>JAUKNU010000009.1:0-875 GCA_030499155.1 Mycolicibacterium frederiksbergense | reverse complement strand
TTACTCTTCTTCATGGTGGTCCCCTTGCTGTAGGAGTTCTTGGCGGAACGCCCGATACCTACCACACGGCAGGTTTCGAGCAGGGGACCGCCACCTCAACTTCTACGAGACTCGGGACAACCTCGGTGTCAGACCAAGTCGCCTTGGTAATGGATCAACGCGAGCTGGCAATGGTGTATTACCGCGAAGTGCACAATCTGTCGGATCAGCACCAGAGCCGGTTGCGCCGAAAGCAGCGACTCTATCTAGAAGAGTGGGTACACCTCGTCGGAGAATTGCGGCCCGCGGTCGATGAGATTGAACTTCGGGCGATGGTTCATGGAGCGATCGGAGCCATTCAATCGATCTTGCACTACCGCGGCACTGGCCTGGCTCCCGAACAGACCTCTGCGCTGCTCGTTGCGATGGGTCACGCCGTGCTCGGCGTCCCCGCGTCGAGTCACCAGGTGCGCGGCGTGAACACTGAACCATCCTGTCCGCGTCCCGGTACGCCGCAGCACTAAGCAGGTCCAGGGTGTCAGCAACACACGAAGACGACCTCGCTCAGTATGTCTGCACGACGGTCTTGAGGGCGACAGCCGCCAGGAAAGGACTCATCTAATTGCCTGGCTGCATGCCCAGGGCTTCACGATTGATCAAAGCCGACTGGTGGCCCCAACCCCTCTCCTTCTTCCTACAAGCCGCGTACTGGGTGATGAGGGACGGTACGTCTCTCTGCGCGAGCTGAGCACGGAAACCGGAATCCAGACTGTTGACGACGGTCGAAAAGTAGGCCAGAAGCGACGGTGAAAAGTAGGCCACGTGGTCGTGGTTATTGTGCCGTGTTGTCGGCTCTGGCGGAGGGCAAGGTGTCGATTCCGGTGTCTTTGAGCCGA
>JAUKNU010000008.1:0-1773 GCA_030499155.1 Mycolicibacterium frederiksbergense | reverse complement strand
CGGATCTCAGCCCAGTCCTCCACGGATAACACCCCTTCATCTCCCTCGGCTCGGTAAGCCGAGGATCAGTCGCAGGGGGTCAAAATTCAGACGTCGACACGGGGTTATCTTTCAGGCGTCGCCGACAATCCGGCCTTCGAAGGTGATCGCGAACGCGTTGAGCGCTGGCTTCCACCTCATTGCCCATCGTGCCTTACCGCGGCCGGTGGGGTCTAGGGAGCGGGTCGCGAGGTAGAGACACTTCATCGCGGCCTGCTCGGTTGGGAAGTGCCCGCGGGCACGGATCGCTCTGCGATAGCGGGCATTCAAGGACTCGATGGCATTGGTGGAGCAGATGACGCGTCGAATCTCCACGTCGTAGTCCAGGAACGGTACGAACTCGCTCCAGGCGTTCTCCCACAATCGGATGATCGCCGGGTACTGGGCACCCCACGTCGCGGTGAACTCGACGAACCTTTCCTTGGCTGCGGCCTCCGTCGGCGCGGTGTAGACGGGCCGGATCTCCTTTGCGATCTGGTCCCAGTACTTCCGCGATGCATAGCGAAACGTGTTGCGCAACAGATGGATCACGCACGTCTGCACGATCGCCCGGTCCCACACCGTGGTGATCGCGTCAGGCAGCCCCTTGAGGCCATCGCAGACCACGATGCACACGTCGCCTGTGCCGCGGTTCTTGATCTCGGTGAGCACCGCCAGCCAGAACTTCGCACCCTCCCCGCCGTCGCCGGCCCACAACCCGAGGATGTCGCGTTCCCCGCCGCAGGTGACCCCGATGGCAACGTAGACCGGCCGGTTGGTGACCTGGCCGTCGCGGATCTTCACGTTGATGGCGTCGATGAACACCACCGGGTACACCGGCTCCAACGGGCGGTTGCACCACTCGGCCATCTCCGCGACGACCTTGTCGGTGATCCGGCTGATGGTGTCCTTGGACACCGTCGCTCCGTAGATGTCGGCGAAGTGGGCAGCGATCTCACCGGTCGTCAATCCCTTTGCCGTCAGGGACAATACGATCTCATCGATGCCCGTCAGCCGTCGTTGGCGTTTCTTGACGATCTGCGGATCGAACGAGGAATTCACATCCCGGGGCACGTCGATGTCGACTGGGCCGATTTCGGTCAACACCGTCTTGGACCGGACGCCGTTGCGGGAGTTGCCGCTGCCACGCCCGGCCGGGTCATGCTTGTCGTACCCGAGATGTTCGGTCATCTCGGCGTCCAGCGCCGTCTCCAGCACGTTCTTCGTCAACTGGTTGAGCAACCCGTTCGGGCCCACCAGATCGACACCGTGCTCCTTCGCTTGCGCCAGCAGCTGCTCAGCCAGCTGCCGATGATCCAGGTCAGTAGTAGCCACGGGATCGAGTGTTTCTGACATCGTCAGTCCTTCCCGCCAAGCTCACGCTCGGCGTGTCAGACCAAGATCAGATTCACCGTTGTTCTGACAGTCCCGATGAACCCAAACTTCGAGCGCGAGTTTGCCCGTCAGTTCAACGCACAGCTCCAGAAGGTATTCGACTCGGTTTACAGTCGCCGCGCCGGTCAGGCAGTGGGAGAAGTGAATCGCCCCGTGTTTGATGCACACCTTCTTTCGAGGGAAGGTAGTTCGCATCATGCCGAAGAAGTACGACGACGATTTCAAGACCCGGGCGGGAGGTTGTCCCGAGTCTCGTAGAAGTTGAGGTGGCGGTCCCCTGCTCGAAACCTGCCGTGTGGTAGGTATCGGGCGTTCCGCCAAGAACTCCTACAGCAAGGGGACCACCATGAAGAAGAGTAA
>JAUKNU010000007.1:0-1897 GCA_030499155.1 Mycolicibacterium frederiksbergense | reverse complement strand
TGGTCACTCTTCTTCATGGTGGTCCCCTTGCTGTAGGAGTTCTTGGCGGAACGCCCGATACCTACCACACGGCAGGTTTCGAGCAGGGGACCGCCACCTCAACTTCTACGAGACTCGGGACAACCTCACAGATGCTGCAGTTCGGCCTTTGTGAATGCGCGGCGCCCCGGCGGAACCGCGTCGCCTGTGGTGTGCTGCGGCGTGTTCCATTCGAAGACGATCTGCGACGGAACATCGCGGAATTGCTTCTCGCAGAAGTCAACCCATCCATATCGACTGTCGCTGACATAACTACAGAACATCGATATCGCGTTACTGTACGAGCGCAGCGTCGACAGCGCGATCGGTGTCGCCTGCGACCGTAATTCAGCGAGGAATTGATCCACGTCGTTCGCTCGCCAGCGCCATGGGTACTCGTTGGTGAATTCGACGAATCGGGCGATCACACGGCACCGTGCTTTGATCGTGTCGATCTCGAGGCCACGAGCCAGCATCTGAGCTCGCCAGCCATCAAGCATTGCGTCAAAGACGGTCTCGTCTGCTCGCAGCAGCGAAACATCGTCGGCACGCAGAATCCGAGGGACGAAGCCCGGGAGCTGCTCAGCGGCCATCGCTGACTCCGTCTGATAGTCGGCTCGACCACGTGGATGCCGCCCAGGACGTTGACCTGGGAGTCGAACGGTGAATGCGCAATACCCCAGCGGGACATACCAATTCGTCACTGTGACGTTTTCGCGGGCTGCCGGCGGACGGAGGGCAGCCGGCCGCGGCGTTGCCGGACAGGCCTGAGTAAACCAGCATCGACATCTCGTCACCTAACAACGAAATCGTTCATTAAGTGATTGAAATCTACTTCAAGCTGGGGCGACGGTCAACAGATGACACGCCTGCCGGTGGATAGAACGGGAGGGGGTCAAGCTCGTCAGCTGCGCCAACATTGTCATCGCGCAAGGGTGCGAGTCCTTGCACCTAATGCAACTCGCATTGGTTTTGTGCCGATAATCTACATTATGTCAACTTGCCTACCGAATATTGCACTGCGCACCAACGGGTTTCAACTCCGCTCCACCACACCCTGCCCTGCCCTAACTGATAGCGCCCGGTTCCAACGCCCACCGATGCTGGAAGGGCAATACCTCGGCAGCGATCTCAAAATCAGCGTCGTAGTGCAGCAGTGTCACATCATGGGCGTTGGCAAGGATGGCGATCAGTAGGTCGGCCCATGCCGACGGCACGATGACGACCGGTGCCGGCCAGCGACCGCTGCGCATCCAACGCCGCCTGCCAGTGTTCATCGTTGGTCGGCAGGTACTCGTATGCGAGGCGGCGATCTGACCATATCTGGGCGTAGTCCGCGGCGGCCCGGGCGCTGTAGAGCGCCTCGGCATCGGGTTGCGCGGTGGTTGCGACCAATCCGGCCTCGAGAAGCGGAGCAAGTCGGTCGGCGACCTTGGGGTTTGACATCCGTGCCGCGGCACTGGTGTCGACGAGATCCCGCGCGACTACCGCCACACATCACCTGGTTTACCAGGGTCGGCCATCTCCCCCATACCGCCAGACTTCAACCATGCGATCTGGCGAGCGCGTGCAGACGCCGCTGCAGCCTGCTGCAACGCGATGCGGACGGTATCTGATACGCCGGACGTCTTAAGTTCCTTCTGCGCGGCGGCCAACAGGTCGTTGGCGAGTCCCCGTCTCTGAGTCCACCCGTTTCTAGAGTCGGGTTGGTGTGATCCAGATTCAGTTGATGCTGCAGGCCATCGGGGTGTGGGTGAATCGCCCCGGGTTCGATGCACACGTGGTTACTGGTGTGCAGCCGCGGATGGGGCTGTGATTGCAGCGTAGTGGTTGGCTTCGTATTCGATTGGTGGGATGCGACCCAGGCGGTGTATGAGGC
>JAUKNU010000006.1:0-2082 GCA_030499155.1 Mycolicibacterium frederiksbergense | reverse complement strand
CGCGCTCGGCAGCCGATAATCCCGAGGTGCTCGATGACGATGAACGCGCAGAGCTGCAACGCTTGCGCAAGGAGAATGCCGAATTACGTTTGGACAGGGCGTTTTTGAAAAAAGCCGCGGCCTTCTTTCCTGCTCCGCCACGCTAGCCTAGTCGGATGTACGTACATTCCTACACGTTGGCGTGGATCTGTTCCACCGTCGGAGCGCGCTCAGCGAGCAGCGGCGTCGTCGGGGCATCCGCCACCAGAGTTCAGGAGGTCGAGCAGTGAATGCAGTAGGACATCAGGTCGTCGTCATTGGCGGCGGCAATGCGGGCGTGTCGCTGGCAGCGCGGCTTCGGCACGCGGGCATGACCGATATCGGCATCATCGAGCCGTCCGAGACGCACTACTACCAGCCGCTGTGGACACTTGTCGGCGGCGGCTGCGTGACGGCTGGCGCGAGCGCTCGGCCGCAAGCTTCGGTGATGCCGCAAGGGGTTGGGTGGACCAAAGACCGGGCCTGCGAGATCGACCCGGAAAAGCAGCGCGTGAGCACCGACGGTGGAATCACGGTCGGCTACGAGCACCTCGTGGTGTGTCCCGGCATTCAGCTCGACTGGACCGCCGTGCCCGGCATGGCCGAATCCCTGGACGCACCGGCGGTATCAAGCAACTACCGCTATGACCTGGCCCCCAAAACGTGGGAGCTGATCAAGTCGATGCGCTCGGGCACGGCGATCTTCACCATGCCGTCAGGACCGATCAAGTGTGCCGGGGCACCGCAGAAGATTGCCTACCTGGCGGCCGATTACTGGCGCCGCCAGGGCGTGCTGTCCAACATTCGCATCGTCATGGTGCTGCCGACGCCGGGCATGTTCGGCGTGAAGGAGTTCTCTGACGAACTCGAACGCGTCGTCGCGCGCTACGGCATCGAGGTGCGCTTCAACAGTGAAGTCACCACGGTCAATCCCGACACCCGCACGGTGACCATCACCGATAACTCCGCCGACAGCACCACTGAGGTGGGCTACGACCTGCTGCACGTCGTACCCCGCCAATCGGCGCCAGACTGGATCAAGTCCAGTCCGCTGGCTGCTGCCGACAATCCCGGCGGCTACGTCGATGTGGACAAAAACACCTTGCGGCACAACAAGTTCGACAACATCTTCGCCCTTGGCGATGCCGGATCGACACCCAACTCCAAAACCGGTGCGGCCATTCGCAAGCAGGCTCCGGTGGTGGCGGCCAACCTTGCCGACAGCATCGCCGGCCGCCCCTTATCGGCGTCCTACGGCGGATACGCGTCGTGTCCGTTGACCACCGCGCGCGACAAGATGCTGCTCGCCGAGTTCGACTACACGATGCGCCCGGCGCCGTCGATCCCGTTCATCGACACCACCCACGAACGCCGTGACATGTGGCTCCTGAAGCGCTACGGGCTGCCCGCCATGTACTGGAACCTGATCCTCAAGGGCCGCGCATGACAGCGCAATCGCGCTGCGTGATCAACGCTGATGAGCGACGATCGAACCACGCCGTCAGCAGGTTTGGATGATACCGGAGGGGGTAAGACCGGTGTGTGGCAGTAAGTGGGTCTAGCGACAGGCCCGATCGCTAACGACGGTGAAGCCGAGCGCGGCGCGAAAGCGCCCTGTCGTAGGGGAGATGCATGACCGACACCGTGATCCCGGAGTTGAAGGCGACACGCCCATTCCCGCCGCGTTTTAAGCCCAAAGGCGCCCTGATCTATCAGCTGATCACCACGACCGATCATAAGCTGATCGGGCAGATGTACTTCGTGGGCGCGTTCGGATTCTTCCTCGCCGGTGGCTTGATGGCGCTGTTCATCCGCGGCGAGCTGGCTCAGCCAGGTCTGCAGTTCTTATCTAACGAGCAGTACAACCAAATGTTCACCATGCACGGCACACTGATGTTGCTGCTGTTCGCTACCCCGATGGTCTTTGCCTTCGCCAATCTGGTTCTGTCGCTGCAGATTGGCGCCCCCGACGTGGCTTTCCCGCGCTTGAATGCATTCTCGTTCTGGCTGTTCCTCTTCGGCGGCTTGATCGTGCTGTCCGGGTTCATCACCCCCGGGGGGGGG
>JAUKNU010000005.1:0-3238 GCA_030499155.1 Mycolicibacterium frederiksbergense | reverse complement strand
GAGTTACGGGAGCTGCGCCGCCGGAATCGGTTGTTGGAGCAGGAGAACGAGGTCCTGCGCCGCGCGGCGGCCTATCTGTCGCAGGCCAACCTGCCGGGAAAAGGATCTACCCGCTCGTAAGTGAGCTTGGCGAGTCCCCGTCTCTGAGTCCACCCGTTTCTAGCCTCGATTTTTCGTGGTGATTGGTGTGGGCTCGGTCTGACGCCTGATTGCTCTGCTGGGTAGTGGTTTTCGTGTGGTGGCGTGGTTCGTCGGTCCCGTGTCGCCGGGTGGGGCGGGCCTTCCCGGGGCCAGTGCACCTTTCGTGATCGGTCGAGTCAGGAGGCCGGCAGTCATCCGAAGGCGGTGCGCAGGTGGTGCCAGGCGGTGGCGATCGGCGCGGCCCAGCGCCAGGTGGCGTTGAGGGGGACCCGTTTGGTGGTCCAGTCGCTATGCGACTTGGGGTTGGTGGGTCGTGGTCCACTGTAGGGCGAACTCGGCAGGAGTGAGCTCTCCGTGGGCAGAATGGGGCCGGTTGGCGTTGTAATCGCGGCGCCAGTCTTCGATGATCACCCGTGCTTCCCGTAGCGAGTCGAAGCGCCACGAGTTGAGCAGTTCATCACGGAGCCGGCCATTGAACGACTCGACCCATGCGTTCTGCCACGGCGAGCCAGGATCGATGAAAAGTGAACCAGCACTGTTGAATCGGCACCAATCACTGACCGCGTGCGCCACGAACTCAGGACCGTTGTCGAAGCGGACATAGCAAGGCGCCCCGTGGGTGATGGCCAGTCGATCCAGCACATCGACGACGCCATCGGCGTCGATGGCACGATCAACCTCGATCGCGAGGGCCTCACGGGTGAACTCGTCGATGACGTTCAACATCTTCAGAGTGCGGCCATCGGCGGTCGTGTCGAACTGGAAGTCCATCGCCCAGATGACGTTCGGGCGGATCGGTGACATCGCGCCCACGGCGACACCGATACCGGTCAGCCGCTTCTTGCGGCGGCGCTGTGGGACCCGCAGGCGCTCGTCGCGCCACAGCCGGCGGATCCGTTTGTTGTTGACCTGCCAGCCTGCGCGGCGGGCCATCTTGGCTGCTCGTCGCCATCCCCAGCGAGGCCGGTCGGTGGAGAACCGCCGTAACCAGGCCCGCAGTTCAGCCTCCTCGGTCGTCATCGGCGGCGGCTGCAGGCGCATCGTGGAACGGTGCAGCCCCACGACCGTGCAGGCACGGCGCTCGGACACCCCGAACCGGTCGCGCAGCACCTCTACGGCGCGGCGCTTGCGGTTCGGGGTCAGAAGTTTCCCGCCGAGATGTCCTTGAGCATGTCGATGTCGAGAGCCTGGTTGGCGACCAGCTTCTTGAGCCGGGCGTTCTCGGCCTCGAGCTCCTTGAGCCTCTTGGCCTCGTTGGCCTTCATCCCGCCGTACTGGGCCAGCCAGCGATGCCACGTCGATTCCGCGATCTCCAGGTGACGGCACACCTCGCCGAGTTCCTGGCCAGCACCGAGGAGCTTGTTGCCCTCGGCGAGCTTGCGGATGATCTGATCCGGCGTATGTCGCCGGCGCTTGTTCGATGCCATGTCGTCGTTGATTCTTCCTGCCCGAACACTCGGGCAACAGAGTCTCACAACGACTGGACCACTACGACGGGCTCACCTCAGCGTCGATACGTAGTCGCAGTTGGCGGGCGCCGCGGGTGATGCGGGCCGCGACGTGCAGGACCCGGTAGCGGAAGGTGGCGATCTCGGCGTGGGCCAGCGTCGGGTGGGCGCGGAAGCCGATCAGTCGGGTCCAGGTGACCAGGTCGGTGGCGGCGAGGATGATCTCCAGCCATGCGGCGTTGGCCCAGAAGGAGTGACATGGCAGGTTGCGTAGGCCGGTGGCTTTGAGGTCGCGGATGCGGTCTTCGACGCGGGCGTGCTGGCGGTGCCGTAGTTCCAGGCCGGCGACTTGGCCGGGGATGGCACCTGGTGGTGTGTCGGTGATGAACGCGGTGACTCGCATCCCGTCGGTGTCGGTGAACCGCAGCTGTGCGCCGGGGTGGGGGCGTTCTTTGCGCAGGATCAGCCGGGTGCCTGGCGGCCAGCTGCTCAGGTTGACCAAGGTGGTGGCTTCGGCGACCCAGGCGCCGTCGCGGATGCCGCCGTCGGTGTCGATCGCCGGATACCAGGCATCACCGATGTTGAGGGTGTCCACTGCGTCCTGGACCCGCAGATCGACGGGGTAGCCGAAGGAGAACCCCACCCTCTGCTCGCGGCAGGCGTCGGCGAATCGGTGGGTGGCCCCGGCGGTATCGCAGCGCACCAGAACTTTCGGCCCGCCGGAATCATCGTCTCGACTCAGGTCGGGCCGCCACCCCGCCGGCAGCGCTGCCAGCGCCTGCTTCAGGACGATGATGTGATCACTGGCGGTGTTGGAGCCGGCGTTACCGTTGCGCAGCAACCCGGCCAAGGCTTCCCCGCCTGCGATCTCCGGGCGGTCCAGAAACGCCAGCAGCGGGTGATAGCCGAACGTTTTCTTCCACGTCGGCGCCGCGCCGGTCTTGTTGTCGGAATGATCGATCACCAGCGTGGCGTCGATATCGATGTGCAGCCAGCCACCGGGTGTGGGGGCAGCCCCGGCCGCCCAGGCCGCAGCCCGCGCACCGGCTCGGGCTGCCCGCACCCCGGGCAGGTGAGCAGCATCAATGCGCTCATCGACCAGCCGCCACATCGTGGTCGTCGACGCTTTCGCACCAAACACATGCTCACGGTCCCCGCACAACTGCCCGACCCCGTCGATGCAATCGGCCCCGTCGGCGACCGCGGCCGCCAGATCAGCGAACACTTCCCCGGGCGCGTGCACCCACGGACCGCGGTAAGTGTCGGCCAACGCGGCGCTGACCTGCGCCGATAGGCCCGTGCGGTCGGCGAGCTCACGCAGCATGCCCATCCCGGCATGCGACACGACACCATGGCCGTCAGCGGAAACTTTCACCCGCGGTACGACCGCGATATTCTTCACCTGCGAAGTGCCTTCCCGTCAGGATCTTTGAACCCTAGAGAAGTCCAATTATCCCTTGCAGGACAGGCACTTTCGCTTATCTACACGCCATCACCGGCAACATTCCACGAAAAATCCGGGCTAGAGTCGGGTTGGTGTGATCCAGATTCAGTTGATGCTGCAGGCCATCGGGGTGTGGGTGCACCTGCAGACCGCAGCGTACTCGGCCGGTGTGCGGTAGCCCAGGGCCGAGTGTCGGTGTCGGTGG
>JAUKNU010000004.1:0-3990 GCA_030499155.1 Mycolicibacterium frederiksbergense | reverse complement strand
GACGGCGACACCCTCACCGCCACCCTCGTCACCGGGCCGACAAACGGCACCCTCACCCTCAACCCCGACGGCAGCTTCACCTACACACCAGCAGCCGACTTCAACGGCGCCGACTCGTTCACCTACACCGCCACCGATGGCACGGCCACCAGTTCGGTGGCCACCGTTTCGATCACCGTCAACGCCGTCAACGACACCCCCGTCACCGTCGCCGATAGCTTCACCACTGACGAGGAGACTGTCCTCACCGGCAACGTCCTGACCAACGACTCGGACGTGGACGGCAATGCCCTCACCGCGACACTGGTCGATGGACCCACCAACGGCACCCTGACGCTGAACCCCGATGGGTCGTTCACCTACACCCCGGATGCCAACTACAACGGGGCCGACAGCTTCACCTACACCGCGACTGATGGCACGGTGACCAGTTCTGTTGCCACCGTGTTGATTACGGTCAGCCCTGTCAACGATGCACCCGTCACCCTCACCGATAGCTTCACCACCGACGAGGACACCGTCCTCACCGGAAACGTCCTGACCAACGATTCCGATACCGACGGCGACACGTTGACCGCAACACTGGTGACCGGGCCGGCCAACGGCACCCTGACCCTCAATGCCGACGGATCCTTCACCTACACACCGGCCTCGGACTACAACGGCGCTGACTCCTTCACCTATACGGCAGACGACGGCACCGCGACCAGCTCCATTGCCACCGTTACGATCACGGTCACCCCGGTCAACGACGCTCCAGTCGCCGTGGGTGACACGGTGAGCACGGATGAAGACACCCAGCTGAACGGAAACGTGCTTACCAACGATTCCGATGTCGATGGCGACACGCTCACCGCGACACTGGTCGACGGGCCGACCAACGGCACCCTCACCCTGAATGCCGACGGATCCTTCACCTACACCCCGGATGCGGACTTCAACGGCGCTGACTCGTTCACCTATACGGCAGGCGACGGCACCGCGACGAGTTCGACTGCCACGGTGTCGATCACCGTCAACCCGGTCAACGATGCTCCGGCAGCCGCAGGCGATAGCTTCACCACCGACGAAGACACCCAGCTGGCCGGCAACGTGCTGACCAACGACACCGACATCGACGGCGACACGTTGACCGCCACCCTCGTCACCGGACCGACCAGCGGCACCCTGACGCTGAATGCCGACGGCAGCTTCACCTACACACCCGCAGCGAACTACAACGGCGCCGACAGCTTCACCTACACCGCGAGCGACGGCACGGCGACCAGCTCGTTTGTCACCGTGGCGATCACCGTCAACGCCGTCAATGACGCCCCGGTCACGGTGGGTGACACGGTAAGCACCGACGAAGACACCGCCCTCACCGGAAACGTCCTATCGAACGACTCGGATGTCGATGGCGACACGCTCACCGCGACACTGGTCGATGGGCCGACCAACGGAACCCTCACCCTGAATACCGACGGATCCTTCACCTACACACCCGCAGCGAACTACAACGGCGCGGACAGCTTCACCTACACCGCAAGCGACGGCACTGCCAACAGTTCGGTTGCCACCGTGTCTATCACGGTCAGTCCGGTCAACGACACCCCGGTAGCCGCGGATGACACGGTGAGCACCGACGAAGACACCACCCTCACCGGCAACGTCCTATCGAACGACACCGACAACGACGGCGACACCCTCACCGCCACCCTCGTCGACGGGCCCACCAACGGCACCCTGACCCTCAACCCCGACGGATCCTTCACCTACACCCCGACGGCCAACTACAACGGGGCCGACTCGTTCACCTACACCTCGAGCGACGGCACCGCGACGAGTTCGACTGCCACGGTCACGATCACGGTCAACGCCGTCAACGACACCCCCGTCACCGCCGCCGATAGCTTCACCACCGACGAAGACACCGCCCTCACCGGAAACGTCCTAGCCAACGATTCGGACGTGGACGGCAACACGCTGACCGCCACCCTGGTCGACGGACCCACAAACGGCACCCTGACGCTGAACCCCGACGGATCCTTCACCTACACACCGGATGCGAACTTCAACGGCGCTGACTCGTTCACCTACACCGCCGGCGACGGCACGGCCACCAGTTCTGTTTCCACCGTGTCGATCACGGTTGATCCCGTTAACGACACCCCGGTCGCAATGGGTGACACGTTCACCACCGACGAAGACACCGTCCTCAACGGCAACGTGCTGACCAACGATTCCGATACCGACGGCGACACCCTCACCGCCACCCTCGTCACCGGACCGACCAACGGAACCCTGACGCTGAACCCCGACGGATCCTTCACCTACACACCCGACGCGGACTACAACGGCCCCGACTCCTTCACCTACACCGCCGGCGACGGCAACACCACCGGTTCCGTGGCCACCGTGTCGATCACCGTCAACGCCGTCAACGACACCCCCGCGGGGGTGGGTGACACGGTGAGCACCGATGAAGACACCACCCTCACCGGCAACGTCCTGACCAACGACTCCGATGTCGATGGCGACACCCTTACCGCCACCCTCGTCACCGGGCCCACAAACGGCACCCTCACCCTCAACCCCGACGGATCCTTCACCTACACCCCAGCAGCGAACTACAACGGCACCGACAGCTTCACCTACACCGCCAACGATGGCACGACCACCAGTTCCGTGGCCACCGTGTCGATCACCATCGCTGCGGTCAACGATGCACCTGTCACCGCCAACGACACCTTCACCACCGACGAGGACACCGTCCTCACCGGCAACGTCCTGACCAACGATTCGGACGTGGACGGCAATACCCTCACCGCCACCCTGGTCGACGGGCCGACAAACGGCACCCTCACCCTCAACCCCGACGGCAGCTTCACCTACACACCCGCCACCAACTACAACGGCCTCGATTCGTTCACCTACACCGCGAGCGACGGCACGGTCACCAGTTCTGTTGCCACGGTGTCGATCACGGTCAGCTCGGTCAACGATGTTCCCGCCACTGTTGATGACTCGTTCAGCACCGACGAAGACGCCGTCCTCACCGGCAACGTGCTGACCAACGATTCCGATACCGACGGCGACACCCTCACCGCCACCCTGGTCGACGGGCCGACCAACGGCACCCTGACCCTCAACACCGACGGCAGCTTCACCTACACCCCGGCCGCCGACTTCACCGGGGCCGACTCGTTCACCTACACCGCCACCGATGGCACGACCACCAGTTCCATTGCGACGGTGTCGATCACGGTTAGCCCGGTCAACGATGCACCCGTCACCGTCGCCGATAGCTTCACCACCGACGAGGACACCGTCCTCACCGGCAACGTCCTAACAAACGATTCCGATACCGACGGCGACACGCTCACCGCGACACTGGTCGACGGGCCGACAAACGGCACCCTGACCCTCAATGCCGACGGATCCTTCACTTACACACCGGATGCGAACTACAACGGCGCCGACTCGTTCACCTACACCGCCACCGATGGCACGGCGACCAGTTCTGTTGCCACCGTGTCGATCACGGTCAACGCGGTCAACGACACCCCCGCGGGGGTGGGTGACACGGTGAGCACCGACGAAGACACCGTCCTCACCGGCAACGTTCTCTCCAACGACTCGGATGTCGATGGCGACACGCTCACCGCGACCCTGGTCGACGGGCCGACCAACGGCACCCTGACCCTCAATGCCGACGGATCCTTCACCTACACCCCTGATGCGGACTACAACGGAGGCGACTCGTTCACCTACACCGCGACTGACGGCACCGCCACCAGTTCGGTGGCCACCGTTTCGATCACCGTCAACGCCGTCAACGACACCCCCGTCACCGCCGCCGATAGCTTCACCACCGACGAAGGCACCACCCTCACCGGCAACGTCCTGACCAACGACACCGACAACGACGGCGACACCCTCACCGCCACCCTCGTCACCGGGCCGACAAACGGCACCCTCACCCTCAACCCCGACGGCAGCTTCACCTAC
>JAUKNU010000003.1:0-4643 GCA_030499155.1 Mycolicibacterium frederiksbergense | reverse complement strand
CTATCATCGTCGCCGGCGCCAGGCGGGTCTCGGGCGGTTGACCCCGATCGAATTCGAAGCAATCATGACCACACCGGCCAGTCAGGCCGCGTGACCGCAACTGTCACCTGATCGTGCAGCAGACCCCATCTAGCACCTGGTCTCGGTCAGAACGGTGTCGGCACGATCTTCGGTCGGCTGTCGGTCGCCGCCGCGACGACCATGGCGAAGTGTTCGTCTGGTAAAGCGGCGTGCTGTGCAAGTTCGGCGGTAGTGACGTTGTGTTCAGCGAGAAGCGCGACCGCGGTGCCCAGAAGAGACGGGTATTCCGGAGGACCCAACGGCCCGGGTTCCGGCGTACCCCAAGTAGAAAGCGTTATGTTGGCCCGCCTATACATCGAATCCGAAAGTAGGCCCAATGTCCGCGCGCGATAGACGAGCGCGCGCAAACTTACACCCCACCGCCTCTTCGCCGCGTGGAACGCATCCCAGTCGAGAGTGCGGGGAAGGTCGTCAATTACTTGATCAGCTGGCGCCAGGAACGCGGCAGCGAAGTCCTGGGCTTGACCCTCAATCAGCTTCGAACCCGGTTCTGCGTCTGGATGTAGAAGCAGGTGCCCGAGCTCGTGAGCGCTGTCGAAGCGGCTGCGTGCCTTGTCGGCCTTCGTCGAAGACAGCAGCACAACAGGACGACGGGTCGCCGAAGTTGAGAATGCATCCACCCGGTGATCGAACTGGTCACTGGGGTACCTGAGCACAAGTACGCCTTGGGCCTCAAGCAGTCTCACCACATGAGGGACAGGACCTTCCGCGACACCCAGCATCTGCCGGGCTTCAGCCGCCGCGCGTTCGGCGTCAGCTCTAGAAATCTCGCCCACGTATCCCTTCAAGGATGGGAGATCCGCCGGCGGAAGATCGACATAATCTTCGATACCAGACAAGACTTCCAAGGCGAGGTCAGCGTATGCCAACGCCTGTTCACGACTTATCGCAGGCGTAGCTCGCAGGGAGCGAAAGTGTGCTGCCGAGGCCGGTATCGTCTGATCACTCACGCTGCGTTGCAGGAACTGTCCGGGCACGCCGAGGCTGAGTGCGAGCTCAGCCGCTACTGCGGTAGTCGGACGGTACTGGTCGCGCTCCAACTGAGTAATAGCTGTGGGCGAGATATCAACCAACGCCGCGAGTTCGGCACGCGACATCCGGGCCATCCGCCGGGCGATGGACAATCGTGCACCGCTAAAGGTTGATACCGACCCGCTGACTCGACGTCGACGTGCCGCGCGCATTGCATCACTGATGTCGCTCATTCTCCAGCTGACTTCGGCCTCGGCTTGAGTCGCACCTCAGGTGTTGGCGCCGGTCGCCGTTCAAAGCTATCAGTGCTGGAATCCGTTGATTCATTGCGACCACGGGTTGCATTCCCGGTATCACCTCTATGCCACCATAGTTGTTGCGTTGCTAACCAAGGATAGTCGGGGCTTTCCGTTGGGATTCCGAGCCACCCTGCGGTGTTCGGGCTCGACCAGCCCCCTGCCCAAACAAGAATAACGTCGCGGAGCGCTTTGGGGTCGCCCTCTGCAGGGAACAAGCCGTCAAACAGTGTGCCGCTACCGATCTGAAAAGGGTTATACCGAGTTCTATTGTTTCGAGCGGCCGCTCGACGCACGTCGCTTTCTGCCGACCAATCGAATTCACTCCAGTCCGGCTCCGCCAAAGTGACCATGGGCCCGGCCTTCTTCACTAGCAGATTGATGCCACCAGACTGGACTAGCAGCGAGCCATTCGGTGCAGTTACATGCACGTCTCGACCAATCTTGGCGGTACGGGCCGGGTGCCATATTTGCCGAAGAGCGAGCTCACGGAAGTTTTCCGCAGCTGTGATGCCTAACGATCGCGGAGTATCGCCTAGATCGCTGGGCTCGTATCTGGCTGTGTTAGCGCGCCATACAGAAGCGGCGATCGTTTCTAGTAGGGAGATCACTTGCTTACCCTGTAGGTGCTCAACGATTGCTGCGAGCTGCTCACTGGCAGCTGCGTCCCACTGCGTCATGTGAACAGTGAAGCACATATGCGCAGAAATGACAGGAAATGAAGTACCGGCGTGTCCTAGCTGAGAATTCTGAAGTGCACCCAGTCCGGCCGGGAGCGATACTTCGGCCCGTTGCAGATTAAGCGCGTTATGCCTCGATAGGTGTCGCGGGCCGGCTGTCCGAGGTGCGTGTCACGTCTTCAGCGCGGGCTTCAGGGCAAGGAGAGGACCAGCGCTGCCGAAGTTCACAGCGACTTCGGCAGTGCTCGCCGTATGGTCTTTGCCTCCGCGATCCATGTGATCCAAGCCGGCATCACATCGCTCGGTTTAAAGTTAGATGGAAACGCCAGAAATGATCGGGCGGATCTGATTGTGTGCATGTTGACGTCTGCAGCCGGCATAGTGCGAGCTGTCCCGTCGCGCTGAAGACTGATCGCCAGACGCGGCGTCAGGGCGATAGTCACTCCTTCTGCGGCCCACAACGGCGTATTCAGCCCGAACTCCGCCAAGTGTGGATTGTGTTCGAACGTACTCGGTGAATCTGGCCTGATTCCATACTGGGCGGCGAATGCGTCGGACACCACCAGGCATGGGTCGGGGTATCGTATTGCTTCCCAACGCATTCCCAAGAGGGCGTGTGTTACAGAGTCCCACCTATCCTTCGGCCTGATTGAGTGGTCGTCGCGCAGGTTCCATGCGTCCAGGACTCCCATGACGCCGGCACGCAAGAGCATCGTTTGAAGCTCACCCATCGTCCCCTTGAACGGATCGCCCTTCTTAGACAACCCTGCTTTTGCCGCCACGTATCCGAGGTAAGCCCTGCTTCGAGATTCTTGGAGACTGGCGAGCCATGCAATGGCCTCGGCGAGCCCCGGGGGGACGATCGCCATGTCCGGACTGTTCTCGATTGCGGCAATTGCAGCGCTTGCGGCACCCTCAATGTTGCTCATGGCTTGCTCAAGCGATGATTGGTCCCGCTCTCCGTCTTTCGTGACTATGGTGTGTCCGTTGTTGACGTGTCCCATTTCACGCGGGCTCGTTAGTCGCAAGCGCTCGTCTCGCTCGATTGAGAAGTGCCAGAGACGGCCATCGTGTGCGAATCGACGAAGAAGCATCTGCGGTACGAAGTGGTGTTTCGTCGGTGTAGATGGCACAACCTGGATCGTACGACCCCTTCCGGCGTGAATTCGCGATCGGGATCTTGTTGCAGCCCTTCCGAGCCCACTTGAAGGTGCGCAGTGATGATGGTCGACGCAGCACCGGGCCGGCCGCGGCGCTGTGTTGCAAGGACCTTGACTCGACAGCAGTGGTGCTGTCAGTAGTGCCAGTCCTCCCAATGGATCAGGTCCGCGACCCCTAAATCGCCTAGTGCGATGCGGATTTGCCCTGCGGAGACGCCTCCATAGAAAGGCGAAGCGATCTGTCTAGCGTCGGGCAGGTCGCGGGTGACCAACCCGACAACGCGGCCGTCCTGAGCAACGACTGGTCCGCCGCTGTTTCCGGGTCGGGCTATCGAAGAGTAGAGGAAGAACTGTTCGTCCTCGCGGGACCTCACTGCCGGATTGACCACCTCACCTCGCTGAACGACGAGGTACGGACTGTCGAGTGTTGAAATCGGTGGATAACCGAAAACGTATGTCTCGTCGGACCATTGTGGGTCTCGAAACGCCACACCCGAGAGTGCCTTAAAAGGTGGACCTTTCGTGTCAACGGGGATGACTGCGACGTCGATTGTCGGGTGTATAAGGGCATCATCTGTGCGAAGGGTGATGTGAAATGCTGTTTGCAATGCGCCTTCCGTAGGCGTGTGCGGTGCCGGCGCGGCGATCGTGGCATCTAGCGTGCAGTCTCGTACAACGTGTGCGTTGGTCAAGATATGGCCAGGATCCAACACAAGGCCGCTGGCATTCGTCACGTCGCCATCGGGCGTAGTGCCGGTCATGTGTGCTGTAACGGACCCGTATTTCTCGATGATCATCGTGGGACCCAGCGCACGCGATAGCCAAAGACTGCCGCCGCGTTGAGCATTGGTGATCGAACTGGGGATCGCTTGGTAGGCATGCCCGAGCACGCCATCTGTTGCTCGACTGATCCCGTGGTCGTACAGAAGGTCTGCACGAGCCATATCCCGCAGGAGTGGGTGTATGAGAACGGAATGCAACTCGGTGAAGAAGGTTTCATCGGCAAGCAGGTGTTGGCGAAAGTCCTCACCCGTTAGTGAGTTGTCGCGGTCATAGGCGGGTTTGCCGAGTGCATCGGCGTAAGGGTTTGGCTGTGCAGGATCAAAGAAGCGCATCGCTGCCTGCGCGATTCGTACGCGAATTTCGAGGAAGCCGGGAGCATGCGGGGGAAGGACCATTCTAGCGGGCTCAGCTCGGATCACGACAGGTTCGTTGGCCCCACGGGATCCGCTCGCTTCCGTCATCTGTCCAGCTTAAAGCCACACACCTGGCGAAGTTTGTACCAGACGGGCACTGTGGGTGGCCTTCAATACGCATACATAGAGGCGTGAATCGCCCCGGGTTCGATGCACACGTGGTTACTGGTGTGCAGCCGCGGATGGGGCTGTGATTGCAGCGTAGTGGTTGGCTTCGTATTCGATTGGTGGGATGCGACCCAGGCGGTGTATGAGGCG
>JAUKNU010000002.1:0-4667 GCA_030499155.1 Mycolicibacterium frederiksbergense | reverse complement strand
AACTTGCGCACGATGTCCTCCGCGGAATTCCGCTTCCGACCAGCCATACGTTCATCGTCCCTTCTCGCCCGACATCGGGCTACAGGACTCTAAAACTGGTTGGACTCAGTCAGTGGGAACACGCCAATGTCACCTATTCGTGCAGCAGACCCACGGGCTCACCTCACGACTCGTACACCACTCTGCTGGACGCAACCGATGAGCACTTTCGGTGAGCAGAACTGAGCATTTTCAATGAGCGCCGTCACTACTAGCAGGCAGGGCATTACGCTTCGGATGTGAAGGTGACTCGTGCCGCTATTGCAGCGCTAGTTCTCGTTGGCTCCGTAGCGTGCGATCACGAGCCCCCGCCCTACGCGTCGACCTACACCGAGCCTGCATCCTCGTCCTTATCGACCGTCCCAACTGCGCCAGCCGCTCCGGCTGTTGCTCGGTCAGCGTTCAACGTCACCGTGATCAGCAGCGCACTGCGCGGCGATATGCCACTTGTGATCTCGATCGTCGGAGACTCCACCGGAAACAACGTCGAAGAATGGGTCCACCTAGTAGCTCAACGCATTGCTGCCACTTACAACCGACCCGTCACCGTGCACGACTGGAAGACCGAAGAGCGTCGGTACAAGAGCCAAGAGACATACCCTGGAGCAGGAGCGCCAGTGACCATCTGGAACGGCTCGGCATCAGGGAAACCGCCCCAGTACTCGACGCAGTGGTACCCAAAGCTTGCGCCCGTACCGGTCAATCTGACAATTATAAGTCACTCCCACACCAACCCACAACGCGTGGTTGAAGGGATTGAGCACCTTATCCAGGCGGTCGACACCAACACGCTCCCCGGGGGCGGAGTCGTTGTGATACTCCAGAACCCGCGCACCGATAACGTCGCCGAACTACAACAGTCGGTGGTCGACGAGCTTCGTCAAATCTACTCAGACCCGGCCCAAGGAGTGGCCGTAGTCGACGTGAATGCGGCATTCCGAGCCGGGTACCTTCCAGATCTGCTCGACACCGACGGCGCGAACGTCAATCCGCGTGGTTCGCAGTTGTGGGCGGACACGGTGTGGCAGGCACTTCATGGCTAATTCTGACGACGTCCTCACTTTCGCGACGGCCGTCGGCCACAGTCGCCATCGACTCAACCTAGCTAGCGGTGAGGTGAGGATCGCCATCGTCACCTGGATCGGAACGGACCTACCACCGACGCCGACGCCAGGCCGGCCACGGGCGCCTGAACCCCGATCGAACACGAAGCAAGTATGACCACACCGGCCAGTCAGGCTGCGTGACCGCAACTGTCACCTGATCGTGCAGCAGACCCGAGGGCACGCCTTAGAGCTGCATCGATTTCCACACAGTGTCGGCCCATAGCTGCGAGCCTATTGGGTTCGGATGCGCCCCGTCAGGCAACAACAGAGCTTGCAGATCGCCGTTCCGAAACGCGGTGTTGACGTCGACCAGAACGACACCTCGCGCCGGATTGTCGTAGAGTTCGCGCAGCTTGTTCACCGCTTGCTGCTGGCTATTAGCAGCGTCGTCCAATCGTGGATTCTGAAGAACAATAACAACTGCGCCACCGCGTACAGAGTTATTCCCCGCCGTCTTCACCAACTGCTCGATTCCGTTAACTGCGTCGGATGGATGGTTGTGGGAGTGGCTGATGATTGTCAGATCGACCTGTTGAGGAGCCATCTGTGCATACCACTGCAAAGAGTACTGCGCAGACTTGCCCGACCCTGATCCGTTCCATACCGTTACAGGAGCCCCAGGGCCATCATAAACCACTTTGCTCGTGTACTCATCCTGCTCAGTTTTCCAATCGTGGACTGTAACCGGCCGGCCATAGGTTCGGGCAATTCGGCGAGCCACCAAGTGAACCCATTCATCGCGATTGTTGCCGGTCGAATCACCGAGGATCGACACCACGTAGGGCTGGTCGCCACGGAGTGCAGCCGCAATTGTGGTGATATCCGTCTCGGGGGACACATAAGCGGGTACCTCGCGGCTACATCCGACCGAACTGATGACAACGCTCATGGCGAGCAGAATGCAGGCTCGATGAGCGAACGCAGTCCGAAGCACTGCCTTGCATCGTGATTCGCGCGGACGTCGAAAACTCACGCTTTCAGATCGCCGCGCTGAACCTCGACGTGAGAATGCCAAACGGGACCAAGTCCCCAACAATGCCTGTTTCAAATTAAGCCTGCTGCCTTTAAAGACTCGCCGATAACTGGGTAGATTTTCAGTCCATAGGCCATGGACATGTGGCCCGCGTCGCGTTTCGTAGGTGTCACCCCAGCGAAACTTGGACAGCGGTCACCGCTGTCGCAGAACCACGGGCGCGAGTCAATCCACGTAGCCCCAGTTGCTGTTGCCGTATCGCGCTCCACTCTAGCCATCGCATGCCAAACGTCGGTGATCTGGCTGATGCAATCTGCCGGGACGCTGGACCGCCGCCCGTAACAGTCCTTCACGTTCTTGTCGGCCGGGGGTGCAGATAGGAGAACAACTTTCTGGGTGCTGCCCCGAAACCGCTCTATCATTCGCCGAAGTGCATCGCCCCACTCTTGGTACGTCAAGCTGCTCTCGCTGCCGACAGCACGCTTCGACCCATAGAGGTTGGAGATCACCACCACCTCGGGTCTGGTGTTCTTGATCAACTCCACAGCATTTCGCGTCTTTGCCGGACATGAATCAACAACCGACTGATCCGGTATGTACATTACGAAATCGGCAAAAGCACACCCTCCCATAGCTGCTACGCGAACCTGGATCTGTCCATTTGAATTGAGAGCGAGCTCGCGTAGTGGTCCTCCATAAGACAACGCAACAGAATCCCCCACTAAGACGATCCGAGTCGGCGCGCTAGGGGAGCCCCATACACACTGCTGTAAATCTAACGGATCGACGTCATTACAAGCATGGACCTCTGGCGGTGACTCCGCAGTGCTCATCGCGACTTCCATCGTGGGGTCCAGGCTGGGCCACGCGGTAGCCTGTAGCGCAGCGATTAATTCTTCCCGCAGCGCCGTATTCAACGGGCCGAGCTCCGGCCCGACCGTCGATAGAACCGGTACGCCAGGAGACGCTGGTGCCGGCGTCGCGGTTGGCTGATCGTAGGCGTCTGGCCTCACTGAATAGAGACCCAAGGCGACGACAAGTAGTGCAAGCGCTCCTACAGACGCGAATGCCGTCGTACGCTGCGGTTGATAGTGACGCTTGCGCGAGTTTCTTAACGCAGCCCGGAACTGAGAAAAGTTTGCGTGACGAAGAGGCTGTTCGACAAAGTGGTAGGACGCTATGGCGATTCCAAATGCCGACGCGACAACTACAAGAGAGTAGTACAACCCCCCCTTCATTACCTCCGCGACAATAATAATGATCGGCCAATGTACGAGGTATAAGGAATAGGATATGTTACCGATATAGCCCGAGACCGGGTTGCGCAGAAATGCTTGATATTTCGGCTCGCCATTCACGCCGGCTGCGATCACAAGCGCTGAACCAGCAACGGGCAGAAGCGCCCACGGAGCAGGGAATCCCACTGAACTACTACTGATGAGAAAGATGCTCACGGTGATCAGCGCTAATCCAGCCCAAGACATCAACGGTCGTGCTTTCTCGGGGATCAATCCAAGCCTGCCCACGAAGCAAGCGAGCAACGCTCCAATCCCAAGCTCCCATACGCGCGCAAAAGTACTGAAATATGCCCACGCCGGTGCCACAGACGTTTCGTATAATGCCCATCCGAGCGACAACACTACGATCCCAGCCATCACGTACTTGGCGAGTCGCAGCCGATGGACTGAAGACCAGGCCTTTTTCGCCACAAATAGGCTGATTAGAAGTATCACACCGGGCCAGACGAAGTAGAACTGCTCTTCGATTGACAGCGACCAGTAGTGCTGCAATGGCGAGACTGTGCCGTCAGCTGCGAAGTAATCGGTGTCGCGAATGGCGAACCACCAATTCGACAGGAACGCGAAAGCGAAGAACGCGTCGACCCCAACTTCTTTCGCCCTGAACGGCTGAAATATGATCGCAGCTGCAATACAGGTCAGAATAAGCACAACGGTAGCTGCCGGCACGATGCGGCGGACGCGGTTCCAATAGAACGTCGTAAGGAAAGTTGAAGCTGTCGCGGGACCTTCTGAGGCCCGCAAAAGGTTATTGGTGATTAGGTATCCTGAGATTACGAAGAAAACGTCGACACCGATGAACCCCCCATGAGGCCAGTGCCACAGATGATTCGCGAAAACCGTTAGCACAGCAACCATCCGCAGGCCCTGGATGTCTAACCGTTGGCCTGCTCGCGCCGCGCGACGACGGCGCCTCCGTGAGTACCGCTGATACTTCGTTAACGCAGTCGCCATTGGCACCACTTCCGCATCAAACCCTCAACACACCTAGGAACCATGCGTGAAACCCATGCACATACGGGCGACGGTTCCCCATGAACATTGTCGCATCAATACCCAATCTTGACAGCCGCTGAAGCGCCAATTGAATCGCCCCGTGTTTGATGCACACCTTCTTTCGAGGCAAGGTAGTTCGCATCATGCCGAAGAAGTACGACGACGATTTCAAGACCCGGGCGGTGCGGTTGGTCACCGACCATGCCGAGGAGTACGACACCCGGACGGCCTGCGTGGCTGCGGTCGCCAAGCGAC
>JAUKNU010000013.1:0-512 GCA_030499155.1 Mycolicibacterium frederiksbergense | reverse complement strand
GGTGACGATCGCGCTGGGTGGTGATCCCAGCGATGAGTTGACGTTCACGCCATCGGGCGGGATCACCGGCACCTACGCGAATGGTGTGCTCACGCTGACCGGCAGTGCGACTGCTGTGGCGTATCAGGCTGTGCTGCAGTCGGTGTCGTTCACCACCGATGCGGCAGGCTTGGTGGGTGTGCGGACGATTGAGTTCTCCGTAACCGACGCCGTCGGTCAGGAGTCGCTGCTGCCCGGCATTACCGCGCTGACCGTGGTCGTCGGGGTGCTGAATGCGCCGCCCACGGTTGTGGTGACTCCGGTGGGTGTGGTGACGGCGGGTCAGTCGACCACGGTGTCGCCGGTGGTCGTGATCGTGAATGAGCCGGGTGAGCTGCTCGGGGGTGCGACGGTGACGATCGCGCTGGGTGGTGATCCCAGCGATGAGTTGACGTTCACGCCATCGGGCGGGATCACCGGCACCTACGCGAATGGTGTGCTCACGCTGACCGGCAGTGCGACTGCTGTGGCGT
>JAUKNU010000012.1:0-653 GCA_030499155.1 Mycolicibacterium frederiksbergense | reverse complement strand
GGTGACGATCGCGCTGGGTGGTGATCCCAGCGATGAGTTGACGTTCACGCCATCGGGCGGGATCACCGGCACCTACGCGAATGGTGTGCTCACGCTGACCGGCAGTGCGACTGCTGTGGCGTATCAGACGGTGCTGCAGTCGGTGTCGTTCACCACCGATGCGGCAGGGTTGGTGGGTGTGCGCACGATCGAGTTCGCGGTAACCGACGCCGGCGGCCAGGAGTCGCTGCTGCCGGGTGTGACGGCGTTGACGGTGGTCGGGGTGTTGAATGGCGCCCCGACGATCGTGACCAGCCCGGTCGGGGTCGTTACTGCCGGTCAGTCCACGACAGTGTCGCCGGTGATCGTGATCGTGAACGAGCCCGGTGAGAACCTGACCGGTGCGACGGTGACGATCACCCTGGGTGCTGATCCGTCAGATGAGTTGACCTTCACCGCTTCGAACGGTGTCACCGGTTCGTATGCGGACGGTGTGCTCACGCTGACCGGCTCCGCGACCGCGGCGGCGTATCAGACTGTGCTGCAGTCGGTGTCTTTCTCCACTGACGCCGCCGGGCTTGTTGGGGTGCGCACCATCGAGTTCTCCGTTGTGGATGCTGCGGGTCAGGAGTCTCTGCTACCGGGTGTGACGGCGTTGACGGTGGTCGGGGTGT
>JAUKNU010000011.1:0-683 GCA_030499155.1 Mycolicibacterium frederiksbergense | reverse complement strand
CCACCCTCAACGGCAACGTCCTATCGAACGACTCGGATGTCGATGGCGACACGCTGACCGCGACACTGGTCGACGGGCCTACCAACGGCACCCTGACGCTGAACCCCGATGGGTCGTTCACCTACACCCCGGATGCGGACTTCAACGGCGCTGACTCGTTCACCTATACGGCTGGCGACGACACCGCGACGAGTTCGATTGCCACGGTGTCGATCACGGTCAACGCCGTCAACGACATCCCGGCCGCAGTGGGTGACACGGTGAGCACCGACGAAGACACCCCACTGACCGGAAACGTTCTCTCGAATGACTCGGACGTGGACGGCAATACCCTCACCGCGACACTGGTTGACGGGCCGACAAACGGCACCCTCACCCTCAATGCCGACGGCACCTTCACCTACACCCCCACCACCAACTACAACGGCACCGACAACTTCACCTACACCGCCGGCGACGGCACCACCACCAGCTCCGTCGCTACCGTGTCGATCACGGTCAACGCCGTCAACGACACCCCCGTCACCGCCGCCGATAGCTTCACCACCGACGAAGACACCACCCTCAACGGCAACGTCCTATCGAACGACTCGGATGTCGATGGCGACACGCTGACCGCGACACTGGTCGACGGGCCTACCAACGGCACCCTGACGCTGAACCCCGATGGGTCGTTCACCTAC
>JAUKNU010000010.1:0-847 GCA_030499155.1 Mycolicibacterium frederiksbergense | reverse complement strand
CCCGGAAGCTAAGCCTACCAGCGCCAATGATACTACCCAAAAGGGTGGAAAAGTAGGACACCGCCGAACACACATTAAGCCCTCGGCCCTCCAAACACCGTTTGGAGGGCCGAGGCATTTGTGCGTTAAGGTCTGTCTTGTTTGTTCTCGGGACCTTTTATCGGAGAACAAATTGGAATGCAGATCAATCGAATAACGCCAATTCTGACCGGCTTTTCTCCATGTCCAACAGTGCCCTCTTGCGGTTCAATCCACCGCCATAACCGGTAAGGCTGCCATTGGCGCCGATAACGCGATGGCACGGAACGATGATGCCGATCGGATTATGTCCATTGGCCAATCCGACCGCCCGGAATGCCGTCGGCGATCCAACCTGTAATGCGATCTCACCGTATGTTCTGGTCTCGCCATAGGGAATGGTCAGCAGAGCCTCCCACACGCGGCGCTGAAATGGCGTTCCGCCGAAATGCAGATCCAGATCGAATTCGGTGAGCGTGCCGGCGAAGTAGGCGGTGAGCTGTTCGACCGCATCCGGGAACGCCGAGTCGTCGACCTGCCAGCCGGCGCGGTTCGGCTCGTAGGTCTGATCTTCCATCCGGAGGTGCTCGAGACGTCCGTCGACGCCGGCCAGGGTCAGCAGCCCCACGGGGCTGTCCACGCGTCGGAACTGCATGCCACTCATCCTTTCTCCTGCTTCGATCGTGGTGGCCACTCGTTGACGAGGTTGTCCCGAGTCTCGTAGAAGTTGAGGTGGCGGTCCCCTGCTCGAAACCTGCCGTGTGGTAGGTATCGGGCGTTCCGCCAAGAACTCCTACAGCAAGGGGACCACCATGAAGAAGAGTGACCA
>JAUKNU010000001.1:5587823-6008049 GCA_030499155.1 Mycolicibacterium frederiksbergense | reverse complement strand
GTGATCTGTTGGACTCTCCGCGGCGGGTGATCGATGAGCAACCGTTGCTGGCGGTGTTGGCGGCGGCGGTGACCTTGCGCAATCTGTTCGATCATGTGATCGCCCAGGCGGTTGCGGCCGCTGAGCGGGCCGGGATCCCGGCACGTAAACACCTGCGCTCGGGCGCCGATCTGCTGACCAGTCTGGGTGTGGCGCCGGGTGCGGCGTACCGGGCGGCCCGGGTGGGGCGGGCGGCGCACACCTTGCCGGCGTTGACCCGGGCCCAGCGCCTGGGTGGGGTCGGTATCGAGTTCGCCGACGCGGTTGGCAAGGGCGTCGCGCATGTGTCGGGCAGGGTCGCGTTGTCCGAGGAGGACCGGGCCGCTGTCGTGACGACGTTGATGATTCAGACCACGCCCTCTGGTGTGGACAAGAAGGCCCGGGCGATCGCCATCGACAGAGCGGCCGCCCAGCCGGTCGACGATGGGGCGGTGCCGGTGGCGGAGAACGCCGACCTCAACGACATGACCGTGGTGCAGACCGAGGAGGGGCGGGTCGCGGCCGGCCTGGATCTCGACGCGCTCACGGCAGAGGAACTGTTGGCCGCGTTGGATCCGTTGTGCCGGCCGGTACCGCTGCCGGATGGATCCCCGGATCCCCGCCCGACCGGGCGGCGCCGCGCGGATGCGTTCGGGCAGATCATGCGCACCTACCTGTCGAGCTCGCAGCGCCCGATGAGCGGTGGCGTGCTGCCGCATGTCACCCTCATCCGCTCCGCCGCATCAGTGGGGTCCACAGCGGGGGCCGAGGGGGCTGTGGACACGCTGGGGTTCACCGGCCCGGTCAGCACCCGCACCGCGGACCTGATTGCCTGCGACAGCACCCTGACCACGGTGCTCGTCGACCACTCGGGCGTACCCCTGGACCTCGGGCGCGCCGAGCGACTGTTCACCCCGGCGCTGCGCAAAGCCCTGGGCATCCGCGACCGGGGCTGCGCATTCCCCGGCTGCGGCCGTCCGGTGTCCTGGTGCGACGCCCACCACATCACCCCGTGGAGCAGCGGCGGGCACACCAGCATCGACAACGGTGTGCTGCTGTGTCGACTGCACCACACCGCGATCCATCACGGCGGCTGGCAGGTCTACCTCGGCGCCGACCGCCACCCCTGGTTCATCCCACCCCATGACCCGACCGGTCCCGAACCGGCGCACCTGCGATCCCACGCCCGACGCACCATGACCACCCTGCCCACCGCCGCATAGACCACGACTCAGCACCTTGAAAACTGAACAGAGAAAATCACCCGCACAGCGGGTCCGGCGGCAACAGCACGCCGCCGGACCCGCCACCACGAACCACGCCAACGTGCGCGGTCAGAGGCGACCCGTGGCCTGTGCGTCGGCAACTAGAAGGTCTTCGCCAACCGGTCAGCGAGAATGGCAGCGAAGCGAGCCGGGTCGTCGAGTGACCCGCCCTCGGCGAGAAGAGCTGTGCCGTAGAGCAATTCGGCAGTGTCGGCGAGCCCGTCCGGTGACGCCGCCAGAGCGTCCCGCAGACCCGCGACGAGGGCGTGATCGGGGTTGAGCTCCAGGATGCGCTTGCCCACGGGCACCTCCTGGCCGGAGGCGCGGTACATGCGCGCCAACTGCGGGGTGATGCCGAAGGCGTCGGTGATCAGGCAGGCCGGTGACGACGTCAGGCGGGTCGACAGCCGCACCTCCTTGACGTGCTCGTCGAGCGTCTCCTGCAGCCAGGTCAGCAGATCGGCGAAGTCGCTGCGGTCGGTGTCGGCCTTGTCGTCTGCGGAGCCGAGATCGACCTCGCCCTTGGCCACCGACTGCAGTGCCTTGCCGCCGAACTCCGGCACCGATTCGACCCACACCTCGTCGACCGGGTCGGTGAGCAGCAGTACTTCATAGCCCTTGGCCTTGAACGCCTCCAGATGGGGAGATTTCTCCAGCAGTTGGCGTGATTCGCCGGTCGCGTAGAAGATCTGTTCCTGGTCGTCCTTCATCCGGCTGACGTAGTCGGCCAGCGTCGTCGGCGTGTCGGGACTGAACGTCGACGCGAATGACGACAGGCCCAGCACGGTGTCGCGGTTGTCGGTATCGGAGAGCAGCCCCTCCTTGAACGCGCGGCCGAACTGCGTCCAGAAGGTCGCGTAGTCATCCGGGCGGTTCGCCTGCAGCTCCTTGATCGCCGAGAGCACCTTCTTGGTGAGACTGCGCCGGATCACCTTGATCTGGCGGTCCTGCTGCAGAATCTCACGAGACACGTTGAGCGACATGTCCTGTGCGTCGACGACACCCTTGACGAACCGCAGGTACTCCGGAATGAGCTCGTCGCAGTCGCTCATGATGAAGACACGCTTGACGTACAGCTGCACACCGGTATGCCCGTCACGGTTGAACAGGTCGAACGGCGCCATCGACGGGATGAACAACAGCGCCTGATACTCGAACGTGCCCTCGGCCTTCATCGCGATGACATCGAGTGGCTCGTCCCACGCATGGGCAATGTGCCGATAGAACTCCCGGTACTCCTCCTCGGAGACCTCGCTCTTGGACTTCGCCCACAGCGTGGTGCGCGAGTTGACGGTCTCCGTCTCGATGGTGACGGTCGGCTCGCCACCGTCCTCGGTGGCCGGGACCGTCTTCTCGACCTCCATCCGGATCGGCCAGGAGATGAAGTCGGAGTACTTCTTGACCAGCTGCCGGATCTTGAACGGTGCGGTGTAGTCGTGCAGCTCGTCGTCGGCGTCCTCGGGCTTGAGGTGCAAGGTGACCGAGGTGCCCTGCGGAGCATCGTCGACGGCCGCGATGGTGTAGGTGCCGTCGCCGCTGGATTCCCAACGGGTGGCGGTGCTCTCGCCGGCCTTGCGGGTCAGCAGGACGACCGAGTCGGCCACCATGAACGTCGAATAGAAACCGATACCGAATTGACCGATGAGATCGCTGACCTCACCCTGCTGCTGCGCCTCACTGAGCTTTCGGCGCAACTCACCGGTACCCGACTTGGCGAGCGTGCCGATCAGGTCGACGACCTCGTCGCGGGACATGCCGATCCCGTTGTCGCGGATGGTCAGCGTCCGCGCGGCCTTATCTGCATCTATCTCGATGTGCAGGTCGGACGTGTCGACGTCCAGGTCCTTGTCCTGGTACGCCGCCAGTCGCAACTTGTCCAACGCGTCGGAGGCGTTGGAGACCAGTTCCCGCAGGAACGAGTCCTTGTTGGAGTAGATGGAGTGCACCATCAGCTGCAACAGCTGACGGGCCTCGGCCTGGAATTCTCGCTGTTCGACCTGCTCGCTCACAGCCCGCGATAATACGTGCGGCGGGCAGCAGCGCAGCGACCCGGGGTTGGACCCGGCCCCGCTCACCCGAACTGCACGCCCTGGGCGAGCGGCAGCTCGGACGAGTAGTTGACGGTATTGGTCGCCCGGCGCATGTAGGCCTTCCAGGAGTCCGATCCAGACTCCCGGCCGCCGCCGGTCTGCTTCTCACCGCCGAACGCGCCGCCGATCTCGGCGCCGGAGGTGCCGATGTTGACGTTGGCGATACCGCAGTCCGAGCCGTCGGCGGCCATGAACCGCTCTGCCTCACGGACGTCGGTGGTGAAGATTGCCGACGAAAGCCCCTGCGGCACCGCATTGTTCAGCTCGATCGCGGAGTCCAGATCGTCGTAGGTCAGCACGTACAGAATCGGGGCGAAGGTTTCGTTGTGTACCACCGCGGTCTGCTCGGGCATCCGGACCAGCGCCGGAGCCACGTAATAGGCGCCCTCGTCGCCCATGTCGTGCCGGTGCCCGCCGATGGCCTCGCCGCCGTCGGCGCGGGCGGCCTCCAGTGCACCGACCATGTCGCGGTAGGCACGGGCATGGATCAGCGGGCCCACCAGCGTGCCCTCGACGGAGGGGTCACCGATGGGCAGCGTCTTGTAGGCCGCCGCGATCCGCCGGCACAGCTCGTCGGCGATCGAGGAGTGCGCGATCACCCGTCGCATCGTCGTACACCGCTGCCCGGCCGTCCCGGCGGCCGAGAACACGATGGCGCGCACCGCGAGGTCGAGATCCGCTGACGGGGTGACGATGGCGGCGTTGTTGCCGCCGAGTTCCAGCAGTACCTTGCCGAAACGGCGAGCCACCCGCGGGCCGACCTCCTGACCCATCCGCACCGAACCTGTCGCGCTCACCAGCGCGACCCGCGGATCGTCGACGAGTTGTTCACCGATCTCGCGGCCACCCTGGATGAGGCGGGCGACGTTCTCCGGCGCGCCGACATCGGCGCAGGCGCGCTCGAGCAGCGCCTGGCACGCGATGGCCGTCAACGGGGTCAATTCCGACGGCTTCCAGACCACGGTGTCCCCGCACACCAGCGCGACCGCGGTGTTCCACGCCCACACCGCGACCGGGAAGTTGAAGGCGGTGATGACGCCGACCACACCGACCGGATGCCAGGTCTCCATGAGCCGGTGGCCGGGCCGTTCGGAGGCGATCGTCTTGCCATAGAGCTGGCGGGACAGTCCGACGGCGAACTGGCAGATGTCGATCATCTCCTGCACCTCGCCGAGCGCCTCGGAGGTGATCTTGCCGGCCTCCACGGTCACCAGCGTGGCGAGATCGCTCTTGTGCTCGGTGAGCAGCTCCCCGAGCCGCGCCACCAGCGCACCGCGCACGGGAGCCGGTGTGGTCCGCCAGTCGAGGAAGGCCGCCGCGGCGGCGGCAATGGCCTCATCGGTCTCGGCCGCGGTGTGCTCGGGAACAGAGAAGAGCACGTCGCCGCTGATCGGGCTGCCCGCGGGCACCCCAGGCTCGTTCGGTGCCTCGAGTCGGGCCTCGGCACCGATCGCCTGCAGGGCGACACGTACCCGGTCGCGGAGGTCATCGGCGGTGGGGAGGGCACTGGTCTGCATGACGGTCATGATGCCGCTTTCTCGTAGAGGGCGTAAGGGTCGTGAATGTGATGGTCGATGGCACCCGACAGCCAATCGAGGCTGTAGCCCGACGCGTCGGATGCGTACACCGGTTCGGCATCGGTGTCCAGATTGGAGCGGAAGATGCCGGCCGCCGATGCCGGCAGGAAGTCCTCGTAGACAACCGGTTTCGCCGGATCGCCGCCGCGGTAGTAGGCGAGGCCCTCGGCCGCCATGGCCGCATGGGTGTCCGGGAAGTACGCGTGCCAGCGGCCGGGATCGGCCATGGCGGCGTCGTAACGTTCGCGACCCGCCGGGGTGAGCGCCACACCGCGTGCCTCGACCTCGCCGAAACGCACCCGCAGCGTGCCGTCGGACACCGCGCCATCCCGACCGCGGAACCGCCGCGGTTCGGCGAGCGCCCGAAAGGAAGTCTGGCGCAGCAGCACCGCCGGTCCCGCGGTGCGTGGCGGTCCCTGGATCGCGCCGGTCATGGTGACGCCGCGAGCGGTCATCCGGGCGTACAACTCGTCGATGTCCAGCACGCGGGGAGTGAGGTGGTTGATGTGGGTGCTCCGCACACCGGCGATATCGGCAGCCACGGCTGACACCGCCGCCAACTCGTCGTACCAGGCCTTGTCGATCGGATCGTGGGACAGCGCGAACGCCGCGGTGGCTCGGCGCACGAAATCCTCGGCGTCCGCGGGTGGGCAGCCGTCGACGGCGATGCGGCGAGCCTGGGCGATCAGCGCCGGATCGAAGAGCTGACGCCTGCCGATGAAGGTGCCCACCCTGTTGCGCAGGTCGGGGGAGAAGAATCGTGCGTCGTCGGTGGCGAGCATCGAGGTGAACACCCGAAAGGGGTTGGCGTCCAACTCGTCTACATCGATGGGCCGGAACGCCGTCGACACCACCGGCACCGGGCACGCCGCCTCGCGAAGATCGTAGAACCCGACCGGGAACATCCCGAACGCCGCGAAAAGGTCGGCGGCGTCGGCGAGTTCGGCCGCGCTGCCGACGCGGATCGCGCCGTGGCGTTCCGCGGTGACCCGACCCGGCGAGCCGAGGGCCTGCGAGCCGGCGTGATCGCGATTCACCTCGGCGGCGACCTCGACCAGGGTGGTGTAGGCGGGGACCTCCGCGCCGTACATCTGCGACAGCGCAGCGGCGAACGATGCGCGCAGCTGTGAAGTGCGAACGGTCATCTGCGATAGTCTCCGGCCATGGTGGACACCGAGCACCTCGACGATATCGATCGGATCCTGGTGCGCGAGCTCATCACGGATGGACGCGCGACGCTGGCACACCTCGCCGCGACCGCGGGGCTGTCGGTGTCGGCGGTGCAGTCACGGGTGCGTCGACTGGAATCCCGCGGTGTGGTGACCGGGTACACGGCCCGGATCAACCCCGAGACCATCGGGCACATGCTGTCGGCGTTTGTGGCCATCACTCCTCTTGATCCCTCTCAACCCGATGATGCTCCGGCTCGGCTGCGCCACATCGATGAGATCGAGTCGTGCTATTCGGTGGCCGGCGATGAGAGCTATGTGCTGTTGGTGCGTGTCGCCTCGGCGCGGACGCTGGAAGACCTGCTGCAGCGCATCCGCACGGCGGCCAATGTCCGCACACGAAGCACCATCATCTTACAGACTTTTTACGATGGAAGAACCAACCTGCCGGAATAGTTCCTGTTAGATGGCGTGCTAGACGTAAAAATTGCGTTAGGATGGCGGCATGACCGCTGTTCTGACTTCCGCTGACCGCCGGCGACCCGACCAGATCCCGGCCCGTAAGGTGCACGATGTGCTGGGCCGCAACATGCTGGCCGACGGCATGGATCTGGTGCTCGACCTCGAACGATCCCGCGGATCGGTCCTGGTCGACGCCCGCGACGGCCGCCGGTATCTGGACATGTTCACGTTCTTCGCCTCGTCGGCGCTGGGCATGAACCACCCCGCCCTGGCCGACGACGAGACGTTCCGCGCCGAACTCGCGCAGGCAGCGGTGAACAAGCCGAGCAACTCCGATATCTACACCGTGCCGATGGCGCGGTTCGTCGAGACGTTCGCCCGGGTGCTCGGTGACCCGGCGCTACCGCATCTGTTCTTCGTCGACGGGGGAGCGCTCGCCGTGGAGAACGCGCTGAAGGTCGCCTTCGACTGGAAGAGCCGTCACAACGAGGCCCACGGCATCGATCCGGCACTGGGCACCCGGGTTCTGCACCTGCGCGGTGCTTTCCACGGCCGCAGCGGCTACACGATGTCACTGACCAACACCGACCCCAACAAGGTCGCACGCTTTCCGAAGTTCGACTGGCCGCGTATCGACGCCCCCTACCTGCGCCCGGGTGCCGAGATCGCCGAATTGGAGGCCGAGTCGCTGCGCCAGGCGCGCGCCGCATTCGAGGCTCATCCGCATGACATCGCCTGTTTCATCGCAGAGCCCATCCAGGGCGAGGGGGGCGACCGGCACATCCGCCCGGAGTTCTTCGCGGCGATGCGCGCGCTGTGCGACGAGTTCGACGCGCTGCTGATCTTCGACGAGGTGCAGACCGGTTGCGGTATCACCGGAACCGCCTGGGCCTATCAGCAATTGGGGGTCACTCCGGACGTGCTGGCCTTCGGCAAGAAGACCCAGGTGTGTGGTGTGATGGCCGGCGGGCGCGTCGACGAGGTCGCCGACAACGTGTTCAACGTCAGTTCCCGGATCAATTCCACCTGGGGTGGCAACCTCACCGACATGGTGCGCGCTCGGCGCATCCTGGAGGTCATCGAGGCCGACGATCTGATCGCCGATGCCGCCGTGGCGGGGCGGCGCCTGCTGGAGGGGTTGCGGGGGTTGGCCGAGCAGTTCCCCGGCCGGGTGCTCGATCCGCGTGGCCGCGGGCTGATGTGCGCGTTCAGCATGCCCTCCGCTGCCGAGCGTGACGAGTTGATCGGGCGGCTGTGGGCCCGGCAGGTGATCATGCTGGCCAGCGGCCCGGATTCGGTGCGTTTCCGGCCGGCCCTCACGGTGACGGCCGCCGAGATCGACACCGCGGTGGACGCGGTCCGCGACGTGCTCAGCGCGATGTAGTCAGGCCGCGGATCAGCCCCTTGAGTCGGGGGATATCGGCGCCGCTGACCAGGATGCACTCGTGGCGTTCGGCCAGTTTTCGGGCCGCCGGTGTGAACGCGTTGTTGGTCACCACCATGGTGTGGGTGCAGTCCTGCATCGCGGCACCGGCCACCACCTCCTGGACGGCGCTGGTGCCGACCGGACGGCTCATCCGTTTGCATTGCACGGCAAGGCGATCCGGGCGACGGCCGATGACGAGGTCGACACCCCAGTCCCCGGTGATCGACGTCATGATGACCGGGGCGCCGCACGAGCGGGCGATCCGCGCGATGTAGTCCTCGAACTCGGTCCCGGACATGGTGTCGATCGGATTCTCGTTCGGGGCCGGGGTGCGCAGGCCCGTCAGAAAATGCGGTACGGCCGCCACCGCGAGCGGGGTGAGCAGCGCCGCGGTCAGCGTCAGTGGCCAGCCGGTGCCGGTCGCGTAGGTGATGGCGCCGGCCGTGATACCCACCGCGACAGCGATCGTGATCCGCACGCTGGAATGGTAAGCGACCCGTCCGACAGCGCCGATGACGCCAAGTGCAACCATGGGGTTGCGTAAAACTCGCGCCATGTGCAATGCTTGAGTTGCACATAAGCCGATGAGGGAGAACCCATGGACACGCTCGACATCACCCGCAGCATCGATATCGCCGCACCCATCACGAAAGTGTGGTCGGCGCTCACCGAAGCGGATCTGATCGCCCAATGGCTGGGCGACAGCGCCGAGTTCGAGGCCGTCGCCGGCGGCACCGGCTACTTCGGCTGGCCCGCGCACGGCAAGTTCCGGGTGCTGGTCGAACAGGCCGAAAAGCCCCGGCTGCTGGTCTACCGGTGGGCGCGGGAAGCCGACACCGACCCGGTGCCCGGGAACTCGACCCTGGTGCGCATCGAGCTCTTCGAGATCGACGGCGGGACCCGACTCGCGCTGGTGGAAAGCGGATTCGAACAGTTGCACAACGCCGAGGCCGCGCATGCGGAGAATCAGGGCGGGTGGACCGCCGAACTCGGTGAACTGGTCGAGTTCCTGACGTCGGCGTCGTGACACCCGACTCTGCTGCGCCGGACCCACCGACCCTGCTGGCCGTGTTGGCCGATGACACTCGTTGGCGCATCCTCACCGAACTCGGCGCTGCCGAGCTGTCGGCGAGCGCGCTGGCGACCCGCCTGCCGGTGAGCAGACAGGCGATCGCCAAGCACCTTGCGGTGCTGGCCGAGGCCGGCCTGGTCGAATCCGTCCGGGCCGGTCGCGAGATCCGTTATCGCGCACTCGGTGCCCGGCTCAGCGCGCTGGGCACCGAACTGACGGTGATCGGTCAGCAATGGGATCGTCGTCTTCTGGCTATCAAGCGCATCGCCGAAGGGCTGGACGACCGGGCATAATTCATGTGGAAATGAGCGATGGACAACACGTCGGGAACCAGCCGGAGGAAGAGCCCGCACTCGCCGCCGGCGAACACCAGCACGTCGGCTGGTTCCGGTTCCATTTCGCCGACGAGCGGTGGGAATGGTCCGAACAGGTGCAGCGCATGCACGGCTATGAGCCCGGCACGGTGCAACCGAGCACCGAACTGGTGCTCGCGCACAAACATCCGGACGACTACGGGCAGGTCGCGGCCACGCTGGCGGAGATCCGGCGTACCGGCGCGGCGTTCAGTACGCGGCACCGGATCGTCGACACCCACGGTGTCACCCACCATGTGGTGGTCGTCGCCGATCAGCTGTTCGCCGACGACGGCAGCACCGTCATCGGCACCCACGGGTTCTACATCGACGCCACGCCCTCGGGGCAGACGGGTGTGCGCGAGCAGCAGGAGCGGGTGAGCGAGGCCGTCGCCGAGATCGCCGAGGCTCGCAGCGGCATCGAACAGGCCAAGGGCATGCTCATGCTGATCTACCGTATCTCCGCCGATGCCGCGTTCGAGCTGCTGAAATGGCGATCGCAGGAGACCAACACGAAGCTGCGCGCCCTCACCGAGCAGATCGTCAAGGACTTCCTCGAACTCGACTACAAGGAGCTGCTGCCGCACCGCAGCGTGTACGACCGCCTGCTGCTGACCGCCCACCTGCGCGTCGGGTCCTGACGTTTGCGCCCGCGTCCGCTCGGGCATCCCACGCGCATGGTGATCGGCAGCACGGATATGCCCCGCTCCGGGTTCTTCGCGGGGTGAGTGCCGTGCCCGCGGAACCGAGAGTCAGACGCGACGACCCCGAGGTGCGCGCGGCGATCCGTTTCTGTCTCGTGACGGCCACGCTCGGCGTGCTGTTCCTGATCGTGGCCGCCGCGCTGACCCGGGGCTGCCACACCGCCGTCGTCGACTCCGTGACGTGCGGGCGCCCGCAACGCCTCGTGCTGGCGCTCGGGGCACCGGTGATCCTGTTCGGCGGCGGAGTCCGCGCGTTCCTGCACACCTATCGCACCTGGAAGCACCGGCAGACATGGTGGGCGTGGCAGGGCGCCGGCTGGTTCCTGATGCTGCTGATGATGACGGTGCTGACCATGAGCCTTCCGGCGCTCGCGGGGTTCGCCGGATGATGGCGTTCGGCCGCAGCGCGGGGCGGACCGTCCTACCCTTGGCATAAGCCCGGCAACGGGTGGAGGTGGGAGAAGTAGGTCGGGGAAAAGGAGTACGCCATGAAAGGCCCCAAAGATCCTGTAGACCACACCCGCACGACCCGCACGCATGCCGGCGAGTCCATGAAAGACAACGTGATCATGCCGGCACTGATCGTGATCGGCGTGGCACTCGTGCTGTTCGTCGGCTGCCTGGCCGCCTTCGCCACCCGGCACCACGATGTCGGCCTGATGCTCGGCTCGCTCTCGGCAGCAGGCTTCATCGTCGGAGCGCTGTGGATGGCGGTGGAGCACATCCGGGTGCGCCGCATCGAGGAACGTTGGTATGCAGAGCATCCCGAGGTCACCCGGCAGCGGCCGGCCAGCTGATCCCGAACGTGGAGAGGCCCAGCCCCGCGGGGGAGCTGGGCTGGGCCGGTCCGGTGGGCCGAGGTGCCGCTACTGCTCGGCCTTCTGGCGTTCTTCTGCGGCATCGGCGCCGGCGCGAGCGCTCTGCGCTTCGGCTTCCTTCTTAGCCACATCGCGTTCGGCCTCGGCCTTGTCCTGCTGGGCCTGGCCCTCGCGGGTGAGGTCATCGCGGCCGGACACGGAGCCGACGGCTTCCTTGGCCTTGCCCTTGACGTCTTCGACCAGGCCGCTGACGCCGGATTCGGGACCTGTCTTCTTGTCAGTCATGTTCAACCTTTCCGCTACGGGAGTGGATTGGTGTCCCGCACCAACCGGAGGCTTCCCGGGGCCCCGGTCCGTGAAACATCGACCGGGGCGCCGAGATCCGGCCCCGAACGAGGTTTGACGCGAACGTCAAAGGGGTACCCGCCGTCTGCATTCATCCACGGCAATCGGAGGCTTCCATGGGACGCGGACTCATCGGCACGCTGGTGTTGATCTGGTTGTTGATCGGGGTGTTCGCGGCGTGGCAGCGCGACTACTTCGACAGCGGCGCCACCAATTGTGCGACCGCCGGGACCATCGCGCTGACCGTGGTCGCCGGACCACTCAACTACGGCGGTGTCAACCCCAAGGTGACGGATTGCAAACTGCCCGAACCCAGTTCGATGGGACCGATGGAATGAGGGTGTCGTGATCGTTGTCGGAGCAATACTGCTGATTCTCGGCCTCGTGCTGAACGTCTACCTGCTGTGGGTGATCGGTGTCGTGCTGCTCGTCGTCGGTGCCGTTTTCTGGGTACTCGGTGCGATCGGTCGGCCCGTCGCCGGTAGGCGTGCCTGGTACTAGCGGACCGGGCCCGACCACGACCCGACGAGGTCGACATGGACCACCTGGAGCAGGACCGGCGTTGGAACGAACACGCTCGTCACGAGACGAGTGTGCAAAGGCTGGACCGTAACTGGTCCAGCCTTTTGCAGGAGCTCAGGGTGGTGCAGACCGGAGTTCAGCTCCTGACCGGTCTGCTGCTGACCCTGCCCTTCCACGACGGTTTCGAGGATCTGCACCCCGAACTGCGGATCGTCTACCTGGTCACGGTGTCCTGCTCGATCGGTGCGACGGTGCTGCTGATCGCGCCGATCGGCATTCACCGGCTGCTGTTCCGGCGCCACCGCCTGGACATCGTCGTGGTGACCGCGCACCGACTGGCCTACGCCGGCATCCTGCTACTGGCACTCACCCTGGCCGGTGTGATGGTGCTGATCTTCGGGGCGGTGCTCGATCTGCGGGCCGGGGTCGTGGCGGGCACGCTCACCGGGGCGGGCATCGTGGCCTGCTGGCTGGTGTTCCCGCTGGTGCTCCGGGTTCGGGCCGGGACACCCGAGGCGCGCGGTGCCGAGGACGGGTCGCGTTTGCCCTCGGGGTGAACGGGTATGCCGGGGCCATGACCAGATTCGGATACACCCTGATGACCGAGCAGACTGGTCCGAAAGAGCTTGTTCGCCACGCGGTTTCCGCCGAACAGGTCGGCTTCGACTTCGAGGTCTGCAGCGATCACTTCTCGCCTTGGCTGGCAGCTCAGGGCCACGCGCCCAACGCCTGGCCGGTGCTCGGCGCGGTGGCCCATGCCACCGCTGAGGTGAGGCTGTACTCCTATGTGACGTGCCCGACCATGCGGTATCACCCCGCGGTGGTCGCGCAGCAGGCCGCGACCCTGCAGATTCTCGCCGACGGCAGGTTCACCCTCGGGCTGGGCAGCGGTGAGAATCTGAACGAACATGTCGTGGGAAGGGGCTGGCCCACCGCGGGCCGCCGGCTCGACATGCTCGCCGAGGCCATCAAACTCATCCGCGAGTTGTTCAGCGGGGAGTTGGTGGACTTTCGTGGCGAATACTTCACCGTCGAATCCGCACGGCTGTGGGATCTGCCGCAGGTGCCGGTGGGTTTGGCGGTCGCGATGGCAGGTGAGCGGGCTGTCCGGCAACTGGGCGTGCTCTCCGACCATCTCATCAATACCGCACCGGACGTCGATGTCGTGCAGGGCTGGCATACCGAACGACAGGGCATGGGCCTGACCGAGGGGCGAGTCATCGGGCAGCTGCCCATCTGCTGGGATCCCGACCGCGATGAAGCGATCGCGCGTGCGCACGATCAGTTCAGGTGGTTCGCCGGTGGCTGGCCGGTCAACGCGGACCTGCCCACCCCGGCGGGCTTCGCCGCGGCCACCAAATTCGTCCGGCCTGACGACGTGGCATCGGCGATACCGTGTGGGCCCGATCTCGATGCCATCGTCGAGGCGGTGCGACCCTACCGGGACGCCGGTTTCACCGATATCGCGTTGATCCAGATCGGTGGGGACACCCAGGATCAGTTTCTGTCCGAGGCGGCAAAACCTCTGCTGACCGCCTTGCGCTCGGAACTGGGATGAGGACGACGATCACCAGGATTGCGTCGGACTACGCCACCGTGTAGCGGCCGCAACAGGATTCGTATCTCTTGGTGCAAGCCCTGCAGCAGGCCGCCCCGGTGACGGGGCGCCGTGTGCTGGATCTGTGCTCGGGCAGCGGTGTGGTCGCCATGGCCGCCGCCGGCCTGGACGCCGCCAGTGTCACCGGCTTCGACATCTGCCCGCGCGCCGTGCAGTATGCGCGCACCCGCGCGTCGGTGGCCGGTGCGCGGATCGACATCCGGTTGGGGTCGTGGACACAGGCACTGGAGTGCGCTCCGTTCGACGTGGTGGCGTGTAATCCGCCCTCCGTGCCGACGCGGCCCGACAGTGCCGTCGCGGCGGCCGGGTCGTGGGGCGCGCCCAGCACGGCGTGGAACGGTGGACCGGATGGTCGACTGATCCTGGATCCCCTGTGTCAGTCCGCTGCACACATGCTGGTGGACGGCGGCACACTGCTGTTGGTCCATTCGGAGTTGTCCGATATCGACCGCTCGCTGGAACAGCTTCGCGGCAGCGGGCTCGACGCCCGCATCATGCTCGACGAACACATCCGCTTCGGCCCGGTGCTCGGCGAACAGGCGGCCTGGCTGGAGCAGACCGGTCGTCTGGACAAAGGATGCCGCGAGGAGACGATCGTGGTCATCCGGGCCGACAAGCCGGCGTGACTGCGCAGCAGCACCCTGCACAGCATCGCCGGCCCCACCCGAAACGGGTGGGGCCGGCGAGAGGCTCATGTCATCGGGACCGCATCAGAGCTGCTTGCGGGCCCGCCGCCAGCGGGATGACAGTTGTTCGCCACCCTGCTCGATGGCGGTCTCGGCCAACTCCGAACCCCGACGGCGGGCCTCTGCGGCCAGGGGAGCGGCGCGGTCGGCGCCCTTGTGCAGGGCGAGCGCGCTGCGTTCGTAGGCCTCGGCGGCCAGGGGAGCGGCGCGGTCGGCGCCATTCTGCAGCGCGTGGGCGCTGCGTTCGTAGGCCTGGGCGGCCAATGGTGCGGCTCTGTCCTCGGCCTTGCGGAGCGCCTTGGCGCTGCGCTCGTACGCGGTGGCGGCCAGCGGTGCGGCCCGGTCGTAGGCGGTTTCGGCGAGTTCGCGGCCGCGGTCCACCCCGGTCTGGACGCCGTGGCTGAGCTTGTCGGCCAACTCCGCATCGATCAGCGCGTCGTGCGAGGACGGCAGCGCCGCCGAAACCCGCTCGGCCACCCGCCGTCCGGCGCGGCGACCCCGCCAGCCCAGCGACGGCTTTCCGGCCGTGTCGGCGGAGGCGAGCACCAGGCCGCCGATCAGGCTCAGATCGGTCAGGAACCCACGGCGCTTCTCGGCCTTGAGCGCCGGATCGTGCTCATCCCAGAACATGTGCTTGCCGAGGTTGCCGGGGATGACGGTGGCCGCCAGCAGCGCCGAGGCGACCCGCGGTATCCGACCGGTGGCCAGCAGCAGGCCACCGCCGATCTGCACGGCGGCGTTGATCCGCGCGACGGTGACGGCGTTGTCGGGGATCTGATCGGCGACCGAACTCGGAAGCGCTTGGGCCGCGTCCAGGGTCGGTTGAACGACCTCGGCGGCGGGCTTCACATCGCGGAGGGCTTCAATTCCCTGTCCGATGAAGGCGGCTGACAACAGTGGGCGGGCGATTCGACGAACCAACATGGCCGTGGAGTGCCCAGCCGGAACCGGATGCAAACACGCGACAGCTCGGGAGTGGTTGGCACCCAACGCGTCAGGTGTGACGATCGGGTTCTTCTTCGTCGCCGCCCGGATCGGCGGCGACGGCCTGCTCCTGCCAGTCGGCGGTGCTCGCCTCCAGTGGGGGGCCGCTTTCGTCGGGTTCCGGGACCTCCCGGTCCGGCACGGTCTCCGCGGCGTCGCGCGACTGTTCGATGGCGTCTGCGACGGGTACCTCGTCGGGAACTGGACTCGTCATGACAACCGGGTACCCCGCGCCGCAGGCACGAAACCGCCGGTGAGGTTTGGAAAGACGCTGATGGGGGGTACTGACCGCCGCAGGCTCGTGCGTAGTTCAGGCCATCATCGGTCCGAGCATGAGGAACGCCACGGCGTACACGCCGATGGCGACGAGGATGACGATGGTCAGCACCACCGCGACCGCGATGAGAATTCGGCGCAACGTGTTGTTGCTCATACGGCAGGATTACCCGGCATACGTCGGGGTGACACAACCCGTGAGGCGGTGCAGCACCGTTGGTTAGCTACCAGCAGTTGTGGGGTAACCTCCGAGCGGACTCAGCGGGAGGTCAGATGGTGCACGGTACGGGCACGCACGACGGTGCGGTCGTCGGAGACAGATCGGTCGAACTACGGGTGGCGGCCACCGTGGAGAACCTGGCCGTGCTGCGGGCTCTGGTGTCCGCCGTCGCGACCTTCGAGGATCTGGATTTCGATGCCGTCTCCGATCTGCGCCTGGCGGTCGACGAGGCCGCCACCCGGTTGATCCGGTCGGCGGCGCCCGGATCGCCGTTGCTGGTGCGGGTCGAACCGCGCGAGGACGCGGTGGTGGTTCGCGCGTCGACGACATGTGAGGTCGACGACGAGACGATCGTGGCTCCCGGCAGCTTCAGCTGGCATGTGCTCAAATCGCTGACCGACGAGGTCAGCACGTTCAACGAGGCGAACAGCGTGTTCGGGATTTCGCTCACCGCGAGACGAGCGAGCCTGCTGCAGTGAGTTCGGAATACGCCGACGTCATCGAGATGTTCCGCGAGCTCCGCGAACTCCCCGATGGCTCAGCACAATTCGCGCGTCAACGCGAGCGGATAGTGCAGCGCTGCCTTCCCCTGGCAGACCACATCGCGCGCCGGTTCGAAGGCCGCGGTGAAGCCCGCGACGACCTGGTGCAGGTGGCCCGCGTCGGATTGGTCAACGCCGTCAACCGCTTCGACGTCGACGCCGGATCGGACTTCGCCTCCTACGCCGTGCCCACGATCATGGGCGAGGTGCGCAGGCATTTCCGTGACAATGGCTGGTCGGTGAAGGTGCCGCGCAGGCTCAAGGAACTGCACCTGCGGTTGGGTGCGGCCACCGCGGAGTTGTCGCAGCGGTTGGGTCACGCGCCGACCCCTACCGAACTCGCCGCCGAACTCGGGATGGATCGCCAAGAGGTGGTCGAAGGACTGATCGCCGGTAGTTCGTACAACACGCTGTCCATCGACAGCGGTGGTTCGGGTGACGACGAGGCGCCCGCGATCGCCGACACGCTGGGGTCTTCGGACGACGCGCTGGATCAGATCGAGAACCGGGAAGCACTGCGGCCGCTGCTGGCCACGTTGCCCGAGCGCGAGCGCACGGTGCTGATCCTGAGGTTCTTCGAGTCGATGACGCAGTCGCAGATCGCCGAGCGTGTCGGCATCTCACAGATGCATGTGTCGCGGCTGCTGGCGAAATCCTTGGCGCGCCTGCGCGACGAGCTGCAGTAGCTCAGCCCGCGCGGCGCAGATTGTCGAGCGCGTGGTCGGGATCGCAGATCTGCAACATCCGGTCAACGGGTGCGCTGGTCAGCAGCTTCCATTGCACATTCTGGCCGGCAGCTTGGACACTCACTTTGTGAACCGCCGAAAATGCTTCGGCCGCAAAGAATGTCACGCCGCTGAGGTCGAGCACCAGTTTGTCGGCGTGACGCAGGCGCAGCTGGACGTATTCACTGAACTGCGTGGTGTTGGCCGCGTCGAGTTCACCTTCGACGGTGATCACGACCGTCGACGGAGGTAACGCCTGCGTGGTGTAGCTCGCCCGATCGCGGGTGAGGTGCTGCGTTGCGGCGACTTGCGCGGTGTCGGTGAGGTGGGACATTTGCGGACTCCATCAGTCGGGTGCACGTCGGAAAAACCTGCATGTGCTGGGACGCGTCCGCGGATTCGGGGTTGGAGAAGAATCGGCCCCATGTGCTTGAGGCGTGTCGTGCAGGACTCTCGCAGGCCCCGTAAGGTGCGATGACGCATACTGCCGGCTGTGAACTCAACCTGGTAACGACCCTACGCCACATGATCACAGCGAACAATCGCCTTACCGGACTCTCATCAAGGCGCATTCATTCCCGCCATCCTTGACACCGACGTCATTCCCGGGTGCCGAGCCGGATACCGCCGGGTCCACACTGATGAGATGTCGACTATCGTCCGGGCCGCCGGCGTGCTGCTGGCCGCCGGTGCCGGCACCCGCTATGGAATGCCGAAAGTGCTTGCTGCCAAAGGGGATTGGTTGATGGCCGCAGTTTCGGCGCTGGAGCATGGTGGCTGCGATGAGGTGATCGTGGTGCTGGGCGCTGCCGGGGCGGACACCGTGGAACTGCCCGCCCGGGTCCGTGCGGTGCACGCCGCCGACTGGGCCGACGGATTGTCGGCGTCCCTACGGGCCGGACTGCGGGCCGCGGATGCGGCCCATGCCGTCGTGCACCTCGTGGACACCCCGGATGTCGGAGCCGATGTGGTGGCACGGGTGCTGTCGGCGGCCCGTTCGGCACCGTCCGGTCTGGCCAGAGCGGTCTACGCGGGACGCCCGGGGCATCCCGTCGTCATTGCGCGCCGGCACTGGCCGGAATTGCTCGCCGGACTGAGCGGTGATGTGGGAGCCGGGCCGTTCCTGCGCGCCCGGGGCGACGTCGTCACGGTCGAATGTGGTGATCTGGCCGGCGGTGCCGATATCGACGAGCGACCGGAGCTGTCCTGAGTCAGGTGTGCACCGTCAGGCCCAGCGCGGCCGACGCGTAGCGCCGCACGGTGTCCTCGGACATCGCGGCCGCGTCCTCGAAGCCCGGCCGGGCCCTGCTGGCCATGAACCCCGTCTCGCGGTCCAGGGTGACCTCGGCCAGCAGTTCACCGGTGCTCGGCTCGCACACCGCCCAGGTGTAGCGGGTGTCGGACTCCCAGCCGTCGGCGGCCTCGTCGATGTAATCGAGGTCGGTCTCGCCGAGATCGGCCAGGGCCGGGCGGTCGTCGACGCGATCGTCGTAGCGCAGTCCCCGCAGGTACCACTGCCCGTTGTTGATTTCGACAGGTTCCATGGCGTCAGCCCGACGAGCGGCCACTCATCGCACGGAAGTCTCGACACAACGTGCAACAAGTGGCCGTTCGGGAAGGCTTCTAGTCCTTGATCTCGGCGATCACGGTGCCCTGGGTGATGGCGGCACCGGCCTCGACCGACAGCCCGGTGATGGTGCCGTCCTTGTGGGCGGTGACCGGGTTCTCCATCTTCATGGCCTCCAGGACCACGACCAGATCGCCGGCGGAGACCTGCTGGCCCTCCTCGACGGCAACCTTGACGACGGTGCCCTGCATCGGTGCGGTCACCGAATCGCCGGAGGCCGCTGCTCCGGCGGCACCGCCGCGCTTGCGAGCCTTGGGCTTCTTGCGGATGACGCCGGCTGCGGCGCCGCCCCCGCCACCGATGGCCAGGTCACCGGGCAGCGAGACCTCCAGGCGGCGTCCGCCGACCTCCACGACGACCTTCTGCCGGGGCAGGTTGTCTTCGTCGTCGAGGGGCTCACCGGCGGTGAACGGTTCGACGGTGTTGTCCCATTCGGTCTCGATCCAGCGGGTGTGCACGGTGAAACCGTTGTCGTCGCCGATGAACGCGGGGTCGGAGACCACGGCACGATGGAACGGGATGACGGTCGCGAGCCCTTCGACATTGAATTCGGCGAGGGCTCGACGGCTCCGGGCCAGGGCCTCGTCGCGGGTGGCGCCGGTGACGATCAGCTTGGCCAGCATCGAGTCGAACTGGCCGCCGATGACCGACCCGCTCTCGACGCCCGAGTCCATGCGCACGCCGGGGCCGGTGGGGGGCTCGAACTTGGAGACCGGGCCGGGGGCGGGCAGGAAGCCGCGGCCGGCGTCCTCACCGTTGATGCGGAACTCGAAGGAGTGACCGCGCGGCGTCGGGTCCTCGGTGATGTCCAGCGCTTCGCCGTTGGCGATCTTGAACTGCTGCAGCACGAGGTCGATACCGGAGGTCTCCTCGGTGACCGGGTGTTCCACCTGCAGGCGGGTGTTGACCTCGAGGAAGCTGATCAGGCCGTCCTGGCCGACCAGGTACTCCACGGTGCCGGCGCCGTAGTAGCCGGCCTCCTTGCAGATGCGCTTGGCGGACTCGTGGATCTCCTTGCGCTGCGCGTCGGTGAGGAACGGAGCGGGCGCCTCCTCGACCAGCTTCTGGAAGCGGCGCTGCAGCGAGCAGTCGCGGGTACCCGCGACGACCACGTTGCCGTGCGTGTCGGCGATGACCTGCGCCTCCACGTGGCGCGGCTTGTCCAGGTAGCGCTCGACGAAGCACTCGCCGCGCCCGAATGCGGCGACGGCCTCACGGGTGGCCGAGTCGAACAGCTCGGGGATCTCTTCGAGGGTGCGGGCGACCTTCATGCCGCGGCCACCGCCACCGAAGGCGGCCTTGATCGCGATCGGCAGGCCGTGCTCCTTGGCGAAGGCCAGGATCTCGTCGGCATCCTTGACCGGGTCGGAGGTTCCGGGGACCAGGGGAGCGTCGGCGCGCGCGGCGATGTGGCGCGCGGTCACCTTGTCGCCGAGGTCGCGGATCGACTGCGGGCTGGGCCCGATCCAGATCAGCCCGGCGTCGAGGACGGCCTGGGCGAAGTCGGCGTTCTCGCTCAGGAAGCCGTAGCCGGGATGGATGGCATTGGCGCCGGACTTCTCGGCGGCCTCGAGCAGCTTCTCGAACACGAGGTAGGACTCGGCCGAGGTCTGGCCGCCGAGGGCGAACGCCTCGTCGGCGAGCCGCACGTGGGGTGCGTCGGCGTCCGGCTCGGCGTAGACGGCCACGCTGACCAGCCCGGCGTCTTTCGCGGCTCGGATCACACGGACGGCGATCTCCCCGCGGTTGGCGACGAGCACCTTTGAGATCTTCGAGCTGGCGTGACTGGGCACCGGGCCTCCTGATGGCATGTTCTCTAAGAAACGTCTTTAAGAATGTATCGGGCGAAGTTCAAGTGTCCAATTCCGGGGTGGCGAGTCGGACCCCCGAATTTCGGACGAGTTACCGTCGCCCTTCCGGTAAGGCAAGTTTGTTACTGGCCGGTACGTGTGACGTGCTCGGTAGCTGCGCTGCGGTAATGCCGGCGAAGGCATCCTCAGAGTAGAACGGCGGCGCCCCGGTTCGGGGGCGCCGCCGCTTGTTGACAGTTGTCGAGTTCGTTCTCAGCCGAACAGGGTGGGGATCCCCTTCATCGACGGTGGCGGTTCCACACCGAGGGCATTGGCCAACAGTGACGGCGCCACATCGAGGATGTCGACCTCCTTGCGTGACGGATCCGCGGTCACACCGGCGCCCGCGGCCAGCAGGATGCCCTCCGGGATGTGGTAGCCGGTGTTCACCCCGCCGATCCGCGAATGCACGCTCAGGCCCAGATCGGTCGCCGGGACGCTCATATCCGCATCGGCACCGGCCGGCCGGATGGTCACCGTCGTGGTGTCCTCGCCGGGGACGGTGTAGTCGATACCGAACGTGACGGTCTTACCCTCCACGCGCAGCCGGGCGAACAGCCGCTCGGTGCCGTTCACCAGCACCGACTCCAGCGGCGCCACCGCATCGGCGGCGTCGGACTCGGATTCGAAGACCAGCGAGAGCATCGGGTACATGGCCAGGGCGACCTCGGCGGGCTTGAGACCCAGCTTGGCCACCAGCTTGGTGTGGTCGTCGAGGACGAACCGGCCGCCGTCGAGCTTGGGTACCTCAACCGGGCCCTGGCCCATACTGGCCGACAGCACCAGCATCGACTGCGGATGCTTGGCCAGGTACTTGCGGATCCGGCCGATCTGTCGGTCGGTGATGTCCATGGCGGCGACGATGAAGCTGCCGTACACCTCGTCGGCGTCGTACTCGTACTTCTCGGTGTAGCCGGGCATGCCGTCACCCCAGAACCGGTGCATCATGCCGGCCACGTGGTTGGTGAAGAAGACGCTCAGGCGCGGGTTGTTCTTGCGGTGCTGGCGCCAGTACAGGTCGAAGCTCAACGGGGCCTGCATCGCCGATCGGAAAGCCTTGTAGCGCGGGTCGATCCGCTCCTTGACCAGATGGGTGGCCAGGGTGGCGGTGACCCGCGGGGTGAGCCCGAGCCGCACCAGGTCGACCGCGGTACCGGCCAGTGCCCTGGGGCTCAGTGCGGAGTCCGGCGAGAACCCGTTCTCGCCGGTCATCGCGAGGTTGAACGCCTGGAAGCGTTCCAGTGCGGGCGGGTAGGTCTTGGCGTCGGAGCTGAAGGTGTCGGGCACATAGAAGCCGCCGTGCTTGAACGGGCGGGCGGGCCAGCTCTGCATCGGGCCGAACAACCCGACGGACAGGCCGGCCTTCTCGGCCACATCCCAGATCGGCTCGCCGCGGAACGTCGAGGGATCCTGGCCCAGGTCGAACGAGTTGTGTTCGTAGGAGGAGGTGTGCAGCGTCGGCCAGGTGCGCCACGGCTGCAGGCCCTGCAGCTCTTCGCGGTCCTCGTGCACGGTGGTCAGCGACTGACCCTCGGCCAGCAGCGCGGCGATGTGCGACTCGGGACGGTTCTTGACGTAGATGTCGACGACATCCCACGGGACTTCGTTGAGCTCGTAGAGAATGACGTCTCTGGCCTGCCGGTTCATCGAGCCGGGCCCCTTTCCTATCGTCCTGTGCGCTGGCCCCCGCCCAACACCGTGGCTATCCCAGCCGGACGGCTCGCTGGCTAGTTAGCTGGCTATGGGCCATTCTGGCACGGATCGGCGGGAATTGCCGTGGTCGGCAATATTGACACCGGCGACAACGTGATCGCACTCACAGCCGGGAAAGGCCCGGCCGGGGGCGGTGTCAGTGCCCGCGCAGCCGGCGCTTGATCCGGGCCAGCATGGCCGACATCCCGCGCAGCCGAAGCGGGCTGATCAAAGCCGCAAGTCCCAGGTCGGCGTAGAAATCATCGGGCACCGCCAGGATGTCGGCGGCGGACTGCCCGTCCAGGCCGGCGGCCAGGATCGACGCGAAACCTCGGGTGGTCGGTGCCTCGGCGGGAGCGCTGAAGAAAAGTCGCACATGGTCGGGGTCGGTCGCGTCGACGTCCAGGAACAGTGGCGACTGACACTCGGGGACCGGTTCCATGGCGGCCTCCTCCAGGTGCGGCGGCAGCTCCGGAAGGTCGTTGGCGAACTCGAGCAGAAGCTGCAGCTTGTCCTGGCCGGTGACCTCCTGGAACTCCCCGACGACCTCGGCGAGCGCCTCGGGCATGGTCATGTGGCGGCGGGCGCCGAGCCGGGCTCGTCACCGACGGCGACCGGTACCCGCACGGCGTTGCCCCACTCGGTCCAGGATCCGTCGTAGTTGCGCACATTCGGCAGGCCCAGCAGATGGGTCAGCACGAACCAGGTGTGACTGGACCGTTCGCCGATGCGGCAGTAGACGATCGTCTTGTCCTCGGCGGTGAGATGTCCGTACAGCGCGTCGAGGTCGGCACGACTGCGGAAGCGTCCGCTGTCCTCGGCGGCCTTGGCCCACGGGATCGACACCGCGGTTGGGATGTGACCGCCCCGCAGCGCGCCTTCCTCGGGGTAATCGGGCATGTGGGTGCGCTCGCCGGTGTACTCCTGCGGGGAGCGCACGTCGATCAGCGGTTCCTGCCCGAGTACGCCGAGCACATCCTCGCGGAACGCCCGGATGGCGGCGTCATCGCGTTCGACGACCGGGTAACCGCTGCTCGGCTTGCTCGGCACATCCAGGGTGGTGTCGCGGCCGTTGGACACCCACAGATCACGCCCACCGTCGAGCAGGCGGACATCGGGATGGCCGAACAGGGTGAACACCCACAGCGCGTAGGCGGCCCACCAGTTGCTCTTGTCGCCGTAGATGACCACCGTGTCATCGCGCGAGATGCCCTTGCGGTCCATCAGTTCCGCGAACTGCGCGCCGTCGATGTAGTCGCGGACGCACGCGTCGTTGAGGTCGGTGTGCCAGTCGATCTTCACCGCGCCCGGGATGTGGCCGGTGTCGTAGAGCAGGACGTCCTCATCGGACTCCACGATGGACAGCCCGGGCCGCCCGAGATTGGCCGACAGCCAATCCGCGGTGACCAAACGTTCGGGGTGCGCATAGGCGGCGAGGGCGGGGTCTGGATCGGCAGGAAGCGACACCCCATGAGCGTACCCATGAGCGGTGGCGCATCGCTCACACCGGCAGGCAGTCCGCCGCGGGGGTGAGCTGGGCGCGCATGTTGCGGCGCATCATGTGCAGGGCCGCCTGCCCGAGGTCCGCGTCGATGTGTGCCACCGCATCGGGCGGCACCACCACGTCGTAGTGCCGTATGTAGGCATCGAGGGCGGTATAGAGCACGCACTGCTCGGTGACCTGGCCGGTGAGCGCTAGGCGGTCCGGCTTCAGCTGCTGCAGCAGATAGTCCAGCTGAGTGGAGTAGAAGGCGCTGTGCCGGACCTTGGTGAGCCGCAGGCAATCCGGCGTCGGCAGCAGGGGTTCCACCAGGTCGGGCCGGGCGCCGTCGAGTGCCGCGCGCACGATGTCGTCCCAGTCCCCGGTGAAGTCGCCGTAGTTGTCGTTGACGTAGATGACGTCGACGTCATCGCGGTCACGGCCGCGCCGGATCAGGTCGGCCAGTGGGTCGACGATGCCCGCGACGCTGTCGGTCAACTTCTCGGCGTCGGGGTGCCGGTAGGCGTTGAGCATGTCGATGACGAGCACGGCGGTGTGGGCCATGCCGTGGGGATACCCCTGGGTGGCGGTTTCGATGCGCGCGGCTGACGTCCCGCAATGCGTCACGAGATTCGCGTTTCGATCTTGATCCGGTGGGTACGCGTGTGTGGTGGAGTGCGTCGAGTCTGCGAGGTGCGCCGGAATTAACAGCCACCTAACAGCTGGCCCTTGCCGGGCTCCACCGCCGTGACTACCGTCAGATTGTTAACAAAACTACAAATGACAGTTGGGCTATCGCGTCGTGGAGCGAGCCCTCAGGTCGGTGGTCTGCGCCGGAGCGAGACATCCGATTCCCGTCCCTGAAACGAGGAGACCCCGAATGAGCAGCTCCGATCACGTGCCGGCACCGAGCGCAGAATCGGGCGAGCCCTCGCCCGCCGTCCTGAAGAAGGCCGTCGCGGCGTCGGCAATCGGCAATGCCACCGAGTGGTTCGACTACGGCCTCTACGCCTACGGCGTCACCTACATCTCCGCGGCGATCTTCCCCGGCGACACCGAGAGCGCCACGCTGCTGGCGTTGATGACGTTCGCGGTGTCGTTCCTGGTGCGCCCGCTGGGTGGGTTCGTCTGGGGCCCGCTCGGTGACAAGCTCGGGCGCCGGCAGATCCTGGCGATCACCATCGTGCTGATGGCCAGCGCCACCTTCTGCGTCGGGCTGGTGCCGACCTACGACGCGATCGGGTTCTGGGCGCCGGTGCTGATGGTGCTGCTGCGGATGATCCAGGGCTTTTCCACCGGCGGTGAGTATGGCGGAGCGGCGACGTTCATGGCCGAGTACGCGCCGCCCCGGCGCCGCGGTTTCATGGGCAGCTTCCTCGAATTCGGCACGCTGGCCGGCTTTTCCGCGGGTGCACTGATGATGCTCGGATTCTCGCTGGTACTCGGCGAAGAGCAGATGAGCAGTTGGGGTTGGCGGGTCCCGTTCCTGATCGCGGCTCCGCTCGGGCTGATCGGGATCTACCTGAGGATGAAGCTCGAGGACACACCGGTGTTCAAGGAACTGGAGGATCAGGGCAAGGAAGAGGAGAGCGTCGGGGCGGCGTTCAAGGACCTCGTCACGCGCTACTGGGCGCCGATCCTGAAACTGGGCGGCCTGGTGGTGGCGCTCAACGTCGTCAACTACACGCTGTTGTCCTATATGCCGACCTACCTGGAGCAGGCGATCGGGCTGTCCACGGACATGTCCCTGGTGGTGCCGATCATCGGCATGCTGGCCATGATGGTGTTCGTCCCGTTCGCCGGGCATCTGTCCGACCGGGTCGGCCGCAAACCGCTGTGGTGGGTGTCGCTGGGCGGACTGTTCATCGCGGTGATCCCGATGTTCCTGCTGATGTCGACCGGTGTCGTGGGCGCCATCATCGGCTTCGCGGTGCTCGGCCTGCTGTATGTGCCGCAGCTGGCAACGATCTCGGCGATGTTCCCGGCGATGTTCCCGACCCAGGTGCGCTTTGCGGGCTTCGCGATCGCCTACAACGTGTCGACATCGCTCTTCGGTGGCACCGCGCCGGCCCTCAACGAGTGGATGGTCGGGGAGACCGGCAACAACCTGTGGCCGGCGTTCTACATGATGGCCGCGGTGGCAGTCGGCGCCATCGCGCTCAGCAGGGTTCCCGAGACCACCCGGTGCCCGATCAACGGCACCGAGATCCCCGGAACGGCCGAGGCGCCACCGCAGCTGGAGTACGCAGGGGCCGACAGCCGCTAGACCACGGCGCTGACCGCGTCGGCCCAGATGCCGACCGCCTCGTCGACCTGGCCGGCATCGACCACCAGTGCCGGGATGAACCGCACCACCTGCCCCCAGGCTCCGCAGGTCAGCAGCAGGAGGCCGCGCCGCGCGGCCTCCTGCTGTGCCGCAGAGGCCGTCGCCGCATCGGGTTTGCCGGTGGCGTCCCGGAATTCGTTGCCCAGCATCAGGCCAAGGCCGCGCACATCGGTGATCGCCTCGTGCTTGTCGGCGACCAGCTGCAATCCGTGGCGCAACTGGTTGCCGCGTTCGGCGGCATTGGCGACCAGGCCCTCATCGCGGATCACGTCCAGCGTGGCGACAGCCGCGGCGCAGGCCACCGCGTTCGCGCCGTAGGTGCCGCCCTGAGATCCCGGCCACGCCTTGCCCATCAGCTCTGCCGAGGCCGCGATCGCCGACAGCGGGAAGCCCGATGCCAGGCCCTTGGCGGTGATCAGGATGTCCGGGCGGGCGGCGAAATGGTCTCCGCCCCAAAACTTCCCGGTCCGCCCGTAGCCGGTCTGCACCTCGTCGACGATCAGCAGGATGCCGTGTTCGTCGGCCCGCCGCCGCAGTCCGGCGAAGAACCGCTCATTGGCGGGCACGTAGCCGCCTTCGCCCAGCACCGGTTCGACGATGAAGGCCGCGGTGTCGGCGGGCGAGGATATCGTCTGCAGCAGGTAATCCAGTTGGTCCAGCGCGAAATCGGTGGCCTGCTCGACGGGCCAGCCGAAGTGGGTGGGGTCGGGGAACGGGGCGACGTGGACTCCGGCCATCAGCGGTGAGAAGCCGGACCGGAACTTGGTGCCCGACGTGGTCAGTGATGCCGCGGCCACGGTACGGCCGTGGAAACCGCCGTGGAAGGCAATGATGTTGGGTCGGCCGGTGCCCTGGCGGGCCAGGCGTAAGGCGGCCTCGACGGCTTCGCTGCCGGAGTTCGCGAAGAACACCCGGTCCAGTCCCGCCGGCAGCACCTCGCCGAGCCGCTCGACGAGGTGCAGCAGCGGTCGGTGCATGACAGTGGTGTACTGCGCGTGGATCAGCGTGCCCACCTGTCGCTGCGCGGCTTCGACGACGCGCGGGTGGCAGTGCCCGGTACTCGTGACGCCGATGCCCGCGGTGAAGTCGAGGTAGCGGTGTCCGGTCTCGTCGTAGAGCACGGCGCCCTCGCCGCGGGCGGCCAGCACGCCGGTAGCTTGCTTGAGGGCGGGGGAGAGAGTGGCCACGCCAGCTCCTTGATTGTCGACGGGTAGATTGTCAACAATCTAACCGACGATATCGTGATGCAGAAGGGGTGATGGGAGTGGACGAGGCGCGGGTGGTGTCAGCCGTGCGGCAGCGGCTGTTCATCGACGGTGGGTGGCTCGACGCCGTCGGCGGGCGCACCTTCGATGTGATCGACCCGGCGACGGGGGCGACGCTGTGCGCAGTCGCCGACGCCGCACCGGCCGACGGGCGCGCCGCACTGGACGCCGCCGTCGCCGCCCAACCGGGCTTCGCCGCGATGGCGCCGCGGCAGCGCGCCGACATCCTCACCCGAGCGTTCGAACTGCTGCACGAGCGGATCGACGATCTGGCGCTGTTGATGACGCTGGAGATGGGCAAACCGCTGGCCGAGGCGCGCGGTGAGATCGCTTATGCCGCAGAGTTCTTCCGGCACTTCGCCGCTGAAGCAGTCCGCATCGACGGCGGCTATCAGACCGCACCGGCCGGTGGTGCACGCTTCTTGGTCACCCGGCAACCGGTCGGGCCGTGCCTGCTGATCACGCCGTGGAACTTCCCGATGGCGATGGGGACCCGCAAACTCGGTCCGGCCATCGCCGCCGGCTGCACCAGCATCATCAAGCCCGCTCCGCAGACACCACTGTCGATGCTGGCGCTGATGAACATCCTCACCGACGCCGGGCTGCCCGCCGGAGCGGTCAACTGCATCACCACCACCGAGGCCGGGCCGGTGGTCGAGCCGCTGGTCCGGTCGGGGCAGCTGCGCAAGCTGTCGTTCACCGGATCGACGAACGTCGGCCGGATGCTGCTCGAGCAGTGCGCGGAGAAGATCCTGCGCACATCGCTGGAGCTCGGCGGCAACGCCCCGTTTTTGGTGTTCGAGGATGCCGACCTCGACGAGGCCGTCGAGGGCGCCATCGCCGCCAAGATGCGCAATATGGGGGAGGCCTGCACCGCGGCCAACCGTATCTACGTGCAGTCCTCGGTGATCGACGAGTTCGGCCGCCGGCTGGCCGAGCGGATGTCGGCACTCACGGTGGGCCGCGGCACCGAGGACGGTGTGAACGTCGGGCCGCTGATCGACGAGGGCGCGCTACGCAAGGTGCAGACGCTGGTCGCCGACGCCGTCTCGCGCGGGGCGACGGTGCTGACCGGCGGTGAGGCGCCCGGCGGGGCGGGGTTCTTCTACCCACCCACGGTGCTGACCGGGGTGCCGCGCGACGCCCAGATGAGTGACCAGGAGATCTTCGGGCCAGTCGCCCCGCTCACCGCGTTCGACACCGAGGCCGACGCGATCGCGGCCGCCAACGACACCGAATACGGTTTGGTGGCCTACGTCTTCACCAACGACCTGCGCCGGGCGCTGCGGGTGGCCGAGGCGCTGGAGACCGGCATGGTGGGCCTGAATCAGGGCGTGGTGTCCAACCCGGCCGCGCCGTTCGGCGGGGTCAAGGCCTCCGGTCTGGGCCGCGAAGGCGGCACCGTGGGTATCGACGAGTTTCTCGAGACGAAGTACATCGGCATCAAGATGGGCTGAGCGGACAGCGAGCTCACCCGGTCACTCAGATGCTGACCGGCTCGGCCCCCTCGACGGCCGGGGCGTCGATCAGCCGGGCCAGCGCATCGTCCATGTGCTCCATCAGCAGCGAGTCGGTCAGGTCGCGGTCCCCGGAACGCAGGGCCGCGGCCAACGTGCGGTGCTCATGCTCGCGGTAGTCGGACTTGGCGTAGCTCTCGGCGAGGGCGTGGATGCACATCCGCGTCTCGGTGATGAAGGTCTGGTGCATCCGAGCCAGGCGCGGGCTGCCGGACAGCGCCACCAGCTGCTCGTGGAAGGCGATGTCGAGCTCGCTGGCTTCCGCCGAGGTGATGGCCAGCCCCATCTGGTCGACGATCTCCAACAGTGCGTCCCCGGCGGCGACGTGACCGCCATCGTCGAAGATCTTGCGGGCCGCCGCGCGCTCGGTCGCCTCGCGCGCCACGTACATGTCCTGCAGGTCTTCCGGGGTCAGCTCCACCACGAACAGGCCCCGGTTGCGGATCGCGACCAGTAGCCCCTCCTGGGTCAGGCGCTGCATGCCTTCCCGCAACGGCCCGCGGCTGACGCCGAGTTGGCGGGCCAGGTCCGCCTCCCCGAGCTGCTCGCCGGGTTTGAGCTCGCCGTGCCCGATCGCGGCGCGCAGCTTGTCGGCGATGATGCTGGGTGTCGACTTCTGCACCAGCGGGCCGATGTAGCTGGTCGCCTTCGCCTTCGTCACCTTGTTCGCCTTGGTGGCCTTCGTTGTCCGCGTGGCCTTCGTCATCGTGGCCCCCCGAACAGCGCGCCGAGGCCCGGTAAGGCCGGCACCTCTCCGAGCAGGTGCAGCCCTTTCCACACCGTCACCTGGTTGGCGGTCAGCACCGGCTTTCCCACGGCGGCCTCCAGCCGGTCGATGATCGCCAGGGTGTGCATGGCGGTGTCGGGCACCAGCACCGCCTCGGCGTCGGGGTGATCGGCCGCGGTGACCATGTCGACCACCCGGGCGGGTTGCAGCGTGCCGACCTCGGCCGCGGTGTAGATGCCGTGGCTGCCCATCGACACCACCTCGGTGCCGCCTGCGGACAGGAACGCCACGAAGTGCTGGGCGACGTCGTCGGGGTAGGACGCCGCGACGGCGACCCTGCGCAGTCCCAGGAATCGGAGCGCGTCGACGAACGCGATGGACGTCGAGGACGCCGGCACCCCGGCCGCGGCGGCGACCGCGGACACCTGGTCTCGGGCTCCCTGCGGGCCGAACACGAAGCTGCCCGACGTGCAGGCCCACATCACCGCGTCCGGGCGCTCGGTGGCCAGCTGGGCGGCGCCGTGCGCGAGGCGGGCGTTGCTGCCGAGATCGAGCAGGGCGTCGACACGGTGGGCGTCCTCGCCGACGGAGGTGATGACGACGGGTAACCGCACCGCCCCGGCCACCCGGTCCTGGAGAGCGGGAAAGTCGTCTTCGGCGCTGTGGCCGGGGTAGAGCAGGCCGACAGTCGGCATGGGGGACCTCCATGGAGGATCGACACGTGGATAGGTAGATTGTCAACAATGTTAACGCCCGCGACGTACGACGTCGTGCAGCTGGCCGCACGGTTGCGTTCCGAGCTGCGCGGCACGGTCGCCGACGACGCCACGGCGAAGGGTCTGTACGCCGTCGACGCGTCCAACTACCGGGTGGTTCCCGACCTCGTGGTGGTTCCCGCGGACGTCGAGGATCTCGCCGCGGCGGTGACGCTGACGACGGCCGCGGGCGCTGCGGTGACGCTGCGCGGTGGCGGGACGTCGATGGCCGGCAACGCCATCGGCGGCGTCGTCATCGATGCGTCCCGGCATGTCAACCGGATCCTGGACATCGACGCCGAGGCCGGGACCGCCGTCGTCGAACCCGGCGTGGTGCTGACCCATCTGTTGGCGGCCGCCCGGCCGCACCAGCTGACGTTCGGTGCGGACCCGTCCTCGGCCAGCCACGCCACCCTGGGCGGCATGATCGCCAACAACGCGTGCGGCGCGCACTCGGTGGCGTGGGGCACCACCGCCGACAACGTGCGGTCGATGGACGTGCTGCTCGCCGACGGCAGCCGCATCACGGTCACCGCGCGCGGCGACCGCGACGAACTGACGACCAGACCGGGTCGCGAAGGCGCACTGCATCGCCAACTCGCCGGATTCGCCGACGCGCACGAGACGGCGATCCGGCGCCGGTTCGGCCGGTTCACCCGCCAGATCTCCGGCTACGCACTGCACGAACTGCTGCCCGAGCACGGCTACAACGTCGCCGCGCTGCTGTGCGGCAGCGAGGGCGGATTCGCCGCCACTCTGCAGGCGACCGTGGCGCTGACGCCGATGCCGATCGCGCGGGTGCTGTGCGTGCTCGGTTTCGCCGACTCCATCGCCTCGGCCGAATGCGTGCCGGCCGTGTTGGCGCACCGCCCGCTGACGATGGAGTCGATCAACCACCAGCTCGTCGACCGGCTGCCCGGCGAGGTGCGGCGTGCCGCGATCGACGCGGGGTTGCCCGATGGCCGGGCCTGGGTGCTGGTCGAGATGGGCGGCGAGGACCTGGTGTCCGCTGCGGCCGCGGCGGGGAAGATGATTGCCGCGCTGAAAGATTCGGGTTCGCCGGCCACGGCGTCGCTGGTCACCGAGCCCGCGGCGCAGGCCGTGCTGTGGCGGTGCCGCACCGACGCCGCGGGGCTGGCGACCCGGCGCGCCGACGGCGCCGAGGCCTGGGGCGGCTGGGAGGACGCCGCGGTGCCGCCGCAGCGCCTCGCCGACTATCTGCGCGGCCTGGACGCGATCATGGCCCGCTACGGGCTGTCCGGTGCCTCCTACGGGCATTTCGGCGAGGGCTGCATGCACATGCGCATCGACTTCGACCTGCTCAGTGCCGAGGGCATCACCGCCTACCGTGCCTTCGTCGAGGAGGCCACCGATCTCGTGGTATCCCTGGGTGGTTCGGTGTCCGGGGAGCACGGCGACGGCCGGGCCCGCTCGGAGATGCTGGGCCGGATGTACGGTGCCGACGGGCTTGCGCTGCTGGCCGGCATGAAGGGCATCTGGGATCCGGCGCGGCTGCTCAACCCGGGCGTCATCGTGGAGCCGGCCCCGCTGGACGCGGACATTCGGCATGCGCAGGTCCTGGCCGGCCTCGGTGCAGCGCGGAAGTCCTTGACACTTTTCGCCTATCCCGACGACCACCACGACTTCGCGCAGGCGCAACGGCGTTGCGTCGGCATCGGCAAGTGCCGCCAGACTTCGGGCGGGGTGATGTGCCCGAGCTACCAGGCCACCCGCGAGGAGAAGCATTCCACCCGCGGGCGCGCACATCTGCTGTGGGAGATGCTGGCCGGCGACGTCGTGACCGAGGGATGGCGTTCCGCCGAGGTGCGCGATGCGCTGGATCTCTGCCTGTCCTGCAAGGGCTGCCTGTCGGACTGCCCGGTGAACGTCGACATGGCCACCTACAAGGCGGAATTCACGCACCACCATTACGCGGGCCGGCCGTGGGCTCGCCCGCTGTCGCACTGGTCGATGGGCTGGCTGCCACTGTGGTCGCGGGTCGCGGCCAGGGCGCCGAAACTGGCCAACCGGCTGGCGCGCGGTCCGCTGGTGAAACGGCTGGGCGGCATCGCGCCGGAGCGCGATATCCCGGCGTTCGCCGACCAGACCTTCACGTCCTGGTTCGCCGACCGGCCCGAGCGCAAGGGCGCCCGCGGCACCGTGCTGCTGTGGCCGGACAGCTTCACCAACCACCTCGCCCCGCAGGTCGGGCGGGCCGCCGTCGAGGTGCTCGAGGATGCGGGCTATCAGGTCGTGCTGCCCGACGGCCCGGTCTGCTGCGGGCTGACCTGGATCTCCACCGGCCAGCTCACGGCGGCGCAGAAGCGACTGCAGAAGTCGCTGACCCTGTTGGCGCCGCACCTGGAAGCCGGCACCCCGATCATCGGGCTGGAACCCAGCTGCACGGCCGCGCTGCGACGCGACGCCCCCGAGCTGCTGCCCGACGACCCGCGCGCTGCGCAGGCCGCCGCGGCGACACACACGTTCGCCGAGTTCCTCGTCGCGTCGGGCTGGCAGCCCCCGCGACTGGACACCCGGGCGCTGGTGCAGACGCACTGCCACCAGCACGCGGTGCTCGGCTTCGATGCCGACCGCGCGCTGATGGCCGCGGCGGGCATCGACGCCGACATCCCGGACTCCGGGTGTTGCGGGCTGGCAGGCAATTTCGGCTTCGAGCGCGGTCACTACGAGGTGTCGCAGACGGTGGGGGAGCGGGTGCTGCTCCCCGCGGTCCGGCAGGCCGACCCGAGCACCGCCGTCGTCGCCGACGGGTTCAGCTGCCGCACCCAGATCGCGCAGGGCACCGAACGCCGCGCCGTCCACCTGGCCGAGCTGCTGGCGCAGGCGCTGCCGGTTCAGCGCTCCATCAACTGCTGACCGGGCCCGACGGCCTTGCGGCCGACCAGGCTCAGCGCATGCCACATGGTGACCTGATTCGCGGTCAGCACCGGCTTGTGGAGTTCGGCCTCCAGCCGGGCGATCACGTCGTAGGTCGGCATGTTCGTGCAACTGATGAACACCGCATCCGCGTTGGCGGTGTCGGTCTCGCGGACCAGTTGAACGGTCACGTCGTGGGGCACCGTCCAGATGTCGGAGATCAAACCGAGACCGGCGGCCGCGGTGACCTCGATGCCGGATTCACCGAGGAAGGCCGTCAAACCCACCGTCAGATCGGCGGTATACGGCGTGGCGGTGGCGATTCGGGTGATCTCCAGATGGTGCAGTGCCGCGAGCAGCGCACCGCTGGTGGTCAGCGCCGCCGGAGCGCCGGCCGTCATCATCGCGGCCACCAGCGCCCGTTCGGCCGCCGGACCGCCGACGAAACTGCCTGACGTGCAGGCATAGGCCATGACCAGCGGAGACACCGCAGAGACATCGATCGCGCTCTGGGCGGCTGTCTCCGGATCCGAGATGTGCACCGCCATCTCCATCGTCGCCGGCATCGGAGCGAAGGGCATTCGGGTCAGGTGCAGACTCACGTCGTCCGGCAGCCACCGCCACAACTCGCGGTCGAGCGCGAAGTCGTAGGGCACGACAACACCGATTCCCGCTTGTTGCAGGGGCGGCGACGGGTTCATTTGCACAGTGTGAGGCCGGCATGACCCCTCCGCAAGTCGATTGTTGACAATCGTACGTTTTGGTTCCTAGCCTCTGTGCCGTGCCTCGACAACGACCGGTTATCGCGGTGCTGTGCGAGAAAGCGGATGACCGGCCACCGGGGCTCGACAGCCTCGAAGTCGATTTCCGCTTTTGCGCTGCCGACGGCCTGTCCGAGGCCGTCCGCGGAGCACAGGCACTGCTGCTGTGGGACTTCTTCTCGACCGCCGTGCGCGACGTGTGGCCCGGGGCGAAGGGCCTCGAATGGATTCATATCACCGCCGCCGGGGTGGACACGCTGCTGTTCGACGAGTTGCGCGACTCCGAGGTCGTGGTGACCAATGCCCGCGGAGTCTTCGACCGGCCGCTGGCCGAGTACGTACTCGGCGCCGTGATCGCACACGCCAAGGACAGCCGCACCAGCTTCGCGCTGCAGGCCCGCCACCAGTGGCGCCACCGGGAAACGCGCTCCATCACCGGCGCCACCGCGTTGGTGGTCGGCACCGGTGGCATCGGCCGCGAGATCGCCAGGCTGCTGCGAGCGGCGGGGCTGACGGTGCGCGGCGCGGGCCGCCGTCCCGCCTCCGGCGATCCCGACTTCGGCGCGATCGTGGACAGCGCACAGCTTTCTGCGCACGCCGGATGGTGTGATCACCTGGTGCTGGCCGCCCCGCTGACCGCTGCCACCCGAGGCCTGGTGGACGCCGAGGTGCTGGCAGCGATGAAGCCCGACGCGCATCTGGTGAACATTGCCCGCGGCCCGATGGTCGACGAGGCCGCGTTGCTCGACGCACTCGCCGGGCGCCGGATCGGGGGCGCGACGCTCGACGTGTTCGATACCGAGCCGCTGCCGGCCGGGCACCCGCTGTGGGACGCTGCCAACGTGACCATCACCGCGCACATGTCCGCCGACGTGATCGGCTGGCGGGACGAGCTGGCCGATCAGTTCGCGGCCAACGCCCGACGGTGGCTGGCCGGTGAGCCGCTGCACAACGTCGTCGACAAGCAGCTGGGCTACATCCCGGGCGGACCGGCGTGACGATCCCGGACGCCACCGAACTCGTTGCGGGCTACCGGGACCGGACCATCTCCCCGGTGGAGGCCACCCGCGCTGCGCTGGACGCGATCGAGGCCTACGACGCGGCGGTGAACGCGTTCGTACTGGTGGACGCCGAAGGTGCGCTGGCGGCGGCCGAGGAATCGGAGGCGCGCTGGCATGCCGGTGCACCGCTGGGGCCGGGGGACGGGGTGCCGACGTCGATCAAGGACGTGTTCCTGACCCGGGGCTGGCCGACCCGGCGGGGCAGCGCCCTGATCGATCCGGCCGGGCCGTGGGACGAGGACTCGCCGTGCGTGGCGCGACTGCGCGAGACCGGCGCGGTGATCCTGGGCAAGACGACCTCGCCGGAGTACGCCTGGAAGGGCGTCACCGATTCGTTGACGTTCGGTGCCACCGGCAACCCGTGGGACCCCGCGGTGACGGCGGGCGGGTCCAGCGGGGGCAGCGCCTCGGCGGTGGGGCTGGGCATGGGTTCCTGGTCGATGGGCACCGATGGTGGTGGCTCCGTGCGGATTCCGGCAAGCTTCACCGGCACCGTCGCACTGAAACCCACGTTCGGGCTGATACCGCACTATCCCGCCAGCCCGTTCGGGACGCTGGCGCACTCCGGGCCGATGACGCGCACGGTGCGCGATACCGCGGCACTGATGGACGTGGTGACGGGCTTCGACACTCGCGACTGGTCGGCGATGCCGACGCCGGTGCGCTCATTCCTGCCGGGACTGCACGAGGGGATCGCCGGGTTGCGGATCGGGTTCTCGGCGAACCTCGGCTTCGTCCGCAACGACCCGGACGTCGAGGCCGCCGTGCGCGCCGCGGTGGCGGTGCTCGAGCAGCTGGGCGCCCGGATGGACGAGGCGGACCCGGGTTTCACCGACCCGGTCGAGGCATTCCACGTGCTGTGGTTCTCCGGCGAGGCCAAAGTGCTGGAAGCGTACGGGGAGTTGGCCGCGCTGGCCGGCCGCGCCGACCCCGGGCTGCTGCGCACCGCGACTCGCGGCGCGGCCTACTCGGCCTCGGACTACCTGGACGCGATGGCGGTGCGAATGCAGTTGGGGCAGTTGATGGGACGGTTTCACGAGCGTTACGACGTGCTCGTGACCCCGACGCTCCCACTGCCCGCCTTCCCGGTCGGCCGAGACGTCCCGGATGGTTCGGCATCGCCGGACTGGACCAGCTGGACGCCGTACACGTACCCGTTCAACATGACCGGGCAACCCGCGCTGAGCGTGCCGTGCGGATTCACCGCCACCGGGCTGCCGGTGGGCCTGCAGATCGTCGGCCCACGGCATGCTGACGCGCTGGTCCTGCGGGTGGGACAGGCCTACCAGTCGGGCACGGACTGGCACCGACGCACACCGAAAATGATGGAACAGCAGGAGGATTCGTGAGCAGGTTGATCACCGTATCGCTGGACAAGCGGGGCGTGACGTGCACGGCGCGCCTGCTCGACGAGCAGGCGCCCCGCACCTGCGCGGCGGTGTGGGATGCGCTGGCCGGCGGACCGGTTTCTGCACAGGTCTTCCATGGCAAGTACGCCCGCAACGAGATCTACACGTTGATGCCGGCGTTCACCGGTGCCGACCCGGGCAAGGAGAACACCACGGTCACGCCGATTCCCGGTGACCTGTGCTGGTTCTCGTTCGATTCCGACGATCTCGGCAACCCGGCCTATGGCTACGAGAACACCACCGGCACCGGCACCACCGGCGCGATCGTGGATCTCGCGTTGTTCTACGGGCGCAACAACCTGCTGATCAACGGCGACCAGGGCTGGATACCGGGCAACGTCTTCGGCGCCATCACCGAGGGCCTCGAAGAGATGGCCGCGGCGTGTCAGGACCTGTGGATGGGCGGCGTACGCGGGGAGACGCTGAGCTTTCGGCGCGTGTGAGCCGGCCGGCGGCCCGATGGCCGTGGTAGGAGCCCTGCCCGGGAAATGCCCCGCGTCAGGCGATTCATGCGCGTTTCGCCGCCGGTGAGACGGGCATCCCACGTCCATGACGGATCCCGACGAGGTACTCCGACCCGGTGCGGCGACGGCAGGCGACGCACCCGGCGCCCAATAGCGACACCGATCGAAAGGACGTGGCAGATGCCGAAAACCACCGAGCAGGGCACGCCGAAGAAAGAGGAGCTGCCGAGCACCCTTCGCAAGTCCGATGCCAAGGCGCAGCGCACCTTCGCCAAGACGCATGATTCGGCGGCCGACGAATACGGCGAGGGGGAACGGGCGCACCGCACCGCGTATGCGGCGCTCAAACACAGCTACGAAAAGGTCGGGGACCACTGGGAAGCCAAAGACCAGCGGGGCCCCTCCGACGAGCGGGCGCGCAGCGGCGGCCCGAACGCCAAGGGCGAGACCGCGGAGGGCGTCGACGCGAACGCGAGCAAGAAACATCTGCAGGAGATCGCGCGGCGACTCGACATCCGGGGCCGCTCGACCATGAACAAGCACGACTTGGTGGACGCCATCCAGCGGGCCAATCGCCGGGCCAGCCGCGAGGGCTGACCATTCGGGGTGCGAATCACCTGTCCGGCGCGGCAGCGGGTTCGATTCCGGCCGCCCGAACAGCGGTGTCGAATGGCCCGGCAACGGTAACTAGTCGTCCGAGCCAAATCAGCGAAGTGGGTGGGATTTCTAGCGAGCTAGCAACGTCGGTCTGCGGTCGATCGAAAGGGTGGCTGCGAAGACCCGCCATCACTGTCTGCGTTTACTACTTTGTTCCACACGCCGATAACACGATTGCGTAAATCCCTCCGATCAAATATACAGCGCCTACAGCGGCATAAAGTCTGGTTATGAGAGTAGCGTATGAGCCCGTGTTCGACACGCTCGTTTCTGCGGCGACGGCCATATTAATCGTATCAAAACCGGTCAGAGCGGCAAGCTCTCCTTGAACTTTAAATAGAGCGTTTCGCGCGATTCGGACTAATTCGCGCGTACGTACCTCGAGTCTCCAGAAAATGGCGGAAAAAACAAGACAGATGATAGCAGTGCCAACTGCCACCTCGGGCCGGTTATTAGCGATACTAGCTACATATGCGGCGGTAACAAATGCAATGGAGAGCACGTAAAAATTAATCATCTGCATACGCTGAGCTGCGTGAAGCGAAAACCAATCCCAAGCGTGGCCGAGAGAAAGCTCAAGCAATTCCTTCTCTTCAGATGTTCTGTCTCTGCCCGTGTCGTCCATACCAAGCCCTCGTCTAGAATTCGAAGTAGTTCGTGTGGCGAAGAGCGCCTCTGGCTAGGTTCATAATCGAACCGTCGGCACAGTCTAGCTGAGACTCCGTCGGAATAGTCATGGGAATAGTAGGAATCGCATATGTTCCATTCTGTGCGTAGCGTCTTTTGAGCCAGTCCCTTATTATCTCATACTGGCGATGCTGATTAAGATCGTCAATCAGAACTAGGCACCACTCGCGGATACTGTCCAAACCGCTGAGTTCGATGTACGTGTAACTCGCGCAGAAGATGTCTAGCGCGGTGTTACGAACATCTTCGATAGTTTGCAACAGCAGTCCGGACTGCAGTGGAGAATCTGTAAGTCCGCCGTAGCGGAGGATTTCAGCTGCGTCCCGAAGTGAAATTTTGCTATAGCTGCTAATCAACGAGTCGATGACAAAATTTTCGGCGCAATTGTGCGCAACTCGCCATGCGGTCGAATCCTTATCGAGCCCTTTTGCAAGAATGGCGCGAGCATCGTCTAAGTCATGAACAGAAACCATGCGGCGATCACTCTCTTGGTCCGCAAGCTCCGCGAAGTGGTTTATTTCGTATTTCACACCGCCAGACTGTGATGCACCGTTCTCACGAGTCTGGTACGCGATGAAGTTCGGAGTATGAACTATTATATAGTGATCTCGATACGGCACGTCGTCCGAGAGCAAGACTTGAAGTGCTTTTACGTAGCCTGAGGAGACAGCAGGGTCTGAATTGAAGATTTCATCCGTGTACGAGTGTTCATGGTGCATCGCTGGATGTTCGGAAGTATTGATCTTTCGCTTGCTGGATAGCGGCCACCGCGGGAGCATTGCGCCGTCGCGGTGGTGAACATACTCCTGAGTGGGCGGCTGGAATCGAGCCTCGTCTATCGTGGTAGGAGAGATCGCCGCGATATCGTAGTCGACCAGGTGACCGGGCAAGTCGTTTATTCGATGAACATAGCTTGGCCACTGTGACGTCTCGCTGGATAAAAAGCTCCACCGTTGTGTGGTTATTGGGTGCGATACGTAAGCAACCGTTGGTCTACTTCCGCTCTTCAGAAGCAGGTCCATTAGCTGCATAGGGTGTTTTACGGCGACAAGATGCAGATCTAGATCACTCTGAGCTGCCAGATTCTCGGCGAACTGCATTTCGGCGCGTCTCCAAGCTACCAATTGCTGAATCGATCCGATTCGCGTAATGCCCAGGTTTAGAGATTTTTCGGTAGGCGTAAGCTCACGACTATACGCGGTGCCCCTAGCTACTGAGTTAACCATGCGCTGATTAGTCAATCCGATCGCGGCCTCTTCCGAGAAAAGGTTATCGCGTTCGGGAGCGCTCAACCGGCCATATATGTCAAAGATATCATCTATGAGTACAATAATCCTTTCGGGACGAAAACTGCCGGCGTAGAAGTTCTCCATGAGCGCTGGCGCAAATGTGATATTCCGAGCCCGGTTGAATAAAGTCAGATGGCATGTAATGAATCGACAGTCTGCTTCGGCATCCAGTGCACCGACCGCACTCTTTAGTGTATTGTTCCAAGTGTTTATTGCCTCGCGTCGAGGCCGCGCTACTCGCGAGGCCCGTTCGTTGTCATCGGGGTTTTCACCATTTTGATACGATACTGTCCGACTTGCGTCGGTCAAGTGGTCGCGAATTTGCTCAGCGGTTTTTATTAACTGCACACCTGCTGTGCCGCAGATTATCGAGTATCCAACATACTGGTCGTTCCCTGATTGCAGTACCACCTGAATCCCTCGACTTCCGGCTTCATATTTTTCGTGGATAGTTGGGCGAGGTGCAACTCATTTTTGATTTCGTCTGCGACTGCTTGTGGCTCCGCGGAATCAGTCCTCACCCACAGACCGGATTGTGGTGCGGGGTACGCTAGAAGCCTAGGAAGTTCAGTCAAGCACCAACGGTTTCCCTTGCCGCCCCTGGCCAAAATCCTATCTATAAGCACATCGCTTCGGGCGAATAGAAGCACTTCGTCCAGATGGAAAGGTAGATGACGGAGAATGTCTATCGTGCCTGCTCGAACCTCAGGATCCAAAATTGTCATTGGAACCAAAACTCGCCGAAATATAAAAGCCTTCAGGGCAACTAGACATATGAATATCATGCGCCATGCAGAAGAATACTGATAGTCACGCATTGGTATCAAGTTCTGGATTATACGGCCAATTTTTTCTCCATCAACTAGAGATCCGCCGCGTTGAGCCTTTAGCCGGTTTGATGTTGTCGTTTTTCCAACTCCTGGAGGCCCATTGATGATGATGATTCTAGCTCGTAAACGGTAACGGCAACGTTTCATTTGTCGGCAGCAACTAACGCAGTAGCTATTAGATCTATTTCATCCTCAATATCGTGGTGAATTCGAAGCTTCACTCTGGCCGCCTCTGCTCCATGAATCCATTTCTCGTACGAACCCCTAATGTCATTGACCGCCGAAGGAATATCGTGCACGTCGTCAACGATTTGGAACATTGTCGATACCGTCGGGTGAACTCCACGAGTGGCAAATTTAGTGCACACTACTGGTGTGCCGTAGCTTGCATAAGTCAATACTTTTGTGCTGATACCAGATCCAACGATAACTGGGTCGATCCCGACCGCGGCAGTAGCAATCCACGGGCCGACGTCGGAAACTACGCCGGTAGTTTCAATGTCCGCGCGCTGCAGTCGCTCCTTCATTGCCTTCGGCACGTCTCCAACTACTGTCAAACTGTGAGGTCGGCATCGAAGTGTTATCAAGCTTCTCAACCCGGAATGATTGGGCCCATACCGAAAATTTCCAAGGATAACGCTTCTCGCGGGTTGCTGCGCTATTGCGCGAGGTTTTGAATGACGAAGTGAAATGCCGTCAAGAGAGTATATATTGCGTGAATTTGAGCCTGACGTCAGTTGGTCGCGTCCCTCCGGACCGCGCCACGCCACGAGCATCCCTTCGGATAAGAGACAGTGGGTCATTTTCACAATCTGGTCAGATTCTTTCTTTGAGACGCCCCGCATTCGCGCCAATTTTGCATAGTCATCGAGGAACACCGCCAAAATGCTCGACGGCGGTAGGAACGTTCCGCACCGCATAATAGTCTCGGCAGAATCCGCAACGACGTAAATCGGCCGAATGCTGTCAAGAAACGTGCGCAGTCGATCCGTAATAAAATAGTCCTCGGGACTAAGCCACGTGACTGGCACCCCTAAGTGATCGTAAGCGTACGGACTTTCATGAAGCCACCTGGCGGCAACTATATGAAGCGGGAATCCACGTGCGACCAAACCTTCCAGAAGGGCTGCTTTGACGGCGCTACCGCCGTCGGCGATCGGATAAGTTGGCCCGTCGATGAGGTAGACGATACCGTTGGCAAAGTATCCATTACCCCTCGAAATTTTGGTTTTACATTGCTTGTGGACGCCGCTCCCGTATTTAAACGAAGCTGACCGACGCTCATTTTCAATTACCCATGCCGGCACATCTCCGGAGCCGGTAGCATTTACGAAATCGCTGGGACGGCAAGCCTTCAATCTGACCTACTAATCAAATCAACGAAAATTTTTGGAAGGTGCTCTTGGTGTTCGAGAATGGCACTTTGGACGTAAGCTTGCATAGATGGGTCCATCGCCACCCTGTAGCCACCAACGATTCCTGCGCGGACGCGTCTTGCATTCACGTTATGGTAGTCATAGGCGATTCCGCGAATTCCGCTTCGCCGTTCGGAACGTTGCATTTTTTCAAAGGTCGATTGAGAGATCGCTGTTCTTCGGTTGACTTCATGGTCGGCGATTTCAAAGTGTGAAAGCATTGTCGATAGCGACGCGCATGTGTCTCTATGCAGTTTCTCGTAAGTTATTGGAAGCACTTCGTTTGAATGTATAGCGACACGCCACGATTTCATATAGCGCAGCAGTGAGTGTATACCGGTGTTCTCGTCGCGAATGAATGATGACATGCTGACGTGTCGGTTGTTGGAATAGTGGTTCATTGCGTGGTGCCAATGCGATACAAGTATATCTCTCGGATCGCGGACTAAAAGAACTATCTTTTGACCGGCAAATTCATTGAGCTCAAAAGATTGGTGGTCCATCGCTATGCGGAGGTCGTATGGTATGTTTTGGCTATTTGAAATTCCACGTCCATGTGCAGGTGTTTCGCGATTTGGTACGGTTGAGTAAACAGTCTGGAAATTGACCGGAATATTATTGCCCAAACTCAATTGGATGTAGTTTGAAAGTAGAAACCTAACCCACGTTCTTCCTGATTTCGGATATGAGCAGACGATTTTATTAGTCCAGCGATATGCAGCGTCGCCTTTGAGTGGCAGGGCGTCAAGATCCAATCGATTGCGCCTTCAATTAAATTAGTTGCCGGTTGACTGACTTGTGGGCGTCGGCGCCTTCTATAGCCTAGCCGACGACTCGAGTGCATGTACTGAGTCGGAATAGTATCGAAAGGTCAGCTGCGTTGCATGCCTTCGACATGACGATCTGAGATCGATGTCGCGGTAAGTCTGTTGCAACGAAGATGCGTCTGTGTTCCAGGCTGAGGAATGAGCGCCCACGGCGGATGCCAACGCTCCACTACGCTTTGCCGATTGACGAAGCTATGAGACGTACTGGCAGACGGCTCATTGTAGTTGGTCAGGATGCCTCCGACGTCACTCGCGAGTCGATCGGATCGCTACTCGGTTGTTGGTTGACCGTCAGCCGGCGTGCCCGTTGGCCGCCCACAGCGCGGCGACCGAGAGGCCCATATCTGCCAACAGAACGCGCAGCAGCGGCAGGCTCAGGCCGATCACATTGGACGGATCGCCCTCGATCCGATCGATGAACCAGCCGCCCAGCCCGTCCAGGGTGAACGCGCCCGCGACATGCAGCGGTTCACCACCGGCCAGATAGGCCTCCAGATCGTCATCCGAGGGCACGCCGAAATGCACCGTGGTGGTGCCGGTTCGCTCCCCGTGGCCGATGACGTCGCCCGCGCGTACCCGTAGCACGCTGTGGCCGGTGTGCAGCAGTCCCGCGCGCCCGGCCGCAGACTGCCACTGGCGGCGGGCCGCCTCGACGGTGCCGGGCTTGCCGCGCAGCGTGCCGTCGACCTCCAGCATCGAATCGCAGCCGATGACCACGCAGTCGGCCGAGGTACCGGCGTCGAGCAGTTCGGTGACACGCCGGGCCTTGGCGGCGGCCAGGGCGGCCACCACCCGCGCCGGGGCGTCATCCGCCATCTCGGCGAGGATGGCGTCCTCGTCGACGTCGGACACCACGACCAGCGGCTCCACTCCGGCGTGCCGCAGCACGCCCAGCCGGCCCGAGGAGGCCGACCCCAGAACCAGGCGGGTCACTTGCGCAGGTGGGTCCGCTCCAGCAGCGTCACCCGCAGCCAGCTGTGACTCTGGTAGCGCAGCCGGTCGACCGGATGAGCCCACAGATTCTTCTCGGTGACGACCGGTTCGGCCGGGCCGCCGCCGGCGGCCGACAGCACGCCGATCAGCGCGGCCAACTCCGCATCGGTCGGTGAACCCTTGAGCACCTTGATGTGCGGCTCATGGGTCGCCGGTGCAGCGATCTCTGCCACGGGGGTCTCGTTCACAGTCGCTGAATCGTTGGCTTCGCTCACAGTGGGATGTTTCCGTGCTTCTTCGGCGGGACCTGGCTGATCTTGCGCTCGAGCAGCCGCAGCGCGGTGCCCACGTAGCCACGGGTGTGCGACGGCGGGATGACTGCGTCGACGTATCCGCGCTCGGCGGCGATGTACGGGTTCACCAGGGTGTCCTCGTAGGTCTGCTGCAGTTCCAGGCGCAGGCTGTCGACGTCCTTGCCCTCTGCCGCTGCCTCCTTGAGTTCCTTGCGATACACGAAGCCGACGGCGCCGGAAGCGCCCATGACGGCGATCTGTGCGGTGGGCCAGGCCACCACGACGTCGGCGCCCATGTCCTTGGACCCCATCACGCAGTAGGCGCCGCCGTAGGACTTGCGGGTGATCACGGTGATCTTCGGGACGGTGGCCTCGCCGTAGGCGTACAGCAGCTTGGCGCCACGGCGGATGATGCCGTTGAACTCCTGGTCGGTGCCCGGCAGGAAGCCCGGGACGTCCACCAGCAGCACGATCGGGACGTTGAACGCGTCGCAGGTGCGGATGAAACGCGCGGCCTTTTCCGAGGCGTTGATGTCCAGGCAGCCGGCGAACTGGGTGGGCTGGTTGGCCACGATGCCGACCGGCCGGCCGTCGACCCGGCCGAAACCGACGAGGATGTTGGTGGCGTAGCCGGCCTGCACCTCGAGGAACTCGTCATCGTCGAGGATGCGCGAGATCACCTCGTGCATGTCGTAGGGCTGGTTCGGCGAATCCGGGATCAGGGTGTCGAGCTCGATGTCCTCACCGGTGAGGTTGTCCTCGATGGCTCCGGTCGGGGCCGCCACCGGGTACCGCGGCGGATCGGCGTAGTTGTTCGACGGCAGGTAGCTCAGCAGGTCGCGCACGTAATCCAGGGCGTCCTGCTCACCGGAGGCGACATAGTGCACGGTGCCGGACTTGGCCATGTGGGTGTGCGCGCCACCCAGCTCCTCCATGGTGACGTTCTCGCCGGTGACGGTCTTGATGACATCGGGTCCGGTGATGAACATCTGGCTGGTCCCGTCGACCATGATGACGAAGTCGGTCAGCGCCGGGGAGTAGACGTGTCCACCGGCGGCGGCGCCCATGATCAGCGAGATCTGCGGGATGACGCCGGAGGCCTTGATGTTGTTGTGGAAGATCTTGCTGTATAGGCCGAGCGAGACCACGCCCTCCTGGATGCGGGCACCGGCACCGTCGTTGATGCCGATCAGTGGGCGGCCGGTCTTGATGGACAGCTCCTGGACCTTGACGATCTTCTCGCCGTAGACCTCGCCGAGGCTGCCACCGAAGACGGTGGCGTCCTGGCTGAAGATGCAGACCTCGCGGCCGTCGATGGTGCCGTAGCCGGTCACCACACCGTCACCGGTGGGCCGGTTCTTCTCCATGCCGAAGTTGGTGGACCGGTGCCGGGCCAGCGCGTCGAGCTCGACGAACGAACCCTCGTCCAGCAGCGCGTAGATCCGCTCGCGGGCGGTCAGCTTGCCCTTGGCGTGCACCTTCTCGACCGCGGCCTCGCCCACCGGGTGCAGCGCCTCTTCGGCGCGCTTGCGCAGGTCGGCCAGCTTGCCGGCCGTGGTGTGGATATCGGGTACGTGCTCTGCCGCCGGCTCGATAGTGCTCGTCATGGGAGTCGATGCTAGCTGTACTTCTAAGAACTGCATAAGAGAGGTGCGAGTTAACTCACCGTGTGTCGCCCGACGGCCAAGCTGTGTCGGTGCCGATCGACGACCTGACCCGGGAATCCATCGCGGCCATGCTGCTCGACCGCCGCGGGGACACCCGGCCGGGCCTGCGCTCGCGCGACCAGGACTGGACCTGGGACGAGGTGCTGATCGAGTCCGCCGCTCGCGGTGCGCTGGGGGCCGCTCTGCTGGCCGACCGGCCCGGCCCGCCGCACATCGGTGTGCTGCTGCCCAATGTCCCCGATTTCGTGTTCTGGCTCGGTGGCGCGGCGCTGTCCGGGGCCACCGTGGTGGGCATCAACCCGACCCGTGGCCCCGCCGAGCTGGCCGCCGAGATCCGGCTCGCCGACTGCCAACTGATCGTCACCGATGCCGCGGGCGCCGAGCGGCTGCGCACATTGGATCTCGACGTCGCGCCGTTGGTGATCGACACCCCGGCCTACGCCGCGGCGGTCGACGGGTACCGCGGGGCGCCGCTGGGCGCCGAGACCGACGAGGACACGCTGCTGCTGTTGCTGTTCACCTCGGGCACCACCGGCGCGTCCAAGGCGGTCCGGTGCAGCCAGGGCAGGCTGGCCCGGATTGCGTATGCGGCGGTGCAGAAGTACGGGCACCGGCGCGAGGACGTCGAGTACTGCAGCATGCCGCTGTTCCACGGCAACGCGATCATGGCGCTGTGGGCGCCCGCGCTGGCGGTCGGCGCCACCGTGTGCCTCGCCCCCTCCTTCTCCGCCTCGCAGTTCCTGCCCGACGTCCGGTACTTCGGCGCGACCTTCTTCACCTATGTCGGCAAGGCGCTGGGCTATCTGATGGCCACCCCAGAACGGCCCGATGACGCGGACAATCCGCTGCAGCGCGGATTCGGCACCGAGGCCTCACCGGACGACCAGGACGAGTTCCGCCGCCGGTTCGGGGCCGAACTATTCGAGGGATACGGCTCCAGTGAGGGTGGCGGTGCGGTCACACTGGCTCCCGACGCACCGCCGGGCGCGCTGGGCCGGCCCGCACACGACGGTGTCGCCATCGTCGACCCGCACACGCTCAAGCGCTGTGCCGCAGCGGTTCTGGATGCCGGAGGCCGGGTGCTCAACCCTGACGAGGCGGTCGGCGAGATCGTCGACAAGTTCGGCACCCGAACCTTCGAGGGTTACTACAACAACGACGAGGCCAACGCCGAACGGATTCGCAACGGGTGGTACTGGACCGGTGACCTCGGCTACCTCGACGAGGCGGGTTTTCTCTACTTTGCCGGGCGCCGCGGCGACTGGATCCGGGTCGACGGCGAGAACATCTCCGCGCTGACCATCGAACACGTGCTGCGCCGGCACCCCCGGGTGATCGCGGCAGGCGTGTTCGCCGTCCCCGATCCGCGGTCCGGGGACCAGGTGATGGCCGCGATCGAGGTCGCCGACCCGGATCGTTTCGACGCGGGCGAGTTCGCGGTCTTCCTGGCGAGCCAGGAAGACCTGGGGGCCAAGGGAACTCCGCGGTTGCTGCGCGTATCGGACAACCTGCCCGTCACCGGATCCAACAAGGTGCTCAAACGTGAACTGCAACAGCAGCGTTGGCACACCGAGGAGCCGGTCTACCGGTGGGCGGGCCGCGGTGCGGTGGCGTATCGGCAGATGGATGCCGGCGACCGGCGGTCGCTGGACGACGAGTTCGGCCGATACGGACAGCATCGCCGCAGCTGAAATCAGGCGACCTTGCGCAGCACCACCACCGAGAAACTGGCCAACGCCGGGACCGGGTGCCTGCGCAGGAACCTGCTCTTGGCGTTCTCCAGCGCCTGCAGCGGCGGGATCACCGAGTAGTAGGCGTGGCCGAAACTGGACTTCCACTGCTCGACCTTGAATCCGAAGCCTTCGAACTTGTCCATCGCGCGCCGGGTGGGGCCGGTGGTCCCGCGGTAGTAGGCCGGGAACTTCTCCAGGTTGGGCTGATCCAGCCTGCCCGGCTGCACCTTGTCCAGGATTCGCCGTGCCGTGCTCTCCGGGATCAGTTTGTTGACCAGAAAGGGAAAGGTCCCCAGCGTCGGGTAGAAGTGCACCGACAGCCCGCCGGGGCGCAGCAGCCTGTGGCAGTTCTCGTGGAAGACAACGGGATCGGGCAGATGCTCGCACAGCATCTTCGAGAACACCAGGTCGTAGGCGCCGACATCGTCGGCGATCGGCTGGCACAGATCCACCACCCGGGTCTGCACGTCCACGGCCGCCTTGCTGAGTTCCAGCGGCGAGATGTCCACGACGACACGACGATCGGCGAAACCCCACTTCTCGTCGTCGCCGACCACCGGATTGGCGCCCCCGCCCAGTTCGGCGACCGCGTTCACGCCCTCGCGCCGGGCCAGATCCAGCACCGCGTCGTCGTATCCCTGCCACAGCTCGGCGAAATCCCGGTACTCGACGTCATCGCACGTCTCAGAGAAATATGTCTGTGCCATCGGCTTGCCCCCGCAAAGTCGTATTGGAGGTTCTGAGGTTACCCACATTGCGGCACGGATAGTGCAGCTTTGCACATTGCTGTGCATCGAATCCGCTAATGCCATAACTCGACGGGGGCATCAATAAAGGGATATCCAGCAGCCCAATGATCTGGGATGACCGGTCTCTTGCAATGGGCGCAAAGTTTGCTGCCGTCGGGGCCGGCCGTTCGCCACGCCGACGGTGGCGGGCAATCCGCCCACGCGGGTGCGCGGCGCGTGCTAGTCAGGGGAGTGTGACCGAGGTCTGGGATGAAACCGTCGACGTGCTGGTTGCCGGCTCGGGGGCGGGTGGGGCGACCGGCGCCTACACCGCCGCGCGCGAAGGGCTCTCGGTGACCCTGGTGGAGGCCTCCGAGAAGTTCGGCGGCACCACCGCGTACTCCGGCGGCGGCGGAATGTGGTTCCCGTGCAATCCCGTTCTGCGGCGCGCCGGTGTCGACGACACCCTCGAGGACGCGTTGGAGTACTACCGGGCCGTGGTCGGGGACCGGACACCGGCGGCCCTGCAGGAAACCTACGTCCGCAACGGGGCGCCACTGATCGAATACCTGGAAGCCGATGAGCTGCTGAAGTTCTCACTGCTGCCATGGCCGGATTATTTCGGCAAGGCGCCCAAGGCGCGCGCCGACGGTATGCGCCATATCGCCGCCAAACCGCTCAAGGTCGCCGTCGCGCCCGACTTGGGTGAATCGGTGCGGGGGCCGCTGGACGCCGACCGTCTCGGCCATGCGCAGCCCGCGGACTATTTCGTCGGCGGCCGCGCGCTGATCGCCCGGCTGCTGACCGCCACCGCCCGATTCCCCGACACCTCGGCGCGCTTGAACACCGCACTGGTCGAGCTGGTGGTCGAGGGCGGCGACGTCACCGGGGCGATCGTCGAGTCGGGCGGGCAGCGGCGGGCGATCCGCGCCCGCCGGGGCGTGCTGTTGGCCGCCGGCGGTTTCGAACACAACGACGAGATGCGGGCGCACTACGGCGTGCCGGGACACTCGCGGGACACGATGGGGCCGTGGGGAAATCGCGGTCTGGCCCACCTGGCCGGCATCGCTGCCGGCGCCGACACCGACCTGATGGATCAGGCGTGGTGGTCACCGGGCCTGCGCCATCCCGACGGAACGTCGGCCTTCGCGTTGTGGTTCACCGGCGGTATCTTCGTCGACGATCAGGGCCGGCGGTTCGTCAACGAATCGGCCGCCTACGACCGGCTGGGTCGCGGTGTCCTCGATGCGGTATCGGCCGGGGAGGTGACGCTGCCGTACTGGATGGTCTACGACGACCGTGAGGGCGTCGTCCCGCCCGTCAAGGCCACCAACGTCTCGATGGTCGCCACCGAGCGGTACGTCGAGGCCGGATTGTGGCGGACCGCGGACACGCTGGAGGGACTCGCCGCCGAGATCGGGGTGCCGCCGCAGGCGCTGGTCGCCACGGTGGCCCGGTTCAACGAGCAGGTGCGCGCCGGCGTCGACGAGGATTTCGGCCGCGGCGAGGAACCCTATGACCGCGCCTTCTCCGGCGGGGAGTCGCCCCTGGTCCCGATCGAGCGGGGGCCGTTCCATGCCGCCGCGTTCGGAGTGTCCGACCTGGGCACCAAGGGCGGATTGCGGACCGATACCGCAGCGCGCGTGCTGAACACCCGGGATCGGGTGATCGGGGGCCTCTATGCTGCGGGCAACACCATGGCCGCGCCGAGTGGCACCGCCTATCCCGGCGGCGGCAATCCGATCGGAACGAGCATGCTGTTCAGCCACCTGGCGGTGCGCGACATGTTAAGCAGGAGTGATGAGCGCTTGCGCGAAGAGCAGAGCACCTGAGCATGACTGAGATCCGGGAGATCGACGCCGGCACGTCGATGACGCGATTCGCCCGCGGCTGGCACTGCCTGGGCCTGGCCGAGGAGTTCCGCGACGGGCAACCGCACGGTATCGACGCCTTCGGCACCAAGCTGGTGGTCTACAGCGACTCCGCCGGCGAGGTGCACGTGCTCGACGCCTACTGCCGCCACATGGGTGGTGACCTGTCCCGCGGCGCCGTCAAGGACGACAGCCTGGCCTGCCCGTTCCACGACTGGCGCTGGGGCAGCGACGGTAAGTGCACGCTGGTGCCCTACGCCAAGCGCACCCCGCGACTGGCGCGCACCCGCACCTGGCCCACCCATGAGGTGAACGGTCAGCTGCTGGTCTGGCACGACCCCGAGCGTTCCAGCCCGCCACCGGAACTGGCGCCGCCCTCGATCGAGGGTCACGCCGAGGGGTTGTGGTCGCCGTGGCAGTGGAACTCGATTCTCATCGAGGGCTCGCACTGCCGCGAGATCGTGGACAACAACGTCGACATGGCGCACTTCTTCTATATCCACCACGCCTACCCGACCTTCTTCAAGAACGTCATCGAGGGCCACACCGCGAGCCAGTTCATGGAGTCCAAACCGCGCCCGGACTACATCGCGGATCCCGACAAGCTCTGGGACGGAACGTATCTGCGGTCCGAAGCCACCTATTTCGGTCCGGCCTACATGATCAACTGGCTGCACAACGACCTCGCGCCGGGATTCACCGTCGAGGTGGCGCTCATCAACTGCCACTACCCGGTGACACACAACTCGTTCGTGCTGCAGTACGGCGTCGCGGTGCAGCAGATGCCCGGTCTGCCCGCCGACAAGGCCGCCAAGCTCGCCGGGGCGATGAGCCGGTCCTTCGGCGACGGCTTCGGTGAGGACGTCGAGATCTGGAAGCACAAGACCCGCATCGACAACCCGCTGCTCACCGAGGAGGACGGCGGTGTCTACCAGCACCGCCGCTGGTATGAGCAGTTCTACGTCGACCTCGCCGATGTCACCGCCGAGATGACCGACCGCTTCGAACTGGAGGTCGACACCACCCACGCGTTCGGCATCTGGAAACAAGAGGTCGACGACAACCTGGCGAACCTGACGGCCCGCTGAGTCCCTGCACCGCGGGCGGCGGGCACGTGGCGGGTGACGGGTCGGCATGGTGAACACGGGTCGGCTAACGTCACCTGAGCAACCCGACGTCGGCCGCACCGACGCGCCCATGTCGTATTCGCAGGAGGAGTTGTCGTGCCCGACGACCACAGCGCGCCACCGCACAGCTACGACGGTGTGGACGGGCCGCGGGTGGCGATCGCGCACGACTACCTCACCCAGCGCGGCGGCGCCGAGAAGGTGGTGCTCTCCATGAGCAAGGCGTTTCCGGACGCCCCCATCTACACCCTGCTGTATGACCCGGACGGCACCTATCCGGAGTTCGCCGATCGCGATATCCGGGTGTCCCCGCTGAACCGTGTCGCGCTGTTCCGCAAGCACCACCGGGCTGCGCTGCCGGTGCTGCCCTTCGCGGCGGGCGCGATGTTCGTCGACGCCGATGTCGTGGTGACCAGCAGCAGCGGCTGGGCGCACGGCTTCCGGACCGACGGCGCCAAACTCGTGCACTGTCACACCCCGGCGCACTGGCTCTACGCGCTGGATCACTACCTCAAACCCGACGGGGACCGGTTGAAGCGGGCCGCGCTGAAAGTGGGCTCGCCGCTGCTGAAGTCGTGGGACCGGCGCGCGGCGATGTCGGTCGACCGCTACCTCGCGGTGTCGACGGCCATCAAGCACCGCATCAGCGCCGCCTACGGTATCGACGCCGGTGTGCTGCCCTCCCCGATCGCGATGAAACCGCACACCGCGGCCGAACCGGTACCCGAACTGCAGGACTGGGCCACCGACGCCGGCGAGCCCTTCTACCTGTGTGTGTCCCGGCTGATGGCTTACAAGAACGTCGACGCCGTCGTAGGGGCCTTCGCGAACACCGATCGCCGCCTGGTGGTGGTCGGTCACGGCCCGGAGGCCGCGCGCATCGAGCGGATGAAGACGCCCAACGTGCGGATGCTCTCGGCGCTCACCGACGGCCAGATGGCCTGGCTGTACCAGTCGTGCCGAGCGTTGATCGCGGCCAGCTACGAGGATTTCGGGTTGACCCCCATCGAGGCTGCGGTGTCCGGGCGACCGGCCGTGGTGCTGCGCTGGGGCGGCTTCCTGGATACCGTCATCGAGGGCACGACCGGGATGTTCTTCGACCGGCCGGCCGCGGACTCCATCGCCGACGCACTCGACCGCTTCGAGGCCTGCCGATTCGACCCCGACACACTGCGGGCGCACGCCGAACGGTTCACCGAGCAGCGGTACGCGGAATCGCTGTACGCCGCCGTCGACGAGCTGACCGGCACCGGAGAATCCTGAACGGGCCGGGTAACGGCCAACCGCGCGGCGCGACGCTGCTCGGCTAGTTATGGTTGACGCGAATTTCTCAAAGGAGCACAACACCTATGACCGGAGTACCAGCGTCGGCAGATCCGGCAGACGTCGCCCGCAAGGTTGCCGCTGCTCCCGATCTGCACATGCCGCCGCCGCCCGAGTGGATTCTCGACGAGAACAACCGGGTCATCGACTACAAGATGCAGGGCATGACCCGCGGCCGCAAGATCCGCAACCGGCTCGGTGAGCTGTTCTTCAACAGCTTCGTCACCTACATCCCGTCGCACACCATCCGGCAGGGATTCCTGCGGCTGATGGGTGCGCGGATCGGAAAGCGCACCTCGATCCTGCGCGGCACCACGGTGCTCGACATCGAGTTCCTCACCATCGGCGACGGTGTCGCGATCGGTTTCCGCTGCCTGCTGGACTCCCGCGCCGGCCTCTACATCGGCAACAACGTGACGATCGCCAGCGACGTGCACTTCATCGGCGGCGGACACGACATCAACCACCCCGACTTCCTGCCGGTTCCGATCCCGACCGTCGTGCAGGACTACGTGTGGATCGCCAGCCGCGCGATGGTGCTGCCCTCGCTCATCCACCGCGGTGCCGTGGTGGCCGCGCATGCCGTGGTCAACAAGGACGTCGAGGAACTCGCGATCGTCGGCGGCGTGCCCGCCAAGGTGATCGGTAAGCGTCCGGCCGACTCGCTGGGTTACACCAACAATCACCGCCCGCTGTTCTACTGATGGGTGCGGCGTCGGTCCCGTTCGGCGATCACCGGCTCGTCTTCGTCGCGCCCGACGAGGGCCAGACCGCGGTCGGCGACTACGCGCAGGACCTGGTGACCGCGCTGCGCCCGCATTTCGGGGAGATCGTCGAACACCGCACCGCCGGGCCCGGGCAGGACAGTCTGGCCGATCTGCGCCGGCATCGTGCGCAGGTGCGGCGGCTGGTTGCCGAAGGCCCGCCCGGGCGGACGCTGGTGCACGCCGAGTTGTCCACCGGTGTGCTGCCCACCTTCTGGGCCGTCGCGGGCCTGCGGGGCGTTCCGGTCACCTCGACGATCCACGATCCGCCGCAGGGTCTGTGGTTCCTGGCCCGCACCCGGAGCATCGCCAAGTCCCGGCTGCTCACCCACGGCATCCACTACCCGCTGCGGCCGCTGTCACAGGCGATCGAGGGCCGGGTGCACGGGGACCGGACGCTGATCGCGCTCACCGAGACCGGCAGGCAGTCGATCGAACGCACGTATCCGCGCACCACCACCTTCTACGTGCCGCACCTGGTGCGGGACCGGCCCGCCATCAGGCCTGCCCAGGAGCGCCCCAAGGCGGTCGGTTTCTTCGGGTTCGTCTACCGGGGCAAGGGTTTCGAGCGGATCGCCCGGATCCGTGACCTGCTGCCCGCCGATATCGCCATCCGGGTCGCCGGGCGCGGCACCGAAGCTCTGCCGCGGGCCGAGGGCATCGAGATCCTCGGCGGCGTCGACGGTCCGGCGGAAGACGCGTTCTTCGATTCGGTGCGCGCCATCGTCGTCCCCTACGGCAAGCGGCACTTCTACGCCGAGACTTATCCGGCCTCCGGCGTGGTGGCCCACGCGATGGCTTACAGCACCCCGGTGGTGTGCACCGGGTACGGTTCGCTGGCCGAATTGGACAGTGCGCACGGTGTTCTCAACGTGAGCCCGCGCGGCGAGGGCGACGACGCCGTCGCCACCGGACTGGCCGAGGGCATCGAGTCGTTGCTCAACGATCCCACCCGGCTCGCCGAGTTGGGGCGCAACGCCGACCGGACCCGCCGGGAGCGTTCGGCCGAGCGGACCGCCGACGCGCTCGTGCAGATCTGGACACGGGTCCTGGCCGGACAGCGGAGAAAGCGCCTGAACGGGTGAGCGAACCGGTCGAGCCGGTGGCGCCTGCGCCCACCTCACATCACCTGATGCGCACCCTCTGGGCGGTGTTCTGGCTCTACGGCGGACGCGGCGTCGGCCTGTTGTGGACGGTGATCATCATCGCCCAGCTCGGTATCGCGGACTACGGGCAGTACGGCATGGCCTATGCCGCCTTCTCGTTGATCGGCCCGCCGCTGGACAACCCGTTCGCGGTCCGCGCGGTGCGCGAGTCGCAGGAACGGTTCCTGCGCGAACGGGTGACCCGTTACCTGCTCGGCCTGACGTTGATGGTGGCCGGGGCGGCCCTGATCGAGGTCAGCTACATCGCCTGGTTCGGGCTGTTCGTGGCCGGCGGCGAGATCATCTTGAAGGCCTACCAGAGTCACTGGGCGCGGGATGGACAGCCGCAACGGGTCGCGCAGCTCGACACCATCCGTCAGGTCACCAGCGTGATGTGCGCCGCCGCATACGTTTTCCTGGTCGAGCACCCCACCCTGCAGATCGCCAGCATGTTCCTGGTGGCGCCGTATGTCGTGATCGCCGTCATCGTCGGCTTCTCGGTGCTGGGGCCCCGTCCCGGTATGCCCGGGCCGCCCAAATTGATCGCCATCCTGATCGGCGAGATGCTGGGCCTGGCCGCCTACCTGCAGGGCGATGTGCTGCTGCTGGGCTGGCTGACCAATGACACCATCGTCGGCTACTACGCGCTGACCGTCACCGTGACGATCGCGATCGTCGCCGTCGGACAGTCCTTCGGCATGTCCTACAACCGTTCCCTGCGCGAAGGTGACGGGAAGTTGGCGGCCGGGCCGCCGCTGAAGAGCACGCTGATCCTCGGCGGCGTCGCAGGGTTGCTGGTCCTGATCGTCGGCGTGGTCATGCTGTTCACGCCCGCGCCGAACGAACTCGCGGTCGCGATGATCATCATGAGCATGTTCTGCGGGATGCGGACCATCACCTCGGTGTTCCAGGCGGTGCTCTACCTGCAGCGCCGCGACACGACCCGGCTGGTGGCCAACCTCAGCCTGCTGCCGATCAAGCTGGGGCTGGTCGCGCTGCTGGCGGTGGCGGGCGCGGTCGGGGCCGCGATCGCGACGGTGATCGCCGATGCTCTGCTGCTCGCCATCTACGCCTATGTCCTCTACCGCGCACCCCGTGTCAGAAAGGCGCCGGAATGACCAGGGCGACGTTCCTGCTGTCGAAGGACCCGGTCGCCGAGCACGGCGGGGACGTGGAGTTGTCCCGGCTGGTGATGCGGCTGGCATCGGATTCGCACGAGGTGTCGGTGATCTGTCTGTCGCATCAGCCGCCGAGCCGCGTGACCGCCGATCTGGTCGACGGCGGCGCCGTGGTGCAGCGGGTGGTCAAGTCAGGAGTCCAGCCGGTGCGGCTGCTCAAAGACACCGTGCGCAGCGGGCGCAGCCTCGCGCATGCGCGTTTCGACGACGACGAACTGGTGGCCGCGATCTCCGCGTCGCCGGCCGATGTGTTCGTCGCCGAGCACAGTTACATGGCCGAATCGTTCCTTCGCAGCGACCAACGGGGCGCGGCACGCTTCGTCGTGAACACTCATGTCAGCGAGTCGCTGGTCTGGCGGGCCACCCGGGGGGTGCTGGGGCGGCTGCAGGTGGGCAGGTTGGTGCGCGACGAACTGCGGGTGGCCCGGGCCGCCGACGCGGTGGGCACCTATGACGCGCAGGAGGCGGAGTTCTACCGTGCCAACGGTGTGCCGTACGCGCGGTGGCTGGACCTGACGCTGCCCCCGGCCGCCCAGGTAGACGTGTCTGAGACACCGCGGCGGCTGGTGCTGATGGGCACCCGGGACTGGCCGCCCAACCAGGAGGCGTTCCTGACCGCGCTGCGGCTGTGGCCGCAGATCTCGGCGGGTATCGCGGGGGCCGAACTCTGCGTGATCGGCGCCCGACACGCCAAGGCCAGGGCCCCGCACTATCCCGACGGCGTGCGCGACCTCGGCTTCGTCGACGACCTGGCCGGTTTCCTGGGGACCTGCCGGGCCATGATCGCGCCGATCAGCACCGGCGGCGGGGTGCGGGTGAAGATCCTCGACGCGGCCAGGATGGGGCTGCCGGTGGTGGGCACCACCGCCGCGATCGGGTCGCTGGGCGATCTTCTGGAACTCGGCGTCCACGATGAGGACGCCGACTTCGTCGCCGAATGCCGTCGGCTGCTGCTGGACCTGCCGGCCGCCACCGCGGCGGGGGAGCGGCTGTACGCGCTGAACAGCCAGTACTGGCAGCAGCGCCGACCCCATCGGGCGGTCGAGGCGCTGCTGGCCGGCTAGTGGCGTCCCGCGCCGACCGCTGCCGCCGCAGGCACCGGCCGGGTGGCCTCCGCGATGCGCGTCTCCAGCGCCGAGCGTTCCTGGTCCTCCCGCCGAAGTTGATCGGCGTAGGCCAGGAAGGTCAGGAAAATGGTGTACAGAAACACGATTTGCGGGATGACCACCACCGGGTGATCGAGATTCAGGGCAACGACCGAAAATCCGATGAATACGCCGCCATATAGCGCTCCCGGTAGCGAATTCGATCGCAACAACCGGTAACCGATTACGCAACCGATCACGACGACCGCCAGAAAAGCCGCACCGACGAAGATGCCGCCGCGGTGAATCGCGATCAACGGGGCGTTGGACACAAAGTTCTCGATGAAGGCGTATGCGCCGTCCTTGAACTCCCGTTGCGACCAACCCCAGCCGAACAACCAGTGCCCACTCATGCGTCCGGGGAACTCCCGGATCGAGTCCACCCGGTCGGTGGCGCCGGCGTCATTGGAGCTGAGCGTGCCCAGCAACCGGGTACGCACCGAGGGCACCATGAAGGCCCCGATGAAGGCCAGTGTCAGCGTGCCGACCAGGATCTGGCGATCGCGTGACCGCATCGGGTGGAACACGAAAACCAGTACGACACCGACCAATACGCTGACAATGGCCGATCGGCTGAGCGTCAGCGCGATCGCCGAACCGAGGATGGCGGCGAGCACCACGCGGCGCCAGCCGGTGAAGACGATCATGGCGATCACGAACGAGATGACCAGACCGATACCGGCGGCGTTGGGGTCCAGCCAGAGCCCGCCGAGCCTGCTGAAGGCCTGGCTGTCGGCGGCCACCTCGAATCGCCCTGCGCGCGGGAGATTGGTGGGGGTACCACCGGTGAAGAAGAATCGCTCGGTATTGGCCACCGCATAACCGAAGATCCGAAACGGCTGCAGCAGTATCTGATTGGAGCCGAGCACGATGGACCCGATGCCGATCAGCGCATTGAAGCTGGCCGCATAGACGAAGATCCGGCCGAACTTGGCCAGATGCTCGCGCGGCAACGCGAGCAGCGCGAAGAAGGCGCCTGTCGCGATCGCCCATTTGGTGTAATCCAGGATGTTCACGATCGAGCTGAACGTGACCACCATCGACACCGCGGAGATAACGACGAGCACCAGCACCGCCTTGGCCAGCGTGCTGCCGAGCACCGGGAAGCGTTTGGCGGCGTTGGGATGGACCAGGGCCGCCACCAGTGCGCCGCCGGCAAACGGCAGGTACAAGGGCAGATGGACGCCGGGGAAGTAACCGAACGGCAGCGAGCCGACGGCGATCGCCATGCCCCAGTACAGCCACAGCGGGTGGCGAAGTCCGACGTAGACACCGACCGCCAGCGCGATCAACCCGCCGACGGCCATGATCCCGAGTTTGCCGCCGAGCGTCACCGCGCCCGCGATCAAGGGGACCAGGATGACGATCGCGGCTCCGACCAGCAGGTCGGGCCGCGTAGACGCGCCGAGTTTCATTGCGGACTCGTCTTCATTGGGTAATGATCCTCACGGCTTTACCGCACCGTCGTTGCATTTATCTATCCTTGCACCGACTCAGCCGAGCGCGCTACAGGGGCGCCTGGCAAAGTGTGCAGCTACTGTTGTTGACGCTATCGTTGCATTGTTGTGGCGATCCCAAGAGCGAATGGAGTCCTCCCTTGGCCATCGGTGATTACCTGCGAATTTTTCGCCGGTTGTGGTGGGTGGTGCTCTTGGCGACGCTGATCGGGGTCGCAGTGGGCTACTCGACCACCCTCTTCTCGACCACGCAGTACTCGTCGACGACACGGCTTTTCGTCACCACCCAGAGCGGTACCTCGGTGGGCGACGCCTACCAGAACAACCTGTTCTCCCAGGAGCGCGTGTTCTCCTACGCCGGTCTGGCCACCAGTGACCAGGTCGCTGCGCGGGCCATCGATCAGCTCAAGGCGCCGCTGACCGTCGACGAGCTGCGCGCCAAGATCACCGCGGTCCCGCTGCCGCAGACCGTGTTGCTGGACGTCACCGCCACCGATCCGGACCCCGCGGCCGCGCAGCGCTACGCCAATGCCGTTGCCGACCAGCTGGTGAACGTGACCGCTGAGCTGGAGACCTCGCGGCGCGGCGGTGAGGCCGCGGCCGCCGCGGTGCTCGTCGACGACGCCAGCTACGGCACCGAAGTGCCCGCCATGGGCCTGACCACCCGCCTGGCCGCCGGCGCGGTGGGCGGCCTGGTGCTCGGTGTGCTGCTCGCGATCGCGCTGGGCCTCTCGGACACCAAGCTGCGCCGCCGCGAACGCATCGAGGACGTCACCGGTATCCCGCTGCTGGGCACGCTGGTGGCCGACAAGCAGAGTCGCGACGGCATCATCGACATCGACTCCGGCGGGCTGGCCGTCGAGCGTCTGCGCGAACTGCGCACCAACGTGCAGTTCGCCCGCAATGCCACCGGCCAGCATCCCCGGGTGATCGCCGTGACCAGCCCGTCCCCGCAGGACGGCCGGTCCTCGACGGCCATCGACCTGGCCGTCGCGTTCGCCGAGTCGGGCCACTCGGTGGTCCTGGTCGACGGTGACCTGGTGAATCCGGAACTGCCGCAGCTGCTCGGGCTGGACTCGGGCACCGTGACACAGGCGGGCACGAAGGGCTTCACCACGCTGCTCGCCGGCCAGCACGATCTGTCCGAGTCGCTGATCGAGGTACCGCAGTCCGGGTTCGCGCTGCTGCCGTCGGGTCCGGTGCCCTCGGTGCGCCGTGAGCTGTGGGGCGATCAGCGGGTGCAGCGGGTGCTGGAGCTGCTGCGCGGCCACTTCGACTACGTGATCATCGACACCCCGCCGCTGACCAAGTACGCCGACGGCGCGGTGCCCGCCGCACTAGGTGACGGTGCGCTGGTGCTCGGCCGGCTCGGCCACACCAAGACCTCGGAGCTGCGCAAGGCGCTCAAGGTGCTGCAGACCGCGCACGCCCCGGTACTCGGTGTGGTGGCGACCTGCGAGCCCGGACACCGTCGTGAGCTGTCCGCGGACCGCAAGCACCAGGGCGGTGCCCATGCCGTAGCCGCATCGCCGGCCGCCTCCGACGATGATGCCGACAGCCGCACCGCGAGGTCGCAGGCCTCATCTCGCACCTCGGGATAACGGCGTGCCGAGTCTGATTCGTGGTGCGGCGGTCCTGTTCGTGGCTGTCGTAATGGTGACCTCGTGCGCCCCGGCCGAGGCGCCGGCACCACCTCCGGGCTCGGACACCGTGGCGATCAAGACCTTTACCCCGCCCTTCGACGGCAAACCCCGCCTGCCACCGCCGGATATGAACGATGACGGGCCGGGGTCGCTGGTATCGGTCGAACCGATGAGCGGCAGCGAACTACTCAATCAGGCCGATGCGACGTATATGCGCGTCGTCTACCGCTCGACGTCGGGCGTGGACGGAGCGCCGACCGAGGTCTCCGGTGCGGTGGCGATCCCGCCCGGCGATCCGCCCGAGGGCGGCTGGCCCATCCTGGCCTTCGGGCAGGGCACCAAGGGCGTGCTGAACAAATGCGCGAGCACCCTCTACAGCAGCCTGCCGCTGAATGAGTGGACGATGTCGGTGTTCGTCCGGGCGGGTTTCCTGGTGACCGTCTCGGACTTCCAGGGTGCCGGGGTCGAGGGCTACCAGCATCCGTTCCTGAACGCGAGAACTCTCGGCTACAACGTCATCGACTCCGTCCGCGCCGCCCGCCGGGTGGGTGCGGATACCGACCCGCAGTGGCTGGCTTACGGGCACTCGATGGGTGGCCTCGCAGTGTGGTCGGCGGCCGAACAGGCCCCCACCTACGGTCAGGGCCTGGATCTGCTGGGCACCGTCTCGATGGCCCCGGCCGCGGACATGTCCGGGCTGGCCGACGCCGCCTGGAACGGCACGCTGACCGCCGATCAGCGGGTGACGCTGGTGTTCGCCCTGCAGTCGCTGAAATGGTTCAACCCCGAGATGAACCTCGACAACTACCGTCGCGGTGCCACCGCCGAGAACTGGGACCAGCTTCTCGACTGCATCCCACCCAACTTCGAGGATATCGAGCGGGTGCGCTCGTTGATGACCAACGATGACCTCAAGCCCGCCACCTACGAGGATGTCGTCTGGTTGCGTGAGCGGCTCGAAGAGATCGCCGTGCCACAAGCTCCCAACACCACGCCGATGGTGGTGGGGTACGGCACCCTTGATCAGTTGGTCGACGAGACGTGGTTCGAGCGGGCACTGGACCGGGCCTGCGCGATGGGAAGTTATATCGAGATCCGCAAGGGCCCCGGCAAGGGGCACGCCGACCTGGACAGTGGTTTCACGTTGCCCTGGCTGATGGATCGCCTCGACGGTGCCGAGCCGCCGCCCAACGATTGCCTGAGCAGAAATTGAGGGCCCCGGTCGACGTGCCACGGGCACGGGATTATCTGACAATCGCCGCCAGGGGCTGGATTGTCATTCTGCTGGCCACGCTGCTGGCGCCCGCCGCTGCGTTCGGCGTGCAGAAACTCACCGCCGAACGCAGCTACACCGCGTCGGTGCTGCTGTTCGCGCAGGTCACCGGTGATCCGGGCACCTTTTCGGCCTATGCCGGCGGGATCGGGGCCAACAGCCGGATGTCCACCTACGTGTCGCTGGCCCAATCCTCGGTGATCAGCGAGCGCACCATCGAGCAACTCGGATTGCCGCTGGCGCCGAGCGAACTCGCGGCCAATGTCACCGCGGCGTGGGAGCCCTACGGCCTGTCCCGGTTCGCGCGGCCCTCCTCGGCGCTGCTGCGGGTCGGGGTGACGGGCAGCGATCCGCAGACCACCATCGACACGGTCAACACGCTGGCCTCGGTGCTGATGAAGATGTCCGGCGAGCTGGAGTGGGTCGAGTCCGAGCCCACCGATCCCATCCAGTACACCGGACCGGCGGCCGAACTCGTCGCCGTCGACCCGGCAACGGTTGCGCACGAGGTCCAGCCCGATCTGACGAATACGCTGCTGGTGGCGGCCGGCGTCGGCTTCGCGCTCAGCCTGGTGCTGGTGCTGGCGTTCGGGCTCACCCGTGACGAGGTGCTGACCGGCAGCCAACTCCGGTATGCCGCCAACTCGTCCGCCTCCTCCAACGGCGAGCCCACCCGGTCTTAGGAGCTCGATGCCACACATGATCTGCGCACGGACGACACGCAAGGCGCTGGCGAGTTCGCTGCTGGCGCTCGCGTTGGTGGTCGCAGGCTGCGCGGATCCGGACCCCGGCCCGTCGGCCGCGGTGGTTTCGGAAATCCAGCTGCCCGCCGACTATTCGGCCACCGGCCCCGGTGCGCTCGTCAGCGCCACCCGGCTGCCCACCATCGATCGCCGGCTGCTGCGGGTCACCTCCGTCGCGGCTCACATCACCTACAACTCGACCTCCGGTGTCGACGGCAGCTCACAGGTCGTGTCCGGCAGCGTGTTCGCTCCGAGCGGCACCCCGCCCGAGGGCGGCTGGCCCGTGATCGTGTTCGGTCATGGCACCACCGGTGTGCTCTCGGAATGCGCGCCGTCGCTGTCGCCCACCCTGCTGGGTGCCGCCGGGGCGGTGCGGGCGCTGGTCACCCTCGGCTACATGATGGTGGTTCCGGACTATCAAGGCCTGGGCACCATCGACAGCTACCACCCCTACCTGGATGCCACCACGGCCGGGTACAACATGATCGACGCGGCCAGCGCGGCTCGCAAACTGGTCCCCGATTCGTCGGACAGATGGGTCGCCTTCGGGGTGTCCCAGGGTGGCCAGGCGTCCTGGGCGGCCAACGAGTTGATTGCCGGCTACGGTGCGCAGGACACCCGGCTCATCGGCTCGGTGAGCGTATCGCCCGCGGCCGATATCACCGGCATGGCGGATATGGCCGCCGAGGGCATCCTGTCCCCGCAACAGCGGATCGCCATGGTGCTCATCCTGTCGTCACTGCAGAACGCACATCCCGACTTCGATCTCGACGACTACCGGCGTGGCCTGGTCGAAGAGAAGTGGGATCTGCTCGCCGGGTGCTCCACCGTTGCCACCGAGGATCGGCTCGCGGTGGCCGAGCAGATTCCGCCGGAGGACCTGCGCCCCTCGACCCCCGAGGCCCTGGACAGGTTGCGCGGGTACCTGAACCAGATGAGCGGTCTGCCGCGCGCGCCGGCCAGCGCGCCGATGTTCGTGGTGCACGGTGACGCCGATGACGTGGTTCCGGTGGTGTGGACCACCGAAGCGGTCCGAAGAGCCTGCGACATGGGCGATACCGTGGCATCCTTCATCGCTGGTGGCCGGGGACACGGTGACTTCGACCCCATCGTGTCGCTGGACTGGATCATGAAGCGGTTCGACGACGCGCCCGCCGACAGCACCTGCGCCGTCGAGGGCGGGCCGTCGATCCTCAAGACCACCTAGTCGAGACCACCACATCGAACGGGCATCCTGACCACCGCGACCGGAGAACGCTCATGACAGACACCAACGCGACGCGCGGCGGCGCGGGGGCCTCCGGCGTGCCGGCCGTCGAGTCCCAGGTGGTCGCCAGTTCGCCGACGCACACCAGGATCATCGGCCTCGACGGTATCCGCGGGCTGGGCTGTCTGGCGGTGGTGATGGGCCATGTGGCGCTGAGCTATTCGCCGGTCACCCACGACAAGGCCTTCCTCGGCGTGCTCGGTCTGGCGCTCATCCTGTTCTTCGTGCTCAGCGGATTCCTGCTGTTCCTGCCCTATATCCGTCGGCTGACCAAGGACCGGGCGAAGGCCGCCATGCCGGACACCAAGCAGTACGCCCTGCACCGGTTCTTTCGGGTCTTCCCCGGGTATCTCACGATCTTTCTGATCTGCAATTTCGTGCTCCAGGTGGCGTACGTGCAGAATTCGGCGATCCAGCCGCACGGCACCGACGCCGGCACCGGGATGATCACCGACCCATGGGAGCTGCTGGCGAATCTGACGCTGACGCAGACCTACATCCCCGAATACGTGCAGACCGGGATCAGCCCGTCCTGGTCACTCACCTTGGAGATCGCGTTCTACGCGGTGCTGCCGCTGTTGGGCTACCTGCTCTTCGCGCTGCGCAAGCGCACCGATGTGACGCCGTTGGTGCTGGCCTGCCTGGCCCCGGCCATCCTGCTGGTGCTCGGCATCGTCGGCCGGATGTTCGCGCCGCTGGTGTTCTCGGCCACCGGCGCGGACACCGTGATGATGCAGAACTGGGGGCCCACCTGGGCTGCGGTCTTCATGCGCAGCTTCCTCACCAACGCGGACCTGTTCGCCTACGGCATGTTCGCCGCGATCCTGTTCGTCGCGATCGAACAGGGTGTCATCTCCGTCCCGGCGGCCAGGCGGATCCACCTGCTGTGCTTCCCGCTGCTGCTGGTGTCCTTCGCCGCCGCGCTCGTGCTGGCGGTGAAGGGCACCGTATTCGCCACTGCCGGCATCGGTTTCGTCTCCGCGGTGTTCATCGCGATCGTCGTTCTACCGTTGGCGCGCGGGAAGGATTCCCCGATCGCGCGTTTCCTGGACCTGAAACCGTTCCACTTCGTCGGCGTGATCTCGCTGTCGGTGTACCTGTGGCACTACCCGGTGTTGTTGCTGCTGGGCCGCTACGACCTGGCCGCCGGCGACTCCTGGAGCGGCATGTTCCGTAATGTTGCGGTGGTGGCCGTCGTGACGATCCTGCTGTCGACCATGACCTACTACGCCGTGGAGCGTCCGGGACTCGGTCTGGTCAATCGGTTCCGGAAGAATTGATGCGCCGCTACCTGCTGCCGGCCGGCACCGTGCTGGCCGTGCTGATCCTTCTTGCCGCCGCGGTGCTGGTGGTCTCCCCGTCCGCCCGCCAGACCCTGGGTCTGTCGGGTGAGCCGCCGGCCGCGGCGTTGCCCCAGCCGATCGAGGGTGCGGACCTGTCGGGCAGCGGCGCCGGTTCGCTGGTGAGCGCGATGTCGATGCCCGAGTTCAGCCGCAGCCCGCAGGGGTCGGCGCTGAACTCCGCACGGGTCGTCTACCGCTCGACCGACGGTGACACCGGCGAGCCGACGGTGGTGTCCGGTGCGGTCTTCACGCCCGGCGGTGGCGCGCCGGCCGGTGGCTGGCCGGTGGTCGCCTTCGGTCACGGCACCCTGGGCATCGACGAGCCCTGCGGGCCGTCGCTGTCGGCGACACTGCTCGGTCTGACCGATTGGGTGGTCAAGCTGACCGAACTGGGATTCGCCGTGGCGTTGGCGGATTTCCAGGGACTCGGATCGCCGGGGATCCATCCGTATCTGGATTCGCGCACCGCGGGCCTGAACATGATCGACTCGGTGCGTGCGTTGCAGCGCACCTTCCCGGATGTCTCGGACAGGTGGGCCGCACTCGGCGGTTCGCAGGGCGGCGGTGCGGCGTGGGCGGTGGGGGAGCAGGCCGGGACGTACTCCCCGGAGATGCTTCCGCGCGGAGTTCTCGCGCTGGCGCCCGTTGCCGATATCGCGGGTCTGGTCGACAAATCCGTCGACGGCACCTTGACGAAGGAACAGGTCGCGGCGCTGGTGCTGGTCGTCGAATCGCTGGCCCGGCTGCACCCCGAGCTGAACCGGGACGACTACCGCAGCGGTGTCGCGGCCGAGAACTGGGACATCCTGATCGCCTGCTCCGGTGATGCGGTACATACCCGGGAGGCGGTGATCGACCGGCTCGAATCCGATGACCTGAAGCCGCGGACACCGGAGGCCGCCGAGCAGTTGCGGGGCTACCTGCGGCAGTGGGCGCTACCGCAGCAGCCGCTGGCGGCGCCGATGTCGGTCGTGTACGGCGGTGAGGATGAGTACATCGACCCACGCTGGACGACGGATGCGCTGGCCCGCGCCTGTGAGCTCGGCGGCACGGTGGTGTGGGACTTCCAACCCGACAAGGGCCACGGCGACCTGGAGGTGGCCGATCAATTGGGCTGGTTGGCAGAACGGCTCGAGGGGCTGCCGATGCAGCGTCCAGAGGGGGACGCGGCCGCCAATGCGTGCGGTTAGTCCGCGAAAGGCCCGCGGCGGACACGGGTAGCCCGTCCGGGCCCGTTGAACAGCAGGCACGGGCAATTGCCTCGCGCCCCGCAGCGAAGCCATTGGGGCCTGTCCGTGGCCCGGGCAGGGTGATGTGTCAGACACTGCCAATTCGGTGCTCATGCAGGACGCGATTCGCTATTCGGGGAATGGCAATCCAGGAATGGCACGATCGTGCCGATTCAAATGGGACAGATGATGCCGGAGTGAATTCGTGGGTTGCCACCGCCGCCAATCAAGCAGCAAGGCGATTCGGGCGGGTTCGACCGTCCGCGGCGCTGGTCGGGCGTTTGTCGAGCCCTCGCGGCGGGTACCCGCTGTTCGCGATCGCAAGCACTCCGAGGCCGCCGGCCGGTGGTGTCTCGCAACGTCGTAGGAGAATGTCTGTCGGACCGTCACCGCACCGCGGGGGGTCAGGGCAGGTTGCCGGTGGTAGGTCCTGCGGCTAAGCCGCCGCACCCGTGAACCTTGCGTGCACGCGCAGTTTCAGCAATTGCTCTGCGGGCGACCCGCCGGGCGCCATGGGATCTTGATGTGGGTGTAACGCATCGGCAACCCGGGCGATAATCCTTGGGTACATCCGATTGACAGAATCCGTTTGGCCTTAATCACCAGGTCAAATCGTCGCGAGCGTCAGTTTCCATCGACTCGCCCGCGCGCGTGGGCGCCGAAGAACGGGATGATATCCACCGGCGAATTTGCGCCGGCGTCAGCCGAAGGGTGGATATTTGGGCGGAAATGTTGCAAGAAGCAGGAAACAAAGCGATAGTCTTAGGCAGCATGCTTTGACCGGTGCAGCAAACGAAGGTGGACACGCAGGTGACGTTGGTGAGAGAGACGGAGGCGCCGATCGCTCTGGTGAGCGCGGCGCCCGCCCGCGACCACGACGGACTGCAGTGGCAGCGGCGCTACGGATTGGCGCTGCTGATCACCGATGTCGTCGTGGTAGGCGCGGCCATGGCCTGCGCCCAGATGGTGCGCCTGGGCCGCCCAGTTACCGATTTCGATCCGCTCACCAAGTACTTCGGCCTGCTGTCGGTGATCTTCGGCTTGATCTGGCTGGGTTTGCTGACGGCCTACCGCAGCCGTTCCCCGCGGATCGTCGGTGCCGGTATCGAGGAGTACCGCCGGGTGCTCTCGGCGACGCTGGCGACCATCGGCGTCGTCGCCGTCACGCTCATGATCTTCCGGCCAGAGTACGCGCGCGGGTACCTGGCGCTGGCCTTCCCGCTCGGTCTCGTGTTCCTGGTGCTGGGCCGCGCCGCCTGCCGCCGCGTCCTCGGCTGGTACCGCAAGCGTGGACAGTGCGTCAACGCTGTCGTGGCGGTCGGTAACGCGGCCGCGGTGCGCAGCCTGGTCCAGTCCCTCGACCGTGCCTGGGGATACGGCTACTCGGTCGTCGGTGTCTGCCTGACCGGCCGCGTCGGCGGCGGCACCCTGGATGTACCGGGCGTGGGCCCGCTGCCGATCCTGGGAGACGAACATCAGGTGGAAGAGGCGATCGCCAAGGCCAACGCCGACACCGTCGCGCTGACCACCACCGAACACCTCGGCCCCGAGGGCGTGCGTGAGCTGTCCTGGGATCTCGATCGCCTCGGTGTCGACCTCGTGGTCTCGCCGGGCATGGTCGACGTCGCAGGCCCGCGTCTGACCATGCGCCCGGTGGCCGGCCTGAACCTCATCCACGTGGAGAAGCCGCAGTACAGCGGTACGACGAAGGTGCAGAAACGGGCCTTCGACATCTTCGTCTCGCTGTCCGTCCTGACCGCCGCGTTCCCGCTGCTGCTCGTCAGTGCCATCGCCATCAAGCTCACCAGCCGTGGCTCGATCTTCTACATGTCCGAGCGCATCGGTCTGGACGGCAAGCCATTCCAGATGATCAAGCTGCGCACGATGGTGGAGAACGCCGACAAGATGGTCGCCAGTCTCGCCGACATGAACGAGATGGACGGCGGTGTGCTGTTCAAGATCCGCCGCGACCCCCGGGTCACCGCGGTGGGCCGAATCCTGCGCCGCTACAGCATCGACGAGCTGCCCCAGTTCATCAACGTGCTCCGCAAGGACATGAGCGTGGTCGGCCCGCGGCCGCCGTTGCCGTGTGAGGCCGACGCCTACACCGATCAGGTCCGCCGCCGTCTGCTGGTGCTGCCCGGTATCACCGGCCTGTGGCAGGTCAGTGGTCGCGCCGACCTTTCCTGGGATGATTCGGTGCGCCTGGATCTGTCCTATGTCGAGAACTGGTCCATCAGCGGTGACCTGCTGATCGCCATCAAGACCGTGCGCACCGTGCTCGGTGGCACCGGCGCGTACTAAGGGGCCCAGGCCCGGTCTCGACCGTCCGGTAACGTAGGGACGTGCGGCTTTCCCGGAGCAATGACAGGCCGCGTTGGCTCACCCGCACCGCCGTCGCCGTCACCATCTTCGTCGTCGTCATCGCCCAGATCCTGCTCGGCCGTGCACTATTGCCGTTCGCGGTGCCGCTGGGCCTGGAGTTCGTGAACAGCTTCCCATCCGCGGGAGGCCCGCCCGTGCCCGTGGACACCGCCGATCTGACCGAGGCCGGGCCCGGCTCGCTCGTCACCGCCACCACCATGCCCGGGGTGACCCGTCGGGTGGAGGCCCGGGACCTGCACGCCGCACGGGTGCTGTACCGCTCCACATCCGGTGACACCGGAGCGCCCACCGTGGTCTCGGGTTCGGTGTTCACGCCCAAGGGGACCCCGCCACCGGGCGGCTGGCCGGTGGTGGCCATCGGCCACGGCACCGTCGGCATCGACAATCCCTGTGCGCCTTCACTGTCGGACACCATGCTCGGTGCGCTGGCCTTCGTGACACCGTTCATCGATCGCGGTTTCGCGGTGGCGGTGCCCGACTACGAGGGACTGGGCGCCAAGGGCATTCACCCCTACCTCGATGCCAGGACCGCCGGTCTGAACATGATCGACAGCGTGCGGGCGTTGCGCCACACCTTCCCCGAGGTCTCCACCACATGGCTGGGCTTCGGCCACTCACAGGGCGGTGCGGCCACCTGGGCGGCCAATGAACAGGCCTCGGTGTACGCCCCCGAACTGAAACTGCTCGGCACCGTCGCGGCCGCCCCCGCCGCCGATGTCAGCGGTTTCGTGGACAAGTCGCTGCGAGGCGAGCTCACCTCCGACCAGGTGCTGGCCTTGGTGGTGATCGTGGAATCGCTCGCGCGGCTGAACCCGGACCTGAATCGAGACGATTTCCGGGCCGGTGCGGCCGAACAGTATTGGTCGGTGCTCACCGCCTGCCAGGCCCCGCAGATCTATGAACGCGCACCCGCCGCAGAACATCTGCGCCCCGAGGATGTGGCGCCGCAGTCGGTGGCCGCGGCCGACCAGTTGCGACGGCTGCTGCGCGACTGGGCGCTCCCGCAGCGTCCGCTGTCCGCACCGCTGTCGGTGTGGTACGGCGGCGCCGATACGCTTGTCGACGCGGAGTGGACGGCAGCGGCCATCGCGCGCGCATGTGCCATGGGAGGAACGGTGACAGTGCAGTTCGAACCGGACAAGGGGCACGCGGGTGTCGATCTTGCGAGCCAGTTGAATTGGATGGCAACACGTTTCGCCAATCAGCCGGTGCCCAATGACTGCTGATCCGCAGCGGCTGCCGCTGGATCCGGACGCCCTGCGCGCCGAGCTACCCGCGCCCTGGAGCCGGCTCGACATCGTCGAGGAGACCGGCTCGACCAATGCCGATCTGATCGCGCGGGCCGCCGCCGGGGAGGACATCGCCGGCGCGGTACTGCTCGCCGAGCATCAGAGCGCCGGCCGCGGCCGGGGCGGGCGGGCCTGGACCGCGGTGCCGCGCGGACTGGTCATCGTCTCGGTGGCCGTCTCGGCCGAAGGCGTCGACGAACACCACTGGGGACTGCTGCCGCTGCTGGCCGGTGTCGCGGTCGCCGACACCCTGGCGGCCGTCGGTATCCGTGCCGGCGTGAAGTGGCCCAATGACGTCCTCATCGACGGCGCCAAGATCGCGGGGATTCTCGCCGAGGTCGCCTCGCCCAAGCCGGTCGTGGTGTTGGGCATCGGCCTGAACGTCGAGGTGCGGCCCGAGGAGATCGGCCAGCCCCAGGCCACCTCGGTGCGTGCGCTCGGGGTGGGTGCCGGGCGCACCGAGATCGCCCGGATCCTGTTGGGCGAGCTGGGCACCCGTATCCGGGCCTGGCAGGCGGGTGGGGCTGCAGCGCTGCTGGTCGACTATCGGGAACGCAGCGCCACGCTGGGCAGGCCGGTACGTGCACTGCTGCCCGGCGGCAAGGAGATCGTCGGCACCGCGACGGACGTCGACGCCCAGGGCCGGCTCTGCATCGATACCGGCGACGGCACCGAGGTCATCGCCGCGGCGGATATTGTGCATTTGCGCCCGCTATCCGGTGAGGTGTTTGAGTAGAGTCCACACCGTGGGCTATCCGGAGAACGTGCTGGCCAGAGACGAGCAAGTGGTGCTGCACCGGCATCCGCACTGGAAGCGGTTGCTCGGTCCGGCGCTGGTGCTGCTGGCGGCCAGTGCGCTGGCCGCGTTCGGCGCCGGCTGGGTCAACCAGACCGACTGGGACGACAATGCCAAGCGCATCATCTTCGGCGTCATCGCCGCGCTCTGGCTGGTGCTCGTCGGCTGGCTGACCATCTGGCCGTTCCTGACGTGGTGGACAACGCATTTCGTGATCACCGACCGCCGGGTGATGTTCCGCCACGGGCTGTTGACCCGCAGCGGTATCGATATCCCGCTGGCCCGGATCAACAGTGTCGAGTTCAAGCACGGCGTGCTGGACCGGATGCTGCGCACCGGCACGCTGATCATCGAGTCCGCGTCACAGGACCCGTTGGAGTTCTACGACATTCCGCGCGTCGAACAGGTGCATTCCCTGCTCTATCACGAAGTCTTCGACACCCTCGATTCCGAGGAATCGCCGAGCTGATCGGTGTCGCGGACACGTCTGCGCAGCGGGGTGACCGTGTTCTCGTTGCCGGTGCCGTTCGCGCCGAAGTCCCGTCCGGCGCTCTGACCCAGCTGGCCGTGATGCTCGGCACGGTCCTCGAAGGCCTCGGCGATGCCGCCCGCGGTCAGCGTCGACTCCAGCGCCTTCTCCGGGTTGCGCGCGTGCTCGTCGGGGAACACCCAGCGGCGGAACGCCCAGAACCGGAACGCCATCTGCAGCAGGTTGCCGATGATGTAGGCCGAGATGAAGTCGGCGATGTTCTCCACCGTCAGCGACACCTCGGGGACCCGCAGGCCCAGCACATAGCTGGAGAAGTACAGCGGGGCCATGGCCAACACCACACCGACGCCGCTGACACCGAAGAACAGCAAGGCCTCGTGGTGGCGTTCGCGTCCGCCGCGGTCCTTGAAACTCCATTCCCGGTTGAGAATGTAGGACGCGATGACTGCCACGATGCCGGCGATGATCTTGGCTGTCACCGGCTTGGGCTCGAGAATGGTCAGCTTCAGCGTGTAGAAGATCACCGAGTCGATGACGAAAGTCGTCGCGCCCACGAGGGCGAACTTGATGAGCTCATGGTGCCGCTCGGCGAAGGGCCGGATCGGGCGGGGTAGCCGCGCAATCGTGGCATCAGCGAAGGACACGAAGAGCAAGTCTACGGAAACACCCTGCCGAAGGTGAACCTGTGCAGGTCACCGCCGGTACCGGTCGGCCCGGATGCGGGTCGCGCGGGGCATGACAACATATGTGCCGTGCCCCGAACGCCCAGTGACTCCCGAGCGCCCATCGTCGCGATGATCGGCGGGGGCCAGCTCGCCAGAATGACCCACCAGGCCGCCATCGCGCTCGGGCAGACGCTGCGGGTGCTGGCCGCCGGACCCGACGATCCTGCGGCACAGGTCACACCCGATGTGGTGATCGGCGCCCACACCGACCTGGACGCGTTGCGGCGCGCCGCGCAAGGGGTCGCGGCGCTCACCTTCGACCACGAACATGTGCCAACCGAGCACCTGGAACGGCTGGTCGCCGAGGGCGTGACGGTGGCGCCGCCGCCGCAGGCCCTCATCCACGCCCAGGACAAGCTGGTGATGCGCCGCCGGCTGCAGGCCCTCGGCGCACCCATTCCGGCGTTCTCGGCGGTCGCGACCGTCGATGATGTCGATGCCTTCGCGCAGCGGACCTCTCGACCGGTGGTGGTCAAGACCGTGCGCGGGGGCTACGACGGCCGTGGCGTGGTCCTCGCCCGCGACCTTGCGCACGCCAGGGAGGCGGTCGCCGGCTACCTGGCCGACGGTGTCGAGGTCATGCTGGAGGAGCGGGTGGCGATGCGCCGCGAGCTCTCCGCTCTGGTGGCACGGTCCCCGTTCGGGCAGGGCGCGGCCTGGCCGGTGGTACAGACCGTGCAGCGCGACGGCATCTGCGTGGAAGTCATCGCACCGGCGCCCGGCCTGCCCGCCGAGATCGCGGCCGGCGCGGAGGCGCTGGGCCTGCGGTTGGCCTCCGAATTGGGTGTCGTCGGCGTACTGGCGGTCGAGTTGTTCGAAACCGAGACCGGCGAGATCCTGGTCAACGAGCTGGCGATGCGCCCGCACAATTCGGGGCACTGGAGCATGGACGGCGCCCGCACCGGCCAGTTCGAACAGCACCTGCGGGCGGTGCTGGACTATCCGCTCGGCGATACCGCGGTGCTGGCTCCGGTGACCGTGATGGGCAATGTGCTCGGTGCCGCCGAGGCTCCGCAGATGTCGATGGACGAGCGGGTGCACCATCTGTGCGGGCGGATGCCCGACGCGAAGGTGCACCTGTACGGCAAGGGGGAGCGGCCGGGCCGCAAGATCGGGCACGTGAATCTGGTGGGCGCGCCCGGTGGATCTCCCGATGACCCGGAATACGTCGGGGCGCTGAGGGAAAGAGCGCAGCGCGCAGCACACTGGCTGTCGCATGCGCAGTGGACGGACGGATGGGACGGGCATTGAGATGACAGAAGTCGATACCTTGGCCGGCCCGCGGGTCGGGGTCATCATGGGCAGCGACAGCGACTGGTCGGTGATGGAGGACGCTGTCCTCGCGCTGGCCGAGTTCGACATCCCTTTCGAGATCGGTGTCGTCTCGGCGCACCGCACGCCGGCCCGGATGCTCGATTACGCGCAGCAGGCGGCGGCCCGCGGCATCCAGGTGATCATCGCCGGTGCGGGCGGGGCAGCGCATCTGCCCGGCATGGTCGCCGCCGCGACACCGCTCCCGGTGATCGGGGTGCCGGTGCCACTGGCCCGCCTCGACGGCCTGGATTCACTGTTGTCCATCGTGCAGATGCCCGCCGGGGTGCCGGTGGCCACGGTGTCCATCGGCGGAGCCCGCAATGCCGGCCTGCTCGCGGTGCGCATTCTCGGCGCGTTCGATCCCGCGCTGCGTGCCCGGATCGAGGCGTTCCAGGCCGACCTGGAGAAGATGGTGCTGGCCAAGGACGCCGCACTGCGGGACCGGCTACTGGGTGGCACGGATTAACCGCTAAAGTTACCGACGAGTAGCGAGGAGATCCCGATGGTTGCCAACCCGTCATTCGACCTGTTCCAGCTGTCCGACGAGCACAATGAGCTGCGCACCGTGCTGCGCTCGCTGTGTGAGAAGGAGATAGCGCCGTACGCCGCCGAGGTGGACGCGCAGGCGCGCTACACCGATGAGGCGCTGGCGGCGCTGGATGGTTCCGGCTTCTCCGCGGTGTTCATCCCCGAGGAGTACGGCGGCCAGGGCGCGGACTCGGTCGCGGCGTGCATCGTCATCGAAGAGGTCGCCCGGGTGTGCGCGTCCTCCTCGCTCATCCCCATCTGCAACAAGCTGGGCACCACCGGACTGCTCATGCGCGGTTCCGAGGAGCTCAAGGCCAAGGTGCTGCCCTCGATCGCGGCCGGCGAGGCCACCGCGTCCTACGCCCTGAGTGAGCGCGAGGCCGGCAGTGACGCCGCGGCGATGCGCACCAGGGCGGTCGCCGACGGTGACGACTGGATCCTCAACGGCACCAAGTGCTGGATCTCCAACGGCGGCAAGTCGACCTGGTACACCGTCATGGCGGTGACCGATCCCGACAAGGGCGCCAACGGCATCTCGTCGTTCATCGTGCACAAAGACGACGAGGGGTTCAGCGCCGGACCCAAGGAACACAAGATGGGCATCAAGGGATCGCCCACCACCGAGCTGTACTTCGAGAACTGCCGGATCCCGGGGGACCGCATCATCGGTGAGCCCGGCACCGGGTTCAAGACCGCGCTCGCGACCCTGGATCACACCCGGCCGACCATCGGTGCCCAGGCCGTCGGTATCGCCCAGGGTGCTCTGGACGCGTCGATCGCGTACACCAAGGAGCGCAAGCAGTTCGGTAAGTCGATCGCCGACTTCCAGAGCACGCAGTTCATGCTCGCCGACATGGCGATGAAGATCGAGGCCGCCCGGCTGATGGTCTACACCGCGGCCGCGCGGGCCGAGCGGATGGAACCCAACCTGCAGTTCCTGGCTTCGGCCTCGAAGTGCTTCGCCTCCGATGTCGCGATGGAGGTGACCACCAACGCGGTGCAGCTGTTCGGCGGTTACGGCTACACCGTCGATTTCCCGGTGGAGCGGTTCATGCGCGATGCCAAGATCACCCAGATCTACGAGGGCACCAACCAGATCCAGCGCGTCGTGATGAGTCGCCAGCTGCTGAAATGATCTGATCCCTGCGCGAGAAGACGCATATGGCCCCGATTCCAGCTGAAATCGGGGCCATATGCGTCTTCTCGCCGGACTAACGGAGGAGCTTGGCGACCTTCTGGTAGGTGTTGCGGACGGTCTCGCTGCGCCGGGCGATGTGCACCGGGTGCTTGGGCACGGGCACCAGGATGCTCACCGGGTGGCCGACGAAGGTCGATTCGAAGACGGCCGTCATGGTCTTGTCGGCGTAGGCGGCATCGAGCGTGCGGCGGTAGCGTTCGGCATGCTCGGGCTGGGTGAACAGCACCTTGTTGTAGCCGATGTAGAACGGCACCAGCGCGCCGCCCTGCTCCAGGTAGTGCACGGTGCCGACGCACACGCCGGGCCACTGCTGGTTGAACACATCGTCGGCGATCACCACGCCGCCGTCGACCAGGCTCTTCTCGGCCAGCCGCATATCGCTGAGCACGATCTCCTGGGTGTGACCGCCGTCGACGGAGAAGATCCGCACGTGGGACATCGCGGCGATATCGCCGGGCACGATGGCCGTCGAGTCACCCTGATGGATGACCAGTCCGGTGCGGTCGGCCCACTGGTCGAGGTGGTGCAGGAACCGGTCCCGGTCGCCCTGGCCGGACTTGTCGATATTGGACTCCTGGTCCTCGAACAGGTCGATGGCGATGGAGGCCTCACCCGGTTGCTGCAACAGCTTCATCGCGATGAACAGCTGGCCGTGATGCACGCCGATCTCGGCGATCGGGCCGTTGATCCCGGCCTCGCGCTGATACTGATCGACGGCGTGCAGCAACCCGATGGCCGCCGACTCCGTATAGCCCTGCACACGTCGATGGCCCAAATGCCGATATGCAGCGAATTTCATCGCGGTGCTTCCCACCTGTCACAGGGTACTCACCCGAGGCCGGTTGGCCTATCCGAGGACGATATTGACGCTCAGGGTATTTGATCTTGCCCGCGGCGGCAGGAATTATCCCCGGCTGACTTTCTCCATCACCCGACGCCGCTCGAGTGCCGCCGGATCGGGGTTGGTGACCTGTACCAGCGAGGCACCCGCCGACAGTACGGCCAGAAAATGCCGGATCAGGTCGTCGTCGGTGTGCCAGGCCGCGGTGGACAGCACCCGGTCGGAATCGGTCAGCTCCTGCTCGCTCGCCGAGTCGGCGGCCAGCGCGAGCAGATCAGCGGCGGACCGGCCGTTCAGCGCGGCACCGGGGGCACGCTCCGGGACGATCTGGTCGCCGTGCACGCGCACCGACGTCGCGTAATCGGTCACCCCGATGGGCAGGCCGGGGACCGGTTTGCCGAACGGATCCAGTGACAGGGCCACCACTTCCCCCATCCCGGCTGCCGCGTCGGCCTCCTCGAGACGTTCGGCCGTGCACAGAGCGATATCGGTGGTGTCGCCACGGCCGAACACGACCTCGGCGCCGATCCACCAGACACCCAGCAGCACCGCCGCGGTCTGCCAGTGCGCAGGCAGTAGGACCGCGACCCGGCTGCCCGGGCCGGCCCCCAGCTCGTCGCGCAGCAGGTTTGCGGTCTTGGCGGCCCAGTTGGCCAGCGTCACGGTGGACACCTCGATGCGTTCACCGGTGGCGTCGTCGTAATAGGTGATCCGCGGTCCGACCGGGTCGCGTGTGAGCAACGGGTCCAGCAGGGCCGCACTGACGGTCGTCACGTCAGTTCACGCACTGGGGGTCGTCGGAGCCCGCGGTGATGATCGGTGAGGGTGGCGGCGGCGGGGCGTCCTCGGGCGAGGAGATCAGATCATCGCCCTCGTATCCCTGGTACCACTCGGTGGACGCGGAATCGGCCGCCGGTGCGGTGCCCTCCAGGCCCGAACCGGGGCCCGCGTAATCGTCGGACAGCACGACCTGCACGGTGCCCGGCGCCATCGCGGGGTCCTCGATGACGGGCAGATTGCCCAGGTTCTTCGAGACGGCCTGGGCGCCGAGGTCATCCACGCTGAGCGCGCGCACCTGGCTGTTGGCCACCCCGTCCCCCTCATGGTTGCCGACGGCCCCGGGGGTGAAGCCGCCGCCGGTCAGCACCTCGGATACGGCGGCAGCCAAGCCGCCGATATCGGTGTCGTTGACCACGTCGACGGTGGTCTTGTCGGGAGAGTAGGCCACCTTCTCGGTGTTGCCCTGGGCCTGCTCGTCCAGCAGGCCGCTCACCCAGTCCTTGACGTTGTCCTGGTCGATACGCACGACGGACTGCATGCCGTCATCGCTCCAGCCGTCCTCGCGCAGGATCGGAATGGTGGCAAAGGCGACCGAACCGGCCGCGATCTCCTGCAGCTGCTTGACGAAATCCATGATGTCCCAGCCATCGGAGAGCACCACCGAGCGCTGAACGGCGGTCTGCAGCCGGCCCAGGGTGGCCGGGCTGGACAGCGTCTTGCCGGAGATCACCTGATGGGCCAGCGAAGCCATCACCGCCTGTTGACGGGTGACCCGGTCCAGGTCCCCGCGCGGCAGGTCATGGCGCTGCCGGACGAAGCTCAATGCCCGCGCGCCGTCCAGCTTCTGCCAGCCGGCCGGGAAATCTGCGCCGGAAAGGGGTTCGTAGACGGGCGCTTTGAGGCAGACGTCGACGCCGCCGAGCGCGTCGGTGATCAAGCTGAAGCCCAGCAGCCCGATCTCGGCGTAGTGATCGACGGTGACGCCGGTCAGGTGCGCGACCGTCTCGATCAGCGCCTCCCGGCCCGCTTCGGTGCCGCGCTTCTCACCCTCGGCCGGGTCCATACCCTCGACCTCGATGAGCTGCTTCATGGTCGAGAGCCGGGCGTCGCCGTAGACGCCGTTGATCTTCATCTTTCCCTGGTCGTCGGGGAGTTCGACGTAGGTGTCGCGGGGGATCGAGATCGCGGTGGCCGACTTCCCGTTGTTCGGGATGCGCACCAGGATGATGGTGTCGGTGTTGGTGGCCACATCGTCGCCGACCCGCAGGGCGGCCAGTTCCTCGGCCGACAACGGGTTGCCGTGTGCATCGGTGCGGCTGTCGACGCCGACCAGCAGGATGTCGATCGCGCCGTCCTCGCCGCCACCGCCGAGGGCCGCGGAGTTGACATGGTTGATGCCGTCCTCGAACGAACGCACCGTGCTCCAGGCCACGCCCGTGGACACCACGACCGCCACCGCGGCAATGACGCCGACCGTTCTGGTCAGCCGATTTTGCATCAGCTCAGGCTACTGGCCGGAGCATCGATGTCCGCCGAAGCGCGTCGGCGTGCCAACGTCGCGGTGCGGATTGCTCGCCGTTGCCGCGGTAACGATGACGGGTCGGCGAGCGACACAGTGCGTACCAGTCGTCACCGGCGTTGCACCGTCTGCGCTGGGCGTTCGGTCGATGGCTACACAGGAGGTCCGGTAACTTGAGCGGTATGCGGAAGACGATGGGCAGGACTTTGGGCCGCGCGGCCGTCATGGTCGCGTTGGTGGTGTCGATGGTCACGGTCAGCCCGGCCACCGCGAACGCGGTGGTGGCACCGGCGGACGGTTACGGATTCGCCCAGGGCTACACGTGGGCCACCGGGAATCCGGCCGATTCCGCCCGTGAGATCGCCGCCGTCGGCAAGACCGGCGCCAGCTGGGTGCGGCTGCCGCTGGACTGGGGGATCGTCGGGATCGGTCCGGGTGAGTACAACTGGGGCTACTTCGACAGCTTGGTCAACGCCGCCAGCGCGAACGGCCTGCGCGTGCTCGGGCTGATCTCCAACACCCCGTTCTGGGCCCGCACCGAGGGCGCGCAGCTGCTGTTCCCGTCGTCGCCGCCGAAGAACAACGCCGAATTCGGCGCCTTCACCGCCGCGGCCGCGAGCCGCTACGCGGGCCGGGTCAACGCCTGGGAGGTCTGGAACGAGCCGAACCTGCCGCTGTTCATGGGCTTCGCCGACAACAAGGCGGTCCGCTACACCAACATGCTCAAGGCCGCCTACCCCGCCATCAAGGGTGCGAACCCCGGCGCCACGGTCGTTGCCGCCGGGCTGAGCCCGCTGGGCGGCCCCGATTCGCCCCCCGGATTCCTGGAGCAGATGTACGCCGCGGGCGCCAAGGGCTCCTTCGACGCCGCAGCCGCGCACCCCTATGTGTTCCCCGGTGGCCTGGCCGCCGACAGCAACAACGGCTGGTCCGATGTGCTGCGCATGCACGATGTGATGGTGGCCAACGGCGACGGCGGCAAGAAGATCTGGCTGACCGAGATGGGCGCGTCCACCAGCGACATCCCCGGTGACGGGGTGAGCCAGCAGGAGCAGGCCAAGCAGATCGTCGATGTGCTGGGTGCCGCGGCGGCGGTCGGCTGGGCGGGTCCGGCCTTCATCCACGCCGTGCGTGACCTGGACAGCTCCAACCGCAACGACCGTGAGGCCAACTACGGCGCGCTGCTCACCTCGGACTGGCAGCCCAAGGTCGCGGCCGGGGTGCTCGCCGGATAGCGGTCGTGCCTGCCCGAATCGTCATCACCGGCGCGGGCGGGCAGGTCGGCCGATTCCTGGGCGGTGAACTCACCGCCCAGGGGCGCGATCTGCTCGCGTGTACATCGTCGCAGTGGGACATCACCGATCCGGCCGCCGGCGCCGATATCGTTTCCCCCGGCGATCTGGTGATCAACTGCGCCGCCCTGACCGCCGTCGACATCGCCGAGACCGCTGAGGCCCGCGCGTATGCGGTCAACGCCGTCGGGGCCGGAAATGTCGCGCGGGTCTGCGCCTCCCGGGGCGCGCGGCTGATCCACATCTCCACCGACTACGTGTTCAGTGGTGAATTCGACGGAGCCCCGCGGCCCTACGAGGTGGACGATCCCGTCGGCCCGCGCAGCGTCTACGGCCGCAGCAAGCTCGCCGGGGAGCGGGAGGTGCACGGCGCGCTGCCGGAGTCGATCGTCGTGCGCACCTCCTGGGTGTACACCGGGGTGGGCAGCGATTTCGTCGCCACCATGCGCCGGCTGGAATCCGAACGCGACCACGTGGACGTGGTCGCCGATCAGACGGGCTCGCCGACCTATGTCGCCGACCTGGCCCGGGCGCTGCTGGTGATCGCCGACGATCCGGCGCCCGCGCCGCTGCTGCACGTCGCCAACACCGGCCCGGCCAGCCGCTACGAGCTGGCCCGCGCGGTGTTCGCCGGGATCGGAGCCGACCCGCAGCGGGTGCGGCCGGTAAGCACCGATCGGCACCCGCGGCCCGCGCCGCGTCCGGTGTACTCGGCGCTGTCGACCGCCCGCTATGACGCCGACCACAGCCCGATGCGGTCCTGGCAGGACGGGCTGCACGCCGCCCTGACGGCGTTGCGGTGAGGGCCGGGGCGAGCGTTACCCTCTCCCACGTGGGCGACGAAGTGGCTGGGTGCGGTGACTGACGAATTGAAGGTCGTGACGGTGACCTATTCGCCGGGACTACATCTGGATCGTTTCCTGGCCTCGCTGGCGCATGCCACCGATCGGCCGGTGACGGTGATCATGGCCGACAACGGTTCCACCGACGGCACCCCTGAAGAGGCGGTGCAGCGCTATCCGAACGTCCGGTTGCTGCGCACCGGCGGCAATCTCGGTTACGGCACCGCCGTGAACCGGGCGGTCGACGCCCACGTCACCGACGGGGAGCTGTTCATCGTGGCCAACCCCGATGTGCAGTGGGGTCCGGGCAGCATCGACGAACTGTTGGCGGCCGCTCAGCGGTGGCCGCGGGCCGGTGCGTTCGGCCCGCTGATCCGCGATCCGGACGGCTCGGTGTACCCGTCGGCGCGGCATCAGCCCAGCCTGATCCGCGGCGGTATGCACGCCGTCGTGGGCCCGGTCTGGAAAACGAACCCCTGGACGGCGGCCTACCGGCAGGAGCGGCTGGCCCCCACCGAGCGGCCGGTCGGCTGGTTGTCCGGTGCCTGCCTGCTGCTGCGCCGGGACGCGTTCACCGCCATCGGCGGTTTCGACGAGCGCTATTTCATGTACATGGAGGACGTCGATCTCGGTGACCGGCTGGAGCGATCGGGCCGGCAGAACGTCTACGTGCCGACCGCGGAGATCCTGCACGACAAGGGGCATTCGACCGGGCGGGATCCCGCCCGGAATCTGGCGGCCCACCATCGCAGCACCTACACTTTCCTGGCTGACCGTCATTCGCGCTGGTGGCAGGCCCCACTGAGGTGGACGATCAGGGGTGCGCTGGCAACCCGAGCCGGTCTGGTGGTCCGGAACTCTCGACGTAAACAGGAGAAGGGGCGGCTCTGACATGGTCGGCACACTCGATCCCGCGGACGTGGACGCCGTCATTCTGGTCGGCGGGCAGGGCACCCGATTGCGGCCGTTGACCTTGTCGGCGCCCAAACCGATGCTGCCGACGGCCGGTCTGCCGTTCCTCACCCACCTGCTGTCCCGGATCGCCGCGGCCGGCATCCAGCACGTGGTGCTGGGCACTTCCTACAAGGCCGAGGTGTTCGAAGCGGCGTTCGGCGACGGGTCGAAGCTCGGGCTGGAGATCGAGTACGTCGTGGAGGAGGAGGCGCTGGGCACCGGTGGCGGTATCGCCAACGTGGCCGGCAAGCTGCGCCATGACACCGCGCTGGTGTTCAACGGCGATGTGCTCTCCGGTGCCGATCTCGGCGCCCTGCTGAACTGCCACGCCGGTCACCAGGCCGATGTGACACTGCATCTCGTGCGGGTCGGTGATCCGCGTGCCTTCGGTTGCGTGCCCACCGACGCGGACGGCCGGGTCACCGCATTCCTGGAGAAGACCCAGGACCCGCCGACCGATCAGATCAACGCCGGCTGTTATGTCTTCCGCCGCGAGATCATCGACCAGATCCCCAAGGGTCGGGCGCTGTCGGTGGAGCGCGAGGTGTTCCCGAAGCTGCTCACCGACGGGAAGAAGGTGTGCGGCTATGTCGACGCCAGCTACTGGCGCGATATGGGCACCCCGGACGATTTCGTGCGGGGCTCGGCGGATCTGGTCCGCGGGATCGCCCCGTCGCCCGCGCTGCAGCATCAGCGCGGCGAGTTCCTCATCCACGACGGCGCGGCCGTCTCGCCCGGCGCTTTGCTGCTCGGCGGGACCGTGGTCGGCCGGGGCGCCGAGATCGGCGCGGGCGCGCGGCTGGACGGCGCGGTCATCTTCGACGGCGTCCGGGTCGAGGCGGGGGCCGTGATCGAACGCTCGATCATCGGGTTCGGCGCCCGCATCGGACCGCGGGCGCTCATCCGCGACGGTGTCATCGGCGACGGTGCCGATATCGGGGCCCGGTGTGAGCTGCTGCGCGGTGCCCGGGTGTGGCCGGGTGTCACCATCCCCGACGGTGGGATCCGCTACTCCACCGACGTCTGACCGCCGGGGCCGCAACGTGCTGGGCGCTCGCACCACCGATGAGCGCCGCCGGCCCTCAGGCCGTACGCACCCCGGCCCGGCGCATGGCGGCCGCGATGTGCTCGAGGTCGATGGTCAGGTGCTTTCGGGCGATCGCATCGGCGTCGTCTCCGCGACCGTCGGCGATGGCCTCGATGAGTGCGGTGTGTTCGCGCAGCGCCCGCAGCTCCATCTCGCGCATGGTGGCGGGCTCGCCCCACAGATGCGTCGAGGTGCCCACGCTGTTGGCTGACTCCAGTTCCAGCAGAACCTGTTTCAGGGTGGCGTTGTGGGCCGCATCCATGATCGTCAGATGCAGGCGGCTGTCGGCGAGCTGGGCGGCCCGCCCGCTCTCGGCCGTTCGGTAGTCGTCCAGCCGCAGGTTCAGAGCGGCGATGTCCTCCTCGGAGCGTGAATCTGCGGCCGCTCGGCACACCGCGCCGTGCAGTCGCGCGATGGCCTCGCAACGATCCCGCAGTTCGTCGAATCGCATCGTCAAGGTGCGCCCGACGGCCTCGGTGGAGGACTCGGGCCATTGCTCGAGCACATAGGAACCGCCGCCGCGTCCCCGGCGGGTCTCCAGCAGCCCACGCTCCACCAGGCGTGCCAGCGCTGCCCGCACGGTCATCCGGCCGACCCCGAGTGCCTGGGCCAGTTCGCGTTCGACCGGCAACCGGGCTCCGGGGAGATACTCGCCGACGGCGATGGCGGTGATCAGCCGGTCGGAGACGTCGTCGACGCGCGAGGGTGAGTCGAGCTGCTGGGCCAGCAACCCGGATGCTGGCGTGCCCTTCTCGGCCATGACGGCGATCCAATCCTCTCGAGGTCACCGCCATGTTAAATCCTCCCAATGGTCTTGCGACGAGACCTTTAAGGGTTCATGCTGGCTGCCATGCCCATCACCACCCGCAGCGTGCCCTTCGGCGAACACCACACCTGGGTCCAGATCACCACAGCGCACCACCCGCGACCCGAGGCGCTGCCGCTGGTGGTGCTGCACGGCGGACCCGGAATGGCGCACAACTACGTCGCCAACATCGCCGCGCTCGCCGAATCGACCGGCCGCACCGTCATCCACTACGACCAGATCGGTTGCGGCAACAGCACCCACCTGCCCGATGCGCCCGCCGGCTTCTGGACACCCGAGCTGTTCGTCGACGAATTCCACTGTCTGGTACGGGCACTCGAACTGGACTCCTACCACCTGCTCGGTCAATCTTGGGGCGGCATGCTCGGCGCCGAGATCGCCGTGCGCCGGCCCGCCGGACTGGCTTCGCTGACGATCTGCAATTCCCCGGCCTCGATGAGCCTGTGGGTCGCCGCGGCCGCCGAGCTCCGCGCCGCCCTGCCCGCCGACACGCTGGCCGCCCTGCAACGGCACGAGGCCGCCGGTACGGTCACCGACCCGGAGTACCTGGCCGCAACCCGAGAGTTCTACCGCCGCCACGTATGCCGGCTCGAACCCGTGCCGCAGGACTTCGCCGACAGCGAGGCGCAGATGGAAGCCGAGCCGACGGTGTACCACACGATGAACGGCCCCAACGAGTTCCATGTCATCGGGACGTTGCGGAACTGGTCGGTCATCGACCGGCTGCCGCAGATCATCGCACCGACGCTGGTCATCGCCGGCGAATTCGACGAGGCCGCCCCGGCCACCTGGCAGCCCTTCGTCGACCACATCCCCGATGCCGGCTCCCACGTGTTCCCGCAGTCCAGCCACTGCACCCATCTGGAAAAGCCCGAGGAGTTCCGCGCCGTCGTCGCCGCCTTCCTCAACAGTCACGACCTGGCCATCGCAGCCCAGCCGTGACCGCCCGCTCCCTCACCTGACAGGACTGACCAATGGTCAACAGCACCGCCCCACTCACGACCGGCGAAGGTCAGCGCACGCTGGAATCGTTCGGCTACACACAGGAACTCAAGCGCTCGGTCTCCACGATCGATCTTGTGGTCTACGGCCTGGTCTTCATGGTTCCCATCGCGCCGTGGACCATCTTCGGCACCGTCTACAACAGCTCGTCCGGAATGGTCCCGCTGGTCTACCTGATCGGGCTGGTGGCAATGGTCTTCACCGCCCTGGCCTACTCCCAGATGGCCAAGTCCTTCCCACTCGCGGGATCGGTGTTCTCCTACGTCGGGCGCGGAATACACCCTGCAGCAGGATTTTTCGCCGGCTGGGCGATACTGCTCGACTATCTGCTGGTGCCCACCCTGCTCTACGTGTTCGCCGCGGAATCGATGGTGGGGCTGTTCCCCGGCACGCCGCGGTGGTTGTGGGCCATCATCTTCGTGGTCGTCAACACCGCCATCAATCTGCTCGGCGTCAGCTCGCTGAAGATGGTGAACCGGATATTCCTGGCCATCGAGCTGGTGTTCGTCGCGATCTTCGTCGTCATCGCGGTGCGTGCCATCAACGGCCAGAGCCTGCCCGACGTCGCCTGGAGCACCACGCCGATCTGGAACTCCAGCGCGGTCAGCGCCGCGCTACTGGCCGGCGCCCTGTCCATCGCGGTGCTCAGCTTCCTCGGCTTCGACGGCATCTCGACGCTGGCCGAAGAGTCCACCGGTGCGAAGAACCCGGCCGGTAAAGCCATGCTCATCGCGCTGTTCCTGGTCGCGACCCTGTTCATCACCCAGACCTGGCTGGCCAGTCTGCTCGCCGGCGGCCGCGAAGCGTTCGGTGACGACGAGGTGGGCAATGCCTTCTTCCTGCTGGTGCAGGCCGCGTCGAACACCGGCTGGATGAACGCCTTCTTCGTCGTCAACGTAGTGGCCGTGGGATTCGCCAACGCGATGGCGGCCCAAGCCGCCACCAGCCGGTTGCTCTACTCGATGAGCAGGGACCGCCAGCTGCCGTCCTTCCTGTCCAGGATCAGCGCGCGACAGGTGCCGATGGCCGCCATCCTGGTGGTCAGTGCGCTCAGCATCGTGCTGGTGCTGTTCTTCGTCGGTCAGATCGCCCTGATCTCGTCACTGGTGAACTTCGGCGCACTGTTCGGGTTCTGCCTACTGCACATCTCGGTGGCGTGGTACTACCTGGTGCGGCAGAAATCCAAGAACTACCTGCTGCACCTGGTGGTTCCGGCCCTGGGATTGACGATCATCGGCTACGTGCTCGTCAACGCCGACCCGATGGCCAAGATCGGCGGCCTGGTCTGGCTGGCGATCGGAGCGGCGGTATTCGGCGTCAATGTCGTGCGCGGCCGATCCGTTTCTGCGGCAGAGTAGAACTCGTCCCTGTCACCACGGCGAGGAGCCCCCGATGACCTACAGCGTTTTCGAGCTCTTCAAGATCGGGATCGGCCCGTCGAGCTCACACACCGTGGGCCCGATGATCGCCGCCCGCCGATTCGCGGATCTGCTGCTGACATCGGGTGTGCTGGGGGAGACCGGCCGGGTGGCGATCGAGCTGTTCGGTTCGCTCGGGGCCACCGGCGAGGGACATGGCACCATCACCGCGCTGCAACTCGGCCTGCTCGGGGAACTACCCGAGCAGGTCGACCCGCAACGGGTGCCCGCCGTGCTCACCGGTATCCGCGACAGCTCCACCCTGTCGATACTCGGCAGGCACACCATCGGGTTTCGGCCCGACGACGATATCGTGCTGCAGCCCCGCAAGCGCGTCGGTGCCCACTCGAATGCCATGCGGTTCAGTGCTTTCGGCGCCGATGGCGCGATTCTCGCCGAGCGCGTCTATTTCTCGATCGGCGGCGGTTTCATCACCGATGATCACGACGCCGGTCCCGAAAGCGGCTCGCGCCCCACGATTCCGTATCCGTTCGGCAGCGGCGTTGATCTGCTGCGCCTGGCAGCGCAGACCGGTCTGGCGATCAGCGGCATCGCCCGCGCCAACGAGGACACCCTGCGCCCCTCGGCCGATGTCCGCACGGAGCTGCTGCGGATCTGGTCGGTGATGCGCCAATGCGTCGCGCAGGGTTGCGCCACCCGCGGAGTGCTGCCCGGGGGTCTGCATGTACGACGACGGGCCGCCGATCAGGCCGCGTATCTGGCCGCGCCGTCAGATGCCGACCCCTGGTCCGCCATGGACCATGTCACCACCTACGCCCTGGCGGTCAACGAGCAGAACGCCGCCGGCGGCCGCGTGGTGACGGCACCCACCAACGGCGCCGCGGGCATCATCCCGGCCGTGCTGCACTACTACAGCGAGTTCGTCGCCGGGGCCGACGACGACGGCGTGGTCCGGTTTCTGCTGACCGCAGCCGCGATCGGTTCGATCATCAAGGAAAACGCCTCGATCAGCGGTGCCGAGGTCGGCTGCCAGGGCGAGGTCGGGTCGGCCTGCGCCATGGCGGCCGCCGGTCTGGCCGAAGTCCTCGGCGGCACACCCGAGCAGGTCGAGAATGCGGCCGAGATCGGCATCGAGCACAACCTGGGTCTGACGTGTGACCCCGTCGGCGGGCTGGTGCAGATCCCGTGCATCGAGCGCAACGCCGTCGCCGCGGTCAAGGCGATCACCGCCGCCCGCATGGCGCTGCGCGGCGATGGACATCACCGGGTGTCGCTCGACGATGCGGTGAAGACCATGCGGGAGACCGGGATCGACATGCTCGACAAGTACAAGGAGACCGCGCAGGGCGGGCTGGCGCTCAACGTCGTGGAGTGCTGAGTTCCCGGCTAGGCCGTGCGGGCTGCGCGGGCCAGCGCCAGCAGTGCCGGGTCATCCCGCGGCATTGCCTCCAGCGGCCACCAGCGCAGATCCAGCGACTCCTCGCTGCGCACGAAGTCGGTGCCGGCCGGTGCGTGCACGACGAACTGCAGGTCCAGGTGACGGGTGGGCAGGCCGAGCGAGCAGGTCAGTGGATGTACATGCAGCGCAGCCATTTCCGGGTCGATGCGCAGCCCGTCGATACCGGACTCCTCGGTGGCCTCACGCAGTGCCGCCGCGGTGATGTCGCCGTCGGAGTCCTCGCAGTGCCCGCCCAACTGCAGCCAGCGGCCGACGCGCGGGTGCAGGGTGAGCAGCGCGTGCTCGCCGCGGTGATCGAGCACCAGTGCCGAGGCCGTGACATGGCCCGGCTCGCAGGACCGCGCGCAGGCGTCGGGCCGGGCCAGCACGAACGCCAGCACCGCGTGGCGCAGCGCGTCCTGTTCGGGATCCGGTGCGTTCCACCGGGACAGCAGGTCGACGACGGAGGCGTGCAGGCTCATCGCCGGATCAGCAACCCCTCGGTGGGCGCCGGATCCTTCGGGCCGGCCGGCTCCTCGGGGTAGCCGATTGCGATGGCGCCCAACGGCTCCCAATCGTCTGCGGTGGTCAGCTCGCGGCGGGCGATCTCGGCGGCGAAGATCGTCGAACCGATCCAGCAGGAGCCCACCCCGCGGACCGCCAGTGCCACCAGCAGACCCTGCACGGCCGCGCCCGCGGCCACCGTGAACATGGTGTGCTCGGCGGCCGTGCGCTGCGGATCCGGATAGCTGTGTGCGCCATCGGGAACCATGAACGGAATGATCAGCTCGGGCGCGTCGTAGAGGATCTGGCCGCGGCCGGTGCGGCGCTCGGCATCCTCCTCGGAGCGGCCGTCGGCGGTCAGATCGGCATGCCATTGCCGCTTCATCGCGTCGAGCAGCCGCAGCCGGGTCGCCGGATCGCGCACCCACACGAAGCGCACCGGGCGGGTGTGATGCGGGGCCGGTGCGGTCAGCGCCTCGGCGACCGACTCCTCGATGAGCGCGGCGTCGACCGGCTCGGCGCCGAACCGGCGCACCGAACGGCGCAGCAACTGTGCCTGGGTGCGGCCCAGTTGGATCGCCTCGGCGGTGCCGAGCCAGAACAGGTCATCCTCGCCGCTGCGGACCAGGGTGTGGCCTCCTGAGCCGTCGTCGTGCAGCTGCAGTCCGCGCACCACCGCCACCGGGATGCCGGTCAGCTTGCCCTTCACCAGATCTGCCGCGGCGGCGAGTTCGTCGGCCACCGCGATCTCGGTCACCACGAGCTCGTTGCCGTGCGGGTCCCGGGCGCCGGCGTAGCCGTGCAGAACCGTCAGCCCGGCCGCGCCGATCGCGACATCGGTCTGCCCGTTGCGCCAGGCCCGTCCCATCGTGTCGGTGACGACGATGCCGACCCGAACGCCCAGCGCCGCGGCGATACCGTCCCGGATCGCCGCGGCGCTGCCATCGGGATCGACGGGCAACAGGGCCAGTTCGGCGGCGTCGATATTGGATCCGTCCACGCCGGCGGCCGCCTGGATCAACCCGATGGCGTTCTCGGTGATCAGCGTCTTGCCCTTGCGGGCCAGTACCCGTACGGCCTCGTCATCGATGAGCTTGCGGCGCAGGATGTCCCGCTGCTCGGGATCGGTGGGCGCGGCGACGATGCGGCCCTCGGTCTTGGAGAGCACCTTGCTGGTGATGACGACCACGTCGTCATCGCGCAACCAGCCGGCCGCGCCGGCGATGGCCGCGGCCAGATTGTCGCCGGGCCGGAACTCGCCGAGCCCGGTCACCGGGATGATCTCGATGGGCTGCGCAGTGCCGTGTTCTGCACTCACAGCGACAGGCCCGCCAATTGCAGTCCGGCCCGCACCATTTCGGCGGTCGTGGCCGGGTCGGTCATGAGCAGCGGGGCCTGCCGGACCTCGACACCCTCGATGGTGGCGGCGTCGCCCGCGTCGATCAACCAGCCGTCCAGGATGCCGACGCCGCTGCGGGCGCCGAAGTGCTTTCCGACGCCCTCCGAGGAGGATTCGACACCGATCACCGAAAGGCATTCGTCGGCCATCCCGCGCAACGGTTTTCCGGCGATGATGGGGGAGTAGCCGATGACGGGGGCCGAGGTGGAACGCAGCGCGCCGCGGATACCGCCGACGGTGAGGATGGAGCCGATGCTCACCACCGGATTGGACGGGGCGATCAGCACCACATCGGCATCGGCGATCGCCTCGGCCACACCGGGTGCGGCGGTGGCCTTGTCGGAGCCGACGAAGGCGAAGCTGTGTGTCTCGATCTTGGCGCGGTAGCGCACCCACCATTCCTGGAAGTGGATGGCCTTGCGTTCACCGTCGGGATCGGTCACGACGACGTGGGTTTCGCTGCGGTCATCGGTGGCCGGCAGCAGTCGGGCGCCGGGAGCCCAGCGGGCGCACAGCGCCTCGGTGACCTGAGAGAGCGGATATCCCGCGCGCAGCATCTGACTGCGCACCAGATGGGTGGCCAGATCGCGGTCGCCGAGACCGAACCAGTCGGGCTGCACCCCATAGGCGGCCAGTTCGTCCTTGGCATGCCACGTTTCGTCTCGGTGACCCCAGCCACGCTCCGGGTCGATACCGCCGCCGAGGGTGTACATGCAGGTGTCGAGGTCGGGACAGATCCGCACGCCGAACATCCAGGCGTCGTCTCCCACGTTGACGACGGCAGTCAGCTCGTGTTGAGTGGGCGCTTCGGATTCGGTGCCCGCGTCGGCAAACTGCCCGAGTTGCAGCAGGTGCTGGACGCCCAGCAGGAAGCGGGCGCCGCCCACGCCGCCGACCAGAACAGTGACCTTCACGCCCTCAGACCCTATGCCAGCCAGCTTCCTTCGGTGTGGCCACCCGGGGTGTGGGGAACACGCCGGTGCGCGGACACGCGGGATCTATGTCACGAGATGGTATGAAAACTGGCCATTCCGCTTGACCGTGGCAGCTAACGCGTGTCTAATCACATCAGTGTCATTTCGTGGTTCGCCCGCCGGTTTCGGTGCCGCAGACCGGGATTCGATCATATGTTCGAATCCGGATGGCCTGACATCACAATAGTGATAGCTGGGGCAGTGCTGGAGGGTTTGGCGATCCGTGATTCAGCAGGGGCCCCGATCGGCAACAACGGGGAAAACAATCAGGTGAGGAGGCGGAACATGTCTTTTGAGCAGGTCGATTTCGACCGCGCGCTCCGGTTCGAAGACCGGATGCTCGGTTCAGTGGACAGTGCACCGCACACCACTACCGATCCGGCGGCAAGCGAAATGGTTGTGCGCCCGAATTTGAGTTTGGTGCCCGACCGTATCGAGTTGGCACCCGAGTCCTTCGAGGACGACGACCAGTGGCAGGAACGCGGTCTGTGTGCGCAGACCGACCCTGAGGCGTTCTTCCCGGAGAAGGGCGGATCGACCCGGGAGGCCAAGCGCATCTGCCAGGGCTGCGAAGTCAAGGACCGGTGCCTGGAGTATGCGCTGGCCAATGACGAGCGCTTCGGCATCTGGGGCGGCTTGTCCGAGCGGGAGCGCCGCCGCCTCAAGCGCGGCATCATCTGACGCGGCACGTTGCGGCCGTGCCGGTCGCAACGTGCTATCCGTCCTCGGCCGAGGGGTCGATGACGTTGGGTTCGACGCCCAGGTAGGTGGCGACCTGAGCCACCAGCACCTCATGCAGTAGATCGGCGAGTTCGTCGGTGTCTTTGGCGCGCCGTTCGATCGGCTTGCGGAACAACACAATTCGTGCCCGCGTGGAGTTACCGCGGACATCTACTCCGGCTGGGATCAGGCGGGCCAGCGCGATCGGGCCGTCGGCGACAACCTCCGGCGGCCACTGCACACTGTCGGGATCCTTGGGCGCGATGCGCGGGATCTCGTCGACCGCCACGTCCAATGTCGACACCCGTTGGTGCCACCGTCGCTCGATCGGCTCGTAGGCCTCCAGCACCGCCATGTCGAATCGCTCGGCCCGGCTGCGCCAGCCCGGCACCGTCGGCGGCAACAGCGATCCGCGCATGCCACGGCCGCGTCGGGATCCCCGATGCTTACGCTGCGCCACGCAGGAGATGGTAACGGTTGGAGATCGGGCGCCGCGGCGCGCGCGTGTCCGGAGGCCCGCGGCGTCACCGCACGATAATCTTCCCTGCGTGAACGTTCCCCGTCGCTGCTGCAGGCCCGGGTGCCCGCACTACGCCGTGGCGACGCTGACCTTCGTCTATTCGGACTCGACAGCCGTCGTCGGACCTCTGGCGACCGTGTCCGAGCCGCATTCCTGGGATTTGTGTGTCGTACACGCCGGTCGGATCACCGCGCCCCGTGGATGGGAGCTGGTCCGCCATGCCGGGCCGCTGCCGACTCATCCCGATGAGGACGATCTGGTCGCCCTCGCCGACGCGGTCCGGGAGGGGCGCGAAGGCGTGCAGGCTCTGGTGAACGGCGTGACCGCGGGATTCTCCGACCCCTCGACCGGCGTGTCCGGGGGGTCGTTGATGGCCCCGCCGGTGCATCGCCCGGAACCCAACGGTCGCCGTCGCGGTCACCTCCGGGTGCTCCCGGACCCGGAACCGAACTCCGAGTAGTTCCGCCCAGACCCGTCGCCGGAAGCGCTCCGGTCGGCCGTTTTGCGCGTGCTCACGGGACCTGCGGCGGCCGTCGTGCCGAGACACTAGGCTGAGCGGGCAGAGCATTTCCCGATTCCCCGTACACAGAGAGCGAGGAGAGCCATGTCTCGGTCCGCTGAGGCTGTCCACGCTGTCATCAAGGCCTATGACGTGCGGGGCCTGGTCGGAGAACAGATCGACGAGGCCTTCGTCCGCGATGTCGGTGGCGCATTCGCCCGCCTGGTCCGCGACGAGGGGTTCGGCGGGGGAGAGCGCAGCGACACGGGGAACGGGTCAGCCGGACCCGTCGACACCGTGGTGATCGGCCATGACATGCGGGCGAGTTCGCCGGCACTGTCCAACGCGTTCGCCGAGGGCGTCATCGCCCAGGGGCTCGACGTGGTCCGAATCGGGCTGGCCTCGACCGATCAGCTGTATTTCGCCTCGGGACTGCTGGACTGCCCGGGCGCGATGTTCACCGCCAGCCACAACCCGGCCGCCTACAACGGCATCAAACTGTGCCGCGCGGGCGCCAAGCCGGTCGGCCGCGAAACGGGTCTGGCCACCGTCGCTCAAGAGGTCATCAACGGGGTGCCCGCCCACGACGGTGCCGCGGGCGCGATCACCGATCGCGATGTGCTCGCCGAGTACGGCGACTTCCTGCGTTCGCTGGTCGACCTGTCGGCACTGCGCCCGCTGCGGGTGGCCGTCGATGCCGGGAACGGCATGGGTGGGCACACCACCCCCGCGGTGCTCGAGGCGATTCCCGGGATCACGGTGCTGCCGTTGTATTTCGAGCTCGACGGCACCTTCCCCAACCATGAGGCCAACCCGCTGGACCCGGCGAACCTGGTCGACCTGCAGGCCCATGTACTGGCGACCGGAGCGGATATCGGGCTGGCCTTCGACGGTGACGCCGACCGCTGTTTCGTGGTCGACGAGTTGGGCCTGCCCATCTCGCCGTCCGCGGTGACCGCACTGGTCGCGGGGCGAGAGCTGGGCCGCGAGATCGGTGCCACCGTGATCCACAACCTGATCACCTCGCGGGCGGTGCCGGAACTGATCACCGAACGGGGCGGCACCGCGGTGCGCTCACGGGTGGGCCACTCCTATATCAAGGGCCTGATGGCCGAGACCGGCGCCATCTTCGGCGGCGAGCATTCGGCGCACTACTACTTCCGCGACTTCTGGGGTGCCGACTCGGGCATGCTGGCGGCGCTGCACGTGCTGGCCGCACTCGGCGAGCAGCAGCGCCCGCTCTCGGAACTGATGGCCGACTACCAGCGCTACGAGGAGTCCGGCGAGATCAACTTCACCGTCGCCGATGCGCCCGGCTGTGTGGACTCCGTGCTGACCACCTTCGGCAGCCGTATCCAGTCGCTGGATCATCTCGACGGGGTCACCGTCGATCTCGGTGACGGGCGCTGGTTCAATCTGCGCACCTCCAACACCGAGCCGCTGCTGCGGCTCAACGTGGAGGCCCGCACCACCGAAGAGGTCGACGAGGTGGTGGAGCAGGTGGCGAAACTGATTGCCGCGCGCGGCGAGTCGGCGCCGTGACCGCCCGGGCTGCCACCATCGACCTCGACGATGTCGAGGGGTTGCTGGCTGCCGACAGGGAAGGTCTGTTGCGTGCGTCCGCCATGGCCGGCGCGCAGGTGCGGGCCACCGCTGCCGCCGTCGATGAGGGCGCGCTGGACCTGCTTGCCTCGGACATCCCGCCCCGCACGCTGATCTGGGTCGCCGACGGCGGCCCGGCCCGCGCGGCGGGCACGCTGCTGGCGGCCGCCCTCGGGGCGGCCAGCGGGGTACCGATCGTGGTGGCCTCCGAGCTGCCGCCGTGGACCGGCGCGCTCGATGTCGTGGTGGTGGCCGGTGCCGACGCGGGTGATCCCGTGCTGGTGACGGCGGCGGCCACCGGGGTGCGCCGCGGGGCGCGGGTCGTGCTGGTCGCACCGCACGAGGGACCGCTGCGCGATGTGACGGCAGGCCGGGCAGCCGTGCTGGCCCCGCGGCTGCCGGTGCCCGACGAATTCGGATTGACCCGGTATCTGGCTGCCGGTGTGGCGGTGCTGGCGGTCGTCGACACCGCGGTCCGGGTGGACATCGGGGCGTTGGCCGACGAACTGGACGCCGAGGCGCTGCGCAACAGCGCGGCGCGCGAGCTGTTCACCAACCCGGCCAAGAGTCTGGCCGAGCGATTGGCCGGACGCGAGGTCGTGCTGGCCGGGGACAGCGAGGCGACACTGGCATTGGCCCAGCACGGCGCGGCGGTGCTGCTGCGGGTGGCGCGTCAGGTGGTGGCCGCGGTCGGTCTTACCGATGCGCTGGGCGCGCTGAGCCCGCTGAACATCGCCCCGGTCGACTACGAGACCGCGCTGTTCCACGACGAGGAGCTCGACGGCCCGTTGCCGTCGCGGGTGCGCACCGTGGTGTTGACCTCCGATGAGCAACGACCGGTGGTGGTGGCCCGCACCGAAGGTTTTGCCGACCTGGATGTGGTCAGCGCCGACGATGTGCCCGACAGCGCGACCAAGCTCGGCGGCGTGCGTCTCGAGCAGCAGCTGGCGACGGTGGCGGTGCGCATGGAGATGACGGCCGTGTACCTACGACTGGTGCGAGGTTGAGGGTGTGAATCTGCTCCGAGGAGCTGTCCGAAAGTATGCCTGGGGGTCGCGCACAGCGATTGCCGAGTTCACCGGAAGGCAAAGTCCCACACAACATCCCGAGGCGGAGCTGTGGCTGGGCGCGCATCCCGGCGATTCGGCGCATTGTGTGACCGATGACGGTGAGCGCTCGCTGCTGGACATGATCGGTACGGACCCCGAGGGGCAGCTCGGCGCGGGTTCACGGGCCCGGTTCGGTGATGCGCTGCCGTTTCTGGCCAAGGTGCTGGCCGCCGACGAACCGCTGTCGCTGCAGGCTCATCCGAGCAGCCAGCAGGCGGTGCACGGATTCGAACGCGAAGAGCGCCTCGGTATTCCGGTGACGGCGCCGACCCGCAACTACCGGGATGCCAGCCACAAGCCGGAATTGATCGTCGCGCTGGGGCAGTTCGAGGCGCTGGCGGGCTTCCGGCCGGCGGCCCGCAGCGCGGAATTCATGCGTGCGCTGGCGGTGCCCGAGCTGGATGCCTACATCGCGCTGCTCACCGGTCAGTCCGACGCCGACGGGTTGCGCGCCCTGTTCACCACCTGGATCACCGCGCCGCAGCCGTCACTCGACGTGCTGGTGCCCGCGGTGCTCGACGGCGCGATCAACTACATCCGGTCGGGTGAAACGACCTTTCAGGCCGAGGCGAAGACAATTCTGGAACTGGGCGAACGTTATCCCGGCGATGCCGGGGTGCTGGCCGCGATGCTGCTGAACCGCATCACGTTGCAACCCGGTGAAGGCATCTATCTGCCGGCCGGCAACCTGCACGCCTACCTGCACGGGGTCGGCGTCGAGGTGATGGCGAACTCGGACAATGTCCTGCGCGGCGGGTTGACGCCCAAGCACGTGGACGTGCCCGAACTGCTGCGAGTGCTGGATTTCACGCCCGCCGATGACTCGGTGATCCTGCCGCGACCGATCCGCGGCGGGGCGGAACTGGTCTATGACACCCCGGCGCCGGAGTTTGCGGTGTCGGTGCTGCAGGTGACCGGTGACCGGGTAGGCCACGAGATCGACGCGCCCGCCGAACACGATGGGCCGCAGGTGCTGCTGTGTACCGAGGGCGAGGTGCAGGTGCGCGCCAAGTCCGGCGCGGTCACCCTGGTGCGCGGCGCCGCCGCCTGGGTGGCCGCCGACGACGGGCCCATCCGGCTGGTCGCGGACCGGCCGAGCGAGCTGTTCCGCACCACCGTCGGGATCTAGCCGGCCGCGACGGCGTCAAGGTCCGGTGCCGCGCGCCGGGCCCGGATCTTCTCGCTGATCAGCAGACCCATGTTGTGCCGGATGGTCCGTCCGAGCGTCCGGGCGTCGGGAACCATGTACAGGCTGTCCAGCAGACTGAAGCGGCGCAGGAACCATTCGGCCAGATCGGCTTCCGTCTCCGCCGCGCCGAGGAACTGGTCGAACAACGTGCCGACCTTGACGTACCACCACGGCACGTTGTCCGCGGTGGCGTTGTGCAGGGCCAGGTCGCCGATGGCGTTCATCGTCCAGACCGGCCATGTCGTCTGCTTGGTCGCCCGCGACAGTCGCCCGGCGATGTCGGTGTGCCCGGCCTCCAGGACCGCCCGCAGGTTGCCCGCCTGGATCGAGGTCATGGTCATGCCCTGGCCGTAGGTGGGATTGAAGCTCACCACCGCGTCGCCGAACGGGATGATCCCGGCGGGAAATCGCGTCATCCGGTCATACCGCCGCCAGCGGCTGGTCGGGTACTTGTGGAAGGCCATCCCGCCCAGGGGGGTCCCGCTGCGCAGCGCGGCGCTGAGATGTTCCGGCAGCATGACGTCGGCCAGTTCGTAGATCTCGCCGATGTTCTGCGGCGGGATGGCCTTACCGGTCCCGAATGTCGTCACCGCCCAGTTGCCGTCCTCGTAGAGCAGCATGCCGAGGCCGACGGGATGGTCGTGGGAGGCCCCGGCGACCACCACCTTCTCCTCGATGAGGCCGTCGGGGATGTGTACCTGATGCGTCGCGTAGTCGATGCCCACGTCCACGGTGTCCTCGGCCGGGCGGTCGAATCCCCACTGGTCCAACCACACCGGTAGGCGCGTGCCGCGGCCGGTGGCGTCGACGACGAGGTCGGCGGGGACCGCGCTCGACTCGTCCCCGGCCTCCAGGAGTACCCCGGTCACCCGTTCCTCGGCCGGATCGTAGCTCGGCTCGGACACGCTGGTCGGCACCAGTTCGACGTTCGGGATGGCGAGCGCACGCTTGCGGATGTGCCATTCCAGATGCGGCCGGCTGGGCACGTACGTGGTGAATTCGCGCTTCAGCGTCCTGTTGGTGCCGAGCACGTGCCCTGCCGCGCCGAAGTGGATGCAGTCGGGCCGGTTGTCCAGCTTCGGCACACCCGTGGCGACCATACCGTCGAGCAGTCCGGGAAACAGGCCCTCGAACTCCGCGGCGCCGCGGGCCATCAGCAGGTGTACGTGCTTGCCCTGCGGCACGGCCGTGCGGGTGGCCGGCCCGTCGGGCAACTCGTCACGCTCGTAGATCGTCACCCGGTCGAAGTGGTCGGACAGCACCCGCGCTGCGCACAACCCCGCCAGGCTCGCCCCGATGACTATTGCGTGAGTCTCCATCGCACGCAGGTACCCAATGTGGCACCGCTCACACCTGTCATCGCATATCTTGAAATACGTTTACAAAACAACCGCCAATGTATAGACATCGGACAAAGCCCGCTCTATAGTCAACAGCAGTAGTGATGGCACTCACAGGAGGTGGCAGATGACATCGCAGATCGATGTGGATGGGCAGAATGCGCCGGCGGTCGAATGGCGGGACCGCAAGCGTTATCTCTGGTTGATGGGGCTGATCGTGCCCACGGCGGTGCTGGTGATGCTGCCGATCGTGTGGGCGCTCAACCAGTTCGGTTGGCATGCGGCCGCACAGGTGCCGTTCTGGATCGGGCCGATCCTGGTCTACATCGTGCTGCCCCTGCTGGACCGACGGTTCGGGCCCGACGGCGAGAACCCGCCCGATGAGCTGATGGAGCGGTTGGAGAACGACAAGTACTACCGCTACTGCACCTACAGCTTCATCCCGTTCCAGTACCTGACTCTGGTGCTGGGCGCCTATCTGTTCACCGCGTCGGATCTGAGCTGGCTCGGTTTCGACGGGTCGCTGGGCTGGCCCGCGAAGATCGGTCTGGCGCTGTCGGTCGGCATGATGGGTGGTGTCGGCATCAACACCGCGCACGAGATGGGCCACAAGAAGGAGTCCATCGAGCGCTGGCTGGGCAAGATCACCCTCGCGCAGACCTGCTACGGGCACTTCTTCATCGAGCACAACCGCGGTCACCACGTCCGGGTGGCCACCCCGGAGGATCCCGCGTCCGCACGTTTCGGCGAGACCTTCTGGGAGTTCCTGCCGCGCAGCGTGTGGGGCGGGCTGAAATCCTCGTGGGAGCTGGAGGCCAAGCGCCTCGAGCGCGCCGGCAAGAGTACGTGGCACTGGTCCAACGATGTGCTCAACGCCTGGGCGATGTCGGTGGTGCTCTACGGCGCGATCATCGCCTTCTTCGGTGTCGGCGTCCTTCCCTACGTCGTCATCTCCGTGGTCTTCGGCTTCTCGCTGCTGGAGACGGTGAACTACCTGGAGCACTACGGTCTGCTCCGGCAGAAGACCGCCGGCGGCCGCTACGAACGCTGCGCTCCCGAGCACAGCTGGAACTCCGACCACATCGTGACCAATCTGTTCCTCTATCACCTGCAGCGGCACAGCGATCACCACGCCAACCCGACGCGTCGCTACCAGACGCTGCGCAGCATGGCGGGCGCGCCGAACCTGCCCAGCGGCTACGCATCGATGGTCGGACTGACCTACTTCCCGCCGCTGTGGCGCAAGGTGATGGATCACCGGGTGCTGGCCCACTACGACGGCGATATCACCAGGGTGAACATCCACCCGCGGATGCGCGACAAGGTGCTGGCCAAGTATGGGGCCGACCGGTGAGCGCCTACCGCTGCCCCGGTTGCGATTTTGTCTACGACGAGGCCAAAGGTGCTCCGCGCGAAGGCTTTCCGCCTGGAACGGGGTGGGCCGACATTCCCGACGACTGGCCCTGTCCGGACTGTGCGGTGCGCGAGAAGGTCGACTTCGAGGTGCACGCCGAGTGAAGCGACGGAAATAGAACCGCCGGAATCAGAGAGGATGCTCAACCATGGACTACAAGCTGTTCGTCTGCGTGCAGTGTGGATTCGAGTACGACGAGGCCAAGGGCTGGCCGGAAGACGGGATCGCCCCGGGCACCCGATGGGATGACATCCCCGAGGACTGGAGCTGCCCGGACTGTGGCGCGGCCAAAACCGATTTCGAGATGATCGAGGTCGCGCGGCCGTGACACTCGCCGCAAGAGCCCCGCGAAGCTATAGGGTCGCGGCTATGAGCGCACCCTCGCCCCGTCGTGCGGCGCAGCGCGTGCCCTACGCCGAGGCTTCGCGGGTGCTGTTGCGGGACTCGATCCTCGACGGCATGCGAGACATGCTGCTGATCCGGGACTGGTCCTCGATCACCCTCACCGATGTGGCGCGGGCGGCCGGTATCAGCCGGCAGACCATCTACAACGAGTTCGGATCGCGGCAGGGTCTGGCCGAGGGGTACGCGCTGCGACTGGCCGATCGGCTGGTCAACGCCGTCGACGCCGCGATCAACAACAACATCGGCCGCGTCTATGAGGCTTTCCTGGAGGGCTTCCGGGCCTTTTTCATGGAATCCGCCTCCGATCCACTGGTGATATCACTGCTCAACGGGGAAGCCAAGCCCGATCTGCTGCAGATCATCACCACCGACAGCGGTCCGATCATCACCCGGTGCTCGCAACGGCTGACCGAGACCTTCCAGAACAGCTGGATGAAGGCCTCCGACGAGGACGCCGGGGTGCTGGCCCGCGCCATCGTCCGCCTGGCGATGAGCTATGTCTCCATGCCGCCGGAAGCCGACCACGATGTGGCCATGGATCTGGCCAGGCTGATGACGCCGTTCGCAGAGCGGTACGGAGTGATCGAGGCGCCCTAGCAGCCGAGGGCTCCCGGTGATGCGCGATCATGCCTGACCGGCGAGCTGCTCGTCGCACCGCCGGCCAGATGCGAAGCGGGATAGCCGTATTCGTTGACGATGGTGCCGGCGACGACAGTGCTGAGCGAGGCGCCGATACCCTGCGTCGTCATCGCTGCCGCCAGCGCCGGCAAAGACCGCCTCGTCAGACCCCGTCGAATCCCTGGGCATCACATCGCCCGCCCGTCCTCCCGTTCGGCGAGGCGGTTTACCCCAGCACACCCATGTGCCGAACAGTCCGGATGGCGACGCGACTTTATCGTTCGCTAAGCTGGCCGAGGACCCCTTGGCTGGCAGAGCGCGCGCTGCGCCTGTCCCGCGAGCCCGCAGGCCGGGGGAGTCGGCACGGGAGTCCGTGCGCGGCCGCGACGCATGTCAGGCCGCCCGGCCCGTGCACTCACAGGCAGAAGACAGGTCGCCGCCCGGCGGCCGCCAGGTAACAAGGGGCTCTACATGACTGCACCAGAACTGACCGTCGACGTGCGCAACGGCATCGACTACAAGGTCGCCGACCTTTCACTGGCCGAGTTCGGCCGCAAGGAGATCCGCCTCGCCGAGCACGAGATGCCCGGTTTGATGGCGCTGCGCCGCGAATACGCCGACGTCGCGCCGCTCAAGGGTGCCCGGGTCTCCGGCTCGCTGCACATGACCATCCAGACCGCCGTGCTGATCGAGACGCTGGTCAGCCTCGGTGCCGAGGTGCGCTGGGCGTCCTGCAACATCTTCTCCACCCAGGACCACGCCGCCGCGGCCGTCGTCGTCGGCCCGCACGGCACCGTCGAGGAGCCCAAGGGCGTCCCCGTGTTCGCCTGGAAGGGCGAGACGCTGGAGGAGTACTGGTGGGCCGCCGAGCAGATGCTGACTTGGCCGAACGAGCCGGCGAACATGATCCTCGATGACGGTGGCGACGCCACCATGCTAGTGCTGCGCGGCGCCGAGTTCGAGAAGGCCGGCGTCGTGCCGCCCGAGGACGACGAGCACTCCGATGAGTACAAGGTGTTCCTGAACCTGCTGCGCCGGTCCATCGAGGCCGACAAGACGAAGTGGACCAAGGTCGCGGAGTCGGTCAAGGGCGTCACCGAGGAAACCACCACTGGCGTGCTGCGCCTCTACCAGTTCGCCGCCGCCGGCGAGCTGTCCTTCCCGGCGATCAACGTCAACGACTCGGTCACCAAGAGCAAGTTCGACAACAAGTACGGCACCCGGCACTCGCTGATCGACGGCATCAACCGCGGTACCGACGTCCTCATCGGCGGCAAGGCCGCACTGGTCTGTGGCTACGGTGACGTCGGCAAGGGCTGCGCCGAGGCGCTCAAGGCCCAGGGCGCCCGCGTCGCGGTCACCGAGATCGACCCGATCAACGCGCTGCAGGCGCTGATGGACGGCTTCGAGGTCAAGACCGTCGAAGAGGCCATCGGCTGGGCCGACATCGTCATCACCGCGACCGGCAATCAGGGCATCATCACCCTCGACCACATGCGGAAGATGAAGCACCAGGCGATCCTGGGCAACATCGGCCACTTCGACGACGAGATCGAGATGGCACGCCTGGAGCGTGACAAGGACATCCGCCGGATCAACATCAAGCCGCAGGTCGACGAGTTCATCTTCCCCGACGGCCACTCGATCATCGTGCTGAGCGAGGGTCGTCTGCTGAACCTGGGCAACGCGACCGGGCACCCGTCGTTCGTGATGAGCAACAGCTTCTCCAACCAGGTCATCGCGCAGATCGAACTGTGGACCAAGAACGACGAGTACGACAACGAGGTGTACCGCCTCGCCAAGCACCTCGACGAGAAGGTCGCCAAGATCCACGTCGAAGCCCTCGGTGGTTCGCTGACCAAGCTCACCAAGGAGCAGGCCGAATACATCGGCGTCGACGTCGACGGCCCGTACAAGCCGGAGCACTACCGCTACTAGTCACCGTGCGGATCCTGCGCGGTATTGCCACGGCGGCACTGTGTGCCGCCGTGGCAATCGGCTGTTCGGCGCCGTCGCAGGAGGTGGCGGCTGCGCAGTCACCATCCCCGCCGACCGAGGTCCATCGCGACATCCCCGGTCTGGTCACGGTGTTTCCCGGTATCGGCGCACCCGTTTCGGTGGCCTGGCTGCAGTGGGGGGACCCGGCGGCCGGCGACGCCGACGTGCGCTTCACGGACGCCGTCGTGACGCTGTCGCCGGCTGTGGCCGAAGCGATGGTGACCCAGTTCGAGCCGACCGACACCGGTCGCGCGCCCAAAGTTCAGGACGCCCTGTCGGCCGAGGTGCCGCCCGGCCCGTTCCTCACCGGCGAACTTCTCGACGCGGCGTTCTCCTCCGATTCCACCAGCACGTACGCGTTCCTGGACCGCGCCACGGCCACGCTCGTGCTGCAGGCGACCAGCCTCGACTGAGCAGTTCGGTTCGACACTCCGGTAGCTGGTGTATGGTCTGCTTGCCGGTCGATCCGAACGCTGAGCAAATCCCGACAGTAGGCATTACATCTCGGCGGTAAAACGGAACGTGATGAATCCGTAGCCATTCGGCTATCCGTTTGTTACTGTCCGGTAGTGATTCGGGCCGGGGCTGTGTTCGTCGTGGTGTCTTTGGGGTTTGTCATCGGTTGTCTCGCAACTGGTTTGGCGCACGCCGACGACTGGTATCCGTACTACAACGAGGACGAATACACCGCGTTCTACACACCACCGAATCCGTTGCCGGACGTCCCGCCCGGCGACCTCGTCCGCACCGAGCCGTCCCGGTTGGTGATCGAGCCGTCCGGTCAGGTCGGCAGGCTCAATGCCACTGGCACGCGCGTCATGTACCGCAGCACCGACGGCCGAGGCAATCCGAATGTGGTGACCGGCACCTACTTCGAGCCGTTCAACGCCTGGCCGGGGCAGGGCCCGCGCCCGCTGATCGTGTTCGGTCCCGGCACGCAGGGTCAGGGCGACCAGTGCGCACCGTCGCGGCAGTTCAACCAGGGCATCCACTGGTCGCCATATCTGGACATCATGGTCAACTACGAGTCCGGGTTCGTGAACACCATGGTGAACCGCGGGTTTGCGGTCCTCATGACCGACTACGAGGGTCTGGGCACCATCGGTACGACGCACACCTATGTCAACCGGCTGTCCCAGGGGCACGCCATGCTCGACGCGGCGCGAGCCGCCGGCAAGTTGCCGGGCACGTCGCTGACACCCGGTGGGCCCGTTGCCTTCTGGGGCTACTCGCAGGGCGGCGGGGCAGCCGGTTCGGCCGCCGAACTGGCGTCGGCCTACGCCCCCGAACTCAATGTCGTCGGCACCTACGCGGGCGCCCCGCCCGCCGACCTTGTCGACCTGATCCCGTACGCCGACGGCAGCGCGCTGGTCGGGGTCATCGGCTACGCGCTCAACAGCGTCATGCAGGGCTACCCGGAGGCCGCACCCAAGATCCGGGCGCTGCTCACCCCGCGCGGGATGGACTTCGTCGACAAGACCAAGGATCAGTGTGTCGGGGAGACGGTCACGAAGTTCATGTTCCGGCACCTGCAGCCCTACTTCAACCATCCGATCCCGGAGCTGTTGAACGACCCGCAGTTCCGCGGAATCTTCGATCTGCAGAAGCTCGGCACGCTGAAACCCAATGCCCCGGTGCTGCTCAACAGCAACCGCTATGACCCGCTGGTGCCCTACGCGCCGGTGGTGCAACTCGGCAAGGACTGGTGCGCCAAGGGCAGTGACATCGAGTTCCGCACCAACGAGGGTCCACCGATCTTCAACAAACTGGTGATCAACCACGCGCTGCCGATGGCGGTCGACGGTGAGCCGGCCTTGCAGTGGGTCGCCGACCGGTTCAACGGGGTGCCGACGGCACCGAACTGCGGGCGGTTCTAGGGTCGAACCTGACGTCGGTGGCGGGATCGGGGTGATCACCCGCCACCTTGTGCACGCCTGTCGAGGAGGGGATATGTCGGGCGATGTCGCCGCGGCGGGAGCACAGGCGCTTGCGCTGTACGGACAGGGCCGGGTGGCCGAGGCACTGACCCTGGCCTGGCAGACGGCCACCGCTCATCCCGATTCCCCGCTGGCGCACTACACCTACGCCAGCCTGCTGCGCGAGTGCGGGCGCGATGGCGAGGCGTTGGCGGTCGTCGATGCGGCGCTGCGGTTGAGTCCGGCCTTCCCGGATGCGCTCGTGCTGCGCGGGGATCTGCGGCGCGCCCTGTCGGGTGCCCAGGCAGCCGAGGCCGACTACCTGCAGGCGTTGCACCTGCAGCCCGAACATGCGCTGGCGGTGCACAATCTGGCGGTCGGCAGACTGGGGATGGGCACCATCACCAAGGCGGTGCGCGGGCTGCTGGAGGCCGGTCGGCTGGACCCCGGCCTGGCAGAGTTGGCGCTGGGCAACATCACCCTGGCTCTCACCCGGGTACTGCGCTGGGCGACGGCGTCGGTGGTGCTGCTGGCCGCGGCACTGATCGTGGTGGGGGCGATGTATGATGAGGGATTGCCGTCCTTGTTGCCCCGAGTGCTCGCCGTCATGCTGACGCTGCCGTTGATCACCGCGATCGTCTGGACCTTCCGTACGGTGCCCGCACCGGCACTGCGAGTGGTGCTGGGCAAACAGTTACTCCTCGGCGTGCGTCTTGCATTCCTGGCCGTGGCCGTCATCGCCGGTCTGGTCACCGCCGTCGGCGCGCCGAGTCTGGCCGGCGTCACCGGTCCGGTGCTGCTGATCGCCATCGTGGGCCTGACAGTGCTGGGCTGGATGACCGGCGCTTAGGCTCGCAGCGTGCTGATTGTGATCGAAGGCCTGGACGGCGCAGGCAAGCGCACGTTGACCGAGGGGCTGCGCGCGGCTTTCGAAGCCGACGGGAAGTCGGTCGCCACCCTGGCCTTCCCGCGCTACGGTGCATCGGTGCACGCCGACCTGGCCGCCGAGGCGCTCCACGGGCAGCATGGTGATCTCACCGATTCGGTGTACGCGATGGCGACGCTGTTCGCGCTGGACCGCTCCGGGGCGAAGGGCGACCTCGAGCGGCTGACGGCCGGCCACGACATCCTGATCCTGGACCGCTACGTCGCCTCCAACGCCGCCTACAGCGCGGCCCGCCTGAATCAGGGCGTCGACGGCGAGGTCGTCGACTGGGTGTACGCCCTGGAGTTCGGCAGGTTCGCGTTGCCCAAGCCGGATTGTCAACTGCTGCTCGATGTTTCGCCTGCGCTGGCCGATCGGCGTGCGCGCCACCGTGCCGAGCAGGAGGCCGACCGGGCGCGCGACGCGTATGAACGCGACCGCGGCCTGCAGCAGCGGACCGCCGCGGCCTACGCCGGCCTGGCGGCCGCGAACTGGGCGGGCGCGTGGGTGGTCGTGCCCCCGGATGCCGACCCGGCGGAGCTTGCCGCGCAGCTCCAGGCGTGACGACGCTCGGTGGATAACCCCGAGACACCCGCGTGGCACCCCGGTTTTGTCGCCTTGTGGTGACACCATGGTCACCATGAGGCAACGGATCCTGGTCGTCGATGACGATCCCTCGCTGGCTGAGATGCTCACCATCGTGCTGCGCGGGGAGGGCTTCGACACCGCTGTCATCGGAGACGGCAGCCAGGCGCTGACCGCCGTCCGCGAATTGCGGCCCGATCTGGTGCTGCTCGACCTGATGCTGCCGGGCATGAACGGAATCGACGTGTGCCGCGTGCTGCGTGCCGACTCCGGCGTGCCGATCGTGATGCTGACCGCCAAGACCGACACCGTCGACGTGGTGCTCGGGCTGGAATCCGGCGCCGACGACTACGTGATGAAGCCGTTCAAGCCGAAGGAACTGGTGGCTCGGGTGCGGGCCCGATTGCGGCGCAACGACGACGAGCCCGCCGAGATGCTGTCCATCCATGACATCGAGATCGATGTGCCCGCGCACAAGGTCACCCGCGCCGGTGAGCAGATTTCGCTGACACCGCTGGAGTTCGACCTGCTGGTGGCACTGGCGCGCAAACCGCGCCAGGTGTTCACTCGTGATGTGCTGCTCGAGCAGGTGTGGGGCTACCGGCATCCCGCGGACACCCGGTTGGTGAACGTGCATGTCCAGCGACTCCGGGCCAAGGTCGAGACCGACCCGGAGAACCCGCAGGTGGTGTTGACCGTTCGAGGAGTGGGATACAAGGCCGGACCTCCGTGATCGGTGGGCCCGCGGTCGGGCGGCGCTCGTGATCTGGGGTACGCGACGCCGGGTCCGCAGCCGTTTCCGAGGCCCGTCCCCGATGTTGCGCGGGCTGGGCGCGGTGGGCCGTGCGGTCAGCTACGCCTGGCGCCGGTCCCTGCAGTTGCGGGTGGTGTCCCTGACGCTGGGGCTCTCGCTCGCGGTCATCCTGGTGCTCGGCTTCGTGCTGACCAGCCAGATCACCGACCGCATCCTGGAAGTCAAGGTGCGCGCCGCCACCGAGGAGATCGAGCGCGCCCGCGACACGGTCGGCGGCATCGTCGGCGGCGAGGAGACCCGTTCGCTGGACAGCAGCCTGCAACTGGCCCGCAACACCCTCATCGATCGCAAGGCCGACTCCGGGCCGGGACTCGCCGGCGCCTATGACGCGGTGCTCGTCGTCCCCGGCGACGGTCCCCGCGCGGCCACCGCCGCGGGCCCGGTCCAGCAGGTGCCCGACGCGCTGCGCGACTTCGTGCAGGCCGGGCAGGTCAGCTACCAGTACGCGACCGTGCACACCGACGGGTTCTCCGGGCCCGCCCTGATCGTCGGAAGCCCCAGCACCTCGTCGGTCACCAATCTTGAGCTGTACCTGATCTTCCCGCTGAACAACGAGGAATCCACCATCGCCCTGGTGCGCGGCACGATGGCCACCGGCGGCATCGTGCTGCTCGGACTGCTGGCGGCGATCGCGCTGCTGGTGGCCCGCCAGATCGTGTTGCCGGTGCGCTCGGCATCCCGGATCGCCGAACGCTTCGCCGAGGGGCATCTCACCGAACGCATGCCGGTGCGCGGTGAGGACGACATGGCGCGGCTGGCGGTCTCCTTCAACGACATGGCCGAGAGTCTGTCCCGTCAGATCACCCAGCTCGAAGAGTTCGGAAACCTGCAGCGCCGCTTCACCTCCGATGTCAGCCATGAGCTGCGTACCCCGCTGACCACGGTGCGGATGGCCGCCGACCTGATCTATGACCACAGCGACGATCTGGATCCGGCGTTGCGCCGCTCGACCGAACTGATGGTCAACGAGCTCGACCGCTTCGAGACGCTGCTGGCCGACCTGCTGGAGATCTCGCGCCACGATGCCGGTGTCGCGGAGCTGGCGGTGGAGGCGGTCGATCTGCGCTCCACCGTGCAGAGCGCCCTGGACAACGTCGGTCACCTCGCGGCCGACGCCGGCGTGCAGCTCGATGTCGACATGCCGACCGACGGGGTGATCGCCGAGGTCGATCCGCGCCGGGTGGAACGCATCCTGCGCAACCTGATCGCCAACGCCGTCGACCATGCCGAACGCAAGTCGGTGGAGATCCGGATGGCCGCCGACGAGGACACCGTCGCCGTCACGGTCCGTGATCACGGTGTCGGGCTGCGCCCCGGCGAGGAGAAACTGGTGTTCAGCCGGTTCTGGCGCTCCGATCCGTCGCGGGTGCGCCGCTCCGGGGGCACCGGACTGGGGCTGGCCATCAGCATCGAGGACGCCCGGCTGCACCAGGGTCGCCTGGAGGCGTGGGGTGAGCCCGGCAAGGGCGCCTGTTTCCGGCTGACCCTGCCGCTGGTGCGCGGCCACAAGGTCACCACGAGTCCGTTGCCGCTCAAGCCGCCCGGGCTGTCGGGTTCATCCACCGGACCGCAGGCGCGGGTCAAGGATCCCGCGCTCCGGCGCGACCGTGAGTCGGAGGGGGTATGACACCCGCCGTGAGGGCCTTCTGCCTGGCCGTGGCCACCGTGCTTGCCGTCAGCACCGCCGGCTGCGCCGGAGTGCCGAGTTCCTCTGCGCCGCAAGCGATCGGGACCGTCGACCGGCCCGCGCCGCCGAGCCTGCCCACGCCGACGCCCGGCATGGAGCCCGACGTGCTGTTGCGCGAATTCCTCAAGGCCACCGCCGATCCCGCCAACCGGCACCTGGCCGCCCGGCAGTTCCTCACCGAATCCGCCTCGCGGGGCTGGGATGACGCCGGCAGCGCGCTGTTGATCGACCGCGTCGTCTTCACCGAGACGCGTCGGCCCGACCTGGTCACGGTGAGCATGCAGGCCGACATCCTCGGCTCGCTCTCCGAGCTCGGGGTGTTCGAGACGGCCGAAGGGGCACTGCCGGACCCCGGGCCGATCGAACTGGTGAAGACCCCCGGAGGCTGGCGCATCGACCGGCTGCCCAACGGAGTCTTCCTGGACTGGCAGCAGTTTCAGCAGACCTACAAACGCAACACCCTCTACTTCACCGACCCCACCGGAAACACCGTGGTGCCCGATCCCCGCTATGTCGCGGTCGCCGATTCCGATCAGCTGGCCACCGAGCTGATGAGCAAGCTGATCACCGGACCGCGACCCGAGATGGCGCGTACCGTGCGCAACCTGCTGGCCGCACCCCTGCGGCTGCGCGGCCCCGTGACCCGCGCCGACGGCGGCAAGACCGGGGTGGGCCGCGGCTACGGCGGTGCCCGCATCGAGCTGGAGAATCTGTCGACGACCGATCCGCACACCCGTCAACTGCTTGCCGCGCAGATCATCTGGACGCTGTCGCGGTCCGGGATCAACGGCCCGTACGTGATCAATGTGGACGGCGCGGCGCTGGACGACCGCTTCGCCGAGGGCTGGGACACCGCCGATGTGGCGGCCACCGATCCGGGTGCCGCCGACGGCGCAGGCGCGGGCCTGCACGCCCTGGTGGGTGGATCGCTGGTGTCGCTGGACGGCCAGCGGGCGCCCCGGGTCCCGGGCCCGTTCGGGCAGATGCCCGATCAGGTGTCGGCGGCGCTGTCGCGTTCCGGGCAGGAAGTGGCCTCGGTGATGGTGTTGCGGCGCGGCGCGCCGGATATGGCGTCCTCGTTGTGGATCGGCCCGATCGGCGGTGCCGCCGGCCAGGCCCTGGACGGGCGCACCCTGACCCGGCCCAGCTGGTCGCTCGACGATGCCATCTGGATCGTGGTCGACGGCGTCAACGTGGTCCGGGTGCTGCAGGACGCATCGGGGCAGCCCGCCCGCATCCCGGTGGACTCGACTGCGCTGTCGGCCAGGTTCCCCGGCGCCATCACCGAGTTGCAGCTGTCCCGCGACGGCACCCGGGCGGCCATGGTGATCGACGGGCGGGTGATCCTGGCCGGGGTGGAGCAGACGCCCGGCGGCGGGTACGCGCTGACCTACCCGCGCCGGCTCGGCTTCGGGCTGGGGACCACAGCGGTCTCACTGTCCTGGCGCACCGGCGATGACATCGTGGTCACCCGCACCGACGGTGCCCATCCGGTGTCCTACGTCAACCTCGACGGCGTGAACTCCGACGGGCCCAGCGGGAACCTGGCCGGCCCGGTGACGGTGGTGGCGGCGAACCCGTCGACGGTGTACGTCGCGGACCGGCGCGGGGTGTTGCAGCTGTCCGGTTCGGCCGCCGACGATGACCTCGCCTGGTCGGAGGTGCGGCCGTTGATGATCGCCGGCGCGCTGCCGGTGCTACCGGGCTGATCCTGGGGCGAGCGAAGCGACGGGGAAAGCCCTGCTGCGCTAACCCTGCGCCGCACGCTGTTTGGCGACGAACCCGATCGACATGCGCTGTAGCAGCCCCGGCGCGTAGCGGGCGAATCGCCACGCCATGCGCGCCTGCCGTGGCCAGACCAGCAGCGCCTTGTTGCGTTCGATGGCCCGCAGGGTGTCCGCGGCCAGGTCGTCGGCCGAGACGAACGTCGCGCTGCGCTGTCCCATCCGGTAGAAATCGCGGCCGACGAACCCGCCGACGGCGCCCTTGTCCAGGATCGGCGTTTCGACGGCGGTCGGACAGATGGCGAGCACCCCGACCCCGCGCCCGGCGGCCTCGGACCGTAGCGCCAGGGACAGCCCCACGACGGCATGCTTGCTCATCACATAGCTGGTGATCTGCCCGGCGGCGGCCAGTCCCGCCATCGACGCGGTGTTCACGATGTGGCCGTGGCCCTGTTTCACCATCGCCGGGTAGGCGGCCGCCACACCGTGCACGACACCGCGGATGTTGACGTCGATGATCGCGTTCCACTGGTCCAGGGTCAGCAGTTCGGTGTCACCGCCCCAGGTGATCCCGGCGTTGTTGAACATCAGGTCGATGCGTCCGGCACGGTCGACCACCTCGTCGACACATTCGGCGACCGCGGCGGCATCGGCGACGTCGAGCCGGCGCCACCGGGCGCCGAGGGGTTCGGCGGTGCGTGCCGCCGCGGCCGCGTCGATGTCGGTGCACACCACCTCGGCGCCCGCCGCGGACAGGGCGCGGCACAGGGCGGCGCCGATCCCGGATCCTGCGCCGGTGACGATGGCCTGCTTACCCGTGAACATGCCGAAATGGTAACCGTAATGGCAACGGTAGACGCCTGCATGCCGGCGAAACTCGCGTACCCGGTGTTCCCGCCGGCGGATTCACCCCGGGTACGCGAGTTTCGCCACGGTTGGAGGCCGGCAATGTCGGAGGTGCGGCGCAGACTTCGGCCATGCTGCTGGACCTCATCCTCCCGCTGGAGTGCGGCGGCTGTGCTGCGCCGTCGACGCGGTGGTGCCCGACCTGTGCGGGGCTGCTGGCCGCCGGCGCAGCCGAACCCCGGCTGGTGACACCGCGCCTGGACCCCGGGGTTCCGGTGCTGTCGCTGGGGCGGTACGCCGCGGCCCGCCGGCAGGCGATCGTTGCGGTCAAGGAACACGGCCGGGCCGATCTGGTCGCCCCGCTGGCCGGGGCCCTGCAGGCCGGACTGGCCCGGCTGCTCGGCTGGGGACTGCTCGGCACGCCGCTGACCCTGGTCCCAGCCCCGACCCGGCGGATGGCCGCACGCAGGCGCGGTGGAGACCCCGTGGCCCGGGTGGCCGTCGCGGCGGCCGCGGATCTGCCCGGTATCTCCGTGGTTCCGGCGCTGCGCCTGACCGGTTTCGCCCGGGACTCCGTGGGCCTGTCCAGCGCGGACCGGCAGCGCAATCTGGCCGGCCGGGTGCGGATGCGACGGCCGGTGTCCGGGCCCGCCGTGGTGGTCGACGACGTCGTCACCACGGGTGCGACCGCCTGTGAGTCGGTACGGGCCCTGCAAACAGCCGGGGTGGAGGTGCACGCGGTGCTGGCGCTGTCCGATGCATGAAAGCGGCGGGAAAACTGCCCGCACTATTGCTGGGAGATGAAGACTTCAAAACAGGTCTGCGAAATTGGTGGCACAGTCAGGTGAACACGGACTACCGTCGGGTCCAATAACCCGTGTTTCTCACGGCGGCACCCGGTAGGGCGCCCGTGCGGTACCGGGACTGCCCTAGTGCGGTTGGAGGTGATTACCCGACACCTGACGCCGGCGGGCGCAGCGACATGCAACGTGCCGACGGCGTATTTGTGACGATCCGGGCACGCGACGCGCGTGCGACTTCCGACAGAAACGAGTTGTCAAGCATGTCAACTAATTCCGTGGAAACCACCAACTCCACCATGGTCCTCGAAGACCGCGACCAGTCGACGGAAGCGCCGGTGCTCAACGCCGACGTCGTCGTCAAGGGCCGCAACGTCGAGGTTCCCGACCATTTCCGAGTGTACGTCGCCGAGAAATTGTCGCGGTTGGAGCGTTTCGACAGGACCATCTACCTGTTCGACGTCGAACTCGACCATGAGAAGAACCGGCGCCAGCGCAAGAACTGTCAGCATGTCGAGATCACCGCCCGCGGACGCGGCCCGGTGGTGCGCGGCGAGGCCTGCGCCGACAGCTTCTACGCGGCCCTGGAGTCGGCAGCAAGCAAACTCGAAGCACGACTGCGCCGCAGCAAGGATCGTCGCAAGATCCACTACGGGGACAAGACGCCCGTCTCGGTACACGAGGCCACCGCGGAGCTGGCAGCAGTCGACGAACCCGCACCGCAGGATCCGTTCGCCGTCGAACCCGACCATGAACCCGGACGCATCGTGCGCACCAAAGAGCATGAAGCCACGCCCATGAGCATCGACGACGCTCTCTACGAGATGGAACTCGTCGGGCACGACTTCTTCCTGTTCCATGACAAGGAATCCGATCGGCCCTCGGTGGTGTACCGCCGGCACGCCTACGACTACGGACTCATCCGGCTGGCCTGAGCCGGCCGCCCCTGCGCGAGCCCCCGGCCGAGAAGCCGGGGGCTCGCTGCATGCGCGGGCGCGCCCCGCAGGACACTTTCAGGCAGCGATTTCTTTCGGTCGCCTACGATGGATTAGCGGCAGGTAGGTGCGCGGCGACCGGATTGGTCGGACGCGTCGACCGGCCGACACTATTCATCAACCCACAGGGGAAATAGCGTGCTCGATAAGTTGCTCCGTCTCGGTGAAGGCCGCATGGTCAAGCGGCTGAAGAAGGTGGCTGACTACGTCAACACCTTGTCCGACGATGTCGAGAAGCTGTCAGACGCCGAGCTGCGTGCCAAGACCGACGAGTTCCGCAAGCGGGTCGACGGCGGCGAAGACCTCGATGACCTGCTGCCCGAGGCCTTCGCGGTGGCACGCGAGGCGGCCTGGCGGGTGCTCGGCCAGAAGCCCTTCGACGTCCAGCTGATGGGCGGTGCCGCTCTGCACTTCGGCAACGTCGCCGAGATGAAGACCGGTGAGGGCAAGACCCTGACCGCGGTGCTGCCGGCCTATCTCAACGCCCTGGCGGGCAAGGGCGTGCACCTGGTCACCGTCAACGACTACCTGGCCAAACGCGATAGCGAGCAGATGGGCCGTATCCACCGGTTCCTGGGCCTCGACGTCGGTGTCATCCTGTCCGGCCTGACCCCCGATGAGCGCCGCGTCGCCTACGGCGCCGACATCACCTACGGCACGAACAACGAGTTCGGCTTCGACTACCTGCGCGACAACATGGCCCACTCCGTTGCCGAGATGGTGCAGCGCGGCCACAACTACGCCATCGTCGACGAGGTCGACTCGATCCTCATCGACGAGGCCCGTACCCCGCTGATCATCTCGGGCCCGGCCGACGGCGCCTCACACTGGTACAGCGAGTTCGCCCGGCTGGCCCCGTTGATGGAGAAGGACGTCCACTACGAGGTGGACCTGCGTAAGCGCACCATCGGCGTGCACGAGCTGGGGGTGGAGTTCGTCGAGGATCAGCTCGGTATCGAGAACCTCTACGAGGCCGCCAACTCGCCGCTGGTCAGCTACCTGAACAACTGCCTCAAGGCCAAGGAACTCTTCCTGCGCGACAAGGACTACATCGTGCGCAACGGTGAGGTCGTCATCGTCGACGAGTTCACCGGCCGCGTGCTGGTGGGCCGGCGCTACAACGAGGGCATGCACCAGGCCATCGAGGCCAAGGAGCACGTCGAGATCAAGGCCGAGAACCAGACGCTGGCGACCATCACGCTGCAGAACTACTTCAGGCTCTACGACAAGCTCGCCGGCATGACCGGTACCGCCCAGACCGAGGCGTCCGAGCTGCATGAGATCTACAAGCTCGGCGTGGTCTCCATCCCGACCAACCGGCCGATGGTCCGTGAGGACCAGTCCGACCTGATCTACAAGACCGAGGAAGCCAAGTACATCGCGGTCGTCGACGATGTGGTGGAGCGCTACGAGAAGGGCCAGCCGGTCCTGATCGGCACCACCTCGGTCGAGCGATCCGAGTACCTGTCGCGCCAGTTCACCAAGCGCAAGGTGCCGCACAACGTCCTCAACGCCAAGTACCACGAGTCCGAGGCCCAGATCATCGCCGAGGCCGGGCGGCGCGGCGCCATCACCGTCGCGACCAACATGGCCGGCCGCGGTACCGACATCGTGCTGGGCGGCAACGTCGAGTTCCTCGCCGATCTGCGGCTCAAGGAGCAGGGGCTGGATCCGGTCGCGACCCCGGACGAGTACGAAGCCGCCTGGGAGCCGATGGTCAGCAAGATCAAGGCCGAAGCCAAGGCCGAGGCCCAGGAGGTCATCGCCGCCGGTGGTCTGTACGTGCTGGGCACCGAACGCCACGAGTCCCGCCGCATCGACAACCAGCTGCGCGGCCGTTCCGGTCGTCAGGGTGATCCGGGCGAGTCCCGCTTCTATCTGTCGCTGGGCGATGAATTGATGCGCCGCTTCAACGGCGCAACCCTGGAGACGCTGCTGACCCGGCTGAACCTGCCCGAGGATGTGCCGATCGAGGCCAAGATGGTCACCCGCGCCATCAAGAGCGCGCAGACCCAGGTCGAGCAGCAGAACTTCGAGGTCCGCAAGAACGTCCTGAAGTACGACGAGGTGATGAACCGGCAGCGGACCGTCATCTACAAAGAGCGCCGGATGATCCTGGAGGGCGAGAACCTGGCGCAGCAGGCCCACGACATGATGGTCGACGTCATCACCGCCTATGTGAACGGGGCGACGGCGGAGGGCTACTCCGAGGACTGGGACCTGGAGAAGCTGTGGGAGGCGCTCAAGACGCTGTACCCGGTCGGTATCGATCACCACGACCTGATCGACTCCGATGCCGTCGGCGAGCCGGGGGAGCTGACCCGCGAAGAGCTGCTCGACGCCCTGGTCAAGGATGCCGAGCGGGCCTACGCCGCGCGCGAGGAACAGATCGACGCCATCGGTGGCGAGGGCGCGATGCGTCAGCTGGAGCGCAATGTGCTGCTCAACGTGATCGACCGCAAATGGCGTGAACACCTCTACGAGATGGACTACCTCAAGGAGGGTATCGGGCTGCGCGCGATGGCCCAGCGCGATCCGTTGGTCGAATACCAGCGCGAGGGCTACGACATGTTCGTCGCGATGCTCGACGGCCTCAAAGAGGAGTCGGTCGGGTTCCTGTTCAACGTCGCGGTCGAGGCCGCGCCGCAGACGGCGCCGGTGGTCACGCCGATGTCGCAGGGACTGGCCGAGTTCGCCGCCGCGGCGGCCCAGAAGGCATCCGCGACAGCGGCTGATCAGGCACAGGGCCAGGTGGCCACCAAGGAACGCCCGGCCGGTGTGCAGGCCAAGGGCATCGGTGGTGGTGGTAAGCCCGCACTGACGTACTCCGGGCCGGCCGAGGACGGATCCGCGGAGGTCAAGCGCTCCGGCGCCGCCGCCGCCACCTCCGGCGGGACCCGCAAGGAGCGCCGCGAGGCGGCGCGCAAGGGCCGCAAGCGCTGACCGCGTCAGCCGATCTGTAGCGCCACCACCTGCCACCGGCCCGCGACGAGTTCGACACGGGCGGCGATGGCCCGCACCCTGGGCCCGCGGGTGTAGGTGGCGAACACCTCGGCGGCGTCCACCTGGGCGTCCGCGGCCGTGGCGATGCTGCGCAGTCGGATCCGGCGCAGCACCGCCGCGCCGCCGGCCTGGGGAACCCGCGCCAGCGTTTGCGTGATGTCGATCAACGGCGGTGCCAGCAATCCACGCAACTGGGTCACCGGGCGCCGACGGTCCACCACCTCCAACACGCGCCGCAGGGTGGCGTCGGCGAACATCAGCGCCGCCGGGGGCGCCGGAACCTCACCGACGACCGCGGGCAGCCGGGGCTGCCGGGGCGGGCGCGGACGCAGCGTCGGCGGATGCGGCGCCGGACGGCCGGCACCACGCACCGGTGGCTCGCAGTCGATGATCGGCGAGGTCATCGCGGAATGCGCGGCGGCGGTGGGGTGCGGCGGTTCGGGATGGGATACGTGAGACACGGGCTCTCCAGCGGGCGCGAAAACGGACGGGACGGCTGCTGGAGAGGCACAGTCATATTGATGATCGCACGTGTCGGAGGGGCTTCCGTGCACCCATGATGCGCACAGCCGACGATGACCGATACGGTGACGGGGAATCCGCACCGGGTGAGGGGAGGACGCTGTCGCGATGGTGACGAGGCTGTCGGCATCCGATTCGGCGTTCTATCGCTTGGAGAACAGTTCGACCCCGATGTATGTCGGGTCGCTGTCCATCGTGCGTAAGCCGCGCGGCGGACTGAGCTATGAATCAGTGCTGGCCACCGTCGAGCAGCGGTTGCCGCAGATTCCGCGGTACCGGCAGAAGGTTCGCGAGGTCAGCCTGGGGCTGGCCCGGCCGGTCTGGGTCGACGACACCGATTTCGACATCACCTATCACGTCCGGCGCTCGGCGCTGCCCGCGCCGGGAAGCGATGCGCAACTGCATGATCTGATCGCCCGGATCGGCTCCCGTCCGATGGACAAGTCCCGTCCGCTCTGGGAGATGTACATCGTCGAGGGCCTCGCCGGCAACCGGGTCGCCATCTACACCAAGTCGCACCAGGCGCTCGTCAACGGCATGTCGGCGCTGGAGATCGGGCACGTCATCGCCGACCGCACCCAGAAGTCGCCGGAGTTCGGTGAGGACATCTGGATCCCCGCCCGTGAACCCAGCGACAGGCAACTGTTCGTCGCGGCGCTCGGGGAGTGGGTCACCCGGCCCACCGCGCAGGTCGCCGCGGCGCGCTCGGCGGTGCAGGAGATGGCCACCAATGCCGGGGCGCTGGTCGACGCCGGGCGCCGCATCGCCGATGTGGCCCGCACGGTGGCCCGCGGGACCGCACCGAGCAGCCCGCTGAACACCACGGTGTCGCGCAACCGGCGGTTCACGGTGGCCGCGCATCCGCTCGAGGACTACCGCGCGCTGCGGGCACGCTATGAGTGCGATGTCAACGATGTCGTGTTGGCCGTGGTGGCCGGCGCGCTGCGCAACTGGCTGCTGTCCCGCGGTGAGCCGGTGACCGCGACGTCGACGGTGCGCGCGATGGCGCCGAATTCGGTGTATCCCGATGCCGAGATCGATTCGGCCGGACCGGGTCAGGCCATCAGTGCGGTCTCGCCGTTCCTGGTCGATCTGCCGATCGGGGAGGGAAACGCGGTGGTGCGACTGTCCCAGATCGCGCATGCCACCGAATCGCATTCCACCGCCGCAAGTTTGGTCGATGCCCGCACCATCGTGACGTTGTCCGGATTCGCGCCCCCGACTCTGCACGCCATGGGCATCCGGGTCGCGACGAGCTTCTCGGCGCGCCAGTTCAATTTGCTGATCACCAATGTGCCCGGCGCGCAGAAGCAGATGTACATTGCCGGCACCAAGCTGCTGGAGTCCTACGCGGTGCCGCCGCTACTCACCAACCAGGTACTCGCGATAGCGGTGACCTCGTATAACGGCATGTTGTACTTCGGGATCAACGCCGATCGCGACGCCATGAGTGACGTGGACGTGTTGCCGGCGTTGCTGCGGGAGTCACTGGACGAATTGCTGGAATCGACGCGCTGACAGCCGGGTGGAAGTTGACTCGATCCGCCGATCGCGATGTGATGGATCGACCATGTCTATTAATTCGCCTAGCGAACAAGCCGCCGCCAAGCCCGAATTGGATGTCATTCCGCACCCCGTGCTCGACGTGCCGATAGATGAAGAGGCACTGGTCAAAGAGGGCCGGTTGGACCTGGTCGTCTTCGGTGTCACGGCCGCCATCGCGGTCGGATTCCTGGTCTGGGGGTTCGTCGACACCGCATCGCTGGCCGCCGCATCCGGTGACGCCCTCGGCTGGGTCATGACGAACACCGGGTGGTTGTTCACCCTGATGGCGTCGGCCTTCGTGCTGTTCGTGTTGTGGATCGCGCTCGGCCGGTTCGGCAACATCCCGCTCGGCCGCGATGACGAGGAACCCGAGTTCCGCACGGTGTCCTGGATCGCCATGATGTTCAGCGCCGGTATGGGCATCGGTTTGATGTTCTTCGGTGTGTCCGAGCCACTCTCGCATCTGGTGTCGCCGCCGCCGGGCACCGGCGCCGAAGGCAATCCCGAGGCCGTCCAGAACGCGATGGCCACGACGCTCTATCACTGGACCCTGCATCCGTGGGCGATCTACGCGGTGGTCGGCCTGGCCATCGCCTACGGCGTGTACCGCAAGGGCCGGTTCCAGTTGATCAGCGCGGCCTTCGAACCGCTGATCGGTGATCGCGCGCACGGCGGCTGGGGCAAGGTCATCGACATGCTGGCGATCTTCGCCACGCTGTTCGGGTCGGCGGCGTCACTGGGGTTGGGCGCGTTGCAGATTCGCAGCGGCCTGCAGATCGTCGGCGGTATCGGGGAGGCCGGTAACGCGGTCCTGATCGGCATCATCGCGGTGCTCACCTGTGCGTTCGTGCTGTCCGCGGTATCCGGTGTCGCGCGCGGCATCCAGTGGCTGTCCAATTTCAACATGGTGCTTGCCCTGCTGCTGGCCACCTTCGTATTCATCGTCGGGCCAACGGTTTTCATCCTAAACCTGATCCCTACCTCGATCGGCAGCTACTTCCAGGACCTGGCGATGATGTCGGCCCGTACCGGCGCCGAGGGCGCCGAGACCGAAGCCTGGCTGGGGTCGTGGACCGTCTTCTACTGGGCCTGGTGGATCTCCTGGACGCCGTTCGTCGGCATGTTCATTGCGCGGATCTCGCGCGGGCGCACCATCCGGCAGTTCGTCACCGGGGTGCTACTCGTGCCCAGCCTGGTATCGCTGGTCTGGTTCTGCGTGTTCGGCGGTGCGGCGATGAAGGCCCAGCAGGAGGGCGCCGATCTGGCCGGTGAGGGCACCGTCGAGGGCCAGCTGTTCGGCCTGCTCGCGGAGTACCCGCTGGCCACGGTGTCGACCGTGGTGGTGATGTTGCTGGTCGCGGTGTTCTTCGTCTCCGGCGCCGACGCGGCGTCCATCGTGATGGGCTCGCTGTCCGAACGCGGCACCATCGAACCGCACCGCAAAACCGTCATCTTCTGGGGTGTCGCCACCGGTGCCGTCGCCGCGGTGATGCTGCTGGTCGGTGGCTCCGACGCGCTGACCGGGCTACAGACCATCACCATCGTGGCGGCCCTGCCCTTCGTCCTGGTGATGATCGGGCTGGCGGTGGCGTTGGTCAAGGATCTGCGTCAGGATCCGATGATGGTGCGCCGCCAGTACGCCGCGGACGCGGTGAACTCGGCCGTGATCGCCGGTGTCACCGCGCACGGCGACGACTTCGTCATCTCGGTGGAAAAGGACCCCGACGCCGACCCGGATGCCGAGGACGCCGAGGCGACCGTGGCGCCGGGTGAACGCGGCGGCGGCTAACCTCGCCTGGTGCGTGTCTACATACCGGCCACCCTGGCGATGCTGGCGCAGTTGGTGGCCGACGGGTTGATCCATGCCCGCAGCGGCACGGCCTTCGCGGTCACGCCGACCCTGCGTGAGTCCTACGCCGAGGGCGACGACGACGAACTGGCCGAGGTGGCGCTGCGGGAGGCGGCGCTGGCATCGCTGCGCCTACTGGCGATGGAGGGCGAGGCCGCGCCGGGGGAGACCCCGCTGCCGCCCCGGCGGGCGGTGCTGGTGGTCGATGTCGTCGACGCGACGGCCCGGCCCGACCTCGACGATGCGGTGGTGCGGTTGGCGGGACCGGTGCCGCTGGCCGACGTCGTCGCCGCCTACGTGGACAACGCCGCGGCGCAGCCCGCGGTGCTGACCGCCGTCGCGGTGGTCGACGAGGCCGACCTCGGAGACGAGGACGCGGAGCTTGCTGTGGGGGATGCGCAGGACCATGACCTGGCTTGGTACGCCCCGCAGGAGTTGCCGTTTCTGCTCGAGCTGCTGTGACGTAACTCGCATCCAACCTGGGCATAAATTCACTACGGGTGCGTAAGTTACGGTACCGTAGGTTGCGTGGCGAAGAGTGAAATCAAGGTCTCGGCAAAAGTAGCCGACACGGTGCGTCCCCAGATCGCGGGCGCAGACCGTCACCGCGGCTGGCACGCACTGCGCACCATCGCCGGCCGGATCACCACTCCGCTGCTGCCCGACGATTATCTCAAGCTCGCCAACCCGCTGTGGTCGGCACGTGAACTACGCGGTCGGGTCATCGAGGTGCGCCGCGAGACCGAGGATTCGGCCACGCTGGTCATCAAACCGGGCTGGGGATTCTCGCTGGACTACGAGCCCGGCCAGTATGTCGGGATCGGCCTGCTGGTCGACGGCCGCTGGCGCTGGCGCTCCTATTCGCTGACATCGACCCCCCGGCGCGGCGGTCAGAACAAGCGTGGCGCGCGCACCATCACCATCACCGTGAAGGCGATGCCGGAGGGCTTCCTGTCCACCCACCTGGTCGGTGGCGTGGCGCCGGGCACGATCGTGCGGCTGGCCGCACCGCAGGGCAACTTCGTCATGCCCGACCCGGCTCCGGCCTCGGTGCTCTTCCTGACCGCGGGGTCGGGCATCACCCCGGTGATGTCGATGCTGCGCACCTTGCAGCGCCACGATCAGATCACCGACATCGTGCATGTGCATTCCGCGCCCACCGAGTCCGATGTGATGTTCGCCGACGAGTTGAAGCAACTGCACGATGCGCATCCGGGCTACCGGATGGAATTGCGCACCACGCGCACCCAGGGTCGGCTCGATCTGTCGCGCCTGGACGAGGTGGTTCCCGATTGGCGTGACCGTCAGGCCTGGGCGTGCGGCCCGGAGGCCATGCTCAATGACGCCGAGCGGGTCTGGGCCGAGGCGGGTCTGCCGACGAATCTCCACCTGGAGCGCTTCGCGGTCACCCGTGCCGCACCGCACGGCACCGGCGGCACCGTCACCTTCGAGCGCAGCGGCAAGAGTGTGACAGCCGACGCCGCGACATCGCTGATGGAAGCCGGCGAGGGCGCCGGCATCCAGATGCCGTTCGGCTGCCGGATGGGCATCTGCCAGTCATGTGTCGTGGGTCTGGTCGAGGGCCACGTGCGCGACCTGCGGACCGGGGTCGAGCACGAACCGGGGACCAGGGTGCAGACCTGTGTCTCCGCGGCCTCCGGCGACTGCACGCTGGACGCATAGACTTTACTGACAGGTAACCTACGGTTGCGTAGGTTACGGTACCGTAGCAACGGAAGGAGGGCCGATAAGTGGCTATAACCGACGTACCGGCGTTCACGCATCTCACCGATGCGGATATCGAAACGCTGGGTGCTGAGCTCGACGCGATCCGACAGGACATCGAAGACTCGCGCGGCGCCAACGACGCGCGCTACATCCGCCGTGCGATCGCCGGTCAGCGTGCGCTGGAGATCACCGGCCGCCTGCTGCTGGCCGGAAGCTCCAAGCGGGCCTTCTGGTGGGCGGGAGCCTCGACCCTGGGCGTGGCCAAGATCATCGAGAACATGGAGATCAGCCACAACGTCATGCACGGCCAGTGGGATTGGATGAACGATCCCGAGATCCACTCCTCGACCTGGGAGTGGGATACCACCGGGGCTTCGAAGCACTGGCGGTTCACTCACAACTTCATGCACCACAAGTACACCAACATCCTGGGCATGGACGACGATGTGGGCTACGGCGTCATCCGGGTCACCCGCGACGCGCGGTGGAAGCCGATGAACCTGGGGAACCTGGTCTACAACACCTTGCTCGCGGTGCTGTTCGAGTGGGGTATCGGTCTGCAGCACCTGGAACTCGGCAAGATCTTCAAGGGCCGCGATGACCGCAAGGCGACCATGGTGCGCATCAAGGAGTTCGGCGTCAAGGCCGGCCACCAGGTGGCCAAGGACTACGTGGTGTGGCCCGCACTGACCTCGCTGTCACCGGGAGCCACCTACAAGTCGACGATGAAGGCCAACATCGTGGCCAACATCATCCGCAACATCTGGACCAACGCGATCATCTTCTGCGGCCATTTTCCCGATGGTGCCGAGAAGTTCACCAAGACCGACATGGTCGGCGAAAGCCGCGGCCAGTGGTACCTGCGCCAGATGCTGGGCAGCGCCAACATCAGTGGCGGCCGGGTGCTGGACTTCATGAGCGGCAACCTGTCCTACCAGATCGAGCACCACCTGTTCCCGGATCTGCCCAGCAACCGGTACCGCGAGATCTCGATCAAGGTGCGCGCGCTGTGCGACAAGTACGACCTGCCCTACACCACGGGGCCGTTCCTCGTGCAGTACGGCAAGAGTTGGCGCACCATCGCCAAGCTGTCGTTGCCGGACAAGTTCCTCACCGACACCCGCGACAACGCGCCCGAAACGCGCAGCGAGCGGATGTTCGACGAGCTGGAGGGTTTCGGTGGCACCGATCCCGCCACCGGTAAGCGCCGCGGTCTGAAGACCGCGATCGCCACCGTGCGCGGCTGGCGGCAGGGCAAGATCGCCGCATAGCTCAGCAACCCCATGCCGCGAGCGTGCGTGTCTGTTCCAGACATGCCGCTCGCGGTTCGGCGTTTACGCACCCTCGCGTATCAGTATCCGGCCTCATTGAGGGTGCCGAGCAGCAGCCGTGCCGCGGCGACGCGGCCCGCGGCCGGCCCGGTCAACGTGTCCAGCGCGCACTCCGGATCGGCGGGGGCGCCCAGATGCCCACAGCCGCGCGGACATTCGTCGACCGCCTCGGCCAGGTCGGAAAAGGCCTGCACCACGTCATCGGCGCTCACATGGGCCAGGCCGAACGAGCGGATGCCCGGGGTGTCGATCACCCAACCGGATGCGCGCAGCGGCAGCGCCACCGACTGACTCGACGTGTGCTTGCCCTTGCCGACACCGGACACGTCCCCGGTGGCCCGTTCCGCCTCGGGCACAAGACGATTCACCAGGGTCGACTTACCCACCCCGGAATGCCCCAGCAGCACCGTCACTTTCCCGGTCAGCAGCGGCGCCACCACATCGAGCGGATCGTCGCGCCCGGCGGTCACCACCTGCAGATCCAGATCGGCGAACTGCGCCGCGAACGGTTCCGGATCGGCAAGGTCGGATTTCGTCAGGCACAGGATGGGTGCCAGCCCGCCGGTGTAGGCAGCGATCAGCGCCCGCTCCACGAACCCGGTGCGGGGCGGCGGATCGGCCAGCGCCACCACGATCAGCAGCTGATCGGCATTGGCCACCACCACCCGCTCGGCGGGGTCGGTGTCATCGGCGGTGCGGCGCAACACCGTTCGGCGATCGCCGCGACGCACGATGCGGGCCAGGGTGTCCGGTTTGCCGGACAGGTCGCCGACGATGCTCACCTCGTCACCCACGACGATGGGTGTGCGGCCCAATTCTCTGGCGCGCATGGTGGTGACATGCCGGTTCGGGTCCCCGCCGAGGGCGCATCCCCAGCGGCCGCGGTCGACGGTGACGACCATGGCCTCCTCGGCGTCGGCGTGGTCGGGGCGGGTCTTGGTGCGCGGACGCGAACCCTTGCCCGGGCGGACCCGGACATCGGACTCGTCGTACTCGCGAGATCTCAAATCGTGCCCAGCATGTCGGCCCACATCCCCGGGAAGTCCGGCAGCGTCTTGGACGTCGTCGCGATGTCCTCGACCTGCACGCGGGGCACCCGCAGTCCGACGATCGCACCGGCGGTGGCCATCCGGTGATCGGCGTAGGACCGCCACACACCGCCGTGCAGCGGTGTCGCGGTGATCTGCAGACCGTCCGGCGTCTCGGCGCACCGGCCGCCCAGGCCGTTGAGCTCCGCGCTCAGTGCTGCCAGCCGATCGGTTTCGTGCCCGCGCAGGTGGGCGATACCGCGCAGGGTGGACACCGAACCGGGGGCGGCGAGCGCGGCCAGCGCCGCGACCGCCGGGGCCAGTTCACCGATATCGTGCAGGTCGATGTCGATGGCCCCGTAACTCGGTGCACCTTGCGCTTGTAAGTGAGAATCTGTCTGTTGGACAACGACATTCACCCGGGACAGCAGATCCAGGATGGCGCCCGAGGGCTGGATGCTGTGCGCGGGCCACCGGCTGATCCGCACCGTGCCCGCGGTGACGGCGGCGGCGGCCAAAAACGGGACCGCGTTGGACAGGTCGGGTTCGATGTCCCAGTGCCGGGCGGCGACGGCGCCCGGGTCGACCCGCCAGCGGTTGGGCGTGCTGTCGTCGACGGTGACGCCGGCGCCGCGCAGCATCGCCACCGTCATCGCGACGTGGGGCGCCGACGGCACCGACTCGCCGGTGTGCACGACGGTCAGACCGTCACGGAAGGTGGCACCGGCCAACAAGAGTCCCGAGACGAACTGCGATGACGCCGACGCATCGATGTGGACCTCGCCGCCGGCCACCGAACCCGTACCGCGCACCTCGAACGGCAATCCGGCGCCGTCGATGTGAACGCCGAGGCCGCGCAGCGCGTCCAGCAGCGGCGCGATCGGGCGGGCCCGGGCCTGCTCGTCCCCGTCGAAGATGACGGTCTGGGTGCTCAGCGCGGCGACGGCGGGCAGGAACCGCAGCACGGTGCCGGCCAGTCCGCAGTCGATGCGGGTGCCCGCGGCGGGAGCGATGGCGCCGCGTGTGGTCAGCTCGGTGCCGTCGCCGCTCACGGTCACGCCCAGCGCCCGGACCGCATCGATCATCAGGTCGGTGTCGCGGCTGCGCAACGCGCCGCTGATGCTGGTGGCCCCCTGCGGGGCGGCCAGCGCGGCCAGCACGAGCGCCCGGTTGGTCAGCGATTTCGACCCGGGTACCGCCACCGTGGCGTCCACGGGTCCGGTCATCGTCGGTGCCGGCCAGTTGTTCACGGCCTCTATCCTGCCTGGTATGTGTGGGCGATTTGCGGTGACCACCGACCCGGCGTTGTTGGCGGAGAAGATCAAGGCGCTCGACGAGACCGTCGAGGCGGCCAAGGGCGGCGGTCCCAACTTCAATGTGGCGCCGACCACGACCATCAGCGCCGTGGTCAAACGGCACGATCACTCCCCGTCGCGCTCGCCCGGCCCTGCACCCGACGACGAGTCGACCCGCCGGATCCGTTCGATGCGCTGGGGCCTGATCCCGCCGTGGGCCAAGACCGGCGAGGACGGCGGCCCCGATACCAAGAAGGGCCCGCTGCTGATCAATGCGCGCTCCGAGACGCTGACCACGTCACCGGCGTTCCGCGGGTCGGCCAAGACCAAGCGCTGCCTGGTCCCGATGGACGGCTGGTACGAGTGGAAGCCCAACCCGGCCGCCGACGGCAAGAAGGCGTCCAAGACGCCGTTCTACATGTTCGCCGGGGACGGCGAGCCGCTGTTCATGGCGGGTCTGTGGTCCACCTGGCGGCCCAAGGGCGGCGATGAGGGTGCGTCCCCGCTGCTGAGTTGCACCATCATCACCACCGACTCGGCCGCGCAACTCGCCGATATCCACGACCGGATGCCGCTGACCGTCAGCGCCGCGGACTGGGACCGCTGGCTGGACCCCGACGCCCCCATCGACGAGGGCCTGCTGCGCGGGCACGGCGATCTGGACCGCATCGAGATCCGGCAGGTGTCGCGGTTGGTCAACAGCGTCCGCAACAACGGCCCGGAACTGATCGAGGCCGTCGCGCCCGAAACGGGCCTGGTGTGACCCTCGGCCCGGCGGTGCTCGACGCCCTCGGCGCCGATCTGCGGGCGGCCGGATACACCGTGGACGGGGTCGCCGAACTGCTGGGCCCCGACGTGCACGCGGCGCTGGGCCGGGGTGTGTGGTGGCCGGCGCTGCGCGCGACCGGGGCGGACCCGTTGTCGACGCTGGTGCGGTTGTTCCTGCTCGGCGCGGAGGTACCCCGCGGGCAGCTGCACGAGGTCTTCACCCGGGTGCCGCTGGACGCGCTGGTGGCCGGTGGTGTGCTGGAACTGGGCGAGGGCACCGTGCGCGCGGCGCTCGATATCCGCCCGCACTCCGACGGCGCTGTCGACTTCCTCGTCGTCTCCGATCAGGACGCCGCTCTGCGGGGCCGGCCGCTGCGGCGCGATCACGTGCTCGGTATCGGCGGCGCAGCGATGTCACTGGCCCGCGCCGTCATCCGCACCCCGGTGCGCCGGGCGCTGGACCTGGGCACCGGGTGCGGGATTCAGGCCCTGCACCTGGACGGACACTGCGAACAGATCGTCGGTACCGATATCAACGAGCGAGCGCTGAGGCTGGCCGGGGCCACCGCACGCCTCAACGGGATATCCTGGGATCTGCGCTCGGGCAACCTGTTCGAGCCGGTGGCCGGGGAGCGCTTCGACCTGATCGTGTCCAACCCGCCGTTTGTCGTCGGATCCGGTGCCGGCGACTACGTCTATCGTGATTCCGGCGTGGCCGGGGACGGACTGTGCCGCACCCTGGTCGAACAGGTCGGCGACCACCTGAATCCCGGTGGCACGGCCCAGATCATGGCCAACTGGATTGTCCGCGAAGGTGATTGGCGCGACCGCGTGCGGGACTGGTTGGCGGGCAGCGGCCTGCACGCCTGGGTGGTGCAGCGGGAGCTGGCCGACCCGCTGAGCTATGTGTCGCTGTGGCTGGCCGACGCCGGCGAGAGCCCGGACCAGGCGGCGCGGCGCGGCGGCGCCTGGCTGGACTGGTTCGCCGACCAGGGCATCACCGGGATCGGTATGGGACTGATCTGCCTGCGGCGTCCCCGCGACGGCGAGGCGCCCGAGCAGATCCTCGAAGAGATCACCGGCGCGGACGAACTCGTCACCGGCACCGAGGTGGAGGCGTTCTTCGCCCGGCGCGCGTATCTGCGCGACACCAGCGACGAAACCCTGTTGGCGGCGCGGTTGTCCACCGCGCCGGTCTTCCTGGAGCAGCAGTCCCTGCCGGGGCCGCAGGGCTGGCAGCAGGTCGGCGCCGCGGTACGGCGCCCGGGTGGGCCGGGTGCGGTGATCGGCGTCGACGAGGTGCTCACCGCGCTGCTGGCGGGCTGCCGCGGGGAAGTGCCCTTGGGCGCACTCATCGCCCTGCTGGCCGCGCATCACGGGGTGGATGCCGGCGCACTCGCCGAGGCGGCGCTACCGGAGGTCCGCGACGCGATCGGGCGCGGGATCCTTCATCAGGCGCAGTGACTAGCGCCGCCGCGCCGCCACCACCGCATAGGACGCGTCGAAGGTGACCCCGTCGGCGGTGGCGTAGCGCTCGAATGCCGCGGTGAACGCCTCGGTCAGTCGGACGCGGGTCTCCTCGTCGGAGCGGGTGAACAGGTCCACATGCATGGGGGACTCGTCGGTGACGAACACCACGGCGTCCTGCACGGAACCGAATTGCCAGGTGTGCTTGCCGTTTTCGATGAAGATCTCGTCGAAGTCGTCGGTCAGCCGGGTGGTGACGATATCGGCCTCGCCCCACTGGTCCGGTGAGTACTGCGTGGCCGGCGGTGTGCCCAGCACTTCGATGATCGGGTTGTAGAACGGATTGTCGGTGTCGCGCACCCAGGTGGAGAATCCGAGGAAACCACCCGGGCGCAGCAGCCTGGCGATCTCGGCGACCTGACCGACCGGTTCGACGAAGATGATCCCCATGTTCGACACCACCGCGTCGAACCCCGCATCGGGCAATCCGGTGGCGGCGGCGTCGGCGGCGACCCACTGCACCGCATCGCCGCCGGCCTTGTCGGCGGCGATGGCCAGCAGCTCGGGCGTCAGGTCCACCCCGGTCACCTGCGCGCCGGCCGCGACGGCCGCCAACGCGGCGTTACCGGTACCGCAGGCCAGATCGGCCACGACGGCACCGTCGAGCGGGCGCAACCGGTCGATGGTCTCGATCAGCTGGACGGAGATGGGCGCGATGCGTTGGGCGACGGCCTCGTACCGTCCCGCAGACCAGATTGACACCCGGCCAGCCTATGTCACGATGGCGTGGTGGCAGCTCTGTCCGTCACCGCACCGCCGCTGCCCCGGCCGGTGCTGGTCGGCCAATTCTGGGGCGATCTCACCTTCGTGCACTGGCCGGTGCGCCCGGACAGCGTCGCTCACCTGTTTCCGGAAGGCACCCGCCCGGATGTCTTCGACGACGGTTTCACCTATGTCGGGCTCATCCCATTCGTCATGCGCCGCACCGCGCTGGCCGACCGGGTGCCGATGCCGTTTCTCGGCACCTTCGCCGAGACCAACGTCCGGTTGTATTCGGTGGATGACGCCGGCCGGCACGGTGTGCTGTTCCGGTCCCTGGAGACCGAGCGGCTGGCCGTGGTGCCGCTGACCCGGATCGGGCTGGGGGTGCCCTACACCTGGGCGAAGATGCGGGTGACCCGCTCCGGCAACCGGATCTGCTACACGAGCGTACGACGTTGGCCGCGAAGGGGATTGCGCAGCACGCTGACGGTGACCATCGGCGCACCGCTGCAACCGACGCCGCTGCAGGTGTGGCTGACCGCGCGCTGGGGTGCCCATACGCGCAAGGCGGGTCGCACCTGGTGGGTGCCCAACGACCATCCGGAATGGCCGCTGTACACGGCCGAGATCGAGGATCTGCGCGACGATCTGGTCACTGCGAGTGGTACCGCGGTGGCCGGCCCCCGGTTGCCCGCGATGTTCTCACCCGGGGTGGCGGCCCGGTTCGGCCGGCCCGCGCTGGTGGGTCAGTAGTCCTTCAGCAGTTCCAGCACGGCCGGGGTCACCTCGTCGGCGCCGGCGGCGAACTCGTCATGCTTTTCGATGAACGTCGCCACGAACGGGCATACCGGCACGTAGCGCAGCCCGGCGTTCGACGTCTCGGTCAGGGCGGTCTGGATCAGCTTGTCGCCCAGTCCCTTTCCGCCGAACCGCGCGCCGATCTCGGTGTGGTGGAAGATGCGCTGCCGGTCGTGGTCGACGTATTCGGCGAAGCCGGCGATCTCGTCACCGTCGTAGATCTCGAAGCGATTCAGCGCCGGCGCGTTCCTGATGATGTCGGTCATGTCGCCCTCACGGCCCCGTGTAGCCGGGCGGGTTGGCGGAGTCGACCCAGAAGTCCACGCCGAGATCCTGTGCACCGGGGGTGCAGTTGTAGGCCGACAGATCGGTCACACCGGATTCCAGCAGCACGTCCTCGCACAGCAAGGTGTTCCCGGTGTATTCACGGGCCGGCCTGGTCAGCACGGCGTAGGCGGAATCGGAGTACACCTCGGGTTTACGTGAGCGGCGCATCGACTCGTCGCCGCCGAGCAGGTTCTGCACTGCGGCGGTGGCCACCGAGGTGCGCGGCCACAGGGTGTTGGAGGCGATCCCGTGCTGACGCATCTCCTCGGCGATTCCCAACGCGCACAACGTCATACCGTATTTGGCCATCATGTAGGCGGTCGGGGTCAGCCATTTCTGCTCCATCCGGATCGGTGGGGACAGCGTCAGGATGTGCGGATTCTCCCGGCCGATCATGTGCGGGATACAGGCCTGGGAGACCGCGTACGTGCCGCGCACCTGGATGCCGTTCATCAGGTCGAAGCGTTTCATCGGCACGTCCAGGATGGGGGACAGGTTGATGGCCGAGGCGTTGTTCACGCAGATGTCGATCCCGCCGAACTGTTCGGCCGCCGCTGCGACCGCGGCCTGCACGCCATCGGGGTCGCGCACATCACCGACGATGGGTAGCGCCTGGCCGCCGGCCTCCTCGATCTCGCGGGCCGCGGTGTAGACGGTGCCGGGCAGTTTGGGGTGCGGTTCGGCGGTCTTGGCCAGTAGCGCGATGTTGGCGCCGTCGGCGGCCACCCGCTTGGCGATGGCCAGGCCGATGCCCCGACTGGCGCCGGAGATGAACATGGTCTTTCCCTGAAGCGACATGGTCCCCAGCCTACGTGGCGCGAATATCTCCCGTAATGCCAACGGTAAGCCTTACGAGATCCTGGGGTGCGAGCGCGACGTCCCACCCGCGCTTACCCGCGCTGCACAGCACCCGGTCCCACTGCAGCACCGAGGAGTCGATCACCGTCGGCAATGCCTTGCGATGGCCCAGCGGAGAGATCCCGCCGAGCACATAACCGGTCGAGCGTTCGGCCGCGGCCCGCTCGGCCATCGCGGCCTTCGGCACACCGAGCGCCGACGCGGCGGCCTTCAGGGACAGTTTCGAGGGCACCGGCAGGACCGCCACCGCCAGCCCGCCCGGGACGGCCAGGATCAGCGTCTTGAGGATCTGCTCGGGGGCGAGGCCGTGCGCCGTGGCCAGCTCGGCGACCGCCTCCTCGCCGAAGGACTCCGCGCGCGGATCGTGCCGGTAACGCAGAATTTCGTGGTCGGCGCCGTCGGCCAGCAGGGCGGCGATCGCCGGGGTTGCCGCTCCTGCCACCAGGCCAGGATAGTCCGGGAATGCAGACCGCCAGGGCCGCCGTTGTTGCTTGCATCGACGGTGAACGGGCGCCTGCGCCCGGTTGGTGTCGGTCATTGCCTTTAGGATCGTCAGATAGGGGATTTTGGTGCCAACGGCCTGCCTGGATCGTCCGGTGTTCACACTGGAGCTGTTCGGTGATGCCGCAACAGAAGGGACGGTGTCTCCCGCGATGACCGATATCGACGAAGCGGCTCGGGCCGCAGAGACAGATGCCGAGCTGACTGCCCGGTTCGAACGCGATGCCATCCCGCTGCTCGACCAGCTCTACGGCGGCGCGCTGCGGATGACCCGCAACCCGGCAGATGCCGAGGATCTGCTGCAGGAAACGATGGTCAAGGCCTATGCCGGCTTCCGCTCGTTCCGCGCGGGCACGAATCTCAAGGCGTGGCTGTACCGGATTCTGACCAACACCTACATCAACAGCTACCGCAAGAAGCAGCGTCAGCCGGCCGAGTACCCGACCGACGAGATCACCGACTGGCAGCTGGCGGCCAACGCCGAGCACACCTCGACCGGTCTGCGCTCGGCCGAGGTGGAAGCGCTGGAGGCGCTGCCCGACACCGAGATCAAGGCGGCGCTGCAGGCCCTGCCCGAGGAGTTCCGCATGGCGGTGTACTACGCCGACGTCGAGGGGTTCCCGTACAAGGAGATTGCCGAGATCATGGACACGCCGATCGGAACCGTGATGTCGCGGTTGCATCGCGGTAGAAAACAATTGCGGGAGCTGCTGGCCGACGTGGCCAGGGACCGCGGCTTCATCCGAGACCCACAGCTCGGTGCGCCCGAGGAGGTTTCGTCATGACCCAGTCGCATGAGGACGAGCGCTGGTCGCCGCCGGTCGGCCCCGTCGATCCCGAGCATCCCGAATGCGCCGCGGTGATCGCCGAGGTGTGGACGCTGCTCGACGGTGAGTGCACCGCCGAGAGCCGGGACAAGCTCAAGCAGCACCTCGAGGAATGCCCGACCTGCTTGCGCCATTACGGCGTGGAGGAGCGGGTGAAGAACCTGATCGCCAGCAAGTGCCGCGGTGAGAAGGCGCCCGAGGGTCTGCGGGCGCGCCTGCAGATCGAGATCAGCCGGACCACCATCATTCGGGGCTGAGCGCCCCGTACCCGCGCACACAACAACCGCCCGGCTCTAAGACGAGAGCTCGGGCGGTTTGTTGTGTGCCGCCCCGGTGGGGGCCGCGACAACGCGTCAGGCGTTGGGGCGACGGCCGTGGTTGGCCTTCGAATGCTTGCGGTCGCGCTTCTTGCGGCCTCGCTTGGCCATGGTGAACCTCCGGATCAAATGAATACTTGCCCACCAGTATCTCATGCCGGAGGGACTGCTTTTCCCGCGTGGTCTTCGATGGGCCTTTCGGTGTTGTGGTTCGATATAGGCCGGCAGGCGGAACAGCAGCCGGCCAAGGCGAAATGAGTGGGGTGAAGATGGCCGAGGATGTTCGCGCAGAGATCGTGGCCAGCGTGCTGGAGGTCGTTGTGCAGAAGGGCGACCAGATCGGTGCGGGCGACACCCTGGTGCTGCTGGAGTCCATGAAGATGGAGATCCCGGTGCTGGCGGAGGTCGCGGGCACCATCACCGAGGTGAGCGTGTCGGTGGGTGACGTCATCCAGGCCGGTGACCTCATCGCGGTGATCAGCTAGCCCGTCTGCGGTAACGGCTCATGTCGACTCTCGGCGACCTGCTCGCCGAGCACACCGTCCTTCCCGGTAACGCCGTCGACCATCTGCACGCCGTGGTCGGCGAATGGCAACTGCTGGCCGACCTGTCCTTCGCCGATTACCTGATGTGGGTCCGCAGCGACGACGACGTCCTGGTGTGTGTGGCGCAGGTGCGCCCGAACACCGCCTCCACGGTCCTGCTGGCCGATGCCGTCGGCACCGCCACGGCCGCCGCGGAGATGCCGGTGGTGCGCGCGGCGTTCAACTCCGGCGCGATCGGCCGGGAGAGCGATGTCAGCCAGCCCCGCGGCGACGGTCAGTGGCTCAACGTGGAGGCGGTCCCGGTGCGGCACGCCGACCGCGTCGTCGCGGTGCTCACCCATCAGACCGCACTGGCCGAGGGCCGGACATCCAGCCCGCTGGAACGCGCCTATCTGGACTGCGCCGCCGACCTGCTGCACATGCTCAGCGACGGCACCTTCCCGAACGTGGGAGACCTGCCGATGTCGCGGTCCAGCCCACGCGTCGGCGACGGCTTCATCCGGCTCGGGGTGGCCGGGGAGGTCGCGTTCGCCAGCCCCAACGCCATCTCGGCGTATCACCGGATGGGCTTCGCCGCCGAACTCGAGGGGCACAACCTCGTCGCGGTCACCCGGCCGCTGATCTCCGATCCTTTCGAGGCCCAGGAACTGGCCGAACACGTGCGAGACTCGCTGGCCGGCGGATCGAGCATGCGCATGGAGGTCGACGCCGGTGGGGCCGCGGTGCTGTTGCGGACCATCCCGCTGCAGGTGGGCGGTGCGGCCGTCGGCGCGGCGGTGCTGATCCGCGACGTCACCGAGGTCAAACGGCGCGATCGCGCGCTGCTGTCCAAGGACGCGACGATCCGCGAGATCCACCACCGGGTGAAGAACAACCTGCAGACGGTCGCCGCGCTGCTGCGCCTGCAGGCCCGCCGGACCAACAACGCCGAGGGGCGGGAGGCACTCATCGAGTCGGTGCGGCGGGTGTCCTCCATCGCGCTGGTGCACGACGCGTTGTCGATGTCGGTGGACGAAGAGGTCAACCTCGACCAGGTCGTGGACCGGATCCTGCCGATCATGAACGACGTCGCCTCGGTGGACACCCCGATCCGGATCACCCGCGACGGCGATCTCGGCGTGCTCGACGCCGACCGGGCCACCGCGCTGATCATGGTGATCACCGAACTGGTGCAGAACGCACTCGAACACGCCTTCGACGGCGATGTGAAGAAGGGATCGGTGACCATCCGGGCCGAGCGTTCGGCGCGCTGGCTCGACGTCGTGGTGCATGACGACGGCCGCGGACTGCCCGAGGGGTTCAGCCTGGAGAAGTCCGACCGGCTCGGTCTGCAGATCGTGCGCACGCTGGTCTCGGCGGAACTCGATGGCTCGCTGGGTATGCACGATGTGGACTCCGGTGGCACCGACGTGGTGCTGCGGGTGCCGATCGGCCGTCACCGCAGGGCCGCCATCTAGCCGGGCAGTGCGGTGAAATGTGATGTGGCGCACAATGTTTGAGGCCCACTGTCGAACTCATACGAAAAAGACTGCGGCCCCGACATCACTGTCGGGGCCGCAGTCGAAATCGTGCAGTGGCTCTAGACGCTGGTGCGCGCCTTGGTCCGTGCGTTGCGACGCTTGAGGGCGCGACGCTCGTCTTCGCTCATGCCGCCCCACACGCCGGCGTCCTGGCCGGACTCAAGCGCCCAGCTCAGGCACTCGGTGGTCACCGGGCAACGGTTGCAGACGAGCTTCGCATCAGCGATCTGGGCGAGTGCCGGGCCGCTGTTTCCCACCGGGAAGAACAGTTCCGGATCCTCGTCGCGACAGACCGCCTTGTGACGCCAATCCATGCTTCTATCTCCTAGTCACGTCGTTACAGTGGCGCTACAAAAGCACCCTGAGTTTTTCGGCTGTTAACACGCATACATCAAATGTTTCTGCGCTGTTGCATCCAATGCTTTCACAGGCTGAACAGATGTCAATAGAAGTGCGTTAACACGTGGGCAATGTCACTGCGGTACCGGGTTACCGGACCGCTCACCCGTTTGTACTACACTCAACTCATTTGCGCTCTAAATTTAGGCTGCTCACAGCGAATTCGCAGGTCAAGAAGTTTCGGTGGACGGCGCCAGCACGCACAGCGCGTCCGGGACCGACGTGAAGGTCATCGCATCCCGTAATCCGATGTAGTCACCGTCGATCTGGCAGGCCACCGGTGTGTCGCTGGTCACCCGCAGCCACGGCAGATCGTCTTCCCGGATCAGATGGGGCGCTTTGATATCCGGTGTGGACGACAACATCCGGCGCACCAGGCCGAGATTGCGCCACACATTCATGTTCGTGATGGCGAACACCCCCAGCCCGGTGTCGAAGGTCGTATCGGGGTTGGTCCACACCGGGCGGGCATTCGCGTACGTCCACGGACTGGAATTGGAGACGAATGCGAAATGGACGCCCGATGTCGGTTCGCGGCCGGGTAGTTCGACGGTCAGAAGGGGCTCTCTGCGGGCGCTGGCCAGCATTTCGCGAATGGCCACCCGGATGTACCGCGACGCGGTCACGGTTCGGCCCTTGGCGCGCTGAGCCTCCACGGCGGCCACCACGTCACCGTCGACGCCCATGCCGGCGGTGAAGACGCCCCACCGCTCGCCGCAGTTCATCAGGCCGATGCGGCGCCACGGCACCCCGCGGCGGTGATCGCCGAGGAGGTCGACGAGCTGGTTGGTCGCCACGATCGGGTCCGGGCTGATGCCCAGCGAGCGGGCGAAGACGTTGGCCGAGCCGCCCGGCACCACGCCGACGGCGGGGGCGCGTTCGGCGGGTTCCTGCAGGACGCCGTTGACCACCTCGTTCACCGTGCCGTCACCGCCGTGCACGATCAGCACATCGATCCCGTCCCGGGTGGCCTGGTGGCCGATCTCGATGGCATGGCCCCGGTGATCGGTGTGGACCACGGTCAGGTCGACGCGGCTTTCCAGCGCGTGAGCCAGCAGGTCACGTCCCGCCGGGGTCGTCGATGTCGCGTTCGGGTTCACGATCAGCACGGCACGCACGGGGAACCAGCCTAACCGCGAATCCGGCAGTGGCGAATTGCCGGGCACAACACCGGGTGAGCAGTCGGGGCATGCCCGATGATCGTCGGGTGAACGTCGGGGTTGCCGATCGCGTTGGCGTTCAAGCCCGTTGCGATGACCGTGGTCAGTGCGCGCCGGCGGCGTCGGGCAGCAGCGCCGGGCAGGCGCCGAACAGATCGGTGGTGAGCTCGAAATGCCATGTCTCGTTGGCGTAGATCTGGCACAGCCCGAACCGCGGTCCGTTGGTGATCATCCACTGGTCGGCGCCCGGGCCGCCGATGTCCACCGCCGCACCCACCACATGCCGCGACTGCTCGGGCGTCTGGACGTACTGGCGGGCCGCGGCGTAACTGCCGTAGGTCACGATGGCGTCGTCGAGCAGCTGCTGCTGGAACTCCGGGGAGCGCCACCCCGAGGTCACCGTCACGGTGACACCCTCGGCCGCCGCGGCCGAGGTGGCGTTCTGCACCGCCGCCAGCAGGGTCGGGTCCAGCCGTCCGATCGCCGGATCGGCCACATCGAAGGCGGTCAGCGGTGGGCGCTCCGGCGCGTTCTCACCGGTCGGGTCGGCATGTGACAGCGGTGCCGACAGTACGGCGGCGACGGCCATGGTCGCCACGGTCAGCACGAAACGCATCGGGCCAGTTTACCGGCCATCCCCGAAATCCCCGTCCACGTAACGCCAGGTACCGTCGCGGACCCGGCTGAAGCGGCTGCGTTCGTGCAGGATGTGCCGCTTTCCGTGCTGCAGGTACTGGGCCCGGAATTCGACGATCCCGGTGTCGTCGTCGGCGCCCCCGGACTCGGTGTCCACGATCTGCAGCCGCCGCCAGGTGATCTGCTCGTCGAGATCCAGCCGCTCCGGGCGGGTACCGGGATGCCAGCTGCTCAGCAGGTAGTCGGCGCGACCGCGCGCGAAGGCACTGAACCGCGAACGCATCAGCGCTTCGGCGGTGGCGGCGGCCGCCGTTCCGTCGTGCAGCGGTCCGCAACAGTGCAGGTAGACCCGCCCGGATCCGCAGGGACACTGCCCGGTATCACCCTCGGTCATCCGAAATTCCTGCCGCAGAGGAGATCTCGTCCACCATGGCCTCGATGTGGGCCGGGTCGTGCAGACGGTCCGGCGCCCACGCCAGCGCGATTCGCGCCGGCGCCCAGGTGCTTTCGTCGATCGGGATCAGTTTGAACTCCGGGGGCGAGAAGATCCGGCCGATGGCCGAGGCCGGCGCGTAGGTCACCATCGCGACGAGATGACGGTTGAACACCTGGGTCGCCATCTCCAACTCGCCGCCGAGTTGGTTGGTGGTCCGCACGATTCGGTGTACACCGCGGGCCTGAAGGCCCCGGGTCAGCCCGGCGAGCACCACCGGGTTCGGTCGGGCGAAGTCGATCACCACGTCACGGTCACGCAGTGCCTCGATGGTCACACTGTCATCGGCGGCCAGCGGATCATCGAAGCGGACGGCGATCGCGCCCGGGTAACTGGCCACCACCCGGTGGCGTAATCGCTTGTCGGAGTGCGGCAGGTGGATCAGGCCCAGGTCGAGGTGCCCGGACACCAGTTTGGCGATGACCTCCGCCGCCGATCCGGGCACGCTGAACTCGGTCGGGGACCTCAGCGCGGCGACCGTCGTCTCCAGTCGCGCCAGGAAGTCCGATGGTGCGTACGCGGTGGCGCCGATCCGGACCGGCTTGGCGCCGTTGGTGATTCGGGATGCCAGGGCCTTCAGGTCATCAACCCGTTCGAGAATGTCGCGGGCCGGGCCCAGCAGCCTCTCGCCCAGCGGGGTGAGCCGCACGTTGTGGTAGTCGCGTTCGAACAGTCGACCGCCGAGTTCGTTCTCCAGCAGCTTGATCTGCTTGCTCAGTGGCGGTGGGGTGATCATCAGCCGGTCCGCGGCGCGTTTGAAGTGCAGTTCCTCGGCGACCGCGACGAAATAGCGGAGCCTGGTGAAGTCCACTTGCATGTCGGCACGTCCGAAACGGGTCGAGGCTGATGTTGGCTCCGGCGATCTTAAGCCGGTCGGGTGGACGCCCGGTCAGCGAGGCTGGGTGGCCACCTCGGCCACCGACTCCAGCACCCCGCGGGCCATCAGGTCGTCGATCTCGTCCTGGCTCAGTCCCAGCAGGTCAGCGGCCAACTCGCGGGTCTGCTCACCCAGCAGCGGCGCCTGCCCCAGTGGCGGGTCGGCGATGCGGTCGGAGTGGATCTGGGCGTTCTCCAGGGTGTAGGGCTCCCGGCCGTGCGGATGCAGTTCCTCGCGGAAGGCGCGCCGGTCGAGGTAGTACGCCCAGCCGGGCACGTCGGCGGCGTGCAGCACCGCCCCGGCGGGCACGCCCGCCGCCTGCAGCAGGTCCATCGCCTCGCCTGCGCTGTGCTCGGCGGTCCACTCGGGCAGCGACCGGTCCCCGATGACGGTGCGCAGCGCGCGGTCATCGGCATCGTCGCGGACGGTGACCGCAACCCAGGCGTCATCCCCCTGTGCGGGGAACAGGCCCCACGGATGCGCGGGCGGCTGCTCGAGGAGGCCCAGCACGTCGCCGGCGATCTCGGCGGCCAGATGGCTGATCATCACCTCGGACTGCGCGACGCTGGCCGCCCCGCCCGTTCCGGTGCGTTCCCGGCGCAGCAGCAGGGCCAGCGCGGCGAGCGCACCGATGCGGGCGGCGACATGATCGGGGTAGACGGTGACGGCATCGCAGAAGGCGTCCCTCTCGCCGGGGTAGGCCCACTGGTCGGTGAATCCGGCGGCGGCCCGGACCAGTGGTCCGTAGCCGAGTCGGTTCGCCCACGGCCCGGTCGGGCCGAAGGCCGAACTGTCCACGACGACGATGCCCGGGTTGATCCGTCGCAGTGTGTCGTGGTCCATGCCCAGGGCGGCGGCGACACCGGGCTTGAAGTTGGTGAGGACCACGTCGGCGGACTCGGCGAGCCGGTGCGCCAGCACCTGGCCTTCCGGGATGCGCAGGTCGATGCTGATCGACTTCTTGTTGCGGTGCCCGGCGGCATAGGTGTGCGATATCGACGCGAGGTTGCCGCGCAGTCCGTCCGGGAACGCGGAGTTCTCGATCTTGACGACGTCGGCGCCGAGGTCGCCGAACAGCCGGCCGGTATCGCTACCCACCACGATGACCCCGAGATCCAGCACCCGCAGGCCCTCCAGCGGCAGGCCTTCGTCGCGGCGCGTGCGCCCGCCCAGGATGGGTGCACCCGCCGGCGGTCCGGCCGGCGCGGTGGGGGAGTTGAGCGCGCTGGCCCGGTGCCCGTCGATCTCGACGATGCCCACCGGAACCGGCGCCGTCACGCCCGTGCTGAGCTCGACGTCGCGAAAGAAGCCGCGCTCTCGGACGTGCTCGCTGCGCAGCGCCTCGGCGAGGGACAGCACTGCCGCGGTCGGTACCCGGTGGCGTTGGCCCTGCTCCTCGAGTTCGGCGCGCGTCTTGTCGGCGCAGAACCGTCCGATCGCGGCCAGCAACTCGACCGAGGTGAGGCGCTCTCGCAGGCTGTAGTACTTGGGGTCGGCGAATTCGGCTGGGCGGCCCAACCATTCGAACATGCCCTCCCACTGCCTTTTGGCCAGCAGACAGATGCGCACGTGCCCGTCGCGGCACGCGATGATCGGATACCGCAACTGCTCGGCGGCCCAGTTGCGCTTCTGCGCGCTGAGCGCCACTCCCGCCGAGGCGGTACCGGCCGTGCCGTAGGGCGGATCGAGGGTCTGCATGGCGCCCTCGAGCACGGAGAAGTCGATGAGATCGCCTTCGCCGGTGCGCAATCGGTCCAGCAGCACGCTGACGGTGAACACCGCCGCCTGCGCGGCGGCGACCTGGTAGGGCAGGTGGCGTCCGGGTGGCACCAGGGGTTCGCGCCCGGGGATCCCGGAACGGGACAGCTCACTGGTCAGCGCGTGCAGCACCGGCGTGGTGGCCTGCCAGTTCCGGAATCGGGTGTCGCGGCCGAAATCGCTGACGGACAGGATCACCAGCGCCCGGTGCGCGGTCCGGATCGCGCGGACGGCCAGTGCGGCTTCGGCGGCCGAACCCGGTGCGGTGTTCTCGATGAGGATGTCGGCGCCGGCCAGCATGCGGGTCCAGGTGTGCGGGTCCGCCACGGGCACCGTATCCAGGCCGTGCCGGTTCATCGCCGTATCCAGCGGTACCGGTTCGTCCGGTGAGCTGACACCGTGCAGCGCAACGACAATGACGTGGGCGCCCAGATCGGCCAGCAGGCGTCCGACGGCGGTCATCGGACCGGTGGTCAGGTCGAGGACCCGTACGCCGGACAGTGGTGGGTCATAGGGCATGGGTTCTAGTTCCTCCGGGCCTGGCGGAACGGGATGTCTCGGTCGACTTCGGGTTCCTTGGGCAGCCCGAGCACCCGTTCGCCGATGATGTTGCGCTGGATCTGGTCGGTGCCGCCGCCAATGGAGGTGAAGAACGCGTTGAGCGTCAGGAAGTTCACGTCATCGGGTTCCGGGTTGTCGGGGCCTGCCAGCAGTGCGTGCGCGCCGATGATGTCGGTCTTCAGTCGCGCCTCGGCGTGCAGGATGCCCGACATCGCCAGCTTGCCCAGCGACATCACCGGTGATGAGGTGCCCTGTTTGGCCTCGGCCTTCGCGCGGGCATTGTTGAGGCCGTTGAGTTCTCGCAGGGCGAGCACCTCGGCCAGCGATCTGCGCACCGCGGCGTCGTCGAGACGTCCGTGCTCGCGGGCCAGTTCGACCAGGCTGTTGGCGCGGGACTGGTTGCGTCCGGATCGCCCGGCCGCGCCCATCAGGGACCGTTCGTAGGCGAGCGCGGTCTGCAGCACCCGCCAGCCGTTGCCGGTGCCGCCGACGACGTAGGCATCGGGTGTCGTCGCATCGGTGATGAACACCTCGTTGAAGTGCGATTCTCCGGTGATCTGGTGCAGCGGCCGGACTTCGATCCCGGGCTGTTTCATGGCGATGATGAAGAAGGTGATGCCCTGGTGTTTGGGCGCATCCCAGTCGGTGCGGGCGATCAGCAGCGCGTAGTCCGACGTCAGCGCCCCCGATGTCCACACCTTCTGGCCGTTGATCACCCAGTGGTCGCCATCGCGCACCGCGGTGGTGCGCACGCCGGCCAGATCCGAGCCCGCGCCGGGTTCGCTGTAGAGCAGGCAGGTGCGCGACTTCTCGGTCAGAAAGTCGCGCAACAGATCGTGTTTGATCTGCTCGGTCCCGAATTTCAGCACGGTGTTGGCCGGGATGTTGTATTTGTCCTGTCGCGCGCCCGGGGCGCGGACCGCGCGGAACTCCTGCTCGATGACGTTGGCGAGCTGGTTGGGGTACTCGCGGCCGTACCACTCGGTGGAGTAGGTCGGTGCGGCGTAGCCGGCGTCGAGGACCTTTTCCAGCCAGGCGATCCGTTCCGGCGAACTCGCCCACGGGTCATCGGATTTCGGCAGGGCGGTCCAGTGGGCGGCCAACCAGTCGCGGACCTCGGCACGCAGCTCGTCGGCGTCGGGCAGGGTGTTCTCGGTCATCTCAGGCGCCCTTCGAGAGCAGGTAGCGTTCGCGGTGTGCCGCGGAGTCGCCGAACAGGTGCAGGCCGGTGCGCGCCCGGCGCAGGAACAGGTGCGCGGGATGTTCCCAGGTGAACCCGATGCCGCCGTGCATCTGGATGGCCTGCATGGCCGTCTCGACATACGCTTCGGCGCAGGCGAATCCCGCCAGCGCCACCGCGCCGCCGCGGGTCTGCGTGTCCTCGAACTGCGCTGCCGCGTGCTGGGCCGCCGACGTGGCCGATTCGACCTGCAGCAGCAGATCGGCCGCCATGTGCTTGAGCGCCTGGAAGCTGCCGATCGGGCGGCCGAACTGGATGCGGGTCTTGAGGTAGTCGACGGTGATGTCGAAGATCCGCCGGGTGCCGCCGGCCTGCTCGCCGGCCAGGGCGATCACCGCCAGATCCAGCGCCTGCTGCACCGCGTCCCAGCCCGCGGTGCCGATGCGCCGGGCCGGGGTGGCGGTGAAGGTGAAGGTGGACAGCGGGCTGGTCGCGTCGAAAACCGTTGCGGCGGTGCGCTGGAAGCCGGGGGCATCGGGGGCGACCTCGAAGACGGCGGGGCCGTTGTCGGTGAGCGCGACGACCAGGACGACATCGGCGATCTGCCCGAAGATGACGTAGTGCGCGGTCCCGGTCAGGGTGGCGTCCGCGTCGGCCCGGATGTCGACAGCGTCGGCGGTCCAGGTCCCGCGGGCTCCGGTGACCGCGACGGTGCCGATCGCGGTGCCGTCGGCCAGCCCGGGCAGCAGGCGCTGCTTGTCGGCCTCGGTGCCGGCCGACTGGATGAGCGCGACGGTGAGCACCGCGCTGGACAGGAACGGGGCGGGCAGCAGGGCGGCGCCGGTCTCCTCGGCGACGGCCTCGAGTTCCTCGGCGCCCAGACCGACACCGCCGTACTCGGGCTCCACCAGCAGTCCCGGCACGCCCTGCGCGGCCAGCTTGGCCCACAGTTCACGGTCGAAGCCGTCCGGAGAGGTCATCACCCGCCGCACGTCGGCCTCGGTGCATTCGTCGTGCAGCAGGTCGCGGACCGCGGATCGCAGCTCGGCCCGCTCGGTCACGCTGATCGTCATGGCGTCCATGCAACGCGGTGGCGCGGGCTGTGTAAATCACGCACGCCGACACCGGCACGTTTCCGATCGGGACATGTACCGGGGCGAGGCGCACGGAGGGTTACTCGCCGAGCACCTCGGCGGCGATCCGGAACGCGTTGTTGGCATCGGGGACACCGCAGTAGATGGCGCTCTGCAGGATCACCTCCTTGATCTCGTCGGCGGTCAGCCCGTTGCGCAGCGCGGCCCGCACGTGCATGGCGAATTCCTCGTGGTGGCCGCGGGCGATCAGCGCGGTCAGGGTGATCATCGAGCGCGCTTTGCGGTCCAGACCGGGTCGGGTCCAGATCTCGCCCCAGGCGTACCGGGTGATCAGGTCCTGGAAGTCGGCGGTGAATGCCGTGGTCGCGGCCACCGCGCGGTCGACGTGCGCATCACCGAGGACTTCGCGGCGCACCGCCATACCGCCGTCATGTGTGGTCACGGTTCTCCTTTGAGGTAGCGCCGGGCGCGGTCCACCGCGGCATCGACGAGATGGGCGGTGGCGCCGAGGTAGTCGGCCAACCCGGTGCGCCCGGTCAGCGCCTGCATGGACTGCTGCTCGGCGTCGATGCCCGGGGCGGCGGCGAGGTTCGCGGCCGCGGTGGCGGTGTCCACGCGCAGCCCGCTCAACAGATCGGCGGCCTGCGATGCGGCCACCACGGTGCGCCGCGCCAGGGTCCGCAGGGCGGCCCATTCGGCGTGCCAGCCGCCGTCTGAGCGTTCGTCGACGCTGGCCGCGGACGCGGTGTGCAGGGTGGCACTCAACTGCGGCGCCGACATCGCGGTCCGGCGCAGCAGCACGGTGAGCACCGGATTGTTCTTGTGGGGCATGGTCGACGATCCGCCGCCGGAGCCCTCGGCGAGTTCCCCGACCCGGACACCCGCGGCGATGTCGTTGGCGATGTGGCCCCACGCGTCGGTGCAGGTGACCAGCGCGTCGCCGTGGCGGGTCAGCACCGAGCGGGTGGTGTGCCACGGATGCGCAGCAGCCAGATCGAGCGCGTCGGCCAGCGCGTCGGCCAGTCGCAGTGCGGCTTCCGGCGAGCCGGACAGTTCGGTCGCCGCCGCCATGGTGCCCGCCGCGCCGCCGCACTGCACCGGAAACGTGAGGGTTGCCAAGGGTTCGGCGGCGTCCAGGATGGCGTTGAGCCACACCGCGAACTTGCCGTCGAAGGTGCCCGGTAGCGCCGCCTGGGTCAGCGTTCGGGTGAGAACCGGTGCATCACGGTGGTTTTCGATCAAGGACAGCAGAGTGCGCAGCTGTGCGGCCAGGTGGGCGTGCACGGTCGCCTGCGCGTCGCGTGTGCACAGCATCAGGGCGGTGTCCAGCACGTCCTGACTGGTCAGCCCGCGGTGCAACCAGGTGGCGGTGTCGCCGCCGGCCCGCGTGCGCAGCAGCGCCACCAGCGCGGTGACGGGGTTGCCGTCTTTCTCCGCGGCGACGGCGATGTCTGTCAGATCCGCCTCCGATACCAGCGCGGTGAGATCTGCGGTGGCCGCCGCCGGCGCGATACCGGCATCGACAAGGACTGTCAGCCAGGCATTCTCGACCGCGGCAAGCGCAGTGAGCAGCGCGGCGTCCGACATCACTGCGCCCGCGCGGTGATCACCGGGCCAGAACAGGTCGCTCATTGGTCCGGGTACCGCAGGAAGACGGTCTCGCCGTCACCCTGCAGCCGAATGTCGAAGCGCAGGCCCTGCTCGTCGCGGGCGGCGATCAGGGTGTCGCGCCGGTCGGCGGGCAGGCCGGACAGCAGCGGATCGTCGACGCAGTCCGGGCCCGGCACGTAGGCCCGGGTGAACAGCCGGTTGAGCAGCCCGCGCCCGAATACCGTGATCGCGATGAACGGCGCCCGGCCCGGCGCCCGGCCCGGCTCGACGGTGCTGAAACTGAAATGCCCCTCGTCGTCGGTGGATACCCGGCCCCAGCCGGTGAAGGTCCAGCCGTCGCGATGCAGCGATCCCGCGGTGTGGGGCACCCGGCCGTCCGCGTCGGCCTGCCAGATCTCCAGCAGCACATCGGGTACCGGCCGGCCGGCGCCGTCGGTGACGACGCCGTGGAAGCGGATGGCGCCCGGCGCGCCGGCGGGGACCAGCTCGCCGCCGCGGTCGAACGGCAGGGCGTAGCCGTAGAACGGGCCGATCGTCTGCCCGGGAGTGGCGGTCAGCATGGTCATCAGTGTTCCTCACCGTTCTCGAAATGCGTGCGCTGCGAGCCGGTCAGCACGATGTCCCACCGGTAGCCGGTGGCCCATTCGTGACTGGTGACATCGTGGTCGTAGGCGGCGACCAGCCGGTCACGCGCCTTCTGGTCGGTGATGGCCTGGTAGATCGGGTCCAGGGCGAACAACGGGTCGCCGGGGAAGTACATCTGGGTGATCATCCGCTGCGTGAAATCCGTGCCGAACAGCGAGAAATGGATGTGTGCGGGTCGCCACGCGTTGCGATGGTTCTTCCACGGGTAGGGGCCCGGCTTGATGGTGGTGAAGCGGTAGGTGCCGTCGGCATCGGTGAGGCAGCGGCCGACACCGGTGAAGTTGGGATCCAGTGGAGCGTGGTGCTGGTCGCGCTTGTGCACATAGCGGCCCGCCGAATTGGCCTGCCAGATCTCGACCAGCTGGTGGCGCACCGGCCGGCCGTCGCCGTCGAGGACGCGTCCGGTGATGACCATGCGTTCGCCGATCGGGTCGCCGTTGTGCTGAATCGTCAGGTCCGATTCCAGGCGGTGCACATCGCGCTCACCGAACACCGGCGCCCACAGCTCGAGGGCCTCCGGATCGGCGTGATGCAGATCCTTGGTGGGGTGGCGCAACAGACTGCTGCGGTAGGGGGCGTAGTCCAGCCGGGGCTGTGATTCCTCGATACCTGTTTGCAGGTAAGCGGTTTCGATGGCGGCCATCTCGGCGTTGATCTCAGCCTGGCTCGCCGAGGCGCTATCGGGATCGGTAGCCGTGCGGGTGGAGTTCGGGGCTGTCATGCGGTCTGACGTTAGTCAGCCGGCCGCCGGACGCGGAAGAGTAGACTTCCGCTCAGCGAAAGGATTCTGCGGTTGGCGGGGAACACGTCGGTACCGGGCACCACGGTGGCCGCCAGGTTGCTGGCGATGGTCGCCGCCTTCGATGAGCGCCACCGCGCGCTGACGCTCACCGAACTCGCCCAACGGGCCGGCCTCACGGTGCCGACGGCATCGCGGCTGGCCTCCGAACTGGTGGCCGGCGCCGCACTGGAACGCCGCGCGGACGGGCGGTTCGTGGTCGGCAGGCTGTTGTGGGAGGCCGGTCTGCAGGCGCCGGTGGAAGGCCGGTTGAAGCAGGTCGCCGAGCCGTTCCTGTACGACGTGTACGCCGCCACCCTGGCCACGGTGCACCTCGCGGTGCGCGACGGCGCCCAGGTGCTCTACCTGTCCAGGATGTCCGGACGGGCCTCCGTGCCGATCGTCAGCACGGTGGGCAGCAGGCTGCCGATGCACAGCACCGGGGTGGGCAAGGTTCTGCTCGCGCACGCGCCGGCCGACGTGCGTGAGGTGGTGTGTGCCGCGCTGGTGCGGATCACGGCCAAGACGATCACGTCGCCTGCGGTGCTCGATGCACAGCTGGAGCGGATTCGTCGCGACGGGGTGGCGGTGACGCTGGAGGAGATGTCGATCGGGGCGTGTTCGATGGCGGTGCCGGTGATTCGCGCCTCGGATGACGCGGTGGCGGCCGCGATCGGGGTGGTGGTGCCCACCCTGAAACGCGACCGCCAGCGGTTGTTGGGGGCCCTGCAGGTCGCCGCGCGGGGAATCGGGCGCCTGCTCTGAGCCGTCAGTGTCTGACGAGCTCGCCCTCCGGGACTCGTTGCCCCAGCAATTCGGTGGGTACGTCCCGGGTTTCGCGGGCGGTGAGCGCCGAACCTGCGGCGATCAGACAGACCACCGCGGTGAAGATGCTGATGACCACCCAGCCACCTTCGCGGACCCCGCCGAGCGCGGTGACGATCGACGGCGCGAAACCTGCTACCAGGAAACCCAATTGGGTGCCGATGGCCAGACCGGAGAACCGCACCTGGGTGGAGAACATCTCACCGTAGAACGAGGGCCAGACCGCGTTGGCGGCGGCGTAGCCGCACGAGAAGGTCGCGACCGACAGGGCGAAGGTCAGCAGGTGGTTGCCCTGGCTCATCGAGAGCATGTAGAAGGGCATCAGGGCCGCCGAGGACAGTGCGCCGTAGATGAACACCGGCTTGCGGCCGATGCGGTCGGCGAGCCTGCCGAAGAACGGCTGGGTGATCAGCGCGCCGACGTTGGCGACCACGACGAGCCACAGGGTGAGGTCGGCTTCCAGGCCGACGGCCTTGCCGTAGGCGAGTGCCAGGTTGCCGAAAACCGTTGACACCGCGGCGATGAAGGCGCAGAGGATGACCCGCACGACATCGCGCCAGTGGTTGCGCAGCAACGGGATGAGCGGCATCCGGGCGATGGTGCCGGCCTTCTTGGCCTCGGTGAACTGGGGGGTCTCGTGCAACTGGCGGCGAATGAAGTAGGCGACCACGACGACGACGGCCGACAGCCAGAACGGCACCCGCCAGCCCCAGCTGTATTTGGCCTCATCCGGCAGCGCCATGAACGGGATCATCACCAGCGAGGCGAGAATCAAGCCGCCCTGGGTGCCGGTCAGTGTCCACGATGTGTAGAAGGCGCGTTGGTTGTCGGGGGAGTGTTCCAGGGTCAGTGAACTGGCGCCGGCCTGTTCCCCGGCGGCCGAAAGCCCCTGCAGCAGACGGCAGAACACCAGCAGGCCGGGGGCGGCCCAGCCGATGGTGTCGAAGCTGGGCAGGCAGCCGATCATGAAGGTGGATATGCCCATCAGGACGAGCGTGAACATCAGCACGCGTTGCCGGCCGATGCGGTCACCGAAGTGCCCGAGGATGACGGCGCCGACCGGGCGCGCGACATAGGCGAAACCGAATGTGGCGAACGACATCACCAGGGCGGCTTCGTCGTTCGACGGGAAGAACACGTGCGGGAAGATCAGTGCGGCGGCCGAGCCGAACAGGAAGAAGTCGTAGTACTCCACGGCGCTGCCCATGAAGCTGGCCAGTGCGGCCTTGCGTGGTGTGCGGGCCGCTGATTCCGGCGGCTGCGCTTCGGTGGTGGTCATCCGGGTCTCCTTTGAACGGATCATCTTGGGCGGGTTGGTCTCAGGCGACCAGATTGCGGAAATGGGCGGTCATGCGTGCGGCGTCGGGGGCGATACCGGTGATCAGCGCGAAGGCGTCGACGGCCTGGTAGACGGCCATGTGGCCGCCGTCGAGCGTGCGGCACCCGGCGGCGCGGGCCGCCCGCAGCAGCGCGGTGTCCAGCGGCCGGTAGACGATGTCGGCCACCCACAGTTTCGGGTGCAGCAGCGCGGCGTCGAACGCGATGCCGGGGTGTTCGGCCATCCCGGTCGGGGTGGCGTGCACGACGCCGTCGGCGCCGGGCAGCAGCACCGAGAGTTTGTCGAAAGACGAGGCGTCCACCCGGGTGAGTGGGTGCCGGCCGCCGAGTTCCTGCGCCAGCGCGGTGGCGCGGTCCACATCGAGGTCGACGACGCTCAGGTGTCCGACGCCCAGGCGTAACAGTGCGTCGGCGACGGCGGTCCCGGCGCCGCCGGCGCCGATCAGCACCACGGAGTCCAGCGCCGCGCCGGGCAGGGCCTCGGTGAAGCCGTGGGCGAACCCGGTGGTGTCGGTGTTGTAGCCGATGGCCCGGCCGCCCTCGAAGACGACGGTGTTGACCGCGCCGAGGGTGGCGGCCACCTCGTCGATGTCGTCGAGGTGGCGCAGCACCAGCTGCTTGCACGGGTGGGTGATGTTGAGGCCGTTGTAGCCCAGGGAGCGGGCCCAGCGCAGGATCTCGCCGACCTGTTCGGGTGCCAGCCCCAGCGCGCCCAGGTCGAGGGTCCGGTAGACGTAGTCGAGGCCCTGTGCGCGACCCTCGGCCATGTGCAGCGCGGGCGTCAGCGACGGCCCGATGCCGTTGCCGATGAGCCCTACCAGATAGGGCTGCGGGTGGTTCATCCTCGTCCTGCTCTCTTAATGTACTAACTGGTACGTACGCAAAGTAGACTGTGGCGCGGGTCGCGTCAACGGGTGAGTGTGAACTGGGTCTCTGACCAGGTCGCGGTCCGCTCGGGGTGGCCTCGCGGCGTGCGGGGCGGTGTCAGGGCTGGGTGGTGAGCCAGCCCACCACCATGTCGCCGAGCATCCGGCGCAGGTGGGCGCGCTGCGACGTCTCGGTGAAGTCGACGTCGAACAGGTATCCGAAGGTGTAGCGGTTGGCCACCTGGAACACGCAGTAGGAACTGATCACCACGTGCACGTCGAGGGCCACCACGTCATCGCGGAAGAGGCCGGCCGCGCGCCCGTCGCGCAGGATCTCGTCGAGTAGCGAGGTGGCGGGCCGGGAGAGGTCGGGCAGTTCCCGCAGCTGCTGGATGAACTGACCGCGGTGGATGTTCTCGATGGATACCAGCCGGATGAACGCGTCATGGGCGATGTGGTGATCGAAGGTGACCTCGGCCAGCCGACGGATCGCCACGACGGGGTTGTCATGGTCGACCCGCAGCTTCTGCTCGGCCTCCCGGATGCCGCGGTACGCGTCCTCCAGGACGGCCAGATAGAGCTGTTCCTTGCTGCCGAAGTAGTAGTAGATCATCCGCTTGGTGGTGCGGGTCCGCTCGGCGATCTCGTCGACCCGCGCGCCCGAGTAGCCGGATTCGGCGAACACCTCGGTGGCCACCGCGAGCAGCTCGGCGCGCGTGCGCTCGGCATCGCGCTGCAGTTCGGCTTTGGGCTTGGCGGCCATGGGGGCAGAGCTTACTGGGGCCGACCCCTTCCCAGGCAATGAACTAACTAGTACATTAATTGGGCATGAAGACTTCGATCGCCACCGTGTCACTGTCGGGCTCGCTGGTCGAGAAGCTGCACGCCTGCGCTGCGGCCGGATTCGACGGCGTCGAGATCTTCGAACCCGACCTGATCGCCAGCGACCATTCCCCGGAGGAGATCCGGCACCTGGCCCATCGGCTCGGGCTGAGCCTGGATCTCTACCAGCCGCTGCGCGACCTCGAAGGTGTCGACGAGGCCACCTTCACCGAGAACCTGCGTCGCGCCGATGCCACCTTCGCCACCGCGCAGCGCCTCGGTATCCACACCGTGCTGGTGTGCAGCAATGTCGCCACGGCGACCGTCGACTCCGATGAGGTCTCCGCCGACCAGTTGCGTCGCATCGGCGACATCGCGCAGACCCGCGGCATCCGCATCGCGTTCGAGGCGCTGGCCTGGGGCCGCTTCGTCGACGACTATCGCCGCGCCTGGCGCATCGTGCAACTCGCCGATCACCCGAATGTCGGTGTCTGCCTGGACAGTTTCCACGTGCTCTCGCGCCGCCACGATCCGTCGGCCATCGAGCAGATCCCCGGCGACAAGATCTTCTACCTGCAGCTTGCCGACGCCCCCGCACTGTCCATGGACGTGCTGTCCTGGAGCAGGCACCATCGGCTGTTCCCCGGCGAGGGCAGCTTCGATCTGGCCGCCTTCGTGCGGCACACCCTGGCCGCCGGGTACGACGGGCCGTGGTCGCTGGAGGTTTTCAACGACACCTTCCGCCAGACCGATCCGGGCCACACCGCGGTGCACGCGTTGCGCTCGCTGCGCTGGCTGGGCGATCAGGTGCTGCACACCCTCACCGAAGCCAAGCCGCCGACCGGCTTCGATTTCGTCGAGATCAAGGCCGAGGACACCAGCGAGGTCGAGGTGCTGCTCGGCCAGCTGGGCTTCACACCGCGCGGTAAACACCGCACCAAGCCGGTATCGCTGTGGTCCGCCGGTGCTGCCCGGGTGGTGCTCAACGAACAGCAGGCCCGCGACCAGATGCCGCACGTCGCCGCGGTCGGTCTGCAGGTGCCCGACGCCGAGGCCACCTCGCAGCGCGCCGCCGAACTGATGGCGCCGCCGGCCTACCGCCGGACCTACGCCGCCGAGCAGCCGTTGGGCGCCGCCGTGGCCCCCGACGGCACCGCCTTCTTTTGGACGTCTGTCTGGCCGCTGCCGCCTCGGTGGGTCGACGAGTTCGAGGGCGGACTCGCCGACGACGGCTCTGCGATGGCGATCGATCACGTCAACCTGACCCAACCCTGGCAGACCGCCGATGACGCGGTGCTGTTCCTGACCAGCGTGTTCGGCCTGTCCGCCGGGGCGCCCGCCGAGGTGCCCGGGCCCACCGGCCTGATCCGCAGCCAGGTCATGCACAACGCGGACCTGTCGGTGCGGCTGCCGCTCAATGTCGCCCCGCACATTCTCGACGGCGCAGGCCTGCCCCAGCACGTCGCCTTTGCCTGCGATGACGTCATCGCGGTGGCCCGCGCCGCGGCGGGCAACGGCCTGCCGTTCCTGGCGGTGCCCGCCAACTATTACGACTACCTGTCCGGGCGGTTCGGGCTGGCGGGAGAGCGGGTCGCCGAATTGAAGGCGCTGAACCTGCTCTACGACCGCAGCCCCCAGGGTGAGTTCATCCACTTCTACACCCGCACGGTCGGCACGGTGTTCTTCGAGTTCGTGCAGCGTATCGGCGGGTATGACGGCTACGGCACCGACAACGCACCGGTGCGCCTCGCCGCCCAGCGGTAGCGCCTCGGTACCGTGATCGCGTGAACCCACGTCCGAACCGGCAGCGCCTGCTCCTCGTCAACGGGCCGAACCTCAACCTGCTCGGCACCCGCCAGCCCGAGGTCTATGGCGCCACCACGCTGGCCGAGATCGAGTCCGACGTCACCGCACACGCCGCGCAATCCGGCTTCGAGGTGCGCGCCGTCCAGAGCAACCACGAGGGCGCGCTCATCGACGCCATCCACGCCGCGCGCGGCGACTGCGCCGCCGTCATCATCAACCCGGGCGCCTACAGCCACACCTCGGTGGCCATCGCCGATGCCCTGCGATCGGTCGATTTGCCGGTGGTGGAGGTGCATTTGAGCAATGTGCATGCCCGCGAGGAGTACCGTCGCCACTCCTTCGTCTCGGAGGTGGCCGCCGTGGTGATCGCCGGTGCCGGGCCCGCCGGCTACGAGTACGCGGTGCGTTACCTCGCCGCAAAACTGTCGTGAACCTGCAGCCGCCGATCGTCCGCTATGTCGGTTTCCTGGTGGCGGCCGAAGGTGTGGCCGCGCTGATCATGGCCGCGGTGCTGCTGGTCCGGGCCTTCGGCGGTGCCGATCAGCAGATCGTCAACGGGTACGGCACCGCGGTCTGGTTCGTGCTCATCGGCGGCGGCGTGCTGGCCGGTGGCTGGGCGCTGAGCACCGGCCGGCGCTGGGGCCGCGGGATCGCGGTGCCCACCAACCTGCTGCTGCTGCCGATCGCCTGGTACGTCATCACCAGCCACCACGTGGTCTATGGCGTCCTGGTCGGTCTGCTGGCGCTGACGGCGCTGGGCATGTTGTTCAGCCCGTCCTCGGTGCAGTGGATGGCGGGCCGGGACTAACCCGTTTCGGCAGCCAGCGCGGTGAGTTCGGGACCGGACACCCGGTAGGTGGTCCATTCGGTCTGCGGCTTGCCGCCGACGGCGTCATACAACGCGATGGCATTGACGTTCCACTTCAGCACCGCCCAGCTCAGCCGCGTGTAGCCGTGGGTCTGGCACTCGGCGGCCAAGGTGGACAACAACTTCCGGGCCAGACCGCGGCGGCGGAAGTCCGGCCGCACGTAGAGGTCCTCCAGGTAGATCCCGGACACCCCGTCCCAGGTGGAGAAGTTCAGGAACCACACCGCGGTCGCCGCCGCCCGACCGTCGATCTCGACGATATGGGCGTGCGCAGTCGGCTGATCGTTGAAAAGAGCGCTGTGCAGCGATTGTTCGGTCACCACGCACTCATCGGCGGCGTGTTCGAACTCGGCCAGCTCGCGGATCATCGCGACGATCTCGGCCTCGTCGCCGGGCCGTGCCCGCCGGATCACTTCGCTCATGATGCCCCCAGCCCTGTCAGGATCGTCCGGAATTTCGTGGTGGTCTCGTCGACCTCGTCATCGGGATCGGATTCGGCGACGATGCCACCGCCCGCGTGCGCGAGCGCGCTGCGGCGGTCGGCATCGAGCACCGCGCACCGGATCGACACCACCCAGCGGCCGTCGCCGCGCGCATCGCACCAGCCGACGGCGCCGGCGTAGAAGCCGCGGTCGCCCTCCAACTCCGTGATCAGTGCGGCGGCCAGATCGGCGGGCACTCCGCCCACCGCCGGTGTCGGGTGCAGCGCGAGCGCCAGATCCAGTGCGGTCGTCTGCGCCGACCGCAACCGGCCGCGGATCGGGGTGCTCAGATGCCACAGCGCGTCGGTGCCGTGCAGTTGCGGCTCGTCGGCGATCTCCAGGTCGGCACACAACGGTTCCAGTGCCGCGCGCATCACCTCCACGACCAACGCATGCTCGTGCCGGTTCTTGCCGGACGCCGCCAGCGCCGCGGCATTGCGCGCGTCGACGTCGGGGTCGGCCGAGCGCGGCGCCGATCCCGCGAACGGCTGGCAGACCACCGTGTCACCGGCGCGGGCAACCAGCAGTTCCGGGCTGGCGCCGACGAGCAGGCGCCCCTGATACTCGCCGCCGGCCGGGGACAGGTCGGCCAGGTAGACCGTCGCCGCGGGATCGGCGGCGGCCAGCCTGCGCAGCACCGAGCGGGCATCCCACGGGGTGTCGGCGACCAGCCGCATCGCGCGCGCCAGCACCACCTTCTGCAGCGGAGTTTCCGCGGCGCGCAGCCGGCGCACCGCCTCGACCACCCGTGCCCGGTGCACGGGTCCCGGCGGCAACGTGTCGCGGGTGTGGATCACCGGTGGGTCGGTGTCGGGCCATTGCGGCAATCGCGCGGTCCGGCGCACGGCGCCGGGCACCTGCAGGGCCGCGGGGCCGTCGAGGTCAAAAGGCAGGGCGCCCAACACCACCGGCGCGGCTCCGGTGCGCAGCGCGTGCTGGGCGGCGGCCACCTCCGAGAAGCCGGTGTCGCTGCCGTCGGCCACCACGGTGCCCGACGGTCCGGAAAGGACGAAGGTTGGGGTCACGCCGGGGGCAGGCAGGGATTGGTGTGCCCGGTCAGCCCGAGCGCGCTGATCTGGCGGATGCCCTTCTCGAACCCGCACACCGCGATCGAGGCGGCGGCCATCGAGAACCGCACCCCCTCGGAGATGGGCAGTTCCACCCACCGGCTCAGCACCGAGCGGGAGAAATGGCCGTGGCCGACGAACACCACATCCCGGGATTCCATGTGTTCCAAGGCCAGGGCGATGGCGGCGTCGGCGCGGTCGGACACCTGGATGGCCGTCTCGCCGCCGGGGGATTCGTGCGTCCACACTGTCCAGCCCGGAACCGTCTCACGGATCTCGGGGGTGGTCAGGCCCTCGTAGTCGCCGTAATCCCATTCGGCCAGCAGCGGTGAGACCTCGTCGACCGTCAGCCCGGCGAGTGCGGCGGTCACCTGGGCGCGCCGTCGCGGGCTGCTGACCACCAGTGGGTGGCGCAGTTGCAGGTCGCCGATCACCTCGGCGGCCAGTGCGGCCTGTTCGCGGCCGATGTCGAGGAGGTCGATATCGGTGCGTCCGGTGTGCTTACCGCTGCGTGACCACTCGGTTTCGCCATGGCGCAGCAAGATCAACCGGTGCTGGTGGACGCTCACCCTGGCGATTCTGCCGCACGGGGCAGCCACCGCCGCATCCGCGTGCCAGGATGAACGTGTGACGCGAGTATTAGCGGTCGCCAATCAAAAGGGTGGGGTCGCCAAGACGACGACGGTGGCGTCGATCGGTGCGGCGATGGCGGAGAAGGGTCGACGGGTGCTGCTCGTCGATCTCGACCCCCAGGGTTGTTTGACGTTTTCCCTGGGCCAGGACCCCGACAAATTGGCGGTGTCGGTTCATGAGGTGCTGCTCGGCGATGTGGAACCGGGCGCTGCCCTGGTCCAGACTGTCGAGGGGATGACCCTGCTGCCCGCCAATATCGATCTGGCCGGCGCCGAGGCCATGCTGCTGATGCGGGCCGGGCGGGAGTATGCGCTGAAACGCGCGCTGGCCAAGATCGCGAATGACTTCGACGTGGTGATCATCGACTGCCCGCCGTCACTGGGTGTGCTGACGCTCAACGGTCTGACGGCTGCCGACGAGGTGATCGTGCCGTTGCAGTGCGAGACGCTGGCCCACCGCGGTGTCGGGCAGTTCCTGCGGACCATCAACGACGTCCAGCAGATCACCAATCCCGACCTGAAGATGCTCGGTGCGCTGCCGACGCTCTACGACGCGCGCACCACGCACAGCCGCGACGTGCTGCTCGACGTGGCCGACCGCTACGACCTGCCGGTGCTGTCGCCGCCGATTCCGCGCACCGTGCGGTTCGCCGAGGCCAGCGCCTCGGGGTCATCGGTGCTGGCGGGCCGGAAGAACAAGGGCGCCAACGCGTACCGTGAACTGGCCGAGGCGCTGCTGAAGCACTGGAAAACCGGCAAGGCGCTGGGCACCTTCACCCCGGAGGTCTAGGGGTTCAGGGGGATCCCAGCGCGACGACCGTGTCGCCGCGCTGCTCGATCAGCGTGGAACCGGCCGCGGCCGGCACGACGGCGTTGTCCGTCGGTTCTCGGTCCAGGTCGATATGCCTTATGCCGGTGCCGGTTTCGGCGTCGAACACGTCGTAGCCGTCGGTGACCGGGACCAGCAGTTCGCCGGCCATCATGGTGCCCGGGCCGACCGGCGCGCCGCCGGGTGCGGGTGCGACGGTGTACTTGTAGCGCAGGCCTGCGGCCTCGAAGACCAGCACGGAATCGCCGGTCCACCAGGTGATCAGGTCACCGGCCCGGGACATGGTGGCCGCCGCCGCCGGCGCCTTGTCCAGCAGTGTGCTGGCAGTGACCGTACCGGTGTCGTCGACGATGTTGACCACCGGCTTCGGCGTCGGCAGGTACACCGCGGTGGTGGTATCGGAGACTGCGATCACCCGGGCATCGGCATCGGATGAAACACCGGGCTGCTGTTCGTATTTGACCTCGGGGGTGTCTTCCTCGTCGGACGGCCGCAACAGGGTCAGGCGCATCTCGGTCTGTTCCGGGCAGGATTCGAGCACCGACACCGCGGCCGAACTGGCCGCCGCCGACACCAGCCGGCACAGCGGTGACTGCGGCACGTCGGGCTTGACCCGGGCATCGAGCGTTCCCCAGCCCAGCATGCGGACCATGTCCGAGCGCCACAGTTCCAGACGGCTGTCGCCGGCCGAGAGCACCGTGCTGCCGTCCGAGGACAGGTGCACCTCGGGGTCGGCATAGGCGGTGCGGGCCGGGCCGCGCTTGCCGGTCCCGGCATCGATGGTGCTGGCCTGCCCGCAGCCCCGCGCGTCCGGGTACACCGCGACGGCGTACTGATACACCGACGTCACACCGCACAACTCGAGATCGCGGGTGTAGCTCCACAATTCCGTGCCGGTGCGCGGGTCACGACCGGTGACGCCGTTGCCGTCGCCGGTCACCAGCGCACCGGCCACCACCAGCGGCATCGTCGTCTTCGCGCTCGGGGCCGTCCACAACTGCTTGAGGGTGGCCGGCACCTGGGTGGCCGGGGTCAGGCTCGGCACCGGTTCGGCGGCCGGCTTGCTGATGGTGGCCCGGGCATCGCTGGTCCACCAGATCAGCGCCGCGGTGACGGCGACGACCGCGACGATCACGGCGGCCGCGATCAGATCGCCGCGCGTGCGGCGTTCCGGGGCAACCATCGAGGGCGTTAGCCGGCGGCGGGGGAGCTGGTCTTGCGCGGACGGCGCCGGCGGCGGCGCTTGGCCGGCGCGTCGGTGCCCTCGGAGTCCTGGCCCGCGTCGGCAGCGGGGCCCTCGGTGCTGTCCTGCGGTGCGGACTCGCCCTCGGGATGGCCGGTCGCGGGCTGACCGGCGCGGGTGCGCTGGCGGGTGCGATTGCGGTTACGGGCCGGACGTTCGGTGCGCTCGACGCGTTCCGTGCGTTCACCTTCGGTGCGGGTCTTGGTCTTGCGCGGCGCGGCGATCGAGCCGGTCGCATCGGTCGGGATCTTCAGCTCCTCGAACAGATGCGGTGAGCTGGAATAGGTTTCGACCGGATCGGGGTTGTCGAGGCCCAGTGCCTTGTCGATCATCGTCCAACGCGGCAGCTCATCCCAGTCGACGAGGGTGACCGCGATACCGGTCTTGCCCGCGCGCCCGGTCCGGCCGATGCGGTGCACGTAGGCCTGCTCGTCCTCGGGGATCTGGTAATTGATGACGTGGGTGATGTCGTCGATGTCGATACCGCGGGCGGCGACATCGGTGGCGACCAGCACGTCGACCTCACCGGTGCGGAAGGCCTTGAGCGCCTTCTCCCGGGCGATCTGGCCGAGGTCGCCGTGCACGGCGCCGACCTTGAACCCGCGCTCGGCGAGCTCGTCGGCGACCTTCTGCGCGGTGCGCTTGGTGCGGGTGAAGATCATCGTCGCGCCGCGGCCCTCGGCCTGCAGGATGCGCCCGACCATCTCCACCTTGTCCAGCGCGTGGGCGCGGTAGGCGAACTGCTCGGTGGTGTCGTGGGTCTGCGAGGACTGCGGGGCCTCGGCCCGGATATGGGTGGGCTGGTTCATGAAGGTGCGTGCCAGCGTGATGATGGGGCCCGGCATGGTCGCCGAGAACAGCATCGACTGCCGGTCGTCGGGGGTGAGCCGGAGAATGCGCTCGATATCGGGCAGGAAGCCCAGGTCGAGCATTTCGTCGGCCTCGTCGAGCACCAGCACCGACAGGCTGCCCAGCTGCAGGTGACCCTGCTGGGCCAGGTCGAGCAGCCGGCCCGGGGTACCGACGACGACGTCGACGCCCTTGCGCAACGCCTCGATCTGAGGCTCGTAGGGGCGCCCGCCGTAGATGGAGGTCACGACGAACTTGCGGTCGGTATGCCCCTCCACATCGTCGACGCGCAGGTATTTGGCGGCGAGTTCCAGGTCGCTGTAGACCTGCAGGCACAGCTCGCGGGTCGGCACCACGATGAGTGCGCGCGGGGTCCCGTTGAGCGGGCGGCCGCCGTCGCTGGTGATCCGGTGCAGCAGCGGCACGCCGAAGGCCAGGGTCTTGCCCATGCCGGTGCGGGCCTGCCCGATCAGGTCATCGCCGGCCAGCGCGAGCGGCAGGGTCAGTTCCTGGATGGCGAAGGCGTGTTCCTTGCCGGTCTCGGCCAGGGCACGGACGATTTCGTCACGGACGCCCAGTTCGGCGAACGAGATGGCCGGCTTGGTCTCCGGGACGGTGACATCGACATCGGGAGTTTCGGGTGCAGTCAGGTCAGGTGAAGTCATATGTGTGGTCGGCGTAGCTTTCGCTGCCGTCAGCCTTTCGCTTGTCTTTCCTCGTCGCGTCCACGCGCGCACGACGATGACGAGTAAAAGGCGAGTATTCCCAGCTAGACGGGGAATACCGCTCCGTCGGGCCCTGCCGATCGAGGGCGGGCCGAACCACGTGCACGCACATTTCTCAGGTGGCGACCGGTCGAAACAAGTCGTTTGCATAGCTCAGAAGGTCGCTACCTGTCGTCCATGATAGCTGGTCAACCCGCTACCCGGTCGCCACCTGGCCCGGAGACTAGAGTTGGACCATGATTTCTTCGACGCCGCAGACGTCGTCCGCGCAGCCTGCCGTCTCCGTCGGCGAGACCCGGGCGCCGGGCGTGTCGGTCGATCAGCCGGGAGTCACCGAGTTGTTCGCGCTGCTGGCTTACGGTGAGGTGGCCGCCTTCTACCGGCTGACCGAAGAGGCCCGGATGGCGCCCAATCTGGCCGGCCGCATCAACATGGCCAGCATGGCGGCCGCCGAGATGCAGCACTACGAGGTGCTGCACGAGGCGTTGGCGGCCCGCGGGGTCGACACCGTGCCCGCGATGACGAAATACGCTCCCGCGCTGGAGAACTATCACCGCCTGACCACCCCGAGTACCTGGCTGGAAGCGCTGGTCAAGACCTATATCGGCGATGCGCTCGCGGCCGACTTCTATCTGGAGATCGCCGATGCGCTGCCGCCCGAGGCCTCCGATGTGGTGCGCTCGGTGCTGGCCGAGACCGGGCATTCGCAGTTCGTGGTGGCCGAGGTGCGGGCCGCGGTCACCGCGAGCGACCGGCAGCGGCACCGGCTGGCGCTGTGGTCCCGACGACTGCTGGGTGAGGCCATCACCCAGGCCCAGTTCGTGCTCGCCGATCACGACGAACTGGTCGATCTGGTGATCAGCAGCAGCGAGGGGCTGGCCCAGCTGTCGGAATTCTTCGATCAGCTGCAGCGCACCCACACCAGCCGCATGCAGGAACTCGGTCTGGCCTGAGCGGCTACCGGGTGCAGGTCGTGATCATCGTGTTGTTGGCCTGAACCGCCACCGCGGCGCCGCTGCCGTCCACGATCGAGCAGTTGAGCTGCCCGCCGACACTGGTCGCGGTCACCGAGGTCAGGGACACCCCCGGATCCAGGGTGACGGTTTTCACCCACGGCAGCGCGACGTTGACGTCGGTCTGCAGCGCGCCCTGCTGGTCGGTGTAGATGACGGTGATCAGATCGATCAGCTGCCGGTTCCCGGTCACGTGGTAGGTCACGGTGCGGGCTGCCAGGGCCGGATCGGCCACCGGCGCCTCGGGGACGACGATCGGCGCCGGGGTCGTGGGGATCGGCGCGGGCGCGGGGGTGGCGGTCGCGCTCGGCGTCACCGTGGTGACGGTTTCGGGCGGCAACGCGGGAACGGCGGGTGCCGGCGCAGCGACGCTGGGCGCGGCGGTCGCCGAGGGCTGCGCGGTGGGTTCCGCGTCGGCCGATGTGGTGGCGCCCGCGGACACGGTGCCGCTGTCGCCGCCGCCGAGGATGACGCCGGTGCAGATCACCGCGACCATCAGGATGACGCCCGCGACGCCGGCCACCCAGATCCAGCGGCGGTCCAGCGGCTCGTGGTAATCGGCCGGGAACTCGTAATCGGTGTAGTCGGTGTCGGCCTCGTCGTCATAGACGACCTCGTCGTAGGCGGGGTCGTAGGTGTCGTAGTTGGCGTACGTCGCACGGGGGACGCGTCCGTAACCGGCGCCGCGTCGGGCAGCCCGTCGACGCTCGCGGTCGCTGAGGTATCCGGGCTGCTGATCGGCTTCCGGGTCGGTCGGTTCGGCAGACCGGTAGCCGCTGCCCGAGTAGCTGTCACGGGTGGTCGAATAAGGGGCGTATTGCCTGCTCATAACCCATTTCCCAGATAGTTCCGGCACGTACTTCACCGATGTTAGTGGGGCAGATGTGACAGATGATGTTGACGCGGTCGCGGTCCGGTCACGGTCCGGCGTCGGTCTGATCAGCGGTCCTTCGCTCACGGCGCAACGACCACGGCGACGGGATCGCGGCCGCGTCCACTAGCCTTTGTCGAAGCATCGCCAACCAACCGAAAGGCCCGCAGCGTGGACATCAAGATCGGGGTCACCGACAGCCCGCGAGAGCTGATCATCAGCACCGCGCAGACACCCGACGAGGTGGAACAGGCGATCGTCACCTCCCTGGGTGACACGTCGGCCGTGCTCGCGCTGACCGACGAGAAGGGGCGCCGCTACCTGGTGCCGTCGGCGAAGATCGCCTACGTCGAGATCGGTGCCGCCGACAGCCGAAAGGTCGGCTTCGGGGTCGGCGCAGAGGCCATCAAGACCAGCTAGTGCTCAGCTGGCCCGGTCCTCAGGACCGGGTCAGCGGCACGTGTGACAGGCCGCCCCAGGCGAACTGCACCGTGCCCTCGACCGCCGCGTCCTTGGAGATCGGGCGGTCGTTGTCCAGCCAGTAGCGCGCGCAGTCGACGCTGGTGGACACCAATCCCACCGCGATCATCCGCGCACGGTGCGCTTCCAGCCCGGAATCCCGGCTGATCAGGTCGAACACCGCGTCGGTGCACGATTCGGTGGCGACCTTCACCTGAGCGGCCACCTGCGGTTCGGTGACGTAGTCGTTCTCGAAGATCAGCCGGTAGCCCTGGCTGTCGTGCTCGACGAACTCGAAGAACGCCTGCACCGCTGCACGCAGTCGCTGGCGGTTGTCGGTGGTGGTGCGCAGCGCCTGGCGCACGCCGGAGACCAGGTTGTCGACATGGCGTTGCAGGACCGCGAGGTACAGCTCCAGCTTCGACGAGAAGTGTTGGTACAGAACGGGCTTGCTGACTCCGGCCCGGTCGGCGATCTCGTCCATACCGGCGGCGTGGTAGCCGCGGTCGACGAAGACTTCGCTGGCCGCAATAAGCAGTTGGCCGCGGCGTTCGTCGCGGGGCAGACGGTTACCGCGCCGGTTGCCGCCGGTGCCGGCCTTGGCGCCCCGCGCCCCGGCGGCATTGGCGAGATCGCTCATTACGTCCTCAATTTCACAAAGTGTGCTGCTCGAGCTCGTGCGCTGGTGTGCGCCTCGTCGGTGGGTGTAACTGCCGATCGACACGACATTACTACCGCACGCTGGGGGAGCGCCCGGTGTCGGTGCCCGTGTCGGTGGCGTGGCTGTGCCATCCTGGTTCGGTGACCTACGACCCGGGGCGTCGCGTCGGCGACCGTGCCCGGGGAGGGCAGGAGCGAAGCGACCCGGGAAATCGGTTCACCGGCGACTCCGGCCCCCGGTACAACGATCACGGGGTGCGCTACCGCGGGCAGGAGCGCAGTCAGCGCACCGGCCCGGACCGGGTGCCCGTGCGGCGCGACGATCAGCGTGAGCCACTGCGGGCCCAGCGTGACCCGCTGGCCGATGACCAGGGCCGGCCGCGGGCCAACCGTGACGAGCACCAGCAGTGGCGCAAGCAGACCTGGCTGGGCCGTTTCGTCTCGACCTATGGCTGGCGGGCCTATGCCCTGCCGATCCTGGCGGTCGTGACCTGCATCGTGCTCTATCAGACGGTGACCGGTACCGGCACGACGCCGATCGCGGTCAACGCCGAAGGACCCGTCCAGGGGCCGCCCACCATCGACGCCCCGAGCACCGGCATCGTCGGCGCACCGCCCAAGGGGCTGACCGAGTTCGACGCCAACCTGCCGACCGGCATCCTGCCCGGCGGCGGACCGTTCACCCAGGCCGGCGCGAAGACCTGGCACATCGTGCCGGGCACCTCACCCAAGATCGGCCAGGGCACCGAGCGGACGTTCACCTACTCCGTCGAGGTCGAGGACGGCCTGGACACCGCGTCCTTCGGGGGTGACGAGGGCTTCGCCCGGATGGTCAGCGAGACCCTGGCCAACCCGAAAAGCTGGACCCATAACCCTCAGTTCGCGTTCCTGCGTGTCGACAATGACAGCGAAGGCCCGCCGGACTTCCGGGTGTCGCTGACCTCGCCGCTGACCATCCGCGAGGGCTGCGGCTACGACATCCCGCTGGAAGCGTCCTGCTACAACCCGGCCTACCTGGGCGACCAGGCCCGGGTGTTCATCAACGAGGCGAGGTGGGTGCGCGGCGCCACCTCGTTCCAGGGCGATATCGGGTCCTACCGGCAGTACGTGGTCAATCACGAGGTCGGCCATGCGATCGGCTACCGCCAGCACGAGCCGTGCCCGGAAAACGGTGCACTGGCGCCGATCATGATGCAGCAGACCTTCTCCACGAGTAACAACGACGGCGCCCGGTTCGACCCGGAGTCGGTGCAGGCGAACAATCTGACCTGCCGCTTCAATCCGTGGCCGTACCCGATCGCCTGAAACCCGGCGCACCCCGGGAACGGAATGCCCTGAATTGCTGTTGAGTACGTGTGCCTGGTCTGATTGGCCCAGGAATTCGTCGTCGATTCGAGGAGCACACGGTGACGTCGTTGCCACCGCTGGTCGAGCCAGCCGCTGAACTGACCCGCGAAGAGGTCGCCCGCTACAGCCGACACCTGATCATCCCGGACATGGGTGTGGCGGGCCAGAAGCGGCTGAAGAACGCCAAGGTGCTGGTCATCGGTGCGGGCGGGCTCGGCTCGCCCACCCTGCTGTACCTGGCCGCCGCCGGCGTCGGGACCATCGGCATCGTCGAATTCGACGTCGTCGACGAGTCCAACCTGCAGCGCCAGATCATCCACGGCCAGTCCGATATCGGCCGGTCCAAGGCGCAGAGCGCCCGCGATTCCGTGCTCGAGGTCAACCCACTGGTCAACGTGGTGCTGCACGAACTGCGCCTGGAGCCCGAGAACGCCGTCGAGCTGTTCGAGCAATACGACCTGATCCTGGACGGCACCGACAACTTCGCGACCCGTTACCTGGTCAACGACGCCGCGGTGCTCGCTGGCAAGCCCTACGTGTGGGGCTCCATCTACCGTTTCGAGGGCCAGGTGTCGGTGTTCTGGGAGGACGCCCCCGACGGACTGGGCCTGAACTACCGCGACCTCTACCCGGAGCCACCGCCCCCGGGGATGGTGCCGTCCTGCGCCGAGGGCGGTGTGCTCGGCATCCTGTGCGCCTCGATCGCGTCGGTGATGGGCACCGAGGCCATCAAGCTGCTCACCGGTATCGGCGACCCGCTGTTGGGCCGGCTGATGGTGTACGACGCGCTGGACATGACCTACCGCACCATCAAGATCCGCAAGGACCCGTCCACCCCGAAGATCACCGAACTGATCGATTACGAGGCATTTTGCGGTGTGGTCTCGGACGAGGCGGCGCAGGCCTCCGCGGGGGCGACCGTGACCCCCAAGGAGCTGCGTGAGCTGCTCGATTCCGGGAAGCCGGTGGCGCTGATCGACGTCCGCGAGCCCGTCGAGTGGGAGATCAACCACATCGAAGGTGCGGAGTTGATCCCCAAGTCGGTGATCGAGGCCGGCGAAGGCCTGGCGACCGTGCCGCAGGACAAGACCGCGGTGCTCTATTGCAAGACCGGGGTGCGTTCGGCCGAGATGCTGGCCGTGCTGAAGAAGGCCGGATTCTCCGATGCGCTGCACCTGCAGGGCGGCATCGTGGCGTGGGCCAAACAACTCGAGCCCGACATGGTCATGTACTGACCCCTTGTCGACCGGAGCACCGCTTAGGCTGACGTGCGTGTCTGACGATCTGCCACCCGACCATGTGATGGCGGCGTTTGGTCTGGCCGGCCTGTCGCCGGTTCCGCTGGGGTCCAGCTGGGAGGGCGGCTGGCGCTGCGGCGAGGTCGTGCTGTCCATGGTGGCCGATCATGCGCGCGCCGCCTGGTCGGCCAAGGTCCGCGAGACGCTGTTCGCCGACGGTATCCGGCTGGCTCGCCCGGTGCGCTCCACCGATGGCCGCTATGTGGTCGCCGGGTGGCGCGCCGACACGTTCGTGGCGGGCACTCCCGAACCGCGCCACGACGAAGTGGTCTCCGCCGCGGTGCGGCTGCACGAGGCCACCGCCAAACTGGAGCGCCCGCGCTTCCTGACCCAGCCGCCGGTGCCGCCGTGGTCGGATGTCGACGTGTTCATCGCCGCCGATCGCGCGGCCTGGGAGGACCGGCCGCTGCACGGGCTGCCCCAGGGCGCTCGGGTGGCGCCGGGCTCGGCCGACGGCCAGAAGTCCGTCGAGCTGATCAACCAGCTCGCCGCGTTACGCACACCGACCCGCAGCCCCAGCCAGCTGGTGCACGGAGACCTCTACGGCACAGTACTTTTCGCCGGTACCGCGGCGCCCGGCATCACCGATATCACCCCGTACTGGCGGCCCGCGTCCTGGGCGGCCGGCGTCGTGGTGGTCGATGCGCTGGCCTGGGGTGAGGCCGACGATGGTCTGGTCGAGCGGTGGAATCCGCTGCCGGAATGGCCGCAGATGCTGTTGCGCGCCTTGATGTTCCGGCTCGCCGTGCACGCGCTGCATCCGCGGTCGACGGCGTCGGCGTTCCCGGGCCTGGCCCGCACCGCGGCGCTGGTCCGGCTCGCTCTCTAAGCTGCGATTTGTGGCGTTTTCGTCGGAATCATTTCGACGAAAACTCCACAAATCGGTACTCGCGCAGTGGCACCCGGCCGTCGTCGGCCAGCACCCCCTCGGCGCGTAATCGCTCCAACTGCCGGGTCGCCAGGTGCGGCGCGGGCCACCCGGAGGCCCGAATCACCCGGTGCCATGGTAGATCCGAGGAATCGGTGCGCATGATCCACGCGACGATGCGCGGGCTGGGCAGCCCGGCCCGCTCGGCGATGTCGCCGTAGGTGCTCACCCGCCCGGCCGGGATCCGGGCCACCAACGCCCGCACCACCTCGACCTGATCCTCGGTGATCGGCGCCACGGTCAGGCCAGGTGCCCGCGGATGATCGCCGCGGTCTCGGCGGGCAGGGCCTGGGCGACCATGTGGTCGCAGTCCACCTCGGCCAGCGTGAAGCTCGCACCGAGTGCCTCGCGCAGGGTGTTGATCAGCGTGTCGGTCACATACGGTGGGGAGGTCCGGGTGGCCAGCATCAGCGTGGTCGGTGTTCCGCTGCGCGGCAACGGGATCGGGCGGGTCAGTTCACTCCAGTAGGACATCGCCGCCGGGACGCTGATCCGCCAGCCCAGGCGTCCGTTGGGCAGCGCGATCAGATGCTCATCGAGTTCACGGGTCAGCTCGTCGGGGAACGTGGCGGCTACCTCGGCCCACGACCCGGAGAGCTTGTCGGCGGTGGCCTCCTCGCGGTCGGGGTAGTCGGGGGAGGACAGCATGGCGTCGGCGATCTCGGCCATCCAGGCGCCGTCCAGCGCCACCGCCGGATCCAGCAACACCAACCCGGAAACCAGCTCGGGCCGGGCCGCCGCGAGGCTCAGTGCCACCGCGCCGCCGAACGAATGCCCGACCACCAGTACCGGCCCGCCGCCCTCGGCGTCCAGCAGCGCCGCCAGCGCTGCCACATTGGCCTCGACCGTCCACGGCGCCGCCCAGGTGGACCGGCCGTGTCCGATCAGATCCGGTGCCAGCACCGAGAACTCGGGCAGATGGTCATTGGACAAGGTTTCCCAGCGCCGGCCGTGCCCGGTGAGCCCGTGCACGCCCAGGATCTGGGCAGGCCGGGACGGTCCGTAGCGGTAGGTGTGCAGGGGATCGGTCACTCCTCGATCGTAGGTGCCGACCGCACATCCCGTTGTGGCCGGCCCGTCCGCGCTGGTCAGCGCGACTTGTCGGAGGTGGGTGATGAAATGCTCGCATGTCCGCGCCGCACACCGATCTCACCCCGAACGCGCTCACCGCATCGGGTGTGCGCGGCACGGTGCGGGTGCTCGGTGGGGCGGGCACCGGCAAGAGTACGTTGCTCGTGGACACTGCGGTCGCCCACATCGCCGCCGGTGCGGACCCGGAAAGCGTTCTGCTGCTGACCGGTTCGGCCCGGCTCGGGGCGCAGGCCCGCGCCGCGATCACCGCCGCACTGCTCACCGCGGGTGCGCGTGGCGTGGTGCGTGAGCCGCTGGTCCGTACCGTGCACTCCTATGCCTTCGCGGTGCTGCGCCTGGCCGCGCAGCGCAATGGTGATCCGCCGCCGCGGCTGATCACGAGTGCCGAGCAGCACGGCATCATTCGGGAACTGCTCGCCGGTGATCTGGAGGACGGCGCCGATGGCTGGCCGCTGTCGCTGCATCCGGCCCTGGGGACGGCCGGTTTCGCCACCGAGTTGCGTGATCTGTTGGCGCGGTGCGCCGAACGCGGTGTGGACCCGGTCGCCCTGCAGCGCCTCGGCAGGCTGTCGGCGCGCCCGGAATGGGTGGCGGCGGGTCGGTTCGCCGCCATGTACGAGCAGGTGATGTTGCTGCGCTCGTCGGTCGGCATGGCCGCGCCGCAGGCCACCGTGCCGGCGCTGGGTGCGGCCGAACTGGTCGGCGCCGCCCTGGACGCACTGGCCGTGGATCCCGCACTGCTGGCCGCCGAACGGGCCCGGGTACGTGTGCTGCTGGTCGACGACGCGCAGCAGCTCGACCCGCAGGCGGCGCTGCTGGTGCGGGTGCTGGCCGCCGGATCCGATCTCACGGTCCTCGCCGGTGACCCCGATCAGGCCGTCTTCGGTTACCGCGGTGGTGATCCGGCACTGTTGCGCGCCGACACCCCGGCCGTGGTGCTCACCGGATCACACCGGTGCTCGACGGCGGTGGCCGCTGCGGTCTCCGGGATCGCGCGCCGGTTGCCCGGCGCCGAGGGCATGCGTGCGTTCACCGGGGTGCCCGGCCGGCCGGGTTCGGTGACGGTGAAGATCGCGGGCTCCGTGCACGCCGAGTCCACCCTGATCGCCGACGCCCTGCGCCGCGCCCATCTGATCGACGGTGTGCCGTGGTCACGGATGGCCGTGATCGTCCGCTCGGTACCGCGGGTCGGCGCCGCGCTGGGCCGCACCCTGAGCGCCTCCGGTGTGCCCGTCGACCTGCCCGGCCCGGACGCCTGCCTGGCCCGGCAACCCGCGGTGCGCGCGCTGCTGATCGCGGCCGACGCGACCGCGAACGGGCTGACCGGTGCGGCCGCGATGGATCTGGTGACCGGACCGATCGGGCGGGTGGACCCGGTGTCCCTGCGGCAGCTACGGCGCGCGTTGCGGCGCACGTTCGGACATCAGCAGGAATTCTCCGAACTGCTCGCGAAATCGGTGCAGCGCGTCCCCGATGGCCTGCCCGCCGACCTGGCACGTTGCCTGCAGCGGGTGCAGGCGGTGCTGCGCGCGGCCAAGCAGAGCCATCGCGGCGGTGAAGATCCCCGGAACACGTTGTGGCAGGCCTGGAATCGCAGCGGTCTGCAGAAACGCTTGGTCACCCAGGCCGACCGCGGCGGTGCCGGGAGCGCGGCCGCCGAACGCGATCTCGCGTCGGTCACGGCACTGTTCGACATCGCCGACCAGTACGTCACCAACACCACCGGGGCCACGCTGAGCGGTCTGGTCGCCCACATCGACGCGCTGGAGTTGCCCACCGCCGGCACCCGCCCCGAGCAGGCCGGCGCGGTGGCGATCTGCAGCCCACACGCGGCGCTGGAACGGGACTGGGATTTCGTGGTTCTGGCCGGACTGCAGGAAGGGTTGTGGCCCAACACCGTTCCCCGCGGTGGAGTGCTCGGTACCCAGCACCTGGTCGACGTGCTCGACGGCGTGACGGGATCCGATGACGGCCCGACGGCCAGGGTGTCGACCCGGGCCCCGCTGCTGGCCGAGGAACGCCGGCTGCTGATCGCGGCGATGGGGCGCGCCCGCGATCGTCTGCTGGTGACCGCCGTCGACAGCGATACCGGTGATGCCGCACTGCTGCCGTCGCCGTTCTGTGCCGAGCTCGCCGCCCTGGCCACCGAGGACACCGATACCGGCGACGAACGCGAGATCATCCCGGCGCCAAGGGTGCTGACGCCCGCGGCGCTGGTCGGCCGGTTGCGGGCCGTGGTGTGCGCCCCCGAAGGTGATGTCGACTCTGACGCCCGAGCCTGCGCGGCCGTGCAATTGGCGCGTCTGGCGGAGGCGGGCGTGCCCGGCGCGGATCCGTCGCTGTGGCAGGTGCGCACCGAACCGTCCACGTCCGAGCCGCTGTGGTCGGGCGATGATCACGTGAGCACGCTGTCACCGTCCACGCTGCAGACGCTCGCGGACTGCCCGCTGCGCTGGCTGCTGGAACGCCACGGGGGCTCCGACGGGCGCGATGTCCGTTCCGCGGTGGGAACTCTGGTGCACGCGCTGGTGGCGGACTCCACCAAGACCGAGAGCCGGCTGCTCGCCGAGCTGGAGAGCGTCTGGTCGGCAATGCCCTATGAATCCCAGTGGTACGCCGACAACGAACTGGCCCGCCACGGCGCGATGCTGTCGGCGTTCGCGCAGTGGCGCCAATCCACCCGCGACCAGTTCAGCGAGGTCGGCACCGAGGTCGCCGTGGACGGCATGGTGGCCCCCGGCGTGCGGGTGCGCGGGCGCATCGACCGCCTCGAGCGCGACAACGCCGACCGCCTGGTGATCGTCGACGTCAAGACCGGCAAGAGTCCGGCGACCAAGGACGATGCTCAGCGCCACGCTCAGTTGGCGATGTACCAGCTTGCCGTGGCCGAGGGCGTGCTGCCCGATGGAGATGAGCCCGGCGGTGGCCTGCTGGTCTACCCGGCCAAGACCACCGCGAGCGGGGTGACCGAACGCACCCAGGACGCGCTCACCGCCGATACGGCCCAGCAGTGGCGCGATACCGTTACCGCGGCGGCCGCCGCGACCCAGGGCCCGCAGTTCGTCGCGCGGGCCAACGACGGGTGCGGGCACTGCCCGGTGCGTGCCATCTGCCCCGCCCAGAACCCGGAAGGCCGGTCGTGACCGCAGCGCAGCAGTACAGCCCGGCCGAGCTGTCCGACGCGCTGGGGCTGTTCGCCCCGACGGCCGAACAGGCCGCGGTGATCGCCGCCCCGCCGGGCCCGCTGGTCGTCATCGCCGGCGCCGGCGCCGGTAAGACCGAGACGATGGCCGCCCGGGTGGTCTGGCTGGTGGCCAACGGATATGCCCGGCCCAGTGAGGTTCTCGGGCTCACGTTCACCCGCAAGGCCGCCGGCCAGCTGCTGCGCCGGGTCCGCACCCGACTGGCGCGACTGGCCGGGACCGGCATCGGCCGCGACATCCGGGCCGATGACCCGCCCACCATCAGCACCTATCACGCCTTCGCCGGGGCGCTGCTGCGCGATCACGGACTGCTGCTGCCGGTCGAGCCGGACACCCGGCTGATCGGCGCAACAGAGTTGTGGCAGTTGGCCTTCCGGGTGGTCTGTGACCATCCGCGGGTCCTGGACACCGAGAAGTCACCGGCCGCGGTGACCGCCCTGGTGCTGCGGTTGGCCGGTGCGCTGTCCGAACACCTCGTGGATACCGCTGCGCTGTTGGACACCCACACCGAGCTGGAACGTCTCATCCACCACCTGCCCGCCGGCGGCGGCCGGGCCGACCGCGGGCCGGCGCAGTGGCTGCTCAAGTTGCTGGACACCCAGAAAGAACGCACCGACCTGGTGCCGTTGATCGACGAGTTGCACCGCCGCATGCGGGCGGAGAAGGTGATGGATTTCGGCGCTCAGATGTCGGCGGCCGCCCGGCTGGCGGTGGCCGCACCGCAGGTCGGTGCCGAGCTCCGGCAGCGCTACCGGGTGGTCCTGCTCGACGAATACCAGGACACCGGGCACGCCCAACGGATCGCCCTGTCCTCGCTGTTCGGTGGCGGCGTCGACGACGGCTTGGCGCTGACGGCGGTCGGTGACCCCATCCAATCCATCTATGGCTGGCGCGGCGCGTCGGCGACCAACCTGCCGCGGTTCGCGACCGACTTCCCGCATGCCGACGGCAGCCCGGCGCCCACCCTGGAACTGCGCACCAGTTGGCGCAACCCGCCGGAGGCGCTGCACCTGGCGAACGCGGTGTCCGAGCAGGCCCGCCGGCGATCGGTGAGCGTGCGCGAACTGCTGCCCCGCCCGGATGCCGAGCCGGGCACCATCCGCGCGGCGTTGCTGTCCGACGTTGTCGCCGAACGCAACTGGGTGGCCGATCAGGTGGCGGCCCGCTACCGGGCGACCCCGGCGCCGCCGACCGCCGCGGTTCTGGTCCGACGCAACGCCGACGCGGCGCCGATGGCCGAGGCGCTGACCGCACGCGGCATTCCGGTCGAGGTGGTCGGCCTGGCCGGGTTGCTGGCGATCCCGGAGGTCGCCGATGTGGTGGCGATGCTGCGCCTGGTAGTCGACCCGACCGGCGGCGCCGCGGCGATGCGGGTGCTGACCGGGCCGCGCTGGCGGCTGGGGGCGCGCGATATCGCGGCGTTGTGGCAGCGCGCCGTCGACCTGGATGTACCCGCCGGGCAGCTGGGCCCGATGGAGCGCATCGTGGCCGCGGCCGCGCCCGATGCGGACACCGCGTGCCTGGCCGATGCCATCTGTGATCCCGGTCCGAGCGAGCCGTACTCGGCGGCCGGATACCCGCGCATCGTCGCACTCGGCCGCGAACTCACCGGTCTGCGTGCCCATCTCACGCATCCGCTGCCCGAGCTGGTGGCCGAGATACGCCGGGTGCTCGGCGTCGACGTGGAAGTCCGGGCGGCCCGCCCGGTGCCTGCCGGCTGGGGCGGTACCGAGCACCTGGACGCCTTCGGTGACGTGGTGGCCGACTTCGCCGCCCGCTCCGACGGCGCGCCGGCCGGGCTGCTGGCCTACCTGGATGTCGCCGCGGACGTCGAGAACGGTCTGGCGCCGGCGGAGGTGACGGTCTCGGCCGACCGGGTACAGATCCTCACCGTGCACGCCGCCAAGGGCCTGGAATGGCAGGTGGTGGCGGTTCCGCACCTGAGTGCGCGGGTGTTCCCGTCCACCGCGATGGCCCGCACCTGGCTCAGCGACGCCGGGGACCTGCCGCCGCTGCTGCGTGGGGATCGGGCGAGCGTCTCCGAACACGGCGTCCCGGTCCTGGACACCTCGGATGTCAACGACCGCAAGACGTTGTCCGACAAGATCTCCGAGCACAAGGACATGCTGGCCCAGCGCCGCGGCGACGAGGAACGGCGGTTGCTGTACGTGGCGCTGACCCGCTCGGAGGACACCCTGCTGCTGTCGGGGCACCACTGGGGGCCCACCGAGGCCAAACCCCGTGGACCCTCGGAGTTCCTGCTGGAACTCAAGGCCATCATCGATGCCTCGGCGGCGGCCGGGCAGCCCTGCGGGGTCATCGACGTGTGGGCGCCCGACCCGCCCGACGGCGAACCGAACCCGTTGCGCGGCAGCATCGTCGAAGCGGTGTGGCCGGTGCCCGCGGCCGCCGGCCGCCACGCCGATATCGAGCGCGGCGCCGCGCTGGTTGCGCAGGCCGCCGAGGGAACCGTCGGGGCAGCGCTCGACCCCGAGGACTGGGCCACCGATGTCGACGCGCTGCTCGCCGAGCGGGAGCGGGCCGCCGAGCAGGCCCCGGTCGAGTTGCCCGGCCAGCTCTCGGTGAGCACCCTGGTCGACCTGGGTAAGGATCCCGCGGCCGCCCGGGCGCGGCTCCGCCGCCGGCTGCCGGCCCGGCCGGACCCACATGCCTTGCTGGGCACCGCATTCCACGAGTGGGTGCAGCGCTACTTCCATGCGGAGCGGTTGTTCGACCTGGATGATCTGCCCGGAGCGGTGGACGGTGCGGCCGGGCGGGCGCACGCCGAGGAACTGGCGGAGCTGCAGACCGCGTTCGCGTCCTCGCCCTGGGCGTCACGCACCCCGATCGATGTCGAGGTGCCCTTCGACATGATCCTCGACGGCCCGCGCGCCACCGTGGTGCGCGGGCGCATCGACGCCGTTTTCGCCGAAGCCGACGGCGGCTCGGTGGTGGTCGACTGGAAAACCGGTGAGCCGCCGAGCACTCCGGAGAGCCGGCGCCACGCCGCGATACAGCTCGCGGTGTACCGGCTGGCGTGGGCCGGCCTGCAGGGATGCCCGGCGGAATCGGTGCGGGCCGCGTTTCACTACGTGCGCAGCGGGGTGACCGTCATGCCGGACACGTTGCCCGGCGCCGAGGAACTGGCCGGGTTGCTGGAGGACGGTCAGGCGGTGCGATAGATCTTGTAGGCCTGGGTGATCATCGGGATCTGCAGCGGCAGCCGGGCGACCGCGCCGATGCGCATCGGTAGTGGCTTGTCTTTCCACAACCGCACCATGTTGACGTTGGCGGGGAACACCCCGAGAAACAGCGCGATCGACGCGAGCGCGCCGACCTTGCGGGTTTTCGGTGCGATCAGCAGCGCACCGGCGGCGACCTCGGCGACCCCGGAGGCGTGGGTGTAGAAGCGGGCGCTGCCGGGCAGCTCGGTGGGCACGATGGTGTCGAACGGCTTGGGGGCCACGAAATGCAGGACGCCCATGCCGACGAGCCACCCGCCCATCCGGACGGCACGGCTGGCGGTTGCTTGCTTCTGATCTCCGGATGCGGGGCGTGTCATGGTTACATTGTGACGTGCCCACCCCGTCGCGATCGGTGAAACGTGGCCAAAGGTAGATTGCGCCGGCGGCTGGCGGCGGTGAACGAGAACCTGTCCTCGCGCCACGACGCCGACCTCGTGGACGTTCTCACCATCCCGGAGAAGTTCGTCAGCCCGTGGCGGCGCATCTTCACCCGGGTGCTGCTGGCCCTCGGTGCGCTGTTCGCGACCGTGCTCATCGTCTATCTCGACCGGCACGGCTACCGCGATATCGACTCCGCGCCGAACCCGGACGATCCGCTGTCCTTCCTGGACTGCCTGTACTACGCCACCGTGTCGCTGTCGACCACTGGCTACGGTGACATCACCCCGGTGACGCCATCGGCCCGGCTGGTCAACGTTCTGGTCATCACGCCGCTGCGGGTGGCATTCCTGATCGTCCTGATCGGAACCACGGTCGAGACCCTCACCAACCAGTCACGTCAGGCATTGAAGATCCAGCGATGGAGGAAAAGCGTGCGTAACCACACCGTCGTCGTCGGATACGGAACCAAGGGCCGCACCGCCGTGGCGGCGATGATCGGTGACGATGTCGCACTCGCCGACATCGTCGTGGTCGAGAACAACCCGACCGCACTCGAGCGCGCCAAGAATGCCGGCCTGGTCACCGTGCGGGGCAGTGCCACCGATTCGGAGATCCTACGGCTGGCCTCGGCGCAGCACGCCAAGTCGATCATCGTCGCCTGCAACAGTGATGACACCGCCGTGCTGGTGACCCTGACCGCCCGCGAACTCAACCCGCGGGCCAACATCATTGCCGCCGTGCGAGAGGCCGAGAACCAGCATCTGCTCAAGCAGTCCGGCGCGAACACCACCGTCGTCACCTCCGAGACCGCGGGCCGCCTGCTGGGCATCGCCACCCAAACCCCCAGCGTCGTCGAGATGATGGAAGACCTACTGACGCCCGACGAGGGTTTCGCCATCGCCGAGCGCCAGGTCGAGCCCAAGGAGGTCGGCGGCTCACCGCGCCATCTCACCGACATCGTGCTCGGCGTCGTCCGCAACGGCGACCTGCTTCGGGTGGACGACGAACGGGTAGATGCCCTGGAGCTGACCGACCGGCTGCTCTACATCCGCTCCAAGGAAGACCGGTAACCCACCTTGAGTTTCACACTCCGGAACATTCCTCTGCTGTCCCGGGTCGGGGCCGACCGCGCCGACACCCTGCGCACCGATATCGACGCCGCAATCGCCGGCTGGGCCGACGCCCTGGTGTTGCGGGTGGACCGGCGCAACCAGGTGCTGATCGCCGGCGGGAGCGTCGTGCTCGGCAAGGCCACCGCTCTCGGCGACGCGCCGCCCGAGCAGGCGGTCTTCCTGGGCCGCCTCGAGGACGGCAGACACGTCTGGGCGATCCGCGGCGCGCTGGAGGCGCCCGAGGACCCGACCGTCGAATCCGAGGTGCTCGACCTGCGCCGTGCCGGCGCAATCTTCGACGATGCCAGCGCGCAACTGGTGTCCACCGCGACCGCCCTGCTCAACTGGCATGACAACGCCCGCTACAGCCCGGTCGACGGGTCGCCGACCAAGTCGGTCAAGGCGGGCTGGTCGCGGCTCAACCCCGACAACGGCCACGAGGAGTTCCCGCGCATCGACCCCGCGGTGATCTGCCTGGTGCACGACGGGCACGACCGTGCGGTGCTGGCCCGCCAGGCCGTCTGGCCGGAGCGGCTGTTCTCGATCCTGGCCGGGTTCGTGGAGGCGGGGGAGTCCTTCGAGGCCTGCGTGGTCCGCGAGATCGCCGAGGAGGTCGGCCTCGACGTCACCGACGTGCAGTACCTGGGCAGTCAGCCGTGGCCGTTCCCGCGCTCGCTCATGGTGGGTTTCCACGCGCTCGGCGATCCCGAGCAACCGTTCGCGTTCAACGACGGCGAGATTGTCGAGGCGCATTGGTTCACCCGCGCCGAGATCCGGGACGCGCTCGAAAGCGGGGACTGGAGCAGCGATTCGTCCTCGCGGCTGTTGCTGCCGGGGTCCATCTCGATCGCCCGGGAGATCATCGAATCCTGGGCGGCGCTGGACTGATCGCTACGGCCCCAGCGCGTCGATGTCCCGTAACACGACGCGGGCGTCGTCGTGGGTGACCTTCAGCTGGGTCGACACGAAATCCACCCAGGACCGTGCGCCGAGAGCGCCCGGCGTGGTCTTCGATTTCAGGGTGGCCAGCAGCAGAAGCTGTTCCTCGCGGGCGAGGTGTTCGGCTCGACCGTAGAGCGCGATGGCGTGTTCCATCGCCGGCCGTGAACGTGACCTCGCCAGCAGTGCTTCGGCTTCGGCGACGAGCGCTGCGCGCTCGGTGCGGAGGGTATCGATACCCGGAAGACTCTGAGTCATGCATCGAGCACTAGTTCGATGCACCGACAGGCCGTGTCAGTTCAGCTTGGCCTTGACCTGCTTGACGTTCGGGTTGGTCAGGGTGGACCCGTCCGCGAACTTCACCGTCGGCACCACATGGTTGCCGTTGTTCACCGACCCGACGAACTCGGCGGCGGACGGATCGGCCTCGATGTCGATTTCGTCCCAGGAGATGCCCTCGGCCTTCAGTGCCGTCTTGAGTCGGTTGCAGAAGCCGCACCACGATGTGGTGTACATGGTCAGCTGGGCTTCGGAAGTGGGGGCCATGTCAGAACCAACCTATCGACGTCGGTGCGTATTTCCCCGGCCAGCCTAGGCGGCGACACGGGCGCTGCTGATGTCGGAGCCTCCTGCCATGATGGACGGCATGCCGTCCGTCGACAGTCTCCTCGGCGACCTCGACGACGAACAGCGCGAGGCCGTGCTCGCGCCGCGTGGTCCGGTCTGTGTGCTGGCCGGCGCCGGCACCGGCAAGACCCGCACCATCACGCGCCGCATCGCCCACCTGGTGGTGGGCGGGCACGTCGCGCCCGGCCAGGTGCTGGCGGTGACGTTCACCGCCCGCGCGGCCGGCGAGATGCGCAGCCGGCTGCGGGCCCTCGGTGAGCAGTCCGGGGTGCCGACGGCCGCCGTCCAGGCCGTCACCTTCCACGCCGCGGCGCGGCGTCAGCTGCAGTATTTCTGGCCGCGGGTGGTCGGCGACACCGGCTGGCAATTGCTCGACAGCAAGTTCTCGGTGGTGGCGCAGGCCGCGAACAAGGCGGCGGTGAAGGCCAGTACCGATGACGTGCGTGACCTTGCCGGCGAGATCGAATGGGCCAAGGCCTCGCTGATCACGCCCGAGCAGTACACCGCCGCGGTCGCCAAGACCCGCCGCGACGTCCCGATGGACGCGGGCACCGTGGCCAAGGTCTACAACAACTACGAACGACTCAAGACGCACCGCGACGGCACCGCCCTGCTGGACTTCGACGACCTGCTGCTGCACACCGCGGCCGCGATCGAGAACGACGCGGCGGTCGCCCAGGAATTCCGGGACCGCTACCGCTGCTTCGTCGTCGACGAATACCAGGACGTCACCCCGCTGCAGCAGCGGGTGCTCGACGCCTGGCTCGGCGAGCGGGACGATCTGACGGTGGTCGGGGACGCCAACCAGACCATCTACTCGTTCACCGGGGCTACCCCGAAGTTCCTGCTGGACTTCTCCCGGCGCTTCCCCGAGGCCACCGTCGTGCGCCTGGAACGCGACTACCGGTCCACCCCGGAGGTGGTGTCGCTGGCCAACCGGGTCATCGCCGCCGCGCGCGGCCGGATGGCCGGCAGCAAGCTGCACCTGATCGGTCAGCGTGACCCGGGGCCCAAACCGTCCTTCGCCGAGCATCCCGACGAGGTGGCCGAGGCGGCCGGTGTCGCGAAGAAGATCAAGAAGCTCATCGAATCCGGCACTCCCGCAGCCGAAATCGCGGTGCTGTACCGGATCAACGCCCAGTCCGAGGTGTACGAAGAGGCGCTCACCGAGGCCGGTATCGCCTTCCAGGTGCGTGGTGGTGAAGGGTTCTTCAGCAGGCAGGAGATCCGGCAGGCGCTGATCGCGTTGCAGCGCAACGTCAACAGCGAGTACGGCGATGATCTGCCGGGTCTGGTCCGGTCGCTGCTGGAGCCGCTGGGGCTGACGGCCGAACCTCCCGCGGGCACTCAGGCCCGGGAACGCTGGGAAGCGCTGACCGCGCTCGCCGAACTGGTGGACGACGAAGTGGCGCAACGGCCTTCGCTGGATCTGCCGACGCTGCTCACCGAACTGCGGCAGCGGGCCGACTCGCGGCACCCACCGGTCGTGCAGGGCGTCACGCTGGCCTCGCTGCACGCGGCGAAGGGCCTGGAGTGGGACGCGGTGTTCCTGGTCGGGCTGGCGGACGGCACCCTGCCGATCTCGCATGCGCTGTCGCACGGACCCGACAGCGAGGCGGTCGAGGAGGAACGCCGGCTGCTCTATGTCGGTGTCACCCGGGCGCGGGTGCATCTGGCGCTCAGTTGGGCGCTGGCCCGCACCCCCGGCGGGCGGCAGGGCCGGCGCCCGTCCCGGTTCCTCAACGGGGTCGCCCCACAGTCCCCGGCCGACGCGGCGCCCGCCCGCCCGAAACGTGCCAAGGGCGCCACGCCTCGCTGCCGGGTCTGCAATGGGGCGCTGAACAGCCCGACCGCGATCATGCTGCGCCGCTGCGAGAGCTGCCCGTCCGATATCGACGTCGAACTGTTGGCCGAGCTCAAGGACTGGCGGTTGCGCGTCTCCCAGGAGATGAAGGTGCCGGCGTTCGTGGTCTTCACCGACAACACGCTGATCGCCATCGCCGAGACGCTGCCGGCCGATGCCGCCGCACTGGTGGCGATTCCCGGTATCGGTGCCCGCAAGCTGGAGCAGTACGGCCCCGATGTGCTGGCGCTGGTGAAAGCCCGGTCCTGAGCCTGCCAACTTCCGCACAGATTCCGCCAAACCTGCTGGTCAGAAAATCGCTTGTGCGTTCGGGCTGTTAGGCTCTAGCCTCAAGATCACAAGTTCTGTGGGACTACTTTTTTGTCTGGCGAGAGGAGGGATTCGGCATCATGACGATTTTCACCATGCAGCAGCGCGTAAACGTCAGCGGTATGCCGCTGTCCGCCCGCGCCGTCGTCGGCATTCCCGCCGTGCATCGAGCTGGTTGGGCGCCCGCTGCCGCCGCGCCGCAGCATAAGCGCCGCACCGCCGAAACGACCGCCGAGTCCGTGAAGTGGGGCACCACCTAGGTAAGCCCCAGAACCGCCGAAAAGGCCACGGACCCGCGCAACCGGATCCGTGGCCATTGTTTTCGGAACACCCGAACGCCCTGGTCGCCCGGTCCGGTCAAGTACACCGACACCGAAGAAACGACCAGGAAGTAGGGAAAGACATGTCCGTCCAGGCATGCCCTGAGCGAACACTGCCCGCGGTGCCGTGCCACGAGGCCGATCCCGACCTGTGGTTCGCCGAAAGCCCGACCGAGCTGGAGCGGGCCAAGGCGCTGTGCGCCGACTGCCCGATCCGGAGCCTGTGCCTCAACGAGGCGCTGGAACGGCAGGAGCCGTGGGGAGTCTGGGGTGGCGAGATCATCGAACGCGGAACCATCGTGGCGCGCAAGCGGCCGCGTGGCCGCCCGCGCAAGGATGCTCGGGAGGGCCGGGCGGCCTAGCTCACAGCTGGGCCGCCCGGTCGGTCCCGGACGTCAGGCGGCTTCGGTGAAACCCGGAACCAGTTCGGTGGCAATGGCTTTCACCGGGACGTGGGCATCCAGCTGGCAGCAGATCGCGATGGTCGACGCGATGACGCGCAGCGGGATGGCCAGGTTGGCCGGCAGATCGAGTTGGCGCGCCATCTTGATCTGCGCCACCGAGTTGTCCATCTGGCCGGCGGCCATCCGCTGAATCCAGCGCCGCGTGTAGTGGAAGACCTCGGTCTCCACCGGTTCGACGTATTGGCGCAGCATGTCGTCGATCTCCTGGGCCGACACCTGCTCGCCCTTCTGGATGAAGCCGGCGGCCTCCATCGCGGGCAACAGCTCGACGTAGTTCTTGGCCCGGGCCAGCCGGATGCAGTTGCCCAGCGATGCCGGGAATCCGCCGGGAAGCGGTGCGACAGCACCGAAGTCGATGACACCCATCCGCCCGTCGGGCATCAGCATGAAGTTCCCGGGATGCGCGTCGCCGTGCATCATCTCCAGGCGTTTGGGGGCGCCGAAGGTCAGCTCGGTGAGCCGGGTACCCATCACATCGCGCTGCTCGGGGGTGCCCTCGCGGATGATGACCGACATCGGCACGCCTTCGATCCATTCGGAGATGACGACCTTGGGGGCGCTCGCGATCACCGCGGGCACCACGAAATGCGGGTCGTCGCTGTAGGCCTTGGCGAAGGCGCGCTGGTTGTCGGCCTCGAGCCGGTAATCCAGTTCCATCTCGGTGCGCTCGATGAGTTCGGCGACGACGCTCTCGATATCGGCGCCCGGGGCGAGCTGCTTGAAAACACTGGTCAGCCGCTGGATGGTCTTCAGGTCGGCGCGCAGCGCCTCATCGGCGCCCGGGTACTGGATCTTGACCGCGACCTCGCGACCGTCCGACCAGATCGCCTTGTGCACCTGACCGATGCTCGCCGAGGCGATCGGCTTGTCGTCGAAGGACTGGAACCGATCGCGCCATTTGGTGCCGAGCTGCGCGTCGAGCACGCGGTGCACCTTGGCCGCGGGCAGCGGCGGGGCCTCGCGCTGCAGCTTGGTCAGCGCCTCGCGGTAGGGCTTGCCGTACTGCTCGGGGATCGCGGCTTCCATCACCGACAGGGCCTGCCCGACCTTCATCGCGCCGCCCTTGAGTTCACCAAGCACCGTGAACAGCTGCTGGGCAGCCTTGTCCATCAGCTCCGCGGTGACCTCGTCCTTGGATTTGCCGGCCAACCGCTTGCCGAACCCGAGCGCGGCCCGTCCGGCAAAGCCGACGGGAAGGCTGGCGAGCTTCGCGTTTCGCGCGACGCTGCCTCGTTTGATTTCGGACACCTGACCATCATCCACGACCGGCCTGGGTATGCCGCAACGAACTGGTCACAAGCAGTGTCAGCACCCGCAGGCGGGGTGCCGTGACCAGCGTCGTGTCACCACCGAACCGGTGCCGACGTCGAATTCGACGGTGGTGTCCAGTGTGATCGGCGGCGGTGCAGCGTCCTTGGAGTCGCGGTCCTCACGCATCGCCCGGATCACCAGATCGACCTGGGTCAGCGCCAGCGCGGCGGTGCCCAGCACGGTGGCCCGGTCGGCGGTGGTGACGGTGTGGCGAAGCTGCGCGGCCAGGGCCGGCCAGGCCGCGTCACGGTCGCTGCGGTGCAGGTCGGCGCAGTCCAGACACGAGGTCAGGCCGGGGATCACCAGCGGTCCGACCAGGCCGGTGCCGTCACGCACCCGGACCGGGAGATGCGGTACCCGGGCGGTGTGCAGGTCGCGCAGCACCCGCGGATCGGTGACCAGCGCATCGGCCAGCACCACGAGGTCGGCGCGGTCGGTGGTCACCACGGCGTGTCGGCGGCTGCTGCGCGTCACCCGGGTGCCCGAGCAGCTCAGCGCCCCGGACAGCAGGTCCGACAGCGGGCCCCGGCCGTGCACCCGTACCGACACCGATCGCAGCGAGGTGCGGGTCCGGGTCACCACACCGTCGGCGACCAGCGCCTCCAACAGGTCCGGCACGGCGGCCGGCGGTAGCCCGAAGTCCGCAGCGCGCGTGGTCAATTCATCGACGGTGGCGGGATCCTGCATGGACCGCAGCAGGGTGGCCAGCGCCGGACCGGTGGATCCGGCGGGCGGGTGCACCAGCACGGCGCGACGCGGATCCCAGCCGACCTGCACGGTTCCGTCGGGCCGCAACAAGACCGGCATCGCCGGGTTCAGTGCGTAGCGCCGCATCACCCGACTGTGTCACGACGGGCGCGATCGCCGCGTCAGTTATCCACAGGGCCGTCGGGGCGCTCGTTGCGCTCCAGGTCTTCGAGCAGCTGATCGATGCCGGTGGTGTCGCCGCCGATGGCCCGGTCGATGAAGGCGGCCGGCTCGTCGAGGTCGGCGGCGCCGGGCAGCAGGTCGGGGTGTTGCCAGACCGCGTCGCGGGCATCGGAGCCGACGGCCTCGGTCAGCTTCTCCCACAGCGCGGCGGCCTCACGCATCTTGCGGGGCCGCAGTTCCAGGCCGACCAGGGTCGCGAACGTCTGCTCGGCGGGCCCGCCGGTGCCGCGGCGGCGGCGCAGCGTCTCGCTGAGCGCCTCGGTACCGGGCAAGCGGTCCCCGAGTGCGGCGATGACGACGGTCTGCACCCAGCCCTCGATGAGCGCCAGCAGGGTCTCCAGCCGCTCCAGCGCGGCGGTCTGCTCCGGTGTCGCCTTGGGTTCGAACATGCCCTGACTGAGCAGCTGTTCCATGGCGGCCGGGTCGGCCAGCGATGCCGGATCGAAGCCCTGCGCCACGTTCTCGATACCGCTCATGTCGATCTTCATGCCCTTGGCGAACGCCTCGACCGCGCTGAGCAGCTGGCTCGACAACCACGGCACGTGGCTGAACAGCCGGTGGTGGGCGGCCTCGCGGGCGGCCAGGAAGGTCAGTACCTCGCTGCGTGGCTGCTCCAGGCCCTCGGTCAGGGCGTCCACGGCCTCGGGCATCAGAGCGGCAACGCCTTTGGGGCCCAGCGGCAGTCCGATGTCGGTGGAGGTCAGTACCTCCTTGGACAGCTTGCCCAGCGCCTGGCCCAGCTGACTGCCGAAGGCCATCCCGCCCATCTGGGACATCATCGCCAGCAGCGGTCCGGCCATCGCCTGGGCCTCCTGGGGCAGGGCCGAGGCCCACACCGTGGAGATCTGCTGGGCCACCGGGTCGCACAACCGCTTCCAGGTCTCCAGGGTGTTGTCCAGCCACTCCGTCGGCGTCCAGGCCACGGTGCGGGTGGTGCCGGCCGGCAGTGCGGTGGCCCCGTCGAGCCAGGTCTCGGCCAGCCGCACCGCGTCGGTGATCGCGGACGTGGTGGATTCGGGTATCGGCGCCACGAAACCGATCGAACTGGTGGCCAGCTGCCGGGCCAGGTCGTAGTTGACCGGTCCGGCCTGCTGACCGCCGGCGGCCATAGCGCCTGTGCCGCTGAACATCTCGCCGAGGCGGGTGAAGATCTGGCCGAGGTCGGACATGTCGAAACCCCCACCGCCCAGCCCGAACGGATCCCCGGCGGGATCTTTCTTGCGCTTGTCAGGATCCGGGTCGTCTCCGTGAGAGAAGCCGAAGGGCAGGTCAGACATAGCGTCAACGGTACCCACCGACGGCGGCGCGGGTGGGGCCGCGGGTCACGCTGAGAGCGAATCGCCACTCACCGGTGCCGCGCGCGCCGGTGAGGTCGTGCTCGGGCGCCGAATCAGACCTGACGTGACCACCGGCGTCCCGATCGGTGGCTGACACGGCTCAGGTGCTGGCCAGCGCCGCAATTTCGCATAGAGTATCCAATACTTGAGAGGAGGGGCCGATGCCACCGCGAGCCACCAAGCGCAGCCCCCGAGTTGCGGCTGCCGGCGCGAGCGCGAGCGCGCGCTCGGAGTTCGTGCGCCCGAAGACGGCGAACCAGGCGGTCGCCGAGGCAATTCGTCGCGATATCAGCAGCGGCAGATTTCCACCCGGCAGTTGGATCGTGCAGGAAAGTCTCGTGGAGATGTACGGGGTGTCGCGAATTCCGATTCGTGAGGCGCTGAAAACCCTGGAGGCCGAGGAGTACGTCACCTACGTACCGCACAGTGGCTACCGGGTCACCGAACTCGGGCTCGAAGAGCTGCGGGAGATCTTCCAGCTGCGTGCCACCTTGGAAGAAATGCTGATCCGCGACGCAATGCCGCACGTCACCGACGAGATCGTCGACCAGATGCGGCTGCGGATGGCGGAGATGGACGAAGGTGTCGCGACCGGCGATCTCGTCGCCGTCGGCCTGGCCAACCGACAGTTCCACTTCCTGACCTTCGAGAAGAGCCGGCTGGCCCGCACGAAACGCATCGTGACCCAGCTGTACAACACCGCCGATGCCTACCGGCCGTTGTACGCGCACCTGATGAACCTGCCGAAGGTGAACACCGAACACATCCTGCTGACCGATGCGATCGCCGACCGCGATGTGGAGCGGGTCATCGCCCTGAACTATGAGCACCGCTCCCACGCGATCGACAACTTGACCAAGGCGCTCGGCGACGACGTGCAGGACGCGGCCACTCAGCCGTGAACTATCGCAGGTCGCGCACGGTTCGTCCGATCGCGAGACCCAGCGCGACACCGGCGAGCGCGGTAACCGCGAGCACCAGGCGTTCGTCGGTGCGGGCGAGGTGGGCCTGCACCGGCGCGCGCGATGCAGAGTGCGCCGAGGAATCCGGCCGCTCGTCGGGACCGGCGATGGCCTCGTTCAGGCGATCCGCGAACTGCTTGAGGATCCGGTTGCTGACCTGAGCGATCACGCCGCTGCCGAACTGCGCCACGCGCCCGCTGAGCTCTAGATCGGTGGTGACGGTGACCGCCGACCGGCCGCCGCGATCGTGGGCGACCATGGTGACCGTGGCCTCGGCCGAGCCGTTGCCCTTACCGTCGCGGGCCGTTCCGCGGACCACCATCTGATGCGCGTGGTCGTCGCGATCGACGATCCGCGCCGTGCCGCCGAGGGTGAGGCCGACGGGGCCGACTTTCACCGTGACGTTGGCGCGGTGCTCGTCACCGTCGCTGCTCTCCAGCTCGGCGCCCGGGATGCACGCCGCCACCTGGGGAATGTCCGTCAGCACCGCCCAGGCGATATCGATCGGTGCATCGACGACGAATTCGTTGACCAGCTGCATCGCGCTGCTCCCTATCCGTGCACCTGTTGTCGAACCCGGTGCCGTCCGCTTTACTATTGGATATTCTATCCAACACGCACCGTATGGGAGTCGTACATGTTGAGCAAGGGCGTCGGACTGTTTCCCACCGAATCGGTGGGGGTCATGTGCGACTACGTCAAACTCTGTGAGTCGCTGGGCTACGACAACGTCTGGTTCGGCGACTCGCAGAACATCTGGCGCGAGTCGTCGACCGCGATGGGCGCCGCCGCGGTCGGTACCGAGAAGATCGTCTTCGGCACCGGGGTGACCAATGCGGTGACCCGGCATCCGTCCGTGCTGGCGTCGAGCTGGGCAACCCTGGCGGAATTCACCAACGGGCGGGTGGCGCTGGGCATCGGCACCGGGGACTCGTCGCTGCGCACGATGGGGCTGCGCCCGCAGAAGCTGGCCGAGCTCGAGCGCTCGATCACCGACCTGCGTGCGTTGTTCCGCGGCGAATCGGTGGCCGAGGCGAGCAGCGGCGCCGATTTCCACCTCAACTACGTCACCGAGCCGATGGACATCCCGATCTACATCGCGGCGTCGGCGCCGAAGATCCTGCAGATGTCCGGCCGGATCGCCGACGGTGTCATCGTGCTGGTCGGTACCGCACCGCATTTCATCGAAGCGGCGCTGCAGACCATCGAGGCCGGCGCCAAGGAGAGCGGTCGCACGCTCGAGGACCTGCACATCGTGTTGTGGACGCCGACGGCCATCGCCGAGGACCGCACGGAGGCCCGGGATCTGGTGCGCGCGCACGTCTCGCGGGTCGCCATCCGTCCGCTGCCGGCCAAGGTGGACCCGGCGCTGGAGAAGGCGATCGACCGGATCCGGGACAGCTACAACTACTACGAGCACATGAATACCGAAGCCGCCCACGCGGACCTGGTGCCCGATGAACTGGTCGACCTCTTCGCTCTCGCCGGCACTCCCGACGAGTGCGCGCAGCGCCTCAAGGAGATCGAGTCCCTCGGGGTGAACCAGGTGTCGATCGTTCCCTTCGTGCGCCCCGGGCAGAGCAGGGAAGCCACCATCCGCACCTTCGCCGATATCGTCGGTCGTCTCGGACAGTGACCGACCGCCAGGGTGCGTCAGGTGCGGCGGTGTCGGGATTCCCGGCGCCGGGGAGTCGGGTCCCCGGGGCGCCGCCTGCGTTGAAGCGCGCGCTGACGGCGGCCGACGGGGTCCGCAGTGCGCCCGCGGACGCGGGGGACACGACCGCCGCGGTGGCGCCGACCGCGCCGCCCCGGCCCTCACGGTCGAGGTTCACCGCGGCCGCCGCGATGGTGGGTGTCGCGGCGGGGCTTGAGCTGGCCCGGCTGGCATCGCGCAGCGGTGTGAGGTGTTATTTACGTCAAGTTAACAGGATCGGTTGACGCAAGTCACACCCACTTTTATAGTTGGATCCAATATGCAGTTAGTCAAAATGGAGGTGCTCCGATGTTGCGTCTAACCAAGTGTGTGACTGCGTCACTCACAGTCTTCGCCGTTCTGGCCACCGGTGCCTGCGCGGACGAGGGGGCGGCGCCGCAGGGCGATGCGGGCACCAACACGCTGAGCATCTCGGCCACCGGGGTCGACAGCCTGCCGTTCATGGCCATTCTGCAGGCCGGCATCAACAAGAAGTGGTTCGAGGAGGAGGGGCTCAGCGTCGACCTGTTCTCCGGCGGCGGCGGTGGAAACACCCTGCGGGTCGTCACCAGCGGCGACGCCGACGTGGCCATCGCGGGCAACAGCTCGGTGCTGCTGGCCGCCCAGCAGCCGAACTCGAACCTCACGGTGATCGCACCCTGGTTCCAGGTCAACGACTTCTCCTGGATCAGCCCGCCCGGGCGAAGCCTGGAGGGGGCGACCCTGGGTTTCAGTTCCGCCGGCTCGTCCACTGAACTGATCGTCAAGGGCCTGCAGCGTGAACTCCCCGGTGTGCAGGCGCAGGCAGTCGGCCCGATGGGGGACAACTGGACGGCGGCCAAGGCCGACCAGATCACCGCGGGCTGGGCCATGCAGCCCTTCATCGCCGACAAGCAGGCCACCGACAATGCCGAGGTCCTGGTGAATTCCCGGGACCTGCTGGGCGACCTGCCCGCCGACCTGGTGGCGGTGAACACCCAGTACGCCGAAGCCAACCCCGAGAATCTGCGCACCTTCTTCAAGGTGGCCGACCGGCTGAACCAGTGGGTGGTCCAGAGCCCGGATGAGGCCGCGACCGAACTGGCGCCGCTTGTCGGTGTGGATCCCGAGGTGATGAAGGCCGCCTTCCGCGACAATCCCGACCTCGCGAAGGGGTACTCGCTGAAGGTCGATACCGAGGGCTTGAACAATCTGTCCGACCTGATGGTCGAGGCCGGCCAGATCTCCGAACCGGTCAACTGGGCGGAGACCCTGGATCAGCAGTACCTGCCGGAGGACGCGCAGACGACCTTCTGAGGCTTCGTCGACCGCCTGCGCCGAACCTGTTCATGCCCGATCGTCTTCAAGAGAGAGTGAAATTCGTGAACACTCAGGGAATTCAAATCGAGAACGTGTCGGTCGTGTTCGACACGGCGGCCGGGCAGGTGACGGCGGTCAAACAGATCGATCAGCACATTCCGCCCACCAGCTTCGTGTCGATCGTCGGCCCCAGCGGCTGCGGCAAATCGACGCTGCTCGCCGTGATCTCCGGGCTGCAGAAGGCCACCAGCGGGACGGTGACCGTCGCGGGGCGCCCGGTCAGCGGACCGGACCCCAAGATCGGCGTGGTGTTCCAGGAGGACTCGACGTTGCCCTGGCGCACCGTCGAGGAGAACGTCGCGTTCGCGATGGAGATGATCGGGGTCGAGAAGGCCGCCAGGCGCAGGCGCGCGCAGGAAGCGATCGAGCTGGTCGGTCTGCGAGGGTTCGAAAAGTCTTATCCCTCACAACTTTCCGGTGGCATGCGCCAGCGGGTGGCGTTGGCGCGCACACTCGCGGTCCAGCCCGAAGTGGTGTTGATGGATGAGCCGTTCGCCGCCCTCGACCAGCAGACGCGGTTGTTCCTCGGTGCCGAGGTCCGCCAGATCTGGGCCCGTACGCATCAAACCATCATGTTCGTCACCCATGACATCTCGGAGGCCATTCTGCTGTCCCAGCAGGTGTGGGTGATGTCCTACCGGCCGGGAACCATCATCGATGTCGTCGATATCGACCTGCCCGACGAGCGTGACGCCAGTGTCGTCTCCACCCCGCGGTTCAACGAATTGCACAACCGCGTCTGGGGCTCGCTGCAGGCGGAGTCGATGCGCGGGTTCCAGCAGCAGGACACCAAGGAGAAGGCGTCGAAGTGACCACCTCCTACGTGGCGGCCGACGACCTGCCCTCGGAAACCCTGCACGGGAGCACGCCGGACCCGCAGACCGGCGGACCCCGGTGGCGTCCGGGCACGCTCACCGTCAGTGTGCTGTCGACGATCGGCCTTTTCGCGGCGTTCATCGCCTTCTGTGAGATCGGTGTGCGTGCCGGCTGGTGGGGGGCCGGCATCCTGCCGGCCCCGTCGGTCATCGTCGCCGAGCTGGGCACCCTGCTCACCGAGCCACAATTCTGGAATGACGCCGGCCGCACCGGATTCGAGGTGGCCCTGGCGATCGTGTTCGGCGGGCTGCTGGGATTCGCCGCCGGCCTGGTGTTCTGGAAGATTCCGCTGATCGGCCGGATCTTCGAACCGTATCTGGTGTCGTTCTATGCCGTTCCGCTGGTCTTGTTCTACCCGGTGATGATCGTCCTGGTCGGCATCAACGCCATGTCGGTGATCATCCTGGCGACCATCATGGCGGCCATCCCGATGGCGCTCAACACCGCCGTCGGCCTCAACACCATGCCGCCCGTCTACATGAAGCTGGCTCGTTCGCTGAAAGCCTCGCCGCGGCAGACACTTTTCGCCATTGCCATCCCGGCGGCCGGACCGTTCATCGTCGCGGGTCTGCGGCTCGCCGTGGTGTACGCACTGATCGGCACCATCGCCATGGAATTCACCACGGCCCAGGCGGGATTGGGGTACCGCATCCGCTACCTGTACGAAATCTTCGACAACGAACTGATGTTCGCCTACATCGTGATGGTTCTGGTGCTGTCCGGCGTCCTCACCATCCTGCTGGCTCTGGTGGAGCGGGCACTGCTGCGCGGAAGGAATCTGTGATGACCACCATCGCCGGCCGCCATTCGGCCACCGAGCCGCTGAGGCGGCCCAGCAGGTTCCAGGCCCGTGCGATCCTGACCAGCCAGGCGTTCGGCGCGGTGATGCTCGGGTTCGTGATCCTTGCCGTGTGGCAGGTGATGTCGGGTGTCACCTTCGTCATCCCGTCACCGGCCAACACCGTGGCCGTGTTGTTCGCCAATCTGACCGACCCCGCCTACCTGTTCGATCTGCGGGTGACGGCCCAGTCGGTGCTGATGGCGTTCGTGATCGGCACCGCGGTGGGCGGCGGTATCGGCCTGCTGCTCGGCCTGTCGGCACTGCTGCGAACGGTCCTGGAACCGACCATCATCATCCTCAACGGTATCCCGAAGATCGTGCTCTACCCGGTACTGCTGCCCATCTTCAGCCTGTCGGGATCCAAGGTGGTCATGGGTGTGCTGTTCGCCCTGTTCCCGGTGCTGATCAACGTCTCGACCGGTGTCCAGGAGATCCCGCGGGTGTACTGGAAGCTCGCGAAGTCGGTGCGGGCGAATGCCTGGCAAACCCTGGCGCACATCATCTTTCCCGCCATCCGTCGTCCGCTGCTGACCGGCATCCGGCTCGCGGTGAGCCTGTCCGTCGTCGGTGTGGTGCTCTCGGAGTTCTTCGCCACCCGCCGCGGGTTGGGCCGGGTCGTGTTGCAGTCCTACAGCCACGGTGAATACCCGTCGATGGTGGCCACCATCATGCTGCTCATCACGATCTCGTTCGGCATCTCGATCGCGCTGTGGCAGTGGGAAAAGCGGCTCCATTGAGTGCGGAAGCGGGCGACGGGCGCTACGTCGGGACGTCGGTTCGGCGGCGCGAGGATGACCGGATGCTGCGCGGGCAGGGCCAGTTCCTCGCCGACCACGCCGCCGGTGCGCACCACATCGTGTTCGTCCGCTCCAGCCATGCGCACGCGCGGATCACCCGGACAGACACGTCGCGGGCGGCGGCGATGCCGGGGGTGCTGGGCGTCTTCCGCGCCGCCGATCTGGGGCTGGCGGACACCCCGATCACCGGATTGACCACACCGGATCCGGCGTTCAGCGCGGCGACATCCTGTGTGATCGCCGAGCAGCGCCTGCCGATTCTGGCCACCGACCGCGTGCACTATGTCGGTCACCCGATCGTGGTCGTGGTGGCCGATGACCGCTACCGGGCCGAGGACGCCGCCGAGCACGTCGAGATCGACTATGAGCCGCTGCCCGTGCTCACCGACGCGGTGGCCGCCCTGGAACCCGGGGCGCCGGTGCTCTTCGATCACCTCACCGACAACGAGGCGGCCCGGATGCACTACGCCTTCGGGGATCCCGACGAGGCGTTCAGCCGGGCCCATCACATCGTCGAGGCGACCTACCAGATGAACCGCCACGGAGCGGTACCGCTGGAATGTCGGGGCGTGGCAGCCCATTTCGATGCGCGCTTGCAGCGTGTCGACATGCTCACCTCCACCCAGGTCCCGCACATGGTGCGCAACGCGATCTGCGGGGTGACGGGCTGGGCCCGCGACGACATCAAGGTATCGGTACCCGATGTCGGCGGCGGATTCGGCACCAAGGCCAACGTCTACGGCGAGGAGATCATCGTCGCGGTGGTGGCACGGCACACCGGCTTGCGCGTCATCTGGGTGGAGGACCGGCAGGAGCATCTGGTCGCCAGCGCCCAGGGCCGCGACCAGCTGCACAGGATCCGGCTGGCGGTCGACCGCGATGGCCGAATCCTGGCCTGGCAGGACGATTTCATCGTCGATATCGGTGCCGGGAGCCTGTGGGTCGCCGGCATCGTCGCCAACACCGCCATCCACCTGCTCGGCCCCTACCGGGTACCGGCCGCGCGCATCAGCGGCAGGGCGGCGTTGACGAACAAGACCCTGGTTGCGCAGTACCGCGGCGCGGGCCGTCCCGAGGCCACATTTGCCCTGGAGCGCGGCATGGACGCGGCGGCCCGCGCGCTCGGTCTCTCGACCGTGGAGATCCGCCGGCGGAATCTGCTGACCGCCGACGACCTGCCGTATCCGCGTCCGATTCCCTACCGCGACGGTGTGCCGATCGTCTATGACGGCAAGGACTACACCGCCTGCCTGGAATCCGTGCTCACCTCGCTGCCGGCCGCCGAGGCCGACGCCCTGGCCGACGCCCATCCGGATCACCGGATCGGTTACGGCCTGGCGTGTTACATGGAGGCCACCGGGCGGGGTCCGCACGAGACCGCCCGCGTGCGGTTGTTGCCGAACGGCCGGTTCGAGGCGACCGCCGGCGCGGCCTCGGCCGGGCAGGGGCATGAGACCACCTTCGCGCAGATCGCCGCGGATGCGTTGGAGGTGCCCTTGGAGCGGGTGCGCTATCTGGCCTCGGACACCGACCGGCTGCCGGACGGCGTGGGCACCTTCGCGAGTCGCTCGGCGATCCTGGCCGGCTCGGCGATCCATCAGGGTGCGCGCGAACTCATCGAACTCGCCGCGGCACGGGCGGCCGTTCTGCTCGGGGCCGCCGAGGTGACCTACCGGAACGGCCGGTTCGTGGCCGGGGACGACGCCGTGGGCTGGGACGAGTTGGCCGCCGGGGTGCGCACCGGTGCGGCGCTGGATGTCAGCACGGTCTTCCGCGTGGACACCGTGACCTGGACGATGGGGGTGCACGCGGTGGTCCTCGGGGTCCATCGGGACACCGGGATCGTCACGGTGCTGCGTTACGCGGTGTCCCACGAAGGCGGGCGGGAGATCAACCCGAAGATCGTCGAGGGCCAGGTGATCGGTGGTGTCGCCCAGGGCATCGGCGGCGCATTGTTCGAGAACTGGGCGTATTCGCCTGGCGGCGAACCACAGTCGACCACCTTTGCCGCCTATCACCTGCCGCTGAGTACCGATGTGCCCAGAGTCCGGGTCGCCCATCTGCATGTCGACACCCCGTGCAACCCGATCGGGGTGCGGGGTGCCGGGGAGAGCGGCGCGATCGCGGTGTACGCCGCGGTCGCGGGTGCGATCGACGATGCGGTCGGTCCGGGTATCCATGTCGATCGCACACCGATCAACACCGGTGACATCTGCCGCGCCCTGGACAGGATCGCGTCATGAAGCCCGCAGAATTCGACTATGTTCGGCCGCAGACGGTCTCGGAGGCGCTGGGCCTGCTCGCCGAGAACCCGGATGCGAAGGTGCTCGCCGGCGGCCAGTCCCTGCTGACGTTGATGAACCTGCGGCTGGCTCGTCCGGCCATGCTGATCGACATCGGTGCACTGGACGAACTGCGCCGGATCTTCGATGACACCGACGATCTGGTGCTGGGCTCGCTGATCACCCACCGCACCGTGGAGACCGACCCGCTTATCGGCGCCCGCGCGCCGCTGCTGGCCGACGCTGCGCGCCATATCGGTCATATCGGTATCCGGAATCGTGGGACCATCGGCGGTTCGGTGGCGCACGCCGACCCGGCAGCCGAGATGCCGCTGGCGACCCTCGTGCTCGACGCCACCTTCCACATCGAGTCGGCAACCACCGGTCGCCGCGAGGTGTCCGCCGAGGACATGTTCGTGTCGTTCTACACCAATGCCCTTGAGCAACACGAGCTCCTCACCTGGATCTCGATACCGAATGCCCGCCCCGATCAGGGCTGGGGGTTCGTCGAGTACGCGCACCAACACGGTGACTACGGCATGGCCGGGGCCGGGTGCGCGCTCACGCTGAGTGCCGACGGCCGGGTGGCCGCATTGCGCGCGGGTGTGCTCGCCGCCGCCGACCGGCCGCTGCTGTTCGTCGGCGACGAGGCCGTGGGCTCCGTGCCGTCGGCGACGTTGTGGGCCGAACTCGCCCGCGATTGGGCGGCGCGCACCGAACCCGCGGCCGATGACGCCGACTATGCGCGCCGGCTGTGCGCATCGGCGTTGCGGGAGGCGATGGCCACCGCGCACCGACGTCTCGTCGATCAGGCACAGGAGGACCACCGCGATGTCAGCTGATTCTCGGCACTCGGGTTCTGTTCCGGTGTCGATCTCGGTCAACGGTCGCCTTTTCCGGCGCACCGTTCCCGCCCGCCTGACCTTGGCGGATTTCCTGCGGGATCATCTCGGGCTGACCGGAACCCACCTCGGCTGTGAACACGGGGTGTGCGGTGCCTGCACGGTGCTCGTCGACGGGCGCAGTGCCCGTTCATGCCTGATGCTCGCGGTCCAGGCCGACGGCGCGCGGTTGGACACGGTCGAGGGCCTCGACCGCTACGAGCAGTGTGACCGCCTGCGTGAGGCGTTCTCTCGCAACGGGGGACTGCAATGCGGCTTCTGCACCCCGGGTTTCCTCGTCACGGCTCTGGAGTTGCTGCGCGACCCCGATGCCGAGAAGCCGCTGTGCGAGCAGTCGGTGCGGGAAGCATTGTCGGGCAACATTTGTCGGTGTACCGGCTACCAGGGAATCGTGCAGGCCGTCCTGGACGCCGGGTCGCCTACTGATCCAGATCCCGGGGCCGAGCCCGAGTAGCGCGGGTGTCCCGGAGGTGGGCCGGCGTGGCCGCTCTGGTGCGCCCGGTCGGTCGGGCGCAGTGGGCGATGGCGGGTTGTCTGGCGTTGACGCTCGGCGCGATTCTTGCCCTCAGTGCGGCACTCGGTCACGCAGAGCTGGGTTCGGCGGTGGGGCTGGGTTTCGTGCTGACCGCGGTTCCGTCGCTGCCGCAGGGATTGCGCGCGGGACTCGGCGTGATCGCGCTTCGTGCCGTCACGGTGGCCGTCGGTGTCCTGGTGGTGGTGCTCACGGTCGAGGTTCCGGGCGTGCATGCCGTGGCCGTCGTGGTGGCAGCGGTGGGTGGTGCACTGGTCGACAAGATCGGTCCGACAGCGGGTTTGGTGGTCGTACTGGCCGCCATCGACATCGGGCCATCGGAGGCCGCGCACGGCCTGCCGGCAAATGTCTGGCCCTATGCCGTGGGCTCGCTGACAGTCCTGGTGGCGTGGTCGGCGTGGTGGTGCGCAGCGCGCGCCCGGCGCCCGGGGGAGGAGCCGGCTGCGTCGGCGCCGACCGTGCGCCCGCCCGGTCGGCGCGGGCATGCGGCACGGGTGGCGGTGGCCGTGTCGGTGGCGGTACTCATCGCCGAGGCGCTGCCCGATGATCTCGTGGGCGGACAGTGGTTGGTCACCAGTGTGCTGCTGACCATCCAGCCGCACCGCGACCAGACGCGTACCCGGATCGTGCAGCGGCTCGGCGGAAACACCGTCGGCGCACTGATCGCGGCCGCCCTGCTGGGGGCGCAACCGCCCGCGCCGGTGGTGATCTCGGCGGCGACCGTGCTGTTCGGCCTCGCCATGGCGCTGCGTCCGGTGAACTACACGTGGTGGGCGATCACGGGTCCGCCGGTGCTGTTGATCGTCAGTGAGTACCCCGAGCTGTTCCCGTGGTACGAGGGCGGTGTACGGCTGGCGATGAACCTGGCGGGAGCGGCGATCGTCGTGCTGGTCGTCTTCGGCCTGCCCCGGCTGACCCCATGGGCGAACCGCGCATCGACAAAATCGGATAGTGTATCCAAAACGACGAAAAGGGGTCTCGGGTGACGACGCTGTTGATTGACGACATCGGCCTGCTGGTGCACGGCGAGGGTTCCCGGACGCCGATCCGGGACACCACCCTGGTCGTCGAGGACGGTGTCATCACCGGAATCGGACACACCCATCCCGCACCTGATGCCGTGCTGTCCGCGGGCGGTCTGACCGTGATGCCCGGCCTGGTGGACGGCCACGTGCACCCGACGTTCGGCGAGTGGACCCCGGCGCAGAACTCGATCGGCTGGATCCACAACTATCTGCACGGCGGCACCACCTCGATGGTCTCGGCCGGTGAGCTGCACATTCCCGGACTGGATTTCGGTGCGCTGACACCGGAACTCGTGCTGAGCATCGCCATCGTGTCCAAGCACACGACGGGCCGGATGCGTCCCTCCGGGGTGAAGGTCAACGCCGGTACCGTGTTGCTGGTTCCGGGTATGACCGAAGCACACTTCGACCGCGCGGCCGCCGAGGGCATCGATCAGCTCAAGTTCATCTTCTACGACTGGAACAGGTTGGGCGACGGGGAAGCTCAGCAGTATGTCGAGTGGGCCCATCAGCGCGGGATGACGGTGAAACTGCACTCTGGCGGCGTATCCCGCTCGGGCAGCAGCCGTGTCGCCGGCGCCGATGTCGTCGCCGCCGTCCAGCCCGATATCGTCGGGCACGTCTCGGGCGGCCCGATTCCACCCCCGGATGAGGACATCGTCTCGATCATCGACGACGTGCCGTCGGCGAGTCTGGAAGTGTGCAGTTCCAACAACTATCGGGCCACCAAGCTGGTCGTCGATGAGCTGACCGCGCGCGGCCGGCTCGAACGCCTCACCATGGGCACCGATACTCCCGGCGGCACCGGGGTGATCCCGCGCGGCATGATGCGCGCGCTGTGCTTCCTTGCCTCGGTGTGCGAGGTCGACCCGGTGACCGCGGTGGCGGCAGCCACCGGCCAGACCGCGCGGGCGCATGGCCTGAACACCGGTGTGATCGCCGAGGGCATGCCCGCCGATCTCCTGGTTCTCGGGCCGATCACCGGCTCCATGGCCCGCGACGGACTGGAATGCCTTGCCCTGGGTGATCTTCCGGGGATCGCGACCGTCCTCGTCGACGGCCGCCCGTTGGTGCCCACCCGCAGTGAGCAGACCCCGCCGCCGAGCCGGTCGGTCACCTGGCACGGATCGCCGGAGGCCCTGGGGTCCACCGTCGTGGTCCTTGCGGGTGCCCCGCGCACGGGTTGCTGCTGACACCGCCGATCCGGAATCCGTGTTGACCCACGGGGGCAGGAGTCACATGCATACGCTGGTCACCGGTCACGTCCGTGCCCGCAAGGTCGCGTTCAGCTGCATCGGGAAGTGAGGGTTGTCCGGTGGTCGAACCTGTTGACACCTACTTCCTCGAGACGATCGCCGGCGCCACCGCCCACCCGGGCCACCACGAACGCGGTCCGCTCGATGACCAGCTCCGGCTGGACCTGTTCGACGCCCAGGTGGGCAGTCGCCACCTCGATCTGGCGGCGCGCCGACTTCGAGCCGACGGCAAGGGTTTCTACACGATCGGTTCCTCGGGGCACGAAGGCAACGCGGCCGTCGCAGCGGCGCTGCGCCCCACCGACCCGGCACTGCTGCACTATCGCTCCGGCGGCTTCTTCCTTGCCAGGGCCCAACAGGTGCCCGGCAGTGACCCGTTGCGGGATGTCCTGCTCGGAGTGGTCGCCGCAACCACCGAACCCATCGCCGGCGGGCGGCACAAGGTTTTCGGCCGCCACGACCTCAACATCATCCCGCAGACATCCACCATCGCCTCGCACCTGCCGCGTGCGGTCGGGGTGGCGTTCTCCATCGCACGCACCAGAAAGCTGGGTGTCGCGTGTCCGTGGCCGGCCGATGCGCTGGCGGTCTGCAGTTTCGGCGATGCCTCGGTGAACCATTCGACCGCGGTCGGGGCCATCAACACCGCGGCCCACACCGGCTACCAGGGGGTTCCGCTGCCGCTGTTGTTCGTCTGCGAGGACAACGGCATCGGCATCAGTGTGAAGTCCCCGCCGGGCTGGGTCGCGGCGAACTACGCCCACCGCACCGGCCTCGCCTACTTCAGCGCCGACGGCTCCGATCTCGCCGAGACCTACGCCGTCACCGACGCCGCGGCGCAGTGGGTGCGTACCGAACGCCGCCCGGCGTTCCTGCATCTGCGCACCGTACGGCTGATGGCCCACGCCGGGTCGGACTACGAACAGGCTTATCGTTCACCACGGGAGATCGCCGCGGACTACGACCGCGATCCGGTGTTGTGCACCGCACTCGATCTGGTGCAGCGCGGGCTGCTGACAGCCGATGAGGTGGTGCAGCGATATCAGGCGAAGCGGGCCCGCGTGCTGGAGCTCGCCGCCGAGGTGATCGAGCTCGATCAGCTCGACAGCGCCGAGACGGTGATGCGGCCGCTGCGCGTCGCCCTCGACGATGCGGTCACCGCGTCGAGCCACCCGCCAACGGGGGCCGAAACCGGTGCGCAGGCCGATGACACACCGTTGACGCTCGCACTGTCGATCAACCGGGCGCTGGCCGAGGTGCTGGAGAGCCACCCCGAAGCGGTGCTGTTCGGTGAGGACGTCGCGGGCAAGGGCGGCGTATACGGCGTGACGCGTGGGTTGCAGGCCAAGGTGGGCCGCGCCCGGGTCTTCGACACGCTGCTCGACGAGCAGGCGATTCTCGGCCTCGCGCTGGGTGCCGGGGTGTCCGGACTTCTCCCGATACCCGAGATCCAGTACCTCGCCTATATCCACAATGCCGCCGATCAGATCCGCGGCGAAGCCGCCAGCCTGCAGTTCTTCTCCGATCGGCAGTACCGCAACCCGATGGTGGTCCGCATCGCCGGCTACGGCTACCAGAAGGGGTTCGGCGGCCACTTCCACAACGACAATTCGATTGCCGCGCTGCGTGACATCCCGGGCGTCGTCATCGCCTCGCCGGCGCGACCCGATGACGCCGCGGCCATGCTGCGCAGTTGCGTCGAGGCGGCCTCGACGGCCGGGGCGGTGTGCCTCTTCCTGGAACCGATCGCGCTGTATCACACCCGCGATCTGCATAAGGACGGCGACGATGGTTGGCTCGCGCGGTATCCGGACCCGGGCAGCGGCTGTGACGCGCGGATCGGGCGGGCACGCGTCTACGGGCACGGCACCGACCTGACATTGCTGACCTACGGTAACGGACTACGGATGAGTCTGCGGGTCGCGCGGCGCCTGCAGCGACGTGGTATCGGTTGCCGCACCGTTGATCTGCGCTGGCTGTCCCCGCTGCCGGTGGACGACATGGTGCGGGCGGCGAACGCCACCGGTCGCGCGCTGATCGTCGACGAGACCCGCCGGTCCGGGGGTGTCGGCGAGAGTGTGCTTGCCGAACTCCTGGACGGCGGATTCGGCGGGCGCATCGCCCGCGTCTCGAGTCAGGACAGCTTCATCCCGCTCGGCGACGCCGCGCGTCACGTCCTTCTCGATGAGGACACCATCGCAGCCGCTGCGCTCGATCTCGTCGGACACCGCTGAGCGGGCGGGTAGACGCGGAGTCAGTCGGCGATATCGTCGAGCCGGGCGGCCAGCACCTGTGCCAGGTGGACCCCGTGGCGGTCGGTCAGATCCGAGAGCTGCGTCCGGCAGGAATAGCCGTCGGCGAGGATGGTGGTGTCCGCCGCAGCGTGTGCGACCGCGGGCAGGAGCTGCTGCTCGGCGACGGCCACGGAGACCTCATAGTGCCCCTTCTCGACTCCGAAGTTGCCGGCCAGGCCGCAACATCCGCCCAGCCGCTGCACGTCGGCGCCGGCCCGGCCCAACAGCTCGGCGTCCGCGCCCCAGTCCATCACCGCGTGGTGGTGGCAATGTGGTTGCGCCACAAACCTGTCTCCGTCCAGGCGGGGCGGTTGCCACCCGCTCCGGTTGAGCAGCTCGGCCAGGGTACGGGTGGCGTCCGCGACCGGTTCGGCGATCCGGGCGTCGAGCAGTTCGGCCGCATCCGAGCGCAATACGGCCGTGCACGAGGGCTCCATGCCGACGATCGGCGTTCCCGCGTCGGCATACTCGGTGAGGGCACGGACGGTGCGGCCCAGGATCTTTCGGGCAGCGGTGAGTTGACCGGTGGAGATCCAGGTGAGTCCGCAGCACAGCGGTTCGGCGGGAAGTTCGGGCCGGAACCCGGCGGCCTCCAGCACGCGTACCGTCGCTCGCCCGATCTCGGGGGTGAAGTAGTTGGTGAAGGTGTCCACGAACAGCACGACCGGCGCGCCGGATTGCGTCCGCTGGGCGGCGGTCGCCTCGAACCAGTCCCGAAAGGTGTTCTGGGCCAGTGCGGGAATGGTGCGGCGGCTGTCCACGCCGGCCAGCGAGAGCGCCAGTCGGCCCGCACCCGGCAGTCGGGTGGCCGCGTTGGCCAGCCGCGGTGCCCGGCTGGCGAGCCGGGCCCACCGCGGCAGCCAGCCCAGTGAGTAGTGCGCGGCCGGGCGGATCCGGTTGCGGTAACTCTGGTGCAGGACCTCGGATTTGAACGACGCCATGTCGACCCCGGTCGGGCAGTCCGACAGACAGCCCTTGCAGGAGAGACAGAGATCCAGCGCATCGTGCACCTCCGGCGCGCGCCATCCGCCGCGGACCGCGGTGCCGTTGATCATCTCCTGCAGGACCCGGGCGCGGCCGCGCGTGGAGTCCTTCTCCTCTTTGGTGGCCTGATACGACGGGCACATCACGCCGCCCGTCGCGGTGTTGTCCGCCCGGCACTTTCCCACCCCGGTGCACCGGTGCACGGCCTGGTTGAAGTCGCCGGCATCGTGGCGGTAGGACAGGGCCAGCGTCGTGCGAGCGGCCGATGGGACGGGCGCTCTCAGGTCGGCGTCCACGGGCCGGGGATCGACCACCACGCCCGGATTGAGCACGTTGTCGGGGTCGAACGCGTGCTTGACCGCGGCGAACAGGCGCAGCGCGGCGGGGGAGTACATCAGCGGCAGCAACTCGCTGCGCGCGCGGCCGTCGCCGTGCTCGCCGGACAGCGAACCGCCGTACCGGGACACCAGGGTGGCGGCGTCGGCCAGAAACCGGCGAAACACTCCAGTGCCGCCGGGATCGTCCAGGGGAAGGTCGATGCGGATGTGCAGGCAGCCGTCCCCGAAGTGCCCGTACGGCAGCCCGGTCAACCCGTAATCGACCATGAGAGCGTCGAACTCGCGCAGGTAGGAACCGAGGGAGCCGGGCGGCACCGCGGCGTCCTCCCAGCCGGCGTGCGCGGGCAGACCCGCCGGGCTGCGGCCCGCCAGCCCGGCCCCGTCGGCGCGGATCCGCCACAGCGCCCCGGCCTGGGCGGCATCGGTGACGATCAGGAAATCGGCGGCACCGCAGCCGGTGCCGACATCGCGGGCGCGGTCCACGACATCGTCGAACTCCTCGCCGGCCACTTCGACGAACAGCCACGCGGCACCGTCGGGAAGAGCAGGAACCGCGCCGGGGCCGCGGCGCGTGCGCACGACCTCGACGATGCGGGAATCCAGGCCCTCGCAGGCGGTGGGGGAGAACGACAGCACGGCCGGTGCCGCGTCACCGGCAGTGGCGATATCCGGGTAGCCGAGGACCACCAGTACGCGGTGCGCAGGCTCGGTGACCAGGCGCACGGTTGCCCCGGTGGTCACCGCCAGCGTGCCCTCGCTGCCCACCAGCATCCGCGTGACGTCGAACGTGTGCTCCGGCAGTAGGTGCTCGAGCGCGTACCCGGACACCTGGCGACCGAAGGTGCCGAACTCGGTTCGGATGGTGCCGAGTCCGGCGCGGGTGACCGCCTGCAGTTGCGACAGCGTGGGCGACGAGAGCGGTCGAGCGCCCGATTCCAGCCGCAGCGTCTCACCGCTTCCGGTCAGGACATCGAGGGCGAGCACATTGTCGGAGGTGCGGCCGTAGCCCAATGTCCTTGAACCGCAGGCATTGTTGCCGATCATTCCGCCGATGGTGCAGCGGGTGAACGTCGACGGGTCCGGCCCGAAGCGCAGGCCGTGTCTCGCCGCGGCCCGCTGCAGCGCGACCTGGATGGTTCCGGGTTCGACCGTGGCGGTCCGCGCGTCCGGATCGACCGAGAGCACCTTGGTCATGTGCCGGCTGAAGTCGAGCACCAGTCCGGTCCCGACCGCATTGCCGGCCACCGATGTGCCGCCGCCGCGGCTGACCAGCGGCACACCGTGCTCGCGGCAGATGGTCAGTGCCGCAGACACCTCGTCGGCGTGCCGGGGCCGCGCGATCACCAATGGGCGCACCCGGTACAGCGAGGCATCCGAGGAGTAGGCGGCACGAGAAGTGTCGTCGGCGAGTACGTCGGCCAATCCGGCCCGGCGTAATCGGTCGGCCAGGAACGCGGCCGAGATCACGGCCGGGTCCGCGTGCGCCGAACTGCCCCGCCGACGTTCGGTCACCGAGCGTCCAGTGCCATGCCGAGTTCGGCGCCGACTGCCGCCAGGGACCGGGAGCGTTGTGCGGCGTAGAGATCATTGGGGTCGGCGACCTGACGGCCGAGAATGTCGGACATCCAGCCGATGTCGCGCGCCGACCCCGCCAGCGAGGTGTCCTTCCTGCCCTCCGAGGTCAGATTCGACTGGAAGATGCCGGCCGCCGAACGTGGCAGGAAGTCCTCGTAGACGATCGGTTCGGGGATGACCCAGTGGTGTTCGATCAGGCTGGTCAGGTTCGGTTCGGCCGGTCCGGTGCGGGCCGACGCATCCGCGACGCGGAAGGTGAAGTAGGCGAGATCCTGTTGTGCCAGTTCGTGTTCGGTGGCCGGGAGGCGCTCCGTCCAGACCGCCCTGGCGATGTCCTGGCGGCTCGAGTCCGGATCGGCGGCCGCCCGCGCGTCGGTCTCGGCCACCATCGCGTCGTAGCGGTCGCGGCCCGCCGGTGTCAGCGCGACGCCGCGGGCCTCGACCTCGCCGAACCGCACGCGCAGCGCACCCGTGGAGATGTGCCCGTCGTCATCGCGAAACCGGCGGGGCTCCGCGAGGGCGCGAAACGACGTCTGCCGCAACAGCACATCGGGCCCATCCCAGCGTGGGGGGCCCTGGATCTCGTCGATCATCGCGATCCCGCGGCTCTGCATGCGCGCGTAGAGCTCATCGATGTCGAGCACCCGGGGCGTCAGGTGGTTGATGTGGGTGCTGCGTACGCCGCCGATATCTGCGGCGACCGATGAGATGGCCTCCAGCGTTTCGTACCACGATCGGTCCACGGGCTCGGCGGCCAACTCGAAGGCCGCGGTGGCCAGCGCGACGAACCGGCCGGCGTGGGGCTGGTCGAGTCCGCCGTGTGCCTGTGCCCGGTGCGCCAGTTCGAGCAACTCGGGTCCGAAGAGCCGGCGTTCGCCGAGGAACGCGGTCAGCCGGTCGGAGATCTCCGGCGGGAAGAACCGGCGGTCGTCGACCACCAGCATCGAGGTGAACACCCGGAACGGATTGCGGGCGAGTTGTTCGGTGTCGACGGGGCGGAACGCGGTGGACACCACCGGCACGGCGCTCGTGGCGGCATCGCGGAGGTCGTAGAAGCCGACGGGATGCATCCCGAAGCCGGCGAAAATCGTTGCCACCTGGTGCATTTCCTGCGGAGTGCCGACGCGGATCGCGCCATGGCGTTCCTCGGCCACCCGGGTGGCGGTGCCGAGCCGTTCGGCGTCGGCGCCGTCGCGGATCACGACGTCGCGGTTGACCTCGGCCGCCACCTGCACCAGGTCGGTGTAGGCGGGCACTTCCGTGCCGTACATCCGGGACAGGGACTGCGCGAATTCGGCCCGCAGTTCCCAGGCACTGGCAAATGTCATTCGGCGGGCCTCCTCGTGGCGATGACGCGGATATGCGATGGGTAGCTCGGAAAAGTGTATATCGGATCCAATTATGCCGATAGCCGAGCTGCGGCGGCGATTCAGTCGTCCACGGCGGCGACGAGATCGAGTTCCACGCAGGCTCCGCCCGGTAGCGAGGCGACGCCGATCGCCGTGCGGGCGTGGGCGCCGACCTCGTCGCCGAAGACGGCCAGCAGGAGGCCGGACGCACCGTCGATGACCGCCGGGTGGTCGGTCAGCGTCGGTGCGCCCCGCACGTATCCCCGCACGTGCAGCACGGCCGTCACGGCGTCGAGGCCGACCGCGGCATCGATGGCCGCCAGCAGATTCAGCGCCGCCACCCGGGACTGATCCTGCGCCTGTGCCACGGTCACGTCATCGCCGACCACACCGACCACTGCGGGGCCGGCCGGGGTGCGGGCCGTCGCGCCGGACACCCACAACTGCCCGCGGTGCCGTCGGACGGGGAAGTAGTTGCCCTTGGGTGGGGGTGGCGGCGGAATCGACAGTCCGAGCTCGGTGAGGCGGGCGTGTGGTGAGGTCACGTGGGGTTTCTCCGTCGGATCGGGCGGCCTGAACAGTATTGGATACTATATTCAATCGATCGGCGGCGTCGCCGCTCGGCTCCGGTCCGCCACGCACGGTGCGCCCTGGTCGCGAACCTCTACTGTGGGCGGCGTGAACAGGCGGATTTTGACGCTGGTGGTCGCGCTCGTGCCCATCGTGGCGTTCGGGTTGCTGCTGTCGGTGGTGACGGTGCCCTTCGTCGCGTTGGGGCCGGGTCCGACGTTCGACACCCTCGGCGAGATCGACGGCAAGCAGGTCGTGGACATCAAGAGCACCGACGGGGTGGCCGGCGAGATCACCCATCCCACCTCCGGTCACCTGAACATGACGACGGTGTCCCAGCGCGACGGACTCACCCTCGGCCAGGCCCTGGTGTTGTGGATGTCGGGCCGCGATCAGCTGATCCCGCGAGAGCTGGTCTATCCGCCGGACAAGTCCAAGGACGATATCGACAAGGGCAACACCGCGGACTTCAAACGGTCCGAGGACGACGCCGAATACGCGGCCCTGTCCTACCTGAAGTACCCCAAGGCCGTCACCGTCGAGACCGTGTCGGACGAGGGGCCCTCGGCGGGCAAGCTGCAGCCCGGGGATGCCATCGACATGGTCAACAACGTCGAGGTGGCCGACCTCAAGGCATTTCAGGACGTCGTGAAGAACACCAAACCCGGCGAGCAGATCGTCATCGACTACCGGCGCAAGAACGCCCCGGCCGGCACAGCCACCATCACGCTGGGCGAGCACCCCGAAGGCAAGCAGGGGTATCTGGGCGTCGGGGTGCTCGACGCGCCGTGGGCGATGTTCGACATCGAGTTCAACCTGGCCAATATCGGCGGCCCGTCGGCAGGGCTGATGTTCAGCCTGGCGGTCGTCGACAAGCTCACCACCGGCGAGCTCAACGACGGCAAGTTCGTCGCAGGCACCGGCACCATCGACGCCGAGGGCAAGGTGGGCTCGATCGGCGGCATCACCCACAAGATGCTGGCGGCCCGGGAGGCCGGGGCGACGGTGTTCCTGGTCCCGGCCGACAACTGCGCCGAGGCCGTCACCGCGCACCAGGACGGCCTGCAGCTGGTGAAGGTGGACACGCTGACCACAGCCGTCGACGCGCTGAACACGATTTCTGCCGGTGGCGAACCCCCCACATGCTGAGAGGTTCCTTGGCGGGCACTGCGTAGAGTTGGGACAAGACGTGGCCCCTCGACCGGGATTCAGACTTGCTGAGGCCACCGACCATGGACTGGAGTTGAAGAGTTGGGTATGCGGCCCGCGGCACGAATGCCGCAGCTGACACGTCGGAGCCGGGTTCTGATCGGCGTCGCGGTAGCTGTAGTCCTGTTGTTGTTGGTGGGCCCCCGGTTCATCGACGGATATGTCGACTGGCTGTTCTTCGGCGAGCTCGGCTACCGCTCGGTGTTCACCACGGTGCTCTTCACCCGCATCGTGCTGTTCCTGGTGGTGGCGCTGGTGATCGGAGCGGTGGTCTTCGCGGCCATGACGCTGGCCTACCGCACCCGCCCGGTGTTCGTGCCGACCGTGGGCCCCAATGATCCGGTGGCCCGCTACCGCACCACGGTCATGAGCCGGCTGCGGCTGTTCGGTATCGGCATCCCGGTGTTCATCGGTCTGCTGGCCGGCATCGTCGCGCAGAGCTACTGGCCGCAGGTTCAGCTGTTCCTGCACGGCGGCGAGTTCGGGATCACCGACCCGCAGTTCGGCATCGACCTCGGCTTCTACGCCTTCGATCTGCCCTTCTACCGGCTGGTGCTCACCTACCTGTTTGTCGCGGTGTTCCTGGCGTTCGTGGCGAACCTGTTGGGCCACTACCTGTTCGGCGGGATCCGGCTGGCCGGGCGCTCCGGCGCGCTGAGCCGCGCGGCCCGCGTCCAGTTGATCGCACTGGCCGGCACCCTGGTGCTGCTCAAGGCCGTCGCCTACTGGTTGGACCGCTACGAGCTGCTGAGCAACACCCGCGCCGGTAAGCCGTTCACCGGCGCCGGCTACACCGATATCAACGCGGTGCTGCCGGCCAAGCTGATCCTGCTGGCCATCGCCGTCATCTGCGCGGTCGCGGTGTTCTCCGCACTGGTCCTGCGCGATCTGCGCATCCCGGCCATCGGTCTGGTGTTGTTGCTGCTGTCCTCCCTGGTGGTCGGTGCGGGCTGGCCGCTCGTCGTCGAGCAGTTCAGCGTCAAGCCCAACGCGGCGCAGAAGGAAAGCGAATACATCAGCCGGAGTATCGACGCGACCAGACATGCCTATGGATTGACCGACGAGGTGGTCACCTACCGCGACTACAGCGGCGATGCCGCGGCGACGGCGCAGCAGGTCTCCGCGGACCGGGCCACCACGTCGAACATCCGGTTGCTGGACCCCACCATCGTCAGCCCGGCGTTCACCCAGTTCCAGCAGGGCAAGAACTTCTACAACTTCCCCGACCAGCTGTCGATGGACCGCTACACCGGGCCCGACGGGCAGATCCGCGACTACGTGGTGGCCGCCCGCGAGCTCAACCCGGACCGCCTGATCGACAACCAGCGCGACTGGATCAACCGGCACACCGTCTACACCCACGGCAACGGCTTCGTCGCCTCGCCGGCCAACACCGTGCGCGGTGTCGCCAACGATCCCAACCAGAACGGCGGCTACCCGGAGTTCCTGGCCACGGTCGTCGGTGCCAACGGCAGCGTGGTGTCCCCGGGACCGGCGCCGCTGGACCAGCCGCGGGTGTACTTCGGTCCGGTGATCGCCGCCGCGCCGGACGACTACGCCATCGTCGGCAAGAATGGTGATGTCGACCGCGAGTACGACTACGAAACCAACACCGAGACCAAGAACTACACCTACCAGGGCAGCGGCGGTGTGCCCATCGGCAACTTCTTCACCCGCAGTGTGTTCGCCGCGAAGTTCGCCGAGCGCAACTTCCTGCTCTCCAACGTGATCGGTGAGAACAGCAAGATCCTGTTCAACCGTGACCCGGCCGAACGTGTGGAAGCGGTCGCGCCGTGGCTGGACACCGACAACGGGGTCTACCCGGCGATCGTCAACAAGCGCATGGTCTGGATCGTCGACGGTTACACCACGCTGGACAACTACCCGTACTCGGAGCTCACCACCCTGTCGAACGCCACCATCGACTCCAACGAGGTGGCGGTGAACCGGCTCCTGCCGGACAAGCAGGTCTCCTACATCCGCAACTCGGTGAAGGCCACCGTCGACGCCTATGACGGCACGGTGACCCTCTACGCCCAGGACGAAGCAGACCCGGTGCTCAAGGCGTGGATGTCGGTGTTCCCCGACACCGTCAAGCCGAAGTCGGAGATCTCCGAGGAACTGCAGGCCCACCTGCGCTATCCCGAGGACCTGTTCAAGGTGCAGCGCGCACTGCTGGCGAAGTACCACGTCGACGATCCGGTGAAGTTCTTCACCAACGCCGACTTCTGGGATGTGCCACTGGATCCCAACCCGACGGCCAGCAGTTTCCAGCCGCCGTACTACATCGTGGCCAAGGATCTCGCGCAGCAGAACGGCGCAGCCTCGTTCCAGCTGACCAGTGCGATGAACTGGATCCGGCGGGACTTCCTGGCCGCCTACATCAGTGCGAGCTCGGATCCGGAGACCTACGGCAAGTTGACCGTGCTCACCATTCCGGGCCAGGTGAACGGTCCAAAGCTGGCCTTCAACGCGATCAGCACCGACACCGCGGTCTCCACCGAACTGGGGCAGATCGGTCGGGACGGCCAGAACCGGATTCGCTGGGGCAATCTGCTCACCCTGCCGATCGGCAACGGTGGCCTGCTCTACGTCGCGCCGATCTACGCCTCGCCGGGCACCGGCGACGCGGCATCGACCTACCCACGCCTGATCCGGGTGGCGATGATGTACAACGACAAGGTCGGCTACGGCCCGACGGTCCGCGACGCCCTGGATGAGATCTTCGGCGCCGGTGCAGGCGCCACCGCGACGGGCCCCGCGCCCGCCGAGGGACAGCCGGCCGCGCGTCCGCCCGCGCAGCCCGCGGCCAACCCGCAGGCCACTCCGCCACAGCAGGGGAGTGCGCCCGCAGCGACGCCTCCTCCAGCCGCGGCGGTGCCGGGTGGTCCGGTGCAGTTGTCGGGGGCGAAAGCCGCTGCGCTGCAGGACGTCAACGCCGCACTCGACAACATGCAGCAGGCCCAGACCAGTGGTGACTTCGCCGAGTTCGGCGAGGCGCTGCAGCGGCTGGACGATGCGATGAACAAGTACCGCGAGGCGCGCTAACCTCACCGCTCTCCCGCGAGCGGGCGTGTCTGATGGCCGACACGCCGTCGTCGAACCCGATTCGGCGCACGTTCGCGGGGGCGTGAGCTGGGCTTGGGGCCTGTTCCAAGAAGATGCCAAGTGGTCCGGGTGAGTCTGTTCTCCGTTGAGAACAGTCTCGCCCGAAAGGACCCTCGAATGACCCTGGCCGAATCGGTCGACAACAGCGCGGTGTCGGCACTGCCCGACCATGTCAGCGCCCTGGTCGCGCTGCCCGGCGAGCCCGGCTACGAACGCTGCTCACCGTGGAACGTGGCCGTGCCCGTACAGCCGGCCGCCGTGGTGCTCGCCACGTCCCCGCATCATGTCGCCGAGGCCGTCCGGTTCGCCGCCGGCCACGGTCTGCGGGTCACCGTGCAGGCAACCGGGCACGGCGCCGTCCCGGTGGGCGCTGACACCATCCTGGTGCAGACCGGCGCGATGACCGCCTGCGTCGTGGACCTGTCCACCAGGACCGCCCGGGTCGGTGCGGGCGCGCGCTGGCAGCACGTGCTGGAGGCGGCCGCGCCGCACGGGCTGGCGCCGCTGTGCGGATCGTCACCGAATGTGGGGGTGGTCGGATTCCTCACCGGTGCCGGCGTGGGCCCGTTGGTGCGCAGCGTCGGGGTGTCCTCGGACTACGTGCGTTCCTTCGATCTGGTGACCGGTGCGGGGGAGTTGTTGCATGTGACGCCCGAGGAGCACCCCGAGGCGTACTGGGGACTGCGCGGCGGCAAGGCCACCCTGGGCATCGTCACCGGCGCGGAGATCGACCTGTTGCCCATCTCCGAGTTCTACGGTGGGGCGCTGTATTTCGACGGCGCCGACGCCCCAGCCGTGCTGCGCGGGTGGCAGCGGTGGAGCGCCGGGCTGCCGGAGAACATCAACACCTCCATCGCCTTTCAACAGCTGCCCCCGCTGCCCGGGGTTCCCGAACCGCTGGCGGGCCGGCTGACCGTCGCGGTGCGCTACACCGCATTGGATGATTTCGCCGAGGCCGCAGCGCTTCTGGCGCCGATGCGGGAGACCGCGACGCCGGTGCTCGACACCGTCGGGGTGCTGCCATACGCCGCGATCGGGGCGGTGCACGCCGACCCGGTCGATCCGATGCCGGTGTACGAGGAGCAGGTGCTGCTGCGCGAATTCGGCACCGAGGCAGTCGATATCCTGCTGGCCGCCGCGGGCCCGGGTTCGGCGTCGGTGCAGACCATCGTGGAGGTGCGGCTGCTCGGCGGGGCGATGGCCCGACAGGCGCCGCACCGCAGTGCGTTCTGCCACCGTCAGGCGGCCTACGCGGTGACCGTCATCGGGGTGCCGATGGGCCCGGCTGCCGAGCTGGTGCCGGCACAGGCGCGCGCCCTGACCCACGCCCTGGCGCCGTGGTCGACGGGCGGTCTGCTGCCCAACTTCGCACCCGCGGCCGACCCGGCACGGATGGCGCGGGCTTACGACGAGGACACTCGGCACCGGCTGGCCGCGCTGGCGGATCACTATGACCCCGCGGGGGTGCTCAACACCGGTCAGGTGGTGCGGTTTTCGGGCTAGAAACCGGCGCTGAGCACCCGATTTGGTGCGTTGCATCCCCTTGGGTAATGTTGTGTTTACCGACGCGGGGTGGAGCAGCTCGGTAGCTCGCTGGGCTCATAACCCAGAGGTCGCAGGTTCGAATCCTGTCCCCGCTACTAGATGGGGAACGGCCCCCGGAGATTTCTCCGGGGGCCGTTTTCATGCCCTGCTGAGCGAATTGGTGAATGGCACGATTGCCGGCCGCGGGCGAAGCCCCCGTCACAGGGCGGCCTCGCCGATCCGATTTCGGCGTTGCTCGCCGACTTCATCCATCACTCGGCGTCAAGTCGTCGCTGATGGCCACCCCAATACCGCGCAACATCAGCGCCAACTTGCGGTCGAGAAGCACGCCGGTTGCTGCCGTCCCTGGATCATCAAGTCCTGCAAAGACCGTCGACGGCTGATCGATCGCGAAGACTGCGTCGCCCGCATCGTCACTGAGAAGTAGTACGCGAAGGGGCGCATATAGCAGGGCAGCGCGGTCGAGTCGGTACATCGTTTCGGCGATGACGTGATTTCCGATCAGGTACTCGACGGCGTGGCCAGTGTGACCGGCTAGTTCCATCAGAGGTGTGGCCTCGATGACTGCGTAGCGCAGCAGGCCATACGGTGCGCTTGCTGCAACCTCAGCTTCCACGTCGGTCCATGTACCGCTCGTGCGAACGATGTTCATGTACGGCGTGGGATCAAAGGTGGGCACCGCCTGCTCCATTGCGGCGCGAAAATCCTCGAACGGGATGCCGGTGGCGATGGTGAGCCGCGTCATGACGTGGTCGACTCTGAGAACCGTGACTCCGCTCATTTCGGGTGCCTTTCAAGGGGTTGGAGGAAGTGCCGTCGTCACGGTGGCCGATTACCGGCGACTACCGTTGGGGAACAGGAGTACTCGCACTAGCGCGTTCGAGTACGTGAATCGCCTCGAACTGGCCCGCCTTCACCTCGCATGCCTCGTGCCACACCCCGACCTTGCGGCTGTATGCAGTCCGTCTGAAGAAGACCGCCAATTCCAAGCCTCATTTCCCCACCGCGAGCGACTTGCGTAACTGTTCGTCGAAGACTCGTCGGGGTGCGAAACGGCGTAGCGCACTCAGCCGTCGCGCGGAGCCGGCCGGATAACGCAGTTTCGGGCTCTTGTCCGTCGCGGCGGACACGATGGCTTTGGCAACGACGAGGGGGTCGTCACCGTTGTTGAACTGATCGGCCACAGCTTGATTCGAACGCCGCCGCCGATGTTCGTAGGCCGACAGCGGGTTGTCCGGCTCGGCGGTGTTGTCGTCGAACCCGGTTCTGGTGCCGCCGGGCTCGACGAGAACGACGCGGATGTTGTCGTCACGGACCTCGTGATCGACGGACTCGGAGTATCCCTCGACCGCAAATTTGGTGGCGCTGTAGGCAGCCATGAAGGGTGCGGGCATCAGCCCGAAAATCGACGAGATATTCACGATGCGTCCGCTGCCCTGCCTGCGCATATGCGGTAGGACAGCGTTGGTCATCCGCATGACACCGTAGACATTGATGTCGAAAAGCCGCTGCGATTGGGTGATCGAGTTCTCTTCGCTGGCCCCGTTTAGGCCCATACCGGCGTTGTTCACCAGAACGTCTATCCGTCCGAACCGTGCGATCACCGTGTCGACCGCGGCAACCACGGACTCGTCGCGGGTGACGTCGAGCTCGAGAAAGGACAGATTCTGTTCATCGTCCAGCCCCGCGGTGTTGCGGCTGGTGCCCACGACCTGATAGCCGGCGTCGAGCAGGGCGCGGGCGGCGAACCTGCCGAGGCCTGATTTGGCGCCGGTGACGAGAGCAACCGGTTGTGGTGTTGTCATGCGTAGCTCTTCCTCTGTTGGTGGCGGTATGTCAGGCCGGCAGAAGCTGCACTACCTCGCTGGGTGTCACACCTCTGACTGTAGTGGTGTCTAGTCAGACCGTAGCGTGCTGGCTTTACTGAAGGCAAGCCAGCATGGCACGATGTCCGGCATGACTTCCGCGACTCTGGTCGGTCGACTCAGTGATCGTGACTCCTGGCAGGCGGACGGCTGCTCCATGGCGGCGGCGCTCGACATTGTCGGACGCCGGGCCAGCCTGCTGCTGCTGCGTGAGGCGTTCTACGGGGCGCATCGCTTCGATGAGTTCGCGCGCCGGGCGCAGCTCAGTGACAAGATCACCGCTACCCGGCTTCGTGAACTCGCTGACGAGGGCATCCTGGAGAAGCGTCCATATCACGAACCCGGACAGCGCGCCCGGGAGGAATATCACCTCACCGAGAAGGGCGAGGAACTTCTCCCCATTCTGCTGGGTCTGATGCGCTGGGGGGACCGATGGGCACGCCCCGGCGGGGGCCGCGTAGGGCTATCACACATCGACTGCGGATCGCCCATCGATGTCGAAGTGCGTTGCCGCAAAGGGCATTCAGTAGCCGCGCGCGATATTCAAGCTGAGTTGCGCGGCTGAGACAGAGGTGCACCAGCCTGCTCACAATCCAGAGGTCGCAGGTTCGGATCCTGTCCCCACTACCAGATAGAGAACGGCCCCGGAGTTGGCTCCCGGGGCCGCTTTCGTGCCCGCAGCGAACGTCCTCGTCGCGTGTGGACACCTGCGCCCGTGGTGGACAGCTGAGGGAACTTAACCCCGGGCGCTCTGTCGAACCGGACAAAGAGCGAGCCCATTTCCCATACGATCGGCCAAGAAGTTCAGACGGCCGTCCTGCTTGCATGATCAGAGCAACGAGTCCATCACAGGTACCCCCGACGGAACGAGAAATCTATGTCCGACTCCGCGTTTCAGATTTTGGCGATCGGGCTGTACTTCGTCCTGATGCTGGCGATCGGTTTCTACGCCTTCCGCCAGACCAGCGATCTCGACGACTACATGCTCGGGGGCCGCAGGCTCACCCCGACCGTCGCCGCGTTGTCGGCCGGCGCGTCGGACATGTCCGGGTGGCTGCTCCTCGGAGTGCCGGGCGCCATCTACGCCTCCGGCCTCCTCGAGTCGTGGATCGTGATCGGCCTGGTGATCGGAGCCTGGCTCAACTGGAAGTTCGTCGCACCGCGACTGCGGGCATACACCGAGATCGCCAACAACTCGATCACCGTGCCGAGCTTCTTCGAGAACCGGCTGCGCGACAAGTCGCATGTCCTGCGCATCGCGGCAGGCACGATAATCCTGTTCTTCTTCACGTTCTACGTGTCGTCCGGCATGGTCGCCGGCGGCGTGTTCTTCGAGACGTCGTTCGGCTCGTCGTATCTGGCAGGGATGCTTCTGGTCGCCGCAATCACCATGTGCTACACGCTGTTCGGTGGTTTTCTGGGTGCGTCGCTCACCGACGTTGCACAGGCGGTGTTGATGTTCGCGGCGCTCGTCACGATTCCCGTCGTCACGATCATCGCGACCGGCGGACCGGGCGAGATGGTCAATCTCGTCCAGGCCGCTGACGCCGCGCACAACGCCGCCAACCCCGGCGACGAAATCCACCGCACGTCATTGTTCTTCGGCGGAAGTTTCCTCGCCATCGTGTCGGCTGCGGCCTGGGGACTCGGCTATTTCGGCCAACCGCACATCATCGTCCGGTTCATGGCGTTGCGCTCCTCGGCCGATGCCAAGGCCGGTCGTCGGATCGGCATCAGCTGGATGATCCTCACCTCGGCAGGTGCGATCACGACCGGCTTTGCGGGCCTGGCGTACTTCTTCCGCGAGGGAGTCACGCTGGACAACCCCGAGACCGTGTTCCTCCAGCTGGCGCAGGTGATGTTCCATCCCCTGATCGCCGGGATCGTGCTCGCCGCAGTGCTGGCGGCCATCATGTCGACGATCTCGTCGCAACTCATCGTGTGCTCGTCGGCTCTGGTCGAAGACATCTACCGGGCGTTCGGAAAAGAGGCGAGTCCGGCGAGGTTGGTCACCTACGGTCGGCTCGGGGTGCTGACGGTCGCTGTGGTGGCGGTCCTGTTGGCGCTCAACCCGGATGGGACGATCCTCGACCTTGTCGGCTTCGCGTGGGCCGGCTTCGGGGCCGCCTTCGGCCCCCTGATCATCCTGTCGCTGTTCTGGCGCAAGCTCACCTCGGCCGGTGCGATCGCCGGCATGATCGCCGGTGCGGTGGTGGTCGGCATCTGGGGCCAGACCGAGTCGCTGTCGAGCGCGATGTATGAAATCGTCCCCGGCTTCCTCGCGTGCCTGGTCGTGGCCGCGGCCGTATCGCTCATGACTGCCCGCGAGAACGACGAGATCCAGCGCGAGTTCTCCGATATGGCCGAGACGGCCAGGAAGCCTCACGAACCCGCGGTGCCTGCCTGACGCACTGCCTCCCCGATCGAACCGCCAGGCGGCACGTGATTGTTCGACCGCGGCGTGAAACCTATGAGCGGGAACGGCTTTACGACGTGCACACTCCCAGCCGTGCTTCCTGCGCCGCAACGCGGATCACACCGGCGGCGACAAATGCCGAGCCGCGCTGTCCACCGCGATCGCCGCGTTGGTCAGCCAACGCTGATCAGCACCACCCCGACCAACACCACCGCCGATGCGATCGCGCGGCGGCCGCCCAGCTTCTCGCCGAGGAACACCGCCCCAATCAACGCGCCGAAGACGATGCTCGTCTCCCGCAGCGCGGCGATCGGCGCCAGGGCCCCGCTGGTCTGCGCCCACAGCACGATCGAGTAGGCGGCCAGTGAGATCACTCCGCCGGTGATCCCCGCGCCGGCGGACGCGCGGAGCGACGTCCCGAGCCGGCCGCGGCGACGGATCACCGCCAGCACCGCGATCGGCGGGCCCTGCAGCAGGAACATCCACCCGATGTAGGCGGCCAACGGCGCCTCCCGCACGCCGAGCCCGTCGACCACGATGTACGCGGCGATCATCACCCCGGTGAGAAGTGCCGCCGTCAGCGCCGGGATGTCGCGGCGGCTCGGCCGTCCTCCGATGAACACCAGTCCGATGATCCCCAGGGAGATCGCCAGCACCCCGGCGAGCTCGGTCGGCGGGAGGTCGTTGCCGAGCACCACCACCGACACCAACGCCACGATCCACGGTGACGTACCCCGCGCCAGCGGATACATCTGGCTGAATTCGCCGAGCTGGTAGCTCGCGAGCAGCAGCAGGTTGTAGACCACGTGCAGCGCCGCGGACGCGATGATGAACGGCCACGCTCCGGCGGGCGGAAACCCGGCCAGCAACGCCAGCGCCCCGCCGCCGACCATGTCGACCGCGCCGATGAGCGCGAAACCCACCAGACGGTCGTTGACGTTGTGCGCCAGCGAGTTCCAGATGGCATGCAGCAGCGCCGAGAACAGCACGGCGAGGGCAATGATCGGCGTCATCCGAGGACCTTCCCGGTGGCACGCGCGCGCCACCGCAAGATCCTCCAGGCTTTTATCCGTTCAGATGACCGCGAGTGTTCGGAACTCCCGGTGGCGACGCTCGGACCAGTCGCGTGTTAACCGCCGGAACCCTAGACGCTATCGGGCCAGACTCTACCCGTACGCGTCACGGCTTGTCCTGCGTCACTCGGACTGAGTTCTCACCCACCGCGTGCTGGCCGTGCACCGCCGGGTGGTAGCGCGGCACCTGCGTGAGGAGCTGAGCGACACTCCTCGAGGTCGCCATGACGGTGCGATCGGGTCTGACCAGTGCGGCGACGGTGTGACCGCGGCGTAGCCACCGGGCCAATTCGGTACCGGGTGCGGCAAAATATGGTGTGCAGCCACGCTCTTCGGCCAGCAGGTGCTGGGCCGACGTGAGCGGCAGCGCGGTGATGAGCGCGAAACCCAGCCCCAGGACGTCATCGACCCGGCGGCTGTCCGGGAACACGGAGTTGGGGCACAGTGTGCCGGTCAGTGACCGAGGGCCATGGCGGCGTCGAACAAAGTGCGAGCGGTGCAGCGCCGGGGTCGACGAATCCATGATCCGGTTGCGCATGCCCGGTATCAGCCCCAGCCGTGGCACCACGATGCGGCGAAGCAGCGAGCCGGCCTCACCTCCCGCGGTCATGAATCTGCCGACAACCAGGGCCAGTCGAACCATGGCTCGCGCGTGTGGTTTTCGTTCGCGCTCGTAGCTGTCCAGTGCCGACGATGGCAGGTCACCGGAAATCACACCGGCCAGCTTCCATGCGAGGTTGGCTGCGTCGCGGAGTCCGGCACCCATGCCCTGGCCGATGAAGGGTGGCGTCAGGTGGGCGGCGTCACCGAGCAAGAACACGTTCCCCCGGCGCCAGCGGTCGGCGAGCTGGGCGCGGAAAAACGTACTCGGCGACCCGGATGAGGTGCAGCTGGTCGTCGCCGACGGTTCCGGTCCACGGCGCGATCAGCGGCTTGAGCGCGGTCAGGTCACAGAAGTGTTCGGCGGTCTCGCCGTCGAGCAACTGGAACTCCCACCGGTAGCGGGTGTCTCCGATACGCATGTAGGTCCCTGCCCGTACGGGATCGCAGACCTGATGGACGCCCTCCCACTGGCCGAGGTCCGCGGTGGTCTCGACATCGATCACCAGCCAGCGTTGCTGGAACCGGAGGTCGACCATCTGCGCGCGGATCGTCGAGCGCACAAAGCTATTGGCGCCATCGCAGCCCAGTACGTAGTCCGCGTCCACCTGCTGGGTGGTGCCGTCACCGCGGTCGCGGTAGCTGACCCGGGCGCCACCGTCTGCACGCTGTTCGATGCCGATCACCTCGCAGCCGCCCCGCACGTCGATGCCGGGGTAGCGGGTGAGGTTCTCCCGGAGGACAGATTCGAGCTCGGGTTGGTCGAACATGTTGGCTTGCGGAAAGCCATTGGTGCTGGGCAGGGTGTCTCGGTGGAACTCGGCAAGAACACGGTGATCGTGGTCGCGCAGCTGTAGTCCGTGTGCCGGGCGGGAGATGGCCGCGAACTGTGTGGAGATGCCCAACCGCGCGATGATGCGATAGACCTCGTCGTCCATGTGCACCGCGCGGGGTTGCGGATAGACCCCGTCCCAGCGGTCGAGCACCAGACTGCTGATGCCGTACTGCGCCAGCAGGGTCGCCACGGTGGCACCGGTAGGACCCGCACCGACGATGATGACGGGCGGCCCGGCGGCAGTGATCGATCTCGGTTGCGGAGTCACTGAATTGAGCTCAGTTCGCTTCCACCACGCGGTAGGTCACGGCGTAGCGTGCCAACACGCGGTCGATGTCCTCGCGGTGTGCGGGGTCGGCGATCTCGACGATGAGCACGGGCGCTCCGCCCTCGATCTCTGCGTGAACGCAGACACCGTCGTGCCCGGCCAGGGCGTCGGTGAAGACATCACGGGCGGCATCGGCACGCAGGGGCACCTTGTACGGCTTGCCGATCGCGGTCACCGGTAGCCCGTCGAGGATGGTCACCTTTCGTGGCGCGGCGGCGCGCTCACCGACCTGGGTGGCGGCCCACCGTGTCAGCTCCTGAGCGCTGACGACGGATCCGGGATGAAGCGTGACGTAGGCGACCGGCACCTCTCCGGAGTGGGCGTCCGGGGCGCCGACAGCGGCAGCGGAGGCCACGTCGCCGTGGGTGAGTAGTGCGTCCTCGATCTGTGTCGGGTCGATGTTGTGGCCACCGCGGATGATGAGGTCTTTCGCGCGGCCGGTCAGATAGACGAACCCGTCGTCGTCAACCCAGCCGAGATCGCCGGTGTCCAGCCGTTCCCCATGGAGGCTTCCCAATCCGTCGAGTTGCAGGCCGTGCGCGCCGTGGCCGGACACGTAGCCGGCGAATACCGTGGGCCCGCTAATAATCAACGTTCCCACCTCGCCGGCAGGAAGATCGATCAGGTGTCCTTGCTCATCGATCTTGGCTGCGGTGATCTGTTGGTAGGGCAGGCGTTGACCCACTGAGCCGGGTCGTGGGTATGGACCGAAGCTACGAGCGCTCGCGCAGGTCGCTTCGGTGAGCCCGTATCCCTCGACGAGGGTGATACCGGTGTGGGATTCAAAGTCCTTGCGCACGGCGGGCGGAAGTGCCGATGCGCCGACGATGGCGATCCGCATGCTGGAGATGTCGGCGTCGATCGGGCACTGAGCGAGCACCGCATAGACGGTGGGCACCGCGCTCATCGCCGCAACCTGGTACTGCTGCACGATCTTCCAGAAGTTTGCGTACAGCGCGGGATCACGGTATCCGAGCGGGCCTGCCCACACCACCCGCTGCCCGCGCAGCAGCGGGGCCAGCAAGGTGACCACCAGGGCGTTGACGTGGAACAGGGGTAACGCCGCGAAGACGACGGAATCCTGGTCGAGGACGGTGTCGGCGGCGGCCACCATCCACGCGTCGGTGACCTCATTGGCGTGGGTGTGCGCGGCGAGTTTCGGGGTTCCGGTGGTGCCCCCGGTGTGGAATATCGCCGCCAGGTCACCGGGTTCGGGCGGGTCGCCCGCAAAGACCGCGCCGTCAGAGCCGGCGGCCATGTCCGTCAGATATCCGACGGTGACGCCCGGCAACGTGGGCACGGGTGCTGTCACCGTGGTGCCGGTCGGGGAAAGCAGCAGGATGCAATCGACCGATCCGCCCTCGGCCAGTGCCTTGGCCACATCCCAGCTTGCGGCATCGAACTCGGGTGCGACGCCGATCAGGGTACGGGCACCGGACCGTGCGAGGAGTTCGCCGACCTGTTCAGCGCTCAGCCCGCTGTTGATCGGCGCGGCTATCCCGGCCAGCTGCGCCGCCAGGGTTGCGGTGATCAGTTCGTCACAGTTCGGGCACAGCAGCGCCACCACGCTGTCGCGCTGGACCCCGATGGCACGCAGAAAGTTGGCGTATCGGCGAACGTCAATGGCCAACTCGCCGAACGTCTTCGACGCACCGTTGTCCCAGCGGGTCGCGTCCGGCAACACGGTCACCGCCGGGGCGTCCGGCCACAGGCCGGCCGCCCGCTCCACGATCTCGAAGGTCGAGTTCGGCAGCCCCCGTTGATGCAGCGGGACACGCTCGACATCGGGCAGGTCGGCGGGGCCGGCGTAGCGCGGCCACAGCTGATCGGTGATCACGCGAAGACGACCTTCATCCGCTGGATGCCGAGGTCGATCGCACCGTCGTCGGTGGCCACCGATGCGGTGATGACGTCGTCCTGCTGCAGGTACTTGCGGTTGGAAGCCTGACGTTTGAAGAAGGCTTTCCACTTCACCGCCGGGGGCAGCAATGCACCGATCATCTCGATCGGCTTGGGTGGTGCGACGAGCGCCGTGCCTGCCGGTGTACCTGTCAGCACGAGGTCGCCGGCGGCGAGATCCTGGAACCGGGTCAGCGACTGCAACGCGGCCAGCGGCCGGTAGAGCATATCGCCCTCGACCAGGGCATTCTGGCGTTCGTCCCCGTTGACGCTCAGCCGCAGGCGCAGGTCGCCGAAACGGGCAAGCTCGTCGGCATCGAGGAGCACGAGTTCCGGTCCGACCGGGGTGAAGGTCGGGTATGACTTCGCCTCGTAGAACTGGGTCTGCGGCAGCTGGATGTCGCGTGCGGACACGTCGTTGGTGATCACCAGTCCGGCAACATAATCGGTGAGATTGCCGGACGTCACGTCGGTGCCGACCGGCAGGTCGCGCCCGATGACCAGGCCGATCTCCACCTCGTAGTCGAGGAACCGGACATGTGTGGGTTTGACGATGTCGTCGAACGGGCCGCTGATGGATGCGGAGGACTTTCGGAAGAACGTCAGCGGGACCGTCTTGGGATCCATGCCCGAATCCCTCACGTGGGATTCGAAATTGGTCATCTGCGCGACCACCCGGCAGGGCCGGGTCAGCGGCGAAAGCAGATCCAGCCCGTCCACCGCGACGGTGTCACCGGTTGCGGCGGCGATCGCGGCGCGGTCGGCGAGCAGCTGTGCGGTGGTGGAGGCAGAGGTGCCGATCTTGGTGGCGCGGTCGGCGGTCTTGACCCACCAGCCGTCGGCGGTGCGAATGATGGATGTGCTCATGAGCGGGCAACTTTCAGTAGGCCGATGAGGCGGTGGAGGTCGAACTCGTTGCGCTGTGGGAGGGCGGTGAGGATGGACCGGGCTTCCGCGCGGGCGCCGCGCGGGCTGGTGCCGAGGAAGTCGCCGCTGACCGGAGGGCCCCACTGGGACAGGCCGCTGGCGGTGAACGGTGCCCAGCCGGGTTCGAGGGTGTTGTCGAACATGTCACCATCGGCGAAGTGTTCGACGAGGAACCCGTCGGGATCACGCCAGTAATCGAAGAGCTGGCTGCCCTGGATGTGGCGGCCGATACCCCAGGACCGAAAGTAGCCGCGCTCTCTGAGGTACTCCCCGCCGGCTGCGAGTGCATCCAGATCGCTGACCTGGTACGCCGAGTGCACGTACCGGTTGGCCGGTCCCAGCGCCATCGCCAAGGTGTGGTGATCGGCGGGCTCGGCACCGCGATCGCAGCGGATGAAGCTCATCGTGGGTCCACGTTCGCGTTGGCCCGGGAAGAACAGGAAATCGCTGACGATCATCCCGAGGTTCTGCTGATACCAGGTCAGCGCCTCGACGTACTTGGTCGACTGCAGCACCACGTGACCGAGGCGTTGGACCCTGGCCGGGGCGCGAGGGGGCCGCTGGGTGGCATTGGTGCGCACGATCTCATGGCCGGAGTTGAACAGAAGCGGTGGCTGCGTGGGCAATTGGGGAAGATCATGAGTCCCCGCCACGACGCGGACCGGGATTCCGCTGGGGTCGTTCAGTTGGACCGCCGAACCGCCGATGGTGTCGGGCAGCGGTCGCACCTGCGCGCCGGTCCTGTCGGCAAGCCGACGCACGTCGGCTCCGTCGGCGGCGCGGAACGCCACGCCGGCGAAGCGAGACCTTTCCCCACGCCGCAGGATCACGCAAGGAGTGCCCACATCGGTTCCGCGCAGGTGCAGTTCCTCGGGAGTTCGCAGGGTCGTCTGGAAGCCGAACGCACGCGCGAACGCCTCGGCACGCACAAGATCGGGTTTCTCGAATTCGAGCCACGAGATGTCGCGGATCTTGATGGTGGGATTCGTGGCGCGGTCGGCGAACTCGCCGGGCAATGCACCGCGCTCGCTGTGCAAATCGTTATGGGTCCCGGCCATGTGGCGACAACCTCCTCTCTGTAACTGATGAAATCGTCACATACGACGCTACCCTCAGTCAAGGTTTCTGACGATATCCTCAGTTATGACTGAACTGCTAGATTGAGTCTCCCTTCGAGACAGGCGAGGTAGTGATGGGTGAGTCCGTGGAACCGGGCATCAGTCGGGTGCAACGGCGCAAGCAACGCACCCGTGCTGCGCTGATCAGCGCAGCACAGGGCTTTATCGCCGAAGGTCGGCTCAGCGTGCCGGTGCTGGACATCACGCAGGCCGCCGATGTGGGAATGGGCTCGTTCTACAACTACTTCGACAGCAAGGAAGAGTTGTTCGCCGCCGCGGTGGCTGAGGCCCTCGAGGCGCACGGTGCGCTCTTGGATGTGCTGACCGCCGACGTCGAGGACCCCGCAGAGGCGTTCGCCTGTCGATTCCGGCTGACCGGGCGTCTGTTTCGCCGCCGCCCGCAGGAGAGCCAGATCCTCTTGGCCAACGGGGTTGCGCTGTTGACCTCGGATCGGGGATTGGCGCCCCGTGCGCTGCGCGATATCGAAGCCGCCGTCGGCGCCGGACGGTTCTCGGTCGACGATCCGCAGCTGGCGCTCGCGGTGGCTGGCGGCGCCATCATGGGATTGGGCGCCCTGCTGAGCAGTGATCCCGATCGCGACGATGCCCGTGCGGCCGACTCTGTGACGTCCGACGTGTTGCGACTGTTCGGTATGTCGGCAGCCGATGCCGCCGAGGTCTGCGCTCGACCGCTGCCCGATCTGGATGCGATCGCGCCCCCACATTCGGCGGCGTGAGCCGTCGGCGCGACGACTCAGCTGCCGCGCAGCGCCGCGACCGGACAGATGTCGATCGCCTCCCGGGCGGCGCCGGCGAGGTCCTCGGGCACATCGGAATCGACGTACTCGCTGACCAGATCGCCCTCGTCATCGAAGGAGAAGATCGTCGGAGCGGACTGGGTGCACAAACCGTGGCCTTCGCAGCGGTCCTGATCGATGGTGACACGCATGGGTCCTCCCTTCCTAGGCGGGTACCAGCTCAAGGGGCAGCCGCTGGTATCGGTGGATGATGTTGTTGACGGCCCAGATCGGCTCGCCGGTGAGGTTGATGCGCTCCACGCGTGCGGCGAGCTCGCGCAGGATGGCCTGTGACTCCAGGCGAGCCAATCCCTGTCCCGCGCAGCCGTGCGTGCCGTAGCCGAAACCCAAGTGCCGATTGACATCCCGGGTGATATCAAAGCTGTCGGGATCATCCCATTCGCGTTCGTCGCGGTTGGCGGAGGCGTAGATGACCAGAATCCGGGAATCTCGTGGAATCAACGAGCCGCCGAGTTCCACGTCGGTGACGGCCTTGCGGGAGAATGCCCGCAACGGCGACTCGAGGCGCACGACCTCGTTGACGGCGTTCGCGACCAGTGACGGGTCCTCACGCAGCGCCTGCCACTGATCGGGATGGGTCGCGAAGAGGTGTAGTGCCGAGCTGATGGCGCTGATGGTGGTATCCAGCGAGGGCGCCAGGTAGTCGATCATCAACGCCGGGCATTCCGCGCGGGGCACCTCACCCGCGTCGGCCGCGTTCAACACGTCGTCACCCATGCTGCCGGGCAGTACGGCGCGATCGCGGACGACGCGGCGGGAGAATCGCAGCATCGACAGGGCTGCGGGCATGGTGCGCAGCCACTGCCGGTTCAGCGGACCCAGTGAGTCGAATGTCGCGCCGGCCCAGTCGATGAGATGCTCGCGGCCCTGCTCTGGCCACCCGACCAGATCCGGCACCACCGCAACCGGAAGGGCGGTGGCCACGTCCCGGACGCCGTCGATATGGCGACGGGCGACCGCCGCCTCGACGACCGCCGCGGCCTGCCGATCGATGGCCTCTGCCATGGAGCGCAGCGCCTTTGGCGTCAGGCGGTGGGCGAGCAGCCTGCGGCGTCGGTCGTGGTCCGTGCCATCGCTGTTGAGCGTGGTGCCCCGGGAGAGCCGGTTGGTCAGCGGATTCAGCGCCACGCCCTGGCCGGAGGCAAAGCGCCCGTCATCGCGCAGCGCGGCCTTGCATTCGGCGTAGCGCGGCAGCGCGTAGACCCGCTGTCGCGGCAGCCAGACCACCGCGCCGCGCTGTCGTAGTCGGGCGTAGTGCGGGTAGGGGTCGACGATGGCGCTGCGTGCGTAGATATTCCGTCGATACGCCGGCGCGTTGGCGGCATTTCCCATGGTGAGTCCCTCACTGCGGCGGGTGCGGGGCGGCTCCGTGCCCTGCGCGGGTTCGTTCGACCAACAGAACCAGAGAATGACGATATCGTCAAGTATGACTAAGTCCGGCAAGTGGTGTGGTCAGTCCGGCCCCGCCGTAGCCGATGCCCCACGAGGCCGACAGCGTCTCGTCGGGCTCCAGCCAACGCAACCCGACGCCGCTGTTGAAGGCGTCGGCGGGCGCGGTCATCGGTTCGAGCGCGACGGCCGTCACGAACTTCCCGGCACGGGGGAACCGCCGGGTGATGAAGACGTGCACGAAACCGAAGCTGTCGTCGGCCCACAGTGAGACGGTGCGGCCGTCGGGGGAGCGCAGGGTGTGCACGCTGCGACCGTCCGCCGCCGGCACCGACCACGCGTCGTCGAGGTCGAGCTCGGCGATGACGCGTCCTCCGCGCAGGTCCCATTCGGTGCCCGGCACCGCAGTACGCCCGGTGGGTGTGAGCCGGTCGTCGACGTCGATGTGGTGCGATCCGTTCACGGTCAGCGTCAGCGTCTCGGTGGGCACGTCGCCGATCGTCAGAAAGGGATGGGCGCCGATCGCGACTGGGGCACAGTCGGATCCGACGTTGCGGACCGTATGGGTCGCGCTCAGGCCGTCGGCCACCAGACGGTAGGTGACCTCGGTCTGCAGTCGGAAGGGGTAGCCGTGCTGCGGATTCACCGGCGCCCCGAGGGTGATCGCAGCGGCCGACCGCGCTACCACCCGATGCGCCGTGTCGTGCAGCAACCCGTGCAGTGCGCTGCCGTGGCGGGCGTCGTTGATATCGAGTTGGTGTGTGCGCCCGTCGTGTACCCAGCGGCCGTCGCGCACCCGGTTGGTCCATGGAACCAACACCGCACCGCAAAAGAACGGCACGGGCGCGTGGTCGTCGAGCCCGGCCGTGATCTCGACGCCGTCGACGCGCAACTGCCGGATGGCGGCACCCGCCTCGGCGATCACCGCGCGTACGGTGCCCGCGGCGCTGTGCAGGACGAGCTCGAATTGTGTCATGTGGCTATCCGCCGGCGCCGTGGCCGGCATGCGTCGCCACGATCGTCGGTGCACGGTGGCCGTGGTGCCGGGTTGCGGCGCGCACCGCGTCGCCGACGGCCTCCCGCCGCTCGCCGGGTACCAGCGCGATCACGCATCCCCCGAAGCCGCCACCGGTCATCCGTGCCCCCAATGCCCCTGCCTGCACGGCCGTTTCGGCGATCAGATCGATGTGCGCGGTGGTGATCTCGAAGTCGTCGCGCATCGATTCCTGCGACGCGGTCAGCAGCCGGCCGACCGCGGCGAAGTCGGAGCGGTGCAGCGCCGCAACGGTATCGAGGACGCGCTGGTTCTCGGTGAGGATGTGCCGGGCGCGCCGGCCGTCTTCGGAGTCCGGTAGCGCCGCCACGGCCTGTGGCATTCGGTCCTGCAGGTCGCGTAGCGTGCCAACCCCCAGCGCGGCCGCGGCACGCTCGCAGGAGGCACGGCGTTCGGCGTATTCGCCGCCCGCATGCTGATGTGCGGCATGGGAATCGATGAGCAGCAGCGTGACGCCGTGGGCCTCGGGTTCAAACGGCACCGAGTGCACGCTGAGATCGCGGAAATCGATCAGCTGGGCGTGCCGCCGTTCGGCGAACAGGATGGCCAGCTGATCCAGCATGCCCGTCGGCGCGCCCACATAGTCGTTTTCCGCGCGCTGCGCGATCCGGGCCTGCTCGACGCGGTCCAGCGTCAGGCCGGTGGCGGACCGGATCGCGCCGAGCACCGCGCACTCCAGTGCGGCCGAGGACGCCAGGCCTGAGCCGGTCGGCACACCGCCGGTGACCGCCATGGTGCCGCCGGGGACGTGGTGACCGGCGCTGTGCAGCGCCCACACCACGCCGGCCACGTATGCGGCCCAGCCGCCGACATCGCCGGGCACCGTGCTCAGCGCCAACCGAACCGCCGCCGCCTCGCGGTCGCTGCGCACCACCAGCGTGTCGGTGTCCTCGGGCCGAAAACTCACCGCGGTGCGTTCGGGCAGCGCGATGGGTAGTGCGAATCCGTAGTTGTAGTCGGTGTGTTCGCCGATGAGGTTGATCCGGCCGGGTGCGCTGTACTCGACAGGCTTGCTCATAGTTCCCGCAGCCTGCCCGCGACGATCTCGGGGGTGGTGTCGTTGATGAACGCCCCCATCGCCGACTCCGAACTGGCCAGATATTTGATCTTGGTGGCGGTGCGCCGTATCGAGAGTAGCTCGACGTGGAAGTACCCCTCGCGTTGCGTCTCGTCCTCGGTGTACTGATGCAGCGCCGACATGTAGGGCAGCGGTGCGTCGTACAGCCGGTCGAACCGTCCGAGCACGTCGAGGTAGATCCGCGCGAAGCTCTCGAGTTCCGCGTCGTCCAGGTCGGTCAGGTTGCGCACGAACCGGTGCGGATAGATGTGGACCTCCAGCGGCCACCGGGAGGCGAAGGGGACGAAGGCGGTGAACGAATCGTTGTCTGCCACGATCCGGCTGCCCTGTTCGACCTCGTCGGCGAGAATGCGCGCGAACAGGTTGGTGCCGTGCCGTTCTCGGTGCAGGCGGGCTTGGCGCAGCGTCGTGGCGGTGCGCGGGGTCAGGTATGGGTAGGCATAGATCTGACCGTGCGGGTGGGTCAGTGTCACGCCGATCTCCTCGCCGCGGTTCTCGAAGCAGAAGACCTCTTCGACCCCCGGCCGCGCCATCAACTCCGCGGTGCGGTGCCGCCATGCCTGCACGACCAGCACCGCGTGGTCGATGTCGAGGTCGGCGAACCGGCCGGTGTGGTCGCTGGAGAAGGCGATGACCTCACAGTGGCCGTTGCCCGGTGCGGAGGTGAATCCGTCGACGGTGTCGGGAAGCCCGGCGGAGCTGTCGCCGGCCAGACTGGGAAACCTGTTCTCGAACACCACCACGTCGTAGCCCGGTGCGGGCACCTCGCTGGAGATCCCGGACGGTCCCGGGCACAGCGGGCACTGGTCGGGAGCCGGCTTGTAGGTGCGGTTCTGGCGCAGGGCCGCGATGACCACCCATTCGCCGGTCTGCCGATCCAGGCGCAGCTCGGTGTGTGAGCCGGTCCGGACCGGCAGGACCCGACGGTCGGGAAGGGGGGCGGCATCGTGACCCGGCAGCGAGAAGAACATCAGTTCGCGTCCGTCGGCCAATGGCCATCGCTGCGGCTCGATCCTCACGTTCCGATCATCCAGCACTGTCGACCGCGGCCCGGACCCGCCGCCAGGGCTGCGCGAGTTCCCGGAAATACCGGGCATTCTCGGCGGCGATGATGTGGTCGACCCGTTCGGCGAGCTGGCCCGGCGTCAGGCCGAACTCCGCGAGAACCTCGTCTGCGGGTGGGCCGCCGTAGGGGGACCAGCTGCGCACGTACTCGAGGATGTCGCGGTCGAAGCGGTCCATGGCGCTACGACCCACCCTTCTTCTTGTTGTAGACGTCGAATCCCACCGCGGCCAGCAGCACCAGGCCCTTGATGACCTGCTGGACATCGCTGCCGATGCCGATCAACGACATCCCGTTGTTCAGCACGCCGAGGACGAAACCGCCGATGATGGCCCCGAACACGGTGCCGACGCCGCCGTTGGCCGAGGCGCCACCGATGAATGCCGCGGCGATCGCCTCCAGTTCCATGCCGATCCCCGCCTGCGGGGTGGCCGAGTTGAGTCGCGCGGCGAAGAGCAGACCGGCCAGCGCGGACAGCAGACCCATGTTGACGAAGACCAGGAAGGTGACGCGCTTGGTCTTGACCCCGGAGAGCCGGGCGGCGGCCACGTTGCCGCCCACGGCGTATACCTGCCGGCCGAACACGCTGCTGCGCATGACGAATGCGTAGATGACGAATGCCACCGCCAGGATGATCCCGACCACCGGCACCCCGCGATAGCTCGCGAGCAGCAACGTGAACGAGGCAAGGGCGGCCACGATGGCGGCGCATTTGAAGACGAACCATCCGAACGGCAGAACCTCGAAGTCGTAGCGGGTCTGCGTGCTCCGCTGGCGGACCTGCTGCCACAGCGCGGCGACCATCACCAGCACGCCGAGGATGATGGTGGGCCAGTGGTAGAGGCTGCTACCGCCGAGTTCGGGTAGGAACCCACTGCTGACCTGGCTGAAGCTGCTGGGGAACGGGGCGATGGACTGACCCTCCAGCAGATACTGGGTCGCGCCGCGGAACACCAGCATGCCGGCCAGCGTGACGATGAACGACGGAATGCCGACATAGGCGATCCAGAATCCCTGCCACGCCCCGATCAGCGCCCCGAGCAGCAGGCACAGCCCGACCGCGACGGGCCAGGGCATGTCCTGGCGGATCATCAGCACCGCCGACATGGCGCCGATGAAGCCGGCGATGGAACCGACCGAGAGGTCGATGTGGCCGGAGATGATGACGATGACCATCCCGATCGCCAGGATCAGGATATAGCCGTTCTGTTGAACGATATTGGTGACGTTGAGCGGTTTGAGCAGGATCCCGCTGGTCCAGATCTGGAACAGGATGACGATCAGGACCAGCGCGACGACCATGCCGTACTGCCGGAAGTTCTTGCGTACGGCCGTCACCAGTCGCGCTGCGCCGGAGTCCGGTGGCGGGGCGGGTGCGCGTGAGCCCGCATCCACCGTGGAACTGGTGGTCATGAGGTCGATCCCTTCATCATGTAGTGCATCAGTGTTTCCTGGGCGGCGTCCTCGCGGGCCACCTCACCGGTGAGCCTGCCCTCGTTGAGCGTGTAGATGCGGTCGCACAGGCCGATCAGCTCCGGCAGCTCGGAGGAGATCACGATCACCGACTTTCCCTGGGATGCCAGCGAATTGATGATCGTGTAGATCTCGTACTTGGCGCCCACGTCGATGCCGCGGGTGGGCTCGTCGAGGATCAGCACGTCGGGGTCGGCGAAGATCCACTTGCTCAACACCACCTTCTGCTGATTGCCTCCGGACAGGTTGCCGGTGGTGGCCCGTACCGACGGCGCCTTGATGTGCATGTCCTTGCGGAAGCGCTCGGCGACGACGGTCTCTTCGTGTTCGTTGATGACGGTCGCTCTGCTGACCTTGGGCAGCGATGCCAGGGTCACACTGCGGGCGATGTCATCCATCAGGTTGAGTCCGTAATGCTTGCGGTCCTCGGTGGCGTAGGCGATACCGTGCGCGATCGCCTCGGACACCGTGCGGGTACGAATCTCTTTGCCGTCCTTGAAGACCGCACCGCCGCCCTTCTTTCCATAGCTGCGCCCGAAGACGCTCATCGCGAGCTCGGTACGGCCGGCTCCCATCAGCCCCGCCAGGCCCACGACCTCGCCGCGGCGCACGCTGATCGACACCCCGTCGACGACCTTGCGCTCCTGGTCGAGCGGGTGGAAGACGGTCCAGTCCTGGATCGCGAAGGTGACCTCGCCGACGGGATGGGGGGTGCGTGGCGGGAAGCGGTCGACCATATCGCGGCCGACCATGCCGCGGATGATGTGTTCCTCGGTGAGTCCGGCCTCCACGGGCCGGGTCTCGATGGTCTGGCCGTCGCGCAGGATGGTGATGGTGTCGGCCACCCGCATCACCTCATTGAGCTTGTGCGAGATGATGATGCAGGTCAGTCCCTGCCCGGCGAGCTCGACGATGAGGTCGAGCAGGTGCCTGCTGTCCTCGTCGTTGAGGGCCGCCGTCGGCTCGTCGAGGATGAGCAGCTTCACCTTCTTGGACAGCGCCTTGGCGATCTCGACGAGTTGTTGCTTACCGACTCCGATGTCGGAGATCAGGGTCTGCGGGTTCTCGTTCAAGCCGACACGTCGGAGCAGTTGCTGGGCGTGACTGGTGGTTTCGTGCCAACTGATGATTCCGCCCGAAGCGTGTTCATTGCCCAGGAAGATGTTCTCGGCGATGGACAGTACGGGCACCAGGGCGAGTTCCTGGTGGATGATGCCGATCCCACGGCGTTCGCTGCTGCGGATGTCCTTGAACTCGCCGGGCCGGCCGTCGAAGACGATGTCGCCGTCGTAGCTGCCGTGCGGGTAGATACCGCTGAGCACCTTCATCAGCGTGGATTTCCCGGCGCCGTTCTCACCGCAGATGGCGTGGATCTCGCCGTGGCGCACCGTGAGGTTGACCTCGCTCAGTGCCGTGACGTTGCCGAATCGTTTGGTGATGTCCCGCATCTCGAGCAACGGCGCCGCCGTCACCCCGGTCACGCGAGTTGTGCCGACGTGTAGTAGCCGGAGTCGACGAGCACCTTCTCGTAGTTGGTTTTGTCCACGTTGACGGGATCGAGTAGGAAGGCCGGGACCACCTTGATCCCGTTGTCATAGGTGGTGGTGTCGTTGACCTCGGGCGTGCCGCCGGTCAGCAGCGAATCCACCATCTGCACAGCGGCGTTGGCCAGCTCGCGGGTGTCCTTGAACACGGTCTCGGTCTGCTCGCCGGCGATGATCGACTTCACCGAGGCCAATTCGGCGTCCTGGCCGGTGACGATGGGCAGCGGGTTCGCGGGCGTTCCGTAGCCGGCGCTCTTCAACGCGGAGATGATTCCCAGCGACATCCCGTCGTAGGGGGAGAGCACGGCGTCGACCCGCCCGCTGGTGTAGGCGCGGCTGAGCAGGTTGTCCATGCGGGACTGCGCCAATCCGCCGTCCCAGCGCAGCGTCGCCACCTGATCGAAGGATGTCTGACCGCTCTTCACGACCAGCTTTCCGCTGTCGATATGGGGCTGCAGCACGCTCATGGCGCCGTCGAAGAAGAAGGTCGCGTTGTTGTCATCGGGGGAACCGGCGAACAGTTCGATGTTGAAGGGGCCCTTGCCCGTTGCGACGCCGAGCTTGTCCACGATATAGGTGGCCTGCAGCACGCCGACCTTGAAGTTGTCGAATGTCGCGTAATAGTCCACGTTCTCGGTGCCGCGGATCAGCCGGTCGTAGCTGACCACCGGGATATCGGCGTCCGCGGCGCGTTGCAGGATGTCGGTCAGCGATGAGCTGTCGATGGGAGCGATGACCAGGGCCTTGACACCCTTGGTGATCATGTTCTCGATCTGGGACACCTGGTTCTGCACGACGTCGTCGCCGTACTGCAGGTCGGTCTCGAATCCGAGTTTCTGGAACTGCGCGGCGATGTTGTCGCCGTCGGCCACCCAGCGTTCGGACGATTTGGTGGGCATCGCGATGCCCACGGTGCCGGTGCGTTCACCGCCGCTGCCACCGGCACTGTCCGTCGCGTCGGGGCGCCCGCAAGCGGCGCTGGTCAGTGCCGCTACCACGGCGAGGGCGCCGACGGCGCGAGCAAGGCTCTTACGCATGAAATCCTCCGAAAGGTATCTGCTCGGAACGCGCGGCCGGCTGTGCCCGTCGCGGTGATGTGAGCGCTAACATCGAGAAGTGTGTGACGGGGCTCACGGCTTTGTCAAGGTCTCGAACGAATCGATGTGAGCGCTCACAAGCCGTTGACATCGACCGAATGTGAGCGTTAACATTCGGACGGTGTAACGCCGGTCACATCAAAGTTCCGTCGTCTCGGCCGGCCCCAAATCTCCGCGAATCGCGGCCCGATCTCGGCAAACAGCGACATTAGAGGAGTTACCGTCATGAGGATTCGCACTGTGGTCGTGGCCGCGGCGTCGGCCGTCCTGCTGGCCGGATGCGGCAGCGGGCAGGCACCCGGCGGCGACGCCGGATCCGGCAGCGACGGGGGAGCGCTCACCATGGGCTTCTCGCAGGTCGGTGCCGAGAGCGGTTGGCGCACCGCGAACACCAAATCCATCCAGGATGCGGCCAAGGACGCCGGGGTCGACCTGAAGTTCTCCGACGCCAACGGCGAGCAGGAGAATCAGATCTCCGCCATCCGCTCCTTCGTCCAGCAGGGCGTCGATGTCATCGCGTTCAGCCCCGTCGTGCGCACCGGTTGGGACGCCGTTCTGCTGGAGGCCCAGAACGCCGGTATCCCGGTCATCCTCACCGACCGCGCCGTCGACACCCAGGAGCCCGGCGTCTACAAGACCTTCCTGGGCGCGGACTTCGTCGACGAGGGCCGACGCGCCGGCGAATGGGTGGTCCAGCAGTACGCCTCGGCGCCCGGACCGGTCAACATCGTTCAACTCGAGGGCACGACCGGAGCCGATCCCGCCATCGACCGCAACTCCGGTTTCGCCGACGCCATCTCCGCCAACCCGAACCTGAAGATCATCGCCTCGCAGAGTGGGGACTTCACCCGCTCGGGTGGCAAACAGGTGATGGAGGCCTTCCTGAAGGCCAACCCGCAGATCGACATGGTGTTCTCGCAGAACGACGACATGGGCCTGGGCGCGATGGAGGCCATCGAGGCGGCCGGGAAGAAACCCGGCCAGGACATCAAGATCGTCACCATCGATGCCACCCATGACGGCATGCAGGCGCTGGCCGACGGCAAGTTCAACTACATCGTCGAGTGCAACCCGCTGCTCGGACCGCAACTCATGGATCTCGCGAAGCAGGTCGTCGCCGGCGAGCAGGTACCGGAGCGGGTGGTCACCCCCGATGAGGCCTTCGACCAGCAGCAAGCGGCCGCGGTGCTGCCGGACCGCAAATACTGATGACCGCGTCGCTGTCGGAAACCGTTGTGCAACCGGTGATCCAGCTGACCGGAGTCACGGTCGAGTTTCCCGGGGTCAAAGCCCTCGACAGTGTCGACCTGCGGCTGCTGCCCGGCGAGATCCATGCGTTGATGGGCGAGAACGGCGCCGGTAAGTCGACGCTGATCAAGGCGCTCACCGGCGTGCACGATATCGCTGCGGGGACGATCACCGTCGACGGCGCCGACCGCCGGTTCGCCAGCCCGCGGCACGCGCAGGACGCCGGCATCAGCACCGTGTATCAGGAGGTCAACCTGTGCCCGAATCTGACGGTGGCAGAGAACATCCTGTTGGGCCGGGAGCCCAGGCGCTTCGGACGGATCGACTACCGCGCCATGAACCGCCGCGCCAAGGAACTGCTGGGCCAGCTCGACCTGACCATCGATCCGGCCGACACCCTGGGGGCACACCCCATCGCCTTGCAACAGCTGGTGGCCATCGCCCGCGCCATGGCGGTCTCGGCGCGGGTGCTGATCCTCGACGAACCCACCTCCAGCCTGGACGCCGATGAGGTCGCCGAGCTGTTCCGGGTGATGCGCAATCTGCGCGACCGCGGCGTGGCGATCCTGTTCGTCTCGCACTTCCTGGATCAGGTGTACGAGATCTCGGACCGAATGACCGTGCTGCGCAACGGGCGGCTGGTTGCTGAGCATCTGACCGCAGAACTCGACAAGGTCGCCCTGATCGCCGCCATGCTCGGCCACGAGCTCGATCTGCTCGACGACCTCGAGGAGGCGGTTGCCGCCGGGAGCGGCGCCGGCGCCGATGAGACCGTGCTCAGCGCGCGGCAGATCGGGCGTGCCCCCGGCATCCACCCGACCGACGTCGACATTCATCGCGGCGAAGTCGTCGGACTGGCGGGGCTGTTGGGTTCGGGGCGAACCGAACTCGCCCGGCTGCTCTTCGGCGCCGATCGCGCCACCAGTGGACGCATGGTCATCGACGGCACGACCGTGCCGGTGCGTTCGCCGCGGGCCGCCATCGCCAGGGGCTTCGCGTTCTCTTCGGAAGACCGCAAAGGTGAAGGCATCATCGGCGAGCTCTCGGTGCGCGACAACATGATCCTCGCGCTGCAGGCGCGCCGCGGCTTCGCCCGGCCACTGTCGAAGAAGACCAAGGACGATCTGGTGGCCCGCTACCTGGAGGCGCTCGACATCCGGCCCCGCGACCCCGCCGCGCTGGTGAAGAACCTCAGTGGGGGCAACCAGCAGAAGGTCCTGCTGGCACGGTGGCTGATCACCGAGCCGCAACTGTTCATCCTCGACGAACCGACCAGGGGCATCGATATCGGGGCCAAGGCTCAGATTCAGAAGCTCGTCACCGACCTGTCGGCCGACGGGATGGCGGTGTTGTTCATCTCCGCGGAACTCGACGAGGTGGCCCGGATCAGCGACCGCATCCTGGTGCTGCGCGACGGGCACTGCGTGCAGGAAGTGGGCAACGACTGCACGGTCCAGCGGCTGACCGAACTCATTGCCGGGGCGGCTGCGTCGTGAGGAACAAGGTGTTGGCATCGCCGCTGCTGTGGCCGGCGCTCGCGCTGATCGCCCTGCTGGCGGTCAATGTCATTCTCACACACAGCTTTCTGACGCTGCGGGTGCAGGACGGTCACCTGTTCGGCAGTCTGATCGACATCCTGCGCAACGGCGCCCCGACGATGCTGATCGCGCTCGGCATGACCCTGGTGATCGCCTCCCGTGGCATCGATCTGTCGGTGGGCGCCGTCGTCGCCATCAGCGGCGCGCTGGCCTGCGCGCACATCGCGGCAGCCGCGGACCCGGGCAGTCCCGGCACCGTCATCACCGCGATGGGGATCGCACTCGGCGTGGCCGTGGCGCTGGGGTTGTGGAACGGGGTGCTCGTCTCGGTGTTCGGCATCCAACCGATCATCGCGACCCTGGTGCTGATGACGGCCGGCCGTGGGATCGCCCTGCTGGTCACCGACGGCCAGATCGTCACGGTGACCAGCGCGCCGTTCAAGATCCTCGGGGCCGGTTACGCGTTCGGGTTGCCGGTGGCGATCCTGGTGAGCCTGTCGGTGTTCGCGGTGGTGGCCCTGCTGACCCGGTGCACCGCGCTGGGCATGCTGCTCGAATCGGTGGGCATCAATCCCGAGGCCAGCCGCCTCGCCGGCGTGCGTCACCGCTCCATCGTCTTCGCGGTGTACGTGTTCAGCGCCCTGTGTGCAGGTGTCGCCGGTCTGATGATCGCGTCCAACATATCCGCGGCCGACGCCAACAACGCCGGGCTGTGGATCGAAATGGACGCCATCCTGGCCGTGGTGATCGGTGGAACCTCCTTGCTGGGCGGGCGATTCAGCTTGACCGGGACCATCCTCGGTGCGCTGATCATCCAGACCTTGACCACCACCGTCTACACCGCGGGGATCACCCCGGAGACCACGCTGGTGTTCAAGGCGCTCGTGGTGGTGGCCGTGTGCCTGCTGCAGGCTCCCAAGTTCCGGGCGTTGCTGTCGCGGCGCCGGACCCCGCGGCCCCCGGCGTCGGCAGATCCGCCAACCACGGCGACGGATACGTCCGAGCCGGCGCTGCAACGCACCCCGGCGGTGGTGACCAAATGAGCATCCAGACCGCCATGCGACCGCGCGCCGCCGGCGCCGAACTGATCCGGCGCGCGCGCGGGCGCTACCTGTCGCCACTGGCCTCGCTGGTGCTGTTCGCGGTGCTGTTCCTCGCCGTCATCGCCCGCTATGAATTCGCCAGCCCCGCACAGGTGTTCCTGAACCTGCTCGTCGACAACGCCTACCTCATCGTGCTGGCCGTCGGCATGACGTTCGTGATCCTCACCGGCGGCATCGATCTCAGCGTCGGCGCGGTGGTCGCGTTGTCCACCGTCATCCTGGCGACCACGTTGCGGGCCGGCTGGCCCATGCCGCTGGCCGTGGCGGTGGTGCTGGTGGTGGGCCCCGCCCTCGGACTGATGATGGGACTGGTCATCGAATACTTCGATGTCCAGCCGTTCATCGCGACGCTGGCCGGGATGTTCCTGGCCCGCGGCCTGTGTTACGTGCTCAGCGTGGATTCGCTGCCCATCAGGGACCCCGCCCTGCGCGCCTTCGGACTCAACTACGTCTACCTCTACGACGACAAGTTCATCCGTTGGACCGTCGTCGTCGCGCTCGTCGTCGTCGCGGTCGGTGCATACGTGCTGCACAAGACCCGATTCGGTCGCACCGTGTACGCGGTCGGCGGCAACCGGCAGTCGGCCCAGCTGATGGGGCTCGAGGCCGCCAGGGCCAACGTATCGGTGTACGCCATCAGCGGCCTGTGCGCGGCGATCGCCGGTCTGCTGCTCGCCGTGCAGAAACTGTCCGGGTACAGCCTCAACGGTATCGGACTGGAACTCGACGCCATCGCCGCCGCGGTGATCGGTGGCGTACTGCTTTCCGGCGGTGTCGGTTTCGTGCTCGGATCCGTCATCGGCGTGCTGGTGCTCGGTACGATCCAGACGTTCGTCACGGCCGCGAACCTCGATTCGTACTGGACGCGCATCATGACCGGCGCCCTGCTGCTGGTATTCGTTCTCGTACAGCGCCTAGTGGTGAGGAAGACCGGATGAGCAGTCAGCCCAATCAGCCGATACCCGGCAAACCGGTCATGGCCGATGTCGCCCGTCTTGCCGGTGTCAGCCACCAGACGGTGTCACGGGTGATCAACGGGTCGCCCAGTATCCGGCCCGCCACCAAAGAGCGGGTGGAGCAGGCGATCTCCGAACTCGGTTACCGGCCCAACACCGCGGCGCGCGCCCTGGTGACCCGGCGATCCAGGATCATCGGCATCGTCGGCACCAATGACGCGCTGTACGGGCCGTCGAGCATCCAGCGCTCGGTGGAGGAGGCCGCCCGCGCGGCCGGCTACTTCTCCAGCATGGTGCCGCTGGCCGATCTGACGCGGGAGGCGCTGCACGACTCCCTGGACCACCTGGCCCGCCAGTCGGTGGAGGCGATCGTGATGATCGCCGCGCAGGAGGATGCCCTCGCCGTCGCGCATGCCGCCGACCCCGGTGTGCCGTTCATCGTGGTCGAAGGTGATCTCTCCGGTCGTGGACTGAGCGTCGGCGTGGACCAGATCGACGGTGCGCGCCAAGCCACCCAGCACCTCATCGATCTCGGCCACCGCACCATCGACCATGTCGCGGGCCCGGCGACCTGGACCGAGGCGAAGGGTCGCCGCATCGGCTACGAGGAGGCCATGCGTGACAACGGTCTTGCGGTACGGGAGTCGTTGGCGGGGGATTGGACCCCGGCCCGCGGCTACGAGATCGGCTGCGAACTGGCACGGCGCCACGAGGCGACGGCGGTGTTCGTGGCCAACGATCAGATGGCCATCGGCGTCCTGCATGCCTTCGCGCAGAACGGGATCCGTGTGCCCGAGGATGTGAGTGTCGTGGGATTCGACGACATCCCCGAGTCCGGCTACCTGAACCCGGCGCTGACGACCATCCGCCAGGACTTCAAGGCTGTCGGACAGCGCGCGATCGAGCTGGTGATGGCCACGCTGGACGGGATGCCGCTGGACGTGCCGCTGCTATCGCCCGAGTTGATCATCCGCGACAGCACCACGACGATGCAGGAGAGTTCATGAGCACCGAAAAATACACGGTCGGTGTCGATTTCGGCACCTTGTCCGGGCGGGCCGTGGTGGTCCGGGTCAGCGACGGCCACCAGCTCGCCGCCGCCGAGCATCCCTACCGGCACGGCGTCGTCACCGACACGTTGCCCGGCAGCACCATCCGCCTGCCGGCACAGTGGGCGTTGCAGGTTCCCGAGGATTATCTGGATGTGTTGCGCAGCGCGGTTCCCGAGGCCGTCGCACAATCCGGCGTCGACGCGAGTGACATCATCGGTATCGGCACCGACTTCACCGCCTGCACGATGGTGCCTGTCCGTGGTGACGGGACGCCGCTGTATCAGCTGGCGGAGTTCGCGGACCGCCCGCACGCCTACGGCAAGCTGTGGCGCCACCATTCACCGCAGCCACAGGCCGACCGCATCAACGCCGTTGCCGCTCAACGGCAGGAGTCGTGGCTGCCCCGGTACGGCGGACTGATCTCCAGCGAGTGGGAGTTCGCCAAGGGTTTGGAGATCTTCGACGAGGACCCGCAGGTCTATGAGGCGATGGAGCATTTCGTGGAGGCCGCCGACTGGATCGTCTGGCAGCTGAGCGGCACCTACGTGCGCAACGCCTGCAGCGCGGGCTACAAGGGCATCCGCCAGGACGGCGGATACCCCTCGCCGGAGTTCCTCTCCGAGGTGCGCGCGGGTTTCGGTGATTTCGTGTCCGAGAAGCTCGATGCCCCGATCGGTCAACTGGGCGAGCGGGCCGGCACACTGACCGCGCAGGCCGCCCGCTGGACCGGACTGCCGGAGGGCATCCCGGTCGCGGTGGGCAACGTCGACGCGCATGTGACGGTCGCGGCGGCGGACGCGCTGAACACCGGCCAGTTGGTCGCCATCATGGGCACCTCGACCTGTCACGTGGTCAACTCCGACGTGCTGCGCGAGGTCCCCGGCATGTGCGGCGTCGTCGACGGGGGAATTTCCTCGGGCAGTTGGGGATACGAGGCGGGACAATCCGGCGTCGGCGACATCTTCGGGTGGTTCATCGCGAACTGCGTCCCCGAGAGCTACCACATCGAGGCCCGTGCGCGGGGAATCTCGCTACACGCCCACCTCACCGAGCTGGCGAGCCGCCAGCGGGTGGGAGAGCACGGCCTGGTGGCGCTGGACTGGCACAGCGGCAACCGTTCGGTGCTGGTCGACCACGAACTGTCCGGTGTCATGATCGGGCAGACCCTGCACACCACCTGCGTCGACATGTACCGGGCACTGTTGGAGGCCACCGCGTTCGGTACCCGGATGATCGTGGAGACGTTCGTGAACTCCGGGGTGCGCATCGACGTACTGGTGGTGGCCGGCGGACTGCTGAAGAACCAGCTGCTGATGCAGATCTATGCCGATGTGGTCGGGCTGCCGCTGTCGACGGTGCCCTCGGACCAGGCGCCCGCCCTGGGCTCGGCGATCCACGCCGCGGTCGCGGCGGGTGCCTACCTCGACGTGGGCGCGGCCGCCCGGCGGATGGGCGCGCGGACCCGCAACGCCTATCTGTCCATCGCCGACAACGCCGCGGCCTACGACCGGCTCTACCGCGAGTACGTGGCGGCCTACGAGTGGTTCGGTCGCGGCAACGACATGATGCGCCGGCTGCGGCGCATCGCCACTCCGGAACCGGTAGGAGCCACCCGATGACCATCACCTCGGACATCGACCACGTCATCGCCGAACTGCGGCAACAGGTGTGCGATCTGCACGCCCTGCTGACCCGCTACGAGCTGGTCATCTGGACCGCGGGCAACGTCTCGGCCCGGGTCCCCGGTCGCGACCTCATGGTGATCAAACCCTCTGGGGCCGAGTACGCGACACTGCGCGCCGAGGACATGGTGGTGTGCGATCTGTACGGCAACCTGGTCGACGGCGCGCTGGCGCCGTCCTCGGACACCGCGGCCCACGCCTATGTGTACCGGCACATGCCCGAGGTGGGTGGGGTGGTGCACACGCACTCCACCTACGCGACCGCGTGGGCCGCCCGGGGTGAGCCGATCCCGTGTGTGCTCACCATGGCCGCCGACGAATTCGGCGGCGAGGTCCCGGTCGGCCCGTTCGCCCTGATCGGTGACGACTCGATCGGCCGTGGCATCGTCGAGGTGTTGCGCGACAGTCGATCCCCCGCGGTGCTGATGCGCAACCACGGTCCCTTCACCATCGGGCGGACCGCGCGTGACGCGGTCAAGGCCGCCGTCATGGTCGAGGACGTGGCCCGCACCGTGCACATCAGCCGGCAACTCGGCGCCGCGCCGCCCATCGACGCCGCCGATGTCACCGCGCTGTTCGACCGCTACCAGAACGTGTATGGCCAGAGTGGCCAGCTTCCCGACGTCCACCAGGAGAACCCATGATCGCGTCCCGACTCGCCACCAGCCAGGTGTGGCTGATCACCGGCAGCCAGTCGTTGTACGGACCCGATGTGCTGAACCAGGTCGCCGACCAGTCACGCCAGATCGCCGAACGACTCGACGGCAGCAGCGAGATCCCCGTCGAGGTGCGCTGGGTTCCGGTCGTCACCGATTCCGAACAGATCGCCCGGGTGCTCAGCGACGCCAATACCGCACCGGAATGTGTCGGTGTCATCGCCTGGATGCACACCTTCTCACCGGCGAAGATGTGGATCCGCGGGCTCAAGTCGTTGCGTAAACCATTGCTGCATCTGCACACCCAGTTCGGTGTCGAGTTGCCCTGGCAGACCATCGACATGAACTTCATGAACCTCAACCAGGCCGCGCACGGCGATCGCGAGTTCGGTTATATCCAGTCCCGGTTGTCGACCTCTCGGAAGACGATCGCCGGGCATGTCAGCGATCCGCGTACCCAGGTGCGGATCGGGGCGTGGGTGCGTGCGGCCCTGGGCACCGCCGAGCTGTCGACGCTCAAGGTCGCGCGGTTCGGCGACAACATGCGCGGTGTCGCGGTCACCGAGGGTGACAAGGTGGAAGCCGAGGCACATTTCGGTGCGTCGATCGATGCCTTCGGTGTCAACGATCTCGTCGGCGTCGTTGAACGAGTGCAGTCGGCGGATATCGACAAACTGGTGCGCGAATACGAACACACCTACCGGGTCGATCCGGACCTGTTGCCCGGCGGTGACCGGCACGTCGCCTTGCGGCACGGCGCCCAAATCGAACTCGGGCTGCGAAAGTTCCTGACCGACGGTGGTTTCCACGCCTTCACCACCAACTTCGAAGATCTCGGCGCGCTTCGTCAACTGCCGGGACTGGCGGTGCAGCGGCTGATGGCCGACGGCTACGGGTTCGGTGGCGAGGGTGACTGGAAGACCGCGATGATGCTGCGCACCGTGAAGGTGATGGGCGAGGGACTGCCCGGTGGCACCTCCTTCATGGAGGACTACACCTACGATCTGACCCCCGGGCGTGAGCGCATCCTCGGTGCGCACATGCTTGAGGTGTGCCCCAGTATCGCCGCCGCGACCCCCACCCTGGAGGTCCACCCGCTGTCGATCGGTGACCGCGACGACCCCGTCCGGTTGCGTTTCACCGCCGCGCCCGCCGATGCCGTCATCATCGGGATCTGCGATATGGGTAGCCGATTCCGGCTGGTCGCCAACGAGGTTCGCGTCATCGAACCGGCCGAGGAACTGCCGAATCTGCCGGTGGCGTGCGCGGTCTGGGAGCCGTCGCCGTCCTGGTCGACCTCGGCGGAAGCCTGGCTGATGGCCGGCGCTCCGCACCACACCGTCTTGACCACCGCCGTCGGTACCGAGGTGATCGATGACTTCGCCACGATGACCGACACCGAACTGCTCGTCATCGACGACACCACGACGGTGCGCGGCTTTCAGCACGAACTTCGCTGGAACGACGTCTATCACCACGTCGCCGCCGGGCTGTGATCGCCGCCCGCCTGCACGCGGTCGGTGATCTGCGGGTGGCCACCGAGGACGGTCCCGGTGACGCCCCGCCGGGGTGGTCGCTGCTCGCGGTGACCTCGGTGGGCATCTGCGGTTCGGATCTGCACTGGTTCACCGACGGTGGTATCGGGGAGAACCGGATCGAGCACCCCGTGGTGCCCGGCCACGAGTTCGCCGCGCGGGCTCTCACTGGCCCGTACACCGGCCGACGCGTGGCCGTCGACCCCGCTATCCCGTGCGGGGTGTGCGAGGTGTGTCTGGCCGGTCACCACAACCTCTGCCCGACAGTGCAGTTCGCGGGTCACGGCACGCTCGACGGTGCGCTGCAGGAGTATCTGGTGTGGCCGGACCGCCTGCTGCATCCGCTACCCGACGAGCTCAGCGACGATGCGGGGGCGCTGCTGGAGCCCCTCGGTGTGGCCATCCACGCGGTCGACGTGAGTCATCTGCGTCCGGGCGCCGATGTGTTGGTGGTCGGTGCCGGCCCGATCGGTGTCCTCGCGGTCCAGGTGGCGCTGCGCGCCGGTGCGTCACGGGTGTTCGTGACCGAGCCACTTCAGCACCGACGAGCCACGGCGCTGCGCCACGGTGCCGATGCTGTGTGGTCGCCCGCCGACGGCGCCGCCGAAATCCTGGACGCCACCGGCGGACGCGGCGTCGACGTGGTGATCGAACTGGCCGGGACCGACGCCGGGATCGCCACCGCGGTGGCCGCCGTCCGACCGGGCGGACGGGTGGCGCTGGCCGGAATTCCCTCCGAGGATCAGTCGTCGTTTCCGGCCGCGGCGGCACGGCGCAAGGGCCTGACCTTCGCGATGGTCCGACGGATGAAAGACACCTACCCGCGGGCCATCGCCCTGGCCGCCGCCGGGGTGGATCTCGATGCGCTGGTCACCGGGCGTCATCGTCTGGATCAGGCGGACGAGGCTTTCCGTGCGGCGGCCCAGCGCCAGGGCGACAAGGTCGTGGTGGCGGTGTCCGCTGGCTGACAGGTTGTCAGGGTAAGTTACCGCTCAGTAGGCTCGAAGGGCCGACGGGTGGGAGCTGCAGTGATCGAAACGAAGTTCATCGAGATTCATGGCATGCGGCAAGCGGTCGTGGACGAGGGTGACGGTGACGAAGTCCTGTTGCTGATCCACGGCATGGCGGGCAGCGCGCAGACCTGGCGCGCGGTGTTGCCCCAGCTCGCCAAGAAATACCGCGTCATCGCGCCCGACCTGCTCGGCCACGGCCAGTCGTCCAAGCCCCGTACCGACTACTCGCTGGGCGCCTTCGCGGTCGGCCTGCGTGATCTGCTCGATGAGCTCGGCGTCGAATCGGCGACCGTCGTCGGCCAATCCCTGGGCGGTGGCGTCGCGATGCAGTTCCTCTATCAACATCCCGACTACTGCCGCCGGCTCGCCCTCATCAGCAGTGGCGGACTCGGTCCCGATGTGGGATTGATCCTGCGCCTGCTGGCGGCGCCGGGAGCGGAGTTCGTGATGCCGGTGATCGCACCGTCGCCGGTGCTGCGGGCCGGAAACGCCGTGAAATCCTGGCTGAGCTCGGCCGGGTTGCGCTCCCCGCGGGGCGCGGAAATGTGGAGCGCGTACTCGTCGTTCGGGGATGTGCTGTTCGGAGACATCGCTGACACTGATATGTCTCGGGACATCGCTGACACCTGAGTAGGGCGTGGACCAGCATGGTTCATGGCCCAGAAGGTGACGGCGATGGACATTCGTATGGCTGCGGCGCTGGCCGGGCAGATAGAAAACGTGGCGCAGTTCTGCCGCCAGGAGCAGATCAGTCGACAGACGTTCTACAAGTATCGTCAGCGCTTCCAGGACGAAGGGGTTGACGGGCTACGCGATCGTTCGCGCCGCCCGTTGACCTCACCGGGTCAGACTTCCCCCGAGATCGAAGATCTTGTGCTGCGGCGGCGCAAACAATTGCTCGAAGCGGGCAAAGATCATGGTGCCCAGTCGATTGTGTGGGCGCTGCAACGCGACGGAATACACTCAGTGCCCTCGCCATCGACGGTCTGGCAGATCTTGACCCGCCGTGGAGCGATCACCCCGCAGCCCCAGAAGCGTCCCAAGTCGGCGACCAAACGGTTCACCTTCGCCCGGCCCAACGAATGTTGGCAGTCCGATTGGACCCAATGGTCACTGGCGGATGGCAGCGCGGTGGCCATCGCGGGCACCCTCGATGATCACTCCCGCTACCTGGTGGGATTGCGCGCAGCTCGCGGTGACGCCGACGGTGACCTCGTCTGGTCGGTCATCATCGCTGGCATAGCCGAGTGTGGTGTGCCGTCGATGTCATTGTCGGACAACGGAATCGTCTACACCGGAAGATTCCACGCGCATGAATCCGCGTTCGAGCGCAACCTACGAGCCCTTGGTGTGCGCACCATCAACTCCGCGCCCTTTCATCCGCAGACCTGCGGCAAGATCGAACGGTTCTGGCAGACACTGAAAAAGTGGCTCAACGCGCGCGACCCAGCAGCCACCATCGATGACCTCAACGATCTACTCGAGCAGTTCCGCGGCTTCTACAACCACCACCGGCCCCACCGCGCGCTCAAAGGAGCGACCCCGGCTGAGGCCTTTCACGCCACAGCCGCAGCCCGTCCCATCGACCGACCACTGCCTGCTGTTGACGACGGTCGAAAAGTAGGCCAGAAGCGACGGTGAAAAGTAGGCCACGTGGTCGTGGTTATTGTGCCGTGTTGTCGGCTCTGGCGGAGGGCAAGGTGTCGATTCCGGTGTCTTTGAGCCGATAGCTGGAGCCTTTGAGGGTCAGGACGTCGGCGTGGTGCACGATGCGGTCGATCATCGCCGCAGCCACCACTTGGTCACCAAACACGTCGCCCCAGCGGGCGAAGGGCAGGTTCGAGGTCAGGATCAGTGAGGCGTGTTCGTAGCGGCTGGAAACCAGTTGGAAAAACAGGTTCGCCGCGTCCTGCTCGAAGGGGATGTAGCCGACCTCGTCGACGACGAGCAGACCGATGCGCCGCAGCTTGACCAGCTCGGCCGGGAGCCGCCCGGCGTTGTGGGCGGCCTTGAGGCGGGCGACCCAATCCACGGCGGTGGCGAACGCGATGCGGTGCCCGGTCTGGGCAGCTTTGACCGCCAATCCGATCGCGAGGTGGGTCTTGCCAGTTCCGGGTGGCCCGAGGAGTACCACGTTGGAGGCCTTGGCCAGGAACGCGCCGGTGCCTAGGTGGGCGATCATGTCCCGGTTCAGCGCCGGCTGGTGATCGAAGTTGAAGTCCTCCAACGATTTGCGGGTCGGGAAACCGGCGGATCGGATACGCGTCGCCGCGCCGGAGGCTTCCCGGGCCGCGACCTCCCGTGACAGGACCGCGGCGAGGTATTCCTCGTGGGTCCAGCCCGCGTCGCGGGCTTGCTCGGCCAGTCGGGCAGCCGAGTCGCGGATGCGCGGCGCCTTGAGCGCTTGGGCGTAGTGCAGGACGGCCTTCATCGGGTCCTCGGCCATGCTCATGCCACCTCGCCATCGGAAGTGAATGTGCCCGTGGTGAAGTCGACGCCGAATGCCCGGTCGTAGTCAGCCAGGTCGCGCACGAGCTGATCACCTGCGGCCGGTGGCGGGCCGGCCTGGAACTGGTGGCGCAGCACCGCGGCAGCCTGCACGTGGGTGGGATCGGTGAGGGTTTGGCGCGCCGCCCAGCAGCGGTCGTGAGCCGCCAGCAAGCGCCCCGGCCGGGTCACCGTCACACGGCTCAGGGTGGTGCTCACCTCGACGAGTTGGCCGATCGCATGGGGGTCCACGGAGTAGTCATTGCCGGCCACCCGCACGTAGTAGTCGCGTCCCAGCCGCACCGAGGTCACCGTCTCGACGGTCGGCGGCACCGGTGGCAGCGCCAGCATGTGCGCGCGATCGATATCGAGGAAGTCGACCGGACGACCATCCAACACCCGCACCCGTCGGTTGTTGGCAAGCGGAAGCCACTGCCCGAGCTGATCATTGAAGTCGTGCGGTGAGCTGAAGCTGCGACCGGGCAGAAACGAGGTCTCCAGATACCGGTTGACTCGCTCCACCATTCCTTTGGATTCGGGGTCGTTAGGCTTCATCTGCACCAGTCGGGACCCCAGCGTGCCCACCAAGGCCGTCACGGGCTCGGTCAATCGGCCGCGACGGCCGATCCCGGCTTCGTTGTCCCACCACAACTCGTGGGGCACCGTGGTGAAGTTCTGCGAGAGCAGCTGCCACATCCCGGCCACGAGGTCCATCGTTTGGCGCGAGGGCAGCATCACCGCGGCGACGAACCGCGAGAACGCGGCCACCATCACCAGCACCGGCAGCATCGCCTCCTGACCGAACCCGACCGCAATCCTCGGTGCCGGGAACCACAGGTCGCACTGGATCACCCGACCCGGCGGATGCTCGAGGCGATCGACCGGATCAGCAGGCAGATACTCCGGGCGAAGCGCCCGGACCCGCTCCCGGAACCAGGAGATCGAGCCGGTCCATCCGACCCGCTCGGCGAGCACCGTCGCCGGCATCCGGGGATAGTCCGACAACAACGCCCGAAGCCGCGGCTCCACCTCGGTGATCGCCGACGGAGCTGCCGCCCGCTCGTACTTCGGCGGACCATCGCTGGCCAACGCGCTGGCCACCGTGTCTCGCGCGATGCTCAGCTGCCGTGCGATAGCCCGCTGCGACAACCCTTCGCTGCGGTGAAGATGCCGGATCAAGGCCCAGTCTTCCAAGGAGATCACCCATCCAATCTGATTGGGTGGCCTACTTTTCAACCGTCGCGACTGGCCGGATTTTCAACCGTCGTCAACACCTGCACCGGTATTCGTGTCCCGACACACCGTCGACCGTAAAACCGGACGGCTCTTCGTGGCGCCCTACGACGTCAACGTCGGCTTACGGTGGGCCGGCCACACGTGCGACAGCATCCGCGACGGCGAGCACATCATCATCTTCAGCGGCAACCGCCTGGTCCGGACACTCACTGTCGACCCCACCCGCAAGTACCAACCTGGCGACAAGAACACCAGAAGCTATCGCACCCGAGAACCCCAACCGGCACCATAGGTGTCAGCGATGTCCCGAGACATAAGTGTCAACGATGTCCCGAGACACCACACTCGTCGTTCGGGGACAGCGAGACACGTCAGGCGTTCCTGCGGACCCTGCGTTCGGTGGTCGATTATCGCGGTCAGGCCGTGAGTGCCCTGAACCGGCTGAACCTGCGCGAGGGTTTACCGATACTTGCGATCTGGGGCGAGCAGGACAACATCATCCCGGTCGACCATGCCTACGCGGCGCTGGAGGCCCGCCCGGACTGTCGCCTCGAAATCCTGCCTGGCGTAGGGCATTTCGCGCAGGTCGAAGCACCCGATAAGGTTATCGAGCTGCTCGACGAGTTCATCTCCACGACAGAGCCGGCCGACCCGAGCCGCTGATGCTCACCCGCAGGCCTCGTGGGTGTGGGCGGGGTCAGTTTTACGAGACTCTTGAATTCCGGAACTGAGTAGTTCAGGATCCAGGTGTGACGACGAGCACACCGACGGCCGCGCCCCGCCGAGGCAGGCCCCGCGACGACCGGCTGGACGCCGCGATCGTGGCGGCGGCGGTCGCCGAGGTCGGTGCCAAGGGGTGGGGCGGCGCCACCATCGAGGGGATCGCCGCCCGTGCCGGCGTCGGCCGTGCTTCCATCTACCGGCGTTGGGGCAGCAAGTACGAGCTGTTTCAATATGCGGCGGTATCGATCACCCAGCCGTCCGAGAGTGTGGACACCGGGTCCTTCGCCGACGACCTGTTCGTTGCGCTGCTGCCCATCGCGGACATGCTGACCCAACCCGAACTCGCGGCACTGCTGCCGTCGCTGCTCGCCGAGGCCACCAACGACGAGGCGGTGCGCTCCACGGTGCACACGTTTGCCGGGCGGTGCCGGCAGCAGGCGATCGACGCGGTGGAGCGGGCGCGCACCCGCGGTGACGTCCCGGCATCGACCAATGCCGATGCCCTTGTCGACATGCTCGCCGGCGGGCTTGTCTACCGGCGGCTGCTGCTCGGCGAGGTCGCCGACGCCACGGCTGTGCGCGCACTGATCCGGCAAGCCCTAGGGGAGTCGCCATGACCCATGTCCTGGACGTCGATCTCACCGATCCGGCGCTCTACACGAATGGCTTCCCGCACGAGGTCTTCACCGAATTGCGCAGTCGCGGTGCGATACACCGGCACCTTGCCGTCGAGGGCCGGCCGGGGATCCCGCCGATCCCGTTCTGGTCCATCGTCACCCACCCGGAGATCCAGCAGGCCAACCGCGACTGGAAGACCTTCGCGGCCGCGGGTGGGCCGATGATGGAACCGAACCCCCTGCTGTCGGCGGGTCGCACACTGGTCTCGATGGATCCGCCCGATCAGGCGGAGATGCGCCGCATCATCACCTCGGAGTTCACGCCGCGGATGATCGGCAGGCTCGAGCAGCTCATCGCCGCCCGCACTGCCCAGATCCTCGAAGCGGCGTCGGGCGGCACCTGTGATTTCGTCCGTGATATCGCCTATCAGGTCCCGATGCACCTGATAGCCGACATCGTCGGTATCCCCGAATCGGACCGGCCGTGGGTGTTCGAGCGGGTCGACCATCTGCTCAAGTCCGGTGATCCGTACCGCGGTTACACCGAGGACGACCGGCTGGGCTTCCAGGTCGAACTGTTCGAGTACGCGCAGGGGCTCAGCGCCGAGAAGCGGGCGCACCCGACCGATGACGTGTGGACCAAGCTCGCCGCGCAACTCGACGGCTTCGAGCTGGACATGTTCTTCCTCATCCTGTCCGTCGCCGGCAGCGAAACCACCCGAAACGCATTGACCCAGGGCCTGATCGCGCTGCTCGACAATCCCGATCAATGGGCGCAGCTGCGGTCGGACCAGCAGTTCGCCGCGACCGCCGCCGATGAGGCGATCCGCTGGGCCAGTCCCGTGCTGTTCTTCGGCCGCACCGCCAGCTGCGACGTGACCGTCGGTGGGCAGGACGTGAAAACCGGTGACCGCGTGCTGTTCTGGTATCCGTCGGGCAACCGTGATGACACCGTGTTCGCCGATCCCTTCCGATTCGACATTCGCCGCTCGCCCAACCCGCACCTGTCCTTCGGCGGGGGCGGGGTGCACTACTGCCTGGGCGCGAACCTGGCGCGCAAGGAGGTGCAGGTGGTGCTCGGGGCCCTCGCGGCCGGCTACGACATCGAACTGGCCGGGCCCGCGGTGTGGGCGGGTGGCGGGCCGGTGCACAACGTCGGCATCGGGGTCGATTCACTGCCCGTGCGGGTCACCGCGCGCCGTTGATATCGCATTGTTCAGGTTCAGTGGGGTCCACCCGGATCGGCGGACGTGCACATCATGACCGACAGCGCGTGGTGACATGGGCTGCCATGCTGCAGCGTGCACCCATTGAGTGAAACCGGGCTGGTCGGGAAGCGGCGGCGATGGCTGAAGATGCTCGCCGCAGTCGTCGGGGTGGTAGTGGTCGCACTCGGGGCGGCCACTGCGGCGGTGCAGCACGGTCTGCCGTGGTGGACGGGGGACCGGGACCACAATCATGTGTTCGACGGGCCTGCCGGCAGCCTGCGTTACCAAGTTCATCTGCCGCCGCAATACGCCAGCGGCACTGCGCTCCCGGTGATCATGGCGATCCACGGATGCGGCATGACCGGCTATGGATTCAACTCCATGAAGTCGATGACACAATTCAACTCCCTGGCCGACCGCGAAGGTTTCATCGTCGTCTATCCGACTCAACGGATGTTCCAGAATCTGCTGAACTGCTGGGAATCCAACGATCCGCGGCAGCAACGCCGCGACACAGGCGAACCCGCGCTACTGGCCGGCGTGGCACGCCGGGTGATCGACGAGTACAACGCCGACGGCGATCAGGTGCACGTGGTGGGCGCGTCATCCGGTGCGGGCACCGCGGTCATCCTTGCTGCGACTCACCCGGACCTATTTGCCACGGCCACTTCGGTAGCCGGCGGCGAGTACGGGCTAAACCAGGTGGATCCCGGTAACCCGAACGCCACGCCGCCGGAGCGCACCGCCCGCCAGGCGTGGGCGCAGATGGGTGACCGCGCCCGGCACGTCCCGCTGCTCATCGTTCAGGGCAAGCGGGACACAGTGGTGCCCCCCGTCGTGGCCACTCGGCTCTTCACGCACTGGTCGGTGGTCAATGACTTGGTCGACGACGGACTGCTCAACGACAGCCTTGGGTGGGTGGAGGAGGCGACGACGGTGCCGGCTGTGCCCGGCACGCATCCGTATACGCGCACTACGCTCACTGGCTCCGACGGGTTCGCGTACATCGACATGTACCTCGTCGAGAACATGGGTCATGCTTATCCTTCACCGACAGGCGAGGGCCTCTTTGCAGAGCAGTCCGGACCAGATGCGAGTTCCCTAGCTTGGCAGTTCGCCGAGAAGTACGCTGCGCGGCTCTGAGCCGGCGCCGTGAATGCCCGCCGATTGAGCGGCGGCTCTAGGCTGGTCTCGATGTTTGCGATCACCACTACGACACTCGCCATTGCCGGCTCCGCGGAACGCTTCCCCGTCCGTCGGGTCTACTGCGTCGGCCGCAACTATGCCGACCATGCCCGGGAGATGGGCGCCGACCCGGATCGGGAGCCGCCGTTCTACTTCACCAAGCCGGCGGACGCCGTCTTCACGGCGTCGGAGGGATACGTCGGCGGTCGGGCGCACCAGGTTCCGTACCCGCCCCAGACACAGAACCTGCACCACGAGATCGAACTCGTGGTGGCCCTGGCCTCCGGCGGCGCGGATATCGATGTCTCTTCTGCGCTGCAACATGTTTGGGGATATGGCGTCGGTGTCGATCTGACCCGTCGAGATCTGCAGGACGTGGCCAAACAGACCCGCCGGCCGTGGGATCTGTCGAAGGGCTTCGATGCGTCCGGTCCGGTGTCGGAGATGGTGCCGGCCGAATCGGTGGACCCCACCCGCGGACGGATCTGGCTGAGCGTCGATGACGACCTGCGCCAGGAAGGTGACCTCGCCGACCAGATCTGGCCGGTCGCCGATGTCATTGCCCACCTGTCGAAATCGGTCACCTTGGCACCCGGTGACCTCATCATGACCGGCACCCCGGCCGGCGTCGGGGCGATCGCCCGCGGGCAGCAGGTGCGGGGCGGCATCGACGGCGTCGGCGAGGTCTCGTTTGTCGTCAATTGAGCCCCGGCGCAGTGCCGTGAACTAGTTGTCTGACGGTGGCGGTGGTTCGTAGGGGGTGTACCACCACCATTGCGCGCGTTCGCCTTTTGGTCCGGGGCACGGTGGCACATCCGGTGGCGGTGTGGTCGGTGGTCGGGCCAGCGACGCGTCGGTGAGGGTGTCACCGTCGCTGTCGGTGACTTTGAGGTTCTCGGCGGGCCCGGTCAGGGTGATGACGCCCTTGTGGTGCAGGCGGTGGTGAAACGGGCACAGCAAGACCAGGTTGGACAGCTCGGTGGGGCCGCCGTCCTCCCAGTGCACGAGGTGATGGGCATGCAAGCCCCGGGTGGCCCCGCAGCCGGGGACCACGCAGGTCTGGTCGCGGTGCTCCAGGGCGCGGCGGAGCCGGCGGTTGATGGTGCGGGTGGCCCGGCCGACGCCGATGGGGCGGCCGTGGCGTTCAAACCACACCTCACAGGTGGCATCGCAGAGCAGATATCGGCGGTCGTCTGCGGACAGTGCCGGGCCCAGATGCAGGGCCGCGACCCGTTTCTCGATATCGAGGTGCATGACCACGGTGGTGTGCTGGCCGTGCGGGCGGGCCGCCACGTCGGTGTCCCAGCCGGCCTCGATCAAGCTCATGAAGGCATCCACCGCGTCGGGGAACGGTGGGGCCTGCCCGGACACCGTGGATTCCTGGTCCCAGACGCGGGCGCTGCCGTCCTCGGGGTCGATGCTGTCGTGCGCATCGTGGTCGCGTTTCCAGTCCGCGACCAGCTTGTCGCGGTGGGATTGCAGGCCGGCCTCGAATTTCGCGGCCTCCACCTTGGGCAGGGTGATCCGCCACGTCGTGGAATCGTCACCCTCGATTTTGGTGATCCTGCGCTTGGGTTCGGGCTTGGGCTCGGGGTCGGGGCGGGGTTCCTGTTTGACCGCGGTCCGCAACTGGGACACGGTGGCAACCTTCACCAACTCCGCGTAATGCTCATCGCAGCCCTGGCCACCCTGTTCGGCGATGACTCCGAGCTGATCGAGTGACACCCGGCCGTCCCGCAAGCCTTGGGTGCAGCGGGGAAGTTCGTCGATGCGATGTGCGACGGCGACCATGGTCTCGGCCCGGCGCGGGCTGACCCCCGTCTTCCACGCCACCAGCGCCTCGATGGAACGGCAGCCGGTCGCACCCCACAACGCGTTACCGTCATCGGTGCCCCTGCCGTCGATCTCGGCGACGATCTCCACCAACCGGCCATCGATCGCATTGCGCTGCCCGGTCAGCTCCGCCATCTCCTCGAACAACACCTCCAACCGCGACACGGAAGGCACGTGTGCGGCGAAAGGTATTGTCGGCGGCGGCATACCACGATTCTAACGAGGTGGTCCGACACGTTGAGTCGAGTGCGTGCCGCTATTCTTGCGGGGAGTTCGCGGCGGGTGGTTGGCCCGCTGATCAGGCGATGTCTGCGTCCACCACGTTGCGCTCACCGGGCGCCTGCGCGCACGTCGAGCAGTCGGCCGAATCGATATCGATGTGTCCGCAGCTCGTGCAGATGAATGGGATCATGTCGGCGCCTTCAGGTCGGTGGTACGGCGCCGTATCGCGCCAATGCCAGGCCTGTACCCCGCAGTTATCCCAGCTCAAACCGGCTCAGGTGAACGAGAGATGAACTTTCGTGCGGCACCGGGCCCGCGACGGGGTCCCGGGCACGGTGCCGCACGGGTCGCTCAGTAGTCCCAGACGGCCGGGATGAAGCGGAATCCGCTGCCCGCGGTCGCTACGTGGCAGACCGACGGGAACGGCAGATGGGTGGCCACCAGCTGCTCGCCGGTGGCCGCCAGCTCGGTCAACAGCTTGATCCGCACCCGCGTCGACTCCTCGGGATCGTGTTCGAAACCGTTCTGCCAGTCGGGGTTGTCGAACCCGGTCTGGAACACCGCGTCACCGGCAAAGGTGAGCGCCTCGCCTCGGGACTCGATGCGCACGATGCTGTGGCCGGGGGTGTGGCCTCCGGTGCGGCGCAGCAGCACGCCGGGCGCCACCTCGTACTCGTTCTCGAAGGTCCGCAGGTGACCGCGGTAGATATCGAGGAACTGCGCGGCCGTCCGCCGCAATACCTCGGGAATGGGAGCGGGCATCACGGTGCGGGTGAAATCGGGCGCCTCCCAGAACTCGGCCTCGGCCGCGGCGACATGCACCCGCAGGTCGGGGCGCAGCTTGTTGCGCAGTCCGTCGACGAGCAGTCCGCCGATGTGATCCATGTGCAGGTGGGTGAGCACCACATCGGTCACCGAGGACGGCTCGACCCCGGCGGCCACCAGACGCATGCTCAGCTGCCCGGCCCGCGGGAAGTCCGGGAACTCGGTGCCGAGGCCGGAATCGATGAGGATGGTCTTGCCGCCGCTGTGCACCACGGCCACATTCAGCGGCCAGTCCGTGATCTCCGGCGGCAGGTACATGTCCTTGAGCCATTCGGACAGCGCAGCGGGCGCGACGTTCGTGGCCATCGTCGAGGCCGTGATCGGCAGCACGCCGTCGCTGATCACCAGCACATCGATATCGCCTACCTGCAATGCGTAGCGCGACGGTACCAACTCGTCGAGCCCTGTCCTGCTCAGATCTGCAACGCTGTCCACGCTCATGGTGTTCTCCTGATCGTCGTGTCGACGAAGGTGCGGGCTGCCCTTCTACCCGCTCGAACGCACGGTTTTCGCAGAGTTTTCCCGATCAGGCATCCTGGAGGTATGAATTCTGCTCTGGACGCCACGCCTGATGCTCTGCTGGAGGAGTTTCAGGTGTTGCGGGAGGAGTTTTCTCGATTCATGTTCGCCTACAAGTTCGGCATGGACGAGGTGACGACCAAGGTCTCCATTCTTCAGCAGGAGTTCAAGCATCTGCAGAAGTACAACCCGATCGAGCATGTGACCAGCCGGCTCAAGACGCCGGAGAGTGTGCTCGACAAGATCGCCCGCAAGCAGTGCGAGCCCCGTTTCGAGGAGATTCGCGCCAAGATCACCGATATCGCCGGAGTCCGGGTCACCTGCTCGTTCACCTCAGACGTCTACCTGATCTCCGACGCGCTCACCCGGCAGGACGATCTCACCGTGCTCCAGCTGAAAGACTATGTGGCCGAGCCCAAACCGAACGGCTACCGGAGCCTGCACCTCATCGTCGAGGTACCGGTTTTCCTGTCCAGCGGCGTGGTGCAGGTGCCAGTCGAGGTCCAGGTACGCACCGTGGCAATGGATTTCTGGGCCAGCCTCGAACACAAGATCTTCTACAAGTACTCCGGTGCGGTCCCACCCCATATCGCGCGCAGCCTGGAAGAGGCCGCGACCACCGCTGCGCGATTGGATGACGAGATGGAGAGCCTGCACCACGATGTGCACGGCGCGCTGCCGCCGGTTCCGGTCGAGATGGCCAGCGGCAGCATCCCGATCCCCGACGCGGTGCTGGCGCGCTTTGCCCAGCAGCGGCAGGGGTTTGCGCCGCTGCTATAGCGGCAGGCTAGAACCGTTCCCGCAGTGGCCGATCGTGGGGGCTGCTGCGGTAGATGCCACGGTCGATGAGTCGGGGGACCACTTCGTCGATGAACTCGCGGATGGCCGCCGAACCCGCCGAGAACATCAGGTTGAAGCCGCCGACGTTGCCGTCCTCATGCCAGGCCGCGAAGTCGTCGACGAGTGCGTCATAGGTGCCGACGAACTTACGGTGCGTTGCGCCACCGCGGCCGACGGCCTGCGCGACGACCTCGCGCACCGTCACGCCGGGGCGTTCCTGGATCCAGTTGTACAAGCCGACGTAGTTGCCGAAGGTGCTCTTGATCGTCTTCTCGACATCGGCCGGGCGGGGAAGTTCGTGGACGGGGAACGGGTCGTTGATATCGCCGTAGGTGAATTCGAGTCCGAACTGTCCCAATGCGAATGGCGCGATCGGCTCCCAATTGACGTAGCTGTCGAGCTCCGCCAGCTTCTCCTCGGCCTCCTTGGTGGTCTTCCCGAGGTAGGGGATGAGGCCCGGGATGGGCGGCACCGATCCCGGGGTGCGGCCCTGTTCGACGAGCGCCTTGTCCAGCGTCTCGCGGTACTCGGCGGCGCTTTCGCGGGTGGAGGAGTTGGTGAAGACCATCTCGGCGTGCTTGGCGGCGACCCGGATGCCGGCGCCCGACCCGCCGGCCTGCGCGATCAGCGGGCGGCCCTGCCGGCTGGGCGCAACGTTGAGCGGGCCGGTGACCTCGAACAGGTTGCCCTGGTGGTTGATCGGCTCGGCGTAGAACCGGGTCAGCCCGTCGGCGTCGAGACGCAGAGATCGGTTGTCCCACAACGCTCGCATGACGTCGAGGAACTCGTCTGCGCGCGCGTAGCGGGCCTCGCGATCCAGATGCTGCTTCAGGCTGTAATTCAACGCGAACTGGTCGATCACCGAGGTGACGGCGTTGTACCCGGCGCGACCGTCCGAGGCCTGGTCGAGTGAGGCCAACAGCCGGGCCAGGTTGTAGGGGTCGTAGAACGTGGTGGACGCGGTGGCGATCAGGCCGACGTGCTTGGTGTGCTGGGAGATGGCGGTCAGCGCGGTGATGGGTTCGGCGGGCCCGCCGTCGAAGGCCGGGGATCCGTTCAAGCCGGGGATGTCTCCGACGAACAGGGCGGTGAACAGGCCCTCGTCGCCGAACCTGCCGTACTCGATGAGTCGCTCGAAGGTGCCGCGCTCGGGCACACCGTGCGCCTGTTCGTACTTGTAGGCGCCCTGGTGCAGGTTGATGTCGTTGGCGACCAGATTGAGATGCAGATAACGCTTTTCGGCCATCGGGCGGCTCCTGTCGTTGAGTGCGAGGCGCGTTCAGCGCATGGTGGAGTACAGCGCGTCGGTCATCGCCTCGATGGCGGCCTCGCGGTCCAGCGGCCAGCCGTCGACCAGCCACAGATGCATGAAGGAGTCGACCATCGTGTACATCATCGCGATGGCCAGCCGTAGTTGGGCTTCGGTGGCGCCGGGTATGGCATCCGTTCGGACCCAGTCGTCGACGTTGGCTTCCATGGTCGCGCGGTGCGCCGCGGCGAACTCGGGGTCGGCGGCCCGTGCCTGGTGCAGAGCCGTGTACAGCGCGGGCGCAGAGGTGTAGAAATCGACGACCTTCTCGAAGAAGGAGCGGACCGTGGGGCGCCCTGATTTGCCGCCGCGCGGGTGATCCCGGTCGGTCCACACCGTCATCCGGGTGTTGCGCAGTTCGCGCAGCACCGCCGCCTTGCTGTCGAAATGCAGGTAGAACGTGGCGCGGCCGATGCCGGCGCGCTGCACGATGTGGTCGATGGTCGTTGTGACGTAACCGCGTTCGGCGAACGCCTCCAGCGCCGAGGTCATGATGTGGTCGCGCGTCATGATGCGGTGGCGGTCGCGCATGGTGAGTTTCGGGGAGGTCTGTGTCGTCATGTGATGGTGACCCCCTCGAGGCGTCCCGTGGCGCGCCAGGCGCCGAGCATGTCGAAGAAGTCGGTGGGCTTGCCGCCGAAGTTGTTTGCGAGCATGCCGTGCGGATTGTCCTTCTGGCCTTCGGAACTCAGGTAGCTCGGCGTGCAGTCCGCGTAGAACGCCTTCGGCCTCTCGGAGGCCTCGTTCATCGCCGACAGCCACTCGTCTTCGGCTTCGCGGGTCGCTTCGATGGTGGCCGCGCCGCGTTGCACCCATGTGCTGACCAGGTAGGTGAAATGGCGGGCGCGTTCCTCGGCGGTGTGGGTGTAGTTGGGGGAGACCCCGGATTGGGTGTAGCCCAGGAAGAAACAGTTGGGGAAGCCGTGGGATTGCAGGCCGTGGAAGGTGCGCATGCCCTTGGCCCATGTGTCGCTGAGGCGCACGTTGTCGCGGCCGGTGATCTCGAAGCCGAGGCGACGGGTGAACTCGGTTCCGACGTCGAATCCGGTGGCGAAGATCAAGGCGTCGAGCTCGTAGTGCGCGCCGTCGACGACGGCGGTTGTCTCGGTGAACCGTTCGACGCCGCGGCCGTCGGTGTCGATCAGCGTGACGTTGTCGCGGTTGAACGTCTTGAGGTATTCGTCATGGTAGCCGGGGCGTTTGCAGTTCAGCTTGAACCACGGCTTGAGCGCTTCGGCGGTCTGCGGGTCGGTCACTACCGTGCTGATGCGACCGCGCAGACGTTCCATCGCGTCCCAGTCGGCGCGGTACAGGAATTCGGTGACTTCGTCGGGCGTCATCTCCCGGCCCAGTCTTCGGGTCTCACGGATGACGGCCGGCTCCGTCAAAGCCAGTGCGTTGCGCGTCCAGCCGTCATCGGTGAGATCGAGATCCATCTCGACCCCGCAGGTGACTCGGGTGAAGTTCTCCATCCGCGCGCGCTGCCAGCCCGGCTTCAGGGTGGCCGCCCAGGCGGGGTCGGTCGGGCGGTTGTTGCGTTCGGCGACTGTGCTGGGGGTGCGCTGAAAGACGTAGAGCTGCTGGGCTTCCCGGCCCAGGTGTGGGATGCATTGCAGGCCGGTGGCGCCGGTGCCGATGACACCGACCCTTTTGTCGCGCAGATGGGTCAGCCCGCCGGTCTCGTCGCCGCCGGTGTAGCGGTAATCCCAGCGGCTGGTGTGGAACGTATACCCGCGGAACTCGTTGATGCCGGGGATGCCCGGCAGCTTCGGTCGGGTCAGGGATCCGGGGGAGACGGCGACCAGGTTCGCGGTGAGACGGTCCTTCCGATCAGTCTCCATGACCCAGTGCTGGGCAGCGTCGTCCCATGTCATGGCCGTGACGGTGGTCTGCAGCAGGGCGTTTCGGTACAGCCCGTAGTGGCGGGCGATGGCCTGCAGGTGCTCCCGGATTTCCGGTCCGTGGGCGTAGCGCTCGGTGGGGATGTAGTTCAGCTCTTCGAGCAGCGGGAGGTAGATGTAGGACTCGATATCGCACTGGGCGCCGGGATAGCGGTTCCAATACCAGGTGCCGCCGAAATCGGCGGCGGTGTCCACGACCCGGATATCGGTGATCCCGGCCTCCTGTAGCCGCGCTGCGGCGATCAGGCTGCCCAGCCCGCCGCCGATGATCAGCACCTGGGTGTGATCGCTGACAGGTTCACGTTCGGTTCGCTCGGTGTACGGGTCGTCGGCGTAATGAGAGAAATCCGCGGTGACCTCCACGAACTGGTCTATGCCATCTGCGCGGAGGCGCTTGTCGCGTTCGGCGGCGTACTTGGCGCGCACCCAGTCGGCGTCGTAGACCGCAGGTTGGGGACCCGGTGACATGTCGTGGCTCCATCCATCTCGCTGGACGGTATGTCCAGTGAATGCACTTGGCGACATGTTTACAGAGAATGCGTCTTCTGTAAAGGACTATGCGCCGAAGAGGATGTATGTAGGCTCCGTGTGACGTGCCGCCCTACCTGATCTCCTCCGCGCTAGACCCTGGAGTGCTCCGTGACAGCCGCCCCGATTCGCCTGGTGCAGTGGACCACCGGAAACATCTCGCGTGAGGCGGTCCGGGGCATTCTCGAACGCCCCGGGCTGGAACTGGTCGGCGTATTCGCCTACAGCGCTGACAAGGTCGGTAAGGACCTCGGCGAGCTGTGCGGGCTCGACCGCAGACTTGGTATCGCGGCGACCAATGACATCGGCGAGATCCTCGCGCTGAAGCCAGACTGCGTTGTCTATATGCCGTTGCATCCCGACATCGACCATCTGGAGACGCTGCTTCGTGCAGGCATCAATGTCGCGACGACTGCACACTTCATGACCGGCCGTGCGTACGGCGAGGAGAGTCGTGCGCGGATCGAGGCCGCCGCCGTCGAAGGTGGTGTCAGTATGTTCGGCAGCGGCGTGAACCCGGGCTACGTGCAGTATTTGGCGTCGATCGCGACCAACGTGTGCCGTACCGCCAACTACGTGAGCATCGTGGAGTCTTTCGACATCGGGCCCTGGGCCGGGGACGCGAACCAGGACGAGCTGGGCTGGGGGCGTCCGGCGGGTGACGCGAACCACGAAGCAGACATCGAGCACGCCACCATCCCGTTCGGCGACACCTGCGAGGCGCTGGCCGACCTGCTTGGCCTCGCCCTCGACGGCATTCGGTGCGATGTCGAGTTCGCCTACGCAGCAGAAGATCTCGATATTACCGCGCGTGATGTTCGGGCAGGTACCGTTGCCGGCATCTACGCACGCTGGATCGGCTCGGCCGGTGGGTTGGACGTTGTCGAGACCGCCGTGAAGTGGACGATCACCCCCCACCTCACCCCGGCGTGGAACATCGCAATGGCCTACGAGATCGAAATCCGCGGCCACCCGAACGTCACCCTGCGAGCCGGAGTGCTGCCGGAATTCGGCTCGATGACCATGGACGAGATGGTCGGCATCGGCTCGGTGATCACGGCCATGCCGGTCGTCAACGCCATTCCGGCCGTCGTGGCTGCGCGGCCAGGCATCGTCGGATACTCCGACCTTCCCGCCGTGGGAACCCAATTGGTGCCCGCGCCGCCGCCCGTGCCGGCGGCTGAGGTCCCCCCACCCTCGCATCCGCATTTCACCCGTCAGTCAACCCTGCAGGAACTCGCCGCGTCACGAATCGGGCGGCTGCTCAACCGCGTCGTCGCCCGGCAGGCCAGGAAGACGGCCACCAATGACCGCGAGGTCGCGATGTTCGTCGGCATGGCCGCCTACCAGAGTGTTGCACAAATGGTCTCGATGAGCGACGGCAAGATGTCCTGGGCGGTCGCGGACTCGATCATCGACCTGGCGAACGGTCAACCCCATCGAATTGCCATGCGGGCCATAGCCGCGGTCCGGAAACGATGGCAAGCACCCGGATAGATGATCCGGAGCTGTACCGCGTGCGTTGCGCGGGTTGGGCGCGTTGTTCTAGGGAGGCGGGTCGTCTTCTCGGGGCGCGAGGAGGCGTTCGGGGTGATGCAGGTTGTTGAGATGGGCTCGGTCAGTGGTGGGGTCGATCCATTCGAAGCGGCCGTCGGGGCGGCGTCGGGTGCTCCAGCCGGTGTCTTCGATCATCTGGTTTGCGGGGCCGCAGGCCAGTGTGAGGTCGTCGATGTTGGTCTGTCCGCCGTGTTTCCAGTCTTTGTGGCCGTGGTGGGCCTGGGTGTCGTAGAACGCGGCGTCGCAGCCGGGGCAGGTGCAGCCGCGTTCGCGGCCGAACAGTGCGAGTTTCTGGGCTCCGGTGGCGCAGCGTTGGGCGCGGCCCAGGTGCAGGGCCATGGAGGTGTGACCGTCGAAGACGGCGAGGTAGTGGTAGGCCCCGGCGGCGGCCATCGCGATCAGATCGCGCATGGGGAGCACGGACCCGCCGCCGGTGACGGCGTATCCGGCGCCGGCGTGGAGTTCTTGCAGGGTCGTGGTGATCACCACAGCGGTGGGTAGTCCGTTGAGTCGGCCCAGGGTCTGGGAGCGCAGCAGCAGGTCGAAGGCGGCTTCGACGGCGTCGTGGAGGTAGTGGGCCTTGCTGCGCCACTGGGCATCCAGCGGCGGCGGGGGCGGGTCCTCGTGTTGCGGAGGAGACGGATTGTCCTCGCTGGCAGGGCGTTCGACTTCGGGTTCCGGTTTGGGCTCGGGGTCGTCAAACAGTGGCGGTTGCGCTTCTGTGGGCTCGGGCTCGGGCTCGGGGTGGCGGCCGCGTTCGGAGAATTTGGCGAGGATGGGTTCGACCATGGCGCGCAATTTCGGGGTGACCCACCCCGATAGGTAGCTCAGGCCGTCGGGTTGTTGGGAGCCCAGGTGCAGGCCGGCTTTGCGTGCGGCGGCGTCGGCAGGTTCCTCGCCGTCGGGGTGCAGCAGGGCCAGCAGGTGGATCGCCAGGACGGTCAACGAGTGCGGGTCCAGGTCGGCGGCGGCCGTGACCAGTGACTGCTCGACTTGGGAGCGGGTGATCGGGTCGACGGTGGCGGGCAACGCGTTGAAGAACTTGCGGATCACCTCGAGATGTTCCTCGCCGAAAGCGCCGCGCGACAGCGCGGCGGCGGTGTGTTCCCACTCGGGCGCCATGTCTTGGCCCTGCAGTGTTCGCCGCGGTGCCAGTTGGGTGGCGCGGGTGAGGAGTTTGTGGGCGCGGCCCTTGCTCATCCGGGTGCGCAGTGTGAGCAGTTTCGTCCAGGAGGTCGCGCCCAACTCGGCGGGAGCGGCTTCGCGTTGCAGGCGGGCCAAGATCGCGTACTGGAGCATCGGGACTCGTTGCGTGGTCGTCTCGACATCGACGAACGCGGTGAGCAGGTCCCGGTGTGAGCAGGCATCGACGTCGGCGGCCAGCAGCGCGTCCACACTCGCGGTGTAGGCGCTGACCGCAGCGGCCAGGTCCGATGTCATATATCGAACATACGTGCTACCACCGACAATTCCGGCTGCCGCGTGACTGGTGAAACCAAAGGGGCAGAATATGTTTCACGTCAACGACGCCACCGGTGTCCGCGCCGAGAGTGCCCCCCGATATAGTGGACAATATGTTCAGTAAATGCCGGGTCGTGTGATGACCGCGCCCGCCAAGGAGACCTCAGCCGACCGTGTCGGCTCAGGAGGCGCCCGGGACTGGCTGGCCGTCGCGTCGGCGACGTTCGCGATCGCATGGGGCGGTAACGAATTCACTCCGCTATTGGTGATGTACCGCGCTCAAGGCGGCTTCTCCGCGGTCACCGTCGATCTACTGCTTTTCGCGTATGTCCTCGGGATCGTGCCCGGCCTGCTCGTGGGTGGCCCGCTGTCGGATCGCTTCGGGCGTCGCCCGCTCATGCTTCCTGCACCGGTACTCGCTGCGGTGGGTTCGCTGATCTTGGCGGGCGGTGCGGAATCCGCTGTGGCGCTCGGTGTGGGCCGGGTGTTCAGCGGACTGGCACTTGGTCTTGCGATGGCCGTCGGTGGCAGTTGGATCAAGGAACTATCAAGCGCTCCGGGGGAGCATGGAAACGCCGGCGCCCGGCGCGCCGCCATGAGCCTGACAGCGGGTTTCGGCCTCGGCGCCGGTGTTGCGGGCACGCTCGCCGAATGGGGACCCGCGCCCACAGTGCTGCCGTACGCGATCAACGCGGTGATGGCGCTGGCCGCAGCGGTTCTTCTTCTCGGTGTTCCCGAGTCGCGTGTCCGCAGCACCTCGGCCCGCCCGTGGTGGACCGACCTTGTTGTGCAGGGGGCCTCGCACCGACGTTTCCTGTTCGTGGTCGTGCCGCTCGCCCCGTGGGTCTTCGGTGCAGGCGCTTCGGCGTACGCAGTACTTCCTGCGCTGATGTCAGAACGTGCCGCCGCGGCACCCATCGCTTTCTCTGCTCTGCTGTGCGTCGTCGCTCTGGGTGTGGGATTCGCGGCTCAGCACATCGGCCGCAACATCGTCACGGCCGGCCGCGCTGGCGTGGTCGCTGCGCTGGGCCTGGTCATCGTGGGTATGGGTCTTGCCGGGTGGGCTGCCACGGTACTGACGATGTGGGCGGCGCTCGTCGCGGCCGCGGTGCTCGGCGCTGGATATGGAATGGCCCTGCTTGCCGGTCTTCAGGAGATCCAGCGCATCGCGGGACCTGACGACCTGGCGGGCCTGACCGCGGTGTTCTACTGCTTGAGCTATCTCGGGTTTGCGGTCCCCGCGGCGCTCGCGTTCCTGTCGCGATCACTGAGCTATCCGGTGATGTTCGGGTTCGGGGTGGTCGCCGCCGCGGTGTGTCTGGTCATCGCGGTCGCAGGATCCGAGCGGGCGCTGCAATAGGCTGGGAGAATGGCTTCCGGTCCTGACACGGCGCGTGGCGGCGCTCAACGGGGTCGACCGCGCAGCGAAGCTGCCCGCCACGCAGTCCTCACCGCCGCCGCGGAGTTGGCATTGGCCGGGGGGCCCGCGGCCGCGACGATCGACGCCATCGCCAAGCGCGCGGAAGTGAGCCGCACGACGATCTACAAGTGGTGGCCGTCGGCGGCGGCAATCGTGTTGGAGGGTCTGCTCGATTCGGTGCGCGAATCCATCACGCGCCCGTCAGGCAGCACGTCGGTCGGGGCGGTCGTCCATCACGTCAGTGCTCTGTTCGGCATCCTCGCCGATCCGTCCGTCGGGCCGCTGCTGCGCAACGTCATCGCGGCGTCTGGATTCGATCCCGCGATCGAGCGCGCACTGCGCGACCAGTGGATCACCCCGCGTCGCGCAGCCGTGGCCGACACCCTGCGCGGTGCCGTCAGCCGCGGGGAGTTACCTGCCGACGTCGACATCGAGGTCGCCGTGGACGCTCTTGTGTCCCCGCCGTACTACCGGTTGATGTTCGGGATGCCGCCACTGGACGACGCCGCGGTTCATCGATTGGTGCAGACCGTCTGGCAGGGCTGTGGGTCCCGTACGACGCCGGGCCCGCACTGATCCAGTTGACCCTTGGGGGGCGACGGTGATCGGTACCGTCGGGTGGTGATTGGTCGCCCGAATACTGGTGACGAGTCGATTCCTGGCTGCACGACCGGAAGGACCATCCTTGTGTCGACCAACTTCTACGCCGACGTTTCATCGGCGTCCCAGCATGCACTGGCCGCGCTCGCGCTGACCGGTGGCAGCCGCGTCGGGGTACAGCGCGACCCCGTGTACGCCTGGGCGCTGGACCCGGCGCCGACCCGGCAGGTCGGGCTCGTCAGCGGCGGCGGTGCCGGCCACGAACCGATGCACGCGGGCTTCCTCGGCCGCGGTGGCCTGGATGCGGTGTGCCCGGGGGAGGTGTTCACCTCGCCGCACAATCGTCAGATCCACGCGGCCAGCACCAAGGTCGCCCGCGGCGGCGGCGTCGTTCACATCGTGAAGAACTACACCGGCGACGTGCTGAACTTCGCGATCGCGGCCGAACGCCTGCGGGCAGACGGGGTGGCGGTCGACCGGGTGCTGGTCGATGACGATCTGGGTTCAGAGGGGCAGGAAGTCGGACGGCGTGGCACCGGGGCGACGGTGATCGTCGAGAAGATCCTTGGTGCGGCCGCCGACCGCGGACTTTCCTTGGAAGATCTCGTCGCACTCGGCCAGGGTGTGGTGGCGGCGTCGCGCTCGCTGGCGGTGGCCCAGCGCGCCGGCACCGTCCCGGGGTCGGACCGTCCGGCATTCGACGTCGCGCCGGGCACATTGGAATACGGCGTCGGCATCCACGGTGAGGCGGCCCGCGAGTCCATCCCGCAGCCCCCGCTCAACGAGCTCGTCAGCCGGATGGTCGGCGAGCTGCTCGACAGTCTCGACGTCGACGAGCACGGAGTTCTTGTTCTCGTCAACGGGCTGGGCGGCACCGGTGATCTCGAGTTGCTGCACGTGCTGGCGGAGGTCGAACGGGTACTCGCCGAACGTGATGTGGTGCTGCGCAGCGCAGTCGCAGGCACGTACGTCTCGGCCCTCGATATGGCCGGCTACTCGATCACCGTCACGGCCGTGAGCGACGAGCAGTGGCTGACCGACTGGTGTGCTCCGCACGCCACCACCTCGCTACCGTCGCCGGTGCTCGCCGCGACCACGGTCATCGGTGAAGTGGATGAGCCGAGCGCCGGCGAGCCCTCGGCGTGGCTGCGGCAGCTGGCCGATGACATCGCCGAAATCAGGGAACCCCTGAATGATCTCGACCGGCGAGCCGGGGACGGTGACATCGGCACCAACCTCGACAATGCGCTGCAGGCAGCGGTCCGCCGCGGTACCGGAGCGGATGCGGACCTGGCCGCTGATCTGAAATCTCTGGCCACCGCCTTTTCCGAGGACGTCGGTGGTTCCAGCGGTCCGCTGTTCGGCCTCGTCCTGGTCCGCATCGCCACTGCGGTCGCCACCGATGCCGGTGCTGTCGTACAAGGGTTGCGCGACGGCGTCGAGGCCATCACCCGGGCGGGTGGGGCGCGGGTCGGCGACCGCACGATGGTGGACGCACTCGTTCCGGCCGGGTGGGACGGCGACACCGCACGCGCCCGGCTCGACGACGACGCACTGGAAGCCGCGCTGGCCGGTGCGATCGCCACCAGCACCATGGTCGGCAAGCGCGGCCGATCCAGCTACGTCGGCGAACGGGCGATCGGCACCACCGATCCCGGAGCCTTGGCCGTCGTCGCCGTGCTGGTCGCGATTGTCGAACGCATCGACGGTGACATCCGTCGCGACGAATTACGCACCCGCCTGGCGGAATTGGTCCAAGGATGACGTCGACGCCACGAAAAACACCTTTGTGGTCCTCGACGAATGACATCCACGCCGGCCGCTGAACTAGAGCCCCATGTCCTCGGGCCGGATCTGGTTGCCGGCCGACTCGACCGCGACCGCTGCGTCCTCATCTACAGCGACATAGGCCGTGGCGCCGCTGCGTAGGCCGGTGCTGCCGCCGATCATCCGAGTGATCATGGCGGTGCTGTCGGCCTGCCACTTGGCGACGGCTGCACCGAGTGCGGCTGCAGACCTTGTAGGTAGCCCCTTCTGCGCGCCCTCGAACCGCGCGTCGGCAGCCGCGTACCGCGCGCGAACGCTGTCCGCGTGCGCATCGACTGTCGCTGCGGATACCTGAAGGTCTTCGGCAACAACCCGCACCTCAGACATCTGGCCCCCTCGCCGCCCGTGCAATTGACGCCCGCAGTCAGCCTACTGCGCGTCGATCACCGGGCAGCGCACGAATATCGGCGCTTGAACGCGCAGCGTGTTTTGGTTGGCCGGGGCGCTGCATTGCGCAGTGCTGTCAGCCGGTGACGTCCCGACCGATCAGTTGCCGCGCGACGATCCACTGCTGGAGTTCATTGGCGCCTTCGAAGATCTCGAGAATTTTGGCGTCGCGATACATCTCTTCCAGCCGGACCGATTCTCCGGTGTCGCCCACCTGGCGGGCGAAACCGAGAGCGCCGTGGATCTGTATCGCGTCGCGGATCAGGTCGTTGGCCAAGCGGGTGCCGTAGGCCTTGGCCATTGCGGCTTCGGGTTCGGCATTGCGGTCGCCGCGGTCGAGCAGGGTGGCGGCCTTCTGGTAAAGAGTGCGGGCGCATTCGATTTCGGTGGCCCGCTGGGCCATCGTGAACTGCCAATGTTGCATCGCACCTAGTGGTCCGCCGAAGACGTGGCGGGTGCGCAGGCGTGCGACGGCGAGATCCAGGGCGGCCTGGGCGACACCGACACCCGCGGCGCCGATGCCGACGCGGCCGCGCACGAGCGCCGATAGCGCCACGCTGAGGCCGTTTCCTGCGTGGCCGAGCAGGTTGGCATGCGGGACAAGAACGTCGGTGAAAATGACGTCAGCGGTGATCTGTCCGCGGTGCCCCATCTTCAGGTCCGGCACGCCGATCCGTACGCCCGGTGACGACAGGTCGATCAGCAGCATCGTCGCTCGGTCGCTACCGGCGCCGGCACGCACCAGCACCGACACCCAGCCCGCCACGATACTGTTTGTGATCCACCGCTTGCGGCCGTTGACCACATAGCCCGCCGGGGTGTCCTCGGCCACGGTGTGCATGCGCTCGGCGGTGAGGTCTGAACTGGTCTCCGGCTCGGTGGTGGCGAAGGAGAACGCGGTCTGTCCGCTGATCAGCTCCGGGATCAGCTGTCTGCGCAGTTCCTCGGATGCGTAGGTGAGTGTCTGTGGTACCAGGATGCATTGGCCGTCGTAGACGCCGGCCATGGAGGACGAGTGATACGCGATCTCTTCGGTGACGGTGCAGGTGCCGAGCATCGGGTGCTGCAATCCGCGCCCGTACTCGGACCCGAACGGAACAGCGAACATCCCCTCATCGGCGAGACCGCGGAATGCGGACCAGGGGAAGCTGTCGGCAGATTCTTCACGTTGCCCGATCTCGCGGGCGAACGGCGCCAGCCGCTTCTCGACGGCGGACCGCGCCTCCATGCGTAGCTCGATGATTTCGTCCGGCAGCCACACATCGTGGGTCATGTGGTCTTGAGTTCGCGGCACCGGGGGATTGGCGGGCGGCGCATCCGTGGTCGACATCTGCACTCCTTCTGTGTCGAGTCCACAGTAACAGTCGAGTGTGACTGTTTATAGTTCGTTTTGGTCTTCGAGGAGGAAGTGGTGGGCGATCGACTTCCAGAGCCCGAGATGCGGATCTGTCTCGGGATCGCGTTCCATGAAGGTATAGGTGAGGGCGACACCGCGCATGCTGCTGAATAGCAGGTCGCGCACGGTGTCGAACTGTGGGTGACTGCTGTGCACCGGCCCGAACATCGTGGCGATCACGCTCTGGATCGCACGTCCGAGTCGGCGCTCGGCAGTGGCAACCTCGTCGCGCAGCGCCATGTCGGTGCGTGCGGCCGACCACAGTTCCATCGCGGCCCAGAAGTAGGGCTGACGAAAGGTGTTCCACAATTGGTGAATTGCGGTGTCGATCCGTTCCCATCCGCCGGGGTCGGGGTCGTCGGTGCGTTCGAACCAGCTCTCCATCTCGGCTATCCGCTCGCCGGCAAGGTGATGCGCAGCGGCGACCAGCACGGCGTCGCGGGAGGGAAAATGGTGCAGTAGTCTGCCGCGGGTAACCCCGGCGCGCTCCTGAATGGCCACGGTGGTTGTGCTGCTGTAGCCGAGTTCCACCAAGACATCGACGGCGGCGTCAAGGATGAGCGCTTGGCTGCTGGCACGCCGGCTCGCTTGCGACTTGCGGGTGGGCGGGTCGACAGTCGTCATCTCGGCATGGTAGCCGAGTTTCCGAAGAGTGCAGTCAGTGCTGACTTTTACTTGCTCGGGCGTTCGTCAGCTCGGCGTGCGTTCCTGGATGGGTTTGTTGAGCTCGCTGCGCACCTGCCGGGTGAGGTCGTCGGGTTCGGATGCGGAAGGCTGCCGATAATTGCGCGTAGCGCCCTTTGTGGTCCGCGGGCGTCAGATGCCCTCCTGCTCAGTCGTCGGCGATGCCGGAACCGGCGAGTGCGAGCACGGCGTCCTCGGGACGCCACACCGATTGGACGCCGGTCTTGAACCGCTCGAGGGTGTCGATGATCGTTTGCCCTTCCGGGGTGTGGCCCCAGATGCTGATGCCGTGATGGGTGGTTGGCTCCCAGGTCGACTCGTCGACGACGATCGGGTTCCAGCCGACTTCCCACTCGAAGCCCGACGGGCTGACGGCGTAGAACGACAGTTCCTTGTCGTTGGTGTGCTGGCCGACCGCCAGGGCCATGTCGAAGCCGAGTTGCTTGACCCGTTGATAGGCGAGGGTCATGTCGTCGAGTTCGGCGACCTGGACGTTGCAGTGCTGGACGCGGGTCCGGATCGGGTTGAGCGGCAGCCGGTTCACCGATGCGATGGCGACGGTGTGATGGCGCTCGTTGACCCGCAGGAAGCGGATCTTGAACTTCAGTCCGTTGATCGTCTCGTCGATATAATCACTGAGTCGGGCGTCGAACACCGTGCTGTAGTAGCCACGCATCTGGTGCGGCTTGCTGGTCGCGATCGCCACGTGTCCCATACCGAAGACGCCGGTGACGAATCCGCCGTGATTCTCCACATGCATTGGGTAAGTGGACCTTCGAGCGTTGACGAACATCTCCTGAATCAAACCGTTGGGCCCGGGAAACCGGACAAACCGCTCGACGCCTCGCAGCGCGGCCTCCTCCGCGGCCCCCTCGGTCACCGGCACACCGTGACTGCGGATGCGCGCCTCGATGGTGTCGAACGTGGCGTGATCATCGATCTGCCAGCCCAATGCCGTGGTGTCCTCGGCTGAACCCCGCTGCAGCAGGAAGCGGCATTCGTTGTCGTCGAGCCGGAACCGGATCACGTCGGGGAGTGTCTCATCGACGTGCATGCCGATGGCATCGCGGCCGAATCGTCGCCAGTCGTCGAATTTCTCGGTCTCGATCACCAGATAACCGAGATGAACTTTGCCGAAGACGTCTGTGGTCGTGGTCATTTGAACGCCAATCGCGAATCGGTGCCGAGGAATTCGGTGACGAGCTGGTTGAACAACTCGGCGCGTTCCCACTGCATCCAGTGCCCGGTGTGTGATGTCATCACGAGCTCCGCGTTCGGCATGAAGTTGAGCAGGAGTGGCCCGCCGGAAGGGCGGTTGACCTTGTCGTCGCGGCCCCACAGCACCAGGGTCGGATTGTTCAGGTGCCGGAGCCGCGTGTCGCGGGTCAGATCCATCCGCCAGAGTGTCCGCAGCCCCTTCGGCCGTCGCAGGGGAGGATGTGCCACCACTTCCGGATCGATCGAGGCCGCATAGCGTAGGTCGATCAGCTCGTCAGGGACGGCCGCACTGTCATAGACCAGATAGGTGCGGATGAATGCCGTCAGCTTTTCCCGGCTGGGACCCTCGCCGCCGTAGTAGGACAGCAGGCTCTTCAACCCTTCGGTGGGCAGACCTCGCGTAGTGCCGATGCCTCCCGGCCCCATCAGGACGAGTTTGCCGACGCGGTGCGGGGTGTCGAGGGCCAGTCGAAGGGCCGCTGCGCCCCCGTACGAGTTGCCGATCACATGCGCGTTCGCAATGCCCATTTCGTCGAGCAGGCCCCGGATCATGTCGGCCAGGTATCCGAAAGGATCGCGGTGATCGACGTGTTTGGCCGAACGGCCGTAGCCGGGCATATCCGGGACGATCACGCGGTGCGAGCCAGCGAGGGCATCAATGTTGCGCGAGTAGTTCGACACTCCGGACGCGCCGGGACCGCCACCGTGCAGCATGACCACGGGCGGGCCGTCTCCACCGGTATCGGCGACGAATATGTCTGCGCCTTTGACGCGGATGGTGTGCTCAGATTCGACTCTGGTCATGCGTGGTCCTTGACTCGATGGATGGTCGGGATGGTGAATCCGGCCGGCGGTGGGGGAAGTGGGTGCTTGCCGCCGGCGGCAAAGATGAATCCGTCGGGCCGCACGGCGACGGTGGATGCCTTCTTCTTCTCAAGCCAGCGGGTCAGCGTTCCGTCACGATCGACGACGCAATCGGCGGCCGGAGCGCTACCGCGTGGGGCGATTCTCACCACGGGCACGCCGGCGGATCGCCATGCGGGGCACGGGGCCGTCGGCGCGGTATGCAGGATCGTCCACCGGCCGCCCATGACGTCATCGAGGCGAACCCGATCGCCGTTCTCGTCGGTGACCCAGGGTTGCGGAATGAGCCAGCCGACGGCGTCGTTACCGTTGCGCGCCAGCAGCCCTCCGCGATATCGCGCGTCAGGTAGCCAGCGATGATCGCGCAGCCAGTCGTTGAAGTAGGGCATCTTGCCCGCGGTGCGGAAGAAGTGGTTGCGCACCGCGGCCCGCAGTGGATTGCGCTCGACGATGAGCTTTCCCGTCTTGACCGCGCGGCCGGTGACCTCCTTGATATGGGGCAGTCGCTCGGCTTGATAGGTGTCGAGCACTGTTTCGGGCAGCGAGCCGGACAGCACAGCGTCGAGTTTCCAGCAGAGATTGGCCACGTCGCGGACGCCGGCGCACATACCCTGGCCGATCCACGGTGGCATCGCATGTGCTGCGTCGCCGGCGAGGAAAACTCGGCCGACCCGCCACCGTTCGGCGAACCGGACGTGGTGGTTGTAGCAGGCGAATCCGATGATCTCGACATGTGCCTCGGTGATTCCCTGAGCGGACAGGACATCCCACATGGCGTCGTCACTGAGCAGATTCTTCTCGTCTTCCTCGGTGCGAACCGGGAATTCCCAGCGGTGATGCCCCAGGGGAGTGGGGCAGTCGACGGTGGGCCGGGCAGGGTTGCAGTGGAATCGGAGCCGGTCATGGCCGGGCCACTCCTGGAGCACCTTGGTGTCGATCACGATCCAGCGCTCCGAGAAGGTGCGGCCGCCGAAACCGACCCCCAGTTGTCCGCGAATCGAACTCGAACCCCCGTCGGCGGCGATCACATAGGAGGCGCGGACGCGCTTGAACTGATCTGTGGTCAGGTCGGCGAGCATCAACTCGACGCCGTCCGGGTGCTGGATGAGGCGCAGGCATTCGTGTTCCAGCAGGATCGCGACGTTGGGGAAACGGTCGACCCCTTCGCGCAGGACCTTGTCCACCGCAGGCTGATAGATGAACTGCTGCGGCGGGTGCCCGTTGCCCCGGTCGATGGGTAGCAGCTTCACGAACTCCTTGCCCTTGGCGTCGACGAAGCTCGCACCCGCACCGGGTTGCATGTCGGCGTTGAGCCGGTCTGCCAGCCCCGCCTGCTGCCAGATCCGCACCACCTCTTCATCGGTGGAGATGGCGCGTGCGCGGAAGTAGATGTCGGGGTCGCGCTCCACCACCACGACGTTGCGGCCCATCTGGCCCAACAAGTTGGCCGCGGTGGCACCCACCGGTCCGTAACCGACGATCGCCACGTCATAGGTCGACGAGTCATTCATGGCTGTTCTCAGCTGTCTGCCGTGTCCGCGTTGACCGGGGACTTGTCCTGTAGTGATCGCTACGGTAATGTAGTGATCACTACAGAGTCAAGAGGTAGGGAGAAGATGGCCACGCCAGACAAGCCCAAGCGTCGCCCGCGACGAGCGGATGGCGAGTTGTCGCGCAACCGTATTCTCGACGCGGCCACCGAGATCGCGGCGGAGCGTGGCTACGAGGGGACCAGCATCGGTGCGGTGAGCGCCAAGTGCGGACTGCCGGCCAGTTCGATCTACTGGCACTTCAAAGACAAGGACGACCTGATTGCGGCTGTGATCGAACGCAGCTTCGAGCACTGGCTGAAGGTGTGGCAGCTACCCGAGGACGTCGTGGCCCGGGAACGTCTGATGGAGGTCGCGGTGGGCACGGCGAAGGCGGTGATGGACTCACCGGACTTCCTACGCCTCGGCCTCATGCTGACGCTGGAGCGCCGGCCCGTGGAACCGCGGGCGCGCGCGCGGTTCATCCAGGTTCGCGAGCAGGCGCACGAAGCGCTGTCGTCGAGCCTTCGGGAACTGGCGCTAGGGCTGTCCGAGGCGCAGGTCGATCAATTGGCGACGTACGCCATCGCCGGTGCAGACGGCCTGTTCATCGCCAAGGAAATCGGCGGTGACACCGTGGATCTGGTGTCCTTGTTCACCCTGCACGGGAACACGCTGTACGAAACGGCCATGCGGATGATCGAAGAGAACGAGCGGTGATGACCCTGACACGCGACCAAATTGAGCAAGCCGCCGACGTGCTCGCAGCGGCTGATGCCGACGTGACCCCAATCGGTCAGCTGACGCAACGCTATCCCGGGATGGACCTCGCCGACGCCTACGCGATTCAGCAGCTGAACCTGGCCCGTCGACTGGCAACCGGCCGAACCTGGGTGGGGCACAAGATCGGACTGACGTCGACACCGATGCAGAATCTGCTCGGTGTCGACGAACCCGACTTCGGTTACATCCTCGACAGCATGGTGGTGCCCAACGGGGCCGCCGTGCGGTGCGCACAGTTCTGCGCACCCCGCGTCGAGCCCGAAGTCGCCTTCCTCCTTCGCGAACCACTGTCCGGGCCGGAGGTGACCATCGACGACGTGCGGAGCGCGACCGAGGCGGTCGCAGTAGCGCTCGAAGTCGTGGACAGCCGCATCGCCGACTGGAAGCTCACGCTGCGCGACACCGTCGCGGACAACGCCAGCTCCGGTGCGGTGGTCCTGGGTGACTGGGTGCCCTACAGCCAGGGCGTCGAACTCGCTGCTGCCCGAGCGACCTTGTGCCTCAACGGGGCCGAGGTCGACACCGGTCTGGGTTCGGCGGTACTCGGTGACCCGGCAGCGGCGGTGGCCTGGCTGGCCAACGCGCTCGCCCCATTCGGCACGAAACTGTCACCCGGCCAGTTCGTCATGTCGGGGTCGTTCACCGCCGCCGCGTTCGTCCACCCCGGAGATACCGCGACGGCCACCATCAGCGGTCTGGGCACAGTGTCGCTGACCTTCACCTGAGGAAAAGCATGGAACCGCAACAAGAGTGGCCGGTTGCCATCATCGGCTCGGGCAACATCGGCACCGACCTGATGATCAAGATCCTGCGCAGCGACGGCCCACTGACGATGGGCGTGATGGTCGGCGTCGACCCGGAATCCGACGGGCTCGCTCGAGCCCAACGGATGGGCGCCGCCATCACGGCCGACGGAATCGACGGCCTGCTTGCGATGCCGAACTTCGGTGACATCAAGCTCGTCTTCGACGCCACCTCCGCCGGCGCACACCGGGCGAACTGGGCCACGCTCAAGGACACCGGGGTGCGCGTCCTCGATCTGACCCCGGCGGCCATCGGGCCCTACTGCGTGCCGGCAGTCAACCTCGATGAACACCTCGACGCCCCGAACCTCAACATGGTGACCTGTGGCGGACAAGCCACGGTGCCGATCGTTGCCGCGGTTGCACAGGTGGGCATCGTGTCCTACGCCGAGATCGTCTCCTCGATCTCGGCGAAGTCCGCCGGTCCGGGGACTCGGGCCAGCATCGACGAGTTCACCGAGACCACTGCCGCCGCACTGCGGGCCGTCGGGGGAGCGCAACGCGGGCGGGCGCTCATGGTCCTCATTCCCGCCGATCCGCCGGTGTTGATGCGCAACACCGTCTACTGCCTTGTCGACGGAGACGCCGATCACGGCGCGATCGAGCGGTCGGTCGAGGCGATGATCGACCAGGTGCGAGAGTATGTTCCCGGTTACCGGCTCAAGCAGCGAGTGCAGTTCGAGACATTTGCCGCCGACAGTCCGCTGTTCATTCCGGAAACAGGGAAGTTCACCGGCACCCGGGTCACCGTGCTTCTCGAAGTCGCCGGCGCAGCCCACTATCTGCCCGAGTATGCCGGGAACCTCGACATCATGACATCGGCAGCCAAAGCCACCGCTGAGCGGATCGCCCTGCACGCCAGCCGAACTGCCGGAACCCGGTCATGACGCACGATCTGTACATCAGCGATGTCACGCTGCGTGACGGGATGCATGCCGTTCGTCACCAGTACTCCATCGAGCAGGTCAAAGGCATCGCCACCGCTCTGGATGACGCCGGGGTGGATTCCGTCGAGGTCGCCCACGGCGACGGACTCGCCGGCTCGACGTGCACTTACGGGTTCGGTGCGCATACTGACCTGGAATGGATCGAAGCCGTTGCCGGAGTGGTGGAGCGCGCCAGGGTGGCAACATTGCTGCTGCCGGGGATCGGCACCGTCCGAAACCTCAAAGATGCCCACCGGGCCGGTGCGAGCGTGGTTCGGGTGGCTACTCATTGCACCGAAGCCGACATTTCCGCCGGACACCTGGCCGCCGCACACGAACTCGGCATGGACGCCGTCGGATTCCTGATGATGAGCCACCTGACCACCCCCGACGAGCTGGCGGGGCAGGCCACGTTGATGGAGAGCTACGGCGCAAGCTGTGTCTATGTTGTCGACTCCGGCGGCGCGATGACGATGCGTGACGTGGCCGAGCGAGTCGATGCGTTGCGTCAAAGCCTTTCGCCGACAACTGAGGTCGGCATTCATGCCCACCACAATCTGTCGCTGGGGGTGGCGAACTCGATCGTCGCGGTGCAGTGCGGTGCCAACCGGGTCGATGCCTCGCTGGCCGGGATGGGTGCCGGTGCGGGCAATGCGCCGTTGGAGGTGTTCATCGCCGCCGCCGGCCGCATGGGCTGGCATCATGGCTGCGACCTGCACGCTCTCGAGGACGCCGCCGACGACCTGGTCCGACCCTTGCAGGACAGACCGGTCCGGGTGGACCGCGAGACCCTGACGCTGGGCTATGCCGGCGTCTACTCGAGTTTTCTGCGTCACGCGGAGGCGGCTGCGGAACGCTACGACATCGACGCGCGCACACTGCTCGAGGAGGCCGGCCGCCGCGGGATGGTCGGTGGCCAGGAGGACCTGCTTGTCGACATCGCACTCGACCTCACCAGCGGTGAAGCGTTGCGGTGACATCGACGAGCGGCGGCCACCGCGCAGAGAAGCACCCCGGGGACGGCGAGGGCCGTAGATGACAGATCTCAGCCTCGCGTGATGATCACCGGAACCCGAGCCGCCTGAACGACGGCGGAACTGACCGAGCCCAGCAGGGTGCTCGCCACCGCGCCGTATCCGCGGCTGCCGACGACGACCAATTGTGCCGTCTCCGCCTGTTCGACGAGGTGGCGCGCGGGCTGGTCCAGCACGACGACGCGACGGACCGCCACGGCGGGGTAGCGCTTCTGCCAGTCCACCAGCTCGGCAGAAACCTCTCGTTCGACGTCCGGTCGCAGGTCATCCCAGTCGAATCGGGGGAGTTCCCAGGCGCCCGGTGACCACCAGGCGTGCAGTACAACGAGTTCCACCCGACGCCGCTGCGCCTCCTCGAAGGCCAGCGCGATGGCAGATGTGGATGCCGCGGAGCTGTCGAAGCCCAGCACGACCGGATCCTGCGAGTCACGCGGCGGCAGCTGTTCATCGTGGGTCACGGTGACGGGGCAATGGGCCCGGTGCACCAGTGCGGTGCTGACCGAGCCGAGAAAGGTCCGCGACAAGGCGCCCCGCCCACGATTTCCCACCACCACCATGCCGGCGTGCTTGGAGTGCTCGACGAGGGTGGCCGCAGGTGCGGCCGAACTGAACGCCGTCGTCACCCGGACGGCGCCGTGGGTGATCTCCTTGGCGACCTTCTCGGCATCATCGAGAAGACGCGCGCCGAGATCCTGCTGCCAGTCGAGCAATCCGTCCGGCGGCGGCAGCACCGGCCAGGTGCCGAGGATCGGCGCAACCGCGTAGACGATGGTCAACGCCGAGTCGTGAAGGGCCGCTTCGGCGGCCGCCCAGCGCAGCGCCGTCTCCGACGACGGGGAGCCGTCGACACCCACCACGATGCCCGCGTCCAATGATCCGCCCATGATCGGTCGATCCCTTTCCTCAGGGTGGGCCGCGCCGCCCATCGTGGCGCCCGGCACTGCCAACCTATGACGCGCCGCCGCCCGAGGGAAGGGTCATTCGGCCCCGAACGCCGCCGGACCCCGGCCGATCACTCGGTGGGGTGCGACGGCTGGTTCAGTCGGGAAACGAACGCGGCCGCCTGTGCGCGCCGTTCCATCCCGAGCTTGGCCAGCAGCCGGGACACGTAGTTCTTGATCGTCTTCTCCGCGAGGAACATCCGGGCGGCAATCTGCTTGTTGGTCAGGCCTTCGCCGATCAGTGCGAGCAGTGTTCGCTCCTGGGCGGTCAACCCGGAGAGCGGATCGGATTGTTCGGCCGACTCGCGCAACTTGGCCATCAACGCCGCGGCGGCACGATTGTCGAGCAGTGACCGGCCGGCCCCCACGTCCTTGATCGCGCGGGCGAGCTCCATGCCCTTGATGTCCTTGACCACGTAGCCGCTGGCCCCGGCGAGAATGGCATCGAGCATGGCTTCCTCGGACGTGAACGACGTGAGCATGAGGCAGCGCAGATCGGGCATCCGGGCGAGCAGGTCACGACACAACTCGACACCGTTGCCGTCGGGCAACCGCACGTCCAGCACCGCCACGTCCGGCCTCAGGGCAGGGATCTGCGCCAAGGCATGAGAGACCGAGCCGGCCTCGCCGATGACCTGCAGTTCGGGGTCGGTGCTGAGCAGGTCGATCAGTCCGCGCCTGACCAGTTCGTGGTCATCGACGAGAAACACCGTCACCATGGCTGTCCAACCCTCCCGCAGCCGACCGCGGGCGGGTGACCATTGTGCGGGCAGTGGGCGGCGTCTGCGTTCACCACGTTGCCACGTGTCGACGCCGCCACAGTAGGGCCCTTTGGCACCACGGCGGTGACCAACGCCTCCAGAACGCCCGGCTGCGCCGCAATATCGTCGTCCCGAGAGCGAAGGAGATCGACATGAAATCATCCGGTGCACCGGCAGGTCCGCACGGGGTCGTCGTGGGAGTGGACGGCTCGGCGGCATCACTGGCCGCCCTGGAGTGGGCGGCGCGTGATGCGGATCTGCGCGACCTCCCGCTCACCCTCGTCCACGTGCTGGCTCAGGTGGACGCCGCGGCCTGGATCGACGTACCCATTCCCGAGGACTTCGTCGAGATGCGGGATCGGCGAGGCGAGGAGATCATGCGCGATGCCGTCAGCGCAGCGGCACAGCGGATTTCCGATGAGTCGCGCGTCCCCATTCGCCAGTGCATGGTCGAGGGTCGCGCCGCCGCAACGCTGGTGGATATGTCCAAGGACGCCCAGATGGTCGTGGTGGGATGCCGGGGGCTCGGCAAGATCGAGGGTCTGGTCCTCGGCTCGGTGAGCGCTGCCCTGTTGCATCACGCCCACGGCCCGGTTGCCGTTGTCCACGAGGAGTTTTCGGCATCTGGCCGCCCGGCCGACGCGCCGGTGGTGGTGGGCGTCGACGGCTCACCTGCTTCAGAACTCGCCGTCGAGGTCGCCTTCGACGAAGCGTCCCGGCGGGGTGTCGGGCTGATCGCCGTGCATGCGTGGCTCGACCGCAGCGCGACGGTACCCGGACTGTATTGGGAGGATTTCCGCGTCGATGCCCAAGAAACCCTCGCCGAGCGGCTCGCCGGCTGGTCGGAGCGTTATCCCGACGTCGCTGTCGAGCGCACCGCGGTGGAGAGCAAGCCGGCCGAGGAGCTCATCGCGCTCTCGGAGACGGCTCAGCTGGTCATCGTCGGCAGCCATGGGCGCGGCGGGTTCGCCGGCCTGCTGCTCGGTTCGGTCGGCTCGGCGGTGGCGCACGGAGCGCGCAGCGCCGTGATCGTGGTTCGTCCGCGGTGACGTGGCGCTCGGCGGTCGCCCGACTCTCACGGTAGGAGCACCGCGGCCCCCGCAATCCGCCCCGACTTGAGGTCATCCAGTGCCCGGTCGGCGTGATCCAGCGGGTAGGGAAGCGCGGTGACCTCGATACGGTGCTGAGCGGCGAACGCCAGGAACTCGCGAGCGTCCGCGCGCGTGTTCGACGACACCGACCGGATCTGTCGTTCCTGGAACAGATGACGTTGATAGTTCAGGGCGGGCACGTCACTGAGATGGATGCCGGCGATTGCCAGGGTGCCGCCGCGGTCGAGACCTTCGAGCGCGGGCAGCACCAGGTCACCGACCGGTGCGAACAGGATGGCGGCGTCCAGCGGCACCGGCGGTGGGTCGGCGGCGCCCTGCGCGGACGCCGCGCCCAACGCGAGGGCCAGTTCGCGCGCCTGCCGGCCCCGGGTCATGACATGCACCTCTGCCCCCTGCGCGAGGGCCACCTGAGCGGTGATGTGGGCGCTGCCGCCGAAGCCATAGATGCCGAGCCGGCCGCCGGGCGGAAGCTGCGCACGCAGCAGCGACCGGTACCCGATGATGCCCGCGCACAACAGTGGGGCGAGTTCGGCATCCGAGTAGCCGGACGGTAGCGGATCCACGTAATCCGCCGGCGCGGTGACGAACTCGGCGTAGCCGCCGTCGGCGTCCCATCCCGTGTAGCGCGAGTCCGGGCAGAGGTTCTCGGCGCCGCGCGCGCAGAAGCGGCAGCGCCCACAGGTGTGTCGGAGCCAGGCGACTCCGACCCGGTCGCCGACGGCGATACCCGGCCCGACGCCGGCGCCGATCCCGACGACCTCGCCGACCACCTCGTGTCCGGGAATGACGTGTGGACGGTGCACCGGTAGGTCACCCTCGGTGACGTGCAGGTCGGTGCGGCACACCCCGCACGCTGTCACGGCGACCAGCACCTCGTTCTCACCGGGTTCGGTGACCGCGGTGGTGACGTACTCCACGGGATGCGTGGTGAGCGGGCCCGGAGAGGTCACCCGCCACGCCGACATCATGTGTGCGCTCACCGGTCCATCGTCGGTCATGGCGGGCTTCTGGGGACGAGGACGGCCGATTGTCTGCCTCCCGGGGTCTTTCGGCCCTAAGCGGGACGGCCATCCACGGGATAGTTTGTGCGCACCTGCTTCACACGATGAGCAGTTCTGCTCGAGGGGAGCCGGCCGTGTTCGATCATGTCGTCCCGACAGCGGGTCAGGTTCGTGCGATGGACCGGAAGGCGCTACTCCTGGTTCTGGCCGCGGCGTCGACCCATAGCTGCGGATGAGCAGTCGCGGCACCGGCTGGCGGCACTGGGCGCCGGGCGTGGCCAACCTGCAGGGGTATCGGCGGCATTGGTTCCGGGGCGATCTGCAGGCGGGGTTGAGCGTCGCCGCCTATCTGGTGCCGCAGAGCATGGCCTACGCCACCCTCGCCGGTCTCAGTCCGGCCGTGGGCTTGTGGACCGCGTTGCCGGCGCTCCTCGTCTACGCCGTGCTCGGTTCCTCTCGGCAGCTGTCGATCGGTCCGGAATCGACCACCGCCCTGATGACCTCGTCGGCCTTGGCGGTGGTGGTCGCCGACGGAGACCCGGCGCGCTATATCGCCTGTGCGGCCGCGCTGACCCTGCTGGTCGGGTTGACCTGTTGCCTGGCAGGATTTCTCAGACTCGGTTTCCTTGCCGGCCTGTTGTCGAAACCGGTTCTGGTGGGCTACATGACCGGGATCGCGATCGCCATGGTGGTGAGCCAGTCGGGCACTCTGCTCGGGCTGGACCTCTCTGGCCCCGACCTGTTGGGGCAGGCCCGCGAACTCCTCGCGAATCTGGGCGAGCTGCACTGGCCCACTGCGTTTCTCGGTGCCGGGCTGCTCGCTTTCCTGTTGGCGTTCGATCGATTCGTGCCCCAGGTGCCGGGGCCGCTGATCGGTGTCCTCGGCGCCACGATCATCGTGTCCGTGTTCGCGCTGCACCAGCACGGTATCGACGTGGTCGGTGCGATCCCCTTGGGCATACCGGCGCCGGGTCTTCCGGAGATACCGCTGGAAACACTGCGCGAACTCATCGTGCCCGCACTGGGAATCGCGATCGTGGCGTTCTCGGACGACGTGCTGACCGCCCGGGGCTTCGCGGCCCGCGCCGGCGAGGATATCGACGCGAACGCCGAATTGCGCGCCCTGGGGGTCGCCAATCTGGCGGTGGGGCTGGCCCGGGGTTTCCCGGTGAGTTCCAGCGGAAGCCGCACCGCCCTCGGCGTGGCCGCGGGTGCACGCACACAGGTGCATTCGCTGGTGATCGTGGTCGTGGTACTCGCCGTCGCAACCTGGGGGCGCGGCTTGGTCGCGGCGATTCCTTCCGCTGCGCTGGGGGCGCTCGTCGTGTTTGCGGCGATCAAGCTGATCAACCTTGCGGAATTTCGCCGGCTCGCTCGATTCCGGCGCAGCGAACTGCTTCTCGCGATGGTGACAGCCGTCTGCGTGCCGGTGTTCGGAGTGCTCAACGGCGTGCTGGTGGCCGTCGCGCTGTCGATCCTGGAACTGATGCGGCGCATCGCCCGTGCCCACGACAGCGTGCAAGGCCTGGTGCCGGGCGTGGCGGGCATGCACGATGTCGATGACTACCCGCAGGCCGAACTGATCCCCGGACTCGTCGTGTACCGGTATGACGCGCCCCTGTGCTTTGCCAATGCCGACGACTTTCGCCGGCGAGCGATGGCCGCCGTCGACCGGTCACCGACGCCGGTGCGCTGGTTCGTCCTGAACGCCGAAGCCAACGTCGAAGTGGACCTGACGGCGCTGGACGCTCTGAACGGCATCCGCCAGGAATGCGACCGGCGGGGCATCGTCTTCGCGATGGCGCGGGTCAAACACGATCTGCGCGAGGCGTTGCGGGCTGCGGGCATGCTCGAACAGATCGGGGCTGACCACCTCTACATGACCCTGCCGACTGCGGTGGCGGCCTACCGGCGATGGTGCAGCGCGCAGCCTGGTCCCGAGCTTTAGGGACTTCGGACTCTTTGGGTGACCGGAGGAGGGCGCGATATTGAGACGACAACTCCGTGGTTCACCCAGCAGCGTGGAAAGAGATGACCGTGCACTTTCCTGACATCGCGACGATTCGCACGGCGCTGTCGATGGCCACCCGTGCTCCGTCGGTGCACAATTCGCAGCCATGGCAGTGGCGGGTAGGCGACCGGAGCGTTCACCTGTACGCCGACCCCGGTCGGCGTCTATTGCGGACCGACCCCGACGGACGTGACCTCCTGATCAGCTGCGGTGCGTCGCTACACCACGCCACCACGGCATTCGCCGCACTGGGCTGGCAGTGCAAGGTCAGCCGGTTGCCGAACGCGGCCGAGCCCGATCACCTGGCTGCCATCGAATTGACGATGGGCGAGCCCGATGAGAAGGACATCGCGCTGGCCGCCGCAATTCCGCGCCGCCGCACGGACCGCCGGTACTTCAGCCACTGGCCGGTGCCGCACGCGGATATCGTGACGATCGGGGTGCGGCTGGCCCGGATGGGAGTGCAGCTGCGCCACGTCGAGACGACGATCGACATCCGGGCGATCGTCGCCGAGGCGGTCTGGCTGCACGCCAACGACGCCGAGTACCTCGCAGAGCTGACGACGTGGAGCGGTCGTTACTCGTCGATTGCCGGGGTGCCGGCGCGCAGCACGCCGGAGTCCGACTCGATGGCGGCCCTCCCCGGCCGGTTGTTCGCCGGGCCGGCGCTGGCGCAGCCGCGCGATGCCACAGCCGAAGACGATCACGGGCTGCTGCTGGCGCTGGGCACCGGGGACGACGATGCGCTGGGCCGGTTGCGGGCCGGCGAGGCGACCAGCGTGGCGCTGCTGACCAGCACGGTGCTGGGGCTGGCCAGCTGTCCCGTGTCGGAGCCGCTGGAAATCGCCGAGACTCGTGCCGCGCTCCGATCCGAGGTGTTCGATGACGAAGCCTATCCACAGATGATGCTGCGCATCGGTTGGGCGCCGGTGGGTGCCGACCCGTTGCCCGCGACGGCGCGGCGACCGGTCGACGATGTCGTGCACACCCTCGACGGCGGTCCGGTGACCTAGACCGGGTGGTCAGTCCAGCAGCACCGGAACGGTCCAGCGCACCGTGGTGCCGGATCCGGGCGCGGTGACGATGGTGCATGTCCCACCGAGATGTTCTGCCCGCCAACGCATATTGGCAAGACCGCTGTGGCGCACGTTGTCCTCGGGTATGCCGTCGCCGTCGTCGGCGATCTCCACGGTGAACTCGTCGTCCACCGTGACGGTGACGTTGATATGCGCGGCATGAGCATGGCGCACCGCATTACTGATGGCCTCACTGGCCACCGCCTCGGCATGCTCGCACACCGCGGCGGCCACACCGCCCAACGGACCGGCCACCCGCACCGAGGTGGCGATACCGCGGTCACCGGCCAGTTCGGAGATCAGCGCTTGCAGTCGGACGCGCAGATCAGCGTTCTTGGCGACGGGCGACTCCAATTTGAAGATGGTCGACCTGATGGTCTCGATGGTGCTCTGCAGTTCGTCGACCGTGCGGGCGAGGCGATCGTTGACCTCCGGCGACTTCGACCGTGCGATGGTGCCCTGAACGTCCAAACCGGCGGCGAACAACCGCTGGATGACGTGGTCGTGCAGGTCGTGCGCGATGCGCTCCCGGTCGGCGAGCACCAGCAATTCGCGTTCGCGTGCCCGCGACGACGCCAGGGTCAGCGCAATCGCGGCATGCCGCGCGAAGTCGCGGACGAGGTCGAGATAGGACGGGTCGAACGGTGCGTCGTCCCGGTGGCGCGCGACGGCGATGACACCGATCACGGCGTCCTCCAGGGTCAGCGGCATGACGATCGCCGGTCGCTGACCGACATCGGTGAAGGACTGGATCGGGTGCAGGAACGACTCGGTGATGACCGGCATCTCGGACCGGAACACGCTACCGCTGGTCGATGAATCGATGGGGACACGTTGTCCGACGACCTTCTCGGCGTGCAACCCGACCGCTGTGGACACGATCAGGGTTCGGACGTCGTCGTCCGAATCGCCGGCCTCGGGCACCAGGACGATCGCCTGCTCGGCGTCGGTCAGGTCGCGGGCGCGTTCGGCGATCAGGCGCAGCGGGTTCTCGGACCCCGGGCCTCCGGACAGCAGCGCCGTGCTGATTTCGCGACTCGCCTGTACCCAGGTGGCGGCCGTCCGTACCCGCTCGAACAGGCGGGCGTTGTCGATGGCGACCGCGGCCGCCGAAGCCAGCACCCGCACGGACACCTCGTCGTTCTCCGAAAACGTGGGGCCCGGGCGGTCGTGGGTGACATACAGGCTCCCGTACACCTCGCCGCGGATCGTGATCGGAACCCCCAGAAAGGCGTGCATCGGGGGATGGTGCGGCGGGAAACCGGCGGCCGCCGGGTGATCGGCCAGATCGTCGAGGCGCAGCGCCGGGGTGCCCTCCAGTGGCACACCGAGTACGCCCTTGCCGATCGGAAGCGGCCCGATGCGTTCGACGAGTGCGGGGTCGATGCCCTGATGCAGGAAGGACGTGAGCGCGCCGCCGCCGTCCCGCACGCCCAACGCGCCGTACCGTGCGCCGGTCAGCGTGATCGCGGCGTGGGTGATGCGATCGAGGGTGGCGTCCAGATCCAGATCGGAGCTGATACCCATGATGACGTGCAGCAGCTTCTCGGTCCGATCGGAGGCGCCCTGCAACTCGTCGAGCTGCTGGTGGATCTCGCCGACCAGGTCGGGCTTGCCCAAATGGGTGAACGCCGACTCTTCTTTCTTGATTTCCACGGCACCCCCTGCGGGTCAGGGTACGCGCTGAGGTGCCGCCGCAATACCGCGATGTGGGATCAGGGTTCGAGTTCCGGGGCGGTGTGACAATCGGTGGCAAGGTCGGCCGGCTGGCCGGCGCCGTGACCAAGGAAACCCAGGCAGAGGGCCTTTGGCCCTGCCCGCCGAGGGTGGGCCGGTGATTACCTGAGATGGGCCGATCAGCCCCGTCGCGGGGACTCATCGAGGGAGACGACATGAACATTTCGCAACGGGCCGACGGTCATACGCGAAGTTTCGCCAGGGTTCTCGGACCGCTCCTTGGCATCATGTCGTTCGCCGTGCTGCTGCGTGCCGACGATCTGACGCCGATTCTGTCCGAGTTCTCCGCCAGCGCCGTGTGGCCTTGGGTGACAGGTGTGTTCGTGACGGCCGCGGGGATTGCGGTCGTCACCTTTCACCGGTCATGGCGGGGCGCCACGGCGTTCATCGTTTCGCTGCTGGGTTGGGCGATGCTGGCAAAAGGCATCCTGCTGCTCACCTTTCCCGCCGCGTTGGATTCGCTGGCACAACGGATGTTGAGCGCGACGGCGGTCGTGCCCGTTGTCTACGCGCTCCTGTTGGTGGGTTCGCTCTATGTGAGCTACATGGGGTGGCGGTCCGAGCGTCCGCCGAGCGACCAGGGCGCGTCCACAGGCAAGTGGCCGAAACACCTCACGGTTGAGGACCACCGGCCCTAGCCCAGGACAGCGAACCGGCGCAGGGTGACCACATGGTCAAGTACATCGTGAATGGGGTGCTGGCCGTCGCCGGCCTGGTGGGTTTGCGGCAGTTCTACCGCAACTGGGGCACGACGAAGGGGGAGTGCACCTCGCGCCTGCCCGGCGACGACCTCGTGGGTGCGCCTGCCGTCCAGACCACCGAAGGCGTGTGGGTGGACGCACCAGCGGACGCGGTCTGGTCGGAGCTGTTGCGGACCCTTCGGAGTCACGCCGGCTGGAGCCGATGGCCGGCCGCGCCGTTGCAGGTGGCCCACCTGTCCGAGGGCGCTGTCCTGGTGTTGCAGTCGGCGCCGAAAGGCCTGCACGCGGGTGCGGTGTGGTCGATCAGCGTGATCGCGCACGGTGCGGACCGCTGCCGGGTACTGCTGCGGTGCCGGATCGGTCTGCGACACCCCGGCCAAGTCATCGGCGTGGAACTGCTCGGCCCCGTGCGGGCTCTGGTGACACGGGCCATGCTGCGTGGCGTCCAGCGTCGAGCAGAAGGCGCCCCGCTCCGGGTGGCGGCCGGGGTGGTGGGAGTGCGCGGGTTCGCCGACGCCGGTGCGAATCCGGTAGCGCGCTGATTCGCCACGTCCGCACGGGGTGCCGGCGGCGCGTCAGTGCCGCGTCACCGGTGGCATCATCTCAGCGGACAGGCGAAAGGACTCCGGAGTATGGATGTGCACCCCTTCCCCATCCTCGCGGCAGTGCTGGCGCTGGCCACTCTCGCCGGGCTCGTCGTCGCCCGCCTGCACCAGCCTCTGCTCGTCGCGTTCCTGGCGGTCGGCGTTGCCGTCGGTCCGGTGGGCACCGGATGGGTGTCGGCCGACGGCACGATAGAACTGTTGGCCGACTTCGGGATCGCGCTGCTGCTCTTCCTTGTCGGGCTCCGGCTCGACGTGCAGATGATTCGGAGCACCGGCCCGGTGGCGGTGGTCACCGGGCTGAGCCAGGTGGTGATCACCGCGGTGCTCGGTTACCTCATGGCGTTGGCCTTCGGGATGGACGGACTCACCGCGCTCTACATCGCCATGGCATTGACCTTCTCGTCGACGATCATCATTGTGAAGTTGTTGTCGGACAAGCGCGAACTCGACCAACTGCACGGTCGCATCGCGGTCGGCCTGCTCATCGTGCAGGACCTCGTGGTCGTGGTCGTGATGATCGTGCTGACCGCTTTCGGGCAGGACACCGGTGGCGGGCTCGGCCACGGCGTGGTAGATGTGCTGCTCAAAGGGGCGGGGCTGCTGGGCGCGGCGTGGCTGCTGATGCGCTATGTGCTGCCCTGGCTACTGCCGCACATCGCGAGAATGGCGGACCTGCTGGTGTTGTTCGGCGTCGCGTATGCGGCGTCGATGGCCGCGCTGAGCGAATGGCTGGGATTCAGCTCCGAGGTGGGCGCCTTTCTCGCCGGTGTGTCGTTGGCGAGCACACCGTTTCGGGACGCCCTCGGGGCACGGCTGGCCAGCCTGCGCGACTTCCTGCTGTTGTTCTTCTTCCTCGAACTGGGCTCCCGACTCGAATTCACCGATGTCGCAGGACAGATCCTCCCGGCAGTGGTGTTCGCCGCGCTGGTCCTGATCGGAAAGCCGTTGATCGTGATCGCGGTGATGTCGCTGATGCGTTATCCGTTGCGCGTCAGCGTCCTTGCCGGACTACCGCTGGGGCAGATATCGGAGTTCTCCTGGATCCTGGCCGCTTTGGGGCTCAGCCTCGGTCACATCACCAACGCCACGGTCAGTCTCATCACCTTGGTGGGACTGATCACGATCGCCATTTCGACGTACCTGATCACCTATTCCGAACAGATCTACGACCGCGTCAAGAGCGGGTTGGCTCGCCTGGAGAGGCGCCGGCCCCGCGATCCGAAAACCGTTGTCGCCGACGATTGTGACGTGATCCTCTACGGCCTGGGCCGGTTCGGCGGGCACCTGGCACACCGGCTGAGCGAGGCCGGCCACCGGGTCCTTGCGGTGGACTTCGATCCGCACCAGATCAAGACGCATTCCGGTGACGAGTTCGCGGTGGTATTCGGCAGTGCCGAGGACGAGCAGCTGCTCGAGGCGCTGCCGCTGGCGCAGGCGAAGTACGTCATCAGCGCCATTCCGATAGTGACGATCAACCTGACGCTCTTACACGCGCTGCGCCACCACGGATTCGGCGGCACCATCGCGCTCACCGCGCACACCCATCACGATGCCGAGCGCCTGCGCGCCGCCGGGGTGCACACCGTGCTCGAACCGTTCTCCACGGCCGCGCGCGCGACGTCGGACACGCTGCACGAACTGCTCACCGACGGCGGCGGTGCGGCGGGTGACGACGGGAAGTCCGGAGGGCGCAGTGGCGGATAGGTGTCGGCGATGAGCCTGGTCGCCGCCGGCGCGTGCCGAATTTGGCGAACGGAACCTGCTGCCGCACAACGACGATGTAGGCTGACGTGAAGGTCGACGGTTCAGAAAGGGCGGTCTCGTGATGTCCACCGGTCACGATCATTCGCCGGATCGCGATGACGAGGCCGAACCGGACTACCGCTTCACACTGGCGAACGAGCGCACCTTTCTGGCCTGGATCCGCACGGCACTGGCGCTTATCGCCGGTGGTATCGCCGTGGTGCAGTTCGTGCCGTCCTTCGGTATCCCGGGTGTGCGGCACGGTCTGAGCGTGGTGCTCACCGCCGGCGGTGGTTTGCTGGCGGCACTGGCGGTGCGGCGCTGGCAACGCGTACAGACGGCGATGCGCCGCGACGAGGACCTGCCGCCCACGCTGGTGCCGGTGCTGCTCGGCGGCGCGATCTTCGTCGTCACCGTCGCGGTTCTGGTGATCCTGGTCGTCTGGCCGCCGGCCCGGGGGTGAGATGGCACGCCGAGAGCCGTGGAAACCCGGACTGCCCGCAGAGCGCACGTTGTTGTCCTGGGAGCGAAGCGCTTTCGGATTCCTGGTCGGTGGCGCGTTGGTGCTGTTGCGTCAACACGGTCCGCTCGGCCCGGGCCGGACTGTCCTGGCGCTGACGGCGACCGCCCTTGCCTTGCTCGTCCTGGCGCTCGGTTACCGGAGGTCGCGGCAGATCCGAGCCACGGTCGGCGCGGGCCGCACGGTGATGCCCGCTCCACGTGCCGAGATCCTGCTGATCGGTGGCGCCACCGTCGCATTCGCGGCGGCCGTCGTCATCGCGCTACTCGTCTCGGCGGTGTTCGGCTAGCCGACGAGGCCCAGATTCTCGGCCTTCTCGAAATCGTCGTCGATCAGGACCACGGCACGGTCGGCGCGGTCGATCAACGAGGCGGCGATGGAGGAGCGGTAGCCGGAGGCGCAGTGCACCCACACGTCACCGCCGGGCACTTCATCGATGCGCCTGCTGATTTCGTGCAGCGGGATGTTGAGCGCACCGGGAATATGGCCGTCGTCGAACTCGCCGCTCTGCCGGACATCGAGCACGGCGGGCCGTCGCGTGGCGAGCGCCTCGGCCAGCTCGGCGAAGTCCGCGACCCGGTAGGACCGCAGCGGGGTGTCCCCGGTCAGCGTGTGTACCTCGCCCACGGCCGACCCGGTGAGGTTGTCGACGCCGATGCGTGCCAGTTCGCGCCGGGCATCGGCGATCTGGGCCTCGCTGTCCCCGATGAGGGTCAGCGGAGATCCCCACGAGTAGAGCCAGCCCAGATAGGTGACGAAGGAATCCGAGAGCTCGAATCCGACGGTGCCGTCGAGGTGTCCGGCGGCGAAGGCGGTGCGGCTGCGCAGGTCCACCACCCACTCGCCGGCGTCGATGCGCCGGCGCAGTTCGGCGGGGTCCACCGGCAGTGGAAGCGACAGGTCCACCGGCGCCGGCCCCCGGGCGTTGATGACGCCCATGTGTGCGTAGTAGGCGGGGTAGTCCGACAGGCCGGCGATCAGTTCGTCGACATAACTCTGCTCGTCCTGGGTCAGTGCCGGATTGTCCTGGCGCTGATCGGCAATGGTCGAGGCGTCGCCGCTGGCCGGGGTCGCCGAGCAGAAGCTGCCGAAACCGTGTGTCGGATAGACCTGGGCATTGTCGGGCAGGTCGGCTGCAAGCCGGCGCACCGAGTGGAACTGCGCGTGGCTGAGCTCTTCGGTGTGCTCGGAGCCCAGCAGGTCGGTACGGCCGGTCGTGCCGTGCAGCATCGACCCGCCGGTGAATACGCCGAGCACCGCGTCGGCGGCGTCGTGCAGCACGTAGCTGACGTGGTGGTGGGTATGGCCGGGGGTGTGCATGACCCGCAGCCGGATCGGCCCGACATCGATCACGTCGCCATCGCCGACAGCACGGCGCCGGTAGCCGACCTCGTCACCGGCGGGCACGACGTATTCGGCATCGACGGTGCGGGAGAGTTCCAGACCGCCGGTGACATAGTCGTTGTGGATATGTGTCTCGAGTACATGGGTGATCCGCACCCCCCGCTCGCGGGCCAGGTAGAGCACCCGGTCGATATCGCGCTGCGGATCGATCACCACGGCGATGTCGCCGATGCTGATCAGGTAGCTGCGGTCACCAAGTCCGGTGGTCTCGATGATGGCCACGTCGATCTGTGGCGGCGGGCTGATATCGCTGTGCGACAACGTCATCGGCTGCCCCCGTCCAGGGTGTCGAGGGCGGCCCGCAGTTTGTCGGCGGCCTCGTCGGCGACCTCGCGTACCCCGGGCTGATCGGAGAGCGCAACCATCACCTGCGGATCCATCGCGTCGACGATCACCGTGTCGGCACCGGCGGTGATATCGGCACGCACCGCGACGTTGCAGGGCAGCAGCAGGCCGATCTGCCGGTCGGCGGTCACCGCCCGGTGTGCCAGCGGGGGATTGCAGGCACCGAGGATCAGGTAGTCCTCGATGTCCTCGCCCAGCTTGGCCTTGAGCGTGGCCTTCATGTCGATCTCGGTCAGTATGCCGAAACCTTGTTCGGCCAAGGCCTTTCGAGTCCGCTCCACCGCGTCCTCGAATGTGGTGTGCAGCGTGGTCGACAGTGCGTAACCCATATCTACCTCCTGATCAGGCGAGTGCCATGAACAATTTCTCCAGTTCGGCTTCGGTCATCGGCTGCTTGCCGTCCTGGGCCTCACCGGTCAGGCATTCCCGCATCCCGGTGGCGACGATCTTGAAGCCGGCCCTGTCCAGGGCGCGTGACACCGCCGCAAGCTGGGTCACCACGTCCTTGCATTCGCGGCCCTGTTCGATCATCGAGATCACTCCGGCGAGTTGCCCCTGTGCCCTGCGCAGCCTGTTGAGCACTGCGGCGATTGCGTCTTCGTCACCGACCATGGTGTTGTTCCTCTCTGCGGACAGTACAGCCATGGTACCCGCGGGGGTATTCCTCGCGGTCATGATGCGGCCGCCGGTCGCGACCCCGCAGCGGCGGTGAGACGCCGCAGCGGGCAGTGCGCGAACCGGGTACAGGCGAAGGTCATCACCGCCGCGACCGCCGTCAGTGCGGCGGCGGCGAGCCCGACGCCGGGATGGATCTCCTGGGCGAGGATCACCGACGACATCGCCAGCACGAACCAGCCGAAGGACTTCCGCAGCGCGTCCGGGTCGACCTTCGCGGTCAGACGGGCCCCGAGCAGGGCACCCACCACGGCCGCGGCCGTCACCGCGCCCGCCACCGCCCAGTCGATCTGGACGCTGGACAGATAGCCGCCGAGGCCGGCGAAGGATTTCATCGCGATGACGATCAGCGAGGTGCCGACCGCGACGGGCATCGGCAGCCCGCCGAGCAGTGCGAGGGCGGGCACGACCAGGAAACCGCCGCCCGCGCCGACGAGTCCGGTCACCAGGCCGACGACGAGCCCTTCGGCGAGGATCTTGGGCACGGGCATCCGGTACACCTCGTCGGTGGCCTCGATGTTCCTGCGTCCGCGCAGCATGGCGATGGCGGTGGCGATCATCATCACGGCGAACCCGATCAGCAGGACGCTGCCGGGAATGAATCGGGCGAGCAGGCCGCCGCCGTACGCGCCGGCCATGCCGGCGGCGCCGAAGATCAGGCCGGTGCGCCATTGCACCCGACCGGCGCGGGCGTGCGAGACCGCGCCGATCGCGCTGGTGACGCCGACGACCAGCAGTGAGGTGGCGATGGCCTGCTTGGCGTCCATCCCCGCGACGTAGGCCAGCAGCGGGACGGTCAGGATGGACCCGCCGCCGCCGAGCAATCCCAGGGCGACGCCCACGAATACGGCCAGCCCGATGGTGAGAACGATCATGTCGGTCATCGCGCACTACCCGCGCACGAGTTGGGACACGATGGTGTCGGCGTCGCAAGCGGCGCCGCGGTTGTAGGGCAGCTTGGCCAGCATCATCCCCATCGCGCAGGTATTGGACAGCGCCGCGAAGGTCAGTCCGCCACCGATGGCGCCCGCCACCCACTTCAGCTTGGGGGCCGCGATGCTGCCCAGCACGCTGCCGAGCACGATCGACCCGGCGACGAGGCGCACCTGACGTTCCAGATCCCAGCGCTCCGCCCCACGGTTGACGGCGAAGCCCTTGGCCTCCCATGCCGCGATACCGCCATCGAGGATGTGCACGTTCGTGAACCCGGCGGTGCGCAGCGTTTCCTCGGCCTGGGTGGCGCGCTGCCCGGACCGGCAGACCAGGACGACGTCCTCGTCGAGGTGCTTGATGATCTCGTCGCGATGTTCGCGCAGCAGGTCCAGCGGCACGTTGTAGGCGCCGGCGATATGCGCCGACTCGAACTCGCCCGGGGTCCGCACGTCCAACACCCGCGGTGGGGTCGCCGAGTCGAGCAGCTCGCTGAGGTTCTGCGAATCGATGGTGGTGGGTGCGGTCATGGTGACGGGGTCCTTCCGGCTGGCCGGCGGTGACCAAAGCCTCTAGGCCCTGGATACCGCCGGGGGTATGTTTACCGGTGAGTGTAGATATACCCCCACCGGTATTGTCAAGCGGGGAATCAGATACCCCTGGGGGTAGTTGACATACCCGTACGGGTATAGCCATGATGGCCGTACCCACCGCCGAACGAAAGGGACCATCGTCATGAAGTTCACCCAGTACTATCTGGACTGCCTTTCCCATGCCTCGTATCTGATCGGTGACGAAACCACCGGTCGCGCAGTCGTTGTCGATCCGCAACGCGATGTCTCGGAATACCTTTCCGATGCGCGGGACATGGGCATGACGATCGAGCTCGTCATCGAGACCCACTTTCACGCCGACTTCCTGTCCGGCCACCTGGAACTGGCCAAGGCCACCGGCGCGAAGATCGTCTATTCCTCGGTCGCCGAGACCGAGTTCGAGTCGACGGGCGTGGCCGACGGTGAGCGCTATTCGTTGGGCGAGGTGACGCTGGAATTCCGGCACACCCCCGGCCACACCCCGGAGTCGATGAGCATCGTGGTCTTCGAGCACGCGCACGACGAGGTGCCCTACGGCGTGCTCACCGGCGACGCACTCTTCATCGGTGACGTCGGCAGGCCGGACCTGCTGGCCTCGATCGGCTTCACCCGTGAGGAACTGGCCGACAAGCTCTACGATTCCCTGCACAACAAGCTGATGACCTTGCCCGACGCCACCCGGGTGTACCCGGCGCACGGTGCAGGCTCGGCGTGCGGCAAGAACCTGTCGACCGACCTGTGGTCGACGATGGGTGAGCAGAAGGAGACCAACTACGCCCTGCGGGCCCCCGACAAGGCGACCTTCATGGATCTGGTCACCGCGGGGCAGCCACCCGCGCCGAGCTATTTCGTCTACGACGCCATCCTCAACCGCAAGGACCGCGAACTGCTGGATGAGACCAAGATGCCGGCGCCGATGACCTATGACCAGGTCCTGGCAGCGCTGGCCGCCGGCGCGGTGCTAGTCGACGGACGCGGTCCGGAGGACTTCGCGCTGGGACACCTGCGCCAGGCGATCAACATCGGACTGGAGGGTCGCTACGCCGAATTCGCCGGGTCGGTGCTACCCACCGATGTCGACATCGTGCTGTTCACCGAGCCGGGACAGGAACTCGAAGGCAAGAACCGCCTCGCCCGGATCGGATTCGACCGGGTCATCGGTTATGTCGACACACCCGTCGAGGTGATGTTCTCCCACCGCGATGACGTGCAGGTGGCCTCCCGGCTGACGGCCAGGGCATTCGACCAGCGTGCCGCCGAGCTGAGCGACCTGCAGGTCGTCGACGTGCGCAACCCGGGCGAGGTCGAAGCGGGCACCATCCCGAATGCGATCGCCATCCCGGTCGGGCAGCTGCCCAGCCGGTTGCGCGAACTCGATCCCGCCAAGCCGACCGTCGTCTACTGCGCAGGCGGATACCGGTCCTCGGTGGCCGCAAGCCTGCTGCGCCGGAACGGCTTTGGCGACGTCAGCGACATCCTGGGCGGGTACGGCGCCTGGGACGAATCACACCAGAACGCCTGAGGAAAGCCCATCATGATCACCGCCAAGCACCAGATCCTCATCGTCGGCGGCGGGACGGCCGGTATCTCGGTCGCCGCGCGCCTGCTCCGCAACGGCCATTCCGACGTCGCCGTCATCGAGCCGTCCAGCAAGCACTACTACCAGCCACTGTGGACGCTCGTCGGAGGCGGACAGGCGAAGGCCTCGACCACCGAGCGCGAAGAGTCCTCGGTGATGCCCAAACGGGCGACCTGGATCAAGAAAGCCGCCAGCGCCTTTGATCCCGACTCAAACACTGTGACCTGCGCCGACGGGGAGACCTACGAGTACGACGTACTCGTGGTCTGCCCCGGCATCCAGCTGGACTGGAATCGCACCGAGGGACTGCGCGATGCCCTCGGCAAGGACGGGGTGTCGTCGAACTACCGGTTCGACCTTGCGCCGCGTACCTGGGAGTTCATCCGCGACATGCGTTCGGGCAGTGCGGTTTTCATGATGCCCTCGGGGCCGATCAAATGTGCCGGAGCGCCGCAGAAGATCGCCTACCTCGCGGCCGACCACTGGCGCAAGCAGGGTGTGCTCAAGGACATCGACGTCCACCTGGTGGTACCGACACCGCGGCTGTTCGGCATCCCGGCGATCGCCGACAACCTGGATACGGTCGCCGCCGGCTACGGCATCACCGTGCACACCAACGCCGAGGTGACCGCGGTCGACGCGGCATCGCACAAGGTCGCGGTGTCCGGGGTCGGGGAAAACGCCACCGACACCATGCTGTCCTACGACGTGCTGCATGCCGTGCCACGCCAATCGGCTCCGGACTGGATCAAGTCGAGCGCGCTGTCGACCGGCGACGCAAACGGGTACGTCGAGATCGACAAGCACACCCTGCAGCATGTGCGCCATCCCAACGTGTTCGGCCTCGGCGACGCCGGGTCGTCACCGAACTCCAAGACCGGCGCGGCGATCCGCAAGCAGGCGCCGGTCGTCGTCGACAACATCGAGGCATTTCTGCAGGGCCGTCCACTGAGCGCCCGCTACAAGGGCTATGGTTCGTGCCCGATCGTCACGTCATCGCACTCGATGCTGCTGGCGGAGTTCGACTATGACCTGAACCTGACCCCGTCGATCCCGCTGCTCGACCCGACCACATCCCACCGCAGCTATTGGTACCTCAAGAAATACGGGCTGCCGTTCATGTACTGGAACCTGATGCTCAAGGGTCTGGCCTGAGCATGCGCCGAACGCGCTCGTCAGCGCGTTCGGCGCACCCGTGTGCCGGCGTTCCCGCGAACGATATCGGCGATCTGTGCCAATGACCCGATGACGGCCTCATTGCCGGTGTTGCGTGCGAAATCGCACGCCGCTTCGACCTTCGGTCCCATCGACCCCGCGGGCAGGTCCAGGCCGGCAAGGTCCTCGGGTGTGACCCGGCCGAGTCGCCGCCGGCTCTCGGAGCCCCAGTCGGTATAGACCCCGTCGACGTCGGTGGCGATGACGAGCAGGTCGGCGGCCAGTTGCTCGGCCAGCAGCGCAGACGCGAGATCCTTGTCGATGACCGCCTCGACGCCGCAGAGCCGGCCGCTGTCGTCGTATGTCGTCGGAATCCCGCCGCCGCCGGCACATATCACGATGGTGCCCTGTTCGACGAGACGGCGAATCGGCCGGATCTCGAAGATCCGCTTGGGTTTCGGGCTGGCCACCACACGGCGGAACGCGTCACCGTCGGGTGCAATGGTCCAGTCGCCGGCTGCCCGCAGACGCTCGGCGGTCTCCCGGTCGTACACCGGCCCGATGGGCTTGGTGGGATGGGCGAACGCGGGGTCGTCGCGGTCGACCTCGATCATCGTGAGTAGCGTGGCGATTGACTGGTCATCGGGCAGGAGGTTGCCCAGCTCCTGCTCGATGACGTAACCGATCATCGCCTCGGTCTGGGCGCCGAGCACGTCGAGCGGATACGGTGCGACATCGTGATAAGCGGCCGACTGCAACGCGAGCAGGCCGACCTGCGGACCGTTGCCGTGAGCCACCACGATCTCGTTACCCGGGGCGATTGCGGCGATGCGCTCGGCGGCCACTCTGATGTTGGCGCGCTGATTCTCCGCCGTCATGGGCTGGCCGCGCTGCAGTAACGCGTTGCCGCCCAGCGCAATCACCATCCTCACGGCATCAGGCCAGCGCCGAGACGAGGACCGCTTTTATCGTGTGCATTCGGTTCTCGGCCTGTTCGAAGGCGATGTTCGCCGGGCTCTCGAACACATCGTCGGTGACCTCGATGCCGTTGGACAGGAACGGATAACGCGCCGCGATCTCGGCGCCGACCGTGGTCTCGCAGTTGTGGTAGGCGGGCAGGCAGTGCATGAACTTCACCCGTGGGTTCCCCGAGGACTTCATCAGGGCGGCATTGACCTGGAAGGGCAGCAGCATGTCGATCCGCTCGCCCCACGTCTCCAGCGGCTCACCCATGGACACCCACACATCGGTATGGATGAAGTCGACCCCGCTGACCGCCTTGTCCGGGTCATCGGTGAGGGTGATCCGCGCGCCCGACGCGTTGGCGAACTCACGGCACATCGCCACATGATATTCGTTGGGCCACAGAATCTTTGGCGCGCCAATACGAACGTCCATGCCGAGCTTTGCGCCCACCACCAGAAGGGAGTTGGCCATGTTGTTGCGGCCGTCGCCCACGAACGCGAAGGAGATGTCGTGCAACGGCTTCGGACAGTGTTCGGTCATGGTCAGCACATCGGCGAGCATCTGGGTCGGATGGAACTCATCGGTGAGCCCGTTGAACACGGGGACACCGGCGTACTCGGCGAGTTCGTCGACGGTTTCCTGAGAGCTGCCGCGGTATTCGATGGCGTCGTACATGCGGCCGAGCACCCGGGCGGTGTCCTTCATCGATTCTTTGTGCCCGATCTGTGACGACGTCGGATCGATGTAGGTCACGTGAGCACCCTCGTCGTGGGCTGCGACCTCGAACGCGCACCGGGTGCGAGTGGACGTCTTCTCGAAGATCAGCGCGATATTTTTGCCCGCCAGGCTGTTTCGCGGGCTGCCGGAGTACTTGGCCCGCTTGAGGTCACGGGACAAATCGAGCAGGTAATGCAGGTCCCGGTCGGTGTGGTAAACGAGGCTGAGCAGACTGCGGTTGCGGTTGTTGAACGGCATGTCGGAGTCTTCCTTACGTCAGAGATCAGGTGTAGAGCGGGTCGCGCTGGATCGGGCACGTCATGCATCGGCCCCCGCCGCGCCCCCGGCCCAGCTCGCTGGCGTCGATCGTGACCACCTCGACACCGGCCTTGCGCAGTGCGGTGTTGGTCAGCGTGTTGCGGTCGTAGCCGATGACGACCCCGGGCTCCAGAGCGACGACATTGTTGCCGTCGTCCCACTGTTCGCGCTGGATGCCGTAGACATCGCCCGCGGTGGTGACGACCCGGAAGTCCACGCCCACGGCGTCGCCGATCGTGTCGATCAGGCCCTTGGGTTCGCGCCGGATGTCCAGGCCTGACGGCGACGTGTCGTCGGGGCGCAGACTGATCGCGACGATGCCGTCGACAACGGGGGCGAACGCTGTCACCAGATCACGGTCACAGAAGGTGAACACGGTATCCAGATGCATGGCTGAGCGGGTCTTCGGCAGGCTGGCGATGATCACCCGCTCGGCCGCGCGGGCGGCGAACAGGTTGCGCGCCACCTGGCTGATCGCCTGGTGTGATGATCGTTCGCCCATGCCGATCACCACGAGGCCCCGGCCGATCGGCATGACGTCCCCACCTTCGAGGGTGCCCAGTCCGTGGTCGATCGGCTGCCCGTCGATGTCGCCCAGCCACACATCGAACGTCTTGTCGGTGAAGGCGGGGTGGAACTTGTAGACGGCGGTGGTGAGCAGCGTCTCCTGACGCCGCGCCGGCCAGTACATCGGGTTCAGCGACACGCCTGCGAAGATCCAGGCGGAGTTGTCGCGCATGAACTGGGTATTGGGCAGCGGCCGGATGACGAACCCCGCCGGGTCCAACGAGTTGAACATCGACAGAAAGTTGCTGTCCACCTCGTCGACCACGTCCTGGTACGCGACGCCGCCGATGAGGAACTCCGCCAACCGATCGGGAGCCAGCTCGGTCAGCCAGGACCGGATCTCGTGGGTGAGCCCCGGGCCGACGAGATCATCGGTCACCTTGCGGTCCAGCAACCATTCGCGGGCATCCGGCTTGCCCACCACCTCGGCGAGCAGATCCTGCAGCTCAAGCACCTCGACGCCGCGGTCGACCATCTTGGCGACGAAGTCGAAGTGGTCACGGCGCGCCTGCTGCAACCAGATGACATCGTCGAAGAGCAGCTCGTGGCAGTTTTCCGGGGTGAGGCGTTGGTGGGCGAGGCCGGGTGCGCAGACCAGCACCCGGCGCAGCTTGCCGGCCTCCGACCACACCCCGAGCCGGGCGTCGGCCGCGTTCACAGGACCGCGAGGTTGCCGGTGGCCATCATGACGGCGGCCAGGACGGAGGTCAGCGCCACCACGGTGACCACGACCCATTCGAGTGTGGTGAACGCGGGCAGCCGGCTTTCCCGGCGTGCCCACAGGTACAGCCCGGTGCCCGCGAGATAGAACAGCGCCGCGACGAGCAGGTACTGCCAACCGCCCGCGTACACCAGCCACACCGCGTAACCGAGGGCGACGATGCCGATGACCAGATCCTTGGCACGGCCGTGACCGTCCTCGTAGGTCTCACCACGCACGGCCAGCAGCACCTGGTAGGCCGCCGACCACAGGTAGGGCAGCAGGATCAGTGATGTCGCCAGGTAGACGAGGTTGGTGTACGTGCTTGCGTTGGCCAGCGTCCACAACAGCAGGGCTTGGACGCAGATATTGGTGAGCCACAGTGCATTCGCCGGCGCGCCGTGACCGTTCTCGCGCGCCAGCGCCTTCGGCAGCACGTGGTCATGGGCGGGCAGGCGCAGGATCTCGACGCACAGCAACACCCACGCGATGAGGGCGCCGAGCAGCGAGATGACCAGGCCGACCGAGATGAACGCAGCGCCCCAGCTGCCCACCTGACTCTCCAACACGCCGGCCATCGACGGGTCCGGAACTCCGGCGAGTTCGGCCTGTGTCATCAGGCCATACGACAGCAGGTTGACCATCAACAACAGCGCCAGCACACCGACGAAACCGAGCACAGTGGCCCGCCCGACGTCCCTGCGCTTGGGGGCGCGCTGTGAATAGACGGCCGCCCCCTCGATGCCGATGAACACCCAGACTGTCACCAACATCATGTTCTTGACCTGGGTCATCGTGTCGCCGAGCGACGCACCATCGATCTGGGTGGCCTTGCCCCACAAGTCGGCGCTGAACAGTCCCGCCTTGAACCCGACGGCGGCGATGGCGATGAAGACCAGGATCGGGACCACCTTCGCGATGGTCACCACGACGTTGACGAACGCTGCCGTTTGAACGCCGCGAAGGGTTAGGAAGTGCACAATCCACAGCACTACCGAGGCGCCGATGATGGCGGGAACGGTGGCACCGCCCTCGAATGCGGGGAAGAAGTAGCCCAGCGTCGAGAACAGCAGCACGAGGTAGGCGACGTTGCCCACCCAGGCCGAAACCCAGTAGCCGAAGGCCGAGGTGAAGCCGACGTAGTTGCCGAACCCGGCGCGGGCGTAGCCGTAGACGCCGCCGTCGACGTCCGGCTTACGGCTGGCCAGGGTCTGGAACACGAACGCCAGGGTCAACATGCCGACGCCGGTGACGGTCCATCCGATGAGCAGCGGCCCTGGCGCGGCGCTGGCGGCCATCTGTGACGGCAGCGCGAAGATGCCGCTACCGATCATCGACCCGACCACGATGGCGGTCAGGGACGCCAGCCCGAGGCCGGTCTTGCGGCCCCGCGGACGGGTCGCCGGCGGTGGTGAGGTGAGTGTGTCGGACATCGTCGTCCTTCCGATGGGTATCGCGTCGGCGTAGATGCACGCGCCGGGTCTGACGCTATGGCCGCAATCGGCGGCGAGTAGGAGGCTTTGGTCCCCGAATCCAGGTCAGAGGTCACCGTCGCCCCGGGGTGACCTTTGGCCCCGGGGGAGGGTCCAAAGTCTCTGCCCCGGCCGGTGGGGATGCGCGACGATGTCGGAAAGACCGCAGTACGGAGGTGCCGCCGACGAGTTCGGCGTCGGTGAATCCGCGCCGCGGGTGACTGACGAGACCGGAGGACATGCAGGTGAATGCCGCAAGGCCGGTCATGGTCGGCATCGACGGATCCAAAACCGCACGGAGAGCTGCTCTATGGGCCATCGACGAAGCCATTGCCCGAGACGCTCCGCTGAGTCTGATCCACGTCGTGGGCCGCGATGGCGGCGGCGGCAATGCCGCGGTGGCGCATGCCGAGCATGTTCTGCACATGGCGTGGAAAGCGGTCACGGACACCGGCAAGTCGGTCGACCTGGAGACCGAGATCCTTGAGGGTGAGCCGGCGCAAGCCCTCATCGATGCCTCGGCTCGAAGCGTGTTGATGTGTTTGGGACACAAGGGAACCCACGATCGGCCATCCGGAGGGCGTGGAGCAACGGCCGTAGCGGTGCTGCGTGACGCGCATTCACCCGTCGCGATGGTGCGACGGTGTGCCGATCACACCGACCCGTCGTATCACCGGTGGATCGTCGTGGTACTCGATGAGTCGCACGAGTCGCATGCCGTCTTCCAAACGGCCTACGCTGAAGCGCTTTTGCGAAGATCGCCGCTTCTGGTGCTCGCCGCGTGGCCGGCACAGGATTGTGCCTCGTGCGACGACCCGGCGCGCGAGTGCACCCGTGCCAGGCTGGCGCGGTACATCGACGAGACGAGCACGGACCCCGCCGACGTACGGGTCTGTGTGCTGGCGATGCCGAGTGACCTGCTCGCCATGATGAGACAGAGCGCCAGTATCGACCAGCTGTTGGTGATCGGCGCAGGCCGGAATGATCTTGTCGACCAGGTGACCTCGGCAGAGGGGCGCAAAGTGCTGCGGAAGTCCTGGTGCTCGCTGCTGGTGGTGCGCGAGTGACGGCACGTGTCAGCACGCAGGTCCCACCTGGCCACACCGTTGTCGCGACGCGAAGGAGCACGGTCGATGAAATTCTCCGAAGCCGGGCCGGTCACCTCGATGGCCGAGGGGGAGTGCTGGGATCAGCTGTCGGCCATGACGCTCGGCCGACTCGTAACCAGCAGCGACTCGAAACCTGACATCTTCCCGGTGAACTTCGTCGTCCAGCGTCGCACCATCGTCATCCGAACGGCAGCGGGTACAAAACTTGCCGCTGTCTCGCTCAATCCGTGGGTGGCGTTCGAAGCCGACGACCACGATGTCGTGTGCGGTTGGAGCATCGTGGTGCACGGCCGTGCCGCGGTGCTCGACTCGCTCGCCGACATCGCGTTGGCGGAGAAGGCGCAGGTGCTGCCGTGGACGGCGACGGCGAAGCAGTGGTTCATCCGTATCGAGCCGACGGGGATCGTCGGCCGCCGCTTTGCCTTCGGCTCCGAACCTGCATGACCAGTCAGTTTCTGTCGCAACGGGGTCTGGTCGCGGCGCCGATCGGCCGCTGTCGTCCGGCTCAAGCAGCAAAGAACGTGCTGCGCCCGGCTCCGGTTGGAGCCTGATCTCGCGTTTGCGCCCCAAGCCGCGATCTTGACGGCATGCTTTTATTAACGCTGACGTCGAAGGTGGGTTTGCGGTGGCTCGGTCTCTGCGCTCTGCGGTGTTCCTGATCGCGTTTGCCGGGGCCTATGCGCTCGCGGTTCTCGCCGGTCGGGCCACTGGGGTGGGAGATAAGGAAGTCGCGCTCGTCTGGCCGGCCGCGGCTGTCGCGATCATCTGGGTGCTCACCACGCGGCACCATGGACCGGCTGAGCGCGTGCTGCACGTAGTCGTGCTGGGGGCGGTGACCTGCGCGGTCAACATCATCGCCGGCACTTCAGCGCCGATGAGCGCGTGGTTTGCGCTGGTCAACGTGACGCTGGCGACGATCACCGTGGCGATTCTGGTTTACCGGCGCGACGAGGTCGTACTCCGCGATCCCGGTGACCTGGCACGTCTGCTGACCGCCGTGGTTGCCGGTACGTGTTGCGCCGCGGCGCTGGCCACGGCGTACTTCGCGGTGGTCCTGGACGCCCCCGCCGGGGCGACGTTCGCACTCTTTGCGGTGCGCAACGGGGCCTCTGCGCTCCTGGGACTGGCGCTGTGGCTCAAACTCCACGACCTGGTGTGGAAGCGGCCGCGCCTGTCGTGGTCGGTCCTCGCGGAGTCGCTGGTGGTCGGAGCCGCCGTCGCGTTCATCTTCTAGTGGATTTTCTGGCTGAACACCGGTGTCCCGATGGCCTTCCTGACACTGGTGGCCGCGATGTGGGTGGCGCTGCGCTACAGCACGACAATCAGCACGACGTTCCTCGTGGTAACTGGCGTGTGGATCATCTACGCCACCCTGCTCGGCAAAGGCGTCTTCATCGTCCAGGACATGGAAGCCCGGGCGATGCTCTCGCAGGCGATGGTCTGCAGCCTGACGGTGATCGTGTTGACGTTGTCGCTGTACCGCGACTCCCGTGCGCGTCTCATCGCACAGTTGAGGCAGGCACGCGACCGGGCCGATCAGGACTCCGAACTACTCGGCGCCGTGCTCGACTCCATCCATGACAGCGTGGTTCTGGTCGACCCCGCCGGCGAGGTGGTTGTCCGAAATGCCCAAGCGACCACCGACTCCGACCTCGCCACGGAGCTGTTCCGGGCGGCCGCGGCCGACGCCCCGATCAATTCCGCGGTCAACTCGTCGCGCCAGATCCCGCGCGATATCGTCCTCGACGCCGAGTCGTCCCGGGTGGTCGAGCTGACGACGGCCCCGCTGGCGCTGCAGCCCGCATTGCAGGTGATGACCTTTCGTGACGTCACCGAGGAGCGCAGGACAGCCCGGGCGCTGCGCGAGGCCCGCGATCTGTTCGCCGGCGTCCTGCAGGCCGCGTCCGAGCAGGCGATCATCGGCACCGACCCGGTCGGGCACATCACCGTCTTCAACAACGGTGCGCAGCGACTTCTGGGCTGGACCGAAGCCGAGATGCTCGGCCGCACGCCGGTGGACTTTCACCTGGAGTCCGAAGTCCGCGCGCGGGCGACCCAACTGGGCATCCCGATGGGTTTCGAGGTCTTCGTGCACAACGTGACACCGGAGACGGCCGAGGTGCGCCAGTGGACGTACGTGCGACGCGACGGCACCCACACGGCCGTCAGCCTGGCGGTGTCGCAGATGACCAACGACGACGGCGACTGCGCGGGATACATCGGTGTCGCCACCGACGTCACCGAACAGAAGGCGGCCGAGCAGGCGCTGGCGGAGAGCGAAGAGAGGTTCCGGCTGGCGTTCGACACCGCCCCGATGGGCATGTTCATGTTCGAGAGCTCCGGGCGGATCACGCGCTGCAACCAGGCCATGGCCGCATTGCTCGGCCGACCGATCGACGATGTGCTGGCCACCACCGTGACCGCGCTCGGCGGCACCGACGGTGGCGCCCGCGCGCTGGGAACCCTGCAAAGATTGCTGTCGCTGCGCAGCGACCAGCAGTTCGAGGCAGAGGTCGCGTTCCGGCACGCGGACGGCGCCACGGTGTGGGGAGCGGTGTCGGCGTCGGTGGTGGCGCCGCAGGGCTCCAGCCCGTACGGGATGGGTCTGGTCGAGGACATCACCCTCCGCAAACTCGCCGAGGCCGAACTGCAGCACCTGGCCATGCACGATCGGCTGACGGGATTGGCGAACCGGGCGCTGTTCATGGAACGCGCCGAGACAGCACTGGCCGACGCCGCGGCCGACGATGCGCGCCGGGTCGGCCTGATCTTCCTGGACCTTGACGGGTTCAAGGCGGTCAACGACACCTGGGGCCACGCTCAGGGCGACAAGGTGCTCGCGACGATCGCACGCCGCATCGAAGCCTCGATCCGGTCCCGGGATACCGCGGCGCGGCTGGGTGGGGACGAGTTTGCCGTGCTCTGCCCGGATGTGTCCGACATCGCCCACGTGCAGCGCGTCGCCGACCGGATCCGCAACGAACTGCACCGGCCGGTCCCACTGGCCGTGGGAGGTGTGTACAACCAGCTCTCGGTCAGCGGTGGCGTGGCGATATCGACCCCGAGATGCACGGCCGAAGGGCTGCTGCAGCGCGCGGACGCGTTGATGTATCAGGCGAAGCGCAGCGGGAAGGACTGCGTGGCTCTCGCCGAGACCGTGGAAGAGGCGGCCATGCACCGCGCCCTGCAGCTGATCCCCGAACTGGAAAGGGCGGTGAATCTGCACGAATTCGTCGTGCACTTCCAGCCGATCGTGAACCTGCGCACCGCTGAGCAGGTCGCGGCCGAAGCGCTTCTCCGGTGGCAGCACCCGAAGCGGGGACTGCTCAAGCCGTCCGAGTTCCTGGCCGTTGCCGAAACCTCTCGCCAGATGTCCGACATCGGTCGCTACGTTCTGCACGAAGCGTGCCGCCACGCCGCACTGTGGCGCTCGCCGATGGACACCGCCGCAGTACACGTCAATGTGTCGGGCCGGCAGCTGGAAGTGGGCGACTTCCGCGCGGACGTCCTCGGAGCGCTCGAACGGACCGGGCTCGCTCCCGAACGGCTCGTCCTCGAATTGACCGAGACCTACGCCGGGCGGGTCGCCCGTTCGGCCAAGGCCGACCTCGAAGCGCTCCGCGAGATCGGCGTGCGGGTCGCCATCGACGACGTCGGCACCGGATTCAGCGGTCTGGCCAAGATCGTCGACCTACCGATCGACATCCTGAAGATCGACAAGCAGTTCATCAGCGGATTGCCGCAGGATCCGCGTTGCGAAGCGATCACCCGTGCGGTCCTGAGCTTGGGTGAAAGCCTGAGGCTGTCGGTGATCGCTGAAGGCATCGAGTCCCGCGAGCAATGGAACCTGCTCGCCGACTGGGGTTGCGAGATGGGGCAGGGCTTCCTGTTCGGGCGGGCCGTCGCGCCGAAACCGGCCGAGCTCCGCATGCTCGAACGGTGAGGCCCGCTGACCTCGGTGTCTGGGCCATCACACCGACATCGGGTGAGAACTCCGCGTCGAATGGGTACACCTCCTCGTCGGCACATCGCCGGGCGGTGGGCGGAGGTCACGATGCTGGGATGGCTCGATCGTTTGCAGCAGCGCAGTCGGGCAGCGGGCTTCGCCATCGCCGTCGTCTACAAATACATCGATGACCAGGCCAACTACCTGGCCGCCCTGATCACCTATTACGCCTTTGTCTCGTTGTTCCCGCTGCTGTTGCTGCTCACGACGGCGCTCGGGGTGATCCTGCGGGACCGGCCCGAGTGGCGCGAGCAGATCGTGGACTCCGCGATCAGTCAGCTCCCGCTGCTCGGCAATCAACTAAGTGAACCCAGTGCGCTCAGCGGCGGCACGACCGCAGTGGTGATCGGTATCGCCGGTGCGCTCTACGGCGGTCTCGGTGTCGGCACGGCGTTGCAGAACGCCATGGACACCGTGTGGGCGGTGCCCCGCTACGTCCGCCCCGATCCGATCAAGGCGCGCGTGCGCAGCCTGATGCTGCTGATCGTGCTCGGGTCGGCCCTGATCGCCACGACGCTGCTCACCGCGGTCGGCAAGAACTGGGCCGAGCTGGGCATCGTCGGGACCGCGGGTGTGGTGGTCGCCTCGTTCGTCCTGAACACCGGGGTATGCGTCGCCGCCTTACGGGTCAGCACCGTGCGCTCGCTGACCGTCCGGCAGGTGCTGCCCGGGGCGGTGACGGCCGCCGCGCTGTGGCAGATGCTGCAGTGGTTCGGCGCGACCTACGTGTCCTCGGTGGTGGCGTCGGCCAGCGTGACCAACAGCGTGTTCGCGATCGTGCTCGGCCTGCTGGCGTTCCTGTACCTGGTCGGCACGTCGCTGCTGGTGTGCGCCGAGATCAACGCGGTGCGCGTGGACCGGCTGCATCCGCGCGCGCTGCTCACACCGTTCACCGACAACGTCGACCTGACCGCCGCCGATCGCCGCATGTACGCGGGGCAGGCCGAGGCCCAGCAGGCCAAGGGATTTCAGCGGGTGGACGTCAGCTTCGACGAACCCGACACCGCAGACGGTGGTGATGACGGCGTTTCTCACCGGCGCGACGAGGGTATTGCCGAGGCGAACCACTAGAGGGGAGATACTGCTGTGAGTGTCACCAGCCGTGCACGTGCGGTCACCCGCACCGGCGTCAAAGTGCAACGCAGGATTGTGATCGCCCAGGCCCTCTTCTGGCCCACGATGATCCTGACCGGCGCGGCGCTGGGCGCCGCCGCGCTGCTCGTCGTCAGGCGCCGCCGGGCGCTGCCGCATCCGGACCCGGTGCCCGTGCGCCCGGTCGGTACCGCGGCAGGCTGACCTACAGTCGGCCGAGTAGTTCGGTCTTCTTTGCGGTGAATTCGCCGTCGGAGAGGATGCCCCGCTCATGCAGCTCGGCGAGCGCTTCGATCGCGCCGATGATCGCGGAGGCATCACCGGCGGCCCGTGCCTGCTGTGGTGCGGCAGTGGGCGTCGCGGCCACCGGCACGGTGCCGATCTCGGTCAGGCTCGCCACCTCGAAGGTGCCGAGTTGGCTGGTGAAGGTCACGCCGCCGCGCCGTCCACCCTGTTGCTGTTGCACGCCGGCGATCCGGTGATCCGCGGTATCGAACACCCGGGTGACGCCGTCGAGCAGGATCGCCAACCGGCGGGTGGCGGGAAATACCGCGTAACGGGCCCCGTTCTGGCCGCCGGTGGCGCTCGGCATGCCGAGGTCGGCCGGCCACCAACCGCCCGACGGGCCGGCGCTGCGTGCCGGGAAGAGCGCCGTGGTGGCGAGCAGTTGGGCCAACTCGGCGCACAATGCGTCGACGCGCGCCTTGGGTGCGTTGTCGAACATGTTGGAGACCATGGTCATTCCGCCGCGCATCCATTGACCCGACCCACCCAACTCGGGTATGTCGAATTGCGCCATGGTGCCGCCGCCGGCCTGCAACGCCGACAGCATGGCCAGCACCGCGTTGCGGGAAAGACCGTGGCGCGCCGCGATATCGGCGACGGCCTTCTCGGCCTCAGGACTGATCGGGGAGCTCATCACCTCATTGTTCCATCGCCACCGCCCGGCGAGGCCGTCCAGAAAACGCCCGCATCGCGGTTCAGGCGGCACGGGGACACAAATGTCCTTAGGCTGGTACCGGTGTCACCGCGGACGCCTTGTGGCGCGGCCATTTTCGATTCGTTTTGTGGATGGCCGCGGGGTACCGGCACACGACTCCAGGGAACAACCATGACCGAACAACTGTCGACCGGCTTCGAGGACGCGGGGTGGGATTTTGCGCCGTGGGAGCAGGAGCCGCAGTTTTCCGAGACCGAACTCGGCATCCTGCTGGATCCGCTGTTGACGGCGGCCGAAGCCGCCGTGCGCGTCGGCTGCGCCAAACGAGATGTCATGAGACTTCGGCGCGCTGCCTGAGCCGGGGCACCGGCCACCGACGGTCGAGCTCGGTGCGACCACGGTGAAGAATCGGTGTCATGAACAAGGTCGTCGTCATCACCGGAGCAGGAAGCGGTATCGGGCGGGCCAGCGCCCGGGTCCTGCTCGATACCGGTCACCACGTGGTTGTGGCGGGGCGTCGGCCTGATCAGCTCATTGAGACCGCCCGCAACCACCCGAACGCTCTGGTGGTGCCCACCGATGTCACCGACTCGGCGGCGGTGCGGGCGCTGTTCGAGCACACGGTGTCGGCGTTCGGCCGGGTGGACGTGCTGTTCAACAATGCGGGCACATTCGGGCCGGCAGCCTCGGTCGCCGACATCGATGACGAGCAATGGCACGCCGTCTGGCGCACCAATGTCGACGGCGCGGTGTTCTGCGCGCGGGAGGCGACCCGCATCATGATGTCGCAACTGCCGCGCGGTGGACGAATCATCAACAACGGTTCGCTGGCCGCGCACCGGCCGCGCCCGGACACGCTGGCCTACGCGGTCACCAAACACGCCATCAGCGGCCTGACGGCATCGATGCTGCTGGACCTGCGCGACCTGGACATCGATGTCACCCAGATCGACATCGGCAATGCCGCCACCGACATGACCAGCGGTTTCACCGCCGAACCCACGATCGACGTCACCCACGTGGCCACCACCATCGCGCACATCGTGGGCCTCCCGGTGGACGTCTCGGTGCCCACCATCACCGTGATGGCGCGTGGCATGAAATACGTCGGCCGCGGCTGACATGTCCTTCGTCGTCAACTGCTCGATGTTGCTGACCGACCTGCCCGTGCTGCGACGCCCGCAGGCCGCCCGCGAAACCCTCCGGAATAGGTCAGAGCCGGTGCCCTGTGGGGCCACCGGCTCTGGTCAGCGGAAACGGGATCAATATCAGCGAACGGAGTCCTCGAACTCGTAGCGCTGCGCCACCGCGATCAGTTCTTCACGAACCGTCGAATCGGGCATTGCGTTGATCCGCGCGTAGAGGCGGCGCCGATTGTTGGCGCGCTTCATGTTGTCGCGAAACTGCGCGAGGGACATTGTTCTCACTCCTTGTAAGTGCCCTGGGTCACAGGGACTTTGGTTGTATCTGGCGGGGCCAGGTCGGGGATCACCCGCTCTGTGCAACGCCTCCATGGTCCGTGTTAATTCTGCGTAAAGCAATTTATTAAGTGTGAGTTCCGCGACAGCGCAGTCGCATTCAGGGCATGCGGGGTGTCGGCCGTCACACCCGCTCGGCGCCGGTATCACGCTGAGCGAAGTGTCAGCAGCGTGATCTCGCTGGGTGCGAACACCCGGAAAGGCGGGCCCCAGAAGCCGGTGCCGCGGCTGGTGTAGAGCTGGGTGCGTTGCCCGTGTGTGCTCAGCCCATGCACCACCGGCTGGTCCAGTCGGACCAGGAAGTTGAACGGCCAGATCTGCCCGCCGTGGGTGTGCCCGGAGATCTGCAGGTCCACCCCCGCGGCCACCGCCTGCGGAATCTGCTTGGGCTGATGCGCCAACAGCAGCACCGGCAGCCCGGGATCGGCACCCGACAGCGCCGTCGCCAGATCCTCGCCGTGCCCGCGCACGCCGGAACCCTCGGCGGTGGCATCGTCGACCCCGGCGACGACCAGACGATCACCGCCGCGCTCGACGACGACGTGCCGGTTGTGCAGCGCCGACCAGCCGATGCCCTCCATGTAGTCGAGCCAGCCCTGCGCCTCGCTGAAGTACTCGTGATTGCCGGTCACATACACCCGCGCCGACCGGGCCCGCACCGTCTCCAGCGGACTGGCCTGGTTGCGGCGCACCTCGACCGTGCCGTCGGCGATATCGCCGACGTGACAGACGATATCGGCGTCGAGTTCGTTGACCCGCTCGACCACATTCGCCGACCATTGCGCCCGATCGAGCGGCCCGTAGTGGGTGTCGGTGATCATCGCCACGCGCAGCCCGTCCAGGCCTGCGCCGAGGCGGGGGATACGCACGTCGACGGGACGGATCCGCGGCACCCGCATCGCCTCGAAATGGCCCCAGGCCAGCAGGATTGCCGACACCACGAGAACTGCCACGGCAACCACCCGGGATCGCAGCGGATCCTCGATGCCGGCGGCCAGTAGTACCAGTCGCAGCACATTGCCGAGCACCGACCACACGAACAACACCCACATCGTGCCCAGCAGTGCGTCGCCCAGCGCCGATGGCAGGTCGCGGTGTTTGCCGTGGCCGGTGAACAGCAGCGTGGGCAGCAAGACCAGGGCGCCGACGAAGAGCAGGGTTCCCGCGATCGTGACGGGCAGCGGCCAGCCGCCGGCCGCGACCAGCGTCCACCACGGCACCCCGAACAGCAGGGCCAGCACGGCCGTCACCACCGCGGTGCGGCGCCACCGTGCTCCGGATCGGCGCGGTGGGTGAGCGGCTTCTTCTACTACTTCGGCCGGGTTGTCGGTCATTGCACCTCGATCGTGTCCAGGGTTCTGTCCACGACGGTACCGGCGGTCCAGGTCTGACCGGCGGACCACACCCGTCCCGGGCACCGGGGAGGTGCTGAGAGCGACTGCGCCGCAGCGCTACCCGATCATTCGGCGGCCGCAGTGTGCGCGCAGGTCGAACGAGAAAATTCTCCGATTCACCCTTGGCACTCTCTGGCCTCGAGTGCTAAATTCGGTCGTGCACAGTGATTGGCAGCCCGCCGAACGGGCGGGCTCCGTGAGTGACGAGGAGGTGGATTGCTGTGCTTCGTTTCGATCCGTTTGGTGACGCTGTGACTCGGGACATCTTCGCGACGCAGGCCGGCTCCGGCCGGGTGCCGCGATTCATGCCGATGGACCTCTACAAGGTCGACGATCACTACGTGCTCACTGCCGACCTGCCGGGGGTCGATCCCGGTTCGGTCGACGTCAGTGTCGACAACGGGACGATGACCTTGACCGCGCATCGCAGCGCTCGGTCGGATGAGGCGGTCCAGTGGTTGTCGAATGAACGGTTCTCCGGCACCTACCGCCGCCAACTGTCCCTGGGCGACGGAGTCGACTGCTCGCGCATCTCGGCCACCTACGAGAATGGTGTTCTGACGGTGAGCATTCCGCTCGCCGAGCGGGCCAAGCCGCGCCGCATCGACGTCGCGCACGCGGGAGCCGCCCGCACCATCGAGTCATCCACCGTCGACTCGAGCTAACCGCCGCTGATTGTCGTGCGCGGCTGCGGCCCAACGGCTGCAGCCGCGCACGGTCGGCATTCGGTGCAACGCCAGCGGACCCCGCCCATTGCTGGACGGGGCCCGCTGCTGCGAGAGATCTCTAGTCGGCGGCCTCAGCCGTCGCCTGGCGAGCTTCGGCTGCGCTCGCTGCCGCGCGTGCCGCGTCGGCCTGGGCTTCCTTCTTCGCCACATCGCGCTGAGCTTCGGCCTTGTCCTGCTGGGCCCTGCCCTCTTCACGAAGGGAGTCGTTGTCGGTGACGATGCCGATGACTTCCTTGGCCTTGCCCTTGACGTCTTCGACCACACCACTCACGGCGTTCTCCGGACCGCTGTCAGCCATGTTGATTCCTTTCAGAGGAGGATTACCGCTGGCCGGGAAATACCCGGTCGGCGGCGAAATCAACATCAATGTGATGGCCATCACCTGCGATGCAGGTCAGAGGCCTGGCAGCGAGGTCGCAATGGCCTGCCAGTCGTCGTAGGCGCGCCCGCACACCGACCCGGTGAGGGTCAGCATGGTGACGCATCGCCGGACGCGGTCGTAGATCTCGATCGCCGCGGTCGGCCCGGCCGCGCCGTGCAGCATGCTCACCCAGCACTCGCCGACCTGCGCCGGATCCAACGCATACCGGGCCGCGCCGAAGATCACCGCCACCGCGGGACCGGACGTGTCGGCCAATGCGGCCCTGCCGCGATGTAACTGCACGCAACCGCCGCCCGGCACCGCGACCGTGTACTCCACGTGCTGTTCGACCAGATACACCAGCAGGTGCGGCAGCACCCGCGGGTCGATCTTGCGAGCCCCGGTGAACGGCAGCACCCGGTACCGCTCGTCCGAGAGCGAATCGAGGTGGTCGATCTGATCGGTGTCGTTCCAGTCCACACCCAACCAGTCCACGGCGGTGAACGGCACCTGCGGCCCGCGCGGTGTCAGCGAAAGACCTTTGAGGACAAGCGGATCAGACGCGGGGGTCAGATAGCCCCGATGGGTGCCGAAGGTACCGGTGAGGGTCAGGGCCTGCGGTGTCAGGTAGCCGGTGACGTGGGCACCCAGGCGCAGGCTGATCTGCTCCTGACCGCAGATCAGTGCCTCGCCGGGGTGCGCCGGTGTGGCGTATTCACCGGTATGGCTCAGCAGTGCAGCATCATTGGCGGTGCAGGACACCACGGTGCCCAGCGCGGGGAGGGCGGCGCCGATCTCCCGGCTTCCGGCGTTGAGCCGTTGCGCGGGGCAGGTGCTGCAGCGCTGTCGGTCAGTACACATCGCGAACGTACCGCTTCTCGCGCTTCAGCGAGTTGACGTACTCGACGGCACCGTCGGCGTCCAGTCCGCCGTGGGTGGCGACGATATCGTGCAGCGCCTTGTCGACATCCTTGGCCATCCGGGTCGCGTCACCGCAGACATAGAAGTGGCCGCCCTCTTCGAGCCACCCGAACAGCTCGCCACCGTGCTCGCGCATCCGGGTCTGCACATAAATCTTGTCGGTCTGGTCGCGAGAGAACGCCAGGTCCAACCGATTCAGCAGTCCGGAGTCCTGCCACGCCATGATCTCGTCGGCGTAGGCGAAGTCGTGTTCGCGGTGCTGATCGCCGAAGAACAGCCAGTTGCGTCCGCCGGCGCCACGCTGCTCGCGCTCCTGCAGGAACGCGCGGAACGGCGCCACCCCGGTGCCCGGGCCCACCATGATCATCGGGGCGTGGTCATCGGCCGGCACCCGGAACGACTTGTTGGGCTGCAGGAAGATCTTGGACTCCGTGCCGCGGTCGGCCAGGAACGTCGAGCAGACCCCGCCGCGCATCCGTCCGCTGTTGTGGTATCGCACGCTGGCCACCGTGAGGTGGATCCGGTCCGGATGCGCCAGCGCGCTCGACGAGATCGAATACGCCCGGTGCTGAAGCGGTTTGAGGAGCCCGACGAACTCCTCCAGGCTGAGGTCATCCCCGGCGATGCTCAGCACGTCCAAGATGTCCTTGCCGTACAGCCAGCGCTCCAGGGTCTCCTTCACCCCACCGCGCAGAACGTGCGACAGCTCGGGGTTCTCCGCCCGCCGTTCCACCTCGCCGAGCAAATCCTTTGACGGAGCGCTGATCTCGTACCGGTGGCCCAGCAGATCCCCGAGCGGCTCATCGCCGACGAGGGTGTCGGCCGAAACACGGAAGTGTCCGGCGATGGCATCCACCAGCGCTGGGTCGTTCTCCGGGATGACCGCCAGCGCATCGCCGGCGACGTACTCGATCCCGCTGTCGGCCAGATCGAACTCGAAATGCCGGATCTCCTTGTCCGAGCCGGGCCCCGACAGCAGCCGGTTGACGGCGACCTGGGCGACGAACGGGTTCTTGCGCGTCCACCCGGAACGCGCCACCGCGCTCGGCGGCGGCGTGCTCGGTGCGCCGCTGGCCCCGGAACTGGGCACCAGCGCCGAGACGGCCGACTGGATCCATTCGGCGGCCTGGGCCTCGTAGTCGACATCGCAGTCGGCGCGGGCCACCACCCGCGCGGCACCGAGCTGCTCCAGGCGGGTGTCGAAAAGCTTGCCGGCCTGGCAGAACTCGTCATAGCTGGTGTCACCGAGTGCCAACACCCCGTACGACACGCCCTCCAGGCGCGGTGCGGTCGACGCCGACAAGGCCTCCCAGAACAGTTCGGCGTTGTCGGGCATCTCGCCCTCGCCGTAGGTGGAGGTGACGATCAGCACGTACTTGAGACCGGCGAACTCGTCGAGTTCGATCTCGTCGAGACCGCTGACCAATACATCGAAGCCCTGCGCCTTGGCGGCCGCCGACGCATCGTTGGCCACGCCCTCGGCGTTGCCGGTCTGGGTGCCGTACAGGATGCGCAGCGCAGGGCGCGGTGCGGACCGGTCACCGGGGACGGCCGGCGGCGGCGCGACGTTCATCGCCAGCCGGGAATGCAGGCCGGCCAAAAAGCCCGACAGCCAGGCGCGCTGGTCCTCGTTGAACGGGGCGTCCTGGGGGATGTAGGCGATCTTCATCGGGTTACGCACTCTCCAGCGAGGTGAGGGACGCCACCACATCCGGAACCGATTGCGCGGCAAACAGTTCCTCGAACGAGGGCAGGCGGCCGATCATGTCGACGTTCTTGGCGTTCTGATACAGGATCCAGCCGTAGGTTCCCAGGCTGTCCATCGACAACACGTTGCGTTGCGCCAGCGCATCCTTGTAGTCGGTGATGCGCTTGTCGGCGACGAACACGGCCAGGTTCTCGTCGCTGAAATCGTCGATGGCTTCCCGCGCGAAGCGCTGCAGCTTCTGGATCAGGAAGAAATCCTCGGTGAGCACCAGGTTGCGCACCATCTTCGCGACCCGCGGATCGGCGACATCGGTGACCCCGGGCAGCCGCGTGAGTGCCAGTCGCTGCGCCATGTTCAGCACGGTGTAGGTGTTCAGCAGCGCGAACATGGTCTCGGTGTCGGTCTCGCCGTAACCGGGCACCGCGCCGTCGAGCACCGTCTGCCCGTGGCGGTAGGAGCGCTTGAACTTGTGCACCTGGTAACCGGCCAGTGCGGAGGCCAACTCGTCGAGCAGTTCCTTGCGTGTCTTGGCCGCCAGGATGGCCTCGGCATCCTGGTACTGCAGCAGCGCCCGCGGCATCGCATAGCTGACGTGCAGCCGCGTGACATCCCAATCATTCAGCAGTGCAGCGGCTTTCGTCGATCCGGTGGCCTCCAGATGCCACTGCAACATCGTGCGTGCGGCGACTTCGTGGAAGGGTGCCTCGCTGATGGGTGCCAGCAGCACCGAGTCGGCGCTGACCTTGGCGGCCAGTTCGGCGTTCGGGTCGTACTGATAGAGGAAGCCGCCGCTCATTCCGTTGGCGACGCCTTTGCCGAAGCCGCCGATGTTGAACACCGCCCCGTTGGTCATGTACTCGCACAGGAACTCTCCGACGCCCTCGACCACCGCGGTGGCCCCGGAGTTGCGCACCGCGAACCTGTCACCGGCCTCACCTTCGACGAACAACCGGCCGCCGGAGGCACCGAACAGGGCGAAGTTGCCGATCAGCACGTTGCCGCCGGGGCTGGTCGATCCGCCGCCGGGCGAGCGCACCGCGATGGTGCCGCCGCACTGGCTCTTGCCGACGCCGTCATTGCAGGTTCCGGTGTGCGTCATCGCCATACCGTCGTTGCAGAACACCCCGTAGCTCTGGCCCGCCGACCCGGTGGTGGTGATCACGACGCTGTCGGGGGTCAGGTAGCGCCGGCCCCGGGCATCCGTCGCGACGGCGGCCCCGGTGTCGTCCTGATGGTTCAGCCTGCGTTCGATATCGACGGCCAGTTGCCCGCCGACGCTCTTGTTCTGGTTGGTCAACGCCACCGGTGCCATCTCGACACCATCGAGATCCAGCTGGGCTCCGAACGCGTCGTCGACCGCGTAGTCCTTCTCCATGTAGATCGGATCCTCGGGCACGAAACCCCTGGCGACCTGCAGCATGGCGCGCAGATCCAGTCGGCCGATGCTCGACGGGTGGTCGAGCAGATGCAGCAGGTCGCTGCGGCCGCGGGCAGCCGCCAGCGACGGCATGCCGAGCGTGGCGAGGATCTCGCGCACCTCGTGCGAGATGTTCAGCAGGTACTGCGCCAGCGCGCGCGGGTCACCGTCGAAGGCCTCCGGGTTGGTGGTGAGTCCGGCCGGGCACTTGATGTTGCAGTTCTTGGCCATCACGCACTTGAGCATCATCAGCGCGGTGGTGCCGAACTCGAAGCTGTCCGCCCCGAGCAGTGCCGAGGTGATGACATCACTGGCCGTCTGGTGTGCGCCCGAACAGCGCAACACGACCTTCTGCCGGATTCCGTTGGCCACCAGCGCCTGATGTACCTCGGCAACCCCGATCTCGGCGGAACGCCCGGCGTACTTGAGGCTGGTGACGGCCGCGGCACCGGTGCCGCCGGTGTTGCCGGCAACGTTGATGACATCGGCGCCGGCCTTCGCGACACCCACGGCGATGGTGCCGATACCCTCGCTGGAGACCAGCTTGACGATCACCCGTACCCGGGCGGCCTTGCAGTCGTGGATGAGCTGGGCGAGGTCTTCGATGGAATAGGTGTCGTGGTGCGGTGGGGGAGAGACCAGTTCCACGCCAGGGGTCCCGCCGCGGGCCGCCGCGATCTGCACGGTGACCTTGGGGGCCGGGAGCTGGCCGCCCTCACCGGGTTTCGCGCCCTGACCGATCTTGATCTCCAGTTCGCGCAGCATCGGGTCAGCCAGGTAACCGGCCCACACCCCGAACCGGCCGGAGGCGAACTGTTTGATTCGGGAGCCACGGATGGTGCCGTACCGGGTGATGTGCTCGCCGCCCTCACCGCAGTTGGACAACCCGCCCACCATGTTGGTGCCGTGCGCGACGGCCTCGTGCGCCGAGGCCACCAGGGCACCATGGCTCATGGCGCCGGAAGTCAGCGTCGCCGCGATCTCGCTGGCGGGTTGCACCGCGGCCAGCGGCATCGAGTCCGGCGCGGTCTGCACCATGCTCAGATAGTCACGGGCGGCGCCCTGCGCGCGGATCCACAGCCGGTCGACATCGACCTCGTGGTCGACGATATCGGCGCCGAAGCGGCGCAGCAGGGACTCCGCCAAGGCCTCCAGGCGCTGGGCGCTGTGGCTCAGGCGCAACGTGAATTCGTCACCGACCCGAACACAGGTCAGTCCACGGACCTGGAAGCTGTTGTTGCCGAACCGCGCGAACTGTCCGAGCTCGGAACGGAATTCGTCGGCGGTGTGCAGGAAGTTGACGTCGGCGGGCAGCGCCAGGACATCGCGCAGCGCGGCGGGCCGGCGGGCCCGTTCGGCGTTCATCGCGAAGACGAAGTGCCGGTAGCCCGGGGTGATGTCGAAGCTGTTGATCGCCCGCGGGGTCATCTCCTCGAAACTGTTGTGCTGATACGCCTCATCGTCGAGGCCGAAGGCGCCCTCGAGCTGGTGCAGGGGCAGCGAACGCAGGAACGCCGGGTCGGTCATGTCCGGGTTCTCCGGCCGCCCCTCGTCACCGAAGGAGATGGCCTCCTCGGTCATGTCGACGAACCCCCGCACCGCGGTGGTGCCGTAGGAGTGCCCGGACCCCTCGGCGCGTTCCTTGAACAGGCCGAGCAGGGGTACGTCCTTCTCGCCGGTCACCGACAGCGCGTGGTGGTGCCATTCGGCGACAGCGGCCGCCAGCGTGTCGAATCCGACACCGCCGACCACGGATATCACGTTGGGGAAGTAGCGGTGCAGCACCGGATCCCCGGTGTCCAGATAGCTGGGCTCGAAGAACTCGCCGCCGATGTAGCTTTCCACGGTGCACAGGCCCACCCGGCCCATGGTCTTCATAAGGGACTTCTCGGCGGCCTTGGCGAAACGCTGGTAGGCGGCGGTCACCAGTGTCTCGTCGGGGCCGAACTTCTCCTCGGCGCGCATCTGCACCGCCAGCGGGTACACCGCGGACGCACCGAACCCGAGGACCGTCGCGATGTGATGCGAGGACGCCAACTGACCGCTCTCGGCGATCACCGAAACCCTTAGGCGCAAGCCCTGTTCGATGAGCCGCTGATTGATCGCCGAGACGGCGATGATGACCGGTATCGGTGCCAGCCCGGTCTCGATGTGCCGGTCGGAGATCACGGCGATGCCGCCGGACTCCCGGGCGTAGGCCTCGATGTCATCGCACAGTGCGTCGATGGCGTCGACCAGTGCATCGGCATTGGCCCGGCGGTCGGTGAGATCGACGCGGTAGCGCATCCCGAAGCGGCGCACCGGGGTGTGCTGTTGATCGCGGATGCTCAGCATGTCGAGATGGCCGAGGATCGGCGACGGGATCACGATCTGCGGTGCGGGCTGTGCGCCACTGTTGGGTTTGGCGCCCAGCGCGACCCGCAGAGTCATCCCGTCCGCTTCGCGGATGCTGTCCAGGGGCGGGTTGGTGACCTGGGCGAAGCGCTGCGAGAAGTAGCGGGCGATCCCGCCTTCGTGGTTGGACAGCGCGTTGATGGCCGCGCCGTAGCCCATCGCGGAGATCTTCTCCTGCCCGGTGGTCAGCATCGGGTCCATCAGGAACTTGAAGTCTTCCTGGCTCATCGAGTAGCAGACGTAGCGCTGGTGGCGGTTGAGATCACCGTTGTACCGGGCGGGGGACAGCTGGCTCTCCGGGGGCACGGCGGGCAGCGCGGCGAGGTTCACCCGTGCCACGGCCAGCATGTCCTGGTAATCATGTTTGGCGGCCAGCATTTCCAGCGCCTCGGTGGTGCCGTAGGAGCGTTGCTCGCGGTGGTCGTAGTACAGCATTCCGCCCGCCTCGATGCGGCCGCGTGTGGTCACCTGTCCCGGTGCGAAGTTCACCTGCCCGGCTTCGGACATGACGCCCAGATACTCGTCGGTCTCCACGGTGCGCAGCGGCCGCAGTCCCAAGCGGTCCAACCGGGCACCGATGTAGGTGCCGTCACCGAAGATCAGCGCTGCCGGGCCGTCGTTCTTCTCCTCGTAGAGGCTGAAGTACTCCAGCATGGCCCGCACCTGTGGGGAGAGCGTGGTGTCGTTCTCCCAGGCCGGCGGCATCATCGCGACAACCGCGGTGACCAGATCCAGATCGTCCTCCAGAACCCGGTTCTGCAGGGTCTGATCGAGGCGGCAGCTGTCGGACTGGCCGACCGGCCGGATGATGGCGCGGTTGCGGGCCAGCGCGATGGCGTTGTCGGACAGCCGGTTCTTCTTGTCGGTGTTCAGTTCGCCGTTGTGCGCCATGAACCGGAACGGTTGGGCCATCGTGGTGTTCGGTGCGGTATTGGTGGAGAACCGGGTGTGGAAGAACATCGAATGGACTTCCATCCGCGGATCGGACAGATCGTCGAAGTAGGGGACCACCTCGTTCGAGTTCAGCCGGCCCTTGAGCACCTGGGTGCGGGCGCTCAGCGACAGCGGGTACAGGCCCGACAGCTCCGCACGGGTGTACGCGACCGCTTCGATGGCCATCAGCGCTTCGTGGATAACCTTGTCGGACAACCGTTCAGCGGTGAAGATCCACTGCCGGATCGGCGACTGGTACTTGATGGCGGCGGGGCGGATGGCTGTGTTGTTGACCGGCACATCGCGCTTGACCAGCACGCGCAGACGGCGTGCGGCCAAGGCGTCCTCGATGACCCGCTCGGCCTCGGCGTGGAAGTCGGGGTCGTTGGGCAGGAAGAAGTTGCCGACGCCGAACTGTCCGAGGGCAAGGTCGGGCACACCGGTGATATCGGCGAAGAAGCGGACCGAGAGGTCGAGGTTGACGCCGGCGCCGTCTCCGACACCTTCGGAGGACATGCCGCCGCGGTGCGGCACAGCGCACAATGCGTCGTGCAGCATCTGGATGACGTCGTGGGTCTGGCGGCCGTCCTTGCGGGTCAGGAAGCCGACGCCGCAGCTGTTCTTTTCCAGATCCGGATCATGGAGCCCCGTCACCCGGTGACCTCCTCAACGCTGCAGATGCAAGATCGCACCGCATGGGTTCTCGACGCTGAGGGATCCCGCTCGGCCCATGCGGTGACCGCAGGCTCGGTGCTCGCGAAGAGCTTAGCCTAGCCTAAGGACATGCTGGTGAGGGGCTCAGCCCTGGCCGCCGCACTGCGGGAACCCACAAGATATCGGAACGGCCCCGGGAAACACACCGGGGCCGTTCCATGGGCCTGGAGCTACCCGCTCCGGAAAGTCTGGTGGGGTGACCTGTGCGCCGCGGGCAATCGCGCGCGACTGATCAGCCGCGAAACGATGGGCCCCGCCGGCAGCGGGACCCATCATTGGCGGTCTTGTGCTACTTCGCGTGCTCCGCCGACTCCTGGCGCGCCTCGGCGGCGCCGGCTGCGCCACGCGCGGCCTCGGCTTCGGCTTCCTTCTTGGCGACATCGCGCTGCGCGTCGGCCTTGTCCTGCTGGGCCTTGCCCTCTTCGCGCAGGGAGTCGTTGTCGGTCACGATGCCGGCAACTTCCTTGGCCTTGCCCTTGACGTCTTCGACAATGCCGCTCACGGCGTTCTCGGGTCCACTGTCAGCCATCGGATACCTCCAGGTTGATGTTGATCGCTGGCATGGTTGGTACCCACAAGATCGACGGCTTAATCAGAAAAGTTCGGAGATCACACTTCCATCCGGGATCCGACGAGAATCGTCCGATCCTGGGGCAGGTGGAAATAGCCGGCGGCATCGGCGGTGAGGAACGACGTCGCCACGAAGAGCCGTTTGCGCCAGCCCGTCATGTCGGTGCTGTCGCCGGGCACCAACTCCAGATGGGACAGGAAGAAGGACGCGCAGTCCAGATCGACGCCACCCTCGGTGAGTGTCGCCGGCAGCATCCGCAGCGCCGCCGGGACGTCGGGTCGCTCCATGTAGCCGGCATGCACCGTCACGTGCACGATGCCGTCGTCGCGGTACCCGAGCGCGTCGACCGTGATCCGTTGGTCCTCGGGCAGTCGTGGCACCGGAAGCGTCTCCACCGACACGATGATGACGTGCTCGTGCAGGACGTGGTTGTGCTCGACGTTGGCCCGCATGGCCAGCGGGGTGGTGTCATCGCTGCGATTGAGAAAGACCGACGTGCCGGGTACGCGCGCCAGCGGGGGCCGACGGTCGGCCAGTTCGTCGATGAACGGGCGCAGCGGTCCCTCGATCACCCGCCGCGAGTCGGTCACCAGGTGCCTGCCGCGCTGCCAGGTCGTCATGACGGTGAACGCGAAGACGGCGATCGCCAGCGGCAGCCACGCGCCGTGCACCAACTTCGTCAGGTTCGCCGCGAAGAACATCAGGTCGACCACCAGCAGCGCGCCGCCACCGATCACCAGTACCCACAGCGGCCACTTCCATTGCTGGCGTGCGTAATACAGGAACAAAAAGGTGGTGATCGTGATGGTGCCGCTCACCGCCATACCGAAGGCGTAGGCCAACGCCGCGGAGGTTTCGAAGGCAAACACCAGCGTGATCACCGAGACCATCAGCACCCAGTTGATCCACGGCACGTAGATCTGCCCGATGGCCTTGTCCGACGTGTGCGTGATCCGCAGCCGCGGCAGGTATCCGAGCTGAACGGCCTGTGAGACCACCGAGAAGGCGCCGGTGATCACCGCCTGTGAGGCGATCACCGTGGCCGCGGTGGCCAGCAGGACCAACGGCAGTCGCGCCCACTCCGGGGCGAGCAGGAAGAACGGCGCGGTGTGCACGTTGTCGTCCTGCAGCAGTAGTGCACCCTGGCCCAAATAGTTCAGGGTGCAGGCCGGCAGCACGAGGCCCAGCCAGCCGATCACGATGGCCCGCCGCCCGAAATGCCCCATATCGGCGTACAGCGCCTCGGCCCCGGTGACGGCGAGCACGATCGCGGCCAGCGCGAAGAAGGCGATGTGGAAGTGCCCGCTGAGGAATGCGACGGCGTGCGTCGGTGACAGCGCGGCGAGGATGCCCGGATTGGCGGCGATGCCGCTGATCCCGCAGGCGCCGATCGCGACGAACCAGGCGATCATCACCGGCCCGAAGAACCGGCCGACGACCGCCGTGCCCTGCCGTTGCACGCTGAACAGCGCCACGATGATCACCGCGGTGATCGGCACCACCCAGTCCTTCAGGTCGGGTTCGATGGTCTTGAGGCCCTCGACCGCCGACAGCACCGAGATCGCGGGCGTGATCATGGAGTCGCCGAAGAACAGGGCCGCGCCGAAGAGCCCGAGGAAACCCAGGACGATGGCGGTCCGATGACCCCGCGTGCTCGCGCCGCGCCGCAGCAGCGTGATCAGCGCCATGATGCCGCCCTCACCGTGGTTGTCGGCGCGCATGACCAAGGTGACGTAGGTGAAGGTGACGATCAGCATGACCGACCAGAAGATCACGGAGACAACTCCGTACACGTTCGCCTCGTCGAGCGGCACCGGATGCGGATCGGCCGGGTTGAACACCGTCTGAAGCGTGTAGATGGGGCTGGTGCCGATATCGCCGAAGACCACGCCGAGCGCGCCGACGATGATGGCCGGCCGCAGCGGTCGGATCTCGGGTGCCGCCGGGCTCTCTACGGGGTTGTCTTCGAGCATGCCCTACATCATTGGTGCCAGCGCCGGATGAAGGTGTACTTCCTGTGTTTTCACCACGAAGTAGACGTTCTTGCCGGGCTCCAGATCCAGATCGGCGGCCGCCGCGGCGGTGATGTCGGCGGCCAGCGCGGTGCGGTCGTCGCGGGGATCGACACCCCGGACCCGCACGGTGGTGCCGTGGATGTCGAGTTCGGTGATGGTCACCGCGATGACATTGCGCGGACTGGCCCGCGGAACACTCAGGTGCACCGCGACCGCGGCCGGCCGGAACAGTGCGATCGCGGGTGCGCCGACCGGTAGCTCGGATATGCCGGAAAGATCAGCCCCCCAGGATGTCCGGAGCATCCCGGGCCCGGTGATGGCGCCAGACACCAGGTTGACTCCGGCGATGGTCGCGGCGAATTCGCTGCGCGGGGTGGTCAGTACCTCGCGGACCGGTCCGCGCTCCACGATGCGTCCCCGGTCCACCACGATGACCTTGTCGGCGATGGCCAGGGCGTCGAGCAGATCGTGGGTGACGATGATCGCGGTACGGCCGGCATCGCCGAGTACCTCGCGCAGCAGGCGGCGCATCGCCGGGGCGGCACTGACGTCGAGGGCGGCCATCGGCTCGTCGAGCAGCAGCAGCGCCGGTTCGGCGGCCAGGGCTCGTGCCAGCGCCACCCGCTGCGCCTGCCCGCCCGACAGCTCGGCGGGTGTGCGATCGGCCAGGTCGGCGGCACCGACGGCGTCGAGCCAGCGCCGGGCGGCCGTGCGGGCCGTGCGGCGCGACAGGCCCCGGCACCGCGGCGCGTAACCGACGTTGGCGGCGACGTTCATGTGCGGGAACAGCATCGCCTGCTGCGACAGCATCGCCACCCCACGGGCGTGGGTGGGCACGAACGTCCCCGCATCGGTGTCGGTCAGGACGGTGTCCCCGAGTTCGACGCGCCCGGTGTCCGGTCGCAGCAGACCGGCGATCAGCATGAGCAGCGTCGACTTCCCGGCGCCGTTGGGGCCCAACACGGCCAGCACCTCGCCATCGTCGAGGGACACGTCGAACTCGACATCGCGCTGCGACAGGCGGGCCGTCACCCGCACCCCGCTCACAGCGGTCCCGCCAGTCGCCGGGTACCCGAGGCGATCACGATGGCCGCGGCCACCACGATCAGCAGCAGCGACAGCGCGACCGCGGCGTCGGCGTCGGACTCACGCTGCAGGTAGATCTCCAGCGGCAGCGTCCGGGTGACGCCCTGCAGTGAGCCGGCGAACGTCAGCGTCGCCCCGAACTCGCCGAGGGAGCGGGCGAACGCCAGCACCGCGCCCGAGATCAGCCCGGGCAGCACCAGCGGCAGGGTCACCGTGCGCAGCACGGTGGTGGGCCGGGCGCCGAGCGTGGCGGCGATGTGCTCGTAACCGGTGCCCGCCGACCGCAGCGCGCCTTCGAGGCTGACGACCAGAAACGGGAGCGACACGAAGGACTGGGCCAGCACCACCGCCGTGGTGGAGAAGGCGATCCGGACACCCCACAGGTCGAGGTACTCGCCGAGCAGCCCCTGCCGGCCGAAGGTGTACAGCAGCGCAATGCCGCCCACCACCGGCGGCAGCACCAGTGGCAGCAGCACCAGGGCGCGCAGGATGGTCTGGCCGCGAAACTGCCCGCGGGCCAGCACGAGTGCCATCGGCACACCGATCAGCACGCAGACCACCGTGCTGGCGCCGGCGGTCCGCAGGCTCAACGCCAGTGCCGCCCGCGATGATTCGGAGGTGATGAGCGGAATGAAGTGGGGCCAGTCGATCTTCAACAGGATCGCGATCAGCGGCGCGATCACGAACAGCGCGCCGAGCGCGGCGGGCAGGTAGATCCAGGCCGGTAGACCCACCTGAATCGGTGCGCCGTGGCGCCGGGCGGTCGTCACGGCGCGGTGAAGCCCGCACTCGTGAGCACGTCCTGCCCGGACGGGCCCGTCACCAGGTCGATGAAAGCCTGTGCTGCTTGCGGATTGGCGGCGTCCTTCGGCACGGCGATCGGGTAGGTGTTCACGGCCTCGGCGGATTCGGGGAACGCGACGGCGGTCACCTTGTCCCCGGCGCCGGCGGCGTCGGTGACATACACCAGCCCGGCATCGGCCTGCCCGGACGTGATCTTGCCCAGCACGTCGGTGACGGCGGATTCCTCGCTCACCGGGGACAGTTGGACACCGGCGGCCCGCTCCACCTTCTCGGTCGCCGATCCGCACGGCACCTGCGGTGCGCACACCACCACCTGGGTGCCGGGTTTGGCCAGATCCGCGAAAGACGCTATGCCCTTGGGATTTCCGGGCGGGGTGACGATCGTCAACGTGTTGGTGGCGAAAATCACCGGCGGGCCGGCGACCAGGCCCGCATCGGAGGCCTTGGTCATGGTGTCGGTATCGGCCGAGGCGAACACATCGGCCGGCGCGCCCTGGGCGAGTTGTGCCACCAGATCCGATGAGCCGGCGAAGTTGAACGTCACCGTGGATCCGGGGTTGTCGGTCTCGAAGCGGGCGCCCAGTTCGGTGAACGTCGTCTTCAGCGATGCCGCCGCGAAGACAGTGAGCGCCGCCGACGATGGCGCATCCGAGGCCGTGGGTGAGCATCCGGCGAGCAGCGCCGCAACGCTCAGCGCGGCGGCCAGAGCCTTCACGAGATTCCGCCGGGGGTTTCGACGATGACGGTGGTGGCCTTGACCACGGCGACGGCCAGCGCCCCGGGCTCCAGACCCAGTTGTTCGACCGAGGCTGTGCTCATCAGCGAGACGATGGTGAACGGCCCGCATTGCATCTGAACCTCGCTCATCACCCGATCGGAGGTCACCTTGGTGACCAGGCCGACGAGCCGGTTGCGGGCCGAGCTACTGGCGCCGGTGGGGTCGGTCGGCGGTGCGGCCTGCTCGCGGACGAATTCGGCCAGGACGTCGCCGGCGATGACCTTGCGGCCGGCGTCGTCCTTGTGCGCGGCCAGCACTCCGCTGTCGATCCAGCGGCGCACGGTGTCGTCACTGACCCCGAGCAGGGCCGCCGCATCTTTGACGCGGATATCCGACATCTGCGCCTCCCATTGATCGAAACCTCCGCAAATGCGGTCATATGAACCTATACCGTCTTGGTTCGCGGTTTCAATCTCTCGCGCGCGCCGTTATCGCAGACTCTGCGGCGAGGGTGCGGCCCACTCGCACTTTTGCGCCCTCAGCGCAGAATCCGTCAGCGCACCTCGTCGGCCACCACCCGTGACGCCGCGCGCAGCGCCGCCCAGTCGCCCCGCCAGCCGAGCAGATGCACGGCCAGATCGGCGGTGCGCTCCGGCTGATTCGGCACGCCGAGCCCGTCGACCCGCAGGTTGGGCAGCGTCTCGACCAACCGGAAGACCACATCGCCGTCGACCCCGACATCGAGAGTGTCCGGTGCCGGTGTGGCCAGGTCGGCGAGCACACGGCGCGAGAGGTCGTGATAGGCGTTGCGCAATTCGGTGCGCTGGCGGTGGAATTCGTCGAACTGCGGGTCGCGGACCTCGGGCAGCAGGTACAGGATGCCCAGGTTCCACGGGCTGTCCCAGAGCAACCGGCAGTCCAGGTAGCTCAGCGCGTGCAGCAGCACCACCGCGGGTTCGGATCGGTCACGCAACTGGTGCGCGGCCTTCAGTGAGGACACCACCGTCCCGCTGAGCAACGACGCCAAGATGTCGTTCTTGGTGCGGAAGTGGTGATACAGGGAGGCCTGGCGGATCCCGACGGCCTCGGCGATCTGCCGGGTCGAGGTGGCCGCCACCCCGAGGGTGGTGAACAGCTCGGCGGCGGCATCGAGCACTTCGTCGCGGGCGGTCTTGCCCGGCCGTTTACGTTCCTCCAGTCGGGGACGGCCACTCGCGGGGGTGCGCACGTGTCGATCCTGCCAGGTGGGCAGGATCGACACGTGCGGGATGTTGCTCAGGACTGGGCCGAGGTCAGCACGGCCGGTGCCGGTTGGTCTTGCGGTTCGGCCGCCGCCACGGGTGCGACGGGCCGCGAGGTGAATGCGGCGACCGCCACGTAGGCGATGAGCGACGCGGCACCGGCCAAAAGGGTGCTCCAGCCGTCGGCCGCCGTCGTCACCCACTCATTCGGCACGTAGAACAGGGTGTTGTCGACGCCGTAGATGGTCGGGGTCAGCACGAAGAACGTCAGCCGCACCCCGATCCCGACCACGATGGCCGCGCCGGCCGCGGCGGCGCCGCCACGCGACCAGTACAGCCCGAGGATGAACGGCACCACCAGGCTGGCCAGCAGCAGGTCGAAGGACAGTGTCAGCAGAATGCCGGTCTGCGGCACCCGCAGCGCGACGACGCCCGCCAGGACGGCCATCGGCAGCGTCGCCCACCGGGTGGCCCGCAACACCCGCGGTGTCATCACCGGTGCCTCCGCGTCGATGCGTAACACGTTGCGCACCAGCACCGCCGCCGTCGCGAGCAGGATGCCGCTGACGGTGGTGAGGGTGGCCGCGAGCAGACCCGAGATGACGATGATGGCCAGCCACACCGGCGCGTACTGGGCGAGCAGGGTGTAGAGGATGGGCCCGTCCGCGGCCGCGTCCCCGACGATGCTCACGGCGGCCAGCGCGACGAACGACAGCGGGATGCACAGCATCAGGATGCCCGCCGCCGCGGCGAAGCAGGCGTTCTGGGCGCCGCGTGGGGTGCGGGCCGAGAACACCCGCTGCATCAGATCGATGGCGACCAGGTTGCCCAGGCCGAGCGCGATGATGGTGGCCCAGTTGATGACCGCACCGGATTCGCTCGAGGTGAGCTGCGCCAGATCACCGGCGCCCATGCCCTCGGGCGCGCTGAAACCGTGCGTGGTGCCCACCCAGGTCACCAGGGAGACCACCCCGATGATGTTGACGATCACACACGTCACGCCGGTGTAGACGCTCGCGAACATGCCGCCGGTGATGGTGTAGAGCAGTGCAAGTGGGATGGTCAGCAGGATTCCGTAGGCGTAGGAGACGCCGACGAACCGTTCGAGCAGGAAGCCGATGGCCACCAGGTTGCCGGCCAGCAGGATGATGAAGCTGGCGATGGTCAGGTAGGACGAGGCGACCTCGGTGGCCCGGCCGAACCGGTTGCGGAAGTACTCGGGCAGCGTCACGACGTCGGCGGTCCGCATGCGTTTGGCGAAGAACAACCCCATCAGCAGCAGGCACAGGGCCAGACCGATCGGCAGTGCGGCGCCGGCCCAGAAGCCGAAAGCCGCTGACAGGTCGGCATTGCCGATGGTGGCGTTCGAGTCGACGGGCTGCGCGATCAGGACCGCGGCGACCAGCGCGGCGGGCAGGGCGCGGCCCGCGACAAGGTAGTTCGAACAGTCGCCGCGCACCCTTCGCGCGGAGACCACACCGCTGACGGTGAGGATGAGCAGGAATATGGCAACGCCGGTGATGATCATGGCGGGACTCCAAAGGGGGGAGGAGGTTTCGAGAAAGTGAAAGGGATACGGCGCCGTTGCCGGACGAGCGGGTACTGCGGGACAGAACTAGCGATGCAGCAACGCATCTCGCCCGAAACTGTCCAGCGGTTGGGCACCCTCGGGCATCGTCACCTCCCCTCGGCGTACCCGGTCCTGCAGATAGCGGAAGCTCTGTGCGGTCTGGGCGAACAGATGATCACCGGCGACCACGGTGGGCCGCGCCGAACCCGCGTCGCCGCCGAGGTAGGCGTCCAAGGGGGCGACCACGGTGTCGGCGTCGACGTTGACGAACAGCGGGAAGGAGTACCGCTCCTCGGCGACCTTGCGCACCCGGTGGCTGGTCGCCACGAACTCGCCGTTGGTCCAGATCTCCAGCAGATCACCGATATTGAGCACGAATGCGTCGTCGATGAGCGGGACGTCGACCCAGGTTCCGGCGGCGTTGAGCACCTCCAGTCCGGGTGCGGTGGGCCTCAGCAGGGTGAAGCACTCGTAGTCGGTGTGCGCGCCGATCCCGGGACGGTCGGCCGCGGCGGGGTCGTACGGGTAGTGGATGAGCCGTAGTTGAGACGGCGGCGCGGTGACATACCTGTCGAAACGGTCGGCCGGCTCGTCGAGCGCCACCGCGAAGGCCCGCAGCAGAATCCGGGACAGCGCGAATACCGCGTCATACCAGGCGGTTACGGCCTCCCTGAAGCCGGCCAGGTCGGGCCACTGGTTGGGGCCCAGCAGCGGGTGACCCGCCAGGTAGTGGGGGTCGTCGGCGGGCAGATCGATGGACAGGTCGAACGCCTCTTTGGCATCGACCGTGCCGGCCGAGAAGATTTCCTCCCCGGGTGGCACGTAGCCGCGGTGATTGGAGGAGTTGGCGATGTGCACGCGGTGTTTCTCGGCGTCGGGGAGCGCGAAGAACGCCTTGGTGCGTTCCAGCAGGGCGTCGAACAGCGCGGGATCGACGCCGTGCCCGACGATCTGGGCGAAACCGACGTGGCGGGCGGCATCGCCGAGGGCATCGACCGCGGCACGGTAGCCGGGGCCGGACGCGTCGAGCAGCCCCGAGACGTCCAGTACCGGGATATCGGTGAAGTCGGTGGTCACAATCAGTCCTAACGGGCCAGTAGGGGTTCGGAGCGGTCCAGCGCGACGGTCCAGCGGCGTCGGACGGGGGTGCCTGCGGTGTCACGTTCGGCGACGGTGATCTCCGCGGACCCGAGTTCCGGTGCCAGATCGTCACCGACACGGAACGGCAGCGTCGATCGGCTGATGAGCCAGCGATCGTCCTCGACGGTGCCCAGCGAGATCTCCAGGTCCATCAGGGCGCGCGCCGACTCCAGATCGATGCCGGCCACGGCATCCCGCAGCGTCACACCGGGTGTCGGTGCGATGCCCGCCGCCCGTCCCCGGACGTAGCCGAAGTGCGCACCGACCCGCAACAACAGCCCGGGTCGGCCGGTGTCATCGTGCAACGTCAGTTCCAGGCCGCTCACCTCCGGTGTCTCGGCCGCCCAGTCCTCGAAATAGTCACGGCCGATACCGGTTTCGACGAGGATCCCGTCGATCAGGTGCAGCCGCCCGCGATCGGGCAACGGATCGGCGGGGTGCAGATCCACCTCGCGCCACCACGTCCACTGTGCGCCGTCGTCCTGCAGATACCCGGCGAAAGCCTGCTGCTCGCACAACGCGAGCAGGTCCTCACGGGTCAGTTCGTCGAGCGTGCGGGCAGTGATGGTGGGCATATCCTTCGGGGTCCGCAGATCGATGTAGAGCTCGCCGGCCTGCAGCCACTGCACCTCGGTGGTGGTATCGATGACGGTGCCGGGCACCGCCATGGCCAGGCGCCGCCAACTGCGGTGGCTGAGATCGCCGCGGGTGACCTCGGCGCCCCGACCGACACGGCGCAGATAGCCGGGCCAGTCACCGTGGTGGGTGATGTCCTGCCCGGCATCCCAGGCCTCGGCGGTGCAGCCGAACCCGACGACCTCGGTGCCGTCGGCGAGCGTCGCCCGGCCCAACGACATCGGTGCGGGCAACGCGGCCAGGAAATCACCGAGCATCGCGGTGCCGATGAGCCAGAGCTCGCCGTGGATGGCCGCGCCGTCACCGGGGGCGACGCGCGCCAGCCCGGGTTTCGGCGGGTCGGTGTCCAGCCGGGCCAGCCGGTACTGCGGTGCCGTGCGGACCGGGCCGCACCAGCGCGCCCCGCGGTCGTCGAGTTGCCAGGCCAACGGCTGACCGCGCAGGTGCGCACCCACCACCAGCAGGGCGGTGGTGTCCAGGCCGGCCCGCGCCGGCCACGGCGTGCCCGGCCCCGGGACCGATGCCGCGCCGGGCAGCGCAACGCTGTCGGTGCTCAGCGTGACCATCCGGGCCAGGTCGAGTGCGAGCGTGTCCGCACCGGCGCGGGCGAGCACACTGACACCGAATTGGGTGCCCTGTGCATCGGTTCCGGACGGTACGGCGACCGCGCACAGGTCCATCAGGTTGCAGAAGTTGGTGTACGTACCCATCCGGGAGTTCACCCCGACGCGGTCGGCGTTCACCTCGGCGATGGTGGGGTGCCCGGTGGTGGTGGGGATCAGCAGGGCGTGGCAGTCGCCGAGCCCGGCCATCGCGGTCGCCGTGAGCTCGCCCAGGCGCACCCGGTCGGCCAGCAGGCGGGTGGCCGGCACCGCACCGGCGGCGGCGACGATGCCGGCCACCGTCGGGTCCAGGTCCTCGGCGTCTCGGTGGGCGTCCACGAACGCACCGACCGCCTCGTGGCGTTCGGCTACCAGACCGCCGTCATACAGCAGCCGGGCCGCCTCCAGGAACGGGTCCAGGTCGATCTCGACGATCTCGATATCGTTGGTGGCCAACCGGTCCGCGGCGGCCCGGAATGCCTGCGTCCACGCCGGGGACAGTCCGGGCAGCGCGCGCGGGACCGCGACCCGGGTCGCCGGTGGTGCCGCCAGCGGGGCGTCGGCCGGGAAGGGTCGTGCGCCGCCGGCGATCACGCCCATCGCGGTGTCGGCGGTGTCGAGATCGCGGGCGAACACCGTCACGCAGTCATAGGAGCGGCAGGCGGGTACCACCCCGTCGGTCGGGACCACTCCGAGGGTCGGTTTGATCCCGACGATGCCCTGCAGTGCGGCCGGTACCCGCCCGGATCCGGCGGTATCGGTGCCCAGCGCGATGTCCACCAGGCCCAGCGCGACGGCTACCGCGGAGCCCGAACTGGAGCCACCCGAGATGTACTCGGGTCGGCGGGCATCCCGCACCGCCCCGTGCGGACTGCGGGTGCCGACCAGCCCGGTGGCGAACTGGTCCAGGTTGGTCGCCCCGATGATGACCGCGCCGGCCGCGCGCAGCCGGGCCACCACCGTGGCATCGGCGTCGGCGGGACCGTCGCCGTAGCCCGGGCACGCGGCGGTGGTCGCGATGCCGGCGATGTCGATGTTGTTCTTCACCGCGGCGACCAGTCCCGCCAGCGGCAACGTCGCATCGGAGGCGTCGACCTGTTCGGCATCGATCAGGACATCGGTCAACGGCCGCAGGGTGATCCAGATCTCGGGGCGGTCCGCCGCCGCGATGGCGGCGTAGGCGGCACGGACCCGCTCGACCGCGCTCACGGCTGTCCGCCGGTGCCGACGACGACCAGCGGTGTGCCGGGATCGACCAGATGCCCGGCCGACACCAGGATCTGGGTGACCACACCGTCCGACGGTGCCCGCAGGACGGTCTCCATCTTCATCGCCTCCAGCGCCAGCAGCGGTTGGCCGGTGACCACCTGGTCGCCGATGGCCACGTCCACCTTCCACACGCTCGACGAGAACGGTGCGTCGACGCGGTGGTCCCCGTCGCCGAGCACGAGATCTTCGTTCGGCACAATGGCATTGGTGGCGGCGCGTTCGGCCCGGTCGAACTCACCGGCGCGTTCCCAGGCGGCGCGTTCGGCGCCGAACGCGGTGGCCTGCTGGGCCCGGAACGCGGCGATGTCGTCGGCGTTGTCGGCCAGGAAACGGTCGTGCTCGGCCAGCGAGAAGGTCCCGTCGGTGATGTCGACCGAACCCCGGCCCGCGGCCATATCGGCCCGCAGTTCCAGCAGTTCCTCCGCCGATACCGGATACCAGGAGATGCGGTCGAAAAACCTGAGCAGCCAGGGGCTGCCGGGTTCGAACGGCGCGGTGTGCCGGTAGCGGCTCCACACCTGGGTGGTGCGGCCGACGAACTGGTAGCCGCCGGGGCCCTCCATGCCGTAGATGCACAGGTACGCGCCGCCGATGCCGACGGAGTTCTCGGCGGTCCAGGTGCGGGCCGGGTTGTACTTGGTGGTGACCAGCCGGTGCCGGGGATCCAGCGGGGTCGCCACCGGCGCGCCCAGGTAGACGTCGCCGAGGCCCAGGGTCAGGTACTCCGCGGCGAAGACGGTGTCGTAGACATCGGCCTGGCCGGCCAAACCGTTGATGCGCCGGATGAATTCGATATTCGACGGGCACCACGGCGCGTCATCACGGACCCCGGAGGTGTACCGGGCGATGGCCTCCCGGGTGGCCGGGTCATCCCAGCTCAGCGGGAGCCGGACCCGACGGCTGGGTACCACCAGTTCGGAGGAGGCGGGCAGGTCGTCCTCGATCTCGGAGAGCAGCCCGAGCAACCGGGGGATCGGCAGCACATCGGGGTCGACGTGCACCTGCAGGGAACGGATGCCGGGGGTCAGGTCGAGAATTCCGGTGGCGCTGCCCTCCAGGCGCGTGTGCAGGGCATGCACCCGAGCCCGCAACGCGAGATCCAGGACGATATCGCCGTATTCGATGAGCACGTTGTCATCGCCGCTACGGCGGTAGGTGACCGCGGGCGCGCCGTCGACACCGGTCCGGCGGGCGAGCACCCCGTCATCGCCGTCCCCGCCGCGGGGCAGCCGGGCCACCCGGCGCGGTCCGAGCTCGGCGCGCGACGGCGCCTCGGCCGCGCGCACCGGCACGAACCGCACCGTGTCACCCGGGCGTAGCTGTCCCAGTTTCCAGCGCTGGGCCGCCACCACGGTGACGGGGCAGACGAATCCACCGAGGCTCGGCCCGTCGGGGCCGAGCAGGATCGGGGTGTCACCGGTGAAATCGAGCGCGCCGACGGAGTAGGCGTTGTCGTGGATGTTGGACGGGTGCAGGCCCGCCTCGCCGCCGTCGGGACGGGCCCATTGCGGCTTGGGGCCTTCGAGGCGGACACCGGTGCGTGCCGAGTTGAAGTGCACGCGGTAGGCGGCATCGAACAGCGTGTCGATATCGCTGCGGGTGAAGAACTCCGGCGCCCCGTGCGGGCCCTCGGTGACGGCCAGTTCCCAATCGGTGCTGAAGGCGGGTCGCTCGTCGGGCGGGATGGGCCCGTCAGGAGTGCCCGCAAAAGTTCTGGTGCGCAACACATCTCCGGCATGCAACTCGCGGCCGCCGTGTCCGCCGAACCGGCCGAGGGTGAAGGTGGAGGCGCTGCCCAGGTAGGCCGGCACGTCGAGACCGCCGGCCAACAGCACGTAGGTGCGCAGGCCCATCGTCTCGGCCGTGCCGACGTCGAGCACACCGTCCGCGGGGATCTGTACGGGCTCCCACATCGGGACCGGCACACCATCGACGGTCACCAGGCATTCGGCGCCGGTGACGCAGACCGTGGTCGGGTGGGTGAACCGCAGTGCGGGGCCCGACGCGGTGCACTCCAGTCCGGCGGCGTTCTCGGGGTTGCCCAGGGCGCGGTTGCCGAGCCGGAACGACAGGTCGTCCATCGGGCCGCTGGGCGGCACACCGACCTGCCACAGCCCGATCCGCCCGGGCACGTCCTGCACGGTGGTCAGCAGGCCGGGCCGGTCGACGGTGATGCGGGGCCGGGGATCGGTGACCTCGGCGAGGGTGGCGGTGCTGTGCCGGGCTGCCCGCACATCATCGTGATCAAGTGCTGCGCAGAGCATTCCGATGTTGACCTCGATACCGTGCAGCGCGGTGCCGGCCAGCGCATCGCCGAGCCGGGTCAGCGCGGCGTCCCGGTCCCCGGCGTGGGTGATGACCTTGGCCAGCAGTGGATCGTAGGACGCGGTGACCTCGGTACCGTCCTGCACCCAGCCGTCCACCCGGACGTCGGGGAACAGTGCGGGGTCGGGGAAGCTGACGGCGGTGATGGTGCCGACGCTGGGCCGGTAGTCGCGGGTCGGGTCCTCGGCGTAGACGCGTGCCTCCACCGCATGGCCGTTGACCGGCACCGTGCCGGTGGGGTATTGGTCGAGCATGCGCGCGTCGCCGGTGGCCAGCCGCATCATCCAGCCGGCCAGGTCCACGCCGGTGACGGCCTCGGTGACGGGGTGTTCGACCTGCAGGCGGGCGTTGACTTCGAGGAACGATGCCTCTCGGCGCGCCGCGTCGTAGACGAATTCGACGGTGCCCGCGGAGCGATAGTTGACCGAGGCGGCCAGTGCGCGTGAGGTGGCGTGCAGCTGCTCGCGGATCGCATCGGGCAGCGCGGGTGCGGGTGCCTCCTCGATGACCTTCTGGTGCCGCCGTTGCAGCGAGCAGTCCCGATCACCCAGGGACAGCACACGTCCGGTGCCGTCGCCGAAGATCTGCACCTCGACGTGGCGGGCGTTCTCGACATAGCGCTCGACGAAGACACCGGCCGAGCCGAAGCTGCGTTCGGCCTGGGACACCACCCGCTGGTACGCCGCGCGCAGGTCGTCGGCGTTGCGGCACACCTGCATGCCGATGCCACCGCCACCGCCGGTGGCCTTGAGCATCACCGGGTAGCCGATCACGTCGGCGGCGGCCACCGCGGCGTCGCGATCGTCGAGCAGATCGGAACCGGCGAAGATCGGCACACCGGCCGCGCGGGCCGCGGCCCGCGCGGTGTGTTTGGTCCCGAACTCGCGCAGCTGGTGCGGGGTGGGGCCGGCGAAAGCGATACCGGCGGCTTCCACGGCCGCGGCGAAATCGGCGTCCTCGGAAAGGAATCCGTATCCGGGATGCACGATGGTCGCTCCGGAGGACGCCGCGGCGGCGAGGATGGCCTCGGTGCGCAGGTAGCTGTCCCGGGGTGCGGCGGGACCGACCCGGACCGCATCATCGGCCAGCGCGACGTGCGGGGCGCCGCGGTCGGCGTCGGAAAACACCGCGACGGTGCGCATGCCGAGCCCGTTGGCGGCGCGGATGAGCCGTACCGCGATCTCGCCGCGGTTGGCGATCAGGACGACATGCTGGCTCATGCAGTGGCCTCCGTGTCATTTCCCGTCGCTTCGCTCGCCCCGACCGTCGTGACGATCATCCGGACCGGGGTCGGATCGAATGCGTTGCAGGGGTTGTTGATCTGCGGGCAGTTCGACACCAGGACCAGCGTGTCGACATCGGCGCGCAGGGCGACCCGCTTGCCGGGGCCGGACAGGCCATCGACGATGCCGAGCGCTCCGTCGGGGTCGACCGGGACATTCATGAACCAGTTGATGTTGCTGGCCAGATCCCGCGCACCGAGGCCGTGCCGGGAACCTTCGAGCAGAAAGTTCTCCAGGCAGCCGTGCTGGGCGCGGGTGTGCTGCCCGTAGCGCAGCGTGTTGGATTCCTTGGAACAGGCACCGCCGAGGGTGTCGTGCACGCCCACTTCGTCGGCCACGACGGTCATCAACGCGTCCCCGGTGTCCGCGCGCAGCACCGAGCCGGTGGTCAGCGTGATGCGGCCCTGGCGGCGGATCGTCTCCTGCGCCGAGTACCGCACGCCGGTGTCCGCTGCCGCGTAGAGCAGGCAGTCGACGGCCTGGTTGCCGGCGAGGTCGACGATGGTCAGCACGTCCCCGGCGGCCACGACCGCCGACCAGGCGGCGCGCGCCGCGACGTACTCGTCGAGCACGACCGTCCCGTCGATCAGGGCGGGCACGATGGCAGTGGTGGTCACAGCTGTCCCCTTGCGGTGAGGTCGGCAACGGTGTTGGCGATGGCTTGGCGGTGTTCGGGTCCCAGCGGCCCCACCAGGTCTCCGTCGGTGAGCCGGTCCAGGTCGGCGGGTGCCGGCCAGGCGTGGATCAGCAGCGGGGAGCAGGTGAACTCCGGTCGCGGGTCCAGCGGATGCGCCGTATTGGCCACCAGCACAATGGCATCGACGTGTAGCAACAGCTCCACCGAGGTGCCGGCGCCCGCGGAGCCGACCCAGTCGAAGGTGCCGTCGGCCTGCACGCGCACGCCCTGGAAGAAGGACACCGACGGCGGCAGATCGCGGCGGTCCAGGCCGTGTTTCAGCGCGGCCAGGGTGAACAGTTCGCGGCCGGCGGGCGAGGCAGACTCCGGTGCGGCCGCCCCGTAGCGTTCCAGATTGCCTGCGCGGGTGGAGGTTCCGGTCAGCGAGTCGTGGGTGCCGGAGGTGTCGGCGACGATGGTGGCCAAGGCGCGGCCGAAACCGCTGAGCAGCGGATGGCCGTTGCCGAGGTAGGCCTGCCAGGGCACCTTCACGGTGTCGGCGACATTGAGTCGCTCATGGGGCGCGTCGGCACGGTGCAGCAGCAGGTGCGCGCAGGCGTCCCCGGCCGGGTCGGTGAACCGCACTCGGGTACCGCGGGCCAGGGTCGCGCTCGAATAGCCGCCCGGCGCCACGGTTTCGGACCACACCAGAGATTCCGCAGGTACCCCGGCAGGTGCCGTCGGGGACGACGACGCCGGAATGTGGCGCATGAATTCTGCGGTGCGCCCGTGCTGGGCGCGGGCATGCGCGCGGGCTCCTGCCGTGGTGGCGGTTTCGGACGCCGTGTCGGTGCTGCTCACTGACCACCCTCGAAAAGTCGGGAGCCCGCCGGATGGACGGGCTTTCTGTCAGGTGACAGTTTTCGCGCCGGGCGGGCGGTGGTGGTTGCCGTGATGTAACCGATGATTCGGATGCTGTTAACAGCGTGCTGCGAATGTTTCTGTCAAGTGACAGGTATTGGCGGCCGCTGCGCTGCCTATGCTTGAACTCCGCACGGGCCGGCGAAGGGGGAGTGGTGTTCGAGCGCGCCACGTTCATGGTCACGTTCATCGGCGCCTACCGGCGCTCCCGCGGTGATGGCGGCGGGCACGAGGCAGCGCTGCAGGCCGCCGCCGGTGACATGTTCCGGCGCAACCGCGTCGACGTGCCGGACGCGGTGTACGAGATGTGGAGTGACCCCAGCGACGAACTCGCGCTCGACGGCGGCGACTGGTTCGGCGACGGATTCCTGGAGATCACCGACGCCCACCTGCGGCTGCTGCGCCGGGCGCAACTCAGCTGGGACGGTGCCGAACGCGGGGCGCCCATGCTGGATCCGGACCGCCCGTACGGGCGCGCCGACCTGCTGGCCCAGCTGGCTGAGGTCTTCGGGACCGACGACGCCGATGAACTCGGCCGCCGCCACGTGGAGATGTTCTTCGTGGTGGCGCGTGCCTTGCGGCACGCCACCCTCTCGCCGGGCCGCTACGCGCTGACCAACGTGGTGCCCGCAGACGTGCGCCGCGCGCTGCGCGGCTACGGCGAACTGTCCGGCGATGACCTCGGCCTGGATGCCGACGGGCGGGTGATCGTCACCGAGGATCACCTGCGCCTGTTGCGCGGCCTCGAGATCCGCTGGCCCTCGGAATACGACTGCGCAGACCGTCTCGATGCCGGGCGCTACCCGGCCGCCGCCGCCGACCCGAAGCGGCCCTACGGCGATTTCACCTTCATCGAGGTGGACATGGCACGCATCCTCGGTGAGCTGCCGCGGGCTCCGGAGCAACTCCCCGGGTCGCTGCGCTCCTGCCCGCCGGAGACAGGCCCTGCGGTGTTCGAACCGAGCCCCGAACAGGCCCTGCGGCTGCAGCGTCTGCACTGGCAGATGTTGGGGGCCATGCAGGTGTTCCTGGAACAGGCGGTGCTGGCTCCCGGCCGGTACGGCCTGTACCCCGATCAGCCGTGACACCCCGGCCGCAGCCGCACCGCTCAGTTGCTGGAATCGCTGGACCGGGCGCTGCGGACAACCCCGTAGAACTGGGCAAATACCCACTACGGACCGCCTGCCCGCAGACACCGCGTTGCTACGATTGCCGGCGTGCCTGACGAAACCACGCCCGAGGACGACGCCGTCCGCGAGGACACCGCTTCGGAAGACCAAGCCAACGAGGGCAACGGCAGCACGCAGGCCGCGCCCGCAGGCACGACCGGGGATGACGCCGAGCAGCCGGAGGGCTCCGGGCGCAGTCCGGTGGTCATCGCCGTCATCGCCATGCTGCTGGCCATCGCCACTCTCGGCGCCTCTGCCTATATGTGGCGCAATCCGCTCACCCCGATCGATGCCCCCACCGCGGCGCCGACCGAGGCGCCGGAGCCGACCTTCACCGATGCCCAGCGCGACGAGGCGAAGGCCAAGGTGTGTGACGCCTTTCTGGTGGTCAGCACCGGGGTGGCCAACAGCAGCGGTCTGCAGGCCGCCGACGGTGACGCCATCGGCGCCATCGCCATCGCCACCAACGCGCGCCTCGCCCTCTATGGCGGGGGTGTGTACATGCTGAACCGGGTCGACCCGGCCACCGAGCCTCAACTCGCCGAGGCGGCGCGGGCCTTCGGCAACGCGTTGATGGACGTCGGGGCCGCCGCGGTCGCCAACATTCCGAGCGATGACCCGGCGCACCAGGAACGCGTCAAGGACGCCGACGACGAGAACGCCAAGCTGCAGGGCATCTGCAACCCGCAGTAGATTCAGCCGGCGGCCGGGTCCGGTGCGCGCACCCCGTACGGTGCCGCGTCGAGCAGGGTCACCGACACCTGCGCGCCGCTGGGCACCCGGTAGCTGCGCTGTTCCCCGGGGCGGGCACCGGAGATGGCATCGCCCAGCGGTGACTGCGCCGAGCACACCTCCAGGTCACCGAGCTCGGCGATCGGCGTGCCCAGCAGGAAGGTCTCGGTCTCGCCGGTGCCGTCGAAGCGCACGGTGAGAATCATTCCGGGTTCCGCGATTCCGTCATCGGCCGGCATCTCGTCGATCGCGGCGTTCATCAGCAGATCCTGGATCTGCCAGATCCGTGACTTCCGGGCCTGGTGCATGTCCCAATCGGTGGTGTCGTCGTCGGCGCGGACCGCCAGTAGGTCGGCGAGCTCGGCTTCCATCCGGTCGCGGGCCTGCCTGCTGATCCACACCTGGTGATTCGGGCGCATGGGTTCTCCTCATCGGCCGTCGATCGGGCCGTCCACTCGATGGTGGCCCGGCGGCGCCCCGGCGCGTTTGCCCGGACGGGACAAGCGGACCGGTGGCATTTGTCGGTTCCCGACATGTCTTACTGCGCGGCGAGCTCGATCGTCATCGCCAGTCGCTTGTGCGGGTCGTCGAGGTCGAGGGTGGTCACCTCGGCCATCTTGCGCAGCCGGTAGCGGACGGTGTTCTCGTGGACGCCGAGCGCTTGTCCGGCCTGGGCGAGGTCGCCCTGCGCGGTCAGCCAGGCGCGCAGCGTGGCGACGTACTGGGTGGATTGCGCGGCGTCGTGGTGCCGCAGTTCGGCGACCGGTCCGCGCGCCGGCACCCGGGTGGACCGGGCTGCGGTGCGCAGCCGCTGCAGCAGGATGTCGTGCCAGGTTTCGTCGTAGGCGGGTACGTCATCGGGGGTCGCCGGATCTTCGTGCAGGGCCAGGCACTCGTCGGCCTCCTGGCGAGCTGCCGCCAGCTCGGTGGCCTCGGCGGGTGCGCTGATACCGGCCCGGATCGTGGTGTGGGCCGGGAGTGCGCCGCGCAGCGCGCTCACCCACCGCCGGGCCGGGTCGACATCCTCACTCGGCAGCACGGTGTACAGGGTGTTGCGGCCCAGGCTGCTGCGGCCGGGACGTGACCAGCCGAATCCGGAGGTGGCGTGTTCGAACGCCAGCAGCAGCGCGGCATGCGGTTCACCGGCGATATCGGCGTGCACGGCGATCACCCGCAGCCCGGTTCGGCGCAACCCGAGCCTGCTGGCTGCGGTCGCGGAATCGGCGGAGCCGTCCAGCAGTCGCGCCACCAGATCGGACTCGACCTGACGCTCCAGGTCGGCACTCGCGCGCGAACGCAGGACATGCATGGCCACGGTGCGGGCCCCGTCGGACAGAGCGCGGCGCCGGGCATCATCGAGCGGCTCCCGCGACGTGCCCCACACCGAACCGAGCAGTTCGCGGCCGGCCCGCACCGCCACGACCGTCCGCCCGGTCAGGCCGAGGGCGGGTTCGGCGTCGACGAACAACGGTTCGTCCGATGCCGCCAGGTGTGCGAAAACACCACGGTTACTGAGCAATTCACGCACCTCCGCGGGTACCTCGCGGTTCAGGATGGTGTCGGCCCTGGCAGTGTCGGCGTGCGCCTGCAGCCGCGAGTACGCGAGCAGCCGCGCATGGGCGTCCTCGATGGTGACCGCGCAGCCGATGGAGTCGGCGACGCTGTCGGCGAGCGCGAACAGGTCGGTGGGGCCGCGACCGGCGGCGGTCTCGCGGCCCTCCAACACCAGTCCGTAGACGATGGCGGCCAGCTCGCTCCACGGCACCGCGGAATCCACCACCAGCACTGCGACATCGGATTCCTCGCCGACGCCGGACTCGTCACCGCGGCTCAGGACGGCCACCGACTGGCTGGCGCGCGCCCACTGCACTGCCTCGGGCACCGACCGCGCGCCGACGGCGAGCAACACATCGCCGATGACCGGGCCGGTCTCCTCGGTTGCCTCGTGCAGCGCCACGCTGCGCAGCACCGTCGCGCGCGATATCGCCGAGGTGCACAACCGCACGCCGTAACTGCCCAGGACGTTCACCAGGCGGTCCAGGGTGACCATGAGCGGCTCCTCCGTCGTGCCGGATGCTCAGCCTAGTCAGCGCCGAGCAGCCGGATGCGCAGCCGGTCGGGGGCGATATCGCGGCCGTCGTCGAGGTCATCGGCCAGCACCTGGGCCCGGTCGATCAACCCGGCGACGTCGATGCCGTACGGGGTGGGCAGCTCGATCGGGCGTAGTCGCCCGGCAGCCCGGCGCAGCAGCGTGGCCGCACCCGTCGGGTTACCGCGCTGCACATGGGTGATGCCGACCGCCAGCTGCGCCAGCCCCTGCCACAACGCGCGTTCGGAATCGGGGCCGTCCTTCCACGCCGATTCCAGCACCTCGTGCGCGCCGAACGCCTGACCGCGATCAAGCAGGTCCTGGGCATAGCGCAAGGTCTCGGCCGGGGACAGTCGCAGATCGTCGGGGATGCGCGGCACCCCGGTGCTGCCGTAGGGCAGCGGCCGGCCCAGCGCGTCACGGGGCCGGGTGTTGCGCGGCCGTCCAGTGTCGTCGCGGTCGCGCTCGGCATCGGAACCCACCGCTACAGCTTGGCAGTACCCGCTCGCGCCGGGCGGTCCGTATCGCGGCGCCCTGCTCCATGTGGTAGCTGAGGAAGTCCTCAGCGACCGGCGAAACGTCCGGCCCGGTGCACGGCAGGTCGCGGAATTGCGCACAACCACCGAACAAATGTCAAATTGTCGCCGTCGTCAGTGGACGAAACCAAAACGAGCAAACGTCATATAGTTTCCAATCATGGTGAACCCTCTGGCGTCCGCGCTGGCCGAGTCGTTGACCGCCAGCGCCAACGATCTGGTGCTGCTCGCCGACGGCCAGTGGATCCGCCACCCGTGGCCGGAGATCTACGCGCGCGCGGAGAACGTCGCCGACTTTCTGCTCAACGAGGACATTCGCCGTCTGGGTCTGGTCGGCGAGCCGACCGCCGAACTCATCTCTTCGGTCATCGGTGCCTTCCTGGCGGGCGCGGCGGTGTCCATCCTGCCGGGACCGATCCGCGGTGCCGACACCACCCAGTGGGCGCAGGCCACCCAGGCCCGGTTCCGCGGCATCTCCGCCGGGCGGGTCGGCAGCCAAGGCGTCTACCGTGAAAAGCTTTCCAGCGCAGGCGAATCGCCGACTATCGTCGACCTCGCGACGGTAGCGCATCCGCGGCGGTCGACCGGTCTCCGGCTGCCGTGCCTGGATGCTGCGGTCGCGATCATGCAGGGCACCGCGGGCTCCACCGGCACACCCAAGACCGTGCAACTGCCACCCGCGGCGGTGCTGGCCAACTTGAGCGGACTCAACCATCGGATCGGGATCGGTCCCGGTGATATCGGATGCTCCTGGCTGCCGCTCTATCACGATATGGGCCTGAGCTTCCTGCTCTCCGGGGCGCTGGCCGGCAGCGATGTCTGGCAGGCGCCCACCTCGGCATTCCAGGCCTCGCCGTTCCGCTGGCTGAACTGGCTCTCCGAGAGCGGGGCATCGGTCACCGCCGCGCCGAACATGGCCTACGGCATGATCGGCAAGTACTCCAGGCGGGTCACCGATGTCGATCTGTCCGCGCTGCGTTTCGCACTCAACGGCGGCGAACCCGTGGACTGTGAACTGACCGAGCGCTTCGCCACCGAGATGGCCCGCTTCGGATTCTCCGCGGGTGCGCTGTCTCCGTCCTACGGTCTTGCCGAATCAACCTGTGCGGTCACGGTTCCGGTGCCCGGTGTCGGTATGCGCATCGATGAGACGGTGTTCACCACCGAGCACGGCACCGCGCCGCGCCGGCATGCCGTCCTGGGTGCGGCCATCCCCGGAATGGAAGTTCGCATCGAACCGTATGAGAACGCCGCCACCGAGGTCGCCGACCGTGAGCTCGGGGAGATCGCGATCCGCGGCACATCCATGTTCTCCGGCTACCTCGGCGAGGCCTCCCGCACCGCCGACGAATGGTTCCGCACAGGCGATCTGGGCTACTTCGTCGACGGCGGCCTGGTGGTGTGCGGGCGCGCCAAGGAGATCATCACCGTGGCCGGTCGCAACATCTTCCCGGCCGAGGTCGAGCGGATCGCGGCCCTGGTTCCCGGGGTGCGCGAGGGTGCGGTGGTGGCCGTCGGCGTCGGGGAGGGCTCCATCCGCCCCGGCCTGGTCGTCACCGCCGAGTTCCGCGGCCCCGACGAACCCGGCGCCCGCGCCGCACTGATGCAGCAGGTCGCCTCGGGGTGCGGGGTCGTTCCCGCCGATGTGGTGTTCGTCAAACCCGGCACGCTGCCCAGGACGTCGTCGGGCAAGCTGCGCAGGCTCGAAGTCAAACGTGGCCTCGAGGTCCGCGTGTAGGCGTGTCCGGGCCGCTCAGCAGCCGGGCTGGCGGTGATCCGCGGCGTAGGCCTTGACCACCGCAGCGGTATTGCCGCCGGTGTGCAGGAATTCCCGGTCCAGCAGACCGGTGAGGTCATCGAGCGCGGCCGCGAGCATCGCACCGACGACTCGTGTCGACGGACCCTCGGCAGCTGCGGCCTCATCGGCGAGACGGATCGCGTGACTGAGTGCGATCGGCAGCGCCGCACCGCGTTCGAGGTCACGGAAGTAGTACGTCTCTCCATACTGGTTCAGATCGTTGCGCGCCTCGATGACAGCGTGGGTGATACCGGTCAGGACGTCCGTGGGGACGCTGTCGATCCCGAGGTCGGGTTGTGCCTTGCGCGCTGCGGTGAGGTTCGTGAGGTGCAACGCCAAAACACGGCGGCGGTGCAGCGCGGGATAGATCTGCAGCACCCAGGAGACGGCTGCCGTGAAGAGCATGAAACCGAACAGGGCTTCGAGCGGAATCATGATACGAAGCCACGGCGAGGTGGGCACGATGTCGCCGAATCCGAGCGTCGCGATGGTGACCAGCGAGAGGTAGAGCGAATCGAGTACGGCTCCACGTTCGCCGGGATTGAGTTCTGACCCGTAGGCAACGCCGTCTGGCAATGCGGTGAAGTACAGCATCGCCCAGCCCAGGACGGCGAGCGTACCCCACGAGACAATCACCAGGGCGATGCCCAACGGCCCGGTGAACGTGGCGATTCGGCGATCTCGACGGAACACCCGCAGCAGCCTCCAGACGAGCTTCATCACCGGCGGCGCAATACCGCCCTGACTCAGCGGATGAAAGAGCGTGTGGAACACGTTGCGTACCACCGTCAGCACAAGCAACATTCCGATGACCGCGACTACCCAATCCGTCACACGCCCTCCTCGGTTGGCCGCCGACCGGGGATGGCCCGCGGCCGTCACCCCATCATGCCCGCGACAAAGCACCATCTCCGTTCGCACGGGTCGACGACGTCGCTCACGGACGGCCGCCGCTGTCAGCCGTTCATCGAGTGCCAGGGGCAGAACGCCACCGTGGCGGTGCCCACCACGAACGATGCGACATCCTCGGGCACCGCGTCCGATGCCATCACGTTGTCGACCACCGCGAGTTGGCTGACGCCGGTGCCCATGATGCGGCACAGGCTCTGCGCGCTCGTCAGCGCCGCGGGTGCGGTGTAGAACTCGGGAATGATTCCGGCGTTGGTCAGCGCATTGACATAGGCACGTTCGGTCTGCGGATCGGCTCCGGCGGGCGCCGCACCGAGTAGCGCAGCCGACGCCACGGTGAGGGCGGTCAGGCCGCCGAACAGACTTCTGTGCATGACACGAAGGTAGGTCATCGGCAGCCTCGCCAGCGTCCATTCGGGCTTTCGTGGCCCATCCGCAACAATGGAGCGCGATGGCGAGCACTGTGGAGACCCGGCCCGGCCCGATCGTGCGGTTGGTGACCCGCGTGACCCGCAGCCGGCTGGGGCTGCCCCGGCCCGTCAGCGGATACCGGGTGACCCACGACCTCGCGGTACCGATGCGCGACGGGGTGCGGCTGCTCACCGATCTGTACACGCCGGTGGCCGACCCTTCCGGCACGGTGTTGATCCGCACCCCCTACGGGCGCGCCAACCTGCCGGCGACGGTGACCGCCGGGGTCTACGCCGAGCGTGGCTATCGCGTTGTGATGCAAAGCGTGCGAGGAACTTTCGGATCGGAAGGGCATTTCGAGCCGGGGGTCGCCGAGGTCGACGATGCTGCCGACACGGTGGCCTGGATGCGCGAGCAACCCTGGTTCGGCGGTGCGTTCGCCACCGTCGGCTCGTCCTACCTGGGCTTCACCCAGTGGGCGCTACTGGCCGACCCGCCTGCCGAACTGAGCACCTCGGTGATCGGCATGGCCCCGCACGACTTCGCCGAATCTGGCTGGAGCACCGGTACATTCGCCCTCGCGGATTTTCTGACCTGGAGTTTCCAGGTGGCTCGGCAGGAAGACGGCGGCACACTGCGCACCGTGGCGCGGATGGTGACGGTGCCGTGGCGGCTGAAACGCCCGCTGAGCACGGTGCCACTCAGCGACGCCGGCGCGAAGATGCTGAAGGGCCGCGCCCCATGGCACGAGTCCTGGCTGCGCACCCCGGACCTGTCCGACCCGTACTGGCGGCCGAGCCGACTCGGGCATGCGCTGCAGCGGGTCAGTACCCCGGTGCTGCTGGTCACCGGCTGGCAGGACGTCTTCCTGACCCAGACCCTCGATCAGTACCGGCAGCTGGAAGACCGCGGCGTGCGGCCATCGCTGGTGATCGGTCCGTGGAGTCACGGCGACGGCGGCGGCGATGTGCTGCGCGATTCGTTGCGCTGGCTGGACGGGGAGCGCCCCGCGGGGGTGCGGGTCCAGGTCACCGGTGGCGGTGGATGGCGCCGGCTGCCGGCCTGGCCGCCGCCTGCCGGGCAACGGGTGTTGCACCTGCGGCCACGGGCCAGGCTCGGCGCGGAACCCGCACCGGACGGTGCGGCCGTGGCCCGGTTCGTCTTCGACCCGGCGGATCCGACGCCGACCGTCGGCGGTCGGCTGCTGTTCGCCCCGCGCGGCTACCGCGATGACACCGCGCTCGCGGCCCGCGGTGACGTCGTCACCTTCACCGGCGCGGTACTCGACGAGCCACTCGAGGTGATCGGGGTACCGCGAATCGAGTTGGCGCACAGTGCCGATACCGGCTGGGCCGATGTGTGGGTGCGGATCAGCGAGGTCGACGGCGACGGACGCTCCCGCAACGTCAGCGACGGCTATGTCAGCCGGGTACCGGGGGAGCAGGAACTGCTGAAGCTCGACCTCGACCCGATCGCGCACCGCTTCGCGGCCGGTGCGCGCATCCGGGTCGTCATCGCCGGAGGGTCGCATCCGCGGTTCGCCCGCAACCCCGGCACCGGCGAGCCGGTGTGGTCGGCGTCGCGGCTGCTGCGCGCCACCCACGAGATCGGCCCGGGCTCGCGGCTCATCCTGCCCGTCCCCGAGTGATTTGTGCGAGATTTGTGACGCTCAGCGTTACAAATCTCGCACAAATCGCCGGGTGTCAGCGGACTTTGAGGACAACCTTGCCCTTGGCGCTGCGGTTCTCCAACGATGCGATCGCCTCACCGGCGCGTTCCAGCGGGTACACGACGGGCTCGGGTGCGCTGACCGCGCCGGAGGCCAGCAGCGGCGCCAGCTCGGCCCACTGCTGCGCCAGATAACCCGGATGCGTCCCGGTCCAGGCGCCCCACCCGACACCGATGGCGTCAACGTTGTTGAGCAGCAACCGGTTCACCTTGACCGTCGGGATCTCGCCGCCGGTGAAACCGACCACCAACAGCCGCCCGCCCGGGGCCAGCGAGCGCAGCGAGTCGGTGAAGCGGTCACCACCGACGGGGTCCAGCACGATGTCCACCCCGCGGCCGCCGGTGAGTTCCTTGACCGCGTCCTTGAAGCCGTCGGCCAGCACCACATCGGATGCCCCTGCCGCCCGGGCAATCTCGCCCTTGTCCTGCGAGCTGACCACCGCGATGGTGCGCGCCGCACCGAACGCCGGGGCCAGCCGCAACGTCGAGGTGCCGATACCGCCGGCCGCGCCGTGCACCAGCACCGTGTCACCCTCGGCGATCCGGCCGCGGGTGCGCAGCGCGAAATGCACCGTCAGATCGTTGAACAACACCCCGGCGCCCGCCTCGAAGGACACGTTGTCGGGCAGCGCGAACACCCGCTCCTCGGGCAGGGTCACCACCTCGGCCATCCCACCGGTCAGCATGCACAACCCGGCGACCCGGTCACCGGCCGCGAACGCCGATCCCGCGGGCGCACTGCGCACCACACCGGCCACCTCGGCGCCCGGGACGTAGGGCAGCGGCGCCTTGTACTGATAGAGGCCGCGGGTCTGCAGCGCATCCGGGAACGCCACACCGGCCGCGTGCACATCGATCACCACACCATCGGCGGCGGGTTCGTCGATGTCCACCCGCTCCGCAGCGTTGGGACCGTCCAACCGGGGTATATGTATTGCGCGCATGACTGACCATTTAACATGCGTCAAGTGATCAGGGCACGTGCCGCGGTACTCCTCGAACCCGGACTGGATCCGCAGCTCACCGACATCGAATTGCGCGATCCGGTGGGTGACGAGGTACTCGTGCGCATCGACGCCGTCGGAATCTGCCACACCGACATCACCATGGCGTCCTTCTTCAGCAAGACCCCGATGGTGTTCGGGCACGAGGGTGCGGGCACCGTCGTCGCCGTCGGCCCGCAGGCGCAGCGCCGGGTCGGGGAGCAGGTCGTGCTGACCTTCGCCAGCTGCGGCGCCTGCGGCAATTGCGCCCAGGACCGGCCCGCCTACTGCGATGCGTCCACCAACCTCAACATGCGCGGGGGCCGCCGCGACGAAACCAGCGCACTGCGGCTGGGCGGGGTACCCATCATCGGTGGCTTCTTCGGGCAGTCCAGCTTCGCCACCCATGCCATCGCCGGCAGCCGCAACGCGGTGCCGTTGCCCGGCGGCTTCGACCCGGCGCTGGCCGCCCCGCTGGGCTGCAGCGTGCAGACCGGCGTCGGCGCGGTGCTCAACGTGATCGGCGCGGTGCCCGGCATCGCGATCTTCGGAGCCGGCGCCGTCGGGCTGTCCGCGGTGATGGGCGCGCGGATCGCGGGGGCTACCACGATCATTGCGGTCGACCCGATCGCCGAGCGGCGCGCGCTGGCCGCCGAGCTGGGCGCCACCGTCACCCTCGACCCGACCGACACCGACGCCGCCGCCGAGATCGTGAAGCTGACCGGCGGAGTCGGCGGCGCGGTGGACACCACCGCACGCCCCGATGTCATCGCCTCGGCCGTCGGGGTGCTGGCCGCACGCGGCACGCTGGCCCTGGTGGGTCTCGGGGCGCCGACCGCCGAGCTACCGGTGACGATGATCATGGCAAAGGGGCTGACGGTCCGCGGCGTGGTCGAGGGCGACAGCGACCCACAGGTGTTCATCCCGCGACTCGCCGAGTACCACCGCCGCGGTGAACTGCCGCTGGACAAGCTGATCACCAGCTACCCGTTCGACGACTTCGACCGGGCGTGGGCCGCCGCGAAGGCCGGCCGCGCAATCAAGCCGGTGCTGCTCACCGGGCGTTAAGATCCCTGTCCAGGCAAAGCCTGTCCACCGGCAACGGCGCCGACTGATTGGAGCAACCCCGATGACACTGCCAGCGCTCCCGCCGGCCAACACCGTGCACGTGCGTTCCTTCGACGGCACCCGGCTGCACGTCCGGGTCTTCGGGCCCGACGACGGCTATCCGATCGTGCTGGCACACGGCATCACCTGCGCCATCGAGGTCTGGGCCCACCAGATCGCCGACCTGGCCCGCGACTACAAGGTGATCGCCTACGACCACCGCGGGCACGGCCTCAGCGAGGCGCCGCGCGGCCGCAAGGCCTACAGCCTCAACCATCTGGCCGCCGATCTGGATGCGGTGCTCGATGCGACGCTGGCCCCGGGGCAACGCGCGGTCATCGGCGGGCATTCGATGGGCGGTATCGCCATCAGCGCCTGGTCACAGCGTTACCCGCACCGCGTCGCCCAATGCGCCGACGCCGTCGCGCTGATCAACACCACCACCGGGGACTTGTTGCGCGATGTGCAGCTGGCCCAGGTGCCGCCGGCGCTGGCCGCCACCCGGATCCGCGGCGCGGGGACCCTGCTCAAGACCTTCGGCGCCACCCCGGTCCCCAAGCTCGCCGACCGGGCCAACAAGCGTTTCGTCGCCTACCTCGCGGTCGGTCGCGACGCCGATCCGTCGGTCGCCGAACTGGTGTACCGGCTGTTCGCCACCACCTCGCCCGCGGGCCGCGGCGGATGGGCCCGGGTACTGGTCGACGGACTTGGTGCACAGCATATTTCGCTGCGCAACCTGACGGTGCCGACACTGGTCATCGGCAGCACCAAGGACCGGTTGCTGCCGATCAACGCGTCCCGGCACATCGCCGAGCACGCCCCCAACCTGACCGAGTTCGTGGAGCTGCCCGGCGGGCACTGCGCCATTCTGGAATGCCCCGATGAGGTGAACCGGACCTTGCGTTCACTCGCCGAATCGGTGGCCCAGCAGCGCCTCAGCTCCTGAGGTAGGCACCCACCTCGGCCGCCGCGCGGTGCCCGGAGCGCACCGCGCCGTCCAGGAAACCGGTCCACTGGTCGGCGGTTTCGGTTCCGGCCCAGAAGATTCCGTCCACCGGTTCACGCAGGTGCGCTCCGTGCTCGACCCACGCACCGGGCGGTACGGCCGCGGTGGGCCCGCCGGGCGCGAATGGCTCGGCGCTCCAGCAGTGATCCAGGTAGTCGACGGGGGTGGCGGCGGCAGCACCGAACAGCGTCGTGAAGCACCCGAGTGCGCGTTCGCGACGCACCTCGGGCGCCAGGTCGTCGAAGGTGCGCGCATCGGCGAAGCCCAGCAGGATCCCGGGCCCGTCATCGCCGGGGCTGACATCGAAGGTGATGAAGATCGGGCCCTCATCCGACAGCGCCTCACCGGAGCACCCCCCGGTCCGCCAGAACGGCTTCTCGTAGGCGGCATAGGCCTTGCTGAGATTGCCCTGCGGCCAGTGCTTCGCGAGCTGAACGTGGCCCGCGGGCAGCGGCGGATCGAAGGTGATCGCCGCCCGGTGGGCGGGCGCGATCGCCAGCACGAGGGCGGTCGCGGCATGCTCGCCGCGCGCGGACGCCACGGTGAAACCGGAACCGGTGCGGGTGATGCTCCGTACCGGCGCGTCGGTGATCACCCGGTCGCCGAGGTCGGCGGCCATCCGCTCGGCGATCTGCTGGGTGCCCGCCGGGAAGCGGTCCTGCTGGGCGCCGCCCTTGACGTCGAGCATCCGGCCCAGCCCGCCGGCGGCCTTGACGTAGCGCACCGCGTGCAGCATCGACACATCGCCGGGTTCGCACCCCCACGTCACCCGCGCCATGATGGCCATCAGATTGCGGGTGGAGGCGCTGGCATGGACGGCGCGCAGCCAGCCCTCAAGGCTCTTCTGATCCAGCCGGTGCGCGGCCGGGGCCGCCCAGGTGTCGGTCACCGGGATCAGCTTGCTCAGCCGGTCGAAACGCCACTGGATACGGGACACGTCGAGCAGTTCGATCAGCGACAGTTTCGGGATGGTGCTGCGGTAGGAGCGCACCTTGCCGTGCCAGCGGATGAGGTTCTTGCCGCGACTGTAGGTCGGCACCGTCTCGCACCCCAGTTCGGCGGCCAGCGCGATCACGGCGTCCTGGGTCGGCCCGACGAACGTCGCGCCCAGGTCGACCGGCACCCCGGCCAGCGTCGCGGTGTGGGCGCGACCCCCGACCCGGTCGCGCCCTTCGAGCACCACCACCGTGTGCCCACGTGTGGTCAGCTCGCGTGCCGCTGACAGTCCTGCGAATCCGGCCCCCACCACGATCACATCGGTCACGCCCCCTTCCTACGCGATTTCGGCGTGAAAACGTGCGGTATGCGCACGATTTCACGCCGAAATCGCAGTAGGGTGCCCGCTGTGAAGGTGATGACTGCGCTGTTCGGTCCTGTGGGAGCCATCGAACGCGCCGAGGCGCTACGCGATGCCGGGGCCAGTGGGGTGTTCACCTTCGAGGGGCCGCACGACGTCTTCACGCCGTTGACGCTGGCCGCAGGCGTCGGCGGCCTGGACCTGATGACCAACGTGGCGATCGCGTTCCCGCGCAACCCGATCCATCTGGCGCACCAGGCCATCGACCACCAGATCCTGACCCAGGGCCGGTTCACCCTGGGGCTGGGCACCCAGATCCGCACCCAGATCGAGAAGCGGTTCGGCGCCGAGTTCGATCGCCCGGTGGTGCGGATGACCGAACTCGTCGCGGCGCTGCGCGCCATCTTCACCACCTGGTCCACCGGGGAGCGGCTGGATTTCCGGGGTGAGTACTACCGCCACACCCTGATGACGCCGACGTTCACCCCGCGCGACAACCCGTACGGGCCGCCGCCCATCTACGTCGGTGCCCTCGGGCCACGGCTGACCAAGGCGACCGCGCAGCACGCCGACGGTCTGCTGGTGATGCCGTTCGGCAACAAGAAGTTCCTGCACGAGGTCACCATGGCCGCCGTCGACGAGGGCCTCGCCGCGGGCGGACGCACCCGCGCCGACCTGGCGATCGTCCCCGAGATCATCGTGTCGGTGGGTGAGGACCACACGGCCACCCGGCAGCTGCTGGCCTTCTACGGGTCCACACCCGCCTACCGGCCGGTGCTCGACATCCACGGCTGGGGGGACCTGCAGCCCGAACTGAACGCGCTGTCCAAGCAGGGCCGCTGGTCGGAGATGGGCGCGCTCATCGACGACGATGTGCTGCACACCATCGCCGCGTGCGGCACCCCGGCGCAGGTGGCGGCCCATATCCGGGACCGCGTCGACGGTATCTCGGACCGGATCTGCATCTATCAGCCCGGACCGATCGAAACGGAATTGCTGGCCCAGATCGTTGACGAGCTGCGCACCTGAGGTCCTAAGGTGGGTGGTACGGGGCAGGACCACAAGGAGGTTGTCCGGTGTCCAACGAAACTGCGACCGAACCCGAGTTCTCCGATGTGCTGATCATCGGTGCCGGTATCTCGGGTATCAACGCCGCCTACCGCATCCACGAGCGCAATCCCGGGCTGAGCTACACCATCCTGGAACGCAGGCAGCGCATCGGCGGCACCTGGGACCTGTTCCGCTACCCGGGGATTCGTTCCGACAGCGATATCTTCACCCTCAGCTTCCCGTATGAGCCGTGGACCCGACGCGAGCATGTCGCCGACGGCGCCGACATTCGCGAGTACCTGACCGAGACGGCCCGCAAGTACGGCATCGACCGGCACATCCGGTTCGATACGCGGGTGTCCTCGGTGGACTGGGATTCGGCAACCGACACCTGGACGGTGCACGCCGAACAGGACGGGGTGGCCACCACCCACCGGGCCCGGTTCGTGTTCTTCGGGACCGGCTACTACAACTACGACCAGGCACACACCCCGGATTTCCCGGGCATCGAGTCATTCGCCGGGACGGTCGTGCATCCGCAGTTCTGGCCCGAGGACCTCGACTACGCCGGCAAGCGCGTGGTGGTCATCGGCAGCGGCGCGACCGCGATCAGCCTGGTGCCCGAGTTGGCGGAGAAGGCAGCCCACGTGACCATGCTGCAGCGCTCACCGACCTACATGATGTCCATGCCCGCGGTGCCCAAGCCGATGCAGGCGGTCCGGACGGTGCTGCCGCGCAAGATCGCCCACCAGGTCGTCCGGTTCCGCAACGCCTGGTACCACTTCCTGCTGTACATGTTCTTCCGCAAGGCGCCGGGCCTCGGCCGCAAGGTGATCCGCCGGGCCACCATTGCCGAACTGCCCGAGGGTTATCCGGTCGACGTCCATTTCAAGCCCCGTTACAACCCGTGGGACCAGCGGATGTGCCTGGTGCTCGACGGCGATCTGTTCGAGGACATCAGCGCCGGCCGCGCCGAGGTGGTCACCGACCACATCGATCGCTTCGACGCCGACGGCATCGTGCTGACGTCGGGGGACCGGATCGACGCCGACATCATCGTCACCGCCACCGGTCTGCAGTTGCAGTCATTCGGCGGCATCGAGATCTCCATGGACGGTAAACGGGTCGACCCCACCGAACGCTTCGTCTACAAGGAGCATCTGCTCGAGGACATCCCCAACATGGCCTGGTGCATCGGCTACACCAACGCGTCCTGGACGTTGCGTGCCGACATGACCGCGCGTGCGGTGGCCAAGTTGGTGGCCTACATGGATTCCCACGGCTACACCAGCGCCTACCCCCATCTGGGTTCCACCGTCATGCCGGAGAAGCCGACGTTCGACCTCGACGCCGGCTACATCAAGCGTTCCCCGCACGCACTGCCCAAATCGGGGACGAAGCGGCCGTGGAACGTCCGGCACAACTACGCGCTGGATGCCGTCGAGCATCGTTTCGACCGGATCGAGGAGTCGATGGTGTTCGGCCGGGTGCAGGCCGCCGTCGCTTCCCCGCGAGCGAGCGTGTCTGAGGCCGACACGCCGCCCGCTGACCAGAGTTTGCGCACCGTCGCGGGCTGAGCTCAGGGCGTCCGAATCGTCAGGCCCGTCGCGAGGAGCTGCGTGGCCGACAAGCCGAACGTCATCTTGAACCGGTCGGCCAGATGCGACGGGCTGGCGAACCCGGCCTCCGCCGCGGCGATGGTGAGATTCTGGCCCGCGGCGAGCTCTGCCCCGGCGCGCATCAGCCGGCACCACATCCGGTAGCGGCGCAGACTGGACCCGATCTCCTGCCGGAACAGGTGCAGGAACCGGGATTCGGACACACCGGCCGACGCGGCGAGCTCGGCGGCCGACACCGCGGCGGCCGGGTCGTCACGAATCTGTTTGGCGGCCAGCTCGATTCGCGGATCGATCACCCGGACGTCCGAGGGTGCCGCGACATCCAGCCAGCGCAGCGCCTCGCCATCATCGGTGGGCGGGGTGAGCAGTGCGCTCTCGGCGGCGTGCCGGATACCGATATCGCCGTCGAACCGGTCGAACTGCGCACGGCAGGCGCTGGAGCGCTGCGAGGCCGGGTCCAGATAGCAGGACACCAGCGGTCCCGTCATGGTGAGGTGGTGGGTCCGCCGCGGCGCAATCAGTGCTGTGCGCGCCCGTGTCCGTCGCCCATTCACGTCGACCGTCAGCGGCCCGTCCACCCCGACGGCCAGGCACCACACCGAGCCGGAGTGGGGCTGCAGGCCGAGGCCTGGGCCGGAGTAGAGGGCCTGCCCGGGCCACAACCACACCGCCGGATAGCAGGTTTGTGGAAGCGGAGCGGGTGCTCGGGGCGACATGCTGGACTCCTCGTCAAGTGATCAGGAGGTTACCGTGGCCCTGGCAGTGATCGGCATCGTCGGGATGTTCTTCCTCGGCATGGGTCTGTACGCGCTCGCCGCGCCGGCGACCATGCTGCGTCCGTTCGGGTTCACCCTGGGCGTCGATGCACAGCGCGCGGAAGTGCGTGCGGTGTATGGCGGTTTCGGCGTGGCGATCGCCGCGGTGCTCGGGTATGCGGCCGCCACGCCGGGGGAGGTGCGCACCGGCGTGCTGATCACCGTCGGCGCGGCGCTGGCCGGGATGGCATTGGGCCGGATCGTGTCCGCGGTGCTCGGCGACCGGACGTCGTTCTACCCGAACTGGTTCTACTGCCTGGTGGAAGCGGTGGCCGCCGCCGTACTGTTCTGGGCGGCCTAGTTTTCCCGCGAGCAGACACAAATGGCCCCGAAATTGGGTACAAAAGGGGCCATTTGTGTCTGCTCGACGGGAGATCAGGGGGCGACGGTGAGCCAGTCGGCGAACCCGGACGGGTCGTGCCGGCCGAGCGCGCCGTGCTCGAACAGGCCCCAGCCCTCGACCGGGGCCTTGTCGCCCTCGGTGCAGACCGCCCGGCCGACATGGTCGATGACGCCGAACCCGGCCCGGCCGATGATCGCCGGATCGGTCATGTCATAGGTGAGCCGCTCGGTGAACTTCTCGCCCTTCCATACGCCGTGGATCCAGTCCGAGTCGCCGCCGTACCCGCCGCCGACGTGAATCGGCACCGGCAGTTTGGATTCGACATCGAAACGCAGCGCGGTGCCGTCCGGTGCGGTGGCCTCGATGGTGGCGCCGGTGGGGATGCGTGTTCCCGAGCGGTAGTGGATCTTCACCCGCGGCCAGCCGAGTTGTTCGACGCGGCCGTCCTTGAAGATCCGGGTGCAGTCGTTGAGCGATCGGAACCCGTCGGGGGCCTCCTGGATGATGATCACGATCGAGTAGTCGTCGAAGGCCATCGGCACGTAGAGCCACCACATGCCCTCGAACGGCGGGTCGGCGGGACGTCCCGCCGGCTCGGCCTCACCGATCGGGCGGATGCCCCAGGACCGGTCGCGGGAACCGATCCAGGTGGCCGGGTCCACGGCGATGCGCTCCCCGTCGATCTCCAGATGCCCGCTCCACGAACCCAACTGGGCGAAACGCTGGGCGTCCAACGTCACCCGGTTGCCCTGGCGCATCAGGTGGCGCTGCTCCTGCACCACGTCGAACAGCCCATTCCAGGTGAGATCGGCGGCGATACCGTCGGTCTCCTCCAGGGTGATCCGCAGACTGTGCAGCGGGTCGGTGACCTCGATGCGGTAACCGTTGACGTGCTGGTTGAGCCGGTCCTGATCGAGTGCGTCGGACAGGTGCACCGCGGTCTGCACATCGCCGCGGCGTATCAGCAGGAAGGCGTCCTTCACCCCGAGATTGGGGTAGTAGCCCAGGCCGGTGATGACGAAGATGTCGCCGGTGCGGTCGTGGGCATTGAAATAGGAACGGTCGTAGAAGTTCCGGTCCGATGATCCCGGCCACGCAATGGGTTGCGGAACCTGGTGTACCGGAAACTCATCCATCGGTCCGAGCACTATGACTCCTCGTCTTGCAGCAACCGCCGTAACAGGGATGCGTGGTAGAAGGTGGACTCGACATCCTCGGGCTGCTCCATCTCCCCGAAGTGCACCCGGCGGGCGGTGGTGCGCATGAACACGCAACACCAGATCACCGCGGAGTAGATATAGAACCAGTGCAGATCGCCCAGCGTCGCCCCGGTGAGCCGTTCATAGGTCGCGCGGACATCCTCCTCGCGCAACACGTCCGGCAGGCCGGGCAGCCCGGCCAGACCGGCGAGCTCCTGGAACACCATGTGGGCGAAGATGATCCATGAGACGTCCAGTTCGCGTGGGCCTACCGTGGCCATTTCCCAGTCGAGCACGGCGACCGGCCGGAAATCGGTATAGAGCACATTTCCGACGCGGGAGTCACCCCAGGCCAGCACCGGCGGGGATGCGGCGACATCGGTGGGGAAGTGCTCGTCGAGCCAGCCCAGCGCCTGTTCCACCAGCGCTGAGCGCCCGATATCGGGGACCGCGAACTCGTACCACTCCTTGAGCCAGCCGAAGTGCCTGCGCAGCGGGGTGTCACCGGGTGGATCGACCTCGGTCAGGAAGGAGAAGCGTTGTGCCGCATCGGGAATGGAATGCAGCTGGGCCAGCACCGCGACCGTGGAGTCCTGCAGTTCGCGTTGACGCTCGGGTGGGGCGTCGGCGAACCAGTTGCCCCCGAAGGTGTAGGGCATCACGTCGGGCGGTACCTCGCCGTCGACGCGGTCCATCAGGAAGAACGGTGTGCCGAGGACCTCGCCGCCTGCGTCGATCCAGCGCACTCGCGGCACCGGAACCTCGGTGAGCTCGCCGACCAGGCGCATCAGCTCGAACTGGTGGTCCAGCCGGTAGGAGGAGAACACCGGCACATCGGCGGCGGTCGGCGCCACCCGCGCGACCAGGCGCTGTTCGTCGTCGCCCCACCGCGCGGTGAGCAGGATCGTCTCCGAGGACATGCCGTTGGCGTCGACGCCGTTCTCGACGGTGATCTGCGGTGCCGCTCGTTCGGGCAGCACCGTGGCCAGCCACTGCGACAGCTGCTCGGGTAGAGCGTCGGTGTCGCGGCTGGAATGCTGGAGGCGGCTGACGTCCTCGACAGCCGGTTCATTCGCCACGGTTGTTCCTTCCGGCCCGAATTACGATACGGTGGGTAGCGTTATGAAAGCAGAGATACCGCCGGTTGACAAGGGTGCCGGCCGTCCCCGGGACCCTCGCATCGATGCTGCCATCCTCGCGGCGACATCGGATCTTCTTGTCCAGATCGGCTATTCGAATCTGACCATGGCCGCGGTGGCCGAACGGGCCGGCACCACGAAAACCGCGCTGTACCGCCGATGGTCCAGCAAGGCCGAGTTGGTGCACGAAGCGGCGTTCCCCACCACACCCACCGCGTTGGGCCTGCCCGAGGGCGATATCGCCACCGACGTGCGGGAGATGATCGCGGCCGCCGGAGCGGTGTTCACCAGCCCGGTGGTGCGGGCCGCGCTGCCCGGGGTGATCGCGGACATGGCCGCCGACCCCGACCTCAACGACCGGGTGATGGGCCGGTTCACCGGGCTGTTCGAGGTGGTGCGGCTACGGCTGCAGCGGGCTGTCGAGCGCGGCGAGGTGAAGCCGGAGGTCGACCCGGACCGGCTCATCGAACTGGTCGGCGGCGCCACCCTGCTGCGGATGCTGCTCACCCCCGGGCAGGATCTGCACGACCAGTGGGTCCACCAGACCACCGCAATCCTGGTGCACGGCGTGATTCGCTAGGTCCCTTTTTCGCCGAAAGTGTATTCCAGAAGGGAAATTGCGAGTGGAGGCCTGCCGGAATACAGGTTCGGCGACTAGGTGATCTGGCTCTTGTTGCGCTCGGACACCGCGCGGAACCGGTCACCGAGGTCGCCGAACTCGCGGTGCTGGGCGTAGGCGATCCGCGCCTCTGCGGCCAGCGCCGGGTCGATGACCGCCGCCGCACCTTCGGTGTAGATCTCCTTGAGCCCCAGCATGGTCGGTCCCGGTACCTCGGCGACGGCCCCGGCCAGCTCCAGGGCGCGCTCCAGCAGCCGGTCATGCGCGACCACCTCGGTGACCAGGCCGATCCGTTCGGCGCGGGCCGCGTCGATGACCTCCCCGGTCATCGACATCCGGCGTGCCATGGACAGGCCGACGACCTGAGGTAGCCGCGCGGTCATCCCGCCGCCGGGCAGGATCCCCACCCGGGCGTGGGTGTCGGCGAACACCGCGCGTTCGGAGGCGACCAGGAAGTCGCAGCCCAGCGCGATCTCCAGCCCACCGGTGAAGGTGGCGCCGTTGACGGCGCCGATGATCGGGGTGCGCATTTCCCGGACCGCGGTGATGCAACTCTGGGAGCGGAACTCCTCGAAGTACTTCAGGCCGTCGCGGGCCGCTTCCTTGAGGTCGACGCCGGCGCAGAACGCCGGATCGGTGCCGGTGAGCACGACCGCGAGCACCGCCTCGTCGGCGTCGGCCGCCTTCAGCGCCGCGTAGAGCGTCCTGATCAGGTCGTGGCTCAACGCGTTGCGCGCCTGCGGACGGTTCAGGGTCAGCACCCGCACGGCACCGTGATCGGTGATCAGAACTTCGCTCATCCGGGGAACCTAGCGGACGAACTGTTGTGCTTGGTTGGCCAGATCCAGCAGCGGCTGCGGCAGCGCGCCGAGGGCGAGCGTGACGGCGGCGGTGACGGTGACCGCACCGGACGTGAGCAGGCTGGGCACCACCACGACCGGTGCATCCTCGGGCGGGTCGGTGAAGAACATCAACACGATCACCCGCACATAGAAGTAGGCGGCCACCGCACTGGCGATGACGCCGATGATGACCAGCGGACCCGCCCCGCCCTCGGCGGCCGCCTTGAACACGGCGAACTTGCTGACGAATCCACTGGTCAGCGGGATACCGGCGAAGGCAAGCAGATACAGCGAAAACACCACGCCCACCACCGGGTAACGGCGGCCCAGCCCGGCCCACCGGGTGAGTGTGGTCTCCTCCTCGCCGTCGGCGCGGCGTACCAGGCCGGCCAGCGCGAAGGCGCCCAGGGTGCTGAACCCGTAGGCGAACAGATAGAACAGCGTCGCCGCGACCCCCGCCCCGTTCAGCGCGATGACGCCGGTGAGGATGAACCCGGTGTGCGCCACCGCCGAATAGGCCAGCATCCTTTTGACATCGCTCTGGGACACCGCGGTGACGGTGCCGACGACCATCGTGACGATCGCGATCACCCACAGCATCGGCTGCCAGTCATCGGCCAGTCCGGGCAGCGCGACGTAGAAGATGCGCAGCATGGCGCCGAACGCGGCGATCTTGGTGGCGGCCGCCATGAATGCGGTGACCGGGGTGGGGGCGCCCTGGTAGACGTCGGGAATCCAGGAATGGAACGGTACCGCGCCGACCTTGAACAGGATCCCGACGGCCACCAGCCCGACCCCGACCAGCGCCAGCGCGGTGTCGCCGCGTCCGGAGTGCACGGCCGCGGCGATATCGTCGAGGCCGAAACCGCCGGAATACCCGTACAGCATCGCAATTCCGTACAGGAAGAATGCCGAGGAGAACGCGCCGAGCAGGAAGTACTTCAACGCGGCCTCCTGCGACACCAGCCGGCGGCGCCGGGCCAGACCGCACATCAGGTATAGCGGCAGCGAGAGCACCTCCAGGGCGACGAACATGGTCAGCAGGTCATTTGTGGCCGGGAACAACATCATGCCGCCGAGCGCGAACATCGTCAGCGGGAAGATCTCGGTCTGCGCGACAACGGCTTTGACGGCGACCTTCTCGGCGAGACTGCCCGGTACCACGGCCGCCTGCGGGGTGAACGCGTCCAGCCCCGACTCGCCGCCGGTGCCGATCCGTCGCTCGGCGATCAGAAGTACACCGAGGATGCCGACGAGCAGCAGCAGTCCCTGCAGGAACAGCGCGGGCCGGTCGACGACCAGGGAACCCACCGCAGCGGTGTTGCCGGGGGAATCGCCGAGATCGGTGTACACCCAGACGACGGCGCCCAGCGCGGCCAGCTGACCGCCGAGGGCCAGCGCCAGCTGGGTCGCGTAGCGGGCGCGGCGCGGCAGGAACGCCTCCACGAGCACGCCGAGGACGGCGACGCACAGCACGATGAGAAACGGTGAGAGCTGGCCGTATTCGATGGACGGTGCCTCGATGGTCATTGCGCGGGCCCTTCCGCCGTGGCGGATACCGGGTCTTGGACATCGATGGTGGTCAGTGTGTGCGTGACGGCCGGGTTGATGACATCGAGCGCCGGTTTCGGATACACCCCGAGCAACAGCAGCAGCGCGATCAACGGGGCCACCACGATCAGCTCCCGCGGTATCAGGTCACGCACCGATTCGTTGCCCGCGGTGACCGGCCCGGTCATCATCCGTTGATAGGCCCACAGGATGTAGACCGCCGACAGCACGAGTGCGCCGGCTGCGATGACCGCGAGCACCGGGAACCGGGTGAATGTGCCGATGAGGACCAGGAACTCGCTGATGAACGGCGCCAGCCCGGGCAACGACAGGGTGGCCAGACCGGCGACCAGGAAGGTGCCCGCCAGCACGGGCGCGACCCGTTGCACGCCGCCGAAGTCCGCGATGAGACGGGTCCCTCTGCGCGACACCAGGAATCCGGCGATCAGGAACAGCGCCGCGGTGGAGATGCCGTGATTGACCATGTACAGCGTCGAGCCCGCCTGGCCCTGGCTGGTCATCGCGAAGATGCCCAGGATGATGAAGCCGAAATGCGATATCGACGTGTAGGCGATGAGCCGCATCACATCGGTCTGGCCGATCGCGACGACCGCGCCGTAGACGATCCCGATGACGGCCAGCGTGATGATCAGCGGCTGGAAGTACTTCGCGGCATCGGGGAACAGTTGCAGGCAGTAGCGCAGCATGCCGAAGGTGCCGACCTTGTCGACGACGGCCATCATCAGGACCGCGGTCGCCGGGGTGGACTCGACGGCGGCATCGGGTAGCCAGCGGTGGAACGGCCACAGCGGCGCCTTCACCGCGAACGCGAACATGAAGCCGAGGAACAGCGCGTTCAACAGTGCCGGGTCGATGTTCAGGTCTCCGTTGGCGACGGCGGCGGCGATGGCCCGGAAGTCGAAAGTGCCGGACTCGAAGCCACCGCTGCTCGCGGTCACGACGTAGAGCCCGATGACGGCGGCCAGCATGATCAGCCCGCCGAACAGGTTGTACAGCAGGAACTTCACCGCCGCCTTGGACCGTCCGGCGCCGCCGAACCCGCCGATCAGGAAGTACATCGGGATCAGCATGGCCTCGAAGAACACGTAGAACAGCAACACGTCGAGCGCCATCAGTGAGACCAGCACCATGGCCTCGACGGCCAGCGTCAGCGCCAGATAGCTCTGTGTGGAGCGGACACCGAAGCTTCGGTCACTGGCGTCATGCCATCCGGCCACGATCAGCAGCGGCACCAGCACCGCCGTCAGCACCACCAACGCCAGCGCAATCCCGTCCAGGCCCAGGATGTAACCCGTGCCGAAGGTCGGTATCCACGGATAGTCCTCGACGAACTGGAACTGCGCCCCGGCCGGGTCGAACTGGACCGCCAGCGTCGCGGCCAGCAGCAGCACCGCCAGCGAGACGGCGAGCGCGAGATACTTGGCGAACACCTTGGAGGGCAGCAGGATCACCACCACCGCGCCGACCATCGGCACCACCCACAGCGCGGTCAGCAAGCCGATCCCGTTCACCAGACCCTCACCACCAGAATCGCGCCGATCACCAGGACCGTGCCTGCCAGCATGGACAACGCATAGGATCGGGCGAACCCGTTCTGCCACTGCCGCATCCGTTGCGATGCACCCGCCACGCCCGCGGCCAGGCCCCGGGTCACCCCCTCCAGCGCGTCGTCGTCGAGTTCCACCAGCCCCGCGGTGAACTGCGCGCCGGGACGCATCAGCACCCGTTCGTTGAACGCATCGCCGTAGAGGTCGTGGCGCGCGGCCACGGTCAACGCCGACCCGTCCGGTGCGATCTCGGGGATCGCCCGGGTGGCGTACATGCGGTAGGCGATACCGATACCGATCGCGACCACCGACAGCGTGATGGTGGTCATCACCCAGACCGGGACGACGTGATGGGCCTCATGGGCGCCGACCACCGGCTCCAACCAGTGCGCCAGCGTGCCGCCGACGGCCAGCAGCGCACCGGCGCCGACGGACCCGACGGCCAGCACCACCATCGGGGCCGTCATGACCGCGGGGGACTCGTGTGGATGCGCTTCGGCTGCCCAGCGCTTCTGGCCGAAGAATGTCAACAACATGACCCGGGTCATATAGAACGCGGTGATGCCCGCACCCAGCAGGGTCGCCCCACCCAACAACAGTCCCTTGACTCCGCCTGCGGCGAAAGCAGTCTCGATGATGGCGTCCTTGGAGAAGAAGCCGGAGAACGGTGGCACCCCGATGATCGCGAGGTAGCCAAGGCCGAACGTCACGAAGGTGATCGGCATGACGGTCCGTAAACCGCCGTAGCGGCGCATATCGGTCTCGTCGTCCATCCCGTGCATCACCGAACCGGCACCCAGGAACAGGCCGGCCTTGAAGAACCCGTGGGTGAGCAGATGCATGATCGCGATGGCGTACCCGGCGGGTCCCAGCCCGGCGGCCAGCACCATGTAGCCGATCTGGCTCATCGTCGACGCGGCGAGGGCCTTCTTGATGTCGTCCTTCGCGCAGCCGATGATCGCGCCGAACAGCAGGGTGACGGCCCCGACGACGGCCACCGCGGTCTGGGCCTCGGGCGCCAGGTTGAACACCGGGCCGGACCGCACGATCAGGTACACACCCGCGGTCACCATGGTGGCGGCGTGGATCAGCGCCGAGACCGGGGTCGGGCCCTCCATGGCGTCGCCCAGCCAGGACTGCAGCGGCACCTGCGCGGACTTGCCGCACGCGGCCAGCAGCAGCAACAATCCGATGGCGTTGAGCGTTCCGCCGGACAGTTGCGGTGCGGCCGCGAAAACACCGGAGTACGAGACGGTTCCGGTGGCGGCGAACATCACCATCAACGCGACCGCGAGCCCGATATCGCCGACCCGGTTGACCACGAACGCCTTCTTGGCCGCGGTGGCCGCGCTCGGCTTGTGTGACCAGAACCCGATCAGCAGGTAGGAGGCCAGGCCGACTCCCTCCCAGCCCATGTACAGGCCCAGGTAGTTGTCGGCCAGCACCAGCAGCAGCATGGCCGCCAGGAACAGGTTCAGGTAGGCGAAAAACCTTCGGCGCTCGGCGTCGTGGGCCATATAGCCGATCGAGTACAGGTGGATCAACGATCCGACACCGGTGATCAGCAGCACGAAGCAGATGGACAGCTGGTCGACCTGCAACCCGAAATCGACGCGCAGGTCGCCGGCCGGCACCCAGGAGAACAGGGTCTGGTGCAGCGTCCGGTCATCCGCGGGGCGCCCGAGCAGCTGGGTGAACAGCACCGCCGCGACCACGAACGACGCTGCGGCGGCCGCTAACCCGAGCAGATGCCCCCACGCGTCGGTGGCTCGCCCACCGAGCAGCAGCAGCGCCGCTCCGGCCAGCGGCAGGGCGATCAGCAGCCAGGTCAGGTTGTCCACTAGTGCCTCAGCAGACTAGCGCCGTCCACCGACGCCGACCGGCGCGCCCGGAAGATCGCCATGATGATGGCCAGTCCGACCACCACCTCACAGGCGGCGACCACCATGGTGAAGAAGGCGACCACCTGCCCGTCGAGGTGGCCGTGCATCCGGGAGAACGTCACGAACGCCAGGTTGGCCGCGTTGAGCATCAGCTCGACGCACATGAACATGATGATGGCGTTGCGGCGCAGCAGAACTCCGGCGGCCCCGATGGTGAACAGCAGGGCCGACAGGAACAGGTAGTTGGCCGGGTTCATTCGTCATCCTCGGTTCGCACGTGACCACGCGGCACCAGCACCGAGCTGACCGACGTGCGCGCGCCGGTGCCATCGGGCAGCCGTGCCGGCACATCGACCGCGTTGTGCCGGGCATACACACCGGGATTGGGCATCGGCGTCGGATGCCCACCGGGCGCGAAGCGTTCGGCGGCCATCTCCCGTTGCGTCTTGCGGCGGTCGAACCGCTCCCGGTGGGCCAGCACCATCGCGCCGAGTGTCGCGGTGATCAGCAGCGCGCTGGTCAACTCGAAGGCCCACACGTAGCGGGTGAAGATCAGCACCGCCAGACCCTCGACGTTGCCGGCGCCGTTGGCCTGCTCGAGGCCGGCGAATCCGGTGACCGAGGCGTTGCCGATCGCCCCGATGAGCAGCACCCCGAAGCCGACGCCCACGACGATGGCCGAGATCCGCTGTCCGCGGATGGTTTCCACCAGTGACTCCGAGGAGTCCACGCCGATGAGCATCAGCACGAACAGGAACAGCATCATCACCGCACCGGTGTACACGACGACCTGCACCACCCCGAGGAACACCGCGTCCTGGGCGATGTAGAGCACCGCGAGGTTGATCATCGTGATGGCCAGGAAGATCGCCGAGTACACCGCCTTGGTCGCCGTGACCACCCCGAGCGCGCTGCCCACGATCACCGCGCCCAGGATCCAGAACAGCACCGCCTCGGTGGTCGAGGTGCGGGCCAGTGCCTCACCGTCGATCGCGGCCGCCACCAGGTCGCGGGTCATCACGTTGTCTCCGGCTGCTGGATCAGTCCGAGGGCGTTGATGTTGCCGCGGTAGTAGTCCTCATCGGTGCTGCCCGGCGCCATCGCGTGCGGGGGCGGGGTCATGTCGGCGGCCAGCGGGGCGAGCAACTTGTCCTTGCCGTAGATCAGATCCGCGCGGTTGTCGTCGGCCATCTCGTAGTCGTTGGTCATGGTGAGCGCCCGGGTGGGGCAGGCCTCGATACACAGCCCGCAGCCGATGCACCGCAGATAGTTGATCTGATACACCTGTCCGTACCGCTCGCCGGGCGAGAACCGTTGCTGCTCGGTGTTGTCCGCACCTTCGACGAAGATGGCGTCCGCGGGGCAGGCCCAGGCACACAGCTCGCAGCCGATGCATTTCTCCAGCCCGTCGGCGTATCGGTTCAGCTGATGTCTGCCGTGGTAGCGCGCCGCGACGGGGCCGGGTTCCTCGGGATACTGCTCGGTGATCGGCTTCTTGAACATCGCCTTGAACGTGACGCCGAACCCGGCCAGCGCATCACCGGTCTTAGACATCTGAATGCTCCTTCGGTTCCTCGCGCAGCGCGCGCGGAATATTCGGTATCGGTGGTATCGGGTAGACGCTCACCGCACTCGGATCCGCGGGCAGGCTGAACGCCGGGATCGCGTTGCGCCGCAACGAACGGCGGATCATCAGGATGAGCGCCACCGCGACGACGGCGCCGAGACTGATGACCATGGCCACCCAGATCGGCGAGCCCTGACCGCGCAGCGTCTGGGTGATGGCGACGATGACGATCCAGCCTAGCGAGACCGGGATGAGCAGCTTCCAGCCCAGCGCCATGAACTGGTCGTAGCGCATCCTGGGCAGGGTGGCGCGCAGCCACATGAACAGGAACAGGAACGCCCACACCTTCCCGACGAACCACAGCAGCGGCCACCACCCGGTGTTGGCGCCGTCGATCAGGTTGAACGGGAACGGTGCCTGCCAGCCGCCGAGGAACATCGTGGCGGCCAACGCCGACACCGTGGTCATGTTGACGTACTCGGCGAGCATGAACATTGCGAACTTCAGCGACGAGTACTCGGTGTGGAATCCGCCGACGAGTTCACCCTCGGCCTCCGGCAGGTCGAACGGTGCGCGGTTGGTCTCGCCGACCATGGAGGTGACATACACCAGGAACGAGGGCAGCAGCAGGAACACGAACCAGGTGCTGTGCTGGGCGGCAACGATGCCGGAGGTGGACATGGTTCCGGCAAGCAGGAACACGGCGACGAAGGACAGCGCCATCGCGATCTCGTAGGACACCACCTGGGCACTGGAGCGCAGACCACCCAGTAACGGATAGGTCGATCCGGAAGCCCAGCCCGCCAACACGATTCCGTACACCCCGACCGACGTCACCGCCAGCACGTAGAGCACGGCCACCGGCAGATCGGTGAGTTGCAGCGCGGTGGTGTGCCCGAAGACCGACACCAGCCCGCCCATCGGGATGACGGCGAACGCCATGATCGCCGGGATGACGGCGATCACCGGTGCCATCAGATAGATCGGTTTGTCCACCCCGGCCGGGATCAGGCCCTCCTTGAGCGCGAGTTTGACACCGTCGGCAAGGCTCTGCAGCAGCCCGAACGGCCCGACGCGATTGGGACCGAACCGCATCTGCATGCGGCCCAGGATCTTCCGTTCGGCGAGGATGGCCACCAGTACGGTGAGGAGCAGGAACACGAAGATCAGCAGGCATTTTGCGAGCACCAGCCACCACGGGTCGCGGCCGAACGAGCTCAGGTCCGGGTAGGTCATACCGGCTCGATCCGCACGGTGTCGCCGACCGTCGCACCGAGGACCCGGTGCACCGACCCGGCGGAATTCAGCGGCACCCACACCACCCGGTCGGGCATCTCGGTCACCGCCACCGGCAGGCTCAGCTCACCACGTTCGGTGCGCACACGTACCGGGGCACCGTCGGCGCAACCGATCTCGGCGGCCGTCGCCGCGGACAACCGGGCCACCGCGGGGCGGGCGGTGCCGGCCAGATGCGGCTCCCCGTCCTGCAGGCGTCCGTCGTCGAGCAGCATCCGCCAGCCGGTCAGCACGGCTTCACCGGGCCCGGGGTGCGGTGCCCCGGGGGCGGGGATGGTCGGCGCGGCGGCCCGCGTGCCCTGCCAGCCGCCCAGCCGCTCGATTTCGGCGCGCACGGTGGCCGCGTCGGTCAACCGGAGATCGACCCCGACCTCATCGGCCAGCGCGGCGAGCACCCGCATATCGGCGGTGGCCGCCGGGGGCAGCGCCGCCGGGAACGGACGGTGGCGGCCCTCCCAGTTCACGAAGGTGCCCGCCTTCTCGGCGACCGGTGCGACCGGGAACACCACGTCCGCGCGTTCGGTGACGGCGCTGTGCCGCAACTCCAGGCTGACGATGAACGGTGTCGCCTCCAGGGCGGCGATGGCCGCCTCCGGATCGGGTAGATCGTCGAGTTCGACGCCGCCGACGAGCAGGGCCCGGATGTCGCCGGCGGCGGCCGCGGCCAGGATCGCGCCGGTGTCCCGGCCGGTCCGGGCGGGTAGCTCCTCGACGTTCCAGGCGGTCGCCACCTCACCGCGGGCGGCGGCGTCCTCGACGGGACGGCCGCCGGGCAGCAGATGCGGTGCCGCACCGGCTTCCAGCGCACCGCGCTCACCGGCGCGGCGTGGGATCCAGCCCAGCCGGGCGCCCGTCGCGGCGGCCAGCCGGATCGCCGCGGAGTAGGCACCGGGGGAGCCTGCCAGGCGTTCCCCGACCAGGATGAGCGCGTCGGGCGGCAGCTCGTCTTTCAGGCCGTCCAGCGCCGCGGCCTCACCGCCCGGCGCGGTCGGGAGGTGGCGGCCACCCACCTTCTGCAGGCCGCGGGTCGCGAACGGACCGATCGACAGCACCGGCAGGCCGCGCTTGCGGAAGGCCTTGCGCAGCCGCAGGAAGACGATCGGGGATTCCTCTTCGGGCTCGAAGCCGGCCAGCAGCACCGCCGGTGCGGACTCGATATCGGCGTAGCTGACCGACTGCGGCAGTCCGGCGACGGCGTGGGCCAGAAACTGGGCTTCCTCCGTCGAGTGGGCCCGGCTGCGGAAGTCGATATCGTTGGTGTCCAGCATGATCCGGGCGAACTTGGCGTAGCCGTAGGCGTCCTCCACGGTCGCGCGCCCGCCGACCAGGACACCGGCGTGCCCGGCGGCGGCGGTCAGGCCGCGCACCGCGATCGCCACCGCCTCCGACCACGATGACGGACGCTGGCTGCCGTCGGGGCCGCGGACCAGGGGAGTGGTGATCCGGTCACCTTGACGTGCATAGGTGAATGCCCAGCGGCCCTTGTCGCAGTTCCATTCCTCGTTGACCTCCGGATCGTCGCCGGCCAGTCGCCGCAACACCTTTCCGCGCCGGTGGTCGGTGCGTTGCGCGCATCCCGACGCGCAGTGTTCGCAGACGCTCGGCGAGGACACCAGGTCGAAGGGCCGCGCGCGGAAGCGGTAGGCGGTGCCGGTGAGGGCACCCACCGGGCAGATCTGCACGGTGTTGCCGGAGAAGTAGGAGTCGAACGCCTCCCCGGTGGCGATGCCGACCTGTTGCAGCGCGCCGCGTTCCAGCAGCTCGATGAACGGGTCGCCGGCAATCTGGTTGGAGAATCGGGTGCACCGGGCGCACAGCACGCAGCGTTCGCGGTCCAACAGCACCTGGGCGGACAGGTTGATGGGCTTGGGGAAGGTGCGTTTGACGTCGGTGAAGCGGGAGTCGCTGCGGCCGTTGGACATCGCCTGGTTCTGCAGCGGGCATTCGCCGCCCTTATCGCAGACCGGGCAGTCCAGCGGATGGTTGATCAGCAGGAGTTCCATCACCCCGTGCTGGGCCTTGTCGGCGATCTCTGAGGTCAGCTGGGTGCGCACCACCATGTCCGGGGTGACCGAGGCCGTGCACGAGGCGAGCGGTTTGCGCTGCCCCTCGACCTCGACCAGGCACTGGCGGCAGGCGCCGACCGGGTCCAGCAGCGGGTGATCGCAGAACCGCGGGATCTGGATGCCCATCAGTTCGGCGGCGCGGATCAGCAGGGTGCCCTTCGGCACGCTGACCTGATGGCCGTCGATGGTCAGCTCCACCATCTCGACCGGGGTGGTCTCCTTGGCCGGTTCGGCAATCGTCATCCGCGTACCCCCGTTTCTCTCGCGAGCAGTCCCCCGCAAGCGGGAGGTGCCCCCAACATATGGGCCCGAAAACGGCCCAATCTGGGGCCTTTTGTGTCTGCTCGCCGGAAGAAAGTGACCCTCATGTGCCCGCTCCTTCGACGGCGAACAGTGTCGACGCATAGGGGTCGAACGGACACCCGCCGCCCAGGTGGGCCAGGTATTCGTCGCGGAAGTACTTGATGGACGAGATGATCGGGCTGGCCGCGCCGTCGCCGAGCGCGCAGAACGACTTGCCGAGAATGGCATCGGAGATGTCGAGCAGTGTGTCGATATCCTCGGGCGTGCCGGCCCCATCCTCGAGGCGCTGATAGATCTGGGCCAGCCAGTAGGTGCCCTCCCGGCACGGTGTGCACTTGCCGCAGGACTCATGGGCGTAGAACTGCGTCCACCGCCGCACCGCGCGCACCACGCAGGTGGTCTCGTCGAAGATCTGTAGCGCTTTGGTGCCCAGCATCGATCCCGCGCCGGCCACCCCTTCGTAATCCAGTGGCACGTCGAGGTGTTCGGGGGTCAGCAGCGGGGTCGACGAGCCCCCGGGGGTCCAGAACTTCAGCTGGTGTCCGGCCCGCACCCCGCCGGCATAGTCGAGCAGTTCGCGCAGCGTGATGCCCAGCGGGGCCTCGTACTGGCCGGGCCGGGTGACGTGACCCGACAGCGAGTACAGCGTGAAGCCGGGTGACTTGTCCGAGCCCATCGACTTGAACCAGTCGACGCCACCGGCGACGACGGCGGGCACGCTGGCAATGGACTCGACATTGTTGACCACGGTGGGGCACGCGTACAGACCGGCGACCGCCGGGAACGGTGGGCGCAGCCGCGGTTGGCCGCGGCGGCCCTCCAACGAGTCCAGCAGCGCGGTTTCCTCACCGCAGATGTAGGCCCCTGCACCGGCGTGCACGACGAGGTCGACACCGGACCCGAGGTAGCCCGCAGCGTAGGCCTCGGCGACAGCGGCCTGCAGTCGCCGCAGCACCGGCACCACCTCGCCGCGCAGATAGATGAACGCGTATCGGGCCCGGATGGCGTACGCCGCGATGATCGCGCCCTCGATGAGCACGTGCGGTGACGCCATCATCAGCGGGATGTCCTTGCACGTACCGGGTTCCGACTCGTCGGCGTTGATCACCAGGTAGTGCGGTTTGGCGCCGGCACCCTCGGTGCCCTGCGGGATGAACGACCACTTCTGCCCGGTCGGGAATCCCGCCCCGCCACGCCCGCGCAGTCCGGACTCCTTGACCAGGGCGATGACGTCATCGGGCGCCATGGTCAGCGCCTTCGTCAGCGCCCGGTATCCGCCGTGGCCCCGGTAGGCGTCCAGCGTCCAGGACGCCGGCTGATCCCAGTGCCGGCTCAGGACGGGTGCGAGTGTCACGGTCGGCCCCCGTTCTTCGGTGGCAGGTCGGCCGACGGTGCGGGTGCCGGTTGGTCGCGAGCGGTCTCCTCGGCGATCCGTTCGTCATCGGGACCGCTTGCGGTGGAGTGGCTTTCACCGGTCGCGGGAGCGGCCATGCCGCGCTCCTGGGCTACCTTCAGACCCGCGAGCGTGGCACCGCCGGGTGCCGCGTCGTTCGCGCCGGGTCGTTCATCGGGGAATCCGGCGAGGATGCGGGCCGTCTGGGTGAAGGTACAGAGCGCCGCGCCGCGCGTGGGCGTGACCGGCGCGCCCGAGCGCAGATCGTCGACGAGTTCCCGTGCCGACGCCGGGGTCTGATTGTCGAAGAACTCCCAGTTCACCATCACCACCGGGGCGTAGTCGCACGCGGCGTTGCATTCGATGTGTTCGAGCGTCACCGCACCGTCCGCGGTGCTCTGCCCGGCGTGGATGCCGAGATGGTCCTGCAGCACCTCGAGAATGGCGTCGCCACCCATGACCGCGCACAACGTGTTGGTGCAGACCCCGACGAGGTAGTCCCCGGTGGGGGTGCGCCGGTACATCGAGTAGAAGGTGGCGACGGCGGTGACCTCGGCGGGGGTCAGGTCGAGTTGTGCGGCGCAGAAACCGATTCCGGCCGGGGTCAGGTAGCCGTCCTGGGCCTGCACCAGGTGCAGCAGCGGCAGTAGTGCCGAGCGCGCCACCGGGTAGCGGGCGATGATCTGCTCGGCATCTGCGGCCAGGCGTTCGGTCACCTCGTCCGAATACTGCTGGGGCCCAGCGCTGATCGGGGGTCCGGATTCGTCGGGGCGTTGCCCCAGCTGGAGATCGATGGTGGTCACCTGTCTACGCCTCCCATCACCGGGTCGATCGACGCCACCGCGGATATCGCGTCGGCGACCATGCCGCCCTCGCACATGGCGGCCACCGCCTGGAGATTGGTGAACGAGGGGTCGCGGTAGTGCACGCGGTACGGGCGGGTGCCGCCGTCGCTGACCATGTGCACGCCGAGCTCACCGCGCGGTGACTCGACGGCCACGTACACCTGACCGGCCGGCACCCGGATCCCCTCGGTGACCAGCTTGAAGTGATGGATGAGGGCTTCCATCGAGGAGCCCATGATCTTGGCGATGTGCTCTTCGGAGTTGCCCAGCCCGTCCGGGCCGATCTTGAGGTCGGCCGGCCAGGCGAGCTTCTTGTCGGTCAGCATCACCGGCCCGGGCTTCAACCGGGCGACGCACTGCTCGACGATCTTCAGCGACTCCTTCATCTCGTCGACGCGAATCAGATAGCGGCCGTATGCATCACAGCCATCATCGGTGCACACCTCGAAGTCGTAGGTCTCATAGCCGCAGTAGGGCTGGGCGCGGCGCAGGTCGTGCGGCAGGCCGGTGGAGCGCAGCACCGGACCGGTGATGCCCAGCGCCATGCACCCGGTCAGATCCAGGTACCCGATGCCCTGCGTGCGGGCCTTCCAGATGTAGTTCTCCCGCAGCAGCTTCTCCAGATCGCGCAGCCCCTGCGGCAGCGTCGTGAGCAGGTCGCGCAACTGGGGCAGGGCTTCGTCGGGCAGATCGGCGGCCAGCCCGCCGGGGCGGATGAAGGCGTGGTTCATCCGCAGCCCGGTGATGGTCTCGAACATGCTCAGGATGGTCTCGCGCTCGCGGAATCCGAAGAACATGGCCGACATCGCGCCCAGTTCCATCCCGCCGGTGGCCAGTGCGACCAGGTGGCTGGAGATCCGGTTGAGCTCCATCAGCAGCACCCGGATGATGCTGGCGCGTTCGGGGATGTCGTCGGTGACCCCGAGCAGCTTCTCCACGCCCAGGCAGTAGGCGGTTTCGTTGAAGAACGGGGACAGGTAGTCCATCCGGGTCACGAAGGTGACGCCCTGGGTCCAGGTGCGGTACTCCAGATTCTTCTCGATCCCGGTGTGCAGATAGCCGATTCCGCATCGGGCCTCGGTGATGGTCTCGCCTTCGATCTCCAGGATGAGCCGCAGTACGCCGTGCGTGGACGGGTGCTGCGGACCCATGTTGACGACGATGCGTTCGCCGGCGTGTTCGCGTGCGGCGGCCACCACCGCATCCCAGTCCTGGCCGCCGACCATGACCACGGGCGGAGTGCTCTCCACTGACATCAGTTGTATGACCTCCGCTCGTCGGGCGGCGGTATCTGCGCCCCGTGGTACTCCACGGGGATGCCGCCCAACGGGTAGTCCTTGCGTTGCGGATGCCCGACCCAGTCGTCGGGCATCTCGATGCGGGTCAGCGACGGGTGCCCGTCGAAGATGATCCCGAAGAAGTCGTAGGTCTCCCGTTCATGCCAGTCGGTGGTGGGGTAGACCGTGAACAGTGACGGGATGTGCGGATCGGCGTCCGAGGTGGCGACCTCGACCCGAAGCCTGCGGTTGTGCGTGATCGACATCAGCGGGTAGACGGCGTGCAACTCGCGGTCCTGTTCCTGCGGATAGTGCACACCCGAAACGCCCAGACAGAGCTCGAATCTCAGCGCTGGATCGTCGCGCAGCGCCTGGGCCACCGTCGGCAGATGCTCACGCCGGACCTCGAGTGTCAGCTCGTCGCGGAACACCACGACGCGTTCGACGGCGGCGTCGAACCGGTCCGGTCCCAGGCCGGCGATCAGCGCGTCCACCACGTCGTCGAAGTAGCCGCCGTAGGGGCGTGGTGAACTGCCCGGCAGCGAGACCTCACGCACGAGCCGGCCGTAGCCGGAGGTGTCACCGCTGCCGGTGACGCCGAACATGCCGCGGCGGGTGCCGATGACCTCCACGTCCACATCCCGCCGCTCAGGTTTGTCCGTCATGAGCGCAACAATCCGGTCAGTTCGAGGGTCGTCGGCGACGCCAGCGCGGCCTGTTCGGCGGCGGCGATGGCCTCGGCCCGGTTGACCCCGAGTGGCATCTCGGCAATCTTGGCGTGCAGCTTCAGGATTGCGTTCAGCAGCATCTCCGGCCGCGGCGGACATCCGGGGAGATAGATGTCCACCGGTACCACGTGGTCCACACCCTGCACCACCGCATAGTTGTTGAACATGCCGCCCGAGGACGCGCAGACCCCCATGGCCAACACCCATTTCGGTTCTGCCATCTGGTCATACACCTGACGCAGTACCGGCGCCATCTTCTGGCTGACCCGGCCGGCGACGATCATCAGATCGGCCTGCCGCGGCGTGGCGGAGAACCGTTCCATCCCGAAACGGGAGATGTCGAAGCGCGGACCCGCCGTCGCCATCATCTCGATGGCGCAGCACGCCAGCCCGAAGGTGGCCGGCCACAGTGAGCCCTTCCGGACATAGCCGGCGACCTTCTCCACGGTGGACAGCAGAATGCCGCCGGGCAGTTGTTCCTCTAGTCCCATGACAGGCCTCCTCGGCGCCAGACGTAGGTGTAGGCCACGAAGACGGTCAGCATGAACAGCAGCATCTCGACCACCGCGAACAAGCCCAGCGAGTCGAAGGACACCGCCCACGGGTAGAGGAACACGATCTCGATATCGAAGATGATGAACAGCATTGCGGTCAGGTAGTACTTGACCGGGAAGCGCTGGCCGGTGGCGAGCTTGGCATCCTCGGCGGGCAGCAGGGGTTCGATCCCGCATTCGTAGGCTTCGAGTTTCGCCCGGTTGTAGCGGCGCGGTCCGATGAAGGTGGCGATGCCCACCGACCCGACCGCGAACACGGCAGCGATCGCCCCGAGCACCAGTATGGGTGTGTAGACGTTCATGCCTGTGTCAACCTTTGTGCCGCTCTCTCGTTGGACTGTCGATGTGAGCTAGAACACAGCTTAGTCGCGTTAACGGTTGAGGCGGCGCATTTTCGTTAGTATCGAGTGCAATAGCTCGGCTGCCCGCCCTCATCGGAGAGGTCGGTGAAGAACCAACGGCCGCAGGCTATTTCGTGCTGGAAATTCACACAGGGTTGCGCAGCAGATGCGCGACGGCCTCACCCAGGCGGATCGGGTCGATCGGATGTGACACCGCTGCTTCGGCGCGTGACCAGGAAGCCAGCCAGGCGTCGTCGGCCCGTCCGGTGAGTACCAGAATGGGCGGGCAGACCTCGACCTCGTCCTTGAGTTGTTTGGCCAATCCCAGCCCGCCCGCCGGGGCGGCCTCGCCGTCGAGGATCAGCAGATCGAACCCGCCCGCGGCGACCTGTTCGACGACGACCGGGGCGGTCGCGACGTCGAGGTAGCTCAGTTCGGGCAGATCGGGGTGGATGCGCCGGCCGAGCGCCGAGCGCACCTGATCGCGGGTGCGGCTGTTGGAGCTGTAGACCAGGATCCGGAGCTGGGCGTCGGTGTCGGCCACATGGCCGATGCTACGACTGCTTGACGAAAACCGCGGCGGCTTCGATGGTGACAGCGTCCCCCATCATCCCGAGCAGGTTGCCGTCCACCCCGAAAGTCTGGCGATTGAGCGTCGTGGTGGTCTGCAATTGGACCTCGCCGCCGGCGGCGTCACGGACATGCACCGGGAGATCGAGTTCCTGTTCGCGGCCCTTCACCCGCACCACGATGCTCAGGGTGACCCAGGAGGCGCCGGTGACCTCCGCGGATTCCACGGTCACCTCGATGAGCGGGAAGCGCTCGACATCGAAGAAGTCCGCGGAGCGCAGGTGCGTGTCGCGGCGGCCGATGCCGGTGTTCACCGACGCCGCGGCAACGGTGAGACGGCCCGTGACATTGCCGTCCGCGACCGCCTCAGCGGAGCCTTCGATATCGGCGAATACGCCTTTGACGTGGGCGAAACCCCAGAACGTCGGGCTGTGGAAAGCCAACTCCGTGCGGGTGGGATCCAGCCGCCAGGTACCGATCCAGTCCAGCGGGTCCATGGTGTTCTCCTCAGCTCGTCAGCAGGGGAGCCATATCGGCCGGGTCGAAGTACTCGTCGATCCTGGTGATGCGGCCGTCAGCTCCCACCTTGATCACGATGCATACCCGCAATTGGATGGAAGCACCATGGGTGGCGTCGGCGTGCAGGACGTGCTGCTGGACGAACCCGCCGTCGAAGAACTGTCGATCGAGGATCTCGTAGCGGCGTGTCGCGGTGATCCGGAGGAACCAGCGGATCACCTTCAACGCCAGTTCGCGGTCGTTGTCGGCCGCGTCGCCGCTGTGCCACACCGCGACATCGTCGGCCCACAGCGCCTCGATATCGGCGTAGGCGCCGCGTTCGATCGCGTCGAACAAGCGGTTCGCCACATCAACGGTCATTGCTTCTCCTTCGCGGGGTTGACCTCAACCATCGTTGAGGTCGGACACTGGCGGACATGAGGGAACGCTTCGATACCGCCTATGAAACACACACTGCGCCTTGGGTGATCGGTGAACCACAACCCACGGTGGTCGCCCTGGAACGAACTGGCCTGCTGCGCAGTCCGGTCCTCGACATCGGATGCGGCCTTGGCGAGCACACCATCCTGCTGACCCGGTTGGGCTATGACGTGGTCGGTATCGATTTCGCGCCGCATGCCATCGAGCAGGCCCGCGCGAACGCGACCGCCCGCGGCGTGGATGCGCGCTTCGAGGTCGGTGACGCGTTCGATCTCGATCCTGCGACGCCGTACGAAACAGTTCTGGACAGCGCGCTGTTCCATATTTTCGACGACGCCGACCGGGCGCGCTACGTCGAGAGCTTGCGCCGTGGCTGCCGGCCCGGGGGCTACCTGCACCTGCTGGCGCTGTCCGACGCCGGTCGCGGCTTCGGCCCGCAGGTCAGCGAGCAGGTGATCCGGTCGGCGTTCGCCGAGGGCTGGCAGATGGAGGCGCTGGAGACCACGACCTACCGCGGGGTGGTGGGGCAGGCGCACGCCGACCTGCTCGGGTTGCCGGCAGGCACGGTGGTCGACGAGCCGGCCTGGCTGGCGCGGGTGCGCCGGGTGTGAGAACTGGCGCCGCGACGGTCGTGGTTGCGGCGGTATTCTTCGTACGTGGCGTCCGACGAACTTGAACAACGGGTATCCGCTCTGGAGGAGCAGGTGCGCGACTTGAAGGGACGCGTTGGTTCCACCGAGCGCGATGCGGCGGCTGCGCGAGTGCTCGCCGGCGGTGCCGACCGGGACGTATCCGAGATCACGACTGAGATCCGCGAATTCAAGCAAGCTACTGTCGCGTCCTTCAACGCCACCCGCGAGGACCTCCTCGACCTGCGCGGATACGTGGACGGCAGGTTCGACCAGATTGACCGCGGCTTCGCGGAGATGCGAGGGCGGTTCGACGCGGCGGCCGCCGGCCAGCAACAGATCGTCGAGTTGATCCAAACAGTCATCGACGATCGTCGGCACGGCTAGCTCACGCCTCCTCGTAGCCGGGGTGCGCGACCCGCAGCCGGTGCGCCACCAGCGCCCGCAGCGCGGGAAACACCTCGTCGTCGCGGCCATCGAAGTCCCCGGCCCGGACGGCGGCCGCCAGCGCGGCCTCATCCTCGAAACCCAACGCCGCAAGCGCAGCCCGGGGCGCATCGGCGGTGTCATCGAGCAGCTCGCGTTCCACGGTGCGCAACACATTCGCCGCGACCCGGGCGTGGAAGTTCACCGCCCCGGATGTCTCGTCGCGCACCTCGCCCTCCAGGAACTCCGCGGCGGCGGCAACGAGCTCGGCGGCGGTCGGCTTGTAGTGCAGGTCCGTCACGCTGTGTCCATTCCCCGGTCGCTACGCTCCAGCCCGCCGGCCTCCAGCAGGTCGAGCAGGTCGTACTCGGTCTCGCACACCCGTCGCCCGATGGCAGCCAACTCGACCGAGCGGGTCAGCCCGCTGCGGTGCCGTTCGTACTGGTAGCGGCAGATGACCCCCCAGCGCAGGGTGGCCGCGACCAGCCACCAGCGCAGCGCGGCGCGGTCGACCGGCTGGCCGCCCGCTTGTTCGTAGGCGGCGACGAAATCGTCGACGCTGCCGAGCCCGCCGGCACCTAGCGATGCCGGAGCGCCGAAGCGCCAGGCCCGGATGCAGAACCAGGCCAGATCATCGAGCGCCTCGCCGATATGGGTCAGCTCCCAGTCGAGCACCGCCGCCAGGCCGGTGTCATCGACGATCAGGTTGCCCATCCGGAAGTCACCGTGCACCAGCACCGGTGGGGTCGGCTGCGGCCGATGCAGTTCCAGCCACCGGAAAGCCCACTCGAATGTGGCTGTGGTGTCACCCATCTCGTCGAGCTGGTGGCGCCATTCCGCCAGCGGGTCCGAGGCCGGCAGCCCGATGCCGACCGGGTCGGCCCGGTGGATCGCGGCCAGCGCCTGTGCACATTGCTGCAGTAGACGCGCCCGTGTCGTGGTGTCGAGGGTGCGTTGGATCTTGCGAACGATCGTCTCGCCGTGGATGAAATCACAGATCAGATATGGACTACCCAGGGCGGCAGCGGAATTGGCGGCGGCGATGACCTCCGGCACCGGGGCCCCGGTGGTGGCGGCCCGGCGCAGGGCGGCAGCCTCCAACTCCATGCTGGCGTGCACGTCATCGGGTGAACCGGTGCGCAGGATCAGGGCGCGCACGCCCGCTGCCGTCTGCGCATCGAAGGCCCAGGTGGCGCGGCTTGCTCCGCCGGTGAGGACCCGCAGGTTGGCAACCGTGACCTCGCCGAGCGCGGGCGCCAGAACGCCGGCGAGGGCGGCGGGATCGGTCACTTGCGGCCGAACTTCAGCATGCGCTGCGCCACCCGGCGGATCTGTATCTCCTCGGCGCCCTCGGTGATCCGGTACCGGCGGTGGTGCCGATAGATGTGCTCGAACGGTTCATGACGGCTGTAGCCGACACCGCCGTGGATCTGCATCGCCCGGTCGGCGGCCTCACACACCAGCCGGTTGGCCCGGTAGTTGGCCATCGAGACCTTGTCCGAGACCTCCATGTGGTGATCGCGGTCCAGGTGCCAGGCGGCGTAGTACACCAACAGTCGCACCATCTGGGCCTCGGTCTGCAACTCGGCCAGCGGCCACTGCACGGCCTGGTTGACCGACAACGGCTTGCCGAACACGATCCGGTCCCCGGCATACTGGGCGGCCCGGTCGATACAGTACTGCGCCGCCCCCAGGCTACTGGCCGCCTGCCGAATCCTGTTCTCGTGCAGGAAGGTCTGGCCAACCTCGAGTCCGTGGTCGACCTCGCCGAGCACCGCGTCGGCGGGCACCCGGACGTCCTTGAGTTCGACCTCACCATGATCGCTGGGCATGTTGAAGGTCCACCAGTAGTACGGGACGGTGAACCCCGGGGTGTCGGTGGGCACCAGGAATGCGGTGATTCCCACCGCGGAGCCGTCCTGGCCGGAGGTGCGGGCGAAGACGAGGTCGTGGGTGGCGCGGTGTACGCCGGTGTTCCAGCGCTTGGCGCCGTTGATCACCCAGTCGTCGCCGTCGCGGACCGCGGTGGTCTCCATCCAGGTGGCGTCGCTGCCGTGATTGGGTTCGGTGAGCCCGAACGCCATCGACCGCTCACCGGTGAGCATCGCCTCCACCCAGTCCTTCTTCTGGGCCTCGGTGCCGAACCTGCTCATCATGATGACCTGCGGGAAGTTCCCGACGATCGAGGACTCGTCCTGCAGATCGTTGTGCAGCCCGAGTCCCTTGTGCGCCAGATGCTCCCGGATGACGGCCATGTCCAGGTTCGTTCCGCCACGACCGCCGAACTCCTCGGGCAACCCGTAGCGCAGCCACCCGGCAGCATCGGCGCGCCGCCGCATCTCGTCGAGCAGGTCCTCCCATTCGCGGGTCGGGACGCCGCCATTGCCCAGATCGGTCCGGGCGAACTCGCGGCGCCGGTCGAAGTACTGCATGTTCTCGCGTTCCAGCGGCTTGATCTCGGCCTCGATGAAGGCGTCCATCTCGGCCAGCAGGCCTGGAAGATGCTCGGGTAAAGCGAAATCCACGGTGATCTCTCCTTCTGGCTCAGTGGCCGTACAGCGTTTTCTTCCAGATCGTCGACAGCGTCCTTATGGCGTCGGCATCGCTGATCTGCAGTTCGGAGCCGGGGTTGCCCACCACGACGACGGTGAAGTTCTCGAACAGCAGCGCGATCGCGGCGGCGATGTGCTCGGGCTCGAGGTCCTGTGCGTAGCCCTGCTCGCGGGCCCGGCGCACCGACCCGGCAACCATGTCCATGCCAAACCGCCGGAACTCGTGCTGCACCTGCGCGAAACGCGGCTGGGTGGCCCCGAGTTGAGCGACGGCGATCATGATGCCGATGTTCTGCCGGAACAGATTCCAGTACCCGGTGACCACCGTGGTGAAGTACTCGCTGTCCTGCGGAGTATCCGGCAGCGGTACCCGCGAGCCGGACGGCTCGACGATATCGTGCAGGAACGATTCGGCCAGCGAGGCCAGCAGATCTTCCTTGTCGTCGAAATACCGGTAGAACACCGCCGAGGACTTCCCGGCCGCGGAGGTGATATCGGCCAGGGTGGTGCCGTGAAAGCCGCGTTCGGCGAACAGTTTCCGGGCGGCCAGCTCGATGGCCTCCCGGGTCTGGCGGCCCTTGGCGGTCAGCGATTCGGCGGGCGTCATATCAGGCCCGGATGCGATCACCGGCGCGCAGCAACGCGCTGGGCAGTTCGTGGCCGACGGCATCCTGTGCGACCCGAGCCGCCGCGATGGCGGCCTGGAGGTCCACGTCGACCTCGATACCGCTGTCGCGCAACAGGTACACCAGGTCTTCGGTGGCGATGTTTCCGCTGGCTCCCGGGGCGAACGGGCAGCCGCCCAGGCCGCCGACGGAGGCGTCCAGCCGAGTCACCCCGGACTGTACGGCGGCGTACGCGCTGGCCAGCCCGGCGCCGCGGGTGTTGTGGAAGTGCGCACCCAGCGGCAGATCGCCGATCACCGGGCGGACCCGCTCGATCAGTGTGGCGACCCGGTGCGGTGTGGTGGTCCCGATGGTATCGGCGATGGCGATCCGGTCGACGCCGAGTTCGGCTGCCGCCGAAGCGATCTCGATCACGCGGCGGGGATCCGTCGGGCCGTCGAACGGGCAGTCCCAGGCGGTCGCGATGATGACCTCAACGGTCGCGTCGTGATCGTGCGCGATGCGGGCCACGTCGGCGATGGCCGCAGTCGCCTGGCCCGCATCGCGGCCGACATTGGCGCGGCTGTGCGCATCCGAGGCCGACACCACGTACTCGATCGAGGTCAGACCGGCCGCGACGGCGCGTTTGGCGCCATTCGGGCTGGCCACCAGTGCGGAGAACTCGACGTCGGGAAAGCGGTACAGCTCAGCGGCGAGTTCGGCGGCATCGGCCAGCGCAGGCACCTTCGACGGCGAGACGAAGGCGGTCGCCTCCACCTCACGCACCCCGGTGGCCACGATGGCCTCCAGGATGCCGACCTTGGCGGCCAGCGGGATGGGCGCCTCGATCTGCAGACCGTCGCGCAGGCAGACCTCGCGGATGTGGACCTTCTTCGGCAGATTCGAGCCCGTCGCCGTCATAGCACCCCCTGCTCTCGCAGCGTCGTCAGTTCCTCGGTACTCAGGCCGAGCAGCCCCGAGTACACCTCGTCATTGTGCTGTCCCGGCCGTGCCGAACCGGCGCTGCGCACACTGCCCGGCGTTTCCGAGAGCACCGGCATGACACCGGGTCCCTTGATATCGCGTTCGACCCGTTCATCCCAGTGGTCGGCGATCATCCCGCGGGCCTGCAGTTGCGGGTCGTTGACCACCTCGGCCACCGTGTTGATCGGGCCGCTGATCACGCCGGCCTCCGACAGCGTGGCGATGATGTCGTCGGGCTGACGCTCGGCCGCCCAGTCACCGATGATCGTGTCGAGCTCGTCCTGATGGCGACCGCGGGCCACATGGTTGACGAACCGGTCATCGCCTGCCAGCTCCGGCATGCCCATCGCGCCGCACAACCTGCGGAACACCGTGTCCTGGTTGGCCGCGATCACCACCCAGCTGCCGTTGGCGCTCTGATAGATGTTCGACGGGGCGATACCCTCCAGCCGGGTGCCCGACGGCCCACGGATCACGCCGCCGACGTCGTAGTCGGGGATGGTGGATTCCTGGATAGCCAAGCAGCTTTCGGTCAAGGCGGTGTCGACGATCTGGCCCTCGCCGGTCACGCTGCGCCGGTAGAGCGCAGCCAGCGCACCCTGCGCGGCGAACATCCCGGCCAGGCTGTCGCCCAGCGACAACGCCAGTCGCGGCGGCGGGCCGCCGGGGAAGCCGTTCATGTGCCGCAGCCCGCTGGCCGCCTCGGCGACCGAGGCGTAGCCGGCCTTACCGGCGTCCGGGCCGGTCTGGCCGTAGCCGGACACCCGCACCAGGATGATGCCCTTGTTGCGGGCGCGCAGCACGTCGTAGCCCAGGTTCCACTTCTCCAGGGTGCCGGGCCGGAAGTTCTCCACGATGATGTCGGAGCGGACCACCAGTTCCAGGAACAGCTCGCGACCGCGGTCGGTGCGCAGATCGAGGGTGGCGGCCTTCTTGTTGCGGGCGTGCACGGTCCAGAAGAAGTGGTGACCGTCGAGCTCGGCCTGTCCCCAGGTGCGCAGCGGATCCGGTGTCCCGGGCAGCTCGATCTTGATGACCTCGGCGCCCATGTCACCGAGCAGCCGGCCGGCGAACGGGCCCGAGATCAGGGTGCCCAGCTCCAGGACCCGGATGCCGTCCAGCGCCCCGGTCGGCCCGCTCATTGTGAGAACCCGTGCCGGTGCAGCCAATCCGTGCAGACTCCGACGGCCTGGCGCAGGGTGCCGCGCTGGTCCGGTCCGGAGTAGTAGTGGTTGGCGCCGCTGATCTCGTGCATCTCCTTGTCAGGATGCCCGATCGCCTCGAACAGGCGGCGGGTGTGGCTCGGCGTACAGGCGTCATCGGCGAGGTTGCCGATCACCAGCGCGGGTACCGCGATATCGGGGCCGGCCTTGACGGCGTCGCCGTTGGCATCGTCGTAGCTCCATTGCGACAGCCAGCTGCGCAGCGTGCAGAACCGGGCCAGCCCGACGGGGGAGTTGTTCACCACCTGAGGATCGCCCAGATAGCAGGTGCCCGGGGTGCGTTCGTTCGGATCGACGGTCGGGTCCAGCCAACGTGGATCGGCCATGGTGCCGTGCACCACGAACGCATATTCATCATCGGGGCGGCCCTTTTCGGACAGCTCTGCCAATTTTTCCTTGACCCACTTGGTGATTCGCCGGTTCCGCGCGATCTGCGCCTCGTGATAGCGCGCCAGGAACTCCGGCGTGTACGGCGGCTGATTCGGGTTGTCGGGGTTGTACAGATCGAGCTCGGGGTCCCGCCGGGACGGGTCGTTCTCGTCGAGGATGGAGGCGTCCATCCATTCGGTCATGGTGCCGTGCCGACTGATGTGCGCGGCCAGCAGCATGATGCCGTCGGCCGGGATGAGGCCGAGCGTGGTGAGGTCGGGGCCGTCGCCGGACGGACTGGCGGTGACGGTCGGGTGTTGGGCCTGCTGCTGGTAGAACACCGACAGCGACCCGCCGCCGCTCCACCCGGCCAGCACCACCTTGTCATAGCCGAGGCGGTTCTTGGCGTCCTTGATGCACTCACCGAGGTCTTCGACGACCTTCTCCATCAGCAGCGCGGAGTCGGTGCCGCGGAACCGGCTGTTGCAGTAGATGACGTGATGCCCGGCGCGGGCCAACGCGTTGATCATCGGCAGATAGGCGCCGCCGCCGATCGGGTGCATGAAGATCAGCACGGTGTCTGACGGCTTGGCCTTGGGCTTGAGCAGATAGCTCTCCAGCACCACGAGCTCGGCGACGCCGCCGTATACGTCGCGGACGCTCGAGGTGTTCTGGTAGGCGACCAGATACGGGATGCGCTCGTACTCGAACTTCACGGGTGCTTCGGTGGCGGTCATGGCTAGTGTTGCCCCAGATCGTTGGCGAGGATTTCGGCGGACGGGGTGAGCCGGCGACGGGTGTCGATGGCGATCACCGACCAGTCGACCCGGTCGTAGTCGTCGAATTTGCGGCGGGCGCGCTCCCGGGCCTTCTCCGGCGCGCCGTGGTGAACCCCCTGCGGCGCATGGGAAACCAGTCCGGGGGGCATCGGGATGCCGTACAGCGAACCGGAGTGGAAGAAGGCGATCTCGTCATAGTCGACGTTGCGGTGATACCACGGCGTGCGCTCGGTGCCGGGGACGCTTTCGGCGGGCTTGGGCAGGAAGTTCATCACGTAGACGCCGGTGGCCTGCATGAACAGGTGCACCGTCGGTGGCAGATGCACGCTCTCCGAGGTGATGACGGTGTAGTCCTCGATGTTGAAGGTGAACGGGAAGTTGTCCCCGCGCCAGCCCTCGACATCGAGCGGATTGTGTTGATAGAACAGCGATGTCGGCCCGCCTTCATGGATGAGGCGCACCTCGTATTCGGCCCTGCCGTCATCGTCGCTGGGCGCCGGATCCGGGATCGTCACCTGCGCCGGGTCGAACGGGAAGTGTCGGCCCAGGATGCCTGCCGGCGGAACGCGGAAGTCGTCGGTGGCCTGGATCATCAGCCAGGTGCTCTCGGCATCGGGGACCTGGCGGAACGTGCAGGCCTTGGGCAGATAGACCCAGTCACCCTCGCGGTAGCGCACCGGACCGAACTCGGTCTCCAGCAGTCCGGCGCCCTTGTGCACGAAGATCAGCAGGTCGCCGTCGACGTAGCGGACGAAGAACGGCATCTCCTCGGTCCGCCGGGACAGTAGGACCTGGCAGTCGTCGTTGGAGAACATCAGCAGCGGGCCGCCGCGCGCGTCGGTGGCATCGCTGGGCTTCAGTTCGGAGGACAGCACATCGGTGGGGCGCAGAGGCCCGACGGTGCGGTAGGCGGTGGGGTCGTTGCGCCGGTACATGTTCGCGGTCCGGCCGACGAAGCCGCCGCGCCCCAACTCGTCGTCCTTGAGCCCGTCGAGGTCGGCGTGCACGCGTTTGGGCGTCTTGCCTTTTCGCAGGTGAACGAAGGATTCCATGACGCTCCTCGGCAGATCCGGTCAGTAAAACTGAAAGTGACTTTACTTTTCGTTCTGCCGAGGCGCAAGGGTTGCGAACCGGCCCGCCCTTGAAGGCGAACGTGGGTTCTGTGCACCGATCCGGCCCCGAGTGGCGTACCTGAGGCCCACGCTCGCGGGCGATCTAGGGGACCGGAACGCCTTCCTTGAGGAACGTCAGGCTTGCCACCGACCCGTCGGGCTGCACCGTCAGCCGGAACTGCCCCGGCCTGCGGGTCATCTGCAGGGGCACGTTGACCACCGTCACGTCACCGCGCTGAATGTTCTCCGGCGCGCCGTGCGATTGGTAGGCGCCGAACACCTGCTGATACAGCTCCCATGACTGTTGCAATTGGTCACTTTCAGTCGGGCACACAAACGATCGATTTTCAGCAGTTTTATACCGTCCTCGGCAAGGATTGCGTACCCGGCCTGAAGCCAATCGTCGATGGTCAGACGGTTGCCGGACGGGCTTTGGGCGGTCGCCATGAGGGGCAGCCTACGGCGACTCGCGCGCACCCCTGACTTTCTGTTGGCCCTCGCTGCGTGTTTTACTGCAAGTCGCGACAACTGAATTCTCGGTCCGCTCCACGACAGAGCGAGCGGACGCGGATACCGCAGTGCAAGGACGCACTGCGGTGTCTCTGGGTGTTGGACATGCTGCACCCCGGGTCGGGCGGGACCGTGACAATTAGAGTTGGGAAGAATTTGATGCAGAACGTTGTAGGCCGGTGGATGCGCCGGATCGGGGCCGTCGCCGCGGCCGCGCTGGTCGTGCCGGGTGCGATCGCAGTGGCGGGTGGCGCAGCCACCGCTGGTGCCTTCTCCCGCCCGGGTCTCCCGGTGGAGTACCTGATGGTGCCGTCCGCTGGGATGGGCCGCGATATCAAGATCCAGTTCCAGAGCGGTGGCGAGAACTCGCCGGCCGTGTACCTGCTGGACGGCCTGCGTGCGCAGGAAGACTTCAATGGCTGGGATATCAACACCCAGGCCTTCGAGTGGTTCCTCGACAGTGGTCTGTCGGTCGTCATGCCCGTCGGTGGCCAGTCGAGCTTCTACGCCGACTGGTACGCGCCGGCTCGGAACAAGGGCCCGACCGTCACGTACAAGTGGGAGACCTTCCTGACCCAGGAACTGCCCGCCTACCTGCAGGCCAACAAGGCCGTCAAGCCCACCGGCAGCGCCGCGGTCGGCCTGTCGATGGCCGGCTCGGCCGCGCTGAACCTGGCGACCTGGCACCCCGGTCAGTTCATCTACGCCGGCTCCATGTCGGGCTTCCTGAACCCCTCCGAGGGCTGGTGGCCGTTCCTGATCAACATCTCCATGGGTGACGCCGGTGGCTTCAAGGCCGACGACATGTGGGGCAAGACCCAGGATCCGAACAGCGGCTGGAAGCGCAATGACCCGATGGTCAACATCCCGACGCTGGTGGCCAACAACACCCGCCTCTGGGTCTACTGCGGTAACGGCCAGCCCAACGAGCTCGGTGGCGGCGATCTGCCCGCGACCTTCCTCGAGGACCTGACCATCCGCACCAACATCACCTTCCGCGACAACTACCTCGCCGCGGGCGGATCGAACGGTGTGTTCAACTTCCCGAACAACGGCACGCACAACTGGGCGTACTGGGGCCGCGAGCTCCAGGCCATGCTGCCCGACCTGCAGCGTGTTCTCGGCGCGTAAGTAAGCCGTAGAAAATCCCCCGAGGCAGCCGCCTCGGGGGATTTTTTATGTCCTCGTCCGGCCCCGCCTGGCGAGAACCTCGCAGGTCGGGTTCCGGACGCGTCAGCCGTCGCGGCTGTCGACCTGGATGCATGTAAAGATTGCATTGACAAATACCTTTAGGTCAATGCATGCTTGACGTATGCTCGATTCGTTTACAACGGTGGGTCAGCAGCTTCACCGTCAACTCGGTCAGATTCTCGCCGCTCCGGTGCTACGTGGCGAGGACGATCCGCTCGAGTTGGTGCACGCGACGCATGAGGTGCAGAACGCGGCTCAGGCGTTGATGGCCGCGGCTGTGCAACAGGCGCGGGAGAGGGGCCGCACGTGGCAGGAGATCGGCGAGGTGCTCGGCGTATCGCGCCAAGCCGCCTTCCAGCGCTACGGCAAGCCCATCGATCCGAGAACAGGAGAGATCATGAACACCCAGGTACTTCCCGAAGCCGACGAACTGAGCAGGACCGTCATCGACGACCTGGCTCATGCCCGGTGGTCCGATGTCACCGCGCGCTTCGATGCCACGATGCGTGACCGGCTCACCGAAGAGGGACTTGCCGAGGCATGGGCGCACATTGTGGGGCTGGCCGGCGCCTATGAGGGCCACGGAGACACCGACTCGGTGCGTGCAGGGGACTTCACCACCACCAACACGCCGTTGAACTTCGAGGCCGGCGACTTCGTCGCCCGCATCACCTTCCGCGACGATCAGACGCTGGCCGGGCTGTACATCCTCAATCCCGACGTGGCCGGCGGCTGATCGACCAGGGCTGAAAGGTGGCGCCGTCCCCCCGGATCGGCGCCACCACGGATCACTTCAGCTGAGCCGAGGACAGCCCGAGCAGCCGGCGGGCGACCACCAGCTGCTGAATCTGCTGGGTGCCCTCGAAGATGTCGAGGATCTTCGAATCGCGGGCCCACTTCTCCAACAGCGTCTGCTCCGAATACCCTGCGGTGCCCGCCATCTCGACGGCCTTGAGGGTGATGTCGCTGGCCACCCGGGCGGCCTTGGCCTTGCCCATCGAGGCCTCTTTGGAGTTCGGGATCTTGTTGTCGGCCTGCCATGCCGAACGGATGGTCAGCAGATAGCCGGATTCCCAGTCGGCTTCCATCCGCAGGAATTCCGCGGCCGGCGCGCTCTGTGCGTGGGCGGGCTTGTCGTAGGAGATCTCGATACCGGCCTCGGTGAGGATGACACGCAGCTCCTCCAGCGCGGCGCGGGCGATGCCGACCGCCATGGCCGCCACGATCGGGCGGGTGTTGTCGAAGGTCTCCATCGCGCCGGCGAAGCCCTTGTCCACCTTGACTTCCGGGTCGCCGAGCAGGTTCTCCTTCGGGATGCGGGCATTCTCGAAGCGGATCGCCGCGGTGTCGGAGGCCTTGATGCCCAGCTTGTGTTCGAGTCGCTCGACGGTCACGCCGGGGTGTTCCCGCGGTACGACGAAGGACTTGATGGCGGCCCGGCCGAGTGACTTGTCCACCGTCGCCCACACCACGATGTGGGTGGCGCGCGATCCCGCGGTCACATAGATCTTCTCACCGTTGATCACGTACTCGTCGCCGTCGAGCACTGCGGTGGTGGACACCGCGGCCGAGTCGGAGCCGAAGCTTGGCTCGGTGATGGCCATCGAGGCCCACACCTTGCCGAAGCGTTCCAGCTGCTCCTTGGTGGCGACACTGGAGATCGCGGCGTTGCCGAGGCCCTGGAAGGGGATCGAGAGCAGCAGGGCGACATCGCCCCAGCTGACCTCGAGGGCATTCAGCAGCGCGGACATGTTGGCGCCGTTGACGTTTGTCTTCTTGCCCTCGTCGTTGCGGCCGCTGAAGGCATCCGCGCCGGCGAAGGAGATGGTCTTCGCCTCCTGCAGGCCTTCGAACAGCTGGGCCAAGGTGTCCAGCTCGACGGGGTAGGCGTGCTCGGCGAGATCGTACTTGCGCGAGATCGGGCGGAGCATCTCCGCTGCGCCCTGATGTCCCTTTTCGACGACCGCTTGCAGCTTCTTGGGTAGTTCCAGATTGATTGCCATGACTGGGTTTCCGTTCCTCGAAGTCTTAAAGGACCACAACACCCTCGGCGACGCCGAGGACCCGCAGATCGCGGTACCAGCGCTCGACCGGGTGTTCTTTGGTGAAGCCGTGACCGCCGAGCAACTGGACGCCGTCCAGGCCGATCTGCATGCCCTTGTCGGTGGCGATCCGCTTGGCCAGCGCGGCTTCCCGCGCGAAGGTCAGGCCCTGTTCGGCGCGGGCGGCGCCGCGCAGCGCGATCAGCCGCAGGCCGTCGAGCTCGATGGCGATGTTGGCGGTCATGAAGGCCACCGCCTGCCGATTGGCGATCGGCTCACCGAACGCCTCGCGCTCCTTGATGTAGGGGATGACGTAGTCGAGCACGGCATGCGAGGTGCCGACTGCCAGTGCGGCCCAACCCAATCGGGAGTAGGCGATGGCTTCAGAAAAATCTTGGGCGTAGTCCTGGGCGGATCGGTCCTCCTCGCCGAGACGGTTGTGCAGCGGCACCGCGACGTTGTCGAGGGCCACCCGGCCCAGCGCGGCGGCGCGCACACCCATCGACGGATCCGCCTCGACGGTGACGCCTTCGGACGAGGCCTCCACGATGAACAGCGCGGGCTTGCCGTTGAGCTGGGCGGCGACGATGAACAACTCGGCGCTGCCTGCAGCGGGGACAAGCGATTTCACGCCGGACAGCCGGTAGCCGCCCGGAGTGCGTACCGCGGTGGTCTTCAGCGCGGTGGGATCGAACAGCGCGTGCGGTTCGGCGATGGCGACGCTGGCCTGCGGCACGTTCTCGCCGGCGAACTCGGGCAGATAGGTGGCCTGCTGGGCGGCGCTGCCCCAATGGGTCAGCGCGGACGCGACCCCGGAGGGCGCCAGGATCGGCAGCGCCAACCCCATGTCGCCGTAGGCGAGCGCCTCGGCGACCAGGGCGCCGGTCACCGTGCTGCGGTGTTCGGCGATGCCGTCGAAGTTCTCCGGGATGTTCAGCGAGGTGATCCCGAGCTCGGCGGCCTTGGCGATGAGGTCGGCCGGGTAGGTGACCGCGGCGTCGGCGTCGTGAGCGGCCGGGCGCAGGATCTCCTCGGCGAACTCACTGACCGTCTCGACGATCATCTTCTGGTCGTCATCCGGGGTCAGGTCGAAGTAGTCGGACTCCTTCGGCGCGAGCCGGGTGGGGGAGCCGCCCAGGTTCTGGATCTTCTTGAACTGGCGGGTCGACGCACCGGCGGCGGAGAACGCCGTCTTGACGCCGTACCGGATGCCCTTGTTGAGCGGGTCGCGCAGGCCGTAGCGGTCCAGGAACTCCTGGCCCATGAGGGGAGTGAGCAGCGCGATCCCGATATCGGTCGCGGTGCGCTTGTGCTTCTGGAGCCCAACGGCGCTTTCCGGGCCTTTGCGCTGGGGGCGAGATTCGATCTGAGTCATTTCGGCAGCCTCTTTTGGTGGGGGCAATGCGTGATGACCGTATCTTACTCCGGAGTAAGATAGAAAAAGGCTGTAACCAACCTCACAGTGTGGCGAGGACCGCCGCATGCAGGTGGCCGTTGGTGGCCAGGGCGCTGCCGCCATGCGGACCGGGAGCGCCGTCGATGCTGGTGAACGTGCCGCCGGCCTCCCGGATCAGGATGTCCAGGGGCGCGATATCCCACACCTTCACCTCGGGTTCGCAGGCGATGTCGACGGCGCCCTCGGCCACCAGGCAGTACGACCAGAAGTCCCCGTAGGCCCGCACCCGCCACACCGCGTCCGTCAGTTTCAGGAAACTTCCCCGCCGGTCGTCCCACCCCGTCGTCAGATCCGAATAAGACAGGCTCGCCGAGGCCAGATCGCCGACCCCGGACACCTGGATGCGGCGGGTCGCGCCGCCGAACGAGGTGTGCGCGCCCGCCCCCGCGCCGGCCCACCAGCGCCGCCCCAGCGCCGGTGCGCTCACCACCCCGACAGTGGGCACGCCGTCGGAGATCAGCGCGATCAGCGTGCACCACACCGGGACGCCGCGGACGAAGTTCTTGGTCCCGTCGATCGGGTCGATCACCCACTGGCGGCCCGTGGAAGACGTTGTGCCGCCGAACTCTTCGCCGAACACGCTGTCATCGGGCCGGGCCTGGGACAGGGCCGTTCGCAACGCTTCCTCGGCGCCCTTGTCGGCGTCGGTGACGGGGGTGAGATCGGGTTTGGTCTCGATGCGCAGATCCAGTGCGCCGAAGCGGGCCATGGTCAGCTCGTCGGCCTGGTCGGCCAGTCGCAGGGCAAGGTCGAGATCGTCGGAAACGTCGCTCATGCCCGCAGTCCTACCATGGCTACGTGATCGAATTCGCGATGATATTGCTCTTGGTCGGTGCGCTGGTGCTCATAGCGATGCCATGGATCCGTAAACGCCGTGAGGCAGGCGGCGGCGGCATGGGTGGCGGTATGGGCGCCGGCATGGCGCCCGGCACGCTGCTGGTCACCGGCGTCAGCCCGCGCCCGGACGAGGTCGGCGAGCAGTTCGTCACCATCAGCGGTGTCATCAACGGGCCGACGGTCAACGAGCACGTCGTCTATCAACGTCTGGTCGTCGACGTCAACCAGTGGCCCACCATCGGCCAGCTGATCGACGTCGTCTACTCGCCGAAGAACCCCGACAAGTGGGGTTTCGCGCCGTCGGCGCCGCCCCCGCCGGCACCCGAGACCTACCCGACCGTCTGAGAGGACACCCCGTGCCCCAACCGCTCCCGGCCGGACTGATCGAGCTGCTGCGCAAGCCCAGCCCGTGCTTCGTGGCCACCCTGATGCCCGACGGTTCACCGCAGCTGACCGAGACCTGGGTGCACACCGACGGCGAGCACGTCGTGCTCAACATCGTCGGAGGCTCCCAGAAGGACCGCAACATCGCCCGCGACCCGCGGGTCGCCATCAATGTCGCCGACCCCGACGAGATCCGGCGGTTCTACGCGATTCGGGGCCGGGTCACGGCGACCACCGCCGAGGGCGGCCACGAGAGCATCCACGAGATCTCGCAGAAATACCTGGGCATCCCGTACCCGTACTTCAGTGGGAATCCGGACGAGACACGGCTCATCCTCACGATCGAGGCAGACAAGGTGACTCCGCCGCCCGGCGAGTGATCAGCCGGCACCGCCGTTTTCGACACCAGGGTCGCGGGCAGCGGCTGATCGCAGCCCTGGCGTAGAAAATGGCGCGCCAGAAACCTCAGCCGTGCGCGATCCCCAGCAGATCCGCGACGCTGGTGAGCTTCACCCGCGGCCGGTGCTGCGCGTCGCCGGTCGCGCGTTCATGGGAGTCGATGCGCGCCCAGTGATCGTCGGTGACCAACAACGGCTGGCGCGACAGCAGCCACTGCGCCAACTCGGCATCGTGGCCCTCGTCGAAGCCGGGCTCGCCGAGATCGTCCAACAACGTCTGCACGGTATCCGCGGAGTCCTTCTTGTTGCTGCCGATGACACCGGAGGGCCCGCGCTTGATCCAGCCGACGACGTACTCGTGGTCGCGGCCCTCGATCCGCCCGTCCGAATGCGGGATGGTGCCGGACTTCTCGTCGAACGGCAGTCCGTCGACCGGCACACCGCGATAACCGACGGCGCGCACCACCAGCTGCACCGGCAGCTCTTCGCGTTCGCCGGTGTCCTTCGCGACGACCCGGCCGCCCTCCTCGACCAGTTCGTTGCGCCCCAACACAATCGACTCCACCCGATCGGAGCCGCGGATCTCGATCGGGGAGGTGGCGAACCGGAACACCACCCGACGCTGCGCGCCTTCGGGCTGCATCTCCGCGTACTGCCGCAACACCTTGATGTTGGTCTTGACGGTCTTGTCGGCGGCCTCGAGGTCCGCATCGGTGATGTGTTCGAAGTCGGCGCGCTCGACGACGATGTCGACCTCGGCCATCTGCTCCATGTGCCCGAGCTCGCGCAGCTCCATCGTGGTGAACGGTGCCTGCAGCGGCCCGCGCCGGCCCACCACGATGACCTCGCGGACACCGCGGGGCCCGAGCAGATCGAGGGCGTGATCGGCGATATCGGTCTGCGCCAGGATCTCCGGGTCGCTGATCAGGATGCGCGCCACGTCGAGTGCGACGTTGCCGTTGCCGATCACCACCGCGCGGTCGGCGGACAGGTCGGGGGCCACCTCCCCGAAATGTGGATGCGCGTTGTACCAACCGACGAAGTCGACGGCCGCAACGCTGCCGGGCAGGTCCTCGCCGGGAATGCCGAGCACCCGGTCGGACTGGGCGCCGATCGCGTAGACGACGGCGTCATAGCGCTCGGCCAACTCGGCGGCCCGCACATGCTCGCCGACGGAGATGTTGCCGAAGAACCGGAACCGCGGGTCCGCAGAGATCTTCTCGAACTGCGCGCTGATCGACTTGATCTTCGGGTGGTCGGGTGCGACGCCGGAGCGCACCAGTCCCCACGGGGTGGGCAGCATCTCCAGCATGTCGACACGGACGTCGAGATCGGACTTCAACAGCGACGCGGCGGCGAAGAACCCGGACGGGCCTGAGCCGACGATCGCCATGTGGTACGGGCGCATGGCAAGCCTTTTCGTGAGGCTGAACGGTGGCGCGCAAGGGGCTGTCGCGACGTCACCGGACCGGTTACCAGCCCGATGCTAGCCGCGCACCGGCGATCGAGGGCGGAGTCCGGAGAAGCGGCCGGTAACCTCAACAGTCGTGGATCCTGACCGTCTTGCCGATATCGCCGCCCTCGACACCACATTGACGACCGTGGAGCGGGTGCTCGATGTCGACGGTCTGCGCGGCCGCATCGAGACACTCGAAGCCGAGGCCGCCGACCCCAACCTGTGGAACGACCAGGCGCACGCGCAGAAGGTGACCAGCGAGCTGTCGCACGCGCAGAACGAGTTGCGCCGCGTCGAGGAACTGCGCCAGCGCGTCGAGGACCTGCCGGTGCTCTACGAGATGGCCGCCGAAGAAGAGGGCGCGGAGGGCTCCGAAGCGCTCACCGAGGCAGACGCCGAGCTGACCAAGCTGCGCGAGGACATCGAGGCCATGGAGGTCCGGACCCTGCTGGCCGGGGAGTACGACCAGCGCGAGGCGCTGGTCAACATCCGGTCCGGCGCCGGCGGCGTGGACGCCGCGGACTGGGCCGAGATGCTGATGCGGATGTACATCCGCTGGGCCGAGGCGCACAAGTACCCCGTCGAGGTGTTCGACACGTCCTACGCCGAAGAGGCCGGGATCAAGAGCGCCACCTTCGCGGTGCACGCCCCGTACGCCTACGGCACCCTCTCGGTCGAGCAGGGCACCCACCGGCTGGTGCGCATCAGCCCGTTCGACAACCAGGGTCGCAGGCAGACCTCGTTCGCCGAGGTCGAGGTGCTGCCGGTCGTGGAAACAACGGACCACATCGAGATCCCCGAGGGCGATGTCCGGGTCGACGTCTACCGCTCCAGCGGTCCGGGCGGTCAGTCGGTCAACACCACCGACTCGGCGGTGCGCCTGACCCACATCCCGACCGGCATCGTCGTCACCTGTCAGAACGAGAAGTCGCAGCTGCAGAACAAGGTGTCGGCGATGCGCGTCCTGCAGGCCAAGCTGATGGAGCGCAAGCGTCAGGAGGAGCGCGCCGAGATGGATGCGCTCAAGAGTGACAGCGGCAGTTCGTGGGGCAACCAGATGCGCTCCTACGTGCTACACCCGTATCAGATGGTCAAAGACCTACGCACCGAATTCGAGGTCGGTAGCCCGGCAGCGGTTCTCGACGGAGACATCGACGGCTTCCTGGAGGCAGGCATCCGTTGGCGCAATAGGAAAGATGACGATTAACGCACTGTCAGTGGCGGACCGCTGGCACGACTTCTGGCGCGGGGACATCGGTGAGTGGATCATCACCAAGGGCCTGCGCATCGTCATGCTGCTGATCCTGGCCGTCCTGCTGGCCCGGTTCGTGAACTGGGCCGCCCTGCGCATCAGCAGGCGGATCGACGCCGACTTCCGGGAGAGCGATGCCCTGGTGCGGACCGAGACCGCCAAGCATCGCCAGGCCGTCGCCTCGGTGATCTCGTGGGTGACGATCGCGCTGATCTGTGTGGTGGTGCTGCTGCAGATCACCGACATCCTGGCGATCCCGCTGAGCTCGCTGGTGGCGCCGGCCGCCGTGCTGGGTGCGGCGCTCGGCTTCGGCGCGCAGCGCATCGTGCAGGACCTGCTGTCCGGTTTCTTCATCATCACCGAGAAGCAGTACGGCTTCGGTGACCTGGTGACGCTGACGCTCGGCGCATCCAACGACGCGACCGGAACCGTCGAGGACGTCACGCTGCGGGTGACCAAGCTGCGCACCAGTGACGGTGAGGTCTTCACGGTCCCCAACGGCCAGATCATGAAATCGCTCAACCTGTCCAAGGACTGGGCGCGTGCGGTGGTGGATATCCCGGTGCCGACGTCGGCGGACCTGAACACCGTCAACGAGTTGCTGCACGCGGTGTGCGAGAACGCCATGAAGGACCCGGTGATGAGCGAGCTGCTGCTGGATCAGCCACAGCTGATGGGCGTGGAGAGCCTGGAGCTCGACACCGTGAATCTGCGGATGGTGGCCCGCACCCTGCCCGGTAAGCAGTTCGAGGTGGGACGGCAGCTGCGGCTGCTGGTCATCGCGGCGCTGGCGCGGGCCGGCATCGTCGCCAAGCCGGAGTCCACGTCGCTGGCCGCGAACTCGGAGGTCCGCAGCCAATGAAGCTGATCTCGCGTTCCACCGACGACAACAAGCAGTGGCCGGCCTACGTCCTTGGTGGCCGGATGCGGACGTCGACCATCGGCCTGATCGTCGCGCTGTTGTTCACCTCGTGGCTCTACGAGACCTACAGCCCACCGCCGGAACCCGCGCCGGTCACCCAGATCGTCCCACCGGGCTTCGTGCCCGACCCGGAGTACACCTGGGTGCCGCGCACCAACGTCGAGGTGCCGCGCACCACCTACCCGACGACCACCACCACGACCACGACGACGACCACCACCGAGCCGCCGCCGACGACGACAACATCACCCACCGACCCGACCGAGACGACGTCACCGGGCGACACGCCGACCTCGCCGACCGAGACCCCGCCCACCACGACGGTGGTCGACCCGGACGGCCCCAACGGGTTGATCCCGCCGATCACGCTGCCGGTGCTACCGGGGGCGACACCGACCCCGGCGCCGCAGTCGACGGCGACACCGCCGCCGCCTGCACGCAGCGCGAACTGACACGCGTCTACACTGGCGTGCCGTGATGATCACCCTCGACAAAGTGAGCAAGCAGTACAAATCCTCTGCTCGTCCGGCACTGGATGACGTCTCTCTCAAAATCGACAAGGGTGAGTTCGTCTTCCTCATCGGGCCGTCGGGGTCGGGCAAGTCGACGTTCATGCGTCTGCTGCTGGGCGCCGAGCACCCGTCCACGGGCGATATCCGGGTCTCGAAGTTCCACGTCAACAAGCTCTCCGGCCGGCACATCCCGAGCCTGCGGCAGGTCATCGGCTGCGTGTTCCAGGACTTCCGGCTGCTGCAGCAGAAGACGGTCTTCGAGAACGTCGCGTTCGCCCTCGAAGTCATCGGCAAGCGCGGTGACGTGATCAACCGGGTGGTGCCCGACGTGCTCGAGATGGTGGGGCTGAGCGGCAAGGCCAGCCGGCTACCGCACGAGCTGTCCGGCGGTGAGCAGCAGCGCGTCGCGATCGCGCGGGCGTTCGTCAACCGGCCGTTGGTGCTGCTGGCCGATGAGCCCACAGGCAACCTGGACCCGGAAACCAGTAAGGACATCATGGATCTGCTCGAGCGGATCAACCGCACCGGAACCACGGTTCTGATGGCGACGCACGACCACCACATCGTGGACTCCATGCGTCAGCGCGTCATCGAACTCGAATTGGGCCGACTCATCCGCGACGAGCAGCGCGGCGTCTACGGAATGGATCGCTAGTGCGTTTTGGCTTCCTGATCAACGAGGTTCTGACCGGACTTCGTCGCAACGTCACGATGACGGTGGCGATGATCCTGACGACCGCCATCTCCATCGGCCTGTTCGGCGGTGGTCTGCTGGTGATGCGGGTGGCGGATCAGTCCCGCGACATCTACCTGGACCGGGTGGAGAGCCAGGTCTTCCTCACCAACGACGCGTCGGTCAACGACCCGAACTGTGATGCTGACCCCTGTAAGGCGTTGCGCGCGCTGATCGATTCGCGCGAGGACGTGCGGTCGGTGCGCTACCTCAACCAGGAGGAGGCCTACGCCGACGCGATCAAGAAGATCCCGGCGTTCAAGGACGTCGCCAGCAAGGACGCCTTCCCGGCATCGTTCATCGTCAAGCTGGAGAACCCGGAACAGCACGTCGATTTCGACGCCGCCATGCAGGGCCAGCCCGGTGTGCTCAACGTGCTGAACCAGAAGGATCTGATCGACCGGTTGTTCGCGCTCTTGGACGGCATGTCCAACGCGGCGTTCGCGGTGGCGCTGGTGCAGGCGATCGGCGCGGTGTTGTTGATCGCCAACATGGTTCAGGTGGCGGCCTATACCCGGCGCACCGAGATCGGCATCATGCGGCTGGTCGGCGCGACCCGCTGGTACACCCAGTTGCCGTTCCTGGTGGAGGCGATGCTGGCCGCGTTCATCGGTGTGGTGCTGGCACTGCTCGGTCTACTGACGGTGCGCACGCTGTTCCTGGAGAAGGCGCTCAGTCAGTTCACCCAGGCTAATTTGATTGCGCCGCTGGACTTCGCCGATATTCTTTACATCGCGCCGATCCTGCTGTTCGTGGGTGTGGCGATGGCCGGTGTCACGGCCTATGTGACGCTGCGCCTCTACGTACGAAGATAGAAGATGGCGAAAAAACCGGACAAGGCTGCCGAGAAGGCGAACAACCACGTGGTCGCGACCAATCGCAAGGCGCGCCACAACTATTCGATCCTGGATGTGTACGAGGCCGGGGTCGTGCTGGTCGGCACCGAGGTGAAGAGTCTGCGCGAGGGCCAGGCCTCGCTGGCCGACGCGTTCGCCACCGTCGACGACGGCGAGATCTGGCTGCGCAATCTGCACATCGCCGAATATCACCACGGCAGCTGGACCAATCACGCGCCGCGGCGCAACCGTAAACTGCTGATGCACCGCAGCCAGATCGACAATCTGGTCGGCAAGATCCGCGACGGCAACCTCACCCTGGTGCCGCTGTCGCTGTACTTCGTGGACGGCAAGGTCAAGGTCGAGCTGGCCCTGGCCCGCGGTAAAGAGGCCCGCGACAAGCGCCAGGATCTGGCCAAACGCGATGCCGACCGGGAGATCACCCGGGAGCTGGGCCGGCGCAACAAGGGTATGAGCTAGGCGATTCTCCCCGCGGGCGTGCGTGCCGAAGCACACCCGCCGACGGCGCGCCGCTCGAACCGCAGGGACCTGCCTCCGCGGGCGATATAGTGCGCCCCACGCGGTCAGACGCACGGGGGAGGGTGGTTGACAGTACGACGCTCGCGTCTCCGTCCCCTCGTGCTCGTCGGTGTCATCACGCTGGCGGCGATCAATGCGATGGCGCTCTGGGGCGACTCCGTGGCCGACACCTGCGCGCTGATCCTGCAGATCTGCGCGGGCGTGGGCGCGGTCATCTGCGGGGTGACCGTCGCGCGGCGCCGCCACGGCGCCGACCGGTGGTGGCGACTGGTGTTCGTCGCGGCGCTGGTGACCTGGATGCTCGGCCAGACGCTGTGGCGTCTGCACGTGGCCGACTCGGCGCCGGTGCTGGTGCGCGCGGTGTACCTGTCGATACCGGTGCTGGTGTTCACCTCGGTGGTGCTGCTGGTGCGCTCCAGTGGCGGGGTGATGTCCCCGCCCGACAGCCCGTTGCGGCAGCCGTTCGTGACCAACGCCCTCGACGGCGTCATCGCCGGGCTCGCCTTCCTGATCCTGGCGGTCATGAGCGATCTGGGGACCCGGTTCGCGGCGTCGGACCCCGCGATGCGGGTGCTCGATGTCGTCTTCATCGGCGCGGAGATCTTCGTGGTCGGCACCGTCGTGCTGATCGCGATGATCTATGACCCCGGCCGTCCGAACCGGACGAACTTCCTGCTGCTCGCGGGTGCTCTGCTGCTGATGGGTACCGCCAACCGGCTGCTGGCCTACCTGCGATCGGTGGATGTGCCGGACGCACAGCTGTGGGCCGGTCTCGGGCTGATCATCGGGCCGGTGCTCGCCGGCTTCGCGTTCCTGCCGACGGCACCGCCTTCGGACAGTGCCTTCCGCCGTCAGGACTGGCCGCAGCTGCTGTTGCCCTATCTGGGATTCCTCGGTGTGGCGGTGCTGTTCGCCTTCCATCTCTACATCGAACGCGAGCTGTCCCTTGCCGCGGTCATCCTGACGGTGCTGATGGTGGCGCTGGTGGCGACCCGGCAGGTGCTCGCGACGCGCGCGGAACGGTCATTGACGCAGTGGCTGTACTGGGCGCAGCGCGGGCTGGAGCATCAGGTGCACCACGACGCGCTGACCGGGCTGCCGAACCGGACCCTGTTCGCGCAGCGACTCGACGAGGCGATGCGGCACGGACAGTTCGTGCTGATCTTCATCGACCTCGACGATTTCAAAGAGGTCAACGACCGCTACGGGCACGCCGCCGGCGATGAACTGCTGCGCGCGGTCGGGGAGCGGCTGGGGCGGTACGTCGCCGACGGCGACACCCTGGCCCGCATCGGCGGCGACGAGTTCGCGATCCTGATCGAGGGTGCCGACGATCACGGAGAGCAGCTGGAGGCCTCGGCCGAACGGCTGCGGACCGCGTTGCGCGAGCCGTTCCCGGTGCACGGGTCATCGCTGCGGGTGAAGGCCAGCATGGGATTGGTGCGGCCGCAGACCGACGGGTTACCGCAGACCTCCGACGATCTGCTGCGCCAGGCCGATATCGCGATGTACGCGGGCAAGCGCATGGGCAAGGACACCGCCGTCGTCTACGAACCGTCATCCGGGGCGGTGGTCGACTTCCCGACCTTGCTGCGCGTCGCCAAGGGCAAGCCGCCGCTGGGATTCCGGCTGGTGTATCAGCCGGTCGTGGCGCTCGCGGATGGCACGGCGGTGGCGGTGGAGGCGCTGGCCCGCTGGACGGCGGCCAACGGGATCGACATCTCGGCGGAGACCTTCGTCGCGGACGCCGAGGCGGCCGGGCTCGGTGCCGACTTCGACGCGCTGGTGCTCGACCTGGCGTGCTCGGAGGTGCGCGGCCGCGGTCTCGATATCGACATCCACGTCAACATCGGTGGGGCGCGGCTGGGCAATCCGGGGTTCGAGTTGCAGGTGCGCAAGGTGTTGGAGCGTTACCGGATTCCGCGCAACCGCCTGGTCCTGGAGATCACGGAGACGATGCCGATCGTCGACCTCGATCGGGCCGCGCGCCAGATCGGCCGGTTCGGTGAACTGGGTGTCAAGGTCGCGCTGGACGATTTCGGGTCGGGCTTCAGCTCGCTGACCTATCTGCACGCGTTGCCCGTCGACATCGTGAAGCTGGACCGCAGCCTGGCCTCCGGCAGCAATCCCGCGCGGGATCAGACGCTCTACCGCTCGGTGATCACGCTGTGTGACGACCTCGGCCTCGAGGTGATCGCCGAGGGGGTGGAGACCTCCGAGCAGGCCGAGATGGTCGCCCGGGCCGGCGGCCGGCTGGCCCAGGGGCACCTGTTCGGGTGGCCGGTGCCGATCGCCGAACTCGTCGCATCGTTGGCGACGGTGCACGGTCAGAGTTAATCCTTGGAGTCTTGTCGGTGCGGGCGCTATGATGGTGAGTCCTGCCGAATGTCGGCGGGGGTGCGAGGGGCTGAACGGTTTCGACTTCGCGCATCGAATCAAGGGAAGCGTGCCGGTGCAGGCAAATGACCACCGTAAGCGTCGTTGCAACCAATTAAGCGCCGATTCCAATCAGCGCGACTACGCACTCGCTGCCTAAGTAGCGATGCGTGTCTGTCAGACCGGGAGCGCCCTCGGCCCGGACCCTGGCATCAGCTAGAGGGACCCACCCACGGGTTCGGTCGCGGGACCCGTGGGGACATCAAACAGCGACTGGGATCGTCATCTCGGCTCGTCTGCGTGACCGGGAGATCCAAGTAGAGACACAGCGGACTGCGCACGGAGAAGCCTTGAGGGAATGCCGTAGGACCCGGGTTCAATTCCCGGCAGCTCCACCACAAGGGGAAGGCCGCAGGTCACACGACCTGCGGCCTTTCTCGTTGTCCGGTCCCTGCGCCCAACGTCGACTTGTCGTTGAACTTTCCGACATCCGTCGCCGACAAGTCGACGCTGGGCGATCAGTCGGGCTTCGCCGCGTAGCGCAGCAGGACCGTGCCGCCGGGGAAGGTGCGGTTCTCCAGCAGGCGTAGCGAGATCCACGATGGCAGCGCCGGGAAGAACGGTGTGCCGCCGCCCACCGCGGTGGGCGCGATCACGATCCGGAACTCGTCCACCAGACCGGCCTGCACGATCGGTGCGGCCAGCGTCGCGCCGGCCAGTTCCAGCTGGCCGTCGGTCTCGGCTTTCAGCCTGGACACCACCTCGACCGGGTCGCCGCGTTCCAGGCGCGAGTTCCAGTCGACGGACTCCAGCGTGCGGGAGAACACCACCTTGGGCATATAGCGCCAGGCGCGGGCGAAGTCGATGTCGAAAGCGGTGGCGTCCGGGGCCTCGTCGGCGGTCGGCCAGTGCGCGGACATCAGGTCGTAGAGCCGCCGGCCATAGAACGACAGGTCTGTTGCCCGCGCGAATTCGTTCCAGTACTGGTGCAGTTCTTCGCTCGGATCGGACCAGTCGATATTGCCGTGCGCGTCGGCGATGTAGCCGTCCACCGACACGTTGAACCCATAGATGAGCTTTCCCATACAGGTCAGACTGCACCGGCGGGCAAACCTCATCGTCGACCGCGATCCCCAAAGCGGGGACGCCGTCGATCCGCGGTGTCACGATGGCGCCGTGACCCAAGGACCAGGACGTCTACTCGGGAAATCCGCGGTGGTCACCGGGGCGGCGTTCGGCATCGGCCGGGCGACCGCCGTGCTCTTCGCGCGCGAGGGCGCGCGGCTGGTGCTGACCGACATTCAGGGGGAGCCGCTACTGGCGCTGGCCGACGAACTGCGGGCGGGCGGGGCCGACGTGGAGACGGTGATCGGCGACGTCTCGGTGCACGACGATGCCCGGCGGATGATCGCGGCGGCGACCGAACGGTTCGGGCGCCTCGACGTGCTCGTCGCCAACGCCGGGATCATCCCGCTCGGCGATGCGCGGGAGATCACCGTCGCCGGCTGGGACGAGGTGATGGCCATCGACGGCCGCGGCATGTTCCTGACGTGCAAGTTCGCCATCGAGGCGATGCTGCCGACCGGTGGCGGGGCCATCGTCTGCCTCTCCTCGATCTCCGGAATGGCCGGCCAGAAGCGGCAGGCGGCCTACGGTCCCGCCAAGTTCATCGCCACCGGTTTGACCAAGCACCTGGCGGTCGAGTGGGCCGACCAGGGGATCAGGGTGAACGCCGTCGCCCCCGGGACGATCCGCACCGAGCGGGTCAAGCAGCTGCCCGACGAGCCGGGCGGCACCGAGTACCTGGAATCGATCGAGCGCATGCACCCGATGGGCCGCCTCGGCGAGCCGGACGAGGTCGCCAAGGCCATCGTCTTCCTGGCCTCCGACGACGCCTCCTTCATCACCGGTGCCGTGCTGCCGGTCGATGGGGGATACCTCGCGCAGTAGCCCGCAGGGCGGCCCCAATTAGGATCGGCGCCATGGGGCGAGGGAACGTTTGATGGTCGGCGACAGCACGCAGTCCGAGAGTCAGGCCGGCTCGGGCATCGAACCACCCGTCGAACCCAAGATCCGGCGAGCGCTGGGGCTGCTGGAACGATTCGCGCCCGCCGTCGGCGCCCAGTGGGCCACCGAGCTGTGGTGCACCCCGCCGGTGGTCGACGCCAGCCTGCGCATGCCGCCCGGGGTGCCGGAGAGCGAACCCGTCGAGGCGTACTGGTCCGGTCACCGGGTCGCGGGGGAGGCATGGGGGCAGGGACCCGCGGTGTATCTGGTGCATGGCTGGGGCGGGTGCCGCGCGCATCTCGGCGTGTTCGTCAAACCACTCGTCGCGGCCGGGCACCGTGTCATCGCCTTCGACCTGCCCGCGCACAACGACTCCGATACCGGCGCGCTGGCGCCGGGGCGCACCCATCTGGTCGAATGCGCCGAAGCCGTCAGCGCCTTCATCCGCGCCCACGGCCCGGCCCGCGCGATCGTCGCGCACTCGCTGGGCGCCAAGGCCGCCGCGCTGGCGCTCACCCGCGGTGCCGAGATCGAACGCCTGGTCTTCCTGGCGCCGATGGGGGACTTCGATTTCTACCTCGACATGTTCGCCGAGCGGCACGGGTTCGGGCCGCGCATCCGCGACGGCCTGCACCGCCGACTCGCCAAGCGCATCGAGATGCCGCTGCACGAGACCGATCTGGGCGTCATCGGGGCCACCCTCGGCTCCCCGACACCGCTGCTGGTCATCCACGACCCCGACGACCCCGACGCGCCGTATCGCTTCAGCAAGGAGTTCATCGGCGACTGGCCGGGGGCGGAGCTGGTGACCACCCGCGGATTGGGCCGGCTGGCGCACTACCGGATCCTGCGGCACCGGGCCGCGATCAACGCCGGCGTCGATTTCATCGGCACCGCCCGGTAATTCTCGGACCGTTCTGCCACGCTGTGCACGTGGATCTCATGTGGAGCGTCGTCGCGCTGACCGTGGCGACGTTCACGGTGCTGCTCGCCGCCCGCCGGATCCTCATGGTCGGCAGCGCCCTGGTGTTCTCCCGCTACGTCGCCGTGGGCGGACTGGTGGCGTTCACCGTGACCCGCGACGGCGACGAGCATCGGGTGCGTTTCGAGGTGGGCGGGCCCGGGGTGTTGCACAACGTCACGGTGCACCTGTTCGGTGCGGACGGGGTTGCGCCGCCCGCGGCGCGGCACACCATGGCCGCCGGGGACGCCCCGATCGAGTGGGCGTTTCCGCTCCCCGACGCCGGGCAGGCCTGGGTGATGGTGTCGTGGGTGCGGCCCTACCTGCAGGGTGTCGAATCCGAGGCGCTCGCACAGCGTTTGGCGGGCGGACGGCTCTACGAGTGGCGGTGGTACTCCGAGACCAGCCGCTACGTGCGCACGGTCATCAGGTTCCTGGCCCGGCGGTGGTCGTGGGAGTCGTTGCGTGAGTTGCCGTTATATGGGCGGTGGCGCCGTACGTCATCGAACAGCGAGGCCGACCTTCTGGGGCCGGGAGCGACCGCGCCGCCGGGGATCTGAGAACGCCCGAGGCAGCACCCGGCGGAAGGCGCGCTGCGTCAGCCGGCGGCGCACCGCCGACCCGGTCACCGAGCCGCACAGAAAGCCCGCGATGAACACCTGGCGTGCGCGCCGCGGGTTCGGCCGCCCCACCAGGTAGCCACCGATCCCGGCGACGATGGCGACCCCGACGACGAGCACGAAGGTTGCCACCGCTCGATCCAACCACCGCCGGCCCGGGGCCGGAACGCCCGTGACCGAACCGTGAAGTCCCCGACGCTCAACGTCGACTTGTTGTCGAAGATCTCGCCTGGGGGCGACAACAACTCGACGTTGGGCGCCCCCGCTATCCCGCGCCGTCGGCCGGCGGGGCCTCCGGGGTCACGGTCTGCGTCTCGGTCTGAGTCTCGGTGACCGTGCTGGTGCTGGTGCTGACCGACGTGCTCGGTGTCGTCGTCGTGGTGGTCGTGGTGGTGGTCGTCGACGGGGTGGTGGTCGTCGTCGTGGTCGTCGGAGCGGTGGTCGTGGTGGTCTCCGGCGTGGCCGTCACCGTCTCGGTCGGCACCGGCGCGACCGCTGACGTGGTCGCCGCTTCCGAGGAGGACGTGGTCGACGACGTCGTCGTGCTGGTCGACGGCGACGAGTCACCGCTCAGCGCGCTGATGATGCCCCAGATCGCACCGACCAGCACCAGCGCGGCGATCGCGCCGATGACCACCAGCGCCGCGGGTTTGCGGTACCAGGGCTGCGGCGGCTCGGGTGGTTCGCCGCCGCCGGCGTAGGGATCGGCCGCCGCATACGGCTGGGTGTAGTCGCTGTAGTTCGCCGCGTACTGGGTGGGTTCGTCGTCGGAGTAGTAGTCGCCCGGTCCGTTGTTCGCCATAGTGCTTCGACGGTACGACGTTCGGATGACGAATTCGGGTAACGCGCCGGGCGTGCGTGAAACGGCTCAGCTCTCGCGCCGCGCCTTGGCCCGACGTTTGCCCTCGTGCATCGCGGCGACCCGGGCGACGGGAATGGTGTGGCCCTGCTCGATCAGATCGTCGGGCAGCCGCTGCGGCGCCGGCATCGCCTCGGCCCACGGGTCACGGTCACCGAGGCGCTCCAGCGCGGTGTGCACGGTGAAATCCGACGGATGTACGTCGCCGAGTTCGGACCAGGAAAGCGGGAAGGACACCGGGCTACCGGCGCGCAGCCGCGGGCTGTAGGCCGCCGCCACCGTCGCCCCGCCGGAGCGGGTGGCGTCGACGAACACCTTGCCGGCCCGGTCCTCGACGATGAAAGCCGTTGTCGCGATGGCCGGATCGCGCTCCGCGGCGCGCGCCGCCAACGCCCGGGTCGCCGCGGCCACATCCTCGCCGGAACGGAAGTCGTCGACGGGCACGAAGATGTGCAGCCCACGCGAGCCGCTGGTCTTCACCGCGCCCGTCAGCCCGCAGTCGGCGAGCGCCTGGCGCACCAACTCGGCGACGGCGACCACCGCGGCGAAGTCCTCGGCGTCGGGCGGATCCAGGTCCAGGATCAGATGGGTGGGTCGGTAGATGTCGTCGGCCAGGCCGAGTGCGGGGTGGTATTCGACGGCACGCTGATTGGCCAGCCACAGCAGGGTGCGGCGGTCATCGCACAGCGCGTAGTGGATCTCGCGGTGCGAGGCCTCGGCCCAGATCGGCACGGTGCGCACCCAGTCCGGGGTGTATTTGGGCACGTTCTTCTGCATGAAGGGCGCCCGCCCGCGCAGCACCCGCAGCACCGTCAGCGGCCGGCCGGCCAGCACCGGCAGGATCCGGTCGGCGACCGCGTCCAGGTAGTCGACCAGGTCACGCTTGGTGGCCCCGGCGTCGGGACCCAGCGGCTGGTCCAGGTTGGTCAGCTCGACGCCGGCTCGCTGCTCGTCCGCGGTCATGGCTCCACCATAGGATCGTGGGATGACTGTCGTCCTGGCCGTGAAGTGCGCCAACGGGATCGTGTTGGCGTCGGATTCGCAGATCACCGATCCGGGGCGCGGCCTGACCTACCCCGCGCAGAAGCTGCACCCGCTGGGGCAGTCCGCGGCCTGGGGCGGCAGCGGTTCCCGCGCGGTGCTCTACGACGTCGAGCAGTTGTTCACCGAGGAGGCCGAGGCCATCGTGGAGGCCAAGGACATCGGGCACGCCATCCAGGCCCGGGTCCGGCCCATCCTGGAACACCACTACGAGAACTTCATCGCGCACGTGCCCGGCCAGGACAAGGCCGGCACCCCGGCCACCTACATCCTGGCCGCCGGCTATGTCGGGGACCGGCCGTTCATCATCGATCTGGACCCGAACGCGCTGCTCGGTCATCACGAGGAGACCGGTTTCCAGGCGGTCGGCAGCGGTGCGCCGATGGCCCAGCAGGCGCACGCGCTGCTCACCCATTTCCAGATGCCCGATCGCGATGTGGACTACGGCGTGGTCGCTGCCCTGCGGGTGCTCGATGCGCTGGACGCCTCGTCGTCGAGTGTCGGCGGGCCGATGGATCTGTGCCGGATCACCCCGGAGGAGGGCGCCCAGCATCTGACGCCCAAGCAGGTCGACGCGGTCCGCAAGGACGTGGCCCGGTGGGTGAAGCTCGAGCAGCAGGCACTCGACGAGCTCTTCGGCTGAGCCTGTGAAGTTGCTGTCAATCCGGCGCATCGGTTGGCAATTGTTAACTTAGCTACGTAAATTACGCCCGACAGCGATTCTGTAATCCTGACGGGCCACAAATGAAGACCACCACCGATCGATCCAGGATCGCGCATCTCATTCGAGTGCTCTCGGTACCCATCGTGCTGGGCTGGCTGGCGCTGACGGTGGCGACCAACGTGCTGGTGCCCTCGCTGGAAAAGGTCGGCGAGGCGAACACCGTCGGGCTCAGCGCCCGGGACGCGCCGGCGATGATCTCGATGCGGCAGATCGGCGCCAACTTCGAGGAGTTCGACTCCGACAGCAACGCCATGGTGGTGCTGGAGGGTGATCAGCCGCTCGGCGACGAAGCCCACCACTATTACGACGGCCTCATCGACAAGTTCGAGGCCGACCCCGCCCACATCCAGCACGTGGCCGACTTCTGGGGGGACACCCTGACCGCGGCCGGCGCGCAGAGCGCCGACGGCAAATCCGCCTACGTCCAGCTCTACCTGCGCGGCAACCAGGGTGAGACGCTGGCCAACGAATCGGTGGAGGCGGTCCGCGATATCGTCGCGCAGACCCCGCCGCCGCCCGGGCTGCAGGTGTTCGTCACCGGCGGCGCGCCCCTGATCTCCGATCAGCACCACGCCGGCGACAAGAGCATCGCCAAGGTCACCATGATCACCCTCGGCGTCATCCTGCTGATGCTGCTGATCGTGTACCGCTCCATCGGCACCACCATCCTGATCCTGCTCATGGTGTTCGTCGAACTCGGCGCCGCTCGCGGTGTGGTGGCATTCCTGGCGAACGCCGGGGTGATCGGGCTCTCGACCTTTGCGGTGAACCTGTTGACGCTGATGATCATCGCGGCGGGCACCGACTACGCCATCTTCGCCGTCGGCCGCTATCAGGAGGCGCGCGGCGCCGGGGAAGACCGGGAAACCGCGTACTACAGCATGTTCGGTGGAACCGCGCATGTGGTGCTGGGATCCGGGCTGACCATCGCCGGAGCCATGCTGTGCCTGTCGTTCACCCGGCTGCCCTATTTCCAGACCATGGGGGTGCCGTGCGCGATCGGCACGTTGGTCGCGGTGCTCGCGGCGCTGACCCTGGGCCCGGCGGTCATCACGATCGGCAGCCGCTTCGGCCGGTTCGAGCCCAAACGCGCCATCCGGTCCCGGGGTTGGCGCCGGATCGGGGTCACCGTGGTGCGCTGGCCCGGCCCGGTGCTGGTGGCCAGCCTGGCGCTGGCGCTCATCGGCCTGGTGACCCTGCCCGGCTACAAGACGAACTACGACGCCCGGCGCTACCTGCCGGCGGACCTGTCCGCGAATGTCGGCTACGACGCCGCCGAACGGCATTTCAGCGCGGCCCGGATGAACCCCGAACTGCTGATGGTGGAAAGCGACCGCGATCTGCGCAACCCGGCCGACTTCCTGGTCATCAACAAGATCGCCAAGGGCATCCTCGCCGTCCCCGGCGTGGCGCGGGTGCAGACCATCACCCGGCCCAACGGAAAACCCATCGAGCACACCACGATTCCGTTCATGCTGAGCCAGCAGGGCGCCACCCAGATGATGAACGAGAAGTACCGTCAGGACCAGTTCGCCGACATGCTCAAGCAGGCCGACGATATGCAAACCAATATCGAGACCATGCAGCAGCTCTCGTCCGTCACCGAGCAGATGGCCGCCACCACCCACTCGATGGTGCTCAAGACCACCGACATGACGCTCGACATCGCCGAAATGCGAGATCACATCGCCGATTTCGACGACTTCCTGCGGCCGCTGCGCAACTACTTCTACTGGGAACCGCACTGCTATGACATCCCGGTGTGCTGGACCATGCGGTCGGTCTTCGACACCCTGGACGGTATCGACATCCTGACCGCCGACATCCAGGAGCTGGTGCCCGACCTGCAGCGCCTGGACACGTTGCTGCCGCAGATGGTCGCGCTGATGCCGGAGAACATCCGTGTCATGGAGAACATGCGCAACTCGATGCTGACGATGTATCAGACCCAGAAGGGCATGCAGGATCAGGGCTCGGCCATGCAGGAGAACTCGACGGCCATGGGGGAGGCCTTCGATGCGTCCCGCAATGACGACACCTTCTACCTGCCGCCGGAGGCGTTCGAGAACGAGGACTTCAAGCGCGGGATGGAGAACTTCATCTCACCCGACGGAAAGTCGGTGCGCTTCATCATCAGTCACGAGGGCGACCCGGCCACCCCCGAGGGCATCGCGCACGTCGACCCGATCAAGACGGCCGCCAAGGAAGCCATCAAGGGCACCCCGCTGGAGGGCTCCAAGATCTACCTCGCCGGCACCGCGGCCACCTACAAGGACATGCACGACGGCGCCCAGTGGGATCTGCTGATCGCCGGGATCGCCGCCGCCGCATTGATTTTCGTCATCATGCTGCTCATCACCCGGGCCCTGGTGGCGGCCGCGGTGATCGTCGGCACCGTGTTGCTGTCCCTGGGCGCCTCCTTCGGCATGTCGGTGCTGTTGTGGCAGCACCTGCTCGGCCTGGAACTGCACTGGATGGTGCTACCCATGTCGGTGATCCTGCTGCTGGCGGTGGGCTCGGACTACAACCTGCTGCTGGTGTCCCGGTTCAAGGAGGAACTGGACGGCGGGCTCAAGACCGGCATCATCCGCGCCATGGCGGGTACCGGATCGGTGGTCACCTCGGCCGGATTGGTGTTCGCGTTCACCATGGCCTCGTTCGCGTTCAGCGATCTGACGGTGATGGCGCAGGTCGGCACCACCATCGCGCTGGGCTTGTTGTTCGACACCCTGGTGGTGCGCTCCTTCATGACACCCGCGATCGCCGCCCTGCTGGGCAAGTGGTTCTGGTGGCCGCAGGTGATCCGCACCGAGGCCTCGCAGCGCCGCCTGGCGGCACGGGGAATCGACGTGCCCGCGTAGGCTGGCTATATCGACAATTCCCGGCACGATCCCATCCGTGTGGCCGTGCTGGCGCCGATCGCGTGGCGGACACCGCCGCGGCACTACGGCCCGTGGGAACAGTTCGCCTCGCTGCTCACCGAGGGTCTGGTCGCCGCCGGGCATGAGGTCACCCTGTTCGCGACCGCCGACTCGCTGACCTCCGCCGAGCTGGTGTCCACCGCGGCGAGCGGCTGGTCCGAGGACGCGTCGCTCGACGCCAAGGTCGCCGAATGCCTGCACATCGCGTCGGTCTTCGAACGCGCCGCCGACTTCGAGGTCATCCACAACGGATTCGACTTCTTGCCGCTGACCTACAGCGACCTGGTGCGCACACCGGTGGTCACCACCATCCACGGGTTCTCCTCGCCGCGCATCGTCCCGGTCTACCGGCGCTACAACGATCGGGGCGCCTACGTGTCGATCAGTGACGCCGACCGCCATCCCGCCCTGCGTTACGCCGCCACCATCCACCACGGTATCGACACCGACCGGTTCGCGCTGCACCCGAATCCCGGTGAGCATCTGTTGTTCTTCGGCCGCATCCACCCGGACAAGGGCACCGCCCATGCCATCGAGGTCGCCCGGCGCTGCGGCCGTCGGCTCGATATCGCCGGAATCATCCAGGACGAGAACTACTTTCGCGAGGCCGTCGAACCCCATATCGACGGCGAGACGGTGCGCTACCTCGGTGCCGTCGACGCCGCCGGGCGCGCCGAAGTGCTCGGCGGTGCGCACGCGTTGCTGCACCTCATCGACTTCGACGAGCCCTTCGGCTACAGCGTGGTGGAGGCGATGGCCTGCGGCACAGCGGTGATCGCCCACAACCGGGGCTCGATGAACGAGCTCATCGAGCACGGGGTGACCGGGTATCTGGTGGACGATCCGGACTCGGCGGTGGCCGCCGTCGGTGCGGTGGGCGCACTGGACCGCCCGAAGATCCGTGAGCTGACCGAGGGCCGCTTCACCATCGCGGCGATGGTCGACAAGTACGTGGACGTGTACCGCGGTGTGATCGGCGGGCGCGCGTGAGTCCGTGGTGGAGATCGGCGGTCGTCTACCAGATCTATCCGCGCAGCTTCGCCGACTCCGACGGTGACGGGATCGGAGACCTGGGCGGCATCCTGGGTCGCCTCGATCACCTCGCCGCGCTCGGCGTCGACGTCATCTGGCTGTCACCGGTCTACCGCTCGCCGCAGGCCGACAACGGTTACGACATCAGCGATTACCGCGATATCGATCCGCTGTTCGGGACGCTGGCCGATATCGACACCCTGATCGCCGAGGTGCACGCGCTCGGGATGAAACTGGTGATGGACCTGGTGGTCAATCACACCTCCGCCGAACACCCGTGGTTCACCGAATCGCGGTCCTCGCTCGATAATCCGAAGCGGGACTGGTACATCTGGCGTGATGCCCGCGACATTGCGGGACCGAACGACCGGCGCGAGCCGAACAACTGGGGATCGTTCTTCTCCGGGCCGGCCTGGACCTGGGATCCCGGCACCGAACAGTTCTACCTGCACCTGTTCGACCGTTCCCAACCGGACCTGAACTGGCAGAACCCAGAGGTCCGAAAGGCGGTGCAGGACATCATGGTGTGGTGGCTGGACCGTGGTGTCGACGGATTCCGGATGGACGTCATCAACTTCATCTCCAAGGTCGACGGGCTGCCCGATACGCGGCCCGTGCCGTTGCAACGCCATGTCATCGCCTTCGACGGGTTCGCCGACGGGCCACGCGTGCACGACTATCTGGCCGAGTTGACCCGCACGGTGTTCGGCGGGCGCGACGGCGAGTACGTCACCGTCGGTGAGATGCCCGGCGTGACGACCGAGCAGGCCCGGCTCTACACCGACCCGGCGCGCGGCGAGGTGGACATGGTGTTCCAGTTCGAGCACATGGCGATCGACCAAAGTCCCACCGACAAGTTCGAGGACCGTGGCCTGGACCTCGTGGTGCTCAAGGCCACGATGCACCGCTGGCAGGCCGCGCTCGCCGACACCGGCTGGAACAGCCTGTACTGGAGCAATCACGATCAGCCGCGGGTGGTGTCCCGGTTCGGTGATGACGATCCCGCGTACTGGGCCGCCTCGGCCAAGGCGCTGGCCACCGTGCTGCACGGGATGCGCGGCACCCCGTTCATCTATCAGGGTGAAGAACTCGGCATGACCAACCACCCGTTCCGGTACCCGCAGGACTACCGGGATCTCGAGGCGGTCAACTACTACGACGACGTCCTGGCCCGCGGCGGTGACACCGCGCAGGCGCTGGCCGGACTGGCCCGGATGAGCCGCGACAACGCCCGCACCCCCATGCAGTGGGACGCCGGCGAGCACGCGGGCTTCAGTACCGGCGAGCCGTGGCTGCCGGTCAACCCCAACCACCGCTGGCTGAATGTCGAGGTGCAGACGGCCACAACGGATTCGGTGCTGGCGCACTACCAGGCGCTGATCCGGCTGCGGCACCAGCTGCCGATCCTCGCCGACGGCGACTTCACGCCGCTGTTCCCCGACGACCCGCAGATCTGGGCCTACACCAGAGCCACCGCGGAGCACCGCCTGCTGGTGGTCGCCAACTGCGGCCGCGACACCCGCACCGTCGACATCGGCGCGGAATGGGAGGGGGCGCAGCTGCTGCTGGGCAACCTGCCCGGCACCCCGGCCGGGTCGGCGTCGCTGGAGTTGCCGGGATGGGATGCGCGTATCTATGCGATCGCCCGCCACGCTGCCGCAGGCCGCCGACCGGCGTAGAGTCGAGGAATCGATGGCGTCGAGCCGGGGAATCAACTCCCGGCCCTGAGCGCGCCGTCGTCTGCCACGAGTCAGAGCTACCCGTCCTGCGAACGGGGAATCGGCATGTGCGGCTGTGGTATCTCATGACCTACTGCATCGGGGTACTGCTGGAGGACGGCATCATCTTCGCGTCCGACTCGCGCACCAACGCCGGGGTCGACAACGTCGCGAAGTTCTGCAAGATGTCGGTGTTCGAGACTCCCGGCGACCGGGTGATCACCTTGCTGAGCTCGGGCAATCTGGCCGGCACGCAGGCCATCATCAGCGTGCTGCGCCAGCGCTGCGCCGACGGCCCGGCGCCCACCAACCTCCTCGGCGCCACCACCATGTTCGAGGTCGCCCGGCTGGTCTCGGATGCGATGCGCGAGACCGAGCAACGCGATGCGGGATATCTCAACAAGAACCCGACCGGATTCAACGCCTCGTTCATCATCGGCGGCCAACTCGCCGGCGAACCGATGCGGCTGTTCCGCATCTACGCCGAGGGCAACTTCATCGAAGCGGGCACCGACACGCTGTTCCTGCAGACCGGTGAGGCCAAGTACGGCAAGCCGATTCTGGACCGGGTGCTGACCCCGGCGACCTCGCTGGCCGATGCAACGAAATGCGTGCTGGTGTCCTTCGATTCCACCATGCGCAGCAACCTGTCGGTGGGCATGCCGATCGACCTCATCAGCTACCAGCGCGACAGCCTGCACGTGCAACGGCGACGCCGGTTCGACGACGGCGACCCGTACTTCACCGCGGTCGGCGAGGCCTGGAGCGAGGGCACCCGGACGGTATTCGCCAAGCTGCCCGAAATTCGTTGGTGACCAACCGCCATGGCCCTCCTGCTGATCACCTGCGAGCACGGGGGCAACGGGGTGCCGGTGCCGTTTCGTCCGCTCTTCGTCCAGCACCGCGACCTGCTCGATACCCATCGCGGCTGGGATCCCGGTGCCCTGGTGATGGCCGAGGCACTCGCGGCGGCGTGCCGGGCGCCGCTGGTGTCGTCGACGACGAGCCGGCTGCTCATCGACCTGAACCGCTCGCTGGGACACCGGCACGTCTTCTCACCGATCACCCGTGCGGCACCGGCGGCGGTCCGGGAGCGGATCGTCGAGGAGCACTACCGGCCCTACCGTGACGAGGTCGAACACCGTGTCGCACAGGCGGTTTCCAGCGGTCAGCGGGTGATCCACATATCGTCGCACAGCTTCACCCCGGAGCTGGACGGCGTGGTGCGCCGGACCGACGTCGGACTGCTCTATGACCCGCGCCGGCCCGGGGAGGTCGAGACCGGTATGCGCTGGCAGCGATCATTGGCGGCGGTGGCGCCGCAACTGCGGGTGCGGCGCAACTACCCGTACGCCGGCAAAGCCGACGGCCTGACCTCCCATCTGCGCAAGCGATTCCCGCCGGGCGACTACGTCGGGATCGAGCTGGAGATCAACCAGCGCATCGTGGTCGCCGGCAGCCGGCCCCTCACCGAGCTGCGTCGCGCGCTGATCGACTCGCTGCACGCGGTCACCGACCCCGAACCGCACCGCGAAAGAACAGGCAGGACACCATGAAAATCCATGTCGGCTTCGAGATGATCTTCGACTGCCCCCAGCCCACCCCGATGATCTTCAACCTCAACGTCCACTTCACCCGCATCTCCGACCTGATCGGCCGCGACGTACTGGTGGTCGACCCGGCCGTCCCGATGAAGGCCTACCGCGACGATTTCGGCAACTGGTGCACCCGGATCGTCGCGCCGGCCGGACGCACCCGGGTCTCGGCGGACTCGCTGGTCAACGACAGCGGCCTGCCGGATGTCCTGGTCCCCGGGGCGCAACAGGTGCCGGTGCCGGACCTGCCCGACGAGACGCTCATCTTCCTGCTGGGCAGCCGGTACTGCGATACCGATCGGCTGTCGCAGACGGCGTGGGATCTGTTCGGGCAGACCCCGCCGGGGTGGGACCGGGTACAGGCGATCTGCGACTACGTGCATCGGCACATCACGTTCGACTATCAGCGCGCGGACAGCACACGCACGGCGCTGGAGGCGTTCACCGGGCGGGTCGGCGTGTGCCGCGATTACACGCATCTGGCGGTGGCGTTCTGCCGCTGCATGAACATCCCGACCCGTTACTGCACCGGTTACCTGGGCGATATCGGCATGCCGCCACCGTACGGTCCGATGGATTTCGCCGCCTGGTTCGAGGTCTACCTCGGCGGGCAATGGCACACCTTCGATGCGCGCAACAACATGCCGCGCATCGGCCGGGTGCTGATCGCACGGGGCCGCGATGCTGGCGATGTCGCGCTGAGCAATGCGTTCGGAGCGAACACGCTGTCGAGTTTCCGGGTGTGGACCGACGAGGTGGCCTGAGTTCGCGCTACCCGCTGGGACCTGTGTTATGGCGGCTGCGTCAATTATGCTCGAAGGCTATGCCCGAAACCTCGTACGCACCGTGCGGCGAGTTGAGCCTGGCGTATCAGATCTTCGGCGCCGGACCGGTCGAGCTTGTCTTCATCGGCCCGATGGTCAGCCATATCGAACTGTTCTGGACCTTGCCCGAATTCAAATCGTTCTTCGACCAGCTGGCCGCGTTCTGCCGCGTCGTGCTGTTCGACAAAGCCGGTGTCGGACTGTCGGATCCGGTGCCCCGGGTGCGCACCCTCGATGACCGGGTGACCGAGATCGAGGCCGTCATGGATGCCGCCGGTTTTTCCCGGGCGGCGCTGTTCGGGATGAGCGAGGGCGGCGCCCAGGCCGTCTACTTCGCGGCCAAGCGGCCCCAGCGCACGCGGGCGCTGATCGTCTACGGCTCGTTCGCCTACCTGTCCGGGGGCGGATGGGACGAGGTGCTGGGCGACCCGGAGGCGCTGTCGGCGCACCTGGTCGGCGAGTTGGGCGCGAAGTACACCCCGTCGCTGGAGCAGATCCGGCGGATCCAGGCCTTCGCGCGCGCCGCCCGCTCGCAGTGGGGCAGCGGCGCGAGCGCGCTGGCGCTGACACCGTCGGTGCGCTCGCTGCGCCAGCTCGCCATGTTCGAGCGGATGGCTTCGAGCCCCGGAATGGCCCGCGCCACAATGGAATCCAACTTCCACATCGATCTGCGGCCGGTGCTGCCCGCGCTCCGGGTGCCCACCCTGGTCACGCATGCCCGCGGCGACGGGGTGCCGGTGCAGTGCGGCCGGTACCTGGCCGACCACATTCCCGGCGCGAAGTACCTCGAGGTCGAGGGTGTGGACCACGCGCCGTGGCTGACCGAACCGGACACCATCCTGACCGGGATCGAGGAACTCCTCACCGGTGGCCACGCGGTGGGGGCACCCGCCCACCGGGTCCTGCGCACCGTGGTGTTCACCGATATCGTCGCCTCGACACAGCACGCCGCCGCCGCGGGCGATGAGCGGTGGCGGGCGGTCATCGAGCGTTTCGGTGAGATCAACGCCGAGCTGGTGGCGCGGTTCGGGGGCGCCGTCGTCAAGAGCACCGGCGACGGTCACCTCGCGACATTCGACGGCCCGACCCAGGCCATCCACTGTGCCGAGGCCCTGCACGCGGAAGCCGAACTGCTGGGCTTCGAGATCCGGGTCGGCATCCACACCGGCGAGTGCGAACTGCTGGATGGCGACATCGCCGGCATCGCCGTGCACATCGCCGCCCGGATCATGGGTCAGGCCGGCGCCGGCGAGATCGTCGTCTCCCGCACCGTGCGTGACCTGGTCGTGGGTTCGGGCACCGGCTTCACCGATCGCGGCAGCGTCGAGCTGCGTGGTGTGCCCGGCAGTTGGCAACTGCTCGCGGTCGACCGGCACGGTGCCCGGTCGGATTCGGCGGAGGCGCAGCTGGCGACGACGCCGACGCCCGGCCCGCGGGCCACCATGCACCGCACCGACCGCGCGGTCGAGGTGCTGGCGAGGCGAACGCCGTGGATGCTGCGCGGGGTGGCGCGGCTGACCCGTTGATCGGCTGTCAATGTGGGTTGCCGGCGGCCGCACCCGGCACGTGCTTGGCGACCGTCGCGTCCATGGTTTCGCGTAGCGCCGGGATCTCCTCAAGTAGGCGATCGAGATCATCACGGGCGATGTGCAACACCTCGGACCTCCCGGTCGTTGTCACCGTCGCGTTGCGCAGCGTCCCGCGGCGCAGCGAGGATTCGCCGATCACCTCGCCCGGCCCCACCACGGCGACCCGTTCCTGGCCGACATACACCGCGGCCTCGCCGCTGAGCAGGATGTAGCAGGAGTCCGACGGAGTCTGCTCGAGGATCAGCGGCCACGGCCCGGAGGTCGAGGTCCGGTGCGCCGCGTGGACAAGGCGGTGCAGGTCCTCTTCGGAGAACTTCGCGAATGCGGGGAATTCGCGAAGCCGGCCGGCATCGACTTTCTGTTCGTCGTTGCGGGCTTGATCCGCAGCTCGTGACTTACTGTGATTGCTCATTTCCGGATCCCTTCGTGGTGTGACCTCGTACTCAGCGTTGCGAAGTGGCAGCGCAGATGCAATAGGCCGGCAGCGGTGTGCAATGTGCACGTCGCCGGTGCGGAGTCCACCCGCTCCCGCGCAGATCCCCGGTGCTTGAGGCACCTGTGGGACGCGCTCGCTCCGGGGCACTCCCAGACCGCAGGGTGCAATCGAGCTTCGCGCCACATCGGTCTCCGCCGGGATGTGTTTGGGCAACGCCCAAGCAGGGCATCATGGAGCGATGACTGAAGACCGGGTGATCCATGATGCCGCGGACACGTTCGCCCCCGAGGAAGTTGCTCTGCGCCCCCGCAACGTGCAATTCGACTGGTCAGACGCGCCGCTGCACTGGATTCCCGGCGATCCGTACGCCTCGCATTCGGTCACCGCGCTGAACCTGTTCCTGCCCGTCGCGGAGCGCTGGTTCAGCAAATTGCTGTCCGACTCGCTGGTGCATGTGCGCGACGAGCACCTGCGTGAGGAGATCGTCGGGTTCATCGGCCAGGAGGCGGTGCACGCCCGCACCCACGACAACGTGCTCCAGGAATACCTGCGCCGGCACGGCATCGACCCGGAGCCCTTCACCGACCAACTGGAATGGGTGGCCGGCCAGTACGAGCGGCGCGTCGAGCAGGCCGAGCCGGCCAAACGACGCAAGGCCCTGGAATCGGGCTGCCACGCCCTGTGCGCGGCCGAGCACTACACCGGCGTGCTGGGGCACTGGGCGCTCAACAACCGCTGGGATGAGCTGGGCGCCGACCCCACCCTGACCGACCTGTACCGCTGGCACGGCGCCGAGGAGGTCGAGCACCGGCACGTCTCGTTCAACGTCGCCAAGTACTTCGGCATGGACTATGTCGCGCAGGCCCTCGGCGGGGTGATGGTCAGCGTGGTCTTCTTCGCCATGATGCTGCGCGGCACCAAGTACCTGGTGCACCAGGATCCGGCGCTGCCGAACATGCGCTACCCGCGGCTGCTGTGGCAGCTGCGCAAATCCGGTAAGACGGGCGCGCTGCCGACGTTCCGCTACCTGGGGGCCTCCGGGCTGACGCTGCTGCGCCGCGATTACAACCCGGTCGACGAGGGCAGCACCGCTCAGGCCGTCGCCTACCTCGCCACCTCGCCGGCCGCCCGCGCCACCCATGGGTGACCGGCTGAACCGACTGGTGCGGCCCTATGAGGGGCAGCCGCCGCCGGGGCTGTACGGGAAGTCCTCGGACCTGCTGATCCGGATAGCCGGCACGGCGGTCCCGCATTTCCTGTCGGTGGTCACCCGCCTCGGTGGCGACAAGGAGCCCCCGGAGCTGCCGCGCCGGACCAACCGCCGCGCCGTGGTGGTCGACGCGCGCACGGTCGTCGCCCGCGATCCCGATGTGGTCGCGTTGACGCTGGTGGCCGCCGATGGCGCGGACCTGCCCCAGTGGCATGCCGGCGCCCACATCGACGTGCACCTGCCGTCCGGGCGGACCCGGCAGTACTCGTTGTGCGGAGATCCCGACCGGCCCGATCAGTTCCGCATCGCGGTGCGCCAGATCCCCGGCCAGGACGGCGCCTCCATCGAGGTGCACGGACTGAGCGTGGGGCAGGTCATCGAGGTCAGCGGACCGCGCAATGCCTTCATGATGCCGCTGCCGGGTTCCGGATCCCGTTCGGAGCGGCTGCGTTTCATCGCCGGCGGTATCGGGATCACCCCGATCCTGCCGATGGTGCGCCTGGCCGACCGGCTGGGCATGGACTGGTCGCTGCGCTACACCGGCAGACACCGTGACAGCCTGCCGTTCCTCGACGAGCTCGAAGCGTTCGGTGACCGGGTACGGGTGATCACCGACGATGTCTCCGGATTGCCCACGCCCGCAGACCTTCTCGATGACGTGAACCCGTGGACCGCGGTGTACGCCTGCGGGCCGCCGCCGATGATGGATGTGGTGCGTGCCGCGGTCCCGGACCGCGCCGAACTGCACATCGAGCGCTTCTCTCCGGTGCCGGTGGTCGACGGCCGGCCGTTCGAACTGGAGTTGGCGGGCAGCGGCGAGGTCATTTCCGTGCCCGCCGACCAGAGTGCGTTGGCCGCGCTGCGTGCGGTCAAGCCGGACGTGAGTTATTCGTGCCAGCAAGGCTTTTGCGGCAGCTGCGCGCAGCAGGTGGTGGCCGGTGCGGTCGAGCACCGCGACCAGTTGCTGACCGATGAGCAGCGCGAGCTCGGGCAGATGCTGCTGTGCGTGTCACGGTCGGCCGGTGGCCGGCTGGTGCTCGACCTCTGAGCCGCTACAACTGCAGCTGTCCGCCGTCGACGGCCAACTCGGCACCGGTCATGTAGCTGCTCTGGTACGAGGCCAGAAACATTACGGCAGAAGCGATCTCGTCGACGTGGCCGAGGCGTTTCATCGGCACTCCGGCGGCCATCTCGTCCAGCAGGTCCTGCTCGTGTCCGGTTTCGGCGAGACCGGCCAGCCCGGGGGTTTCGATGGGGCCGGGGATGATGGTGTTGACCCGGATCTTGCGGTCGATCAATTCGGCGGCCCAGGTGCGCCCCAGCGAGCGGATCGCGGCCTTGGAGGCGGCGTACATGCCGAACGAGGGCACTCCCTCGGTGGCGGAGGTGGAGCCGGCCAGCACGATGGAGGCCCCCTCGTTGAGCAGCGGCAGCATTGTCTGCACGGTGAACACAGTGCCGGCGACGTTGCGGTCGAAGGTGTTCCGGTAATGCTCGAGGGTCACATCGGGTAGCGCGGCGAAGTCACCGCCACCGGCGTTGGCGAAGATGACGTCGAGACCCGTTCCGTGCGCGCCGATTTCGGCGGCCAGGGCGTCGAGGTCATCGGAGTTGCTGATATCGCCCTGCACGCCGCGGGCGTTGCCGCCGATCGTGGCGACGGCCTCGTCGAGGCGGGCGCGGTCGCGGCCGGTGATGAAGACGTCGGCGCCTTCGGCGGCGAAGCGGTGGGCGGTGGCCAGGCCGATGCCGGATGTTCCGCCGGTCACCAGTGCGGTCTTACCGTCGAGTTGTCCCATGATTCGGGCTCCGTTTCAGATCGGGTTCATACGGTCCACCCGATGCAACATCAGTGACGTATCACCTATTCCTGGGTCAGGATGGTCCACAACTTGACGATGCGGTCCTCGGCGATCTCCGCGACGTCGAAGCCCGATGCCACCGCGGTGTCATCCGGGGTGCGCACCTCCCAGGCCAGAAACCCCAGACCGCGGGTCCGGCGGACGGGTCCCGCGGGGACGAAGTGCAGGCCGGTGAGCTTTCCCTGCAGTTCGGCGGCCTTGGCGTCCAGCTCCTGGTGTCCGGTGGCGACGCCTTCGTCGTCAAACCACTGCACCGTGGGGGAGTAGGTGGTGGCGATCGCCGCGGCGCGGCGCTGCGGGTCACGCTCATCGAAGACGGCCAGCAGGTTGGCTTCCATCAGGCGGGTGATTGCGTCGCTCATGAACGACCTCCAAGTGGGTGATATTTCACTCAAGCCTAGCGCGGCGCGGGTGGTAGCGAACTGTTCAGGTTGAGATTGACGTGAATATGTTCCAGCGCCGCGGTGAACGGGGCGAGCAGATTGTCCGGCAGCGGGTCGAAGAACAGGCTGCGCACCAGGTCGACGTGCGCGGGTGCGGCGTCGGTGATGGCGGCGCGGCCCCGCTCGGTCAGCACGACATTGCTGGTGCGGCCGTCTTGCGTGCTGGGCCGGCGTTCGGTGAGGCCGCGTTCCTCCATGCGGCGTAACTGGTGTGACAGCCTGCTGCGCTCCCACCCGATGTGGGCGGCCAGATCACTGACCCGCATCGACTGGTCGCGGTTACCGCTGAGGGCCACCAGCACGTCGTAATCGGACAGCGACAGGTCCGAATCGGCCTGCAGCTGGCGGTTCATCTCGTAGTTCATCCGCAGCTGCACCCGCATATAGGCGATCCATGCGCGTTGCTGTTGCGGGGTCAGCCAGTCCTGTTTTGTTGATGTGTCCCGCTTTTTCGCCATCACTCCTACAGTGTGGCCGATCCGCGGGCGGTCAGTAAGACCAGCAGCAGATCGCGCGAGTCCTGGTCCTCGGGCGAGTCGTACAGCTTGTCGCAGGCCAGCTTCACCAGCCGGCGCCAATTCGCGTGGGACACCGCGGTCGGGGCGCCGAGCAGGCCGCGCAAGCGCTCCACGGCGCCGGTGTCATCCGGGTCGCGGTACACCGCGTCGCATGCCGATTGGATCTGCTGTCGCAGTGCCGAATTCACGTCTGGAAACCCCCGCTTCACAGGCCCGCCCCCGGCGAGCCATATGTGCATATTGCATTACCCCATCGGCATATGGCAACACCGGACACTTGTATGCCGAACCAGCACTGCCGTACTGTCAGCGGGTGGCTGCAGCTGTGTTTCTTCGGGAGCCGACGCCGGCCGTGCCGTCCAGTCGGGAGCGCATCGTCGACGCGGCCATCAAATCTTTTTCCCAGCACGGGGTTTCCAACACCCCGCTGCGCGCGGTCGCCGATGCCGCCGGCGTGAGCGTGGGGCTGGTGCAGCACTACTTCGGGAACAAGGCCGGCCTGACGGCGGCGGTCGACGAGTACGTGCTGCGGGTCTTCGGCGAAGTCCTGGAATCGGCGCCGCTGCCGGAGCCCCCGGGCGATCACTCGGTCGAACTGCGCGGCCGTTTCGCCAAGCTCTTCCACAAGTATCCCGAGGTCACCGACTATGTCGCGCACGCGCTGTGTCAGGGTGACGAGATCGGCAACGTCATCTTCGACGGCCTGCTGCGCATCAGCACCGAACAGGGCGAGAAGTACGCCGAGCACGGGCTGGTCCGCTCCGACCTCGATCTGCTGTGGGGCACCATCAACCCGCTGATCCTGCGCGTCGGCGCGACCATGCTGCGCCATCACATCGAACGCCACATCCCCGAGCCGTTCTACACGGTCAGCCAGTTGAACCGCTGGGATGCCGCCGTGACCGCCCTCATCCGCAAGGGGCAGTTCACCGCGGAAGCCGCCGATATCTAGCGGGCGATCCGCGAAGCTGAAGAGGGGTGAGCTTCGCGGATCGCCACGTGTCAGTCGGCCCGCGCGACCGCGGCCGCGCTGCGCTCGCGGGCCTGCTCGGCGGCGTCGACGAAGGCGCCGAACAGCGCCATCCGGTCGGCGGCCGGGCCGTCATCGTCCTCGGGATGCCACTGCACGCCCAGGAAGAACCGTTTGGGATCCTCGATGCCCTCGGTGATGCCGTCCAGCGCGCGGGCGGCGACCACCAGCCCGCCGCCGAGTTTGTCCACCGCCTGGTGATGCCCGTTGCGTGCGCTGACCCGGTCGGTGCCCAGGATGGCCGCCAGCCGGGTGCCGGGCATGATGTCGACGGGTTCGTCGACGAAGTCCGGCTCACCCGGGGCACCGTGGTGCGGAGCGTAGTCCTCGATGTCGCCGATGAGGGTGCCGCCGCGGAACACGTTGAGCAGCTGGGAACCTCGGCAGATCCCGAAGATCGGGCGGTCGGCGGCCTCGGCCGCAGCGATGGCGGCGAACGCATCGCGGTCGGCGCGGCCGTCCACCCCGTAGGTCGTGGGGTGCGGGGTGCTCATCCCGTAGCAGGAATTGTCGACGTCACCGCCGCCGAGCAGCAGCAGCCCGTCGAAATATGCTGCCGAGGAGCGGTTGTCGAGCGCTTCGCTGGTGTCGAAGAATTCGAAGTCGGCGCCCAGTTCGTACAGCGTGCTCAGCGCCACCTTGGTGAACCGCTTGATCAGCGCGACGTCGGCATCGCTGATATCGGGGTAGTTCAGCGAGGCCAGCACGCAGACGTGGGCGCGCGGGGGCTCCGGTGCGGGCAGGTCCGGCAGCACATCCCGCAGGTGCACCACGGCGGTCATCGATTGGCCTTTCGTTTGCGGGCGCGGTCCACCAGATCGGTGAACAGTGCTGCGTCGGTGGGGGAGACGGCATGCCGGTCCTCGGGATGCCACTGCACCGCCACGATATCGGCGCGGCGGTGTTCCACGGCCTCGATGACTCCGTCGGCATACGCGGTGACCACCAGGTCGCGTCCGAGCCGGTCCACGGCCTGATGGTGGTAGGAGGACACCTCGATGCGGTCGGTGCCGACGATGGTGCGCAATTTCGTGTGAGGTTGCACATCGACCGAGTGAATACTGTTGTGGTGCATGGTCTCCGGCAGATGCTGGTGCAGGGTGCCGCCGAGCGCGACGTTGAGCACCTGCAGTCCGCGGCAGATCGCCAGCACCGGGATGCGTGTGTCCAGGAGTGCTGTGGTGATGCCGAGGTCGAAGTCATCCTGGAAGGCGACGGTGTCCGTCGTCTCCGGGGCGGGTTGCGCGCCATAGCGTTGGGGTTCCAGGTCGGCGCCGCCGGGCAGCAGCACCCCGTCGAAACCCTGTAGCCTGCCGGGTAATTCGGCGAGCGGGTCGGCGGCCGGGGGATGCAGGATCACCGGCTCCCCGCCGGCCGCCCAGACCGCTTCGCAGATCGCCTCGGCGGCCAGGGTCGCCGAGAACCGCAGGATCGTTACCTGCGCGGCCCGGCGACCGGTGACCGCGATCAGCGGACGCACGGTCAGAACGGGTAGTCGAGGGTCGGCAGGTGCTCTGTCCACACCTGTTGCAGCCGACCGGAGTCGATGAGCCGGCCCAGCGCGCCGTCGATCTCGGCCAGCGTGTCGGGCCGGTCCTTGGACACGGCGATGCCCCACCGGTTGGCGGTCTGCACCGTGAAGGCCAGCTCATAGTCGGGGTGGGTGGCGCCCAGCGGCACGAACACCACATCGTCGTCGACGACGGCGTCGACATCCTTGGCCAGTAGCGCGGCCAGCATATCGGCGTAGACATCGTCGCTGCCCGCCCCGAACGCGACCGGCTCGGCGCCGGTGAAGGTCTGGGCCAGCGTCATATTGGTGCTGTTCTCGATGGCGGCGACCTTGCGGCCCACCAAGTCCTCGGCGGAGTGGATGTCGTCGCCGCGCCGGATCAGCACGCCCTCATGGAAGATCGCGTACGGGCGGGTGAAGTCGACCTGGGTTTGGCGTTCGGCGGTGATGCCCTGCCCGCACAGCACGGCGTCGGCGTCCCCGCGCTGCACCGCGGGAATCATGTCCACCCACGGCACCCGCACCCATTCGACCTCGCGGCCCAGTTCGGCGCCGAGCGCCGCGGCGACGCCGGGCTCATAGCCGTCGCGCCCGTTCTCCGGGGTCCAGAGCGTGAACAGCGGCGGGGCCTCGGCGTCCAGGCAGGCCAGTCTCAGCTTGTCGGTCACGGGGCATCATTCCAATACATTTCACGCTCCCAGTCGGTGACGTATCCACAGAATCGGGCCCACTCATCGGTGTGGAAGTCGACGAGCAGTGCGGAGAGTTTCGGGCCGAACGCCTCGGTGATCACGGTGTCCTTGCAGAAGGCGGTGATCGCGTCACCGAGGGTCAGCGGCAGCGCCGGGAACCGTTCGTCCTGCGGGGTGTCATAGGACGACCCCTGGCACGGCACGCCCGGATCGGTGGCATTCTTCATGCCGTCCTCGCACGCGGCGAGCAGGATCGTATGCGACAGATAGGGATTGACCGCGGCATCGGGCAGCTTGTATTCCAGGCGCCCGTTGGCCGACAGCCGCACCGTGCAGGTCTTGTTGTCCAGGCCCCAGTTGATCTTCGACGGCGCGAATTGCCCGGCGTCCCAATAGCGTTTGTAGGAGTTCACCGTGGAGCCGTTGACCAGCATGGCGCCCGCCGAGTGCGACAGCAACCCGCCCAGGGCATGCCTGCCGATCTCGGAGAGGTGCAGTTCGGTGACGCCCGGGTCGACGAGCACGTTCACGTCGTCGCGCCACAGGCTGAAGTTGTGGTGGCAGCCGTTGCCCATCATGCCGGTGGCCGGTTTGGGCATGAAGCTGGCCTGGATGCCGAGTTCGCGGGCGACCTGCTTGCAGATCTGCCGGTAGGTGGTCAGCCGGTCGGCGGTCAGGTTGGCGTGGTCATACATGAAGTTCAGTTCGACCTGGAACTCGTCCTCGTAGTCGCCTTCGATCATGTCCAGGCCCAGCGCCTGCGCGTACTCGACGACCTTCTTGACGATCGGGCGGTTTCGCTCCAGGTGCTCGATGTGATAGGCCGGGCTGGATCCGGGTCGGAACTGGGCCTCCAGACCCTCGCCCTGCCAGGTCATTTCGGGTTCGCAGCCGGTGCGCAGTTCCAGGCCGGTGCGGTCGGTGAACCCGGCGTGCGCCTTTCGGAGCAGCCCTCGCGAGTCGCAGGCCAGTTCGATGCCGGCGTCGACGGCCAGGTGGTCGGGTTCATACAGGCGGCAGAACACCCGGGCGAAGCTGGTGTCCCAGGGCAGCACGGCGAAGGTGTCCAGGTCGGGGATCGCGGTGTACTCGGGGGCGTTGACCCCGCCGGCCAGCAGCACGCCCTCGCGGGTGCCCTGCAGGTTGGCGATCGCGGTCTGGTGCTGCTGCACGCCCTTGACGGCCAGGCGCTCGAAATGTCGTGCGGGGGCCACCTTTCCGACCACCCGGCCGGTGATGGTGATCGCCTGGAAGTAGACGAACTCCACCCCGCGCTCGGCGATGGTTTCCAGGACCTGAGCCAGGTGTGCGCTGGTGGCGTTGGTCTGCCGGTGCGCGTCGAGCGGGGTGGTGGTCATCGGATCTCCTGGGTCAGGGGGCTGGGGTGAAGCCGATGGGCAGCGTGATGGGGCCGGTGTTGCCGGAGTCGGGCAGCCAGGTGGCGCCGGGCAGTTCGTGCGGGTCGACCATCCGCCGGGCCAGCAGCGGCAGCGCCTCGCTCATATCGGCGCGCGCGACGAAGTGGCCCAGACAGTAGTGCAGGCCGCCGCCGAACCCGAAGTGCGGCTTGCGTTCCGCGGTGATGTCCAGGCCGGGGGTGTACACCCGCGGGTCGGTGCCGGCGGCCTCGGCGTAGAGGTGCACGGTGGTGCCGGCCTTGAGTTCCACGCCCTCGTACTCGAAGTCCTCGACGACCTCGCGGGTCACCCAGCGGGTGGTGGGGTTCAGCCGCATGATCTCCTCGACGGCCTTGCCGCCGAGGTCGGGGCGCTGGCCGAGCAGCCGCCACTGGTCGGGGCTGGCCAGGAAGGTCTGCATGGCCAGGCCGAGCTGGTTTCGGGTGGTGTCGAAGGCGGCGAAGATCAGCATGGTCAGTCCGTCGCGCAGTTCGTCGTCGGACAGTCGGCCGTCCTCGGGGTCGGCGGCGTTGACGAAGGCGGTGACGAAGTCCTCGCGCGGATGCGCGCGGCGGTCGGCGATCTGGGCGTCGCAGTAGTCGTAGAGCCGTGCCAGCGCGCCCTCGATGCGGGGTAGGTCGTCCTTGAGGGTGACCGCCATGGCCAGCCCGATCGTGGTGGCCTCCTTGGCGAGGAGGCGCCAGTCCTGTTCGGGGGTGCCGAGCATGATGGCGGTGACCCGCGCCGAATACGGCTCGGCGAACTCGGACATGAATTCGCAGCGGTCGGGTGCGGCGAAGGCGTCGACGAGTTCGCCTGCCAGCGCCTGGAATCGGGGGACCTGCCCGGCGATGAGCTGCTGGGTGAAGGCCGGGGTCATCAAGCGGCGCAGCCGGCGGTGCTCCTCGCCTTCCTTGTTGAGCAGCCAGCTGGCCCACCACCGGGCGAACGGTCCTTCGGTGACGCCGTTGTGCGCGGGCCAGGCGATGCTGCCCTGGCGGAGTTGGCGGCTCTTTAGCAGTTTGTTCATCTCGGCGTAGCGCAGCACCGCGATGCCGTAGGGGGTGGTGGCGTACCAGCTGCGTTCGCGGGCGTCGTGCACCTCGGCGGAGGTCAGTGAGAACTCCGGGTCGCTCACATCGAAGTGCGGGACCTCATCGAGGGGGACGGGCGACATCGGGGCTACCTCCAGGGTGCGTGACCGGATGCCTTTAAAGACTCTAGAAAGAGAGGATTAATGTCAAGGGCTGCGAGTTAAGTCTGAGTAACCGCTCGTTCAGCTTGTTGCGATGGCAACGGACCAGCCGTTGCCGAGGGGGAGGTCGGCGACCTCGTGGAACGTTTCGTCTTCGGTGGGCACGGCGTCGAGCCGGGAGCCGACCAGCCAGCGCGGGGTGTTCGCGGCGATGACACGGCGCTCGGTGTTCACCACGACGGCGTCCTCGTCGGTGTGGCGCAGCACCTCGATGAGCCGGCGTTCGACATCGCCGACCACCAGGTCCGCGCCGGCCACGCCCAGGAAGGTGCCGTCGGCGATCACCGGGATGGTCGCGGTGATGGTGTACATGTCCGAGCCGCTGTAGTCGACATACGGGCCGTATGCGACGCGCTGCTGACCGCGCTGGGCCAGCTGGTACCAGTCCATCTGCAGGTAGTCGTAGACGTCGATGCTGGTCGGATCGAAGTTCAGCCGCAGCCGGGCGACCCGCTCGTTGTGGCGCTGCCACCACGCCATATAGCGTTCGCGGCCCTCGACCACCGAGGGCGCGGCGACAAAGCCCATGCCCCAGATGCCGTGTTCCTCGGCGAGCAGTCCGGCCAGCAGGCGCTGCAACCCGGAGAAGTGCGTCTCGGTGAGCGCCGCGCGCGGCGGGCGGCTGCGCAGCACTTCCTCGGCGACGGCGTCGAGCAGTCCGTAGAACGGTTCGACGGCGTGCGAGGCCTCGGTGGCCAGCTCCTGCGCGGTCATGACCCGGCTGCCAGATTCATGTTCACCGTGGTCAATCGGGGCAGTTGACTCATGGCGTGGTCCTCGGCGAGCCGGCGCGCCTCGACGGCGTTCTCGGCGGCGACCGCCGCGGCGATGGCGTGTTGGGTGTCGACGTAGGCGGCGACGTCGATGTCCGGGCCGATGGGTAGCCAGATGAGTCCGGCGAGTTCGGCCTGCAGGTTCGCTTCGCGGCGGGCCAGCCGCGCGGATTGGGAGGCGACGGCCACCTGGATGTGGAAGCGGCTGTCGGCGCGGATCCGGTCGCCCAGGGTGGCGGCCGCGCCGAGTTGGTCGGTGAGCGCGAACAGCCGTCGGACCGCATACGGGGCGGCGCGTTCGGCGGCGAGTTTCGCAGCCTGCCCGGCGATGGCGGTGTGCTCGTCGAACAGGTCGCGCAGATCCGAGGCGCTCATCGCGGCCAGGCGTTCGGTGAGCTGCTCGACAGGTGGGCCCTCGGGGCGCCGGACGAAGGATCCGCCGCTGCGCCCCCGCCGGGTTTCGACGAGGTGCTGTTCGCGCAGGGTGGCCAGGGCTTCGCGGACGGTCATGGGGGCGACGCCGAACTGGGCGGCCAGGTCCACCTCGACGGGGAGGCGTTCGCCGTCGTCGAGCAGGCCGAGGTGGATGGCCTCGGTGATGCGCAGGACGATTTCGTCGGCCCGGCCGACGGGGGCGTCGGGGGCGACCAGGGGAGACAGTGACGACACCACTGTTGCCTCCCTCCCCGTTGGCCTGACGTCGCAATGTACCGGATCGGTGACGAATTCTGCCGTTTCGGGGACGACTTAAACAATAGGAATGTAGTTTTTCGCTGACTGGCGATTGTTGCCCGAAGGAGAGCAGGCTCATGACCACTGCCACGCCACCGACCTCCCGCCCCGATGACGCTTCTCATCCCGATGACGACGCCGCGCACCTCCACGCGCTGGGCTTCAAGTCGGAGTTCAAGCGGGATATGAGCCCATGGGCGAACTTCAGCCTCGGGTTCACCTACCTGTCGCCGGTTGTCGGCGTCTACACGTTGTTCGCATTCGCGTTGGCCACCGGTGGCCCGCCGATGATCTGGAGCTTCCTGATCGTCGGTGTGGGCCAGCTGCTGGTCGCCCTGGTGTTCAGCGAGATCGTGGCGCAGTTCCCGGTGGCCGGCGGGGTGTATCCGTGGGCGCGGAGGCTGTGGGGGCGGCGGTATGCGTGGATGACCGGGTGGGTATACCTGGTGGCGCTGCTGGTTACCATCGCCTCGGTCACCTACGGCGGCGGGCCCTTTGTGGCGGCGACGTTCGGCATCGACGCCACCACCGACAACATCATCCTGTTCGCGCTGGTGCTGATCGCGGTGGCGACGGCCATCAATTTTCTGGGGACGAAAGTCCTTGCGAAGGCCGCGATCATCGGTTTCGTCGCGGAGATCATCGGTGCGCTGGTGGTGGGTGGCTGGCTGCTGATCGCACACCGCGAGCACAATCTCGGGGTGCTGTTCGACAGCTTCGGCACCGGCGGTGACGGCAACTACATGTTCGCGTTCGCGGCGGCCGCGCTGATCGGCATCTACCAGTACTACGGCTTCGAGGCGTGCGGTGATGTCGCCGAGGAGGTGCCTGATCCGGGCCGGCTGATTCCCAAGGCGATGCGCCGCACCATCTACATCGGCGGTGCCGCAGCCACTTTCGTGTGCCTGGCGCTGGTGCTCGCGGTCGCCGACATCCCCGCGGTGATCGCCGGCGAGGACACCGACCCGGTCAGCACGGTGCTCAACGAGGCGTTCGGTCCGGTCGGATCGAAGGTGATCCTGGTGGTCGTGCTGATCTCGTTCCTGTCGTGCGCCATGAGCCTGCAGGCCGCGGCGAGCCGGCTGGCCTACTCGTATGGGCGGGACGGGATGATCATGGGATCGTCTCTGCTGTCGAAGTTTTCGGCTACCCGGCATGTGCCGCCCTACGCCCTGGTGATTGCGGCCGTGGTGCCGGCGGTGATCGTGATCGGGTCGCGGTTCTCCACCGATGCGATCACGAAGATCATCAGCTTTGCGGCGTTGGGGATTTACATCGCGTTCCAGATGGTGGTGCTGGCGGCGTTGCGGGCTCGGCTGAAGGGCTGGGTGCCTAGCGGGAAGTACTCGCTGGGGCGGTGGGGGCTGCCGGTGAACATCGCCGCGCTGGTGTACGGCGTGATCGCCATGGTCAACATGGCGTGGCCCCGGACCCCGGATGCGGCGTGGTACGACAACTGGATCGTGGCGCTGTCGGCGGTCGTGGTGATCGGAATCGGGTTGGTGTACATGGTGGTTCACCCGGTGGCTGGTCGGAGTACCGCGCCGTACAGCGATGCGATTCCTTCGGAACGGCGTTGATTCCGGTCGCCGCGCGCGACAATTTCGGGTCTCGAGCTGCCCGCCTCTGAGCGACATTGACTCTTTCCGCTTGGCTCCGCAGTGATGGCGCGGAAGTGCGAGTGAGTCGCGCCCTGAGTGCAGAGTGAATCGCCGCACCGCAAGAGTGCGGTTGGCCCTCGGCGCGGGGAGCCGACGCCGTATGCGGTAGGAAGAACGGCATGTCAGTCACACGGCGGGGACACCATGTTGCTAAAGCGCTGCTAGCTCTCGGTACCGCACTTGTGCTCGGGGGTTGTGCAACCGACGAACCGGTCGTCCCGCCGTCGACCTCATCGGCAGTCGCGCAACCGACCGAGCCGGAGTCTCCCTTTGAGACACGCGACGGCGTGGCGTGGTTGACCGCGGCCTGCGGCAGTCCGTCTGTCGGGGATGCGTCCCCGAACTCTTGGCTTCCTGGGGCAGACCCGGTGGCGCTGTGCATTACTCCGCCAGGGCGAGATGGCGTTCTGGTCGGTGTATACGAAGATCCCGCGGCGGCAGCCAGTGACGTGGGCACCATCGGCGTCGAGCATGGCTATGCCACCCGCACCGACGACCATGGAAGAACGTGGGTGTTCGTCGCCGTTGAAAGCCCCGAATCCGCGCCGTTAGCGTCTCTAGAGCGGTTCGGCTTCGAACTTTCCTAACACCAAACTGGTGCATTAGACAACGTCTGGCCGCCGGTAGAATCCAAATTGACTGCCGGGGGGAGCCACATGATCGTCGATACTGAATTGCTGCGGATGGGCGCGGACTATTCGAACAGCGCGGCCTCCATTGTGCAGCGAGGAGCCTCGCAGTTTGCCGCTACACAGCTCAGATCCGGAATCTTCGGAGAGTTTGACACCGCCGATAGCTTTCAAGCAGCACTTAGCACGGCGGTTCAGTCGCACGTCGAACTGATGGAACGTCACTACAGCGAACTCGGCAGTCTCGCCGAGAAGGCCGGGTCTGCTGCACGAATAGGTGACATCTGAGTTGGCTTGCCCGGAACGGGTGAGCTGGAAGGATGTCAGTGTGCCCAGGCCCTACCCCCGAGAGTTCCGCGATGATGTCGTCCGTGTGGCCCGCAACCGCGACGACGGCGTGACGATCGAGCACATCGCCACTGATTTCGGTGTGCACCCGATGACGCTGCACAAGTGGATGCGCCAAGCCGATATCGATGAAGGTGCCAAGCCCGGCAAGAGCACCAGCGATTCGGCTGAGTTACGGGAGCTGCGCCGCCGGAATCGGTTGTTGGAGCAGGAGAACGAGGTCCTGCGCCGCGCGGCGGCCTATCTGTCGCAGGCCAACCTGCCGGGAAAAGGATCT
>JAUKNU010000001.1:5518306-5587530 GCA_030499155.1 Mycolicibacterium frederiksbergense | reverse complement strand
CGACTCCCGAATGAAGTCCCGGTTAGCGACCACGGCCTTGAGCAACGCGGTGGCACGCCGCGGCGAGGTGGCCGGATGCATTCTGCATTCCGATCGCGGATCTCAGTTCAGGTCAAGGAGATTCGTGCATGCTCTGGGCCGCTTCGAGATGGTCGGATCGATGGGCCGTGTCGGCGCAGCCGGCGACAACGCGGCCATGGAGAGCTTCTTTAGTCTGCTGCAGAAGAACGTGCTCGATCGTCGCCGCTGGGACACCCGCGAGGAGCTGCGGATCGCGATCGTCACCTGGATCGAACGGACCTATCATCGTCGCCGGCGCCAGGCGGGTCTCGGGCGGTTGACCCCGATCGAATTCGAAGCAATCATGACCACACCGGCCAGTCAGGCCGCGTGACCGCAACTGTCACCTGATCGTGCAGCAGACCCGACTTGTGTTCGCGTCGTCAATTGCAGGGGTGACGGTGCTACGGGCGTATATGACGACGTCGTACCTGCGAATCCGTGGGCGAACGTTTGCCTTCAATCTCAGTGACTCCGAAAAAGACTCGTCTCATCGTGACGTAGATACATACGCCGGCTTCGCCACCGCGCCGAAGATGTGGTGGTTGTTCACGGTTGTTACCGGAGGGTGCGCGCTGATAATCGCGATGTATCTCGCGTCGTCTGAAGGTAGGTGGTACGCGGCAGGATCTGCGCTGGTCATCGTTCTACTGCCGCTGATGATCGGTCATCAGGACGCATCCTGGGGATACGGAGTGGCGCGGGGCCAGATTGTGCAGCTTGTGGTTGCAGGTGTGGTCACGGTAGGCGTGTTTATCCTCGCGTACTTCGTCGGGTACAAGGTAGGTAAATATCGGCCTCTTCGGTCGAAGCTATCCCCGGAGTACCGGCGTCGCGGATAACGTCAGTTGACCGAGCGGGCGCGGCGCGGATGTGTGAGTGAGTCTCGCCAAGATTGCGCAGTGAACGGCTTGTCGGTGCCGGATGCGACGATGTCCGGCTACTTCGAGCCAAGGAGAAATCGATGAGAAGTGTTGTTATGGCGGCGGCGGTGGTCGGTGTTGCGATCGCGATGAGCCCGGCTGCATCGGCGGAACCGTCCTGGACCATGCCGAATCTGATCGGGATGGACCTGCAGGGTGCGCAGGACGCGATCCAGTCGGTGAGCGGTGGGCAGGTGTGGTTCAGCAGTTCGACCGACCTCACCGGTCAGGATCGTGCGCAGCTCAGCGACCGCAACTGGCAGGTGTGCAGCTCGACGCCGGCGCCGGGCGCCACGTTCACCGTGAGCACCAACATCGACTTCGGTGTGGTGCGGATCGATTCCGAGGAATGCCCCTAGCCGCCGGGCAGGACGGGCGGCTGTCGGCAACCCAATGCACGTTTCGCGCCGCCGCGGTGAGCTCAATTGTTCCTTCGCTGAACTGAAGTCGACAGGCGTGTCGTTAATCTTCGGCGGAGGCCAGTTGGCCGTCGCGGGGGTCCCGGCAGGACTCATCGTGGCGGGTCCGGCGGCCTTTTCTTCGCCGGCTCCCGCCGCGTGTGCGTTCTCTATGGAGTTATCAAGGTGCGTGAAGACTTGGTCAGGCAGCGGCGGGCAGGTCGGTCATGGTGCGTCGGGCGTGTGATCGCAGATGCGCCGGTTCGGGGCCGGTCGGGTCGTGGGACGGTATGAACCAGGGGTAGCGGTCGGGGCCGAGGTAGACCTGCCAGCCGCCGTGGTGGATGGCGGTGTGGTGCAGTCGGCAGAGCAAAACCCCGTTGTCGAGGCTGGTGGTGCCGCCATGCTTCCAGGGGGTGATGTGGTGGGCATCGCACCAGGACACCGGTCGCCCGCAACCGGGGTGCGCGCAACCACCATCACGGACCGCCAACCCTTTACGGATATGGGGCGGGAAGAGCCGTTCGCTGCGCCCCACATCCAGGGGTACGCCCGAGTGGTCGACGATCACCGAAGTCAGAGTGCTGTCACAGGCGATGAGTTCGGCGGTGGCGGCACTGACGGGCCCGCCGAATCCCAGTGTGTCCACGCCGCGTTCGGCGGGCCGGATCACAGTGACGTGCGGGAGCACACCTCCCGACATCGGGCGCTGCGAATTCGACAGGTAGGTCCGCATGATCTGCCCGAACGCCTCCGCGCGACGCCGCCCGACCGGGCGGGGGTCAGCTGATCCGTCGGGCAGCGGTACGGGCCGGCACAACGGATCGAGTGCCGCGATGAGTTCTTCGCCGGTGAGCGCATCGAGGTCCAGGGCGGCGGTGATACGTCCTTCGTCGTTCACGGCCAGTGTCATGTCGTTGAGGTCGGTGTTCTCCGCGACCGGTACGACATCTTCGGCCAAGGGTGCCGTGGCGGCCTTGTCGATGGCGATCGTGCGAGCCTTCTTGGCCACCTCCGACGGGGTGGTCTCAATCATCAACTTCGTCACGATGTTCGTGCGGTCATTGTCGGACAAGGGGACTCGTTCGGTGATGTGAGTGACTCCCTTGCCGATGGCGTCGGCGAACTCGATTCCGACCGCACCGAGGCGCTGCTGTTGGGTCAGTGCCGGCAGGGTGTGTGCCGCACGTCCGACCCGCACCGCCCGCCACGTCGCACCCGGTGACATCCCCAGTTGGCTGAGTAGGTCGGCGCCGGAGCGCAGGTGCTTGCGGCCCGGGATACCGGCCCGTTCCGCGGCTGCGACGGCCTGGGCGATCACATGGTCGAAGACGTTGCGCGCCGTGACTGCAGCAGCCAGTACCGCGAGCAACGCCGGTTCATCCACGATCCGGCGCGGAGATTCCAGAAGATGACATAACCGCCGATCGGCGTCGTCCTCCGGTACGGGTGTCGGGGTGAGTTCGTCGATAAGCGCATCGATAAAGGTGTTGAAATGGTTGGCGTCCATGGGGATACCGGCTTTCACAGAAGGCACGCACAGCGCACGATCAGTCAATACAGTCCCACTGGCCCCCGAAGGGGCAGTCGAACCTCGCGGCGACCGTAGTCGCGGTCTGAAGCTCACCGGTGAAGATGGGAGCCACGTCGCATTCGAACTTGTGTTCGATGTTACGCCGGAAGTGCAACCTGTGCAAGGGGTTTTTGTATCAGGACTTCGGTGACGGTGCCGGTGGTGGCATGTATTCGACGGAACGGATCAGGGTCAACTCGGATCCGGCGTCAGCGCGGCCGCCAGCATCCTGGCGGTCAGCGCGACCATGGCGTCGCGGTTCGAGCCGGGTGGGCGCTGCAGCGCGATGCGTAGGCAGGCACTCGAGGTCACGCCCATCGTGACGAACACCAGATCCTGTAGCTGGTCGGCGCCGAGGTCCGGTCGGGTGCGGCTCGGGATGGCGCTGCCCAGCGGCAGCAGGCTGCGTTCGATCTCGTCCATCGCGGTGTGGTTGAGGTAGGCGGGGATGTCGAAAGATGAGGAGTTCAGCGCCGCGTGCAGGATCGGGGCATGCTTCTCGTAGGCCGTGGTGAGGGTGTCGACCACGATGTGGGCGGCGTCGGGAACATCCCGGTCCATGGCGGCGCTGACCCCGCGGACCAGTTCGAACGAGATGTCGCGGGTGGCCACGTCGACGAGCTCGGCGAGGATGCCCGCGCGGTCCGGAAAATACCGGTACACAGTGCCGATGCTGACATGCGCGGTGTCGGCGATGCCCTGGGTGCTCAGCGCCTGGATGCCGCGTTTGGTGATCACCTGCAGGGCGGCGTCGAGCAGTCGGCGGCGCATCTCGCGGGCCCGCTGCTGCTGGGGTCGGGACCGGGCTTTGGTGGCCATTCTCGTCTCGTTCAAAGGTGAGTAGTAACTGAGGAGTTCTCATGTTTGCATGGAGGCATGAGTATTGCCAGTGAAACCGCCGTTCCGAAGGCCGATATTGCCGTGCAGCGGTACGGGCAGGCCGGCCAGGGCTGGGTGGACGGCGTCTACGCCGCCGACCCGTTGGCCGACGCGGCGGTGGCGGCATTCGCCGAGCTCCCTAGGGGTTCAGGCATGGCGATGTTCCGGACGGCGCTGGCCGACGGGATCGACGCGGTCCCGGATGCGCCGGTGGCACTAAGGGACCTCTTCGCCGAGGTCGATACCGAGCCCGCGTGGCTAGACCATACGGCGTTGGACCGGGCCGCCGGACATCTGGTGCGCCACATGGCGTCCTACGGGATCGTGCTCGGCGCAGCGTCGTTGACCAAGGGCGCGATGAACCAGGTCGCCGGCATGCCGCTGGTGATCACCAATCGCTACACCAGCCAAGCCGCGGTGCGTTCGCTGGAGGTCGGATCGTGGATGGAAACGATCCTGACCCCGGGCGGGTTGCGCCGCTCCGGTGCGGGCTTCGCGACGACGCTGCGGGTACGAGTGATCCACGCGTTTGTGCGGAAGTCGCTGTGGGACAGCGGTTCGTGGAATGCGCAAGCCTGGGGTGCACCGATCCCGCAGAGCTTCATGGCATTCACCATCGTCGAGTTCGGGAACATTGCGTTGACGGCCATGCGTCAGCTCGGCGTGCGGTACACGGCCGCAGAGCTGGATGACATCTTCCACTTCTGGCGCTACGTCGGATTCCTCAATGGTGTTGGCCCAGAGCTCAATCCGATGTGCGAGGCCGACCATGTGCGCATCGAAGAGCTGTACGCACTGACCGGGAGCAATCCCGACCAAGGCGACCGCGACTTCGTGCGGGCGCTCACCCATGACTATCTGGCGCTCGAGATCGCCGACCTGCTGCCGGTGGGTGGGCATGACGTGGGTGTCGCCGTGGTCAACGGGCTGACGCGGGCATTTCTCGGCGATGAGGCGGCCTCCATGCTGGGGGTGCCCGACACGGTGTTGAAGCATCTGCCCGCAGTGATCAGCCCGGTGATCGGGGGAGCGAACCGGGTGCTCGGCGCGGTGCCCGGCATCAACGATTGGCGCACCCGGCGGGCGTTGGCCGGCTACCCGCGGGTGATGGCACAGCAGCGCAAGCGCTACGGCATGGCGCATGACCTGGTGGATGTGGCGCCCGATCATGGTGGGCACCCGGCGGGATCCTGAACACCCTCTCAGCAAGTCCGCGGGGTGCATCGCCGAGTCGTCGACCAGCGTTCCTGCACGTTGATGCTGAGTCCGAGCGCAGTCACGGGGTGGCCGCACAGCACGTCCGCACCGCCATTTCGCCTGGATGGCGAACCTCGATTACTCGCCGTTAAGCCGCAGCCTCTAAGCTGCGGTCTGACGCTCGCGGTGGATTGCGCCGCTCTTCATCCCGCACCCACCCGAGGACACCTTGATGGCGATCGCCGATGTTCCCAGCTACCTGCATCTCAGTAGCGCGGACGTCGAAGAGATCGCCTACGAACTCGACGCGATCCGCCAGGACGTCGAGGACTCGCTCGGGGCCAAGGACGCGGCCTACATCCGCCGGGTCATCCATGTCCAGCGGGCGCTCGACGTCGCGGCGCGGCTGGTGATCGCCGGCAGCCGGTCCAAGAAGGGCTGGCTTGTCGGGACCCTTTCGCTGGCGTATGCGAAGTCCATCGAGAACATGGAGCTCGGCCACAACATCTCCCATGGCCAGTGGGACTGGATGAACGATCCCGAAATCCACTCCAATACCTGGGAGTGGGACATGGTCGGGCATTCCGCGCAGTGGCGGTATTCGCACAACTACCGGCATCACGTCTACAGCAATGTGCTGGGCATGGATGAGGACATCGGCTACCGCCTGCTGCGGGTGACCGAAGACCAGCCGTGGCGGTGGTGGTATCTGGCGACCCCGCTGCGAAACTTGGTGTTGGCAGCGATGTTCGAATGGGGCATCGCCCTGCACGGGCTGCACTCGGAGAAGTTGCGGGGTGAGCCGGCGGTGTTGGCGGTCGAGCGGCGGAAGTTCGTCGGTAAGGCCGCCCGTCAGTTGGCCAAGGACTACGTGTTCCTGCCCGCGCTGAGCCTGCGCCGGTGGCGACGGACCCTGGCAGCCAATTTGGCTGCGAACACGCTCCGGAACCTGTGGGTGTACGTGAACATCATCTGCGGGCACATCCCCGATGGTGCCGAGACGTTCGACCCGGCGGTGGTCCAGGACGAAACCAAAGGCGAGTGGTATCTGCGGCAGATGCTCGGCACGGCCAACTTCGAGGTGAGTCCGCTGCTGGCGCTCTCGGGCGGGCATCTGTGCTACCAGATCGAGCACCACCTGTTCCCGGACCTGCCGAGCAACCGCCTGCGCGAAGTAAGTGTCCGGGTTCGGCAGCTTTGCGATAAGTACGACCTGCCGTATAACTCGGCTTCGCTTCCGCGGCAGCTGTTTCGGACGCAGAGAATCATTCATGGGTTGGGGATTCCGGATGGGCTTCTGCCGGCCGGACGGCGCAGCTAGCTTTCGCCACCCGCTGTATACGAAGACCGGCACCGACCGCTGCACAGAAAACTGGTGCGTTGGTGCCTGTTCAAGGTGCGATATTCTGCAGATTCTGGAGTCGCTGGATGGGGAGCTATGGCGAGGAATCTGGAAGTAGAGGTCGACGGTCTGCGCACGGCGTCGTCTGCAAGCACGATGGTCGCTGCAGGTCTGGCGGATGGTGCGGTGACGGAGTCGGTGAGCAATTCCCGGCCGAGTGGCGCGGGAATCTCAGCGCTGGATGCGGTGTGTGCGGCGGTACGCACGAGGCAGTCTGACCGGATCGCGAAACAGGCGGCAGATCTGTCATCCGCGGGCACGCGCTACGACGACGCGGACCGCGGCAACTCAGCGGCTATTGACGGGGCAATTTGAGTCCTACGGCTACCCAGACGGCGCTGCCGACTCGATCGGAGGTCGCGGGCTGGAACACGGCGGACCTCAGCAGTGCGGCGACCCGGTGGGAGCAGGCAGCGTCGGCAGCAGAAGCCGCATTCGACCAGCATCGGCAGAATATCGCCAACCCGGTATGGGTCGGCGATGCCAAGGATGCAGCGTTACAGCGGGTGACCGCGGACGTCGCCGTTGCACATCGACAGGGCGACGCGCAACGTGAAGCTGCTGTCATCGCAGCCCGCGGCGCAGAGGACATTCGCAGTGCTCAGCAGGAAGTACTCGAGGCAATCCACACTGCCGAGGCTGACGGCTTCCAGGTGGATGAGGACCTGACGGTGAGCGACACTCGTCCGTACGACGCGCAGACCGCGGCGACTCGTGTTGTTTCCGCGATCGAGTATGCCGAAGAGATCCGTTGGCGCGCTGAACAACTCGTTCAAACCGATGCTCTGGTGGGTAAACAGCTCGAAGCCAAAGCTGAGGAACTTGCCGGCATCTCGTTCGACGGCGAGAACAGGAGCGAGGCGCCCGGCGACCAGGTGCAACTGGTCGGCAACGAGATCAAACTAGGGCCAGAGCTAGGCGAGAACCCACCGTTGTCCGAGAGTCGTCGTCGGGCTGTCGAATACTCCGAGAAGTGGGCCGAAGGCTTCAACCCCGAATACGAATCGCTTGGTGGTGGCGACCTGGACTGTACGAACTTCGCTTCTCAAGTAATGCGGGCCGGCGGGTTCGATGACGTGGGCAACGACATCGATGATTGGCGCCGTGGAGACAGCGACGACTGGTACTACCAAAATGATGGCGCGATACTTCCGGGGAATACCTCGTCCAAGACTTGGACGCTGGCGAAGGAGAATCACAATTTCGTGACCCAGCATTCGGGTCGAGGCGACATCGTCGGAGTGGTGCCGACGCCCAGCAGTAACGGGCTGGATCCACTGGCGCCTTCAAAGGCGGGGTTGCTTCCCGGAGATCTCATTTACTACAAGGACGCCGACGGCGGCATCAACCATGTAGCGGTCTATGCCGGCCAGCAGACGATCAACGGTGTGCCAACTGACATCATCAACCAGCATTCCGGTGGAGTGAAGCTGCACGATGACTGGATGCCCAATTCAGCGGAATACACTCATGCGCCAGCTCAAGTCGAGTTCGTCCATCTGAGGTATCCGGGGGAGTGAATCCATGATGGAGTGGTACAGCGCGCACCGGCGCGTTTCGTGGATTGCTGCGGCGGTGCTTGTCGTCGCGGTGGCCGCCACGATGTGGCTGTTGACACTGCCGTCCAACAGTGATGGCCTGTCGCTGGGTGACTACGGTCCCGATAAACAACAAGAGTGGTCAGATCGACTCGTGGCCGGTCTCAACACGCATGATGCAGAACAGGTTCCGCTTCTACGTTTGAAAGGCGGACTGTCGCCCGAGCAGCGTGACTCCATCGAAGCGGCCATGCCGGCGACGGACTGCACTTACGAACTGGCAGCGGTGCAGGATCGTGGGGAGCAACGGGGACAACAGGTTCCGGGGGTGTCCTCGGCTGCTTCGACCTACCGCTTCGACGTCACGGTCGAAGAGCGGTGCCCGGGCCAGTCACTGCGCATCCGCAGACTCGGAGTCGTGTCGATCGCCGAGATGGGCTACTGGGAACCGTTCTACTTTGCGCCCAACGGGTGAGCCGGAACGATCAACTTGCTGCCGGTGGTGGCGGCGGTTGGGCTCTGGCAGAAGGCGGTGCGGCGTTGGGTCTCGCGACGGGTCCGTTCGCGCCAGCTGCCGTCCCGGTATTCGCCGTTGCAGGTGGCCTTGTCGGAGGTTTCGGGGGCATAGAGATGGGCGAGTTTGTTGGGGAGGCGTTGTGTCCGAACTGAATCTCCCCAAGCCGGCGAACTGGGCGGAATCCGGCAGGTACGTGTTGTGGGCGGGACCCATCATGTCTGTGGGGGTGGCCTACTTCGTTGTCCGAGGAATCCTCGCCGGACTGCGGGGCAACTATCTGACGACGGGTTTGATTTTCGGCTTCATGACGTTTCCAGTCCTGATGATGGCCGTGCTTCTCCTGGCGGCAGCCGGCAAGACGAAGACGCGGACCTCCAGCGACGCAACCGGGTTCACCGTGTGGCCGGATAAGCGGTTCACCATGCTGTATTTGACGGGGCTCGCGGTGATCGTCCCCTCGGCACTGCTTCTCGCGTTCTTCATACCGCGCGGTGCGATCGACATTCCCATGACGCGAGGGCTCCAAATCTTCTCGCCCCCGCTGTTCCTGGCAGCTGCCGTGTTTGCGGTCATCGGGCTGACCAGCTGGGTGCGGCGCGGAGGAGTGGGATACGTCAGGCTCAGTCCGGCAATGGTCGAGATCGCCGATGTAATCAAAACCTGGGCGGTGGAATGGGATGACATTGTCGGCATCAAGGATCACTCCGAGACCAAGGACGGCAAAAGAGCCGGCAGGTCGGTCGTGCTGTGCCTGCGCGATGGCAGCGAGAAGGTCGTTGGCGGCCTCAATTTGTACGTTCCCCGCGGTGTGGCCGTGTACTGGTTGGTGCGGCATTACTGGCTACATCCAGAGGACCGGATGGAGTTGGTCGATTCGAGGGTCGATGAGCGGTTCCGCGATGGACGATTCGATCTCAGTTAGTGCTGGGATCTTGGTGCCACGTTGATGGGCTATTTTCCGGACAGGCGACCTGTCAGTTGGCCAAGGACTACGTGTTCATGCCCCGGGCGTTGACTCTGCCGCCACGGCGGAGAAGTGCGAGTGGCACACGCCGTCAGCGCAAAGTGATCGCTTGGGCAGGCTGATCAGGCACCATGGTGACGTGCCATTGTCCGAAGAGGCTCTGCTCACCGTGGCCGGGCATACCGTCTTCGCCCGCGGCGAGGACTACGTTCAATATGTCCGAGGGCTGCGCACCACCGCGACCAAGGCGTCCGCGTCGATCCAGGCCAAGCGTGTCTACACCGTCGAGCTCGACTGGTCGGGCCCCGGTCTGCAGGGGTGGTGCACCTGCGCGCATCACGACGAAGGCTACTTCTGCAAGCATCTGGTCGCGGTCGGGCTCGCCGCGATCGATTCTGGGCGGGTGCCAGTCAACAACACCGCCGACGATGCGATTGAGGCCGCGGTGCGCAGCATGGACATCGACGAGCTACGCGATTTCGTCATATCGCTGGCCCAACGAGATTCCGGGGTGCGAGATCTCTTGGAGGTCCGCTCCGCTGCCAGCGGAGGGGAGGTCGAGCTGCAGAACTATGTGCGAAATGCCCTGTCCTTCCGCGGTTTCATCGACTATCGGCAGTCCTATGCCGTCGCGGCAGCGGCCGGCGAGGTGCTCGACGAACTCGAAGCACGCCTGGACAGTGGCGCTGCCGAGATCGTCCAGCCGGCCTTGCTGCTCGCGATGACCGAGCTGCGCGACCTCGTCGAGCAGGTAGACGATTCGTCGGGTTTCATCGGTGATGAATGCCAACGAGCCGCTGATCTGTATGCACGGGCCTGTCGGCAGGGTGTGCCTGACCCCGTTCAACTTGCCGAATGGCTGGTGACGTTTCGCGCCACTTCGCCGGGATGGCCGCACGTGGTGTTGGCGGACTTCGTCGATGCGTTCGATGAGCCGGCACTGTCGACGTACCGCGATGCGGTTGCGGCACTTGATCAAAGACTTGCGGGCATCGATCGATGGCAGCGGCATGACGTCGATGCGATGCGGCTGGAACTCGCCGACCACGACGGAGACGTCGATTGCGCCATCGAGGTGCTGAATCATCCGGAACATCCGCAGTACGGCGCCATCATCGACCGACTGCGGGCGGTTGGCCGCGCCGATGACGCGGTGGCCTGGATGGATCGTGAATCGCCCCGTGTTTGATGCACACCTTCTTTCGAGGGAAGGTAGTTCGCATCATGCCGAAGAAGTACGACGACGATTTCAAGACCCGGGCGGTGCGGTTGGTCACCGACCATGCCGAGGAGTACGACACCCGGACGGCCTGCGTGGCTGCGGTCGCCAAGCGACTGGGTATCGCGCCGGAGACGCTGCGCCGGTGGATCACTCAAATTGAGGTTGATGCCGGGGTCCGCGACGGGGTGCCCTCCGAGATCGCACGGGAGAACCGGGAACTCAAACGCAAGAACCGCGAGCTCGAGGAAACCATCGAAATCCTCAAAGCCGCAACAACTTTCTTCGCGCGGGAGAGCGACCCGCGACACCGTTGATCTGTGCGTTCATCGCCGAGCATCGTGCTCGGTTCGGGGTCGCTCCGATCTGCCGCGTGCTCACCGAGCACGGCGTCACGATCGCCCCGAGAACGTTCTACGCCTGGTTGTCGAGACCCCCATCAGCGCGGGCGCTGTGGGATACGGTCATCACCGAGGTGCTGGCCGGCCATTACGAGCCCGACGAGCACGGCCGCCGCACACCCGAGTCGCTGTACGGGGCCACCAAGATGTGGGCTCACCTGCAGCGTCAGGGCATCATGGTGGCCCGTTGCACCGTGGAGCGCCTCATGCGTGCCAACGGCTGGCGCGGGGTCACCCGCCGCAAGAAGGTCCGCACTACGATCGCCGATCCAGCCGCAGCGCGTGCCGCCGATCTGGTCAAGCGTCAATTCCGGGTGCCTGCACCCAACATGCTGCTCGTCGCGGACTTCACCTACGTCCGGCTGGCCAGCGGGGTGTTCGTCTACACCGCGTTCGCGATCGACGCCTACGCTGGTCGCATCGTGGGCTGGACCTGCTCGGCGGGCAAGAGCGATGCGTTCGTGCGCCGGGCGATCCGCCACGCCGCGCAACTCCGCATCGGGGAAGGTAACCCACTGTCGGGCAACACTATTCACCACAGCGATGCCGGCTCGCAGTACACGTCTGTACGCCTTGGGGAAACCCTGACCTTGTCGGGGCTGGTGCCCTCGATCGGCTCGGTGGGCGACGCCTTCGACAACGCCCTGGCCGAGACGACGATCGGGTTGTACAAGAACGAAGCCGTCCGCGACGACTCACCATTTCGACGCGGCCCGCTGCACCGGCTGACCGACGTCGAATTGCTCACCGCCGACTGGGTCGGCTGGTACAACACCGACCGCCTCATACACCGCCTGGGTCGCATCCCACCAATCGAATACGAAGCCAACCACTACGCTGCAATCACAGCCCCATCCGCGGCTGCACACCAGTAACCACGTGTGCATCGAACCCGGGGCGATTCATCGTGCCGTTGTAGAGGGACGGGTCTCCAGCCGCGGTGGCGGTAATGACTTCTGGTTGAGCCCCGATGCCGTTGCGCAGACCTACCTGAGGCTGGGCCGGCTCGATGACGCTCTCGATGTCATGCGGGCCGACTTTGTCCGGCAGCCTTCGGTTCCCACCTACCGCGCGCTGCTGGACTTCGCTGCGGACATCGATCGCGCCGACACCGAACGGGCATGGGCGCTCGATCATGCGGAGAAACTCGCCGTGGACCGATTCGCCCAGGGCGCGGTGCTGGTGCAGCTGTGGCTCAGTGAGGGTGATATCGAGGCCGCCTGGCAGGCCGCAGATCGCTACGGCCCGGGCTGGGCCTGGAAGGAACTGGCGCAACGCGGTGCCGACGCTCGACCCGTCGCCGCGGCCGACCTGTACCGCCCGAAGCTGGCGGACGATTTGCGGTATCCCAACTCCAAGATCTATCCCGATATCGCCGCGACGCTGGCCACCATGGCGAAGCTGTACGAAAAGGGCGGACGCAGTGCCGATTTCGCGGTCTTCATGGCCGAGATCCGGCGGGAGTACGGCCGACGGCCATCGTTGATGAAGGCACTCGACGCCAAGAAACTCTGACGTCCGCCGCTCGGCTGTCGCCTTCTCGGCGTGAACGACGGGCTGAAGGCATGATCGTGCTAGCCCGCTATCCGTGTGCGGACATCCAGCTGGGCAAGGTCGGCAGCGACGCGCCCGGCCGCCAGCCCGGCGATATTGGACGCCGACACCGCGCGGGCAACTGCCCCGGGGAAGAGTCGGTCGGCGAGGTCCTCAGTTGCCTGGTGGCGCGCCGCCAGGACCGGTAGCAGCTTGTCGTGACCGACGTCGGCGGCGGCGGCCGAACTGGCGACGGTGAGACGTTCGCCGATGCGGAGGGCATAGGAGACGAGAAACGATTGACGGAATGATCTCGTTCTGGCCTGCCCACCGGCGTTTTGGCGTCCCGCGGCCAGCATGGCCCGGTTGGCCTGCACCAGCAGCGACGTGGTCAGCAGCTCAACGGATTCCAGGTCAGCATCGGCGCCGACGATGGTGACGAATCCGAGCTTCTCCGCCCACACCATGCGACACCGATTGGCTGTCGCCACCGCCTGCACCAGCGTCGCCTTGGCGCGGGCGTAGGGGTTGTCGATCCAGAGCCGCCGCGCGGCCGCCTCTGCCGTGCGGCCGGCCTCGTGGTTGTTGATGGCGTGGTGCAGCGAGTACCTGCTCATCAGTTCTTGCGCCTTGGCCGAAAGAGCCTCGGCCTCCTCGGGAAACCTGGTGGCCTCGGCCTTGGCGAGCAGTCCGCGCACTCGGCCGAGCGCCTTGGCGTCGGCCTCGCCGACCACCACCGCGGCGTGCCGGCTCGCGCCGGGCAAGGGCAGCAACGGCTCCAGGACCGGAAGCCGCCCCAGGAATCGGAGCGCGTTCAGCACCACCGCCAAGGCCGCGCGATTACTGACCGCGCGTCGGTCGGCCCAGTCCCACATCTGCGGCGCGTGGGCGGTGGGATCGATCCCCGGAGACAGCGCATTGAGGTCCGCCCGCCATCGCGGGTGCAGTGTTGCGGTGGCGTACTGGGCAGACTCACGCACGATGGCCTCGGCCAGATAGTCGGTCGCCGACGCATCGAGGTGGCGGCGAACAAGCTCGTGGAGGTCACTCGGCGACCAGCCCGCCTCCCACGCCCGGCCGACGGCACCGGCCATGGCGACTTCGGCGGCGGTATCGAGGTCACGGGTCCAGCCGGAAAACTCCTGGATCAGCTCGGCGGCGTGGACATCGGCGTCATGCTCGGGACAGTTCGCCGAGGCGTACAACGCCGCGACGAGGTGGTCGAGTAGGACGATGCGGTCGTGGCCCGGTTCGGGCTCGCGGTGGTCATGCTGAAATGAGGCGCGGCGGCGGGCCTTCTGCTTGGCCGCGCGCTTCTGGCGGTTGTGTCGGCTCATGTCCGGATTGTGTCGGACGGGTACGACAGGTCACTGGTCGCTCGGGTACGCACGTTGGCGGTGCTCGGACCGATCGATGGGTGGCGCGGCGACGGAGATGTCGATACGAGCATCTGCAACGGTCTCCTCGTCAACTGACGATGCAGGGCCCGTTCGCCCCGGCATGATGGGTGTCATGGACCGAACCTGGGTGGACCGGCCGATGCGCGCCGTCGGGGCAATTCTCGCCGTGGTCGCGGCGCTGCTGTTAGCGCCGGCCGCGGGCTTCGCGCATGCGGCGGTCGCGGCGCCTGCCGGCGATGTGATCTCCATCGGTGACCCGCATGCGGTCGGGCAGGTCGATCTGTATCTGGATCCGCTGTGCCCGTTCAGCGGTCAGCTGATCCAGAAACAGGGGGACGATATCGGGCAGCGCATCGAGAACGGCTCGCTGCATGTCAACCTGCGGTTGGTGAACTTCCTCGAAAAGTATTCGGCCAGCGGCACATACGACAGCCGGGCCATCTACGCAGCGTTCGTCGTGGCTGGGCAGTCACAGTCCAGCGATGTCACATGGCGTTTCGTGCAGCAGATCTTCTCCGCCGAGCACCAGCCGCACGAAGGTGGCTCCACCGATCTGGACAACAACCAGCTGGCTGATCTGGCAGCCGGTGCGGGAGCCCCACCGGCCGCCCTCGACCTCATCAGGATCGGCCTGCCGATCGGTTACGACGCGCGGGTGATCGCGGCCAACAACCTCGCTCTGCTGCACCAGTTTCCGGAGCCGGGGGTTCCACTGGTGTTGATCGACGGGCAGCCCATCGATGGGAATTCGGACTGGTTGGGTCAGGTCGCGGGCTGACCCTCACGGGCGGTCCAAAGGAAACGTCGGACCGATCAGCAGCGCGAACGCCTCCCGTGAGGCAGCCGGTCCGGGCGGCCAGGCCTGCTGCCACTCCCGCAGTGGGACATCGGCGTCGGGTTCGAATCGTGCCGCCATCAGCCGGTACTCGTGATCGCGCCAACCTTTCAGGCGCCAGTCACCGCCGGCGAACTCGCTGAGCCGTTCGGCTTGGCGCTGTTGAACTTCCGGCGACGCACCACCGCGCAACCCAATGCCGTTCATCAGGCTGTGCCGGCCCAGCGCGAACGGTCGGAATCCCCACACCTGGGCGATCGCGTCGTTGACGGAGCGGCAGTCCGCGCAGGCCAGCCACGACCACCGTGAAATTCCGCCTGCCGTGGCGCGGAAGCAGACGATGCACAGGTCGTAGTGACGCGAGACGTCGATACCCTCCCACTTCTGCGGGGAGTCTTCGTGGCGGCAGGATTGCCACAACGTGCGCTGCACCGGTCCGCGCAGGCCGCCGCACGGAATATGTACCGAGAGTTCGGTGATGCGTTCGCGCAGAGCAGCATCCGCCGGTGTCAGGGGTTGATCAGTCATCGTTCGCCGTTCCTGGCAGCGCCGCGTTCGGACGCCCACCGCTTGCACTGACGTGCCCGCTCTTCCCCTGGGGCACCGTGCGGCGGCGCGCGGTTGCCGGGACGACGGGCCAGGTACCCAAGCAGTCGTCCGCTCGTGAGCTGTGTCCGAGGATACGGCTCGACTCCGACATGTCGGTGTCCCGCGATATCCTGAAGACAGATTCCAGACCTGCCCGCCGAGCTCATCGGCGCGAGGCGATGGTCGGCACACACCACTGATGGACCGCCTTTGACGGGGCGGACGAAGGAGGTACCGATGAATAGGTATGACGTAATCGGCGATGTCCACGGCTGCGCCGACGAACTCGAGGCATTGCTTGCCCAGCTGGGCTACGCCGTCCGCGACGGCGCCTACCGGCACCCCGACCGCACGGCCGTGTTTGTCGGCGACCTCATCGACCGCGGGCCCGCTCAGCTGCGGGTGCTGCAGATCGTCAAGGCGATGGTCGACGCCGGAAGCGCGCGAATGGTGTTGGGAAACCACGAGTTCAACGCGCTGGCGTACGCCACTGAGTGGCCGCGCGGCTCGGGCAAGTACCTACGGCCGCATGACGATCCCGATAATCCGGACGCGGCGAAGAATGAGAGACAGCATGCGGAGTTTCTGGAGCAGGTAACGGGGGAGGCGCGTGCCGAGTATCTGGCGTGGTTCCGCACCCAGCCGCTGTGGCTGGACCTCGGTGGGATCCGGGTGGTGCATGCCTGCTGGCATGAGGCGTCGATGGCGGCGCTCGGCGATGACCGGATCAGCACCGATGAGCAGCTGGTGCGGGCGTCGACGAAGGGCGACCCGATATATGAGGCGGTGGAGACGCTGCTCAAGGGACCCGAGATCAGTCTGCTTGAGCATCGTCAGCCGCCTTACCTCGACAAGGACGGGCACTCCCGCGGTGCCGCCCGGCTGCGGTGGTGGAACGAGACAGCGACAACGCTGGCCGACCTCGCCGAGATCAGCAGCACCTTCACCACCGAGGACCATCAGCCGTATCCGGCGCTGCCGGAGGTGGAGGTGATGCAGGACTTCGTATACGAGGGGAAGGTGCCGGTGTTTTACGGGCACTACTGGCGGCAGGGTTCGCCGCGGCATCTGCACGACTGGACCGACTACGCCGCGTGCGTGGACTTCAGCGCGGTCAAGGGCGGGGCGTTGACGGCGTACCGGTGGTCGGGGGAGACGCGAATTGATCCGGCCCACTACGTGTGGGTCGGCAGCAGCGTGGGGTGAACGAAACGGGGTGATGGATCGCCGTCGCGAAACCGCCGTGACCGCAGGCAGACCGGCGCGTCAACCATTGGCGCGGACGTAGGCCGCGAACCCGGGAATGGTGAACCGCAGCTTGCCACGCCCAACCGCCTCGATATAGCCGCCGTCGATCAGCTGCTGCCGGGGTCGGCTCACCGCGGTCGTCGCCACCCCGAGTTCGGCGGCGATCGCCGCGCGCTCCACCGGGCCGTCCCCGACTTCGGCCATGGCCGCCAGGAAGCGCTGCTGCTCGGGTGTGACGCGGGTCAGACGGGTACGAAACAGGCCCGTCATGCGGTCCTCGATCTCCTCCTCGGCCCGCCGGACGTGACCCACGTTGATCGTGCTCCCGGCGGTGGGACGGGCGATCTCCCAGGTGGAGTCGCCGATGAGCTGCACCTTGTGCGGGTAGCCGGCGGCGAGCTCGATGGCGGCCATGATCGCCGTGTCAGACCAGATGACCCGGTGATGCTCAGCGGGCAACCGGATCGCCTCGGCAACGGCGACGTCGGTGAGCAAGCCGAGTTCGACGAACCGGGACCGCTCGCCGAAGGTGGCCGCCTCGGTCACCGCCGGAGGCAACGAGGGCAGGCCGGCGGCGATCACCGCGACCGGTATGGCATCCGGGGCGCCATCGAAGTGCTGCAGCCCGATCAGCAGGCTCTTGCGATCGCCCAGCTGGGCCTCCTGGAACTCGTCGACGAACACGACGAGCCCCTTGGCGGCATGCGCGCGGCTGAACCGGCCGGCATCCTCGAGCAGCTTCTCCAACACGGCCGAGCCCGCCGCTTTGTCCTTGGCGGAAAGCGTCGCGCCGACCTTCACTCCCGGGATCCCGAACTCGACCTGGACCTGGGCCAGTCGATCCAGCAGCACGTTCGCCCGGTCCCCGAAGGAATGATCCTTCACCGCCGCGGTCAGTCCCTGCGCGATATCGGGCGACATCGGCCGGTCATCTCGGCCGGTGACCCACACGGTCAGGAAGCCTTCGGCGAGCGCGTCGCGCTGGGCCATCCGCAGCAGCGACGTCTTCCCGAGGCCACGCGGAGCATGGAAGGCCAGCAGGGGTCCGCCGGAACGCCCGAGCATGCTCAGCCGGGATACCTTGTCGCGGATCAGCTCGCGTTCACGGCCACGGCCTGCCAGATATTCCGGCAGCGACCCGGGTGCGTACGGGCTCGGCTCCATCGGCACACCTCCCGCATAGTTTGGTATAGATCGGCCAGAAGTATACGGACCTATACGGACGGCCTGCGAGTCGCGGTTCAGCCCAGCCTCATGCCCGAACGGTCCGCGGGTAGGCGCCCTCCGGCCGCGGCCGAAAGTTCAGGTGTGGAGTTATCCACAGGCCGGACCGTGACCGGGCTTTTGCAGCGCCGGATTGTCGGGACGGGGACGTAACTTCCGGCTCATGAACGACAAACGAAAGCGGCGCCAGGCCAAGCAGGCCCGCCGAGATGCGCGACGGAGGGCTGTGCGCCCTGTCATGGAATCGAGCAGGAGCGAGTATGTGGGCAGAGCACTGTATGCGGAGCACCCGCTGGACATGCTCCTCCTCGTGGGGCGGATGATCGAAGTGTTGCTGCCGCATCAGTTTTCGCACAGGGCGATGCTCAGCCAGCAGCGCCCCGATCGCAACACACTCATCGATGGCGCCGCGGCTGTGTCAGGACCGGAGTACACCGCCGTGCTCACGCTGGTCGCTGAGATGGCGGTCGGCGATGAGAACGTGCAGCAGCGGTGCCGAGAGGTGGTCGCGGCGCGGCCTGATCCGGTGCCGCGCTGGATCGAGGATCTGCCGGACCTGATGGTCGGCCGAGCGGTCCGGGTAACGGATACGTTCGGCGATCTGGATGACGTCCTCTTCGATGTGCGGCTGGCCGACGGCCGGGAGATCACTTGCGGTGTGCTGATCGATCACCTGGAGTACTCGACGGTCAAGGATGTCGGAATCTGGGACAAGCCGCTGAACGCCGTGCTCGCCTTATTGGAGTCTTGGGAATGGGTGGGCCATCCGGTAGAGATGACCACCGCCGATGCGCGCGCCTGGATTGAGCAGGCGTTCGGCAAGTGCATTGACCGCAAAATCAGGGACAGGCGCCCGGGGTACTCGGCCGTGGTCAAGTGGCTGGCCGCTCGCCTTCCCGAAGGTGGGCGGCAATACCAGGGCAGTAACGCCGATCAGGGCGCGGCGGAAGTGGTGGAGTCGTTCTTTGCCTCCCCCGATGGAGAGCGCTTCGACCTTGACGAGTTCGGTGAGGTGCTGGAGGAACTGATCGCAATGGGTACCGGGGACCCGCTGCGCTGGAGCAAGTTCCGGATCATCTACGCGGTCGGAGACTTGCCTGACGGCAGGTACGAACCGATGGAGACGTTGCTGCGTCTGCCTGCCCTGCTGCGTGCCTTTGTTCCATTTGTGCATGAACGCAGCAGAATTGGAGCAGACCTGACGGCCCAAACGCTGGCGATGATCGAAGAGGTCCTGGCAGGTCCCCGATAGTCGGACCACTTGGTTCTAGAGCCGTATGTGATTGATGTCAGTCGATCTCGCAGCCTTCCGCGGGGTGGTGGGTGTGGCTGCATCGGGCAGCGTACTCAACCGGGGTGAGATAGCCCAGTGATGAGTGCCGGTGGCGGTTGTTGTGGTCGTCTTTGAAGTCCTCGATCACTACCCGAGCCTCGATGAGACTCGTCCAGTGGTTGCGGTTCAGGCACTCCCTCCGTAGCCGGTTGTTGAAAGATTCTATGTGTCCGTTGTTCCACGGAGTGCCTGGCGGAATATACGAGATACCGATGCGGTCGCCGCAGAACTGTTGCAGCACATGAGAAATGAACTCCGGTCCATTGTCCATCCTAAGCACCAGTGGGGGCCCGCCCCACAACGCGAACGCCTTGTCCAACTCCACCGTCAACCGCTCGGCGGTGATCGAACGCTCCACGATGTTCAACAACGACAACCGGGTGTGCTCGTCGATCATCGAGCAGATCTTGATGGCCTTGCCGTCGACGGTCGAGTCGAACTGGAAGTCGAGCGCCCAGACCACCTTCGGCGCATCCGCCTCGATCTGCGGCATCGTGGAGATACCGGCGCGTTTGCGCGGGTGGTAGATCCGGACCTGCAGACCCTCTTCTTTCCACAGCCGGTGCACCTTCTTCTTGTTCACCAGTGCGCCCTGGTCGTGCTTGAGGTGCGCCCACGCGCGCCGGAACCCGTGCAGTGGGTGTTCGCGCGCGTAGATGCGCAGCGTGGCCCTCAGATCCGCATCAGGATCGGCGGGTGTCTGTGCGATCGGGGTGCGGGCGTAGGTGGAGCGGGGCAGCCCAACTGCTCTGCACGCCAACCGTTTCGAAAGCTTCATCGTTGTGACGAGCATGTCCACGGCGCGGCGCTTAGCGGCCGGGTCTAGAATTTTCCCCGGGCCACCTCCCGCAATGCATCTTTCTCCAGCTCGGCGTCGGCGAGTAGGCGTTTGAGCCGGCCGTTCTGCTCACGCAGTTCCTTGAGTTCCTTCGCCGCGTCGGTGTCCATCCCGCCGTAGGAGCGGCGCCAGTTGTACAACGTCGCCGCCGACACCTCGAGCTCACCGGCGATCTCCTCTTGGGTCTTGCCCGCCGCAGCCAGCTCGTCTGCGCGTCGCAGCTTGCGCACGATGTCTTCCGCGGAGTTCCGCTTCCGTCCAGCCATGATTTCCATCGTCCTATCCGCCCAGGTCGCGGGCAACAGGACTCTAAAACAAGATGGCCCCGCTTACCGGGGACATGCCAGTCCAGAGGAGTGTGGAGGACCGGGTTCGTAACGGGCTACAGGAGTACTGGGACACCGCCGGGTAGGCGGACGGTCATGGATGTGGTTCGGCCGTCAGGCCTGCGCGGGCGTTATGGGTCGGAGCTGCCAGTCTGCTAGCCCTGCCGCTCCTCGCGATCTGCATCCTGCGTTGACAACACCACGTCGAGCCAGGTCGTGGAGTACGGGCGACCTGGCAGCCAGCTGCTGGGAATCAGCTGTGAAATTGCGACTCTGTCCAGCCATTCAGGAGGTTCAAGCTGACATACGCGAGCAACTAGGTAGGCATCGCCCTTCGGATCTGGATAGCCGAGACGTCGCAACGCGTCACCAGTGATCGCCTCCCAATCGCCCGCTCGCTTGTAGAGCTCCAGCCGAGAGTTGCCACCTTCGAATCCGTACAGCAATATCAGTTGACCGTCGAGCCCCTGTTCCTCGCGTCCGATCGCGCCCGACCGGTCACCAGCGCGCAGGTTGTAAAGGCCCACTTGGCTGATCCACTTCCACTGAGCCTCGGTGCGGACGAATCCGAGCAGAACGCCGGTGTCTGCTGGTGGCAGGTTGCCGCTGGGCGGTATCGCCATGGGATCTTCTGTTCCATCTTCCGAGTATGCGCGAGCTGCCCAATAGGTTGCACGTCGGTGTCTGGTTCCACGGGCCGCGACGTGCGCCACTGCGCGGGCAATGAAGTCGGCAATTTTTGCGGTGTCATCTTCGCTCGATTGTGGCCGAAGCGGGAAAGCACCGAGCCCGGGCAGAAACTCGTCTGCCGAGAAAGTGAGCTCAGCGGGTGTCGAACCCGGGAACAGCACATAGGATCCGGCGGAATTTCGGATCGCGTCGCGATAGGCGTGCATCTTGAGCAAGTCTGCTCGCTTGCTTGCTCCGCTGCCGCGCTCTGACTTTTCTTCCTCGTCCACGTCGCCTGTCTCAAAAGGGGTTTGCCAGTCGACTCGATACTTGGCGTCAAAATGCAGCCAAACCATGTCGCTATCCGGCGTGCGCATGCCAAGGCTTGCATCTGGTCGCATTGGACGTGTCCAACTCGCATGTGGCATCGGGTGTATCCAGCTCGATTGCGCCCAATTCGATTTCTGGAATGTCTTGTTGAAGAAAAGCTCGACGTACACCTTCTCGTCTCCGACGACAGTCTCAAACTTCAGGTGCGTCGTTTGCCCACCTTTCAACACCAACGACATTCCGGTATTGGAGGGCTCAAAAAGATCGTTGACGACACTGTGGCCCCCGCAGGCTTTCGCAACCGTCTGAGCCAGCCGTATAAAGGTCCAGTACTCATACAGCGATGCAATACTCTTGCGCGACACTAGGAGTGGATCCTCGAGGTCCAGCTCAAGCCCTACGGTCCCCTCGACTAGCGCCCACGCGGCATGCAACTGGCGGTACCCTTCACGCCGACGGAGTACCTGGTTATCACCCGGGAAAACGGACAGGCGAGAAACTTCCCGAAACAGCGGTGCAGTTAGGTACTCGTCGAAGAGGGCGACAACCTCGCTCGCCTGTGCCACACCCCGCCTTTTGGCAGCACCGCCAAGTGCGTCCGCCTCCAAGACCACTATGGCTGCAATCGCTCGCCACCGTTCCAGTACAAAGCGGACAAACCGATTTGGGGTCGTATCGATTGTCTCTTCGGTCCGTTCGATGAGCAACGTGCGGGGCATCGAGGGGAGGGGCCCTCGGGGTGTAGCGACACGTGGCCCTGTCCGGCCGAGCTGACTCCCAAGTCTGGAGGAACCTCGTACCGGCCTACCCAAGGGGCGAGGTTCGAGATGAGATCTCCACGCACGGTGGGGTTCGCTCAGAATCTTGGTGATGGCCCACTCAAGATCGGAGCCGACTATGAGGGATTGGAGGACGGCGAACTGCTGGTACAGAAGCCGCGGTGAGCCGCCGGTGGTGCTTCCGAACTCGCCCGAGCTCGGTGCGAACCCCTGGTGCATCGCCTCTACCGAGAGCTCAGCCAGGTCCGCAAGCATCCGTCCGAACGCTTGCTCGTCCGAAAACTTCGCGCTGCGTACGTCCAATCGGCCTCGCAGTACCGTTCCGGTGGCTGTGGTGACCACGACCGAGACGACGCCAACCGACTCACCCGAGACTAGTCGTCCGCTCATCCAGGTCGCATCATCGCTATCGAATAGCTCGGCCGGTTCGAGCTCAGGGATGCCGTCGCGAATTAGGATGCCATCAGGGATTGCAAACTTGAAGTGGTAGGCCCGGGCTTCCCTGATAGTGACGGTTCCATCCCGGTCGCTCAGTCCAGGCCCATCCGGCCCCTTGGGTAGACGCGAGATGACAAGCTCGCCAGACGCGCCGTCTGCGGCTACAAGCTGCACTGCGGCTGAATCCACGATCAGTCCGTAAAGCTCACGAACTGATTGATTTCCGCCGAGCGCAACATCCGTCGAAGCTTGGCTGCGCTCAGACTTAGCTTGGCTGTTTCTGGCTCGATTGACGAGTATTCTTGCGGTCCTTCGGGATCAGTGGCAAAGGCTGCCAGCTTCTTCAACACCGGTTCGGCTCGCCGCCTGGAACCGTGGATTTTTGGCAGGACTTTATGAAGGACGATGTGATCGAGGGCATGATCGCGTTCGTTGACGCCAAGCTGTTCGAGCGCTGCTGCGAATCTCAAGCCCTCGTAGAAGACCCGTTGGCCGAATTCATCGTCCGTGGCAGTAAGTCGCTTGTGCAAGTCTCGCATCGCGGTCGCAACCGGGGCGCGTCCCTTGCTCTGCCGTTGCCACGTGTCATCCAAAACGAGGCCCACTAGTCCACGTAGGTGCGCGACCGCTGCGGGGAGTATCGCGCTAGGGCGCATGATGTCGTCGGCCAACTCTTCCGTACGCGTGCGAATCTCGAAAGTCGTTGCCCGGTCAAGCACCTTGGGTGAAAACTGATAGGTGGTCTCATCAACGTTCACGGTTCCGATAACAAAAACGTTGCGCGGCAGCGTAATTAAACGCTCGTCCAAGCTCCGCAATCGCCATTCGCCATCGGCTCCTAAAATCAAGTTCGGGAGAATCGCATCGCGAGATTCGATGCCCGAAAGAAAATCTGAGAAGTACCGTTCGACGTGTGCAAGATTCATTTCGTCGAGCAGCAAGAGATGGGGCATGTCGGGCTCGTTGGCCGCACTTAGAAGGAATCGCAAGGTATCCGGAACGAACCATGCGGCTCGGCTATCCACCGGTGGGCGCAGAGCGTCCTCGTAGCCGAACAGTGCTTCCGGCCCGGTCCAGTCGGGGCGGACCGCCACGGGTAGAAAGCGGCGACCACTTGGGCTAGCCCCGAACCACTCGCCGAGCCGAAGCGCCAGCTGCGTCTTTCCACTCCCCGACATGCCGGCCAGAATCACGAATGGCTTAGTTACCAAAGCGGCAAGAAGGGCGACAAGGTGATCGCCGTGACCCGTGCGAACCTGGAGGCCCGATGAGTCGACTGCAACCCGAAACGCCGCAGCGATGTCGGCAAGTGTCGAGACGCTGACCGGAGGATCGGCACGCAATAGCTGCTCAATATTGTTGTCAGACAGTTCAAGAACAGTATCAAGGTCTCGAAGAATCTCCGCGTCTTCAGGCGCGGATCCTCGCGCGTAGAATTTATGCACGATGGTGCTGGCGGCGTAGTCGTGAGCGAGCGTTCCGTTGCCCAGGGAGACTGAGTCGTCCGTCAGGAATGAACGCTCGGTTAGCTCGCTGCTCGCCAACGCTTTCACTCGCGATGCTGTTGCGGCAAGTTGCGAGAGCATGTGTTCTTTTCCAGATTTCTTGAGCTCCTGAGTGCCCTGCGCCACAGTCACATAGACACCTGACATGTCCTCTCGGAACAAAAGTACCGCGTATACGCCACTTTGCGTCGACCTAGTGATTCGCTTGTCGAGCATCGCGATCCAAGGCACCGCAGCCCAGTTGCCTTGTCCAGCAGATGATTTAACCTTCACGTCGGGACGGGCCGAGAGTGGAGCGCTCTGCGCAATGTGCTTTTCGAGCAACCGAAGGGTTTCTACTGCAGCGTGCGAGCCCCCGAATCTCTCTCGCTTCGCGTCGCTGTACTCAGCCATGAAGCGCTCGAGAAGACCCTGAATGACCGTGTGGCCTTCGGCTGTGCGAAGTTCGATGTTGAACCCCGCAGGTTGGAAGGCACTGCGAAGCTGGTGGCCACCGTTGAACTCGGTGTTCTTGAGAGTGCCTTCATCTGGATGGTCGTAGCCATAAGCGACGCCGGCAATCGCCTTCGGGTCGTATTCGCGCCCGTCGACTATCAGGGCGTACGCCGTGGCGCGACCAAATCCGTGCTTGCTAAGAAACGCGTCCCGGCCGATGTCGTCGTGCTCAGCAATCGCACGCTCTATCGCGTCCCGCGATAGGACCCCTAGGGCCATCAGATTAGTTCCATCCAATGCATGTGGACGATGTTATGCAAGCACTCGTCAATCTCTCGGCTTTCGGGCGGTTTGCGGATGGAAAGGGCTGGAGATCCGTTGGTCGCCCAAAGGAGCTTGACTCCGGTGCTGGTTCGACAACATCGGAACCGACAGCGAAAGCGGTGTCGGATCAGCCTGGTCGGTGTAGGCATTGTCGTAGGAGAAGCTCAGATTCCCCTGTTTGGACTCGTGATCAGGCCCTGATCACGGCCACCAGTGCAGCGTCGATGATCTTGTCGTCACGAGTGGCAACGGTGAGGTTGCGGCGCAGTGCCTGCGCCACGATCGCCCGATCGAATGGGTCCTTGTGTTGCCACGGGAGCCGTCCGGCGAGAATCGCGTCGGCAGACTCGATGGGCAATTCCGCGGCGCTCATGCCGGCAATGATGTCCGGCCAAGCCGACAGTAACGCCTCACCATCGAGTCTCCCGATCCTGGTTTTGATGGCGATTTCCCATGCGGAAGCGGCACTGACGACGACGTGGGTTTCGGGCTTGATCAGCTCTGCCATGGCTGCGGCCTCCACTTCGGCCGGTGAGCTGACCAGCCACAGGAGGGTGTGGGTGTCCAGAAGAACGTTCACGACTCGTCGGCGCCGTCCCATGCGTGTAGTTCGGCCTCGGGCAGCGGTTCATCAAAGTCAAGGGGGATGCGCAGGGCTGGCAACTGGCCGAATGTGCGCGGAAGGGGCTGCACCGGTACCAGCCTGGCAATGGGGCGGCCATGATTCGTGATGGTCACAGAGGCGCCGGTCCGTTCAACTTCGGCCAGGATGCGATTCAGCTGGTTCTTGGCTTCCGTGCTGGTCACCGTGCTTTCCATACGCCCATGGTAGATCGGAGAAGCTAATCGCGCTAGCGTAACTAGCGTAATTAGATCGGTAGGCCGAGGGCAGCAAGCGATCAGGCCTTCCGCCTCAAGTAAGACGCCCGGCCCGCAGCGCCGCCCTTGCCAACGCGGCAGCTGCAGGACTGATCCAGCTGAGGTCGGCGAGGCGCCGCGGCCGATCGCAAACGTTGACCAGCACATCGTGCGCGGTCAGCCGGTACAGCACGTCTGACGGGACGGGTTCACCGTCCTCGCGACGCCAGCCCAGCTGGGTGAGCGCTTCGGCGATGTCTTTGAACCGAACCCGGCCGTCCTCCGCGCCGCCGGCTTGCGCCAGGAACAACAGCGTGGCGTGGCATTCGAACGCTTCGCCGTCAGAGGGAATTAGTCGCGATGCGAGATGGCGCCACAACACCGCCTGATCGCGCTGGGCGGCGATGCCGGCCTTGGTCAGCGCCAGCGAGCCCTTCAGCTTGCGCAGCAATCCCATCGCCTGCAAGGACTCCCGAAAGTTCAGCAGTGCAGGGCAATTGGCTTCACGGTTGTTCTTGCCCATCCACTCGGCCACCTGCGGCACCACCGCTGCTGCGGCGGTCACGTCAGAGGGTTTCAGATAGCCGGCCGATGTCAACGGGATGGCGTCCTTCGCCGCCCGGTCCAAGAACCATTGGTGTGCGGTCAGATTGGCTCGCAGGATGTCGTCGTCGACGATGGTGGGTGCCGAACTCAACTGGACAAGGCCCGCGACGAAGTTGAGGAGCACGGGACTGTCCGGCAACCGGCTCAACAGGGCGATGAGCCGCGAATCCAGCCCGCCCAGCACTGCGGAGAAGAAGGGACCGTGCAGTGCCTCGTTGAGCCGCGCGAGTTCGAACAGTTCCGGATCAGGCAGCACCGTGGCGAGCTGCACGGCATCGGTGATCCCGCCGCAGTCCTCCGGCGGTGCGGCCCGCTCGCCGTCGATGACCACGGCGGCGGGGTAATCGTCCATCGGAGTGAGTACCTGTTCGAGTTCCAGTGTCAGTTCCCAGAAGTCGCCGTAGTCATAGACATAGCTCAGCCGGTCGCCGGGCTCACTCATCATCGCGCCCAACGACGTCTGGGACGCAGGTAGGCCACGATCCTCACCCTCGGCGATGTCCTCGTCGCAGAGGACCTTCAGGCTGCGGTCATCGAATGGTCCTCCACCCATGGCGAAGCGGTACAGATGCCGGTTCTCCCAGTCGAACGCGGCCTGCACCACCAGGTGCACCACCTCCATCGGCAGATCCGCACGGAGATCGAGGCGCCGCCAGATCGGCGGGGTGGAGCCGTCCAGGTCCACCAGCACGCGGTAGGTATTGCTCTTGGCTTCTGTGCTTGTGATGGTGCTGCCCACGCGGGTCAGCCTACGAGGGAAGTGGCCGAAATGGTGACAACCCAACCCCGATATCGGAGGTAACCTGGACAGTTGACCAAACGACCGCGGTAATGGAGCAGGCTTCAGCTGGGGGATCTTCATGTTCGCCGCCCAAGACTGGGACTGAGCAGACGGTTGAACAGCAGTGCCTGGCTCCAGGTCGGACTCGCCATAGGCATCGTCGGCTCGATCGCCCTTGGCTCTATCCATAACGTGCGCATTGAACGCCGAGTCTATTGGTCGACCTGGTTGTTAAGCCCCGGCGCAATGACATTCGGAGTAGTGCATCGAGGCTGGGGGACAGCACTTGTCGTCTATGCGCTGGTGGCGGCATTGGGAGTACTGCTCGCCTACTTCAGAACGTCCTATCTCAAAATCGGCGGGCGAATCTACTCCTACGCAATCGCCCGCACCCGACCCGATCCGCCGCAGGACGGCAGTCCCGCGCCCCCTGTGGTCCCACCGCCTGACGCGTACCGCGGGCAGGTCACCGCCACAGCGCATTGGTGTCTCTTGACGGTCTTCAGCGTGGTCACGGGAACCAGCGCGCTGATGTTCGGCATGGGGCCTGAAGCGCTCGGGGCCGGCACACTCACCGTCGCGATGTTGGCCATCACCGGGTACATCGACTCCTATGACGGCTTTCCGATCGCGCGCCGCCGTTGGGTGCAACTTGCGCTGATCGTCGTCAGCTCATTTCCGGTCTTCCTGCTTCCGCCGATCGCGTACCTGATTGGCTACTACCTCGACGGTCCCAGACGTCGCTCTTGACGGTCCGCGAGCTCATCGGCCGAACTTGTCGGTCCCCTCTGTCATTCTGTCCGGCTCGCTTGAGCACGAAGCGAATCGACGGAGGACACCATGACCACACACCCCGGTTGGTACCCGGATCCGGCGGGCCAGCCCGGCCAGCGCTATCACGATGGCCACCGCTGGACCCAGCACTTCACGCCCACCCCGCCACCGGTCCCGGCGCCCTCGGTGCAGGCCGTCGCGGTCGCGGTATCGAACGGCGGCGGCACCAGCCACGGTCTGCATCTGGTGCTGACCGTGTTCACCTGCGGACTGTGGCTGCCGATCTGGGCCCTGGCAGCCATCTTCGGCGGTGGTGGGTCCTCGTCGGTGGCTGTCGCCGGCAACGGCACGACGGTACGCACTGCGAATCGCGGGCCACTGGTCGGAATCGGCGTGGTCGGTGCGTTGTTCCTGATGGGCTTGGTCGCCCAACACCCCTGGCTGCTCGCCGTTTTCGCGGTGATCGGCGTGCTGGCCGGCGTCGGCTTCTGGGTGCTGAAGGCCGCTCAGCAGCGAGAGGAACAGCAGCGCCGTGAGCAGTTCCAGCACGACATGCTCGCGCAGCGCGCCGATCACGAGGACAAGCTGTATCAGCAGGGCGATCCGCGCGGAGTCCACGGCCAGTACCTGCCGCCGGATTGCGGGTAGATGGCTCCGCTGCCGCGAGCTCGACCCAAACCGGTTGACCTCGCCTTCGCCCGGCCGCGCCCACCCGAGACGATTGTAATTGCCGTCACCGCAGTGGATTTCGGATACCGCTACGCGGCCATCGGGGAGTTGCAGTCCTGGTCGGGGTTCATCGCCGTGCCCACCAAGGAAGCCGCGCTGCTGGAGGCCATCGCCCGGGTCCGCGCCGAGCACGGGAAACACCTGCGGATGCGGTTCCTGGTGAATCTCAAGGGGAGCAGCCCGCTCTGGAGGCAGCCTCACCAGATCCACTGGTGGATAGAGCGACCCGATACCTCGGAACAGCCGTTGGTGGACGCCGCGGTGGAGTTACTGCGCCACAACCCTTCCGCGCCGGTGGAGTCGCTTCCCGTCGATCAGGAACCGATGACAGTGGCCACCGACGGCTCCGTGCGCGGCAAGCATGCCGGCTTCGCGTGGCTGTCCTGCACCGGGCACTTCGGCATGGCGGGATACCGCTCATCGCACACCACGGTGGGTAGGCAACCGGTCCTGGTTTCCGAGCTCCTCGCGATCGGTGACGCGGTCTGCGAACTGACACGCCGACGGTTGTCGATCGTGTCCGACAGCCAAGACGCCGTCGCCATGGTGGTCCGCTGGAAGAGCGGCGACACCACCATGCCGGTCGAGTACCCTGCGGATGGTCCGCTGCAGGTCGCCCGACGCCAGATCCATGTCGATCGGGAACGGATCGACGTGCGCTGGGCACCCGGCCATTGCGGCGAACCGCTGAATGAGGGTGCCGACGCCCTGGCACGGTTGGCGTCGCGGCATCAGCGAGGCGACCACGATTTGCACTTTGACGAATACCGCCGCCGGGCGGCTGGGATCGCCGAGGGTTTTGCCTCGGAGTTTCGGCGGACTGGTGGCTCGAAGCGTGCGGCCGGGTGACTCTTAACAGACCCGGGTAGTGGCCTTGTGGTGGTGTCGAAGGATGTCCACGGCCGACCCGGGAAGAAGGTGCGCGCACTGATGAACAGCGCAGAATTGAGGGAGAATCTGCCCATGGGTCGGCATATTTCGAACGACCGAACGGTGCAACTCGTCCGAGAACTGGCGAGAAGCACCAGCCTCAGTCAGTCCGCCGCGGTGGGGATGGCGGTCACGGCCAAACTCGCTGAGCTCGAAGCCGTCCAGCGCCGGAGCGCACGGCGTGCTGAGGTGAGCATCCTGTTGTCTGAATTGGACAGCTCGTTGGCCGGACAGAAAAGCAATGATCAGCAGGAACTTTACGACGACCATGGGCTGCCGGTGTGACCCCAAACGTCTGTGCAATCGTCGGTGCTCTTTCCGACTCCTCCAACGCGGTTGAACCAAAACTGTTTCCATCAAATCTGGAGCAGGCTCAGCGGCCGGGAATGTACGCATGGTGGGGCGACGACGACGCGCGCACTCTCCTCGGAGGTGAACTCGGCGTTGACCTTCCGCCATTGCTCTACGTCGGCCAAGCCGGCGCGACCAAGTGGCCGTCCGGGAAACGGTCGACGGCCACGCTCGCCACCCGCATCGGCCGCCAACACATTCGTGGGAATGCTCGATCGTCCACGTTTCGGCGCACGATCTCCGCACTCTTGCTGGACCAGTTGGAGCTCGTGCCAGCAGGCGGCGGACGACTGGACCGTCCGAGCAACGCGGTCGTCTCACAGTGGATAGCCGAGCACCTCACAGTCGGCATCGCCTCAGTCGACGACAGGGATGCTCTCGGCCGCGTTGAACAGGCTGTGTTGGATCAGCTGGATCCGCCACTGAACCTGGACCGCTGCCCGTCATCTGCGGCCCGCGCCCGTCTGACCGCACTCCGAGCCCGGATCTCGCGCTGAATTGTCGCTGAAAAGTCGCTCCGAAGTGGGCATTCGCTTACACAATCTCCGCGCGGCGACGCCACAAGAAGCTGTGATCCACCATTCAATCCAGCCCACCGAAACGCACTGACCCGAATAAACCCAGGCCACCCGGGTAACCTCAACCCCAATGGACGACGGATCAGGGGGACCCCAATGAGCCTCGTACTGGGCCTTTCGGTGACATCGAAGGACATCCACGGCGAGCTGGTCGACGGCGACACCGGCGAGGGCCAGCCGATCGACCGCGCCGTCGTGGACGCCGACCACATCGAAGACTTTCTGGCCGAGCTCCCGGCCGGTGCCGACCTGCGCGCCGTCGGCATCACCTGGTCACACGACGCCGAAACCGAGGCCGTCAAGGTCCGCGAAGCCCTCGACGCCTACGCCGGCGGCGCGCCCGTTGTCGCCGTCCGGGATGTCGAGGCCACCGCGGCGCTGGCCCGCGGTATCGCCGACATCGCCGGCCACGACTTCGCCGTCATCTGCGTCGTCGAACCCGACGGGGCCGTCGTGGCCACCGTCGACGGATTCGAGATCCACGTCGAGCACATCGACCACGCCGACGCCGCCACCCTCAACGACCGCGTCCGCGCCATCGTGCGCGCGGCCCGCCCCAGCCCCGACGCCGTCTACATCCTGGGCTCGCAGGACCCCGACGACCTCGTCGCCGCCGTCGCCGAGGAAACCGATCGACCGGTCATCACCGCCTCCGAGGCCGACTTCGCGCTCACCCGCGGCGCGGCCCTGGCGTCCGCGCTGACCGCGAACGCCCCCGAAGCCCCCGAAACCAAGAAGCGCATCACCCGCGACGGTGCGCTGGCCATCGCCCTGGGGTCCGCGGCCGTCGTCTTCGTCGTGTCGCTGTCGGTCGCGCTGACCGCCCCACAGGCACCCGAACCGCCGCCGCAGCCCGTGGCGGCCGTCGAAACGGCCCCGCCGCCGCCCGCAGCGCCGCTCAGTCCGGTACCGCCCCGCGCGTCCCGGGAAATGGCCCGGACCCTCAATATCGCCCCGGCCGCCCCGGCGCCGCCACCACCACCGGCTGCCGCGCCCGCACCACCACAAGCCGCGCCCGCGCCGCCACCCCCGCCGGCCGCGGCCCCCGCACCGCTGCAACCCTCGGTGCCCGCGGTGCAGGAACCGCGGCTGCGGGACCGCATCCTGGACCGCATCCCGATCATCGGCCGCTTCAACTGACCACCTGCTCGCTCTGACGCGCCACGCACATCCCGCTACGTTGTAAGCCGTGAGTGTCACCCCGGCAGACCTGACCGGCACCGAGCGCGCTGTGCTGCTGGTCCTGATGGCCGAATCCCGCCCGGTGCCCAACCCCGACCTGATCGCGCTGGGCCCCCGCCTGGAGAAGGCCGGCCGCGACAGGCTCAACAGCCTCGGCCTGATCGAATCCGACCGCACCGGTGGCCGTTTCGTGCACGAGCTCACCGACCGCGGCTGGCGGGTCTGCCGCGACATCCTGAGCGCCGCCCCGCCTGCCGGCGCCACCGGACCGGCGAAAACCCTGGCCACGATCCTGCACGGGTTCGAGCGCTACCTGCAGCGCGCCGACCTCAGCCTGGCCGACGTGTTCTGGCCCGACACGCCGAGCGGCCCCGCCGACCGGATCCGTGACGCCTACACCGCCCTGACAGCCCGCCCCGGCGCCTGGGTCGCGCTGGCGAAACTGCGCGCACACCTCGATGACCTGCCCCGCACCGACATCGATGACGCGCTCGGCGAGCTGTACCGGACCGGCGCGATCAGCCTGATCCCGGAGGAAAACCAGAAGGTCCTCACCCCGGCAGACCGCGCCGCCGCGCTGGAAGTCGGCAATCAGGCCAAGCATCTGATTAGCATCGAGGCTTAATGCAGGATGCACATCGCGACGCGCTCGCCGCGCTTCGCCTCACCTGGGCGCCCACCAGTGACGATCTGTGGCGCCCACAGGCCACCCACGTGGACGGCCTCAACGAGCGCGCCATCGAGGACGTCATGGACGCGTTCGGCGACGCGCTGCGTGATCCCGACACCGCCCCGCTGGGCGTCGCGATCCGCGGTCAGGCCGGCTCGGGCAAGACCCACCTGCTCGGCCAGATCCGTGAACGCGTGCAGGCCGGCGGCGGGTTCTTCTTCGTCGTCGAACTGCTGGACGCCGCCAGCTTCTGGGAATCGGTGCGCAGCGGCGTCCTGGAAAGCCTCGGGCGCCCCGGCGAGAATCGCGAAACCCAGCTCAAGGACCTGCTGTGGGAGCTGTCCTCGATCGCGCACGTCTCCCGCGCCGACCGCCGCGCCATCATCGGCGACGAGGACCTCGAACCCGAGGTGCTCGACGACTTCGTCAGCACCCTGGCCAAGGCGCGCCGCGACGTCCGCGACTGCCACCAGACCCTGCGCGCGCTGGTGTTGTTGGCCGCCAACGACCTTGGCGCCCGCGATATCGGCGACGCCTATCTGCAGGCCAGCGAGGAGGTCGGCGCCGAGGACCGTCAGGCCTGGCGGCTGCGCGGCACCAGCCCGTCCGCGCAGCAGTGCGTGCGCGATATCGCCCGGCTGACCGCGCTGGCCGGGCCCGCGGTGCTGGCCCTGGACCAGATCGACACCCTGCTCGCGCAGACCTCGACGCGCACCGACGAGGCCGGACCCGACGCCGACGGTGTGCTCGAACAGGTCGCGCACGGCCTGATGTCGCTGCGCCAGTCCATGCGGCGCACCGTCGCCGTGGTGGCGTGCCTACCCTCGGCGTGGGAACGCATCCGCGACCACGCCACCGCCAGCGTGTCCGACCGGTTCCGGGTCACCGCTCCGCTGGCGCCGCTGCCCAGCGCCGATATCGGCCGCGCCATCCTGGAACGCCGATTCGCCGCCAGCTACGCCTCGGTCGGCTTCACCCCGCCGTACCCGAGCTGGCCGATCCTGCCCGCGGCCTTCGACGGCGCCGCCGGGCACACCCCGCGCCAGCTGCTGATCCGCGCCGACAAACACGTCCGCGACTGCCTGCTGCGCCGCGAGGTCATCGAGATCCACCGCTTCGGGGCCGTCCCCAAACCGTCGGATCCCCAGCCGGACAACGATATCGACACCTCGCCGATCGACCGGCGCTTCGCCGAGTACCGTAGCCGCGCCGTCACCGCCGCCGCCCTGGACCCCGACGGGGAGGACACCGCGGTGCCCGCGTTGCTGAACGCCGCGCTGACGGCGTGGATCGTGGAACACGGCGATGACCAGTCCTACAAGTGCGACCCGCCGCCCGGCTCACACGTCGTGCTGCACGCCCGGCTGCGCCAGACCATCGACTCGGCCACCGACGACGAACGGCACTGGGCGTTTCGCGCGGTCGGCGCCACCAACGCCGTCGCCGCCCAGAACCGCATCAAGAAGGCCTACAGCGCAACGGGTCTCGGGTCCGGATCGGACCGGCGCGGGCTGTTCCTGCTGCGCAACCACCCGTGGCCCAGCGGACCGAAAACACAGAGCCTGACCGACGAGGTCAAGGCCGCCGGCGGACGGACTCTGGCGTTGTCCGACAACGACATCCGCACCATGGCCGCGCTGCGCGACCTGATCGCCGAGGACGTGCACGGACTGACCGACTGGTTGCGCGAACGCCGGCCCGCGCACGGCATCACGCTGCTGCAGGAAGCACTGGAGTTCGAGGCGCCCGCCGCCGTGGTGATCGAGCAGCCGGTAGCGGAACCCGAAGCGGAGCCGCTGCCGGAAACCCAGGTGTCCGACACCCAGATTCCGCTCGGCATCGACCTGCACACCGACGAGACGGTGGCCATCGATCTGGCCATGCTGCGCAAGCACATTGCCATCTTCGCCGGTTCCGGGTCGGGCAAGACGGTGCTGATCCGCCGTCTCGTCGAGGAGTGCGCGCTGCGCGGAGTGTCGGCGATCGTGCTGGACCCCAACAACGACCTGTCGCGCCTGGGCACCGCGTGGCCGGAGCTGCCCAACGGCTGGCGGCCCTCCGACGACGCCCGCGCCCGGGACTACCTGCAGAACACCGAGGTCGTCATCTGGACCCCGCGGCGCTCCAACGGCCGCCCGCTGGCGTTCCAGCCGCTGCCCGATTTCCCGAGCGTCGTCGATGACCGCGACGAGTACCAGGATGCCGTCGAATCGGCCTGCGCCGCCCTGGAACCGCGCGCGCTGATCGCCGGGCAGACACAGAAGGCCAATCGGTCCCGCGCGGTGCTGCGGGAAGCCTTGCAGCAGTACGGACGTCAACCCGCGCCGACGCTGGACGGGTTCATCGACATGCTCGCCGACCTGCCCGACGATGTCAGCAACCTGGCCGACGGGCGCCGTATCGCCGCGGACATGGCCCAGGATCTGCGCGCCGCCATGGTCAACGACCCGATGTTCGGCGGCGCCGGCCAGCCCGTCGACCCGGGCGTGCTGCTCACCCCGGCCGAGGGGAAACGGGCCCGGGTATCGGTGATCAGCATGATCGGCCTGCAGTCCGATGAGCAGCGCCAGGGCTTCGTCAACCAGCTGCAGATGGCGCTGTTCGCCTGGATCAAACGCCACCCGGCGGGGGACCGGCCGCTGGGCGGGCTGCTGGTGATGGACGAGGCGCAGACCCTGGCCCCGTCGCGCGGCACCACCGCCAGCACCCGCAGCACGCTGGCGCTGGCGTCGCAGGCCCGCAAATACGGGCTGGGCCTGGTGTTCGCCACCCAGTCGCCGAAGGGCCTGCACAACCAGATCCCGGGCAACGCGACCACGCAGTTCTACGGGCTGCTGAACTCGCCGGTGCAGATCGGCACCGCCGAGGAAATGGCCAGGGCCAAGGGCGGATTGGTGCCCGATATCAGCAGGCTGCGTGCCGGCAACTTCTACGTCGCCACCGAGGGGGAGGCGTTCCACCGCGTCGTCGCACCGTGGTGCCTGTCCTATCACGCGGCCAGCCCGCCGTCGGCCGAGGACGTGCTGGCGTTGGCGCAGGCGCAGACACCGCAACCCGCCATGGAGTAGTACTGACACCATGCCGACCATCACCGCCGTCCAGGGCGACATCACCCGGCAGCACGTGGACGCCATCGTCAACGCCGCCAACAGCGCCATGCGCGGCGGCGGAGGCGTCGACGGCGCCATCCACCGCGCCGGTGGCCCCGAGGTGCTGCAGGACTGCATCAGGCGCTTTCCCGACGGCCTGGCCACCGGGGACGCCGGCTGGACCACCGCCGGGAACCTGCCCGCCCGCTGGGTCATCCACACCGTCGGACCCAACTACACCGCAGGTCAGCGCGACCGCGCCGTGCTGGAGTCCTGCTATCGGCGGTCCCTGCAGGTCGCCGACGAACTCGGTGCCGCCGCAATCGCTTTCCCGCTGATCAGCGCCGGGATCTACGGCTGGCCCAAGGATGACGCGATTGCCGCGGCCGTCGACACCATCGCCGCCGCGGACACGGATGTGGCCGCTGTGACAATTGTCGCCTTCGATGTCACGACCTTCGAGGCAGTGCGCGCGCGGTTGGATTGACCCGATTGACGTCGTGCCGATTCGGGTACGGGCCACAGCATGGATGTGTACAACGTTGCTTTCGAATGGACCGACACCAACAGACATTGGCTGGTGGAAGTGCCCATCAGAGTCACCGCGTACCTGGCCATCGCGCTGATCGCGCGCTATCTGATCCACCGCGCCATCGACCGCGCCACCACAGGCAGAAACCCGAAGATCGTCGCCGAAGCCCAACCCGACGCCGGCGAATCCTCGTCCAAAAAGCCGCCCCTGCTGCGCAATCTGCGCGAACGCACCGGTTCGGCGAACGCCGCAAAGGTTGCCGCCCGGCGGCAACAACGCGCGCAAACCATCGGGTCGGTGTTGAAGTCGACCGTGTCGATCGTGCTGCTGGTCTGGGTGGTGCTGACCATCCTCAACGTGTTCGGGGTGAACATCGCACCGTTCATCGCCTCGGCCGGCGTGGTCGGGTTGGCCATCGGTTTCGGCGCCCAGAATCTAGTGCGTGACTTCGTCACCGGTGTGTTCATGCTGCTGGAAGACCAATACGGCGTCGGCGACACCGTCGACCTCGGGGAGGCCACCGGCGAGGTGGAATCCGTGGGCCTGCGCATCACCACCGTGCGCGATATCGACGGCACGCTCTGGTACGTCCGCAACGGCGAGATCGCCCGGGTCGGCAACATGAGCCAGGACTACGCGGTCGCCCGCATCGAGGTGCCCGTGGCGCTGAACGCCGACCTGCACGAGGCCGAGAAGGTCGCGCTCGATGCCGCGCGGGAGGCCATCAAGGATGAGGCCATCGCCGCCAAGGTGATCGGCGAGCCGGAGATGCTGGGTGTGCAGACCATGTCGGTGGACCAGGTGACGCTGCGGCTCACGCTGAAGACCAAGCCCAACGCGCAGTGGTCGGTGCAGCGCCGGCTGCGCCGCGAGATCCTGCGGGCCTACGACGAGAACGGTATCGACCTGCCCTACCCGCTGCTGCGAGCCTCCGCCGGGGCCGAGTAGCCCCTAGATCAGGGCGTCGCAGGTGATGGGGAGATCGCGCACCCGCACCCCGGTGGCATGAAAGACCGCGTTGGCCACCGCCGCCGCGGAACCGACGATGCCGATCTCCCCGGCACCGCGCGATCCCATCGGGTTGGCGTGCTCATCGACATCGTCGAGCGCGATGGCCTCGATGGCGGGAACGTCGGCGTGCGAACTGATGTGGTAGGTCGCGAAGTCGCGGGTCACGATGTGCCCGAAACGCGGATCGCGCACGCTGTGCTCATGCAAGGCCATCGACAGGCCCATCGTCATGCCGCCGATCAGCTGTGAGCGCAGCGTCGTCGGGTTGATCACCCGGCCCACCGAGAACACCCCCAACATCCGGGACACGTGCACCTCGCCGGTGAACCGGCTGACCCGCGCCTCCGCGAAATGCGCACCGAAGGAGTACATCCCGAACTTCTCGGCCTCCTCGTTCGCATCGGCTGCCGACGCGGTGGTGTGCACGCCCACCTCGGGATGCTCGCCGTGGTCATGCCGGAAGGCCCGGGCCGCGGCGACGATGGCCCGCCCCCAGGACGTGATGCCCGACGAGCCGCCGGCCACCGAGGCGCTGGGCAGCGCGGTGTCGCCGATCTGCAGGTCGACCGCGGCCAACTCGACGCCCAGCGCATCGGCGGCGATCTGCGCCAGCGCGGTCCAGGTGCCGGTGCCGATGTCGACCGCGCCGATCTGCACGACGAACCGGCCGGGCGCTGCGTGCTCGATGCGGGCGGTGTTGCCGGGCATCACCATCGCCGGATAGACCGCCGATGCGACACCGGACCCGATCAACCATTCACCCTCGCAGCGGTTTCCGGGCTTGGGGTCGCGGTCGGCCCAGCCGAACCGTTCGGCCCCGGTCTGCAGGCACTCGATGAGCCGACGGTTGGACCACGGGTTGCCGGTCTCCGGGTCGACGGGCGGCTCGTTGCGGATGCGCAGTTCGACGGGGTCGATATCGCAGGCCACGGCGAGTTCGTCCATCGCCACTTCCAGCGCGAACATGCCCGGGCATTCACCGGGTGCCCGCATCCAGAACGGCACCGGCACATCCAGTGGCGCCAGCCGGTGCGAGGTTGCGCGGTGCGGGGCGGCGTACATCATCCGCGTCGGGGTCGCGGTCTGCTCGGCGTACTCCTTGACCGTCGCGGTCTGCTCCACCACCTCATGGCTGATGGCGGTCAGGCTGCCGTCCGGCATGGCGCCGAGGCGCACATGCTGGTTGGTCGGAGTGCGGTAGCCGACCATGTCGAACATCTGCTGACGGGTCAGCGCCAGCTTCACGTGCCGGCCCGGAAGTCGTTGCGCGGCCATCACGGCCAGCACATTGTGCGAATGCGGGGCACCCTTCGAACCGAAGCCGCCGCCGACGTTCTTGGCGATCACCCGCACCTTGGCCGGGTCCAGGCCGAACGCCGAAGCGATCTCCTTACGCACGGCGTGCACACCCTGGGTGGAATCCCACAGGGTCAGTTCACCGTTGTCCCACAGCGCGATGCAGGCGTGCGGCTCCATCGGGCTGTTGTGCTCGTGCGGGGTGGTGTAGGTGTTGTCGATGACGACGGCCGCCTCGCCCAGCGCGGCCTCGGCATCGCCCTGCACCGTCACGGCCGGGTAGTCCGGGTTGACCTGCTCGGGGGTGTAGAGCTTCGGGTGCTCGGCCGTCAGTTCGGCGTCGACGTGTTGCTCGTCGTATTCGACGCGCACCAGAGACGCTGCCTGTCGGGCGGTTTCGGCGCTATCGGCGAGCACACCGCCGATCAGCTGGCCGCGGTAATGCACGGCGGGGTCCTGCAGCACCGCGAGGTCACCGTTGGAGGCGTCGGCGAGCTGCGGGGCGTCGAACACGGTGAGCACCGCGGCCACGCCATCGATGTCTGCCGCCGCGGAGGTGTCCATGGCGGTGATGCGGCCGTGGGCGATGGTGGCCTGGATCGGATGCAGGTACACCGGGTTCTCGACGCCGAACTCGAAGGCGTACGGCGCGGTGCCGGTGACCTTGGCCGGGCCGTCCAGGCGGGTGACGGCGGTGCCCATCACGCGGTGTGCCAGCGTCATCGTGCATGTCCTTCCATCACGGCGGTCAGGGTGGCCACGATCGCCCGCTTCGTCAGAGCCACCTTGAACTCGTTGCCGTCCAACGGTTCTGCCTGGTCCAGTTCGGCAGCGGCGGCCTGTTCGAATGCCTCCGCGCCGGCCGGTGCGCCGATGAGCGCCCGCTCGGCGCGGCGGGCCCGCCACGGCTTGTGCGCGACACCGCCGAGCGCGATGCGGGCCGCGCCGATGGTGCCGTCTTCGATGACGAGTTCGGCGGCCACCGAGGTCAGCGCGAAGGCATAGGAGGCCCGATCGCGGACCTTGCGGTAGGTGGAGTGCGCGCCGGCCGGTGGTGCGGGGATCTCGACGGCGGTGATCAACGCCCCGGCCGGCAGGGTGGTGTCGCGGTCGGGCTCGTCACCGGGCAGCCGATAGAACTCGTCGATCGGCAGCCGGTGGTCACCGTCGGCATCCACGTAGACGATCTGCGCGTCCAGTGCCGTCATCGCCACCGCCATGTCCGAGGGGTGCACCGCCACGCAGTGTTCGGAGGCGCCGAGGATGGCGTGATAGCGCACATAGCCGCCGATGGCCGAGCAACCGGTGCCCGGATCGCGCTTGTTGCACGGTGTGGTGACATCCTGGAAGTACACGCAGCGCGTGCGCTGCAACAGGTTTCCGCCGGTGGTCGCCAGATTGCGCAGCTGGCCGGAGGCACCGGAGAGCAGCGCGCGGGCCAGCGCGGGGTAACTGCCGCGTACCACCGGGTGGGCGGCCAGATCGGCGTTGCGCACATCGGCCCCGATACGCAGTGACCCGTCGGCCTGCACGTCGATGTCCTGCAGCGGGAAGAGGTGTCCGATGTCGACGAGCAGCGAGGGTTGAGCCACACCGAGTTTCATGTGATCGACCAAGTTGGTGCCGCCGGCCAGGAACATGGCGTCGGGGTGGTCGGCGAGCGTGGTGACGGCGTCCTCGACGCTGGTGGCGCGGTGATAGTCGAAGGGAATCATCGTGCCGCCGTCCGGATCGCGTCGACGATGTTCGGGTAGGCCGCACAGCGACACAGGTTGCCGCTCATGCGTTCCCGGATCTCCTCATCGGTGAGTTCGGGGATGGCTTCCAGGTCGTCGCTGACATGGCTGGGCGCACCGGATTTGACCTCGTCGAGCATGCCGACCGCCGAGCAGATCTGCCCCGGCGTGCAGTACCCGCACTGAAACCCGTCGTGATCGAGGAAGGCCTGCGCGACCGGGTGCAGCGTGTCGCTCTCGCCGAGGCCGGCGGCGGTGACGATCTCCGCGCCGTCGTGGGCGACGGCCAGCCCGAGGCAGGTGGTGGCGCGTCTCCCGTCGATGAGGACGGTGCACGAGCCGCATTGGCCGTGGTCGCAGCCCTTCTTGGGGGCGGTCACCCCGAGGTGTTCGCGCAGCAGATCCAGCAGGGTGGTGCGGTTGTCGATGCGTACCGTGCGGTCGGTGCCGTCGACGTGCACGGTGACCTCGGTGACGTGGGCTGACTCCATGGCGGGTGGTTACCCGGATGAAATGCGGCGAAACTCAGTCGCTCCAGCCGCGCAATTGGGCGGCGATCTCGTCGAGCTCGGGTTCTGCGCCGGCGGCAACGCGAATGACGAAGTCGAAGCGGTCGTCCTCGTTGGCTGCGACCCACCGGTCGTTGAGAGCCAGAAAGGTTCGGCACGCGGTCCAAGCCAGCCGCTTGTTCCCGTCGACCAACGCGCGATTGCGGGCCAGGGAATGCATCAACGCAGCCGCCTTGAGAAACACATCGGGGTACGCGTCCTCGCCGAATACCGAGGCACGTGGCCGCGCCAACGCCGACTCGAGGAGCCCGTAATCGCGCACCGCCACGTCGTTGCCGATCGCGCGACGGGCGATCACGAGCAGATCGTCGAGATCGAGGTACTCGGTCACGCGTCCTTGAGGCGCTCGAGCACCCCGGCTTCTTCGACCAGGACGCGGCTGAGCGCGGCGTCGACCTTGGCGGTGTGCGCGCGGCGAGCGATGTACTCGTCGATGGCGGCGAGGGCGACGGCCTGCATCGACCGCCCTTCGGCCTCGGCCTGCTTGCGCAGCGCAGCGGTCTGCTCGTCGCTGGTGCGCAGAGTCATGCCCATGAGGCGACGATACCGCAGTGATACCACGCCCGGCGAGAAGTTTTACCCCTCCGCGGCGGCCACCAGCGACCGCAGTTCGATGTCCGGGTTGTCCCGCTGGAAGCCCTGCAGCCGCCACGGCGTGGAGAACAGCACCAGCATCACCCCGTCGCTGCGGGTCAGTACCTCCGCGGAGACCTGCTTGTTCATGAAGTCGGCGTCCTTGGGATCGACGATCCGCGCCACCTGATAGGGCAGCGACTCCAGCGCGATCGGGGAGCCGATCTCGGTGGCCATCCGGTGCTGGGCCACCTCGAACTGCATGGGCCCGACGGCGGCGAACACCGGGGCCTGCTCACCGCGGCGGTCCGAGCGCAGCACCTGCACCACGCCCTCCTGGTCCAGCTGCTCGATGCCCTTGCGGAACTGCTTGTGCTTGCTCGGATCCGTACCGCGCGCCACCGAGAAGTACTCGGGGGAGAAGCTGGGGATCGGCGGATAGACCACGGGCACATCGCGATACAGCGTGTCCCCGGGGCGCAGCACCGCGGCGTTGGCCAGCCCGATCACATCGCCGGGCCACGCATCGTCGAGCGTGGAGCGCTGCTGGCCGAACACCGACTGCGCGTACTTGGTGACGAACGGCTTGCCGGTGCCGGCGTGGGTCAGCACATCGCCGCGCTCGAAGGTGCCCGAGCACACCCGGGCGTACGCGATGCGGTCGCGGTGCGAGGAATCCATCCCGGCCTGCACCTTGAACACGAATGCGCTGAACGGCGACTCGACCGGCCGCGGCGTCCCGTCCACATCGACGATGGGTCCCGGCGAGGGCGCCAGCTCCACCAGCACATCGAGCAACTGGTTCACGCCGAAGTTCAGCGCCGCGGAGGTGAACAGCACCGGGGAGGACTCGCCGGTGCGGAAGGTGTCCGGATCGAAGTCGGAACCGTCCATCGACAGCAGCTCGGATTCCTCGACCGCGGTCTCCCAGTCGGTGCCGGCGGCCGCCAGCGCGTCGTCGGCCGGGATGTGTTCCTCGGGTGCGGCGGTGGCTCCACCGGCGGTGCGGGTGAACCGGATGTAGTGGCCCTTGCGGCGGTCCATCACGCCCTTGAAATCGCCGGCGATACCGACCGGCCAGGTCAGGGGAGTGGTGCGCAGCCCGATGCGTTCGTGGATCTCGTCCATCAGCTCCAGGGCATACCGGCCCGGGCGGTCCCACTTGTTGATCACCGTGATGATCGGGATGCCGCGGTGCTTACACACCTGGAACAGCTTCAGGGTCTGCGGCTCAAGGCCTTTCGCGGCGTCGATGAGCATCACCGCCGCGTCGACGGCGGTGAGCACCCGGTAGGTGTCCTCGGAGAAGTCGGCGTGGCCGGGGGTGTCGAGCAGGTTGATGACGCAGTCGCGGTACGGGAACTGCAGCGCGGTCGAGGTGATCGAGATACCGCGGGCCTTCTCCATCTCCATCCAGTCCGACACCGTGGAGCGCCGCCCCGCCTTGCCGTGGATCGCGCCCGCCTCGGTGATGACCCGCGCGTGCAGGGCCAGCGCCTCGGTCAGCGTCGACTTACCGGCGTCGGGGTGGCTGATCACGGCGAAGGTGCGCCGCCGGGCGGCCTCCGCGGTGACGCGGGCGGCGGACTTGGTGTCGGCGGTGGTCAGGGTGTTCTCGGTCATCTCGGTACCGATGATATTTGCCCAGGTGGCGAAACGGATAATCGCCGCAGCGTGCTGCACTAATTGCAGCGACGCTGATTCCTTCAAGATCACCCCAAAGGCCTGGGTGTTTGTCACGATGACGCGATGAGGAAAAAGAGCTGGTTGATCTTTGCGGGTCTGCTGGCCGTTCTTCTCGTCGCCGCCGTGGCGGTGGCGCCGTGGGCGTACAAAACCTATGTCGAACGACCGCCCGACGCGCCCCTGGCGCTGCCGCCCGGCGCCGGTCCCGCGAGCACCGATGTCGACGGATCCTGGACGGTGCAACCGGGATCGCTGGCCGGCTACCGCGTCCAGCAGCAGCTGCTCTGGCTGATGGTGGACGTCAACGGGCGCACCGATGCCGTCACCGGCGGCGCCGAGATCCGCCAATCCCAGCTGGTGTCGGCCACGTTCACCGTCGACGTCGCCGCCATGGACTCCGGGCGCCCGGGCCGCGACGAACGGTTCCGCAGCACCGACGCGCTGGACACCGCGGCGTTCCCGACGGCGACGGTCAGCATGAACATGCCCGTCGACCTGGCCGCGGTCCCCGCGGACGGCAGTCCGGCGCAGCTCGAGGTGCCCGTGCACCTGACGCTCAAGGGCGTGACGCGGGTGGCGAGCGCGCAGCTCGACATCCAGCGCAACGCCGACCGCGTCGACGTCGCCGGCACCATCCCGATCAGATTCTTCGACTTCAATGTGGACCCGCCGCGGCCGCCCGCCTCGCTGCTGGAGGTGCAGCCGGTCGCGACCATCGAATTCCTGGTGCACCTGGCCAAGGGCTGACTCAGCGGCGCAACCGCCCCAGCAACCGCCCCAGCAGCCCACCTGACTCCGGGGCCGGGGGACGGCGGCGCACGTACGGCCACGGTGCGTTGCGCTCCGGCACCGCGGCGGACCGCACCTGCTTGAGCTGCATCCGCAGCAGCGCCCGCAGCTCGTGCAGCGACGGGTCCTCCCAGCGGTTCACCGCCTCGGCGGGATCGCCGGTCAGGTCGTAGAGCTCCCACTGGTCGTCGAGCACATCGCTGCGGTAGCGCTGGGCGCCGCTGCCGGTGTAGGCCAGCTGGCGCACCCCGGGCTCGGTCCAGGTGCCCGGATCGTCGAAGGTGCGCACCACCTTCCACAGCCGGTCATCGGCGCGCACCACCAGACCCTCGAAGTTGCCGGCGACCTGCGCCGGTACCCGGATGCGCAGCGGGGCAGGCGGATTCACGTCCCGTCCGAGCTGGCGCGCCAGCCCGGACGCCCCAGTGTCGCCCTCGAGCACATTGTCGCGGGTCAACAGGTATACGGCGCGGTCCTCATCGGCCGGGCCACCGTCCACGACGGGCATCAGGTCGTGTCCGGGCAGCGGATGCACCTCGCTGAACTCGGCGGCCAACTCCGCGGCGACGGCCGGCACGTCGACGCCGGCCGCGCCGAGCAGCGTCGGCACCAGATCCACATGCGAGGTGGGAGCGCTGACCGTGCGCGCCGTCGTCGCGTTCGCGCCGATGCGGGCGATCACGAACGGCACCCGGGTCGCCTCGTCGTAGAGGTTGAACCACTTCTGGTGCAGCCCGCCGTGCGCACCCAGCAGCTCCCCGTGATCGGAGGTACGCACCAGCACCGCGTCGGTGGAACCCGCGGTGACGGCGCGGCGCACCCGGTCCAGCGGGCCGTCGACCTCGGCGTGCAACCGGTAGTACAGGTCGCGGTACTCCTGGGCCTTACGGCGATAGGTCCGGGCGACCGATGCGGCGGGCCCGTAGCCGGAGTAGTAGGCATCGCGGAACGCCGCCTGCGCGGCCGGCTTGCTGCGCAGATCCTCGTTCGCGGTCGGCGCGGCCGGCACCGGCGGGGGATCCAGCGGCGAGGCCTTCAGCGGGCTGCGCCGTGACCACGCCGGAAACAGCACGATGTCATGGGGATTGACGAAACTGGCGACCAACAGGAACGGCCGCAAAGCCGCGGCGTCACCGGCGAGGCGGCGGGCGTACCGGTCCTGCAGCCACGCCACGATCCGGTCCGCGAACAGCGGGTCGCGCCGGAAACCGCTGTTGGCCATGGCCGCTCCGTGCGGCTCGGGCCCCACCCAGCCGGAGAACCCGTAGGGCGCCAGCGGGTCCGCGTCGAGGTAGGCCTGCACGGCGGCGTGGTCGACGACGCCCTTGCGGTCGTTGGTGGCCAGGATCTTGCCGGTTGCCGGGTCCTCCAGGTCGGCATGGGAGATGTGCCACTTGCCGTCGTAGTGGGTGTCGTAACCGGCTGCGCGGAACCAGTTTCCGAGGGTGGGCACCTCACCGGGGCGCAGCCAGCGCAACCGCGAGTCGTCGTAGCGCTTGCCCAGGCCGTCGGTCTGGGTGACGCCGTGCAGATCCGGGTAGTGCCCGGTGAACAGCGTCGGCCGGCTCGGCACGCAGGCCAGCGACCCGGTGTAGTGCCGGGTGAAGCTGACGCCGTGTTCGTCGAACCAGCGCCGCCCGCTCAGCGTCCGCTGCCGCCAGGCCAGCACGTCGGGCGACTCGTACGGGGGGACCGCACGTTCCTCGTCGGTCATCAGGATGACGATGTCGGGTTGACTCACCCGTCAAATTCAACACCAGATTGTTGGGATCGGTAGCCAATGCGCCCGGCTGTACTTGCGCCATGACGACGCCAGAGCGGCGGCGCACCCGAAAGGACAATCGATGAACGTGATCCCCGCCCGGCTGCAGGACCTGACCAAGCGTGTCGAGAAGACCCCGGCCCTGATCATCGCCCTCTTCAGCGGCCTGACCGCGCTGTGGTCGGTGTACCGGCTGCTGTGGCTGGTCTACGCGGGCTTCGCGCTGTCCACCTTCGGGCTGTCCCCGATCTCGCTGATCATCTCTTTCGTGGTGTGGACCGTGGTCGCGGTGGCCGCCGGCCTGGCCGCATTCGCCTTCTGGACCCGCTACAGCGCTGTCGAGGGCGAGCAGCCCGAGCAGTAAGCGCACGTGAGCACCGGCGGCGGGGAACTTCGGTTTCCCGCCGCCGGTCGTTTGGCAGACTGGGCAGATGTCGACGCAGCCGCCCGAACCGCCGCGTGACCCGGCGACCCGGCGGATACCGCGACCGCCGAGACCCGAGTTCCCGGTCCAGCGGCCACCGCGTCCCGAGCCGCCGACGCAGCGCCTCCCGCGCCCCGAGCCGCCCACCCAGAAGATCCGGGTCCCCGACCCGGTGACCCAGCAGATCCGCACACCACCACCGCCACCGCCCCCGGCGCCGCCGGTGCGGCCGCCCGGGATGGCGACCCCGCCGCCCCCGGCCGCACGCAACAAGCAGAGCATCGTGCTGATCGCCGTCATCGTGGTGGCGGTGCTGGTCGGCGGGCTCGCCGCGGCGGAGCTCTACGCCCGGCACCGGGCCGGCACCGTGCTCTCCGGTATCACCGACTGCCTGGTGGAGGACACCGCCGACGTCTCGTACTCGGTGACACCGCCGTTCCTGTGGCAGTACCTCACCGACCACTACTCCGACATCTCGGTCATCACCACCGGGGACCGGGTGCAGGAAGCCAAGGGCATGACCGCCGATGTCACGCTCAGCGATATCGACCTGCAGCCCACCGCCGACGCGAAGGGCACCATCGGGTCGGTGACGGCCACCCTGGACTGGACCGCGGACGGGATCAAGCAAACCGTCGCCGAGAACCTGCCGGTCGTCGGCGACCTCGTCACCGATGTGCGCACCGACGCGGCCGCGGGCACCCTGATCATGGACGCCACCGGCGGCACCACCATCACCGCACGCCCGGAGGTCAACGCCGGCAATCTGGAGCTCAACGTCGTCGACGTCACCGGGCCGTTCGGCAGGGACGCCGTGCAGACCGCGCTCAGCGAGCTGACCACCACGCTGAACGACAACTACCCGCTCGGGATCAAGGCCGACAGCGTCGCGGTGACGAGCACCGGTGTGACCGGGAAGTTCTCGTCGACCGACGCGGCGATCCCGACCGGGGAGAGCGACTCCTGCTTCGAGGCGCTCTAAGCCCGCGACCGCAGCGCATCGCGTGTGCGCAGGTAGATGGAGCGCTCGGTGTGGTCGGGCAGGGCGTCGATCACCAGCCAGCCCAGATCCCGCAACAGATCAGCGGATTTCACCGCCAAGTATGGAAAGCGTTGCGCAGCAAGATAATCGCAGTTCACTCCCACCTTCTGGGCCGGCCATCCCATGGCGATGACGGCTTCCCGGAACCCGTCGGTGACGTGAATCTGGGTATGGGTCGGGCGCAGCCCACCGTCGGAGAGAATGAGGCGAACCCTGGTCTCTTCGGGTGTCCGGGCACCGGGGTCGATGTCGGCGATGGCCGCCTTCGCCGCGTTGATCCCCCGTGAGCGCGGGTAGCGTTCGGCCAATCGCAGGATGTCGTCCTTCGAGATGCGGGCTTGCCGGGCGAGTTGGTCCGTGAGTGCGACGGCGATATCGCGGTCATGGTGGCGCGCCAGGTCCAGCGCGGTGCGAGCCGGGCTGGTGACCGCCAGAGGTCCCACGACGGTGATCTCATCGACCGCGATCCGCTCATTGCGGACGATCAGACCCGGCGGATGCCTGCTCTTGAGCGCGATCAGTTCGACGGGTTCCGCGGTGACAGCCCACGGATCCAGATACAGGCCGGCGGCGGTGCGTCCTGCAATGACACCGGATTGCCCGCACCACACCCAGGCCGCGTGAGCCCGGTCTTCCAGGGTGAGTTCGAGACCTTTGTGGACGTACACGTTCGGCAGGACTCGGGTGTAGCGAGATCGGAGCTCGCCGCGGGACACGGCTCTGCTCGCGATGGCTTCACTGCCCAGAAATGCGTACATGGCGACATGCTGGCCAGCGGTACCGACACGTGTCGGTCCCTCTGCCCCAGATCGAGGTGAGGGTTGTGGATAACGGGGTGTCTGGGTGATTTACGACCGCGGGCTCGATCTGGGCCAGAGGGTGTTGACCGCAGTATGGGAGCAGACCGGCGACGCAGCAGTGAACACTTTTCCGAATCTGCCTAGTGCGGCGGGTTCGCCGTGTTACACACGACGGAAGGGACGCCGGCCACAGGGAGTGCATCGTGTTCGATCTACTGATCACCGGCGGCACCGTCGTCGACGGCACCGGCGCCGACCGGTTCACCGCTGACGTCGCCATCAAGGACGGCAGGATCGTCGAGGTCCGCCGGCGTGGGCCGAGCGACCCCGTGCTGCGGGCCGACGCCGCCGAGACCATCGATGCCACCGGCAAGATCGTCGCGCCCGGTTTCGTCGACATCCACACCCACTACGACGGCCAGGTCAGCTGGGACGACCTGCTGGAACCGTCGAGCAACCACGGCGTCACCACGATCGTCGCCGGCAACTGCGGAGTCGGCTTCGCGCCGGTACGCCCCGGCCAGGAACAGTGGCTGATCGAACTGATGGAGGGCGTCGAGGACATCCCGGGCACCGCGCTCACCGAGGGCATCACCTGGGGCTGGGAGACCTACGCCGAATACCTCGATGTCATCGGCCGCCGCGAACTCGCCGTCGACATGGGCAGTCAGATCGCGCACGGCACCGTGCGCGCCTACGCCATGGGGGAGCGCGGCGCCCGCAACGAGCCGGCCACCTCCGATGACATCGCCGCGATGAGCCGGATCGTTCAGGAGGCCATCGAGGCCGGCGCACTGGGCTTCTCATCCTCGCGCACCCTGGCCCACCGCGCCATGGACGGCGAACCGGTCCCCGGCACGTTCGCCGCCGAGGACGAACTGTTCGCCCTGGGGCGGGCCACCGCGGCCGGCGGCGGCGCGGTGTTCGAACTCGCCCCCCAAGGTGCCGCCGGCGAGGACATCGTCGCGCCCCGAAAGGAATTGGAGTGGATGCGCCGGCTCGGCGAGGAGATCGACTGCGCACTGAGCTTCGCCCTCATCCAGGTCGACGCCGACCCCAACCTGTGGCGGGAACAGCTTGACCTGTCCGCGGCCGCACACCAGGCCGGGAGCCGGCTCTACCCGCAGGTCGCCGCCCGCCCGTTCGGCATGCTGCTCGGCTTCCCCGGCCACCACGCCTTCACCCACCGGCCCACCTACCGCAAGCTCAAGGCCGCGCTCAGCCGCGAGGACCTGGCCGCCCGGCTCGCCGAACCCGCTGTGCGCGCGGCGATCCTGTCCGAGGAGGACCTGCCCATCGACCCCAACGTGCTCTTCGACGGCATGTTCGCGCTGGCACAGTATTCGGGCGACCGGCTCTACTCCCTGGGCAACCCACCGGACTATGAGCCCACCGCCGAGCGCACGGTGTCCGCGATCGCCAAGGCGCGCGGCGAGGATGTGCTGACCACCATGTACGACCTCATGCTCGAGGCGGACGCCGCCACCATGCTGATGCTGCCGATGTTCAACTACGCCGACGGCAATCACGACGCGATCCGCGAGATGCTGACCCACCCCGCCGGCGTGCTCGGCCTGTCCGACGGCGGCGCGCACTGCAGCATGATCTGCGACGCCTCCTACCCGACGTTCCTGCTCACCCATTGGGCGCGCGACCGGCACCGCGGCGATAAGCTGCCGCTGGAGTACGTGATTCGCAAACAGTCCCATGACACCGCGCAACTGTTCGGGCTGACCGACCGCGGCGTGATCGAGATCGGAAAGAAGGCCGATGTCAACGTGATCGACCTCGACGCGCTGACCCTGCACGCCCCGCGGATGGCCTACGACCTGCCCGCCGGCGGGCACCGCCTGGTCCAGGGTGCCTCCGGCTACACCGCCACCATCGTCAACGGTGTCATCACCCGCCGCGACGGGGTCGACACCGGGGCGCGGCCGGGCCGGCTGGTCCGCGGCAGCCGCTGATGCGCCGACTCGCGGTCACGTTGGCGGCCGTGGCCGTTGCCGCCGCGCCGGTGGCGGGCGCCGACGTGCTCAGCCCGCTGCACCCGCTGGTCGACGCCGCCGCGCAGCGGCTGCTGACCGCCGAACCGGTGGCGGCCAGCAAGTACCTGACCGGCGGGCAGATCGAGGATCCGCAGCGCGAAGCGCAGGTCCTCGACACCGTGGCCGCCGCGGCCCAAGCCCAGGGCGCCGACCCGGCCTATGTCCGCGACGTGTTCCGCGATCAGATCGACGCGACGGTGTCGTTGCAGTACAGCCTGTTCGGCGACTGGAAGGTCGACCCGGCCGCCGCGCCGGCGAGTGCGCCGGACCTGGCGTCGACGCGGGCCACCATCGACAACCTCAACCAGACCATGGTCGCCGAGATCGCGCAGCGCCGGCCCGAGCTCCAGGCCCCGACCTGCCGCGCCGAACTGGCCGCCGGCATCGACGAGGTGGCCGTGAATCGCGGGCTGGACCCGCTGTACCGGCGGGCGCTGGAATACGCCACCCACGACTACTGCCGCTGAGCTCTGAGCTACAGCACATCCTTGATGGCGTTCTTGAGCGCCTCGGCCTCGGTGCCGAACACCGCCTGCACGTTGCTGCCGACCTCGATCACCCCGGCCGCCCCCAGGCTCTTCAGCCGGGCCTGATCGACCTTGGCCGGATCGGCGACCTCCATCCGCAGCCGGGTGATGCAGGCGTCCACATTGACCAGGTTCTCCCGGCCGCCGAACGCCGCGATGACCTGCTCGGCCTTGGTGTCGGCGCGCGCCGGTGCCGCGACGGTGGCCACCGTCGTGGTGGACTCGCCGGCCTCGCCGAGGTTGGCGGCCTCCTCGGCCTCGAACTCCGCCTCGGGTTCGCGGCCCGGGGTGCGCATGTTCCACCGCGTGATCGCGAACCGGAACAGCAGGTAATAGATGACGAAGAACACCACGCCCATCCCGATCAGCAGCGGGATGTTCTTGGCCGCCGGCGCGGTGCCGTACAGCAGCAGATCGATCAGGCCCGCGGAGAACGAGAAACCCAGATGGATGTCCAGCATGTAGGCGATCGCCAGCGACAACCCGGTGAGCACCGCGTGGATGACATACAGCGGGAACGCCACGAACATGAACGCGAACTCCAGCGGCTCGGTCACGCCGGTGAGGAACGCCGTCAGCGCCGCCGCGGACAGGATGCCGACCGCGACCTTGCGCTGCTTCTTGTTCGCCACATGGATCATCGCCAGCGCCGCGGCGGGCAGACCGAACATCAGGATCGGATAGAACCCGGCGGTCAGGTGCCCGCCGGTGGGGTCGCCCGCGGCGAACCGGGTCAGCTCACCGGTGACCACACCCTCGGGGGTGTCGTAGTCGCCGTAGAGGAACCAGATATAGGAGTTCGGGATGTGGTGCAGGCCCACCGGTATCAGCATGCGGTTGGCGAACCCGTACACGAACGCGCCCAGCGCGCCGGCGCCGCCGATGAACTGGCCCAGGCTGGTCAGCCCGGCGTCGAAGATCGGATAGAAGTAGCTCATCGCGAACGAGACGAACAGGCTGGTCAGCGAGACCACGATCGGGACGAACCGGCGGCCGCCGAAAAAGCCGAGATAGGACGGCAGTTCGATGGTGTGGTACTTGTCGAACAACCACGCGGTCAGCAGGCCGATCACGATGCCGCCGAACACGCTGTAGTTGATCTGCGCCTGTTCGCCGGCCTTGTCGAGCACCCCGTCGAGCACGAACGGCGACATGGTCTCGAAGACCTTGTCCATCACCAGGTAGCCGACCACGGCGGCCAGCGCGGTCGAGCCGTCGGCCTTCTTCGCGAACCCGATCGCCACACCGACGGCGAACAGCAGCGCGAGGTTGTCGAACAGCGCGCCGCCGGCGGCGCTCATGGCCTGGAAGAACGGCCCGATGACGGGTGCTTCGATGCGGCCCAGCAGGTCGGGCTGACCCAGCCGCAGCAGGATGCCCGCCGCGGGTAGCACCGCGATCGGCAACATGAGGCTCTTGCCGAGCCGCTGCAACTGCGCGAATCCCGGGAAACTGCGACCGCTTTGACGTTTCGTCGACCCACCCATGCGGGGAGCTTAAACGAGAAGCGGCGAAGCCAAGACCATGTTGGGCGACGCTCGTAGTGTTGGGAACATGACGACGACAGTGATCGCCCCGGTGGCCGGGCGCGCGGTGGCCCTCGGCGATGTGTCCGACCCGGTGTTCGCCCAGGGCATGGTGGGTTACGGCGCCGCGATCGACCCGCCGCGGGAGGTCATCACCGCGGTCGCGCCGGTCGGCGGCCGGTTGCTCAAGCTGATGCCGCACGCCTTTGTCGTGCTGACCGCCGACAACGTGGGCGTGCTGGTGCATCTGGGTCTGGACACCGTCGCACTCGACGGTGAGGGTTTCACCACCCACCTGCAGCAGGGCGAGCAGGTTCGCGCCGGACAGCCGGTGATCACCTTCGACGTCCCGGCCATCGTGGCCAAGGGACTCGATCCGATCGTGCCCGTCGTGGTGATGGATGAACGTGAACCCGCGAACATCTCGGTGACCGCCGCGCTCGACGCGCCCATCGCGTCCGGCGACGAGCTGTTCGTATCGAGTCGCTGATGGAGGTCATCATCCTTGCGGGCCCGCCCGAGATCGGCACCGTGGCCGCCGACGCGATCAGTGCGCTGCTGCAGCGCAAGCCCGCCGCCGTCCTCGGGCTGGCCACCGGATCCTCCCCGCTGGCGATCTACGACGAACTTGTGACCCGTTGTGCGGCAGGGCAGATCTCCTTCAGCCAGGTCCGCGGCTTCACCCTCGACGAGTACGTCGGCCTGCCCGCCGAACACCCCGAGCGCTATCGCAACGTCATCGACAACGTGTTCGTGTCCCGGGTGGATTTCGCACCCGGTGCGGTGCAGGGTCCCGACGGGCTTGCCGACGACATCCCGGCCGCCTGCACCGCCTACGAGGAAGCCATCCGCGCGGCCGGCGGCATCGACCTGCAGATCCTCGGCATCGGCACCGACGGTCACATCGGATTCAACGAGCCCGGCTCCTCGCTGGCCTCGCGTACCCGCATCAAAACCCTGACCGCACAGACCCGTTCGGACAACGCCCGATTCTTCGACGACGATATCGACGCGGTGCCGACCCACTGCCTGACCCAGGGGCTGGCCACCATCCTCGACGCCCGCCACGTGGTGCTGGTGGCCACCGGCCGGCAGAAGGCCGAGGCCGTGCATCACCTCGTCGAGGGTGCGGTGAGCGCGATGTGGCCGGGCTCTGTGCTGCAGCATCATCCGCATGTGACGGTGCTGCTCGACGATGCCGCCGCGCGCCGCCTGCAGCTGGCCGACTACTACCGCGAAACCCACCGCTCCAAACCCGACTGGCAGGGCATCTGAGTGCTGCTGGCCGCCGATACCCTGTTGACGGGCGCGGAACTGTTGCGGCCCGGCTGGATTGACGTCGCCGGGGGAATGGTCCGTGCCGTCGGTGCCGGTGCGCCACCGGGTGCCGCGGACCGGCAGCTCGCCGTCGTGGTGCCCGGGTTCGTCGACACCCACCTGCACGGCGGCGGCGGCGCGAACTTCTCCGCCGCCTCGGCGCAGGAGACCGCCACCGCGGCCGCGCTGCACCGCAGGCACGGCACCACCACGCTGATCGCCTCGCTGGTGACCGCCGCGCCCGACGAATTGCTGCGGCAGGTGCGCAGTTTGGCCGCCGATGTCCGGGCCGGGGTGCTGGCCGGCATCCATCTGGAAGGCCCATGGCTCTCAGTGCACCGCTGCGGGGCACACCAGCCCGCGCTCATGCGTGACCCCGACCCGGCCGAGATCGACCGGGTGCTCGCCGCCGCCGACGGCACCATCGCGATGGTGACGCTGGCCCCCGAACGCGACGGTGCACTGGCGGCCATCGCACAACTCACGGCGGCCGGGGTGGTGGCGGCGGTCGGGCACACCGAGGCCGGCTACGCGCAGGCCCGGTCGGCCATCGACGCGGGCGCCACCGTCGGCACCCACCTGTTCAACGCGATGCGCCCGATCGACCGGCGCGAACCCGGGCCGGTCGTCGCGCTGCTGGAGGATGCCCGGGTGACCGTGGAGCTGATCACCGACGGTGTGCACATCGACCCGGCCATCTACCGGTTCGTCACCCAAAGCGTTGGCGCCCAGCGGGTCTCGCTGATCACCGACGCCATGGCGGCCACCGGGATGTCCGACGGCCGCTACGAACTGGGCCCGCTCGGGGTCGACGTGGTCGACGGGGTGGCGCGGGTGGCCGGCACCGACACCATCGCCGGCAGCACCGCCACCATGGACCGGGTGTTCCGGTTCGCCGTGGCGCACAGCGGGTTGGCGCGCGATGAGGCACTGCTACAGGCCGTCGCCCAGTCCTCGATCAACCCGGCCCGCGCCCTCGGGCTCCCGGCGAACGAGCTGAAGGCCGGTGTCACCGCGGATCTGGTGGCGCTGGACCGCGATCTCGCCGTCACCGGCGTGCTGCACCGAGGGGTGTGGGTATAGCGCGGACTCACAGCGCGGGGCAGCTACCACCGAGAGCGCAGGGCAGCACGGCATCCATCCAGCCATGGTTGTTCTGCATCATGGCCAGCAGCCATGCCCCGAGCGCGACGACCGAGAACGTGCCGGCCGCGAACAGCAGCACCACCACAACCAGCAGCGCGATACCGGCCGCCGAGCCGCTCGCCATCTGCCGCACGGCACGCACCACCACGTCGATGATCCGCACCATGAACATCAACACCATGGGGTCACTGTATTACCGGGCACGATGAAAGCAAGCCGCCATTGATGAATGGCGCAGTGATCGGCAATTCTGGCTAGTCCCCTAGGCGACATAGTTATGCGGCACACTCCGTACCCTTCTTCAATTTCAGCAAACTCTTGCAATGAGCGGTGGGCGAGTTGACAAGCGAAGTCAGGGGTTTCAGCCAGCGAGTTTGCGCCGAGTTCATTGAAACGGCACACAATCCGGCAATAACCACGACATGCTCGCGAAGTCGATAATCGAATAGCACACGTTCTCGAGAAGCGGACGGGCCGAGCCATGGCAATGGATTACGCAAAGTACATCGGTCGTATCGGAGTGCTGGCAGTGGTGCTCGGTATCGGATATGGCATCAGCCCGGCCACCGCTTCGGCGGACCCGGATTCCACCGGCACCGAATCATCGAGTCCCGCCGAGTCCGCTCCGGCACCGGAGAACCAGGCACCCGAACCGAAACCGGCTATGCGGCCCAGCGCCAAGCAGGGCCCCAGGTCTGCGGTCACCCGTCCCCGCACCGTCCGCGGCACCGGCTGCGCGACCTGCCGGGACCGGGACGAACCGACGGCTCTGACCCCGCGGGCCACGATCGACACCACCGCCGACACCGAACCCACCACCATCCGCAGCGTCGAGTCGACACCGAAAGACCCCGAACCGATTGCCCCGCCGGCAAGTGCCCCGGTCCCGGTCAGTGCCGTTGAACCGCAACTGGTTCCGGAGGTCACGGAGCCGCCGGGAACCGCGGCACCGGCCGCCACGGCCGACGCGGCCACCGCGCCATCGGCCGATGGCATCCCCGATCTGCCCGACGAGACCCCGGCGGCCTGGGCGCTGCTGGCCTGGACCCGCAAGCAGTCCGAGGAGACCTTCGCGCTCGCCGCGACGGTCCCCGATGGCGCGCCCTCCGCGTCACCGATCCAGCAGACCCCGGACCAGACCACCGGGGCGGTCACCGGCGCCATCAACGGGACGGACCCCGAGTCGATCCCGTTGATCTACACCGTGTCCGGGGTGACCCCGGCCAGGGGCACCGTGGTGCTGAACGGGGCCACCGGCGCCTACACCTACACCCCGACGGCGGCGGCTCGACTGGCCGCCGGCGTGACGGCGGGCCCGGATGCCGACACCCTCTCGGTCGCGGTCAGCGACGGCGTGAACGTCTCCACCGTGACCGTCACGGTTCCGGTGCTGCCGTCGGCGCTCTCGGCACCCACCACCAAGGGCATGGGCGCCTATCCGACCGCCGTGGTGGCCTCCTCCACCAAGATCTATGTCAGCAATGCCGGCAGCAACACCGTCTCGGTGATCGACCGGGCCACCGGCGCGTCGAGCACCATCAAGGTGGTCGGCGAGCCAAAGGCGTTGGCGCTCAGCCCCGACGGCACCCGGCTCTACGTCGGCGGCAGCAACGCCGTCTCGGTGATCAACACCGCCACCAACACCGTCCTGCACAAGGTCGCCACCAACGGCGGCCAGATCTACGGCATCGCGGTCGCGGCCGACGGGCAGCGCGTCTATGTCGCCAACAGCGGAAAGAACACGGTATCGGTCATCGGTACCGGTGCGGCCACCCCGACGGTGATCGCCACCATCGCCGTCGGCTCCCAACCGCGCGGCATCGCCATCTCGGGCAACCGGCTCTACGTCGCCAACTGGGGCAGCGGCACCGTCTCGGTCATCGACACCTCCACCAACACCGCCGTGCGTGCCCCGATTGCGGTGGGCGCCAAACCCTCCGACCTGGCGGTGTCCGCGGACGGCACCAGGGTGTATGTCACCAACCACGGCAGCGGCACCGTGTCGGTGCTCAATCCGGTCCTCGCCACGCCGGTGCTCGCCACGATCACCGTCGGCGCCCAGCCGATGGGTCTGGCGCTCAGCCCCGACGCCAGTCTGCTGTACGTGGCCAACGGCCGCGACACCGTGTCGGTGATCGACACCGCGACCCGCACCGTGATCAGCACCGCCGCCAGTGACCCGGCACCGGAGTCCGGGTCACACCGCCTCACGCTCAGCCCGGACGGCCGCCAGATCTATCTCACCGATATGGCCGACAACGCGCTGCGCACCCTGACCGTCATCCGCGGCAACACCGCACCGACCGTGGGCACCCCGACCGTCGGCACACCGAACCCGCAGACCGGCGCCGTCAGCGGCGACCTCTACGTCACCGACGCCGACGGTGACCCGCTGACCTACACCGTCCTCACCCCGCCGGCCAACGGCACCCTGAGCATCAATCCCGCAGGCGCCTATACCTTTACCCCCACCCAGGCGGCGCGGGATGCGGCTGCGCAGACACCCGGGCCGGACACCGTGACGTTCGGCGTGCGTGCCGGGGACGGGACGGCCGGCGCCACGGTGACAGTGACGGTGCCGATCACGCCGGGCCAGACCACGGTGCCCGGCGACAGCACCTCGCTGCTGCAGTCCATGTTCGACGCGCTGCGCCCCGGCGACACCCTGACCCTGGCACCGCAGACCTACCGGCATTCCGGGGTGCTGACCATCCGGGTCCCCGGCGTCACCATCATCGGCAACGGCGCCACCCTGTACGCCACCAACGACAGCACCTCGGCGGTCAAGATCCTGGCCGACAACGTCACCCTGACCGACATCACCCTCGGCGCCGCGCAGACCGGGCCGCGCTACTACGCGCCCGAACAACACAAGCTGGTCATCATGGCCGACCATGTCACGGTCACCGACGTCGTCATCAACGGCTCGGCCGGCGCCGGGATATACGTCGACGGCTCAGGCTATTTCGAACTCAACGACGTGCGGGTGATCCGGTCGCGCGCCGACGGGATCCACATGACCAACGGATCCTACGACGGGGTGGTGAACAGCCCGTACACCGAGTGGACCGGGGACGACGGTGTCGCGGTGGTGTCCTAGCTGCCCGCCGCGGCGATCAGCAGGAACATCACCATCAACAGCCCGACCGTCAACGGAACCCTCTGGGGCCGCGGTATTTCCGTGGTCGGAGGCCAGAACATCACCTACACGGACATCACCGTGTCGAACACCGACTCGGCGGGTGTCTACGTGGCCTCCGAATGGAGCTACAACACGCACGGGGTCGACGGCGTGCGCGTCGACGGCGGCACCGTCACCAACGCCAACACCAACCCGGCGACCGTGCACGGCGCGATCCTGCTGTATGCCGGCAACACCGGCACCCGCCTCGACGATGTGACGATCACGAATCTCACCGTCGTCGAGACACCGGTTTCGGCCGGCCGGATCTTCGGCATGATCACCGAGAACGGCGCAACGTTCGACACTGTCGTGTTCAGCAACCTGGCGCTGCAGCAGGCCGCCGCGCTGCCCGCCTGGTATGCGAACGCCCCGGCGTCCTCGTACCGGTTGATCTCGATACTGCTGAACGGGGCACCGGTCAACGGTCTGTGACCGCTTGGAGCATGATGGGCAGATGCCCGACGAACCCGAACTCAATGTGCTGGGCGGCCCGCTGGAGCCGTGCGGCACCGACCCGGTGACCGGCTTCTACCGCGACGGCTGCTGCTCGACGGGCCCCGAAGATGCGGGCCTGCACACCATCTGCGCGGTCGTGACGGCCGAATTCCTGGAACATCAGCGCTCCATCGGCAACGATCTGAGCACGCCGATGCCCCAGTACCGGTTTCCCGGCCTGACACCGGGGGACCGCTGGTGTGTCACGGCGGTGAACTGGCTGCGCGCCTATCAGGACGGCTGCGCCGCCCCGGTGGTGATGGCGTCCACCCACGAGAACACCCTGCAGGTCGTCCCGCTGGAGGCGCTCGCCGAACACGCCGTCGACGTTCCCGACGATGCCAGCGACCTCTAGGTGATGTAGCGGTTGCGCCAGCGCTCGAACCGGTTGCGCGGCCGATCGGCCCCGGAGAGCACCTCGCTCATCGGAGCCGCCGCCGACGGCTTCACCCGTCTGGGCGGGCCGGCCGGGGTGGCCTCCTCCCACCAGATCGGTTGCAGCAGAGCCGAGGTGATCGGAATGGCCCGCTCGACGCGTTTGTGCCCCCACACGCAGGCCCGGTCGATCGAACCGCGCGACGGCGCCAGGTTCACCGGCGACAGGGTGGGTGAGAACCGGACGATGTGATCGGAGTAGGGCAGGTTGCGCACCATCTGCAGCTGGATGGCCTGCGCGATCGGGGCCAGCCACAGATGCCGCGGATCCCACTGCGGGTGGAAACAGTCGAAGGCCAGATAGCAGGCGTTGCGGGTGCCCAGACGGCCATCGCGGATCCGCTTCCACGCCAGCTCCACCGGCACATTGCTGGCCGTCCCGCCGTCGACGATCGCCCCGACATCGTGGGCCGCGAGCACCGCGTCCAGGATCGGGACCATCCGTGGGTCGCGGGTCTCATGGTGCAGCACGCCGGGAATGGCCGACGAGAACGAGGCGGCGTCAACGACATTGACGTCGCGGGTCAGATCGTCACCACCGACGACGATCGCCTTGACCACCCGTGAATCGATGAAGGCCGCGGCCTGCCACAGCCGGGCCGCCACCTCGGGCCCCATCCCGATCGGCAGGAAGGGCAAGGTGCGCAGCTTGAGCACGGCGAGCTCCTGATGGCGGAACTTGGCGGGCAGCGCGGCGAACGATTGCCTGCGCACCCCGGCGATCACCGCGTCGAACGGGATCCCCAGATCCGACATCCGCAGCTGCTCACCGTCGGGGCGGGTGAACAGCGCGTGCGCGAACTGGTCGAAGCGCAGCGAGAACACCCCGGTCAGCCCATGGCGGCGGCGCAGCTGTTCGGGCCCCAGGATCGACCGGTAGGACACCGTCTTGGCCCACGCCACATACTCCTCGATCGGCACCGGCAGCGAGCGGGCCATCACCGAGCCGATCACCGACCCGATGGACGAGCCGATCATGTAGTCGGGCACCTGCCCGGCCTCCAGCAGCCGCTGCATCCCGCCGATGTAGACGAAGCCCGCGCCCCCGCCACCGCCGAGCACGGTCACCAGCTTCTTGTTACCGACCTCCGCGTCCAGTTCGGCCACCGTGAAATCGTTGCCATGGTGCTCGGCCAGCGAACGCCGCTGCGCGTCCTGGTCCGCGGTGAGCACGGCCAGCACCTCGCGCGCCGCGGTCAGCGCGCTCACCTCGTGCTTCTGCTCGCGCAACGGTCCGTGCAGCGCATCGACCACCCGGGACTGCCAGCCCCTCAGCTCCGCACCGACCGACACGTCGCCGCGCCCACGCGTTCCGCCGGGGCCCGCCGCACCCGGTTCGAAGTCGGCCAGCTTGGCGAAGTTGAGCAGGTAGCGCAGCTTGCGGACCTGCTCGGCGTTGAGCACGTCGGGGTGGGCCAGGTTCAGCCGGACCAGCCGGTTCTCCATCTTCTGCAGGGCCAGCGCCGGTTCGCCGGAGGGCAGGTCCGCCCCGAGTGCCTCGGCGTTCTCCTGCTCCTCGGCGGAGTCGGCCGGCTCGGCGTCGGCGAACGGGGTCTGCACAGTCAGACACTCTAAGTGTCCGTGCTCAGTCCTCGGAGCGATCCCGACCACCGACGAAGGCCAGCAGCGCCGGGTCATCGGAGACCAGCCGCTCGACTTCCTCCCCGCCGTCGCACCGCAGCAGCGCGATGGTGAGCCGATCCGCGGTCCGGGACACCACCTGCCAGTGCGCGCCGGAGTCTTCCCAGCGGCGGAGTTCTTCGACCGGGTCGCGCGTCATGTACCTATGATGCTCCCGCGGAGATTGGAAACCTTCGCGGTGGGGTACACCTGAGAGCCATCTCAGGGCGCGGTGTGCCCAGCTGGTGTAGGGCACTCCAACTTCGGGCGGTTAGGTAGGGTCGCATATCAAATGATCGACATTGACGAGGCACTGCCGATTCTTCCGCGCGAGCTCACCGACATCCCGGACGCGGTGCGCCGGGTCGGCCCGCCACAGATACCCGATATCGCCGCGCCGTACGCTGCGCGGCCGGTGGACCCCGACGCCGATGCCGAGTTGATCTCGGAGTGGATGAACCTGCCGCATCTCGCGGAGGCCTGGGAGTACGCCTGGCCGCCGGAGCGCTGGCGCCTCTACCTGAAGGCACAGCTGGCCGGGTCGTTCTCCCGGCCGTTCCTCACCAGCCGCAAGGGCGAGGACATCGGTTATGTCGAGCTGTACCGCGCGGCAAAGGATTCCATTGCCACCCGCTATGACGCCGACCCGCATGATCTCGGGATGCACGCCGCGATCGCGGACACCAAACTGGTGAACCGCGGTATCGCGCCGCTGATGCTGCCGCGGCTGATGAAGGACATGTTCGCACTGGAACCCGAGTGCCGGCGCATCATGTTCGATCCCGACCACCGCAACATCGGCGCGCGCCGGCTCGTCGAGTACGTGGGCTGCACCTTCCTCGGTGAGCACCAGATGGCCAATCGCACGATGGCGCTCTACGTCTTTCCGCGTACGCCCGAGGACATCCCCGCACACAAGTAGCCCTTTTCTTCCCGCGAGCAGACACAAATGGCCCCATTTCACCGCGAAATAGGGGCCATTTGCGACTGCTCGCGCTAGGAAGCGGAGCCCATCATCGCTTCGTAGCCGTCGTGATCCGGCTTCATCGCGGTCGCGACCAGCTCCCACAGCACCTCGTCGGTGCCGCCGCCGACGCGCGCCAGCTTCATATCGCGCCACCATTGGCCCAGCGGTGTCTCGTCGACCAGATAGCCTGTGCCGCCGAAGATGTGCATGCATTCGGAGACCACTTCCTCACCCAGTCGCGCCGCGCACACCTTCATGGCGGCCGCGGTGCGCAGGTCGAGTTTTCCGCCGGCGGCGATCCCGGTGAGCGCGTGGCGCAGCATGTCCACCCGTGCCTGCAGGTCGGCCATCCGCATCCGCAGCGCCTGGTGCTCGTACAGCGTGTGCCCGAACTGGCTGCGGGTCATCATGCGGGCCAACGTGATTCCCAGCACCCGCTGGCAACTGCCGGCGATCTGGCCGGCAACCGACATCCGTTCGTGGGCCAGCCCCCAGGAGATGGCGGCCAGGCCGATACCCGCCCTGGCCACCAGCGCATCGGCGGGCACCCAGGTGTCGATGTGCACCGCGGCGGTGTCCAGCGGTCCGGCGCCGACCTTGTTGTAGGGCTGTTGCACCCGCACGCCCGCATCATGCAGCGGGATGGCGATGACGACGACGTTGCCGTGCCTGCTGTCGGGGTTGTTGTCGACATTGCGGGCCACCGCCATCACGTAGTCGGCGATGGGGGAGAGCGAGACGAACTTCTTGATGCCCTTGACCTCGAACCCGTCGCGCACCGAACGCACCTTGGTCTCGACGATCTGCAGGTCCGATCCGCCGGATTCTTCCGAGGCCCCGACGCACAACACGATCTCACCGCGGATGGCCTTCTCGGTGATGTCGCGCAGATGCTCGGAGCGGCCGAACCGGCGCAGCAGCGCGATGGCCGAGTCGTGCAGACTGACCCCGACGGCGATACCGGCCGACCCCAGCTTGCCCAGTTCCAGCGCCAGCGCGATCACCTTGGCCACGTCGGGCTGCTGCGCATCGCCCCACTTGGCGGCGAAAACCCCTTCGGCGCCCAGGTATTCGATGAGCTCGCGAGGGAATTTGCCGGTGCGTTCGGCGTCGGCGGTCCAGGCCCGGACCCGGTCGTCGAAGACCCGGTCCAGCAGCTGCTGGAACTCCGCCAGCGAGGTCGGTTCGGCGGTGTCGATGGTGGCGGTCACTGTCCGGCGCCCTCCAGGTTGCGTTTGACTTCGAGCCGGCGCAGCTTGCCCGAGGAGGTCCTGGGCAGCGATCCGGGTCGCATGAAGACGACTTCGGCCGGCACGACGCCACATTCGGAGGCGACCAGCTCGACCAGCGCGGTGCGGGCCGCCGGTTCGTCCGCGCCCTTGAACTCCGCGGCGATCACCAGACCGGGACGGGTGGCCGGTCCGTCGGTGCCGACGGCGACGACGGCACCGGCCCGCACGCCGTCGACCTGGGCGGCCACCGTCTCGATCTCGGTCGGGAAGATATTGCGCCCGGCGACGGTGATGATCTCCTTGGCGCGCCCGCAGATGACCAGGCTGCCGTCCAGGAAGTAGCCGATATCCCCGGTGGGGAACCAGTTTTCGCGATCCACGGTGTCCTCGCCCAGATAGCCGCTCATCATCGAGGTGCCACGGATCTCCACCTCGCCGACCTCGCGGTCGGCGACATCGCCGGAGAACCGTTCGTGGGGTGCGATGCGGATCTGCATACCGGGGATGGCCTCACCCAGCACCGCGTGCTTGCGGACGTAGCCACCGTCGTCGGTGACGATGTTGATCTCGTCGACCTGCAGACCGTGTCCGGGTACCGGAACCGCCACCGCACAGTTGGATTCGGCCAGGCCGTAGGACGGGGCCAGCGCGCCGGGATCGAGGCCGAACTTGGCCATCTCGGCGGCGAAACGCCGGCTGCCGTCGCAGTCGACGGGCTCGCCGCCGTTGAGCGCGAAGCGCAGATTCGAGAAGTCGGCCGCACTGATCAGGCCGGCGTACTTACCGACGATGTTGTAGGCCATGTTCGGCGCCGCGGTCAGCGAGGCCCGGCTCTCGGTGAGCCACCTGATCCAGCCGAACGGTGATGCGGAGAACGCCGATGTCGGTGCCTGCCACAGCTCGGCGCCGGCCAGCGCCATGGTGAGCACGAAGGACAGACCCATATCGTGGTAGAGCGGCAGCCAGGAATGGCCGCAGTCGGCGTCGGTGACCTCGACGCGCTGCACGAGCGCGCCGATGTTGGCCAGCACGGCCTCCGGCGAGAGTTGTGCTGTGCGTGGGGTTCCGGTGGAGCCCGCGGTGCCCTGCAGCACGGCTGCCCCGGTGCCGGGCACCATGCCGGTGTGGGTCCTGGAGCGCTGCGCGTGTGCGACCGCACCGACATCGTGCACCGCGATGGCACTCTGCACGTCGGCCAGTTCACGCAGCTGCGCGCCGTGGCTGCACACGGTGCGCACCCCGACCCGGTCGAACCGATCCATGGTGGCGCGGGCCCAGCGCTTGGGGTCGGCGCCGCGCACCGGTCCGGGCAGGATCGACACGGCGGCCCCGGCCAGGAAGGCGCCGGGGATGGCGGCGATGAACTCCGCGGTGGGATCGCCGACAAGGCCGATCGCGGAGGCGCCGTCATCGCAGATGCGGGCGGCGACGTTCTCGGCGCGCGCGTGAATCTCACCCCACGGGTGACGGGTCCAGGTCCCGGCGCCGGTGTCGAGTACCGCCAGCGCCCGGTCCGTGGACGTCATCGCATCGGTCAGCGCCTGCGCCAGCCCCCATGGCGCCGTCGTCACGAGTTCGCCTGATCCACGGGCAGTTTGGCCAGGACCACCTTTTCCAGGTCGCCGAGGGTCTCGCAGCTGAGCAGATCTTCCTCGGACAGCGCGGCGCCCAGGCGATCCTCGATGGCGACCATGCCGACGGCGAAGGCCACCGAATCCATGCCGACATCGTCGACCAGTCGGGAGTCCCGCGACACCCGGCTGACGTCGATGTTGAGATCGTCGCGCAGGATGGCCAAGAGCTCCGGATTGACCGCTTCGGGCTGTGACATTTCCATGTTCGGCGACCCTACACCTGAGAATTTACTCAGGGTAGGCTTACCGAACGTGGCCTCAGGGTGCCGGCCGGGCGAGTCTCGTGTCGCCCTTTGTGACGCCCCCGTCAATCGAGACCAGCGCGGGCACAACTTCACTGGTGATCAGGCCATGAACCGCGGTCAGCGGGTCGATCAGGTCGAAACACACCGCAATCCGGGCCGGGGTGTCCACGACCACGGTTGTGACGGGGACCTCACGTCCGAGCTGGAGCAGTCTGTCGCCGTGCGGCGCGTGATCGCCGTGGAAGCCCCAGATTCCGCGCAGCACGGTGGCTCCGCCGCCGGCCTGTCGAGCCCGCAGCACGTCGACGATCGCGCGATGGATGGGCACTCCGTCGTGCCGGGTGCCCTCGGAGGTGTGGATGGTGAGTTTCTGCCACAGCGGCACGCCGTCGGCGTCGGCCTCCGGCAGGGTCGCGGGCCGGGCCAGCAGTCGCCCGTCGCGCTTGCAGATCTGGAGTCGCTCCACCGTCATGGCCGCGGCGGGCAGCAGTTCGCGCAGCCGCGGCAGCGCCGCCGCCACCTGTCCGTCGGTGCCGGACGCGACGATCATCACCGGCACCTCGGTGTTGGCGCTGAAGAACCGGGCCCGCCGGCGCGCACCGTGCTCGGTACCGTCGACCCCGAGAAAGACTGCAGTGCCCGCGAATCCGAGCTCGTGCAACACCGCGCAGATCTCCCGGTACGCCGGCCGGCCGCCGATCCGGGTCTGACGCCCGATGTACAGCGTGAGCTTTGCCGCGCCGGAACCGCCGACGCCGGTCCCGGCTCGTTCCAGGGTGACGATGCCGCGTGCGATGCCGGCCACCACGGTGGGCGCCAGGCCGGCGATGCGATCGGCGGTGTCGACGGCGACCAGCGCCACCGGCAGATCCTCGGACGCCGACAGCGAACGGTCGGTGCGCAGCTGATGGCTGGGCCCGAAACCGCCGATACCGCGCAGCACCACACTGTCGGCCACCTGCTCGGTGCCGAACAGATCGAGCAGTTCATCGGCGGCGAACCCGCGCTCACCGCGCAGCCGCTCACCGAAGTACGCGGTGAGCTTCAGCAGTTCGGCACTCACAGTGCCCGCCCGACCAGCTGGCCCAGCCAGGCCGCCGCCAATCCCAGCACGACGCTGAGCACGATATTGGCCACCGCGATCCGTCCCCGGCGTTCCTCACCGAGGCGCTGGATTTCCAGCATCCAGGTGGAGAACGTCGTGTAGGCGCCGACAAACGCGGTACCGGCCAGCAGCGCGACGTGCGGGCTGATGGTCAACGCGCCGACGAAACCCAGCAGCCACGCGCCGCTGACATTCACCGCGAGGGTGCCCACCGGGAAACCGCGGGCGACCGTGACCCGGGCCGACACCACCCGGTCCACCAGCAACCGGCACACCGCTCCGACCCCGCCGAGCAGCATCACGCCGGCCCACACCGCGACCGTGTTCACCGGACCCGCACCCGTCGGACCAATGCGGTCATCACCTGCGCCGCCAGCAGGCCCAGTCCGATGCTGACCACGGTGTAGCCGGCGGCCAGCGCGTGGTGGCCGTGCTCCAGCATCACCAGTACCTCGACCTGCATGGTGGAGAACGTGGTCAGCCCACCGCACAACCCGGTGCCCAGCAGCGGACGTCGGTACCCCGATGCGGGCAGCCGTTCCAGCAGCCGGGTGGTGAAGTACCCCAGCAGCGCGGCCCCGACGATGTTGACGATGAACGTCGCCCACGGCCAGTGTCCCGGTGGCACCGCGAGGACATGGCTGAGCGCGGCCCGCGCCAGTGTCCCCAGCGCACCGCCGAGAAACACCGCAGCCACTTCCCGCCGGTCGGTGATCGCCACACGACAAAGTATGTAGCCCGGCCGCGGTACCGATAGGGTCGGCACACCATGACGGCGCAGGATCTCCTCCCGGTGCGGATCTCCGTACTCGGACCGGTCCGGGCGTGGGTGGGTGGTGAGCCGGTCGATCTGGCCGGGCCCAAACAGCGGTCGGTGCTCGTCCGGCTGGTGCTGGCGCACGGCGACGTGGTGTCGGTGGACCGGCTGATCGAGGACCTCTGGGCCGGGGAACCGCCGCCGAAGGCGCTGGCGGCGCTGCAGGCCTACATCTCGCACCTGCGCCGGGTGCTGGAACCCGGCCGTGAACGTCGCGCGGCGGCCCGGGTGATCGTCAGTGCCGCCCCCGGGTACTGCCTTCGGCTACCCGACGACGCCGTCGACGTGTGGTCGCTGGACGCCAGGATCGCCGCGGCCGAACAGCACAGCGACCCCCTGGAGCGGGCGCCACTGCTGGAGGATGTGGTCGCCGCGTGGACCGGGGACCCCTATGTCGAGGTCCGCGACGCGCTGTGGGCGGCCCCCGAGGTGGCTCGGCTGGCCGAGTTGCGGCTGTCCGTCATCGAGGCCCACGCCGCGGCCCAGTCCGCCCTCGGACAGCACGCGGTGGTGGCCCGGGTGCTGGAGCCGCATGTGCGTGATCACCCGGACCGCGAGGCGGCCGCCTGCCTGCTGGCGCTCGCCCGGTACCGCTCCGGTCATCAGGCCGCGGCCCTGGACGTGCTGCGCCGCACCACCGGCTACCTCACTGAGGAGCTCGGCCTGGAACCCGGTCGGGCGCTCCGGGATCTGGAACGCGACATCCTGCGCCAGGCCGATCACCTGGATCCCATCGCACTCGCGCCGGCGCCGGTGTCGGCGCCCCATGACACACCACAGGCCAGCCCCACCCGCGGCCGCGCCGAGGAACTGGCCGTCATCGACGCTGCCGCGGCCGCCGCGGTGCGCGGCGGCTTGCGGGTGGTGTGGCTCGGGGGTGAGGCCGGTGCCGGCAAGACCACCGTGGTCGACGCGGCGGCGGCCCGGCTGCGCGACGTCGGTTGGACGGTCGTTGCCGGGCGCAGCCCCGAGGTCGACGGCGCCCCACCCGGGTGGGCGTGGACCGAGGTGCTCGAAACCTTCGCCGCCACACTGCCACCGCGACAGGCAGGTGCGCTGGCGCCGCTGCTGCACGACGGCGGGGCCACCGCGGAGGGCTCCGCGTTCTGGATCGCGCACGCGCTGGCCGAGGTGCTCGGGCAGGCCGCCGAGCGGACGCCACTGCTCATCGTGCTCGACGACCTGCACCGCACCGATGGTCTGACACTGGAGTTGCTGCGGCTGACCGCCGACCGTCTCGGTATGGGGCGGGTGCTCGTCATCGGCACCTACCGGCCCTCGGAATCCGGTGCCGAGCTGGGCCAGGCCCGGGCCGCGCTGGCCAACCACACCGCGGCGCACCTGACGCTGTCCGGTCTGGACGATGCGGCGCTGACCGCGTTGGCCATCGACTGCGGGCTGCCCGCGGTCACCCGGGAAACGTTGCGGCTGTTGCGGGACCGCACCGGTGGCAACCCGCTGTTCGTCCGGGAGCTGGCCCGGCTGATGGTCGCCGAAGGTGTCGACGCCGCCCACGGCGGGATTCCCGCCGGGGTCGGGGACGTGGTCCGACGCCGGCTGGCCCGGCTGCCGCCGCAGACCGCGACCGCGCTGCGCCAGGCGGCGGTGCTGGGTCGCGAGGTCGATATCACGCTGCTGGGCGAGTTGGCCCGCAGCGATGACGACGAATTGCTCGATGCGCTGGAACCCGCGGTACTGGCCGGCCTGCTCGACGAACCGGTGCCCGGACGGATCAGATTCGCGCACAACCTCATCCGGGACACCCTCTACGAGGACACTTCGGTGCTGCGCCGGTCCCGGCTGCATGCCGCGGCGCTGGACCTGCTGCGGCCACGCGGCGCCGACGCGGCTTCGCTGGCCTATCACGCCGTCGCGGCCGCCACCGCCGACACCGCCGCCGCGGCGGCCGGTCTCGCGATGCAGGCGGCCCGGGAGGCCGACGCGGTCGGGGCGCCGGTGGAGGCCGCCCGGCAATGGCGGGCCGCGGTGCGCATGTTCGAGCTTGCCGGCGCGGACCGCTCGGCGGCGGTACCCGCCCGGTGCGGTCTCATCGCCGCGCTCGCGCAGGCCGGTGATGCGATCGGGTCGCGGGAAGAGTTGCACCACATCATGGTTGCCGTCGGTTCCCACAACAACTTGGCGGTGCAGGCGCTGACCGCCTCGGACAGCCCGCTGGTGTGGCGGGTGCGCGACGGCGACCTCATCGACCACGCCATCGTCGACCCGCTGCGGCGGGTGCTGAACCGCGAACAGCCCCCGCAGGTGCGAGCCCGGTTGCTGTTGACACTGTTCACCGAACTGGAAGGCGTGGAACATGATTCGGCGCTGTCCGCCGGTGCGGAGGCGCTGGCACTGGCCCGGGCCGTGCACGCGCAGGATCCGGCAGGCAACCAGCGGCTGCTGTGTGCCGCGCTCAACGTGCGGGCCTTCGCCTGTCTGGGCCCCGACCTGGCTCATGAGCGGGAAAGCGTTGTCGCCGAGCTGCTCTCGGTGGCCGAAGCCTGCGACGCCATCGACTACCAGGCGGTGGCGCACTGGTTCGCGTTCCTGGACGCCTCGGGGCGCTCGGATCTGGCGGGTGCGGCCGCGCATGCCGACCAGGCGGTGGCACGGGCCGGTACCGGCCAGCTCGGTTTCCTGCTGGGCGTGCTCGACGCCTTCGGTGCGCAGCTGGCCGTGCTGGCCGGCCGGACCGACGAGGGGGAGCGGGGCTATATCGCCGTCTCGGCGAAGCTGGCCGAATACGGGGTGGCCAACGGGGCGCATATCGGCATCGTGGGGCGGGTGAGCGCCAACCTGGTGCGCGGCAGCCTCGCCCCGATGGCCGACGATCTGGTCGCCGTGCACCGCTTCGTGTCCCGCATCATCGCCGACGGTGCCGCGATCGCCCTGCATCAGGCGGGCAGAACCGAAGAGGCCCAGCAGATCTGGGCGCAGCGCGTCCCGATCGAGCGATCCTTCTACTTCGGCGCGATGGCCACCCTGCGGGCCCATGCGGCCGTCGCGATGGGCGATCTGGCCGTCGCGGCCGCCACCGCGGCCGAGCTGCTGCCGTACTCCGGGCGTTTCGCCGGCCTCGACAACGGGACCCTGCTCACCGGGCCGGTGGACGCCGCGCTGGCCGCCGTCGCCGAGGCCACCGGCGATGCCGCGGGTGCCGCGCGCTACCGGCGGGCCGCGGCGGAGCTGACCGAACGCCTGCGGGCGGCGGCCCAGGCCTTGATCGACTGACCCTCGCCGGCGAAACTCGCGTACCCGGGGTTCCCGCGGGCGGATTCACCCCGG
>JAUKNU010000001.1:5443400-5518296 GCA_030499155.1 Mycolicibacterium frederiksbergense | reverse complement strand
CCCGCGGGCGGATTCACCCCGGGTACGCGAGTTTCGCCGCGATATCAGCGGGAGAGTCAGCCGAACACCGCGCGCTCGAAGCGGCGGTGCCGGGCGGCGAAGAAACGCAGCAGCAGCATCAGCGGTCCCGGCACACCGGCGGCGATCACCGCGCGCTCGGCATCGTCGGCCACCCCCAGGATGCGCGGCCCCTCGAAGGACAACCGCCCGCTGCGCCGGGCCGCCTTCTCGATCGACTCCCAATCCTCGACCGAGACGTACCGGCGGATCACCGGGAACAGTTCGCGTTCCTCGTCGGCGATGTGCGCCTGGAGCAACTGGTGCAGGTCGGTCATCCCGGCGGCCAGCGGCCGGGCCAGCTCCGGGTCGGCGGACCGCCCGAAGGCCGCGGCCTGGACACGCAGCCGGTCCAACCGCGGATCCAGCGCGGCATGATCCTCGGTCAGCTCCGTCAGGTCGATGAAGTCGCCCGCCGACGCCTCGATCACCGGCCACAGCACATCGTCTTCCATGGTGTGGTGATGGTGGATCGACTCGCACATCAGCTCGACATAGCGGGCCACGGCCTTGGCGCGTGGGGGACCGCACGGCAGCCGGCGCTGGGCGACGGCGGTGGTCAGTTCGGCCAGGCGCCGGGTGTCGGTGACCATGGCGCGGTGGGTCAGGGTGATGCCGCTGAGGTCGGGCCCCGGATCGGCGGGACGTCGGTCGTTGTCTGCGGGGTGGGCTGATCGTGCGGAATTGTTCATGCCGGCAACCTTGTAACGGCCCACTTGCGACGAACTTGCGACGGGCTTGCACTACGGCGAGACACCGGTGCAGCGGGTAGGCAAGGATGGTGTCATGGTGGCCAACCCGCGAGCCGGTCAGCCGGCACAGCCCGAAGATCTCGTCGACCTCGCACATCTGGTCACCGCCTATTACACGGTGCAACCCGATCCCGATGACATCGCCCAGCAGGTGGCGTTCGGGACGTCCGGGCACCGCGGCTCGGCGCTCGACGGGGCCTTCAACGAGGCGCACATCCTGGCCACCACCCAGGCGATCGTGGAGTACCGCGCCGCGCAGGGCACCACCGGCCCGCTGTTCATCGGCCGGGACACCCATGCGCTGAGCGAGCCGGCCTGGGTGTCGGCGCTGGAGGTGCTGGCGGCCAATGACGTGGTGGCGATGATCGACGCCGCCGACCGCTACACCCCCACCCCGGCGGTCAGCCACGCCATCCTCACCTTCAACCGGGGCCGCGACACCGACCTGGCCGACGGGATCGTCGTCACCCCGTCGCACAATCCGCCGCGCGACGGCGGCTTCAAGTACAACCCGCCCAACGGCGGACCCGCCGACACCGACGCCACCAGTGTGATCGCCAAGCGGGCCAACGAGATCCTGCGCGAAGGCATCCGGTCGGTGAAGCGGGTCCCGCTCTCGCGCGCCCTGCAGGTCGCCCAGCGCCACGACTACCTCAACGCCTACGTCGCGGATCTGGCAGGCGTGGTCGATCTGCACGCCATCCGCGCGCAGGGGGTACGCATCGGGGCGGATCCGCTCGGTGGCGCCAGCGTCGACTACTGGGGTGCGATCGCCGAGACCCACAATCTGGACCTCACCGTGGTCAACCCGCTGGTCGACGCGACGTGGCGGTTCATGACGCTGGACACCGACGGCAAGATCCGGATGGACTGCAGCTCGCCGAACGCGATGGCCTCCCTGATCGGCAAGATCGGCGAGTACCAGATCGCCACCGGCAACGACGCCGACTCCGACCGGCACGGCATCGTCACCCCCGACGGCGGGTTGATGAACCCCAACCACTACCTGGCGGTCGCCATCGACTACCTGTTCACCCACCGCCCGGGCTGGCCGGGTACCACCGCGGTCGGCAAGACCGCGGTGAGCAGTTCGATCATCGACCGGGTGGTCGGCGGGCTGGGCCGCGAGCTGGTCGAGGTGCCCGTCGGCTTCAAATGGTTCGTGGACGGGTTGATCGGCGGGACAATCGGTTTCGGAGGCGAGGAAAGCGCGGGCGCCTCCTTCCTGCGGACCGACGGCTCGACCTGGACCACCGACAAGGACGGCATCATCCTGGCGTTGCTGGCCTCGGAGATCCTCGCGGTCACCGGGTCCACCCCGTCGCAGCGCTACGCCGAACTGGCCGACAGGTACGGGGCGCCCACCTATGCGCGCATCGACGCCCCGGCCGACCGCGACCAGAAGGCCCGGCTGGCCAAGCTGTCGCCCGAGCAGGTGAGTGCCACCGAACTGGCCGGGGAGAAGATCACCGCCAAGTTCACCACCGCGCCCGGTAACGGGGCGGCCCTGGGCGGGCTGAAGGTCACCACCGAGAACGCCTGGTTTGCCGCCCGGCCCTCGGGCACCGAGGACGTGTACAAGATCTACGCGGAGTCTTATCTGGGACCCGAGCATCTGGCGGAGGTGCAGGAGGCCGCCAAAGATGTGGTGAATACAGTCATCGGGTGAGCTCTACCGCGGAGGAAGACTGTCCGGCTGATGCCAAGCGGAGGCTGCCGCGCGAGGTCTGGGTCCTGGTCGCCGCCAATATCGTGGTGGCGCTGGGTTTCGGGGTGGTGGCGCCCGTGCTACCGCAGTACGCCCGGCACTTCGGGGTCAGTATTGCCGCCGCAACGTTTGTCATCACCGCGTTCGCCGTGCTGCGTCTGATCGGTGCACCGCCGGCCGGATTTCTGGTGCAGCGGCTCGGCGAGCGCAAGGTCTACATCAGCGGACTGGTCATCGTGGCGCTCTCGACCGGTGCCTGCGCACTGGCCGAAAGCTACTGGCAGCTGCTGTTGTTCCGGTCCCTCGGTGGCCTCGGTTCGGCGATGTTCACGGTGTCCTCACTGGGCCTGCTGATCCGCATCTCGCCGGCCGATGCGCGCGGTCGGGTCGCCGGACTGTTCTCGTCGGGCTTCATGATCGGCTCGGTCGGCGGGCCGGTCCTGGGCAGCCTGACCGTGGGGTTCGGCCTGTCCGCGCCGTTCGTGATCTATGGCGCCGCGCTGCTGGTCGCCGCGGCCGTGGTGTTCATCAGCCTGCGGCATTCCACCATCGTGGGGCGGTCGGACGAGGACGAGGCGCCGCCGGTGCCGTTTCGCACCGTGTTCGCGCACCGGGCCTACAAGGCGGCGCTGATCTCCAACTTCGCCACCGGGTGGGCATCGTTCGGGCTGCGGATCGCGCTGGTTCCGCTGTTCGTCGTGGAGGTGCTGGGGCGGGGCCCGGGTGCGGCCGGGCTGGCGCTGACGGCGTTCGCGGTGGGCAACATCTCGGTCGTCATCCCCAGCGGCTACCTGTCGGACAAGCTGGGCCGGCGCAAGCTGCTGATCTTCGGGTTGACGCTGGCAGCGGTGTCGACGGCGCTGGTGGGCTACACCACCTCGCTGCCGGTCTTCCTGGCCGCGGCCTACGTGGCCGGCGCGGCCACCGGGATCTTCGTCTCGCCGCAGCAGGCCGCGGTCGCCGACGTGGTAGGCAGCAGATCGCGCGGCGGCACCGCGGTGGCGACCTTCCAGATGATGGCCGATGTCGGCTCGATCGGCGGCTCGCTGCTGGTGGGGTTGATCGCGCAGTACTTCTCGTTCTCCTGGGCGTTCGTGATCAGCGGGGCGATCCTGCTGGTCGCCGCGCTGGCCTGGGTGTTCGCCCCCGAGACCAGGGGCCGGCCGCCCGCCGAGCACACCCCGGTCCGCCCGCTGGGTCCAGAGGCCGGCGGCGAGGTGCCCTGACCAGCTGTTTTGAACCTGTGTGGGGCAGTGGTGTACCTTTCAACAGCACAACAAACGGGGCTATGGCGCAGTTGGTAGCGCACCACACTGGCAGTGTGGGGGTCAGGGGTTCGAATCCCCTTAGCTCCACGTTTTCGAAAGTCCGTTCCGGCTTCGGTCGGGACGGACTTTTCCGTTTCCGGGGTCAGGTGGTGCCACCGCCTTCGCCGAACGCGACGCGGCGCTCGGCGGGCCGGACTATGTTTGCCATCGAGGCGCATGCGGGGCGAGTGGGTTCCGGTCGGCGTCACGCGTACCGACGCAAGGGGATGATCGTGTCGCCCACCGCGCGCAGCGGTCCCCATGCTGCGGATCTCGACGCGGCAGTGTCCGGGGTCGGGCTCGACCCTGCCTTCCAGCCCATCACGGCGCTCGCGGACGGCTCGGTGGTCGGCTTCGAGGCCCTGACGCGGTGGCCGGCGCTCGGTGACCCCGATCCCGAGGCGGTGTTCGCCCACGCCGCGGCCACCGGCAGGCTGGGCGGCCTGGAAAAGATGTGCATCGACGCCGCGATCGACAACGCCCTGCGCCGGGACCTGCCTCGGGGCACCCTGCTGGCGCTCAACTGCGAACCGCTCGGTAGCCACCTCAGCCGCGCCGAGAACCCGCTGCTGGACCGCGCGCACGGTGAGCTGCGGGTGATTTTCGAGCTGACCGAGCGCAGCCTGCTCACCCACCCGCGGGCGCTGCTGCGGAAGGTGGCCGGTCTGCGTGCGGACGGGTTCGGCATCGCCCTCGACGATATTGGCGCCCATCCTGATTCGCTGGCGCTGCTCGACGTCATCTGTCCGGATATCGTCAAACTCGACGTCCATCTGGTGCAGTCCCACCCCACCGACGCCCAGGCGCACATCCTGGCCGCCGTGCTGGCGCACACCGAACGCACCGGGGCGGTGCTGCTCGCCGAGGGCATCGAATCCGACGAGCACCTCGAGCAGGCGCTGGCGCTGGGGGCCAACCTCGGTCAGGGCTACAAATTCGGGCGGCCCGGGCCGTTGACCGCGCCGGTGTCGGTGTCGTGGGCGCCACCGCCGATGAAAGCCCCGGTGCAGCCGGTCGGCGCCTCGCCGTTCGACGTCGTGGCGGGCAAGATCCTGGTGCGCACCGCGCGCAAGGCCACCCTGATTCCGTTCTCCCGGCACATCGAAGCCCAGGCGCGGCATGCCACCGATCCACCGATGGTGATGGCCTCCTTGCAGCTGGCGCAACACTTCACGGCCGCGACCAGGGCGCGCTACGGCGAGCTGGCCCCGTTCTCGGCGCTGGTCGCCATCTTCGGCCGGGGCCTGCCCGAGGATCTGGGATCCGGCATCCGGGGGGTGGACCTGGACCCCGAGGACCCGCTGTGCGGACAGTGGATCGTGCTCATCCTCGGCCCGCACCATTGCGCGGCGCTGATCGCGCGCGAGCAGGACCCCACCGGGTCGGTGCCCGAGGCCGAGCGCCGGTTCGATCTCGCCATCACCTACGACCGCGATCTGGTGACCGTCGTCGCACGCAGCCTGTTGGACCGAATGCACTGAGCGGTGCGGTATGTGCACACCGGCTTGGCGTCGCCGCAGAATTGACGCGGGCCGCTAAAGTGTGGGCGATGTGCACCTCTCGCCGTGCTGCCGGAACTCGGGGGGCTTGCAAAGTCGGTGGCGCCAGTTGATCGGCAGTCTCAACGGTTTGGTGGATCTGGCTGCCAAACGGCTGATCACCGCCCACACCGACAACGTGGTCGAGGTCAGCGAACTGGTGCTCACCGATCTGGCGGCCTATCTCGGGCTCGATGTCGCCTTCCTGCGGCACAACGATCACGAGATCCATGCGACCCGGTTGGTGGCGCAGTGGCCGATACGCACCTTCGTGCCCGACCCGGACCCGATCGGTGTCGTCTACTTCGCCGACGCCGACCCGGTCTTCGCGATGGCCGAATGGCTCAAGGAGCCGTTGGTGATCCGCCCCGAGCCCAAGACCGACGAGTATCAGCAGACGATCCAGCAGGGCACCGAGGTTCCGCAGACTTCGCTGGCCTGCGTGCCATTGCTGTCGCACGATGTCACCACCGGCACGTTGGGTTTCGTGAAATACGGCGACCGGGAGTGGCTGGAAGAAGAGCTCAACGCCCTGAAGACCATCGCGACCATGTTCGCCCAGTTGCAGGCCAGGCTGGTGGCGATCGAGCGGCTGCAGTTCCTGGCAGAACACGACGATCTGACCGGGCTGTGCAACAGCGGGGTGCTCACCGATCATCTCGACGACCGCCTTGCGCCGGGACAGGACGGACCGGTGGCCGTGCTGTTCGCCGACCTGGACCGGCTGAAATCGGTGAACGACCTGTTCGGCCACACCGCGGGGGACGAACTGATCGCACAGTTCGCCCGGCGGCTGCGCGAATCCATCGGTGACACGGCACTTCTCGCTCGTCAAGGCGGTGACGAGTTCGTGATAGTGCCGCGTGAGCCGATGGTGCTGGAGGAGGCCGCGCTGCTGGCCGACCGGATCCGGCTGCTGCTCCGGGAGTCCTTCACGGTCGGCCGCGAGTTCGTCCGGCGAACCGCCAGTATCGGTGTGGCGGTGGGATTCCCGGGCCGTGACTCGGCCTCCGATGTGTTGCGTTACGCCGACCTGGCGCTGGTCGCGGCCAAGGGCTCGGGCGGTAATGACGCCGCCGTCTTCACCGATGCCATCGCCCTGAAATACCAGCTGCTCAACGATGTCGAGTTGCACCTGCGCGACGGCATCGACAGCGATGCGTTCGTCGTGCACTACCAGCCCGAGGTGGACCTGCGTACCGGCACGGTGGTCGCGGTTGAGGCGCTGGTGCGGTGGAACCACCCCACCCGGGGCATGCTGCTGCCGAGCGCCTTCATGCCTGTCGCCGAATCGTCGAACCTGGCAGCGGTATTAGGCCGCAAAGTACTTCAGGACTCCTGTGCGCAACTGCGGCAGTGGAAGTCGATGGGGCTCGCGCAGGACGTGAAGTTGCGGGTCAACGTGTCACCGGTGCAGCGGGTGGCCGATGGTTTCGTCGACCATGTGGTGCGGGTGCTGGCGGAATTCGAGCTCGACCCGGCCTCGTTGAGTCTGGAGTTCTCGGAGAGTTTCGTCACCGACGACGCCGATCTGAACGACGAGATCCTCACCGCGCTCCGAGCGCTCGGCGTGGGACTGGCACTCGACGAGTTCGGGGCCGCCTACAGCGATTTGAGCAGGCTGAAGTCGCTGCCCATCGACACCTTGAAGATCGACCGGTCATTCGTGCAACACCTCGACGGAAGCAAGGATGATCTGGCGATCATCCGGGCCATCGTGTCCCTCGGCGAAGCGTTCGGGCTCGGGCTGGTCGCGGTGGGATTGGAGACCGAGGCGGCCGCGCAGATGCTGGTGAAGATGGGATGCCATCAGGCCCAGGGCTTCCTGCTGTCACCACCGGTCGACGCGGACGCCATGGCGCAGATGCTGGCGACCGGCACCATCAACTGGCGGTCCTAGCTTCCCGTCAACTCTTACGGGCCGACAACAACAGCGCGGGCAGCTTCACGCGGCCCTTCGCGTCGCTGTCGAAGCTGTGCTCCGGCAGGTTCGGCACGTCGGGCAACTGCACCGCCACGAAGGCCGGCTGGACGTTCTCGATCGTCCAGACCTGCGACACGGCATCGCGCAACTCGGCCTCGGTCACCAGGTTCGGCACCGGGAACGGGGAATCCGGGGGCAGCGCGTCGGTGGTGAACACCAGCATGTGCAGCACCGCGCCGGGTGCGGACACCTGGTGGATGCCGCGCAGGTAATCCGGGCGGGCCTCGACCGGCAGCGAATGGAACAGCGTGCAGTCCACGACGGTGTTGAACGGTTCGCCGTCCACGGTGAGAGTGCGTAGGTCACCCTGCACGAAGCGGACATTGGTCAGCCCGCGCTCGGCGGCGGCGTTTGTGGCGGCTTCGATGGCGACCCTGGAGATATCGGCGCCGACAACGTCGTACCCGGCCGTGGCCAGCGCCAGTGACACATCTCCGACGCCGCAGCCGGCGTCCAGGACCGGACTGGTGATCTTGCCGTCGTCGATCAGCGCGGCGATCTCGGGCTGTGCCTCACCGATATTCCATGGCGGCGGGCCCGCGAAGATGTGGTCGGAGTACGCAGCATCCCAGTCCATCACTTCACCCATAGCGCCAAAGCGTAGCGGGAGTCAGTGCAGATGTTCACCGAAGAAGGCCAAGATGCGCCGCCACGCGTCCTCGGCCTCGGGTTCGGAGTACTCCATGCCGGCGATCCGCTCGATCACATTGAACGGGGCGGGGATGCCGAAATCGTTCATGAAGCTGTGCCCGACGTTCTGGTACTCCTTGATATCGCGGGGTACGCCGCCCTTGGCGAGCACCTCCTCCAGCTCGGCCGCCGATCCGCTGCGCGCGATCCGGTCCTTTGCGCCGTAACTTGCCACCACTGGGCAGGATTGGGCGAGCACCTCGATGTTCTTGGGGTTGAGCCCGTAGTTGGGTGCGGTCGCGTCGAACAGGCCGCTGGGCGCGAGTTGCAGGACGAAACCGGCCCCCATGCAGAAGCCGACCAGGCCGACCTTGCCGGTGCAGTCCGGGTCGGCCAGCAGGTGATCGCGCGCCGCGACGATGTCATCGAAGGCGGCACCGGTGCCCGTGAAGTGGGTGCGCATGGTGGCGACCATGCATCTGATCTTGAGACCGCGCCCGTAGAGCGCGGGCGCCAGCGTGAGATACCCCGCCGCGGCCAGGCGGTCGCTGATACGCCGGACATCGGCGGTCATCCCGCGCACATCCTGCACCACGATGACGGCCGGCCAGGGGCCTTCGGTGCTGGGCATCGCGAGATAGCCGGGCAGCGGACCGGCCGGTGCTGGATAGGTGACCTTCGGCATGTGGGTTATCCCGTTGTTGTTCAGCTGAATTGGTTGTCCAGCGCATCTGGCGGTCCGCGGCGGTACGCACGCATTGCCAACCCAGCGTGCCATATCGCCGGACCATAGGGTCGCATTGGAATACAAGTTGCCTGTATTGTCTCGTCGTATGACGGTCTTTCTCAGGCCAGCGGTGACGCCCGGGCCCACGAGTATCGATCGAATTCGTGATGCCGCGGTGCGGACGCTGGCCGAGAAGGGGGTCGCCGCGACGTCACTGCGGGCCGTTGCCGAGGAGGCCGGGGTCTCGATCGGCCTGGTACAGCACTATTTCCGCAACAAGGCCGGGCTGGTGGCCGCCGTCGACGACTACGTGCTGCAGGTGTTCGGTGAGATCATCGAGGCGACACCGGTATCGGAGATGACCAGTGAGTATCTCGCGGGGATCGGCAGCCGGTTCTCCCAGTTGCTCTACGAATACCCGGACCTGGTGAACTACATCGCGCATGCGCTCGTCGAGGGGGACAAGATCGGGTCCGTCATCTTCGACGGTCTGCTCCAGATCAGCGCCGCGCAGGGGGAGAAGTTCGCCGAGGCCGGCCTGACCAGCCCCGATCTCGATCCGGTGTGGGGTGCCCTCAACCCGCTGATCCTGCGGGTCGGGGCGATGATCCTACGACCGCACATCGAGCGTCATCTTCCGGAATCGTTTGTGACCCGAACGCAGCTGCAGCGCTGGGATGCCGCGGTGACGGGGCTGATCCGCGAGGGTCAGGTCCTCGACGCCGCCGTTCCCGCTGCGCGCGATTGACCAATTGGCGAGCGTTGATCCCTGGTGTGGGTGTTCGTGGGGTATGCCCCACCAGGGATCAACGCGCAGTCACCCGGGCGCGGATCGGACCGTCCGGCACCATGGTGAACGGCACGGCCAGCGGGAAATCGGGGTCCAGCGCGGTGATGTGTACCTTCCGGATGATGGTGGCGATGGCCAGCGTCGCCTCCAGCATCGCGAAATGATCGCCGATACAGGACCGCGGGCCACCACCGAAGGGCACGTATTGCCAGCGGTCGCGGTCCTTGGCGTTCTGCGGGCTGAAGCGGTCGGGGTCGAACTGCAACGGGTTTGCCCACAGCGACGGGTCGCGTTGCACCGACATACGACCGAACACCAGCATGGTGCCGGCTTCGACCCGGTACCCGGCCACCTCCACATCCTTTGTCGCCCTGCGTGAGCCGGTCGGCCCGGGTGGGCACAGCCGCAGCGCCTCCTTGATCACCTGGACGGTGTAGCCGAGCCTGCCGACATCGTCGGTGGTCAGTCGCCGGTCCCCGATCGTGGCGACCTCGGCGGCCACCCTGTCCTGGATCTCGCGGTGGCGGCCCAGCGACCACAGGGTGTAGGTGAGCGTGGTGGCGGTGGTGTCCTGCCCGGCGAACAGGAAGATGATCATCTCGTCACGGATCTCGTTGTCCGACAGCGGCTGGCCGGTCTCCGGGTCGGTGGCAGCGATGAGGGCGTGCACCAGGGGAGCGTCCAGGGTGGGGTCGGCGCGGCAGGCGGTGATGATCTCGGCGGCCAACCGGCGGATGCTCTCGGTGGCCGCCCGGGCCCGTCGCCGCGCCGGGGTCGGCAGCCAGGACGGCGCCCGCAGCGGACGCAGCGCGCGGGCGACGGCGTAACTGGTGGCCACCCGCAGCGGTTCGGCGACGGCATCGGATCTCTCGTCGAGGTCCAGCCCCAGCACCGAACGTCCCAGCGCCCGCATCGACAGCAGCCGGGCCTGCCCGTCCAGATCGATCTCGCTGCCGTCCACCCAAGAGGCCGTGATCATTTCGGCGGCCTCTGCCATATGTCCGGCGAACGAGTCGACGCGTCGCTTGGTGAAAACCGGTTGCAGGGTCCGCCGCCGAGGTAGCCACTCCTCGTGTGGCAAGACGAAAAGATTGCCCCCGATGAGGCTGCGCAGCTGGGTGGCGACCGCGCTGGTCTTGTCGATGGAACCGTCGCGGACGCTGACGATATCGCGTATTCCCTGAGGTGAGGTGGCCACCACGATGGGCGGCATGAGCCAACTCGGGCCGAGGCTGAACCGGGTTACCGGACCGCCCGCATCACGCAGGATGTCGGTGCCGGTGTGGAAGTTACGCAACGCGTCCCGTCTTTGCCGGTAGGGCAACGGATTGAGCGGGGCGAGCGGTAGTTCGGCAACGGCGCGATCGTGCGTAATGTCGGGCAAGGACATACCTCCGTCGAGTCGGTCGTCACGCCCCCGTTGAATCGGTCCTAGTGTACGACTCGGATGAGTTCGCGCCGTGGCGCACGAGGATGACGAGGACAGCATGCCGATCGCTTACCGCGCACAGATTCTGGACCCGGCCGACCCCGCGGACCGCGACATCCTCGATACGCTCCGGCGAGACCCGGGCATCGAACTCCTGGACCACCACGACCGGCAACTGGCAAGCCTGCAGGGTCTGCGCCCGCCGGCGGATCCGGAGCTGCTCGCCGAGCCCGGCAGATGGGCGTTCTACCCATGGCGACGGGCCGCCGTGGCGGTACTGGGGCCGCGCGGATTTCGGGCACTGCGCCTGGACCGCAATCGCAACAGCATCACCGCCGTCGAGCAGGACCGCCTCAGCGAACTCTCGATCGGGGTTGCGGGTTTGAGCGTCGGGCACATCATCGCGCACACCCTGGCCATGCAGGGGGTGTGCGGGAACCTGCGGCTCGCCGATTTCGACGAGCTGGAATTGTCGAACCTGAACCGGGTTCCGGCCACGGTCTTCGATCTCGGGGTGAACAAGGCACACGTCGCCGCACGCCGGATCGCCGAGATCGATCCCTATCTGCCCGTCGAGGTTTTCGACACGGGTCTCAATCCCGAGACCCTCGACGATTTCGTCGAGGGCCTGGACATCGTGGTCGAGGAATGCGATTCGCTGCACATGAAGGCCGTGCTCCGGGTGGCCGCGCAACAACGGCGCATCCCGGTGCTGATGGCGACCAGCGACCGCGGGATCGTCGACGTGGAGCGGTTCGACCACGAGCCGGGCCGCCCGATCCTGCACGGATTGCTCGGGCAGCTCGATATCGATCTGCTGCCGGGGATGTCCAATCGGGAGAAGATCCCGCACATCCTGCGGCATCTGGAGGCCGACCGGCTTTCGGCCCGCATCGCGGCCTCGCTGATCGAGATCGACAAATCCCTGTCGACGTGGCCGCAGACCGCCGCCGACGTCGGTATCGGTGCGTGCGCGGTGACCGAGGCCGTCCGCCGGATCGGGCTCGGAGAGGAGCTGCGTTCGGGCCGGACCCGTCTGGACATCGGCTGGGCACTCGACCAGATCCATGAGCCCGAGATGCCCCATCACGGCGGCGATGACACCGAATGGATCGATTCTCCCGGCAGTCCCGGGACTTCGGTGACCGCGCCGGGCGAACTCCTCGGCGATCTGGCGGTGGCAGCGATGCGGGCACCCTCGGGCGGCAACGTCCAGCCGTGGCGCATCGGCGTGCGGCCGGACGAGGTCGAGATCGGGATTGCGCCCACTTACACATCGACGATGGATATCGGATTCCGCGGCAGCGCGGTGGCGGTCGGCGCGGCGCTGCTGAACACCCGCATCGCCGCGGCCGCGCACGGCGCGCTCGGCGAGGTCAGCGTCGTCGAGGACGCCGGCGGGGTGCCGCTGCAGGTCCGGCTGCGGCTCGGAACAGGTACCGACGCCGACCTTGCCGGGCTTTTTGCGGCGATGATGGCGCGTGAGACGAATCGTCATCACGGCGAACCACATCCCATCGACGGTGAGCTCGTCACGGCACTGACGGCCGCGGCCGAACATCAGGGTGCGCGGCTCAGGCTGCTCACCGGGCGCGCCGAGATGGAGCGGGCGGCCATGATCTTCGCTGCCGCGGACCGGATTCGATTCCTGACCCCGCACCTGCACGCGGAGATGATCTCCGAGCTGCGCTGGCCCGGTGACCCCGACCCGGACGCCGGTATCGATGTGCGCAACCTCGAATTCGACGAAGGGGACATGGCGGTGCTCGGCGTGCTGCGCCGCACCGATGTGATGGCGCAATTGGCCGGGTGGGGAGCCGGCTCGGCGCTCGGTGACGATATGCGCGACCGCATCCTGGCCAGCTCGGCGCTCGCCGTCATCAGCGTGCCGGGGCGCAAGCTGCGCGACTACGCCGCCGGCGGGTCCGCGGTGGAGGCGGTGTGGATCACCGCGCAACAGCGTGGTGTCGGTGCCCAGCCGGTGTCCCCGGTCTTCCTGTACGCGCAGACCGCCGAGGATCTGCACGAGCTGTCCCCGTCGTTCGCCGGTGAATTGGGGACTCTGCAGCGGGAATTCGACGATCTGATCGGACTGGGAGCCGATGAGTCGATCGCTCTCACCCTGCGCCTGGCGCACACCCCGCCGACCTCACTGCCCAGTCGGCGCAGCCGGGATCGGCTCTCGCTCGCGCCGATTCAGAGGGCCACCCGGTGAAACTGGATTTCGCACTGCGCTCGTGCGGCCTGCACGGGCACGCGACGTTCGCCCCCGACGAGACCGCACTCGCCGACCGGCTGCGGGTCGACACGCCGGTCGGGGAGGCGTGGCGCTGCCTGCGGTGTGAGACGTTCGTCGTCGGGGCGCCCCGTGGACGGGGGCCCGCCGACACTGCCCCCGAGGTGCCGCGCGGACGGTTGCTGCGCGACCGGACCCTGATGCGGGTGCTGGCCGTGGAACGGGTGATCCGCGCGTTGGTCATCCTGCTGGTGGCCGCCGGGGTGTTCACGCTGCGCCGATCCCACACCGAGTTGCAGCAGAAATTCGAGGCCGAGCTCCCGTTGATCAGACCGCTGAGTGACCAGATCGGCTGGAATCTCGACGATTCCAAGATCGTCCAGCACATCGGCGAGGCCTTCACCCTGTCGGAGACCACGCTGCTGTGGATCGCCATCGGGTTGATCGCCTATGCCGCGATCGAGCTCATCGAGGCCGTCGGGCTGTGGTCGATGAAGCGCTGGGGCGAGTATTTCGCAGTGGTCGCCACGAGTGCCTTTCTGCCGCTGGAAATCTACGAGCTGACCGAGAAGGTGACGGCACTGCGGCTGCTGGCGGTGCTGATCAATGTCGTCGCGGTGGTGTGGCTGCTGTGGAGCAAGCGCCTGTTCGGGCTCAACGGCGGCGGGCAGGCCTACCTGGCCGAGCATCACACCGAGAGCCTGCTCAGCGTCGAGCGTGCCGGTCTCGACAAAAGCTGATCACAGTGACTCGCGGGCATAGTGCCGGACAGCCGATTTGGCGATCTTGCCGTTGCTGGTCAACGGTAGCTCCTCGACGAAGCGCACATGCCGGGGTCGCTTGAACCCGGCCAGATGCGCCCGCACATGGGCGATCAGCTCGTCGGCGGTCGGCTGCCTGGGGCCGGGTACCACCACCGCACAGATCGCCTCGCCCCAGTACTCGTCGGGCACGCCGACCACGGCGGCCTGCTCGACGCCCGGATGCAGGGAGAGCACGTCCTCCACTTCTCGCGAGGACACGTTCTCGCCGCCGGTGATGATGATGATGTCCTTGAGGCGGTCGGTCACCACGAGTCGTCCGCTGTCATCGATGAATCCGGCGTCGCCGGTATGCAGCCAACCCTCGACGGTCGCCGGTCCGTCCGGCCAGTACCGTGCGGCGACCTGCGCGCCGCGGACCAGGATCTCGCCGTCGGAGGCGATGCGGATGCTCACCTCGTCATGCGGACGGCCCGCGCTGCGCAGCACCGCGGGATCATCGCAGAGGTGCTCGGACGGGCCGAGAAAGGTGATGTTGCCACCGGTTTCGGTCATCCCGTAGCCCTGGTGGAATCCGACGCCGAGCCGCTGAACCGCGCGACGTAACAGATCGGCCGGTATCGCCGCGGAACCGTAGGCGATGTCGCGCAGCGTCGGCAGCTCGGCGGGGACATCCTGCAGATGCGCCAACAGGCTGTGCAGCATCGTCGGTGCCAACGAACACGACGTCACCCCATGGGCATTGACCGCCGCCACGAAGGCGTCGGGCCGGAACGTGGCCACCGGCAACACCGTGGACGCCGCGCTCTGGTGCACCAGCATGTTGTAGCCGGCGATGTGGCACATCGGGAAGGGCAGCAGGTAGACCCCGCCCGCCCGCACCGAGCGGCCGGAGACCGTACCGCGCACCGCGGTGGTGAGGGAGCGGTGGGTGTGCAGCACCGCCTTGGGCGCGCCGGTGGAGCCGCTGGTGAACAGCAGCCACGCCGCGTCATCGGGCTGTACCGCCACATCCGGGGCCGTTGCCGAAAGTTGTTGCCATTCCGGGCCGTCGAAGGTTATCAGCGAGTCGACCGCGCCGGCGAGTGGCTCCAGGTAGCGGGCATCGCCCAGCACGACCGCGGGCTGAACCCGGCGCAGCTGGTCGAGGTGCTCGGAGACGCTGAGCCGCTGATTGATCAGCGTGAGGATGCGGCCGCTGCGTGGCACCGCGTAGTACAACCGTGCGTAGTCGGCGCTGTTGTCGGCGAGGACCGCGATGCGATCACCGGGCCGGCTGCGGTCGGTGATCCAGGACGCCCGTTCGCGCACCTGAGAGTCGAACCGGGCGAACGAGACTGCGGTGCCGTCCGCGGAAATGAGCGCAGCACGATCCGGGGCGACGCCGGCCGCGGCGGTCACCAGGTCGTGGATACGGGTGATGGTCATGTGCCGGTGACGTTACGCACCCGGCGGGGTTCAGTCGGTGTCGGGCAGGATCAGCGAGAGCATCGTCTCCAGCCTGTCGGCCATCGCGTGGTAGCTCATCCCGTTGGTCTGCACCTGCAGCAGGGCACCCCAGAACAGGGTTTCCACCGCGTCCAGCACCTCAGGCCAGGCGCCCATCCCGAGGGCGGCGGCGGTCCGGCGGTGCACTTCGGCGGCGACCCGGGCGCGCACCCCCGCCACCGCGTCGTCACCGTCGCGCAGCAGTGCCCGCGCGCAGGCCGAGGCCAGCAGCGGTTCGTCGGCGAGCACCAGCGTCACGGCCCGCAACTGTGCGCTGACCCGGGCACCCGCACCGGCACGGGGATCGATGGTCAGCGGCAGTTCGTAGACCCGATTGAGGTACAGCTCGGCGAACATCGCGTCGATGGACGGGAAGTGCGCGGACACCGTGGACGGCGTGACCCGGGCCCTGGCGGCCAGTTCGGCGATGGACAGTTCGGCTCGTGCGTCGAGGATCGCCGCGGCCGCGCCGAACACCTGTCGGTGGGTGTGCTTGCGGCGGTACGCCGGATCCTGCAGATAGGTGACTTCAGCCACCACTGGGCTGGACATGTGTCCAAGGTATAGCGGTGACCGCGCATTGGCAACATCTGTCCAAAAGGTGCAATTAACGAGCACTTATCTGGCAACGGTTGCTGGGCCGCGGTACGAGGAGCCGGAAGTTGACCCGCGCTCGCTTTGAATAATCGGACAAGTGTCCAGTATTCTGGAAACCGTTCCGGTACCGAGCCGAGGGGGCGCCATGGCCTACGTGATCACACAGAACTGCTGCAAGGACGCCAGCTGCATTCCCGTCTGCCCAGTCGACTGCATCCGGCCGGTGGGTGCGTCTGCGGCGGACATGCTCTACATCGACCCGGAATCCTGCATCGACTGTGGGGCGTGTTTCGACGAGTGCCCGGTCGGTGCGATCCACTACGAGGAGGACCTGCCCCCCGGGCAGGAGCGCTTCAAGGACATCAACGCCGCCTACTTCGAGCGCCATCCGCTGGAACCGGACACCTCCGCGCCACCCGCGTCCCGCCAGGGTGTCGCTTCCGGGGATCTGCGCATCGCGGTGGTGGGCGCGGGTCCGGCGGCCTGTTACGCCGCGGCCGAATTGATCGCCATCGACGGGGTCGAGGTGAACCTCTTCGAACGGCTACCCACGCCGTTCGGGCTGATCCGCGCGGGCGTCGCACCCGATCACCAGCACACCAAATCGGTGGTCGGCATCTTCGAGCGCATCTTCACCAACCCGCGTTTCGGCTGCCATCTCGGCGTCGAGATCGGCCGCGACCTCACCCACGAGGACCTGCTCGCACACCATCACGCGGTGATCTACGCGGTCGGTGCGGCGACCAGCCGGGACCTCGGCATCCCGGGCGAGGAGTTGCCGGGCAGTCATCCGGCCGCCGATTTCGTCGGCTGGTACAACGGGCATCCCGATCATGCCGACCGCGCCTTCGATCTGGGTACCGAGCGAGCGGTGATCGTCGGCAACGGAAACGTAGCCCTCGATGTCGCCCGGGTGTTGCTGATGGATCAGCAGGCGCTGGGCGCGACCGATATCGCCGAGCACGCACTGGAAGCGCTGCGCGACAACAGCATCCGGGAGGTGGTGATCCTGGGCCGGAGAGGTGTCGCCGACGCGGCCTTCTCGGTGGGCGAGTTCCTGGCGCTGGGTCAGCTCGACGGTGTCGACGTGATCATCGACGGACTGCTGGAGGACCCGGTCGATGACACCGACCTGTGGGCCGCCCTGAAACTCGAGATCGCCCGCGAGTACGCGCAGCGCCCGGCCATACCGGGGAACAAGCGGATCGTGTTCCGTTTCATGAGCACCCCGGTGGAGATCGTCGGCGACGAGAAGGTGCATGCGCTGCGGGTGAGCGACGGTGAACTTCTGACCGGCCTGGTACTGCGGTCCATCGGGTACCGGGGTGCTCCCGTCGACGGCCTGCCGTTCGACGAGGCAACCGGTGTCGTGCCCAACGTCGGCGGCCGCGTCGACGGGGCGCCCGGCAGCTATGTGACGGGCTGGATCAAACGTGGGCCGCGCGGGGTGATCGGCACCAACCGGACCTGTGCGGAGGAGACCGTCGCCGAGTTGTGGCGGGATCACCTCGGCGGTGTGCTGCGCCGTCCTGTCGCCGAGCCGAATGAGCTGCGGAAGCTGTTGGCGGACAGGAGAGTACAGGCCATCGACTGGTCGGGGTGGCGGGCGATCGATGCCGCCGAACGGGAGCGCGGCACCGAGTCGTCGCGTCCGCGGGTGAAGTTCATCGGGATACCCGAGATGCGCACCGCCGCTTTGGGTGCGCCTCAATGAGTGGCGGGGGCGGTGGCGTCCTCGCGGAATTCGACGGGACGCGGCAGCATCCACCGGTAGACCGTGACGCCGGGCATCATGACGGGCCAGACTAGGCCGAAGACGGCGCTGACGATGACCAGGGCGAGGTTGGCGCGGTGGCCGGCGGACCGGATGACCCGCCAGAACCAGGCACCGCAGAACACGCCCACCAGCAGGTAGGCGGCTACCGTCAGCGCCGAGATCCCCATAGAAATTTCAGCGTACCGCGCGTGTGTCACAGGTTGTGGCAAAGCCTGCGGCGGTTGGGTGACGGTCGTCCCTACACTCTGGACCATGGATGTCAGCGGCAGCGACGAGACGGCCGGCGCGGAACGCCGGCTCGTCATCAGGGTCAATTCGAACGCCACGATGTCCCGCGGCAAGGCCGCCGCACACGCGGTGCACGCGGCACTGAAGCTCTACGGCATCGAATACGACCATCCGGTGATCGTCATCGGCGGAAAGCCCGACGAGATCCTCGATCAGACCGTGCACATCCGCGACGCGGGCCGCACCGAACTCGAACCGGGGACCCTGACCGCGGGCGCGAGCTGGGAGTACCGGCCCCGCACCGAATGACGGCTACGGCCGGGTCAGCTGCGCGTACCGCGCGACATGGTGGTCGGTGGTTCCGAATTCGTACTGGACGGCGGTCAGGCGCTTGAAATAGTGCCCGATGGCCAGTTCCTCGGTCATGCCCATGCCGCCGTGCAGTTGCACGGCGTTCTGGCCGATGAATCGTGCGGCCCGTCCGATGGTGGCCTTGGCGGCCGATACCGCGCGGGCGCGCTGTGGTGGATCGGCCTCCAGGTTCAGCACGGCCAGATAGACGGCGGCCACCGACTGTTCAAGCTCCATGTGCATATCCACCATGCGGTGCTGCAGCGCCTGGAAGGCGCCGATCGGGGTGCCGAACTGCTGGCGTTGCTTGCAGTATTCGACGGTGTCGGCCAACACCTTTCGCATGTTCCCGACGGCCTCGGCGGCCACCGCGGCGGCACCCTCGTCGCGGGCCCGGGATATCGATTCCCAGGCCGCGCCCTCGGTGCCGAGCAGGACGGCGCGGACGCCGGACAGCTCCACATCGGCGGCACGCCGGTCATCGACGGTGCGGTAGGCGTGCAGCGTCAGTCCCTCGGGGGCGTCGGCCAGGTCGATCAGGAACAACGACAGTCCCGCCGGGGTGGTTGTGGTGACCAACAGGTGCGTGGCCAGCGGTGCGTTGAGCACCGCGATCTTGGTGCCGTCGAGCACCCAGGCCGCGCCGTCGGCGCGCGCCGCGGTGGCGCAGTCCTGCCAGCGGTCACCGGACTGCGCCTCGGTCGCCGCGAGCGCGACGATGGCCTCGCCTGCCGCGATCTTCTCCAGCAGGGCGTCGGCGGCCGGACTCTGGGCCCGCTGCAGCAGCCCGCCGGCCACCACGACGGTGTCAACGTAGGGCTCGATGACCAGCGCGTGGCCCAGTGCCTCGGCGATCACCATGATTTCGGTTGGGCCCCCGCCGATTCCGCCGACCCGCTCGGGCAGCGCGGCGCCCAGGATACCGAGGTCCTCGGCGAAGGCGCGCCAGATCTCGGGCTGCCAGCCCGGGCCCAGTTTGGCCGCCGCCCGGCTGGATTCCAGGCCGTAGCGGGTGGACAGGAACTTGCCGAGTCCCTCACGCAGCAGTTGCTGCTCGTCGGAAAGTGTGAAGTCCATTTACAGTCCCAACTCTGCTTTGGCGAGGATGTTGCGTTGAATCTCGTTGCTGCCGGCGTAGATCGAGCCGGCGCGGTCGTTGAAGTAGCGCAGCGGTGCGACGGCTTGCCACGGCTCGCCGGCGACGTACCCGTCGGCCGGCGGCACGAAATCGGCGATCGGCCCGCCGGGACATGCGGCGTGCGGCTGGTAGGCGCGCCCGCGCGGTCCGGCCGCTTCCATGGCGAGTTCGGTGAGTGTCTGGCTCAGCTCGGTGGAAATCACCTTCAGCATCGACGAGGCCGCGCCGGGATGTCCGCCGCCGGCCAGCGCCGCCAGTACCCGGTACTCCAGGATCTCCAGCACCTCGGTGCGGATTCGGGCATCGGCCAGTTTCCGGGAGAACGCGGGGTCGTCGATCAGCATGTCGCCGGCGGGGCCGGGCTGCTCGGCGGCCACGGTCGCGATGTTCTCGGCCATCACCTGCAGGGCCGGGGCGGTCGCGCCGCCGCCACGCTCGAACTCCAGCAGGTACTTGGCCACCGTCCATCCGTCGTCGATGGCCCCGATCACATTGGTCTTGGGGACGCGCACCTCGTCGAAGAAGACCTGGCTCTGGACCTCCTCCCCGGAGGTCATCACCAGGGGCCGGATCTCGATCCCCGGGGTGGTCATGTCGATCAGCACGAAGGTGATGCCCTGCTGTTTCTTGCCGGTGCGAGTGGTGCGCACCAGGGCGAACATCCAGTTGGCCTCGGTGGCATGGGTGGTCCAGATCTTGCTGCCGGTGCACACCAGATCGTCCCCGTCGTCGACGCCGGCCATGGTCAGCGCGGCCAGGTCGGATCCGGCTTCGGGCTCGGAGTAGCCCTGGCAGAAGAAGACCTCGCCGGTGAGGATGCGGGGGAGGTAGAAATCCTTCTGTTCCGCCGTGCCGAACTTGACGATTGCGTGCGCGACCATCCGGATGCCCATCGGGGACAGGGTGGGCGCCCCGGCCAGCTGGCACTCCCGGCTGAAGATGTAGTGCTGGGTCAGGGTCCAGTCGCAGCCGCCGTACTCGACCGGCCATGCCGGCGCGGCCCAGCCCCGTTCGTGCAGGATCGCCTGCCAGGCCAGGCTCGCCTCATGGTCGCTGTACACGCTGGTCATCAGGCGTCCGGCCCGCTGGATCTCCGGCGTCATCGTGTCCGCGAGGAACTGTCGTACCTCGTCGCGGAACGCCGTGTCCGCGTCCGACCAGCTCAGGTCCATGAGTGTCCAACCCTCTCCGTCTGCTGTCTAACTTAGATATATAAGTAGCAGGTGGGTGGCCGGTTGTGAAATCCCCGGACGGCGACCGGCGGTGCGGCGCCTGACCTAGGGTGGGTCAGGCTTGCGTCGCCCCGTCGTCGTCGCAGGTCGAGGCGCATTTGTGGGTGATAGGGTGGGATGTTGCCCGGTCCGCACCAGCAAACGTGAATGAGTTGCTGCGCGGACTGCGTGCATCGTGCTACATGCCGCCTTCGGCGCGTATCGCACCACGTGAAGGGGCTATCGGCGGTGCGGGCGTCGTTTGCCCTAGAAGACTTGCGGCGTGCCGCAATGATCACACAGCTATCAAAAGGTTGATAACGGAGTATGTGGGACGAGATTGTCGACGTGGTGTCGGTGGGCGCCGGGCCCGCAGGGCTGGCATGTGCGGTCGCCGCAGTGGATGCCGGGCTCGACGTGTTCGTCGCGCTGCCGGGTGCGGCCACGGCGCCGCACACCGACGACCCCCGGGGTTGGCTGCCCGTCGTCGCCGACGACGAGACCATGGCGTTCTTCGATGCGCTCGCCGAGGAGCTCCCGACGGCGGCGCTGCCAGGGAATCCCGCCGCGCTGCAGATCCGCGCCCTGCACGAGGTCCAGGTCGACACCTCCCGTCGTGCGCATGTCGAGACCTTCGTCGGGGCACGGCTCGGCGCCTGGGCCGCGGGCTGTATCGCGTCGCCGTACGGCGTGCTCTTCACCCGGGTGGACCACTGGCCCGCCACCACCATGCGGGCGACGGACGGAACGTCGTTCCAGGTGGCCGCGCTCGACGAGTCGCCGCCAACCGCGGCGACCTTCACCGAGCGACTGGACGCACTGGTGGCCGAGCGGGATATCGAGGTGCTCGGCGACCATCCGCTGCAGCGCATCGTGTTCGAGGAGGGCCGGATCGTGGGTGTGGTGGTCGACTCTGCCGATGGGCCCTGGGCGGTGCGGGCCCGCGTCGGAATCGCGGTGACGTCGCAACAGCCGGTCCCGCCGGACACCCGAATCCTCGATGGCGACAGTCGCATCGCGCTGGTCGGGTTGACGGCCAGCCGGTTCGGCCGGGTCGAGGTGCTCGGTACGGCCGATGTGCTGGCGCCAGCCGAGTCGACTTCCGGCTAAGGCAGCCCGGCCGAGAAATCGACCGACACCCGGCCTCGGCGCAGCAGCGCTTCCATCTGGTCGCTGGCGATCGGGCGTGACAGCAGGAACCCCTGGGCGCGGTGACAGCCGTGCCGCAACAGCGTGATCGCTGCGGTTTCGGTCTCCACGCCCTCGGCCACCAACTGCAGACCGAAGGCCTCGGCCAGCGCGATGATCGCCCGCACGATGGCCAGATCGCCCGGGTCGGCGCCCAGATCGCGCACGAAGCTCTTGTCGATCTTGAGTGCGTCCACCGGGAGCGACTTCAGCAACGACAGCACGCTGTAACCGGTGCCGAAGTCATCGATGGCGACCTGCACGCCGACCTCATGCAGCTTGGCCAGCGTAATCCGGGTGACGTCGATGTCCTGCACCACAATGCTTTCGGTGATTTCCAGGCATACCGAACCCCGGGGGAGCCCGAACTCGCTGACGATCGCGGCCACCGATTCGGCGAACCCGTCCGCGACGAGCTGCACCGGTGACACGTTGACCCGCAGCACGGCGTCCAGCCCGAAGCCGTTGGCCCGCCAGCCGGCGAAGTCCGCGCACGCCGTGCGCATCACCCAGCGGCCCAGCTCGCCTGCGAGATTGATGGATTCGGCGACGCCGATGAACGAGTCCGGGGCGAGCAGGCCGCGGGTGGGATGCTGCCAACGGACCAGCGCCTCGGTCGCCAGGATCTTGCCGGTGCGCATATCGACCTCGGGCAGGTAGCGCAGAAACAGCGACCCGGTCTCGATCACGCTCTGCAGGTGTAGCTCGATGTCGTTGCGGAACTCGCTCTCCAGCGATATCGCGTTGGAGTAGACGGTCACCTGGTTGCCGCCGGTACCTTTCGCCGTGAGCACGGCCTGGTCGGCGTGCCGGAGCAGATCCGAGGTGGTGTCCTGCCCGGGTATGCCTAGCGCGACACCGATGCTGACCGTGCGGGTCACCATCTCGCCGTCGATGGGAACCCGCCTGGACAGCACGGCCTGTAACCGGTGGGCGAGTTCCTCGGCCGCGGCGCCACCGATGGGGGAGGCGGGGACCACCACGAACTCATCACCGCCGAGTCGGGCGATCATGCTGGGTCCCGAGGCCAGCGCGAGCCGTTCGGCGAGCACCCTGATGAAACGGTCTCCGGCTGAGTGGCCGAGGTAGTCGTTGATGGCCTTGAGCCGGTCCAGGTCGAAGAACAGCGCGGTGACCGGGCCGGGCCGCCCCGGCTTGAGCCGGTCATCCAGGTGGGCCATCAAGGCCCGGCGGTTGTGCAGTCCGGTGAGGTCGTCGTGCTCAGCCAGGAACCGCAGTCGCTCCTCGGCGTACACCCGGGCCTGCACCTGGGCGAACAGTGACGCGATGGCCGCCAGCGCATTGAGTTCCTCGGCGGACCACTCCCGGTCGCCGGCCTTGGCGAAGCCGATCACCCCGGTCGTGACGTCACCGGACAGCAGCGGCACACAGGCCATCGTGGTCGTTGGGTCGGGCCGGAAGACCACGGGCTCCTTGAGATCTTCGGCCAGCGCGAAAACCGGTTCGGCGTCCGCGAAGTAGACCAGCTCGAGCGGATCGGGCCGAACGTCCTCCGTACGGGGAGGCCACTCGGCGATGAGCCGAGTCGCGTGGATGCCGTGGTCGTTGTGCCGCAGGAAGCTGAAATCGACATCGAAATAGGTGACCAGTTCGGCCAGCACCTGCTGGCTGACGCCGGTCGCGGTGGCGGCGTCCACGGCGATCAGGCGAGTGGCGACCGCGGTGACGACGAGTTCGAGGCTGCGGGGCACCTAGACCTCTCTGTGTGGCGACACCTGACGGTGCCGCGGGGCGACGCACGGGCGCCGGCGGGCGTCCGGACAGCCTGCGAAAAGTGTATTGCAGGCTCCGCCGATGATTTGTGCCATCCCACGGGTCGGCCATTTCGTGATCTGATCGAAAGACCCGAACGGCAGCGTGCCCGCCGGTCGGGTGATCACACCCCGGCCTCGGCGGTCCCGGCCGGCGCGACGACGTCATCGAGCAGCGGCAGCAACACGCGCGCTTCGGCCCGGATGGCGGTAATCTGTTGCGGGTCAGCCGTTCTGGTGAATTCGGCTTGATCCCACCACATCATCTTGGTTGCGTACCGCTCGTCGGGATAGGGTGTGGCCGGGATGCGGGTGGCGACCACGCCGCCCGATGATTGCCAGCGATCGAGTACGTGCGCCGCCGCGGTCGCCATGGCGAACTTGGCGCCGAGGACGAGGGTGGCGTGCAGGGGCATACGGGCCAGAACGGGCGTGAGCTCACGGCTGCGTGCAAACCCGTCATCGGTCCACGCGGTCTTGATCTCGACGACACCGAAGGGCATGCGATCGTCGATCATCTTCCGCACCTGCGGGAGTGCGGGCTGTCCGGCCCATTCGACCACCGCGTGGCTCTCGTCGGCGCCACCGTAGGGGCCTTGGGCTCGAACGCCGCCGACCACCCGGCCCGCGTCGTCGATCGCGGCGAGGAACAGCGACGTGGTGGCGGGGTCGGCCAGTGCGGTCGGGTCGATCGCGCGCTCCACTCCGTGTTTGCGGTAACTGCGCATGGCGCCCTCGATGAAATCGTCCCAGAGCTCGGGCTCGGCGCCGGGCGTGGACACCACAAGGGTGCAGTCCGTGTCCCTGTCCCACCACTGCGCCGACGCATTATCGGGGAGTCCGCGAAACGCGGTTTCGGCGACAGACACGCTCATTCCCAGGCCCACCGATCAGTTGCCGGAACGTTGCCCCGAGCGGGTACGTTCCTGAGGTAATTTCAAATAGTGCAGTTAAGTATCGCCATATCCAGGGGAGATACCAGCGGCAATTTATTGCCGTTCCTGACAACTCGTTGCCAAGTTCGCATATCTGGGTATCTAGCAATTTTGCGGGCAACAAGTTAATAGTGGCTAACTTCATATAAATTGTCGCAGACGTAAGTGATGGCAAATCACATTCGGCGGCGAAATAGTTATCTAAATCGATCACGTAGAAGGCGCCGTGTCTGCCATTCGCTACCTTTTCACGGTCACGTCGATCCGGCGATCGACGACCCGGTGCCCGACCCACGTCGATGACGCGCTATGTATGGATGGGAAAAATCGACATGGTGACCGGAGGAGGAGCGGTGCAGGTTTTCAAGAATCTCGATGAACTGGTGGGGGCAAAAGGGGTCGAGTTGGGCCCCACGGAGTGGCTGGAGATCGGCCAGGACCGGGTGAACAAATTTGCCGAAGCAACCGAAGACCACCAGTGGATCCACGTCGATCCCGAGCGTGCCGCCGACGGACCCTTTGGCGGCACCATCGCCCACGGTCTGCTGACGCTGTCACTGCTGCCGTATTTCAGCCATCACCTGTACCGGGTGGAGGGCATTTCACTGGCGGTGAACTATGGGTACAACAAGGTCCGCTTCATCACGCCGGTGAAGGTCGGCGCCAAGGTGCGGGCCCGCGCCGTGGTCACCGATGTGACGGCGCTCGAAGGCGCCGCCCAGTCGACGGTCACCATCACCGTCGAGATCGAAGGCTCGGAAAAGCCTGCAGCGGTGGCTGAGTCGATCGTGCGCTATATCGCCTGATTCGAGGCGCGCCGCTGGGCAGCCTTGACGAGGCCGCCCCCGATGATGAGGCGCTGGATCTCGCTGGTGCCCTCGTAGAGGCGCAGCAAACGCACTTCGCGGTAGATGCGCTCGACCGGCACGTCACGCATGTAGCCACTGCCACCGTGGATCTGGACGGCGAGATCGGCGACATTGCCCGCCATTTCGGTGCAGAACAGTTTTGCCGATGACGGTGCGATCCGCCGGTCCTCGTCGGTCAGCCACAGTCGTGCGGCCTCGCGTGCCAGTGCGCGTCCGGCCATGACGCCGGTCTGCTGGTCGGCGAGCATCGCCTGCACCAGCTGGAAATCGCCGATGGGGGTGCCGCCCTGGGTGGCGGTCGCGGCATAGGCCACCGACTCGTCGAGGGCGCGCTGAGCGCTGCCGACGGCCAGTGCCGCAATGTGCACCCGGCCGCGTGCCAGCGATGTCATGGCCGCACGGTAGCCGATGTCCTCGCTACCGCCGATCAGGGTGTCCCGGCCGACCCGCACATCATCGAAGCTGACGTCCGCGGTCCAGGCGCCCTCCTGGCCCATCTTGGCGTCCTTGGCCCCGATCTGGATGCCCGGCGTATCGGCCGGCACCAGAAACACCGCGATACCGGGTCCTTGGGCGTCGGCGGGGCGGGTACGGGCAAAGACGATGAACAGGCCGGCAGTCGGCGCGTTGGTGATGTACTGCTTGCGCCCGTTGATGACCCAGTCGTCGCCGTCCTTGACGGCCTTGGTGCGCAGGCCGGCCGGATTGGAGCCCGCACCCGGTTCGGTGAGGGCGAAGGACGCCACCACCTCGCCGGCGGCGATGCCTTCCAGCCAGCGGGACTTTTGTTCGTCGGTGCCGAAACCCACGAGTACCTGACCGGCAATGCCGTTGTTGGTGCCGAACATCGAGCGCAGCGCCAGACTCGTGTACCCGAACTCCATGGCCAACTCGACGTCCTGAGCGATGTTCATGCCCAGTCCTCCCCACTCCTGCGGAATCGCGTATCCGAACAGCCCCATGTTCTTGGCCTGCTCGCGGATGTCATCGGGCACCCGATCGGCGGACATGATCTCCACCTCACGGGGGACCACCTGGGTGCGGATGAACTGACGGGTGGCGGCAAGGATATCGGCGAAATCTGCATCCGATACGGCGGTTGTCCCGGGGTTCGCGCTGGGCGCGGCGTTCTCGGCCATCGGCGGGCTCTCCTGAATTGGTGCGATCACCGCAAGGGGTGGTTTGATACAAGAAATATCATATTTTATGTTTGGAACTGTTCGAGGTTCCGGAAGGGATGGACTCCCATGGGTCTGCTTGACGGTCGGACCGCGGTCATCACCGGCGGTGCACAGGGAATCGGGTTCGCGATCGCCGAGAGGTTCGTCGCCGAGGGCGCCCGGGTGGTGCTCGGTGACCTGAATCCGGAGGCCACCGACGCCGCGGTCACCGCGCTGGGCGGTTCCGCCGTGGCCAAGGCGGCCGGCTGCGATGTCACCGATGCCGGCCAGGTCGAAGCGCTCGTCGGCACCGCCGTGGACACCTTCGGCAGCCTCGACATCATGGTCAACAACGCGGGCATCACCCGTGACGCGACCATGCGCAAGATGACCGAGGAGCAGTTCGACCAGGTGGTCTCGGTGCACCTCAAGGGTTCATGGAACGGCACCCGGCTGGCCGCGAACATCATGCGGGAGGCGAAAAGCGGTGCCATCATCAACATCTCGTCCATCTCGGGCAAGGTCGGCCTGATCGGTCAGACCAATTACTCAGCCGCCAAGGCCGGCATCGTCGGACTCACCAAGGCCGCCGCCAAGGAGGTCGCCCATCTGGGCGTCCGGGTCAACGCCATCCAGCCCGGGTTGATCCGCTCGGCGATGACGGAGGCCATGCCGCAGCGGATCTGGGACCAGAAGCTGGCCGAGATCCCGATGGCACGCGCGGGGGAGCCCAGCGAGGTTGCCTCCGTCGCCCTGTTCCTGGCCTCGGATCTGTCCTCGTACATGACCGGCACGGTGCTCGAAGTGACCGGCGGGCGGCACATCTGACATGTCCGATGCCGTGATCTGCGAGCCGGTCCGCACCCCGATCGGCCGCTACGGTGGGATGTTCCAATCCTTGACCGCCGTCGACCTGGGCGTCGCGGCACTGCAAGGTCTGCTGCAACGCACCGGAATTCCCGCTGAGGCCGTCCAGGACGTGATCCTGGGGCACTGCTATCCCTCCAGTGAGGCCCCGGCGATCGGACGGGTGGTCGCGCTGGACGCCGGTCTACCGATCACCGTGCCCGGCATGCAGCTCGACCGGCGCTGCGGATCAGGCCTGCAGGCCGTCATCCAGGCCTGCCTGCAGGTGGCAAGCGGCAACAACGATCTGGTGGTCGCCGGCGGCGCCGAATCGATGAGCAACGTGGCCTTTCACTCCACCGATATGCGGTGGGGCGGGTCGCGCGGTGGGGTGACGGTGCACGACGGACTCGCCCGTGGCCGCACCACGGCCGGCGGCAAGAACTACCCGGTACCCGGCGGCATGCTGGAGACCGCCGAAAACCTGCGCCGCCAGTACGTCATCTCGCGGACCGAACAGGACGAGCTCGCGGCGCGCTCGCACCAGAAGGCCGTCGCCGCCCAGCGCAGCGGCGTGCTGGCAGGCGAGATCATCCCCGTGACGGTGACTTCTCGACAAGGCTCCGAGGTGATCGACACCGACGAGCATCCCCGCGCGGACACCACGGTCGAGGCACTGAGCAGGCTGCGCCCGGTGCTGGGCAAGAGCGACCCCGACGCGACCGTGACGGCGGGCAACTCCAGCGGCCAGAACGACGCCGCGTCCATGTGCATCGTGACCACACCCGAACGTGCCGCCGAACTCGGCCTCAAACCCCTTGTGCGGCTGGTCTCCTGGGGCATGGCCGGGGTAGCTCCCAACGTCATGGGTATCGGGCCGGTGCCGGCCACCGAACGAGCATTGGACAAGGCGGGGTTGTCGCTTTCGGATATCGACCTCATCGAACTCAACGAGGCATTCGCCGCCCAGGCACTGGCCTGCACCCGCGAATGGCAGTTCACCGATACCGATTTCGAGCGGACCAACGTCCGCGGATCCGGTATCTCGCTGGGCCATCCGGTCGGCGCGACCGGCGGCCGCATGCTGGCCACCCTGGCGCGTGAACTCGAACTGCGCGACGCCCGCTACGGGCTGGAAACCATGTGCATCGGTGGCGGCCAGGGACTGGCCGCCGTATTCGAACGGACCTCACCATGACCCGCCTGGCTCACACTCCCGGTCTCACCGACGTGCAGACCGACATCGTCGCCACCGTCCGCCAGTTCGTGGACAAAGAGATCATCCCGAACGCCCAGGAGCTCGAACACTCCGACACCTACCCGCAGCACATCGTCGACCAGATGCGCGAGATGGGCCTGTTCGGCCTGATGATCCCCGAGGAGTACGGCGGACTGGGCGAATCGCTGCTGACCTACGCGCTGTGCGTGGAGGAATTGGCGCGCGGCTGGATGAGCGTGTCCGGGGTCATCAACACCCATTTCATCGCCGCGTACATGATCCGCCAGCACGGCACGGACGCCCAGAAGCAGCACAATCTGCCGCGGATGGCCACCGGTGAGGTGCGCGGCGCGTTCTCGATGTCGGAGCCCGAGTTGGGTTCTGACGTTGCGGCGATCCGCACCAAGGCGGTCCGCGACGGTGACGATTACGTGATCACCGGGCAGAAGATGTGGCTGACCAACGGGGGAAGTTCGACCCTGGTGGCCGCGCTGGTGAAAACCGATGAGGGAGCGGTTAAACCGCACCGCAACCTGACGGCATTCCTGATCGAGAAGCCGGCCGGTTTCGGCGAGGTGCTGCCGGGGCTGACCATTCCGGGCAAGCTCGACAAGCTGGGTTACAAGGGCATCGACACCACCGAGCTGATCTTCGACGGCTACCGGGCCGGTGCGGGTGACGTGCTCGGCGAGGCTCCGGGCAAGGGCTTCTTCCAGATGATGGACGGTGTGGAGGTCGGCCGGGTGAACGTGTCGGCACGCGCATGTGGCGTCGCGCTGCGGGCATTCGAGCTGGCGATTCGTTATGCGCAGCAACGGGAGACGTTCGGCAAGCCGATCGCCGGGCATCAGGCGATCGCGTTCCAGCTCGCCGAGATGGCCACCAAGGTGGAAGCCGCGCATCTGATGATGGTGCATGCGGCGCGGCTCAAGGATTCCGGTGACCGCAACGATGTCGCATCCGGGATGGCGAAATATCTGGCCAGCGAGTACTGCGCGGAGGTGACCCAGCAGAGCTTCCGGATCCACGGTGGTTATGGGTATTCCAAGGAGTACGAGATCGAGCGGTTGATGCGCGACGCCCCGTTCCTGCTGATCGGCGAGGGCACCAGCGAAATCCAGAAGACGATCATCAGCAAGAATCTGCTGGATGAGTACCGGGTCTGAGCCGCTCGGGCGAGCGGAGCGACGGGGAGAACCGTTGGGGCGAGCGGAGCGACGGGGGGAACCGCTGGCGCGAGCGGAGCGACGGGGAGAACCCGACTTCGCGGTCCGTCCGCAACTCTCCGACGATGTCGCCCGGGTGGTCCGCCGACGGATCTTCGATGGCACCTACCGCGCGGGGGAGTATCTGCGGCTGGATCAGCTGGCGGTCGACCTGGGTATCAGCGTCACCCCGGTGCGCGAGGCACTGCTGAACCTGCGCGCCGAGGGTTTGCTGGTGCAGCATCCGCGCCGCGGCTTCATGGTGCTCGAATTCACCGCGCGCGACCTCGCCGATGTCGCCAATGTGCAGGCCTACGTCGGGGGAGAGCTGGCCGCGCGTGCGGCCGAGAACATCAGCGCCGAACAGCTTTCCGAGCTGAAGGCTATCCAGGACCAGCTGGAGCGGGCCTACGAACAGCCCGACTCGGACCGCACGGTGCGGCTCAATCACGAGTACCACCGCCTGATCAACGTGGCGGCCGACTCGCCCAAGCTCACCCAGTTCATGTCGGGGATCACCCGCTACCAGCCGGAGTCGGTGTTCCCGACTCTCGATGGGTGGCCCGCTCAGTCGATCAGGGATCACCGCCGGGTGATTGCGGCCTTCGAGCGCGGAGACGCCGATGCGGCCCGCGCGGCGATGGCCGAACACTTCACCATCGGGGTTGCGCCGCTGTGCGAGCACCTCACCAAGCTGGGGGTCATCCGCCCGATTTGACGCACGTCAGTAGTTATTGACGCGCGTCAGAACCATCGGTAGTGTCGCCCATCACAGCGACACGAGGAGTGATGGTGGTGCGAAACCTGCCGCGTACAGCGGTCATCGGTGCAGGTATCAGCGGGCTGACCGCCGGCAAGATGCTCAAGGACTACCGCGTTCCGTACACCACCTTCGAGATCTCCGACCGCATCGGCGGCAACTGGGCGTTCGGCAACCCCAATGGGTTGAGCAGTGCCTACCGGTCCCTGCACATCGATACCTCCAAGCACCGGTTGTCCTTCAAGGACTTTCCGGTGCCCCAACACTTTCCGTCGTTCCCGCACCACAGCGATATCAAGGACTACCTGGACTCCTATGCCGACGCTTTCGGCCTGTTGGAGCACATCGAGTTCAACAACGCGGTGCGCCACGCCCGCCGGCGCGAGGGTGGTGGCTGGCTGATCGAGGACCAGTCCGGCACCGAGCGGGAGTTCGATCTGCTGGTCGTCGGCAATGGACACCACTGGGATGCGCGGTGGGCCGAGTTTCCCGGCACCTTCACCGGTGAATCGATCCATTCGCACCACTACATCGATCCGCAGACCCCGCTGGCGTTGACCGGCAAACGCATTCTGGTCATCGGAATCGGAAACAGCGCGGCCGATATCACCGTCGAACTCTCGTCGAAGGCACTGCAGAACAAGGTGACGCTGTCGACACGGTCGAGCGCCTGGATCGTGCCGAAATACCTTGCCGGGCAACCCGGGGACAAGATCTTCAAGACGACGCCGTACCTGCCACTGTCCTGGCAGCGTAAGGCCGCGCAGGCATTCGCTCCCCTGGTGGGCGCGGATCCCACCAAATACGGTCTGCCTCCCGCCAATCACAAACTGTTCGAGGCGCACCCGACACAGTCGGTCGAACTGCCGCTACGGCTGGGTTCCGGCGACGTGATCCCGAAGTCGAATGTCACGCTGCTGGACGGGGACACCGCGCACTTCGAGGACGGGACATCGGACGTGTTCGATGTCATCATCTATGCCACCGGATACAACATCACCTTCCCGTTCTTCGATCCCGATCTGATCAGCGCGCCCGAGAACCAGATCCGCTTGTACAAGCGGATGTTCAAGCCGGGCTTCGAGGATCTGGTCTTCATCGGCTTCGCGCAGGCCATTCCGACGCTGTTCCCGTTCGTGGAATGCCAGTCGCGGTTGCTGGCGGCCTATGCCGCCGGAAGGTACGCGCTACCGGCGGCCGATGAGATGGAGCGGGTGATCGACGCCGATCAGCAGCTGCACGCCGGGCACTGCACCAACCGGGCCCGACACACCCAGCAGGTGGACTACTTCTACTACGAGCACGATATCCGCACCAAGGAGATCCCGGCCGGGATCAAGCGTGCGGCGTCGCGCCCCGTGTTGGTCCCCGCGTGAGGTCGCCGACGGATCGCCGGCCGTCGCTGCGCAGCGACGAACGGCGCGAAGCCATTCTGGATGCACTGGACGGGTGGCTGCAGGAATCCAGCCTGGATGCCATCAACGTCGCCGAGATCACCGCCCAGGCCGGTGTCACGCGCTCGGCGTTCTATTTCTACTTCGAGAACAAGGCGGCCGCCGTCGCGGCTCTCATGGAACGTCTGGTCACCGAGATCTTCGTCGTGAACGAGGAATTCACCACCGGCGGCGGGGCGCCGCGCGACCGGGTGTACACCATGTTGAACGGGCTCTTCGACAGCAGTGACCGGTACCGTCATGTCTTCGGCGCGATGTTGGAGGCCCGCGGTTCCAGCGCCACCGTCAGGCAGATCTGGGACGACGCGCGCGGTGCGTTCACGCCGTCGGTGGCCGAGTTCATCAGGGCGGAGCGGCCCGGCGACGCGCCCGCTCCCGAGGTGCTCGCGGCAGTGCTGCTGGAGTTCAACGACCGGATGCTGGAGCGGTTCATCCTGGGCGGGTCGCTGACGCGTGCGCAGCTGATCGAGGGGGCGGCCGCGGTGTGGTTGAGCACGATCTACGGAGAGAATCGATGAGCTATCAGGAGCTGTCCTTCACGTCGCACGGAACGCCCTGCAGTGCTTGGCATTTCCGTGCTTCCGGTGAGCATTCGAGACCGGTCGTCGTGATGGCGCATGGATTCGGCGGGACCAAGGACTCCGGCCTGGAACCGTTTGCGGAGCGGTTCGCCGCTGCCGGTATCGACGTGTTCGCGTTCGACTATCGCGGATTCGGCGCATCCGAAGGTCAGCCGCGCCAGACGATCTCGCTGGAACGGCAGCTGGCCGACTTCCATAGCGCGATCGCGGCGGCGGCGGACCTACCGGATGTCGATCGGGGCAGGATCGGGCTGTGGGGTGTATCCATGTCGGGCGGGCATGTCCTGCAGGTCGCCGGTGACCGGGACGATATCGCCGCGGTGATTGCGTTGACCCCGCTGACCAGCGGGCTGGCCGCCGGCCGGGCCGCGATCGGTGAGCGTGATGTGCTGACTGCGTTGCGCTGGACCGCGACCGGTGTGCGCAGCAAGCTGTCGGTGGCCCGGGGCGGTGCGGCGACGCTGATGCCGATTGTCGGCAGGCCGGGCGAGCCCGGTGCGCTCACGCTGTCCGGCGCGTACGAGAGCTACCTGGGGATGGCCGGACCGACCTGGCGCAACCAGATCGATTCCTCGGTGGGTATGGAGCTCGGGCGGATGAACGTCAAGGCTGCGGTCCGTCGGATTTCGTGCCCAGTCTTGGTGCAGATCGGCGACTTCGACCGGTTCGTGCCCGCAGGTACGGTCGCCAAGACAGCTGAATTGGCCAGGGCTCAGGTGCATCGGTATGCCTGCGATCATTTCGATGTGTGGCCGGGCAACGAGTGGTTCGGCAAGACCGTCGATGATCAGGTGGCGTTTCTGCGGCGGGTGCTCGCTCCGCTCTGATCGTCCCCTCGATCATGCGCGTCGCGAAAAGTTCGGCGCTGAAAGTGCCCGGCTGTGAGCGACTTTCGAGCGACAGTCGAGTCTCAGAAATTTCTTTGGACTCATTGATCACACCGGTCACTTTATCGGGTTTCTTGTCGGTGGTCGCACGTATGTTCGAGTCATGAACAGTGATGTGGCCGGCGGTCGGGAAGCGGTGCAACACGCCCGCTCCGATCGCGCCGCATCCGTCAAAGCGCTGCTCGATGCTGATTTCGCGATGTTCGACACCGCCGAACTGCTGGCACTGGTGTCTGAGCGTGAGCAGCAGGCCCGCGCCGATACCGCGGTCGATCACCGCATCCTGGCCGCCCTGATGGACCGGGCCACCCCCCATGAGATCGGCGGGAAAACCTGGACCGACGTGCTGGTCACCCGCGACCGCATCAGCGCCACCGACGCCGCACGGCGCATCACCGCCGCCCGCGACCTCGGGCCCCGGCAGACCATGACCGGTGAGGTCCTGGAACCGGTGCTGGCGGCGTGCGCGGCCGCCCTGGCCGCCGCCACCATCACCACCGCCCACATCACCATCATCCGCACCACCCTGAACAAGGCCTCGACGTATCTGGATGCCACCGCACGCGGGCAGCTGGAATTCACCCTGGTCGATATCGCCGCCACCAACACCCCCGAAACGTTGCAGAGGGCCGCCGATCACGCGCTGGCCCTGATCAACCCCGACGGGGATGGCCCCGACCCCGCCCGACACCGCCGTGGGCTGAGCATCGGTCCCCAGGATGTTGACGGTATGGCCAAAGTGTCGGGCTGGGTGGACGCGGAGTTCGCCGCCTACCTACGCACCATCCTGGACGTGTGGGCACGCCCGGGCATCAACAACCCCGACGATGAGCAACCCCAGCACAATCCCGACTCCAACCCGCTGGAAGACGACGCTGCGGACGACGCGGTTGCCGACGACGCGGTTGTCGAGCCCCCGCCGCCCGGCCGGGACCAGGCCGGGCCCGAACCCGAGGACCAGGGCGAGGACGAGACAGAGGCGGAGGCGGAGGCGGAGGCCGAGACGGTGGTCGGGGGCGAGTTCGGTTGGGCGGTCGAACCCGAGCCCGAGACCGAGACAGAGGCGGAGGTCGAACCGGAGGTTGAGGCGGAGGTGCCCGCGCCGTGGGCGCCCGTGCCGGTCGAGCCGCCGCCCGCCTGGGACCCCGAGACATTTCTGCGTGACCCCCGCACCCAGGCCCAACGCAACCACGACGCCATCAAAGCCGTCCTGCGCGACACCCTGGCCTCCAAAAGGCTCGGCCAGTTCAACGGGCTCCCGGTCACCCTCGTCGTCTCCACCACCCTCAGGGAGTTGGAGGCCGGTGCGGGGATCGCGGTCACCGGTGCGGGCACCCGCATGCCCATGCGCGATCTGATCCGGCTGGCCGAACACGCCCACCACTACCTGATCGTGTACCGGCACCACACCGCCGAACCGCTCTACCTGGGCCGCACGAAACGGTTGGCCACCAAAGCCCAACGCCTACTGCTCTACAACAGGGATCGTGGCTGCACCCGGCCCGGCTGCACCCAAGCAGCATGCCGCTGCCAGGCACACCACGCCAACCCCAGCTGGAAGGACGGCGGACTCACCGACGCACCCGACCTCGGGCTGGGCTGCGGACCCGACAACCAGCTCGCCGAACTGGGCTGGACCAACACCATCGACCCCGTCACCGGCCGCGTCCACTGGCACCCACCACCACTCATGGACACCGGCAGCGACACCCTCAACCACCACTTCCACCCCGAAGAACTCTTCCCACCACCACAACCCGGTGACGAAGACAGCCCTTGAGCCTGGTGGTCGCACCATACTGTAATACTTACCGTCGGACATTCGACGAAGGTGGGTCCAACCATGCCAGGCGTCCTCGACGGGATACGGGTGCTCGACTATGGACGGTTCATCGCAGCGCCGTGGTGCAGCGCGATCCTGGCCGATATGGGTGCCGACGTCCTGCGCGTGGAGAAGCGTGAGGGCGGCGAGGACCGCTGGGTCCAGGCCGTCACCGACGGCGGTGAAGGCGGCACCTTCCTGCAGTGCAACCGCAACAAGCGTTCGCTCACGCTGGATTCCACCACCGCCGAGGGTGCCGAGATCACCCGCCGGCTGGTGGCCGGCGCCGATATCGTCGTCGCGAATATGCCGGCCGCCGGGATGCGGGCCAGCGGTCTGGACTACGAGACGCTGCGCGCCGTCAAGCCGGACATCATCCTGGCCAGCGCGACCGCCTACGGCGAAGGTGGCCCGTACAGCAACAAGGTCGGCTTCGATGGCGCCGGCCAGGTGATGTCGGGCGCGGTGTACCGGCAGGGACTGCCCGACCAACCCATCCGAACGGTGGTGCCCTACAACGATTTCGGCACCGCCCTCACCCTGACGATCGGCGTCATGATGGCGCTCTACCACCGGGACCGCACCGGCGAGGGCCAGCACGTCGAGGGCGCCCTGCTGCCGACAGCGCTGATGCTGTCCAACGCCTTCCTCATCGAGCGCGAACTGCTGCAAACGGACAAGCCGCGCATGGGCAACCGAGGCGCGTCCGTTGCGCCGTGCGACCTGTACCGCACCGCGGACGATCAATGGGTACTCCTACAGGTGGCCGGTCAGCCGATGTTCAAACGGTGGTGTCGTCTCATGGGCCGTGCGGACCTGTTCGACGATCCGCGCTTCGCCGACGACGACATCCGCTGGGAGAACGGCGATGTCCTCAACGACATCATGTCGCGGTGGTGTGCCGACAAGACGAAGGCCGAGGTCCTCGAACTCCTGGAGAAGGCGAAGATGCCCGCCGCGCCGCTGCATTCCACCCAGGAGGTGCTCGACGATCCGCACATCCGGGCCATGGGGTACCTGAAGCGGGTGCCCTTTCCCGGCGCCTCCCGCGATGTGCCGATCATCGAGACCCCGTTTCGGATGTCGGCGACACCCGGCAGCATCCGGCACCGCGCCCCGCTGCTCGGCGAGCACACCGATGAGGTGCTCGGGGAGATCGGTTACGACGCAGCGCACATAGCAGCGCTACGGGCCAACGCCATCGTGTGACGCCGCGAGCATCTCGCGGAGCCGTCGCTTGTCGGGCTTACCGGTGGCGCCGACCGGAATCGCGTCCGCACTGTCCACGATCCACCAGACCGTCGGGACCTTGAAGGTGCTGAGTATCCCGCCGGCCGCGGTGCGCAATTCGGCGGCGGACAGGCTCGTCACCACGGCAGCGGCGACGGAGCCGGCAAGATCGACCACGAACGCCGCCCGCACACCGGGGATCTTCCGCAGCGCACGTTCCACCTCGCCGGGGTACACGGTGGCGCCACTGACCTTGAACATGTCATCGGACCGGCCGCGGTAGAACAGGAAGCCGTCCTCATCGAGGAGCCCGAGATCACCGGTGGGGTAGTACCCGTCCGCAGTGAACACGTCCTCGCGGCCGCGCCGGCAGATCCCGCGCAGGACGTGCCGACCGCGGATCTGGATCTGACCCACCTCACCGGCGGGCAGCGGCTCACCCGTTTCGATATCGGTGATCCGCACGTCCATCCCGGCGAACGGCTTGCCGCAACTGCCCCAGGCAGATTCGGGCATATCGGTGTCGGCGGGATAGCCGCTGTACGGCCCGAAGGACTCCGTCATCCCGAACAGCGACGCCCGCGCACCCGGCGCCGCCCGCATCTGCGGCGGCAGCAATGCCTCCAAGCTGCCCACCTGCAAATCGGGCAGCGGTGCCGACAGAAAACGGGAGAGCGCCATCGCCTGGTCGGGCCATCCCCGAAACAGCGTGACCCGTTCGCGGCGGAGCAATTGCAGCGTCGATTCCGGCTGTGGGATCGGCTCGGTCACCAGGGTGGCACCCGCCAGCAGCGCGGACAGGATCCCGGCCCCGAAACCGCCCACCCAGAAGAACGGCATCGGCAGATACAGCCGGGTGTCCTCGGTGATCAGGCGGGCAGCCAGCCCGGAACGCACCGCGCCGAGCGCACTGCCATGGGAATGCCGAACGCCCTTCGGCGGCCCACTGCTGCCCGAGGTGAACATGATGATCAGCGGATCGGCCGGACGCACGGGCGGAAACGGCGTGGTGCCATGCAATGTCAGTACCTCGCCCGGCCTCCAGATCCGGCGCAGGGATGGCACCGGCCCCGGCGCGTAGCGGCGACCGCGGAACTCCTCGACGGCTATCAGATGCTGCACTGATGCCGTCCGCAGCTGCTCGGTGAGTTCGGGTGCGGTGAGAAGTGTGCTCAGCGGCACCAGCACCGCGCCGATCCTGGTGACGGCCAGCGCGATGCGCACCCAGTCGGCGCTGTTGGGCATGATCAGCCCGACCCGGGTGCCCTTTCCGATGCCGGCGTCCAGCAGACCTGAGGCCAACGCGGCGGTGCGTGAATCGAGTTCGGCGTAGCTGATCCGGGTGTCGGGATCGATGACCATCGGCTTGCTGTCGGTGGCCCGGGCGCGGATCAGCCCATCGATCGTGTCAGGCATCGAACAGCCGCACCAACGCGGGCATATCGACCTTGCCGCTGGACAGCATCGGAAGGTCGGCGGTTCGGCAGCTCGCGAACCGCCTGGGCACCTTGTAGGCAGACAGCGTGTCCCTCAGTGCTCGGCGGAGCGCCTCGGTGTCGACCGGACCGTCACTGACGATGACCGCCGCGACGATCTGGCCGCGCTGCGTGTCGGGCAGCCCCAGCACATGGGCGACGAATCCCTGCGCCGCGATGGCTTTTTGTACCTCGCCGGGAGTGACGTTGGCGCCGCCGGTCTTGATCATCGAGCCGGCCCGGGTCAGATAGTAGAAGTAACCGTCGTCGTCGACGCGCACCAGATCGCCGGTGTGAAACCAGCCGTCGGCATCGAAGCAGTCCTCACGGCTACGTCCGTGATAGCCCTGCATGACATACGGTCCGCGGATGCAGAGTTCGCCGGTGTCGAGCACCTTGGTCTCGAAACCCGGAGCAGGACGACCGAAGCTGCCGCGCCGGCGCTCGGGCTGGTCCGACTCGTCGCCGTCGATCAGCAGTACGCTTCCGGCTTCGGTCATCCCCAGCATGTTGTGCCGCAACTCGGGATCGGTCGGCCGGACATCCGGCGCCATGATGGGGTACAGATTGCCGCGGCGCAGCGCCGACAGGTCGCGGTCGGCGAAATTGGGATGACGAGTCAGATGCGCGATGCCCGCGGCGAAGCCGTTGGTGACGTTGGGGCGCAACGACTCCAGCAGATCCAGGGTGTCGCCCGCATCGGTGGCATTCGAGCAGACCAGCGTGGACCCGCCCACGATGGTGGCGAGCAGGCCGAACGCGAAACCGCCGATCCAGAAGAACGGCGAATTGCAGAACAAGATGTCGGACGCACCCAGCCCGCGAATCTCGTTGAGCTTGCGTTGATGTCCGAGCAGTCCGGCGTGGGTGTGCACGGCGCCCTTGGGCGGGCCGGTCGAACCCGAGGTGTAGATGATGGCCAGCACATCGGAGCCGTCGACGTCGGCTTCCAGTCCGATCAGGTCCGCTTCGGCGGTCGATGGCGGGTCGAACAATACGTGGCGCAGGCAGGGCGCGTCGATCCCGGCGAGGCGTTGTCGGTAATCGTGCTGACGGAAAGAGCTTGCTGCCAGCAGAATTTCGGTGTCACTGTCCATGAGCTGGCTCGCCAGCTCGGTGGCGGTCTGGAAGGTGGAGAACGGGATCACCACCGCACCGATGCGGGCGGCGGCCAGCATCCCCACCACGAAGGCGGCGCCGTTGGGGTACAGCAGGCCGACGTGGGTGCCTTTGCCCGCGCCGAGCGCGACGAGCCCACGCGCGAGGTCCGCGGAACGGATATCTGCCTCGGCATAGCTGAGCCGTTCGTCATCGCAGATCAACACGGGATGGTCCGCTCGGCGGCGGATCAGGTCGACCAGTGACTCGCTCATGAGCTGGTGAAGTGCGCGCGTACCGCCCCGAGATCGGCCTTGCCGGACGGGGTGCGCGGAATCACCTCGACGATGGCGATGTCGGTGGGAATTTCGTAGCGGGCCAGCCGAGTGGCCAGGTACTCGGACAGCTCGTCCGCGGTGGCCTGACCGTGCAACTCGACCATCGCCACCGGGGTGTCGCCCAGACGTTCGTCGGCCCGGCCGACGACCGCAGCGCCGCGCACCGCGGGGTGACTCTCCAGCGCGGCGCGCACATCGTCGGGCATCACCTTGAACCCACCCCGGATGATGGCCTGATCGGCGCGGCCGAGGATCCACACAAACCCGTCGGCGTCGATGCGGGCCAGGTCGGTGGTGCGGATCCAGTCCCGAGAAGACAGCTGGGCAGGAATGACTTCCAGCAGACCCTGCTGGTCCGGGCCGAGCACCGTGCCGCCCTCGTCGACCACCCGCAGTTGCGCGCCCGGATTGGCCCGGCCCACGCTGGCGCGCTTGGCCCGCCAGTACTGCTGATGGTCGGCCAGTGTCCAGCCGGCGACGCCGCCGCCGAATTCGGTGGCCGCATAGGAGGTCAGCACCGGGATGCCGAACTTGGCGGTGAACGCGTCGGCGTCATCGGCGGACAACGGGGCGGTCCCCGAGGTGACCGCGCGCACGCCGGCCAGATCGTCGCGGGTGAGGTCGGAGTGCAACACCATGCGCAGCGCGGCCGGCACCAGCGACACCGCGCGTGGCTGATGCTCGCGTACCGCGTCGGCCCAGCGCTGCAGGTCGAATTTGGGCAGGAGCACGAACGGCCGGGCCTCGCTGATACACAGCAGGATCCGGAATACCCCGCCGACGTGCACCAGCGGGGAATTCACGATCGCCACCCCGCGCCGCAGCTCGGTGGGCGGCCGCCACGGCTGCTGTCCCAGCACGCTGCGGGCGAGCATGTCGTACGTGAGGTCGACCCGTTTCGGCGGGCCGGTGGTGCCGCTGGTCAGCATCCACACCGCGACCTCGGGGCGGCGGGCGTCATCGATGGAGGTGCCGAGCGCCTCGGTGGGGGCGGTGTCGAGATCGGACATGCTGATCACAGTGCCGGTGAACGCCGGCGTCACCAGGTGGGCGATATCGTCGGACAGGCCGATGATCACCGGCAGCCCGAGCGCAGCGATATCGGCTCGGGTGCGGTCATCACCGCGTGACGGGTTGATCACCACGACGGTGCCGCCGGCCTCCAGCACACCGAGCAGCGCGGCCACATGGACGGGCTGATTGCGCAGCATGATCCCGACCCGAACCGGGCCGGTGAGCGCGCCGATGCGGCGCGCCAGCATGGCGAGCTGTCCCCAGCTGGACCACCGACCGTCGAACTGCAGTGCCGGCGCCGACGGATCCAGGTCCAGGACGGTGCCGATGCGCTGCGAAAGCGGATGGGACATCAACGGATCCGTGGCGGGATCTTGGGGATCGGTTGGGCGGCGAGCTCCTCCTTGGCGATCGGGTTGCCCAGCCGGGTGTAGATCAGCCCGTGGTCCATCGCGGCGCGGTACGGCTTGTCCAGCGACTCCCAGATGGCCTTGACGGTGCCCTGGGTCGCGGTCGGCGGCTTGGCGGCGATGGCGGCGGCGATCTCATCGGCCCGGCTCCACAACGCATCCCGGGTCACCACCTCGGTGACGAGTCCGATCCGCAGCGCGGTCTCGGCGCCCACCCGTTCGTCGTTGCCCATCAACGCCATCCGCAGGGTGTCGCCCAGACCGATACGGCGCATCAGCCCGATCGGTTCCAGGGCCGACACCAGCCCGGCACTGACATGGGAGTCGAAGAAGGTCGCCTCCTGCGAGCAGATCACCACATCGGACTCGTTGACGAAGTAGAGCGCACCCGCCGTGCACATGCCCTGCACCGCACAGACCACCGGTTTCCACATCTTCTGCCATTTGGGGCTGAGCAGCTCGCCCGGATCCTCGTGGTTCCAGACGATCTGAGGCTGTTCATAGCTGGATTTCACGTCCAGCCCTGCGCTGAATGCCCGGTCGCCGGCCGCGCGTAATACCACCGCATGGATGGCTTCGTCGTCCTTGATGGTGTGCCAGGCGTCGCGCATCTCGCGGCACATGGCGCGGTTGAACGAGTTCAGCGCTTCGGGGCGGTTCAGCGTCACGGTGGCGACGTGGGTGTCGTGGTCGAGGTCGAGCAGGATCGTCTCCATCAGTGCCGTCTGTTCTTCGCGCAGGCGCTCATCACCGGGCCTGCCAGTTGGGCGTGCGCTTCTCCACGAACGCGCGCGGTCCCTCCAGCGCATCCTCGGTGCGGGTGACGCGTTCCCGGAACGTCTCGGCCAGGATTTCACCCTCATGCAACGGCAGATCCAGCGTCTTGTGGATGGCCAGGCGGGTACCGCGCACCGCCAGCGGTGCATTCAGATTCACCGTGTCGGCGATCTCGTGCGCGCGCTGCAGCAGCTGCTCGTGTTCGACGATCTCGGTGATCAGCCCGAGTTCGTAGGCCCGCTGCACCGTCATCCGCTCGTGCTTGCCCATCAGCGCCATCCGCAATGCCACCGACCGGGGCAGTGCCTTGGCCAGCCGCACCATCTCGCGCGCGGCGACCAGCCCGATGCTGACGTGCGGGTCGAAGAAGGTGGCCTTGTCGGAGGCGATGACGATATCGCCGGTGGTCACCCAGTCCAGCCCTGCGCCGCAACAGATTCCGTTGACGGCGACGATGACGGGCTTGGTCATGGTCCGAAACGGTGGGGTGCCCTCCTGCGGGGCCTCCCACTGTTCGTAGGTGGACAGGTACGGGCGCTCGTTGAGCACCTTGCCGTCACCGGGGATCTCCTTGACGTCGGCGCCGGTGCAGAACGCCCGCCCGGTGCCGGTGACGATCATCAGCCACACGGTGTCGTCGTCCTCGACCCGCTGATAGGCCGCCCGCAGTTCGGTGATCATGTGCGGCGACAACGCATTGAGCGCATCGGGCCGGTTCATGGTGATGGTGGCCGTGTGGCCGTCGACCTCGTAGGTGATCGTGTCGTACATCCGTGCCTCTCAGCGTCCGGTGAAGTCGGGGTCGCGGCGTTCGCGGAACGCGGCCAGTCCCTCTTTGAAATCGGCGGTGCGACAGGAGAGTTCCAGGTTGGAGAGCTCCTGGTTCATGGACTGGGGCAGGGTGGCGTGCTGGCCGTAGGCGATGGCCTGCTTGGCGAGCCCGAGCGCCACGGTGGGTCCGCCGGATAGCCGGGCCAGCAGCTCGTCGGCCGCGGTATCCACCTCGTCGGGGGCCACCGCACTGTGGATCAGGCCCCAGTCGGCGGCGTCGGTGCCGCTGACCTTCTCGCCGAGCAACAGCATCCGTTTGGCGCGGGCCACGCCGGCCAGCCGTGGGAGCAGCCAGGTGGAACCCGAGTCGGGGCTGAAACCGCGGGAGATGAACGGTTCCCAGAAGGTGGCGCCGGTGTCGGCGACGGTGAAGTCCGCGGCCAGAGCCAGGTTGCAGCCCAGTCCGACGGCCCAGCCGCGGACGGCGCAGACCACCGGCAGGTGGATGGTGGCGACCAGTTCGATCACCCGGTGCGCGGTGTGTGGGATACGGCGGACCAGGTCGCCGGTGCGGGGACGCTCTCCGGCACCGGCGGGCTGGAGCGAAGCGACCCGGGGATCGGAAGTGTTGGTGGACACCCAGTCCGCGCCGGTGCAGAAGTGTTCGCCGGCGCCGGTGATGAAGACGGCCCGCAGCGAGTCATCGCTGGCGGCAGCGGTCAGGATGCCGACCAGATTGTCGATCATCGGGTGGTCCAAGGAATTTCGTCGTGCCTGCCGGTCGAGCGTGATGCGCAGGACGGCATCCCTGCGGGAGGTGGTCACCGAACCGTCGCTCACCTGGCACCCGGCCCTTCCCAATCTATACAGTTGCCCATACAGTAGGCGATGCGGTTGCTATCCTGTACAACGTAGCAAGGAAAGGTCGTCGATGGAAGGACGCGCCCGGCCACCGGCACCGATAAAACCATTGAAGCGAGGCTGATTTCGCATGACTGACGACCGGGTGCTCTTCGAGGTCGATGCGGATCACCGCATCGCCACCATCACCTTCAACAACCCGAAGCAGCGCAACTCCTATGACGCGGCCATGCGTGACGAGATCGCGCGCCACCTCGATACGGTGGCCGACGACGATGACATCACCGTGGTGCTGCTGCGGGGGGCCGAGGGGGTGTTCAGTACCGGCGCGGATATGAACAATGCCTACGGCTGGTATGGCGATGAGCGCTCGCGCGAAGAGCAAAGTGCTGGAGCCGAGGAGTCCTCACCCAGGAAGTCTCGCCCCAGCCAGCGCCGTCGACTCACCGTGGACCGCAAGTCTTTTGACTTCTATCACCACTTCCTGGGCTTCCCGAAGGTCACCGTCGGCGAGATCAGTGGCTACGCGCTCGGTGGTGGATTCGAGATGGCGCTGATGACCGACATCTCGGTGATCGCCCGCGACACCAAGATCGGGATGCCGGCCACCCGCTTCCTCGGCCCGGCGCTGGGCAGCCTGCACATGTTCTTCCACCGATTGGGTCCCGTGCTCGCGCGCCGCATGCTGCTCACCGGTGACATCATCGAAGCCGGCGCCGTGGAGCACCTCGGTGTCTTCACCGACACCTGCGATGCCGACAAGGTCGCGGCCCGGGCTCGGTACTGGGCGCAGAAGGCCGCCAAGATGCCGGCTGACGGCGTCGTCATCGCCAAGGAGGCGTTCCGGTGGGTCGAGCAGAGCCAGGCCTATCAGGGTGAAGAGGTGGCCAGCTACATGTTCCACGCCTATGGGACCAACCTGCAGTTTTCGCCGGGGGAGTTCAACTTCGTCAAGACCCGCGCCCAGCACGGCACAAAGGAGGCGTTCCGGCTGCGTGACGAGCATTTCCACGTGCCCGAACCGCAGTAGCCAACCCCGCAACGGAGCGCCTACAGTGGATGCTACGTTTACATAAACACCGGATATCGTAAAGGCGGAAAGACATGCCCCAACCCGTGATCGTCGGTGCCGCCCGCACCGCCATCGGCCGGTCCTTCAAGGGGACCCTGGTCAACACCCCGCCTGAGGCACTGCTCGGCGCGGTCATGCCCGAAGTGGTCCGGCGCGCGGGCATCGATCCGTCGGTCATCGACGACATCATCATCGCCGAGTCGCATTACGGCGGCGGCGACCTCGCCCGCTACGTCGCACTGGTGGCCGGTTACGAGAATGCACCCGGGCAGGCCGTGAACCGGCACTGCGCGGGATCGCTGACCGCGATCGGCAATGCGGCGGCCCAGATCGGCTCCGGGATGGAGCGGGTGCTGCTCGCCGGTGGTGTGCAGTCGCTGTCGATGACGCCGCTGATGAATCAGCGCATCCCCGGCCCGGAACTCAAGTTCGAGGAGCGCTGGCTACCGCCCATCCACCCGGAGGCTCCGGATGCGCCGTCCCGCGACATGTCCATCACCGTGGGATGGAACACCGCGCAGTCCTACGGCCTGACCCGCGAGGAGCTCGACGCCTGGGCGGCCCGCTCCCATCAGCGCGCGGTCGCCGCGCAGGATGCGGGCAAGTTCCTCGACGAGATCGTGCCGCTCAAGGTGACCCAGCCCGATGGTTCGGTCATCGAGTTCAGCGTCGACGAGCATCCACGGCGCGACACCACCGTGGAGAAGCTGGCCGGCCTCAAAGTCCTGCACCCGGAGATCGAAGGATTCTCCATCACCGCGGGCAACAGCAGTGGCACCAATGATGCTGCCGCTGCTGTCGCGGTGGTCGCCGACGACTACGCGGCCGTGGAGAATCTCGACGTGCTCGCCACGGTGCGGGCCTGGGGCTCGGTCGGCGTGCCCGCCAAGGACACCGGACTGGGCGGCGTGAAGGTGATCGGCAGGGTCCTCGACCGCGCCGGACTCAAGCCCTCCGACGTGACGCTGTGGGAGATCAACGAGGCCTTCGCCTCGGTGCCCGTGGCGGCGGTACGCGAATACGGCATCGACGAGGAACTGGTCAACTTCTCCGGCAGCGGCTGCAGCCTGGGCCATCCGATCGCCGCCTCCGGCGCCCGGATGGTCACCACCCTGATCTACGAACTGCAGCGTCGCGGTGGCGGTATCGGTGTGGCCGCCATGTGCGCGGGCGGTGGCCAGGGCGGCGGACTCGTCATCGAGGTCTGAGGGCTGAGTTACCCGGCGGATTTACCCCGGCCCTTCGGGGCCGGGGTTTTCGCTTTACGGCCGCTCTCGAGCCGGCGGCTCGCATGCTCGAGGATGCAGTCCAGGCCGAACTCGAAGTTGTTCTCGTCGGAGGCTCCGAAGCTGTGGCCCTCGCTGGTCACCCGCGCCAGGAGCGGCGCGACCTCCGCATCGATGACCATCCTCTGGTCATAGGCGCCCGGTCCTTCCTCGCCCGTGTTCTTCTCCGCGAGGCGCTGCAACACGACCGAACCCCGGACGTGCAGCGTGACAGCGGAGTAGGTGTCGAAGGCATCTTCGGCGCTCAACCCGGCCTCGACCAGTCCGGAGATCGCCTTCTCCATCTCCAGCACACCGAGTTTCGCCGCGCGCGGGCTCAGCGCGGCGCGGATGAGGATCAGATCGCACAGGATCGGATTGCCGGTGAAGGTCTTACGCATGGTGCGAGCGTGGTTGCGCAGCGTCTCGCGCCAGTCCTTGGCCTCCACATACGGGGTGGCGAAGACGTACTCGCTGAGCGCGCGATCGGTCATCGCGTTGAGCAGGTCGTCCTTCTTGCGGAAGTACCAGTAGATGCTGGTCACGCCGACCCCCAGGTGCTTACCGAGCAGCGGCATGCTGAGGTTGTCGATCCCGACCTGCTCGGCGAGTTCGAAGGCGCCCTTGATGATGTCGTCGGGGTTGATCGACCCGCGCTCGCGGCGCTGTCGTTTCTCGGCAACCGGTTGCTTCGCCACGGCGGGCACCTCTTTCGCGATCGATGCTGCGGTTCACTTTCCGGGGCCGGCCAGTGAACCGTCAAGCTTACCGGTAGCCATACCGTGGATGCCGGTACGCACATTCTCGGGTGGGCTATACGGCGCTCTCGGCCGGCTACCGTAATGAATATAGTAATGTTTTCCGGGATCCGACCCGCCCCTTTGTTCAGCTGAATGCGAGGACCCGAGAGTGGCCGATGAAATCCTGACCGAGCGCCGGGGCCGCACCCTGGTCATCATCATCAATCGGCCCGAGGCGCGCAACGCGTTCAATCTGCCGGTGGCACAGGGCCTCGCGGCCGCGATGGATGAGCTCGACGACAGCCCGGAGCTGTCGGTGGCGATCCTCACCGGCGCCGGTGGGAACTTCAGCGCCGGGATGGACCTGAAGGCCTTCGCCTCCGGCGAGCTGCCCTACGTCGAAGGCCGCGGTATCGGCTTCACCGAACGACCGCCGCGCAAACCCGTCATCGCCGCTGTCGAGGGCTACGCGTTGGCCGGCGGTACCGAGATGGTGCTCGCCACCGACCTCATCGTGGCGTCGCGCACGGCGAAGTTCGGCATCCCGGAGGTCAAGCGCGGACTGGTGGCCGCCGGCGGCGGGCTGCTGCGGCTGCCGCATCGCATCCCGTATCAGAAGGCTCTCGAATTGGCGCTCACCGGTGAGCATTTCACCGCCGAGGAGGCCGCCCAGTGGGGCTTCGTCAACAAGCTGACCGAACCGGGCGAGGCGCTCGCCGGTGCACTGGAACTGGCCGAGAAGATCACTGCCAACGGTCCGCTGGCAGTGGCGGCCACCAAGGAGATCATCGTGAAGTCGGCCGAGTGGAGCCAGGCCGAGATGTGGCAGAAGCAGAACGAACTCATCGGCCCGGTGTTCGCGTCCAAGGATGCAATCGAGGGCGCCACCGCGTTCGCCGAGAAGCGCACACCGAACTGGTCCGGCAGCTAGCAGCCACGCAGCGGCCCGGGACGTGATGTAGCTCGATGGACCTCGGATTCGCCGGTGCGGCAACCGTCGTCGTGGGCGGTGGCCGTGGCATGGGCTTCGCGACGGCGCAGTGCCTGGCCGATGACGGGGCCCGGGTGGCGATCATCGGACGCTCCGCCGAGGTGCTCGCCGCCGCCGCGGCGGATCTGGCCCTGCGGGGGAGTCCGGACGCCGTGGCGATCGTCGCCGATATCGGTGACGATGCCGCGGTGCAGCGGGTGTTCGCCGATCTGGGTGAGCGCTGGGGTGGGGAGCTCAACGCGCTGATCAACACCGTCGGCCCCGGCGCCGCGGGCAACTTCGAAGAGCTCACCGACAGGCAGTGGCAAGAGGCCTTCGATGCCGGTCTGATGGGCATGGTGCGCTGCGTGCGGGCCGCACTTCCGTTGCTGCGCATGGCGGAATGGGCACGCATCGTGAACTTCTCGGCGCACTCGACACAGCGGCAGAGCACTCGGCTACCGGCCTACACCGCGGCCAAGGCGGCGGTGAACAGCGTCTCGAAGAACCTGTCGCTGCAGTTGGCGCCCGACGAGATCATGGTGAACGTGGTGTCCCCGGGCAGCATCTCCTCGGAGGCGTTGCTGGGCTGGGCCCATTCGATGGGTGTGGACGGCAGCGACCCGTATGCGCTGATGTCGGCGATCGACGAGCACTTCGGTCACCCCGCGCACCTGCCGCGGGCCGGGCAGACCAGTGAGATCGGGCCCGTCGCCGCGTTTTTGGCGTCCAGGCGCAACTCCTACATGACGGGCGCCAACATCAATGTCGACGGCGGCAGCGACTTCCTCTGATTTCGTCGAGTTTTCGCTGGTGAAAGCCCATCGGGGGTATTGCGGAATGCACTACCGATAGGTATACAGTAAGTATGCTTCAACGGGAGGTGGGTGACGGGTGACCATCGCCGACAGTGTGGGCACCGAGGCCGTGCTCTACGAAATCACGGCCGGTGGCGTCGCCGTCATCACGCTCAATCGCCCGGACCGGCTGAACTCCTGGGGGGCCGATATCTCCCGGGGGGTCTATGCGGCCTTCGACCGCGCCGAGGCCGACGACGCGGTGCGGGCCGTCGTGCTGACCGGTACCGGCCGCGGATTCTGCGCCGGCGCCTACATGGGCGCCATGCAGGATCTCGGCGCGTCGATCAGCGGGGACACCGATGTCAGCAAGATCGTCGGTGAACGGCACCCGCACTTCCTGACCGCCCTGCACAAGCCGGTGATCGCGGCCATCAACGGTGCCTGCGTCGGTATCGGCCTGACGCACGCGCTGATGTGCGATGTCCGGTTCGCCGCCGCCGGTGCCAAGTTCGCCACCGCCTTCCCGCGGCGTGGACTGATCGGTGAGTACGGCATCACCTGGATCCTGCCCCGGTTGGCCGGTTGGGGCGCCGCGGCGGACCTGCTGCTCTCCGGGCGCACCTTCCTTGCCGACGAGGCCGCCCAGCTCGGCCTGGTCAAACAGGTTGTGGCGCCAGAAGATCTGCTCCCCACCGCCCTCGCCTACGCCGAGGATCTGGCCAGGAACTGCTCACCGGCAGCCATGGCGGTCATCAAGGGCCAGCTCTACGGTGATGCGAACGATGCGGTCACCGATGTGAGTGCGCGCGCCGAAACCCTCATGCACGAGTCCATGAAGCGGCCCGACCTGGTCGAGGGGATCACCGCGTTCTTCGAGAAGCGGCCACCGAACTTCCCTGCACTGAAACAGCTTTGAGAGGTTGAACGCCATGTCTGACACACCGGAGCGGCTGCCCTACCTGGCCGTCGACGTCGACAACCACTACTACGAGCCGATCGACGCTTTCACCAGGCACCTGCCCAAGGAGTTCCGCAGCCGCGGTGTGCAAATGGTGCAGGACGGCAAGCGCACGCTGGCGGTGTTCGGCGGGACGGTCAACCATTTCATTCCCAACCCCACCTTCGATCCGATCATCGAGCCGGGTTGCCTGGACCTGCTGTTCCGCGGCGAGATCCCCGAGGGCGTCGATCCGGCGTCGCTGATGAAGGTCGACCGGCTCTCCGAGCATCCCGAGTACCAGAACCGCGCTGCCCGGCTGCAGGTGCTCGACCGCCAGCACCTCGAAACCGTGTTCATGCTGCCGACGTTCGCCTGCGGTGTGGAGGAAGGCCTCAAGCACGATATCGAGGCCACCATGGCCTCGGTGCACGCCTTCAACCTGTGGCTGGACGAGGATTGGGGCTTCGAGCGTCCGGACGGGCGTTTCGTGTCCGCGCCGATCATCTCGCTGGCCGATCCCGTGAAGGCGGTCGAGGAGGCCGAGTTCGTCATCGGCCGCGGTGCCAAGCTGGTCTGCGTGCGCCCGGCTCCGGTGCCCGGGGTGGCCAAACCGCGGTCGTTGGGGGACCCGTCGCACGACCCGGTCTGGGCGCGGCTGGCCGAGGCCGGCGTCGCGGTGGTCTTCCACCTGTCCGACTCCGGGTACATGGCGATCCCCGCATTGTGGGGCGGTAGCTCCGTGTTCAAGGGGTTCGGCAAACGCGACCCGCTGGACATGGTGATCATGGACGATCGCGCCATCCACGACACCATGGCCTCGATGATCGTGCACCAGGTGTTCACCCGGCATCCCACGCTGAAGGTCGCCAGCATCGAGAACGGTTCGTACTTCGTCTACCGGCTGATCAAGCGTCTCAAGAAGGCGGCCAACAATGCGCCGTACCACTTCAAGGAAGACCCGGTGGAGCAGCTGCGCAACAACGTCTGGATCGCACCGTACTACGAGGACGATGTGAAGCTGCTGGCCGCCACCATCGGGGTGGACAAGATCCTGTTCGGTTCGGACTGGCCGCACGGCGAGGGCCTGGCCGACCCGACCACGTTCACCGCCGATATTCCGCAGTTCCCCGAGTTCAGCCTCGAGGACACCCGGAAGGTGATGCGCGACAACGCACTCGAACTGCTCGGGGATGTCACCCGGGTCGCGCCCGGCGTCTCACACCTGGTGTCGGCGTAGCCGCCGCGATGACCGAATGGACCATCGGCGCCGTCATCGACGCCATCGCCCAGGCAGTCCCGGACCGGGAGATGACGGTGTGCGGCACGCGGCGCACCACCTTCGCCGAGGGCGCGGACCGGACCCGGCGGCTGGCCAACTTCCTGGCCGGCCGCGGCCTCGGCGCGCACCGAGAACGCGACGAACTGAACCGGTGGGAGTGCGGACAGGACCGCGTCGCGCTGATCATGCACAACGATCTGTACCCGGAGATGGTGATCGGGTGCCTGAAGGCCCGCACGGTGCCGGTCAACGTCAACTACTACTATTCGCCCGCCGAGGTCGCCGACCTGCTGGCCTACCTGCGGCCGCGGGCGATCATCTATCACCGCTCGCTGGGTGCCACGTTCGCTTCGGTACTGCAGGCCGATCTGCTGATCTCGGTCGACGACGGCGAAGGGGACGAACTTCCCGGTGCGGTGCGCCTCGATGATGCGCTGGCCCAGAGCGATTCGGACTGTGCGGTGGTGCCGTCGCCGGATGATCTGCTGATGATCTGTACCGGCGGCACCACCGGCAGGCCCAAGGGTGTGCTCTGGCGCCAGGGCGACATCTACGTGTCCTCGATGAACGGGGCCGACCACGACGAGGTCGGCGAGATCCACGACAAGGTCGCCCATGCCGGGCCGCCGTGGTTCGCCGTCTCACCGCTGATGCATGCGGCCGGCTTGTGGACGGCGTTCTCCGGATTGCTGTCCGGGCAGACGGTCGTATTGCATGACACCAGGGCGAAGTTCGATCCGCGCACCGTGCTGGAGACCGCGGAGCGCGAGAAGGTCGGGCTGATGACCATGGTCGGCGACGCGTACGCCGCCCCGATCGTCGACGAACTCGCAACGCGTTCCTATGACTTGTCCTCGATGTTCGCCATCGGCACCGGTGGCGCGGCCACCAACCCGAAACATCAACGGGCCCTGCTGGATCACATCCCGCAGATCACCATCATCAATGGCTTCGGTTCCTCGGAGACCGGCAACATGGGTTTCGGGCACACTCAGCGCCAGACCGACACCGCCGACACCTTCCAGTTGCGGCCCGGTGGTCTGGTGCTCGCCGAGGATTACACCCGCTTCCTGGAACCGGGGGAGGCCGAGGTGGGCTGGGTGGCCCGCAACGGACGGATACCGCTGGGGTACTTCGACGATGCCGACGCCACCGCCAAGACGTTCCCCGAGGTCGGCGGCCAGCGGGTGGTGATCTCCGGGGACCGGGCGGCGCTGGACTCCGACGGCAGCCTGCGGCTCTACGGCCGGGACTCGCTGGTGGTGAACACCGGCGGGGAGAAGGTCTTCGTCGAGGAGGTCGAGGCGGCCCTGCGCACACACCCCGACGTCGTCGATGCCCTGGTGATCGGTAGGCCCAGCGAGCGGTGGGGTGAGGAGATCGTCGCGATCGTGGCACTCACGCCGGCGGCCGCGGTGACCGCGGCGGTGTTGCGCGAGCACAGCTGCGCGGTGCTGGCGCGTTTCAAGGCGCCCAAGGATGTGGTCTTCGTCGAGCAGGTCCGCAGGCTCGGCAACGGCAAGGCCGATTACCGGTGGGCGAAGAATGTGGCGTCTGGAGAGGTTCGAGTATGACGCACCGCGTGATCGACTGCCTGGCCAATGTGCACTTCGGTGAGACGGAGCAGCAGCCCACGTTCATGGAGAAGGTGCGCGACGACTACTTCAAGGGCCCGGCGTCGATGTATGACCCGATCGACCTGGCGGCGCTGCTCGACGAGATGGACACCCACGGGGTACGCAAGGCGATCCTGATGGACTCGCTGGCCAAGCCGTCGGTGACGGCTCGCACGTTCGTCGAGGCGCATCCGGAGCGCTTCGCGCTGGCGATGGGCGGAGTGAACCTGCTGCGACCCATCCCGTCGCTGCGTGAACTGGCCGCCATCACCAAGGATCTCCCGGTCGCCTATACCGTTGTCGGACCCAGCTTCTGGGCCGACGGTCAATATCCGCCCAGCGACGCGGTCTACTACCCGCTCTACACCAAATGCGCCGAACTCGAGCTGCCGCTGTGCGTCAACACCGGTATGCCCGGCCCGCCGATCCCGGGTGAGGTGCAGAACCCGATCCACCTGGACCGGGTGTGCGTGCGTTTCCCCGAGCTGAAGCTGTGCATGATCCACGGGGCGGACCCGTGGTGGGACATCGCGATCCGGATGCTGCTCAAGTACCAGAACCTGCGGTTGATGACCTCGGCGTGGTCACCGAAACGACTGCCGGACAGCCTGTTGCACTACATGCGTACCCGCGGTCCGAACAAGATCATCTTCGCCTCGGACTATCCGGTGTTGCGGATGGAACGCGTGGTGCCCGAGGCCCTCGCGCTGGACCTGCCCGCCGAGGCGTTGGAGAACTACCTCTACAACAATGCCGCCGAGTTCTTCTTCGGCGAGAACGAGGGGAGCTGAATCATGGACCGCTACGAACTGCGCAGACTGGACTACAGCCTGACCGAGGACCACAAGGACCTGCAGGCCGCGTACCGGCAGTTCTTCAAGACGCACTCCGATATCGAGACGGTGCGTGCCGCCGAGGCAAGCGGATTCGACAAGAGCCTGTGGGAACGGTTGTGCAGCATGGGCGCAACGACGATGGGTCTACCCGAATCGGTCGGCGGCGACGGGGCGACCCTGGTCGACCTCACACTGGTCGCCGAGGAGATCGGGCGTTACCTGGCCCCGGTGCCGTGGATCGACCACGTGGTGGCCGCGCGCCTGCTGGCGCGCCTGGGCGCGCTGGCAGGCGATGGCGCCGACGGCATCGTGGCGGGCACGACGTTGGTCGCGCTGGATCCACAACAGCTGGCGTCCAGCGGCCCGCGGCTGATTCCCGCCGGGGCGATCGCCGGGCAGATCATCGTCCGCGACGGTTCGGAGGTGGTGAAGCTCGGCTACTCCAGCCCGCCGGCCAAGGTGGACAATATCGGCAAGCTACCGATGGCCTGGGTGGACCCGGCGGCGGCCGACAGCCGCGTGGTGCTGGCCAGTGGCCCCGGCGCCCTGACCAAATATCAACGGGCACTGGATGAGTGGCGGCTGCTGACGGCGGCCGCGCTGGTCGGCCTGGTCGAAGAGACCATGACCATCGCCGCCGAGTTCGCCAAATCCCGCTATACCCTCGGCGTGCCGATCGGCACCCTGCAGGGCATCTCGCACCCGTTGGCCAATATCGCCATCACCGTGCAGAGCGGCCGTGGACTGGCTCGGCGCGCGGCCTGGTTCCTCGACAACGAACCCGAGGAACGGCCGGAACTGGCGCCGTCGGCGTTCGTGTTCATGGCCGAGGAAGCCGCCAAGGCCGCCACGATGGCCGTGCACGTACAGGGCGGACTCGGGGTGTCGGCCGAGGCCGCCGCCACCGCGTACCTGGTCCGGGCCCGCGGCTGGGCGCTGGCCGGCGGCGACCCGGGCGCCACCGCAGTACACATCGCGCGGATCGTCACCGCGCGCGAAGCGGCAGAGGTGTAGGAGTCATGGATTTCTCAGCAGTCGAACTGTCCTCGGAGGACAAGGCTTTTCAGGCCGAGGTCCGTGAGTTCCTGGCGAGCGTGGTGACCGAGGACGTCATCCGCCGCGACCGCGAGACCGGTGACAACTTCGACGAGGGCGTGCATCTGGCGCTCGGGGCGGCCGGGTACCTGGAGAAGGAATACAAGTCCGAGGCCGAGGGTGGTTTCTCCCGGCTGCGGTCGCGTATCTGGCAGTTGGAGAAGCGACGGGCCGAGGTGCCGTGGGTGACCTGGGGAACCACCATCATGATTGCCCGTTCGGTGGCCAAGTTCGGTTCTGACGAGATCCGCGATGAGGTGTTGCGCGGCGTCTTCGACGGAACTGTTCGGATGGCCTTGGGCTACACCGAGCCCGAGGGTGGCTCCGATGTCGCCACCTGCAAGACCCGCGCCGTGCGCGATGGTGACCAGTGGATCATCAACGGCTCGAAGATGTTCACCACGGGCGCGCACAACTGCACGTACACCTTTCTGATCACCAACACCGATCCGGACGCCCCGAAGCACAAGAGCCTCACCATGTTCCTGGTACCGCTGGACAGTCCCGGCGTCGAGATCCAGGGCATCCGCACCGTCGACGGTGACCGCACGAACATCGTGTACTACTCCGATGTGCGCGTCGACGACACGTACCGACTCGGTGACGTCAACGGCGGTTGGACCGTGGTGCGTGAACCGCTGGATGCCGAGCACGGTGCGGTCGCCGCCGCCGACGACGGGCTGGCCGACGTGGCGATCATGGCGCATCAGGCCGGTTTCATGGTCGAGGCGGCCGACAATGTCGCCGCCGTGGTGGGTCGCTCGGGCGCCATCGAGGATGCATCGGTCGGATACCGGCTGGGCCGCAGCATCGCCCGCATCGAGGCCTCGCTGTCCGCGCCGAGCATCTTCGGCCGGGTGGCGCTGGCGCAGACCATGCGTGATGTCGCGCCCGACCTGATGGACGTCGCCGGCTCGGTGGCCGCGCTGCCGATCGGCGCCGAGGGTGGTTTCGATGACCGCAGCGAGTACTTGTACCGCTTCGCGCCGCTGGTGGGGATCTACGGCGGCACGCTCGAGGTGTTCCGCAACATGATCGCCCAGCATGCGCTCGGGCTGGGTAAGCCCAACTACTCGCCGCCCAAGGCCAAGGCGTCGTAGCGGCGAAACTGTATTCCGGACGGCACACTGCGAGTGGTGGCCTTCCGGAATACAGTTTCGGCGAGGGTCAGGCGAGGGCCGGCACCGGCGGCTTGACGGCCTGGGGGTCCGGGTTGGCGATCGGCAGGCCCATGAACCGGCGGGCGTTGTCACCCATGAAGTCGTAGGTGCGCCGGACGTCCATGCCCTCGGCGTAGCGCCAGAAGCCCTTGGGCTCGGTGAGCCCCTCGGGGTGCGGGTAGTCCGACCCGAACAGCACCTTGTCCCAGCCGACGGTGTCGACCACATCGGAGACGCAGCCCTCCCAGAACGGGCTGACCCAGATGTTGCGGCGGAACACGTCGTGCGGATGCTCGGGGAAGTTCTGCGGCATCTTCTTCTGCAGGTCCTCGAAATCGTGGAACAGCGGGTAGATCCAGCCGCTGCCGTTCTCCACGCTGGCGACCCGCAGCTTGGGAAAGCGGGTGAAGGTGCCGTGGCAGATCAGCGCGGTGATCATATCGGCGATCTCGCGGTGCCCCAGCACCATCCAGCGGAAGGCGCTCTGCGTCATGAAGTTCTGGGTGTACGGCGGTTCCCACTTGCCGACGTAGTCGTCGAGCGGCGGGTAGCTGGCGTGCAGCACGATCGGCAGGCCGGCCGCCTGCACATCGCGCCAGAACGGGTCGAACTCCGGTAGTGCGGGGGAGCGCCAGCCGTGCAGGCCGTTGACCGGGCCGGGCTTGATCAGGGCGACCGTGGCGCCGTTGTCCAGCAGCCAGGCCAGCTCACGCTGAGCGGCGTCGACCTCGGACAGGTTGATGATCGGGGTGGTGAACACCCGGTTCTGATAGTTGAAGGACCAGTGCTCGAGAATCCACTCGTTGAGGGCGTGCACGATGGCCAATGTCAGCGCCGGATCATCGGCGCTGGAATGCTCGACCAGGCTGCCCAGCGTCGGGTAGTTCAGTGCCTCGGTGACGCCCTGACGGTCCAATTCCGCCACGCGCGCGTCCGGCGTACGGGTGGCCTCGGGGGCCTCGATGGCCTTACCCTGCATCTCGCGCAGCGTCAGGCCCTCCGTGTTCTCCCCGGCGAAGAACTTCTCATGAGCCCCCGGGGCAGCCACCCGCTCGAACGTCGGGTTCGGGATGAAATCGGTGACCCGGTTGTTGATCACGATCCTGGTCTGCCTGCCGAACTGTGCGTACTGCACGGCACGGCTGTACCTCTCGGGCAGGAACTTGATCAGCGCATCGGCGGTTTCGCACATGTGCTGGTCGGCATCGAAGATCGGTGCGTCCCGGAACTGCTCGGTCATCGGTTATGTCTCCCCATCCGGCGAGCAGACGTAAATGGCCCCCACATGGGGTGATTTCGGGGCCACATGCGTCTGCTCGCGGTGAAAGTCAGAGGGTCAGGACGGTGGCGCCCGCGGTACCGGGCGCACCGTACAGCTGGGCGAAACCGACCTTGGGTTCGCCGGGAACCTGGCGATCGCCGGCCTCGCCGCGCAGCTGGCGTACCAGTTCGTGGATCTGACGCAGTCCGGATGCACCGATCGGTTCCCCGTTGGCGATCAGCCCGCCGTCGGTGTTGACCGGCAGCGCGCCGCCGATCTCGGTGGCGCCGTCGGCCAGCAGCTTCTCCTGGTCGCCGTGGGCGCAGAACCCGCATTCGGCCATGTGGATGATCTCGGCGCCGGCGTCGGTGTCCTGCAGTTGCACCACGTCGACGTCTTCGGGTGCGACACCGGCCTTTTCGAAGGCCGCCCGGGCGGCGTACACGGTCGGGGCGACATCCTCGACGACGGGGGCGCAGGTGGTGTTCACCTCGTAGGCGCCGTAGCGGCGGGTGCGGATCTCCACAGCCCGCAGGTACACCGGCTTGGCGCTGTATTTGTGGGCGAGGTCGGCCCGGCACATCACCACCGCGGCCGCACCCTCGTCGGGGGCGCAGAACATGTACTGCGTCAGCGGGTAGTTCAGCATGGTTGAGTTGAGGATGTCGTCCTCGGCGATGGGCTTGCGCCGGAATGCGTTCGGGTTCAGGGCGCCGTTGCGTAGATTCTTGTTCGCCACCCTGGCCAGGGTGCGTGCCGAGATGTTGTGGTCGTGCAGGTAGCGGTTGGCCTTCATGCCGAAGAACTGGGTGGTCAGGTACTGGCCGTTCTCGGCGTACCAGGCCGGCATGCCGACCAGGCCCGGATCCTCGGTGAAGGCGCCGCGCGGGTGCTTGTCCAGCCCGACGGCGATCCCGATGTCGTAGTCGCCGAGGCGGATACCGTCCGCACACACCTTGGCCGCGCTGGCCGCGGTGGCGCAGGCGTTGAAGACATTGGTGAACGGGATGCCGGAGAGGCCGACCATGCCCACGATGGCGTCCGGGTTGGCGACCGTCCAGCTGCCGCCGGTGGCGGCGCCGATGTCCTTCCAGTCGACGCCGGCGTCGTCGACGGCGGCGAAGATGGCGTCCACGCCCATCGCAAGAGCCGATTTACCCTCGAACCGGCCGAACGGGTGCAGGCCGACGCCGATGATCGCTACCTCGTGCATCAGGCTCCCTCGACAGGTGCGAAGGCGAAGGTGATCAACTCGTCACCCTCGGCGTCGGGCCACGTCGAAATCTCTGTCGCCAGCGCTTTCTGCATGGAGATCCCCTCGATCGACAACTGCGGGTACCAACGGTAATGCTTACAGTATCGTATCCTGGATTGACCCTGCGACGTGGAGGTTATGGGTGAACGAACTGGTCACACCGCAGGCGTCGAGCGTGCAGATCGGCCTACGTGTGGCGGCGCGGGCCGAGCGCCGGATGCTCATCGACGGTGAGCTGACCGCCGCGGTCTCCGGTGCAGAGTTCGACAATGTCAGCCCGGCAACAGGTTTGGTGCTGGGCAGCACCTCGGCCGCAGGTCCCGAGGACATGAACCGCGCCATCGGTGCGGCCCGGCGCGCGTTCGATGACACCGACTGGTCCACCAACCGCGCTTTGCGCAAGCGTTGCCTGCTGCAGTTGCAGGACGCCATCGAAGCCGAAAGCGAAGAGCTGCGTGAGGAACTCATCGCGGAGGTCGGGTGCCCGGTGATGACGACGCAGAACGCGCAACTGGATTGGCCGCTCGCCGACGCGTTGCGCTACCCGGCCCGGCTGATCGACGAGTTCGAGTGGGAGCGGCGCCTCGACGGCGGTGGTCTGTTCGGCGAGCGCAACGCGCGCACCGTGGTCAAGGAGGCGGTCGGGGTCGTCGCCGCCATCACGCCGTCCAACTTCCCGATCGAGGTCATCCTCAACAAGCTCGGCCCGGCGTTGGCCGCCGGAAACACCGTGGTGCTCAAGCCCGATCCGCACACCCCGTGGAATGCCACCCGGGTCGGGCGCCTGATCGCCGAGCACACCGAGATCCCGGCCGGGGTGATCAACGTGGTGCCGACCCCGTCCAATGAGGTGGCCGGGCTGCTCGGCACCGATCCCCGCGTGGACATGGTGTCGTTCACCGGGTCGACCGCGGTGGGCAGGCAGCTGATGCGGGTCGGCGCCGACACCATGAAGCGCACCTTCCTGGAACTCGGTGGCAAGTCCGCGATGATCGTGCTCGACGACGCCAACCCGGCACACATCATCCCCGGTGCGATCGGCGCCTGCGTGCACGCCGGTCAGGCCTGCGCGGCGAACACCCGGATGCTGGTGCACCGCAGTCTGTTCGACGAGGCCGTTGCCAATGTGACATTGGCTTTCGGTGGTGTGCCCGTGGGTGATCCGGTGCTGCCGACCACCCTGGTCGGTCCGCTGATCAGTGCGGCGCAGAAGCAACGGGTGCTCGATGCCATCGACGGCGCGCGACGCGACGGCGCCGAGATCGTGGTCGGTGGCGGCCTACCCGACGGGCTGCCCGAGCACTTGGTCGGTGGGCATTTCGTGGCTCCTACGGTGATCCTCGGCGCGGACCCGGAATCGTCCATCGCCCAGGACGAGGTGTTCGGGCCGGTGCTGGTGCTCATCCCGTTCGACGACGACGACGAAGCGGTGCGGCTGGCCAATGACAGCGCCTTCGGGTTGGCCGGCGCGGTGATGTCGAAGTCCCCGGACCGCGCCATGGGTATCGCCCGGCGGATCAGGACCGGAGCCATCGGCGTCAACGGCGGCATGTACTACGGCGCCGACGCACCGTTCGGTGGATACAAGAACAGCGGCGTCGGCCGGCAGTGCGGTGTCGAGGGATTCGCCCAGTACACCGAGACCAAGACCATCGGGTGGCGACTGCCCCGTCAGGCGTGACGCGCCTGCCGGGGCGGCCAGTCACGCCTCAGGTGATCGGTTCGAAGGTGACGGGCACGGCGGTGGGCGAGCGGAACGGTTGGCCGAAGATGTGGGGATCCTCGCCGGTGTCGAGCTTGATATCGGTCACCCGGTTGAGCAGGCATTCGATGGCGACCCTGGTCTCCATCCGGGCCAGATGCAGTCCGAGGCAGGTGTGTTCACCGGCGGCAAAGGTGATGTGCGGCAGGCGGGTCCGGAAGATGTCGAATTCCTCGGCCCGTTCCCAGCGGGAGTCGTCGCGGTTGGCCGCGCCGATGCACACGTCGATGACGGCGCCGGCGGGCAGTTCGACACCGTCGAGTTCGGTGGCCACGCTCGCCGAACGCTGCACGGTGGTCAGCGGTGTCTCATAGCGCAGGCCCTCCTCGATCGCCTGGCCGAGGAGTTCGTGATCGGCCTGTACCGCGGCAAACTGATCGGGATGGGTCAGCAACAGGTAGAGCAGATTGCCCGAGGACCGGAAGGTGGTCTCCAGCCCGGCCGGCAACAGCAGCCGCAGGAACGAGTAGATCTCTTCGTCGGTGAGCCTTTCGCCCTCGATCTCGGCGGTCACCAGATCGCCGATGATGTCGTCGGTGGGCGAAGACCGCCGCAGATCGATCTGGTTGACGAAGTACTCCTTCAGCGCCGCAGACGCTTCGAAGGCGCGCTTGTACTTGACGTGGTAGCTGATCAACTCGACGGCCCGGGCGCGGAACCAGGCGAGGTCCGCTTCGGGCAGACCCAGCAGCCTGGAGATCACCCGCGTCGGGAACTCGAAGGTGAAGTCGCGGACCAGGTCCGCGCGTCCGGTCTCGATGAACTCGTCGATGAGTTGTTCGCAGATCGGTCGGACGATCTCCGGTTCCCAGCGCTTCAGTGATTTCGCCTTGAACGCGGTGGTGACCAGATTGCGGTGTGCGCGGTGCAGAGTGCCCTCCATCGCCAGGATGGATGGGCCGATGAACAGGCCGATGGTGTCGTCATAGATTTTGGAATTGAACGACTTGCCGTCTCGGAAGATGGTGTTGACGGCGTCATAGGACACCGCCGCGTACTGGTTCGCGGGTCGGAACTCGTCCGGGGTCTTGGACCAGTCCATGACACTGCCCTCGAAGACGCCGTGCCGGGCGCGGTGTGCGGCGAAGAACGGGTACGGGTCGCGGAGCAGGTTGAACGAGTCGCCCAAGTCCGCCAGGAGGTCGTTGTCGCCCTGCGTCTGGCTGTCCACGTGTGCTACCTGCCTTCGTGCCACCGGTTCGTACTGTAATGCTTACGGTAACACGTCCCGTGCTACCGTGAGCGCTATCGGAGGGAGTTCAGGACATGAGCGCAACCGACCAGCGCATCGCGCACGAGGTCGACGCACGGGCTCTGCTGGAACGCCAACGGCGGGCGTTCATCGCTGCCGGCCCGCCGAGCGTGGCACTGCGCCGCAACCGCATCGACCGGCTGCTGGCGCTGGTGCTGGACAACACCGACGCGTTCGTCGATGCGATGGCCGCCGACTTCGGTACCCGGTCACGTGCGGCATCTCTGTTCACCGAGATCGTCGGCATCATTCCGGTGATCGAACACACCAGGGCCCATGTACCGCAATGGATGAAGGCGACGAGGCTGATGCGGGCGGCACGCGTGGCCGGGTTGCGCGCCGAGGTCGAGCCGGCTCCGCTGGGTGTTGTCGGCATCATCGGTCCATGGAACTTTCCGCTCAACCTCGTGGTGCTGCCCGCGTCAGCGGCCTTCGCCGCGGGCAACCGGGTGATGATCAAGATGTCCGAGGTCACCTCGGGCACGGCGGAACTGATGGCGGTACTGGCCCCGAAGTACTTCGAGGACACCGAACTCGCCGTGGTGACCGGCGGGCCCGAGGTGGCCGCCGAGTTCGCCCGGCTGCCGTTCGACCACCTGTTCTTCACCGGCTCTCCGGCGGTGGGATCGCTGGTGCAGCGTGCCGCCGCGGAGAACCTCGTTCCGGTGACCCTCGAACTGGGCGGCAAGAATCCCGTCGTGGTGGCCCCCGCCGCGGACATCGAGCGCTCGGCGGCCCGAATCGCGCAGGCCCGTATGGTCAACGGGGGACAGGTCTGTGTCTGCCCGGACTACGTGTTCGTCCCCGATCGCAGCGTGGCGCAGTTCGCCGACACCGTCCGGCGGACCTGGGCGGGCATGTTCCCGAGCATCATCGGCAATGACGACTACTGCTCAAGTGTCAACGAGGCCAATTTCGATCGGGTGGTCGCACTGATCGACGACGCCCGCGACCAGGGCGCCACCGTGGAATCGGTGGTCCCGGCCGGCGAGTCGTTGCCGGACCGTGCGAGTCGCAAGATTGCCCCGACCATCGTCCGCGGTGTCGACGAGCGGATGGCCATCGCGTCGGAGGAGATTTTCGGGCCGGTGCTCTCGGTGCTGGGCTACTCGGCGCTCGGTGAAGTGATCGACTACATCAACGCGCGCCCGGCGCCGCTGGTCGCCTACTGGTTCGGTCCGGATGGCGACACCTTCCGGACCTTCCTGCGCAACACCCGCAGCGGCGGGGTGGCACGCAATGACTTTGCCGCGCAGATGATCCCGTCGGCGGCGCCGTTCGGTGGGGTGGGCCGCAGCGGTATGGGTGCCTACCACGGCAAGGCGGGATTCGACGCCTTCAGCCACCAGCGTACGGTCGTGGGCACCGATCTGCCGTTCAGTGTGACCGGATCGGCGGCACCGCCGTTCCGTCGCGGAATGCAGATGTACGCCGACGTGACCGTGAACATGGCCCGGCGGCGCACCCATCGCCGGCTCAAGAACCCGTGATCACCTGCTCGCGTGCCCACCGGTAGTCGGCCTTCCCGGCCGGGCTGCGCTCGATCACCGGGCGGAACACCACCGCCTTCGGCAACTTGTAACGGGCGATGAAACTTTCGGCATGGCGGATGAGCTCCTCGGCATCGGCGCGGGCCCCCTCGGCGAGCGCGACGACCGCGACGACCTCGGAGCCCCATCGCTCACTGGGCCGGCCGGCCACCACCACGTCGGCCACCGCGGGATGCGAGGCGATGGCAGACTCCACCTCCTCGGCGAAGACCTTCTCGCCGCCCGAGTTGATGGTCACCGAGTCCCGGCCCAGCAATTCGATCGCGCCGGTTGCCAGGTGCCTCGCCCGGTCACCCGGCACGGCGAACCGCACACCGTCGATCACCGGGAACGTCGCGGCGGTCTTGGCGGCATCGCCCTTGTAGCCCAGTGGCACGAAGCCACGCTGGGCCAGCCAGCCGAGACCGTCATTGGCCGGCGGCAGGATCGCGGTGAAATCCTCTGCCACCACGCAGGTATCGGGTCCGGCATTGAAGGTGCCGGTCGACACCGCACCGGGAGCGGACATGTGGCTCATCTGCGCGCCGGTCTCCGACGATCCGACACCGTCGATCACGATGAGCCCGGGTTTGGCGTCGATCAACTGCTGCTTCACATACGGGGTGAGTTGCGCGCCGCCATTGGCCACCACGGCGAGGCTGGAGACATCCGCACTGCCGTCGCGCAGGCCGCGTTCGATGGCGGCCAGCAGTGGGCGGGCCATCGCGTCGCCGACCACGGTGGCCACCAGCACGTGCTCGCGCTCGATGGTGCGCACCACGTCGTCGGCGTCGAAGCGGTCGACGATGGTCGGGAAGACGAGCGTCTGCCCGGTGGTGATCGCGGTCATAGCGGCCCACTGTGCGGCGCCGTGGATCAGCGGCGGCATGATCAGCAGTGTGGTGCCGGGGTTCTCGGCGACCCGGCCGACGATCTCCTCGACCGACCCGGCCCGCTCGCCGGTCATCATGTTGCGGCCGCCGAATGCGGTCATGAAGATGTCGTGCTGGCGCCACAACACGCCCTTGGGCATACCGGTGGTGCCGCCGGTGTAGAGGACGTAGAGGTCGTCGGGGGAGGGTTGCACCGGTGGCGCGGGGACCTCGGCGGTGACGATCGACTCGTAGTCCACGGCACCGTCGAGCAGGTCATTGCCCGATCCGTCGGCGATCTGGATGAGCACCCTCAGCTTCGGCAACTGGTCGCGGATCTCGGCGACGCGCGGGGCGAAGGCGGCGTGATACAGCACCGCCGTGGCCTCGGAATCGGCCAGCAGATAGTGCAATTCGGTCTTCACGTAGCGGTAGTTGACGTTGAACGGCGCCACCCGCGCCCGGAACGCGCCGAGCATCCCCTCGACGAACTCCGGTCCGTTGTAGGCGTAGATGCCGAGCAGGTCCTGGCCGACCTCGTGCCCGGCCAGCGCGTCGCGGTCGGTGTGGCAACCCAGGCCCTGCGCATGCAGATATGCGGCGAGCCGCGTCGAGCGGTCGACCATATGTCGGTAGCTGTACCGGCGCTCACCCTGGGCCACCAGCGTGCGGTCGGGGATCGCCGCGGCGACCGCCTCGGCCACGGCCGACACGGTGAACAACGGGGAAACCTCAGCCATGGACGCTCCAGTCTTCGATGAGTGCTGCGGTGGTGGTGATGGTGGCCAGCAGGGCCAGGCTGTTGTCGATGACTGCCTGTCCGTACTCGGCGGGGACACCGGCGACCGCGTCGCGCGGGAGCACCACCCGGTAGCCGGCGTTGACGGCATCCATCACGAGATTGGGGATGGCGATGTTCAGCGAGACCCCGACGGCCACGATGGTGCTGACACCGAGGTTGCGCAGGATCGCATCCAGATCGGTGCCGCCCATCGGGCCGAGGCCATGCCAGCGGGACAGCACCAGATCTTCTGGCTCCGGCCCGAATTCGGGCAGCAGGGTGGCGCCGTCGCTGCCAGGGGTGATGTCGACGGAGCGCTTACCCGCGGCGAACAGTCGGGCATTGTGATTGGACCCCAGTCCGTCCGGGCGGCGCTGCACCAGGCAGTGCACGACGTGATGGCCGGCGGCGCGGGCCGCCGGTAGCAGCCGGCCGATATTGGGCAGCGCCACCCGACGGGCCTCGTCGGCCAGGACGGCGAGACCTGCGTTCGGGCCGACCACCGCACCCTGGAGTTCCTGGGTGATGACGGCTGTGGTCACGCGGTCGGCGCCTCGTAGCCCGCCGGCACTTCATAGAATTGTGTCGCCCATGTGCGCATGGCCATATAGGGTTTCGCGTCGATCTTGGACAGTGACGGCCGCTCGATGTACTTCTGGTGGCGCCAGATCTCGAGGTCGTCCCACACCGTCACCAGATACTGCTTCTCGACGCGCGTGCGGACATCCTCGGGTGGGACATCGGAGGTGTCGCCGGGCACCTTGGGCCACCAGATCGAATAGAACATGTTGGACACGTGATCATCGACGGGGGTGCAGGCGAAGATGAGCCGGTGCTCGGCCGCGCCCTCGAAGGCGCTGATCGCGAAACCCAGCCCGGAGAAGTGGCTGTGGATGTAGAGCGACATCTTGTCCGGATCATCGCTGCGGGCATCGGGCCAGCCGGTGAGGAACTGCCACTCGTTGTCGACGACCTTCCAGTCCAGACAGACCGGGGTGACGGTGGCACGGTGCACATAGCGGAAATGCGCACTGTCGGGACCGTTCTCGGCGACGATCTGGGGATGTACCGGTTCGTTCTCGGCGAATCGGGAGAACTCCGGGTGGGGCCGGTAGAACGCGTCGGGATCGGTGGGGAACTGCGGGAACTTGTCGAAGATATCGGGCAGTTCCCAGCGCGGGGGTTCGCCGTGCGGCTGGAACCACATGAACACGCAGCCATGCTGTTCGGCGATCGGATAGGTGCGGAGCCGAAGGCCGCGATTGGGCTTGTCGGGCTGATACGGGATGTGGCGGTTGGTGCCGTCGGGTCCCCACCGCCAGCCGTGGAAGGGGCATTCCACGCAGTCGCCGACGACCTTGCCGCCGTGGCCCAGATGCGCACCGAGGTGCTTGCAATGGCCTTCCATCAGGTTCAGTGCGCCGTCGTGATCGCGCCAGGCCACCAGGTCTTCGCCGAAGTAGCGCAGCGGACGGGTTTCCCCGGCGACGAACTCGGCCGACCAGCCGATCATGAACCAGCCGGTGACCTTCCAGGTGAACGGAACCTCCACGGGAACACCCTTCCAGACCCGAACCTGCTACTGAACAGCTTACAGTAGTATCGTCCGCAAGAGCCGTGAAATGCAAAGGAGCACGATGCCAGGGTTGTTGACCGACAGGGTCGCCTTCATCACCGGCGCTGCGCGTGGCCAGGGCCGCGCCCATGCCGTCCGGATGGCCAACGAGGGGGCGGACATCATTGCCGTCGACATCGCCGGGCCGCTTCCGCCGAAGGTGCCGTATCTGTCAGCCACCCCCGATGAGTTCGCCGAGACCGTTGATCTGGTCAAGGCGACGGGGCGGCGGATCTTCCACCGCGCCGTGGACGTGCGTGACTTCGAGGGACTGAAGTCCGCCGTCGACGACGGCGTCGCCGAACTGGGCCGCCTCGATGTGATCGTCGCCAATGCCGGCATCACCATTCCCGAGGCGTGGCATGACATCACCCCGGAGTCCTTCCGCGACACCATCGACATCAATGTCACCGGCACCTGGAACACGGTGATGGCCGGCGCCCAGCACATCATCGACGGCGGCAGGGGTGGCTCGATCATCCTGGTGAGTTCGCTTGCGGGCGTGAAGATGCAGGCCTTCATGGTGCACTACACCGCCAGCAAGCACGCTGTCACCGGGATGGCGCGGGCGTTCGCTGCCGAACTCGGCAAGCACCACATCAGGGTGAACAGCGTGCACCCCGGGCCGGTGAACACGGCGATGGGCACCGGAGACATGGTCGGCGCGCTGGGCAAGGCCTTCGAGACGAACCCGCCGCTGGTGCAGATGGGCACCCCGTTCACCCCGAACTGGATGGCCGAACCCGAGGACATCGCCGCATCGGTGGCGTGGCTGGCCTCCGATGAGGCCCGCCACATCAGTGCGGTGGCACTGTCCATCGACAACGGAATGGCACAGTTCTGATATGGACGACTATGAGGCGATCTGCCGGCTCAAGGCACGGTACTGCCGGTTCCTGGACACCAAGGACTACGAGGCGTGGAAGGCGTTGTTCGCACCCGATGTCGTGGTGAAGCTGGACATGGCGATCTCCACCGGTGGCGCAGACGGGCAGACCGCACCCGATCTGCACGGACTCGACGAGTTCGTGCCGGTGGTGCTGGGCGGAGTCGAGCACGCGCAGACCAAGCATCACGTGCACACCCCGGAGATCGACCTCACCTCGGATACCACCGCGTCGGCCATCTGGGCGATGGAGGATCTGCTGTTGTTTGCCGATGGCGGTGAGCTTTTCGGTGCCGGGCACTACCACGAGACCTACGAGAAGCGCGACGGTGGCTGGGTGATCACCAGCCTGCACCTGACCCGGACGATCCTGCGTTTCAGCCAGGCGACGTAGCGGTGACCGAACGGCGCACCGTGCTGGTGATGGGTGCCAGCGGCTTTCTGGGCTCCCATGTCACCCGCAGACTCGTCGAACGTGTCGACCGTGTGCGGGTGCTGTTGCGGGAGAGCAGTTCCACGCGAGCCATCGAGGATCTCGACGTGGACCGTCACTACGGCGACATCTTCGACACCGAGGCGGTCCACATCGCGATGCACGGCTGCGACGCGGTCTTCTACTGCGTCGTGGACACCAGGGCCTGGCTTCGCGACCCGGCCCCGCTGTTCCGCACCAATGTGGAGGGGCTGCGCGGGGTGTTGGACATCGCGGTCGCGTCCGGGTTGCCGAAGTTTGTCTTCACCAGCACCATCGGCGCGGTGGCCGTCGGGGACGACGGCCGGGCGGCCACCGAGGACGACCCGTTCAACTGGCCGGGCATCGGCGGCCCGTATGTCGAATCACGGCGTCAGGCCGAGGATCTGGTGCTGAGTTATGCCCGTGAGCGGGGATTGCCCGCCGTCGCGATGTGCGTGTCCAACACCTACGGTCCGCGCGACTGGCAGCCCACCCCACACGGTGCGATGATCGCGGCCGTGGCGTTGGGGCGGGTACCGGTGTACGTCGACGGTGTCGGCTCGGAGGTCGTCGGCGTCGAGGACGCGGCCGAGGCACTGGTGCTGGCCGCCGAACACGGCACGGTCGGGCAGCGCTACATCGTCTCCGAGCGCTACATCAGTCAGCGCGAGTTGTTCGCGACCGCGGCTCACGCGGTGGGTGCACGCGCGCCGCGCATCGGGCTGCCGGTGCAGCTGCTCTATGCGCTCGGAGCCGCCGGTCAGCTGGTCGCCACGGTGCTGCGCCGCGACACACCCGTGACGCTCACCTCGGTGCGGCTGCTGGACCACACCTCGCCGCTGGATCATTCGAAGGCGACCCGCGAGCTCGGCTGGCAGCCACGGCCGGCGACCGAAGCCATCGCCCGGGCCGCCGAGTTCTACGTGGAGCGCCACCATGCGCGGGTATGACGTCATCGTTGTCGGTGCCGGGTTCTCCGGGCTGTATGCGCTGCACATGCTGCGCGAACGGGGTCTGCGGGTAACGGTTCTGGAGAAGGCCGACGCGGTGGGCGGCACCTGGCTGGTGAACCGCTATCCCGGTGCCCGCTGCGATATCGAGAGCATCGAGTACTCCTACAGTTTCTCCGAGGAGATCCAGCAGGAGTGGGTGTGGACCGAATCCATGCCGGCCCAACCGGAGATCGAGGCCTACCTGAATTTCGTCGCCGACCGGCTCGACCTGCGTCGCGACATCTGCTTCGGCACCGAGGTGCTCGGTATGACCTTCGATGCGGACGACGCGCTCTGGCGGCTCGAGGTGGCCGACGGCGAGACCTATGAGGCGCAGTTCGTGGTGGCGGCGTCGGGCATTCTGTCGGTCCCGCTGGAGCCCGACATCCCCGGGATCGCCTCCTTCGCCGGCGAATCGCTGTTCACCAGCCGATGGCCGGCCGAGCCCGTGGATCTGACCGGCAAGCGGGTCGGCGTCATCGGCACCGGATCGACCGGTGTGCAGCTGATCCCGGTGGTCGCCCGGCAGGCCGGCGAGCTGGTCGTGTTCCAGCGTTCAGCGGCCTTCACGCTGCCGTGGACCGTGCGCGCCTTCGGCCCGGGTGAACTGGATGACCTGAAGGCCGACTACCCGAACATCCGTGCGGCCCAGCGTGCGCACCCGGTGGGTGCGGCCCGGTTGTCCGCGTTCTCGGTGCTGCTGGACATGCTGGCCAGCCCGCCGATCATGTCGGCAACGCGTGACGAGCAACTGCGCGCCATCGAAGAACGCGGTGTGATGGGCGCCCTCAACTGGGGCGATGTCTTCTTCGATATCGAGGCCAACCGGATGGCCACCGCGCTGTACGGCGAGGCGATTGCGCGCATCGTGACCGACCCCGACACCGCCGCCGCCCTGGTGCCCACCCACCCGTTCGCCTGCAAGCGCCCGATCATCGATCAGGGCTACTACGAAACCTTCAACCGCGACAACGTGACATTGGTGGACCTGCGCGAGAACCCGATCCGCTCGGTGACCGAGGACGGCATCTGCACACAAGAACGCGATATCGACCTGGACGTCATCATCTACGCCACCGGGTTCGACGCGATGACCGGCGCGCTGAGCAAGATGAAGGTGCGCGGTCGCGACGGCGCGCTGCTCGGTGAGTACTGGGCCGAGGAGGGACCACTGTCCTATCTCGGTCTGGCCGTGGCCGGGTTCCCCAATCTGTTCACCGTGCAGGGGCCGGGGAGTCCCTCGGCGGCAACCAATTTCGTCGCCGCCATGGAACAGCACGTCGAGTGGATCGCGGACTGCATCGGCCATCTGCGCGAGCATGGCTACCGGACCATCGACGCGCAGATCGACGCGCAGCGCGAATGGATCGAGCACGCCACCTCGCTGGTGGCGGCGACGGTGCTGGTGCACCCGTCGTGCAACTCCTGGTACAACGGCGCGAACGTGCCCGGCAAGAGGCGGATGTACATGGGTTACACCGCGGGCATCCCGGAGTATCGACGGCGCTGCGACGAGATCGCGGCCGGCGGTTATCAAGGGTTCACCCTTGCGTAGAGCCATTCAGATCGCATGGGAGCTCGGCGGGGTGCTGCCGCGTTCGGTCGGCGCGCTCAACGGGTCCGGTGACTGGAATGGGTTGTCGCGAGCCGGGTTACGCCAACTCGGCGAGGTCGCACTCGATGAGCTGGTGGTCACCGGGATGACGTTGACCGGCCCGCCTCCACAGCTGCCGCGTCCCCTGGCGGCCTACGGCGATGCCGCCGACGAGCTCGGCGCGCTGGGGATCGACGGGGCGCACCGCGATCCGGAGCCGCTGCACGTCGACAGTCTCGAGGCGCGGACCTTCGGGGCGTTGCGGTTCGAGGAACTGTGCTTCGAACATGCGCCCGCACTGCCGGAGTCGCTGCTGGCCGACGGGCACGGCGGCACCGCGACGGCGCGGGTGCGGTTGTACCGGCGTGGCGACCAGCGTCCCTGGGTGGTCTGGATCCACGGAGCCGGCCAGGGCGATCCGATGGATCTGATGGTGGCGCGGGTGCGCAGGCTGGATGCGCTGGGTTTCAACGTGGCGCTCCCGGTGCAGCCCGGGCACGGTGCGCGACGGCGGGAATGGCCGGAATATCCGGCGCGGGACCCGTTGTCCAACGTGGCGGGGACGATGCGGGTGGTGTCCGAGGTACGGGCGCTGATCCGTTGGCTGGCAAACGATTCGGCGTCGGTGACGGTCTCCGGGTTGTCGCTGGGCAGTGCGGTGGCCGCGCTGGTGTCCCACCTGGAGGCCCGCGTCGGAGCGGTGGCGTTGTACACCCCGATCCTGGGGCTCAACGCGATGATCGGATTACACCTGGGCCGTTGGGGCCGGCCCGGGCGCAGCGCAGGTGAGCAGTTGCTGTCGGACACCGTGTCGGCCATGACGTCGGTGATCGATCCGCTGGCGACCACGCCGGTCACCGACCGGCGGCTGATCGTGGGCGCCTGGCACGACCAGATGGCCATGCGCAGCTCGGCGCTGGCGATGCACGAGCGTTGGGGTGGTGAACTGCACTGGCATGACGGCAGCCATGTCGGGCAGCTGTTCTCCGGTGGCGTACAGACCGCGACCGAGCGGTTCCTGCTCGGCTAGCTGCCGTAGTCGGAGATGATGCGTGCCCGCACGCAGGTGATCTCATGGTCCAGCTCGTGTTCCTCGGGGAGCACCACCCACTGGAAGGCGATACCGAAGATCGATCCGGTGATATCGCGCACCGCCGCGTCGGCATCGATATCCGCCCGCAGCGATCCGTCGGCGATCCCGGCGCGCACCCCGGCGGCCACCTTCTTCGCGGCGCCGCTGAGTTGCTCGCGGACCCCGTCGCGCAGGGGTGAACTCGTCTTCACGGCTTCGAAGGCGGAGACGAACATGGCCCGCGTCACCGAGGCGTCCTCGGCGTGGATCTCCCGCACCCGGTCGAAGTGGGCGAGCACCTGTTGCAGACCGGTGGTGCCGGGTTCGGGATCCGGATTCAGTCGTGCCACATAGACCTGTTGGAACGCCGCCAGGATGGCGTCCTTGCTGCCGTAGCGGGCGTGCACCATGGCCCTGCTGTAGCCGGCGCGCCGCCCGATCTCCGCGGCCGTGGTTGCCTCCCAGCCCTTTTCGACGATCAGCTCGGCGGCGGCCTGCAGCAGCCGGCGCGAAGACTGTTCCACACGCTGGTGCTGGGTGAGGCGCTCGGACACCCTTGCATATTAGACGCTCGACAACTAACTTAGTTGTTAAGCGTCAAATTTCTGCGGAGGTCACCGATGACATCACCCGCTCTACCCGTCGCGGTCCCGTCGAGCATCGACGAGGTCACCGCGCGGTGGCTCACCGACGCGTGGCCCCAGGATGCGACCGTCACCTCGGTGCAGGCGCAACGGATCGCCGAGGACACCGGGTTCTCCGCGCGGCTGTACCGCGTGGCGCTGACCGGCGATGCAGGCCTACCCGCGTCGGTGATCGTGAAGCTGCCCGCGGACTCGCAGGCACGCGGGGGGATGGAACTGCTCGGCGGATACCGCAGGGAGCTGGCGTTCTACCGCCACATCGCACCCGCGGCGCCGATCTGCGCTCCCGCCTGCCATATCGCCCGTATCGACGGTGACACCTTCGTCCTGGTGCTGGAGGATCTGCGCGACTGGGACAACGCCGATCACTTGGCCGGCTTGTCGATCGAACGCGCCGAGCTGTGTATCGCAGCGCTGGCCGATCTGCATGCCTGGTCGGTGCGCAACCCGCACGCTGTTGGCCTACCGGACTTTCCGAACATCGACAACCCGCTGACCCGCGACCTGTTCCTGCCGGCGTTCACGCCCGGTTGGCAGCTCTACCTGGAGAAGACCGGTCAACCCGTGCCGCCCGCGGTGGCGCGCTTCGCCGAACGGTTCGCCGAGCTGGCGCCCCAGGCGTTGGACGCCCTGTCGGGACGGACGATGCTGCTGCACGGTGACATCCGCGCGGACAACCTGTTCTTCCGGGGCGACGAGATCAAGATCGTCGATTTTCAGCTCGCGGTGCGGGGTGCGGGTGCCGCCGATATCGCCTACCTGGTGAGCCAGGGACTACCGACGTCGGTGCGCCGGGGCAACGACGAAACGCTGGTCCGCGGATACGTCGCCGCGCTGGAGACCCGCGGCGTCACCGATTACGCGTTCGACGAGGCCTGGCGGGACTACCGTTTCGGCGTGGCACTGCTGCTGTTCATGCCGGTGGTCGCGCTGCTCACCTGGGATGTGGTTCCGGAACGTTCGCGACAACTCTGCATCACCCTGATCGACCGGGCGGTGGCTGCCATCGAAGACGTTGCAGCGCTTGAGGAATTCTCGTGAGAACCGCCCGTGAGGTCGTCGAGCAGTACAACCTGGTGGTGTGGAACGAGCGCAATTTCGCGCTGGCCGATGAGCTGCTGGGGGACACCGTCACCCGTCACGACGTGGGTGAGGTGAAGGTCCTCAGCCACGCCGAGGCGGTCAGCAGGGTGGTGGATCACTGGGCGATGTTCGAGCGCATCCGGTTCGACCTCAACCTGGTGGTCGCCGGTGACGACGGTGAACATGTCGCCATCGTGTACCAGTCGCCGATGCGGCTCACCGACGGTACCGAGACCACCATCGGCAGTATGGAGATCTTCCGGGTGATCGACGGGCGGATCACCGAGGTCTGGAATTGTGGCTACAAACAAGGAGTATGGGCGTGACGAATCGTGTGCTCGATGAGCTGGGCTACTACCTGCTGGCCGGCGCGGGCGGAGAAGGTCCCGCCACGCTGATGGACGAGGCCCGGCGCGGCGAGGAACTCGGCTTCGGCACCGGGTTCATCTCCGAGCGCTGGAACGTCAAGGAGGCGTCGTCGCTCACCGGTGCGGCGCTGGCCGTCACGAACCGGATGCAGATCGCCACCGCCGCAACCAATCACAACACCCGTCATCCGCTGATCACCGGGTCGTGGGCGACCACCATGCACCGGCTGTCCGGTGGCAGGTTCACCCTCGGGCTCGGCCGCGGGATCGCGGCGATGTACGGGGCCTTCGGTGTGCCGCCGGTGACGACGGCGCAGATGGAGGACTTCGCGCAGGTGATGCGCCGGCTGTGGCACGGCGAGCTGATCTTCAACCACGACGGTCCGATCGGTGAGTACCAGCTGCTGTTCCTGGACCCCGATTTCAACGAGGACATCCGGCTGGCGATCGTGGCCTTCGGGCCGCAGACGCTGGCGCTCGGCGGCCGGGAGTTCGACGATGTCATCCTGCACACCTACTTCACCCCGGAGACGTTGCAGCGCGCGGTGAAGACCGTCAAGGAAGCCGCCGAGCAGGCCGGGCGTGAACCCGCGAGTGTGCGGGTGTGGTCCTGCTTCGCCACAGTCGGCGATCACCTGCCCGAGGAGCTGCGGCTGAAGAAGACCGTGGCCCGGCTGGCCACCTACCTGCAGGGATACGGCGATCTGCTGGTCAACACCAACGACTGGGATCCCGCAGTGCTGCAACGTTTCCGCGACGACAGCGTGGTGCAGTCCGTCGGCGGCGGCATCGACCACAAGGCCACCGCCGAGCAGATCGAGCATATCGCCACGCTCATTCCCGACGAGTGGCTGGAACCATCGGCGACCGGCTCATCGCAGCAGTGCGTCGACCGGATCCGCAAGGAATTCGACTACGGCGCGGACGCGGTCATCATGCACGGCGCGACCCCCGACGAGCTCGAACCAATCGTCGAGGCCTACCGCGACCTCTAGCGATTTGTGGAGTTCTCGTCGGAACCATTCTTACGAGAACTCCACAAGTCGCCACGGATGGAACCGATCGGCGGGATGCTGCGTCCAATTCAGTGTGCTGGCAGACCTACTGCGCGACCATGACGGCGTCATCACCTTGGCCCAGGCAAACGACGTCGGTCTCGGACGGGACGACGTGCACTACCGGGTGCGCACCGGCGCGTGGCGACAGTGCGCTCGTGGTGTGTTCTTCGCGGATGACCGCGAATTCACCGACCGGGCGCGAATTCGTGCCGGGGTGTGGGCTTACGGTCACCGAGCCGTCGCCAGCGGCCTGACCGGGGCCTGGTGGCAGCGCCTCACGCAGTTCGCTCCCGAGGTCGTCGAAGTGACCGTGCCGCGGGACTGCCGGCTGCGTCTCCAGCCCGGCACCCGGTTGCGTCGACGCGATCTCGATCCTGCCGAGGTGGTCGAACGAGACGATCTGCGCGTGACCGCGCTGCCGCTGACGGTCGTCGAAGCCGCCGTTCGTCGCCGTGGGGGTGCCAAGCTGATGGACTCTGCCCTGCAACGGCACGTCGACCTAGCCGCGCTGTGGAAGGCCCACCTCAACAACAAGGGCCGCCATGGTGCACCGGCCGCACGGCGCTTGCTGAGGGCTGCGGAGGACGGTACCCGATCCGCGGCGGAACGCCTGCTCGCGAAGCTTCTTCGCCAGGGTGGTATCACCGGGTGGAAGGCCAACCACCGGGTGGCCGGGTACACCGTCGACTACGCGTTTCCCGATGCGAGGCTGATCCTGGAAGTCGATGGTTGGGCATTCCACAGTGACGCCGACGTTTTCAATCACGACCGGGTGCGGCAGAATGCCCTGATTCTGGCCGGCTTCCAGGTCCTGCGATTCACCTGGCTGGACCTCACCGAGTACCCCGATCGCGTCATCGCGCAGATCGCACACGCACTCGGGCGGTGATTTGTGGAGTTCTCGTCGGAATCAATCCGATGTGGTGTCTCGGGACATCGTTGACACTTATGTCTCGGGACATCGCTGACACCTATGGTGCCGGTTGGGGTTCTCGGGTGCGATAGCTTCTGGTGTTCTTGTCGCCAGGTTGGTACTTGCGGGTGGGGTCGACAGTGAGTGTCCGGACCAGGCGGTTGCCGCTGAAGATGATGATGTGCTCGCCGTCGCGGATGCTGTCGCACGTGTGGCCGGCCCACCGTAAGCCGACGTTGACGTCGTAGGGCGCCACGAAGAGCCGTCCGGTTTTACGGTCGACGGTGTGTCGGGACACGAATACCGGTGCAGGCAGTGGTCGGTCGATGGGACGGGCTGCGGCTGTGGCGT
>JAUKNU010000001.1:5412637-5443390 GCA_030499155.1 Mycolicibacterium frederiksbergense | reverse complement strand
GCTCCACGGCGGGTCAAGATCTGCCAGACCGTCGATGGCGAGGGCACTGAGTGTATTCCGTCGCGTTGCAGCGCCCACACAATCGACTGGGCACCATGATCTTTGCCCGCTTCGAGCAATTGTTTGCGCCGCCGCAGCACAAGATCTTCGATCTCTGTTGACGACGGTTGAAAATCCGGCCAGTCGCGACGGTTGAAAAGTAGGCCACCCAATCAGATTGGATGGGTGATCTCCTTGGAAGACTGGGCCTTGATCCGGCATCTTCACCGCAGCGAAGGGTTGTCGCAGCGGGCTATCGCACGGCAGCTGAGCATCGCGCGAGACACGGTGGCCAGCGCGTTGGCCAGCGATGGTCCGCCGAAGTACGAGCGGGCGGCAGCTCCGTCGGCGATCACCGAGGTGGAGCCGCGGCTTCGGGCGTTGTTGTCGGACTATCCCCGGATGCCGGCGACGGTGCTCGCCGAGCGGGTCGGATGGACCGGCTCGATCTCCTGGTTCCGGGAGCGGGTCCGGGCGCTTCGCCCGGAGTATCTGCCTGCTGATCCGGTCGATCGCCTCGAGCATCCGCCGGGTCGGGTGATCCAGTGCGACCTGTGGTTCCCGGCACCGAGGATTGCGGTCGGGTTCGGTCAGGAGGCGATGCTGCCGGTGCTGGTGATGGTGGCCGCGTTCTCGCGGTTCGTCGCCGCGGTGATGCTGCCCTCGCGCCAAACGATGGACCTCGTGGCCGGGATGTGGCAGCTGCTCTCGCAGAACTTCACCACGGTGCCCCACGAGTTGTGGTGGGACAACGAAGCCGGGATCGGCCGTCGCGGCCGATTGACCGAGCCCGTGACGGCCTTGGTGGGCACGCTGGGGTCCCGACTGGTGCAGATGAAGCCTAACGACCCCGAATCCAAAGGAATGGTGGAGCGAGTCAACCGGTATCTGGAGACCTCGTTTCTGCCCGGTCGCAGCTTCAGCTCACCGCACGACTTCAATGATCAGCTCGGGCAGTGGCTTCCGCTTGCCAACAACCGACGGGTGCGGGTGTTGGATGGTCGTCCGGTCGACTTCCTCGATATCGATCGCGCGCACATGCTGGCGCTGCCACCGGTGCCGCCGACCGTCGAGACGGTGACCTCGGTGCGGCTGGGACGCGACTACTACGTGCGGGTGGCCGGCAATGACTACTCCGTGGACCCCCATGCGATCGGCCAACTCGTCGAGGTGAGCACCACCCTGAGCCGTGTGACGGTGACCCGGCCGGGGCGCTTGCTGGCGGCTCACGACCGCTGCTGGGCGGCGCGCCAAACCCTCACCGATCCCACCCACGTGCAGGCTGCCGCGGTGCTGCGCCACCAGTTCCAGGCCGGCCCGCCACCGGCCGCAGGTGATCAGCTCGTGCGCGACCTGGCTGACTACGACCGGGCATTCGGCGTCGACTTCACCACGGGCACATTCACTTCCGATGGCGAGGTGGCATGAGCATGGCCGAGGACCCGATGAAGGCCGTCCTGCACTACGCCCAAGCGCTCAAGGCGCCGCGCATCCGCGACTCGGCTGCCCGACTGGCCGAGCAAGCCCGCGACGCGGGCTGGACCCACGAGGAATACCTCGCCGCGGTCCTGTCACGGGAGGTCGCGGCCCGGGAAGCCTCCGGCGCGGCGACGCGTATCCGATCCGCCGGTTTCCCGACCCGCAAATCGTTGGAGGACTTCAACTTCGATCACCAGCCGGCGCTGAACCGGGACATGATCGCCCACCTAGGCACCGGCGCGTTCCTGGCCAAGGCCTCCAACGTGGTACTCCTCGGGCCACCCGGAACTGGCAAGACCCACCTCGCGATCGGATTGGCGGTCAAAGCTGCCCAGACCGGGCACCGCATCGCGTTCGCCACCGCCGTGGATTGGGTCGCCCGCCTCAAGGCCGCCCACAACGCCGGGCGGCTCCCGGCCGAGCTGGTCAAGCTGCGGCGCATCGGTCTGCTCGTCGTCGACGAGGTCGGCTACATCCCCTTCGAGCAGGACGCGGCGAACCTGTTTTTCCAACTGGTTTCCAGCCGCTACGAACACGCCTCACTGATCCTGACCTCGAACCTGCCCTTCGCCCGCTGGGGCGACGTGTTTGGTGACCAAGTGGTGGCTGCGGCGATGATCGACCGCATCGTGCACCACGCCGACGTCCTGACCCTCAAAGGCTCCAGCTATCGGCTCAAAGACACCGGAATCGACACCTTGCCCTCCGCCAGAGCCGACAACACGGCACAATAACCACGACCACGTGGCCTACTTTTCACCGTCGCTTCTGGCCTACTTTTCGACCGTCGTCAACAATCTCGGGGGAAGTCTGACCCGGTGAGGTCAACGGGCGGCGCGAACGATCGCGTAGCCCGTCAACCCCTTCGTCCTGGAAGCGCTGACGATACTTGTAGAACGTCTGTCGACTGATCTGCTCCTGGCGGCAGAACTGCGCCACGTTTTCTATCTGCCCGGCCAGCGCCGCAGCCATACGAATGTCCATCGCCGTCACCTTCTGGGCCATGAACCATGCTGGTCCACGCCCTACTCAGGTGTCAGCGATGTCCCGAGACATATCAGTGTCAGCGATGTCTCCGAACAGCACATCGGAATCAATCCGACGAAAACTCCACAAATCGCAGGGGCTAGGGGAGGATGACCGTTCGCTGCACCGGCTCGGCGGCGGCCTGGCGGGCCCGCAGGCCGCGGCGCAGCGCGTCGAGCAGCTGATCGCGGGTCTCGCGCGGGTCGATCAGCTCGTCGAAGCCGAGGTGATCTGCCGACCGGAACGACGCGGACAGCTCGGCATCACGCAGCTGCGCGGACAGGTCCGCCTCGGCATGCGAGGCCCTCGACAGCGCGGCCGCGCTCATCGCGCCCATGGTGGCGCCGGGGAAGGCGAACGTCGCCTCCTGATTGTCGAATCCCAAGAGCGACATCACCATCGAGCCGAACCCGTATGCCTTGCGCAGCGTCACATGCAGCTTGAGCGTGGTCGCCGCCGTCTGCGCCGCGAACATCCGGGCGCCGGCCCGCAGCACACCGGTGCGCTCCGAGCGGCTGCCCGGCAGCATGCCCGGATTGTCGGCCAGGAACACGATCGGCAGATGGAAGGAGTCGGCCACCAGGATGAAATGCGCTGCCTTGTCCGCGGCGTCGGCGTCGATGGAGCCGGCCAGCACGTTGGGCTGATTGGCGACCACGGCGACCGGATGTCCGCCCAGGTGGGCGAGCGCACAGATGATGGCCTTGCCGAACTGTGGTTGCACCTCGAACCAGTCGGTGTTGTCGAACACGATGTCGAGCACCGAGCGCATGTTGTAGACGCGGCGGTTGTCGCGCGAGATGATGTCGAGCAGTTCCGGGGTGGGCCGCGGTTCGGACTCCTCGTCATGGGGCAGCTGCTCGGGGTAGGACCAGGCGCTGGACGGGAAGTAGGACAGGTAGCGGCGGATGTCGTCGATGACGGCTTCGTCGGTGTCGGCGTGGTTGTGGATCACCCCGCTGTGCAGCGCGACACCCGGTCCGCCGAGATCCTCCTTGGTGATGTCCTCCCCGGTGGACTCCTTCACGACCGGCGGCCCGGCGGTGAAGATGGCGCCCTGACTGCTCATGATCCGGAAATCGCTCACCGGTGCGACCAGTGCGCCATGCCCGGCCGAGGGACCCAGCACCGCGGCGACCGTCGGCACCCGGCCCGAGCACCGGGCCTGGGCAATGAGATCGGTGGGGGTGCGGCCGTAATGCGCGCCGGTGGGCCGGAAGCCGGCGCCCTCGAGCAGCATGACCAACGGGATCTTGTCGCGCACCGCGAGTTCGGCGAGCCGGTAGCGCTTGGCGTTGCCGGTGGAGCCGATGGAGCCGGCCAGGGTGGTGAAGTCCTCGGCGCCCACCATCACCGGTGTGCCATTGATCAGGCCGGACCCGGTGACGATGCCGTCGGCGGCGATCTCACCGCCGGCGAAGCTGCCGAACTCGCGGAACGTGCCCGCGTCCACGAGTCGGTCAATGCGGGCGCGCACGTCGAGCTTGCCCTTGGCGTGATGTTTGGCCACGCGTTCCGGGCCGCCCATCGCCAGGGCGTGTTCCCGGCGCCGATCGAGATCGTCGAGGGTGTCCTGCCAGTCGGAGGCGTTCGTCATACACCGGTCCTGTTCTCGGGAACGTCGTTGTCCGTTGACCATACTGAATTGCTTACTGTAGCGTCCCCGGCATGGGTAATGTCGCCCGGCTGAGCATCGATCGCGGGATCCCGGGCGACCTCACCGGTGTTCCCGCGCGGGCCCGGGAAATCGAGCAGCAGGGCTACGACGGGTGCTGGACCGGAGAGATCGCCCACGACCCGTTCCTGCCGCTGCTGCTGGCCGCCGAGCACACCTGCAGGCTGCAACTGGGCACCAGCATCGCGGTGGCCTTCGCGCGCAACCCGATGCTGATCGCCAACCTGGGCTGGGACCTGAACACCTTCTCGCAGGGGCGTTTCATCCTCGGCCTCGGCACCCAGGTGCAGCCGCATATCGAGCGGCGCTACGGGATGCCCTGGAGTCATCCGGCACGCCGGATGCGGGAGTTCGTCGCCGCGGTCCACGCCATCTGGGCGGCGTGGCAGCACGGAACACGGCTGAGCTTCGAGGGTGAGTTCTACACGCACACACTGATGACGCCGATGTTCACCCCCGAGCCGCAACCGCACGGGGTGCCGAAGATTTTCATCGCCGCGGTCGGTGATCTGATGACGCGGACCGCCGGCGAGGTGGCCGACGGTGTGATCGCGCATGCCTTCACCACCCGCCGCTACCTCGACGAGGTGACCGCGCCGGCGCTGCAGAAGGGTCTGGATGCGGCGGGCCGGTCCCGGGACGACGTCGAACTGTCCTGCCCGGTGTTCGTGGTGACCGGTGAGAATGCCGAACAGTTCGAGGCGTCGGCGGCCGCGCACCGCAAGCAGCTGGCGTTCTACGGCTCGACGCCGGCCTACCACACGGTGCTCGAGTTGCACGGCTGGGGTGACCTGCACGTCGAGTTGCATCGGCTGTCCCGGCTGGGGGAATGGGACACCATGACGACACTGATCGACGACGACGTGCTGGCCGCGTTCGCCGTCGTGGCCGAATTACCCGATGTGGCGGACGCCCTGGTGCGCAGGTGCGCGGGTGCGATCGACCGGGTGCTGCCCGGATTCCCGGTGGGGATGTCGGAGACCGCGATCGCTATGGTCCTCGGTGATGTCCGAAAGTCGTTGGCAGAGAGAGAATCATGACCGACAGGATCGCCGGCAAGACCGTCGTCGTCACCGGCGCGGCCCGCGGAATCGGGTACGCGACGGCCCGTGCCCTGCTGGATCGTGGCGCGCGGGTGGTGATCGGGGACCGCGATGTCGCCGTGCTGGAGAGCGCCGTGCGCAGTCTCGGTGACCGCGTCACCGGCCATCCTCTCGATGTCGCAGACCGGGAATCCTTCGCCGGTTTTCTCGACAAGGCCCGCGGCGGTGGTCGGATCGATGTGCTGATCAACAATGCCGGTGTGATGCCGATCGGGGGTTTCCTCGAACAGAGCGAGCGGGCGCTGCGATCGGCCATCGAGGTCAACTTCTACGGCGTGGTCACCGGCTGTCAGCTGGTGCTCCCCGAGATGATCGAACACGGATCGGGCCACATCATCAACGTCGCGTCGCTGGCCGGTCTGATGCCCGTGCCGGGCCAGACCGTCTATGCCGGAACGAAATCCGCGGTGATCAGCCTGTCGAGCGCGATGGCCGACGAGTTCGCGGCCCGCGGGGTTCAGGTGAGCGTGGTGATGCCGCCGTTCACCCGCACCGAATTGATCTCCGGCACCGCGCAGACCAGGTCCAACAAGGCCGTGGAACCCGCCGCCATCGCCGCCGCGGTCGTCAGGACGCTCGACAGACCCAGGACACACGTGACGGTGCCCGGCGGCATCCGGTTCGTGCTCGGCCCGGTCGGTCTGCTCGGACCCCGCGGGCGGCGCTGGGTGGGCCGTCGTTTCGGCACCGACACGGTGTTCCTGGAATTCGACGCCGCCGCGCGGTCGGGGTATGAGCGACGGTCCGAGGACGCACTCGGCGTCGTGGGCACCGGACAGTAAGGAGCAGACGGTGAGCATTCCGACGATGGACGACGCCGCAAAGGTTCTCGCGGACCCGAAGGCCTACACCGACGAGGCCGGACTACACGCCGCACTGACCCATCTGCGCGCGCATGCGCCGGTGTCGTGGGTCGAGGTCGCGGACTATGCGCCGTTCTGGGCGATCACCAAGCACGCCGACATCATGGAGATCGAACGCGCCAATGACGTGTTCACCAATTCTCCGCGGCCGGTGCTGGTCACCAGAGAAGGTGATGAGCAACAGGCGGCGGTCGGCATCAAGACGCTGATCCACATGGACGACCCGCAGCACCGGGACTTCCGTGCCATCGGTGCGAACTGGTTCCGGCCCAAGGCGATGCGGGCGCTCAAGGAGCGCGCCGACGAACTGGCCGTGCAGTTCGTCGACAAGATGGCGGCCGAGGGCCCGGAGTGCGACTTCGTGCAGCAGGTGGCGGTCAACTACCCGCTGTACATGATCATGACGCTGCTCGGGGTGCCCGAAGCGGATTTCACCTCGATGCTGCGCTGGACACAGGAGCTCTTCGGCAGCGATGACGAGGAACTTCAGCGCGGCAAGGGTAAAGAAGAGCAGATGATGGCGCTGCTCGAAATGTTCCAGTACTTCACCGAACTCACCGCGAAGCGCCGGGAGCACCCGACCGATGACCTGGCGTCCACCATCGCCAACGCGAGGATCAACGGCGAGCCGCTCTCGGATATCGAAACCGTCTCGTACTACGCGATTCTGGCCGCCGCCGGGCATGACACCTCCAGTGCGAGCATCTCCGGCGGTATGCACGCCCTGATCGCCTACCCGGACCAGTTGGCGCGCCTACGCGACGATCCTGCTCTGATGCCGCTGGCCGTCGAAGAGATGATCCGGTGGACCACTCCGGTCAAAGAGTTCATGCGAACGGCTCAGCGGGACCATGACATTCGCGGTGTCCGCATCGCGGCGGGGGATGCGGTGCTGTTGTCCTACGTGTCGGCCAACCGGGATGACGAGGTGTTCGACGAGCCGTTCCGGTTCGATATCGGCCGCAATCCCAACAAGCACATCGCCTTCGGGTACGGCGTGCACTTCTGTCTGGGGGCTGCGCTGGCCCGCCTCGAGGTGAACAGCTTCTTCTCCGCGCTGCTGCCCCGCCTGAAATCGGTCGAACTGACCGGAACGCCCGCACACATCGCGACCACCTTCGTGGGTGGGCTCAAACACTTGCCGATCCGGTATCGGGTGAGCTAGCAGCAGCGCGACTGCGGATTGGCCTCGCTCGCCGCGTGCCGCATCCGCCAGTATTCCCGCTCCGTGGGTACCGGCGCACCGGGGTGCACGCGGGCGAGGTGCTCGACGTATCGGCGATAGTGATTATCGCCCATCAATGATGACCAGTACCAACCGATCTGGCCGATGATGTCGGCAGTGCGTCCCATTGCTTTTGCACCTCCTTCTCGGTGGCCGTAGGTATCAGTCCCGATGGCGCGAAGATCCGCGACGGCACCGCTTCATCCTCGGTGAGCGGTCGGCCGCTGCCACGGATGGCCTTGAGCGCCATGATGACCCCGGCGGCGACCACGATGACCACCAGCACCGCGAACACGATCGACAGGGTGCCCTGGATGAAGGTGTTGCGGATGACGGCGTCGATCTGGTCGGGGTTCTTCGCCGCCCCGAAGGTCGTCATGCCCGCATCCTTGGCGTTGCGGTACTGGAAGTGCTGTGTCCAGTAGCCGACCCTCGGGTCGCCGGAGAAGATCTTCTGCCACGACGCCGTCATCGTCACCACGAGATCCCATGCCAGCGGAATTCCGGGTATCCAGGCCCATTTCAGCAATCCGCGTTTGATGATCACCACCGTGACGACGGTCAGCGCGATCGCCGCCAGCAACTGGTTGGCGATACCGAACAGCGGGAACAGGGTGTTGATGCCGCCCAGCGGATCGGTCACGCCCATCAGCAGGATGCTGCCCCAGGCGAGCACCACGATGATGCTGCAGATCCAGGCGCCGACCCGCCAGCTCGGGTTCTGCAGCTTCTTCAGCGGCCCGCCGAGGTTGCCGAGGGCATCGGAGAGCATGAAGCGCGCCACCCGGGTGCCCGCGTCGACGGTGGTGAGGATGAACAGCGCCTCGAACATGATCGCGAAGTGGTACCAGAACGCCTTGAGGCTCTCGCCGCCGAAGACCTGATGCAGCACCTCGGACATCCCGAAGGCCAGGGTGGGGGCGCCGCCGGTACGGGACACGATCGATTCCTCACCGACGCCCGCCGCGGCCGCATCGATCTCGGCACCGGTGATCGGCGCTCCGGACAGGCCCAGGCCGTTGACATAGTCGGCGGCGGACTGTCCGGTGGTGCCTGTCGAGGCAGCAGGAGCGTTCATCACGAAGTACAGGTGCTGATTGAGGATGGCGGCGGTGATCAGCGCCATGATCGCCACGAACGACTCGGTCAGCATGCCGCCGTAGCCGATCAGCCGCATCTGGCTTTCCTTCTCCAGCAGCTTGGGCGTGGTGCCCGAGGAGATCAACGCGTGGAAGCCCGAGAGCGCACCGCAGGCGATGGTGATGAACAGGAAGGGGAACAGCGAACCGGCGAACACGGGGCCGGTGCCGCTGGCGGCGAACGACGAGATCGCCGGGGCCTCCATGACCGGCCGGGCGATCAGGATGCCGACGGCCAGCAGTGCGATGGTGCCGACCTTCATGAACGTCGACAGATAGTCCCGTGGGGCCAGCAGCAGCCAGACCGGCAGCACCGATGCGGCCAGGCCGTAGATGATGATGCACCACGACAAGGCCACCTTCGACAGCGTGAACCAGTCGGCGCCCCATTGAGTTTCGGCTACCCAGCCGCCGGACACCACGGCCAGCAACAGCAGCGCCACACCGATCAGCGACACCTCAGAGACCCGGCCGGGCCGCAGGAAGCGCAGGTAGAGGCCCATGAAGATGGCGATCGGAATCGTCATCGCGATGGAGAACACGCCCCACGGGCTCTCGGCCAGTGCGTTGACCACGACCAGAGCCAGCACCGCGAGCAGGATCACCATGATGACCAGCACGCCGATGATCGCCGCGGCGCCGCCGACCACACCGAGTTCATCCTTGGCCATCTGCCCCAGCGAGCGTCCGCGCCTGCGCACCGAGATCGACAGCACCAGGTAGTCCTGGACGCAGCCGGCGACCAGCGCGCCGATGATGATCCAGATGGTGCCGGGCAGGTAGCCCATCTGCATGGCGAGCACCGGGCCGACCAGTGGGCCTGCCCCGGCGATGGCGGCGAAGTGGTGACCGAAGAGCACCCGCCGGTCCGTCGGCATGTAGTCGGTGCCGTTCTCGAACACCTCGGCCGGGGTGGCGACCTCATCGCGCGGCTTGACGATCTTCATCTCGATCAGCCGGGCGTAGAACCGGAAACCGATGACGTAGGTGCAGATCGCGGCGATGACGAACCAGACCGCGTTGATGGTCTCGCCGCGGAAGAACGCGATGATCGCCCACGCCACGGCGCCCAGCACGGCCACCAGCCCGAAGACGATGCGGTGCTTGGCGGTGATGGGGGACCGGTCGACGATCGCTACCGGCGGCAGATCCTTGTCGGTGCGGATGTAGGTGATATCGCCGTCATGTTCTTCGAGGCGCTCCGGTGCGCGTGGTGAAGCCATGTGTTGATCCTCGCACCGGACAAAGGCTGCAACGGGACTTTCCGGTCATCCGTTGCGTTCGTAGTGTGCACGGACGGTGTCGACCGTGTCGGCCTCGGCGGCGCTCTTGTCCTCGCGGTAGCGCAGCACCCGGGCGAACCGCAAGGCCATCCCACCGGGGTAGCGGGTCGAACCCTGGACACCGTCGTAGGCGATCTCGACGACCTGCTCGGGCCGGACCTTCACGACGTACCCATCGGTCGGCCCGTCGGCCAACTCGGTGAAACGCCGGGTCTGCCAGGCCAGCATCGCATCGGTCATGCCCTTGAACGTCTTGCCCAGCATGATGAAGCCCCCGGTCTGCGGGTCACGGGCGCCGAGGTGGATGTTCGACAGCGTGCCGGTGCGACGCCCGGAACCCCGCTCCACGGCCAGCACCACCAGATCCAGGGTGTGCACCGGCTTCACCTTCAGCCAGGCCGCGCCGCGCCGGCCCGCCGCGTAGGCGGCGGCCGGGTCCTTGGCCATCACACCCTCGTGTCCGGCGTCCAGCGTGTCGGTCAGGAATTGTTGCGCGGCAGCGGGATCCGCGGTCAGCAGCCGCCGCATCCGCTGACTCTGCGGCACCACCCCATCCAGCGCGGCGAGCCGCTCGGTCATCGGAAGATCCAGCAGGTCGGTGCCGTCACGGTGCAGCAGATCGAAGAAGAACACCGACAGCGGCTCGCGGCCGACCTCGCCGGAGCGGGTGCCGAATCGGGAGGCGGTGACCTGAAAGCGATGCGGTCGGCCGTCCGGGCGCAGTGCGATGGCCTCCGCATCGGCGATGAGATCGGTGAGCGGCAGCGCCAAGGTGGCCTCGACGACCTCGGGCAGGCGTGCGGTGACATCGTCGAGGCTGCGGGTGTAGATCGAGACGGTATCGCCGGCGCGATGGACCTGAACGCGGGCCCCGTCCAGCTTGGATTCGAACAGCGCTGTGCCGCCCAGTGTGTCGAGTGCGTCTTCGACCGAGGTCGCGGTCTGGGCGAGCATCGGCCCGACCGGTCGACCGACCTGCAGGGTGAACCCGGCCAGCGCCGGCCCACCACCGCTGAGGGCGGCGGCCGCGACGACCGGCAGATCCCCGGCCAGCATGGCTGCCCGCCGCACCGCTGCCACCGGCACCCCGGCGGCCTTGGCGACGGCGTCGACCATGACGCCGGCCAGCGCGCCCTGGCGCAACTCGCCGGCCAGTAGCCGCCGCAGGAACTGTTGCTCATCGGCGGTGGCGGCGCCGAACAGTGCGGCCAGGCTCGCGGTGCGCCGGGCTTGCGAACCAGGCCCGTGCAACCCTTTGATCTCCGAGAACGTGGCATCGACACCGTCCACGGTGAGGGTGGCGGTGCCGGCCGGTTCGGGCAGGGTGCGCAGCGACGCCCAGCCGACGCCGATCTGGCGCTGCGGAAGCTCCCCGGACAGCCAGGCCACGATCACGCCGATATCTGCGGGTGTGCCCACCGCGGCCAGCGTCGTCGCGACGCGGGTGACCTTGGCCAGGCGTGATGACAGGGAACCCACCTCCGTCGAGGTGGCCGCGATCTCAGCGAGCAGCACCCGTCCAGCCTGCCACCGGGTTCCGACAAAAACCGGGGGAAAACGTGCTTGGCGGTCGGTCCAGTGGTTCCCTTGACGGTGTGACACCGTCGAATCGACACGGCAACCGGGAGCGCCGTTCATGAAATGGGGCCGTGAGCACGGCCGACGCTCCGCCGTGCTGCAGCACAGGACGGTGTGGCAGGGCAGTGCGCTGCTGCTGCATCGGCCCGACGAGCGGATTGCCGCCCGGTTGGCGTCCGTCGAGGAGATGCTCGGGCACCTCGACAGCGGATTCGCGATGGCGCTCGGACGGGCGACCGCCGGACTGCGCAACCTCGATACCCGAACGGCCGTCGGCGGGCACGCACTGACGTTCGGCCCTGGCAAGAACTGCAGCCTGCTGCTCACCCATTGGATGGCGGATGACAACCGCGACCGGGTCGTGCATCGGCAGCCGTTCGTGGATGCCTACCGTGCCGCGGGGGCGCCGCCGCCCGCCGGTGCCATGCCCGATCACCTCGCGGTGGTGTTGGAGTTCGCCGCCAACGTGGACCCGGAGGCGGGCCGGCAGCTGCTGGTCGACCACCGGGTGGAGATCGCGGCCCTGCAGCGGGCGCTCAGCGCGGTTGGTTCGCCCTACGCGCATGCCGTCGCGGCGGTCTGCGCGACGCTACCCGACGTCGACGCCAGGGCGATCCGCAGCGTGAAGGGCAGCGGATCCAATGCCGAAACAGTTGGCTCGCAACACGTTCACCTGGACCATCCGCCGAAGTGAGGACCTTTGGCCCTGTCGCCGCTTCCCGGTTGTCTCCGACACTCGTTATCGACGCAGCGAGGTAGACGCGCTGCCACAGGGAGGTGGCCGGAATGTCGGTGAGCAAGACGCACGGATCGCAGCTCGACGTCCTCAATCGCAGGCAGTGCCTGGACCGGTTGGCGCAGGTGCGGGTCGGCAGGCTGGTGTTCACCGAGGACGCGCTGCCGGCGATCCAGCCCGTCAACTTCCGGGTATGGCGCGACGATGTGGTGATCCGGGTGGCCGGCGGTCCCAAACTGCAGGCGGCCACCGCCAACCAGGTGGTGGCCTTCGAGGCCGACGTGCTGGACCCGGACCTGCGCAACGGCTGGAGCGTGACCGTCGTCGGCCACGCCGAACCCATCACCGGGGTCGATGATCTGGTGGACGTCGCGGGCACCTTCATCGAGCCGTGGGTGCAGGGCCGACGGGATCACTTCATCCGGATCCGGACCGACCGGATGACCGGACGGGAGTTCCGCGAGGACGCGCTGCCGCAGTACCGGCCATGATGGAGTCATGTCGGTGCTGAAGGTGTTCCTGGTCGACGACCACGAGGTCGTCCGCCGCGGTCTCATCGACCTGCTCGGATCCGATCCCGACCTGGAGATCGTCGGCGAAGCGGGCACCGTCGCCGAGGCGCTGGCCAGGGTGCCCGCGGTCCGCCCCGACGTGGCGGTGCTCGATGTGCGGTTACCCGACGGCAACGGCATCGAACTGTGCCGCGATCTGCTCTCGGCGCTGCCGGATCTGCGGTGCCTGATGCTGACCTCGTTCACCTCCGACGAGGCCATGCTCGACGCCATCCTGGCCGGCGCCAGCGGGTATGTGATCAAGGACATCAAGGGACTGGAGCTGGCCGCGGCGATCAAGGATGTGGGTGCGGGCCGGTCCCTGCTGGATAACCGCGCCGCGGCCGCGCTGATGGCCAATCTGCGCGGTGCGGCCGCCCGCGATGACCCGCTGACCGGTCTGACCGAGCAGGAACGCGCACTGCTGCAGCTGCTGTCCGAGGGCCTGACCAACCGCCAGATCGCGGCCCGCATGTTCCTCGCGGAGAAGACGGTGAAGAACTACGTCTCCCGGTTGTTGGCGAAGTTGGGCATGCAGCGCCGCACGCAGGCAGCAGTTTTCGCGTCGAAGCTGGAGCAGGGGATCAGACCACCGAGAAGCTGACCGTGTGCCAGCCGGTGGCGCCGTCGGGGACGACGTCGGCCATATCGGAGGTCTGCACATAGCCGGTGTTGTCGGTGGCCCGCACGGCGATGAGGTGCGGGCCGGGTTGGTCGGCCTGCCAGTCGAAACTCCACAGCCGCCAGGTGTCATCGGAATAGGCCGCGCCGAGGGTGGCCTGCTGCCACGGGCCCTCGTCGATGCGGACCTCGACCGCTCGCACGCCGCGCGGCTGCGCCCAGGCCACCCCGCCGAAGCGGACCGGCCCCGCCGGGACCTCCTGCCCGCTGCGGGGGACGTCGACACGGGACTGGGTCTTGATCGGGCCACGCTCGGACCACCCGAGTGGTGTCCAATAGCCTTGCGCCCGATCGAATCTCGTCAACTCCAGATCGACCACCCATTTGGTGGCCGAGACGTAGCCGTACAGGCCGGGCACCACCAGGCGCGCGGGGTAGCCGTGTTCGATGGGCAGCGGCTGACCGTTCATCGTGATGGCCAGCAGCGCATCCCGGTCATCGGTCATGGCCTCGGTCGGTGTGCCCGCGGTGAATCCGTCGCTGGACTTCGAGAGCACCATGTCGGCGTCGGGGGAGACCCCGGCCGCGGCCAGCAGGTCGCGCACGCGGTACCCGCCCCAGACCGCGTTGCCGACCAGATCGCCGCCGACGGGATTGGACACACAGGCCAGCGTCACCATCTGCTCGATCAGTTCGAACTGTTCGAGATCGGCGAAGGTGAAGGTCTTTTCGTTGTCGACCATGCCGTGGATCCGCAGTTTCCAGCCCTCCCGCGACAGCTGCGGCACGCTCAGCGCGGTGTCGATCCGGTAGAACTCGGCATTGTCGGTGACAAAGGGGGTGACGTCCACGCCGGTGGGTTGCACCCCCGGGGGGACCGGCGGCGCGGGCCGCGCGATCCGAGGCGGGGTGAACGCCTCGCGGTCATCGGCCACCGAGTGCACCCGCCGTGCCCACGCCGAACCGACCGCCCCGCCCAGCACACCGAGTCCGAGCAGGCCGAGAGCGGCCAGCGACAACCGGCGGCCGGGGTCTGCTTCGGCCGATTCGTGGGCGGTCCCGTCGCTCAGCCGCCCCGAGGTCAGGAAGCGCAGGGCCAGGATGCCGGCCACGCCACCGACAGCCGTCGGGATCACGTCGACAGGCGCCGAGCCGGGTCGCGAGAGCACCGCCACGCAACCGGCCGTGGCGGCCGCCGCGAACATGACGCTGCCGATCGGCAACCGGCGGCGCTCGGCCAACCCGGCGACCGCGGCCAGTACGGCGATGACCAGCAGTACCGCCACCGCCAGAAAGAGCTTGTCGGAGGTGCCGAACGTCTGGATCGCCCATTCCTTGACCGGGCCCGGGGTGAGGTCGATGACGGTGGAGCCGATGGCGTTGCGGGCGTCGGCGGAGGAGCCGAGGGGAACGGCCACCAGTGCACTGACGCCGAGGGTCACCGCGGCGGCCGCGATTCCGCTGAGAATCCGGGTGCCAGAGGAGGGGGAACTCACGGCGTCCACGCTAGCTCAGCGAAGTCGCCGAAAGCCTTACCGTAATGTGACGTCCGAACGTAGCGTTACATTCTGAACGCAATTTGGAAAGGGAGCTAGATGGAGATCTCGGGCAAGAAGGCCGTCGTCGTCGGCGGGGCATCCGGCTTCGGGCGGGCCACCGTCGAGGCGCTGGCCACCCGCGGCGCAAGCGTCGCGATCCTCGACCGTCCCCAGTCGAAGGGCAAGGAGATCGCCGAACAGGTCGGCGGATCGTTCTACGAGGTGGACGTCACCGATTTCGACGGCACCGAGCAGACCCTGGCCACGGTGGTCGAAGATCTCGGCGGCCTGCACATCGCGGTGACCACCGCGGGCGGTGGAATCGGCGAGCGCACCGTGAAGAAGGACGGTCCGCACAGCCTCGAATCCTTCCGGCAGTCCATCGATCTCAACCTGATCGGCACCTTCAACATCAGCCGGCTGTCGGCCTGGCACATGAGCAAGAACGAGCCCGTCGACGAGGAGGCCGAAGAGCGCGGCGTCATCATCAACACCGCCTCGATCGCCGCGTTCGAGGGCCAGATCGGCCAGATCGCCTACACCGCCTCCAAGGCCGCGATCGCCGGCATGTGCCTGACGATGGCGCGTGATCTGGGCAGCCTGGGCATCCGTGCGTTGGCCATTGCGCCCAGCCTGTTCGCCACCGGGCTGACCGAGGGCATCCCCGACGAGTTCGCCACCGTGCTGACCAAGGACGCGGCCTTCCCCAAGCGTCTGGGCAAACCGGAGGAGTACGCGAAGCTCGCCGTGGCCATCGTGGAGAACCCGATGCTCAACGGCCAGTGCATCCGGCTGGACGCCGGGCAGCGTTTCGCCCCCAAGTAGACGTTGCGGATTCGGCGCGCCCGCGACCGCTACGCGGTTGCGAGCGCGCCGAAATCGCATTTGGCGCGCGATCTATCCAATGTGCGCACCACCCCGCTAATGTTTGCCCATGAATATCAAGATCATGGCTGCAGCGGCTGCCATGTGGATGCTCGCGGCGTGCGGTTCTCCCCAGCCGAATATCCCGTCGCCGACCGAGAAGACCGGTGCCGCACCCGACACCAGCAGCATCACCATCGAGGGCGACGCCTCCGAACCGGTCAACCAGATCGCCATCCAGGCGATCGCCGACCTGGAGCAGTACTGGGCGCAGAACTACCCGGAGCTCTACGGGGAGGACTTCGAGCAGATCGCCGGTGGCTACTTCGCCGTCACGGCGAACAGCGACGCCCCGCCGTGCACGACCGAACCCGACGAGGTCGCCGGTAACGCCTTCTACTGCTCGACCGAGGACGTCATCGCCTGGGATGCCCAGGAACTGCTGCCCGATATGCAGTCCAAGTACGGCGACTTCGTCATCCCGGTCGTGATGGCCCACGAGTTCGCGCACGCCGTGCAGGCCCGCTCGAACTTCACCGCCCGCACCGTCACCCGTGAACTGCAGGCGGACTGCTTCGCCGGTGCGTGGGCGCGCCACGCCCAGGACACCGGCGCCTTCGAGGTGAGCAGCGCCGACCTCGACACCGCCCTGGCCGGTGTGCTCGACCTGCGCGACAACCCGGGCACCGCCAAGACCGACCCGAACGCGCACGGCAGTGGCTTCGACCGGGTCAGCGCGTTCCAGGACGGTTTCGACAACGGTCTGGACCGGTGCAAGGACTACCGCGACGACGAGCCGATGGTCCTGGCACTGCCGTTCAACAACGTCGCGGATGCGGCCAGCGGCGGTGACGCGCCCTACGACTCGATCGTCAACGGGGTGCCGTATGACCTGGAGGACTACTGGACGCAGCTGTACCCGGAGCTGACCAATGGTCGGGCCTGGCCGCCGGTCGCGGGCCTGGAGGCCTTCGACCCGGCGAACCCGCCGATGTGCGGCAATCAGTCGACCGAGGGCTACTCGCTGTTCTATTGCGTGCCAGACGATTACGTCGGCTGGGATAACAGCGAGACGATGCCCGAGGTGTATCGCCAAGGTGGTGACTACGCGGTCTCGACGCTGCTGGCCACCCAGTACGGTCTGGCCGCGCTGACCCGCCTCGGTGACGATTCCGACGAGAAGACCTCGACCCTGCGCGCGGACTGCCTGGCCGGCGGGTACACCGCCAGCGTGATCCTGCAGAACCGGGCCGAGACCAGTTCCTGGTCGATCTCGCCGGGCGACCTCGACGAGGGCATCAAGGCGCTGCTGGTGTTCCGCGGTGACGGCGACGCCGACCGGCAGGGCGCCGGGTTCGACCGGGTGCGGGCGTTCCGCGAGGGCGTCATCAACGGCGCCGAAAGCTGCCTGGACTACGAGAACTGACGCTCAGCGGTAGGTGTCGAAGCCCAGCTTGACCGCCAGCGCCAGGCCGGCGACGGCGATCAGCAGGCGCAGCGGGGTGGCCGGCGCATGCCGCACCACGATCGGGCCGAGCCGGGAGCCGATGAGACAGCCGACGCCCATGGCCGCCACGGCCGGCCAGTGCACCGGTGCGACGATCGCGAACACCACTGCGGCGGTGCCGTTCGACGCGCCGAGCACCACGTTCTTGGTCGCGTTGGCATGGGCGAGGGTGGTGCCGCCGGTGCGCAGGAACAGCGCCAGCAGCAGCACTCCCGCCGCGGCGCCGAAGAACCCGCCGTACACGCAGATGACGCCGACGATGACGGCCCGGACGACCGTGCGCGCCAGCGTCGGCGCCACACCGGTGTCCTTGCCCCGGGGCAGCGCGATCGCCACCGCTGCCACCGCGAGCAGGATGGGCACCGCGTTCTCGAATCCCTCCGACGGGATGGACAGCAGCAGTACCGCGCCCGCGAGCCCGCCGAGTGCACCCATCGGGACCAGCCGCTTGAGTTCCGGGCCCTGGCCGGCGAGTTCGGGCAGTGAGCCCCGCACCGAGCCGAAGGTGTTGAACACCAGTGCCGCCGTGTTCGTCACGTTGGCGGTCACGGGCGGCAGCCCGACCATCAGCAGGGCCGGATAGGTGGATACCGAGGCCAGCCCGGCGATACTGCCCGCCAGTCCGCCACCGATGCCGGCGGCGAACAGCAGCGCGATCTCGGCCCATGTCACCGGGCCATCTTCAACTATTCAAAGAAGTTGCGCGCACCCGCCCGACAGGTCTAACCTCGGCGATCGTGCATCACATTCTCGTAGTAGCCAGCACCCGCAGCGGGGTCTGATCCAGACCGACCCCCCGCTGTGGGTCGGAAGCTACTACCCGTCGGTCGCTCCCTTTGAGCAGAGAAGACCGGCACATGAACACTCACACCACCACCATCGCGAGCCCGCGCTTCGCGGACTTCTTCGACGCACCCCTGCCGCGCGGACTGCGCGACCTGGCCGCCGAGATGTCCTGGGATGACGTCGCCGCCACCTTCGGTTCCAGCGCCGGGCCGCTGCATCTGAGCCGGTGGGAGCGAGCGGACCGGGCACCCGGTCGCCGCCACGCGCACACCTATCGGGCCGCCATCGCCATCGGCGAGCGCACCATCACCGCGTCCACCACCGCGTCGGGCTCGCTCGGGGCGCTGACCGCCATGCTCTACGAACAGGGCATCGCCGTCGAGATGCTCAACTTCCACCAGCTGCAGGCCGGCGGGCAGACCGCGACGTTCATCCGCGGCACCGACGGAGTGGACACCGAATGGGCGATCGGCTGGTCGGAATGCCCGAACCAGTCCGCACTGCGTGCCGTCATCGCCTGCGCGAACCGGCTCCTCGCGGCTTGCTGACCCCCGCCGAGCAGACACATATGGCCCCGAAAACAGCTGTTTTCGGGGCCATATGTGTCTGCTCGCGCAAGAAAGCTAGCGCAGCGGTCGCAGGATGACCGGCATACCGTCCATCGGCACCGGCATACCGGCGTAGTCCAGCTTCGCCTTGTAGCCTCGGTACGGCGGCTCCAGGCGGTACTTGCGCAGCAGCCGGTGCATGACGGTCTTGATCTCCAGCTGGCCGAAGACCATGCCGATGCACTTGTGCGCGCCGCCGCCGAACGGCGCGAAGGCGTAACGGTGCCGCTTGTGCTCATTGCGCGGCTCGGCGAAGCGGTCCGGGTCGAACTTCTCCGGGTCGGTCCACAGTTCGGGCAGGTGATGGTTGATCGACGGCCAGGTCACCACGTTGGTGTTGGCCGGGATGAAGTGGCCGAGCAGTTCGGTGTCCCGCACGGTGGAGCGCACATTGAAGGGCAGCGGAGTGACCAGGCGCAGAGCCTCGTTGATGACCAGGTCCAGGGTTTCCAGCTTGTCCAGGGCCTCGATGTCGAGCGGCCCGTCGCCGAGGCGTTCGCTCTCCTCGCGACAGCGTTCCTGCCACTGCGGGTTGGCGGCCAGGTGGTACACCATCGTGGTCAGCGTCGAGGTGGACGTGTCGTGCGCGGCCATCATCAGGAAGATCATGTGGTTGACGATGTCCTGATCGGTGAACGTGTTGCCGTCCTCGTCGGCGGTCTGACAGAGCACCGTGAGCATGTCGGTGCCGTCGGAACCGCGCTTCTCCTTGACCCGCTCCTCGAAGTAGTGGTCGAGCACCTTGCGCGCTTGCAGACCCCGCCACCACTTGAACGGCGGCACGCCGGTGCGGACGATGGCGCCGCCGGCGCGGGTGGTCATGGTGAACGCATCGTTGACCTTGGTCACCAGTTCCTTGTCGCTGCCGGGCTCATGCCCCATGAACACCACCGAGGCGATGTCCAGCGTCAGTTCCTTGACCGCCGGGTAGAAGAGGAAGCGGGCATCGTTTTCCACCCAGTCCGCGGCGATGACCGCCGATGCCACCCGGTCGATGTGCTCGACATAGCCCGTGAGCCGGGAGCGGGTGAAGGCCTCCTGCATGATGCGGCGGTGGAACATGTGCTCGTCGAAGTCGAGCATCATCAGCCCGCGGTTGAAGAAGGGCCCGATGACCGGATCCCAGCCCTTCTGCGAGAAATCCTTGTTGCGGTTCGAGAACACCGCCTGGGTGGCGTCGGGCCCGAGCGCGGCCACGCTGGGCAGCGCGGGGGAGTAGGCGTAGTGCACCGGGCCGAACTTCTTGTACACCTCGAGCAGGTACTCCGGCCCGGCTCGGAACGTCTCGATCATGTGGCCCAGGATGGGCACACCCGAGTCGCCCATCACCGGTTTCAGGCCGCTGCCCGCGGGCGGTTCGGCCAGCACGAACTGCTTGAAATCGTGCTGCCGCAGCCGCTTTTCGACCGACCCGAGGCCGGGCATGTTGTTCAGCGTGGGGGTGAACTTCCGCTTGGCCTGATCCATCAGGTAGGCCGGGGTGCTGATGGTCGGCTTGCTCGTGATCGTCACTGACGGAGCTCCTCAAACTGTTCGTGCGGACAGACCTGTGGTCGATGTCACTGTTTGCAGACATCCTGTACGCCACACTTGACGCCTGTCAAGTTTGGTGTCGGCGTGCGTTCAGCGGATGGCGCGCAAGATGATTGGCATACCGTCCATCGGCACCGGCATCCCGCCGTTGTCCCATTTCGGGGTGTAGCCGGGCTTGACCAGTTCCAGCCGGTAATTGCGCAGCATCCGGTGCGCGATCGTCTTGATCTCCAGCTGGCCGAAGACCATGCCGATGCACTTGTGCGCGCCGCCGCCGAACGGCGCGAAGGCGTAGCGGTGTTTCTTGTGTTCGCTGCGCGGCTCGGCGAAGCGGTCCGGGTCGAACTTCTCCGGGTCTGTCCACAACTCGGGCAGTCGGTGGTTCATCCCCGGCCAGGTCACCACGTTGGTGCCGGCGGGCACGTAGTACCCGAGCAGGTCGGTGTCGCGCACGGTCTGGCGCATGTTGAACGGCAACGGTGTCACCATGCGCAGTGACTCGTTGATCACCAGATCGAGGGTCTCCAGCTTGTCGAGCGCCTCGATGTCGAGCGGGCCGTCGCCGAGGCGGTCGGACTCGTCACGGCAGCGCTGCTGCCACTCCGGGTGGGCGGCCAGGTTGTAGGCGATGGTCGTCGTCGTCGACGTCGAGGTGTCGTGCGCGGCCATCATCAGGAAGATCATGTGGTTGACGATGTCTTCGTCGGAGAACGAGTTCCCGTCGTCATCGCTGGTGTGGCAGAGCACCGACAACATGTCCGTGCCGCCCGAGTTGCGGCGCTCCTTGATGCGCTCGACGAAGTAATCCTCCAGCACCTTGCGGGCGCGCAGCCCCTGCCACCACTTGAACGGGGGCACGCTGAACCGCAGGATCGCCCCGCCCGAGCGGGTGGTGGTGGCGAACGCGTCGTTGACCTTGGTGACCAGTTCGTGGTCGTGCCCGCCGTGTTCGTGGCCCATGAACACCACCGAGGCGATGTCGAGGGTCAATTCCTTCATGGCGGGGTGGAACAGGAAGCGGGCGTCATCGGTCGGCCAGGCCGCGACCTCGGCGGTGGCGACCTGGTCGATGTGCTCGACGTACCCGGTCAGCCGGGTCCGGGTGAACGCCTCCTGCATGATGCGGCGGTGGAACATGTGTTCCTCGAAATCCAGCATCATCAACCCGCGGTTGAAGAACGGGCCGATGACCGGGTGCCAGCCCTTCTGCGAATAGTCCTTGTTCCGGTTGGAGAAGATCGTCTGGGTGGCATCCGGGCCGAGCGCGACGATCGAGGGCAGGATCGGCGAGTCGGCAAAGGTGATGGGGCCGCGGGTGTTGTACAGGTGCAGCGGGAAGTCCGCGCCCTCGCGGAACATCTCGATGATGTGCCCGACCAGTGGGAGACCCGAGTCGCCGGCGATGGCCTTGAGCCCGCTGCCCGCCGGGGGTTCGGCCAGGATGTGCTGTTTCCACTCGTGGTTGAGCAAACGCTTCTCGATGGCGCCCATGCCGGGGATCGTGTTGACCGTCGGGGTGAACCGTCGTCTGGCCTGATCCAGCAGGTAGCTCGGGGTACTGATGGTCGACATCGGCAACGCTCCTCGGAAGGTCCTCCCACCAACAGGGCCGTGTGGTGGATCTCACTCTCGAAACCATCCTGTATGCCAGACTTGACGCATGTCAAGTTTTGTTCTGGCGTGGCGCGGTGCAAAGGTTTAGTGCCATGAGCGCCATCCCCGATACGGAATCCGAGACGCGGCGCAGTCGCGGGGACCGCCAACGCGATGCGATCGTCAAAGCCGTGCGTGAGCTGCTGGGCACCAAACCCTTCGCCGACCTGTCGGTGAGCATGATCAGCGAACGCGCCGGAGTGGCCCGGTCGGGCTTCTATTTCTACTTCGACTCCAAATACGAAGTACTGGCCTTCATCGTCAAGGACGCGCTGGCCGAACTGGATGTGCTGACCCACAACTTCGCCCCGCGTGACCCCGGCGAGTCGCCCGCCGCGTTCGCCAAGCGGATGGTCGGCAGTGCGGCCGCCGTGTTCGCCACCAACGATCCGATCATGGCGGCCTGCACCGCCGCGCAGGCCACCGACAAGCAGATCGCGGCCATCATGAACGATTTCGAGGACCTGGTGATCGCCAAGATCGTCGGCGTCGTCGAGGACGAGGTGCGCAAGGGCACCCGACCCATCTCCGATGACATCCCGGCCCTGGTCCGCATGCTGACCGCGACGACGGCGATGACGCTGTCCCACGACGCGGCGTTCGTCGGGCGCGGTACCGACCCGGAACGCGCGATCGATGTGCTGGAACGGCTGTGGCTGAGCGCCCTGTGGGGAACCGCGGCGTCCTGGGAGGACTGACTCGGTAGGGTCGAGACCATGGGTCAGGCGGACAGGTTCACGGGGAAACGGGTCCTGCTGACCGGCGCGGCCAGCGGTATCGGCCGCGCCACTGCGCTGATGCTGGCCCGCCAGGGAGCCGAGCTCTATCTCACCGACCGTGATGTCGAGGGCCTGGCCACCACCGTCGTCGATGCCCAGGCCCTCGGCGCGCAGGTGCCCGCACACCGGGCGCTGGACATCTCCGACTTCGACGCCGTCTCCGCGTTCGGTGCCGATATCCACTCCGCGCACGGCGCGATGGACATCGTGATGAACATCGCCGGGATCTCGGCCTGGGGCACCGTCTCGACGCTGACCCATCAACACTGGAAGTCGATGGTCGACGTCAACCTGATGGGGCCCATCCACATCATCGAGACGTTCGTGCCGGCGATGGTCGCGGCCGGGCGCGGTGGGCACCTGGTGAACGTGTCGTCGGCGGCCGGCATCGTCGCGCTGCCCTGGCACGCCGCCTACAGCGCCAGCAAGTACGGGCTGCGCGGCCTGAGCGAGGTGCTGCGCTTCGACCTGGCCCGACACCGGATCGGGGTGTCTGTGGTGGTGCCGGGAGCGGTGAAAACTCCTCTGGTGCAGACGGTTCAGATCGCCGGAGTGGACCGCGAGGATCCCCGGGTGGCCAAATGGGTGGACCGGTTTGCCGGGCACGCCATCGCCCCGGAGAAGGCCGCCGAGAAGATCCTCACCGGGGTGCGGCGCAACCGGTTCATCGTCTACACCTCGCCCGACATCCGTGCGCTGTACGCCTTCAAGCGTGCCGCGTGGTGGCCCTACAGCGTGGCGATGCGCCAGGTGAACGTGCTGTTCACCCGGGCGCTGCGCCCGAAATCCCGCTAGGCCGGGGCCAGGTCACCGCCGGGTGCCGGCGCGAACTCGGGAGCGCTCGGTGACCCGGTCCTGGTCGTGGTCGTGGTCGTCGTGGTGGTCGACACCGGCGCGACGGTGGACGTGTCCGCCGGCTCGGAACTGTTGGCACAGCCGGACAACAGCAGGACTGCGGCCGATGCTGCTGCGGCCATGATGCGCACGCTCATGGGTGTCGATGGTAGGTGCTCAGCGCTTACCCCAGTCCCAAGACGGCGCGGACAGCATGGTCTGGCCCTCGATCCGGGTCTCGCCCCACTCCTTGATCAGCTCCACCGTCGACTCGGGTGCCAGCAGCTCGACCAGACCCGCCGAGTGCGTCACCACCACCACCTGGGTGCTCGCGGCGGCGGACCGGATCATCCCGGCCAGCGGGGCCACCAGATCGGGGTGCAGTGAGGTCTCGGGCTCGTTGAGCACCATCAGCGACGGCGGCCGCGGGCTCAGCAGAGCCGCACCCCACAGCAGGGAACGCAGTGTGCCGTCCGACAATTCGGCGGCCCGCAAGGGTCGCAGCATGCCGGTCTGATGCAGCTGCAGCTCGAAGATCCCGTCGCGTACCGCGACCGAGAGCCGGGCACCGTCGAATGCATCGGCCACCGCCCGCGGCAGGTCGTCGAAACCGACCTCGATGATGGTCTGCACCGCGGCGGCCAGATCCGCGCCGTCATCGGAGAGCACCGGGGTGCGGGTGCCGACCTGAGGGCGACGCGCCGGGGCGGCCGCGTCGACCCGGAACCCGTCGTAGAACCGCCAGCCGCGCAACCGCTCACGTACCGCAGCGAGCTCGGGGTGGGTGCCCGGGTCGGCGAACTCCGCCAGCACGCTGCGGTAGCTGGGCAGCGACTGGGCCAGCCGGTCGAAACCCCGGCCGGTTTCGGCGCTGACCTCGGCGTAATCGCGGGTGCGCTGTACCAGGGTGGCGGCGGGCCGCAACACCGGGCCGGCGAAGAGCGCCTCGCGTTTGATCTCGGGATCGCGGGCGAAGAACGAGCCCGGGCCCGCGTACTGGGGCATCCCCAGGTCGATCAGATAACCGAAATCATCTGAGGCAAAACCGAGTTCGAGAGACACCGGGCGGGTGCGGGTGGTGCCCTGCGTCCTGCCGGTGCGCCGGGCGCCCGATGTCTGCTCGGGGCCGGCCCACAGCACCGATTCCAGGCCGCCTTCGCGGGCCAGCGAGCCGATGACCGCGCCGCTGCCGCAGTCTGCCAGCAGTCGCAGCGCCCGGTACACCGAGGATTTACCTGTGCCATTTGCGCCGGTGACGACCGTCAGACCACCCAACGGCAGCACGATCTCGCGCAGCGAACGATAGCCACGGATCGCGACGGTGCTCAGCACGGCATCTCCAATTCCAGTCGGACGCCCAACAACCGGACGGGACGGTCGAGTGCGAAATCGTCGAGCAGAGCCAGCGCCTGGGCGGTGATGGTGGCCGGGTCGTTCCCGGGCGCGGGCAGCTTGCGGATCTTGGTCCGGGTGAAGAACGTACTGGTGCGCACCGTCACCGCCACCCGGGTCACGGTACGGCCTTCGGCGACGATCTCGGTGAGCGTCTGGGCGGCGAGATCGGTGACCGCGCGGTCCATCTCGGTGCGATCGGTCAGGTCGTGCGGGAACGTCACGACGTGGCTGCGCGAGCGCGGCACCCAGGGCTGCGAGCTGACCTCGGAATCGCCGCCGCCCTTGGCCAGCAACAGGATCCCCAGCCCGGTGCTGGGGCCGAACGCCTCGGTCAGGGTGGTGGCGTCGGTCGCGGCGAGGTCGGCGACCGTACGGATATCCATCGCGGCAAGCTTTTTGGCCGTCTTGGGGCCCACCCCCCAGAGTGCGTCGACGGGGCGGTCGCCCATCAGCGTCATCCAGTTGTCCGCCGTCAGGATGAAGATCCCGGCGGGTTTGCCGAACCCGGTGGCCACCTTGGCGCGCTGCTTGTTGTCACTGATGCCGACCGAGCAGGACAGTCCGGTCTCGGCGGCGATGACGGTGCGGATCCGGTCGGCGAGCTCGACGGGGTCGGTGACATCGGCGCCGAGGTAGGCCTCGTCCCAGCCCCATACCTCCAGTGGGTGGCCCAGGTCGCGCAGCAGTCCCATCACCCGCTCGGAGGCCCGGTCGTAGGCCTGCGGGTCCGAGGGCAGAAAGGTGGCATCCGGGCATCTGCGGGCCGCGACGCGCAGCGGCATCCCGGCGTGCACACCGAATTCGCGGGCCTCGTAGGACGCGCAGGTGACGACCTTGCGCGCCTCGGTGGGGTCCCCGCTGCCGCCCACGATGACGGGCAGGCCGACCAGTTCGGGATGGCGCTGCAGTTCGACCGAGGCCAGGAACTGGTCCAGGTCGACATGCAGAATCCACCTGCTCACGTGCCGCAGAGCTTGCGGGCCACCGTCTCCCAGGCGTCGCCGAGTTCGTCGAGGGTCCTGCCGCGGTCGGTCAGCTCGTGGGCGACCCGGTCGGCGTCGAGCAGCGCGGTGAGCGCGTCGGACTGTGCGTCGAGATCCCCTGTGGTGCCGGCATTTTCGAGCAGCATCCGGACATGGGTGCGATGCAGCGACGCCGGGGCGTTGAACCGGGTGTGGGGGTCGCGGGCGGCATCGGAGAGCAGTGCGTGGTGGACGTGGACGAACCTCAACCGGCTGCGCCCGTAGGCCAGCAGACGCTCCAGCGGCGGTGCGCCGGGGCCCAGCGGTGGGGGGCCGAACATGAAGGCCTGCTGCTCGATCACCTCGTCCTCGTCGAGGAGCACGATCATCAACCCCGAGCGGCTGCCGAAGCGCCGGAACAGGGTGCCCTTGCCGACGCCCGCCGCCGCGGCCACGTCATCCATGGAGACCGCATCGGCGCCGCGTTCGGCGATGAGCGTGCGGGCCGCGTCGAGCAGCAGTGCACGGTTGCGCGCCGCATCGCCGCGTTCGGCCGGTGCGGCGGTGCTCAACGGCAGTGCATTCAGCCGGTCGGGGGCGCCCACCCCTGAACTTTAACTCAGCCGGAATTATTCGGACCGTGGTCCGGTTAAGCTGTGTGAGGATCATCCGGAACAGGAAGGCAACATCACCATGGCCCACAACCAGGACAGCGCCGAAACGAACGTGCTGGTGCTCGTCGGGAGCCTGCGCGCGGCGTCGATCAACAAGCAACTGGCCGAACTCGCCGTCGAATCGGCTCCCGAGGGCGTCACCCTGCAGGTATTCGACCGGCTCGGTGAGCTGCCGCATTACAACGAGGACATCGACAACGAGGATGTCGCCGAGCCCGTGCAGGCGCTTCGCGCCGCCGCCGCGGCCGCCGGGGCGGCACTCGTGGTGACCCCGGAGTACAACGGCTCCATCCCCGGCGTACTCAAGAACGCCATCGACTGGCTGTCGCGGCCGTGGGGCAACGGTGCGCTCAAGGACAAGCCGGTCGCCGTGATCGGGACGGCGCTGGGCGGATTCGGCGGTGTGTGGGCGCACGACGAGACCCGTAAATCCTTCGGCATCGCCGGCCCGCGGGTCGTCGAGGACCTGAAGCTGTCGATCCCGTCCAAGACGCTCGGGGACAAGCATCCGCGGGAGACCGCCGAGGTGGCCGCCGACGTGCGTGAGGTTGTCGGGAAGCTGGTCGCCGAGATCGGCTGAACCGTTCGGCCCGGAGCCCCCCACGGCGTAGCGCCTTTGCTATCGCCGGCGGGGGGTTTCTGCGTTCCGTAGCGGTGGCCGCCGGCGGCGTGCGCGATCGCGACACACCCCCAATTGTGACGTGCGACACGCCGGGGGGCGCGCCGTCCAATTGGTTACGACCTGGGAATTTCACGAATGTTGTTCAGAACATCTTGTATCTCTTCGGTTTGTCGGACACTAGGTGTAGTGTCTGACGGACCGCGAGGCCCCAAAGCTCAGGGGCCGGCGGAGCAGGAATCGAAAGCATGTCGGTGCCCCCGGCAACAATAGGTTCAGTTTCCGCGGCTCCGGAATTTCCGGGCCCCGCGGTCCGCTGAAACTCAGAGGAATGCAGTACCCGGTGAGTTGCCGGTCCCCTACAAGCTCTACCCCTTCCACACCACACAGGAGCCGTGCCGCAGATGACCGTCACCGTGTACACCAAGCCCGCCTGCGTGCAGTGCAACGCCACCTACAAGGCGCTGGACAAAGAGGGCATCGCCTACGAGAAGGTCGATATCAGCCTCGACACCGAAGCCCGCGACTACGTCATGGCGCTCGGCTACCTGCAGGCACCCGTCGTGGTCGCCGGCAACGATCACTGGTCGGGTTTCCGGCCGGACCGGATCAAGGCGCTGGCCGGCACGACTGCCGCCGTCACTGCCTGACACACGACGGACCCGGGACAAGCGAGGAGGAGATATGAGTCATCTCGTGTACTTCTCCAGCGTCTCGGAGAACACCCACCGCTTCGTGCAGAAGCTGGGTTTTCCGGCCGACCACGTCACCCGGATCCCGCTACACGGCCGTATCGAGGTCGACCACCCCTTCGTGCTGGTCCTGCCGACCTACGGCGGCGGCAAGGTCAGCCCCGACATCAACAGCGGGGGCTATGTCCCCAAGCAGGTCATCGCTTTTCTGAACAACGAGCACAACCGGTCGTTGATCCGCGGCGTCATCGCCGCGGGCAACAACAACTTCGGTGAGGAATTCGCCTACGCAGGCAATGTGGTGTCCGCCAAGTGCGGCGTGCCCTACCTCTACCGTTTCGAACTCATGGGAACCCCGGACGACGTGGAATCCGTCCGTGCGGGCTTGGAAGACTTTTGGAAGGAACAGACGTGCCACCAACCGTCACAGCTGCAGAGCCTGTAACCACCGGGGCTCATGCGCTCCCGGGGGAGACGGACTACCACGCGCTCAACGCGATGCTCAACCTGTACGACAAAGACGGCAACATCCAGTTCGACAAGGACCGCGAAGCCGCCAACCAGTACTTCCTGCAGCACGTCAACCAGAACACCGTGTTCTTCCACAACCAGGACGAGAAACTCGACTACCTGGTCAAGGAGAACTATTACGAGCGCGAGGTGCTCGACCAGTACTCGCGGAACTTCGTGAAGTCACTGGTCGATCGTGCCTTCGCCAAGAAGTTCCGGTTCCCGACCTTCCTGGGCGCGTTCAAGTACTACACGTCCTACACGCTGAAGACCTTCGACGGGAAGCGCTACCTGGAGCGCTTCGAGGACCGCGTGGTCATGGTGGCGCTGACGCTGGCCGCCGGTGATACCGAGTTGGCCGAGAAGCTGGTCGACGAGATCATCGAGGGACGGTTCCAGCCGGCCACCCCGACCTTCCTCAACTCGGGCAAGAAGCAGCGCGGTGAGCCGGTGTCCTGCTTCCTGCTGCGCATCGAGGACAACATGGAGTCCATCGGGCGCTCCATCAACTCCGCCCTGCAGCTGTCCAAGCGCGGCGGCGGAGTCGCGTTGCTGCTCACCAACATCCGTGAGCACGGCGCGCCGATCAAGAACATCGAGAACCAGTCCTCGGGTGTCATCCCGATCATGAAACTGCTGGAGGACTCGTTCTCCTACGCCAATCAGCTCGGTGCGCGCCAAGGCGCCGGCGCGGTGTACCTGCACGCGCATCACCCCGACATCTACCGGTTCCTCGACACCAAGCGTGAGAACGCCGACGAGAAGATCCGGATCAAGACGCTCTCGCTGGGTGTGGTGATCCCGGACATCACCTTCGAGCTGGCCAAGAAGAACGAGGACATGTACCTCTTCTCGCCGTATGACGTCGAGAAGGTCTACGGCGTCCCGTTCGCCGACATCTCGGTCACCGAGAAGTACTACGAGATGGTCGACGACGCCCGGATCCGTAAGACCAAGATCAAGGCGCGGGAGTTCTTCCAGACGCTGGCCGAGCTGCAGTTCGAGTCCGGCTACCCGTACATCATGTACGAGGACACGGTGAACCGGGCCAACCCGATCGCCGGCAAGATCACCCACAGCAACCTGTGCTCGGAGATCCTGCAGGTGTCCACGCCCTCGGAGTTCAACGAGGATCTGTCCTACGCCAAGGTGGGCAAGGACATCTCGTGCAACCTGGGCTCGCTGAACATCGCCAAGGCGATGGATTCGCCGGACTTCGCGCAGACCATCGAGGTGTCCATCCGGGCGCTCACCGCGGTGAGCGACCAGACCCACATCTGGTCGGTGCCGTCCATCGAGCAGGGCAACAACAGCTCGCACGCCATCGGTCTGGGGCAGATGAACCTGCACGGCTACCTGGCTCGGGAGCGGATCCACTACGGCTCCGAAGAGGGTGTGGACTTCACCAACATCTACTTCTACACGGTGCTCTACCACGCCCTGCGGGCGTCGAACCTCATTGCCATCGAACGGGGTACGCGCTTCGGCGGGTTCGACCAGTCGAAGTACGCCTCGGGCGAGTTCTTCGACAAGTACACCGACCGGGTGTGGGAGCCGGCCACCGACAAGGTGCGAAAGCTGTTCGCCGACGCGGAGATCCACATCCCCACCCAGGACGACTGGAAGCTGCTCAAGGAGTCGGTGCAAAAGCACGGCATCTACAACCAGAACCTGCAGGCCGTCCCGCCGACCGGTTCGATCAGCTACATCAACCACTCGACCAGCTCGATCCACCCGGTGGCCTCCAAGATCGAGATCCGCAAGGAAGGCAAGATCGGTCGCGTCTACTACCCGGCGCCGTACCTGACCAACGACAACCTGGACTACTACCAGGATGCGTACGAGATCGGGTACGAGAAGATCATCGACACCTACGCCGCGGCCACCCAGCACGTGGACCAGGGCCTGTCGCTGACGCTGTTCTTCAAGGACACCGCCGATACCCGCGAGGTCAACAAGGCGCAGATCTACGCCTGGCGCAAGGGAATCAAGACGCTGTACTACATCCGGCTGCGCCAGATGGCCCTGGAGGGCACTGAGGTGGAGGGTTGCGTCAGCTGCATGCTGTAGCGAAGGTGCCTTTATGTGTGTAGCGATTCAAAGATGAAGGGTCTGCTGCACGATCAGGTGACAGTTGCGGTCACGCGGCCTGACTGGCCGGTGTGGTCATGATTGCTTCGAATTCGATCGGGGTCAACCGCCCGAGACCCGCCTGGCGCCGGCGACGATGATAGGTCCGTTCGATCCAGGTGACGATCGCGATCCGCAGCTCCTCGCGGGTGTCCCAGCGGCGACGATCGAGCACGTTCTTCTGCAGCAGACTAAAGAAGCTCTCCATGGCCGCGTTGTCGCCGGCTGCGCCGACACGGCCCATCGATCCGACCATCTCGAAGCGGCCCAGAGCATGCACGAATCTCCTTGACCTGAACTGAGATCCGCGATCGGAATGCAGAATGCATCCGGCCACCTCGCCGCGGCGTG
>JAUKNU010000001.1:5245810-5412483 GCA_030499155.1 Mycolicibacterium frederiksbergense | reverse complement strand
AGCTCACTTACGAGCGGGTAGATCCTTTTCCCGGCAGGTTGGCCTGCGACAGATAGGCCGCCGCGCGGCGCAGGACCTCGTTCTCCTGCTCCAACAACCGATTCCGGCGGCGCAGCTCCCGTAACTCAGCCGAATCGCTGGTGCTCTTGCCGGGCTTGGCACCTTCATCGATATCGGCTTGGCGCATCCACTTGTGCAGCGTCATCGGGTGCACACCGAAATCAGTGGCGATGTGCTCGATCGTCACGCCGTCGTCGCGGTTGCGGGCCACACGGACGACATCATCGCGGAACTCTCGGGGGTAGGGCCTGGGCACACTGACATCCTTCCAGCTCACCCGTTCCGGGCAAGCCAACTCAGATGTCACCTATTCGTGCAGCAGACCCGTTCTCACGATTATGTGCACTAACCGGGTTTCAGCCCTCGACCCGGCGATTGCACGTCGCGCCGCGTACGTGTTTTCCTTTGTACGCCCGGATGAGCAGCAACGTGCACAGTTGCTTAGCGACCTTCTAGCTGGCACCGAGATCAGCGCAGGCGATATCGCGATGGCATCGAGTTTGCTCGGGCCCAACGAGAACCGACGCTGGGGCGCAACCTATTCAGACCTAAGGCAGCGCTTCGTTCCCGATTTTGTCCTCGCAGCCTATGCCGGTGACACTGCGCTGACTCGTGACGACCTCATCCGCCTTGCCGAAGTGTTCGCGCCTACCCGTCCTTTCGGAGACACAGATGGCTAGCCCGCTAGGTCCCGTGTTCGTCTCATACCGCCGCAACAGGCTGGACGAGACTTCGGAACTGGTCGACAGGCTCCGTGATCGTGGTGTTGGGACTTGGATTGACGTCAACAACTTAGCCAACGAGCCGACTGAAGCCGCGATACGCGCAACTCTCAACGACGCCAACACCTCTGGAGCAGTTCTCTGGCTCACCCCAGATGTTGAAGACAGCGAGATAATTCGTGCCGTCGAGGTGCCGGAAGCGGTCCGTCGCCATAAACGAGACCCCTCCTTCTGGCTGATAATCGTTCTCGCCGGTGGACTGGACTATGCCGACGCAGGCACCCTCTTCAGCGACACGCTTGGCGGCCAAGACCTGAGTGGGTGGAACCTTACTAAGGTTTCGTCGCCGCGGGCCACTACGAGCGAGATTGAGTCAGTCGCAGCTTCATCGCTGAGACGCAGACTGGCAACCATTTACGGCCCTGCCAATCCTCCAGAATCTGTTGATGTGGTGGTGGACGCCAAAGGAACGCCAAGATTAGGTACTAGGCATGCCTTGTCCGTGGACTGGACTGACTATTTTGCTGTAGGGCCGCCCAGCTCAGAAGATTGGGTGGCGATGTCCAACGCAGCCCGCGACGTGGCAACGGCAGTGAAGCAAGAACTGGCAAGTGGAACGGCTATAACCTTGGCGGGGACGCCTTCCATTCCTGCCGCTATTTTGCTCGGGTCGACGTACCCAGGGCGCGACGGTCACAATCCGACATGGATGCAACGACAACCAGATGGAGTGACGATTACTCCATGGAACATGGCGAGTGCCAACGACTCTGAGTATGCGAAAGAGCTCGGCTGGAAAGTTGCAGAACCTATCTATCGGGATACGAACGCGAAGGACCTTGCGGTCTGTATCAGTGTGAGCGACGATGTGTCCGGCGCTTTTGCGAGGAGTAAAGACATCTCATCCGCGTGGCGAGCGGTCTTACCCATAGAGTCGGGCGGTGACCGAAACACGCGAGCACAACCGTTGCAGGCGCACGAGGTTGCGTCGTTGGTCCACCTCACAATCGACGCAATTCGTGATCTCAGGACGCGGGTACTCGGCATCGAGTCAGTTCACTTCTTTGTTGCTGGCCCAGCGGGCTTTGGGTTCCTTCTCGGGACTCGACTCGCCACACTTCCAACTGTTGTCACGTACGAGTTTTCAACAGCCGCAGTACGATACGTCCGTGCAGCCATCATTACCCCGTAGCTGGGCCGCAGCAACGGCGCGGAACTCGGCTGGATGGCGGGAGATGGCATAGCTGTCAGCCTTTCGTACACGCTGTCAGTTAGTCACCGAATCTGGACCCCAAACGGAAGCGCAGGTCAAACTGCCATCTGACTATGCGGCAGACCCACGCCGTGCGTCAGCTGTCTGCTGGTAAGAAGGATCCGGCGCTGTTGCGATCAGTTCTTGCGCGGCTTCTCCGCCTGCAATGCCTTCACCCGGCGCTCCTCGCTCAGCACCGCCTGGAAGCTCTCGCGTTCGGCGACCAGCCAGTCCGGCTTCTCCTCGAGCAGCGCGGTGATCTGCTCGGTGGTCAGCGCCTCGGTGACCCCGCCGCGGGCCAGGCCGGCGATCGAGACACCCAGCTTGGCGGCCACCAGGTTCTTCGGGTGCGGCCCGTTCTTGCGCAGGTCCTTGAGCCACTGCGGTGGGTCCTCCAGCAGGGCTGCGAGTTCACCGCGGGTGATCGCGTTCTCCTGGAACTCCGCAGGTGTCGCGGGGAGGTACACGTCCAGCTTCTTCGCCGCGGTGGCGGGTTTCATGGACTGTGCGTTGGGCCTGCTCATGACGTAGAGCCTATCGGTAGCCTGATGCGGTGCCTCAGCCCTCGCTCACGCTCGGCTACGTCCCCGGCGCGACGCCGGCGAAATGGGCCCGGACCTGGGCGCAACGCCACCCCGACGTGCCGCTACAGCTGCGCACCGTCGCCGTCGCCGCCGCCGTCGCCGCCGCGCAGGTGCGGACCGGCGCCGTCGACGTCGTGGTGTTACGGCTGCCCGCGGACACCTCGGGGCTGGCCGTCATCCCGCTGTACGAGGAGACCACGGTGGCGGTGGTGCCGGTGGATCATCTGCTCACGGCCGCCGACACGATCACCGCCGCGGATCTCGACGGCGAACCCACGCTGCGCCCGCTCGACAACGTCGTCGACTGGGCGCAGGCTCCCGGCATCCCGGTCGAGCACCGGCCCGAAACCACCGAGGAGGCCATAGAACTCGTGGCCGCCGGGATGGGCACGCTCATCGTGCCGCAATCGTTGGCGCGGCTGCACCACCGCAAGGACCTGACCTTCCGTCCGATCACCGATGCGCCGACCTGCCCGGTGGCGCTGGCCTTCGCCGACGGGCCGCAGTCCGAACTCGTCGAGGAGTTCATCGGGATCGTGCGCGGGCGCAAACCCAGTTCGTCGCGGGGACAGGCCGAGTCGGCGCCGAAACGCACCGCCCGGGAGAAGACCCTGGCCAAACAGGCCGCCCGCGCCGCCGCGGGTAAGGTCGCGCGCACGCCGGGGCCCGCCAAGCGGGGGCGGCGCTAGCCGGTCTTAACGACCATGTGACGCCGTTTTACCTGGTCAACACACGTGCTCGGAAATACTTGGACGCATGAGAGCGCTGACACACGTACCGGCCACCACATCCCCGGCCGACCTCGCCGACCACCTGCGCCGCGATGGCTACGTGATCGTCGACGACCTTGTGCCGCACTCCCTGATGGACAGCATCGACGATGAACTGGCGCCCTACCTGGACGCGACGCCCATGGGCTACAACGCCATGATCGGCACCAAGACCCGGCGCACCGGTGCGCTGGTCGCCCGTTCCCCGGCCTGTCGCGCACTGATTCAGGATCCGACCGTGCTCGGCGTGTGCCAGGATTTCCTCGGCCACGCCAGCGCCTTTCAGCTGATGCTGACCCAGGTCATCTCGATCGAACCGGGCGAATCGGACCAGGCGTTGCACCGCGACCAGAATGCCTTCGACTTCTACCCGTTTCCCGACGACTACCACGTGCAGTGCAACACGTTGTGGGCCATGACGGACTACACCGCCGAGATGGGCGCCACCCGGGTGGTGCCGGGCAGCCAGATCGGTGACAGGAAGCCGACCGAGTACGCCGACCACGAGTGCCTGCAGGCCGAGATGTCGCGCGGTTCGGTGCTGCTCTACTCCGGCAAGATCGTGCACAGCGGTGCCGCCAATCGCAGTGAGCGGGTCCGCCGTGCCATCAACGTGAACTACTGCGTCGGCTGGGTCCGGCAGGAGGAAAACCAATTCCTCTCGGTACCACCAGAAGTGGCGCGGACCCTGGACGACGATCTGCTCAAGCTGATCGGCTATCAGGAGGGCGCGTGGGCGATGGGTTACTTCCGTGACTTCGAGGATCCGCTGCGCGCGGTCCGCGGAGACGCGGTCGGCTACGGCTTCGACGCGGCCAAGCTCAACGGCAACGCCGGCGCCGCGTTCGCCGACCAACTCACCCACAGCGAATGACGCGCTCAGGCCGACAGGTCCAGCGTCGTCCCGATGCCTCGTTCGGCGGCACACGCGACGAGCGTGTGGGCGGTCACCAGGTCCTGTAGCCCGATGCCCACCGAGTTGAACAAGGTGATGTCGTCCTCGTTGCGCCGGCCTCGTCGCGGATCGACGATCACGTCGCCCAATTCGACGCTGACATCGTCCCGCGACAGCAGTCCCTCCTCGATGGCCAGCAGCACGTCACCGGACTTGGCCAGCGCGGTCGCGCGGCTGTCGACGACCAGACGCGCCGAACCCATTCCGGCGCCGTCGATCTCGCGGTGATCGGGGCGCGGCGGTGCCCCGACGGCATTGAGGTGTAGGCCGGGCCGGAACCAGGCGCCGTGGGCGATCGGCTCCTTCGACGGCGTCAGCGTGCAGACCACGTCGGCCGCGGCGAGTACCTGGCGCGGGGACTCGGCGTACTCGACGCTCACATCCAGGTCCGCCACCCGGGCGCGGAACGCCTCGACGGTCGCCGGATTGCGTGACCAGACCAGCACCTTCTCCATGGGGCGCACCCGCAGGATGGCGCGGGTGTGCTCGACGGCCAGGGTCCCCGCCCCGATCAGCCCGAGCGCGGTGCTGGAGTCACGGGCCAGGTGCGCGGTGGCCACGGCACTGGCCGCGGCAGTCCGGACCGCGGTGATGAGCCGGCCGTCGAGCACCGCGCGGCATTCCCCGGTCTCGGTCGACATCAGCAGGATGGTGGACCGTTGCGTCGGCAGTCCGCGGTCCCGGTTGAACGGCATGTCCGACAACATCTTCACCGCGCTGGCCCGGTGCCGCGCAGACGACGCGGCCATCGGCAGCGCGGCACCGCCGCCATCCAGTGCCAGGTTCGCCGGCGCCGGATTACCGGCCGTGCCGGTCGCCAGATCCGCGTGGGCGCGTTCGACGGCGTCGTACACGCTCACGCGGTCGATCAGCGCGCTGATATCGGAGTGGGTCAGAACGAGGGTCATGGGAGGTCCTTACAGACAGGGTGGCGGATCAGACGCGGCCGACGTAGGGGACCGTCAGGCAGGACGGTGCGCTACGGCCGCCGACGAATCCGCTGATGGCGATCAATGCGATGAGGTAGGGCAGCATCACCAGGACGGCGTAGGGAATGTCGACCCCGAGCGCGGGCAGTGCGAACTGCATGGCCCGCGCGACACCGAAGAACAGCGCGGCCCAGAGGATTCCGCTGATCTTCCAGCGTCCGGCGATGACGGCCACCACGGCCAGGTATCCCATTCCGGCGGTCATGTTCTCACTGAAGGAGCGCACCTCCGAGAGCGCGAGTTGGGCGCCGGCCAGGCCTCCGGCGCCCGAGGCGATGAGCACCCCGAGCACCCGGGTCGGTTGACCGCCAGTCCGGTCCATCCCGCGGAGGTGGCATCCTCACCGACGGCGTCGACCCGGATGCCGGCCATGGTGCGGCCGGAGAAGGCGACGGCGAGCACGACGATGGCGCCGATGCACAGGTAGCCCAGCAGGGTCTGACCGAACAGAGCCGGGCCGATGACGGGCAGCTCGCTGAGTACCGGGATGCGGACATCGGCGAAGGCGGCCACGTTCTGCCCCTTGCCGTCGGCGAGCAGAATCCGCGCACCGAAGGTGGTGAGTCCCAATGCCAGCGCATTCGCCGCGATGCCGACCACGATCTGGTCGGCCCGAAAACGCACACTCAGCAGTGCCTGACCGACGCCGAACAGCAGCCCGGCGAGCAGCCCGGTGAGTGCGCCCGCCACGGCCGAACCGGTGCTGAGCGAGCCGAGGACGCTGGCGAACGCGCCGGTGAGCATCATGCCCTCCATGCTGAGGTTGAGCACGCCGGCCCGCTCACTGATCGATTCACCGCTGGCGGCGAGCAGCAGAGGGATGGCGAATGCGACACCGCTGGAGATGATTTCGGTGAGCATGGTGATGTTCATGCGGCTACCTTCCGGGCGGGCTGCCGGGCGGAGGTCGTCCACCAGGCCGCGCCGGCGATCACGATGATCAGGACGCTCTGCACGACGGTGATGGTGGAGGACGGGACGCCGGCGGCCAGTTGCAGGTTGATGCCGCCGGACACCAGGAAGCCGAACAGCACAGCGACCGCGGCGACGGCGGTCATGGATCCGCGGGCCAGCAGACCGACCACCAGCCCCGCGAACCCGAAGCCGGAGGAGAACCCGTCGGCCAGGATGAACGGCGCGGTCATGACCAGGCAGCCACCGCCCAGCCCGGAGAAGGCGCCCGCCGTGGTGAGCCCGAGAAACGCAGTGCGGTCCACCTGCACGCCCAGGCGCGCCGCGGCCGGGCCGGAGAGCCCGACTGCGCTGAGCCGCAGGCCGATAGCACTGTGCCGCAGCATGATTCCGACGGCAGCCACCAGAACGACGGCCAGCACGATGGCGATGGTCGCCGGGTTCTTGGCCAGTCCGAGCAGGGGCAGGTGCGCCGAGGCGGCCAGCGGCTCGGACTGGGGGAGGGTCTCCGAGGACGTCATGGGTTGGCGCAGCAAGGAGGGTTCATGGACCATCAGCACCACCAGCGCCAGACCGACGAAGTTCAACAGCAGCGTGGTGATGATCTCGCTGGTGCCGCGCTTCACCCGCAGCCAGGCGGCGATCGCGGCCCATCCGGCGCCGGCCAGCGCGGCGGCCGTCAGGGTGGCGAGCACCGCGATCGGCGTAGGGATGCCCTGCGGCATCGCCACCCCGACCGCGGTGGCGGCGATGCCGCCGAGGCACAGTTGACCCTCGCCGCCGACGTTGACCAGTCCGGCCCGGTAGGCGATGGTGAAGCCGGCGGCCACCAGCATGAGTAGGGCCGCGTTGTTCAGGGATGTGCCGATGGCGAACGGCGAGCCCAGGGTGCCCTCGACGAGTGCGTCGAGGACGTCGACGGGTCCGGCGCCGGCGGCCGCGGCCAGCACGAAACCGACGAGTGCCGCGATCACCATGGCGGCACACGCCACCACCAGCGGGTGGCGTGCGTGCAGACCCGGCATCATGCGCCCACACCCGTCATGAGGGTCCCGATATCGGTTGCCGCAGTGTCGGATTGCGTGCACACCGAGCCCAGCAGCCGGCCGCGGTAGGCGACGACGATCCGGTCGCACACCGCGAGGAGTTCGTCGATCTCACTGGAGGTGACCAGTACGGCGGCCCCGGCGTCGGCGGCGGCGCGCAGCCGGTCCAGCACGAATGCCACGGCCCCGGCGTCGAGGCCGCGGGTCGGCTGGGCCGCCACCACCACCCGCAACCCTGCGGTGGACAGTTCGCGCGCCAGCACCACCTTCTGCTGATTGCCCCCGGACAACGATCCGATGGGAGCGTCGGGGCCCGGTGCCCGGATCGAGAAGTCGCTGATGGCGGCGGCCGCGTCCGCGCGCATGCGCGTGCGGTCGAGCAGTCCCCAGCGCCGGTACGTGGACAGCCGGGGCATGGCGATGTTCTCCGCGATGGACAGGGCGCCGATGATGGCCTCCGCGTGCCGGTCCTCGGGGATCACCGCGACACCGGCGGCGGTGCGCTGCGCGGGCGTCGCGGTGGTCAGGTCGGCATCGTCGACCCGTACCGACCCGGCGTCGGCGGCGATGGCGCCGGAGAGCACCGAGGTCAGTTCGGACTGCCCGTTGCCCTCCACGCCGGCGATGCCGACGATCTCACCCCGGCCGACGGTGAGGTCCACATCATCGAGTGCGGTGCTGCCATCGGCACGGGTGAGACGCACACCGCCGATCTGCAGCACCGCGTCGCCACCAGCGGGACGGCGTGCTCGGGGCGCCACAACGCGGTCCAGCGGTTCGGCGTCGCCGAGCATCAGGTCCAGCAGGGTGGACATCCCCACATCGGAGACCCGGCCGCCGCCGACGACCGTCCCGCCGCGCAGCACGGTGGCCTCGTCGGCGGCGCGGGCGACCTCTCCGAGCTTGTGGGTGATCAGCACGACGGACTTGCCATCGGCGGTCAGCGCTGCGCAGGTGGCGATCAGCGCATCGATCTCTTTCCCGTCGAGCACCGCGGTCGGCTCGTCGAGCACGATCAGCTGCGGATCCCGCAACAACGCCTTGACGATCTCGACCCGCTGCCGGATACCGACGGTGAGCCCGGACACGGTGGCCTTCGGGTCGACTCGAAGGCCGTAACTGTCGGCGATGCGATCCAGATCGGTGGCCAACCGGTCGCGCGGCGGACGGAACCCGCCCCGGCCGAGCAACAGGTTGTCCGCGACGGTCATGGTGGGGATCAGCGAGAAGTGCTGATGGACCATCGCGACACCGGCCTGCAGCGCGTCGGCGGGATTGCGCGGCCGGTACTCGTTGCCGTCCAACAACATGCTGCCGGTGTCGGGCGAGACGGTGCCGTAGATGCTGTTGCACAGGGTGGACTTGCCTGCGCCGTTCTCGCCCAGAATGCAGTGCACCGAACCGGGTTTCACGCTGAGCGTGACGCTGTCGAGCGCGCGGACCGGGCCGAAGGACTTGCCGACGCCGCTCATGGCCAGCAGCGCGGTGTGCTCGGGAGCCGTGATGGTCATGGTTGCCGGCTCGCTCAGTACGGTGTGACGCTGCCGGCGACGATTGCCGCCTTGGCATCGGCGACCGCGGGATCTTCTGCGCACGTGAGGAAGTCGCTGCCCCCCTTGTCCGTGGTGACACCGAAGGGCACCTGGGCGGCGGTCCAGCTGCCGTCGAGCACCGAGGACACCGCGTATTCGATCTCGGTGCCGATATCGGTGCGGACGTAGCCCGCATAGACGCTGTCGGTGCACTCCCCGGGAATCGGCCCACCGTTGAGCCGGTTGCCGGATTCCTTGGCCGCTTGTTCCATGCCCTGCTTGCCGAGGTTGACGATCTGGCCGAGCACGTCGGCGCCGCTGGCATACGCGGTGCCCGCGGCCTGCTTGGCCTTCGCCGGGTCATTGAAGTCGCCGACGTACTGCGGGTTCAGCACGGTGACATCGGGGCGGACGAAGCGTGCGCCGTTGCCGAAAGCGACGGCGGCGTTGACGATTGCGGGCAGTTCGACACCGCCGACGAAGCCGACGGTGCCGGTCTTGGACGCTGCGGCAGCCGCCGCGCCGGACAGGAATTCGGCTTCGGCCTGCTGCGGGTCGTAGTAGGCGAGGTTCGGCAGGGGTTCGGCATCCGAGGGTCCGCCGATCTCGACGAACTTCACATCGGGGAACTGGGGCGCGACCTTGCGGACGTCGGCGTCGGTCTGCCCGCCCACCGAGATCACCAGGTCGTTCTGGGAGGCGAAACGCTGCAGCGCCTGCTGATAATCGGCGGCGGCCACCTGCTCGACGTAGCCGGCGTCGATCTTGTCACCGAAGGTGGCCTGGACACGTTGAAAGCCTTCATATCCCGACTGCATGAAGCCGGTGTCGTTGATGGACCCCGGCAGGAACACCCCGACCGACAGTGCGTCGCTGTCGGCGGTGTCGCCGGAGGAACCACAGGCGGAGGTGGCCACCGCGAGTGCACCCGCGGCGGCCATGGCGAGAATTTTCGGCAGGGTCTTCATGGATTCTCCTGGTCTCAGTGGTACCGGTTAGCGGTATACCGTTACGCAGAAGCATCGAACCCGGCCATTTCGGTTCGGTTACTCGAATGTAAGGATCGAGTTAATGGTATACCGCTAACGGCGGGTGGGTTAAGCTCGACGGGAACGCCGACGGGAAGGGCTCGGAAAGTGACCTCAGTGGTGGCGCACAGTCGAAAGCCGTTGCGCGAACATGCCTATGACGAATTGCGGGCCCGTATCGTCGGTCTGGAACTGGCGCCCGGCACCCGGCTGATCGAGCGCGACCTGGCCGAGCAGCTGAAGGTGTCGCGGATCCCGCTGCGCGAGGCGATGCAGCGACTGGCCCAGGACGGGCTGGTGGTCGTCGTGCCTCGGCAGGGCGCGATCGTCTCGCCGTTCACGGTCGACGATGTACGGGATCTGTTCGACGTCCGGGAGAGCCTGGAGGTGCTCGCCGCCCGGCTGGCCGCCGAACGGGCCGATCAGGCCGGTCTGGATTTGCTTGCCGCCCAACTGGATACGGCGCGAAGGGCGACCGAGCGCAATGACGGGCCCGCCATCGCGGCGGCCAATGCCACCTTCCACGTCATCATCGTCGACCTGGCGGCCAATCCGCTGCTGGAGTCGCTGCTGGAACCGCTGCAGGCGCGGGTGCAGTGGCTGTTCCACCTCACCAGCGACCGTGATGCCCAGGTCCAATGTCATGAGCACGAGGAGTTGCTCGCGGCAATCGCCGAGCACGACCCGGACCGGGCCGCCGCGTCGGCGTTTCATCATGTGCACTCGGGCCGCGCGCACAGCCTGGAGATGGCGGCGCAGTGGTCACGGGTGGAGATCGACCCGATCGAACTCACCAAGAGCCGGCGTCGCGGTGGCGGGTAGCGACCTCAGATTGTCAGCGTGCCATCGGGATTGATCGTCCACTCCGGGTTGAGCGCGACTTCCCAGACGTGGCCGTCGGGATCGGCGAAATAGCCGGAGTAGCCGCCCCAGAACACCCGTTCGGCCGGCTTGAGGATTGTCGCGCCGGCGGCGTGCGCCTCGGCCAGCACGGCGTCGACGTCGGCCTCGGTGCGCTGATTGATCGCGATGGTGACACCGCTGAACCGGCCGTCCACCGGGTGATGGGCGTCCTCGGCGAGATCCTTGCGGCCGAACAGCGCGAGCGCGATGCCGGGAAGCTGATAGAACACCACGCCCTCGGGCGCGGCCGTGGAAGTCCAGCCCAGGCCCTGCTCATAGAAGGTACGGGCCCGGTCGAGGTCGTCAACGCCGAGCGTGATCAGGCTGATGCGTTGTTCCATGAGCCGCACGCTACCCATGCCCTCTGACACCCAGGGTTGCCCAGTGGCCAGTTGCAGCACGCAAAGAGCAAGAAGCGTGCCACAACTGGCCGTTGGAACTACTTGACCTTGTGCTGCGGCCCCTGCGCCTTCTTGTACAGCGCCTTGAGCATCCGGTCCCGGAACGCGGCGTTGTCGATGAGCTTGATGCCGGCGTCCGCGACCTTCGGGTAGCCGATCAGCTTGTGCATGTAGCGGCCGCGCTTGTATTCCTTGCCCCACGCCGCTTCCATCCGCTGCGCGTAGTTGGTGAAATCGTCGGGCCCGCCGTTGTTCAGCGCAGCGACGGCACACTCACCGGCCGCCAATCCGGACTCCAGCGCCTTGGAGATCCCCGCGCCGGAGGCCGGCTTACCCGCGCCCAGCGAGTCGCCGGTGAACAACACGCCCGGTCGCCACGGCGGCCAGGCGGTGAAGCCCATCGGAAGTCGCCAGGCACGGACACTCTTGTTCTTCTTGAGCTCTTCGATGGGCTGTGCTGCCCACTCGGCGGGCAGGCTGCGCAGGAACTCGCCGAGGAACTGGGTGGCGTTGATGGACTGCCAGTTCTTGTAGCTGTTCACGTAGCCGAGGCCGATGTTGAAGACGTTGTTGCCCATCGGGAACACCCAGCCGTAGCCGGGCAGCTGATCACCCTGGAACAGCAGCTTCAGGTAGATGTCAAGGCTGTCGTTGTCGGGCCGGTTGAGGTGCATCTCGGAGCGGATGGCGATCGCCGAGTAGCCGTTGTAGGCCGAGTCCAGCTTGAGGGCGCGCTTGATGGGGGAGTAGGCGCCGTCGGCGGCGATGACGGCATCACCGAGCACCTTCTCCCCGCTCTTGAGGACGACGCCGATCACGCGGCCGTTCGCGTCGAACTCCGGGCCGGCCACCTCGGCGCCCTGGCGGACTTCGGCGCCGGCGGATTCGGCGTGCTTGAGCAGGACGGTGTCCAGGTGCTCGCGGCTCACGGTGTGACCGTGATCGGGCATACCGGGGCGGCGCGGGAACGACAGCTCCCATGCGCTCGGGCTGAACACCGTCACCTTGTTCACGCGGTGGTAGGTGGCGACCTCGTCGGCCAGTCCCATTTTCTGCAGGTAGCTCACGGCGCGAGCGGTCAGCCCGTCACCGCAGGGTTTGGCTCGGGGGAACTCGGCCTTGTCCAGGACGACAACACGCGCGCCGGCCTGTGCGGCCTGCCACGCAGCGGCCGAACCTGAGGGGCCCCCGCCCGCGATTACTACGTCGTATGGGGCAGTCATTGTCTCGTCTCGATGAGGTGGGCTGTGACCTTTGGATGCTACCGAAGCAACGTGCCGGACGCCGGGCGGCGGAATCTGGGCCTAGGGTTACCCACTCCGGACGCGGGCCAAACCGCCCGCTCTGGCGGGCAGTCTGACCAGGTCAGCATCGCCCGGTACAGTGAGCGGGTGCGCAGACCATCGCTTCCGCTGCCGGGACAGCCCGGTGCGAAGGTCGACGCGCGCAGCGAACGTTGGCGTGAACACCGCAAAAAGGTCCGCGCGGAGATCGTCGAGGCCGCCTTCCGTGCCATCGACCGCCTCGGCCCCAACGTCAGCGTGCGCGAGATCGCCGAGGAGGCGGGCACCGCCAAACCGAAGATCTACCGCCACTTCACCGACAAGTCCGACATGTTCGCCCAGATCGGCGAGCGCATGCGAGACATGCTGTGGGCCGCGGTCATCCCGTCCATCGACATCGAGTCCGACTCCGCGCGTCAGGTCATCGGCCGTGCCGTGGAGCATTACGTCGAGCTGGTGGACCAGCATCCGAACGTCGTACGTTTCCTGCTGCAGGGCCGCTTCGCCGACCAGTCCGCGGCCGCGATGACCACGGTCAACCGTGGTCGCGACATCACGCTGGCGATCGCGGAAATGGTCAGCGGCGAGCTCAGTGAGATGGATCTCAATCCTGCCGTCTTCGAGTTGGCCGCCTTCGCCCTGTTCGGCACCGCGGCCTCGGCGACCGACTGGTGGCTCGGCGGCGACGCCGACAGTCCGCGCCGGATGCCTGCCGACGAGTTCATCTCCCATATGACGACGATCATGATGGGTGCGGTGAACGGCACCGCCGAACTGCTGGGCGTCCAGATCGACCCCGATCAACCCATCCACAACGCGGTGCGCCGCCAGGAGCCGGCACCGCAGGCCTGATCGGCATCCGCACCGGAACTCAACACCCACGTGGGGCGTTGACACGTGTTGTCCGCTGCCGGAACACTGAGGAATATCCAGTACCGGCGTTCCCAGGAAAGGCGTTGACGTCATGTCTGCCATCACCACCCGCGCACTGATCATCGGATCCGGATTCTCCGGACTCGGCATGGGGATCGCGCTGAAGAAACAGGGCGTCGACTTCCTGATCCTGGAGAAGTCCGATGAGATCGGCGGCACCTGGCGCGACAACACCTACCCGGGCTGCGCCTGCGACATCCCGTCGCACATGTACTCGTTCTCGTTCGAGCCCAAGGCCGACTGGACGCACATGTGGTCGTTTCAGCCCGAGATTTTCGACTACCTCAAGGGTGTCACCGACAAGCACGGCTTGCGTCGCCACATCCGGTTCGGCGCGCATGTCGACCGTGCGCACTGGGACGAGGGTGAATCACGCTGGCATGTGTTCGATGCCGCCGGGCAGGAGTACGTCGCGCAATTCCTGGTCTCCGGCGCCGGCGGACTGCACATCCCACTGATTCCCGAGATCCCTGGAATCGACGAATTCGCCGGTGCGGCTTTCCATTCCGCGCAGTGGGACCACAGTGTGGACATCAGCGGCAAACGGGTGGCGGTGGTCGGTACCGGTGCGAGTGCCATCCAGATCGTGCCGGCCATCGTCGACGATGTCGCCGAACTGCAGCTCTACCAGCGCACCCCGGCCTGGGTGATGCCGCGGCCCAACAACGCCTTCCCGCAGTGGATGCGCACTGTGTTCGCCTCCGTGCCGGGCGTCCGGGCGCTGCTGCGGGCCGGTATCTACTGGATTCACGAGGGCGTGGGCTTCGCCATGACCAAACAGCCCCGGCTGCTCAAGATCGGCGAGCTGATGGGTAAATGGAATATCAAGCGCAGCATCAAGGATCCCGAGCTGCAGCGCAAGCTCACCCCCGACTATCGCGCCGGCTGCAAGCGAATCCTCAACTCCGACACCTACTATCGCGGGATCGCCAACCCGAAGGCAGGCGTGATCACCGAGCGGATCGAACGGATCACCCCCGGCGGTATCGTCACCGCCGACGGCGTGGAACATCCGGTGGATGTGTTGGTGTGGGCCACCGGATTCCATGTCACCGACTCCTACACCTACGTCGACATCAAGGGCGCCGACGGTGAGGACCTGGTGGATCGCTGGACTGCCGAGGGGATGGCGGCTCACCGCGGGATCACCGTGGCCGGGATGCCCAACCTGTTCTTCCTGCTCGGACCGAACACCGCGCTCGGGCACAACTCGGTGGTGTTCATGATCGAGTCCCAGATCCGTTACGCCGCCCAGGCCATCGCCGCGGTGGACGAAGCGGGTGCGGTCGCGCTGGCGCCGAGCCGCCGCGCGCAGGATGAATACAACGCCGAGCTGCAGCACGACCTGGCCGGCACGGTGTTCAGCACCGGCGGTTGTAAGAGCTGGTACATGGACGCCCACGGCGTGAACCGCACCCTGTGGAGCGGCATGACCTGGCAGTACTGGCTGGCGACGCGGCGTTTCCGGCCTGTGGAGTACGAATTCACGCGCCTGCCGCAGACGGTGCGTTCCTAGGAGAACCGCGGCCTCCCAGACCCGTCGAGGCCGCCCTAGCGTCGATGCCATGACATTGATGACACGGTTCGCCCTGTGTGTGGTCGGCGCGCTGGCGGCCACCGTGCTGCTCGGATGCGCTGGCGCCGCCGAGAATTCGGCACGCGGTGGGCAACAACAGCGCAATGCCGATCTGGTGCGCGACGCGTTCGCCCGCGGGGTGAGTGACGAGGATAGTTTCTATGCGATTCTCGCCGACGACGTGGAATGGACGGTGGCGCGCGCAACCGGGCCGGCCATCTACACCAGTCGCGCCGATTTCCTGCGCGATGGTGCCGGTCCCATCGTGTCCCGGCTCGACGGCCCGATCCAGGCCGAGGTCCGCGAACTGGTCACCGACGGTGACGTGGTGGTGGCCCGTTGGCGCGGCACTGCCACCGCCCTGGACGGCCGCCCGTATGTCAACGAGTACGCGTGGGTGATGACGATGCGCGACGATCGGGTGGTGCGCGTCACCGCGTATCTGGACCTGGTGGCGTTGCAGGAGTTGCTGGACCGGGTGACCCCGGCGGCATGATCTTCTACCGGGAGCAGCCCTGAGCCGCGACACGCCAGAACACAACATCTCGTATAGCTGGGCGATGTCGCACACCAGTTGTAGTGTTGACTTCGTCGCGGGATACATCCCGGCGAAAGCTCAAAAAGCCAGGTGAAATGGGGTCCAAGGTGTCCGATGGAATGAAGCTGATCGACCGCGTCTCGGCCATCAACTGGAACCGTCTGCAGGACGACAAAGATGCCGAGGTGTGGGAGCGGCTGACCGGCAACTTCTGGTTGCCCGAGAAGGTGCCGGTCTCCAATGACATTCCGTCCTGGGGCACCCTCAACGAGCACGAGAAGCAGCTCACCATGCGGGTCTTCACCGGCCTGACCCTCCTGGACACCATCCAGGGCACCGTCGGCGCCGTCAGCCTCATCCCCGACGCGCTGACCCCGCACGAAGAAGCCGTCTACACCAACATCGCGTTCATGGAGTCGGTGCACGCCAAGAGCTACAGCAACATCTTCTCCACGTTGTGCTCGACGGCCGAGATCGACGAGGCGTTCCGCTGGTCGGAGGAGAATCCGAACCTGCAGCGCAAGGCGCAGATCGTGATGGACTTCTACAAGGGCGACGACCCGCTCAAGCGCAAGGTGGCCTCCACGCTGCTGGAGAGCTTCCTGTTCTACTCCGGCTTCTATCTGCCGATGTACTGGTCCAGCCGGGCCAAGCTCACCAACACCGCCGACATGATCCGGCTGATCATCCGCGACGAGGCCGTGCACGGGTACTACATCGGCTACAAGTATCAGAAGGGCCTGGCCCTGGTCGACGACGCGCGCAAGCAGGAGCTCAAGGACTACACCTACGAGTTGCTCTTCGAGCTCTACGACAACGAGGTCGAATACACCCAGGATCTCTACGACGGTGTCGGGCTGAGCGAGGACGTCAAGAAGTTCCTGCGCTACAACGCCAACAAGGCGCTGATGAACCTCGGCTACGAGGCGCTGTTCCCGAAGGACGAGACCGACGTCAACCCGGCGATCCTGTCCGCGCTGAGCCCCAACGCCGACGAGAACCACGACTTCTTCTCCGGCTCGGGTTCGAGCTACGTGATCGGCAAGGCCGTGAACACCCAGGACGAGGACTGGGACTTTTAGGTCCCTCCGATGACGCGAGCGGGGTGATGGTGCCGAAGCAGGTGCCCGCACCCCGCATCGTCGTGCGGTGTGCGGGTGGATCCGACCTGGCCTGAACCGGTCTGCGTCCCCCGTACCGGCGTTGCCGGCAATCGAGCACGAGCTGGTGTCCAGCAAAGCCGCAAGATTTTGGTGAAAACCTTTCATTTTTTCTGGTGAAAACCTTTCACTAGCGATACGATCAAGCAGCTTCGCCGACGACGGCGACTGCGATCTGCACGACGACTACCGGCAATGCCGATCACGCGGCGGGCGGGCCCTGAGCGGTAGATGCTCACCGGACCGTCTGATGCGCCATGTCGGCACCCAGGCTCCGGGTGTTGCAGCAAACCGCTGCGTGGCCCGGTCCGGCACGTGTACCGACCAACCACATCGCGGCGCGATGTGCCATCGCACTGGAGGAACCACCATGGGGTACGCCCGTCATATCGGACGTGTCGGTGCGTTGGCGGTCGCGATGGGGGTGGGTGTCGGGCTCATCACGACACCGGCAACCGCCCGGGCCGACGGTGCCGAGACCTCGGACTCCTCGTCGCGAGACTCCGGCGGCGGCAGCGAGCCGTCCGGGACCACCGGATCGACCGGACGGACGGAACCGCCGAAAACCACTGATGCGCAGGATGATTCCAGCGAAACCGCGCCCAAGGGCATATCCGGTGCGGGTGCCGAGGGCACGTCGCCGCCCGCCACGGTCGGCGGCGCGCACGATCCGCTGACCGAGAACGCCGGCACCGAGGACGTTCCCGAGTCCGAGCCCCCATCCGCTGCTGAGCCGACCGACGCGCCCGATGCCCCCGACACCACCACGTCACCGTCGGCGCCCGGTGGCGCGGCGACGCCACCCGATGACCCCATCGCCGCCGACGAATCACCCGGCGTCGCGACGGGTGTCAGGCAGACGTCCGGTGCGATCAGCCGATCAGCCGAACCCGATCCGGCCGTGCGGGCCGTGCCGGCTGCCGGCGGTACCGCCGTGTCGACGTTGGTCGCCCCGACGCCCGACACCCGCGCCGGAGCGCCCGCGCCCATTCCCACACCGGTGCGCGTCCGGCCGGTCACCCTGCCGCCACCCACCCCGATCGAGGCCCTCGTCGCGGTGCCCGGCACCCTGATCACCGTCACTGCCGGCGTCGTCAGGGCGTTGCTCAGACCGTTCCTGCCTGCGCTGGCCGGCGCGCCGGGCGTTCCCGCCTCGCCAACCACGCTGTGGGCGGTGCTCGGTTGGGTACGTCGCGAATTGTTCAATGCGACACCGAAATTGGCTCCCGGTCCCGCCTTCGCAGATCCCACCACCGGCCTGGTGACCGGCGATCTGGGTGCGCGGGACGCCGACGGAGACCCGATGACGTTCACGGTCCGGCAGGCTCCCGCCCACGGCACGCTGCTCGTGCACGCCGACGGCACCTACACCTACACGCCGGTGGCCGGCTTCACCGGTCAGGACACGTTCGTCGTCGCGGTCACCGACAGCGGACCCGACGGACTGTTCGGATTCCTCAAGGCCGAGCGCGGGCACACCAGCGCCGCAGCGGTGACCCTCACCATCAACTCCGCGGGACCGACCGTCATCGTCGATGGCGTCGACGATGAGACCGGCGCGGTGACCGGACGGATCACCGACGCGAAGCTCGCGTCCGGTGCGCTGACCGCCACGCTGAACACCGGCCCGGCGCGCGGGGCGGTCGTGGTGGGAGCGGACGGGTCGTTCGTCTATACCCCGACCCCGATCGCCCGGGCCGCCGCCGCCTACGACGGCGCCGACGTGTTCGACACCTTCACCGTCACCCTCGCCGGTGAGAACGGTGCCCCGATCATCGTGACCGTGCGGCCGCTCGTGTCGGCGTCGCTGAATGCCCTGGTGTACCAGGTACCGGCCGAGACCGCGGCGGGCGCTTCGTTCCTCGGCCGCCCGGTGGTCGATGCGGTCACCGGTCGCGCCTACGTCGTCGTCGAATACGCCTTCCGCAACGCGCCCGCGAACACGCCGAGCGCGTTCACCCTGCTCGCATTCACCCCCGACGGCACCACCATCAGCAGCGACACCGTTCGCGGCAGCGTGGCACCGCTGCTCACCGTCGACCCGGTGACCGGAGCGGCCTACCTGACCACCCGACTGACTTCCCCTGACGGGCTCGCGCGCACCATCGTCTCGGTCATCGCCGCTGACGGCAGCACCCGCATGTTCTCGCTCAACGGGGCGCCGCAGGGCGGCGTCGTGGTCAATCCCACCACCGGAAGCGCCTATCAGGTGCTGAACGTGGAGGACGGTGTCAACCCGCCGTTCACCCGGCTGCTGCGCATCGCGGCCGGCGGCGGTAGCGGCGTCGCCTCATCGCTGGTGGGGGCTCCGGTCGGGGGGATCGTCACCGACCCGGTGACGGGCGCCGCTTTCCTGACCACCCGGTCCTTCGATCTGGATGCTCGATCGGCGGTCACCCACCTGACCGTCGTCACTGCCGCCGGCGAACTGGTCCAGACAGCAGGAGAGCTCGGGGAGCCGGTCGGCGGGTTGGTCGTGAACCCGGTCACCGGCCAGGCCGTGCAGACCGTGTCGCTGCGCCGCGGCGCGCAATCGTCGACCACCGTCATCGTGGTCGACGAGAACGGCGCGCTCACCCGGGTCGAACGCATTGCCGGTCCGGCATCCGTTGGGGCCGTGGTCAACCCGGTGACCGGTGCGATCTATCAGACGACGGCCGCGCCGGTACCGCCCACCGACGGCGACTTCACCTCGTTGGTCACCATCCTGGGCGCCGACGGTTCGACGACCACCACGGCGGCTCTTCCGCAGGCCGCCGGCGGTGTGATCGTGAACCCGGCGAGCGGCACCGCGTACCTCATCAGCACCGGATCCGAGGCGCAGATCTGGCTCATCGCCGCTGACGGCACCGTGCGCAGCAGGGCTCTTCCCGGAAATCCGACGGCGCCGGTGGTGTTCAACCCGGTGGGGGATTCGGCCTTCATCACCGTCGGGGACACCCTCACGATCGTCGACAGCAGCGGCGACACCCGACAACTGGTCGGGGTGCTGCAGGGGCCACCGGTGTTCGACGGTGCCACCGGGCGCGGCTTTGCCACCACCGAAGGTGACGGCAGCACCACCGTGACCGTCCTGGACGCCGACGGCGCGAGCATCGACACGTTGGTCTTCGACGGGGTCGATGGCGGCAACGCGGTCATCAACCCCGGTAACGGCACCGTCTACCAGATCGCCGCCAACCAGGACGCCGCCACGCTGTACGTGATCGGCAGCGGCGGAATCATCGCCGCACACACCCTGCCCGGCGGCCCGGGCTTCGTGCCCACCGAAGGCGGTGTCGCCGTGACCCCGTTGGTGGCCAACCCGGTCACCGGTGGCGCGCTGATCCTCAACTCCACCGCGTTCTACGACGACGACGGGTTCATCAGGATCCGCGAGTTCGTCAGCATGGTCAGCCCGGACGGCACCGGATTCACCACGGTGCTGGAGCGGGCGGACCCGCAACTGCGGACCGTGGAGAACATCCAGATCAACCCGGTGACCGGCGTGGCCTACCTGGTCTCCCAGACCTCCAGCACCCAGGGATTGGCCGTCGTCGTCACATCCATCTTCGATGACGGCAGCACCACCGACACCGGCAGCCTGTCCGGTGCGGCGGCGTCCGGCCGGCTGGTGACCGACCCGAAGACCGGACCGTCTACCAGAGCACCAACAGCGGAGTCTGGGTCATCGACGTGGCGGTGACCTGACAACGCGCGGCGCGGCGTACCACCGGCGAGTGCGCCTGCCACAGTGGTAGCCATGGAACGTCCCGGGCGACCGCGCCTGACCGGCGAGCGGATCGTCGAGGCAGCGATCGAGCTGATCGGTGAGCACGGCCTCGAGAAGTTCAGCATGCCGAAACTGGCGGCCATTCTGAACGTGCGGACATCGTCGCTGTACCGCTACTTCGCGGACCGGGAGTCGCTCCTCGCCGCCGTCGCTCGGGTGGTGATCACCGTCGACGAAGCACCCGCGCTGCCACCACCGGGCGCTCAGTGGACCGAATTCCTGATCCTGCAGTCGATCGATCTGCGGCGACGCATCCTCCGCTACCCGAACTGCGCACCGCTGATCATCCAGTTCGCGCCCGAGGACGGAGTCTTCGACCAGTACGAGCTGCTGTGTCAGTACCTCGCCGCCACGGGTGTGCCGGCGGCCTACCACGTCCGGATCGTCGACGCGCTCACCGCGCTGACCATCGGATCTGCTGTGCTCGACGAAAGCGCCGCCGACTACACGCCACAGGGGGTCGGGCCCACCCCGGACGCCGCGCGCTACCCCGCGATGACCCAGGCCTTGACCGCGATCGGCGACGACTCGGCCGACGATCTGTTCGCCGGGTTCCTGCGCACGTATCTGCAGGCCATCCTGGCCGAGATCGCGGCCGACACCGGTGCGTGAGCGGATGACCGGGCGGGTACTTTCCGACGCGGAGATCGATGAGGCGTGGCGGCCCTGGACGCCCGACGAGGTCGCCCGGCGACTGTCGTCGGTCACCGCCCCGTGGTGCGTGGCGGCCGGGTGGGCCCTGGAACTGTTCACCGACTCGGTGGCCCGCGAACACCACGACCTTGAGATAGCAGTGCCCGCCGCGCGGTTCGCGGAGATCGAGGCGGCGCTCCCGGGATTTCACTGGGATGTGGTGGGCGACGGCCAGGTATGGCCGTACCCCCAAGAACGGACCAACCACTTCCAGACCTGGCTGCGGGACCCCTCGAGCGGTCACTATCACCTCGACGTGTTCCGGGAACCGCACGTCGGCGATCACTGGATCTGCCGCCGCGACCCGTCGATCACGCTGCCCTACAGCGAGTTGATCCTGCACACCCGCAGCGGCATCCCGCACCTCGCACCCGAGGTGGTGCTGCTGTTCAAGGCCAAGCATCTTCGGGCCAAGGACCAGAACGATTTTGTCCGGGTTCTGCCGGCCCTGGACACACCACGACGGTCACGGCTGGCTGACTGGCTCCACCGGGTCCACCCCGGCCATCGGTGGCTTGCCGAGCTTTCGCAGCAAAGGCAGTGACAGCGCTGGGCGTTGTCCCATGGTCAGCGCGGCGAAAATACCGTCCTCGCCGGCGTTTGACGTCCCACGTCAGCGGGCATTCTTCTTACCAAGTTCACGGCTTTTGTTGAGGGTCCTCAATGGTCCGCGGCGGAGTCTGGAACCCAGACGGTGAGAAGAGCCGCTCCGAGGAGGACATCATGGCGATGATTGCACTGGCCGACACCAATGTCGTCGAACTCTCCACGCACCGTGCCCGGCGCAACCTGCGCGCGATCAACGAGGCCAAGCACCGGCACCCGTCCTATGTCGGGCGGATGACCGTCGCCAAGGCCAACCCCGAGGCGTGCCGGGTGCTGCAGTTCAGGAGCTGACCGGGATCGTCGCGCGCAGCGTGGTGCCCTGACCCGACGTGCTGGCCACCGTGAACAGCCCCGACAGCGCCTCCACCCGGTCCCGCAGACCGATCAGCCCCGACCCGCCGCTCGTCTGCGCGCCGCCGACACCGTCGTCGGCGACCGACAGGTGCAGCACGTCTTCCTCCACATAGAGACAGACCGTCACCACCTCCGCTCCGGCGTACTTCGCCGTGTTGGTGAGCGCTTCGGCGATGACGTAGTAGGCCGCTACCTCGACGGACTCGGGCAGGCGGCCCTCGGCCCGCACATCGAGTTCGACGGGAACGGGTGACCGTCGCGCCAACGCCCGCAGCGCCGGGCGCAGCCCGCCCCGGGACAACACGGCCGGGTGCATGCCCCGCGAGAGTTCCTGCAGATCGGTGTGCAATTCCGCCAGTCCACTGACCACCTGCGACAGTTCGGTGCGCAGCCGTTCATCGGCCGGGCTCACCGAGGATTCCAGAGCCCGCAGCTGCAGGCTCAGGGAGACGATGCGCTGCTGGGCGCCGTCGTGCAGGTCGCGTTCGAAACCTCGCCGCGCCTCATCGGCGGCGGCCACGATGCGCGCGCGTGATGCGGTGAGCTCGGCGCGGGTCTCGGCGTTGGCGAGCGCCGTGGAGACGAGATCGGCGAAATCACCGACGTGATCCTGCAGGTGCGGCGAAATGGCCTGGGACTGACGCGATCCCACCAGCAGGGCACCCCGGATGGCGCCGTCCACGACCAATGGGGTGCCGGCTCCCGACCGCACCCCCAAGCCCTGCAGCCGCGCGGCGATGGGGCCGGCCGCGCTGGTGTAATCATCGATGCGGTCGGGCAGCCCGGTCCGCAGGATGCGGGCGCTGATGCTGTCACCGGTCAGCGCAAACCGCTCACCGGCGTGCATCGCGTTGGGTCCCGCCGGGTCGGCGCGGTCCCGCGCGGCGACCACGACGCAGCTGTGGTCGGATTCGAAACGCACCAGCGTCACGTGATCGGCGCCGAGGCTCTGGGAAAGCTCGTCGACGGCCACGGCGGCCACCTCGGCAGGGTCGGCAGACCGTGCGACGAGGGTGGCCACCCTGCGCAGCGCGGCCTGCTGGGCGGCGAGGGAATCGGCGTGAGCTCGGCGCTGTTCGGCTTCGGCGGCCCGCAATCGGGCTTGCCCGACAAGGACATTGGTCAGCAACGCCAGTGTCAGGAACACCGCCAGCGCGGGGGCCAGGCTGTCGCGGCCCTCCAGGTGCAGATACGCATATACCGCCGCACTCGCCAGCGAGGTCGCGACGGCCAGTCCGACATCCCAGCCCGCCGAGACCACCAGCACACCGAGCAGGAGCAGCGCACCGAAGGCATTCTCGGGGGCAACCTGCTTGAGCGCGGCCACCGCACCGACCTCGGCGATCAGGAAGAGGATTGCCACGATGATGCCGACGCCGACCGGGCGCGCGGTGGGGCGCACCACCTGTGCCAGCATTCGGTTCGGCAGGGTTCGCCAGGTCACCGGGCGATGGTAGCCCCGCCCCTGGATGTTGGCGTCGGCGAAGATTCCCGTTAACAGGAATGCCAGCGCCGGACCTGCCTGCCAAGCTGGTGTCATGACTGTTCCGCGCTGCTTGATCGTTGATGACAGCGCCGCGTTCCGGGACGCCGCGCGCGCCATGCTGGAACGCGGTGGCTTCTCGGTGGTCGGCGCCGCGGCCGACGCCACGGAGGCGGTGCGGCTGGCCGCCGAACTGCATCCCGACCTCGCGCTGGTGGACGTCGACCTGGGGGCCGACAGCGGTTTCGATGTCGCCGGGCGGCTCAACGACAGCCACCGGGATATCGCGGTGATCCTCACCTCCACCCACGACGAGCAGGATTTCGCGGACCTGGTGGCCGCCAGCCCGGCCCGCGGGTTCCTGCCCAAACTCACCCTGTCCGCGGAGGCGATCCGCGGCCTGCTCTGAGGGGCTACCGCGATTCCAGGTAGACGATGACCGCCCGCACCCGGCGGTGATCGTCGCCGGTTTCGGGCAGATCCAGCTTCGTCAGGATGCTGCGCACATGCTTTTCGACGGTGCCCTCGGTGACCCACAGGCGGCGCCCGATGCCCCTGTTGGACAGACCCTCGGCCATCAGCGTAAGCACCTCGCGTTCCCGGTTGCTCAACGCCGCCAGCGGATCGTCGCGCCGGCGCGCGGAGACCAACTCGGCCACCAGGGCGGGATCGATCACCGAGGCGCCATGGCTGACGCGGCGCAGGGTGTCCACGAAATCGTTCACGTCGACCACGCGGCTCTTGAGCAGGTAGCCGATGCTGTGACCGCCGGCCAGCAGTTCCATGGCGTGATCGACGTCGACATGCGCCGAGAGCACCATGATCGCCGTCTGCGGTGAGCGTTCGCGGATCAGCCGGGCGGCGTCCAGACCCTCGGTGCTGTGTCCCGGCGGCATCCGGATATCGGTGAGCACCAGCTGGGGATCCTGTCCGTCCACCAGTGCCAGCAGCTGCTCGGCGTCGCCCGCCTGGCCGACGACCTCGAATCCTTCGCGCTGCAGCAGACTCGCCAAGCCTTCGCGTAACAGCACGTCATCGTCGGCGATGACCACCCGCAGGGCATCCATGCTGTCCTTTCGGCGCCGACCCTTTCCGCGCGGCTGCATTGTCGCACCCGGCGCGCTGTCCGCGCGCCGGGTGCGAACGCAATGGGGGCTACCCGGTAGTGCGGCCTGCGGGAAATCGGTGCCGGCGATGCCGGGCAGCGTCGTCGACAGCGGGCGCCCGGGGGCGCAGGCTTGGACCCATCGAGCCGCCGAGTCCAGCCGAGGAGCACATCATGACCGCAGCACCCGCCCGCAGCCCGCACGCCACCTCCCTGCTCGACAGCGACGACGTCGAACAATCCGACCTCGGATCCATCCACCGGGTCACCGCCGACAATTTCCCTATCCTGCGGGGGTTGTCGATGAAACGGCTGGTGCTCAACCCCGGTGCGATGCGGACGCCGCACTGGCACGCCAACGCCAGCGAACTGACCTACTGCGTGTCCGGCACCGCGCTGGTCTCCATCCTGGACGACCACAGCCGGTTCTCCACGTTCGTGCTCACCGCCGGGCAGATGTTCCACGCGAATTCCGGTTCCCTGCACCACATCGAGAACATCGGCACCGAGGCGTGCGAATTCATCGTCGCGTTCCGCAGTGAACGCCCCGAGGACTTCGGTTTCGGCGCGACGCTCGGCGCGTTCAGCGACGCGGTGCTGGGCAACACCTACGACCTGCCCGCCTCGGATATGGCGAAGATCCGCCGCGACAGGACCGACCGCAGGCTCGCCGCCCGCACCGGCGATCCCGACATCCCGGCGAGCGCGTACTTCAGCGATCCGCACAAGTTCGACATCGAGGCCCAGGAACCGGGCCTCAACTACGTCAGCGGTAACGCACGCTTCGCCCGCGACCAGTTCTGGCCGATCCTCAAGGACATCTCGATGTACTCGCTGCGGGTCAACGACAACGGGATGCGGGAACCGCATTGGCACCCGGTGACCGCCGAGATGGGCTACGTCCAGCACGGCGACGCCCGCATGACGGTCATGAATCCCGATGGCACGCTGGACACCTGGACCATGACGACCGGGGACATGTACTTCATTCCGCGTGCCTACCCGCACCACATCGAGAACATCGGCAGCGATCAGTGGCATTTCCTGATCTTCTTCGACCAGCCCACCCCCGCCGATATCGGCTATCGCGCCTCGGCGAGCGCCTACTCGCGGCACGTGCTCGCCGCCGCCTTCGACACCCACATCGACGAGCTGCCCGTGTTCCCGTTCACCCCGGCCGACCCGCTGATCGTGTCGCGCTGCAACCCCGTCGACGCCGACGCCGGCACGCCGTGACATCCGCAGTCGGGCGGCCGGTCGACCGCATCGAGGGCCGGGACAAGGTCACCGGGGCGGCCCGCTACGCCGCCGACACGGTGATCGACGGGCTCGTGCACGGCGTGCTGGTGCAGTCCACCATCGCGAAGGGGCACGTCACCGCCGACTCGATGACTGCGGCCGCCGCCGCAGCAGCGGCAGCGCCGGGCGTGCTGCATGTGCTGACGCCGCTGAATTGCCCACCGCTGCAGGTTCTCCCGGTGGACATGACCTGGGATCTTCCGCTGGAACGCCGCCCCCCGCTCTCGGACCTGACCGTGCAGCACGTCGGGCAGCACCTCGCGCTCGTCATCGCAGAAGCACCGGAGCAGGCCGCCGACGCGGCCTCGCTGATGACCTTCGACTACGTGCACGAGCCCGCCCAGCTGAGCGCCGCGGACGTGCTGGGCGCCCCGGTGCCCGCCGACGAGAAAGACGGGCAGATCCGTTACGGCACCTACCGGCCCGATCATTTCGTGAAGCTGGACGAGGAAAAGCTGCAGGACAGCCGAGGCGGCGCGGACGAACCGGAGGGCATCCGGGTCGCGTCCCGGTTCACCACGCCCATCAACGCGCACTATCCGATCGAACTGTCCGCGACCGTCGCGCACTGGGATGGCGACATGCTGACCGTGCATGACAGCACCCGCTGGATCACCGGCGAGAGGCGGGCACTTGCCGCCTATCTGGGCATCGCGGAGGACCGGGTGCGGATATTGTCCCCGCTGGTCGGCGGCGCGTTCGGGTCGAAGAGCTTCCTGTGGATGCATGTGGTGCTGTGCGCGGTGGCCGCCAGAGCGGTCGGCAGGCCGGTGAAACTGGTGCTGACCCGCAATCAGATGTTCAGCTCCACCGGGCACCGGCCGCGCACCGAACAGCAGGTGTCGTTGGTGGCCGGACCCGATGCCGGCCTGCTGAGCACCGAGCAGCACACTCTCACCGAGACGTCCACCGTGGCGCACTTCTGCGAGCCGGTCGGATTGACGGCCCGCTTCCTCTATGCGTCCGCGCGGATGGTGGTCTCCCATACGGTCGCCCGGATCAACGCACCCACACCGTGTTTCATGCGCGGGCCGGGGGAGGCACCGGGAATGTTCGCCCTCGAAGTGGCGATGGACGAGCTCGCCGAGGCCACCGGAACCGACCCCGTGGCACTGCGGCTGCACAACGACCCGGCCCGCGACCAGCCCAGCGGCCGGGCGTGGTCGGGCAAACACCTGCGGGACTGCTATCTGCAGGGCGCCGAGCGGTTCGGCTGGTCCCAGCGGCCCGCCGCGCCACGCACGATGCGGCGCAACGGGATCCAGGTCGGGTGGGGGATGGCGACCGCCAGCTATCCCGGGCGCCGGATGGCCGCCGGGTGCCGGGTGGTCACCACCGCCGACGGGCAGCTCCGGTTCGCCGCGGCCACCCACGAGATCGGCACCGGCGTGCGGACCGTCATGGCGCAGGTCGGTGCGGACGCGGCCGGCATGCCGCTGGAGGCGGTGACGTTCGAATCCGGTGATTCGTTGTTCCCCGATGCGCCCTACAGCGGTGCCTCGCAGACCACGGCCACCGTCGGCTCCGCCGTCGCACTCGCCGGTCGGCAGTGGCGACAGCGATTGGGCCGGACACTGACCTCGGCCGCCGAACTGCGCGACGTACTGAGCGCCGAGCCGGGACTGCGCGAGCGGTTGACGTTCACCGTCACCAGCGGCGGACCCGACGAAACCGGCCCATTGTCACAGTCTTTCGGCGCGCATTTCTGCGAGGTCGAGGTGGATGAGGAGATCGGCCGGGCCAGTGTGACCCGATGGACCGCGGTCATGGACTGCGGGCGGGTCCTGAACCCGAAGCTGGCGGCCAATCAGGTGATGGGCGGCATCACCTTCGGGCTGGGGATGGCGCTGCTGGAACAGGTGCCCTATGACGAGCGCACCGGCCAGCTCACCGGCGAGTACTACCTGCCCACGCATGCCGACCGCCCCGACTTCGACATCACCTTCATCGACGTTCCCGACTACGGCCTGGACCCGATCGGGGTGCGCGGTATCGGCGAGATCGGTGCCTGCGGGGTGCCCGCCGCCATCGCCAATGCGGTGTACCACGCCACCGGTAAGCGGCTGCGTGATCTGCCGATCACCCTGGAATCCCTGTTACAGCCCTTCGAACCGGGAACGGCGTCATGACCGAACTGCAGTTGACCGTCAACGGCACACCCCGAGCGCTGTGCGCCGACATCCGCACCACCCTGCTGGACCTGCTGCGCGAACGACTCGGGCTCACCGGGACCAAGAAGGGCTGCGATCACGGACTGTGCGGTGCCTGCACGGTGACCGTCGACGGGGAGCGGGTGCTGAGCTGTCTGACGCTGGCCGCCTCGATCGACGGCGCGGCGGTCGAGACCATCGAGGGTGACGGCGGGGAGTTGGACACCGTCCAGTGCGCCTTCATCCGGCATGACGGATTTCAGTGCGGGTACTGCACGTCCGGCCAGATCACCTCGGCACGCGCGGTGCTGCGCGAGTTCGGCCGCGGAGATCTGTCCGCGGCGTCGTTCGAGGGGTGCCGACACACCGTCACCGACGGGCCGGACGCGTTGTCCGACGGGGAGATCCGGGAACGGATGGCCGGCAACATCTGCCGGTGCGGGGCCTACGCCAACATCGTCGCGGCGATCAAGGAGCTGGCGAGATGAAGACCTTTGCCTTCGAGCACGCCGGCACGGTCGACGATGCGGTGCGCAGCGCCGCGGCCGGTGCCCGCTATTACGCCGGTGGCACCAACCTGCTCGATCTGATGAAGCTCGGCGTCGAAACTCCGGCCGCGCTGGTCGATATCGGCCGCCTCGACCTGCGCGCGATCACCCCGACCGAGGACGGAGGGGTGCTGGTGGGCGCGGGGGCCACCAACAGCGTGACGGCCAACCACCCGCTGATCCGCGGGCAGTACCCGATGCTGTCGCAGGCGATCCTCTCCGGTGCCACCACCCAGATCCGCAATATGGCCACCGTCGGGGGAAACCTCATGCAGCGCACCCGGTGCCCGTACTTCATGGATCCCTCCTTCGCCCACTGCAACAAGCGCGACCCGGGATCCGGCTGCGCCGCGTTGCAGGGATTCAACCGGGAACACGCCCTGTTCGGCGCCGGCGCAGCGTGTGTGGCGGTGCACCCCTCCGATATGGCGGTCGCCCTGGCCGCGCTCGACGCCCGCGTGCAGGTCCACGGACCCGACGGTTCCCGGTCGCTGCGCATCGACGAATTCTTCGCGTTGCCCGGGGAGTCCCCCGAACGCGACAACACCCTGCGTCCGGCCGAACTGATCACCGGGATCGAACTACCGCCGTCGCCGCTGGGCCCCCGCAGCTGGTATCTCAAGGTGCGCGACCGACACAGCTATGCGTTCGCCCTGGTGTCGGTGGCGGCAGGGGTCGAACTCGCCGACGGCGAGATCGTGGCCGCCGCGCTGGCGCTGGGAGGTGTGGCCGCCAGGCCCTGGCGGGTGGCCGCGGCCGAAGCGAGCCTGATCGGTGCCCCGGCCGGTGACGCCGCCTTCCGCGTCGCGGCCGAGTTGATCACCGCCGGCGCGGCCCCGCTGGCGCAGAACGGGTTCAAGGTCGATCTCGCCCGAAACAGTGTGGTGCGGGCACTGCGCCGTGCCGTCCAGTGAGACACTCACATCATGACCGTCACCACTCTGATGGCTTCGATCTTGAACTGGCTGCGCGCCGGTTACCCGGACGGGGTGCCCGGTCCGGACCAGGTGCCGCTGCTGGCGCTGCTGCGGGCCACCCCACTGACCGAAGAGCAGGTGCAAGAGGTGGTGCGCAATATCGCCGAGGTCGCCGCGCCCGCCGATATCGAGGAACCGATCACCCGCGACGATATCGAAGCATCGATCTCCGAGGTCACCAACCACGATGCGGGCCCGGAGAACACCGCCCGGGTGGCGGCGAAGTTGGCGGCCGCGGGATGGCCCCTTGCCGACCTCGCCGGACAGTAGCCGGCACTACCCGTCGACCCAGGGGCGTTCGTTGGCGTCCACGCGCTGCCGTTCCTCGGTGCGCTCGTCGGCCCAGGCCTCCTCGAACCGCTTGCCCGGTGTGGCGCTCGGTATCCGGTTGAGCATGTTGCTCAGCCACGTCGGTGGCCGGGCCGGTTCCCACTGGGGCAGAGCGGTGCTCAGTGCGGCCATGGTCTTCAGGACCACGAACACGCCGAAGAACGCGTCCGGTGTGTCGGTGAGCGCGATCGCGACGAAACCGATGAGCAGCGTGAGATGCACGACCATGACCCGGCTGAGCACCTGACTGGAGGACTGCTCGAGTTGGCGGAACGACCAGCGCCGCAGGCTGATCAGGTCCACCAGGAAGCCCACCGTCAGAAAAGCCAGCACGCTGAGACAGCCGAATACCACACTGCGCCAATCAATCTGGGCGAGGTGGCCGACCTTGTTGTGATTGAGCAGGAAGAGGATCACGCCCAGGAAGACCCCGTGCGCGGCGCAGAAGCTCAGGCTGACGACCCCGAAGCTGGACAGGAACGTCGACAGTGGCTTTCGGCGGCGGGTCTTCGAAGTCCGGTAGTCGATGTATCCGCCGCCCTGATGGCCCGCCGCGTTGTACCGGAAATGGCCGCGCCGCGGTGACCACCGCTGGTGCAGGGCGATCCGCGCCAGGACGAACAGGCAGGCGGCGAGCGTCTCGAACCAGTAGACCGCCAGGGTGGTTCCACCGGACCAATGCTGGGTGAACCAGCCGACCACGGGGACGGCGATGACCCCGAGAGCGGACAGCACGTGCAGGATCCGGTTCACCCGCAGATCGTCGCACGCCGCAACGACAGACACCGGGTCTCGCCGCTGAGGCGATACCCGGTGTCCGTCGGCCGTTGTGGCAGCCTGTATTTGGCTACAGCGTCGAGGTGTCGATGACGAAGCGGTACCGCACATCGCTGGCGAGCACCCGCTCGTAGGCCTCGTTCACGTAGGAGGCCTCGATGACCTCGATCTCCGGGGTCACGTCGTGCTCGGCGCAGAAGTCCAGCATCTCCTGGGTTTCGGCGATACCACCGATCATCGAACCGGCCAGACTGCGGCGCAGCCCACCCAGCGGGAAGAACGGCACCGACAGCGGCTGCTCGGGAGCGCCCAGTTCGACCAGGGTGCCGTCGCGGCCCAGCAGCCCCAGATAGGCGCCCATGTCCAGGTTGGCCGACACGGTGTTCAGGATCAGGTCGAACTTGCCGGCGAGCTTGGTGAAGGTGTCCGGGTCAGAGGTGGCGTAGTACTCGTCGGCGCCCAGGCGCAGACCGTCTTCCATCTTCTTGAGCGACTGACTCAGCACGGTGACGTGCGCGCCCATCGCGTGGGCGATCTTGACACCCATGTGGCCGAGACCGCCGAGGCCGATGACGGCGACCTCCTTGCCGGGGCCGGCGTTCCAGTGCCGCAGCGGGGAGTACAGCGTGATGCCGGCGCACAGCAGGGGAGCGGCCTTGTCCAGCGGGATGCTCTCGGGGATGCGCAGCACATAGTTCTCGTCGACGACGATCGCGGTGCTGTAGCCGCCGTAGGTGGGGGTGCCGTCCTTGCCGGTGGCGTTGTAGGTGCCGATCATGCCGCCCGGGCCGGTGCAGTACTGCTCCAGGCCTTCCTTGCAGCTGTCGCATTCGCGGCACGAGTCGACGAAGCAGCCGACGCCGACGTGGTCGCCGACCTTGTACTTGGTCACCTCGGAGCCGATCTCGGTGACGATGCCGGCGATCTCGTGGCCGACGACGACGGGGTAGTTGGGTTCGCCCCACTCGCCCTTGACGGTGTGGATGTCGCTGTGACAGATACCGGCGAACTTGATGTCGAACGCGACATCGTGCGGGCCTACGTCCCGCCGCTCGATGGTCGTCTTCTTCAGCGGAGACGTGGCCGAGTCGGCGGCGTAAGCGGAAACAGTGGTGGTCATCGATCAGTCCTCTACATGCGTTTTGTATTTCTGGACAGCCATGCATGTCCACGTGCGAATACATGCACCTTCACCAGACAGTAGTGAAGGAAACAGAATCGGGCGCGGTGTGCGCCCTGTGGGACACAACGAGTGGAGTACCCGGTCTAATCCCGATCGAAGCTGTGAATCGGCTTATAGGCCGGGCGCGCGGAAACCGGGGTTGAAGCTGACCCGGTCGTAGCGGACGACGCCGGCCTGGGTGTACGGGTCGCTCGCGGTGAGGGCATCGGCCTCCTCGGCGGACATCTCGGCCGCGATCAGCACCGCACCGTCCTGGGATTCCACCCGGCCGGCCAGCAGGACTCGGCCGGCGGCGACCTCGTCGGTCAACCATTGCAGGTGCGCCGGACGGGTCTGGTCGATGACGTCGAGCGGCTGCAGGTAGGTGATCGTCAGTACGTGGAACACCCGTCGGATTTTACCGGCGGGCCGGAGCGTGGCGACTCGGGGAATCGGGTCAGTTGATGGGCGCGTTCAGCCAGCGCAGATCCTCGACGATGCCGCGGGCCGCGACCACGCCCTGACCCGTCTGCCACACCTCGTTGTTCACCGCGAACACCCGGCCGTCCCGGTTGGCCGAGAGCTTGCGCCAGGCGTCGCTGTCGAGCACGGTGGCCGCTCGTTCCCTGGCTTCGGCCGTCTCGAAGGACAGGTAGATGATGTCCCCGTCGGCCGCGGACAGATCGGTGTCCCCGGACAGGTCGGCGGTGCTCACCTCGGTGTAGGGGACATCCGTGAAGCGTTGTGCCGCAGGACGATCCACGCCGACGGCGCGCAGCACGGTGGCCGGGAAGTTCGCCGAGCCGTACACCCGCATGGTGGTCTCGGTGAACTGCACGACCGAGGCCTGGAAGTGGGTGGCGTCGACGCGCTCACCGGCTTCGCGGGCGTCGCGGGCGAATCCGTCGAGCACCGCATCGGCGGCGCCGGGGCGTCCGGTCGCGGCCGCCACCGTGCGCAGGGTGTCCTGCCAGTCGGTGGCGCCGCCGGTGAACACCGTGGGGGCGATCTCGGTCAACGCGGCGAACGAATCGGGCGTCTGGGTCACCGAACCGAGAATCAGGTCGGGGGCTGCGCCGCGGATCGCGTCCAGGTCCGGTGCGTCGTGCGGACCGAAGCCCGGCGCGTCATGCAGGACGGTGCCCAGGTAGGCCGGCTGGGGCACGGTGGTCCCGACCACCCGGCCCTGCAGTCCCAGTGCACAGAGTGCGTCGAGCTCGGAACTCGACAGCGCCACGATCCGCTGCGGGTCACCGCGCAGTTCGGTGTCCTGCGTGCCGCCGGCGTTGCGGACCCGGCGCGGTGCGTCGGGGGACTGGGCGGCCGCCGGTTCGGGGGCGCACGACTCGTCGGGTTTGCGATGGTTGCCCAGCACGCCGGCGCTGGCGATCCGGGTGGTGCTGGTGATCGGGGCACCCGGGTCGGTGGTCGGCGCGGTCGCGGCGGCCCCGCAGGCGGTCAGCAGGGTGAACGAGGCCGCGACACCCGCGGCGAGCAGGCCCTTGCGCGCAGTGGGGAACGGCACGCGCCCGAGGGTAGCAACAGCGCTGTTTCCAGCCGGTCAGACACCGTTCACACGCGAATACGACAGTTTGTAGGACACCGATGCCGCGGCTGGCGGAGATGGGGATAAGATGCCCGACAGAGCCATTGCCGGGATGACCCGTCGACTTTTTTGGAGGATCTGTTGGTAGCCGAAGCGCCCCCAATCGGAGAACTCGAGGCACGGCGTCCGTTCCCGCAGCGGATGGGCCCCAAGGGCAACCTCATCTACAAGCTGATCACCACGACCGATCACAAGCTGATCGGCATGATGTACTGCGTCGCCTGCTTCATCTTCTTCTTCATCGGCGGCCTGATGGCGCTGCTGATGCGCACCGAACTCGCGGTGCCGGGCCTGCAGTTCCTCTCCAACGAGCAGTTCAACCAGCTGTTCACCATGCACGGCACCGTGATGCTGCTCTTCTACGCGACCCCGATCGTGTTCGGTTTCGCGAACCTGGTGCTCCCGCTGCAGATCGGCGCCCCCGACGTCGCGTTCCCGCGACTGAACGCCTTCTCCTTCTGGCTGTTCCTGTTCGGTGCGCTGATCGCCATGGGTGGTTTCATCACCCCGGGCGGTGCCGCCGACTTCGGCTGGACCGCCTACTCCCCGCTGACCGACGCCATCCACTCCCCGGGCGCCGGTGGCGACCTGTGGATCATGGGCCTGGCCGTCGGTGGTCTGGGCACCATCCTCGGTGGCGTCAACATGATCACCACCGTGGTCTGCATGCGCGCCCCCGGCATGACCATGTTCCGGATGCCGATCTTCACCTGGAACATCCTGGTGACCTCGATCCTGGTGCTGCTGGCCTTCCCGCTGCTGACCGCCGCCCTGTTCGGCCTGGCCGCCGACCGTCATCTCGGCGCACACATCTATGACCCGGCCAACGGCGGTGTGCTGCTGTGGCAGCACCTGTTCTGGTTCTTCGGTCACCCCGAGGTGTACATCATCGCGCTGCCGTTCTTCGGCATCGTGAGTGAGATCTTCCCGGTCTTCAGCCGTAAACCGATCTTCGGCTACACCACCCTGATCTACGCGACGCTGGGCATCGCGGCGCTGTCGGTGGCCGTGTGGGCGCACCACATGTATGCCACCGGCGCGGTGCTGCTGCCGTTCTTCTCGTTCATGACGTTCCTGATCGCGGTGCCGACCGGTATCAAGTTCTTCAACTGGATCGGCACGATGTGGAAGGGGCAGTTGACCTTCGAGACACCGATGTTGTTCTCGGTGGGCTTCCTGATCACCTTCCTGCTCGGTGGCCTGTCGGGCGTGCTGCTGGCCAGCCCGCCGCTGGACTTCCACGTCACCGACAGCTACTTCGTGATCGCGCACTTCCACTACGTGCTCTTCGGCACCATCGTGTTCGCCACCTACGCGGGCATCTACTTCTGGTTCCCGAAGATGACCGGACGCCTGCTCGACGAGCGCCTGGGCAAGCTGCACTTCTGGCTCACCTTCATCGGCTTCCACACCACCTTCCTGGTGCAGCACTGGGTCGGTGACGAGGGCATGCCGCGTCGGTACGCCGACTACCTGCCCAGCGACGGGTTCACCACGCTGAATGTCATCTCCACCGCGGGTGCGTTCATCCTGGGCATCTCGACGCTGCCGTTCGTCTGGAACGTCTTCAAGAGCTGGCGTTACGGCGAGCCCGTCGTGGTCGACGACCCGTGGGGCTACGGCAACTCCCTGGAGTGGGCCACCAGCTGCCCGCCGCCGCGGCACAACTTCACCGAGCTGCCCCGGATCCGTTCGGAGCGTCCGGCCTTCGAGCTGCACTACCCGCACATGGTGGAGCGGATGCGGGCCGAGGCGCACATCGGCCGGGCCCACGGACCCGACGACGGTGACGTGACCAGAATCGACGATGTCGAAGTCCGCAGCTGATCTGACGCTCACCTGATCCACAGTCGCGCGTTCGTCGGCAACAGCCGATCTCGAGGCATCAAACGGAGGTGAGTGTGCCGACGGCCTCGCAGTCAGTCGACCCCTCGCGCAAGCGTTCATCGTTGTTGATCACCGTCAGCGGCGTCGACCAGCCCGGCGTGACGTCCGCACTCTTCGAGGTGCTGTCGCGGCATCACGTGGAGCTGCTCAACGTCGAACAGGTGGTCATCCGCGGCCGGCTCACCCTGGGTGTGCTGGTGTCGGTGGATTCCAAGGTCGCCGACGGCGCCGAGTTCGACGGTGAAGTCCGCGCCGCCATCCACGGGGTGGGCCTGGACGTCGAGATCGAGCGCAGCGACGACAAGCCGGTGCTGGAGGGGCCCTCCACGCACACCATCGTGGTGCTGGGCCGGCCCATCACCGCCGAGGCGTTCGGTGTGGTGGCCCATGAGGTCGCCGCACTCGGGGTCAACATCGACGCCATCCGCGGTGTCTCCGATTACCCGGTCACCGGTCTGGAACTGCGCGTCTCGGTACCCCGCGGCGGCGCGACCTATGTGCAGCTGCAGAACGTGATGGCGCGCACCGCCGTCACGCTCGGTGTCGACATCGCGCTGGAGGACTACAGCCTGTCGCGGCGCACCAAGCGGCTCATCGTGTTCGATGTCGACTCCACGCTGATCCAGGGCGAGGTCATCGAGATGCTGGCCGACAGGGCGGGCGCACTCGCTGCGGTCGCCGAGGTCACCGAGGCTGCGATGCGCGGTGAACTGGACTTCGCCGAGTCGTTGCACAAGCGGGTGGCCACGTTGGCGGGTCTGCCCGCCGAGGTGCTCGACGAGGTGGCCGACCAGATCGAGCTGACCCCCGGCGCCAGAACGACCATCCGGACCCTGCGGCGCCTGGGGTATCACTGCGGCATCGTCTCCGGTGGCTTCCGGCAGGTGATCGAGCCGCTGGCCCACGACCTGATGATGGATTTCGTGGCCGCCAACGAGCTGGAGATCGTCGACGGCAAGCTCACCGGTCGGGTGGTCGGGCAGGTCATCGACCGGCCCGGGAAGGCCAAGGCGCTGCGTGATTTCGCGCAGCAGGTCGGCGTGCCGATGGAGCAGACCGTGGCCGTCGGTGATGGCGCCAACGACATCGACATGCTGTCGGCGGCCGGGCTCGGTGTGGCGTTCAATGCCAAACCGGCGCTGCGCGAGGTCGCCGACGCCTCGCTGAGCCATCCGTACCTGGACACCGTGCTGTTCATCCTCGGGGTGACCCGCGGCGAGATCGAGGCCGCCGACGCGGTCGACGGGACGGCGCGCCGGGTGGAGATCCCGGAAGACTAGACGACCACCGCCGTGCGGGTCTCGCCGGTGACGGCGCCCCCGGTGATGGACTGCCAGGCTCGCGCCATCAGGTCGACCGCGGCTTCGAGCCGCGGTTCGGGCAGCGCGTAGGGCACCCGGATGAATCGTTCCAGGGTGCCGTCGACCCCGAACCGCGGCCCGGCGGGGAGGTCCAGTCCCAACCGCGATGCCGCCGCGGACAGGGCGGTGCTCATCGGTGCGGGCAGTTGCACCCACAGCGACATCCCACCGCGGCCGGGGCCGGGGCGCCAGTCGGGTAGCCGGCGGGCCAGCAGTTCGATGAGGAAGGCCCGCCGGGCCAGCAGCAACTCGCGACGCTCCGGTAGGACGTCGTCACGGATCTGCAGAAGCCTTGCCGCGGCGAGCTGTTCGAGAATGGGAGTGCCCAGGTCCACCGAGGCGCGGTGCGCCGCGATGGTGGCCAGGGTGGCCGGTTCGGCCCGGATCCAGCCGATCCGCAATCCGCCCCAGAACGATTTGGACATCGAACCGATGGTGAGCACCAGATCGTGCCGGGACGGCACGGCGGCCGCCAGCGGCGCCGGCGGTTCCTCGTCGATCCACATGTCCAAGATGGACTCGTCGACGATGGTGCGGGTCCTGGTCTCGGAGATGATGTGGCCCAGTCGATTTCGCTCCTCCGGCGGCATGGTGAATCCGGTGGGGTTGTGATTGTCGGGGATGACGTAGGCCAGCACGGGGGCCAGTTGGCGGATCGCGGAGTGCAGAGCGTCGAGCTCCCACCCGTTCTCGTTGAGCGCCACCGGTACCGCACGTGCCCCCGAGGTCGAGATGCAGGACAGCGCACCGTGATAGCTGGGCTGCTCGACGAGCACCCGGTCGCCGGGCTCGGTGAATGCCGCCAGGATCAGGCCGATGGCGTGTTGGGCGCCGCTGGTGATCATGATCTGCGCCGGATCGGTGGGGAGTCCACGCGTGCAATATCTTTCGGCCACCGCGGTGCGCAGTGCGCAGACGCCGGTCAGTTCGTGGCCCGTTTCGGCAAGGTAGGGCGTGATGTCGTGGGCGGCATCGGCGAAGGCCTCCAGCACGGCGGCGCTCGGCGCCGACAGTGCGGCGGCGGCCAGGCTCATGGTCGGCGCGCCGGCCGCGGCGGGAATCTGCGGTCGCGGGGGCAGGGAAGCGGTGCTGCGGGCGCCGCGGCGGGCATTGAGGTAGCCGTCCTCGCGCAGCGCGGTGAACGCCGCGGTGACCGTGGTCCGCGAGACCCGCAGCACATCGGCCAGCGCCCGCTCACTGGGCAGCCGTGATCCCACCGGGACGCGGCCGTCGACGATGAGCAGCCGGATGGCGTCGGCCAGGCCCAGGTAGGCCGGACCGGTGGAACTGGTCGTGCGCCAGTTGCCAAGTTCGCGGGCCAGTAGGTCCACATCGAGCGCTCTGGTTCCCATATCGCTAGACATTGAGGCCAGTATCTGCCAACTGGCTATTGATTGGCAAGCCACATGCCCATGATCATCGAGTCATGAGGAAGAACTGGATATCTCGGGTGGCTGGGAAGTACCGGCGGTCCGGCACCTACAACAGGCGCGCCATCGACAGCACCGATGCCCGCCGGGTGCACGGCGAGCTGGACGCCATCCGCGCCCGCTTCCCCGACCACGCATGACGATCCGCGGAGCCCTCCTGCTGTCAGGCCTGACCGGCTACGGCTTCTCCATGGCCATGATGGTCCAGGCCGGGCTCGGACTGGACCCGTGGGACGTCTTCCACCAGGGCCTGAGCCGGCACACCGGGATGTCCATCGGCCTCGCCTCGGCGGTGGTCGGGGTGGTGGTGCTGCTGGCCTGGATCCCGCTGCGCAACCGGCCGGGCATCGGCACCATCGCCAACGTCATCGTCATCGCGGTCACCGTGGACATCGGTATCGCCGTGCTGCCCGCCCCCGACGACCTCCGGTTGCGGGTCCCGATGATGCTCGGCGCGGTGCTGCTCAATGCCGTCAGTACCGTGCTCTACATCGGTGCCGGGCTCGGCCCCGGCCCGCGCGACGGACTGATGACCGGACTGGTGGCCCGCACCGGGCTGTCGGTGCGGCTGGTCCGCACCCTCATCGAGGCCACCGTGCTGACCGCCGGGTGGCTGCTCGGTGGCACCGTCGGCGTCGGGACCGTCATCTACGCGTTCGGGATCGGCCCACTGGTGCAACTGATCCTGCGGCACATGCCGCGGCGGCTGCTCTTCCACGACTTCGGTGCTCCCGGCGGTGGTGGGCGGCGCCGTTTGGCCGAGGGCGACGACACTACGATGAGCGGGTGCCAGCAGACGAGCCCATCGCCGACCCCGACCTGCTGATCGATTTTGCCAAGGTCACCCTGCGTCGCGGGGGTAAGACCCTGGTCGGGCCCATCAACTGGGCCGTCGAACTCGACGAGCGCTGGGTGGTGATCGGCCCGAACGGGGCGGGCAAGACCTCGCTGCTGCGGATGGCGGCCGCCATCGAGCACCCGTCCTCGGGTACCGCATTCGTGCTCGGCGAGCGCCTCGGGCGCACCGACATGTCGGAGCTGCGGTCCCGGGTCGGGCTGAGCAGCTCGGCTCTGAGCCAACGGATTCCCGACGACGAGATCGTCCGCGACCTGGTGGTGTCGGCCGGGTACGCGGTGCTGGGCCGCTGGCGGGAAAAGTACGACGATGTCGACTACGAGCAGGCCGTCGACATGCTGGAAAGCCTGGGCGCCGAACATCTGGCCGAACGCACCTACGGCACCCTGTCCGAGGGGGAGCGCAAACGGGTGCTGATCGCCCGCTCGCTGATGACCGATCCGGAACTGCTGCTGCTCGACGAGCCGGCCGCCGGTCTGGACCTGGGCGGTCGCGAGGAACTGGTCTCCCGGTTGGCCGATCTGGCCGCCGACCCCGATGCGCCGGCCATCGTGCTGGTCACCCATCACGTCGAGGAGATCCCGCCCGGGTTCAGCCACTGCCTGCTGCTCTCGGAGGGCAGCGTGGTCGGTGCCGGGCTGCTGACCGATGTGCTGACCGCGGAGAATCTGTCCACGGCGTTCGGGCAGTCGATCGCGCTGGACTACATCGACGGCCGCTATTTCGCGCGGCGCACCCGTAGCCGCGCTGCGCACAGGAGGCGAGCATGACCGACACTGCTGACCCGTTGGTGCCCCGGCCCGCCTCCACGGTGATGCTGCTGCGCGACGCGGGCACACCGGAGTCCCTGGAGATCTTCCTGATGCGCAGGCACTCGGCGATGGACTTCGTCGCCGGGGTGATGGTCTTTCCCGGAGGTGGCGTCGACGAGCGCGATCGCGGCACCAACATCGCCTGGTACGGGCCGAAACCCGATTGGTGGGCCGAACGCCTCAACGTCGATGTCGACCTGGCCGAGGCGCTGGTGTGCGCCGCGGCCCGCGAGACCTTCGAGGAGTCCGGGGTGCTGTTCGCCGGGGCCGCCGACGACTCCGACATCCTGGTCGACGACGCGTCGGTGTACCGCGAGCAGCGCGCGGCGCTGGCCAACAACTCACTGTCCTTCGCGGACTTCCTGCGCGCCGAGAAGCTGGTCCTGCGCGCTGATCTGCTGCGGCCGTGGGCCAACTGGGTCACCCCCAAAGAGGAGCGCACCCGCCGCTACGACACCTACTTCTTCGTCGGCGCCATTCCGGACGGCCAGCGCGCGGACGGGGAGAACACCGAGAGCGACCGTGCGTTCTGGTCCACCCCGCAGGCCGCGCTCGACGAGTTCGCCGAGGGCCGGTCTTTCCTGCTGCCGCCCACCTGGTCGCAGCTCGACTCGGTCAACGGACGCAGGGTGGCCGACATCCTGGCCACCGAACGCCGGATCGTGGCGATGGAGCCGAGTCTGAGCGCGGACAAGGGGACCGGCGACTGGGACATCGAGTTCTTCGACGGCGCCCGCTACAACGAGGCCCGCAACCGGCGCGCTCCGCAGGGCTACCAGGATGCCAAGCCCACATGACCGAATTCGTCGCCACCGCGAGCAGCGGTGAATTCGTCACCGCCGTCGTCACCGACGGGATCGGCACCCTGGTGCTGTCCCGGCCGCCCAGCAACGCACTGACCCGGCAGATGTACCGCGAGATCGGGGCTACGGCCGCCGACCTCGGCGGCCGCGACGATGTCGGCGCCGTCATCGTGTTCGGCGGCCACGAGGTCTTCAGCGCCGGTGACGACATCCCGGAGCTGCGCCGACTCGGCGCCGCCGATGCCGAGAGCGTCACCGCGGCCTGTCGGGCGGCACTGGACGCCGTCGCCGCGATCCCGAAGCCGACTGTCGCCGCGGTCACCGGTTACGCGCTGGGCTCGGGACTGGCACTGGCCCTGGCGGCGGACTGGCGGATCGCGGGGGACAACGTCAAGGTCGGGGTCACCGAGGTGTTGGCCGAGTTGCTGCCCGCCGCCGGTACCGACCGGCTGGTCGCCTCCGTCGGCGCAGGCCGGGCCAAGGAACTGGTGTACAGCGGCCGGTTCGTCGGCGCCGATGAGGCCCTGACCATCGAGCTGGTCGACGAACTGGTGGCCCCCGACGGTGTCTACGACGCCGCGCTGAGCTGGGCGCGCCGGCACGCCGAGGCGCCCGGATATGTGCTCGCCGGAGCCAAGGCGATGATCAATGCCGCTGGTGCGGTGATCGACGCCCCAGGTGAAGGGGTGCGCCGCTACGTCGAGGTCTTCGAGGCGACCATCGGGAGTTAGGCTGCCCATATGACGAGCACGGACCACACGCCCCACGTCGACGCCGACGAGGAGCTCACACCGAATCCGCACGCGACTGCCGAGCAGGTCGAAGCCGCGCTGAAGGACACCAAGCTGGCCCAGATCCTCTATCACGACTGGGAAGCCGAGACCTACGACGACAAGTGGTCGATCTCCTATGACCAGCGCTGCATCGATTACGCGCGCGGTCGCTTCGATGCCATCGTCCCCGACGAGGTACAGCGCGAACTGCCCTACGACCGGGCACTCGAGCTGGGCTGCGGCACCGGGTTCTTCCTGCTCAACCTGATCCAGGCCGGGGTGGCCCGGCGCGGCTCGGTCACCGACCTGTCCCCGGGCATGGTCAAGGTCGCCACCCGCAACGGGCAGGGCCTGGGACTCGATATCGACGGCAAGGTCGCCGACGCCGAGGGCATCCCGTATGAGGACAACACCTTCGACCTGGTGGTCGGGCACGCCGTGCTGCATCACATCCCCGATGTGGAGAAGTCGCTGCGCGAGGTGGTGCGCATCCTCAAGCCGGGTGGCCGCTTCGTCTTCGCCGGCGAGCCCACCAGTGCGGGCAACGTCTACGCCCGCAACCTGTCCACGCTGACCTGGCGGGTCTCGACCAACATCACCAAGCTGCCCGGCCTGGAGGGCTGGCGGCGTCCGCAGGAGGAGCTCGACGAGTCCTCGCGGGCCGCGGCCCTGGAAGCCGTGGTGGACCTGCACACCTTCGATCCCGAGGATCTGGAGCGGATGGCGGCCAATGCGGGCGCCGTCGAGGTGGCCACCGCGAGCGAGGAATTCACCGCCGCGATGCTGGGCTGGCCGATCCGCACCTTCGAGGCCTCGGTACCTCCGGGCCGGTTGGGCTGGGGCTGGGCCAAATTCGCGTTCAACAGCTGGACGACGCTGAGCTGGGTGGACGCCAACGTGTGGCGCCGGGTCGTGCCCAAGGGCTGGTTCTACAACGTGATGGTCACCGGGGTCAAGCCGTCCTGACGGCGGGCAGGAGCGAAGCGACACGGGGTGGCAGTCCAGTTCTCGGTCGCCGACGTCGCCTACCTGTGCGGTGACGATGGCCGGCGAGCGCTGGCCGAGGTGGCCGGTCTGGAGTTGGGCGGCGCCGGTCAGATCGCCGATGTCGCCTCGGTGCGAACACATTTCGGTGAGCGCACCGCGGTGCTCGTGGAGACGACACTGCTGCGCCGCAAGGCGGCGGCAAAGTTCGGTGATCCGTCGTCGTGGCTGTTCACCGACGACGCGCTACAACAGGCGACCGCGGGGGCGGTAGCCGTGCACCGGGCCCAGCGGCTCACCGGTGCGCGGGTGCACGACGTGACCTGCTCGGTCGGCGCCGAACTCGCCGCGCTGCGTCCGGTCGCCGGGCAGTTGCTGGGCAGTGATCTGGACCCGGTGCGACTGGCCATGGCGCGCAACAACGTTCCCGATGTCGCGGTGTGTCGCGCCGATGCGCTGCGGCCGGTCAGCCGTGACACCGTGGTGCTGGCCGACCCGGGCCGGCGCAGCGGCGGGCGGCGCCGGTTCGATCCGCGCGCCTACACCCCGCCGCTGGACGAGTTGTTCGACGCCTACCGCGGACGCGATCTTGTCGTGAAATGCGCTCCCGGAATCGATTTCGATCAGCTCACCGAGCTCGGCTTCCACGGCGAGGTCGAGCTGTGCTCGCTGGGCGGCAGCGTGCGAGAGGCCTGCCTGTGGCCGGCGGGTCTGGCCCAACCGGGTGTGCGCCGCCGCGCCACCCTGCTGGACCGCGGCGAGCAGCTCACCGATGCCGATCCCGACGAATGCACCGTCGCCCCGGCCGGGCGCTGGATCGTCGATCCCGATGGTGCGGTGGTGCGCGCCGGCCTGGTGCGCCAGTACGGCACCCGGTACGGGTTGTGGCAGCTCGACCCCGATATCGCGTATCTGTCCGGTGACGAACTCCCGGACGGGGTAAGGGGTTTCGAGGTGCTCGGCGAGATCGGTTTCGACGAGAAGCGGCTGCGCCGCGAACTCACGGCCCGCGACGGTGGTGCGCTCGAAATCCTGGTGCGCGGTGTGGACGTGGATCCCGACGCCCTGCGGCGCCGGCTGAAGTTGCGCGGCGCGACGCCCCACTCGGTGGTCATCACCCGCATCGGCACCGGTGCGGCCGGGCGTGCGGTGGCATTCATTTGTCGGCCGTCCCGATAGCGCCACAGGTACCCTGGCGGGCAGCGGCGCCTGTGCCGCTCCCGGTTCTTGGAGGATCCCCCAGATGCGCGTACCCACCGTTGCCGTATCGGTGCTGGCCGCGGCCGCCACCGCCCTTTCGGGTCTTGCGGGTGCCGCGACGGCGTCGGCCGCGCCGCCCAAATGCGAAGACGTGGGCGCCACCCCCGGACCCGGATTCACCTGTCAGATCCAGCAGACCGACCCTGCCTACACGCTCAACATCACCTTCCCGTCGGATTTCCCGGACCAGAACGCGGTCCTCGACTACGTCAAGCAGACCCGCGACGGATTCCTGAATGTGGCCAAGATGCCCGACTTCCGCGGGATGCCATACGAGTTGGACACCACCTCGGCCCAGTACAGCTCCGCGGTACCGCCGCGCGGTACGCAATCGGTGGTGTTCACCACCTACCAGAATGTCGGGGGCGCGCACCCGCAGACCTTCTACAAGGCGTTCAGCTGGGATCAGGCCTACCGCAAGCCGATCACCTTCGAGAATCTGTTCCGGGAGGGCACCGACCCGTTGCCGGTGATCTTCCCGGTGGTGCAGGCCGATCTGGCCAGGCAGTCCGGCATGCCGGACCCGGTGTTGCCCGAGTCCGGCCTGGACCCGGCCAATTACCAGAACTTCGCCATCACCGACGATGCGGTGATCTTCTTCTTCGGCCAGGGTGAACTGTTGCCGGAAGCGGCCGGAGCCGTCCAGGTGTCGGTGCCGCGGGCGACCGTCGCCCCGATGCTCGCCTGATTCCTACGAAACGCTAGGCGGGCGCGAACCCGTAGACCTGGCCGTCGCTGGTCGCGGTCACCACCCGGCCGTCATGGCCGATCGAGACCCCGACCGGCGCACCGGTGGCATCGGGCAGCGGGTAGCGGTTGACGGTGCCGCCCTCGATGGGGTCGAACACCAGCAGCGCCTGCCCCCGCTCGCCGTCGCGGACCACCGTGTAGCCGATGTCCTCACCGGCCCGGCTGGAGGTCGACAGCGGCTCCACATCCGCACGTGTCCAGACGATCTCACCGGTGTCGCTGATACCGGTCAGCTGTGCGCCCGGGCCGCCGCCGGCGACGATGACACCCTCGGCGGACACCGAGGGCGGCGTCTGCGGCTGATACCCCAGCTCCACCGACCATCTCGCGCTCCCGTCGGCGGTGTCGAGGGCCCACAACCGTCCGTCGCGGCCGTTGACGTAGGCGGTGGTGCCGTCGGCGGACAACACCGGGCTGGCGAGGGGACCGCCGCCGACCGCCTCGCTGGTCCACTCGCGGCTCAGGATCGGGGTCTGGTCCGGTCGGTACCGCAGGCCGACGAGTACGGGGGCCTGCGCGCCCGGCTCCCACAGCCCGACCACCACGATCCCGGTCTGCGCACCGAACGCCGGTGCGGCCGAGATCGGGCATTCCCGGCGGGACGCCGCGCAGTCGGCGAGACCGCGATCGGAATCGGTGGGGTCCACTCCGGCCACCAGATCGAGCGACGTGCCCACGACGGTGCCCTTGTGCGCGTCGAACACCAGCACCTGACCCAGATGGGTCAGGACGAGCAACTGGCCCGGCGACAGCAGCCGTGGTGTGGTCGGCATGCCGATCACCGGCTGACGCCACCGGATCCACTGGGTGGGCGGGTAGGACATGATGGCGCCGGGCTGGCCGATGTAGAGATTGTCGAAATCGTCGAACAGCGGACTGGACAGCGCGCCGCCCTGCCACAACCGGGTGCACCAGCGCTGGCGGGCGTTGTTGTCGGTCTCCCAGACCATCAGCGAGCACCCGTCGGGGGTCTGGCCGTTGACGGCCAGATAGCTGCCCGAGCCCAGCGCGGCCTGCGCGCCGAGCTCGCCCTTGACCGACCGCTCCCAGTCCGGCGTGAGCGCCTGCGCCCCGTCGACGGGCCGGTAGCTGCTGTTGGCGGCGTCGGCGTATTGGGCCGCCCATCCCATCGACGGGTGGGCCTCGACCCACGAATCGGTGTTTCCGCAGGAACTGACGGTCAGCGCCGCGATTCCCAGCACGGCAGCAAGCCGGCGCACAGTTCCTCCTCGAGCAGGCATCGAGGTCCGAGACTAGCCCGTGTCCGGCTCGCGTAGGCTGACCGGCCATGACGACGATGTGGGGCGCGCCGTTACACAAGAGGTGGCGTGGTTCGCGCTTGGGCGATCCGCGTCAGGCGCAGTTCCTGACCCGCGACTCGCTGCGCTGGGTGCTGGCCAACAAGGCGTACACGCCGTGGTATCTGGTGCGCTACTGGCGGTTGCTGAAGTTCAAGCTGCGCAACCCGCACATCATCACCCGCGGCATGGTGTTCCTGGGCAAGGGCGTGGAGATCGAGGCCACCCCGGAGCTGTCCACCATGGAGATCGGGCGCTGGGTGCACATCGGGGACAAGAACACCATCCGCTGTCACGAGGGTTCGCTGCGCATCGGCGACAAGGTGGTGCTGGGCCGCGACAACGTCATCAACACCTACCTGGACATCGAACTCGGCGATTCGGTGCTGATGGCCGACTGGTGCTACGTCTGCGATTTCGACCACAAGATGGACAGCCTGGAGTTGCCCATCAAGGACCAGGGCATCGTCAAGAGCCCGGTGCGGATCGGCCCGGACACCTGGGTGGCGGCGAAGGTGAGCGTGCTGCGCGGCACCTCCGTCGGCCGCGGGTGTGTGTTGGGCGCGCACGCGGTGGTCAAGGGAGAGATCCCGGACTTCTCCATCGCGGTCGGTTCGCCGGCCAAGGTGGTCAAGAACCGCAAGGTGGCCTGGGACGCGTCGGCAGCCGAGCGCGCCGAACTGGCCGCGAACCTGGCCGATATCGAACGGAAGAAAGCCGCCCGCTGATCAGCGCAGCGCCCCCTGGAGCAGGGTGCGCCACGCGGGCTCCGCGAGCGCGGCATTGCGCGCCGCGTCGTCGCCGTAGAAGAACGCGTTGATCCCGGTGGTGGTCTGACCGTCGGGGGCGCAGATGCCGAACATCACCGCGCCCGCGGTCGGTTGGGCCAACCGGGCCACCAGGTAGCGCTGGTTCTCGTCCTGATACACCCGGTCCACGAGACCGACGAAATCGTCCTGGGCGGGGTGCAGCGTGCGCAGGTCGCCGACGTCGGCGGCGTCCAGCCCGAACGCGGCCAGCATCAACTTCCAGGCCTCGGGCTGCGGCAGGTCCCCGGTGGCCGAGAGGTGAAAGGTCACCGCCGGTTCACCGGCGAAGTGCGCGAGATAGTTGTGCAGCACCGCGAAGTGACCGGGCCAGCCGGTTTCGAAGCCCTCGATCTGGTCATCCCAGTCGGCGCTATCGGTGAACAACGAGTGCACCATTCGGATGACGCAGTGGTCCCCGGTGCGCGCGGTGACGGTGATCTCGGTGGCCACCGGCGGCGCGTCATCACACCAGTCCCGTTCGACATAGCCCAACCGGTGTGGCGGTTCCCAGTGCGTCACTTCACCGCTGGAGGAACCGTTGGGTCCGAAGTCGAATTCGACGGCGCCGCCGACCTTCTCGTCGATGGCGGTGCTGGTGAACCAGGCCGTGTTCCCCGGGCCTGTGGCGACGGCCTGCCACACCTGTTCCGGTGTGCCGGGCACCACCACCTGCAGTTCCACCCAGCGTTTTTCATCGTCATGATTTACGGGCATCGCGGCGCTCCTGATTCTCGTCGGTCGACGGCGCGGGATAGGACGCGACGAACAGCCGATGAGGCCGTCCGCGCGGTGCCGTCTCGTCGTGGTAGCGGGCGGCGAGTGCTGCGACCGCCTCGGTCAGGTCCCTGGTGAAGAAGGCGCGATCCGCCGGGGACCGGAAGCGGATCGTGGTGTCGATGGACAGGGTGGCCAGTCGTTTGTCGGCGTTGCGTGCCGCCTGCCACATTTCGCCCACCTCGTTGACGACGCGTGCCGCCAGCGCGATGAGGTGGCCGGCGGAGAACCGGTCGTTGGTCCGGTCCACCCGGGCGCCGACCGCACCCAGGGCGCTGGGGGACACCACGTAGGAGGCGGCGCTGGCGACCAGTAGGCGTTCGGTCAGCCCGCCCCATTGCCGCTCCTCGGCGACGGTCACCAACTGGTGCCGTTCCAACGCCCGCAGGTGGTAGTTGACCTTCTGACGGGTCAGGCCGACGCGAGCGGCCAGCGTCGCGGCGGACGCCGGCTCGCTCAGCTCGGCCAGCAGCCGCGCACGCACGGGATCGAGCGCGCTGGTTGCGGCCGCCGGGTCGGTGATCACCTCGATCTCGACCATGTGCCCAGTGTGACCTTGACAAAAAATATTGTCAAGGGCGCCGAAACACGCGTACCCGGGGTGTCGAAGGGTGCACACACCCCGGGTACGCGAGTTTCGCCGGGTGCGGGAGCGGGTGGGTCAGCCGTAATCCGGCAGGGGGCGTTCCACGATCAGCCGGCGCGGTTGTGGTTGCCGCTCGGCACGTTTGGCGGCCAGATACACCTGCGCGGTGTGGTCGGCGACCGTCGGCCAGGAGAAATCGGAGGTGAGTCGGTCGCGGGCGGCGAGCGCCCGGCGCTGCGCGGCGGCCGGGTCGTCGAGCACCCCGCGCACCGCGGTGGCGAGTGCGGCCACGTTGCGCGGCGGGCAGGACTTGCCGGTGACACCGTCGATGACGGCCTCGCCGAGCCCGCCGGCGGTCGAGGTCACCAAGGGGGTCCCGGTGGCGGCGGCCTCCAAAGCGACGATGCCGAACGGTTCGTAGTGCGAGGGCAGCACCGCCACGTCGGCCCGGTGCAACAGGGTGACCAGCTGCTGATGGTCCACGCGTCCGATGAACTTCGTCGCCTTGAGCACCTTGTGCTTGCGGGCCTGTTCGGTCAGGAACTCCAGCTGGGTGCCGTCGCCGGCGATCGTCAGTGTGGTGCCCGGGTGCGTCCTGCGGATGCGGGGGAGCGCCGCGATCGCGTCGTGCACGCCCTTCTCGTACTCGAGGCGGCCGAAATAGAGCAGCGCGGCCGGTCCGCCGCGGGCCCGGCGCGGCGCGAACGGCCAACCGTCGGTGTCGATCCCGTTCGGGATGACGGTCGTCTCGGACAACCCCGGGCCGAACAGTGCGTCGATTTCCTCGCGCATGGACGCCGAACAGGTGATCAGCGAGTCGGATTCGTGCACCAGCCAGGATTCCAGTGCGTGCACCTGTCGGCTGACCTGCCCCGACACCCAGCCCGAATGCCGTCCCGCCTCGGTGGCGTGGATGGTGGAAACCAGTGGTACATCGAAGAATTCGGCCAGCGCGATGGCGGGATGGGCGACCAGCCAGTCGTGCGCGTGCACCAGGTCGGGCTGCCAGTCGCGCAGGGTCAGGCCGGAGCGGACCATGGCGTGGCCCATCGCCAGCGTCCAGGCCATCATGTCGGTGCCGAAGCCGAACTCGTGCGGGTCCTGGGCGGCGGCGATGACGCGTACGCCCTCGGCGACCTCATCGGTCGACGGATGGGTGCTCGGGTCGGTGCCGGTGGGCCGGCGCGAGAGCACCACGACCTCGTGACCGGCCAACACGAGTTCGGTGGCCAGGTGGTGCACGTGGCGGCCGAGGCCGCCGATGATCACCGGTGGGTACTCCCACGACACCATGAGGATCTTCACGGGTATGCACCTTCGACGGATGGGGTCATCGGGGAAGCCGCCTGGCGTCCAGGGCGCCGAACAGCCCGTCGGCGCGGTTCCAGTCACCGGCCAGCCGCTGCGCCTGCTCGTGGCGCCCGGAGGCCAGCGCCGCGGAGATCTCCCGGGTCGCATGGGCGTGCAGATGCGCGCGGTAGCGGGCGTATTCGGCGGCGGAGTCCTTGCTGACCATGAACGGCCAGTCACTGGACACCGTCAGCAATGTCTCGCGCAGGATCTGGTCGGCCACCAGATCGCGGGACGCTCCCGGGCCGCGGTGGGCCAGCGCCTTGTCCACCGCCGACAATGCGGTATCGACGACCTCGGCGTTGAGTTGCACCAGATCGGACACCTTCTCGCCGTTCCAGACCTGCCAGTCCTTGCCCGAACCCCATGAGCTGGGCGGCAATTCGACTGCGGGGCCGACGAAGCCGGCCTCGATGGCATCGGCGAGGGTGCCCACCCGGACACCGGCCTCGGGCAGCGCCCGCAACAGCCGCTCCAGCCACCGCGGGCCCTCGTACCACCAGTGCCCGAACAGCTCGGTGTCGAAGGCGGCGACGACATGCGCGGGCCGGCCGATGCGGTCGGATTCCTCGCGCAGCCGGCGGCGCACCACGCCGACGAAATCGGCGACATGCTTGTCGATCGCCCTGTCGGCGCGCTCGGGCTCGTAGGGGGCCTTGGCCTCCGACGGCACATTGCGACCCGTGACCCGGGCCGGCTTGAGGCCGGTGAGGTGGTCGTGGGTGTGGAAGTCCCGGTAGGCGGCGTGTCCCGGGTAGCCGGACTTCGGCGACCACACCCGGTAGCTGACCTGCAGATCGCGGCCGAAGGCCACCACATCGGTGTCACCCACAGGCCTGCCGAGGGCGGTATCACCGTGCAGCGACGGACCGTCGACCATGAAATGGCCCACACCGGCTGCGGCGTAACCGATCTCCATTCCCGGGGCGTAGGCGCACTCGGGCGCCCAGATGCCCTTCGGGGTGTGCGCGAAGCGCTGCCGGGCGTCGGCGAGACCCTCGCGCAGCGCGAACTCGCGCAGCCGCGGATTGAGCAGCGGCTGGAACGGGTGTGAGAGCGGACCGCCGAGCAGCTCGATGGTGCCGGCGTCGACGAGTTGGCGCAGCAGTGGGCTGCCACCGTGGCGCCACAGCGTGGTGAAACTCTCCAGCGCTTCGGTGGCGGCGGCATGTTCGCGAATGCCGAACCGGCGCATCGCTTCCGCTGATCCGAAGGTGCCCTCGACCCCGGTGCCGGTCTGCACGGTGGTCGCCTCCAGGGCGCGCAGCTGCCAGTTGGCCAGCCAGTGGTGCATACCGGTCAGGCAGTACGGGTCGTCGAGCTGGGCGGTGACCACCGGGGTCATGCCCAGGCTCACCAGATGGCTGCGGTCCTCGCTGGCCAGCGTGCGCAGCACCCGCATGAGCGGCAGATAGGACGCCGCCCAGGACTGGTAGAGCCATTCCTCGCCGACGGGCCAGCGGCCGTGATGGGCGAGCCACGGCAGGTGCGTGTGCAGCACCAGGGTGAACATCCCGGGGGACTCGGTCACGGCAGCACCGCGATGGCCACCAGATCCAGGCTGTCGTCGATGCGGCTTTCGTTCGCGTCGAGCAGATCGAAGTCCTCGGCGCGCACCGCGGCGACATCGGCGAGCAACTCCTGCGGCCACGGCGCATCCGCGACCGCGCGGTCGATCTGGGCCGCGATGATGGAGCCCCCGTGGCGGGCGTCGAGCGCGGCCAGTCCGGCGCCGTGGAACACCCCGAGCATGGCATCGACCCGGAAGCCGCCCTGCTCGAGCAGTTCGGTGAGCTCGCCGGCGTTCAGTTCGCGGGTGTGGAACGGATTGAGCGGGGTGTCGCGCCCCGGCGAGAAGGTGATGCGGTTGGGTGTGGACATCAGCAGCAGTCCACCCGGGCGCAGCACGCGCGCGCATTCGGCGACGAACTGTCCCTGATCCCACAGATGCTCGATCACCTGGAAGTTGACCACCACATCGACCGAGCCATCGGCCAATGGCAGCTCGGCGAGATTTCCCAGGTGCATCCGCACCCGCGGGTACTTGGCACGGATGTGCGCGACGGCCTGCTCGTCGTAGTCGACGCCGGTGACGCTGCGTGCGATCCCGGCAATCAGGTCGGCGCCGTAGCCCTCGCCGGGTCCGGCCTCGAGCACATCGAGGCCGGCGCACCGGTCGGCGAGTCGCTGATAGACGACCTCGTGGCGGCGGAACCAGTAGTTCTCCTCGGCCAGGCCGGGGATGGTGCGCTCGCCGGTGAGGGGCAGGGGATCGCCCGGGCCAGCGCTGTCGACGGAACCGATTGTGCTCATTGGAAGGCAGGCTAACCCGTAATGGCCGGTTCGCGAACGGATGCCCTGGCGACCGTGGGGTCTGAGCGAACCAACCAACGGGTTATGGTGTCCATGCGTGCCACCAAAGTTACCCGCGAGTAACCTGGAGGCCGTTGGACAAAACGTGATATGCCCAGGCCGGCTGCCGGCCTCATCGAGGAGGACGAACCACAGTCATGACAAACATCGTGGTCCTGATCAAGCAGGTCCCTGACACTTGGTCCGAGCGCAAGCTGTCCGAGGGTGATTGGACCCTGGACCGGGAAGCCGCCGACGCCGTGCTCGACGAGATCAACGAGCGCGCCGTCGAAGAAGCGCTGCTCATCAAGGAGCGTGAGGGTGGCGACAGCACCGTCACCGTGCTGACCGCCGGCCCCGAGCGCGCCACCGAGGCCATCCGCAAGGCGCTGTCCATGGGTGCCGACAAGGCTGTGCACCTCAAGGACGACGGCCTGCACGGCTCCGATGTGATCCAGACGGGCTGGGCCCTGGCCCGCGCGCTGGGCACCATCGAGGGCACCGAGCTGGTCATCGCCGGTAACGAGGCCACCGACGGCGTCGGCGGCGCAGTGCCGGCCGTCATCGCCGAATACCTGGGTCTGCCGCAGCTGACCCACGTGCGCAAGCTGAACGTCGAGGGCGGCAAGGTCACCGCCGAGCGCGAGACCGATGACGGCGTCTTCGGCCTTGAGGCCTCGCTGCCCGCCGTGGTCAGCGTCAACGAGAAGATCAACGAGCCCCGCTTCCCGTCCTTCAAGGGCATCATGGCCGCCAAGAAGAAGGAAGTCACCGTCCTGACGCTGGCCGAGATCGGTGTCGAGGCCGACGAGGTGGGCGTCGCCAACGCCGGCTCCAAGGTGCTCTCGTCGACCCCCAAGCCCCCGAAGACGGCCGGCGAGAAGGTCACCGACGAGGGCGAGGGCGGCAAGAAGGTCGCCGAGTACCTGGTCGGCCAGAAGCTGATCTAGTCGCCCATCCCACTCTTCTCTGACAACACATAAGGACAGATTCATGGCTGAAGTACTTGTGCTCGTCGAGCACGCCGAAGGTGCACTGAAGAAGGTCAGCACCGAACTGATCACCGCCGCCCGCGTGCTGGGCGAGCCGTCCGCGGTCGTGGTGGGTGCCGAGGGCACCGCCGCCGGTCTCACCGATGGCCTCAAGGCCGCCGGTGCCGCCAAGATCTACGTCGCCGAGTCGGCCGACGTGGACAGCTTCCTGGTCACCCCCAAGGTCGACGTGCTCGCCGCGCTGACCGAGTCGGCCGCTCCCGCCGCCGTCGTCATCGCCGCCAACGCCGAGGGCAAAGAGGTCGCCGGCCGGCTGGCCGCACGTCTGGGCTCGGGCCTGCTGGTCGATGTCGTCGAGATCAAAGAGGGTGGCATCGGCGTCCACAGCATCTTCGGTGGCGCGTTCACCGTCGACGCCCAGGCCACCGGTGAACTCCCCGTGATCACCGTGCGCCCGGGTGCCGTCGAGGCCGCCCCGGCCGACGGTGCCGGTGAGGTCGTCAACGTCGAGGTCCCGGCCCAGGCCGAGAATGCGACGAAGATCACCTCGCGCGAGCCCGTGGTGGCCGGTGACCGTCCCGAGCTCACCGAGGCCAGCGTCGTGGTCGCCGGTGGCCGCGGCGTCGGCAGCGAGGAGAACTTCAAGGTCGTCGAGGAGCTCGCCGATTCGCTCGGTGCCGCCGTCGGTGCCTCGCGTGCCGCCGTCGACTCCGGCTACTACGCCGGTCAGTTCCAGGTCGGCCAGACCGGTAAGACGGTCTCCCCGCAGCTGTACATCGCGCTGGGCATCTCCGGCGCCATCCAGCACCGCGCCGGCATGCAGACCTCGAAGACCATCATCGCGGTCAACAAGGACGAAGAGGCGCCGATCTTCGAGATCGCCGACCTCGGCATAGTCGGCGACCTGTTCAAGGTCACCCCGCAGCTGACCGAGGCGGTCAAGGCCCGCAAGGGTTAGATCCCGCTCTCTGCAGTTCGACAGGCGCCCCGGAACGCATGTTCCGGGGCGCTTTCGTGTGTTGAGCGTGCTGTTCACGAACCGTGCACGGACACGTCACGCCCCTGATGCCGCCCGGAGACCCGCAGGCGCGACCGTGCTGAGCATGAGCACCGCATCCGTTCTCATACCGGCTGATGACATCGACCACGCGACGTCCGGGACACCGGGGCCGCGCTACACCCTGCTGCTGTCCACCGACCCGGCGCACATCGAGGCGGCCCAGCGCCTGCGCCACGATGTGTTCACCTCCGAGCCCGGCTTCGGCATGGCGCCCACCGGTGACGGTCTGGACGCCGACCGCTTCGACCAGTACTGCGATCACCTGCTGGTGCGCGAGGACGGCTCCGGCGAACTCGTCGGCTGCTACCGGATGCTTCCGCCGACCGGCGCCATCGCCGCCGGAAGTCTCTACACCGCCACCGAGTTCGACGTCCGCGCGCTGGACGCCCTGCGTCCGTCGCTGGTCGAGATGGGCCGCGCCGTGGTCCGCGGAGATCACCGCAACGGCGGTGTGGTGCTGCTGATGTGGGCGGGCATCCTGGCCTACCTGGACCGCTGCGGCTATGAGTATGTGACCGGATGTGTGTCGGTGCCGACGCACCCGGCTCACCAGGCGCCGGGCAGCCAGCTGCGCGGGGTCCGTGACGTCGTGTTGCGCAGGCACGGCGCGCCACCGGAGTTCACCGTGCGGCCCTACCGCCCGGTCGTCATCGACGGTCGCAGCCTCGACGAGATCGACCCGCCGGCCCGGGTCACGGTGCCGGCGCTGATGCGCGGCTACCTGCGCCTCGGCGCCCAGGTGTGCGGCGAACCCGCGCACGACCCCGATTTCGGGGTCGGCGACTTCCCGGCGCTGCTGGACAAACGCCACGCCGATGTCCGGTACCTGAAGCGGTTGCGCTCGGTGTCGCAGGCCGCCGAGAGTGAGGCCGGAGCATGACCGTCGGCACGGATCACTCCTGGCTGCCGCGGGCGTCCTGCGATGCCAGCTGCATGCACGCCGGTGCGGCCCCGCTGGGATCCCGTCCCGCGGTCTGGACCCGCACGACCCTGCGCGTCACCGGTGCCCTGCTGTTGTTCCTGGCGGTACCGCTGCTCGCGGTGCCGCTGCCGGGCCGCTCGCACCTGCAGCGCGCCTATTGCCGGCTGATGCTGCGCTGTGTCGGCGTGCGGATCACCGTCTCCGGTGGCCCCATCCGCAACCTGCGCGGTGTGCTCGTGGTCAGCGGGCACGTGTCCTGGCTGGACATCTTCAGCATCGGTGCGGTGCTGCCCGGCTCGTTCGTCGCCCGCGCCGACCTGATCGACTGGCCGGCGCTCGGGGTCGTCGCCCGCATCATGAAGGTCATCCCGATCGAACGGGAGAACCTGCGCAGGCTGCCCGCGGTGGTCAGCGCGGTGGCGGCGCGGCTGCGCAACGGCCACACGGTGGTGGCGTTCCCCGAGGGCACCACCTGGTGCGGGCTGGGCTACGGACAGTTCCGTCCGGCCATGTTCCAGGCTGCCGTGGACGCGGGCCGACCGGTGCAGCCGCTGCGGCTGACCTACCACCACCGCGACGGCAGCCCGTCGACCGTGCCCGCCTACATCGGCGAGGACACCCTGCTCGACTCGATCCGCCGGTTGGTCACGGCACGTCGCACCGTGGTGCACGTCCAGGTGCAGTCGCTGGAACTTCCGGGGCAGGACCGGCGCGACCTGGCGGCCCGGTGCGAGGCGGCGGTGCGAGGCACCACGGCGGTGCGTGGCACCGCCGGCCATGATGTGGCGCACGGCCACATGCTGGCTGCCTGACCTCGGCGGACGGGCCACCCCGGCCCGGCGGCTATCCTTGATGGGCCATGACAGCCGTATACCTCGATCACGCTGCCACCACCCCGATGCACCCCGTTGCCATCGAGGCGATGGTCGGCGCGCTGGCCACGGTCGGAAACGCCTCCTCGCTGCACACGTCCGGGCGCGCGGCGCGCCGGCGGATGGAGGAGGCCCGCGAGACGGTGGCAGACCTGCTGGGCGCCCGCCCGTCCGAGGTGATCTTCACCGCCGGCGGCACCGAATCCGACAACCTGGCGGTCAAGGGCATCTACTGGGCGCGTCGGGACGCTGATCCGCGCCGTCGACGCATCGTAACCACCCCCGTCGAGCATCACGCCGTGCTCGACGCCGTCGAGTGGCTCGTCGAGCATGAGGGCGCGGAGGTCACCTGGCTGCCCGTCGACGCCGCCGGTTCGGTGGCACCCGAGTCACTGCGCGCGGCGCTGAGCACCCACGACGACGTTGCCCTCATCTCGATCATGTGGGCCAACAACGAGGTCGGCACCATCATGCCGATCGCCGAATTGGCGGCAGTGGCAGCTGAATTCGAGATTCCGATGCACAGCGATGCGATTCAGGCCGTCGGGCACATCCCGGTGGCGTTCACCGAGAGCGGGCTGTCGGCGATGAGCGTGGCCGCGCACAAGTTCGGTGGCCCGACCGGTATCGGGGCGCTGGTACTGCGACGCGACACCGCCTGCATGCCGATCCTGCACGGCGGCGGCCAGGAGCGGGACGTCCGTTCGGGCACACCGGATGTCGCCGCCGCGGTGGCCATGGCCGCGGCCGCCCGGGTGGCGGTGGAGGCGCTCACCGAGACCAGCGCACGGGTCCGCGCCCTGCGCGACCGACTGATCGCCGGGGTGCAGGCGCAGATCGAAGACGTCGACGTCAACGGCGCGAGCGGTGATCACCGGTTGCCCGGCAACGCCCACTTCACTTTTCGCGGCTGCGAGGGCGACGCCCTGTTGATGCTGCTAGATGCCAAGGGCGTCGAATGTTCTACCGGCTCGGCCTGCACGGCCGGTGTGGCGCAGCCCTCGCACGTGCTCGTCGCGATGGGCGCAGACCCGGCCGCTGCACGCGGTTCGCTGCGACTCTCGTTGGGGCACACGAGCACCGACGCCGATGTCGATGCCGCCCTCGACGTGTTGCCGGCGGCGGTCGAGCGGGCCCGGCAGGCCGCGCTGGCCAGTGCGGGGACGCGACGATGAAAGTGCTGGTCGCCATGAGCGGTGGCGTCGACTCGTCGGTGGCCGCAGCGCGGATGGTGGACGCCGGCCACGACGTCGTCGGTGTGCATCTGGCACTGTCGGCGACCCCGGGCACGCTGCGCACCGGATCGCGGGGCTGCTGCTCCAAGGAGGACGCCGGCGATGCCCGCCGTGTCGCCGATATTCTCGACATCCCGTTCTACGTATGGGATTTCGCGGACCGTTTCAAAGAAGAGGTGATCGACGACTTCGTCGACTCCTATGCCCGCGGTGAGACGCCCAATCCGTGCGTCAAGTGCAATGAGACCATCAAGTTCTCCGCGCTGTCGGCTCGCGCGTTGGCTCTGGGGTTCGACGCCGTGGCCACCGGCCACTACGCGCGGCTGGCCGACGGGCGGCTGCGCCGCGCGGTCGATATCGACAAGGATCAGTCCTACGTGCTCGCGGTGCTTACCGCAGACCAGTTGCGGCACGCGCTGTTCCCGATCGGTGACACGCCCAAGTCGGAGATCCGCGCCGAGGCGGCACGCCGCGGCCTGGCGGTCGCCGACAAGCCGGACAGCCATGACATCTGCTTCATCCCGTCCGGCGACACCCGGGCCTTCCTGGGCGCCCGCATCGGGGTGCGACCGGGCGCCGTCGTCGACTCCGGGGGCGCCGTGCTCGCCGAGCATGACGGTGTGCACGGGTTCACCATCGGACAGCGCAAGGGGCTGGGTATCGCCGGACCCGGCCCCGACGGGCAGCCCCGATACGTGACAGGTATCGACGCCACCACCGGGACGGTGCGTGTCGGTGCCGCCGACGATCTGGACGTGTCGACGCTGACGGGGGAGAAGCCCGTCTTCACCGCGGGGACCGCACCGCACGGTCCGATCGAGGGCGTGGTCCAGGTGCGCGCCCACGGCGGTATTGCCGACGCCGTCGCCGAGCTGCGCGACGGGCGGCTGATCGCCGATCTGCGCACCCCGATCCGGGGGGTGGCACCCGGGCAGACCATGGTGCTGTACCGGCCGGATCCCGCCGGCGACGAGGTCATCGCCAGCGCCACCGTCACCCGCTGACCGGGCGATCGAATACGGTTGGCCGATGAGTGTTTTCGCCGCCGCCACCGGCATCGGATCGTGGCCGGGTGAGTCGGCCCGCGAGGCCGCCGAGATCGTCATCGGGGAACTGCACGCCCTTCCGCACCTCGTCGAGTTGCCCAATCGCGGCGTCGGCGCGGACCTGATCGGGCGCACCGGCGCGCTGCTGGTGGACATCGGTTTCGACACGGTGGCCCGGGCCTACCGCATCGCGCCGGGCCGCAGTTCGGTGTTGCGCCGCGCGGTGAGCATGCTCAACGAGGATCTCGACGCGTTGGAGGAGGCCTGGGAGAAGGCCGGTCTGCACGGCTCGGGGCGCACGGTGAAGGTCCAGGCCGCCGGGCCGATCACGCTGGCCGCCCAGATGGAGATGGCCAACGGGCACCGCGCCATCACCGACAGCGGGGCGCTGCGTGATCTGGCCGAGTCGCTGTCCGAAGGGCTGGCGCTGCACCGGGCCGAGGTGGCGCGCCGGCTGGGCACCGAGGTCGTGGTCCAGCTCGACGAACCCTTGCTGCCCGCGGCGATGCTGGGCCGGCTGACCGGGGTGACCCGCTTCACCCCGGTGAATCCGGTCGAAGAGCAGGTTGCCGCGGCGCTGCTGGACGCCTGCATCGCCAGGGTGGGCGGCGAGGTCGCGCTGCACAGCTGTGCCGCAGACCTGCCGTGGAAGCTGTTGCAGCGCAGCCAGTTACAGGCCGTCGCGGTGGATGTGTCGACCCTGCAGGCGGCCGACCTGGACGGGGTCGGCGAGTTCGTGGAATCCGGGCGGACCGTTCTGCTCGGAGTGGTGCCCGGCACCGCGCAGCAACACCAGTGGAAGCCCCAGCAGGTCGCCGCCGCGGCGGCCAAGGTCACCGACCGGCTGGGCTTCCCCCGCACGGTGCTGCGCGAACGGATCGGTATCACCCCTGCCTGCGGGCTGTCCGGTGCAACCGAGGAATGGGCCCGCATCGCGATCGGCCTGGTCCAGAAGGCCGCCGACGGTGTGGAAACCGATCCTGAGGGAATCTGACAAGCAAACTTTCCCGGTGGCGTAAGGTGGGGCCAAAGGTTGGGGAGCCAGTGAGTCAGTGCAAGCGTGTGATGACGGCCGTTGCCGGTGCAACGGTCGCATTGACGCTGGTCATCGGGCCTGGCGCCGTCGCCACCGCCGACCCGGGGCACCGCGGATCGGCCTCCGCCGATTCCGATCGCCGTGACGACTCCGGCAGACGTGGCGGCGACAGCTCCCGAAGCGGCGTCCCCAGCAACGAGGTCGCCGGCAACGGATCCCGTGACGACAGTGCAGGCGGGACCCAGGGCTCCGGCACCGCGCGCAGCAGCGCCACCGCGGACGCGTCGTCGAGCGAGCGGAGCCGGCCGTCGGTGACCACCACCGACGGCGCGCGGACGGTGCGCACCGCCAGAACCGCGCGAACCGCCGATGAAGTCAGGACCGGTGGTTCCGGATTGCGTCCGGCAGCGCCCGTCGCGCCCACCCACATCGACCCGCCGGTGCCCGCGCCCACCCCCAGCGCTGCCGCGCCGCCGCCGCCGTCGCGGACCGCGCCGGTGAACTCGCCGGCCGAGGTGCGCGCACCGCAGCCGGTGGCTCCCGTGCGGGCGCCGATCACGGCATCGGTCGCGGGGCTGCCGGTGGCCGATATGGGCCTGCCGGTGTTGCCCATCGGATCTGACCCGCGCCCCGGCCAGCCGATGACCTCCCTGTTCGGCATCCTTGGTCTGTTGCTCATCCCGCTGGCCGGCGCTGCGTTGGGCTACCGGCAGGCGCGCGCGGCACGCTCTGTCGGCGCGCTGCCCCGGATCTAGTTACTTCGCGCGTAAGTCCTTGCGCAGGATCTTCCCGGCCGCCGACTTCGGGATGGCATCGATGAACGCCACCTGACGGACCTTCTTGTACGGCGCCACCTGGCCGGCGACGAACTCCATCACCGCATCCTCGCTGAGCTCGGCGTCGGGCTGGCGCACCACGAACGCCTTGGGCACCTCTTCACCGGATTCCTGCTCGATCACCCCGATGACGGCGGCGTCGGCGATCGAGGGGTGGCCCAGCAGCACGGCCTCCAACTCGGCGGGCGGCACCTGATAACCCTTGTACTTGATGAGCTCCTTGAGCCGGTCGACGATGAACACGCAGCCGGTCGGGTCGATGCGCGCGAGGTCACCGGTGTGCAGGAAACCGTCGTCATCGATGGTGTCGCGGGTCGCGGTGTCGTTGCCCAGGTAGCCGACCATCACATTGGGCCCCTTGAACCAGAGTTCGCCGGTCTCGCTCAGCCCGGACTCCGGCAGCCCGATCTCCTCGCCGGTGGCGGGGTCGACGAGTTTGGACACCGCATTGGGCACCGTCCACCCGCACGAGCTGACCGGTGCCGCCGCCCCGACCAGTTCGGCGCCACCGTCGAACGGTGTGATGTGGCTGACCGGGCTGAGCTCGCTCATCCCGTAGCCCTGCACCAGCGCACAGCCAAGGCGCGCCGTGACGGCCCGTCCGAGTTCCTCGTCCAACGGCGCGGCACCGGACATGATGGCGCGCAACGAGGACAGGTTGTATTCGTCGATGAGCGGATGCTTGGCCAGCGCCACCGCGACCGGTGGGGCGATGAAGGCGTGCGTGCACTTGCGGTCGGCGATATTGGCCAGGAACTCGGTCAGGTCGAAGGCGGGCATGATGACCAGCTGAGCGCGGGCGTGCAGCGCGGCGTTGAGCAGGACGGTCATCCCGTAGATGTGGAAGAACGGGAGGACGGCCAGGACCACATCACCGGAGGTCATGCCCTGCAGCGGGCGGATCTGCGCGACATTGGACACCAGATTGCGGTGCGTGAGCATCACGCCCTTGGGGTTGCCGGTGGTCCCCGAACTGTAGGGCAGCACGGCCAGATGGGTGGCCGGATCGAAGCTGACCTGCGGTGCCGGGTGGGCCGGGCCCAGCAGGTCCTCGGCGTTGGGGTGCCCGTCGGCGTCGGCGCCCGGGCCGTCGAGCACGATCACCGACGATTCGTCGAGGCCCGCCGCGAGCGCGCCCTCCAGCGCCTGCGGTTTCAGCGCCGAGACCGTCACCAGTAGCGCGGCCTTGGAGTCGGTGAGCTGCTTGGCGATGTCCTTGGCGGTGAACAGGGCGTTGATGGTGGTGGCGGTGGCCCCGGCGCGCAGGATGCCGTGGAAGGCGACGGCGAAGGCCGAGCTGTTGGGGGCCAGCAGACCCACCACGTCACCGAGGCCGAGTCCGCGCGCGGCGAGCGCCCCGGCGAACGCGTCGATCCGGTCGATCATCTGGCGGTAGGTGGTGGTGTTGCCGGTTTTCGCGTCGAGCAGCGCGACCTGTTCTGCCACTGCGGGATCGATGTCTGCGAACAGGTACTCGTAGACGTTTGATGAGGGGATCTGGACCTTGGGAAACGGGCTTTCGATACTCATGGTGCTGCCCATCGAACCACGCCGTCGGGGCAAATGTGGGCAACCTTCGAAGCCGACGTGTTACCAGCGGTACTGGATACCGTAGATTGTCGCCATGGACAACCCGCCCGATCTCCCCGGCGTGCAGCACCGCTTTGTCGATCTCGGTCGCGGCGTGACGATCCACGTCGCCGACGCCGGTCCGGCCGACGGCCCGCCGGTCATGCTGGTGCACGGATTCCCGCAGAACTGGTGGGAGTGGCACGAGCTCATCGGCCCGCTCGCCGAGGACGGATACCGGGTGCTGTGCCCGGACCTGCGCGGGGCGGGGTGGAGCTCGGCACCCCGGGACCGCTACCGCAAGAACGATATGGCCGACGATCTGGCGGCGGTCTGTGACCGGCTCGGCGTCGGTCCGGTCAAACTCGTCGCCCACGACTGGGGCGGTCCGGTGGCCACCATCTTCATGTTGCGCCATCCCGACAAGGTCGCGGCCTTCATGGGCCTGAACACCGCGGTGCCGTGGCTCAAGCACGACCGTGAGGCGCTGATCAACATCTGGCGCATGTGGTATCAGATCCCGATGCTGCTGCCGGTGATCGGCCCGAAGGTGATCGCCGACCCGAAGGCGCGGTTCTTCCGGTTCCTGGGCTCCTGGGTGGGCGGCGACTTCCAGACGCCGGACGAGGACATCGCGTTCTACGTCGACTGCATGCGCCGACCGGGCTACGCCGAAGCGGGCTCACGCTGGTACCGCACCTTCCAGATCCGCGAGGCGGCGCGCTGGATGCGCGGGGAGTTCGACGATCACCACGTATCGATCCCGGTGCGCTGGCTGCACGGCACCGACGACTCGGTGCTCACCCCGGAACTGCTGCGGGTGCTGCCCGAGCACTGTTCGGATTTCGAGCTCGAACTCGTGCCCGGCGTCGGGCACTGGATCGTCGAGCAGCGCCCCGAACTGGTGCTCGACCGGCTGCGGACGTTCCTGAAGACCACCTAACGTTCGTCGAGCTTCCTGATCAGCTTCTTCGACGCCACCAACCGGAACGACGCGTCGAGCAGCTCGACCACCTCGTCCCAGTCCACCTTCGTCGCGGTCAGATCCAGGCCCATCCACCCGAACGGGCCCATGTAGGCGGGGAAGAAGAACCGGTCGTCCTGCTCCAGGGACCGGCGGTCGGAGTCGTCGACCTTGACCAACAGCGAGTGCGGGAAGGCGAGCATCTCCCCGGCTGTCTTCATGTTGCCGCCGTACATGGCGAACATCTTCGGTGCGCAGAACACCGGTCTGCCCCAGGAGACCTTCTCGAACGCCTCCGGAAATCCGAGCGCCAGCCCGCGCAGTTCGGCGAGCCCGAAGTCGTCGTCGGAGAACATGATCGGGTGCGGCACGGGTAGCAGTCTATCGACGCCGCCTATCGATTAGGCTACCCTTACTTTCGCAGGTGAGGAGGGGTTCATATGCCGACTTCGTGGATCGATACCGTGCTCCGGCAAACCCGCCGGGTGAGCGATACCCCGTATCCGCACTGGGCTGCGGCGTTCCTGAACAACCCGGTCCGCCGGCTCATCGGGCGGCCCGGCACCGTCGTGGACTCGCTGCGGCTGGCCGGCAACGAACGGGTGCTGGAGATCGGGCCCGGTCCCGGATACTTCAGCACCGAACTCGCCCGGCGGCTGCCGCTCGGCCGGCTCGACCTGTTCGACCTGCAGCCGCAGATGCTGGACAAGGCGCGGCACCGGCTGACCGGTGTCGACAGCGGCTGCCGGGTGGGGTTCCACTCCGGGGACGCCAGTGCCGGGTTGCCGTTCCCCGACGACTCCTTCGACGTCGCCTTCCTGGCCGCGGTGCTCGGCGAGGTACCCGATCGGGACGCCTGCATCCGCGCGCTCGAGCGGGTACTCAACGCGGGGGCGCTGCTGGTGTTCGTCGAGGCCTTTCCGGACCCCGATCGCCAGAGCGTTGCGGCCTTGCGCGAACTGGTCGAGCCCCGCGGGTTCGTGTTGCAGTGCTGGGAGGGCACCACCTGGCGTGATGTGGTGCAGTTCCGGCGCATCCCGACGCTGTGATCGGTGTCCGGGCCTGTCGGTGGCCTCGACTAGCCTGACCAGGGTGAGCTCACCGGACGCAGAGGCCCGTGGTCGATGGCAGGAACTCGCCGAGGAAGTGCGCGGCCACCAGTTCCGCTACTACGTCAAGGACGCACCGGTCGTCTCGGACGCCGAGTTCGACACCCTGCTGCGGGAGCTACAGGGGCTCGAGGAGCGGTACCCGGAACTGCGCTCGCCGGATTCGCCGACCCAGCTGGTCGGCGGCGCCGGATTCGCCACCGACTTCGGCGCGGCCGACCATCTGGAACGGATGCTGTCGCTGGACAACGCATTCGACACCGATGAGCTGTCGGCGTGGGCCGCGCGCCTCGGTGCCGAGATCGGCACCGATATCGACTATCTGTGCGAACTGAAGATCGACGGTGTCGCGCTGGCACTGGTCTACCGCGACGGTGTCCTGGTGCGCGGGGCCACCCGTGGCGACGGCCGCAGCGGCGAAGATGTCACCCTCAATGCCCGCACGATCGATGATATTCCCGAACGACTCACCGGCACAGACGAATTCCCCGTCCCAGCCGTGCTCGAGGTGCGCGGTGAGGTCTTTTTCCGGCTGGCCGATTTCGAGGACCTCAACGCAGGCCTGGTGGCCGAGGGTAAACCGCCGTTCGCCAACCCGCGTAACAGCGCGGCGGGCTCGCTGCGGCAGAAGAACCCGGCCGTCACCGCGCGACGCAAGCTGCGGATGATCTGCCACGGGCTCGGCAAGGCCGAAGGATTCACCCCCGCCTCCCTGCACGATGCGTACCGGGCGCTGGGCGCCTGGGGCCTGCCGGTGTCCACCCACACCACCAAGGTGCAGGGCATCAAGGCCGTGGCCGAACGCATCGCCTACTGGGGTGAACATCGCCACGACGTCGAGCACGAGATCGACGGCGTGGTGGTCAAGGTCGACGACGTGACCCTGCAGCGCCGTCTCGGCGCGACGTCACGGGCACCCCGGTGGGCGATCGCCTACAAGTACCCGCCCGAGGAGGTCACCACGAAACTCCTCGACATCCGGGTCAACGTCGGGCGCACCGGACGGGTCACCCCGTTCGCCTATATGGAACCGGTCAAGGTGGCCGGGTCCACCGTCGGGTTGGCCACCCTGCACAACGGGTCCGAGGTCAAACGCAAGGGTGTGCTGATCGGTGACACCGTGGTGCTGCGCAAGGCCGGTGACGTCATCCCCGAGGTGCTGGCCCCCGTGGTCGATCTGCGCGATGGCACCGAGCGTGAATTCATCATGCCCACAACATGTCCCGAATGCGGCACCACCCTGGCGCCGGCCAAGGAGGGCGACGCCGACATCCGTTGCCCCAACACCCGCACCTGCCCGGCGCAGCTGCGGGAGCGGGTGTTCCACGCCGCCGGCCGCGGCGCCTTCGACATCGAGGGCCTCGGCTACGAGGCGGGCACCGCCCTGCTGCAGGCCGGTGTCATCACCGACGAGGGTGACCTGTTCGGGCTCACCGCCGAGGACCTGCTGCGCACCGAGCTGTTCACCACCAAGGCCGGCGAGCTGTCGGCCAACGGCAAGCGGCTGCTCGCCAACCTGGGCAAGGCGAAATCCCAACCGCTCTGGCGGGTGCTGGTCGCGTTGTCGATCCGGCACGTCGGTCCCACCGCGGCACGCGCGCTGGCCGGCGAATTCGGCAGCCTCGACGCGATCATCGCCGCCTCGGAGGCCGAGCTGGCCGCGGTGGAAGGTGTCGGGCCGACGATCGCCGCGGCGGTCATCGAATGGTTCGAGGTGGACTGGCACCGCGCGATCGTGGACAAGTGGCGCGCCGCCGGGGTCCGGATGGCCGACGAACGCGACGCCGGTATCGACCGCACCCTGGAGGGGCTGTCGATCGTGGTGACCGGTTCGCTGACCGGCTTCTCCCGCGACGAGGCCAAGGAGGCCATCCTCGTCCGCGGCGGCAAGGCCGCCGGCTCGGTCTCCAGGAAGACCTCCTACGTGGTCGCCGGGGACGCACCGGGATCCAAGTACGACAAGGCGATCGAACTCGGCGTGCCGGTGCTCGACGAGGACGGTTTCCGCGCGCTGCTGGCCGACGGGCCCGCACCCGCGGCCGAGGCGGAGCCGGCCGAGAGCTAGCTCAGTCGTTATAGGGATCGACCGTGGCCTGGGGGGCGGTCACCGGGGGAGTGAAGGCGGTTCCGGCGGTGGTGTCGACCGATTTCTGGCGCCCGCTGCGCGATCCGTTCGACTGGACGCCGTCGTCCGGGCCGGGTTGGTCTGCGACGGTGTCGACGGCTGAAGCGGGCACCGGCGCGGTCGCATACGTGGCCGGTGCGGTCCCGAAAATTGCTGCTGTCACAGCGATGACACCGACCGTGACCAAGCTGGTTTTGTGCATTTCTCCATGCCTTTCTGATGGTGTTCTTTGACAGTGCATTTGGCTAGATTGTGCGCAATTGCACTGTCTCTCAGTGTTGTTCAGGAGCCGATCCGCCCTTTATGGGGTGAATCTCTCCTGGCTTCCAACCTATGGGCCTGGAAAACCACTGTCACCGGACTCATACCGAACACCAAGAATCACCCTCTGGCGATTTGTGGAGTTCTCGTCGGAACCAATCCGACGAGAACTCCACAAATCGCGGGCAACCTTAGCGGTACCCCGTGCGCATGTCCTCGACGATGCGCGGGTTGTCCAGCGTCGAGGGTTCGAGGACCTGCGGTGCGTTGTCCAGTGGGAACACCGTCGCCGCATCGAGCACCTCCTGGGTCAGGAACCGCAGTGCGGGCGCATCGTCGGGGACCGTGGGGGTCGGGGGCGTGGCCCCGCGGCGGGCGAGCGCAAAACCCCAGTCGCCGAAGGTCGGCACGTGCACGTGATACGGGGTCACCGCGAATCCCGCCGACCCGAGGGTGGACACCGTGCGCCAGAACGCATTCGGCGTCGAGAACGGGCTGCCCGCCTGCACCACCACCAGCGCCCCGGGAGCGAGCGCCCGGGTGGCCAGCGCGTAGAACTCGGTCGAGTACAGCCGGCCCAGCACCGGATTGTCCGGATCGGGTAGGTCGATGATCACCGCGTCGAACCCGCCGTCGGGCAGTACGCCGGGTTCGCGTAACCAGGTCATCGCGTCATCGACCACCACCTGCACCCGCGGGTCGTCCAACGCGCCGGCGTTGGACTCGCGCAGCGGTCCGCGCGCCAGCTCGATCACGGCCGGATCGAGTTCCACCTGCACGATCTGGCGCACCTGCGGCATCCGCAGCAACTCCCGGGCGGCCAGGCCATCGCCACCGCCGAGGATGAGCACCGTACGGGCCTCGTCGCCGAGCGCCGGATACACCAGGCTCTCGGTGTAGCGGTACTCGTCGCGCGTCGAGAACTGCAGTCCGCCATCGAGATAGAGCCGGGTGTCGGTGCCGCGACGGGTCACCACGATCTCCTGATAGGAGGACTGCCGGTAGGCGATGATCGGATCGGCGTACAGCCGCTGACGGGTGGTGCCCTGGATGCCGTCGGAGGCCACGATCAGCGTCGTCAACCCCAACGCGGCGACGGTCAGCACGGCCAGCGCCGAGGCGAGCTGGCGGCGGCTGATGATGGCGCGCAGCAGGAAGACCGCCACGACGGCGGCCGCGGCCAGGTTGATCATCCCGGTGACCGCGGCGCCGCGGATCATGCCGAGCGACGGCAGTACCAGGAACGGCCACGCCAGACCGCCGATCAGGGCGCCCAGATAGTCCGCGGCGTTCAGGTTGGCCAGCACCCGGCCGGCATCGGCGGCTCCCGCGGTGCGCCCGCGCTGCAATAGCGTCATCAGCAGCGGGACCTCGGCGCCCACCAGCGCGCCGATCACCGCGGTGCCCAGCACCAGCACCCACAGCGAACCGCCGATGAAGGAGAACGCCACATACATTGCCGCAGCCGATAATCCGCCGATCACGCCGAGCAGGGTCTCCACGGCGATGAAGGTGATGGCGGCGTGTCCGAGCAGCGGTTTGACCAGCAGTGCGCCGGCGCCGAGCGCGGCGACGTAACCCGCGACGATCAGTGAGGTGGCGACGATACCGCCGCCGTGCAGACTGGCCGACAGCGTCAGCAGGGCGAGCTCGTAGATGAGCCCGCACGCCGCGCAGGCCGCGACCGCGGCCAGCAGCAGCGCCCGCCAGCGCGTCGTGCCGGTCATGACAGCGCGGCTGCGTTCACCCCTCCGACGGCCAGCAGGATCACCGCGGTCGCGACGGCGCCCGGGTGCAGCTTCTCATCGCCGATCAGGTCGCGAAAACGGCCCGGCACCAGCGCTTCCAGCACCAGCAGGGTGAGACCTTGCAATGCCACCCCGACCAGTCCGTACACCAGCGCATCGACCAGTCCCTGGCCCAGCTCGGCGGAACTCGCGATGATCGCGACGGCCGTCACCAACGACAGCGCCCCGTACATGCCACACGCCACCGCGACCGCATTCGGGCGGTGCGCGACGAAGACCAACTCGCGCAGGCTGCCGGGTGTCAGCAGGTCTGTCATCACGAACCCGGCGCCGAACACCACGATCCCGACGACGAAATACAGCACCGCCGCGACCACGTTCTGGGTCAGTGCGCCGCCGTCGACCGTGCCGAACTCCAGTGCAAGATATGACGTGTCCATCGGGGTCTCCTGCTCCTATTTCGTTCCGCCGGGTCCGCCGGAGCTACCGCCCGAGCCGCCCGCTGGTGAGCCCGGGGTGAACCCCGGACCCAGAAAAATGAACCCGCCGCCGCTGTAGCGGGAATTGACGTCCTCGACCCGAACGCTGCACGGGTACTGGCCGTCCGGGCCGACGATCACGATGTCCTCGGGGTAGCGCAGATACTCGCTGCCGCGGTCGGAGGCGCGCGATTCCGGGTCGTCGTAGGACGCGATGTCGTCGGCCACCGATGTCGGGGAGCCGCTGCATTCGTAGCGCCCGTCACCGCCGTCGGCCGAGTACTGCCGGTAGTTCTCGCTGACGTGGTTGCGAACATCCTTGTTCAGCAACACCATTCCGGAGATCAGCAGGACGGCGCCGAGCGCGCCCAGCACTCCGGCCAGCGCGAACAGGGCGTTGCGGCTCACGGCTGCCACCGGCTCTCGGTGTGCACGACGACGCCGCCCCGGGCCGCCGGGTACAGATGCCAGGTCTGCCAGTGCCAACCGGCGCCCTCGGGGGTGGCGCACAGCGCCGTGAGCGCGGCCTCGTCGCCGGGGAAACTGCCACCCAGCCAACCGCTCTCGTGTTCGCAGCGGTGCCGCAAGCCGGCCGCGATCCGGCGGAAGGCGGACTCGTCGTGGCTGGTGGTCCCGGACTGCAGCCGGTAGCCGGGTGCCTTCGCCGAGTCCGGCAGGGCCGAACCGGCATCATGGGTGGTGCAGGACACCTGCTCGGAGAACTCGGCCACCGTGATGACATGAGACGCGCCCAGCACACCGAGGGTCAGATCCGCGCCACCGGGATGGCGCAGCGTGCAGGACGCCAGCGGCGGCGGGGCCGGCGCGTTCAGCGTCAACCGCAGATTCGCGCCACTGACATCGGCGGGAACCACGCGCAGGCGATGCAACGGCAACGCGATGCCTAGGATCCGGCCGGCGGCGCCGGGTACACGGTCAGCTCTCCGGCGCGTACCGGGGTGCCGTAGGAGACCTCCCACGCCATCGTCGGCGCCCAGCGCTCGTAGCCGAGCAGGGCGGTGCCGCCGTTGGCGCTGTAGTCCACGTAATCCATGTCGCCACCGGCTGGCAGGCCCGTGGTGCCCTCGGTGGTGTAGGACGCGCGGCCGTTCTCGTCGACGGTGAACGACACTCCGTCGACCTCGATGCTGCTGCCCGGTTCGGCCGGTAATCCCGTGCGCTTGTGCCACCACACCAGTTCGAGTCGGCCCTCGTCCTCCTCGACACTGAACCAGACCGGTGGCTCGTCGGCCTTGCCCTCGAGCAGATGCTCCCACCAGACGAACGGACCCTCCCGCAGGGTGACCGATCCGCGCACCACGTAGTCGGTGCCGCCGTAGCTCACGATGGCGCCCGGGCCCAGCTGGCGCGGGCCGAAAGTCTCTGTTTGGGACGCGAATCGCAGCGGGTCCTGGCGCGCGGTGGGTTGCTTGGGCTGCTTCGGGCGATTGCGGGCGACCAGGAAGACGATGACGCCCGCTGCGAGCGCAACGATGGCGAGGACGATCAGTAGTTCCCCCACGCAACACCTTTCAACGTGTTCGACAGCCGGAATTCCACCGTACAGCCTCGCTCACAGCGGGTTCTCAGGATGATCAGCGAAGGATGGTGGCCACGATGCCGGCCAGGTAGCCCAACCGGGCCACCTCCGACGGCCGGAAAGCCGGGCCACCCGCGCGCCCGAGCACGACCGCGACCGACGGGTCGCCCAGCGGGGCCGCGGCCAGCGCGGTGTCGATATCGCGCCACACCTGGGGCACCCAGTCCGCGGTGGCGTCCAGCGCCTCGGCGTGTTCCAGCGGGAGCCAGGGGGCCGTGGTGGCCTGGGTCTCCGGTGCGCCCGGGCTACCGGCGACGCGCTCGACGCCCTCGCCGGTGGACCGGACCACGGTGCACCAGCTCACCCGCAGCACCCGTGGGGCGTCCTGGGCGAGCACGTGCAGTTTGTCGGACCGGCCCCGCGCCGCGGCGATATGGTCGATGAGCTCGAGCTCGCGGTGGGCTTCCAGCAGTCCGGTGTGCGGGCGCACGCTGTCGACGTAGACGCCCTTGATGTGCTCGGCGGCGGTGATCAGCGAGTCGGGCATCGCGCCGGGCGGCAGTTCGACCACAAGATCGTCGATGGCGTAGCCGGCGCCGCGCTCGACGACGTCGAGGGACAGGATGTCGGCACCCACCGAACCGAGTGCGACGGCCAGTGAGCCGAGACTGCCCGGTCGGTCCTCCAGCTGGACCCGCAGCAGATATGACGGCACGGCCAACACGATGTCACAGGGGTCGGGGCGCAGCGACCCGAGGATTGCCGGGTGACTAGGCTTTGCAGTCGTGTCACAGATTTCCCGGGACGAGGTAGCGCACCTGGCGCGGCTGGCCCGGCTCGCCCTGACCGACGGTGAGCTGGACAGCTTCGCAGGCCAGCTCGACGCCATCCTGGCCCACGTCGGCCAGATCCAATCCGTCGACGTCACCGGCGTCGAAGCCACGGACAATCCGCTCAAGGTCCTGAATGTGACCCGCCCCGACAGCGTCGTGGCCGGGCTGACGCAGGACCAGGCGCTGGCCGCCGCCCCGCGCGCCGAGGACGGCCGGTTCGCCGTGCCCAGGATCCTGGGGGAAGAAGAGTGACCGAGTTGATCCGCGAGGACGCCGCGACCCTGGGCGCCCGCATAGCCGCCAAGGAGGTGTCCTCGACCGAGGTCACCCAGGCCCACCTCGACCAGATCGCCGCCACCGACGAGCGCTACCACGCCTTCCTGCACGTCGCGGGGGACCGGGCGCTGGCCGCGGCCGCCGAGATCGACGCCAAGGTGGCCGCCGGTGAGCAGCTTCCGTCCCCGCTGGCCGGTGTGCCGCTGGCGCTCAAGGATGTGTTCACCACGACGGACATGCCGACCACCTGCGGGTCGAAGATCCTGGAGGGCTGGAACCCGCCGTATGACGCGACGGTCACCGCGCGGCTGCGCGCGGCCGGCATCCCGATCCTCGGCAAGACCAACATGGACGAGTTCGCCATGGGCAGCTCGACGGAGAACTCGGCGTTCGGCCCGACCCGCAACCCGTGGGACACCGACCGGGTGCCCGGTGGTTCCGGCGGTGGCAGCGCCGCCGCGCTCGCCGCGTTCCAGGCGCCGCTGGCGATCGGCACGGATACCGGTGGCTCGATCCGCCAGCCCGCCGCCCTCACCGCGACCGTCGGTGTGAAGCCGACCTACGGCACCGTCAGCCGCTACGGCCTGGTGGCCTGCGCGTCGTCGCTGGACCAGGGCGGTCCGTGCGCGCGCACCGTGCTGGACACCGCGCTGCTGCATCAGGTCATCGCCGGCCACGACGGGCGGGACTCCACCTCGGTGGACGCCCCGGTTCCCGATGTCGTCGGGGCGGCCCGCGCCGGCGCGACCGGCGACCTGAAGGGTGTGCGCGTCGGCGTGGTCAAGCAGTTGCGCGGCGACGGGTATCAACCCGGCGTGCTGGCCTCGTTCAACACCGCCGTGGAACAGCTCACCGCGCTCGGCGCCGAGGTCACCGAGGTGGACTGCCCGCATTTCGATCACGCGATGGCGGCCTACTACCTGATCCTGCCGTCGGAAGTGTCCTCCAACCTCGCGCGCTTCGACGCCATGCGGTTCGGGCTACGCGTCGGCGATGACGGGACGCACAGCGCCGAAGAGGTGATGGCGCTGACCCGCGCGGCCGGCTTCGGCCCGGAAGTCAAGCGCCGCATCATGATCGGTACCTACGCGCTGTCGGCGGGTTACTACGACGCCTACTACAACCAGGCGCAGAAGGTCCGCACCCTGATCGCCCGCGATCTCGACGAGGCCTACCAAAAGGTGGACGTGCTGGTCTCCCCGGCGACGCCGACCACCGCGTTCCGGCTGGGGGAGAAGGTCGACGATCCGCTGGCCATGTACCTGTTCGACCTGTGCACGTTGCCGCTGAACCTGGCCGGGCATTGCGGGATGTCGGTGCCCTCGGGTCTGGCGGCCGAGGACAATCTGCCCGTCGGCCTGCAGATCATGGCGCCGGCGCTGGCCGATGACCGCCTCTACCGGGTCGGTGCGGCCTACGAAACGGCGCGGGGAGCACTGCCCACCGCGCTGTAGCCGTCAGTCCAGGATCCGGCGCGCCACGTTGGTACTGACCAGGTCCAGCAGCTCATCGGACCGGCCGGCCAGGATGGTGCGGATGGCGTACAGCGAGAAACCCTTGGCCTGCTCGACGGTGATGGCCGGCGGGATGGACAGTTCCTGACGCGCGGTCACCACGTCGATCAGCGCCGGGCCGTCATGGGCGAAGGCCGCGGCGAGCGCGGATTCCAGGTCGCCGGGCTGTTCCACCCGCCGACCGAAGAGCCCCAGGGACCGCGCGACGGCCGCGAAATCGGGATTGTGCAGATCGGTGCCGAAGGTCACGATGCCGGCCGCCTTCATCTCCAGTTCCACGAAGTTCAGCGACGAGTTGTTGAACACGACCACCTTCACCGGCAGCCGGTTCTGGCTCAGCGTGATCAGCTCGCCGAACAGCATGGTCAGCCCGCCGTCGCCGGCGAAGGCCACCACCTGTCGGTTGCGGTCCACGGTCTGGGCGCCGATGGCCAGGGGCAGCGCGCACGCCATGGTGCCGTGGTTGAACGAGCCGAGCAGGCGCCTGCGCCCGTTCATGGTCAGATAGCGGGCCGCCCACACCACCGGCGACCCGACGTCGACGGTGAACACCGCATCGTCGGCGGCCAGCCGATCGGCCGCGGCGGCAAGGTATTCCGGCCGGATGGGGGTCTTGTCGCGATCGTTGACGGCGAGGTCGTCGAGCCGGCGGCGGGTCTTTCGGTAGTGGTTCAGCGACCGGTCCAGGTGCGTGCGGTCGTCCTTGGTCCTCAGCAGCGGCTGCAGGGCGGCCAGGGTGTCGCCGACGTGCCCGACCAGCCCGAGATCGATCGGGGTGCGCCGGCCCAGGTTACGACCGCGGATGTCCACCTGGATGACGGTGGCGTGCTCGGGATAGAACTGCCGGTACGGGAAGTCGGTGCCCAGCATCAGTAGCACCTCGGCCTCTTTGATGGCCTTGTAGCCGGAGGCGAATCCGAGCAGGCCCGTCATCCCGACGTCGTACGGGTTGTCGTATTCGACGAACTCCTTGCCGCGCAGGGCGTGCACCACCGGCGCCTTCACGGCGGCCGCCAAGGCCACCAGCTCGTCATGGGCGCCCTCGACACCGGCGCCGGCCAGGATGGTGATCTTGTCGGAGTTGTTGAGAATCGTTGCGGCGCGGTGTAGCTCATCATCGGCGGGCCGGCAGATCGAGCGGGTGGGCAGCACCGGGCTGACCCGTAGATCCCCGACCTTGTGCAGAAAGACCTCCCCGGGGATGACGACGACGGCCACCCCGTTCTCCTCGACGGCGGCACGCATGGCCATCTGCAATACCCGCGGCGCGGACTCCGGGGTGGTGACCAGCTCGCAGTACACGCTGCATTCGCGGAACAGTTCCTGCGGGCGGGTCTCCTGGAAGTACTCCGAGCCGATCTCGGACTGCGGGATGTGTGCGGCAATGGCCAGCACCGGCACCCGGCTGCGCTGGGCATCGAAGAGCCCGTTGATCAGGTGCAGGTTGCCCGGCCCGCAACTGCCCGCGCAGACGGCGAGCCGTCCGGTCAGGGCCGCATCACCGGCCGCGGCGAATCCCGCCGCCTCCTCGTGCCGGACGTGTTCCCAGCTGAAGCCGCCGGAGCGCCGGATGGCGTCGGTCAGCCCGTTGAGGCTGTCACCTGGCAGCCCGTAGACGCGGGTGATACCGCTGGCCTGCAGTGTCGAGATGACGTGATCGGCAACTGTGGTCATACCCAACCCTAGGACGCCGAGCTTCACTTTCGCTGTGGGCGAGCCCGGACTGGACGAAGCTGGCAGGATCTAGCCCATGCGTATTGGTGTTCTCACCGGTGGTGGTGACTGTCCTGGCCTGAATGCGGTGATCCGCGCGGTGGTGCGCACCAGTGCGGTGCGGTACGGCTCCTCGGTCGTCGGTTTCCAGGACGGCTGGCGCGGTTTGTTGGAGGACCGCCGCATCCAGCTGTCGAATGATGACCGCAATGACCGGCTGCTCGCCAAGGGCGGCACCATGCTGGGTACCGCGCGCGTCAACCCGGACAAGCTGCGGGCCGGTCTGGATCAGATCAAGCAGACCCTCGAGGACAACGGCATCGACGTCCTGATCCCGATCGGCGGCGAGGGCACGCTGACCGCGGCGCACTGGCTGTCCGAGGAGAACGTGCCGGTGGTCGGTGTGCCCAAGACGATCGACAACGATATCGATTGCACCGACGTCACTTTCGGGCACGACACCGCGCTACACGTCGCGACCGATGCCATCGACCGGCTGCACAGCACCGCCGAATCGCATCAGCGGGTGATGCTGGTCGAGGTGATGGGCCGCCACGCCGGCTGGATCGCGCTGAACGCCGGGCTGGCCTCGGGCGCGCACATGACGCTGATCCCCGAGCAGCCATTCGATGTCGAGGAAGTATGCCGGCTGGTCAAACAGCGCTTCGTGCGCGGTGATTCGCATTTCATCTGCGTGGTGGCCGAGGGTGCCAAACCGGCCGAGGGTTCGATGCAGCTGAAACAGGGTGGCACCGACGAATTCGGGCACGAGAAGTTCACCGGTGTGGCGCACCAGCTCGGCGTCGAGATCGAGAAGCGGATCAACAAGGAAGTGCGGGTGACGGTGCTCGGCCATGTGCAGCGTGGCGGCACCCCGACGCCGTACGACCGCGTGCTGGCCACCAGATTCGGCGTCAACGCGGCCGACGCCGCGCATGCGGGTGAGTACGGGATGATGGTGTCGCTGCGCGGGCAGGAAATCGGCCGGGTCCCGCTGGCCGACGCGGTGCGCCAGCTCAAGCTGGTCCCGCAAAGCCGGTACGACGATGCCGCGGAGTTCTTCGGCTGACCGAAGCGCTTCCGTGTGGGTCTTTACCCCCCGTGCCGTTCGGCCGCCGAAACGACTGCCCGGGTGTAGCGTCCGAGGCACCGAATCGGGGAGGTCGCCGACATGGCTGCAGGTAATGACGACTGGACCAAGCCGGCCGCGATGGCCATCCCCAAGGAGGGCTATTTCGAGCTGGAGCGCGGACGCTACGGCCCGGTCTACCCCAGGACGCCGGCGTGCCACGGCTTCTCCATCATCGCGAAGGTGAAAGAAGGCCGCGAGGAGGCGGTCCGCGCCTACGGTAAGACGATCGAAGAGACCATCGCGGCCAGCCCGGACGCGCTGGCGCCGTTGCGGTTGCACTATCTACGCTGGAATCTCTTCGACATCGGTTCCGGTCTGCATTTCCAGTACATGGGCATCTTCGACACCGACTTCGACAAATACACCGAGGATGCCGTCCAGCTGTTCAGCGCGACGGGTATCACGACGATCTTCACCCAACTCGAAGGGTTTCCGGAGGACTGGAAGGAGAACCCGGAGGCGTTCATCCAGTTCGTCCGCGACCACCAGCAGCCGAGCTTCCTGGAGTACGGCGAATACCCCTACGTCACCGCCGACGAGATCAAGAAGGCGCTCAAGCTCAAGGCCGCCTTCTCGGACATGCTCGACCAGATGCAGTGACCCAGACGCTCGAGTTCGGCGACATCCAGCACATCCTGCTGACCAGGACGCCGGCCATCACCGGGCGTTACGAGTTCCTGACGTTCGACACCCCGGCGGGCGGGCGCGCCTGGCTGACCGCGCTGCTGGATCGGGTGCAGTCCGCGACGGACGCGACAACGACGCTCGACGAATCGGACCGGTGGGTCACCCTGGCATTCACCTGGAGCGGCCTGCGCGCGCTCGGCGTGCCCGATGAATCGCTGGCCACCTTTCCCGAGGCGTTCCGCGAAGGAATGGCAGCCAGGGCCGCCATTCTCGGTGACACCGGGGCCAGTGCGCCCGAGCACTGGCTCGGCGGGCTGGCCGGCGACGATGTGCATGCCATCGCAATCCTGTTCTCCCGCACCGATGAGCAGTGTGCCCGCTCCATCGAGGAACACGACAAGCTGCTCGCCCGCACCGATGGTGTGCGCAGCCTGTCCCACCTCGACCTGAACGCCTCGCCGCCATTCGACTACGCCCACGATCATTTCGGCTTCCGGGACCGGCTGTCCCAGCCGGTCATGAAGGGATCGGGCGAGGAGCCGACCCCGGGATCCGGCGACGCGCTGGAGGCGGGGGAGTTCATCCTCGGTTACCCCGATGAGAACGGTCCGGTGGCGAATCTTCCTCAGCCCGAGGTCTTGTCGCGTAACGGCAGTTTCATGGCCTACCGCAGGCTGCAGGAGCACGTCGGCACGTTTCGTGACTACCTGAGCGATCACGCGGAGACCCCGCAGGAGCAGGAACTGTTGGCAGCCAAGTTCATGGGTCGCTGGCGCAGCGGTGCCCCGCTGGTGCTCGCACCCGAGCGCGACGACCCGGAGTTGGGCGCGGACCCGATGCGCAACAACGACTTCAACTACCAGGAGATGGATCCGCACGGGTATGCCTGCCCGTTGGGTTCGCACGCCCGTCGGCTCAACCCGCGCGACACGGCGCACTACATGAACCGCCGCCGGATGATCCGGCGCGGTGCGACCTACGGCCCGGCACTGCCCGACGGTGCGCCCGAGGATGGCATCGAGCGCGGTATCGCGGCCTTCATCATCTGTGCGGATCTGGTGCGCCAGTTCGAGTTCGCGCAGAACGTCTGGATCAATGACAAGGCCTTCCACGAGTTGGGCAACGAACACGATCCGATTTGCGGCGCCCAGGACGGCACCCTGGACTTCACGGTCCCCAAACGTCCGATCCGCAAGGTGCACAAGGGTTTGCCGGCCTTCACCACGCTCACCGGTGGGGCGTACTTCTTTCTGCCGGGGATCTCGGCCATGAGGTATCTGGTGGACCTGGGCACCGGGGATTGACATGACCGCCGCGCGCACCTACAACCAGACCCATCTGGCGCGCCCACACAACGGGCGGCGCCGGGTCAGCATCTACTGGACGTGGAGCTATCCCTGGGAGGCTCAACGCGCCCCGGCGGAAATGGCCAACCGGTTCTCGACCATCACCGAAGTCCGCAACGTGCTGTGGCCGGCCTACGAGACACCCGAATACGATGCGGCGAACTTCCTGCAGGGCATCCCCGGCACACTCGAACTCTTCCACCGGTCCACGCTGGCGTTCCAGGCCCTCGCCGAGGAGGCGACCGGGCATCCGGTGGCGGTGTTTCAGCGCATCGACCAGGCCGGCTACCGGTTGCCGATCGACGAACGCATCCTGGCCGATACCGACACCCTGATGGTGTTCGGGCTCGACCACCTGCCCTCGGAACAGGACGCCGACCCCGAGGAGATCGCCGCGATCGGCCGATGGCTGCAACGGGAGGGCACCTGCCTGGTGCTGGCGCCGCACCATGACGTCGGTTTCACCGACGACTACGCCCAGCGTCAGGTCGAGTACCTGCATCACGGCGACCGGTTGGTGCCCAGACAGCAGCGTTTCAGCCAGTACACCCGGTCGCTGATGGCGGCGCTGGGCGTGCCGGTGCACAACACCTGGGGGCTGCGCCCGGCCGTCGTCGAGGGCACCACCAACCAGATCGCGCCACTGACCGCCTTCCACGATCTCGACACGAGCGGCCTGCTCGCCGGTGTCACCACGTTCAACTTCCACCCGCACCTGCCGCATTACGAACTGACCGTGCCGGAAAGCCAGGAGCTGCGGGTCCTCGGCAGGCAGCGGGTCGATCCGGACCGCCCGCACCCGTTCACCGCGGCCGGCCACACCGAATTCAACGCGCTGATCTCGATGCCGCCGACCGGGGCGCGGTCCGGTCATATCGTGCTGGTCGACTCCACCAACTTCACCACCCTGTTCGGGGGCACCGACAGCCTGCAGAACTTCTGGCGCAACGTCGCCACCATGACGTGACGCTGACCGGCCCCATTAGGATCGGTGCATGTCTGTCGATACTGCCGAACTTCTTGACTACGACGACGTCATCGCCGAGTTCGACCCCGTGATGGGCATGGAAGTGCACGTCGAGCTGTCCACCGCCACCAAGATGTTCTGCCCGTGCGCCAACAGGTTCGGCGCCGAGCCCAACACCCAGGTGTGCCCGGTGTGCCTGGGCCTGCCCGGCTCGCTGCCGGTGCTCAACCAGGCCGCGGTGGAATCGGCGATCCGGATCGGGTTGGCGCTCAACTGCGATATCGCACCGTGGGGGCGTTTCGCCAGGAAGAACTACTTCTATCCCGATCAGCCGAAGAACTACCAGATCAGCCAGTACGACGAGCCGATCGCGATCGACGGCTACCTGGACGTGCCGCTCGACGACGGCACCACCTGGCGGATCGAGATCGAGCGTGCGCACATGGAGGAGGACACCGGCAAGCTCACCCACCTGGGCAGTGACACCGGCCGGATCTCCGGTGCGACCACCTCGCTCGCCGACTTCAACCGGGCCGGTGTGCCGCTCATCGAGATCGTCACCCGCCCCATCGAGGGCACCGGCGAACGAGCCCCGGAGATCGCGCGGGCGTATGTGACCGCGCTGCGCGATCTGCTGCGCGGACTGGATGTCTCCGATGTGCGGATGGACCAGGGGTCGATGCGCTGCGATGCCAACCTGTCGCTGAAACCCAAGGGCGCCAAGGAATTCGGAACCCGCACCGAGACCAAGAACGTCAACTCGCTCAAGAGCGTCGAGGTCGCCGTCCGCTACGAGATGCGCCGGCAGGCGGCGGTGCTGCGCTCCGGTGGCACCGTCACCCAGGAGACCCGGCACTTCCACGAGGACGGCCACACCAACGCCGGGCGCAGCAAGGAGACCGCGCAGGACTACCGGTACTTCCCGGAGCCCGACCTGGAGCCGGTGGCGCCGTCGGCCGAGCTGGTGGAGCGGTTGCGCGCCACCATCCCGGAGCTTCCGTGGCTGGTGCGCAACCGCGTCCAGCAGGAGTGGGGCATCTCCGATGAGGTGATGCGCGACCTGGTCAACAACGGCGCGATCGACCTGGTGGCCGCGACCGTGGCCCAGGGTGCGTCCAGCGAGGCCGCCCGCGCCTGGTGGGGAAACTTCCTGGTGCAGAAGGCCAACGAACAAGAGGTCGACCTGGAGGCGCTGCCGATCACGCCCACCCAGGTGGCCGCGGTGGTGAAGCTCGTCGACGAGGGCAAGCTGTCGAACAAGCTGGCCCGCCAGGTCATCGAGGGCGTGCTGGCCGGTGAGGGTGAGCCCGAGCAGGTGATGAACGACCGCGGTCTGGTCGTGGTGCGCGACGATTCGCTGATCCAGGCCGCCGTCGATGAGGCGTTGGCCGCGCAACCCGATATCGCCGAGAAGATCCGCGGCGGCAAGGTGGCTGCCGCCGGCGCGATCGTCGGCGCGGTGATGAAGGCGACCAAGGGGCAGGCAGACGCCGCACGGGTGCGTGAACTGGTGTTGGCCGCCTGCTCCTGAATGTGGCGCTGACACCGGTCAGGTGCTGACCCCGGTCATGGGTCTTGTTCCTCTGCTCCGGGTCTGCGTTTTGTGGTTGCGTACGTCTCCAGCGGCCGCTTGGCCAGCATCTTGTCTGGATGATGGAACAAATTCGTCCGCGGTCCGGCGGTGTCGAGAGCTGCGGGTGGATGCCAGTGCACGGTGCCGTCGGCTGCGATGGTGGTGGTCCATCCGCCTTCGGTGACGAGCCTGTTGTGCACACCGCAGGCCAGGGCGAGTTCGTCGATATTCGTCCGGCCGTTTTTTGCGAAGTCTCTGACGGCGTGGTGGACCTGGCAGCCGTAGGCGGGGACCCGGCAGCCGGGGAACGTGCACCCGCGTTGGAGGTAGGTCAGGACGAGGCGCTGGTCGACGGTGGCGCAGCGTTTGGTGCGCCCGAAGTCCAGAACTCTTCCGGTGACATTGTCGAACACGGTCAGGCACAGGTAGGCGTGGGAGGCCAGACGGATGACATCTCGGGTCGGGACCTTGGTGCCGTCGGCGGCGTGTCCGGTGCCGGCGTCGAGTTCGGCGGCGCCGATTCCGATGACGACGGTGACGGGCAGCCCGTTGTGGTCGCCGAGTCGCCCGGAGGTCAGGGCGCCGCGAGCGAGGGTCATCAGCGCGTCATGTTGGCGTTGCCCGGTGGTGCGGGTGTCGGTGTCGATGTGATCCTGGCTGGGAGTTCCCGTGGTGCAGGCGGTGTCGTTGTCCGGGTTGCACATGCCCTTGCCGGCGAATTTGGCGAAGACCGGTCCCAGGTAGGCCCGGAATTCAGGGGTGATTGCCAGCCGCATCTCGGACATGCCGTCGGAGTCCTGCTCACTGAGGACGCAGTCGCGACGGTCGCGACGGCGTTGTTGGACCTCGTCATCGTTGGGTTCGGGTCCGTCGGGGTCGAGGACGTCCAGCAGGTGGTTGGCGGCCTTGCGTAGGGCTTCGGGGGTTTGTTCGCAAGCGATCTGAGCCAGGGTGGCCTCGGCGTCTGCACGGGTTGCAGCGTCGATATGGGTCGGCATTGTGGCCATCGTGGCGGTGACGATGCGCACGTGTTCGGCGGTGATCGCCCCGGCAGCTTGGGCGCCCGCGGTGTGCGGATACTTCGGCGGCAAGCCCTGCCCGGTCACCGAGCGGCGAGGACCCAGCAGTCGATGTTCGACGGCGGGGATGCGTCGGGCGAGATCTTCCAAGGCGGATTCGAAGCCGAGCAATTCGGCCGGGGTGGCGCGGTCGAACCCGATGCTGGTGACCTTGTCGAGCAAGGCCACCAGATCGGTGAGCAGACCGCCATCCATGTCTCGAACACTAGTTCGACAGTCCGACAAAAACGCCGGAATGTGGCAGGCGGGACCACAGTGAGCAGAGTTTTTCGAACTCGCGCGGCAGTCGCTACGTCTTGTCGGCGTTGCTGCGGGGGAACCCGCCACCGGACGGGAACAGCGGGAAGACCACATCGTCGAAACTCCCGGCCTCGCCGGCGGTCTTGTTCACCGTGGCGCCCCAGATGTTGCCGTCCGGGGAGACCGCGAGTGCCCACGCGTGACCGTGCTGGTCCTGGCGGACCACCTCGGGCTCTCCGGTGACCGCGCCGGTATCGGGCGCCAACCGCAGCGCCACTGTCTGCTTGGTGTTCACCAGGTTCACCAGCACGGTGCCGTCGAGCGCGGCGCAGCCGGCCACCCCGGGGCGGTCCGGCCACGTCCACACCGTCGAGACGCTGGAATCCTTGGTGATGCGCTGCACCCGGTCCGCTGTCGGGGTGCGGTCGGTGATGTAGAGCGCACCGTCGGCCGGATCGACGCACATGCTGCCGCCGGCACCCATCCCGGACAGCGCAGTCGTCTGCGGCGCCTGATCGACGGTCGTGGGCTGCTCGATGCGCAGCACCTTGCCCGCCAGCGAGGCGGGATCGGCGGCCTGCGCCGGGTCGCCGGCGTCACCGGTCAGCACCACCAGAGTGGTCGGGCTGGTGAAGACCAGCGCCCCGGCGTTGCCGGTCGGTCCCTTCGGGATCCCGGTGAGGATCGGCTTGGGCGGATCACCGTCGGCGATGCGCACGACACGGTTGTCGGTGGGCGTGCTGATGTAGGCGTACATCAGCCGGTCCTGGGCGTAGGTCGGTGACTTGATGATGTCGAGCAGGCCGCCGTCGCCGGCCGGATCGACCGGGATGACGAGCTTGACGACGGGCTCGGCCTTCGTCGACACCTCTTTGACCACCCCGGTGGTGCGCTCGGCGACCAGCGCCGACTGGCTGTCGCCGCCCATGATCAGTCCGCTGGTGCTCGCCAGACAGCCCTGCATGACCCCGGTGGCCTTGCACTCCTTCGGGAATGGTGTGGCCGGCAGCGGTGGTGGGGGCTCGGGTTTGGTCGGCGGTGGAGGCGTCATCGCGGGTTGGGTGGTGAACGGCTGGGACTGGGCGTCGTCGAACCGCGCGCATCCCGAACCGACCAGCAATGCCGCGCACAGCACCACGGCCAGTCGCACCGGCATGCTCCGCGTCGGTCCGCCCAGTCTCATGCTGGCCAGATTACGGATCGGCGGGCAGTGCGCGCCACGAAGGCCTCTGTTGCTCCCCGTCGCTGCGCTCGTCCCGGGCGGAACGAGCCGGTGTGTCACAACTCGGCAACGGTGTGGATACGCTGCACAATGCGCCGCGCCAATCCCTTGTTCTGCGGTGACTTGCACTTACGCTGGCATTCGTGACCGCTGAACCTCAGAACCTGACCGACTGGCAACGGCCGGCGTCGGCACAGTTGGTCGACCCCGAAGAAGACCTCCCCTCGTCGACCTACGGGGGAGACTTCGAAACCACTGCCATCCCGCGCTATGACGTCGATGGCTCATCCAAGCCCGACCAGTCGCCGTTCGGGCTGCTGAACGACCCCGAGCCGCTGCCCTATGTGTCGCCGGCGCAGCCCAACCCGTATGCCGCGGCACCGGCCGCCCCGACCGAGATCGGCCCCTACGACGCCGAGCAGCAGATTCGTCATGCCGGCCGCCGTGGCACCACCGACCTGGGCTTGATGCTGCTGCGGGTCGGCCTGGGCGCACTGCTGATCGTGCACGGCCTGCAGAAGATCTTCGGCTGGTGGGGCGGCGCGGGCCTGAGCGGTTTCGAGGGCTCGCTGGCCGACCTCGGCTACCAGCACGCCGGCCTGCTGACCTATGTCGGCGCCGGAGCGCAGGTCGCTGCCGGGCTGCTGCTGGTGCTCGGCCTGTTCACGCCGCTGGCCGCGGCCGCCGCGCTGGCCTACTCGGTCAATGCGCTGCTGGCTTCCATCGCCGCCGAACCCGGGGTCAGCTTCGTCGATTTCGTCATCCCGACCGGGCACGAGCACCAGGCGACCCTGGTGCTGGTCGCCGCCGCGCTGACCCTGACCGGTCCCGGGCGCTACGGCCTCGATGCCGGCCGCGGGTGGTCCCGGCGCCCGTTTGTCGGATCGTTCCTGGCGCTGCTGCTCGGCATCGGTGTCGGCATCGGTATGTGGGTGCTGCTCAACGGCGCCAACCCGCTGGGGTAGCGCCGCTCACTCATAGGGGTTCGGAACCCGTCCACCGCTGACCTGTGTCAGCAGCGGAAGGGTCGCGAACGTCACTGCGGGCAAGGTCAATTCGCTGCCATCGGTGAGGCGGGCCCTGGCCCAGGAGGACCGGTTGAAGCGCAGGCCGTCGATCTCGGTCCACGGCACCGTCCGGCTGCTCAGCAACGTCCTTGAGGTCACCTTTTCGCGGTCGGCCACCGTGCGATAGCGCACGACGGCCGCCGACACCAGCACCGGGATCACGAACAGGATCTGCGTCCAGCTCGGCCACACGAACACCAGCGCCGCCAGCCCGAGGAACAGAAAGAACACCGCGAAGTGGGCCATCGGGGAGATGCGGATGACAAGCGGGGAGGGGTCACTCACCCCGACATCTTCTCATCGCCGGTGGGACCGGCTTTTCCGCGAGGGGCGCCGGCGTCGTGGATCGGGATGGGCAATTTGACCTTTGAGCAGTACGGCGGCTACCGTCAAGGTCTATGTACACCCCGGACAAGCTCGTAGTAATTGGTTGGCGCGTTGATGCCGCGCTAGCTCTCTGCCGGGCTTAGCCAACAGCATCGACGCGCCAACCCTCGTACAGCGGACTCCGCTGACGGGGGTTTTTTGCTGTCACAGAACGTCACAACACCACAGAAGCAACCGGACCGAACCAGATCAATGAGGAAAAAGTGAGCGCACCCACCACGCGGCCGCCGGAGTCCACCCAGCGCGCGAACGGCGTCAAGGCCCCTGCCAAGGCGGAGCCGAAGACCAATGTTGTTGCACCACAAAAGATGACCGGCGCGCAGTCGGTCGTGCGCTCGCTCGAAGAGATCGGTGTAGAGATCATCTTCGGCATCCCCGGTGGCGCCGTGCTGCCCGTCTACGACCCGCTCTATGACTCGAAGAAGCTGCGCCATGTGCTGGTGCGCCATGAGCAGGGCGCCGGGCACGCGGCCAGCGGCTACGCCCATGCCACCGGCAAGGTCGGCGTGATGATGGCCACCTCGGGTCCGGGTGCGACCAACCTGGTGACCCCGCTGGCCGATGCCCAGATGGATTCCATCCCGGTCGTGGCGATCACCGGTCAGGTCGGGCGCGCCCTGATCGGCACCGACGCCTTCCAGGAAGCCGATATCACCGGGATGACCATGCCGGTCACCAAGCACAACTTCCTGGTGCGCGAGGGTGACGACATCCCGCGGGTGATCGCCGAGGCGTTCCACATCGCGGGGTCGGGACGCCCCGGTGCGGTGCTCGTCGACGTCCCGAAGGACATCCTGCAGGGCGAGTGCACCTTCTCGTGGCCTCCGGTGATGGATCTGCCGGGCTACAAACCCAACACCAAACCGCACAGCCGCCAGGTGCGTGAGGCCGCCAAGCTGATCGCCGAGGCACGTAAGCCGGTGCTCTATGTCGGTGGCGGTGTCATCCGCGGTGAGGCGACCGAGGAACTGATGGAGCTGGCCGAGCTGACCGGTATCCCGGTGGTCACGACCCTGATGGCCCGCGGCGCGTTCCCGGACAGCCACCCGCAGCACATGGGTATGCCCGGTATGCACGGCACCGTCTCGGCAGTGGCCGCGCTGCAGAAGAGCGATCTGCTGATCGCGCTGGGTACCCGCTTCGATGATCGTGTCACCGGCAAGCTGGATTCTTTCGCCCCCGACGCCAAGGTGATCCACGCCGACATCGATCCCGCCGAGATCGGCAAGAACCGGCACGCCGATGTGCCGATCGTGGGCGATGTGAAGAATGTCATCACCGATCTGCTGGAGATCCTGCGCCGTGATGACGTCAATGCGGCGTCGCTGAAGCTGGACAACTGGTGGGAGTACCTGTCGAGCATCAAGGCGACCTTCCCGCTGAGCTACGGCCCGCAGAGCGACGGCAGCCTGAGCCCGGAGCTCGTCATCGAGAAGCTGGGCCAGATCGCCGGCCCGGAGGCGCTCTACGTCGCCGGCGTCGGCCAGCACCAGATGTGGGCCGCGCAGTTCGTGAAGTACGAGAACCCCAAGACCTGGCTGAACTCCGGTGGTCTGGGCACCATGGGCTACGCGATCCCCGCGGCGATGGGCGCCAAGTTCGCCCGGCCCGAGGCCGAGGTGTGGGCGATCGACGGTGACGGCTGCTTCCAGATGACCAATCAGGAGCTGGCCACCTGCGCGCTGGAGGGTGCGCCCATCAAGGTCGCGCTGATCAACAACGGCAACCTGGGCATGGTGCGGCAGTGGCAGACGCTCTTCTACGGAGAGCGCTACAGCCAGACCAACCTGTCCACGCACAGCCACCGGATCCCGGATTTCGTGAAGCTGGCCGAGGCGCTGGGGTGCGTCGGATTGCGTTGTGAGCGTGCAGAAGACGTCGAAGACGTCATCAACCAGGCGCGTGCCATCAACGACCGGCCCGTGGTCATCGACTTCATCGTCGGCGCCGACGCCCAGGTGTGGCCGATGGTCGCCGCGGGCACCAGCAATGACGAGATCCAGGCCGCCCGCGGCATCCGTCCGCTGTTCGATTCGGAAGAGGGGCACGCCTGATGACCATCTCCACCCACACGCTGTCGGTGCTCGTCGAGGACAAACCCGGTGTGCTGGCCCGCGTCGCGGCGCTGTTCTCCCGGCGCGGCTTCAACATCCAGAGCCTCGCCGTCGGCGCCACCGAACAGAAGCACCTGTCCCGGATGACGATCGTCGTCGAGGTCGAGGACTTCCCGCTCGAGCAGGTCACCAAGCAGCTCAACAAGCTGATCAACGTGATCAAGATCGTCGAACAGGACGAGGATCAGTCGGTGTCTCGTGAGCTCGCGCTCATCAAGGTGCGTACCGATGCGACCACCCGCAGCCAGGTGATTGAAGCGGTCAACTTGTTCCGTGCCAAGGTGGTGGACGTGTCCACCGAGTCGCTGACCATCGAGGCCACCGGGACGCCGGAGAAGCTCGAGGCATTCCTGCGGGTGCTCGAGCCGTACGGTATTCGGGAAATCGTGCAGTCCGGCATCGTCTCGCTGTCGCGCGGACCGCGCGGTATCGGCACCGCCAAATAGCTTCACCAACGAATCAAAGAGACAAAAGAGAAGGAAATTCAGTGGCAATCGAACTGTTCTACGACGACGACGCGGATCTGTCGATCATCCAGGGCCGCAAGGTCGCGGTGATCGGCTATGGCAGCCAGGGCCACGCCCATTCGCTGTCGCTGCGTGACTCGGGCGTGCAGGTCAAGGTGGGCCTGAAGGAGGGCTCGAAGTCCCGCGTCAAGGTCGAGGAGCAGGGCCTGGAGGTCGGCACGCCGGCCGAGGTCGCCAAGTGGGCCGATGTGATCATGGTGCTCGCACCCGACACCGCGCAGGCCGAGATCTTCACCAAGGACATCGAGCCCAACCTGGAAGACGGCAACGCGCTGTTCTTCGGGCACGGCCTCAACATCCACTTCGGCCTGATCAAGCCGGCCGAGAACATCACCGTCGGCATGGTCGCCCCCAAGGGCCCCGGCCACCTGGTGCGTCGGCAGTTCGTCGACGGCAAGGGTGTGCCCGCCCTGATCGCCGTCGCGCAGGACCCCAAGGGTGAGGGCCAGGCGCTGGCGCTCTCCTACGCCGCGGCCATCGGTGGCGCCCGTGCCGGTGTCATCAAGACCACCTTCAAGGAAGAGACCGAGACCGACCTGTTCGGTGAGCAGGCCGTGCTGTGCGGTGGCACCGAAGAGCTCATCAAGACCGGTTTCGAGGTCATGGTCGAGGCCGGTTACGCCCCCGAGATGGCCTACTTCGAGGTACTGCACGAGCTCAAGCTGATCGTCGACCTGATCTACGAGGGCGGCATCGCCCGGATGAACTACTCGGTGTCCGACACCGCGGAGTTCGGCGGCTACATCTCCGGGCCGCGCGTCATCGACGCCGACACCAAGGAGCGCATGCGCGCCATCCTCAAGGACATCCAGGACGGCAGCTTCGTCAAGCGTCTGGTCGCCAACGTCGAGAACGGCAACACCGAGCTCGAGGGCCTGCGCAAGGCGAACGCCGAGCACCCCATCGAGGTCACCGGCAAGAAGCTGCGCGACCTGATGAGCTGGGTCGACCGGCCGATCACCGAGACCGCTTAGTTTCCCGCGATTTGTGGAGTCTCAGTAGTACTGATTACGGTGTGCTGTTCGGAGACATCGCTGACACTGATATGTCTCGGGACATCGCTGACACCTGAGTAGGGCGTGGACCAGCATGGTTCATGGCCCAGAAGGTGACGGCGATGGACATTCGTATGGCTGCGGCGCTGGCCGGGCAGATAGAAAACGTGGCGCAGTTCTGCCGCCAGGAGCAGATCAGTCGACAGACGTTCTACAAGTATCGTCAGCGCTTCCAGGACGAAGGGGTTGACGGGCTACGCGATCGTTCGCGCCGCCCGTTGACCTCACCGGGTCAGACTTCCCCCGAGATCGAAGATCTTGTGCTGCGGCGGCGCAAACAATTGCTCGAAGCGGGCAAAGATCATGGTGCCCAGTCGATTGTGTGGGCGCTGCAACGCGACGGAATACACTCAGTGCCCTCGCCATCGACGGTCTGGCAGATCTTGACCCGCCGTGGAGCGATCACCCCGCAGCCCCAGAAGCGTCCCAAGTCGGCGACCAAACGGTTCACCTTCGCCCGGCCCAACGAATGTTGGCAGTCCGATTGGACCCAATGGTCACTGGCGGATGGCAGCGCGGTGGCCATCGCGGGCACCCTCGATGATCACTCCCGCTACCTGGTGGGATTGCGCGCAGCTCGCGGTGACGCCGACGGTGACCTCGTCTGGTCGGTCATCATCGCTGGCATAGCCGAGTGTGGTGTGCCGTCGATGTCATTGTCGGACAACGGAATCGTCTACACCGGAAGATTCCACGCGCATGAATCCGCGTTCGAGCGCAACCTACGAGCCCTTGGTGTGCGCACCATCAACTCCGCGCCCTTTCATCCGCAGACCTGCGGCAAGATCGAACGGTTCTGGCAGACACTGAAAAAGTGGCTCAACGCGCGCGACCCAGCAGCCACCATCGATGACCTCAACGATCTACTCGAGCAGTTCCGCGGCTTCTACAACCACCACCGGCCCCACCGCGCGCTCAAAGGAGCGACCCCGGCTGAGGCCTTTCACGCCACAGCCGCAGCCCGTCCCATCGACCGACCACTGCCTGCACCGGTATTCGTGTCCCGACACACCGTCGACCGTAAAACCGGACGGCTCTTCGTGGCGCCCTACGACGTCAACGTCGGCTTACGGTGGGCCGGCCACACGTGCGACAGCATCCGCGACGGCGAGCACATCATCATCTTCAGCGGCAACCGCCTGGTCCGGACACTCACTGTCGACCCCACCCGCAAGTACCAACCTGGCGACAAGAACACCAGAAGCTATCGCACCCGAGAACCCCAACCGGCACCATAGGTGTCAGCGATGTCCCGAGACATAAGTGTCAACGATGTCCCGAGACACCACATAGTACTGATTACGGCTGAGACTCCACAAATCGCTATTTTTTGGTCGGGTCGTGGCCCCAATTCATCAGTGAATACCGCCAGGCACTGTCCTCGACGTCACCCTCGGGGCGCTGCGCAAGATGTCGGCGGCAGTAACCGACCACCTTGCGCATGTGCGCATAGTCGGCGTCGCTCAGATCGTCCTTCTTGGTCCGCAACAACTCCACGATGCGCCGGCCGCTCTCGTGCCCGGTGGACTCGCCGCCGTCCTTCTTCTGTCCGACCTTCTTGGAGTCATCGGACTTCAGAAATTTGTCCAGCTCACCCGCTGTCATGTTGACGACATCGTGGAACTCTTCCCAGGTGTTCTGATCGTCATCGGTCACGGCGTCGCCTCGTGACCGTCCCGGCCCTTGGTGCGCCGGTCCTCTTTCATCTCCGCTTCGAACACATGCCGCTTGCCGCCCATCAGCTCGTCGCGGACCTTCTTCTCGTGGTCGCGTAGCCGTGACCAGTAGACGTCGTCGAATTCCTCGACCACCTGGAACGTCCAGCGACCGCGAATGACGTTGCGGCCGACCATGTCCTCGGTCAGCCGATCGGCGATCCCGTCGTGCCCGGCGTCGCGCAGGGCATCGGCGGCCGAGCCGAGCAGCAGGTCGGCGTGCCCCATCAGCTGATGGAACGAGTACAGATGCCCGCGGGCCCGTTCGACGTATTCCAGCGCCTCGGACACCTTGCCGACCGCCTCGACGGTGTCATCGGAGGTGCCCGGTGGCCGGGCGTGCGCGTCATCGACCGACGCGGTCATGACGAGCGCTTCTTCAGTGCCTCGGGTGTGTGCACCGCGTCGCGGCCGCTCTTGTCGCTGGTGACCCGGTACTGCGGTTCGTCCTTGCTGGCCTTCACCGTGCGACCGGCGGCTTCGGTCTCGGAGGTGATCTTCTCTTCAACAGTGCCGGGCACGGTGGTGCCGTGGCTCTGCCACGACACCTTGTCGCCCTTCTTGAATGATTCGCTCATTCCGGCGGGATACCCGGCTGTGCAGTCTTTCAGTCACCGAGCCTGCCGGCGATGCCGACCACGCGGCGCGCCAGGTGATCGAGCGCGTCATTGGTGGCCTCGTCGAACTCGGTGACGTTGTCGCGATTGGCGATCAGGCCGGCCCCATAGGGATTGCCGTCGGCGAACTTCACCGGATCGGTGTATCCCGGCGGCACGATGATCCCGCCGAAATGCATCAGCGTCACATAGAGATTCAGCAGTGTGGACTCCTGGCCGCCGTGCGCGGTCTGGGTGGAGGTGAACGCGGCGTAGACCTTGTCGGCCAGCTTGCCTTCGGACCAGAGGCCGCCGAGCGAGTCCAGGAACGCCCGCAGCGGTGCCGCCGGCGAGCCGAATCGGGTGGGGGAGCCGAAGATCACCGCGTCGGCCCACACGATGTCCTCGCCGGTCGCGGCCGGCAGGTCCTTGGTGGCCTGATAATTGGCAGTCCATGCCGGGTTCTGGGCGAACGACGCGGGGTCGTTGGTCTCGGTGACGTGGCGGGTGCGCACCTCGGCGCCCGCCGCCTCGGCGGCGGCGGACACCCGCGCCGCCATCGAGGTGCCGTGCCCGGTGGCCGAGTAGTAGATGACGGCGAGTTTGGTCATGGGGCCAGTTTAGGAAGCTCCCGGATGCCGAACTCACGTTTCAGCACGGTCCGCGCGGCGTAGAAACCGGCCATCCCGTGCACGCCGCCGCCGGGTGGGGCGGCCGAGGAACACAGATAGGCCTTCGGAATCGGGGTGGACCACGGGTTGATCCGCGGGGTGGGGCCGGCGATCGCGCTGACCATGTTGTTGCCGCCGACGCCGATATCCCCGCCGACCAGGTTGGCGTTGTGATCGGCCAGCCGCGCGGCCGGCAGGCTGCGCACCGCAACCACCACATCACGGAATCCGGGGGCGAACCGCTCGAAGACATCGGTGACGGCCTCGCCCATGTCCACCGTGGAACCCGCCGGGACATGGGCGTACGCCCACAGCGGCCGGCGGCCGTGGCTGTCGATGCGGGCAGGGTCGGCGATATGGGGCAGGGCCGCCAGCACCATCGGCCACTGCGCGTGTCTGCCGGCGGCGATCTCGGATTCGGCCAGTGCCATCTGCGACCGGCTCCCACCCAGGTGCAGCGTCGGGGCCTGCGCCAGACGCGGGTCATGCCAGGGGATTTCGCCCGAGAGCACGAAGTCGACCTTGGCGACGCCGGGCCCATAGGTGTAGCGCTGCAAGGCCTTTGCGTACCGAGGGGGCAGCGTCGAGCCGTAGATGGACAGCAGGGCCGTCGGTGCGGTGTCGTAGAGCACCACGCCTCCCGGCGGTGCGGTGACTTCCTCGCCGAGAACGAGTTCGCCGCCGTGGTCCAGCAGATCGGCGATCAGGGCGTCCGGGATGGCCTGCGACCCGCCGACCGGAATCGGCCAGCCGACCGCATGCCCGAGGGTGGCGAGCATCAGACCTGCCCCGGAGGCAACCAGTGACGGCATCTGCGAGATGGTGTGTGCGGCAACACCGGTGAACAGTGCGCGGGCATCCTCACCCTTGAGCGCGCCCCACAGCGGGCTGCCCTGGGTGAGTAGCCGGGGTGCCACCTTCAGTGCGGCGGGGATCGACGGCGGCAGCGACCGTTTGTCGCCGAGCAGCAATCCGACGACGCCGTCGCAGTCGGCGGCGAGCGGTCCGAGCAGTCGCCGCCAGGATTCGCCGTCGGACAGTTCGGCGGCGGTGCGCTCGATATCGCGGTAGCCGATCGCCGCCGGCCGGTCGGTGAACGGGTTGGCGTAGGAGATCTCCGGGACCGACAACTGCACACCGCGGGCCTGCAGGTCGTAGGCGGCGAAGAACGGCGATGCCAGGGCCAGCGGGTGCACCGCCGAACAGATGTCGTGGCGGACACCGTCGAACTCGGGGTCGGCCACGGTGCGTGCGCCGCCGCCCGCGGTGCTCTGCGCTTCGATGACCCGCACGGCCAACCCGGCCCGGGCCAGGATGACGGCTGCGGTCAGCCCGTTGGGGCCACTTCCGACGACGGTGACGTCCACCACATCAGTAGACATCATCGCCGCCGAGTGCACGTGGCCTGTGGTAGCGCGACGGGCACACACTAGGCTGTAGCGCCGTGAGTCTTCCCGTTGTTCTGATCGCCGACAAGCTTGCCGAGTCGACCGTCGCCGCCCTCGGCGACCAGGTCGAGGTCCGTTGGGTCGACGGCCCGGACCGCCCGAAACTGCTGGAGGCCGTCGCCGACGCCGACGCACTGCTGGTGCGTTCGGCAACCACGGTCGACGCCGAAGTCATCGCCGCCGCGCCCAAACTGAAGATCGTCGCGCGCGCCGGTGTCGGCCTGGACAATGTCGACGTCGACGCGGCCACCGCACGCGGTGTCCTGGTCGTGAATGCGCCGACCTCCAATATCCACAGCGCCGCCGAGCACGCGCTGGCCCTGCTGCTGTCGGCCGCGCGCCAGGTGCCCGCCGCCGACGCCACGCTGCGTGAGCACACCTGGAAGCGGTCGTCGTTCTCGGGCACCGAGATCTTCGGCAAGACCGTCGGCGTGGTCGGGCTGGGCCGTATCGGCCAGCTCGTCGCCGCGCGGCTGGCCGCGTTCGGCACCCACATCCTGGCCTATGACCCCTATGTGTCCTCGGCGCGCGCCGCGCAGATCGGCATCGAACTGGTCAGCCTCGACGAGCTGCTGAGCCGGGCCGACTTCATCTCGGTGCACCTGCCCAAGACCAAGGAGACCGCGGGTCTGCTCGGCAAGGAGAACCTCGCCAAGACCAAGCCCGGCGTCATCATCGTCAACGCCGCCCGTGGTGGCCTCATCGATGAGCAGGCGCTCGCCGATGCGATCACCAGCGGGCACGTCCGCGGCGCAGGCCTGGACGTGTTCTCCACCGAGCCGTGCACCGACAGCCCGCTGTTCGAACTGCCGCAGGTCGTGGTCACCCCGCACCTCGGTGCGTCGACCGCCGAGGCCCAGGACCGGGCGGGCACGGATGTGGCCGCCAGCGTGAAGCTGGCGCTGGCCGGCGAGTTCGTGCCCGACGCGGTCAACGTCGGCGGGGGAGCCGTCGGCGAGGAAGTGGCGCCGTGGCTGGACCTGGTCCGCAAGCTCGGCCTGCTGGTCGGCTCGCTCGCCGAGGCCGCACCGGTGTCGTTGACCGTCCAGGTCCGTGGCGAGCTGGCATCCGAAGATGTCGAGATCCTGCGCCTGTCGGCGCTGCGCGGCCTGTTCTCGGCCGTCGTCGACGAGCAGGTGACCTTCGTCAACGCGCCCGCGCTGGCCAAGGACCGCGGCGTGACCGCCGAGATCACCACCGCCAGTGAGAGTCCCAACCACCGCAGTGTGGTGGACGTGCGCGCGGTGTACGCCGACGGCGGTGCGCTGAATGTGGCGGGCACGCTGTCCGGGCCGCAGCTGGTCGAGAAGATCGTCCAGATCAACGGCCGCAACCTGGACCTGCGCGCCGAGGGCTACAACCTGGTGGTCAACTACAGCGACCAGCCCGGCGCGCTCGGCAAGATCGGCACCCTGCTCGGCAGTGCCGAGGTCAACATCCTCGCCGCCCAGATGAGCCAGGACGCCAGTGGTGACAGCGCCACGGTGATGCTGCGCCTGGATACCGATGTGCCCGAAGACGTGCGCGCCGCGATCGCCTCGGCGGTCGGCGCCACCACACTGGAAGTGGTCGATCTGTCATGACTTCACTCAAGAAACTGGCAGTGATCGCCGGTGACGGCATCGGACCCGAGGTGATCGACCAGGCGCTGCGCGTCCTCGACGCCGTGCTGCCCGGGGTCGAGCGCACCGAGTACGACCTGGGCGCGCGGCGCTACCACGCATCGGGCGAGCTGCTGACCGCGGAGACGATCGAGGAGCTGCGCGGCCATGACGCGATCCTGCTCGGCGCGATCGGCGACCCGTCGGTGCCCAGCGGCGTGCTGGAGCGCGGGCTGCTGCTCAAGCTGCGGTTCGCCCTCGACCATCACGTCAACCTGCGGCCCGGTCGGCTCTATCCCGGTGTGAGCAGCCCGCTTTCGGGTGTGAACGGGATCGATTTCGTCGTGGTCCGCGAGGGCACCGAGGGGCCCTACACCGGCAATGGTGGTGCACTGCGGGTCGGCACGCCCCACGAGGTGGCCACCGAGGTCAGCGTGAACACCGCCTTCGGCGTGGAGCGTGTCGTGCGCGACGCGTTCGCCCGGGCCCAGACCCGCCGCAAGCATTTGACCTTGGTGCACAAGACCAATGTGCTGACCTTCGCGGGCAGCCTGTGGTCGCGGGTGGTGGCCGAGGTCGGCGTCGAGTTCCCCGACGTCGAGGTGGCCTACCAGCACATCGATGCCGCCACCATCCACATGGTCACCGATCCGGGGCGCTTCGACGTCATCGTCACCGACAACCTGTTCGGCGACATCATCACCGATCTGTCGGCGGCGGTGTGCGGTGGCATCGGCCTGGCCGCGAGCGGCAATATCGATGCCACCCGGACCAATCCGTCGATGTTCGAACCGGTGCACGGCAGTGCGCCCGATATCGCGGGCCACGGTATCGCCGATCCCACCGCGGCCGTGATGAGCGTGGCGTTGCTGCTCTCTCATGTCGGCGAGGACGGTGCCGCGGCACGGGTGGACGCGGCGGTCTGCGAACACCTGGCGACCCGTGGCGAGGCGACGCTGTCGACCAGCGAGGTCGGCGACCGCATCCTGTCGCTGCTGTAGCACGGGTGGCCGCATTCGCGACGCTGAGCCGGCAGTGCCTGCTGTTCGCGATCGGTTCGACGTTCTTCGCGGTGGCCACCGCGCCGGGATTCGCCGCGCTGGCCGGGGCCGGGGCGTCCAACGCACTGTGTTTCGTCGGCTCGTGGTTCTTCACCACGGCGGCTTTCATCCAGCTGCAGTTGTCCGACAGCGGCCTCGGCTGGTGGTCGTCGGCCAGCCAATTCGCCGGCACCGTCCTGTTCAACGTCAGCACCGGGGCATCGGTGTGGGCGCACTCGGTTCATGCCGAGCGGCGCGACGTGTGGGCCCCGGATGCCACGGGATCTGTCGCATTTCTGATCAGCGGGATACTCGCCGTCCTGGTGGTCGGCTGGTGGGCGCCGAGATCCGTTGACTGGCAGGCGGGGTGGATCAATCTGGCCGGCTGCGTCGCGTTCGGGGTGTCCGCGGCGGCGGCGTTCGTGTTCACGACCGGGGAGACTGTGAACCCGGCGGTGGCCAACCTCGGCACGTTCGTGGGGGCGCTGTGCTTCCTGGCGGCGGCACTGTTGCTCCGGCCGCGGCGATGAGTTGACGCGTCCCGGCCGGTCTACCCGGTATGGGACTCATCGATATCGAATTGTTCGCCACGCTGGATCTGGTCGGTCAGGGCCCCGGCGGTCCCGACGAGGATCCGATCGGCTTCCCGTTCGGCGGCTGGCAGGCGCCGTTGCACGACGATGTCGCCGGTGCGCAAGTGTCGGCGGCGTACGAGGGCACCGACGCGTTGCTGCTCGGCCGGCGCACCTATGACATCTTCGCCGCGTACTGGCCCCATCAGGACGGCGAGTTCGCGGCGTTGTTCAACACCATCCCCAAGTACGTGGCCTCGCGCGGCACACCCGACCTGTCCTGGGCGGGATCGACCCGGCTCGGCCCGGACCTGGTCGGCGCGGTGCGCGAGATCCGGGAGCGGCACGAGCGGGTGAAGGTTGTGGGCAGCTTGAACCTGGTGCAGACCCTGTTGCGGGAGAAGCTCTTCGACGGGATCGATCTGTGGTTGCATCCCGTCATGCTCGGCGTGGGCAAGAAGGTGTTCGACGGTGGTGTGGTGCCCACGAATGTCCGGCTGCTGCAGCCGCCGGTCGCGAGCCCGAAGGGATTGGTGTACCTGCGCTATGGCCTTGCCGACGGTGTGCCGGCGACGGGGCATATGACTGCCTCCTGAAAGTTGTTCGCAGGTGTTCTATTTCACGCGTGCTGCGGCCTCGGAGCCAGGGTCGGCCGGCACCAGGAAGATCGCTGCCGCGGGGAACAGTGCGCACACGGCGAACGCGAACGGGAATCCGGCCGCGGCGATCAACGCACCGAACACCGGCGACCCGACCGCCGTGGCCAGATGCTGGCTGGTGTTCTGGGTGCCCAGCGCGCGTCCGCTCCAGAACGGACCGGCGATCTCGGCGATCGCGGTGAACGCCAACCCGTTGTCGGACACCGTCACCACCGAGGCGATGACGATGAGCGCGACGCTCACCGGTGAACCCAGGGCATCGGTGAGCGCCAGCATCGCCATTGTCGCCGACGCGGCCGCTGCGATGAATCGGATGGGCCGCAGGCGCAGGCCGAGTACATCGGACCATCGTCCGGCCGCGATACGCCCGGCGGCGCCCAGCACCTGGGCAGCGGTGACGAGGGTGCCCGCCGAAGCGGCGGACCACCCACGCTCGGTCATCAGCCACACCAGCATGAAGGTCCAGACGAAACCCTGGGGGATGACCAGTAGGACCGAGACCGCGTGAATGCGCGCCAGCACCGACGATCCGCGATAGGGGTTGGCCAGATCCTCCGGCGGCGCCTCGGCCCGGAGCGGGCGCGGCGGGTCCAGAACGCCGATCGCGCAGATCACCGCGGACAGCACGCACACCACCGCGGGGAACAGCAATGCCGGTCCCACGCCGTGGCTTTCGGCGACGCGGGGGATCACCAGGGCGCCCAGCCCGACGCCCAGGGGTGTCGCGGTCTGTCGGATTCCCATGGCCAGACCGCGCTGCTCCGGGGGAAACCAGCCCACCACGACGCGACCGCTTGCGGCGTTGCTGCTCGCGGCGGCCATTCCGCCGAGGAGCAGGAACGCCCCGACGGCCCACAGTGATTGCACCGAGGCCGCACCGAACGCGAATGCCGCGGTGAGTGCCGAGCCGACGGTCAGCACTATGCGCTCGCCGACCCGGTCCACCAGCCAGCCCCAGGCGATCAGGGTCACCACCATGCCGAAGCTCGGCATGGCCGAGAGCAGTCCGGCCAGGCCGAGATCGAGTCCGCGTTGGCTGTGCAGGGTGGGAATCAGGAAGGCCGCGCCGTTGATGAACACGTTGGCGCATGTGGTCGCCGTCAGGGCGATCACCAGCATGGACCAGCGCCGCGCGGTACTGATCGACGTCGTGGGCATGACGCTATGGTGCCACGGCCATCCCATGATATTGAATTGCGATCTCACTATTTGAAACGCGATGTATCTGTTCAGGTGTGAGCCGGACGCCGCGCGTCGAGCGGTCGCGGGGCCTCATTAGGCTGAACCGATGCGCCTCGGTCGAATCGCCAGTCCCGACGGGGTCGCCTTTGTGGTCATCGAAGGCGACTCCACCTCCGATGCGGTGTGCCGCGAGATCGCCGAGCAGTACCTGTCGCGAAATCCCACCTTCACCGGACGTAGCTGGCCGCTGGCCGATGTCCGGCTGCTGGCCCCGATCCTGGCCAGCAAGGTGGTCTGCATGGGCAAGAACTACGCCGCCCACGCCCTGGAGATGGGCGGCGAGGCGCCCGAGGATCCGGTGATCTTCCTCAAGCCCAACACCGCGATCATCGGGCCCAACGTCGCCATCCAGCTTCCCGCCGATGCTCACCCGGTCCACCACGAAGGCGAGCTGGTGGCCGTGATCGAGCGGCCCTGCAAGGACGTGCCCGCCGCGAAGGCCGCCGACTACATCCTCGGCTACACCATTGCCAACGACGTGTCCGCGCGCGATCAGCAGCAGCAGGACGGCCAGTGGATGCGGGCCAAGGGCCATGACACCTTCTGTCCGGTCGGACCGTGGATCGAGACCGCCGTCGACCCCTCCGAGCTGGACCTGCGCACCGAGGTCATCCACCCGGCAGAGGACGGTTCGGTCGGCGAGATCGAAGTCCGGCAGAACAGCAACACCGCCATGCTGCTGCACGATGTCGGCGCCATCATCGAATGGGTGTCCGCGGTCATGACACTGCTGCCCGGTGACCTGATCCTGACCGGCACCCCCGAGGGGGTCGGGCCGATCGAGGACGGCGACATCGTCAGCATCACCATCGAGGGCATCGGCACCCTGTCCAATCCTGTTGTGCGTAAAGGAAAATAGCGATGACCGTTCGGGTACGTTTCTGCCCATCGCCGACGGGCACCCCGCACGTCGGGCTGGTCCGCACCGCGCTGTTCAACTGGGCCTACGCCCGGCACACCGGCGGCGCCTTCGTCTTCCGCATCGAGGACACCGATGCGGCCCGCGACAGCCAGGAAAGCTACGACGCGATCCTGGACGCCCTGCGCTGGCTCGGCCTGGACTGGGACGAAGGCCCCGAGATCGGAGGGCCGTACGAGCCCTACCGGCAGTCCCAGCGTTCCGATCTGTACCGCGAGGTGATCGCCAAACTGCTGGCCGCGGGCGAGGTGTACGAGGCTTACTCGACGCCCGAAGAGGTCGAAGCCCGCCATATCGCCGCCGGCCGCAATCCCAAACTGGGCTACGACAACTACGACCGCAGCCTCACCGACGAGCAGCGTGCGGCCTTCACCGCCGAGGGCCGTAAACCGGTGCTGCGGTTACGGATGCCGGATGCGGACCTGACCTGGAACGATCTGGTGCGCGGGGAGACCACCTTCGCCGCCGGCGTGGTGCCCGATTTCGCGATCACCCGGGCCAGCGGAGATCCGCTGTACACCTTGGTCAATCCCGTCGACGACGCACTGATGAAGATCACCCACGTGCTGCGCGGCGAAGATCTGCTGCCGTCCACGCCGCGCCAGATCGCGCTGTACCAGGCGCTGATCCGGATCGGAGTCACCGACAGCATTCCCGAGTTCGCCCACCTGCCAAGTGTTCTCGGCGATGGCAACAAGAAGCTGTCCAAGCGCGACCCGCAGTCCAACCTGTTCCTGCACCGCGACCGCGGATTCATCCCCGAGGGCCTGCTGAACTATCTCGCGCTGCTGGGCTGGGGGATCGCCGACGATCACGACCTGTTCAGCCTCGACGAGATGGTGGCGGCGTTCGACGTCGCCGACGTCAACTCCAACCCGGCCCGGTTCGACCAGAAGAAGGCCGACGCCATCAACGCCGAGCACATCCGGATGTTGACGCCCGAGGACTTCAGCGCGCGGCTGCGGGCCTACCTGGACGCGCATGGCCACGACACCGGTCTGGACGACGCCGGCTTCGCGGAGGCGGCGGCACTGGTGCAGACCCGCATCGTCGTGCTCGGCGATGCCTGGGATCTGTTGAAGTTCTTCGACGATGACAGCTATGTGCTCGACGAGAAGGCGGCGGCCAAGGAACTGAAGGCGGAGGCCGCTGTGGTGCTCGACGCCGCGCTGGCAGCCCTGGAGGCCGCTCCGCAATGGACGACCGCGTCGATCGAGGAGGCGCTCAAGACGGCGCTGCTGGACGGCCTCGAGCTCAAACCGCGCAAGGCCTTCGGTCCGATCCGGGTCGCGGTGACCGGCGCGACGATCAGCCCGCCGCTGTTCGAGTCGATGGAGCTGCTGGGCCGTGACCGCAGCCTGGCCCGGTTGCGGGCCGCAAGGGGTGGGGTGTGAAAAGTGCCGCCGATTCTTTGGTAATCTGTGCGTCGGCCCGAAACGCACAGTGGAGAACTCTTCCGCTTCGCAGATTGGGCCAATTGATGCCCTGACCTGCAGTGATGGGTATCAAATGGGGTATGGTGTAATTGGCAACACTAGGGATTCTGATTCCCTCATTCTAGGTTCGAGTCCTGGTACCCCAGCTGTCCGGTCACGTCGGCACCAATTAGGTGAGCACGATCGCCTGAGCTATGCTGACCGTCCGGAAGATGTTCTAGCCCCCGTCGTCTAGCGGCCTAGGACGCCGCCCTCTCACGGCGGTAGCGTGGGTTCGAATCCCATCGGGGGTACAGATGAAGTCCCAGGAGAAATCCTGGGACTTTTTCCGTGCGATGTCGCGAACCTCACAGAAAGCCGATCGGCCGCCGGCCCGGGCCGACCGAGGGCTCCGGATCCGCGCCCAGCGTCTGATCGAGCAGTTCGTGATACACGTCTCGAAAGTCGGTGGTGGTCTTGAGGTCGCCGTCGCGCAGATCGGTGAGGCTCGGCGCGTCACCGTAGAAGCCGCCCCGCACGGATTCGCCGAGGATCAACACCGGACCGGAGGTGCCGTGGTCGGTGCCCTGGGTGGCGTTGGCGGCCACCCGCCTGCCGAACTCCGAATAGATCATCGTGACCACATGCCTGCCGTAGGCGCTGTTGCGCATCTGCTTCAGGAACGGAGTGAGGGCGTCGTTGAGCGCGGCGAGCAGCTTCTGTTGGTCTCCGCGCTCATTGGCGTGGGTGTCGAATCCGCCGAGGGACACCATGTACACCTTGGTGGGAACGCCGGCCCGCACGCACTGGGCCACCAGTTCGAGGTCATCGGCGAGTTGCCTGCCGAGGTCGGTGGCCGCCGTCGCCGGCAGCGGGCTGTCGGTGAGGGTCCGGAACGTGTCGTCGATGGCGCGGTAGGCCCGGAAGTCGGCACGGACCGCCGCCATGGCGGGAGTGTCGTGCGGGTCGGGTGCGCTCATCGCCTCCAGGACGCCGGGCATATCCGGCGGCAGCTTCGGGATGGTGACCGAAAGCCCGGCTGCGGTGTGCTTTCCGCCGATGGCCATCGGCGGCAGCACCGTGCCGATGTTCACCGCGCGCAACGGATCGTCCCCGCCGGCGTCCAGCCAGCGTCCGATCCAGCCGGATGACGTCGGGTCATCGGGTGAGGCCGTCTGCCAGATATCCATCGAACGGAAATGACTTCGGTCCTGTTTCGGGTAGCCGACGCCGCGGACGATGGCCAGATTGTCATTGCGCCACGATGCCTCCAGACCGGTCAGCGCCGGGTTCAGCCCGACCACACCGTCCAGATCGATGACCGTTTCCGGCGCGAACGCCAGATCGGGGCGCGCGTCGTAGTACGCGTTGTCGGTGTAGGGGATCACGGTGTTGAGGCCGTCATTGCCGCCGTAGAGCGTGAGGATCACCAGGATTCCGGTGTCGGCCGGCAAGGGTTGTTGTTGCGCGCGCTCGAACAGCTGGGGCAGTGTGACCGCCGCACCGGCCGCCGCGGCGAGCCCTGCGGCCCCCGCACTGGCGATCAGGAATCTGCGGCGATTGAGCTCCGGCATGAGATATCTACCTACACCGTCAGGTATTCGGGGGTGTTGACGGCGGCGGCGACCAACCGGTCGGGGTTGCCGGCGAGGGGCTGCAGGGCTGCGGCGGTGGTGTCGGACCAGGCGCCGATCCCGAGCAGATAACCCGCGGCATCGACGCGGTCACTCGGGGCGGCGTCGGCCACCGTCGAGAGGTCACCGGTCGCGACGAATCGGTCCGCCGCCCAGAACCGCGCGGCCGCACTCGTATTGGACAGCCACACCCGGCCCTGCGGCCAGCCGTCGACATCGGGCGGGGAGAAGGGGCGCTGGCCCATCACCTTGAGCACCACATCGCAGGCGGTCAGTGTGTTCGGGCCGTCCAGTGGCACCGACAGCGAGCGCAGCATTCCGATCAGCCAATCCACCGGCGTGACGACCGCGGTGCCGGCACCGGCGACGAAGTCGGGATCGAGAAAGATGGCCTTGGTCAACGCTTTCAGATCCCGGTTCGGGCCGTAGGCGGTGACCAGGCGGCCCGAAGCGGCCTCGCCCGGATCCGTATCCGAGGCCAGCAGACGCCACAGCTTCGCACTGACGAAGCGCGCAGAGTGGGGATGGCCGAGCACGATGTCACAGAAGTCGCCGTCCCCGAACGGGCCTGTCGCCCCGAGGATCGTCTTGACACCGCTGTCGTGATGCTCTGCCAGCAGCAATGTTCCGTTGCCCGGGGTGTCGAACCGGCCGGTCAGTGCCCGCGCGCCCTCGCGGACATCGGCTTCGGTGTAGCCGTTGTCGTGGCCGAGGGCGAAAAGTTCCATGAACTCCCGCGACAGGTTCTCGTTGGGCGCCTCCTTGGTATTGCCCAAACCGTCCAGCCAGCGCAGCATCGCGGAGTCGGTGAGCATGGCGTAGGCGAGGTCGCGAAAGTCTCCGAGAGCGTGCGTGCGCAGGGTCTGGTTCTGCGCCGCCATGAATTCCGCGGCCACCACCTTTTCCGCCGAAGTGGCGAAATGGTTGTGCCAGACGAAGGTCAGCTTCTCGTGCACCGGTTGGCGCACGGCGACCATCCGGCGTATCCACCATCCCGACAGATCCTGCATCTGCGCCAGCATGCTGCTGACAAAGGGCGCGGTGGAGGCTTCGCTGGCGGGGAGCGCGGGGGTCGAGTAGGTGGCTATCGGAGTCGCGATGGCGCCGGGGTCGGCGGCCGGGTCCAGTGCGAGCACCTCGTCGAGGTAGGACCCCCACTCCCGATTCACCACGGCATCGACCTCGCGCCCGGTCGTACCGAAACCGGACCGCCGCAACATTCGTGCGGTGGCCAGCCACTGTGGCGATTGGGAACCCGTGGTCACGCACCTCCGGCCAGCGCCGACGCGCTCATGGTGTCGACAATAGGGCCAGCACGCGATGTTTGCTATAGCCGGCGGGTCAGGGCTTCCGAGGCGGCCAGCAGATCGGCGGCCCAGCGGGCACCGGGCCGTCGGCCCATCCGGTCGATGGGCCCGGACACCGAGATGGCGGCGATCACCGCGCCGCGACCGTCGCGCACCGGCGCGGACACACTGGCCACGCCGGACTCGCGCTCGGCGGCGCTTTGCGCCCAGCCGCGCTTGCGCACCTCGGCCAGCGTGCGTTCGGTGAACTTGGCGGTCATCAGGACCGACTGTTGGGTGGCGTTATCGCTGTAGGCCAGTAGCACTTTGGCGCCGGAACCCGCGGTCATCGGCAGGCGGGTGCCGACCGGGACGGTGTCGCGCAGCCCCACCGGCGGCTCCAGGGAGGCCACACACACCCGTGAGGTGCCCTCCCGGCGGTAGAGCTGGACGCTCTCGCCGGTGAGTTCGCGCAGCCTCGGCAGCACCGCGGCACCGGCAGCCAGCAACGGATCGTTGACCTGGCCGGCCAGCTCGGTCAGCGCCGGGCCCAACCGCCAACGTCCCTCGTTGTCGCGAGCGAGCAGGCGGTGCACTTCCAGCCCGGCGGCCAGCCGGTGCGCGGTCGCCCGCGGCAGGCCGGTGCGTTCGCACAGTTCGGCCAGACCGCATGGTGACTCGGCCACCGTGTGCAGGACGCCCACCGCTTTGTCGAGGACGCCGATACCGCTATCCTGTCTCACAGGGAGATACTAGCGTCCCGCATCGTGAGATTGCCAGCCCGTCACGGCAGGACGCCCGAGTCGAATAGAGATACCCAATGGAGCAGACACAGTCCAGTCCGCGGCCCCGCACCCTGGCCGAGAAGGTGTGGGATGACCACGTCGTGGCCCGCGGCGCCGGTGAACCCGACCTGATCTACATCGATCTGCACCTCGTGCACGAGGTCACCAGCCCGCAGGCCTTCGACGGTCTGCGATTGGCCGGGCGCCCGGTGCGACGGCCCGATCTCACCATCGCCACCGAGGATCACAATGTGCCCACGGTGGATATCGACAAGCCGATCGCCGACCCGGTGTCGCGTACCCAGGTGGATACCCTGCGCCGCAACTGCGAGGAGTTCGGTATCCGACTGCACCCGATGGGCGATGCCGAGCAGGGCATCGTGCACATCATCGGACCCCAACTGGGTCTGACGCAGCCGGGGATGACGGTCGTCTGTGGCGACAGCCACACCTCGACCCACGGTGCGTTCGGCTCGATCGCCATGGGGATCGGCACATCTGAGGTCGAACACGTGATGGCCACCCAGACGCTCCCGCTGAAGCCCTTCAAGACGATGGCGGTCAACGTCGACGGGGATCTGCCCGAGGGCGTGAGCGCCAAGGACATCATTCTGGCGGTCATCGCCAAGATCGGGACCGGTGGCGGGCAGGGGCACGTCATCGAATACCGGGGCAGCGCCATCGAATCCTTGTCGATGGAGGGCCGGATGACGATCTGCAATATGAGCATCGAGGCCGGTGCCCGGGCAGGAATGGTGGCGCCCGATGCCACCACATTCGAATTTCTCAAGGGCCGCCCGCACGCACCGAAGGGCGCGGATTGGGATGCCGCGGTGCAGGCCTGGAGCGAATTGCACACCGATGAGGGCGCCGAATTCGACACCCAGGTGTACATCGACGCCGCGACGCTGAGCCCGTTCGTCACCTGGGGGACCAATCCCGGGCAGGGTGTGCCGCTCTCGGCGGCGGTGCCCGATCCCGAGATGATGGTCGATGACGACGCCAAACAGGCGGCCGAGAAAGCGTTGACCTATATGGACCTTCGTGCGGGCACCCCGATGCGTGACATCCCGGTGGACACGGTCTTCGTCGGCTCGTGCACGAACGGGCGCATCGAGGACCTGCGTGTGGTCGCCGAGATCCTGGACGGCCGCACGCTGGCCGAGGGGGTCCGGATGTTGGTGGTCCCGGGCTCCATGCGGGTGCGCGCGCAAGCCGAATCCGAGGGGCTGGGAGCGATCTTCACCGCCGCCGGCGCGGAATGGCGCCAGGCCGGCTGCTCGATGTGTCTGGGGATGAACCCCGATCAGCTTGCCCCGGGGGAGCGTTGCGCCTCGACCTCGAACCGCAATTTCGAAGGCCGACAGGGCAAGGGCGGGCGTACCCACCTGGTGTCGCCCGCGGTGGCAGCCGCCACCGCGGTGCGCGGCACGTTGTCTTCCCCGGCCGATCTCGAACCCGTCGCCGCCACCCGCTAGGTCTTCGAACCGCAAGGAGTACCAGGACATGCAAGCTTTCACCACGCACACCGGGATCGGTGTGCCGTTGCGCCGAACCAACGTCGACACCGACCAGATCATCCCGGCGGTGTATTTGAAGCGGGTCACCCGAACGGGTTTCGAGGACGGTTTGTTCGCCGCCTGGCGCAACGATCCGTCGTTCATCCTGAATCTGGCGCCCTTCGACAAGGGGTCGGTATTGGTGGCCGGTCCCGATTTCGGCACCGGCTCGTCTCGCGAACACGCCGTCTGGGCGCTGATGGACTACGGCTTCCGGGTGGTCATCTCACCGCGATTCGCCGATATTTTCCGGGGCAACGCCGGCAAGGCGGGCCTTTTGGCGGCCGAAGTCTCCCATGATGATGTCGAACTTCTCTGGAAGCTGATCGAGCAGAATCCGGGCTTGGAAATCACTGTCAATCTTCAAGATCGGACCATCGCCGCCGGAACGGTCCTGCTGCCGTTCATCATTGATGACTACACCGCCTGGCGGCTGCTCGAGGGACTCGACGATATAGGCCTTACGCTGCGGAAACAGGCTGAAATCGAAGCCTACGAGCAGCGCCGTCCGAGCTTCAAACCGCGGACACTACCGGTCTGATTTCGGCCGTTTCCGGGCCCCCAAATATGGCTCGGCAACCCTATTCTCGGACGCCGGTACCACTGTCCAAGTGGGCCAATCGGATTGCCGGATATTCGCCAGCTACGTATGAAACTGCGCGTGGCTCTTGGAAATATGCGGCAAATAGGTTTACCGTGTCCTCTAGTCGGTCCAAGGTGGACCACTGGACTTCGGAGGGTTTGCATGAACAAAGCAGAGCTCATCGACGCACTCACAACCAAGTTGGGCACCGATCGTCGACAGGCTACTGCCGCGGTTGAGAACATCGTCGACACGATCGTTCGTGCGGTGCACAAGGGTGAGAGCGTCACCATCACCGGCTTCGGCGTTTTCGAGCAGCGTCGCCGTGCCGCCCGTGTGGCCCGCAACCCGCGCACCGGCGAGACCGTCAAGGTCAAGCCGACGTCGGTTCCGGCCTTCCGCCCGGGCGCGCAGTTCAAGGCAGTTGTCTCTGGCGCGCAGCGTCTCCCGGCAGACGGCCCCGCCGTCAAGCGTGGTGTGGCAGCGGCTCCGGCCAAGCGCACCGCCGCCAAGAAGGCCGCACCGGCCAAGAAGGCGGCAGTGAAGAAGGCCGCTCCGGCAGCGAAGAAGGCTGCTCCGGCGAAGAAGGCTCCGGCCAAGAAGGCTCCGGTCGCCAAGAAGGCCGCACCGGCAGCGAAGAAGGCTGCTCCGGCGAAGAAGGCTCCGGCCAAGAAGGCTCCGGCCGCCAAGAAGGCCGCACCGGCCAAGAAGGCTCCGGCCAAGAAGGCCGCACCGGCCAAGAAGGTCGTCGCCAAGGCTCCGGCCAAGAAGGCTCCGGCCAAGAAGGCTCCGGTCAAGCGCGGCCGCAAGTAATTCCGGCTCGAACACAAAAGCACCCCAGAACACCATGTTCTGGGGTGCTTTTGTGTTCTGGGGCTGCTCTTGTGTGTGCCGCCGACCACCCGGAGAACCGCCGGGCCTACTCCAGGATGGCCAGCGGGCTGCCGATATGGTCGGCGGCGATCAGCCGCCCGCCGGCCGAGGACAGCACCCAGGTGCTGCCCTTGCGGTTCCGCGATTTGTCCGGCCGGACACCGTCGCGCTCGCACCACCATGCGATGAGATCGGGGATCACCTTGCCCTGGGTGCAGATGACCGGCGTCACATCGGCTGGACCCGAGGCGATCTCCATCACCCGGGCCCGGGCGGCCTTCTTGTCACCGGCGTAGGCCTCCTCGGTGAGGGCGGCCTCTGCTTCGATGGGCAACCCGATCTCCTGCGCCAGCGGCCCCAGCGTCTGCTCACAGCGCACGCGCGGAGCGGCGTGAAGCTCGGTGACCCCAAAGGCAAGTAGTTGACTCACCAGAGATTCGGCCTGGGCGCGACCGAGCTTGTCCAGCGGCCGCTGGGAATCCTCGCCCTTGTACTTCGACCGTGAACCGGCGCGCGCATGCCGGACGATGATCGTCGTCGCGGTGTCTGCCGGCGCTTTGGCGAAGCGTCGCAGCACCTTACGATCCTGCGGATACTGCAGCCGCTTCATCGCGTCCTTCGGCGGCAGCCAGAGCAGCTCGTCCACCTCGTCATTGGCGCTGAACTCGCCCTCACCGGCACCGGCCGCCCAGTACACGACCCGCTTGAGGGCACCGTCCACCGGATAACTGATGACGGCCAGTCTGCGCCCGAGCCGGCTCTGAAACCCGGTCTCCTCATGGATCTCCCGGACCGCGGTGGCGGGATGGCTCTCCCCGGGGTCCACCTTGCCCTTGGGCAGTGACCAGTCGTCATAACGCGGACGGTGCACGACGGCCACCTCGGTCCGTCCCGCGAGCTCACGCCACAGCACCGCGCCGGCGGCGTGCACCGTCTTCGTCTTCTCGCGGGGCGAGCTGTCCGACACATCAACTCCTAGGTGTTGTCAGTGGCCGACAGTCCGGGCGGTCAGGGTGAGCGATGTTTCGCCATCAGCGCGACCTGATGGTCGCGCACCGTGTGGCCGGGGAGCGGCAGCGCATTCCATCGACCGTCGGTCTGCAGCTCCCAGCACCGGGTCGCCGGATCCATGGTGGACTCGAACATCTCGTCCAGCTGGGCGGTCAACCGCGGATCCTTGACCTGTGCCATGACTTCCACACGGCGGTCCAGATTACGATGCATCATGTCCGCACTGCCGATCCAGAACTCATTGATGGCGCGGAAGTGAATAATTCGGGAGTGCTCCAGGAACCGGCCGAGAATCGAACGCACCACGATGTTCTCGGACAGGTCCTCCTGACCGGGGCGTAGCGCGCAGATTCCGCGCACCACCACCTCGACCCGGACGCCGGCCTGCGAGGCCCGGTAGAGCGCGTCGATCACCTGCTCGTCGACCAGCGCGTTGGCCTTCAGCCGGATTCGGCCCTGCCCGTTCTCCAGATGTGCGGCGGTCTCCTGTTCGATGCGCCCGATGATGCCCTTGCGCACACTGTGCGGCGCCACCAGCAGGTTGCGGTAGGACACCTTGCGGGAGTACCCCGTCAGCGAATTGAACAGATCGGTCAGGTCGGCGCCGATATCGGGCGATGCGGTCAGCAGGCCGACATCCTCATACAGCCGGGCGGTTTTCGGGTTGTAGTTGCCCGTGCCGATATGGCAATACCGCCGTATCGTCGAGCCTTCCCGGCGCACCACCAGACAGGTCTTGCAGTGGGTCTTCAGGCCGATGAGCCCGTACACCACGTGCACACCGGCCTGTTCAAGGGCGCGAGCCCATTTGATGTTGGCCTGCTCGTCGAACCGGGCCTTGATCTCCACCAGCGCGACCACCTGCTTGCCGGCCTCGGCGGCGTCGATGAGCGCGTTGACGATCGGCGAGTCACCGGACGTGCGGTACAGAGTCTGCTTGATGGCCAGCACGTTCGGGTCCGCGGCGGCCTGTTCGATGAAGCGCTGCACCGTCGTCGAGAACGAGTCGTAGGGGTGGTGCACCAGCACATCGCCATCGCGCAGTGTCGAGAAGATGCTCTTCGGCGTCTCGCGCTCACCGAACGCGGCCGGGGTGGCGGGCACGAACGGACGGTCCTTGAGATCGGGCCGGTCGACCCCGTAGATCTGCCACAGTGACGAAAGGTCGAGTAGTCCGGGCACCTCGATGACATCACCGGGATGCACGTCGAGCTCCCGCAACAACAGCTCGAGCATGTTCTCGGTCATGTCGTCGGCGACCTCGAGGCGCACCGGGGAACCGAACCGGCGCCGGGCCAGTTCCCGTTCCAGCGCCTGCAGCAGATCCTCGTCGCGGTCCTCGGCGACCTCGAAGTCGGCATTGCGGGTGATCCGGAACGCGTGCTGCTCGACGATCTCCAGGCCGGGGAACAGCACCGACAGGAAGGCGCCGATCAGCTCCTCCAGGGGCAGGAAGCGCACCGGGCCCGGCGTGCCGTCCTCGCCTTCGCGGCGGGGCAGCTCGACGAATCGGTCGACGTTGTCGGGCACCTTGATTCGGGCGAAGTGCTGGGTGCGGTCATCGGGCTGGCGCACGGTGATCGCCAGATTCAGGCTCAGGCCGCTGACAAACGGGAACGGGTGCGCCGGGTCGACGGCCAACGGCGTCAGCACCGGGAACACCTGCTCGTGGAAGTACGTGGACAGCGTCGCGTGTTCGTCCTCGTCCAGGTCGGCCCAGCTGACGATCAGGATGCCCTTCTCGGCCAGCGCCGGCCGCACCGATTCCCGGAAGACCTGGGCGTGGCGGCTGGAGATCTGCTGGGTGCGCTCACCGATGCGCCGCAACTGTTCCCGCGGCGAGAGCCCGTCGGCCGAGCGCACCGACAGTCCCATCTCGTCGCGGCGTTTAAGCCCGGCGACGCGCACCATGTAGAACTCGTCGAGGTTGGACGAGAAGATGGCCAGGAACTTGGCCCGCTCCAGCAGCGGCAGCGAGGTGTCGGCGGCCAGCGCCAGCACCCGGGCGTTGAAGTCCAGCCAGCTCAGCTCACGATTGAGATAGCGATCCTCGGGCAGCGCATCCTCGATGGCGTCGGTGGTCTCCGCGGGGGGAGCGTCGGGCGCACTGTCCACGGCCTCCGCCGGCGTCCACTCGGTGTCAGCACTCGTTGTATCGGCGTCGGTCATGAGTCGATCATTGCCTATCCCCACCGCGCATTCCAGTGCGCATCGCCGTCAACCGTCGCTGCCGGTGCACGGCAGCGCGCCGACCGCGCGGTGCGTTGCCGGCCCGAGTCCGAGGTGCAGTGCCGCGGTGAGATCGTCGGGGGTGTCGATATCGCAGCGCAGTCCCGGCCAGTTGCCGGCCAATTCCACCGCGCCCGAATCGGTATGGCGGCGTGTGGATTCCGCGCCGAACCGGGGATCGAGTGGGACGCCGAAGGCGAACAGTGCCGAGGTTCCGGTGCCGTGCCGGTCGCCGACGAAGCTGCGTGGGTGCCGCCGCGCGGCGGCCAGTGCCTCGGCCAGCTCGGCGGATCTCAGCGCCGGCAGGTCACCTTGGAGGACAACGACGTTGGGTACCCCCGCCGCCGATTCGGCCGCACTGAGCGCATTGTTGAGCGGGTCGGGATGACCGTCGGGGGTCGGGTCCAGCACGGCCCGCGCGCCGAGCTCGCGGGCCGCGGCGGCCGCATCCGGGTCCGGTGTCACCACGGTGATCGAACTCACGGCGGGCACGGCCGAGGCTGCGGTGACGGTGTCGACCAACATGGCCAACACCAGACTCTCCCGCGCCGAGGCCGACAGCACCGGCGCCAGCCGGGTCTTGGCGGCGGTCAGCCGCTTCACTGCGATCAGCACACCGACCGCCGGCTGCGCGCTGCTGCCCGTCATATCCGCCATCCTGCCAGTCCCCGCGGGGCAGCTAGGGTTGAGCCGTGGTCGAAGCCGCTGTGATGGGAGCCGGTGCGTGGGGAACAGCGCTGGCCAAGGTGCTCGCCGACGCGGGTAACAACGTGACGCTGTGGACACGGCGGGCCGAACTCGCCGATGAGATCAACGCGACGCACCGCAATCCGGACTATCTCGGGGACACCCCGCTGCCGGCCGGTATCCGGGCCACCGGCGATGCGGCCCAAGCACTGGACGGGGCCTGCACCGTGCTGCTGGGGGTGCCGTCCCAGACGCTGCGCCCCAACCTGGAGTCCTGGAAGCACCTCATCGGCCACGACGCCACCCTGGTCAGTCTGGCCAAGGGCATCGAACTGGACACACTGATGCGGATGAGTCAGGTGATCTCCCAGGTCACCGGTGCCGACCAGGCTCGGGTCGCGGTGGTGACCGGACCGAATCTGGCCAAGGAGGTGGCCGACGAACAACCGGCCGCCACGGTCGTGGCCTGTACCGACTCGGGCCGCGCCGTGGCCTTGCAGCGTGCGTTGTCCACCGCATACTTCCGTCCCTACACCAACGCCGACGTGATCGGCGCCGAGATCGGTGGCGCATGCAAGAACGTCATCGCGCTGGCGTGCGGTATGGCCGCCGGTGTCGGACTCGGCGAGAACACCTCGGCGGCCATCATCACCCGCGGTCTCGCCGAGATCATGCGGCTGGGAATCGCGTTGGGTGCCAAGGGGGCAACGCTCGCGGGTCTGGCCGGCGTCGGTGATCTGGTGGCCACCTGCACCTCGCCGCAGTCGCGTAACCGGTCCTTCGGGGCTCGGCTCGGGCAGGGCGGTTCGATGGAGTCCGCGCTGCGCGCCGCGCAGGGGCACGTCGCCGAGGGCGCCACATCGTGTCAGTCGGTGCTGGCCTTGGCGTCGAGTTATGACGTCGAGATGCCGCTCACCGACGCGGTCCATCAGGTCTGTCATCGCGGTCTGTCCGTGGAGCAGGCGGTGATGTTGCTACTGGGGCGCAGCACCAAGCCGGAATAGGGCGTTGCCCGGGCGAGCGAAGCGACGGGAGATGGATATGGAGTACGGCGATTCCACCCGCAGTGTGAATGCTGTTGGTGCACAGGCAATGCCAGGGTCGCCCGTCGGCCCGGTGCCGGTTCCGGCGTCGGCGTATCACCTGTCGCCGGACGAGTCCGAACCGCTGGACACCTACGGCCGGGCGTCCAATCCCACCTGGCGGCAGCTGGAATCGGCGCTCGCCGAGTTGGAGGGCGCGTCGTCGGCGCTGGCCTTCGGCTCCGGTATGGGGGCGATCAGTGCGGCACTGCGGGTGCTGTCCACGCCGGGAAAGACCCTTGTCGTGCCCGCCGACGGGTACTACCAGGTCCGCCGCTATGCCGCCGAGTATCTGGCACCGCTGGGGGTCACCGTGGTGGAGGCCTCCGCCGCGCAGATGTGCGCGGCGGCCGAGCACGCCGACGTCGTCCTCGCCGAGACCCCGGTGAATCCGACGTTGGACGTCGTGGACCTGCACCGGTTGGCCACCACCTGCCGTTCCCGCGGCGCCACCCTGGTGGTGGACAACACCGCCGCCACCCCGCTGGGCCTGCAGCCGCTGTCGCTGGGTGCGGACCTCGTCGTCGCCAGCGCCACCAAGGCCCTGTCCGGGCACAGTGATCTGCTGGCCGGTTATGTCGCGGGCTGCCACCCCGAACTGATGGCCGCGGTGGAACGCGACCGGCTGCTGGCGGGGCCGGTGCTCGGCACGTTCGAGGCGTGGCTGGTGCTGCGCAGCCTGGGCAGCGCCGGCCTGCGCATCGACCGGCAGTGCCGCAACGCACAGGCGGTGGCACTGATGCTGCGCGATCATCCGGCGGTCCGCTCGGTGCGCTACCCGGGCCTGCCGCAGGATCCCGCCCACCCGATCGCCGTCGAGCAGATGCGGCGTTTCGGCGGTCTGGTGTCCGTCGAACTCGCCGATGCCGACGCCGTGCACCGGCTGGTGGAACGCAGTGCGCTGCTGGTGGCGGCCACCAGTTTCGGCGGTATCCACACCTGCGTCGACCGTCGCGCGCGCTGGGGAGACCCGGTGCCCGAGGGGTTCGCCAGGATCTCGCTGGGCATCGAGGACACCGACGATATCGTCGTCGATATCGAGCGCGCGCTGGCCTGACAGGCCCTGCGGGCGTCTCAGCCGGTAGCCTCTGCAGGTTGTGAGTGCCCGTACCCGTGTCGCCGTCATCTATGGCGGACGCAGTTCTGAGCACGGGATTTCCTGTGTTTCCGCAGGAAGCATCCTGCGTAATCTCGACCCGCAGCGCTTCGAGGTGGTCGCCGTCGGGATCACCCCGGACGGCTCCTGGGTGCTGACCGACGGCAGGCCCGAGAACCTGGCCATCACCGCCGGTGAGCTGCCCAATGTGGCCGAGGGCACCGCGCTGGCGCTGGCCGCCGACCCGGTGCGCAGGGGCGAACTGCTGTCGCTGGGCGAGGGCGCCGGCGAGGTGCTGGCCGCCGTCGACGTGGTGTTCCCGGTGCTGCACGGTCCCTACGGCGAGGACGGCACCATCCAGGGCCTGCTCGAGCTGGCCGGTGTGCCCTACGTCGGGGCCGGGGTGCTGGCCAGCGCCACCGGTATGGACAAGGAATTCACCAAGAAACTCCTCGTCGCCGATGGGCTGCCGATCGGCGACCATGTGGTGCTGCGGGCCCACCAGGACACCGTCTCCCTCGACGACCGGGAGCGCCTGGGCCTTCCGGTGTTCGTCAAGCCGGCCCGAGGCGGTTCCTCGATCGGGGTCAGCAGGGTCACGGCCTGGGATCAGCTGGACGCCGCGATCGCCGATGCCCGCCGGCACGACCCGAAGGTCATCGTCGAGGCCGCCATCATCGGCCGCGAACTGGAATGCGGCGTGCTGGAGTTCCCGGACGGGCGCGTGGAAGCCAGCGAGATCGGTGAGATCCGGGTCGCCGGGGTACGCGACCGGGAGGACACCTTCTACGACTTCGCCACCAAATACCTCGACGACGCCGCCGAGCTCGATGTGCCGGCCAAGGTCGATGACGATATCGCCGACGCGCTTCGCGCTTTGGCCATCAGGGCGTTCCGTGCCATCGACTGTCAGGGCCTGGCCCGGGTCGACTTCTTCCTCACCGAGGACGGCCCGGTGATCAACGAGATCAACACGATGCCCGGCTTCACCACCATCTCCATGTACCCGCGGATGTGGGCGGCCAGCGGGGTGGACTACCCGACGCTGCTGGCGACGATGGTCGAGACCGCGGTGGCCCGGGGTACCGGCCTGCGGTGATGCGCGCGCGAAGTCAGCGCGGCGGGCCGGGATCCAGCGGCTGGGCCGGCATGGTCCGCGCGATCGCCTTGGAGATCAGCTGGATCGGCGTCGGACCCGATCCCGAGGGCAGCGTGAGTGCCACGTAGGTGCCCCGGTCGACGGCGAACCAGGTGCTGATCCCGTAGGCGTTCACCTCGAACCACTGCACCTCGTCGACGACCTGCAGTGGCGTGCCCACCACGAAATCGGTGGGGCGGTCCAGACCGCACCGCAGGATGACGGCATCGGCTTCCGGATCGGCCTGCCAGGCGGCGGCGCCGGCGGGAACCGGCTCGACGGCCTGCGCGCGCCGGTAATCGCCGAGCTGTTCGGGCAGCGCCTCGAGCAGCGCCGCGCATTGCGGGCTGTCGGCCTGCGGGGCGGGGGCGGCGGCGATGGCCACCGGTGTGTCCGGCGGGGCGGCCTGGCGGGTCGCGGCAAAGGTGAGCACCACGATCACCGCGGCAACAGCGACTCCGACGGCGGCGATGATCAGCGACCGGGGTGGGCCGTCCTGCTCATCGGGCTGTGTCACACGGGTAACTCTAGGGATGCTGCGTCTCGGCGATCGGGCAGGTCAGGGTGCGGGTGATTCCGGGGACCTGCTGCACCTTGTCGACCACGTCGCGGTGCAGTGCGTCCAGCGTGTCGGCGCCGACCCGGGCCACCACGTCATACGGCCCGGTCACATACTCCGCGGACTGCACTCCGGGCAGGCCGGCCAGCTGTTTCGCGACGACCTCGGCGCGGCCCACCTCGGTCTGAATCAGCATGAATGCCTCTACCACTGGGTGTGCCTCCGTTTCCGCTGCATAGACTCGTCGCCGCAGGGACCAAACGTACCGCAGGTCGCGGCAGTGTTCAGGCCGGGAAGCCCTACGCAGGACGGTGAGATGAGCGACAGCGAGCCGACGTTGGCACAGGTCGGGGAGTTCGGCGTCATCGACGCGATCACCGCCGACCGCCGCCAGCCCGGCGCGGTGGAACTGGGTCCCGGCGACGATGCCGCGGTGATCACCGCCGCTGACGGGCGCACCGTGGTGTCCACGGACATGCTGGTGCAGGACAGGCATTTCCGGCTGGACTGGTCGACGGCCCATGACATCGGCCGCAAGGCCATCGCCCAGAACGCCGCCGATGTCGAGGCCATGGGTGCGACGCCGACCGCGTTCGTGGTGGCCTTCGGTGCGCCACCTGACACCCCGGCCGCCGCCGCGCGGGCACTGTCGGACGGCCTGTGGGACGAGGCGCAGCGCTGCGGCGCGGGGATCGCCGGTGGCGACCTGGTGAGTGCCCCGCAATGGGTGGTCTCGGTGACGGTGCTCGGTGATCTCGGTGGGCGCGCACCCGTGCGACGGGACACCGCACGCGTCGGTGACCGCGTCGCCGTGATCGGTGATCTGGGGCGCTCAGGTGCGGGATACTCGTTGTGGCTCAACGACATCAGTGAGCCCACCGCGCTGCGCGCGCAGCATCTGGTGCCGAAGCCGCCGTACGGCCAGGGCCGTGTCGCCGCCGATGCCGGGGCCACCTCGATGACCGATGTGTCCGACGGGCTGCTGGCCGACCTCGGACACATCGCGACCGCCTCCGGGGTTGTCATCGAGGTGTCGCGGCAGGCACTGGGCCCCGATCACGACGGGCTGGCCGATGCCGCGGCGGCCACCGGGCAGGACGCCTGGGACTGGGTGCTCGGCGGGGGAGAGGACCACGCACTGGTCGCCACCTTCCCCGGCGCGGTGCCCGCCGGCTGGCGGGTGATCGGCCGGGTGCTCGACGGCGCGGCCGCGGTGCTCGTCGATGGCCGGGCCTGGCAGGGAAACCCGGGCTGGCAGTCCTACTGAACGGGCGGCACGCTAGTTTGGGGCCTCGTGACGCCCCGCCCGCTGACAGATCTGATCGAACCCGGTTGGGCGCGTGCGCTCGAGCCGGTGGCCCCGCAGGTGGCCGAGTTGGGGGAGTTCCTGCGCGCCGAACTGGCCGCCGGACACCAGTATCTGCCGGCCGGGGAGAACGTCTTGCGGGCGTTCACGTTTCCCTTCGACGCGGTGCGGGTGCTCATCGTCGGTCAGGACCCGTACCCGACGCCCGGACACGCCGTCGGGCTGAGTTTCTCGGTGGCCCCGGACGTCCGCCCGGTGCCGCGCAGTCTGGTCAACATCTTCACCGAGTACGGTGCGGACCTCGGCTATCCGGTGCCGGCCAACGGCGATCTGAGTCCGTGGGCGCAGCAGGGCGTGATGCTGCTGAACAGGGTGCTCACCGTGCGGCCCGGTGAGCCCGCCTCGCATCGGCGCAAGGGCTGGGAGGCCGTCACCGAATGCGCGATACGGGCGCTGGTCGCGCGGCCGCAGCCGCTGGTGGCGGTGCTGTGGGGACGCGACGCGCAGACGCTGAAGCCGATGCTGACCGAGGGTGGTTGCGCCTGTATCGAATCGGTGCACCCGTCGCCGCTGTCGGCGTCGCGGGGATTTTTCGGATCGAAGCCGTTCAGCCGCGCCAACGAACTGCTGACGAAGCTGGGTGCCGAGCCGATCGACTGGCGCCTGCCGTAGCGGGGGCCGGAAGGCACCAAAAACGACGGTCACCGGTGAGGTGACCGTCGATATGGTTCAGCTGTGGACCGCGCGCGGCCGAACTAGCCGCGTGCGACCTTGCCGGCCTTCAGGCAGGAGGTGCAGACGTTCAGGCGCTGCTTGTTGCCGCCGGGGCGGGTCACGGCGTTGACGGTCTGGATGTTCGGGTTCCAGCGACGGTTGGTCCGGCGATGGGAATGCGACACCGACTTGCCGAAGCCGGGGCCCTTAGCGCAGATGTCGCACACGGCAGCCATGTCTAGAACTCCTTGTAATCAGTACTGGGGGCCATCGACCGCAAGCGGGTGACCCGACAACCTGACCAGGATACCGGCCCGGGGAACGGATCTCCAAAACGCACCCTGTTCGCAGGCCGACAGGCCGCGTTCGGTGCTGAAGGTTCGCTCGCTCCGCTCGCTCATGTTGTCCACAACCTGTGCCGCTGACGGCCGCACTGTCGGCCACGATGACTATTCTGGCCCGCACGGCTGGTGCGACGCTCAGGAGGTGTAGATGTCGGCTGCGCGGCTCGACGCATCGGCGATGCGACGTTGGGCCCACACCGCGGTCGGGCACCTGATCACCCACACCGACGAGATCAACCGGCTCAATGTCTTCCCCGTCGCGGATTCCGATACCGGCACCAACATGTTGTTCACCATGCGGTCCGCGGTGGCCGGCCTTGCGGGGCGTGAGGATCTCGACCTGGTCGGGGTGACCGGCTGCCTGGCCGACGGTGCCCTGCGTGGCGCCCGCGGCAACTCCGGGGTGATCCTGTCCCAGATTTTGCGCGGAGTTTCCGATGTCACCGCCGAAGGGCACCTGTCCGAGATCGGCGGGCCGTCCTTCGCCGCCGCCCTGCGCTGCGCCGAGGGACTGGTGGTGGCCTCGATGGGGGAGGCGGTCCCCGGCACCATCGTCTCGGTACTCGGTGCGGCGGCCGACACCGCCGAACAATCCGCAGCCGGGGGCGCCGATGTCGGCACCGTCGTCGACGCGGCCGCCTCCGCGGCGTTCGCGGCACTGGAGCGCACCACCGACCAACTCGACGTGCTGGCCGAGGCGGGTGTCGTCGACGCCGGCGGCCGGGGCCTGCTGGTTCTGCTCGACGCGCTGACCGCGACCCTCATCGGCTCTGCACCACGGCGCCCCGCCTACGCACCGGCCGCCGGCACCCCCGAACCGGCCGTCGGCTCGGCCGTGGCCCCGCAGTTCGAGGTCATGTATCTGCTGGACGGCTGCCGGGCCGAGTCCGTGGAGGGCCTGCGCGCCACGCTGGCCGCGCTCGGTGACTCGGTGGCCATCACCGCGGGCCGCAGCGGAACCCAGTCGGTGCACGTGCACACCGACGATGCCGGCGCCGCGGTGGAGGCCGGCCTTGCGGTCGGCAGTCCCAGCAACATTCAGATCACCGTGCTCACCGGCGCCCGCCCGGTCCACACCGCCGGCCGCGACCGCGCGGTGCTCGCCGTGGTCGACGGCGACGGCGCGGCGACACTGTTCGCCGGCGAGGGCGCCCGTGTGCTGCGCCCGCACGACGGGGTGCCGATCAGCGCGCAGCAGCTGCTGCGCGCCCTGGTGGACGCCGATGCCGCCCAGATCATGGTGCTGCCCAACGGTTTCATTGCCGCCGAGGAACTGGTGGCCGGCTGCACCGCAGCGACCGGCTGGGGTATCGACGTGGTCCCGGTGCCGACCGCGTCCATGGTGCAGGGCCTGGCGGCGCTGGCCGTGCACGATGCGACCCGCCAGGGCGTCGACGACGGATACACCATGGCGCGTGCGGCTGCCGCCGCCCGGCACGGCTCGGTGCGGGTGGCCACCGACGATGCGCTGACGTGGGCGGGGCACTGCAAACCCGGTGACGGACTGGGCATCTCGGGTGACGAGGTATTGATCGTCGGGCGCGATGTGGTCTCGGCCGGGTCCGGACTGATCGATCTGTTGCTCGCCGCCGGTGGCGAGTTGATCACCGTGCTGATCGGCAGCGGTGTCGACGAGGGAGTGGGGGAGCGGTTGCGCGAGCACGTGCGCCAGCAGCATCTGGGAGCCGAATTGGTCAGCTACCGCACCGGTCACGATGGCGACGCGCTGTTGATCGGGGTGGAGTAGACCAGTGGTTGCCCTCAACGATCTGCTCTCGCCCATCGTCGGCGCCAAGGCTGCCGACAAGCTCGAAGAAGCCTTCGGTATCCGAACCGTCAACGACCTGCTGCGTCATTACCCGCGCAAGTACAGCGACGGTATGAACGTGCGTGAAGAGGGCGAGGAGATCGAACTCGAGGAGGGCACGCACGTCACCTTCGTCGACGTCATCACCGCCACCGACGTCCGGCAGATGAAACCGCAACGGGGTAAGCGGCCACGCAAGATGCTGCGCGTCACCCTCGGCGAACGCAATCCTCCGATCACCGCCACCTTCTTCAACGCCGACTACCTCATCGGCAGTCTGGTCGAGGGCACCCGGGTGATGCTCTCCGGTGAGATCGGCTACTTCCGCAAGACCATGCAGTTGTCGCACCCGGCCTTCCTGGTCATCGGAGCCCCGGGACAACGGACCATCGGCACCCGGTCGTTCGCGAAGATCGCCGATGCGTCGGGGGAGTCCGGCTCGGACGTGCTGGCCGCGTTCGAAAGGGAGTTCTTCCCGATCTATCCGGCGACCAAGAAGCTGCAGAGCTGGGACATCTACGCCTGCATCTGCCAGGTGCTGGCCGTCCTGGACCCGATCCCCGAGCTGCTCCCGGAATCCTTTCTGCGGCAATGGGATCTGATTTCCGAGGATGCCGCGCTGCGTCGCGTCCACGTCTCGGAGAACGCCGTCGAGCGGGCCGCCGCGCAGGAACGGCTGACCTACGATGAGGCGATCGGCCTGCAGTGGGCGTTGGTGTCGCGGCGCTACGGTGCGCTCGGTGAGACCGGCCCGGCCGCGCCGCTGCGCGGGGACGGTCTGGCGGCCGCTCTGATGAAGCAGCTGCCCTTCGAATTGACCGGCGGGCAGCGCGAGGTCCTCGAGGTCATCTCCGGTGAGCTTGCCAAAACCCGCCCGATGAACCGGATGCTGCAGGGCGAGGTGGGCTCCGGCAAGACCATCGTGTCGGTGCTGGCGATGCTGCAGATGGTCGATGCGGGCCTGCAGTGCGCACTGTTGGCGCCCACCGAAGTGCTTGCCGCGCAGCACTACCGATCGATCCGCCAGGTCCTGGGCCCGTTCGCGATGGCCGGCGAGCTGGGCGCTGCCGAGGGCGCGACCGCCGTCACCCTGCTCACCGGATCGATGCCGCCGCAGCAGAAGCGACAGGCGCGCGATGAGATCTATTCCGGCACGCCGGGCATCGTGATCGGGACGCACGCCATCATTCAGGAGTCCGTGGAGTTCAGTCAGCTTGGCATGGTGGTGGTGGACGAGCAGCACCGGTTCGGTGTGGAGCAGCGGGATCGGTTGCGGGCCAAGGCTACCGGGGGGATCACCCCGCACCTGCTGGTGATGACGGCGACACCGATTCCGCGCACCATCGCGCTGACGGTGTTCGGTGACCTGGAGACCTCCACGCTGCGCGAGTTGCCGCGGGGGCGCCAGCCCATCACCAGCAATGTGGTGTTCACCAAGGACAAGCCGTCCTGGCTGGACCGGGCCTGGGCACGCATCATCGAGGAGGTGGCCGCCGGGCGGCAGGCCTATGTGGTGGCCTCGCGCATCGACGAGGAGCCCGACAAGAAGAACGCCTACGAACACGGTCCGCCGCCGGTCACCGTGCTGCAGGTGCTGGAACGGCTGAGCACCGGCCCGTTGGCCGGGTTGCGGCTCGGTCTGATGCACGGCCGGCTGGCGCCCGAAGAAAAGGACGCGGTGATGTCGGCGTTCCGGGCCGGTGAGATCGATGTGCTGATCTGCACCACCGTCATCGAGGTCGGCGTCGACGTGCCGAATGCCACCATGATGGTGGTGATGGATGCCGACCGGTTCGGCATCAGTCAGCTGCACCAGCTGCGCGGGCGCATCGGCCGCGGGCAGCATCCGAGCCTGTGTCTGCTGGTGACCCGGATGCCGGAGAGTTCCAAGGCCGGTGAACGGTTGCGCGCGGTGGCGGGCACGCTGGATGGTTTCGCGCTGGCCGACCTCGACCTCCAGGAACGTCAGGAGGGAGATGTACTGGGCTACAACCAATCCGGGCGTCTCACCACGTTGCGTTTCCTGTCACTGGCCGATCACCTCGGCATCATCCAGGACGCCCGCAGTTTCTGCGAGACCGCCTACCTGGACAATCCGTATCAACCCGGACTGGACGTGCTGGCCGCACCGTTCTCCGCCTCCGACCGGGTTCAGTACCTGGATAAGTCGTGAAGCGGATCGGCCTGCTCGGTGTCGGCGTCGCGCTCGCGGTGCTGGTCGCGGTGCAGGTCAGCACCGAGCCCGGCGCGGGCTCGGCGCGGTACCTGGCCGAGGCCGATACCCCCACGGTCGCACCCGGTGTGGACGTGCTGGCCGGGGTGATCGAAATCCCGGTCCGGGTACCGGGCTACGACTACCGGCGCGACGCGTTCGGGGAGTCCTGGGACGATGACAACGATGCGCCGGGTGGGCGCAACGGCTGTGACACCCGCAACGACATCCTGGATCGCGATCTCGTCGAGAAGTCGTATGTGTCGATCAAGCGATGCCCGACCGCCGTCGCCACCGGCACCCTGATCGATCCGTACACGAACGCGACCATCGCCTTCGTACGCGGCAATCAGATCGGGGCCTCGGTGCAGATCGACCACATCGTCCCGCTGTCGCTGGCGTGGGATCTGGGCGCGCGCGACTGGACCGACGAACTGCGGATGCGGTTCGCCAATGACCCGGCCAATCTGCTGGCCGTGGACGGGCCGACGAATCAGCACAAGGGGGACAACGAGCCCGCCGTATGGATGCCGCCCAACCGGGCGTTCTGGTGCCAATACGCGGTGCAGTTCGCCGCTGTGCTGCGCGGGTACGGTCTGCCGGTCGACGTGCCCTCGGCGCGGGTGCTGCGGGAGGCGGCCGGGACCTGCCCGACGGGCTGAGCGGTTCACTCCGCGCGGCTGCGCACCAGCGTCCAATGGTTGCCGTCGGCATCGCGACGGTAGGACAGTTCGTCGAGCACCCGGTAGGCGATCGCGAGTCCGCGTCCGCGCTCGGACATCTCGTCGGGCATCTGCAACCGGCTCAGGTCCATCGGCGTGGGGTGCCCGTCGTCGGTGAATACGGCACGAATGGTGTCGGCGGTCAGCTCGATGGTCATCCGCAGGTGCACGGGCTGCCCGTCGCCGGAGTGTTCGACGATGTTGGCGCCGATCTCACCCGCCGCCAGATCCATGTGCAGACGCACCATTTCCGGAATCTCGTGATGCTCCCAGACCGTGTCCAGGGCTTGTTGGATGGCCGCCAAGGTGTCCGGCCCGGTGACGGTGTCCAGCACCAGCGCGTCGGGGTCAGTCATCGAAGGCGCTGCCGGCGTCGGGATGCGCTCGCAGCACGCGGTTGAGATTGGTCAGCTCAAGGACAGTGGTCACCTGACGGGTGGGTGCGGCGATACGCAGATCACCGCCGGCCTGTCGCGCGACCTTCAACCCGGAGATCAGGGCCCCCAGGCCGGACGAATCGATGAAGTCGACCTCGCTGAGGTCGACGACGAGGCGGGTCTGTCCACTTTCGACGATGGCGTGCAGTTCCTTGCGGAGCGTGGGCGCGGCGACCATGTTGAGACGTCCTGCCGGCGTGACCACGACGACTCCGGACGACTCGGTGCGGACGGGGAACTGGCTCATGAAACTCCTTCTCGGTCGGGGGCCTCGGGTTCGTGGCCCCGGTAATGAACGGCCTGAAACACCACGCTGAGGATGACGACGTCGAAGAGCACCCAGAACAGGTTGACACCGACTCCCAGCACGGAGATGGCACCGAGGTACAGCTGCACGATTCCGATCACCGACGCCACCGCGAGCACCGCGATTGCCGTCAATTGCCATTTCACCAGGTGCCACGGAATGGAATCGACCGACTGTTTCGTCTTCGGCGTCACCGCGAAGCCCAGCGGGCGGTCGAAGTAGACGTTGCGGAACGCGGTGACACACGCGCGTATCCACACGGGGAAGAGTGCGAGGCTGTATTGCTGGCCGCGCCAGGTCGGAGTGCCACGGCTGATGACGATGAACATCAGCTGGTTGAGGATCAGGAAGGGAATGAGCCGGCCGAAGAAGTCCCAGCTGTAAGCCTGCACCGGCATGATCCCGAAGATCAGGTAGATAGCGGGAGCGGCAATGAACGCCAGCGCGGCGAAACCCGCCAGGTAGCTCCACATGGTGGCCCAGTACATCAGGCGCTGTCCGACGCTCAATCCCTTTTGCACCAACGGGTTTTCCTTCAGCATCACCTGCACGGTGCCTTGCGCCCAGCGCAGGCGCTGGGTCATCATGGTGCGCACATCGTCGGGTGCCAGGCCGCGCGCCAGTACTTCGTGGTGATACGCCGTTTTCCAGCCCTGCGCGTGCAGCCGCATGCAGGTGGCCATGTCCTCGGTCACCGAGATGGTGGCCATCGGCAGGATGGGCTGCGCCTCGTCGTCGCGTCCGACGTCCACGGCGCGGACCATGGCGCCGATGGATTCGATGGCACCCAGCGGTGACCACTCGCGGCCCGCCAGCGAGGTCAGTGCGGCGTCGTCGAAGATGACTGCGGTGGAAGTGTGTTCGGGATCGTCCCGCAGGGCTGTGATCACCTCCAGATCGGCACGCATCGCGGTCACGTCCGCGTCGACCACCGACCGTGCGGCGGCATCCACGCGCTGCTGGAACTCGTAGGTGATATCGGCGAGTTCGCGCTTGTCGCGCAGCTGCCTGCGCGCGTCGGCGGTCGCCTCGCGCACCGACTGTAGCGCCGCCCGCACGGCGGGGTGATCGGAATCTGCCTGCGACGCGGCGGTCTTGAGCATCTTCCTGGCCGCGTACAGGGTGCGCTTGATTCCATCCTCGACTGCCTGGACATAGCCGCGAATCCCGAGTTGTATCAGCGCCTCGCGTCGCAGCACCGCATTCGATCCGCAGAAGTAGGCGGCGTTCCAGCCGTCCTTTCCCTGCTGGATCGGTCCGTAGAACAACGGTGCCTGACTGCCCAGCGGATCGCTGAACGGCACGTTGTGGAAGTACTGCGGTGTCTGCACCAGTGCCATCTGCGGGTCATGGAAATATCCCAGGGTGTGATCCAGGATCCGGGGGTCGGGCACCTGATCCGCGTCCAGCACGAGGATGAACTCACCGTCCGTCTCGAACAGCGCGTTGTTCAGGTTGCCGGCCTTGGCGTGGCGGGGCTTGTCATCCCAGCTGGCTGACCTGGTGACGTAGCCGACACCGAGTTCCACTGCCGCGGAGTGAAGTTCGGACCGGTTGCCGTCGTCGAGGATCCAGGTGCTGTGTGGGTGGTGGATGGCCAGGGCGGCACGGGCGGTATCGAGCACCATCGAGATGGGTTCGTTGTAGGTGGTGATCAGCACATCGACCGTGGCGCCGTCGGGCGGCGGTGGTGGCGGATGGCGGCGCAGCATCCGCCACATGGTCATGGCGAACAGCAACGAGTCGATGACGCTGTAGGTTTCGGCGAGCACCAGTGGCACCGCTATCCACCATGCCGACCAGTTCAGCGACGATGTCCAGCGCCAGATGATGTAGTTGATTCCCAGCAGTGCCGTGCACACGATCAGCAGTCGCAGCCACGGTGACGGATACCGGCCGACCTCGGCGTCCGGAAGGCGGTGCGTCATGGCAGCGGCTCCCGGTGGATGGCGACAAGGGTCACGTCGTCGAGCGCCGGGTGAGCGGCCGAAAGGGCGCGGATCTGGGCGCACAACTCGGCCGGATCGGCATGCTCGGCGACGAACCGTAGCGCCGGCCCGACGTCGCACCCATCGCTGACCAGATCCAGCACGCCGTCGGAGGCGAGGATCACGCTCTCGCCGGGCGCGAGTTCCACCCGTTGCGATGTCCAGATCTCGTCCGGGACCACGCCCAGCGGAAGTCCGCTGCCGGGCAACGGTGTCACCGTCGTGTCGCCGCGGACGTGAAGCACGAACCCGTGTCCCGCGTCGACGTAATCCAGCACGCCGTCCTCGGGGCGAAGCATCAGATGGACCAACGTCACGAAACTGTCCGTGCCGCTCAAGTCGTCGGCGATCTGGTGGGCGACCGCGTTCACCGCATCGGCGATATCGGCCTGGGCACCCGATCGGTCGACCGCACGAGACGCTCCGCGCAGCGCCGAGCGCACTGTCGCGGTGAGGATGGCCGCGGCCAGACCCTTGCCCATCACATCGGCAAGGGTGAACACCACCCCGCCGGGCACCAGGTAGTGGTCGTAGAAATCACCGCCGACCGCGAAGGCCGGGAGGCACAGCGCGTGCACCGTGTACCCGGGCAGGCCGGCGAGCGGCGGCGGGAGCAGTTGACGCTGCACCGCGGCGGCGCGCTCCAGGTCGTCGGAGCTGTGCAACTCACGTTCGGCCCAGCCTGCCAGCTCGACGAAGGTGCGCCGCTGGCCGGCGTCGAATGTGCGCGGCTGGGTGTCGTAGACGCAGAAGGTGCCGACCGCGTGGCCTCCGGGGCCGCGCAGCGGATATCCCGCGTAGAACCGGACGCCGCCGTCGGCGCGGATCGCCGGCAGCTCGGCGAACTCGGAGAGCCGGGTGTCCTCGATCACGAGCAGGGGATCGGAGAAGTCGTCCTCGTAGGTTCGTGCCACGGTGGCCTGGCATATCGTCTGTTCCCGCGGGATGCTGCCGTCGAGGTTCAGGCCATCGACCTGCTTGAACCACTGCCGATCAGCGGCGATCAAGGACACCGCAGCCATCGGCACACCCAGGGCGCAACGCGCCATGCTGGTTACCCTGGCGAATCTGTCCTCCGGGGGCGAGTCCAGCAGATAGAGCTGATCCACCGCGCGTACCCGCTCGGCCTCCACGGCGGGCGGCAGTGCAAAGCGGGCTCCGAAAGATCGATCGCTCACCGTGGCCCTCTCAACGCGCTGCGCATCGCGGCGGCCGCCTGCGGCGTGCTGCCGATCCGCCAGTCGGTTTCCTTGTCGTGATCGAACCAGATGAAACCCGCCACGTCAGGATGGCGGCGCACGTAGTCGACGAAGGAGGTGATCCAGTTCGGTTTGCTACCACCGGATTCGGCGCAGCCGACCTCCGAGATCAGAACGGGCCGACCGTCGGTCAGCCGCAGCGTCTGCGTCAACGCGCAATTGAAGATGTGTTCGGCTTCCCGCCACGAGCTGGGGGGCCGGGTTGTGCCCCAGTTGTAGCCGTCGAGGGCGAAGCAGTCGACGAACTCGTCGCCGGGATGCCAGTCAGTGAGCGGTTTTTGGTGTGGCCCGCCGGCGTCCGCGCACCACATCCATTGCACGTTCGTCGCGGCCGCGTCGCTGCAGATGTCGTGTATCCGGCGCCAGGCTGACTGATGGACATCGGGTGGAGTGCCGCCGGCGGGGCTCCAGGGATACCAGTCCCCGTTGAACTCGTGCGCGAATCGCAAATAAACCGGCAGTTGCCACTTTCGCAGCGCCGTGGCCCATTTGTGCACATATTCGTCCAGCGCGCCGGACACCAACCGGCGCATCGTGGCCGGCCCGCGGTCGGCGCTCGTCCACGGCTCCCACGTGATGACGGGGACGGCCCCGAGTCGTTGGACGGCACAAAGCTCGTCCTCCGGGGGTGCGGATGCGAAATCCTGGTACCAGAGCAGGTATTGAGGAGCCCTGCCGACCAGCGTGGAGACGGCGTCTACCTGCTCGGTGGCGCACGGGCCGCCGGGCGTGGTCACACCGAACTGCACCTGGTGTTCCCAGTTCCCCATCTTCTGGAGGTTAGGCCACCTGCGGAGCGCACCTGTGTCGAATATGCGAACCGATTTCACGATAGATTGGGCGATCAGACCGGCATCAGCGCCCGGCGGGAGGTGGGCATGCAGCAGCGCGGGTTCGGTGATCTGGAAGCCACCGTGATGGACCGGGTGTGGGACCGCGGCGACGGTGTCACCGTGCGCGAGGTGTTCGAGGAGTTGACGGACGCCCGCCGGATCGCCTACACCACGGTGTTGTCCACCCTGGACAATCTGCATCGCAAGGGCTGGGTGCGCCGCGAGCGCGAGGGCAAGGCCTTCCGCTACTGGCCCACGATGACCCGTGAGGAGCGCTCGGCCAACATGATGCGCGCGGCGTTCGAGGCCGGCGGCAAGCCCGAGGCGGTACTGGCGTTCTTCGTCGAACAGATGTCGGCCGATGAATCCGCGCAACTGAAGGCGGCACTGCGGTCGTCGGGCACCCTGAAGCGCCGTCGATGACCGCGGCGATCTGCCTGCTGGCCTACGGGGCGCTGGTGACCTGGCTGGCGCCGCCGCTGCTGACCCGGCTCACCCGTGGCGGGCTGAACCCGCAACTGGGTGTGACGGTGTGGTTGACGGCGATCGTCGGCGCGCTGGCGTCCTGGGCGGTGGCGATATCGCTTGTCGTGGTCAACGGGATTCGCGGGCTTCCGGATTCACCGGTGTTCGTGGTGTGCCTGGAGCTGCTCGGCATTCCCGAGCAGGTCGCCACCCCAGGCCTGCCGGGCCTGTTGATCGTGATCGCCGGTGGCGTCATCCTGTCGGGGATCGTGGGCCTCAAGGTGGGCCGTTCGGCGCTCGGCCTGCGCTCCAACAGCCATCACCACGCGCACGCCGCCAGGCTGGTGGGCCTGCCCACCGACCGTCCGGATGTCTTCCTGCTCAACGCCGAACGGCCCGCCGCGTACTGCGTGGTCGGCCGTCCGAACGCCATCGTGGTGACCACCGCCGCGGTCCGCCGGCTCACCGACTCACAATTGAACGCGGTGCTGGCTCACGAGGACGCGCACATCGCCGGCCGTCATCACCAGGTGCTGATGGTCCTGCGGGCGCTGGCCGCGCATCTGCCGCGCCTGCCGCTCTTTCCGCGGGGTGCCGCGGCGGTGGGCGAGCTGCTGGAGATGTGCGCCGATGACACCGCCGCCCGGCGGCACGGCAGTCGGGCGCTGGTCGCGGGAATGCTCGAGCTGGCCGGGCCGGTGCAGCCGGCGGGCCTGGCGGTCGGGGCCACCGCGATCGCGCTGCGGGCCCACCGACTCCTCGATCCGGCGGGCCGGGGGAGTCTGCGACGTCACCGACTGCTGGCGTGGGCGACCATCGCCGCGACGGCCGGCGCCCCACTGGCCATCAACCTGATCTGCCATCACTGAGGATCAGGCGGGTCAGGCGGCGGCGTTGCCCGCCTTCCACTGCTCCCACGGGATGTTCCAGTCACCGAGACCGTCGGTTCCCGGCAGCGTCGGCCCGACGGTGTTGACCACCTCGACGATGTCTCCGCGTTTGGTGTTGTCGTAGAACCACTTGGCGTTCTCGGTACTGGCATTGAGGCAGCCGTGGCTGACGTTCGCCCGGCCCTGACTGCCCACCGACCACGGAGCGGCATGTACGAAGATCCCGCTGTAGGACATCCGGGTCGCCCACTTGACCTCGGTGCGGTACCCGTCGGGTGAATTCACCGGCACGCCGTAGGTCGAGGAGTCCATCACCATGTCCGCAAGGCGTTCGGCGACGATATAGGTGCCGTTGTCGGTGGGGGAGGAATTCTTGCCCATCGAGATCGGCATCGTCTTGGCCACGTCGCCGTTGACGCGCACGGTCAGCGTCTTGGTGGCGTCATCGGCGGTGGCGATGACCTCATCGCCGATGGTGAATCGGGAAGTGACGTCATCCTGGCCGAACAGGCCGTCGCCGAGATCCACACCGTAGGTCTTCACCTGCACCTCCACCGTGGTGCCGGGCTTCCAGTACTGCGCGGGGCGCCAGCGGACCTCGCGGCCGCTGAGCCAGTAGAACGCACCCTCGACCGCCGGGGTTGTGGTGACGGAGATGGCGCGTTGAGCGGCCACCCGGTTCGGGACGACCTCGTCGAAGGTCACCGAAATGGGCTGGCCCACACCGACCACCGCGCCGTCGTCGGGCATGACGTAGGGCATGGTGAGGTTCTCCGGGGAGTGCGTCTCAAAAGTCGCGCTGGTGTGGGTCACCCCGCCCAAGCCGTAGGCGTCGGCGTCGAGCGTGTATTCCTTGTTGTAGCCCAGCGGTTCGGCGGAGCGCCAGGAGACTCCGTCGGCGCTCAGTTCGCCCTCGACGACCCGGCCCTGGGCGTTGATCAGTGTCACCTCGCCGAGCACGCCGGCCTCGACACTCACGGTCACCGGTTGCTCCACCGACACGCCGATATCGCCGTCGGTGACCGACGCCTGGAGTTTCGGTACCAACAGATCCCCGTACGGTGTGCCCTTGTCGATCACCGTCTGTGCCTGCGGCGCGGTGGGTGCAGTGGTGCAGGCGCTCAACCCCAACGCGACCGCCACGACGGTCAGCAGAGCCAGTATCGCCGTTGCCGATGTCTCCCGTCTCATCCCCGTCATCCCGCCGTCTGTCGAAGTGCCCGTGCGCTAGCATTCTACGTAGTAACTACGTAGATGCACGTCACCGCCCGTGCGAGGCGGCGCGAGCCGCGCATCGGGGAAGGGGAGCCGTGCTGAAGACCCGCGCCGGCCGCGCCTGGGTGACCGCCTTCGCCGTCCTCGCGATCCTGGCGGTAGCTGTCGTGCTGCTGGTGACCCGGGACGGGGGTAACCGCGGCGCCGAGGCCGTCGACACCGGCGTGGTGCAGGTGGTACGCGACAGCAGCCACCGCCTGAACGATCCGCAGGGCGCGACGGTGACGTTCGTCGAGTTCCTCGACTTCGAATGCGAGGGCTGCCGGGCCGCCTATCCCATCGTCGAGCAACTGCGCAGCGACTACGGTGACCGCGTCGAGTTCGTGCTGCGGTACTTCCCGTTGGCCGGCCACTTCAACGGCGAACGCGCCGCGCGCGCCGTGGAAGCCGCGGCGCAGCAGGGCCAACTCGAGGCGATGTACAAAAAGATGTTCGACACACAGGCCGAATGGGGTGAGCAACGTGTCCCCGCCGATGACGTCTTTCGCGGCTTCGCCGGCGATCTCGGTCTGGACATGACGGCCTTCGATGCCGCCTACGACGACCCGGCCACGCTGGAGCGCATCCGGGTCGACCAGCGTGACGGCGAAATGCTGGGCGTGATGGGCACCCCCACGTTCTTCGTCGACGGCGAGCAGATCGTCGTCCAGCGCGCCGAGGACCTGCGAAACGCCCTCGACAGCGCGCTGCGGTGACACGCGCGCTCGCCCTGGTGGCGGTGTGGATGCTGTGCGTGAGCCTGACCACGACCCCGGTGGCCTCGGCGGAATGTGCCGCCTCGGACCCGCAATGCGTGCTGCAACAGCGCATTACGGCCGCCGAACGGTACGTCGCCACCCGGCCGGGGACGGTCGGGTTCGTGCTGCGCGATCGTGTCACCGGCGCGCGCTATCGCAGTGCCGCGGCGGGGACACCGATCTGGACCGCATCGACGATCAAGCTGGCGATGGTGGCCGACCTGCTCAGTCGCGAACAGGCCGGCATGCTCCGACTCACCGCCACCGACCGGGAACAGATGACCGCGATGCTGCGCCGTTCCGACAATGCGGCCGCGGACTCGCTGTGGTCACGCTACGGCGGGACGACGAACGTGTTCAACACGAACTTCGGTCGCTACGGGATGAAAAGCGTGCAGCCCCAACCTGGATTCGGCGATGTCTATCCGTACTGGGGCTTCCAGAAGGGCACCGCCGACGATTTCGATGCGCTGATGAACTATGTGCTCACCGGACTCACGCCGGCCAACGCGGCGGCGGTCGTCGCCGAGATGCAGCGGGTGGACAGCTCACAGCAGTGGGGCGTGTGGGGTGCGGGTGCGGCGATGAGTCCCGGGAACAAGAACGGTTGGTCGCAGGAGCAGGGCGGCTGGGTGGTCAATTCCGTCGGCTTCGCCGGTCCGGGGCAGCGCTACACGTTGGCCGTCATGAACGGTCTCGGTGGCGCCGGCGGATACGACGACGGTGTCGAGACGACCACCGAGCTGGCCCGGATTCTGCTGGGGCCCTGAGTTTCAGCCCGCCGGTTGCCAGCCGTGCATCGCGGTGTCCATCTGATCGTCGTCGAGCGCGTCCACGGGCAGCCGGCCCTGACCGTCACGATGACGCAGACCGTCGAGCAGCAGCGCCACGTACCGGCGCCACAGGTCGGGTTCCACATGGCCGGCCCATTCGCTCACGGTGCCGGCCAGCATGCCGAGGATCGGCATATCCGTGTGGTGGGCGTCCGTGCGCAGATATCCATCGGCGCGGGCGCGTTCGAAGAGTTTCGAGATCGGGGGAACCAGGCGCAAGCGCGCGCATTCGACCGGGTAGCCGCCGTAGGCGGTGCTGTAGACCATCTCGCGCAGGCCACGATCGGTCGCGGTCAGCTCGCAGAGTTGCTCGACGAACCACACGAAGCCCTCCCACGAGTTCTCGTGATCCAGAGCGGATTCCGCGAGCGCCACGATCTGGTCGATGGCGCTTTCGAAGATCGCGTCGAGCAACTCCTGTTTGGTGGCGAAGCGCCGGTACACCGTGCCGACCCCGACATTGGCGTGGTGGGCCACATCGTTGAGGGTCGCTTCCAACCCGCGCTGGGCGAACAGCTCCCGCGCGGCGTCGAGCACGCGCTCCCGGTTGCGTTCGGCGTCCTTGCGCAGCGCACGGCGGGGTTCACCGGTGCTGGTCACGGTGGGAACACCTGCTTGATGCTGCCGTCCGGATTCACCTGCATGAAGCCGGTTCCCGGGGCGGTGGAGTAGATGGCCAGTTCCAGACCACCGCCCTCGGCGCCTTCGATGATGAGGTAGCTCTCCGAGCCGACCGGTGCGCCCGTATGCCGGGGCGCATCCGCGAGGACTGCGGCCACTGCGGTCGCGTCGATCTGGCTGAGGTCGGCCAGGTAATCGAAGGCGCCCGTCGACATCGGGGAGCCCCAATCCTGCCAACCGTCGCCGCGGTAGGTGAAACTCTGCTCGACCTTGGAGTTCGTCGGGTCGGGCCGGTCGTAGACCGCATAGGTGGGGTAGACCACCAGGGAAAATCCCATGGTGTCACCGAACTTGTCGCGCATCGTCTGCAGCAGGCCGGACAGGCCCCCGGCGGTCTGCATCTGCGACGGGTTCACCGGCGTCGGTGTCGCGGTCGGCGGATTGCTCTGCGGTGTAGCGGTATTGGTACTACCGGTGCGGCTGCGAGTTTCTGTCGCGCTGGCGATCTGCTGACCCGGCGCGGGATCGTCGTCACCGCTGAGAACCAGTACCACCGCGGTCACGCCGACCGCCAGCATGGCCGCCAGGCCGATCGGGATCAGGATCGCCGGACCCCGCCACCACGGCCGGCTGGACGGCCAGTGCTGTTGCTGCGGTGCCGCCGTGAAACCCGATGACGGATAGGGGATCGGTACCGGCCAGGCGGCCGCGGTGGGTTGGTGGGCGTGGGCGGGCGGCGGTGCCACGGCGGCGCGGGCGGCCGTCGCCAGCTCCCGGGTACTGGCGTACCGGTGCACGGGATTCTTGGCCATGCCGGTGGCGATGACCTGATCCAGCTGGGCCGGGACCCCGGGCTGCAGGGTCGATGGCCGCGGCGGAGGAAGGGTGAGATGGCCGGCGATCTGGCGTTCCACGCTGTCGCCCGGGAAGGGCTGCGATCCGGTCAGGCATTCGTGCAGCACGCAGGTGAGGGCGTAGACATCGGCGCGGGCGTCGGAGGTGTCGGTGGACAGCCGCTCGGGCGCCATGTAGGCCAGCGTGCCGATGGTGGACCCGGTGCTGGTCAGTTTGGTGGCCCCGGCGGCGCGGGCGATCCCGAAATCGATGAGATAGGCGAAGTCCTCGTCGGTCACCAGGATGTTCGACGGTTTGACGTCGCGGTGCACCAGCCCGACGCGGTGCGCCGCGTGCAGGGCGAGGGCTATCTGCTCGGTGATCCCGACGGCCCGCTGCGGTGGCAGTGGACCGTTCTCGAGGAGCTCGTGCACGGTCTTGCCGTCGATCAGCCGCATCGTGACGTAGAGACGTCCGTCGATCTCGCCGAAGTCATGGATCGGGACGATATGGGGTTCGTCGAGGCCGGCTGCCATGTGTGCTTCGCGGCGGAAACGGCGTTGGTAGGTGTCGTCGTCGGCGAGGTTCGGGGGCAGCACCTTCAACGCCACCATGCGGTTCATCGCGGTGTCGTAGGCCCGCCAGACCTCGCCCATACCGCCCCGGCCCAGCACCTTCACCAGGCGGTATCGGCCGAACGGCGTCCCTTCCACGGGCTAACCATAAGGCAACCGACTCAGCTGCCGGAGGGTTGTTCCAGCCGTTGGGCGGCCACCGCGCCACCGAGCCAGCGCCGCAGGAATTTTCGCAGCTCCGCCGGCGAACGGTGGGCGTCGTTGGGGGCGACGAAGAAGGACAGCATGATCCGCAGCGTGAACTCCACCAGCTCCTGCAGGCTCGCGTCGTCATAGCCGTGCGCCGCCCAGTCCACCTCGAAGCGGTCGACCATGCGCATCCCGATGGCGCGCGCCTCTTCGGAAGTGAGGTCCTCACTGTGGTTGTGCGGGTATGACTCTGAGAGCAGGATGCCCAGATGTGGGGTCCGGCTGACCTCGTCGAGGGTGAACATGGTGCCCTGGGTGAGCGCATCGGCGGGGTCATGGAGCCCGCGCACGCTGTCGGCCAGACGGTCCAGGAAAGCATCGACCGACCCCATGGCCACCGCGTGCATCAGGGCGTCGGAGGTGGGGAAGTAGCGGTACACGGTCTGGCGGATGATGCCCAGCGAGTTGGCGACCTCGGCGAGGGACACGGCCGATCCGGTGGCGCTGATCAGGTCGACGGCGGCCGTGATGATGCGCTGGGTGGCCTCTTCATCGGTCCGGGGTGGGTTACCGCCCCACCCGCGCCTGCGTGCCATGGCCATCTTCCTCTCGGCGGTACGCGACGGTAGCACGCAACTCCGATCATACAGTTAGACGTAGACCCGTATGATCGTGTGATAGTTTCCGGGCATGACCAACCTCCACGTCCGCAAGATGCGGTTCGGTTTTGCCGACCACGACGTCCCGTTCCTCTGGAATGAGACCAACCCGGCGTTCTCCGCGATGGCCAACGCGGTGTCATTTCTGGCCATCGCGTTCGAGAAGATGATCGTCACCACCATGGCCGAGGCGAAACCGCTGCTCACCGACCCCGTCATCGCCGAGGAGGCCGACGCCTTCACCCGCCAGGAGGGTCAGCACTCGATGGCCCACCGCCAGCACGCCCGCGGTCTGATCAAGGCCTACCCGGCGCTCAAGGAGACCCTCGACGAGGTGATCGCGGCCTTCGACGACCTCGTGGAGACCAAACCGCTGAAGTACCGGCTCGCCTACACCGCCGACCTCGAAGCCACGTTCACGCCGGTCTTCAAGCTCATGCTCGACCACGACGACACGCTGTTCGCCCCCGGCGACGACCGCGTCGCATCGCTGTTCCTCTGGCACTTCGTCGAAGAGGTCGAGCACCGCAGTTCCGCATTGATCATCTACAACGGACTCGTCGACGATCCCTGGTACCGGATGCGGGTCGCGCCGTCCATCTTCAAACATGTCCTCGACGTGGTCCGGCTGGCCTGCGACGGGTTCAACACCCACATCCCGCTGGAGGTGCGCAAGGTCGACGCGGTGTCCACCTTCGCCCTGGAGCGGCGCAAGAACCAGTTCCTCACCCGCATCGGGCGCCGCCCCGACTACGGGCCGCTCGCCAACGCGTTCGCCCACCTGCCCAAGCGGGAGATGGCCGCCGCGCTGGCCGGCATCGTGCGCAGCCAGATCCCCGGGCACAACCCGGAACACGAAAAGCTGCCCGCACTGGCCGCGCAATGGTTCGATCGGTTCGACGCCGGATACGACGTCACCAAGTGGTACAGCGCCAACAAGGAGGCAGCCGGTGTCTGACCTGTGTGCACCGACGTTCGAGCAGCTCGCCGAACGTCTGGGCTTCTCCTGCGCGGAGGCCGGCGGACTGGTGGAACTGCGCAGCCCGTTCGGTTTGGAGAACTGGACGCTGCCGGTGCTGGAACTCACGGTCATCGCCGGCGCCGTTCTGGCCTTGGTATACGCGGTCATCCGGCTCCGCCGCCACGGTGACGCCACCAATATCGCGCTGTGGTTCGGCGCCATCGCCTATCTGCTGATCATCGAACCGCCGCTGTATTTTCCGGCGCAGTTCGGGATCGCCGAGTACGTGGACACGATGTTTGCGCACAACGTGTTCACCGTCGACTTCCTGTGGGGGCGCCTGCCGCTCTACATCGTGGCGATCTATCCGATGATGGCGACGATCGCCTTCGAGATCGTGAGAACCCTTGGGGTGTTTCGCCGTTACGGCACCCTGGTCGGGGCGGTGTGCGTGGGTTTCGTGCACCACGCGTTCTACGAGATCTTCGATCACCTGGGCCCGCAACTGCGTTGGTGGGAGTGGACGCTGGATCACCCGATGAACCAGCCGTTCCTGGACTCGGTGCCGCTGCCCAGCGTCGTGGTCTTCGCCGCGCTGTGGCCGATGTCGCTGGCCTTCTGCGTGCAGTACTTCATCGGCCGCCACGCCGACCGGGGCCGGCGCTTCACCGGATGGCAGATCCTGTGGCGCACCGTCGTGATCGGCGTGCTGGCCTCGATCGGCACGGTGCTGCTGCCCGCGCCCGCGACGATCATCGGGTCGTTCACGAACTTCACCGTGATGGGTGTGGTGTACGCCCTGGAACTCGTGGTGATCGCCGTCGTTGCGGTGCCGGTGCTGGTCAAACAGTGGCAGCGGCTGCGCAATACACCGGCCGGGGCCACCGAGGCGCGCTACGCCAACCCGCTCATGGTGCGCTTCGGCGTCGGCTATCTGGCCGTGATGGCCGTGCTGTGGGCGACCGCGCTGCCCGCCTACTTCGGGTCCGTCGACGGCGTCACCGACAACGGTGACCCGGTCGGCAGCCTCTGGTACACCGCACTGTGTTTCGTCATCGCCGGCCTCAGTGCGTCTGCCGCGCTGACGGTCTCGGCGGGACAGACCAAGAAGGTGCCCGCACCGGTCTCGTAACCCCGCGAGCAGACGTATATGGCCCCCGAAACCGAGGTTTCAGGGGCCATATACGTCTGCTCGCGCAGAGCAGTGGGCTACGTGCCGGTGTAGGTGGCCGGATCCGGGCGGAACCGGGTCCCGTCATCGAGACCGGTCAGCGCCGCGAGATGCTCGTTGGCCAGCTCGAAGTCGAACACGTCGAAGTTCTGCGCGATGCGTTCTGGTGAGGCCGACCGCGGGATCACCACATTGCCCTGCTGAAGGTTCCAGCGGATCAGCACCTGTGCCGGCGTCTTGCCGTACTCGGCGGCGACCGAGATGACCGTCGGGTTGTCCAGCAGCTTGCCCACACCCAGCGGGCTGTAGGCCTGCGTGACGATGCCGCGCTCGGCGTGGTCGGCGCGCAACTCGGTCTGCACCAGTTGGGGATGCAGTTCGATCTGGTTGACGACGGGCACCACGTAGGACAGGTCGATGATCGTCGCCAGGTCCTCGGATGTGAAGTTCGCGACACCGATGGACTTGGTGAGTCCATCGCCCTGGATGCGCATCAGGCCACCCCAGCTGTCCACATGCTTACCGTTGGCGGCGGCGGGCCAGTGGATCAGGTAGAGGTCGACGTACTCCTGGCCGAGACGCTCCAGGCTGGCCCGCGCGGCGTCCTGCGACGCCTGGAATCCCTGATCCTCGGTGGCCAGCTTGGTGGTGAGGAAGATCTCGGCGCGCGGGATGCCCGATGCCGCGATGGCCCGGCCCACGCCCGCCTCGTTGCCGTAGGAAGCTGCGGTATCGATAAGGCGGACACCGATTTCCAACGCGGCCGCGACGGCGCGCTCGGCCTCGGTGTCGGAGAGCTCGCCCACTCCGATGCCGAGAGCCGGGATGGTGTTCTCATCGCTCAAACCGATGTTGGGCGCCGCAGCTGCCGATGTCATGTCTACCTAGCCTGTCCAGTTGAAGGTCCGCGGATCGGGGCCCAGTCGGGTGCCGTCCTCGAGTGTCGCGATGGACTCGATGTCCTGCGCGGTCAGCTCGAAATCGAACACGTCGAAGTTACTCGCTATCCGGTCGGGGTTCACCGACTTCGGGATGACGATATTACCCAGCTGCAGATGCCATCTGATCAAGACCTGGGCTGGGGTTTTGCCGTGCGCCTCGGCCACCGCGACCACGGTGGGGTCGCTCAGCAACGCGCCCTGTCCGAGTGGGCTCCACGCCTCGGTGGCGATACCCAGCTCGGCATGCACTTCCCGCAACTCCTGCTGGGGGAATCTCGGGTGTAGCTCGACCTGGTTCACCGCAGGCACGATGCCGGTGCCGTCCACCAGGGTTCGCAGATGCTCGGGCGCGAAATTGCTGACGCCGATGGACCGGACCCGGCCCTCGTCACGCAGTGCGGCCAACGCCTTGAACGTGTCGACGAACTGGTTGACCTCGGGCATCGGCCAGTGGATCAGATACAGATCAACATAGTCGACACCGAGGCGCTCGGCGCTGCCGTCGAACGCCTTGAGCGCCTTGTCATATCCGTGCTCGGAGTTCCACAGTTTGGTGACCAGGAACACATCTTCGCGGGCCACACCGTTGTCGGCGGCGGCCGTGAGTCCCTGGCCCACCTCGGTTTCGTTCTGGTAGGCCGCCGCCGTGTCGATATGCCGGTAGCCCGTCGCCAGGGCGGCCTCGACCGCCCGGCGGGTCTCCTCGGCCGGGGTCTGCCAAACTCCCAACCCGACCGTGGGGATAAATTACCGTCGTTGAGCAACAGTGTGGGATTCGAAAGGCCAGTCATGACGCAGAGTCTGCCAGCACGGCAGAATCCGAGCCCGTTTCGCTTGAAGTTCGCCAATGTCGCCAGCAGGCTGTCGCTGCCGGTCATGGCGCGCGTCCCGGATCCCGTCAAGCGGGTGCTGTTGGGGCGGCGTTCGGTCACCATCGAGGGCAACACGCTGGACACCACCCTGCAGCTGATGCTCAACGCGCAGCGGATCTCGGGAGTGGGCGGGCTGGTCGCCAGCGACGATGTCGTGGTGGCCAGGAAGCAGCTCGACAGCGTCGCCGCCGCGCTGAGCACTCCGGTAGTCGTGCCGGTGCGCGATTTCACCATCCCGGGACCGGCCGGGGAGCTGACCGTCCGGCACTACGCCGCCGAGCCCGGAGCGCCGCTGCTGGTCTTTCTGCACGGTGGCGGGTTCGTGGTCGGCAGTCTCGGCACCCACGACGGCTTGTGCCGGCGCCTCTGTCACGACTCCGGCGTGCACGTGCTGTCCGTGGACTACCGGCTGGCTCCCGAGCACAAGGCGCCGGCCGCCGGCGAGGACTGCATCGCCGCCTATCGCTGGGCGGTGGAACACGCCGATGAGCTGGGCGCCGATCCGCAACGGGTGGCCATCGGCGGGGACAGCGCCGGCGGGAACCTCGCCGCGGTGGTCACCCAGGCCGCCCGGGACCGCGGGTTCGCGTTGCCGGTCCTGCAGCTGCTGATCTACCCGATGGTCGACCCCGGAGGCGAGACCGTGTCCCGGACGCTGTTCGCCGACGGCTACTTCCTGACCAAGGCCGATATCGACTGGTTCAACGGCCACTACATCGGCGGCGCCGATATCTCGCCGACCGATATCCGGGTGGCCCCGCTGCGCGCGACCGATCTCCGCGGACTGTCGCCGGCGTTGGTGCTGACCGCGGGGTTCGACCCGCTGCGCGATGAGGGGGCCGCCTATGCGGGCGCGCTCGCGGCCGCGGGTGTTCCGGTGGACCTGCGTGAGTACGGATCGCTGACGCACGGGTTCGCCAACTTCTTCCCCCTCGGGGGCGGCAGCGAGGTGGCGCTCACCGACCTGACCTCGGCGCTGCGGGCTCATCTGAGCCGGTAGGCTGCACCCGTGGCGAACAAACCGAAGAAGCAGGCCAGCTACGACTTGAAGGCCGCCGACCGCAAGCGCAACCTTTTCGTCCAGATCGGGCTCACCTCGATCGTGGTGCTCTTCGCGGTGGCACTGGTGCTCTACATCGTCCTGTCGGGCGAGACGAAGCCCGAATCCGGCGAGGCCCGCGCGGTCCGCGTCGAGTCGAGCAATGTGGTCAAGAAGGACGACGGGATCGAGCCCAAGCTCGTGCTGTCGGTCTACGAGGATCCGCTCTGCCCGCACTGCGGCGCCTTCGAGAAGGCCTTCGGCCCGACCATCAACGAGCTCGTCGACGGCGGTGCGATCGCGGTCGACTACTACATGGTGGGCATCCTGAACAGCCCGAGCAACCAGAACTACTCCTCACGTGCCAGCGGGGCCGCCTACTGCGTCGCCGATGAATCGACCGAGGCGTTCCGCCGGTTCCACGGCGCGCTCTACGCCCAGCAGCCCAGCGAGACCGGCGGCGCCTACCCGACCGATGCGCAGCTCATCGAGACCGCGCGCCAGGCCGGCGCCGCGGGCAAGGTGCCCGAATGCATCGACAAGGGCCGCTACGTCGACATGGCTGCCGGTATGGCCGCCGCCACCGAGATCAACGCCACCCCGACCGTGCGGATCAACGGCGAGGACTACGAGTACAGCACCCCCGAGGCCCTGGTCGCGAAGGTCAAGGAGATCGTCGGCGACGTTCCCGGGATGCCCGAAGCATCGTGACCGTCGCGGCACCTCTCGGCGGGCAGGAGCGCAGCGGCTCGGGGGATGACTCCGAATCGGCCGGGGTTCCGGCCGGGCAGAGCGGGGTGCGCCGGTCCAGTGCGATCGGTGTGCTCGTCGCCGGCGTGCTGGGGCTCGCCGCGGCTGCGACGCTGACCGTCGAGAAGATCGAGATCCTGATCGATCCGAGCTACATCCCGTCGTGCAGCCTGAACCCGGTGCTGTCCTGCGGGTCGGTGATGACGACACCCCAGGCCTCGGTGTTCGGGTTCCCCAACTCCCTGCTCGGCATCATTGCCTTCACCGTCGTGCTGGTCACCGGTGTGCTGACCGTTGCGCGGGTCGACCTCCCGCGCTGGTACTGGGCGGCGCTGGCCGTCGGCACGGGCCTGGGCGTGGTGTTCGTGCACTGGTTGATCTTCCAGAGCCTCTACCGCATCGGGGCGTTGTGTCCCTATTGCATGGTGGTCTGGGCGGTGACCGTCCCGCTGCTGGTGATCGTCGCGTCGATCGCTCTGCGTGCCGATACCGGCACCGGGGTGGCGGGCGCGATCTACCAGTGGCGCTGGTCGCTGGTGGCGCTGTGGTTCACCGCGGTGCTGCTGATGATCTTGGTTCGTTTCTGGAACTATTGGTCGACCCTGGTGTGACCCTGGCGGCGACGCGGGTGTTACATCCAGGTAACAACAGCGAAGTTAGGGTAGCGCCGTGATTTCCAAACTCCTGGTGGCCAATCGCGGCGAGATCGCCATCCGCGCTTTCCGCGCGGCGACCGAGATGAACATCTCGACGGTCGCGGTGTATCCGTTCGAGGACCGCAACTCGTTGCACCGGCTCAAGGCCGATGAGTCCTATCAGATCGGTGACGAGGGTCATCCGGTGCGGGCGTATCTGTCGGTGCCCGAGATCATCCGGGTGGCCAAGCATGCCGGCGCGGACGCGGTGTACCCCGGCTATGGCTTCCTGTCGGAGAACCCGGAGTTGGCTTCGGCGTGTGCGGCCGAGGGCATCACGTTCGTGGGTCCGGGGTCGGATGTGTTGGAGCTGACCGGTAACAAGGCCCGCGCGATCGCGGCGGCGCGGGAGGCCGGATTGCCGGTGCTGGCGTCCTCGGAGCCGTCGGCCTCGGTGGACGAGCTGGTGTCGGTGGCCGAGTCGATGACGTTCCCGTTGTTCGTCAAGGCGGTCTCCGGTGGTGGTGGGCGCGGCATGCGCCGGGTCGCGGAAGCCGCCGGACTGGCGGAGGCGATCGAGGCGGCCAGCCGTGAGGCGGAGTCGGCGTTCGGCGACCCGATGGTCTACCTGGAGCAGGCGGTCATCAACCCGCGCCATATCGAGGTGCAGATCCTGGCCGACGGTGCCGGCGACGTGATCCATCTGTTCGAGCGCGACTGCAGCCTGCAGCGCCGCCACCAGAAGGTCATCGAACTCGCGCCGGCGCCGAATCTGGACCCGGCGGTGCGGGAGAAGATCTGTGCGGACGCGGTGGCGCTGGCGCGCCACATCAATTACTTCTGTGCGGGCACCATCGAGTTCCTGCTCGACGAGCGTGGTCACCATGTGTTCATCGAGTGCAATCCGCGGATCCAGGTGGAGCACACGGTCACCGAGGAGATCACCGATGTGGATCTGGTGGCGTCGCAGTTGCGGATCGCGGCGGGGGAGACTCTCGCCGATCTGGGTCTTTCCCAGGACACCGTTCAGATCCGGGGTGCGGCGATGCAGTGCCGGATCACCACCGAGGATCCGGCCAACGGTTTCCGTCCGGACACCGGCCGGATCACCGGTTACCGATCGCCCGGTGGTGCGGGTATCCGGCTGGACGGTGGCACCCACACCGGCGCCGAGATCAGCGCCCACTTCGATTCCATGCTGGTGAAATTGACCTGCCGCGGTAGGGATTTCACCATGGCTGCCACCCGCGCCCGGCGTGCGCTTGCCGAGTTCCGGGTCCGTGGTGTCAGCACGAACATCCCGTTCCTGCTCGCGGTGATCGACGATCCGGATTTCCGGGCGGGCCGGGTGACGACGTCGTTCATCGATGAGCGCCCGCAACTGCTGACCGCACACATCCCGGCCGACCGCGGCAGTAAAATGCTCAACTATCTGGCGGATGTGACGGTGAACTCGCCGCACCGGGACCGGATCAGGGTGTATCCGCAGGACAAGCTGCCCACCTGTGATCTTTCGGTGGAGCCGCCGCCGGGCTCGAAGAACAAGCTGGTCGAACTCGGCCCCGAGGGTTTTGCCAAGTGGCTCAAGGATTCTCCGGCTCTCGGTGTCACCGACACCACGTTCCGTGATGCGCACCAGTCGCTGTTGGCGACTCGGGTGCGCTCGTCGGGCCTGCTGGCGGTGGCGCCCTATATCGCGCGGTTGACCCCGCAGTTGTTGTCGGTGGAGTGCTGGGGTGGCGCGACTTATGATGTGGCGCTGCGGTTTCTGAAGGAAGATCCCTGGGAGCGCCTGGCCGCGTTGCGGGAGGCGATGCCCAACATCTGTCTGCAGATGCTGCTGCGCGGCCGTAACACCGTGGGTTACACCCCGTACCCGGAGTTGGTGACCCAGGCGTTCGTCGACGAGGCCACCGCGACCGGTATCGACATCTTCCGGATCTTCGATGCGCTGAACAATGTGGACTCGATGCGCCCGGCCATCGATGCGGTGCGTGGGACCGGCACCGCGATCGCCGAGGTCGCGATGTCCTACACCGGTGACCTCAGCAATCCGGCCGAGGATCTCTACACGCTGGACTACTACCTGCGCCTGGCCGATCAGATCGTCGATGCCGGGGCGCATGTGCTGGCCATCAAGGACATGGCCGGGCTGCTGCGCCCCCAGGCGGCCACGAAACTGGTGACCGCACTGCGCGAGCGGTTCGATCTGCCGATCCACGTGCACACCCATGACACCCCGGGCGGGCAGTTGGCCACCTATCTGGCAGCCTGGACCGCCGGGGCGTCCGCGGTCGACGGGGCGTCCTCACCGCTGGCGGGCACCACGAGCCAGCCCGCGCTCTCGGCGATCGTGGCCGCGACCGCGCACACCGAATACGACACCGGACTGGACCTGGCCGCGGTGTGTGACCTGGAGCCCTACTGGGAGGCGCTGCGCAAGGTCTACGAGCCGTTCGAGGCCGGACTGCCGGCCCCGACCGGACGGGTCTACACCCACGAGATCCCGGGCGGGCAGCTCTCCAATCTGCGCACCCAGGCCGTCGCGTTGGGGTTGGGGGACCGGTTCGAGGATGTCGAGAACGCCTACGCCGGTGCCGACCGGGTGCTGGGTCGCCTGATCAAGGTGACCCCGTCGTCCAAGGTGGTCGGCGATCTCGCGCTGGCGTTGGTAGGTGCGGGCGCCGATGCCGACGAGTTCGCCGCCGATCCCGACAAGTACGACATCCCCGACAGTGTGATCGGTTTCCTGCGGGGTGAACTCGGCGATCCAGCAGGTGGCTGGCCGGAACCGTTGCGCACCAAGGCGTTGCAGGGTCGCGCCGAACCCAAGCCGATCGTTGCTCTCGATGCAGCCGACGAGAAGCGCCTCGGTGAGCCCGGACGGACCCGACAGGCGACCTTGAACCGGCTGCTGTTCCCCGGTCCTTCAAGGGAATTCGAGGAGCATCGCGTTCTGTACGGCGACACCTCGCGCTTGTCGGCCAATCAATTTTTCTACGGCCTGCGCCACGGTGATGAGCACCGCATACAGCTGGACAAGGGTGTCGAGCTGATCGTCGGGCTGGAAGCCATTTCCGAACCTGACGAACGCGGCATGCGCACCGTCATGTGCATCCTCAACGGGCAGTTGCGTCCGGTGCTGGTGCGCGACCGCAGCATCGCCAGCGATGTCGCCGCCGCCGAGAAGGCCGACAGGACCAACCCCGACCACGTCGCCGCGCCGTTTGCCGGTGTGGTCACCATCGGCGTGCAGACCGGCGAGAAGGTCGACGCCGGGCAGACCATCGCCACCATCGAGGCCATGAAGATGGAAGCCGCCATCACCGCACCCAAGGCCGGCACCATCGAACGCATCGCCGTCACCGGCACCGCCCAGGTCGAGGGCGGGGACCTGCTGGCAGTGGTGTCAACCTGACCCGGATCGTCGCCGGACGGTTCAAGGGACGCCGAATCGCGGTGCCCGCCAGCGGAACCCGTCCGACCACCGACAGGGTGCGCGAGTCGTTGTTCAACGTGCTGCAGGCGCGGATGGATCTCGACGGGATCGCGGTGCTCGATCTGTACGCCGGCTCCGGTGCGCTGGGGCTGGAGGCGTTGTCCCGGGGTGCGTCCTCGGCCCTGCTGGTGGAGTCCGACCGTCGTGCCGCCGCGGTGATCGAAGCCAATATCACCGCGCTCGGGGCCAGGGGGGCGGTGCTGCGCCGCAGCCCGGTCGACAAGGTGGTCCAATCCAGCGGCAGGCCGGTGGATCTGGTGTTCGCCGACCCGCCGTACGAGGTGGACGCCGGCGCCGTCGCACGCGTGCTGGCCGCGCTGCTCGCGAACGGCTGGGTGCGCCCGGGTGCGCTCGCGGTGATCGAACGCGCGGCGGGCGGGCCGGCGATCGTCTGGCCGGACGGTTGGGCTGCCGAGGAGGAACGCCGCTACGGCGACACCCGACTGGAGTTCGGCGTCATCGCGTAGCGTCTTCGTCCATGAGTGGCGCTGTATGTCCCGGATCATTCGACCCCGTCACCCTCGGTCATCTCGATGTCTTCGAGCGGGCGGCCGCCCAGTTCGACGAGGTCGTGGTCGCCGTGCTGGTGAACCCGAACAAGAAGGGGATGTTCAGCGCCGACGAGCGCATCGAACTGATCCGCGAGTCGACGACGCACCTGCCGAATCTGCGCGTCGAGTCCGGCTCCGGGCTGGTGGTGGACTTCGTCAAGCAGCGCGGGCTGACCGCCATCGTCAAGGGGCTGCGCACCGGCACGGATTTCGAGTACGAGCTGCAGATGGCCCAGATGAACAAGCACGTGGCCGGCGTCGACACCTTCTTCGTGGCGACCACGCCGCAGTACTCGTTCGTGTCGTCCTCACTGGCCAAGGAGGTCGCTCAGCTCGGCGGCGATGTCGCCGACCTGCTGCCCGCGCCGGTGAACGCGCGGCTGCGCGCGAAGCTCAAGGGCTGACCTCTGCGCCCTGTCGCAGCACCGTTACGCGACACACCGGCCGAGAAAGCCGAGTCACAGACGTAACACCAGGCACACTGGTCACTAACAACTACGCCTGGAGGGTGTTGCCGTGTATCGAGTGTTTGAGGCGCTTGACGAACTCAGCGCAATCGTCGAAGAAGCCCGTGGCGTGCCGATGACGGCCGGGTGCATGGTGCCGCGCGGCGATGTCCTTGAGCTGCTCGACGACATCAAGGACGCCATTCCCGGTGAGCTCGACGACGCCCAGGATGTGCTGGACGCCCGCGACGCGATGCTCAACGAGGCGAAGGACCACTCGCAGTCCATGGTGGCCACCGCATCGGCCGAGGCCGATTCGATGGTCAATCACGCCCGCGGTGAGGCCGACCGCCTGCTGGCCGATGCCAAGTCTCAGGCCGACCGGATGGTCGCCGAGGCGCGTGCGCACAGCGAGCGGATGGTCGGCGAGGCCCGCGAAGAGGCGAGCCGCATCGCCTCGACCGCCAAGCGCGAGTACGAGGCCGCGACCGGGCGTGCCAAGGCCGAGGCCGACCGTCTCATCGAGAACGGCAACATCTCCTACGAGAAGGCCGTCCAGGAGGGCATCAAGGAGCAGCAGCGCCTGGTGTCGCAGACCGAGATCGTGCAGACCGCCACCAGTGAGGCCACCCGACTGGTCGACACCGCGCACGCCGAGGCCGACCGGCTGCGCGGCGAATGCGATATTTACGTCGACAGCAAGCTCGCCGAGTTCGAGGATTACCTCAACGGCACCCTGCGCTCGGTGAGCCGTGGCCGCCACCAGCTGCGCACCGCCGCCGGGACACACGACTACGCGACCCGGTAGCCCTCAAAGCTGGCCGTGCCGCGGCGGGATGGTGCCCGACAGGGTGTAGCGGCCGATGTGCTGTACCTTCCAGCGGGTCGGGTCGTGCAGCGTGTGGGTGCGGGCGTCGCGCCAGTACCGCGACAGGTTCGCCGCACCGGATGCGCTGCGGGTGCCGCCCAGTTCGAACAGTGCGCTCGACGCCTCCAACGACGCCCGGGTGGCGGCCACCTTGGCCACCGCGACGGCCACCGAAGCCGCAGCGGCACTGTCGGAGTGCAGGGGCGGCCGCGGCATCGACGGCGCGGCCTGCCTCGGCCAGCAACGCCTGCGCGCCGCGCACGGTGACGGTGAGTTCGCCGGCGAGGTGCACCACCGTCGGATCATCGGCGGCGGCATCCACCCCGGCCTCGAAATGCGGGCGGGCCTTGCCGGCCTGCCGGACCCCTTCGGCCAGTGCCGCGGTGGCGATCCCGACATCGAGCGCGGTGTGGAGCAACTGGGCGCGTGCGCCATACACGGTGGGGGCGCCGAAGATCGGGGTGAACGCCACCACCCGCTCGGCCGGCACTGGGGTTGACCCCTGGAGGTGGACATCTGATCGCGGGACTGCTGGTCCTGCGGGGAGGATGTTCCCGTGTCGGGAAACCGCAAGAAGTACACCCCGGAGTATCGCGAGCAGGCCGTGCGCCTGGTCGTCGATACTGGACGCCCGATCGCGCACGTCGCCGCGGAGATCGGCGTTGGAGAACAATTGCTCGGCCGGTGGGTCGCGGCGGCCAAAGCGCGCTCGGCAGCCGATAATCCCGAGGTGCTCGATGACGATGAACGCGCAGAGCTGCAACGCTTGCGCAAGGAGAATGCCGAATTACGTTTGGACAGGGCGTTTTTGAAAAAAGCCGCGGCCTTCTTCGCCTCCGAACAGAACCGGTAGAGATGTACCGGCTGATCGAGGCGGAGAAGGCCGAGTTCACGGTGATCCGCATGACTGCACTGTTGGAGGTGTCGCGGTCGGGCTTCTACAAGTGGCGCGCGGCGCAGGTGGCGGGGCCCTCGCCGGTCCAGCAGCGCCGTGAGGCCATCGACGCCAAGGTCAAGGGTTTCCACGACGCCTCCGATCAGGTGTACGGCTCACCGCGGATCCTGGCCGATCTGCGCGACGACGGAGAAGTGATCTCACGCAAGACGGTGGCGGCCTCGATGCGCCGCCAGCAGATCGTCGGGATCAGCCCGCGGCAGTTCACCCCGGTCACCACCGTCGTCGACCTGGACGCGCATCGACCCAAGGACCTGGTGGACCGCCGATTCGACCGCGGTAAGCTCGACAAAGTCTGGACATCGGACATCACCTACCTGGCCACCGATGAGGGCTGGCTCTACCTCTGCGCCGTCCGCGACGGGTGCTCGCGGCGGGTTCTGGGCTGGGCTGTGGAGGATCACCTGCGCACCGATCTGGTGGAGTCCGCGCTGTCAATGGCGGTCACCATGCGCGGGCACTTACCAGGGCAGGTCATCTTCCATGCCGATCGCGGCACCCAGTACACCTCCGGGCAGCTCGCCCGGTTCGCCCGCGCTCACGACATCGCCCAATCGGTCGGCCGGACCGGGGTGTGTTGGGACAACGCTCAGGCCGAATCTTTCTGGAGCACACTGAAATCGGAGTTCTACGACCGCTACACCTGGCCGACCAAGGCAGCTGCTAGGCTCGCGGTCGGCGACTGGATCGAACGGGTCTACAACCGCCGACGACGGCACTCGAAGATCGGCATGATCAGCCCAGTTGAGTTCGAAGACCGCCACAATCAGACGGCACACGCCGCCTGACCCCGTGTCCACCATCCGGGGGCAACCTCAGCACGGACACGGCGTCGAGGGTGACGGTGCCCGAGGCGGTGGTGCGCTGTCCCATCCCGTGCCAGTCGTCGACGACCTGCAGGCCTTCGGCATCGGCGGGCACGAACGCCAGCGCCTTCGGTGTGGACGATGTCGGGGTGTCCCCGGGGCGCTCCGGCAGCGACGCCCGCACGATCACCCAGTCGGCGAACAGCGCTCCGGTGCAGTAGTACTTGCGGCCCGCCAGCACATAGCCCTCACCGTCGGGTATCAGAGTCGTGGTGTCGACATCGATGGGGTGCGGTCCGCGCTCGGACTGCGCGTTGGCGAAAAGGGCTCCCTCCAAGACCCTTTCGAAGAAGTATGCCCGCTGCGTGTCGGTGCCCTGCAGTCGCACCGCCTCCAGGAACGTGTAGTGCGAATGCGGGATCTGCGCCAGTGACGGGTCGCCGTGCGCGAACAACCGGAACACCTCGGCGATCACCGCCGCAGGAGCCGCGATCCCGCCGTGCTCGACGGGGACCGACAGTGCCAGCAGGCCCGACTCTTTGAGCGCCTGCACCTGAACGTGTGGCAGCACCCGGTCGGCGTCGCGAGCACCGGCCTCGGCGGCGAAGGCCGCGGACAACTCGGCCGCCACCGCCAGGGCCTGGTCGGCGTCGGTGATCCTGGTGGCCGCGGTGCCGGTGGTCACGGAGCGAAGATGCGAAGGAGTCACTCGCCGAGCGTTCCCGCCGACCGCGGGCCGGTCACCCGTTGGGCTCAGCGAGATTCTGAGCGCTCAACGCTGCAGGAACCGGGCCAGGCTGTCGTCGAGTTCCGCCCACCAGGTGGAGCTGGGGACGGGCCCGACCGTGCCGGTGCACGGTGAGGCGAACGATTTGTCGCGGTACCCGGTGATGCTCTCGTCCTTGTCGTGTTCCCAGGTGACGAAGTGCTGCCGCACCATCTCCAGATCGATGGACCGGTAGTCGGTGAGCGCCATCAGATCTCGCACGTAGTCGGTCTGGAAGTCGATCTGCTCCATGACGGTGGCCACGGCGGCGTACTTGGTCAGCCAGGCGTCGACATCGTCGGCCATCGCATCGGCGGAGGGCAGCGGCAGCCGGCCCAGCACCACATCGCGGGCCACGAACGCCTGGGCGTCGAACATGTTGAAGGTGTAGTACTGGTCCTGCATGCCCAGGTACAGCAGCTTCGGGTTGGCCGTCCACACCACGCCCTTGTACAGCCCGGCGGGATACAGGTTGTTCGCGGTTTCCAGCCGCAGTTCGGGATCGATGAACGGGAAGTGATGCTGGTATCCCGTGCACAGGATGATGGCGTCGACATCGCGGCTGGAGCCGTCGGCGAAATGTGCGGTGCGGCCGTCGAGGTGTTGCAGCGCCGGGACTTCGGTGATGCCCTCGGGCCAGCCGAATCCCATCGGGGTGTTGCGGTAGGCGATGGTGATGGATCCGGCGCCGTACTTGAGGGACTGCAGTGCGATGTCCTCGGCCGAATAGCTGCTGCCCAGGATCAGCAGGTTCTTCCCCGCGAACTCGACCGCGTCGCGGAAGTCGTGCGAATGCAGGATGCGGCCGGGGAACGATTCGAATCCCGGGTACTCCGGCACGTACGGGGTGGAGAAATGCCCCGTCGCCACGATGACGTGGTCGAACATCTCGGTGCGCAGCACGCCGGGACCGGATTCCCATGATTCGACGGTGACGGTGAAGGTGTCTCCGTCGAAGGTGATGTCACGGACGGCGGTGTCGAACTGGATGAACTGGCGCACATTGCTCTTCTTGGCCCGCCCGACGACGTAGTCGTAGAGCACCTCGCGCGGCGGGAATGACGGGATCGGGCCACCGAAGTGCTCGTCGAAACTGTAGTCTGCGAACTCCAGGCACTCCTTGGGTCCGTTGGACCACAGGTAGCGGTACATGCTGCCGTGCACCGGATCTCCGTGGGAGTCCAGGCCGGTGCGCCAGGTGTAGTTCCACAGCCCACCCCAGTCGCTCTGCTTCTCGAAGCACACCACCTCGCCGACGTCGACGCCGTCCTGTCGCGCCTGCTCGAACGCGTGCAGCTGGGCTAGCCCGCAGGGGCCGGCGCCGATCACGGCGGTTCTGGTCATCGGGTTCTCCTCAAGGACGTCATGAGCGGGGCCGGGTCTTGTCGGGGTCGTAGAACGGGAAGGATGTGACGGTGGCCGGGATGCGCTTGCGGTGCCCGTCGAGTTTGCCGATCTCCACTCGGGTGCCGGGATCGCTGTGCTGGACGGCCATGCGGCACAACGCGATACTTGCGCCCAGGATCGGTGACCGCACCCCGCTGGTGACGACGCCGACCTGGGCGCGCCCGATGTGCACGCAGTCGCCGTGCGCGGCGGTCTCGTTGCCGTCCAGGCGCAGCCCGACCAGGGTGCGTTGCGGGTGGGCCTTGCGTTCCAGAAGCGCTGCCCGGCCCACGAAATCGTCGGTCTTGGTCTTCAGGGGGACGGCGAATCCGATACCGGCCTCGAACGGGTCGATCTGATCGTCGAATTCGTGGCCCGCCGCGATCAGCCCCGACTCGACCCGCAGGATCTCCAGGGCCTCCAGGCCCAGGGGCGCCAGTCCGTGCGGTTCACCGGCCAGCCACACCGCGTCCCAAAGGGTTTCGGCGTCGCAGGGATGCACCCACACCTCGTAGCCGAGCTCGCCGGAGTATCCGGTGCGCGACACCAGCAGCGGGATCCCATCGGGCCCGCCGAGCCGGCCGATCAGGAACCGGAACCACCCCAGCTCCCGCAGGGCCGGCTGGGTCGGCGGACTCCAGATCAGCCCGGCGAGCAGCTCACGGCTGGCCGGGCCCTGCACGGCGATGTTGTGCATCTGATCGGTGGAGTCCTTGATCCACACCTGGTGCAGCCCAAGCTTCTCGGCCTGGGTGCGCAGCCACATCCCGTCATGGGGGTCACCGCCGATGAAGCGGAAGTTGGTGTCGCTCAGGCGCAACACCGTGCAGTCATCGACGACGCCGCCGGCCTCGGTGCACATCGCCGAGTACACCACCTGCCCGCGCGACAGCCGTCGGATATCGCGGGTCAGCGTGGCCTGCAGCAGGGCTTCGGCATCGGGGCCCAGTACCTCGAACTTGCGCAGCGCCGAGAGGTCCATCACCGCGGCGCGTTCCCGGCACGCCCAGTACTCCTGGTGCGGTCCGTGGCCGTCGAAGCTGTTGGGCAGCCAATAGCCCTGATATTCGGTGAAATTGGAGGTCAGTGCGCCGGTCCGGGAGGCGAACGCGGTGGGCTTGGTCAGCACGGGTTCGGAGTCCGGGGTCAACCGGTGTCCCACCGCCACAGAGAACCTCCTGGTGGAGTCGTAGACGCGGATGTGGATGTCGGTGGGCGTCCAACCGTTTGCGGGGTCGATATCGTCCGGGCAGGCCGACGACGCGCACACCAGATCGGTGCAGGCCCGCAGCATCACATAGTCACCCGGGCGCGACCACGGCTCATCGGAGGTCAGCTGGTGCGCCGCGTCGAACGCGGTGTTGTAGAACAGGTTCAGCGCCGGCCATCCTGCGCGGGCGGCCACTCCGAACCGGGCCAGTGTCGCGTTGAAGTTGTCGGTGCAGTTGACATGGCCGGGGTAGCCGAAATCGGCGTAGTACTTGGCGGTGCAGGCCAGCGCGAAGGTGTCGTGCCGGCCCACGGTGTCGCGCACGACCTCGACGAGGGGTTGCGCCCGGCTGTCGAAGAACTTGCCGAACAACCCGGGCTGCGGGTAGGCGCCGCCACCGATGGTGCGGGTGGTCGTGGCGTCCAGTCCGTACTCGTGGCCGCCGTCGAGCCCGCGGGCATCGAGGGCCAGAAAGTCCGAGCACTGCCGGCCCTGGACATCGATGATCTGGACGAACTGCCCGGCCCGGATCTCATAGGACGACGCGGTCGACGCATCGATGCGCAGGTCCCACAACGGTTCGGCCAGCGGGGCCGGCAGCTCGCGCTCGAGCACCGGCAGTGGCCTGGCCCGGTGCACCTCGACCATCACCTCTGAGGGCGGATTCGGTTCGGCGAGAGCGAGGTTCATCGGGGCCGCGGGTGCGGCGATGAGCACGACGGCGTCGGCGTCGACGGCGAAACCGAGCCGGGTGCCCGCCGCTGAGTCACCGCCGAACAGCCGGATGGCCCGGGCCTGGTCCTGATCGACGTGGCGGGACAGCAGTCCCAGAATGCGCCCGGCGGCATAGCCGTTCTCGTCGGGGCCGGCCACCAGGCTGCGCAACACCGTGGCCGGCGAGTCCGGCGCGGACCCGCCGACCGCGCGCGGATCGGCGGAAAGCACCGTCAGTTCCACGGCCTGGCGGCCGTACCGGTCGATCACCTCGAAGCGGTCGCCGCCGGTGACCGACAGGGCGGTGACCGAGCCGGGTGCCACCCGGAAACGTTCGATCATGGGAGTCCGGCAGCGAGATCAGGGGGCGAACGACCGGTAGCCGACGTAGAACGCCAGCGCATGGTCCGGGGTGGAGAACAGGATGCGCGAGCCCTTGGGGAAGAAGATGGCGTCCTTGGCCCGGGCGATCTGCACCTGTCCGGTGTCCGGGTTCTCCAGCCGGAACTCACCTTCGAGGACGACCTTCATCTCGTCGTAGGCGTAGTAGTAGTCCAGCGGCGCATCGGTATTGCGCAGTTCGAAGTACCCCGAGCACATCGGCACCCCGTCGGGGTTGGCGTAGACGTCGTCGATGAACCCCTCGGTGCCCGGGTACTGCTCCAGGGGCATCTGGGGAAGTGTCTCCCAGAAACCCGACGTGACCTGAAAGATGGGCGCGGCCGTACTCGTCACAGAACCTCCATCGTGATCTCTCACATGAAACAGCGTCTGATGTGAGGAAACCACGCACGGATTTCGGCGAGATTACGCCGACGTGCCTGTGTCGTTAGCGCGCGGACCCGACGAACGGGATCGCGACGCTCGGCGCTATCGGCGAATGCTGCCCGGATCCAAGGTTGAACAGGCCGCGTTCGCGCAGGATCGGCACCACGCCCTCGCCGAACCAGTACAGCTCCTCCAGATGGGGATACCCGGAGAAGATGAACTCGTCGATGCCGATCTCGGCGTACTCGGCGATCCGGTCGGCCACCTCGGCGTGACTGCCGACCAGGGCGGTGCCCGCCCCGCCGCGCACCAGCCCGACGCCCGACCACAGATTCGGCGCGATCTCCAAACTGCGTGCGTCGCTCCAGGTTCCGTCGGTCCGGTTGGCCGCGTGCAGCGCCAGCATCCGCTTCTGGCCCTCGGACTGGCTGCGCGCCAGCCCCGCCTGGGCGGCCTGCACGGTTTCCTCGTCGAGCGCCGCGATCAGTGTGTCGGCCTGCGCCCACGCCTCCTCGGGAGTGTCGCGGGAGATGGTGTGCAGCCGGATCCCGAAGCGCAGCGTGCGCCCGGCGGCGTCGGCCTCCTTGCGGATCCAGGCGATCTTCTCGGCGACCGCGGCCGGCGGCTCGCCCCAGGTGAGGTAGACATCGGCATGGCGGGCCGCCACCGGGCCGGCGGCCTTGGAGCTGCCACCGAAGTACAGCGGTGGTATCGGGTTCGGCGGCACCGCCAGCGCGGCCTCTTCGACGTCGACGTACTCGCCGTTCAGGCTGACCGTTTCGCCGGCGAACAGGCGGCGCACGACCTCGAGGAACTCGTCGGCGCGGGCGTACCGGGCGTCCTTGTCGAGGTGATCACCGAACGAGCGCTGCTCGTGCGCCTCCCCGCCGACCACGACGTTGAGCAGGATGCGTCCGGGCGCGTGCCGGGCGAAGGTGGCGGCCATCTGTGCCGACAGCGTCGGGCTCACCAGTCCGGGACGGAACGCCACCAGGAAGGCCAGTGAGGTCGTCTCCCGGGCCAGCAGCGCGGCGGTCACGAAGGCGTCTTCACACCAGGCGCCGGTCGGGATGAGCGCACCGGTGAAGCCGAACCGCTCGGCGGCCCGCACGATCGACGCCAGGTAGTCGATGGACGCCTCGCGGTCACCCCCGGCGGCGCCGGCCGGCGTGCCGTGCCCACCACCGACAATCAGCCGGCTGTCGCCGTAGGTGGGCAGAAACCAGTGCAACTTCACGGTCACAGATCCGTCCTTACGCAGCAAGTCCTCTTCGTGCCCACGAGTATCGACCTCCCCGGCGGCCGGCAACGCCCGATCCGGCGTGCGTTCCGCGGCGGCACCGACCCTCACCGGCCACAGCGCCGCCATCGACTAAAAATCTCGGTGATCGGGTGTCGGGTGCGGCGGCGCGGCAACGGTGCCGAAGTAGGATTGGCCCCATGGCTGGCAAAAATCCCCTCGCGATCGACATCTCGCGGCTGGGTCTGCGGCCGGGCTCGATGATCGAGGTACACGAGACGGTGCCCTCGCCGTCGCGCATCGGGCTGGACCTGATCCGCATCGAGCAGGGAGCACCGCTGGAGCTGGACCTGCGCATCGAATCGGTTTCCGAGGGTGCGCTGGTCACCGGCACTGTCTCCGGGCCCATCACCGGCGAATGTGTGCGCTGCCTGGAACCGGTCAGCGACGAGGTGTCCGTCGACATCACCGAACTGTTCGCCTACCCGGGCAGCACCACCGAAGCGACCACCGAGGACGACGAGGTCGGCCACGTCGTCGATGACCGCGTCCACATCGAGCAGTCTCTGGTGGACGCCGTCGGCCTGGTGCTGCCGTTCTCGCCGATGTGCCGGGAGGACTGCGCCGGACTGTGCCCGGACTGCGGTGTCGCGCTCGCCGACGCCGAGCCGGGGCACACACATGACAAGATCGACCCCCGCTGGGCGAAGCTGGCCGCGTTGAAGGACCAAGTCGGAGATGCCAGTGACGGCTGAGCACGAGTCGTTGATCGAAGCCCTGGGCGTGCGGTTACCCGAGGATCTGCTCACCATCGCCCTGACGCACCGCAGCTTTTCCTATGAGAACGGTGGGCTGCCCACCAACGAGCGCCTAGAGTTCCTCGGCGACGCGGTGCTCGGCCTGACGATCACCGAGGAGCTCTACCACCGCCACCCCGATCGCCCCGAGGGTGACCTGGCCAAACTGCGTGCCAGCATCGTCAACACCCAGGCGCTGGCCGATGTGGGGCGCACACTCGGGCTCGGCAACCACCTGTTGCTCGGCAAGGGGGAGGAGAGCTCCGGCGGCGCCGACAAGTCCAGCATCCTCGCCGACGGTGTCGAATCGCTGCTGGGTGCCATCTATCTGAACCAGGGCAATGTGATTGCGCGGGAGGCGATCTTGCGGCTGTTCAGCGAACTGCTGGACACCGCACCGACACTCGGTGCCGGGCTGGACTGGAAGAGCAGTCTGCAGGAACTGTCCGTCGCCCGGGGCCTGGGCCCGCCGGCCTACACCGTCAGCGCTCAAGGACCGGACCACGACAAGGAGTTCACCGCGATCGTGGTGATCGCCGAGCGCCAGTTCGGCCGCGGCGTCGGGCGCACCAAGAAAGAGGCAGAACTCAAGGCGGCCGCCGCAGCATGGAGCGCCATCGACGCCGCGGGCAACGACGAGACCGGGGATGCCGGAACTCCCTGAGGTCGAGGTGGTGCGGCGGGGGCTGGCCGCGCACATCCTCGACCGCACCATCACCGATGTGCAGGTGCTGCACCCACGCGCCGCGCGCAGGCACCTCGCCGGCTCGATCGATCTGGCCGCGCGGCTGCGGGGCAACACCATCACCGGAACCGGCCGACGTGGAAAGTACTTGTGGCTCACCCTTTCCAGCGGTGACGCGCTGGTCGTGCACCTCGGGATGAGCGGGCAGATGCTGCTCGGTGATGTCCCGAACCCGTCGCATCTGCGGATCGCCACCACGCTCGACAACGGTGTCTCGATGAATTTCGTCGACCAACGCACTTTCGGGGGCTGGATGCTCACCGATCTGGTGACCATCGACGGCACCGAGGTGCCCGAACCCGTCGCGCACATCGCCCGCGACCCGCTGGACCCCGAGTTCAACCGCGACGGCGTGGTCACGGTGTTGCGGCGCAAGCATTCCGAGATCAAGCGCCAGTTGCTGGACCAGACGGTGGTCTCCGGGATCGGCAACATCTACGCCGACGAGGCGCTCTGGCGGGCCAAGATCAACGGCGGCCGGCTGGCGTCGGCGCTGACCAGACGGCAACTGGCCGAGCTGCTGGACGCCGCCGCCGAGGTGATGAAGGGCGCGCTGAGCCAAGGCGGCACGTCGTTCGATTCGCTGTATGTGAACGTCAACGGCGAATCCGGATACTTCGAGCGCTCGCTGGAGGCCTACGGGCGCGTCGACCAAGGGTGCCGGCGCTGCGGTGCGGTGATGCAACGCGATAAGTTCATGAACCGCTCGTCGTACTACTGTCCGAAATGCCAACCGCCGCCGCGGATTCGGCGCACGTCTAGCGCTGGCTGAATTCCACGGCTGCGGACATGCAGACCTTCCATTCGCCCGATTCCTTGCGGAAGTAGGCGGTGTCGAACGGTCCGCCCGCATTCATCCTTGCCGACGCCACATCGCCCTTGACGGTGATGTCGGTCGCGGTCACCTCGGTGGTCGGGGCGCTCTGCGGAACGTCCATGCCTTCCAGGATGTCGCCGAGCTCGCCGAGGGCGCCGAACATCCCGGCCTCCGCGGCGCAGAAGTACTGACCGAGATCGGAGAATTTCCCGGTGTTCCCGGCGGCGCCGAACTCCTCGACGAGCTGTTGGATCTGGGCTTCGTCGGTGGACACCAGGATCTGGTCACCGGAGCGGAACAGGAACACCCCGCCGACCACCAGCGCCGCGACGATCAGCACACTGGCCACGCCGCCGAGAATCCACCAGGTGCCGTTGCTCTTCTTCGGGGGCTGCGGGGGATACCCGTACGGATAACCCGGAGGCGGGGCGCCGTAACCGTAGGGCTGCTGGTAGGGCTGCGCCGGTGGCGGCACCTCATAGGCCGGGTACTCGTAGGCCGGCGGCTGCTGGGGATCCCACGAACCTTGCTGTTGTGGACCCCACGGTCCCTGCGGCCCCGGTTGCTGCGGGGGGTAGTGCGTCACGGCGATAGCTCCTCAGCTGGTGTCGTTCAACACTAACTCGCGCCTCCGTAGACTCGCCGGAATGACAGAACTGTGGGTCGAGCGGACCGGCGTGCGCCGCTACACCGGGCGCAGCACGCGGGGCGCGGAGGTGCTGGTGGGGTCCGAGGACGTCGAGGGCGTCTTCACCCCCGGTGAGCTGATGAAAATCGCACTGGCCGCGTGCAGCGGAATGAGCAGCGATGCACCGCTGCGGCGCCGCCTCGGCGACGATTACGCCACCACCATCCGGGTGTCCGGTGCGGCAGATCGGGAGCAGGAGCGCTACCCGCTGCTGGCCGAAACCCTGCAGATCGACCTGTCCGGGCTGGCCGAGGACGAGGTGAAGCGGCTGCTGGTCGTCGTCGAGCGCGCCATCGACCAGGTCTGCACGGTCGGGCGCACCCTCAAATCGGGCACCGAGGTGACCTTCGAGGTGGAGAACGTTGGCTGACGAGGCCGTCCGGTTGAGCGCCTATGTGCACGGACACGTGCAGGGCGTGGGTTTCCGCTGGTGGACGCGTGCTCGTGCGCTGGAGCTCGGGTTGTCCGGGTATGCATCGAACCGGCCCGACGGACGGGTGCACGTCGTGGCACAGGGACCCCGGCCGGATTGTGAGCGGCTGCTGGACCATCTGAAATCCGGTCAGACTCCGGGAACGGTGGATGCGGTGATGGCCGATTGGTCGGCAGCGGGCGACCCGATTGACGGCTTCAGCGAACGTTAACCGCCGCGACGGTAGGGTTTCACCTCGTGCATCTCAAGAGTCTGACGCTGAAGGGCTTCAAGTCCTTCGCTGCGCCGACGACTCTGCGCTTCGAGCCGGGCATCACCTGCGTCGTCGGGCCTAACGGGTCGGGTAAATCCAACGTCGTCGACGCCCTGACCTGGGTGATGGGCGAGCAGGGCGCCAAGACGCTGCGCGGCGGCAAGATGGAGGACGTCATCTTCGCCGGCACCTCCTCGCGGGCGCCGCTGGGTCGCGCCGAGGTGACGCTGACCATCGACAACTCCGACAACGCGCTGCCCATCGAGTACAACGAGGTGTCGATCACCCGCCGGATGTTCCGCGACGGCGCCGGCGAGTACGAGATCAACGGCAGCAGTTGCCGCCTGATGGACGTGCAGGAGCTGCTCAGCGACTCCGGCATCGGCCGGGAAATGCATGTCATCGTCGGGCAGGGCAAGCTCTCGGAGATTCTGGAATCGCGTCCCGAGGACCGCCGCGCCTACATCGAGGAAGCCGCGGGCGTGCTCAAGCACCGCAAGCGCCGCGAAAAGGCCGTCCGCAAGCTCGACTCGATGCAGGCCAACCTGGCCCGGCTGACCGATCTGACCACCGAGTTGCGCCGCCAGCTCAAACCGCTGGGCCGCCAAGCCGAGATGGCCCGCCGCGCGCAGACCATCCAGGCCGATCTGCGCGATGCCCGGCTGCGGCTGGCCGCCCACGACCTGCTGGTGCGCCAGACCGAGTTCAACGACACCAACCAGGCCGAGACCACGCTGCGCCGCGAGCACGACGACGTGACCACACGGCTGGAGGTCGCCACCGTCGAGCTGGCCGCTCATGAGAGCGCCGTGACCGAGCTGACCGAACGTGCCGAGGCCGCCCAGCAGACCTGGTTCCGGCTGTCCGCGCTGGCCGAGCGGGTCAGCGCGACGGTGCGCATCGCCAATGACCGCACCCAGCTGCTCGATGCCGAACCGGAAACGGACTCCGGCCGCGATCCCGACGCCCTGGAGGCCGAGGCCGACGAGGTTGCCGCACGTGAGCAGGAGTTGCTGGCGGAGCTGGAGGCCTCGCGCGAGACCCTGGAGTACGCTCGCGCCGAACTCGCCGAACGTGAACGCATCGCCGCGGACGCCGAGCAGGCGCACCGGGCGGCCGCGCGCGCCGAGGCCGATCGCCGGGAAGGTCTGGCCCGGCTGTCGGGGCAGGTCGACACCATGCGCACCCGGGTGGAATCCACCGATGACGAGGTCGCCCGGCTGACGGCCCGCATCGAGGAAGCCGCGATCCGAGTTCAGCAGGCCCAGGCCAACTTTGAGAACGTGCAGGCCCGCGTCGGCGAACTCGACGAGGGCGAGGTGGGGCTCGACGATCAGCATGACCGTTCGATCACCGCGCTGCGCACCGCAGACGAGCGGGTCGCCGAACTGCAGTCCGCCGAGCGGGCCGCCGAGCGGCAGTCCGCCTCGCTACACGCCCGGATCGACGCGCTGTCGGTGGGCCTCGCGCGCAAGGACGGTGCCGCCTGGCTGTCGGAGAACCACGGCGGCACAGGGCTTTTCGGTTCGGTCGCCAAGCTGGTCCGGGTACGGCCCGGCTACGAGGTTGCGGTGGCGACGGTGCTCGGTCCGGCTGCCGACGCGCTGGCCGCCGAGAACGTCGGCGCTGCCCGTGCCGCCGTCGCCGCGTTGAAGGAAGCCGACGGGGGTCGGGCATCGATCCTGCTCGGCGACTGGCCCGTGCATCCCGCCCACAACGGTGAGGCGCTGCCCGACGGCGGGCAGTGGGCGATCGATCTGGTCGAGGCTCCCGACCGGCTGCGCGGCGCGATCAGCGCGCTGCTGTCCGGTGTGGCCGTGGTCGACGACCTATCGGCGGCGCTGAGCCTGGTGGCCGAGCGGCCGCATCTGCGGGTCGCGACCGCCGAGGGCGACCTGGTCGGTGCCGGCTGGGTCAGCGGTGGATCTGATCGCAAGGTCTCGACGCTGGAGATCGCGTCCGAAATCGAAAAGGCCCGAACAGAACTCACCAACGTGGAACGTCAGGCCGGGGAGCTGACGGCGGCCCTGGCCGGCGCCAAAGAGGAACAGGCGGCCCGCCAGGATGCGGCCGAGCAGGCATTGGCGGCGCTGAACGAATCCGATGCCGCGATCTCGTCGATCTACGAGCAGCTGGGTCGGCTCGGTCAGGAATCTCGGAACGCCGACGCCGAATGGCAGCGGCTGATGAAGCAACGCGACGAGCTGGAGGCCGGCCGGACGACCGCGGTCGAGGAGCTCACCGAACTGGAGACCCGGCTGCACAACGCGCAGCAGTCGCCGATGTTCGAGGTCGATGACACCGAGGACCGCCAGGAGTTCACGCTGGCCGCCGAGACCGCGCGGGCCACCGAGGTGGAGGCCCGCCTGGCGGTGCGCACCGCCGAGGAACGCGCGAACGCCGTTCGGGGACGGGCTGATTCGCTGCGCCGTTCGGCTGCGGCCGAGCGTGAGTCGCGGCTGCGCGCGGCACGGGCCCGAGAGGCCCGCGAGCATGCGGCGACCGTCGCGATCGCCGTGGCCGAATCGGGTCGGCTGGTCGCGGCCCGGTTGGCGGCCGCGGTGGCGCTGGCCTCGCGCACCCGCGACCAGGTGGCCGCCGAGCGCTCGCAGCGCACCGAGGCGCTGAACCGGGCCCGCACGGAGGTCAACGAGTTGGGTGCCCGGATCAATGCGCTGACCGATTCACTGCACCGCGATGAGGTGGCCAAAGCCCAGGCGGCACTGCGTATCGAGCAGCTGGAGCAGCAGGCGCTGGAGCAGTTCGGGTTGGCCGCCGACGATCTGATCGCCGAGTACGGACCCGATAATCCGCTGCCGCCGACCGAGCTGGAGATGGCCGAGTACGAGCAGGCCAAGGAGCGCGGCGAGCAGGTCACCGCGCCGGCGCCGATGCCGTTCGACCGGCCCACCCAGGAGCGGCGCGCGAAGAAAGCCGAACGTGAGCTCAATGAGCTGGGCCGGGTCAATCCGCTGGCGCTGGAGGAGTTCGCGGCGCTGGAGGAGCGCTACAACTTCCTGTCCACCCAGCTGGAGGATGTGAAGGGTGCCCGCAAGGACCTGCTGGACGTCATCGAGGATGTCGATGCCCGCATCCTGACGGTGTTCACCGAGGCCTACGCCGATGTGGAGCGCGAATTCACCCAGGTGTTCGCGTCGCTGTTCCCCGGGGGTGAGGGCCGGCTGCTGCTGACCAACCCCGGCGATCTGCTGACCACCGGTATCGAGGTCGAGGCGCGCCCGCCGGGTAAGAAGGTCAAGCGGCTGTCGCTGCTGTCCGGTGGCGAGAAGTCGCTGACCGCGGTGGCCATGCTGGTGGCCATCTTCCGGGCGCGGCCGTCCCCGTTCTACATCATGGACGAGGTCGAAGCGGCGCTGGACGATGTGAACCTGCGCCGACTGCTCGGGTTGTTCGAGCAGCTGCGGGAGAAATCGCAGCTCATCGTCATCACGCACCAGAAACCCACGATGGAGATCGCCGACGCGCTGTACGGCGTCACCATGCAGGGCGACGGCATCACGCAGGTGATTTCGCAGCGCATGCGCGGGCAGGACCTCGCGACCACGGGCTGATTTTGGTGCCTGTTCGGGGTGCGCGGCTCCGGTAGGGTTTTTTGGCGAGGAGTGTGTCGCGGGAGGGGGCTTCATGACACTCGAACCGTTGAAAGTGGACGCCGAGATGCTCGGTGCGGCGGGGCAGCGGCTGTTGAGTGCGGCCCAGGGCCTGCCCGATGCGCCGGAGGCGTTCACCCCCGCGTATGGATCGGACGCGTTGTCACAGGCGTTATCGGCCGATGTACCCAAGGCCGAGGCCCCGATCATCGAGGGTCTGCCGCCGTTGAAGCAGTCCGCGATCGGGACCGCGGAGTCCGTCGTCGAAGCGGCCCGGCGGTATCTGAGTGCCGATTCGCACCTCAAGAGCAAGATCGAAGAGACGATGAACCAGCCGGCCGGCGGCGGATCAGCCGGTGGTGGTGGAAGTGCTTCCCCGGCAACGGGTTCCGGGGGTGGCGCTGCGTCGGCTGCCGCAGCGGGAGCCTCTGCGGCAGGAGCGGCGGGCAGCGGCATGGGCGCCATGGGCGGGATGATGGGCATGCCCATGCAGATGGCCCAGCAAGCCGGCCAGATCCCGCAGCAGATCGGCGGCATGGCCGCGTCGCTGCCGCAGTCGGTGATGCAGGGCGCACAGCAGGTGGGGGATCAGGTCCAGCAGATGGTCGAGCAGTTCAGCGGCAATGAGCCCGGCGAGGAGGGCGAGGCGGCTGAGCCCGGCGGCAGGCATCGCGCTGAGGAGTCACCTGCTGGTGCCGCGCCCGGTCAGACAGAGGGCGAGCGCGCCCCAGCGACGCCTGGTTCGGGTCCGTCGAGGCCGGGCACTACCACGGATCCGACTGTCAACCTGTAGGTATGGTGCGGCTCAGCTCACCATTGCGGCGAGTGCGTCGGTGCTGAGCACGCTGATGTGTTGCCAGTAAATCCATTCCGCGATCGCGGACCGCTGCAGCTCGGCATCTTGCGCGGTGTGGGCGCGGAACAGCGCGACATCCTGCAGATGATCGGCGTAGGCGACCATCGCCTTCAGGTGTGCGCCGGCGCGATCGGGGTTGGCGCTGAGCAGTGGTTTGCAGACCTCCAGCAGCAGGTTGATCCTGTTGTCGGCGGGCGGGGTGTTGTCGGCGGGGGCCGGCGGGAGCAGTTCGGTCAGCCCGCTGGCGCTGATACCGGCGAGTTTGGTGGCGGCTTCGGGCGCGATAACCTCTAACCGGTTGCGCCCCTGCATCTTTCCGCTGTCCGGCATGTCTTCGGCCGTGAGGATATCCCGCGCGGCACCGAGGTCGAAGCCCTTGAGGTTCTCTTCGGTGCCGGCGACAGCCTGCAGGGTGGCACCGTGGTGGCGCGCCCATTCCTGCACTGCCAGCAGGGGATAGGTGGCCCAGCTGCCGCGGGTCTGGGCGGGGATGGATTCGTCCGCGGTGACCATGCGGACCTGTTCGGGCAGGTGTACGTGTTCGGGGATGTAGGCGAGGCCGTAGTTGTTGGCGGTCAGGATCTGGCCGTCGGAGGTGACGGCGGTGATCCAGAACAGGCTGGGGTCGGTGATGTCGACGTTGAGGGCGGCGGCTATGTGGCGGGAGAGTTGACGGGGATTGGGTCCCCTGCGGCGCATTGCGCCGGCGGTGGCGGCGGTGGCGATGGCATCACGTTCGGCGCGGGCGGCCGAGATCGGTACCGGCGCTGCGGCTCCGCCGGCGGCGCCCTGGTTGGTGGAGGCTGGGGCGACGGCGGGGCCGACCGGTCCGGCGCCGGGCGAGACGGGTGCTGCGGGTGCCGGGGTGGACGGGTTTCCCAGCGGCATGGGTGGGGCGCCGGTGGGTGCGGCGGGCGCGGGTGGGGCAGAGGGAGTCGGGGCGCTGGTCACCGGCGTGCTGTGGTTGGTGGCTGCGGCCGGTGCCGTGGAGCTGGTGGTGTCGGGCTGCTGGTAGACCGGTGCGACCGGCTGGGCTGCAGGTGCTGCGGGGCCGAGCGGTGTCTGGTTCAGCGGCATCGGGTTGGCATTCGCCGCCTTCGTGGCGTCGGTGAAGCCCTTCTGGAAATCCTGTTGCGGCGTGCTGACCGGTGCTTGGCCTGATCCTTGGCCGGGTCCGGCTGTAGCCGCGGGCGCTTGGGGTCCGCCACCGCCAGTTCCGGTACTGGGACCTTGGCTGCCGCCGATGCTGGGGCCAGGGTTGGGGCTGCTGGGAGCGCCGCCCGAACCTACGCTGACGGGGCCGGGCCCAGGTGCTGTCGACTGCGGACGTCCGGCACCGGCAGCCGGAGCTGGACCCGCCGGGATTCCAGAGGGCGCTAGAGTACCTGAGTTTTGGTGCCCGACTGGTTGAGCGGGTGTCGACGCGGGTGCCTCGGGCGGTGGCGCGGGCGCCGGGGTCTCAGGAGCTGTGTTTTCCTTGCCTGCAGGCTGAGCCGGGCTGGGCGCTGGTGCTTCTGTCGGAGGCGGAGGGCTCGGCGCCTCGGTGGCTGTGTTCTGTTTTCCAGCTGGCTGCAAAGAGTCGTCCCCGCTTTCGTTGGAGGCCGAAACGATCCTGCTTATGCCGCCGCCGCGTGATCCTGCCGGGTTCGACGTCGTAGAAGTAGGTCCGGGCGAGGAGGCGGCCGGCGAATTCGGCGTTCCGGTTGGAGTTCCGTTGCCCCGCATTAGCCCGTCAAGTGCGCGTAGCTTCTGCTCGTCAGTCAAATTCCAGTCGGAGAGGGACGAGGCAGCCCCAGCAGACTCAACATCAGCTACGTTGGCCTGGTGCGCAGTCTCGACTAGACGATCAATCTCTCCTGACCGAGTTTCGGGATTCATGCTCGTGGACTCGAGGGCCGCTATCTGAGACTCGGCCTGGACGACGCGATTAAAGATGCTGACTTTAGTAGATAGAACTTGACTGAAGACGTGGTTGTACCACGTCGTTATCCTCAGAATTTTCGCTTGTTGATCGGTTACTGACTGAATGGTGTTGCTGATGGCGGTAGAACCAGCCGTAGCACCATTTCCTGACCATATGCCGCCGGAGGCTATCTCGATGTGTTCGCTTAACCACTTTTCAAGAGCTGTCGATAGTTGAACCAGCGTTGATGAGAGACTTTCCGCCCGGTTAAGGAACTCGTTTTCGTCGACTTCGGGCCAGCCGCCCGGATTCAACATCCTGTCAGCGTACTTTCCGGAGGGAGGTGCGAGTCCCATCAGTGGCTAGCTCCGCACTGCCAGGCAGCCTTGAAGGGGTAAGTATGCCAGGTAAGCCGCAGCGACGGAAAGGTCGTGGTCAGCCTTAGAGTATGTAGGTATAGAAGCGACGTACGCGCGCCAGTACTGGGACGATAATGCTGCAAAATCCTGCCACGCCGAATTATCTGTGGTTCCGGCGAGCGAAACCAGATCTTCCGCAAAGGCATTGATCTTCACCGAGGCTTGATCAACTATTGCCTGTTGGACAGGATTCCACTCGTTGGCGGATAGTTGATGGTTGGATTCCCGCCATTGCGAAGTCTCGGCATCGAACTTGTCCGTCAGAGCCTCCCAATCTGCGCAGGCGGGCGCGTTTGATTCGGTAATGAACACCTCCGCCGCGTCGGGGTTAGACGCGGCTGAGACCGAACTCGGGCTATTAGATGTTTCCACCAACGGTCCCCTAGACTGCGCCGTGCGCGACCCGATCGCATTACAGATAGAAACGACTGCATTGGAGGCGTTACCCGCAGCATTGGCAAGGTGATTATGTACCGGCTGATAATTCGGAACGCTATCCGCATACGCTCGCCAATAGGCAATCGACTGTTCGTATAGTTCGCGCATAACTCGATGGGGAGTCAAGCGAGCGAGGCGAACCGACTGATCAGCCGCTTCACGCATCGCTGCCGCAACGGCCTCGTGTTGTGCGCGAATCTCAGGGGTCCATTGCTCCGAAGGAATCGAGTCGTCGCGGTCCGTCCAACCCTGTCGTTCGACATTCGCAAGCGTCGTGGCAATCGGTCGCCACGGATCACACGTGAGGTCCTCGGTGATAATCGAAACCGGCCCAGTGTCGTTCGCACTGGCAATCTCGCCCGCTGCAGGCGGGTTGCCGTTGGCCGTCTGCGTGGTACCACCGCTACCGTCCCGTGTGAAAAGCAGTGTGGCGCCTACAGATATGGCGATCACCAGCAGCACTGCCACGCCAATCAGCAACCACTTCAGGCTGTTGTTCTTGGGCGGCTGAGGCGGCGGGCCCCAGCCCTGCTGCGGTGGCCACGGGCCGGATCCGTACGGTGGCTGGCCTTGGCCATAGGGCGGCTGTGGTGGGCCCCAATTGCCTGGCGGCGGTGGATTCGTCACTGGCGCCACCCCTGATAATCGCGCGCCGTCACCGATCCACCCCCGTTGCCGTCGAACATCCCTCAACCGATGCTAGCCACATGGCCCGAATGCCATTTTAAGTGAGACGGTGCGCGGTCCAGTGCACTTCTTTCACTGCAGTACCGCCACAAGTTATGTCAAAAATGTCAAAACGAGACATTGCAAACGGTAACGTCCCACCGGTGGAGCTGACCTTGCAACGCATCGGCGCCTGGTGCGGGACCATCATGATCATCCTGTACGGCACCAGCTTTTCCGGTATCGCCCAACTCTTCCCGCCGCTGTCGCCGGCATCCTCACCCGACGAGATCGCCGCGTTCTTCGTCGAGCACAAACTCTGGATTCGGTTCGGCGTCTCGGGTGCGCTGCTCAGCGCGGTCCTCGCACTGCCATTCCTGGCCGCGATCATCCTGCGCATCCGCCGGGTCGAGGGCCACTGGGGCATGCTCTCGATGACCCAATTGATGGCCGCCACCGTCTTTGTGCCGGCGCTGCTGTTCCCGCAGTTTTTCCTCGGCGTCGCCGCCTACCGCCCCGAGGAACGCTCCGCCGAACTCACCCAGGCACTCAACGACGTCTTCTGGCTGTGGTTCATCGGCATCGTCGGCACCATCATCATCCAGAACCTCACCTTGGCCGCCGCGGCGTTCGTCGACAAGACCGACCCGCCGACCTTTCCTCGCTGGTACGGCTACCTCAACCTGTGGGTCGCGACGCTGTCGCTGCCGGGTTGCGTCGTGGTCGTCTTCAACGACGGGCCGCTGGCCTGGGACGGCATCTTCGCCTTCTACATCCCCGGTCTCGTCCTGGTGGTGTGGCTCTTCTCCACCACCGCGGTGATGCTCAAGTCGATCAAGGCCGAACAACAGGCCCTGCAGCCCGCGTGACAGTGCAAGCAGCGCCGCCACACCAGAAGCGGATCCCCGGCGAAAGCGGTACGTGGGTTTTCCTGTTCGGTGACATGCTTGTCTTCGGCGCCTTCTTCGTGACGTTCCTCGTCGAACGCGCCAAAGCACCCGAGATCTTCGACGCCGCCCGCACCACCCTGCATATCGGTGTCGGCGTCATCAATACCCTTGTGCTGCTGACCAGTTCGCTCTGCGTCGTGCTCGCCCTCAATGCCATTCGCGCGGCCCAGGGTCGAATGGCCACGAAGGCCACCGCCGCGGCGCTGGCCTTCGGCATCCTGTTCATCGCACTCAAGGTCTACGAGTACATCTCGTTGGGCACCGCCGGGCACGGCCCGGGCGCCAACGACTTCTACCTGTACTACTTCATCCTCACTGGGCTGCACCTGTTCCACGTGTGCCTTGGCCTCGGCGCGCTGTCCTTCGTGCTGACCCAAACCCGGCGAGCCGAACTCAGCGACACCCGCACCGCACTCGTCGAGGGCGCCGCCTGCTTCTGGCACCTGGTCGACCTGCTGTGGATCTTCCTGTTCGCGCTGCTCTACCTGGTGAGCTGATGACCGCCCTCGACCTGCTGAAGAACCGCGCCGGCGCCAGCTGGCTGTTCCTGGTCGCCGCGACGATCGTTTCCTGGGCCGTCGGGGCCGAACACGGCACCGGCTCCCTGGTCGCCGTCCTGGTCCTGGGCATCGCCGCGATCAAGGTGCGCCTGGTTGGCCTGGACTTCATGGAGCTACGGCACGCGCCGATTCCACTGCGCGCCGCGTTCGAGACCTACTGCATCGGGATGTGGGCGCTGCTGTCTGCGCTGTACCTCTGGCTCTGAACCTGGATCGTCTCGAAACAACATTGAGGGACGGCTCCCGACGGCGTTGGCCTGCCGGCCCGCTGCGTTGCACGGCCAAATCAGTTATCCACAGCCGCGAAACTTCCGTTTTCTGATGTCCCTGTTGCCTCATGTCAAGATGCGCGCGTAGGGGGATTCGTTGCCTCACGTAATCGTGCGCGCTTGTTGACTTGGGGTTGAGCCGCGGGACCGGCCTTGGCGGTGGTGATGGTGAGCAGTTCGGCGGTCAGGGCGTGGACTTGGCGTTGGGTGGCGGCGGGATTGATCAGCGAGTATCTGCGGGTCAAGGCCACGATGCGTGCCACGGACATGTCTGCGTGGTCGATCGCGCGGTGATACGGGGTGCGGGCCTTATCGTGTTTCTTGGTGATCTTGGCGCCTTTACGGACCTTGGAGACCAGCTTCTGCTGCGGATAAAAGTAGTTGGTCAGCTGGGACTGCAACTTCCAAATCTCGTTGAGCAACAACACTTCTGCTGCGGTGTCATACCGGTGGTAGCCCACGGTGGTACGCACGACAGTCCAGTTCTTCTGCTCAACGTGGCAGCCGTCGTTCTTGTTTCCCGGCCGTGCCCGGGTGAAGGTGATCTTGCGTCGCTGGCACCAGTTGAACAGGTCGTCGTTGATGAACTCTGATCCATTGTCAGAATCGACGCCCAGTATCGGGAACGGCATCGCACGGGCGATCTCGTTGAGCGCGGCCAGCACGCACTTGGCGGTTCTGTCGGGCATCGATCGGTTTTCTGTCCAGCCCGTGGCGATATCGGTGACCGTGAGGGTGAACGCGTGGCCTCCACCTCGAAGACCGCCGTCGTGAAAGACCAGATCGATCTCCACAAAGCCGGGCACCGCCTCATCCCGAGGATGTCCCAAGTTCCGTGGAACTTCGGTGGCGGTCCGGTGAGCATCAGGCTGCGCTCACCTGATCATTGTGCACGACGGGTACGACATGTTCGGCAACCTCGCGTTCGAGGGCTGCTCGCAGTGCCGGCAGGTGCAGGTGGCCGTTCACCCGGCGGAATTGCTTGCCGGCCTCGACCATCCCGGCGGCGCACCAGCGCAGCGCCATCTGCCCGTCGCGCCAGCGCTTGACGTTGCCGGCATGTTCGCGGCAGACCGAGATCATCGACTCGATGCAGTTGGTCGAGCGCAGCGTGCGGGCCAGCGTGGTGAACCGTCCTGGGTCTGGTGGAGATCGTGAACGCACCAGGAGGATGTTGTTGTGGCTGCGCCGAGGAAGTTCGACCCAGAGACCCGTGAGCGGGCGGT
>JAUKNU010000001.1:5097753-5245236 GCA_030499155.1 Mycolicibacterium frederiksbergense | reverse complement strand
CGTTTCACGACAACGGGTTTGATACATCACTCCGATGCCGGAAGTCAGTACACATCTCTGGCCTTCACCGATGCTCTGCACGACTCGGGAATCGCAGGATCGATCGGCTCGGTCGGTGATGCTTTGGACAATGCACTGATGGAATCAGCGATCGGTCTCTATAAGACCGAGTTGATCAATCGGGCCCAGCCCTGGACCGGGCGCTCCGAGGTGGAACGCGAAACCGCCGCCTGGGTGCATTGGTACAACACCACCCGCCTGCACTCGGCCCTGGGCTATCTCTCGCCCTCGGAGTACGAGGACCGGTACCGTCACACCGTCGCCTCAACCGCGGAGGTGGCATAACCGAGGTCTCCATCCAGACCAGGACGGTTCAGGCTGTGCGGGCAGCGGTAAAGACCCACGCGCGGGCGCACTCACCATCTACGCGCTCACCGACCAAGTGCCCACCGCTGGTGAAGACACCCCGCGGCAAACCAGGCCCGGCCCAACGGGCTCCGAATTCGAGCCCACCGCGACCGAGGACGCGCCAGAGAAAGAGAAAGAGCAAGAGCGAGAGCCGCAGACTCCGGCCGCCGAGCCCGAACCCGCTGGACCATCCGAGCCTGCCGCGCCTGCGGCTAGCACCGAACCAGTCGCGGCCAGCGCCGAGCCTGCCGCGCCCGCGGCCACCACCAAGCCTGCCGCGCCCGCGACCTGCAACCCCAGCCCTGGGGTCATGCTCGATGGCGCCATCATCCCCGCCGCCATGCTCGCCGAACTCATCGCCGGCGGCGCCACCATCAAACCGCTATCGGAGATCGCCGACCTGCCCGCCGAACCCCGATACCGGCCCTCCACTGCGCTGACCGCGTTCGTCCGCATGCGCGCCATGACCTGCAGCTTCCCCGGCTGCAACCGGGCCGCGCACCGCTGCGACTTGGATCATCTGACCCCGTGGCCGGCCGGAGCCACCCACCCCGGCAACCTCGGGCCGCTCTGCCGTCTGCACCATCTGGTGAAAACCTTCGGCGGCTGGACCCCCACCGCCCAACCCGACGGCACCACCCACTGGAGCGCACCCACCGGACACACCTACGCAAAGGCCCCCGGCGCGGCAATCCTGTTCCCGCACTGGAACATCCAGACACCCATCCCCCGAAAACGCGCCATCACCCTCATCAACGACACCGACCGCGACACCAAGATGCCGCTCCGACAACGCACCCGCACCCAAGACCGCACCCAACGCATCACCACCGAACGCGCACACAACCAACTCCAACGCGCCCTCGAGCACGCCGAAAGTGACAGCGACCCGCCCTTCTAGGGCGCTCGAACAGGGTCGACACCAGCGGCGCGCAATGCCGCCAGATCAGGGGCCCCACACCCGTGCAGGCACACTCGCAGCTCAGAAATGAAGCGCTCCAACCATTCCTGAACCGCCGCCGCCGACTCGATGGCGGGCACCAGCAGGGGATGTGCCACCGCCACCACATCGGCGCCCAAGGCGATCGCTTTCGCCGCGTCCATACCGGTGCGGATCCCGCCGGAGGCCACCAGCGGCACCCCCGGTAGCACCGAACGCACCTCGACCAGCGCCTGCGCCGTCGGCAGGCCCCACTCGGCCAGGCCCAGATCATTGATCCCGCCGTAGCGCACGAACTGCTCCACCCGCGCCCACGACGTCCCGCCGGCACCTGCCACGTCGACCGCGGCCAACCCGACATCGGTCAACGATGTCGCCGCGGCCGCCCCGATCCCATGCCCGACCTCCTTGAGCAGCACCGGATACCCAACGGTCTCGACCACCTCGTGCAGCCGGGCCACAGAGCCGGTGAAATCGGTGTCACCCTGGTGCTGCACCGCCTCCTGCAACGGATTGGTATGCACAGCAAGAGCATTGGCGCCCACGGTTGCCAGGGCGCGGCGTAGTTCTGGCACCATTGCACGGTTCAGTTGGGCCAGTCCGATATTGCCCACCAACAACACATCCGGTGCAACCTCGCGCACCTGGAAGCTGGGCAACGATTCCTCGCCGAGCATCACCCGCTGCGAACCCAGCATCATGCCCACACCCAGCGCCTGCGCCGCGGTGGCCAGATTGCGGTTGATGGTGCCCGAGAGCTCCGACCCGCCGGTCATCGCACCGATCAGCACCGGCGCCCGCAACGGCACCCCCAGAAACTCCGTGCCCAGGTCGATGCCGGCCAGGCTGGTCTGGGTCAGCGCGTTATAGGGCAGCCGGTAGCGCTCCAGGCCCGTGGTGACGGTCTGATACTGGACGGCCTCGGACAGGCAGACATCGATGTGACGCCGCTTGCGCACCTGGATGCGGTCATCGAAACCGGGGCCGATGGTCACCAGCCCGAGACTGCCACATCCGGACGCCTCGCCTCGATGAGATGCCGGGTGGAATGCGCGATGAAGGGCCCCTCGGTGTCGATGCGCGCGTGCAGCTCGGTCAACCTGTCGCGGTACCGCTCCACGGTGAAGTCGGGCACCCACCAGATCACCTTGCGTAACAGGTAGACCACCGCGGCCACGTCGAACACCTCGATGCGTGTCCTGGCCACCCGCAGGTCGACGACATCCAGCCCGGCGGCAGCAGCCGCGGCGGCCTCGGCCTCGGGACGGCGACGCCGGCGCGCTTCGGGCTGCGGTCCGGTGAAGAACTCGATCAACTCGAAGGCGCTCGCCGGGCCGACATGCTGAGCCAGGTAGGACCCGCCGGGCCGCAGCACGCGGGCGATCTCAGCCCACGCGATCGTCGCGGGATGACGGCTGGTGACCAGATCGAAGGACGCATCCGGGAACGGCAGCTCGGTCTCCGGCGCGGTACTGACGGTCACCCCGTCCAGCAGCCGTGCCGCCGCGGCGACGTTCGGCGGCCACGCCTCGGTCGCCGCCAGCACGCGCGGGCGTGGCGCGGCAGCCGTCAGCGCTTCGTGGAATACCTCGCCGCCGCCGGTCTGGACGTCCAAGGCGGCATCGACCCGGCTCAGCCGCGACGACATCAGCCGGACATAGCCCCACGGCGGGCGTTGCTCGGTGGCCCGACCGTCGAGCCAGGAGAAATCCCAGCCGGTGACGTCGGCGGCCGCGCCTTCGGCGATCAGGTGCTCGAACATGTCAGCCAGTGTCGCCTGAGACAATGGCCGGGTGTCAGATGCCTTATGGATCGCGATCGCGGTCGTAGCCGTCCTGCTTGTCACCGCGCTGGTCGTCGGGCTGGTGCGCTACCGCAAACGCCGGATCTCCCTGTCCGCGCCGGACACCACCACTCAGATCGACAAGTCGGGTGGCTATAAGGCCTCATCGGGCATCACATTCAGCGGGCCGAGCACCGCGCCGCCGGCCGACAAGGTCGACGCCACCGGGCTGCCCGGTGTGGGCGACGACGCTGCCGTGCCGCGCGACGCCCCCAAGCGCACGATCGCCGAAGTCACACTGCCCGAGCCGCCCGTCGTCGAGCCGCCCAAGGCCGAACCCACACCGGAGCCGACCCTCGAACCGACGCCGGAGCCCACGCCAACGCCAACGTCCGAACCGGAGCCCACGCCCGAACCGGCCGCCACGCCCGAGATCGAGGCGATCGCCCCAGCCGAGGGCCGGCTGGAACGCCTGCGCGGGCGCCTGGCCAAATCGCAGAGCACCCTGGGCCGCGGCGTGCTCGGCCTGCTCGGCGGCGGCGACCTGGACGAGGAATCCTGGGAGGAGATCGAGGACACCCTGCTGATCGCCGACCTCGGACCGGTCGTCACCCAGAACGTCATCGCCGCGCTGCGCGCCAAGATGGCCAGCGCCTCCGTGCGCACCGAGGCCGACGCACGCGCCGTGCTCAAGGAGGTGTTGATCTCCGAGCTGCGCCCGGACCTGGACCGCTCCATCCGTGCGCTGCCGCACGAGGACAAGCCGTCGGTTCTGCTGGTCGTCGGCGTCAACGGCACCGGCAAGACCACCACCGTCGGCAAGCTGGCCCGCGTCCTCGTTGCCGACGGGCGCCGCGTCGTGCTGGGCGCCGCGGACACCTTCCGCGCCGCCGCCGCCGATCAGCTGCAGAGCTGGGGTTCCCGCGTCGGTGCCGACACGGTGCGCGGCCCCGAGGGCGCCGACCCGGCCTCGGTCGCCTTCGACGCCGTGGACAAGGGCATCCAGAACGGCGCCGACGTCGTCGTCATCGACACCGCCGGACGCCTGCACACCAAAACCGGCCTGATGGACGAGCTCGGCAAGGTCAAACGCGTGGTGGAGAAGCGCGCCAAGGTCGACGAGGTGCTGCTCGTCCTGGACGCCACCATCGGGCAGAACAGCCTGCCGCAGGCCAAGGTGTTCGCCGAGGTCGTCGCCATCACCGGAGTGGTGCTCACCAAGCTCGACGGCACTGCCAAGGGCGGCATCGTTTTCCGTGTTCAGCAGGAGCTCGGTGTCCCGGTGAAGCTGGTCGGGCTCGGGGAAGGACCCGACGATCTGGCACCGTTCGAGCCCGCCGCGTTCGTCGACGCCCTCCTCGGATAGCCGTTTGGCAACGCAGAAACACACGTGTAACAGACAAGGCCAATCCGTTCACGCATGCGAAACATCTGTGAACCACGGATGAAACGCGCGCAAAAGAGTCTCTTCGGGAGGCCGATTCATCGGCGAAATCCCGAGGAGGTTCACACAAAGTGGTCTTTGCCTTAAGCGACGTCGTCACGGCTTTGCCGGACGATAGTTTCCTGCCGTTCGGCCCGGATGGATTGGACACCGGTAACACCGCCTGGGTCCTCATCTCGGCAGCCCTGGTGTTGTTCATGACGCCCGGCCTCGCGTTCTTCTACGGTGGTCTGTCACGGCAGAAGTCCGTCCTGAACATGATGATGATGTCGTTCGGCTCGCTGGGCCTGGTCAGCGTCATCTACGTGCTCTGGGGCTACTCGATGTCCTTCTCCGCGGGACACACCGGTGAGCAGCCCGGCCTGTTCTTCGACAGCCCGTTCGCGCTGTTCGGCGTGAACCAGCTCGCCGAGGTCCGCGAGATCGACGGCGTGGAGACCTTCGTCTACGGCGGCTTCGGCACCGTTCCGGCCATCGTGTGGGTCGCCTTCCAGCTGACCTTCGCCGTCATCACGGTCGCGCTGATCAGCGGCGCGGTCGCCGAGCGCATGAAGTTCGGCACCTGGCTGGTCTTCGGCGGCCTGTGGGTCACCATCGTGTACTTCCCGCTGTCGCACATGGTCTGGGGCGGTGGCCTGCTCTCGGCCAGCGACCAGGGCCTGGCGGCCAAGCTGTTCGGTGTCGACGAGGAAGGCGCGGCCAACGTCGCACCCATCGACTTCGCCGGTGGCACAGTCGTTCACATCAACGCCGGTATGGCCGCACTTGTGCTGGCGCTGCTGCTGGGCAAGCGGGCCGGCTTCGGCAAGACCGCTTTCCGTCCGCACAACATCCCGTTCGTGATGCTCGGTGCCGCGATCCTGTGGTTCGGCTGGTTCGGCTTCAACGTCGGCTCCGAGGGCGGCGCCGATATGCTCGCCGGTCTGGTCTGGGTGAACACCACCGCCGCCACGGCCGCCGCGATGCTCGGCTGGCTGCTCGTGGAGCGTCTGCGCGACGGCCACGCCACCAGCGTGGGTGCCGCCTCCGGTGTGGTCGCCGGTCTGGTCGCCATCACCCCGGCCTGTGGCAACCTGACCCCGGTTTGGTCGCTGGTCGTCGGTGCGATCGCGGGTGTGTTGTCGGCCTTGGCAATCGGCCTGAAGTACAAGTTCGGTTACGACGATTCGCTCGACGTCGTCGGCGTGCACCTCGTTGCCGGCCTGTGGGGCACCGTCGCGCTGGGCTTCTTCGCCACCGACGCCGGCCTGTTCGTCGGCGGCGACTACAAGCAGCTGGTCGTCCAGATCGTGATCGCCGGGGTGGCACTGCTGTTCACCGCCGTCCTGACGACCATCATCGCCTTCGTGGTCAAGCCACTAGGCTGGCGAGTCAGCAAGGAAGACGAAGACACCGGTATCGATGAGACCGAGCACGCAGAAACCGCTTATGAACTCGCATGATCGGGAACAATTGACTGAGTCCTGGAAGGAATCGACTAAATGAAACTGATCACTGCGATCGTCAAACCGTTCACTCTCGAAGACGTCAAGACGGGCCTGGAGCAGACGGGAATCCTCGGAATGACCGTCAGCGAGGTGCAGGGCTACGGACGCCAGAAGGGGCACACCGAGGTCTACCGGGGCGCCGAATACTCGGTGGACTTCGTGCCGAAGGTCCGTGTCGAGGTCGTCGTCGACGACTCCGCCGTGGACAAGGTGGTGGATGTCATCGTGCAGGCGGCCCGCACCGGAAAGATCGGTGACGGCAAGGTGTGGGTGAGCCCCGTGGAGACCGTCGTGCGCGTGCGCACCGGTGAGCGGGGAGTCGACGCGCTCTAATCAGCTCAAGGGTCGTTTCCCGGCCAAATATGTGACCGTTCGAACGTAGGGCCGGGGGAGGACCGAAATGACTGATAAGACACCAGATCCCGCTGTCGGCGCTTCCCGATGGGAAGCTCCGGCAGCGGGATCGCCGCGTCCGGCCACCGATCTGGCCAAGGCATCCAAGCAACTGCTCGACGTCGGTGGCAAGCAACTGGATTCGGCCGCACTCCGCGACGCGCTGCTGGATCTCAACGAATTCTGGTTGTCCACCAAGGCCGCCGAGATCGGGATCACCGCGACCAGCGGGTTCGCCATCGTCGCCACCGGTGGCCTGGGTCGGGGCGAGCTACTGCCGTACTCCGACCTGGATCTGATGCTGCTGCACGACAACATGCCGGACGAGGCCGTCAGCAGGGTCGCCGAACTGCTCTGGTACCCGCTGTGGGATGCCAACATCCACATCGACCACAGCGTGCGTACCGTCCCCGAGGCGCTGAAGGTGGCCGGCGAGGACATCTCTGCCGGCATGGCCATGCTCGATGCCCGCCACATCGCCGGGGACGCCGAGCTGTCCGCACTGCTGACCGGCGGCGCACGCCGCCAGTGGCGGATCGGAATCGCCTCGCGCTACGAGGAGCTCGTCGCGCACACCGAGGCCCGCTGGGAGCGCAGCGGCCAGATCGCGCATCGTGCCGAACCCGACCTCAAGAACGGCCGCGGCGGCCTGCGAGACGTGCAGCTGCTCAACGGCCTGGCCATCGCCCAACTCGCGGACGTCTACCCGAGCCGGCTGCTGGCCTCACCCACCGGCACCCTCGGTGAGGCACACCTGTCGCTGCTCAACGTCCGCACCGAACTGCACCGCGTCTCCAGGCGGGGCCGCGAACAGGTGCTGGCCCAGTACGCCGACGAGATCGGCGCGGCACTGCGCATCGGGGACCGCTTCGATCTGGCCCGCGCCATCTCCGATGCCGCCCGGACCATCAGCTACTACGTCGACGCCGGCATTCGCACCGCGGGGAATGCCCTGCCGCGCCGTGGATTCGCCGCGTTGCGCCGTCCCGCCCGCCGACCGCTGGACGAGGGCGTCGTCGAGTTCGCCGGTGAGGTGATCCTGGCCCGCGACGCGAAACCCGAACGCGATCCGGGGCTGATCCTGCGGGTGGCCGCCGCCTCGGCCACCACCGCGCTGCCGATCGCCGCGTCCACACTGAGCCGGTTGGCCGGCGCCGCGCCCGAACTGCGCACCCCGTGGCCGCGCGAGGCGCTCAAGGATCTGCTGGTGCTGCTGTCGGCGGGGCCGGCGGCGGTGAACACCGTGGAAGCGCTGGACCGCACCGGGCTGTGGGGCCGGTTGTTCCCCGAGTGGGGGGCGGTGCGCGACCTGCCGCCCCGCGATGTCGTGCACATCTGGACCGTCGACCGCCATCTGGTCGAAACCGTCTCCCGCGCAAGTGCATTCACCACCCGAGTGTCCCGGCCCGACCTGCTGGTGCTCGGTGCGCTGGTGCACGATATCGGCAAGGGGCGCGGCGGCGATCACAGCGTCATCGGCGCCGAACTGGCCACCCAGATCGGCACCCGGCTGGGCCTGTGGCCCTCCGATATCGAGGTGCTGTCCAAGATCGTGCGCTACCACCTGCTATTGCCCGACACCGCCACCCGCCGAGATTTGCAGGACCCCAAGACCATTGCGACCGTGGTCGACGCGCTCGGCGGTGACTACCAGCTGCTCGAACTGCTGCACGTGCTGGCCGAGGCGGACTCGCTGGCCACCGGGCCCGGGGTCTGGGGGGACTGGAAGTCCTCGCTCATCGGCGATCTGGTGCGCCGGTGCCGGCTCGTGATGGCCGGGGAACCGTTGCCGACACCGGATCCCGTCGACCCTCGGTACCTGGAGCTGGCCGCCGACGGAGTGGTTCACGTCGAGATGGTGGCCGGCGAAGGCCCGCACATCCACAATGTCACGATGATCGCGCCGGATCGCCGCGGTCTGCTGTCCAAGGCCGCGGGTGTGTTGGCGCTCAATGCTCTTCGGGTGCACTCGGCTTCGGTCAACAGTCGTGACGGCGTGGCCATCAACACCTTCGCGGTCTCGCCACATTTCGGGACGCCACCGGCCGCCGAACTGCTGCGTCAGCAGTTCATCCTCGCCCTGGACGGTCAGCTCGACGTCATCGAGACCCTCGAGCGCCGGGACTCCGAAAGCGCGGCCGCCGCTCCGCACCGGGCGGGGGAGACTCCGGCCTCGGTGCCGGTCAACCACACCATCGCCCCGCCGCGCATCCTGTGGACCGACGGCGGCGCACCCGGTGAGTTCTTCGTTCAGGTCCGCGCGACCGACCGGCCCGGTCTGCTGTCCCGGCTGACCGCCGTCATCGAACGCGACGGCCTGGACATCAACTGGGCGAAGGTCACCACACTGGGGTCGGTGGTGATCGACGTCTTCAGCATCACGGTGCCCGCGCTGGCCGCCGGCGGGGACGCCGTCAAGATCGTCGAGGCCCGCGCCGACCTGGAACGCGATCTGTACGCGATGTTGCCCGCGCCGCCACCGAAAAAGGTGTCCGAGGCCAGTTAGGCCGGGGCGACCGTGACCCAGGTGTTGTTCACCGCCGCCGTGCCGGTGAACGTGTCCACCCGGTCGGGGTCGTGGAGATCGTTGACGTTGGCGCCGCCGAGGGTGTTCGCGTGCTGCCATCCGGTGTCGCGGTGGCCCCACCCGTGCGGCACGGCGACGGTGCCCACCCGCATCTCGTCGCTGATGTCGAGCGGGATGTCGATGTGCCCGATCTCCGAGGTGACGCGCACGGTGTCGCCCTGAGCCAGGCCGCGCGCCACCGCGTCGGCGGGGTGCATCAGCACCGTGCAGGTGTTGGCTCCGCCCGTCATCGACGGCACGTTGTGCAGCCAGGAGTTGTTGCTGCGCAGGTTCCGTCGGCCGATCAGCTGCAGCCGGCCGGCACCGGGCTCCTCGTCCGGGCTGGCCAGTCGGGCCGTGGCGTCGGCGATGAACTCCTCCGGCGCCAGGTGTACCCGGCGATCCGCGGTGGCCAGCACCTTGCCCAGGCGGGGCTGCAGCGGGCCCAGATCGATCCCGCCGGCGCTGTGGCGCAGCGCCTTCATGGTGACGCCCTTGCGGCCGCGCCGCAGTCTCCCGTACGGGCCGGTGGCCAGTGCGGCGGCGGTGACCCGCAGTGGGTTGGCGAACGCGATGAACTTCTCCCGCAGCGGTGCGGCGAACTGTCGCAGCGGGGCCGGCAGGAGTTCGAAGGTCAACCGGCTCAGGATCTCCCAGTCCTCCAGGGCGCCGATCGCCGGCTCGAAGCTGCGGTGCTGATAGCGAATGTTGTTGCGGACGCTGAAGACGGTGGTGAGCAGGCCGACGTCCTCGCGTTCCAGCGGGGATACCGGTGGCAGGATGAAATCGGCGTGCCGGGTGGTCTCGGTGATGTACATGTCCACAGCCACATACAGATCCAGCTGTGCCAGGCCCTCGGCGAGCCGGCCTTTCTGCGGGATCGAGGACACCGGGTTGCCGGCGTAGGTGATCATCGCCCGGATCTGTCCCCGCCCCTCGGTGAGGATCTCGTCGGCCATCGCCACCGCGGGCAGTTCGGCGCGGAACGCCTTGTACCGGCCGGAGCGGTCGGTCCACAGGCCGTGCCCGACCGGGATGAACTTGGCCAGCCGCGGTACGTCGACGATCGGGGTGGAGAACATCGTGCCGCCCGGCCGGTCCAGGTTTCCGGTGACCGTGTTGATCACCATGACCAGCCAGCTCACCAACGTGCCGGTCTCCTGCTGGCAGATGCCGATGCGCGCGTAGATCGCCGCCGATTCGGCGGCGGCGTGTTCGCGGGCCAGCGTCCGTATCTCGTCGGCATCGACACCCGCGCGGGTGGCCATGGCCTCCGGGGTGGCGTGGGCCACCAGGTCGGCGAGTTCGCGCCGTCCGGTCGCCATCTTGTCGAGCGACGCGGTGTCGCAGAGGTTTTCGTTGATGAGCACATGCAGCATGCCCATCAGCAGGTAGATGTCGCCGCCCGGCCGCACCGCGACGTGCTGGTCGGCCAGCCGGGAGGTCTCGGTGCGGCGGGGGTCGATGACCACCACCTTGCCGCCGCGGTCCCGGACGGCTTTGATACGCCGTTTGGCGCCGGGCATGATCGACAGCGAACCGTTGGACACCGCCGGGTTCGCCCCCAGGATGACCAGCCGCTGGGTGCGGTCGATATCGGTGATCGGCACCAGCACGTTGGACCCGAACACCCGCCACGCGGCGTACTCGTGCGGCATCTGATCGATGGACGAGGCCGAGTAGAAGTTCGGCGTGAGCAGCGCGATGCGCAATGCGAGTCCGTACATGGCCCCGGAGCTGTGCGCAGCCGGGTTGCCCAGGTACATGCCGAGCGCGCGCACGCCGTGCCTGCGGCGGACACGCCGCAGTCGGGTGCCGATCTCGGTGAAGGCCTCGGCCCAGCTCACCGGTTCGAAGGAGTCCCCGATGCGTCGCATCGGGGTGCGCAGCCGGTCCGGATCGTGGTGCAGGTCGCCCATCGCGGTGGCCTTGGGGCAGATGTAGCCCTTGGAGAACACATCGTCGGGGTTGCCGGTGATGCGGCTGACCTGGTCATCGGTGACGGTGACGTGGATGCCGCAATGCGCCTCGCACAGCGTGCACTGGCTGATGTGGGTCACACTCATCGGCTCGTCGAGGTCGCTGCGCACCTCGGGGAGGGGGACGTCGATCGCTGTCATGGGGGCCTCCGGCCAAATCTGTCATCGTGCGTTGACAGATTAGCGTCAGCGGGCCGCTTCGGGCCAGAACTCCGACCGTTAGGCTTATCGGGTGTTTGAATCGCTGTCTGACCGGTTGACCGGTGCACTGCAGGGCCTGCGCGCCCGGGGTCGGCTGACCGACGCCGATATCGACGCCACCGCGCGGGAGATCCGGCTCGCCCTGCTGGAAGCCGACGTCTCGCTGCCCGTGGTGCGCGCGTTCGTCAACCGCATCAAGGAACGCTCCAAGGGCGCCGAGGTCTCTGCCGCGCTCAACCCGGCCCAGCAGGTCGTCAAGATCGTCAACGAGGAACTCGTCGGCATCCTCGGCGGGGAGACCCGACAACTGGCCTTCGCCAGGAACCCACCGACGGTGATCATGCTCGCCGGTCTGCAGGGTTCCGGTAAGACGACGCTGGCAGGCAAGCTGGCCCGCTGGCTCAAGGCGCAGGGGCACACCCCACTGCTGGTGGCCTGCGACCTGCAGCGCCCCGGCGCGGTGCGCCAGCTGCAGATCGTCGGCGAGCGCGCCGGTGTGGCGGTGTTCGCACCACACCCCGGGGTCTCACCCGATGGCGTGACCATCGACCAGATGACCAGCGGCGACCCGGTCTCGGTGGCCACCGCGGGGCTGGCCGAAGCCAAGTCCAAGCACTACGACGTCGTCATCGTCGACACCGCGGGGCGCCTCGGTATCGACGAGGAGCTGATGAGCCAGGCCGCGGCCATCCGCGATGCCGTCAAGCCCGACGAGACGCTGTTCGTGCTCGACGCCATGATCGGTCAGGACGCCGTCACCACCGCCGAGGCCTTCGGCTCCGGGGTCGGCTTCACCGGCGTCGTGCTCACCAAGCTCGACGGTGACGCCCGCGGCGGTGCCGCGCTGTCGGTGCGCGAGATCACCGGCGTCCCGATCCTTTTCGCCTCCAGCGGCGAGAAGCTCGAAGACTTCGACGTCTTCCACCCCGACCGGATGGCCGGCCGCATCCTCGGCATGGGCGATGTGTTGTCGCTCATCGAACAGGCCGAACAGCACTTCGATGCCGAGCAGGCCGAGGCGGCCGCCGCCAAGATCGGCTCCGGCGAGCTGACCCTGGAGGATTTCCTCGAGCAGATGCTGGCCATCCGCAAGATGGGCCCGATCGGCAACCTGCTGGGCATGCTGCCCGGTGCCGGGCAGATGAAGGACGCACTGGCCGCCGTCGACGACAGCCAACTCGATCGCGTGCAGGCCATCATCCGCGGCATGACGCCCGCCGAGCGGGCCGACCCGAAGATCATCAACGGTTCGCGCCGGCTGCGCATCGCCAACGGCTCCGGTGTCTCGGTGGGCGAGGTCAATCAGCTCGTCGACCGCTTCTTCGAGGCCCGCAAGATGATGTCCCAGATGGCAGGCCAGATGGGAATGCCGTTCGGGCGCAAGAGCTCCCCGCGCAAGGCAGGCAAGGGCAAGAACAAGCAGGCCGGCAAGAAGAAGGGCCGGGGGCCGACGCCGCCGAAGAACCCGATGGGCGCAGGTCTGCCGGCCGGGTTCCCGGATCTGACCGGGATGCCCAAGGGCCTCGACGAGCTGCCGCCCGGGCTGGCCAATATCGATCTGTCCAAGCTGAAGTTCCCGGGACAGAAGTAGACATGCAGGCACTGCATCTTCGCGGCCGGGGGCTACCCGACGGCGAGGAGGTGCAGTGGTGGATCGAGCGGGGCATGCTGTCCGCCGAGCCGATCGCCAACGCCGACAACGTCTTTGACGGTGGCTGGATCATTCCGGGCCTGGTCGACGCGCACTGCCACGTGGGGCTCGGGCCCGACGGGGCGACCAGTTTCGACGAGGCGATCGGCCAGGCCGAAACCGAACGCGATGCCGGTGCCCTGCTGCTGCGCGACGCCGGCTCGCCGGTCGACACCCGCAGTCTGGATGACCGCGACGACCTGCCGCGCATCATCCGGGCGGGCAGGCACCTGGCCCGGCCCAAACGTTATATGCCGGGCCTGCCGATCGATATCGAGGACGAAACGCAGCTGCCGGCCTATGTCGCCGAGCAGGCGCGCTGGGGCGACGGCTGGGTGAAGCTCGTCGGCGACTGGATCGACAGGGGAGTGGGTGACCTGGCCCCGCTGTGGTCCGATGAGGTGCTGGTCGAGGCCATCGCGGCCGCGCACGCCAACGGTGCGCGCGTCACCGCGCACGTGTTCGGCGAGGACGCGCTGCCCGGGCTGATCAACGCCGGCATCGACTGCATCGAGCATGGCACCGGGATCACCGACGACACCATCGAGCTGATGCTGGCGCACGGCACCGCGCTGGTGCCCACGCTGATCAACATCGACAACTTCCCGGGTATCGCCGACGCGGCCGGTAAGTACCCGTCCTACGCCAGACACATGCGCGAGCTGTACGCGTCCTGCACACAGCGCGTCGGCGCCGCCCATGAGGCGGGGGTGCCGATCTACGCGGGCACCGACGCGGGCGGGATGGTCGCCCATGGCCGGATCGGCGATGAGATCGAGGCACTCAAGGGTGTCGGGATGAGTACGACCGAGGCGCTGGGCGCGGCGAGCTGGGATGCCCGGGCCTGGCTGGGCCGCCCGGCGCTGGAACACGGTGCGCCGGCGGACCTGCTGTGCTTTGCCGAGGACCCGCGCGAAGTCGGGGTGGGTGACCCGGACCTGGTGATTTTGCGCGGCCGGGTCTGGGGTTAGCTCAGTACACGTCGCGCACGTAACGGTGGCTCTTGATCATGTCGTTGACGTAGGCGTGTGCGGCCGCGGTATCGACACCGCCGACCCGGGCGATGACGTCGTGCAACGCGGCGTCCACATCCTTGGCCATCCGGTCGGCGTCGCCGCACACATACACGTGCGCACCGTCGCACAGCCAGCCGTAGAACTCTTCGGCGTTCTCCTGAATGCGTTGCTGCACATACACCTTGGCCTCCTGATCGCGCGAGAAGGCCAGGTCCAGACGGGTCAGCACACCCGAGGAGACGTACTCCTCGAGTTCCTCGCCGTACAGGTAGTCGGTCGCGCGGCGGCGGTCTCCGAAGAACAGCCACGACCGTCCTGTCGCCGCACTGGCCTTGCGCTCCTGAAGGAACGCCCGGAACGGTGCGATACCGGTGCCGGGGCCGATCATGATGATCGGCACATCGCCGGCGGGCAGCCGGAAGTGATTGTTGGGCCGCAGATGCACCAGTAGCTTCTCGCAGCGGTCGGCCAGGTAGGTCGACGCGACACCGCCGTGCCGGCGCCCCTGCACGTCGTAGCGCACGCTGGCCACGGTCAGGTGCACGCTGTCGGGGTGCACCAGTGGGCTGGAGGCAATCGAGTAGCCGCGGAACTGCAGCGGGCGCAGCGTGTCGATGACCTCGTCGACGGTGAGGTCGGCCAGGCCGATGATGTCCAGCACGTCCTTGCCGTACAGCCAGGAACCCTCCGTGCCGCCATGGGTGTCCCCGGATCGCAGGGTCTCGGCGACCGCCTCATCGGCGGTACGCGATGCGGCCAGGCTCAGCAGCGCCCGTGACGGTGTGCGGATCTCGAAGTACTCGGTGAGCAACGCGCTCAGGGGTTGGTCATGGCCACTGACCGCGTATTCGGGGCCGACCCCGAGTCCGGACAGCAGCGCCTCGACCAGTGCCGGATCGTTGGTGGCGTGCACCGCAATGGAATCGCCTGCGTGATAAGTGATCCCGGTGCCGGTGAGGTCGACTTCGAAGTGCCGGACCTCTTTGTCGGAGTCGGTCGAGTTGAGCCACCGGTTGACCGCCAGGCGCGCGACGGCCGCAACGTTGCGTTCGCGCGGTTCGGCGCGTTCGGGAACCGGGGCCGTCGAGTCCTGCGCGGCTCCCTCACCCTGCTCGGCGGTCAGCTGCTTGACCAGTTCGGCGGTCCACGCCTTGGCCGGGTCCTCGTAGAAACCGTCGACGTCCACCCGGTCGGTCATCCGCGTGGCGCCCAGTTCCTCCAGGCGCTCATCGAGCAACCGGCCGGCATTGCAGAACAACTCATAGGAGCTGTCGCCGAGGGCCAGGACCGCGAAGCTGAGGTGCTCCAGGCGTTCGGTGTCGGCGCTGAGCGCCTCCCAGAACAGCGTTGCCGAATCGGGGAACTCGCCCTCGCCGAAGGTGGACACCACCGTGATGAAGTGGGTGGTGTTCTGCAGCTCGGAGACCTCGACCTGGTTCAGTTCCACCGCTTCGACCTCGATGCCGATGGCCGCGACGGCCTCGGCGAACGTCATCGCGGCATCTTCGGAGTTCCCCATATCGGTGCCGAAGGCGACGACGAGCGAGAGATCAGCTTGGCCGGACACGTTGTCCCCCTTGGTCACGCGCCAGGACGGGTGTCCGGCGTTCAAATTAGGGTGACCTTACTTGGTTGGGGGCGGTCGTGGGGAGCTCCCCTCAGGGTTGGCTGAATCCCCAGTCCAGCAGGCTGATCGCCTGGCCGTACAGGTCACCGGTGCCGTACATCTGTACCACAACCAGCCGGCGGTTCCCGCGTTGAGCTGCTCCGACGTAGGTTTTGCGGGCCCGGTTGGTGAAACCGGTCTTACCGCCCAGATCGCCGGGATATCTCGTCAGCAGCTCATTCTGGTTCGACAGGGTCTTGCCGGGGAAGGGCGCGGACTGGGCCCGCATGATCTGCGCGATCAGCGGGTACCGCAGCGCCGCGCGGAAGATGACGGCCAGATCGTGGGGGGTGGTGATCGACTCCCAGCCCGGGCCGTCCAGCCCGGACGGCGACGATGCCTTGGTGCCGCGCGCTCCGACACCGGCGGCCTTGCGGTTCATCGCGGCGACCGCAGCCCGCTGGCCGCCCAGCATATCGGCCAACATGTTCGCAGAGTCGTTGCCCGACACCATGAGTAGCGCGCTGAGCAACTGCGTCACCGTGTAGGGCTGCCCCGGTTTCAGCCCGACACAAGAGCATTCGACCTTGGTGTGCGACGCGTTGGCGCGGGCGAAATTGTCGGGCCGCAGATTGTCGAGCACCACCATCGCCAGCAGCACCTTGATGGTGCTGGCCGGGGCGTAGGAACCGCCTGGATCCTTGGCGGCCAGCACCGCGCCGGTGTCCAGGTCGGCCAGCAGATAGGCCTGGGCCGGTCCGTTCGCGAAGGCTTGGGCGCCAGCGGGTTCCACAGCGGGAGCGGCCTGTGCGGGCGCCGCGATGACCGTGCTGAGGGCGAGCACGGTCGCCGCGAGCAGATGTCGCACGTGCGCGAGGTTACGGTCGACAGGACTCGTTCCGCGCGCGGGAAGGTATCCGGTTGGTCTCGACTAGAGCGCGCCGACGCCTGCCGCCCGGTCCTGGGCGAACCCCCAGTCCAACAATGCCGATGCCTGATCCCAGTACGTCGGGCCGCCCTCACGGACCAATCCGAACATCAGCGCGACCACCAGACGCCGACCGTCGCGCTGGGCGGCGCCGACAAAGGTCTTGCGGGCCAGGTCGGTGAATCCGGTCTTGCCGCCCAGCATGCCGGGGTAGCGACCCAGCAGTTCGTCCTGATTGACCAGCACCCGATCGCCGGCCTTGCCGGGGAACACCGCCGTCGGCTGTGCGGTGATCTGGGCGAACACCGGATTGGCCATCGCCGCCCGGAACATGACCGCCAGGTCGTGCGGCGAGGACCACATCTCGATGCCGGGACCGTCGATACCGGACGGGCTGCCGGCCACCGTGGCATGCGCACCCAGCAGTGCGGCCTTCGCGTTCATCTTCGCCAGCGCCGCCTGCCGACCGCCGAGCATGGTCGCCAAGGTGTTTGCCGCGTCATTGCCCGACACCAGCAACAGGCCCTCCAGCAACTGGCGCACCGAGTAGGTGTGCCCGGCGGCCACCCCGGCGCAGTTGCACTCCACCCGGGTGTCGGCCTCGCCGGCGACCACCGTCGCATCCAGGGGGAGTTCGTCGAGCACCACCATGGCCAACAACACCTTGATGGTGCTGGCCGGGGCGTACCGCCCGTACCCGTTCTTCGACGCCAGCACCGCACCGCTGTCCATGTCCGCGATCACCCACGCCTGCGCAGGTCCATCCGGTATCGGCACCGAGCCCACGGGTTGATCGACGCCCAGTTCGGCGGCGGCCGTGCCGGTGCCGACGCAGCAGAGCAACAACACGGAGATGAGACCGGCAACGAGCGTTCGCATGGGGTGTGAGCCTAACTACCTTTCCGGACCAGAGGTTTGGCGAGAGCACGCACAGGTAACGTAAGACCAGCGCGAACCAGAGTGGCCGAACACCATCGAGGGGGACGAAAAGAATGTGCGGCATCGCCGGCGAGGTTGCTCGCGGCCGGTCGGCAGACCTAGGGGCCATTGCCAAAATGGCTGAGTCGATGGTGCCGCGGGGCCCGGACAGTGGAGGCTTCTGGGCCCAGGACGGGATCGCCTTCGGCCATCGCCGATTGGCGATCATCGACCTGTCCAGTCACGGACAGCAGCCCATGCACGATCCCGATCTCGGGCTCACAGTGGCCTTCAACGGCTGCATCTACAACTACCCGCAGCTCCGTCAGGAGCTGATCGGCAAGGGCTACCGGTTCTTCTCGCACAGCGATACCGAGGTCGTGCTCAAGGGGTACCGCGAGTGGGGCGAACGGGTGGTCGAGCACCTGTTCGGCATGTTCGCCTTTGCGGTCACCGAGGTCGACTCCGGCCGGGTACTGCTGGCCCGCGACCGGCTCGGCATCAAGCCGCTGTACTGGACCGAGGTCGCCGATGCCCTGCGCTTCGCGTCCTCGCTGCCGGCGCTGGTGGCCGCGGGCGGAGTGGACACCGAGATCGATCCCGTTGCCCTGCACCACTATCTGAGCTTCCACTCGGTGGTACCCGCGCCACACACCATCCTGCGTGGCGTGCACAAACTGCCCCCGGGCACCCTGATGCGCATCGAGCCGGACGGCACCCGCACCCAGCACACCTACTGGGAGCCCATCTTCGAGCGCTCCGCGGAGCGGGCCGACTGGTCGGAGAACGAATGGGAAGAGGCGATCCTCGCCTCACTGCGTACCGCGGTCGAACGGCGACTGGTCGCCGACGTGCCGGTGGGCTGTCTGCTCTCCGGTGGCCTGGACTCCAGTCTGATCGTCGGGCTGCTCGCCGAGGCCGGCCAGCACGGACTGGCCACCTTCTCCATCGGTTTCGAGGCCGCCGGCGGGGAAGAGGGGGACGAGTTCAAGTACTCCGATGTCATCGCCCGCCACTACGACACCGACCACCACCAGATCCGGATCGACACCGCGCGGATGCTGCCGGCACTGTCCGGGGCGATCGGGGCCATGAGCGAGCCGATGATGAGCCACGACTGTGTGGCGTTCTATCTGCTCTCCCAGGAGGTCAGCAAGCACGTCAAGGTGGTGCAGTCCGGCCAGGGCGCCGACGAGATCTTCGCCGGCTATCACTGGTATCCGCCGATGGCACACGCCGCCGACGACGACCCGCGCGCCGCGCTGGCCAGCTACCGGCAGGCCTTCTTCGACCGCGACCACACGGCGCTGAACACCATGGTGGCGCCGGCCTGGCGCCTCGACGCCGATATCGCCGGCGACTACGTGCTCGAGCACTTCGCGCACCCCGGTGCGGCCACCGCGACCGACCGGGCGCTGCGCCTGGACACCACGGTGATGCTGGTCGACGACCCGGTCAAGCGCGTGGACAACATGACCATGGCCTGGGGCCTGGAGGGCCGGGTGCCGTTCCTGGACCACGAGCTCGTCGAACTCGCGGCCACCTGCCCGCCCTCACTCAAGACCGCCCACGACGGCAAGGGCGTGCTGAAAGAGGCCGCCCGCAAGGTCATTCCGCATGAGGTGATCGACCGCCCCAAGGGCTACTTCCCGGTGCCGGCGCTCAAGCACCTGGCCGGGCCCTACCTCGACCTGGTCCGCGACGCGCTGCACAGCGAGGGGGCCCGTGCGCGCGGCCTGTTCAACCCGACCGAGGTCGACCGCCTGCTCGCCGAACCGAATGGTCACCTGACCCCACTTCGGGGTAACCCGCTGTGGCAACTCGGACTGCTGGAACTGTGGCTGGCGCACCACGTGGACGGGGTAGCGACGACATGACCCCGGAAAAGAACAGCGGATCCAAGGAGGTCATCCAGGACCTCGGCTGGGGTCGGCTGGTCTTCGGGCAGACATTCGACGATCCCGGCCAGCTGGGTACCGCGCTGCGCGCCGAGGCCAGTGGGCGTCGCGACATCGGGATGTACCTGGAGGCTCCGCACGTCTTCGTGGCGCTCAACCCGCAGGACTTCTTCATCGATCCCAGCTTCACCTATCGGCTGGATCTCACCGAACCGCCGGCCTACCGTCCGCCGGACTTGCCCGGCGTCTCGGTGCGGCCGGTGCAGAGCATCGCCGACTGCGCCGCCATCAACGAGATCTACCTGCAGTGCCGGATGGTGCCCGCCGATATCGACCTGATGTGGCACAACAGCCAGTCCGAGCCGCACATGATCTACCTGGTGGCCGTGGAGGACGACACCGGCACGGTGGTCGGTACGGTCACCGGGATTGATCACCGCCAGCTGTTCGACGACCCCGAGAACGGATCCTCGCTGTGGTGCCTGGCGGTCAGTCCGACCCTGTGCCGGCCCGGAGCGGGCGGTCTGCTGGTGCGCTCGCTGGTCGAGGAGTTCGTCCGCCGCGGCCGCGCCCAGATGGATCTCTCTGTGCTGCACGACAATGCCGCGGCCATCGCGCTGTATGAGCGGATGGGATTCGAGCGCGTCCCCGAGCTCGGCGTCAAGCGCAAGAACGCGATCAACGAGCGTCTGTTCGCGCCGGCGCAGGCCGAGGAGGAACTCGCCCAGCTGAACCCGTACGCGCGGATCATCGCCGACGAGGCCGTGCTGCGCGGAATCGCGGTGCGGATACTCGACGCCCAGGCGGGATACATGCAACTCACCCACGGCGGCACCACGGTGACCACCCGGGAGTCGCTGTCCGAGCTCACCAACGCTGTCGCCATGAGCCGCTGCGACGACAAACGGATCGCCCGCAAGGTGGTCGCCGAAGCGGGAGTGCGGGTGCCCAGGGGGATCACCGCGACCTTTGGCGAGGAGGACCAGCGCTTTCTCGCCACGGTGGGTTCTGTCGTGGTCAAACCCGCCCGCGGCGAGCAGGGTGCCGGTATCACCGTGGGCGTCACCCGGCACGACGAGCTGGACCGTGCGTTGCAGCTGGCCAACAAACATTGCCCCGAGGTGCTGATCGAAGAGCGTTGCGAGGGTGAGGATCTGCGGATCGTGGTGATCAACGGCAAGGTGATCGCTGCCGCACTGCGCCGCCCGGCGGAGATCATCGGTACCGGCAAGCACACCGTCGCCCAGCTCATCGAGGCGCAGAGCCGTCGCCGCTCCGGAGCCACTCAGGGTGAGTCGAAGATCCCGATGGACGCGGTCACCGAGGACACCGTGCACGATGCCGGTTGGGACATGGACGACGTGCTGCCGGCCAACGAGCACCTGGTGGTGCGCCGCACCGCGAATCTGCACACCGGCGGCACCATCGTCGATGTGACCGACGACCTGAACCCGACACTGGCGAAGGTCGCGGTGGACGCTGCGGACGCCATCGGCATCCCGGTCACCGGTATCGACCTCATCGTGCCCTCGGTGAAGGGCGAAGAGTATGTTTTCATCGAAGCCAACGAGCGCCCGGGCCTTGCCAATCACGAACCTCGGCCCACCGCACAGGCTTTCGTTGACCTTCTCTTCCCCCGCACCGCTGCCACGCCATGGGCGTGGCACCCCGACCCAGTGGAGCCGACTCCGTGAGTTCCGGAACAACCGAACAGACGCCCGCGCCGCGGATGCCGGATGCCGATCGCGACTGGATGGTCGACACCCTGTTGGCGTTGCTCCAGACGCCCAGCCCGTCCGGGCGTACCGACGCCGTCATGCAATTGATCGGTGAGATGTTCACCGACCTCGGGGTGCCGTTCACCCTGACCCGCCGCGGCGCACTCAATGCCGAACTGCCCGGCGACTCCGAGACCGTCGAGCGGGCCGTCGTCGTGCACGCCGACACCATCGGCTGCATGGTGCGTCGCCTCAAGGACAACGGCCGGCTCGAATTGATCCCGGTGGGCACCTTCTCCGCACGCTTCGCCACCGGCGCGCGGGTGCGGATCTTCACCGATGATCCCGACGAGTTCTTCACCGGCACCGTGATGCCGCTCAAGGCGTCCGGGCACGCCTTCGGTGACGAGATCGACACCCAGCCCACCCAGTGGGAGGACGTCGAGGTCCGCATCGACCGCAAGGTGTCCACAGCCGCGGACCTGGAGCGTCTCGGATTCCAGGTCGGCGACTTCGTCGCGCTGATCACCAGTCCCGAACTCACCGAGGACGGGTTCATCGTCTCGCGGCACCTGGACGGCAAGGCCGGTGTCGCGGTGGCGCTGGCCCTGGCCCGCGATGTGATGACGCAACGCATCAGGCTGCCGCATCGCACCACCATCATGGTGACCATCACCGAGGAGGTCGGCCACGGCGCCAGCCACGGCCTGCCACCGGACGTCGCCGAGCTGGTGTCCGTCGACAACGCGGTGTGCGCGCCGGGTCAGCACTCCATCGAAGACGGCGCGACCATCCCGATGGCAGATCTGCACGGGCCGTTCGACTATCACTTGACCCGCAAGCTGTGCCGGCTGGCCGACGAACGCGGTATCCCGTACGCACGCGACGTGTTCCGCTACTACCGTTCGGATGCGGCGGCGGCCATCGAAGCGGGCGCAGCCACCCGGGCGGCGCTGGTGGGCTTCGGCCTGGACGGCAGTCACGGTTGGGAACGCACCCACATCGAGTCGCTGGAGGCGGTCTACAACCTGCTGCACGCGTGGTTGCGGACACCGCTGACCTTCGCCAAATGGGATGCACACGCCGAGGGCGAGTTGCGCGACTTCCCGTCGTCGAAGCAGCCGGCGCCCACCGAGCAGTGGGTGCCGCTGTCCCGCGGCGAGCACGCCGAGCCCGGCGAATGGTCCGGGGAGCACTGGCCTCCTGCCGAGGGGCCGGTGGGCCCGCCGGCGTAGTGGTTCAATCGAGGCGTGCTGAGCATCGAAGAGATCTCCGACCGTCTGGAAATCCAGCAGCTGCTGGTCGACTACTCCACCGCCATCGACGCGCGCCGCTTCGATGATCTGGACCGGGTGTTCACCGCGGACGCCTACATCGACTACCGCGCCATGGGCGGGGTGGACGGGCGCTATCCGGAGGTGAAGGCCTGGCTGGCCCAGGTGCTGCCGAACTTCCCGGCCTACGCCCACATGCTCGGCAACGTCGACGTGAAGATCGACGGCGACACCGCGACCTCGCGCACGCTGTGCTTCAACCCGATGGTGCTCGGCGGCGAAGACCGGCAGGTCCTGTTCTGCGGGCTCTGGTACGACGACGAGTTCGTCCGCACCGCCGACGGCTGGCGGATGGTCCGGCGCGTCGAGGAGAAGTGCTTCGATCGGGTGGTCTGACCGGGATTTGGGCCGGTAGCGCCCGCTCTGGCACAATGGGCGGCTGTCCCGCGCGCGACACGTTAGATGCGCCGCACGCCGGTCACACACGCAGAGGCAAAACCGGACCGGGCAACCCGCCCGAGTCGCTGAATTGCAAGCGTGGCAATCACAGGAGAATCGTTTCACCATGGCTGTCAAGATCAAACTCGCCCGCTTCGGCAAGATCCGCAACCCCCAGTACCGCATCTCGGTCGCCGACGCGCGCAACCGCCGCGACGGACGCGCCATCGAGGTCATCGGCAAGTACCAGCCGAAAGAAGAGCCCAGCCTGATCGAGATCGACTCGGAGCGCGTGCAGTACTGGCTGAGCGTCGGCGCCCAGCCCACCGAGCCCGTGCTGGCACTGCTGAAGATCACCGGTGACTGGCAGAAGTTCAAGGGCCTGCCGGGCGCCGAGGGCACCCTTCGGGTGAAGGAGCCCAAGCCCTCCAAGCTGGACCTGTTCAACGCCGCGCTGGCCGCCGCCGACAACGCACCGACCGGTGAGGCCACCCAGCTCAAGAAGAAGAAGGCCCCGGCCAAGAAGGCCGAAGAGGCTGAGACCACCGAGGCCGCCGAGGCCGAGGCTCCCGCCGCAGAGCCCGCCGCAGAATGAGCACCGTCGTCGTCGACGCCGTCGAACACCTCGTTCGCGGGATCGTCGACAACCCCGACGACGTGCGGGTCGACCTGGTGACCAACCGGCGTGGCCGCACCGTCGAGGTGCACGTACATCCCGATGACCTGGGTAAGGTCATCGGCCGCGGCGGACGCACCGCGACCGCGCTGCGCACACTGGTCGCCGGTATCGGCGGCCGTGGGATCCGCGTCGACGTGGTGGACACCGACCAGTAGTAATGGACCAGTAGTCATGGAGCTGGTCATCGGGCGGATCGCCAAGGCCCACGGTGTCACCGGGGAGGTCGTCGTCGATGTCCGCACCGATGACCCGGAGGCCCGGTTCGCCCCCGGTTCGGTGCTCCGCGGGCGCAAGCCCCGCGGGGGACCGGAGCGCAGTTTCGTCATCGACACGGTCCGCGAGCACGGCGGTCGACTTCTGGTGCGCCTCAACGGTATCGGCGATCGCAATGCCGCGGACGAACTGCGCGGCACTCTGTTCCTCGTCGAATCCGGGGACCTGCCACCCATCGAGGACCCCGACGAGTTCTACGACCACCAGCTCGAGGGCCTGGCCGTGCGCACCGTCGCCGGCGAGGCCCTCGGCACGGTGACCGAGGTGCTGCACACCGCGGCCGGCGAACTGCTGTCGATCAAGCGGCCCGACGGCGCCGAACTGCTGGTGCCGTTCGTCAGTGCCATCGTCACCGCGGTGTCGCTGGCCGAGGGCACCATCGACATCGATCCGCCCGACGGTCTGCTCAACCTCGAAGACCTGTAGGCGCCGCATGCGGATCGACGTCGTCACGATCTTCCCGGCCTATCTGGACGCGCTGCAGCAGGCGTTGCCGGGCAAGGCGATTGCGTCCGGCATCGTCGAACTCGGTGTGCACGATCTACGTGAGTGGACCCATGACGTGCACCGGTCGGTGGACGATTCGCCCTACGGCGGTGGGCCCGGCATGGTCATGAAGGCCCCGGTGTGGGGTGCAGCCCTCGACGACATCTGTTCGGCGGACACGCTTCTGGTGGTGCCGACGCCGGCGGGCCGGCCGTTCACCCAGGCCACCGCGCAACGCTGGAGCGCCGAGGCGCATCTGGTGTTCGCGTGCGGACGCTACGAGGGCATCGATCAGCGGGTCGCCGATGACGCGGCGCGCCGGATGCGGGTCGAAGAGGTGTCCATCGGTGACTACGTGCTGGCCGGCGGTGAGTCGGCGGTCCTGGTGATGGTCGAGGCCGTGGTGCGGCTGTTGCCCGAGGTGCTCGGCAATCCCGCATCGCATCAAGACGATTCACACTCGAACGGTCTGCTGGAAGGCCCCAGCTACACCCGGCCGCCGGTCTGGCGCGAGCTGGAGGTGCCACCGGTGCTGTTGTCCGGGGACCACGCCAAGATCGATGCCTGGCGCCACGAGCAGTCCCTGCAGCGCACCCGCGAACGCCGGCCGGACCTGCTCTAGATCCGGCCGCCGGGGAAGATCGTCTGCACCGCTTCGGTGATGGTTCGGCGCGCCTCCTCGGCGCCGGCCGGTTGCATCGAACTGATGGCCACCACATAGCGGCGCTCCGGGCCGACCACACCGGTGGACAGGTGCATCCAGTCCGCACCGATGCAGCACATCCAGCCCTGTTTGACCGCGACCGGTTCGGCGAACAGACCCTCCGGGATGCCGAACCGCTGCGGGTAGACACCACCGGGCACCATGCCGTCGGGTGCGGTCGGCGTCGACTGCGCCAGGTTGGACACGATGATGCCGGCCCGCTCCGACGGCAGCCCACCGGTACCCGCCAACAGCATGTCGTAATAGCGCACCAGGTCGGTCACCGTGCTGATGGTGTTGAACCAGCGACCGTTGGCGCGCGTCGAGCCCAGCCCGTAGCGCCGGACGACGCGGTCGATGATGGCGCTGCCGCCGCTGCGGTTCCAGAACACTTCGGCGGCGCTGTCGTCGGAGGATCGCAGCATCACGTCGAGCATGGTGCGGTCCTCGGGGCTCAGTGTGGTGTCCCCGTTGGCCTCCTGCAGCAGCAGGTCATCGGCGATGAAGAGCTTGACCACCGAGGCGATCGCGATGGTGTTGTTGCGACCGTTGGTGACGAGCTGGCCGGTGTTGCGGTCCAGGACCGCCACGGTGATATCGGCCCCGGCCTCGGCGGCGTCGGCGGTCGCCTGCACCTCGCGGCTCTTCAGCCCCTCGAATGTTCCGGTCGGCTTCTCGGGCGGCGTTTCGGGCAGGGGTGCGGAGGTGCCCAGCGGCGCGACGACGGTGAGGTGCGGCGCGGCGGGCGGTGGTGGCTGGCTGCCGTACACCTTGGCTTCGCATCCGGAGATCGTGGCGGCCGCACACAACGCCGCGGTGGCCACCGCCAGGAACGTCGACGGCCGCGGCATGCGTTCCTCCAGGAAAGGTGAGGGGGGCGGGGGTCCCGGCCACGATGTCGGTATGTCTACCCCGGATACCGTCTAGCGTAACCACCGCCGGCCACCACGCGCGCCCCGGGCGGGAGCGGAGTTCGGTGACCGGCCGGTGCTCACGGCGACGATTTCGCCTCGTGCGCCGCGTCTGGCACAATTGAACAGTTGTCTGCGCAGGTTCACCCCTGCTGCGGAGACGAACACGTCAGATCCGCCCGAATACGTCGGTTCGGCCGCGCGTAACCGCGCAGCCCATGAAGAGCCGCCAACAGCAAGGAAGAGTCACCGATGAACACGCTTGACTTCGTCGACAAGGCGTCGCTGCGCGACGACATCCCGGCATTCGGCCCCGGCGACACCGTCAACGTGCACGTCAAGGTCATCGAGGGCTCCAAGGAGCGCATCCAGGTCTTCAAGGGTGTCGTGCTGCGCCGCCAGAACGGTGGGATCAGCGAGACCTTCACCGTCCGCAAGGAGAGCTACGGCGTCGGCGTCGAGCGGACCTTCCCGGTGCACTCGCCCAACATCGACCACATCGACGTCGTGACCCGCGGCGACGTGCGTCGCGCCAAGCTCTACTACCTGCGCGAACTGCGTGGCAAGAAGGCGAAGATCAAGGAGAAGCGCTGACGCTGATCGTGTCAGGTGCGCGCACCACGACACGCTCGCTCAGGCTGTCAGGCTGGTCCCCAGCCTCGCTGGCTACCCTGATGCCGTGACCGACGAAGCCGAGGACGCCGCTCCCGCTGAAACCGCCGAATCCGCCAGCGGATCGGACACGGAGGCGGAGCAGGAACCGAAGAAGAAGCACGGCGCGCTGCGCGAGGGCGCCATTCTGGTCACCATCGCGCTGGTGCTCTACTACGTGATGCTGACCTTCGTGGCGCGTCCCTATCTGATTCCCTCGGAATCGATGGAACCCACGCTGCACGGCTGTCCCGGCTGCGTCGGTGACCGGATCATGGTGGACAAGCTCACCTACCGGTTCACCGAGCCCGAACCCGGTGATGTCGTCGTCTTCAAGGGCCCGCCGAACTGGAACATCGGCTATAAGTCGATCCGTTCGGACAACCCGGCGATCAAGTTGGTACAGGACGCGCTGTCCTTCGTCGGGTTCGTGCCGCCCGACGAGAACGACCTCGTCAAGCGGGTCATCGCGGTGGGCGGGCAGACGGTGCAGTGCCGCGCCGACACCGGCCTGACCGTCGACGGGAAGAAACTCGTCGAACCGTATCTGGACTCGGTCACCATGAACGCCGACGCCGAGGTCTATCCCTGCCTGGGCAACGAGTTCGGCCCGGTGAAGGTGCCCGAGGACAAGCTGTGGGTGATGGGCGACAACCGCACCCACTCGGCCGACTCGCGGTCGCGCTGCACCAACCTGCCCGGCGACGCCCAGCGCGGGCTGTTGTGCACCGGTGACCCGGAGGCCGGCACGGTGCCGGTGGACAACGTGATCGGCAAGGCCCGCTTCATCGCCTGGCCCCCGTCGCGGTGGGGCGGCGTGAGCAGCACCAACCCGCAGACGGCATCGGCCGATTAGGAGTTCCGGCGTTGCCGGCGAGTTGGCCCCCCAGAACAGTGATCCGCAGGTCCGGCCTGCGCACCCTGGAGTCCGCGCTGTACCGCAACGGCCTCGGGCCGGTGGCCGGCGTCGATGAGGTCGGTCGCGGTGCGTGCGCCGGGCCGCTGGTGGTGGCGTCCTGCGTGCTGGGTCCCAATCGCTTGACCAGCCTTGCCGCACTGGATGATTCGAAGAAGCTCAACGAGGCGGAGCGGGAACGGCTGTTCCCGCTGATCCGCCGGTACGCGCTGGCCTACCACGTGGTGATCATTGGATCGGTCGAGGTGGACCGCCGCGGGGTGCACCACGCGAACATCGAGGGCATGCGGCGTGCGGTGGCAGGACTGCCGCTGCGGCCCGGGTACGTGCTCTCCGACGGGTTCCGGGTACCCGGGCTGCCGATGCCGTCGCTGCCGGTGATCGGTGGCGACGCCGCGGCGGCCTGCATCGCCGCGGCCAGCGTGCTGGCCAAGGTGAGCAGGGACCGACTGATGGTCGCAATGGAGACCGAGCACCCCGGATACGGCTTCGCCGAGCACAAGGGCTACAGCACGCCGGTGCACATGGCGGCGCTGGCGGAACGGGGTCCCTGCAGCGAGCACCGCTATTCCTTTGCGAATGTGCGGCGGGTTGCGGGATCGGTGCAACGCGGCGCAACGGTGTGGGGAATGATGGAAGCCAACCTAGACGAAGGACAGCAGAGCAGATGAGTGCCGAGGATCTCGAAAAGTACGAAACCGAGATGGAGCTCTCGCTGTACCGCGAGTACAAGGACATCGTCGGACAGTTCAGCTACGTCGTGGAGACCGAACGCCGCTTCTATCTGGCCAACAGCGTCGAGATGGTGCCGCGTAACGCCGACGGTGAGGTCTACTTCGAGTTGCGACTCGCCGACGCCTGGGTGTGGGACATGTACCGCCCGGCCCGCTTCGTCAAGCAGGTGCGCGTCATCACCTTCAAGGACGTCAACATCGAAGAGGTGGAGAAGCCGGAACTGCGGCTGCCCGACTGACGCCGTGGACTGTCTGAAAACTAATTTCCGGCAACAGGTTTGGTCAGATCGTAGAGCGTCACACCGTCCACGGTCACCGGTACGAAGCTCTGCTTGACCCACTCCTTGATGCGTTCGGCTTCCGTCGAGCCGTTCACTCCAGGCGGCATGAGCGGCCTGCCGGAGTCGCCCGTGTTCTTGGGCATCCCGAGTCCGGTCGATTCGATGTAGTAGTGCACACGGCCGTCGGCGACGTGGTCCTGGAATTGTTCCAGGGTGGGAGCCGGGTCGGCGGACCCGAACCCACCGAGCGCCATCACCGGCAGATCGGTCGCCAGCTGGTAATAGCCGGCCTCGGTGGAGCCCGGTATCGCCGCGACCCAGGTGAAGCTGCCGCTGTCGGCCGACAGTGTTGCGGAGACCTCGGCAGAGACCTCGTTGTCGGTGTGAGCCGAGGCTCCGCCAGGCCCGGGCATGCCGGGAAAGCCCTGTCCGGGCAACTGCGGGCCCGCCGTCACCACACCGCCGGTATGGGACGTGCTGATGGTCTGTACCGAATAGGACAGCGGACCCGCCAGCGCCGCGGCCAGTGCGATACCGGCGGCAACAGACTGTATTCGCGGGTGCCGCAGCGTCGGTAGAGCGGTGATCGCCAGAGCCGTCGCAGCCAGGATCGCCGCAGCCGGCACAACCCAGCGCAGCCAGCCGACGAAGTCGGGCGTGCGGGTGAGCAGCACCCAGGACCACGCTCCCGTTGCCGCGACAACTGCCGCGAGTGTCATTGCAGCCCAGGTGTTTTCCCGGCGATTCCACAGATCGACAGCACCGATTCCCACCAGGGCGGCAACGGCCGGTGCCAGTGCGACGGTGTAGTAGTCGTGAAACAACCCGGACATGAAGCTGAACACCCCCGCGGTGCCGATCAGCCAGCCGCCCCATACCAGATACTGCGCGCGGCGAGGATCGGTGCGCGGCTCGCGCCGCGCCAGGATCAGGCCGACGGCCAGCACGATGAGGGCGGCCGGCAGCAACCAGGAGATCTGAGCACCCGACTCCCCGATGAACATCCGGGTGATACCGGCGTGCCCGAACGGGCTGAAACCGCCGCTGTCAATCTCGGGTCTGGGTCCCGCTCCGCCGCCGGGGGTGTTGCTGTCTCCGCCCATGAGCCGCCCCAGACCGTTGTAGCCGAGGGTCAGATCGAGGAAACTGTTGTTCTCCGATCCACCGATATAGGGACGGTTGCCGGCGGGCCAGAGTTCGACGAGCAGCACCCACCATCCTGCCGTGACGACCATCGCGCCCAGGCCCGCGATCAACTGCGCGAGCCGGATACGCAGCCGTGGCGTACCGGCAATCAGATAGGTCAGGACCAGCCCCGGTATGACGAGCAGGATCTGTAGCTGTTTGGTCAAGAAGCCCACGCCGAGTAGTGCGCCGCACAGCATCAACCAGCGGGTGCGACCGTCGCAGACGGCGCGCAACAGCGCCCAGACCGCGGCGATCATCACAAAGACCAGCAGCGCATCGGGATTGTTGTAGCGGAACATCAAGGTGGCCACGGGTGTCAACGCAAGGGTGGCGCCGGCGATCAGTCCCGCGACGGGGCCGAAGTGCTTCTTGACGATGGTGTACAGCAGTGCGACGGACGCCACCCCGAGCAGGACTTGGGGCAGCTGGATCGACCATGAGTTGACACCGAAGATCCGGGCGGAGATCTCCATCGGCCATAGCGAGGCGGGTGGTTTGTCGACGGTGATCGCGTTCGCGGCGTCGGACGAACCGAACAGGAAGGCCTTCCAACTCTTGGTGCCGGCCTGTACTGCGGCCGAGTAGAAGGCGTTGGCCCACCCGTTGCGGCTCAGGCCGATGCACCAGAACACCGCGGTGGCCGCGAGCAGCGCGGCCAGCGCCGGCCGCGCCCACCGCGGATCTGATTGTGGCTCAACGGTATGAGCAGGGATCTCTGCGTGCGTGGTGTCCGCCGAGGCTGGCATCATGCTCCCCGGTTCGGATGGAACACCCAGCCGCGCAGCAGCGTGAAGCGCAGCGCGGTCGCGGTGAGATTCGCCACGATCAGCACCGAGAGTTCGAGCCAGTGCGGGGTGGGGGACAGCAGGTGGTGCACGGCGACCAGCGCGCCGCTGGTGACTGCCAGTGCGAGCGCGAAGACGGTGAGTCCCTCGGCGTGACTGCGCAGCAGGCCCTCGCGTCCGCGCACGCCGAAGGTGAAGCGGCGATTGGCCGCGGTGTTGCCGACCGCGGTGATCAGCAGGGCCAGCAGATTTGCGGCCTGGGCGCCGACGGCGGCATGGAGCACGGAGAAGATCATCAGATACGCCAACGTCGACGCCACCCCGACGGCGGCGAAACGGACACCGTGGCGCATCAGGCTGCGCGGCGCCGCGGTACGCCGGCCCGAACCGAGTTGGGCCGCGATATCGCGTACCGGGATCGAGCCGTTGGCAAAGCCTTTCAGCATCCGGGCGATGCCCTTGAGATCCGCTGTCGCGGTCGCGACGATGTCGACGCGGCTGTCTGGGTCATCGATCCAGTCCACCGGGACCTCGTGGATCCGCAGACCGGATCGTTCGGCCAGGACCAGTAATTCGGTGTCGAAGAACCATCCGGTATCCGCGACGTGCGGCAGCAGTGTGGCTGCCACGTCGGCGCGGATGGCCTTGAAGCCGCATTGCGCGTCGGAGAACTTCGCGGCAAGCGTCGAGCGCAGGATCAGGTTGTAGCAGCGCGAAATGACCTCGCGCTTGGTGCCGCGAACCACCCGTGAACTGCGGGCCAGCCGGGTACCGATCGCCAGGTCGGAGTGGCCCGAGATGAGCGGAGCCAGCAGCGGCTGCAGGGCCGCCAGATCGGTCGACAAGTCGACATCCATGTACGCCAACACCGGTGCATCCGAGGCGGACCACACGGCGTGCAGGGCACGTCCACGGCCCTTCTGCTCCAATCGGACGACCCGGACTCCGTCGAGTTCATGGGCGAGTTCGGCTGCGATACGCGGGGTGTCGTCGATGCTGGCGTTGTCGGCAATCGTGATTCGCGCGCTGAACGGCAATGTGTCGGCCAGATACCGATGCAGGCGACGAATGGAAGCCGCCAGTGCCCCCTGCTCGTTGTACACCGGAACCACCACGTCGACCACCGGCACTCCGCGGTCACGGGCGACCGCGCCGGCGTCGGGCCGGGCCACCGTCGTCGACACCGCGAAGTCATCCACCACGTTCTGAGTCATGACCCCATCGTGGGGCGCCGCCATGGGGGGACTCTGGGACCAACCTATGCGGTCGCTATGAGGCCCGCGGGGAGGGCGGGAGGGTCGCGCACCGGTTCACATTTCATTCCCAGAGCACGACTACGGTGCTCCCACGTCTGCGTCCTAGCGTCGAGATCGTCACGTCCGGTGACTCGTACAGAGGAGGAGATCCGTGGGAAACCAAAGGAAGAACATGCTTGTGGCGGCGGGGTCCGCGGCGGTGTGCGGGGGCATCGCACTGGCCTCCATCGGGATCGGGGCGGGGGTGGCGAACGCCTTCCCTGCACCTCCGCCACCGGGGCCCGGTCTGTGTCTGCCGCTGCTTCCATGTGGAGGGCCGCCGCCACCCCCGGCGCCGATGGTGGGCCCCGGGGGAGGTCCTGGCGCGGTTCCGTTCGCGCCGGGCCCGAGGTTCTGATCAAGAGTCGACATCACCGCGCGGCGCGTGGATCACGGTCTGCGCGCCGCGTTTCGGCATTGCCGCACCACCGGATCCAGTTCGGGTGCTCGGCAGACAAAGCTCGCCCACAGACCGTGCACAGGGCCCGGCTAAGGAGCTGTCACAGAATCGACACGTGCACAACACCGGTGACCTTGCCCATCGACCGCCCTCGTTGGCCAGCGCCGACCGCATAACCCACCCCGACGGCTCCCCGATCGAAGTCCTCGTCGTCGATGACGAGCCCGCGCTCAGTGAGCTCGTCTCGATGGTCCTGCGCTATGAGGGCTGGGACGTCGTCACGGCCGGGGACGGTGCGGCGGCGATCCGCCGCGCGGCGGCGGTGTGCCCGGACGTGGTGGTCCTGGACCTGATGCTGCCCGATATGAGCGGCTTGGACGTGCTGCAGGAACTACGTCGCATGAGGCCCGAACTACCGGTCCTCCTGCTGACCGCAAAAGACTCGGTGGAGGACCGGATCGCCGGACTGGCCGCCGGTGGCGACGACTATGTCACCAAGCCGTTCAGCGTCGAGGAGATGATCCTCCGGCTGCGTGCCCTGGTGCGGCGATCGGGCCGCGGTGTGGTCGACGGAACCAACCGGCTCGTCGTCGGCGATCTCGTCCTTGACGAAGACAGTCACGAGGTCACCCGGGCGGGGGAAGAACTCTGCCTCACCGCGACGGAGTTCTCCGTGCTCCGGGTCCTGATGCGCAATCCGCGGCGGGTGCTCACCAAATCGCAGATTCTGGAACATGTGTGGGACTACGACTTCGAAGGCCGCTCGAATGTCGTGGAGCTCTACATCTCGTACCTTCGAAAGAAGGTGGATGCGGCCCGGCCACCGATGATCCACACCGTTCGAGGCGTCGGGTATGTCCTCAAACCACGATAGGTCCGCAGGGCGCGACCGGCTCGTCCGGATGCTGAAGCCCCACACCTGGCCGTTGCGGATCCGGCTGGTCGCCGCTGTCGCGGCGCTGGGCGTCGGCCTGTGCATCGCCGTGAGTGCGGCGACACTACTGGCGTTGCGGACCTACCTCATCGGTCAACTCGACGCCCAGGTGCTGGAGACGCAGTCGCGTTCGGTGATGTTCTATCAGATGGGCAGCGTGCCGTTTCTGCGCTTCTCCGGACCTGGCCCGCTCTTCCTGGACGGACCGGGCCAGTCGTCGGGAACGGTCGGCGCCGTCGAATCGGCGAACATCGTCACAGAGGCTGCGGTGAACACGGCAACCGGAAACCGGCAGGCGTTGACTCCGGCCGCAGCAGATCAACTCAGGGGTGTGCCGGACAGACAGATGGTCAGCATCGACCTCGACGGCCTCGGTGACTACCGCCTGACCGCGTTTCCGATCGACGGCACCGATGTCGTCATCATTGCCGGTCTCTCGATGTCGGGGGTGCAGGCCACGCTGGCCTCCGCTGCCTGGATCATCGGTGGATCGTCATTGGTGGCATTGGTTGCCACCGTCGCCGCGGGCATGGTGATCATCCGCCGCCAGCTGGACCCGCTGTCGCGGATGTCGGTTACCGCGCAACGTATTGCCGGCCTTCGGTTGGACCGAGGTGAGGTTCAGCTGCCGGCACCTCTGGAGCCGGTGAACCCGGCGATCGCTCACACCGAGGTCGGCAGACTCGGCACCGCTTTCAACACGATGGTGGACAGGGTGGCCGAGGGATTGACGGCGCGCCATGCCAGCGAAGTGCGTATCCGCCAGTTCGTCGCCGACGCCAGCCATGAGTTGCGGACCCCGTTGGCATCGATCAAGGGCTATACCGAATTCGCGGAGCGCCTGGTCGGGGATGCCGGCGACACGGGTGACCTACGCCACCGTGGTGACTTGGTGCACGCACTGCGCAGAGTCCACGACGAGTCCCGGCGGATGAGCCAGCTCGTCGAGGACATGCTGTTGCTGGCCCGGCTGGATACCGGACGGCCCGTCGCCACCGACCAGATCGACGTATCCGACCTGGTGATCAACGCGGTGCACGATGCTCACATTGCAGCACCGGATCACCTGTGGTCCTTGGACATACCGTCTGAATCGGTCGGACTGACCGGAGACCGGTCCCGGCTCTACCAGGCCGTTGCCAACCTGCTGTCGAACGCGCGGATCCATACTCCGCCCGGTACGAAAATCGTCACCTCGTTGGTGTCGCACGTCGACCGATCGGTGACACTCGCCGTCGCCGACGACGGTCCCGGCATACCTGAAGAATTGCTGCCCAACGTATTCGAACGCTTTGCTCGCGGCGACGGCTCCCGATCCCGCGACTCCGGCAGTACCGGGCTCGGGCTTGCCATCACGCGGGCGGTGATCAAGGCTCACCATGGCACGATCGATATCCGCAGTGATCGGTATGGCACCCGAGTAACGGTGACACTCCCGGGGGCGGGGTCGGCGTCGACCGAGGTTGCCGATCCTTCGGTGGCGCAGCACCGTTGATCTCCGCCCGCCGGCGGTCGTCTGTCAGGGTGCGCATGTGGGCCGCTGCCGCGCGGCGGCTGTGCCATCCACGAGGGCGAGCCAGGACACCAGCAATTGCTGTGCACGGTCGTTGCCCCGCCGAACTGTGCGGATATGCCCAGCCCCAAGATGAAGGCGATCGTCGCTTCCACGGACACAGCGAGCTCTTTCTCGTGGTCGTCGCCGGAAGCGGATTCGGCCATCGACGAGGTGAGGAAGGTGCGTACGAGCCCGATGATGTCGACACCGTCGTCGACGAGGTCGGGATGACGGCTGCAATCCAGTATCAGGCTCGGTAGCGCGGCAGCGGCCGACCAATCGCCATGGGGATTGACGAGTTTGGTGATGAAAGCCTGTAACTGGGTGCTGACGTGCTCGTCGCGAAGAAAATACGCGGTAGCTGACGCGGCACGGTCGATGTCCGTGTGGGTCTCGGCCAGCACGGCCCGGAAAAGCGCAGCCTTGGACGTGAAATGGTAGTTGATGGCGGCCCGACTCACTCCGGCCGCGGCGGCCACCGCTCCCATGGTGAGGGCGTCGAATCCGACTCTGAGCACCAGAGACCGAGCGGCGAGGACTATTTCAGCTCTCGTGTTGTGTGCACCGCGGGGTCGCCCGCGACCGCGCGATCGACGACCCGATGACGCGCGCGTCGCAATGAACGTTGCCGGCCCCGTAGCGTCGGTGAGCAACGAAGCGAGGGCGTGCCAGCGCTCAGAGCGGGTCCGGTGGTACTCGTTGGTGCCCCGCCGCTGCGACTCCACCAGCCCGGCTTCGCGAAGTGTGGCCAGTTGTGTGCTGATCTCCGCAGCCGGAAGCCCTGCGAAATCGGCCAACTCGCGTTCGTTGATTCCATCGGCAGAGCACTGGCCGAGCGCCGATATGATGCGAAACGCCAGTGGGTCGCCGAGAACGCGCAGTGTGACCGCGGGGCCGGGCGAATATCCATTCTCGAGCGCTGCGCACGAAGACCAGCTGTCCTCCGCCGCGGCGCTACCAGGCATCACATTCTCCGTTCCCTCGCCGCCAACATATGCACGCCGCCTAGGTGTGGACTGGCAGAGTCATATGAAGGACCTTTGTCTTTTGACAGCGGCACTCGTATCGCGATTCAGCCGTTCTTTTGCTCGTGTCGCCATGGCTATCTACTTCGGTCCATTCCTCGGCGCACTGTAGTGCTGACTTGTGGATTGCGCTCCTGCCAAGCACAATTCGCGCGAAGGCGACCGAGGTAGCGAACAGATGGCCGCTGATGCCGGTGCGGTCATCGATGCCACCGGAGAACCGGAACCTCGGTTGCGCCGAGATGCCAGACAGGATCTATGATCGGCGAATCATGTTTGATATCAATCGTTTTACGTAATGCGACGATGAGTTGACCAGGTCCGTCAAGAAGGAGTCTCAGTTGTTTCGGGATGGGCACCGCGTCGTCGTTCTGCACGATAAGCTCTTTGCCGGAATGCAATTGCGGATGGTCGATCTCGCGCGTCGGGTCGCAGAGCTTCCACTGCTGAGCAACGTCTACGCGGGCCATGATGAGATTCGGACGGCGCAACACCGTGCGTCCTTGCCGCCGCTGACCGCCGATGATGAAGACTGGGTGCATCGACTGGACGTGGCAGGGGTTGCCAGTCGGCAGGTCCACATGGACGCCGCGGTGAACCTCGACATCGTTCGTGCGGTCCGTTGGTTACAGGACAACCACGTCCCGGAACCTGTCACCTACCTGCCGCTGGATCAACCGAACCTGTTTGGTGCGCTTTACCGGTGGGGCTTGGAAGAGCGCAATCTGGACATTGCCGAGCGACATATCCGGCTCCCCGTTCGCTACATAGGCCTGGAGGTGAAGGTGGAGCGCGCAAGTGCACCGTCGGCGCGTCGGCAGGTGCGGCACTGGCACCTCGACGCCGAGGATCGCAGGATGCTGAAGATCATCGTCTACCTCAACGATGTGGGCCCCGGGAATGGGCCGTTCGAGTACCTACCACTATCGCTGAGCGAGTCGGCCCGTCGCCGGCTGCGTTGCCGTCCGGGAATCACGTTCCTGGCCGATGAGGATATCGCGGCCGTCGCGCCCCCACCCAGTTGGCATCAGGTGACCGGACCCGCTCGTACCGCCGTGTATGCAGACACGGGCCGCCTCATCCATCGGCTGAAGGGTCCAATAGACCGCGATCGCTACTCGGCGACGTTCGTCTATACCAGCGATCGGCCGTACTCGGTGTTCTCGCGGTTCATACCGTCGCGGACCTTTGTCGATGGGGTGGCCGAGACGTTGACGCCGCGCCAGCGCCGGGCATTGCCAGAGCCCCGCTGGCAACGCCCTCGGACGTGAAACTGCGGCTCTGAAGGGCGGACAGCGGTGTGGCCCGAGACGGCCTCGTCTCGGGCCACACCTGGTGGGCTTCTACCGAGGTGGCGGACAGGGCGCCAACGGCAGGCAGGGGCCGGGGCCCGGTACGCCGGGACCGGGGCGCGCCGGGCCGGGACCGGGGCCAGGGCCGGGGCCGCCCGGCCCGGCGGGAGCGCACGGTGCGCCGGGCGGGCAGGGCGGGGGCGGTGCTGCTTGGGCGACGGTCGATGCGATGAGCGGTCCGACTGAGAGTGATGCGGCGCAGAGCAATCCGGCTGCGAGCCGTTGGCGCCATCGGTGTTCTGACACGGAGGACATGAGTTCCCTTCTCGGTTGGGGTGTGTCGGACCATGATGTCCGACTCTTCGACGGTGTCACGAAATCCACTGCGATAGTGGACGAAAGGCTGCGATTTGGTTAGAGGTCTCGTATCGAACTGCTATGGGCCGGCTGTGTTCTGACGGTCATCCCTGTCCGAGCAGCCCCAACTGTCCCAGCCAGTCGCCACCGGTGAGTGAGGTGAACATCGTGGGGCAATAGGTCGAGATGGCAATCGAGGTGAACAGCGCGGCCATATCGGGTGAAATGGTGTTGCTGCTCGAGACGGTGCTCGCTACACGTGCGAAATCGCTGCCCGGCTGCTTCAGGACCGCGCACGCGTTCTTCCCGAGCGACGAGGCGGCATTCGCGTCGCCATAGGACACGCCCGAATTGTTGAGTGTATCCAGGAACATGTCGGTCAACGCGTCCGCTGATGCCGGCTTTGCCACGGCTATCGCGGCCGATGCCATGACGGCGAAACCGATCGCTGCCGACAGCGAACGCGCGAAGACCTTGTGGTGGACTCGACTCATGTTGTTACCTCCGGAGTTTGATTGATGTATCGCCGGGAACTCTCGCTCATCGGGGTTGCCGGTGAGCTTCCTTCCGATAACGATTGCGGCCCTATGGAATACATGTGCACGGCATGTGAAAGCCCTGTCACGCAGGGAAAGCGAGGTCACACGTTTCGCATAGGGGGCGCACATGATAGTGCGGCAAGCTGTCCGGGATCGGAGGGTCGGCTGCGAGGTCGGCCCGTTCAAATGTCGAAGTAAGGTGTTGAGCAAGTTGACGTTCCGGACTACTGCGGTTGCCACCGCAGTGAGCGTGGCCGTGCTCAGTTGTCCTGTCGCCGTGGCGCAGGCTGAAGTCGTCGTGGTGCCGGACGTGACCCGGACGACGGCGACGGTGGACGGTTGGCAGGTGACGTTGGCGATGACCGAGGCCCGCATCGACGCGGTGCCCAACATGGCCGGTGCTCCGTACACCAAAGAGGGTTATCTCAGTGCAAGATTCACCCTGTCTGTCGAGGGCGCGGGTGTTCGGCCGGTCCAGACCGGGCAGCTGGTGGTGGGAGCTCAGCTCGGTTGCCAGATCGACCTCGGCGATGGTCTGGATCTCGGGGTCGGCTTCGATACCGACTTGTTCGATGACACCACGGTCCTGGGAGTGGGTCCCGATATCGGCACGACTTTGCGCTCCGGCGGTATCACGACGATCGGGTTCGGGGTCAAGGCCCTGAAGGGGTCCGTCGCCACCATCTCGGTCCAGGATGCCCATGTTCAGGTCGACGAGTGTGGCGGCTCGGTCACCGCTCGTCTTTTCGCTTCGGCTCAGACCAGCTCCGAGGTATCCGACGACGCGCTCAACGTCTACGGTCAGGTGCTTCCGCTGTGAGGGCGGCGGGGCGGTCGGCCGTGGCCCTGCTGGCAACGCTCGTCATCGCAGTCGGCCTCGCCCGGCCCGCGCAGGCGGGTGATGACGATGATGATGACAGCCATGGTGATTCGGGGCAGATTTCCGTCGAATCCTGGCCACCCACCGAGGTCGGCTGGCCGCCGCTGGCGGTACCCGAAAGCGATGGCGGCGGCGCCACGCCGGCCGTCGTTCCCGCACCTTGATATCGATCGGTTATCGCTGTCACACGAGATCCATAGGCATCGGTGATCTTCTGAGTGAACCGGACATGAACGTCGAATGAAAGGCAATGCGGCATTGAAGGATCTGAAGAGGTGGCTCGCGAAGAAGGCCGCGCGGCCCGAGCCCTCGTTCGAGGACCTGCCCACTGAGCCGACCGGCTACCAGCAGACCGCGAGTCGCCTGCATTCGTTCAACCGCTACGAGATCAAGTATCTGCTGGACGAGTTCAAGGTCCCGGAACTTCGCGCGAAGCTCGCGGCACGGATGGGTTCGGATCCGTTCTCGCCGCACGGCGGCTATCCGGTGACATCGTTGTACTACGACACCGCGGATCTGCGATTCTACTGGGAGAAGATCGAGGGCCTACGGTTCCGGCGCAAACTGCGCCTCCGTCTCTACGGGCAGCCGGCCGACTGCACCGACGAGACACCGGTTCAAGTCGAGATCAAACAGCGGGTGAACCGCGTCACCCAGAAGCGCCGGATCGAAATACCCTACGGTGCCGCGAAAAGTTGGCTGGACCGACGAGAAGAACTGCCATGCAGGCGATCTCAAAAGGGCTTCGTGGATGAGGTGACTGCACTGATCGGCAATCTCGATCTGCGGCCCATCGTCACGACCGGGTACCTGCGAGAGGCCTTCGTGGGGCGCGAGGCGGATCTCGGACTGCGGGTGACGATCGACCACAAGGTGCACGGACGCGATCGCGATCTGCATTTTGCGTCCGGCGCGGCCAACCGGTTCATCATCCCGCCCAAGCTGGCCATCGTCGAGATCAAGGCAAACGAGCGGGTGCCCTATTGGGTCACCGATCTCGCCGCCGGTATCGACATGTCGGTGATCCGGGTCTCCAAGTACTGCCAGTCGGTACAGGCCTTCGGCATGGCTCCCCGCTCCCGAAACGGCGTTCCCGAGGCCAACCTCGACAATGACGAAATTCGGCTCTTGACAACGTAATAGAGCTCCACCCTATTCATCAGATACCAAAGGAGAGATCCCGCATGACCATAGACCTACAAGATCTCAGCGGAACATTCACGGTGTTCGACGTAGCTGCTTCGCTGATGCTGTCCTTCGTGTTGGCCTCGATCATCGGCTGGGTTTACCGCTACACGCACAAGAACGTCTCCTACAGTCAGTCCTACGTGCAGACCTTGGTCATGGTGTGCATGGTCATCTCGGTGATCATGCTCGTCGTCGGATCCAATATCGCCCGTGCCTTCGCGCTCGTCGGTGCACTGTCGGTGATCCGATTCCGCAACGCCATCAAAGAGACTCGCGATGTCGGCTTCATCTTCCTCGCAATGGCGGTCGGAATGACCACCGGTACCCGGTTCTATCTGCTGGCCGTGGCCGCCACGGTGGTCATCTGCCTGGTGCTGGTGATCATGTACCGGTTCAACTGGTTCAAGCTCGATGTCCAGCGCCAGGTTGTCAAAGTCCAGGTGCCGCCGGAGCCCGAGTACACCGCACGTGTCGAGGACGTGCTCATCGAGTTCTGCTCGGAGTTCGAGCTGGTATCGACCGAGTCGGCACGCTCGGGTGCGCTCAACGAGCTCTATTACACCGCGCAACTGAAGAAGGGCCGCAAGGGTAGCGAGCTGATCGCGGCGCTCGGCGCCGTCAACACCGGCCAGCGGGTGACCGTGTTGACCGGGTACGACCAGACCGACATCTGATGGACGAGGCAGACCCGATGGTTGTCGATGCACCACCGAAGCGGCGCCTTTCTCACCGCGTGCCCGTGCGGTTGCGTCAGCACTGGAAGGTGTTGGCGTTGTTGGTGGCCGTCGCGATCGGCCTCACCGCAACGCTGGGGCAGACCCGCATCCGGCCCTACATCACCGGCGACGTCACCATCATGCAGTCGGAGATCACCGACAACATCGCCGGCACGGTTGATCTGTTCGACAGCACGTTGCCGCACAGCCTGACCGTCGAGATCACCGAGGCCGAGTACCAGCAGATGATCTCGGCCTACCAGAAGGACGGCGACAAGAAGTGGATGACGGCCGACATCGTCATTGACGGCACTCAGATCAGTGATGTGGCGGTTCGGCTGAAGGGCAACTCGACGCTGATGGGTCTGGGCGGCGCGCACGCCGGACGGCCCGATGCACCGCAGGGCGGCGCTGAGGCGGGTCCGCCGGGAGGAATGGCCGGAATGGCTGTGGCTTCTGCCGAGGACCCGACGACATTGCCGTTGCTCATCAGTTTCGACGAGAACGCCGACGGCCGCGGCTATCAAGGACTCACCGAACTGTCGGTGCGACCGGGAACACCGGTGATCAACGAAGCGCTGTCGCTGTCGCTGACGGCGGTCACCGGACAACCCACGCAGCGTTATGCGTACGCCACCTACACGATCAACGGCCAGACGACGACGCGACTGCTGGTCGAGCATCCCGACGCAACCTACGCGAACTCGCTGTTCGACGCCGCCGGATACCTGTACAAGGCGGATGCGAACTCGCGTCTGGAGTACCGCGGACCCGACCAATCGCTCTACGCCGACCAGTTCAAGCAGATCAACGCCGCCGATGATGGAAACCTGCAGCCGATCATCAACTTCCTGGCATGGCTGGACGGCGCCGAGCAGGTCGAATTCGACGCGCACGTTTCGGATTGGATCGATACCGACTCGTTCGCTCGGTACCTGGCCACGCAGAATCTGCTCGGCAACGGCGACGATATGGGCGGGCCCGGCCAGAACTACTATCTCTGGTACGACCTCTCGGCGAAGAAGATCTCGGTCATATCGTGGGATCTCAACCTGGCCATGAATGGTGACGCCAAAACTCAGCCCGGCGAAGAAGTTCAGATCGGGCCGGCCCCTGGCGGCGAGGGCATGGCGCCGGGCGGCCAGGCGCCGAAATTCGGTAACCAGCTCAAGACCCGATTCCTCGAATCAGAGGCGTGGGCGCCCACGAACCGTGAGGCCTATTGGGCGCTCTACGACCAGATGTATGCGAACGGCACCGCCAACGCACTGCTCGACGAGATCGCCGCCGCGGTGCCCATCACGGATGGCCTGGAGAAGCAGACACTCTCCAGAGCTGTGGACACCGTGCGTGAGTGGATCGCAGAGCGGATGAACACCCTCGATGCCGCTCGGATGGACTCGTGACGGTGCGGCGTCAGCCTCGCAGATGCGTCTCGAAGAAGTCGAACACCCGGCTCCAGGCGTCCTCGGCGACGGCCTCGTTGTAGCCGAATCCGGTGACCCGCAACAGCGCTTGCGCGGGAAGCTGGTTGGCGAAGCTGTGCCCGGCGTTCGGGTAGACCTTCACATCGGCGGCGATGCCCTGGGCCTCGACAGCTTTGTTCAGCTTCGCCGGGGCGCCGCGGCCGATCGGATCGCGGGCTCCGAAGCTCGCCACGATCGGGCACGCCCCGCTCAGCGTTTCCTCCAGGTTCTTCGGCAGCGGTGTCCCGTAGAACGGTGCAGAGGCGGCGAAACCTTTGGGGGACAGGATGAGCGCGAACTGGCCGCCCATGCAGAAACCGGCGATACCGACGATGCCGGTGCTGTCGGGCCGGTCCCGCAGATAGTCACGGGCGGCCAGCAGGTCCTCGATGGCGGGACCCTGCTTGGTCAGCGCGGCCCGCATCACCTTGGTGATGCAGCGGGCGCGGCCGCCGCGGGCATACAGGTTCGGCGTGATGGTGAGATAGCCGGCGGCGGCGATCCGCGCCGACACCGCCTCCTTGTCGGGCAGGTAGCCGATGGCGTCGTGCACCACGACCACGCCCGGCCACGGGCCCTGACCCTCGGGTACGTCGACAAGCGCGTCGATGGGGCCGGCCGGGGTGTCGAGCTCGATCGAGGACATGCCGCCAAATCTAATGGCACGAGCCGAGAGGCCGTAACCTGACGTGTCGTGTCTGAATCCGTCGACCTGGCACCCGAGGTCATCACCGCGCTGTGTGCCCTGCGCGACTCGGGTGAGGTGCCGCTGCGCTGCAACAAAGGCCCGATCCGGGCCGCCGTTGCCGCCGCGGTACGCGCGCTCAGCGAGGACAACCTGGGCCCCACGGTCCGGCCCTGGGATCTGTCGGCGCTGCGGCGCCGCGCCGCTGAACTGGGCGAGATCTCCGCAGCCGTCGCGGTGTACCTGAACCAGGAGTTGGTGGTCGCGGAGCTGCTACCGGGCGGCGAGCGGGTGGTGCTGCGGGGAGTCGGTGACGGCTGGCGACTGGTGCGCTTTCTGGACGTCGCCGAGGTCCCCGAGGAGGTCAGGTTGGCCCCGGAGACCACCCGGGAGATCGCGCTGGCCGCGTTCTCGCCCGACGCGGTGCTCACCGCACTCGGCGTCGCCAAACCCGCCGATGTCGATCTGGATGTCGACTCCGAGGATCTGGGGCAGGGCCACACCGAGACCCGGTACCGCTACCTGTTCACCGACAACGGCCGGTCGGTGCTGGCCGAAGAGGTCAAGAGCGAGATCGTCGACGGCGCGACACCGTGTTCGAGATATCTGCGCGGCGTGCTGATCGACGGTGGCCGCGGCACATTGGTGACCGCGAGCCGGGACGGCGCCGTGCTGACCCAGGGTTGATAGCTTGACCGGGTGACTGGTGTGGCGCAGGGGCCCCTGGCGGGTGTACGGATCATCGAGATCTCCAGCTTCGTGGCGGTGCCGCTGGCCGGGATGACCCTGGCCCAACTGGGTGCGGAGGTGATCCGCGTCGATCCGGTCGGCGGCGCCGCCGACTACAAGCGCTGGCCGGTGACCGATGCCGGCGACAGCATCTACTGGGCCGGGCTCAACAAGGGCAAGCAGTCCGTCGCCGTCGACATGCGGGCACCCGAGGGTCAGGAGCTGATCCGCAGGCTCATCGCCGACGCCGGCGTGCTGATCACCAATGTGGCCGGCCGCGCCTGGCATTCCTACGACGCACTGGTGGGCCTGCGGCCGGATCTGATCCACGTCGAGATCTCGGGACGCGGCGACGGTTCCACCGGGGTGGACTACACCGTCAACGCCGCCGTCGGCTTCCCCCTGGTGACCGGGCCGGCCAATCTGGCCACCCCGGTGAACCACGTGCTGCCGGCCTGGGACGTGACGTGCGGACTGTATGCGGCGCTGGCGGTGGTCACCGCGGTGCGCAACCGCGAGGTCACCGGCGCCGGCCAGCAGATCGCGATCCCGCTGGAGAACGTCGCGCTGGCCACCGCGGGCAATCTCAGCTTCCTGACCGAGGTCATGGTCTCCTGCGCCGAGCGCCCGCGCATCGGCAACTCGCTCTACGGCCAGTACGGCCAGAACTTCACCAGCAGCGACGGCGTGGTCTTCATGCTGGTCGCGCTGACCGGGCGGCATTTCCGCGACCTCACCGAACTGACCGGCACGACCAAAGCCGTTGCCGCACTGGGAGAGGCACTCGGCGCCGACTTCACCGACGAGGGGCAGCGGTACCGACACCGCGACGCGCTCACCGGACTGTTCACCCTGTGGTTCGCCGAACGCAGCGCCCAGGAGATCACCGCGGCGCTGGCGCAGACCTCGGTGCTCTGGGAGCGCTACCGCAGCTTTGCCGAGGTTGCCGCCGATGAACGGGTGACCGCCAACCCACTGTTCACCACCCTGGATCAGCCGCGGATCGGGGAGTACCTGGCGCCGGGCCTGCCGATCTCCATCGACGGCAGCTATCCGCCCGCCGCCCCCTCGCCGGCACTGGGCGATCACACCGCGGCCGTGCTGGGGCGGCTGGGGCTCAGCGGCCCGGAGATCGACCGGTTGACCGGAGCGGGGACCGTGGCGTGAGCGTGCTGGCGGACCTGCTGACGCCGGCCCCGGACGGCGAGGACCGCTGGCGGGGCCCCGGCGCCGGACCGCCGGGCAAACGGTCCTTCGGCGGGCTGTTCGCCGCGCAGAGCCTGGCCGCGGCGTGCGCCACGGTGGATGCCGGGAAACGGCCCACCAACCTGCACATGCAGTTCCTGCGCGGCGGCGAGGCCGGGGACGATGCGGACTATCAGGTCGAACGGGTCTATGACGGGCGGACCGCGGCGACCCGCCGGGTGCAGACCCGCCAGCACGATCGGCTGCTCAACATCGCGACGGTGTCGTTCTCCGCGCCGCTGCCCGGCCCCGAACACGGGACCCGGCCGACGATGCCGCCGCACCCGGACAGCCTGGAGCGCACCGGGCCGCCCGGTCCGGCGCCGTCACTTCCGCTGGACGAACTCGACATCCGTGTCGCCGACGAGCGCACCGACGGGGAGTTCGTGCGGCGGTTGTGGTGGCGCGCCACTGTCGGGCTGCCCGACGACCCGCTGATCCACACCCTGATCGCGGTGTACGTCACCGACCTCTATGGCGTCGACCCGATCCTGCAGGAGCACGGATTTTCGATGGCCGACCGGACACATCGCAGCGGCACCACCGACTCGTCGATCTGGTTCCATCGGCCGTTGCGGGCAGATCAGTGGAATCTGCTGGAATCCCGGTCGCCGGCGGCCTCCCGCGGGCGCGGCGTGATGACCGCGTCGCTCGTGCGCGCCGACGGTGTGATCGCGGCAACCCTGGTCCAGGAGGGCCTGATCGCGCAGCGGTGACGCAGCCGCGACATCAGCCGGGCCAGCAGGACACCGAACGCCAGCGCTGCCAGCACACCGAGCAGCCGGTGCTCGCCGAACAGCGGATAGACCTGGAAGTGGGTCAGGTAGATGTAGAGCGAGGCATCGGCCAGGGCGGCCACCACACCGGTCAGCAGCACCGGGCAGCGGATCGACGGCAACCAGATCATCACCGCAATACCGGCGAACACCAGTACTTCGCGGACGGGGTCACCGAAGTAACCGTACAAACCCACCGCCAGCAGAGCCGTGATGGCGGCACGCTGCCAGGTGCTCGATGATTTCGCGACGGCCCAGCCGACCGCGAAGAACCAGAACGCCAGCATGCTGAACCAGGCATCCTTGCCGAGATCGGGACCCGGGGCGTCGTAACGCAGGGCGACTCCCGCGGCCAGAAACACCAGCGCGAACGCGAACGGACGGCGGCGCTCCAGCCGGTCCACCGCGGGCACCCCCAGCAGCACGGTCAACAGCACCAGGACCCACACCAGCACTTCGATGAACCACAGCCGGCCCGCCGTCATGCTGTCGAAAGGGCCGAATATCTTGTTGGCCAGCAACAGATTCGACCACTGATAGTCATCACTGAAGGTCATGGTGATCGCCACCCAGGCGATCGCGGGCAGCGCGATCCAGGCGATCGTGCTGCGCAGGTGCCGGATCCGGTCCCGGCGCGGCACGGAGGTCAGACAGAACCGGCCGAAGTTGTAGCCGGCGACACCGAGCAGGATGTGCGCGCCACCCCACATCTCGAACAGTTCGGCATGGGATCCGACGATGAGCACGATCGCGAGGGCCCGCAGCGCCACGCTGGTTTCCAGCGTGGAGGTCCAGCGGCGCTTGCGGGTGGTGAGCTGCTCCAGATCGCGGAGCGGCAGTCGATGCCAATCGGGCGGAAGCTCGTGCAGTACCCGCTCGATCCGCACCGACATCGTCACGTAGCTCAGCGAATTGCCGCCCAGATCCACGAAGCTGGCGCCGGCGTCGATGTGGGCGGGGTCCAGGTGCAGCACGTCGGCGAACACCCCGCGCAGCGCGGTTGCGGCGGCCGGCTCGGGCCGCAGCGCGCGTACCGCGGGATAGTCGGGTTTGCCCGAGGGCAGCATCGGCAGCTCGTCGACGGCGACGGCTCGCACCGATCCGGCGGGCAACCCGGTGATCTCGGTGACGGCCCGGCGCACCGTCTGCGCGTCGTGGGTGGTGGCGGTGACGAGGGTCTCGCCGTCGTCGGTGCACAGCGCGGCGATACCGCGTTCGCGCAGGGCCGACTCCACCCGCTGCAGATCGATGCGCAGCCCGAACAGCTTGGCGAACCGGCTGGCGCGGCCCACCACTTCGAAGAGTCCGTCGTCGCCGCGTCGGGCGAGATCGCCGGTGCGCAGCTCGTCGGTGCCGGCGGCTGCCGAGAGGTCGGCGGCGCCACCGGCGTAGCCCATCATCACATTGGGGCCCTGGTAGACGAGTTCGCCGATCTCGCCGTCGGGTGCGTCTATCCACAGGCGCCCGCCAGGAATGGGCCGGCCGATCGCCTCGGCCCGGGTGGCGGCGAGTTCTGGTGGCAGGTACGCCATTCGGGCGGTCGCCTCGGTGGCTCCGTACATCACGAACAGCTGCCAGCCGTGGCGCTGTCCGAGCGTGGCGAACTGGCGTACCCGGGCGGGTTCCAGGCGCCCGCCGGCCTGGGTGATGTAGCGCAGGTGCGGCAGGCTCATCGTGTCGAAGCCGATCCGGTCCAGTAGATCGAAGGTGTAGGGCACACCCGCGAACGAGGTGCCCCGGTGACGGCGGAACAGCTCCCAGAACGCGTCGTCGATGACCGAGAGATCGGTGAGGAGCAGCGCCGCCCCGCGCAACAGATGACTGTGGATGACCGACAGTCCGTAGCAGTACGACATCGGCAATGTCGTTGCGGCACAGTCGGTATCACTGATGGCGAGGTAGTCGGCGATGGATTCTGCGTTGGCCAGCAGATTGGCCACCGACAGCCGGACGAGTTTCGGCGAGCCGGTGCTTCCGGAGGTGGACAGCAGCAGTGCCAGTTCAGGGTGCAGGTCATGGTGCTGGGCGCCGCGGCGGCGCACCCCGCCGTCGTCGATGAAGATATCGGGACGATATGTTGCCAGCAGATCTGCGTGATCACTTCCGGGCGGAACCGGCAGCACGACATGTCCGCCGGCGATGGCGCCGAGGTAATGCACCAGCGTGGCGATGTCGTTCCGCGTTTCGAGCAGGATCAGTTTCCGCTCGCCGGCGAAATCGGCTGTGGCGCAGTCGACCCGGTCGGCGAGCTGTCGGTAGCTCAGCGTCGCGTCGGCGGTGTGCACCGCGGGCCGTGCGCCGTGGGCCCGCAGGTACGCGACGAGGTCGTTCATGGCAACACCAGACCGCCACCGAGTATCTCGATGCGAACCTTCGCGGATTCCTCCGGCGGCGCGATGCTGTGCTGGCGCACGGTGATCGGCGGGGTGTCACCACCGGCATCGATGGTGAGCAACACGTCGTGACCGAGGAACTCGGTGGACACCACGATGCCGATCCCGGGCTCCGGTGCCGTACCGGCATCGGTGATCTCGACGGCGACCAGCTGCTCGGGCCGCAACATCAAGGTGGCGGGACCGTCGGGCGCCGGTGCCACCAACGGGATGCGGCCCAGCACGCATTCGGCGGACCCGGCGCGCACGGTGCAGGGCAGGAACACGCAATCGCCGAGGAACTCGGCGGTGAACCGGTCGGCGGGTCTGCGGTAGACCTGCTGGGGGGTACCGACAGCGGTGAACCGCCCGTCGCGCATGACGGCGACCTGATCGGCGATCGACAGCGCCTCGCCCTGATCGTGGGTGACCAGCAGGGTGGTGACGCCGGCATCGTTGAGCACCTTCGTGACCGCCTTGCGGGTTGCGGCCCGCAGTCCGGTGTCCAGCGCGGAGAACGGTTCATCGAGCAGCATCAGGGCCGGTTGCCGTGCCATGGCGCGGGCCAGTGCGACGCGCTGCTGCTGGCCGCCGGACAGTTCATGCGGGCGTCGTGTCGCGAAAGAGGGTTGCAGGGACACGGTGTCGAGGAGTTCGGCGACACGGGCCGCAACCGCCGCGCTGTGGGCGCGCCCGGGCAGCCCGTAGGCGATGTTGGCGCCGACGCTCAGATGCGGGAACAGCGCGCCGTCCTGCGCGACGTAGCCGACGGAACGACGGTGCGGGGCAAGGCTGTTCGACGCGGAGGCGACGCGTTGCCCACCGATGTCGATGGTGCCGGCGTCGGGTGCCTCGAATCCGGCGACCAGTCGCAGCAGGGTGGTCTTGCCGCAGCCCGATGCGCCGACGACGGCGGTGATGCTGCCCGGGGTGAGCGTCAGGTCGACGCCGTCGAGCACCGGATGATCGGTGAACGTCTTGGTCAGGCCCGCGACGGCCAGGGTGTACTCGCTCATGACGTCCCCCGCGTTGCTTGCCGGAACAGGGCCACCGTCACCGGTATCGACAGCGAGACCAGCACCAGTGCGTACGGGGCGGCGGCCGCATAGTCGAGTTCGCTCGAGAGCGACCAGAACCGCATCGCCAGTGTCCTGGTGCCGGTCGGCGCGAGCAGCAGGGTGGCGGTCAGTTCGGTGGCGACGGCGACGAACACCAACGCCGCACCCGCGCCGGCCGCGGGTGCGGTGAGCCGCAAGGTGATCCGCACGAAGCTACGCGCGGGTGACACCCCCAGCGAACGTGACGCCTCCTCCAGTCCGGGCGGCACCTGAGCCAGGCCCGAGCGCAGGCTCACCAGGGAGCGTGGCAGGAACATCAGCACGTAGGCACACAGCACCAGTGCCGCGGTCTGATACAGCGGGGGAGCGAACCGGATGGCGACGGTGACCAGCGCGAGCGCGGTGACGATGCCGGGCATGGAACTGGTGACGAAGTTGGCGCCCTCGACCGTCCGGGCGAACGCGCCGCTGTAGCGGACCGCGAGCCACGCGAAGGGGAACGCCGCCACGGTGGTGAGCGCGGCAGCCACCGCGGCCAGCACCGCGGTCTGGCCCAGCGCCTCGCTCAGGTCGGCGATCTCCCACACCTGGGTGCCGCCGATCCAGAGCCAGCGCAGCAGAGTCCAGACCGGCACGCCCAGCGCCAGCACGGTGAGCGCGGCGAGTCCGGCCGTGGCCGGTATGTTCTTCGCGCGCAAACGAATCGGGGTCGCCGCACGTGGCGCGCCGGATCCGATCCTGGCGAATCGGGCGTTGCCGCGCAGCAGCGCCTCGGTCAGCAACAGCATCAGGCACAGCAGCACCAGCACCCCGGCCAGGGTGGCGCCGGCGGCACCGTCGAACGTCGCCTGGAACTGTTCGAAGATCGCGGTGGTGAACGTCGAGAAGCGCAGCATCGCGAACGCGCCGTACTCGGCGAGCAGGTGCACCCCGATCAGCAGCCCGCCGCCGAGAACGGCCAGCCGCAACTGCGGCAGCACCACCCGGAAGAAGATGCCGACCGTGCCCGAACCCAGCGCCCGCGCCGATTCCTCGATGGACGGGTCCAGCCGGCGCAACGTGGCCGCGGCGGGCAGGAACACGAACGGGAAGTACGACAGGGTGGCGACGAGCACGCCGGCGCCGAACCCGTGCAGCGTCGGCCACACGCTGACCCAGGCGTAGCTGTTGATGAACGCGGGCACCGCCAGCGGGGCGACCAGCAGTGGTCGCCACACCGCGGCGCCGGCGACATCGGTGCGCTCGACCAGCCAGGCCGCCCCGATACCGAGCACCAGGCACAGCGGCACGGTCACCACCACCAACCCCACGGTGTTGAACAGCAGCTCGGCCACCCGCGGCCGCACCACCAACTCGTAGATGCGGGCCGGACCGGTGCTGATCACCGCCCACACGACATAGCCCAGCGGCACGAAGGTCATCGCGACCAGCAGGCCGATCCCCCCGGTCAGCAGGGGCCCCGGCCGGGCGGGTGGTCGCGGTCGGGCGGTCGGGCGGTCGGGCTGGGTCGAGACCACCTAGAGCAGGCCGGCCTTGGTCATCAGGTCGGTCACCATGGCCGCGTCCAGGGTGGATGGGTCGACCTTCGGTGCCTGCAGGGTGTCCAGCGCGGGTAACGCCGGGTTGGCCGGTACGCCGCTGGCCACCGGGTATTCGAACGAGGTGCCCTTCTCCAGCACTTCCTGTCCGGCCTTGCCGGTGATGAATTTCAGGAACTGCTGGGCCTGGTCCTTCTTCGTGCTCGACTCCAGCACGCCGCCACCGGAGATGCTGATGAAGGCCCCCGGATCCTCGTTGCGGAAGTAGTGCAGCGCGGTGTTGGCGCTGATCTCCTTGGTCTTGGCCTGGTCGCGGAACCAGTAGTAGTGGTAGATGATGCCGCCCTCGATCTCACCGTCGTTGACCGCGCGCAGGGTGGCGATGTTGTCCTGAAGAAGGGTGGCGTTGGTCTTCATCCCGGTCAGCCACGCGGAGGTGGCCTGCTCGCCGGTCAGCTGCAGCATCGCCGCAACGATGGCCTGAAAGTCCGCCTTGGGCGGCGGCGCGCCCCAGCGGCCCTTCCATTCGGGCTGCTGCAGGTCCATGATCGACCGCGGCAGCTCGCCGAGCTGCAGTTTCTCGGTGTTGTAGGCGAACACCGTGGTGCGCGCGGCGACACCGGTCCACTTGTTGGTCGACGGGCGGTACTCGGCGGGCACCTGCTCGACGGTTCCGGAGTCCACATCGGCGAACAGTCCGGCGTCCTCGACGGCGGCCATCGCCGGTGAGTTCTCGGTGAGGAACACATCGGCCGGGGAGGCGTCGCCCTCGGCGATCAGCTGGTTGCCCAGTTCGGTGTCACCGCCCTGTCGGTAGGTGACCTTGATGCCGGTCTCCTTGGTGAACGCGTCGATCCACTCTTTGGTCAGGGATTCGTGCTGCGCGTTGTAGATCAGCAGTTCGTCGCCCCCGTCGTCGGACGAGCACGCGGTCGCCGAGGCGACGACGGCGATGACGGACAACGCCGCGGCAACGCGGCTCCACCGGGATCTCATGGAGGGATCCTTTCATCCCCCGATAAGGCTAGGGTGCCCTACTCCCGATATTCACAGGGAATCCGATGACCGCTCCGGTATCTCTGCCCGCCGGCGGGTGGTCCTGTCCGTGTCGACGGTCCGCGGATCCACCCACTGGATGGACTGGCTCGCGCCCACCCGGATGAAGTAGGCGAACGCGCCGTGGTGCCGTGCGAGCCGCGGTGGCAGTGCCAGCCGGTACACGCCGATGTCGAGCAGACGGGCTCCGGCGGCCTCGGCCACGTCGAAAGTCAAGTAGCGCATGGCGATCGAGCGCCGTTCGGCATGGCGGATGGCGGCGATGGCGTGCAACGAGAGCTCGCCGCCGAGCACCGCCCGATACAGGCCTTCGTCGAACTCGGTGCCGTGCAGATAGAACGGTCCAGAGCCGTCGGACCACTCGATGGCCGGTCTGCCGGTGTCGCAGTGCAGCACGCGTGCCCCGGTATCGGCATAGCGGGTCGTCGGCATCGGGACCAGCAACACCTCCCGCGCGACAGGAAGGATCCAGCCTACGCCCAATGTCTCTGCTTCGCGCATGGCGGGGGAGAACCGTGCCCAGCGGCTCACCGAGGTCACCGTGTTCGGGGGCAGCCAATCCGCCTCGGGAAGGGCGGCCACGAACCGGTTGTAGAGGATGTCACGCTCATCGGTGAGCAGCACCGTCTCGGGCAGACCCTCGATATCGTTGTTCCCCGACCAGCGGGCCATCCGTCGCCAGCGCCGGTCCGGGCCGGTCAGCGCGGCGATGCGCAATGCCTGATCCAGCCGCGGGACCACCGAGTATCCGGTGTGCCGGGCGACGTCGTGGCCGGTGCAGAAATCGACGGCCGTGGCGATGGCTCGCTCGGCGTCAAAAGTCCCGTTCGGAGCCGGGATGTCGACCTGGCGGGCGAGGGTGGGAAACGACATGGCGAGACGGTAACCGGGTGCACCGACATATCCAGTTCGCGACAAGATCGTGCAGGGCTGCGGCGCGTGCCGCAGGATCGACGCATGAAACCGTTTGCCACCCTCGTCCTCGGTGGACTCGCCGCGTCCGTGATCGCTGCCCCGACCGCCACGGCGGCACCGCCCTGTTCGGCGAGCAACCTCGCCACCGTCGCCAGTGGGGTGCTGGGGCAGGCGGGCGGTTACCTGGACACCCATCCCGGCGCGAACGACGTGCTCACGGCGGCCGGTAGTCAGTCCACCGCCGATGCCGAGAACTCGGTACGCGGTTACTTCCTCACCCACCCCGGCGAGTTCCTCGATCTGCAGAACATCGCGCGCCCGCTGATCGATCTGCGGCGCCAGTGCGGGGTGGCGGTGTCACCGGGGCAGCTCGCGGCGCTCATCGACGCCCTGAGCTGACCGGGTCAGAGCCGTCCGTAGCGGCTGCGCACGAAGCTGTACGCGCCGAACGCCGCGATACCCAGGGCGGCGAGGATGAGCAGGAACTTGCCGAACGGGGCCTGGCCCAGCGTCTTGACCGCGGCGTCCAGACCGGAGGCCTTCGCCGGATCGGCCTGCAGCGTCGCGAAGATGACCAGGATGCCGGCACCGGCGAGCACCAGCCCCTTGGCGACGAATCCGGCGACACCGACAGCGGTGATACCGGTGCCCCCGGATACCCGCAGATCCTTGAAGAACTTCTTGGTCACGCCCTTGTAGACGTGGTAGCCGCCGACGGCGAGCACCCCGAGACCGACGGCGATCAGCAGGGCCTTGCCCCAGCCGGACTGCATGAGCTGGCCGGACAGGCCTGAGTTCTGCTGGCCGCTGGACTGACCGGAGCCCGTCGCGAACCGCATGGCGGACAAGGCGATCGCGAAGTTGGCGATCGCCAGACCGACCGACTTGGCACGTTTCCACGCCGGTGAATCGTCGTCGCCGGAGCGCTCGCTGGGCTTGGAGCCGACGACCGCCTCGGCCAGATGCCACAGCCCGAGCGCGAACAGGCCGATCGTCGCCATCCACAACATCACCTGGCCGCCGGTCTGTGCGCCCAGGGCCGCCAGCGCCCCGGACTGGTCGGCGTTGCCGCCGGTGCCCAGGGCCAGCCGCAGGATGATGTAGCCCAGCAGCAGGTGCAGGACGCCACTCGCTGCGTAGCCGGCACGCGCGGCGTACTGGAAGGCGTCGTTGTCGGTCGCCTTGTCCACCGCGCCGTGGACGGTGCTGGAGCTTCTGTTCATGGAGAGCGGTGTCCCCGTTTTTGACGCGCGCGAAACCCAACTCAGCCGGAGATGAGTCCGCCGGTGTTCGCGCTGGCCTTGGCGTAGCGGTCGGCGACGTCGGCCCAGTTGACGACGTTCCAGAAGGCCTTGACGTAGTCGGCCTTCGTTGTCTCCGCGACCGTAGAACCTCAACGGGCGTTGAGGTCAAGGCGCGCGATATGCCGACACCGTCCGGCAGACCGTGCCGCTATACCGTTGGTCGGACAGTCCCTTTCGAACACGCAAGGCGGGTGGACGTGCACGGTGCTCGACCTGGCAACGGCTGGATGGCGTTCAAGGGTGCGGTCAACCGTGCCACCGAAAGCCGTACCGTCGAGTCGATCGCCCGTGCCGGCTATCCCGTGAGTGGATTGCTGCATCTCTTGATCGCCTACATCATCGTGCGGATCGCGTTCGGTTTCCGGGGCGAGGCCGACCAGACCGGGGCTTTGGCGGTACTCGCCGAGCAACGCGGTGGTTCGGTGTCGCTATGGGTGGTGGCGTTCGGGTTGTTCGCGCTGTCGATGTGGCGACTGGCCGAAGTTGTGCTCGGTCTGCATCCGGGTGAGAGCACCCGCGCCGACCGGCGGCACACGCCGCCGGTGAACCGGCTCAAGGCGTTCGGGCTTGCGGTGGTGTACCTGGCGTTGACATTCGCGGCGGTGCAGTTCGCGGTGGGCGTGGGAAGGCGTGGGAGTGAGCGGGCCGAAGGGCTGAGTGCCCGGTTGATGCAGTCCGGTGGGGGTAAAGCTGTTCTGGTCACCGCCGGTGTGGCGATCGCGGCATTCGGCGGCTACTTCATCTACAAGGGCGCATCTCGAAAGTTCCTCGCAGACCTGACGGTGCCGGGCGGACGGCTGATGACAACGCTGGGCATCGTCGGTCATGTCGGGGAGGGCATCGTGCTTTTCGGGGCGGGGATCTTGGTCCTGGGCGCTTCGTTCTTGCAGGATCCGTCTAGGGCGACGGGACTGGATGCGGCGGTGAGAGCGCTGGGTCAGACGGAGTACGGTCAGACGACGTTGTTGGCGGCGGCAGCCGGTTTTGCCGCGTACGGCTTGTACAGCGTTGCGCTGACGAAATATTCGCGAATGTGACCGCCCGGTGAGCACAACGGTTGTGCGACGAGGGGGGTGTGACCATAATCGCGGCCATGACCCCAGCCGAACCCTTCGCCACCGATTCCACTCCGGCGCTGTCCGCGCTCACCCCTCAACTCGAAGCGCTGGCCTCGCGGTTGGGCGTCAAATCCGTCCTGGTGATGCGCTCGGACCCCGATGCCATGGTGGTCGCGGCCACCGCCGGTGAAGCCACTCAGCACTACACCGTCGGGGCGGCCGGCAAGAAGGCCGGAGACGACACCGGCCGGACACCGCTGTACTGCGAACGGGTGGTCAACACCGACGAGGCGCTCTTCGTGCAGGATTCGCGGACGGATGAGACGTTTGCCGGCAACGAGGACGAGACCGAATTCGGTCTGCACAACTACCTCGGTGTGGCCGTGCATGACGGTGAGGGCCGGGTGGTGGGCACGGTGTGTGTGCTCGATGACACGGCCCGTGAGTACTCCGAGCAGGAGCGCGCGGAGTTGGAACGGGTGCGTGCGGATGTCGAGTCGATCGTCGCGAAGGACGCCGGCGCCCTGGGGTGACCCTGTGGATGAATCCGTGATTGGGGATAACTAGGGCTTTCTGCGTCTCGGGGTCGCGGTTCTGTCGGCGGCCGCGGCGAGGGTGGGTCCATGGAAACCTGGACACGCGCCGAGATCGGTGCACTCGGTGAGCAGTTGGCGGTGCAGCACCTCGAAGCCATGGGTTTGACGGTGCTGGAGCGCAATTGGCGCTGCCGGTACGGCGAACTGGATGTCATCGCGCTGGACGAGGCGGCCCGGGTGGTGATCTTCGTCGAGGTGAAGGCGCGCACCACCGATCGGTTCGGCGGTGTCGCCTACGCGGTCACCCCGGACAAGGTCCGTCGGCTGCGGCGGCTGGCGGGGTTGTGGCTGGCCGGTGGCGGCGGGAGTTGGGCGGGGGTGCGCATCGATGTGATCGGGGTGCGGTTCGGCCGTGCCCGCACACCCGAGCTCACCCATCTGCAGGCGGTCGGCTGATGACGCTGGGACGCGCCTTCGCCGTCGCGATCCGCGGTCTGGACGGCATCACGGTGGAGATCGAGGCCGATATCACCGGCGGACTGCCGGGCGTGCACCTGGTGGGGCTGCCCGACACCGCACTGCAGGAATCCCGGGATCGGGTGCGGGCGGCGATCACCAACTGCGGCAACACGTGGCCGGACACCCGGCTGACGCTGGCGCTGTCGCCGGCCACGCTGCCCAAGGTGGGTTCGATGTATGACTTGGCCTTGGCCTCGGCGGTGCTGTCGGCACACCTGAAGAAGTCGTGGGCGCGGCTGGAGAAGACGGTGCTGCTCGGCGAACTCGCGCTCGACGGCCGGGTGCGACCGGTCAACGGTGTGCTGCCCGCCGTCCTGGCCGCCAAGCGCGATGGCTGGCAGGCGGTGGTGGTGCCCGTCGACAATCTGGCCGAGGCCAGCCTGGTGGACGGTATCGACGTGTGGGGCGTGCAGACCCTGCGCCAACTGCAGGGCTGGTTCCGCGGAAAGGGGCAGCTGGCGGGACGGATCACCGACGCGGCGCCCTATGTGCCGCCGGAGTGCCGCGACCTCGCGGATCTGATCGGGCAGACGGCGGCGCGGGTCGCGGTGGAGATCGCCGCCGCCGGCGCGCATCATCTGATGCTGACCGGGCCGCCCGGGATCGGCAAAACGATGCTGGCCCAACGGGTGCCGGGCCTGCTCCCGGCGCTGACCGAGGAGGAGGCCATCGAGGTCACCGCCATCCATTCGATCGCCGGGACGCTGTCTCCCGACACCCCGTTGATCACCCGCCCGCCCTTCATCGCCCCGCATCATTCCTCGACGGTGGCCGCGATGGTGGGCGGGGGAACAGGAATCGCGCGCCCCGGTGCGGTGAGCCGCGCGCACCGCGGGGTGCTGTTCCTCGACGAGTACGCCGAAGTCGGCACCAATGTGCTGGAGTCGTTGCGCACTCCGTTGGAGGAAGGCGAAATCCGGTTGGCCCGCCGCGACGGCGTGGCACGTTACCCGGCCCGGTTCCAGCTGATCCTGGCCGCCAATCCGTGCCCGTGCGCGCCGACCGACCCGCAGGACTGCCTGTGCAATGCCGGCGCGAAACGCCGCTATCAGGGCAAGCTGTCGGGCCCGCTGGTGGATCGGGTCGATCTGAAAGTCCAGATGCACCCGATCCGGGCGGGCGCCTTCACCCACGAGGTGGGCGAATCGACCGCCGCGGTACGCACCAGGGTCGCCGCCGCGCGGGCGGCGGCGGCGCACCGGTGGCGTCCGATCGGGGTGCGGACCAACGCCGAAGTGCCGGGAACCGCCCTACGCCAGCAGTTCCGTCCCAGTGACGCCACCATGGCGGTGCTGCGGGCAGCGGTCGACCGCGGGAAGCTCAACCTGCGCGGTGCCGACCGTACCCTGCGCATCGCGTGGTCGATCGCCGATCTGGCCGGGGTGAACTCGCCGACGCCGGAGCATGTCGCGATGGCGCTGAGCTTCCGGCAGGGCGGTGTGTCATGACCGACGACACGGTGCGGCGCGCGTGGGCGTATCTGTCGCGGGTGGCCGAGTCGCCGTGCGCTGCCTTGTCGGGCTTCGTGGCCGATGTCGGTCCCGTGGAGGCTGCGGCCGCAATCCGGGGCGGTCGTGCGCCCGACGAGCTACAGGGCCGGGTGGCTGCGCGTTTCCACATCGACAGCGCCGCAGCGGATCTGGAGATGCTGGACCGTCGCGGCGGCCGGTTGATCACCCCCGACGATGCGGAATGGCCGCATCTGGCCTTCACCGTGTTCGACAGCGAGATAGTGCAGAAGAAGGAATCCGGCCGGCACCCGATGGTGCTCTGGGCGATCGGCCCGGCCCGCCTCGACGAGGTGGCCGCCCGGGCCGCGGCGATCGTCGGCACCCGGGCGTCCACCGCGTACGGCGAACATGTCGCCGCTGACCTGTCCGCGGGACTGGCCGAACGCCACGTCGCGGTGGTGTCCGGCGGCGCCTACGGCATCGACGGGGCGGCCCATCGTGCGGCGCTCGGCGTCGACGGGGTCACGGTGGCGGTGCTTGCCGGCGGGATCGATGTGCTTTATCCCGCAGGGCATTCCGCGCTACTACACCGGATCGGCGGCAGCGGTCTGCTGGTGACCGAATATCCGCCCGGGGTGCGGCCCGCGCGGCACCGGTTCCTGACCCGCAACCGGCTGGTCGCCGCACTGAGCGGTGCGACGGTCGTGGTGGAGGCGGGCCTGCGCAGCGGGGCGGCCAACACCGCCGCGTGGGCGGACGTGATGGGACGGGTGGTGTGTGCGGTGCCGGGCCCGGTGACCTCCGCGGCGTCGGCGGGCTGCCACGTGCTGCTGCGGAAGAAGGACACCCAGCTGATCAGCCGTGCCGAAGAGATCATCGAAATCGTCGGCAGGATCGGCGAACTCGCCGATGAGCCCGAGCATCCGCAGACACCCCTGGACGGCTTGTCCCGGGAGGAGGCGCTGGTGTACGAGGCGCTGCCGGCGCGGGGTCTGCGCAGCATCGAGCAGATCGCCGTGGACGCCGGCATACCGGCCGAGCAGGTACTGGGCCCGCTGGCGCTGCTGGAGATCGCCGGACGCGTCGAGTGCCAGGAAGGGGAATGGCGGATCGTGAAGAGCTGACCTACTCCGGCTTGGTCGAGTCGAGCTTGTGGTAGCGCGTCACGAGATCGAAGTTGTCGCCGTAGTGGCCGGCACCGGTGACGACGGCGCGCTCGACGAGTTCGGTACTGCGCCGGTCGACCACGACGATCCGGTCGGTGCGCAGGTCTTTGTAGAGCGCCACGCACAGCAGCACCATCACGATGACGAACGGCACCGCGGCCACGATCGTGAGGTTCTGCAGCCCGGTCAGCGCGTCCGCGCCACCCCCGCCGATGATGAGCATGATCGCGGCGACCGCACCCGTCAGCGCGCCCCAGAACACCACCGTGGCGCGACGCGGCTCGTGAGAGCCCTTCTCGGACAACGACCCCATGACGATCGAGGCGGCGTCCGCACCGGAGACGAAGAAGATCGCCACCAGCACCATCACCAGCACGGTGGTGATGCCGGCCAGCGGCATGGTGTCGAGCAACTGGAACAGCGCACCGGTGCTGTCGACGCCGCCCTCCGCGTCGACCATGTCGCCGACGGTGCGCTGCCGCTCGATCCCGGCACCGCCGAAGATGACGAACCACACGAGGCTGACCGTCGTCGGGACCAGCAGCACCCCGGTGACGAACTGCCGGATGGTGCGGCCCCGGCTGATGCGGGCGATGAACATGCCGACGAACGGCGTCCACGACACCCACCACGCCCAGTAGAAGATGGTCCATCCCGACAGCCAGGCCGCGAGTTCGGCATCACCGTTGGCGTCGGTGCGGGCGCTCATCGCCACGAAATCGCGGAGGTAGTCACCCAGTGCGCTCGGAACGAGGTTGAGGATCAACAGGGTCGGCCCCGCGACGAACACGAAAACCGCCAGAATCAAGGCCAGCACCATGTTGATGTTCGACAGCCACTGGATGCCGCGGGCGATGCCCGACACCGCCGAGACGATGAACGCCACCGTCAGCACCGCGATGATCGTCACCAGAATGGGGGTGCCGACGGTGCCGACCCAACCGTTGAACTCCAGGCCGTCGCCGATCTGCAGGGCGCCGAGCCCCAGGGACGCGGCGGACCCGAACAGGGTGGCGAAGATCGCGAGAATGTCGATGACCTTGCCGGCCGGCCCGTTGGCGCGGTCCCCGAACAACGAGGTGAACGCGGCCGACAGCAGCCCCGAGCGGCCCTTGCGGTACATCCCGTAACCGATCGCCAGCCCCACCACCGCGTAGATCGCCCACGGGTGCAGACCCCAGTGGAACATCGTGGTGGCCATCGCCGTCTGGAAGGCCTCATCGGACTGCGCCGCGGTGGTGCCCGGCGGCGGGGTGACGAAATGGTTCAGCGGCTCGGCGACACCCCAGAACATCAGGCCGATGCCCATGCCCGCACTGAACATCATCGCGATCCACGAGATGGTCCTGAACTCCGGTTGTTCGTCATCGCAGCCGAGCGGGATGCGGCCGTACTTGCTGGCGGCCAGCCACAGCACGAAGACGACGAAGAAGCTGGCCGCCAACACGAAGAACCAGCCCAAACCCTTGATGGCCGCGTCCTTGGTGCCCGCGGACACCGCGGACAACCCCGGGGTGTCCACCAGGCCCCACACGACGAAGGCGATCGAGATGACGCCGGTGACGCCGAACACCACCCAGTCCCGGCCGGGGTTGGCGTCGACGGGCGCGATGCGGCCGGTGATGGGGGCCAGTGGGTGCTCTTGGTGCGAGGTGGCCCCGTCGGCTACGTCGTCGGGCCCGGAGGCGCCGTTCGTGTCGAGCGACATCGTGCTGTCCTCACGTCAGAGGGACGAGATGTTGCGAATAACGCACTAGTTGCGTATTAAACAACACATTGGGAGTGGGTGCGTGCCGAACCGGGGTTCGCTCGTCAGCCGGTGAACCCGAGGCGACGGCTGATCTGTTCGGCGGCCGCCATGGTCATCTGCGCCACCTCATCGAATCGTGAGGGATCCAAACGGTAGGCCGGACCCGAAACGCTCAGCGCGGCAATGGCTTTGCCGGTGCTGTCGCGCAGCGGTACGCCGACGGCATTGAGGCCGATCTCCAGTTCCTCGCACACACTGGCCCACCCCCGGCGGCGGACCTCGGCCAGCTCCGCGGCCAGCGCGACACCGTCGGCAATGGTGTTGTCGGTGAAGGTGGCCAGCGTGTCTCCGAGGAGCTCGCGCACCCTGTCGGTGGGCAGCGCCGACAGCAGCGCCTTGCCGCTCGAGGTGGCGTGCGCGGGGCAGTTCTGCCCGATCCAGGTGCGCAGCGTGATCTCGGCGGGGCCGAGCGTCTCGACGATGTTGATGATCCTGTCGCCGTCGAGGATTGCCACATTGATGGTCTCGCCGCACCGTTCGGCGAGCCGGTCGCAGGTGACCTGGCTCTGCTTGGCCAGGTCCATCTGCGCGCTGGTGGAACCGGCCAGCCGGACCAGCGCGAACCCCAGTCGGTACTTGCCGCGGTCGGAGAGTTGTTCGACGAACCCGCGGGACTCCAGGACGGTGATCAGCCGGGACACCGTGGACTTGTGCACACCGAGTTCGGTGGCGATCTCGGTCACCCCGGCGGTGCCCAGCTTGCCCAGGATCTCCAGGACCATCAGCGCCCGGTCCACCGATTGCACTGCCGCGACGGATTTCTCCCGCGGCGCGACGTCGTCGGTGTCGGAAGGCATGACGACACCAGTGTAGACAACGGTTGCTGTCATCCCGGCGCCCCCGACTCGGGCCGGTCGCGCAACCGGTCGTCGATCCACTGGTGGAACTCGCCGATGTGGTGCTCGGAGGGCACCAGCACGCCACCCTGGCGGTAGGCGCGCGAGGACATGGTGGGCTGGGTGCGTTCGCAGGCCTCGAAATCCTGCTCGTTGACCCGGTGGAAGAGCTGCACCGATCGTTCCAGGTCATGGCCCTGGGCTACCACGTCCGGCAGATACAGCCAGTCGCATTCCACGACGGTGCGGTCGGGGCCCATCGGGTACATGCGGTGGAAGATCACGTGGTCGGGCACCAGGTTGATGAATACGTTGGGCCGGACGGTGACCGCGTAGTACCTGCGGTCCTGCTCGGGTGTCACCCCGGGAATCACGTCCAGCCCCGCGCTGCCGTCGATGGTGAAACCGGCCACGTCCGCACCGAACAGCGCGCCGTGCCCGACGAAGTACTGCGCGGCCAGGCCGCCGGCGAACTCGGGCAGTACCTCGGTGAGCTCGGGGTGGATGGACGCGCAGTGATAGCACTCCATGAAGTTCTCGACGATCAACTTCCAGTTGGCCGCCACGTCGTAGACGATGCGCCGGCCCACGGACAGCTCGGCGAGCTGGTAGTGCTCGATGGCGTCGGCGTTGCCGAGCCGATCGGTGACGGTGCCGATGACCTCGTCGTCGAACGACGGCGGCTGCGCATCCAGGCAGACCCAGGCGTATCCGAGCCATTCCCGAAGCGCCACCGGCACCAGACCGTATTCGGTGCGGTCGATGCGTGCGCCTGTCGCATCGGTCAGAGTGCCGAGATTGGGTGCCGCAAAAAGCTTTCCGTCCAGCCCGTAGGTCCACGCGTGGTACGGGCACTTCAGGTGCCGATTGACCACTCCGGAGTCTTCCGAGCACAGCATCGCCCCGCGGTGCCGGCAGACATTGAGGAAGGCATTCAGGGCGCCGTCGCGTCCGCGCACCACCAGCACGCTCTCGCGGCCCACCTGAACTCTGCGGAATGCGCCGGGGGAGGGCAGATCTGCGCTGCGCACCGCGCAGAACCACATGCGCTCGAAGATTCGGTCCTGTTCGGCCTCGAATATCGCTGTGTCGTAATAGTATCGGCCGCTCAGGGTGGGCATCAGGTTGCCGGTGGCCGGTGTGCCGGCCGGGAGCGGTCGCGATTCGTCGATCGTGGTCATGCGGTCACCAGTCGTGTGGGGTCGAAGAGTCCGATGGGGTGCCCGGTGGTGCCGGTGGTGGCCAGATCTGCCAGCACCTCGCCGACGACCGGGACGAATTTGAACCCGTGCCCCGAGAACCCGCATGCCACCGTCACATTGGTGAAGCGATCCGGCCGGGTGATGACGAAATGCTCGTCCGGGGTGTTCGAGTACATGCAGGTCGCGGTGTGCACCGCGGGTCCGGTCAGCGCGGGCAGCAGCTGGCCGGCCCGTTCGCGCATCTCGTCGATCTCCTGCGGGGACACCGTCCGGTCGATGGTCTCCGGTGTGCACACCTGGCCCTTGCGGAAGAAGGCGACCTTCACGCCGCCGTCGGCGCCGTCGATGGCCGGGAAACCGTAGATCTGCTGGCCGCGGGCATTCTCGTTGATGAAGATCGGATGATCCTCGAACGGCGTGGTTCCGCCTGCGGGGTCCAGCCAATACAGCACCTGGCGTTCGATCGTGATGGGAATTCCCAACTCGGTCAACAACTCCGGCGCCCACGCACCGGGGCAGATCACCAGCTGACCGGCGGTGTAGCTGCCGGTCGCGGTGTGCACGGTGACACCGCGCGGACCGTCGAGCCACCGCGACACTTCCTCGCCGAAGCGCAGCGTGGCGCCCTCGCGCGCCGCCAGGTCGAGATGGGCCTGCACGGTCAGCTCTGGGCGGGCGAAGCCGGCCTTGGCCTCATACAGTGCGGCATCGCCCGGGCTCGGGGTGAAGGTGGGGAAGCGGCGGCCCAGCTCGCCGGCATCCAGCATCTCGTGCGGCAGCGACCATTCCAGGGCGGCGCGCTCGCTGCCGGCGACGGTCAGACAGTCGGGTGGTCCGACGAACACGCCACCGGTGAGCCGGTAGACCTCCGCACCGGTGCTCCGCCGCAGTTCCTCCCACAGTTCGTAGGCCCGCAACAGCAGGGGCACGTAGGCGGGGTCCTCGAAATAGGACTGCCGGATGATGCGTGAGCCGCCGTGGCTGGATCCACGATCGTGGGCGGGGGTGAACTTCTCCAGACCGAGAACCCGGAAACCGCGCCGCGCCAGGTGATAGGCGGCGGCGCTGCCCATCCCGCCCAGGCCGACGACGATGACGTCATAACTGTTGTCGCTCACATCATCTCCGGATCAGAAACATGTCGGGGTCGACGACCGGCTCGGCATGCACGGTCGCCGGGAAGGTGGTGCTCAGGTAGGCCACGCTGACCGCCGCCCCCACCGGCGTGTCGGCCGGCAGCCACGCGTAGGCGATGCTGCGGCCGAGCGTGGCCGAGTAGCCGGCGCTGGTCACATAGCCGCGCACGGTGCCCTCGATGCTGACCGGTTCCTTGCCGAGCACCACCGCAGCGGGGTCGTCGAAGACGATGCTGCGCAGTGTCTGTGCCGGCGCGGACGCGGCATCCAGTGCCGCCTTGCCGAGGAAGTCACCCTTCTTGCCCGACACCGCGAATCCGACACCGGCGGCGGCGGGTTGGTGTTCGGTGGTCATATCGGTGCCCCACGACCGGTAGCCCTTTTCCAGGCGCAGGCTGTTGAACGCGATGCGGCCGGCGGCGATCGCTCGGTACGGCCGGCCCGCCGCTGCCAGCAGATCCCACAGTTTCGCCCCGTGCTCGGCGGAAGCATACATCTCCCAGCCTAATTCGCCGACGTAGGACACCCGCATCATCGTCACGGGCACCGACCCGATGAACGTCTTGAGCGCGCGGAAATAGCCGAAGGACTCGTGGGAGATGTCGGCGGCGCACAACGGTGCGACGAGGTCGCGGGCGCGCGGCCCCCACACCCCGATACAGCAGGTACCGCCGGTGATATCGCGCACCGCCACACCGCTCTCCGGCAACCGGCGCAGCATCCAGTCGATGTCGAGCGGGCCGTTGGCGCCCACCTGGAACACGTCGTCGCTCAGCCGCGCGACCGTGAGATCGCTGCGGATGCCCCCGGATTCGTCGAGCATCAGGGTGTAGGTGACCGACCCGGTGCGCTTGTCGATGTTGTTGGTGGTGAGGTGCTGCAGGAATGCGCACGCCCCGGGTCCGCTGACCTCGTAGCGGGTCAGCGGGGTCATGTCGTAGAGGGCGACATGCTCGCGGGTCCAGCGCGCCTCGGCGATGGAAATGGGGGAGTAGAACCGCCCCGACCAGTCGTCGCGGTCCGGGAACGCCGTCCCGGCAGCGGCGAGTTCGGCCACCAGCGCCGCGTTCGCCTCGTACCAGGCCGGCCGCTCCCAGCACCCACCCTCGAAGAAATGCGCGCCCAACTCCCGCTGCCGTGCGTGAAACGGGCTGACCCGCAGATCGCGCGGCGCGGTGCGGTATTGGTGCGGATGCACGATGTCGTACACCTCGATGAAGGCCTGCGAACTGGTCGCGAGGATGAACTCCGGGCTCGTGGCGGGCTCCTCGAACCGGTAGAGATCGCATTCGTGGACATCGGTGGCGGGGGCCCCGTCGAGGATCCATTCGGCCATCGCCTTGGCCACCCCGGCGGAGTGGGTGACCCAGACCGCCTCGGCGACCCAGAAACCGGACAGATCGCGGTGCTCGCCCATCAGCGAGAACCCGTCGGGGGTGAAGGAGAAGATGCCGTTGAAGGCCTTCTCCACCTTCGAATCACCCAGCGCGGGAAGAAGTTCGGCACTGGCCGCCCACCCGGGTGCGAAGTCGTCCTCGGTGAACGGCAGCATCGACGGCATGGTCTCGGCTGTGCTGATCCCCCGGTCGCTCCGCTCCTGCCCGCCGGTGGTGTCGGTGAGCAGGGTCGACATCGCCACCGGCATCGGCCGGTGACCGTAGTACCCGATCCCGAGCCGGTCGCCGTGCTCGCGGTAGTACAGGTCCTGATCCTGGTGGCGCAGGATCGGCAGCCGCGCGTCCTCCGGTGCGGCTCCCTCGCGCCGCAACGCCGCCACCTGACCGGTCTTGGCGTACTGATGCGCCATCGGGACCAGCGGCACCGTCAGTCCCACCCGAGCGCCGAGTTCGGCGCCCCAGAAACCGGCTGCGGACACCACGACATCGGCGTCGAACTCCTCGCCCCCGGCGGTGCGCACGCCGATGACGCGTCCGCCCCGCTCGAGGACGTCCACCACGTCATGGTGTCCGAGGAACCGTGCGCCGCGTTCGATGGCGCGCTCGGCCTGCGCGGTCGCCGCGCGTAGTGCCATGGCCAGGCCGTCGCAGGGAGTGTGGAAGCCGCCGAGTATCCGGTCGGTGTCGAGCAGCGGGTACAGCGCCGCGCACTCGGCGGGGTCGATGAGCTCGCCCCGGATTCCCCACGACTGCGCCCAGCCGCGCTTGCGGTGCAGATCGGTCCAGCGGGCCTCGGTGGTGGCCACCTCGAGCCCGCCGACCTGGTTGAACGCGTCGAGGCCGACGAATTTCTGCACCGTGTAGCGCGCGAATTCGGTCATGGTTTTCGACCCGTTGGTCTGGAACACCAGGCCCGGTGCGTGCGAGGTGGACCCACCGGTGGCGAACAGCGGCCCGCGGTCCAGCACGGTGACCTCTGAGCACCCGCGCGCGGTCAGTTCATCGGCCAGCGACGTACCGACGATTCCGGCACCGATGATGACGATCTTGGGGTGCGACATACCCGGGCTCCTGTTGCGCATTGAGCAACTACTGCGTATCGCGCAACAATAAACCCGGGAGATGGTTCCCTGCAAGACGTGGCACCCCGTGACTCCCGGGCGGCGGTGGCACGAGTGCCGGGTTGGTGGCTGCCTTTGCTCGGCGAGCGTGAAATTCACTCGACAGCAAGAGAATTCACGGATGGTGCGGTCGGCGGTGTCGCCCGTTCGCAATCGTCCGCGGATGGTCCGGGCTTCGAGCGGGTACTCCGCGGTAGCCGACCACCGGTGGTCGGCTACTCGTACAGTGGTCATGAGATCAGCTAAAGATATTGTGGGAGGCTCACCATGGCGGGACGTCCGATTCACACGTTTGAGGTCATCAGCAGCGAACAGCTGGCACCGCACATGATCCGACTGGTGCTCGGTGGCGTCGGATTCGACACCTTCACCCCCGGCGACTACACCGATTCCTACGTCAAGATCGTCATCGTCGACCCGGATGTCGACATCGTCGCGCTGCCGCACCCGCTCACGCTGGACAGCTTCAACGTGCTTCCCGAGAACAAGCGCCCGGCCGTGCGCACCTACACCGTGCGCTCGGTCGACGACTCGTTGCGCCAGATCTCCATCGACTTCGTCGTGCACGGGGAGCAGGGCGTGGCCGGCCCATGGGCCGCCGCCGCGCAACCCGGTCAACCGGCCTACCTGATGGGGCCGTCCGGCGCCTACGCGCCCGACCCGGCCGCGGACTGGCACCTGCTGGCCGGTGACGAGTCCGGTCTCCCGGCGATCAGCGCGGCGCTGGAAGCGTTGCCGCCCAACGCGATCGGCAAGGCCTTCATCGAGGTCAGCGGCCCCGACGACGAGATCGCACTCACCGCGCCCGACGGGGTCGACGTGCACTGGATCTACCGTGGCGGACGCGCCGACCTGGTCGGCGAGGACAAGGCGGGCGACCACGCGCCACTGGTCACCGCGGTCAAGGAGATGCTGTGGCTGCCCGGCCAGGTCCAGGTGTTCGCGCACGGCGAGGCGCAGGCCGTCATGCATAATCTGCGTCCCTACCTGCGCAAGGAACGCGGGGTGGAGGCGAAGTGGGCGTCCATCTCGGGGTACTGGCGGCGCGGGCGCACCGAAGAGACTTTCCGGCAATGGAAGGCGGAACTGGCCAAGGCGGAGGCCGGCCAGCGAGACTGACCCCATGGCATTCGGCGATTACCAGCTCGAGATCTATCTGCAGGGACTGGCCGGGGTGGTGCCCTCGCTGCCGATGGCGTTCGCCGAACTCGAGGCCAGGGCGCAGGCCGCGATGTCGCCGTCGGTGTGGTCCTACGTCGCGGGCGGTGCCGGCGACGAACGCACCCAGCGCGTCAATGTCAGCGCTTTCGACCACTGGGGCCTGATGCCGCGGATGGGTGTCGGTGCCACCGAACGCGACCTGAGCGTCGACCTCTTCGGGATCACGCTGGGATCTCCGGTGTTCATGGCGCCGATCGGCGTCACCGGCATCTGTAGCCGCGACGGCCACGGCGATCTGGCCGCCGCCCGCGCCGCCGCCCGAACCGGGGTGCCGATGACGGTGTCGACGTTGACCGCCGACCCGCTGGAGGATGTGGCCGCGGAATTCGGGGACACCCCGGGGTTCTTCCAGCTCTACACACCCAAGGACCGCGATCTGGCGGCCAGCTTCGTGGCCCGGGCCGAGGCGGCGGGCTACAAGGCCATCGTGGTGACCCTGGACACCTGGGTGCCCGGCTGGCGCCCCCGCGACCTGAGCACCTCGAACTTCCCGCAGCTGCGCGGACACTGCCTGTCCAACTACTTCAGCGACCCGGTGTTCCGGGCGAGCCTGCCGCAGTCGCCGGAGGAGAACCCGCAGGGCGCCATCCTGAAATGGGTGTCCACTTTCGGACAGCCCGTCACCTGGGACGATGTCACCTGGCTGCGGTCGCTGACGCGGCTGCCGCTGCTGGTCAAGGGCATCTGTCACCCCGACGACGTGCGCCGCGCCCGCGACACCGGCGTCGACGGCATCTACTGCTCCAACCATGGCGGCCGCCAGGCCAACGGCGGTATCCCGGCCATCGACTGCCTGCCCGATGTGGTGGCCGCCGCCGACGGGCTGCCGGTGCTGTTCGACTCCGGCATCCGCAGCGGCGCCGATATCGTCAAGGCCCTCGCGCTGGGCGCGACCGCGGTCGGCGTGGGGCGGCCCTACGTCTACGGTCTGGCGCTCGGCGGCACCGACGGTGTGGTGCACGTGCTGCGTTCACTGCTGGCCGAGCTCGATCTGACCATGGCCATCGACGGCTACCCGGGGCTGGCCGATCTCACCCCGGACACGCTGCGGCGCGTCCGCTAGACAGCCCGCCGGCATCTGCGACGGTAGGACGGTGAGCAAGCCCGACCTCGAACCCCTGCTGGCGGAGTTCGACGAGTACCTGGCGCTGCAACGCGGTCGTTCGGCGCACACCCGCCGCGCCTACCTGGGGGATCTGCGGTCGCTGTTCGATTTCACCGGCGGCGGTCTGGACACGCTGACCCTGCCCAGGCTGCGGTCCTGGCTGGCCGCCCAGGCCGGTGCCGGGGCGGCGCGCACCACGCTGGCCCGGCGCACCTCGGCGATCAAGACGTTCACCGCCTGGGCGCTGCACCGCGGCCTGCTGAGCGCCGACCCGGCGACCCGGCTGCAGACCCCGAAGGCGCACCGCACGCTGCCCTCGGTGCTGCGTCAGGATCAGGCGCTCGACGCCATGGATGCCTTGAATTCGGGTGCACAACAAGGCGATCCGCTGGCCCTGCGGGACCGGCTGATCGTCGAGCTGCTGTACGCCACCGGCATCCGGGTCAGCGAGCTGTGCGGGCTGGACATCGACGATGTCGACCGGTCGCGCCGGTTGCTGCGGGTGCTCGGCAAGGGCAACAAGGAGCGCACGGTGCCGTTCGGCGAGCCCGCCGAGGACGCGCTGGCGGCCTGGCTGGACCGCGGCCGCCCGGAGCTGGTGAAGCCGTCGTCCGGCGCGGCGCTGCTGCTGGGCTCGCGCGGTGCCCGCCTCGATCAGCGGCAGGCCCGCACCGTGGTGCACCAGACGATGGCCGCCGTCGACGGCGCCCCCGACATCGGTCCGCACGGGCTGCGCCACAGCGCCGCGACCCATCTCCTGGAAGGTGGCGCCGATCTGCGGGTCGTCCAGGAACTACTCGGCCATTCGACGCTGGCCACCACCCAGCTCTACACCCACGTCACGGTCGCGCGGCTGCGTGCGGTGCACGATCAGGCCCATCCACGGGCTTGAGCACGATCGGTGTCGACGCCAGCAGTCCCAGCGGGTCCACGTAGGCCGCGCGCGAGGCCGGACCCCACATCGCACCCCAGTGCAGGCAGGCCGGCACCGGGCAGCCCGCGTGCCCGGCGAGCAGCACACCGAGCGGGGAGCCGCCCTGCACCCGCTGCCCGGCCCGCACGGCCGGACGCACCGGCTCGTAGCTGGTGCGCAACCCACCCGGATGCTGCACCGACACCAGGGGCCGGCCCGCCAGCTCCCCGGCGAACACCACCGTGCCGCCGGCACTCGCGAACACGGTCTGGCCTGCGCTTGCGGCCAGGTCCACGCCGCGATGCCCGCGCGTCCAGTTCGGTGACGGTGCGTCGAAGCCGCGCGTCACCACCGCCGCGGGCCGCAACGGCCACTGCAGCCGGCCGATCTCGGCTCCCGCCGGCGCGGCGGCGATCGTAGCCACCGCGACGAGCGCCGCACACCACCTCATCGGTCCAGTTCAGCGCCTCGATCGTGGTTGGGGAAGGCCCGTCCGGGCAGACTGTGGACGAACCGGCGGCTGTGCACAACTCGCGTGGTCAAAGCACAGGTTCCCACGGTGTAAACTTCTTCCCGCAGCTCACATCCGTGGGCTGACTTCGCGCGTCTGCACCGCAACCCGCATCTCAGGTTGCACCAAGCATGCCGGGCGGTCCTGAACCGGGAAACCGAGTCAGGTCCGGCAGCCGCAGTCGCCAGGGTCCGGATTCACCCGATTCCGGACGTCAACCGACAACGAAAGCAAGGCACAGCCATGGCTGTTGTAACCATGAAGCAGCTGCTCGACAGCGGCGCTCACTTCGGGCATCAGACCCGACGCTGGAATCCCAAGATGAAGCGGTTCATCTTCACCGACCGCAACGGCATCTACATCATCGATCTGCAGCAGACGCTGACCTACATCGACAAGGCCTACGAGTTCGTGAAAGAGACTGTCGCCCATGGCGGCAGCGTCATGTTCGTCGGCACCAAGAAGCAGGCCCAGGAATCCATCGCCGAAGAGGCGACCCGGGTCGGTATGCCGTACGTGAACCAGCGCTGGCTGGGCGGCATGCTCACCAACTTCCAGACCGTGCACAAGCGCCTTCAGCGGATGAAGGAGCTTGAGGCCATGGAGCAGACCGGTGGCTTCGAGGGTCGCACCAAGAAGGAAATCCTCATGCTCACGCGTGAGAAGAACAAGCTCGAGCGCAGCCTCGGCGGTATCCGGGACATGGCCAAGGTTCCGTCGGCCATCTGGGTCGTCGACACCAACAAGGAGCACCTGGCGGTTGCCGAGGCTCGCAAGCTGAACATCCCGGTCATCGCGATCCTGGACACCAACTGCGATCCCGACCTGGTCGACTACCCGATCCCGGGTAACGACGACGCGATCCGCTCGGCCGCCCTGCTGACCAAGGTGATCGCCTCCGCGGTTGCCGAGGGCCTGCAGGCCCGTTCCGGTGCCGGCAAGACCGAGGCCGGCCAGGAAGGCGCCGTCGAGCCGCTCGCCGAGTGGGAGCAGGAGCTGTTGGCGGGAGCCACGACCAGCCCCGCCGCCGACAGCGCCGTTGCTGCCGAGCCGACCACCGACGCCTCTTAAATCTCCAGGAGACAGCTGTTATGGCGAACTACACCGCTGCCGACGTCAAGCGACTGCGGGAGCTGACCGGCGCAGGAATGATGGACTGCAAGAACGCGCTGGCCGAGAGTGACGGCGATTACGACAAGGCCGTCGAGGTGCTGCGTATCAAGGGTGCCAAGGATGTCGGCAAGCGCGCGGAGCGTGCGACCGCCGAAGGTCTGGTGGCAGCCAAGGACGGTGCCCTGATCGAGCTGAACTCGGAGACCGACTTCGTTGCGAAGAACGCCGAGTTCCAGGCGCTGGCCGAGCAGGTCGTCACCGCCGCCGCAGCCGCCAAGGCTGCCGACGTCGACGCCCTCAAGGCCGCCAAGATCGGCGACACCACCGTCGAGCAGGCCATCGCGGACCTGTCGGCCAAGATCGGCGAGAAGCTCGAACTGCGCCGCGCGGCCTACTTCGAGGGTCAGGTCGAGACCTACCTGCACAAGCGTGCCGCCGACCTGCCGCCCGCCGTGGGCGTGCTCGTCGAGTTCACGGGCGACTCGCAGGAGGCCGCACACTCGGTCGCGCTGCAGATCGCCGCGCTGAAGGCCAAGTACCTCACCCGTGAGGACGTGCCGGCGGACATCGTCGCCAACGAGCGTCGTATCGCCGAGGAGACCGCCAAGGAGGAGGGCAAGCCCGAGCAGGCTCTGCCCAAGATCGTGGAGGGTCGCGTCACCGGCTTCTACAAGGACGTCGTGCTGCTCGATCAGCCGTCGGTGTCGGACAACAAGAAGTCCGTCAAGGCGCTGCTCGACGAGGCCGGCGTGACCGTGACCCGGTTCGTCCGGTTCGAGGTCGGCCAGGCCTAGCAAGACCACAGCAGAACCCCGCGTCACCTCGGTGACGCGGGGTTCTCTGCTTTTCGGCCGACTGTGTTGGTACGTGCTGGTACCGTCGGCGCCATGGCACGCATCCACGCATTCGGCGATGACGCTCTCGGGGATCTGGACGCGGTCGGGCTGGCCGCCGCGCTGCGCAGCGGCGCGGTGTCGCGCACCGAGGTGATCGAGGCCGCGATCGCCCGCGCCGAGGCCGTCGACCCGGCTTTGAACGGATTGGCCTACCGGGCGTTCGACACCGCCCGCGGCGCCCGCCCGCACGGTGGCTTCTTCTCCGGGGTGCCCACCTTCGTCAAGGACAACGCCGACGTCGCCGGCATGCCGACGATGGACGGCACCGACGCCTGGGTGCCGCGGCCCGCCCCGGCCGACGGGGATTTCGCGCGCACCTACCTGGGCACCGGTCTGGTGGCGCTGGGCAAGACCCAGCTCTCGGAGTTCGGCTTCAGTGCCGCCGCCGAGCATCCCCGCCTCGGCGCGGTGCGCAACCCGTGGCACACCGATCACACCGCCGGTGCCTCATCGTCGGGTTCGGGCGCCTTCGTGGCCGCCGGTGTGGTTCCCATCGCGCACGCCAACGACGGGGGTGGCTCCATCCGGATTCCGGCGGCCTGCAATGGCCTTGTCGGACTGAAACCCTCACGCGGCCGGCTGCCGCTGGACAAGCAGATGCGTCAGATGCCGCTGCGCATCGTCGCCAACGGCGTCCTCACCCGGTCGGTGCGCGACACCGCGGCCTTCTATCGGGAGGCCGAACTGCTGTGGCGCAACCCGAAGATGCCTGCCATCGGCGACGTGACCGGCCCCGGTGACCGCCCGCTGACGATTGCCTTCACCACGGAATCTATTGCCCGCGAAGCCAGTCCCGAGATCCGCGAGGCGACATTGAAGACCGCGGCGCTGCTGGAGGGGCTCGGGCACCGGGTCACCCAGATCGCCAACCCGATTCCGCAGGCCTTCATCAACGACTTCCTGCTGTACTGGTCGCTGCTGGCGTTCGCCCTGGTGCGTGGCGGAAAGAAGACCTTCGGGCCCAGCTTCGATCGTCACAAACTGGACAACCTCACCGTCGGGCTGGAACAACTGGCCGCGCGCAACCTGCACCGGATGCCGCTGACCATCGCACGGCTGTCCCGGACGCGCAGGATCACCGCACGACTGGGTGCTCGGTTCGACGTGCTGCTCACCCCGACCCTGGCCGAGGTGACCCCGCCGGTGGGGCATCTGGACCCGACCGCGGACTACCAGCAGATCATCGACCGGCTCACCGATTGGGTGGCGTTCACCCCGCTGGCCAACATCACCGGAGACCCCGCGATCTCGCTGCCGCTGGGCCGCTCCGCCACCGGGCTGCCGATCGGGATGATGTTCGGCGCGACCACCGGCCAGGAACGCCGCCTGCTGCAATTGGCTTTTCAGCTCGAAGAAGCCAGCCCGTTTGCGCGCATCCAGGACTGATCGGCGACGAAATCCGTTGCGCGGGGGTCACCGTGTTGTAATCGCACGGGGATTCGCGTAACTCCACCGATACCGCGAATCGCGCTCGACGAAACACGGCGCGCCCACCATCGTCCTCGTGGAGCCCCTCGCACCCACAATCGTTCGGTCACCGGAGATCGCCCGCACATCGGGAAACACCTTCGGGTGCCTTGTCCGATTCGCGGTCGCGAACATCCGGCGGCGTCCTGAACGCTTTGTGCTAGCCGTCCTCGGCATCGCCCTGGCGATCGCCTGTGTCACCGTCGTGCGCACCATCTCGGCGAGTTTCGCCATCACCGGCGAAGATTCGGTCACCGACGTGCTCGGCGACGCCCAGCTGTGGGTGGTGCCGGCCGGCGGCGTGCACTATGACCCCGACGCTCAGGCGCTGGTCGCCGACGGGCCCGCGCCCACCTTCTCCGCGCCCCCGGACTGGACCACCACACGGACACTGTCGGGCACCACCACCCTCGACGGCGCCACCGTGTCCCTGCGCGGCGCCGACGGGATCCCGGGCGGGCAGGCCGTCGTCGGTGCGGGTATCGCCGACCGGCTCGGCATCACACCGGGGGAGACCCTCGACATCGGTGGGCAGCCGCTGCTCGCCGAGATCGTGGGTAGTGGCCAATCCATCACCGTGTCAACAGATCTGGCCCGATCGGTCGTCGGCGAGAACGGGTGGTGGACGGTCGGCGCACCCGCCGGGCAGGAACACCGCCGCGACCTCGCGAGCGAGTTCGGGACCGCCACCGGTCTGCCCGCCACGGCGGACCCGTCCGTGCAGCCCGACGCCACCGGACCCGGACTGATCTACGACACGGTGGGCGGATCGGGGCCGCTGACCTTCGAGCAGAAGTTCTCGGCGCTGTTCTCCGGCAAGGTCACCAGCTCCACCCTCGGGGTGATCTCGACCATCGGCCTGATCCTGGGTTTCGTCATCGCGGTGTCCTCCTTCCTGGCGGCGGTGGCCGAACGCAAGCGCGAGTTCGGCATCATGAGCAGCATCGGACTGGCCGACGAGGTGTTGTACTTCTTCCTCGTCGAATCCGGTATCACCTTTCTGGCCGCCTATCTCGTCGGCGTGCTGGGTGCGGGAGTCGCTGTTGCCCTGGTGATCCCGCAGATCGCGACGCTCACCGCATGGGGGCAGGCCGCGGGGATGGTGGCGGCGTTCATCCCCGCGATGGCGATCGTCGGAGCTCTGGTTCCCGTGCACCGGCTACTGCAGCAGCGGCCCGTCGACCTGCTGGGGGGCCGATGAGCGCCTGCGCGAAGAGGAGAGGGTGCAGCTGAGATGAAGTACGGACTCACCTACGGCTGGCTGTCGGCACGACGCCGGCTGCGCGAGATGATCCTGCCCGCCGTCACCACCGCGACGGGAGCATTCCTGGTGGTCATCGTGTTCGGGATGTCCGACGGTATCGGGGCCCAGTCCGCCGCACTCGGTAACGCCGATGAGATCGGCGCGGCGGTGGTGCTCATCGCGGTGACGGTCCTGCTGGTCGGTGTTGTCGAGGTGGCGGTGGCCACCACCCGAACCGTTGCCAACCGCACCCGTGAGCTCGGAGTCCTTGGCGCCAACGGCATCCCACGACTACCGGTGGTGGCCGCCCTGCTCGTGGAGCCGGTCATCGCCGCGATGGTGGGTGCCGTGGGCGGGGCGGGGCTGGCCGTACTCACCGGCATCGCCCTGGGCGTCACCGGCCTCGCACCCGCCGGAGTCGACCTGGGCGGATTGGCCTTCGGGGCGGCCATCGCGGTCGTGGTCAGCATCGTCGCGGCCGTCGCGACCAGCATCGTCCCCACCTGGAATGCCGCTTCGCGGCCACCGATCCGATCCCTGAGCAGTGGAGGCTGACCATGACCGCCATCGAGGAGACTCCCGTCAAGGTCGCCGTATCGGCGACACCGGCTCCTGTCGTCGACATCTCCGACGTCTGGAAGCTGCACAAACTCGGCGATGAGGTGGTCAAGGCCCTCATCGCCGTTGAACTCCGGGTCATGCCGGGCGAATTCGTCTGCCTGATGGGGCCCAGCGGCAGCGGCAAGTCCACCCTGCTGAACATCATGGGCGGGCTGGACCGGCCGACCAAGGGCTCGGTGACGGTGGCCGGCCAGGACACCGCACAGCTCAGCGAGAGCCAGTTCGCCGCGTTGCGGCACGACACCATCGGCTTCATCTTCCAGAGCTACAACCTGATCCCGTTCCTGTCGGCCGTCGAAAACGTGGAACTGCCACTGATGTTCGAGCCCTACGACCGCAAGGCGCTGCGCACGCGCGCCACCGAACTGCTGGAGATCGTCGGCCTGGGGCACCGGATACACCACCAGCCGACGAAGATGTCGGGCGGTGAACAGCAGCGCACCGCCATCGCGCGGTCGCTGATCAGCAATCCCACGCTTGTGTTGGCCGACGAACCCACGGCCAACCTGGACCACCGTACGGGGGAGACGGTGGTGCGCATGCTGCGCGACCTGTGCTCGACGCTCGGTGTCACCGTCGTCGCCAGCACCCATGACCCTACGGTGGCCGACGAAGCGAGCCGTGTCGTTCGAATGAAGGACGGACAGATCGTATGACTGCAGAATTAGAAACGCCGACGTCAGCTGACCGCGACAAGCTCATGACCACCGAGCTTGTCCCCGAACAGATCCTGCCCAAGGTGATGACGACGTTCGGCCTCACCGCCGCATACGTGTTCATCATCTGCTGGATCACCGGATCCTCGGTGATGGCCGGCGGCGGCTGGACCGCCATCCCGATGTGGGTGCTCGGCATCCTGACCTTCCTGATCCCGGCGGGCATGGCGGTCGTCGAACTCGGCAACCTGTGGCCAGGGCAAGGTGGTGTGTACATCTGGGCCACCCGCACGATGGGCGAGACGTGGGGCTTCATCGGCGGATACCTGTCCTGGGTGCCGGTGATCCTCAATGCCGCATCCTCGCCGGCGGTCGTGCTGCAGTTCCTGCTGCTGGCCTTCCACACCGAACTCGGGTTGACCGCCAGCATCATCTTGCAGCTGGTGATCCTGTGGACCGTGATCGGTCTGGCGCTGGCCAAACTGGCGGCCAGCCAGAAGATCATGAACATCGTCTTCGTCGTCTACGGCATCCTGACATTGACGATCTTCATCTCGGGTCTGCTGTTCGCCGTGAACAACGGATCGGCGACGCCGTTCAGCTGGGCCGAGGCCACCATTCCCAACTTCGCCGTGGCCGGCTTCCTGTACGGCACCGTGCTGCTGTACCTGCTGGGTGTGGAGACCCCGTACAACATGGGCGCGGAGTTCCTCTCGGTGCGCAAGAGCGGCCCGAAGATGATCCTGTGGGGGTCGATGGCGCTGGTCGCGATCTATCTGATGACCACGCTGGGCACCATGATGGCGCTGCCCGGTGACCAGATCGATCCAGTCACCGGTGTGATCGGCATGCTCGACGTCGCCGGGTTCCCCGGGCTGATGGAGATCTGCGCCATCGTGCTGGCGTTCATCATCATCGTGGCCTTGATGACCTATCAGGTGGCCTACTCCCGGTTGATCTTCGTCTCGGGCCTGGAGCGTCACCTGCCGCGCATCTTCACCCACCTCAACCCGCGCACCCGTAACCCGGTGTCGGCCATCCTGATTCAAGGTGTGTTGTCCTCGCTGATCCTGGTCGGCCTGTACTCGCAGAGCAGCATGGCCAACGTGACGATCTACCTGCAGGGCGGACTGAGCACCGTCTGGCTGCTGTCCGGGTTCTTCTTCCTGATCCCGGTCATCGTGGCCCGCAAGAAATACGCCGATCGGTATGCCGCCGAGACGTTCTGGCGGATTCCGGGCGGGATGGCCGGGGTGTGGACGGTCGCCGTCGTCGGTTCCATCGGCACCGTCGGCGGCATCTACTACTCGTTCGTCACGCCCTGGATCGATGTGCCGCAGGCGACATGGATGACCTGGGTGGGTGGGATCAGCCTGGGTATGTTCGCGCTCGGCCTGACCGTCTACATCTTCGGGCGCCGCTCGGCGCGCAAGGTCTCCCAGGACGACGCACTGGCCCACCTGGCCGTTTTCGACCTCACCAAGACAGCAGCGGAGGACACAGACAAATGACGATGGACAGCACGGTGCTGACTACCGATCTCACCGAGGATGCCACCCGGTACCCTCTGGACCCGCTGAGCGGGGCGGAGATCGAGGCAGCCGCCGCCATCATCTCCGAATCCGACTACGCCACGCCGACGCTGAAATTCGTCATGATCAGCCTGGCGGAGCCGGCCAAGACTGCGGACCTGACCTTCGCCGGCGCGCAGGTTCCGCGGCAGGCGTTCGTGACGATGTATGACGCTGCGGCCAAACTGATCTACGAGGCGGTCGTCGATATCGACGCGCGGGTGATCGACTCGTGGACGCCGATCCCGGGTCGCTTCCCGTCCTACCTCGTCGAGCACATGACCGGGGTGGAGGAGAAGGTTCGGGAGGACCCGCGCTGGCAGGAAGCGATGCGCAAACGTGGCGTCACCGACTTCAGCCTCGCGATGATCGATCCGTGGCCCGCGGGTTATTACGGTGCCGGGGACCACTACGACAACTCGCCACTGATCTGCCGTCCGCTGACGTTCATGCGGGCGGCGCCGTCCGAGCACGGCTACGCCCGCCCGGTCGAGGGGCTGATCGTCACCTTCGACCTGGACGCGATGGAGGTCCTCGACATCGAGGACCACGGCGTGGTGCCGCTGCCTCCGACGGCGGGCAACTACGACCCGAAGTTCATGTTCGACGAGAACAACCGGCCGGCATTCACCGCATTCCGTGACGATGTCAAACCCATCGAGATCACCCAGCCCGACGGGCCCAGCTTCACCGTCGACGGGTGGAAGGTGCAGTGGCAGAAGTGGTCTCTGCGTATCGGGTTCAACCCGCGCGAGGGCATCACCCTGCACGAGGTCACCTACACCGACCGCGGCCAGACGCGGCCGATCCTGTACCGGGGATCGCTGTCGGAGATGGTGGTGCCCTACGGCGACACGGCGCCCACCCACTGGAACAAGAACGTCTTCGACATGGGCGAGGTCGGGATGGGTTTTTCGGCCAACCCGCTCACCCTGGGGTGTGACTGTCTCGGCGAGATCCACTACTTCGACGGCACCGTGAACGACTCCGACGGCAATGCGGTCACCATCCCGAATGCCATCTGCATGCACGAGGAGGACTTCGGCATCTCTTGGAAGCACACCGATTTCCGCACCGGTGAGGTCGAGGTGCGGCGGTCGCGGCGGCTGGTCGTCTCGATGATCTGCACCGTCGGCAACTACGAGTACGGGTTCTTCTGGTACTTCTACAACGATGCCTCCATCGAGGTCGAGGTGAAGCTCTCCGGCGTACTGACCACCGGTGCGGTCGAGGTCGAATCCGGCGAACAACCGCGCTGGGGCAAGATGGTCGCACCCGGCATCTACGGTCCGAATCACCAGCACTTCTTCAACTTCCGGCTGGACATGAGTGTCGACGGCGCGGGGAACAGTGTCTATGAGGTGGATTCGATTCCCGAGCCGGACCCCGAGCTCAACCCGCACCACAACGCCTGGATCACCCGGGACACGCTGGTGGCCTCCGAGTCCGACGGTGCGCGCGACTGGAACTGGTCGACCGGCCGGTACTGGAAGGTGACCAACCCGTCGAAGAAGAACGAACTCGGGATCCCGGTGGCCTACAAGCTGGTCCCCAAGGATGTCGTCCCGGTGATGGTGCAGGAGGGCTCCTTCATCTACGACCGCGCCCGGTTCCTCCAGCACAACCTCTGGGTGACGAAGTACGACCCGGCCGAGAAGTTCGCCGCCGGTGACTACATGTACCAATCGGCCGATGTGCAGGGGCTGCCGGACTTCGTCGCCGACGATGCACCACTGGAGGACAGTGACGTGGTGCTCTGGTACACCCTGGGCGCGCATCACATCGTGCGGCCGGAGGACTGGCCGGTGATGCCCTGCGCGTACACCGGCTTCCACCTCAAGCCGATCGGCTTCTTCGATGGCAACCCGGCGCTGGATCTGCCGCCGTCACCGCCGAAGGCCTGCCACGGGCACTAGCCCGTGCCGACGGAGGCCAGGATGCGCTTGAGTTCGGCGCGCTCGCCGTCACTGACATGCCCGAGCACGCGGAGCTCCGCCGCGCGCACGCCCGCGTCGGTGCGCGTGAGCAGCGCCAGGCCCTCGCGGGTCAACTGCGCGGGCAGCGCCCGGCCGGACGAGACGCTCGTCGGCCGCGAGACGAGCCCGCGGCTCTGCAGCCCGCGCAGCACCATGTTCATCGCCTGCGGCGAGACCGCGAGATCGCGGGCCAGTTCGGCATTGGAGCGGCCCGGCGCCTTGGACAGGATCCGCATGCAGATGTATTGCGGGAAGCCCAGTTCCAGTGGTTCCAGCACCGTGGTGGTGACCTCGGTGCGCAGCGTCTGTGCCACCCGGTGCAGGAGATAGCCGAGGGGCTGATCGTTTGGGTGCTCAGCCATGTCAATCATATTGACACATATCAACCACATTGATATACCGGAGGGATGACCACACCACCGCCCTCGCATGAGGACATGTTCGAATCCGCCTATCGCGGCGACGCTCCGGAGTTCGAGGGTGTCCGTCCGCCATGGAGCATCGGTGCTCCGCAACCCGAGATCGCCGCGTTGATCGACGCGGGCATCGCGTCGGGCGCAGTGCACGGTGAGATATTGGACGCCGGGTGCGGTGAGGCCGCCACCGCGCTGGCACTGGCCGAGCGCGGGTTCACCGCGGTAGGCCTGGACATGTCACCGACCGCCATCGAGCTGGCCCGGGCCGAGGCCGCCACGCGCGGCCTGGACAACGTCACCTTCGCGGTGGCCGATATCAGCGCCTTCAACGGCTATGACGGGCGATTCGGCACCATCATCGACAGCACGCTGTTCCACTCCATGCCGGTGGAACTGCGCGAGGGCTATCAACAATCGATCGTGCGCGCGGCCGCTCCCGGAGCCTCCTATTTCGTGCTGGTCTTCGACGCCGCGGCGGTACCCGCCGGCGGCCCGATCAACGCGGTGACCGCCGACGAACTGCGCGATGTGGTCGGCAAGTACTGGCAGATCGACGAGATCCGGGCCGCCCGCATCCACGCCAACCTGCCCGACGAGGTGGTCAACGCCGGCATCTTCGCCGGTAACGACATCCGCGACGAAGGCAATGGCCGCAGGTCGGTGGGGGCCTGGTTGCTGGCTGCGCACCTGGCCTGATCTCACTCCCTGACGGTGCCCTCGCCACCCGGACGTGGCGGGGGCGCCCTCATGAGGCAGGATTGGTGATGCCGTCCGTGCGGATTCGCCTGGGTGGCGATTCTGTGTCGGGACAGCAAGGAGTCTGATGGCGGAGCCAGACAAGGCCGGCCCGGGAGTCATCCGGCCCGCGTACTCGCGGGTGCTGCTGAAGCTCGGCGGCGAAATGTTCGGTGGCGGGCAGGTGGGCCTCGACCCCGATGTCGTGGCCCTGGTGGCCCGCCAGATCGCCGATGTCGTGCGTGCCGGCGCCCAGGTGGCCGTCGTCATCGGCGGCGGTAACTTCTTCCGCGGCGCCCAGCTGCAGCAGCGGGGGATGGAACGCACCCGCAGCGACTACATGGGCATGCTCGGCACCGTCATGAACAGCCTTGCGCTGCAGGACTTCCTGCAGAAGGAAGGTATCGACACCCGCGTGCAGACCGCGATCACCATGGGGCAGGTCGCCGAACCGTACATCCCGCTGCGCGCCCGACGGCATCTGGAGAAGGGCCGCGTCGTCATCTTCGGCGCCGGCATGGGACTGCCCTACTTCTCCACCGACACCACCGCCGCGCAACGCGCCCTGGAGATCGGTGCCGAGGTGGTGCTGATGGCCAAGGCCGTCGACGGGGTGTTCACCGACGACCCCCGGAAGAACCCCGATGCCACGCTGCTGACCGCGATCACCCACCGCGAGGTGATCGATCGGGGACTGCAGGTCGCCGATTCCACCGCTTTCAGCCTCTGTATGGACAACGGCATGCCGATCCTCGTGTTCAATCTCCTCACCGACGGAAATATCGCGCGAGCGGTTGCAGGTGAGAAGATCGGCACACTGGTCACCACGGACAAGGAGACACCGTGATCGACGAAACCCTCTTCGACGCCGAAGAGAAGATGGAGAAGGCGGTGACGGTGGCGCGCGACGACCTGTCGTCGATCCGCACCGGCCGGGCCAACCCGGGCATGTTCTCCCGGCTGAACATCGAGTACTACGGTTCACCGACGCCGATCACCCAGCTCTCCAGCATCAATGTCCCCGAGGCGCGCCTGGTCGTCATCAAGCCCTACGAGGCCAGCCAGCTCAAGCCGATCGAGGACGCCATCCGCAACTCGGACCTCGGCGTCAATCCGTCCAACGACGGCAACGTCATCCGGATCTCGGTGCCGCAGCTCACCGAGGAACGCCGCCGCGAGCTGGTCAAGCAGGCGAAGTCCAAGGGTGAGGACGCGAAGGTCTCGATCCGCAACATCCGCCGCAAGGCGATGGAGGAACTGGCCCGGATCAAGAAGGACGGCGAGGCCGGCGAGGACGAGGTCGGGCGCGCCGAGAAGGATCTCGACAAGAGCACCGGGCAGTACACCACCCAGATCGACGAGCTGGTCAAACACAAAGAAGGCGAGCTGTTGGAGGTCTGATGACCTTTCAGCAGGGCAGTCCAGTGGTAGACCCCGAACCACCGAAGAAGACGTCGCGCGCCGGTCGCGACCTGCCGGCCGCCATCGCCGTCGGAGCGCTCCTCGGCGGATCCCTCATCGCCATCCTGCTGTTCGCGCCACTGGTCTGGGTGGGTGTCGTGGCCGCGGCGATGGCCGTCGCCACCCACGAGGTGGTGCGCCGCCTGCGGGCCGGTGGGTTCTCCATCCCGGTGATCCCGCTGCTCATCGGCGGGCAGGCCATCGTCTGGCTGACCTGGCCCTACGGCGCCACCGGCGCGCTGGGCGCGTTCGGCGCGACCGTGGTGCTGTGCCTGATCTGGCGGCTGGTCAGCGGCGGCCTGAGCGCCGCGCCCACCAACTATCTGCGCGATGTCGCGGTGACGATCTTCCTGGCCGCCTGGATCCCGCTGTTCGGTGCCTTCGGTGCGCTGCTGATCTACCCCGATGACGGCGCCGGGCAGGTGTTCTGCCTGATGCTGGGGGTGGTCGCCTCCGATATCGGCGGGTACGCCGCGGGCGTGCTGTTCGGTAAGCACCCCATGGTGCCGGCGATCAGCCCCAAGAAGTCCTGGGAAGGGCTGGTCGGCTCGCTGGTGCTGGGCATCGCGGTGTCGGTGCTGACGGTGCAGTACCTGCTGGACCAGCCGGCCTGGGTGGGCATCCCGCTCGGCATCATGCTGGTCGTCACCGGCACTCTCGGCGACCTCGTCGAATCGCAGGTCAAGCGTGATCTCGGCATCAAGGACATGGGCACGCTGTTGCCCGGGCATGGCGGTCTGATGGACCGACTCGATTCGGTGCTGCCGTCCGCGGTGGCCACCTGGATCGTGCTGACGGTGTTGACGTAACTCTTCAGGATTCGTGACCGTACCGCCCACGGTGAGATACTGGACGGACATCATGGCCATTTCCCTTCCGCTCGTTTTCGACCCACCGCGACGCGCTCTGCCGCCGCGGCATCTCGCCGACCTCGATGCGGACGGCCGGGTGGCCGCCGTTGCCGAGCTGGGTCTGCCCAAGTTCCGGGCGAAACAGCTGGCCAACCAGTACTACGGGCGCCTCATCGCCGACCCGCACGAGATGACCGATCTGCCGGCCGCGGTGCGTGACCAGGTCGCCGGAGCGTTGTTTCCCACCCTGATCTCACCGGCCAAGCAGATTCAGTGCGACGCCGGCGAGACCCGGAAGACGTTGTGGCGTGCGGTCGACGGCAGCACCTTCGAGTCGGTGCTGATGCGCTATCCGCAGCGCAACACCGTGTGCATCTCATCACAGGCCGGTTGTGGGATGGCCTGCCCGTTCTGCGCGACCGGCCAGGGTGGGCTGCAGCGCAACCTGTCCACCGCCGAGATCCTGGAACAGGTCCGGGCCGCCTCGGCCACCATGCGTGCCGAGCATGACGGCAGGCTCTCCAACATCGTCTTCATGGGCATGGGGGAGCCGCTGGCCAACTACAACCGCGTACTGGCCGCGGTGAAGCGCATCATCGCCCCGCCGCCGGAGGGTTTCGGGATCAGCGCCCGCTCCGTCACGGTGTCCACCGTCGGGTTGGCGCCGGCGATCCGCAAGCTGGCCGACGAGCGTCTCGGTGTGACACTGGCGGTCTCGCTGCACACCCCCGACGACGAACTGCGCGACACCCTGGTGCCGGTGAACAACCGCTGGAGCGTCGACGAGGTGCTCGACGCCGCGCGCTACTACGCCGACAGCACCGGCCGGCGGGTGTCCATCGAATATGCGTTGATCCGCGATGTGAACGACCAGCCGTGGCGCGCGGACCTGCTCGGCAAGAAACTGCACAGCAAGCTGGGGCCGCTGGTGCACGTCAACCTCATCCCGCTGAACCCGACACCGGGCAGCGAATGGGACGCCAGCCCCAAACCCGTCGAGCGCGAGTTCGTGAAACGCGTCATCGCCAAGGGCGTGTCCTGCACGGTGCGCGACACCCGCGGCCGCGAGATCGCCGCGGCCTGCGGGCAGTTGGCGGCCGAGGGCTGAGCCCTCAGCGCGCGGGCGGGTTGCTGAACCAGACGTTCTCCTCGCGCAGGCTCCGGCTGCGCCAGCCGTCGGCGGTGCGCACCAGATCGTGATGGTAGTAGCCGCCGCATGCGCTCTGGGTCGTCATGCCGGGCAGCATCATCGGGTTGTAGAACATGGCCCGCACCGTCGCATGATCGCCGTCGATATCGGCCTCGATATTGGTGACGTAGTGCATGCTCCACGGAATCGCCGCGAAACCCGCTGAGAGCCAGTCGATCACCTCATCTCGGCCACCCGCGATGGCACCCGCCGAGGTGTAGTCGATATGCGCGTCCTCGGTGAACACCGAGCGGTAGAGCTCCCAGTCCTTCGTGTCCACGCCGCGGGCGTAACGGGCCAGTAGTGTCCGGATCTCCAGTTGATCGTCCGCCCAACTCACGCTGCCACCTCCAGTCGCAGATTGCGGATCCGCCAGCCCACCGGCGTGCGCACCACATCGTCATGCCAGCGGCCGGCAAAGTAGCTGATCTCGGCCGAGGTGGGCAACTGAACGGCGTTGAACCACATGGCAACTGTCTGCGAGCGATCCTGCTCGACGGTGCTCTCGACATTGGTGAGGTAGTGCATGCCCACCGAGATCGACCGCTGATGACGCCCGAGGAACTCGACCGCGTCGCCCACCGTCCCCACGACCAGACCGGCCGCCGAATAGTCGACCCGCGCGTCATCGGTGAACAATGTCCGATAGGCCACCCAGTCTTTGGAGTCGACCGCACGGCAGTACCGGCTCAGCAGGGTCTCGATCTCCAGTTCGTCGGTGACCGACACTATTCGGGCATGCCGATGGTCTTGGCGGCCAGGTACTCCCGGTAGCCCTCCGCGCCGTTGCGGTAGCCCAGACCACTCTGCTTGGTGCCGCCGAACGGGCTGTCGATACCGAAGTGGCTCTTGCCGTTGATCGTGACGTTGCCGGTGCGCATCCGGGTGGCCACCGCGAACGCCCGGTCCAGATCGCCCCCGCTGACCTCCCCGGAGAGTCCGTAGATGGAGTTGTTGGCGATCGCGACGGCCTCATCGTCACCGTCGTAGGGGATGACGGCCAGCACCGGCCCGAAGACCTCCTCCTGCGCGATCTGGCTGTCCGGGTCGACATCGGCGAGCAGGGTGGCCTGGGTGTAGTAGCCCACCGGTAGCTTCTCCGGCACACCACCACCGGTGACCAGGCGCGCCCCGGACTCGACGGCGTTCTTGACCAGGCCGAGCACCTTCTGGCGCTGGGTCTCGCTGATCTGCGGGCCCTGCATGTTGGCCGGATCCCACGGATCGCCGACCGGGAAGTTCTCCATCATGTTCTTCATGATCTCGATGCCCTCGTCATAGCGGCTGCGCGGCAACAGGATCCGGGACGGCAGGATGCAGGACTGGCCGCTCATCACGCAGGCCATCAACGCGGCCATCGGCAGGGCCATGGTGAAATCGGCATCGTCGAGCACGATGTGGGCGCTCTTGCCGCCGAGTTCCAGCAGCGTCTTCTTCACCGTCGGCGCACCGGCGGCCAGGATCGCCCGGCCGGTCGCCGTCGACCCGGTGAAGGTGATCATGTCCACCCGTGGGTCGGCCGCCAGCGCGGCGCCGACTGCATTGGCATCGGAGGTCACCACGTTGAACACGCCGGGCGGGATGTCGGTCTCCTCGGCCACGATGCGGCCGTACTCGCTGCCCGACCACGGAGTGAGCTGCGCGGGTTTGAGCACCACCGTGTTGCCCGCCATCAGGGCGGGCACGGTCTCGGCGATGTTGAGATAGAACGGCACATTCCACGGGGTGATGGCGCCGACGACGCCGACCGCCTCATAGTGGATCTTGCGCCGGGCGGGTCCCAGCGGGGTGTCATGCACGCCGTTGTCGGCCAGGTACTCGAAGTTCTTGCCGTGCTCGGCCCAATGCTTGACTTCCTCGATGGGGCTCTCGATCTGGCTGCCGGTGACCTTGACCGGGCAGCCCACCTCGGTGATGAGCACCCGGCGCAGATGTTCCTTGTTGCGCTCCAGCGCCTCGTGCAGCTGGGTGAGGCAGTGATGGCGGAAGTCGAGGTCGCGGCTCCAGTCGGTGTCGTCGAAGGCGCGCCGGGCCGCCGCGACGGCACGCGCCATATCGTCGGTGGTGCCGTCGGTGGCCTGACCGGCCACCTGCTCGTCGGCCGGGTGGGTCACATCGAAGAGCGCTCCGCTGGCGGTGAGCTGAAGCTCCCCGTCGATGAGCATGCGCTGTTCGCCGGCCAGGACTCCTGTGTCGCTCTGCACGCTGGTCATCTGCTCAGCATTACAAATCGGCGCGGCAGTGTCAGCCCCTTGGGCCGAATCGGTTACTTGATGCCGACGGCGTGCCGCAGCTGCGCGAGGAAATCTCCCTCGTCATCGCTGCGCACGATGTAGTGCGAGATCGCGACCCGGATGGCGGTGGATGCCTTCACCTGGGCGTTGGCCCCGGAGAGCAGTTTGAGCAGACGTGCCCGCATCACCGGTATCACGTGGGTCAACTGGGCGATGACGACCTCGGGTTCGATGTCGACGACCCGGACCCCGGAGTAGGACTGCTGGTACTCGACGATGAATCGCAGTGCGGCGTCCAGCTTTTCGGTGCCACGCAGGCCGGCGGTCGCAGTGCTGATCCCGGTGTCGAACATCTCGCGCTCGTAGACACCGAATGCACCGAGCAGTTCCTCCTTGGAGGCGAACCAGCGGTACAGCGTCGGCCGGGACACCCCGGCCTGTAGCGCCACCTCGGACAGACTCAGCTTCGTCTGCCCGCTGCGTCCGAGCACCTCAGCCGTCGCGGCCAGAATCCGGCGCCGCGTCGAGGTGTCCTCGGCGGCGTCGGCGTGCGCGGAAAGGGGCTTGTTCACGGTACCGATGGTAGTGGTTGTGCCATCACAAAGAGCCCTTCAGTGCGTAAACCGTGTCGAGTTCTTCCAGCGCCGACACCGCCCGGCCGAGTCCCTCCATGGCGATGCCCTCGTCCTGCATCCCGCCCATCCCGGCGGTGATCAGGGTGGCGACATAGGCGTACAGCGCCGCCTGACGGTACCGCTGCCACAGTTCGTCGCGGTCCATCTCGGGTCCGCCCGCGGCGTGCAGGGCGGCGCGGTACACGTCCAGCAGTTCGCGCTGGTTCCCGACCCGCGCGTCGGTGGTCATGCTGGTGATCAGGGTGTAGGACAGCTCCCGGGACGGATGCCCGCGGCGCATCGCCTGCCAGTCGAGCAGTCCGGCTCTTCCGTTGCGGAAGTAGACATTTCCCGGATGCGCGTCGCCGTGCATGATGGTGTGCGGGCCCCGGTCGATCAGGGTGGCCACCGCCCGGTAGTTGTCATTGATGAACTGACCCGTGCGCACCGGGATCGCGGTCCTGCGCTCCAGTCGGCGGGCTGCGGCATTGGCCAGTGATCCGGTCAGCAACGAGGTCGCATCACCCGACGCGGTGTACACCCAGGGGTAGGGATCCAGTCGTCGCCAGAAGGTGGCGTGCACCCGCGCCAGCAGTTCGACGATGAGCGCCGCGCGGTCCGGGTCCAGTGGGTGCAGAGTGTCGGGGAATTCACAGGCCGGCTGCCCGTCGGCCGCCAGATCCTCCAACACCAGCACGAACCGCCCGGTGACGGGGTCCAGGGCCGCACCGTGGCAGGCCGGCACATTGCCGAGCTGGCCGGACAGCTCCCGATAGAACCGCACCTCGGTGTCGGCGAGCCGTCCGAGTTCGTCCATCATTCGGGTGGCTGCGGTTTCGGCGGGCATCTTGACGAAGACCGTGCCGGGCACGTCGGTACCGGTCAGGGCCAGCCGGGCCCGCGACGAGGTCCCGGCGTCGCCGTCGAGCAGGGACACCGAGGTGACGCTGCGCCCGAGCAGGCCCGACAGGTAGGCCGCGTCCAGACCGCCGATGTGGCGGGGGATTGCGCGCGCCCGCCCGAAAATCGCGTCGGTTGCGATACGTTGCATCCCGCGCCCGAGATGTGCGGCCAGACCGAATACCGGGGTGACGCTGCTGACCTGCGGAGGCATCGTCCAAGCTTACAAATCAAATCAATATTGTAAAGCTTATTGAGGGGATTCCCATGTCTGGACCGATGGAGGGGTTCCGGGTTGTCGAACTCGGCGTCTGGGTGGCGGCGCCGTCGGCCGGGGCGATCCTGGCCGACTGGGGCGCCGATGTCATCAAGATCGAACCGCCCGCCGGTGATCCGGCCCGCTCGTTCGGCCGGATGTTGGGGCTCGACTCCGACCTCGGTACCGCGTCCAATCCGCCCTTTCAGATGGACAACAGGTCCAAGCGCAGCATCGTGCTCGATCTCGGAACCCCCGACGGCCGACGGACCGCCGTCGAATTGATCACCGGCGCAGACGTTTTCCTGACCAACATCCGTCCGGCGGCGTTGGCCCGGTTGGGGCTGGATTTCAGTTCGGTGGCCGCGCACAACCCGCGGCTGGTGTACGGCCTCATCACCGGGTACGGCACCGAAGGCCCCGATGCGGACCGGGCGGCCTACGACGTGGCCGCCTTCTGGGCGCGTGCCGGGATCGCGGACCTGCTGACCAGGCCCGGGGACACCCCGCCGTTTCAGCGCGGCGGAATGGGGGATCACTCCGCCGGGATGACGCTGGCGGCGGCGGTGTGCGCCGCGCTGCTGGCCAGAACCCGCACCGGCACAGGGCAATTGGTGACCACCTCGCTGTACCGGCAAGGTGCCTACACGGTGAGCTTCGATCTCAACACCCTGCTGATGTCCGGTCAGCAGGTGGCCATCGGGCAGCGCGAGGCGATGGGTAACCCGTGCATGAACAACTACGCGGCCGGTGACGGCAAGCGATTCTGGATCGTCGGCCTGGACGTGGCGCGGCACTGGCCGGCGCTGTGCCGGTCGGTGGGTCGCGAGGACTGGCTGACCCGGTACCCGACGCCTCGGGACCGGTTCGCCCATGCCCGGGACATCATCGCCGAACTGGACACCCTCTTCGCGACCAGGACGCTACCGGAATGGGAGCAGGTGTTTGCCGGCGAACCCGACTTCTTCTGGTCACCCATCAATTCGCTCGACGACGTGGTCGCCGACGAACAGTTCCATGCCGCCGGGGGCATCGTCTATGTGCCCGAGGGGGATTCGAGCACGCCGATGGTGGCCAGCCCCGCTGACTTCTCGGCCACACCGTGGCGCCCGCGCGGCCCGGCGCCCGAACTCGGTGAGCACACCGCACAGATCCTCGCCGAACTCGGCGGCACTCAGGACCGCTGACGGTTCACCTCGTCGAGCAGTTCGGTCAGCTGTGCCCGGCTGACCGCGCCACCGCTGAACGACACCATCCGCCCGACCGGGATGGACCCGAGCATGCGCAGCATGTCGGTGCCCAGCGCCGAACCCGCCGCACCCTCGGGTGCCGCGCTCGCCAGCGCCGCCGCCACGATCGGGGCGGCCACCGGATCGCCGAGCAACTCGCCGAGCGTGGAATCAACGGTGAACGCGACGGCCGGGGCAACGTCTGCGTCGACGGTCACATCGGTGTGCAGGCGCAGGTCTCGGCTCGATGCCCGCACGGACACCGCGTACTCACCCTCCTCGACCACCCGGCGCCCGGCCCGCACATCCCAGTATCCGAGTTCGTCACGGGGGACCCGGATCTCGACGTCGACCAGTGCGCCGGGTGCCACGGTGATCCCGGCGAACCCAACCAGCCACCGCGGCGGGCGCGACACCCGCGACCCCGGCAGCCCGGCGTAGACCTGGACCACCTCGCGGCCCGCGCGGTCGCCGGTGTTCACCACCGACACCCGCACCGTCAGACCCTCGGCGTCGGAAACCACGGCCAGGTCGGTGTAGTCGAACCGGGTGTAGGACAACCCGTGCCCGAACGGAAACGTGACCGCCGTCGCACGGGCGTCATACCAGCGGTATCCCACGAATACCCGTTCCCCGTAGAGGATATGGCCGTCCTCGCCGGGAAAGTTGAGATATGCCGGGCTGTCCTGCAACCGCACCGGCACCGTCTCGGCGAGGCGCCCCGACGGGTTGACCGCGCCGAACAGGACGTCGGCGATCCCGCGCCCGCCGCCCTGTCCGAGCAGGGCACCGTCCAGGATCGCCGGAGCCAGGCCGGCCACCCCGTCGAGAGCCACCACCCCGCCGTGCGCCAGCACGACGACCGTGCGGGGCTGCACCTGCACCACGGCGGACAGCAGATTGAGTTGGTCGGCGGGCAGGTCGATGTGGGTGCGGTCGAAGCCCTCGGATTCGTCCTCGGCCGCCAACCCGAGGAACACCACCGCGGCGTCGGCATCGGCGGCCGCTGCGAGGGTCTCGGCGGTGAGATCCTCGGAGTAGGTGACCTGATGCCCGTCGGCGTGGCGGCGGATCTCCTCCAGCGGCACGTCGACCCGGGTCGGATTCACATGGGAGCTGCCACCACCCTGATAGCGGGGCGTCACCGCGAACCCGCCGATGACCGCGAGTGAGGACGGTGCGAGCGGCAACAGGTCGTCCTTGTTCTGCAGCAGCACGATCGAGCGGGCGGCGGCCTCCCGGGCCAGATCGTGGTGCGCATCGGCATCGAAGGTCGCTGCGCTACCGCGGTTTTCGGTGACCCGGGCGGCCAGGGTGGCGACTCGGCCGGCGGCGCGGGCCACCACCGTCGCGTCCAGGGTGCCGGCCTCGACGGCGGCGACGACGTCTGCGTCTGTCACCCCGTTGGTGGCGGGCATCTCCAGATCGAGGCCCGCGGCCACTGCGGTGACCCGGTCGCGAACCGCCCCCCAGTCACTGATGACCGCTCCGTCGAAACCCCACTCCTCGCGCAGTACCGTGCTCAACAGCCAGGTGTTCTCGGCCGCGTACACCCCGTTGACCCGGTTGTAGGCGCACATCACCGTCCAGGGCCGGGCCGCGGTGACGACGTGCTCGAACGCACGCAGATACAGTTCACGCAGCGTCCGCTCATCGACATCCGAGCTCGACCGCATCCGGTCATCCTCGGCATTGTTCACGGCGAAGTGCTTCAGCGAGGCGCCCACGCCCTGGCCCTGCACGCCGCGCACCCACGCCGCACCGAGTGTCCCGGCGAGCAGCGGGTCTTCGGAGAAGTACTCGAAATTGCGCCCGCACCGCGGATCCCGTTTCAGGTTGACGCCGGGGCCGAGCAGCACGTGCACGCCGAGGGCCCGGCTTTCGGCGCCCAGTGCGGCGCCCACCCGTTCGACGAGTTCGGGATCCCAGGTCTGGCTGAGCCCGACCGCCGGCGGGAAACAGGTGGCCGGTTCGCTACCGCCCAGCCCCAGATGGTCGCCGGTGCTGCCGGCCTGTCTGCGGACCCCGTGCGGGCCGTCGGTCAGCAGTATGGACGGGACGTCGCCCACCGCCTTGGTGGTCCAGAAGGTGGCGCCGCTGCCGAGGGCGGCCTGCTCTTCGAGGGAGTCGGTCACCGTTCCCATTGTTCACCCTGGCCGCGTGTCCCCATCGGACGAGGAACTCAGCGGCGCTCAGGGTGGCGGCATAGCTTTACAAACTATTGCTGAACTGTCACGCTGAATCTGCCGCGACGTCGATGTCGCACGCGCTGGAGGAGGAGACATCGGTGACGGTTGCCAGCACGCCGCAGGCCCGCGAATACAGCCCGTTCGACATCACGTCACACGACTTCTGGAGTCAGCCGTTCGATATCCGCGACCGGACCTTCGGCGAGCTGCGGGCCCTCGACGGGATCAGTTGGCATCAGCCGTTGCCGACGCTGTTCGACATCGAAGAGCCGGGGTTCTGGGCGCTGACCCGGCGCGCCGACCTCCAGTTCGCCAGCCAGAACCCGGACCTGTTCACCTCGGCGCAAGGGGTGGCGCTCGATCCGATGCCCGCCGAGGTGCAGAAGTTCGCGACCTTCTTCCTGGGCATGGATCCACCGCAGCACACCACCTATCGGCGACTGATCAGTTCGGCTTTCACACCGCGCAATGTGCGCCGGATCGAGGAACAGATCCACGCCAACGCCGTCGCCATCGTCGACGACCTCATCGGCGCGGGTGACATCGACTTCGTCGAGGCCTGTTCGGCGCGGCTGCCGATGCGGACCATCTCGGACATGCTCGGGGTACCGTCGGCCGACCAGCCCGCCCTGGCCAAAGCTGCCGAAAAGCTGTTCAGCATGAGCGATGACGAATTCTCCACGCTCGAAGAGCGGGCCATGGCCACCATCAACGAGATCATGCTGATCTCGGGTACCGGCGTGGAACTGGCCAAGTTCCGGCGCGCCAACCCGGGCGACGATCTGATGACCAGCATCGTCAATGCCGAGGTCGACGGGCATCGCCTCACCGATGAGGAGATCGGTGCGTTCCTCATCCTGCTGGCCTCGGCGGGCAACGACACCACCAAACAGTCGACCACCCATGCCATGCTGGCGCTGGCCGCCAATCCGGACCAAAGGGACTGGCTGATGGAGGATTTCGACGGCCGGATCGGGATGGCGACCGAGGAATTCGTGCGCTGGTCCACCCCGGTGTTGCAGTTCGCCCGGTTTGCCACCCAGGATGTCGAGGTCGCGGGCCAGCGCATCAATGCGGGGGACAAGGTCGGCCTGTTCTACTGTTCGGCAAACCGCGACGAAAGCGTGTTCGCCGAGCCACAGAAATTCGACCTGAGCCGCTCACCCAACCCGCAGGTGGGCTTCGGCGCGGGCGGCCCGCACTTCTGCCTGGGCAACCAGCTGGCCAAGAGCGAGCTGCGGAACATCTTCCGCGAACTGCTGACCCGGCTCACCACCATCGAACTGGGCGAGCCCGATCTGCTGTACAGCAGTTTCGTGCACGGCATCAAACGGCTACCCGCGCACGTGCGATGAGTGCGCGGCACCTCGGCACGGAACCGATCGACGGCGTCGATGACGCGACCACCGCCGCCGCGCTCGAGCAGTTGTCGGTCCCGGCACTGATCGCCTCGGTCGTCCAGATCACCGGTGACCCGTCCTTCATCCGCGGGTCGATACGGCCGATTCAGTTCGTGCAGAACGAATTTCAGGGCCTGCTCGACGAGCCGAGCAAGTCGCAGCTACGCCTCGTCGCGCTCGAGGCCATCTGCGCGTGGCGGGACGCCGGGTGCCCACCCACGCCGCCGATCGGCACCGAACTGATCCGTGAGGTGATGGACTGGATCGCCTGCGAACCGGTGCCCGATGATCATGCCGCGCTCTACATCGAGGAGATGGACCTGCAGGGAGCCAATCCCCGCGCGGTCGCCGGTCCTGACGGTCTGACGCCGCCACCGGGCTTCTCGGTGCTCATCATCGGATTCGGCGCCTCCGGTCTGCTGGCAGCGATCCGGTTGCAGGAGGCCGGAATCCCGTTCGAGGTCGTCGACAAGAACCCCGATGTCGGTGGGACCTGGTTCGAGAACTGCTATCCGGGCTGCCGGGTGGACGTGGCGAGCCACTTCTACTCGTACTCCTTCGAGCGCGTCGGCGATTTCAGCGCCTACTACACCCGCCAACCCGAGCTCTACGACTATTTCCGCTCGGTGATGAAGGACCACCAGATCGACGCCCATGTCTCGTGGGGCCGGGAGGCAACGCGCGCGCAGTGGGATGACCAGACGGGTCAGTGGACGGTGACACTGCGCAGGGCCGACGGGTCGACAGAACATCGGCGCGCCTCGGCGATCATCTCCGGCGTCGGCTTTCTCAACCGCCCGCTCATCCCGGAGCTGCCCGGGCTGGAGAGCTTTGCCGGCCCGGCCTTCCACTCGGCGCAGTGGGATCACGCGGTGGACCTGCGCGGCAAACGGGTCGCCCTCATCGGAGCCGGCGCCAGCGGATTCCAGATCGGCCCCGCCATCGTCGACGAGGTCGAACATCTGGTGGTGTTCCAACGGACGCCGCAATGGATGGCGCCCAACCCGCGCTACCACGCGTGCGTCACCGACGGTGAGCGCTGGGCGATGCGTCACCTGCCGGGATACTCCCGGTGGTACCGCTTCATGCTGATGTGGCAGTCCAGTGACAAGATGCTGGAATTGGTTCGCGCGGACCCGGATTGGCACGATTTTCCGCGCACCGCGAACGAGGCGAGCGCCGCCCGGCGCGAGTTCTTCGTGAAGTGGATCGAGGATCAGGTCGGCGACATCCCTGACCTCGCCGCCAAGGTCACCCCGAACTATCCGCCGATGGCCAAACGCATGCTGCAGGACAACGGCAGCTGGCTGCGCTGCCTGCGGCGCGAGCATGTGACGTTCGTCAACGACCCGATCACCGGTATCGACGGGACTTCGATCAGCACTGCCGAGGGCCGCCATGAGGTTGACGTCATCGTGCTGGCCACCGGTTTCCGCGCCTCGGAGGTGCTCTGCCCGATGGAGGTGATCGGCCGCGACGGGGTGCCGATATCCGCGGTCTGGGACGGTAAACCCGCTGCCTTCAATGGTGTTTCGGTGAACGGTTTCCCGAACTTCTTCATGATGGCCGGGCCGGGAACCGGGCTGGCCCACGCCGGCAGCGTGATCTTCATGTTGGAATGCCAGATGCGTTATATCGGTGCGGCGCTGCGGACGGTCATCGAACGGGGCAAGCGCACGATCGAACCCACCGCCGAGGCCTACGCGCGCTACAACAGTGAGCTCCAGGACGAGGTGGCCACCCTGATGTGGGGCCATCCGTCGATCGAGCACTCCTGGTACAAGGCGCCCGACGGCGGTGTCTACGTGCTGAGTCCGTTCGGGTCGGTGGAGTACTGGAAGCGCACCGGGGTGCTCGCCGATGCGGATCACGTGCTGGGGTGACACCAGCCGGGCTGTTACCGACATCCTCGAAATTTCCCTTGCGCGGGGCTGTGATTCGGCGTAGTATCGAACACAAGTTCGAATGCGACGTTGCTCCCATTGCCACCCGGTGAGCACAGACCGCGACTCCGGTCGCCGCGAGGTTCGACGGCCCCTATGGGGGCTGTGCGAGCCGTATTGACTGATCGTGCCCTTTTGGGCACCTTCTGTGAAAGTCGGTATCCCTATGGACGCCACCCATCTCAATACGTTCATCAATGCGCTGATCGATGATCTTGCTGTTGCGCCGCCGCCCGATGATGATGCCGATCGCCGGTTGTTTGATCTGTTGGACTCTCCGCGGCGGGTGATCGATGAGCAGCCCCTGCTGGCGGTGCTGGCGGCGGCGGTGACCTTGCGCAATCTGTTCGATCATGTGATCGCCCAGGCGGTTGCGGCCGCGGAGCGCGCCGGGATCCCGGCGCGCAAACACCTGCGCACGGGCGCCGATCTGCTGACCAGCCTGGGGGTGGCGCCGGGTGCGGCGCACCGCGCCGCCCGGGTGGGGCGGGCCGCGCACACGATGCCGGCGCTGACCGTGCAGCAGCGCCTCGGTGGGGTCGGTATCGAGTTCGCCGACGCCATCGGTAAAGGAATCGCTCACATCCACAACCGGGTGCCATTGTGCGACGAGGACCGGGCCGCTGTCGTGACGTCGTTGATGATTCAGACCACGCCGTCCGGGGTGGACAAGAAGGCCCGCGAGATCGCCATCGCCAAAACCGCCGCTCAGCCTGTCGAGGACGGGGCGGTGCCTGTGGCGGAGAACGCCGACCTCAACGACATGACACTGGTGCAGACCGAGGACGGGCGGGTCAGTGCCGCGCTGGATCTCGACGCACTCACCGCAGAGGAACTACTCGCCGCGCTGGACCCGCTGTGCCGGCCCATCCCGCTGCCCGACGGGTCCCCGGACCCCCGCCCGACCGGGCGGCGCCGCGCGGATGCCTTCGGGCAGATCATGCGGACCTACCTGTCGAGCTCGCAGCGCCCGATGAGCGGTGGCGTGCTGCCGCATGTCACCCTCATCCGCCCCGCCGCATCAGTGGGGTCCACAGCGGGGGCCGAGGGGGCTGTGGATTCACTGGGGTTCACCGGCCCGGTCAGCACCCGCACCGCGGACCTGATTGCCTGCGACAGCACCCTGACCACGGTGCTCGTCGACCACGCCGGCATACCCCTGGACCTCGGGCGCGCCGAGCGACTGTTCACCCCGGCGCTGCGCAAAGCCCTGGGCATCCGCGACCGGGGCTGCGCATTCCCCGGCTGCGGACGACCCGTCTCCTGGTGCGACGCCCACCACATCACTCCCTGGAGCAGCGGAGGCCACACCAGCATCGACAACGGTGTGCTGCTGTGCCGACTGCACCACACCGCCATCCACCACGGCGGCTGGCAGGTCTACCTCGGCCCCGACCGCCACCCCTGGTTCATCCCACCCCACGACCCGACCGGTCCCGAACCGGCGCACCTGCGATCACACGCCCGACGCACCATGACCACCCTGCCCACCGCCGCATAGACCACGACCCAGCACCTTGAAAACTGAACAGAGAAAATCACCCGCACAGCGGGTCCGGCGGGAGCAGCACGCCGCCGGACCCGCCACCACGGCTCGATCCCGACCAAAGATCAACGCACGCAACACCGCAACCATTGGCGGCTTGGTTCGACGCGGGGTTCGACGCGGGTTATCAGCGACTCTGCCGGCGGCGCACCAGAACCGACTGTTGGATGGCGCCGACGGCACCCTTCTCGTCGAACAGTGTGCCCAGGGTGGTGCCGATGCCGTCGGGTCCGTAGTTCGTCTCGGCCCGGATGCCGATCCACGGCCCTTCGGGCACCCGGTGGATGTGCACCACCAGATCGGTATTGAGGAAGGTCCACTGTCGGATGTCGATCTTGGTGCCGATCCCGTTGGCGTCATCGGCCACCGTGAACAGTCTCTGCAACGGTGTCATCGTCTCGCCCTTGACCACGTCGACAAGGGGGCTCAGCCAGGATTCCCCGGGTCCATCGGCCAAAGGCGTTGTCAACCAACGCCAGTCGATGCTGTGCACATAGTTGGTGTCCCAATCCTTGGCCATGTCCCGGCTGCGGGCGTCGGCCAGTGGACGCAGTGGTGGGGCGGGCGCGTGCACCACCTCGGTGGTGTCTTGCTGCTGCAACCGCCACCCGCTGGCGCGCGCGACGGCGCGCGGCGAGCCGTCCGGGCCGGGGGCGAGCATCTCGGCGGTGATCAACTCGATCTGCTTCCCCGAGCGTTCGCGGTGTGCCCGCACCCACAGGTCACCGTCGGCGGGCACCGGTCCCAGCAGGTCGATCATCACCCGGCTCAGCCGGGTGTCGTCGCGCCGCTCGCAACCTTCCAGGGCGCGTACCAGCAGCGCCGACGGCGGGGCGCCGTGCTGGATGGACGCCGACCAGGTGCTGCGCACCAGATCGGTGGCGGCGAATCGCTCACCGACGGGGTCGTCGGCGTCGAGAAGTTCGTAATAACAGTCCGGCACGTTCGTGGTCTCCAGAGGGTCAGGGAGCGGGGATGTCGACGCTGACCGCGTCGAGGGTGGACAGCGCGGTGCCGATCAGGCGCTCCGGGTAGGCGTCGGTGCTGGACAGCAGGAACAGGGTCCGTCCCTCCGGCCCGCCCAGCGCGCAGGCGATGGCGGTCCGCCCGGCCATGTCGATGCGGTCGGTGACGCCCGCGGGGGTGAGGCGCTCGAACGCGTGCGCCAGGGTCATTGCCGCCCACACCCCGCCCTCGGCGTCCACGGCCAGCCCGTCGGGTGGGCCGTCCAAACCGTCGGCGAACACCCGCCGGTCGTGCAGGGCGCCGCCGTCGGCGAGGGTGAACGCGCTCAGGCGGCGCGCGGTCGACTCGGCGACCACGAAGGTGCCATCGGGGGTGATCGCCATGCCGTTGGGGAAGTTGAGATCCTCGGCGACCACCGATACCCGGCCATCGAGGTCCAGTCGGACGATCACGCCGCCCTCACGGGCCTGCGACCCGATATAGGCCCGCCCTGCGGAGTCGACGACCATATCGCCGAGGTCCGCGGGCACCAGATCGGCGAGATCGGCCAGTACCGAGACGGATTCACCGTCATAGGCCAGGATCTGGCGTCGCCGGGTGGACGCGATCAGCAGGGTGCCGTCCGGCCGGAAGCCCAGTCCCGACGGCGCGTGACCGGGCAGGGGCAGGGTCGACATCTCACCGTGCAGCGTGACGGTGTGCACGGCCTCGCCCAGCATGTCGGAGAACCAGACCAGGCCTTCGAACCAGCGTGCGCCCTCACCGAAGCAGAACCCGTTGGCCAACGGCTGGATGGTCATGGGCTCACGATAGCCGACCCGACGCGCGCGCCTTTACAAAACGGGGCTCAAATGTCACGCTCGCTGGGTGCGTAAATACCACCGCCACACACTGCTGTATCTGCACGAGACCATCGATCTGGGCAGCGGCGGCAGTGACGAGTTCAGCGAACGCTTCACCGGCATCTACCACCCGATGATGGAACAGCTGGGGGCCCGGTTGTTCGCACTCTGGGAGACGACACCCTACAACGGGCGATGGCCGCAGGTGACCATCATCTGGGAGATCGACGCGTTCGCCGACTACGCCCGGATCGGCAAGGCGCAGGCCCGCGGCGGTAGCCATGCCACCGCCGCCACCGAATGGGCGGCCTACCTGTCCGGGATCGGCGGGCACGGCGAGGGCCGGATCATGTATGCCGCACCGCAGAACCGCAACCTCGCACAGCTACGTGAGGAAGGCTTCACCGCGGAACTGGTGATCCAGGAGATCATGCAGACCAAGCCCGGCAAGCAGGACGACTACATCCGCGAACTGGAACGGCTCTACGTCCCCTGGTCGGAGAGCACCGGCAAGCGCTGGCTCGGATCGTTCACCACCACCTTCCGGTTCAACGAGGTCATCCACTACTGGGCGCTGGACGGCGGGTGGGACTGTTTCGAGAACCACTACCCGTCCTGGAAGGACGCCCCGCCCGCGGAGATCGTCACCTGGATGTCGGTGGCGCCCGCGCTGCGCGACGGCTGGGAGGACTCGATCCTCGCCGCACTACCGGCATCCCCGCTGCAGTGAAAGACCCTGTGATGTCGGACTTCTCGTACGATCCGTTCGACCCGGCCGTGATGGCCGACCCGCTTCCGTACTACCGGGTGCTGCGCGACGAGCATCCGGTGTACTACCTGCCGCAGTGGGATACCTACGCGCTGTCCCGGTTCGCCGATATCTGGGAGGCGCTGCGGCTCACCGACGGCACCTTCGTGGCGTCGGAGGGCACGCTGCCGTCCGCGGCCGTGCTGGAACACCACAACACCGGCCCGGTCGACGATCCGCCGCTGCACCCCATGCCGTTTCACGCGAACTTCGATTCGCCGCTGTATGAGAACGTGCGGCGCTGCACCTCATCGCAGTTCCGGCCACGGTCGGCAGCCAAGCTCGCCGATCGGATCCGGACGCTGGCCAACGAACGCCTCGACGAGTTGCTGCCCCGCGGCACCTTCGACCTGACCCAGGACTACGGCGGGCACGTCGCGGCCGCGATGGTGTGTGAGTTCGTCGGACTGCCGGTCGAACTGGCTCCCGAGGTGCTCGCCACCGTCAACGCGGGCAGCCTCGCGCAGCCGGGGGAGGGCGTCGAGGTCGCCAACTCCCGGCCGGGTTACCTGTCCTACCTCACGCCGATCATCGAGCGGCGCCGGGCGGAAGGCGCCGACGGCAGCGTCCCGATCGCCGACAGTCTGATCAACTTCGTGCTGCCCGACGGCTCGGGGTTCAGCGACACCGAGGCCGCCACCCAGATGCTCGGCGTCTTCATCGGCGGTACCGAGACGGTCCCCAAGATCACCGCGACCGGGCTGTGGCAGCTCGCAGAGCATTCCGATCAGCTCGCCGAGGTGCGCGCCGACCTGGAGGGCAGCGTGCCGATCGCGCGGGAAGAGATCCTGCGCTACACCGCGCCGGCCCAGTGGTTCGCCCGAACGGCTCGGCGCCCGTACGAGATTCACGGCACCACCATCAATCCCGGCCAGCGCATCATCGCGCTGATGGCCTCAGCGGCCCGCGACGAACGCGAGTACCCGGAGCCGGACGCGTTCATCTGGAACCGGCCGATCGAACGGCTGCTGTCCTTCGGGCACGGCCAGCATTTCTGCCTCGGTGTGCACGTGGCGCGGCTGGAGGTGACCATCATGATCCAGGAATGGTTGAAACGGGTTCCCGAATACCGCATCCGCACCGAGCGTGCCTCGCGGCCACCATCGAGTTTCCAATGGGGCTGGAATAACATCCCGGTGGAGGTCTAGATGTGGTGTTACCGACTTGTCGCGCCGTTCACGTTCGAGCGGGCCGACCTGCCCGAACCCGATCCGCAGCGACTGACCGACGGGCAGGTGCTGCTCCGTTTCCTGGCCGCCGGCATCTGTGGCAGTGACCTGCCGGGCTTCCGCGGGACGCAGGGCAAGCTGCCCGGCGACACCGGTTGCTGCGCCGCGGAGATGGACGGCTTCCCGATCCACGAGATCGCCGGTGAGGTGCTGGCGAGTGCCCACCCGGCGCACGCGGCGGGGGATCGGGTGGTCGGCTGGGCCTCCGGCTTCGACGGGCTGCAGGCCCGGGTGGTGGCCGACGGTGACGGACTGTCCCGGTACCGGCCCGAACTGACACCGCAGCACGCCATCGGGCTGCAACCGCTGGCCTGCGTGCTCTACGCCGTCGAACAACTCGGCGACCTGACCGGCAAACGGGTCGCGGTCATCGGACAGGGTTCGATCGGCCTGCTGTTCTCCTATGTGGCCAAGGCCGCCGGCGCCGCCCACGTCACCGGCGTCGACCCGGTGGACCGCGATGCGCTCGGCCCGCTGTTCGGTGTCGACGAGGTCGTCCGTGCGACCAGCGATCGGTGGATCCGCCACCTCACCGACAAGTTCGACGTTGTTGTCGAGACGGTCGGGCATCAGGTCGCCACCCTGAACCACGCCCTCGACGCCGCCGCGTTCGGCGCGACGGTCTTCTACTTCGGGGTGCCCGATGACGACAGCTACCCGATCAGCATGCGCACCATGCTGCGCAACAATCTGACCCTGAAATCCGGTGTGACGCTGGAACGCCGGCGGGTACTGGCCGCCGCCGACGCGTTCGCCGGCCGGCACCCGCAGCTGCTGCCCGCCTACCTGACACACATCTTCGGCCTCGATGAGGCGCAGGCCGCCTTCGAGCAGGCCTGCCGGCCCGACCCGAAGCGGGTCAAGATCGCGATCGTCGCGTGAGCCGCCTGCAGGATGCGCTGGCGGCCAAGGACCACATCTGGGGCGGCTGGGTGGTCGGGCCGACCATCATCGGACCCGAGGAATTCGCCCAGGCCGGGTACGACTACGTCGGATTCGACGTTCAGCACGGCTATCTCGACGATGCGGATGTCGCGCTGCTGCTGCGCCGCCTCGAGCATGTGCCGATCGCCACGGCGGTGCGGCTGCCATCGGCAGACCCGGCGCCGATCGGTCGGGTGCTCGACGCGGGTGCCGACGCGGTGATCATCGCCATGGTCGAATCGGCGGACCAGGCCGCCGCCGCGGTCGCCGCCACCCGCTACGCCCCGGCCGGTGTGCGCAGCTTCGGGCCGCTGCGGGCCTCCCTGGGCGTCGACACCGCCGCGCTGGAGGCCGCCGCCGACGTCTACGTGATGATCGAAACCGCACGGGGGCTCGCCGCGCTCGACGAGATCTGCGCGGTGCCGGGCCTGACCGGTGTCTACGTCGGGCCCGCCGACCTGGCCATCTCCATGGGCCACCGGCTCGCCGATGCCTGGACCCACCCGGATGTGGGAGCCGCGATGTCCGAGATCCAGACCATCGCCGCCGCGGCCGGACTGATCACCGGTATCCACGCCGGCACGGGCGACCTCGGAAAGGCCATGGCCCAGAGCGGTTTCCGGATGATCACGCTGACATCGGAATCCCAGGCGCTACGCCGCGGCGCGGCCGCGCACCTGAGTGAGGCCCAGTCATGACCCGACCGATCGCCCTGGTGACCGGAGCCGCGCGGGGACAAGGCGCGGCGATCGTCGCCCGGCTGCACGCCGACGGGTTCCGGGTCGCCGCCTGCGATCTGTTGCTCGACGAATTGCGCAGCAGCACAGCGCCCTACGGTGGCAACGTCATCGCCCTGGAGCTCGACGTGACCTCCGAGGCGCAGTGGAACGCCGTCGTCGCCGCGACCGTCGAACGCTTCGGCGCGTTGAGCGCCCTGGTGAACAACGCCGGTGTTCTGCACCGGGCCGCGCTCGCCGACGAGACCGCCGCCGGGTTCGAAAACAGCTGGCGGGTCAACTGTCTGGGCCCATTCCTCGGCATCCGGGCGGCGTTGCCGCACCTGTCGGCAGCGGACGGCGCCTCGATCGTCAACACCTGCAGCACCAGCGCCATCCGGCCGTTCCCGAACCACGCAGCCTACGGCTCGTCGAAATGGGCGCTGCGCGGGCTCACCCAGGCGGTCGCGGTCGAACTCGCACCGGCGGGCATTCGGGTCAACGCGGTGTTCCCCGGCCCGATCGCCACCCCGATGCTCGATGAACGCACCCAGACCCGGCTGGCCGAGACCTCCACCGCGGGCCGGCTGGGCACCCCGACCGAGGTGGCCGACGCCGTGGCGTTCCTGGTGTCCGCCCAGGCGTCGTTCATCACCGGTTCGGAGCTGGTGATCGACGGCGGCCAGATCCTGCGGATCGGTTGACCGGGGTGGAGATCGTCGACCGGCTGGATCCGGCGCTGCGACACCTGGTCGCGGCCCGCACCGACCTGTCCGAAGAGCAGCTGCCGGCGGTGCGCGCCTTCCTGAATCAGCGACGCGCCGACGGCGCCGCCCAACTCGACACCGCCGGTGTGGATATCGAGGACGCGGTGGCCTTCGAGGAGGTGCCGGTACGCATCTACCGGGGCGGCGCCGACGGCGCGGTGGTCTACTGCCACAGCGGGGCCTTCGTGCTGGGGAATTTGGACACCGACCACCTGCAGTGCGTCGAGTTGGCCCGCCGCGCCGCCGTCACGGTGATCTCGGTGGACTACCGGCTGGCCCCGGAGCATCCGTATCCGGCCGGGTTCGACGATGCGTTGGCGGTGCTGCACTGGACGGCGGACAACGCGGCGCGCTGGGGTGTGGCCGCCGATCGGCTGGCGGTCGCGGGCAGCAGTGCCGGGGGCGCGCTGGCCGCCGGTCTGGCCCAGCGCTCGGCCGACGGGTCCGCCCCGCCGCTCCGGTTCCAGCTGCTGCACCAACCGGTGCTCGACGACGGCCGCACCCCGTCCAAGCAGGAGTTCACCCACACGCCCGGATTCGACGGTCCGGCAGCGGCATTGATGTGGCGCCACTACCTGGCCGGTGAGCGCCCGCCGGCCGGTGCGGTGCCCGCAAGGACCGTCGACCTGACCGGTCTCGCTCCGGCCTTCATCAGCTGCTCGGAGCTCGACCCGTTGCGCGATGAGGCCGTCGACTACGCACTGCGGCTGATGTGGGCGGGGGTGCCGACCGAACTGCACGTGGTCCCGGGCACCTGCCACGGATTCGACTCGCTGGTCCCGGGCTGGGAGCTCAGCACGCAGATGTTCGAGCGTCACGGCGCGGCACTGCGCCGCGCCCTGGCGGTCAGCTGAGCGCGTCGAGTTCGCGGGCCACCGCGGCGTGATAGGCATCGATATGGGACGGGTTCACGATCCGGAAAAACCCGTCACCCATCGGAGCATCCCGGTAGGCCTCGATGGTCATGGTGCGCGTGAACAGCGTGACACCCGGATCGGGTTGGCTGAAGTGATATTCGATGGTCATCCGCCCCTCGAACCCGCCCACGCCGGCGTAGTCGGTGCCGAGGCGGCCCACCGAACTGAACACCCACATCCGCGGCCGGGTGGCGATCGCCAGCTGCCAGGTGAACACCCTGTCCTCGGTGGGGTGTGCCTCCTGCCAGGTGTCACCGACCTGCAACGGCAACGTCTCTCGCACACCGGTGATGCGCGGGCCGCCCGGGTAGGTCTTGGCCCAGTTGACCGGGTTGGTGACGAAATCGTAGATCGTTTCCGCGGATTGCGTGAACGCGGTCTCCGAACTGGTGGTGACGATGCCCAAGAGGGTGCCCTTCTCGTGTGGGTGAAAACTCAGGTGGCGCAACCGCAGTCGCCGCCGCCGGCGGCGGGCAGCTCGGCGAGCACATCGGTGCGGGTGTCATCGAAGCTCAGGAATCCGGTGATGGCAACCGATTCCGGCTGGGTTTCGGCATAGCTCCACGCCACATCCTCGAACACCCGGTCGCCGATGACCGCCGACCAGTAGGTCGCGTAACCCTTGTAATTGCAGTAGCTGGTGGTCTCGCTGCGGCGCAGCAGATCGGTGCGCACGGCGGCCGGATCGACGTACAGTCGCGGCGCCAGCGAGGTCTCGTAGACGATCACCGTGTCGGTGGTGTCCACCAGCACGGTTCCGCCGACGCTGACCCGCAGACCCCGAGCGGTCGGCAGGCAGTCCACCCGGTGATACGGATTCGGGGGATAGTGCACCAGGGTGCGGCCCTCCTCGGACCAGTGGTCGACGGCGTCCCACGGCACCCGCACGTATCCCGGTTTCTCCGGAACCGGCTCGGTGGGCAGTCCGTGGATCTCGGCGGCGGGGAAGGCGTAGCTGAGCGGATGGTCGCGGCGGTGCACCATCAGCGCCGCTTCGGTGTCGATGACGCGGTGTCCGTTGAGCACTGCCTGCACGCGCCGGGGATGCGGTTCGATGAAGACAAGTTCGTCCGGTATCGCGGGAAAGAACCAGCCGGCGGGATCACGGCTCAGCGGCCCGCGTCCGGCGTAGAGCGTCATCCCGAAAGCTTTACAGATTCGCGATTAAATGTCACGCTTGTGGCACGGCCTTGCCGGCTCCGCCCAGTTCAGGTTTGCGAAGGAGACGTCCCGCGTGAAAGCCAACTCGATCCGGCCCGATGAGCGTCAGCTGTTCGGCGAGCGCCGAGGTGTGGGGGTGCGCGCATCGGCCACCACCCTGCTGTCCTATGACCTGACCGTGGTGGCGACGGGTGCGGCCGATGTGGTTGCCGGAGCGGGTGGCTGGCTCTATGACCGGGTCCGGGCGGGATGGAAGGTCAGTGTCGTCGTCCCGGCCTCCTGCGACGTGCGGCCGTTGGAGATTCTCGGTGTGTCTACCTACATCGCCGGACGAGACGCCGAGGACCTGCCCGCCGAGCCGGCCGCCCTGGCCGTGCCCGCCCGGTTGTTCGAATCCGATCGCGGGCTGCGCCGCCATGTGACCGGCGCACTCAAGCGCGGCACCGCCGAGGTGACCATGTGGGGTGACTGCGCCACCGCCGCCGTCGGCTACCGCGTCGATCGCACGCAGTACCGGCTCAGCCCCGCCGCACGGGCCTTCAAGGCGCACGCACTGGCCGCGGCCGGAGTCACCACCGCCACGGTCGGCGCCGTCGAACAGTTCCACAGCTGCGCGCTCTGGTATCCCGCCGACGGGCCGGATCTCACCGCCGTCCGCTGACACCATGCAAAACGCCCCGGAACCTGGGGTTCCGGGGCGTTTCGATGCTGTGACGGCTAGCGGTACCAGCCGCGGCTGCGGGCGATCCAGTCCCGCGTGACGATGCCGAGGATGATGACCGCGAAGATGATCAGGAAGACGTCCTCGACATGGCCGACGTGGTTGCCGTGGGTCATGGCGACCAGGAACAGCGCCGAGAAGATGCCGATGATGTGCAGGACGCGCGGGTTCTCGGTGGACCAGCCCCACTTCGCCGACGGCACGTCTTCCACGTCGACGCCGTTGTAGCGCTCGACCTCGGTCTTGCCCACGGTTACTCCTCACGCGAATGCCCGGATTACTGCGGCCATTCTGACATACCGGGGCGATATCGCCCGATGGGGCATGAGAACGGGCCGCCAATGGGTACCTTGCGAGCGTGATGACCAGTTGGCGCAGGAAATCGGTCGAACAGTCGATCGCCGATACCGACGAACCGGGAACCCGGCTCCGCAAAGACCTGACATGGTGGGACCTCACCGTGTTCGGGGTCTCGGTCGTGGTGGGTGCCGGCATCTTCACGGTCACCGCCTCGACCGCCGCCAACATCACCGGGCCGGCGATATCCGTGTCGTTTGTGCTCGCCGCAGTCACCTGTGGGCTGGCTGCGCTCTGCTACGCCGAGTTCGCGTCCACGGTCCCGGTGGCCGGCAGCGCCTACACCTTCTCCTACGCCACCTTCGGCGAGTTCGTCGCCTGGATCATCGGTTGGGATCTGATCCTGGAGTTCGCCATCGGTGCGGCCGTGGTCGCCAAGGGATGGTCGAGTTATCTGGGCACGGTGTTCGGGTTCTCCGGCGGCATCGCCGCGATCGGGCCGCTGAACTTCGACTGGGGCGCCCTGCTGATCGTCGCGGTGGTGGCCAGCCTGCTGGCCATGGGCACCAAGCTGTCCTCACACGTCAGTCTGGTGATCACCGCGATCAAGGTCGCCGTCGTGCTGCTCGTCGTGATCGTCGGCGCGTTCTACATCAAGTTGGCCAACTACGACCCGTTCATCCCGCCCGCCGAGTCCGGAACCGAGGCGGCCGGCTCAGGCCTGGACCAGTCGGTCTTCTCCCTGCTGACCGGGGCGGCCGGTAGCCACTACGGTGTCTACGGTCTGCTGGCCGGGGCCTCCATCGTGTTCTTCGCGTTCATCGGTTTCGACGTGGTGGCCACCACCGCCGAGGAGACCAAGGATCCGCAGCGCGATGTCGCCAAGGGCATCCTGGCGTCGCTGGCCATCGTCACGGTGCTCTACGTGGCCGTCGCGGTGGTCCTCGCGGGCATGGCCCCCTACCTGGAGCTGCGAGAGGCCGGCGAGGGCCACCCCAACCTGGCGACCGCGTTCGAACTCAACGGGGTGGGCTGGGCCGCCAAGATCATCTCGATCGGCGCGCTGGCGGGACTGACCACGGTGGTGATGGTGCTGATGCTGGGTCTGTCGCGGGTGCTGTTCGCGATGTCTCGGGACGGCCTGTTGCCGCGCCCGCTCGCCCGCACCGGTGAGCACGGCACGCCGGTGCGCATCACCGTGCTGGTCGCGGTGCTGATCGCCATCGCGGCGTCGGTGTTCCCGGTGGGCAAGCTGGAAGAGATGGTCAACGTCGGCACCCTGTTCGCCTTCGTGCTCGTCTCGGCCGGGGTGATCGTGCTACGTCGAACGCGCCCCGACCTCAAGCGCGGGTTCCGGGTGCCGTGGGTACCGCTGCTGCCGATCGCCTCGATCGTGGCCTGCCTGTGGCTGATGCTCAATCTGACCGGCCTGACCTGGGTGCGGTTCGCCGCCTGGATGGCGCTCGGGGTGGTGGTCTACCTGTGCTACGGCAAGCGGCATTCGCTGCTGGGCAAGCGCGAGGCCAGCGCTCAGCCGTAGGTGAAGGAAAACGCCTGTAGCCCTTCGTCGAAAGCCACCTCGACGGTGCCCGCGCCGTCGGTGTCGTCGGCGATGATCTGGCGCATGTTGGGCGGCCCGCTGACCGCCAACTCGGTGGTGACACCGTCGCGGGTGACCCGCACGGTGCCGGTGCCGCCCACGACGAGATAGACATTGCGGGCGTGGTAGTTCAGCTTGATCGCCGCGCCGTCGGCCTGCGCGGTGACTCCCTGATAGTCGAGCGCCCACGGCCCGCGCAGCGCGAAACGGTCCTCGGCCAACTGGGCGGGGAAGTCGAAGGTGTGGGTGCCCTCGTCGTACACACCGGTACCGCCGTAGTTCACGACCTTGCCCACGCTGAAGTACGTCTCCGGGGTGGTGGGCGCCGTCGGGGTGCTGTCCGAACGTTCGGTGGCCGCCGGCAGGGCCGCCTCGTCACCGTCGGACAGCAGCTGCCGGATCAGCCTTTCGGTGGTGGCGTAATCGCCTTCGCCGAACTTGATGTGCCGCACCACGCCTTGCTTGTCGATCAGATAGTGCGCGGGCCAGTAGCGGTTGCGGTAGTTGGTCCACGTCGAGAACGCGTTGTCCATCGCGATGGGATAGGTGATGCCGAGGTCCTTCGCGCCGCTGACGACGTTGGCCTCCTCCTTCTCGAACGCGTACTCGGGTGTGTGCACGCCGATCACCTCGAAACCGCGATCACGGTAGGCGTCGTACCAGTCGACCAGATGAGGTGTCGCGCGCTGGCAGTTTATGCAGGAGTACGCCCAGAAGTCGATCAGGACGACCTTGCCGCGCAGGGACTTCAGGTCAACGGGTGCACCGCCGGGAGTGTTGAGCCACGTCGTGATGCCCCTGATATCCGGTGCGGTTCCGCAGCTTTCCAGTTCAGGCGCGCCGTTGGTGCAGTTCGAGAGCTCGGCGTTCTGTTCGTTGACCAGACCGCCCAGGTTGAGCTGTTCGCGCAACTGTTCCTCGCCGCCCACCTGCTCCTGCAGCGCGGCGGTGTAGTCGGGGATCGCGCGCTGCAGCACCGCGGGCAGGTTGAACACCAGTGCCACCGCCAGCAGAATCGTGACCACGCCTGCGAACAAGCGGATTTCGCGCTGCCGGCGGCGGAACGCGGCGACGCGTTCGGCCACCCGCCGCCCAGCCAGGGCGAAGAACAGCAGCGGCAGGGCCGCCCCGACCGCGAAGGCCAGGGTCAACGCGATGATGTCGGCACCGATGGTGCCCGTCGCGCCGGCCACCACGATCGCGGCCAGCACCGGGCCGGCGCACGGCACATACAGCACACCCAACGCCAACCCGAGGCCGAAACCTCCGTTACCGGAACCGAACTGCTTCTGCGGCAACCGGGAGAACGGTTTCTCCAGCAGCGCCTCGAACTGCGGGAAGATCAAGCCGAGGCCGATCGCGACGAGTGCCACCAGCGCCACCCAGCGGATGGTGTCCTGGGGCAGGCGCAGCAGCGACAGCAGGGCCGAACCGACGAGGGTGACGATGCTGAAGCTCAGCACCAGGCCGGCGATCACGAGGTAGGGCCGCAGTCGCGATGACAGCGCGGGTGCGGTGGCCACGGCGCCGGGCTCGGCGGCCGCGGGGCTCCCGGCCTGGGTGCCGGAGAAGAAGATCACCGGCAGCACCGGCAGGATGCACGGGGAGATACCGGTGATGAGACCGCCGAGAAAGCCGATCGCGATCAGAGTCATCATATGAGTTATTCGTCACCACAAGGCTTTTGGATGGCCGTGCCGCTGATTGGCCGGACAGACGAACCAGCCCGGCCGTGGAAACGGCCGGGCTGGTGTGTCGATCGGTGCGGATCACATGGGAGGCATCAGCACCGTGTCGATGAGGTAGACGGTGGCGTTGGCGGTCTGCACGCCACCGCACACCACCGACGCGTCGTTGACCTTGAGGTCGGCGGGCATGCCCATCATGGCCGCGTTGGTGACGTTGACCTCGGCGCCCTGCATGGTCTTGTGCATGCCGACGACCTGCGCGGGACTGGCCTGGCCCTCGACCACGTGATAGGTCAGGATGCTGGTCAGCAGAGCCGAATCCGTCTTGAGCTTGTCGATGGTGGCCGGATCGATCTTGGCGAACGCCTCGTCGGTGGGCGCGAACACCGTCAGCGACGGTGCGCTGTTGAGTGTGTCGACCAGGTTCACGTGCGGGTTCAGCTGACCGGAAACGGCCTGGGTCAGCGTCTTGAGCATCGGGTTGTTCGACGCCGCTACGGCGACCGGATCCATGGCCATCCCGGTCACCGAGGCCGGGCCCTCCGGGTTCTGTGCGGCGTAGGCGGCGCAGCCGGGGCCGACGAGTTCGGCGTTGGCGACACCGGTCGAGGCGAACAGGAGGCCGGAGGCGGCTGCAGCGGCACAGGCGACGCCGGCGATCTTCTGGGTGTTCATCGAGAAATTCATCGAGGTGATCCTTCGTGTGATCGTCGTGGCTTCTGGTTGGCAATGGCGGGGTTCCGATGAGGCGGGGCAGCCAGGTCGGGGGAAAAGGCTGCCCCGCCGGCTCATCGGGTCACCCGGGTAGCGCGGGTCAGGCTGCCGGGGGCATCAACACCGTGTCGATCATGTAGACGGTGGCGTTGGCGGTCTGCACACCACCGCACACCAGGCCGGCGTCGTTGACCTTCAGGTCGTCACCGGCGCCGGTGACGGTCACCGACTCGCCCTGCACGGTCTCGTGGTCACCGGCCACCTGGTCGGGGCTCGCCTGACCCGGCACCACGTGGTAGGTCAGGATCGAGGTCAGCAGGTCGGAGTCGGTCTTCAGGGTTTCCAGCGTGGCCGGGTCGATCTTGGCGAACGCGTCATCGGTCGGTGCGAAGACGGTGAACTCGCCGCCGTTGAGGGTGTCGACCAGGTTGACGCCGGGGTTCAGCTGGCCGGACAGGGCCTGCGTCAGCGTCGTGAGCATGGGGTTGTTGGATGCGGCGACGGTGACCGGATCTGCGGCCATGCCGGTGACCGAGCCGGGGCCGGTCGGCACCTGCTCGGCGTAGGCGGCGCATCCGGTACCGATCAACGCGCCGGCGGGTGCGGCTGCGGCGGAGCTGGTGGTCTCCGGCGCCATCGAGGAGGTCATGGAGGAGACCGACGAGCTGGCCTCACTGGCACTGCTTTCGGTGGACGAGCTTCCGCCCGAACAGGCGGACAGCCCCAGCGCTGCGACCGCGGCGAACCCGACAATGGCGATCCGATTGGGTGTGAGAGTCATATGGCTCAACTTCCTTGTTGGCGGGCCGGCCCGGTGCCATGCCCGTTTCGCCTTACACACCTCATTCGGCGCAACCGTGCGTCCGGATGGGTCCGGCCGCAAAAAGGGGCACAATGAACCGGTGAGTTCTCCCGCCGCACGCTGTCGCGTCCTGATCCTGGGCAGCACCGGTTCCATCGGCACCCAGGCGCTCGAGGTCATCGCCGCCAACCCGGACCGGTTCGAACTGGTCGGCCTGGCCGCCGGGGGCGGCAACCCAGAGGTGCTTGCCGCGCAGCGCGCGCAGACCGGGGTGCGCAACATCGCCGTCGCCGACCCGCGGGCCGCCGACCAGCTCGGTGATGTGCCCCATATCGGCGAGCAGGCGGCCACCCGCATCGTGGAGGAGACCGAGGCCGACGTGGTGCTCAACGCACTGGTCGGTGCGCTCGGGCTCAAGCCGACGCTGGCCGCGCTGCACAGCGGGGCCCGATTGGCGCTGGCGAACAAGGAGTCACTGGTCGCGGGCGGGCCGCTGGTGCTCAGGGCCGCCGCGCCCGGGCAGATCGTGCCGGTCGATTCCGAACATTCGGCACTGGCGCAGTGCCTGCGGTCGGGCAGCGCCGATGAGGTCGCCCGGTTGGTACTGACCGCCTCGGGAGGGCCGTTCCGGGGCTGGGCGGCCGCGGATCTGGAGGCCGTCACCCCCGACCAGGCCGGCGCGCATCCGACCTGGTCGATGGGCCCGATGAACACGCTGAACTCGGCGTCGCTGGTCAACAAGGGCCTTGAGCTCATCGAGACGCATCTGCTGTTCGGTATCGACTACGACCGCATCGACGTGGTCGTGCACCCGCAGTCGATCGTGCACTCCATGGTGACTTTCACCGATGGTTCGACCATCGCGCAGGCCAGTCCGCCGGATATGCGGCTGCCCATCGCGCTGGCGCTGGGCTGGCCGCAACGGGTGCCCGGCGCCGCCAGCGCCTGCGACTGGACGACGGCGTCGACCTGGACATTCGAGCCGCTCGACGACGCGGTGTTCCCGGCGGTGAACCTGGCCCGCGAGGCCGGCCGGCGGGGCGGCAGCCTGACCGCGGTCTACAACGCCGCCAACGAAGAGGCTGCCGAAGCGTTCCTGGCGGGCCGGCTGAAATTCCCGGCGATCGTGCGCACCATCGCCGATGTGCTGCACGCCGCAGATCAGTGGGCGGCCGAACCCGCTACCGTGGAAGAGATACTTGACGCGCAGGACTGGGCCCGCGACCGGGCCCGCAGTGCCGTCGACCGGGAGGTAGTAGCAAGCCGATGATGTTCGCGTTCGGCATCGTGGCGTTCGCGCTGGCCATCCTGGTGTCGGTGGCTCTGCACGAATGCGGCCACATGTGGGTGGCCAGGGCCACCGGAATGAAGGTGCGTCGCTACTTCGTGGGCTTCGGCCCCACGGTGTGGTCGACGCATCGGCCCAACAAGCTCGGCAGCACCGAGTACGGCGTCAAGGCGGTCCCGCTGGGCGGTTTCTGCGATATCGCGGGCATGACCTCGGTGGAGGAGATGGCACCCGAGGACCGCCCCTACGCGATGTACAAGCAGAAGGTGTGGAAGCGCGTCGCGGTGCTGTTCGCCGGTCCGGCGATGAACTTCATCATCGGACTGGTCCTGATCTACTCCATCGCCATCATCTGGGGCCTGCCCAACCTGCATCCGCCGACCACCGCGATCGTCGGGGAAACCGCTTGTGTGGCACCGCAGGTCGCCAAGGGCGGGGAGGATCCCTACGGTCCGTGCCCGCAGCCCGGGCCGGGTCCGGCCGCGCTGGCCGGCATCCAGGGCGGTGACACGATCGTCAAGGTCGGCGACACCGAGGTGGCGACGTTCGCCGATATGGCGGCCGCCGTCCGCCAGCTCGACGGGCCGGTGCAGGTCGTCTACGAGCGTGACGGACAGCGGTTGTCCACCGTCGTCGACGTCGCGCAGACCCAGCGCTTCACCTCGACCGAGGCCGAGGCCCCCGAAACCGTCGGCGCCATCGGCGTCAGCGCCGCGCTGCCCCCGGGCCCCACCCACTACAACCCACTGTCGGCGATCCCGGCCACCTTCGCGTTCACCGGGGACCTCGCCGTGGAACTGGGCAAGGCGCTGGCCAAGATCCCCACCAAGATCGGCGCCCTGGTGGACGCCATCGGCGGCGGCGAACGCGACCCGGAGACGCCGATCTCGGTGGTGGGCGCCTCGATCATCGGTGGCGACACCGTCGATCACGGGCTGTGGGTGGCGTTCTGGTTCTTCCTCGCGCAACTCAACTTCGTGCTGGGTGCGATCAACCTGATCCCGCTGTTGCCGTTCGACGGCGGCCACATCGCGATCGCCACGTACGAAAAGATCCGCAACATGATCCGGGCGGCACGCGGCAAAGTCGCCGCGGCGCCGGTCAACTATCTCAAGTTGATGCCTGCCACCTACGTCGTGCTGGTGTTCGTGGTCGGCTACATGTTGTTGACCGTGACCGCGGACCTGGTCAATCCCATCCGACTTTTCCAGTAGATCTGCACAGCCAGTAGGAGACGATCCATATGACGTCCATCGGTCTGGGCATGCCCGCCCCGCCACCGCCCACGCTGGCCCCGCGCCGCAAGACCCGTCAGCTGATGGTCAAGGATGTCGGTGTCGGCAGCGAGTATCCGATCGCGGTGCAGTCGATGTGCACCACCAAGACCCACGACATCAACGCAACGCTGCAGCAGATCGCGGAACTGACCGCGTCGGGCTGCGATATCGTGCGCGTGGCCTGCCCGCGGCAGGAGGATGCCGACGCGCTGCCGGCGATCGCCAAGAAGGCCAACATCCCGGTCATCGCCGACATCCACTTCCAGCCCAAGTACATCTTTGCCGCCATCGACGCGGGCTGCGCCGCGGTCCGGGTCAACCCGGGCAATATCAAGGAGTTCGACGGCCGGGTCAAAGAGGTCGCGAAAGCGGCTGCGGCAGCGAACATCCCGATCCGCATCGGGGTCAACGCCGGTTCGCTCGATCCCCGGCTGATGAAGAAGTACGGCAAGGCCACCCCGGAGGCGCTGGTCGAATCGGCGCTGTGGGAGGCCTCCCTGTTCGAGGAACACGGCTTCGGCGATATCAAGATCAGCGTCAAGCACAACGATCCGGTGATCATGGTCGCCGCCTACGAGCAACTCGCCGAGCGCTGTGATTACCCGTTGCACCTGGGCGTCACCGAGGCCGGACCGGCGTTCCAGGGCACCATCAAGTCCGCGGTCGCCTTCGGCGCGCTGCTGTCCAAGGGCATCGGTGACACCATCCGGGTGTCGCTGTCCGCGCCGCCGATCGAGGAGATCAAGGTCGGCAACCAGATCCTGGAGTCGCTGAACCTGCGTCCGCGGGGGCTGGAGATCGTTTCCTGCCCGTCCTGCGGGCGTGCCCAGGTGGACGTCTACAAACTCGCCAACGAGGTGTCCGCGGGACTGGAGGGCATGGAGATCCCGTTGCGCGTCGCGGTGATGGGCTGCGTCGTCAACGGACCCGGCGAGGCGCGCGAGGCCGACCTCGGCGTGGCCTCGGGGAACGGCAAGGGCCAGATCTTCGTCAAGGGCGAGGTGATCAAGACGGTGCCGGAGGCGATGATCGTCGAGACGCTCATCGAGGAGGCCATGCGCATCGCCGAGGAGTCCGAGGCCGCAGGAACTTCCTCCGGACCGCCGGTTGTCACCGTAAGCTGAAGTTCGGCCCTGTGAGCGGGGTCACCTGATCCGGCTGGCCCAGAAAGAGTTCTCCAATGTCGGCTCCACCGCTGTCCCGTGTCACTGACGACCGACAGGTGTCGGTGGTTCGTGACCTCGACGCGGTGCGGGTGGTGCTCGAATCGGATCCGGTCGCGTCGTGCATGGTGGCCTGCCGGGTGCTCGATTTCGGGGTGGACCCCAATGCGATCGGTGGCGAGCTGTGGACGCGCCGTAACCCGGCCGAATCCCTGTGCTACTCCGGGGCGAACCTGATTCCCTTGCGCGGCAGTGCCGATGACGTGTCGGCCTTCGCCGACAAGGCGCTCAGTGCGCCGCGCCGATGTTCCTCGCTGGTGGGCCGGGCCGAATTGGTGCTGCCGCTGTGGCAGCGGCTGGAACCGGGCTGGGGGACCGCGCGCGATGTCCGGGCCGACCAGCCGTTGATGGCGCTGGACGGCCCGGCGCTCTGTGCGGCCGACCCGTTCGTGCGGCCGGTCCGGATGGAGGAGTTGGACGCCTACCTGGTCGCGGCGATCGAGATGTTCATCGGTGAGGTGGGCATCGACCCGCGCCTGGGCGACGGTGGCCGCAGCTACCGGCGCCGGGTGGCGGGTCTGATCGCGGCGGGCCGGGCCTGGGCGCGGTTCGAGCGCGGCGAGGTCGTGTTCAAGGCCGAGATCGGTTCGCAGTCGCCGACCGTCGGCCAGATCCAGGGCGTCTGGGTGCACCCGCAGTGGCGGGGCCGCGGACTCGGGGCGGCGGGCACCGCCACGGTGTCGGAGGCGGTGCTGCGCGGCGGGCGGATCGCCAGCCTGTACGTCAACGGATTCAACGAGGTCGCCCGGGCCGCCTACGCGAAGATCGGTTTCACCCAGGTCGGCACGTTCGCGACCATCCTGCTCGACTGAGCATCTCGAGGGCGTCACGGTTTCGTCTCGGTGCGCCTGCGGCGGATGCGGCCGTCACGCTCGTAACATCAGCCACAATGACATCGCTGGCATCAATAACCTCAACAGCATCACGGGCATCTCGCGTGCTGAGCATGGCCGCGATCCTCGTCGCCGTCGCGACGGTTGCTTCCCTCACTGCCTGCACCCCCAAACCGGATGGGCCCGAACCGATTGCCGCGCAGTTCTTCGAGGCGCTGGTCACCGGGGACACCGCCGGCGCCGCGCACCTATCCGACAAGCCGGCCGAGGCGCAGTCCGCCCTCAACGAAGCGTGGTCCGGGCTGCAGGCCCGGCGGCTGGACACCCAGATCACCGGCTCCAAGTACGCGCTGGACACCGGCACCGTGAAGTTCCGCTACACCTGGCACCTGCCGAAGGACCGGACCTGGACCTACGACGGCGAGCTCAACATGGTGCGCAACGAGGGTCTGTGGCAGGTGCGGTGGAACGCCACCGCGCTGCATCCGGGGCTGGGCGCCAACCAGACGCTGGCGCTGCGCGCCGATCCGCCGGGACGGGCCTCGGTCAACGAGCGCGGCGGCAGCGATGTGCTGGTCCCCGGATACCTCTATCACTACGCGCTGGATGCCAGGGCGGCCGGCGCCGAGCTGATGCCCACCGCCCGCGCGGTCGCCGATGCGCTGCGCCCGTTCGACAACACCATGGACGCCCAGCGGCTCGCCGAAGAAGCGAGCTCGCGCACCGCACCGCTGAGCCTGATCACGCTGCGCAAATCCGACTACGACCGGGTGTTCCCGGCGATCGCCAACCGGCCCGGTGTGGTCATCACCCCGCAACCCGAAATGCTGGCCACCGACGACACATTCGCGCCCGCCATCGTGGCGGAGGTCAAGAAGGCCGTCACGCAGGACCTGGTCGGGGAGCCCGGCTGGCGGGTGGTCAGCGTCAACCAGAACGGCGTGGACGTCGCCGTGCTCAACGAGGAGGCCGGAACCCCGGCACCCTCGGTGACCATCAGCCTGGACCGTGCCGTGCAGAACGCCGCCCAGGACGCGGTGGACATGGTGGGCAAGAAGGCGATGATCGTCGCGATCAAACCGTCGACCGGCGAGATCCTGGCCGTCGCGCAGAACGCCGCGGCCGATGTCGACGGGCCGACGGCCACCATGGGCCTGTACCCGCCGGGGTCGACGTTCAAGATCGTCACCGCCGCCGCGGCGTTGGAACGCGATATGGCCACCCCGAACACCCTGCTCGGGTGCCCGGGCACACTCGACATCGGTCATCGCACCGTCACCAACTACAACGCCTTCGACCTGGGTACGGTGCCGCTGTCGCGGGCGTTCGCGAACTCCTGCAACACCACCTTCGCCGAATTGGCCAGCACCATGCCGCCGCGCGGACTCACCACCGCGGCCGCCCAATACGGCATAGGTCCCGACTTCGTGGTCGACGGGGTGCCGACGGTGACCGGATCGGTGCCCCCGACGGTGGATCTGGCCGAGCGCACCGAGGACGGTTTCGGGCAGGGCAAGGTGCTGGCCAGCCCGTTCGGCATGGCCATGGTCGCCGCGACGGTGGCGGCCGGCCGGACGCCGGTGCCGCACCTGATCGAGGGACGCGAGACCGAGGTGAACGGACAGACCGGCGAGCCGCTGAGCCCGGAGATCGTCGACGGTCTGCGCCCGATGATGCGGCTGGTGGTGACCAACGGCACCGCCAAGGACCTCAACGGACTCGGCGATGTGCGCGGCAAGACCGGTGAGGCGGAGTTCAACGGTGGCTCGCATGCCTGGTTCACCGGATACCGCGGCGATATGGCTTTCGCAGCGCTCATCGTCGGCGGCGGCAGCTCCGAGTACGCGGTGCGGATGTGCCGCGACATGCTCAACGGATTGCCGCCGGATTATCTGGCCTAATCTGTCTGTGGGATGAACAACGACGACCTCACGACATTGCGGGTGTCCGACGCCGACCGCAACGGCACCCTGCGACGGCTGCACAACGCGGTAGCCCTCGGGCTGATCGACATCGGTGAGTTCGAGGAACGCTCGGCGCTGGTGTCGCAGGCCCGGCTGCACACCGATCTGGAAGCGCTCGTCGGTGATCTGCCCGGCCCCGGCGCCATCATCACCTCGGCCGCCGACCGGGTCGAACTGCGCGGTGTGCTGGGCTCGCTGAAACGCCATGGTGAATGGGTGGTTCCGACCCGGCTGGCGCTGCACCGGCGGATGGGGTCGGTGGATCTGGACCTGACCCGGGCGCGGTTCGCGGGCCCGATGATCGTGGTGGAACTCGACATGCGATTCGGTGGTCTGGACCTGCGTCTGCCCGATGGCGCGAGCGCCTCCATCGACGATGTCGAGGTCGTGGTGGGCAGTGCCAATGACCACCGTCGCGACGCGCCCGCCGAGGGCACCCCGCATATCGTGCTCACCGGAAAGGTGGTGTGCGGTTCGGTGGATATCCGTGGGCCACGCCGGAACTGGAAGCCGACCCTGCGCCGGTCCTAGCGGGGTTCGAGCACCGCGAAGGTCAGCGTCGCGCGCGCGGCGAGCCGGTCGCGGGTGACATCGGTGACATCGACCGAGGTCACGATGAGCCGTTTCCCGGACCGCACGATTCTGGCCTCCGCGCGGGCGGTACCCATGATCGGCGCCAGGAAGTGGATGTTGAGATCCGCGGTCGTCACGTCGTACCCGGCCCCGCTGGCAGTGCCGGCCAACATGCCCGCCGCGATGTCGATGAGCGTCGCGACCAGCCCGCCCTGCAGCGCGCCACGGACATTGGCGAGATCCGGCCGGTTGTCCATCTCCAGCACCAGCCGGTCAGCGGTCGATTCGAGCTCCCGGTAGTCCAGCCGGTTCAGGATGTGCGTTTCGCTCACCGCCGTACGGTAACACCATTACCACTTGTGGAGAGTGTCGCTCTCCGCGGGAGCGGTGAGCGGCGATACGGTGCCGCGGCGGTCGGCGATTAGGCTGTCGGCATGCCTGTTCGCGCGCCCCTTCGGTCCGGTGAGATCTCTCCGACTCTGCCGGTGCCCAAGTCCATCCCGCGTCCCGAGTACGCGTGGAAGCCGACGGCGGTCGAGGGCCACGAACCGTGGGTGCAGACCCCGGAGGTCATCGAGAAGATGCGGGTGGCCGGGCGGATCGCGGCCGGGGCGCTCGCCGAGGCCGGCAAGGCCGTCGCGCCGGGGGTGACCACCGACCACCTGGACCGCGTCGCACACGAATACATGCTCGACCATGGTGCGTACCCGTCCACCCTGGGCTACAAGGGATTTCCCAAGTCCTGCTGCACCTCGCTGAACGAGGTCATCTGCCACGGCATCCCGGATTCCACCGTCATCGAGGACGGCGACATCGTCAATATCGACGTCACCGCCTACCGCGACGGTGTGCACGGTGACACCAACGCCACCTTCCTGGCCGGCGATGTCGCCGAGGAACACCGGTTGCTGGTCGAACGCACCCACGAGGCGACCATGCGCGCCATCAAGGCCGTCAAACCCGGCCGGGCGTTGTCCATCGTCGGCCGAGTCATCGAGGCGTATGCGAACCGGTTCGGCTACAACGTGGTCCGCGATTTCACCGGCCACGGCATCGGTGAGACGTTCCACAACGGCCTGGTGGTGCTGCACTACGACCAGCCCGCCGTGGAGACCGTCATCGAACCGGGCATGACCTTCACCATCGAACCGATGATCAACCTCGGCGCGCTGGACTACGAGATCTGGGATGACGGCTGGACGGTGGCGACCCGCGACCGCAAATGGACCGCCCAGTTCGAGCACACGCTGGTGGTCACCGAGGACGGTGCCGAGATCCTGACGCTCGTGTGAGCGCGCTGCTGATCGCCGGCACCACCTCGGACGCCGGTAAGTCGATGGTGGTGGCCGGGCTGTGCAGGCTGCTGGCGCGCAGGGGGATTCGGGTCGCGCCCTTCAAGGCGCAGAACATGAGCAACAACTCCGCCGTCACGGTCGAGGGCGGGGAGATCGGGCGGGCCCAGGCCATGCAGGCGCGCGCCGCCGGGCTGGCGCCCAGCGTGCGGTTCAACCCGGTGCTGCTCAAACCGGGCAGCGACCGGACATCGCAACTGGTGGTGCGCGGGCAGGTCGCCGGCACCATGGCCGCCGGTGACTACCTGACCAGGCGGCGACAGCTCGCCGACGTCGTCAACGGTGAATTGGCGGCGCTGCGAACAGAATTCGATGTCGTCATCTGCGAGGGGGCCGGGTCGCCCGCCGAGATCAACCTGCGGGCCACCGACCTGGCCAACATGGGGCTGGCCCGTGCCGGCGAGCTGCCGGTGGTGGTGGTCGGCGATATCGATCGCGGCGGTCTGCTGGCACATCTGTTCGGGACCGTCGCCGTGCTCGAACCCGAGGATCAGCGACTCATCAGCGGATTCCTGGTCAACAAGTTCCGCGGCGACCCGGCGCTGCTGGAGCCCGGCCTGCGCCAACTGCAGGACCTGACCGGACGGCCCACCTACGGGGTCATCCCGTACCTGGACGGTCTGTGGCTGGACACCGAGGACTCGCTGTCGGTGCAGGCCGGGCAGAGCCTCGGGCAGCCGGTCGCCCCCCGCGGAACCGACTGGCTGACGGTGGCCGCGGTGCGACTGCCGCGCATCTCGAACTCCACCGACGTCGAGGCGCTGGCCTGCGAGCCGGGGGTGGCGGTGCGCTGGGTGGCCGACGCCGCCGAGATCGCCGAGGCCGATGTGGTGGTCCTACCCGGCAGCAAGGCCACCGTGTCCGACCTGGCGTGGCTGCGTGAGCGGGGCCTGGCCGCGGCGGTGCGCGAGCACGCGGCGGCGGGCCGGCCGGTGCTCGGCGTGTGCGGCGGGTTCCAGATGCTGTGCCGGTCCATCGAGGACACCGTCGAATCCGGTGCCGGGGTCCTCGACGGGCTCGGGCTGCTCGACGCCGATATCGTGTTCGCGCCGGAAAAGACGTTGCGGCACTGGGAAACTCCGCTGCACGGGTACGAGATCCACCACGGCCAGGTCGTGCGCAGCACCGAGGACGACTGGCTGGGCGTCGGGATCCGCCGCGGTGCGGTCTACGGCACGCACTGGCACGGGCTGCTCGACAATGACGCCCTCCGGCGCGCCTGGCTGGCCGAGGTGGCCGACGCGGCGGGCCGGTCCGGGTTCGAGGTGGCCGATGATGTCAGCGTGCTCGCCCGCCGCGACGCCCAGCTGGACCTGATGGCCGATGCGCTCAGCGCCCACGTCGATCTCGATGCGCTGCTGGGACTGCTCGACGGTGCTCCGCGACGACCGGTGATCGGCTCGGCGCTGGGTAGCCTGGGGCCATGACGCCCAAGGTTCGGTGGCTGCCGGTACTGCTCGCGGTGCTGGCCGCGCTGACCGGCTGCAGCAGCACCGTGCAGGGCAGCCCGACGTGGCCGGGGGAGCGTCTGGAACGGGTGCTGCTGAGCGCGGCGGATTTTCCCCCTGGCGTGCAGTTCGATCGCATCATCGAGAACCCCGGTGAGCCCGACGGGGCGGGGGCCCCGCCGGCGATGCTGTCCGATCCGCCCGGCTGCAGCGAAGGCTTCACCAAGGTGATCACGGCATCCGCCGAGCGCGGCGCGGGCAGTGCCGCCAAATACACCGTCGGCTATGACGGCGCGCGGATGCTGGTGACCGTGCTGAGCTGGCCGTTGGACATGGCGGGGCTGGAGGCGACCGCGCAGAAGTGCGCCGACTTCAAGACCTACTTCGACCGCAACGCCGCACCCATCCCGATGACCACCCAGCGCCTGGACACCGAGCGTCCGGACGCGCTGGTGTACCAGCAGACGATGGAACTCGCCGGCGCGCAGAGCAGTGTCTGGTTCTCCTTCGAGAACGTCGATTCGATGGCCGTTTTCGCCGTCGCATTCCCGACGCCGAACCCGGCGATCGACGTCAAAGCCACGCTGCCGCAGACCTTTCTGGACATCACGGGCAAACAGGCGCAACGTCTGCAGGCACCCTAGATGGCGCATGTGCAAGACCGGGAAAACGCCTGCGCCGGGCCCGCGGATGTCCTAGCGTGACCCCCATGCCCCCCGAGACCGCCGGGTCCACCGTGACCGTCGACGGTGTCCCCTTCGCCGTCGAGGTCGCTGGCCCGGAGAACGCCGGCGTGGTGGTGCTGCTGGGTTCGGTCCAGCACGCGCCGGCCGCCTATGACGCGGTCTGCCAGCGGCTGCACACCGCGTCGCTGCGCACCGTCGTGATCGCCCCCTCGCCGCGTCTGACCGCGGTTTCGGTGATCGCCATCCTGGACGCCCTGCAGGTGCGCTGGGGCACCCTGGTGGGCGACCGGGTCGGGGCCGAGCTGGCCTGGGAGCTGGCCGCCACCCGGCTGGACCGGTTCACCGGGTTGGTCGTGATCGACCGCGGGCACCCGCGTGCACCGGATGAGGCCGGCGCCATCCGCGACGAGAACTGCCCGCCGGTGGAGGTGGCCACCACCGCACTGGTGAGCACGGCGGCGGCCGCGAAGGTGGCGCGTGCCAGCCAGCGCTTCGTCTACGGCGACTTCCGGCTGGTCGAGTTGCTCGGGCGGCGTAACGCCGGCGAATCCACCGCGCAGCTGGCCGCCGAGATCGTGATGCGCACCAGCACCTGGTGACGGCGGGGTGCTCTCGCATTCCATTGGTCTGATGGCCTACCTTTAGAGGTGGCGCCGGGTCACCGCCGATCCCGCGCCGTAGCCGACGAGGGAGTGCGCCCCATGGTTGACACCGGAATGCTGTCGCAGGCCGATCTGGAACAGCTCGTCGCCGCTCGCGAGATCGACACCGTCATCGTCGCGTTCCCCGACATGCAGGGCCGGCTCATCGGTAAACGGGTGTCGGCGCGGCTGTTCGTCGAAGAGGTCGCCGCGCACGGCGCCGAGTGTTGCAACTACCTGCTGGCCGTCGACGTCGACATGAACACCGTCGACGGTTACGCGATGTCGAGCTGGGAGACCGGCTACGGCGACATGGTGATGACCCCCGATTTCGCCACCCTGCGCCTGGTGCCGTGGCAGCCGGGCACCGCGCTGGTGATGGCCGACCTGTCCTTCACCGACGGCAGGCCCGTCGTCGTCTCCCCGCGCACCATTCTGCGCACCCAGCTCGATCGGCTGGCCGAGCGCGGCCTGACCGCGTTCGTCGGTACCGAGCTGGAGTTCATGGTGTTCGACGACACCTACCGCGATGCCTGGAAATCCGGCTACCGCGACCTGACACCGGCCACCGATTACAACATCGACTACGCCATGCTGGCGTCGACGCGAATGGAGCCGCTGCTGCGCGATATCCGCCTCGGCATGGACGGTGCCGGCATGTACTGCGAGGGCGTCAAGGGGGAGTGCAACCTGGGGCAACAGGAGATCGCCTTCCGCTATGACGAGGCCCTGGTCACCTGTGACAACCACACCATCTACAAGAACGGTGCCAAGGAGATCGCCGACCAGCACGGTAAATCCCTGACCTTCATGGCCAAGTTCGACGAACGCGAAGGCAACAGCTGCCATATCCACATATCTCTTCGGGGCACCGACGGAGCTGCCGTCTTCGCCGACGAGGACGATCCGGACGGCATGTCGGCGATGTTCCGCAGTTTCGTGGCCGGCCAGATCGCCACGCTGCGCGAGCTCACCTTCTTCTACGCACCGAATATCAACTCCTACAAGCGTTTCGCCGATGGCAGCTTCGCGCCGACCGCGATCGCGTGGGGGATGGACAACCGCACGTGCGCGCTGCGGGTGGTCGGGCACGGCCTCGGGATGCGGGTGGAGTGCCGGGCGCCCGGCGGCGATGTCAACCAGTACCTGGCCGTCGCGGCGCTGATCGCCGGTGGTTTGCACGGAATCGAGCAGGGCCTGGAACTGGGGGACGCCTGCACCGGCAACGCCTACGCCGGTGGCGCAGAGAAGCTGCCGCACACCCTGGCCGAGTCGGCGGCGCTGTTCGAGCACTCCGAGGTGGCCAAGGCCGCATTCGGCGACGAGGTCGTGGCCCACTACCTGAACAACGCGCACATCGAACTCGCCGCCTTCAACGCCGCGGTCACCGACTGGGAGAGGGTGCGCGGCTTTGAGCGGCTCTGAAGCCAGACCTGTCCTGGGCCTGACCACCTACCTGCAGCGCGCCCAGACCGGCGTCTGGGATGTCGACGCCAGCTTCCTGCCCGCCATCTACATCGACGGCGTCAACCGCGGCGGCGCCACCGCGATGCTGCTGCCGCCGCAACCCGGCGGCACCGAGGCAGCCGACCGAATCCTCGACAGTATCGACGGCCTGATCATCACCGGCGGACGCGATGTCAACCCGGAAAGCTATGGCAGCCAACGGCATCCGACCACCGATGAACCGATGGGCGAACGGGACTCCTGGGAGTTCGCCCTGCTCAATGCCGCGCTGCGGCGCGGGATGCCGGTGCTCGGAATCTGCCGCGGCGCCCAGGTGCTCAACGTCGCGCTCGGCGGCACGCTGCACCAGCACCTGCCCGATGTGCTCGGGCACAGCCGCCACCAACAGGGCAACGCGGTGTTCAGCACCTCCTCGGTGCGCACCGTGCCCGGCACCCGGCTCGCCGCGATCATCGGTGCGAGCTCCGATGCGCAGTGCTACCACCACCAGGCGATCGACCGGCTCGGCGACGGGCTGGTCATCAGCGCCCGCGACACCGCCGACGGCGTCATCGAGGCCGTCGAAATCGACGGCGACACCTTCGTGCTCGCGGTGCAGTGGCACCCCGAGGAGCGGCTCGACGATGTGCGCCTCTTCACGGCGGTGGCCGAGGCGGCCCGCGAATACACCACAGAAAGGGCATCCCGATGAGCACCTCGACGGTCATCAACCCGGCCACCGAGGACGTCGTGGGTGATGTCGAACTGCTCGACGTCGACGCGGTGGACGATGCGGTGGCGCGTGCGGTCGTCGCGCAGCGACGGTGGGCCCGATTGGCGCCGGCCGAGCGGGCCGGCGCGCTGCGGGCCTTCGCCGCGGTGGTCGACGCCCATATCGGTGAGCTCGCCGCCCTGGAGGTCGCCAATTCCGGGCATCCGATCGGGCAGGCCGAATGGGAGGCCGGGCACGTCCGCGATGTGCTGACCTACTACGCGGCCGGCCCGGAACGCCTCATCGGCCAGCAGATCCCGGTGGCCGGCGGCATCGACATCACCTTCAACGAGCCGCTCGGTGTCGTCGGCATCATCACGCCGTGGAACTTCCCGATGACCATCGCGTCCTGGGGATTCGCCCCGGCGCTGGCCGCCGGCAACGCCGTGGTGCTCAAACCGGCCGAATGGACGCCGCTGACCAGCCTGCGCCTCGCCGAGCTGGCCGTCGCGGCCGGGCTGGACCCCGACCTGTTCCAGGTGCTGCCGGGTGCCGGACCGGTCGTCGGGATGCGTTTCGTCACCCACCCGCAGGTGCGCAAGATCGTGTTCACCGGATCCACCGCCGTCGGTACCCGGGTGATGGCCGATGCCGCCGCGCAGGTCAAACGTGTCACCCTGGAACTGGGCGGCAAGAGCGCCAATATCGTGTTCGACGACTGCGACCTGGAACGGGCGGCCGCAACGGCCCCCTACGGTGTGTTCGACAATGCCGGCCAGGACTGCTGTGCACGCAGCCGGATCCTGGTGCAGCGCAACGTCTACGACCGCTTCATGGAACTGCTGGAACCGGCCGTGGCGGGGGTGAAGGTCGGCGACCCGACCTCCCGCGACACCGAGATGGGTCCGCTGGTGTCGCGTAAGCACTGGGAGTCGGTGCGCGGCTACGTCCCCGAGGACGCACCGGTGGCCTTCCGGGGATCGGCCCCGAGCGGACCCGGGTTCTGGTTCCCGCCAACGGTGTTGACGCCGCAACGCACCGACCGGACCGTCACCGAGGAGATCTTCGGGCCGGTGGTCACCGTGTTGGCGTTCGAGGATGAGGCCGACGCCATCAGCCTCGCCAACGACACCAGCTACGGGCTGTCCGGATCGATCTGGACCGAGAACGTGTCACGGGCACTGCGGGTCTCGCGCGCGGTGGAGGCCGGCAACCTGAGCGTCAACTCGCACTCATCGGTGCGCTACAGCACCCCGTTCGGCGGTTTCAAACAGTCCGGCCTCGGCCGCGAACTGGGTCCCGATGCGCCGCTGCACTTCACCGAAACCAAGAACCTCTTTATTGCGATGGGAGAAATCTAGATGGACCTGACCCAGCGACTCAAGGACAAGGTCGCCGTCATCACCGGCGGCGCCAGCGGTATCGGGCTCGCGGCCGCCAAGCGCATGCAGGCCGAGGGCGCGATCGTGGTCATCGGCGATGTGGACCCGGCCGCGGGCAAGACCGTCGCCAACGATCTGAACGTCCAGTTCGTTCAGGTCGACGTGTCCGATCCGGCCGCGGTGGACAACCTGTTCGACACCGCCTACGACGTGCACGGCGGAGTGGACATCGCGTTCAACAACGCCGGGATCAGCCCGCCCGAGGACGACCTGATCGAGAACACCAGCCTCGACGCCTGGCAGCGGGTGCAGGACGTCAACCTGAAATCGGTGTTCCTGTGCTCGAAGGCGGCGTTGCGGCACATGGTGCCGGCCCAGAAGGGGTCCATCATCAACACGGCATCGTTCGTGGCGGTGCTCGGCTCGGCGACCTCGCAGATCTCCTACACCGCCTCCAAGGGCGGTGTGCTCGCGATGTCGCGTGAGCTCGGTGTGCAGTACGCCCGCCAGGGCATCCGGGTCAACGCGCTGTGCCCGGGTCCGGTGAACACCCCACTGCTCAAGGAACTGTTCGCCAAGGACCCCGAACGCGCGGCACGCCGTCTGGTGCACGTGCCGGTGGGCCGGTTCGCCGAGCCCGAGGAACTGGCGGCGGCGGTGGCGTTCCTGGCCAGCGATGACGCATCCTTCATCACCGGATCGAGCTTCCTGGTTGACGGCGGTATCAGTTCTGCCTACGTCACGCCGCTGTGAGCCAGACCCGGCCATGACCTCCCCACCGGATCCGCAGACGACGTCGGAGAGCCTGCTGCGACCGGTGCGGCTGGGCAACGCCTTCGAGGACACCGTCGCACGGCTGCTGCAGACGATCCGGCTCGGAGTGCTGGCGCCCGGCGAGTCACTGCCACCGGAACGCGAGTTGGCGGCGCGGCTCGGCGTCAGCCGGGACACCGTCCGGGAGGCCATCAAATCGCTGGCCGAGGCCGGCTATCTGGTGTCCCGGCGCGGACGGTACGGCGGCACCTTCCTGGCCGACGAGATACCCAGGCTGGCGCCCGGCACCGAGGATGTCACGCGGGCCGATCTCGACGACGCGCTGCGGCTGCGCGAGATTCTCGAAGTGGGGGCGGCGCGGTCGGCGGCGGGCCGCACGCTGACCGAGGCCGAGCGCGATGAGCTGCGCTGCCGGCTCGACGATGTGCGCGGCGCCGCCCCCGGGGACTACCGACGGCTGGACTCGCGGCTGCATCTGGCGATCGCCGAGGCGGCGGGCTCGGTGTCGCTGGTGCCGCTGGTGGCCGAGAACCGGATGCGGGTCAACACCCTGCTGGACCAGATCCCGCTGCTACCCCGCAACATCGCGCACTCCGACGAACAGCACGAGGCGATCGTGGGTGCCATCCTCACCGGCGACGCCGCTGCGGCCGCCGACGCCATGTGCGCGCACCTGGCCGGCTCGGCGGCGCTGCTGCACGGCTTCCTGGACTGACCGGTATTAGATTGCCTGATATGGAGGATGCGTCGGTGGTGCAGAAGGCGTCATCGGCGCTTGCCGACGTCGACACCTCCGAATGGGCGCGCCGGTTCGATCTGCTGTCGGATCCGCATCGCCTGGAGATCCTGCTCAGCCTGCACCGGGTGCCCGGCATTTGCGTCAGCGACCTGGCCGCCGCGCTGGGACGGTCGGAAAACGCGGTGTCCCAGGCGCTTCGGGTGCTGCGCGGGCAGGGCTGGGTGACCAGCAGCCGGACGGGCCGTTCGGTCAGCTACCGGCTGGCCGACGAGATCGTGCACGACCTGCTGCACTGGATCGGTGCCGGTCACACCTGACCCGCGAATTCGGACATATCCGGCCGCATTCGGATCACCATGGGTTCATGAACACCACCGAATCCGACGCGGCCGACGTCGACCGCGCCCTCAAGATCAAGCACCGTGCACTGTGGGCATCCGGCGACTATGTCGCGGTCGCCACCGAACTCATCCCCGAACTCGGCCCCGAACTGGTGCGGGCCTGCCGCGTCGGCGCCGGTGACCGGGTTCTCGACGTCGCCGCGGGCGCGGGAAATGCCGCCATCCCGGCGGCGCGGGCGGGGGCAACGGTGACCGCCGCCGACCTCACCCCCGAACTGTTCGCGGCGGGCCGTGCCCGCGCGGCCGCACAGGGCGTGGAACTGGACTGGCAGGAGGCCGATGCGGAGGCGCTGCCGTTCGAGGACGACGCCTTCGACATCGTGATGTCCTGCGTCGGCGTCATGTTCGCGCCCCGGCACCAGCGCAGCGCCGACGAACTGGTGCGGGTATGCCGTCCGGGCGGCACGATAGGGCTGATCAACTGGACTCCAACGGGTTTCATCGGGCAACTGTTCGCCACCATGAAACCCTTCGCGCCGCCGCCACCTCCCGGTGCGAGTCCGGCACCGCTGTGGGGCGACGAAGCGCATGTGACCGATTTGTTCGGCGACCGGGTCGCCGATGTCAGCATGCGGCGCCGGACGGTGGTGCTGGATCGGTGCAGCGGGCCGCTGGAGTTCCGCGAGTACTGGAAACGCAACTACGGGCCCACCATCGCGGTGTACGCCTACAACGCCGACAAGCCCGAACAGGTCGCCGCGCTGGATGACGCCTTTCTCGATTTCCTGGCCTCGACCCAAGACGACGGTCGGTGGGAGGCCGAGTACCTCCTGGTCACCGCGACTCGGCGCTGAGCTCAGTCCAGCAGGCCGAGCAGCGCGTTCTCGATGACCTCGGGCAGTGCGGGGTGAATCCAATACTGTCCGGTGGCAACCTCTTTGGCGGTCTGACCGAAGCTCATCGCCTGGATCAGCGGCTGGATGATCGACGATGCCTGATGCCCCATGATGTGCGCGCCCAGCAGCATGCCGGTGCCACGGTCGGCGATCAGTTTCGCGACCCCGGTGTGATCCTCCATGGCCCACCCGTAGGCGGTGGCGCCGTAATCCTGCACCTTGACCACGATGTCGTGGCCGGCCTCGCGGGCCTCGGCCTCGGTGAGTCCGACGGTGGCGATCTGGGGGTCGGTGAAAACCGCCGACGGTACGAACCGGTGATCACTGGCGACCATGCCCGCAGTGTCGTCCCAGTCCCGCAGCAGGTTGTGCCGGACCACCCGCATCTCGTGGTTGGCCACATGCTTGAGCTGATAGGCCGAGGACACGTCGCCCAGCGCCCACACCCCGCGCGCGGAGGTGCGCTGGTACTCGTCGACCACGACCATGCTGTGGTCGAGCTCGATCCCGGCCAGGTCGGCGTCCAGCAGGTCGCCGTTCGGCCGGCGACCGGTAGCCACCAGCAACATGTCGGCCGCCAACTCGGAGCCGTCGTCGAGCGTCAGCACGATACCGTCGCCGCTGCACGGGCGGGATCCGACGACATTGGTGTGGGGCCGCAGGTCCCATTTGGCCGCTGCCAGATCGCTGAACCGGTGGCAGATCGTCTCGTCGCAGTGAGTCAGCATTCCGGGCCCGCGCACCACGATGGTCACTTTGACCCCGAGCGAGGAGAACACGTGGGCGAACTCCGCGGCCACGAAACCGCCGCCCACGATCACCAGATGATCGGGCAGCGCGCTGATCCGCATGATGTCGTCACTGGTGTAGTACCGCACCCCGCAGTCGGTGATGGCCGGGGGCACGACGGCACGGGCGCCGGCGGCGATCACCACCTGATCCGAGCTGAACTCGGCGCCGTCCTCGGTGCGCAGCGTGTAGCGGCCGTCGGCGGTGCCGGTGAACCGGGTGTGGCTGCCATACACGTCGATGTTGGGCAGACTCCGCTTGTAGGCCTCGCCCCCGGCGGCGATCGGATCGATGCGGCCGAACACCCGGGAGACGATGTCGGGCCAGCGCACCTTGTCGACATGCGCGTCGATGCCGTAGCGCGAGCTCTCCCGCACCGTCTGGGCGACCTCCGCGGCGTAGACGAACATCTTGGTCGGGATGCAGCCGACGTTGAGGCAGGTGCCGCCGAAGGTGCCCTGCTCGCAGATCGCGACCCGCATATCGCCGTACCGGGCGTCGAACCCGGGATCGGGGATGCTGTTGCCCGAACCGGTGCCGATGATGGTCAGGTCGTAGTGCTCCACGCTGGGCCGCCTTATCCGGAATGTGGTGTGGTCGATGACGTCCCGGTCTTGAGATACCAGTCCAGCCAGGTGTCGAGTTCGTGGTAGGCGGTCGCCTTGGGCTCGGCGACCGATAGAAACACATCGTGTTTCGCGTCGGTGATCGGGACCACCGTAAGCCGGTCGCCCACGCAGCCCGCCCAGCGGGCGATCTGCGAAACGTCCAGCACCGCATCGCCGCGCTGGATCAGATCGGGATCGCCGGCCTCGGTGACGCTGCGGTCCGACCGCAGGATCAGGCTCGGCACCCCGACGTCCAGGCCGCGGTGCAGGCGCTTCTGCCCGCGCCGGATCGCGTTGATCCAGCCGAAGGTGACCGGGAATCCGCCTACCGGCTTCCAGTCCAGGTTGTAGTCGAACTCTCCGGCGAAGTCGCGGTGCAGGGTGGTGCCGTACCCACCTGTGGTCGGTTTGCGCACCACCTGCATTCTGCGGAACCGGGCCAGCGCGATGAGCGCCGCCGATGTCGGCGGGGTGCGCAGGATCGCCGGCCCGTGCAGATCGAAGAACGGGCTGTTGAGCACCAGGCCGCTGATCGGGGCCGTCGCTGAGCGCCGGCGCAGGCGGTCCAGCCACAGCGACACGATCAGCCCGCCCGCGGAATGCCCGTACATCAGCACGTCGGCGGCACCGATGGCCTCCAGCGCCGCCTCCAGCGCGCCGTCATAGTGCGCCAGGTTGGAGGTGAAATGCGGGGTCTGGCCGTCCCGCCGGGACCGGCCGCACTTGGGCAGGTCCAGGGCGTAGCAGGCGAACCCACGTGCGGTGAAGTGGTCGGCCAGTTCGGTGTGGAAGAAGTAGTCGGTGTAGCCGTGCACCAACAGCACCGCACGGTCCGGGCGGCGATCGTTCCGCGGCGGTTCACCGCGCGAAATGAGGGTGGCGACCAGGTCGCCCTCCCCATCGGGATCGGCGCCGAGGGCCAGCGGCTGCTGCCAATAGCCAGGTAATACGTCGGGCTCCCAGCCGGTCACGCTAGCCACTGTAGTGACCTGCCCGGCCCGACCGCTTGCCCTGCCACCGGCGGGATAACCTTATTGCGTGTCTGACCCGAAAGTAGCCAAGACAGACGTCGTGCTCGTCGGCGCCGGAATCATGAGCGCCACGCTCGGTGCGCTGCTGCGCCTCCTGGAACCCGACTGGTCGATCACGATGATCGAGCGCCTCGACGGTGCGGCCGCCGAGAGCAGCGATCCGTGGAACAACGCCGGCACCGGGCACTCCGCGCTGTGTGAGCTGAACTACACGCCGCAGAAGTCCGACGGCACCATCGACACCGCCAAGGCGATCACCGTCAACGAGCAGTTCCAGGTGTCGCGGCAGTTCTGGGCCTACGCCGTCGAGAACGGGGTGCTGCCCGACGTGCGCAGCTTCCTCAACCCGATCCCGCACGTGAGCTTCGTGCACGGTGCGGCGAACGCCGAGTACCTGAAGGCTCGTTACGAGGCGCTGGTGACCAACCCGCTGTTCGCCTCGATGGAGTACATCGACGACAAGGACGAGTTCGCCCGCCGGCTTCCGCTGATGGCCGCCAAACGGGACTTCAGTGACCCGGTCGCACTGAACTGGACGCAGGCCGGCACCGATGTCGACTTCGGGTCGTTGTCACGTCAGCTGATCGGCTACTCCGCCACCCACGGTATGACCACGCTGTTCGGTCACGACGTGCGTGATCTGCACAAGGAGTCCGACGGCAGCTGGACGGTGAAGGTCGTCAACCGGCGCACCCGCGCCAAGAGCAAGATCAACGCCAAGTTCGTCTTCGTCGGCGCCGGTGGCGGCGCGCTGCCGTTGCTGCAGAAGGCCGGCATCCCGGAGGCCCACGGTTTCGGTGGTTTCCCGGTCGGAGGCGCGTTCCTGCGCACCGGAAACCCTGAGCTGGCCGCCGCCCACCAGGCCAAGGTGTACGGTCTGCCCCCGCTGGGGGCCCCGCCGATGTCGGTGCCGCACTTGGACACTCGCGTCATCAACCACAAGTCCTGGCTGCTGTTCGGCCCGTTCGCCGGGTGGTCGCCGAAGTTCCTCAAGCAAGGCAAGGTCACCGACCTGCCGTTGTCGGTCAAGCCCAACAACCTGGCCTCGATGCTGGGCGTCGGTCTGACCGAGACCGGCCTGTTGAAGTACCTGATCGGCCAGCTGCTGCTGAGTGAGAGTGCGCGCGTCGACACGCTGCGCGAATTCGCGCCCAGCGCAGTCGATTCCGACTGGGAGTTGGACATCGCCGGTCAGCGGGTCCAGGTGATCCGCCGCAAGGGCGCCGGTGGCGTGCTCGAATTCGGCACCACCGTGCTCACTGCCGGTGACGGCACCATCGCCGGTCTGCTGGGCGCCTCACCGGGTGCCTCGACGGCCGTGCCCGCCATGCTGGAGGTCATGGAGCGTTGCTTCGCCGACCAGTACCAAAGCTGGCTGCCCAAACTCAAGGAGATGGTCCCGTCGCTCGGTACGAAGTTGTCGACCGAGCCCGCGCTGTTCCACGAGGTCTGGGATTACGGCACCAAGGTCCTCAAGCTGGATGCTCCCGCGCCCGTATGACGGTCGCGCTGCGCCGAAGCTGGGCCAAGGATCTGGACGCTGCCACGCTCTATGAGCTGCTCAAGTTGCGTGTCGAGGTTTTCGTCGTGGAGCAGGCCTGCCCGTACCCGGAACTCGACGGCCGCGATCTGCTCGCCGAGACCCGCCATTTCTGGCTGGAAGGTGAGGGCACGCAGGTGATCTCGACGTTGCGCCTGATGGAGGAACATCCGGGTGGGGAAAAGGTGTTCCGGATCGGGCGGGTGTGCACCAAACGTGCCGACCGCGGGCACGGACACACCGCACGGCTGATGCAGGCCGCCATCGCCGAGGTGGGCAATTATCCGTGCCGCATCGACGCCCAGACCTATCTGCAGGACATGTACGGCGCGCACGGGTTCGTGCGCGACGGCGACGAGTATCTGGAGGACGGCATCCCGCACGTGCCGATGATCCGGCCGGGAGCGGTGGCGCTGTGATCATCACTCACTATCCGTTCAGCGCGTTGGTGGGCCATGACCGGCTGCGGCTGGCGCTGGTGCTCTGCGCGGTGCGCCCCGATATCGGCGGCGTGCTGATCCGTGGGGAGAAGGGCACCGCGAAGTCGACCGCGGTGCGTGCCCTGGCAACGGTGCTGGCCCAGGTCGACGATGACGCGCGTCTCGTGGAACTGCCGATCGGCGCGACCGAGGACCGGGTGGTCGGATCACTGGACCTGCAGAAGGTGCTGCGCGACGGCGAGCACGCGTTCTCGCCGGGCCTGCTGGCCCGCGCCCACGGCGGCGTGTTGTACGTCGACGAGGTCAACCTGCTGCACGACCACCTCGTCGATGTGTTGCTCGACGCGGCCGCGATGGGCCGGGTGCACATCGAACGCGACGGCGTATCGCATTCCCATGATGCGCGTTTCGTGTTGATCGGCACCATGAATCCCGAGGAGGGGGAGCTGCGCCCGCAGTTGCTCGACCGTTTCGGGCTGACCGTCGACGTGGCCGCCTCACGCGATGTCGATGTGCGGGTCGAGGTGATCCGCTCCCGGCTGGCCTTCGAGGCCGATCCGGCCGGGTTCGCCGCCCGCTATGCCGATGCCGATGCCGAGCTGGCCTCGCGGATCGCCGACGCGCGGCTGGCGGTGGCCGACGTGGTGTTGCCGGACAACGAGTTACGGCGCATCGCGGCCCTGTGTGCGGCCTTCGACGTGGACGGCATGCGCGCCGACCTGGTGCTCGCGCGCACCGCGGTGGCCCACGCGGCCTGGCGGGGCAGTTGCACCGTGCAGGAGGAGGACATCCGGGTGGCGGCCGAACTGGCACTGCCGCACCGGCGCCGGCGCGATCCCTTCGACGACCCGGGCCTGGACCCCGAACGCCTCGACGAGGCGCTCTCGCAGACCGAAGAGGCACCCGAGGACCCCGAACCCGATCCCGAGCCGCCGGGCGGTGGCGGATCGGACGCCCCGACGGACGGCCCCGCCCCGCAAGGGGATTCGCAGAGCAGCGGGCAGACCGGTGAGCCATCCGAGGCGCCGAAGCGCAACGGCGCGCCGCCGACCCGGACCAGCGCGCCGCCGTCGGCCACCTTCCGGACCAAGGCGCTGGTGGTGCCCGGGATCGGTGAGGGTGCCCCGGGCCGCCGTTCCCGGGCCCGCAACCGCACCGGAAGCACCGTGGGCTCCACCGAGGTGCCCGGCGAGGGGCACGGCACCCACGTGTTCGCGACCCTGTTGGCCGCGGTCAACAACCAGCGCCGGCCGGGCCGCCCGCAGGTGCGGCCCGACGATGTCCGCCGTGCCGTGCGGGAGGGCCGGGAAGGCAACCTGGTGATCTTCGTCGTCGACGCCTCCGGGTCGATGGCCGCGCGGGACCGGATGTCCGCTGTCGGCGGGGCCACGCTGTCGCTGTTGCGCGATGCCTACCAGCGCCGCGACAAGGTCGCGGTGATCACCTTCCGTGGCCAGCGCGCCGACGTGCTGCTCCCACCCACCTCCTCGGTGTACATCGCCGGACAGCGCCTGGCCCGCTTTGACACCGGCGGCAAAACGCCACTGGCACAGGGATTGCTGGCCGCCCGCGACGTGGTGCTGCGCGAGAAGGCGCGCGACCGGGCCCGCCGCCCGCTGGTCGTGGTGCTCACCGACGGGCGGGCCACCGGGGGACCGGACCCGCTGGGCCGGACCCGGACCGCCGCCGGCCTGTTGGTCGCCGAGGGTGCCGCGGCCGTCGTGGTGGACTGCGAGACATCGTTTGTGCGTCTGGGTTTGGCCGAGCAGTTGGCCCGTCAGCTGGAAGCGCCCGCCGTGCGACTGGCCCAGCTGCAGGCCGGCGAGCTGACATCGTTGGTCAAGACCGCTGCGTAGGAGACACCGTGCCACAGGGACAACCGCTGACCGTGCCCAATGACGGGCTGACCACCAGGGCGCGCCGTAATGCGCCGTTGCTGGCAGTGCACACCGGTCCCGGCAAGGGCAAGTCGACCGCGGCGTTCGGCATGGCGTTGCGGGCCTGGAACCAGGGTTTCGACATCGCGGTGTTCCAGTTCGTGAAAAGTGCCAAATGGAAAGTCGGCGAGGAGAGCGCTTTTCGGGAGCTCGGCCGGCTCCACGACGAGCACGGCACAGGTGGGGCCGTGCAGTGGCACAAGATGGGCTCGGGCTGGTCGTGGACGCGCAAGCAGGGCAGCGACGTCGACCACGCGGAAACCGCGCGCGACGGGTGGGCCGAGATCAAACGCCGGATCGCCGAGCAGAGCCACGACTTCTATGTGCTCGACGAGTTCACCTACCCGCTCAAGTGGGGCTGGATCGCCACCGATGAGGTGATCGCGACGCTGGCCGACCGGCCGGGCAACCAGCACGTGGTGATCACCGGCCGGGACGCCCCGCAGGCGCTGATCGAGGCCGCCGATCTGGTGACCGAGATGACCAAGGTCAAACACCCGATGGACGCCGGCCGCAAGGGTCAGCGCGGCATCGAATGGTGAGCGTCCCCGCCGTCATCATCGCCGCTCCCGCATCGGGAAGCGGAAAGACCACCGTGGCAACGGGGTTGATGGGGGCGCTGCGGCGTGCCGGGCACCGGGTCGCACCGTTCAAGGTGGGACCCGACTTCATCGATCCGGGCTATCACGCCCTGGCCACCGGGCTGCCCGGCCGCAATCTGGACGCGGTGATGCTGGGGGAGTCGTTGATCGGCCCGCTGTACCGGCACGGCACCGCCGGAGCCGATATCGCGGTCGTCGAAGGGGTGATGGGGCTGTTCGACGGCCGGATCGCCGAGGACGGGGTGGGCCCGGCGCGCGGGTCCACCGCACACGTCGCGGGGCTGCTCGGCGCTCCCGTCGTGCTGGTGGTCGATGCGCGGGGTCAGAGTCACAGCATTGCTGCTCTGCTGCACGGCTTTTCGACGTACGACACATCCATCCGGATGGCCGGGGTGATCTTGAACCGGGTCGGTTCTCCGCGCCATGAGCAGGTGCTGCGCCAGGCGTGCGAACAGGCCGGGGTGCCGGTGCTCGGGGCGATTCCGCGCACCGCCGAACTCGAGGTGCCCTCACGCCACCTCGGTCTGGTCACCGCCGTCGAGTACGGCGCGCTCGCCGATCGTGCCGTCGCGGCGATGACGGATCTGGTGGCCGAGCACATCGACATCGCGGCCCTGGTCGCCGCCGCCGCGAGCAATGTCGGCGCCGAAGCCTGGTCACCGGGTTTGCGCCCGCCCCGGACCGCCGGGGTGACCGTCGCACTGGCCGCGGGGCGGGCATTCAGTTTCGGCTACGCCGAGCACCGCGAACTGCTGACCGCTGCCGGCGCCGACGTCGTCGACTTCGATCCGCTGCTCGATGAGCTGCCCGAAGACACCGCCGCCCTGGTCATCCCGGGAGGCTTCCCCGAACAGTTCACCGCCGAACTGTCGGCCAACGAGACCGTGCGCGGCCAGATCCGGGCGTTGGCGGCAGCGGGCGCCCCGGTGCACGCCGAATGCGCCGGCCTGACCTATCTGGTCGAGGATCTCGACGGGGTGCCGATGTGCGGGGTGCTGGCCGGTTCGGCGCGATTCACCGAGCGTCTCACCCTGGGCTACCGGGATGCCGTGGCGGTCACCGAATCGCCGCTGCACACCGTCGGTGAGCGGGTCAGTGGACACGAATTTCACCGCACTGCAGTGACTTTCGGTGAGGACTATCCGAGCGCCTGGGGTTACAGCTCGGCAACCGGCCGGCGCGCCGGCGACGGTGTGGTGCACGGTGGTGTGCACGCCGGGTACCTGCACACCCACCCGGCGGCGCACCCGCAGGCCAGCTCCCGCTTCGTCGCGGCGGCCGCAACCTTTAAGCTCGGCGGGTGACAGAGAACGCCTACCTGGTCGGCCTGCGTCTGGAAGGCCGCAAGGTCGTCGTGGTGGGCGGCGGCACGGTGGCCCAACGGCGGCTGCCGCTGCTGATCGCCGCCGGTGCCGATGTCCATGTGATCACCCGTGCCGCCACCCCGTCGGTGGAGGCGTTCGCGCCGATGACGTTGGAGTTGCGCGACTTCCGTGACGAAGATCTCGACGGCGCCTGGTATGTGCTGGCCGCCACCGATGACCCGGACGTCAACGCCGCGATCGTGGCGGGTGCCGAACGTCGCCGCATCTTCTGTGTGCGTGCCGACGTGGCCATCGAGGGCACCGCGGTCACGCCCGCCACCTTCGACCACGACGGCCTGTCGGTCGGCGTGCTGGCCGGCGGTGAGCACCGACGTTCCGCGGGTATCCGCACCGCCATCCACGAAGCCCTGCAGACCGGGGCCATCGCCGACCGCAGCGGGGACTCCGACGATGTGGTGCGCGAGGGTGTGGCGCTGGTCGGTGGCGGCCCGGGGGACCCGGAGCTGATCACGGTGCGGGGCCGGCGGCTGCTGGCGCACGCCGATGTGGTGGTCGCCGACCGGCTTGCCCCGCCGGAGCTGCTCGCCGAACTGGGGCCGCACGTCGAGGTGATCGACGCCGCGAAGATCCCGTACGGCCGCGCGATGGCGCAGGAGGCCATCAACAATGTCCTGATCGAGCGCGCCAAGGCCGGCAAGTTCGTCGTCCGGCTCAAGGGCGGGGACCCGTTCGTCTTCGCCCGCGGCTATGAAGAGGTCATCGCGTGCGCCGAGGCCGGTGTTCCGGTCACCGTCGTGCCGGGTGTGACCAGTGCCATAGCGGTTCCCGCCCTGGCCGGCATTCCGGTCACCCACCGGCACGTCACCCATGAGTTCGTGGTGGTCAGCGGCCATGTTGCGCCGGACCATCCCGAATCGTTAGTGAATTGGGATGCGCTGGCCGCGATGTCGGGCACGATCGTGCTGTTGATGGCCGTCGAACGCATCGAGCTGTTCGCCGGTGCGCTGCTGGCGGGCGGTAGACCTGCGGATACGCCGGTGATGGTGGTGCAGCACGGCACGACGGCCGCCCAGCGGACGGTGCGCGCCACGCTTGCCGACGTCGGCGAGAGGGTGCGTTCGGAGGGGATTCGACCGCCCGCAATCATCGTGATCGGGCCCGTGGCGGGCTTCGGCAGTTAAAGGATTCTTAAGATTACTGTAAGGTAACCCGGTATGACTGCTCTCAACGACGCTGGGCGCAAATCCAGCCGCCGGGACGACGCAGATGGCAGCAACCGGGCCCTTCCAGTACACGTCGGCCGGGGGGACATGCGGCAAAACAGCAGGTTACCGGCATGGGTGCCGCCCTGGAACTTCATTGCCGCGGTCATTGCCATCGGTGGTATGCAGCTGCTCGCGACGATGGACAGCACCGTCGCGATCGTGGCTCTTCCTAAGATCCAGGACGAACTGGGCCTCTCCGATGCAGGTCGCAGCTGGGTCATCACGGCCTATGTGCTGACCTTCGGCGGCCTGATGTTGCTGGGTGGACGCCTCGGCGACACCATCGGCCGCAAACGCACCTTCATCGTCGGTGTCGCACTCTTCACCATTGCCTCGGTGCTGTGCGGTGTCGCGTGGGACGAGGCCACCCTGGTGATCGCGCGCCTGCTGCAGGGCGTCGGCGCCGCCATCGCCTCGCCGACCGGCCTCGCGCTGATCGCCACCACCTTCCCCAAGGGGCCGGCCCGTAACTCGGCCACCGCCGTGTTCGCCGCCATGACCGGCGTCGGCTCGGTCATGGGCCTGGTCGTCGGCGGCGCGCTCACCGAGGTGTCGTGGCGCTGGGCGTTCCTGGTGAACGTGCCGATCGGCCTGATCATGCTCTACCTGGCCCGCACCCACCTGACCGAGACCCACCGCGCCCGGATGAAGCTGGACGCCACCGGCGCGATCCTCGCGACGCTGTTCTGCACCGCCGCGGTGTTCGGATTCTCGATGGGCCCGGAGAAGGGCTGGCTGTCGCCGCTGACGCTGGGCTCCGGCGCCGCGGCCTGCATTTTCGGACTCGCGTTCCTCTACGTCGAACGCACGGCGGAGAACCCGGTGGTGCCGTTCTCGCTGTTCCGTGACCGCAACCGGGTGGCCACCTTCATCGCGGTCTTCCTGGCCGGCGGCGTGATGTTCACCCTGACCGTGCTGATCGGCCTGTACGTGCAGGACATCATGGGCTACAGCGCGCTGCGTGCCGGTATCGGTTTCATCCCGTTCGTGGTCGCGCTCGGCGTCGGCCTGGGCCTGTCCTCGCAACTGGTCTCGCGATTCGCGCCGCGGTGGATCGTGATCGCCGGTGGCGTGTTCGTGCTGGCGGCGATGATCTACGGTTCGACGCTCAACGGCGACATCCCGTACTTCCCGAATCTGGTCATTCCGATCACCGTCGGTGGTTTCGGCATCGGCATGATCGTGGTGCCGCTGACCGTCTCGGCGATCGCCGGGGTGGGCTTCGACGAGATCGGTCCGGTATCGGCGATCGCGCTGATGCTGCAGAACCTCGGTGGACCCGTGGTGCTGGCGATCATCCAGGCCGTCATCACCTCGCGCACCCTGTACCTCGGTGGCACCACCGGCCCGGTCAAGAACATGAACGAGGCGCAGCACAACGCCCTCGATGCGGGCTACACCTACGGGCTGCTGTGGGTGGCCGCGGTCGCCGTCGTGGTGGGTGCGGTGGCGCTGTTCATCCGCTACACCGCGGAGGAAGTGGCACACGCCCAGGAGGTCAAGGACGCGATCGACGCCGGAGAGCTGGACGGCTGAGGAACTCCCGCACCAGCGGTACGACCTCGCCCAGGTGCGTCTCCAGCAGCCAATGCCCGCCGTCGAAGGTGTGAACCTCGGCCTCGGGCAGATCGCGTAGATAAGCCCGCGCGGACGCTTCGGGCATATAGCCGTCGTTGACGCCCCACACGATCAGGGTGGGCGGGCGGTGCTCACGCAGGTAGGCCTGTTCGGCGTCGAAGCGCTGCAATGTCGACGGCTGGTCCTCCAGCAGCCGGATCAGGTTGGCGATGCGTTCCGGTGTCGCCATCAGACTCCAGTGCAGCGTCCACAGGTCGGGGCTGATCCGATCCGCGAGCACTTCGGGCAGTTCGCCGACGAACTCACTGCGGAAGCCCTGCAGCGTCACGTGTTCGGCGATGGTGCGCCTGGCCTGCGGTCCCGGATTTTCCCAGGCCCGTTCGAGGAAGGCATATTTCGGCCCGAACGCATCGGGATAGATGTCGCCGTTCTGGATGATCAGGCCGGTGACACGGTCGGGTGCCGACATCGCCAAGTGCAGACCGAACTGCGAGCCGTAGTCGTGCAACCAGAGCGCATAGGAGGCCAACCCGAGCCCGGCGGCGAAGTTTCCGAGGAACTGGCCGTAGGCATCGAAGGTGTAGCCGAATTCCTGCGGCGCGGGTGTCGCGCTGTAGCCGAAACCCGGCAGGTCGGGTGCCAGCAGCCGCCACCGGTCACCCAGCGCCGGCAGCAGATGGCGGAACGCGTAGGACGAGCACGGATATCCGTGCGGAAGCAGCACCACCTCCGCGTCCGCAGGGCCGGCCTCCCGGTAGAACGTGTCAACGCCATCGATGACGATGCGACGGTGCCGGACGGGCACCGGAACCAGATCGGTCATGGGAGACGGCTTGCCCGGCCGTCGGCGCCATAAACGGATTCCCAGAGATTTGCGGAATGCATGTTTGGTGCCGGGCGTTGCAGGGTATTGACCGGTTACTGCGCCAGATCGAGCGCACCACTGGTGCTGCGCGTGGAAATCACACCCGTGTAATTTGTCCACACCTGTGCATGAATCCTGTGGATAAACGTTCCGTCGGGCCCCATCGGTAGGGTGGGAAGCCATGTCGGGGTCGCAGGGTTCGGGTACGCGGCTGTCGGAAACCGTTCTCGGCCCGGCCATCGTGGCCATCACCGGAATGCAGCTGATGGCCACCCTCGACGGCACCATCGTCATCGTCGCCCTGCCCCGCATGCAGGCCGAGCTGGCGCTCTCCGATGCCGGCAAGAGCTGGGTCATCACCGCCTATGTCCTCGCGTTCGGTGGTCTGCTGCTGCTGGGCGGCCGGATCGGCGATGCGATAGGGCACAAGCGTGCGTTCCTGGCCGGCGTCGGCACCTTCACCATCGCCTCGCTGATCTGCGGTGTCGCCACCGATGAGATCACCCTGATCGCGGCGCGCGGCGTGCAAGGGCTTGGCGCCGCGGTGGCCGCCCCGACCGGGCTTGCCCTGATCGCCACCACCTACGCCGTCGGGCACGCCCGGAACAAGGCGCTGGCGGTATCGGCGGCGATGCAGGGCATCGGTTCGGTACTCGGGCTCATCCTGGGCGGTGCGCTCACCGAGCTGTCGTGGCGCTGGGCCTTTCTCATCAACGTGCCGATCGGCATCGCGATCATCGTGGTCGCCGCGCTGTGGCTGGCCGAGACCCGGCACGAGCGGCTGACCCTGGATGTCTCCGGCGCGCTGCTGGCGACGCTGGCCTGCACCGCGGCGGTACTGGTGTTCACCCAGGGCCCGCCGCGCGGCTGGATCGACCCGTGGGTGTTCGCCGCCGGCGCCGCGACGGTGCTCGCACTGGTCGCCTTCGTCATCGTCGAGCGCCGTGCGGACAACCCGCTGGTGCCGTTCTCGGTGTTCGACAACCCCAGCCGGGTCGCGACCTTCGTGGCGTACTTCCTGGCCGGTGGCGTGATGCTGACGGTCAGCGTGATGATCGGCTTGCTGGTCCAGGATGTGCTCGGCTACTCCGCGCTGCACGCCGGTATCTGCTTCATCCCGTTCGCGCTCGCCATGGGTGTCGGCAATCTGGCCGCCACCCGCTTCGCGCCGCGCTTCGCGCCGCGCTGGCTGGTCATCGGTGCCGGCAGCCTGGTGCTGGCCGCCATGCTGTTCGGGTCGACGCTGGAACGCGACGTGCCCTACTTCCCGGATCTGGTGGTGTTGTTCGTGCTGGGCGGGCTCGGCATCGGCGTGATCTCGGTGGTGCTGCCGCTGTGTGCGGTCGCCGACGTCGCACCGCGGGACATCGGACCGGTGTCGGCGGTGACCCTGATGGTCTACAACCTCGGCGGCCCGATCGTGCTCGTCGTCATCCAGGCCGTGCAGACCTCGCGCACGCTGTATCTGGGCGGGACGACAGGACCGGTGCACGATATGACGCCCGCCCAACTCGACGCCCTCGGGCATGGATACACGTACTCGCTGCTGTGGGTGGCCGGCATCGCGGTGCTGGTCGGTGTCGCGGCACTGGGCATCAGATTCACGGCCCGTCAGATCGCCAGCGCCCAACACACCAAGGATGCCGTCGAGGCGGGGGAACTGTGAACCCGACCCGGCGGCAGATCTCGGATGCCACCGGGGCGCTGGGCTGGCGGCTGGTCCTCGGGGCGATCCACGCCCAGGTGCGGGTGCGCACGCTGGGCGAGGCCGCCGAGGTGGCCGCGCTGGCCGTCGCGGCGTGCCCGGACGCATCCGGGCACCTGTCCCTCGACGTGCGCGCGGATCGCTTGCTGCTGACGTTGCAGTCCGAGGCCGACGGCGCGGTGACCGACCAGGATCTGGATCTGGCCGGCCGGCTGGCCGGAGCGCTGCGGGCCGCGGGCAAGACTGTCGAACCCGGCCCCGATCTGCATGCCTTCGAGATCTCCATCGACGCCCTCGACATCGCCGCGGTGCGGCCGTTCTGGAAGGCCGTGACGGGTTACCGCGACGCTCGCAGCACCACCGATCTGAACCATGGCCTGGTCGACCCGGCCGGGCGCGGCCCGGCGATCTGGTTCCAGCAGATGGATTCGCCACGCCATGAGACCCGCAATCGGATGCACCTCGATGTCGATGTCGCGCACGATGTGGCCGCCGCGCGCATCGCGGCAGCGCTGGCGGCGGGCGGTGTCATGCTCAGCGATCACGCCGCACCGGCGTTCTGGGTGCTCGCCGATGCCGAAGGCAACGAGGCGTGCGTCTGCACCTGGCAGGGGCGCGACTAGGCTTGCCGCTCGTGATCACCCGTATGTCCGAGCTGTTCCTGCGAACCCTGCGTGACGATCCCGCAGACGCCGAAGTCCCCAGCCACAAGCTGCTGATCCGCGCCGGTTACGTGCGCGCCGTCGGCCCCGGGATCTACAGCTGGCTGCCGCTGGGCCTGCGGGTGCTGCGCAAGATCGAGAACATCGTCCGCAGTGAGATGAACGCGATCGGCGGTCAGGAGATCCTGCTGCCCGCGCTGCTGCCGCGCGCCCCCTACGAGACCACCAACAGGTGGACCGAGTACGGCGACACGCTGTTCCGGCTGCAGGACCGGCGCAACAACGACTATCTGCTGGGCCCGACCCATGAGGAACTGTTCACCCTGACGGTCAAGGGGGAGTACTCCTCCTACAAGGACCTGCCGGTGCTGCTCTATCAGATCCAGACCAAGTACCGCGATGAGGCACGTCCGCGCGCAGGCATTCTGCGCGGCCGCGAGTTCGTCATGAAGGACTCCTACTCCTTCGATGTCGACGAGGACGGACTCAAGACCGCCTACCACGCGCACCGCGAGGCCTATCAACGCATCTTCAACCGGCTCAAGGTGAAGTACGTCATCGTCTCGGCGGTGTCCGGCGCTATGGGCGGCAGCGCGTCGGAGGAGTTCCTCGCCGAGAGCGAGGTCGGTGAGGACACCTTCGTGCGCTGCCTGGAATCCGGGTACGCCGCCAACGTCGAGGCCGTGATCACCCGGGCGCCGGCCGACGTGCCCATCGAGGGTCAGCCCGCCGCGCAGGTCCACGACACCCCCGACGCCCCGACCATCGCGACCCTGGTGGACTGGGCCAATTCGGCCGACCTGGCGCAGTTCGACGGGCGCGCGGTCACCGCCGCGGACACCCTCAAGAACGTCCTGATGAAGATCCGCGAACCCGGGGGCGAGTGGGAACTGCTCGGGATCGGCGTCCCCGGCGACCGGGAGATCGACGAGAAGCGCCTCGGGGCGGCGCTCGAACCGGCGGAGTTCACGCTCCTCGCGGATGCCGATTTCGCCGCCAATCCCTTCCTGGTGAAGGGTTATGTTGGTCCGAAAGCCCTGCAGGACAACGGTGTCCGCTATCTGGTGGATCCGCGGGTGGTATCGGGCACGTCCTGGATCACCGGCGCCGACGCGCCCAACAAGCACGTCGTGGGGCTGGTTGCCGGCCGCGACTTCACCCCCGACGGCACCATCGAGGCCGCCGAGGTGCGCGACGGCGATCCCGCACCGGACGGCGCCGGGGTACTCACCTCGGCCCGCGGTATCGAGATCGGTCACATCTTCCAGCTGGGTCGCAAGTACGCCGACGCCTTCGGCGCCGATGTCCTCGGCGAGAACGGCAAGCCGGTGCGACTCACCATGGGCTCCTACGGCATCGGCGTCTCGCGGATGGTCGCGGTGATCGCCGAACAGCAGCACGACGAGATCGGCCTGCGCTGGCCGGCTTCGGTCGCGCCGTTCGATGTGCACGTCGTGATCGCCAACAAGGATGCCGGTGCCCGCGAGGGCGCCACCGAGTTGGCAGGCGAACTGTCCCGCTTGGGATTCGAGGTGCTCTTCGACGACCGCACCGCCTCGCCCGGGGTCAAGTTCAAGGACGCCGAACTGCTCGGGATGCCGTGGATCGTGGTGGTCGGACGGGGTTGGGCCGACGGGGTGGTCGAACTGCGCAACCGGTTCACCGGCGAGGCCCGCGAGCTCGCGGCCGACGGTGCCGCCGCCGAGGTGGCCGCCGCGCTGCGGGCCTAGCCTGACGTCTCAGGCCCGCCCGGGAAGGCCGTGGTGATCTGGGGGACCCCGAGCACCTGGTTCCACCGGGCGGCCAGCACCGCGGCCTGCGTCATCGCGGTCACCGCGAAGCGGCGATCCTCCGGTGTCTGGGCCTGTTCGGTCACCGCCCGCCACGCGGTGGCGGTGTCGGACTCCATCCGCACCGCCAGTTCGGCGGCATCGCCGGGGTCGGTCACCTCCAACGGCAGCTCGTAGCCGGCCGCGGGCAGCGGCGCGGTCACCCCCCGTTCTGCGAGCATGACCAGCGCCTCTTCGCGACGTGCCCGGTGCTGGGCCATCGCCTCGGCGACCAGCGCGTTGTCATCGGGCGTGGAATGCGCCGACACCACGCCGTAGCCGTAGATGGCACCGTGCTCGGTCGCGACCGCGTCGAACAACGCCGCCTGCGCGGCGTCGGCCGGCCGGTCCGGATCGGGACTGGGCTGCGGCGAGGTCATCGCTTCTTCTCCGGATCACCCAGTGCCACTTGATAAGCGGCGGTGCAGGAGGCCGCGATGGAGCCCAGCAGCCCGGCCCGGTAGCCGGCCATCTGGGTGGCGACCCGGGCGGCGTCCTCGCTCGACTCGCGAAGCGCCTTGGCGACGGCGGTGACGGTCGGTGGGGCGGCCGGCGCCGCCGTGGTGCCGGTGGTGGTCGGCGCGGCACTCGTGGTGGGCGCCGCACCGTCGGTCAACCGGGTGATCTCGTCGGCGAGGGCGCGGGCGTGCGCGGTGCGCTCGGCGGCGATGGCCGTGAGCGTGGCCACGATATCGGGCGTGAGCGTCCGTCCGGGCGGTGCTGTCGCGGCCTCACCGGCGAGCAGGCTGTCGGCGTTCGCGCGGTCGAACTGGGTCTGCAGGTCGGCCAGATCGGCCGGCGGCGGGGGTGGTGAGCAGGCCGTTGTCCCGGCGAGCAGTCCCATGGCCAGAGTCGCGGGGACCGCCGCGATCAGCAGGCGGCGCCGGGTCAGGGTGGGTGGGGCACTCGGCACGCCCACATCCTGCCATGTTCTCCTGCGCTGCTCGTTTGGTGATTGGCACGTCGCGCCTGGCGTATCGTTTGGTAACCGATCCGGGTCCAGCCGACCGGGGAATGTGTCCGCACAACTCAAGATGAGGAGCTCGCCGTGGCATCGGATGACCCGCTGCGGTCTGCGCGATTACCGTCGCGGGAGCAGGTGATCGAACTCCTTGACGGCGAGTTCTCCCGGGCCGGCTATGAAGTCGAAGATGTGGTGCTCGGCGGTGGCCGTCCGCCGCGGCTCACCGTGATCGCCGACGCCGAGGACGGTGTCGATCTGGATGCCATCGCCACCTTGTCGAAAGTCGCCTCGGCGGCCCTGGATGCCGCTGAGCAGGCCGCCGGAGACTACGGCGCGTACGTGCTGGAGGTGACCTCCCGCGGCGTCGACCGGCCGCTGACCACCGAGAAGCACTTCCGGCGGTCCCGCGGCCGCAAGGTCGAGGTCGCACTCGCCGACGGATCGAGCCTGACGGGCCGGATCGGGCAGACCGCCGAGGGTGTCGTGCACCTCGTGGTCGCGGTGGGTAAGGATTTCGCGGTCCGCCCCGTCGAGGTCGCCGGAATTGCCAAAGCCCTTGTGCAAGTAGAATTTTCGCCGCCGAATCGGCGTGAGTTGGAATTATCTGAGCAGTCTGGAAAGGGGGGCGACGAATGAACATCGACATGGCGGCGCTTCATGCCATCGAGTCCGACAAGGGAATCTCGGTCGATATCGTCGTGGACACCATCAAATCCGCGTTGCTGACCGCCTATCGGCATACCGAGGGCCACGAGGCCGACGCGCGTATCGACGTGGACCGCAAGACCGGTGTGGTCAAGGTGATGGCCAGGGAAACCGATGACGACGGCAATCTGATCAACGAATGGGACGACACCCCAGAGGGATTCGGCCGGATCGCCGCGACCACCGCGCGCCAGGTCATCCTGCAGCGGCTGCGCGACGCCGAGAACGAGCGGATGTACGGCGAGTTCTCGGCGCGGGAGGGCGATATCGTCGCCGGCGTGGTGCAGCGGGACGCCCGGGAGAACACCCGCGGCAACGTGGTGGTCCGGGTCGGCACCGAGGCCAAGGGCTCCGACGGCATGATCCGTCCCGCCGAGCAGGTGCCCGGCGAGGGATATGAGCACGGCGACCGGCTGCGCTGCTATGTCATCGGGGTGTCCCGCGGTGCCCGTGAGCCCAAGATCGAGCTGTCCCGCACCCACCCGAACCTCGTGCGCAAGCTGTTCGCCCTGGAGGTGCCCGAGATCGCGGACGGATCGGTGGACATCATCGCGGTGGCACGGGAGGCCGGTCACCGGTCCAAGATCGCCGTCGCCTCGAAGGTGTCGGGCCTGAACGCCAAGGGGGCGTGCATCGGCCCGATGGGTCAGCGCGTCCGCAACGTGATGAGCGAGCTGTCCGGCGAGAAGATCGACATCATCGATTTCGACGAGGACCCGGCCCGGTTCGTCGCCAACGCGCTGTCGCCGGCCAAGGTCGTGTCGGTGACCGTCATCGACGAGAGCACCCGGGCGGCCCGGGTGGTGGTGCCGGACTTCCAGCTGTCGCTGGCGATCGGCAAGGAAGGGCAGAACGCCAGGTTGGCGGCCCGACTCACCGGCTGGCGCATCGATATCCGCAGTGATGCGGCACCCGAACCCGCGGCCGGGTGAGGTATCCCGACACGCGATTGAAGTCTGGACGTCCGGGAACGGTAGACTCAGCCGTGATCCAGCGCGAGACTTCGGCCATCCCGGCTCGTGCGCATCGGAGCCCAGACGGACCGGTGCGGACGTGTGTGGGATGCCGGAAGCGAGAACTGGCCGTCGAACTGCTTCGAGTGGCCGCTGTATCCGACAGGCCCGGCAATTGCGCCGTGACTGTGGACTCAGCGGGTAACCTGCCCGGGCGGGGTGCGTGGCTGCATCCCGACCAGCAGTGCCTCGATGCGGCACTTCGCCGGCGAGCGTTCGTCCGAGCGTTGCGCATCACCGGTTCACCGGAAACATCCGCGGTGGTCGAGTACTTCAGCGCCTCCCAAGGCACTGGGGAATCCGGCCCCACCGGCTAGAGAACAGGTAGCGAAGAACATGAGCACACCGTGAAGTCCCGATGACCATGCGTCATAGCTAAAACCGAGGCGCGGCCCCACCACCGCTGTCGCCTCCAAACGAGGAGAAGTAGTGGCAGCCCCAGGTAAGGCCCGTGTACACGAGTTGGCTAAGGAACTCGGTGTCACCAGCAAGGAAGTTCTCGCCCGTCTGAGCGATCAGGGCGAATTCGTCAAATCCGCGTCGTCGACGGTGGAAGCACCCGTCGCGCGCCGTCTGCGTGAGTCGTTCGGGGGCGGAAAATCCGCTCCGGCCGATGCTCCCGCAGCCAAAGCGCCCAGCAAGCCGGCATCCGCCGGTGGCGGCCCCAAGCCCGGACCGAAGCCGGCACCGCAGGCTCCGCCGGCACCCCCGGCGCCGCAGGCACCTCCGGCTCCCGCGGCTCCCGCAGCCCAGGCCCCGACGCCCGCTGCTCCGGCCGCACCCCAGGCCCC
>JAUKNU010000001.1:4977851-5097743 GCA_030499155.1 Mycolicibacterium frederiksbergense | reverse complement strand
CCAGGCAATATGCCGCCACGTCCGCCGGGCGCACGTCCCGGCGCGACCGGTCGTCCCGGTGGCCCGCGTCCCGGCCCGGGCGGTCGTCCGGCTCCCGGTGGCCGTCCCGGTGGCGGTGGCGGCGGTAACTACCGCGGCGGCGGCGCAGGCGGCGGTGCCGGTGCAGGCGCCGGTGCCGGCGGAGCAGCAGCCGGTGGTTTCCGTGGCCGTCCCGGTGGCGGTGGCGGCGGTGGCCGTCCCGGCCAGCGCGGCGGCGCCGCAGGTGCCTTCGGTCGCCCCGGCGGCGCGGTCCGTCGCGGCCGCAAGTCGAAGCGGGCAAAACGCGCCGAATACGAAAACATGCAGGCCCCGGTCGTCGGTGGTGTGCGGTTGCCGCACGGCAACGGTGAGACCATCCGGCTGGCCCGCGGCGCATCGCTGGTGGACTTCGCCGACAAGATCAACGCCAACCCGGCATCGCTGGTGCAGGCCTTGTTCAACCTCGGTGAGATGGTCACCGCGACGCAGTCGGTGGATGATTCGACGCTGGAGCTGCTCGGCAGCGAGATGAACTATGTCGTGCAGGTCGTGTCCCCGGAGGACGAGGACCGCGAGCTGCTGCAGTCCTTCGACCTCACCTACGGCGAGGACGAGGGCGGCGAGGAAGATCTCGAATTCCGTCCGCCCGTCGTCACCGTCATGGGTCACGTCGACCACGGCAAGACACGCCTGCTGGACACCATCCGGAACGCCAGCGTGCGCGAGGGCGAAGCCGGTGGCATCACCCAGCACATCGGTGCGTACCAGGTCACGGTCGAGCATGAGGGCATCGAGCGTCTGATCACCTTCATCGACACCCCCGGTCACGAGGCGTTCACCGCCATGCGTGCCCGTGGTGCCAAGGCCACCGATATCGCGATCCTGGTGGTCGCCGCCGACGACGGCGTCATGCCGCAGACGGTGGAGGCCATCAACCACGCGCAGGCGGCCGATGTGCCGATCGTGGTGGCGGTCAACAAGATCGACAAGGAGGGTGCCGACCCGGCCAAGATCCGGGCGCAGCTCACCGAATACAACCTGGTGGCCGAGGAGTACGGCGGCGACACCATGTTCGTCGACATCTCGGCGAAGAACGGTGTCAACATCCAGGCGCTGGAGGAAGCGGTGCTGTTGACCGCCGACGCGTCGCTGGACCTGCGGGCGAATCCCGATATGGAAGCCCAGGGTGTGGCGATCGAAGCGCACCTGGACCGTGGCCGCGGCCCGGTGGCCACCGTGCTGATCCAGCGCGGCACGCTGCGGGTCGGCGACTCGATCGTGGCAGGCGATGCCTACGGTCGTGTGCGCCGCATGGTCGACGAGCACGGCGAGGACATCCACGAGGCGCTGCCGTCGCGGCCGGTCCAGGTCATCGGCTTCACGTCGGTGCCCGGTGCCGGTGACAACCTGCTGGTGGTCGACGAGGACCGGATCGCCCGGCAGATCGCCGATCGCCGCAGCGCCCGCAAGCGCAACGCACTGGCGGCCCGCACCCGCAAGCGCATCAGCCTGGACGATCTCGATGCAGCGTTGAAGGAGACTTCGCAGCTGAACCTGATCCTCAAGGGCGACAACTCCGGCACCGTGGAGGCGCTGGAGGAGGCCCTGCTGGGTATCGAGATCGACGACGAGGTGGAACTGCGCGTCATCGACCGCGGTGTCGGTGGCGTCACCGAGACCAACGTCAACCTGGCGTCGGCGTCGAATGCCATCATCATCGGCTTCAACGTCCGCTCCGAGGGCAAGGCCACCGAACTCGCCAACCGCGAGGGTGTCGACATCCGGTACTACTCGGTGATCTACCAGGCCATCGACGAGATCCAGAGCGCGCTCAAGGGCATGCTCAAGCCGGTGTACGAGGAGAAGGAACTCGGCCGCGCCGAGATCCGGGCCATCTTCCGGTCGTCGAAGGTCGGCAACATCGCCGGCTGCCTGGTCACCTCCGGCATCATGCGCCGCAACGCGAAGGCGCGCCTGCTGCGGGACAACGTGGTGGTCGCCGAGACGGTCACCATCTCGTCGCTGAAGCGGGAGAAGGACGATGCCACCGAGGTGCGCGACGGCTACGAGTGTGGTCTCACGCTGACCTACAACGACATCAAAGAGGGCGACGTCATCGAGGCGTACGAACTCGTCGAGAAGGAACGCACCTAAGCCATGGTTGATGTTGGGCGTGCACGGCGGCTGTCGAAGCGCATCGGCACGGTCGTGGCCACCGCCATCGAGTTCGAGATCAAGGATCCCCCGCTGGCCTTCGTGACCGTCACGGACACGAAGGTCACGGGAGACCTGCACGACGCCACCGTCTACTACACGGTCCGCGGGGCGACGCTGCAGGACGAACCCGATTACGAGGGTGCGGCGGCGGCGCTTGAGCGGGCCCGGGGCATTCTCCGTAGCAAGGTCGGCGCGGCCACCGGAGTGCGCTTCACCCCGACGCTGTCGTTCGTGCTGGACAAGGTGCCGGAAACCTCGGCGCATATGGAGGCCCTGCTGGCCCGGGCCCGGGCGGCGGACGCCGATCTGGCCCGGATCCGGGAAGGCGCCACACCGGCGGGCGAGGCCGACCCGTACCGCGTGACCGCGGTGCAGGGTGACGAGACGTCCGATGCCGAGGATGCCGGCGACCCGCGACCGAACTGACCGTCCGCGCCACTGATTCGCAGACCGGAAACGGGAAGGCCTTGTCGGCCTTCCCGTTTCCGTCGTTGAGGGCCTGATTGTGGCCCTCTCCAACGCCTTTCACCGTTGAGCCCCGTCGGCGCACGACCGGATTCGCCAGACCGGCAATTTGCTGAATCGTGCACTCGGCGCGCGTCGAACCGAGGTGCCACAGAGTTCCGCTCTGGCGATGGTGTCGCCACGGGTGCCGGCAGTGTGCCGTGATCGACCGAGCTTGCTCTTTCAGTTAATGGCAGCGGTCTGCGGGCGAAGGCTGTACGGCCATTTTGCGAAAGTGCCCGAACCGGCAGTTTTGGGCGTATATGGTCCTTCGCTAGTCGGTCATCGAACCTCGATGGCAGCTAGTAGACGCGTCATACCGCGAAAAAGAGGATTGCTGATGAGTTCGACGAATCCGCTCGGTGGCGCATCGAAGCGCACCATGGCGAAGCATGCGATGCCCGGGAGCGTGACGTCGAGTCGTGTTTCAGCAAAACATGCGGCGCGGCCGAAGGTGAATGCCCATCCTGCGCGCTATATCGGCCGGGTCGGGGCCTTGGCCGTGGCGTTGGGCATCGGTGCGGCGATCACGACCTGGATGCCGGTGGCGTTTGCCGACACCACAGGTTCGAGCGATTCGTCGGCGGGTCCGAGCGCGGATTCGGCAGAGGGTGCGCCGGCAGGCGAGGCAGATTCGTCCGCGCAGGAAAGCACGTCGGGCACCGCGCACGCGTCACCGCCGAAGGTGCGGCCGCGGACCGGTCGAGACCACCGCACGCCCGCGCTGTCCCGCTCGCCGCGGGAGGCGAGAAAGCCATCCGCGACGTCCGGGTCGGGCTCGTCGACAACCCCCGAGGTGACGTCGGCTCCGGCAGCCGATGACACGAACGAACCGGTCGCGGTCAGGGAGGCGCCGGCGGCCGTGCCCGAGGCGGCAGCCCCCGCAGTCACGGCGCCGGTGGTGGCCGCCCCGCAGCCGACTGCGCGGCGCGCGGCCGACCCGGCCGGCGCCCCGGTCGCGGACTCGTTGATGTGGGCCGCCGCGGCGGGTGCCGTCCGTCGTGAGGAGACGGCACCGCCTGGGCTGGTGAATGCGGCCGCAGTCCCGGCGGTGGCGAGCTCGGCGGGAGCACCCTTCCAGATCTGGATCGGCCCGGTGCTGCTGATCGGCAACGGCACGGCCACCCATCCCGATGGAGGCGTGCTCATCGGCAACGGTTACACCTGGACGGCGGTGACCTGCGTCGCGGTGGTCTGCCGGGGCGGCAACGGCGGCTTGTTCGGGGACGGCGGCACGGGCTTCAACGGTGGCGACGGTGGGTCCGCCGGCTGGATCGGCAACGGCGGTGACGGCGGGGCCGGGGTGATCATCTTCAATGCCGGCGCCGGTGGAAACGGCGGTGCGGGCGGGCTGCTCGCCGGTAATGGCGGCCGTGGCGGCGTCGGCGCGGATGTCCTGACCGGCGTCGGTGGTGCCGGCGGAAACGGGGGCAACGCCGGTCAGCTGTCGTTCATCGGATCGGGTGGTCGCGGTGGCGCCGGCGGTAGTGGCGACGATGGCGGCGCGGGTGGTGTCGGCGGTGCCGGGGCCCTGACCGGTGTCGGTGGCCTGGGCGGCGACGGTGGCGCGGCCGGCGCATGGACTCTGATCGCCGTGGGCGCCACCGGTGGGGCCGGCGGCGTGGGTGGTACCGGTGGCGACGGCGGAACCGGCGGCACCGGCGGGCTGTTGTTCGGCGACGGCGGTGCCGGTGGGGCCGGCGGCCAAGCACTCGATGTGAGCGCCCTCGGCGGGACAGGCGGCCAGGGCGGCAACGTCGGCGCGCTGTCGCTGTTCGGCAACGGCGGCGCCGGTGGCGCCGGCGGGGCGGGCGCCAACGGGCTTGCCGGGACGGCGATTTCGGCGGCGGGTGCGGGTGGCATGGGCGGTGCCGGCGGCAATGGCGGGGTCGGCTCGTTGATCATCGGCCTCGGCGGCCTGGCCGGTGTCGGTGGGCGTGGTGGGCGTGGTGGTGCCGGGTTCGCCGGCACCGAGACTCTTGCGGCTGGTGCCGGCGGCGCCGGCGGACAGGGTGGCGTCGGCGGCGCGGGCGGTGCGGGCCGGTTCCTGCTCGTCATCGATACCGGTGCCGGCTACGGCAATGGCGGCGCGGGCGGGACCGGCGGGGACGGCGGCAGTATCGGCATCGGGGCGGTCGCCGGGGCAGGCGGCACCGGCGGCGCAGGCGGAGCGGGGACGCTCGCCGCACCCGGTGTGGGCGGCGGGGGCGGTGGTGGTGGCGGCGGCGCCACGGTCCGCGAATCCACTGGTGGTGTGGTCACCGACAGCACCGCACAAGGCGGTGCCGGGGGCACGGGCGGCGATGGCACCACCGCGGTGGCCGGCGGTAGGGGCGGCACCGGCGGGAATGCGTCGATCCTCGCCGACGGTGCGGGCAGCACCGTCACCGACGCCCAGGCGACCGGCGGTGCCGGCGGTGACGCCACCGGCACCGGTACCGGCGGCGCCGGTGGCGTGGGCGCGGTCTCGGCCACCAATGGTGGTGCTGTCCTGGCTGCGGTGGCTACCGGCGGCGCCGGTGGTGGCGGCAGCAACGGCGGTGTCGGCGGCGTTGGCGCCGAGGGCGGGGTCTTCGCGCAGCGCGCGGGAAGTACCGCCGCGGGCACAGCCACCGGTGGCGCCGGCGGTGCCGCAGACGGGCCCGGCAGTGTCGGTGGCGCCGGTGCGGGCGGCTGGGTGCAGACCGGTCTTTCCGGGAATGCCAACGGCAGCAACGGCGACGCCAGTGGTTTGGCTGTCGGCGGAGCCGGTGGCGATGCGTCGACCGGTGGCGTGGGTGGCGCCGGTGGTTTTGCCACCGTCATCGCTTCCGGGAATGACTCGACGGCCGACGGCAGCGCTTACGGCGGCGCCGGCGGGGCGGGCTCTGCCGGCGGAACCGGTGGTGCCGGTGGCCGGGCACAGCTGACAGCATTCGGAAACGGATCGTTGGCCGGTGGCGTTGTCACCGCGGGTGCCGGCGGTAGCGGGGTGGGTGCGACCGGCGGTGCCGGCGGTCAGGCCATCATCGGCGCGGGGCAGAGCTCGGGTGCCGGTCTGAACAGCGTCGCGCAGGGCACTGCCAACGGTGGTGACGGCGGGTCGGGCCAGGCCGGCGTCAACGGCGGCGCGGGTGGTGGCGCGACCATCACCGCCAGACAGAACAACGATTCGATCACCGGCAGCACCGCGACCGGCGCGGATGGGGTGGCCGGAATTGTCGGCGGCACAGCAAGTCTCAACACCGCCTCGGGTTCGATCAGCAACAGTTCGGCGACTGCCGGTGCCGGCTCGGCGTGGGCGGCCGGCGGCAACGCCTCGATCACGACGACCGGAGCCGGCAGCGCCGTCACCGATGCGACCGCCACCGGCGGTGACGCGGGTATCGGCGATACCAACGGTGGGATCGGCGGGGTCGGCGGCACAGCCACCGTCTCGGCCACCAATGGTGGTGCTGTCGTCGATGCCGAGGCCCGCGGCGGCAACGGCGGTGACGGGACCAACGGTGGTGTCGGCGGTGCCGGCGCTGCGGGCGGAGTGTTCGCGCAGCGCGCGGGTAGCACCGCGTCGGGCACAGCCATCGGTGGTGCCGGCGGTGACGCCGACGGCGCGGGCAGTGTCGGTGGCGTCGGTGCCGGCGGCACGGTGCAGACCGGCCTCACCGCGGGCATCGGCAACAACGGCGAGGCCGGTGGTGTGGCCATCGGCGGCGCGGGTGGCGCCGCGTCGACCGGTGGCACCGGTGGTGCAGGTGGTTTCGCCACGGTCATCGCGTCCGGGACCGGTTCGACTGCCGATGGTGCCGCGTACGGCGGTGCCGGCGGTGCCGGATCGTCGGCGGGCACCGGGGGCGCCGGCGGGCGGGCGCAGATCACTGCCCAGGGCAACGGATCCAGCGCCGGTGGCACCGTCACGGCGGGTGCCGGCGGTAGCGGGACGGGTGCCATCGGCGGTGCCGGCGGTCAGGCCACCATCGGTTCGGGACAGAGCTCCGGTGTCGCCGGCCTCAACAGCACCGCGCAGGGTGCGTCGACCGGCGGCGCGGGCGGGGCAGGACTGGATGGCGTCAACGGCGGCGCGGGCGGCGGGGCCACGCTCAATGCCCGGCAGAACAACTCCGTCGTCGGGGGCAGCGCGACCGGTGGTGCCGGGGCGACCGGCAGCGCCGGCGGTGCCGCGAGCCTGAACACCGTGTCGGGCTCGATCACCGACAGCACCGCGATCGGTGGCGCTGCGGGTGCTCGAGGGGCGGACGGCGACGGGGTCGGCGGTCTCGGTGGCCAGGGCGGCGCTGCGATCGTCGAGGCGACCGGCGTCGTCATCACCGGTGGTCAGGCCGGCGGCGGCGACGGTGGTGCCGGTGGTGCCGGGGGTGTCGACGGCGCTGCCGGCGGTACCGGCGGCGCGGGCGGCGCGGCGAGCATCAGGCAGGGCGCCGGCCTCATCGGAAGTGGTGGCGATGGCGGTGCCGGTGGTGCCGGCGGGACCTTCGTCGACGCCGGCAGCAGCGGTGCGGGCGGCAACGGCGGCGTGGGCGGCGCGTCCGTGAACACCGGCGGAACCGGTGGCAATGGCGGCGACGGCACGCCCGGTCAGGCCGACGGCACGCCCGGAACCAACGGCGGTGCCGGAACGCCGGCCCCGTAGGCCGTCGACACGCAGAGTGAGGTCCCGCACACCCCGGTGTGCGGGACCTTTCTGTGAGGAGGGTGCCGGCGTGAAGGGTGGGATCGACCCGTACCGTGGTCACTGAGGTGGGGGTAGCGGGGGACCGAAGGCGTACGACTCCGAGGACAACGATGACGGCGATCGATCCGATGACTGATACACCCTCAGTGGGCTCCCGTGTCGATGCGGCCGGGGCCGTCGATGTGCTCAGCGGCGCCGAATCCGTCGTCATCGTCGCGCACGTCTACCCGGATGCCGACACCATCGGCGCCGGCCTGGCCCTGGCGCAGGTGCTGGAGCGGGTGGGCAAGAGGGTGGTGGTGAGCTTCGCCGCGCCGGACGAGCTCCCCGAGTCGTTGCGCACGCTGCCCGGCGGGCACCTACTGGTGCCCCCCGAGCGCACACCCCGCGACGCCGACCTGGTGGTCACCGTGGACATCCCGACCGTCAACCGGCTCGGCAGCCTCAGCGAACTCGCCGTTGCGGCGCGTGCGGTCCTGGTGATCGACCACCACGCCTCCAACACCTTGTTCGGCACCGCCAATTTCGTGGATCCCAAGGCGGATTCGACCACCATGCTGGTGGCCGACCTGATGGACGCCTGGGACAAGCCGATCGACCGCGCGGTCGCACATTGTCTGTATGCCGGGCTGACCACCGACACCGGTTCCTTCCGGTGGGCGAGTGCACGGGCACATCAACTGGCGTCGCGGTTGCTCGACATCGGCGTGGACAACGCCGGTATCAGCCGGACCCTGATGGACACCCACCCGTTCGCCTGGCTGCCGATGCTGTCCCGGGTGCTCGGCTCGGCTCGGCTGCTGGAGGAGGCCGCCGGCGGGCGCGGCCTGGTCTATGCGGTTGTGGCACATGAGGAATGGGCCAAGGCGCGGCCGGAGGAAGTGGAGAGCATCGTCGATATCGTGCGGACCACCGCCCAGGCCGAGGTCGCGGCGGTGTTCAAGGAGATCGAGCCCGCGCACTGGTCGGTGTCCATGCGATCGAAGTCGCTGGACATCGCCGCGGTGGCCAGTCGCTTCGGCGGTGGCGGCCATCGCAAGGCCGCCGGCTACTCGGCGACCGGTTCCGCCGCCGAGGTGGTCACCGCCCTGCAGGGTGCTCTTGGCTGACCAACCCGTCAGCGCCCGGCGGATCGCCGGACTGGCGCTGCCCGCCCTGGGAGTGCTTGCCGCCGAACCCATCTACCTGCTGTTCGACCTGGCGGTCGTGGGGCGCCTCGGCGCGCTGAGCCTGGCCGGTCTGGCGATCGGCGGGTTGGTGCTGGCGTTGGTCAGCTCGCAGCTGACCTTTCTGTCCTATGGCACCACGGCCCGCTCGGCGCGCTTCTACGGCTCCGGTGACCGGGACGCCGCGGTCGGCGAGGGGGTGCAGGCCACCTGGCTGGCGCTGGGGCTGGGGCTGATCGTGGTGATCGCCGTCCAGGTGCTGGCCGTGCCGGTGCTCAATGTGATCTCCGGCGGCGGTGAGATCGCCGACACCGCCCTGCCCTGGCTGCGCGTCGCGATCCTCGGGGCGCCGGCCATCATGATCTCGATGTCCGGTAACGGCTGGATGCGCGGGGTGCAGGACACCATCCGCCCGCTGCGCTATGTCGTTGTCGGCTTCGGTGTTTCGGCGGTGTTGTGTCCGTCGCTGGTGTTCGGTTGGCTGGGATTGCCGCAGCTGGGGCTGACCGGATCTGCGGTGGCCAATGTCATCGGGCAGTGGATCGCCGCCGTGCTGTTCTGCCGGGCGCTGCTCGCCGAGCGGGTGGGGCTGCGGGTGCAGCCCGCGGTGTTGCGTGCCCAGCTGGTGATGGGCCGCGATCTGGCGTTGCGGACGCTGGCATTCCAGGCCTGTTTCGTATCCGCCGGTGCGGTTGCCGCGCGGTTCGGTGCGGCGGCGGTGGCCGCCCACCAGGTGGTTCTGCAGCTGTGGAATTTCCTTGCCCTGGTGCTGGATTCACTGGCCATCGCCGCACAGTCGCTCGTCGGCGCCGCACTGGGCGCGGGCCAGTTCGGCCACGCCAAGTTCGTCGCGTGGCGGGTCACCATCTTCTCCACCGCGGCGGCCGCGGTGTTCGCGCTGGTGTTCGCCGCCGGGTCCACGGTGCTGCCGGGACTGTTCACCACCGATCAGGCGGTCCTCGACGAGATCGCGGTGCCGTGGTGGTTCCTGGTCGGGCAGCTGACCGTGGCCGGCATCGTCTTCGCCCTCGACGGCGTGCTCCTGGGTGCCGGCGACGCCAGATTCATGCGCAATGCGACCCTGGCCAGCGCCCTGCTCGGGTTCCTGCCCATGATCTGGCTGTCACTCGGCTACGGCTGGGGGCTGGTCGGCATCTGGTCGGGCCTGTCGCTGTTCATGGTGCTACGCCTGGCCTTCGTCGGTTGGCGCACCTTCTCGGGTCGCTGGCTGGTGGCCGGTACCGGCTAAGCGCCCAGGGTGCGCTGGATGTCGCCCTTCATGGCGTTGAGCTGCCCGCCCCAGTAACCCCAGCCGTGGGTGCCGTTGGCCGGGAAATTGAAGGTGCCGTTGGTGCCGCCGGCGTTCTGGTACTGGCGGGCGAAGTTGCGGTTGCTGTCCAGGGTGATCGTCTCGAGCACCTGCCCGGCGATGTCACCGCCGCCGCCCAGCTCGCCGGGCCGGCCGGTGCCGCAGTACACCCAGATGCGGGTGCCGTTGGCGACGAGCTTGCCGACGTTGACGGTGGGGTCGTTGCGCCGCCAGGCCGGCCCGCCACCGAGACCCCACATGGCCACCGAGTTGAAGCCTCCCGCGTCACCCATGGCGAAGGTCACCAGCAGCGGCCACAACCCCTGTGAGAGGTTGAGATAGCCCGACAACGATGCCGCATAGCTGAACTGGCCGGGATGGTAAGCGGCCAATGTCAGCGCGGCGCTGCCCGACATCGACAGTCCCACCACGGCGTTCCCGGTGGGGGAGATGCCCTTGTTGGCGGCCAGGTAACCGGGCAACTCGGAGGTCAGGAAGGTCTCCCACTGGTAGTTCTGGGTGGTGCCGTTGCCGACGGCCGGCCCCTGCCAGTTGGTGTAAAAGCTGGACATGCCGCCGACCGGCATGACGACCGAGACGCCGGACTCGAAGAAGGTCTCGAAGGCCGCGGTCTCGATGTCCCAACCGCTGTTGTCATCGCGGGCCCGCAGTCCGTCGAGTAGGTAGACCGCGCGCGGCCCGCCGCCCTGGAAGCGGACCGGGATATCGCGGCCCATCGCCGCCGAGGGCACCATCAGCGTCTCCACCGGCAGGCCGGGGCGGGAGAACGCCGCCGCGGTGGACGGCTGGAGCGATCCGATGAGCAGCAGCGAGGTGAGCAGGCCGACCGTCAGCCGGCGGATCAGGGTGTGCAGGTGATGACGCTTGTGCATGGGGTGTGCCGTCCTTCCTGGCGAGCCCCCCGACCCATCGAATACGTCGTGCGGTGAACACCTTTCGTTACAGCGATGAGTTCGCTGAGGGCGAACGGCGGATGCAACCGCGAATGACGAATCGCACCGAATCGGGCGATCGTGCGTGGGACGGTCAGTCCGCGGCGCTGGAACTGCCCAGCAGATCACGGACCCGGTTGGCCACCTTGATGAACTCCGGGCGTTCCATGGTCTCGGCGTACTCGCGCTCGGCGGGCAGGTCGACATCGAGGGTTTCGACGATGCGGCCCGGCCGCGGGCTCATGACGACCACCCGGTTGGCCAGGTAGACCGCCTCGGCCACCGAATGGGTCACCAGGACGACGGTGGTGCCGGTCTCCCGCCAGATGCGGTGCAACTCGACGTTCATCTTTTCCCGGGTGAGCGCGTCCAGCGCGCCGAACGGCTCGTCCATCAGCAACACTCCGGGCTCGTGCAGCAGTGCGCGGCACAGCGAAACGCGTTGCTGCATACCGCCGGACAACTCGTGCGGCAGGGCGTTCTCGAATCCGGTGAGCCCGGTCATCTCGATCAGGTAGTCGCAGCGGGCCTGGGCGTCCTTGCGCGGCATCCCGCGCATCTCGGCCTGCAGCAGGATATTGCGGCGCACGGAACGCCATTCCAGCAGGGCAGCGCGCTGGAAGACGTAGCCGATCTCGCGTTGCGGGCCGCGCACCGCTTTACCGCGCAGCCGGACGTCGCCCGCAGTGGCGTCGGTCAGACCGGCCACCACCTTGAGCAGTGTCGACTTGCCGCAGCCGGATGGTCCGGCGATGGAGACGAATTCACCGTCGGTGACCCGCAGGCTGACGTCGTCGACGGCGGTCACGGTGGACCGTTTCGACGAGAAGGTGACGGTGAGGTTGTCGATGGCGATGGCGTCAGAGGTCACGGTGGTCCTCGGTGCGGTGATCGTTGCGGAGGTCATGGTTGCGGTGTCCCTATTGTCCGGCCGCGGGAACGAACGACGACGCCCAGTACTCGGAGGGAGCCTTGGCGGACTGCAGCAGCCCGGCCTCGCTCAGCGTGGCGATGGTCGAGGTCCAGTCCTCTTCGGCGTTGGTGCCCGGCGCCTTACCGGTGGTGGCCGGCGTGTTCAGCAGCGGGATGGTCTCCTGCCACTGCTGCAGCAGGACATGCTCCGGCGGGGTCTGCGGATCCACCCCGACCATGGCCTTGGCCGCGGCCTCGGGATCTTCCTTGGCCGCCGCATAGGAGGCGCTGACGGCGTCGAGCATGGACTGCACCAATTCGGGCTCGTCGTTGATCGTCGAATTGTGGCTGATCAGACCGTTGCTGAAGAAGTTCAGCCCGGCATCGGAGTAGCGGAAGTAGCGCATCTCGCGTCCGCTCTTGTTGGCGATGGTCGGTCCCTGGTCGTGGGCGAACCCGATCAGTCCGTCCACCCGGCCGGCCATCAGCGCGGCCATCTTGCCCGCGGAGTCCAGGTTCTGCTCCTTGACGTCGCCGGGCGCCAGGCCGACATCGGCGAGGAACATCGGGAAGGTGGTGGTGGGCGCGTCGCCGGCCGAGACGGCGATGGTGCGCCCGGCCAGATCCGCGGGTTCCTCGATGCCCGAGTCCGCGAAGACCTGGACCGCCGACGGCGTGGTCTGCAGGAACACACCGACGCTCTTGATGTCGACACCCTGGTCGATGTTGCTCAGCACCGCGGCGGTGTCGGACCAGCCGAAGTCGACCTGCTTGCCGCCGACCGCCTGCGCGGTGCGCGTGGAGCCCTGGCCGGGGTCGATGGTCAGGTCGATGCCGTGCTCGGCGAAAATGCCTTCCTGCACGCCGTAGTAGAGGGGGGCGTGCTCACCGTAGGGGTACCAGTTGAGCATCAGCGTGACCGGCGTCGTGCCTTCGGCGCCCTCGGCGGCCGGGGTGTTCTCGCCGCCGCTGCCGCCACCACAGGCGGCGAGCGTGAGCATGGCGGTGGTCGCGGCGACCGCGGTGGTGACGCGACGGGTAAATGACGACATGGGTGTCTCCTGATCGGGTTTCTCGGAAGGGGTCAGGCTGCGGTGGAGGCGGAGTTGGAGGTCCGGCGTGAGGCGTGCCAGGGGATGAGGAGCTTCTCGGCGATCTCGATGATGGCGAACAGCACGATCCCGAGCAGCGACATGATGATCAGTGCGGCGAACAGCATTGCGGTGTCCAGGCTTCCGTTGGCCTGCAGGATGACATAGCCGAGTCCTTCGTTGGCGCCGACGAATTCGCCGACCACCGCACCGGTGACGGCCAGGGTGGCCGCCACCTTGAGGCCCGACATGAGCTGGGGCAGTGAGGCGGGGAAGCGGACCTTCATGAAGGTCCGGAACTTGCTGGCGCCCATGGTCGAGGTGAGCTCCAGGATCTCCGGGTCCACCGAGCGCAGGCCGGCCAATCCGGAGATGACGATCGGGAAGAAGGCCATCAGCACGGCGACCAGGATCTTGGGCGAGGGACCGAAGCCCAGCCACACGATGAACAGCGGTGCAATGGCGATCTTCGGCACCACCTGGGCGAACAGGATCAGCGGGTAGACGGTTTTCTCGAAGCTCGACGAGTAGATCATCATCACGGCGACGAAGATGCCGACCACGGTGGCGATGATGAAGCCGATCACCGTCTCCCAGGTGGTCACCCAGGTGTTCTGAGCCAGGTAGGCGGCGTTCTGTTGCGCGGCCTGCCAGGTGTCACCGGGGGAGGGCAGGATGTAGGGCGCGACGAGTTCGGCCTCGGTGACGGCCCACCAGCCGGCCAGCAGCGCGATGACCAGCAGGACCGGACGCCACAGGTTGGCCGCGGTACGGCGCGGGGAGAAGGACCAGCGTGCGCGTGGGGGAGCCGGCCGGGAGGCCGGGCCGGAGTCCGGTGACTGGACGCGGGCCGATGCGGTGACCGCCATGGATTGTCCTCAAGGTCGCAGTGGAACGGGTCTGTCCTGCACCCGTTGGGAATGCGCTTTCCGAAGCGATTCCGACACTAACGTGACCTGGCGCACACTGTCAACCGAGACGTGACGCCCGTCTGAGGATCCGCTCAGCCAAGGCGGGTGCTGTCCCGCAGCACGATCCGACCGGGGATCCGTTCCCGCAGGTCATCGGCGTCGGTATCGATGCGCAATGCCAATTCGACTGCGCGCGCGCCGATTTCCTCCAGGGGTAGCGCGACCGTGGTCAGGCTGGGGGTGTGGTCGCGCAGTGTCGGGATATCGTCGAAGCCGGCGATGCACACGTCGCGCGGCACGCTCAGGCCCAGCTCACGCCACGCGGCGATGGCCCCGATGGCCATCACGTCGGTCACGGCAAATACGCAGACCGGTTCCCGGGTGCCGCCGGGGCTGAGATCCAGGGCCGCGGCGAGCCTGCGGGCGGCGGAGTGGCCGCCGTCGCGGGTGAAATCTCCGGACACCTCCACCAGTGTTGTCAGCCCGTGTCTGCCGAGCGCCTCGGTGAAACCGTTGCGGCGGTCCACCGAGGTCCGGATGTTGCCCGGCCCGCCGATCACGGCGAACTGCCGGTGCCCGGCAGCCACCAGGGCGTCTGCCAATTCGCTTGAGGCAAAGTGATTTTCCGGCTCGACGGCGCCACCGAAGGCCAGTGGCTGGCCGATCACGACCACCCGCCCGCCATTGGCGCGGTAACGGCCGAACTCGGCTTCCAGCTCGCGGTCCAGGTCGCCGCTCTGGCGGGAGCCCGCGAGCACGATGGCATCGGCGCGGTGGGAGATGAAGGTGCTGACGGATTCCCGTTCGATATCGAAGTCACGGTCGGTGCCGGCCAGCAGCACCTGCTTGCGCGCGGCGCGTGCGGCGGACTGCACGCCGCGCGCGATCGAGGAGAAGTACGGGTCGGCGATATCGTGCACGATCAGGCCGAGCAGCCCGGTGGAGGCCCGGGCCAGCGCCTGCGCCTGCGCATTCGGCACGTATCCGAGCTCGCGCGCCGCGGCGCGCACCCGATCGGCCACCCCGACCCCGGGAATCCGATTCGAGCCGTTGAGCACGCGCGATGCCGTCGCCTGCGATACGCCGGCCCGCATCGCCACATCGTGCAGAGTCACCGCCGCCATGCCCGCTCCCGCCCTCGTCGCCGAACTCCGGGTTGACCGGAACGCCTGGACAGCTTACCGTGGAAAGCGCATTCCGAAGTGCTGACGGCGCCGCCGACTCGATAACGAGTTCGGGTGGGGCGCCGGATCCCCTTATTTCGCATCGTCCCGATAAGACGCCGTCTTCACCAGACAAGGAATTCGCACATGGCCACATCTTCTGACAACCTCCCGGCCCGCGGCCGCACGCTGCGCATCGCCATGAACGGCGTGACGGGCCGGATGGGCTACCGCCAACACCTGCTGCGCTCCATCCTCCCGCTGCGCGAGACCGGTCTGCTGCTCGAGGACGGCACCCGTGTCGACGTGGAGCCGATCCTGGTCGGGCGCAACGCCGACAAGATCGCTGACCTCGCCGCCGCGCATTCCATCGCCTCCTGGACGACCGACACCGCATCCGTGATCGCGGACCCTACCGTCGACGTCTACTTCGACGCGCAGGTCACCTCGCGGCGGATGGAGGCACTGTCGGGCGCCATCAAGGCGGGCAAGCATGTCTACACCGAGAAGCCGACGGCCGAAACCCTCACCGAAGCAATCGAACTCGCGCGTATGGCGGAGAATGCCGGCGTGGTGGCCGGGGTGGTGCACGACAAGCTGTACCTGCCGGGTCTGGTCAAGCTGCGCAGGCTCGTCGACGAGGGTTTCTTCGGGCGCATCCTGTCGATGCGCGGCGAGTTCGGGTACTGGGTGTTCGAGGGTGACGGCCAGCCCGCCCAGCGGCCGAGTTGGAACTACCGCGCCGAGGACGGCGGCGGTATCACCGTCGACATGTTCTGCCATTGGAACTACGTGATGGAAGGTCTGCTCGGCACCGTGCAGACGGTGACCGCGCGCACCGCCACCCACATCCCCACCCGCTGGGACGAGCACGGCAACGCCTATCCGGCGACCGCCGACGACGCCGCCTACGGGATCTTCGAGATCGAGGGCGGCGTCATCGCCCAGATCAACTCGTCCTGGGCGGTGCGGGTGCACCGTGACGAACTGGTCGAGTTCCAGATCGACGGCACCCACGGGTCCGCAGTCGCCGGCCTGCGCGGTTGCGTCGCCCAGCAGCGTGCCCACACCCCGAAACCGGTGTGGAATCCCGACCTTCCGGTCACCGAGAAATTCCGTGACCAGTGGCTCGAGGTCCCGGCCAACGCGGAACTCGACAACGGCTTCAAGCTGCAGTGGGAGGAGTACCTGCGCGATGTGGTCGCCGGCCGGTCCCACCGGTTCGGCCTGCTGTCCGCGGCGCGCGGTGTGCAACTGGCCGAACTCGGACTGCGCAGCTCCGCCGAGGGCCGTCGCCTCGAGGTCCCGGAGATCGTGCTGTGACCGCCACCATCAAAACCGGAGCCACCGCGTTGCGGCTGCCCATCGACGGGGTGCTGCGCACCCACGTTCTCGGTGAGCCCGGCCCGTGGCGGCGCCCCGGCGGCCCGATCACCTCCCGGATCGCCTATGCGGCGGCCCATGTCGTGCCCAAGGTGACCGCCGACAACAGCCCCGGCGCACCCGCCGACCTGGACTGGGACATCACCATGGCCTACCGCCACGAGTTGTGGTCCTACGGTCTGGGCGTCGCCGACGCGATGGACACCGCGCAACGCGGTATGGGACTGGACTGGACCGCCACCCGCGAACTGATCGCGCGCAGTGGCCGCGAAGCGGCCGCCGTGGGCGGACGGCTGTCCTGCGGCGCGGGCACCGACCAGTTGGTCCTCGCCGATATTCCCGGCGGGACAGCGGGTTTGGTGGCCATCACCGATGCCTACCGGGCGCAGATCGAGGTGGTGCGCGAGGCGGGAGCCCAGGTGATCCTGATGGCTTCCCGGGCGCTTGCCACGATCGCCGAGTCGCCCGCGGACTATCAGTCGGTGTACGGCTCGTTGCTCGCCGAGCTGGACCGCCCGGTGATCCTGCACTGGCTGGGGGACATGTTCGACCCCGCGCTGCGCGGCTACTGGGGTAGTACCGACATCGACTCGGCGACAGCCACGTTCCGGGAGTTGATCGAGACCCACGCCGACAAGGTGGACGGTGTCAAGGTGTCATTGCTGGACGCCGGGCACGAGGTGGCGCTGCGCCGGGCGCTGCCCACCGGCGTCCGGCTCTACACCGGAGATGATTTCAACTACCCCGAACTGATCGTCGGCGATGAGACCGGCCATTCCGATGCCCTGCTGGGTATCTTCGCCGCGATCTACCCCGCGGCCTCGACCGCCCTGCAGGAACTCGACGCCGGTGACAGCGCGCGGGCCCACGAGATCCTGGCGTCCACCCAGGAACTGGGCCGGCACATCTTCGCCGCGCCGACCTACTACTACAAGACCGGGATCGCATTCCTGTCCTGGCTCAACGGTCACCAGCCCGGGTTCGCGATGGTCAACGGACTGGCCTCCGGCCGGTCGGTGGGGCACCTGTGCCAGCTCTTCGTGCTCGCCGACCGGGCCGGTCTGCTGGCCGATCCCGCCCTGGCGGCCGCGCGGATGCGCACCTATCTCGCGCTGAACGGAGTCGACGGATGAGCGGGTCTTTTACGCGGTTGTCGTTGAACACCATGACCACGAAGTCCTGGAACCTGCGCCAGGCGGTCGAGGCGACGGCGGCGGCGGGTCTGCCCGCGGTCGGATTGTGGCGCGACCGGGTCGCCGAGGTCGGTGTCGACGAGGCGGCGAAGCTGGTACGCGACAACGGTCTTCGGGTGTCCAGTCTGTGCCGCGGCGGATTCCTCACCGGCATCGAGGACGGTGCGGCCGCGCTGCAGGACAACCGCCGCGCCATCGACGAGGCCGCCACCCTGGGCGCGCCGGAACTGGTCATGGTCGCCGGCGGCATCCCCGATCGCGACCTGCCCGGTGCCCGAGCCCGGTTGGCCGACCGGTTGGCCACTTTGGTGCCGTACGCCGCAGAGCGCGATGTGCGGCTGGCGCTGGAGCCCCTGCATCCGGTGTTCTGTGCCGACCGTGCGGTGATCTCGACGCTGGGCCAGGCGCTGACCCTGGCCGCCCCGCACCCCGCGACCGCGGTAGGGGTCGTCGTGGACACCTTTCACGTGTGGTGGGATCCGGACCTGGCCGCGGGTATCGCGACCGCCGGAGCGCAGGGGCGCATCAGTTCCTTCCAGATCTGTGACTGGCTGGTCCCGATGGCCGCCGACCCGCTGGTCTCCCGCGGGATGATGGGCGATGGCGTCATCGACTTCGGCGCCATCGCCGCCCTGGTGACCTCGGCCGGGTATGACGGCGACATCGAGGTCGAGATCTTCAACGAACAGGTCTGGGCGACCGACGGCCACGCCGTCCTGACCACCATGAAGAACAGGTACCGCGACCTGGTGCTGCCCGGGCTGTGAAGGTCCTGATCGCCCCGGATTCGTTCAAGGGGACCGCCGCGGCCGCCGAGGTGGCCGCGGCGCTCGCCGCGGGCTGGTCGGCGGTGCAACCCCGGGATGACATCGTCGCGCTGCCCCAGGCCGACGGCGGGGAGGGCACGTGCGCGGCCGTCGCGGCGACCGGAGATTGGCATTGGCGCCACAGCGAGGTCGACGGACCCGACGGCCGGCCGGTGTCCGCCCGCTGGCTGCTCGGCCACGACGGACAGCGCGCGGTCATCGAACTCGCCGAACCCTCCGGGATCGGCCTGCTGGACCGGCTGGACCCATGGCGCGCCGATACCCACGGCCTGGGTCGGCTGATCGGTGCGGCGCTGGCCGCCGGTGCCGGGTCGGTGCAGATCGGTCTGGGCGGCTCGGCCAGTACCGACGGCGGTGCCGGAGCGCTGATGGCGCTGGGGCTCAGGGCTTTCGACGAGGAGGGACGACCGATCGCCCGTGGCGCCCGCGGGCTGCAGACCGTCGCGTATGTCGACACCGACGGACTGGCCGCCAAGCCGGCCGGCGGTGTCGAGTTGCTGGTCGACACCGCCGCCCCGCTGTGCGGTCCGCAGGGTGCCGCGGCGGTGTTCGGCCCACAGAAGGGTGCGACACCGGTCGATGTCGAGCAGCTCGACGACGGCCTGGCGCGCTGGGCGCGAATCCTGAATGCCGCTGGTCTGCAGGCCGATCCGGACACTCCCGGCGCCGGCGCGGCCGGTGGCGCCGGCTTCGGCCTGATGGCCTGGGGTGCCGATGCGACCTCTGGTTCGCAGCGCATCGCGGAACTCACCGGCCTGGACGCTGAGCTGGCGACCGCCGACCTGGTGCTCACCGGCGAGGGCCGCTTCGACGGCACCTCGTGGACCGGCAAGCTCGTCGGCCACGTGCTGGATGCCGCCGCTCGCCACGGGGTGCCCGCCCTGGTGGTGGCGGGGCAGGTCGCCGCACGGTGCGCGGTGCCGGCGGTATCGTTGACCGCTATCGCCGGGTCGGCGGAGGCCGCGATGGCCGATCCGCTGCACTGGCTGCGCGCCGCGGGTTCGGCGGCGGCGCAACGTCAGCGGCGGTAGCCCGAGACCACCCAGGTCGCGTCGTCGGCCCGCACGGTCACGTCGGTCAGACCGGCACTGCGGCATTGGCCGGCAAACGACTCGGCCTGTAGGGCGGTCCACCCGTGACTGGCGAACCCGGTGGCATCCGGCGAGCACTGACGTTCGATCACGAGCAGGCGGCCTCCGGGTGCCAGCACCCGCCGCACCTCGGAAAGCCCGCTCGTCACATCGCGCCAATGGTGCACCGTCGCCAACGACCACACCACCGTGGCGGTGCCGTCGGGCACCGAGACGGTCTCCGCGCTGCCCTCGGACCAGACGATGCCCGGACCGCGGCCGACGGCGCGGGCGACCCGCAGCATTGCCCGTGACGGGTCGATGGCGGTGACCCGCGCCCCGCGCCGAGCCGCCAGCCGGGCGGCGTTGCCGGGCCCGCAACCGATGTCGACGACATGATCGTCGGCGCCCACCTCGGCGATCTCGTTGGCCCGCCGCGCGTTACGTCGACCGGCGAGCAGGAAGATCAGGCCGTACAGCGTGCCGGTCAGCCCGGAGAAGCCGGGATGAGCGGCGTGATGATTGACTACGTGCTCCGAATCGCCCATACCGAGACCTTGCCGCTTCAAGCCGGGTTGAAGTCAAATGTCGGTCATGGATCTGATCCCGATAGGTGAGGCGGCGGCGAAACTGCAGATGCGGCCCTCGGCGCTGCGCTACTACGACGACCGCGGCCTGGTGCGGCCGTCCCGTCGCCAGGGGGGACGGCGGATGTATGGGCCGGCAGAAATGCGCCGCTTGGCATTCCTCAAGATCGTGCACCAGCTCGGCCTGCCGCTGGACACCGCCGCCGCGGTGCTCGATGCACCCGGCGACCGCTGGCGGGAGGCAGTACAGGAGCAGATCGCCGAACTGGACCGGGTGATCGAGCGGGCCAGGGGGGCGCAGCGCTTTCTGACCCATGCCCTGCACTGTCCCACCGAACATCCCGCGCGCGAATGCGCCACGATGACCGGTGCTTTGGACCGCCTGGCCGGCGGCGCCGGTGTGGCGGAGCTGGCGGCCGAGCACTCCGGCGATTCAGTACCCTGACGCTTCGCCGCCCTCGGAGGACAGCAGCGCCCGGGACCCGGACACTCCCAGCCGGGTGGCCCCGGCGGCGATCATCGCGCGTGCCTGTTCGAGCGTGCGCACCCCGCCGGAGGCCTTCACGGCCAGTCCGGCGTCGGCGACCGTGCGGTGCATCAGTTCCACGGCGTGCACGGTGGCTCCGCCGGACGGATGGAATCCGGTCGAGGTCTTGACGAAGTCGGCGCCCGCGGAGACCGCGCCCCGGCAGACGCCGACGATCTCGTCGTCGGTCAGGGCGGCCGCTTCGATGATCACCTTGAGCACCGCCGGGGCGGGTGCGGCCGCGCGCACCGCGGCGATATCGGCCTGCACCCGGTCGAAATCACCTGCCTTGGCGGCGCCGATATCGATGACCATGTCGATCTCGTCGGCGCCGTTGCGCACCGATTCGGCCGCCTCGGCGGCCTTGACCGCCGAAGTGTGCTTCCCGCTCGGGAAGCCGCACACCACAGCAATTTTCAGACCATCGGGCACGGTGATCGGCAACACCGAGGGTGACACGCACACCGAGTAGGTGCCGAGTTCGGCGGCCTCGGCCACCACGGCCGCGACTTCGGCGGCGGTGGCTTCGGGCTTGAGCAGGGTGTGGTCGATCATCGCGGCCACCTCGGCGACGGTGGCGGTGGGGGTGCTCATGTAGTCCTCGGTTCTCGTGCGTGGTGGGCCGGCAGTTTCAGGCCGAGCGGGGGTTCCTGTCGCTATCGCTGCATACCTGGTTTCAGCCGTGAGGCCGATCCTGCCGCGAAACTGAAACGGAGGACGTGATCCGGCCGGAAATCGTACGTAGCTTCAGTGCTGGTGCGCCCAGACCCAGCCTGACTGAAGCCATGTAGTTCGGCCTTCGCCGTTGCTCGGCGCGCTATGCCTGCACTTGAGACCTGCCGCGTTCCATCACCGAGGCCCGGCTCGCGGCGATATCGTCACCGGTCGCCACGGCCATCCAGGCCCGCGCCGACTCGGCCTCGATCCACAGCCCGGCCTGGGTCTGCTCGGCATCGATGCGGTGATACGAGTCCAGCAGCGCCCCGACCGCGCGCTGGTTGTTGCCCACGATCGCGGCCGCGACCCGGCGCGCCGCGGGCAGCAGATCGGCATGGGCGACGACCTCGGTCACCAGGCCGGTGCGCAGCGCGTCGGCCGCCGACAGGTAGTCACCGGTCAGGCTCATCCGGCGGGCCATGCCGACCCCGACCTTCTGCGGCAGCCGCACCGACAGCCCCCAGGTGGGCAACAGCCCGACCCGGGCGTGGGTGTCGGCGAAGCGGGCCAGCTCCGAGGCGATCAGCACATCGCAGTAGAGCGCGATCTCCAGCCCACCGGTGACCGCGGCGCCGTTGATGGCGCCGATCACCGGCTTATGCATCGTCGGCCATTTGGGCGAGATATCGGGTAGTTCGGTGGTGCCGCCCAATTCCTTCAGGTCGAGGCCTGCGCAGAACACCGGATCGGCGCCGGTCAGGATCACCACGTCGACGGCGTCATCGGCCTCGGCGGCGCGCAGCGCGGCGAAGAGTTCGGTGCGCAGCGCAAGGGACAGCGCGTTGCGCGACTGCGGCCGGTTCAGGGTCAAGGTGCGGATCCGGTCGGTGGTGTCGATCAGCAGGACGTTCTCGGCGGCATTGCTCATCGCCACACCGTATCGACACCCGTCAAGCGCCTATCGTGGAGGTCATGTGCCGAAACATCACCGAGCTGCGTGGTCTGGAACCGGCAGCGACATCCGAAGAGATCGAGGCCGCCGCGCGGCAGTACATCCGCAAGATCAGCGGTGTCACCCGTCCCACCGCGGCCAACGTCGACGCCTTCGAGGCCGCCGTCGCCGAGGTCACCGCCACCACCGAACGGCTGCTGGCTCAGCTCCCGCCGCGCAGACAGCCGCCCAAGACGGTGCCGCCGCTACGCCGCCCCGAGGTGCGGGCCCGGCTCGGTCTGTGACCACCACCGCGCTCAAGGAATGGGGCGCGGCCGTGCACGCGCTGCTCGACGGCCGCCAGACGGTGCTGTTGCGCAAGGGCGGCATCCACGAGAAACGCTTCGAGCTGACGGCCGGTGAGTTCCTGCTGTTCCCGACGGTGGCGCACAGCCACGCCCAGCGGGTGCGCCCCGAGCATCGCGAGCTGCTCGAATGTGCCACGGACAGCACCGAGGAGTCCGTCATCGTGCGCGCTGGTGCGAAAGTGGTTGCCGCCATTGAGGTGAACCGACCCGAGGCGATCGCCGACATCGCCGATCTGCACATCTGGACCGAGGAATCGGTGCGGGCCGACCGCTTGGATTTCCGCCCGAAGCGCCGGTTGACGGTGCTGGTGGTGCAGGCCCGCGCGCTGACCGAACCGGTGGCGCTGCCGCGGCGCCCCGACTATGCCGGCTGTGCCAGTTGGGTGCAGCTGCCGGTGCCCGAAACTTCCTATGCCGCACCGGTGCACGACATCGACACCCTTACCGCCGTCGCGCGGCGGGTGCGCGATTCAGTGGGCTGACGGCGGGCCGGCGGCCGCGGGCAGGATCAGCCTGGACCGGGCGTCATGGGTGATCGTGTGGGTGGCCGGCCGCAGCGCCTCACCCGAGACCGCGGGCTCGCCGGTGCCCAGGTTGCGGGCGTACCGCGGATGCGAGCCGCCGGCCACCGACACCCGGATCCGGGAACCGGCCGCGAACCGGTGGGCGACGGCGTCGAGTTCGATACGCAGCGCGCCGGATTCGGTGCCGGCGCAGAATCTGCGGTACCCGTCGCTCACGTTGTGTGAGCGGCCCCGCGCGTCGACTTCACTGATCCGGACGAACACATCGTGATGCGGATTGTCGCAACGATGCGCCAGCTCGAGCACCGGGACGCCGACGGTGTAGATATCGGCAGGCAACGGCTCGCCGGTGAACGCGAGTACATCGGGGCGGGCGGCCAGCGCCGAGTCGTCACGGTAGCCGCCGTCGGGGGACAGCAGCCGCCCCCCGATGGTGGGGGTGGGGTCCGCGGGCTGATAGGTGAAGCTCGACGTCAGCCCCGGATCGTCGGGCGGCGCGTCACCCAGCCGTCCGGCGGCGAGCAGATACAGATCGCGGGACACGGTGGCCGGCGGCCAGTCGGGCAGCTCGACCCAGCCGTCACCGTGGATGTCGAGGCGCACCGGATTGCGGCGGTCATCCCTTCCGCCGGCCAGGTGGGTGTCCAACCACTGCAAGGTCTCCCGGATGACCGTCGGGCCACCCTTGGTCATCATCTGGGTGTGCGTCCAGGCCCCGATGGTCATGGCTGTCGGCACCCCGCGGGCGCGCAGGCGCCGGTACTGCTCCAGGGTCTGGTCGAGGAACAGGTCCTGCCATCCGCTGAGCAGCAGCACCGGGATGTCCACCCGGTCCAGCGCCTCGGCCGCCGCCACCCGGCGCCAGTGCTCGGGATTCTCCTCGGGGGGTTGCAGCCAGGACTCGTACCACTGCGCGCCGTCTCTGAGCAGCGTCCGCCCGCCCGCACCCAGCGGCAGGTTCAGCGCGGCCGCACCGACCCGACGGCCGGCGGTGGCCTGGCGGAGCACCGTGCGGGCCAGGCCCGGGTCTTCCTGGTGGGAGACCATATCGCTCCAGCCCAGGAAGTCGTTGAGCGAGAATGACCCGGTGCCCCAGGATGATTGGGCGAAATCGTGCGGTCCGACGGTGATGACGGCGGCGGCCAGTTCGGGCGGTGGATCGGTGAGCAGAGCCCACTGGGTGAACCCCAGATAGGACAGCCCGATGGTGGCGAAGCTGCCGGTGAACCACGGCTGTTTTCGCAGCCACACGACGGTGTCGGCACCGTCGTCGGCCTCGTTGACCATCGGGGTGAACTCGCCACCGGAGCCGAATGTGCCTCGCACGCTCTGGAATACGACGTGATATCCGCGTGTGGCATAGACGCTGCCGAACAGCACGGTGAACGGGAACCGCCGGCCGTAGGGTGCGCGCACCAGCAGGGTGCCCGCCGGGCGCGCGGTCAGCGGTTCGTAGTGGTCGGCCAGTAACTCGACGCCGTCGCGCATGGGTACCGGCACCCGGCGATGCACGATGTAGTCGGTGGTCGGCGCGGGCAGGCGCAGGGTCTTGCTCAGCGCCTGCCGGGCGTACTGCGAGGTTCGTGAGCTCACCTAAGGAACTTTACGCGGACTCAGAACTTGTAGTACGGCACCAGTTCGTGTGCGCGCTGCATGTTGACCTGCAGACAGTCCGGCCGGTCCGGCGAATGGATCGGCGAGTAGAACACCGACTGCTGCAGCACGCCGTAACTGGTCTTGAAGGCGATCATGCAGGTCACCCACCAGCGGTCGTTCCAGTCGGTCGGCTTCATGATCCAGAACTGGGCGGCGCGGTGTCCGTCGATGTCGAGTTCGACGGCGTCGGCGGGCAGGGTCGCCTCATAGGTCCGCCAGACGAATGCCTCGACCGCCATCTGATAGTTGCCCGCGTCGTAGTGACAGCGCAGCCCGTCCTCGGGTGTGGGCGGGGTGACCGCCAGCCCGATCCGCTGCACGACGTCCAGGGGGATCTCGGTGCAGGGGTCGAACGGCTTGGGATCGACGGTCTCGATGACCGGCCACTTGATGGTCGTGGACACATTGGTCATCGGCAGGTCACTGGCCCGCACCTGAGCCGGAGTCCCGACCAGATTTGCCTGCCACACCACGATCACCGCGGCGACGAGCGCACACAGCGCCGACAACAGCCGCAGCTTGGCAGCCATCACACCCCCATACATCGTCATCCGACCCGAGGGTCCGAGCGGAACCCTGCCGGGAGTCTAAACGAGAACAGGTTCTAGTTTGCCCCCTTCGGTCATCTCGAAGACATCCGGGCCTGCCAGTAGGCTGGACCGTTGTGTCCATGCCGTCACGAGAACAACGACGACCGGTGCTGTGGGCGATCAGCGACCTGCACACCGGTCACACCGGTAATAAGCCGGTCACCGAATCGCTGTACCCGTCGAGCCCGGAGGACTGGCTGATCGTCGCCGGCGACGTCGGCGAACGCACCGACGAGATCCGCTGGGCGCTCGATCTGCTGCGGAAACGGTTCGCGAAGGTCATCTGGGTGCCCGGCAACCACGAGCTGTGGACCACCAACAAGGACCCGATGCAGATCTTCGGCCGGTCCCGGTATGACTACCTGGTCGACATGTGCGACCAGATGGGCGTCGTCACGCCCGAGCATCCGTTCCCCGTCTGGAACGAAGAGGGCGGCCCGGCCACCATCGTGCCGATGTTCCTGCTCTACGACTATTCGTTCCTGCCCGAGGGCACGGCCACCAAGGCCGAGGGGCTGGCGCTGGCCAAGGAACGCAATATCGTCGGCACCGACGAGTACCTGCTCTCGGCCGAGCCGTACGCGACCCGCGACGCCTGGTGCCGTGACCGGGTGGCGCACACCCGCAAACGGCTCGAAGACCTCGACTGGATGACGCCGACGGTGTTGCTGAACCACTTCCCGCTGGTGCGCGAACCCTGCGATGCGATGTTCTACCCGGAGTTCGCGCTGTGGTGCGGGACGACGGCCACCGCGGATTGGCACACCCGCTACAACGCCATCTGCTCGGTCTACGGGCACCTGCACATTCCGCGTACCACCTGGTATGACGGGGTGCGGTTCGAAGAGGTGTCGGTCGGCTATCCCCGAGAATGGCGGCGCCGCAAGCCCTATCGCTGGCTGCGCCAGATCCTGCCGGACCCGAAGTACGCCCCCGGTTATCTCAACGACTTCGGGGGACACTTCGAGATCACCGACGAGATGCGGGAGAACGCGCAGAAGATGCAGGACCGGATCAAGTCGCGGCGGGGAGTCTGATGTTGCTCCCCGCGGTCGTACCGGAGCGGGTGTTCACCGCCGAGTTGTACGACGATCCGCCGGATCTGATGCCGTTACCCGAAGAGGAGCCGCTGGTGGCTCGTTCGGTGGCCAAGCGTCGCAACGAGTTCGTCACCGTGCGGCACTGTGCGCGCATCGCCCTCGGTGAGATCGGGGTGGCACCCGTACCGATCCTCAAGGGCGACAAGGGTGAACCGTGCTGGCCCGACGGCGTCGTGGGCAGCCTCACGCACTGCGACGGATTCCGCGGCGCGGTGGTCGGGCGCCGGGACGAGATCCGTTCGGTGGGTATCGATGCCGAGCCCCACGACGTGCTGCCCAAGGGCGTGCTGGACGCGATCAGCCTGCCGGTCGAACGCTCGCAGCTCTCCACGCTTCCGGCGGGCCTGCACTGGGATCGCATCCTGTTCTGCGCCAAGGAGGCGACCTACAAGGCCTGGTACCCGCTGACGCATCGCTGGCTGGGATTCGAGGATGCCCACATCACGTTCACCCTCGACGCCTCGGGCAGCGCCGGCACGTTCCGCTCGGCCATCCTGATCGACCCCGCCGCCGAGCACGGCCCGCCGCTGACCGCCCTGGATGGTCGATGGTCGGTGGCCGCAGGTATCGCGCTCACGGCGATCACGCTGTGAGTGGTCCACCTGCCCCTGGTCTGGTGATCGTCGACAAGCCGGCCGGGATGACCAGCCACGACGTCGTCGGCCGTTGCCGGCGGTTGTTCGGCACCCGCAAGGTCGGCCACGCCGGCACGTTGGACCCGATGGCCACCGGGGTGCTCGTCATCGGCATCGAGCGCGCCACCAAGATCCTGGGTCTGATCACCGGTACCGACAAGTCGTATGCCGCCACCATCCGCCTCGGGCAGACCACCTCCACCGAGGACGCCGAGGGTGAGGTGCTGCAGACGGTCCCGGCCGAGCAGGTGACCGACGAGCAGATCGCCTCCGCGGTGTCGGCGCTGCGCGGCAGCATCGATCAGGTGCCCTCGGCGGTCAGTGCGATCAAGGTGGCCGGGGAGCGGTCCTACAAGCTGGCCCGCGAGGGCCGCGCGGTCGAGTTGCCCGCCCGGCCGGTGCGCATCGAACGATTCGATGTGCTCACGGTGCGCAGACAGGCCGGTTTCGCCGACGTGGACGTCGTGGTCGACTGTTCATCGGGGACCTATATCCGGGCGCTGGCCCGCGATGTCGGTGACGCGCTCGGGGTGGGCGGGCACCTGACGGCGCTGCGCCGCACCGCGGTCGGCCGCTACGGACTCGACGAGGCCCGCACCCTCGACGATCTGGCCGGGCAGGCCCGGTTGTCCTACAGCCTGGACCAGGCCTGCCTGCTGGGGTTCCCGCGCCGCGATCTCACCGAGTCGCAGGTGATCGACACCGGTCACGGCCGTCCCCTGGAACCGGCCGGGATCTCGGGGATCTATGCGGCCACCGCGGCCGACGGCCGGGTGATCGCCCTGCTGGAGGACGGTCCCTCGCGGACCAGGCCCGTGGTGGTGTTGCGGCCGGCCACCCTGTGAGTACACCGGTCCTTCGCGCGGCCGGTTTGCTGAAACCGTGTTCTGGCACCCTGTCACACGGACGCCCGGAGGTCCGGTTCGGCGCACAACCGTTCACTCAAACTGCGAGCTGGGACACAGCGCAACGGGGCATTTCGGACCCCGGCACACCTCCGATATCGCCCAAGCTGTGCAACGCAAACGTCCTTATCAGGTTGCCGTCAGTTTCCGGCCGGTTTTATTAGCCAAATCCCAGGCTTTCGGCGAACTTTTGCCGAACGCCGGGCGTTGGAACAGTCATGAGCGCACATGCACCGATTTGCGACCACCCGCTGTTCAACTACCAGCCCGCGTGGGCGAAGAACCGCGGCGCGACGGTCGCGCACGTGACCCGTCACGCCACCCTGTCGGCATCGCCGACGGCGCTGTGGTCGGTGCTCGCGGATCCGCGCACCTGGGCGGACTGGCTGACGGTGCACCAGCGCTGGGTGGCCGAGCCACGGACACGCTTCGTGCCCGGCGCCCGGATGACCGCCGAGACCGTGATGCTCGGGGTGTCCAATATCGTCGAGTGGACGGTCGAGTCGGCGATCGCCCCCGGGACGCTGGTGCTGATCGGCGCCGGTGAGTCCGGGATGCGGACGCGCCTGACGTTCTGGATCAGCCCCGCCGAGGAAGGCTCGCGGCTCACCGTCACCTCCGAGGTGGCCGGTGAGCTGCTGACCGATGCCATCGTCGGTGCCATCGAGCAGGACGGCGCCGAGCAGTTGGATCTCAGCGTTGCGCTGTTGGAGGACCTCGCCATCGTGGTTCCCGAGCAGCCCGACCGTCCGTCGCTGCGGTTGGTGCATTCGGCGCCTGTCGCCACCGAAGCGCCGCGCCGAACCGGTGGTGCGCACCTCAAGATGGCGCGCTAGACCACCCAGATCGCTTCTGCGGCAGGGCTTCCCAGGTCCACCGTGGTGACCGATCCGGTGGTGTCGGTCGGGCTGTGCACGGCCACCGAGATCATCCCGGCGAAATCTCGCCGGGCCACCACCTGCAGGTGGGAATCCAGCGCGATACCGACGCTGTCGAAATAACGCAGCATCTCGGGGTCGGCATCGGAGATGCGGGCCACGGTGCCGTCCTCGCCGTCGGCGCAGATCGAGAGCTGCCGGGCCGGGGGAGTGGGCACCCGCCCGTCGGGCGCCGGAATCGGATCGCCATGTGGGTCGCGGGTCGGGAAACCGAGCTTGGCGTCGATCCGGTCGAGCATCCGATCGGACACCGCGTGCTCCAGGATCTCGGCCTCATCGTGCACTTCGTCCCAGCCGTAGCCGAGTTCGCGCACCAGGAACGTCTCCATCAGCCGGTGCCTTCGGACCATCGCCAGGGCGGCTTGACGGCCGGCCTCGGTGAGGGTCACCGCGCCGTACTTCGCGTGATCGACCAGCCCCTGATCGGCCAGCTTGCGGATGGATTCCGAGGCGGTGCTCGCCGAGACGCCGATGCGCTCGGCGAGAAGTTTGGTGCTGACCTTGTCCGGTGACCATTCCTGGGCCGTCCAGATCACTTTCAGGTAGTCCTGCGCAACCGTCGTCAGGTCCTGCGGGTTGCTGTTGGAATCCACGACTATGAAGTTTAGGCAATCATTGCCTGATCCGGGTATCCGGAGCAGACGGCGGCGACCGCGCGTCGTAGGCTGGCAGTCGTGCAGCGGTGGCGGGGCCGGGACGACATCCCCACGGACTGGGGCCGATGTGTCCTGACGATCGGCGTATTCGACGGTGTCCACCGCGGCCACGCCGAGCTGATCAGCCACGCCGTGAAGTCCGGGCGTTCGCGCGGAGTTCCCACGGTGCTGATGACCTTCGACCCGCATCCCATGGAAGTGGTGTTCCCGGGCAGCCACCCGGCACAGCTCACCACGCTGACCCGGAGGGCCGAACTCGTCGAGGAAACCGGTATCGACGTCTTCCTGGTCATGCCCTTCACCGCCGACTTCATGAAGCTCACCCCGGAGCGCTATATCCACGAACTGCTCGTCGAGAGCCTGCACGTGGTGGAGGTCGTGGTGGGGGAGAACTTCACCTTCGGCAAGAAGGCCGCCGGCAACGTGAACCTGCTGCGCAAGGCCGGCGAGCGATTCGGTTTTGCCGTGGAGGGGATGACGTTGGTGGCCGAAGAATTCGCTCGCGACGAGACCGTCACCTTCTCGTCCACCTATATCCGCTCCTGCGTGGACGCCGGTGACGTGGTCGCCGCCGCCGAGGCGCTGGGCCGACCACACCGGGTGGAAGGTGTGGTGGTGCGCGGCGACGGCAGGGGACGGGTCCTCGGCTTCCCGACCGCCAATGTGGCGCCGCCCATGCATTCGGCCATCCCGGCCGACGGGGTGTACGCGGCGTGGTTCACGGTCCTCGGGCACGGACCGGTGGTCGGCACCGTGATCCCCGGCGAGCGCTATCAGGCGGCCGTGTCGGTGGGGACCAATCCGACGTTCTCCGGGCGTACCCGCACCGTCGAGGCCTTCGTGCTGGATACCGAGGCCGATCTGTACGGCCAGCATGTCGCCGTCGACTTCGTCGCCCGCATCCGCGGGCAGGAGAAGTTCGATTCGGTGGACGATCTGGTGGTGGCCATGGGCGCCGATACCGAGCGGGCCCGCACGATTCTCGGTGCAGGCTGAGTAGCTGCTAGTATCTGCTCCCGACCCAGCGTGCGCTGCAGTTCGCGGCGGCCGCGCTTTCGATTACCTTCGCGGACCTATTTGATGGAGTTGTTTCGTGGCGCTCACAGCCGAACAGAAAAAAGAGATCCTCGGCCAGTACGGCCTGCATGACACCGACACCGGTTCGCCGGAGGCTCAGGTCGCGCTGCTGACCAAGCGGATCCTCGATCTCACCGAACACCTCAAGATGCACAAGCACGATCACCACTCGCGGCGGGGGCTGCTGCTGTTGGTCGGTCGCCGGCGCCGGTTGCTCAAGTACGTCGCGCAGGTCGACGTCGAGCGCTACCGGTCGCTGATCGAGCGCCTCGGTCTGCGTCGCTGACACCACTTCGCCCGACCTGCGCCGTCCTCGGCGTCCTGGTTGTCGGAGTCATGGGGGGAATCACCGGTTGTTCGTCGGCCGCTGCCGCCGCTTTCCAGGCCGGAGACTGCCTGAGAGTGGGCGGCACGCCCGACAAGCCGGACGCCGTCAAGGCCGAATGCGGTAGCCCCGACTCGACCTTCAAGGTCGTGGCCACGGTCGCCGACAGTGATCAGTGCCCCACCGATGTGGACTCCTACTACGCCATGCACAGCACGTTCAGCGATACCAGCAACACCGTGTGCATGGATATCGACTGGGTGGTCGGGCAGTGCATGAGCATCGACCCCGAGAACGGCCGGGACCCGGTGCGCGTCGACTGCGGTGACGGCAGCCAGCCGCACCGCCAGCGTGCCACCCAGATCCTGCAGGGGGTCGCCAACGCCGACCAGTGCCGCAGCGGCATGGGATATCCCTATGACCAACGGCTGTTCACCGTGTGCGTGGACGATGTCGACTGACGGTCGCTCACCTGGCCCGGTGTAGCATGGAATCGTTTTGGGCCACCCATTCTGAAGGGGAGGCCCGGACAGGGTGCGGTTCGCGCAGTACCGCGTGCACCGCTCCCGCGCGTCACAGCAGCACCCGCCTAGATCGGGCGGTCTTCGGTAGTGGTGGCCGGAACGTCCTTCCACGGACAGCCCCGGCCGCTTCGATCGACGGCCGTAGCCGAGTTCAGGGCATCGCTGGCGCGTGACGACGCAAAACAGCTGTATACCCAGAAAGGCTGCCTATGTCTGCAGTTGAAACCGACGAAGGCGTGTTCGAATCCACCGCCGTCATCGACAACGGGAGCTTCGGCACCCGCACCATCCGCTTCGAGACCGGCCGGCTGGCCCAGCAGGCCGCCGGCGCCGTCGTCGCCTACCTCGACGACGAGACCATGTTGCTGAGCGCCACGACCGCCAGCAAGACCCCGAAGGACCATTTCGACTTCTTCCCGCTGACCATCGACGTCGAGGAGCGGATGTACGCCGCGGGCCGGATCCCCGGCTCGTTCTTCCGCCGCGAGGGCCGGCCCTCCACCGACGCGATCCTGACCTGTCGCCTGATCGACCGGCCGCTGCGCCCGACCTTCGTCTCGGGCCTGCGCAACGAGATCCAGGTCGTCGTCACCATCCTGAGCCTGGATCCCAAGGATCTGTACGACGTGCTCGCCATCAACGCCGCCTCGGCGTCCACTCAGATCTCCGGCCTGCCGTTCTCCGGTCCGGTCGGCGGTGTGCGTGTCGCGCTGATCGACGGCCAGTGGGTCGCGTTCCCGACCGTCGAGCAGCTCGAAGGTGCCGTGTTCGACATGGTGGTCGCCGGCCGTAAGGCGGGCGACGACGTCGCCATCATGATGGTCGAGGCCGAGGCCACCGACCGCGTGATCGAGCTCGTCGCCGGTGGCGCGGGCGCGCCCACCGAGTCCGTCGTCGCCGAGGGCCTGGAGGCCGCCAAGCCGTTCATCGCCGCGCTGTGCACCGCGCAGGAGGAACTGCACGCGGCCGCCGGTAAGGAGACCGCGGAGTACCCGCTGTTCCCCGATTACCAGGACGATGTCTACACCCAGGTCGCCGCCGTGGCCACCGATGCGCTGTCGCAGGCGCTGACCATCTCCGGCAAGGCCGAGCGTGACGACCGCACCAACGAGATCAAGGGTGAGGTGCTGGAGCGTCTGGCCGACACCTTCGCCGGTCGCGAGAAGGAGATCGGCGCGGCGTACCGCTCGCTGACCAAGAAGCTTGTGCGCCAGCGCATCCTGACCGACCACTTCCGCATCGACGGCCGTGGCGTCACCGATATCCGCGCCCTGTCCGCCGAGGTCGCCATCATTCCGCGGGCACACGGCAGCGCCCTGTTCGAGCGCGGCGAGACCCAGATCATGGGCGTCACCACCCTCGACATGGTCAAGATGGCCCAGCAGATCGACTCGCTGGGGCCGGAGAAGTCCAAGCGCTACATGCACCACTACAACTTCCCGCCGTACTCGACCGGTGAGACCGGCCGGGTGGGTTCGCCCAAGCGCCGCGAGATCGGCCACGGCGCGCTGGCAGAGCGGGCCCTGATGCCCGTGCTGCCGAGCGTCGAGGAGTTCCCGTACGCCATCCGCCAGGTCTCGGAAGCGTTGAGCTCCAACGGTTCCACCTCGATGGGCTCGGTCTGCGCATCGACGCTGTCGCTGCTGAACGCCGGTGTGCCGCTCAAGGCGCCGGTCGCCGGTATCGCGATGGGCCTGGTCTCCGATGAGGTCGACGGTGAGACCCGCTACGTGACGCTCACCGACATCCTCGGTGCCGAGGACGCGTTCGGCGATATGGACTTCAAGTGCGCAGGCACCAAGGACTTCGTCACCGCCCTGCAGCTGGACACCAAGCTCGACGGCATCCCGTCCACGGTGCTGGCCGGTGCGCTGGCCCAGGCCAAGGACGCCCGGATCACCATTCTCGAGGTGATGGCCGAGGCCATCGACGAGCCCGACGAGATGAGCCCGTACGCGCCGCGGATCACCACCATCAAGGTGCCGGTCGACAAGATCGGTGAGGTCATCGGGCCCAAGGGCAAGATGATCAACTCGATCACCGAGCAGACGGGTGCGTCGATCTCCATCGAGGACGACGGCACCATCTTCGTCGGCGCCAGCAATGGCGAGTCGGCGCAGGCGGCGATCGACATGATCAACGCGATCGCCAACCCGCAGCTGCCCAAGGTCGGCGAGCGGTTCCTCGGCACCGTGGTCAAGACCACCGATTTCGGCGCGTTCGTGTCGCTGCTGCCGGGCCGCGACGGCCTGGTGCACATCTCCAAGTTGGGCCGCGGCAAGCGGATCAGCAAGGTCGAGGATGTCGCCAAGGTCGGCGACAAGCTGCGCGTCGAGATCGCCGATATCGACAACCGCGGCAAGATCTCGCTGGTGCTCGTCGCCGAAGATGAGGCCACCGAGGCTCCGGCCGAGGTGCCCACCGAGGCCGCGACCGCTGACGCCTAAGCCGGCCTTACGCCGCGCAACCCGCGGCGCAGATACCTCCGAGGCAGTGCGGGTGACCGCACTGCCCGGAGGGCTGCGGGTGGTCACCGAGTACATCCCCTCGGTGCACTCCGCCTCGGTGGGTGTCTGGGTGGGTGTCGGATCACGCGACGAGGGCAGCTCCGTCGCGGGTGCCGCGCACTTCCTGGAACACCTGCTGTTCAAATCCACACCGACGCGCAGTGCGGTCGAGATCGCGCAGGCCGTCGACGCGGTCGGCGGTGAATTGAATGCGTTCACCGCTCGCGAGCACACCTGCTACTACGCGCATGTGCTCGATGCCGACCTGGAACTGGCCGTCGACCTGGTGGCCGATGTCGTTCTGCGCGGGCAGTGTGCCGCCGACGATGTCGAGATCGAGCGCGACGTGGTGCTCGAAGAAATCGCCATGCGCGACGACGATCCCGAGGACACCCTCGGTGATGTGTTCCTCTCGGCGATGTTCGGGACGCATCCGGTCGGACGGCCGGTCATCGGCAGTGTGGAGTCCATCTCGGCGATGACCGGCACGCAACTGCACTCGTTCCATCAGCGGCGCTACACCCCGGAGCGGATGATCCTCGCGGTGGCAGGCAATATCGACCACGACGACGTCGTTGCCCTGGCGCGCGAGTACTTCGGACCGCGCCTGGTCCGCGGCCGCACCGCCGTACCGCACCGCAAAGGCACCGGACGGGTGGCGGGCAAGCCCGGTCTGCAGGTGGTCAACAAGGACGCCGAACAGACCCACCTGTCACTCGGCGTCCGGACACCGGGCCGTCAGTGGGATCACCGCTGGGCCTTGTCGGTGCTGAACTCCGCACTCGGTGGTGGCCTGAGTTCGCGTCTGTTCCAACAGATTCGGGAAACCCGCGGGTTGGCGTACTCCGTCTACTCCACGATCGACACGTTCTCCGACACCGGGGCTTTCTCGGTCTACGCGGCATGCCTGCCGGAACGTTTCGACGAGGTGGTCCGGGTGGCCACCGATGTCCTGGCCGATGTGGCGCGCGACGGCATCACCGAGGCCGAATGCCGGATCGCCAAGGGATCGCTGCGTGGCGGCCTGGTGCTCGGTCTGGAGGATTCTGGGTCGCGCATGCACCGGATCGGGCGCAGCGAACTCAACTACGGCGCGCACCGCACCATCGCCCAAACCCTCGAACAGATCGACGCGGTGACCCTCGACGAGGTCAATGGCGTCGCGCGCCGTCTGCTGGCCAGGCCGATGGGCGCCGCGGTGCTCGGCCCGCACAAATCCAGAAAGTCCTTGCCGCAGCGGCTTCGGGATATCGCCGGGTAGGTGGGTACAGTCGGGTGATGCTCCTGTCACGACGAAGAGTTCTGTTCGGCGGTATGGCATTGGCGGCAGCAGGCGCGCTGGCCGGCTGCGCGGACGAATCCGCGCTGGCGGCGCCGGCGCTCACCCTCGAAGAGCAGATCCGTGAGTTGGAGGCGCGCGACAACGCCTTCGTCGGTCTGTACGCGGTGAATCTGGAGTCCGGGTTCGCGTTGGAGAATCGCGCCGACGAGGCCTTCGCGCTCTGCTCGACCTTCAGGACGTACGCCGCTGCGCGGGTGCTGCGAGGTGTCGCAGATGGTGAATTCACGCTGGAACAGCCAGTTTTCGTGAAGCCCGAAGGAATACTGCCGAACTCGCCGGTCACCGGCGAGCGTCTCGGCCAGGAGATGACGCTGGCCGAACTGTCGCAGGCGGCGCTGCAGCGCAGTGACAACCTCGCGGCCAACCTGTTGTTGGAGACCATCGGCGGCCCGCAGGCCATCACCGCGTTCGCCCGTAGCATCGGCGATGACCGCACCCGGTTGGACCGCTGGGAGATCGAGCTGAACTCGGCGATACCGGGCGACGCGCGCGACACCACCACGCCGCGGGCGCTGGCGGCCGGCTACCGCAACCTGTTGGCCGGAGACGCGTTACCGCCCGCCCAGCGTGAACTGCTCGACGGCTGGATGCGCGCAAACCAGACCTCCAGCATGCGGGCCGGCCTGCCACCCGGGTGGACCACCGCCGACAAGACGGGCAGCGGGGACTACGCGACCACCAACGATTCCGGTGTCGCGTACGGGCCCGATGGTGCCCGGGTGCTGCTGACCATCATGACCAGGACACAGTCCGCCGATCCCGAAGCCGAGGGTCTGCGGCCGCTGATCGGCGAGATCGCGGCGCTGGTGCTGCCACACCTGCTCGGCCGGCGATGAGTTTTCGTCGGCGACTCGGTCTTTCTGAGTGACGATGCCGACGAAAGGAATTCCGATGTCCGACTACTCCGCCCCGGTGGGGGCACCCGTCTGGTTCGACCTGATGAGCAGTGATCCCGCGGCGGCCGCCGAGTTCTATCGGGCGATCTTCGGCTGGGAGGTCGAGGGGCCGGCCCAGCCAGAGTTCGGCGGATATCAGAACTTCCTGCTCCACGGGAAGCGGGTGGCAGGTCTGGCCCCGCACATGGCCGAGGCCGGCGGCGTCGCCAACGTGTGGTCGGTGTACCTGCACACCGAGGACGCCGCTGCGACCGCCGGTGTGATCGAGGCCGCGGGTGGATCGGTGATGGTGCCGCCGATGCCCGTCGGTGACATGGGCTCGATGATGGTGGCCACCGACACCGCGGGCGCGGTCATCGGATTCTGGCAGCCGGGTACGCACGTCGGATTCACCGCGTGGGGTGAGCACGGCGCGCCGTACTGGTTCGAGTGCCAGAGCAAGAAGTACGACATGTCGGTGGCGTTCTACCGCGATGTCATCGGCGCTCGCATCGAGGAGATCGGTACCGGCGGCGATCCCGCGGCGGTCGGGCCCGACCGGTACTCCCAGGTGTTCGTCGGTGAGAACGCCTATTCGGGGATCATGGACTCCGCCACGCTCTTTCCGGCGGAGGTGCCGTCGTTCTGGCAGGTGTACGTGATGGTCGATGATATGGCGGCGACCGTCGCGCTGGCCGAGTCGCTGGGCGCGGAGATCCTGATGCCCGGTGAAGAGACGCCGTACGGCACCCTGGCGGCGATCAGGGACCCGCTCGGGGCGCTGATCTGCCTCGGTCATCCGCCGGCCGGGATGTGAACACACCCTGAAATACACGTCGCCCGGCCGAATTGCTTCAGCCGGGCGACGGTGGGGGGCCGGCGGTTACGCCAGCAGGTTCGCGGGGTCGGTGAACGGCAGATCCAGGTCGGCGGCCACCTGCTCGGACAGCAGCGCACCTTCGTGGGTGGACAGGCCCTTGGCCAGCGCGGCGTCGGCCGCGCAGGCGGCCTGCCAACCTTTGTCGGCCAGCTTGAGCACATAGGGCATCGTCGCGTTGGTGAGCGCGTAGGTCGATGTCCGCGGCACGGCACCCGGCATGTTCGCCACGCAGTAGAACACGGTGTCGTGCACCGCAAACGTCGGGTCATCGTGGGTGGTGGGCCGGGAATCCTCGAAGCAGCCGCCCTGGTCGATCGCGATATCGACCAGGACCGCGCCGGACTTCATCTGGGCGACAGTGGAATTGGTGACCAGCTTGGGCGCCTTGGCTCCGGGCACCAGGACCGCACCGATGACCAGGTCGGCCTGTTTGACTGCGTCCTCCAGATCCAGACTCGACGAGTAGCGGGTCTCGATGGCGCCGCCGTACTCGGCATCGATCTTGCGCAGGGTGTTGATGTTGAGGTCGAACACGGTGACGTGCGCGCCCATGCCCCAGGCCACGGCCGCCGCGTTGTCGCCGGCCATACCGCCGCCGATGACCACGACCTTGGCCGGTGCGACGCCGGGGACGCCGCCCATCAGGACGCCGCGACCCCCCTGGGTGCGCATCAGGTGGTAGGCGCCGACCTGCGCGGCCAGTCGCCCGGCGACCTCACTCATCGGGGCCAGCAGCGGCAGCGCATTGTCGGCGGTCTGCACGGTCTCGTAGGCGATGGACGTGGTGCCGGAGGCCAGCAGCGCGTCGGTGCACGGCTTGGACGCGGCCAGGTGCAGGTAGGTGAACAGCGTCTGGCCCTTGCGCAGGCGGGCGTATTCGGCCTCGATCGGTTCCTTGACCTTGAGCAGCAGGTCGGCCTCGGCCCAGACCTGTTCGGCGGTGACGGCGATCTGGGCGCCGGCGGCCTTGAAGTCGTTGTCGGAGATGGCAGAACCGGCACCGGCGCCGGCCTGGATGACGACGTCATGGCCGCGTCGGGTGAGTTCGGCAACGCCGGCCGGGGTGATGGCGACGCGGAATTCGTTGTTCTTGATCTCGGTCGGGATGCCGACGAGCATGATCGCTCCTTGCGATTGAGGTGGTGAGATAATTGTGAAGAAACTCCGGTCGTGTGGCAATAAATATGGCAACACTTCGTTAAGATCGCCCTATGGGTGAACAATCATCGACCCCGAGGGCTCGTCTGGCACCCGCGCCGAAGGATGTTCGGCCGGCCGAGCTCGACGATATCGACCGGCGCATGCTGCTGGCACTGCATGCCGACGCCCGCATCTCCAACAGCGCGCTGGCCGAGGCGGTCGGCATCGCACCGTCGACGTGTCACGGACGGCTGCGGCGGTTGCAGGATCTGGGGGTGATCCGGGGTTTCTTCACCGATATCGATCCGTCGGCGGTCGGGCTGACCCTGCAGGCGATGATCTCGGTGAGCCTGAATTCCACTGCCCGCGGCCGGATCCGTGATTTCATCCAGCAGATCCGCCGGCGACCGCAGGTGATGAATGTGTATTTCCTGGCCGGCGGTGATGACTTCATCCTGCATGTCGCGGCGCGCGACACCGAGGACCTGCGGGCCTTCGTGGTCGAGAACCTCAACGCCGACGCCGATGTGGCCGGCACCCAGACGTCGCTGATCTTCGAGCACCTGCGCGGGGCCTCGCCGCTGTGAGCGTCGAGGACGATCTGGACGCGCTCTACGGGGTGCCGCCCGAGGAGTTCACCGCGCTGCGTAAGGAACTGGCGACGGCGGCCAAGGGGCGCGGCGACGGCGAAGCGGCGCGGCTGATCGCCGCCGCGCGGCGCCCGACCACGGCGGCCTGGGTGGTCAACGAGCTCGTCCGGGCGGATCCGACCGCGAAGGTCAGGCTTGCCGAGTTGACCGCGCAACTGCGGGCCGCGCATGCGGCGATGGACGGTGCCCGGATCCGCGAACTGTCCACGGCCCAGCGGAAACTGGTGAGTCAGTTGGCACGCACCGGGTTCGCGGCGGCCGGCATCTCCGACCCGTCGGCGGCGATTCGCGAGGATGTCACCGGCACCCTGCAGGCGGCGATCGCCGACCCCGAGGTCGCGGCGCAGTTGGGTCGGCTGCAGAAGGCGCAGGAGTGGTCGGGTTTCGGCGACTTCGGTGCCCCGACGGGGGTGCGCACGCCACGGCGGACGTCCGAACCGGAACCGCGGGTCGACCGTCGCGCTGTCGAGAAGCGTCGTCGCGCGCTGGCCGTCGCCGAGCGTGCGCGCGGCGACGCCCTGGCCGCGGTCTCGGAGCGGACGACCGCGCTGGCGACGGCTCGCCGCCGCTACGAGGACGTGCTGCACACGCTGAGCGCGGCCGAGCAGGCTGTGGCCAACGCCGAACAACAGCTTCAGGATGCGAACAACGAACTTGCGCAGGCTGATTCGGCGCTCGCCGAGCTCAGGGGTGAGTCGCCGACCTGAGTTCGGCCAGCGACTCGCCGATGAGATCGCCCAGCGGCCGGTCTTGTGGATCGTCGAGCCAGCGCTCGAAGGCTACCTTGAAGACCGCGACCCCGGTTTGGGCCAGCAGGCCGGCCGTCGTATCGGCGACACCGCGCCGGCGCAGCGCGTCGGTCATGGTCGCGGCGAGGGACGCAAGCTTGATGAGCTCACGTTCCTGCAGGGCGGGATGGGCATTGATGACGGCCTGGCGGGTGCGGGCGTGCGGGCGGCGGTCGCGAAAGAAGGCCGACGTGGAATCGAGTGCGGCGGCGACGGCGTCCAGGGGGGCCGTCGTCTCGGGCGCGGCGTCGATCGCGTCGGCCATGGCCTGGGCGAGTTCGTCACCGCGGAACAGCACTTCGCGCTTGTCGGAGAAGTGACGGAAGAACGTGCGTTCGGTGAGTCCGGCGCGGCCGGCGATCTCGGCGACCGTCGTCTGGTCGTAGCCGCGCTCCAGATAGAGCTCGAGTGCGGCCCGCTCCAGGCGTCCGCGCGCGTCCGGCTCCCAGCGGCCCATGTGCGGAGTCTAGGTGATGACAGCGACTGACTTCGCGGGTAGGGTCGGTGATGTCATTGACTGACATCGACGAGGGAGAAGTGCACATGCGTGTTTTCGTCACCGGCGCCAGTGGCCACATCGGCGCGCTGACGGTCGCCGAACTGCTCGGCGCCGGCCATCGGGTCACCGGCCTGGCTCGCTCTGACGCCGCGGAGGCGGCCCTGCGCTCGGCTGGTGCGCAGGTCCAGCGCGGCGCGCTGGCCGACCTCGACGTCCTGGCCGCGGGGGCGCACGCGGCGGACGGTGTGATCCACCTGGCCTTCATCCACGACTTCACCGATTACGCGGCCGCCGGAGCCGCCGATCTGGCGGCCATCGAGGCCATCGGGGCGACGCTGGAGGGCTCGGGAAAACCTTTCGTGGCCACCTCCGGCACGGCGATGCTGGCCTTCGGGTCCGGCGGCTCCGGCGAATTGGGCGCCGAGGACACCGAAGTCGATCCGTCCGGGCCGCGGGTGGCTTCCGAGAACGCCACCGTCGCACTGGCCGGACGCGGGGTCCGGGCCTCGGTCATCCGGCTGCCGCCCACCGTCCACGGCCCGACCGACCGTCACGGCTTCGTGCCCACCCTCATCGCGAACGCGCGCGAGACGGGCCGGTCGCTCTACATCGGTGACGGGTCCAACCGCTGGCCCGCCGTCCACAATCTCGATGCCGCGCACCTGTACCGGTTGGCGCTGGACGCTGCCCCCGCCGGATCGCGGCTACACGGTGTGGCCGAGCAGGGCATCGCCTTCGGTGAGATCGCGCAGGTGATCGGCGACCGCCTCGGGGTGCCCACACTCAGCGTCACCGCCGAGCAGGCACTCGATGAGCTCGGCTTCGTGGGTGCGATTGCGGCGTTGGACAATCCGACGTCCAGCGAGGTGACACGCAAGCTCCTGGATTGGCGTCCCGAGCGTCCGGGACTGCTCCAGGATCTGCGCGCGGGCCGCTACTTCGACGCCGCCTAGGCCCCCACCAGTTCCGGGTGGAACTTCGTCACCATCCGGCGGATGCCGTCACGCCAGTCCACCGAGGTGCCGCCGACCAGTTCGTGCATCCGCGTCGTATCGGTCGGGCCGCCACGCAGGGCCGCCTCGCTCTCCTCGAATACCGGTGTGCTGCCCACGAGTTCGCCGATATAGGCACACCACTCCTGCAGGCTGACCGTCTGATCTCCGCACCAGTTGACCGTCGTGGCGGGCACCGAGGCGGCGTCCAGGATCTTCGGCAGCATCGCGACGATATCGTCCTCGTGGATGGGGTTGTAGCGGGCGGGTCCGCCGGGTGGGACGGGAATCGGCATACCGGAGCGCATCATCTCCATCTGGTAGAACGGCCAGCCGCCGTTGTCGCCGTAGGGCACGTTGAGCCGGGCGATCACCGTCGGCACCCCGAGCGCGCGGGCCATGGTGCGGGCCACCACCTCGCCGGCGATCTTGGAGATCGAATACGTGGGAAACAGCGACTTGTGGTTGTCGCCGAGCGCCGCGGTCTCGGTGCGGGGTTCATCGTCGGGCGGGTCGTACACCGCGGCCGACGAACAGTGCAGGAACGCCTTGGCGTCGGCGCAGTGCGCCATCAGCAGGCCGACGGATTCGGCGTTGGCTCCCAGGTCCTTGTCCCAGCGCCCGCTCTTGGCGACCGCCAGGTTGAGGACGTAGTCGAAATCCGACGGGATGGAGCTGAAGTCGCCGGCTGCCAGATTCACCTGCTGGCAGCGAATTCCGGCGCTCTCCAGGTTCTCGCGGGCCGCGGCATCGGTGAAGCGGGCGATGCCCCACACCTCGTTGTCCGCCGCCAGCGACAGCGCCAGCGGTGCCGCGACCTGTCCGGTGGGACCGGTGATAAGGATCTTTGCGCCACGCATGGCCAGATGCTAACCATCGGTCGCGGTCCCGCGACGCGAAATGCCGTCTGCCTACTCGGCGCGCAGCCGCAGACCGTAGCCGTCGGCGCCGGTCAACTCCAGTTGATCGGCGTCCACCACGGCCCGAACGGAACCGTCCAGCACACGCAGGATCGACTGCTCGATATCGCCGATTTCACCGGGGCACACCGGGCCGCCGACGTTGATGGGCCCGAACGTCACGGTCTCTTCGGCCGACCCGGTGACCTCGGCGCGAGCATAAAAGGTGTGGCAGCCGGTCCATCCGGTAACGGACTGATCGGGTCCGATCGTCAGCGTGGGTGTGACCTGCTCGAGGGTGGCTGACGTCATGACGGCGTCGGCGGAGACCAGGGTGTCCACCCGCCAGGTGGTGCCGACGAGCGGGCGATCCGGCTCCACGACCGCCTTGTCGCGCAGGGTCACCGTGCTCGTCGGGGACGTCAGGATGAGGTCGTCACCGGCGAGCGACCACGCGGGCCGGGCCTCCAGGAAGCGACCCATCCACGCGTCGGCGTCCCCGTAGGGCGGCGGGCAGCCCATCATCGTGGTGGCCAGCCGGGTGCTCAGGTGCCCGTCGGCGAGATCGGCCGGACCGGATCCGCGGTTGCAGCCCGCGTACGCCGACAGCTGACCGTCGGTGAAACTCAGGGTCAGCGGACCGCCACCGGGGATCTGCTCGCCCGTCACCGACACCGACACGAAAGTACGGCCCTCCGGTGTGGTCTCCTCGGCGGCGGCGGTACTCGCACAGCCGGCGGTCACCAGCGCGGCCAGCAGCAACACGATCAGGCGCATGCGTACACGCTACGCCCGCCGCAGTAGGCTGCCCTCCATGCGAGTTGCAGTGCTGGGCGCCAAGGGCAAGGTCGGCGCCACCATGGTCAAGGCCGTTCAGGACGCTCCCGATCTGGAATTGTCGGCCCAGGTCGATGCCGGTGATCCGTTGTCGATGCTCACCGATACCGGGACCGAGGTCGTCATCGACTTCACCCATCCCGATGTGGTGATGGACAACCTGAACTTCCTGATCGACAACGGTATTCATGCGGTGGTGGGCACCACCGGATTCACCGAGGAGCGCATCACCCAGGTACACATCTGGCTGTCGGCCCGGCCCGACGTGGCGGTGCTGATCGCGCCGAACTTCGCCATCGGCGCGGTGCTGACCATGCATTTCGCCAAGCAGGCCGCGCGGCACTTCGAGTCCGTCGAGGTGATCGAGCTGCATCACCCGCACAAGGCCGACGCTCCGTCAGGTACCGCGGTACGCACCGCGACGTTGATTGCGGAAGCGCGAAAGGGCCTGCCGCCCAATCCTGATGCCACCAGCACCGGGCTCGACGGCGCCCGCGGCGCCGACGTCGACGGTGTGCCGGTGCACTCGATCAGACTGGCCGGGCTGATCGCCCACCAGGAGGTGCTGTTCGGCACCGAAGGGGAGACGCTGACCATCCGGCACGACAGCATGGACCGCACGTCGTTCGTGCCCGGGGTGCTGCTGGGGGTGCGCAAGGTGGCCGAGCGGCCAGGCCTGACCGTCGGGATTGAGCCGCTGCTCGACCTGTCATGAACGACGGCGCGCGGGCACTGCGCATCCAGCTGCTGATCGGGTTCATGTGTATCGCGCTGGTGGCCTATTTCCTGATGCTGGGCCGAACGGCGCTGGCGTTCATCGCCTCTGGTGAGCCGGCCGCGATCGGTCTGGGGGTTGCGCTGCTCGCGTTGCCCATCATCGGGCTGTGGGCGATGCTGGCCACGCTGCGGGCGGGCCTGGCGCACCAGCGGTTGGTCCGGCTGGCCCGCGAGGCCGAGATGGATCTCGACGTCAGCGCACTGCCGCGCAGGCCGTCGGGCCGCATCGAGCGCGACGCCGCCGACGCGTTGTTCGAGACGACGCGCGAGGAGCTGGAAGCCGACCGGGACAACTGGGTGCGCTGGTACCGGCTGGCCCGGGCCTACGACTATGCCGGTGACCGCTCCCGGGCGCGCGAGACGATGCGCACCGCCGTCGAGATGGAGCGCGGGAGCCGCCCGTGAAGCTGCTCGTGGTGCACCACACGCCGTCGCCGCACTGCCACGAGATGTTCGAGGCCGTCATCGCCGGAGCGACCGACCCCGCTATCGAGGGGGTGGAGGTCATCCGCCGCCCGGCGCTCACGGTGTCACCGGCGGAGATGCTGGAGGCCGACGGTTACCTGCTGGGTTCGCCGGCCAATCTGGGCTACATCTCGGGCGCGCTCAAGCACGCCTTCGACGGCGCCTACTACCAGCTGCTGGACAGCACCCGCGGCCGGCCGTTCGGGCTGTACCTGCACGGCAACGAGGGCACCGAGGGCGCCGTGCGGGCGGTCGACGGCATCACCGCGGGTCTGGGCTGGGTGAAGGCAGCCGACCACGTGGTGGTCGCGGGGAAACCGGGCAGGTCCGATCTGGAGGCCTGTTGGAACCTCGGGGCGACCGTTGCCGCGCAGATGATGCAGTGACAGGGTTGGGTACTGACGGAGGGATAACACATGCCGGGATTCGCGGAACTTGCACTGGGGGCGGCGCCGATTGCCGGTGGCGCCATGCTGGGGGTCATCGCGGGCAACCTCAAACCGCCGGACGTGCGGGGCATGATCGCCACGGACATGGACCTGCTGGAACGGATTCCGGCCGAACAGCCCGAACGGCGTGCCCGGTTGCAGGCCAGCATCGACCAGCGCATCGACGAACTGATCACCGCCGGTGAACGCAGTCGCGAACTGCGCGATGCGGCGCTGTCCTACCGCGGGAACTGGCGCGATATCGTCCTGTTCGTCTGCGCGGTGCTGTTCACCATCGTCTGGTGGAACGTCAGCCACGCCCGGACGAACTGGCTGGTGATGTTCATCGCGATGATCCTGTTGTCGGCGGCCACCGGCATCTACGCCGGGCGCGGGATCGCGCGGGCGATACGCACCTACCTCCACCGAGACGGCGGGTAGTCAGCTCAGCGCGCTGCCGAACACCTGCGCCATCGCCTCCCAGTGCTGCCGGGCGGCCGACTCGTCGTAGGGCAGGTTGTCCGGCACTGCGAAACCATGTGCGGCGGAGTAGAACTCGATGGTGTGATCGACTCCGGCCTCGGTCAGCGCCGCCTCCAGGATCAGCGAGTCCTCGACGGTGAACGACGCATCGTCACGGGCACCACCCACGTAGACCCGGGCCTTGATCTCGGCGGCCAGCAGGTGCGGGCTGCCCGGATCGTCGGCGGCGAGCCCGCCGCCGTGAAACGACATCGCCGCCGCCACCCGGTCGGGGACCCGGCCCGCGACGATCAGCGAGGTCCGCCCGCCCATGCAGTAGCCGGTGGTGCCGAAGGTGTCGCCGGACACGTCGGGGCGCGCCTGCAGGTAGTCGAAGAACGCGGCCGCGTCGGCGGCCATGATCTCGGGGGTGACCTTGGCGATCATCCCGAACAGCCGCTTGCGTTCGTCGTCATCGGCGAACACCGTGCCCATGTCGAAGGGCACCCACCCGGCGTCGCGGTAGTAGACATCGGGGACCAGCACCACGTAGCCGTACCCGGCGAGCTGGGCGGCCATCTCATCGAACGTGGCCCGGACACCGCCGGCGTCGGGGTACATCACCACCGCGGGCCAGGGCCCGTCCCCGTCGGGGGTCGCGACCGTGACGCGGCAGGCGCCGTCGGTGGTGGTGATGGTGTCTGTGGTGGTCGGCATGGCATCCGTTGTACTCCACGAGGCCCGACGTAAGCTGACCGTGTGCCCATTGCGACCCCGTATGAGGATCTGCTGCGCCTGGTGATGGCCCAGGGGACACCGAAATCTGATCGCACCGGCACCGGGACCCGCAGCGTGTTCGGTCATCAACTGCGCTACGACCTGGCCGCCGGCTTTCCGCTGATCACCACCAAGAAGGTGCACACCAAGTCCATCGTCTACGAGCTGCTGTGGTTCCTTCGCGGTGACTCGAATGTGCGTTGGCTGCAGGAGCGCGGCGTCACCATCTGGGATGAATGGGCTTCCGACACCGGTGATCTCGGCCCGGTGTACGGCGTGCAGTGGCGCTCCTGGCCGACACCGTCGGGTCAGCACATCGATCAGATCAGCGCGTCGCTGGAACTGTTGAAGCGCGATCCCGACAGCCGGCGCAACATCGTGTCGGCCTGGAACGTCGGGGAGATCCCGCAGATGGCGCTGCCACCGTGCCACGCGTTCTTCCAGTTCTATGTCGCCGACGGCAAGCTGTCCTGCCAGCTGTACCAGCGCAGCGCGGACCTGTTTCTCGGCGTGCCGTTCAACATCGCCAGCTACGCGCTGCTGACCCACATGATGGCGGCTCAGGCCGGCCTGCAGGTCGGCGAGTTCGTCTGGACCGGCGGGGACTGCCACATCTATGACAACCATGTCGACCAGGTGGCGTTGCAACTGTCCCGCGATCCGCGTCCCTATCCCGAACTCGTGCTGGCGCCCCGGGATTCGATCTTCGACTACACCTACGAGGACATCGCCGTCGTGAACTACGACCCGCACCCGGGCATCAAGGCCCCGGTGGCGGTATGAGACTGATCTGGGCGCAGTCGACCTCCGGGGTGATCGGACGGGACAACGGCATTCCCTGGCGGCTGCCCGAGGATCAGGCCCGGTTCAAGGAGCTGACCATGGGGCAGACGGTGGTCATGGGCCGGCTGACCTGGGAGTCGCTGCCGGCCAAGGTGCGCCCGCTGCCCGGGCGCCGCAACGTGGTGGTCTCGCGGGATCCCGGGTATCGCGCCGACGGCGCGGACGTGGTGACCGAACTACCGGTGTCGCGCGATATCTGGGTGATCGGTGGTGCACAGCTGTATGCAGCGGCACTGCCGCTGGCCGACCGGTGTGAGATCACCGAGGTCGACATCGACCTGCCGCGCGATGACGACGACGCGACCGCACCGGTGCTCGACGAAAGCTGGGTCGGCACCGAGGGGGACTGGCTGACCAGCGACTCGGGGCTGCGGTACCGGTTCAGCAGCTACCTGCGCACGTAACCGCGCCGATGGACTTGTCGGTGCCGTAGGGAACGATGGCGGCGTGCCTACTCTGACCGCCGCGCAGGCCCGACGGATCGCCGTCGCCGCCCAGGGCTTCCACGAGCCCAGGCCGGGCGTGCTCACCCGCGGACACCTCAAACGCCTGATCTCCAGGATTCAGGTGCTGCAACTGGATTCGGTGTCGGTCTGCGTGCGCGCGCACTATGCCCCGGTATTCAGCCGGCTCGGTCCCTATGACCGCGACGTGCTGGACCGGGCGGCGTGGAGTCACACCGCGCGAGCGCCGCGCCTGCTCACCGAGTACTGGGCGCATGAGGCCGCACTGATGGCCGTGGATGACTGGCCGCTGCTGCGGTGGCGGATGCGTGAGTACGAGCACGGCCGCTGGGGCACCGAGATCGTCAAGCGCAACGCCCGGCTGGCCGAGGACATCGTCACCGCGGTCGCCGAGCTGGGCCCGTCGACCGCGGGGCAGATCGAGGCGCATCTGGAGGCCGAACCCCGGGGCCGCAAAGGTCCGTGGTGGGACCGCAGCGATACCAAGTGGGTGGCCGAGGCGCTGTGGTCCTCGGGCGTGCTGACCACCGCGACACGCGTCGGGTTCGCCCGCCACTACGACCTCACCGAGCGGGTGCTGCCGGCGGAGGTGCTGGCGCGGGAGGTGTCCGACGAGGAGGCGGTGCGTGAGCTGATCCTGCGGGCCGCCGGCGCGCTGGGGGTGGGCACCGAACCGGATCTGCGGGACTATTTCCGGCTCAACCCCACGCAGAGCAAGCCCGCGGTCGCCGCGCTGGTGGCCGAGGGCGAACTGGAGCCGGTCGAGGTGGCGGGCTGGAACGCTCCGGCCTATCTGCGTGCGGGGCAGAAGGTGCCGCGGCGCGACCGTGGTACCGCGCTGCTGTGCCCGTTCGATCCGCTGGTCTTCTTCCGGCCTCGGATGGAGCGCCTGTTCGACGGGTTCCACTACCGGATCGAGATCTACACTCCGGCCCACAAGCGCCAATTCGGGTACTACGTGTGGCCTTTCCTGCTCGACGGTGAACTCGTGGGGCGCGTCGACCTCAAACGCGCCGACGGGGTGCTCAACGTGGTGGGCGCGTTCGCCGAGGACGGCCGCGATCGCGTACACGTGGCGGCGGGCATGGCCGCCGAGCTGCGGGCGATGGCCGGGTGGCTGGGCCTCGATGACGTCGTGGTCGGTGACCGCGGCGATTTGGTCACTCAACTGCGGGCCGCCCTGCTTAGCTGAGCCATGGACGTTCTGCGCACCCCCGACGAGTGCTTCGCCGACCTGCCGGACTTTCCGTTCGCCCCGCACTACGTGGAGGTCGACGGGCTGCGCGTGCACCATCTGGACGAGGGCCGCCCCGACGCGCCGGTGGTGCTGTTGCTGCACGGGGAGCCGTCCTGGAGCTACCTGTACCGCTGGATGATCCCGGTGCTCGTCGAGGCCGGACTGCGCGCGGTGGCCATCGACCTCATCGGCTTCGGGCGCAGCGACAAACCGGCGGCACGCGAGGATTACACCTATCAGGCGCACGTCGACCGGACCTGGGCGGCCATCGAGGCGATCGGGCTCACCGAGATCACGCTGGTCTGTCAGGACTGGGGTGGGCTCATCGGGCTGCGCCTGGTCGGCGAGCACCCGGAGCGGTTTGCCCGCGTGGTGGCCGCCAACACCACCCTGCCGACGGGGGATCAGCATCCCGGCGAGGCGTTTCTGGCCTGGCAGCGCTTCAGCCAGGAGACCGAAGAGTTCCCGGTCGGCACCATCATCAACGGCGGCTGTGTATCGGACCTGACTCCGGAGGTGATCGCCGCCTACGACGCACCGTTCCCGGACGACACGTACAAGGCGGGCGCGCGGCAGTTCCCGACGCTGGTGCCGACCAGCCCGGACGATCCGGCGGCCGCCCCGAACCGGGCCGCCTGGGCAGGGCTGCGGCGGTTCGATCGGCCGTTCCTGTGCGCGTTCTCCGACGCGGACCCGATCACCCGTGGCGCTGATGCGCCGCTGCGCAAGCTCATTCCCGGTGCCGCCGGGCAGGCGCACGTGACGATCGCCGGCGGCGGGCACTTCTTGCAGGAGGACAAGGGCCGCGAACTCGCCGGCGTGGTGGTGGACTTCGTCAACCGGGCGTAGCGGCCTACGGGGTGACGGATACGTAAATAACGGGCAGACTGTTCCAGATGGCGGGGCGGGGCGGCCGGTGGTGGCGACAGGCCGACCAATTTCATTGGTTCAGCGTCTACCTGCAGGATCGCGGGTTGGACCTGCCGTGGCGGCTGGCAACGTTCGTGTTCACCCTGCTGTTTGCCGCGGTGCCGGTGGTGATGCTGACCAGTGCCTATGGGCCGGACACCGCAATCACGCGGGCCGCGGCGATCGCGGCGTCGGCGTGTGGGCTGGCGGTCAGCTCCATCTGGTTGATCGGTTGGCCCACCCGCAGGCAGTCGTTGATCTACCACGCGGTGTGCTGCCTGTCGATCGCCGCGGGCACCCTGGCGCTGTCGACCTCCTACGGCGCACTGATGGGCTGCGCGATGTTCGCGGCCATCGGTGGCCTGCTCGCTTACTTCCACGCGCTCGTGCATGTGCTCGCGAATTTCGCGGTGGCCGTCGGCTGTGCGGCGGTCGCCGCTGCCCGGTTGTTCGCCGACACCGGTGATGCCGCCGTCGTGATCGCGTCGCTGCTGCTGGTGGTGGGGCTCAATCTCGGCGTGCCGTTCGGTATCCACGCGCTGGTGCACTCGCTGCACACGGAATTGCGGTCGTCCGATTTCGATCCGCTGACCGGACTGCCGAATCGCCGGTCCTTCTACAACACGGTGCACGAGATGCTCCTGGAGCGTCGCGGGGAACACGCCGAGGTGAACGTGACGATGATCGATATCGACGACTTCAAGAGGCTCAACGACACGATGGGGCACGCGGCAGGCGACGAGGCGCTGGTCGGCATCGGTGCCGTCCTCATCCAGAACTGTGGTCCGGAGGCGGTCGTGGGTCGTCTCGGTGGCGAGGAGTTCGTGATCGCCGATACGGCGAGCGTGCAGAGCCACGCCGAGACCGTCGAACGGATCCGGCTCGGTATTGCCGCGCTGCCGGTACGGATCACCGCCAGCCTGGGTACCTGCGCCGCGGCGATCGGTCCGGGCGCCGCCGCGGACCCGACGGAGTTCCTCGATCGGCTGATCCGGACCGCTGACCTGGCGATGTACCGGTCGAAGCGGGCGGGCGGGAACCGGATACACCGCAGCGATGCGACCGCCACCTCACCGTGACCTTAAAGATCTCTTATTTTTCTTAAATTGGGTGTACCGTGAGCCGAGTACGTGACGTGACGGCCTGGTGAAAGGACCCAACATGCACGAACCACAGATCGCCCTGGTGACCAGCGCATCTCGCGGAATCGGCGCGGAGGTCGCACATCAGCTCGCGCACCCGGGGACCCACGTGATCGTCAACTACCGCGAAAAGGCGGGCCGGGCCCATGCCGTGGCCGACGCCATCCGTGACGCCGGAGGACACGCGTCCGCGGTGGCCGCCGACATCTCCGACGAGTCCGCCGCCGAGGCGATGATCGCCGGTATCCGCCAGCGCTTCGGCCGGCTGGACACCTTGGTGCTCAACGCGTCCGGTGGCCTGGAGCGCGACGCCGAGCCCGGCTACGCGATGCGGCTCAATCGCGACGCCCAGCGGCGACTGGTCGCGCTGGCGCTACCGCTGATGCCGGCCGGCGCCCGCGTCGTGTTCGTCACCAGCCACCAGGCGCACTTCTACCCGCACAAGGCGGTGCCGATGGGCTACGCGCCGATCGCGGCGAGCATGCGTGCCGGCGAAACCGCGATGTACGGCATGCGCCACGAATTCGCCCGTCGCGGAATTCATTTCACCGTCGTGTCCGGCGACATGATCGACGGGACGAACGTGCTGACCCGGCTGCAGGGCCCCGCCCTCGAACCGCGCCGCAACGCACCGCTGCCGTCGACGGACGAGTTCGCGGCCGCCATCGCCGGTGCCGCCAACTCGCAGTACCACCCCGGCATCGTCTACGTGGGCGGCTCGGAGTACCTGCGCACCGCGTAGGAGTCACATCGCCCGCGGGCATTGGATTGACCCTGCGTTCAGGGCGTTGCCTTCTCGCACTTTCACGCCATGGACGCAGTATCAACGCCCCCTGCGTTATTGCTAGTCAAGTGCACAGCGCCGAATCACGCGGAATGGTCGTGCTGCCGGCACCCTGAACAACCATTGTGCGCATCTTGGCGGGGGCGACAGGCCGGTCAGTGGGACATCTAGCGCTACTCGGGCCATTCCGCGATACGCATCGCGTTGACGCGCGCGAGAACGTCGCTGATGCGCTTTCCGTGCTGAGTTGGCTCCCAATCCGCGTCCAGGTTGTCGGTGAGTTCATCAGAGATCGCGGATATGACCCCGCCGGCGTCTGCACGTGACACCGAGGCCGACAGGCCGATTCGGGCAGAGAGTTCCGGGTTCCGCCGGTTGAGAATCGCCTTCAACAAATCGCTATCTGATTTGCTCAGAAATCCGAAGCTGCTATCCACCTGTTCCTCCCGTGCCACTGCTCTTATTTGCCCAGCCCGTGATTACTTTGCCTTGCTCATTTACCACGACGGTCGCATCGTCGCCTGTATAGCGGTAACTCACTCTTCCTTGCTGATCGACAAGCCTTTCAACATTTTTCACCGGATTGCTGAATGCATCTTCCAGCGCGTCCCGCCGTACCCCCACACCGCCGTCGCGGCCTGCGATCTGCTCTTCGGCGTGCTTGGTGTAGCCGCTGATGCTCTTCGGCGCGCCCGGCGGTATGGTCGCTGATGGCTGTTGACTTGTTTCACCGTCTTTTCGCTTGCGCCCCAGATTCTTGATGCGCTCCAACTGCTTGCGGACCTTCGCGATATCCGCGACCTTCTTGACGCCCCCTGCGATGTTCTTCGTCATCTTCCAGGACGCGACCGCCATCCCGATGATCTTCGCGAACTTGGTGATCGTGTGGGCGGCCTTGGCGGTGGCGGCCACCGCCCCGACGCCGAAGGTGACAAACGACGCCGCCACACCGATCGCGGCGGTTGCGCCCAGCTCAATGGCGAGGTCTTCGAGAATCCCTCCGATATTGTCCCGGAGCTCATCGAGCGCAGTTCGGTAGCCGTTGCACGACTTGGACAACTCGGCGCAGCTGTCCAGAATCGCCTTGGTGGCATCGCGCAACTCGAGCAGATCCCGGCCGATGAACTCCACTTCGGGTGACTTCGTGTCGTTGAACCGGCGGGCGTTCACCTCCAGCGCTTCGACGACCGTCGTCGTCTGGTAGACCGTCGCCAGCCGATCCCACGCCTGCGCGGCCTTGTCGATCTTGTCGGTGTCACCGTCGGGCACCGGCACGCCGACTTGGTCGGCCAGGCCGATCGCGTTGTCGATCAAGCCTTTTCCGGGACCGCCTGCCGACGGCGGCGCAGACAGGATGCCCGCGACGCTGACGGGTTCGGCCGGTTTCACCGGTGGGGCCCCTGATCCCGGCGTGGCGTTGTGCTCGGCGACGGCGTGGTTGTACCCAGCCTGAACGATGACGCCGCCGTAGTTCTCCAAGGCCAATGTCAGGTCATTGACCGCTCCGAGCACTTCACCGACGCGCGCGTCATACGACTGTGCCCATGCGGTGCCGGCATCGTCGCTGCCGGCCATGGCCCCGGTGTCACCGAGAATCGTGACGTTGACCTGGAACGCGTCATACATGTCGCCGGCCAGTTCGAACAGCCGTGCCCCGACGCCGTAGAAGGTTTCCGGATCGACGTCCTGGACTGTCATGAGAGCATCTCGACGTTGAGACGCGCGGCATCGGTGTAGTTCTGGTGCGCGGTGTGCGCCGCTGTACGAAGGTCCATCACCGCCTCCCGCATCTGCGCCGCGGCAGTGATCCACTCGTCGTGCTGGGCGCGATGAGCGGTCGCGGCGTCGCCAGACCAGCTTGCGTGAAGGTCGGCCACCTGGCTGTCGACCCGAGCGGCGATGGCTTCGGCGCGCTTTCCGAACGACTCCAGTTTGTCGACGAAGGTCAGGAGTTCGTCGAGTTCGACCCGGTAGCGCATCAGAGCCCCATCTGTCGGGCCGTCGCCGCGACGGACTCAGACGAGGCGGCGTCTTGCTCCTGGTAGCGGACCGCAGCTTCAGCGAGCAGGTTCGCCGACTCGGCAAGCGATTCGACAAGCTTTGCCGCACCCTCTTGCCATTCCTGGAACAACGGCGAGTATGCGGACGCGGCGGCGCCAGACCAACCTTGTGACACATTCGCCCATTCGTGCGAAAGCTCAGCCACACCTTCGCGCAGTTCCTCGGCGTCCGCGCTCACCGAACGCGAGGTACTGAACGCAGCATCCGTGTCGACCTCGAGATGACCAGCCACAAATCCAGCCTAATGCGGCCCGTAGGGCTGCCTCGACACCAATTTTGGCCGACGCCTCGGTCCCTTGCCCGCGGCTCAGTTCAACGGAATGTCGTTGTCGCCCTTGGTGTCCTGGTATCGCTGCGACAGCACGGCGTACCGTTGGGTGATCCGCGCCTGCTGGGCGCGCAGCTCCGGATCGTCCTGCGCGTCGACCAGCGCGGGAATCGAGTACGCCGTCCAGAACGCGTTGGCGCGGCGGTAGCCGCCGGGTTCCAGCCCGAACACCTCGCGCAGGATGCGCAGATCGTGCGGAATGGCGAAGCTGTCCCGGGAATCCTCGTGGCTGAAGAAGTAGTAGAAATTGTCGAACCCCGCCCAGGTGATCGCCGACATGCACATGGTGCACGGCTCATGGGTGGAGATGAACAGCAGATCCGCGGTCGGCGGGTGTCCGGGCAGTTCGTAGAACTGCGTGAGGGTGTGCACCTCGCCGTGCCACAACGGATTGGTGGTCTCGTCATTGGTGCCCGCGAGGATCAGCGAAAGATCGGATTTGCGCAGGATCGCCGCACCGAACACCTTGTTGCCCGCGGCCACGCCGGCCTCGGTCAGGGGCAGAATGTCGAGGTCGATGACATCGAGCAGGCGGCGGGGGAGGCTCATGCGGCACTCTAACGCCGCAACAAGGGCCGCGCAGTGCGGCGGCGATGCATAAAGCACTGGTACTACCGGGTAATCTGACGCCCGTGAGCACCGGTGGAATCGACGTCAGCACGCGCTTGGGCAGTGTGCTGACTGCCATGGTGACGCCGTTCGGCCCGGACGGCTCGGTGGAGCTGGCTGTCGCCAAGAAGGTAGCGAAGCGCCTGGTCGACGCGGGCTGCGACGGTCTGGTGATCTCCGGGACCACCGGTGAGTCGCCCACGACCAACGACGACGAGAAGATCGCGCTGCTGGAGGCCGTCCTCGAGGAGGTCGGTGACCGCGCCCGCATCATCGCCGGAGCCGGTAGCTACGACACCGCGCACAGCGTGCACCTGGCCAAGGCCAGCGCCGCCGCCGGGGCGCACGGTCTGCTGGTCGTCACCCCGTACTACTCGCGCCCGTCGCAACGCGGCCTGGTCGCGCACTTCACCGCGGTCGCCGACGCCACCGAGCTTCCCGTGGTGCTCTACGACATCCCGCCCCGCTCGATCATCCCGATCGACTGGGACACCCTGCGCACCCTGTCGGCGCACCCGAACATCGTCGCGGTCAAGGACGCCAAGGGTGATCTGCACGGTGCCGGCCAGCTGATGGCACAAACCGGCATCGCCTACTACTCCGGTGACGACGCACTGAACCTGCCCTGGCTGGCGATGGGCGCCGTCGGTTTCATCAGCGTCTGGGGCCACGTCGCCGCCGCGCAGCTGCGAGAGATGCTGTCGGCGTTCAATTCCGGTGACATCGCCACCGCCCGCAAGATCAACGCGACCCTGGGGCCGCTGAACTACGCGCAGAACCGACTCGGTGGCGTGACCATGTCCAAGGAAGGGCTTCGCTTGCTCGGCGTCGACGCCGGCGAACCCCGGCTACCGCAGATCCCTGCCACCCCGTCCGAGATCGACGAACTGGCCGCCGACATGCGGTCGGCCGGCGTGCTGTGAGCGCCGATCTGGTAGCCCCGGGACCGCTGGCCCCCGGCGGTCTGCGGGTGACCGCGCTGGGCGGGATCAGCGAAATCGGCCGCAACATGACCGTTTTCGAGCACCTGGGCCGACTGCTCATCATCGATTGCGGTGTGCTGTTCCCGAACCACGACGAGCCCGGTGTCGACCTGATCCTGCCGGATATCCGGCATGTGGAGAACCGGCTCGACGATATCGAGGCCGTCGTCATCACCCACGCGCACGAGGATCACATCGGGGCGATCCCGCATCTGCTGAAGTTGCGGCGCGACATCCCGATCGTCGGTTCGAAGTTCACGTTGGCGTTGATCGCCGAGAAGTGCCGTGAGCACCGCATCAAACCAGTGTTCATCGAGGTGGCCGAGGGGCAGCGCAGCACGCACGGGGTCTTCGAATGCCAGTACTTCGCGGTGAACCACTCGATTCCCGGCTGCCTGGCCGTCGCACTGCACACCGGGGCCGGCACCGTCCTGGTGACCGGTGACATCAAACTCGACCAGATGCCGCTCGACGGGCGCCCCACGGACCTGCCCGGCATGTCGCGACTGGGCGATGCGGGCGTCGACCTGTTCCTGTGTGACTCGACGAATTCGGAGCATCCGGGCGTCAGTCCGTCCGAGAGTGAGATCGGGCCGACGTTGCACCGGTTGATCCGCGGTGCCGAGGGCCGGGTGATCGTGGCGTGCTTCGCCTCCAATGTGGACCGGGTCCAGCAGATCATCGACGCGGCCGTGGCTCTGGGCCGCAGCGTCTCCTTCGTGGGTCGTTCGATGGTGCGCAATATGGGCATCGCCCGCGACCTCGGGTTCCTCACGGTCGACGACTCCAAGGTCATCGATATCGCGGCCGCCGAGATGTTGCCTGCCGACCGGGTGGTCCTGATCACCACCGGCACGCAGGGCGAGCCGATGGCGGCGCTGTCGCGGATGTCGCGCGGGGAGCACCGCAGCATCACGCTGACCGACGGCGATCTGATCATCCTGTCGTCATCGCTGATCCCCGGCAACGAGGAGGCGGTGTACGGCGTGATCGACTCGCTGTCGAAGATCGGGGCCCGCGTCGTCACCAATGCCCAAGCCCGTGTGCACGTCACGGGTCACGCCTATGCCGGCGAGTTGATGTTCCTCTACAACGGGGTGCGTCCGCGCAACGTCATGCCGGTGCACGGCACCTGGCGGCACATGCGCGCGAACGCGAAGCTGGCCGTCCTCAGTGGTGTGCCGCCGGAGAACGTGATGCTGGCCGAGAACGGCGTCAGCGTCGACCTGGTCAACGGGGTGACGTCGATCGCGGGCGCGGTGCCGGTGGGCAAGATGTTCGTCGACGGTCTGATCACCGGTGACGTCGGTGAATCTGTTGTCGGCGAGAGGCTCACGCTCGCTTCCGGTTTCATCGCCATCACGGTCGTCGTGCATCGGGGGACCGGCAAGCTCGCGGGTCCTGCGCAGCTGCATTCGCGGGGCTTCTCCGAGGATCCCAAGGCGCTCGAGCCCGCCGCGCAGAAGGTGCAGCAGGAGCTGGAGCGCCTCGCCGGTGAGCATGTCACCGACACGGGCCGCATCGCGCAGGCCGCGCGGCGCGCCGTCGGCAAGTGGGTGGGGGAGACCTACCGGCGCCAGCCGATGATCGTGCCGACGGTCATCGAGATCTAGTCCGAACGCACCGCCAGCGCGGTCCACTCGATGGGCGAAGCCCTGATCGTGCGTCCCGTCGGCCGGATGTAGAGGTCGCGGTAGTAGCTGGGGCCGACCTGTTCGAGCACCCGCCATCCGTAGCCGCGCAGGGTCTCCTCGACCCGTTCAGGATCCAGACCGGACTTCCAGACCTGGCTGCGCCGCCGAAACCTGCGGTACACGGCCTCGGCGCCGTGAAGATTCGTGCCGTCGATGAAGTCCTGCCGGACATAGGTGAAGATCAGCCGGCTGCCCGGTGTGACGGCACGCAATTGCTCGAAGGTGCGGTGCAGGCCTTCGGGCGTGAGGTACTGGGTGACACCCTCCCAGATGAACAGGGTTCGCCCGGTATCGCGAAAACCGTTGTCGGCCAGCACCGTCATCGCGTTGTCATGCTCGAAATCCACGCCCGTCAGCTGCACCGATGCGGGTACGCCGCCCAGCGCCCGCTGCACCGCCGCAGCCTTGCGTTCGATGTTGACGGGCTGGTCGAGCTCGTACACCGGCAGATCGCTGTACCGGGCGATGCGATAGGGCCGGGTGTCCAGCCCGGAACCCAGGATCACCACGGCATCGATCTCGCTGGCCGGGTCGGACACCTTCTCGTCGATGTACCGTTTCCGGCAGACCACGCTGGCCCACAGTCCGGGGCCGGACCGGTCCGAGGCGGCGATGAGCATGCGGCGCAGCGGTCCGAACCGCGCCAGCCGCACCAGCGCGCGCAGTCTGCCGGGCAGGAAGGACTCCGCGAGGTCATCGTCAACCAGGCGGCGCTCGGGCACCTCCAACTGCTCGATGGCAGCCAGCACCATCGGCCCGAAGGCGGTCTGCGCAGCCGGGTTCGCAGCCACTAGCGCTTGTTCACGTACCCGGCGTCCAGCGGCAGCGCGACCCCGGTGACGTAGCGGGATGCATCGGTGACCAGCCAGAGCACCGCGTTGGCGATGTCCTCGACCTGCAGCGTCTGCACTGGCAGGGCGTTGGACATGTCGGGCCCGCGCTGGGACTGCTGAGCCATCCCTTCGAGCCAGCTGCGGGTGAAGTCGTTATCGATCATCGGGGTGTCCACACCGGCCGGGTGTATCGAGTTCACCCGGATGTTGAACTGTGCCAGCACATTCGCATACACCCGCATCAGGCCGACGATGCCGTGCTTGGCGGCGGCGTAGCCGACCGAACCCGCGATGGGGGAGCCCAGCCCGACCAGTCCGGCCACCGAACTGGTCAGCACGATCGAACCGCCGTTGCCGAACTTCACCATCGGCTTCATCGCCACATCGACGGTGTTGTAGACGCCGGTGAGGTTCACGTCGATCACGTCCTGCCAGGCATCCTCACCCGCCATCGGAGCGATCCCGGCATTGGCGATCACGATGTCCAGCCGGTCCCCGAGAGCCTCGGTCCCGGCGCGCAGCGCGCTCTTGAGCGAATCACGGTCGCGCACATCGGCTTCGGTGGCATAGATCCGGGCCCCGGTCTCTTCGACCAATTTGACCGTCGCCGCCAGGTCGTCGGGGTCGGCCAACGGGTAGGGCACCGAATCGATCTGGGCGCACAGGTCCACGGCGATGATGTCGGCGCCCTCGGCCGCCAACTTCACGGCGTGCGCGCGTCCCTGCCCGCGCGCGGCCCCGGTGATGAACGCGGTCTTGCCGGATAGCGATCCCATGTCCGCGGCTAGCCGCGCAGCTGACCCTTGGCGGGATCCCCGGCCACGACCGGGGTCAGCATCTTGATATCGGGCGCACCGTCGAGGTGCTCACCCACCGCGCCGAACAGCTTGCCGATGGCGGGTGCGGTGCTGTGCGTCTTGAGCGCGTCGGCATCGGCCCACTGCTCGACGAACACGAAGGTCCCGTCGGCCTCATGCAGTGAATAGAGCTCACAGCCCGGCTCACCGTGTACCTCGGCGATGGCATCGGTACAGGCCGCGCGGACGATATCGACGGACTCCGGCTTGGCGGTCATGGTGGCGACGACGACAACAGGCATGGGCTACTCCTCGGCTCTCCAGTGGTTCGCCGAGTCACCTTACTGTGGTGTGGCGGCCGTCACGGGGGCGCCGTGCGGGTCGATCTCGGTGACCGAGTCCGAATCCACCAGGTACAGCCGCGCCGTGACCAGATCCAGGAACAGCCCGACCACGGTGACGGTGCCGTCGGCAAGCCGTGCGGCGACCTGAGGGTGCCGTCGTGCCGCCCGCACCTGCACGGCGACGTTGACGACGCTGAGCTGGTCGGCGCCGGTGAATCCGGCGTCCGCAGCCGCGGACGCCACCGGATCACAGGCCCGGAAGGCCGCGAGCGCGTCGGCACCGTGATCCAGCCAGCGCCCCACCGAACCGTCGGCGCTGCCGTGCATCAGATCGTGCATGGCATCGCAGCCCGAGTGCCCGCAGATCACGACGGTGCGCACCGACAGCCGGCCCAGCGCGTAACTCAGCGCCGAATCGACCGACAGGTCATCGCCCACCAGGTTTCCCACGTTGCGCAGGTTGAGCAGTTCACCGGGTGCGCTGTCGGTGATCAGGTTCGGCAGGATCCGCGCGTCGGCACAGCTGATCAGCATGGTGTGCGGATCATGTTTGCCGCCTGCCGGTTCCATCCGGGCCCGCAGCAGCGGGGCCAGCCCGTTGCTGAATCTGTCCACCCCGCCGGCGAGCTGCGCCGGCCAGATCAACCGCAACGCGCTGACCACCCGGCGGCCCTCGGTGTCGCGGCGCGGGGGCTGGGAGTGCGCGAATTCCATTCGCGCAGTGCCGGTCTCGGTGACAGTGACCTCTGCGCCGTGGTCGCGGTGCTGTGTGATCCACTCCTGCAGGGCGTCCAGCGCGGCGTGATCGAGGTAGTCGACGTTGAGGTCGATGAACACCTGGGCGTCGTGCGGGATGTCCGACAGCGCCGAATTCAGCCGGGGCAGCGCCAGGAAGCTGCACGACCCGGTGATCGCCACATGCCAGCGCGGTGGGCCGCCGGCCCCGATGCGACTGGTGAGGTCTTCGGCCACGATGGACACCCGCACGATGCGCCACGCCGCGATGGCGATGGCCAGCACCAGGCCGATCAGCACGCCCTCCAGCAGGTTGAGGAACACCACACAACCCAGCGTGACGCCGTAGATGAACAGTTCACCGGTGCGGCGCGCGAGGTCGATGTGCGCGAGTTTGACGAGTTGGACGCCGATCACGATCAACAGCCCGGCCAGGGCGGCCATCGGGATCGTCTCGACGACGTTGACGAGCAGCACCGAGAACAGCAGCAGCCACACACCGTGCAGCGCGGCCGACGCCCGCGTCTTGGCGCCTGCCCCGACATTGGCGGTGCTGCGGACGATGACGCCGGTGACGGGGAGCCCGCCCAGCAGGCCCGAGGACACGTTGGCGGTGCCCTGCCCGACGAGTTCGCGGTTGAAGTCGGTGCGTGCACCGCTGTGCATCTTGTCCACGGCGGTCGCCGAGAGCAGACTCTCGACGCTGGCGATCAGGGCGACGGTCAGCACGGCGAGCGCGATGGAACTCCAGGTGCCCTGCGGCATCTCGGGCAGCCCGATGGCCTCGATGACGGATTCGTCGAGCACGATCCGCTCGGTGCCAAGGCCGGGCAGGTAGCTGAGGGCGGTCGCCGCGACGATGGCCACCAGCGCGCCGGGGACCGCGCGGACGGTGGCCGGTGTGAACCGCCAGGACAGCATGACGGCGATGACCAGCCCGCCGATGAGCACATCGGTCCATCGCGGTGCGGCGAGCTGGCCGGGCAGCGACACCAGGTTTTCCCAGGCATTGCTGCGTGGACCGCCGCCGAGCAGCACGTGCACCTGCTGCAGGGCGATGGTGATGCCGATGCCGGCCAGCATCGCGTGCACGACGATCGGCGCGATGGCCAGCGCGGCGCGCGCGATCCGGCTCAGCCCCAGCAAAATCTGCAGTACTCCCGCGGCGGCGGTGATGGCGCAGGTCGCCTTCCAGCCGAACTGCGCCACGAGCTCGGCGACGACGACGGTCAGCCCGGCCGCCGGGCCGCTGACCTGCAGCGGAGATCCGCCGACGACGGCGCACACGATGCCGCCGATGATCGCGGCGATGAGGCCGGCGACCACCGGCGCCCCGGACGCGACCGCGATACCGATGGACAACGGCAGGGCGACCAGGAAGACGACCAGCGATGCGGGCACGTCATAGCGAATTATGGTGTGTAACAAAGGGTTAACATGGCGGCTGGTTGTCGGCAGGCTCACCGCTTCGAGGGTAGCGACCGCAACGGAATTCGTCGTTCCGAAGCTCCGTGACGCTGCCCACGTTTGATACTGCGCAGTTGAGGCAGCATTTCGGCGGACACGGAATCAGTCGTGTCGTGACAAGTGGCCGCACGGGCCGCATTTCGATACCTGTTTGTGACACGTGTGGCAGATGGTGAAAATGGGACGCAAGCGACTAGGCTGACACCCATGGCTAACAAGACCGCCGCCCGGTCCGGAGCCCGTTCGAGCAGGTCAAAGGCCAGTTCCAGCGCGCGGACCGGATCGAAATCGGCGCGCCCGGCGGCTCCTCGCCGCAAGCCGGCGCCTCGTCGTCACCCCTCGCGCTTCGCCTCCGCCGGCGCCGCGGTGGGCCGGGGCACCCGCGCCGGCTGGCTGATGGTGGCCAAGGGGGCCGGTTCCACCGCCCGATCCGTGGGCCGGGCCCGCGACCTGGAACCCGGACACCGGCGCGACGGGATAGCACTCGCGCTGCTCGGCATCGCCGTCGTCGTCGCGGCGAGTTCGTGGTTCGACGCGGCGCGCCCGGTCGGTGGCTGGATCGACACCGTCGTGCGCACCGTCATCGGCGCCGCCGTGGTGCTGGTCCCGATCGCCCTCGCCGGCATCGCCGTGGTGCTGATGCGCACCGAACCCGACCTCGACGCCCGGCCCCGGCTCATCCTGGGCTCGGCGATGATCGCGCTGCCGGTGCTCGGTTTGTGGCATATCTGGTCCGGCGCCCCGCTGGACCCGGCCGCGCGGCGCGATGCGGCCGGCTTCGTCGGCTTCGTCCTGGGCGGGCCGCTCTCGGACGGGCTGACGGTCTGGATCGCCACGCCGCTGCTCGTCATCGGCGTGCTCTTCGGTCTGCTGCTGCTGACCGGGACGACCATCCGTGAACTGCCCGAGACACTGCGCTCGATGTTCAGCACCCGTGGGTACGACGACTACGACGATGACGATTACGCCGACGAGCACGCCGAATACGCCGACGAGGCCGTCACCGAGGACTTCTCCGACGGCTACTACGACGACGACTACGGTGACGCCCAGCAGTGGCCGACCCCCGAGCTGCCCGCCGGCTCGCCGATGGACAACTACCCGCTGCCCGACGCGGCCGACACCCCGACCATCCCGGAACCCGTTGCTGCCAAGTCGCGTAAGCCCAAGGCCGAGCCGCCGAAGAAGCCGAAGAAGGTCGAGGAGACCCTGGTCATGGACCGGGTGGTCGAGGGCCCCTACGTGCTGCCGTCGCTGGATCTGCTGGTCGCCGGCGATCCGCCCAAGACGCTCACCGCGGCCAACGAGACCATGAAGGACGCCATCACCTCGGTGCTGCAGCAGTTCAAGATCGACGCCGCCGTCACCGGCTGCACCCGCGGCCCGACCGTCACCCGCTACGAGGTCGAGCTCGGTCCCGGCGTCAAGGTCGAGAAAATCACTGCGCTGCACCGCAATATCGCCTACGCGGTGGCCACCGAGAGCGTGCGCATGCTGGCGCCGATCCCCGGCAAGTCGGCCGTCGGCATCGAGGTCCCCAACACCGACCGCGAGATGGTGCGCCTCGCCGATGTGCTGACCGCCCCGAGCACCCGCGCCGACCACCACCCGTTGGTGATCGGACTCGGCAAGGACATCGAGGGCGAGTACGTCAAGGCCAACCTGGCGAAGATGCCGCACCTGCTGGTGGCCGGCTCCACCGGATCGGGCAAGTCCAGCTTCGTCAACTCGATGCTGGTGTCGTTGCTGGCGCGGGCCACCCCCGAGGAGGTCAGGATGATCCTGATCGACCCGAAGATGGTGGAACTGACGCCCTATGAAGGCATTCCGCACCTCATCACGCCGATCATCACCCAGCCCAAGAAGGCCGCCGCGGCACTGGCCTGGCTGGTCGAGGAGATGGAACAGCGCTACCAGGACATGCAGGCCTCGCGGGTGCGTCACATCGACGTGTTCAACGAGAAGGTGCGCTCCGGGGAGATCAGCACACCGCTGGGCAGTGAGCGGGTCTACAAGCCCTACCCCTACATCCTGGCGATCGTCGACGAGCTCGCCGACCTGATGATGACCGCACCGCGCGATGTCGAGGAAGCCATCGTGCGCATCACCCAGAAGGCCCGGGCCGCAGGCATCCACCTGGTGCTGGCCACCCAGCGACCCTCGGTCGACGTCGTCACCGGCCTGATCAAGACCAACGTGCCCTCCCGGCTGGCGTTCGCCACCTCGTCGCTGACCGACTCGCGCGTCATCCTCGACCAGCCCGGCGCCGAGAAGCTCATCGGTATGGGCGACGGACTGTTCCTGCCGATGGGCGCGAACAAGCCCCAGCGCATGCAGGGCGCGTTCATCACCGATGAGGAGATCCAGGCCGTCGTCGAGGCCACCAAGGCCCAGGCCGAGCCGGAGTTCATCGAGGGTGTCACCAAGGCCAAGCCGACCGGTGAGCGCACCGATGTCGATCCCGATATCGGCGATGACATGGATGTCTTCCTGCAGGCCGTCGAGCTGGTGGTGTCCAGCCAGTTCGGGTCCACCTCGATGCTGCAGCGCAAGCTGCGGGTCGGCTTCGCCAAGGCGGGCCGGCTGATGGACCTGATGGAGACCCGCCAGATCGTCGGGCCGTCCGAGGGTTCCAAGGCGCGTGAGGTCCTGGTGAAGCCCGATGAGCTGGCAGGCACCCTGGCGCTCATCCGCGGCGGGGCCGACGCCAACGGCGCCGACGCCGAGGATGAGGACGACTTCTAGAGGTTGAGCATCATCCGGGTGTTGCCGAGGGTGTTGGGCTTGACGTAGGACAGGTCCAGGAACTCGGCGACACCGGTGTCATAGGACCGGCGCATCTCTTCGAAGACCTCGGCGCTGACCGGCGTTCCGTCGATTTCGGTGAAGCCGTGCCTGCCGAAGAACTCGGTCTCGAAGGTGAGCACGAAGATCCGGCTCAGGTGCAGGTCCCGTGCGACCTTGAGCAGCTGGTCCACCACGCGGTAACCGACCCCGTGGCCACGCACCTTCGGATTGACCGCGACGGTGCGCACCTCACCGAGATCGGCCCACAACACGTGCAGGGCGCCGCAGCCGACGATCTCGCCGGCCAGCTCGGCGACCCAGAACTCCTGCACCGCCTCGTACAGCGTGACCAGGTTCTTTTCCAGCAGAATCCGGCCTGCATAGATGTCGACGAGCTCCTTGATGGCCGGCACATCGGAGGTACTGGCCCGACGAACCGTCACGTGTTCAACCACCTCGCTCACAGCTGCGAGAGTATCGGCATGGGCTACCGATATTCTGTTGCGGTGCCGGGCCAATCAGATACCGATCCAGTGGTGCCCCGTGCGTCCGTCGCGAACGTCGCCAACCTGCTGACCGGTATCCGGTTTCTCCTCGTCCCCGTGTTCGTGGTGGCGCTGTTCGTCGAGGACGGGCATCAGACATTCTGGCGAACAACCGCTTTCGTGGTGTTCGCGGTGGCCGTCATCACCGACCATTTCGACGGGGCGCTGGCACGCGCCTACGGCATGGTCACCGAGTTCGGCAAACTGGCCGATCCGATCGCGGACAAACTGCTCATCGGGTCCGCGCTGATCGGGCTGTCGCTGCTCGGCGACCTGCCCTGGTGGATCACCATCGTCATCCTGGTGCGCGAGGTCGGCATCACCGTGCTCCGGTTGGCGGTGTTGCGCCACGGGGTGATTCCGGCCAGCCGCGGCGGGAAGCTGAAAACGCTGGTCCAGGCCGTGGCGATCGGACTCTTCATCCTTCCGCTGTCCGGCGCGTGGCTGGTGGTGGCGACCTGGATCATGTGGTTGGCCGTGGTGCTGACCGTGCTCACCGGCATGGACTACGTGGCCTCGGCGGCGCGTGATTCCCGGACCCGTCCGGCAACCTGAGACATTCGGGAACCAGCGCGCACCCGGTGGCGTTGATCCCTGTATGACGACACTGATGCGCGAGGTGATCGGCGACGTGCTGCGCGAAGCCCGGACGACTCAGGGTCGCACCCTGCGTGAGGTGTCCGATTCCGCGCGGGTCAGCCTGGGATATCTGTCCGAAGTGGAACGGGGCCGCAAAGAGGCCTCCAGCGAGTTGCTCAGCGCCATCTGCGACGCGCTGGCGATCCCGATGTCGCGGGTGCTCTTCACCGCGGGTGAGCAGATGGCCCGCGACGAGGGCGGTGTCACCGGTATCGACGCCACCACCAAGGTCGTGATTCCGCAGGTTGTGTCCATGGCGGTGGCCTGACCGGGTGCGGAAACGATAGGTTGGCACCCAACAAGTTGCACACCGGCAGTTGCGCACACCCGAACACGTGAAGGTGGAATGAACCCATGGCCAATCCGTTCGTCAAGGCGTGGAAGTACCTCATGGCGCTGTTCAGCTCGAAGGTCGACGAATACGCCGATCCGAAGGTGCAGATCCAGCAGGCCATCGAGGACGCCCAGCGCCAGCACCAGGGGCTGACCCAGCAGGCCGCCCAGGTCATCGGGAACCAGCGTCAGCTGGAGATGCGGCTGAACCGCCAGCTCGCCGATATCGAGAAGCTGCAGGCCAACGTCCGCCAAGCGCTGACACTGGCCGATCAGGCCGCCGGCACCGGTGACGCCGCCAAGGCCACCGAGTACACCAACGCCGCCGAGGCGTTCGCCGCCCAACTGGTCACCGCCGAGCAGAGCGTCGAAGACCTCAAGGCTCTGCACGACCAGTCGCTGCAGGCCGCCGGCCAGGCCAAGAAGGCCGTCGAGCAGAACGCGATGGTCCTGCAGCAGAAGATCGCCGAGCGCACCAAGCTGCTCAGCCAGCTGGAGCAGGCCAAGATGCAGGAGCAGGTCAGCGCCTCGCTGCGGTCGATGAGCGAGATCGCCGCGCCGGGCACCACGCCCAACCTCGACGAGGTGCGCGAGAAGATCGAGCGTCGCTACGCCAACGCGATGGGCGCCACCGAACTCGCGCAGAACTCGGTGCAGGGCCGGATGATGGAAGTCCAGTCGGCCAGTGTGCAGATGGCCGGGCACTCTCGCCTGGAGCAGATCCGGGCGTCGATGCGCGGTGACGCGCTGCCCTCCGGTGGCGCTGCCGCACCCGCGACGCCCGCCGCCAACCCACCCGCCGCTGCACCCGAAAACCCGCTCCAGCAATAGGTTTGGTCATGGCGACGAACCCGAGGGCAGGGCGACCGCGCGGCTGGCGCGCGTTGGCCGAACGCGGCGTGCAGGGTGGGATAGACACCGCCGCCGAGTTCTCCGGCGCGCTCGCCCAGAAGCTCGCCGCCCTGGCCGATCCGCGCGCCAAGCTGCTGCGCAAGCGGCGCTGGGCGCTGCGGCTGGCCGTGTTCTTCGGTGTCAGCAGCCTGTTCTGGATCCTGGTGACCGCGGTGCTGGCGTCGTGGAGCACCTCGGTCTGGGCGCTCATCGTCACCGGGGTGGTCGCCGCCGGTGCCGCCTTCCCGGCCACGCTTCTGTTCCTGCGCTACCGGTGGCTGCGCGCCGAACCGCTGCCGGTGGGGCCGACCGCCCGCCGGATGCCGCCGTTCGGGTCCGCGGCACGTAAACCGATGGCCGCGCTGGCGTCCTCGGAACGGGGCTTATTCTCCCTGCTCGGAGTGCTCGAACGAGGCCGGCTGCTGCCCGCCGGGGAATTGCGTGAGATCGCGGATACGGCCGGGCAGACGGCAGCCACCATGGCGGCCACCGCCAATGAGGTGGTGGCGATGGAGCGGGCGGCCGGGGCATCCCCGCAATCGCGTGCCCATCTGACACCGACCATCCAGGCATTCAGCACACAGCTGCACCAGGGCGCCCGGCAGTACGACGAGATGGTCACCGCGGCAGCCCAGTTGGTGTCCTCGGTGAACGCCGGTGCGAACAATTCGCTGGCCGGTCGGCGCTACCGCGACGAGCTGGTCACCGCGACCGATCGGCTGCAGGGCTGGGCGCAGGCCTACAGCGAGTTGGGCCAACTGCGCGGCGCCTAGCGTCAGATGTCGTGGGTGCCCAGCTCCGCGGAATCCGGGCGGGGGCCGAACCGATCGACATAGGACTGGTGCTTGGCGGCATCGCGCTTGCGGGCCAACGCGTCGACCAGCGACGGGTCCAGGCCGTGGACCCGCAACATGTGCCGGCGCCAGATCTTGTTCAGCGCGTGCGAGAAGTAGACGAACGGGATCAGGATCGGCACCGTCATGCTCAGATGCACATACAGCGTCGTCGGGATCAGCCAGAACGGCGCGAGGATCAGCACCGCTGGCACCAGCACCCGCAGCATCAGCCGTCGGGTGGCGCCCGGCCCGGCCAGGTCGTTGCGCACCCAGTCCAGCATCGAATCGGGCAGCCGCTTGCCCAGGCAGTAGCCGACCAGCTGGAAGAAGCTGGGTTTGGTCCTGCTCACAGCCGGGGGCGAAGCGCCGGGATGACCGCTCCTACCAGGCCCCGCACCATCGCCTTGGCGAAGTCGAACTGATCGAAGTAGTCCCGCCACAGGGTGATGCGGCCATCGTGCACCTCGAAAACCCCGCACACCCAGAACTGCAGCCGGACCGGCCCGAACGCGAGCACGTCGGTGCGCTCGTTGAGCACGACGGCGCCGTCGGCGGCGGTGCGGTGGATGGCGACGTCGAAGGCGAAACCCGGGCGGTCCAGTCCCTTGAACAGCTTGAGGGTGCGTTGCCTGCCACGGATGGTCGGGAATCCGACATTCTGATAGACGAGGTGCTCGTCGATCAGGGCGCCGGCGGTATCCAGATCGGGACCCCGGAGCGAGAACAGAAACTTCTCCACCGTCGCGATGTTGTCGGCTTCGGTGCTGGTGGGCGATACCTGCTCGGTCATACCCCACAGGGTAGATCGTCGGAGCTGTGGCAGGGTGGGCGCGTGAAAGTTGCCGTGGTCGCCGGACCCGATCCCGGGCATGCGTTCCCGGCGATCGCGCTGTGCCTGAAATTCCTGGCGGCCGGCGATACCGTGACGCTGCTGACGGGCAGGCAGTGGCTCGACACCGCGCGGGCGGCCGGCGTGGCGGCGGTCCTGCTCGAGGGCCTCGACCTCGAAGTCGGCGATGACGACGACGATGCCGGTGCGAAGATCCATCAGCGGGCCGCCCGGATGGCCGTTCTGAACGTCCCCGTCCTACGGGCGCTCGCAGTCGATCTGGTGTGTTCCGATGTGATCACCGCCTGTGGCGGGATGGCGGCGGAACTGCTCGGCATCCCGTGGATCGAGGTCGTCCCGCACCCGCTGTACCTGCCGTCGAAGGGGTTGCCCCCGCTGGGCAGCGGGCTGGCGCCGGGCACCGGTCTGCGGGGGCGGGCACGCGACACGGTGCTGCGGGCGCTGACCGCCCGTTCCCTGCGGGCCGGGGACCGGGACCGGGCGGCCGCGCGCCGGGGCATCGGATTGCCCGGGCGGGATCCCGGTCCGCTGCGGCGGCTGATCGCGACGCTGCCCGCCCTGGAGGTGCCCCGCCCGGACTGGCCGGCCGAGGCCGTCGTCGTCGGCCCGCTGCACTTCGAGCCCACCGAGGCGGTGCTGACACCGCCACCCGGACCGGGCCCGCTGGTCGTGGTGGCGCCCTCGACGGCGAGCACCGGTACCGCCGGCCTGGCGGAACTGGCGTTGACCGCGCTGGGGCCCGGCCGCGGACTGCCCGACGGATTGCGGGTGGTGGTGTCGCGACTGGCCGGCGCCCAGGTGGAGGTGCCGGACTGGGCGGTCGTCGGGCTGGGCCGCCAGGACGAACTGCTGGCCGAGGCGGACGTGCTGGTGTGCGGGGGAGGCCACGGGATCGTGGCGAAATCACTGCTGCACGGTGTGCCGCTGGTGACGGTGCCCGGCGGGGGCGATCAATGGGAGATCGCCAATCGCGTTGTGCGGCAAGGAAGTGGACGGCTGATCCGGCCGTTGACGGCCGAGGCGCTGACCGCCGCGGTGGGCGCGGTGCTGGCCGATCCGGGATATCGGGCCGCCGCCGTCCTGGCCGGGGCGGGTGCGGGCGAGGTGGCCGATCCGGTACGGGTGTGCCATGACGCACCGGTGGCGACTCGGTAGGTTGTCGGCGTGCGCCTCACCGAGTTCAACGAACGTGTCACCGGTCTGTTCGGTGGTGCCTATGGGGCCTCGGTGCTCGTCGATCACGTACTGAGCGCGCTGGGCGGACGCACCGCGGCCCAGGCCATCGAGGCCGGGGTCGAGCCACGGACCGTGTGGCGGGCGCTGTGCGCCGACTTCGACGTTCCGCGCGACCAGTGGTGAGATTTCAGGGTTGTGCGAGCACGCGATCGAGGAACTCGCGTTGGTCGGCTCTGACCTGCGGATCGAGGTAGATGGCGAAGTGGCCGTACGGGTAGTGCCGCAATTCGCCGAGTGGTGCCCGTTGCGCGGTGGTGATGGTCGAGCCGGGAGGCGCGGTGGTGTCCTCGTCGCAGACGCATACCAGCACCGGCATGCGCAGCCGCGCGGCCTTGCGCACCGGCCGGTAGAACGGGAACCGCAGCATGAGCCGCGCCGCGAACTCGTTGCGCCAGCGTGAATCCGGCCCGACGATGGCGGCCAGACCCGGTTCGGCGTCGGGGGCGGTCATGGCGGCCACCGTGCCGGGTGCGCCGACGGCCGGCACCAGCAGCGGTGCCGCGCCACGCCATGCCCGGATCTGATCGCGCAGCGCCAGCACGGTGATCCGGACCGACGTCGTCGGCGGCACCTTGGCCAGCGTCGGCAGGGCATCGGTGAACGGCGCCTGGGAGACGACCGCCGCGATGGACGGGTCATCGGCGGCGACGGCCAGGACGTGACCGCCGCTGAACGACGACCCCCACAGCACGATGCGGGTGGGGTCGACCCCGTCGAGGATGCGGGCCCATCGCACGACGGCGCGGTAGTCGGCGTGCTGGGCGGCGATGTCGATGACCTGGCGCGGTTCGCCTGTCGATGCGCCGAATCCCCGGTAGTCGAACAGCGCGACGGTGTACCCGGCCGCGCAGAACTCGTCGGCGTAGGCGGGCAGACCGTCATCGCGGGTGCCGGCGAAGCCGTGGGCCATCACCACACAGGCGGTGTCGCGGTCCGGAGAATCGGGGCGATACAGGTAGACCGCGAGGCGCTCACCTGCATGGGGCACTCGGAGATCTTCGCGCTGGGCCACGGGCCGACCATACCGGTCTGCGATTCGCGGCGTGTCCGCTTGCCTTCGAACACCTGTTCGCTAATCTGGTGTGCGTTCGGCCGAGAACTACTTGTCGGTGGCTGGTCCTAACCTGACAGCCAACCGACCGGAACCCCGGTCAACCGCACGACTACCGGAGAGGTACTCCCATGGCGCCACAGGCTCCTGATCGCGAAAAAGCACTCGAACTGGCGATGGCTCAGATCGAGAAGAATTACGGCAAGGGTTCGGTGATGCGGCTCGGCGACGAGGTGCGCCAGCCCATCGCGGTCATCCCGACCGGATCCATCGCACTCGATGTCGCGCTCGGTATCGGCGGGTTGCCGCGCGGCCGCGTCGTCGAGATCTACGGCCCGGAATCCTCGGGTAAGACCACCGTCGCCCTGCATGCGGTGGCCAATGCGCAGGCCGCCGGCGGCATCGCGGCGTTCATCGACGCCGAGCACGCTCTGGATCCGGACTATGCCAAGAAGCTCGGCGTGGACACCGATGCACTGCTGGTCAGCCAGCCCGACACCGGTGAGCAGGCCCTCGAGATCGCCGACATGCTGGTGCGGTCCGGCGCCATCGACCTCATCGTCATCGACTCGGTGGCCGCACTGGTGCCGCGCGCCGAGATCGAGGGCGAGATGGGTGACAGCCACGTCGGCCTGCAGGCCCGCCTGATGAGCCAGGCGCTGCGCAAGATGACCGGTGCGCTGAACAACTCGAACACCACCGCGATCTTCATCAACCAGTTGCGCGAGAAGATCGGCGTGATGTTCGGCTCACCCGAGACCACCACCGGCGGTAAGGCATTGAAGTTCTACGCCTCCGTACGCCTGGATGTCCGACGCATCGAGACCCTCAAGGACGGAACCGACGCCGTGGGTAACCGCACCCGCGTCAAGGTCGTCAAGAACAAGGTGTCGCCGCCGTTCAAGCAGGCCGAGTTCGACATCCTGTACGGCCACGGCATCAGCCGCGAGGGCTCGCTCATCGATATGGGCGTCGAGCACGGCTTCATCCGCAAGTCCGGCTCGTGGTTCACCTACGAGGGTGAGCAGCTCGGCCAGGGCAAGGAGAACGCCCGAAAGTTCCTGCTGGAGAACCCCGATGTGGGCAACGAGGTCGAGAAGAAGATCAAGGAGAAGCTCGGCATCGGCGCCGTGCTGACCGCCGAAGATGACATTCTGCCCGCCCCCGTCGACTTCTGAGCAGCCGGCCGAGCCCAAACGGGAGGAGCAGGCGCGGGACGTGTGCCTTCGCCTGCTCACCGTTCGGGCGCGCACCCGTGCCGAGCTGGAAGCTGGGCTGACCAAGCGCGGTTATCCCGACGATGTCAGTGCCCGGGTGCTCGACCGGCTGGTCGAGGTCGGGTTGCTCGATGACGCGGCGTTCGCCGAGGAATGGGTGCGCGCACGGCGTGCCAATGCCGGAAAAGGCAAGCGCGCGTTGGCCGCCGAGCTGCGCACCAAAGGGGTCGATCCCGAGCTCATCGCCGAGACCCTCGACAGCGTGGACGCGGGGGAGTGGCGGGTGCGGGCCGAGGAGCTGGTGGCCAGCAAGCTGCGTCGCGAGAAGCTCGACGACGAGGTGAAGGTCACCAGGCGGCTGGTGGGCATGCTGGCCCGGCGCGGATACCACCAGGGGATGGCCTTCGATGTCGTCAGTACGCAACTCGCCCAGGAGCGCGAACGCCGTTCGGTCTAGCTCATCGACGGTGGCCGTCAGATCAGAAAGCCACCGTCGACGTTCAAGGCGATGCCGGTGATGTAGCCGGCGTCCGGTGAGGCCAGGAAGGCGACGGCACTCGCGACGTCGCTCGTGTGGCCGTAGTGCCCGACCGCCAGAAGCGGAGTCATCTGGTCGGCCAGTGGGCCGTCGGCCGGGTTCATGTCCGTGGCGATCGGGCCCGGCTGAACATTGTTCACGGTGATCCCGCGTGGGCCGAGTTCACGGGCCAGGCCGCGGGTGAAGCCGGCGACCGCGGCCTTGGACAGCGCGTACACCGAAAAGGCGGGCACCGGAACACGATCGGCGTTCACGCTGCCGATGTTGATGATCCGGCCACCCTTGCCCAGATGGGACACCGCGGCCTTGCTGGCGGCGAATACGCCGCGCACGTTGATGTTCACGATCCGGTCGAACTCCTCAAGGGCGAAGTCCTCGATGAGTGCCCCGGAGGCGACGCCCGCGTTGTTGACCAAGATGTCGAGACCGCCCAGTTCGGCGACCGTGGTGTCGACGGCGGCCGCGGCGGCCGCGGCGTCGGCGCTGTCGGCCTGGATGGCCACCACCTTTGCGCCGGCTGCGGTGAGTTCGGCTGCCAGCGCCTCGGCCGGTGCCGGCGAGGAGTTGTAGGTGAACGCCACGGCGGCGCCGTCGGCGGCCAGTCGGCGCACGATCTCGGCCCCGATGCCGCGGGAGGCTCCGGTGACCAGGGCCCGACGGCCGGCCAGTACTGGGGTGTGGGTGGTGTCGGTCATGACGTCCTCCGAGGGCTGGGTGGGTTCGTACAGGTCAAGCTCCACGGGGATCCGATCATTCCGGATGTGGTCGGCATCACATCAGGCCGCGCTCCAGCGTGCCGAGTAGCTCGAGTGCCGAGGCGATGTCGTGATCGCCGGCGCCTTCGAGTGCGTCGCGCAGCAGGCCGGACCAGATGGCTCTGATGTGGGCCAGGTTCTCGGCGGCCAGGGCGGTGGACTGCAACAGCGATTGGCGGTTGTCGGCGGGGTCGGCGGAGCGGCGCACCAGCTGTTTGGCCTCCAGTTCGCGCAGCGCCCGGCTCAGATTGCTGCGCTGCAGCCCGGTTGCGGCGGCGACCGCACTGGGGCTGACCCCGGGGTGGTGGTCGATGAAGCGCAGCACCGTCACCTCGGTGGTCGACAGGTCGAGGACCGCGGGGTCCGCGGCGGTGCGCAGTTTGATGGCGCGGGACACCGCCATGACGACATCGGCCAGGTCGGCGAGCTGCTCGGTGTGACGCACTCGGGCTTGCATGGGAATGACTCTACCTGATAGTTATGTATTGATAACTATTTTCTGATAACCATTCTGGAGTTGCCCATGACGACCCCGGTCGACACCCCCGCGCGCACCGAGAGCACACCGCGCATCACCACCGGCCTGCTGATCACCCTTGCGCTGCTGTCGGCGGTGGCGCCGTTCGCCACCGATCTGTACCTGCCCGCATTCCCCGAGATGGTCTCCGATCTGCACACCTCGCCGACGAATGTGCAATTGACCCTGACCACCTTTCTCCTCGGTCTTGCTTTGGGGCAGTTGATCTTCGGGCCGCTGTCCGACCGCTACGGCAGGCTCCGGCCGCTGATCATCGGTGCCGCCATCTGCGTGGTCGCCAGCGTCGTGGCCATGTTCGCGCCGACCATCGAGGTGCTCATCGCCGCCCGGCTGGCCCAGGGCCTCACCGGCGCGGCGGGCATGGTGATCGGCCGCGCGATCATCTCCGACCTCGCGACCGGCCGGTCCGCCGCCCGGGCGTTCAGCCTGATGATGATCGTCGGTGGGGTCGCCCCGATCGCCGCCCCGTTGGCCGGCGGCTTCCTGGTCGGCTCGCTGGGCTGGCGCGGGGCGCTGGCGGTCATCCTGGTGCTGGTCGTGCTGATGCTGGTCGCCGCGCTGGTGGTGATCCGCGAAACCCACACCGAGGAACGGCGCACCGCACTACGGGACCAACGGGCCACCGCGGGCTCGCCGCTCCGTCAGCTGATCAGCCGCAGATATGTCGGTAACGTCGTCGCCTTCGGATTCGCGTTCGCCGTGATGATGGCCTACATCTCGGCCTCGCCGTTCGTCTACCAGACGATGATGGGGCTCAGCGCCGCGCAGTACGGCGCGGTGTTCGGAGTGAATGCCTTCGGTCTGCTGCTGATGAGCGCGCTGAGTGCCCGGTTGTCCGCCCGCACCGAGCCGCACACCCTGGCCGCCGTCGGCCTGGCGGTCATCACCGTCTCCAGCATCGTCGTCCTGGCCCTGTCCTGGACGGGCGTCCCGGCCGGGTGGCTGGCGCTCCCGCTGTTCAGCGCCGTCGCGGGGATGGGCCTGATCTTCGGCAACGCCACCGCGCTGGCACTGTCGGCCGCCCCGCGGGCGGCAGGCACCGCCTCGGCCGCACTCGGCGCCACCCAGTTCCTGCTGGCCGCCGCCGTCTCACCGCTGGTCAGTCTGGCCGGCGAGCGCACGGCGGGCCCGCTGGGCATCGTGATGGTCTGCTCATCGGTGATCGCGTGCGCGGGCCTGGTGCTGGCCCGCAATCAGACGCCGGGTCCGTCCTGAACGACCGGCCGGGCGGCCAGCGGCGCGGGTCCCTTCTTGGACCGGCGCAGCCGGGCCTCGAGGCGGGTGGCCAAGGACGACAGGGCGAAGTTCAGCCCGATCATCAGGGCCGCGATGACGATGAGTGCGGGGATGTAGTTGCCGTACGACGAGCCGATGCTCTGGCCCTGGCGCACCATTTCCACGAACGTGATCTGGTAGCCGATCGCGGTGTCCTTGAGTACCACCACCATCTGGGACACCAACACCGGCAGCATCGAGGTGATGGCCTGCGGCAACTGGATCGAGCCCATGGTCTGGCTCCACGTCATGCCCAGCGCGGAGGCGGCCTCGGCCTGGCCCCGCGGCAGTGAGTGCACGCCGCTGCGCACGATCTCGGCGATCACCGCCGAGTTGTACAGGGTCAGGCCGGTGATCACCCCGGCCAGCGCCAGGTACTCCGAAGCAAAGACGTTGTACTGCGCGAACAACGCGTAGGAGAACAACATCATGATGAGCACAGGCACGGCCCGGAAGAACTCCACGAACGTCGCGCAGGCCCAGCTGATCACCGGGATGGGTGACAGCCGGCCCACCCCGAGCAGGCACCCGAGCACCAGCGCCAACACGATGGACACCGCCGCCGCGGTCAGCGTGCCCTCGATACCGGGCAGCACATACGTCGTCCACAGGTCCGGGGTGAGGAAGGGCTCCCAATTGGCGGCGGTGAACTGCTCGGCGGCGGCGAACTTCCAGATCACCCAGCCGAAGATCAGTGCGAAGGCGACGACCGTCAGGCCGGCCAGGACCCGGTGCCGGACCCGGGCGCGCGGACCCGGTGCATCGAAGAGAACCGTGGCGCCGCTCACCTCAGCACCGCCAGTCGTTTGCCGAGCCAGCCGAACAGCAACCCGGTCGGCAACGTCAGGATGACGAAACCGATCGCGAAGATCCCGCCGACGAGCAGCAGTGCCGAGGTGTTCTCCACCATCTCCTTCATCAACAGCGCCGCCTCGGCCACCCCGATCGCCGAGGCGATGGTGGTGTTCTTGGTCAGGGCGATCAGCACCGAACCGAGCGGGATGATCACCGCACGAAAGGCCTGCGGCAGCATGATGATCCGCAGGTTCTGGGAGAAGGTCAGGCCCAGGGACCGGGCGGCCTCGGCCTGACCCAGCGGCACGGTGTTGATCCCGGACCGGATGGCCTCACACACGAAAGCCGCGGTATAGACCGTCAATCCGAGCACGGCCAGCCGGAAGTTGCTGTCCACGATCGAGGTCGGCGAGTCCGGGTCCGTCAGCGTGATGTGCAACGTGTTGGCGAGACCCAGCGAGCAGAACACCAGGATCAGGGTCAGCGGGGTGTTGCGCACCACGTTCACATACGTGGTGCCCAACCCCCGCATCACCGGTATCGGCGACAGTCGCATCGCCGCCAGTGCGGTGCCCAGCACCAGCGCACCGACGCCGGAGAGCACCGTCAGCTGGATGGTGATCCAGAACGCGGCATAGATCCGGTCCTGGTACTCGGTGAAGATCTCCACGTGCCTGCGCGGTTACTTGTCGACGGTCGGCGGCTCGGGCGCGGTGATGCCTGCGGGCCCGAGGTTCTTGTCGAAGGCTTCCTTCCAGGCGCCGTCGGCCTCCATCTTGGTGATGGCGTCGTTGATCTTGGTGCGCATTTCGGTGTCGTCCTTCTTCAGGCCGATGCCGTAACGCTCCTCGGAGAAGGGTTCGCCGACGATCTTGAAGGTTCCGGGGGACTGGGCGGCATACCCGGCCAGGATCACCTCGTCGGTGGTCACCGCGTCGATGGCGCCGGTCTTGAGTGCCTCGACACAGGCCGAGTAGGTGTCGTACTGCTGCAGCTGCACGCCGGGGTACTTGTCCTTGATGCGCTGGGCCGGGGTCGAGCCGGTGACCGAGCACAGCTTCTTGTTGTTCTCCAGCGACTCGGCGCCGACGATGTCGGAGTTGTCGGCGCGTACCAGCAGGCTCTGCCCGGTGATCAGGTACGGCCCGGCGAAGTCCACCTTTTCCTTACGGGCGTCGGTGATCGAATACGTCGCGACGATGAAATCGACCTGGCCGTTCTGGATCAGCGTCTCGCGCTGCGAGGACGGCGATTCTTTCCACTCGATGTCCTCGGGGGCGTAGCCGAGTTGCTCGGCGACATAGGTGGCGACGTCGACGTCGAACCCGCTCATGGTGCCGTCCGGGTTCTTCAGCCCCAGACCGGGCTGGTCGAACTTGGTGCCGATGACGACCTTGGATTCGTCGCCACCGCCTCCGCCGCAGGCGGCGAGGGTCAGCGGCAGCGCTGCGGCCACAATGGCGGCAGCAGCCACCCGGAAGCGCAGAGACGGCATGTCATGGTCCTTTCGGTGGTGGACGATCAGTGGTTGAGAATCTTGCCCAGGAAATCCTTGGCACGGTCGGACTTGGGGTTGTTGAAGAATTCCTCGGGTTCGGCGTCCTCGACGATCGCGCCGTCGGACATGAACACCACCCGGTGTGACGCGCGGCGCGCGAAGCCCATCTCGTGGGTGACGACCACCATGGTCATGCCCTCCGATGCCAGCGAGGTCATGACGGCCAGCACCTCGTTGATCATCTCCGGATCCAGCGCACTGGTCGGCTCGTCGAACAGCATCACCTTGGGGCTCATCGCCAGCGAGCGGGCGATCGCGACCCGCTGCTGCTGCCCGCCGGACAGCTGTGCCGGGTACTTGTCGGCCTGGTTGGAGATGCCCACCCGGTCGAGCAGGGCCATCGCCTCGCTCCGGGCCTTGTCCTTGGCCAGCTTTCGCACCTTGACCGGCGCCAGCATCACGTTCTCGACAATTGTCTTGTGTGCGAACAGATTGAACGACTGGAACACCATGCCGACATCCGAGCGCAGCTGGGCGAGCTTGCGGCCCTCCTCGGGCAGCACCTCGCCGTCGATGGAGATGGTGCCGGTATCGATCGGCTCGAGCCGATTGATGGTGCGGCACAACGTTGATTTGCCCGAACCCGACGGGCCCAGCACCACCACGACCTGTCCGCGCGGGACATCGAGGTCGATGTCCTGGAGCACGTGCAGATCGCCGAAGTGCTTGTTCACACCCTGTAGCGAGATCATCGGGACCGAAGCCGCGGTGGTCATGGATGGGAACCCTACCCAGGTAATGCTCAGGATGGGGCGTATCGACACCCCCGTAACATGATCGTCGTGACTTCCGTGTTGGCCTCGACTGTGGAGGCGGGTGCTCGACCCGCGGCCCCCGTGCGCACCTACCAGGTGCGCACCTACGGCTGCCAGATGAACGTGCACGACTCCGAGCGGCTGTCCGGGCTGCTGGAGGCCGCCGGCTACGTCCGCGCCGTCGAGGGCACCGACGCCGACATCGTGGTGTTCAACACCTGCGCGGTGCGCGAGAACGCCGACAACAAGCTGTACGGGAACCTCAGTCATCTGGCGCCGCGCAAGAACGCCGAGCCCGATATGCAGATCGCCGTCGGGGGCTGCCTGGCCCAGAAGGACCGCGACGCCGTGCTGAAGAAGGCGCCCTGGGTCGATGTGGTGTTCGGTACCCACAACATCGGCTCGCTGCCGGTGCTGCTGGAGCGGGCGCGCCATCAGCGGGTGGCCCAGGTCGAGATCGCCGAGGCGCTGCAGGAGTTCCCGTCGGCACTGCCTGCGGCTCGCGAATCTGCCTATGCCGCTTGGGTTTCCATATCTGTGGGCTGTAACAACACCTGCACGTTCTGCATCGTGCCCTCGTTGCGCGGTAAAGAGGTGGACCGTCGCCCCGGCGACGTGCTGGCCGAGGTGCAGACCCTGGTGGACCAGGGTGTGCTCGAGGTCACCCTGTTGGGGCAGAACGTGAACGCCTACGGGGTATCGTTCGGCGAGCGCGGCGCCTTCGCCGACCTGCTGCGGGCGTGCGGGAACATCGACGGGCTGGAGCGCGTGCGGTTCACCTCGCCGCATCCCGCCGAGTTCACCGACGATGTCATCGAGGCGATGGCCGAAACACCCAATGTGTGTCCCACGCTGCACATGCCGCTGCAGTCGGGTTCTGACCGCGTACTCAAGGCGATGCGGCGCTCCTACCGCGCCGAGCGTTACCTGGGCATCATCGACCGGGTGCGTGCCGCGATACCGCACGCCGCCATCACCACCGACATCATCGTCGGCTTTCCCGGCGAGACCGAGCAGGACTTCCAGGACACCCTGGACGTGGTGGCGCGATCGCGCTTTGCCAACGCCTTCACCTTCCAGTACTCGAAGCGCCCCGGCACACCTGCCGCCGTGCTCGCCGACCAGCTGCCCAAAGAGGTTGTCAGCGAACGCTATCAGCGCCTCATCGACCTACAGGAGCAGATTTCGTTGCAGGAGAACCAGGCTCAGGTCGGCACGCAGGTCGAGCTGCTGGTCGCCGCGGGTGAGGGCCGCAAGGATGCCGCCACCGCGCGGATGTCCGGGCGTGCCCGCGACGGCCGGCTGGTGCACTTCGCCGCCGGGGGCGCCGAGATCCGTCCCGGTGACATCGTCACCACGACCGTGACCCGCGCCGCCCCGCACTTCCTGGTCGCCGACGGTGTGGTGTCCGCCCATCGCCGCACCCGGGCCGGGGACGCGCATGCCACCGGTGTACGCCCGGTCACCGGTGTGGGCCTGGGCATGCCGGGCGTCGGCGCGCCGCCGGCCGCCCCCGTCACCGGCGGGTGTGCGCTGTGAGCGGCCGGGACCCGAAGGACTTCGACGCGTTCAAGGGCGATATCGAGGCCGCCGAACGCCGGGTCGCCTCCGAGATCGACCCCGGCGCCCGCGCGCTGGTGGTGGCGATCCTGGTGTTCGTGGTGCTGGTGTCGTTCCTGCTGCCGCACACCGGATCCTCCCGCGGCATCGATGTGCTGATCGCCAACGAGACCGCGATCGCCGACGGGCTGTCCCTGCCGTCGCGGGTGTTCGTGTGGCTGGCGCTGGTCTTCAGCATCGGATTCTCCGTCCTGGCGCTGCTGACCCGGCGCTGGACGCTGGCCTGGATCGCGCTGGCCGGTACCACGGTGGCCTGCCCGGCGGGCATGCTCGCGGTCTGGTCCCGCCAGACCGCCGGCGAGGGCCTGCCGGGCCCCGGTATCGGGCTCGTCATCGGCTGGATCGCGGTGCTGCTGCTGGCGTTCCACTGGGCGCGGGTGGTGTGGTCACGCACCGCGGTGCAGTTGGCCGCCGAAGAGGAGCGCCGCCGGTCCGTCGCTCAGCGCCAGCACAAGACGCTGCTCGATGACCTCGATCCCGACGCGGGCCCCGACCCCGACAAGCCCTAACGCTTCTTGGTGACCGCTTCCGCAGCGGTCTCCGCCCATTCCCGCCACTGGGCGGCGCTGGCCCGCGCCTTCTCCGCGTCCTTGGCCTTGCCTGCTGCTTCGGCCTTCTCCGCCTGGCGTTCGAACTGCTCGGCGCGCTCCCGGAACTGGTCGGCCCGTGCCTGCGCCTCGGTGTCGGTGTGGTCGGTGGCCCCGGCGTCGCGGACCTTCTTCTCGACCGCGCGCAGCCGGCGCTCCAGATCGGCCGACTTCTCGCGCGGCACCTTGCCGATCGCGTCCCACTTGTCACCGATCGTCCGCAGCGCGGCCTGCGCGGCCTTGGGGTCGGAGACATCGATGCGTTCGGCTTCGGCCAGCAGCTTCTCCTTGGCGAGCGCGTTGGCGCCGAACTCGGCGTCGCGTTCGGCGTTGATGGCGTTGCGGGCCTCGAAGAAGGTGTCCTGGGCGGCCTTGAAGCGCGCCCACAGCGCGTCGTCGACATCCTTTGCGGCCCGGCCGGCGGCCTTCCACTGCGCGAGCAGATCCCGGAAGGTCGCCGCGGTGCCTGCCCAGTCGGTGGAATCGCTGAGCTTCTCGGCCTTCTCGCAGAGGGCCTCCTTGGCCTGCCTGGCACCGACGCGTTCGCGGTCCAGCTCGGCGAAATGTGAACCCCGGCGCCGGTTGAACGTTTCCCGGGCCGCCGAGTACCGCTTCCACAGCGCATCGTCGGTCTTGCGGTCCAGACCGGTGATGGTGCGCCACTCGTCGAGGATGGCGCGCAGCCGGTCACCGGCGGACTTCCACTGGCCGCTGGCGTTGGCGATCTCCTCGGCCTCGGCGGCCAGCGCCTCCTTGCGGGCGGTCTGGGCGGCGCGGTGCTGATCGCGGCGTGCCCGTTCCTCGGCGGCCGCCCCGTCGGCGTGTTCGAGAATGGACTTCAGGCGCTGTTCGACGGCGTCGACGTCACCGAGCACCGCGGCGGTCGGCAGGGTCTCCAGCAGTGCGGATGCGGCTGATTTGATCTTGCGGGCGTCGCCGGTGCCGGAGGCCAGCCGGGTCTCCAGCAGGGCGACCTCGGTGTGCAGATCGTCGTAACGGCGGCCGAAGTGGGCGAAGGCGGCCTCGGGCTCGCCGGCCTGCCAGGAGCCGATGACGCGTTCCCCGGCGGCGGTGATCAGGACGACAGTGCCGTCCTCTTCGACGCGGCCGAACCGGTGCGGGTCCACCGAGGCAGGTGCCGGGACGACGGGCGTGGCGGCCACGGCTGCGGCCGGGCGGGGGTGCGGAGTCGGGCGCGGACCCGGCCTGGGCGTGGGTTTGGGGGCCGGGGCCGCAGCTGCCGATTCCCCGGTGGTCTCGCCGGAACCTGAGTCGTTGGTCGTCATGTTCATTCCCTCGCACTCCGCGTGGTCTGACCCACGCACCTGCCGCGCGACGCGGCGCCGATAGCTTCCGATGGCTATTCAAGCAGGTCGGGTCGAACCGCGGTTGCGATCGGCACGTGTTTACCGGCACCCTCAGTGCCCTGACCGGTTGGGAGGCCCCCGTTGGACAAGGCGGATATCGCCGCACTGCTGGCACTGGGCGCAGCGCTGTTCATCGCCATCGGCGATGTCATCCACCAGCGTTCCGCGCATGAGGTCACCGACGAGCAGGTCAGCCACCTCCAGCTGTTCCTGCGGTTGCTCAAGGACCGCGTCTGGTGGGTCGGCAGTCTTGTCTCGGCGGTCGGGTTCGGTCTGCAGGCGGCCGCGCTGGGACTGGGTTCGGTGCTGCTGGTGCAGGCCTTGCTGGTGACCTCGCTGCTGTTCGCGCTGCCGCTGAACGCCCGCGCCACCCATCACCGGGTGAGCAGATTCCAGTGGACCTGGGCGGTGCTGCTGGCGGCATCGGTGGTGGTGATCGTCACCGTCGGTAACCCGACGGCCGGGCATTCGCGGGCCGACGCCGAGACCTGGCTGGCGGTCGGTGCGGTGCTCGGGCCGCTGCTGGTGCTGTGTGTCCTGGGCGCTCGGGTCTGGTCCGGCCGCAAGATCAGCGCGATGCTGCTGGCGTGCGTATCCGGCGCGCTCTGGGGACTTTTCGCGATCTTCACCAAGGGTGTGGTCGACCGGATCGGCGACGGTGTGTGGGAACTGCTGCGCACCCCGGAGCTCTACGCCTGGGCTGTGGTGGCGGTGGCGGGCACCGCCTACCAGCAGGCCGCCTTCCGGGCCGGGTCGATCACGGCCTCGCTGCCGACCATGACGGTGACCGAACCGGTGGTGGCCTCGGTGCTGGGCGTCGTGGTCCTCGGTGAAACCCTGCGCCCCGGCGAGGCCGGCTGGATCACGCTGATCGCGGCGGTGACGGTGATGATGGTCGCGACCGCGGCGCTGGCCCGCGGGGAGGCCGGCTGGGCCGATCAGCCCGACAACGGCAAGGCGATAGCGTGATGGCGTGTTGGCGGCCATTGCTCTGATCCCCTCGGCGCCGGTGCTGGTGCCCGAACTCGCCGGTGCCGCTGCGGCCGAAGTGGCCGACCTGCGTGCCGCGGTGCTGACGGCGGCCGCCGCACTGCCGCCGCGCTGGATCGTGATCGGCGCCGGTGGTGCCGATCAGGTCATCCCGGCGTCCGCGATGGGCACCTTTGCCGGCTACGGCGTCGATGTCCGGGTCGCGCTGGGGCCGGGAGCCGACGGCCCGGTGGCCGAGCTGCCGCTGGCCGCGCTGATCGCCGGCTGGGTACGCGCCCAGGTGAACGCCGGCTGCCGCGCCGAGGTGCGGGTCCACGCCGACACCGGCGAGGCGGCCGTGCACCGCGGCGTGACGCTGCGCAGCGAGCTCGAAGAATCCCCGGACCCGATCGGCGTGCTGGTGGTCGCCGACGGCGCCAACACGCTGACCGAGTCCGCGCCCGGGGGCTTCGAACCGGATTCGGTGTCCGCCCAGGCGGCGCTGGATGATGCGCTCGCGGCCGGCGACGCCGATGCGGTGCTCAGGTGCGCGACAGGCGCGGTGGGGCGCAGCGCCTATGAGGTGTTGGCCGGCCTCACCGGCCGGCAACCGGTCCGCGCCCGCGAGTTCTACCGCGGGGCACCGTTCGGCGTCGGCTATTTCGTGGGCGCCTGGCTCCCGTGAGTGACACCCTGCACCCGAGTCGCGCCGCTCGCCCCGACATCCGGCCCGTCGCCGTCATCGGGCCGACCGGGACCGGCAAGTCCGCACTCGGGCTGGACCTGGCCGAGCGGCTGGGCGGCGAGATCGTCAATGCGGACGCCATGCAGTTCTACCGCGGGATGGACATCGGCACCGCCAAACTGCGCCCCGAGCAGCGCCGCGGCATCGTGCACCATCAGCTCGACGTCCTCGACGTCACCGAGAACGCCTCCGTCGCGCGGTACCAGGAGAACGCGGCCGCCGATATCGAGGCGATCATGTCCCGCGGCGCGGTGCCGGTGATCGTCGGTGGATCGATGCTCTACATCCAGTCCCTGCTGGACCAGTGGTCGTTCCCGGCCACCGACCCGGCGGTCCGGGCCCGCTGGGAGGCCCGCCTGGCCGAGGTCGGGGTGGCCGCGCTGCACACCGAGCTGACCCGGGTCGATCCGGCGGCCGGGGCCGCCATCCTGGACACCGACGGCCGCCGCATCGTGCGGGCGCTGGAGGTGGTGGAGCTCACCGGCAAACCGTTCGCGGCGTCGGCGCCGCGCATCGGCACCCCGCGCTGGGGCACGGTGATCCTCGGGCTGGACTGGGACACAAGCATTCTGGATGAGCGGCTGCGGCAGCGCACCGACACGATGTTCGACGAGGGTCTGGTCGCCGAGGTGACCGGCCTGATCGAGCGCGGCCTGCGCGCCGGGGTGACGGCATCACGGGCCCTCGGTTACGCGCAGGTGCTGGCCGACCTGGACGCCCTGGGCGACGGCTCCGCCGCACGAGAACCCACCTTCGTGGGGACCCGCCGCTATATGCGCAGGCAGCGGTCCTGGTTCCGCCGCGATCACCGGGTGAACTGGCTCGACGGTTCGGCGCCGGACCTGGCCGCCGTCGCGCTGCGTATCCTGGACAAATGAGGTTCGCGAAAGGTCACGGCACGCAGAACGACTTCGTCGTGCTGCCGGACCTGGACGCCGAGCTCGCGCTGACCCCGGACATGGTGGCCGCGCTGTGCGACCGGCGCCGCGGGCTGGGCGCCGATGGTGTGTTGCGGGTGACGACGGCCGGTGCCGCGGCCGACGCCGGGGTGTTCGAGACGCTGCCCGAGGGGGTGTCGGCGCAGGACTGGTACATGGATTACCGCAATGCCGACGGTTCCATCGCGCAGATGTGCGGCAACGGGGTGCGGGTCTTCGCGCACTACCTGCGCGCCGCCGGGCTGGAGACCCGCGACGAATTCGTGGTCGGCTCGCTGGCCGGTGCGCGACCGGTGGTGATCGAGCAGTTCAGCCCCACGCACGCCGAGGTCACCGTCGACATGGGCAAGGTGAACCGGCTGGGCGCCGGATCGGCCGTGGTCGGCGGACAGCGCTTCACCGGTCTGGGAGTCGATGTCGGCAATCCGCATCTGGCGTGTGTCACCGAACTCGACGCGGCCGAGCTGGCCGCCCTCGACGTCGGCGCACCGGTGTCCTTCGACACCACCCAGTTCCCCGACGGGGTCAACGTGGAGATCCTGACGATACCGGCTCAGGGCTCGGTGGACATGCGCGTCCACGAACGCGGAGTGGGCGAAACCCGTTCCTGCGGAACAGGAACCGTGGCCGCCGCGCTGGCGGCGCTGAACCATCTGGGGGAGCAGACCGGCACCTTGTCGGTCCGTATCCCCGGCGGTGCGGTCACCGTCACCATCACCGAGGCGACCAGCTACCTGCGCGGCCCGTCGGTGCTCGTCGCGCACGGCGAATATTCAGGTGCGTGACCCCCGGCCACCGTGCCACCATCGAAAGAACATATGACTGAATCTGACTTCTCGCGCAACCCCGTTCCGAGCACCGGCGAACTGGCCCTCGAGGACCGCGCGGCACTGCGCCGCGTGGCCGGGCTGTCCACCGAACTCACCGACATCTCCGAGGTCGAATACCGACAGCTGCGCCTGGAGCGGGTGGTGCTCGTCGGGGTGTGGACCGAGGGCACGGCTGCCGATGTCGACGCCAGCATGGCCGAGCTTGCCGCGCTGGCCGAGACGGCCGGCTCCGAGGTCCTCGAAGGCCTGGTGCAGCGCCGCGACAAACCGGACGCCTCGACCTACATCGGCTCCGGCAAGGCCATCGAACTGCGCGATATCGTCACCGCCACCGGCGCGGACACCGTCATCTGCGACGGCGAGCTCAGCCCCGCCCAGCTGAACTCGCTGGAAAAGGTGGTCAAGGTCAAGGTCATCGACCGGACGGCGTTGATTCTCGACATCTTCGCCCAGCACGCCACGTCCGCCGAGGGCAAGGCGCAGGTGTCGCTGGCCCAGATGGAGTACATGCTGCCGCGACTGCGCGGCTGGGGTGAATCCATGTCCCGCCAGGGCGGTGGCGCGGGTGGCAGCAGCGGCGGTGTGGGCACCCGCGGACCGGGTGAGACGAAGATCGAGACCGACCGTCGCCGTATCCGCGAACGGATGTCCAAGCTGCGTCGCGAGATCAAGGACATGAAGAAGATCCGCGACACCCAGCGCGGGAAGCGCCGGGCCGCCGATCTGCCCGCGGTCGCGATCGTCGGTTACACCAACGCCGGAAAGTCCAGTCTGCTCAACGCGTTGACCGGCGCCGGGGTGCTGGTGGAAAACGCCCTGTTCGCCACGCTGGAGCCGACCACCCGTCGCGGGGAACTCGACGACGGCCGGCCCTTCGTGCTGACCGACACCGTCGGCTTCGTCCGGCACCTGCCCACCCAGCTGGTGGAGGCGTTCCGCTCCACGCTGGAGGAGGTCGTCGACGCCGATCTGCTGGTGCATGTGGTCGACGGCTCCGATGCCACCCCGCTGGCGCAGATCAACGCGGTCCGCCACGTGGTCCGCGATGTCTACTCCGATCACGACGGCTCACCGGCCCCGGAACTGTTGGTGGTCAACAAGATCGATGCCGCCGACGATCTCGCCCTGGCCCAGCTGCGGCGCGCCTTACCGGATGCGGTGTTCGTCTCCGCGCATACCGGCGAGGGCCTCGATCAGCTGCGCGCCCGCCTGGTACAGCTGGTCGAACCCACCGACGCCTTCGTCGACGTGACACTGCCGTATGACCGCGGTGACCTGGTCGCCCGGGTGCACACCGAGGGCCGGATCGACACCACCGAGCACACCGAGACGGGCACCAAAATCACTGCGCGGGTGCCGGTTCCGCTGGCCGCCAGCCTGCGCGAGTTCAGCAACTGGTAGTCGCGCGGGTAGGCGCACCGCCGTCGCAGGATCCCCCGGATTCCCGCGGCCGATGCGCCCACCCGCGCCGCTCAGGCGGCCTGGCGCACCGACCGGGTGGTGGCCTTGGCGGTCTTCGGCGAGGTCCTGGCCTCGTTGAGCCGAGCGCGCTGCGCCGGTTCCTCGATCTCCTCGGTCTGCTCGGGCATGTCGGTCTCTTCGCTCTCGACGAGTGCTTCGGTGTTGTCGCGCACATCGGTGCCCTCGGCCGGCTCGGTGCCCTCGGCCCGCTCGGTGACGTCGGCAATGTCGACCGCGGCCGCCGTGCTCGGCGGCGCCTGCGGCTGGGGCGCCTGTTGCGGCGCCGAACCGCCCCCGAACGCGTCGTGGATGCCCTCGCCGATGGCGTCGACCACATCGCGGGCCAGCACGAACGGGTTGATCCGCGGAATGAGCCGGAAGGGAGCGGGCGCACCGTAGCTCAGCGAGCGGTCGTAGCCGGCCTCGATCAGCACCTCGAGCACCGGGGTCAGCAGCGTGACGATCGGCTTGATGATGAACCCGGTCCCGGTGAATCCGGCGAACTCCAGGAACGGGCGCACGATCGGCAGCGTCTTGGTGGGAATGGTGATGTAGCGGGTGTCGCCGTGCTCGTCCCAGTTGTCCTCGTTGGCGAGTTGTTCGGCGAGTTCCTCGGGTGTGTAGCCGTCCGGTAGTTCCCCGGCATCGCTGTCCTGATTGGGCGCCAGGTAGGTGCCGTGGATGTACCAGAATCCGGCGATCGCGTTGAGGACTGCCAGTGCATTGAGCGGGTAGAGCGGGAAGTCGGCGACTCCGTCGTAGCGGAACGCGATATCGGTGGCGCAGATGTGGTCGCAGGTGTCGGTCGGTGCGGGCAGTCCGAAGGTGGCGTCGAGGATGGGTACGTGTCCCAGGAAGGCCAGTCGTTCGAAGAGTCCGCCGTTGGGACGGTTGGTGTTTCCGATCATCACGAAGGACAGGTAGGTCTGGTCCTTGGGTAGCCCGGCCAGGTTGCGCTTCTCCCGGCTGACGATGTTGCCGCCCTGCGAGTAGCCGAAGATGACGACCGGTGTGTTCGGCGGATTCTGCGCCAGGGTGTCCACCAGCGTGGAGTTGAGTGTGGTCAGTCCTTCGCCGGTGGAGACATCCCACTTGGCGCCCTGCAACCCGCCCCAGCCCGGTAGCGGGATCGGCCAGAACTGCGCGGGGTAGTCGATGCCCTGCAGCGCGCAGTTGTTGTCCTCGGCGCACGCGGGGTAGAACGGCGCGATGTAGTAGTCGCGGGCGTTCTCCATGTAGTCGCCGACGATGTTGGCATTCGGTGTCCCGGTGCCCGGCACGATGAGCGCCGTCGCGGCGAGGGCGACGGCCATCGTCAGGGTCGAGGCGACCGTGATGAGGACCGCGGTCAGCAACGTCAGCAGGGTCGTGATCGATCGTCGTGCAGTCCGCATCTGGCACCCCCGGGTAAGCGCTCATCGGATCGTCGCACTCCGGCTGCCGTGCCGTTGACAGAACCGAAAACCGGGCCCGAATTGAAATGAGAATCTCGTTCTAATAATATGGGGTGGACCGATCGGAGGGAGCATCACATGGGGCTACGGGGCGAGGCCGCGATCGTCGGTTTCCACGAGCTGCCCGCGACGCGGAAACCGACCGGGGCGCCGGAGTTCATCCTGGAGCAGTGGGCGCGGCTGGCCGCCGCCGCGGTCGCGGACGCCGGGCTGACGGTGGACCAGGTCGACGGCCTGGTGACGTGCGGGGTGATGGAATCCCAGCTGTTCGTCCCGTCCACCGTCGCCGAATACCTGGGGCTGGCGATCAACTACGCCGAACTGGTCGACCTGGGCGGTGCGTCCGGTGCGGCCATGGTGTGGCGGGCCGCGGCGGCCATCGAACTGGGTATCTGCCAGGCGGTGCTGTGCGCCATCCCGGCCAACTACCTGACCCCGATGTCGCCGCAGCGTCCCTACGATCCGGGCGATGCGCTGTACTTCGGCGCGTCCAGTTACCGCTACGGCTCACCGCAGGCCGAGTTCGAGATTCCCTACGGTTATCTCGGCCAGAACGGGCCCTATGCACAGGTCGCCCAGATGTACGCGGCCGCATACGGATACGACGAGTCGGCGATGGCCAAGATCGTCGTCGACCAACGGGTCAACGCCAACCACACCCCGGGGGCGGTGTTCAAGGACAAACCGCTGAGCATCGCCGACGTGCTGGACAGCCCCATCATCGCCTCACCGCTGCACATGCTGGAGATCGTGATGCCCTGCATGGGCGGTTCGGCGGTGCTGGTCACCAATGCCGACCTCGCGCGCAAGAGCCGCAACCGGCCGGTGTGGATCAAGGGTTTCGGCGAACGCGTGCCCTACAAGTCACCGGTGTACGCCGCCGACCCGCTGCAGACCCCGATGGTCAAGGTCGCCGAATCCGCGTTCGGCATGGCCGGCGCGACGCCCGCGGACATGGACATGGTGTCGATCTATGACTGCTACACCATCACCGCGCTGCTCACCCTCGAAGACGCCGGCTTCTGCGAGAAGGGCAAGGGCATGCAATTCGTCACCGACCATGACCTGACCTTCCGCGGTGACTTCCCGATGAACACCGCGGGCGGGCAACTCGGCTATGGGCAGCCCGGCAACGCCGGCGGCATGCACCACGTCTGCGACGCCACCCGGCAACTGATGGGCCGTGCCGAGGCGACCCAGATCGCGGACTGTCACCGTGCTTTCGTGTCCGGCAACGGCGGCGTACTCAGCGAACAAGAAGCACTCGTGCTGGAGGGGGATTAGCCGTGACCGACGCACTGGCACGCCCGATGCCGCTGCCCACCCCGACCTCGGCCCCGTTCTGGGACGGCCTGCGCCGCCACGAGGTGTGGATCCAGTTTTCGCCGTCGCTGGACGCCTACGTCTTCTACCCGCGCGTACTGGCCCCCGGCACTCTCGCCGACGACCTGCAGTGGCGCCAGATCTCCGGTGCGGGCACGCTCGTCAGCTTCGCCGTCGCGCAGCGGCCGGTCGCGCCGCAGTTCGCCGACGCGGTGCCGCATCTGCTCGGCGTGGTGCAGTGGGACGAGGGGCCGCGACTGGCCACCGAACTCGTCGACGTCGACGCGGCGCAGCTGCGGGTCGGCATGGCAGTGTCTCCGGTGTTCGCCGCGCACCCCGAGGCCGACATCACCCTGCTGCACTACACCGCGGCGCGATAGGAGACTGGCGTGGTCGTGGCCCTGACCGACGAACAGATACAGCTCACCGACTCGATGGCCGGCTTCGCCAAGCGCCACGGCGGACTGGAACTCACCAGATCGCAATTCGAGGAGATCGCGGCCGGAGCCCGGCCCGACTTCTGGCCCACCCTGGTCGCCCAGGGCTTGCACGCGGTGCACCTGCCCGAGGAGTTCGGCGGCCAGGGCGGCACGCTGGCCGAGGCCGCCTGGTCATCGACGCCGCCGGTTACGGCCTGGTGCCCGGTCCGCTGTTGCCCACCGTCATTGCCGGTGCCGTGGTGGCCACCGCCGATCCCGAGGCGCCCGCCGCCCGGGCATTGCTGCGGGCCATCGGGGCGGGCCGGACGGCGGCGTTGCTGATGCCCCGCGACGGTGAGATCCGGGCCACCGCCGGCGACGGGGGATGGCAGCTCGACGGCTCGGCCGGGCCACAGCTCGGACTGGGTTCGGCCGAGCACCTTGTCGTCGGCGCCAGAACCGAAGCGGGCGAGACACTCTGGTTCGTCCTGGACGCCGGCGCGCCGGGCGTCACCGTGCAGGCGCAGTCGCCCACCGACCTGACCCTCGATGTCGGCACCCTGCACTGTGCCGGTGTCGCCGCCGGCGACGTGCTCACCCGGATGGATGAGCAGACCGCGCATGCCATCGCGGTCGGCCTGATCGCCGCGGAGGCCGCCGGTATCGCGCGGTGGTGCGTGGACAATGTCGTGGCCTATCTGAAGGTGCGTGAGCAGTTCGGCCGACCGATCGGCACCTTCCAGGCGCTGCAGCACAAGGCGGCGACGCTGTTCATCAACAGCGAACTCGCCGCGGCCTCGGCGTGGGACGCGATTCGCGGCGCCGACCAGACGGCGGTCCAGCACCGTATCGCCGCCGCCGGTGCTGCGGTCGTAGCCATCGGCCGGCTTCCCGAACTCGTCGTCGATGCGCTCACCATGTTCGGCGCGATCGGCTACACCTGGGAGCATGATCTGCACCTGTACTGGAAGCGTGCCATCAGCCTGGCCGCCGCCATCGGTCCGGTGACGGATTGGGCAGGTGCCCTTGGCGATCCGGACCTGCCCGGGCGTGATTTCACCATCGAGCTCACCGAGGTCGAGCCGGATTTCCGCGCCGCTGTCGCCGCCGCCCTCGACGCGGCGGCCGCGTTGCGCAACGAGAAACCCGGTAGGCAGAACCCCGAGTATGCGGAGTACTGGACCGGCCCGCAACGCACGGCGCTGGCCGATGCCGGCCTGGTCGCGCCGCATCTGCCTGCGCCCTGGGGGCTGGATGCCTCACCGGCGCAGCAACTCATCATCGACGAGGAGTACGACAAGCGGCCCTATCTGAGCCGGCCGTCGCTGGGGATCGCCCAGTGGATCCTGCCCACGGTGCTCACCGCGGGCTCCGATGAGCAGCGTGACCGGTTCGCGGTACCGACGATGCGCGGTCAGATCGGTTGGTGCCAGCTGTTCTCCGAACCGGGTGCCGGGTCGGATCTGGCCGCGCTGTCGACCAGGGCGACCAAGGTCGACGGGGGCTGGCGGATCAACGGGCAGAAAGTCTGGACGTCCTCGGCCCAGCGTGCCGACTGGGGCGCCCTGCTGGCCCGCACGGACCCGGATGCCAAGAAGCACAAGGGCATCGGCTACTTCCTGGTCGACATGACCACCCCGGGGATCCGGGTCCGGCCGCTGCGCACCGCCAGCGGCGACGAACATTTCAACGAGGTCTTCTTCGACGATGTGTTCGTTCCCGACGGAATGCTGGTGGGTGAACCCACCGCGGGCTGGTCCCATGCGCTGGCCACGATGGCCAATGAGCGGGTGGCGATCGGCGCCTATGTCAAGTTGGACAAGGAAAGTGAGCTGCGCGCCCTGGCCCGTCGGGCCGGCCCGCAGGACGAGGCGGTGCGCCGGGCCCTCGGTGAGGTCCGGGCCGCGACCAATGCCATCGGCGCTCTGGCGGTGCGGGACACCCTGGGCAGGCTGGCCGGGCACGGCCCGGGTCCGGCGAGCAGCGTCGGAAAGGTGGGCACCGCGCTGCTGGTGCGGCGGGTGACCGCGGACGCGCTGGCCTTCAGCGGCCGCGCCGCCATGGTCGGCGGCGGCGAGCAGCCTGCGGTGGGACAGAGCCTGATGATGCCCGCCGAGGTGATCGGCGGCGGCACCGTGGAGATCCAGCTGAACATCATCGCGACGATGATCCTCGGGCTGCCGAGGAACTGAGGCCGCCGTGACCGATATGCCCGGCTACAAGCAGGCCCGCCGGTCCCAGATCGTGGCCGCCGCGCAGGCGCTGCTCAAGGCGCAGGACTACGACCAGATCCAGATGCGTGATGTCGCCGACGCGGCCGACGTGGCGCTGGGCACCCTGTACCGCTACTTCAGTTCCAAGGAGCACGTGTACGCCGCGGTCCTGATGGACTGGGCCCAGCCGGTTTTCGCGCCCGCGGCCGCGGACACCCGCCCGGCCGAACGCCGGGTGCGGGAGAAGGTGCGCGGCATCATCGCCACCTTCGAGCGGCGTCCCGCCTTCTTCAAGGTCTGCATGCTGTTGCAGAACACCGCCGACGCCAACGCGGCGGCACTGATGGAGGAGTTCGCGGCGGTGGCCCAGCAGACCCTGTCCGCGGACTTCGCTTCGCTGGGCTCCCGGGAGTCGGCCGACACCGCGATCATGCTGTGGGGCATCATCAGCACCGTGCTCTCCGGTGCCCTGGTGCACGGCCACCCGATCGCCGACGCCTACCGGGTCGTCGACGCCTTCGTCGACCTCGTCGCTCCCCGGCTGTCTCAGAGCTGACGGATAACCGGCGGCTCATGAGCTTTCACCGGTGGCAGCTGCTGGGTGAACTTCTCCAGCTGCACCAGCACGTGTGCGCCGGTGCAGCCGCGGGCCAGTGCCGAGGTGCCGATATCGTCGGTCAGCACGTTCGGGTTGCCGTGCACGCACAGTGAATCCGGGTCGGCCGGGTCCAGCGGATCGAACCAGGCACCGGTGGACAGCTGAACCACCCGCGGGCGCAGCCGGTCATCGATCACCACCCCGGCCAGGCAGGCGCCGCGGTCGTTGAACACCCGCACCACGTCGCCGTCGGCCAGGCCGCGTTCGGCCGCGTCTCCCGGGTGGATCCGGATCGGCTCGCGGCCTTGGACTTTCGACTGCTGGCTGGTGGCGCCGCCGTCGAGCTGGCTGTGCAACCTGCTGGCGGGCTGATTGGCGATGAGGTGCAGCGGATAGGTCTGCGCGCGCTCGCCGCCCAGCCATTCGGTGGGTTCTAACCAGGCCGGGTGCCCCCGGCAATCGGCATAGCCGAAACCGTCGATCTCGGAGGAGAAGATCTCGATCCGTCCGCTCGGGGTGTTCAGCCGGTTCGTGTCCGGGTCGGCGCGGAAGTCGGTCAGCAGGGTCAGCCCAGGCTCGGTGGGCAGCCGCAGCTGCCCGTCCGCCCAGAACTGGTCGAAGGAGGGCGCGGCGAAATCCAGGTCCGCCGACCACGTGTCGTACAGATGCACCAGCCACTGCCGGGCGGTTCGGCCCTCGGTGAACTGCTCGGCCACACCGAGGCGCTGCGCGAGTTCGGCGAAGGTCGTGTAGTCGTCCCGCGACTGTGCGTAGGGCTCGGTCAGCGCGGGCATCGCCGTCAGCATCGGGTCGTTGCGTGAACCCGAAAAGTCCTCGCGTTCATAGGCGGTGGTGGAGGGCACCACGATATCGGCGTGCCTGGCCATCGCCGTCCAGTACGGATCGTGCACGACGATCGTATCCGGCCGGGCCAGCGCGCGGCGCAACCGCGGGATGTTCTGGTGGTGGTGGAACGGATTGCCGCCGGCCCAATAGACCAGCCGGATATCGGGGAACGTCAGGTGCATCCCGTTGTAGTCGTACTCCCGGCCGGGATGCAGCAACATATCGCTGACGGCGGCCACCGGGATGAAGGTGGACACCGGGTTGTGACCCTGTGGCAGCACCGGGAGCCGGACCCGCAGCGGTGCCAGCCCCGGCTCGTTCATAGATCCGTAGCCGTGCCCGAAACCTCCTCCGGGAAAGCCGATCTGGCCGAGCATGGCGGCCAGCGTCACACCCATCCACGGCGCCTGCTCGCCGTGGCGGATACGTTGCAGTGACCAGCTGACGGTGACCAGGGTGCGGCCCGCCGCCATCCGGCGGGCCAGTGCCCTCAGATCCTCGGCCGCCAACCCGCTGATGGCCGACGCCCATGCCGGGGACTTCGGTACACCGTCGTCGGCGCCGAGCAGATACCGCTCGAACCGCTCATATCCGGTGCAGTAGGTGTCCAGGAAGGCGCGGTCGGCGAGGCCCTCGGTGGCCAGCACATGGGCCAGGGCCAGCATGACGGCCACATCGGTGCCGGGTACCGGTGCGTGCCACTCGTGCTCGCCGTCGACATCGTCGCGCAGCGGTGAGAACGACACGATGCGTCCGCCCCGCTCGCGGAACCGGCGCAGGGCCGCACGGGCCGGATGTGCGGTGGTACCACCGTGATTGATGCCGGTGTTCTTCAGCGCGACACCGCCGAAGGCCACCAGCAGGTCGGTGTGCTCGACGATCACCTCCCACTGGGTGGACCGCTTGAACAGGTCGTCATGGGTGCCGACGACGCGGGGCATGATCACGCCGGTGGCGCCGAGGCTGTAGGAGTGCCGCGACGAGGTGTAGCCGCCGATGAGTTTCAGGAACCGGTGCACCTGGCTCTGGGCGTGGTGGAATCGGCCGGCGCTGGCCCAGCCGTAGGAGCCGCCGTAGATGGCCTCGTTACCGTGGGTGTCGATCACCCTGCGCAGTTCGCCGGTGAGCAGTTCGGTCAGCTCATCCCAGGACACCGCCACGAATTCGTCGTCACCGCGCCGGTCGCTGGGGCCGGGTCCGTCGCGCAACCAGCCGCGGCGCACGGCGGGGCCGGTGATCCGCGAGCGGTGCCGGATGGAACCGGGCAGATTGTCCAGCAGCGGCGACGGATCGGCGTCCCCGGTCTGCGGCGCCACCGCCGCGATGTCGCCGCCGCTGACCTCGGCGGTGAAGGCACCCCAGTGGGCCAGGCTGGCTCGTGACACGGACCAATCCTAGGTCGACGGACGCACCGCTCGACCAACCATCCGGTTGGTATATGTTGGGCGCCACACACCCTGATACCAGTACCGGAGGTCACGCATGGGCGCCGTCAAGTTCGACCGCACGCTGTTCGAGCCGGAGCACGATCTGTTCCGCGAGTCCTATCGCGCTTTTCTGGACCGACACGCCGCGCCGTTCCAGGAGGAGTGGGAGAAGGCCAAGATCGTCGACCGCGAGGTCTGGCGGGAGGCCGGTAAGCAGGGCTTTCTGGGGATGGCCGTGCCCGAGGAGTACGGGGGCGGCGGCAATCCGGACTTCCGCTACAACGTCGTCATCACCGAGGAGACCAGCGCCGGCCGCCACAGCGGCCTGGGCTTCACGCTGCAGAACGATGTCATCGCGCCGTACCTGATCGAACTGGGCACCGAGGAGCAGAAGCAGCGTTGGCTGCCCGGATTCTGCAGCGGGGAACTGATCACGGCGATCGCAATGACCGAACCCGGTACCGGCAGCGACCTGCAGGGCATCAAGGCCCGCGCGGTGCGCGACGGTGACCACTACATCCTCAACGGTTCGAAGACGTTCATCACCAATGGCATCCACGCCGACCTGGTCATCGTGGTCGCCTGCACCGATCCGGAAAAGGGCGCCCAGGGCTTCTCCCTGCTGGTGGTCGAGCGCGGTATGGAGGGCTTCGAGCGTGGCCGCCACCTCGACAAGATCGGCCTCGACGCCCAGGACACCGCCGAACTCTCGTTCACCGATGTCAAGGTTCCGGTCGAGAACCTGCTCGGCCAGGAGGGCATGGGCTTCCTCTACCTGATGCAGAATCTGCCCCAGGAACGCATCAGCATCGCGGTGATGGCGGCCGCGGCCATGGAGTCCGCCCTCGAGCAGACCCTGCAGTACACCAAGGAGCGCAAGGCCTTCGGTAAGCCGATCGGCAGCTTCCAGAACAGCCGGTTCGTGCTCGCCGAACTGGCGACCGAGGCGACCGCGATCAGGATCATGGTCGACGAATTCATCCGGTTGCACCTGGACCGCAAGCTCACCGTCGAGCAGGCCGCCATGGCCAAGTGGTACAGCACCGAGGCGCAGGTGCGGTTGGTGGATCGCTGCCTGCAACTGCACGGCGGCTACGGTTACATGCGGGAATACCCGATCGCGCGGGCATTCCTGGACTCGCGGATCCAGACGATCTACGGCGGAACGACGGAGATCATGAAGGAGATCATCGGTCGCGGCCTGGGGGTCTGAGCGCCCCGACACGTTTCGGCGCAGGTCGCGATATCCCACGAGTTCGCCGTCAACTGACGCAAAGTTGACGAACGCGATACTTTCGTGTGGTTTTGCGCTACTTCGGGGAGGACCGAATGACCAGGCAGCGGACCCGGCTGGGCAGGCTTGTCGGCCTGGCGGCGACAGGGCTGGTGAGTGCCGCACTGATTGCGGGCACGGTGCTGCTGGCGCCACCGGTCGCGGCGACACCGGAAGGTGACGCCGATGCGGCGATCACCGCGGCCTGGGAGACCGGCGGCGGTGACGGGGGCCCACTGGGTCCCAAGGACGGTGGGGTCTACCCGGCCGGGGAGGGCTTCGGACAGAACTTCGCGTCGGGCAAGATCTTCTTCACTCCCGACACCGGTGCGCACATCATCACGGGCGCCATCCTGGAGAAGTACGAATCTCTCGGCGGTCCCGCCGACAGTGATCTGGGCTTCCCGACGATCGACGAGGGACCGGGCCGCGCGGCCAACAGCCGGAACTCCACGTTCAGCGCGCCCGACCAGCCGGTCATCTTCTGGACCCCGGACACCGGTGCCCGGGTCGTTCGTGGGGCCATCAACCAGGCCTGGGATGCCCTCGGTGGTTCGGCCGGGGTGCTCGGCGTGCCCAGCGAAGACGAGACCACCAACGGCGTCACCGTCACGCAGAAGTTCACCGGCGGTGAGATCTCCTGGGATCGCAAGACCAAGGCCTTCGCCACGGTGCCGCCCGAGCTGGCGGGTCAGCTCGGGGCCATCGAGGTCCCCTCGGACGCCACATCGGCCATCGCCGCGGCCCGCCGGGCGGCCGGCGGTGCGCTCGGCCCGCTGGGGGCCGAGGAGGGCGCCCAGTACGCAATCGGCGCCGACGGGGTCGGGCAGAACTACGCCGGCGGCAAGATCTTCTACCGCCCGGATACCGGGGCCAATGTGGTCACCGGTCAGGTGCTCGCCAAGTACGAGAGTGTCGGCGGACCGACCGGGGACCTCGGGTTCCCCACCGCAAGTGAGGCCGACGGCGGGCTTGCACCGCAGAGCCGGGTGGCGACCTTCGCCGCCGCGGACAAGCCGGTGATCTTCTGGACGCCCGATTTCGGTGCGGTGATCGTGCGCGGCGCGATGAACGCGGCCTGGGAGAAGCTCGGCGGGGCGACGGGCGAACTCGGCGCGCCGAAGGGCGATCAAACCGAGAACGGCACCATCGTCAGCCAGCAGTTCAACGGCGGGTCGATCTCGTGGGACAGAGCGACCAACACCTTCAGTACCGAGCCCGCCGGCCTGCAGTCTCAGCTCGTGGGCCTGGAGGTCCCCGGCGCGGACGCACCCCAGGCGCCTGCCGACGCGCCGGGAGCCACCGGCGGCGGTTCGGGCGGCGACAAGTGGTACTCCTCGCCGTGGTGGTGGCTGCTGGGCCTGATCCCGCTGGTGGGCGTGATCGCGCTGGTCGCCATTGCCGTACTGCGCAACCGGCGCCCCCGCGAGGATGACGAGTTCGGCGACGACCCGTACGAGCGCGGTTACGACGGCGGGTACGAGGATCGTTTCGAGTCCGGCTATCCCAGCCGGCCCGAATCGGCCGGGTACCCACCGCAAAGCCCGTGGGCGTCGGCGCTCCCCGGCGATACCGACTCCGCCAACGATTCCGGCGCCGCCGATGACGAAGCCGACGACGAGGACTACGAGTACGACGAGGAACCCGGCGAGTACGGCTCCGACGAGTACGGCTCCGACGATCACGACGACACCGAGGGCGACGAGCTCGAGGAACTCGATGTGCCGCAGGAGGAGCCACTGAGTTTCGACCACGATCCGGATGCGGTCGACACCGCGCCGACGCGTATCGAAACTCTTCCCGAGACCACTGCGGAGCAGCTCGATCCGCCGACCATGGTCGTACCCGAGTACGAACCGGATTTTCCCAGTGGCCGCCACGCCGCGATCCAGGACGACGAGCCCGAGGACGCCGGCTGGACCTCGATGCGGCTTGCCACCGGTGACCGCTACCGTGCGCCGGAGGGCTATCCGATCAAGGCGGATACCAAGACCGGGCTCTACTGGGCGCCGGGCAGCCCGGGATATCGCGATACCGAGGCCGAGATCTGGTTCGCCAGTGAGGATTTCGCCCGGACGAACGGATTCGTCCGGGCCGACTGAGCGTCCTCAGATCTTGCGGATAACGGTGACGACCTTGCCGAGCACGACCGCGTCGTTACCGTCGATGGGGTCGAACGCCGGGTTGTGCGGCATCAGCCACACCTGACCCCGGGTGCGCTTGAAGGTCTTGACGGTGGCTTCACCGTCGATCATCGCCGCCACGATGTCACCGTTGTCGGCGACGTTCTGCTGGCGGATGACCACCCAGTCGCCATCGCAGATGGCGGCGTCGATCATGGACTCGCCGACCACCTTCAGCAGGAACAGTGACCCCTCGCCGACCAACTCGCGGGGGAGCGGGAAGACCTCCTCGACAGCCTGTTCCGCCAGGATCGGCCCGCCGGCGGCGATCCGGCCGAGAACCGGGACGAAGGTGGGTTCGGGCAGGGCGTCCGAGCCGGCGACATCGGTGGCCACGACCGGGGTCACCATTTCGTCGGAACCGCGGACATCCACTGCGCGGGGACGGTTCGGGTCCCTGCGCAGGTAGCCCTTGCGTTCCAGGGTGCGCAGCTGGTGGGCCACCGACGACGTCGATGTCAGGCCGACGGCATCGCCGATCTCGCGGATGCTGGGCGGGTAGCCGCGACTGGTCACGGAGGTGCGGATGACCTCCAGGATGGTGCGCTGACGCTCGGTCAGGCCGGAGCGTGCCTCAGGGGTTTCGGTGCTGTCGCTCATGGCGCCGAATGTAGTCGCCGTGGCGCAGATAATCAAACATGTGTTCGAGGCGTGTCGGATTTGCCTGCGCCCCGCGGCACCGCCGTCGACCACAGTGCCCACGCGATCAGGACGGGCTGGAACAGCAGCCGGACGAACCGGCTGGTGTCGCTGTTGAGGCCGAAACCGTCGGCGTGGTTGACGAATTGCGCGATGTTCCCGGGAAGATCAGCACGAAGAACGCCGCGAGCAGCCGGCCGACCAGCACGCGGTCGCGCCGCAGCAGGGCCAGTCCGACGCCGAGGGTGATCTCGACACCGCCCGAGGCCATCACCACGCCGTCGGGGTCCATCGGCACCCACCTGGGGACCTGGGCCTGGAATTCCTCGCGAGCCCAGAACAGGTGACTGAATCCGGCGAAGATCATGGCGCCCGCGAGGGCCAGCCGCGCGATGGTGCGGGCCCGGGTGGTCGGCGGTGGGGCCGGACGCTCACTCATCGGCCACCGTCAGGGTGACCTCGATGTTGCCGCGGGTGGCGTTGGAGTACGGGCAGACCCGGTGGGCGGCCTCGGCGAGCTGCTGCGCCGTCGAGTGGTCCACGCCGGGCAGGGTGATCTCGAGTTCGACCGCCAGACCGAAGGCGCCGTCCTCGGCGGATCCGAGCGTCACCCGGGCGCCGACCGCGGAATCGGAGACATCGGCCTTCTGCTGTCGTGCGACCAGTCGCAGCGCGGAGTGGAAGCAGGCGGCGTATCCGACGGCGAACAACTGCTCGGGGTTGGTGCCCGCGCCCGAGCCGCCCATTTCCTTCGGGATGCTCAGTGCGACATCGACCTTCCCGTCCGATGTGCGTCCGTGCCCGTCGCGGCCCTCGCCGGTGGCGAGTGCCTCCGCGGTGTAGAGCGTCTTCATGGTCGGTCCTTTCGTGTTTGTCATTGCACGGAATCCAGGTGCTCCACCAGTCCGCGCAGCACGTCTCGCAGGGCGGCGATGTCACCCTCGGACGTGTTCGCCGACGACAGCAGGCGTTCGGGTATGCAGGCGGCACGCGCCTGCAGCGCTCGCCCGGCGGGTGTCAGGCTCACGTCGACGCGGCGTTCGTCATCGGTGGCGCGCTGGCGCGCCACCAGTCCGCTGTGCTCAAGCCGCTTCAGCAGCGGCGACAGCGTTCCGGAATCGAGGTGCAGGCGAGCACCCAGGTGTCCGACCGAACACCGCTCTTCCTCCCACAGCACCAGTAGCACGAGGTACTGCGGATAGGTGATGCCGAGTTCGTCCAGCAGTGGCCGGTAAGCCGCCGTGACGGCCCGCGACGCGGAGTACAGCGCGAAGCACAACTGGTCGTCGAGTCGGGCGGCCTGCATCCGGTAAGCCTATTGCACAATCAAATTGTGTGCAATTGAAATCGGCTCCGGATCACTTGTCGGTGGGCCCGTCTATCGTTTGGCAACAGTTCGATCACATGTTCTATTCATCGAACACATGATCGACTATCGTTCGAACACAGAAGCGAACGCCACCTACTCGGAGAGGCAGTCAGATGACAATTCTCGAAGCTCGGCCGATCACCCGGCACAGTGCCTATGCCCCGGCCCCCGCGGCGCAGCCGTCGACGGCCGCCGAGGTGTGGCCGTTGCCCCGCGATGTCGTGGTGCGCCGCCGCCGTGTGCAGCCGGCGCGTCGTCCGGGTGGTGCGCCGCTGGGCCACCGCGGCACCGGCGTGCTGATGTCGCGCGCCTCGCACCGGCGTCGCCCGATCACCCCGAGCGCCACGGTGCTGCTGGCGCTGCTGGCCGGCGGGATCACGTTGTGGCTCGGGCTGGTTGCGCAGTTGGGCGGCCCCGTCGAGGAGCCCGTGCAGATGCCCACCCGGCTGTCGGTGGTCTACGTGCAGGACGGTGAGACGCTGCAACACATCGCGCACCGAGTGGCGCCCGACGTGCCCACGGCCCCGGTGGTCGAGCGCATCCGCGAGCTCAACAAGCTCGAAACCGGCACGGTGCAGGCCGGGCAGACCCTCATCGCACCGATCGGTTGATGCCGCCGCGCTTCACCCAGGTAGGCTCGAGGACATTCGAACTCGTCCACCTGCGGTGCGGCAAAGGAGCGGTGATGCACTGTCCGTTCTGTCGTCACCCGGATTCGCGTGTCGTGGACTCTCGGGAAACCGATGAGGGCCAGGCCATCCGGCGTCGCCGATCCTGCCCGGAATGCGGGCGACGGTTCACCACCGTGGAGACCGCGGTGCTCGCGGTCGTCAAACGCAGCGGTGTCACCGAACCGTTCAGCAGAGAGAAAGTCATCAAGGGTGTGCGCCGGGCATGCCAGGGCCGGCAGGTCGATGATGACGCGCTCAACCTCCTCGCCCAGCAGGTCGAGGATGCGGTGCGTGCCGCGGGATCACCCGAGATCCCCAGCAACGAAGTGGGTTTGGCCATCCTCGGGCCGCTGCGCGATCTCGATGAGGTCGCCTATCTGAGGTTCGCCTCGGTGTACCGGTCGTTCACCTCGGCCGACGATTTCGAGCGCGAGATCGAGGCGCTGCGCGCGCACCGCGTCTCCACGTCCGGCTGAATCAGTCGAGCCGCAGCCCGGTGTCCTCGACGACCCGGCCGGCGATCTTCACCCAACCCGTCGGATCCCACCAGGTGCGGATCTCGGATCCCTTGCCCTGCGTGATGAGCAGGTCCCGGCTCAGATAATCGGTCATCCGCACCGCGGCCGAACCGGTGGCCTCGTCCTCGGCGATCCCGAGCTGTGGTGCGAACGTCCGCGACCGCAGCGCGCCCCGCTCGCGGTCGGTCCATGCCCACAGGTAGTGCTCGGCATCGTCGGCGTAATCGGCCGGGTCCGCGGCGAGCACGTCCTCGACCGAATCCAGGTCATAGATCACCAGCTCCGGCGCCCAGTCCGATCGCGCGCTGATCGCGGTCCATTCGCCGTCGGGTTCGGACACATACTCCACCTGCACCAGGCCGGCCGGCACGTGCATCGTCCGGACCGGGGTGCCGCGCTGCTTGAGCCACCACGACGTGCCCACCGTCGGATGCCCGGCGAACGGGATCTCGGTGACCGGCGTGTAGATCCGGACGTGCGCGCTGGCCGCACCGGGCTCCGGGATATCGACGAAGACGGTCTCGCTGTAGCCCAGTTCGGCGGCGATGCGCTGCCGGTCGGCCGGGTCGACGGTCGCGGCATCGATCACCCCGAGCGGGTTGCCGAACTCGCCTCGTGAATCGGTGAACACCCGCAGAACGGTCACATCGACGGCCATACCCCGATGGTAGTCAGGTGGCGCTGCGCTCGTCGGCCCCCATCGCGTCGAGCACGGCGACCCTGGTGCCCGGCGAGCCGGTGATGGCGCGTTCGCTGAGGCCGGCGCGCAACAGTCCGCGCAGCATTTCGTGGTCGTACTCGGCGGGAATCGTGGTGTCGACGAAGCGTTGCACGACATCGACGAATCGAGCGGCATCGTCGTGGAACGGGAAATGCCCGGAGCCCTCGAAGATCTCGAGCGCCGAACCGGGCATGGCCGCGTGCGCGAGCCGGGCGTGACTGACCGGGATCACCGAATCGTGGGAGCCCCAGACCAGTTGCACGGGAACGGATTCGGTCAAATAACAGCGGTCCAGCATGGTGACCACCTGGCCGCGCCAGTCGACCACCGCACGCAGCGTGCGGGCGAACGCCGCAGACGCGGTCGGTTCGGGAAGATCGGCGAGTACGCGCAGCGCGTCGGGAAGATCGCGGCCCAGCCCGGTGGATCCGAGCATGGCCCCGCCGAGGCGTCCGATGGCCTGCAGGGCCGGCAGCACCAGCGGCAGCCGCAGCAGTGCCAGCGCCTCGGTCGCCATCGGTAGCGCCGCGACGCGCAGCGCCACATTGACGTCCTTGCTGACCCCGCCCGCACCCACCAGGACGAGCCGGTCCACCAGCTGCGGGAACTGGTAGGCGAACTGCATGGCCACGCCGCCGCCGAGCGAGTGGCCGACAACGGTCACCCGGTCGATGTCCAGCACGCTGAGCAGATCGCGCATGCCGTTGGCGTAGGCGGCCACCGAGTAGTCGGCGCGCGGCTTGTCGGACTGGCCATGGCCCAGCAGGTCCGGGGCGATCACGGTGAACCGCCGGGCCAGCATCGACTGCACGGTGTGCCAGGTCGTCGAGTTGTCACCGATTCCGTGGATCAACAGGATCGCCGGGCCCGAGCCGGCGACCCGGAACGCCCGCCGATAGCCGTGAATGGTGCGGAATTGCAAGGTGGGGGAGATTTCCCGCACGCTGCGCAGGTTCGGTTTGCGATCGGTCATCTCGGTCACTCCTCGCAATCCGGTAGCGGCGCTCGGTCAGGTGGTCTCGTCGCCGTCGGGGAAACCCTCGCCGAACTTGCCGTCCGCCTGTTGGGCGAGGAAACGTTCGAACTCCGCGCCCAGTTCGTCGCCGCTGGGAAGTTCCTCGTCACGTGCCAGCAACGAGCGATTTTCCTGAGCGGCAACGAACGCATCGTACTGACGCTCCAGCTGTGCCACCACCTGAGCGACTTCGGCGCTCGCCTCGACCTGCTCGTTGATCTTGGTGTGCACCTCGGCGGCCGCCTCTCCCAGCGCGTTCAGCGGGATCTGCAGCGCACCCGCCCTGGCCGCCTCGGTGAGCAGGCTCTCCGCGGCCGGCGGGTAGGCGGTCTGGGCCAGGTAGTGCGGCACGTGCACGGTGAAACCGACCGCGTCATGGCCGTGCTGGCTCATCCGGAACTCCAGCAGGCTGGACACGCTCGCGGGCACCTGGACCTCGCCCACCCACGGGGTGTATTCGGCAATCAGTTCGGTGTTTGCGGAGTGCGCGGTCAGGGTGACGGGCCGGGTGTGCGGGACCGCCATCGGGATGGTGCCCAGCCCGATCGTCTGACGCACACCGAGGCGCTCGGCCAGCAGCCGTACTGCCGTCACGAAACGCTCCCAGCGCAGGTCGGGCTCCATGCCCGCCAGCAGCAGGAAAGGGGTGCCGACGCTGTCGTGCAGCGCGTACAGGTTCAGTTCGGGCTGGTCGTAGCTGCTGAAGTGATCGGTCTTGAACGTCATCATCGGCCGCCGCGACCGGTAGTCCAGCAGCTCATCGATGGCGAACGACGCGACCAGTTCGGTGTCGAGGGTGTCCTTCAGGTGTTGGGCCGCCAGCTTGATGGCGTGACCGGCATCGGAGAACCCCTCCAGCGCGTGGATCATCACGGGCCCCCGTCCGTCCGTGGTGGACAGCCGGGGGGCAGGAAACTCCAGCTCGTACATACCGTTCTGGTCGGGCTGGTAATGCTGTTCGTGGTTTTCGGCCATGTGGTTCACCTCCTGTTCACTAGTGTCTCGCACTTTGCCGCGGTCGTTGTGTGCGACCCCGGACATCTGTGCCAACACGGGGGAGGCAGCCGGAAATCCCGTCAGTGCCGGAACTGGCTGAGTGCCCGCAGTTTGTTCATCACATCCAGTGCCGCGACCTTGTAGGCCTCGGAGAACGTCGGATAGTTGAACACCGCGTCCACCAGGTATTCGACGGTCCCGCCGCACCCCATGACCGCCTGGCCGATGTGCACCATCTCGGTGGCGTTGGTGCCGAAGATGTGTACACCCAGCAGCCGCAGATCCTCGGTGGAGACCAGCAGCTTGAGCATGCCGTGGGAGTCGCCGGCGATCTGCCCGCGGGCCAGCTCGCGATACCGGGACACCCCGACCTCGTAGGGCACCGAGTCCTTGGTGAGATCGACCTCGGTGGCCCCGACATAGGACACCTCGGGGATCGAGTAGATCCCGATCGGCTGGATCTCGGTGATCGAGTGGGTCGGCTCACCGAACGCGTGATAGGCCGCCAGCCGCCCCTGCTCCATCGAGGTCGCGGCCAGCGCCGGGAATCCGATGACATCGCCGACGGCGTAGATGTGGTCGACCTTGGTCTGGTAGTTGTCGTCGACGAAGATCCGCCCGCGGTTGTCGGCCTCCAGGCCCGCGCTCGGCAGATCCAGGTGATCGGTCTGGCCCTGCCGGCCCGCCGAGTACATCACCGTCTCCGCAGGGATCTGCTTGCCGCTGGCCAGCGTCGTCACCGTGCCGGATGCGCCGACGTCGACGGCGGTCACCTCCTCGCCGAATCGGAAGGTGACGGCGTGATCGCGCAGGTGGAACTTGAGGGCCTCGATGATCTCCGGGTCGCAGAACTCCAGCATGTTGGGGCGTTTCTCGACGACGGTGACCTTGGTGCCCAGCGCGGCGAACATCGAGGCGTACTCGATGCCGATGACACCGGCGCCGACCACCACCATGGAGGTCGGGATGGATTTGAGGTCGAGGATGCCGTCGGAATCGAGCACCCGGTGCTCGTCGAATTCGACGCCGGCCGGGCGGGCCGGTTTGGTGCCGGTGGCGATCACGATCTTGCGGCCGCTGACCGTCACCCGCTCGGCCCGGTTGGGATCGTCGACGTGCACGGTGTGCGCATCGAGGAAGCGGGCGTGCCCGACGTAGAGCTCGATGCGGTTGCGCATCAGTTGCGAGCGCACCACGTCGATCTCCTTGCCGATGACGTGCTGGGTGCGGGCCAGCAGGTCGGCGGGGGTGATCTTGTCCTTGACCCGATAGCTCGCGCCGTACAGTTCGCGCTGGTTCATCCCGGTGAGGTAGACGACCGCCTCACGCAGGGTCTTGCTGGGGATGGTGCCGGTGTTGACGCAGACGCCGCCGAGCATGAGCCCGCGTTCGATCACCGCCACCGACTTGCCCAGCTTGGCGGCCGCGATCGCGGCCTTCTGGCCGCCGGGGCCGGAACCGATGACGACCAGGTCGTACTCCTGCATGGAACCCATGGCTGAAGTCCTACGCCGGCTTCGGCCGATCCCGATGTCTGCGGGGCTAATTGCGTGTGAACAAATTCGGCACAGTGGGCTCGGGAACTTCGGCGCCATGTCGTTCGTAGGTACTCATGTGAGACGCGCCAAGCGGAAACGCCGAAAACCCAGCCCGCACCCGCCATGCTGACCGCGCTGGGAATCCTCGGCGGTATCGCGGTCGTGCTGGCGATCACGGCGCTGACCGGCTATTTCGTCGCTCAGGAATTCGCCTTCATGGCCGTGGACCGGTCCCGGCTGAAGGCACGGGCCCAGGCCGGGGATGCCGCGGCGGCCCGCGCGCTGAAGGTGACCCGGCGCACCTCGTTCATGCTGTCCGGCGCCCAACTCGGCATCACCGTGACCGGTCTGCTCGTCGGCTATGTCGCCGAACCGCTCATCGGGGCGGGTCTGGGCGAGCTGCTCGGCGATGTGGGCGTGCCCATCGCGGTGGGCGTCGCGATCGGCACCGTGCTGGCGGTGCTGTTCTCCACGGTGGTGCAGATGGTGTTCGGTGAGCTCTTCCCGAAGAACCTCGCCATCGCCCGGCCCGAGGCCGTCGCCGACAGGCTGGCGCTGTCCACCACCATCTATCTCGCGGTGTTCGGTTGGCTCATCAAACTTTTCGATGCCTCGTCGAATCTGCTGCTGCGGGCGCTGCGCATCGAGCCGGTGCACGATGTCGAGCATTCGGCCACCCCGCGCGATCTGGAGCACATTGTGGCCGACTCCCGGGAGACCGGTGAACTGCCCGAGGACGTGTCCACCCTGCTGGACCGCATCCTCGATTTTCCGACTCGCGATACCGAACACGCGATGATCCCGCGGGCCCGTGTCGACGTGGTGCTCGCCGACGAACCCGTGCGCAAGGTCCTGGACAAGATGGCCACCGGCCACACCCGCTATCCGGTGGTGGGCGGGGCCGCCGACGACCTGATCGGCGTCGTACATCTGCACGACCTGCTCGGTGCCACCGATCCGGATGCCACCGCGGCCTCGACGAGCCGGCAGGCGGTCATCCTGCCGACCACGTTGCCGCTGCCCTCGGCACTGCGCACCCTCAACGAGGCGCGCGACGAAATGGCCTTGGTGATCGACGAATACGGCGGTTTCGCCGGGGTGCTCACCATGGAGGATCTGGCCGAGGAACTCGTCGGCGAGATCGACGACGAGCACGACGGTGCGGGCGCCGACGACGATATCGTCGCGACCCCCGAGGGCTGGCTGGTGCGCGGCGATGTGGCCCTCGACGAGGTGAGCCGCGCCGTCGGGCACGATCTGCCCGAGGGCGAGTACGAGACGCTCGCCGGTCTGATCATCGCCGAGTTCGGGGGTCTGCCCGCCGTCGGCGACAGCATCACCGTCGATCTCGGCGTGGAACCCGCCGAACTGATCGCCGAGGACCCGCCGGTCGCGCGGCAACTGCACGCGACCGTGCGGGGCGTCGACAAGCACGTTCCGGCAAGTGTTCTGGTGGAGGTGCGATGAGCAGCCCATGGGTGGTCGCACTGGTCACCGCGCTGCTGATCGCGGCGAGCGCCTTCTTCGTCGCGGTCGAGTTCGCGCTGATCGCGGCGCGGCGGCATCGCCTCGAAGACGCCGCCCCGAGCAGCCGCTCGGCGCGTGCGGCGCTGCGTTCGGCCTCGGAGCTCTCGGTGTTGCTGGCCGGGTCCCAGCTCGGCATCACCGTCTGCACGCTGGCCCTCGGTGCCATCACCAAACCCGCTGTGCACCATTGGCTCACACCCGCGATCGCGGGCTGGGGCGCCCCGGACTGGCTGGCCGATGTGGGCGGTTTCGTGCTCGCGCTGATCATCGTCACCTTCCTGCACCTGGTGGTCGGTGAGATGGCGCCGAAGTCCTGGGCGATCGCCCATCCTGAGCGGTCGGCGACCCTGCTGGCACTCCCGATGCGGGCCTTCATGTGGGTGACCCGGCCCCTGATCGGCGCACTGAATCAGGTCGCCAACTGGTGCCTGAAGAAGGTGGGTGTCGACCCGGTCGATCAGGTCGCCACCGGCCAGGACCCGGCTGCGCTGCGGCACCTGGTCGAGCACTCGGCGACCGTCGGAACCCTCGACGAGCGCTATCACGGTCATCTGGTGAGTGCGCTGGAGCTGCAGGCGCTGACGATCGGTGACATGGTCCGCGACGGCGCCGCACCCAGCAGCGTGGCCCTCGATGCCACACCCGCCCAGATCCAGACCAGGTCACGGGCCACCGGCCATCTGCGGCTGCTGGTGGAGGGCGACGGTGTGGTGCACGTGCGCGACACGGTGAATGCGCCGGGCACGATCACCGCCGCCGACCTCATGCGGCCGGCGCTGAAACTGGCGGCCGACACCCCGGTGTATGCCGCGTTGCGCACCATGCGGGAGACCCGCAGCCATCTCGTGGTGGTCGTCGACGACGGCCGGGTCCGCGGACTCATCACGCTGGCCGATGTCCTGGAAAGGCTGCTGCCGACCGCAGATTCGGCGAGCTGACCGGCTTCCTCCACAATCACGGATTCGTGCACAGCCGGCCGCCATGCGAGGGCACTGGCCCGGTTTCCTGTGGGCGCCGCCCGTCACCGTGGAGCGCATGACAACACAGACTCGCGGTTTCGACATCGGTCGACCCGCCTCGCTGATCGCCGCTCTGCCCGCCGTGTTGGGCTTCGTCCCCGAGCACTCGCTGGCGGTGGTGACCGTCGATGATGCCGAACTGGGCGCCGTGATGCGGATCGACCTGTCGCCCGGTCTGGCCGACAACACCGGCCAGCTGGCGGAGGTCATCGGTGCCTCGGCCCCCGATCAGGCGATCGCGGTGATCATCGACGAGTTCGGCGCCGACTGCGAGGCGTGCGGCACCGATCACGAGGTGCTGGCCGACTCGCTGTCGCGGTCGCTGGCGGCCGAAGGGGTCGAGCTGCTCGCGGTGCTGGTGGTGGACCGGGTCGCCGCGGGCGGGCGGTGGTTCTGCGCCGACGGGTGCGGCGCCCACGGTGAGGTCGACGACCCCGGGGCCTCACCGCTGGCGGCGGCCGCGGTGCTGGACGGCCGCCGGCTCTACCGGCGCCGCGCCGACCTGCAGCAGGTCATCGCGGTCACCGACACCGATCGCTGCGCGCGCCTCGCCGAGGCCATCGCCGCCCGCGGGGTGATCCGGCTGACGACCCGCACGGCGCGTGAGGCCGTGCATGCGGCGATGGCCACCGCGGCCCGCCTCGCCGACGGGACCGAACCGGCCGATGCGGAGCTGGTGACCGTGGTCTGTGCGCTGGCCGATCCGCGCGTCCGCGACACCCTGTACGCCTTGGCGGTGGGCGATGGTGCCGCTGCGGCCGAGTCGTTGTGGGCGCTGATGGCGCGGGTACTGCCGCAGGGCCGGCGCCCCGACGCGTTGTCGCTGCTGGCCTTCTCGGCCTATGCGCGTGGGGACGGTCCGCTGGCCGGTATCGCCCTGGAGGAGGCGGTGCGCATCGATCCGGCGCACCGGATGGCGGTCATGCTCGACAGCGCGCTGCAGTCGGGCATGCGCCCCGAACAGATCCGCGGGATGGCGTTGTCCGGCTATCGCACCGCGGGCAAGCTCGGTGTGCGGCTGCCCCCGCGGCTCGCGTTCGGTCAGCGAGCCGGCTGAAAACCGGCCTCGCTCAGACTTTTTCGACCTTCACGGCGTGCGCCATGTGATGGGGCAGCTCGACTTCCTGGTGCCCGGGGATCAGGATCAGCACACCGCCGTGCTCGCTGGGATCGTCGGTGACCTGGACGGTGACGCGTGCGTTGGGGACGACACCGGCCTCTTTGAGGCGACCGATCAGTTCCACATCGCCCTGCACGTGCTCGGTGAGTTGGCGAACCACCACCGCGACCGGTGAACCGGCGGGCAGCTCGGTGAGGCGGACCAGGCTGGCGTCCTCGCCGTTGCCGGAACCGCCGAAGCCGAGCTCGGACAGACCCGGGATGGGGTTACCGAACGGCGAGGTGGTCGGGTTGTCGAGCACCTGGACCAGCCGGCGCTCCACGTCTTCGCTCATGACGTGCTCCCACCGGCAGGCCTCGGCGTGGACTTCTTCCCAGGGCAGGCCGATCACGTCCACCAGCAGTCGCTCGGCGAGACGGTGCTTGCGCATCACGGAGACCGCGAGATAGCGGCCCTTTTCGGTGAGTTCGAGGTGGCGATCGCCGGCCACGTGCAGCAGCCCGTCGCGCTCCATCCGGGACACGGTCTGGCTGACCGTCGGACCGCTCTGCTCGAGCCGTTCGGCGATCCGAGCACGCAGCGGAACCACTCCCTCTTCTTCGAGGTCGTAAATGGTCCGTAGGTACATCTCGGTGGTATCGATGAGATCGTTCATGCCCTACCTTCCAGGCCCTGCCGTCAGATTCCCAGTCTAGCCGTCCGGCTGCCTGAACAGGGGTGCAACATCCCCTTGCGACATCCCTGCGACGTTGTGATGCCCGCCGCGGGTCGCGGCGGGCATCACTGTGGCGCAGGTCTGCGGTCAGCTGGCGTAGGAACGCAGCCGCTCGGCGCGGTCTCCGTTGCGCAGCTTGGACATCACTTCGCGTTCGATCTGGCGGACCCGTTCCCGGGACAGACCGAACAGCTTGCCGATCTGGTCCAGGGTGCGGGGCTGGCCGTCGTCGAGGCCGAAGCGCAACCGGATCACCTGCTGCTCACGCTCGTCGAGGGTGGCCAGCACGTACCGGATATCGGTGTGCAACAGCTCGGAGATGACCGCGTTCTCGGCCGACATCGCCTCGGAGTCCTCGATGAAGTCGCCCAGGGGGGCTTCCTCATCGCTGCCGACCGGCATGTCCAGGCTCACCGGGTCGCGGCTGTGTTCCAGCAGATCGGCGATCTTCTCGGCCGGGATGCCCGACTCTTCGGCCAGTTCCTCGTCGGTGGCCTCGCGGCCGAGGTTCTGGTGCATCTCGCGCTTGATCCTGGCCAACTTGTTGACCTGCTCGACGAGGTGGACGGGCAGCCGGATGGTGCGGCTCTGATCGGCCATACCGCGGGTGATGGCCTGCCGGATCCACCAGGTGGCGTAGGTCGAGAACTTGAATCCCTTGGCGTAGTCGAACTTCTCCATGGCGCGGATCAGTCCGAGGTTGCCCTCCTGGATCAGGTCCAGCAACGGCATGCCGCGGCCGGTGTAGCGCTTGGCCAGTGACACCACGAGGCGCAGGTTGGCCTCCAACAGGTGCCGACGGGCCGCGTCACCGTCACGCACGACGGCGGCCAGGTCGCGCTTACGGGCGTCACCGAGACGCTTCTTGGTGTTCAGTACATGCTGGGCGAACAGGCCGGCTTCGATGCGCTTGGCGAGCTCGACTTCGTCGGCGGCGGTCAGCAGCGCGGTCTTACCGATGCCGTTGAGGTACACCCGGACAAGGTCGGCAGCTGGGCTCTGGGCGTCCAGATCGGAATCGAAGCGGCTTGCGGTGGCGATCGCCATTTACGGCCTCCTGCTCGGTTGAACTGTCATGACGTACAACGCCCGAGGGTGCCTCAGAGTTCCCGCCCGGTCTCGGTGGCGTACCACTTGACCTGCGGTTTCAAACCTCTGACCTGATAATTTCCTGAGAAGTGGAGAAGATGCCGCTCAGCCGGGAACGCCGGGTTCGCCACCGGCGCTGGGGGTCGGCCGGACCGGTGGCTGCAGCGCCGGACGTTCGGCGGTGGGGAACAGCGGGGTCCGTCTGGGGCCGGCATCGTGATAGCGGCGCGGCTCGTTTGCGCTGCGCGGCGGGCGGTCATTGGCGATCAGTACGGCGATCCAGGGCAACGGGATGGAGACCAGCAGGATCGCCAGAGAGATCAGCCCGTTGTGCCAGATCCCGTAGGCGCCGGCGGCCAGGATCAGGGCCGGGATGCGGAACGCCATGATCTTCAGGTACTTACGGACACGTTCGCGGTGCTGCTCGTCCTGGGGGAGTGCAGCGCGGGTGATGAGGACCGGGCGACCTTCGTCGTCGAAACTCAGCTCGGGGCCGTGTTTCATACCTCCACTGTTGCACATCTTCGGGCGCGTGGGGTGGCCGGTCTCGGGCACAATGGAGCAATGCAGACCCAGACCATCGAGCGGCCGGATACCGACGAGCGCGTCGACGACGGGACCGACGACGACACCCCCAAGTTCTTCCACTATGTGAAGAAGGAAAAGATCGCCGAGAGCGCCGTGATGGGCACCCATGTCGTGGCGCTGTGCGGTGAGGTCTTCCCGGTGACCAAGTCGGCCAAGCCGGGTTCTCCGGTCTGCCCGGACTGCAAGCGAATCTACGAGCAGCTCAAGAAGTAGCGCTCTTCTCGGTCTTTTCCGCAATCCACACGCGCAACCGCCGCGCATGGGTGTCCGGGGCCGGCCACTCCTCCTGGATCGCGGCGTTGAGTTCCGCGCCGATCATGACCGCGAATCCGGCCAGGAACGCGAACAGCAGGAACGCGATCGGTGTGGCGAGCGCGCCGTAGGTGTAGCCGGTCGCGGTGATCCAGGTCAGATAGAACCGCAGACTGAAGGTGGCGATCAGGAACACCGCCGTCGCCAGCGCGGCCCCGACCACCAGCCGATGGGTGGGCAACGGGCTGGGCAGTGATACCCGGTAGAGCACCGTCACCGCCAGGATCAGCGCGATCACCAGCACCGGGTAATACCCGTACTGCAGCACATGCGACCAGCTGTCCGGTATGTAGGTGGTGATCTTACGTGGGCCCAGCGCGATGAAAGGCGCCGTGAGTACCGCGCTCACCAGCATGATCACGTACAGCCCGAGCGCGAAGAAGCGCTGCCGCACCGGATGGCGCAGCGGCGTCTGGTCATGCGCCTCGACCACCGAGTCGACGAATGCCGATACCGCCGAGGATCCCGCCCACAGCGAGATGACGAATCCCAGCGACACGACCTCGCCGCGGGCGGACCGCACGATGTCATAGATGGTCGGCGCGATGATCTCGTTGACGACGTTCTCGGAGAAGAACCGTTCCGAGGTGCCGATGAGCTGATTCTCGATGGTCGGCAGGGTGTCCGGGCCGAACAGCGGTGCCAGGTAGGCCAGGCTGCCGAGCATGCCCAGCAGCAGGGGCGGTAGCGACAACGCGCACCAGAACGCGGCCTGGGCGGCTTCGGAGAAGATCGAGTCGTCCCACGATTTCGTCAGGGTGCGTTTGGTGATCGGCCAGACGTGATGGCGTGATGGTTTCGCCGAGGACTGATCGGTCATCACCAGACCAGCATCCTCGACGATGGACTCCGCCGCCCGGAAGTGCCGGACGCGCGGGTCGCTAGGCGTCGACTGCGCTGACCTCGATCACGGCAGCCAGCTCGATCAGCTTGGCTTCGTGTTCGTTGGCGTGGTGCTGGCAGAACAACAGTTCGGCGCCGGACGGCAGCTTCGCGCGTACACGCGCGGCGGCACCACAGCGGTCGCAGCGATCGGCCCGGGTCAGTTCCGGACTTATCAGAGTTGCGTTCACGGCACATCCTCCGTTCAGCTTTGGTGCGTATGTCTACTGTGTCAGACGTTTTCGGTTCTGGCCTTGTTCCCCGGGGGTTCACCGGTGTGTCGTGTCTCACTGCGGTCGCGTTACCGGGGGAGCAAGCTGGAAACCATGGGTACCCAAAACGCTGTCCTGGTGCACCTGTGTGCCGACCAGGAATGGCAGCGCGCGTCGGAGGTCGGTGCGCACCGCCCCGCCTCGCTGGCCGAAGCCGGTTTCATTCATCTGTCGTCCCCTGAGCAGGTTCATTTGCCGGCCAACCGCCTGTACGCAGGGCGCACCGATCTTGTGTTGCTGAGCATCGACTCTTCCCGGCTCGCCGATCCGGTCCGCTGGGAGCCGGGAGTGCCGACCGATCCTGAATCGATGCTGTTCCCACACCTATACGGGCCGTTGCCCGCTGATGCTGTGACAAGTGTCACGCGTTATCTGCCCGCCGCGGACGGCTCGTTCGCCGAGTTGCGGGCGACTCCCGAATAGTCCACGGCCGCCTCGAAATCCACGCCGCCATCGTAGACGCGCAAGCTGGGACGTTAGGTTGGGGGAGTGAGGGCATCCGGGCGCGTCGCGGTGGTGACCGGCGCCAGCCGTGGCGCCGGCCGCGGTATCGCGGCGGCCCTGGGCGCCCACGGGTGGCGGGTCTACGTCACCGGCCGCTCCATCGCGGATTCCGGCACCGCTGATCTGGTCGGCGCGGCCGGCGGCGTCGGGGTGGCGGTGCCGGTCGACCATGCCGACGACGACGCGGTGGCGCAGTTGTTCGCTCGCGTGCGTGACGAGAACGACGGACTGGACCTGTTGGTCAACAACGCGGCCGTGATCCACGATGAGCTCACCGGTGCGAAGCCCTTCTGGGAGAAGCCCGTCGGACTGGGCGACGTGCTCGACGTCGGACTGCGCTCGGCCTACGTCGCGTCCTGGCACGCAGCGCCCATGCTGATCGCCCGGCCACGCGGGCTGATCGCCTTCACCTCCTCGCCGGGTTCGGTCTGCTACATGCACGGCCCCGCCTACGGCGCGCAGAAGGCCGGCATCGACAAGATGGCGGCCGATATGGCCGTCGATTTCGGCGGTACCACGGTGGCCTGCGTGTCCATCTGGATGGGCATCCTGCTGACCGAACGGCTGCGTTCGGCGTTCGCCGGCACACCGGATGCGCTGGCGGCGACCGCCCGGCACGCCGAAACCCCGGAGTTCACCGGGCATCTGATCGATGCGCTGTTCGCCGATCCGGAGCTGGCCGCCCTGAGCGGGCGGACGCTGATCGCCGCCGAACTGGCCCACCGTTACGGGATCACCGACGAGGACGGGCGCCGGCCGCCATCGCACCGCGAAATGCTCGGTTCGCCAAGAGAACCCAGCGCCGTGGTCATTCGCTGATTAACAAATGCCGATGATTTTGTAAACTGACTGACTGTGGCAATACTGTCCGGCTTCGCGCCGTGGATCGTCTACTGGATTCTGGTCGGCAACGTGCCCTTCACGGCTGCGGTGCTGGTGGCGCTCGCGGTCGCGGTGGCCTCCTATGTGATCGGAAGGGTGCGCGGCAGCGCGGCCCGCACCCTGGAGATCGGCGCCATCGCCACGTTCGCCGCGCTGGCGGTGCTGACGCTCACCGTCAGCCAGATGTTCATGGAGCGCTGGATCCAGCCGCTGAGCAGCCTGGGCATCTTTTTGGTGGCGCTCATCGGCGTGCTGGTGGGCAGGCCGTTCGTGCGCGAGTTCGCCGAAGCGGATCAGCCGGCCGAGGTGATCAAGAGCGAGCTGTTCGCCGCGATCACCACCCGGATCACCTGGATCTGGGTGGCGGCGTTCGCCGGGATGACGATCTCCTCGGCGATCCCGCCGATCGTGTACGGCGAGGCGACGATCCTGGACACGAAGACCCCGCTGTCGTTCATCTGTTACTGGGTGCTGCCGTTCGCGCTGCTCGGTGCGGCGGTGCTGGGTGGCCGGGTGCTGACCGAACGGATGGTCGCCGAGGCCACCAGCCCGCACACCGTCCGGCGCAGCACCTTCGTCGCGTTCAAGGAACTCGAGATCGACCAGCTGTACTACCTCGCCCGCGAACGGGCCGAGCGTGAGGCCGGCCCCGATCTGGAGGCCTACGACGTCAAGCTGGGTGGCCAGGGCGTGCCGTTGACCGGCGACGAGTCACGTGAATCCTGGCCGATGAGCTACAAGCTGCGCGAGCGCCGGGTGAAGCACTGAGCCGCTGCTTACGGCAGAGATCCTTCACGTCGGTAACACCGCCATCAGCGGCACCCAATCACGGCAAGGGCGAGGTCGTCCACTACATGGCCCCCACAGCGAAACGGTCGCACACAGCATGCTGCGTGCGACCGTTTCGTCGTTGTTCGTGAAGCTCTAGTCCAGGTAGTCGCGCACTAGGGATCGATATGCGCTGTGCCCGATATGTATCCACCGTGCTCGGGGGTAAGCGCTAAGGCCCCGAATATCTTGGACTGACACACTCCCCGCAAAAGGGAGCATCAGCGATGGGCGACAACAACACGGCATACGAACCGCCACACGTTATCGAAGCTCGATTACTTGAGGCGGCCGCTCTACGTCACCACTGCCACTTCTGCCAGGCCGATGCCGGGGAGCCGTGCCGCTCCCGAACCAGCGGTCGCGAGGTGTTCCCGCACTCCCGACGAGTCGCTCTCACTCGACCGAAGGACGAGCGCCGGCCCGCGGCCCAGACCAATGCCCTGTGCTGTGTCTGCGGCAACCTACGAACCGTCAGTTCGGATTTCTCCCGATATCAGGATCCGAACAACGCCAACAGCTCGCGGGGCAAGACTGAAGGGTGGCGTAAGACCGAATCACTGAAGTGCGATGCCTGCGGAGAGCGCACCCGCCACGCGCTCCTGCACCCCGCCGATGCCCGGTTCAAGGATTGGGATGAGCAACAACAACTGATCGCTCTGGGAGACCCGGACACCCGCGAGTACCCGATGGGCGAACAGAACATCGAGCGCCTGCGGCGGGAGTACCGCGAAATGTTCCCCCGCAATCCATATCTGCGGCACCGACGTTGGACCGAGGACGCGAAGAAAGCGTGGGCCGAGGGCCACAAGCAGGTCACCGCCCTTTGCGGCGAGAAGATCACTGTGAAATCCGATCCCAACCGGCCCTCGACAAAGGTGGAAGAGCCGGGTCGCCTCGTGGCGGATCAGCTCAGCGACACCGAGTACGAGGACCCCGATACGGGATTGTGGTGGATCGACATGGCGTGCGTCGACTGCTGCCGTGTGTCGAACAACCTGCACTGGGCGGCTCAGCGGAAGCGACTCGAGTGGTTTCTCGCTAAGTTCGCTTGCAGCCCGGAACTGGTCCCTGAATCGGCTGTTGGCGAGCTATTGGAGTATCTAGAAGAAGCGTTCGAACAGGGCAACGGGAGTGAAGATTGAGCTAAGGCCAACGCTTGTGCACGCCGGTGTCATTGACGGCGTAGCACGCTGCCGACGGGCGACGGCGCTTTACCAAGGCGTACATCTTTGATTGGTTCATGTGTATCCGACGAACCATTTCGTCAATGCGCAATTGCTGATTGTCGAGATAAAACATTGGCGAGTTATATCGCTCGACGGGCTCACGCTCCGTAGGGTTTCCGCGGATCCTGCCGTCTTTATGGAGTGGTATCCAACCGCGGAACAACCCAAAATCCATCCACTCAGGATCGGTCACGTCCGCCGCGTCATCCGGAAAATAGTCGGTAATTCGGTGGACGCACCAGCCGAGCTCGCCAAGCCTCAGTGCCACGGTCTTGCCAAGGCCGCGGTCGAGGAAAAATTCTGGTGGGCGCTCAGGCTGATTGCTTGAGACCAACTCGACAGATTTCTTCGGCTTCTACTTCGCTCAGCCCGTACTCGTCAGCGACGGTCGCCATCGACTCCCCGGATGCCCAGAGGTCGATCACGGCTCGCACAGGTACCTTGTTGCGTTCGACAACCGGAGCGCCCCATCCGAACCGCGGATCGATGATGACGGGTGCCACCGCCGAGTCGAAACTACGAAGTCGAAGGCGAGATGCGTAGTCGCTATCAGGTGCCCACACGATGTACTTGAGATAGTCACCCACAACTTCGCGAATCAGCACCTGGTGATCGCCCACGCGCACGAAGTCAGCTTCGCTGTGCCGAACGAAGATGTCGATACCGTCCGTCGCAATTCGGTTACTCGCCAGGGCGAAGTCAGTTCCGAACGTGTCGCGGACATCTGCCACAGTATCCGCGATCTGCTGCTTGGTGAACTTGAGTTCATTGCGCAGCGCGCGCAGGACGAAGGCCTCGACAAGTGCTGCGAACGGAACTGAGGCGGCACCGCGGCGTTCGGGAGTGAGGTGGTGAACCAACGGTGGCGAGCCAGATTCGGGTTTCAGCCAGTGATACACCGTTGACCTGGGAATTTTAAGATAGGCGGAGACCTCGTTCGGCGTGAACAACGGATCCTTGAAGATGTCTACCATCGTCGCCACCACCTCCCTCAGTTTAGTTTTCCGCGCTCGCCTGCAGTATGCCTCAGCACACCCACACGCTCAGCCGCAACTGGTGTCACCGTTATCACTCCGGGTCCCTTTCGCTTCGTCAGGATTCGTGGTGGCTGCTCTTAAAGTTCATGCCAACTGCAACTGCAACTCGGTGAACCAACTGGTGACCTGCTGCTGGTCGGCGCCGAAGCAAATCCGCAGATCCTCGTAGATGCCCCGCACGTCCGCAGTGGTGAGAGCCACCGCGTGATAGTGGCCTTCGTTGTCGGTGAAGCAGAGCAATGGCAGCATCCGGTGCTCGCGGCGGTGCATGGTGAGCTTGACTCGCGCATCTCCGATGGCGGTCGTGCGCACCGCGTTGCCCGGCAAGGGGCCGGTGTTCGTCATCTCCGGGCCCTGCTCGCAAGCCACTGTTGCGTTCGGAGCTGCTCGTCCCGGTATTCGGCGATCAGACGCTCCGATGTGCTGTGCGCGATGTCGTCCTCGGCTGTGCGCTGGGACAGGCTGACCACCGTGGCACCGTCGTAGGCCGGCCAGTTCACCAGACTGATCTCCACAATCTCGACACTGCGCCGGATCACCATCGGAGGCGCGCCCCGACGCTCAGGTACCCGCCACACTTGGCGCCCCTGTGAAGTGAACCCGATGCTCAGGCTTGCCATCAGCCCGGCCGCGAGCTTGCGCCGCCACCCTTCGACCTCATCGTCAGACCCGACGAGGCGGGCCTCGATGCCGATACCGAAGCTGGTGATACCGGCAGTCGTAACGATGCCGGCCGGTGCGCGGTGGCGGTCGTGGGACACCAGCAGCGGGATCTGTGAGGGCAACGTCTGCACCGACTCTTCGTCGAACTGCTCGGCGACCACCTTGTCGTCCTTATCGACGAAATAGGCCGATTCACCGAACGGCACCGCAAGCCCGCGGATGACGTTGCCGCCGTCCTCGACGGTCACAAAGTGTTGTGTCACCGCTGTTCTCGATTCGAGTGAGTCTGCAAAGCAGTGGTCTCGTGACCCTGCTCGGTACGCATCCGCTTGTAGACCGGATGACCTTCGCGGCGCAGCTCGACCCGGCACTCCTGCTGGGCGCGTTCGTGACGTTCACGGGCCGCAGTCAGGGTGATGTCGTCGGACTCCACGAACGGCTCCAGCCACGGCTCAGCGCGCAGTTCGGCAACAGCCTCGGAGCACAGGGCGGTCACAGTTCGCCGTCCTCACGCAGCAGCCCGCCGCCGTTTAGCTGCTGCAATTCGGCGATGCGCTTCATACGGTCACGCTCCGCGCGGATGATGTCCCTGTGCTGGGCGGCTGCCTCGGCCCGTTGTGATTCGACTCGGGCGGTGCGTTCCCGCTCCTCGGCCTGCCGGGCCTCGTGTTCGTCGAACAGCTCCCGTGCGGCGATGCGCGTGCAGCAGCGGCGGCCGACATCGTCCACGACGACCCGGCCGTCCAGGCGGGCAGCCAGGGCGCCCATATCGGGGGCAAGGCCCTCGATCACCAGATGCGCCAGCGGAATCAGCGACTCGGCGCGGGCCTCATCGGCCAGGGCCTGCCATTCGTCCTCGGACAGTGCTGCCAGCATCCGGACCAGCTCGCCGCGATCAGCGCGAGGGCGTGCTCTCAGTAGAGGCATCGTGTTGTTTCCTCATCTCGATATATTCGGCGAGGGCCTGCTCGTCGACGAACCAGCGGCCCCCGATCTTGCGGCCACCCAGTGCGGGTGCGAGGCGTCGAGCTTGCCGGTCGCAGATATCGAGCCGGTCGGCTGCGGTAGCGATCGGAACTGTCGGTGCCTCTACAGAAAAGTGTTGCCCAACAACATGTTCTCGGACGTCCGCGTGTCCGTCACCGGACCTCGCCTGAGCCAGTGCGGTAGCCAGTGCCCGGTACATCGGGGAGTCCGGCAGCCCGTTGGCACGACGCGACCGGATAGCGATAAGCGCTGCTTGCAAGGCAGTTTCGACCGCAGGACCAGTCAGCACCACCGCCGTACCGGCGATCACCAGGCCATCGAGCAGCCGCGATCGATTCGGCGCGCTCACCGAAAACTCCAGACCCCGAAAAAACCCCTAAACCCGTACACACCGCGAGAAGAACATTGGGGGTCGCACCTGCGGTTATGCGTCAAAAAAACTGAGGCAGCAGGGGTGATGCCGGTTTTTTGGAGTGAATGCCCTGGTGAGACCCGCAGTCTTGCGTATCCCTCTCCGAAGTTTTTTTCCACAACTGACAGCCGGTGCTTGGTCATGGTGAATCGCCCCGGGTTCGATGCACACGTGGTTACTGGTGTGCAGCCGCGGATGGGGCTGTGATTGCAGCGTAGTGGTTGGCTTCGTATTCGATTGGTGGGATGCGACCCAGGCGGTGTATGAGGCGGTCGGTGTTGTACCAGCCGACCCAGTCGGCGGTGAGCAATTCGACGTCGGTCAGCCGGTGCAGCGGGCCGCGTCGAAATGGTGAGTCGTCGCGGACGGCTTCGTTCTTGTACAACCCGATCGTCGTCTCGGCCAGGGCGTTGTCGAAGGCGTCGCCCACCGAGCCGATCGAGGGCACCAGCCCCGACAAGGTCAGGGTTTCCCCAAGGCGTACAGACGTGTACTGCGAGCCGGCATCGCTGTGGTGAATAGTGTTGCCCGACAGTGGGTTACCTTCCCCGATGCGGAGTTGCGCGGCGTGGCG
>JAUKNU010000001.1:4926657-4977648 GCA_030499155.1 Mycolicibacterium frederiksbergense | reverse complement strand
GAACCGAGCACGATGCTCGGCGATGAACGCACAGATCAACGGTGTCGCGGGTCGCTCTCCCGCGCGAAGAAAGTTGTTGCGGCTTTGAGGATTTCGATGGTTTCCTCGAGCTCGCGGTTCTTGCGTTTGAGTTCCCGGTTCTCCCGTGCGATCTCGGAGGGCACCCCGTCGCGGACCCCGGCATCAACCTCAATTTGAGTGATCCACCGGCGCAGCGTCTCCGGCGCGATACCCAGTCGCTTGGCGACCGCAGCCACGCAGGCCGTCCGGGTGTCGTACTCCTCGGCATGGTCGGTGACCAACCGCACCGCCCGGGTCTTGAAATCGTCGTCGTACTTCTTCGGCATGATGCGAACTACCTTCCCTCGAAAGAAGGTGTGCATCAAACACGGGGCGATTCATGGCTGCGCCTCGTCGTAATGCCAGAGCCCGTTGGTGTGGTCGTAGCGGGGTCGCAGGATGGCGCCGAGGGGGTGGTCGTTGGCGACTTTGATGCTGAGGTTGATGCCTTCGCGGGCGGTCTCGTCGAGGGTGTCTTCGCTGAACGCGGTGTGCGATTCGCTTTCGATGAGGTGTTCGCGGTAGGAGGTTGTGAGTTGGTCGATGGTCCAGTCGACTTCGGTGACGGTGACGGTGGTGGTTGTGCCGTGTGAGCTGACGCCGATGTGGGTGCGGTCGCATCCACACTGGGCGGCTTTGTCAGGGTTGGTGCACACGAGGGCGTACGGCACCACGACCTCGCCGGGGGTGTTCTCGCAGAAGTCATCGTCGTTGGGTACTGGTGGTGTTGCGGCGGTGAGGATCTTCATGGTCACCGAACCTCCGACATGTTCTGCCGGCAGCAGCGGGCACGTTCGCGGAGTCGGGCCTTGGCTTTATGGGTCGGCCACTCATCCGAGGTGCGCCGTGGCGCGTGTGGCCCCACTGGTATCGGTGGCAAGGTGTCAGCGCGGCGGGGTGAGTTCGTTTCAAGCATCGGAGTCCAGTCCTCCGCCGAGGATGTCGTCACTATTGATGGCATTCGCGGCAATGTCGTACCCGTCAACAGGCTTGACCTCGCCCACGGATTCGTCATTGAGTTTGCGTATCTCGCTGACTCGGCCATTCCAACTCTTGGTGCGAGCTTCAGCGAGCATGACCCGAATGTCGTAGTTGGATGCGCGGGTTTCGAGTTCATCGACCATCTGCGGAACGATCAGGGTAGCGATGGTGTCCAGCGCCGCCATCGTGACCAAGAACAGCAATCCGGTGTCGCCCTGCAACTCAGTGAAGTACCGCGTTTTCACATTGTCGACCCGGTCGGGATCGTCCTCGTCGTCGAGGCCAGCGTCGAGCATGTCGAAAGCCAGCCGGGCGCCGAACAACTCCTTGGCCGTGATGCTCGGCAAGCTCAACGAATCACCGGTGCGTTCGCCGCCTGAGCTGTACGTCGGCAGAGCGGTAATCAGTGTGTGCCACGGTTCCTCGATGAGGCTCCAGCCGCGGGCCTCGTCCGCGGCGGATCGGGCGGCTGCGAGACGGGCGGGTTGTTCCTCGCGGGCATGTTCGATGCCCGCGATTACTTCACGTGCCAGGCGGAGAGTCTCGGTCGAGTAAGCGGAGATTGCGTCGAGGTCATCGGTGTTGGTCATGGGGTGGTCCTCTCGGAGGTGGTGAAGGTGCCCGGTCGTCGCGGGCATTCGTGTGTGGTGGTGTCGGCAGGGAGCCAATGCCTGCCGTCGCAGATTGGGCAGGCGACGTTGACCAGTCGCCGGCCGTCGGCCAGGGTGCGGCGGCCTCGGATCACCGCGCGCTTCATGCCGCACTCACGCAGTCGTCTTTGTGGCCCTGTGTGGCGATGTGGCAGCTGCATTCGGGGCACCGGCCGGGTCCGGTGACGAGCGGTTCTTGTCGCTCCGGATCAGTGCCAGAAATGTAAGCACCCATACACGGTGTGTGCTCCCCTGATAGCTCTTCTTTTAAGGGGCTAGGGGTATGTATGGATAAATCTGGCACTGATTTGGGGTCCAGCGCGGTCGGGTCGATGCCCGCCGCGATGCGGTAGAACCAGCGCGTGACGTCCTTGCCGCCCCAGCTCGTCTCCTGCTCACCGCACTCCAGCACCCCGAGCATGTGCAGCGCCTGCAACTGCCGGTCCACGGTCGCCCTCGGCTTGCCGAGTCGCTTTCGGATGTCGGCGGTCGGTGAGTCCGGGTGTTCGGATATGTCGTCGATGATCGCCAGTCGCAGTGGTGGCATGGAGTCGCGAGCGCAGCGGATCGCCAAACGGAGGCCTGCTGCCCGGTCCATACCGATCGCGACACTGCCGCGCACCACCTGGGCGAGCTGTTTGGCGAACCGGGTCGGCATCTCGGGCGCGTGGCAGTCGATGACGTCGCCGCGGTAGTCGTACTCCACCCCGGTACGGGCGAGCGTCACTAGATCCGCCGCGGCCAGAAGAACGTCCGTCTCGGCGTCTGAGAGTGTCGTGGGCTCGGTGTTCATACCCGCGAGCACGCCAATCGCCGCCGCTGCCAGGTCGCGCCGCATACCGTCTTCGGAGCCTGTATTGCCGATGGCCTGCCGCCCGGCTGCTTGCCGGCCGGTGGTCGAGTCCATCCGCACGAGTACGAACCGGTCACCCATCGAGGCAATGGCGGCGTGCGCCTTGTCCCATGCTGTGGTGACGGCACCGATGACCGCGATTCGTCCGACCCAGTCGAGGGTCCGCCCGCCGTCTGTACCGACGTTGCGCGACCAGCGGCCGTCATAGACCTCACGGAACGCGCCGAGCACCTGGGCGCGAGCGTCGGCGTTCATCGACAGGATCGAGGTCACGTCCTTGATGACCAGCACACCGCGCGGTTCGAGCTTGCGCAGTAGTCCTCCGGTGGCGTCCTTGCTGCGTTCCTTGCGGGGCGTGGCGGATAGCAGCGCGCCCTCGGATGACACGGTGCTGGTGATGATGGCACCGGCACCGTCGAGCGCCTGCACTGTCTCGGTTTTCGCGTTGCCTGAGCCGGATATCAGCAGCATCCACAACGGATCTCCGGTCAGTGATTCCACCGCAGCAGCAGCGAGCACCACATCGAGTGCGTCAGTGTCGTAGTCGGTGCCCAACCAGCGTTGAAACACTTTGTGCGCCTCGGCGAGCGTGACGTGTGCAGGTGCGGCGGCGTTGGTGTAGTCGATTGTCATACCGCGGCCCTGCGTTCTGCGGACTGGAGGGTGGCGTCAATCTCGCGATCGGACAGGCCGGCCGATCTCGCAGCATCGGCAATAGCATCTCGGATCTGGCGATAGGCGCCCGATTCAACGGCGCGGCATGCCGCCCAGTAAAGGACACCGTTGCGTGCGCCCTCGTTGGCTTCGGCGACGGCGGCTATCAGGCCGTCCTCTCGGCGTCCGGCTGTGCCGTTGAATGGTTGCGGCGGCGGCGGTTTAGGTCTGGCTGCCTTATCCAGCAGCCATCCCGGGGCATGCGCGATGGGTGCGCGGTTGAGCCACCGGTACACATTGCCGTTCGGGTGAATGCTCGGCGGGGCGACGAGATACCCGGTCGTGGTCTTGAGGTCGACACCTTCAGTCAATGTCGATCGAAGGCGTTGCCCGCCCGCACGTAGCCAGATGTGCAGCCCGCCCGATCCCGTTTCCGCCGTCCATGTCTCCGGTAGGCGGTCGAGTAGGGACATGTCGCCACCGTTTCTCGGGTCGACATCGACTACCAGCATTTCGGTAGTTGGCCGTAGCCCGATGTTGCTGTGCGGGTTACGCGTCCACCACCGGGCGATGGTGTCTGCGTCGGTGGTGGCGTCATCCTTACCGTGGGCTGTCGCAGGCGCTTTCGAACGAGTTTTGAGCGCCAGCACCGGTATGCCGGCAGCGGCATAGGCGAGAGCGTGATCGAGCATCACTCGGCCACCGCCTTCGCGCGAGCCTCGCAGCGAGGCCCACGCATGCGGGCGAGGCTTGCCGCCGAGCTGATCGGGTGTCGGCAGTCCATGCAGCGCCCGGCGATGCCGTAGCCGTGCTCATGCAGCAACTCGACTGCGGCATGAATGGCGCGGTCCTCGGCGGTCGGCGCTTGGTACCCGTCCTCGGGCCGGTGAAGGCTAGACTCGGTGTTATTGGTGGTGGTACGAGAGGGCCGGTTTCCTTGGCGGGGGGCCGGCCTTTTTCGTGGAGTCATGCGGCGTCACCGCCGTCCAGCTCTGCAAGGCGTTCGCTGACGACGGAGCGCCGGCGTCGGGCTTGCGCAGACTTCAGCGCCAGCCGCTTGAAATAGGCCTTGCGGGCATGCTCGGCGCGCTGTGCCCGTTCGGCGGGCTGGAGTGTGCCGTCCGGGTCGACTTGCTGCTCGAACTTGTCGAGCATGGCCCGGCGCGCGGGTTCGGTTCTAGCGGAACGGTTTTCGGTTTGTTCCCACGATGTGTGGGCGCCGATCTGTGCGACAAGTCGTCGCTCGTTTGGGGATAGCCTGTTCGCAGGCATGAAGAACCTCCACTGAAATGTGAAGGTCCGTAGGAGACCTACCCTGAGGGTGGTACGCCCGGTGGTGAAGTCGTAGCCGGGCGGGCGACTGAGGCATAGCGTACCGGACGCTGTGCCTCAAGTCGTCAACCGATATTCGGCGTGTCCCGCTGATATAGCTCGAGTTGGTCCTTCTCAAATGCCTCCGGAGGTGTCAGGAAGGGATCTGTAACTGATTCCTTTCGGGGTCCGTGTGTTGACGCACGTGGACCTCCTGACACACCCCGGAGGTGTTGTTGTGTCTGTGCATGCAGCTCCAGTCACGTCGTCCACGATCGTCGTTGCCGTCGATGTCGGCAAGACCTCAGCAGTGTTTTCGGTGACCGACGCGGCGCGTCGTCGGCTGGTCGGCCCCTCGGAGTTCCCGATGACCGGGTCGGGCCTGACTGCGGCGGCGGCGCGCGCGATGGCCGCGGTCTCCGCGTCGGTGCAGGTGAAGGTGGGTGTAGAGGCGGCCGGGCACTATCACCGCCCGGTGCTTGACCATCGATGGCCCGATGGGTGGGAAGTGTTGGAACTCAATCCCGCTCATGTCGCCGAACAGCGTCGCGTGCAGGGACGGCGCCGGGTCAAGACCGACGTGATCGACCTGGAGGCGATCACCGAGCTGGTGCTGGCCGGCTACGGGCGCCCGGTCACCGATCGCGATGTCGTGATCGGTGAGATCAGCGCTTGGGCCTCCCATCGGAGTCGACGGGTCGCCACCCGTAGCGCGACGAAGAATCAGCTGCTCGGCCAGCTGGATAGGGCGTTTCCCGGACTGACCCTGGCTCTACCCGACGTGCTGGGCACCAGGATCGGCCGGCTGGTGGCCGCCGAGTTCGCCGACCCTGCGCGGCTGACCGGGCTCGGGGTCAACCGGTTGATCCGGTTCGCCGCGACCCGGGACCTGCAACTGCGCCGCCCGGTCGCCGAGCGTCTGATCGCCGCAGCTCGCGAGGCACTGCCCACCCGCGACGCGGCGATCGCACGCCTAATACTGGCCGCCGATCTGGTGTTGTTGGCCGATCTCGACGACCAGATCCAGTACGCGGAAACCGCGCTGGGGGCGCTGCTGCCGCGCAGCCCCTATGCCACGTTGACCTCGGTGCCAGGCTGGGCAGTGGTACGGGTATCCAATTATGCTGCCGCTCTTGGTGATCCGCAACGGTGGCCCGGGCCACAGCAGATCTATCGTGCTTCGGGGCTCTCCCCGACGCAGTATGAATCCGCGCATAAGCGCCGCGACGGCGGGATCAGCCGCGAAGGCAGCGTGGTGCTGCGCCGCGCCCTGATCGACCTCGGTATCGGGCTCTGGCTCAACGAACCGGCAGCCAAGAACTACGCCCAGGGACTCAAGGCCCGCGGAAAACACGGCGGCATCGTTGCCTGCGCATTGGCACACCGTGCCAACCGCATCGCCCACGCATTGGTTCGTGACCACGCCACATACGAACCGACGCGCTGGGCCTGAACCCTGACTCAATCGCGAAAGGACTAACCAGACCCCTTCACAACCCCCGTCGGTAGTGCCACGCTAAATGGACGGGACGAAGGGCCGGATCAGATGCCGTATCCGCTATGGCGGACCCCACCCGGGTTACGCCGCATCTAGCTTGGCACCCGGCCCTTCGCCTCCACGGCAGTCCGAACGACGCCAGATAACCCCACCGAGGTTGCATACGTCAGCGTGGGCGCCAGGCACCCGTCACACCCCAGCAGCACCACCGGACCGCATAAAACCCAACGCCCCACCCCAGGGGCGTCAGCCCACTACGGGCCCCTGCCCCCTTGACTCGACCTACAGCCAGCTAGGGCCTGTTCGGCCAAATCTGTCGCGATGGCGAGATGGTTGAACGATCCCGAGTAGCGGCACCGCCGATTCTGGCACGTCATCCGAGTTCGAAAGGCGCCCTTCGGTGAAAGCGGCTCGATGACAAAACCATGACGCGATCCCTGGGGGACGATGCGTAGGGCTGATGCGGGCCCATCGCCGTCTGTAAGCAAGTCGACGGTGGCGATGAAGTGTCCGCGGGGACAGAGAATGCGAATGGCACGCGGCTCCGCGTGGATTGCATCGCGCGCTCGGTTTGCGCGGCGAATGTCAATGTTGAGCGGCTTGCGCTCAAACGGTACGTAGCCGTCGATCACAGGTCACCCAGTCCCAACCCGCGTGCTTCGTTGGCGGCGCGATCCGCGGCGGTCGATCGGGTGTACCGGTCGATCATGTCGCGTGTGGACCATCCCGCTACGGCCATGAGCCCGCCTTCGGATCCGCCAGCGGCAAGCCACCGTGACGCCGCCGTGTGCCTCAGCAGGTGGGGGTGGAAGTTCTTCAGCCCGGCGAGCTCGGCCCGCCACTTCAGCGTTTTGTGCAGTCCGTAGTAGTTGAGTCCCTTGCCGCGGTCGCCGAGCCAGAGCGCCGCGGTGTCGGCGAGTAGGTGGGAGCGGCGCAACCGTAGGTAGCGGTCGATCGCCACGCCGGTCTGGGCGCCGAACGGCGCGACCCGGCCCTTGCCGCCCTTTCCACGCCGAACGGTCACCAGTCCGCGGGTCACATCGGTGTCGTTCAGTTCCAGGCTGCAAACTTCGCCGGCCCTCATGCCCGTTTCGGCCATCAGTCGGACGATTGCTTCGTCGCGGCGGTCGCGGAACTCTTTCCCACCGCATGCCTTGATCAGCTTGCGCAGTTCGTCCTCGGATAGGGACTCGGTGACTTTGGTGTCGAGCTTGGGCGCCTTCAACCCGAGTAGCGGATCTTCGTCGATCTCGCCCTCCTCTTCCAGCCACGCGGAGAATCGGCGCATGCCGAGTTGGCGAGAGCGGGCCGTCGAGGGTTCGGCCCCGGCGTCGAGCAGGTCGGCCACGAAAGCCTTCATCAGATCGCGGTCCAGGGCGGGGGAGTGGTGATGTTCTTCACACCACCGTAGGAACGCTCTGACGGCGTCTCCGTAGACCTTGATCGTGGCGGGACTCTTGCGTTCGGCGCGTAGCGACAGCTCCCACGACGGCAGCAGCGCAGCCAGATCAAGGGGTATCGGTTTGCGACTCGCCATACCGATATCTTGACTAGCTGCGCTGTGCTTGTCTACTATTTCTGTACTGACCTGCAAACCTGCTGGTCAGAGTGGTTAACCGGAGTGTCGCTCAGTCCAGGTAGTCGCGCAGCACCTGGGAACGGCTCGGGTGGCGTAGCTTGCTCATCGTCTTGGACTCGATCTGACGGATGCGCTCACGCGTGACGCCGTAGACCTGGCCGATCTCATCGAGAGTGCGCGGCTGGCCGTCGGTCAGGCCGAAGCGCAGCCGGACCACGCCGGCCTCGCGCTCGGAGAGTGTCTCCAGCACCGACTGCAGCTGATCCTGCAGCAGCGTGAAGCTCACCGCGTCCACGGCCACCACGGCCTCGGAGTCCTCGATGAAGTCACCGAGCTGGCTGTCGCCCTCGTCGCCGATGGTCTGGTCGAGAGAGATCGGCTCACGCGCGTACTGCTGGATCTCCAGCACCTTCTCCGGCGTGATGTCCATTTCCTTGGCCAGCTCTTCGGGCGTGGGCTCGCGGCCCAGGTCCTGCAGCAGCTCGCGCTGGATACGGCCCAGCTTGTTGATCACTTCGACCATGTGCACCGGGATGCGGATGGTGCGGGCCTGATCGGCCATGGCGCGGGTGATGGCCTGCCGGATCCACCAGGTGGCGTACGTGGAGAACTTGTAGCCCTTGGTGTAGTCGAACTTCTCGACCGCGCGGATCAGACCGAGGTTGCCCTCCTGGATGAGGTCCAGGAACGCCATGCCGCGGCCGGTGTAGCGCTTGGCCAGCGAGACCACCAGGCGCAGGTTGGCTTCGAGCAGGTGGTTCTTGGCCCGGTCACCGTCGCGGCAGATCCACTGCATGTCGCGGCGCTGGGCCGCGGGCAGCTTCTCGCCCTTCTCGGTCAGTTCGGTCATCAGCTGAGTCGCGTACAACCCGGCCTCGATGCGCTTGGCGAGCTCGACTTCCTCTTCGGCGTTGAGCAGCGCCACCTTGCCGATCTGCTTCAGATAGGCACGGACCGAGTCCGCGGAGGCGGTGAGCTCGGCATCCTTGCGTGCCTGGCGCAGCGCCTCGGATTCCTCTTCATCCCAGACGAAGTCACCGGATGCCTTGTCCTTCTCGGACGGCTCGGCGATCTCCTCGTCGGCCTTGGCGGGCTTGGCCTTGGCACCGTCGGTGGCTTCCGCCTCGTCGCCCTCGGCTTCGGCCTCTTCGGAGTCCTCGGCGTCGTCCTCGATCTCGACGTCGTCGATCTCGACATCCTCGACATCCTCGACATCGAGGACGTCGCCGGGCTCCACTTCGAGATCGTCGGTGGCCTCGATGTCTTCGCCATCGGTGACGCCCTCGGCGGACTCGTCCTTCTTGGTGCGGGACGCGGCGCCCTTGGCCGGGGCCTTTTTGGCGGGAGCTTTCTTGGCGGCCCGCTTGGCAGGCGCCTTTGCAGCGGCCTTGGCGGGCGCCTTCTTTGCAGGCGTCTTGGTTGCGGTGGGCGTCACCAGCTCATCGGTTGCCGGGCTGGTCTTTGTCGCTGCCACGTACACCCTCTCGGTCTTGCGGATCCGGTGGCGCGCGCAGGCGTCACCCAAAATCGTCGGCTGTCTCGAATATTGGCGTTTGATCTCTGCTCGGATATCCGCCGCTATCTCGGTAGGCGGCCGCCATTGACCATTGTAACGACAGTGTGGGCGCGCACTGCGCCGAGCGGCAAATTTGACTCGGCGCGCGCGTCGTGTTCGGCGATATCAGGGCTCGACGTGGATGCCCTGGGCGGCCATCGCCGCACCCACGATGCCGGCACTGTTGAGCAGGGCGGCGGGCACCACCGGGACCCGGTTCTTCAGCATCGGGATCCAGCGGTCGGCCTTGCGGCTGATCCCGCCGCCGGCGATGAACAGGTCCGGCCAGATCGCATTCTCGACCGCCACCAGCACTTTGGTGACCTCTTCGGTCCAGCGCTGGTAGTTCCATTCCTTGCGTTCCTTCACCGAGGATGCGGCCCGGTGCTCGGCTTCCTTGCCGCCCACCTCGAGGTGGCCGAACTCGGTGTTGGGCAGCAGCACCCCGTTGTGGATGACGGCCGATCCGATACCGGTGCCGAAGGTGAGCAGCACGATCACCCCGGTGTTGTCCTTGCCCGCGCCGTAGCGCTCCTCGGCCAGGCCGGCGGCGTCGGCGTCGTTGAGCACCGTGACCTGCTGGCCGCCGAGTTCGGCGCTGATGACCGTGGCCGCGTCGGTGCCGATCCAGTCCTTGTCCACGTTGGCCGCGGTGCGCACGATGCCGTTGGTCACCACCCCCGGGTAGGTCACGCCGAGTTTGCCGGTCCAACCGAACTCGCGGACCACGGCGGCGACGGTGGTGGCCACCGCGGCCGGGGTCGCCGGTTGCGGGGTGGCGAGTTTGAACCGCTCGCCGACCAGCTCGCCGGTGTCCAGGTCGACGATGCCGCCCTTGATTCCGCTGCCGCCGACGTCGACGCCGAATCCGGTGTTGGTCGATCCGGTCACTGGCACGCTCCTATGCAGGCGGCGGACAAGGCAATTCGCCACCACAATAGAGGCTTGTGGTGCGATGTAGCCATGCCCGATGACAACGATCCCCGGACGCTGCGCGCGGTGGCGGGGCAACTGGCCACGGAGGCGGCGGCTTTCGTGCGGACCCGACGATCCGAGGTGTTCGGCGGGGCGCCCGCCGTCGGGGCCGTCCGAGCCAAGAGCAGCCCGACCGATCCGGTCACCGTCGTCGACACCGAGACCGAGCGGCTGCTGCGCGAGCGGCTCGCCGAACGCCGGCCCGATGATCGTGTCCTCGGCGAGGAGGAGGGCGGTTCGGCGGTGGCCCCGCCCGGCGTGCCGGTCTGGGTGATCGACCCGATCGACGGGACGGTCAACTTCGTCTACGGCATCGAGGCGTATGCGGTGTCGGTCGGCGTGCAGATCGACGGCGTCTCGGTGGCCGGTGCGGTGGTCAATGTGGCGACCGGCGAGTTGTATTCGGCCGCGGTCGGGCACGGCGCCACCGTGACCCGCGATGGCGTGTCAACCGCGTTGCGGTGCAACGCCATCGATGATCTGTCGCTGGCGCTGCTGGGCACCGGGTTCTCCTATGACGCCGGACAGCGCCGGCGGCAGGCCGCGGTGCTGGCGGCGTTGCTGCCCGGCGTGCGCGATGTTCGCCGGATCGGATCGTGTGCCCTGGATCTGTGCATGGTGGCCTCCGGGCGTCTCGACGCCTATTTCGAGGACGGCGTGCACGTGTGGGACTGGGCGGCGGGGGCGGTGATCGCCGCCGAGGCCGGTGCCGTGCTGCGGTTGCCGGCATTAACGGGTGACGCGCAGGACGTGTTGGTGGCCGCCGCGCCGGGCGTGGCGGCCGCGCTCGAGGTGGCCTTGGCGCAGGTCAGGTAGGTCAGCAGGTCGCGCTGTGGATCTTGGTCAGCAGCGACGCATCGGGGGGCTGGGTGGCGTCGGGGCGCAGCCCGGCCAGCATGGCGTCGATATCGTCGCTGCGGCTGAACTCGCTGAACTCGGTACCCACGGCGAGATCGACCGTGTCATCGGAGCGGCCGTCCAGGAACAGTTCGGTGCACGGCGCGACCAGCCATACGGCGGCCGCCGCGGCGCGCCCGGTTTCACCGAACCGGATCTGGCCCTGGCATTCGAGCCGGCTGCTGGCGTACACCGGGTCGTTGGCCGCGGTGGGCTGGGCGAAGCCGAGGTCGCGCAGCGCGCCGGACACCTCGGCCGCCTGCCCGCCCTGACCGCTGGCGTTGAGCACCTGGACCTTGGTGTCGGCCAGCCGCGCCGGCATCACCTCGGCCATCTCGGCCGGGGACACCTGCTGACCGAGTACGGGCTGGCTGGCGTCGCCGGTGGGCGGGGGCGGTGCGTTGCAGGCGACGGCCTGGGGCGCCTCGGTGGACTGATTGAGCGCGATCACCCACACCACGCCGGTCACCAAGGCGAGCGCCAGGAACAGGCACAGCACGGGCACATGGTTGCGGCGGCGGAACGGACGACCGTGTTTGTCGAACGCCGTGCCCTCGGTGATGGATGCGACCACCCCTGCACCTTAAGGCCATGCCAGGGCATGCATTCCTACCAGGGGTTTTGCTCTGTGATATAAATCACAGTCAATCTGCGTCGATTCCGGGCACGAATCATTTGGTGTAGGCGTTCGACGCTGGTACAAAGCACTGCTGCAAGGGTGCTGCAAACGGTACCGGAGGGGATGAATATGGCTACCGACTACGACGCTCCACGGCGAACCGAGACAGACGATGTGTCCGAGGATTCGCTGGAAGAGCTCAAAGCGCGACGTAACGAGGCCCAATCGGCCGTTGTGGACGTCGATGAATCAGAGTCCGCGGAATCGTTCGAACTCCCGGGTGCCGATCTGTCCGGTGAGGAGTTGTCAGTTCGGGTCGTCCCGAAGCAGGCCGATGAGTTCACCTGCTCCAGCTGTTTCCTGGTTCATCACCGCAGCCGACTGGCCAGTGAGAAGAACGGTCTGTTCGTCTGCACGGACTGCGCGGCGTGATCGCAGCGGTCAGCTGCGCAACGCGGCCAGCACCCGGTCGGGGTGTCGGCAGCTGACCAACCAATACGGGGTGGGGTCGTCCGGATCGTCGAGCACGATGAGCACCATCGGACCGACCCACGCCCTGTGCAGGACGTAGGCCGCGGGGTCGAGTTGGCGGCCCAGAGCCGCCGACTTGGCCGATCGGGGCACTTCGGCGGACCGCGAGATGACGCTCACCGGGAGGTGTGCCGGGCCCGCCCACAACTCGACAGTGCCACCGGGCCCGTCCCCGTTCTGGACGACCTTGATCTCCATCCGGCCCGCCCATATCAACGCGGCCGCGGCGACCGGGAGCAGCACCGCATAGGGCGCCCAGTCCGGCAGGCCCTGCACGCCCATGTTCACTTCGACGGCGATGAGGGCGGCAAGCCCCAATCCGGGCAACCAGAACCACCACGGCAGCCGCAGGCGCTCGCGGTAGCGCACGGTTTGGGTGATGGCGCGCGTGTCGGACACGTGCCCAAGAGTAATCTCATCCGCCGTGCCCACTTCTCTGGCGGTCGTGCGATTGGATCGCGATCTCCCCATGCCCAGCCGGGCCCATGACGGCGACGCCGGCGTCGACCTGTTCAGCGCCGTAAATGTCGAACTGGCGCCCGGCCACCGGTTCCTGGTGCCGACCGGGATCGCCGTCGCCATCCCGCACGGGATGGTCGGATTGATCCATCCGCGGTCGGGATTGGCCACCCGCGTGGGGCTTTCGATCGTCAACACGCCCGGCACCGTCGACGCCGGTTACCGTGGCGAGATCAAGGTGACACTGATAAATCTCGACCCGCGGGAGCCGATCGTGGTGCGGCGCGGTGATCGCATCGCCCAGCTGCTGGTGCAGCGGGTGGAACTGCCGGAGCTCGTCGAGGTGACATCGTTCGACGAGGCCGGGCTGGCCGAGACGACCCGCGGCGCGGGTGGGCACGGTTCATCCGGCGGACATTCGAGTTTGTGAAAGAGGGCGACAACGTGACTGACGAAGCCGAAGACTTCGACGGACCGTTCGACATCGAGGATTTCGACGATCCGGAGTCGGCGAAGCATGCGCGGCTGGATCTCGGGTCCGTTCTGGTCCCGATGCCCGCGGCGGGCCAGGTGCAGGTGGAACTGACCGACCAGGGAGTGCCCAGTTCGGTGTGGGTGATGACCCCCAACGGCCGGTTCACCATCGCGGCCTACGCGGCCCCGAAATCGGCCGGCCTGTGGCGTGAGGTGGCCGCGGAGTTGGCCGAGTCGCTGCGCAAGGACAACGTGAAGGTCCGGGTCGAGGACGGCCCGTGGGGCCGTGAGGTGGTCGGGGCCAGCACGTCGGCGCCGGAGGGGCAGCAGCCCGGAGTGGTCCGCTTCATCGGCGTGGACGGCTACCGCTGGATGATCCGCTGTGTCGTCAACGGGTTACCCGAGAACGCCGATGCGCTGGCCGCGGAGGCCCGGGAAGCGTTGGCCGACACGGTGGTTCGCCGTGGCGACACGCCGCTGCCGGTGCGCACACCGCTGACCGTGCAGCTGCCCGAGGCGATGGCCGCCCAGCTGCGCGTCGCCGCCGAGCAGGCCCAAGCCCAAGCCCAAGCTCAGGGCCAGCTGCCGCCGGAGCCGGCGGCACGGCGCAGCGCCGAGGGTTCGGCGATGCAGCAGATGCGCAGCACCATCACCGGCGGCTAGTTCTCCAGCAGGGCGGCGACACAGGCCGCGCCCAACCGGGCGGGGTCGGCCCCCATCTCCTGGAGCGTCAGCGTGTGCAGGACCGCCTGCGGGGCCGCTGCTGCCCACTCGGCCGCGACGTCGACGGGGTGCACGGGATCGTCCACGGCGGCCGCCAGGCCCATCGGCACCGTCAGCGCCCTCAGTTCCTCGACCGTCGGTGCCACATAGGCGGCCGCTTCGGCCATGGCATCGGGCAGCGCCGGCCACTGGGCCAGCCAGGACCGGGTCAACTCGGCGGCCAGCCACGCCGGGCTGCCGGCCTGCATCGCGGCGACGGTGGCCGAAAGCCCTTCCTCGCGCAGTTGCCGGGCCGAATGGCGGGCGGTCAGCGCGGCGGGCGCGTCGCCGGGCGCACCGGACCAGGCGGGCAGCGCCGCCAGCACTGCCACGGCCCGGCCGGGATGCCTCAGCGCCCACGCGGTCGCCACCGCGGCACCGATGGACACCCCGCCGACCGCGATCGGCGCGCCGCTGCGGGCGGCCTCGTCCAGCGCGGCCAGGTATCCGGCGATCAGCCGGGACGGTTCGGGGGCCGGTGTGACGACGATCGCACCGACGTCGTGCAACGCCGCGGAAAAGGCCCGGTAGACGTAGTCGTCATCGGAGCCGGTCCCGGCCAGCAGAACCGTTGTCACACCACGCAAGTTGACGGCCATCACACGATGGTGACAGTTCCGCAGCGTTGCCCGCGCGCGACGTGGCGAATCGGAACCAACAGGTCTACGGTGGCGTTGGTCAGGTAGTGGATCCACGACGGATTCGCGGCAGGGAGAGGTCATGGCTACGGCCGAAGGGTATCTGCGTCGGCTCACCCGCCGACTGACGGAAGACCCCGAGCAAGTCGACGTCGATCAGCTCAGCGATGAGGCCGCCGGCACCGGCGCACAAAAGGCCATCGACTGTCAGCGCGGCCAGGAAGTCACCATGGTCGGCACGCTGCGCAGCGTCGAGTGCAACGGCAAGGGCTGCGCCGGTGGCGTCAAGGCCGAATTGTTCGACGGCACCGATTCGGTCACCCTGGTGTGGCTGGGGCAGCGCCGCATCGCGGGTATCGAGTCCGGTCTGACGTTGCGCGTGCACGGCCGCCTCGGCCAACTCGACAACGGCACCAAAGCCATCTACAACCCGCTCTACGAGATCCAGAAGTGACGGAGCAGAACTCCGAGCAATCCACCGCCGACGCCGCCGCCGAGGAGCCGCCCAAGAAGGGCGCCCAGGCCGTTCTGGAGCAGATGGGCGGGGTCAGTGGTCTGATCTACTCCTCCCTTCCGGTGTTGGTGTTCGTGCCGGTCTCCACCAATTTCGGCTTGCTGCCCGCGATCTACGCCGCTCTCGGGGTGGCGGCACTGGTGCTTGTCTGGCGGCTGATCCGCAAGGAGTCGCTGCAGCCGGCCGTGTCCGGATTCATGGGCGTCGGTATCAGTGCGCTCATCGCCTACCTGGTCGGCGAGTCCAAGGGCTATTTCCTGCTGGGCATCTGGTCGTCGCTGGTGTGGGCGTCGGTGTTCGCGCTCTCGGTGCTGATCCGGCGTCCCGTAGTGGGTTACATCTGGGGCTGGGTCAACAACCACGACCGCGATTGGCGGAAGGTGCGCCGGGCGGTTCTCGCCTTCGATATCGCGACGCTGACCTGGGTGGCGGTCTTCGCTTCCCGTTTCCTGGTCCAGCACTACCTCTATGACGCCGACGAGACCGGTCTGCTCGGGGTCGCCCGGATCGCCATGGGCTGGCCGTTGACCGGGGTGGCGGCCGTCATCACCTACTTCGCCATCAAGGTCGCTCAGCGGGCACTACACGCCCACGAGCCCGCTCAGCGCGCCTGAGGATGCAGTAGCAGCTCGCGTAGCTCGTCCTCGGCGTCGGCGGTGGCCACGAACACCAATTCGTCGCCACCCTCCAACGGCTCGTCGCCCTCCGGCACGATCACCCGCGGGCCGCGCAGAATCGTCACCAGGGACGCGTCACGCGGCAGATTGAGCCGCTTGACGGCCTTGCCGCCCCACGGGGTGTCGTCGGGCAGGGTGATCTCGACCAGGTTGGCCTGGCCCTTGCGGAAGCTCAGCAGCCGCACCAGGTCGCCGACGGCGACGGCCTCCTCGACCAGCGAGGCCAGCATGCGCGGTGTGGACACCGCCACGTCGACGCCCCAGTTCTCGTCGAACAGCCATTCGTTGCGGGGGTCGTTGACCCGTGCGACCACCCGGGGCACCGCGAACTCGGTTTTGGCCAGCAGGCTGAGCACCACATTGGCCTTGTCGTCGCCGGTGGCGGCGATCACGACGTCGAACTCCTGCAACCGCACCGATTCCAGCAGGCTGAGCTCGCAGGCGTCGCCGAGGCGCCAGTGCGCCGCCGGGATGTCGTCGGCGTCGATGTGTTCGGGATCGCGTTCCAGCAGCGTGACGTCGTGGCTTGCGACGAGTTCACGGGCGATGGAACGGCCCACGGCGCCGGCTCCGGCGATGGCGACTTTCATCAGCGATCGTTGTCCTCGCTCGGCGGCAGGGCCGACATCGCCAGTGCCTCGCCGATGTGCCCGGAGATGGCGGCGAGGAACACGTGGTCACCGGCCTGGATGACGGTCTTGGTGTCGGGCAGCAGTCCGGTGCCCAGGCGCAGCATGAACGCGACGCGGCCGCCGGTGGCGGCCTCCAGTTCGGTCACCGCGTGGCCGGCCCAGTCCTCGTGCAGCGGCAGTTCGGCCACTCCGACGTTGCCGGAGGGATCCCGCCACTTGGTGGTCTCGGATTCCCGGGTGAGCACGTTGAGCAGCCGGTCGGTGGTCCACGGCACGGTGGCCACGGTGGGGATGCCGAGGCGTTCGTAGACGGCGGCACGTTTGGCGTCGTAGATACGGGCGACGACGCGTTCCACGCCGAAGGTCTCGCGCGCCACGCGGGCGGAGATGATGTTCGAGTTGTCACCCGAGGACACCGCGGCGAAGGCCCCGGCGTCCTGAATTCCGGCGCGCAGCAGCACATCCCGGTCGAAACCCATGCCGAGCACCCGCTCACCGGGGAACTCGGGGGACAGCCGGTTGAACGCCGTCGCATCCCGGTCGATGACGGCCACCTCGTGGCCGATCCTGGCCAAGCCGTCCGCCAGCGATGCGCCGACCCGGCCGCATCCCATCACCACTACCCGCACCCTCGGTCCTCTCTGGCCGCTGCCCAGGAATACCGCAACATCGAACACGCCTTTGAACCAGCGCACCCGGAACGCTACAGCCAAACCCGGGTGCGCTTACTCTTGGCACTCGTGTCCAAGCTATCGACCGCCACGCGCAGGCTGGTCCTGGGGAGACCGTTCCGCAGCGACAAGCTGGGCCACACGCTTCTGCCGAAGCGGATAGCGCTGCCGGTCTTCGCCTCCGATGCGTTGTCGTCCACCGCCTACGCACCCGAGGAGATCTTCCTGGTGCTCTCGGTGGCCGGGCTGTCGGCGTACTCGTTCGCGCCCTGGGTCGGGCTGGCGGTGGCCGCCGTCATGCTGATCGTGATCGCCAGTTACCGCCAGAACGTGCACGCCTACCCGTCGGGCGGTGGCGACTACGAGGTGGTGACCACCAACCTCGGTCCGACACCCGGACTGACGGTGGCCAGCGCGCTGCTGGTGGACTATGTGCTGACGGTAGCGGTGTCGATGTCCTCGGCGATGGCCAACATCGGCTCGGCGGTGCCGTTCATCGCCCAGCACAAGGTGTGGTTCGCGGTGGTGGCGATCCTGCTGCTGGCCTCGCTGAACCTGCGCGGTATCCGGGAGTCGGGCACCGCGTTCGCCATCCCCACCTACGCCTTCATGGTCGGCATGATCGTCATGCTGGCGTGGGGTTTCTTCCAGATCTTCGTGATGGACCACGAGCTGAAGGCCGAATCCGCGGATTTCGAAATGCGTTCCGAGCACGGCGAGATCCTCGGATTCGCCTTGGTGTTCCTGGTGGCGCGGGCCTTCTCCTCGGGCTCAGCGGCGCTGACGGGTGTGGAGGCGATCAGCAACGGGGTGCCGGCCTTCCGGAAACCCAAGTCGCGCAATGCCGCCACCACCTTGCTGCTGCTCGGTGTGATCGCGACCACGCTGTTCATGGGGATCATCCTGCTGGCCAAGGAAACCGGCGTGAAGATGGCCGAGCGGCCGCATGAGCAGCTGGTGGGTGCGCCGGAGGGTTACCACCAGAAGACGCTGATCGCGCAGCTGGCCGACGCGGTGTTCCATGATTTTCCGGTCGGGTTGTTCCTCATCGCGCTGGTGACCGCGCTGATCCTGGTGTTGGCGGCCAATACGGCGTTCAACGGTTTCCCGGTGCTCGGATCGATTCTGGCGCAGGATCGCTACCTGCCGCGGCAGTTGCACACCCGCGGCGATCGGCTGGCGTTCTCCAACGGCATCCTGTTCCTGGCGTTCGCCGCGGTCGCCTTCGTGGTCGCGTTCCAGGCCGAGACCACTGCGCTGATCCAGCTCTACATCGTCGGGGTGTTCGTGTCGTTCACCCTCAGCCAGCTCGGCATGGTGCGGCACTGGACCCGCTTTCTCAAGATCGAGACCGACCCTGCGACACGGCGCAAGATGATGCGGTCGCGGGTGATCAACGCGGTCGGGTGCATGTGTACCGGAACGGTCCTGCTGGTGGTGGTGGTCACCAAGTTCCTGGCGGGTGCCTGGATCGCGATCCTGGCGATGGCGGTGCTGTTCGTGATCATGAAGCTCATCCGCAGGCACTACGACACGGTGGCCCGGGAGCTCGACGAGCAGGAGGCCAACCTGGAGGACGTCGTGCTGCCCAGCCGCAACCATGCGGTGGTGCTGGTGTCCAAGCTGCATCTGCCGACCCGCCGGGCGCTGGCCTACGCGCGGGCCACCCGCCCGGACGTGCTGGAGGCGATCACGGTCAGCGTCGACGACGCCGAGACCCGCGAGCTGGTGCACACCTGGGAGGAGAGCGATGTCAGCACACCGCTGAAGGTCATCGCCTCGCCCTACCGCGAGATCACCCGGCCCGTACTGGATTACGTCAAGCGGATCACCAAGGAATCGCCGCGCACCGTGGTCACTGTCTTCATCCCGGAGTATGTGGTCGGCCATTGGTGGGAGCAGGTGCTGCACAACCAGAGCGCGCTGCGGTTGAAGGGCAGACTGCTCTTCGAGCCGAACGTCATGGTGACTTCGGTACCCTGGCAGCTCAACTCGTCGGAGCGGCTCAAGACGCTGGAGCCGCAGTCCGCACCCGGCGATGCACGAAGAGGATTTCTTGATTGACCGCACCCGAGGCTGACCTGATCCTGACCACAGGGCCGGCCGCCAATGGCGGTAGTTGCGTGGCGCGCCACGACGGCCGTGTCGTCTTCGTGCGCTACGCGCTACCCGATGAGGTGGTGCGGGTACGGGTGGTGTCCGAACGCGGATCGTATTGGCATGCCGACGTTGTCGAGGTGATCGAGCCGTCACCGGACCGGATCGACTCGCTGTGCACCATTGCCGGACGCGAGGCTGCAGGGTGCTGTGATCTGGCATTCGCCGAACCCGCCGCCGCACGCCGCCTCAAGGGGGCGGTGGTCGCCAATCAGCTGGAGCGACTCGGCGGCCATGAATGGTCCGGGGTGGCCGAGGAAGTCGGCGACGGTGGGGCAACGGGCTGGCGTACCCGGGTGCGCCTGGACGTCTCGGACGCCGGCCGGGCGGGGTTTCACCGCTACCACAGCGCCGAATTGGCCGATGATCTGAACTGTGCGCAGCTGCCCGACGGGATGCTCGACGGACTGGATGGGCCCCGCTGGCCGCCGGGTGCGCAACTCCACGTGGCGCTCGATGATGCCGGGCGCCGGCATGTGGTGCAGGCCGGCCCGCGCAACGGCGGGCGCAAGGCGAGCACGCAGGTCGTCGAGGGTGATTATGAGGCGGTGCAGGAGATCGGCGGGCGGCAGTGGCGGATCCCGGTCACCGCGTTCTGGCAGGCGCACCGCGATGCGCCCCGCGTCTACAGCTCACTGGTGAGCGAGGCCGCGCATGTGCAGCCCGGCATGACCGCATGGGATCTCTACGGCGGGGCAGGCGTTTTCGCCGCCGTGCTGGCCGACGCGGTGGGGCCGACCGGGCGGGTGCTCACCGTCGACACCTCACGTGGCGCGGCCCGGTCCGCGCGGGCGGCGCTGGCCGACCTGCCGCAGGTGTCGGTGGTGACGGATTCGGTGCGCCGCGCATTGTCGGCGGAGCAGGGTCGGGCCGATGTGGTGGTGCTGGATCCACCGCGGGCCGGCGCGGGCCGGGAGGTCATCGAGCAGCTGGCCGCATCCGAGGTGTCGCGAATCATCCATATCGGCTGTGAGGCAGCATCATTCGCCCGTGACGTGGGGGAGTACCGTCGTCAGGGTTACACCGTGGAGCAGTTGCGGGTGTTCGATTCGTTCCCGCTCACCCACCACGTGGAATGTGTGGCGGTGCTCAGCCGCTGATCAGGCCGCGCGGTGGACGGTGACGAGGTGTACGTCACGGGTCAGGATGCGCAGACCGCCGGCGATCGGTGGCGCGGTCGATCGGTAGGTGGCTCCGGTGGGGGTGGTGTGCTCGGCCACGTGTCTGCCACCTGGATCGAACAGGGTGCGGACCGTCCAGCCCGGCTGTTCCTTGATGTGATTGCAGCGTTCGCACGAGCCTCGACCGTTCACGGCGTTCGTTCGGCCGCCCCGCGTATGCGGCTCCGCATGATCGATATGGCGAATCGGCGCGTCGCAGTACGGGGTTCGGCAGGTGTGGTCGCGCAGCCGGATGAACTGTGCCAGACCGTTCGGGAACGCCCGGGCGCGAGAGTCCATCGCCACCAGGGCGCCGCTCTCCGGGACGGCGTAGAGCCGGCGCAGCTCGACCCAGCCCTGTGCGTCGATGGCATCGGTGATCAGTTTCCGAGCTACCTCGGCCGGGATCGGCTCGTAGTCCTGGACTGCGGCCGCGCCGTCACCGTGGGCCAGGAGGACTTCGTCGGAGAGCACCACGTTGACCGTCATCGGCACCGGGACGTCGGCCGGGCGTCCGGTGACGCGCTCGACCAAGGTGTCGGCCATGGTCTGTCCGCGGGAACGGCCGTCGGGATTGGTGTCGGCGGCGTGTTTCAGGCTCGCATAGCACGCGACTCCCTGCGCCATCGGTAGCAGTGCGGTCAGGTACAGCATGTTGTCCGGCGCCGGACGGGTGGTCACATTGCGTTCCTCGGGCGCCTTGGCTGCGCGATCGACGACGGCGTGCGGATCCAGTTCGTAGGCGATTGCTTTGGCCTTCGCGGTGATCCGTTTGTTGCCCAGCCCGTCGAGCGCGGCCGGATCGCCGCACATCCGGTGATCGAGCCGGCGGCGGTCCTCGACCGTCAGGCAGGCCGATTCTCGCACGATGATGGTGGCTCGCCATTCGGAGAGCACTCCCGCCTCCAAAGCGGCCAAGGTGCAGGGCATTTCATGGACCAATGCCTTGGCGAACCCGAGGTGTTGATCGCCCTTTGTGGTCGAATCCCGGCGCGCGAGCGCAATCTCCGAGGACAGGCCGCGCCCGCGCCGCTTGGCGGGCAGGCCGGCCACGGCCTCGGCTGCCCGACGTTTCGTAGACCACAGCGCGGTGGCCCGGGCCTGCGCGGCGGCGGCCGTGGACTTCATGCGTTCGAGGCGCTCGACCACGTCCCGCAGCTCCTGTTCGGACGCGGCGGGATCAATATCGAACAAACTTTCGAACATGTGATCGAGGCTACACCGGCGTCCGACAAGTGGGTCAAACCTGCATGACCGGCCAGAGCATGGCGAAGATCCGCGACTCCCAGGCCGCCCGCAGCATCTCGCGACGATCTCGGAAGCGGCGGTAGATCGTGGTCTTTGCGATCCCGGAGGTTTGCAGTGAGGACGATGAGAAGACCGTCAGGAACGACGGTCATTTATGTCGCTTATGTGTTCTTCCTCCTTGGCTTCGTCTCCCTGGGGCTGTTCGTGGCCGCTTTGGCATTCGGCAGTTCTCTGGTGGTGTGGGCAGGGATCGCGCTGGTGGGCAACTTCACGCTCGCCGTCGCAGCGTTCCGCGCCGGTTCGAGCCGGGTCGAGAAACATTTGGGCGGACGCTGTGGTGTCCGGCGAAGTGGATCGCTACCTGTCCACGTACAGAGGTGGGGAGCCGACCGTCCCGCCCGCCGTTGACCACGCCGAGTCGACGCGGCGGGCCGCGTGACGGCAGGTCGTGCGCGGCAATCCGCCGGCGCACAGGCTGGGTTGGGCAACGGCCCGAGCTGCCGACGCCCCCGGACTCGTTTCACATCAACTCCCACACACCGGTAATCTGACCCCCGGTGTGCCGGGAAGTCTGGTCGGCGTTCGCGCCACGCTGACCAAGGGAGAATCGATGACCGAACACCGCAATCGACTGTTGAGCCGCGGCTCGTGGCCGGAAACCCGCAGGGTCACCGAGATCCTGCGCAAGGAAACCGTCGGCGGCATCATTCTGCTGATCGCCGCCGCCACCGCGATCGTGTGGGCCAACTCGCCCTGGGCGGAAAGCTATTTCGCGCTGCGAGATCTGGAAGTCGGCGGCGAGCCCTTCGGCCTGCACTTGAGCCTCAGCCTCGGCGCCTGGGCGGCCGACGGGTTGCTCGCCATCTTCTTCTTCGTCGTCGGCCTGGAACTCAAACGCGAGTTCGTCGCCGGTGATCTGCGAGACCCCGGCCGGGCCGCGATGCCCATCGCCGCCGCGGTCGGCGGCATGGTGGTGCCCGCGCTGATCTTCGTCGCCGTCGCGTCGCAGGGCGGAGAAGGCGCCCTCAAGGGGTGGGCCATCCCGACGGCGACCGATATCGCGTTCGCGGTGGCCGTGCTGGCCGTCATCTCCACCCACCTGCCCTCGGCGCTGCGGATGTTCCTGCTGACGTTGGCCGTGGTCGACGACCTGCTGGCCATCACCGTGATCGCCGTCTTCTACACCGACAGCCTCAACATCGCGGCCCTGGGGCTCTCGCTGGTTCCGCTGGCCATCTTCGCGGTCTGCGTCCAGCGCGGCGTGCAGGCCTGGTGGATCCTGATCCCGCTGTCCATTGCGACGTGGGTGCTGATGCATGAGTCCGGCGTGCACGCCACCGTCGCCGGCGTGCTGCTCGGGTTCATGGTGCCGGTGCACCGGGCCGCGACACGCCGCGGCGTCGAGACCGATTCCGGCTTGGCCGAATACTTCGAGCACCGCTCGCGACCCATCTCGGCGGGCATCGCCATCCCGGTGTTCGCGTTCTTCGCGGCCGGGGTGAGTCTGGGCGGTTTCAGCGGCCTCGGCAGGGCCCTCACCGATCCCATCACGCTGGGCATCGTGCTCGGGCTGGTGCTCGGCAAACCGATCGGCATCTTCCTGACCACCTGGACCCTGTCCAAGGTCACCAGAGCCGAGCTGGATTCCTCGCTGCGCTGGGTGGACGTGCTGGGGGTGTCGATGCTCGCCGGCATCGGATTCACCGTCTCATTGCTGATCGGTGACCTCGCCTACGGGCTCGGTTCCGAACGTGACGAATTTGTGAAAGTCGGCGTACTGGTCGGCTCTCTGCTTGCCGCACTGCTCGCCTCGGTGCTCCTGGCCACCCGAAACGCCACCTATCGGCGTATCGAGGGCGAGGAGACCATGGACGCCGATCAAGACGGAGTGCCCGACATCTACCAGCCTCGACAGGACTGAAGGGTGTTGCGTGGCTAAACTGGCGGGATGCTTAAACAGATCCGCGGTCCCGCCGATCTGCAGCACCTGTCCCAGTCGCAGCTCACTGAGCTGGCCGGTGAAATCCGTGAATTCCTGATTCACAAGGTCGCTGCAACCGGTGGACATCTGGGCCCGAACCTCGGCGTCGTCGAGTTGACGCTGGCGCTGCACCGGGTCTTCGATTCGCCGCACGATCCGATCATCTTCGACACCGGACACCAGTCCTATGTGCACAAGATCCTGACCGGGCGCGCCGACGACTTCGACCAGCTGCGGATGAAGGACGGACTGTCGGGCTACCCGGCGCGCGCCGAGAGCGAGCACGACTGGGTCGAGTCCAGCCACGCCAGCACGGCACTGTCCTACGCCGACGGTCTGGCCAAGGCCTTCGAGCTGTCTGGGCACCGCAACCGGCATGTCGTCGCGGTCGTCGGTGACGGCGCGCTGACCGGCGGCATGTGCTGGGAGGCGCTCAACAACATCGCCGCGGCAAAGCGGCCGGTGGTCATCGTCGTCAACGACAACGGCCGTAGCTATGCGCCCACCATCGGCGGGCTGGCCGACCACCTGGCGGCCCTGCAGCTGCAACCCGGCTACGAGAAGCTTCTGGAGAAAGGCCGCGACGTGGTTCGCGGCGTGCCGCTCATCGGCGAAGTCTGCTACCAGTGCATGCACAGCGTGAAGGCGGGTCTGAAGGACGCACTGCAGCCGCAGGCCATGTTCACCGATCTGGGCCTGAAATACGTCGGTCCCATCGACGGCCACGACGAGCACGCGGTGGAAGCGGCCCTGCGGCACGCCCGCGGCTTCAACGCACCGGTCATCGTGCACGTCGTCACCCGCAAGGGGATGGGCTACGCGCCCGCCGAAGCCGATGAGGCCGAGCAGATGCACGCGTGCGGCATCATCGACCCGATCACCGGGCAGGCGACCGCGGTGTCGGCGCCCGGCTGGACGGGAACCTTCTCCGACGAACTGATCAAGATCGCCAAACGTCGCCGCGACATCGTCGCGATCACCGCGGCCATGGCCGGCCCCACCGGGTTGGCCGCCTTCGGTCAGCTGTACCCGGACCGCCTCTTCGACGTGGGTATCGCCGAACAGCACGCGATGACCTCGGCCGCCGGTCTGGCCATGGGTGGCATGCACCCGGTGGTGGCGATCTATTCGACGTTCCTCAACCGTGCCTTCGACCAGATGATGATGGACGTTGCGCTGCACAAGCTTCCGGTGACCATCGTGCTGGACCGTGCGGGTGTCACCGGCCCCGACGGTCCCAGCCACCACGGCGTCTGGGACCTGTCCATCCTGGGCATCGTGCCCGGGATGCGGGTCGCGGCACCGCGTGATTCCCTGCGTCTGCGTGAGGAACTCGGCGAGGCACTCGAGGTCAGCGACGGCCCGACGGCCATCCGGTTCCCCAAGGGTGCTGTCGGCGAGGACATCCCGGCGCTGGAGCGGCGTGACGGGGTGGACATCCTGGCCAAGCCGGGCGCCGGCTCCTCGGAAGACGTGCTGCTGATCGCGGTCGGATCGTTCGCCCAGATGGGCCTGGCGGTCGCGCACCGTCTGCAGCAGCACGGCATCGGTGTGACCGTCGTCGACCCGCGCTGGGTACTGCCGGTCTCTTCAGCGCTGCACGCGCTCGCGTCCGCCCACAAGCTCGTGGTCACCCTCGAGGACAACGGCGTGCACGGTGGTATCGGGTCCTCGGTGTCCGCCGCGCTGCGGGCCGCCGAGATCGACGTGCCATGCCGTGATGTCGGTGTGCCGCAGGAGTTCCAGACGCATGCCTCGCGCGGCGAGGTGCTCACCGACGTCGGTCTGACCGATCAGCACGTCGCGCGTCAGATCACCGGGTGGGTCGCTGCGCTGAACAATTCCGGACTCGACGCCGACGCCGATATGTCGGTGCGGAAGTCGGAGTAGAAAACTCCGGTCTCACTCGCCCTCGTCTGCGGGCGGAGCGGCCATACTGCGCTGCCTCAGCACCCACGCTGCCACCGCCAGCACCAGTACCAGTGCGCCGAGCGCCCCGGTCTGGACGATGGTCCTGGCGAACTCCGGACCCTGGCCCACGAGCTTGGCCGCTTCCACCGACTGCACCACAATCTCCTTGATACAGGCCAGGATTCCGACGATCAGGAACGGCTCGACGGCGATCTCGTGGGACCGCAGGCTGGTCCGCACGGCGTAGAGCAATTCGACGAAGATGAAGATCAGCAGCACGCCATCCAGAAGTTCCAGCATCACCTTGGAGGTGGGCGCGTCCAGTAACGAGAACATGGTCTTGACCTGGGCCACCAGCAGGGCTGCCGCTCCGGCTACCAGGATGACCGCGATGCCCCAGTACACGGCGTCCTCGACGATGCTGAGGACGCGGTCGGCGAATCGCTGGCGGTCTTTCTCGTCGTGCGTCTCTGCCTTTTCGGCCACGTGGGGCGTCCTTCAGCTCGCAGGTGGTGGAGCGTTCCCGCTCGTCAATGCTGCGGCCAGCACCGGCACCGTCAGTTCGCGCTGCCACGGCCGGGCCTTGGCCTGCACCAGGAACTCCTCGACGACCGCCGCGATGTCCTCGACGGGCTGCCAGTCCCAGCACAGCCGCCGGACGGTGTCGGGTGTCAGCAGATTCTCGGTGGGAACCGAAACCTGCTGCGAGAGTTCGGACAAACCGCTGCGGGCTGCCTCCAGCCGTTCGGCGGCCTCCGGCTTGCGCCGGGCCCAGCGGGCCGGCGGGGGCGGGCCGGTGAGTGGTTCGGAACCCGTCGGCGGGTTGGGGTCCTGGCGGGCCCTGGCCAAGGCGTCCAGCCAGACCTGTGCGCTGCGCCGTTGCCGGCTGCCACCGAAAACCGGTAGCGCGACGATCTTTTCGATCGTGTCGGGATCCACGGTGGCGGCGTTGACGATCGCCGCGTCGGGCAGGATCCGGCCGGGTGCGATATCGCGGCGCTGCGCGATCTGATCGCGGGTGGTCCACAATTCGCGTACCGCGGCCAGCGCCCGGGGGTCGCGCACCTTGTGGATGCCCGAGGTGCGACGCCACCTGTCACGCCGGGTGACGGTGGGTTCAGCGGTGCGCAGGAACTCGAATTCTTGTGCGGCCCAATCGGATTTACCCTGCTCGTCGAGCGCGGCGGCGACCGCGGCGCGCAACTCAAGCAGCACCTCCACGTCGAGTGCGGCGTAGTTGAGCCAGTCCGCGGGCAACGGGCGCTTGGACCAGTCGGCGGCACCATGACCCTTGACCAGGCCCAGGCCCAGCAGGCGACGCACCATCTCGGCGAGGTTCACCCGCTCGAATCCGGCCAGCCGGGCCCCCAATTCGGTGTCATAGAGGCTCGGCGGGGTCATCCCGAGTTCGGCCAGGCACGGCAGGTCCTGGTCGGCGGCATGCAGCACCCACTCGTCGGTGGCCAGTACCTTCGCCAGCGGCGCCATCACCTGCAGCGGATCGCCGCCGTGGTTCACCGGATCGATCAGCACCGTGCCCGCGCCGGCCCGCCGGATCTGCACCAGGTAGGCACGGTTGGAGTAGCGGAAACCCGAGGCGCGTTCGGCGTCTATCGCGAACGGGCCGGCGCCGCCGGCCAGCAGTTCGGCCGCCCGCGCGATATCGCTGGGGTAACTGGCCAGCGGCGGCACCCCGTCGGCGGGGGCCAACAGGGGAGTCGCTTCCGGTTCCGGTGTGTCCCCGGATTCTTCTTCTTCGGGCTCGGTCATCAGGCGCGGGTGCGGGATCCCAAGCTGGTCACTCCGGCAGGCGGCAGACCGGCCGCGTGCTCGAGGACCTCGCAGAAGGCCTGCACGTGCGGGCCCAGCTCGAGGTTGGTGGCCGTCCAGGAGGCGCGGAGCTCGAGTTGATGGGCGCGTGGCGGGCCGGAGATGTCGCCATAGCGCACCGACGTGGTGGCGGTGACCGTGCCGCCCAGGGCGGTGACGGCCTCGCCGTGTTCGGCCAGCGCGTCCACCAGCCAGCTCCACGCGACTTCCGGCAGCAGCGGGTCGACGGCCTCGGTGGAGTCCAGATCGGCCTGGATGTAGGCGACCAGGCGCATGGTGCCGTCCCAGGCCTCGGCGCCTTCGGGGTCGTGCAGCAGGATCAGCCGCCCGAAGGCGTCGCCCTCGGAGCGTTCCGGCACCACCGGGGCGTCGGGATGGCGCACTTCAGCGCCCAGCGCATAGCTGTAGGGGGCCAGGCGTTGCGGCGGTCGGATCGGTCCCAGCTCGATTTCCGGCCGAACGGTGGCCGCATTCATGGCCGCAACCGCAGTGCGGAACTGAGCCGGTTCGGCGGACGTCACAGTGTGGGACGCTAGACCCATCTCGTCTCACCCGTGCGCAGGCGCGCCGATCGCCGGCCACATGGCACCATAGGGCTCGATGAACACCCGTCGTGACCTGCCAGAGTCGCCCTATCTCGCCGCTGCCGCCGGCCGCACCCCGAGCCACACCCCGGTGTGGTTCATGCGCCAGGCCGGACGCTCACTGCCCGAGTACCGCGCCCTCCGGGCCAACCACAAGATGCTCGATGCCTGCTTCGACCCCGAGTTGGTCTGCGAGATCACCCTGCAGCCGGTGCGCAGGCACGGGGTCGACGCGGCGATCCTGTTCTCCGACATCGTGGTGCCGCTGAAGGCCGCCGGTGTCGCGCTTGACATCGTGCCCGACGTCGGGCCGGTCATCGAGCACCCGATCCGGTCCCGTGCCGATGTCGGCACCCTCAAGCCGCTGGAGCGCTCGCAGGTGGCGCCGGTGAGCGAGGCGGTGGCGCTGCTGGTCGCCGCGCTGGGCGCGGTGCCGCTGATCGGATTCGCCGGGGCGCCGTTCACGCTGGCGTCCTACCTGGTGGAGGGCGGTCCCAGCCGCAACCACGAGAAGACCAAGGCGATGATGTTCGGCGAGCCCGACACCTGGCACGCGCTGATGACCTCGCTGACCGACCTGACCATCGAGTTCCTGTCGGCTCAACTGGATGCCGGCGTCGACGCCATCCAGTTGTTCGATTCGTGGGCCGGCACGCTCTCGTTGGCCGACTACCGCAGTCACGTGTTGCCGCACAGCTCAAGGATTTTCGCGACGCTGGCGGACCGCGGCGTGCCGATGACGCATTTCGGGGTCGGCACCGCAGAGCTGCTCGGAGCGATGGGGGACGCCGGGGCCACCGTGGTGGGTGTGGACTGGCGGACATCGCTGGAAGCCGCGGCGGGCAGGGTCCGGCCCGGTACGGCGCTGCAGGGCAACCTGGACCCGGTGGTGTTGCTGGCCGGCTGGCCGGTGGTCGAGCGTGCCGCCCGGGCAGTCGTCGAGGACGGCCGCGCGGCCGTCGCCGCCGGCGCCTCCGGTCATGTCTTCAACCTCGGTCACGGTGTGCTGCCGCCCACCGATCCCGGGGTGGTGACCGAGCTCGTCACCCTGGTGCATTCATTGTGAGATCCACGTACTGCGTTGTCGGAGGCGGCATTTCGGGTCTCACCGCGGCCCACCGGCTGCGCGTCGCGGCCGGTCCGGACGCCTCGATAACGCTGTTCGACCCGGCCGACCGCCTCGGTGGGGTGCTGCGCACCGAGCAGGTCGGCGGGATGTCGATGGATGTCGGGGCCGAGGCGTTCATCACCCGCCGCCCCGAGGTCACCGCCCTGCTGGCCGAGCTGGGACTGTCGGGCCGGCAGGTCGCCAGCGCCGGCGCCCGGCCGTTGATCTACAGCCAGGGATGCCTGCATCCGCTGCCGGCGGGCACCCTGCAGGGCATCCCGGCGCAGGCCGAGTCGGTGGCCGGGCTGGTCGATGCCGCCACCGTGGCCCAGATCGCCGCCGAACCCCGCCGCGCCTTCAGTTGGCGCTCCGGCGCGGACCCGTCGGTCGGCGATCTGGTCGGTGACCGGTTCGGCGCGCAGGTGGTCACCCGGTCGGTCGAGCCGCTGCTGACCGGTGTGTACGCCGGGTCGGCCGCCACCATCGGGGTGCGTTCGGCGCTGCCGACACTGGCCGCCGCGCTGGACCGTGGCGCCCGCAGTCTCACCGAGGCGGTCCGCAATGCGCTGCCGCCCCCGCAACCCGGCCCGGTGTTCGGCGCCTTGGACGGCGGCTACCGGGTCCTGATCGACGAACTGGCCCGGCGGGCCGACCTGCGCTGGGCGCACGTCGGGATCGCCCGGATGGAGCGCTCCACGCACGGCTGGGAGCTGATCGACGATGAGGGCGGGCACTGGTCCGCCGACGCGGTGGTGCTCGCCGTGCCCGCACCGCGCCTGGTCCGCCTCGTCGAGCACATCGCCCCGCGCAGCGCGGCGGCCGCCCGCCGCATCGGGGTGGCCTCGACGGCGCTGGTGGCGCTCGCGCTGCCGGGCGGCACCCCGTTGCCCGACCAGTCCGGGGTGCTCGTCGCCACCGGAGAACGGTTGCACACCAAGGCGATCACCCTCACGTCGCGTAAGTGGGGCCGTCGCGGCAACGTGGAGCTGGTCCGGCTGTCCTACGGACGGTTCGGGGACACCTTGGCGCGCAGCGTCGGCGATGACGAGCTGCTGAACTGGTCGCTGGAGGATCTGCAGAACGTGTTCTCCATCGCCGCCGACCCGGTGGACTACCGGGTGCAGCGCTGGATCGACGCGATGCCCCAGTACGGGCCCGGCCATGCGGATCTGGTGGCCGAGGTGCGGGCCGGTCTGCCGCCGAACCTGGCCGTCGCCGGCGGCTATCTGGACGGTATCGGGGTGCCCGCGTGTGTGGGCTCGGCCACCAGGGCGGCCGCGAAACTGGTGGCCTCCGGCGTGGCACGATAGGCCCATGGCCAAGCTCGATTACGACAAGCTCAACTCGATGACCCGGTACATGATGATCTCGGTCTTCGCCGTCCAGCCCGAGGCGCTCGACCAGGATCGCTCGTCCGTGATCGATGAGACCGCGACGTTCCTCAAGCAGCAGGAGGACAACGGCGTGGTCGTCCGCGGCCTGTATGACGTCACCGGCTTCCGGGCCGACGCCGACTTCATGATCTGGACGCATGCCGAGCGGGTCGAAGACCTGCAGGCCACCTACTCGGCGTTTCGCCGGACCACCCTCGGCCTGGCCAGCGACCCGGTGTGGAGTGTGGTGGCGCTGCACCGCCCCGCCGAGTTCAACAAGAGCCACGTCCCGGCGTTCGTCGCCGGTGAGGATCCGGGTGACTACGTCTGCGTCTACCCGTTCGTGCGGTCACTGGACTGGTACCTGTTGCCCGAGGACGAGCGCCGCAAGATGCTCGTCGATCACGGTATGGCGGGCCGCGAGTACCCCGATGTGCGGGCCAACACCGTGCCGGCCTTCGCGCTCGGCGACTACGAGTGGATCCTGGCATTCGAGGGCCCCGATCTGGGCCGCATCGTCGAACTGATGTGGAAGCTCCGCTACACCGAGGCGCGCCGCCACGTGCGCGAGGAGACGCCGTTTTTCACCGGCCCGCGGGTGGCCGTCGAACAGTTGTTGATGAAGCTGCCGTAAATTACGGCCGCCAGATGGCGCCCCGTACCGAAGAAGTTTGCTAGCGTCTGAGAATGCCGACGGTCGGCCGGGTGGGTGCGGTGGCTACGGTCGCCACCCTGGCATTCTGCGTCTGGCTGCTCGGCGGATGGGGCTCCCCGCCCGCCCGGATCGCGATCGAGGATCTCGGTTTCGTCGTTCTCGCCCTGTTCGTGACCGGTTGTTGCGCCCACGCGGCCTGGCGATTCCATGGTCGTCAACGCACCATCTGGGTCTGCGTCACGATCGGCATGGTCGGGTACACCGCGGGGTCGGCGATCTGGGCGTACCACGAGTGGTGGCGCGTCGAATCACCCTTCCCGAGCGCCGCGGACTTCGGTTATCTACTGCTCCCGGTGTTCGTCTGCATTGCTTTGCTGATGGTGCCTGTCGGCGCGTCTCGATACACCCACAGCCGGCTGGCACTCGATGGCATCATCGTGGCGGTCGCGTTCTTCCAGATCGGCTGGTGGACCGTCCTGGACCAGGTGTTCCGGGACGGCGGGGCCAGCGGGTTCGCGGTCGGCGTCGCGCTGGCCTACCCGGTGCTGGACCTGGGAGTGCTGACCGTGGCGGTGCTGGTGCTGGGCCGGGCCCGTCTGGCCGAGCGGCGATCGCTGACACTGCTGGTCAGTGGCATGGTGTTGATCGCCGTGGCCGACGGTGTCTTCGTCTACACGAACTCGCACGAGAACCTCACGGCCGTGACCTACGGCAGCGTCGGCTGGGCGGTGGGTTTGCTGCTGATCGCACTTGCGGCGTTGAGTCCGGGGCGGGGCGCACACCGGCGTACCGCTGCAGATCGGGAGATTTCCCGTGCGGCGATGTGGTTGCCCTACGCACCGATCGTCCTGGCCATGGCGGTCGCCCTGGTGCGGTTTGCCGGCACGCCCGGCCTGCCACCGGCGCTGCTCGCCTCGGTGGTGCTGATCGTGCTGGTGCTGCTGCGGCAGTTCATCGTGGTGGGGGAGAATCGCCGACTGCTCAAAGCCGTCGAGGCGCAGGCATTGCGGGACCCGCTCACCGGTCTGGCCAACCGCGCGCTGTTCCTGGACCGGTTGACGCATGCGATGGCGCTGCACCGTCGCGATGAGCAGTCGGTCGCGGTGCTCTCACTGGACCTCGACGACTTCAAACTCGTCAACGACGGCCTCGGCCATCCCGCGGGTGACCTGCTGCTGGTAGAGGCCGCCCAGCGCATCCTGGGTGCCGCCCGGTCCAGCGATACCGTCGCCCGCATCGGCGGCGACGAGTTCGTGGTGCTGATGGAGGGCGATACCGAGGATGCACGCCGGGTCGCCCAGCAGGTGCTGCGCGCCTTCGATGAGCCGTTCGCGATCGACGGTCACGCCCTGTCGTTGTGTCCCAGCGCCGGCCTGGCAGCCGCCACCGCGGACGACCCGGAGTTGTCACCCGATGCCCTGCTCAAGCAGGCCGATGTGGCGATGTACACGGCCAAGCGGTCGCGGCTGCGCGGGGTGCAGGTGTACTGCGCCGGTGACATGGCCGATGACGCACACCCGGGCGCCGAGGCCAGGGGAGCCGCCGAGGCCGCGGCGCGGGAGAGCGCGGTGGCGCTGCTGCTGCTGGGCCAGCTCCGGCGCGCCATCGACAACCAGGAACTCACCCTGGCCTATCAGCCCAAGTTCGACCTGCACGACGACTCGATCGTGGGGGTGGAGGCGCTGGTGCGCTGGCCCCACCCAGAGCGGGGTCTGCTGGTCCCCGACCAGTTCCTGCAACTCGTCCGAGACCACGGGCTGATGCGACCGATCACCGAGCTCGTGCTGACCCAGGCGCTCGACCAGGTCGCGGAGTGGCGGGATCAGGGCCTGCTGGTGCCGGTCGCGGTCAATGTGTTCGCGCCGTCGCTGAGTGACCTCGCCCTACCGCAGACCGGCGAGCGGGCGCTCGATGAGCGCGGCCTGCCTCATGAGGTGCTGACCGTCGAGATCACCGAGGACCTGTTGCTGGGCAACCACGAACGTGCCCGCGCGGTGATCGAGCAGCTGCGCCGGGGTGGGGTGCGGGTCGCGATCGACGATTTCGGCAGCGGCTATTCGGCGCTGTCCTATCTGTGGGAGCTCGATGTCGACGAACTCAAACTGGATCGGGCGTTCGTCACCAGGGTGCGCGAGGACCGCCGCGCCGCGGCGATCGTGCGTGCCGTGATCGACCTGGCCCGCGAGCTCGGCCTGACCACCGTGGCCGAGGGTGTGGAGGATGCCGAAACCGCGGCGCTGCTAAGGGGTTACGGCTGTCGGGTGACGCAGGGTTATCTGTACAGCGCGCCGCTGACGCCGCCGGAGATGCTCAGTCTGCTGAAGTTGCGCCGGCCGGCACCAGACGCAGCGATATCGAGTTGATGCAGTACCGCTGGTCGGTCGGCGTCGGGTAGCCCTCACCCTCGAAGACGTGCCCGAGGTGGCTGTGGCAGTTCGCGCAGATCACCTCGATGCGGGTCATCCCCAGCGAGTCGTCGCGTTTGAGGATCACCGCTTCCGAGTCGGCCGGGTCGAAGAAAGACGGCCAGCCGCAATGGGATTCGAACTTCTCGGTGCTGCGGAACAGTTCGGCGCCGCACGCCCGGCAGGCGTAGACCCCGGCGGTTTTGGTGTCGGTGTACTCACCGGTGAAGGGCCGTTCGGTGCCGGCGCGGCGCAGCACCGCGAACTCGGCGGGGTTGAGCTTCTCGCGCCACTGGTCGTCGGTCAGCTCGAGCTTGGGACCTGGGGTCGTCATGATTCAACGCTAGCGCGCCGACGCTCATCCGTCATCCACGGCGGATCGATACCGGAATCCAGCCTGCCCTCGGACTTGGCGTCCAGATAACGGAAGTACAGCACGCAGAACACGACCACCAACAGCAGCGACCAGCCGTAGGTGATCTTCATGTACTCCAGGAAGCGTCCGGTCGTCGGCCAGTGGCCCAGCAGCCAGCGGTCCATCGTCATGAACCCGTACACCGCCAGCCAGGCCGGCCAGTTGTGCAGCACCGAGTTGCGCAGCACGACCGTCATCAGGAACGGGAACAGCATGGTCGAGTAGTAGCCCTGGCCCAACGAGAGCACCAGGAACGACGCGGTCAGCAGCACACCCGATGAGGTCAGCAACCAGAACAGCGGATCGCGTTCGCGGTAGTACCGATACAGCAGGTACAGGCTGCCCGCGGCCAGCAGCGTGAACAGGATGCGCAGCCCCAGGATCAGCCACATCGGCAGCCCGTAGTAGATGCCGTTGCCCAGGATCGAGGAGTTGAAGTAGTCGCGGGTCTCCAGGATGTACGGCACGGTGCGGTGCACGAAGCTCATCGGATCGGACACCAGTGGCCATGCGGCCGCGTTGAACACCAGTGGCACACCGAAAGCGGTGATCAACGTATAGAACTGGCGGTTGAGCACCGGGAGCAACAACAGCGGCGCCAGCGACGGTTTGACCACCAGGGTCAGGCCGATCGCGGCGCCGGCCAACAGTTCCGCGCGTACCCCGCCCTGGAGCAGGAACCGGAAGAACAGCACCCCGCCCAGCAGCATGCAGCCGTTGATATTGGTGAACACCAAAGTGTTGGTGACGGATTCGGTGCAGAACATCGCGAGCAGCAGTGCCGGCGCGGCGACCGATTTCAGGGTGTAGTCGAACATCCGCAGCAGCAGGTACGCCGCGATGAGGAAGGCGATGACGTTGAAGGTGATGTACCAGTAGCGCGCGGCGTCGACGGGCAGGTAGCCGAACGGGGCGAGCAGCAGGGTGCCGCCGGGGGGATACAGATAGTGCGGGTCGACGTGGCCGAAGTTCTCGTTGTAGATGTCCCAGCCCATTTTGAAATTGATGACCGCCCGGTAGACCGGACCGAAATCATCGGTGATGTAGCCGTTGGTGCCCAGCACGTAGCTGCGGTGGATCACCGACATGATGGCGATCGGCCACAGGATCGACCGCAGAATGGTGGCGGTGCTGGGCGGTGTGGTGCTGGGGCGAAAGGCGTTCAGCACACCGGAAGGCAGGAACGACACCAGCGCACCGTACACCGCAGCAGGTCCGGGCTTGATCAGGCGGGGCAGAACGTGTCGGTCTCGGGCAGTTTGCCGCTTTCCAGATAGCCGATGACCGGCGGCAGCGCACAGGCCGTGTAGATGCTCGCACCGTGCCCGATGCCCTGCCAGATCACCCGCTTGCTGTTGGAGCCGGCATTGATGATGGTGGCGGCCACCGCGGCGACCCCCTCGTTGCCGACGATGGGATCGTTCTGCACGCCGAGCAGCATCACCGGGATGTTGAGGTTCTCGGGATCCTGCGGTGCGGTGCCACTGGGCCAGCTCAGGCAGTTGACCATCCGCAGGGCGCCGACGGTGCCGAACTGCGGGTACAGCCGGTCCCAGGCGACGACGAGTTCGCGGACCCGGTCGGGGGTGGGCCGATTGAGCGCGTCGCTGCAGCTGTTGACAAATTGGCCGTCGGTCTGGCGGATCGTCTCGGCCTGGGTGATCAGATTGGTCATCGCATTGGTGTCACCGGCGCGGGCGCCGGCGATGGCACCGGCCAGCGCATTGGTGGCAGTGACCCGGTCTCCGCGCGGGAAGGCCAGCGCGGTGGTGATGGCATCGGCCACCGCCGCTTCCGAGGCGCCGTTGGGGCCGTCGCCGTTGCGGGCGGCCGTGAGCAGCGCGTCGACGGCGCCCTTGGGGTCCGGACCCAGCGCGCAGTTGGTGGCGGCGCACTGCGCGGCGAAGGCGTCGAGGGCGGCCTGCTGTCCCTTGACCTTCTGCTCGGTCGCCGCTTCGGCGCCGATGGCCAGCGGCAGCGGAGAATCCAGCACCAGCCGCGCGACCTTGTCGGGGTGAGATCCGGCGTAGGCCAACGCGACCTGTGCACCGTTGCCGATGCCCATCAGCGCGATCGTCGGGACGTCCCAGGTGCTGCGCAACCGTTCGATGTCCTCGGCGGCATGGGCGTTGTCATAGGCCGAATCGCCGGGGGCGATGGTGTCGGTGCAGGTGGTGGTGGCGGTCTGGACGATGGCGCTCAGGTTGGCCACCGGGTCGTCGCCGGGCTCGAACTGGGTCTGGTCGATCATCTCCTGCCGGTCGAACAGGTCGCGGCAGTCGATGGGGTCCGACAGCCCGGTGCCGCGGCGGTCGACGGCGACGATGGGGTTCGTCTTGAGGATGTCGGCGCCGGCGCGGGAGAGCCAGACCGGCAGTTGCGATGACGACGGCAGGTCGGTCCCGGTGGTCATGACCAGCGGTCCGGCGTCGTCGGGCGTATCGACCGAGGTGGCCCGCACGACCCCGATGGGGATCGAGCCGTTGGCGCCCTTGATCGGGTCGAGGTCGGCCTCGTAGGTGGCGCAGTCGAGGGTGACGCCCGGCAGCGCGGGCACGGCGGCATCGCCGAACACCCGGGAGGTGCAGTCCTGCCAGGACAAGTCGTTCTTGGGCGCCTCCAGCGCGGGCGGTCCGTCGGCCTCGGCGGTGGTGGTCGGTGCGCCCTGTGGTCCGGCGCCGTCGTCGGTGGCGAACTGCGGGTTGGCGGCCAGCAGTGGGGCACAGGAGGTCAGCAGTACTGCGACCGACGACAAGGCGATCGTCGACAGAATCCCCACACGCATGCCGACCACAGTAGCGATCGCCGGCTCCGGATCAGTCGCGGCTGTAGCGCGTGTACAGATAGCCCTCGTCGTCACCGAGCACGTGCCTGCGTCGCAGGCGGGTGATCAGTTCACGGTGCCCGTCGGCGATCCGTGTCGATCCGCCGCCCACGACTGTCGGGGCGATGGTCAGGCACAGTTCGTCGAGCAGGCCGTCGGCGATGAACGTGCCGAGCAGGCTGGGGCCGCCTTCGGCGAGCACCCGGGTCAGCCCGAGGCCGGCCAGGGTGCGCAGGGCGGCGCCGAGGTCGACGCCACCGGGGTCGGTGTCCGAGCAGTCGTAGACCTCGGCAAGGCCGGTGAACCGGGCGCGCGCCTCGGCGGCGGTGTCGTGGGTGGTCAGCAGCAGCGGGGGGACCTCGGTCTGGGTGAACACCGCCAGGTCGTGGTCGAGGTCGGCGGAGCGGGTGACGATGGCGATGGGTGGCACTTCGCGTTGCCGTCGCGCGCACCGGCGCTGCCGTTCCGGGACTCCCAGTTGGGCGCCGGAGTAGGTCTCGATGCGCACCGTGCCCGCGCCGACGACCACCACATCGGCCAGCTCACGCATCAGCCGGAACACGGCGCGGTCCCCGGCGCCGCCGAGGGCCCCGGAGCGGCCGTCGGCCGTCGCGGCACCGTCGAGGCTGCTGATGAAATTGGCCCGCACCCAGCAGGAGGTCAGGTTCTCGGGGTAGGCGTAGTACTGCCCGAGGCGGTCCTCCTCCACGGTGGAGACCGGCCCGAAGGCTGTGAGATCCGTCCCAGCGGCGCTATCCGACATGGGCAACATTGCAGCACGTCGCTAGGGTGCCTGACATGCAAAGCACGGGCGCCGTCGCCGGTCTGGTCGATCGGCGGCCGAGTGTCACCCCCGAACGGCTGGTCGCACAGCTGGTCCCGCCGCCCACTTTCGCCGATGTCAGCTTCGACACCTACCGGCCCGATCCGTCCGAACCGTCGCAGGCGGCGGCCGTCGGGCACTGCCGCTCGTTCTGCGAGCTGGCCATGCAACGCCGGGCCGGAAAGAAGAAGCTCTTCGGCAAACGGGAGGTGCTACCCGGTGTCGGCGTCTACCTCGACGGCGGGTTCGGTGTCGGCAAGACCCACCTGCTGGCCTCGACGTATTACACGATGTCCCAGGGCGATGCCCCGGTGGCGTTCGCGACGTTCGGTGAGTTGACCCAGCTGGCCGGGGTGTTCGGCTTCACCGAGTGCATCGACCTGCTCGCCGACTATGCGGTGGTATGCATCGACGAGTTCGAACTCGACGATCCGGGCAACACCACGCTGATCTCCCGGCTGCTCTCGGCGCTCGTGGAGCGCGGCGTGTCGATCGCGGCGACGTCGAACACGCTGCCCGAGCAGCTCGGTGAGGGCCGCTTCGCCGCGCAGGACTTCCTGCGTGAGATCAACACGCTGTCGGCGATCTTCACCACCATCCGCATCGAGGGCCCCGACTACCGGCACCGCGGGTTGCCCCCGGCGCCCGAACCGTTGACCGATGACGAGGTGCGCACCGCGGCCTCGGCGAAAAGCGGTGCCACCCTTGATGATTTCGACGCGCTGTGCGCTCACCTGGCCACCATGCACCCGTCGCGCTATCACGCGCTGATCGACGATGTCACCGAGGTGTTCATCACCGGGGTGCACCCGATCGACGACCAGAGTGTGGCGTTGCGCCTGGTGGCGCTGACGGACCGGTTGTATGACGCCGGTATCCCGATTCTGGCCTCGGGAACCAAGCTGGACACCATCTTCAGCGACGAGATGGTGGCCGGCGGGTTCCGCAAGAAGTACCTGCGCGCCACCTCGCGCATGTTGGCGCTGACCGCTGCGGCACAGTCGTCCACGAGCTGAATGGCCGTCAGGCCGGGCGCACCATCACGTAGTCGCTCTCGACGCTGTCGCCGAGCCGGAACGTCTTGGTGCCGCCGACCCGGAAACCGGACTTGGCGTAGAAGCGTTGCGCCCGCTGGTTTTCCTGGTTGACGCCCAGCCACACGCAGGCGGCATCGGTGCTGCGCCGCAGGGATTCGGCCATCAGCGCCGTGGACACCCCTGCGCCGTGCACGTCGGGCAGCGTGTACATCTTGGAGATCTCCACGGCCGGGCGCAGCGGCACCGCGCGTTGCACGTCGGCGTCCTCGGGTACGCCGCGAATCAACATGGCGTAGCCGAGGATTCGGGTGTCGTCGCGGGCGATCAGCACGACGCGCTGCGGGTCGTCCAGATACGCGGCGAACGCCTGCACCGACAGGTTCGCCGCGATGAAGGCGTCGACGTTCGCTGCGGTGACACCGGGTGGGCAGGCCAGCGGGAAGGTGATGGCGGCGACGGCGGCGAGTTCGGTCAGATCCGCCGGTCCGGGTACCTCGACGCGCACGACGATCAGGGCAGCGGCGAGCCCGGCTGCCAGATGTTCCACTGGGCCAGGTGCGTTCCGGTTTGCGGGTTGATCATCACCACGTTGGTGACCAGCGCGCGGTAGACGTCCCAGTAGACGCCGCCGTTGACGGTCGAGCCGGGGGGTGCGTTCAGCAGTGCCTTCTCCAGCGCGTCCGGGGCGTCGGTGTGCTTGGCGGTATACGCGTCCGCGTAAGGGGTGACGCCGCTGAACGTGGTGGCGATGGCCAGCTTGTACGGGTTGGGCGCGGAGATGACGTGCACCGTCACCCCGGCGCGCCACGGGCCGCCCTGGGCGCGCCAGCGCGGCGAGCCGTTCCAGCCCCACCCCGGAGGCACCGGCACGCCCACCACGTCGTGCACGGTCACGTCGGCGACGAAGTCGTCGAACTGGACGCGCAACGTCTCACCCAGGTTGCCGATGGGGGTGACCGCTGCCGCCGCGGGCGGCGCGATGCCGATCGCCACCGCGGCGGTCAGGCTCGTCAGGAGAACCGCGAACCAGGTGCGGACCTTTGCCAATCGCATGCCTGGCATCTTGGCACATGCCCGTCGCACGCTCCGGTGTTCGGCGGTTTAGCCGACCCAGGGCCCCTGCCCGCCGACCGATTCGACGCGGATCCGGGTCAGGAAACCGTCCGGTGCGTCGGCCGGCGGAAAGTGCTCGTCGGAACCGAGCAGCGCGATGGCCAACTCCTTGAGCAGTTCGGGTGCGCCGCCCTCGACGATGCGTGCGGTGCCGGTCACCGACAGGTACTGCCGCTGCTGGCCGGGCTGGGCCGGCGCCAGGATGGTCGCGGTGACCCGCGGATCCCGCCGGACATTGCGCACCTTCTGGTACTTGTCCGACAGGTGCGCGGCCACCAGTTCGTCACCGTCGGGACCGGACTGCACCGCCACCCAGACCAGCGAGGCCTGCGGGCTGCCGTCGGCGTTGATGGTGACCAGCGTGGCGTCCACCCCGGCGCCGATGAGTTCGCGGGCGGCTGCGTTCAGTTCCATGCGCTGTTCTACAGCGGCGCGTCCGGTTTCATTCCCGTGATGGAGGCCAGCAGCTCGATGAGTGTGGCGGTCGTGCGGTCCTTGTCGATGCCGAGGCCGTGCAGCGGGCCGTCGCCGTCCTCGGATTCCAGCAGCGCCAGCAGGATGTGCTCGGTGCCGATGTAGTTGTGGCCCAATCGAAGTGCCTCGCGGAAGGTCAGTTCGAGCACCTTCTTGGCCGGCCCGCTGAAGGGCACCAGGTCCAGCGCCTGGCCCGTCGCCGGCGGCAGGGTGATCGCCGCCCGGATCTGGTCGGGTTCGACGCCGTGGGCGGCCAGGATGGCGATGGCCAGGGATTCGGTGTCGCCGAGCAGGCCCACGATCAGGTGTTCGGGACCGATCTCGATGTTCTCCGCGTCGCGGGCGGCGGTCTGCGCGGCGACCACGGCGGTGCGCGCCCGTGGGGTGAACCGCGCGAACCCCTCGTTGGGGTCGATGCCGGCGGTGTCGGCCTTGGGCACGAAGCGTTTCTGGGCGGCCTGTTTGGTGACCCCCATGCTGGTGCCGATGTCGGTCCACGATGCGCCGGAGCGGCGGGCCTGGTCCACGAAGTGGCCGATCAGGTGATCGGCGACCTCGCCGAGGTGTTCGGCCGCCAGCACGGCATCGGTGAGTTGTTCGAGGGCGTCGGTGTGGACGGATTTGATGGCGCGGATGAGCGTGTCGAGGCTGACGGAATCGGTCATGCGTCAACCGTAGGTTGACTTTGATAAATCGTCAACTCCAAGTTGACGTCAGGACTTCGGGTAGCCGCGCCGCACCGTGCGGTCCAGGATGCCGAGGGTGGCGCGCAGCGCGCTCTCCGGGATCACCGGGAAGATGCCGGCCTCGCGCCATGTGTCGGTGATGTTGGACCAGTCGTAGAACGAGGTGACCAGGGTGCCGCCGTCGGCCGGTTCCAGCCGGTAGCCGTAGACGTGGCCGATCTGCGGCTTGATCTGCCCCAGGATCGTCCAGGCGATCAGCCGGTCCTGCTCGTACTCGGTGATGTCGACGGTGACGTCGTAGCGGCCCATCGGAAAGTCGTTCAGCGCTTCACGATCCATGTGCACGACGAACTGGTCGCCGACCTGTGCCGCCGGGACGCCGGTCGCGTCCTGCAGCATGCCGGAGGCATCGATGGCGACGTGCCCCTGCGGGTCGGCCAGCACCGCGAAGATATCGGCGGCCGGTGCGGCGATGGTGCGCTGCACTTCGATGCGTTCGGTCATGGCGGGTGGGCTCCTCAGGCGGCGGGTGCGGGTTTGCGGGCGATCAGGTACCCCTGCGGTGTCGATTCAACACCGTCGCCCTCGGGGCCGCGGACCAGTTGGGCGTGCACGGGCAGGCCGGCGTCGAGGAGCAGCTGCGCGACGGCCTCGGGCCGGCGGCGGTGAAACAGCAGATCGACGGGTTCGCCGAATGCCTCGGTCAGATGGCGGGGCCGGTCACCGATCTGGAAGGCCAGCAGTGCCACACCGCCCGGGACGAGCACGCGACAGAACTCGGCGAACACGGCGGGCAACTGCTCGTCGGGGATGTGGATCACCGAGTACCAGGCGCACACGCCGCCGGCGCAGCCGTCGGGCAGGTCCAGGTCGGTCATCGACCCCACGCTGAACGCGATATCCGGGTGGAGCCGGCGGGCGTGGGCAATCATGTTGGGGGACAGATCGATTCCCGATACCCGCGCGCCGTGGTCGCGCAGCACCACGGTGGCCGCGCCGGTGCCGCAGCCGATGTCGATGACACGCCGGCCCGCGGGGACCATGGCGGTGAACGCCGCCAGCATCGCGTGGTCGAGCGGTTTGTCGTCCAGGTGGTGCCCGAAGGCGGTGACGTATCCCGCGGCGGTGCGGTCATAGCCGTCGCGGGTGCGGTCCAGGAACGGGGTTTCAGCCATCGACGCTGAGGCTACTGTCGACGGTATGCGTATCGCGGTGTTGGTCATCGGAATCGTCGTCGCCATGTTCGGAACGCTGTTCGCGTTCCAGGGTTTCGGGGTGGTCGGGGGCAGTCCGATGAGCGGCACCACCACCTGGTCGGTGCTCGGCCCGATCATCGCGCTGATCGGGGTGGGCATCGCGGGCTATGCCTGGCGCCTGCGGCCCTGACTTTTGACGTCCGTCGGCCGCGGTGTAGCCTGGCCGTCGTGAACATCCGCGTGCGCGCCGGCTATTGGCGCTTTATCGAGGCTCCGGGCGGAGCCGATAAAGCGCAGCACTAAGCGACGCATCCACCCGGAGCCCAGGCAGTGACCCCATTTGGGTCGCTGCCTTTCGTCATTAAAGGGCGCCGGAGATGTCACTGCGGTGTCCATACCAGAAAGGCACCACCGTGAACCTGGCGCAGACCGCCACCGCACCCGCCACGTCGGACCGGCGGATACGCAGTTTCAGCGAGATCCCCAGCCCGCATGACGTGCTCTCCGAGTTCCCGCTGGGCGCCCGCCGTGCCGAGCGTGTCGCCCGCGATCGCGACGAGATCGCCGACATCCTGGCCGGCCGCGACGATCGCCTGCTCGTCGTCGTGGGTCCCTGCTCGGTGCACGACCCGGAGGCGGCGCTGGACTACGCCAGCCGGCTGGTCAAGGTCGCCGACGAGCTCGGTGACCGGCTGAAGATCGTGATGCGGGTGTACTTCGAGAAGCCGCGCACCACCATCGGCTGGAAGGGCCTGATCAACGATCCCGGCATGGACAACACCTTCGATGTGACCCGGGGACTGCGCACCGCACGACAACTGCTGCTCGACATCATCGATATCGGACTGCCGGTCGGATGTGAATTCCTGGAACCCACCAGCCCGCAGTACATCGCGGACGCGGTCGCCTGGGGTGCCATCGGTGCCCGCACCACCGAATCCCAGGTGCACCGCCAGCTGGCGTCAGGATTGTCGATGCCGGTCGGGTTCAAGAACGGCACCGACGGCAACATCCAGGTCGCCGTCGATGGCGTGAAAGCCGCTGCGGCTCAGCATGTCTTCTTCGGCATGGACGATATGGGCCGCGGTGCGCTGGTGAACACCGAGGGCAACGAGGACTGTCACGTCATCCTGCGTGGCGGCACCGCCGGGCCCAACTACGACGCCGGCGCCGTGCGCGACACTGCGGCCAAGCTGACCTCCGCCGGACTGCCCGGCCGGGTCGTGATCGACTGCAGCCACGCCAATTCCGGCAAGGACCACATCCGGCAGGCCGGGGTGGCCGCCGAGGTGGCCCAGCTGGTGCGTGACGGCTTGCCGGTCAGCGGTGTGATGTTGGAGAGCTTCCTCGTCGCCGGCGCCCAGGCGCCCGAGGCGCGCCCGCTGACCTACGGCCAGTCGGTGACCGACAAGTGCATGGACTGGGCGGCAACCGATCTGGTGTTGCGGGAGCTCGCCGCGCGCTGAGGCGCGCTACGCTACGTACGGGGAAAGGGGTGCGCGGTGCTGGCGGTGCTGGAGGCCTTCGCCGTCATCGCCATCATCATTGTCGTCGGCGCCGTCGTGGGCCGCCGCAACGTGCTCGGCGACAACGCGCGGATGGTGCTCAACCGGGTGGCGTTCCACGTCGGGGTGCCCGCGCTCGTGCTGCTGTCCCTGTCGGACTCCGATCCCGCGCAGGTGTTTTCGTGGCCGCTGCTGGTCTCGGCCGTCACCACACTCATCGTGTTCGCCGGCTACTTCGTCATCGCGGTGACGTTGCGGCGCAGCGACCGGGCCGACGCCACCATCGGTGCGTGGGCCGCATCATGGGTCAACGCCGGCAACCTCGGTATCCCGCTGAGTGCGTACGTGCTGGGCAGCATCACCGAGGTGTCGGCACTGATCGTGTTCCAGACGGTGGTGCTGGTGCCGCTCGGTGTGGCCATCATCAACTCCGGCGGGCGTGACGGCGGGTCGGTGGCGGCGCAGATCAAAGGCCTGGTGACCAATCCGATCATCGTCGCCAGTGCCATCGGCACTGTGCTGGGGCTCACCGGGACCACCCTGCCGAGGGCCATCCACCAACCGCTGGAACTGCTGGCCGATCTCGCGATACCCACCGTGCTACTGGCGTTCGGTATCGCCCTGGTCACCCAGACCGGCGGCACGGGTAAGGAGAGCCGGGTCGATCTCTGGCTGGCGGTGGTGTTCAAGGTGCTGCTGATGCCGGCCCTGGCCTACGTGCTCGCCCGCTGGGCGTTCGGGCTCTCGCCGGAACAGACCGCGATCGCCACCGTGCTGGCGGCGTTGCCCGCCGCGCAGAACCTCAACACCTACGCCTCGGTGTTCGAACGTGGTGAGAAATTGGCCCGCGATGCCACCTTGATCACCACGCTCGCCTCGGTCCCGGTGATCGCCGGCATCGCCTATCTGCTGGGGCTCTGAGCGTCCGGCGGGTGCGTCAGCCGAACTCGAGCAGCGTGTAGGCCCCCCGATACTGCTTGCTCCACTTCCACTGCCAGAACGCGGGAAACAGCTTTCCGAACAACACTCCGCGTCCCTTGGGGATGGGCAGATCATGCACCGCGCAGATGCCGGGAACGGTATTGACCAGATCGGCCAGCTCGGCGGGGGACAGGCTGAACGGCATCGGCGGGACGCGGTATCGGGTCGATGCGCGTATGCCCTTCTTGCGCGTCAGCTTCTTCACGATCACCGGCGGCAGGTCGAAGATCATCTGACCGCCGGGAAAACGCTTGGCGCACTCGGTGATCAACCCCATCGCCTCCTCGGGCTGCAGGTACATCAGCAGGCCCTCGGCGGTGATGAACACACCCTTGTCGGTGTCCACCCGGTCCATCCAGCGGTAATCCAGCGCCGACTGCGCGAGGTTGGTGATCCGCTCCGAAGCGGGGAGCAGTCGCTGGCGCAGCTCGACAATCGGTGCGAAATCGACGGTGATCCACCGGAAATCGGTATCGGGCAGCGCCGCGCTGAGGCGCCAGAAACTGGTCTGCAGCCCCTCGGCGAGCGCGACCACGGTGGCCCCCGGATGCGTCGACAGATACGCGGTGGCCGCCCGGTCGATGCCGACGGCCCGCAATGCCATCTCCTGGCCCTTGCGGCCGAACTTGTCGAAATCGACATCGATCGCGTCGACCAGCCGGATCGCCATCGGGTCGTCGATGACGGCCTTGGGGTGGCGGGCCTGGTGCGCGCGGGCGTTGAGCGTCAACAATGCGGTCTCGGACACTCCGGTGAGGTTGCCGGCGTCGGCTCTGCTGCTGTCCACCACATCGAAGCTACTAGCATTCCGCGCATGGCAAAGCTCGAACTTTCCCGCGACCTGGCGCTCGACCCGCAGACCGCGTGGGACCACGCATCGAATCTGAACGAGCTGGGGGACTGGCTGGTGATGCACGAGGGCTGGCGCAGCGACATTCCCGACGAGCTGACCGTCGGCACCACGCTGATCGGGGTGGCCGGGGCCAAGGGGATGCGCAATCGTGTCACCTGGACGGTGCGCAAGCTCGATGCGCCGCGCCTGCTGGAGGTCGTGGGCAAGGGCGTCGGCGGCACCAAGTACGGGCTGAAGCTGAGCGTGAAGCCCACCTCGTCGGGCAGCACGTTCGCCGTGACCCTCGAACTCGGCGGTCCGCCGCTGTTCGGCCCGATCGGATCCGTTGCTGCCCGCACGGTCAAGGGCGATATCGAACGTTCCATCGAGAAGTTCGAGACGCTCTACACCTGACGCCTCTAAGCTCGCGTGGGTGAGGGGCAGAGTCACCGCGACGTTGCTGGTGCTGCTCTGCGTGCTGGGGCCGGTACCGGTGGCGCAGGCGGAACCGCCGTCCGCGCAGATCGACGTCGGGGGCCTGCAGCGCACGTATTACCTGCACCTGCCGCCGGGGCCACCGACCGGTCTGGTGGTCAACATGCACGCCGCCGGTCAGAACGGCCGCCAGCACGCCGCGCTCACCCACTACGACGCGGTGGCCGACGCCCATGGGTACGCGGTGGTCTACCCGGACGGTATCGACCTCAGCTGGGCCGATGGGCGCGGCGCGTCGGTCCCGGACCGCACCGGTGTCGACGATGTGGGATTCATTGTTGCCCTTGTGGATCGGCTGACGGCCGAGTTGGGGATCCCGGCGGGCCGGGTGTTCGCGACCGGGCTGTCGGCGGGCGGGTTCATGGCCAACCGGCTGGCGTGTGACCGCGCGGACATGTTCGCCGCGATCGCTCCGATCGGTGCGACCCTCGGTGATCAGGTCGCATGTAACCCGTCGCAGCCGGTGTCGGTGCTGACCTCACAGGGCACCGTCGATCCGATCGTGCCGTTCAACGGCGGTCCGATGATCGGCCGGGGTGGACCCAGCACCATCCTGGCGGCCTATGCGGTGGTGGACCGCTGGCGCGAACTCAATGGCTGCGCGCCGGACCCGGTGATCGCGCCGGTGCCCGGCTCCGGTGACGGGACGAGTGCCGAACGCGTCAGCTACGAGTGCGCGGCAGGCACTGAAGTGGTGTTCCTGCGAGTCGACGGCGGCGGGCACACCTGGCCGGGTGCCCCGGAGATCTTGCCCGCGGACCAGGTGGGGCCGGCCACGCGTGCGTTCGACGCCTCGGAGGTGTCGGCGCAGTTCTTCGACGCGCACGGTCGGTAGTTCGTTCCCGGTGTTCCCGGTTGCTGTATTCGAACATATGATCGAACAGTGGGCGAGATGCAGAGCATCGGGCACGGCGGCCAGCCGGCGCGGGATGTCTTCCGCCGCGTCGACCCACCGCGCGCCGTGCTGGTCGATCTGGGGGCCCTGTTCCCGCGGCAGCCGCACTGCCAGTGGGGGCGCTATCACCCGCTGGGGCTGCAGATGCACAAGGTGGTCGAGGGGGAACTGACCTGCTGGGGACTCTGCGAGCAGGGAGCCTGGTGGGGTCTGGTGACGTATTCGATCACCTTCGGCGCTTCGGAAAGACCGGTGACGCACTGGGTTCCGGCATGGATGCTGACGGTGCGGCCCTGATTGGCTAGTGTCCGGGCTATGACGCAGCCGCGGGAGGGTGAGGAGCCGACCGGCTACCTGGCCGACGCCGGCGCGCCCACCGAGCTCGCCGGCGTCGCCGACGCGCACACCCAGGCGGCGCACGCGTGGGCGTTCGATGACGATCCCGAGCCGGAGCCGCCGCGCTTCACACCCGGGCGGATCACGGCGTTCGCGGTCGCCGCGGCGGTGGTGGTGATCGCTGCCGCGTCCGGGATTGCGGTGTGGTTCCTGAGCGACGGTGAGCCGGTGGCCGAGCCGGCGCCGCGGCCTGACCTGCTCAACGGGGTGTACCGCGTCGAATATCACTGGGATCAGGCCACCTATCGCGAGGCCGAAGGCAACACCAACTGGAGTGAGGGGGCCGATGCCGGCCCGGCCCAGGACTGGCTGACGTTGACCTCGGCCTGCACGGACACCGACTGCATCGCCACCGGGGAGGTCCTCGGGCAGGACCGCGAGCGGCTCGCCGGGGCCCGCACGCTGACGTTCAAGCTGACCAATGGGACCTGGGAGGACATCGCGCCCGCGCGGGTGAAGTCCACCTGTACCTATGACGACGGATCGGTCGCGGGGGAGTCGTGGACGACGGTGACGTTGGGGTTCACCCCGCGCCCGGACGGATCGTTCACCGGCGCGCTCACCACCGTCGTCGACACCGACGAATGCGGGGACCAGGGGAACACGGTGGTGACGCCGTTGACGGCCGGGCGGGTGGGCGAGGCGGTGTAGTGCCCTGCCCCATTGGGTGAGTTATGGGGTCCGAAGTGTGGCCCAAAGGCCCTAGTTGTCCCGGCGCAACCGGCGTTGATTGCTAGGTATGAACTCGAAATTGTGGATCGGCTGGGTCGCAGTAGTCATCGGTGTGTGTGCCGCGGTGTCGGCGTTCGTGGTCAGTTCGACGCAGGCCGGGCAGGGACTCGCCTTCGGATTCGGTGCATTCATCGCCTTCTTCGGGGCGATGTCGGTCCTCGCGCACAACCGGGCCCCCGATCATTGGGGTTTGGTGGTGGTCGGGGTGGTCATGTTGGCCCTGCCGTTCCTCAGCGGCGGCTTCAACGTCGACCGGGGCGCGGCCTGGACATGCTGGGTGGCCGGGGGTCTCGCCCTCATTCTCGGTGGCATCGGCTGGACGCACGACAAGACCCAGACCCAGGACGGGATGAGCGAATGGGGCGACAGTCAACGGCTGCGTCACCGCTGGAGCTACTGGATTGGCCGGCTCGCGTTGGCGGTGGGCGTCGGCAGCGTGCTCATGGGTATCGCGTTCCACTCGTCGCCAGCCGGGACCGCCGTCACCATCGGCCTGGGCGCCATGATCGCCGTGGTGGCCGTGTGGTCACTGCTGGCCTCCGAGCCGACCCACGATTTCTTGTTGCTCGCCATGGTGGGATTCGCGATGTTCCTGTCGCCGTGGGCGGCCGGGTATGCGGGAGAGGCGATCGCGTGGGCGGCGTGGGTGGCCGGTGCGCTGGCCACGGGGCTCGGCGTCGCGGGCTACCTGCGTGATGAGCGTATGGATTTCGCCACCGCTGTTCGGGATGATTCGGCTGAGCGGTACCGCGAGCAGTTTCGCTGAGGCCGCCCACATCGCCTCGATGTCAACGGAATTGATCTGGCAAGTGAAAGAAGAAAGCTGGGCGGTTGCAGCGGCGACGACGCCAACACTACAGGGGTGCACGCCTACTTCTATGTCGTGTTCGAGGGTGCCTCACAACATCGCGCTCGTCACTACCAGTTCTGTGCACCGTCGGAGTTCGACTAGAACAATTACAGGAACGGCGGTCTGGGTGAAGTGACAGGATGACCACCATGACGAAGTTGCTGACCATCGTGCTGGCCACGCTCTCAATCGGCATGGTCAGTGCGCCGGTAGCTGCCGCTGCGGATGAGGAAGGCTTCCTCGGCTACATGTCGCAGCACGGCGCGACGGTCACGCCGTTCACGCGGGGCTTCCTATTGGGCGGTGGCAATGCTGCATGCGCCGATATCGCGCTGGGCGTGCCGGTCGATCAGGTTCGGGTGCCGTATCCCGGGGCGTCGGATCAGGCGCTGCGGGATTTGGCCTTAGGCGCCTCGCTGTTCTTGTGCCCGGTGGGCGGTCAATGATGACCAGACTCGGAATCGTCGCGCTCGCTGCTGCGGGAATCGCCCTGGGGGTTGCTCCAGCAGCGCAAGCGCAGTGCTGTGAGAACGAGTTCGCCTGGGCGGAACCATACGTCGACGCCCTCAGGAACCACGATCTCGGTTATCTGGTCGACGATCGCGGTATTCCGGTGGCCCTGGCAGCTGAGGCCATCTGTAAGGGGTCATCGGCTTACGGCATCGCCGACGAGTATGGCTTTGGCTTGGCGACGTCGGAGCAGATCGTCCGCGCGGTCTACATGGACGTCTGCCCAAACATGGCGCCCTAATGACTGACCGCGTCTCGGCCACAGGGCCGAAGTCTCGTTGCATACGACAGCCCTGTTCAGGGAGACCTGGGCGGGGCTTCTTGGATTCGGCGGGCTGAAGCAGGTCGTCTAGCCGGTAGTCACTCCGCTGGTGTTGACGAAGACCCAATCACCATCGCCACCCGTGAACCTGGTCCCGTCGATGGAGGCCTCGATAGTCCACTCGTTGGCCCGATAGAAGCCGTAGTCGATCTGCCCTTCGCTGCCCGTCCAGGGTTCGCCGACCATCCACTGCAATCCGCCGTCGAATTGGAACCCGATCACCTTTTCGCCGAGGTTGTACTTCACAGGGGAGAAGTCAACCGAGCACTGCACCGCGACCGTAGAAAGCTGGCACTTCGTCTTGCCCGACGCGGTGGTAATGGAAATCCATTCGGCTCCCGGGATGACGGTGGGCTCGTCGATTGTGCCGGGCGGATATCCATCATCGAACGCCCACTGATACCCCTCCTTGTCGGACTCCCAGATGTAGTTGTCGCCATCGACGATGATCGACACTGGGGCGTCGCGGGTGGTGCCCTTATGCGTCCTCACGGTCGCCATTCCGCGGTACTCGTTGCCGTCTACATGGATGACCAAGACCTGTGTCACCGTGAGCTTGAGCGCCCCGGGCGCCGGGTCGTCGTCGAGGTACCTCTGGACGGCCTTCTTGGTTTCCGCCGCAGCGCGTTCCTCTACGGAGATGACGGGCGGCGGCTCGGCGATGGGTGTGCCGCCGATGGGTGATGAGCATGCGGCCAGGCCCATTGCCGCAGTCACCGCAACGACCGCACGAAAAATGACGGACCCGACCATTAGCGGATCTTAGTGGCGGACATGGTGTCCGAGCGCGGCTATTGCGAAGATCCGCCGAATGGATGACCAAAGCGACCGGCCGCCAGGAAACGCAACGAGACACCCGCAGCGCCCAGCTTCGCCGGAATCGCTTGAGGCCGAAATTACGACCACGCAGTTGGCGCTACTAGAATCTCACGACATGTCAATGAGTGACCGCGCTTTTGATATCGCTTCTGCGGCAGGTCAACCTGGGATTTTCGGGCGCGCTGCGGCTAGTGAGCGGGGTGTCCTATTTGTTCGTAAATGAGACGGGTGTACCGCAGCGCAGTCGCTGACGGATATGGGGCCCGGCGCAGCGGATGCCGGTTAAAAGATTGGGCGTAAGTTCGGTTGGGTCTGCTGCACGATCAGGTGACAGTTGCGGTCACGCGGCCTGACTGGCCGGTGTGGTCATGATTGCTTCGAATTCGATCGGGGTCAACCGCCCGAGACCCGCCTGGCGCCGGCGACGATGATAGGTCCGTTCGATCCAGGTGACGATCGCGATCCGCAGCTCCTCGCGGGTGTCCCAGCGGCGACGATCGAGCACGTTCTTCTGCAGCAGACTAAAGAAGCTCTCCATGGCCGCGTTGTCGCCGGCTGCGCCGACACGGCCCATCGATCCGACCATCTCGAAGCGGCCCAGAGCATGCACGAATCTCCTTGACCTGAACTGAGATCCGCGATCGGAATGCAGAATGCATCCGGCCACCTCGCCGCGGCGTGCCA
>JAUKNU010000001.1:4577249-4926368 GCA_030499155.1 Mycolicibacterium frederiksbergense | reverse complement strand
CGAGCTCACTTACGAGCGGGTAGATCCTTTTCCCGGCAGGTTGGCCTGCGACAGATAGGCCGCCGCGCGGCGCAGGACCTCGTTCTCCTGCTCCAACAACCGATTCCGGCGGCGCAGCTCCCGTAACTCAGCCGAATCGCTGGTGCTCTTGCCGGGCTTGGCACCTTCATCGATATCGGCTTGGCGCATCCACTTGTGCAGCGTCATCGGGTGCACACCGAAATCAGTGGCGATGTGCTCGATCGTCACGCCGTCGTCGCGGTTGCGGGCCACACGGACGACATCATCGCGGAACTCTCGGGGGTAGGGCCTGGGCACACTGACATCCTTCCAGCTCACCCGTTCCGGGCAAGCCAACTCAGATGTCACCTATTCGTGCAGCAGACCCGTTTGTCAATACAGGAGGGCATCTTGGCAACCACGATGGAGATGGCGTGCGACGAGCGCCGCGAGTTCGCAGACTTCCTGGCAAGCCTTGAGCTTGAGCAGTGGGACGAAGGCAGCCTGTGTAGCCAATGGCGGGTGCGCGATGTCGTTGCCCACGTCGTGGGATACGACGAACTCACCACCGCTGGTTTGGCCGCCCGGTTCGTCCGTGGTGGATTCCTCGTCAATCGGATCAACGAAATCGGAACGGGTGACCTGGCCGCTCGCTCGCCCCAAGACCTAGTCCAGATCGTCCGTGATCACATTCACCCGCGGGGTTTGACGGCTGGGTTTGGCGGCATGATCGCCTTGGTCGATGGCATGGTCCATCAACAAGACATTCGTCGACCACTGGACATGCCGCGGGCTATCCCGTCCGAGCGCCTCGAGGCGGTGCTCAACTTCGCCCTGTATGTACCGCTCATCCGTGGAGCTTGGCGTGCGCGTGGTGTTCGACTCGCTGCCACCGACTTGGAGTGGTCGCATGGCAAAGGACCAGAGGTCCATGGGTCCGGCGAGGCACTCCTAATGGCGATGGCCGGCCGATCTGACGCTCTTCGGCAACTTGATGGGCCGGGAAAAGAACGCCTCGCACAACACATTTGACGCGCTGGGGCGTCGATCGGCGATATATACGCATCGTGTGTGTGAGACAGGATGTGACCGGTGTCGGTTCTATAGTCTTGAGAACCATCGCAACGCACGATCTCGACGCAGCAGCGATACGACGCGCAGAACAACAGATGGCGCGCGCACGCGACGCCATACTGCGCGGCGACACCTACCGTGGCGGCGGCCGCGACGACGCCCCGACTGACCGTGCGAGCGACGCAGCGCGTCAACAGTCACGCGAGTACATCAAACGCAAACGACGAGGCTGACACGAGCAGCGGAGTTCGCTGGTTATAGCTCGCAGCACCCGCTCAGGGTGCACCTAGATGGCCGGCTGAGTGACGATCAGCGACTCGCTGCTGTGTGCCACAGGTCGACGTCTTGAACTGCCCAGCCAAGGACATATTGTCTTGGCTGTGCGAGTGTCAGGGCTGGAAACATGCTCTGAGCTTCGGTAATACTGGTGCGCGATACTGGGATTGAACCAGTGACCTCTTCCGTGTCAGGGAAGCGCTCTCCCGCTGAGCTAATCGCGCCGGGTCGAAACTTTGGAGGTGGAGACGGGAATCGAACCCGTGTGCACGGCTTTGCAGGCCGTTGCCTCACCACTCGGCCACTCCACCATTTGGGGTTGATGCCACTGCACCTTCGAGCGGACGACGGGATTCGAACCCGCGACCCCAACCTTGGCAAGGTTGTGCGCTACCAACTGCGCCACGTCCGCGTGCCTCGGGTGAGATCGTCACCCGGTGCGGAAAGGAACATTAGTCCAACCACACGAGTAACTACAAATCACTTGTAACCGCGCGGCAATCGGCGCTAAAACAGCTGGTAAACCTGGCGCGAGAGCGAGAAGCCGCGACCGCTGCCGGTGTCTCGGCAGGACATTCCGCTCTCCGCGCTGGTGCAACTGAGCGTGCCGCGGGTGATCGACCGGCCGTAGGCCAGTACGTCGGGCCCGCCCAACGTCGTATCCCCAGCGCAGACCAAGGCCGCCGGCTCGCCGGGCGACAGCGCGATGCCCTGGCCGTAATCAAACTCACAGTCCGCCGGCTGCGGCGGGGGAGCCCAGTCCCGCTCGGCGATATCGCACCGCAGGTACTCGGAGTCCAGAATGCAACTGACGTTCCCGCTCGGCGAGGTGAAATGGGCGAAGTCCTCCGCGGCAGCGGGAGCCGCGCAGAACGTCGCAACGGCCCCGGTCGCTGCGGCGACCGCGAACACTCGAAGGATCATGCAACGAACCTAGCGGCCTACCATCCGCTGGTCAGCGCGAATTCTCAGACCGTGAGCACCATCCGGTAGCGGGCCTTGCCGGTGTCCATCGCCGCGTACGCCTCGGCGGCCTGGGCCAGCGGCAGTTCCTGGATACGAGCCCGCACCCCGGACTGCACCGCGAACTTCAGGGTGTCCTCGACATCGCGTGCGGTCCCCGACGGATGGCCGGTGATGCTCACGCCCGGAGTGATCAGCTGCAGCGGGCTGACCGGCAACGGATCCGGCGTCACACCCACCACGATCAGCTCTCCGCGCGGCAGCAACCCGCCCACGGTGTCGGCCATGGCCTGGGAGTTGGCGGCCGTCGCCAGCACCACCGACACCCCGCCCAGGGCCTGCAGCGCCTCACTCACATCGCCGGCCTTGGAGTCGACGTAGTGGTGCGCACCAAGATCGAGGGCGTCCTGCTTCTTGTCCGCGCCGCGGGCGATCGCGATGGTCTCGAAGCCCATCGCGCGGGCGAACTGCACGCCCAGGTGCCCGAGACCACCGACACCGAGCACCGCGACCCGGTCACCGGGCTTGGCCCTGGTCTCTCGCAATCCGTGGAACACCGTCACGCCCGCACAGGCCATCGGCGCCGCCTCGGCGAAGGACAGCTCGTCGGGAATCCGGGCCAGCGCGTTGGCCGGAACGGTCACCGACTCGGCGTACCCGCCGGGGTAGTGCCAGCTCGGGATCTGACCGTTCTCGCAATGGATGAAGTCCCCCCGGTGACACGGCACGCAACGTCCGCAGTGCCCGCCGAACCAGCCGACGGCCACCCGGTCGCCGACTGCGTAATCCTGAACGCCGTCCCCGATCTCGGCGATGGTGCCGGCGATCTCGTGCCCGGGCGTCAGCGGCCAGCTCAGGCCCGGGAAGGCGCCGTTGACGAACGCGTGGTCGGTGCCGCACACGCCGCAGGCCTGCACCGCGATACGGACGTGATCGCGACCCGGCGAGGTGGTGTCCACCTCGGCGAGTTCCAGCGCTGCGCCGGCCGATGCGACGTGAACTGCAAGATGTCGTGCCATCTCAATCCTCACTCTTGGGTGGTGTGACTTATGTCTACCCCCGCATGGGTCTTCGGGCAGTCCGGAATGCGTGAAAACTGGCGTCACCCTGACCAGGCAATTCCAGCTAGCCGGTAGGCGCGTGCTAGTCTTCGTCCTCGTTCCCCGGTCTCGTAGCTCAGGGGGAGAGCGTCCGCCTCACACGCGGAAGGTCACTGGTTCGATCCCAGTCGGGACCACAAGCAAGAACCGCCCCCGGGCGGTTCTTTTGCTTTCTCAGGCCGACCGGAAGAGGTGTCATGGCAGGCGACGGTGCCCATTTCTATCGACCCGCCAACGGCACCGGGCTGCCGCACGATCCGTTCAACGCCATCGTCGGGCCCCGGCCGATCGGCTGGATCTCCACCCGGGCCGCCGACGGCGTGCGCAACCTGGCGCCCTACAGCTTCTTCAACGGGTTCAACTACCGGCCGCCGATCATCGGTTTCGCCTCGGTCGGCTGGAAGGACAGTGTGGCCAACATCGAGGCCACCGGTGAGTTCGTGTGGAACCTCGCCACCCGCGAACTCGCCGCGGCCATGAACGAGACCTCCGCGCCGATGCCGTCCGGTGAGGACGAGTTCGACCGCAGCGGGCTCACCGCCGTGGACTCCACCACCATCGCGGCGCCGCGGGTGCTGGAGAGCCCGGTCAACTTCGAATGTCAACTCACCCAACTCATTCAGCTCACCGATGTCGACGGCACGCCCGTCGACACCTGGATGGTGCTGGGCCAGGTGATCGCCGTGCACATCGATCGGCAGTGGTTGGTCGACGGGGTGTATGACACCGCCGGGCCGCGGCCGATCCTGCGCGGTGGCGGGCCCGCCAACTATTCCGAGATCGGGCCCGAGAGCGTGTTCACGATGGACCGGCCGACCAGCTGAGGCACACGTTCTCACATCGCATAGTCGGGCAGCTCGAGGTCGTCGCGCAGGCTGCGGTTCAGGACCACGTCGGCCAGGACGGGCACGTTCATCGCGCGCATCGCCAGATTGCGTACCCGGATGCCCATCGGCGTCCGGGTCGCGAAGAACGACAGGAACTTCTGCGCACCGTCTTGTTTGCCTTCGATGAAGCGCCGCAGCCGGTTCTCGTACGCGTCGAACGCTCGGCGGTGGTCACCGGCGCGTGTCAGTTCGCCCGCCAAAACATAGGCCTCGGTCATCGCCAGGCCCGTGCCCTCACCCGCGAGCAGCGAGACGCATGCCGCGGCGTCACCGATCAACGCGACGCGTCCTCGCGACCACCGGTCCATCCGGATCTGGCTCACCACGTCGACATAGAGGTCGTCCGCATCGTCCAGCGCGTCCAGGATCTGGGCGCACTCCCATCCGGCGTCGCCGAACTCGCGACGCAACCGGGCCCGGCTGGCGGCGCTGTCACCGAACTCGCGATCACGGTCGGACCGGAACACGAACAGAAACAACGTGCGGTTGTCGCGCAACGAGAATCGGGCGACCTGGCGACCCGGAAGGTTGTGCGTCACATAGATGAGCTCATCGCGCGGCCGGTACCCGTCGACGACGCACGCGGCGACCTGAGCGCCGAGATAGCGCTCGAACTGGTTTTCCGGCCCGAACGTCAACTCTCGTACCGTGGAATGCAGTCCGTCCGCGCCCACCAGGAGATCGAATTCGCGGGCCGGACCGTGCTCGAACTCCAGCCGCACGCCGTCACTGTGATCGTGCACGGCGATGATGGTGTCCGAAAAGATCGTCTCGACGCTGTTCTCGATGGTCGAGTAGATCGCGGCGGCCAGATCGCCCCTCGGCAGGCTGGTGTACTTGTCACCCGCGGCCCGGCGAATGGCATCGGTGCGCACCTCGGCCTGCACCCGCCCGTCGGCGCCGACCGAACGCAACGATTCCACCTGATAGCCGGCGTCGCGCACCGCCGAATCGATGCCCATCTTCTCGGCAACCCGGTAGCCGACACCCCAGAAGTCGATGATGTAGCCGCCGGTGCGGAAGTGCGGCGCACGCTCGACGAGCGTCGGTTCGTGCCCGGCGCGGTGCAGCCAGTACGCGAGCGCGGGGCCTGCCACTCCGGCGCCGCTGATGGCGATTCTCATGTCGCCGCCCTCCCTGTCCGGCTTGCGCCGGGCTCATCGTGTCGTGTGGCCAGTACTGATTCATAGGTGATCCATCCGATGAGGACAGCCTCGTCGTCGTCGAGCACGGGCAGCCCGGTGCCGCCGCGTCCGCTCAGCGCGGCGAGCACTCCGTCGGCGGGGGTGTTCGCGTGCACCGCGGTGGGGACCGCGATCAGCCGCGCGATATCGTGCGGTCGGCCCGGGTCGGCGAGCGCCTCCGTGACGGCCCGGGCACTAACGCATCCGAGGTAGCGCCGGTCGTCGTCGACCACGGGCAGCATGCCGAGCGCCGTCGCGGCTAGTGCCGCGGCGGCCTCCTGAAGGGTGGCCCGCTCGCCGAGCGGGGTGGGCGCCGCAACGGCCGCATCGGCTGCGACCCAGTCACATTCGATGGGCGGGGCATCGAGGTCCACGCCGCGCCGCCACAGCTTGGCGGTGTAGATGGTGTTCTTGGACAACAGGTGTCCGGTGCCCGCGGCCATCACGACCGCGGCCATCAAAGGGAGGATGATCGAGTACTGGCCGGTGAGCTCGAAGAGAATGACCACGGCCGTGATCGGCGCGCCGGTGGCACCGCCGAGGGCGGCGCCCATCCCGATCAGGCCGTAGGCGCCGGCGGACTCGGTGGCCGCGGGGAACAGTTGATGCGCGATGGTGCCGAACGCTGTTCCGGCCATGGCGCCAATGAACAGCGTCGGCGCGAACACCCCGCCCGAACCGCCGATGCCGATTGTCAGACTGGTCGCCAGCATCTTGCCCACCATCAGGATCAGCAACATGCCGACCAGATAGTGGCCTTCGACGGCATTCTCCAGCACCGGGTATCCGACGCCGTACATTTCGGGCAGGGCGATGAGCAGCCCGCCGAGCAGTACGCCGCCGGCTGCCGGACGGGCCCACTCCGGTCCGCGCCACGCCCAGTCGCAGAGGTCCTCGACCAGATAGAGGATCTTGGAAAAGGCCACGCCGATGACGCCGACCGAGACGCCGAGCGCCACGTAGAGCAGATACTCGCTGGTGCTGTGGACGGCGAAGGCCGGCAGTGACAGGAACGGGTGGTCGCCGAGTATGGCTCTGCCGACGACGCCGGCGGTCACGCTGGACAACACCACGGCGCCAAAGGATTCGGCGGCAAAGTTACGCAGGATCAGTTCGAGTGCGAAGAACGGGGCGGCCAGCGGCGCGTTGAAGGTCGCGGAGATGCCGGCCGCTGCACCGCACGCCACCAGCAACCGCATCCGCGGGACATCGAGGCGCAGCAGCTGTGCCAGTGTCGACCCGGCGGCCGACCCGATCTGCACGATGGGTCCTTCCCGGCCGACCGAGCCGCCGCCACCGATGCATAGTGCCGAGGCCAGCGCCTTGACCAGGCTTACCTGAGGGGCTATTCGGCCGCCGCGATGACTGACCGCGTACATCACCTCCGGGACGCCATGCCCGCGCGCTTCGGGGGCGAACCGGTGGACCAACGGCCCATAAACCGCCCCGGCGATGACCGGGGCCAGCAGCAGGAACCAGAATCCCAGTTGCGGCCAGTGCGTGCTGGCGACCCGGCCGAGACCCGAGTAGTCCGCGTAGCCGGTGAACATCTGCGTGAAAGCTGTTACCAGCCAACGAAATCCAACCGCTCCGAGCCCGGTGATCGCCCCGATCGCTATCGCCAGCGGAACCAGGGCAGAAGGGGCCTCGCGGAGCCAACGGCCCCACGAAACCGATCGCGCCACCCGCAGGCGCCGACCCATACCATCGCGTACAGCCACTATTGCAGTATGCAATAGTTAGCCTATGCATTGAAATCGAGGGCACCCGTCAGTGAAGAGGAGGGCAATGACCAGCGCAACCGGCCACGACGCCGACGACTCGATCGATGCGATCACCGATGCGCTACTGACGGCGTCCCGGCTGCTGGTGGCGATATCGGCGCGCTCCATTGCCGATGTCGACGAGACGCTGACGATTCCGCAGTTCCGGACGTTGGTCATCCTGACCAACCACGGGCCGGTGAAGCTTGCGACACTGGCGGGCCTTCTCGACGTACAACCCTCCACCACGGGCCGCATGGTGGAGCGGCTCGTGGCCGCGGGGCTGCTCGATCGGCGGCAGAATCCGGATTCGCGGCGGGAACTGGTGGTGGATCTCACCGCGAGGGGGCGTGAGGTGGTCACCGCCGTCACAGCCGTACGGCGCACCGCTCTCGCCGACGTCGTGGCGCAGATGCCGAGCGCCGACCGGCAAGGCCTGGTTCGCGCACTGTCGGCATTCACCCGGGCCGGTGGCGAACCGGCGGCGCCGTCGAGTCCGGAAACGATAGACAGGAGATGATTGAATGCGATTGCCGTACAAGGTATTGACCGTGGGCATCGCGGTTGGAGTCGGAGTCGGCGGATGCTCGATGGACGCGCCCGCGGACCCGGCGGAGCGGGCCGAGAACGGCTCTGCCGCCGCAACCGCGGTGCGCGGCGGTGAACTGAACGCACTGACCGCCCGTGGGGTGGTGGAGGCGCTGGACCGGGAGGGATTTCCGGTGCCGCATCCGGTGGACACCACGAAGTACGAATGCCCCGACGCAGGGTGCGATCAGTCCATCGTGACCGACTCTGTGCGGGTCAAGTCCTTTTCCAGTACGGGGCGTGCCCAGAAGTTTGCGGCCCGACAGGGTCTGTTCCAGGCCGGGACCGTCGTCGTGGCGTTCGCGCCACCCGTCCCGCCCGCAGAGCGTGCACGCTTTCGGGGGCAGATTCAACTCCTGGTGCGCTGACCCCGTACGACTATCCCGCCGCCCACTGCTTGGCCTCGTCCAGCTCATCGAGGCCGAACACCGCAACCTCGCCGGGCACCATCCAGCCCAGCGCATGCATGGTGTGGCGGACCCAGTCCTTGTCGGACACCACCGCGATCCGCTTGAACGCCGAATGGTGCTGCAGCAGCGTGCCGAACCCCATCTTCAGGTCCTCGGCAAGGCCACCGGGCCCGAAGCCCTCATAGTCCGGCGCGATCACCTCGACGATGCGGATCTCTTTCGCGGCTCCGAGCGCCTCCATGGTCGGCGCGAACGCACGGAAATCCTCGCCACTGATCCGCCCGGACGCCCGGATGCCGGTCACCCCGTCCGGCATATCTGTGAGTACCTCGATCATCTGTGTCCCCTTTCGCCAAGGTTCAGCGTCCTCCCCTGCTATGACATAGGGGTGGAAATGGTGGCCACCGCGCCGGCAACCCTGGGCCCGGCCGAGATCGGCGCGTTTGCCACGCGCGCCGAACGTCTGGGCTTCGACACCCTGCACGTCTCGGAGACCATCCACGACCCGTTCACGGTGGCCGCCTTCGCAGTGCAGGCCACCACCGACATCACCGTGCGCACCAGCATGGTGCTGGCGTTCCCGCGCAGCCCGATGATCACCGCCTATGCGGCGTGGGATCTGGCGCGACTGTCCGGTGGCAGATTCCAGCTGGGCATCGCCTCCCAGGTGCGCGGCAACATCGTCGGCCGCTTCTCTACGGCGTGGTCCGAACCGGTGTCCCGGATGGCCGACCATATCCGCGCACTACGGGCGATCTTTCATGCCTTCCAGACCGGGGACAAGCTCAATTATGTTGGCGCGCACTACACCTTCGACAAACTGCAGCCCTATTTCAATCCCGGCCCGCTGGATCATTCCGGGCCGGCCATCTGGACCGGCGGCGTCAACGCGCGCATGGTCGCCATGGCCGGCGAGGTCGCCGACGGCTTCGTCTGTCACCCCACCAGCTCCCATCCGACGATCCTGCGCACCCAGACGCTGCCGGCACTCGCCGGTGGATCGCCGCGGGTGATCGCCAATCCGCAGCCGTTGATGGCCGCGACGCACAAGGGCATCGACGCGCTACGGGACACCCGCCGTGGCGAACTCGCGTTCCTGTACAGCACGCCCGCCTACCGGCGCCAGCTCGAGCGCATCGGTGTCACCGACCTCGGTGCACTCGAACAGCTGGTGCCGCAAGGTACCTACGACGAGATCCCCGAGGTGCTCGGCCAGTGGTACGCCGGGCTGTGCGACGGGCTGACGATCTCGCTGCCGGCCGGGGACGACGACGCGCTGGCCGAACTGGTGCGCCAGAGTCGGGTGATTCCCACACTCTCGGATCGACCGCAACCACATCACGCATGATCGATTGGGCGCACGCCATACTGGTCCTCTTATGACAGAGCCGGTGTCCCGAGTGGAATCGACAGGTGACTCGATCGCGCACGCGCTGCGTGAGGACATCTTGGCGGGCCGCCTGGCCGGGGGAGAACGACTGGTCGAAGAGGCGATTGCCAAACAATTCGGGGTCTCGCGGGTGCCGGTGCGTGAGGCGTTGACCCGGCTGCAGTCCGAGGGATTCGTGACCATCGTGCGGTACCGCGGTGCGACGGTCTCGGAGACGCTGGTTCAGGACAGCAGGGAGCTCCTGCAGATCCGCCGCGGTCTGGAAATCCTGGCGGCCCAGCTGGCTGCCGCCAACCATGGCGGTGACCTCGCCGGGGAACTGACCGCTGTCGCCGAGGAAAACCACCACGACGGCCAGCCGCACGGGCGGTCCTTTCACGAACTGGTCGCGGCGGCATCGGGTAACCGGCAACTCGAAGAGATGCTCGCCAATGTGAACCGGCGGGTGCAGTGGGGGTTGGGCCACAATCCGGACGCGTCGGTCGGGGATCACCGTGTGCTGGCGCTGGCGATCGTCAACGGTTCAGCGGTACAGGCGGGATACCTGATGGATGAGCACCTGCAGCGCGACGAGCGGTACTTCGCGGAAAAGTTCGGCGACGCCTAACCCGTTGGATTGTATTTCAATCTGACTCATGTTTTCCTGTACGTAACAGAAACCCCCTGTAGAAAAACGGCTACGTAACAGCCTTCGTATACAACTGACTCCATCGTGTTTCGCACTCACGCACCTGGAGTCCGCAATGTCCTTCCGTCGCACCGCCACCGTCCCCCCTGAAATCACCCACCCCAGTACCGATCCCGCAGTCTCCACCGGCCTCACCGCAGCCCTGGACCGCATCGGTTTCGGCCGAGTCCAGGCCGCGCTGATCCTGCTGCTGATGGCCGGATTGTTCTTCGATTCGCTGGAACAGAACTCCACCGGTGCCATGGGGCCCCTACTCAAGGAGTCGTTCGGCATCGGCAACGCAGAGCTCACCATGATCAACACCGCCACCGTGCTGGGCGGTCTCGCCGGACGCATCATCGGCGGCTACATCGCCGACCGCTGGGGCCGGCGGATGGCGCTCAGCCTGAACCTGCTCGTCTACACCCTCGGCGGTCTGATCAGTGCCGTCGCAGTGAATTACGAGATGCTGCTGGCCAGCCGCTTCATCGTCGGCATCGGCCTGGGCGGTGAATTCACCGTCGGTCTGGCGATTCTCGCCGAGATCGTCGCCACCCGGCACCGCGGCACGCTGCTGGCAACGCTGAACATCTCCTCCGGTGGCATCGGCAACATCGCCTCGTTCGGCTTCTTCTGGCTGGTGCTCGGCCCGCTCAACGGCGCACTCGGTGGCAACGACAGCGCCTGGCGCTGGACCTACGTCATGCTGGCCGTCCCCGCCGTGCTGGTCGTCTTCTTCCGCCGCTACCTGCCCGAGTCGCCGCGCTTCCTGCTCAGCAAGGGCCGGGTGGAAGACGCCAACAAGAGCCTGACGCGGCTGGCCTCCGGAAGCATCAAGGGGCTGCGCAACCCCGGCCCCACCCGGCAGTTCGTCACCATCTCCGACATCCCGGTCACGGTGAAGTCCAGCTACGCCGAAGTATTCAAGGGCGAGAACCTCAAGCGCACCATCGCGATCGGCGCCGCCTCCTGGATGTCCTTCGGCGCGCAGGTCACCCTGCTGTTCCTGATGCCGATCCTGCTGGTGTCTCGCGGCTACTCGCTGTCGGACTCGCTGGCCTTCACCATGATCATGAACATCGGCTCGCTGTTCGGTGCCTGTGCGGCGTCCTACCTGGCGGGTAAGGCGCCCCGGCGGCTGACGGTCAGCATCGCCGCGGTATTGGGCTGCATCTCGGCGATCTGCTTTGCCTCCTTCGCCGATACCACTGCGCTGATCCTGGTGCCGGGCATGATCTTCCAGTTCTTCACCACGATGCTCAACACCATGCTCTCGGTGTGGTCGCCGGAACTGTTCCCCACCTCGGTGCGCGCCATGGGCACCTCCGTGGTCAACGGAATCGGCAACGTGGCCGGCGCCGTCATGCCGTTCGCCGCACTGTTCTTCTTCGACCGCTTCGGTGTCCCCGGCGTGTTCGCCATGATCGCCGGTATGTACGCCCTGTTGGTGGTCGCGGCCCGCTTCGGCCCGGAGACCTTCGGCAAATCTCTCGAGACCGTCACCGAGAAGCCGGTTCTGGTCAACGCCTGACCGCGCTCCACCTCACCAGTAAGGAATCCGAATATGTTGCAGCTCAATATCTCCGCCACCGCGCACGCCCCGAACTACCTGCCCCAGTACTACGCCGACAGTCTCGGACTCTTCGGCGAGCGCAATCTACAGGTGAGCGCCACGGCCAAGGACCCGTGGACCGGGGTGCTCGACGACCTGGACAGCGGAGCCGCCGACGTCGCACTGGGCGGGCTGTGGGTGCCGGCGATGTTCTGGAACACCCCGCGCGAGCTGACCGTGTTCGCTCAGGTGAACCACCAGTTCCCCAAGGCGCTGGTGACCCGCACCCCGCGCACGGATTTCACGTGGTCCGAATTGGTCGGCAGAACCGTGCTGGCGCCCGGCATCGGCGGCAGTGCGCCGTACGCGTTCACCGCCGGGCTGATCAGGGAGGCCGGTGTGGACCCGGGTTCCATCACGTTCCTGCGTGATCTGTCCACCCCGATGTTCATCGAACTCTTCGAAGCGGGCCTGGGCGACGCGATCGTGCTCGACCTCGTCAACGCCGAGGTGTTGCAGGACAGGGGGACCGGATACATCGCCGAGGAGTACACCGAGACGGGTGGGCTGGGGCCCAACAGCGTGTACTACTGCCGCACCGACCGGTTCGCCGAACTGTCCGGGCGGCTGCTGGCGTTCACCGCCGCGCTGGAGGAGGCGATGCGGCTGATGAGATCGGTCGACCTCACCGACCTGCACCCGTTGCTGGAACAGCACTGGCCCCACACTCCCGTGGAACCGCTGCGCAGGGCGTGCGCCCGGATGCTGGGTTCGCGCACCTGGGACACCGCCCGCATCGATCCCGCCGCCACCGATCGGTGGATGCGGATCCTGCTCGGCGAGAGGATGATTCGCCAGGCCCCGTCCTTCGATGCGCTGGTGGACACCACCATCGTCGACCAGATCGGTTACCCCGCAGCGACGCCCGCGCGATGACGGTCAGTGCGCCGGGACGTCCCGCGCCGGCATCGCCGCCACCAACGGGGTGTCCACGCCGACCGGCCCGAGTGCGTGCGCGCCGCCCGGTGAACCCAGCGGCGCAGCACGTCCCGGCAGCACCGTCAGGAAGAACTCCGCATTGTCGGCCAGGTGGGCCTGCTCGTCCTCGGGCAGATCGGTCTCGTACTCGATCGCATCGAGTCGGCACGCAATTCTGCAGGCGCCGCAGTCCACGCACTCGTTCGGATTGATGTACAGCGAGCGGGCGCCTTCATAGATGCAGTCCGCGGGGCATTCCGCCACACACGACTTGTCCATCACGTCAACGCATGCCGAGCCGATCACGTAGGTCATGAGGCAACAGTAGGAAACAGGGCGGCACCGGCGGAAGGGACTTTGGTCCCTTCATCAGGCCAAGAACCGCTGCGAGTATTCGGCGAACCGCGCCCGCAACTCGTCCTCGTCGAGACCGAACATCTGCGCCGATGTCGCGACCCGGCCCAGCCTGCCGCGGCGGTGACCATCGAGGTACTCGGTGACCGCGCTGCGCACCGGCTCGTCGAACGGTTCGCCGGCCAACGCGAACAGCCGTTCGGCGGTACCGAGTTCGTCGGCCATGAAATCGTCGAACCGGATATCGACGGAGCGCCCGGCCGGAATGACGTCGCGCTGGCGCACACACTCGCCCAGCAGTTTCTCCAGCCGGTTCACCCAGCCCGCGGCGATCCGCGGGACATCCACCCGGTCGCGGTGCATCCGCTCGCTGTAGGTGATCATCGCGATCATGGACAGCGCCACCGGCACCGGATCGCGGTGGGTGAACGCGACGATCACACCGGGGAAGACGGCGTCGAGCACCGCGAGCTGGCCGAGGTGCTGCGGCGATTTCAGCACCCAGCGCCGCCCGCCGCGCAGGAACTGCAATGCCTGCAGTTGGGTGCGCAGATACTCATACGAGCTCGTCTGATCCCGCGACCAGTAGTAGGCGCTCCACCGCGGCACGTCGGCGAGTGTCTCCATCAGCATCGTGGAGAAGTCGTTGGCCAGCAGCTGAATCTCTTCGTGCACATGCTCGGTGGTCATCTCGTGCATCAGCGCGAAATGCGGCATCAGGGTGTCCATCACCTGTACCGCCATGTCCATCCTGCTCACCCGGGGATCGGGCGTCAGGCCCGCCTCGGCAGGCAACGGAAACGGCTCCACGCCCTCCCAGTAGGGCAGGCTGCGGAACGTCGGGGGAGCCGCCAGCAGGTTGTGCAGATGCGTGGTCCCGGTACGGGGCAGCCCGGCGATGACCACCGGCGGCAGCACCTCGATATCGCGGATCTCGGGGTGACGCGTCAGCAGGTCGGTCAACAGCAGCCGATTCTTGAGCCACTGCACTAGTTGTGCGTGGAAGTTCACCACCCCGGGGCCGTGCATGTCGATCTCGCGCAGCTCGGCCACGTACCGGTCCAGACGGTCGCGGTAGTCGTCGGGCCCGAAGTCGGTGAGCCCGGTGTCGGCCCGCGCGCGGGCGTGCAGCACTGCGGAGTCCAACGGGAAGTCCGGCGCGATGGCGGACATCATGTCCCGGATCTGTTGGGCCTCAGCGCTGTAACGCGGCTCGGCCAGGTCGTCGAGATGGACGAGTCCTGCTGTGGTGTCGGTCACATCGACTTATGTTACTCTGAGTTCCGTAATGACGACAGAGATCGGACGACCCCGAAATCCGCTGATCGATGACGCCGTGCTGCGCGCCACCGCCGAATTGATCGGTGAGACCGGCTACGCCGAACTCACCGTCGGCGCGATCGCGGTGCGCGCCGGGACCAGCAAGCCGGCCATCTACCGGCGCTGGTCCAGCAAGGCAGCCCTGGTGCATGAGGCGGTCTTCCCGCTCGATGCCAGCACCGAATTGCCATACACCGGAACGCTGTTCGGAGACATCCGGGAGATGGTGCGCCGCACGCTGGCCGTGTTCGCCACCCCCGCTGCCCGCGCGGCACTACCCGGCCTGGTCGGAGAGATGGCCGCCGACCCGGCACTGCACACCACCCTGCTGGAACGCTTCGGTGACATCCTCGTGCGCGGCCTCGGTGAGTATCTCGACGCCGCGGTGGCCCGCGGCGAGATGCGCGCCGATGTCACCGCCACCGACCTTGCCGAATCGATAGCCGGTATCACCTTTGTGGCATTGCTCGCCCGCGGTGCCGTCCCCGACGATGCGTGGATCGAGCGCACCGCCACCCTGATCGTGAGAGGAATCAGTACATGACACACGAATCGGTTGAACCTCAATCCAGGACGGCCTGGCGGGAATTGCTGGACACCCTGGGTGACCTGGACCGCTCGTTCCTGGAGGGGGACAAGGCGGTGACCGACGACCGCCACATCGGCGACGGTTACCGGATGCTGGCCACCACGCTGGGCGTCGCGCTGGACACCTACCTGTTCGCCGACCCGAGCCGCCCGCAGTGGTTGGAGGTCAACTCGCCGTGGCGGCCGGATCGGCGCTGGGGCGGGGACAACACAGACGCCATCTATTTCATCTGCCCGGTCGACCCGCAACGCCGGTACCGGATCACCGGCAATCGTGGTGACAGTGTGTACTTCTCGGTCACCGCCTACAACGAACCGGCACCCGGGGCCTGGTCGGACCGGATCATCGCGGTCTTTCGCGATGACGACCTGGATTTCGACGCCGACGGGAATTTCAGCTTCGAGTTCGGTCCCGAGCCCGATGCCGCCGTGCTGATGACCCGCGACTATCAGGCCGACCCGCATACCGGCACCGCGGTCACCTGGCACATCGAGGCGCTCGACGCACCGGAACCGTTCCGGCACGGCGACACCGAGACGGCCTCGGCGCTGCGCGCGAGCGCGGCCTGGATGCGCACCATGTTCGCGATCCTGCCGCTGGCCGTCGGCGCCAAGGTCGCCGACCAGCACGAACTCGGTCATGAAACCGCCATGGCGGCCAACGATTTCGCGGCGCCCTACCAGGTGCCGGACGCCAACTTCGGGTGGTCGGCGCGCGATGCCTGCTACGGCTACGGCAGTTTCGATCTTGCCGAGGACGAGGCGCTGGTGATCACCCACCGGCCACCCGGGTGCCGGTTCTGGAACCTGGTGGTCTGGAATCAGTTCATGGCGACGCCCGGCGTGCGGGATGCGCGCAGTTCGCTCAACGGCCACACCGCGGTGCCCAACGCCGACGGCTCGGTCACCGTGGTGGTGTCCCGCGGTGTGACTGAGCACCCCAATTCGCTGACGACGCTGGACTATCCGCGGGGCAACCTGGCGTTCCGCTGGTTCCTCGCCGACGAGGTGCCGGACAAGCCGGTCGTGCAGTTGGTGAAGGTGTCGCAGGCGCCTACCGAGGTGGGCTGACCTCGGGCCCCAGACCGAGGTGCTCGCGCAGGGTGGTGCCCTCGTACTCGGCCCGGAACACCCCGCGCTCCTGGAGCAGCGGCACCACCTTGTCGACGAACGGATCGAGCCCGGCCGGGGTGACATGCGGTACCAGGATGAAACCGTCACTGGCATCGGCCTGCACCAACGTGTTGATCTCCTCGGCCACCGTCTCCGGTGAGCCGATGAAGTTCTGCCGGCCGGTCACCTCGATGATGAGCTCACGGCTACTGAGGTTTTCGGCCTCGGCCCTGGCGCGCCACTCGTCGGCGACGGCGACCGGATCACGGTGCATCCGCACGCTGGCGCGACCCCGTGCGAGGGTGTTCTCCCCGACGACCGGGTCGACCGAGGGCAACGGCCCGTCGGGGTCATGGTCGGACAGATCGCGGTTCCACAGCTGCTCCAGGAACTTGATCGCGGTGGCCCCGGACACCTGAGCCAACCTGACCTCGTGCGCGATATCGGCGGCCTCGGCATCGGTGTCACCGAGCACGAACGTCGCCGCGGGCAGGATCAACAGCTGATCGTGCCGCCGGCCGTAGCCGGCCAGTCGCGCCTTGACATCGGCATAGAACGCCCGACCCTCGGCCAGCGTCGCGTGCCGGGAGAAGATGGCATCGGCCGCGCGGGCCGCGAACTCGCGGCCGTGATCGGAGTCGCCGGCCTGAAAGATCACCGGCCTGCCCTGCGGGCTGCACGGAACGTTGAACCGCCCGGAGATGTCGAAATGGTCGTCCCGGTAGGAGAATCTGCCGGCGTCGGGGTCGGACAGGAACGCGCCGGTGTCCTTGTCGGCGATGATCTCGTCACCGCGCCACGAATCGAACAGGGTGTGTGCGGCGGCCAGGAAACTCTCGGCGCGGGCGTAGCGCTGGTCCTCGGCGAGGAACCCGCCCCGCCGGAAGTTCTCGCCGGTGAAGGCATCCCACGAGGTGACGACGTTCCAGGCGGCCCGCCCGCCGGACAGGTGATCCAGCGACGCGAACTGCCGGGCCACCTCATAGGGTTCGTTGAACGTCGAATTGATGGTGCCGGTCAGCCCGAGCCGTTCGGTGACCGCGGCCAGCGCGGCGAGCACGGTGAACGTGTCCGGGCGCCCGACCACATCGAGGTCATAGATCTGCCCACCCTGCTCGCGCAGGCGCAGACCCTCGGCCAGGAAGAGGAAGTCGAACTTGCCGCGCTCGGCGGTCTGCGCGAAATGGGTGAACGACCCGAAGTCGATGTGACTGCCCGAACCCGGGTCGCTCCACACCGTGGTGTTGTTGACACCGGGGAAGTGCGCGGCGAGGTGAATCTGCTTGCTCATGAGGTCGCGTACCGGTTGGCGGGCCGGGACAGTCCGAACAGGCCGCGCAGGGTGGCGTGCTCATAGCCGCCGCGGAAGGCGCCGCGGCGCTGCAGCTCGGGCACCAGGGCGCCGGTGATCTGCTGCAGATCGTGCGGAATGCTGGCCGGCCGCAACCGGAAACCGTCGGCGCCGGCGGCCTGCCACTGCTGGAGCAGGTCGGCCAGCTGCGCGGGGGTGCCGACGAAAACCTCGGCATCGCTGATGTATTCACGGCCCAGCGCCTCATCCAGCTGCGCGCGGTGCGCCGCGGCCGCGGTCGCGGTGTCGGCGAGGAACACCACCAGATCCGCCAGGATGCGCAGCGGGGTGGTGCTGTCGGTGCGCAGCGCGGTGATGGTCTCGATGATGCCGGCCACCTCGTCGGCGCTGCGCGGGGTGATGAACCCGAGATCGGCGCCGCCGGCGATCAACCGGTAGGCGGGATCGCCGTGACCGAGCGCGGCCACCAGCGGCTGGCCCTGCGGCGGCCGCGGGGTGATCGAGGGGCCCTTGACCGAGAACCAGCGGCCCCGGAAGTCGATGTAGTGCAGCTTGTCCCGATCGATGAACCGGCCGGTGGCGGCATCGCGGATCTCGGCGTCGTCCTCCCAGCTGTCCCACAGCCGGCGCACCACCTCGACATGGTCGGCGGCCTCGGCCAGCGCGTCATCGGCCACCTCGCGCCCGAAATGTCCCGCGGACTCGGGATTGGCCGACACCTGCACCCGCACGCCCGCCCGCCCGCCGCTGACATAGTCGAGTGTGGCCACCGCCTTGGACAGGTGGAACGGCTCGGTGTGGGTGGTGATGGCGGTGGGGATCAGCCCGATGTGGCGGGTCCTGGGCGCCACCCGGGCCGCGATCTGAACGGCATCGAGCCGACCGCGGACGCGGTCGGTGCGCCGATCGGGTCGCCACGGATGATCGGACTGCAGCACCAGCCCGTCCTCGATGGTGACGAAGTCCAACACACCCCGCTCGGCCTCGACGACCAGGTCGGTCCAGTAGGGCGCGGTCAGCAGGTCCGCGGGCCGGGCATCGGGCTGCCGCCACGACGCCGGATGCCAGCCGGTGCCGTCCAGGGCGACGCCGAGGTGCAGGCGGGTCGGGCGATCAGCCACGAGATCTCCTCACGGTGCACGGTTTCACCACACAACGGTCGCCGACGACCGGACATTCCGGCAAGGTCTGCGCGCAGCCTGATTCGGTTCAGCCCGCGAGCAACAGGATCAACTGCAATTGCAGCTCACCGCACAGGAATCCGAGGGCCGCACCCAACACCACGATGATCCATTCGTCGTCCTTGAAGGCCGGCCGCAACAGGTTCTCGTAGGACTGCGAATCCAGATCGTCCATCTTCTCGACCATCACGTTCTCCAGGTCGAGGCGGCTGGCCGCGTACTGCTCGATATAGGACGACGTCTCCGGGAGCTTCTCGATGATCGAGTTGGCGATCTGTACCTTCATCTCCTGGTACTGGCGGCCGCCGAGCACATTGACCACCCGGCCCGCGAATCCCATCTGATCGTCGATGGTGCGGCCGATCTCGGCCTGCACGATGTCGAAGAACTTGTCCGACATGGGCCCGGTGAGCAGGCTTTCCATGATGGCCTTCGGGGTGAAGATCTCCCGGGCCATCAGCGCGGCGTACCCGCGGATGACCTCTTTGCGACGGGCCTGGAACACGCCCTGCCACCTGATGCCGAGGAACACGTTCTTGCGTTCCAGTGGCCGGAAGATCATCTGCAGCGCCACCCAGTCGGTGAGGCCACCGGTCAGCAGGCCGAACAGCGGCAGCGCCAGGTGCCAGCCGGTGACACCGAAGACCAGCATCTGGACCAGGCCGATGATGAATCCGAAGACCAGCCCGGATCTGATCAGGAAGGTGAAGGCCGGTCGGCCGATGTCCTCGAAAACGGCGTTCAGGGTTGCCTTGTCGCGCACCAGGTTGGTGACGACCATGTGCTTGATATCGAAGATCTGGTCGACCTGGCCGCGGAACTCCTCGAACATTCCGCGTGCCGCGGACGGGATGCGACCCTCGACATTGCTGACGATGAGGTCCTTCACCTGATCGGGTGTGGCACGCCAGACCTGTGGCTGGAACGACATCATCATCGTGTCGACGAGTTCCTCGGCGGCCTCGCGCAGCGGTTCGCCGAGTTCCTTGACCAACTCGTCCGGGTCGATCTTGTCGAAGAGTTCCTCGGGTTTCAGGATCCCGGAGGTCAGCGAATCGACCGCCACCGCAGCCATTTTCGGGGCGCGCCGAGGGATCTGGCCCTGCCAGCCGAAAATAGGACTTTATGCCCTTGAACTCCACGGGGTAGAACATCATCTTCAGCGCGAGGATCTTGGTGATCCAGCCGACGAAGGCCGCGCCGAACGGGATGGTGAAGTACACCCACAACGGATAGGAGAACGCGTTCTCCCAGAAGTCGTTCACTTCGCTGCCTCCCACAACTCTTGACCGAGATCGCTGATGCGCACGGTGCGCCGGACCACCCGTGCGGATCGGACACCGCGTCGCGCGGTGGCCATGGCGATGTTCACCGCAGAGTCGGTCAGCAACATTTCGTATTCGTCGTACATGGACGAGGCCTCCGGGCCCAGTCGCACCAGGCCGAGCCGCAGCAGCCGGGTCAGGTACAGCGGGGTGTGACGCGGCAGCGACACCCCCGCGGAACGGCCCACCGTCGAGGCGTTCTTGAGCGCGTAGGCGGCGCTGCCTCCGGTTCCCGGTTCGGCCACGTGGATGACGGGATAGGCGGAGCCGTCGGAGAGGGCGGCCAGTATCCGTGCCTCATCGGGCACCAGCGCCTGCAGCAGAGCCAGGTAAAGGATGTCGCGGCTCTTGTCGGGGCTGGTGTACATCGACCGGTCCAGCAAGGTGCGCAGCAGCTGATTCGGGGTGAGGGTCTGTTCCTCCTCCCCGGAGGTCACCGCGGCGGGCGGATCGAGGTCGGTGAGGTGCCTGCGCATCACCCGCACCACCGCGCGCTCGGCGTCGGCGAGCAGCGGCAGCACGTCACCGGCGAGCGGAGTCCGCTTGGCGACGCCGCCGAGGAGGGACAGCCCCCCGCCGATCAGGCCCTCCAGGTCCACGGAACCCCTCAGTGTCGGAAGTCAGCAACTATGGGTAGCACCCTAGTTACCCGCACTTGCGGGCTTGCGCCGGTCCCCGTCAAGGGGTGTTTTGTGCGCTATGCGCACGGAATTCGCACATTCTGTCGTACGTTCAGCGGACACTGTGCGGCGAGGCGGCCGCGTATCCCAGCAACTGCCGGGCGGCTACGGGAACGCGGTGACCAGCACGACCGCCGCCAGGATCAACAGGGCCCACGCGACGATCGGGACGATGACGCCCCCGCGCTTGCGTGCGGTGAAGAAGGAGGCCACCACGGTCAGCACGGCCACCACGGGAACGCCGTACTGGATGAGCGTGAACGAGTTCTCGCTGAGGGTGGCGCAGCTGCCCGGGCTGCATCCTGCGGTGCCCAGGATCTGCCCGTAGAGCGCCACGACGATGGCGACTGCGGCGGGCACCGTGGCGACGCCGAGCACCCAGTTCGCGACCGTTCGGGTGGTGGATCCACTATGGCGCGTCGGCGTCTCTACCACGGAGTTCTCCTGTTCTCGTCGGTCAATACCGCTGGGGGACGGTCACTCCCAGATCAGCAGATCCTCGACACCATTGCTGTATACGACTTCGTCGGGTGTCGGTCCGACGACGTCGAAGTAGACCTTGCCGGTCTCGGTGGCGCCCTCGGCAAGCGGCGCGGGATTCACGCCCAGCGGCGTCGCCACGGTGGCGAGTGCCCGGTAATTGGTGCCTTCGTCGTCACGGGCGTTGAAGTTCGGGACGACCGGTGTGACCGTGCCGTGTACCGCATCGACCGTCGCGGTGGCCTCCCACAGTGCGCCCTGCACAGGGAAGGCGACGGCGTCGGAACTCGGGCGCAGTTCGCTGACCGTCCACGCCGTCACGACGGCCCCGCCGGCATCATCGAGTTGCTGCTGGGTTCCGAACGTGCTGGTCTCGGGATAGGCGGCCGCCGAGGCTGCGGTGAACAGGGCAGTGGCGGTGCCGGCGACGGCACCGCTGGCGGCGATGAACTTCTTGGCATTCATGCGGTGTTCCTTTCGGTTGTCGGTCTCCACCGGCTACCCCGCACAAATGCCCCGAAACGTCAGTTTATGCGCTCCCAATCCCAGTCCCAGCCCCAGCCGCTGATCACCGGATCGTCCTCGCCGTGTTCGCGGGTGTAGGCGCGGGCGGCCAGCCGGGCGTCGACCATCTCCTGGCGCAGGCCCGCGGCGTTGCTGCCCAGCCCGTCGACGCGGTCGATGACGTCCATCACCAGATGGAACCGGTCCAGGTCGTTGAGCATCACCATGTCGAACGGTGTCGTGGTGGTGCCGCGCTCCTTGAAGCCGCGGACGTGCAGCTGGCTGTGGTTGGCGTGCCGGTAGGCCAGCCGGTGGATCAGCCACGGATAACCGTGGTAGGCGAAGATGATCGGAGTGTCGGTGGTGAACAACGCATCGAACTCGTGATCGGTCATCCCGTGTGGATGCTCGGACTGCGGCTGCAGCCGCATGATGTCCACCACATTGACCACGCGCACCGACAACCCTGGCAGCTTCCGGCGCAAAATATCGGCTGCCGCAACGGTTTCCAGCGTCGGTATGTCGCCGGCGCAGGCCAGCACCACGTCGGGGGCGTCGGTGCCGTGTTCGGAGCCCGCCCATTCCCAGATGCCGGCGCCGCGGGCGCAGTGCGCGACGGCCTCGTCCATGCTCAGGTAGTTCAGCGCCGGCTGCTTACCGGCGACGATGACGTTGATGTACTGGCGGCTGCGCAGGCAGTGATCGGCCACCGACAGCAGGCTGTTGGCGTCCGGCGGCAGGTACACCCGCACCACCTCGGGCCGCTTGTTGGCGATGTGGTCGATGAAGCCCGGATCCTGATGCGAGGCGCCGTTATGGTCTTGGCGCCAGACATGCGAGGTCAGCAGATAGTTCAGTGACGCGATGGGCCGACGCCAGGGGAGCGTGTTGGTGGTCGCCAGCCATTTCGCGTGCTGGTTCGCCATGGAATCGACGATGTGGACGAAGGCCTCATAGCAGCTGAAGAACCCGTGCCGACCGGTCAGCAGGTACCCCTCCAGCCAGCCCTGGCAGAGATGCTCGGAGAGCACCTCCATCACCCGGCCGTCCGGGGCCAGATGCTCGTCATCCTCGGATTGCTCTGCCTGCCAAGCCTTGTCGGTGGCATCGAAGACTGCCGAGAGCCGGTTCGACGCCGTCTCGTCGGGACCCATCAGCCGGAAGTTGTCGGCGTTGCGGGCGATCACATCGCGCAGGAAGGTGCCGAGCACCTTGGTGGCCTCACCGGTGGAGGTTGCCGGGCTCGGCACCTCGACGGCGTAGTCGGCGATGGAGGGCAGATCCAGCTCGCGCAGCAGCACACCGCCGTTGGCGTGCGGATTGGCGCTCATCCGCCGGTCACCGGCGGGCGCGATTGCCCTCAGGTCCGGGCGCAGCGCACCGCTGTCGTCGAACAGCTCCTGGGGGTGGTAGCTCTGCAGCCAGGTGCCGAGAGCTTCGAGATGCTCCGCATTGGTCCGGGTTTCGGACAGTGGCACCTGGTGGGAACGCCAGGTGCCCTCCACCTTCTTACCGTCCACCTCGCGGGGCCCGGTCCACCCCTTCGGCGTGCGCAGGATGATCATCGGCCACAGTGGCCGGCCGGTCTGGCCGTCCTCGCGGGCGGCGCGCTGGATGGCGGCGATCTGGTCGAACGCGTCATCGAGGGCGGCCGCCAGTTGCCGGTGCACATCGGCGGGCTCGTCGCCGGCGACGGTGATGGGCACGTAGCCGTAGCCACGCATCAGGGAATCCAGCTCGTCGGCCGGGATGCGGGCCAGCACGGTGGGGTTGGCGATCTTGTAGCCGTTGAGGTGCAGGATCGGCAGCACCGCGCCGTCGCGCACCGGGTCGAGGAACTTGTTGGAATGCCAGCTCGCGGCCAGTGGGCCGGTCTCGGCTTCCCCGTCGCCGACGACGGCGGCCACCACCAGGTCCGGGTTGTCGAACGCGGCGCCGTAGGCGTGCACCAGTGCATACCCGAGTTCGCCGCCCTCGTGGATGGAGCCCGGGGTCTCCGGCGCCACATGGCTGGGGATGCCGCCGGGGAAGGAGAACTGGCGGAACAGCTTCTGCATGCCCACCGCGTTCTGGCCGATCCCGGTGTACACCTCGGAGTAGGTGCCCTCCAGGTAGGCGTTGGCCACCAGGCCCGGCCCGCCGTGGCCCGGCCCGGTGATGAAGATGACGTCGGCATCGCGTTGGGTGATCACCCGGTTCAGGTGCGCATAGAGCAGGTTCAGGCCCGGGGTGGTGCCCCAGTGCCCGAGCAGCCGGGGTTTGACATGCTCGGCGAGCAGCTGCTCGCGCAACAGCGGGTTGTCCAGCAGATAGATCTGCCCGACCGACAGATAGTTGGCCGCCCGCCAGTACGCGTCGAGCAGGGCGACCTCATCGTCGGAGAGCGGTACAGATTCAGTCGGTGCAGTCATACCTAACGGTCTACCCGTTGTTGGCGGCTTTCACATGTACGGCGCGTACACCCCAGATGTCGTCGCAATACTGCTCGATGGCGCGGTCGGAGGAGAACTTCCCGCTGCGGGCGGCATTGAGGATGGACATCCGCGACCAGGCGTCGCGGTCCTGCCAGGCGGCGCTCACCCGATCCTGGCACTCCACGTAGGAGGCGTAGTCGGCGAGCACCAGGAAAGGATCGTCGTGGGTGAGGTTGTCGACCAGGGGCCGGAACACCTCGGTGTCCCCGTGGGAGAAGTGCCCACCGGCAATCAGGTCGAGCACGGCACGCAGTTCCGGGTTCGCGGCGACGTAGGAGGCCGGGCGGTAGCCGTCGTGTTTGAGCGCCTCGACCTCGTCGACCGTGAGGCCGAACAGGAAGAAGTTCTCCGCGCCGGCCTCCTCGCGGATCTCGACATTGGCACCGTCGAGGGTGCCGATGGTCAGGGCACCGTTCATCATGAACTTCATGTTGCCGGTGCCGGAGGCCTCCTTGCCTGCGGTCGAGATCTGCTCGGAGAGGTTGGCCGCGGGGTAGATCAGGTGGGCGTTCTGCACGTTGAAGTTCGGCAGGAACACCACCTTCATGTACCCGTTGACCTCCGGATCGAAGTTGATCATGTCGCCGACCGCGGTGATCAGCTTGATGATGCGTTTGGCCAGGAAGTATCCGGGCGCGGCCTTACCGCCGAAGATGAACGCCCGCGGGGCCATGTCGATGCCCGGGTTGTTCTTGATCCGCAGGTACTGGGTGACGATATTGAGCACGTTGAGGTGCTGGCGCTTGTACTCGTGGATCCGCTTGACCTGGATGTCGAACAACCAGGTCGGGTCCAGCTGGACCCCGGTCTCGGCGCGGACGAACTCCGCCAGTCGAGCCTTGTTGGCCCGCTTGACATCCCGCCACTCCTGCCGGAAGGCGTCATCCTCGATGAAGGCTTCCAGCCCGCGCAGCCGGTCCAGGTGGGTCAGCCAGCCGTCGCCGATCCGGCGGTCCAGCAACCCGCGCAGGCCCGTATTGGACAGCGCGACGAAGCGCCGCGGTGTCACGCCGTTGGTCTTGTTCGAGAACCGCTCGGGCCACAACTCGTAGAAGTCCTTGAGCACGCTTTCCTTGAGCAGTTCGGAGTGCAGCGCGGCCACACCGTTGATGGCGTGGCTGCCGACGGTGGCGAGGTGGGCCATCCGCACGCTCTTGCCGCCGTCCTCGCCGATCAGCGACATCCGGCGCACCCGGTCCTCGTCCCCGGGGAAGCGGGCGCGCACCTCGTCGAGGAAACGGTTGTTGATCTCGTAGATGATCTCCAGGTGCCGCGGCAGGCTCTCACCGAAGAGCTCCAGCGGCCACTTCTCCAGGGCCTCCGGCAGCAGGGTGTGATTGGTGTAGCCGAAGGTGGCCACCGTGATCGCCCAGGCCTCGTTCCATTCCAGACGGCGCTCGTCGACCAGGATCCGCATTAGCTCGGCGACGCCGATCGAGGGATGAGTATCGTTGAGCTGCAACGCAAATCGCTCAGGCAGGTCGTGCAGCGAGGCGTCGGCCAGATCATCCATGATGTGCACGACGTGCTGCAACGAACACGAGACGAAGAAGAACTGCTGCAGCAGCCGCAGCCGCTTGCCGGCGTCCGGCTCGTCGTTGGGGTAGAGCACCTTGGTGACGGTCTCGGCGCTGACCTCCTCCTCGACGGCCTTGTAGTAATCCCCGGTGTTGAAGGCGTCCAGGGCGAACTCCTGCACCGCGCGGGCGCTCCACAGCGTCAGCACATTGCAGGTCTTGACGCCGTACCCCTGGATGGGGGTGTCGTAGGCGACGCCCTTGACCACCCGGCCGGGCCACCAGCGGATCCGGGCCACGCCGGCGTCGTCGAGGTAGTGCTCGGTGTGTCCCTCCCAGTTCACCAGGTAACTGACATCGGGTTTGGCGATCTCCCAGGGGTTTCCGGCGTCCAGCCAGTTGTCGGTCTTCTCCACCTGCCAGCCGTCGTGCAGTTCCTGGTCGAAGATGCCGAACTCGTAACGGATGCCGTAGCCGATGGCGGGCCGTTCCAGGGTGGCCAGCGAATCGAGGTAGCACGCCGCCAGCCGGCCCAGGCCGCCGTTGCCGAGTCCTGGCTCCTCCTCGCAGGCCAGCACCTCGTCGAGGTCCTGTCCCAGCTCGGCGAGTGCGTCCCGCGCGGCGGCCTCGATGCCGAGGTTGAGCAGGTTTGCGCCCAGTTGCGGTCCCATCAGGAACTCCGCGGACAGGTAGCAGGTGACCTTGCTGCCCAGGTCAAGCGAGGTCTGGGTGGAGTCAACCCGATTGTCCTGCATGCGGTCCCGCACCGCCAGCGCCAGCGCCCGGTAGTAGTGCTCGGGCCGCAGCGCCGCGGCCGGGCGGCCGATGGAGTACCGCACATGGTCGATGATCGCGCGGCGCAGGGCGTCGGAGGACAGCCCGGTGCGGGCGCGTTCGGCGGCGGGGGAGGGCGCAACAAGATCGGTCATGCAAGGAGTCTGTCAGGGGTTCGTGCACATCGCGCGCGCAATGAGCGTCGGCCGGGTTAACGGATGTGAGACGCTGCCGAGATGTCCGGTGTACCCGAACTCGTCGACGTCCTGCCCCAGCACCGCTTCGACGACGCGGCACTGCTCCGTTATCTGGGCGACCACGGCATCGACGGGCCGCTGCAGATACGGCAGTTTCAGGGCGGACAGAGCAACCCGACCTTTCATGTACTCAGTGCGAGTGGGGAATTCGTCTTGCGTAAGAAGCCGCCCGGTACCCTGCTGCCGCGCGCACACGATGTCGGCAGGGAGTACCGGGTGATGTCCGCGCTGGCCGACAGCGACGTGCCGGTGCCCCGGATGCGGGCCATGTGCACCGACGAATCGGTGCTGGGCACGCCGTTCTTCGTGATGGACCATGTGCCGGGCAGAATCTTCCCCGACCGGGTGCTCCGCGATGGCACGCCGGCCGAACGGGCCGCGGTGTACCGCGACCTGGCCCAGGTGCTGGCCCGCCTGCACAAGGTGGACTGGCGGGCGGTCGGGCTCACGGATTTCGGGCGGCCCGACGGCTATCTGGCCCGGCAGGTCGCGCTGTGGACCAGGACGTGGGAGACCGTCAAGGTCGAGGAATGCGCCGAGATGGACCGGCTGGCGGCGTGGCTGCCCGCGCACCTGCCCGACGGGGACGACGCGTGCATCGCGCACGGCGACTACCGGCTGGGCAATGTGTTGCTGCATCCCACCGAACCGCGCATCGTCGCGGTGCTGGACTGGGAACTGGCGACCATCGGCCACCCGCTGGCCGACCTGGGCTACGCGGCGATGACCTATCACCTGCCCGGTGACGCGGACCCGCTGATGGGGGTCGCGGGCGAGGATCTGGCCGGCACCGGGATGCCCGACGAGTCGGAGTTCGTGGCCGAGTACTGCCGGGAGGCCGGCCGGGACATGCCGGGTGATCTGCCCATCTTTGTGGTGTTCTCGATGTTCCGGCTGGCGTCGATCGTGGCCGGGGTGTGGCGGCGCGGGCTGGACGGGAACGCCTCCGATGCGCGTGCGGGCACCGATCTGTTCCGGGACCGCTACCGCGGACTGGCCGAACGAGCCTGGGCGTTGGCCGGCGGGCTGTGACAATCGGCCGTGTGATAGTAAAGTTCTGGCCTGATGAGAATCGGATTCTCCAGAAAGGATAGGCTCCTCTCATGGATGTTCGGCTGACCAGTGAGCAGCAACAATTGCGGGATGCGGCCGCAAAACTGGCCGATGATCTCGGCCCGGGAGCCGTCGGCGAACTGGACGACGGGGACCGCGTCGCCCGGCTGGAGAAGACGGTGGCGGCCACCGGTTGGCGCTCGCTGCGCTCCGACGGCGCCTCCGGCGTGGAGGTGGCGCTGGTCGCCGAGGAGTTCGGGCGCGGACTGGTCGACGTGCCGTTTCTCGGCCCGGTGCTCGCCGACGATCTGGGACACGGCGACGCCACGGTCGTCTTCGCCGGCATCGCACCCGATGCCCGCGGGCTCGGCCGCGGAGTCTGGCTCGACGGCGGCAGCGTCACCATCGCCGATCTCGGTGAAGCCGGCCCCGGTGTGGACCTGACCCGATGGGCCGCGCCGGTGTCCGGCGGCGCCGCGGTGGTGGGTGAGATCGATCCCCAGCGGGCCCAGGCGCTGGCGCTGGTGGTGACCGCCGCCGACATTCTCGGTGCGGCCCGCGGGGCGTTCGACCTGGCCTGCGACTACGCCAAGGTGCGCGAGCAGTACGGCAAGGCCATCGGCTCCTACCAGGCGGTGGCGCACCTGCTCGCCGAGAGCCTGGTGCTCATCGAGGGCTCGGTCAGCATCCTGCGCTACGCCGCGTGGGCGGTCGACGAGGAGGAGCCCGGTGTCGCGGCCGAAGCCGCCCGCGTCGCCAAGGTGTACTGCGCGAAATCCGCGCACACCATCTGTGAGACGTCGATCCAGGTGCACGGCGGGATCGGCAACACCTGGGAGTGCGCGGCCCATGTCCACCTGCGCCGGGTATTGGTGTCCACCGGTCTGTGGCCGGTGTCGTTGAAGGAGATCTCCGTTGGACTTTCGTGACTCCGAAGCCGAACTGGCCTTCCGGGAGCGGTTGCGCGCCTGGCTGACCGAACAGGCGCCCAACTTCCCGAAATCCACCGAGGAGTACTGGGCCCGCCAGGGGGAGTGGCACCAATCCCTGCACGCGGCAGGGTTTTTCGGTGCCACCTGGCCCAAGGAATTCGGCGGTCTCGAGCTGCCCCCGGTCTACGATGTCATCGTCGACGAGGAACTGGCCCGGGTCGGCGCCCCGCCGCGGCCCAGCCTGGGCTACCTGGTGACCGGCCTGGGACGGCACGCCAGCAAGGACGTGCAGCAGCGTTTCCTGCCGGGCATGATCGACGGGACCGAGCGCTGGTGCCAGGGCTTCTCCGAGCCCGGCGCCGGGTCGGACCTGGCCTCGCTGACCACCACCGCCACCCTCGATGGTGACGAGTACGTGATCAACGGGCACAAGATCTGGACCAGTTACTCCGATGTCGCCGACTGGTGCCTCCTGCTGGCCCGCACCGACAAGAATGTCAAGCGGCACAAGGGTATTTCGGCGTTCCTGGTCAACATGCACCAGCCGGGCATCGAGCAGCGGCCGCTGAAGATGATCAACGGTGTCAGCAACGAGTTCGGCCAGGTGCTCTTCGACGGAGCCCGGGTGCCCGCAAGCCAGATGGTCGGAAACCCGGGCGACGGTTGGGCGCTGGCGATGACGGTCGTCGGTCACGAGCGTGAGCCGTCCACCCTCGGATACGCGGCGCGTTACGAGAAGACGGTCAACCAACTCGCCCGCAAGAGCGAGCCGAGTGACGAATTGGCCTGGGCCACCGTGCAGGTACAGGTGCTGCGCCAGCATGTGCGGCGACGGCTGTCCGAGCAACTCGACGGCATCTCGCACGGGCCGGAAGGCTCCATCGACAAGCTGTTGATGACCTGGGTCGAGCAGTCGGTGGGGCATGCGGTGCTGGCCCAGACCGGCACCACCGACATCGACCTGTTCAACACCTATCTCTACAGCCGCTCGCAGAGTGTCATGGGCGGCACCTCGCAGATCCAGAAGAACATCATCGCGGGCCGAATCCTCAGAATGGCGGTGTGACATGTACGACATGCCCAAGGAGATCCAGGTCGAGGCCGACGGCCCGCTGCGCCTGATCACGCTGAACCGGCCCGCGGAACTCAATGCCGTCAACGATGATCTGCACGTCGGGTTGGCCCGGCTGTGGAGCAGGCTGAGCCTGGACCGCACCGCACGGGCCGCGGTGATCACCGGTGCGGGCAAGGCGTTTTCGGCCGGCGGTGACTTCAACTACATCAAGCAGATCAGCGAGGACGCCGACCTGCGGGCCAAGACCATCGCCGACGGCCGCGAGATCGTGATCGGCATGGCGCGCTGCCGGGTTCCGGTGATCGCCGCCGTCAACGGACCCGCGGTCGGGCTGGGCTGCAGCGTGGTGGCGCTGTCCGACATCGTCTACATGGCGGAGAAGGCCTTCCTGGCCGACCCGCACGTGCAGGTCGGTCTGGTCGCCGCGGATGGCGGGCCGCTGATCTGGCCCATGCAGATGAGCATCCTGCAGGCCAAGGAGTACGCGCTGACCGGCGCACGCATCCCGGCCGCCAAGGCCGTGGAGCTCGGGCTGGCCAACCACGTGGTGGCCGATCCGCTCACCGAGGCGATCGCGGCGGCGAAGAAGATCCTCGACCTGCCGCAGAAGGCCGTCGAGTCCACCAAGCGCATCCTCAACATCCAGCTCGAGCGCCAGGTGATGATGACCCTCGATTACGCCACCACCGCCGAGGAACTCACCTTCGGCACCGACGAGCTGAAGGCGAACGTGGCGCGGTTGCTGCAGGGCAGCACGTAGTCATACCGCCTTCAGGTAGCGGCGGGTGATGATCCGCTGGGCGAGCCGGGTGACCGGCCCGCCGAGGCGGCTCCACCACGTGGCGTGCCGGGCGAACGCCGTCACCTCGGCGTGCACCGAGCCGTCGGCCGGGTCGTAGCGGACCGCGAACAGTTCCTCACCGGTCTCCGGATGTCCGGGCAGGGTGCCGTAGGCGAACCCACGCCGGTCGGGCTCGTCCAGGACGTAGACCACGCGGCACGGCGCCCGCAGCGGCCAGAATCCGACCGTCACCTCGGCGCCGACGGTGGCGACGTCCGCGTCGGCCTCGACCAGCACCCCGGCACCCCGCTGCATGCCCCAGTGCAGGACGGCGTCTGCGGCGTCCTCGAATCGGGTCCGGCCGTGACCGATGACGGCATGCGCGCGTACGTGCTGATAGCCGTCGGGCAACGGGCCCCTGGTGGCGCCCACGTCGGGATAGGTCAGATCCACATCCACCACTATCGCAGGAGTGCAATACCGTGACGGGGTGACGACCGGTGCAGCGCATACAGGCGGTGGATTCAATCCGCCCGATCCCACCGACCGTGGCGGGCCCGACTACGGACGCTTCATCGAGGCGGTACGCACCCTGCAGGACCACGCCCGCGCCGCGGACGCACCCGACGCGGTGATCACCGAGGCCGCCGAGCTGATCGAGAAGGTGTCGGCGCTGCTGGCGCCGTATGAGGCCGACGAATGGCATTCACCGTCGGGGCGGCGGATGGACCTGCCCAACCGGGGAAACATCATGTCGGTGCCGGTCGATCTCTACGTCACCGAGGACGGGCGCATCGGCGGCACGGCGCAGTTCCGCCGGTATCACCTGGGCCGCAACGGCGCGGTGCACGGCGGAGTGCTCGGACTGCTGTTCGATTCGCTGCTCGGCTTCACCGCGGCCAAGCTGACCAAGAGCATGTATCAGCGCACCGCGCACCTGGGCATCGACTACCGCAAGATTGTGCCGATCGGCAAGGAACTGCAGGTGGACGCCGGGATCGATCGCATCGACGGACGCAAGATCTTCGTCAGCGGCCGGGTGCTCGACGACGGTGTGGTGCTGACCGAGGGCGACGCGCTGTTCGTCCGGCTCAAGCCGGGGCAGCCATGATGGAGCGCAAGCGCGCCTGGGCCCGCTGGCGCGACAAGATCCGCGATCGTCCCGTCGCCGATCTGACCTACCGGATCACCGTCGGCGTGGTCGGCACGCTGGTGCTGGTGGTCGGCATCATCGCCATTCCGTACCCGGGACCGGGCTGGGCCATCGTCTTTCTGGGGCTGGGCATCCTGGCCACGGAGTTCCGCGCCGCCCAGGTGGTGCTGCACCACGCGCGGGTCCGCTACGACGCGGTGATGGCCTGGTTCTCCCGCCAGCACATCGCGGTCAAGGCGCTCAGCGCGCTGTTCACCGCCGCCATCGTGGTCGTCACCCTGTGGCTGTTCGGGGCGGTCGGTCTGGTCGCCGGCTGGGTCGGCATCGATTGGGCCTGGCTGAAGAGCCCGATCGGCATCGGGTCCTAGCTTTCTCGCGCACGTACCCCCGATAACATGGTCGCGATCACACGCCCCACATTCGAGTAGGAGATCCACCGATGACCGCCGCCGCCAGTTCCGCCCCCGCAGCCCCGATCCGGGTCGCTGCCGGGACTACCGCAGGGGCGGCGGTGCGCGAGGCGGGTCTGCCGGAGCGGGGCGCCCCGGACGCCATCGTCGTGGTGCGCGACGCCGACGGCCGGCTACGGGACCTGAACTGGGTGCCCGATACCGACGTGGAGGTCGAAGCCGTCGCCGCGGACACCGAGGACGGCCGCAGCGTCATCCGCCACTCGTGCGCGCATGTGCTCGCCCAGGCGGTGCAGGATCTGTTCCCGCAGGCCAAGCTCGGCATCGGCCCGCCGATCACCGACGGCTTCTACTACGACTTCGACGTCGCCGAGCCGTTCACGCCCGAGGATCTGCAGAAGCTGGAGAAGCGGATGCAGAAGATCGTCAAGGACGGCCAGCTGTTCTCCCGCCGCGTCTACGAGTCCAAAGATCAAGCGCGCCTTGAACTCGCCGACGAGCCGTTCAAGCTCGAACTGGTCGACGACAAGTCCGGCGCCGATGACCCCGAGGTCATGGAGGTCGGTGGCGACGAGCTGACCGCCTACGACAATCTGAACCCACGCACCAAGGAACGGGTCTGGGGCGATCTGTGCCGCGGCCCGCACATCCCGACCACCCGTTTCATCCCGGCGTTCAAGCTGACCCGCAGCAGCGCCGCGTACTGGCGTGGCAACCAGAACAACGCCAGTCTGCAACGCGTGTACGGCACCGCCTGGGAATCCCAAGAGGCTCTGGACCGCCATCTCGAACTGATCGAGGAGGCCCAGCGCCGCGACCACCGCAAGCTGGGCGTGGAACTGGATCTCTTCAGCTTCCCCGACGAGCTGGGATCCGGTCTGCCGGTGTTCCACCCCAAGGGCGGCATCGTGCGCAAGGAGCTGGAGGACTACTCGCGGCGCAAGCACGAACAGGCCGGCTACCAGTTCGTCAACACCCCGCACATCACCAAGGAGAACCTCTACATCACCTCGGGCCACCTGGAGTGGTACGCGGACGGCATGTTCCCGCCCATGCACATCGACGCCGAATTCGACGAGAACGGTGCGGTGCGCAAACCCGGCCAGGACTACTACCTGAAGCCGATGAACTGCCCCATGCACCACCTGATCTACCGCTCCCGCGGACGGTCGTATCGCGAACTTCCCTTGCGGCTCTTCGAGTTCGGCTCGGTCTACCGCTATGAGAAGTCCGGCGTGGTGCACGGCCTGACCCGGGTGCGCGGCATGACCCAGGACGACGCGCACATCTACACCACCCGCGAGCAGATGCGTGCGGAACTCAGCTCGCTGCTGCAGTTCGTGCTCGACCTGCTGTCCGACTACGGGCTCGACGATTTCTATCTGGAGCTGTCGACCAAGGATCCGGAGAAGTACGTCGGCTCCGACGAGGTGTGGGAGGAGGCCACCACCACGCTGCGTGAGGTGGCCGAGGCCTCCGGGCTGGCCCTGGTGCCCGATCCCGGCGGCGCCGCCTTCTACGGACCGAAGATCTCGGTGCAGGTGAAGGACGCGCTGGGCCGGAACTGGCAGATGTCGACGATCCAGCTCGACTTCAACATGCCCGACCGTTTCGAGTTGGAGTACACCGCCGCGGACGGCACCCGGCAGCGGCCGGTGCTGATCCACCGCGCGCTGTTCGGATCCATCGAGCGATTCTTCGGGGTGCTCACCGAGCATTACGCGGGTGCGTTCCCGGCCTGGCTGGCCCCCGTGCAGGCGGTCGGCGTGCCCGTCGCCGACGCGCACGTGCCCTATCTGGAAGAGGTTGCGGCCCAACTGCGTAGCCGTGGTGTCCGGATCGAGGTGGACTCCAGCGATGACCGGATGGCCAAGAAGATCGTCAACCACACCAATCAGCGGGTGCCGTTCATGCTGCTCGCCGGTGACAAGGACGTCGAGGCGGGGGCGATCTCCTTCCGCTTCGCAGACCGCAGCCAGGTCAACGCGGTGCCGCGCGACGTGGCCGTCGACGCCATCGTGGACTGGATCGCGCGGCGGGAGAACGCCACCCCCAACGCCGAGCTGTTCAGGGTGGATCCGTGACGGACGCCGAAGGCATCGTCGACACCGGGGTGGGTGAACCCGACCATCTGCAGCGGCTGTGGACTCCGCACCGGATGAGCTACATCGCCGAATCGCCGATGAAGAAGGGTGCGGGTTCGGCGCAGTCCACCGAACCGTTCACCGACATCCCGGCGATGTCCGACGAGGACGGCCTCATGGTGGCGCGCGGGGAGCTGGTCTACGCCGTGCTCAACCTCTACCCGTACAACCCGGGCCATCTCATGGTGGTGCCCTACCGGCGGGTGTCCGAACTGGAAGACCTCAGCGTCGATGAGACCGCGGAGCTGATGGCGTTCACCCAGAAGGCGATTCGGGTGATCAAGGCAGTCTCGCGACCGCACGGTTTCAATGTCGGCCTCAATCTGGGCACCTCGGCGGGCGGCTCGCTGGCCGAACACCTGCACATGCATGTGGTCCCGCGCTGGGGCGGGGATGCCAACTTCATCACCATCATCGGCGGGTCGAAGATCATCCCGCAGTTGCTCGGGGAGACCCGGCGGCTGCTGGCCACCGAGTGGGACCGCATGGACGAGGCTGCGCGGTGAGCAACTTCTATCTGATGACGCGGGCGGCCTACACCAAGCTGTCGGGCCCGCTGGCGCGGGCGGCGTTGCGCACCGGACTGACCCCGGACAGCATCACCATCCTGGGCACCGCCGGTTCGGTCGTCGCCGCCCTCACCCTGTACCCGATCGGCCAGTTGTGGTGGGGGTCGGTGGCCGTCTTCTTCTTCGTCCTCGCCGACATGCTCGACGGTGCGATGGCGCGGGAACGTGGCGGCGGTACCCGGTTCGGTGCCGTGCTGGACGCGACCTGTGACCGGCTCAGCGACGGCGCGATCTTCGGCGGACTGGTCTGGTGGGCCGCGTTCGGCGCGCACAGCACCGCACTGGTGGTCGCTACCCTGATCTGCCTGGTGACCTCGCAGGTCATCTCCTATATCAAGGCGCGGGCCGAGGCCAGCGGCCTGCGCGGCGACGGCGGCATCATCGAACGGCCCGAACGGCTCGTCATCGTGCTGACCGGCGCCGGCCTGTCCGGTCTCTTCGGATGGCCGGTGCTGCTGGATGTGGCCATGTGGGGGTTGGCCGCGGCCAGCCTGGTGACCCTCGCGCAGCGCCTGCATGCCGTGCGTACCTCGCCGGGCGCGATGGACCCGATGCCGCCGCAGCCGTCGAGCCCGTCATCCGAGGGGGATGCCGCGTGAGCACGCCGACATCGGGGCTGCCCAGATTCGGCGGCTTCCGGGTTCCGCTGGGCGGGCAGCTGTCCGATCTCGGCTACGCGACGGGCTGGCGCATGGTGCGGGCGATGCCGGAGTTCGCCGCCCGCAACATGTTCGATGCCGGTGCGCTGTACGCGGCGCGCGGCGGGGGACCCGAGCAGTTGCGCAAGAACCTGGGCCGGGTGCTCGGCGTGCCCGCCGCCCAGGTGCCGGGCAGCCTGGTGCGCGCCTCGCTGGCCTCCTACGGGCGATACTGGCGCGAGGCGTTCCGGCTGCCGTCGATGAACCATCGGGACGTCGCCGCGGCGGTGCAGGAGCGCGTCGAGGGACAGCGCCATGTCGAGGACGCGCTGGCGGCCGGCCGCGGCGTGGTGTTCGCGTTGCCGCACAGCGGGAACTGGGACATCGCCGGGGTGTGGCTGACGAACACCTACGGACAGTTCGCCACGGTGGCCGAGCGGCTGAAACCGGAGTCGCTCTACAACCGCTTCGTCGCCTACCGCGAGAGCCTGGGCTTCGAGGTGTTGCCGCTGACCGGGGGAGCGCGGCCGCCCGCGGAGATCCTGGCCGACCGCCTCAACGCCAACGGGCTGGTGTGCCTGATGTCCGACCGCGACCTGACCCGCTCGGGAGTTCCGGTCGATTTCTTCGGTGAGCAGACCCGGTTGCCGTCGGGGCCGGCGAAGCTGGCGTGTGAGACCGGCGCCGCCCTGCTGCCGGCGCACACCTGGTTCGACGGTGACGGGTGGGGCCTTCGACTGCATCCGCCGCTGGACACGTCGTCCGGGGACATCGGCACCATCACCCAGGCCCTCGCCGATCACTTCGCCGCCGGGATCGCCGAATACCCCGCGGATTGGCACATGCTGCAACCGCAGTGGCTCGCCGACCTTTCCGCTGAGCGCCGCGCCCGTCTGGAGCGTTGATGCGTATCGGGATGGTGTGCCCGTACTCGTTCGACGTGCACGGCGGTGTGCAGGCCCATGTGCTGCAACTCGCCGAGGTGTTCCTGGCCGGCGGCCACCACGTCAGCGTGCTGGCCCCGTCCTCGGCCGACGCCGGAACGCACCTGCCCGACTACGTGGTGTCCGGCGGCCGGGCCGTCCCCATTCCCTACAACGGGTCCGTCGCGCGGCTGCGGTTCGGGCCCGCCACCCACCGCAAGGTCAAGAAGTGGCTCATCGGCGGAGATTTCGATGTGCTGCATCTGCACGAGCCGAACGCGCCGAGCGTGTCCATGCTGGCGCTGATGATCGCGGAGGGCCCGATCGTCGCGACCTTCCACACCTCGACCACAAAATCGTTGACGCTGAGCGTGTTCCAGGGCATGTTGCGCCCGCTCAACGAGAAGATCGTCGGCCGTATCGCGGTGTCCGACCTCGCGCGGCGCTGGCAGATGGAGGCCCTGGGCTCCGACGCCGTCGAAATCCCCAACGGTGTCACGGTTTCGGAGTTCGCTTCGGCGCCGACGCTGGAGGGCTACCCGAGGCCGGGGCGCTCGATACTGTTCCTCGGCCGATTCGACGAGCCGCGCAAGGGGATGGCGGTACTGCTGGGCGCGCTGCCACGGCTGGTGGCCGAATTCCCCGATGTCGAGGTGCTGGTGGTCGGCCGCGGCGATGAGCAGGAACTGGCCGAGGAAGCCGGCGAGTGTGCGGCAAACCTGCGGTTCCTCGGGGCCGTCGACGACGCCACCAAGGCCTCGGCGCTGCGCAGTGTCGATCTCTACTGCGCACCCAACACCGGCGGTGAGAGTTTCGGGATCGTGCTGGTGGAGGCGATGGCCGCCGGGACCGCGGTGGTGGCCAGTGATCTCGACGCGTTTCGGCGGGTGCTGAACAACGGCGAAGCCGGCCGACTGGTGCCGGTCGGCGACTCGGATGCGTTGGCCACCAGCCTGATCGAGTTGCTCGGCGACGACCAGGCGCGCAAGCAGTACGTGGCCGCGGCAGCGGAGGCGGTGCAGCGCTACGACTGGTCGGTGGTGGCCGGCGAGATCATGCGGGTCTACGAGACGGTGAGCAGCGTGGGAGCCAAGGTTCAGGTGGCCACGTGAGCTGGATCGTGATCGTGCTGCTGGTCCTCGTCGGCGTCGTGCTGTTGCTGCTCGGCAGCTGGGCGTACCTGACGGCGAACCGGCTGGATCGCCTGCACGTGCGCTACGACCTGTCCTGGCAGGCGCTGGACGGTCTGTTGGCGCGGCGCGCCGTGGTCGCCCGTGCCGTCGCCGTCGACGCCTACGGGCGGGCGCCGGAGGGCAAACGGCTGGCGGCCCTGGCCGATGCCGCCGAACGAGCGCCCCGCGCCATGCGCGAGGCCGCGGAGAACGAGTTGTCGGCCGCGCTGGAGACCGTCGACCCGCTGTCATTGCCGGTGGCACTGGTCGCCGAACTCGCCGATGCGGAAGCCCGGGTGCTGCTGGCCCGCCGGTTCCACAATGACGCCGTGCGCGACACCCTGGCCCTGCGAGACCGCCCGCTGGTGCGACTGCTGCACCTCGGCGGCACCGCGGCGCCGCCGACGTACTTCGAGATCGCGGAGCGGGCGGGTCCGGCGGCTCGCGATTCCGGTCAGTTCAGCAGACGGGTCTCGGCCCGGGTCATGCTGCTCGACGAGGACGGCAAGGTGCTGTTGTTCTGCGGCTCCGACCCGGCTCGCCCGGGTGCGGACGCGCGGCGCTGGTGGTTCACCGTCGGCGGTGCGGTGGAGGCCGGGGAGGAGCTCGCCGAGACCGCGGCGCGGGAGCTGGCCGAGGAGACGGGACTGACCGTGTCGCCGGCCGAGCTGGTGGGCCCGGTGTGGCGGCGGGAGGCCGTGATCAACTTCAACGGGTCGGTGATGCGCAGCGAGGAACTGTTCTTCGTGCACCGGACCACCCGCTTCGAACCCTCTACCACAGGTCACACCGCCCTGGAGCGTCGCTACATTCACGGTCACCTCTGGTGCGATGAGACAATGATCGGCGAGCTGGCCGCCAAGGGAGAAACCGTGTATCCGCTGCAGCTCGGCGAACTACTGGCGCAGGCCGGCGAACTGGCCGACGTGCGGGGTGCCGGACCGGGTACGCAGCCTCAGCTGATCCGCTGAGACTGCGGATCCAATTGATTTGTCACCACCCTTAGACTGAATCAGTAGCGATGTGAAGGAGATAGCGATGGAAACCGCACCTGGTTCCGGTAGTCAGACCGGCACCGCGCGGGTGAAGCGCGGGATGGCCGAGATGCTCAAGGGCGGGGTCATCATGGACGTGGTCACCCCCGAGCAGGCGCGCATCGCCGAGGCCGCCGGCGCGGTGGCGGTCATGGCCCTGGAGCGGGTGCCCGCCGATATCCGCGCTCAGGGTGGCGTCTCGCGGATGAGCGACCCGGACATGATCGAGGGCATCATCGCCGCGGTCACCATCCCGGTGATGGCCAAGGTGCGCATCGGTCATTTCGTGGAGGCCCAGATCCTGCAGAGCCTCGGGGTGGACTACATCGACGAGTCCGAGGTGCTCACCCCGGCCGACTACGCCAACCACATCGACAAGTGGAAGTTCACCGTGCCGTTCGTGTGCGGGGCGACCAACCTGGGTGAGGCGCTGCGCCGGATCACCGAGGGCGCGGCGATGATCCGTTCCAAGGGTGAGGCCGGCACCGGCGACGTCTCGAATGCGACCACGCACATGCGCTCCATCGGCGGACAGATCCGCCGGCTGGGCTCCCTGTCGGAGGACGAGTTGTTCGTGGCGGCCAAGGAACTGCAGGCCCCCTATGACCTCGTGGTCGAGGTGGCCCGGGCCGGCAAGCTGCCGGTGACGATGTTCACCGCCGGTGGTATCGCCACCCCGGCGGACGCGGCGATGATGATGCAACTCGGTGCCGAGGGCGTGTTCGTCGGCTCGGGCATCTTCAAGTCCGGTGACCCGGCGGCACGTGCTGCGGCGATCGTGAAGGCCACCACCTTCTACGACGATCCCGATGTGCTGGCCAAGGTGTCGCGCGGCCTGGGCGAGGCCATGGTCGGTATCAACGTGGAGGACATCGCGGCGCCCCACCGGCTCGCCGAGCGCGGCTGGTAGGACGCCTGTGTCGATCGAAGAGATCCTCGACCTCGAGCAACTGGAAGTCGACATCTACCGCGGCGGGGTGTTCAGCCCGGAGTCCGGCTTCCTGCAGCGCACCTTTGGTGGGCACGTGGCCGGCCAGTCGCTGGTGTCCGCGGTGCGCACGGTGGACCCCAAGTTTCAGGTGCACTCGCTGCACGGCTACTTCCTGCGCCCCGGAGATGCCCGCGCACCGTCGGTGTACCTGGTGGAACGGATCCGGGACGGCGGATCGTTCGCCACCCGCCGGGTGAGTGTCGTCCAGCACGGGCAGACCATCTTCAGCATGTCGGCGTCGTTCCAGACCGATCAGAGCGGTATCGAGCACCAGGACGCCATGCCGTCGGCGCCCGCACCCGATGACATTCCCGGATTCAAGACCAACTCGAAGGTCTTCGACGACGCCAGTTTCCGTCAGTTCGATGAGTGGGACGTGCGGATCGTCCCCCGCGATCAGGTGAACCGGTTGCCCGGCAAGGCTTCTCAGCAGCAGGTGTGGTTTCGCCACCGCGATCCGCTGCCCGATGACCCGGTGTTGCACATCTGCGCGCTGGCCTACCTGAGTGATCTGACCCTGCTGGGTTCGGCTCAGGTCAATCATCCCGACGAGCGCAAGCATCTGATGATCGCGTCGCTGGATCACGCGATGTGGTTCATGCGGCCCTTCCGCGCCGATGAGTGGCTGCTCTATGACCAGTCCTCGCCGTCGGCGTGCGGCGGGCGTGCGCTCACCGAGGGCAAGTTGTTCAACCAGTACGGCGAGATGGTGGCATCGGTGATGCAGGAGGGGCTGACCCGCTATCAGCGTGGCTTCACCCCACCCGGCCGGTGAGCGTCGCTGTCGGGGTGCTCGCCCTGCAGGGCGACACCCGTGAGCATCTGGCGGCACTGAACGAAGCCGGCGCCGAGGCCGTCACCGTGCGGCGTCTCACCGAGCTGAAATCCGTCGACGCACTGGTCATTCCGGGTGGCGAGTCGACGGCGATGAGTCATCTGCTGCGGGAGTTCGACCTCCTGGAGCCGCTGCGAGGGTTGCTGCGCGACGGGATGCCCGCCTACGGCTCCTGCGCGGGCATGATCCTGCTGGCCTCGGAAATCCTGGATGCCGGGGTTCCCGGGCGCGCGGCGCTACCACTGGGTGGCATAGACATGACGGTGCGCCGCAACGCTTTCGGTCGTCAGGTCGATTCCTTCGAGGAGGACCTGACGGTCACCGGTATCGACGGTCCGGTGCATGCGGTGTTCATCCGCGCCCCGTGGGTGGAACGGGTCGGACCCGAGGTCGAAGTGCTGGCCACCGCGGCCGGTCATCCGGTGGCGGTACGCCAGGGCCGGATGCTCGCCACGTCCTTTCACCCGGAGATGACCGGCGACCGGCGGGTGCACGCGATGTTCGTCGACATGGTGGCCGGCCGCTAGGTCGGGGCGATCGCAGCGATCAGGCTGTCGGTGAGTTCCTCTGCAGTGGTGTGCCATTTGTCGGTGCTGAGCAGGCCGCTCATTTCCAGCCCCGCCGCGCCGTGCGCGCCGGTCAGGAGCAGGGCCGCGCAGCGCTGTGCGTGCTGTTCGCCGACGACCGCGCCGACGATGTCGGTGAACTCATCGCACATGCGTTGTGCGGCGCGGGCCACCGCGGTGGGGTCTGACGCGGGTGCGCTGAACATCAGGTGGTACAGGTGCGGCCGGCGCCGGCTGATCTCGATGACGCCGAGCAGTGCGGTGCGCAGCGCGTCGGCGGGGCGGAGGCGGGAGTCTGTCCGCAGGGCGTGCAGGCGATCGCCGATGCGCTCCCAGCCCTCGGCGGCGACCGCCGTCAGCAGGGTTTCCTTGTTCGCGAAGTGCCGGTAGGGCGCACCGCGGCTGAGGCCCGCCCGCGCGCCGACCTCACGCAGGGTCACGGCGTCAGGGCCTCCGCTGTCGAGTAGTTCGGCGGCGTTGTCGAGCAGCGTGCGTCGGGTGGCGGCGGCGGATTCAACGCGGGTCACCATGCGCCCATCCTATGTTGACATTGTCATCTGACAGCGTAGCCTAATTCAGATGACAATGTCATCTGAATTTCGGGAGCTGGCCGTGGTCACCGGAGCGTCCACCGGCATCGGCGCCGCCACAGCACGCGCACTGGCCGGGCGGGGATTCCATGTCCTCGCCGGCGTTCGGCGCCGGCAGGACGGCGATGCTATCCGGGCACCCGGTATCGAGCCGGTCATCCTCGACATCACCGACGCGGACCACGTCCGGGCGCTGGGCGACCGCGTCAACGACGACCCGCAGGGCCGGTCGGTACGGGCGTTGGTGAACAACGCCGCCATCCAGGCCAACGTGCCGATCGAGATATTCGCGATCGACGAGTGGCGACGCATGTTCGAGGTCAACCTCTTCGGTCAGGTGGCCGTCACCCAGACGCTGCTGCCGGCGCTGATGCGTTCCAAGGGGCGGGTGGTCAACATCAGCTCGGTCGGCGGCCGGGTCGCGATGACCACCTATGGTCCCTATGCCGCAACGAAGTTCGCGCTCGAAGCCGTCAGTGACGCACTGCGACGCGAGATGGCTCCATTCGGTGTCGGGGTGGTGGTGATCGAACCGGGGGCCGTGCGCACGGAGATGCTCGGGCGTGCGATCGCCACCGCCGGCGAGCTGGTGTCGGTCATGACGCCCGCGCAGCGCCGCCGCTACGGCGCGCTGGTGCAGGCCGTGAATGCACAGGCGGTGTCGTCCACCCGGGCGGGCGTGCCTGCTGACGCCGCGGCCGAGGTGATCGCCACCGCGGTGACCGCGCGCAAGCCGCGCACGCGTTATACGGTCGGCCGCGAAGCCGCGATGATCCGCTGGCTGCCGTTGCTGCCCGACCGTGCGCTCGACCGCATCTTCGCCGCCGCGCTGCGCCCGCATCTTCCCGAGGAGGACGGGCGTCTGCGGGCCGCCATGGGCTAGGTCTGGGCTAGGTCTGGGCGGGCAGCACGTGGTCGGCGACCTTGTCGGTCGACAGGCACAGCGAGCAGACGAACGCGTCGTGGGTCTCGCATTTCATCATGTCGGGCCGCTCGTAGTCGTGATGGCACACATGGCATTTGAGGTGTTCACCGGACGGGTTGCCGAGTTCGTCGTACATCGGCAGGTCGATGCCGTCATCGGTGCGGCGCAGGTAGTACCTGCCCTTGGTGGCGACGGCAATGACCGGTGGCAGCACCAGCCCGAGCACGATGGCCACCAGCGGCGAGTACGGCCGGATGGCCTCGCCGAGCATGCCGAAGAACGTCAGCAGCGACACCCCGGCCGCGACGAACAGTGAGACGAACCCGACCGGATTGACCGCGTACAGCATGCCGCGGCGGAACTCGGGCTGCATCGGTGAGAGCTTCAACAGGTACTTGTTGAACACGATGTCCGAGGCCACCACCACAACCCAGGCGATACCGCAGTTGGCGTAGAACCCCAGGATGGAGTTCAGGAACGCGAACATGTTGGCTTCCATCAGGATCAGCGCGATCAGCAGGTTGAATGCGAGGAACACCAGCCGGCCGGGGTAATGCTTGGTGACGCGGGTGAACGAGTTGGTCCACGCCAGCGAGCCGGAGTAGGCATTGGTGACGTTGATCTTGACCTGGCTGATCACCACCAGGATCACCGCCAGCGTCATGGCCAGCCACGGCGGCAGGAAGTTGCGGTAGATCTCCAGGAACTGGTGCACGGGTTCGTTCGCGTTCGCCACGGCACCGTCGAAGACGTTGGCGATCAGGTACACCGCCAGGAACAGGCCGACCACCTGTTTGATGGCGCCGAAGATCACCCAGCCCGGTCCGGCCAGAAACATCCACGTCCACCAGCTGCGGCTGTTCTCCGGTGTCCGGGGTGGCATGAAGCGCAGGTAGTCGATCTGTTCGGCGATCTGCACGATCAGCGACAGGCACACGCCGGCGGCCAGCAGCGTCATGCCCAGGTCGAAACCGCCGGTGCCGCTCTCACCCTGGAAGGCGAAGAAGTCCCCGACCGATTCGGGATGGCTGACCACCAGGTAGACGAAGGGCGCGACCATCAGCACCAGCCACAGCGGCGTGGTCCAGACCTGCAGTGTGGAAAGCACTTTCATGCCGTAGATGACCAGCGGGAAGATGACGATGGTGGACAGCGCATAACCGACCCACAGCGGTATCCCGAGTCCGAGCTCGAGGCCCTGCGCCATGATGGAGCCCTCGAGGGCGAAGAAGATGAAGGTGAACGTCGCGAAGATGACGTTGGTGACCACCGAGCCGTAGTAGCCGAAGCCGCTGCCGCGGGTGATCAGGTCGAGATCGACGTTGTAGCGCGCCGCGTAATAGGCGAGGGGGAATCCGGTCACCATCACCACGACCGCGAAGATGAGGATGCCCCACAACGCGTTGGTGGTCCCGTAGGCGATGCCGATATTGGCGCCGATCGCGAAATCGGCGAGGTAGGCGATACCGCCGAGAGCCGAGATGCCCACCACCCGGGTGGACCATTTGCGGTAGCTGCGCGGCGCGAAGCGCAGCGTGTAGTCCTCCAGCGTTTCCTTGGTGGCAGTCAGCCGATCAAGGTCAGTGTCGAGGTCCGCATGGCGCACCTCATCGCCGAGCTCCTGTGTCATTCGGCAAAATTAAGCCGACCGTGTTTCCTCGGCGTGACGGCCGTGTTCCGACCGGCCGCGAGGTTTGCGCCCCAAATTGACTCTGGCGTAAGTCGTTTCAGCGAATGGGCAGGCCGGTGATGGCGCGGCCCATCACCAGGCGCTGGATCTCGCTGGTGCCTTCGAAGATCGTGAAGATCTTCGCGTCACGGTGCATCCGCTCGACGGGGTAGTCGCGGGTGTAGCCGTTGCCGCCGAGGATCTGGATGGCCTCATCGGTGACGTACACGGCGGTCTCGCTGGCCACCAACTTGGCCATCGACCCCTCGGCGTTCTCGAACTGCTTGCCGTTGCGCGCCATCCAGCCCGCCCGGTACACCAGCAGGCGGGCGGCGTCGATGCGGGCCTTCATATCGGCGAGCTTGAACGCGACACCCTGGAAATCGCCGATCTTGCGGCCGAATTGCTCACGCTCGCAGGCGTAGTCGAGCGCGTACTCGTAGGCCGCGCGTGACACGCCGACAGCCATCGCGCCGACGGTGGGGCGGGTGCGCTCGAAGGTCGCCATGGCGGCCTGCCCGGCGGCCTTCTTGCCCTCGCGCACCTTGGCGATCTTCGCGTCGAATTTCTCCTTGCCGCCGACGATCAGGCGCCCGGGAATGCGGACATCGTCGAGGACCACCTCGGCGGTGTGCGAGGCGCGGATCCCGTGCTTGAGAAACTTCTGGCCCTGGCTCAGGCCTTTGGTTCCGGGCGGGATGATGAACGACGCCTGGCCGCGGGTGCCGAGTTCGGGGTGCACGGAGGCGACCACGACGTGGACGTTGGCGATACCGCCGTTGGTGGCCCAGGTCTTGGTGCCGTTGAGCACCCATTCGTCGGTGGCCTCGTCGTAGCGGGCCCGGGTGAGAATCGAGCCGACATCGGATCCGGCGTTCGGTTCGGACGCGCAGAACGCGGCGACCTCGGGCTTGTCGACGGTGCCGAACATCTGCGGAAGGAACTCACCGATCTGCTCGGGGGTGCCGGACCCGGCCACCGAAGCCGCGGCCAGGCCGGTGCCGAGGATGGACAGCGCGATACCGGCGTCACCCCAGAACAGTTCCTCGAAGACGACGATCATGCCCAGGCCGGAGGGCTCGGCAGTTTGTTCTGCCATCATCTCCAGCGAGTAGAGGCCCACCTTGGCGGCCTCCTGGATGATCGGCCACGGCGTCTCTTCGCGCTCGTCCCACTCGGCGGCGGCGGGGCGCACCACGTCGGCAGCGAATTCGTGAACCCACTTCTGAACGTCGAGCAGGTCTGAGGACAACTCCAGGGAGAAGGTCATGGCGGCTACCTTACTTTGGAGTAAGTTACTCCGGCGGCGACTGTGGCTCAATTAACACCGGTGACGACCGGCAGCAGCAGGCGCGAGGACGACCGCACCGTGTTGCGGCTGCTGGTGCCCACCTCGGCGTGCCGGAAGTTCATGATGGCCGGAGTCTGCGGATCCTGGTCGTCGCCGGCGATCACCAGCCGGAGGCGGTGCCCGGCGGCGAACCGTCGCGCGTTGGGTACCAGGGGGATCCGATATTCGATCTCCGCACCGATGGGCACGGCGACCGGGATCCGGCAGGGCAGCACCGGGGCGCCGGGCGTGCTGGCCGCCTCGTCGATCGCGCGCAGGCCGGCCCGCAACCAGCCCGCCGTCACGTCGGTGACCTCCCCGTCGGGTGCCACGTCCTGCAGGGTGACGATCCACGCCGTGTCGGCGGCGGTGGCCGAGGCGATCATCCGCAGCTCGATCTCGCCGACGATGTCCACATCGGTCTCCAGCGGGGCCGATGTCCAGGTCAGGCTTGCCGGCGGGTCGATCGCGCTGACCTTGACCCGGCCGGTTCCGGCGCCCACCGTCATGAATTGTCGTGCGCCGCTGTCTCCTTCGTCGGGCTCGAGAGCGCCGTCTGACCGCAGCGCGAACTCGTGGAGTTCGGCCTTCGGCGGCCAGGTCGGCGCGGAACGCCAGCCCGGCGCGCCGGGCAGGGCATAGCGGACGGGATCACCGTCGAGGATGCCGGTGTCGCGGCCCTTGAGCCAGTGGTCGTACCAGGCCAGGGCCTCCTCGTGCAGGCTCTCCCACGGCCAGGTCAGCCCGAACCTGTCCAGCATGCCCATCTGCACATGGGGGTTGTGTGCCAGCCCTTTCCAGGCGATGAACGTCGAGGGCAGGTGCAGCGGCACGTTCTCCCAGTCACATCCGAGATAGACCGGGATGTCGATGTTGGACAGCAGCGGCGTGAGATCGCGCTCATCCCACCACTCGTCGCGGACGGGGTGGTTGACGAAGACATCGAGCCACAGCTGGTCCCAGGGATGCGGATCGTGGGGCAGCTTGAGTAGCTGATGCATCATGGTGACCGCCGCCTCGCCGTTCATGGTGCCGAACTTGCGGTGCAGCGGCCCCAGATTGAGCACCTTGCGGGCGAATTGCACGGGCAGGCTGCGCCAGAACTCGTCGCTGCGTGCCGCGGTCAGGCCCATCATCGACAGAAACGGTGTGATGAACGCCGAGCTCACCAGTCCGTGATGGGACGATGCCTCGAACAGGTCCGCGGTGACCGCCAGCGGGAAGATCGCCTTGAGATGCGGGGGTCGCTCGACGGCGGCCTCCAACTGCGTCATCGCGAAATAGCTGATGCCGATCATCCCGACATTGCCGTCACACCACGGCTGCGCGGCCGCCCATTCGACCAGATCGTGCATATCGCGGCGCTCGTGGGCATCGAAGAAGCCGAATTCGCCACCGGAGCCGCCGGTCCCGCGCACGTTGGCGATGACATGCACGTACCCGCGAGATACCCAGAACTCGGTGTTGCCGGCCTCGATGAAACCCATCGGCGCGCCGAGATCCTGAATCTGGCGGGGGTAGGGCGATGCCGCGATGAGCGCGGGGAAGCGGCCGTGGCCGTCGGGCCGGTGCACGTCGGCCATCAGCGAAATGCCATCGCGCACCGGTACGGCCACGTTCGTGTCGTGGTGGACGGTGTGCTCCGGCTCGCTGAGATTGCGGAAGGTGCGGCCGGTGGTCTGGGGGCCGTTCATGGTCATGAATTTCACGCTACGTTGAAACTAGTCTCAACGCAACGTGAAACTTTTGCTAGGGTTGCGGACATGCCGAAGAAACCACCCCCCGGGCCGCGTGACGAGCGCGGAGTGCTCTCGGCGCGCATCCTGGCCGCCGCTCGTGAGCAATTCGCCCAGCACGGCTGGGCCGGCACCACCCTGCGCGCGATCGCCCGTGGCGCCGACGTCGACCCGGCGCTGATCTACCACTACTTCGGTTCCAAGGAGGCGCTGCTCGACGCCGCGACCACACCGCCGGCGCGCTGGCTGGAGGCCGTGGCCACCACCTGGGCCACGGCGCCGGGGGAACTGGGCACGGCGCTGCTGCGGCTCATGCTGGGTGCCTGGGCCGACGACGAGATCGGGCCGGTGCTGCGGGCCATCCTGCTGTCCGCGGCACATGAGGAATCGACGCGGGAGAAGCTGCGCAGGATCGTGGAGGGCAGCCTGATGGGTGCCGCGCAGGTGGGCGACGACGAGCAGGACCGGCGCGTACGCAGCGGATTGATCTCCTCGCAGATCATGGGACTGGCCATGATGCGCTATGTCTGGCGGGTCGAACCGGTGGCCTCGATGAGCGAGGACGATCTGGTGGCCGCCATCGCGCCCAACCTGCAGCGCTACGTCGACGGGGACGTGTCCTGACCGGTCGCCGGTGGTGTCTGTACCTCGGGGGCTGCCGCGGCAAGCAGCGCGGCCCGGTCGCCGGTCGACGGCGGATAGATCCGCTCGGTGTTGATGATCGTCTTGGTGGCCTTCGCCGCCGCGCCGGTGGCCCGGACCGTGCGGTCCCAGCCCTCGGTGTACACCGCGCCGGCCGGGCCGAGGTCCAGCACCGTCACATACCAGGGGATCCGCAGCGTCAGCAGCGGTGCGCCCACCAGATCACCGATCACGTTGTGGCCGGCGTAGCGGCCCATCGGCCTGCTGTGCTGACACGACATCACCGATGAATGCCCGTCGTCGACCTGCACCACCGCCACATCGCCTGCGGCAAAGACATCGGGCACCCCTTCGACGCGCAGCCGGCCGTCGACCGGGATGCGGCCCAGCCGGTCCGTGGTGACGGGCAGCTGCGCGGCCAACGGATTCGCCCGCATTCCGGCACACCAGATGACGGTGGCCGCCGGTATCACCGCGCCCGAGGACAGCGTCACCGAGTCGGCGGCCACCGCGGCCACCCCGGTTCCGGTGATTGCCTCGACCCCGCACCGGGTCAGTGCGTCCTCGATGACCGGCCGCGCGGAGGCGCCCATATCGGAGCCGATCGCCCGGTTGTGGTCGATGAGCAGCACCCGGGGCCTCACCGCCTGCCCGAACTGCGCGGTCAGCCGGGCGGGCAGTTCGCACGCCGTTTCGATACCGGTCAGCCCGGCCCCCACCACCGCGACGGTGCCCGCGCCCGGCATGGCGGGTGCCAACGAGTTCAGGTGCTCGCCCAATCGTGTTGCGCCGTCGTAGGTGTCGACATCGAACGCGAAGTCGCGCAGACCGGGGATATCCGGCAGCGCCACCTGGCTGCCGGCGGCCAGCACCAGCCGGTCGTAGTCGAGGATGGTGGTTCCGGTCGAGGTCTGCACGGTGACGGTGTGGGCGTCCGGGTCGATCAAGGTGGCCGTGCCGAGCACATGCGATACGCCCACCGGGTCCAGCAGTTCACCGAGGGGAAGCCGGCAGGCGCTGAGATCCCGCTCGTAGTTGCGCACCCGGATATCGTGGTGGGCGGTACGGGACAGCACCGTGATCTCGACGGAGTCCGGCGGTAATCCGAGCTCGTCGATCCGTCGCGCCGCGCCCAGGGCGGCCCACAAACCGGCGAATCCCGACCCGATGATGAGAACCTTGCCCACCCAAGCAGGGTGTCACGAACGAGGGTGCCCGTAGACTGGGTAGTCGACGTTTGACCAGAAAGAGGGCGTACCTGCATGAGCGGCCATTCCAAGTGGGCCACCACAAAGCACAAGAAGGCCGTCGTCGACGCCAAGCGCGGCAAGATGTTCGCCAAGCTGATCAAGAACATCGAGGTCGCCGCCCGCACCGGTGGCGGTGACCCGTCGGGCAACCCGACGCTGTATGACGCCATCCAGAAGGCCAAGAAGTCGTCGGTGCCCAACGACAACATCGAACGCGCCCGCAAGCGCGGTGGCGGCGAAGAAGCCGGCGGCGCCGACTGGCAGAACATCACCTACGAGGGCTACGGGCCCAATGGTGTTGCGGTGCTTATCGAATGCCTCACCGACAACCGTAACCGGGCCGCCGGCGAGGTGCGCGTCGCCATGACCCGCAACGGCGGCAACATGGCCGACCCGGGATCGGTGTCCTATCTGTTCTCCCGCAAGGGTGTCATCACCCTCGACAAGAACGGCCTCACCGAGGACGACGTGCTCGCCGCCGTGCTGGAAGCCGGCGCCGAAGAGATCAACGATCTGGGCGAGAGCTTCGAGATCATCTCCGAACCCACCGACCTGGTGGCGGTGCGCACCGCGCTGCAGGACGCCGGTATCGACTACGACTCGGCGGACTCCGGTTTCCAGCCGTCGGTCAGCGTGCAGGTGGACCTGGAGGGCGCCCGCAAGGTGCTCAAGCTGATCGACGCGCTCGAAGACAGCGACGATGTGCAGGACGTCTATACCAACATCGACATCCCGGACGACGTCGCGGCCCAGCTCGACGAAGACTGAAGGCGCGGGCTAAAGAGCCTGCTCGATCGGCGTCCGGCCACCGATGAGCTCGAACGTCCGGCCGGCCGACGCGGGGGAGTCCAGCACCGCCAGCAGCACCGCCGCGACATCGGCGCGCGGGAGCTCGCCGCGGCCGGTGGACTCGGCGATCTGAACCCTGCCGGTGCCGGCCTCGTCGGTGAGCCGGCCCGGGCGCACGATGGTGGTCTGCAGCCCGCTGCGGCCCCGCACGTTCGCGTCGGCCTCGGACTTGGCCCGGATATAGGCCAGGTAGACCTCGTCGTACCCGTCGTCCAGGCTGCGGTCATCGGCGGATATCGCCGACACCATGACGTACCGGGGCACACCCGCGGCCTCGGCCGCGTCGGCCAGCAGGATCGCCGCATCCCGGTCCACCGTCTGCTTGCGCGCGACACCGCTGCCCGGGCCGGCCCCGGCCGCGAACACCACGGCGTCGGCCCCGCGCAGTGCCTCGGCGACCTGGCCCACCGTGCTGTTCTCCAGATCCAGCACCACCGGCTGCGCTCCGACCGCCTCGAGATCGGTGCCGTGCGAGGGGTTTCGGATCAGCCCGACCGGCACATCACCCCGGGCGGCGAGGAGCTGCTCCAGCTTCAACGCGATCTTGCCGTGCCCGCCCGCTATGACTACTCGCATCCGTCCATGGTGGCACGGCAAGATATCCGCGTGTCCCTCTCCGGATGTGTCGGACCTGGCGGCTACGCTATCGAACACGTGTTCTGATCGGTGAAGGGGCTGGCGTGCGGGTAATGGGAGTCGATCCCGGGTTGACGCGCTGCGGGTTGTCGGTGATCGAGACCGGTCGCGGTCGCCATGTGGTCGCGCTCGATGTCGACGTCGTGCGGACCCCGGCCGGCGAGGCGCTGGAGCGGCGGCTGCTCACCATCAGCGACACCGTCGAATACTGGATGGACACCCACCGCCCCGACGTGATCGCCATCGAGCGGGTGTTCGCCAACCAGAACGCCAACACCGCGATGGGCACCGCGCAGGCCGGCGGCGTGATCGCGCTGGCCGCCGCCCGCCGCGATATCGATGTGCACTTCCACACCCCCAGCGAGGTCAAGGCGGCGGTCACCGGCAACGGCCGGGCCGATAAGGCGCAGGTCACCACCATGGTCACCAAAATCCTTGGGCTGCAACAGAAGCCGACGCCGGCCGACGCTGCTGATGCACTGGCACTCGCCATCTGCCACTGCTGGAGGGCGCCGATGATCGCCCGGATGGCCGAGGCGGAGGCCAAGGCCGCCGAAGCCAAACGCACGTACGAGTCCAAGCTCAAGGCGGCCCGCGCATGATCGCCTCGGTGCGCGGCGAGATCATCGATATCGCCCTCGATCACGCGGTCGTGGAGGCCGCCGGTGTCGGCTACAAGGTGATGGCCACCCCGTCGACGCTGTCCACGCTGCGCCGCGGCGAGCAGGCCCGGCTGATCACCGCCATGATCGTGCGCGAGGACTCGATGACGTTGTACGGCTTCGCCGACGGCGAGTCGCGTGACCTGTTCAGCACCCTGCTGGGGGTCTCCGGTGTCGGCCCGAAGATCGCGCTGGCCACCCTGGCCGTGTACGACGCGAACTCGCTGCGCCAGGCGCTGGCCGACGGTGATGTCACCGCGCTGACCAGGGTGCCGGGCATCGGAAAGCGCGGTGCCGAGCGGTTGGTGCTGGAACTGCGCGACAAGATCGGTGCGGTGCCCGGCGCCGGCGGTTCGGCGACGGTCACCGGACACGCGGTGCGGATGCCGGTGGTGGAAGCCCTTGTCGGCCTTGGCTTCGCGGTCAAGCAGGCCGAGGAGGCCACCGACAAGGTGCTCGCCGATGATCCCGCGGCCACCACGTCGACCGCGTTGCGCGCGGCACTGTCGATGCTGGGCAAGAAGTAATGGGCCGTTTCGATTCGGAACCCGACGATGACACCGAGGAGCGGGACGTATCGCCGGCGCTGACCGTCGGCGAGGCCGACGTCGACGCCAGCCTGCGGCCGCGCACGCTGGGTGAGTTCATCGGGCAGCACCGGGTGCGCGAACAGCTCCAGCTGGTCCTCGAGGGTGCCAAGAACCGGGGCGGCACACCGGACCACATCCTGTTGTCCGGTCCGCCCGGCCTGGGCAAGACCTCGCTGGCGATGATCATCGCCGCCGAGCTGAGCTCGGCGCTGCGGGTGACATCCGGCCCGGCGCTGGAACGCGCCGGAGATCTCGCGGCGATGCTGTCCAACCTCGTCGAGGGTGACGTGCTGTTCATCGACGAGATCCACCGCATCGCCCGGCCCGCCGAGGAGATGCTGTATCTGGCGATGGAGGACTTCCGGGTCGACGTCGTGGTCGGCAAGGGCCCCGGAGCGACCTCGATTCCGCTCGACGTGGCACCGTTCACCCTGGTGGGCGCGACCACCCGCTCCGGCGCGCTGACCGGCCCGCTGCGCGACCGCTTCGGTTTCACCGCGCACATGGACTTCTACGAGCCGACCGATCTGGAACGGGTGCTGCACCGGTCGGCCGGGATCCTCGGCATCGAACTGGAGGCCACCGCCGGCTCCGAGGTCGCCCGCCGCTCCCGAGGCACCCCGCGTATCGCCAACCGGCTGTTGCGCCGGGTCCGCGATTACGCGGAGGTACGCGCCGACGGCATCATCACCCGCGATATCGCCAAGGCGGCGCTGGAGGTCTACGACGTCGACGAACTCGGCCTGGACCGCCTGGACCGCGCGGTGCTGTCCGCGCTGACCCGCAGCTTCGGGGGCGGACCGGTCGGGGTGTCCACCCTGGCCGTCGCGGTGGGGGAGGAAGCCACCACCGTCGAGGAGGTGTGCGAGCCCTTCCTGGTGCGGGCCGGGATGATCGCCCGCACCCCGCGCGGCCGGGTCGCGACACCGCTGGCATGGACACATCTCGGCCTGCAACCGCCGGTCAACGGCTTCGGGCAGACCGGACTGTTTGAATAGCTCCCATGATCACCGCCGGTCTCATCGCCGCCAGCCTCGCCGCCTTGCTGCACGTGTACATCTTCGTGATGGAGTCGCTGACCTGGACCACGCCGCGCACCCGGGCGACCTTCGGGCTGAGCGCCGAGGAGGCGGAGGCCACCAGGGAGATGGCGTTCAATCAGGGTTTCTACAATCTGTTCCTGGCCATCGTGACCGGGATCGGTGTCGGCGCCGCGCTCGCCGGCCACCGCTCGGTCGGGATCGCCCTGGTGTTGGCCGGGGTGGGATCGATGCTGGCGGCCGCGCTGGTGTTGTTGGTGTCCTCGCCGGACAAGGCCCGCGCCGCCGTCACCCAGGGGGTGTTTCCGTTGCTGGCGGTCCTGCTCGTCGCGGTCGGTCTGGTTACCGCGTGATCAAGGTGGGTAATCCCCGGCCATGACCGAGGAGGCCACCATGTCCGACACCCGAGTACGTCCCGCCCGTGGCAGCAGACTGGCGATATCGCGCAGCCGCGGAGCGCTCAGCGGATTCCTGTTGATCCTGCTCGGCCTGTGGGGTGCCTTCATCCCGTTCGTCGGGCCCTATTTCGATTTCGCGTACACCCCCGATTCGCCGTGGACGTGGACGCTGGGCCGGGGCTGGCTGGAAGTGCTGCCGGGTGTGGTGGCCGTGCTCGGCGGTCTGCTGCTGCTGGTATCGCGCAATCGCGCCACCGCCATGCTGGGCGGCTGGTTGGCCGTGGCGGCCGGTGCGTGGTTCGTCGTGGGGCGTGCGCTGGCGGCGCCGCTGGCCCTGGGCAACGTCGGCAGCCCGGTGGCCGTCACCGAGGCCAAGCGGGTGGTGCTGGAACTGGCGTACTTCTCCGGCCTCGGCGCGCTGATCGTCTTCCTGGCCGCAGTCGCCGTCGGACGGTTGTCGGTGCGCAGCGTGCGGGACGTGGAGATCGGCGAGATCGACGCAGCCACGCCGGTCGCCACGACGGGTGCACAGCCGGTGGTGATGCCCGATCAGAAGACCGAGGTCATCGGACCCACCGCGCAGGCCCGCCGCAAGCGCGGCTGGCGCGGCATGTTCGGGAAGCGCGATCGCAACAGCGAGATGGCACACCACTGACCGATCTACAGCGGCACGGTGTCCGACGCGTGGCGCACCTGATCGCCGCCGGCCCGTTTGGCGGCGTACATCGCGCGGTCCGCGGCGCCCAGTAGCGCATCGAGTGCCTCCCTGGAAGCCGGCAGGCGCACGGCGAAGGCGGTGCCGACGCTGGCGGTCACCCCGTCCGGCAGGCCTGCGATCGCGGTGCGAGCCCGGTCGGCGAGGTGGCGTATGTGTCGGTCACCGGTCGTGGCAGCGATGCAGAACTCTTCGCCGCCGATACGGGCCACGACGGCATCGCCTCCGGCGACCCTGCGCAGCACAGCGGCCACCGCGGTGAGCACCTCATCGCCGGCGGCATGTCCCAAGGTGTCGTTGATCTGTTTGAAGCAGTCCAGATCGACCATCACCAGGCCGAGCACCCCTCGTCCGCGGACGATGCGTCCGGCCCGGTGTCCGACGGCCCGGTAGAAGCCACGCCGGTTGTGCAGGCCGGTGAGGACGTCGACGTCCGAGTTCACCGCATCGGCGCCCAGCAGTTGGACGAGTATCTGGCCCATCATCGGCACGGTGAGCATGCTCGCCAGAATCAGCAGAAGCTGACTCATCGCCAGGGCCGGGTCGCCGATCATGGCGGCCCGGATGCCGCAGATCATCGCGGTGGCCACTCCGATTCCGAGCACCAGTGCCAGGAAAGGGCTGTTCTGGGTGAACGCGACCAGGCCGCCGATCGCCGAGAAGATGGCGCACGCCAGCAGCCCGTGCTGTGGTTCCAGGACGATCAGGCTGGCCGCCGAGACGCACACCGCGGACAGCACGGCGAAGACGCGCGACACCCGTCGCGACGGCCATCGGATCAGCCAGGCGACCGTCATGCTCCAGCACAGCGCGGTCGCCGAGATCGCGATGACGTAGGTCGGCCATCCGGAGGGCACCGCCGGGCTCCACAGCAGCAGCAACGGCACGAATCCGAGTCCGGTGACCGTGGTGGCCATGATCAACTGCAGAGGCCAGCGGAGCTGTTGAGATTCCAGGTACACCGAAAGCCACTCATAGTGGTCGGGTTGGCGCCACCACCGGCGAATCGTGTTCATCGAGTCAGTTCGTGTGAAAGATCGAGCTCCGTAGTGTCCGGTATCACTGTACGGCGTTCGAGCGGGTGCTCAGCACACCAATGCGCAGTTAGCTGCGGGACTGCTCGGGGTTCAGTTCGTCGAGCAGCTGCTGCATCGTGCGGCACATCTGGGTGAAGTGGTCGTGGCCGACGACGCCTGCCCAGCGTTGCTCCATCTCGAGGACCCGTTCTCCGGCGGCGGCCATGAGAGCGCGTCCCCGGGCGGTCAGGTCGATGAGCTTGGCTCTGCCGTCGGCCGGGTCGGGGCGGCGGGTGAGGTAGCCCAACTCGACCAGGTCGTTGATCAGCTCGGAGGCGGCCGCCAGGCTCAGCTGCGCCCGGTCGGCGAGTTCGGTCAGCCTGATGCCACCGGTCCGGATGTTGCCGAATATCTGGAAATGCGGTTCGCGGATATCCCCGAAACCGGCGGCCGCACGGGGCTCGGTGAGGTCATCGCGGAACAACCGCAGGAGCCGCACGAGGAGTTGTCCGATGGCCAGACGGTCGTCGGGCTGCTCTCTTGACGGAGCCATGGCCGACCAGCATACTACGGTTACCGAAGTTTCGGTTTCCGAAGTAAATGGGGAGTCATGGGCGTCGAGCGAATCGTCACTGGTGTGGGCGGGCTGCGTGTCGAAACACTGGGCGCCGGTCCGCCGGTCGTGCTGTGGCACAGTCTCTTTCTGGACTCTCGATCGTGGTGCGGTGCCGCCGAGGAGTTGGCGGGCACCCGCTCGGTGGTGCTGATCGACGGCCCGTCGCACGGCGGCAGCGAACCCATCGGGCGGGACTTCAGCTTCGCCGACTGCGTGGCCGCGGCCGAGTCGGTGTTGGATGCGCTCGGCATCGACGAACCCGTCGACTGGGTGGGCAATGCCTGGGGCGGTCATGTGGGGATCCAGCTGGCCGTGCACCGGCCGGAGCGCGTGCGCACCCTCACCACGATCGGCACACCCGCCCATGCTCTGCGGGCCCGCGAACGCTGGACCAAAGCCTGGCCGCTCGTGCAGCTCTATCGGTTCACCGGGCCGAATCCGCTGCTGCTCAAGCCGCTCGCGGACGCGCTGGTGGGTCGGGAATCGTATTCTGCTGCAGCGAATCTCGCGGACGAGGTGATGAGTGCCTTCATCCGGGCGGACAGGGCTTCGATGTTCCGGGCCATGCGGTCGATGATGCTGAACCGTCCCGACATGTCCGCCGACATGGCCCGGATCGCCGCCCCGGTACTCATGGTGGCAGGCCGAGACGACATCACCGGCTGGCGGCCGGCCGACGCCCAGACCGTCGCCGACGGAATGGCCGACGCCTCCGTGCTGGGTGTCCGCGGCTCCGGGCACTCCTCGCCACTGCTGATCGACCGCGAGTCGGTCATCGCCGGCCTGCAACGGTTTTGGAGCGGTGCCCGGGCACGCTAGAGCGCGCCGAATTCGTGATCGTTGCGCTGCACCCGATTTCCGCCGGCGCGTTTGGCGCGGTACATCGCGTCATCGGCCGCCTCGACGAGCCGGTTGACCAACGGCATGATTTCCTGATCGGTGATATCGCCGATCGTTGCCAGCGCCGAACCGATGCTGACGGTGACCGCATCGGGCAGGGCGGCGACGTCGAGGCGGATCCGCTCGGCCAGTGCCGCTGTCGCCGTGTCGTCGAGACGGCCGCACACCAGGAATTCTTCACCGCCGAAGCGGGCGGCGACGATATCGTCGCCGGCGGTGTGCTCGCGGAGGATCTCGGTGACGGTGATCAACAGCCGGTCGCCCGCGGCGTGCCCACGGGTGTCGTTGATGCGTTTGAACCCATCCAGATCCACCAGGATCACACCGACCGTGCCGCCGTACTGACCGGCGCGAGCGACCAGTTCGTATGCCGCACGGTCGAATCCGCGTCGGTTCAGGATATTCGTCAGGGAGTCCACATCGGATTCCGCAGCGTCGCTGCCCAGCAGCCGGACCAGCACCTGAATAGAGCCCGGCACGGCCAGCACGCCGACCAGAATGACCAGAAACTTGCTTGCTGCGCCTGCTGGGTCCCCGGCCAGCGCGAAGCGGATCGCGGTGATGCCGGTGGTCGCCAGGGCCACCCCGATGACCGCCACCAGATGACGGCTGGTGTGGAAGAACGCCACGTAACCGGCCATCGCCGCAAAACACGCGCAGCCGAGCAGCCCGGCTACGGGGTCGCGGTCGAGCAGGCAGGCCGCGGCGATGCACAGTGTCGCGGTGACGGCGAATGCCCTCGACTGCTCGCGCGTCGGCCAGCGGCGGGCCCACAGCACCGCCATGGCAGCCGTGACCAGGGACAGCATGACCGAGAGCAGGGTCGGCAGCCCGTCAGCCGGGCCGCCGGGGCTCCAGTGCATCAGCACGGGTGCGGTACCCAGCAACACGATGACGGCGACCATCATGGACCGGGTGAGACCGCGCAGCCGCTGCGCGTCAAGATAACCGGAGAGCCAGTCGTAGTGGTCGGGCTGGCGCCACCACGAGCGCAGCGCGGCCGAGTACTCGCTCATTCGGTCGGATGCTAGGCGATCCCACGCCTGTTGACCCGGGAAAACCGGTTACGCGAGTTCCTTGAGGGCAGCGGCCAGCACGTCCAGACCCTCGTTGAGCAACTCGTCACTGATCGCCAGCGGGGGCAGGAACCGCAGCACGTTCCCGTAGGTGCCGCAGGACAACACGATGACCCCCTGGGAGTGGGCGGCCGCGCACAGCGCCTTCGTCAGCTCGGCATCGGGCTCGATACCACCGGGCTTGACGAGTTCGACCGCGATCATCGCGCCGCGCCCGCGCACATCGCCGATCCGGTCGTCATCGGCCTGCAACCGGTGCAACCGATCCTTCATCAGCGTCTCGATCGCAGCCGCGCGTGCCACCAGACCGTCGGATTCGATGGTCTCGATGGTGGCCAGCGCAGCCGCACAGGCGACCGGGTTGCCGCCGTAGGTGCCGCCCAAGCCGGAGACGTGCGGGGCGTCCATGATGTCGGCACGGCCGGTGACCGCGGACAGCGGCAGACCGCCGGCGATGCCCTTGGCGGTGACGATCAGGTCCGGCTCGATCCCTTCGTGCTCGCAGGCGAACATGGCCCCGGTGCGGGCGAAACCGGTCTGTACCTCGTCGGCGATGAACACCACATTGTTGTCCCGGCACCAGGCCAGCAGGGTGGCCAGGAAGCCCGGGGCGGGAACGATGAACCCGCCCTCACCCTGGATCGGCTCGATGATGACCGCGGCCAGGTTGTCCGCCCCGACCTGCTTGTCGATCACGCTGATCGCGCGCCTGGCGGCCAGTTCGCCGTCGGTGGCCAGCTCCTTGCCGAACTCCGCGTCCCGGAACGGATAGGACAGCGGCGCCCGGTAGATCTCGGGCGCGAACGGGCCGAACCCGTTCTTGTACGGCATCGACTTCGCGGTCAGTGCCATCGTCAGGTTGGTGCGGCCGTGGTAGGCGTGATCGAAGGCCACCACCGCCTGCTTGCGGGTGTACGAGCGGGCGATCTTGATCGCGTTCTCGACGGCCTCGGATCCGGTGTTGAACAACGCCGAACGTTTCTCGCCGGTGCCGGGGGTCAGCCGGTTGAGGTGTTCGCAGACGTCCACGTACTGCTCGTAGGGCGTCACCATGAAACAGGTATGGGTGAACTCGCGCGCCTGGGCGGCGACCGCCGCGGCCACCCGGGGCGCGGCGTTGCCGATGGTGGTGACCGCGATACCCGACCCCAGGTCGATGAGCCGGTTGCCGTCGACGTCCTCGACGATGCCGCCCCCGGCGCGGGCGGCATAGACCGGCATCGTGGTGCCGACGCCGCGGGACACCGCGGCGGCCTTGCGGTCGATCAGGGCCGATGACTTCGGCCCTGGGATGGCGGTGGCGAGATGTCGGGTCTGTTCGACGGCAGTCACGGCTGACTCCTGATCGGGGGGTGGGCTAAACCCTAATCCGCCGGCCGCGGATGCGGGTGAAAACCACTGTTGGCACGGGATACACCTTCGGAATGCGTGTATTGATAGGAATTGTGCCACGAATTCGGTTGGCTCAGCACTGTGCGGCAGACGTGTTGCGTCGCCCCCCGCGGTCTGAAGCCGCAGGGGTGAGCCGACGGAGGGGAGCAGCGGTAATGGCACACTGGTGTGCCGTACCCGCTGAACAACCGCGAAGGACAGCAGTTTCATGGACCTCGTCGTATTCCTGCCCCTCATCCTCATCATGGGCGCTTTCATGTTCTTCGCGTCGCGCCGGCAGAAGAAGGCCATGCAGGCCACCATCGATCTGCACGAGTCGCTGACCATCGGCGACCGCGTGCACACCACGTCGGGTCTGCAGGGCACCATCGCCGGTATCACCGACGACCACGTCGACCTCGAGATCGCTCCCGGTGTCGTCACCACCTGGATGAAGCTGGCCGTCCGGGACCGCATCGAGGACGCCGATGACGACGAATACGAAGACGACGACACCGACAGCCATGAAGACGAGTCCGGCGCCGTGGAGTCGACCGACAGGCCGGCACCCAAGACTGACAGCAACTGACTCAGCTTCACCGCGTACCCTCCCGGTAGCGCCAAGCAGTGCGCTATCCCCTGATCGTTTCAAGGAGACCCAAGAACCGTGGCTTCGTCTTCGGCGCCGGTCCACCCTGCCCGCTATCTGTCGCTCTTCCTGGTGCTTCTCGTCGGTGTCTACCTGCTGGTCTTCCTGACCGGGGACAAGCAGGCAGAACCGAAGCTGGGCATCGATCTGCAGGGCGGCACCCGTGTCACCCTGACCGCGCGCACGCCGGACGGCTCGCAGCCCTCGCGGGAATCGTTGTTACAGGCGCAGGAGATCATCAGCTCGCGTGTGGACGGGCTCGGCGTCTCGGGCTCCGAGGTCATCATCGACGGCGACAACCTGGTCATCACCGTTCCCGGCGATGACGGTTCCGAGGCCCGCAGCCTCGGGCAGACCGCGCGGCTCTACATCCGCCCGGTGATCCACGCCATGCCGGCGCAGGCTCCCGGCGATCCGGCCGCCCAGGCGCCCCCCGCCGGCGCGCCGGGCATGCCCGGTCTGCCGGGCGGCGACCCAGGGATGCCGCCGCTGCTGGCGCCGGCCGAACCCGAGGCGCCGATCCGCACTCCCGGTGAACCCGCCGCCGAGCCGGGCGCACCCGCACCTCCGCCGGCCCAGCCGCGTCCCTATCCGCTGGAACCCGCACCGTCACCGTCTCCGTCACCCACGCCGGCGCCCGCTCCCGGCCAGCCGCCGGCTGCCCCCGGCGCACCGGATGAGGATGCCAACCTGGCGCAGCGCATCGCCGACGAGAAGCAGCTGCGGCAGAGCACCGATCAGAGCATCCAGTTGCTGGCGCTGCAGTTCCAGGCCACCCGGTGCAACGAGGAGGATGTGCTCGCCGGCAACGACGATCCCAATCTCCCGTTGGTCACCTGCTCGGTGGACCACAACACCGTGTACCTGCTCGACAAGTCGATCATGAGCGGTGAAGAGATCCAGACCGCCGGATCCGGACTGGATCCGCAGCGCGGTGACTATGTCGTCGATGTCGAGTTCAAGAGCAGCGGTTCCCAGATCTGGGCCGATTTCACCGCCGCCAACGTCGGCACCCAGACCGCGTTCACGCTGGACTCGCAGGTGGTCAGCGCCCCGGAGATCCAGGAGGCGATCCCCGGTGGCCGCACCCAGATCACCGGACAATTCACCGACTCCTCGGCGCGCGAGCTCGCCAACGTCCTCAAGTACGGCTCGCTGCCGCTGTCCTTCGAATCCTCGGAGGCCGAAACCGTCTCGGCCACACTCGGTTTGACCTCGCTCAAGGCGGGGCTGATCGCCGGTGCGGTGGGACTGGCGCTGGTGCTGTTGTATTCGCTGCTCTACTACCGGGTGCTGGGTCTGCTGACCGCGCTGTCGCTGATCCTGGCCGGTGCCATGGTCTATGCCCTGCTGGTGCTGCTCGGTAGATACATCGGCTACACGCTCGACCTGGCCGGCATCGCAGGTCTGATCATCGGTATCGGTACCACCGCGGACTCGTTCGTGGTGTTCTTCGAGCGCATCAAGGATGAGATCCGCGAGGGCCGCTCGTACCGTTCGGCGGTGCCGCGTGGTTGGGCCCGTGCCCGCAAGACGATTCTGTCCGGCAACGGCGTCACCTTCCTGGCCGCCGCGGTGCTCTACTTCCTGGCCGTCGGCCAGGTGAAGGGCTTCGCCTTCACGCTGGGGCTGACGACCATCCTGGACGTCCTGGTGGTGTTCCTGGTGACCTGGCCGCTGGTGTACCTGACGTCGAAGTCCGCCACGCTGGCCAAGCCGGCGTACAACGGCCTCGGGGCGGTTCAGCAGATCGCCCGCGAGCGGCGTGCCGTGCACTCGACAGGACGGGGTTAGTCAATGTCGGCCAAGCACTCCTCGGAAGAGACCACCGTGGCTGAGACCGCGTCCGGCGGCGCCCCGAAACACAGCTTCTTCGTCCGCCTCTACACCGGTACCGGTGCCTTCGAGGTCATCGGCAAGCGCAAACTCTGGTACGCCGTCAGCGGCGTCATCGTCGGCATCTCGCTGCTGGCCATGCTGGTGCGCGGGTTCACCTTCGGTATCGACTTCGAGGGCGGCACCAAGTTCTCGATGCCCGTCGACGGCGCAAAGGGCCAGGCCACCACCGAACAGGTCGAGACGGTCTACAGCGACACCTTCGGCCGACCGCCCGAGACAGTGGTCATCGTCGGCAACGGCCCGTCGGCCACCGTGCAGATCCGCACCGAGACGCTGAACAACGAGGACACCGAGAAGCTGCGTGTGGCGCTGTTCGACGCGTTCGCGCCCAAGGGCGCCAACGGCGAGCCCAGCAAGCTCGCCATCAGCGACTCGGCGGTCTCCTCGACCTGGGGCGGGCAGATCACCCAGAAGGCGCTGATTGCGCTGGTGGTGTTCCTGGTGCTCGTCACCATCTACATCACGGTGCGCTACGAGCGATACATGGCGCTCGCGGCACTCGCGGCATTGTTCTTCGACCTGATCGTCACCGCGGGCGTCTACGCACTCGTGGGGTTCGAAGTGTCCCCGGCCACCGTGATCGGCCTGCTGACCATCCTCGGCTTCTCGCTTTATGACACCGTCATCGTGTTCGACAAGGTGGAGGAGAACACCGACGGGTTCGAGCACACCACCCGCCGGACCTTCGCCGAACAGGCCAACCTGGCGGTGAACCAGACCTTCATGCGCTCGATCAACACCAGCCTCATCTCGGCGCTGCCGATCATCGCGCTGATGGTCATCGCGGTCTGGCTGCTCGGCGTGGGCACCCTGCAGGATCTGGCACTGGTGCAGTTGGTCGGTGTCCTCGTCGGTACCTACTCCTCGATCTATTTCGCCACCCCGCTGTTGGTGAGTTTGCGGGAGCGCACCGAGCTGGTGAGCAAGCACACCAAGCGGGTGATGCGGCGCCGTGCCGCGGCAGCGGCCAAGACGGGCGCCGACGCCGATATCGACATCGACGACGATGACACCCTCGATGAGAGTGCCGCCGACGAGCCGAAGACGGTGACCGCGCCTGCCGGACCGGCACCGGACAAGCCCGCTCCCGGAGCGCGCCCGAACCGGCCCACCCGACCGTCGGGCAAACGGCGGACCTAGTGTCCCGGGCTGTGAACCAGCGGACCGGCACGGCGGTGGCCGCGCTGTCGCTGTCGGTGGGCTTGGTGCTGGCGGGCTGCTCATCCGGTTCCGACGATGTCATCGACTACGCCGTCGACGGATCGCTGACCACCTACAACACCAACTCGGTGGCCGGCGCGGCCTCCGGTGGTCCGCAGGCCTTCGCCCGGGTGCTCACCGGCTTCACCTACCGCGGACCGGACGGTCAGATCGTCAGCGACCGTGACTACGGCACGGTCTCGGTGGTCGGTCGCGCACCGTTGGTGCTCGACTACGAGATCAACGCCAACGCCGTCTACTCCGACGGCAAACCGATCACCTGCGATGACATGGTGCTGACCTGGGCCGCGCAGTCCGGCCGGTTCCCAGCCTTCGATGCGGCCAGCACCGCCGGCTACCGCGATATCGCCACGATCGACTGTGTGCCGGGCCAGAAGAAGGCTCGGGTGTCCTTCGCCCAGGATCGCGCCGTCGTGGACTACGGCCAGCTGTTCGGGGCGACCGCGATGCTGCCCTCGCATGTGCTCGCCGACGAGCTGGGCCTCGGTGACGGTGGAGTCACCACCGCCGTGCAGACCAGCGATGTCGGGGCCCTGGATCGCATTGCGCGGGCCTGGAACTCGACCTGGGACCTGAGCGCCGACGTCGACCTGAAGCGGCTGCCGTCCTCCGGCCCGTACAAGGTGGATTCGGTGACCGCGGAGGGCGCGGTCGTGCTGGTGGCCAATGACAAGTGGTGGGGCGCCAAGCCGGCCGCGCCACGGGTGACGGTGTGGGCGCGCGGCGCCGATATCCAGGACCGGATCAACAGCGGGGCCTTCGACGTCGTCGACATCTCGACCGGCTCATCGGGCACCCTGAACCTGCCCGCGGGGTACTCCCGCACCGATACCGCATCGGCCGGTATCGAGCAGCTGATCTACTCGGCGCAGGGGCCGATGGCCGCACCGCCGGCCCGACGTGCCCTGTCGCTGTGCACACCGCGAGACACCATCGCGCGCAACGCGCAGGTGCCCGTCGCCAACGCCCGGCTCAACCCCACCACCGAGGACGCCGTCTCGGCCGCCGAAAGTGCGGGGGAGGCAGGGCAGTTCAGCGTCGCCAATATCGAGGGGGCGCGGCAGGCGCTGAACAACCAGCCGCTGACCGTCCGGATCGGATATCAGAGCCCCAACCCGCGGCTGGCCGCCACCGTCGGCGCCATTGCCCAGGCCTGTGCCGCCGCGGGGATCACCGTCACCGAGGCCGCCGGCGATGCCGTCGGCCCGCTGAGCCTGCGTGACAACACGATCGACGTGCTCATCGCCAGCACCGGTGGTGCCCCGGGCAGCGGCTCGACGGGCTCGTCGACCCTGGACGCCTACGACCTGCACACCGGAAACGGCAACAACCTGTCCGGCTACAGCAACGAGCGCATCGACGGCATCATCGACGCGCTGGTGGTCACGACGGTCCCCAAGGAGCAGGCGCGCCTGCTGGGGGAGAGCGGACCGATCCTGTGGGCCGACGTCCCGACGCTGCCGCTGTACCGTCAGCAGCGGACTCTGCTGACCTCCAAGCAGGTGAGCGCCGTGAGCAGTAACCCGACCCGATGGGGAGCAGGATGGAACATGGACCGATGGTCGCTGACGTGAAGCCCGTCGGTCCACTGACATGACCGGCAGCAGGCAGGAAGCCGCCTCCCTCATCAGCGCCCTGACCCGTCATGTCGCCGACTTCCCGATCGCCGGCGTCGATTTCAAGGACCTGACCCCGGTGCTGGCCGATCCACGGGGGCTGGCCGTCGTCACCGACGCGCTGGCCGAGGTGGCCGACGGGGTGGATCTGATCGCCGGGGTGGATGCCCGGGGATTTCTCCTGGGTGCCGCGGTCGCGCTCAAGATGGGCACCGGGGTGCTCGCGGTCCGCAAGGGTGGCAAGCTGCCGCCGCCGGTGCACACGGTGCGCTACGACCTGGAGTACGGGTCGGCGACGCTGGAGATCCCCGCCGACGGTATCGATCTGGCCGGTCGCAGCGTTCTGGTGATCGACGATGTGCTGGCGACGGGTGGCACGCTGGCCGCGGCGGCCCAGCTGCTGGAAAAGGGTGGTGCCCGGGTGGCCGGCGCCGCTGTGGTGCTCGAACTGACCGCGCTGAACGGGCGCGCCGCGGTGCAACCGCTGCAGGTCACCAGCCTCATCATCGACTGAGGGCTATTGTCGAAGTCCAGCGTGTGGGTCGAACTCCGAACAGCCAGGAGGTGAACATGGCGGACGAATCCGGCAACGGCCAGGTCGTCGCGCCCGCGCCCGCGGGCGAGGTCACCTCGCCGGACACCTCGAAGATCAGCGCGTCGCGACGCGTGCGCGCGCGGCTGGCGCGCCGGATGACCTCGCAGCGCAGCCTGGTGAACCCGGTGCTCGAACCGCTGGTCGCGGTGCACCGGCAGTTCCACCCGAAGGCCGATCTGGCCATTCTGCAGCGCGCCTACGATGTCGCCGAGGAGCGTCACGCCGATCAGCTGCGCCGCTCGGGCGACCCGTACATCACCCATCCGCTGGCGGTCGCCAACATCCTGGCCGAGCTGGGCATGGACACCACCACGCTGGTGGCAGCGCTGCTGCACGACACCGTGGAGGACACCGGCTACTCACTGGAATCCCTGACCGACGACTTCGGCAGCGAGGTCGGCCATCTCGTCGACGGGGTGACCAAACTCGACAAGGTGGCCCTCGGCAGCGCCGCCGAGGGCGAGACCATCCGCAAGATGATCATCGCGATGGCGCGTGACCCGCGGGTGCTGGTGATCAAGGTCGCCGACCGGCTGCACAACATGCGGACGATGCGTTTCCTGCCGCCGGAGAAGCAGGCCCGCAAGGCCCGTGAAACCCTGGAAGTTATTGCGCCACTGGCACATCGGCTCGGTATGGCGACGGTCAAGTGGGAGCTGGAGGATCTGTCGTTCGCGATCCTGCATCCCAAGCGCTACGAGGAGATCGTACGGCTGGTGGCCGACCGGGCCCCGTCGCGCGACACCTACCTGGCCCGGGTGCGCGCCGAGATCGGTTCTTCGCTGGCCGCCATGAAGATCAATGCCTCGGTGGAGGGCCGGCCCAAGCACTACTGGTCGATCTACCAGAAGATGATCGTCAAGGGCCGCGACTTCGACGACATCCACGACCTGGTCGGTGTCCGGATTCTGTGTCACGACATGCGGGACTGCTACGCCGCGGTGGGTGTGGTGCACTCCCTGTGGCAGCCGATGGCGGGCCGTTTCAAGGATTACATCGCCCAGCCGCGCTACGGCGTCTACCAGTCGCTGCACACCACGGTGATCGGCCCCGAGGGCAAACCGCTCGAGGTGCAGATCCGCACCAACGAGATGCACGACACCGCCGAGTTCGGTATCGCCGCGCACTGGCGCTACAAGGAGGCCAAGGGGCGCAACGGTTTACCGGCGGGCAGTACCTCCACCGAGATCGACGAGATGGCCTGGATGCGCCAGCTCCTGGACTGGCAGCGGGAAGCCGCGGACCCCGGTGAGTTCCTGGAGTCGCTGCGCTATGACCTCGCCGTGCAGGAGATCTTCGTCTTCACCCCCAAGGGTGACGTGGTCACCCTGCCCACCGGCTCCACGCCGGTGGACTTTGCCTACGCCGTGCACACCGAGGTGGGGCACCGTTGTATCGGCGCCCGGGTGAACCACCGATTGGTGGCGCTCGAACGCAAACTCGAAAACGGGGACCAGGTCGAGGTTTTCACCTCCAAGGCGGCGAATGCCGGGCCCTCACGGGACTGGCAGACCTTCGTGGTGTCGCCGCGCGCCAAGGCCAAGATCCGCCAGTGGTTCGCCAAGGAACGCCGCGAAGAGGCGCTGGAAGCCGGCAAGGACGCCATCGTCAAGGAAGTGCGCCGGGGCGGACTTCCGTTGCAGCGGTTGATGAACGGCGATTCGATGAGCGCGCTCGCGCGTGAGTTGCACTATGCCGACGTCTCCGCGCTCTACACCGCGGTCGGCGAGGGGCACACCTCGGCGCGCCATGTGGTGCAGCGACTGCTGGCCCAGCTCGGCGGCGACGAAGAGGCCGAGGACGAGATCGCCGAACGGTCCACCCCGGCGACCATGCCGGTCCGGCAACGCACCAGCGATGATGTCGGCGTGTCCGTGCCGGGTGCGGCGGGGGTGCTGACCAAGCTGGCCAAGTGCTGCACCCCGGTACCCGGCGACGTGATCATGGGATTCGTCACCCGCGGCGGCGGCGTCAGCGTGCACCGCACCGACTGTACGAATGCGCAGTCGCTGCAGGACCAGTCCGAACGCATCATCGAGGTGCAGTGGGCGCCGTCGCCCTCCTCGGTGTTCCTGGTCGCGATCCAGGTGGAGGCGCTCGACCGGCACCGCCTGCTCTCCGACGTGACCCGCGTCCTCGCCGATGAGAAGGTCAACATCCTGTCGGCGTCGGTGACCACCTCCAACGACCGGGTCGCGATCAGCCGGTTCACCTTCGAGATGGGTGACCCGAAACATCTGGGGCACGTGCTGAACGTGGTGCGCAATGTCGAAGGTGTCTACGACGTGTATCGGGTCACGTCAGCGGCCTAGGTGCGATACTGCGCGCATGCGTACCGCCTTCATGATCATTCTTGCGTCGCTGGCCCTGTTCGTCACCGGCTGCGGGTCCACCATCAAGCCCGAGGGCGCCGCGCAATCGGTGACCGACCTGGTCTCTAAGGAGACCGGTTTCACCCCGACGGATGTCGCCTGCCCGGACGGCGTCAAGGCCGAGGCGGGCACCGAGTTCGAGTGCACGTTCACCGGGCCGGACGGCGACTACGTCGCAGCAGTCAAGGTCACCAAGGTCGAGGGTGAGAACGTCGAGTTCTACATCCAGTCCAAGCTGAAGGACAGCTGACCCATCGCGCTCACTGCACCCGCACCGTCTCGATGGTGACCGGGCTGGCCGGTTCGCCGTCATCGCTGCCGTCGCCGACGCCGCCGGCGGCGATCCGGTCCAGCACCGCGAGCCCGGCGTCGTCGATGGTGCCGAACACCGTGTAGGTGGGCGGTAGTTCGGAGTCCTGGTACACCAGGAAGAACTGGCTGCCGTTGGTGCCGGGCCCGGCATTGGCCATGGCCAGGGTGCCGCGGGGATAGATCACCGGGATCTTCATCGCGGGATCTGTCAGCCGGTACTGGTTGGTCGGGTACTCGTTGGGGAACTGATAGCCCGGCCCGCCTTTGCCGGTACCCAGCGGGTCGCCGCACTGCAGCACCCCGAGCTCGGCCGAGGTGGTCAGCCGGTGACAGTCGGTGTCGTTGAAGTAGCCCTTCTGCGCCAGACTGGCGAAGTTGTTCACCGTGCACGGGGCCTGCGCGTTGTTCAGCCGCACACCGATCGCTCCGCGGTCGGTCGTGATCACGCCGGTCACGATCGCCGGTGTCGTCGGCACCCTGCCCATCCTCGGCGGCGCAACCGGTTTGGCGGCGGGCTCCGAGGTCGTGAGGTACTGGCAGTTGGAGCCGGGGGTGGCCCGTGGCGCGAACGGTGGCAGCTCTTCGGCGGCGATGCCCGGCGCGGCGGTGTAGCCCGGCGAGTCCGGGTCGTACTGGCGGATGTCCTCGACGATTGCCCGCGTCACCACGAACGTGAACACCAACACCAGCGAGCCCAGCACGGTGAGCAGGTACCCGATCACCAGACCGGCAATGGCCAGCCCCCGCCCGTCCTCACCGCTGCGCTTGATCTGGGACAGCGAGATGTGACCGAACACGATGCCCAGCGGCGCCAGCAGGAAGGCACAGATGAGCGAGGCGATGGCCAGCGCATTGGTCGGCCGGGGCGGCGGCGGATAGCCGTACGCCGGTGGGTAGCCGGGCGGATAGGACCCGTACGGCGGGACGCTCATCGACTCAGTCCAGCTGGATCGTCTTCACCTGAACCTTGGCGGCCGGCGGGCCGTCCTGGCCGCCTCCCTCCACCCCGGCACCGGCGATCTTGTCCAGGGTGGCCAGGCCGGTCTCGTCGATGGTGCCGAACACGGTGTAGTTCGGCGGCAACTGCGAATCGCGGTAGACCAGGAAGAACTGGCTGCCGTTGGTGCCGGCGCCGGCGTTGGCCATGGCCAACGTGCCGCGCGGGTAGAGCACCGGCTGCTGCAGCGCCGGGTTGTCCGGCTGGTACTGGTTGGTCGGGTACTCGTTGGCGAATTCGTAGCCCGGGCCGCCGGTGCCCTGGCCGGTCGGGTCACCACACTGCAGGACCGACAGGCTGTCGCTGGTGGTCAACCGGTGGCAGGGGGTGTCGTTGAAGTAGCCCTGCCCGGCCAGGCTGGCGAAGCTGTTCGAGGTGCACGGCGCCTGGGCGTTGTTCAGCATCAGACCGATGTTGCCCTGGTCGGTGGCCATGCTGACGCTGATCTCGGCCTCGTCCATCGGGATCTTGCCGGCGCGCGGCGGATTCACCTTCCTGCTGGCCTCGCCCGCCGCCGGGTACTGGCAGTCCTGGCCGAGGCCGGCCGGCGCCGCGAAGGGCGGCAGCGTGCCGTCGGAGGCGGGTTGCGGGTCCGCCGGGTCCAGGCTGGTGGTCGTCGAAGCGGACGTGGTCTCCGGCGAGTCCTTGCTGGTGATGACCACGGTGGCCACCACCGCGCCGACCACCACGATCACACCGGTCACCGAGGCGATGATGGTGATCAGACGTTGCCTCTTGGCCCGCTGCTCCCGGCGTTCGAGTTGGCGCTCGAGCTTGCGCTTGGCCGCTGCCCGTCGCTGTTCGTTGGTCGGCACCGCCGCTGTCCTCCTCGGGTCTGCGCAGCGTCGGCCGCGCGTTCACATCGGCACCGAGTGTGCCAGGCGTTTCTGAGTGGCGGCCGTGCGACCCGCGCGAATACCGGTCGAGAAAGTGGACGTGGGAAACTTGCCCGGTGTTGATCACCGGATTCCCCGCGGGGGTGCTGGCGTGCAACTGCTACGTGCTGGCACCACACGCCGGAGCCGACGCCGTGATCGTCGACCCCGGTCAGTCGGCGTTCGGGCGGTTGAGCGCCATTCTCGACGAGCACCGGCTCACCCCGGCGGCGGTACTGCTGACCCACGGGCACATCGACCACATGTGGTCGGCGCAGAAGGTGGCCGACACCTACGGCTGCCCGGTGTACATCCATCCGCAGGACCGTCCGATGCTCACCGATCCGATCATGGATCTCACTGCGGCCGGACGAGCGCAGTCGCTGGTGCTGGGGTTCGGCAAGCGCGCGGTGTCCGCGTTCTTCTCCGAACCACGCCAGGTCGTCGAGCTGGTCGAGGACGGTGTGCAGCTGGACCTCGGCGGTATCGCCGTGACGGTGGACCACACGCCCGGACACACACCGGGATCGGTCTGTTTCCGGGTCGACGGGATGACGTTCACCGGCGACACCTTGTTCAAAGGTGCGATCGGCCGAAGTGATCTGCTCGGCGGCAGCGGCCGCCAGCTGCTGACCTCGATCGTGGCAAAACTGTTGGTGCTCGACGACGACACCGTGGTACTACCGGGCCACGGTGAAAAATCCACCATCGGCATCGAACGCCGAACCAATCCGTTCCTCGAAGGTCTGACTCTGTGAGTGAATACCGTGACTGATTTCAGGGCGCCGAAGGGCGTGCCCGACTATCTGCCGCCCGACTCCGCCGCCTTCGTGGCGGTGCGCGACGGCCTGCTGGGCGCCGCCCGGCGCGCTGGCTACGGCGATGTCGAGCTGCCGATCTTCGAGGACACCGGGCTGTTCGCCCGCGGCGTCGGCGAGTCCACCGATGTGGTCAGCAAGGAGATGTACACCTTCGCCGACCGCGGTGAGCGGTCGGTGACATTGCGGCCGGAGGGCACCGCCGGTGTCATGCGGGCGGTCATCGAGCACGGCCTGGACCGCGGGCAGTTGCCGGTCAAGCTCTGCTACGCGGGTCCGTTCTTCCGCTACGAGCGCCCGCAGGCCGGCCGGTACCGCCAGCTGCAGCAGGTCGGGGTGGAGGCCATCGGTGTCGACGACCCGGCGCTCGATGCCGAGGTGATCGCCGTCGCCGACGGCGGCTTCCGGGCCCTCGGGCTGGACGGCTTTCGCCTGGAGATCACCTCGCTGGGTGATGAGACGTGCCGGCCGCAGTACCGGGAGTTGTTGCAGGAGTTCCTGTTCACCCTCGATCTCGACGAGGAGACGCGGCGCCGCGCGGAGATCAACCCGCTGCGGGTGCTCGACGACAAGCGTCCCGCGGTGCGGGAGATGACCGCCGCAGCGCCGCTCATGCTCGATCACCTCTCCGATGTCGCCAAGGCCCACTTCGAGACCGTGCTGGCCCACCTGGACGCCCTCGGGGTGCCCTATGTGGTGAATCCGCGGATGGTGCGCGGGCTGGACTATTACACCAAGACCACCTTCGAGTTCGTCCACGATGGACTGGGCGCCCAATCCGGTATCGGCGGCGGTGGCCGCTACGACGGCCTGATGAGCCAGCTCGGCGGGCAGGATCTGTCCGGTATCGGATTCGGCCTCGGGGTCGACCGCACGCTGCTGGCGCTCAAGGCCGAGGGCAAGACCGTCGGCGCCACCAACCGGGTCGACGTGTACGGCGTGCCGCTGGGGGAGACGGCCAAGCTCGAATTGGCGAAGCTGGCTGCCGTGTTGCGCGCCAACGGTATTCGGGTCGATCTCGCCTACGGTGACCGCAGCCTCAAGGCCTCGATGCGGGGCGCTGACCGATCCGGTGCCGTGCTCGCGCTGGTGGCAGGTGACCGCGACATCGAGGCGGGCACCGTCGGCGTGAAGGACCTCGGCACCGGCGAACAGGTCGACATCGCGATCGACGCGGTGGCCGCCGAGGTGCGTGCCCGATTGGGCTGACAAACCTTCTCAACGCCGGGATGGTGTCCTACGGGACCACACGGTCTGGGTAGCCACCGCGGCGAGAACGAGGGCTCCCACTCCGCCCAAGGTGATCGTCCAGAGCCGCCGATCTTCGAGGTCCATGCCGCACAACCGGGTGTAGTCGGTGTCGATGACACGTTCGCCTGACACCCGGTCGTTCGATACGCCGGCGTCATCGTGTGCGCGAGCGGCAGACAGATCTGGCGCCAGGGCGCTTCCGCATCCGACAACGCTTTCCCCGGCCGACACCGAGACGGGAGAGACCAGGCCTACGAAACCCACGAGTAGGGCCACCAGGCCCGCTGCCACGATCACTGGTCGCACCTTCATGTCGTTGGGCATACCCATATCGCGGTCGGCCATACCCGCGGCGGTTGTTGCGAGCAATAGGAGGTCCTCGCGCGTGGGGCCGGGCCGTGCGCGGGAACCCCTCTCATGGACGCGCACAAGCCGGCTGCGGGACATCGGCACCGAGTGGCACTCGCCGTGCCGCTGTCGGCATTGGCCGTGGCTGTTCTGGTCGCCGGCTGCGCCAGTGACTACCAAGCGCTGGGGACCCACACCGCCCGCGTGCTGATCAACGGCACTGAGGTCGAAGAACGACTGGCCGTCGCGTGCGATCAGGTCCAATGGGTGTGGTTCATCGAGTCGACACAGGACGCGCCCGGCTTCACCGCGCAGGTTCGGACCGGCGCCACCGTGGATGGGCGATTGGTGCGGTTGCAGGGTCTGGGCGGCTTCACCGGGAGCTCCTGGAACACCACCGGTGCGACACGGTCGGCCGCCACCGACGTGCGGGTCGATGCCGAGGTCGTCGACGGTACGTTCACGATCTCGGGAATCGCCATCGGTTCTTATGACGACGATCCTGCCGAGACCACCACTGCCGACTACGAGATCCGGACGGACTGCTAGCAGGCGGCCACCAGGTCACCCGATGATCACGGAGCCTGGACCGGACATGCCTCGACCGGCACCGGCATGGTCAGATCGCCGCTTCGCTCGAAGTGAAACGTCACGTCCGCCGACATGGCCGGACGTAGGTCCGGGTCCAACTGCTCCAGGCGTACCGCAGGGTTTCGTGCGTCGCCGACGTTCGGTTCGCCGAAGCCGACGGTCGACTTGGGCGGAATGTCGGCGCGGGCGGGGATGGACGCTTCGGCCGCGGACACCGTCAACCCGAGCAGTCGCTCGGTGTCGGCGGGACGGTTGTTGGTGACGGTGAAGCGCATGACGCCACCGGCGTCGACCTGCATCGCACAGCTGCCGGGGACGTAGGCCGGCACGATGAAGGCGTTCTCGACCGAGGTGTCCTCGGTGTCCGTTCCGGAGCCGCGGTTGGAAGAATCCGCGGTCGGGGCGTCGTTGCTGCATCCGCCCATGAACATCATCAGCGCGACAGTGACTGCCGACACCGAACCGGCACTACGGAACCGCGAGGTTCGCATGGCTTTCCTTCCGTAGGGTCGACGCCATCCCTGTTCGGCCATGGGTTACCCGCCTTGGGCGCTTTGATACGTGCTCCGCCAAATTGCTGCGGTTCGTCCGCTCAGCCGGCGGGCCAGCGCCGGGCGAGCGCCTCCCGAACGAGGTGGGCGAGCTGATCCAGGCGCCGGCGGTCGGCCGGGTCGAATCGCTCTGCCGCGACGGCATTTTCCAGTCGGACCAGCCGGTCGGCGATCGCCTCACGATCGGTCGGCAGCACCACCACCCACGCGAGTTCGCGCAACAGCGACAGCAATCTGGCCAGTACCGCGGGGTCGCCGGCACCGTAGATCCGGGGTTGATTGCAGACCAGGTCGAGCAGGTCGGGCAGGTCCGGTCGTGCCAGCACCACCCGCACCACGTCCTGTTCGTCGCGCAGCGTTCGTCGCCCCAGGCGGTACCCGGCGAGTGCGCACAGTGTCGCGCTGCAGGAGTTCAGCCCGTGGATGGCGGTGGTGGGATCGTTGATACCGGGGCTCAGGGCACGCACCACCACATCGGTCAGTTGGCGAAGCCCATAGCCGATGTCCTGGGTCGCGGTGCGCTCGATGCCGGTGCACAGTGCGCCGGAAACCTGCTCGCGCAGCGTGGTCAGTCGATCGTCCCCGAGGCCGCCCGACGGGCCTGCCGGCCAGCACAGCGCGACGGGGACCCCCGCCTGGATGTCCGTCCCGACCGGCCGGTCGATCCAGACAATCGCGTCGGCATCCACCGCTGCCGCCAGCAGCGCCTGCTCGTCGACCTCGACGAGGAAGCCCGACGATCGAGCGGTGACGGTCGCCGCATCCACGGGCGGGAAGGGCGCAAAGTCCTCGCCCGTGCCGTCATCGACCGGATCCAGGATCCGGCGGGCGGTGTGTTCGATGTCGGTCGAGACGTGATCGAGCATCGTCTCGATGCGGATCTGGCGGACCAGATGTCCCAGGAACAGCACCAAGCACAGCACGCTGACCATGGCCAGCAGATAGGCGACGGTCACGGCGATCTGCGGGACGAACTCCGCGCCCGAGTCGCTGTCGTTGCGTACGGTCCGCAGCACCGTGAGCGCATAGACGAAGGTGGCCAAGAACAGTGCAAGCGTGCGCTGGACGAATCGATCCGATACGAATGTCCGCAGCAACCGCGGTGTGTACTGACTGCTGGCCAACTGCAGCGTGACGACGGTCAGCGAGAACGTCAGCGAGGTCACGGTGATGAGCGAGGTCGCGACGGCGCCGAGCACTTCCCTGGCCGCGTCGGCCCCTCCACCGAACAGGTAGCTCGACAGGACCGGCGGCATCTCCTGATCGAGGACCCCGTCGATCTCGGGTATGGCGATACCGGCCACGATGGCGGTGAGCACGCCGAGCGCGGGCACGGGCCAGAGTCGGCTGTGCCATGCGTCGAGGAAACGGGTGCGCCGCCGCCTGAGGGTGTCCACGAACTCTCCTCACATTGTCCGCCGAGGAACGGCGCGGCCGCGCGGAAGAATCAGCGCTCCGTGCCGAAGATCGCGGTGGACAGCACCGCGTCCATACCGTGGATACGTCCGCCGAACGGGTTGCCGCGCTTGAGCACATAGGCGCCGTGCGGTGTGACGGCCACCAGCTTCGGTGAGCTGGACCCGATCTGCATCCGCTTCTCGAAGCGCACCTGATCCAGCCTGCCGACGACCTGTCCCACCCCATCCCGGTAGGTGCCGTCGCTGCGATCGAAGACGGCCACCGGCACGAAGGCGCTCAACGGTGCCGACCGGATGCGGCGCAGCGACCGAACGGTGAAGACCAGGGCCGCCGCGGCGGCGATGCCGACCGCGAGAATCACCAGACCCACCACCAGCGGCGGGTTGTTCTCGGCGCCGCCCAGCGCCATCGAGGTCGACACGACACCGAAGCCGCCGAAGACCAGCGTGATGACCAGCAGTACGAACGCCGCGATCTGGGTGAGGCCGCTGCCGCGGTCGATCACCAGCACGTGCGGCCCGTCCTCGGCGACCACCAGGCCGCCCTGCTCGGCGAGGATGCGCGGCCCGCCCGGTGAGGTCATGGGAACACTCTAAGGTCGGTGCATGCGAGTTCTGGTGCAACGGGTCACATCGGCGCGGGTGGTGGTCGACGGCGCGACCGTCGGGCAGATCGAGCCGGCGGGTCAGGGCCTGCTCGCCCTGGTCGGCATCACCCACACCGATGACGGCGCTCTTGCCGCCAAGATGGCCGAAAAGCTCTGGCGGTTACGGATTCTCGACGAGGAGCAGGCCGCCGCCGATACCGGTGCGCCGATCCTGGTGGTCAGCCAGTTCACGCTGTACGCCAACACCGTCAAGGGCCGCCGCCCGTCGTGGAACGCCGCCGCGCCCCGCCCCGTCGCCGAACCGCTCGTCGACGCGTTCGCCGACGCCCTGCGTGCGCTCGGTGCGCCGGTGCAGACCGGCGTGTTCGGGGCGCACATGGATGTCGAACTCGTCAACGACGGCCCGGTGACGGTGCTGCTGGAGCTTTAGATCGCCATCGCCGCGCGGACCTCGGCCTCCGACGCCGAGCCGCGGGTTCCGCTGGAGGTCACCCGGCCGGCCTCCAGGATGTAGTAGCGCTGCGCGGATTCCAGGGCGAAACCGATGTGCTGCTCGACCAGCAGCACACCGAGATCGCCGCGAGCCGTCAACGCGGTGATCGCGGCCTCGATCTCGGCCACCACCGACGGCTGGATGCCTTCGGTCGGTTCGTCGAGGATCAGGCACTTGGGCGTGGTGATCAGGGCGCGCGCGATCGCCAGTTGCTGACGCTGACCTCCGGAGAGCAGACCGGCACGTCGGGTCAGCAGCTCCTTGAGCGCGGGGAACAGGTCGAGCTGGTCGTCGATCAGCTTCTTGCCGTTCTTCCGCCCGTCGGCCACCACCTGGAGGTTTTCCGCGGTGGTGAGCTGCCCGAACGACTGCTGGCCCTGTGGCACATAGGCCAGCCCCTTGGCCACCCGCGCGCTGGGCCGCAGCTTGGTGATGTCATCGCCGTCGAAAAGAACCTTGCCCGCACTGCATTTCAGCAGCCCGACCGCGGCACGCAGCAGGGTGGTCTTACCCGCACCGTTGTGGCCCATCACCGCGGCCACCCCGTCGGAGGGAACCTGCAGGTTGACCCCGTGAATGACCTCGGAGCGGCCGTAGCCGGTCCGGACGTCGACGAGTTCGAGCATCAGGACTCCTCCTTGAGTTCGTCCGGCACGCCCTCGGTGCCCGCTGCCGCGGTGCCGAGGTAGACCTCCTGCACCTTCGGGTTGGCCTGCACCTCGGCCACCGAACCCTCCGCGATCACCTGACCGCGGGCCAGCACCGTCACCGATGTCGCGAACGCCCGCATGAAGTCCATGTCGTGTTCGACGACCACCACGGTGCGCTCACCGCCGATGCGGCGCAGCAGGTTTCCGGTCTCCTCGCGTTCCTCGTGACTCATCCCGGCGACCGGCTCGTCGAGCAACAGCACATCGGCGTTCTGCACCAGCAGCATGCCGATCTCCAGCCACTGTTTCTGGCCGTGCGCCAGCACCCCGGCGGGTTTGTCCGCGAGATCGGCCAGCCCGGTGATCTCGAGGGCCTCTTCGATGGCGGGCAGCACACTGGAACGACGGCGCAGCAGCGTCAGCACGGAGCGTCCCGCGCCCGCCGCGATGTCCAGGTTCTGCAGCACCGTCAGTTGCTCGAACACGCTGGCCGTCTGGAACGTCCGTCCGACACCGCGCCGCGCGATCTGGTGCACCTTCTTGCCGAGCAGTTCCACACCGGACTTGCTCACCGAGCCGGTGCCCGACACCAGGCCGGTGATCGCGTCGATCACGGTGGTCTTGCCGGCGCCGTTGGGGCCGATGAGGAAACGCAGATCACCCTGGAAAAGGGTGAGATCCACATCGCTGACCGCCTTGAACCCGTCGAAATCGACGGTGAGTCCACGGACTTCCAGATACTGGGTGCCCATGCCGACGTTGCCGCCGGCGGCGGGCTCCGGGTGGGCTTCGGTCTCTACTGCGCTCATGCGTTGGCTCCGGCCTTCTCTGGTTCCGGGTCGGGGTCGGGAAGGGATGCAGGATCTGGTGCCGGTCCCTCTCCCAGATCGGGCTTGCCCTTGCGGCGCCGACGCAGGAACACGCCCAGCCCGGCCAGCCCGGCCGGGAAGAAGCCGACGACGACGATGAACAACAGACCCTGCGCGTAGGTCCACTCCGACGGAAAGCGTTCCGACAGCAGGGTTTGCGCCCAGGCCACACCGATCGCGCCGAGGACCGGCCCGAGCAGGGTGGTGCGCCCGCCGATGGCGACGCCGATCAGGAACGCGATCGAGGGCAGGATGCCGACCTGCGACGGCGCGATGAAACCCACGATGGGGGCGAACAGCGCGCCGGCGATGCTGGCGAACAGCGCGGCCACCACATAGGCGACCACCTTGATGTTGGCCGGGTCATAGCCCAGGAAGCGCACCCGCTCCTCACCGTCACGCACGGCGACGAGCAACTCCCCGTACCGGCTCTGCATCAGCTGACGCACCACCGCGACCGATCCCAGCAGCACCGCTGCGGCGATGAAGTAGAGCATCTGCTTGTTCACCGGGTCCTTGAGCGAGAACCCGAAGAAGGTGCGGAAGTTGGTCAGCCCGTTGCTGCCCCCGACGCTGGTCTGCCCGATCAGCAGGATGGCCAGCGCGGCCGCCAGCGCCTGGGACAGGATCGCGAAATAGGCACCCTTGACCCTGCGCTTGAACACACCGAAACCGAGCAGGGCCGCGATCCCGGTCGGGATCACCACGATGGCGACCAGGGTGACCACCGGGGAGGCGAACGGCTGCCAGTACCCGGGCAGTTCCCGCACACCGGCGATCTGCATGAAATCCGGCACGTCCTGGTTGGTCAGCGCCGCATCGGAGATCTTCAGGTGCATACCCATGATGTAGCCGCCGAGGCCGAAGAACACGCCCTGGCCCAGCACCAGCATTCCGCCACGGCCCCAAGCCAATCCGATGCCGACCGCGACGATCGCGAAGCACAGGAACTTCGCCAGCAGCCCGAGCCGGAAATCGGAGAGGATCGCGGGAGCCAGACCGAACAACACGATGGCGCCGACGCCGAAGCCGGCCCATGTCTGCCAACGACCGATGAGTTGCTTCACACCAGACTCCTCGTTCGAACCGTGAACAGGCCCTGCGGGCGGACCTGCAGGAAGAACACGATGATCACGAACAGAATCACCTTGGCCAGCGAGGCTGTCGTGCTGTACTCGATGAACGAATTCAGGAACCCGAGCCCGAGGGCAGCGATGACGGTGCCCTTGATCTGTCCCAGACCACCGACCACCACGACCAGGAACGCGTCGATCAGATAGCTCTGCCCGGTGGTCGGGCTGGTCGAGCCGATCAGTGTCAGCGCCACACCGGCCACCCCGGCCAGGCCGGAACCGATGAAGAACGTGGTGATGTCGGTACGCCGCGATGAGATTCCGCTGGTCTCGGCCAGATCCCGATTCTGCACGACCGCGCGGATCCGCCGGCCCATCGGGCTGGCCTTCAGTGCCGTCGCCAGTGCCACGACGGCCACGGCGGCCAGCACCAGGATGAAGATGCGGGTCTTGGGCACCACCGCGCCCAGGATCTCCACACCGCCGGAAAGCCATTCCGGCGCAACGACGTTGACTGCCGGAGCGCCGAAGATGTCACGCGCGATCTGCTGCAGGATCAGGCCGACACCGAAGGTCACCAGCAGGGTGTCCAGGGGCCGGTCATACATCCGCTGGATCAGCGTGACCTCCAGCAGGACACCCATCGCGCCGCCGACCAGGAAGCCGACGACCAGGGAGATCAGCAGCGAGGCACCGGTGTTCGAGATGACCTGCTGCACCACATAGGCGGTGTAGCAGCCGGCCATGATGAACTCGCCGTGCGCCATGTTGATGACGCCCATCTGGCCGAAGGTCAGTGAAAGGCCTAGTGCAGCGAGCAACAGGATCGAGCCGAGGCTCAATCCTGTTGCCAGCTGTCCGATCAGGACATCCATGCTGTGTTTATTCCCCCGTCGCTTCGCTGGCCCCGATCACCCGGAGAGTCCGGCGGCCCACGGGTAGGACTTCAGGTACGGGTCCGGCTCGATCGGGCCGGGGGACTCCCACACCGTGTAGATGAGGCCGTCGGGCTTGATCTCGCCGATGCGGGCCGTCTTGGTGATGTGGTTGTTCTCGCCGTCGATGGTCACCTTGCCCTCGGGGGCGTCGAAGCTGACCCCGCCGGCGTTGTCCTGAATTGCCTTGACGTCGAACGACCCCGCCTTCTCGACGGTGTTCTTCCACAGGTACACCGAGACATAGGCGGCCTCCATCGGATCCGAGGTCGGCTTGTTCTCGCCGTAGGCCTTCTTGTAGGCGGCCACGAACGCGTTGTTCACCGGGGTGTCGATGGTCTGGTAGTAGTTCCACGCGGTCAGCTGATCGGTGATGTTCTGCACGCCGATGCCGCCGACCTCTTCCTCGGCGATGGACACCGAGACCACCGGCATCGCCTGCGGGGTCAGGCCCACGTTCTTGTACTCACGGAAGAACGCCACGTTGGAGTCGCCGTTGAGGGTGTTGAACACCGCGTCGGCGCCGGCCGTACGCACCTTGTTGATGATGGTGGAGAAATCGGTCGAGCCCAGCGGCGTGTAGTCCTCGCCCTTGATCTCCATCCCGTTGGCCGCGGCGTACGCCTTGATGATCCGGTTGGCGGTCTGCGGGAAGACGTAGTCGCTGCCCACCAGGTAGAGCGACTTGGTGCCCTTTTCCTTGAGGTAGTCCAGCGCCGGGACGATCTGCTGGTTCGTCGTGGCACCGGTGTAGAAGATGTTCTTGCTGGACTCCAGGCCCTCGTATTGCACGGGGTAGTAGAGCAGCGAGTTGTTGCTCTCGAACACCGGCAGCATGGCCTTGCGGCTCGACGAGGTCCAGCCACCGAAAACGGCTGCGACGCAGTCGCTGCTGATCAGCTTCTCGGCCTTCTCGGCGAACACGGTGGGTTCGGAGGCGCCGTCCTCGCCGACGATCTCGATCTGCTTGTCCAGCACGCCACCGGCGGCATTGATCTCGTCGACGGCGAGCTTGATGGCATCGCGGACGGTGACCTCGGAAATGGCCATGGTGCCCGAGAGCGAGTTCAGCGACCCGACCTTGACGGTGGCACCGGAGGTGTCCACGCAGGAGGCCGCCGCAGCGCCCTCTTCATCGCTGGCCTTGCTACCGCACGCGGAGAGCACCATCGAGGCGGAGACCACGACGCTCCCCGCTATCAATGCTGATCTGTTGAACATCGGTCGGGGGAGTCGCATCTAAGGCCTTTCCTTCGATTTCAGTGCATCGTCAGAACTTTCGGAACCCGAGTGGGTGTCGAATCGGCACGTTAGGACGCCTAGGTTTCTGTGAAATTTCTCTATGTGACGAACAAATTAACCTGTGGCTCGATGGGTGTTCACCGTCGATTCACCGGGTACAAGTCGCCGCCGGGCGGTGCCGAACGGTCGGTTGTAACGATCCGGTAGCGTCCGGCGATGTGATGGGCATGCGAAAAACCACGAGCAAGGTAGGAGCTGTCGCCGGCGCCGCGGCGATGGTGGCGGGCGCGGCGCTCGCCTTCGGTACCGCGACGGCCGGCGCCGAGCCGGACGGTCAGCTGGTGCGCTACACCCTGACCTCGGGGGCGCCCTATCAGTTCCAGGTGTTCTACCTGACGGCGCAGCCGCCCAGCATGGAGGCCTACAACGCTGACGCCTACGCCTTCGCGAAGCGCGAGACCATCACGGTGGGCCCCGGGGCGCCGTGGGTGTTCGAGACCACGCTCGCCGATCCGCAGTGGGCCATCCTGCAGGTGAGTAGCACGACGAAGGGGTCGGTCGGACCGCCGAACGCACATTGCGATATCGCTGCGGGCGACCAGATCATCGCCGCGCAGGACAACCCCTACAGCGTCACGTGCCAGGGCACCCAGTGGTGACCGTCTGACCGCTTGACATTCCCATCGAACAGATGTTCGATGGGAATATGCGATGGGACGGGCAGAGTGTGCGCGCCGACGACGGCGCACTGCCGGGTCTGGCGCGGCTCGGTTTCGTCCGTACCGTCCGCACGCCGGAGTTCGACGGGATCACCTTCCACGAGATCCTGTGCAAATCCGCGTTGAACAAGGTGCCCGATGCGGCCATGCTGCCGTTCCGGTACACCGTCAACGGCTACCGTGGCTGCTCGCATGCCTGCCGGTACTGTTTCGCCCGGCCGACCCACGAGTATCTGGACTTCGATCCCGGTGCCGACTTCGACACCCAGGTCGTGGTGAAAACCAATGTGGCCGAGGTGCTTTCCCGTGAACTCCGGCGCCCGGCATGGGCGCGGGAGACGGTGGCACTGGGCACCAACACCGATCCCTATCAGCGGGCCGAGGGGCGTTACCGGCTGATGCCGGGCATCCTGGGCGCGCTCGCCGAATCCGGCACCTCGTACTCGATCCTGACCAAGGGCACCCTGTTGCGCCGCGATCTGCCGTTGATCGCCGAGGCCGAGCACGAGGGTCCGGGCGCCAGTGTGTCGATCTCGCTGGCGGTGATCGATCCGGAACTCCAGCGTGACATCGAACCCGGCACACCGTCCCCGCAGGCCCGGCTGGCACTGATCTCTGCCATCCGTGACGCCGGCCTGAACTGCCACGTGATGGTCGCGCCCGTGCTGCCCGGCCTGACCGATTCCACCGAGCACCTCGATGCGCTGCTGCACGCCATCGCCGACGCCGGCGCGACGGGCGCCACGGTGTTCGGGCTGCACCTGCGCGGTTCCACCCGGGGGTGGTTCATGCAGTGGCTGCAGCGTGCCCATCCCGAGCTCGTCTTCCGATACCGGAGTCTGTACCGGCGCGGGGCCTATCTCCCGCCGGAGTACCGCGATGAACTGCGCGCCCGGGTGGCGCCGCTGCTCGCGCGGTACCGATTGACTGGGCGTGGGCCCATGGCGCGCGCCGGTGCCGTTTCCTCCGAAGTCACGGCACCGGCGCACCCCACCTTGTTCTAGTTGAGTTGTGCGGAGGCAGGTTCCGGCCGGCCCAGCCAGAAGCCTTGGCCGTATTGGATTCCGATCTCGTGGAGCGTGTGAAGCTGGTCGGCACTTTCGATGCCTTCGGCGACGGTGGCGGCGCCGATCTCTTGGGCGAAGTACACCAGCGAGGTCGCCAGTGCCTGGCGTGCCGGGTCGAGTTCCACGCCGGCGGTGAGTTCGCGGTCGAGCTTGAGCACGTCGGGTCGCAACCGCAGAATGCGGTTGAGGCTGGAGAATCCGGCGCCGGTGTCATCGACGGCCAGTCGCACGCCGTCGCGGCGTAGATCCTCGAGCGCGGCGTAGGTCGATTCGCCGACCGCCTCGTGTTCGGTCAGTTCGAGCGTGACACGCCGACCGCTGCAACGGAGTAGCTGCCGGGCGGTGGGATGCGCAGCAGCCGTCGGGCTCAGATTGACCCAGAGATCGAATCGGGGCGGGATGGCGTCCGCCGCCTCCAGGACCGTCTCCAACGCGGTCAATTCCAGCTCGCTGCGGCGGCCGATCTGGTGCGCCTTGGCAAACCAGTGATCGGGCCGCGCATCGGAGTCATCGAGGAATCGCGATAATCCCTCGTACCCGGTGACCGACAGGTCGCTCAGATCGCGGATGGGTTGGAACACCGCACGCATGCGCTCGGGGCAGGCGGCATCGGTCAGCTCTGCGCGCACCTGCCGGCGTAGCGCGGCGTCCGGGGCGACCAGTGACGTGAGAAAGCGCGCGGTCGGGTCCAGCGCGGTGTCCGCCGGCGGGTCGCGCATCAGGTCGTGAAGTTGTTCGGCCAGTTCGGTATTGGCGTTGAAGAGAGTCGAGATGAATCGGCTGGCCGCCGACATCGCGGCGATATGGCCATCACCTATCGCCAGCGGATGGGCGGAAACGATGGAAACCCAGCCCAGTACGGCGTGATCCCGGACGAGCGGAGTGCTCAGCCTGCCGGGTTCGACGTGTGTCGTGACGCGGTCGTGAGGGGCGAGGTCCGCGGGCGCCGTGTCACCGAGCAGGTGGGCCAGCGTGCCGTTGGCGGACACCACGACCGGCCGGCCGTCGTGGTGCAGGACGACCACGGCGCCGTCCACGTCCGGAAGGAGCAGGCACGCCTGCTCGGCGACGCGGCGGGTGAGCGCCAAGGGGTCGATCGAGTCGAAGAGGTCCCGTACGAGCTCTTTCACGGAGACGGCCCGGTATGACCTGGTCGTGGATCCACGTCGCGCCCTTCGGAAGGGACGATGTGATCACACCTCGCCCACTGGATGGAGCGAAATGATAGCAGTTTGCTGAAGGTGACGTGTGGTCCAGCCGATGGTCGGCGCGTATCGCTGTGAACCGCTGCAATATGGAGATTACGCTCGACGGGCGCGACGCCTCGGCGTGTGTTCGTATCTCAGGTGGATTTGCGGATGTTGCACAAGCAACGATACGGCCCACGTAAGAAAGAGCTTCTACCTCACGGTCTGGCCCGCTTCGCGGCCAAACCGTTGAGCACGGCGCGGGCCACCGGGCTCGGGTGCTCGGCCTCGAGGTCGAGTTCGCCGATGGGCTCAAGGGGAGGCTGGGCCATGAACCGGGGGACCGCGCCCCGGTGCGCCGTGCCGGTGTGCACCACGAACGGGTGGCACAGGTAGACGTCGCCGATGCGTCCGGTGGCCGAGACGACATCGCAGCTCTCGGTCGCCGGGACCACCTGCTCGCAGATCGGCATCCATGGAGCACCGTCGGACCCGTACTCGGCCAACACCTTCGGTGCGGCCAGATGCGAGCCGACCCGGATCGCGGTGGGTGCGTCGTCGGGGCCGACATCGGAATACAGGAACAGCATCAGCAACGTGCGGCCGCGGGAACGAAGGCTCAACCGCGGACCCTCGGCGTCATGGAACGATGCCTCGACATGCCATCCCGCTTCGGGTGGCGCCGCGGTGCTCGGAAAGCGCAGCGGGAAGGTGCCCATCCCGAGCCGGGGTTGCCAACCACCCGGCCCGACAAGGACATCGAACGCCGCGGTGAGAACGCCGGTGTTGGCCGACGCCGTGAATTCCGGGGTTGCCATGGCGGTCAGCCTGATCAGTGGCTGCGTCCAGCTCGTGGGATCGGCAGGGTCCAGGCCGGTGGCCCGCCACAGCTGGTCGCGGCAGCGCAGGCCCAGTTCGCGGTCGAAGGCGGACTCGATCTTGAGGTAGCCGTCACTGATGAAGCGGTCGACATCGAGCATGGACCCATCCTGTTGGCGCCGCTGTCCGCACGCAACTGAATTACACGTGGTGAGGCAAAATGTGTTGTGAGATAACCATTGTGGCGATATGGCCACGGTTGGAGGTGCGCTTGGGCAACGGATGCCGCCGTGGTCGTCGCGGCACGCTTTGCGCTTTTCCGCCCGGCGGATGTGTGAAGCGGGTATGCATTCCAGGTATGACCACGCAAAAGCTCTTGAGATCGCTGAGTGAATCCGACCTCCTGTTGGTGCGCGAGACGGCGCCCGGTGAATTGACGGCAATGGACGAGGACGGGCTGCTCGATCTGCACGCGCGGGTGCGTCGTGCGCGCAACAAACATGTCGGGATGTATCGGCGCGAGGCCGCTGCGCGGGTGCCGGCCAAGGGTGCTCGGGGCAAGGCGCGGCCGGCCAATGCCAACAACGCCGCCCGCGCCGAGATTTTCGAGGAGGCACTGGCGCGGGTGAGTCGCCAGCTCGGTGCCGCCGCCCGGCAGAGCGCACGCGAACTCAAGGATGCCCGCCTTGCGCTGGCCGGCCGGGGGACCCTCACGGCCGCATCGGCTGCCAAGCCGCCGCGCAGGTCCGCTGCGAACACTCGGCCGGCGGCCAGGTCCAGGGTGCCCGCCGACAATCCGCGACAGTCACCCGGGCGCAAGAAGCGCGAGGCGAGCTCGATCGCCGCGGGCGCCCGGCGCCAGGCCAAACGCGATAGCCGCTGAACGGGAGAATCTAGCCCTTGTTGCGTTTGACCTGATTGAACGGAACACCACGGTCGGCGGCCGGTTCGCGTGGGAAGCCGAGAACCCGCTCGCTGATGACGTTGCGGGCCATCTCGGAGCTGCCGCCGCCCAGTGAACCGGTTTGCCGGGACAGGTAGCGCACGCCGATCTCCTGCAGCCCGGAGCCCTCGTCGATCACCCCGGCGGTTCCGGCGATGGCCAGCGCGGTGTCGACCTCGAGTTCGGTGGTCTCGGCGTGGAACAACCGGATCAAGGTGCCCGCGTTCGGCGGCAGGGAGCCGTCCGCGATACACCGGGACACGTGGTCGATGAGCTGGTCCTTGACGATGCGACGGGCCAGCGCCCGGCCGGCCAGGTCCTGTACCCGGGCGTCGCCGCCCTGTCCGGTCGCCTCGGCCAGGCCCACATGATCGGGCGGCATCTCGCTGGCGTTCTCGGCGCCGGTGCCACTGGCGAATTCGGATCCACCACCGACGGCGCGCCGCTCGTGATGGAGCTGCCGCGACGCGACGGTCCAGCCGTCGTTGACCGCACCGACCACCGCGTCATCGCCGAGTTCGAGACCGTCGAAGAACTCCTCGCAGAACTCCTCGTTGCCGTTGACCTCGGTGATCCGGCGCATGGTGATCCCGGGCGCGGACAGCGGCACCAGGAACATGGTGAGGCCCTCGTGCTTGGGCACGGTCCAGTCGGTGCGGGCCAGCATCAGGCCGTAGTCGGCCGCGAACGCACTGGTGCTCCAGGTCTTGGCGCCGTTGATGACCCACTTGTCGCCGACCCGGTCGGCCCGGGTGATCACCCCGGCCAGGTCGGATCCGCCGCTGGGCTCGGACAGCAGCTGGCACAGGATCTCTTCACCCCGGATGGCCGCCGAGATGCGCTCGCGCTTCTGGTCCTCGCTACCGACATCCAGGATGGTCGCCGAGCAGATGGTGAACGACGGGGTGTTCAGGATCAGCGGCATCTCGTAGGCGCGGCATTCGGCGTTGAACGCCTTCTGGTAGGCCAGACCCAGTCCCAGCCCGCCGTATTCGCGGGGGAAGCAGATACCGGCGAACCCACCGGCGTGCAGTTTCTGCTGCAGTTCCTTGGCGCGGTCCCAGGACTGCTGCTCGGCGCGCACCATGAACGGGGGGTTCTCCGGGTCGATCGGCGGCATGTTCTCCGCCAGCCATGCTCGCGCCCTGGTGCTGAAATCGGCGACCGACTCATCGGTATGGGTGGAGATCGCGGTGTCGGTCATGCGGGAACCTTCCGGCTCAGTTCGAAGATGACTCGGTGGTGGTCCTCGGGCGAGCCGAACATCGCCCTGTTGAGGGCCGCCCGCCGCAGATACAGGTGCAGGTCATGCTCCCAGGTCACGCCGATACCGCCGTGCAGCTGCACACAGTCCTGCAGCATCACCGGGGCACGTTCGCCGACATAGGCTTTCGCGACACTGACGAACTTGCGCGCGTCCGGGGACCGGGCGCCGACGGCTTCTGCGGCACCGGCGGTGGTGGCCCTGGCGGCCTCGAACCACAGCTTCATATCCGCGAACCGGTGCTTGAGGGCCTGATAGGAGGCCAGCGGCCGGCCGAAGCTGTGCCGGTCGAGCAGCCACTGGTTGGTCATCGCCAGCACCGCGTCCAGGATGCCGACGGTCTCGGCGCATTGCAGCACCAGCGCCACCTGGCGCTGGCGTTCGATCACCTCGGCGGTCTGCTCCGCCGAGCCCACGATTGCGCCGGCATCGACCCGGACGTCGTGCAATGAGATGCGGGCGTACCGCTTCACCATGTCCACCGAGCGCTGGGTCTCGATGCTCACGCCGGCGGCGTCGGTGGGCACCACGAACTGCCGCACCGCGCCGTCCAGCGTCGCCGTGACCAGCAGCACGTCGGCCGCATCGCCGGATTCGACGCGATCTTTCACGCCGTCGAGCCGGTAGCCGCCATCGACGGCGGCCGCCGTCAGGCCGGCGGTCAACGGGGAGAACGGTTTACCGGGTTCATAGACCGCCCAACTCGCCACCGCCTCGCCGGACACCAGCGACTCGATCGTCGATTCGTGACCGTCCGGCGCCTCGACCAGTCCGGCCAGCACCACGCTCACCGGGTGCAGCGGGCCGGGAGCGACGGTGCGTCCGGCCTGCTCGGCGAGTAGTGCGAGATCGGCCACTCCGTCACCGGAGACGCTGCCGCCGCCGAGTTCCTCGGGCACCAGCAGGCTCGCCCACCCCAGCTCGGCCGCGCGCTGCCACCACCGGGCGTCGAAAGAGCCCCCGCTGCCCTGTATCTCGCGCACCTTGCTCAGCGGGACCTCCTTGTCCAGGAAGGCCTGCGCGGTCGAGGCGAACAGCATCTGTTCCGGATTGGCCGCAGCGGTCATCGGAATCTCCTTCTCAGGCAAACGTCATGGCGGGCACGTCCGGCTTGTGCACGATCTGGTTGGGCACCTTGAACAGGTCGATCAGGTTGGCGCCCATCACCTTCCGCACGCCCTCATCGTCGAGGCCGTTGGCCTCGAGGTCGCCCACCAGGTTGATCGGATCGGCAAGGCCCTCGGGATGCGGCCAGTCCGAGCCGAAGATGACGCGGTCGATACCGCACAGGTCGGCCATGTCCTTGAAGTTGTCCTCCCAGAACGGTGCGACATACACGCAGCGCCGGAACGCCTGGATCGGATCCTCGGGGAAGGAATCCGGCATCTTCGAGTAGACGTCCTTGAACTGGTAGTGCAGGTAGGGAACCCAGGATGCGCCGTTCTCGACGGACAGGATGCGCAGATCCGGGTTGCGGGTGAGGGCGCCGTGGCAGACCAACGCGGCCATGGTGTCCTCGATGGGACGCTTGCCCATCGCGACCATCCGGAAAGACGTGGGGGAGAAGGGCTTGAACTCCGTGGCGGGTTCCCAGTCGTTGAGATAGTTGGAGTAGCCGCTGTCGGAGGCGTGCATCGCCACCGGGATGCCGGCCTTGACGCAGGCGTCCCAGAACGGATCGAATTCCTCCACGCCCATCGAGCGGCTGCCGCGGTACCCCGGCACCGGGGCGGGCCGGACCAGGACGGTCTTGGCGCCGCGCTCCAGACACCATTCGAGTTCTTCCAGGGCGCGCTCGACGTTGCCCAGGTTGATCACCGGGGTGGAGAAGATGCGGTCCTCGTAGTTGAACTGCCAGGTTTCGTACATCCACTGGTTCAGCGCATGCACGATGTCGAGAATCAGATCGGGGTCGTCCTTCAGGCGCTCTTCGACGAGGCTGGCCAGCGTCGGGAACATCAACGTGTAGTCCAGGCCCAGACTGTCCAGGACCTCGAGGCGGGCCGCCGGATTGCGGAACGCCGGGATGGCCTTCATCGGCTTGCCCATCACCTCGCGGTAGCTCTTGCCGCCGCTGCCGTGCCGGAAGTAGTCCTCCTGGGCGCCTGGCCGGGCGACCACCTCGAAGGTCGGGTTGGGGATGTAGTCGCTGACCTGGTTGCGGACCATGATCTTGGTCCGGCCGCGGACCTCGATGTAGTCGATGACGCCCTTGCGGTGGTCCGGAAGGAACTGCGTCAGCGCTTCCTTGGGCTCGTAGAAGTGGTTGTCGGCGTCGAACACCGGATACGACAGGGTGCGTGAGGGCATTTCCGTCTCCTGAAAGGCTGGTTTCCGTGGAGTGGTAATGACGTTACCACGATCGTCAGATGGGTTGACCGGGGTCGCGCAGCAGGCTGCGCACACAGAACTCGAAGATGTGGCTGCCTTCGACGGGAGCCCCGTTCAGCTCGGCGCCGAGCACGCGTAACCGCAGCGCGCCCAGCACGGTCTGCATGATGAGCGCGGACGCGGTGTCGGTCTCGGTCTCCGATGCTTCCCGGAAGACCCCCTCGGCGATCCCCGCAGTGATGATGTCCCTGATCAACAGGTGCAGCGGAGACAGCACACGGGCATATTCGCGGGGCAGCGTCTCGGCGAGATGGTCGTTGTAGAAGGTCAGTCCGCGGTTGATGCTGTCCTGTTTGGTCGACGCGGCCGGGGCGCTGATCCGGGCAACCAGGGTGCGCAGCGCGGAGATCGCGTCCAGGCCCCGCAGATCGGCGCGCCAGCGGGCCGCCGACTCCGACATGATCCTGTCGACCAGTGCGAGCAGGAGCTCGTCCTTGGTGGAGTAGTGCTGGTAGAAGGACCGCAGCGAGGTCTTGGATCGTTCGACCACGGCCAGCACGGTGAAATCGGTGCGACCGGTCTCGCCCAGGATCTCCAAGGCCGACTTCATGAACCGGGCGGGCCGCGATTCGGCGTCCTCCGCGGTTGCCGGCGTGCGTGCGCTCGACTTGGCCATCTGCGGACCCCCTCTGGACCGGAACCATTGTGCAACCCGTGAGAATGACGTTACCGTTTTTGCAGAGCCGCCAGGAAGGGACGCATGACGACATCGGACAAGACAACAATTTCGGACCAGACACTCCAGCAGGTGCTGTGGACGCTGGAGGGACTGCTCGAGCTGTTCGATCCGCAACCCGACGGGCAGAACCGCTTCATTGCGCAGACCGGCCTCGCCGGTGCCGACGACCGTCAGGTGGTGGAGGGCACCCAGGTACTGGCCCAGGCCATCGTCGCGGTGGCGAAACGGTTTCCGGACAAGTCGGTGCGGTCGGCATCTGCCGTCTTCGCCCGCGTCGTGCTGGTCGGCCCGCCGGTGGAACTCGAGATCGACGTCATCTCCGAGGGCCGTTCGACGGCGACCGCGGTGGTGACCGCCTCGCAGAACGGCAAGCGGTGCATCACCATCACCGTGCTGACCGATGTGCCCTCCGGTGACGTGATCCGCCACCAGCTGCCCAAGGCGGACGTGGTCGCTCCGGCCGACGCCCAGCCGGGCATCATGGCGATGACCGGTCGTCAGGTGCGGCTGGTGGACGTCGTCGACGTCAACAGCCCCGACGAGGTGGGGCCACCCGAACTGTTCGCCTGGCTACACTACGATCCGATCCCGGCCCGGGATGACCTGGCCAAGGCACTGATTGCGTATTTCACCGGACACCTGGGGATTTCGACGACGATGCGCGCACACGCCGGTATCGGCACCGCACAGGCACACCTGACGGTGTCGACCGCACCGATGACCGTCTCGGTCAGCTTCCACGAGCCCGTGCAGTGGCAGGGTTGGCTGCTCTACGGCCATGAGAGCACCCAGGTCGGTGCCGGCATGTCCTATGTGCGCGGCACCGTGCACACCGAGGAGGGCGAGTTGCTTGCCTCGTTCACCCAGGACGGGTTGATCCGCCCGCTGCGCACCACCGACACCGGTATCAAGGAGCAGTCCCGGCTGTAGGTGCCACCTTTCGGCCGCCGGTCACACTTTCAGATAGCCCTTGTCCGCCGGGATCTGGGCCGCCGTCACCAGCGAAGCGCCGTCACCGGCGAGCCAGAGCACGATATCGGACACCAGGTCCGGCGCGGCCAGCGAATCGGTCGGCAGAGCGCCCGGCGAGAAGCTGTGGATGTAGGTCGGGTTGTCGGCGAACATCTGGTACATGGCCACGTCATTGCCCATCGGGGTGTCGGTGCCGTAGGGATGCACCGAGTTCACCCGGATGCCATACGGTCCCAGTTCGACGGCCAGCGAGTTGGTCAGCGCCACCACCCCGAACTTGGTGGCGCAGTAGTGCCCGCATCCGGGCACCGCCTTGACGCCCGCCGCCGAACTGATGTTGATGATCGAGCCGCCGTTGCCGGCCGCGATCATCGGCGGTACGACCGCCCGGATGGTGTTCCACACGCCGGTCAGATTGGTGTCCAGGGTGTCCTGCCACTGCTGCGGCGAGATCTCCCACAGCCGGCCCCAGTTCAGCACCCCGGCATTGGCGACCACGATGTCGAGCCTGCCGAACTGCTCGACGGCGTCGGCGATGACCCGCTGCTGGCCGTCGGCGTCACGGACGTCGACCTCGCGGGCCAGGATCTTGCGGCCCTCACCCTCGACGAGGGTGACGGTCTCGGCGAGGTCGGCGGCGGTCGCCGGGGCGTACCCGTTGCTCGCGGCGACCGGCCCGCACGCGTCGATGGCGACGATGTCGGCACCGGCCCGGGCCAGCCGGACGCAATGCGAACGGCCTTGTCCGCGAGCGGCTCCGGTGACATAGGCAACGCGTCCGGCCAGCGGCAGGTCGGTCATGCGGGCTGCTCCTCGGTCAGTGCCGGCATATTGCGCCGGCTGTATCGGTAGTCGTCGAGCGGACCGCGGCGGGCGAACCGTCGTGACGCCGTGATGGTTTGCGGCCGGTGGTAGACGGTTTCGCCGCGCGAATTGATGAAATAGGTGCGCAGGCCCGGATTGCAGGCGGTGAAGTACAGATGCGCGGTCTTGCCACGCCGGGCCATCGCGGCGTTCCAGCGGTCGAAGGCCTCCCCGGTGACCGCCGCGACCTGGCAGCCCTGCCGGCGGGTCTGTCCGATCACCCGCGCCGCGTGCCGGGCCATGGTCTCGACGAAATCGCACCACGCGAAACCGACGAACCCGTGCGGGCCCACGATCTCCCACCGGTTCGGCAGCCGGGGATGGGCGGTGCCGGCATAGCTCGCCAACCCGTGGGTGCGGTAGTACTCGGCGAGGTCGAAACCGTCGGCGCCCAGAATTGTTCCCGGGCGGTAGGTTTCGGGATCGGTCCACAGTTCGTAGCCGGTGGCCGCCACCAGCAGGTCGGCGGGCCGGTGCACCCCGTCGGCGGTCTGCACACCGTCACGGGTGATCCGTTCGATGGGAGCGGTGATCAATCGGGTGTTCGGGTTGTTCAGCGCACGGAAGAACGCACTGGAGATGACCGGACGTTTGGCGACGATGCCGTAGTCGGGCACCAGTGCGGCCCGGGTGGCCGGGTCACGCACGGTGGCTTTGAGCAGCAGCCGGTACAGCGCCCGGCAGTAGGCGTCATATATCGGTATCAGCCGCACCAGGATCCGGTCGGGGAGCCGGGAGAAGACGTGCACGATCGGCGCGACCATCGCGGCGTCCATCAGCAGGCGCCCGGCGATGTTCACCGTCGCCAGGACACCGGGAATTCGCAGGATCCGCCGCAGGGCCGGGGGCAGATCGAAATCGATCTTGGGCAGCACCCAGGCCGGCGTGCGCTGGTAGATGTCGAGCTGCGCGGCCTCGGCGGACAGTGCGGCCGAGATCTGCACTCCGCTGGAGCCGGTGCCGATCACCGCGATGCGTTTGCCGGCGGTGACGTAGGAGTCGTCCCAGGCGTTGGGCCGCAAGATGGTTCCCGCGAAGTCCTCGGCGCCGTCGATGTCGATGTGTTGTTTGGCGTTGACATAGCCGCCCACCGAACTGATCAGGAAGCGCGCGCTCAGTTCGGGCCGGCCCGCGATGGTGAGCCGCCACAACCCGGCGGCGTCATCCCAGCGTTGTCGGGTGACATCGGCACCGGTGATCAGATGGTCGTAGAGACCGAGTCGGGTGGCGGTGTCGCGCAGATACCGGTAGAGCTCCGGGCCGGGCGCGAACAGGCGCGACCAGTCGGGGTTCGGCGCGAACGACAGCTGGTACCAGAGGCTGGGGATGTCGACGGCCAGGCCGGGGTAGTGGTTGTCGCGCCAGGTTCCGCCGAAATCGTCTCCGCGCTCGATGATCACGAAATCATCTATGCCCTGGCGCCGCAGATGGTGGGCGGAGGCGATCCCGCCGGGGCCCGCGCCGATGATGACCACCTCATGATCGGGTTCGTTCACGTGGGTCTCCCGTTGAGTCCGTCGATGATGTGGCCGGCCACGAGTGCGCGCACCGCCCGTGGGTTGTCCAGATTGACGCCCATCGGGGGGAGCAGCTCGAAACTGAAGAGCAGTCGCACGATCCATTCGCCGGCCCGGGCGGGATCGAGTGTGGCACCGACCTCGCCGCGGCTCTGGGCGGCCTTGACCCGATGCCGCCACAACGCCACCGCCCGGGTCACCAGGTCGTCGCCGATATTGCGTAGCAGCAGCACCAGGATGCTCTCGTTGATCCCATCTGCGGCAATGAAATCCGAACGCCTACGGTGTGCACAGATGAGGACCGCCGCGGCAGCCACCTGATCGGCCAGGGTGTCGTGGCGGTCCACCTCGGTGGCCATGGCGTCGACGAAACCTGCGGCCAGGTGCTCGAGCGCGACCTTGATGGCGTGGTCGCGGCTGCCGTACGCGTTGTGCACCGTGCCACGCGACACTCCGGCGGCCTCGGCCACGGCGGTCAGGCTGAACTGCCGGGGGCCCAGCCTGCGCAGGGTGTCCGCGGTGGCGGTGAGCAGAGCCGGTGAGCGGGAACCGGTGCGCGACATCTTGCACACATTAGCCAGATGTGTGCAAGGTGTTCAGGAAATCCCGGAAACTCCGCCGGACACGTCCCAGGCGTGGTGGACGATATCGTGCAGGTGGTAGACGGCGATGGTGGCGACGGTGAATTCGCTTCCATTGCTGCGTAATCCACGTCGGTTCCAGCCGTCATCGGAGACCCGGTCGTAGCGGTCGGCGACGGCGGTCGCCGCGTCGGACAGTTCACCGGCGACCACCCCGGGATCCTGGGACCCGTAGTCGTCGGCGATCGCGGTGGCGTCCTGGTCCCAATTCGGGAACAGCGGATCGGGTTCGGTCAGCATCAACTGCACACGGTGATCGAAGATGCGGTGCACGTCCCGGATATGACAGCCGTACTCCAGCTGCGACCACACCCCGGGCGCCGGACGGACCCGGACGCCGGGTTGCGCCAGGCGGGTGACCCAGGCCGCGGCGTCGCGGCGGATGCGCCCGGCGACACCGGCGGGGCGCACGGTGGCGGGGTCGAAACCACAGTCCGGGCAGGCCCGGGTCAGGACCCAGGTCCAGTCCTTGTCGTCGGGGACGACGTCTTCGGTCACAGCGCGCCGGGGGCGAAGGTGTCACATTGGTTGGGGTCACCGGTCCGGTACCCCTGGGTGAACCACTTCTGTCGCTGCTCGGAGGATCCGTGCGTCCAGGCCTCCGGATTGACCCGGCCGGTGGCCTGCTTCTGGATACGGTCGTCGCCGACAGATGACGCGGCCGAGAGGGCATCGGCAATATCTTTGTCGCTCAACGGCTCCAGGAACGTCACGTCGGTGCCTTCCTGCTTGGTGATGGCCGCGTAGTGGGCCCACACCCCGGCATAGCAGTCGGCCTGCAGTTCGGTGCGCACCCCGCCGCCGGTGGGGCCCTGCGGATCCTGCTGGGCGCGCCCCAGCACCCCCAGCAGATTCTGCACATGGTGCCCGAACTCATGAGCGACCACATATTCCTGGGCCAACGGGCCACCGCTGGAACCGAATTGATCTCGCAGGACGTCGAAGAAGTCGGTGTCGAAATATGCGGTGCGGTCGGCCGGGCAGTAGAACGGACCCACCTCGCTGGTGGCCGGGCCGCAACCGGTATCCACCGATCCGGTGAACAACTGCACCTGCGGTCGTTGATACCCCTGCAGCTGCTGGGCCCACACGGCGTCCACCGAGTTCCCGGTGGCGATCACCCGGCACTGCACGATCGCGTTGGCGTCCGCGCCGGTCTTGCACTGGTCCAGGTCGAAACCGGGTGCGGAAACCCCTTCGGTGTCATAACCACCGCCCTGGGTCTGCGGCATCACGCTGCCCGGGTCCACCCCGAGGAAGAGGGCGACCACGATGATCAACAACCCGCCGAGGCCGCCGCCGACGGCGATGCCCCGCCCGCCTCCACCGCGACGCCCGCCGCTGCTCGACGTGGTGCTCGTGTCGATCTGCATACCTTCGTTGAAGGTCATCGTTGCCCACCAACCCCATCTGCGTGCCGGCACTCGTCGCCTGGTCCAAGCCGGGCTCAGCTTTCCACACTACGATTGCGGGGTGCCCCCTGTCGCCGAACTGACGACGATCGTGGAGACGGCGCACGGACTGCTCCGCGGCACCACCGACGGTGGGGTGGGAGTCTGGCGCGGCGTCGCTTACGCCGAGCAACCGGTTGGCGATCTGCGCTTCACGGCGCCCCGCCCGCTGCGGCCGTGGCCGGGGGTGCGGGACGCCATCGATCACGGCCCGCTGCCGCCGCAGGGCCGTTCCTTCGTGGGCGGCGGCCGTGACGACCCGAAGATGCGCGACGAAGCCTGCCTGACCGTCACCGTCTGGTCACCCGATGTGTCCGCATCGTTGCCGGTGATGGTGTGGATCCCCGGTGGCGCGTTCGTGTACGGCGCCGGTCAACTTCAGCTCTACAACGGCTCCCGGCTGGCGGCCAACGGCAATGTCGTGGTGGTCAACGTGACCTACCGTCTCGGCGTGTTCGGCGGATTCGAGCTCGGCGATCTCGGCCCCGGCTTCGACGACAATCTCTGTCTGCGTGACCAGCTCGCGGCCCTGCGCTGGATCCGGGAGAACATCGGCGCGTTCGGCGGTGACGCCGGACAGGTCACGGTGTTCGGCGAATCGGCCGGCGCGACCTCGGTGCTCGCGTTGCTGGCCAGCCCGGCCGCCGAGGGCCTGTTCGACCGGGCCATCGCGCAGAGTCCGGCGCTGCCGCTGATCGCCGACCGCGAGAGTCGGGCGCGTCAGTCACACGCCTTCCTCGCCGAACTCGGCGTCGGCATCGACGAGGTCAAGGCGCTGCCCCAGCGCAAACTGCGCCGGGCGGCCGGTCAGATCCAGTTGGAGAGCGCGGCCCAGACCCCCACCCTGGCCTACGGACTGACCCACGGTGTCGACCTGCTCCCGCATCATCCGATCGAGGCCGCGCGGCTGGGGCGGGTGGCCACAACCCCATTGATCATCGGCACCAACAGCCACGAGGCGTCGATGTTCGCCTGGGGCAAGCCACCCATGCTGCCCACCACGGCCGCCGGTATCGACAGCTTCTTCGCGCGGCGGGCGCCGCAGGCCAGGGACCGGGTACTGGCCGCATACCCGGGATTCCCGCGCAGGCGCGCGTTGATCGATGTCGGGTCCGATGCCATGTTCGGCGCGCCCACCTGGGCGTTCGCCGATGCCTACAGCGCCGATGCACCCACCCACGTGTACCGCTTCGACCACACCACCTGGACGCTCAAGGCGCTCGGTCTCGGCGCGACCCACGGCAGCGAGATCGTGCACATCCAGCACAGCTACGGCTCCTACCTCGGGCGCAAGCTGCATCCGCTGGGCCGGCGGGTGCAACCCTCGGTGGGCAGACGGATGCAGCGCACCTGGCTGGACTTCGCCACCGACGGACTCAGCGAGTGGCCGCGCTATGACGCCGAAGCGCGGCGCACCCTGGTGATCCGCTCGACGCGCGATGTCACCGTCGAGGACCCCGATGCGATCCGGCGCGCGGCCTGGGACGGGGTGTACTAGCCGTAGTGGGTGTCGGTGTAGCGGCGCAGGTTGTGCAGGAACCGCTGAAACATCCACGCCATCAACGGTTTTCCGGCCGACATGCCCAGCCGGGCGGCGGTGCCGTTCGGTTTCATCGCCATCACCCAGGTCAGGTGGCACCCGTGCGCGGTCGGCACGATCCAGTAGTCCTCGGCGAACGCCGCGATGCTGGTCGTCGACGCATCGTTGAAGCGAAAGGCCATGTGGCTGAAGGGTTCCCAGGCGAGGAATTCTTCATCACCGATGATCCCGCCGCGCATCGTGACGGTACGGGTGGTGCCGATGTCATAGGGCTGCGGGCTGGTCCAGGTCACGTCGGTGATGACGCTTGCCCACTGGGGCCACGACCCGGCGTCGGAGAGCACCTCGAACAACTGCTCGGGAGTGACGGACAGGTCGACGGTGCTGACGAAGCGGAACGGGGCATCGGAGATGAAATCCAGGTCGACGCGCTCGCACGGGTACATTTTCGCCACCCGCTGACCCTAGCCGGGCTCGTGACCAGCCGTGGACTGCGGTCGCTGGTCCCCGCACCCACCCCATTAGACTGGGCTGTCGTCTCACCCATCTTCATGAGGAGTTTTTGTGCTGCGCAGCCATGCCGCCGGATCTTTGCGGTCCACCGACGCCGGTCAGACGGTGACCCTGGCGGGCTGGGTGGCGCGTCGGCGCGACCACGGCGGTGTCATCTTCATCGACCTGCGCGATGCGTCCGGGACATCTCAGGTCGTCTTCCGGGACGCGGCGGTGCTGGAGCAGGCGCACCGGCTGCGCGCCGAGTTCTGCGTCGCGGTGACCGGTGTTGTCGAGGTGCGCCCGGAGGGCAACGCGAACACCGACATCGCGACCGGTGACATCGAGGTCAACGCCACCGAGCTGACGGTGCTGGGGGAGAGCGCACCGCTGCCGTTCCAACTCGACGAGACCGCCGGCGAGGAGGCCCGGCTGCGCTACCGTTACCTGGACCTGCGCCGCGAAGGCCCCGGACAGGCAATCCGGTTGCGGTCCAAGGTGAATGCCGCCGCGCGTGGCGTGCTGGCCGAGCATGACTTCGTGGAGATCGAGACCCCGACGCTGACCCGCTCGACTCCCGAGGGCGCCCGCGACTTCCTGGTGCCCGCACGTCTGCAGCCCGGCTCGTTCTATGCGCTGCCGCAGAGCCCGCAGCTGTTCAAGCAGCTGCTGATGGTGGCGGGGATGGAGCGCTACTACCAGATCGCGCGCTGCTACCGCGACGAGGATTTCCGCGCCGACCGCCAGCCCGAGTTCACCCAGCTCGACATGGAGCTCAGCTTCGTCGAGGCCGATGACGTCATCGCCATCTCCGAGGAGATCCTCAAGGCGCTGTGGGCGCTGGTGGGCTATGACCTGCCGACGCCGATCCCGCGGATCAGCTACGCCGACGCGATGCGCCGGTTCGGTTCGGACAAGCCCGATCTGCGCTTCGCCGTCGAGCTCGTGGAGTGCACCGAATACTTCTCCGACACCACCTTCCGGGTCTTCCAGGCCGACTACGTCGGTGCCGTCGTGATGGCGGGCGGGGCATCCCAGCCGCGCCGCACCCTCGACGGCTGGCAGGAGTTCGCCAAGCAGCGCGGCCACAAGGGCCTGGCCTACGTGTTGGTCGGCGAGGACGGTGAACTGGGTGGCCCGGTCGCCAAGAACCTCACCGATGCCGAGCGCGCCGGGCTGGCCGCCCACGTCGGCGCCAAGCCCGGCGACTGCATCTTCTTCGCGGCGGGTTCGGCCAAGGCCGGTCGTGCGCTGCTCGGCGCGACCCGCATCGAGATCGCCAAACGCCTGGACCTGATCGATCCGGCCGCCTGGGCGTTCACCTGGGTGGTGGACTGGCCACTGTTCGAGGCCGCCGACGACGCGACGGCGTCCGGTGACGTCGCCGTCGGATCCGGCGCCTGGACCGCGGTGCACCACGCATTCACCGCACCCCAGCCGCAGTCCGAGGCCACCTTCGACACCGAGCCCGGTACCGCACTGGCCAACGCCTACGACATCGTCTGCAACGGCAACGAGATCGGTGGCGGATCGATCCGTATCCACCGCCGCGACGTCCAGGAGCGGGTCTTCGCGATGATGGGCATCGAGCACGACGAGGCTCAGGACAAGTTCGGATTCCTGCTGGACGCCTTCACCTTCGGCGCCCCGCCGCACGGCGGTATCGCCTTCGGCTGGGACCGCATCACCGCGCTGCTGGCCGGGGTCGACTCGATCCGTGAGGTCATCGCGTTCCCGAAGTCCGGCGGTGGGGTGGACCCGCTGACCGATGCGCCCGCGCCGATCACCGCGCAGCAGCGTAAGGAGGCGGGCATCGACGCCAAGCCCGGCGCCGACGCCAAGTAGCCATTCGCAAACGCCCGCCGACGCGTGCGCGTCGGGGCTACGATCCGCGCGTGCAGCGCGCGGAGGGTCGGTCGTCACGCCGAGCGACGGTGCTGACCTCCGTCGTGCTCGTGGCCGTCGTGTACGTCGCCTCACTCATCGGGTACAGCGTGCTGGAGCAACCTCCAGCACAGTTCCAGTTCCCGGAGGCCGCGGCGAGCGCGGAGACCGCCGTCATCGTGCGGCTGCGCCAGGTGGATACCTCGGAGAACCGGCTGGTGATCGACGTGCTGGTACATCCGGGCGTCCGGTCGCAGGCCGACCCACCCGATCGGTACGTGATCCGGCTGAGCTCCTGGACGGACTCCGGCGAGCTCATCTACCTCCATGACGATCTGGTGGGTAACGAGCACACCACCTCGTTGGTGGCGGTCGGCGACCCGGACGAGTGGCCGTTCGACAGCTATGTGACCGACACCATCGGCATGCAGCTGTTCGCCGTCAGCGGCGACGTGCAGCGCCCGATCGCCGCGCCGATCGTGGTCGGCGGCGGCGTCAACGGATGGGTCATCGACAGCCGACTGAGCACTGTCGGCTCACCCGGCGCCACCGGTCCGGCCGTGGCGTTCGAGCTGCAGCGCACCCGCGAGGCGCTGGTGCTCATCGCCGGCATCCTGCTGGTTCTGCTGGCGCTGCCCGCGGCGGCGCTGTTCGTGGCGATCGAGACCGTCCTCGATCGACGCAAGCTGCAGCCACCGTTCATCACCTGGTTCGCGGCGATGCTCTTCGCCGTGGTGCCGCTGCGGAACGTGCTGCCCGGGGCACCACCGGCCGGCGCCTGGATCGACCTCGCGGTGGTGGTCTGGGTACTGGTCGCCCTGGCGGCGGCAATGGTGCTGTACATCATTGCGTGGTGGCGACAGACCCGGCCGGAATAGGCGCCGGGCCGGAAAGGCTGACTTTTTCATGACCGAATCCCAGGACGATCTCGACAAGAGCAAGCTCGTTGCGGACACTGCGGCACTCGATGCTTTCAACCGCGGCGTGGTCGAGGAGTTCCGCGCCAATGCGGGCCGGGTGGGCGGCCCGTTCGAGGGCGCCACCCTGGTCCTGCTGCACACCGTCGGTGCGAAGTCGGGCCGGCCCCGGCTCTCACCGCTGGCCTACCTCGAGATCGACGGCAAGGTGCTCATCGTCGGGTCCTATGCGGGTGCCCCGACCCACCCGGCGTGGGTGCACAATCTGCGGGCCGAGCCGAGGGCGCACATCGAGATCGGCACCGACGCCTATGACGTGATCGCGCGCGAACTGCCCGACGACGAGCGTGACGCGACCTACCCGAAGATCGTCGCGGTGGCCCCGGTGTTCGCCGATTACCAGGCCAAGACCTCGCGAGCCATCCCGCTGTTCGAGCTGGTGCGCGCCTGAGTTTGCCGAATTGCGGTCGTTGACGGTGTCCTGACCGTACGCTCACCTGCGACTATCGAGCGTGTGTGTGCTGCGGGGAGCTGACATGGGAAACACCGGTGCGCCGAACACCGTCGACTACATGGACCACGCGTCCTATGTGGCGCTGCGCGCTCTGCGTCGCGGGCCGGTCGGGCAATCGGTGTGGATCTACGAACGCGGCGTCGACCTGGACGGTCTGCGCCGCTTCCAGCGCAACCTGGGACACACGCTGCTGGGCCGCCGGATCGAACGGTCGCCGCTCCCGTTCGGCAGGCACCGCTGGGTGCGCAGCGCCGGGCCCGACAGCATCGAGGTCAGCACCCGCGAGCGTGCGCGTTCCGAGCTGTGGGACTGGGCCAACGAGCGGGCCAAGATTCCGGTCGATCCGGAAACCGGGCCGTCCTGGCATCTGGCCGTGCAACCGCTGAGCGGTGGTGCTTGCGCGGTGTCGCTGGTGTTCTCGCACACTATCGCCGACGGCGCCGCGTCGACCCTGTCGATCGTGTCCGCCGTCGAGGGCCGGTCGTGGGCGCTGGGATACCCGGAGCCGGGATCGCGCACCTTCGGCCGGGCGCTGCGGGAGGATCTCGGCGCGACGGCCCGCCTGCTGCCCGCCATTCCGTCCTCGCTGATCGGGACGGCCCGACTGCAACGTCAGCAGGCGGCGACCAACCAGAAGGCCAACCCGAAGGCCAAGACGGCGAAAACCCGCAAGCCCGCCGTCGCGGCCGACTCGGGGGAGCCGGTCACCGTGCCGATGGTGGCGGCGAGCGTCGATGTGGAGACCTTCGATGCGAAGGTGGCCGAACTCAGCGGCACCCGGAACGCGTTCGTGGCCGCGCTGGCCGCCCGGCTGGGCCACGCCCTCGGCCGGGTGGACGACGACGGGATGGTGACGCTGATCTTCCCGGTGAGTGAACGCACCGAGGGCGACACTCGCGGCAACGCCCTGAATGCCATCACGGTGACCGTCGACCCGGACACCGTGGTCGTCGATCTCGGGCCGCTGCGCAAGGCCGTCAAGGACGCCCTCATCGAGATGGCGGCGAGCAGGGACGCCATGATGGCGCCGCTGCCGCTGATCCCGTTCGTCCCCAAGTTCCTGATGGCCACGGTGGAAAAGGCCGTGCTGCAGGAGGGGCAGCCGATCGGCTGCTCCAACGCCGGTGACATGCCACCCGCGCTGAGCCGGATCGACGGCACCGAGGCGGACTTCTTCATCGGGCGGATGATCGAGAACGGAGTCACCGAAGCCGCTTTCGCCCGCCGCGGTGGACACCTCGCGCTCGGCGTCACGATCTCGGGCGGCACCGTGGCGATCAGCATCGCGTCGTGGAAGGTCGGTGGCCCGAACTCGGCGCCGGCCCTCGCGGATGCCGTCGCCGCGGCATTCGCCGACTTCGGGCTGGCGCCGAAGATCGAATGGTGATCGCGCTGGAAATGCCTAGAGCCGTTCGATGATGGTGGCGTTGGCCATACCGCCGCCCTCACACATCGTCTGCAGGCCGTAGCGGGCGCCGCGCTGCTGCAGCGCGTTGACCAGGGTGGTCATGATGCGCGCACCGCTGGCCCCCAGCGGGTGACCGATGGCGATGGCGCCGCCGTTGACGTTCACCTTGGCCAGGTCGGCACCGGTATCGGCGGCCCAGCTGAGCACCACCGGCGCGAACGCCTCGTTCACCTCGAACAGGTCGATATCGGTCAGCGTCAGTCCCGCGCGCTGCAGTACCTTCTCGGTGGCCGGGATGACGCCGGTCAGCATGTAGAGCGGATCTGAGCCCACCACCGTGGTGGTGTGGATGCGGGCCAGCGGTCGCAGACCCAGCCGCTTGGCGGTCGCCCCGCTGGTGATCATCACCGCGGCACTGCCGTCGGACAGCGGCGAGGAGTTGCCCGCGGTGATCTCCCAGTTGATCTGCGGAAAGCGGGCCGCGTACGCCTCGGTGTAGAACGCCGGACGAAGACCGGACAAGGTCTGGCCGGTCGACCCGGGGCGGATGATCTCATCGGTGGCCAGCCCGGCGATCGGCGCGAGTTCGGCGTCGAACAGGCCGGCCTTGGTGGCGGCCGCCGCCTTCTCGTGGCTGCTCGCCGAGAACTCGTCGAGCTGGGCCCGCGACAGCTTCCACTTCGCGGCGATCAGTTCGGCGCTGATGCCCTGCGGGACCAGGCCTCCGGGGTAGCGGGCGGCCATGTCCAGGCCGAACGGGTCGCTGCCGGGCAGTACCGAGGAGCCCATCGGCACCCGTGACATCGACTCGACGCCGGCCGCGATCACGATGTCGTACGCCCCGGCGAGCACGCCCTGAGCGGCGAAGCTGATGGCCTGCTGGCTGCTGCCGCACTGCCGGTCCACGGTGGTGCCGGGCACGGACTCGGGAAATCCGGCACCCAACAGCGCATTACGCGCGATGTTCACCGACTGGTCGCCGACCTGCGTCACCGCTCCGGCGATGACATCGTCGACCTGGGCGGGGTCGACACCGGTTCGTGCGATCAGCTCGCGCAGGCTGTGCGCCAGCAGATCGGCCGGCAGCACGGCGTGCAGCGCGCCGCTGGCCTTGCCCTTGCCGACCAGTGTCCGGACCGCGCCGACGATCACCGCGTCCCGATCTGAGAATCCCGACATGTCTGCTCCTCAAGAACTCGTCGCTGAGTACTGCTCTCTATACTTAGATGTAACACCTAGGTCTAGTAACAACAACCCAGCTTCGGAGTGATCTCGATGACAATGCTGCAGGGGCCGCTGGCCGATCGTGACGCGTGGTCGGCGATCGGGCAGTGCCCGATCGAAAAGGCGATGACCGTCGTGGGGCAGAAGTCGGCGATGCTGATCATGCGGGAGGCCTATTACGGCACAACCCGATTCGACGATTTCTCCAAACGGGTGGGTATCACCAAGGCGGCGACATCGGCGCGGCTGTCCGAACTCGTGAGCGCGGGTTTGCTGGAAAAGCGTCCGTACCGCGAACTCGGGCAGCGGGAGCGCCAGGAGTACGTGCTCACCGAGGCCGGCGTCGACTTCATGCCGGTGGTCTGGTCGATGTTCGAATGGGGTCGCAAACACCTGCCCTACAACGGCCGGATGGGGCTCACCCACCTCGGCTGCGATGCCGATGCCCACGTCGAGATTGTTTGCGAAAAAGGGCATTCCGTGGGTTTTGGCGAGTTGGGCATGCGGCTGATCCGCGCCGGTGAGGGGCCCGCGCAGGCTCGGCCGTAGCCGCCCACCGTCGACGGTTTCGGGTTATAGTCGTCCGACTTCCGTGCATTGCCGCCCGCGATATTGACTAATTCGTTAAAATCCGTTCGCTACGTCGATCAGGTGTACGGGGGGCCCGCACATGGCGATGGATATTCCGTGTCAAGAGAGGCCCCGGCAAATGACGTACCCGGCTGACAACACGCTCGCCTACATGGACCAGGGGTCCTATCTCGGTTTGCGGGCGCTGCGGCGCGGACCGGTGATCCAGTACTCGTGGATCTACGAGCGCGGCGTGGACATGGACGGCCTTCGGCGGTTCCACCGCAACCTGGCCGACGGGCTGCTGGGCAGGCTGGTCGAACGATCGTCCATCCCGTTCGGTAGGCACCACTGGGTGTCCTGTGGTGAACCGGGTCCCATCGACATCTCCGCGGCCGAGCGCCGCCGCGACGAGGTGTGGGACTTCGTCAACGAACGCGCCGACGTGCCGGTGGACCCCGAACACGGCCCGCCGTGGCATATCGGGGTGCAGCCGCTCGTCGAAGGTGGCGCGGTGGTCACCCTCGTGGTGTCGCACACCGTCGCCGACGCCGGGGCCCTCATCGAATCGATCACCCACGCCGTGAACGGCACCGGCCGCGATCTGGACTATCCCGCTGCCCGGTCCCGCCCTCGCGCCTCGGCCCTGCGGCAGGACGCCCGCACCACCCTGCGCGCGCTGCGCGACGTTCCGTCCGCGGCGCTGGGGGCGGTGCGCATCGCCCGTGCACAGTCCGCGGAACTGTCCGAATCGGCGAGGGCCGTCGCGCCCGTCTCCGCGGTACGACACCCGCAGCAGACGGTGCACCTGCCGACCATCTCGGTACGCGTCGACCAGACCGAGTGGGAGTCCCGCGCCAGAGCGCTCGGCGGCTCCAGCAATGTGCTGCTGGCCGGGATCGCCGCGCGGATCGCCACCATCGTCGGCAGGGTCGACGCGGACGGAAAGGCGATGTTGTCGCTGCCGGTCAGCGAACGCCTCGACGGCGACACCCGGGGTAACGCGCTCAACACCATCACCGTGATGGCCGACGGGGAGCGCTCGCCGGTCGATCTCGGCGAGATCCGGGCCGGTATCAAGGCCGCGCTCACCGAACTGGCGGGGCGGCGCGAGTGGCTGCTGGCCCCGCTGCCACTGGTCCCGTACTCCCCGAAGTTCCTGCTGCGCCGGCTGGAGAAGCTGGTTCTCAAGGTCGGCAAGCCCATCGGATCCTCCAACAGCGGAGCGCTGCCCGATGAGGTCAATCGTCCGGACGGGACGCCGGCGGACTTCTTCGTGGCGGGCTCGCCGGAGCCGGGGCTGACCGCGGGCGACCTGGAGCGGATGGGCGGCCGGATGCTGGTCGCCGCGGGCACCGTGGGGGGTGCGGTATGCATCTCGGTGGCGTCCTGGGAACCGGGCGCGCCGAATACCAAAGAGGCCCTTATGCAGTCGGTCAAAGAAGCGTTCTATGATTTCGATCTGACCGCGGTGATGGAATAGCGGCCGCAGGCACGCACAATGCGATCCCGCGCTACCTGTGATGGGATCGGACGCTATGGGAATCAAAGTGGCGCTGGAGCACCGGACCACCTATACCTTCGACAGGTTGGTGGACGTGCATCCGCACGTGGTGCGGCTGCGTCCGGCCCCGCACTCGCGAACGCCGATCGAGGCGTACTCGCTCCAGGTCGAACCGGCCGACCACTTCGTCAACTGGCAACAGGATGCCTTCGGCAACTTCGTGGCACGGCTGGTGTTCCCGAACCGTGCCCGCAGCCTGAGCATCACCGTCGGACTGATCGCTGACCTGAAGGTCATCAACCCGTTCGACTTCTTCATCGAGGAATGGGCCGAGAAGTTCCCCTTCGAATACCCGAAGGAGCTGCTCGCCGACCTGGAGCCCTTCCTGCGGCCGGTCGACGAGGACGGCGTCGGATCGGGCCCCGGTGAGATCACCTCGTCCTGGGTGCAGAATTTCAGCATCGTCCCGGGCACCCGCACCATCGACTTCCTGGTCAAGCTCAACGCCGCCGTGCGCGCGGATGTGGGGTACAGCGTCCGCATGGAGCCTGGGGTCCAGACACCGGATCACACGCTGCGCACCGGGATCGGCTCCTGCCGTGACTCGGCCTGGCTGATGGTCTCCATCCTGCGTCAGCTGGGGCTGGCGGCGCGCTTCGTCTCCGGCTACCTGGTGCAGCTGACCTCCGACGTGCAAGCCCTCGACGGACCCTCCGGACCGGCCGCCGATTTCACCGACCTGCATGCCTGGACCGAGGTCTACATTCCCGGCGCCGGCTGGATCGGTCTGGACCCGACGTCGGCCCTGTTCGCCGGTGAGGGCCACATCCCGCTGTCGGCCACCCCGCACCCCGCGTCCGCGGCGCCCATCACCGGCGCCGTCGGGCCCTGCGAATCGACGCTCGACTTCGCCAACATCGTCACCCGGATCCACGAGGACCCGCGGGTCACGCTGCCGTACACGCCCGAAGCGTGGGCCTCCATCAACAGTCTCGGAGCGCAGATCGACGAACGGCTGGCCGCCGGTGACGTGCGCCTGACCGTCGGCGGCGAGCCCACCTTCGTCTCGATCGACAACCAGACCGATCCCGAATGGCTCACCACCGCCGATGGCCCGCACAAGCGCGAGCGCGCCTCGGTGCTGGCCGAACGGCTGCGCAAGGTATGGGCACCGCACGGCCTGATCCAGCGCAGCCAGGGCAAGTGGTATCCCGGAGAACCGTTGCCGCGCTGGCAGATCAGCCTGATCTGGCGCAACGACGGTGAGCCGCTGTGGAACGATCCGGAGCTGCTGGCCGACCCGTGGGCGCAGACCACGGCCGATGACGCCCCCTCCGATGCCGGCGCCCGGCTGCTCGGGGTGATCGCCGAGGGTCTCGGGTTGCCCGCCGGCCAGGTCCGGCCGGCCTATGAGGACCCGCTGGAGCGCCTGGCCGCCGCGGTACGCCGCCCGGCGGGGGACCCCGTCGCCACCGGTGACGACCTCGCCGAGGACGACACCGCGCGGCGGGCGAAACTGCTCGCCCGGCTCGACGACTCGACCGATGAGCCCGCGGCCCATGTCATGCCCCTGCACCGCCGTGATGACGACTCCGGGTGGGCCAGTGCCGACTGGCAGCTGCGCCGCGGGCGAATTGTGTTGCTGGCCGGTGATTCCCCGGCGGGTCTGCGACTTCCGCTGAATTCGATCAGCTGGCGCGCGCCTCGGCAGGACTTCGATGCCGACCCGACCGCGCGCCGCGCCACGCTGCGCACCACCGAGCCCGCTGCGCCCCCGGCGCCGGTCGAAGAGGCCGACGAGGCGCCGACCACCGCGCTGGTCGCCGAGGTGCGCGACGGGGTGCTCTACGTCTATCTGCCGCCCACCACCGATCTGGACCACTTCGTGGAGCTGATCACCCGGATCGAGCAGGCCGCGGCGGTCATCGCCGTGCCGGTGGTCATCGAGGGTTACGGGCCTCCGCGTGACGGGCGGATCACCTCCATGAGCGTCACGCCCGACCCCGGGGTCATCGAGGTCAATGTCGCCCCCACCGGCAGCTTCGCCGAGCAGAAGGCGCAGCTGGAGACGCTCTACGAAGAGGCCCGCCAGGCCAGGCTGTCCACCGAGGCGTTCGACGTGGACGGCACCCACGGCGGCACCGGAGGTGGCAACCACATCACCCTGGGCGGGGTCACTCCCGCCGATTCGCCGATGCTGCGCAGGCCGGATCTGCTGGTGTCGATGCTGACCTACTGGCAGCGCCATCCCGCGTTGTCGTATCTGTTCTCCGGCCGCTTCATCGGCACCACCTCCCAGGCCCCACGGGTGGACGAGGGGCGCTCGGAATCGTTGTACGAACTGGAGATCGCGTTCGCCGAGATCGCCCGGTTGGCCGACGAGGGCGCTGCCAAACCCGAAGAGGGTGGCTCCGCAAGCGTCGCTCCGTGGGTTCCCGACCGGGCGTTGCGCCATCTGCTCACCGATATCACCGGAAACACCCACCGCGCGGAGTTCTGCATCGACAAGCTCTACAGCCCGGACAGTCCCACCGGCCGGCTCGGCCTGCTGGAACTGCGCGGATTCGAGATGCCGCCGCACCACCAGATGGCGATGGTGCAGTCGCTGCTGGTGCGTTCGTTGATCTCGTGGTTCTGGGACGAACCGCTCAAGGCGCCTCTGATCCGGCACGGCGAGAACCTGCACGGGCGATACCTTTTGCCGCACTTCATTATTCAAGACATCGCCGATGTAGCCGCCGACCTGCGGGCGCACGGGGTGAACTTCGAGACCAGCTGGCTGGACCCGTTCACCGAGTTCCGGTTCCCGCGGATCGGCACCGCGGTCTTCGACGGCGTCGAGATCGAACTGCGCGGCGCGATCGAGCCCTGGAATGTGCTCGGCGAGGAGTCCTCCGGAACCGGCACCGCCCGGTACGTCGATTCCTCGGTGGAGCGCATCCAGGTGCGACTCGTCGGGGCCGATCGGCACCGCTACATCGTCACCGCGAACGGCCACCCGATACCGCTGCTGGCCACCGACAAGGCCGACATCCAGGTCGGCGGCGTGCGGTACCGGGCCTGGCAACCGCCCAGCGCGCTGCATCCCACCATCACCGTCGACGGACCCCTGCGCTTCGAACTCGTCGACACCATGACCGGGACGTCGCGGGGTGGCTGCACCTATCACGTGGCGCACCCCGGCGGCCGGGCCTACGACAGCCCGCCGGTGAACGCGGTGGAGGCCGAGTCCCGGCGCGGGCGCCGGTTCGAGGCGACGGGATTCACCCCCGGACGGGTGGATATGGCGGACCTGCGGGAGAAGCAGGCGCGCCAGTCGACCGACACCGGCGCGCCCGGCATCCTGGACCTGCGCCGGGTGCGTACCGTTCTGCGTTGATGGTTCTTCGCACCGGCTCCATGGAGCCCACCTCCGGGCTGTCCGGCGCGCCGGCGCGGACCGTCGACGTGCTGGCCGGGTACCGCGCCAGGCGTACCCAGCAGGCCCTGTTCGACGTCCGGGGCACCCGGGGTACCGGCTACGACGAGTTCATCGATGCCACCGGCAACATCCGCCCGGCCTGGCAGGAGCTTGCCGAATGCGTCGGGGACCGGGGCCCCGACGGTCTGGACCGGTTGCGCGACACGGTGCGCAACCTCGTCGACGACGACGGCATCACCTTCGTCCATGTCGACCAGGACGCGCTCACCGATGACGCGGTGGCCGAGCCGTGGCGCCTCGACGGGCTGCCGCTGCTCATCTCCACGGCCGATTGGGACACCCTCGAAGCCGGTCTGGTCCAGCGTTCCCGGCTGCTCGACGCCGTGCTCACCGACCTCTACGGTGAACGCCGGTCGATCACCAGCGGGGTGCTGCCCGCGCAGCTGCTCTTCGCGCATCCGGCCTACGTGCGCGCCGCGCACGGCATCGAGGTGCCCGGCCGCCACCAGCTGTTCCTGCACGGATGCGATGTCAGCCGGGCCGCCGACGGCAGTTTCCACGCGAACGCCGACTGGACCCAGGCGCCTTCCGGGGCCGGCTATGCCCTTGCCGGCCGTCGCGTGATCGCGCACGCCGCTCCCGACCTCTACGAACGGATCGCGCCACGCCCGGTGTCCCCGTGGGCCCAGGCGCTGCGGCTGGCCCTCATCGACGCCGCGCCCGAGGCCGCCGAGGAGCCGGTGGTGGTGGTGCTGAGCCCCGGCACCCAGTCCGAGACCGCGTTCGATCAGGCGTATCTGGCCAGTGTGCTGGGCTTCCCGCTGGTGGAGAGCGCCGATCTGGTGGTGCGCGACGGCACCTTGTGGATGCGGTCGCTGGGCACCCTCAAACGCGTCGATGTGGTGCTGCGCCGGGTCGACGCCGCCTACGTCGACCCCCTCGATCTGCGTGCCGACTCGCGTCTCGGTGTGGTCGGACTGGTCGAGGTGTTGCGCCGCGGCGCCGTCACCGTGGTCAACACCCTGGGCAGCGGGATCCTGGAAAGCCCAGGGCTGCTTCATTTTCTGCCCAGGCTGAGCGAGATGCTGGAGGGGGAGACCCCGCTGCTGGCCTCGCCGCCGACCTACTGGGGTGGCGCCGATCTGGAGCGTTCGCACCTGTTGGCCAACCTGTCCACGCTGCTGATCAAACCGACCTCCGGTGGCCACACCATCGTGGGTCCGACACTCACGGTGGCCGACCGCGAGTTGCTGGCCGCGCGGATCAGTGCCCACCCGTGGCGCTGGGTGGGCCAGGAACTTCCGCAATTCTCTTCGGCACCAACCGATTACTACTCCGGGGGAGTGTCGGCGGCCGATGTCGGCGTGCGGCTGTTCACCGTCGCCCAGCGCGGCGGTTATGCCCCGATGATCGGCGGACTGGGTTTCCTGCCGGCCCCCGGAAACGCCGCCTACACGCTGGATACCGTTGCCGCCAAGGACGTCTGGGTGCGTACCCCGGACCGGGCCAAGGCGGGGCCCGCCCCGGCGGTGGACCTGCCGGTCATGACGCCGAGCCCCACCCGCGCCGTGAGCTCGCCGCGCGTACTGTCCGATCTGTTCTGGCTGGGCCGCTACGCCGAGCGCGCCGAGCACATGGCCCGGTTGCTCACCGTCACCCGCGAGCGCTACCACGAATACCGGTACCGCCAGGACACGGAGGAGAGCCAGTGCGTGCCGGTACTTCTCGGTGCGATCGGCTCGATCACCGGAACCGACACCGGCGCGGGCGATGACGACCACGAGGCAATCGCGGTGGCGCCCAGCACGCTCTGGGCGCTGACCGCCGATCGGCGCCGCCCCGGCTCACTGGCGCAGTCGGTGGAACGGCTGGGCCTGGCGGCCAGGGGTGTGCGCGACCAGATGTCCAACGACACCTGGATGGTGCTGGCCGCCGTCGAACGCGCCGTGGTCCACCGGGGCGAGCGAAACGACGGGAAGGGCAACAACTACGGCGCCCCGCCCGAATCACAGGCGGCCGGCGACGCCTACCTGCTGACCGCGCAATCCCAGACACTGGCCGGGATGCTGGCGCTGTCCGGGATGGCCGCCGAATCGATGGTGCAGGACATCGGCTGGACCATGATGGACATCGGCAAACGGATCGAGCGCGGTCTCGGACTGACCGCGCTGCTGCGGGCCACCCTGACCACCGTGCGCAGGCCCGGTGCCGAACAGACCGTCACCGAGTCGATGCTGGTGGCCTGCGAATCCTCGGTGATCTACCGGCGTCGCACGCTGGGCAAGGTCAGCGTGTCGGCGATCGCGGATCTGGTGCTCTTCGACGAGGAGAACCCCAGATCGCTGGTGTTCCAACTGGAGCGGCTGCGCGCGAACCTGAAACGGTTGCCGTCGTCGTCGGGGTCCTCGCGGCCGGAGCGCTGGGCCGATGAGATCGCCGCCACGTTGCGCCGGGTCGACCCGGCCGACCTGGAGACCGTCGGACCCGACGGCCGCCGTACCGAACTCGTGGAACTGCTCGACCGGCTGCACGCCGACCTGCGGGAGCTGTCCAACCTGATCACCGCCGCCCACCTGTCCCTGCCGACCGGTATCCAGCCGCTGTGGGGCCCCGATGAGCGGAGGTTGCTGCCGTGACGCGCACCTACGCGATCACCCACCGCACCACCTACCGGTACTCCGACGATGTGACCAGCTCCTACGGCCGGGGTTTTCTGACCCCGCGGGAGACCGACACCCAGCGCTGTCTGTCCCACGAACTGGTCATCGACCCGGACACCACGGACAGCACCACCAGCCGCGATGTCTACGGCAATCTCAGCTCGTACTTCCACGTCACGCAGCGGCACCGCACGCTGATCGTGACCAGCCGCTCGATCGTCGAGGTCGACCCGCCGGCACCCGAGCTCTACGGCGGCGGCTCGGCGCGCGCCCCGTGGGAGATCGCCCGCCCGGTCGGCCCGGACGGTGCGCTGGCCACCGAGTTCACCCTCGACCTGGCGTCCGCCGAGATCACCGATGAGGTGCGCGACTATGCGGCGCCGAGTTTCACCCCGGAGCGGCCGCTGATCGAGGTGCTGCGTGACCTGAACTCGCGGATCAACAACGACTTCACCTACCGTTCCGGGTCGACCACGGTGTCCACCCGGGTGTCCGAGGTGCTGGCGGTCCGGGAAGGCGTCTGCCAGGACTTCGCCCGGCTGGCGATCGCCTGCCTGCGCGCCAACGGGCTCGCCGCCAGCTACGTGTCGGGGTACCTGGCCACCGACCCGCCGCCCGGACGGGAGCGGATGGTCGGGGTGGACGCCACCCACGCCTGGGCCTCGGTGTGGACCCCGCAGAATCAGTGGCTTGGGCTGGATCCGACCAACGACCAGATGGTCGACGAGCGCTATATCGTGGTCGGTTTCGGCCGTGACTATGCCGACGTCCCGCCGCTGCGCGGCATCATCTACACCGACTCGGAGAGTAGCGTGATCGAGGTCTCCGTCGACGTGGCCCCGTACTGACGGAAATCGGTTTGAGGACGGCCCGCACGGGGAACGTCCACGCGGGCGCGGTGTCGACCGCGTCATCAAGGAGAGTGGAACATGCGGGATTTCAACTGCCCGAATTGTGGACAGCGGTTGGCCTTCGAGAATTCGAAGTGCCTGTCGTGCGGTTCCAGGCTGGGTTTCTCGCTCGACGATATGGCATTGCTGGTCATCGCGCCCGAGGAGGAGAGCGAGCACGCGGGCGCGGTCGACGAGCAGAAGTACCGGCTGTGCGCGAATCTTCATCTGGCCGAATGCAACTGGCTGGTGGAGCGGGGGCCCGTCGTCAAGCTGTGCGCATCCTGCGCGTTGACCCGGACCCGGCCCCACGATGCCGACACCAATGCTCTCGCCAAGTTCGCCAGCGCCGAGAAGGCCAAGCGCCGGGTCATCGCCGAGCTGCACGAGCTCAAGCTTCCGATCGTCGGCCGTGACGAGGACCCGCAGTTCGGGTTGGCCTTCGATCTGCTGAGCAGCGTGCAGGAGAAGGTGTTCACCGGGCACGCCGACGGTGTCATCACCCTCGATCTCGCCGAAGGCGATGACGTGCACCGCGAACAGCTGCGCGTCGCGATGGAGGAGCCCTACCGGACCCTGCTCGGACACTTCCGCCACGAGCTCGGGCACTACTACTTCTACCGCCTGGTCAGCCCGTCACAGGAGTATCTCGCGGGCTTCAACGAATTGTTCGGCGATCCCGACCTCGACTACCAGGCCGCGCTGGACCGGCACTACAACGAGGGTGCGCCGGCGGGCTGGAAGAGCGACTTCGTCTCCTCCTATGCGACCATGCACCCCGCCGAGGACTGGGCCGAAACCTTCGCCCACTATCTGCACATCCGCGACACCCTGGACACCGCCGCCGCATTCAGCCTGGCCCCGGCCGGTGCCACCTTCGACCGACGGGCGCTGGGCCCCAGCGGTTTCGACACCATCATCGAGATGTGGCTGCCGCTGTCGTGGGCGCTGAACATGGTGAATCGATCGATGGGCCGCGATGACCTGTACCCGTTCGTGCTGCCCGCGGCGGTGCTGGAGAAGATGCGCTTCATCCACACGGTGATCGACGAGATCACCTCATCGCCGACGAAGTTGGCCGCGGTCAGCGGCTGAGCAGGCTCGCCGCGGTGGCGGTCACCGCGTCGGCCGCCGGACGGGGGTGCCAGCCCAGCTGTGCGACGGCCTTGGCGGCCGATATCTGTTTGGGGGTGCCGAGCAGACCGGCGAACACCTCCAGCTCCGGCCGCTCGGTTGCCGCGGCGCGGACCTCGTCATCGGAGGCCACCTCGACCGGTACCCGGGCGGCGTCCTCGCCGAGGCGTTCCCGCAGGGTGGCCGCGATCTCGGGCAGCGTCATCGCCGGACCGGCTGCGGCCAGGTAGCGCTGCCCGGCAGCCACCGGCGAGCTCATGGCCCGGATGTGCAGGTCGGCGACGTCGCGGACGTCGACGACGGTAAAGGAGGCGCGCGGCAGCGGTGACGGCCGGCCGGACAGCAGCATTGCGATGATGCCGACCGAACTGGACAGGTTCGATCCCAGCGCAGGGCCGAACACCCCCACCGGATTGATCACCGTCAGCTCCGGGGCGCCGGGGTGCTCGGCCGTGAACTCCCACGCCGCCCGCTCGGCGAGCGTTTTCGACAACACGTAGGGGCTGTTGTCCTGCGCCGGGTCGGTCCAGTCGGATTCGTCATAGGGTGCCCCGGACGGTTTCGGGCTGTAGCCGACAGCGGCGAACGAGGATGTCAGCACCACCCTGCGCACCACGTGCCGGGAAGCGGCGTGCAGCACCCGCAGCGTGCCGTCACGCGCGGGTCCGATGAGTTCCTCTGGATCATCGGGTTGCCTCGGCGGGAAGGGCGACGCCATGTGCAGTACGTACTCGGTGCCGGACACCGCCTCGTCCCAGCCGTCGTCGGCGCTCAGGTCGGCGATCACGAAGTTCAGCGGAGCGACGTCGGTACCCGCCCCGACCAGCGCCTCGGTGAGCTCGTCGCGCCGGCCCGCCGACCGCACCGTGGTGCGCACCCGGTGACCGGCTTTCAGCAGCTGCAGAATCGTATGTGCGGCAAGGAATCCGGACCCTCCGGTGACAAGAACGGGTGAAGTGTCATCGGTCATCTGTGGCCTCCTGGTTCAGTAGTCGGTTGCCCAGCTCGACGATGGTCGGGATGAGCCGTTGTTCCTCGGCGTCGTCGCCGTCACAGCGGGCCTGCCACAGCTGGGCCTTGGCCGCGACATAGCGCCGACGCACCTGCAGCCGGGCGATCTCGTCGCCCAAGCGCTGCGCGTGATCGGCGAACAGCCGCTGCTGCGCATCGACCGCGTCGGCGTCGCGCATGTTGGCCACATAGGAGCGCATGTCCCGCACCGACATCCCGGTGCCGCGCAGGCAGGCCAGTGACTCCACGGTGGCCACCTGGTCCGGCGGGAACCGGCGGTGACCGCTGCTGTCATCGCGGGGTACCGGGTCGATCAGCCCGATGCGCTCGTAGTAGCGCAGCGCGGACTCACTCAGCCCGGTGCGCCGAGCCACCTGCTGGATGGTGAGATCGGCGGTCACCGGTTCGGACAGGTTGATGGGCATGGGATCACTCTGCCGAACGTGAAGCGGTTCAGGTCAAGCCCCGGCCAGGCAACGGCACGATCACGATGACCCACCGTGGCATGTCGCACCGCCGATTCCGGTAGTGCTCTTTCTAGGATCGCCCGCGTGACTGATCGCTACGGCTCCGACATCCTGGCCCGAAACCCGCACACCCCGACGCGCGTTCGATCCGTCGAGCATCCGGCCGACAAGGGGCTGGTGGTCGAGGACCCGTCGAGCGGTTTCGTCGGCGCGGTGGTGCGCATCGAGAACAACCGCGTCGAACTGGAGGACCGCAGCCGCCGGGTTCGATCGTTCCCGCTGGGCCCCGGGTTCCTGGTCGAGGGCAAGCCGGTCATCCTGGTCAAGCCGAAGGTCACGATCGCCACCGCCCGCACCGCCTCGGGCTCGGTGGCGGTGTCCGGGGCCAAGGCCCGGGTCGCGCTGTCCAGCCGCATCTACGTCGAGGGCCGCCACGACGCCGAGTTGGTCGAGCAGGTGTGGGGCGCGGACCTGCGCATCGAGGGTGTCGTCGTGGAGTACCTGGGCGGTGTCGACGATCTGGCCGGCATCGTGGCCGAGTTCAGGCCGGGCCCGGGGCGGCGTCTCGGCGTTCTGGTCGACCACCTGGTGGCCGGGTCGAAGGAGTCCCGGATCGCCGCCGAGGCGATGCGAGTGGCGGGTGAGCACACCCTGGTGGTCGGGCATCCGTATATCGACATCTGGCAGGCGGTCAAGCCGGCGCGGTTGGGCGTGAAGCAGTGGCCGGTGATCCCGCGCGGGACCGATTGGAAGCACGGGATCTGCGAGGCGCTGGGCTGGCCGCACGCCGACCAGGCCGATATCGCGGGTGCCTGGCAGCGGATCCGGGGCCGGGTGCGGGACTGGAACGACCTGGAGCCCGCGCTGATTGGCCGGGTCGAGGAGCTCATCGACTTCGTGACGGCACCAGCCTGAGACGGCATGGCACCCGCGTGAGCCAGCACGTCGGCTCGGCGTGGTAAGCAGAACGCGTGTCAGACAGTTTGTTCGACATGCCGGGCGACGCGCCGGCCGCTGCCGATATGCCGACGGGCGCCAGCCCGCTGGCCGTCCGCATGCGCCCGGCCGCCCTCGACGATGTGGTCGGTCAGCAGCATCTGCTCAAACCCGGCTCCCCGCTGCGTCGCCTGGTGGAAGGCTCCGGCGCGGCCAGCGTCATCCTGTACGGGCCGCCCGGCACCGGTAAGACCACGCTGGCCTCACTGATCTCCGGTGCCACCGGACGCCGGTTCGAGGCGCTGTCGGCCCTGAGCGCCGGGGTCAAGGAAGTCCGTGCCGTCATCGAGACGGCACGGCACGCCGCGATCCGGGGACAGCAGACGGTGCTGTTCATCGACGAGGTGCACCGGTTCTCCAAGACGCAGCAGGACGCGCTGCTGGCCGCCGTGGAAAACCGGATCGTGCTGCTGGTCGCGGCGACCACGGAGAACCCGTCCTTCTCGGTGGTGGCCCCGCTGCTGAGTCGGTCACTGATCCTGCAGCTGCAACCGTTGGGTGCCGACGACATCCGCGCCGTGCTGCAGCGGGCCGCCACCGATGAGCGTGGTCTGGCCGGCGCGACCGCCATCGCCGACGACGCGCTGGAGCTGCTGATCAAGCTGTCGGCCGGGGATGCCCGCCGTGCGCTGACCGCGCTGGAGGTCGCGGCCGAAACCGCGGGCGGCGCGGGCGGCACCGTCACCGTCGAGGTGGTGGAGCAGTCCCTGGATCAGGCGGCGGTGCGCTATGACCGCGACGGTGACCAGCACTACGACGTCGTCAGCGCCTTCATCAAGTCGGTGCGCGGCTCGGATGTGGATGCCGCGCTGCACTACCTGGCCCGGATGCTGACCGCGGGGGAGGATCCGCGCTTCCTGGCCCGCCGGCTGGTGATCCTGGCCAGCGAGGACATCGGCATGGCCGATCCGATGGCGCTGCAGACCGCGGTCGCCGCGGCGCAGACGGTGGCGCTGATCGGCATGCCGGAGGCGCAGCTGACGCTGGCGCACGCCACGGTGCATCTGGCGACCGCGCCCAAGTCGAACGCCGTGACGACCGCCCTCGGTGCGGCGATGGGCGACATCCGGGCGGGCAAGGCCGGGCTGGTGCCCGCGCATCTGCGCGACGGGCACTATTCGGGGGCCCAGAAGCTGGGCAACGCCGTCGGCTACAAGTACGCCCATGATGCGCCGGGTGGCGTTGCGGCCCAACAGTATCCGCCTGACGAACTGGTGGGCGTCGACTACTATCAGCCCACCAGCTACGGCGCCGAGCGGGAGATCGCCGGCCGGCTGGAGAAATTGCGGGCCATCATCCGGCGCAACCGGTAGGTCGACTGTGGGCCCGGTGTACGCCTGACATCGGATGTGCGTGCACAACCCCCACAGTGGTGTCACCAATGAGCTCAGACCAGCTCGGGCGCCCGCAGGTGAGCGATGACGAGTTCGAACTCGCCCTCGTCCACCCCGCTGGCGCCGGCCGCCCGGATCGATTCGGCTTTCAACGTCGACGCGTACTCGCGGTTGTGCTCCATCACGTCCCGGCTGACGAACGAGACCGAGGACACCGCCCGGCCGGAGGAGGCGTCGACGAGCAGGCTGGCGCTGCGGAACCCGGGTAGGTGCTCGATCTGGGGGAGCACCGCGCTGCGGTAGTACTCGATACCGGCCTCGGTGAGCTCCGGCGGCACTGTCACCCAGGTGGCCCGCACCCAGGCGCCCGGATCGGAACTGTGCTCCCGGTGCAGCACCGCGATCTCCCAATCCTGCGCGGTGGCCGGACCGCCGAACCGCTCGCCGGCCTGCGCCCGCAACCGGCCGGCCGCCTCGGCGCTGTCCGCCATGGCGTCCGCGTCGTGCCAGGCGCTGGTGGCGATGCACCGCCCGGTCTGCCGGTCGACCATCAGCGACAGGCCGATGCAGCCGGGAAGTTCCAGAAGCGCGGGCATGACCTCGTCGCGGACATGGGCGATGCCGTGGTCGACCGATTCGGGGCGCGCCATCACTGTGGTAGATCGTGCGAACACGGTCCACCTCCTTCGCTACAGGGCAGCGCCCCGCCGGCGCCACCGGTCACCTCAACTGTCCTCCCGGCGGCCGCCCCGCACAATGGCTTTGATCGCCGGCGTCAATTCGCGGGCGGACTCGTAGGCTGGAACCGTGAACACCGAAGTGCTCGAACTGGACACGTCGCGCCGCCGGATCATCGACCTGACCGCGCAGGTGCGCGAATTCTGTGCCACCGAGGGAGACGGCCTCTGCAATGTCTTCGTGCCGCACGCGACCGCCGGCGTCGCGGTCATCGAGACCGGTGCCGGCTCGGATGACGACCTGCTGGACGCGCTGGAGCGACTGCTGCCGCGCGATGACCGGTACCGGCACGCGCACGGCTCGCCCGGTCACGGCGCCGATCATGTGCTGCCGGGCCTGGTGTCCCCGTCGGTGACGGTCCCGGTCGGTGCCGGAGAGCCGCTGCTGGGCACCTGGCAGAGCATCGTGCTGGTGGACCTGAACAGGGACAACCCGCGACGATCGGTGCGGTTGAGCTTCGTGTCGGGCTGACAAACACGACCGGTACTGTGGTGCGGTCGAAGTAATCGCAGGTTGACCAAAGGACAGCAGCACGTGCAGACACACGAGATCAGGAAACGCTTCCTCGATCATTTCGTGAAGGCGGGACACACGGAGGTGCCCAGCGCCTCGGTGATCCTCGACGACCCGAACCTGCTGTTCGTCAACGCCGGCATGGTGCAGTTCGTGCCGTTCTTCCTCGGCGCGCGCACCCCGCCCTACGACACCGCCGTCAGCGTGCAGAAATGCATCCGCACCCCGGACATCGAAGAAGTCGGAATCACCACCCGACACAACACCTTCTTCCAGATGGCCGGCAACTTCAGCTTCGGCGACTACTTCAAGAAGCGCGCCATCGAGCTGGCCTGGACCCTGCTGACCAACCCGCAGGACCAGGGCGGCTATGGATTCGATCCGGAAAAGCTCTGGGCCACCGTCTATCTCGATGACGACGAGGCAATCGCGCTGTGGCAGGAGGTGGCCGGACTGCCACTCGAGCGCATCCAGCGCCGCGGGATGGCCGACAACTACTGGTCGATGGGCATCCCCGGCCCGTGCGGCCCGTGCTCGGAGATCTACTACGACCGCGGCCCGGAGTACGGCATCGACGGCGGCCCGGAGGCCAACGAGGACCGCTACATCGAGATCTGGAATCTCGTCTTCATGCAGAACGAGCGCGGCGAAGGCACCAGCAAGGACGATTTCGAGATCCTCGGCCCGCTGCCACGCAAGAACATCGACACCGGCATGGGTGTCGAGCGCATCGCCTGTCTGCTGCAGGACGTCGACAACGTCTACGAGACCGACCTGGTGCGCCCCGTCATCGACCTGGTCGCGGGCATCGCGCCGCGTGGATACGGGCAGGGCAACCACACCGACGATGTGCGCTACCGCATCATCGGTGACCACAGCCGCACCGCGGCGATCATCATCGGCGACGGTGTCACCCCCGGTAACGAGGGTCGCGGCTACGTGCTGCGCCGGCTGCTGCGCCGCATCATCCGCGCGGCCCGCCTGCTCGGCGTGGAACGTCCCATCATGGCCGAGCTGATGACGACCGTGCGCGACGAGATGGGACCGTCCTACCCGGAACTGGTCACCGATTTCGACCGGATCAGCCGCATCGCGGTCGCCGAGGAGACGGCGTTCAACCGCACGCTGCTCTCCGGTTCGCGGCTGTTCGAGGATGCCGCGGACGCGACCCGCGCGGCCGGGAAGTCCACGCTGTCCGGCAATGACGCCTTCACGCTGCACGACACCTATGGTTTCCCGATCGACCTGACCCTGGAGATGGCCGCCGAGGCCGGCCTGACGGTCGACGAAGAGGGCTTCCGCGGCCTGATGGCCGAACAGCGCCAGCGCGCCAAGGCCGACGCGGCCGCCCGCAAGCAGGCCCACACGGACTTGTCCGCCTACCGCGAACTCGTCGACGGCGGGCCCACCGAATTCACCGGTTTCGACGAGTTGAGCTCGCAGGCACGCATTCTCGGCATCTTCGTCGACGGCAAGCGGGTTCCCGTGGTGTCCCACGAAGGCACCCAGGGCCAGCAGGTCGAGTTGATCCTGGACCGCACACCGTTCTACGCCGAATCCGGCGGGCAGATCGCCGATGAGGGTGCCATCACCGGCACCGGCGCGTCGGAGACCGCCAAGGCCGCCGTCACCGATGTGCAGAAGATCGCGAAAACCCTGTGGGCGCATCGTGTCTCGGTGGAGTCCGGGGAATTCGTGGAGGGTGACACCATCACCGCCACCGTCGACGACAAGTGGCGACACGGCGCGACGCAGGGCCATTCCGGCACCCACATGGTGCACGCCGCACTGCGAGAGGTGCTGGGCCCCAATGCCGTCCAGGCGGGTTCGCTGAACCGGCCGGGCTACCTGCGCTTCGACTTCAACTGGCAGGGCTCGCTCTCGGATGAGCAACGCGCGCAGATCGAAGAGGTCGCCAACCAGGCGGTGCAGGCCGACTTCGCGGTGAACACCTTCAACACCGGGCTGGACCAGGCCAAGGCGATGGGCGCGATGGCACTGTTCGGCGAGAACTACCCCGACGAGGTCCGGGTGGTCGAGATCGGCGGGCCGTTCTCCCTGGAGCTGTGCGGCGGCACGCACGTGCGCAGCTCGGCGCAGATCGGGCCGGTCACCGTGCTCGGCGAGTCCTCGGTGGGCTCGGGTGTACGCCGGGTCGAGGCCTACGTCGGGCTGGAGTCGTTCCGCCACCTGTCCAAGGAACGCGCGCTGATGGCGGGGCTGGCGTCCTCGCTGAAGGTGCCGTCGGAGGAGGTGCCGGCACGGGTGGCCAACCTCGTGGAACGGCTGCGGGCCGCGGAAAAGGAACTGGACAAGGCGAGGCTGGCAAACGCGCGCGCCGCGGCCGCAAATGCGGCCGCCGGGGCGGAGCTTGTCGGTAAGGTGCGTCTCGTGGCTCAGCGCATGGCCGGTGGAATCACCGCGGCAGACCTGCGCAGCTTGGTCGGCGACATCCGCGGGAAGCTCGGTTCCGAGGCCGGCGTGGTGGCCCTGATCGCCGAGGGTGACGACGACGCGGTGCCCTTCGTGGTCGCGGTCAATCCCGCGGCGCAGGACCTCGGTCTGAGCGCCAATGACCTGGTGAAGACGTTGGGCGCGGCCGTCAACGGCCGTGGGGGTGGCAAGGCTGATCTGGCCCAGGGTTCCGGTAAGGGGGCGGCGGGTATCGACGCGGCATTGGCCGCGCTGCACGCAGAGATCGCCCGGAGCTAGCCGCAGTGAATGCCGAGGTCGACCGCCTGCCGGACAGGCCGGGTCCCGATGACCCGGGACCGGGTCGGCGGCTCGGCATCGACGTCGGCACCGTCCGGATCGGGGTCGCCGGATGCGACCCCGACGGGATTCTGGCCACCCCGCTGGAGACCGTGCAGCGGGACAGATCGGGCCGTCACCTGCGCAGGCTGGTGAGGCTCGCGCAAGAGTTGGAAGCGGTCGAGGTTGTCGTCGGCCTGCCGCGCACGCTGGCGAACCGGTCGGGTTCCTCAGCACAGGACGCCGTCGAACTGGCCGATGCCCTGGCGGCCCGCATCGCACCGACGCCGGTGCGGCTGGCCGATGAGCGGTTGACCACGGTCACCGCCCAGCGGTCGCTGCGCGAAGCTGGGGTACGCGCCAAGAATCAGCGGGCCATGGTCGATCAGGTTGCCGCAGTGGGCATTCTGCAGAACTGGTTGGACCAGCGCCGGTCCGCATTAAGGGTTGTTGATGAGTGATCACTGGAATCCCGACCGCAGCGAACCGCAGGCGGTCGGGCCACCACGCCGCCGGCTCAGCCGCGCCGCCCGGGCGCAGGAACGACGCACCGCGCGGCGGCGCCGGGTGTTCTCGGTCGCCGCGCTGGCGACGCTCGTCGTCGTCATCATCGGAGTGGTGTTCGTCGGCTCCAAGATGTGGCACGGACTGTTCGGTGGAACCAGCGATTTCGCCGGCGACGGCACCTCCGATGTCGTCGTCGAGGTGCACAGCGGGGACTCCACCACCGCGATCGGGCAGACGCTGCAGGAACAGAACGTCGTCTCCTCCTCGAAGGCCTTCGTCGACGCCGCCGCCACCAACCCGGCGATCGCGGCCATCCAACCCGGCTTCTACAAGCTGCGCACCGAGATCCCGGCGTCCAGCGCCGTGCTGAAGCTGGCCGACCCGGAGAACCGGGTCGGGCAGATGGTCATCCCCGAGGGCCGCCAGCTCGACGATGTCGCCGACGTCAGGACCAATGCCGTCACCAAGGGCATTCTCTCGCTCATAGCGGACGCCTCCTGCGTCGACCTCGACGGCACCCGGGCCTGCGTCTCGGCCGACGATCTGAAGCGGGCCGCCGGTACCGCCGACCTCTCGGCACTGTCGGTGCCCGGCTGGGCGACCGCCGGGGTGACCGAGATGGGCAGCGACCATCGGCGGCTGGAGGGTCTGATCGCGCCGGGCAGCTGGAACGTCAACCCGTCGGGCACGGCCGAGGAGATCCTGGCCAGCCTGGTCGGCGCAAGTACCGTCCAGTACGAAGCCAACGGCCTGCTGGCCGCCGCCGAGACCACCCGGATGTCGCCGTACGAGATCCTGATCGTCGCCTCGCTGGTGCAGCGCGAGTCCAAGCCGCAGGACTTCTCCAGGGTGGCGCGGGTGATCTTCAATCGGCTCGCCGAGAACCGCAAGCTGGAATTCGACTCCACGGTGAACTACTCCCTGGACCGCACCGAGATCGCCACCACCGACGGCGATCGGGCCCGGGTGACGCCCTGGAACACCTATGCCTCCCTGGGCCTTCCCAAGACACCGATCTGTTCACCGGGCCAACCCGCGCTGGCGGCGGCCGAGAATCCGGAGCCGGGGGACTGGCTGTACTTCGTCACCATCGACATGCAGGGCACCACCCTGTTCACCCGCGATTACGAGCAGCACCTGGCAAGCATCGAACTGGCCAGGAACAACGGTGTTCTCGACAGCGCCCGGTAGGCGCGCAGCGGTACTGGGCTCGCCGATCTCACACTCCCGCTCGCCGGACATCCACCTGGCCGCGTACCGGGAGCTGGGCCTGACGTCGTGGACCTATGACCGCATCGAGTGCACGGCCGAGCAGCTGCCGGCACTGGTGGCCGGGCTGGGACCGGAGTGGGTCGGACTTTCGGTCACCATGCCCAACAAGTTCGCCGCCCTGGCCATCGCCTCCGAACGGACGCCACGCGCCACCCTGGTCGGCTCGGCGAACACCCTGGTGCGGACCCCGACGGGCTGGCGGGCCGACAACACCGATATCGACGGGGTGATCGGCGCGCTGGCGGATCTTGGCGAGCGAAGCGACGGGAAATATGCACAGCGGGGTCCCCGTGCCGCGGTGCTCGGCTCGGGCGGAACCGCCCCGGCCGCGGTGGTGGCCCTGGCGGCCCTCGGTGTCACCGATATCGCGGTGCTGGCCCGCAACCCGGAACGGGCGCAGCCGTTGGTCGCGCTGGCCGAACCGCTCGGTGTGGCCATCCGATGGGTCGAACTCGGCACCCCGGTCGACGTGGACGTCGCGGTCAACACGCTGCCCGCCGACATCGCTGCCGGCTACGCCCACACCATCGAGGACGTGCCGGTGCTGCTGGACGCGATCTACGATCCCTGGCCCACCCCGCTGGCCTCCGCGGTGGGCGCCCATGGCGGCCGGGTGATCAGCGGCCTACAGATGCTGCTGCACCAGGCCGTCGCGCAGGTCGAACAATTCACCGGGATGCCGGCGCCCGAAGAGGTGATGAGGCGGGCGCTGCCAGGGTCCTAGCCTTGGACTGTGGGGGTGCTGGTGATCGGCGGCTGGCTGATCGCGCTGAGCGTGTACGACCTGCGCCATCGCCGCCTGCCCAACGCACTGACGCTGCCCGGCGCGGTGCTCATCCTCGTGGCGGCGATGCCGGCGGGCCGGGGAATGCCCGCCGTGCTGGGGGCGCTGGCCCTCGGCCTGGTGTATCTGGTGGTGCACCTGATCGACCCGGCCGCCCTCGGCGCCGGGGACGTGAAACTCGCGATCGGGCTCGGCGCACTCACCGGGGCGTTCGGCGTGGAGGTGTGGCTGCTCGGTGCGTTCGGCGCGGTGCTGCTGACCGCGCTGGCCGGAATCGTCGTGGTGGTGTTGCGGGGCGGATCGGCGGTGCCGCACGGGCCGTCGATGTGTGCGGCCAGTGCGGCATCGGTCGCCCTGGCGTGGTGGTAGTACAGCGCACAGGTTGACGGATTCGGTCGCACAGATGGCCGCATGGGAGAATGTCACCCGTGTTGCGATGGACTACCGCAGGTGAATCCCACGGCCGTGCCCTGGTAGCGATGGTCGAAGGCATGGTTGCGGGATTGTCCGTCACCACCGACGACATCGCGGCCCAGCTGCAGCGCCGCCGGCTCGGCTATGGCCGCGGTGCGCGGATGAAGTTCGAGAAGGATCAGGTGACCGTGCTGGGCGGCGTGCGCCATGGCCTCACCCTGGGCGGACCGATCGCCATCGAGATCGGCAACACCGAATGGCCCAAGTGGGAGACCGTGATGGCGTCCGACCCGGTGCCCACCGACCGGCTCGACGGTGACGCCGCCCGCAACGCTCCGCTGACCCGTCCGCGTCCCGGCCACGCCGATTACGCGGGGATGCTCAAGTACGGCTTCGACGATGCCCGTCCGGTGCTGGAACGCGCCAGCGCCCGCGAGACCGCGGCCCGCGTCGCCGCCGGCACCGTGGCCCGGGCCTTCCTGCAGCAGGCGCTCGGCGTCGAGGTGATCTCCCACGTCGTCTCCATCGGTGCCTCGAAGCCCTACGACGGCCCGCCACCGCAGCCGCAGGACCTGGCCGCCATCGACGACAGCCCGGTACGCGCCTTCGACAAGGACGCCGAGCAGCTGATGATCGCCGAGATCGAAGCCGCCAAGAAGGACGGTGACACCCTCGGCGGCATCGTCGAGGTCGTGGTCACCGGGCTGCCGATCGGACTGGGCTCCTTCACCAGCGGCGACAACCGCCTCGACAGCCAGCTCGCCGCGGCGGTGATGGGTATCCAGGCCATCAAGGGTGTCGAGATCGGCGACGGGTTCGAGACGGCCCGCCGCCGCGGCAGCGTCGCCCATGACGAGATGTATCCGGGTCCGGACGGCATCACCCGTTCCACCAACCGCGCCGGCGGCCTCGAGGGCGGCATGACCAACGGGCAGCCGCTGCGGGTGCGTGCCGCGATGAAGCCGATCTCCACGGTGCCGCGCGCGCTGGCCACCGTCGACATGTCCACCGGCGACGAGGCCGTGGCGATCCATCAGCGCTCCGACGTGTGCGCGGTTCCTGCCGCCGGTGTCGTCGTCGAGACGATGGTGGCCCTGGTGCTGGCGCGCGCCGCGCTGCTCAAGTTCGGTGGTGACTCGCTGGCCGAGACCCGCAGAAACGTCGAGAGCTACCTGGCCTCGGTTGCCGAGCACGAGCCGTCCACGACGGCCTCGGGATAGCTGATGGCTCCCCAAGTGGTACTGGTGGGCATGCCGGGTTCCGGCAAGTCCACCATCGGCCGCCGGTTGGCCAAGGCGCTGGGTGTGCCGCTGCTGGACACCGACGCCAAGATCGTGGAGACCACCGGTCGCAGCATCGCCGAGATCTTCACCGACGGGGAGGCGCAGTTCCGTCAGATCGAGGCCGACGTGGTGCGCGCTGCGCTGGACGAACACGAGGGTGTGGTGTCCCTCGGCGGTGGCGCGGTGACCACGCCGGAGGTGCGCGAAGCGCTCAAGGGGCACACCGTGATCTATCTGGAAATCAGTGCCGCAGAAGGTATTCGGCGTACCACCGGCAGCGCCCGTCCGTTGTTGGCCGGTGATGATCCGGCGGCGAAATACCGTTCCCTGATGGAGCAACGGGTGCCGTTGTTCCGCGAGGTCGCCACCATGCGGGTGAACACCAACCGCCGCAATCCCGGTGCGGTGGTGCGCCATATCGTCGGCCGGCTGTCCGGGTGTGGCCCTGCCCGGCCGCGGCGGCGCCGCAGACCGGCCTGGCGGCGCGGGCCCACCGTCCTGAATCCGGCACCCACCACCGAGGCCCCGCCCACTCCGGCGGCGCTGGCCCGACGAGCAGAGGCACGCAATGAGTGAACCCGTGACAGTCGACGTACTCGTCGACCGCCCGTACCCGGTGATCATTGGCACCGGGCTGTTGGCGGACCTCGGCCGCACGCTGGCCGGCCGCCACAAGGTGGCGATCCTGCACCAACCCACCCTGGCCCAGACCGCCGAGGTCATCCGGGAACACCTGGCGGGCAACGGGATCGACGCGCACCGCATCGAGATCCCGGATGCCGAATCGGGCAAGGAACTTCCCGTGGTCGGTTTCATCTGGGAGGTGCTGGGCCGGATCGGCATCGGGCGCAAGGATGCCGTCGTCAGCCTCGGCGGCGGTGCCGCGACCGACGTCGCCGGGTTCGCCGCCGCCACCTGGCTGCGCGGCGTCGACATCGTGCACGTCCCGACGACCCTGCTGGGCATGGTGGACGCCGCCGTCGGCGGCAAGACCGGGATCAACACCGACGCGGGCAAGAACCTGGTCGGCGCATTCCATCAGCCGCTGGCGGTCCTGGTCGACCTCGCCACCCTGCAGACGTTGCCGCGCAACGAGATCGTGGCTGGGATGGCCGAGATCGTGAAGGCCGGTTTCATCGCGGACCCGGTCATCCTCGACCTCATCGAGGCCGACCCGGAGGCCGCACTGGACCCGTCGGGATCCGTGTTGCCCGAACTGATCCGCCGTGCCATCGCGGTCAAGGCCGAGGTGGTGGCCGCCGACGAGAAGGAATCGGCGCTGCGCGAGATCCTGAACTACGGGCACACGTTGGCTCACGCCATCGAGCGCCGTGAGCGCTACAAGTGGCGGCACGGGGCCGCGGTGTCGGTGGGTCTGGTATTCGCCGCGGAGCTGGGTCGGTTGGCCGGCCGTCTGGACGATGACACCGCCGACCGGCACGTCCGGGTGCTCGAGGCGTTGGGGCTACCGGTCAGCTATGACGCCGACGCGCTGCCGCAGCTGCTCGAATACATGGCCGGGGACAAGAAGAACCGCTCCGGGGTGCTGCGCTTCGTGGTGCTCGACGGACTGGCCAAGCCGGGCCGCCTCGAAGGGCCGGACCCGACGCTGCTGGCCGCGGCCTACTCAGTGGTGGGTACGCGCTAAGACTTGGCGGGCTCGTCGGGGCCGGGCTGCACCGCCGCGAAGACATCGGTGTCGGCCCGCTCCTCGTCGCCCTCACGGCGACGCACGTACGGCGGTGCCTTGCGGTCGACGCTCCAACGGCCGATGGTCACCGCGATGACACCGGCCAGGAAGATCAGCAGCGCGGTGAACGCCGCGAACGAGGTGAGCTCGCTGATCAGGTTGCCGGTGTAGAGCACCGGGTAGAACAGCCCGATGAACCAGCACACCAGGTCGCCGAGCAGTCCCGCGATCAGTCCGGCGATCAGCCAGACCATCGCGAGATCCTGACGGCGGTCCGGGTCGGACTGCGCATTGGCGTCGGCGCGGCCGTCGAAATAGGCCCACAGAATCGCGGGGATCGCGAGGAACAGACCCAGTGTGGGACTGATCCATCCGGCCTGTGTCGGGAAGGAGTCGACCAGCACTCCCTGGATCAACCGGAGGACAACCACGACCGCCGCGAACACGAGTCCGCGCAGCAACCACTTGCTCATGAGGGGACAGCGTAGCGAGTACCGTCAGCGGCTGTGACGATATCTGCGCGCAGGGACCGGTTGCGGCGCCGATTGGCGGCCGCCGAACTGGACGCCATGTTGGTAACCGACCTGGTCAACGTCCGATATCTGTCCGGATTCACCGGTTCCAACGCCGCACTATTGGTTCGCACCGACCAGGACACGCCGGTGTTGGCAACCGACGGCCGTTATGTAACGCAGGCCGCGGCGCAGTCACCCGATGCCGAACTGGTCATCGAAAGGGCCGTGGGCCCCCATCTGGCCGGCCGTGCGGCCGTCGACGGTGTGCGCCGGCTCGGATTCGAGAGCCACGTCGTGACGGTCGACGGTTTCGGCCTGCTGGAACGCGCGGGTGAGGGTGTGGAGTTCGTACGTGCCGCCGGCATGGTCGAACGGCTGCGGGAGGTCAAGGACGTCGGCGAGATCGCCATCCTGCGGCTGGCCTGCGAGGCGGCCGACGCGGCACTGCACGATCTGGTGGCCCGCGGCGGCCTGCGCCCCGGCCGCACCGAGAAGGAGGTCGGCCGCGAACTGGAATCGCTGATGCTCGACCATGGCGCCGACGGGGTGTCCTTCGAGACCATCGTGGCCACCGGCGCGAACTCGGCCATCCCGCATCACCGGCCCACCGACGCCGTGCTGGCCGACGGCGATTTCGTGAAGATCGATTTCGGCGCTCTGGTCGCGGGTTACCACTCGGACATGACGCGCACCTTCGTGCTGGGCCACGCCGCGCAGTGGCAGCGCGACCTCTACGACCTCGTGGCGACCAGCCAGGCTGCCGGCCGGGCAGCCCTGGTCGAGGGGGCGAACCTCAGGGATGTCGACGGCGCCTCACGGCAGGTGATCGCCGACGCCGGATTCGCCGAGAACTTCGGGCACGGCCTCGGCCACGGGGTCGGATTACAGATCCACGAAGCGCCGGGGATCAGTGCGTCAGCCGTCGGTACACTGCTTGCTGGCGCTGCGGTCACCGTGGAGCCCGGCGTCTATCTGCCCGGCCGGGGCGGTGTCCGAATCGAGGACACCCTGGTTGTCGGCAGCGAGAGCGCACCTACACCCGAGTTACTCACCCGGTTCCCGAAGGAACTGGCTGTTATCACCTGATCTAGGAGCTGTACAGACCGTGGCATCAACCGCCGACTTCAAGAATGGGCTCGTCCTGCAGATCGAAGGCCAGTTGTGGCAGATCATCGAGTTCCAGCACGTCAAACCCGGCAAGGGCCCGGCCTTCGTGCGCACCAAGCTCAAGAACGTGCTGACCGGCAAGGTTGTCGACAAGACGTTCAACGCCGGGGTCAAGGTGGAGACCGCCACCGTCGACCGTCGTGACGCCACCTACCTGTACCGCGACGGCAGCGACTTCGTCTTCATGGATTCCGAGGACTTCGAGCAGCATCCGCTGTCCGAGGCGCTGGTGGGCCGGCTGGCCGACTTCCTGCTCGAGGGCATCGGCGTCCAGATCGCCTTCCACGAGGGCGCGCCGCTGTACCTAGAGCTCCCGGTTTCCGTCGAACTTCTGGTCTCTCACACCGAGCCCGGCCTGCAGGGCGACCGCTCCAGCGCGGGCACCAAGCCGGCCACCATGGAGAGCGGCGCCGAGATCCAGGTGCCGCTGTTCATCAACACCGGCGACAAGCTCAAGGTCGACACCCGCGACGGCAACTACCTGGGAAGGGTCAATGCCTGAGCGCGGGCGAGCGAAGCGCAGCGGAGCGACGGGGATTGATGCGGGCGAGCGAAGCGCAGCGGAGCGACGGGATGAGTGACCGGCGTGGTGATCGGGGTAGGCACCAGGCGCGCAAGCGTGCCGTCGACCTGCTGTTCGAGGCCGAGGCGCGCGGGATCACCGCCGCCGAGGCCGCCGACGGCCGCAATGCGCTGTCCCACACCCAGGCCGATATCAATCCGCTGAACCCGTACACCGTGACGGTGGCCCGCGGCGTCACCGAGCAGGCGGCGCATGTCGATGACCTGATCTCCTCGCACCTGCAGGGCTGGACTCTGGAGCGGCTGCCCGCGGTGGACCGCGCCATCCTGCGGGTCGCGGTATGGGAGCTGTTGCACGCCGAGGATGTGCCGGAGCCCGTGGCCGTCGACGAGGCCGTCGAGCTGGCCAAGGAATTGTCCACCGACGAGTCCCCGGGCTTCGTCAACGGCGTGCTCGGTCAGGTGATGCTGGTGACCCCGCAGATCCGGGCGGCCGCCGTCGCACTTCGGCCCTCGGAGACCGGGGATTGAGCATGCCGAAGGGCTGCGGGTGTTCGCCCTGACGCTCGCCCGGGTGCTGTCCCACGCGATGTAGCGGAACTTTGGGCGCTGAAAGTGCCCGGCTGTCAGCGACTTTCGAGCGACAGCCGAGTCCCAGAAATTTCTTTGGACTCATTGATCACTGGTGTCACTTTCTGGCCGGTTTTGTCGGTGGTCGCTCGTATGTTCGAGTCATGAACAGTGATGTGGCCGGCGGTCGGGACGCGGTGCAACACGCCCGCTCCGACCGCGCCGCATCCGTCAAAGCGCTGCTGGATGCTGATTTCGCGGTGTTCGACACCGCCGAACTGCTCGGATTGTTGTCTGAGCGTGAGCAGCAGGCCCGCGCCGATACCGCGGTCGATCACCGCATCCTGGCCGCCCTGATGGACCGGGCCACCCCGCACGAGATCGGCGGGAAAACCTGGACCGACGTGCTGGTCACCCGCGACCGCATCAGCGCCACCGACGCCGCACGCCGCATCACGGGCGCCCGCGACCTCGGGCCCCGGCAGACCATGACCGGTGAGGTCCTGGAACCGGTGCTGGCGGCGTGCGCGGCCGCCCTGGCCGCCGCCACCATCACCACCGCCCACATCACCATCATCCGCACCACCCTGAACAAGGCCTCGACGTATCTGGATGCCACCGCACGCGGGCAGCTGGAATTCACCCTGGTCGATATCGCCGCCACCAACACCCCCGAAACGTTGCAGAGGGCCGCCGATCACGCGCTGGCCCTGATCAACCCCGACGGGGATGGCCCCGACCCCGCCCGGCACAAGCGTGGGCTGAGCATCGGTCCCCAGGATGTTGACGGTATGGCCAAAGTGTCGGGCTGGGTGGACGCGGAGTTCGCCGCCTACCTACGCACCATCCTGGACGTGTGGGCCCGCCCGGGGGTCAACAACCCCGACGACGAACAACCCCAGCACAACCCGGACCCCAACCCGCTGGAAGACGACGCTGCGGACGACGCGGTTGCCGACGACGAGGGTGTGGACGACGCGGTTGTGGACGACGCGGTTGTGGACGACGCGGTTGTCGACGACTCGGTTGTGGACGACGAGGGTGTGGAGCCCCAGCCGCCGGCCCGGGATCGGGCCGGGCCCGAGGGCAGGGCCGGCGCCGATAGTGACGGTGAACCCGAGCCCGAGATGGCCGACGAGCCCGAGTCCGCGCTCGAGGTGCCCGCGCCGTGGGCGCCCGTGCCGGTCGAGCCGCCGCCCGCCTGGGACCCCGAGACATTTCTGCGTGACCCCCGCACCCAGGCCCAACGCAACCACGACGCCATCAAAGCCGTCCTGCGCGACACCCTGGCCTCCAAAAGGCTCGGCCAGTTCAACGGGCTCCCGGTCACCCTCGTGGTCTCCACCACCCTCAGGGAGTTGGAGGCCGGTGCGGGGATCGCGGTCACCGGCGGGGGCACCCGCATGCCCATGCGCGATCTGATCCGGCTAGCCGAACACGCCCACCACTACCTGATCGTGTACCGGCACCACACCGCCGAACCCCTGTACATGGGCCGTTCGAAACGCCTGGCCACCAAAGCCCAACGCCTACTGCTCTACAACAGGGATCGCGGCTGCACCCGGCCCGGCTGCACCCAAGCTGAACCGTCCTGGGTCTGGTGGAGATCGTGAACGCACCAGGAGGATGTTGTTGTGGCTGCGCCGAGGAAGTTCGACCCAGAGACCCGTGAGCGGGCGGTACGGATGTATCAGGACCGGATTTCCCAGACTGGGGATTCCAAGCGAGGGGCCCGCCGGTATGTCGGCGAGATCCTCGGAATCAATGAAGCTACGTTGCGCAACTGGGTAGAGAATCGCTACGGCAGCAGCGACTCGGCGGTTGTCGATGGGGCTGTGGATTCTTCTGCGGAGTTGAAGTCGTTGCGCCGAGAGAACGCCGAATTGCGCAGGGCCAATGAGATTCTCAAGACAGCGACAGCGTTTTTCGCAGCGGCGGAGGTCGACCGCCGACTTCGGTGATCGTCGATTACATCGATGCCCACCGTCACCAGTTCGGGGTCGACCCGATCTGCACCGTGCTCACCAGCTACGGCGTCAAGATCGCCCCGTCCACCTATTACGCGGCCAAAGCCCGCGGCCCGGTCAGCGACACTGCCTGGACCGAGGCGCACGCCGCCAACACCGTGCACCGGTTGTTTGTGTCCAACCGGCGGCTTTACGGGGTCCGCAAGATGTGGCACGCGATGAAACATGCAGGCCATGATGTGGGCCGTGACCAGGTCAGCCGGCTGATGGGCATCTGCGGCATCAGCGGAGCCGTTCGTGGCCGGCGGCGCACCACGGTGACCACGACCGCTGATCCGGGCGCACCGCGCCATCCCGATCTGATCGCCCGCCTGCGGGGTGCTCCGACACGGCCTGATCAATGGTGGGTGGCCGGTTTCACCTACACCTGGACCTTGGCGGGGTTCGTCTACACCGCGTTCTGCGTGGATGTGTACTCAAGCCGAATTCTGGGGTGGCGGGTGATGTCGACCAAGGCGACACCGCTGGTTCACAGCGTGCTCGAACAGGCTGTGTTCACCCGTCGCAGAACCGATTTCCGTTTCACGACAACGGGTTTGATACATCACTCCGATGCCGGAAGTCAGTACACATCTCTGGCCTTCACCGATGCTCTGCACGACTCGGGAATCGCAGGATCGATCGGCTCGGTCGGTGATGCTTTGGACAATGCACTGATGGAATCAGCGATCGGTCTCTATAAGACCGAGTTGATCAATCGGGCCCAGCCCTGGACCGGGCGCTCCGAGGTGGAACGCGAAACCGCCGCCTGGGTGCATTGGTACAACACCACCCGCCTGCACTCGGCCCTGGGCTATCTCTCGCCCTCGGAGTACGAGGACCGGTACCGTCACACCGTCGCCTCAACCGCGGAGGTGGCATAACCGAGGTCTCCATCCAGACCAGGACGGTTCAAGCAGCATGCCGCTGCCAGGCACACCACGCCAACCCCAGCTGGAAGGACGGCGGACTCACCGACGCACCCGACCTCGGCCTGGGCTGCGGACCCGACAACCAGCTCGCCGAACTGGGCTGGACCAACACCATCGACCCCACCACCGGCCGCGTCCACTGGCACCCACCACCACTCATGGACACCGGCAGCGACACCCTCAACCACCACTTCCACCCCGAAGAACTCTTCCCACCAACCGATTCCGACGAGGATGGCTGAGCTCTTGATCCGCCGGGTTCGGAACCCCGGCAGTGGGCAGTCGGCTAACGGGGACGGTCGGTCACCGAATGGATGATGAACCGATCCGCCTCGTGCACAGGCCGATAGGCGCTGGACCGCAGGACCACCGTGCGCCGCAGAAACCGCTCGTCGGTCTCGTCGAGCGTGCGCACACCGGTAGCCGGGTCGGTGACGCAGAATCCGTCCACCGAGATGGCGAGGTTGTCGAAGGCGGCCTCGGTGCCGGCGTAGCGTCCCGGACACCCATTGAGCCGCTCCAAAAGCGCCAGCGGTTCCAGCTCGCGCAGCGCGAATATGTCCCTGCCATCGACAAAGAGCGGGCGCTGCGAGATGGCCGGCATGATCTCGACAAGTCGGTCGGCCCGGTAACTCAGAATCAGGCCGGGATTGCCACGGGTCTCGGTCACACTGTCAGCGGCAGGGGCGTTGTCCTCGTACGCCGCGATGAAAGCCCGTTTTTCGTCCTCGCTCATCGCGTCGCCGAACGCCCGCAGGGTGTCGTGCAAAATGTCGTCTGGGACAAGGTCATTCATTCGTCCGGTGACGGCGCCGTACGCATCGGACAGCGCGTCCACCTGCGCCGCAGACATACCGAACTCAAGCCGTCCGAGTCCCTTACCGGGAAAGACGGTCCAGTCCGCCGCTGCCGCCTGGAGCCCTGCCATCCCTAAATGCCGAGCGCCTGATAGGTGCGCCGGACGAATTTCGGTTGCGCCATCCGCAGTTTGGCCATCGAGGTGTTCCCCGCGACCTGCGCGATGTCGGCGGTCAGGTCCGGATAGTTCTGGATCAGATACAGCACGATGACGTCATTGGCCGGGTCGGCCTGCCACCAGGTGCCGAAGGCGCCGGGCCAGCCGAACGTCCCGAGACCGCCGGGGCCGAAGAACCGCTCGGACTGGGCGGGGTCGGTGACCACCGACATGCTCAGCCCGAATCCGCGGCCGATCCAGAACGGCACCCCCAGGAAGTTCTGTTCCTTCTGGTCCGCGGTCAGCCGGTCGGTGCGCATCAACCGCACCGACTCCGGGGACAGCACCCGCACACCGTCCACTGTGCCCTCGCCCAGCAGCATCCGGGCGAACGTCAGATAGTCGTCGGCCGTCGACATCAAACCCGCGCCGCCGGCGCAGAATTCGGGCGGCGTCAACGCCGGGGGACCCATCACGTCATCTTTCAGCGTCTCGTCCGCGCCAAGCCCGTACATGGTGGCCATCCGCCGTCGCTGCGTCAGGCTGAGGGCAAATCCGGTGTCGGACATGCCCAGTGGCTCGAAGATGCGCTCGGCGAGCAGCTGGTGCAGCGGCTTGCCCGCGATCCGGGAGATCGCGATACCCAGCACATCGGTGCCGTGCGAGTAGGTGATCCGGGACCCCGGCTGATGCGCCAGCGGCAGCTGCGCCAGTTCGGTGAGCCAGCGCTCCTCGTTCTGCCGGAACGACAGCCTCCCGTAGGCCTTGGCGAGCGGCCCGGTGATGGAGAACGGGTAGGCGAAGCCGGCACGGTGGGTCATCAGATCGTCGAACGTGATGGGACGGCGCAGACCGGTGATGTCGTCGAGCGCGCTGCGCGGCTCGATCAGCACCCGCAACCCGGCGATCTCGGGCAGCCAGCGAGCCACTGGGTCGTCGAGCGCGAAGAGCCCCTCCTCGAACAGTGTCATCGCCGCCGCCACGGTGACCGGCTTGCTCATCGAGGCGATGCGGAAGATCGTGTCGCGCTGCATCGGCAGGCGGGCCTCGATGTCGCGGTGGCCCAGCTCGTTGACCTGCACCACCTGCCCGGCATGCCAGACCAGGGTGACGGCGCCGGCCAGCAGGCCCCCGTCGATGGCCTCGGAGATGGAGGCGCGATTGTTGTCGAGGTTCACCCTGCTAAAGTAACCGGCAGTTCGACGTCCTTTAACGATCCGTCCCGAGAGGCGGAGAAGGAGGTCCGGGTTTACTCGTGGCTGCCGCAAACCCTGCCAGTCCCGACCGGGAATTGATGTCCGCCGCCGATGTGAGCCGGACGATCTCGCGCATCGCGCACCAGATCATCGAGAAGACCGCGCTCGACGCGCCCGATGCCCCCCGCGTCGTGCTGCTGGGCATCCCCACCCGCGGTGTGACGTTGGCGGCCAGGCTCGCCGAGAAGGTCAAGGAGTTCGCCGATGTCACGCTGCCGCACGGTGCGCTGGACATCACGCTCTACCGCGACGACCTGAACTCCAAACCCCCGCGGCCGTTGGAGTCGACCTCCATCCCGGCCGGCGGTATCGACGGTGCGCTGGTGATCCTGGTCGATGACGTGCTCTATTCCGGTCGGTCGGTGCGTTCGGCGCTCGACGCGCTGCGTGATATCGGGCGGCCCCGCATCGTGCAGCTGGCCGTACTCGTCGACCGCGGCCACCGCGAGCTGCCGGTCCGCGCCGACTACGTCGGCAAGAACGTGCCTACGTCGCGCGCCGAGAACGTCAAGGTGCGCTTACTGGAGCCCGACGGCTATGACGGAGTCAAGATCGCGCCCAGAGGGGGGCCCCTGCGGTGATGAGCGCTTGCGCGAAGAATGGACGAACGCGGTGAAACATTTGTTGGCAGCAGCCGACCTGTCGCGCGATGAGGCGGTCGCCCTGCTCGACGACGCCGACCGGTTCCGCGAGGCGCTGCTCGGGCGCGAGGTCAAGAAGCTGCCCACCCTGCGCGGTCGCACCATCATCACCATGTTCTACGAGAACTCCACCCGGACCCGGGTGTCGTTCGAGGTTGCGGGCAAGTGGATGAGTGCCGACGTCATCAACGTCAGCGCCTCGGGATCCTCGGTGGTCAAGGGCGAATCGCTGCGCGACACCGCGCTGACCCTGCGGGCCGCCGGTGCGGACGCACTGATCATTCGGCACCCGGCTTCCGGTGCGGCCCAACAACTCTCCGAGTGGACCCGGGAAAACGGCGGTGGTCCGGGGGCAAGTGGGGGACCGAGCGTCATCAATGCCGGTGACGGCACCCACGAGCACCCCACCCAGGCGCTGCTCGATGCGCTGACGCTGCGTCAGCGGCTCGGCTCCATCGAGGGCAGGCGGGTGGTGATCGTCGGCGATGTGCTGCACAGTCGGGTGGCGCGCTCCAATGTCGAACTGCTCGCCACGCTGGGCGCCGAGGTGGTGCTGGTCGCCCCGCCGACCTTGCTGCCGGTCGGGGTGGCCGGATGGCCGGTGACGGTGTCCCACGACCTGGACGCCGAGCTGCCCGCCGCCGACGCGGTGCTGATGCTTCGGGTGCAGGCCGAACGGATGAACGGCGGTTTCTTCCCGTCGGCGCGGGAGTACTCGGTGCTCTACGGACTCTCGGAGAAACGCCAGGCCAAGCTCGCCGAGCACGCGGTGGTGCTGCACCCCGGTCCGATGCTGCGCGGTATGGAGATCGCGTACTCGGTGGCCGATTCATCGCAATCAGCGGTGCTGCAACAGGTTTCCAACGGAGTTCACGTACGGATGGCGGTGCTGTTCCACCTGCTGGTCGGCGCCGGATCCGACGGGGTAGGGGTGACTTCATGACCGTTCTGATCAAGGGCGTACGGCTCTACGGTGAAGGCGATCCCGTCGATGTCCGTATCGCCGACGGCCAGATCGCCGAGATCGGCTCCGGTATCGAGGCGGCTGACGCCGACGTCATCGAGGCGGCCGGTCAGATCCTGCTGCCCGGATTCGTCGATCTGCACACCCACCTGCGCGAACCGGGCCGCGAGTACGCCGAGGACATCGAAACCGGCTCGGCGGCAGCCGCGCTCGGCGGCTACACCGCGGTGTTCGCGATGGCCAACACCGACCCGGTCGCCGACAGCCCGGTGGTCACCGACCACGTGTGGCACCGCGGCCAGCAGGTCGGCCTGGTCGACGTGCACCCGGTCGGTGCGGTCACCGTGGGTCTGGAAGGCAAGCAACTCACCGAGATGGGCCTGATGGCCGCCGGCGCGGGCCAGGTCCGGATGTTCTCCGATGACGGCATCTGCGTGCACGACCCGCTCATCATGCGGCGCGCGCTGGAGTACGCCGGTGGACTCGGTGTGCTCATCGCCCAACACGCCGAGGAACCGCGGCTCACCGTCGGTGCCGTCGCACACGAGGGGCCCAACGCCGCCAAGCTCGGCCTGGCCGGCTGGCCGCGTTCGGCCGAGGAGTCCATCGTCGCGCGCGACGCGATCCTGGCCCGTGATGCCGGGGCCCGGGTGCACATCTGCCACGCGTCCACGGCCGGCACCGTCGAGCTGCTGAAATGGGCCAAGGCTCAGGGTATTTCGATCACCGCCGAGGTCACCCCGCACCATCTGCTGCTCGACGACACCCGGCTGAGCAGCTACGACGGCCGCAACCGGGTCAACCCGCCGCTGCGCGAGGCCGGCGACGTGGAGGCGCTGCGGCGCGCGCTCGCCGACGGGGTCATCGACTGTGTCGCCACCGATCACGCGCCGCACGCCGAGCAGGAGAAGTGCTGCGAATTCGCCAATGCCCGCCCCGGCATGTTGGGGCTGGAGACCGCCCTGTCGGTGGTCGTCGCCACCATGGTGAAGCCCGGCCTACTCAGCTGGCGCGACGTCGCCCGGGTGATGAGTGAGGCCCCTGCGGCCATCGTCGGTCTGCCGGATCAGGGCCGGCCGCTGGCAGTGGGGGAGCCGGCCAACCTCACCGTCGTCGATCCCGAAACCACCTGGACGGTCACCGGATCGAAGCTGGCCAGCCGCTCGGACAACACCCCCTTCGAGTCCATGGAACTGCCGGCGACGGTGACGCTGACGTTGTTGCGCGGCAAGATCACCGCGCGTGGTGGGGTGTCCGCGTCGGAGGGCTGGAGCGCAGCGACCCGGGGAAGCAGCACAGCATGAACGACCAGACGCTGATCGGATCGCTGGTGGTGGCTGCCGTCATCGCTGTGTTGATCGGGTTCTTCGTCCGCAGGCTGCTCACCGGCTGGCGTAACCGGATGGCCCGGCAGGCCGAACTGATCGGCAACTTGCCCCCGCTGCCCGACTCCGTCGGGCCGGTGCTCACCGGACCCACCAAGGGGCTTTACGTCGGCAGCACCATCGCCCCGCACTGGAATGACAAGGTCGCCGCGGCGGCACTGGGATTCCGCGCCAAGGCGGTGCTGACGCGTTACCCCGAGGGGATCATGGTGCAGCGCACCGGTATCGGACCGATCTGGATCCCCGATGAGTCCATCGTGGCGGTGCGCAGCGAACGCGCCATCGCGGGCAAGGCGCTGACCTTCGATGGCATCCTTGCCATCCGGTGGACACTGCCCTCGGGCACCGAGATCGACACCGGCTTCCGCGCCGATGACCGCGGTGAAATCAGTAAATGGGTCAATGAGGAGGACGTGTGAGCTCACAGGGGCGCGCGCTGTTGGTTCTGGAGGACGGCCGGGTCTTCATCGGCACGCCGTTCGGCGCGATCGGTCAGACACTCGGTGAGGCGGTGTTCTCCACCGGGATGTCCGGTTACCAGGAGACGCTGACCGACCCGAGCTACCACGGCCAGATCGTCGTCGCCACCGCGCCGCAGATCGGCAACACCGGCTGGAACGGCGAGGACGGCGAGAGTCGCGGCGACAAGATCTGGGTGGCCGGATACGCGGTGCGCGACCCCTCGCCGCGAGCCTCGAACTGGCGCGCCACCGGCACCCTCGACGACGAGCTGGTGCGTCAGGGCGTCGTCGGCATCGCGGGTATCGACACCCGCGCGGTGGTGCGGCATCTGCGCACCGCGGGCTCGATGAAGGCCGGGGTGTTCTCCGGTGGCGCCCTCGCCGAGACCGCCACGCTCGTGGACCGGGTGCGCAGCCAGCCCTCGATGCTCGGGGCCGATCTGGCCGGCCAGGTCAGCACCGAGTCGCGCTATGTGGTGGAAGCCGAAGGGCAGCACCGCTTCACGGTCGCCGCCATCGACCTCGGCATCAAGACCAACACGCCGCGCAACTTCGCCCGCCGCGGAGTGCGCAGCCATGTGCTGCCCTCGGCGACCACCTTCGACGAGATCAGCGAACTGAAGCCCGACGGGGTGTTCCTGTCCAACGGGCCCGGTGACCCGGCCACCGCGGACCACATCGTGGAGGTCACCCGGCAGGTGCTCGGCGCGGGGATCCCGCTCTTCGGCATCTGCTTCGGCAACCAGATCCTGGGCCGGGCGCTGGGCCGGTCCACCTACAAGATGACCTTCGGGCACCGCGGACTCAACATCCCGGTGATGGATCATGCCACCGGCAATGTCGCCATCACCGCGCAGAACCACGGGTTCGCGCTCGAAGGCGAGGCCGGCGAGGAGTTCGACACCCCGTTCGGCCGCGGCATCGTCAGCCACACCTGCGCCAACGACGGCACCGTGGAGGGCATCAAACTCGTTGACGGACGTGCCTTCTCGGTGCAGTACCACCCCGAGGCCGCCGCCGGCCCGCGCGATGCCGAGTACCTGTTCGACCAGTTCATCGACCTTCTGTCCGGGGAGAGCAAGTAATGCCACGTCGCAGCGATCTCAATCACATCCTGGTGATCGGGTCCGGCCCGATCGTGATCGGCCAGGCCTGTGAGTTCGACTACTCGGGGACCCAGGCCTGCCGCGTGCTGCGTGCCGAGGGCCTGCAGGTCAGCCTGATCAACTCGAACCCGGCGACCATCATGACCGACCCGGAGTACGCCGACCACACCTACGTCGAGCCCATCACCGCGGCGTTCGTGGAGAAGATCTTCGCCCAGCAGGCCGAGCGTGGCAACAAGATCGACGCCGTGCTGGCCACCCTGGGCGGGCAGACCGCCCTCAACACGGCGGTGGCCCTGCACGATCAAGGCATCCTGGAGCGCTACGGCGTCGAGATGATCGGCGCCGATTTCGATGCCATCCAGCGCGGCGAGGACCGGCAGAAGTTCAAGGACATCGTCGCCAAGGTCGGTGGAGAGTCGGCGAAGTCCCGGGTCTGCTTCACCATGGACGAGGTCCGCGAGACCGTCGCCGAACTCGGACTTCCCGTCGTGGTCCGCCCTTCGTTCACCATGGGTGGGTTGGGCTCGGGGATGGCCTACTCGACCGAGGACGTCGAGCGGATGGCCGGGGACGGCCTGTCGGCCTCACCCACCGCCAACGTGCTCATCGAGGAATCCATCTACGGCTGGAAGGAATTCGAGCTCGAGCTGATGCGCGACCACCACGACAACGTGGTGGTGGTCTGCTCGATCGAGAACTTCGATCCGATGGGCGTGCACACCGGCGACTCGGTGACCGTGGCCCCGGCGATGACGCTGACCGACCGTGAGTACCAGACCATGCGCGATCTCGGCATCGCCATCCTGCGCGAGGTCGGCGTGGACACCGGCGGCTGCAACATCCAGTTCGCCATCAACCCCAAAGACGGGCGTCTCATCGTCATCGAGATGAACCCGCGGGTCTCGCGCTCGTCGGCACTGGCGTCCAAGGCGACCGGTTTCCCGATCGCCAAGATCGCCGCCAAGCTGGCCATCGGTTACACGCTGGACGAGATCGTCAACGACATCACCAAGGAGACCCCGGCCTGTTTCGAGCCGACCCTGGACTACGTCGTGGTGAAGGCGCCGCGGTTCGCCTTCGAGAAGTTCCCCGGTGCCGACCCGACGCTGACCACCACGATGAAATCGGTCGGCGAGGCGATGTCGCTGGGCCGCAACTTCATCGAAGCCCTCGGCAAGGTGATGCGCTCGCTGGAGACCAAGCGGGCCGGCTTCTGGACCCAACCCGACCGTGCGGCCACCCTCGAGGAACTGCTGGCCGATCTGCGCATCGCCACCGACGGCCGGATCTACGTCATCGAGCAGGCGCTGCGCCTGGGCGGCTCGGTCGAGCAGGTCGCCGACGCCTCCGGGGTGGATCCCTGGTTCGTCGACCAGATCGCCACCCTGGTGACGCTGCGCGGCGAGCTGGTCGACGCGCCGGTGCTGGACGAGACACTGCTGCGCCACGCCAAGCACTGCGGGCTGTCCGACGGCCAGATCGCGGCGCTGCGACCGGAACTCGCCGGTGAGACCGGCGTGCGGGCGCTGCGCGAGCGGCTCGGCATCCACCCGGTCTACAAGACCGTCGACACCTGCGCCGCGGAGTTCGAGGCCCGCACGCCGTACCACTACAGCAGCTACGAGCTGGACCCCTCCGCCGAGACCGAGGTCGCCCCGCAGACCGAGCGGCCCAAGGTGCTCATCCTGGGATCCGGGCCCAACCGGATCGGGCAGGGCATCGAGTTCGACTACAGCTGCGTGCACGCCGCGACGACGCTGAGCCAGGCCGGTTTCGAGACGATCATGGTCAACTGCAACCCCGAGACGGTGTCCACCGACTACGACACCGCCGACCGGCTGTACTTCGAACCGCTGACCTTCGAGGATGTGCTGGAGGTCTATCACGCCGAACAGGCCTCCGGCGCAGGCGGTCCCGGTGTCGTGGGTGTCATCGTCCAGCTGGGCGGGCAGACCCCGCTGGGGCTGGCCGCGCGGTTGGAGAAGGCCGGTGTGCCGATCGTGGGCACCAAGCCCGAGGCCATCGATCTGGCCGAGGACCGCGGCGAGTTCGGTGAGGTGCTGCGTAGGGCCGGGCTGCCCGCACCCCGGTTCGGCACCGCGACCAGTTTCGACCAGGCGCGCAGGATCGCCGCCGATATCGGTTATCCGGTGCTGGTGCGACCGTCCTATGTGCTCGGCGGACGCGGTATGGAGATCGTCTACGACGAGGAAACCCTGCAGGGATACATAACCCGGGCCACCGAGCTCTCCCCGGAGCACCCGGTGTTGGTCGACCGGTTCCTCGAGGACGCCATCGAGATCGATGTCGACGCGCTCTGCGACGGCGCCGAGGTCTACATCGGCGGCGTGATGGAACATATCGAGGAGGCCGGCATCCACTCCGGTGACTCGGCATGCGCGCTGCCACCGGTCACGTTGGGCCGCACCGATATCGAGAAGGTCCGCGAGGCCACCGAGGCGCTGGCGCACGGTATCGGCGTCGTCGGTCTGCTCAATGTGCAATACGCACTCAAGGACGATGTGCTCTACGTCCTGGAGGCCAATCCGCGGGCCAGCCGCACCGTGCCGTTCGTCTCCAAGGCGACCGCGATCCCACTGGCCAAGGCGTGCGCGCGGGTCATGCTGGGCGCTACCATCGCCCAGCTGCGCGAGGAGGGCGTGCTCGCCGCGCGCGGGGACGGCGCGACGGTCTCCCCGGACGCGCCGATCGCGGTGAAGGAAGCGGTGCTGCCCTTCCACCGGTTCCGCAAGGCCGACGGTTCGCAGGTGGATTCGCTGCTGGGCCCGGAGATGAAGTCCACCGGCGAGGTGATGGGCATCGACCGCGATTTCGGTACCGCCTTCGCCAAGAGCCAGACCGCGGCCTACGGGTCGCTGCCCGCCTCGGGCACGGTGTTCGTCTCGGTGGCCAACCGGGACAAGCGTTCGCTGGTGTTCCCGGTCAAGCGCCTGGCGGATCTCGGGTTCAAGGTGCTGGCCACCGAGGGCACCGCGGAGATGCTGCGCCGCAACGGAATTCCCTGCGAAGTGGTGCGTAAGAACTTCGAGGAACCCGGCGAGGGCAGGCCCGCCCGGTCGGCGGTGGACGCCATCCGCTCCGGTGAGGTCAACATGGTGATCAACACCCCGTACGGCAACTCCGGGCCCCGCATCGACGGCTATGAGATTCGTTCGGCGGCGGTGTCGGTGAACATTCCGTGCGTGACGACGGTGCAGGGCGCCTCGGCTGCGGTGCAGGGCATCGAAGCCGGTATCCGCGGCGATATCGGGGTGCGGTCCCTGCAGGAATTGCACAGCCAGTTGGGGAACGGCCGGCCGTGACGGGCTTCGGGGCGCGCCTGGCCGACGCCGTCGCCGCCAGGGGGCCGCTGTGTCCCGGCATCGACCCGCACCCCGAGCTGCTGTCGTCATGGGGTCTGCCCGTGGATGTCTCGGGGCTGCGCGCGTTCAGCGAGATCTGCGTGGAGGCCTTCGCGGATTTCGCCATCGTCAAGCCGCAGGTGGCCTTCTTCGAGGCCTACGGCTCGGCCGGCTTCGCGGTCCTCGAGCAGACCATCGCGGGGCTGAAAGCGGCCGGCGTGCTGGTGCTGGCCGACGCCAAACGCGGCGACATCGGCTCCACGATGGCCGCCTACGCGCAGGCCTGGGCGGGGGAGTCACCGCTGGCCGCCGACGCTGTCACCGCCTCGCCGTACCTGGGCTTCGAGTCGCTGCGACCGCTGCTGGACGTCGCCGCGGCCCACGGGCGCGGCGTGTTCGTGCTGGCGGCCACATCGAACCCGGAGGGCGCGAGCGTGCAGCGGGCGACCGCGGGCGGGCGGAGCGTCGCGCAGTCCATCGTCGACGCTGCCGGCGCCGAAAATCGTTCCACCGCAACGGGTTCGGTCGGAGTGGTGATCGGGGCGACGCTACAAGAGCTACCGGACCTCGCTGCGCTCGACGGTCCGGTGCTGGCTCCCGGTGTGGGCGCGCAGGGCGGGCGTGCCGAGGATCTCGGCAGGCTCGGCGCCCGGGTGCTGCCGGCGGTATCGCGCGAGATCCTGCGCGCCGGACCCGATATCGGTGCGCTGCGGGCCGCCGCGGCCACGCTGCGCGACCAGGTCGCCTATCTGGCCTGACGGGCCCGTCGCAGCACCAGGAACAACGTGGTGAGCAGCCCCGCCACGACGGCCAGGATCAGCACCGCGCCGGTGAGATCGCCGCGTTCGCGGGTGCGGTGGACGACCTGTTGGTAGGTGGTGTCCTCACCGGCCCGGGTGAACACGTAGTCGTGCTCGATCTGCGCCGGTTCGCCGATGAAGTCGGTCCAACTCGTCAGGAAGGCGCCGGACGCCAGGTAGTGCGCGAGCGCCTCGGGCACCGTCTGCTCATCGAGGCGCCCGGCGTACCGCAACGTCGGCTCGGCATCGTCGACCGGCACGGTGCTCGGCTCCATCCGGTGCTCGGCCAGTACCGACAGCTCGACCGACTGCGGCACGGTGGCCGCCCGCGACAACCGCATCGGATAGACCACGGTGTCGGAGGCGAAGGACAGCCGCAACGGCTGGAGCGCACCGGTCAACGAGCCGCTGCCGTCCGGCGCGAGCTGGATGGCGACGATCTCCCAGCCCTGCTCCACATAGGGGGCGAGGTTGTCGTCGAGGGTGGCGGGCCGGGGGAACCCCTTGTCGCCCAGCCAGGCGGCCAGCGCGGCCGAGTTGTCCCCGGCCAGCCGGGTCACCTCGAACGGACCGATGCGCTGGGTGGCCAGCACGCTGACCCCGCCCGCCGGGCGGGCGCCCACACCCTCCAGTGCGCCGCTGGAGCTCTCCGTGAGCCAGCTGAAGGTCGGCCACCAGCTGTCGCGGTATTCGATGCGTGGCGCGGTCAGCGTGGCGAGGTCGTCGAACACCGCGTTGTCGCCGAGAGTCACCCGGGCCGCCGACGGCACGGGCATCACCCAGGCGGCCCGGTCCGAGCTGCCGGTGACGCCGAAGGACATCAGGATGTCCTCGGTGCTGCCGTCCCAGGCGATCAGGGCCCGCTCGTCGACGACGGTCGCGCCGGCCCGGTCGGGGATGTACGCCCCGCAACCGCACGCCCAGGCCGGTGCGGCGACATTCGTCAGCAACCCGGCGATCAGCAGCACGAGCACGGCGCAGACCGGACGGCACGTACGACGCATCGGTCGACCGTACCGGCCGCAGCTCGGGAAAGGCGCAGATCATACGCCGTGCGGGCAGCCTGTTGTTTAAGTCAGCTAGCTATCTGCCGCCGCCGCTCGCGAGACGGGTGTCCAGGCGGCCGCCGACACGCCCGACACGCCATGACCAGCGAAAATTTCTCATTCGACCGCCAGGATTCGCGATTCAGCGAACTTGCGGCAGGCCGACGGAAACCCCCGCCGACCTGCCCGAGCGCCGAAAACCCTTGATATGCAGGGAGATCAGAAATCCAGGTGGCGCACACGCGGCGGACACGCCGGAAACCGGCATTGCGTGTGCATGCCGTACACGCTGGCCTTTTGACGGCATAACCCGGGGGTGGGGTTAGCTTTCGTCAGGATGCGTGGGTACGGTCGTCGTCGCTGGCTGGTTACGTGATCCAGCCGTGATGAAACAACAGATGGCAAGAGACGGAGGAACCCCGTGGCCCTTCCCCAGTTGACCGACGAACAGCGCGCGGCAGCGTTGGAGAAGGCTGCTGCCGCACGTCGAGCGCGAGCCGAGCTCAAAGATCGGCTGAAGCGTGGCGGCACCAACCTCAAGCAGGTACTGAAGGACGCCGAGACCGATGAGGTCTTGGGCAAGATGAAGGTCTCCGCTCTTCTGGAGGCCCTGCCCAAGGTCGGCAAGGTCAAGGCGCAGGAGATCATGACCGAACTGGAGATCGCTCCGACCCGCCGCCTGCGCGGCCTCGGCGATCGTCAGCGCAAGGCCCTCCTGGAGAAGTTCGACTTCACCGCCGACTAAAACGCAGTACAGACAAGTGAAGACTGGTGGTGGGCCGGGCAAGGCTGCAGTGGTGGTCCTGTCCGGCCCGTCCGCCGTCGGGAAGTCCTCCGTGGTGCGCTGTCTGCGCGACCGGATTCCCGACCTGCATTTCAGCGTGTCCGTGACGACACGTGCGCCGCGACCCGGTGAGGTCGACGGCGTGGACTACACCTTCGTCTCCGCCGCGCATTTCCAGCGGATGATCGATGAGGGTGAACTCCTCGAATGGGCCGATATCCACGGCGGTCTGCACCGCTCGGGCACCCCGGCAGCACCTGTGCGCTCCGCCACCAGCGATGGTGTCCCGGTGCTGATCGAGGTCGACCTGGCCGGCGCCCGCGCCGTGAAGGCCGCCATGCCCGAGGTCACGACGGTGTTCCTCGCCCCGCCCAGTTGGGCGGTGCTGGAGGAGCGACTGATCGGCCGCGGGACCGAGAGCCCGGAGGTCCAGGCCCGGCGCCTGAGCACCGCGCGCGAGGAAATGGCCGCCCAGGGCGACTTCGATGTCGTGGTGGTCAACACTCAATTGGAGTCGGCGTGCGCAGAATTGGTATCCTTGCTGGTGGCCCGTTAGCCGGTTCGATCCGACAGCCGCCTCAACCTCATCAACTGCAACATCTCTAACACCGAATCTTGATTACAGCCTTGGGAGAATTTTGTGAGCACGCCTGTCGAGAACCTTGACGCCGCCAACGCCTACGACACGCCGCTGGGCATCACCAACCCGCCCATCGATGAGTTGCTCGACCGCGCGTCCAGCAAGTATGCGCTGGTCATCTATGCCGCCAAGCGGGCACGCCAGATCAACGATTACTACAACCAGCTCGGCGACGGCATCCTGGAATACGTCGGCCCGCTCGTCGAGCCGGGGCTGCAGGAGAAGCCGTTGTCGATCGCGATGCGCGAGATCCACGCCGATCTGCTTGAGCATTCCGAGGGCGATCACTCGGCTTGACCTGTGAGGCTCGCGGCCGAAGGGCGGATATGACCGACCGGAAACGGATCATCGTCGGTGTGGCCGGGGGCATCGCCGCCTACAAGGCCTGCACGGTCGTCCGTCAACTCACCGAGGCGGGCCATGAGGTTCGGGTCATCCCGACCGAATCGGCGCTGAAGTTCGTCGGCGCCGCGACCTTCGAAGCACTGTCCGGGCACCGGGTGCAGACCGGAGTGTTCGAGAACGTCGACGAGGTGCCTCATGTCCGGCTCGGCCAGGAGGCCGATCTGGTTGTGGTGGCGCCCGCGACCGCGGACCTGCTGGCTCGTGCCGTCGCCGGCCGCGCCGATGATCTGCTCACCGCGACCCTGCTGACCGCGCGCTGTCCGGTGCTGTTCGCACCCGCCATGCACACCGAGATGTGGTTCCACCCGGCCACCGTCGAGAATGTGGCCACGCTGCGGCGTCGCGGTGCGGTCGTGCTGGAACCGGCGTCCGGCCGTCTCACCGGCGCCGACACCGGCCCGGGCCGGTTGCCCGAGGCCGAGGAGATCACCACCCTGGCCGGTCTGCTGCTGGAGCGCAGCGATGCGCTGGCCTATGACATGGCCGGGGTCAAGGTCCTGGTCACCGCGGGCGGCACCCGCGAGCCGTTGGACCCGGTGCGCTTCATCGGTAACCGGAGTTCGGGCAAGCAGGGCTATGCGGTCGCGCGGGTGATGGCCCAGCGCGGGGCCGAGGTCACCCTCATCGCCGGAAACACCGCCGGGCTGATCGACCCGGCCGGGGTGAACGTGGTGCACATCGGCTCGGCCGCTCAACTCGGCGACGCGGTGTCCAAGCACGCCCCCGATGCCCATGTTCTGGTGATGGCCGCCGCCGTCGCAGATTTCCGGCCCGCCCAGGTGGCCACCGCCAAGATCAAGAAGAGTGCCGACGAGACGGACGCGCCGTCGGTCGAACTCGTCCGCAATGACGATGTGCTGGCCGGCGCCGTCCGCGCCCGTGCCGACGGCCAGCTGCCCAACATGCGGGCCATCGTCGGTTTCGCCGCCGAGACCGGCGACGCCAACGGGGACGTGTTGTTCCACGCCAGGGCCAAGCTGAAGCGCAAGGGCTGCGAGTTGCTGGTGGTCAATGCGGTCGGCGAGGGCAGGGCTTTCGAGGTCGATCACAACGACGGCTGGATACTGGCCGCCGACGGCACCGAGACCGCACTGGAGCACGGTTCGAAGACTTTGATGGCCAGCCGTATCGTGGACGCGATCGGGGCGCTCCTGCAGGGGTGACACCGCGTGCAGGTAACTGTTGCGTCATGGGCGTTTACACGGTTGGCTGCCAATGAGCACAACAATGATTTGTCTATCTAATTAATGGAGGATGCCACGTGAGCGCAGGTCGGCTGTTTACCAGTGAGTCGGTCACCGAAGGTCACCCCGACAAGATCTGTGATGCGATCAGCGACTCGGTGCTCGACGCGCTGCTGGAGCAGGATCCCGCATCGCGGGTCGCGGTGGAGACACTGGTCACCACCGGCCAGGTGCATGTCGCCGGTGAGGTCACCACATCGGCCTACGCCGATATCCCCAAGATCGTGCGTGAACGCATCCTGGAGATCGGCTACGACTCCTCGACCAAGGGCTTCGACGGCGCGTCCTGCGGCGTGAACATCGCCATCGGCGCGCAGTCCCCGGATATCGCGCAGGGCGTCGACAAGGCGCACGAGGCGCGGGTGGAGGGCGCGGGCGACCCGCTGGACTCCCAGGGCGCCGGCGATCAGGGCCTGATGTTCGGCTACGCCATCGGTGACACCCCCGAACTCATGCCGCTGCCGATCGCGATGGCGCACCGGCTGGCCCGCCGCCTCACCGAGGTGCGCAAGAACGGCGTGCTGGACTACCTGCGCCCGGACGGCAAGACCCAGGTCACCATTCAGTACGACGGCAAGACACCGGTGCGCCTCGACACCGTGGTGCTGTCCACCCAGCACGCCGATGGCATCGACCTCGACGGCCAGCTGACCCCGGACATCCGCGAGAAGGTCGTCAACACCGTGCTCGCCGATCTCGGGCACCAGAGCCTGGACACCTCCGACTACCGGCTGCTGGTCAACCCGACCGGCAAGTTCGTGCTCGGCGGCCCGATGGGTGACGCCGGCCTGACCGGCCGCAAGATCATCGTCGACACCTACGGCGGCTGGGCCCGCCACGGTGGCGGCGCCTTCTCGGGCAAGGATCCGTCGAAGGTGGACCGCTCGGCGGCCTACGCGATGCGCTGGGTGGCCAAGAACGTAGTTGCCGCCGGGCTCGCGGAGCGGGTCGAGGTGCAGGTCGCCTACGCGATCGGCAAGGCGGCCCCGGTGGGGTTGTTCGTCGAGACGTTCGGCACCGAGACCGTCGACCCGGCCCGCATCGAGAAGGCCATCAGCAGCGTGTTCGACCTGCGTCCCGGCGCCATCGTCCGCGACCTGGACCTGCTGCGCCCGATCTACGCGCAGACCGCGGCCTACGGCCACTTCGGCCGCACCGATATCGAGCTGCCGTGGGAGCAGACCAACAAGGTCGACGACCTGAAGGCTTCCGTCTAACTGCTGAACTCGTAGTCACTGAGCGGGAAGCTGCGGCTGCGCCAGTACGCCTCCGGTGTGCTGGCCGGCCGCAGCGGCACGTCACCGTTCTTGTCGAAGTAGTAGCTGTTGGCCGACGCGCAACTGTCCTGCCAGAAGATCTGTCGGTGCCGTTTGCGCATCATCTCGTCGAAGTACCGGGCATTGGCCTCGGGACGTATCTCGACGCGGACTGCGCCGGTCCGGTCGGCCTGCTGCAGGCAGCGCACGATGTGCCGGGTCTGGGTCTCGATCAACGCGAAATACGAGGAGCCGACGTACCCGTAGGGCCCACAGACGTTGAAGAAGTTGGGGAAGCCGGGCACGCTGACACCCTCGTAGGCCTGCATCCGGTTGCGGGTCCAGAAATCGGCCAGTGACTGGCCACCGGGCCCGATCAACGGGAAGGTCCCGGAGTCGACGTCCATCACCCGGAAACCCGTCGCCAGCACCAACACGCAGACCTCGTGGACATGTCCGTCCGCGGTGACCACGCCGGCCGGGGTGACCCGCTCGATCGGTTCGGTGACCAGGTCGACGTTGTCCCGGTTGAAGGTGCTCAGGTAGCTGTTGTGAAACGCCGGGCGTTTGCAGCCCACCGCGTAGCGCGGGGTCAGCTTGTCCCGCAACACCGGATCCGTGACCTCACGGCGCAGATAGTTCCTCGCCATCCGCTCGGCGCCCCCGCTGAGCGGCAGCACGCTGTGATACTGCGCCGACAGCGGAAAGGTCACCTCGACATAGGCCTGACTGAGCAGGCGCTGGGCGGCGCTGCCGAACGGCAGGCGCATCGCCCAGCGGGCCGGTGCGGGTAGCGGTACGTCGAATTTGGGGAAGCACCAGATCGGCGTGCGCTGGAACACGCTGAGATGCGCCACCTCCGTGGCGATCTCCGGGATCAGTTGCACTGCCGAGGCCCCGGTACCGATCACCGCCACCCGTTTGCCGGTCAGGTCGGCGCTGTGATCCCAGCGGGCGGTGTGCACGGTGGTGCCCGTAAAGGTCTGCACGCCTTCGATATCCGGCAGCTTCGGCACGTTGAGCACGCCCGCGGCATTGATCAGGTGCCGCGCGGTGATGTCGGCGCCGCCGGTACTTTCCCCCGTCGCTTCACTCGCCCGGGTTCGCAGCCGCCACAGGTCGGCGTCCGCGTCGAAATGGGCCCCGATGACCTCGGTGTCGAACCGGATCCGGGAGGCGATCCCGTACTTGGCCACGCAGTGATCGGCGTAGGCCTTGAGCTCGTGCCCCGGGGCGTAGGTGCGCGACCAGTGCGGGCTCTGCTCGAAAGAGAACTGATAGGAGAACGAGGGAATGTCCACGGCGATACCGGGATAGGTGTTCCAGTACCAGGTGCCGCCGGCCTCGGCTCCGGCCTCCACGAGGAGGTAGTCGCCCAGGCCGGCCCTGTCCAGGGCGATCGCCGCACCGATGCCGGAGAACCCGGCGCCGATGATGACGGTGTGGAAATCCGGTGTCATGAAAGCACTCTCACGGATGCAACGCGGCCCGCAGGGCCGCGATCCCGCGTTCGGTGGCCTCGGTGGCAGCGGGGGAGGCCAGCGCGAGGCTGACGTAACCGTGCACCATCGTCGGTTCGTTGCTGTGCTGCACCGCAACGCCGGCCGCGGTCAGCAGTTCGGCGTACCTACCGCCGTCATCGCGCAGCGGATCGTGCTCGGCGGTACCGATGAAGGCCGGCGGCAGGCCGCTCAGCGACTCGGCATTGGCCGGTGCGACATCGGTCGGCAGCGCTGCCGGATCGTCGAGGTCGGCTCCGGGCAGGTACCAGGTCAGGAAGGCATTCATGACGTCCTGGTTGAGGATGTAGGCGTCGGCGTTCTCGATGAACGACGGCGCCTTCAGGTCGCCGACGGCCACCGGGTACCACAGCAGCTGGAACACCAGCGGCGGTCCGCCGGCGTCGCGGGCGCGCAACGCCATGATCGCCGACAGGTTGCCGCCGGCCGAATCCCCGGCCACCGCAATGCGTGTCGGGTCACCGCCCAGTTCGGCGGCGTGCTCACCCACCCAGCGCAGCGCCGCCCAGGAGTCCTCGACGCCGGCCGGGTACGGGTGCTCGGGGGCGAGTCGGTAGTCCACCGACACCACGATCGCCTCGGCGCCGACCGCATGGGCGCGGGCCACATGGTCATGGGTGTCCAGGTCGCCGATCGCCCAGCCACCACCGTGGTAGTAGACGAGCACCGGCAGGTTGTCGTGCTGCTGCACCGGCGGCCAGTAGATCCGCACCGGAATGTCGGCGAGATCGCCGTCACCGACCGTGCGTTCCTCGACGCGCAGCTGGGGGAGTAGCTCCGGTGGCGGCTTCAGCGCGCGTAGCTTCTCGCGGGCCAGATCCACACCATCGGAGACGGTGAATTCCAGTGGCACGGCGTCCAACAGTGCCTTGAGGTTGGGGTCGACATCAGGGCGGGTGTCGCCGGAGGACGGTGCGGGGGGAGCCATGACGTCAGGCTAACCCGCCCCGTAGCGCGGCAAAGGCGAGATCGGCCGCCTCGGTAGCCGCCGGGACCACGCCGTAGTAGCCCAGATAGCCGTGCACCAGCGTCTCGGCGTGGTGCAGTTGGGCGGGCACCCCGGCGGCGGCCAGCAGCTCCGCGTAGCGGATTCCGTCGTCGCGCAGCGGGTCGTATCCGGCCACCGCGATATAGGCCGGCGCCACACCGGCCAACGACCCGGCGCGCGCCGGCACCAGGGTGGCCGGCGGATCACTCAGATCGGCGTCACCGGCGTACAGCTTGGAGAAGCCGCCGACCGAGCCACGGTCGAGGATCGGTGCGTCGGCGTTCTCGGTGAACGACGCCAACCTGGTGTCCCAGGTGGTCGCTGGGTACCACAGCAGCTGCGCCCGCAGGTTCAGCCCGGCGTCGCGGGCCAGCAGGGCCACCACCGCGGCCAGGTTGCCGCCGGCGGAATCCCCGGCCACCGCGATGCGGGTCGGGTCGGCGCCCAGCTCGTCGGCGTGGGCGGCCACCCAGCGGGTCACCGCCCAGACATCGTCGACCGCCGCCGGATAGGGATGCTCGGGGGCCAGCCGGTAGTCCACCGACACCACCACCGCACCCACCCCCACCGCATGCTCGCGGGCGGTGCCGTCATAGGTGTCCAGATCGCCGACGACCCAGCCGCCGCCGTGGAAGAACAGCAGTACCGGCGGCTTCTCGGCCGGTTCCGAAGGCCAGTAGATCCGCACCGGCACGCCCTCGATCGCACGGTCCTCGACGCGCAGCTGTTGATGCACCTCGCGGCGCGGCAGCGCGCGGAAACGTTCCCGCGCGGCGGCGGGACCACCCTCCATCGTCAATTGGAACGGCACCGCTTCCAGTACCTTCTCCAGGATGGCGTCCAAGGCGGGTCTGTCGGTACCGGATTCAGGCATGGGTTCACCGTACGCAGCACCGTGGACCCGGCTTTTCTGGGTGCTGGCCGTCGCCGTCGGCGCCGGCTACGGGATCTTTCTCGTCACCGTCGCGCTGCGGGTGCCCGCCGGTGCCGAACTCACCGGGCAGTTCGCCCTGCAGCCCGCCGTCAAGGCGGCCGCCGCGGTGCTGCTGGCGGTGGCCGCGCTGCGCCACCCGATCGCCCGGGAACGGCGTTGGCTGATCGCGGCGCTGATCGGATCCGCGGCGGGTGACTATCTGCTCGCGATGCCGTGGTGGGAGCCGTCCTTCGTGCTGGGCCTGGCGTCGTTCCTGATCGCCCACCTGTGCTTCCTCGCCGCGTTGCTCCCGCTGGTGGCCCGGCGCACCTCGAGGCTGGTCGCGGCCGCCGTCGTGGTGCTGGCATGCCTGGCGATGCTGGCGTGGTTCTGGCCGGCTCTGCTGGAGCAGGGCATGGCGCTGCCCGTCACGGTGTACATGGCGGTGCTCGGCGCGATGGTGTGTGCCGCGCTGCTGGCCGCACTGCCGACGCCGTGGACGGCGCTGGGCGCGGTGTGTTTCGCCGTCTCGGATTCGATGATCGGCATCAGCAAGTTCGTGCTCGGGTCGGAGGCGCTGGCGGTCCCCATCTGGTGGGCCTACGCGGCATCGCTGTTCCTGATCACCGCCGGTTTCTTCTTCGGTCGGCAGCGCAATATCGGCGTTCGGGGGCCGCAGGGGTGACCCAGACCCGCCGCGCCGCCGAGCACGAGCCGATCGCGCGGGTGCTGCCGATGCTGTCGGTACCGCACCTGGACCGCGAGTTCGATTACCTGGTGTCGGCCGAACAGTCCGACGATGCGCAGCCCGGGGTGCGGGTCCGGGTGCGGTTCCACGGCCGGCTGGTGGACGCCTTCGTCCTGGAAAGGCGTTCGGACACCGATCATTCGGGAAAACTCGGCTGGCTGGACCGGGTGGTCTCCGCCGAGCCGGTGCTGACGCCGGATATCCGCAGGCTCACTGACGCCGTCGCGGCCCGCTATGTCGGAACCCGCCCCGACGTGTTGCGGCTGGCCATTCCGCCGCGGCACGCCGGCGTCGAGAAGAAGCCACCGGCCGAGCTGCCGCCGTTGGCGCACCAGCCGATCGACGGGTCGGGCTGGGCGCACTACGGGCGCGGCGAACAGTTCCTGGCCGCGATCCGGGAGGGCCGGGCGGCCCGGGCCGTCTGGCAGGCCCTGCCCGGCGAGCACTGGGCGCTGCGGCTCGCCGAGGCGGCGGCGGCCACCGTGCACGCCGGGCGCGGTGCGCTCATCGTGGTGCCCGATCAACGGGATGTCGACGCCGTGCACGCGGCGGCGGTGGGCTGCGTGGACGAATCCCGGGTGGTGGCGTTGTCCGCCGGGCTGGGTCCCTCACAGCGCTACCGGCGCTGGCTGGCGGTGCTGCGCGGTCAGGCCCGGCTGGTCATCGGCACCCGCAGCGCGGTGTTCGCGCCCATCGCCGACCTCGGCCTGGTCATCGTCTGGGACGACGGTGACGACAACCTGGCCGAACCGCGTGCGCCGTATCCGCACGCCCGCGAGGTGGCCATGCTGCGCGCACACCAATTGCGCTGTGCCGCAATCATCGGCGGGTACGCCAGGACCGCCGAGGCGCACGCGCTGGTGCGCAGCCGGTGGGCGCACGACCTCGTCGCGACCCGCCCGGTGGTGCGCAACCACGCGCCTCGGGTGGTGGCCCTGGACGATAACGCCTTCGACCAGGAACGTGACCCGGCGGCACACACCGCGCGGTTGCCGTCGATGGCGCTGCGCACCGCCCGCGCCGCCCTCGAGGCCGGGCACCCGGTGCTCGTGCAGGTGCCGCGGCGCGGATACGTGCCGGCACTGGCTTGCGCCCGCTGCCGCACCGTGGCGCGGTGTCGGCACTGCACCGGGCCGCTGTCGCTGCCCGACCGGGATACCCGTGGCGCGGTGTGTCGTTGGTGCGCCCGCGCGGAACTGACGCTGCGGTGTGTGAGCTGCGGATCGGATGCGGTGCGTGCGGTGGTGGTCGGTGCGCGACGGACCGCCGAGGAGCTCGGCCGGGCGCTGCCGGGTGCCAGCGTCATCACCTCCGGCGGCGAGTCGGTGCTGTCGACGGTGGGACCGAAACCCGCCGTCGTCGTCGCCACCCCGGGCGCCGAGCCGGTGGCCGAGGGCGGCTACGGCGCCGCGTTGCTGCTCGACAGCTGGGCACTGCTGGGCCGCCAGGATCTGCGGGCGGCCGAGGACACGTTGCGGCGCTGGATGGCCGCGGCGGCTCTGGTCCGCAGCCGCGCCGACGGGGGCTCGGTGGCGGTGATCGCCGAGTCGGCGATCCCGACCGTGCAGTCGCTGATCCGCTGGGACCCGGTCGGCCACGCGGAATCCGAGCTCAATGCCCGCGACGAGGTGGCACTGCCGCCCGCGGTCCATCTCGCCGTGCTCGACGGGGTACCCGAGGCCGTCACCGCCCTGCTGGAGGCCGCCGAGCTGCCGCCCGCAGCGGAACCGCTGGGGCCGGTGGAGCTGCCGCCCGGTGCGCGCCGCCCGCCCGGTATCGCGGTGGACAGTGTGGTGAGCCGGATGCTCGTGCGGGTGCCGCGCACCGGCGGGCTGGACCTCGCGGCGGCGCTGCGCCGTGCGGTGAACGCGCTCAGCGCCCGCCACGATCAGCAGCCGGTGCGTGTCCAAATGGACCCCTTGCACATAGGGTAGGCAGCACAACCGGTGCGGAGGTGGGTATGGGGCGGCTGTTCAAGCTACTGATCCCGTTGGTGCTCATCGCGTTTGGCGTGCTGTGGCCGGTGGTGTTCAGCGCGACCCCGACCGGTGGTGGCGACGCCTCCTCGGATCCGGTGGTCATCAGTGACTACACCGCGCACTACACGGTGGACGCCGACGGTGATCTGGATGCCGTCGAGACCATCACCGGCGAGTTCCCGCTCAACCGGCACGGCATCTTCCGGCACTGGGATGTGGCCAATCAGAACAGCCCCAAGGTGCGGCAGGTCCCACAGATCCAGTCGATCCTGTGGGACGGTGAACCGGCGCCCTATCAGCTGCTCTGGGAGGGCCGGGACCGGTTCCGGGTGGCCAAGATCGGCAGCCCCGACAGCACGCTGAGCCCCGGGCCGCACGTGTTCAAGATCCGGTACCGCATTCCCGGCGTGCTCGACCCCGGAACCGCGGGCGCCGGTGAGCAATTCGGTGGTTCGACGGGTGAGACGAGCGCGCCGACGGTGTTCTTCTGGAATGTCGTCGCACCCGCCTGGAACAACAGAATCCAGAACGTCGACATCACCGTCACCCTGCCCGAGCCGGTGGTCGGCGCCCAGTGCTCGGTCGGATACGGCCGGGGCTATGCCTGTAGCGACCTCACCGTGGAGGGCGCCACCGTGCGCCTCGGCGCGCAGGGATTGGCCCCGCACACCCCGGTCACGCTGCGGGCGGGTATGGACATCCCGACACCGCCGCGCGCCGAGCTGCTGTGGACCTACCACTGGGACCGGGTGCTGGGGCAGTCGACCACCCGGGTGGTGGTGCTGCTGGGCCTGGCGCTGCTTGCCGGGCTGGCGGCCATCCTGTGGTCGCGCAGCACCGTCGAGGCGCCGCCGGGATTCCCGATCCAGTACGCGCCGCCGCCCGGTCTGGGGCCCGTGCAGACCGAGTACATCCGCACCGAAGCGGTGCCGAAGAACGGCCTGACCGCGACGCTTTTCCACCTCGCCGAACGCCAACTCGTCGACCTGCGCCAGATCAGCAAGAACGACTGGAACGTCACCGGCACCGCTGCGCCCGGCGCCTGGGCCGATATCGACCCGGTCGGCGTCGCGGTCGGTTCGGCGCTGAAGATCATCGGGCCCGGTGCCGAGTTCAAGGCCAGGAAATCCGCCAGATCGGGGGAGAAGCTCAGCAAGGCCAAGACCGACATGGCCGACGCGGTGCAGCAGTGGGCACTCGGGGAGGGCCTGATGGTCAGGCGGCGCAAGGAACTGTGGTTGCGCGCGGCCAATGCCGTCGCGGCGATCCTGATGGTGTGCGGGTTCTTCCGCTGGGGTTTTCCGATAACCCTGTGGGCGCTGCCGTTCGCGGTGTTCTTCCTGTTCTCCGCGGCGTCGTGGCGCGCCGGGGTTGGCACCCGCCGCACCGCGGCGGGTCGCGAACTGTGGTCACGCGCAGGCGGATTCCACCGGTTGCTGTCCACCGACTCGGCGGAGAGTCGGTTCGATTTCGGGGCGCGGAAGGACCTCTACGCGGCCTACGTGCCGTTCGCGGTCGCCGCGGGCAGCGCGGCGCTGTGGGCGCAGAAATACCGCGATGTCACCGGGGCGGTTGCACCGCAACCGGAGTGGTATCACTCGTCGTCCAGCACGTCCTGGGGTCTGTCCGGAGGTTCCGGCGGGGGCGGCTTCGACAGTTTCGAATCGGCGCTGTCGTCATCGATCGGCGCCTACACCGCGTCGCAGTCGTCGTCCTCCAGTGGCGGCAGCAGCAGCGGTGGTGGTGGTGGCGGTGGTGGTGGCGGAGGATCATGGTGAGGTTCTTGCTGATTCTGGTACTGGCGATCGCCGTGCTGGTGCTGATCGGGTTGGTGGTCGGCTACAACAAGCTCAAGACGGCCGACGTGCGGGTGGCCGAAGCGCTGTCCGGGATCGATGTCGAACTGACCCGCCGGGCGGCGCTGATCCCGAGCCTGGTGCACACGGTGGGCTCGTTCGCCACCCACGAGAAGGCGATCCTCGATCACGTGACCGACGCCCGGGCCGCACTGAACGCCGCCACCGGCGGTGAATCGGTGGCCCGGCGCAGCGCCGCGGAGGGTGAATTGGACACCGCGCTCGGCCAGGTAATGGCGCTCGGGCAGAGCTACCCTCAGCTCAACTCGTCGACCAACTTCCTGAACCTGCAGGAGAACCTGACCGACACCGAGAACAAACTGGCCTTCGCCCGGCAGTACTACAACGACGCGGTGGCCGGGGTGAACCGGTTGATCACCACGATGCCGTGGATGTTCGTGGCCCCGATCGCCGGTGTGCAGGAACGCGAGTTCTACCAGACCCCACGTCATCCCTAGACTGGCTCGGTGCGACTCATCTTTGCCGGGACCCCGGAGCCCGCGCTGCCCTCGCTGCGCAGACTGATCGACTCCGAAAACCACGATGTCGTCGCGGTGCTGACCCGGCCCGATGCCGCAGCCGGCCGCCGCGGCACCCCGGCGCCCTCCCCGGTGGCACAGCTGGCCACCGAGCACGGTATCCCGGTGCTCAAGCCCGAACGGCCGAACACCGCGGAGTTCGTCGCCGAACTCACGGCGCTGGCCCCCGACGCCTGCGCGGTGGTCGCGTACGGTGCGCTGCTGCGCGCGGACCTGCTGGCCGTGCCGTCGCACGGTTGGGTGAATCTGCACTTCTCGCTGCTCCCGGCCTGGCGCGGAGCTGCCCCGGTGCAAGCCGCGATCGCCGCGGGGGACGAGGTCACCGGGGCGACCACCTTCCAGATCGAACTCGACCTGGACTCCGGACCCGTCTACGGCGTCGTCACCGAGACCATCCGCCCGACCGACACCGCCGGGGATCTGCTTGAGCGCCTGTCTGTTTCGGGTGCAGGACTATTGGAGGCCACCATGGACGGTATCGCCGACGGAACGCTCGACCCGGTACCCCAGCCCGCCGACGGGGTCACCGTCGCACCCAAGATCACCGTCGAGGAGGCCCGGGTGCGCTGGGAACTGCCCGCGCACGCGGTCGATCGCCGGGTCCGTGCGGTCACCCCCAACCCCGGAGCCTGGACGATGATCGGCGATGTGCGCGTCAAGGTCGGCCCGGTGCGTCCCGACGGCTCGAAGGTGCTCGCCGCCGGGGAGCTCGAGGTCGGTAGGCGTGACGTATGGATCGGCACGGGTTCTGATGCGGTGGCGCTGAGCTGGGTTCAGCCGCCCGGGAAGAAACCGATGAACGCCGCCGACTGGGCGCGCGGAGCGCGTCCGGACGCATCGGTGCGGGCGCTGTGACCCGGCCCTCGTCGTCCGGGCGGGGCGGGCGTCCGTCGCGTCATCACTCCACCAACACACCGCAGCGCAAGGGGCCGGCACGCAAGCCGCTGGACCCGGCCCGGCGCGCCGCCTTCGACGTGCTGCGCGCGGTCAGTGAACGCGACGCCTACGCCAACCTGACGCTGCCGGCGCTGCTGCGCGACCGGGGAATCAAGGGTCTCGACGCCGCCTTCGCCACCGAACTTGCCTACGGCACCTGCCGCACCCGGGGCCTGCTCGATGCCGTGATCAGCTCGGCGGCCGACCGGCCCGTCGACCAGATCGACTCGGTGCTGCTGGACCTGTTGCGGTTGGGCAGCTACCAGTTGCTGCGCACCAGGGTGGACGCGCACGCCGCCCTCGACACCACCGTCGATCAGGCTGGAATCGAATTTGATTCGGTACGAGCAGGTTTCGTCAACGGTGTGCTGCGCAAGATCGCCGGCCAGGATGAGCAGGCCTGGATCGCCGAACTCGCACCGTCGCAGGCCACCGATCCGATCGGTCATGCCGCCTTCGTCAACGCTCACCCACGGTGGGTGGCACAGGCCTTCGTCGACGCGCTCGGTGCCGGCGCCGGGCAGCTCGGCGCGCTGCTCGCCAGCGATGACGAGCGTCCCGTCGTCCACCTGGCCGCCCGGCCCGGGGTGCTGACCGCGGCGGACCTCGCCGCCCAGGTCGAGGGAACCGTCGGCCGGTACTCGCCGTATGCGGTCTATCTGTCCGGCGGTGACCCGGGCGAGCTGGCCGCGGTGCGCGAGGGCGCCGCGCTGGTGCAGGACGAAGGGTCGCAGCTGGTGGCGCGTGCCGTGACGCTGGCCACCGTGGACGGCCCCGACCACGGTCGGTGGCTGGACCTGTGCTCGGGACCGGGCGGTAAGACCGCGCTGATCGCGGCGTTGGCCGGGGATGCCCGTGTCACGGCGGTGGAGCCCGCCGAGCACCGGGCCGATTTCGTTGAACGCAACACCGCCGGCCTGCCCGTCGACGTGCTGCGGGTGGACGGGCGGGAATCCGGTCTGGAACCGGCGAGCTTCGACCGCGTGCTGGTGGACGCACCGTGCACCGGTCTGGGCGCACTGCGCCGCAGGCCGGAGGCACGCTGGCGGCGCCAGCCCGGGGATGTGCCGACGTTGGCGAAGTTGCAGCGGGAGCTGCTGGCGGCGGCCATCGCGCTGACCCGGCCCGGCGGTGTGGTGCTCTACGCCACCTGCTCACCGCACCTGGCCGAGACCGTGGGGGTGGTGGCCGACGCGCTGCGCAGGCACCCGGTGACGGCGATGGATACCAGGGAGTTCTTCCCCGGGGTCGATCAGCTCGGAGATGGACCGTATGTGCAGCTCTGGCCACACCTGCATGGCACCGATGCGATGTTCGCCGCCGCGTTGAAAGTAGGCTGACCGCCATGTCTGGACAATCTCCCGTCGCTCCGCTCGCCCAGGCCCCGCTCATCGCGCCGTCCATTCTCGCCGCCGACTTCGCCAGGCTGTCCGACGAAGTCGCCGCCGTCGCCGGTGCGGACTGGCTGCACGTCGATGTGATGGACAACCACTTCGTGCCGAACCTCACGCTGGGGCTGCCCGTGGTGGAGAGCCTGCTCAAGGTCACCGACATCCCGATGGACTGTCACCTGATGATCGATCAGCCCGAGCGGTGGGCGCCGCCGTACGCCGAGGCCGGCGCCTACAACGTCACGTTTCATGCCGAGGCCACCGACAACCCGGTGGGTGTCGCGCGCGATATCCGCGCCGCGGGCGCCAGGGCGGGTCTGTCGGTGAAGCCGGGCACCCCGTTGGAGCCCTACCTGGAGATCCTGCGGGAGTTCGACACCCTGCTGGTCATGTCGGTGGAACCGGGCTTCGGTGGACAGAAGTTCATCCCCGAGGTCCTCGCCAAGGTGTCCACCGTGCGCCGCCTGGTCGATTCGGGGGAGCTGACCATCGTGGTGGAGATCGACGGCGGCATCAACGCCGACACCATCGAGGCCGCCGCCGAGGCCGGGGTGGACTGTTTCGTCGCGGGATCCGCGGTCTACAGCGCCGAGGATCCGGCCGAGGCGGTGCGGCGACTGCGCAGGCAGGCCGCCGCGGCCTCGCCACATCTCACGCTATGAGCGGTGACGCCCCGAAGCGGCCGGTGAGCCTGGAAGCCGCGATGCGGCTGGCCGTCGAGCAGGCCGACCGGGTCAAGGGCGCCACCTACCCGAATCCGCCCGTGGGCGCGGTGATCCTGGACGCCGCCGGCGAGGTGGTCGGCGTCGGTGCGACCGAGCCGACCGGGGGAGCGCACGCCGAAGTGGTGGCGTTGCGCCGGGCGGGTGAGCTGGCACGCGGGGGAACCGCGGTGGTCACCCTGGAACCGTGCAATCACCACGGTCGTACCCCTCCGTGCGTGGATGGCCTTCTGGCAGCAGGGCTTTCGCGGGTGGTGTACGCCGTCTCGGATCCCAATCCGGTGGCCGCGGGTGGGGCATCGCGGCTGGTAGCGGCCGGTGTCGAGGTACACGCCGGGGTGCTCGGAACCGATGTCGCGGGCGGACCGCTGCGCGAGTGGCTGCACAAACAACGCACCGGGCTGCCGCACGTCACCTGGAAGTTCGCCACCAGCGTGGACGGACGCAGCGCTGCCGCCGACGGCAGCAGCCAGTGGATCACCAGTGAGGCCGCCCGCGCCGACGTGCACCGTCGGCGCGGTGTGGTGGAGGCGATCGTGGTCGGCACCGGCACGGTGCTTTTCGACGACCCGACGCTGACCGCGCGCCTGCCCGACGGCAGCCTCGCCGGCCGTCAACCGTTGCGGGTGGTGGTCGGGGAGCGGGAGATATCACCGGAATCCAACGTGCTCAATGACGACTCCCGGACCATGGTGATCCGCACCCGTGATCCGCACGAGGTGATGCGCGCCCTGTCCGACCGGACGGCCGTTCTGCTCGAGGGTGGCCCGACGCTGGCCGGCGCGTTCCTGCGCGCGGGTGTGATCGACCGCATTCTGGCGTATGTGGCTCCCATCTTGCTGGGCGGGCCGATCACGGCGGTCGACGATGTCGGGGTGCTCAGCATGGCCGGCGCCCAGCGCTGGCGGTTCGACGGAATCGAGGCGATCGGGCCCGATGTGCGACTCAGTCTGGTGCCGCACTGAGTTGTGATCGCAGCCACAGTGTCGGTGGTGATGTGACGTTCAATCCTGTTGCCCGAGTGGCCTTTGCCGGGTGTTGTAGTCGGGTGCCGGGGTCGGTGCGCCGGTAGACTTCGGTCAAAGCGCCTTCACCGACGAGTCGCTCGGGGATTGCACTAACAAAGGATGACGAGCATGACTGCCTTGCAGGACTGGCTCAACAGCGGGCCGGTCAACCCGCAGAACGTCAGATCGCTGGTCTTCGGTGTGCTGCGGATGGGGCCTCAGCAGGTCCAGTACCCGCGTGCGCCCAAGATCATGCAGCGCGGCCTTGAGCGCTGCTGATTTGCTGTACTAGCGTTCCGGGGCGAAGAACCACACCACCTGGGGGTTCGTGCGCGTCCGGGTAGCCCCCAATTCCTGCCGCTGATCCGCGATGATGTTCTGCAGAGCGGTTTTCCCGCAGATTCCGGCGGGGGCAAGGAGATGGTGATGAGCACGTCGGCAGAATCCCGAGGCCCCGGTGAGGGACGCGTTCTTTCGCTGGCGCCGCTCACCGTGCTGGAACTCGATCCGGCGGAACTCGTCGATTGCGCGGCGTCGGCGGGATATGACGCCGTCGGCTTGAGGCTGATCCGCGCGACCGCACAGGAGCCGCTGCGGCGGACCATCGGCCGCACTCCACTGATCCTGGAAACCAAGCGCCGCCTTGATGATTCGGGACTGCGTTTGGTGGATATCGAGGTGCTGCGGTTACGTCCGGAGACCAGGGTCCGCGCAGATTTCGAGGCTTTCCTGGAGACCGGGGCGTTTCTCGGGGCGACCGAGGTCCTGGTGACGGGCAATGACCCCGACCACAGCCGGACCGCGCACAATCTCGCTGAGCTGGCTTTGCTGGCAGCCGAATTCGGGCTGACTCCGAACCTGGAGCCGATGCCGTGGACCGAGGTCAAGGACCTTCGTCAGGGCGTGGCGATTCTGGCGGCGTGCCAGGCGGGCGTCGGTCTGCTGGTGGACGCCATCCACTATCACCGAGCCATGAACTCGCCCGCCGAGCTGGCCGCGCTGCCGCGGGAGTGGATTCGCTACGCGCAGATCTGTGACGCACCCGCCGAACATCCGGGCACGGTGGCGGAAATGATGCGCCAGGGCCGCGCCGCGCGGCTGCTTCCGGGCACCGGAGGTATCGATTTGGTCTCGATGTTGCGTGCCCTGCCGGCGGGTATCCCGATCAGCGTGGAGGCCCCGCTGCACAGCGACGCACCGGCGGCGGTCCGGGCGGCGGCGGCGGCGCGGGCTGCGCGCGACGTGCTGGCGCTGGCCGACGAGAACAGCAGACGCAGTCTCGGTGCGGTCAGCACGCGTCCTGCCGCGTGATCGACGCCGCCACCCGGACGCGCCCGTCGATCACGGGGTCACCCCGATGCGGTTACGACGGCGGCGGCGCCGGAAACGCCGCACTGTCTTCATCTTTCACTGCCCCGACGGCGTCATCGTCTGACTCGTCGTGGTGATTGCGGTCGCTGATCATCAGCGAGGCCAGGGCGCCGACGACACACACCACCGCGGTGATGGCGAATATCTCGCCGTACTGCATGGTGTAGGCGATCCGGGTGTTCTCCATCAACTGTCGGCCGGCGTCCAGCAGATTGCCGGTGTCGACGACGGGCAGTGACTGCAGGATCTGGTTGAAGCGGTACAGACCCCAGGCCGACAACGCGGCCATGCCGATGAGCATGCCGATCATCCGGGAGACGACCACCGATGCCGATGCGATGCCGTGTTCGGCGACCGGCACCACCCGTAGCGCCGCGGAGGTCAGCGGACCGATCACCAGTCCGAGTCCGAAACCGGCCAACGCCAGGTCGGTGTCGAACGCGGGCAGCGTGAACACCCCGAGATCGTGACGTGCCGAGAGTACGTTGACATCCCAGTGCGAGATCAGCCAGTAGCCGAACGCGGCGATCAGCAGACCGGCAACCGCGATGGGCCGATCGCCGATGCGGGTGGCCAGCCAGCCACCGAGCAACGCACCGATCGGAAGCGCGATCAGGAACCGCAGCAGCAGCACCACGGCTTCGTTCTTGTCCATGCCGAGCACGCCCTGGCCGAACAGTTCGACGTTGACCAGCGTCACCATCAGTGCGGCGCCGGCGGTCAGCGACGCGGCCAGCGAGGCCAGGAACGGGCGGAACTTCACCCCGGCCGGCTCCAGCAGTCTGGTGGTGGCCTTCTTCTCCCAGACGAAGAACCCGACCATGGTCAGCACCGCCACGACGAGCAGCGGAATTCCGTAGCTGGGCAACAGGTTCTTGCCGTCCGGTGCCGGGTTGTACAGGCCGACGACGGCGGCGCCGAGCGCAATCGCGAGCAGCAGGCCGCCGACGACGTCCACCTTCTGCTGTGGTTGATCCCGGTCCCGGGACGGCACGCTGAAATGGATCATGATCATCGCGGCAGCGGCCATCGGGATGTTGATCCAGAAGATGTCACGCCAGGTACTCAGCGCCCACACGACCGCGATGCCGTACAGCGGGCCCAGCACGCTGCCGAGTTCCTGTGCCGCACCGATGCCGCCGAGCACGGTCGCGCGCCCGCGGGCCGACCAGAGATCGGCCGCCAGTGCCAGGGTGACGGGAAGCAGTGCGCCGCTGGCGATTCCCAGGATGGTGCGGCCGATGACCAGGGTGGTCAGGTCGCCGGCCAGCGCGGTGACCACCGATCCGGCCATGAATCCGAGCAGTCCGGCCTGCAGTATCAGCTTGCGCCCGAACCGGTCGGAGGCCTTGCCCAGCAGGGGCATGGCCGCGATGTAGCCGAGCAGGTAGCTCGTCACGATCGGCGTGACCTGCTGAATCTGATTTATCGGGATGCCGACGTCACGCATGATGTCGGTCATGATGGTGATGACGACGTAGGTGTCGAGTGCACCGAGGGTGACCGCGAGGCCACCGGCACTGATGGCCAGGCGCCGGTTGGTGCCCGCCGTACCCGCTGCCCGGTGGCTGTTGGCCGCCGTCATCAGCTACCGGGCTTCGCGACGGTGACGGTCTTGCCCCAGTCGGTGAGGGTCATGGTGATGGTGTTACCCGCCGATGGGGCGATCTGGACCTGCGCCAGCTGGTGGTCGCCATCCTCACGGATCCATGCGGTGGCCGGGGCCGGGGCGCTCTGGTTGAGCTGCGGGGCGATCTTGTTGACCGCGTCGGCGCTGACGGTGCCGGTGATCTTGACCGCATCGGAACCGCCGACGGCCTCGCGGCCCTCGGCCTTGGGGTCGGAGAAACTGGCCAGGATGTTCGCCAGGCCGGTGTCCGGGTTCAGGATGGCCGAGATGTCATAGATGTCGGCGGCAGGACCGAAGTTCTGCATGTTGCCGCCCTTGGTGATGGCGCCGTACAGATCGCCGTCGGCCACGACGAAGGCGACGTCGGTCAGCTTCTGGCCGAGGAAGATGATGTCGGCCTCGCCCTGCGCTGCGACCGCGGGGGCATTGGTCAGATCGCCGCTGAGGCTGGCGATGGGCAATTCCTTGATCTCACCGCCGACGAGCAGCTCAAGGTGCACGCTCTGCTGGCTGCGGGTGGTCGCGGCGGATTCGGTGATGAGCGTGGCCGCTTCGGGGAGCGGGGCGTCGTTGGTCTTCGACCCGCAGCCGACGAGCGCTGCGGCCACCATCAGGATGGCAAAGAAGGGAAGAAGGATCCGGACTGCACGGGGGCGCGTCTGCATGTTCTGCATCGTAGTGGGTCTGCCCGAGTGCCCCCGAGCTACGTGGACGCGGCGGCCGCGGCACTAATCTTTAGCCATGTTCACCGGAATCGTGGAAGAGCTCGGCGAGATCGTCGGCAAAGAGGACCTCTCGGATGCTGCGCGGTTCGTGATCCGCGGGCCCGTCGTGACCTCCGACGCAGGTCATGGCGACTCCATTGCGGTCAACGGTGTCTGTCTGACGGTCGTGGAGGTGCGTCCGGACGGTGCGTTCACCGCCGATGTGATGGCCGAGACGCTCAACAGGTCCAGCCTGCGTGCGGTGCATGTCGGCAGCCAGGTCAATCTGGAACGCGCCGCGGCGGTCAACAGCCGTCTCGGCGGCCATATCGTGCAGGGCCATGTGGATGGCACCGGCGAGGTGATCGCCCGCACCCCTTCGGAGAACTGGGAGATTGTCCGGATCTCGCTGCCCGGCGAGCTGGCCCGCTACGTCGTCGAGAAGGGCTCGATCACCGTCGACGGCATCTCGCTGACCGTCTCCGGGCTCGGGGACGACTGGTTCGAGGTGTCCTTGATTCCGACCACGCTGTCGTTGACGACGCTGGGCGGTGCGGCGGTCGGCACACCGGTCAACCTCGAGGTGGATGTCATCGCGAAATATGTCGAGCGGCTCATGTCCCGGTAAACATCTCTGACCAGTAGTTTTACTGGCTAGGTCAAAGATAACACATAAGCACAGAGTTCTGTGTCAAGATAACTGCTATGGCGACAAGTTTGCTGGCCGACCTTCTTCCATCGTGGCAACTGCACCTGCGCGCCGAGCGCAAAAGTCCTGCCACCATCAGCAGTTACACGTGGGGTGTTGAGGCGTTCTTAAAGTGGTGTGCGAGGACAGCCACTGCGCCCGAGCTCGACAAGGCCACCGTGCAGACGTTCCTGACCTCGCTGCTGGACGAAGGTGCCGAGCCCGCCACCGCTCGCGCCCGCTATGCCGCTCTGCGCCGATACGCCGTATGGCTAGCCGACGAGGGGGAGATCACATCCAATCCGCTCGACGGAATGAAACCGCCCAAGCTTGACGCAAAGGTGACGGCATCGCTGTCTGACACCCAGCTCAAAGCGTTGATCGCGGTGTGCAAGGGGAAGGACTTCATCGACCGCCGCGACGAGGCCGTCGTCCGGTTGATGGCCGAAACGGGCGTCCGAGCGGGGGAACTGCTGGCCATGCAGGTGGGCGACGTTGACCTGCCCAAGGGGTCGGCCATCGTGCGTAAGGGAAAAGGCGGGAAGGGCAGGGTCGTCCCGTTCGGTGCCGCTGCCGCGTCCGCGCTGGACCGCTATGTCCGCATCCGACGTACTCACCGGCTCGCGGATACGCCAACGCTCTGGTTGGGCGGTGGCGGACAGAAATTCGGGTACCACGGTTTAGATGCTGCTATGAAGCGGAGAGCGGAAGCCGCGGGGATTGATGGCTTCCACCTGCACCTGCTGCGTTCGACCGCTGCTACGCGCTGGCTTCGGGCCGGGGGATCGGAACAGGGACTGATGGCGGTCGCGGGCTGGTCGACGCGCTCGATGTTGGATCGGTATACGTCGGCGTCTGCGTCGGAGCGGGCCGCGGCGGAGGCCAGAACACTGGGCCTGGGGGATGACCTGTAGCGATTCTTAGAAATTTCTTATCGAATACCTGTTCGACCTAGTCCGTAGCACAGGGTAAAGTCAGTGACAGCCGTGAAGACGCCGGCCGTGAGGCAGCATTGCCCGCACAAATAAACAGGCATCTCTCTGTCAAAAACCCACCCCCTAGTCGGGGGTGGGTTTTTTGCATCCCCGATAAGGAAAAACCTGTATGGCACTCACTCCCGCCGAACGCTCTTTGCGTGGCTCCATCGCCGCTAATGCCCGATGGGCGCAAACCGAAGACCGCCCAGCTGCGACCCTGGCCGCCCGCCTCGCGCTACAAGAGAAGTTCGAGCGCCAAGTAGACCCCGATGGGAAGCTGACGCCCGCCGAGCGGGCCAAGCGTGCCGCCAACGCACAGCGCGAACACATGCAGCGGATGGCCTACAAGTCGGCCCGAGCCCGTCGTCGCCGCGGTGCCACCAATCGCGACGACTCGACGGGGCCGGGTCGATGAGCCTTCCGACGCGCTGCAACAAGGGGGAGGCATCGTGACCGACATCATCGAAGCCGAGGTGGTTCTCACCGAGCGAGAGGCCGCCGACATCACGGCCCGCATCCGCACGTGGGTGAACGCCTTCCCCGTGGACGACATCACCGCCGCGTTCACCGGCCGTATCTGGCTCACTATGGGGTACGCGTCGTGGTCGGAATACTTAGACGCTGAGTTCGACTTCGCCGGTCGCTTGCGCCTGCCCGCGCTGGAGCGAGTAGAAGCCGTTGCCGCCCTGGCAGAGTCGGGCATGTCAGAGGTGGCGATCTCGGAGACGTTGGGTATCGCCCGCAACACCGTCCGCAAGGACAAGGCGACTCAACCTGTTCAAAGTGAACAGGTTGTCGGCAAGGATGGCCGCACCCGGAAGAAGCCCGCGAAGAGCAACGTGGTGGAGCTGTTCCCCGACGCGGCCGAGCAGGCCGACGTGATGGCGATGGCCGACGTCACCGATGAGCAGTTCGAGGATGCGCTAGTCGAATGCCGTGCTGAGGGCGACCTGTCGCGGGAGAACGTAGCCGCCCACTGCGGTAACCCCGCCGATCTGTCCGATGACGAATTCGAGGAGATGCTTGGACGGGTCCCAATGCCAGCCGACACCACCGAGTACGGCGATTGGGACTACGACGACGGCGGAGCCAACCGCACAGTGCTGGCCCGTGATTGGAAGTGTCCAGTCGATGTGCGGACCATGGGTCAGCAGCGGGACACCGGCGCTACGCGTTGGTATGTCGAGCTTGACTGTGTGGAGCTGTCGGCCGTCGAAGTTCGGGAGGTCGCGGCGACACTATTGGAAGCCGCCGACGAACTGGAGCGGAGGCAGGCCCAGTGACCGCTATACACTATTTATGCGCAGATGTCAAGTCTTCGCGTGATATAATTGATATAGGGTCAAAACGCGGTCGTCCGCGTACGTGGCAGCCGCTTTCGGGCGGCTACGAACAGCACCCGGACGGACGTGTACGCGACCGGCATCGCCATCTGGTGACGAATCCCGCCGTTCTCGCCGCACTTGTCCCGCAGTGCGCCGCCGTGTTCCTGCGGCTGGCGTGCTGTGGATGCGCAGTCCGCACTGACCGCGGCATGCTGGCGACGACTCACTACGCGGCGTGCATCTACCGGACGCTCGCGGCTGACGCGGGATGGAAGGTCGTGCCCGCCGCGCGGCTTGACCCTGATCGTGCCTATTCGCGGGACATCGCAGTCCGTCAACCGCGCGTGCGTTCGGCGCTGTCCGAACCGATGGTGATTGCCAGCAACGGCAAACGCGGCGTTCATCGCCGGAATCGACTAATGCCGTGGAGCACGGCTATCCAACACCTGTCGTGTACGGGTGTGTCCAAAATTCGTAACCACGAGGTGGTGTGAACATGATGTGCAACAAAGGTTCCCATGAAATACGAGGACCGAACGACCGTGGTGCGCACGGTGAATGTGTCTACTGTGTGCGTGATCGCGGCCGACAACACGCCGCCGTCCGCACTGCCGCGGTGAAGCTGTATCGCGATCTCACCGGCGCGGGTATACCTCTCGACGTGGAGCGGCTTGCCGAGGGTAACCGGCTGCTTGCCGCACTGGAGATGTCTCGCTCACCACGCATCGCCGGATGATCTCAATCGGGATCGTCGGGCACGTCGACCGCGATCCCTACGCCCTGGCCGACCAGGTCAGCGCCGATGTGGTGTCGGTGGACGACGGCACGCTCGGATCGGGTGGGAATCACCTGCGGCTACTGGAGATGATGCGCGCCGGATCATCCGCGTGGACGGTCGTTCTGGAAGATGACGCGCTGCCGGTCGACGGATTCCGCGAGCAGCTCGCGATGGCGCTAGAGATCGCGCCGTCTCCGATCGTCGGACTGTACTTTCAGCGCCACTATCCACCGGCAATGCGGCAACCGCTGAACCGCGCCACTCGCGAGGCCGACCACGTCGGGGCGTGCTGGATCACCGGGCCGCAACTGTGGGGCGTCGGGTACGCGATCCGCGGTGACGTGCTCGACGAACTGCTCGACGACCTCCAGCACGCCGACCACATCGACGCGGCGATCAGCGAGTGGGCCATCCAGCGCGGGCACCGTATCGCACTGACATGGCCATGCCTGGTCGACCATCTCGACGGGCCATCGCTGATTACCGAGCGCGTCGGTACATCGGCACGCGGGCCACGTCGGGCGTGGCGCGCGGGCACTCGCACTACATGGACCGCCGATGCGGTCGAACTCCACAGCAATCCGTAGGCCCAAACGATTGGGCTGACTATCCAAATGAGAGAACAGAATTGACAGAACTTGATGAACTTGACGCCACCTTCGAGAAGTGGCTTGGCGATACCTACGACCTCGATTCCATCCACCTTGCGCTGATCACCGCCGCGATTGTGCAACTCGACGGTGACCTCCTATGGACGCTGATCGTGTCCGGTTCGGGCAACGCGAAGACCGAAACAGTGCAAGCACTTCGTGACGCCGAAGGTGTCCGCATGATCAGCACGCTTTCATCGTCTGCGGCCCTGCTATCCGGTTCGCCGAAGCGGGAATCCGACGAGAACAGCACGGGCGGCCTGTTGGCGCAGATCGGCGCGAAGGGCGTTCTGGTCATCAAAGACGTGACGTCCATTCTGTCGATGCCACACACGGCCCGTGACGGCGTGCTGGCCGCGTTGCGCGAAGTCTATGACGGCTACTGGAGTCGGGAGTCCGGCGCGAACGGTGGGCAGAACCTGGAATGGTCTGGCCGGATTGCTGTCGTCGGAGCTGTCACTACCGCATGGGATACCCACCACGCCGCTGTGGCGACGTTCGGTGATCGCTTCGTCCTGCTGCGTACCGATTCCACCACGCGCGCAACCCGCCATGCGGCGGCGCGGCAGTCTGTGGACAACATCGGCTCCGAAGACCGGATGCGCAGCGAGCTAGCGGGAGCCGCCAAGGCGGTACTGGAGAACATCGGTGAGGCACCGCACCTGCACGACAACGAGACCACGACGCTTCGCATGATGGCCGATCTGGCCTGCCGTGCCCGTGGGGCGGTGGAGCGCGATTTCAAGGGTGAACCGCTGTTCCCCCACGCACCCGAGATGCCGACCCGGCTCGCGAAGCAGTTGGCGCAGATTGTGCGCGGCGGTGTGGCGATCGGTATGCAGCGTGAGGACGCAATGAGGTTGGCGCTACGTTGCGCACTCGATTCCATCCCACCACTACGGCTCAAGCTGCTACGGCATCTGGCGAAACTGACATCGTCGGCGCTTGTGGCCGAGGTCGTCAAGGCGGTGCAACACCCGAGGAACACCGTTGATCGCGAACTGCAGTGTTTGCAGTTGTTGGGCTTGGCGGAGATCCACTACGAGGAGTACTCGAATCGTAGGGGCGAGGCGTCGGAGCGGTGGCGCTACGGGCTTTCCATGGAGGCGGCGGAGGACTACGCAAAGTATCTACGTGAAAGCACTTTTTCCGGAAAAGTACGAAGTGAGAAACACACTCTTTCTACACAGACACACAGTTATGACTTTTCCGGAAAAAGTGCAGAACTCGAAAACGAGAGCCTGACACCCGAAGTGGAGTCACTGCTTAATTCTGGTCCTCCAACCGAAGAATCCTGGCGCGCTCCGCGCGCGGCCAACCATGAAGGCCCGGGGTCTGAGCTTGTGGCGGCGCGGCCGTTTTAGTGATCGCCGCGACTGCGCCGACGCCCGACCTGGTAGGCCGCCCCAACTCCGCCGCGCCGACAACACCCGAGAAGAAAGAACGATATGCACATTCGCGTCATCCAACCCGATCCGAAACGACATCCGATCATCTGCACTCCACGCGAGGGCGGTGGCTGGTCACTATCTGCCGGATCAGCTCGTCTGCACTTATCCGGCGACGAGACCGAAGAACTGAACCGAATTGTCAACGACGGCTGAAATCTCACCCCTTTTCGGCGGTTGAAAGTTGACCCCCTGCTGGTTGGTTGTCGGTCAGTCTTCGGTTGTCGTGGCCGCTGTGGGGACGCGGCCCAGGTCTCGGTTCTTGAGTCGGTAGCTGTCTCCTTTGAGTCCGATGACTTCGGCGTGATGGACGAGGCGGTCGATCATGGCCGCGGCAACGACATCGTCGCCGAACACTTCACCCCAACGTCCGAATTGCTTGTTGGAGGTGACGATGAGGCTGGCCCGCTCGTAACGCGAGGACACTAGCTGGAAGAACAGGTTGGCGGCTTCGGGTTCGAACGGGATGTAGCCGACCTCGTCGATGACCAGCAGTGGGTAGCGGCCCAGGCGAACCAGTTCGGCCTGAAGCTTGCCGGCGTGATGGGCTTGGGCCAGCACGTTGACCCAGTCTGCGGCGGTGGCGAAGAGAACTCGGTGCCCGGCCTGGCAGGCTCTGATCGCCAGGCCGATCGCGAGGTGGGTCTTGCCGGTGCCAGGTGGGCCCAGGAATACCACGTTGTCCTTGGCGACCACGAAGTCCAGGGTGCCCAAGTGGGCGATGAGGTCGCGTTTGAGTCCTCGGGCGTGGTCGAAGTCGAACTCCTCCAATGACTTTCGGGCCGGGAACCGTGCTGCCCGGATGCGGCCCTCACCCCCGTGTGACTCGCGTGCCGACACCTCGCGCTGCAGACACGCCACCAGGAACTCCTCGTGGCTCCAGGATTCCGCCCGGGCCCGCTCAGCGAGGCGATCCACCGACTCGCGCAGCGTTGGTGCCTTGAGTGCCCGAGTCAGGTAGGCCACCTCGGCAGTGAGGTCGCGTGCCGGCTTGGCCGCAGAAGCGCGGGCGGCCATCACGCCACCCCGCCATCGAGGCCGTCGATCCCGAGTGCGGTGTCGTAGTCACTCAAGGCCCGCTGCTCGACGTCGAGTTCGGCGACCGGGTGCAGCACCGCGACCCGCTCACGGCGCAGCGATCGCGCGGCCGCGACGTGCTCGGGATCGGAGATCGTCTGATGCCACGCCCAGATCCGTTCGTGATCGGCGACGACCCTTCCGTCGCACACTGCCCGGACTCGCGCGAGGTCGGCGATCACCTCGATACGGCGCCCGATCACCGAGGGGTGCACCGAGTAGTCGTTGCCATCGAGGCGGACGTAGTGATCGCGAGCCAACCGCGTCGCTGATCGCCACCCCGTCGCCGGCGGGACCGGCGGCAGGGCCAGCATCGCTTGGCGATCAGCGGTAATCCGTTCCGTCGGAGCACATCCCAAGGCTCGACGCCGGCGTGTGTTCACTAACGAGATCCACTGCTGCAGTTGGACGTTGAAGTCCATCGGTGAGGCGAAGGAGCGTCCCGGCAGAAACGACCGCTCCAGGTGATCGTGACAGCGTTCGATCAACCCCTTCGCTTCGGGGTCGGCGGGTTTGCAGACCAACACTCTCGCGCCCAGCGTCCCGCGGAAGGCTTGGCACTGCTCGGTGAGCTCGACCTTCCCGGCCCGCCACCGACCGATCGCGCCCTCGCCATCCCAGACCAGCACCCGCGGCACCGCCGCCAACGCCTCGATCAGCTGCCACCATCCGGTGAACAGATCTCCCGCCGAGCGAGTCGGCAGCAGCAGCGCCGAGAGCCACCGCGAGTACCCGGTGATCATCGTCAACACCGGCAGCAGCGCGGGGCGACGTACCTGTCCGAACCCGACCGGCAGCTCGATCGGTGGGAACCACAAATCGCACTGGGCGATCTCCCCGGCCACATACGTCGTCCGTCCCGCCGGATCCGGCGGCAGATACACCGGGCGCAGCTCGGCGACCCGTTCCTTGAACACCGTCAACCCGCGTTCCCAGCCGATCCGCTCGGCGATCACCGTTGCCGGCATCCGCGGATAGCTTTGCAGCAGTTCACGAATGCGTGGCTCGACCTCATCGACGATCGACCCCGCCGGGGTGCGTTCGTACTTTGGCGGCGCGTCCGAGGCGATCGCCGCCCGCACCGTGTTCCTCGAAATGCCCAGCACCCGCACAATTGCCTTGATCGGTAACCCCTCCGCTCGATGCAGCCTGCGGATCTCAGCCCAGTCCTCCACGGATAACACCCCTTCATCTCCCTCGGCTCGGTAAGCCGAGGATCAGTCGCAGGGGGTCAAAATTCAGACGTCGACACGGGGTTATCTTTCAGGCGTCGCCGACACGAATCATCAACACAACTGAGGAGAACTAACCATGGGAAGCAAGCGAACCGAATTCATCCGTACTCCGGAGGGTGTCAAGGTTGTCGGCAACCGATTCTCCATACACCTCTCCTTCGAGGAGATCACCCGGCTCAACGGCTTCGTTTACAGCGGATCTCGGGTGTCGTCGACGAACATCGAGAAGAACATCGATCGGTCTGCGCTGCGCCGGGTTCACATCTACGAACTTGAGAATGAGCTAGATCGGCGCGCCGTCCTTCGCGATGCCCGGCTGGAGACGGAGGCCGCCGCCAGTGTCGACGGCACAGAGGGCGACGCCGAATGACCCGCCGAAACTTCACCGCCGTCCCCCACGACGACGGCCTGGTTGTCACTGCTGGCCGCCGGTCCTTGCGGCTATCCGCTGCCGAGGTGTCCGACCTTGCCGACGCCATCGCTGCGCCCATCATCGAACGCGAAGTGGCCCGCCTGTGCGGGCTGGAAAGCTGAGGGGGAGAAGCTTGTTTGAATCAATGGACGATCGTTCCAAGTACCGGTTGGAAGAGATCCACAACAGGACTTTGCAGACCGTCGACTTGGCTGCGGTGCTGAAGAAGTGCAGCCGTGGCGAGCTGGAGCACTTGGACGAAGTTTCCAACAACTACTTCGCCAGCTCTAACCCTGGCCTACACGCCTTCGGCGCGGCGCTACTCGTGATGGTGGATGCCGCGGCGGCGATCCTGGAACGCGACCATGCACTGATGCTCGCCCGATTCGACGCAATCGCCGCCGAAAATCCGAAAGAAACCGGGTGGATCGACCTGGACCCGAGCACGGTTCCAAAGTGGAGTGAGGACGCTGGCGAGGAAGCCGCTGCCGCTGGTTGGACACACGCCCGCGAGGTTCTTCGGGAGCTGCGGGACGACAACAACAACTGATCTTGCCGCCTGGCACGGGCGGATAAGCGGGCTATCGCGCCGCCCGCGCGGACATCCGGTGGCACTCCGGTCACTGTCCGAAAACCGGTGCGACCCTTGGCACTAGGAGGAACTTTCCAATCAACCTCTTTAGGAGATTTTCCATATGAACGATAGTAATTTGACCCGCCTCCGCGCACTGCGCGAATCTAAGGATCTCGCCCGGCGTGGTCTGCTGGCACGCGTCGAATCCCGCGGCGACACCGATCTCACCGATGGCGAAAGCGCGAAGTTCGCGGCGATCACCTCCGACATCAAGGACATCGACGGGCAGATCCGCGAAGCGGAAGCTGAGAATATCCGCGCCGGTCGCGACAACCCCGACGTTCAGGCGGTGCTGCGCGCGACCACGACACCGACTGACGACTGGGCGGCTCGGGCCTTCCAGTCCATCAAGAGGTTGGGTGGCGACGAGAAGCGCGCCTATGTGGCGAGCGGCAGTGTCGATGTTCCCCGGTTGATCAGTCCCTCCGTGACCGCGATCGCTCGCCCGTCCCGGTTGATTGATCTTCTCGTCAACCGAAACACTCTGGAGTCCAACGCGTTCGAGTATTTCCGGCAGACGGTGCGCACCAATAACGCGGACACTGTTGCCGACCTCGGGACGAAACCGACCAGTGTGTTCACGGTGGTTCCGGTCCAGGATCGGGCACGGGTCATCGCGCACTTGAGCGAGCCGGTGCCCATTCGCCTGTTCCAAGATGCGCGTGACGTTGTCGAGTGGCTGCGGTCGGAGATGGTTGCCGGTGTTCTCGACGCCGTCGAGTCGCAGGTGATCGCAGGCGGTGGTACCGGCGAGGACTTGACCGGCATCCTGACCATCGGCGGTACCACGGCGGTCCCGTTCGCCACCGACGTGGTGACTACCTTGCGTCGGGCCGTGACGGCGCTGCAGAAGAAGGGTGAGACTCCGAACGCATGGATTGTTCACCCCGATGACGCCGAGGCCATCGACCTGACCAAGGAGGCAACCGGCGGTGTCGGGTTCCTGGTCGACGGATACACCAACCGCAACACCGGCTCGGACAACGTGTTCGGCGAAGGGATCACCCGCGTGATCTCCAACTCCGTCCCCGCTGGTACGGCGATCCTGGCCGACTGGAGCAAGGCGCGGCTTGAGGTGCGCGAAGATGTCCGTCTCGACATCGACACCTCGGGCGACAATTTTGCGATCAACGCCGCCACGTTCCGCGCCGAAACCCGCGTCGGCCTGGCCCACCTGCGGCCTTCGGCGTTCGCGATCGTGGACCTCACCAGCGGCACGTAAGCATGGATGAGCTCGACGGCTTTGTCGATCTGGAGACCGCTGCTAAGCGGATGAAGATGTCCGTCCACCAGGTGCTTGCCCTCGTGCGCCGCCGTGTACTTCGGGCGGTAGACCTCGGGGCCGGGATGATCCTGGTCGAGCCGGCAATTTTGTCCGGCGCGGTGTAATCCATGCGGTAGGTGCCGTCGCCTCTCGATTGAATCGGGGGCGGCGGCACTTACGGCGGCGTAGATTCCGGGCCATGGGTGATGTTGACGGTGCGCTGACGATATTCGAGGCGTTGACACGATCTGCGGAGAACGTATTAGACCGCGAGATTAAAGACGACAACGGCAATGTAGTGGGCAAGGAGGCCTACTGGATCGACCGCGGTAGCCTCTGGTGCTTGAGTTGCAGCGACCCGTACAACCCCAAGTCTGGGCCTGAGTCGGTCTCAGCGACTGTGGTCCAGCTTGGTCACGTCACCAGCGTCGCGGTGACCATCGGAGTTCCACCGAACCCGGTCGATCCACGCGCCAGACTCGGATGGGGTCGCGCGGTTACCCTGCACCATCCCAACGCTGCGATCACCATCGCCGCGCGGGACCGGCACGAGTTGGACAAGGTCGAGACGTTTATCGGCGAGCTACTAGAGGCGCTGGCTGGACCGCCATTGTTTGACCTCTAATGCAATTCCATTCCCGCCATTCCCTTAAATGGTCGGCCCTCTCCACGAATTGCGGATGTTGAATGTTGAGCCATTGTTGAACAACATGTTAGACGCGCTATCAAAACTTTGCCAAGGCCGTGACCAGCGGTGATGGTGGGTTTGCCACTATTGTTGATCAACAATATGTTGAAGTCGAAAACGTCACCCGCCATATTTCCGGCGCGAGCTTGTCGCCGTCCGTCACCCTGGTGGGCTTTCCAGTGCCCCCTGGCAGGGTTTGCTGGGCCATGCTCGGCGGGACTCGACTGGCCGGCGAGCACGCGCCTACGAGGCTGCTGGGTACCGTTTTCACGGCTCCTGGTCTCAATGCTTCCGAAAACACGTTCTGACCTCGACTTTTCTGGGGGATTCTGCTCGGGGGTATTTATCCCTGACGTACCTCGCCGGGGCGTTGGTGGGTTGAACTTTGGGGGTGCCATCGGGGTTGCTGGCGTGCCGTGGTGGTTAGCTGTGTGTGTTAGCTGAAGCCATTGTTGAGTACTAATTCACCATTGTTGGTGTCACAATTAAGTGCAACTAATGCGGTTCGATGAATGGTCGCGTCCACGTGTTGAATTGTGGTCAGGCATGTACGGGGTCACCGTTGTTGGACACGATCCAGGGCTGGCCGTCCGCGTCGGTGCACTTGAGCCTTAGCTCAGTGGCGGTCTTGTTTCGGTGCTCGGCCTTGTGCATTTGATTCCAGCTATCGCCAGACCCATTCGCCATCCCGGTACGAAGGCTCGGGTGGGGAATGCCTGACCGCACGGTCGGGACGATCGCAAGCACGGGTGGATCAGTGGCTCCGGTGTTGGCGAAAGTGCCGGCGGAGACTGACTCAACTGTTGCGCTGAGCAGGGACACCTGAAGTATCGCCCGGTCGCCATGATTGGCGATGTCGATCTTCAGCTGATACTTGATTTGGGACGAGTCGCCGTCGATCGGTTCGCTTTCGATTCTGACGAGACGCATCTGGGCAAGGCTCGCGGCATCGCGCTCTTCGCGGCGGTCGGCCCTATCCCGCGTGGCGATACTAAGAGCGGCGGCGGCTGCAAAGATCGCGCCAATGCCAGCCAGCCAGTCCGCTGCGCTACCCGGGTCCAACACGTCGAACCTGATCAGCAGGATTGCAATGGCCATTAGGAGCATTGAGAACAGACAGACTCGGCTGGTAAGTGAGAGTCCGCCGAGCTGCGTTGTTATTTTCGCCCTCATGAGCGGGCACGATAGCCCGTGGGGAGCCCGCAAAAGGGTCATACACGAAACCACCCCCTGACACATTCGTCAGGGGGTGGTTATCGGTGGGTCAGGCGATGGCGAGGACCAGCATGGTCAGGGCCAGTGAGCCGAAGCCGGCAATCAGGTAGGCGATCATCGGATGGCCCGCCAGATCGCGCCGATTGACTGGCAGACGACCACGCCGACCACGATGCAAATCTGTAAGGCAAGGATCGCGCCGACCAGGGCAAGCATGAACAACCCGATCATGATCATCGCTGCCACCACCGACGACGGGGGCGTGGTTCCGGGTCGGGGATCTGGACGTCCTCGTAGTACTGCGACAGGATCAGTGCCCGATCTCGCTCGCTCATCCGATCCCATGCGATCCGAAGGTTGTCGAGTTCGTAGCGCTCGTTGAGTTCGCGATCCCGCTGGACCCGCTCGCAGTACCGGCGACCTTCGGCGTGCATTCCCGTGGTCACTGGTAGATCCGTCCACTATCGGACAGGTAGGTGGCCCACTGCCGCAACGCGATCTCGGTATCAATAACCGTCTCGTAGACGATCTCCGGCTCATCTCCGGTTAGTTCCAGATCCTCGGCAAGGCTCTTCATCGCACCCATGTTCAGACCTCCGTCGCCGAGAAGATGGGGTAAGAGGACATGACGCCACCGTCTGCGATGCACATCCGCTCAGCCTCGGTAACGGCTGCGGCCAGACTTTCGGCGAGCATCCGCGCCACCGGCACGGGCAGGTCGTATACATCGATGTTCGCGCCTGCGCCCGCGAAGTCGATCTGCGTCCACCTGTAGATCCGGCCGTCGTGGCGCTGCACACCGCGAACATCGACAGTGATTGTCGAGTTCGACGCGATCAACCAGGCGACGGGCGAGACCGGGTTACCGTCATCGCGGGGGCACGGGATCTGCCACGAGCTGCCCACGAAGTTGCGGACCGGCCCGTCATGGTCGACGCGGTCGTCCCACGGATCGACGGTCGCCGCGCCTGCGGGCTCGGGGATAAGATTGGACATACTGTTGGTTCCCTTCGGCTAGTGTTCGCCGGGGGATGAGTGGGTCTAACATAACTTCCGCTACAACGCCCTGATCTGACCTCGTCTTTGCAGTTCAAGCACAAAGTAGGTCAACGCATAGTCGCGAAATATGTCGAACGGTTGATGGCCGACCGCGGGCAGTGAGCCGGGCGATCGTTTGATCTTTGCTCCCCGGACAGTCAGCAACGGATGTCACCTCGGCGTGTCGACTCGCTGACGGTTTCATTTTCGTCCTCGGGGGAGCCGTCGGGTGAGGGGTGCGGACGATCGCGCACCCGCGAAAATGTCGGTGACAGTCACTTGATTGCGGAAGTATCTACGCAATCCGCAGCTGTCCAGGGGTGCATGTGGCGGAACAGGATTCCGCTACCGCCGGGCGGTGGCGCGGATCGCACTGCGCCCGGCGTGTCCGGCATCATTTGCCCAGGTCGCAGCATCGGTCCCGGTGATGCGTCGATGCGGCCGCCGGCCCCGCGATGATCGACGGAACCGTGGCGGACCAGGGTCGTCGGCGGTGTTTGCGGTGTGGCATCGTTGCTGGCAGGTGGCGCTGGTGGCCGCCAGGGGCGCGGGCTTCGATCCGGACCCGGTGAAGCCGGGTCGTCGCGTGTCAGCTAATCGGTGGACACCCGGCGAAATGACCTCAGGATTTCCTCAGTTTGTACTTTCCAGTTATTGACGACCGTGTTAACTTACGGCGCAGTCAATAGGACTGTGCGCTCGGTCACGGCAACGATTGCCGACCGAGCGGTGGAATGTTGAGGAGCAACATGGCGACACATCGGAAGACGTCAGCGAAGAAGCGGATGCGCACCGGCGAATTCGCTGTCGCCGCGTTCCTCGGCCTCGCGGTCACCGCCGCGCCGGCGATCGCGACGGCTGACACCTCCGATGGCCCGTCCACCGGACCCTCCTCCGACAAGGGCAGCGCGTCCAACGCCACAGCACCCAAGACCGGACCCAAGACCGCGAAGTCCGGCAAGACCGCCGCCGACGACGGGACCACGCTGCGCACCCAGGCGGCAATCGCCGAAGAGGACGAGGAAGACGCCCTCATCGGCGAGGACGTCGACGACGAGTCCGAGATCGTCGAAACCGAAGCCGAGACCGAGACCGAGGCCGGAGACGGAGATGCACCGGGCCAGGGCGAAGAAGAAACGCCGCCGGTCAGCGAGACGGGTGCCGGCCCGACCGGAGCCGAGGCCGGCGAGCCCGAGGTGACCGAGCCCGTCGTCGCTGCGCCCGAGGTCTCCGAGCCCGTCATCGTGAAGCCCGTCGTCGTCGAGCCCGTCGTCGTCGAGCCCGAGGTCGTGGAGACCCCGAACACCCCCGACACCGCCCCGCTGGTGGACGTCATCGAGATCCCGTCCTCGGATCAATCGGCCTCCTCGCTCTCACTCAAGGGGTCCGACCCGTCGCCGACCCCGACGGCACTGGCCTCGGCGCTGCTCGACATCGATCTCGACATCGTGCCCAAGCCGCCGGTGATTCCGGCGTTCGCGCCGCTGATGGGCATCATCAACGGCCTGGCCAGCTGGGTCGACCAGATCTTCCCGGCGTACGAGTCCGACCCGATCTTGAATCCGACCCAGGTCGCTGCCGGCTGGGTGATGACGCTGTTCGCCGGCCTGCAGGGCACCTACTGGCAGGGCCAACCCACACCCTTCACCTTCGGCGCCCTTGTTCTCGTGACGGCCGCCTACGCTCGCTACGAGCGGTTGGCCACCAACCAGTTGCCCGGCGAGCCGACGATCTCGGCCGGTCCGCTGCCGCTGACCTGGAAGCTCAAGAGCGTCGACCCCGACGGTGACCCGTTGATCTACTCCGTCGACCTGAGCGGGCAGCCCGGCAACGGCCTGATCACCATGAGCCCGGATGGCACCTTCAGCTTCATCCCGAGCTCGCTGACCGACCTCAACGAGGGCACCGATGTCACCTTCACCGTCCGGGTGAACGACAGCCTCGGCATGCTGGAGCACCCGATCAACCCCGAGGGCAATGACGCCTTCTACACCGTGTCGTTCCGCTACCCGGGCCTGGGCATCAACAACCTGCCCGTCTTCACCGCGCCCGGTCAGGCCACCGTGGTGGGTACCGACGGGACCAGCGGCAAGGTCACCATCAGCGCGCAGGCCACCGACGCCGACGGTGATCCGCTGACCTACACGGCCACCTCGCTTTTCGGCACCGTGACGCGCAACGAGGACGGCACGTTCACCTACACCCCGAACGACGCCGCGCGCCACGCCGCGGCCAGCGACCTGGCCGCGGCCCTCGGGCTGGACAAGGACCTCGTCAGCATCTGGGCCAATGATGGCCGTGGCGGTATCACGCTGCTCCCGACGGTCGTCACCGTCGATATCGTGGGCGCCAACAACGCGCCCACGGTCACCGTCAATCCGCCTGCAATCTCCGATCCGCTGACCGGCCTGATCGCCGGTGGATTCGACATCGATGATGACGACAACGATCTCGTCACCTTCTCGCCCGGGATCCTGACGACCAACCGTGGTGGCCTCGTCACGGTGACAGGGCTCGGTTACACCTATCTGCCGTCCTTGCAGGCCCGCGCGCAGGGCGGTACGGACACCTTCACCGTCACGGCCGATGACGGTCACGGCGGCACCGTCCAGGTGTCGATCACGGTCACCATCGCCCAGATCAACGTGGCGCCGGTCTTCGAGTCGACTCCGACCATCACCAACACCGACCACACCACAGGTGTGTTGACCGGCACGTTCCAGGTTCGCGATGACAACGGCGACACCTTGACGTTCACCAGTTTGGGCTTGCTGGGAACCATCGCGGTCGATCCGACTCCCGCGGCGGACGGGGTGACCTACACCTTCACCTACACGCCCTACAACCCGCACGCCGCCTCGCTACCGCTGGCGGTCACCACCGATCTGGTGACCATCACCGCATGGGACGGCGGGCTGCTTTCCGGCGACAGTGCGACGTTCCTCGTCCAGCTCTCGACCCAGGTCAACCAGACCCCGTCGGCGACTTACCAGAACACCGGCGGCAGCAGCCTTCTCGGCACGGTGACGGGCACGATCGTCACCACCGACGATGACCTCATCCACACCTACACACCGCTCGTCATCACCACCGACAAGGGATCGGTCCTGGTGAGCGGATTGACCGGCGACTACATCTACACCGCTTCGATCGAAGCGCGCAACGCCGCGAGTGCGAGCGGCGCGTCGGCCTCCGACAAGATCGACACCTTCACCATCACGGTCACCGATCCCGCAGGGGCCAGTGTCGACGTGCTGGTCACCGTGACGATTCCGCAGTGGAACCTGCCGCCGGCCGGCGGTGTGGCGTCCAACATCATCGCCGACAGCAACGGCGTGGTGCGCGGCCAGATCACCGGTGTCATCAACCTCGACGGGGATCCGCTGACCTACTCGATCACCGGCTCCAACGGCGCGAGCACCGCCTATACCGATGGGGGTGGCATCGCCCACGTCAACGCGGACGGCAGCTACGTGTACGTCCCGCGGCTCGGCGGATCGCTCGGCTACTACGACTCGTTCAGCGTCACGGTCGACGACGGCCGCGGCGGAACCACAAACGTGCTCGTCGGCCTGGGCGCCGTCATCGCCCCGACCCCGTCGCTGGACGGCGTCACGGTGACGAAGACCAACGGCGCGCCCGGCGTGGTGACCGGCTCGGTCGGCCTGGGATCGGCGGCCAACAATGGGCTGTTCAGCTCGTTCACCGGGAGCGGCGCGGGCCACGGCACCGTGACGTTCGACGGCGTGAACTACACCTACACCCGGACCTCCACCGGGCATGTGGGCGGAAGCAGCGACACCTTCGACATCATCGGCACGGCCTACGGGCTGACCATCACGGTCGCCACCGTCACCGTCACCCCGATCATCTCCAACGCCGCGCCGGCCCCCGGATCAACCACCATCACCGAGTCCGATGTGACCAATTTGGTGGGCGTGTACTGGCAGGAGACCAAGGGCAACATCAACGCGGTCGACCCGGACGGCGATGCGCTGAGCTACCAAACGACACCGTTGGGGACGTCGACCAACAATGGCGGCCTGGTGTATGTGTCCTCGGACGGGTCGTTCACCTACCGCATCGGCAAGTTCCGTTCCTACTACCACGATGCGGCGGCCACGGGTGCCTCGGGCAACGTCGCCAACGACACCTTCAGCATCACGGTCACCGACTCATTCGGCGCCGCCTCGACCATCGTGGTGTCCATCCCGATCGAGAAGCTGAACGACGCACCGTCCTCGAGCGCGTCGGTCGGCGGTAAGACCACCGACGCCCTCGGCGTGGTGCGCGGCACGATCAGCGGCTCCGACGATGACGGCGACTCGCTGACCTACACCCTGATCGGCGGAACCAACGGGACCGCAGCCACCGCCGGCGGCGGCATCGTCCGGTTCAGCGGCAACTCGTTCACCTACATCCCGACCGCGGGCAAGATCACGGATTCATTCCAGGTGCAGGTCGACGACGGCCACGGCGGCGTCTCGACGGCCACCATCAGCCTGACCGGGCTCAGCACGCCGTCGCCGACCACCAATGTGAACACCTCGACGCCCAATGTGGTGACCGGACAGTTGAATACGGCCGGTAACACCGGGCTGACCTACAGCGTGGGTGGTCAGGGGACCAAGGGCACGGTGACGGTGTCAGCCACGGGGGCGTTCACCTACACCCGCAACGGTGCACTCGGCCACACCCAGACGCCGGGCGACACGTTCACCATCAGGGCCACCGACGCCAACGGCAACTCGGTGATCATCGCGACGGTGAACGTCACCCCGGCGGTCGCCAACGCCGCACCGGTGGCCGGCTCCACGGTCTTCACCGGCTCGTCGATCGATGACAACCGACTCGTCGGCATCGGCACCCTGAAGCAGACCACCACCGGCAAGTTGAAGGCCACCGACGCCGACGGGGACACCGTGACCTTCACGGCGGGATCGTTCTCCACCGCCAACGGCGGCACCGTGGCGGTCAGTGCCGACGGCACCTTCACCTACACCATCAACGAGGGCTTCTCCTACTACCACGGGGCGGCCAAGATCGGCGCGTCGGGCAGCGCGGTGGCCGACTCCTTCTCGGCCACCGCGGTGGACGGGTTCGGCGGCAGCACCAGCTATTCGGTGTCGGTGTCGATCTACGCGATCAACAAGGCTCCGACGATCTCCGGCGGAAGCAAGCCCTTCAGCAACGTCATCTTCATCAACGTCGACGACGATGACGGCGACAGCCTGACGTTCAGCCACAATGGATCCAGCTTCTCCTTCGGTGGACGGGGCCTGGCCACCAGCACGCTGTGGGGCGGCAACCAGCTCACCGTCACCGACGGCTACTACGTTGTCGTCGACGGCGTCGTCACCGGCACACCGTCCTCCGTGACGAAGACCTGGTAGGCCGAGCGCTCGAGATACGCACTCAGCCCGAGAGATTCGCGCCATGACGATCGACGACCTGTCGCGCAGCCCGGCCCCGGTGGAGCCGTGGGTCGACCTCGGCAATCCGGACCGGCAGACAGGTCTGGTGCGCGGGACGGTGCGGATCGTCGAGCAGGGTGACCGGGCGGTGCGCTTCGGACCGGAGCAGTCCAGCACCGTCAAGGGTGGTCTCGTTGCGGTCGATCCCCGGACCGGACGTTTCACCTACACCCCGTCGGTGCCGGCGCGGCAGGTCTCCGGCACAAGTACGAGTTATCGGGACAAGGTCGACACGTTCACCGTCGACGTCGTCGACGCTTACGGCACCCGGGCCGAGGCGCACATCGTTGTCGAGATCCTCGCCGCGCACGTCCCGCTCGGCGGAGCGGCACCAGGCAGCAGAGCCTGCGCGGACGGCGCGGCGCCGCCCAGCGGCGGCCTGAAGACCAACACCATGCTCGGTGCCAAACAGGTGCAGTGGTCCCCGATCACCACCGACGGCGGATCGGTGTCCATCCTCTCGACATCGGGTGGCACGTCCTCGCTCAGCGTCGGACCGGCCGGTGACCACACCCTGACGTTCACGTCCTCCGGAGGCGGTTACTTCACCAGGGGCCCGGCCGGCACCGTGGTGCTGCGGGTGACGGACCCGCACGGGCTCCACACCGACCGGACCTACACCTACTGAGCCGAATACAGCTGATAGAAGGAGATCTGCACCATCACCATCGATGACATTCACCGCGGCAGCTTCGACTCGTCGATCGCGGTGAACCTCGGACCCGAGGTCGGCACCCACCTCGAGGCGCCCACCACGTTCTCCACGCATTCACACGTGGTGGACATGGTGGTGCGCGCGGACACCCCGCCGACCGCCTTCGCCGAGGTCGGTGACCCCAAGCGTCCCACCGGAACGGTGACCGGCGCGGTGATCAGCCGCAACACCGGGGCGCTCAGCTACGGCCCGGTGCTGTTCACCACCGCCAAGGGTGGGCTGGTCTCGGTGGGCGCGCTGTCCGGGCGGTTCAGCTACACCCCGTCGGATCAGGCGCGGCTGCTGGCCGCGTCGAGTGCCGATCTGGACGACAGGGTGGACACCTTCAGTGTCACCGTCACCGATCTGTACGGCGGTGCCACCGATGTGCCGGTGACGGTGGAGATCCTGACCGCCGAGGTACCGCCGATCGGTGCTCCGGTCCTGGCGCTTCCGGATGCCAATGGCGTTGTCACCGGCCATATCCAGGGCGCGGCCCGCGACGGGGGCACCCTCGTGTACAGCCTGGCGAACTCATCGAACCCCGCCGGCTCCACCGACGAATCCGCCTACTCGCGCAAGGGCGGGCTGGTGCAGCTGGATCCGGCCACCGGCCATTTCGTGTTCGTCCCGACGATCTCGCGGGCCACCATCCCGGGCCTGGACACCGACACGTTCACGGTGACGGTGACCAACACCCTCGGCGGTTCCGCCGACGTGACGGTGAATCCGCTGGCGCATCTGACGATCGGGGTGGAAACCGTCAGCACCGCCCCCGACATCCAGTGCGGCAGGCTCGCGGTCAGCGAGGATGGTCCGTTGTCGTTCCGCGTGGGCACCGGTCCCCGCAAGGGCACCGTGCAGGTGGACCGCAACGGCGCCTACGTCTACACGCGGACCCCCCGGCTCGGACACGGCATCACCGCCGCCGACAGCTTCACCATCGTCGGCACCGACGATTACGGCCGCTCGATCACCGTGGCGGCCGTTGCGGTGTGCCCGCCGCTGACGACCCTCGCCCCGGTGGCCGCGACAGTGGTCGTGTTCGAGTCGAGGGTCAACGGTATGGGCGACCAGACCACCAGGGGCATGATCGCCGCTGCCGGCGCCGAACGCTTCACCAGCGGCACCGTGCAGTCCACCAAGGGCAGCTCGGCCTACATCGCCGCGGACGGCACCTTCACCTACTCCAGCGCGCAGAACCTCGGGGTGGGGCACGGCGCCGCCGCGGTCGACGCGCTGGCCGCCGACAAGGCGGACACCTTCTCGGTCCTCGCCGAGCACGCCGACGGGCGCCGCATCCCGGTTCTGGTGACGGTGCAGCTGCACCCGTACAACAACACCCCGACCCAAGGCACCACCGGCGGTAGTGGCCGCACCCGTGGCCTGCGGACCGGCGACTGGACCACCAGCGTCGTCGACGTCGACGGTGACGACATCACCTACAGCATCACCCAGCGCAACCCCACCGGCGTGGTGTCGGTGAGCCGCAACCGGGTCGGCGCGTTCACCGTGCACTACGAATCGACATCGGTGCGGGCAGGCACCTGGTACCCCAGCGAAAAGTTCACGATCACCTTCTACGACGGGCACCTCAAGGCCGACGGGACCCCCGCGGCAGTGACCGCCGAGTACCAGTTCTAGCTCGCCCCGAATCCCCGCCCGATTGCCCGCGGGTCCCCTCCGGGACCGGCGGGCAATAACTGTTGGGGACCCGTGGTTCATACTGATGTAACCGGCCTACCCGCGCGTGCGCGCAGGTCGACGCTCACGAATCTGATGAAGGTGGCACAGGATGACAAGGCTGGATTCCGTCGAACGGGCGGTGGCCGACATCGCGGCGGGCAAGGCAGTCGTGGTCATCGACGACGAGGACCGCGAGAACGAGGGCGATCTGATCTTCGCGGCCGAGAAGGCCACCCCTGAGCTGGTCGCCTTCATGGTCCGCTACACCTCCGGTTATCTGTGTGTCCCGCTGGACGGCGCGGTCTGCGACCGGCTCGGGTTGCTGCCGATGTACGCGGTGAACCAGGACAAGCACGGCACCGCGTACACGGTCACCGTCGATGCCAAGAAGGGCGTGGGCACCGGCATCTCGGCCTCCGATCGCGCCACCACCATGCGTGCGCTCGCCGACCCGGCGGCCATCGCCGAGGACTTCACCAAACCCGGCCACGTGGTGCCGCTGCGCGCCAAGGACGGCGGCGTGCTCCGCCGCCCCGGGCACACCGAGGCCGCCGTCGACCTGGCCCGCCTGGCCGGTCTGCAGCCGGCGGGCGCCATCTGCGAGATCGTCAGCCAGAAGGACGAAGGCGCCATGGCGCAGACCGATGAGCTGCGGGTCTTCGCCGACGACCATGACCTGGCGCTCATCTCCATCGCCGATCTCATCGAGTGGCGCCGCAAGCACGAAAAGCACATCGAGCGGATCGCCGAGGCCCGGATCCCGACCCGGCACGGCGAGTTCCGGGCGGTCGGCTACACGTCGATCTACGAGGATGTCGAGCACGTCGCCCTGGTGCGCGGGGATATCTCCGGACCGGAGTTCGACGGTCACGACGTCCTGGTCCGGGTGCATTCCGAATGCCTGACCGGCGATGTGTTCGGGTCACGTCGCTGCGACTGCGGTCCGCAGCTGGACGCGGCGATGGCGATGGTGGCCCAGGAAGGCCGTGGGATCGTGCTGTACATGCGCGGCCACGAGGGTCGGGGGATCGGCCTGCTGCACAAACTGCAGGCATACCAGCTGCAGGATGCGGGCGCAGACACCGTGGACGCCAATCTGGAGCTGGGGCTGCCCGCCGATTCGCGCGACTACGGCATCGGCGCGCAGATCCTGGTCGACCTCGGCGTGCGGTCGATGCGTCTACTCACCAACAACCCGGCCAAGCGCGTCGGGCTGGACGGCTACGGCCTGCACATCACCGAGCGGGTGCCGCTGCCGGTGCGTGCCAACGCCGAGAACATCCGCTACCTGATGACCAAGCGCGACCGGATGGGCCACGACCTGACCGGCCTCGAGGATTACGACGAGGTGGCCCCCGGCGAACTCGGTGGCGCCCGATGAGCGGCGCGGCCGGCGCGGTCCCCGACCTGCCCGATATCGATGCCTCCTCGGTGTCACTCGGCATCGTCGTGAGCACCTGGCACGCGCAGATCTGCGACGCCCTGCTCGACGGTGCGTTGCGGGCGGCCAAACGCCTCGGCGTGACCGATCCCGCCGTGGTACGCGTACACGGCGCGATCGAGATCCCGGTCGTCGCGCAGGCGCTGGCCGGCAAGTACGACGCGGTGGTGGCCCTCGGTGTGGTGATCCGCGGCGAGACACCGCATTTCGACTATGTCTGTGATGCGGTCACCCAGGGGCTCACCCGGGTGTCGCTGGATCTCGCGACGCCGGTGGCCAACGGGGTGCTGACCACCAATACCGAGCAGCAGGCGTTCGACCGCGCCGGACTGCCGCGTTCCAGCGAGGACAAGGGCGCCCAGGCCGCCGCCGCGGCCCTGTCGACCGCACTGGTGCTGCGCGACCTGGCGTCATGAGCAGGGACTCCGGCGGGCAGCGGAGCGACCCGGGAAATGCGGCATGGGAGCTGGAGGTCCGGCCGCACCTGACGCCGTACTTCGTCTACGCGGCCGCTTTCCTGATTGCGGCCGCCCACATCGGTGTCGGTTTCCTGCTGAAGGTCGGTTCCAGCGGTGTGGTGTTCCGCACCGCGGACCAGGTCGGCATCGCACTGGTCGGGGTCACCATCGCCAGTGTGACCCTGTTACTGGCCCGCCCGCGGCTGCGCGCCGGAGCGGCGGGAATCTCGGTGCGCAATGCGTTGGCGTACAAGCTGATCCCGTGGTCCGATGTGGTCGACGTGTCATTCCCGGTGGGCGCGCGGTGGGCCAGGGTCGACCTGCCCGATGACGAGTACACCGCGATCATGGCGATCCAGGCGGTCGACAAGGACCGCGCGGTGCAGGCGATGGACCGGCTGCGGGCGCTGATGGATCGCTACCGCCCCGACCTCAATTCACATTCAGCATCATCGTGATCTCATCGGCGGTCCCGGCAGTGTCGCCGGTACTTACGGTGAACCCCAGACTGTCGTAGACGGCGCGGGCCGCCTCGTTGGCAGCGTGCACACGCAACGTCACCCGCTGCACCCGCTGATTGCGGGCCCAATCCACCGCCTCGGCGACCAGCGTGCGCCCCAGCCCGCGCCCGCGGGCCGCGGGGTCCAGCCACAGCGAGTACAGATACACCGCCTCCGGACTCTGGCGTTGCGCGCCGATCAGCCCGACGGGCCGGCCGTCGACAACGGCGGCGAACTGCGCGTGGGCGCGCAGCCGGCGGCGCCACTGCGCCGCGGTGAAGGTGGACTCGTGCCGGTACTGCGGGTCCTCGGCGCCCAGCGAGTCGGTGAGGGCGCGAAGCCGCACGCCCGCAAAGGCCCGCCAGTCCGTCTCCGTCAGCCGCGCTATCCGCGCCTGCGCCATCCCCATCACATCAGTATCGCCGCTGCTGGCTGCGGTAGGATCGGCAAGTCGATGAGTACCTTGGAATTCGTGTCGACGTCGGCCGGCGGTATCGCCGAGAGCGACGCGCCACTCGTCTCAGCACCCGCCCTGGTGGCGGCGCTGGGCACCCAACCGGCGCTCACCGTGCCCCTGGTCAGCGGCCGCGAGCCCGGCACCGGGCTGATCTGGGCCCGACTGGACGAAACGGCCCGCTTCTTCGGCGTCGACATTCCGCCGGTCACGGCGCTGCATGACACCGTGACGGGCTTCCTTCAGGAGGCGACCGCCCGCCACGGGCAGGTCACGCTGGCCGCGCGGGTGATGGTCGTCGAGGTCGGCGGGCAGTCCCGGTTCGTGGTGTCCGCATCGGTGATCGACCCGTTCCGGCCCGAGCCGGTGGTGCTGGGCGTCACCCCTTCGCACCGCGAGGCCGGGCCGCTGCCGCACTGGCGCCAGATGGCCGCGCGCACCGGCAGTCAGGCCGAGGCCGATCTCGCCGAACGCGAGCTGCGGGCCGCCGGGTGCGTCGACGAGGTTGTCACCGACGGCGAACTGGTGCACCGTCCGCGACTGGGCGCGTTGGTCTTCGACACCGCCGGCGGTGCTGTCGGCACCGGCGCCGACAGGCTGGAATTGCTGCGGGCCGCCGGTCTGCTGGACGGCGTGCGGTACTCCGATGAGCCCGTCCCGATGTCCGGCACCACGCACGCATGGTGGGTGTCACCGCGTTTCGAGACCCATCCCGTCAGCGCCGTCGGCGCCCGTCGTCTCGAGGTGGCACTGACATGAGTGAGTCCTTCCGTCCGGAATCCTTCGACGCCTTGGTGATCGACGGCAACGACTGGGTCGACGGCCGGCTCGAGCTGCACTACACGCTGCGCGGGCCGGATCCGGTCAGCTTCACCGAGGTGATCGATTTCGGTGACAGCCTGGCCGGCGCGGCACCGGACCCGTTGCTGTCCCGGCTGCTGACGCTCACGTGCTCGCTGAGCTACTACAAGGCGGCCGCCCCGCCCCGGATCGAGATCGCTTTCCCCACACATGATTTCGAGAAGAGATACCTGAGCGCTCTCATCGAGGGCGGTCTGGGTGAGTTCGCGTACACCAACCAGCTGCCCGATGCGCTGACCCCCGAGATCGACGGTCCGGCGGCGACCGAGGGGCCCCGCGACGGTGACGACTGGGATCCGGCGGCGACCCCGCTGGTTCCCGTCGGCGGCGGGAAGGACTCGGTGGTCAGCATCGAGGCGTTCCGTCGGCACGGCGTGGCGCCGATGTTGTTCAGTGTCAACCGGTATGACCCCATCGACCGGTGCATCGAGGTGAGCGGTTTCAGCAGCGTGCACGTGCGCCGCCGCATCGACCGCCGGCTCATCCAGGCCAACGCCGAGGGCGCCTACAACGGGCATGTGCCGGTGACCGCGATCAACAGCGTGATCGGGTTGATCGTGGCCGACGCCAACGGTTTCGGTCCGGTGGTGCTGTCCAACGAGCGGTCCTCCAACGTCGGCAACGTCGAATGGCTCGGCCGCGATATCAATCACCAGTGGTCCAAGAGTCTGGCCTACGAGACGCTGTTGCGGGACACCCTGGCGTGTCACGGATTCAACCCGGACCGCTACTTCTCCCTGCTGCGCGGGCTGTCGGAATCCCAGATCGCCGACCGGTTCGCCACCAGCGCAGAGTATTTCGGCGTCTTCACCAGCTGCAACCGGCTGTTCGCGCTGGATCCGAGCCGGCGCGCAAGCTCCTGGTGTGGGCATTGCCCGAAATGCCAGTTCGTCTTCGTGCTGCTGGCGCCGCGGCTGGGCCGGCCCACGCTGGAGAAGATCTTCGGTCGCAACCTGTTCGCCGACACCGGCAACCGGGACGGTATGGCCGACATCCTCGGTATCGGCGTGCACAAACCGTTCGAATGTGTGGGGGAGTACCACGAGGCCGCCGAGTCCATGCTGGCGGTGATCGACGACCCGCAGTGGCAGGGCCTGGAACTGGTCGACGATTTCGCCGAGCACCGCGCGCAACTGGCGGTGGTCGCTGTCGACCCGGATCCTTCGCCGGCCGAACATCATGTGCCCGAGCGGTACGCCAACCTGCTCGATACGAAGCCGGTCGATGACTGAGCTGGCCGGCCGGGTTGTCGGAATCTGGGGGCTGGGCAAGGAGGGGCTGTCCATGGCCCGTACCGCCGCCGCCGAGGGAGCGGCCCGCATCGTCGCGGTCGACGATCGCGACGGCATCGTCGTTCCCGGCATCCCCAATCTGACGGTCAGCAGCGGTCCCGACGCCCCGGAACGGTTGCGTGACACCGATATTGTGTTCGTCAGCCCCGGTGTGCCCTGGCGGCACCCGGTGTTCGCGCAGATGCGTGACACCGGGCCCGTGGTGTCGAATGCCGCCGACTGGTTCATGGCCCGCCACGGCGCCCGCACCGTGGGGATCACCGGTACCAAGGGCAAGAGCACCACCGCCGCGTTCCTGGCGCATCTGCTGGCGGGGCTGGGCGTGCCCGCGGTGGCGGCGGGCAATATCGGCACACCGCTGTCGGATCTGGCTGAGCCGGATCTTTCGGGGGCCGCAGGCGAGTGGGTGGTGGCCGAGCTGTCGAGTCAGCAGTGCGCATTGTTGCGCACGCCGCCCGCGGTGGCGGTGATCACCAACCTGTTCCAGGATCATCTGGACTTCCACGGCGACATCAACGCCTACTACGAGGCGAAATCCCATGTGTTCGGCGCCGCCACCCGCTGCCTCGTCACGACACCTGCTGTCATCGAGGCACTTCGGCGCATCGGCATCTCGGATCTTCCCCCGCTGCGTGAACTGGACCCCGCCGCGGTCTTGACACCGGCGGGGGATTCGGTGCTGTCCTACACGCACAACACCGTCAACGCCGCGCTGGCGGCGCTGGCGGCCGAGCAGGTGCTCGGACGCCCGGTGACCGCGGCGGAGGTGGATGCCGCGGCCGCCACGTTCAGCGGCCTGCCGCACCGGCTGCAGACCGTCCGGCGCACCGGTGGGATCCGCTGGATCGACGACACGCTGGCGACCACCGGGGAGGCCGTGGTGGCCGCGCTGAGCGCCATGCGATCCGATGAGGAGATCGCGCTGATCGTGGGCGGCATGGACCGGGCACTGGACTACCGGCAACTCGACACCTACCTGTGCAGCGGGCAGCGCCGGGTCACCCTCATCCAGGGTCCGACCAACGGTGCGCGTATCGGTACCGGATTCGCCGCGGCGCATCCCGACCGCACCCATCCGGTGGACAGCCTGCAGGACGCGGTCCGGGTGGCCGCGGCGGTCCCCGGCGTCGACGTGGTGCTGCTGTCCCCGGGGGCGGCAAGTTATGACCTTTTCCGGAACTATGAAGAAAAAGGCGCCGTGTACTGCGGGTATATCGACGTCGTAGACACGCTCTAACCTGGACCCCGTGCCCGATCCAGCAACCTACCGGCCCGCGCCGGGCTCGATTCCCGTCGAACCCGGGGTCTACCGGTTCCGCGATCCGCACGGCCGGGTGATCTACGTCGGCAAGGCCAAGAGCCTGCGCAGCCGCCTCAACTCCTACTTCGCCGATATCTCCGGGCTGGCGCCGCGCACCCGTCAGATGGTGATGACGGCGGGCAGCGTCGAGTGGACCGTGGTGTCCACCGAGGTCGAGGCGCTGCAGTTGGAATACAACTGGATCAAGGAGTTCGACCCCCGGTTCAACATCCGCTACCGCGACGACAAGTCCTACCCGGTGCTCGCGGTGACGCTCAACGAGGAGTACCCCCGGCTGTTCGTCTATCGCGGCCCGCGGCGCAAGGGGGTGCGCTATTTCGGGCCGTACTCCCATGCCTGGGCCATCCGGGAGACCCTGGATCTGCTGACCCGGGTGTTCCCGGCGCGCACCTGCTCGGCCGGAGTGTTCAAGCGACACAGGCAGATCGACCGGCCCTGCCTGCTCGGTTACATCGACAAGTGTTCGGCGCCGTGCATCGGGCGGGTGAGCGCCGAACAGCACCGGCAGATCGTGCTGGACTTCTGCGACTTCCTGGCCGGCAAGACCGACCGGCTGGTCCGCGATATGGAACGGCAGATGAACGCCGCGGCCGAAGAACTCGACTTCGAGCGGGCGGCCCGGCTGCGCGACGACATCGGCGCGCTCAAGCGTGCGCTGGAAAAGCAGACCGTGGTGTTCGGCGACGGTACCGACGCCGATGTGGTGGCCTTCGCCGATGACGACCTGGAGGCGGCGGTCCAGGTGTTCCACGTGCGCGGCGGGCGGGTGCGCGGGCAGCGCGGGTGGGTGGTGGAAAAGACTGGGGAACCGGGCGATTCGGGCGAGGCTCGTCTGGTCGAGCAGTTCCTCACCCAGTTCTACGGCGATCAGGCCGAACTCGGGTCCGTCGGTGGCCCACAGGACGAGGCGACCAACCCGGTGCCCAAACAGGTGCTGGTGCCGGTGCTTCCCGAGAACGCCGAGCAATTGACCGACTGGCTGAGTGGGCTGCGTGGGTCCCGGGTGGACCTTCGGGTGCCGGTGCGTGGCGACAAGCGGACGCTGGCCGAGACGGTGCAGCGCAACGCCCAGGACGCGCTGGCGCAGCACAAACTCAAGCGGGCCGGCGACTTCAACGCCAGATCCGAAGCGCTGCAGAACATCCAGGAGACGCTGGATCTCCCCGATGCGCCGCTGCGGATCGAATGTGTCGACATCAGCCATGTCCAGGGCACCGATGTGGTGGCCTCGCTGGTGGTCTTCGAGGACGGTCTGCCGCGCAAATCCGACTATCGGCACTACGCCATCCGGGAGGCTGCCGGCGATGGCCGCTCCGATGACGTCGCGTCCATCGCCGAGGTCACCCGGCGCCGGTTCGCCCGGCACGTCGCCGATGCCGAACAGCCGATGGTGGCCGAGGGCAAGTCGCGAAGATTCGCCTACCCGCCCAACCTCTACGTCGTCGACGGCGGCGCTCCGCAGGTGAACGCCGCGGCCGCCGCGCTGCGGGATCTCGGGGTGACCGATGTCGCCGTGATCGGGTTGGCCAAGCGCCTGGAAGAGGTCTGGGTGCCCGGTCCGTCGGCGGACCCGGTGATCTTCCCGCGTACCAGTGAGGGGCTCTACCTGTTGCAGCGCATCCGTGACGAAGCCCACCGCTTCGCGATCACCTTCCATCGCAGCAAGCGGTCCAAGCGGATGACCGCCTCGGCGCTGGATTCGGTGCGAGGATTGGGGGAGCACCGGCGAAAGGCATTGGTGACGCACTTCGGTTCGGTCTCGCGGTTGCGCGCGGCCAGCGTCGAGGAGATCACCGCGGTGCCCGGTATCGGCGTCGCGACCGCCAAGGCGGTGTTGGAAGCGCTGGGGGTTGCGGCCTCCGGGGCGGCAGGTGATGAGATGGACACGCCCATCGATTCGGACACGCCAGAGCCGGTTGTGCACGATGATCGAGCTGAGGACCAACCGACCGAACGACCAGCCGAGAAGAACTCAGAACAGAAATCGGAGTGGCAGACCAGCGAATGAGCGAGGAATCAGGCATCGAAGTCGTCCTGGTCACCGGATTGTCGGGCGCCGGCCGCGGCACCGCCGCCAAAGTGCTCGAAGACCTCGGCTGGTACGTCGCCGACAACCTGCCACCCGAACTGATCGCGCGGATGGTCGACCTGGGTCTGGCCGCCGGTTCCCGCATCACCCAGCTGGCGCTGGTGATGGACGTTCGGTCGCGCGGATTCACCGGTGACCTGGATTCGGTACGCAACGAGCTGGCCACCCGCGGTATCCGGCCCCGGGTGCTGTTCATGGAAGCGGCCGACGAGATCCTGGTGCGCCGCTACGAGCAGAACCGCCGTAGCCACCCCTTACAGGGCAATCAGACTCTGGCCGAAGGCATTACCGCCGAGCGAGCCATGCTGGCCCCGGTGCGCGCGGTCGCCGACCTGGTCATCGACACCACGACGCTTGCGGTGCCCGCGCTGCGGGAGAGCATCGAACGGGCCTTCGGCAGCGAGGCTGTCGCGCACACCAATGTCACCGTGGAGTCCTTCGGTTACAAGTACGGGCTGCCGATGGACGCCGACACCGTCATGGATGTCCGGTTCCTGCCCAACCCGCACTGGGTGGACGATCTGCGCCCGCACACCGGACAGCATCCGGCGGTGCGCGACTACGTGCTCGGTCAGGACGGTGCCGCGGAATTCCTCGATACCTATCATCGGCTGCTGGGGGTGGTGATCGAGGGCTACCGCCGGGAAGGGAAGCGGTACATGACGGTCGCCATCGGCTGCACCGGCGGCAAACACCGCAGTGTCGCCATCGCCGAGGCGCTGGCCGGCCGCCTGGAAGCCGATGACCATCTGACGGTGCGGGCGCTGCACCGGGATCTGGGTCGCGAATGACGGCCGGTCCCACGCGCATCGTCGCACTCGGTGGCGGGCACGGCCTGTACGCGACGCTGTCGGCGGCCCGCCGGCTCACCCCGCATGTCACCGCCGTCGTGACCGTCGCCGACGATGGTGGTTCCTCGGGGCGGCTGCGCAGCGAACTCGATGTCGTGCCGCCCGGTGATCTGCGAATGGCCCTGGCCGCGTTGGCCTCTGACTCACCCCACGGACGGCTGTGGGCGACGATCATCCAGCACCGCTTCGGCGGCAGCGGCGCGCTGGCCGGTCACCCGATCGGCAACCTGCTGCTCGCCGGGCTCAGCGAGGTGCTCGCCGATCCGGTGGCCGCGCTCGACGAACTGGGTCGCATCCTGGACCTCAAGGGCCGCGTGCTGCCGATGTGCCCGCTGGCGCTGCAGATCGAGGCGGATGTGGCGGGGCTGGAATCCGATCCGCGGATGTTCCGGGTGATCCGCGGGCAGGTCGCCGTCGCGACCACGGTGGGCCAGGTGCGCCGGGTACGGCTGCTCCCGGGCGATCCGCCCGCGACCCGGCAGGCGGTCGACGCGATCATGGCCGCCGATCTGGTGGTGCTGGGGCCCGGGTCGTGGTTCACCAGTGTGATCCCGCATGTGCTCGTTCCCGGGTTGGCGTCGGCACTGAACGCGACCACCGCGCGGCGGGCGCTGGTACTGAATCTGGCGGCCGAGCCGGGGGAGACCGCAGGATTCTCCGCCGAACGTCACATTCACGTCCTGGCCCAGCACGCTCCCGGATTTCAGGTGGACGACATCATCATCGACGCCTCGCGGGTTCCCAGTGACCGGGAGCGCGAACAACTGGCACGAACCGCCACGCTCCTCGGCGCGAACGTGGAGTTTGCCGCCGTATCCCGACCTGGTACACAGTTACACGACCCGTCGATGCTGGCAGCGGCGCTGGAAGGGGTGCGAGTGCGCGGCCGGGGGCCCGGCCCGCCCGGTGCGCAGGACCAGGACGGACAACAGACAGTGAACGGACCGAGGGGGGACGACTCGTGGCGATGACGGCCGAGGTCAAGGACGAGCTGAGCCGCCTGGTCGTGAATTCGGTCAGCGCGCGCCGCGCCGAGGTGTCGGCGCTGCTGCGCTTCGCCGGCGGTCTGCACATCGTCGCCGGCCGGGTCGTGGTCGAGGCCGAAGTGGACCTGGGCATCATCGCGCGCCGACTGCGCAAGGACATCCACGATCTGTACGGCTACAGCGCCGTGGTGCACGTGCTGTCGGCCAGCGGTATCCGCAAGAGCACCCGCTACGTGGTGCGGGTCGCCAAGGACGGTGAAGCCTTGGCGAGACAAACAGGGCTGCTCGATCTGCGCGGCCGCCCGGTGCGTGGGCTGCCCGCCCAGGTGGTCGGCGGCAGTGTCAATGATGCCGAGGCAGCCTGGCGGGGTGCGTTTTTGGCGCACGGTTCGCTCACCGAGCCCGGGCGTTCGTCGGCGCTGGAGGTCAGCTGCCCGGGCCCGGAGGCGGCGCTGGCACTGGTCGGCGCGGCGCGCCGGCTCGGCATCAGCGCCAAGGCCCGCGAGGTGCGTGGCAGCGACCGGGTGGTGGTGCGCGATGGCGAGGCGATCGGGGCCCTGCTGACCAGGATGGGCGCCCAGGACACCCGGCTCACCTGGGAGGAACGCCGGATGCGGCGCGAGGTCCGGGCGACAGCCAACCGGCTGGCCAATTTCGACGACGCCAACCTGCGGCGCTCGGCGCGGGCGGCGGTCGCGGCCGCGGCCCGGGTGGAGCGGGCGCTGAACATCCTCGGTGACACCGTCCCGGACCATCTGGCGCAGGCCGGGCGATTGCGGGTCGAGCACCGGCAGGCCTCGCTGGAGGAGCTGGGCCGGCTGGCCGAGCCGCCGATGACCAAAGACGCGGTGGCAGGCCGGATTCGGCGGCTGCTGTCGATGGCCGACCGCAAGGCCAAGCAGGACGGTATTCCCGACACCGAGTCGGCGGTCACCCCGGATCTGCTCGAGGACGCCTGACCAGCGTGCACGTGCCGAAGCCGTCACCACTAGGCTGGCCTGCGAGCAGTTCACCGCGATTTCCCTCGACGATCTAGGAGAGACACTGTGACCATTCGGGTAGGCGTCAACGGCTTCGGCCGCATCGGGCGCAACTTCTTCCGCGCCCTCGACGCGCAGAAGACCGCAGGCAAGAACACCGACATCGAGATCATCGCGGTCAACGACCTGACCTCGAACGCCTCCCTGGCGCATCTGCTGAAGTTCGACTCGATCCTGGGCCGGCTGCCCTACGACGTCACCCTGGAGGGTGAGGACACCATCGTCGTCGGCGACACCAAGATCAAGGCCCTCGAGGTCAAGGAAGGCCCGGCGGCGCTGCCCTGGGGCGACCTGGGCGTCGACATCGTCGTGGAGTCCACCGGCATCTTCACCAAGCGCGACAAGGCCCAGGGGCACCTGGACGCCGGTGCCAAGAAGGTCATCATCTCCGCGCCCGCCAGCGATGAGGACATCACCATCGTGCTCGGCGTCAACGACGACAAGTACGACGGCAGCCAGAACATCATCTCCAACGCCTCGTGCACCACGAACTGCCTCGGTCCGCTGGCCAAGGTGCTCAACGACGAGTTCGGCATCGTCAAGGGCCTGATGACCACGATCCACGCCTACACCCAGGATCAGAACCTGCAGGACGGCCCGCACAGCGACCTGCGTCGCGCCCGCGCCGCCGCCATCAACATCGTGCCCACCTCCACCGGAGCGGCCAAGGCCATCGGCCTGGTGCTGCCCGAACTCAAGGGCAAGCTGGACGGCTACGCACTGCGGGTGCCGATCCCCACGGGATCGGTCACCGACCTGACCGCCGAGCTGAAGAAGTCGGCCACCGCCGACGAGATCAACGCCGCCATGAAGGCCGCCGCCGAGGGCAAGCTCAAGGGCATCCTCAAGTACTACGACGCGCCGATCGTCTCCAGCGATATCGTCACCGACCCGCACAGCTCGCTGTTCGACTCGGGCCTGACCAAGGTCATCGACAACCAGGCCAAGGTCGTCTCCTGGTACGACAACGAGTGGGGCTACTCCAACCGCCTCGTGGATCTGGTTGCGCTGGTTGGTAAGTCGCTCTAGTCGGGGCGAGCGAAGCGACGGGAAAGAGAAACAGTGGTTGCAACACTTTCCGACCTGTTGGCCGAGGGTGTCGAAGGTCGGGGCGTGCTCGTGCGCTCCGACCTGAACGTCCCTCTCGACGACAACGGTGCCATCACCGATCCCGGCCGCATCATCGCCTCGGTGCCGACGCTGAAGGCGCTGGCCGAGGCCGGCGCCAAGGTCGTCGTGACCGCTCACCTCGGCCGCCCCAAGGGCGAGCCGGACCCGAAGTTCTCGCTGGCACCGGTGGCCGCGGCGCTGTCCGAACAGCTGGGACGCCACGTCCAGCTCGCCGGTGACGTGGTCGGCACCGACGCCTTGGCGCGTGCCGAGGGCCTCACCGACGGTGATGTGCTGTTGCTGGAGAACATCCGTTTCGACGCGCGCGAGACCAGCAAGGACGACGCCGAACGCCGGGCGCTGGCCACGGCGCTGGCCGGACTGGTCGAGGGCGCCGACGGTTCGCCGGGTGCCTTCGTCTCCGACGGTTTCGGGGTGGTGCACCGCAAGCAGGCCTCGGTGTTCGACGTCGCCACCCTGCTGCCGCATTACGCGGGGACGCTGGTGGCCACCGAGGTGAAGGTACTCGAGCAGCTGACCAGCTCGTCCGAGCGGCCCTACGCGGTGGTGCTCGGCGGTTCCAAGGTGTCCGACAAGCTCGCGGTCATCGAGAACCTGGCGACCAAGGCCGACAGCATCGTCATCGGCGGCGGCATGTGCTACACCTTCCTTGCCGCGCAGGGGCTTTCGGTGGGCGACTCGCTGTGTCAGGTGGAGATGATCGACACCTGCAAGAAGCTGCTGGAAACCTACGGCGACGTCATCCACCTGCCGGTGGACATCGAGGTGGCCGACGGGTTCGCCGCGGATTCGCCGCACGAGACGGTGGCTGCCGACAAGATCCCGGACGGCAAGATGGGCCTGGACATCGGCCCCGAGTCGGTCAAGCGTTTCACCGCGCTGTTGTCCAACGCCAAGACGGTGTTCTGGAACGGGCCGATGGGCGTGTTCGAGTTCCCGGCCTTCGCCGCGGGCACCAAGGGTGTCGCCGAGGCGATCATCGGTGCCACCGGCAAGGGCGCGTTCAGCGTCGTCGGCGGCGGCGACTCGGCTGCCGCGGTGCGTCAGCTCGGCCTGCCCGATGACGGCTTCTCGCACATCTCGACCGGCGGCGGCGCGTCGCTGGAATACCTCGAGGGCAAAACCCTGCCCGGCATAGACGTCCTGGAGTCTTGATATGGCACGTAAGCCGCTGATCGCCGGCAACTGGAAGATGAACCTCAATCATTTCGAGGCCATCGCGCTGGTGCAGAAAATCGCATTCGCGTTGCCGGACAAGTACTTCGACAAGGTCGATGTCACCGTCATCCCGCCGTTCACCGATCTGCGAAGTGTGCAGACCCTGGTGGACGGGGACAAGTTGCGGCTGACCTACGGGGCCCAGGACGTGTCCCAGCATGATTCCGGTGCCTACACCGGGGAGATCAGCGGCGCGTTCCTGGCCAAGCTGGGTGTAACCTTCGCCGTCGTCGGGCATTCCGAGCGTCGCACCTACCACCACGAGGATGACGCGCTGGTGGCGGCCAAGGCGCTGGCCGCGCTCAAGCACGGGCTCACCCCGATCGTGTGCATCGGTGAGCAACTCGACGTGCGTGAAGCCGGGGATCACGTCGATTTCAACGTCAACTCGTTGCGCGGCTCGCTGGCCGGGCTGTCCGCGGAGCAGATCAAGCAGGTGGTGATCGCCTACGAACCGGTGTGGGCGATCGGCACCGGCCGGGTGGCCAGTGCCGCGGATGCGCAGGAGGTGTGCGCGGCCATCAGAACGGAACTGGCCGCGCTGTCGTCGAAGGAGATCGCCGCCGGTGTGCGGGTGCTCTACGGCGGATCGGTCAATGCCAAGAACGTCGGCGAGATCGTCGGCCAGACCGATGTGGACGGTGCGCTGGTCGGTGGCGCCTCGTTGGACGGCGAGCAGTTCGCCACCCTGTCCGCGATCGCTGCCGGGGGGCCGCTGCCGTAACGCGGGTCGCTCCGGAAAGACGGAAACGCACCCGGTAAACTCTGCGGCATGGAACTCGCGCTGCAGATCGTGCTGATCATCACCAGTCTTCTGGTGGTGCTGCTCGTGCTGCTGCACCGGGCCAAGGGCGGCGGTCTCTCGACACTCTTCGGTGGTGGCGTGCAGTCCAGCCTGTCCGGTTCGACCGTGGTGGAGAAGAACCTGGACCGCCTGACGCTCTTCGTCATCGGCATCTGGCTGGTATCGATCGTCGGTATGGCGCTGCGCATCAAGTACAACGTTTGACCGACCCGCAGCGGCACGGACCGCCACCGGGCGAGGGTGTGATCCTCACCCTGAAGTCACCGCCGCTGCCGGTGTCCTGGGCGCGGCTGGCGCCGCCGGTGATCATCGTGAACGGCCGGCCGTTCCCGGAACCGCGCCAAGGACGCAACAGCATCCCCGCGCCGCCGGGCCGCTACCGGATTCACGTGCATCTGCGCTATCTGGCGCCCGCCCGGATGGGCCCCGCCGACCATGACGTGGAGGTGGCCGCCGGGCAGTGGACCGAGATCGAGTACAAACCACCGTTGTGGACCCTCGGTAAAGGCTCACTGGGCCCGCCGCCGCAGCGCTACCGCGGGCTGATCCCGATCCTGGTGGTGCTGGCGGTCAGCGTCGCGGTGAGCCTGCTGATGCTGTTGATCATCCTCTGATCACCCCTCGTTCTGCGGGTACGCCGGCCGGCGTCGATAATCGGTGGATGGCTGACGGTACTGACATTGCGCTCGCCCCCATGGGATCGGTACATCGCACGCAGGTCGGACGTGAAGCCACCGAGCCGATGCGCGAGGACATCCGGTTGCTCGGCGCGATCCTGGGTGACACCGTCCGCGACCAGAACGGTGACGCGGTGTTCGATCTGGTGGAACGGGCCCGGGTGGAATCCTTCCGGGTGCGGCGCTCGGAGATCGACCGTGGCGAGCTCGCCGGACTGTTCCGCGATATCGACGTGCACCAGGCCATCCCGGTGATCCGGGCGTTCACCCATTTTGCCTTGCTGGCCAACGTGGCCGAGGACATCCACAGGGAACGGCGCAGAGCGGTGCACGAGGCCGCCGGGGAGCCGCCGCAGGACAGCAGCCTGGCCGCCACCTACCTCAAGCTCGATGACGCACAGCTCGACGCCGCCGCGGTCGCCGATGCACTGACCGGAGCGCTGGTGTCGCCGGTGATCACCGCACACCCGACCGAGACCCGTCGCCGCACCGTGTTCGACACCCAGCACCACATCACCGAATTGATGCGGCTGCGCCTGCACGGGCATACCCGCACCGATACCGGCCGCGATATCGAGACCGAACTGCGCAGGCACATCCTCACGTTGTGGCAGACCGCCCTGGTGCGGCTGTCCCGGCTGAAGATCTCCGACGAGATCGAGACCGGGCTGCGCTACTACCCGGCCGCCTTCCTCGACGTCATCCCGCGGGTGAACGCCGAGGTCCGCACCGCCCTGCAGGAACGGTTCCCCGATACGGCGCTGCTGGCCGAGCCGATCCTGCGGCCCGGCTCCTGGATCGGTGGCGACCGCGACGGCAACCCGAACGTGACCGCCGATGTGGTGCGGCTGGCCACCGGACGGGCCGCGTTCACGGCGTTCACCCACTACTTCGGCGAGATCACCACGCTGGAGGAGGAACTGTCGATGTCGGCGCGGCTGGTGCGGGTCAGCGCCGATGTGGAGGCGCTGGCGGATGCCTGCGCCGAGCCCGCCCGCAGCGATGAGCCCTACCGGCGCGCGTTGCGGGTCATCCACGCCCGGCTTACCGCCACCGCCGCGCAGATCCTGGACCGCCGGCCCGAACACGGACTCGATCTGGGGCTGCCGGCCTACGACACGCCCATCCAGCTGCTCGACGATCTCGACGCCGTCGACGCATCGCTGCGCGCCAACGGCTCCGCGGTGCTCGCCGACGATCGGCTGGGCCGGTTGCGGGAAGCGGTGCGGGTCTTCGGTTTTCACCTTTCCGGACTCGATATGCGGCAGAACTCCGAGGTGCACGAACAGGTGATCGCGGAGCTGCTGGCCTGGGCCGGCGTCCATCCCGATTACGCCTCGCTGCCCGAAGATGAGCGGGTGACACTGCTGGCCGCCGAGATCGGCACGCGGCGCCCGCTGATCGGTCCCGGCGCCGATCTGTCGGAGCTGGCCACGAAGGAACTGGGCATCGTGACGGCGGCGGCGCGCGCGGTGCAGGTGTTCGGGCGCGAAGCGGTTCCGAACTACATCATCTCGATGTGCCAATCGGTGTCGGACATGCTGGAGGCGGCGGTGCTGCTCAAGGAGGCCGGCCTGCTGGACGTCTCGGGCGACGCACCGTACGCACCCGTGGGCATCGTGCCACTGTTCGAGACCATCGACGATCTGCAGCGCGGATCCGCGATCCTGGAAGCCGCCCTGGACGTACCGGTCTACGCGGCGGCGGTCGCCGCGCGCCACGGTCACCAGGAAGTGATGCTGGGCTATTCGGACTCCAACAAGGACGGCGGCTACCTGGCGGCGAACTGGGCGCTGTACCGGGCCGAACTGGAGCTGGTCGAATCGGCGCGTAAGACCGGAATCCGCTTGCGGCTGTTCCACGGTCGCGGCGGCACCGTCGGGCGCGGCGGTGGACCCAGCTATGACGCGATCCTGGCGCAACCGCCCGGTGCGGTGAAGGGGTCGCTGCGGATCACCGAACAGGGTGAGGTGATCGCCGCCAAGTACGCCGAGCCGAGGATCGCGCACCGCAACCTGGAGACCCTGCTGGCGGCGACCCTGGAATCCACCCTGCTCGATACGGAGGGGCTGGGGGACTTCGCGGAGAGTGCCTACGCGGTGCTCGACGACCTGGCGGCCCGGGCACAGCGGGCCTATGCCGAACTGGTGCATGAGACACCGGGATTCGTGGAGTACTTCAAGGAATCGACACCGGTCAGTGAGATCGGCGCGCTCAACATCGGCAGTCGCCCGACCTCGCGCAAACCCACCACCGCCATCTCCGATCTGCGGGCGATCCCGTGGGTGCTGGCCTGGAGCCAGTCCAGGGTGATGCTGCCCGGCTGGTACGGCACCGGTACCGCGTTCGAGGAGTACATCGCCGGCGACGACGCCAAGCTGGACACGCTGCGCGACCTGTATGAGCGCTGGCCGTTCTTCCGGACGGTGCTCTCGAACATGGCTCAGGTGCTGGCGAAATCGGATCTGGGCCTGGCCGCCCGGTATTCCGAACTGGTCGCCGACGAGGATCTGCGGGCCCGGGTGTTCGACAAGATCGTCGCCGAACACGAGCGCACGGTGCGGATCCACGGCCTGATCACCGGCCAGGATGACCTGCTGGCCGACAACCCGGCGCTGGCCCGGTCGGTGTTCAACCGGTTCCCCTACCTGGAGCCGCTGAACCACCTGCAGGTCGAACTGCTGCGCCGGTTCCGATCCGGCGACGAGGACGAACTCGTGCAGCGCGGCATCCTGCTGACCATGAGCGGGCTGGCCAGCGCGCTGCGTAACTCCGGCTGAGATCTCAGAGCCGGGCCACCCGGCGAACCTGCGAGACGGCGCCGCGGATCGCACTCTCCACGGTGGCCAGCGGTGACGCGACGGCCTCGCCGATCTCCACGATGGCCTCCACGCGGGACACGATCTGCTCGAGCCGTTCCACCATGGCGATCAGGCGCGGTGCCAGTTCGTCGATGCTGGTGATGGTCTTGTTGAACCGGTCGAGGGTGACGTCGAGGTCACCGATCGAATGGTTCAGCGTGACCACGGTGCGGTCGAGGTCGGTGAGCAGTGTCTCCACCTGGACGACGGTGGCGTCGGCGTTCAGGGCCGCCTGCGTCAGTGTCTTGATACGCCGCGTCGCCGGACGGGTACGGCCGTCGCCTTTGTCTGCCATGGGGTCAGTATGGCGGCCGGGGAACCAAAACCCGCCAAGGTGCGTCTGATCTTGTATGGCGAACTTCTGTGACGGAAGCCCGCGGCTGCGTCCCGACGCCGGTTCGGCCCGGGCGGTCGCCGACTATCTGGCCGGCTACGGCGAGGCGCTGGCCGACCAGTGCCCAGAACTCCGGCCCGACGAGTGAGAACTCTGCTTCAATGGCGACGGTGGTGACCCGACCGCTCGATGTCGAAACACCGGCCCTGGTGCTCGATCTCGGGCGGCTGAAGACCAACGTGACGGCGATGGCGGAAAGTGCGCGCGCCAAGGCGGTCGATCTGCGCCCGCATGCCAAAACGCACAAGAGCATCCAGATCGCCGAGCTCCAGATGGCGGCGGGCGCCGTCGGCATCACCGTCGCGACGATCTCGGAAGCGCAGGCATTCGCCCGTCACGGGGTCGACGACATCTTCATCGCCTACCCCGTGGTGCCGGTCGGCGCCAAAGCGAGTCGATTCCGCGAACTCACCGAGCGTGTCCGGCTCCGTGTCGGGGTCGAGAGTGCCGCGGGCGCCGCGGCCATCGCCGAGGCGTCCGGGGGCACAGAGTTCTCCGTGGTGATCGAGATCGACAGCGGACAGCACCGGACCGGGGTACGGGCGACGGAGGCGGCCGCGCTGGCCGCGCAGTGCCGGCGACTGGGTTTGAGCGTCGCCGGTGTCTTCACCCACGGCGGCCACGCGTACGCCGGTCCCGATGCACCGCACGCCGCCGGCACCGACGAGGGAGATCACCTGGAACACGCGGCACGCGCGCTGAAGGACGCGGGTTTCGCCGTCTCCGTGGTGAGCGCGGGGTCGACACCCACCTGGCGCGCCGCCCGCCCGCCCGTCGTCACCGAAGAGCGCCCGGGGACATACGTGTTCGGGGACCGTCAACAGGTCGCGCTGGACGCCCAGCGGCGCGACGGCTGCGCCGCCTGGATCGCGGCCACCGTGGTCAGTTCACGCGACGGACGGGTGGTTATCGACGCCGGATCGAAAGCGCTCACCGGTGAGCGGCCGAGCTGGCTGGCCGGCTTCGGGACCGTCCCCGAGCTGGGAAATGCGGTGGTCAGCAGGGTTTCGGAGCATCACGGCATGCTCGACGACGTGGACACCTCGGGCCTCGCCGTCGGAGACATGGTCTCCGTGCTGCCCAATCACATCTGTACGGCCGTGAACTTGTTCGACGAGTACGTCGTCGTCGACGACGGTCACGTGATCGACCGGTGGCAGCTGGTCGCCCGGGGCAAGAACGCCTAGGTTCGGCCCGGCAGCTTGCTCGCGGCGGCCTTGTCCAGCAGCCACACGGTGGCTTCCCGGCCGATCGCACCCGCCGCGGGAATGTCGACCGCCGCGGCACCGCCGATCGCGGCCGCGGCCGCCTCGGCCTTCTCGGCTCCGGCCACCACCAGCCACACCTCACGGGCCCGGCGCACCGCGGGCAGCGTCAGCGTGATGCGGCGCGGCGGGGGCTTGGGGGACTCGGTGACGGCGATGACCAGCCGTGAGTCCTCGCGCACCGCGTCGGTGTCGGGGAACAGCGAGTTGATGTGGCCCTCACCGCCCATTCCGAGCAGGTGCACATCGAACTCCGCGGGCAGCAGCTTCTCGTAGGCCTGGGCCGCCCGCTCGATATCGTCGCCGAACTCACCGTCGCTGGCCGCCATCTCGTGCACGTTCGCCGACGGGATGGAGATGGTCTCCAGCAGCGCCTCGCGCGCCTGGCGGTAGTTGCGGTCGGCGTCCTCGGCGGGCACGAAGCGCTCATCGCCCCAGAACAGCTGCACCTTGGACCAGTCCACGTCGGGGGCGTAGGCGGCGACGTGACGCAGCAGGGCAATCCCGACGGTGCCGCCGGTCAGGACGATGGATGCCTGCCCACGATTGCCGATCGCCGAGGTGATGGCGCCGACCAGCCGGGCTCCGGCTGCGGCGGCGAGTTCGCCTGCGTCGACGTACGTTTCGATCAGCTGTTCAGACATAAGTCACCTTGTCGATTCCGCGCAGCGCTTCCAAGTAGATCTCGTCGGCGTCCAGGCGCCGCATGTCTTCGGCCAGGCAATCGCGGGTTTCCCTGCGGGCCAACGGAATCTGGGCGTCCGGCTTTCCGGTGCGGGTGAGCGTCGCCGTCACCCCATCCTGCGGACGGCTCAGCACGATCGTCTCACTGGGCCGGGTCAGTTCGATCTTCAGTTCGCCGACCGCGCGGGTGACGGGGCAGTCCAGCCGGCCGACCAGCCAGCCGGCCAGGATGTCGAGCGCGGGCTCTTCCTTGAGCCCGGACACCACCACCTCGGTGATCGGCTCGTGCGGTGCCTGATCCACGGCGGCGGTCAGCAGGGCGCGCCAGTAGGTGATCCGGCTCCAGGCCAGGTCGGTGTCGCCGGCGGTGTAGCCGGCCAGCCTGCTCTTGATACAGGCCAGCGGGTTCTCGCCGTTGGTGGCATCGGTGATCCGGCGGATCGCCAAGCGGCCCAGCGGGTCCTGTGCGGGTACCTCGGGCGCGAGGTCGGGCCACCAGGTCACCACCGGGGTGTCGGGCAGCAGGAACGGGGTCACGACGCTGCTGGCGTGGTTGGCCAGCGGACCGGACAGTCGCAGCACCACCACCTCGTTGGCGCCGGCATCGCTGCCGACCCGCAGCTGCGCGTCGAGGCGGGCCTCCTCGCTGAGCCGGTCCCCGGGGATCACCACGATGACCCGGCAGGGGTGCTCGCGGCTGGCGGCGTTGGCCGCCTCGATCGAATCCTCCAGGACTGCTTCGGTATCCGGGGCGATCACCAGTGTGAGTACCCGGCCCAGGGTGATCGCGCCACCCTCTTCACGCAGAGCGACGATCTTCTTGTTGATGGCACCTGTGTTGGTGTCCGGCAGATCGATGATCATCGGGATCCTCGGTTCTTCGCGCGAGCGTTCATCACGGTCGCCTCCATTCGCGCCCGGTCCGGTGCAGCATCTCGAACGCCGACTCCGGGCCCCAGGTGCCCGACTCGTAGGTATCCGGTGTGCCGTGCGACGCCCAGTACTCCAGCGCGGGATCCAGGATCTTCCAGGACAATTCGACTTCGGCATTGACCGGGAACAGCGACGGCTCGCCGAGCAGCACGTCCAGGATCAGCCGCTCGTAGGCCTCCGGCGACTCCTCGGCGAACGCCGAGCCGTAGGAGAAGTCCATGCTGACATCGCGGACCTCCATGGCGTTTCCGGGCACCTTGGACCCGAACCGCAGGGTGATGCCCTCGTCGGGCTGTACCCGGATCACCAGCGCGTTCTTGCCCAGCTCTTCGGTCATGGTGGCGTCGAAGGGCAGATGAGGTGCCCGCTTGAAGACCAGTGCGATCTCGGTGACCCTGCGGCCCAAGCGCTTTCCGGTGCGCAGGTAGAACGGCACGCCCGCCCACCGTCGGGTGTCGACGTCCACGGTGATGGCCGCGAACGTCTCGGTGAGCGAGGTCTTGGAGAATCCCTCCTCGTCGAGCAGCCCGACCACCTTCTCGCCGCCCTGCCAGCCCGCCGCGTACTGACCGCGGGAGGTGGTCTCGTCCAGCGGCTCGGCGAGCCGGCTGGCGCCGAGCACCTTGATCTTCTCGGCCTGCAACTCGGCGGGGGAGAAGTTGACCGGCTCCTCCATCGCGGTCAGCGCGAGCAGCTGGATCAGGTGGTTCTGGATGACATCGCGCGCGGCGCCGACACCGTCGTAGTAACCGCCACGTCCGCCGAGGCCGATGTCCTCGGCCATGGTGATCTGCACGTGATCGACGTAGTGCGCGTTCCAGATGGGTTCGAACATCTCGTTGGCGAACCGTAGCGCCAGGATGTTCTGCACCGTCTCCTTGCCCAGGTAGTGGTCGATGCGGAACACCGAGGATTCCGGGAAGACGCTGTTGACCAGGGCGTTGAGCTCCTCGGCGCTGGACAGGTCGTGTCCGAACGGTTTCTCGATGACGACCCGGCTCCAGGTGTCGCCCGGCTTCTCGGCCAGACCCGACCGCGACAGCTGCTCGAGCACCTGCGGGAACGCCTTCGGCGGGATCGAGAGGTAGAACGCGTGATTGCCGCCGGTGCCGCGTTCGGTGTCCAGGGTGTGCAGAGTTTCGGCGAGCCGGCCGAAGGCCTCGTCATCATCGAAAGCGCCCTGGACGAACCGGAATCCCTCCGCCAGCCGGTCCCACACCTCCTGGCGGAACGGTGTGCGTGCGTGCTGTTTGACGGCGTCGTAGACGACTTTCGAGAAGTCCTCGTCCGCCCAGTCGCGCCGGGCGAACCCGACCAGCGCGAAACTCGGCGGCAACAGACCGCGGTTGGCCAGGTCGTAGATCGCCGGCATCAGCTTCTTGCGGGCCAGGTCGCCGGTGACCCCGAAGATCACCACCGCGCAGGGCCCCGCGATGCGGGGCATGCGCTTGTCGCGTTTGTCCCGCAGCGGGTTGTGCCAGGCGGCAGCGGTCTCGGTCATTTCTTCGCGGCGTCGAGCTGTCCCTGGGTGGCTTCGAGCAACTCGGCCCAGGACTTCTCGAACTTCTCGACGCCCTCGTCTTCGAGGACCTTGAACACATCGTCGAGATCGACACCGACCTCGACCAGTCCGTCGAACACGCCCTGTGCGGCATCTGCGGTCCCGCTGACGGTGTCACCGGTGACCACACCGTGGTCGGCGACGGCGTCCATGGTCTTCTCCGGCATGGTGTTCACCGTGTTCGGCGCGACCAGTTCGGTGACGTAGAGGGTGTCCGAGTAGTCGGGATTCTTGACGCCCGTGGACGCCCACAGCGGGCGCTGCGCCCGGGCCCCCGCACTCTTCAGTGCGGCGAAGCGTTCGCCACCGAACTCTTCCTCGTAGGCGGCGTAGGCGAGGCGGGCATTGGCCACACCGGCCTGACCGCGCAGATCCAGCGCTGCCTGGGTGCCGATCTTGTCCAGCCGGGCATCGATCTCGCTGTCCACCCGGGACACGAAGAACGAAGCGACGGAATGGATCTTGGACAGATCGTGGCCGGCGTCCTTGGCCTTCTCCAGCCCGCTCAGGTACGCGTCGATGACCGCACGGTGCCGCTCCACCGAGAAGATCAGCGTCACGTTCACCGAGATGCCCTCGGCGATCACCTCGGTGATGGCGGGCAGACCGGCCAGCGTCGCCGGAATCTTGATGAGCAGGTTGGGCCGGTCGACGATCTTCCAGAGCTCTTTGGCCTGTTCGACGGTCTTCTCGGTGTCGTGCGCCAGGCGCGGGTCGACCTCGATGGACACCCGGCCGTCGACACCGTCGGACGCCTCGTACTGCTTGGTGAACAGATCGCAGGCATTGCGGACATCGTCGGTGGTGACGGCCAGAATCGTGGCGTCCACATCCGAGCCGGTCGCGGCGAGTTCATTGACCTGCTCGTCATAGGCGTTGCCCTTGGACAGGGCGGCCTGGAAGATCGACGGGTTGGTGGTGACGCCGACGACGCTCTTGGTGGCGATCAGTTCGGCGAGGTTGCCGGACTGCAGGCGTTCGCGGGACAGGTCATCGAGCCACACGGAGACGCCTGCGGCCGACAGTGCTGCGAGATTCGGGTTCTGAGACATGATGTTTGGCCTTACTTCCTAGTTGTCTTCCGACCGCAAGGCGGTCAGTTGTCCAAAGTGCGTTCGGCAGCAGCGACGACGGCTTCAGCGGTGAAGCCGAACTCACGGAACAACGTCTTGTCATCGGCGGATTCGCCGTAGTGCTCGATCGAGATGATCTCGCCGGTGTCGCCGACGAGCTTGTGCCAGGACTGCGCGATACCGGCCTCGACCGCCACCCGCGCCGACACGTCGGGCGGCAGCACCGAATCGCGGTACTCCTTGGGTTGGGACTCGAACCATTCGACGCAGGGCATCGACACCACGGCGGCCACGATGTCCTTGTCGGCCAACAACTTCTTGGCTTCGACGGCGAGCTGTAGCTCGGAACCGGTCGCGATGATGATCACCTCGGCATCGGCCGCGTTGTCACCACCGAGCACGTACCCACCCTTGGCCACACCGTCGGCGTCAGTGCCTTCCAGGACCGGAATACCCTGGCGGGTGAGGATGAATCCGACCGGGCCGGCCTTGTTGCCGCGGGCGATGATGCTCTTCCACGCGTACGCCGTCTCGTTCGGGTCACCCGGGCGGACGACCGCCAGGTTCGGGATGGCGCGCAACGCGGACAGGTGCTCGATCGGCTGGTGGGTGGGGCCGTCCTCGCCGAGCCCGATGGAATCGTGGGTCCAGATGTAGATGGTGTCGATCACCATCAGCGAGGCCAGTCGGACCGCGGGGCGCATGTAGTCGGAGAACTGCAGGAAGGTTCCGCCGAAGGCCCGGGTCGGCCCGTGCAGCACGATGCCGGACAGGATCGAGCCCATCGCGTGCTCACGGATACCGAAGTGCAGGACCCGGCCGTACCAGTCGGCGCTGAAGTCCTCGGTGGAGATGCTCGGCGGACCGAACGATTTCACACCCTTGATGGTGGTGTTGTTGCTGCCCGCGAGATCGGCTGAGCCGCCCCACAATTCGGGCAGCTTCGGGGCCACGTCGTTGAGCACCTGTCCGAACGCGGCGCGGGTCGCGACCGCCTTGGAGCCGGGCTCCCAATGGGTGATGTCGGCGTCCCAGCCCTCGGGCAGTTCCTCGGCGACCAGCCGGTCCAGCAGCTTCTTGCGGTCCGGTTCACGCTCGGCCCAGGCGTCGAAGCCGGTCTGCCACTTCTCATGCGCCTCGCGGCCACGCTCGACGAGCTTGCGGGTGTGTTCGATCACCTCGGGGCGGACCTCGAACGTCTTGTCCGGGTCGAAGCCGAGGATCTTCTTGGTGGCGGCGACCTCGTCGTCACCGAGCGCCGAGCCGTGCACGCCGCCGGTGTTCATCTTCGTGGGGGCCGGGTAGCCGATGATGGTGCGGATCGCGATGAACGACGGCTTGTCGGTCACCTTTTTGGCCTCGGCGATGGCCTCCTCGATGGCGACCACGTTCTCGCCGCCGACGATCTCCTGGACATGCCAGCCGTAGGCGCGGTAACGGTCGGCGACGTTTTCGCTCAACGCGATGTCGGTGTCGTGCTCGATCGAGATGTGGTTCTTGTCGTAGAAGACGATCAGGTTGCCCAGCTGCTGGGTGCCCGCCAGCGAGGAGGCCTCGCTGGTCACGCCCTCTTCGATGTCACCGTCGGAGGCGATGACGTAGATGTGGTGGTCGAACGGGCTCTCGCCGGCCGGCGCATCCGGGTCGAACAGGCCGCGCTCGTAGCGGGCGGCCATCGCCATACCGACGGCGGAGGCCAGTCCCTGGCCCAGCGGGCCGGTGGTGATCTCGACGCCCTTGGTGTGCCGGAACTCGGGGTGGCCCGGGGTCTTGGACTTCCAGGTCCGCAGCGCCTCGATGTCTTCGATTTCCAGACCGAAACCACCCAGGAACAGCTGCAGGTAGATGGTGAGGCTGGAATGCCCACACGACAGCACGAAGCGGTCCCGGCCCAGCCAGTGCACGTCACTGGGATCGTGGCGCAGCTGACGCTGGAACAGCGTGTAGGCCAGCGGGGCCAGGCTCATCGCGGTACCGGGGTGGCCGTTGCCGACCTTCTGGACCGCATCGGCGGCCAGCACGCGCACGGTGTCCACCGCGACGGTGTCGAGGTCGGACCAGTCGTCGGGGTGGTTCGGTTGCGTGAGGGCAGTTATCTCTTCGGCGGTGGTCACTACCTTCACTCCTAAATTTCTTCGCGCTGCGGACTTCGCTACCTCAAACACCCTAGTGCGGCGGAGTCATCCGCCGCAGACCGGTTGGTGCAGGTTTAGGCGTCCGTTAACGCTGGACAAACTCGCCACACCCACCCTGCGGTGCGGGGCCGACTGCGGTGCGGTCTACCATCGTCTGTAGTAGAAGCCCGCGTGACCGTCGCCCGAGGAGTTATTTGCGTGAGCATTCGCGAGCGCCGGCCGGTCAGTGGCGCACCGAATCGGATACGAACCACGGTCCTTTCGTACCTGGCGTTGACGAAGCCGCGCGTGATCGAGTTGCTGCTGGTGACGACGATCCCGGCCATGCTGCTGGCCGATCGCGGCACCGTTGACCCGCTGCTCATCCTGAACACCCTGATCGGCGGCATGATGGCCGCCGCCGGCGCCAACACCCTGAACTGCGTCGCCGATGCCGACATCGACAAGGTGATGAAGCGCACCGCCCTGCGGCCGCTGGCCAGGGCATCGGTGCCGACCCGGCACGCCCTGATCTTCGGGCTGGTGCTGACCGCGGGGTCCTTTGCCTGGTTGTGGTGGACCACCAACCTGCTCTCCGGCGTGCTGGCGCTCGCGACCATCGCCTTCTACGTGTTCGTCTACACCCTGCTGCTCAAACGGCGCACCTCGCAGAACGTCGTGTGGGGTGGTGCCGCCGGGTGCATGCCGGTGATGATCGGCTGGTCGGCAGTCACCGGCACGATCCAGTGGCCGGCGCTGGTGATGTTCCTGATCATCTTCTTCTGGACGCCGCCGCACACCTGGGCGTTGGCCATGCGCTACAAGGAAGACTACAAAGCCGCCGGCGTGCCGATGCTGCCCGTCGTCGCCACCGAACGCCAGGTCACCCGCCAGATCCTGATCTACACCTGGCTGACGGTGCTGACCACGCTGAGCCTGGCACTGGCCACCGGCTGGTTGTATGCGTCGGTGGCGGCCCTGGCCGGTGCCTGGTTCCTGGTGATGGCCCATCAGCTCTACGCGGGCGTGAAGCGCGGGGAGCCGGTGAAACCGCTGCGGCTGTTCCTGCAGTCCAACAATTACCTCGCCGTCGTGTTCTGCGCGCTGGCCGTGGATTCCGCGATGGCGCTGCCGCAGCTGTTCTGAGCGCTACGGTCTGGGTATGACACTGCATGTCAGCCCGGACAACTTCGTTCGCGCCGAATCCGATGTGTACTTCTCCAACATCGTCAAGGACGGCAGCCTGGGGGTGCTGCACCACTTCCGTGAGCTGAGCCCGGTCGACAAACAGTTGGTGATCCGGCAGAACCGCGACACCCTCTACTCGGTGGGGGTGTTCGATCTGGACGCCGGGCCGGTGAGCATCACGTTGCCCGACAGCGCGGAGCGCTTCATGTCGCTGCAGATCATCACCGAGGACCACTACGTGCCGGCCGTCGTCTACGCGCCGGCAGAGCTCACCATCACACGTGCGGACGCCGGAACCCGCTACATCGCCGCGGCCTTTCGCACCCTGGTCGACCCTGACGATGTCGCCGATGTCGCCGCGGTTGGTGCACTGCAGGACGCCATCACCGTCTCCCAGCCCGGTGGACCGGGCGACTTCGTGGTCCCGGACTGGGATCCGGTCAGTCAGAAGATCGTGCGGGACGCGCTCATCGCGCTTTCGACGACAGTGCCCGACAGTCTGCGCACCTTCGGCCCGGAATCGGAGGTCGACCCGGTCCGCCATCTGATCGGGACGGCCTACGCGTGGGGTGGGAACCCTGAGCGTGACGCGTTCTACCTCTCGGTGGTCCCGCCGGACAACGACGGCGCCACCGCGCACAGGCTCATCGTCAAAGATGTTCCGGTGGATGGGTTCTGGTCGATCACCGTCTACGACAAACGGGGCTACTTCACACCGAACCCGCAGAACGCGTACTCGGTGAACAACATCACAGCCGTGCGGGAATCCGACGGGAGCACCATCGTCGGTTTCGGTGGTGAGCAGGGGCCCAATCTGCTGCCGATCACCGAGGGCTGGAACTACATCGTGCGGTTGTACCGGCCGCGCCCGGAGATCCTCGACGGAACCTGGTCGTTTCCGGTGGCGCAGCCCGTCTGAGGCCGGACCGCTTCCCGGCCATATGCAGCGGTGCCGGTGTGACGAATGTCTACCATGACGATCATGATCATCGGGTGGCTGTTCCGGGCCGTGGCCGGCCTCGTCGTGGTGTTCGCGCTGGCGGCCTGCTCGGCCGGGTCCCCGCCGGGTGCGCCGGGCACGGCCGAGGATTTCAAGGCCGGCGGTGGCTCGGCCGCGGAGACCATGCCGCTCACCGGCCCGGTGCCGCAGGACGCGCCGAAGGCGCCGCCGCAGGTGCAACGCGATGTCGTCAAGACGGCCACCATCTCGGTCACCGCCGACGATCCGCCGGCCGCGGCGGATCGCGCGTCGGCGCTCGCCACCGACGCCGGCGGGCTGGTGGACGGACGCACCGAGTACGGCGGGTCGGCAGTGGACCGGGCCCGGATCACCCTCACCCTGCGGGTGCCCGCCGACAAGCTCGACGGTGTCATCGACGGCCTGAAAGGTCTGGGCACCGTCGAGTCGCTGGACATGCAGGCCGAGGACGTCACCAGCCAGCGCGTCGATCTGGATGCCCGCATCAAGGCGCTGCAGACCTCGGTGGACCGCCTGCTGGCGATCATGCGCGATGCCCGTGACCCGTCGGCGCTGATCGAGGCCGAAAGCGCCCTGTCACAGCGACAGGCCGACCTGGACAGCCTGCGCGCGCAACGCGCGGCACTGGGGGAGCAGATCAGCTACAGCACGATCACCGTCGACGTGGTCGCCGGTGTGACCGGCGGTCCGGCACCCGAGCAGTACCGGGGTTTCCTCGGCCAGGTGGAACGCGGCTGGGACGCCCTGGTCGACACCGGGTCCAACCTGCTGCTGCTCGTCGGTCTGCTGCTGCCCTGGGCCGGCGCCGCCATCGTGGGGCTGGCCCTGCTGTTCGGTCTGTACCGGCTGGTGCGCGCGCGCCGTTAGGGCACCAGCACGACCGAGCCGACGGTCCGGCGGCCCTGCAGATCGGTGTGCGCCCGGGCGGCCTCGGCCAGCGGGTAGCGCTCGCTGACCGTGATGGTGATCGAACCGTCGGCAATGGCGTTGATCACTTCGCCTGCCCGCCACGCGAACTCGTCGGCAGTACGGGTGTAGGCGCCCAGGCTGGGCCGGGTCAGGAACACCGAACCCGCCGCATTGAGCCGCTGCGGATCGAACGCGGGCACCGGCCCGCTGGCGGCGCCGAACAGGGCCAGCGTGCCGCGCACCGCGAGGCTGGCCAGGCTGGCCTCGAAGGTGGAGGCGCCCACCCCGTCGTACACCGCGGCGACACCGCCGTTGCTCAGGCGCTTCACGGTGGCGCCGAACTCCTCGGCGTCCTCCGGATACTCCAGCACCTCGACCGCGCCGGCCTGCCGGGACAGCTCGGCCTTCTCCGGGGTGGACGCGGTGGTGATCACCCTGGTCCCCATGCTGGTGGCCCACTGGGTCAGGATCAGACCCACACCGCCGGCACCGGCGTGCACCAGAATCGTGTCGTTGGACTGCACGGCGTACACCGACTTCAGCAGATAGTGCGCCGTCATTCCCTTCAGCAGGGCCGATGCCACCGCGTCCGGGGCCACCGCGTCGGGCACGTAGGCGACGTAATCGGCTGGGGCGACGGAGAAATCGGCGTACGCGCCGACGGCGTTGGCGGTGACCACCCGGTCCCCGACGGTCAGCGCCGCGACATCCTCACCCACGGCGGCGACTGTGCCGCACACCTCGCTGCCCGAGACGAACGGCAGTTCGCGCGGGTACTGCCCCGAGCGGAAGTAGGTGTCGATGAAGTTCACGCCGATCGCCTCGGCCTTGATCAGCACCTCACCGGGGCCGGGCGAGGGCGCATCCTTCTCGACGTAGTTCAGGACCTCGGGTCCGCCGGTCTGGGCAACTTCGATGGCATGCATATCTCTATCATCCATATGTGAAGCTGGCCCGCCCCGACGTGTTCCATCCCCGCATCGTGTTCGCCAGTTGCGCGGCACTTCCCGAAGGCGACAGCGATGACGAGGGCCTGGTCGAGGCCCTGCGCACGCGCGGCCTGCCGGTCAGCTGGAAGTCCTGGGACGACCCGGCCACGCTGGAGGCCGACCTGGTGGTGTTGCGCGCCACCTGGGACTACAGCGAGCGTCTCGACGAGTTCCTGGCCTGGACGCGTGCGGTGCGCAACCTGCTGAATCCGCCGGACGTGGTGGCATGGAGCACCGACAAGCACTATCTGCTGGATCTGGCGCAAGACGGGCTGCCGATCGTGCCCACCCGGTACTACGCGGTCGGCGATACGGTGCGGGCGCCCCGGGGCGAAGTGGTGGTCAAACCCGCCGTCGGCGCCGGATCGGTGGGTGCGCAACGGTTCGTCGATCCCCGTGCGGCGGTGGCCCACGCCGAGTCGCTGCAGGCCGATGGCCGTGCCGTGCTGGTGCAGCCCTATGACCCGCGGATCTCCGGCGGGGAGACCGCGCTGGTGTTCCTCAACGGTGAGCCCTCGCACGCCTTCACCAAGGGCCCGATCCTGCCGCCGGCCGGGCGCGGACCGGAGTTCGAGCAGACCGGGACGTTCGCCGCGGAGAAACTCGGCGCCGCCGACCCCGCCGACGAGGTGTGGGAGGTCGGTCACGCCGCGGTGGCCGCGGCGACCACACGGTTCGGCATCCCGGCACGCGATCTGCTCTACGCGCGCGTCGACGTCATCGGCGGGGCCGATGACCCGCGGCTGCTGGAACTGGAACTCGTCGAACCGTCGCTGGGGTTCCGTCAGCTCGGCGCGACCGAAAAGCGGCGCGCCGAACGTGATTACGCGCTCGGAGTGGAGGCGGCCCTGATCCGGCTGGGACTCGGTCCGTTGTCGCACCGCGGGGCGTGATCGCCGTGCTCGATGCCGATGATGTCCAGCGCATCGCGCTGTCGTTGCCCGAGACCAGGGAGAAGGAGCGCTGGGGGCATCCGACATTCGACGTCGCGGGCAAGATGTTCCTCACCGTCCCCGACGATCAGACGTCAATTGCGGTGCGCTGCCCGAGATTTGATCGCGAGGAGCTGATCGCCGCCGAGCCGCACAAGTTCTGGGTGCCCGCGCACGAAGCGCCGTCGGCGTGGGTGCGGGTTCGGCTCGACGCGCTGGAAGACACGCGTGAGCTGCACGATATTCTGCTGGACTCCTGGCGGCAGGCCGCCCCGAGCAGGCTCACCGACCCCGCGGACCCCTGACTAAACCGGGTCGGCGAGGCGCACCCCGGTGCGTACATCGAACCGGTGCACGTCACGCGCCGACAGGTCGACCGTGGCGCCGACGGTGACATCGGCCAGTGCCGCCGCCTCGACGACGCTGGTCAGCTGCTGATCGGCCGAGCGGACCGTGATGATGGCCCGCGGCCCGAGCAGCTCGACGAGTTCGACCACCGTGGCCCCGTCCGGGGACGGGGCCAGGATCAGGTCGTCGGCCCGCACCCCGATCGTCACCGCACCCGCATCGGGGCCGCCCACCGTGATCCGCACGCCGGCTTCGGTACGCAATTCACCGCCGGTGACCGCGCCGTCGATCAGGTTCATCTTCGGGCTGCCGACGAAGGTGGCCACGAAGGTGTCGGCCGGTCGGCGGTAGACCTCCTCGGGCGGGCCGGCCTGGGCGATGCGGCCCTCGCGCATCACCACGATCCGGTCCGACAGGGTCATCGCCTCTTCCTGGTCGTGGGTGACGTAGAGCGAGGTGATGCCCAATCGGCGTTGCAGCCGCAGGAGTTCGGTGCGGGTCTCGACCCGCAGTTTGGCGTCCAGGTTGCTCAGCGGTTCATCGAAGAGGAAGACCGCGGGTTCGCGGATGATGGCCCGTCCGATCGCCGCCCGCTGCTGCTGTCCACCGGAGAGATCCTTGGGCTTACGTTCGACCAGCGCGCCCAGGCCCAGGGATTCGGCGATCTCGTCGGCCCGCTTCAGTGCTTCGGCGCGGGGAATCTTCTTGGCCCGCAACGGGAAGGCGATGTTCTCCCGTACCGAAAGATGCGGATAGAGCGCGTAGTTCTGGAACACCATCGCGATATCGCGATCCTTGGGTTCCAGCGCGGTCACATCGCGCTCGCCGATCCGGATCGATCCGGCGCTGACCGCTTCGAGCCCGGCCAGCATGCGCAGCGATGTGGTCTTGCCGCAGCCGGACGGTCCGACCAGCACCGTCATGCTGCCGTCGGCGAGTTCCAGATCCAGGTCCGACACCACGCTGGTCGTCCCGAATGATTTGCCGACCTTGGAGAAAGTGACCGATGCCATGCTTGTACAACCTCGCTTGTCTAGTACTTGACCGCGCCGCCGCTGATCCCCTGGACCAGGCGTCGCTGGATGAAGAAGCTGGCGATGACGACGGGGATGATCGCGATCATGATCGCCGCGCTCATGGTGCCGATCTGCACGCCGCGGAAGGTGTTGAAGTTCGCGATGGCCACCGGCAGGATCGCCGCATTGCCGGGGGCCAGGATCAGCCCGTAGAACAGGTCGTTCCACGACAGCGTGAACCCGAAGATGCCCGCGGCCCCGATACCGGGGTACACCTGCGGCAGTACCACCATCCGGAAGGCCTGCCAGCGGGTGAATCCGTCGACCCGGGCCTGCTCCTCCAGCGAGGCGGGCACCGCCTCGAAGAAGCCGATCAGGAACCAGGTGACCAGCGGCAGCACGAACGACAGGTGCGCGAAGATCACCGGTGCCAGGGTGTCGGTCATCCGCAGGGCCTGAGCCATCGTCAGGAACGGGAACACCATCACTGCGGGCGGAACCACCTGCGCGGCCAGCATGCCGAACCGGGTCAGCGAGCCGCCGGCCCGGTACTTGGCGATCACATAGGCGCCCATGCTGCCGACGACCAGGCTGATCGCCACCGTGATGACGCCGACCAGTGCGCTGCGGCCGGCGGCGGCGAACACTCCGGACTCGAACACGGCCTGCCAGTTCGCCAGGCTGGGGGCGAAGGCGAACAAGAACGGTTCCGACATCTGTTGGGGTGTCTTGAAACTCGCCAGCGCCACCCAGACGATGGGGAACAGCACGAAGACGAATGCCGCGGTGAGCACCGCGAGGCGCAGGACCTCGAGGGGGCGGGGCCGGCTCATCGGAGGGCACCCTTGTGCGGCGCCCCGGCGCGGTTGCGTTCCATGGCGCGGAACGCCGCCACGATGACCACCAGGACCAGGGCGAGCACGATGAAGGCCATGGCGCTGGCCTGTGCGAGCCGGAAGAACTGGATGCCTTCCAGGTACATGAAGTACTGCAGGGTCTGGGTTTCGGTGCCGGGGCCGCCGCGGGTGGTGGCGTAGATGTACTCGAAGACCCGCAGCGCGTCCAGGCCGCGCAGCAGCACTGCGACGGTGAGCACCGGGGCGAGCATCGGGATCAACACCCTGCGCAGCCGGTAGACCGGGCCGGCGCCGTCGACCCGCGCGGCCTCCATCGGCTGCTTGGGCATCGACTCCAGGCCGGCCAGGATCAGCAGCACCATGAACGGCGTCCACTGCCAGACATCGATGAAGGCCAGCGTGAGCAATGCCTTTCCGGCGCCGAAGAAGTCGTAATCGGCGCCTACCGCGTGCAGCAGGGCCGGCACCGCGCCGATCTGATCGTTGAGCAGGAACCGAAAGATCAGCCCGACCGCGATGGGGGTGATGAACATGGGTGCGAGCACGATCGCCCGGGACAGGTCCTTGGCCCAGCGCTGCTGATGCAGCGCCAGGGCGAGCGCGAATCCGAGAACGAGTTCGAGGCTCACCGCGATCACCACGTACATCGCGGTGGTCGCGAAGGCCTCCCAGAACGCCGGATTGGTCAGCGCGCTGGTGAAATTGGCCACACCCACGAAATCCGGTGGGGTGCGATCGGTCAGCTTGTAGTCGGTCACTGACAGATACGCCGCGTAGCAGAGCGGGAATCCGACGGCCACGGCGAACAGGGCGAGCAGCGGCGTGAGCATGCCGTACTTGAATTTCATCGCGGACACCCCATCCGTCCTGTGCGCCAGGTGGCCGCCGGATTCCCTACGGTCACTGCTGGATCCGCTCCGCAGCTGCCTGCGCGTCACGCAGCGCGTCGGCGACGCTCTTGTTGCCCGCTGCGGCGTCGTTGAGCTCGGTGCCGACGGCCTGGATCATTTCCTCGCCACCCTTGCCCTGGGTGAGCGGGGCCGCGTCGGCCAGGATCTCGCCGACCGTCTTGTAGTAGTCGGCGCCGTATCCGTCGGCGAGCACCTGCGGGTTGTTCAGCGAGCTCTCCCGGATCACGGCACCACCATCGGCGACCCGCTGCGCGTCGATCTCGGGTGAGGTCACCCATGAGGCGAACGCCCAGGCCGCGTCGGCGGCCCCGGAGTTGGCGGGAATCGCCCAACTCCAGGACCCCAAAGCGGATTTGCCACCGGGGATGGGGGCCAGGGCGAACTGTCCGGCGCGTTCTGCCGAAGCGCCCTCGGGATCATTGAGCGCGGGAAGGTTCCAGTTGTAGCCGATCATCGAGGCGGCCATACCGCTGGAGACGGAGCGGAACGCCTCGTCGAAACCCCAGGACAGGCTGTTCGCCGGTGCCGCGGTCTCATAGGTCTTGATATAGGCGTCCAGGGCGCGGGCGGCTTCCGGCGTGTCCAGCGAGGGCTTGCCGTCCTCGCCGTAGATCGATCCGCCGGCGGCGAACAGCCAGTTGGCCCATTCCTCGAAGATCTTGTAGCCGCGCTGGGGCTGCATCGCGATGCCGGCGCGGTCGGCGGTCTTGAGCCGCTGCGAGGTGGCCACCAGCGCGTCCAGATCGGTGGGGACGCTCTGCCCCGCCGATGTCAGATCACCGGTGTTGTAGATGTAGCCCAGGGCGTAGTTGTAGAACGGGACGCCGTAGGTGGTGCCCTCGACGTCGGTGATCGCGGTCAGCGAGTCGAAGAAGTCTCCCGGCTCGTAATCCGGGGTCGCGGCGATCCGGTCGCCCAGCGGCTCCAGGAAGCCGGCGTCGGCGAAATCGTCCATCCAGGGGTTGTCCACCACGATGAGGTCATAGGCGGGCTGCGAGGCCTGGAACGAGGACACCAGGCGGTCACGCATCTGGTCGAAGGTCATCGTCTCGATGTCGACCTTGATATCGGGGTACTTTTGGTTGAACTGTCCGACAAGGCCTTTGACGATGTCGGTATCGGGCACGTTCTCCATCAGTACCCGCACCGTGGCGTTGGTGTCGGTGGGAATCTCACCGAGACCCGACGAGCTCTGCTCGCCGGATCCGCCGCTGCCTGCGCAGCCGGCGAGGGTCAGGCTGGTGGCGGCGATGATCGCTGGCAACCAGCGCAAGGTTGGGATTTTCCTGGTCCTCTTCTCTTTGTCCGGGTGGATCGAGCGTCTGCGGGAAATGGTGGACTCAATCCATGTAGGCACCGCCGTTGACCGACAGTGCTTCTCCGGTGATGAACCGGGCATCCTCGGAGACCAGGAACGCCACCGCACGGGCGACGTCGTCGGGGGTCTGCAGGCGACCCAGGGGAGTGGCGTCGACCCAGGACTTGCGCACACCGTCGGGTGTGGAGCCGGTGAGCAACGCCTCCCACTCCAGCTCGCGGGACTGCATCGGAGTGGCCACGAAGCCGGGACACACGCTGTTGACCGTGATGCCCTGAGGGGCGAGCTCGAAGGCCATCGCCTGAGTCAGGCCGAGGACACCGAACTTGGAGGCCACGTAGTCCGCCAGGAACGGCACCCGGCCCTGTTTGGCCGCCATGGACGCGGTGTTGACGATGGTGCCACGCACTCCGGTGCGGATCATTGCGCGTGCGGCGGCCTGCCCGCAGAGGAAGACCCCCTTGAGGTTGATGTCGAGGCTGCGGTCGAGTTGGTCGGTGGACACGTCGACGAAGCGCGCCATCGCCGAGATTCCGGCGTTGCTCACCCAGGCGTGCAGTCCCACCCGATCGGCCACATCGTCGGCGAGTTGCGCGGACCCGGCGGCGTCGGTGACGTCGAGTCGGGCGGCCTCGTGCCCGGTCCCGCTCAGTGCCGCGCGGGTCTGCTCGGCGGCCTCGGCGTCGATATCGGTGACGATGACCCGCCAGCCCCGCTCGGCGAGGGTGGCGGCGATGGCGCGTCCGATGCCCGACCCCGCGCCGGTGACGACGGCGGTCTGGGTGCTGGCGGTGGTGTCGGGGGTGGTCATGGCCGTGCCTTTCGGGCGATGCGGTGGGATATGGGGGTCAGCACGTCGCCGAGTTCACGCCACTGGGCGTAGGCCTCGGCGTAGCGGTCGACGTTCTTCGGGTCGGGTACGACGGGTTCGCCGACGGTCTGGAACATCGCGGTGCTGTTCCAGCCGTCGAGCAGGCCGGTGCCGACCGCGGCGATCACCGCGGCACCCAGCGAGGCACCCGGGTGACCGATGATCGGGGACAGCGGGGTGCCCAGCACATCGGCGAGGATCTGCTTCCACAGCACCGATCGGCTACCGCCGTTGGTGACCAGCGCCCGGTGCAGCGGCACTCCCATGGAGGCGAACACCTCGGTGTGGTGCCGGAAACCGTAGGCGATCGCCTCCAGCACGGACCGGTACATGTCCGCGCGGTTGTGGGCGAGGTCGAGTCCGACGAAGGCGCCGCGTAGATCGGGGTCGTGCAGCGGGCTCTTCTCGCCGAGAAAGTAGGGCAGACAGAGGATCTCGCCCGGGTTGCGGGTGTCGGCCTCACCGTCGAGGGCCACCAGATCGATACCGCCGGACAGGGTCTGGAACCAGCGGATCAGGCTGCCGCTGGTGGCCATGCAACCGTTGGGCAGCCACCGTCCGGGCACCGGGTGCGCGTCGAGATAGAGCCGGGCATCGATGACCGGCTGATCGGCGGCGGCCAGGATGTCCCCGGCGCCACCGAGTTTGACCAGCCAGTCACCCTCGGCGTTGATGCCTGCGGCGTAAGCCGAGAGCACATGGTCGGCCCCGCCGATGATCAGCGGCAGGCCGGCGGTCAGTCCGGTGGCCTCGGCGGCTGCGACGCTGAGCTCGCCGGCCCAGCTGCCGGGGGCGAGCACGGCGGGCACCATTTCCGCAGACAGGCCTGCCGCGGTGTACATCGGCTCGAAGCGTTCACCGGTGATCGTGCCGAGCCCGGATTCCAGTGCCCAGTTCAGCTCCACATGCGCGGGTGCGCCGAGCGCCATCAGCACCCAGTCGTAGGAGCCGACCAGGTGTGTCGTGCGGCTCCAGGTGTCGGGCTCGTGGCGTTGCAGCCATAGCGCGGTCGGGCCGACCGACTGTTGGGTCACCGCGGAACCGGTTGCGCGCAGCACGGTCTCGTCGTCGAGCGCGTGCTGAAGTTCGGTGATCTCGGCGGTCGCGCGGGCGTCGTTCTGAAGCAGGGCGCGCCGGACCGGGGCACCATTGCTGTCCACCGGCACGACGGCCGGGACCATACCGGTGGTGGACAGCGCGCCGATCCGGTCAGCGGTGACGCCGGAGGTGGCCAGCACGTCGCGGATGCCGGCGTGCACGTTGCGCAGCCATTGGGCCGGATCGGCCTCGGCGTGGCCGGGGGCATCGGAGAACAGCTGAGCATCGTGGGTGGCCTGGGCGACGATGCGGGCTCGGCCGATATCGACGAGCACGGTCTTGGTACCGGTGGTGCCGATATCAATGCCGATGGTGAACTCCGGCATGCCATCCCTTCGGTCGATGTCCCGTGCGGTTGTTGCGGTGGGACCACGATACTTACTCTGTTATATTCTCACAAGACATGTGCGATAGTCACGCTAACTCACGAGAAGCCCCTGGATTACTGTGATTTAGTAACATACGGTTAACGCAGCACAGTTCTGAAAGACCCAGACGACGCGGAGAGGCGCCCCCATGACCAGTTGGCTCGATGATGTATTTGCCGTGCAGAAGCCCGTGATCGCGATGCTGCACCTGGCGGCACTTCCCGGCGATCCCGGCTTCGACTCGGCCGCGGGCGTCCGGGCGGTCGTCGACCGCGCCAAGGAGGAACTGGCCGCGCTGCAGGAAGGCGGCGTCGATGGCGTCATGGTCTCCAACGAGTTCAGCCTGCCGTACCTGACCAAGACCGAGCCGATCACCGCGATCACCATGGCCCGGGTGATCGGTGAGCTGTTGCCCGATTTCACCGTCCCTTACGGCGTGAACGTGCTGTGGGATGGTCGCGCCTCGATCGACCTGGCGGTGGCCACCGGTGCCCAGTGGGTGCGCGAGATCTTCACCGGCGTCTACGCCAGCGATTTCGGCCTGTGGGACACCAACGTCGGCGAGGTGGCGCGGCACCGGCACCGCGTCGGGGGCGCCGGGGTGAAGCTGCTGTTCAACATCGTCCCGGAGTCGGCGGTCTATCTGGCCGACCGTGATCTGGCCTCGGTCACCGCCACCACGGTCTTCGCGACGAAACCCGATGCCATCTGCGTATCCGGTCTGACCGCGGGAGCATCCACCGACGCCCAGGCGCTGCGAGTGGTCAAGGACAACGCCGGCGCGGTGCCGGTGTTCGTGAACACCGGTGTGCGCGCCCACAATGCGGCCGAACAGCTGTCCATCGCCGACGGCGCGGTCGTCGGCACCTACTTCAAGAAGGACGGGGTGTTCGAGAACCGTGCGGTGGCCTCCCGGGCCGCGGAACTGATGGACGCGGTGAAGGAATTCCGAAAGACGTTATGAGCGAGCCATTGCGCCTGTTGGCGATCAAGGCCGCCCGCCGCGGTGCCGCGGTGTGCCTGCGGCACTGGGGCGAGACGGTGCACCTGTCCACCAAGAGCGCCGCCGGCGATGTGGTGACGGCGGTGGACCGCGCCGCCGAGGAGACCGTGCGTGCGGCGCTGCTGGAGGCCAGACCCGACGACGGTGTGCTCGGCGAGGAACTGCCCGAGCGGATCGGCACCGGTTCGGTGCAGTGGGTCGTCGACCCGCTCGACGGCACCACGAACTACATCCGGCGGCTGCCGCATTTCGGTACGTCGGTGGCGGCCCGGTCGACGGCCGATGGCAGCTGGCTGGCCGGTGCGGTGTGCGCACCGGCCCTGGGAACGATATGGAGTGCCGCCAAAGGGCTTGGTGCTCACCTTGACTCAGGATCCGGGGAGGTCCGGCTGCCGCTGGCGCTGATGGAGTCGTCGGTGCGATTGGTGGGCACCGGGCTGTCGTATGATCCCGGCCACCGGCGCAGGCAGTTGCGCGAACTCGGCACCGCGATGGCCGAATACACCGATATGCGCCGATTCGGGGCGGCCGCACTGGATCTCTGCCTGGTGGCGCAGCGCAGCCTGGACGCCTTCTTCGAGGATGATCTCGCCGTGCACGACTGGGCGGCGGGCGCGCTGATCGCCGAGGAGGCCGGCGCGGTGGTCACCCGCTCCGAAAGCGCCGGGGTGTCAGCGCGCTGGCGGTGACTGATCGCGCGGCGCACGCTCGCGCCCGGACCGATCTGCATTGACACACACCACCGAGACACCCGCCGCACGCAGCGCCTCGACCGCCGGGTGGGTGGCCGGCCCATCGGTGACCAGGATCGAGATCGCCGACACCGGTGCCACATTGATCAGTTGCACCCGGCCCAGTTTCGAGGCGTCGGCTGCCACGATCACCCGGTCCGCCGCCCGCATCGCGGCCTGCTTCACATTGCCTTCCTCGCGGTGGTACTCGGATGCACCACGCTTGCCGTCCACCCCGGCGATGCCCATCACGTAAGTGTCGCAGTTGTAGCGCAGGTAGAAATCCTCGGCCTCGGCGCCGATCAGACTCAGCTCACCGGGGCGGACCTTGCCGCCGGTCAGCAGGATCGTGGTGTCCGGCTCGTCGGCGAGTTCGATGGCGACCAGCACGCTGGGGGTGATCACGGTCAATCCCAGATCGCGGCCCTTGACGGCCCTCGCCACCGCCAGCACCGTGCTGCCGCTGTCCAGGATGACGGTCTCGCTCGGGGTCAGCAGGTCGGCCACCGCGTGCGCGATGTGCAGTTTCTCATCGGCGGAGTCGGCGGCCCGCGCATCGAAGGACGGCTCGGTCGACTTGCCGCCGAAGGCGATCGCGCCACCGAGCACCCGGCGCGCGACGCCCTGCTCCTCGAGCCGCTCGATATCGCGACGGATGGTCATCTCGGACACGTCGAATTCATCGGCCAGGGTGGCGAAGTCGACCTCGCGGTCGGTGTGGATCCGGGCGGCGATCGCTGCTCGGCGCGCGTGCGCGTTCAAGCCGGGGGTCATTCCGACAGCCTAGGTCACAGGTGTGAATTAATCACAACAATCACACCGTGACGGTGTTGCGTTCTCGCATCGATGCCCACAGTGCCGCGGTGGCCGCGGTGCATGCGCCCGCCCCGGCGACGTGCAACGCCACCAACGCCTCGGGCACACCGGTGAAGAACTGCACGGCACCGAGCGCCCCCTGGGCGGCGGCCAGGCCGACGACGACGCCCAGGCGTGTCAGCACCGGCCGGGGTGCGCGGACCGCCAGCAGCGCGAAGCCGAGCGCCACCAGCAGCGAGAGATAGGAGATCAGCAGCGTCGAGTGCATGTGCACCAGGGTGGTGATCTCGACCTCCAGGCGGGGCACCGGACGCTCGAGGCTCTTGTCGCCCGCATGCGGGCCCGCGCCGGTCACCATGGTGCCGGTCACCAGGACGGCCGACAGCGCGATCCCGCTCAGGGCGGTCAACTGGCGCAACGGTGTGGGCACCACGGCCACCGACTCGCCGTCATCGGGCTCGCCGATCTTGGCGTACAGCAGCACCGACAGCCACACCATCGCCATCGACACCAACAGGTGGATGGCGACCGTCCACCAGAGCAGGCCGGTGAGCACGGTGATCCCGCCGATGACCGCCTGCGCGACCGTCGAGGCCGGCATCAGCCAGGCGTAGGCCAGCACCTCGCGCCGCCGCCGGGCCCGGGTGACGGCGATGACCGCGGCCGCAGCGGTGAGCACGACCAGGAAGGTCAGCAGCCGGTTGCCGAATTCGACGGCCTGATGGATGCCGGCGACCTCGGCGTGCGGAACCGGGGTGAAACTGCCGGGGAAGCACTGCGGCCAGGTGGGGCAGCCGAGCCCGGAGGCCGTGACGCGCACGATGGCTCCGGTGACGGCGATACCGCCCTGGGTGAGGATCACCAGCGCCGCGATGATGCGCTGCGCGCGCAGGCTGGGCACGGGCAGCGTGTCGACGAGTCGCAGGAAAAGTCGTCCGACAGCCACGGCCCGATCGTAGAGCAGCGCTAACTACAACTTGTAGTAGGGCCGGTTGCCGGCCTCAACACCAGATCGCCAGCGGCCGGCCGCGACCGTCGGCCTGCGGCGGATCCGGCAGGCTGAACGCGGCGCCGGTGGCGATGCGGTGCGCACTCCACGCCGCGGCGCCCGCATCGAGTACGTCATCGGCGGGTACCGCCGCGGCGGCGCGGCCCAGGTCCTCGGGGATGTCGATGCCGTGCGAAGCCAGGATCCGGAGCCGGGCGCGCTGGCCACGCCAGCTCTTCTTCCTGCCGTCGGCGGCCAGCAGGCCCATTTCGTGAAACGACAGTTCGGGGTGCACCTCGTGCAGCGGCCGCCCGGTCTCGTCGTGCAGCGCCTCGGCCTCCAGGAACTTACGCCGCAGGCCCCAGGTCTGGATGCTGATGCCGGTGCCGGTGAGGGCCTTCGCCGCGGCGGTGGCCGCCGCATGGTCGGGCGCGTCGAACACCGGGCGGGGCGGCATCGCGAACAGACTCGACGCCCGCGCACCGAGGCGGCGTTGGGCGGCGCGGTCGCAGGAGCGCACCTCGGAGTCCAGCAGGCCCAGCGGTATGTCGACGCCGATGGCGATCGCGTCGGGGGCGGCGGCCACCAGCCCGCGCAGCGTCTCATCCACATGGGAGCCGGCATAGCGGCCGTCCCGGAGCTCGATGCCGACCCAGCCGTTCTTCCAGCCGTCGACGCCGAGCACCGTGCTCACGTGAAGCGGAACCAGCGCAGCGCCGCCACCGCCGAGAGCACGCCCCAGGCCGCCAGCACCGCGATGCCGAACCAGTCCGCCGACAGCGTCATCGCCTGCGTCAGCGACTCGGTCAGCGCACCGGACGGTGTCAGCCGCGCCACCCAGCGCAGCGCCGCGGGCACCGGACCGCCGTCGAGCGTCAGGGCGCCGAGTCCGGCGAAGACGAACCACAGCAGGTTGGCCAGGGCCAGCACGATCTCCGAACGCAGCGTCCCGCCGAGCAGCAGTCCCAGCGCGGCGAAGGTCGCGGTGCCGAGCGCGATCACCACCGCGCCCAACGCCAGGGCGCCCACCTCGGGTCGCCACCCCAGGGCGATGCCGATGCCGCCCAGCAGGATCGACTGCAGGAACACCACGGCCACGACGGCCAGCGACTTGCCGGCGATGATGCCCCACACCGGGAGTGCGGTGGCGCCGAGCCGTTTCAGTGCGCCGTAGCGGCGGTCGAAGGCCACCGCGATGGCCTGCCCGGTGAAGGCCGTCGAGATGACCGCCAGCGCCATGATCGCGGGGGTGAAGGTGGCCGCCCGGTTGGCACCGAAATCACCGAGCGGCAGCAGGGTCAGGCCGATCAGCAGGGTGATCGGGATGAACATGGTGAGCAGCAGCTGCTCACCGTTGCGCAGCAGCAACCGCAGTTCCAGGCCGAACTGCGCGATCAGCATCTGGCGCACCCCGGCCGGCCGCGGGTCGGGGGTGAAGGTGCCCGCAGCGAAACGATTGCTCACGATCTCAACTCCCGGCCGGTCAGATCGAGGAAGACTTGTTCCAGGCTGCGCTGTTCCACCCGCATATCGGTGGCCAGCACGTTCACCCGCGCGCACCACGCGGTCACCGTGGCCAGCACCTGGGGATCGATGTGCCCTTCCACCAGATACTCCCCGGGCCCGGCCTCGGTGGCCCGGTAGTCCTCCGGAAGCGCCGAGATCAGCAGGGCGAGATCGAGTTTCGGTGGAGCGGTGAAGCGCAGCTGGTTCTCTGCGCCGTTGCGCATCAGCTCGGCCGGCGTGCCCGCGGCCACCGTCGCGCCGTGGTCGATGATGACCAGCCGGTCGGCCAGCTCCTCGGCCTCGGTGAGTTGGTGGGTGGTCAGCACGACCGTCACGCCGTCGCGGCGCAATGCGTCGATGAGCTCCCACACCACGATCCGCGCGTGTGCGTCCATACCGGCCGTCGGCTCGTCCAGGAACACCAGATCCGGGCGGCCGACGACCGCGCAGGCCAGGGCCAGGCGCTGCTGCTGGCCGCCGGAGAGTCGGCGATAGGTCGTGCGTGCGGCATCGGCGAGACCGAGCGTGTCCAGCAACCACTGCGGGTCGAGCGGATCGGCGGCGTAGGAGGCCACCAGATCGAGCATCTCGCCGGCGCGGGCCGCGGGGTAGCCGCCGCCGCCCTGCAACATCACCCCGATGCGCTCACGCAATTTGGCGTTGTCGGTGGTCGGGTCGAGGCCGAGGATCTCGATGCTGCCGGCGTCGGGACGCAGGAAACCCTCGCACATCTCGATGGTGGTGGTCTTGCCCGCGCCGTTGGGCCCGAGCAACGCGAACACCTCGGCGCGGTGCACCTCGAGGTCGAGATTGTTCACCGCGATCGTCGCTCCGTAGCGCTTGGTCAGGCCGCGCAGCCGCACGACGGGCTCAGAACCGGTGGTCACGGAGATTCAGCGTAAGCGTCGGGTCTGGCAGCCGGTGGCTCCGGTCCGGGTCGGCGGTCATCGGGCCCCGGATCGGGCAGCGGACGCCACGGCAGCCGGCGGTAGGTGAGCGCGATCAGCAGTGCCACGATCACGGCGCTGGCCAGCGTGGCGTCGACGATCTGGAACAGGGCGAACCGGTCACCGTTGGCGGTCGGTCCGAATATGCCCACCACCAGCGTCATCGCGATGGCGGAGCCGCGGAATCCGGGCCGGGTGGCCCACGTCGCCAACGGGATGATGGCCCACAGCAGGTACCAGGGCTGGACCACGGGGAACAGCAGAACCGTCGCGCCGAGTGCGACACCGAGGCCGCCGACGGGGTGCAGACGGCCGCGGAAGACCGCCAGCAGCAGCCAGGTCACCAGGATTGCGATGATGATCACACCGATGCCACGGGTCAGCCCCAGCACGGAGGTGGTGTGGTCGCCGAGGCCGAGCAGGATGCCGACCTGACCGGTACCCAGCGCGATCAGGGTGGGTGGTGACATCCAGGACCGCACCACGTTCGCGGTGCCCAGGGTGAACAGCCAGCCGAAGCCCAGGCCGCTGGCCCAGCCGATCACGGCCATCACCGCCAGCGACAGTGCGCCCAGGGAGAACCCGGCAGCCAGCAGCGCCCTGATGGTGCCGCCCCAGCGCCACGCCAGCGCCATCACGATGAAGCCCATCGCCAGCAGCGAGGGCAATTTGACCTGGGAGGACATCGTGACGAGCACGGTGCCGGCGACCAGCATGGCGGTGGCCCGGGGCGGGATCCGCCACTGCCCGTCGCGGACGCCGTCGATACCGCGCAGCGCGAACTCGGTGCCCGCCAGCATCAGGCCGAGCATCAACGCCTCGTTGTGGATGCCGGCCACCAGGTGCATGAACAGCAGCGGATTACACGGGCCCAGCCACAGCGCGCTCACCTCGTGCACACCGCACCGCTGCGCCAGTCGCGGGGTGGCCCAGACGATGAGTCCGACACCGACGAGCACCACCAGTCGGTGGCACAGCACGGCGGCGACGATGTTGTCACCGGTGAGCACCGATATGCCCTCGCCGATCCACAGGAACAGCGGACCGTACGGGGCCGGGGTCTCGCGCCACAGGCTGGGCACCGACAGGGTGAAGACATGATCCAGGCCGAGTCCCGGCGCCGGGCCGACCAGATACGGGTCCAGGCCGAGCCGGGCGATCTGGCTCTGGGCCAGGTAGGAGTAGACGTCCTTGCTGTACATCGGCGGGGCGATCAGCAGCGGCAGCAGCCACAGCATGAGTGTGCGATCCAGTTGGCTGCGCGACATCCGGTGCGGTCCGAGGGCGAACCGGCCGAGCATCAGCCAGGCCAGTGCCATCATCACCGCGCCGGTGGTGGTCATCGTCAGCGATACGGTCTGGATGCGTGAGGGCAGGTTGAGCAGACGGACGCCGAACGTGGGGTCCTGGACGACCGGCCGGGCGCCGGCGCCGAGCGCGCCGATCGCCATGAGGACGGTTCCGGTCGCACCGAATACCCTGGTGCGGCGCAGCGTGACGACCTCAGCGCCGGTGAGGGGTGACCCGACCGACCGTTCGTCGGCGTGCCATCGGGCGACCGCCGAGCTGAAGGACCCAAGGGCGGTCATGCGAGCAGCGTAGCGGCCGGGCTTTTGTGGCCCGCCACGGTTGGGACCGGTGGCCCGCCACGGTTGGGACCGGTGGCCCGCCACGGTTGGGACCGGTGGCCCGCCACGGTCGGGCCGGGTGGCCCGCCGGGGTCGGGCCGGGGTGTCGAAGCCCGGTTAGGGTTACCTTGCTGGAACCCCAGGTCGAATTCCGACACAATGGTGTTGTGAAAATAAATCCGGAGGCACCGGGCGCGGCGGCAACCGCGCCCACCTTGGTGTCCCCGGACGGTCACACCCGCAGCGCGATCGTGCAGTTACTGCTGGAGGGCCCGGTCACCGCGGGTGACATCGGCCAGCGCCTCGGTATCTCGGCCGCCGGCATCCGCCGGCATCTCGACGCCCTGATCGATGCCGGCGACGCACAGGCCAGCGCGGCGGCGGCCTGGCAGCACAACGGACGGGGCAGGCCGGCCAAACGGTATCGCCTGACCGCGGCCGGACGTGCCAAGCTCTCGCACGCCTATGACGACCTGGCGGTGGCGGCCATGCGTCAACTCCGCGAGATCGGCGGAGACGACGCGGTGCGTACCTTCGCCCGTCGCCGCATCGACACGATCCTGGCCGGGATCCCCGAGGTGAGCGATCCGGACGCGGTCGAGCAGACCGCCGATCAGATGGCCGCCGCGCTGACCGACGCCGGTTACGCGACCACCACCACACCGGTTGCCGGTCCGTTGTCCGGTGTGCAGATCTGCCAGCATCATTGCCCGGTATCACATGTCGCCGAGGAATTTCCCGAGCTGTGTGACGCTGAACAAGAGGCGTTCGCCGAGATCCTGGGCACCCACGTGCAGCGGCTGGCCACCATCGTCAACGGTGATTTCGCGTGCACCACCCACGTTCCATTGGGCCCTGACAAGCCCGCCCCTGTTCGGCACACAGCCTGCGCCGAATCCACCACCACACAAGGAGTGTCGCGATGACCCTCACCCCGGAGACCCCGCTGACCCAGGAAGAGACCATTGCGTCCCTGGGTAAGTACGGCTATGGCTGGTCGGACTCCGACGCCGCCGGCGCCAGTGCCCAGCGCGGCCTGAACGAGGCTGTCGTGCGCGACATCTCGTCGAAGAAGAGTGAGCCCGAGTGGATGCTCGACGTCCGGCTGAAGGCGCTGCGCACCTTCGACAAGAAGCCGATGCCCAACTGGGGTTCGGACCTGGACGGCATCTTCTTCGACAACATCAAGTATTTCGTGCGCTCCAGCGAGAAGCAGGCGGCCACCTGGGACGACCTGCCCGCCGACATCAAGAACACCTACGACAAGCTGGGCATCCCGGAGGCGGAGAAGCAGCGTCTGGTCTCCGGTGTCGCCGCGCAGTACGAGTCCGAGGTCGTCTACCACTCGATCCGTGAGGATCTCGAGGCCCAGGGCGTCATCTTCCTGGACACCGACTCGGGCCTGCGCGAGCATCCCGAGCTGTTCAAGAAGTACTTCGGCACCGTGATCCCGGCCGGGGACAACAAGTTCTCCGCGCTGAACACCGCGGTGTGGTCGGGCGGGTCGTTCATCTACGTGCCGCCGGGCGTGCACGTCGACATCCCGCTGCAGGCCTACTTCCGGATCAACACCGAGAACATGGGCCAGTTCGAGCGCACCCTGATCATCGCCGATGAGGGTTCCTATGTGCACTACGTCGAAGGCTGCACGGCGCCGATCTACAAGTCCGACTCGCTGCACTCGGCGGTCGTCGAGATCGTGGTCAAGCCGGGCGCCCGGGTGCGCTACACGACCATCCAGAACTGGTCGAACAATGTCTACAACCTGGTCACCAAGCGTGCCCGCGCCGAGGCCGGCGCCACCATGGAGTGGGTCGACGGCAACATCGGGTCCAAGGTGACGATGAAGTACCCGGCCGTGTGGATGACCGGTGAATACGCCAAGGGCGAGGTCCTCTCGGTGGCGTTCGCCGGCGAGGGACAGCACCAGGACACCGGCGCCAAGATGCTGCACCTGGCTCCGAACACGTCGAGCAACATCGTGTCCAAGTCGGTGGCGCGCGGCGGTGGCCGTGCCTCCTACCGCGGGCTGGTTCAAGTCAACAAGGGTGCCCACGGCTCGAAGTCCAGCGTGAAATGCGATGCGCTGCTGGTCGATACGATCAGCCGAAGCGACACTTACCCCTACGTCGACATCCGCGAGGACGACGTCACGATGGGCCATGAGGCCACCGTGTCGAAGGTCAGCGAGGACCAGCTGTTCTACCTGATGAGCCGCGGCATGACCGAGGACGAGGCGATGGCCATGGTGGTGCGCGGCTTCGTCGAGCCGATCGCCAAGGAACTCCCGATGGAGTACGCGCTGGAACTCAACCGGCTCATCGAACTCCAGATGGAAGGCGCGGTCGGTTGATGGGCGAGCTGACTACCGCGGTCGAAGGTGGCCGTAAAACCGGTTCGGCTCTGAACGCCAACAAGGGCGAGCAGTTCGCCTCGTTCGACGTCGACGCGTTCGAGGTACCCGGTGGTCGCGACGAGCTGTGGCGGTTCACCCCGCTGAAGCGTCTGCGCGGCCTGCACGACGGTTCGGCGCCCGCGACGGGTTCGGCACTGATCGAGGTGACCGAGCGTCCCGGGGTGACCGTGGAGACCGTCCAGCGCGACGATCCGCGCCTCGGCCAGGGCGGTGTGCCGTCCGACCGCGTTGCGGCCCAGGCGTACTCAGCGTTCGGCAACGCGACCGTGGTGACCGTCGCCCGTGACACCGAGGTTGCCGAGCCCATCGAGATCGTCGTCACCGGCCCCGGTGCGGACAACGTCGCCTACGGGCACCTGCAGATCCGGGTGGAAGAGCTGTCCCGGGCGATCGTCGTGGTGGACCTGCGCGGCAGTGGCACCTACGCCGACAATGTCGAGATCATCGTCGGTGACTCGGCAGGCCTGGGCGTGATCTGGATTGCCGACTGGGCCGATGACATGGTGCACGTCAGCAGCCACCACGCCCGCCTCGGCAAGGATTCGGTGCTCGGCCACGTCAATGTCACCCTCGGTGGCGATGTGGTGCGCACCACCGCGACCGTGCGGTTCACCGCCCCGGGCGGCGAGGCCCAACTGCTCGGCACCTACTTCGCCGACGACGGCCAGCACTTCGAGTCCCGGTTGCTCGTCGACCATGCGGTACCGAACTGCAAGTCCGACGTGCTGTACAAGGGTGCGCTGCAAGGCGATCCGGCCTCCGACAAGCCGGACGCGCACACCGTGTGGATCGGGGATGTGCTGATCCGCGCCGAGGCCACCGGCACCGACACCTACGAGGCGAACCGCAACCTCGTGCTCACCGACGGTGCTCGCGCCGACTCGGTGCCCAACCTGGAGATCGAGACCGGCGAGATCGCCGGCGCCGGGCACGCCAGTGCCACTGGCCGTTTCGATGACGAGCAGTTGTTCTATCTGCGCGCCCGGGGCATTCCCGAGGAGGCGGCCCGCCGCCTGGTGGTCCGCGGTTTCTTCGGCGAGATCATCGCCAAGATCGCCGTGCCCGCCGTGCGTGAGCGCCTGACCGAAGCCATCGAACGAGAACTAGCCATCACGGAATCGAAAGCGACCCAAGAATGACCACGCTCGAAGTAAAAGACCTGCACGTGTCCGTCGCCAATCCTGAGGGCGGGGACGACATCCCCATCCTCAAGGGCGTCAACCTGACCGTGAAGTCGGGGGAGACGCACGCGGTGATGGGTCCCAACGGATCCGGCAAGTCCACCCTGTCCTATGCCATCGCCGGCCATCCCAAGTACAAGGTCACCTCCGGCTCGATCGCCCTCGACGGTGCCGATGTGCTCGAGATGAGCGTCGACGAGCGGGCACGGGCCGGACTCTTCCTGGCCATGCAGTACCCGATCGAGGTGCCCGGGGTGTCCATGTCGAACTTCCTGCGGACCGCGGCCACCGCGGTGCGCGGCGAGGCCCCGAAGCTGCGGCACTGGGTCAAAGAGGTCAAGGGCGCGATGACCGAACTGGACATCGATCCCACGTTCAGCGAGCGCAGCGTGAACGAGGGTTTCTCCGGCGGTGAGAAGAAGCGCCACGAGATCCTGCAGCTGTCTCTGCTCAAGCCGAAGATCGCCATCCTCGACGAGACCGACTCAGGGCTCGATGTCGACGCGCTGCGCATCGTCAGCGAGGGCGTCAACCGGTATGCCGAGGCGGAGAACGGCGGCCTGCTGCTGATCACGCACTACACCCGGATCCTGCGCTATATCCGGCCGCAGTTCGTGCACGTGTTCTTCGACGGCCGCATCATCGAGTCCGGCGGGCCCGAGCTCGCCGATCAGCTCGAAGAGAACGGCTACGAGCGATTCACCCAGGCAGCGGCAACCTAGCCACATCCACCGCGTAGGAGGAGCCCGACCATGACAACGACATCCGTCGACCGCGCACTGGATCTGGAGGGGATTGCCCGTATCCGGGCCGACTTCCCCATCCTGAACCGGGTGATGCGCGGCGGGTGTCAGTTGGCATATCTGGATTCCGGTGCGACATCGCAGAAACCGCTGGCGGTGCTGGATGCCGAGCGGGCGTTCCTGACCACCTCCAATGGTGCGGTGCACCGCGGTGCACACCAGTTGATGGAGGAATCCACCGACGCCTACGAGCAGGGCCGTGCCGATATCGCGGCCTTCGTCGGCGCGGATGTCGACGAGCTGGTGTTCACCAAGAACGCCACCGAGGCGATCAACCTGGTGGCCTACGCGTTGGGGGACAACCGCTTCGAGGGTGCGATCGGCCCGGGGGACGTCATCGTCACCACCGAGCTGGAGCACCACGCCAACCTGGTGCCGTGGCAGGAACTGGCACGGCGCACCGGCGCCACGCTGCAGTGGTACGGGGTGACCGACGACGGTCGTATCGACCTGGACTCGCTGCAGCTAGACGAGCGGGTCAAGGTCGTGGCGTTCACCCATCATTCGAATGTGACCGGAGCGCTGGCGCCGGTGGGCGAGCTGGTGGCCCGGGCCAAGGCGGTCGGTGCGCTGACGCTGCTGGACGCCTGCCAGTCGGTGCCGCACCAGCCGGTCGACTTCCACGCCCTCGGAGTCGATTTCGCCGCGTTCTCCGGGCACAAGATGCTCGGCCCGACCGGGATCGGCGCGCTCTACGGCCGGCGTGAGCTGCTGAACGCGCTGCCGCCGTTCATCACCGGTGGCTCCATGATCGAGACCGTCACCATGGAGGCGACGACCTTCGCGCCGGCGCCGCAGCGGTTCGAAGCGGGCACTCCGATGACATCGCAGGTGGTCGGACTGGCCGCCGCCGCGCGGTATCTGAGTGCGATCGGCATGCCCGCCGTGCAGGCCCACGAGCAGACCCTGGTGGCCGCCGCGCTGGCCGGGCTCGCCGAGGTGCCGCAGGTGCGGATCATCGGTCCGCAGACCACGCAGCGGCGGGCGTCCCCGGTGAGCTTTGTGCTCGACGGTGTGCACGCCCACGATGTCGGCCAGGTGCTCGATGACGAGGGCGTGGCGGTGCGGGTCGGCCATCACTGCGCGGCCCCGCTGCACCGCAGGTTCGGCATCAGCGCCACCGCGCGCGCCTCGTTCGCGGTGTACAACACCCTCGACGAGGTGGACCGGCTGGTCGCGGGCGTCAAGCGGGCGGTGGAGTTCTTCTCGTGAGAATGGAACAGATGTACCAGGAAGTGATCCTGGACCATTACAAACACCCGCATCACCGCGGGCTGCGCGAGCCGTTCGGCGCCGAGGTGCATCACGTCAACCCCACCTGCGGTGACGAGGTGACCCTGCGGGTCGCGCTGTCCGCCGACGGCGAGACGGTCGAGGACATCTCCTACGACGGCCAGGGCTGTTCGATCAGCCAGGCCGCCACTTCGGTGCTCACCGACCAGGTCATCGGGCAGACTGTCGGCGATGCCCTCAAGACTGTCGCCGCGTTCACCGAGATGATCTCCTCGCGTGGGAACGTCGAGGGGGATGAGGATGTCATCGGCGACGGAATCGCCTTCGCCGGTGTGGCGAAGTATCCCGCGCGGGTGAAATGTGCCCTGCTCGGCTGGACGGCCTTCAAGGCCGCTCTGGCCGAGGCCAGCCATGATGTGGAGGACAAACGATGAGCGACACGATCAACACCGATCCCGTGAACGAGGAACTGCTCGCCGACCTCGAGGAGGCCATGCGTGACGTGGTGGACCCCGAACTCGGCATCAACGTCGTCGATCTCGGCCTGGTGTACGGCATGAACGTCGAAGAAGGTGAGGCGGGCACCGTCGCGCTGATCGACATGACGCTCACCTCGGCGGCCTGTCCGCTCACCGATGTGATCGAGGACCAGACCCGCACCGCGCTGATCGGCGCCGGACTGGTGAGCGAGATCAAGCTGAACTGGGTGTGGAACCCGCCGTGGGGTCCGGACAAGATCACCGACGACGGTCGCGAGCAGCTGCGCGCGCTCGGCTTCACCGTCTGACCGGGTACGCTCTCCCGCCCAGCCTCCGGCTCGCCGCAATGAGCTTTCAGCAAATTTCCGGCATCATGCGTCATTTCGCAGAGCGCCGGTGAAGCGCGACTTCAGTACATGTGATCCGGTGAATTCAGGTTCACTGAGGCGCTATCCGTTACGAATTGTATTCGTCACCCGAATATCGATATCAATGTAATGAATTCAATTGCTCGCCGCCATTGCATTCATTGACATCGCAATTTTTGTATTTGGCTCGCGAACCCGACCGGTCTCGATTACTGTTCGATCTGCATCGGCCGTCCGGTGTGCATTTCGTCAAATACGCACTGGTTCAAACGAATTCCAGGGTGGCGTGCGCGGTTCACCGCGAATGCCCCCTGCTGTATGCGGCACGTCGGGTATCAGGTCGGGTTTGCGCAGTCCCGTGATTATTGGGTCAGGTAATTGCCTGCGTGTATTCGTCGATCCTGAACGGTCCGTTTTATCTGTCGGCTGCCGTAACGGATCGAATGGGGTAACGGATATGACCGCCTATCGGTACTGGTTGGGTGCGGGGATGATGGCGGCCGGCCTCGGCGCCGCCGTCGCCTCCGGACAGGGCCTTGCTCTCGCCGCGGCCGACGATGCGACATCGTCCTCGGGCACAGCGTCATCGGACCGTTCGTCGGCCGGCACAGCGCCTACCCGTGCGCGGCCCGATCCGGTGGCACGATCACCACGAGAAGTCCGGCGGCCCATCACAAGTCGACGTAGTGCGCGCACCGCCGAGGTCGCCGCGGCCGGACCCCGCACGGTCGCGGTGGACGTGGTCGCGCCGGAGGAGGCCGCGCCCACCGGTGACACGCCGGATGCCGTGCCGTCGGCCCCGGACGTGCGGGCGCCCGGCCCGGTCGATGTCGACCGGCGTCGCACCTTCGCCGAGACCCGCCCGCCGCGCCCGGAGCGGCGCAGCCAGATCGCGGTCTCCGACGCGGTCGAACAGCCCGACGTGCCCGCGGTCGCGTCGGTGAGCGCGCCGGAGGTGAGCGCGGCGGCGCCGGCACCGGCCGCGACAACGGCCAAACCGGTGACGATCGGCAACTTCCTCAAGGCCATCGTGTCCCGGGTCAGCGTGAAGTTCACGCTGCCCAAAGGCGTCCAGAATTGGTGGCGCGAGGTGCGGCAACGCATCTTCGGCGGCCCGGGAAAGACGGTGGTCGTGCCGCCGACCGACCCGGTGACCCCGAATCCGGTGGATCCGCCGCCGGCTGCCAGTGGCCCGGTCTTGCTGTGGGAGAACAACTTCACCGATATCGCCGAAGCGATGCAGGCCTGGTCCACGCAGAGCGGCCGGTGGGGGCAGTCCGCGGGGGAGAACCAGTTCTACACCCCGGATTTCTCCAACGTCTCCATCGACGCCAACGGCCATCTGGTCATCGAGGTCCGCCGGGAGGCCACCCCCGACGGCGCGGCGGCACCGGACAACTACACCTCGGCGCGGGTGGTCACCTACGGCAAGCAGTCGGTGGAACCGCCGGTACGCATCGTCGCCCGCCTGCAGATGCCCTACACCCAGGGCACCCTGCCGGCGTTCTGGATGGTTGGCCTGGAACCTGGTCACGAGTTCGACTGGCCGCGGCAGGGCGAGATCGACATCGTCGAGTACCCGGGCTTCCGGGACGACGAGGGTCGCACCAAGTGGACGGGCAACATCCACGGGCCGGCCGCCGCGGACAACACCGTCGACGTCAAACTGCACACCGTCGGAGCCGATCTGGGCGTCGATCTGTCGGCGGGCTTCCACGACTACGGCATCGACTGGTATCCGGACCGCATCATCTGGCACGTGGACGGCGTCGAAACGGGACGGGTCACCAAGGTGCAATACGAGGCGCTCGGCGGCGACTGGACGCCGTTCTCCGGGGCGTGGTCGCACTACCTGATCCTCAACACCGCGGTGGGCAACCCGTGGACCGGTGATCCGGATCCGTCCTCGCAGTTCCCGCAGGCGATGAAGGTGGACTGGGTCCGGGTCTACTCGCTGGCCGGCGTGGGTTAGCCCGGGGACATACTGGGAATCTGTAGACCAGCCGAGACGTTAGGAAGAACGTGACTACACAGGACATCACCGCAGCTGAGTTCAAGGCGATCGTCGACGAGAACGACATCGTCCTCGTCGACTTCTGGGCGTCGTGGTGCGGTCCATGTCGTGCGTTCGCCCCGACATTCGGTGCGTCCGCGGACAAGCATCCCGATATCGTGCACGCCAAGGTCGACACCGAGGCCGAACCCGAGCTGGCGCAGGCCGCCGAGATTCAGGCGATCCCGACCTTGATGGCCTTCAAGAAGGGCCACCAGGTGTTCCGGCAGTCCGGCGCATTGGGCGCCGCCCAGCTCGAGGAGCTCATCGCCAAGATCAAGGAATTCGACATCGACGCGGCCGTCGCGTCACAGGAGAACTGAACCACGCGCTAACGTGCTCGGCGTGGCTGAGCACAGCGAGTTCGTCGTCGTCGACCGTCCCGAGCCCGGCGTGGCGTTGGTCACCCTGAACCGGCCCGAGCGGATGAACTCGATGGCCTTCGATGTCATGGTGCCGCTGCGTGCGGTGATCGGTGATCTGCATCATGACAACGAGGTGCGGGTGGTCGTGTTGACCGGCGCCGGCCGCGGGTTCTCCTCGGGCGCCGACCACAAGTCGGCGGGTTCGGTGCCGCACGTCGAGGGCCTGACCCGGCCGTCGTTCGCGTTGCGCTCCATGGAGGTCCTCGATGACGTCATCCTGGGGTTGCGGCGGTTGCATCAGCCGGTGATCGCCGCCGTCAACGGCGCCGCCATCGGCGGCGGTCTATGTCTGGCCCTGGCCTGCGATATCCGTGTCGCCGCAGCTGGAGCGTATTTTCGCGCGGCCGGCATCAACAACGGGCTGACCGCCAGCGAGCTCGGTCTGTCCTATCTGCTGCCCCGCGCCATCGGTGCGTCGAGGGCCTTCGAGATCATGCTCACCGGTCGTGATGTCGACGCCGCCGAGGCCGAGCGGATCGGGCTGGTCTCCAGCGTCGTCGGCGAGGATGAGCTGGTGCCGCGGGCCCTGGAGATGGCGCGGGGGATCGCGGCGTTCTCCCGGCCGGGAATCGAATTGACCAAACGCACGCTGTGGAGTGGACTGGACGCCGGTAGCCTGGAGGGCCATATGCAGGCCGAGGGTCTCGGCCAGCTCTACGTGCGTCTACTCACCGCCAACTTTGAAGAAGCGGTCGCTGCGCGCAAAGATAAGCGGTCGCCGGTGTTCACCGACGACAGATAGTTGACTCTAACGAGGAGGTAGTTGCGTGATCACCGCAACGGACCTGGAGGTCCGCGCCGGGGCGCGCACACTGCTGTCCATCGAGGGCTCCGCGCTGCGGATCCAGCCCGGGGACCGGATCGGCCTTGTCGGCCGCAACGGCGCAGGCAAGACCACCACGATGCGCATCTTGGCCGGTGAGGGGGAACCGTACGCCGGCTCGGTGGATACCACCGGCGACATCGGCTACCTGCCGCAGGACCCGCGGGAGGGCGACCTCGACGTGCTCGCTCGCGACCGGGTGCTCTCCGCGCGGGGCCTGGACACCCTGCTGTCGGAGCTGGAGAAGCAACAGACCCTGATGGCCGAGGTCGCCGACGACGCCGCCCGGGACAAGGCGGTCCGCCGTTACGGCGAGTTGGAGGAGCGGTTCTCCGCCCTGGGCGGGTACGCCGCCGAGAGTGAGGCCGGACGGATCTGCGCCAGCCTGGGGTTGCCCGACCGTGTGCTGACCCAGCCGCTGCGCACCCTGTCCGGCGGTCAGCGCCGCCGGGTGGAATTGTCGCGCATCCTGTTCGCCGCCAGCGACACCGGATCCGGCTCGGCCACCACGCTGCTGCTCGACGAGCCGACCAACCACCTCGACGCCGATTCGATCGGGTGGTTGCGCTCGTTCCTGCAGAACCACACCGGCGGGCTGGTGGTGATCAGCCACGATGTCGAGTTGCTCGCCGATGTGGTGAACCGGGTCTGGTTCCTGGACGCGGTGCGCGGTGAAGCCGACGTCTACAACATGGGCTGGCAGAAGTATCTCGATGCCCGCGCCACCGATGAGCAACGCCGCCGCCGGGAACGCGCGAACGCCGAGAAGAAGGCGTCCGCGCTGCGTACGCAGGCCGCCAAGATGGGCGCCAAGGCCACCAAAGCCGTTGCCGCTCAGAACATGTTGCGTCGTGCGGAGCGGATGATCGCCGAACTCGACGCCGAGCGGGTGGCCGACAAGGTGGCCCGGATCAAATTTCCCACCCCCGCCCCGTGCGGTAAGACTCCGCTGGTGGCCAAGGGGCTGACGAAGACCTACGGTTCGCTGGAGATCTTCACCGGCGTCGACCTCGCGATCGACCGGGGCTCCCGGGTGGTGGTGCTCGGTCTCAACGGCGCCGGAAAGACCACCCTGCTGCGATTGCTGGCCGGGACCGAGTCCGCGGACGCCGGCGCGCTGGAGCCGGGGCACGGGCTCAAGATCGGGTACTTCGCCCAGGAACACGACACCTTGGAGAACGACGCCACCGTCTGGGAGAACATCCGGCACGCGGCACCCGACACCGGGGAGCAGGATCTGCGAGGTCTGTTGGGCGCGTTCATGTTCACCGGTCCACAGCTCGACCAGCCGGCGGGCACCCTGTCCGGTGGCGAGAAAACCCGTCTGGCCCTGGCGGGATTGGTGGCGTCGACTGCCAACGTGTTGCTGCTCGACGAGCCCACCAACAACCTCGATCCGGCCTCGCGTGAGCAGGTCCTCGACGCGTTGCGCAGCTACCAGGGCGCAGTGGTGCTGGTGACCCACGACCCGGGAGCGGCCGAGGCGCTGGATCCGCAGCGTGTGGTGTTGCTGCCGGATGGCACCGAGGACTTCTGGTCCACTGAGTACCGGGACCTCATCGAGCTGGCATAGGGCTGGCTGCAAGACAATTCGCTCGTTCCCCCGCGCCGTGTTTGCTCGGTTCCTAGTCTGGGTATCCGCGACGTTGCACCGGGAAGTGGGGAGATGTCGATGAGTGAAACCAGTAGGTCCCGTGAGCAGATCCTGACCGAGCTGCGCAGCGCTTACGAGCGGGGGGCCAGCATCAGGTCATTGGTGGCCGAAACCGGCCGCTCATACGGGTCCGTGCACAGCATGTTGCGCGAATCCGGAACCCGAATGCGCAGCCGCGGTGGGCCGAACCACCGCCGCGCAAGTTAGCCGCCGCCGGCGGGTTGGCGCACCGAATCCTCGACGAGGTCCAGTACCGCGCTGAGGTTTTCGGTGTCCTCGCCGGAAGCAAGGCGCGCCACCAGACCATCGAGCACCAGATCCAGATAGGTCTGCAGCACCGCGCCCGGCACGTCATCGCGCAGGCGTCCGGCCTGTTTCTGCTTACGCAGACGTTCGGTGGTCGCCGCCGACAACTCGGCCGACCTCTCGGCCCAACCCTGATGGAACGCAGGGTCATTGCGGAGCTTACGGGCGATCTCCAGCCGCGTGACCAACCAGTCGAATTGATCGGGTGCGGCAAGAAGATCACGCATCACTTGGATCAATCCTTCGCGGGCGGCCACATCGGCCATCCGCTCGGCGTCTTCGCGCGCCAACTCGAAAAACAGCGTGTCCTTGTCGCGGAAGTGGTGGAAGATGGCGCCGCGCGACAGCCCGATGGTGTGTTCGAGCCGTCGCACGGTCGCCTTCTCGTATCCGTACTCGGCGAAGCAGCGGCGGGCGCCGTCGAGGATCTGGCGGCGCCGTGCGGCCAGATGGTCGTCGGTTACCCGTGGCACGGTGCGCCCGCTGCCTGTCTGTCCCGAGTCCTGCCGCCCGTCGCCTAGTTCGCCTTGAGCATGTTGCGCAGCACGTACTGCAGGATGCCGCCGTTGCGGTAGTAGTCCGCCTCGCCGGGGGTGTCGATACGGACAACCGCGTCGAACTCCACCTTGCTGCCGTCCTCCTTGGTGGCCGTCACCTTGACCGTCTTGGGCGTCTTGCCCTCGTTGAGCTCGGTGATGCCCGCGATGTCGTAGGTCTCGGTGCCATCGAGCTTCAGCGATGCCGCCGACTCACCGGCGGGGAACTGCAGCGGGATGACGCCCATGCCGATCAGGTTCGACCGGTGGATGCGCTCGAACGATTCGGTGATCACCGCACGCACGCCCAGCAGGCTGGTGCCCTTGGCGGCCCAGTCCCGCGACGACCCGGAGCCGTACTCCTTGCCGCCCAGCACCACCAGCGGGATACCCGCGGCCTGGTAGTTCTCCGAGGCGTCGTAGATGAACGCCTGCGGGCCGCCATCCTGGGTGAAGTCGCGGGTGTACCCGCCGGAGACGTCATCGAGGAGCTGGTTCTTCAGCCGGATGTTGGCGAAGGTGCCGCGGATCATCACTTCGTGGTTGCCGCGCCGTGAACCCAGCGAGTTGTAATCCTTGCGCTGCACGCCGTGGGAGTCCAGGTACTGGGCGGCCGGGGTGCCCGGCTTGATGGCGCCGGCCGGGCTGATGTGGTCGGTGGTCACCGAATCGCCAAGCAGGGCAAGGACTCTGGCGCCGGTGATGTCCTTGACCGGCTGCGGGTCGGCGGGCATGCCGTCGAAGTAGGGAGGCTTACGCACATAGGTGGAGTTGTCGTCCCACTCGAAGGTGTTGCCCTCCGGTGTCGGCAGCGAACGCCAGCGCTCGTCACCCTTGAACACATCGGCGTAGGAGTCGACGAACATCTTCCGGTCGATCGAGGACGCGATGGTCTCCTGGATCTCCGCGGCGGTCGGCCAGATGTCCTTGAGGAACACGTCATTGCCGTCGTGATCGGTACCCAGCGGGTCGGACTCGAAGTCGAAGTCCATGGTGCCCGCGATGCCGTAGGCGATCACCAGCGGCGGTGAGGCGAGGTAGTTCATCTTCACGTCCGGCGAGATGCGGCCCTCGAAGTTGCGGTTGCCCGAGAGCACCGCGGTCACCGACAGGTCGTTCTCGTTGATGGCCGCCGAGATCTCGTCGGGCAGCGGGCCGGTGTTGCCGATGCAGGTGGTGCATCCGTAGCCGCCCAGGTAGTAGCCCAGCTTCTCCAGGTAGGGCCACAGGCCGGCCTTGTTGTAGTAGTCGGTGACGACCTGCGAGCCCGGAGCCATGTTGGTCTTGACCCAGGGCTTGGAGGTCAGGCCCTTCTCGACGGCCTTCTTGGCCAGCAGCGCGGCTCCGAGCATGACCGTGGGATTGGAGGTGTTGGTGCACGAGGTGATGCCCGCGACGACGACGGCACCGTGGTCCAGCACGAAGTCGCCGCGTTCCTCGGAGTGCACCTTGACCGGCTTGGACGGCCTGCCCTCGGCACCGTTGGCCGCGCTGGGCGTCACGTCGACCGCATCGTCCTCGGCGAAGGACAGCGAGACGGAATCACTGGCCGGGAAGGACTCGTCGACGGCCTCGTCCAGCTTGGTCTCCGGCGCCGGGTGGTTTTCCTCGACGTAGTTGTGGATGTCCTTGCGGAACGCGTTCTTGGCATCGGTGAGTTCGATGCGGTCCTGCGGACGCTTGGGGCCCGAGATCGACGGCACCACGGTGGAGAGGTCCAGCTCGATGTACTCGGAGAAGACGGGTTCTTTGTCCGGGTTGTGCCACATGCCCTGTTCCTTGGCATAGGCCTCGACGAGGGCGAGCTGCTCATCGGTGCGCCCGGTGAGCCGCAGGTATTTGATGGTCTCTTCGTCGATCGGGAAAATTGCTGCGGTGGAACCGAATTCGGGGCTCATGTTGCCAAGGGTGGCGCGGTTGGCCAGCGGCACCTCGGCCACGCCCTTGCCGTAGAACTCGACGAATTTGCCGACGACACCGTGCTTGCGCAGCATGTCGGTGGCGGTGAGCACCACGTCGGTGGCGGTCACGCCGGGCTTGATCTCGCCGGTCAGCTTGAACCCGACCACGCGGGGGATGAGCATCGAGACGGGCTGGCCGAGCATGGCGGCCTCGGCCTCGATACCGCCGACGCCCCAGCCCAGCACGCCCAGGCCGTTGACCATGGTGGTGTGGCTGTCGGTGCCGACGCAGGTGTCCGGGTAGGCCTTGCCGTTACGCACCATGACCGTCGGCGCCAGGTACTCGATGTTGACCTGGTGCACGATGCCGGTGCCGGGCGGCACCACCTTGAAGTCGTCGAAGGCACCCTGGCCCCAGCGCAGGAACTGGTAGCGCTCGCCGTTGCGCTCGTATTCGAGTTCGACGTTGCGCTCGAAGGCGCCGGCGTTGCCGAACACGTCGAGGATGACCGAGTGGTCGATCACGAGTTCGGCGGGGGACAGCGGGTTCACCTTGTCCGGGTCGCCACCGAGCGCGGCGACGGCCTCGCGCATGGTGGCGAGGTCCACGACGCAGGGCACCCCGGTGAAGTCCTGCATCACCACGCGGGCCGGGGTGAACTGGATCTCGATGCTCGGGTCGGCCGAGGGATCCCAGTTGGCGATGGCCTCGATGTGTTCCTTGGTGATGTTGGCGCCGTCCTCGGTGCGCAGCAGGTTCTCGGCCAGCACCTTGAGGCTGTAGGGAAGTTTCTCGGTTCCGGGTACCGCGTCGAGGCGGTAGATCTCATAACTGTTGTCCCCGACAGTCAGCGTGTCGCGGGCTCCAAACGAATTGACCGAATCTGTGCTGCTCACATCAACTCCCGGCTAGATCTTGCCGCGACGGGCTGTGTCGACGGCGTTGCTGATCCTAACAGTACGCTTGTCCTGCAAGGCGCTGCGGGTCGGGTCCAGTCTTCTCCAGTTGCCCGCTCGATGCGACCCGGATGGCCAGATCGTGGGATCGCCGCGGTGATCACGCGGGAATCACTTCGCGATGACGACTCGTGAGTCGGGTGCGGCCCCACGGTTGGCGCGACGGTACGGTGCCTGTGTGACCGGACCGCACGTACTCCCACACCTGCCGGGCTACATTCCGCCCGACGTGGACATGAACCTGGTCAAGGAGCAGACCGGCGAGGGTGGCGTGAGCGCCCCGGCGGGCGCCGACGTCGCCGCATTGCAACAGGTGGTGGCCGAGGCCAAGCAAGACGGTATCGACCTCAAGATCGTCGTCATCGCCAACAACCCGCCCATCGACACCCCGCTGCGCGATATCGCCACCGAGGTGGGTGCGGCTCACCCGGGTTCGACGGTGCTGGCCATCAGTCCGTCCTATGCCGGGACGTTCAGTCCGGTATATGACCGTGTCACTCTGGAAGCCGGTCAGGATCTGGCGAAAACCGGGGATCCGGTGCAATCTTCGAAGAATTTCGTGGCCGAGTTGCAGACCCCCGACTTTCCCTGGATGCCGTTTACCATCGTGCTCGTTCTCGGCGTTGCGGTCGCGGCGGTATTCACCCGTATGCTGCAGGTTCGCGCGAGGCGCAGCGTTGCTGACGAGGCCCCCGCGGCGACTGCCGACTAATCGTCGAACATTTGGCCGCGAATTCGAATATCACCATTCGATAACGCTCGATTCAATTACATTCATGTAATTTGTTACTAAAGTTTCTTTAGCGCGTGATGTGACGTACGGTGCAAACAGTGCTCGTGATGCAGGTGTGATTCCTGTGACTCGCGGCACGCAAGTGATGTTGTGCCAACACCGTTCGCGTTGAGCCCTAGGAGACTTGAGTCGAATGAGACGCACCCCTGGCGCCTCCGCCTCCCGGAACTACGGGCGAGTCTGCGCGATCCCGCTGTCCTTGGGGATCTTGTTCGCGGGCACCTTGCCCGAAGGCCCGATCACCGGGCCGGTCGCGATCGCCGAACCCGTCGGACCGGAGGGCGTGGCCGCCCTCGTCGCCGCCGTCGCCGATGCCAACCAGCGCCTCCAGGACCTCGGCGCGGCCGTGCAGGCCCAACAGGAGAGCGTCAACAAGGCGCTGGTCGGAGTGCAGGATGCCCGCGATGCCGCGCTCGCGGCCCAGCAGCAGGTCGACGCGAGCCAACGCAGCGTGGCCGATGCCAACGCCGAAATTGCCGACGCGCAGAAGCGGTTCGACACCTACGCCGTCGCCGCCTACGTCAATGGGCCCGCCGCCTCCTACCTCACCGCCACCGATCCGGCCGACGCGTTGCGGACCGCCGCGGCCGGCCAGGCGATGGCCATCAGTTCCCAGCAGGTGATGTCCGATCTGCAGCGGGCCCGCACCGATCAGGTCAACCGTGAATCCGCGGCCCGGCTGGCCAAACAGAATGCCGACCACGCCGCCGCCGCCGCCCAATCGAGCCAGGACGCCGCGGTGGCCAGCCTCACCGAGGCGCAGCAGATCTTCGGTTCTCAGCAGTCCGAACTGGATCGGCTCAGCGCCGAACGCACTGCGGCGCAGGCGAAACTGGCCGCCGCACGGCCGGCCCCGGCGCCTGCAGCCGCAGCCGCGGCCGCTGCGCCGAAGGCCGGTGCCGGCCCCGCCGCGGCGCCCGTGGCGGCGGACTGGGACCGCGCACCGGGCGCGGCCGCGCCGGGAGCACAGTCCAGCCAGTGGGACCTCACGCTGCCCGCGATCCCGAGCGCGTTCGTCAGCGGCGATCCGATCGCGATCATCAACGCGATCCTGGGCATCATGCAGACCTCGGCGCAGTTGACGGCGGACATGGGCCGCAGCTTCCTGCAGAAGCTGGGCATCCTGCCGACCCCGACCGGCTACACCAACAACGGCGCGATCCCGCGGGTGCACGGCCAGGCCGCCTCGGAATTCGTCATCAAGCGCGCCATGTCGCAGATCGGCGTGCCCTACTCATGGGGTGGCGGAAACGCCGCAGGCAAGAGCAACGGCATCGATCAGGGTTCCGGCACAGTCGGTTTCGACTGCTCGGGGCTGGTGCTCTACGCCTTCGCCGGGGTGGGTATCAAACTGCCGCACTATTCGGGATCGCAGTACGACATGGGGCGCAAGGTCCCGACATCGCAGATGCGTCGTGGCGATGTCCTGTTCTGGGGCCCGGGCGGCAGCCAGCACGTGGCGATCTATCTCGGGAACAACCAGATGATCGAAGCCCCCTACACCGGCTCGCACGTGAAGATCTCGCCGGTGCGCACCAGCGGCATGACCCCGCACGCCGTCCGATACATCGAGTATTAACCGTAGGGAAATCCTTGAACGCCTTGACTTCCACACGCTTCAGAAGCCTCACCCGGGTGTTGGCCGCACTGGCGGTCGCCGGTGCGATGGCGCTCGGCGCAGCCTCCCCGGCCGCCGCGGCGCCGGAGTGGGATCCGACACTGCCCGCCGTCCCCAGTTCCGGTGCGCCCGGCGACCCGGTGGCCATCGCGAACGCGTCGTTCCAGGTGAGCAAGATCGCCTTGGAGACCACGCAGAGCCTGGGTTCGAAGTTCCTGCAGACCATCGGGCTGGCGCCCACACCGGCCGCGGGCGGTCTGCCCACCGGCGCCCGCGTGCGCGGCCCGGCCGCCATCGAATACGTGATCCGCCGCGGCGGATCCCAGATCGGCGTGCCCTACTCGTGGGGCGGCGGCACACTGACCGGCCCCGGACCCGGCGTGGACTACGACGCCGGGAAGATGGGCTACGACTGCTCGGGCTTCACCCGGTACGCCTTCGCCGGCGTCGGCGTGCAGATCCCGAAGTACTCCGGCGACCAGTACAACACCGGCCGCCCGATCCAGCCGTCTCAGGCCAAGCGCGGTGACCTCATCTTCTGGGGCCCCGGCGGGAGCCAGCACGTGGCCATCTATCTGGGCGGCGGCAAGATGCTGGAGGCCTCCGGCAGCGCCGAGAAGGTGACCGTCAGCCCGTTGCGCACCGCGGGGATGTCGCCGCACCTGGTTCGTATCATCGAGTCCTGACGCCACAGCGGGCGGGCGGGCAACGTCGACGGATTCCGAACTGCCTGGAATAGTTGACGGCGGACGCCCCGCCGCCTCGGCGGACGTCGGCGAATACCAGCGAGTTTGTACGACAACCACCGTGGGAGGAAGCTAGATGACGTCACCGAGTGGGCCGCCGCAGGGCGCCGGAGGCTACGCAGGCCCGGCCCCGACGCAGGGTTACCCGCCCGGCACGCAGAGCGCTCCGCCCGCCAATGCGAACCTGCAGAACGAGGTCCACACCCTCGAGCGGGCCCTCTTCGAGGTCAAGCGCATCATCGTCGGTCAGGACCAGTTGCTCGAGCGCATGCTGGTCGGCCTGCTCGCCAAGGGTCACGTCCTGCTCGAAGGTGTGCCCGGCGTCGCCAAGACGCTGGCCGTCGAGACCTTCGCCAAGGTGGTCGGCGGCACGTTCGCCCGCATCCAGTTCACCCCCGACCTGGTGCCCACCGACATCGTCGGTACCCGTATCTACCGGCAGGGCCAGGAAGAGTTCGATATCGAACTCGGCCCCGTCGTCGTCAACTTCCTGCTCGCCGACGAGATCAACCGCGCCCCGGCCAAGGTGCAGTCCGCACTGCTGGAGGTCATGGCCGAGCGCAAGATCTCCATCGGTGGCAAGACGTTCCCGCTGCCGTCGCCGTTCCTGGTGATGGCCACCCAGAACCCGATCGAGCAGGAGGGCGTCTACCAGCTGCCCGAGGCGCAGCGTGACCGCTTCCTGTTCAAGCTCAACGTCGACTACCCGTCGCCGGAGGAAGAGCGCGAGATCATCTACCGGATGGGCGTCAAACCGCCCGAGCCCAAGCAGATCCTGAACACCGGTGACCTGCTGCGCCTGCAGGAGGTCGCGGCCAACAACTTCGTGCACCACGCGCTGGTCGACTACGTGGTGCGCATCGTCACCGCGACCCGCGAGCCGGAGAAGTTCGGTATGCCCGACGCCAAGTCGTGGATCGCCTACGGCGCGTCGCCGCGTGCCTCGCTGGGCATCATCGCCGCCTCCCGCGCGCTGGCGCTGGTGCGCGGGCGTGACTACGTCGTGCCCCAGGATGTCGTGGAGGTCATCCCGGACGTGCTGCGGCACCGTCTGGTGCTCACCTACGACGCGCTGGCCGACGAGGTCTCCGCGGAGACGGTGATCAACCGCATCATGCAGACCGTCGGTCTGCCGCAGGTGAACGCGATTCCGCAGCAGGGTCATTCGGCGCCTCCCGGGGTGCCTGCCGCGGCGGCGGCCGGCGGTCGGTGACCAGCTCCGGCCGCCGTGCGGTCGACCTCCCGTCGCTCAAGCGCGGTGAGATCCGCGACCCTGCACTGACCGCGGCGTTGCGCAAGCTCGAGCTGACGGTGCGCCGCAAGCTCGACGGGGTGCTGCACGGCGATCACCTCGGCCTCATACCCGGTCCCGGTTCGGAGTCGGGCGAATCGCGGATGTATCAGCCCGGCGACGATGTGCGCCGGATGGACTGGTCGGTGACCGCGCGGACGACCCATCCGCACGTCCGGCAGATGATCGCCGACCGCGAGCTGGAAACCTGGCTGGTGGTCGATGTCTCGGCCAGCCTCGATTTCGGCACCGCGGGGTGTGAGAAGCGGGATCTGGCGGTGGCCGCCGCTGCGGCGATCACCTTCCTCAACAGTGGCGGTGGCAACCGGATCGGCGCGCTGATCTCCAACGGCGACACCCTGCGGCGGGTGCCCGCGCTGTCGGGCCGGCTGCACGAACAGGAACTGCTGCGGGCCATTGCCACCACCCCGCAGGCGCCGCCCGGGGTGCGGGGTGACCTGGCCGCGACCATCGACGCGCTGCGCCGCCCGGAACGCCGGCGCGGGATGGCCGTCATCATCAGCGATTTCCTGGGGCCGATCGACTGGATGCGGCCGCTGCGGGCGATCGCCGGGCGCCACGAGGTGCTGGGCATCGAGATCATCGACCCGCGCGATGTCGAACTGCCCGATATCGGCGATGTGATCCTGCAGGACACCGAGACCGGGGTAACCCGCGAGTTCACCATCGACGAGAAGCTCCGCGACGATTTCGCGCGCGCGTCCGCGGCGCACCGTGACGAGGTCGCCCGCACGCTGCGGCGCTGCGGCGCGCCGCTGCTGACCCTGCGCACCGACGGGGACTGGATTGCCGATGTGGTCCGTTTCGTCGCGAACCGACGCCGGGGCGCCCTGGCGGGCGGCCGATGAGTGCTTGATGACTACGACACTGAAATGACAAGCTGCACATGACTTTGCCGTTGCTCGGACCGATGAGCCTGTCGGGCTTCGAACACAAGTGGTTCTTCCTGTTCCTGCTGGCTGTCCTGGGACTGGTCGGCCTCTACGTCGTGGTCCAACGGGCCCGCCAGAAGCGGATCCTGCGCTTTGCCAACATGGAACTGTTGGAGAAGGTCGCGCCCAAACAGCCCACCCGGTGGCGGCACCTGCCGGCGATCCTGCTGGTGTCGGCCCTGGTCCTGCTGACGGTGGCGATGGCCGGGCCGACCAACGATGTGCGGGTGCCGCGCAACCGGGCCGTGGTGATGCTGGTCATCGACGTCTCCCAGTCGATGCGGGCCACCGATGTCGCCCCGAGCCGGCTGGTCGCCGCCCAGGAGGCCGCCAAGCAGTTCGCCGATCAGCTGACCCCGGGTATCAACCTCGGCTTGATCGCCTACGCCGGCACCGCGACCGTGCTCGTCTCTCCGACGACCAACCGTGAGGCCACCAAGAACGGTATCGACAAGCTGCAGCTCGCCGACCGCACCGCCACCGGTGAAGGCATCTTCACCGCGTTGCAGGCGGTGGCCACCGTCGGTGCGGTGATCGGCGGCGGGGACGAACCCCCGCCGGCCCGCATCGTGCTGATGTCCGACGGCAAGGAAACCGTGCCGTCGAACCCGGACAACCCCAAGGGCGCCTACACCGCGGCCCGAACCGCCAAGGACCAGGGCGTGCCCATCTCGACGGTGTCCTTCGGTACCCCGTACGGCTACGTCGAGATCAACGAACAGCGTCAGCCGGTACCCGTCGACGACGAGATGCTGAAGAAGATCGCCGATCTCTCCGGCGGTGAGGCGTTCACCGCGTCCAGCCTTGAGCAGCTCAAGGAGGTCTTCAGTTCGCTGCAGCAGCAGATCGGCTACGAGACCATCAAGGGCGATGCCAGCGTCGGCTGGTTGCGTCTCGGAGCGTTGGTGCTGGCGTTGGCCGCGCTGGCCGCGCTGCTGATCAACCGTCGCCTGCCGGGCTAGCACCGGGCTCGTCCCGTCTAAAAGGGCGGGTCGCTGCCGCTTTCGGCGCGTTCGAGGGCGCGTTGGAGTTGGTTGTGGGTGCGTTCGGTGGTGATGCGTTGGGCGCGGTCTTGTACGCGGGTGCGTTGTCGGACCGGCATCTTGGTGTCGTGGTCGTGGTCGTGGTCGTGGTCGTGGTCGTTGATGAGGGTGATGGCCCGTTTTCGTGGGATGGGTGTCTGGATGTTCCAGTGCGGGAACAGGATTGATGCACCGGGGGCCTTGGCGTAGGTGTGTCCGGTGGGTGTGCTCCAGTGGGTGGTGCCGTCGGGTTGGGCGGTGGGTGTCCAGCCGCCGAAGGTCTTGATCAAGTGGTGCAGGCGGCATAGTGGCCCTAGGTTGCCGGGGTGGGTGGCTCCGGCCGGCCATGGGGTGAGGTGGTCGAGGTCGCAGCGGTGGGCGGCGCGGTTGCAGCCGGGGAAGCTGCAGGTCATGGCGCGCATCTGGACGAACGCGGTCAGCGCGGTCGAGGGCCGGTATCGGGGTTCGGCGGGCAGGTCGGTGATCTCCGATAGCGGTTTGATGGTGGCACCGGCGGCGATGAGTTCGGCGAGCATGGCGGCGGGGATGATGGCGCCGTCGAGCGTGACCCCGGGGCTCGGGTTGCAGGCCGCGGGCTCAGCGGGCTGGGTGCTGGCAGCCGATTCGGTGCGGGCAGCCGGCGCGATGGATTCATTGCGGGCCGCAGGTTCGGCGGGTTCGGACGGCCCAACGGGCTCAAACTCCGCGGCCGGTGTCTGCGGCTGGTGCTCGGGTGCAGCGGGTTCGGATTCCGCGGCCGGAGTCTGCGGTTCGCGCTCGGCAGTCTGCTCCTCGTCCGCTGGCGCGGCCTCGGTCGCGGCTGGCTCGGAGTCTGGTGTGCCCGCAGCACCCGGCGTGGTCTGGCGGGGGCGGTCTTCACCGGCGGCGGGCACTTGGTCGGTGAGCGCGTAGATGGTGAGTGCGCCCGCGCGTGGGTCTTTCCCGCTGCCCGCACAGCCGGCGTCCCCGCATTCGCAGGTCAGGCGCTCCAGGGCGGGCCCGACCACACCCAATGCCGCCAGCGCGGCGGCGCGCAGTTCCCCGCGCTTGCGGGGATCATTGGCGCAGACGGTGTCGGCCAGGTTGTTGAGGCGTTGTTCGAGGATCTTTTTGTCGGTGATGCGCAGCCGCCCCCAGAACGAGGCCACTCCGTTGGGGTCGTCTTTGTCGTCGAATTCGACGTAGAGGTCTTTGGCCGCCCGTGTGGATCGCACGACGGCGTCGGGGTCGAATTTCTCCACCCACAGATCCACCGCGCCGATCAGCTGTTTCTCCGAATGCGCCCCATACTCGCCCGCTTCACCGGAAATCGCGGTGTCGATCAACCCCAGCGCGTCGTCATCGACGACGAGGTGGGTGCGCCAGGTGATCGCATCGATCACTGTCGCCGAGATGACTCCGGTGGCGAACAGGGCCGCGGTGCGGGGCAGCCGGTCACGTAGGGCTTGGGCGATGCGCATCTGCTTGGACGCCGCATGCGAGTTCAGGTTGCAGGCCGCAGACACCGCGGCCTGCGCCCACGCCCACCCATCGATCACCTGATGGGCGACCACATCGTCCTCGTCATCGCACTGGCGGGCCACCACCTCGCCGATCAACGCCAAACGCTGCGCGGCCGCCTGCGCCTCGGTCTGGGTCATGGTGGTGACCGCCGAGATGAGCGCCTCATCGCTCAACCCGGCGAGTGCGCCACGATCCAGAACGTCGAACATATGTGCGATTCTACCGACCTGGTCGGACATTGGCAGAAGAATCTTCCCGGCTGTGGATAACTGATGTGGCCGACTGCAAGGCAGCGCGCCGCCAGTCGAGCGCCTCGGCCCGGCCTCGGGCCACCACCGGATAACCAACTCCCCGAGCTAATACCGTGCGGTCCCGGCCTGCAGCGGCGGGTACTCGCCGGTCGTCGCACCGTCGATCGTCGTGCCGGCGAACTGCAGTGCCATCCGCAGCGAATCCTCAATGGCGGGGTGATGGGTCATGGCGAAACGGGACACCGCATCGAGGCGGTGCAACTGATCGGCACCCAACTCCACGTCCAGACCGGCCAGGTTGCTCTCCAGGTGAGCCAGTCGCCGGGCGCCGACGATCGGCACCACGGTGCCCGGTCGCGACCGCAGCCAGGCCAGTGCGACCGCTGCGGCCGTGGTGTCGAGCTCGTCGGCGACGGCGGCCACGGCGTCGATGACGTCGTACTCGGCGTCGCTCGGTGCGCCCACAAAGGCGGCCCGCGCGGAATCGCCCACGTCGCTGCCGCGGCGGTACTTGCCGGACAGGAAGCCATTGCGTAGCGGGCTCCAGGTCACCAGCGCGAGGTCCTGGTCCAGGGCCAGCGGCACCGCCTCACCCTCCACGTCGCGGGCCAGCAGTGAGTATTCGAGTTGTAGCGCGATCAGCGGAGTCCAGGATCTCAGCGACGCCATGGTCTGGGCCTGCGCGGTGACCCAGGCCGGGATGTTGGAGAACCCGAGATAGCGGATCTTGCCGGCACGGACCAGGTCGTCGAGGGTGCGCATGGTCTCTTCGATCGGGGTGTGCCGGTCCCAGTTGTGCAGCCAATACAGGTCGATGTGGTCGGTCCGCAGCCGGCGCAGGCTCTGCTCGAGCTGGGTGATGATCGATCGCCGCCCGGCCCCGCCCCCGTTGGGATCGCCGGGGGTCATGTTGGTGAAGAACTTGGTGGCCATGACGACACGATCGCGCCGCTGCGGGTGCCGGTGAAAGTAGTCGCCGAGGATCTTCTCGGAATGCCCGTTGGTGTAGAAGTTGGCGGTGTCGACGAAGTTCCCGCCACGATCGAGGTAGGCGTCCAGGATGGCCTCCGCTTCGGCGACATCGCAGCCGGCGCCCCCGGGATCCTCCCCGAAGGTCATGGCTCCCAGGGCAAATGGGCTGACACGTAGCCCGGACCGGCCGAGGGTGACATAGGTTTCGAGTGTCATGGGTGCTCCTTGGAAGTGGTGGGATGTACTGCTCCCATGCAACCCTGGGCGCCGCTTGCCCGGTAGACCAATCCTGCTGAACTCTTGCCTGATCCTGCCTACTTTGACACTATCGGGCTGTGGCAGGAAACCCGTTGGCCGAGTTGGCCGCGCTCATCACCGCACACTCCCGGCCGGATATGACCACCGCGATCGACGGACTGTTGATGTCCAGCGTCGCCGACACCTCGCCGGAGTACTCGCTGACCGAACCGCTGCTGGTGGTGATGGTGCAGGGCGGCAAGCGTCTGCTGCTCGGGGACCGCGTCTTCGAGTACCGCGGCGGGGAGATCCTGGTGGTCACCGCGCAACTCCCGGTCAGCGGACACTTCATCGAGTGCCGCGCACAGGTGCCGGCGCTGGCGGTGGGACTGGTGCTGCGGCCGCCGGCCATCGCGGAGTTGTTGCTGCGCGGCGGCGGCGCCCAGCGCCGGCCCGGCACCCAGACCGCGATGGCGACCGGCCACGCCGATCCCGACCTGCTTGACGCGGTGCTCCGGCTGGCGCGTTTGCTGGACAGCCCCACCGACGCCGCCGTCCTGGCCCCGCTGATCGAGCAGGAGATCCTGTGGCGGCTGCTGCGGGGTCCGCACGCCGCGGTGGTGGCCCAGATCGGTTCGGCGGGAGGCGGTCTGGCCCACATCAACCCGACGATCCGGTGGATCCGGGACAACTACGCGGAGCCGCTTCGCATCGCCGACCTCGCCGCGATGGCCGGAATGAGCCCGTCGGCGTATCACCGGCACTTCCGCGCCGTCACCGCGATGAGCCCACTGCAGTTCCAGAAGCACATCCGGTTGCAGGAGGCCCGTGCGCTGCTGGTGGCCGAGCCCGGCGACATCGCCGGTATCGGCCACCTCGTCGGGTATGACAGCCCCACCCAGTTCAGCCGGGAGTACCGCCGGATGTTCGGTGCGCCACCCGGCCGGGACGCGGCGCGGCTGAGCGCCGCCCACGATGTGACCGCGGCCCACCTTCCGTGAGCTCGCGGCGATGCGATTTCGGGTCCGCGCCGGTCAGACGATAAGTTGGCGGTCATGAGTGATACTGCCGCCACGGAAAGTGCCGCCGCAGCACCCGCGGGCCGTCCGCCCTTCGTGTCCCGTTCGGTGCTGGTCACCGGGGGGAACCGGGGGATCGGCCTGGCCATCGCGCAGCGCCTGGCCGCCGACGGGCACAAGGTTGCGGTGACCCACCGCGGCTCCGGGGCGCCCGAGGGTCTGTTCGGTGTCGTCTGTGATGTCACCGACAGCGAGGCCGTGGACCGCGCATTCAAAGAGGTCGAGGAGCACCAGGGGCCGGTCGAGGTGCTGGTGTCCAACGCCGGCATCTCCCAGGATGCGTTCCTCATCCGGATGACCGAGGAACGGTTCGAGAACGTCATCAACGCCAACCTCACCGGTGCGTTCCGGGTCGCCCAGCGTGCCTCGCGGAGCATGCAGCGCAAGCGTTTCGGCCGGATCATCTTCATCGGCTCGGTCTCGGGTATGTGGGGGATCGGCAACCAGGCCAACTACGCGGCCGCCAAGGCCGGTCTGATCGGCATGGCGCGGTCCATCTCGCGTGAGCTGTCCAAGGCCGGCGTCACCGCCAACGTCGTGGCCCCCGGCTACATCGATACCGAGATGACCCGCGCGCTCGACGAGCGAATCCAGGAAGGTGCACTGGAGTTCATCCCCGCCAAGCGGGTCGGCACCGCCGACGACGTGGCCGGGGCGGTCAGCTTCCTGGCATCCGAAGACGCAAGCTACATCGCCGGCGCGGTCATCCCCGTCGACGGCGGCATGGGCATGGGCCACTAGAAGAGATAGGGACTTCCACATGACAGGCTTTCTCGAAGGCAAACGGATCCTCGTCACGGGGATCATCACCGACAGCTCGATCGCGTTCCACATCGCCAAGCAGGCCCAGGAGGCCGGCGCCGAACTGGTGCTGACCGGTTTCGACCGGATGAAGCTGATCCAGCGCATCGCCGACCGGCTGCCCAACCCGGCTCCGCTGCTCGAGCTCGATGTGCAGAATTCCGAGCACCTCGACTCGTTGGCCGGCCGCGTCACCGAGGTGATCGGTGAGGGCAACAAACTCGACGGCGTGGTGCACTCCATCGGTTTCATGCCGCAGACCGGAATGGGGGTGAACCCGTTCTTCGACGCGCCCTACGAGGATGTCGCCAAGGGCATCCACATCTCGGCGTACTCCTACGCCTCGTTGGCCAAGGCCACCCTGCCGGTGCTCAACAGCGGCGGCAGCATCGTCGGCATGGACTTCGACCCCACCCGGGCGATGCCCGCCTACAACTGGATGACAGTCGCCAAGAGCGCACTGGAGTCGGTGAACCGCTTCGTCGCCCGTGAGGCCGGACCGTTCGGCGTGCGCTCCAATCTCGTTGCCGCCGGCCCCATCCGGACCCTGGCCATGAGCGCCATCGTCGGTGGCGCGCTGGGCGCGGAGGCCGGCGATCAGATGCGTCTGCTCGAGGAGGGCTGGGATCAGCGCGCGCCGGTCGGCTGGAACATGAAGGACCCGACCCCGGTCGCCAAGACGGTCTGTGCACTGCTGTCGGACTGGCTGCCAGCCACCACCGGCACCATCATCTACGCCGATGGCGGCGCCCACACCCAGCTGCTGTAGCGGGGTCGGCCGTGGAGTTTGATGCCCTGCTGCTGCTCTCCTTCGGAGGGCCGGAGGGCCCCGAGCAGGTGATGCCCTTTCTGGAGAACGTCACCCGGGGCCGGGGTATCCCGCGCGAGCGCCTCGAGGCGGTGGCCGAGCACTATCAGCATTTCGGTGGTGTCTCGCCGATCAACGGGATCAATCGCGCGCTCATCGAACAGATCGAGGCGGTCACGGACCTGCCGGTGTACTTCGGCAACCGCAACTGGGAGCCTTACGTCGAGGACGCCGTTGCGACCATGCGCGACAACGGTGTTCGGCGCGCCGCGGTGTTCTCCACCTCGGCCTGGGGTGGGTACTCCGGGTGTGCGCAGTATCAGGAGGACATCACCCGAGCGCGTCTGGCGGTCGGGGAGTCGGCGCCGGAATTGGTGAAGGTGCGCCAGTATTTCGACCATCCGCTGTTCGTGGAGATGTTCGCCGACGCCATTTCCGATGCCGCACAAACGCTTCCGGAGGACCTGCGCCCCGGGGCGCGGCTGGTGTTCACCGCGCACTCGATACCGCTGCGGGCTGCCTCGCGCTGCGGCACCGACCTCTACGAGCGTCAGGTCCGCTACGCATCACAGTTGGTGGCCGCCGCGGCCGGCTACCAGGACTACGACGTGGTGTGGCAGTCCCGATCCGGTCCGCCGCAGGTGCCCTGGTTGGAACCCGATGTCGGCGACCACCTCGACGTCCTCGCCGGACAGGGAATCAAGGCGGTCATCGCGTGTCCGATCGGGTTCGTCGCCGACCACATCGAGGTGGTGTGGGATCTCGACAACGAACTCGCCGAACAGGCCGGTGCTGCCGGTGTGGCACTGGCGCGGGCCAGCACGCCCAACGCCCAACGCCGTTTCGCCGAACTGGTCGTGGGGCTGATCGACGAACTCCGCTCGGGCGATGAGCCCGCCAGAGTTGCCGGTGCGCAACCGGTTCCGGGTCAGGGGTGCAGCGTGAACGGCGCGTTCTGCACACCGGCCTGCGAGCCGGTCAGCGCTGCCAGGCCGAGTACATGATGGCGCTGATCGCGGCGAGTCTGGCGGTGCGCACCACCGAGGCCAACGGCCGCAGGGTGTCCGAGGCAATGCGTATCTCCGAGCTGGTCTGAAGCCCGATCGGCATCAGCCCTGAGCTCGCGGTGATGATCGCGTCCACGTGCGCGGCGTTCTCCAGCACCCGCAACGCGCGTTCGGGTGCGTGATCGGGCAGCCGGTGCAATCTGGTTGCCTCCAACAGCTGTTCGACCATGCCGCGCGGGTCATCGATGTCCGCGGCGCCGATGCCGGCGCTCAGCGCGCCGAGTGCGTCGGCGGCCGAACGCACGGCGGACCGCAACGTGTACTCGGCGTCGCCGAGATCGCTGTGCTCGACGACGGCCTCGGTCCCGGCCGAGTACACCGTCCATGCCAGCGACACCGGGTCCGGCTCGAAATCCGGATCGTCGACATCCTCGTAGATGTACTCGGGGACCATGCCGACCGACCGACGCGGATCCCGGCCGACGATGATCGCCTCACCCACGGTGATGGCGTCGCGCTGGAACTGGGTGTCCGGCGGCAGCCCGCGAACATCGCCGGGGACCGGCAGTACCAGTGTCAGCGGCGGCGCCCCCTGCGGCGGGCCGGCGGCAGTCCGCATCGTCTGCAACAGTGACATGGTTCCGGCGTGGTGCAGGTCCGGCCACGGCAGGCCGGTCGAGCCCGCTGCCACCGAATCGTAAGCGGTGACGGAATGCTTTGGCGCCCATTGGGATAGCGCGTCGAGCACATCATCGGGCGCGGCAACGCCCGCAAGCCAGGCGTTGACCCAGACCGTCAGCGAAGCACTCGGACACCACATAGTTCTGGCAGTGTAGTTGTCGGTCGCTTATACGGCTGGATTCGCTACGCTGACACTCATGCCCCCATGGATCTGGCTGGTCGCAGCGTTGGGACTGGCAGGCGCCGAGGCGCTGACCGGTGACCTCTTCCTGCTGATGCTCAGTGGTGGCGCGCTCGCGGCTGCCGGTGCCGCCTTCGTTTTCGACTGGCCGATCTGGGCCGACGGCGCGGTGTTCCTGGTCATCTCGGTGCTGTTGCTCGTCCTGGTGCGGCCGGTGCTGCGCCGGCGGATGGCATCGACCACCGGCCTGCCGGACCCGGCCAAGGCGCTGGAGGGCAAGGGCGCGCTGGTGCTCGCGCAGGTGTCCCGGCACGAGGGCCAGGTGAAGCTCGACGGTGAAGTGTGGACGGCACGGCCACTGAACGACAACGATGTGTTCGAACCGGGCGATCAGGTCACCGTCGTGCACATTGACGGGGCCACCGCGGTGGTCTACCGCGCCATGTGAGCTACAGCAGTCGAACTGGATCTGGAGGGAGTCGTCATGGACGGTGCATACGTAGGTCTCGTGCTGCTCGTGGTCTTTGTCATTTTCGCCGTGGTGGTGGTCGCCAAGTCGGTGGCGCTCATCCCGCAGGCCGAGGCCGCGGTGATCGAGCGACTCGGCCGCTACAGCAAGACGGTGTCCGGGCAGCTGACATTGCTGCTGCCGTTCGTCGACAAGATCCGTGCCCGGGTGGATCTGCGGGAGCGGGTGGTGTCCTTTCCGCCGCAGCCGGTGATCACCGAGGACAACCTGACGGTCAATATCGACACCGTCGTCTACTTCCAGGTCACCGACCCGGCCAAGGCGGTGTACCAGATCAGCAACTACATCGTCGGCGTCGAGCAGCTGGCCACCACTACACTGCGCAATGTCGTCGGCGGGATGACCCTGGAGCAGACGCTGACCTCGCGCGATTCCATCAACGGACAGCTGCGCGGGGTGCTCGACGAGGCCACCGGCCGGTGGGGCCTGCGGGTCGCCCGGGTCGAGCTGCGCAGCATCGACCCGCCGCCGTCGATCCAGGACTCGATGGAGAAGCAGATGCGCGCCGATCGCGAGAAGCGCGCCATGATCCTGACCGCCGAGGGCAGCCGGGAAGCGGCGATCAAGGCGGCCGAGGGACAGAAGCAGGCCCAGATCCTGTCTGCCGAGGGCGCCAAGCAGGCCGCGATCCTGGCGGCCGAGGCGGACCGGCAGTCCCGCATGCTGCGGGCCCAGGGTGAACGCGCCGCCGCCTACCTGCAGGCTCAGGGCCAGGCCAAGGCCATCGAGAAGACCTTCGCGGCGATCAAGAACGGCCGGCCCACCCCGGAGATGCTGGCCTACCAGTACCTGCAGACGCTGCCGCTGATGGCCAAGGGTGAGGCCAACAAGGTGTGGCTGGTGCCCAGCGATTTCGGTTCGGCGCTGCAGGGTTTCACCAAGCTGCTGGGGGCCCCGGGGGAGGACGGCGTCTTCCGGTACACCCCGTCGCCGGTGGAGGACTCGCCGGCGTCGGCCCAAGATGACGCCGAAGAGGTCGCGGACTGGTTCAACACGCAAACCGATCCGGAGATCGCCCAGGCGGTGGCGCGCGCCGAGGCCGAGGCGCGCAAGCCCATTTCTCCGATGGGATCGGAGCCACCGGCCTCTGTCGAGGCACCGACCCGGTCGCAGGCGTTGAACGCCCCGATGAGTCCGCCGGATGCTCCCGGGACACCCGGCATGCCCGGTGGCACCCACCGCGCCCCGTAACGCACGCACCCCGGCCGGCGATACACCACCGTGGTTGCGTGGTCGATGCCTGAGATTTTCCTGATGGATTGACGGGGTCGAACATTTTTTCCTGCCGCAAGGACTTATTGCATGTTCTAATGGCATATCGGTGATTTGCTGACCGTGGGCAGGGCCTTTTGCCGGTGCGAAAACGAAATGGCGACGTGATGACGGGGACGCGATGAGCAAGGCGTGCGTGCGGAGCGCGGTGGGCGCCGGCATGCTCTCCACCATGCTGTTGATCGGTGGTCCCGTGGCCGTTGCGGTGGCCGATACCGATTCCGGGACCGGCACGTCTGGTTCGACCGGCGGCACCTCGGGTTCGACCGGCGCCGGGCAGGGCCCGAGTTCCGGCACGACCGGCGGTACCGCGACATCCGGCAACGATCTCGGCGCAGGTCTGCGCACCACGTTGCGGCAGTCGATGACAGGCGTGCGCAGTGTGATCAGACCGTGGACCGCGCAGCGTCCGCAGCCGGGCTTCGGTAGCCGTCCGCGCACCACCGTTCCGACCGTTCCGGACTCTTCCACCGGCCCGTCCGAGCTCGACTTGGTGGCGCCCGAAACCGCCGGCACCGAGACCGGTGCGGGCACACCCCAACCGCAGACCACTCCGGTGGCCAACAACCCGACCGCCCCCGCGCCCGCCAGGCCGACCGGCCCGCCGCCGGCGCGTCCGGTGTCGGTCAAGGCCCCACTGAGCTACGACAAGCTGCCCGAGGTGGCGCACACGGTGGGCAACACCGTCGTCTCGGTGCTCAATTCGACCCAGCAGACGGCAACGGCGGTGCCGGCCCTGCTGTTCGGGCTGCCCGGCTCGACCACGCCGGTCTCCGACGTCATCACCACCATCGAGTTCATGCTGACCTCGGTGACCACGTCGGTCGGCACCATCGCGGCGCTGCCCGGCGAGCTGGGTGCCCTGATGGACGTCAGCGCCCCGCCCGTCGCCCCGATCGGGGTCGAGGCGGCGGCGCGGCCGATGACGGCGCCGGCCGGACCGATCGATCTGCCCGGGCTGCTGCTCCCGCAGGCGCCGGCCACGTCACTCGGCGCGGGTGCCGTCGCAGCTGCCCCGGCCGCGCCCGCACCGTCCCCGGTCACCCCGGTCACGGTCGAGCAGATGTCCGCGGTCACCACCGCACCGCTGGGTGTGAGTGGCCTGACGGCCTCGGGTGCCCCCGAGTCATTCCTCGATCGTGCGGTCAGCACGCTGCTGGTCCCGATCTCGATCGCGACGCTGGCCGCAGTGGCGCTGCCCGGCGTGGGCGGGCTGCTCGTCATCTGCGCGCTCGGCATCCGCATCGGGTACCGCCAGGCCAAGGCCGGCTGGGCCATCCGCGTGGCGGGCATCGCGCGCTTCGCCGGCTCGGGCCCGATGGGTGTGGTGCGCTCGGGCTCGATGATCACGCTGCACACCAAGCGCCCCGCGGCGGCCCGCACGGCCGGTCGGCTGCGTGTGGTGGACAGCTCCTTCGAACAGGCCGCCTGACCGCTATCCGTTGACGGCGGGTTCGTCACCGGTCGAGCGTTCGCCGTGTGAACGGCGGTGCACCCGGATCTCGTAGACCAGTCCGGCCAGTCCGACGGCGGCGGTACACGCCGACACCAGGAACAACAGCGGACTGATGTTGCCGGTGAGGGCGTCGCCGAGGATCACCACCGCGGCCGTGCCGGGAAACACGCCGATCAGCGTGGCCACCGAATAGGGCAGCAGTCGCACTGCGGACGCACCCGCCGCATAGTTGAGCACCGCGAACGGCACCGCCGGAATCATCCGCATCGACAGCACCGTCACCCAGCCACGGTCGCGCAGCCGGGCGTCCAGTGACTCGACGCGGGGATGCAGGGTCAACCGGCTGAGTTGCCAGCCGGCCGCCCGCACCAGGATCACGGCCAGCACGGCGCTGAGCGTGCTCGCCGCGACCGCGATGCTGACGCCCACCAACGGCCCGAAGAGCAGGCCGGCCGCGAGCGTGAACGCGGTCCGGGGGAACGGGAACACCGTCATCACGATGTGGGCGGCGAAGAAGGCGAGCGGAAACCACGGGCCGGCTGCGGTCGCCCAGTCGCGCAGCTGGATCGCACTCGGCAGGGGCACCAGAATCGCGACTGCGACGAGGATCACAATTGTCGCGGCGATGCCCACCACACGGCGCCGGGGCACTTGGGTGGCCGTCGACGTCACTGCGGTCCAGACCGTGCGCAACGTGGTGACGACGGGTTTCACGTCTCCCAACCCTACGGGGCGGGGCGCGGTGCCGCCGCCAACGCTACTGCTCAGTAGCTTTTGCCCGCCGTACGCTGCCGTGATACCGATCATTTAGCCTCAGGTGAAAGAGGCCAGTCACAGCTGGCTAATCTAACTAAGTCAGACAACGCTTTTAACCCCAGGAGCGGCGAGTGTCCTCGAGCGTCATTGAATCGGATCGCGAGCGCTGGCGCTCCGGCGTGGCCGGCGTGCTGGCGAAGAGTCTGCGGCGCGATGCCGCGGATATGCCCGCCGAACCGGAGCGGCTGCTCGACTCGCCCACCTATGAGGGTTTCCCGGTGCGGCCGCTCTACACCGCACTCGACGAGGTGCCCGAGTCGCCGTTGCCCGGGCAGTGGCCGTTCGCCCGCGGTGGGGATGCGCACCGCGATGTGCTCAGCGGCTGGAAGGTCGCCGAGCAGTTCCCGGCGATGGCTTCTGGAACCTCGGAGGCCAACGGGGCGCTGTTGCTGGCGTTGACCGAGGGCACCAGCGCGTTGGTGCTGCGGGTGGGTTCGCCGGGGGCGGCACCGGCCGAGTTGGACCGCCTGCTCGACGGCGTGTACCTGGATCTCGTGCCGGTGGTGCTGGACGCCGGCGCCGACTACGTCGCCGCCGCCGACGCCCTGCTGGCGCTGATCGCCGATTTCGACGACGAGCAGCGCAGCCGGTTGTCACTGGATCTGGGCGCCGACCCCCTGACCGCGCCGCTGAGCGGACGGGTGACCGTCGGTCTCGACGATGTCACCGCGGTCGCCGTGCGTACGGCCGGCCAGACCGGGGTGCGGGCCGTCACGGTCGACGGTCCCGCCCTGCACAACCTCGGCGCCAGTGCGTCGTGGGAGCTCGCCGGGGCCGTCGCGGCCGGCGTGAGTTACCTGCGATTGCTGACCGCGGCCGGTGTGACGGTCTCCGACGCCCTGCGCCACGTCAGCTTCCGCTTCGCCGCCGACGACGACCAGTTCATGACGATCGCGAAACTGCGCGCTGCGCGCCGGCTGTGGGCCCGGGTGGCCGAGGTCGCCGGTGACGGTGCGGCCGGGGCAGCGGTGGTGCACGCGGTCTCCTCGGCGCCGATGATGAGCCAGCGCGATCCGTGGGTGAACATGCTGCGCACCACGCTGGCCGCGTTCGCCGCCGGTGTGGGTGGTGCCGACACCGTTCTGGTGGCGCCATTCGACGCCGCCATTCCCGGTGGACTGCCCGGCACCGCAACCAGTTTCACCCGACGCATGGCGCGCAACACCCAGCTGCTGTTGCTGGAGGAATCCCACCTGGGACGGGTGCTCGACCCGTCGGCCGGTTCGTGGTTCGTCGAGGACCTGACGGCGCAGCTGGCAGAACAGGCCTGGGCGCATTTCCAGGAGCTGGAGTCGCGCGGCGGATTCGAGGCGGCCCGCGATCACCTCGCCGAGCAGATCGCCGCGGTGCGGGACAAGCGCGCCGACGACATCGCGCACCGCCGCACCTCGCTCACCGGTGTCAACGAGTTCCCGAACCTGGCGGAGAAGCCGCTGCCCCAGACCGGCGGAGCCGCCGGCATCGTGCGCTACGCCTCCGGGTTCGAGGCCCTGCGGGACCGCTCGGATGCCTACCTGGCCGAGCACGGGAAACGGCCAGAGGCGGCGCTGCTCCCGCTGGGCCCGCTCGCCGAACACAACATCCGGACCACCTTCGCGTCGAACCTGCTGGCCTCCGGCGGCATCGACACCGTCAACCCCGGCACAGTGGACGCGGCCGCCGTCGCGGCGGCCGTCGACGGACACCGCGCCGTGGTCATCTGCGGTACCGACGCCCGGTACGGCAGTGAGGCGGAGGCCGTCGTTTCCGCCGCACGCGATGCCGGGGTGACACACATCTATCTCGCCGGGCCGGAGAAGGCGATCGGTGCTGCGACCGCCCGACCCGACGAATACCTGACCGCGAAGATCAACGCCGTCGAGGCGCTGGCGACCCTGCTGACCCGTTTGGGGGCCTGATATGACCGCCACGAAACCCGTCCTCGGCAGCTTCGCCGACGTACCGCTGCACGGCTACACCGGCCCGACACCGACGCCCGAGGCGGTGACCGAGCAGATCGGTGTCGCCGCGGCCGCGCACGGCTACACCGCCGAGCAGCTGGTGTGGTCGACCCCGGAGGGCATCGACGTCAAGCCGGTGTTCATCGGCGCCGATCGCGATGATGCGGTGGCGGCGGGCTACCCACTGGACAGCTTCCCGGGTGAGCCGCCGTTCATCCGCGGGCCGTATCCGACGATGTATGTCAACCAGCCGTGGACCATCCGGCAGTACGCCGGGTTCTCCACCGCCGCCGAGTCGAACGCGTTCTACCGGCGCAACCTGGCCGCCGGCCAGAAGGGTCTGTCGGTCGCCTTCGACCTGGCCACCCACCGCGGCTATGACTCCGACCATCCCCGCGTCGCCGGTGATGTCGGGATGGCCGGTGTGGCCATCGACTCGATCCTGGACATGCGCCAGCTGTTCGACGGGATCGATCTGGGCAGCGTCTCGGTCTCGATGACGATGAACGGTGCGGTGCTGCCCATCCTCGCGCTCTACGTCGCCGCCGCCGAGGAACAGGGCGTAGCGCCGGAGAAGCTGGCCGGGACCATCCAGAACGACATCCTCAAAGAGTTCATGGTCCGCAACACCTACATCTATCCGCCGAAACCCTCCATGCGGATCATCTCCGACATCTTCGGCTACACCAGCGCCAAGATGCCGAAGTACAACAGCATCTCGATCTCGGGCTACCACATCCAGGAGGCCGGCGCCACGGCCGATCTGGAGCTCGCCTACACCCTGGCCGACGGTGTCGAGTACATCAAGGCCGGCCTCGACGCCGGGCTGGACATCGACAAGTTCGCGCCCCGGCTGTCCTTCTTCTGGGGCATCGGGATGAACTTCTTCATGGAGGTCGCCAAACTGCGCGCCGGCCGGCTGCTGTGGAGCGAGCTGGTCGCGCAGTTCGATCCGAAGAGCGCCAAATCCCAGTCTCTGCGCACCCATTCGCAGACCTCGGGCTGGTCGCTGACCGCCCAGGACCCGTTCAACAACGTGGCCCGCACCTGCATCGAGGCGATGGCCGCCACCCAGGGCCACACCCAGTCGCTGCACACCAACGCCCTCGACGAGGCGCTGGCCCTGCCGACCGACTTCTCGGCGCGCATCGCCCGCAACACCCAGCTGCTGCTGCAGCAGGAGTCCGGCACCACCCGGCCGATCGACCCGTGGGGCGGTTCGTACTACGTGGAGTGGCTGACCCATCAGCTCGCCGAGAAGGCCCGCGCCCACCTCAAGGAGGTCGCCGAGTACGGCGGCATGGCGCAGGCCATCGGTGAGGGCATCCCGAAGCTGCGCATCGAAGAGGCCGCCGCGCGCACCCAGGCGCGAATCGATTCGGGTGCACAGCCGGTCATCGGTATCAACAAGTACGCGGTGGCCGAGGATCAGGAGATCGAGGTCCTCAAGGTCGAGAACAGCCGGGTGCGTAGCGAGCAGCTGGCCAAGCTGGCGCAACTGCGCGCCGACCGCGACGAGGCGGCGACCCAGGCGGCACTGGCCGAACTGACCCGTGCCGCGGCGGCCACCGGTGTGGCAGGCGCCGACGGGCTGGACAACAATCTGATGGCGCTGGCCATCAACGCCGCCCGCGTGCACGCCACCGTCGGCGAGATCTCCGATGCCCTGGAGAAGGTGTACGGACGGCACCAGGCCGAGATCCGCACCATTGCCGGGGTCTACCGCGACGAGGTCGGGAAGGCTGGGAATGTGGCTACCGCAACGGATCTGGTGGAGCGTTTCGCCGACGCCGATGGTCGCCGGCCCCGCATCCTGGTCGCCAAGATGGGCCAGGACGGTCACGACCGCGGCCAGAAGGTGATCGCCACCGCCTTCGCCGACATCGGCTTCGACGTCGACGTCGGCTCGCTGTTCTCCACACCCGATGAGGTGGCGCGCCAGGCCGCCGACAACGACGTGCACGTCGTCGGGGTGTCCTCGCTGGCCGCCGGTCACCTGACGCTGGTGCCCGCGCTGCGCGACGCACTGGCCGAGGTCGGTCGTCCCGACATCATGGTGGTCGTCGGCGGCGTGATCCCCCCTGGCGACTTCGATGAGCTCTACGCGGCCGGCGCGACCGCGATCTTCCCGCCGGGCACCGTGATCGCCGATGCCGCCATCGGTCTGCTGCACAAGCTCGCCGACCGACTCGGCTACACCCTGAGCTAGATGAGCCCCTCAGTGGCCGAACTGGCCGCGGCGGTGCGCGGCGGTGACCGTTCGGGCTTGGCGCGGGCGATCACCCTCGTCGAGTCGACGCGTGCCGATCACCGGCAGCAGGCGCAGGAGCTGCTGCTGGAGCTGATGCCGGAAGCGGGTAGTGCCGTCCACGTCGGCATCACCGGTGTCCCGGGCGTCGGGAAGTCGACGACCATCGAGGCGCTCGGTATGCACCTGATAGCGGCCGGCCACCGGGTGGCCGTGCTGGCCGTCGATCCCTCCTCGACACGCACCGGCGGATCAATCCTCGGCGACAAGACCCGGATGGCCAAGCTTGCTGTGCACCCGGACGCCTATATCCGGCCGTCGCCGACCTCGGGCACCCTGGGCGGTGTGGCCCGCGCGACGCGGGAGACGATCGTCCTGCTGGAGGCGGCCGGCTTCGATGTGATTCTCGTCGAGACGGTGGGGGTGGGGCAGTCCGAGGTGACGGTGTCCGACATGGTGGACACCTTCGTGTTCCTGACCCTGGCCCGGACGGGCGATCAGCTGCAGGGCATCAAGAAGGGTGTCCTCGAGCTCGCCGATGTGGTGGTGGTCAACAAGGCCGACGGCGAGCATGCCGTCGAGGCGAAGGCCGCCGCGCGCGAACTGACGGGTGCGCTGCGCCTCATCTACCCACGCGAAACTCTCTGGCGACCACCGGTTCTGACCATGAGCGCCCTGACCGGCGATGGTTTGGCCGAGCTGTGGGAGACCGTCGAGAAGCACCGCAAGGTACTGACCGATGCGGGGGAGTTCGACGCCCGTCGCCGTAAGCAGCAGGTGAACTGGACCTGGGCGATGGTCCGCGACACGGTGCTCGACCGGGTGCTCAGCAATCCCGAGGTCAAGCGCATCCGCTCCGAGTTGGAGCGTCAGGTGCGCGATGGCGAGCTGACCCCGGCGTTGGCGGCCCAGCAGATCCTCGACGCCGCGGACGGGTGAGCTGGGCACGGTTACCGTTCTGGGAACCACCCTGGTCTTACGGATAGGTAACGCCCCTCGCTAGTTAGCCAGACGGCGAGGTAAATTGGTTCGACTGTGACCTACGCAATAGACGGTGAGCGCAGCGCGGCGCCCACCGAGACCGGCAATAGCGCGGCGATCCTCGATGGCAGTGCGTTGCCCCGCGGGATCCAGGGTGCGGCGGACCCCAATTTCGCGTGCGCCGTATCGGCGTTCGGCAAGCTCTTCGGGCATCCGCGATTCGGTGGCGGTGCGCTGTCGGTCTACCTGGACGGCGTCCCCGTCGTCGACGTGTGGACCGGGTGGGCCGACCGGAAGGGCCGGCAGCACTGGAGCGCGGACACCGGCGCGATGGTGTTCTCCGCGACGAAGGGGATGGCCTCGACCGTCATCCACCGCCTGGTGGACCGCGGGCTCATCGACTACGACGCCCCCATGGCGGAGTACTGGCCCGAATTCGGCGCCAACGGTAAGGCCGCCATCACGGTGCGCGAGGTCTTGCGGCACCGGGCCGGCCTGTCCCAGCTCAACGGCGTCAGCAGGGCCGATCTGCTCGACCACACCACGATGGAGGAGCGGATCGCCGCCGCACCGGCCGGTCTGCTGCGCGGGCGCCCGGCCTATCACGCGGTGACCTACGGCTGGCTGGTCTCCGGTCTGGCCCGGTCGGTGACCGGTCTGGGCATGCGGGAGCTGTTCCGCCGGGAACTGGCGGCACCGCTGGACGTCGACGGTATGCACCTGGGCCGCCCACCGATGGCGGCGCCGACGCAGCCGGCACAGATCATCGGCCCGCAGCGGCACCTGCAGAACCCGATCTTCAACGCGGTGGCGCCTCATCTGGCCGCGCTGCCGTGGTCCGGCGGTCTGGGAGCGCTGTACTTCCCGGGGATGAAGTCGATGGTGCAGGGCGATACGCCACTGCTGGACAGCGAGATGGCCTCGGCCAACGGTGTCGCGACGGCGCGCGCCCTGGCGCGGATGTACGGCGCGATCGCCAACGGGGGAGACCTCGACGGCAACAGGCTCCTCTCCCGCGAGCTGGTGGCGGGCCTGACCGGGCCGCGCAGTCTGCATCCGGACGGCTCGATCGTGCTTCCGATGGCGTTCCACCTCGGCTACCACTCGCTGCCCTTTCCCGGCGTGCTGCCGGGCTTCGGGCACGTGGGCCTCGGCGGCTCGCTCGGCTGGGCCGATCCGGCCACCGGATTGGCCTTCGGGTACGTGCACAACCGCCTGTTGACCCCGCTCGTGGTGGCTGACCAGGCCGGCTTCGTGGCCACCGCAGCGCTCATCCGGCGCGGCGCGGCACGTGCCCGGGACCGTGGATTCGACGCCATCCCGCGGCTCGGAACGGCCTTCGCAGGGCCCTCTGCCGCGGCCGTCTGAGGGGCTGCGCCGAGGGCCATTTCGGTTGCCCGAAGTTTTGCTTGCTCCCGCAAATATGCAGGTGGTACCGCCGGTCGCATGATATTGCTACGGCCCCTGAACGTTGGCTGTGCGAATCGCGTGGAAGGCGTCCCGAAGCCGAAATCCAGCAGGTCGCCCCGGGAATGGCCAACGCGCCCGCGCGTGCGGTTTCCGTTACACGTCTTTGAATTGCCATAGGAGTTTTCCGGCCGGCCGCCGGAACCGCCCAAGCGCCCATCGGGCCCGCGCTCGTACCTACTCTGGGGTAGTTGTTACGGGTGTTTCCAGTGCTAGACGCGCTGCGCCGATCAGCCTGTGAGTCGGCTGGACGTCCCGGTCGGGGTCGACTGGGCCCAAACAGCAATTGATAAGTTTGCCGAACTTGTTTGCTGAACTGAGCTCTGGCTAATACCCGGCTTGACAAGGTGAGCCGCATCACATTTACTAAAACGTCAATAAGACAATGAATCCGCAGGTTGCGGCACTATCGGGAAGTTGCTGGATGTCGAGGATGTAGCTGGTGTAGCCTGCGCCTCGCGGCACTAGAAGCTGTAGAGTCCTCAGTGGATTTGCTCAGTTTTTAACGCCATCGTCAACGGAGACGACTACGCTACCGACTCACGGACGAGTCTCAGCGAGGTGCGGGAAAGGAAACAGGGCCTGCGCGCAAAGGCGCCCAAGGTAGTCCACACGCCGCAGATTTGCTTGCTCAGTCTTGCAGTACCCGCCTGGAAGAGGTTTGAACTACGTGGTTGAGACACCTGTCACAGCGGTCGCCGTCATCGGGATGGCGTGCCGATTGCCTGGCGGAATCGACTCACCTGACCAGATGTGGCAGGCGCTGCTCAAGGGTCAGGACTTCGTCACCACGATCCCGGAGAGCCGCTGGGATGCCGACGAGTACTACGACCCCGAGCCCGGGGTCCCCGGTCGCTCGGTGTCCAAATGGGGCGCCTTCCTCGACGACGTAGCGGGCTTCGACGCCGACTTCTTCGGTATCAGCGATCGAGAGGCCACCGCGGTCGACCCGCAGCACCGGCTGCTGCTGGAAACGGCGTGGGAAGCGATCGAGCATGCCGGCGTCGATCCGGCGTCCCTGGAGGGCTCGCGCACCGGTGTGTTCATGGGCCTGACCCATGGTGATTACCAACTGGTCGCCGCCGACGCCCATGCCATCGAGGGCCCCTACGGCTTCACCGGCAACAACTTCAGCCTGGCCTCCGGGCGCATTTCCTATCACCTCGGTCTGCGTGGCCCGGCCTCCTCGGTGGACTCCGCCTGCTCCTCGGGCCTGCTGGCGCTGCACATGGGAGCCAGAAGCCTGCACGAGGGCGAGAGCGATCTGGTGCTCGCCGGTGGCGTGACCATCGTGCTGGAGCCCCGCAAATTGTCCTCGGGCTCGGCCCAGGGCATGCTCTCGCCGACCGGACACTGCCACGCGTTCGACGCCGCAGCCGACGGATTCGTCCCCGGCGAGGCGGTCGGAGTCGTGCTGCTCAAGCGGCTGGCCGATGCCCAGCGCGACGGTGACCGGGTTCTCGCGGTCGTCCGCGGCACCGCCGCCAACCAGGACGGCCACACCGTCAACATCGCGACCCCGTCCCGTGACGCGCAGGTCGCCGTCTACCAGGAAGCGCTGGCGGTCGGCGCGGTGGATGCGCAGACCGTCGGCCTGATCGAGGCGCACGGCACCGGCACCCCGGTCGGTGACCCGATCGAGTACTCCAGCCTGACCGCGGTCTACGGCGGGGCCGGCCCGGTCGCGCTGGGCTCGTGCAAGACCAACTTCGGCCACTCCCAGTCCGCCTCGGGAGCCATCGGGCTGATCAAGAGCGTGCTTGCGCTGCAGCACGCCACCGTCCCGCCCAACATCCACTTCAACCGGCTGCCCGACGAGCTGGCGAACATCAAGACCGACCTGTACGTCCCGACGGTCGCCGCGGCGTGGCCGGCCGGCGAGCAGCCCCGTCGCGCCGCGGTGTCGGCCTACGGTCTGTCCGGCACGAATGTGCACGCAATCCTCGAAGAAGCCCCCGCCGCCGCGGCGGCGGACATCGCTATCGACGGCCCGCAGATCTTCGTGCTGTCGTCGACGTCGGCGGAGGGTCTGCGCAGCACCGCCGGCCGGCTGGCCGACTGGGTCGCCGAGCGCGCCGACACCCTGAATCTGCACGACCTGGCCTACACCCTGGCCCGGCGCCGTGCGCACCGCCCGGTACGCACCACGGTGCTGGCCCATGATCACGCCACGCTCGTCGCGGCGCTGCGCGAGGTCGCCGACGGCGAGACGCCGTACCAGGGCGCGGTCGCCAAGGACGACCGCGGCCCGGTGATGGTGTTCTCCGGCCAGGGCTCGCAGTGGGCGGCCATGGGCGCCGGACTGCTCGCGAGCGAACCCACCTTCGCGGCGGCCGTCGCCGAGATCGAACCGCTGATCGCCGCCGAGTCCGGCTTCTCGGTCACCGAGGAGCTGAACGCCTCGGTCACCGTGACCGGTATCGACAAGGTGCAGCCGACCGTCTTCACCATGCAGGTGGCGCTGGCCGCGACGTTGAAGGCCTACGGCGTGCTGCCCGGCGCGGTCATCGGGCACTCGATGGGCGAGGTTGCCGCGGCCGTGGTCTCCGGCGTGCTCACCCTCGAAGACGGTGTCAAGGTGATCTGCCGGCGCTCCAAGCTGATGGCCACCATCGCCGGTTCCGGTGCGATGGCCTCGGTGGAGCTGCCCGCCCAGCAGGTGCTCTCGGAGCTGGCCGCGCGCGGTATCAACGACGTGGTGCTGTCGGTGGTCGCGTCGCCGAAGTCGACCGTCGTGGGTGGCGCCAAGGAGTCGATCCGCGAGCTGGTTGCCGACTGGGAAAGCCGCGACGTGATGGCGCGTGAGGTCGCCGTGGACGTGGCATCGCACTCCCCGCAGGTGGATCCGATCCTCGATGACCTGGCCGACGCGCTCGAGGATCTGGAGCCGTCCGAGCCGAACGTCGAGTACTACTCGGCGACGCTGTACGACCCCCGCGACATCGCGGATTGGGATGCCGACTACTGGGTCGACAACCTGCGCCATGCGGTGCGCTTCGCCGCCGCCGTGCAGGCCGCGCTGGAAGACGGCTACCGGGTGTTCACCGAGCTGTCCCCGCACCCGCTGTTGACCCACGCCGTCGACCAGACGGCCAGCAGCCTGGACATCAGCCATGCCGCGCTGGCCAGCGTGCGCCGCGAACAGGAGCTGCCCTACGGTCTGCGCGCCGTGCTCGCCGACCTGCACAACGCGGGCGCCCACATCGATTTCTCGGTCCTGTATCCGTCCGGGAACCTGGTCGACGCACCGCTGCCGAGCTGGACGCACCGCGAGCTCATGCTGGTGCGCGATCCGCACGAGCTGGCGCCCGGCGGCGCCACCATCGCCGTGCATCCGCTGCTGGGTGCGCACGTGCGACTGCCCGAGGAGCCCGAGCGGCACGCCTGGCAGGCGGATGTCGGCACGGAGACCCAGCCCTGGCTGGGCGACCATCAGGTGCACAACGTCGCCGCCCTGCCCGGTGCCGCGTACTGCGAGATGGCGCTGGCCGCCGCGCGTACCGTCCTCGGCGATACCGGCGAGGTGCACGACATCACCTTCGATCAACTCCTGCTGCTGGAGGAGAACACCGAGGTCTCAGCGGCCGCCACGGTCACCGGGGCCGGCAGCGCGGAGTTCGCCGTGGAGACCTATCTGCAGGGCGAGCAGGTCAAGCGGGCCTCCGCCGCGCTGCGCTCCGGCGAGGCCGAGAGCGCGCCCGCCGCGCTGGACATCGATGCCGTGATCGCGGCCCACCCGCTGCGGGTGGACGGTGCCGAGATGCGCGGCTGGTACAACCAGCGCGGCGTCCAGTACGGTCCGGCCTTCGCCGGTCTGGTGGCCGTCAACGTGAACGACCAGTCCGACGGTCCGTCGGACTCGGTGCTCGCCGAGGTGGCGCTGCCCGGATCGATCCGCTCCCAGCAGGGCGCCTACGGAGTGCACCCCGCACTTCTGGACGCCTGCTTCCAGGCCGTCGGCGCCCATCCGGTGCTGCGCAGCGACACCACCGGCACTCTGATGCTGCCGCTCGGTGTGCGGCGGTTGCGCACCTACGCGTCCACCCGCAATGCGCATTACTGCTACGCCCGCATCGTCAGCGTCACCCCGGCCGCCGTCGAGGTGGACCTCGACCTGCTCGACGAGAACGGGGCGGTGCTGTTGGCCGTCGGTGGCCTGCGGGTCGGCACCGGTGTCTCCGACAGCGGCCAGCGCGACCGGACCTTCAGCGACCGGCTGTTGACCATCGAGTGGCGCCAGCACGAGCTGCCCGAGGTGGAATACCGCGAAGCCGGTCGCTGGCTGCTGATCAGCACCTCCGATGCGGCTGATCTGCTGGCCACCAAGCTGGCCGACGCGCTCAAGAGCCACGACATCGATGTCACCACCATGGTGTGGCCGCAGCACTCCGACCACGATGCGCACGCCGCGCGGCTGCGTGAGCAGTTGGCGGCGCAGCAGTTCGGCGACGTGCTGGTGGTCACCCCGCCGCGGCACGGTGTCACCGATGAGCAGTCCGGTGTGCGCGGCGGCGACAATGTGCGCCACCTGGTGAAGATCGTGCGCGAGCTGCCCGAGACGCCGGGGGAGGCGCCGCGGCTGCATGTGCTGACCCGCAACGCCCAGACCGTGCTCTCCGATGACTCCGCCAACCTCGACGAAGCGGGTCTGCGGGGTCTGGTGCGGGTCATCGGCACCGAGTTCCCGCAGCTGAAGACCGCCCAGATCGACGTCGATGACTACACCGACGCCGCGCAGATCGCCGCGCAGCTGGTGTCGGGGTCGGACGAGGACGAGACCGCCTGGCGTGGTTCCAAGTGGTACGTGGCGCGTCTGGTTCCCGGGCCGCTGCGCCCGGAGGAGCGGCGCACCACGGTGGTGAACCCGGCCCGTGAGGGAATGCGTCTGCAGATCCGCACACCCGGTGACATCCAGTCCCTGGAGCTGGCCGCCTTCGAGCGTGTCGCGCCCGGGCCCGGCCAGATCGAGGTGTCGGTCACCGCGTCCAACCTGAACTTCGCCGACGTCCTGGTGGCCTTCGGCAAGTACCCCAGTTTCGAGGGCCGGATGCCCAAGCTGGGGGCGGACTTCGCCGGTGTGGTCACCGCTGTGGGGCCGGGCGTCACCGGTCACAAGGTGGGCGACCGGGTCGGCGGCATCTCCGCCGACGGCGCCTGGGCGACCTTCGTGACCTGCGATGCCAATCTGGCGGTCACGCTGCCGCCGGGGCTGCCGACGAATCGGGCCGCCGCGGTGCCCAGCGCGCACGCCACCGCCTGGTACAGCCTGCACGACCTGGCCCGCGTCACCGCCGCCGACAAGGTGCTCATCCACTCCGCCACCGGCGGTGTGGGGCAGGCGGCGATCGCCATCGCGCGCGCCGCCGGCGCCGAGATCTACGCCACCGCCGGCAGTGAGGCTCGACGGGAACTGTTGCGGGGCATGGGGATCGAGCATGTCTACGATTCGCGCAGCACCGATTTCGCCGACGAGATCCGCCGGGACACCGACGGCTACGGCGTGGACATCGTGCTGAACTCGCTGACCGGAGCGGCGCAGAAGGCCGGCCTGGAACTGCTGTCCTTCGGCGGCCGGTTCGTCGAGATCGGCAAGCGCGACATCTACGGGGACACCCGGATGGGGCTGTTCCCGTTCCGGCGCAATCTGTCGTTCTACGCGGTCGATCTGGCGCTGCTGTCGCTGACCAATTCGGACACCCTGCGGCGCCTGCTGGAGGTCTGCTACCAGCAGATCGCCGATGGTGTGCTGCCGTTGCCCGAGACGACGCACTACCCGCTGGAGGACGGCGCCACCGCCATCCGCGTGATGGGCGCCGCCGAGCACACCGGCAAGCTGGTCCTCGACATCCCGCACGGCGGGCAGATCAGCGCGGTCGTACCGCCGGAGGAGGCGCAGGCGGTCCGTCGCGACGGTGCCTACGTCGTCACGGGCGGTCTGGGTGGCCTCGGTCTGTTCCTGGCCGAGAAGCTCGCCGACTCCGGAGCCGGGCGGATCATCCTGAACGGCCGGTCGGCACCGTCGGGCGCCGCCAAGGAGGTCGTCGAGCGGATCCGTCACTCCGGTACCGAGGTCGAGGTCGAACTCGGGGATATCGCCGAGCCCGATACCGCGGAACGGCTGTTCGTGGCGGCCTGCGCCACCGGCCTGCCGCTGCGTGGTGTGTTGCACGGTGCCGCGGTCATCGAGGATGCCGCGATCCCGAACATCACCGACGAACTGGTGGAACGCGACTGGGCGCCGAAGGTCTACGGTGCGCTGAACCTGCACCGGGCGACCGCCAAGCAGACCCTGGACTGGTTCTGCGTGTTCTCCTCGGCGGCGGCGTTGGTCGGCTCGCCGGGGCAGGGCGCCTACGCCGCGGCGAACAGCTGGCTGGACGCGTTCACGCACTGGCGTCGCAGCCAGAACCTGCCCAGCACGTCGATCGCGTGGGGCCCGTGGTCGGAGATCGGCGCGGGTGCGGCACTGGCCGAGAGCAGTGAGGCGGCCATCGCACCGGAGGAAGGTTGCCTTTGCGTTCGAGACCCTGCTGCGGCACGATCGTGCCTACAGCGGTTACGCACCCGTGGTCGGCACACCGTGGCTGGCCGCGTTCGCCCAGACGAGCAAGTTCGCCGAGGCGTTCCAATCGTCCGGGCAAGCGCAACACCGGCAGCGCATTCCTTGCAGAGTTGCATGAGCTGCCGCAGGACGAGTGGCCGGCGCGGATGCGCCGGATGATCTCCGAGCAGATCAGCTTGATCCTGCGCCGGTCGGTCGACCCTGACCGCCCGCTCGCCGAGTACGGACTCGATTCGCTCGGCACGCTGGAAGTACGCACCCGCATCGAAGCGGAGACAGGTATTCGTATCTGCGGTTGGTGACCATCACCCCGGCCGGGGTGCGAGTGGAACCCGAGGTGTACTGCAGGTAGGCGGTCGCCGGCTTGTCCTCGCGGCTGGACAGCGACTTGCGCCGGGCGTCCAGGTCCAGGGTGTCCACCTCGATGACCGCGGCCGCCGCCGCTGTGCCTTCGCCCTCGGCGCTTTCCGTCTTCGCGTACTCGGCGACGGTGGCGGCGACCGCGGAGGTGGTCAGGATGAGCGATGGCGCGGAGTCCTTGATGACGGCGGACACCCGCTCGTCGTGCTGGCCGACCATCGGCACCGACAGCGGCACCGCGATGATGCCTGCCTCCAGCGAGGCCAGGAAGCCGCTGCAGGCGGCCGACCGCGTTGTAGACGATGGCCGAGGCCGCGACGATGTACATGTCGTGGCCGACGAAGTCTTCGAGATTCCACATCCCGGTCACCGAGTGCAGCGCCTTGCCCAGGGTTTCCGAGGCCAACGGCGACATCAGCAGGATCGCACCGCCCTGCAGCGCGATGTTCAGGGTGGCCGCGACCTCCCATCGGCACGACCACGTCACACGGCGAATCCACAGACTCCACGCGATACACAACAGTGTGATCGCGATCAGTACGGTGAGTTCCATCGTGCGTCGCCTTCGAGGCCTGTGAGCTGACTTCCTGCCAGCAAATAGTACTGCTTACAGCGGCGGCGCGTCGCTACGTGGCGTCAATTCGGAGAGTCTCGGACGTCTGGTCTGTTGCCGCGGTTCGGCCTGCACGCGGACCGCGTCCTGGACGGCGGTCACGGTGAAGGGCGTGGACTCGATGTAGTTCCATACTTCTTGCCTGCTCATCAGGCCGAAACGGATCTGAAGATCGGGATAGCTCAACGCGAAGCGGTCGGCAACCCGGCGCAATTCTTCCGCGTCGGGGTAGCTGCTCTCTTTGATCCGCCGGTAATAGGTGCTGCTGGAGATGTCCAGCGCGTCGTAGATGTCCTTGGCTTCGACGTCCCCGTCCAGGAGGTAGTCGAGCAGGGCTTTCAGCTGTCTGCCGTTCTCATCTGTCCGTGGCACCCACAAACAATAGCGTCATCCCGGCTTTGGGCGCTAGCAACCGAACAGCGGACACCAACTCCTTAATTGACAGGGGTGTCAGACTTTCGGGAGTGATGTCCCAATTCTGGGACACTCATTGTATTCTCAGCTACATGGTTGCTCCGCTATTCCAGGATCGGATCTACGTCGACGACTTCGCGGCGTCGGGCTTCGAACTCGTCGTCGGGCAGGCGCAGGACATCGCCTCCTCCCTGACGTTGACGGACTACGACGTCGACGGCGTTCCCACCGGGTCTGACCTGCAGCGGATGTCGGTGTCGCTGCCGGCGGTGCTCAGCGCCGAACTCGACGGCGCCGCCGCCCACCTGGGCATCCTCAACGGCAAGATCTTGCTGGCCGCGCTCGGTCGGGCCGTGGCCCGGACCATCGGTACCGGCGTGGTGGCGGTCGATGTCGACTCGCACATCATCGCCCTGGACTGCGTCATGCCCAGCGACCTGGACGCCACCCAGCTACTCGCACATGTGTGCTCAGCGCTCGCCGGTTGTACCGTCCGAGCCCCCGGGCAGGCCCTGGCCGAGCTGGCGTTCCGGTGTGCAGGCCCGGTCTCGTCCGATGAACCTCTGCAGGGGCACGCGCTGGAGCTGCGCGCCTACCGCAGCAACGGCCTGGTGGCGCTGGACCTGTGGTTCGACGCCCGCCGGTTCGAGGCCTACACCATCGAGGAACTGGCCGAGCAGTTCCCGCAGGCGCTGATCGAGATCACCTCGGAGGCGATCCCCGGATTCATCGACGCCGCCTGACCGTTAGACTTCTGCACACAGGCGTTGATCCGGCCATCACCGGGGAGCCTCCGGAAGAACGGCGCCCCGGCGCTCAGTAGAACCGGACGGTCGGGCTCGTCATCGCCCAGTTGAGCGGCACACCATGCTGACCCCGGCGTGGTGTGCAAGCGGGGTGGTACCGCGGGCTCGCGCACCGGTCGCGATGTTCGTCCCCGTGCCTGAATCTCTGGGCACAGGAGACGACACAGTGACCGCCTATCCGAAGCCGGCCGCCGGAGCACCCGACTTCCCGGCGCTGGAAGCCGAGGTCCTCGACTACTGGGGCGCCGACGACACCTTCCGCGCCAGTATCGCGCGGCGCGACGACGCGCCCGAGTACGTCTTCTACGACGGCCCGCCGTTCGCCAACGGCCTGCCGCACTACGGGCACCTGCTCACCGGCTACGTCAAGGACATCGTTCCCCGCTACCGCACCATGCGTGGATACAAGGTGGAGCGCCGGTTCGGCTGGGACACTCACGGTCTGCCCGCCGAGCTCGAGGTTCAGCGTCAGCTCGGGATCACCGACAAGGCGCAGATCGAAGAACTCGGCATCGAGAAGTTCAACGATGCCTGCCGCGCCTCGGTGATGAAATACGCCGCGGAATGGCGCGCGTACGTGACCCGCCAGGCACGCTGGGTCGACTTCGAAAATGATTACAAGACACTGGATCTGGACTTCATGGAGTCCACCATCTGGGCCTTCAAGCAGCTCTGGGACAAGGGCCTGGCCTATGAGGGCAACCGGGTGCTGCCGTACTGCTGGAATGACGAGACACCGCTGTCCAATCACGAGCTGCGGATGGATGACGACGTCTACCAGAGCCGGCAGGATCCCGCGCTCACGGTGGGATTCAAGGCGACCGACGGCCCGCTGGCCGGTAGCTACCTGCTGATCTGGACCACGACACCGTGGACGCTGCCGTCGAACCAGGCCGTCGCGGTCAATCCCGCGGTCTCCTATGTCACCGTCGAAGGCCCGGACGGGCACCGGTTCGTGCTCGCCGAGGCCCGCCTGGGCGCTTATGCGCGCGAACTCGGCGAGGAACCGGTCGTGGTCGCGACCCACCTGGGTGAGCAGCTGCTGGGCACGCACTATCTGCCGCCGTTCCCGTATTTCGCGGACGCGGTCAACTCATTCCAGGTGCTCGGGGCAGACTTCGTCAGTACCGAGGACGGCACCGGGATCGTGCACATGGCGCCGGCCTACGGCGAGGACGACAAGGCAACCGCCGACACCGCCGATATCGTCGCCGTCACGCCGGTGGACTCCAAGGGCCGCTTCGACGCGACGGTGCCCGATTACGCCGGCCAGCAGGTGTTCGACGCGAACCAGCAGATCATCCGGGATCTGAAGAACGGCACCGGCCCGGCCGCGGTGAATGCCCCGGTGCTGCTGCGCCATGAGACCTACGAGCACTCCTATCCGCATTGTTGGCGCTGCCGAAACCCGTTGATCTACCGCGCCGTTTCCTCCTGGTTCGTCAAGGTCAGCCAGTTCAGGGACCGGATGGTCGAACTCAACCAGGACATCACCTGGTATCCCGAGCATGTCAAGGACGGCCAGTTCGGCAAATGGCTGTCCAATGCCCGTGACTGGTCGATCTCACGAAACCGGTACTGGGGCACCCCGATCCCGGTATGGGTATCCGACGATCCGGCGTATCCGCGCACCGATGTGTACGGCAGCCTCGACGAGCTGGAGCGCGACTTCGGGGTACGGCCGGACAATCTGCACCGGCCCTATATCGACGAGCTGACCCGGCCCAATCCCGATGACCCGAGCGGTAATTCGACGATGCGGCGCATCGAGGACGTGCTCGACGTGTGGTTCGACTCCGGATCGATGCCGTACGCGCAGGTGCACTATCCGTTCGAGAACCAGAAGTGGTTCGACGGCGTGAGTGGCGATGGTGGCGCGGAGGCACATTTCCCCGGCGATTTCATCGTCGAGTACATCGGCCAGACCCGCGGCTGGTTCTACACCATGCACGTGCTGGCCACCGCGCTGTTCGACAAGCCGGCGTTCAAAACCTGTGTCGCACACGGCATTGTTCTCGGCAACGACGGCCAGAAGATGAGCAAGTCGCTGCGCAACTACCCGGACGTGTCCGAGGTGTTCGACCGCGACGGGTCCGACGCCATGCGGTGGTTCCTGATGGCCTCGCCGATCCTGCGCGGCGGCAACCTGATCGTCACCGAACAGGGCATCCGCGAGGGCGTCCGGCAGGTGCAGCTCCCGTTCTGGAACGCCTACACCTTCCTCACGCTGTACGCGCCGCACAAGGGCACCTGGCGGACCGATTCGGCACACGTGCTGGACCGCTACATCCTGGCCAAGCTGGCCGCGTTGCGCGACGATCTGACGGTCTCGCTGGACACCTGCGATATCTCCGGAGCGTGTGATCAGCTGCGCCAGTTCACCGAGGCGCTGACGAACTGGTATGTGCGGCGGTCACGTTCGCGCTTCTGGGAAGAGGACCGCGACGCCATCGACACCCTGCACACGGTGCTGGAGGTGACCGCTCGGCTCGCCGCGCCGCTGCTGCCGCTGGTCTCCGAAGTCATCTGGCGCGGTGTCACGGGGCAGCGTTCGGTACATCTGACCGACTGGCCCGAGGCCGCCGACCTGCCCGCCGATCCGGATCTGGTGGCGGCCATGGACCAGGTGCGCGAGGTCTGCTCGGCGGGCTCGTCACTGCGCAAGGCCAAGAAGCTCCGGGTGCGGCTGCCGCTGCCGAAACTGACCGTGGCGGTGAGCAACCCGGAGAGTCTGCGGCCCTTCGCCGACCTGATCGCCGATGAGCTCAACGTGAAGGCGGTCGAACTGTCCGATGACGTGGACAGCTACGGCCGGTTCGAACTGGCGGTGAACGCCCGGGCCGCCGGCCCGCGCATCGGTAAGGACGTGCAGGCCGCGATCAAGGCGGTCAAGGCCGGCGCGGGAGTGGTCAATCCCGACGGCACGCTGACCGCCGGTCCGGCGACGCTGCTGCCTACCGAGTACACGTCCAAACTCGTTGCCGCGGATCCGGAATGGACTGCGGCGCTGGACGACGGCGCCGGTCTGGTGGTGCTCGACGGCGAGGTCACACCGGAGCTGGAGGCCGAAGGCTGGGCCAAGGACCGCATCCGGGAACTGCAGGAGTTGCGCAAGACCACCGGGCTGGAGGTGTCCGACCGGATCAGCGTGGTCATCGATGTTCCGGCGGAGAAGCTGGAGTGGGCGCACACCCATGCCGACCTGATCTCCGGCGAGGTGCTGGCCACGTCGTTCGAGTTCGGCAGCGTTGCCCAGGGTTCGGATATCGGGGACGGCGTGCGGGTGACCATCGCGAAGGCCTGAACTCAGCCGGTGACCACCCGCGCGGAGAGTCCGGCGATGGACACCTCGTCGCCAGGGTGCAACTGGCGTCCGCGGCGCAGGTCGACATCGCCGTTGACGCTGACCTGCCCGTCGGCGATCACGGCCTTGGCGTCGGCACCGGAATCGATCAGTCCGGCGAGCTTGAGGAACTGCCCGAGCCGGATCGATTCGTCGCGAATGGGCACGTCATCCATGTCCGTCAGAGTAGCCACCTAACATCTCCGGGGTGGAGCGCTGGGTGCTGCATCTGGACATGGACGCGTTCTTCGCGTCCGTGGAACAGTTGACCCGCCCCACACTGCGCGGCCGACCGGTGCTGGTCGGCGGTCTCGGGGGTCGCGGCGTGGTCGCCGGGGCCAGTTACGAGGCCCGGGTGTTCGGCGCGCGGTCGGCGATGCCGATGCATCAGGCCCGGCGGATGGTGGGCGCGGCCGCGGTGGTGCTGCCCCCGCGCGGGGTGGTCTACGGCGCGGCCAGCGGGCGGGTGTTCGAGACGATCCGCACGGTGGTCCCGGTGCTGGAGCAGCTGTCCTTCGACGAGGCGTTCGGCGAACCCGCCGAACTTGCCGGTTCGAGCACCGCCGAGGTGGTGGACTTCTGTGAAGCCCTGCGGGCAAAGGTTTTTGCCGAAACGGGGTTGGTGTCCTCGGTCGGGGCCGGATCCGGCAAGCAGGTGGCCAAGATCGCCTCCGGGTTGGCCAAACCGGACGGCGTCCGGGTGGTCGGCCGCGAGGAGGAGCGCGACCTGCTGGCGGGGCTGCCGGTGCGCGCGCTGTGGGGAATCGGGCCGGTGGCCGAGGACAAATTGCGCCGCCTCGGTATCGAGACCATCGGGGCACTGGCGGCACTGACCGACAACGAGGTCGCCGACGTGCTCGGCGGGACCATCGGGCCTGCGCTGCACCGGTTGGCGCGCGGTATCGACGACCGTCCGGTGGCCGAACGCGCCGACGCCAAACAGATCAGCGCCGAGTCGACGTTCGCCGAGGATCTGCGCACGCTGGAGCAGTTGCGTGACGCGGCCGGGACGATCGGTGAGCACGCGCACCGCCGCCTGCTCAAGGACGGGCGCGGCGCGCGGACGGTGACGGTGAAGTTGAAGAGATCGGATATGAGCACCCTGACCCGCTCGGCGACGCTGCCCTACGCCTCGACCGATGTGGTCCAGCTCATCTCCACCGCACGCCGATTGCTGCTCGACCCCATCGAGATCGGGCCGATTCGTCTTGTGGGCGTGGGCTTTTCCGGCCTCTCCGATGTCCGGCAGGAATCGCTGTTCCCCGACCTGGACCAGGGTGCCGAGGACGGTCCGGTCACCGCGGCCGACGGTCCGGCACCCGCGCCGGTGGTCGCCGGTGCGGCTGTGTGGCGGATCGGCGACGATGTCACCCACCCCGAACACGGTCACGGCTGGGTGCAGGGCGCCGGGCACGGCGTGATGACGATCAGGTTCGAGACCAGGGCGTCGGGGCCGGGCATCGCGCGCACGTTCCGCGCCGACCTTCCCGAGATCACCCGGGCCAACCCGATCGACAGCCTGGACTGGCCGGAGTATCTGGATGCGCTCTACCGCAGCGGTGAGTAGTCGCCCGCCGGTCAGCCCCACTCGGCGAAGACATCGGCGGCGGGGGAGCCCGCGGCCAGCGCCGCCATCAGCAGCACTCGGGCCTGGGCGGGGCGCAGCGCCGGTACCGCCACCGCGCCGGCGTCGACGAGCGCGCGGCCCGGACCGTAGGCGGGGCGCACCCGCCCGCCGGGCACCCGGGTGGACACCGCGACGCTGACGCCGGCCGCGCAGGCGCGCCGTGCACCGTCGATGATCCCCGGCCCGGCGTTGCCCGAGCCGAGGGCTTCGAGCACCAGGCCGCGCGCGCCGGCGGCCACACAGGCGTCGAGCGCAACGGCATCGGCGCCGGGGTAGGCGGCGATGATGTCGACCCGTGGCGCTCCGGCGGCGCGCAGCGCGCCGAACCGCGGCCGGCGCGGCGACATGTCGAAGCGCACGGCGCCCCGGTCCACCGACCCCACCGCTGACCCGGCGAAACCGCGCAGGTCATCGGTCGCCACCTTGTGCAGGCCCAGTGGTTCCCAGATGGTGCCCGCGAAACTCAGCAGCACCCCGGCGTCACGGGCCCGCGCGTCGGACGCCACCGCCAGCGCGTCACGCAGATTGCCCGGGCCGTCCGCATCGGGTGCGTCGGCGCTGCGCTGCGCGCCGGTGAGCACCACCGGAACCGCGCCGGCATACGTGAGCTGCAGCCACAGCGCCGTCTCCTCCATGGTGTCGGTGCCGTGGGTGATCACGATGCCGGTCGCGCCGTCGGCGACGGCGGCCGCGACGGCGGCGCCCATCCGGTCCCATTCGGCCGGTCCGAGCGCCGAGCTGTCCACGGCCATCAGCTCGACGACCGAGACGTCCAGACCGCTGGTGAGGTCGGCGCCGCTGCGGGTCGGCCGGGCCACGCCATCGGGTCCGGAACTGGTGGCGATGGTGCCGCCGGTGCTGATCACGACGAGGCGTTGCATGGCCGCAATTGTTCACCCACCCGGGCGGCGGCGCGGAAACCGCCCGAGGAGTTTGGGATGATGGGCAGGTGACTGAGGAATCAACAGGCTCGGCCGAGCCGGTGGCCGCGGACCAAGAAGCGCAACCGCAGCCCCGTAAACGCCTGCGCCTGCTGCTGTCGATCGCCGGTGTGGTGCTGGCACTCGACATCGTCACCAAGGTGCTGGCGGTCCGCCTGCTGGTGCCCGGCCAGCCGGTGTCGATCATCGGTGACACCGTGACCTGGACATTGGTGCGTAATTCCGGGGCGGCGTTCTCGATGGCCACCGGCTACACCTGGGTGCTCACCCTGATCGCGACCGGCGTGGTGATCGGGATCATCTGGATGGGACGCCGGCTGGTGTCGCCGTGGTGGGCGCTGGGGCTGGGGATGATCCTCGGTGGTGCGCTCGGCAATCTGGTCGACCGCTTCTTCCGGTCGCCGGGGCCGCTGCGCGGGCACGTGGTGGATTTCCTGTCGGTCGGCTGGTGGCCGGTGTTCAATGTGGCCGACCCTGCGGTGGTCGGCGGTGCGATCCTGCTGGTGGTGTTGTCGCTGTTCGGTTTCGACTTCGACACCGCTGGGAGGCGCCAGCCGGACAGCGCATCCAAGACTGAGACCGAGACCGAGACCAAGACCGAGGCCACGCTCGCAACCGAGCCCGCGAAGCAACCCCTGCCGGAACCGGTCGCTGACGATCAGCCGGGCGCGTCCACCTGATGACCACCCGGTCGATGCCCGTCCCCGAGGGGCTGGCGGGCATGCGCGTCGACGCCGGCCTGGCCCGGCTGCTCGGGTTGTCGCGCACCGTCGCCGCCGCGATTGCCGAAGAGGGCGGTGTCGAGCTCGACGGCGCGGCCGCCGGCAAATCCGACAAACTCGTCGCGGGCGCCTGGCTCGAGGTCCGGTTACCGGAACCGGCTGCGCCCGTGGAGAATACGCCCGTCGAGATCGAGGGTATGAACATCCTGTATGCCGATGACGACATCGTCGCCGTCGACAAACCGGCGGGTGTGGCCGCACACGCGTCGGTCGGCTGGACCGGGCCCACCGTGCTCGGCGGGCTGGCCGCCGCGGGTTTCCGGATCACCACCTCCGGTGTGGCCGAGCGCAAGGGCATCGTCTCCCGCCTGGATGTGGGGACCTCGGGCGTGATGGTGGTCGCGCTGTCCGAGCGGGCGTACACGGTGCTCAAGCGGGCGTTCAAGGAGCGCACCGTGGAGAAGCGCTACCACGCACTGGTGCAGGGGCATCCCGATCCGTCCAGTGGCACCATCGACGCGCCGATCGGCCGCCACCGTGGCCAGGACTGGAAGTTCGCGGTGACCGAGAACGGCCGCGACAGCGTCACCCACTACGACACCCTCGAGGCGCACGTGGCGGCCAGCCTGCTCGACATCCACCTGGAAACCGGCCGCACCCACCAGATCCGGGTGCATTTCTCAGCACTGCACCATCCGTGCTGCGGGGATCTCACCTACGGTGCGGATCCGACGCTGGCCAAGAAACTCGGACTGGACCGGCAGTGGCTGCACGCCCGATCACTGGCGTTCGCGCATCCCGCGGACGGTAGAAGGATCGAGATCACCAGTCCCTACCCCGCCGATCTGCAGCACGCGCTGGACCAGTTGCGCCGTCACGACCAGTGAAACGCTCCGGTCTGCTCTTCGGTATCGGCGCGTACGGCTCCTGGGGGCTGTTCCCGGCCTTCTTCCCGCTGCTCAAACCGGCGGGTGCGGTCGAGATCCTGTCGCACCGCATCGTGTGGGGATTCCTGTTTCTCTTCGTGGTCGTCGCCGCGGTGCACCGGCTGCGGGATCTGCGGGCGATCAGCGGCCGCACCTGGATGTTGCTGGCGCTGGCCTCGGCACTGATATCGGTCAACTGGCTGATCTACGTGTACGCGGTCAACAACGGCCACGTCGTCGACGCGGCGCTCGGATACTTCATCAATCCGCTGGTGACGGTCCTGCTCGGGCTGGTGGTGTTCCGGGAGCGGCTCAACCGTGCGCAGGGGGCCGCCGTTGCCATCGCGGTAGCCGCGGTGGTGATGTTGACGGTGCAGGTCGGCGCACCGCCCTACATCGGCCTCGGCCTGGCGTTGACCTTCGGCCTGTACGGCGCGGTCAAGAAGGTGGTACCGGTCGATCCCCGGGTGAGCGTCGGCATCGAGACGGCGTTGGCCGCCCCGTTCGCGCTGGGCTATCTGATCGTGCTGCAGACCGGCGGGCATGCCGCATTCGTCGGGTACGGCGCCGGACACGTGGTGCTGCTGATGCTGGCCGGAGTGCTGACGGCGGTGCCGCTGCTACTGTTCGCCGCCGCCGCACACCGGTTGCCTTTGGTGACGATGGGGCTGCTGTTCTATATGACGCCCATCATGCAGTTGTCCTGGGGCGTTCTGGTGGGACACGAGCCGATGCCGCCCGCACGCTGGCTGGGATTTGCGCTGATCTGGGTGGCCCTGGCGGTCTTCACCGTCGACGCCGTGATCCGCTCCCGGTCGGCCCGCGCCGCTTCCGCGCGTAACCCGGTGAGCGGAGCCCTGCCGTGAGCGCGCCGACACCCCGGTGCGCTGGTCAGTTGTAGCTGACAGAGTTAACAGCAACACCATGTAGCCTTGTCGCCAATGTCCAGACGTTCGAAGGTGACCGCGCGCGGCCTTCTCGCCTCAAACGGTCGCATGATCGTGCGTCATCCCGTGCTCATCATTGCCGCGTGGCTGGTCATTGCCGGTTCACTGTTCGCGGCGCTGCCACCGCTGATCACGGTGGCCCAGCGCAACCCTCCGGACTTCATGCCCAGGGACGCGGCGGTCCTTCAGACCAGCCAGCAAATGAAGGATGCCTTCAACGAGGCCGATGCGACCAACCTGATAGCGGTCATTCTGGTCAACGAGAACGGGTTGACCGAGCAGGACGAGGACACCTACCGCAAAATCGTCGAGAACCTGCGCGCGCGCTCCGACATTGTGGTCTCGATGCAGGATTTCATCAGCATCAAAGAAATCCGCCCGGCGATGTCGAGCAAAGACGGTAAGGCCTGGAACCTGCCGGTCAGCCTCAACGGCACCATGGGCACCGGCGTCGGTCAGGCGGCCTACCGGGACGCCGTCAAGATCATCGAGGAGACGACGGCCGGCACGACGCTGTCGGCCTCCATCGTCGGCGCGGCCGCCACCATGGAGGACGTCACCGGCATCGCGCTGCGCGATCAGCTGCTGATCGAGGTCTCCACGGTCGTCACCGTGCTGCTCATCCTGATCATCGTCTACCGCAATCTCGTCGCGATGGTCATACCGCTGCTGAGCATCGGCATTTCACTGGCCGTCGCGCAGCAGGTGGTGGCCGGCCTCGGCCTGCTGGGTCTGGGGCTGGCACCGCAGACGATCGTGCTGATCACCGGCATGATGCTCGGCGCAGGGGTGGACTATGCCGTCTTCTTCTTCAGCCGATATCAGGAGTTCATCAGACGCGGCGTGCCCACCGACGAGGCGATCGTCTCGGCCATGGTGACCATCGGCGAGGTGATCGCGGGATCCGCGGGCACGGTGGCGATCACCTTCTCGGCGTTGTCCTTTGCCACCCTCAGCGTGTTCTCCAGCGTGGGGCCTGCGCTGGCGGCGACCATCTTCATCGGCTTCGTGGGATCGATCACCCTGCTGCCGGCCTTCATCACCCTCGCCGGGCGTCGGGGCTGGGTGAATCCCCGCAAGGACATCACCGGCCCGATGTGGCGCCGGATGGGTGTCAGCATCGTCCGCAAGCCCAAACTCAACCTCTTCGGCAGCTTGGTGGTACTCGTCGCGCTGGCCGGGTGCGCGCTGCTGGTCGACTTCAACTACGACGACCGCAAGAACCTGCCCACCGAGTCCGAGAGCAACAACTCCTACAAAACCATGAACGCGCACTTTCCGGCGAGCGCGTCCATCCAGCAGTTCATCGTGGTGCACTCCGAAACCCAGGATCTGCGGTCACCACGGGCGCTGGCCGACATGGAGCAGATGGCCAACCGGATCAGCCAGCTGCCCGATATCGCGGCCGTCCGCGGTATCACCCGACCCAACGGCGAGATGCTCACCGAGGCGCGGGCGACCCACCAGGCCGGCGAGGTGGGCGACAAGCTCGGCGAGGCCACCACTCTCATCGACGAGAACGATTCCCGGCTGACGCAGCTGTCGGAGGGCGCGCACACCCTGGCCGCCGCGCTCGACAAGATCCGCGATCAGGTGATGGCCGCCGCGCCCTCGGTGCGCACCATCCTCACCTCGCTGGTCGAGATCGAGCAGGAGTACGGCGGCGCGGCCACCCTGAACGACATCGACGTCGGCGCCCGGCTGGTCACGGTGATGCGCAACCTGGGCCGCTCCATGGGTGTCGGACTGGAACAGGTCGTCCTCAACTACACCTGGATGGCGCCCATGGTGGCGCTGCTGGACAACAGCCCGATCTGCACCCTGGACCCGGCCTGCAACGCGGTGCGGATCGACATGAAGCGCATCGTCACCGCCTATGACGACGGCACCATCCAGCAGCTCTACGAGCTGTCCAAGCAGATGGAAACCACCCAGGAGGGTGACAGCCTGCAGCGCTCGGTCGGCGGAGTCACCGACAACCTGGAGCAGGCTCTGGGTGCCGCCGATCAGCTCGGGCTGGACCGGCCCGAGGACGTCGAAGCCCAGATGGACGAGCTGCTCACCGGCGTGAACACCTTGGCTGATTCCAGTGCGGCCCTCGCCCAGGGCGTCCAGCTGCTGGTGGACCAGACCCGGCAGATGGGCGGCGGGCTGAGCCAGGCCTCCGACTTCCTGCTGGCGATGAAACGCGACGCCGCCGATCCCTCGATGTCGGGGTTCTACATCCCCCCGCAGATCTTGACCCGGCCCGAGTTCGAGAAGGCCGCGGGACTGTTCATCTCCCCGGACGGGCATACCGCCCGGTACATGGTGCAGACCGCGCACGACCCCTTCGGCGCACCCGCGATGGACCAGGTCGACGACATCATCGAAGCCGCCCGCAGCGCGATGCCCAACACCGCCCTCGAAGACGCCGATATCGCGATGGTGGGCACCAGCGTGTACCAGAGCGAGATCCGCGATTACTACAACGGTGATATCCGCTACATCGTGCTGGTGACCCTGATCGTGGTGTTCCTGATCCTCGCGCTGCTGCTCAGAGCGATCGTGGCGCCCATTTATCTGGTTCTCTCGGTGGTGCTGTCCTACATGTCCGCCCTGGGCATCGCCGTGGTCTTCTTCCAGATCATCCTCGACCAACCCATCTTCTGGAACACGCCAGGGTTCACCTTCCTCGTCCTGGTGGCCGTCGGCGCGGACTACAACCTGCTGTTGATATCCCGAATACGGGAGGAGGCCCATCGCGGGACGAAGGTGGCGGTCATCCGCACCATCGGGGCCACCGGCGGCGTGATCACCTCGGCGGGTCTGATCTTCGCGGCCTCCATGCTGGCCATGACGGTGAGCTCGATCGCCGCGATCGTGCAGCTCGGCTTCATCATCGGCGTCGGTCTGCTGTTGGACACGTTCGTGGTGCGGACCATCACCGTGCCGGCCCTGGCGGTGATGCTGGGGGAGAAGAACTGGTGGCCCTCGACGGTGCCGAGCGATTTGAAGAGGCGGATCCCCGTCCCGAGCCGGGAAACGCCCGGGGACAAGGCGAAGCCGATGACCTTCGCCGTCGACGACGACCCGGACGACGACGACACCGAGGTGGGTTACGGCGTGGCGGTGGCCAAGGCCTCGATGGTCAGCGCGGCCTGGCGGACTCGCTAGAGCGGTCCGCGGAACACCGCCGCGGTGCGGGAGCCGAGGTCGCGCCAGCTGCCGTGGCCGGTGCTCCAGGTGCGCAACGCTTCGCGGTCGATCTCGTGCGCGCTGGCCCGCGCCGCGACCAGGGCTTCGGCCAGGCCGTCGACTCCCGGCCCGGATGGGAACAGCCGTCGGCCGCCGGCCAGATGGGCAAGGTGATGAATCTCGGGGCCCACCAGCGGACACCCCATGCTCAGCGACAGCAACGCGCTTCCCGAGGTGAAGAACTCATGATGTGCCACCACGGCAACGTCCGCCGCGGCGAAGTATGTGGACACGTCGGCATCGGGAATCCGCCACGCGTGCAAGATGATTCGTGGATCCTCGGCACACGGCGCGAGTTCGGCCGATACGTCGCCCCGTGGGCTGCCGGCCAACACGAGGCGATCGTGCTCACCGGCCATCTGCCCAAACGCCCGGATGATGTCGGCGGTGCCCTTGTACGGTCGGATCATTCCGAACGACAGCGCGACGAAACCGTTGGCGGGCAGTCCGAGTTCGGCGCGCGCCGTCGCTCGCGGCGGCGGTACCGGATGCCGATCGACATAGTGCGGATGGTGGATGACGGTGCACGGGCCGGTGTAGCCGAATTCCTGGGTGAGAGTCGCCGCGGCGCCCGGGAAATGCACGAAGACGTGATCGGCGTGAGCCAGCAGTTCGTTGCGGAACCGGTGTCCGAGTTCCGGATACGGGTCATCGTGCGGGACCAGATTGTGCGCCGTCCACGCTATCCGGACCCCGCGCCGTTTCAGCGCGCGCATCCGGCGGCTGAACAGCGCTGCGCGGGCCCGATAGAGCCAGCGGAAGCGGTGGATATGGGCCTCCGTCGACCAATGCACATGCAGCCAGTCGCCCGACCGCAGCCGAGCGGACCCGCTGCCGAGAACACGGGGTGTCGATACTTCGAGGCCTTCCGCGCGCAGTGTGTCGACCACCTTGGGCAGGTAGTTGGTGTTCAACCACGGCGGCCACTCCAGCACCCGGACGGGTCCGTCGACAGCCCTCGTCGCGGTGGGCCCGGCCGTGCGGGTGAGGGGACGCGGCACGGCGCGGACATCACCGCGATTACGTGGCAGGGACTGTCAGTTAACGTTCCCGTATTGCTGAATTTTCCAATGAATTGTCGTGAGAGTTTGCTGCCATTCCCGTTGGGTTAGCTTTTACTGGTGAATTCGAGTAGCTGGTGCCCGCGCGACGCGCGAGAAGTTCATTTGCAGATTCAACGTCTCGCGGAGTGTCGAGCGCCCCATCGATGCGGCCGGAGTCCAGGAGGTCCGGTAGCTACGAGTGGGCGCGGCAACGGCGGTGGGGTGTGGTGTACTTAGCGGCGACGACCCGGCGTCGCCAGCAAGCCTGCCATCGGTGGCGTGGGAGTCGACGTGCAGCAGACACCGTGAGGCAAGGAGAGATTCTTGGCGGGCAGACTCGATTCGGCCGCGACTGACAGCGTCGTCATATCAACTCCGCCTTCTGAACGTCACCCACGAACCTGGAGTTCAGTCAGATGAAAATCAGTGTGATCGGAACGGGCTATCTGGGTGCCGTTCATGCCGTCTGCATGGCGCAGATCGGCCACGAGGTCGTTGCGTACGACACCGTCGCCGCCAAGATCGCCACGCTGTCCACCGGTAGGTCGCCCTTCTTCGAGCCGGGGTTCGACGAACTGCTCGGCGAGGTGCTCGCCACCGGTCGGCTGAAGTTCACCCAGTCCGTCGAGGAAGCGGTGTCCGGTGCCTCGGTGCACTTCGTCTGTGTGGGCACGCCGCAGTTGGCCGGTTCGGATGCGGCCAATATCGAGTACGTGGACAGCGCGTTTCGGTCCGTCGCCGCACATGCCGACGGTGACGGGCTGATCGTCGGCAAGTCGACCGTGCCGGTGGGCACCGCGCAGCGTCTGGCCGCCGAGGTGGCGAACACGCAGTCGGCGCACCGCCTCGAGGTGGCCTGGAATCCCGAGTTCCTGCGGGAGGGCAAGGCGATCCAGGACACCTTGCGGCCGGACCGCCTGGTCTTCGGGGTCACCTCCGAATACGCGGAGAAGACCCTGCAGGAGGTGTACGGCTCGATCATCGAGGCCGGAACTCCGCACCTGACCGCAGATCTCCCGACCTCGGAGTTGGTCAAGGTCGCCGCCAATGCCTTTCTGGCAACCAAGATCTCGTTCATCAATGCGATGGCCGAAGTGTGTGAGATCGTCGACGCGGATGTGGTCACGCTGAGCCGGGCGCTGGGTTACGACGACCGGATCGGCAAGCGGTTCCTCAACGCCGGCCTGGGATTCGGCGGTGGCTGCCTGCCCAAGGACATCCGCGCATTCAGCGCGCGGGCCGGTGAGCTGGGTGCCTCCGACGCGCTGCGATTCCTGCACGAGGTCGACAAGATCAACCTGCGCCGGCGCGAGAAGGCCGTCGCGGTGGCGCGTGCCGTCGTCGGGGGTGACTTTCTCGGCAAGAGCATCGCCGTACTGGGTGCTGCCTTCAAACCGAACAGTGATGATGTGCGTGATTCGCCGGCTCTCAATGTCGCCGCGGCCATGCATCTGAAGGGCGCCGATGTGCGCGTCCACGATCCGAAGGCGATCGAGAACGCCAAGGCCCGGTTCCCGACGCTCGGCTATTTCGACAGCGCCGAAGATGCCTGCCGCAACGCCGATCTGATCGTGCTGGCGACCGAATGGGACGAGTACTGCACCATCGATCCCGCCGCGTTCCGGTCGGTGGTCAGGGAGCCACGCCTGCTCGACACCCGCAACGCGATCGACCGCGATTACTGGTCCGGCGCCGGATGGCAGGTGTACAGCCTCGGCCGCGGTGGGTTGAACGGCTGATCCATGACGGAGCCGACCATCGAGGTGATCATCCCGGTCCGGGACATGGCCGATCACCTGCCCAAGTTGTTGCAGCCCCTGCTGGATCAGCTGGCGTCGGGGGATCGCGTCACCGTCGTCAACGACGCCTCCATCGATGCCACCGAGGCGGTGGCACGGTCGCTGGGCGCCAATGTGGTGACGGTGACCGACAGCCGCGGTCCGTACTACGCACGCCAGCTGGCCGCCAGCCAGTCTGCCGCCGACATCCTGCTGTTCATCGACGGCCGCTGCCGACCGCTGCCGGGCTTGCTCGACGCCCACCGCACGCTGCAGGCTCAACCTGGAGTCGCGTTGTCCTGCACGAATGTTCGCACCGTCACCGGGCCCACGCTCGCGGCCCGGATGGCGGCCAAGATGCAACCGTTCATGCTGCCGCGCGGCGGCGGGGCGATGAAGGCGACCATCGGGATGGTGCCGCCCAAGCCCGACTACTATCCCACCGCGAATCTCGGTATCGACCGCGCCGCGTTCGTCGAGGTCGGCGGATTCCGGGCCATGCGCGGCGGGGGCGATCTCGATATCTGCTGGCGCATCCAACAGCAGACCGGCGCCACGATCGCGACCGACACCCGGGTGCTGATGGAGTGGGAGCCCCGGGCCTCGATGCGTGACATGGGCAGCCAGTGGAAGCGGTACGGCCACAGCAATGCCTACCTGCGGTGGGCCCACCGCAATGAGGGTGGCGCCGGCGAACACCCGCCCGCGAAGCTGTCGCCGGTCGAGGCCTGGACGACGCTGCGCGCCGAGATGCGCAGACCGGTCGGTGAACTCGCGGCGAACGCGGTGGTCGGGCTGGCCTTCCAGTACGGTTTCTTCTCGGCCTGGCTGAAGCGCTCGGAGTTCGAGATGCCTGCCCGGTTCGAGGTGACCCCGAGCCAGGACTAACCGTCGAGCTTGCCGCCTTCGACCGCTGCCCGGTAGCCGCGCACGGTGGCGGGCACGAACAGCGCGCCGAGCACCACCGCCCATAGCGCGGTCAGCAGCAGCGGTTGCCACAGATCGCCGCCGGAGGACAGCGCCCGCATGGCCGCCGCCGGCGGCGCGATCGGCTGGTACTCGGCGAACGGGCGCAGCACCGCCGGAATCCGGTCGACGGGAATGAGTGTCGCGAAGGCCAGACCCATACATGCGCTCTGCGTCCAGGTGAGGATGATCCGGCCCTGTGGCCGCAGCGCGAGGGTGATGACGATCGTGGCGAAGACGATGACGATGACCACCGGGATCAGCAGGTAGACGATCATCCCGATCCAGCCGCTCTCGAAGTGAAAGCCCATGGCGTACGCGGCCGCCACGACCAGCACCGTCCCGGCGAGGGTGCGGACCGCCTCGGCCAGCAGCGCGCCGGTCAGTGGTGCGGTGCGGTGCACCGGCATGATCCACAGCCGGGTGAGCAGGCCGCTGTCCCGGTCATACGGCACGGCCAGGCCTGCGCCGACAGCGGCGGACATGGCGCCGGCCAGGGCACAGACCGGGATCAGCAGATCGATTCCGCTGTTGCCGGTGATCCGGGTCATCGATTTGCCGACCAACAGGCCGTAGATGATCAGCAGTCCGGTGGGGAACAGCAGCGCCTGCAGCGGCACCATCGGGTAGCGGCGCCACTGGATGAAGAGGCGACTGGCGAAGATCCAGCTTTCGGCCAGCAGCGAATGCTGGTGTTGTGAGCTCGTGGTCATGATCGGCGCCCCTGGATTCGGATGGCGATGGTGCCGAAGACGACCAGCATCCCGATGCACCAGGCCAGGCTGGCGTACAGGTTTCCCATCACGATGTGACCGCTGGTGAAGCCGCGCAGCGTCTCGGTGATCTGCGAGATCGGCTGGTATTGCACGAAGGGAGCCAACCAGGTGGGAAAGGCGTCCAGCGGTGCGATCCCGGTCGACAGCAGCACGAGCAGCAGCTGCGGAACCAGCAGCAGCTGGCTGGCCACTTCGGTGCGGCCGGCCTTGCTGCCGGTGGCGTCCGCGCCGAAGGACAGGGCCAGGGTGAGGACCAACGCCATCACGACAAAGGCGACGGCATAGCCGATTCCGGCGGTCAGCCGGAACCCGAACAGGTACGCGGCCAGGAACGAGGCGACCAGCGCCAGCACACCCCGCACCAGGCAGTAGGTCATCCGGGCCATCAGCGGCGCGTAGGGCGAGATGGGCAGGGTGCGCATCCGCGCGCCGATGCCGCTGACCTTCTCCCAGGCGGCCCGGTCGGTGGTGGTGAGTGCGCCGAACAACATGGCCTGGACGACGATCGCCGGTAGCACGTACTGCGCGTAGCTCATCTCGCCGGTCGAGATGATGTCGCGAAGCAGGAACGTGAGACCGATCAATCCCGCAATCGGCACGAGTGCGGCGAAAGCGAGATCGACCCGGCCCTTCCGCAGGATGCGTGCCGCGAGGATCGCTACCGCCGTCACGTCGCGGTGACCGGGGTGGTGAGATGCAGGAACACCTCGTCCAGCGACGGCCTGCGCAGGGAGATGTCGATGAGTTCGACGCCGATCTCGTCCATCCGCCGGAACACCTCGGTCAGCGTCGCCACACCCTTGGGCGCAGGCACCGACACCGTCGTCGCGTCGGTGTCGACCTCGACCTCGTCGAAGTCCGACAGCGCGGCGGCGATCCGCGGCAGATCGTCGGGGTTCAGAGGTGTCATCTCGCAGTAGCTCGAACCGGTCTGGCGCTTGAGTTCGTCCGCGGTGCCCTTGGCGACGATCTGTCCGGCGTTGAGGATGACGATGGAGTCGCTGAGGATGTCGGCCTCCTCCAGGTACTGGGTCGTCAGCAGCACGGTGATGTCCTGAGCCTTCAACGACGACACCAGGTTCCACACGTCGCGGCGGCTGCGGGGATCCAGCCCGGTGGTCGGCTCGTCGAGGAAGAGCACCTTGGGCAGGATCACCAGCGAGATGGCGATGTCGATGCGCCGCCGCATACCGCCGGAGTAGCCGTTGACCTGGCGGTCGGCGGCGTGGCCCATGTCGAACTGGGTGATGAGTTCCTCGGCGCGGGCGCGGGCCTCGGCGCGGCGCAGGCCGCGCAGCCGGCCGAACAGCACCAGATTCTCCCGGCCGGTGAGTCGCGGATCCAGCGCTGCGTCCTGACCGGTGACCCCGATGTTGCGGCGCACCTTGGCGGGTTCGCGGGCCACGTCGTAGCCCGCGACGAGGGCCTGGCCGGACGTGGGCGTCAGCAGTGTCGACAGGATCTTGACCGTCGTGGTCTTGCCTGCCCCGTTGTGTCCCAGCAACGCCAACACGGACCCGGTCGGAACGGAAAAGCTCACGTCGCGCAGGGCGGGGACGTTGCCGCCGAATGTCTTGGCGACATTATTGAGCTCGATCACGGAGTCATACGATACAGCCGCTTTCGTTTATGTGAGACCTACGGTCGCGGGGTCATGCCGGGTCTGCGGCGGCCCCGCGGGGCGGGTGGGAAGACACGTCACGCGACACGCCCGGAACTGTCGGAGCGCACCAATAGACTGGCCACCCTATGAGCGCCTCGTTCGTGCACCTGCACAACCACACCGAATACTCGATGCTGGACGGTGCCGCGAAGGTCAAACCGATGGTGGCCGAGGCCCAGCGCCTGGAGATGCCGGCCATCGGTATGACCGACCACGGCAACATGTTCGGGGCCAGCGAGTTCTACAACGTCGCCACCGATGCCGGGATCAAGCCGATCATCGGTATCGAGGCCTACATCGCTCCCGCGTCGCGTTTCGACACCAAGCGTGTGCTGTGGGGCGATCGAAGCCAGAAGAGCGATGACGTCTCCGGCAGCGGCGCCTATACCCATATGACGATGGTCGCCGAGAACGCGACCGGGTTGCGCAACCTGTTCAAGCTGTCCTCGATGGCCTCGTTCGAGGGCCAACTCGGCAAGTGGTCGCGCATGGACGCCGAACTGATCGCCGAACACGCCGAGGGCATCATCGCCACCACCGGCTGCCCCTCCGGTGAGGTGCAGACCCGGCTGCGGCTGGGGCACCTCGATGAGGCGGTGGCCGCCGCCGCCAAGTGGCAGGACATCTTCGGCAAGGAGAACTTCTTCCTGGAGCTGATGGACCACGGCATCGAGATCGAGCGCCGGGTCCGGGACGGCCTCCTGGAGGTGGGCCGCAAGCTCGGCATCCCGCCGCTGGCGACCAACGACTGCCACTACGTGACGCGGGAAGCCTCACATGCCCATGAGGCGCTGCTGTGTGTGCAGACGGGCAAGACGCTGTCGGATCCGGCCCGGTTCAAGTTCGACGGTGACGGCTACTACCTGAAGTCGGCCGCCGACATGCGCGCGCTGTGGGACCCCCAGGTGCCGGGTGCGTGCGACTCGACACTGCTGATCGGCGAGCGGGTGCAGTCCTACGCCGATGTGTGGGCCCCGCGCGACCGCATGCCGGTCTTCCCGGTACCCGACGGGCACAATCAGGAGACCTGGCTGCGCCACGAGGTCGAGGAGGGCCTCAAACGCCGCTTCCCCGGCGGCGCGACACAGGACTATCACGACCGCGCCGACTACGAGATCAAGGTCATCTGCGACAAGGGCTTCCCGGCCTACTTCCTGATCGTCGCGGACCTCATCAACTACGCGCGCTCGGTGAACATCCGGGTCGGCCCCGGCCGTGGCTCGGCGGCGGGCTCGCTGGTCGCCTACGCGATGGGCATCACCAATATCGACCCGATCCCGCACGGGCTGCTGTTCGAGCGGTTCCTGAACCCGGAACGCCCGTCGGCACCGGATATCGATATCGACTTCGACGACCGTCGCCGCGGTGAGATGGTGCGCTACGCGTCGGACAAGTGGGGCAGTGACCGCGTCGCTCAGGTCATCACCTTCGGCACCATCAAGACCAAGGCCGCGCTCAAGGACTCGGCCCGCGTCAACTACGGCCAGCCCGGCTTCGCCATCGCCGATCGGATCACCAAGGCGCTGCCGCCGCCGATCATGGCCAAGGACATCCCGCTGTCGGGGATCACCGACCCCAAGCACGAGCGCTACAAGGAAGCCGCCGAGGTGCGCGGCCTGCTGGACACCGATCCCGATGTCCGCACCATCTATGAGACCGCGCGCGGCCTGGAGGGCCTGGTACGTAACGCGGGCGTGCATGCCTGCGCGGTGATCATGAGCTCCGAGCCGCTGGTGGACGCCATCCCGCTGTGGAAGCGCCCCCAGGACGGTGCCGTCATCACCGGATGGGACTACCCCTCCTGTGAGGCCATCGGCCTGCTCAAGATGGACTTCCTGGGCCTGCGCAACCTCACCGTGATCGGCGATGCGCTGGAGAACATCAAGGCCAATCGCGGTATCGACCTGGACATGGATCATCTGCCGCTGGAGGATCCGGCGACCTATGAGCTGCTGTCGCGCGGTGACACGCTGGGGGTGTTCCAGCTCGACGGCGGGCCCATGCGGGACCTGCTGCGCCGGATGCAGCCCACCGGATTCAACGACATCGTGGCGGTGCTCGCGCTGTACCGCCCCGGCCCGATGGGCATGAACGCCCACAATGACTATGCCGACCGCAAGAACGGCCGCCAGGCCATCAAGCCGATCCACCCGGAGCTCGAAGAGCCGCTCAAGGAGATCCTGGCCGAGACCTACGGTCTGATCGTCTACCAAGAGCAGATCATGTTCATCGCCCAGAAGGTCGCCGGCTACTCGATGGGTAAGGCCGATGCGCTGCGAAAGGCCATGGGCAAGAAGAAGCTTGAGGTGCTCGAGGCCGAGTACAAGGGCTTCAAGGAGGGGATGACCGCCAACGGTTTCTCCGAGGCCGCGGTCAAGGCGCTGTGGGACACCATCCTTCCGTTCGCCGGATACGCGTTCAACAAATCGCATGCCGCCGGCTACGGGCTGGTGTCGTTCTGGACGGCCTATCTCAAGGCCAACTACCAGGCCGAGTACATGGCCGGTCTGCTGACCTCGGTGGGCGACGACAAGGACAAGGCCGCGATCTATCTGTCGGACTGCCGCCGGCTCGGGATCACCGTGCTGCCACCGGATGTCAACGAATCGGTGCACAACTTCGCCTCGGTCGGCCAGGACATCCGGTATGGCCTCGGTGGTGTGCGCAACGTCGGCGCCAATGTCGTGCAGTCGATCATCAACGCGCGCAATGAGAAGGGTAAGTACACCGACTTCTCGGACTACCTGAACAAGATCGACATCGGCGCCTGTAACAAGAAGGTGACCGAATCGCTGGTCAAGGCCGGCGCCTTCGATTCGCTGGGCCATCCCCGCAAGGGCCTGTTCCTGGTGCATGCGGACGCGGTGGACTCGGTGCTGGGCACCAAGAAGGCCGAGGCCATCGGTCAGTTCGATCTGTTCGGCGGCGGGGACGCCGATTCCGGAATGGAGTCGGTCTTCACCATCCCGGTGCCCGAGGGCGAGTGGGAGGACAAACACAAGCTCGCCCTGGAGCGGGAGATGTTGGGGCTCTACGTGTCCGGGCATCCGCTCGACGGTGTGGCGCATCTCTTGGCCGCTCATGTCGACACCCAGATCCCGGCGATCCTGGAAGGCGATATCGCCAACGACACCCAGGTGCGCATCGGCGGCATCCTCGCCTCGGTGAACCGTCGCGTCAACAAGAACGGATTGCCTTGGGCCTCAGCTCAAGTGGAGGATCTCACCGGCGGGATCGAGGTGCTGTTCTTCCCGCAGACCTACACCGCGTTCGGTGCCGATATCGCCGATGACGCGGTGGTGGTGGTCGGCGCCAAGGTGGCCATCCGAGACGACCGGATCTCGCTGATCGCCAATGACCTTGTGGTGCCGGACTTCTCGACTGCCCAGGGTAACCGTCCCGTCGCGGTCAGCCTGCCTACTCGACAGTGCACGGTGGACAAGGTGACCGCGCTCAAGCAGGTACTGGCTCGCCATCCTGGTACCTCCCAGGTGCATCTGAGGTTGATCAGCGGGGAGCGCATCACCACCCTGGAACTCGATCAGTCGTTGCGGGTGACGCCGTCATCGGCGCTGATGGGCGACCTCAAGGCGCTGCTGGGGCCCGGCTGTCTGGGCGGCTGAGCGGATCAGTCTCCCACCCGCTCGAAGATGAAGAAATCGGCGAAGCTGGTGTTGTCGGGATCAGCCTTGTCGTAGGGGTACTGGTTCGGAATGGTCTCGACGAGTTCGAAATCGGGCCGGTGATCCTGGACCCAGCGGGTGAATTCACGGTGGCGGACGTGCGGACTCGACCAGGACTTCTCGGTGTTGCTCGAGTAGACGATCACATATTCGGTCGCCGAGTCGAAGAGTTGCCGCATATAGCTGTCGAACACGGCGTCTTCCACGAGGTGGTAGATCACGTCGAGGGAGAGCGCGAGCTCGGCTCGGTCTTTCGTCGTCATTTCGCTGGTGTGCAGAAAACGCTTTGACGAATCGCCCGAAAACAGGCGTCGCGTCGATTCCAGCGCGACCTGCGATACGTCGACCCCGGTGTAGTCGGGGTATTCGGCAAGAGTCAGTTGGGCGCCGTCACCGGACCCGATCTCGATGACGGTGGTGACGTGGTGGGTCGCGACGAAGTCGTTCAGTACCGCGGCTTTGAAGCCGGCCAGCCTGCTGTACGAGCCGGCACCGGAGGTGCCGCCGTTCCGATACCGTTGCTCCCAGTACTCGCCTGACGACCGGAATGTCTTGTTCCCTCTGATCGCATAACCGGCCCGGCGAATGAGCTGTCGCAAGGTCCCTTCGACATTCACAGTTCCCCCGGTGCCTTTCCCTGTGTCTGCTTGGACAACCGGTTCCGAAGTGCCGATCGCCACCTGTCCCCGCGCGTCAGGCTAGAGCAACGTGCCACGATGCGCCATCAAGTCCTGGCCGTGTATGGAGCGTTGCGGTTTGCCAACCGCCCGTTGAATTTTCGATTTGCCTGTCGTGATCGGCTCGATGCCTGCGCTATCGACAGCTATCGAGTCCGGCGAATCGCGTATGGAGGCCCGAGCGGTGCAGCTTCTGCAAACAAGCACTAGCGCACATGATCGACGATCGAAGGCCTGGTAGCCGGCAACGCCGCAGGCTATCAAGTCCCGCCGACGCCACGCGCCGACTTGCGCGTTGGATTACGTTGTGTTTCAGCAACTTATGATCTTGATCCTGGTGGCTGTCCGTCGTTCGGCATTCGCGGAATCTCCGCCCAATGGCGTCGTTCGGGCCTCCGGAAGCTGTTCTGTTCGCTAAACTGTGCCGAGGTCGGCCGAGTTTCGGTGAATACAGCCGCGGGGCAGAGGCCGACCAAATTGGTTAGTGCCGTTAATAATTGCGGTGCTGGCCCATTCGCAACGTACCCGCGGGGGACTGGCCTGGGGGGGCCTCGCTATGCGTAACACGGGTGCTATTCCGAAGAATCCGATCAAATATCTACTGGCGCTCACCGAGTTTCTTGCCCTGGAGCCGAAGCTTGTCGTGGCGAACCACCGGTCCATGTCGCCGATCGTCGGCGACGGCGACGCCAACGTCTCACTCACCAGCTACGGCAAGCGGATCGCCACGGTATGGAAGACGATCGAGACCATCGGCGCCGGAAATCTCAAGCCACGCCGGATCATCCTCTGGCTGGACGACGCCGCTGCGCTCGCGGATCCGCCGGCAACCCTCAAGCGGCTCTGCGCCCGCGGGCTGGAAATTCGCTCCTGCCGCGACTACGGACCGCACAAGAAGTATTTCCCGTACGTCTGCGAGATCTTCCCCGACGAATCCGAGCGCACCCTGGTTACCGCGGACGACGATGTCTTCTATCCGCCGAACTGGCTCGAAGAACTACTGGCGGCGCACCGGCCCGACGAGGTCACGGCGTTCCGCGCGCGAATGCGCACCAACGCGCCGTACCGTTCGTGGCTGACATGTACGACGACGGAGCCCTCTGAGCGGGTGTTCGCCACCGGGGTGTCCGGGGTGGCCTACCCGCCGAGGCTGCTCGAAACGCTCCGCGCGCGCGGCGACGAGTTCGCCGATATCTGCCCTTTCGCCGACGATTTCTGGCTGCACTACGCGGCCGTGGCCACCGGTGTCCCGATCCGGCAGGTTCGTGACACCTCTGTCCTGTGGTGGGCTATGCCCATCGCGGCCGGCAGAGGTCTGTGGGACGGCAAGGGCACCGCAAACGACGCCATTGCCGAACGGACCAGACAGGCCTGGCTGCCCGGTTGATCAGACCGTCTCAGTGCAACAAGCTGACCGCGCGTGTGAAGACCAGCGCGATGGTGGTGAGTGCGACCAGCGATTGCACGGCCATCATCAGCTTGGCCCAGCGGGCCATGGGCATCGTGTCGGTGGGGGAGAACGCGACCGCGTTGGTGAAGGCCACGTACAGGTAGTCGATGAAGGTGGGCCGCCAGTCCGGCGGCGCATGGTCGGCATCCGACATCTGCGGGAACAGGAAATCGGGGTAGTGGTTGTCCCCGCCGAGCCGGGCCAGCGGGCCCCCGCGGTCCAGCAGCCAGTACCAGATGCCGAAGGCGATGATGTTGGTGATGTAGATCGCTCCGCCGCTGCCGAGCAGCACGGCGACATCGTATCGCCGACACCGCCGGTGAGGATGCGGTAGTCCAGCACGGTCGCCGAGGCGGTGTTGTCGATGGTGATCGCGGCGATCAGGGCGCGGGTCGCCCAGGTGGACACATAGCTGAACCGGGACGGTTTGAGGGGGTTGACCGCCAGCAGCACCAACAACAGCAGCAGTTCCAGCGCGATCAGGGGCCAGCGCGGGACGATGGTGTACCGGTCGGGGATGGCGTATTGCAGCGCGATCACCGCAGCGATGGCGACGATCACCGGCCAGCGCTGCTCGGGGGCGCCGGCGCGCAGCCACGACGGGACGATCCGTTCGGGGTCGAGCGGGTCAGGCGGTCGTCGATCCGTCATGGTGCACAAGTGTGCACGGGCCGGTCAGCGACGGGCGGACATACCGCCGGCCAGCCACACCAGTGTCGCCGTGCCCGCAGCGGTGAGCACTGCCGGGCCGAGACTGGCGGTGAGGAGACCGACGACCACGAGCACCAGGGCGCCGATGATCAGCGCGAGTGCCTTGTACGTGGGCCAGGGAACGCCGGCGACGCTGATTTCGGTGGGCGTGGTCACGGGTACACGATAACTCGCAACCTAGAGTTCGGGCAACCGAAACCCTGTATGTGTCGGATTATCCGTTTTCGCCTGGAGAGCAGGTGATGGCACCATTGAGCGGTGTCCGCTGATCTGATTCGAGGCCCCCAGGTATCGCCGCTCACCGCGGCCGACATCGACGAGGCCGCAGTGCGAATCGCCGGCGTCGTCACCCAGAGCCCATTGCAGTTCAGCGACCGGCTGTCGCACGCGACGGGAACCCAGGTGTACCTCAAGCGCGAGGACCTCCAGGCGGTGCGCTCCTACAAGCTTCGCGGTGCCTACAACCTGCTGATGCAGCTGACCCCCGACGAGCTGGCGGCCGGTGTGGTCTGTTCCTCGGCGGGTAACCACGCCCAGGGCTTCGCGCTGGCCTGCCGGTCCATGGGCGTGCACGGCCGGGTCTACGTGCCGGCCAAGACGCCGAAACAGAAGCGCGACCGGATCCGCTATCACGGAGGCGAGTTCATCGAGCTGATCGTCGGCGGCAAGACCTACGACCTGGCCGCGCAGGCCGCACTCGATGATGTGGCCCGCACCGGAGCCACCCTGGTGCCGCCCTATGACGATCCGCGCACCATGGCCGGGCAGGGCACCATCGCGGTCGAACTGCTCGAGCAACTGCCCGGTGAGCCGGATGTCGTGATCGTCCCGGTCGGCGGCGGCGGATGCATCGCCGGTATCACCACCTATCTGTCCGAGCGCACCGCGAACTCCGCGGTGCTCGGCGCCGAGCCGGCGGGCGCGGCATCGATGATGGCCGCGTTGGCCGCCGGCGCGCCGGTGGCGCTCGAGCACGTGGATCAGTTCGTCGACGGGGCCGCCGTCGCGAAGGCCGGCGCGAATCCCTACGCGGCGCTGGCCGCGGCCGGGGACATGCTGTCGATCACCTCGGTCGACGAGGGCGCGGTCTGCTCGGCGATGCTCGACCTCTATCAGAGCGAAGGCATCATCGCCGAGCCGGCGGGGGCGTTGTCGGTGGCCGCGTTGATGGAAGCCGATATCGCACCGGGCTCCACCGTGGTCTGCATCATCTCCGGTGGTAACAACGACGTGTCGCGGTATGGCGAGATCCTCGAACGGTCGCTGGTGCACCGCGGTCTCAAGCACTACTTTCTGGTCGACTTTCCCCAGGAGCCCGGTGCGCTGCGCGGTTTTCTGGACAGCGTGCTCGGACCCAACGACGACATCACGCTTTTCGAGTACGTCAAGCGCAACAACCGCGAAACCGGGGAGGCGCTGGTCGGTATCGAGCTGGGCTCGTCCACCGATCTCGACGGACTGCTGCACCGGATGCACGAATCCGAGGCGCATGTCGAACTGCTCGAACCGGGTTCGCCGACCTACCGCTATCTGACCTGAGTCCGCAGCACCGCGAACGAGTGCCCGGGCACGACGGTGCCCGCACCGTCGGCCCACGGGTCATCCCACGCCAGCACCACCTCTCCGGTGACCGGGACCGTCACCGCGGAGTCGCCCAGATTGCAGGCCACCGCCGACGTGCCACGGTGCAGAACGATCCACCGCGCATCCTCGTCGTAGTCCACCCGCAGATGATCCAGCCACGGGTCGGCGAAGTCGGGTTCGTTGTGCCGCAACGCGATCAGCTGGCGGTACACCTGCAGCAGCCGGGCATGCCCACCCTCGGTGACCTCGGCCCAGTCGAGCTTGGACCGGGTGAAGGTCTCGGGGTCCTGCGGATCCGGGATCTCGTCGGCATCCCAGCCGTGGGCGGCGAACTCGGCCTTGCGGCCCTCCGCGGTGGCCCGGCCCAGCTCCGGCTCCGGATGTGAGGTGAAGAACTGGAACGGGCTGCTCGAACCCCATTCCTCACCCATGAACAGCATTGCCGTATAGGGAGATCCGAGCACCAGTGCGGCCTTCACCGAAAGCTGGCCGGCGGTCAGGTTCTGCGACGGCCGGTCACCGGTGGCGCGGTTGCCCACCTGATCGTGGGTGAGGGTGTAGGCCAGCAGCCGGGTCGCCGGAATCGTGGCGGTGTCCAAGGGGCGACCGTGCCGGCGGCCCCGGAACGACGAGTAGGTGCCAGCATGAAAGTAGCCGTGCGTCAGAGTGTGCGCCAGCGTCTCCAGGGTGCCGAAATCGCCGTAGTAGCCCTGCCGTTCACCGGATACCGCGGTGTGGATGGCGTGGTGGATATCGTCGTCCCACTGCGCGGTGAGCCCGAGACCGCCTTTCTCGCGCGGGGTGATCAGCCGAGGGTCGTTCATGTCGCTCTCGGCGATGAGGGACAGTGGCCGTCCCAATTCGGCTGCCAGGGCGTCGGTCTCGGTACTCAACTCTTCGAGTATGTGGATGGCGGTGGTGTCCACCAGCGCGTGCACGGCGTCCAGGCGCAGGCCGTCGGCGCCGAAATCACGCATCCAGCGCAGTGCGCAGTCGATGATGTAGCGGCGCACCTCGTCGGCCCCGGCGTCGCCGATGTTGACCGATTCGCCCCACGGGTTGCTGCCGCTGGACAGATACGGCCCGAACCTGGGCAGGTAGTTCCCGGACGGCCCGAGGTGGTTGAACACCGCGTCGATCAGCACGCCGAGACCGAGAGCGTGGCAGGCGTCGACGAGGCGCAGCAGGGCATCCGGGCCGCCATAGGGTTCGTGCACCGCGTACCAGAGCACACCGTCATAACCCCAGCCGTGGGTGCCGCTGAAGGCGTTCACCGGCATCAGTTCGACGAAGTCGACACCGAGATCGACCAGATACTGCAGTTTCTCGACCGCGGCGTCGAACGTACCCGCCGGAGTGAACGTCCCGACGTGCAACTCATAGATGGTGGCGCCCTCGATGGAGCGTCCCGTCCAGTCCTGCGGTGGCGCGGTGGGCGTCCACAGTTGCGAGCGTGCGTGCACGCCGTCGGGTTGGCGGGCCGAGCGGGGATCGGGCAGCACGGTGTCGTCGTCATCGAGGACGAACCCGTAGCGACTGTCCGGACCGGCCGCCACCGTGGCCCGCCACCAGTCGTCGGTACCGCGCTCCATGGCGTGCAGGGTGCCGTCGACGTCCAGTTGCACCCGGTCGGGACGCGGCGCCCACACCGCGAATTCACGCTCAGACATCGGTGCGCTCCAGCAGTACCACCGGCAGTTCGGCGAAGAGTTCGATCGCTGCCGGGGTCCCGGCGTGCGTACGCCCGGTCAACCGGTCGGTCCAGATACCCTCTGGCAGAGTCACGGTGGTGTCCCCCCAACCGATCTCGGCGAGCGCGACGGTCCACCGCGACACCGCCACCAGCACGTCATCGCCCCGCAGGAAGGCGACCAGGTGCGCGGCGGCTGATCCCGTGGCCGGCACCGGTCGGTAACCGCCGTCGAGGAAGGTGTCGGGCAATTCCCGGCGCAGCCGCAGCGCGGCGCCCACCACCCGGATCTTGGGATCGGTGCGCGCCTCCAGTTCCGCGCGGCGCGCCGCGTAGTCCACCGGCCGGCGATTGTCCGGGTCGACCAGACTGTCGTCGAACAGTTCGGTGCCCTGATACACATCCGGTATGCCGGGTACCGTGAGCGCCAACAGTTTCTGGCCGAGACTGTCGCTGCGGGCGTGCGCATCGGCGCGGGCCACCAGTGCGGTCAGCTCCTTGGACACCGGTCCATCGATGATGGCATCGACCCAATCGTGCACCGCCGACTCGAATTCGGTGTCCGGGTCGTTCCACGATGTGTGCAGCGCGGCCTCCCTGATCGCCTTCTCGGCGTACGCATGCAGGCGGGTACGCAAGGCGTCGGACACCTCGCCGTCGACAGGCCAGACTCCGAACACGTTCTGCCACAGGAAGAGTGTGGTCGCCGGGTCCGGGCTCAGCACGATCTGAGACCAGCGTTCGACGCGTTCTGCCCACACGTCGGCCAGCTGGGACAACACACCGATGCGGGTCCGCACATCCTCACTGCGCTTGGTGTCGTGGGTGGACAGCGTCACCATGGCGTGTGGCCACAGCCGAGCCCTGGTGGCCGACCGCTCGTGGAACTCGGCGGCGCTCACGCCGAAGAGCGACGGCTCGCCGCCGACCTCGTTGAGGGTGACCAGCCGGGCATCCCGGTAGAACAGGCAATCCTCGACGGACTTCGCGGTCACCGCGCCGCAGAGCTGCTGGATGCGCACCGCGGCCTCGCCGTCGTGCGCGAGGGCCGCGGCGACCAGTTGCAGCGGGTCGGCCAGTTCGGGCCGCGTGCGGACGGCCGCGGCGATGGCGGTGGGCCCCACCGCGGTCAGATTCAGGTAGTCGAACCGGTAGACGTGCACGTGGGTCAGCAGCGCGGTGACCGCATCTGCCAGCAGGGCATGGTCGGCGCCGATGTCGGCGACGATGGCCCGGCACACCCGGGCCAGCTCGCTGCTCAGGGTGTCGGTGGCGGCGACTGTCTTCAGCGCGGAGGTCTGCTGCTCGATGGCGCCGCGGTCGATGCCGCTGCTCTCGTAGAGCGCGGTCAACACCGGTTCGCCCGCCGGGTCGACGAACAGGCCGCCGATCTCGCGCAGCGCGTCGTAGCCGGTGGTGCCGTCCACCGGCAGCCCGGTGTCGAGCGGCTCGTCGGGGGCCAGGATCTTCTCGATGACGATCCAGGCCGTCTCGCCGACCAGATCGCGGAGGTCCGTGACGTAGGCGGCGGGCTCGGCGAGCCCGTCGGGATGGTCGATGCGCAATCCGTCGACGAGGCCCTCGGTGAACCAACGGCCCACCTCGACATGAGAGGCGTCGAACACCGCGGGGTCCTCCTGGCGCAGACCGGCCAGGGAGGTGATGGAGAAGAACCGGCGGTAGCCGCAGAGATTGTTCCGCCAGCCGATGAGCTTGTAGTGCTGACGGTCGTGCACCTCGGCACCCGGCGCGCCGTCCTGCGCGGTACCCGGCGCGATCGGCCAGACCCGATCGCCGAGCCGCAGCCGATCTCCGTCGACGGTCAGGTCGGAGACGTCGCCGTCGGATCCCAGCACCGGCAACACGATCCGGCCGTGGTCGAGATCCCAGTCGATGTCGAAGTAGCTGCTGTAGGCGGAGTCTCGGCCATGCGTGAGCACATCCCACCACCAGGCGTTCTGCGCGGGATCGTCGACGCCGACGTGGTTGGGCACGATATCGACGATCAGGCCCATCCCACGGGCCCGGGCGCGGGCCGACAACGCGGCCAGGCCCTCGGGTCCGCCGAGTTCGTCGGACACCGTGGTCGGGTCGGTGACGTCATAGCCGTGGCTGGAACCGGCGGCCGCGGTCAGGATCGGGGAGAGGTAGAGGTGCGAGACCCCCAGATCATCCAGATAGTCCAACATGTCGACCGCGTCGGCGAAGGTGAAGGAATCACCGCGCATCTGGAGCCGATACGTGGAGAGCGGGACACCCATCAGCCGTTACCGCCTAGGTCGTTTTCCGTAGCACCCGAAGCGATCGCGGCTGCAGCGACATCTTCTCGCCGGCAGAAATCGACACCTCGTGCGCACCGGCGGGATCGCCGGTGTCCAACGCGGTTACCCACTTTTCGGCGTAATCATCGGGGGGCAGCACGAAATCCAGCGATTCGTCGTGTGCGTTGAAGCACAGCAGGAACGAATCGTCCCGGACGCGCTCGCCGCGGGCGTTGGGTTCCGGGATGGCGTCCCCGTTGAGGAACACCGCGACACTCTTGCCGAAACCCGAACCCCAGTCCTCCGGGGTCATCTCGACTCCGGCCGGGGTCAGCCAGGCGATGTCACGCTCCTGCTCGCCACTGCGAATCGGATTGCCCGCCAGGAAGCGGCGACGCCGGAACACCGGGTGCTTCTTGCGCAGGGCCACCGCTTTGCGGGTGAACTCCAGCATGTCGGCGTTGTCCTCGAGCTTGGACCAGTCCACCCAGGCGATCGGGGAGTCCTGACAGTAGGCGTTGTTGTTGCCGCCCTGAGTGCGTCCGATCTCGTCACCGTGGCTGATCATCGGTGTGCCCTGCGAGATCATCAGGGTGCCGATCACATTGCGCATCTGCCGCGCCCGCAACTCATTGATGTCCGGATCATCGGTCGGGCCTTCGACGCCGCAGTTCCAGGACCGGTTGTGGCTCTCGCCGTCGCGGTTGTCCTCGCCGTTGGCCTCGTTGTGTTTCTCGTTGTAGGACACCAGGTCGGCCAGGGTGAACCCGTCATGGCAGGTGACGAAGTTGATGCTCGCGCCGGGCCGCCGGCCGGTGTTCTCGTAGAGGTCCGAGGACCCGGTCAACCGGGACGCGAACTCGCCGAGCGTGGCCGGCTCACCGCGCCAGTAGTCGCGCACGGTGTCGCGATACTTGCCGTTCCACTCGGTCCACAGCCCCGGGAAGTTGCCGACCTGATAGCCGCCCTCACCGACATCCCATGGTTCGGCGATCAGCTTGACCTGGCTGACCACCGGATCCTGCTGTACCAGGTCGAAGAACGCCGACAGGCGGTCCACATCGTAGAACTCGCGGGCCAGGGTCGAGGCCAGGTCGAACCGGAAGCCGTCGACGTGCATCTCCAGCACCCAGTACCGCAACGAATCCATGATCAGCTGCAGGGTGTGCGGGTGCCGGGCGTTGAGGCTGTTGCCGGTTCCGGTGAAGTCCTTGTAGAACTGTTCCTCACCGTCGAGCAACCGGTAGTACGCCGCGTTGTCGATACCCCGGAAGTTCAGTGTCGGGCCCAGGTGGTTGCCCTCGGCCGTGTGGTTGTAGACGACGTCGAGGATGACCTCGATACCGGCGTCGTGGAAGGACCGCACCATGGCCTTGAATTCGGCCACGGCGCCGCCGGCGTGGCGGCTGGCGGCGTACTGGGCGTGCGGGGCCAGGAACCCGAAGGTGTTGTATCCCCAGTAGTTTCGCAGACCCAGATCGAGCAGCCGGTGATCGTGCAGGAACTGGTGTACCGGCATGAGTTCGATGGCGGTCACGCTCAACGACTTCAGATGCTCGACGATCACCGGGTGCGCGAGCCCGGCGTAGGTACCGCGCAGCTGTTCGGGGATGTCCGGGTGCAGCTGGGTCAGGCCCTTGACGTGGGCCTCGTAGATGACGGTCTCGTGGTACGGGGTGCGCGGTGCCCGATCCGAACCCCAGTCGAAGAACGGGTTGATCACGACGCTGGTCATGGTGTGGCCCAGGGAATCCACCGCGGGGTCGGCGGGGGTGACAGCGGGGTCCTCGGATTCCAGGTCGTAGGAGAACAGCGCCTGGGTGAAGTCGAAATCGCCGTGGAAGGATTTCCCGTACGGGTCGAGCAGCAGCTTGCTGGGGTCACACCGGTGGCCGGCCACCGGGTCCCACGGCCCGTATACCCGGAACCCGTAGCGCTGGCCGGGGCTCACCGTGGGCAGATAGGCATGCCAGACGTAGCCATCCACCTCGTCGAGCGGAACCCGTTGTTCGGTACCGTCTTTGGCGATCAGGCAGAGCTCGACCTTGTCGGCGACCTCGGAGAACAACGAGAAGTTGGTGCCGGCCCCGTCGTAGGTGGCCCCGAGCGGATATGCGGTGCCGGGCCAGACCGTGATGTCCATCTCACCACCAGCCGGTGGCGGCTGCGAGCTGACGCCCCAGTTCGTTCGTCATGGTGCGAACGTATGTCGTCGATAGGTGGTGAGAGTCGTGATACATCAACACATTTCCCTCTACTACTCGGCAGAAATCCGGTCGGCACACCGCGTCGGTCATGTCGAGTGGCTTCAGATTCGGGAACCGCTGCAGATAATCCAAAGTCGGGTTGTCGTCGGACAGTACCGTAGAGCGCTTGACGCCGCACGAGATGGCATCGCCGCCGTCGGCCAGACAGTCCGCCGGGAAGTACGGCTTGTTGTTGCGCACCAGCCAGGGGGTGTCGCGCATCGCCAGAACGTCGATTCCGGCATCCGAGAACTCCTGCCAGATACCGAGATACGAGCTGGGCATGACATCGCCGGGTTTGATGTTCCACGGCCGGGTAGAGGTGGTGAACACGAAGTCGGGCTTGTCGGCGAGCAGCTTCGGCATCACCACGTCGTTCCATTGCCGGCACTTCGGGTACGGCCGGTTGTCGCCCATCACGAGGGGTTTCTGCTCGGTGGTCAACGGGCAACCCATCTTCAGATAGGTGACCACCTTGAAGTCGTGTAACCGGCCGAGCAGGTCCAGTGCGGTGATCCAGTGTTCGGCGTGCGATCCGCCGGCCAGTGCAATGGTCCGTTGGGCGTCCTTGTTGCCGTAGGTGCAGTTGATGACGTCGACGTTGTCGAAATCGCTGATGCAGCCCGCGTTGGTGGACTCCGGGATGTCGTTCTTGGCCTCCAGCACCGTGGGCCGCATGGGCAGCTTGGGCACCTTGGCGTTGTTGGTCAGGGCACGTGACCCGGGGTAGTCGCGGGCCGAGAGCCCGGACAGCTCCTTACCGCTGGCCCGTTCGACGGTGACGTGCTCGCGCCAGGTGAATGATGTCGCCGTGAGCGTGACCCCCAGCAGGGTCACGACCGAGCCCAGCACGATCGTCGGGCGGCGCAACCGGGTTCGCCACGGCACACCTGTCGGCCGCTGTGCCGGTGCCCGGTAGCGCAGCGGGGTTTCCACGTATCTGGTTGTCAGCCAGGCCAGTACGCCGGACACCAGCAGCACGATCGCGCCGTCGGTGAAGCCGGCGTGGTCGCGGCCGCTGTAGGCCAGCCAGAAGATCAGCAGCGGCCAGTGCCACAGGTACAGCGAATACGCCATCGACCCCAGCGCGACGAACGGCTTGGTGGCCAGCAACCGGTTCGGCGCGGGCAGCTTGCCGCCGGTGTGCGGATCGGCGACGCGGTTGGCCGCCGACAGGATGAACAGCACGGTGGCGCCGACGGGCACCAGCGTCCACGGGCCCGGGAACTCGCGTACCCCGTCGATGAGCCAACCGCACAGCAGGATGGCGATCAGCGATACCGTCGCCACGATGGTGCGCAGCCACATGGGCCAACGCACATAGGGGACCAGGGCGCCGATCAGTGCGCCCAGGGTGAGCTCCCAGGCCCGGGCGAAACTGTTGTAGTAGGCCACGGCCTGATCGGCGTTGTGCGCGATGATGGCGTACACGAACGAGGCGATGGTCAGCGCGCTCAGCAGCACGATGAACACCCAGCGCACATGCCTGCCCAGCGGTCTGCGCAGCAGGTAGGCGAGGGCGAAGATGATCGCCAGCAACGCGATATAGAACTGGCCCTGCACCGACATCGACCAGATGTGCTGCAGCGGGCTGACCGTCTCGCCGGCGCGCAGATAGTCCGCGGCGGTGTTGGCCAATTCCCAGTTCTGGTAATACCCGAGGCTGGCCAGGCTCTGGTCGGCAAACGTTTCCCAGCGGGTTTCCGGCTGGATCAGGATGGTCAGCACCGCGGCCGCCGCGAGCACCACGATCAGCGCGGGCAGCAGCCGGCGGACCAGTCGCACGACCTCCGGAATCGGCCGCAGCGCGGTGGCCGGGTCGATCGCGGCGCGCAGCAACCGGCCGCCGAAGAAGAACCCGGACAGCGCCAGGAACACGTCCACACCACCGGAGACCCGGCCGAACCAGACGTGGAAGATCGCCACGAGGGCGATCGCGACCCCACGGAGTCCGTCGAGGTCGTGCCGGTAGAAGCCCGATGCGCGGGTACCCATCTGCGAGCCGGCGGTCGACGCCGGACCGGCTGTGGGTGTGCCGCCGGTGGAGGGTCGGGCGGGAGCGAGGGTCATCATGGTCGGGGAGTCAATCTACCTAAGAACCCTGGGGGTCTCAGGCCACGGGCGTGACGTCACACCAGCTGAGCAAAGCGATAGTGTCCGGTGCCATGCCAGCGTTGACACCGGATGAGATCAGCGCTATCGACACCGCGCACATCTGGCACCCCTACAGCCCCGTCGGCTCCCAGGCACTGCCACCGGTGGTGGCGGTGGCAGCCAAGGGGGCCTGGCTCACCCTCGTGCACGACGGCAGATCCGTCGATGTGCTCGACGCCATGAGTTCGTGGTGGACGGCGGTGCACGGGCACGGTCACCCGCGACTCGATGCCGCGATGAGTGCCCAGCTGGCCACCATGAACCACGTCATGTTCGGCGGTCTGACCCATGAGCCGGCCGCCCGGCTGGCCCAGCTGCTCGTCGAGATCACCCCGCCGGGCCTGGAGTCGGTGTTCTTCAGCGATTCGGGCTCGGTGTCGGTGGAGGTGGCCGCCAAGATGGCACTGCAGTACTGGCGCAGCCGTGGCCGGCCGGCCAAACACCGGCTGATGACGTGGCGCGGCGGCTATCACGGCGACACGTTCACCCCGATGAGCGTCTGTGACCCCGACGGCGGCATGCACTCGATCTGGACCGATGTCCTGGCCCGGCAGGTGTTCGCACCGCAGGTGCCCGGGGAGTACGACCCCGCCTACGTGGCGGCCTTCGAGGGTCAGCTCGCCGAGCATGCCGGTGAGCTGGCCGCGGTGATCGTCGAGCCGGTGGTCCAGGGGGCCGGTGGTATGCGTTTTCACGACCCGCGCTATCTCACCGACCTGCGACGGCTGTGCGATGAGCACGGTGTGCTGCTGATCTTCGACGAGATCGCCACCGGATTCGGACGTACCGGGGAACTGTTCGCCGCCGATCACGCCGGCGTCACCCCCGACATCATGTGCGTGGGCAAGGCGCTCACCGGCGGATACGTGACGCTGGCCGCCACCCTGTGCACGGCTGAAGTCGCGGCGACGATCAGCGCGGGTGAGCCCGGTGCCTTGATGCACGGACCCACCTTCATGGCCAACGCGCTGGCCTGTGCGGTGTCGGTGGCGGCGGTGGAACTGCTGCTGGAGGGTGACTGGCGGGCCCGGGTGCGCGAGATCGAAGCCGGGTTGCGGGCCGGCCTGGAACCGGCGCGATCCTTGCCGGGCGTGGCCGATGTGCGGGTGCTCGGCGCCATCGGCGTCATCGAGATGCGCGAGCCCGTCGACATGGCGGTGGCCACCCGCACCGCGATCGAGCACGGTCTGTGGCTGCGACCGTTCGGCAGGCTGGTCTACGCGATGCCGCCCTTCATCTGCACCCCGGACGAGATCGCCGCTATCGGTGCCGGCATGGTCGGCGTCGCGCGTGCACTAACCTGAACGGTGTTCAAGTGTCGAAAGGACATCCCGTGACGCGCACCGGTCTTTCCCCGCTGGCCTGGCTCGCCGAGGTCGAGGCGCAGCGCCGCGCGCAGGGGCTGCGCCGATCCCTGCGGGTGCGCCCGCCGGTGGGCGCCGAGCTCGACCTGGCCTCCAACGACTATCTCGGGTTGTCCCAGCATCCCGCCGTGCTCGACGGTGGTGTCGAGGCGCTGCGTACCTGGGGCGCCGGCGCCGGCGGCTCGCGGCTGGTCACCGGCAATACCGAGCTGCACGAGGAATTCGAAGCCGAGCTGGCGTCGTTCACCGGTGCCGAGTCGGCGCTGGTGTTCTCGTCGGGATACACCGCCAATATCGGCGCCGTCGTCGCGCTGACGGGTCCCGGCTCGCTGCTGGTCTCCGATGCGCTCACCCACGCCTCCATCGTGGATGCGTGCCGGCTGTCGCGGGCCAGGGTCGCAGTGACACCTCATCTCGATGTCGCCGCCGTCGAAGAGGCGCTGTCCGGGCGCGCGGAGGAACGCGCGGTGGTGGCCACCGAATCGGTGTTCAGCACCGACGGTGCGCTGGCCCCGCTGCGTGAACTGCACGAGGTGTGCCGCCGGTTCGGTGCGCTGCTGCTGGTCGACGAGGCGCACGGGCTCGGTGTCCGCGGCGCCGGCGGTCAGGGCCTGCTGCACGAGGTCGGTCTGGCCGGCGCGCCGGACGTCGTCATGACCACGACGTTGTCCAAATCGTTGGGCAGCCAGGGCGGCGCGGTCCTGGGCCCGGCCGCGGTGCGCGCACACCTCATCGACGCCGCTCGCACCTTCATCTTCGACACCGGGTTGGCGCCCGCGGCCGTCGGCGCCGCGCTGGCCGCGCTGCGGGTGCTGGCCGACCAGCCGCAACTGGCCGCCGCGGTGCTGGCGCGCGCCGCCGAACTCGCCCGGATCTGCGATGTGGCCGAGACACCCACCTCGGCGGTCGTCTCGGTGATTCTCGGTGACCCCGAGGTGTCCGTCGCCGCTGCCGCGGCCTGTCTGGACCGTGGGGTGCGGGTGGGCTGTTTCCGGCCGCCCACCGTCCCGGCCGGCACCTCGCGGCTACGACTGACCGCCCGCGCCGCGCTCACCGATGACGAGATCGCAGTGGCTGCAGGGGTTCTCACCGAGGTTCTCGGTCTGCAACGATGACTGTCCTGATCGTGACGGGCACCGATACCGGGGTCGGCAAGACGGTGACGACGGCGGCGCTGGCCGCGGCCGCCCGGCTGGCGGGTATTGATGTGGCGGTGTGCAAACCGGTGCAGACCGGTGCTGGGGCGAGCGCAGCGACGGGGAATGTCGCCGGGGCGAGCGCAGCGACGGGGAATGTCACCGGGGCGAGCGCAGCGACGGGGGAAATTCCTGCGGACGGTGACGACGATCTTGGGGAGGTGCGTCGGCTCTCCGGGGTTGACGCGCTGCACGGCGGCTGGCGTTATCCCGAGCCGTTGGCGCCGGTCGCGGCGGCCACCAGGGCCGGATTGCCGTTGCCGACCCGCGACGAGCTGGTGGCAGCGGTGCGGACCGCCGATGCGCCGGGACGGTTGACGATCGTGGAAGGTGCCGGGGGCCTGCTCGTCGAGATGGGTGCCGGCGGGGTGACACTGCGCGATATCGCCGCCGATCTGTGCGCGCCGGTTCTGGTGGTGGTGTCGCCGGGGCTCGGCACCCTCAACCACACCGCGCTCACGTTGGAATCACTTGCTGGACAGAACATTGCGTCGGCCGGACTGGTGATCGGCGCGTGGCCGGCCGAACCCGGCGTCGCCGAGCTGGGCAACCGGGAGGCACTGGCGGCGCTGGCCGATGTGCGTGCGGTGCTGCCCGCGGGCGCCTCGGCGCTGACCTCGGAGGGCTTCCAGGCGCTCAGCGTCGACGCCTTCGACCGGAGCTGGATCGCGAGCCTGGTGTAGCCATGGTGCACTCGGTCGAGCTGACTCTCGATGCAGGCGCCGATGCTGCCGTCCGTGAGATCTGGCAGGCGCTCGCCGGGGCCGGGGTGCCCAGCCAGGCGGCCCACCGCTCGCCGAGCAACCGCCCGCACGTGACCGTCACCGTTTCCGCGCGGATGTCCGGCGCTGTGGAGTCCGATCTTGTTGCGCTGCTGGACCGGCTCCCGCTGTCCTGCCGGATCGGTGCGCCGCTGATCTTCGGGCGCGGTCCCTACACCCTGGCATTGCTGGTGATACCGTCCGCCGGGCTCCTGGACTTTCACGAGCAGGTCAATCGAATCTGCCTGCCGCACATGGAGCCCGGACCACTGCGGCATACCCAGCCCGGGCAGTGGACTCCGCATGTCACCTTGGCGCGCCGGCTCGGTGCCGACCTGGTGGAGCAGGCGCTGGCCGTGGCGGGCACCGGAACGGATATCGAGGGCTCGTTCGCGGGGTTGCGGCACTGGGACGGCGATGCCCGTCAGGAGCACCCGATTTTGCTGCCCGACTGAAGGCAATGCTTGGTCAGAATGGTGGCGGGTCTGGGTCACCGGTCCTGATGACATGGTCGTGGAGAACGTCGTCTTGTGTGGTGGTGGCCCTGATCGCGCTGTCTCGGATCCGTTCGTTGGCAACCTGCTCGAGGGTGCGTTGGAGTTTGTTGTGTGTGCGTTCGGTGGTGATGCGTTGGGCGCGGTCTTGGGCGCGGGTGCGTTGTCGGAGCGGCATCTTGGTGTCGCGGTCGGTGTCGTTGATGAGGGTGATGGCCCGTTTTCGTGGGATCGGGCTTTCAATGTTCCAGTGCGGGAACAGGATTGATGCGCCGGGAGCCTTGAAATAGTTGTGCCCGGTGGGTGCGCTCCAGCGGATGGAGCCGTCGGGTTGGGCGGTGGGTGTCCAGCCGCCGAAGGTTTTGACCAGATGGTGCAGGCGGCATAGTGGCCCGAGGTTGCCGGGGTGGGTGGCTCCTGCCGGCCATGGGGTGAGGTGGTCGAGGTCGCAGCGGTGTGCGGCGCAGTTGCAGCCGGGGAAGCTGCAGGTCATGGCGCGCATTCGGACGAACGCGGTCAGCGCAGTGGAGGGCCGGTATCGGGGTTCGGCGGGCAGGTCGGCGATCTCGGCGAGGGGTTTGATGGTGGCGCCGGCGGCGATGAGTTCGGCGAGCATGGCGGCGGGAATGATGGCGCCGTCGAGCGTGACGCCGGGGCTGGGGTTGCAGGCCGCGGGCTTGGTGGGTTGGGTGCTGGCAGCCGGCGCGTCGGGTTCTGACTCCGCGGCCGGTGCCTGCGGCTCTCGCTCGGCAGTCCGCTCCTCGTCCTCTGGCGCGGCCTCGGTCTCGGCTGGCCCGGATTCGGAGTCTGGGGTGCCCGCACTGCCCGGGGTGGTCTGCCGCGGGCGGTCTTGGCTGGCGGCGGGCACCTGGTCGGTGAGCGCGTAGATGGTGAGTGCGCCCGCGCGTGGGTCTTTCCCGCTGCCCGCACAGTTCACATCCCCGCATTCGCAGGTCAGGCGCTCCAGGGCGGGCCCGACCACACCCAATGCGGCCAGGGCCGCGGCGCGTAGTTCCCCGCGCTTGCGGGGATCATTGGCGCAGACCGTGTCGGCGAGGTCGTTGAGGCGTTGTTCGAGGATCTTTTTGTCGGTGATGCGCAGCCGCCCCCAAAAGGAGGCCACTCCGTTGGGGTCGTCTTTGTCGTCGAATTCGACGTAGAGGTCTTTGGCCGCCCGTGTGGATCGCACGACGGCGTCGGGGTCGAATTTCTCCACCCACAGATCCACCGCCCCGATCAGTTGTTTCTCCGAATGCGCCCCGTACTGGTTGGCTTCGGCGGCGATGGCGGTGTCGATCAACCCCAGCGCGTCCTCGTCGACGACGAGGTGGGTGCGCCAGGTGATTGCATCGATCACCCTCGCCGAGATGACTCCGGTGGCGAACAAGGCGGCGGTGCGGGGGAGCCGGTCACGTAGGGCTTGGGCGATGCGCATCTGCTTGGACGCCGCATGGGAATTCAGGTTGCAGGCCGCAGACACCGCGGCCTGCGCCCACGCCCAGCCGTCGATGACCTGGTGGGCGCTGGTGTCGTCTTCGTCATCGCATTGGCGGGCGATCACTTCGCCGATCAGGGCCAGTCGCTGCGCGGCGGCCCTCGCCTCGGTCTGGGTCATGGTGGTGACCGCGGAGATGAGCGCCTCATCGCTCAGCCCGGCGAGTGCGCCACGATCCAAGACTTCGAACATATGTGCGATTGTACCGACCTGGTCGGACATGTTCGGCGCCGAAGAACCGAGTTATCGGACCGCCGCGTCCCGGTGTGCCGCCATGCCGTCGATGAGCAGGTTGAGGCCGAATGCGAACCGGCGGCCGGCGTCCTCGGAGAGCGTCGACTGGCCTTCCGGCAGTTCGGCGCCCGCGGCGTCCCACTGCAGGCGGGACTGTTCATCGACGGTGAACCCCAGCACGTAGTAGACGACGGTGCGGGCGGCCAGCGCGCAATGCTGTCCGTCGACGCCGGATTCGGCCACCGCCGCGGACAGGCGGTCGACGACCCGCGTCATCGCCTCGGATTGCCCGGCGGCGAAGCTGGCCGAGACCAGTTCGGCGCCGTCGGTGTGCGACAGCAGTGCGTCCCGTAGCCGGTGGCAGTCCCCGGACACCTGCTCGCGCCAGGTTCCGGACGGGTCCGGTTGCAGCGCGGGCGCCAGAATCCGGTCGGCCACCGCGCCGAGCAGTTGCTGCTTGTTGGCGAAATGCCAGTACAACGCGCCGGGGCTGACGCTGAGCTCGCGCGCGAGCCGGCGCATGGTCAGATCGGCGATCCCGAAATTGTCCAGGATCGCCGTGGCGGCGTCGACGAGGTCACGTTTGTGCAGCTGCACGGAGGTAGCCTAACCTGAACACCGTTCAATGGTCAGCAGTGAGGGAGACGTACCGGTGACGGACATTCTGGTTCAGGCGCGCGAGCAGGTCTTGGAACGCGGCGTCGGCCTCGATCAGGAGCAGACCCTGCAGGTGCTGCAGCTGCCCGACGATCAGCTCGACGCACTGCTCGAACTGGCCCACGAAGTCCGGATGAAGTGGTGCGGTCCCGATGTCGAGGTCGAGGGCATCATCAGCCTCAAGACCGGCGGTTGCCCCGAGGACTGCCACTTCTGTTCGCAATCAGGTCTTTTCGCCTCCCCGGTGCGCAGCGCGTGGCTCGATATCCCGAGCCTCGTCGAGGCCGCCAAGCAGACCGCCAAGACCGGTGCCACCGAGTTCTGCATCGTCGCCGCGGTGCGCGGCCCGGATGAGCGGTTGCTGTCACAGGTCGCCGCGGGCATCGAGGCCATCCGCAACGAGGTCGACATCCAGATCGCGTGCTCGTTGGGCATGCTGACCGAGGAGCAGGTGCAGCGGCTCGCCGATATGGGCGTGCACCGGTACAACCACAACCTGGAGACGGCGCGCTCGTTCTTCACCAATGTCGTGACCACCCACACCTGGGAGGAGCGCTGGGACACCCTGCGCATGGTCCGTGAGGCCGGTATGGAGGTCTGCTGTGGCGGCATCCTGGGCATGGGCGAGACGCTGGAGCAGCGCGCGGAATTCGCCGCCAACCTGGCCGAGCTGAACCCGCACGAGGTCCCGCTGAACTTCCTGAACCCGCGCCCGGGCACCCCGTTCGGTGACCTCGAGGTGCTGCCGGCCGCCGACGCCCTGCGGGCGGTCGCGGCGTTCCGGCTGGCGCTGCCGCGCACCATGCTGCGCTTCGCCGGGGGCCGCGAGATCACCCTCGGCGATCTGGGCGCCAAGCAGGGCATCCTGGGCGGTATCAATGCCGTCATCGTCGGCAACTACCTCACCACCCTGGGCCGGCCGGCCGAGGCGGATCTGGAACTGCTCGACGATCTGCAGATGCCGATCAAGGCCCTGAACGCGACGCTGTAGCTCGCGCGGTAAGACTGACAGTGTGATGAGTAGCGAGCTTGCGCCCCTGCCCGCGCCCGTCGGTGCCGGTGTCTTCAACGTCTACACCGGTGCCGCGGCGGGCACGGTCATCCCGACGGCGGCTCAGCTCGGTTTGGAGCCGCCACGGTTCTGCGCCGAATGCGGCCGCCGGATGATCGTCCAGGTCCGCCCCACGGGGTGGTGGGCGAAGTGTTCGCGGCACGGTCACGTCGATTCCACCGATCTGGACACCCAGCGATGACGAATTCTCTTGGTGCACCTGCTGTTTCCAAACGCACCGCGGCCCTCCGGATTTTCCTGGGCCTGCTCGCCGCCGGCGCGGTGGTCGGCGCGCTGTGGGCGTGGCTGGCGCCGCCGATCCAGGGCGTCGTCGCGCTGACCCGGGCCGGCGAGCGGGTGCGGGCCTATCTGGGCAATGACTCCGACCACTTCTTCCTCGGTGCATTTCTGCAGGCCGGTCTGCTCGGCGTGCTCGCCGTGGTGGCGACCGTGCTGGTGTGGCAGTGGCGGGCCCATCGCGGTCCCACTCAGGTGGTGGCACTGGCGGCAGGTATGGCCGCCGCCGCTGGCGCTGCGGCCGGTGTCGGTGCGGCACTTGTGCATTGGCGCTACGGCAGCATCGACGTGGATGCCGCGCCGGTCACCGAGGCCAACCGGGTGCATTACGTATCGGAAGCTCCTGCGGTGTTCTTCGGGCACGGGCCGTTGGTGATCGCCGCCGGCATCCTGTTGCCCGCCGCGGTCGCCGCGTTGACCTACGCCCTGCTGACGGCCTCGGCCTCACGCGATGACCTCGGCGCCTGGCCGCCGGTGGAGTACGCGGGCGTGTACCCCCCGATTCCGGTGGCGGCGACGCCGTCCACCGAGTTTGCCGACCCCGCGCAAACGTAGCCCCCACAGATCGCGGGCACCGAGGTAGATTGACGCGCGCACAGCTGCATCACAGCAAAATGGCAGCCGCGATAATTACCTGTGAGTGAGGTCCCGTCATGCCGATGCTGGAATACAAGTCGACGCCCGCGTGGTTGCAGGCGTCCCGGCGCAAGATGGTCGACCGGATTCCGGTCACGACCATGCGGCAGTTCCTCTACCTCTCGATGATCCGTAAGCGGGGCAATTTCACCGACCCGAAGACCTTCAACGAGAAGGTGAACTGGCGGATCTTCAACGACCGCCGGGACCGGATCATCAAGGCCTGCGACAAGATGTGGATGAAGGAGATGGCCCGGGAGGCCTACCCGAGTCCCGATCTGCGCATCCCGGCCACCTACTGGTCCGGCGCCGACCTGCGCGAGGCCCCGGATCTGACATCGCTACCGCCCTGGGTACTCAAACCCAACGCGAGCAGTGGGCGAGCGCTGTTCGGGCCCGATCCGCAGACGGATCTGGCCGATCTGCTCCGGCAGACCAGCACCTGGTTCGACGAGACGCCGCTGGAACTGGGCGAGTGGGGTTACAGCGAAGCCCGCCCGCATCTGCTCTTGGAGGAGCGCATCCCGACTCCGGACGGGCGGGCACCCGTCGACTACAAGTTCTTCGTCTTCGACGGCCGCATCGAGCTGATCCAGGTGAACCGCGGCAGGTTCGGCAAGCACCAGACCACGACGTTCCTGGACGCCGACTGGCGGCAACTGCCGGTGCGCTGGCGGATTCAGCCGGTGGCCGATGAGCAACGGCCCGCCGAACTGGACAAGATGATGGAGATCGCCTCCACACTGGGCGCCGACTGGGACTTCATCCGGGTCGACCTGTATGCCGTCGACGGCGACGTCTGGTTCGGCGAGTACACCCCGTACCCGGGCAGTGGGTTACTGCGCTACAAGCCGATGAGCTTCGACCTGGAGCAGGGCCTGCAGTGGAAGCTGCCGACGCTGGCCGAGGTGCAGCGCGGCCGGCCCTGAGCCCGGCCGAGCACCGGATCGCTACCGGTCGAGCTCCGACAGCGGCAGACGATGCACCTTGCGCCCGGTCAGCACCTTGGCCGCGATGACGGCCAGCCGCGCCATCCCGGTGTAGGTCGACGGGTTGAACATGGTCGGCCACTTGGTGCGCAGCAGGTGCTCGCCGAGCGGGCGTCCGGCGAAGCGGTCCGAGAGCCAGCGCAGCGCCATCGGCGCCGACATCGGGTGCAGCAGCAGATGCTCGCTGAACATGTCGCGGTGATAGGTGACGTGGGCGCCGCCGGAGGAATAGGTCTCGGCGAGCTCATCGATGCCGTCGACGGAGATGATCTCGTCGTGCACGGCCTGGATGATGAGCACCGGCGGTGTGGGCACCGCAACGCCGAGCTTGATATCGGCGAAGACGTGCTGCACCTCGGGGGTGGACAGGATCTGTTCCAGTGGCTGGTCCAGCATGTCGCCCATATCGGTGCGGAACAGCCGGACCATGGCCTCGACGGTGGTCATGTGGTGCAAGCTGTCCAGCAGGGCGCGGCCCTTCTCGCTGGCATGTTCGGCGATGATCCGCTGCAGTCCGGGGTAGACGTCGGCGAGCGCCGCGACGACCAGCGCGGGCAGCGCGGAGGCGAAGGTGCCGTTGAGCTTGCGGAAGGTGCGGCCCAGGTCGCCGACCGGTGAGCCGAGGACGGCGCCGACGATATTGAGCTCGGGAGCATAGGTACCGCTCATCTCGGCGGCCCACGCGCTGGCCAGGCCGCCACCGGAGTAGCCCCACAACCCGATCGGCGCGGTGTCCGAGAGCGTCAGCTGCTCCGAGCCCAGCGCCGCACGCAGCCCGTCGAGTACGCGGTACCCGGGTTCGTACGGGGTGCCCCAGTTGCCGTTGACGCCCTCGTGGTCGGGTACGGACACCGCCCAGCCCTCGGCGACGGCCGCGGCGACGAGCAGCATCTCGAACTGCGGCACCGCACCCGGGGCCACCGCATGACGGCGCAGGGCATAGGACGGGAAGCAGCGCGAGGAGATGGCATCGATGGCGCACTGATAGGACACCAGCGGACAGACGCGCTCGGGACCCCGCTCGGCCGGAATGACCACGGTGGTCGCGGCCGCCTCGGGCTTACCGTTCATGTCCGTCGTGCGGTAGAGCAGCTGAACCGCCCGCACCTGCTGGGGAATCAGTCCGAGAAAGGCCAGTTCGACGTCCCGGCTGCGCAGCACGGTGCCCGGGGTGGCGTGCTGGAAGCCGGCCGGGGCGGCGTAGAACGGATCGTCCTTGGGCAGCTGGGGACGCGCGGAGCGGTCCAGCGCCTCGTGCGGGACGGCTCCGATCCATTCGGCGTCGGGCGCGGCCGCAGTGCTGCCAAAGTCCATCCGGGCATTGTTGCCTAAGAATGGTCTAAGAAGCCAGCCCGACTCACCCCGGCGGACGTAGTGCGGCGAATTCGTCGGTGACGCGGTAGCGCGATTCGGTGAACCGGTACAGCGCCGCCGGCCGGCCTCCGCTGCGTCCCGAGCGCGCCGTGGTGCCGGTCCTGGTGATGACGTTGCGGCGTTCCAGCACACGCTGCAGATTGGTGGCGTCCACCGGGTGCCCGAGCGCCGCGCTGTAGATGTCACGCAGCGCCGACAGCGCGAATTCTTTGGGCGCCAAGGCGAATCCGATATTCGTATAGGAGAGTTTCGCGATCAGCCGGGAGCATGCGTTGACCACCATCGTGCCGTGGTCGAACGCCATCGGGGGCAGCGCCGACACCGGGTGCCAGCGGGTGTCCGGCGGTAGCTCCGGGGTGGCGGGGGAGGGCACCAGCCCGAGGAAGGTGGAGGCGATGGTGCGCGGACCCGGTACCCGCTGCGGGTCGGAGAACACCGCCAATTGTTCGAGATGGGTCAGTTCGCGCAGGTCGACCTTCTCGGCGAGTTGACGCCGAACTGAACTGATCATGTCCTCGTCGTGTCGCAGCTGCCCGCCGGGCAGTGCCCAGGCGCCGCGCTGCGGGTCCATGGCTCGTTCCCACAGCAGCACGCTGAGCTGCGGGTTTTTTGTGGACAGCTGGCGAACCTGGAGGACGACAGCAAGCACTTCATGGTCGGTGCTACCATATGGCATGTTTTCGATTGTAAGTCGAAAACCTCGTTGGCACAAAGGAGACTGCCATGACGGTCCTGGATCGCACAGCAGCGCACGACAGCGTTCTCGCCGCGCGCATCGTCGACGGCCCCGGCGGTTACGCCGGAGTGGTGGGCGACGGACAGTGGGCGGCCGAGGTTCGCCGGCTGGCGGACCTGCGCAATGCCACGCTGCTCGCGCACAACTATCAGTTGCCCGCCATCCAGGATGTCGCCGATCATGTGGGCGATTCGCTGGCGCTGTCCCGCATCGCCGCCGAGGCGCCCGAGGACACCATCGTGTTCTGCGGTGTGCACTTCATGGCCGAGACCGCGAAGATCCTGGCGCCCGCCAAGACGGTGCTGATCCCGGACCAGCGGGCCGGCTGCTCATTGGCCGACTCGATCACCGCCGACCAGCTTCGCGAGTGGAAGGACGAATTCCCCGACGCCGTCGTGGTGTCCTATGTGAACACCACCGCCGCGGTGAAGGCGCTCACCGACATCTGCTGCACCTCGTCCAACGCGGTCGAGGTGGTCGCCTCCATCCCCGAGGACCGCACCGTGCTCTTCTGCCCGGACCAATTCCTCGGCGCCCACGTCCGGCGCGTCACCGGCCGCAAGAACCTGCACATCTGGGCCGGCGAATGCCATGTGCACGCCGGGATCAACGGTGACGAACTCGCCGACCAGGCCCGCGCCCACCCAGATGCCGAGCTGTTCGTGCACCCCGAATGTGGTTGCGCCACATCGGCTCTGTATCTGGCCGGTGAGGGTGCGGTTCCCGAGGAGCGGGTGAAGATCTTGTCCACCGGCGGCATGCTCGACGCCGCCCGCGAGACCAAGGCACGCCAGGTGCTGGTCGCCACCGAGGTCGGCATGCTGCACCAGTTGCGCCGTGCCGCACCGGATGTCGATTTCCTGGCGGTCAACGATCGCGCGTCCTGCGGCTACATGAAGATGATCACCCCGGCCGCGCTGCTGCGCTGCCTGGTCGAAGGCGCCGACGAGGTGCATGTCGATCTGGAGACTGCCGAGCTGGCGCAGGCCAGTGTGCAGCGCATGATCGAGATCGGGCAGCCCGGCGGCGGGGAATGAACGCCGTCTCGGCGTCCTGTGGGGGAGCCGGGTACTGGCAGCAGCGCGCCGACGTCGTCGTCATCGGCACCGGAGTGGCCGGTCTGGTGGCCGCGCTGGCCGCGGTGCGCGAGGGTCGCAAGGTCGTCGTGCTCAGCAAGATCGCCGAGACCGCGACGTTCTACGCCCAGGGTGGCATCGCCGTCGTCCTGCCCGACGCGTTCTGTGCGGGCGGCGATTCCGTGGAGGCGCATGTCGCCGACACGCTCGCGGCCGGTGGCGGGTTGTGTGATGTGGACGCCGTGCGCTCCATCGTCGCAGACGGCTACCCCGCGGTTGCCGACCTCGTCGACGCCGGAGCCCGATTCGACGAGTCCGCACCGGGACACTGGTCGCTGACCCGCGAGGGTGGCCACAGCCGGCGGCGGATCATCCACGCCGGCGGGGACGCCACCGGTGCGGAGGTGCAGCGCGCGCTCGATCACGCTGCCGCCCGCCTGGACATCCGGCGCAATCACGTGGCTCTGCAGATTTGTCATGACGGGGACACGGTGACCGGGGTGCTGGTGCACAGCGACGACGGGCCGGGTCTCGTGCACGCGCCGTCGGTCATCCTGGCCACCGGCGGGCTCGGGCACCTCTATGCCGCCACCACGAACCCCGACGGATCCACCGGTGACGGCGTCGCGCTCGCGCTGCAGGCCGGGCTCAGCGTCACCGATATCGAGTTCATCCAGTTCCATCCGACGATGTTGTACACCGGGCCGGCCGGCGGGCGCCGCCCGCTGATCTCCGAGGCACTGCGTGGTGAAGGAGCCGTACTCGTCGACAGCCGAGGCGACTCCGTCACCGCGGGAGTGCACCCACTGGGCGACCTGGCGCCGCGCGACGTGGTCGCGGCCGCCATCGACGCACGCCTGCGGGCGACCGGCGAGGCCTGCGTGTACCTCGATGCCACCGGTATCGACGATGTGCACCGGCGGTTCCCGACCGTCACCGCGGCGTGCCTGGCCGCCGGTATCGATCCGGCCACCCGGCCGATCCCGGTGGTGCCGGGCGCGCACTACAGCTGCGGCGGCGTGCGCACCGACGTACACGGGCGCACCGAACTGCCGGGACTGTTCGCCGCCGGTGAGGTCGCGCGCACCGGTATGCACGGCGCAAACCGGTTGGCGTCCAACAGCTTGCTGGAAGGTCTTGTCGTCGGCGGCCGGGCCGGCCGCGCCGCATCCGCGCACGCCCGGCAGGCCGGGCCGGTCACGGCGGTCGCGTCGGCGGCCGTGCGACTGCCCGCGCTGGACCGAAATATGCTGCAGCGCAACATGAGCCGGCACGCCTCGGTGGTCCGCGACGCCGATGGCCTGGGGCAGCTGGCCGCCGTGCTGGCGGACGCACCGCAGCGCACCGTCACCGACCGCGACACCGCCGAGGACGCCGCGCTCACGCGTGCGGCGCGGGCCATCGTCGCGGCCGCCCTTGCACGCACCGAATCGCGTGGTTGCCATCACCGTGGTGATCACCCGGAAACAGATGCCGCACAGGCGGTCAGCATCTCGGTACGCATGAATGCCGCCGCTGATCCCGCCGTCGTCATACCGGTCGGGGCCGGCTGATGACGCATACGACCCAAGGAGCGCAGGTGAGGTCAACAGCATTGTCGGCAGGCGAACTCGTCGAGGCCAGGGCTGTCATCGCCCGCGCCCTGGAAGAGGATCTGCGCTACGGGCCTGATGTCACCACCCTGGCGACGGTGCCCGCCGACGCCATCACGACGGCCTCGATGGCGACCCGCGAACCGGGTGTCGTCGCCGGTGTGGATCTGGCCCTGATGGTGCTCGACGAGGTGCTGGGAGCCGATGGCTACACCGTCCTGGACCGGGTGTACGACGGTGCCCGCCTGGAGGCCGGTCAGTCGCTGTTGCGTCTGACCGCCCCCGCGCAGGGACTGCTGACCGCCGAGCGCACCATGCTCAACCTGGTGTGCCATCTGTCCGGTATCGCGACCGCGACGGCCCGGTGGGTGGATGCCGTCGAGGGCACCGGCGCCAAGATCCGGGACACCCGCAAGACGTTGGCCGGGTTGCGATTCCTGCAGAAGTACGCGGTCCGGGTCGGCGGTGGGGTGAACCACCGGATGGGGCTCGGCGACGCCGCGCTGATCAAGGACAACCATGTCGCGGCGGCCGGCTCGGTACTGGCCGCGCTGAACGCGGTGCGGGCGCTCGCACCGGACCTACCGTGCGAGGTCGAGGTGGACTCGCTGGAGCAACTCGACGATGTGCTGGGCGCCGGGGTGGAACTGGTGTTGCTGGACAACTTCCCGGTGTGGCAGACCCAGATCGCGGTGCAGCGCCGTGACACCCGGGCACCGGCGACCCTGCTCGAATCCTCGGGCGGGCTGTCGTTGGAGTCAGCGGCCGACTATGCCGGGACCGGTGTCGACTACCTGGCCGTCGGTGCCCTCACCCACTCGGTGCGGGTGCTCGATGTGGGCCTGGACACCTAAGCGGGCGCGCCGCGGCGCACCAGGGACAGCACGACGGCCGCCGCCGCGAACATCGTGGCGATGACGCGGTTCAGGATCGTCTGCTGGCGCGCGTTGTGCAGCCAGTTCATCAGCCGGCCGGCCAGCCCGGTGTAGAAACCCATCACCACGATGTCGACGACGATCATCGTCAGCCCGATGGCCAGATACTGCGGCAGCAACGGCGCCGCCGGCACCACGAACTGCGGCAGCGCCGCCAGGAAGAACACCAGTCCCTTCGGGTTGGTGGCGTTGACCAGAAATCCGCGCGCCACCAGACCACGGCGGCTGCTGCCGGTCGGGGCGCCGAGTTGTTCCCGCAGATCGCGCGGGGCGGTGCGCCACTGACGGATGGCCAGATACGCCAGGTACGCCACCCCCAACCACTTGATCACGGTGAAGGCCAGCGCCGACGCCGCGACGATCGCACCGACGCCGGCGGCCACCAGCACCAGTTGCAGCATCAAACCGATCTCCAGGCCGAACACGCTCCACCAGCCGCGCCGCAGCCCCTCGGTCATCCCGGTGGCCATCGACTGCACCGCGCCGGGGCCCGGCGCCACGCTGATCACGATCGCCGCACCGAGGAAAGCCAGCCACACCTGCCAGGTCATGGAGAAAGTGTGGCAGGTCCGGTCAACCGGGATTTCCGGCGATATCGGCGACGAACACCCCGGTCCTGCGGGCCATCAGGCGTGCGATGAAGGGCAGCGACGGATCTTTGGTGCCCGCCGGCAGGACCCGCGGATTCACCAGGTGCAGGTTCTTGCGCGATACCAGGATGTCCGCCTCGCCGGCGGCCAGCACGTTCTTCACCCAATTCGTCTTGCCGTGGATCAGTCCGATGGCCAGGGTGTCGCCCTTGCGGTAGGCGGTGACCGGGGTCTCGTACCGGGTCCCGGAGGTGCGCCCGGTGTGGGTGATCACACTCATCCCGGGCAGCTTCCTGCTGATCGGCGTCATGAGGGGATTGATGTACTTGATCTGGAAGTTCTCCAGCGCCGGCGGTACCAGCATCGGCACGCCGGAGGCGTTGTTGGGATGTTGCTTACGTGACGGCGACGCGGACATGACGGCTCCCGAATTCGATTTGGCCTGCTCTGGGACAATAGACCCGTGACGTCACCACGATCCCTCATGGCCCGCATCGATCTGCGGGGTGCGGACCTGTCCGCGGCCCGGTTGCGGACGACGCTGCCGCGCGGCGGTGTCGACGTGGACTCGGTGGTCCCGAAGGTCCGGCCCATCGTCGACGATATCGCCGCACGCGGCGCGATCGCGGCCCTGGAGTACGGCGAGAAGTTCGACGGTGTGCGCCCCGAGACGGTGCGGGTGGCGGGCGAGAAACTGCAGGCCGCGCTGGCCGATCTGGACGCCGACGTACGCGCCGCCCTCGAGGTGGCGATCGACCGGACCCGCATCGTGCACGCCGACCAGCGCCGCACCGACACCACCACCACGCTGGCGCCGGGTGCCACGGTCACCGAGCGCTGGGTCCCGATGGAACGGGTCGGACTCTACGTACCGGGCGGCAACGCCGTGTATCCCTCCAGCGTCGTGATGAATGTCGTGCCCGCCCAGACTGCCGGGGTCGAGTCGCTGGTGATCGCCAGCCCGCCCCAGGCCCAGTTCGGCGGTCTGCCGCATCCGACCATCCTGGCCGCGGCCGCGCTGCTGGGTGTCGACGAGGTGTGGGCGGTCGGCGGTGCCCAGGCGGTCGCCCTGCTGGCCTATGGCGGCACCGACACCGACGGGGCCCAACTTGCCCCGGTGGACATGATCACCGGGCCCGGCAACATCTACGTCACCGCCGCCAAACGCATCTGCCGGTCCCAGGTGGGCATCGACGCCGAGGCCGGTCCCACCGAGATCGCCATCCTGGCCGACCACACCGCCGATCCGCGGCACGTCGCCGCCGACCTGATCAGCCAGGCCGAACACGACGAGATGGCCGCGAGCGTGCTGGTCACCGACAGTGTCGCGCTGGCCGAGGCGGTCGACCTGGAGGTGGCCGCGCAGCTGGAGACCACCGTGCACCGCGAGCGGGTGACCGCCGCGCTCACCGGCAGGCAGTCCGCGATCGTTCTGGTCGACGATGTGGCCGCCGGGGTCCGGGTGGTCAACGCCTACGCCGCCGAACACCTGGAGATCCAGACCGAGGATGCCGCGGCGGTCGCGGGCCGGATCCGTTCGGCGGGCGCGATATTCGTCGGTGCCTGGTCGCCGGTCAGCCTCGGCGACTACTGCGCCGGCTCCAACCACGTGCTGCCCACGGCCGGCTGCGCGCGACACTCCAGCGGATTGTCGGTGCAGACCTTCCTGCGCGGTATCCATGTCGTCGAGTACGACGAGGCCGCACTCAAAGATGTTGCCGGTCATGTGATCACGTTGTCCAAGGCAGAGAATCTGCCGGCCCACGGCGAGGCGGTCCGGCGGAGATTCGAAAGGTAGGAATGGCCAAGATCACGCTCGACGATCTGCCGCTGCGGGACAACCTGCGCGGTAAGACGCCGTACGGCGCGCCGCAACTGTCGGTGCCGGTGCGGCTGAACACCAACGAGAATCCGCATCCGCCCACCCAGGCGCTCATCGATGATGTGGCCGAGTCGGTGCGGGACGCCGCATCCGATCTGCACCGGTATCCCGACCGGGATGCCGTCGCCTTGCGGACCGATCTCGCCGCCTATCTGAGCGGCCAGACCGGCGTCGACGTCGCGGTCGAGAATGTCTGGGCGGCAAACGGATCCAATGAGATTCTGCAGCAGATCCTGCAGGCGTTCGGCGGGCCCGGCCGCAGTGCGATGGGGTTCGTGCCGTCCTATTCGATGCACCCGATCATCTCCGACGGCACCCAGACGTCGTGGCTGGAAGCCGCGCGCGCCGAGGATTTCGGCCTGGACACCGACGTCGCCGTCGCCGCGGTGGCGGCCCAGGAGCCCGATGTGGTGTTTCTGGCCAGCCCGAACAACCCGTCGGGGCAGAGCGTTTCGCTCGAGGACCTGCGCCGGGTGCTCGAGGCCGCGACCGGGGTGGTGATCGTCGACGAGGCCTACGGCGAGTTCTCCTCGCAGCCCAGCGCGGTGCGCCTCATCGCCGACTACCCGGCCAAGCTCATCGTGACCCGCACCATGAGTAAGGCCTTCGCCTTCGCCGGCGGGCGGCTGGGCTACCTGATCGCCGATCCCGCGGTGATCGACGCCCTGCTGCTGGTCCGGCTGCCCTATCACCTCTCGGTGCTCACCCAGGCCGCCGCTCGCGCGGCGCTACGGCACGCCGATGACACCCTGGGCAGCGTCGCCACCCTGATCGCCGAGCGTGAACGCGTCGCCGCGGCGCTGACCGGCATGGGTTTCCGGGTCATCCCCAGCGATGCCAACTTCGTGCTGTTCGGCGGATTCGACGATGCGCCCGCGGTGTGGCAGAGCTACCTGGACGCCGGGGTGCTGATCCGTGATGTCGGCATCCCCGGGTACCTGCGCACCACCATCGGCCTGATCGACGAGAACGACCTGCTGCTCGACGTCAGCGCCACGATCGCCGAATCGGGCGTTGTCCACCAGACCCAAGGAGCCTCATGACCCGTCGAGCGAGAGTCGAACGCAAGACCAGGGAGTCCGACATCGTCGTCGAGATCGACCTCGACGGCACCGGCAAGGTCGACATCGACACCGGCGTGCCGTTCTTCGATCACATGCTCACCGCGCTGGGCAGCCACGCCAGTTTCGATCTCAGCGTGCAGGCCCGCGGCGATATCGAGATCGAGGGCCACCACACCGTCGAGGACACCGCGATCGTGCTCGGCCAGGCCCTCGGCCAGGCGTTGGGGGACAAGAAGGGCATCCGCCGGTTCGGTGACGCCTACATCCCGATGGACGAGACCCTGGCGCACGCGGCCGTCGACGTCTCCGGGCGCCCCTACTTCGTACACACCGGCGAACCGGATTACATGGTGGAGTTCACCATTGCCGGCTCCAGCACCCCGTACCACACCGTGATCAACCGGCACGTCTTCGAATCGCTGGCCTACAACGCGCGCATCGCACTGCACGTGCGCACCCTCTACGGCCGCGATCCACACCACATCACCGAGGCGGAGTACAAGGCCGTGGCCCGCGCGCTGCGCCAGGCGGTGGAGTTCGATCCGCGGGTGTCCGGTGTGCCGTCCACCAAGGGCACCCTGTAGACGTGGGGAGTTCGCGAAGAGTTGTGGTGCTGGACTATGGGTCCGGCAATCTGCGTTCGGCGCAGCGCGCCCTGGAGCGCACCGGTGCCGATGTCGAGGTCACCGCGGATCCGGGCGTGGCGTTCGAGGCCGACGGGCTGGTGGTACCCGGTGTCGGCGCCTACGAGGCCTGCATGACGGGCCTGCGCGGTATCGGCGGCGAACAGATCATCGCCAAGCGACTGGCTGCGGGCCGTCCGGTGCTCGGCGTCTGCGTCGGTATGCAGATCCTGTTCACCCGCGGCGTCGAGTTCGGGGTGCAGACCGACGGTTGCGGCCAGTGGCCGGGCGCGGTGACCCGCCTCGACGCCCCGGTGATCCCGCACATGGGCTGGAATGTGGTCGACGCACCCGCCGAGAGCACCCTGTTCCGCGGCCTCGACGCCGACACCCGGTTCTACTTCGTGCACTCCTATGCGGCGCAGACCTGGGAGGGTGACCCCGACGCGCTGCTCACCTGGGCAACGCATCAGGTGCCGTTCCTGGCGGCCGTGGAGAATGGGCCGCTGTCGGCCACCCAGTTCCATCCCGAGAAGAGCGGCGACGCCGGTGCGACGCTGCTGCGCAATTGGGTCGACAGCCTCGGCTGACGAGGCAAGTAAGGTAACCGCACGTGTCCCTAATTCTTCTTCCCGCCGTCGACGTCGTCGAGGGCCGCGCCGTACGCCTGGTTCAGGGTGTGGCCGGCAGTGAAACCGAGTACGGCTCCGCCCTGGACGCCGCGCTGGGCTGGCAGCGCGACGGTGCCGAATGGATCCATCTGGTCGATCTGGACGCGGCGTTCGGGCGTGGGTCCAACCGCGAACTGCTCGCCGATGTGGTCGGCCAACTCGATGTCGCGGTGGAGCTCTCCGGCGGTATCCGCGACGACGAGAGCCTCAAGGCCGCGCTGGCCACCGGATGCCGCCGGGTCAACCTGGGCACCGCGGCACTGGAGAACCCGCAGTGGTGCGCCGCCGCGATCGCCGAGCACGGCGACAAGGTGGCCGTCGGTCTGGACGTCAAGCTGGAGAACGGCGACTACCGGCTGCGCGGGCGCGGCTGGGAGACCGACGGCGGTGACCTCTGGCCGGTCCTGGAACGTCTTGTCGGCGAAGGCTGCTCACGCTTCGTGGTCACCGACGTCACCAAGGACGGCACCCTCAACGGGCCGAACCTGGAACTACTGGCCGCGGTCACCGAGCGCACCGACGCGCCGGTGATCGCCTCCGGCGGGGTGTCCAGCCTGGACGACCTACGGGCCATCGCCACCCTGACGGACCGCGGCGTCGAGGGCGCCATCGTCGGAAAGGCGCTGTACGCCGGGCGTTTCACGCTGCCCGAGGCGCTCAGCGCGGTCAGCGGCTGATGGTCGAGCCCGGGAAACTCGCGGCACTGCTCGCCACCGCCGCAGACGTCCTCGACGATGTGTCGGCGGCGTTCATCGACGGACACCGGGCCGACTCCGCAGTCCGCAAGCAGGGCAACGACTTCGCGACCGAAGTGGATCTCGCCATCGAGCGCCGGGTGGTCGCGGCCCTGACCGAGCAGACCGGTATCGGGGTGCACGGCGAGGAATTCGGCGGCGCGCCCATCGATTCCGAGTTGGTATGGGTGCTCGACCCGATCGACGGCACCTTCAACTACGCCGCCGGGTCGCCGATGGCCGCGATCCTGCTCGGCCTGCTCGCCGACGGGGAGCCGGTCGGCGGGCTGACCTGGCTGCCGTTCACCGGCAACCGCTATCTCGCGGCGGCCGGTGGACCGTTGCGGGACAACGGAACGGAGCTTCCCACCCTGACACGGTCCACGCTCACCGATTCGATCGTCGGCATCCAGACCTACAACATCGACTCGCGCGGCCGTTTTCCCGGCCGCTACCGGGCCGAGGTGCTGGCCAACCTGAGCCGGGTCTCGTCGCGGGTGCGCATGCACGGCGCCACCGGTGTCGACCTGGCCTACGTCGCCGCCGGGGTGCTCGGCGGCGCGATCAGTTTCGGTCACCACATCTGGGATCACGCGGCCGGGGTGGCACTGGTGCGCGCCGCCGGCGGCATCGTCACCGATCTCGCCGGGCAACCGTGGACGGCCCAATCGAAGTCGGCGCTGGCCGCCGCCCCGGGCATCCACGAGCAGATCCTGGAACTGGTGGCCGCCGCGGGTTCCCCGGAGGATTACTGAGATGGGTGTCGCGGTCCGGGTCATCCCGTGCCTGGACGTCGATGACGGCCGGGTCGTCAAGGGTGTGAACTTCGAGAACCTCAGGGATGCAGGCGATCCCGTCGAGCTGGCGGCAGCCTATGACGCCGCCGGCGCCGACGAGCTGACCTTCCTGGACGTCACCGCCTCCTCGGCGGGGCGGTCCACCATGCTCGAGGTGGTGCGCCGCACCGCCGAGCAGGTGTTCATCCCGCTCACCGTCGGCGGCGGGGTGCGTTCGGTGGCCGATGTGGACACCCTGTTGCGCGCCGGCGCGGACAAGGTGTCGGTGAACACCGCCGCGATCGCGCGACCGGAACTGCTCGCCGAACTGTCCAGGCAGTTCGGTTCCCAGTGCATCGTGCTGAGCGTCGATGCCCGCACGGTGCCCACGGGGTCGGAACCGACCCCGTCGGGCTGGGAGGTCACCACCCACGGCGGCCGTCGCGGCACCGGCATCGACGCCGTCGAATGGGCCCGCCGCGGAGCCGAGCTCGGGGTGGGGGAGATCCTGCTGAACTCGATGGACGCCGACGGCACCAAGGCAGGTTTCGACCTGCCGATGCTGCACGCCGTGCGCGCGGCGGTCACGGTGCCGGTGATCGCCAGCGGCGGCGCGGGCGCGGTGGGCGATTTCGCCCCGGCCGTGCAGGCCGGAGCCGATGCGGTGCTGGCCGCCAGCGTGTTCCACTTCGGTGAACTCACCATCGGTGAGGTGAAGGCCGCCATGGCGGCCGACGGCATAGAGGTGCGGTGATGGCTCTCGACCCCGCAATCTCGGCCCGGCTCAAACGCAATGAGGCCGGCCTGTTCACCGCGGTGGTGCAGGAACACGGCAGCGGCGACGTGCTGATGGTCGCCTGGATGGACGATGATGCGCTGGCCCGCACCCTGGAAACCCGCGAGGCCACCTACTTCTCGCGGTCCCGCGGCGAACAATGGGTCAAGGGCGCCACCTCCGGGCACACCCAGTACGTGCGCTCGGTGCGGCTGGACTGCGACGGTGACAGCGTGCTGCTCGAGGTCGACCAGGTCGGCGTGGCCTGCCACACCGGGGATCACAGCTGCTTCGACGCGGACCTGCTGCTCGGCGATGCTTGACCGTATTTGTCGGTGGCATCGTTGACAATGGCCCGGTGACCGAAGATACCGCCGCCACCCGCAAGGCCCGTGGTGCGTTCTTCACCCCACCGCAGATCACCCGGTATCTGGCCGACTGGGCGGTGCGCGCACCCGATGACGCGGTGTTCGAGCCGTCGGCCGGTGATGCCGCCTTCCTGGTCGCAGCCACCGAACGGTTGCGTCGGCTCGGCGCCGAACACCCCGAACTCGACGGGGTCGAGATCCATCCCGCCAGCGTCGCGACGGCCCGGCGCCGGGTGACCGAGGCCGGTGGCAGGGCGCGGGTGCGCACCGCGGACTTCTTCGACATCGCCCCTACACCGACGTATTCGGCGGTGCTGGGCAACCCGCCCTACATCCGCTATCAGGATTTCCGTGGCAGTCAGCGGGCCCAGTCCCGGCGCGCCGCGCTCAAGGCCGGCGTCACGCTGTCGGCGCTGGCGTCGAGCTGGGCCGCGTTCACCGTGCACGCCGCGCTGTTCCTGCGTCCGGGCGGCCGGATGGCGCTGGTGCTGCCCGCCGAGCTGCTCAGCGTCAACTACGCCGCCGCGGTGCGCAAATTCCTGTTCGACCGGTTCGCCAGCGTGGAGCTGGTGATGTTCGACGAGCAGGTCTTCCCGGGCGCCGAGGCCGATGTGGTGCTGCTGCTGGCCGATGGCTTCGGGGCGGGCCCGTCCGGGCACGCCGTCATCCACCGGGCCCGCAATGCCGAGGCGTTGACTTCCGAACTGGTGCAACGGCATTGGTCACCGGTTGATCCGGCCGACAAGTGGGTCAGCGGGCTCATCGGCAATCGTCCCGTCGAGATTCTGCACGGCCTGCACGACGCCGGGCGGTTCAGCACGCTCGAAGAGTGGGGTGACACCACGCTGGGCATGGTGACCGGCAACAACGGCTTCTTCGCGTTATCCCCGGCCCGGGTGTCCGAGCTCAGGCTGCGACCGGCCGATCTGCTGACCCTGTCCCCGCCGGGCAGCGGGCACCTCCGTGGGCTCGCCCTGTCCACGAACCAACTCGCGGCTCTGGGCGCCGACGGGCGCTCGGTGCACCTCTTCCGGCCCACCGGCCGTCTCTCGGCGCCGGCGCAGCGCTATATCGACGCCGGCCACGCCGCCGGGGTGCACCTGGCCTACAAATGCCGGGTCCGCACACCCTGGTACCTGGTGCCGCTGGTGAAACCCGCCGATCTGCTGCTGACGTGCATGAATGCCGACACGCCGCGGCTCGTCACCAACCGGGCCGGCGCGCACCACCTCAATTCGGTGCACGGGGTGTACCTGCGCGACGAGGTGGCCGCCCTGGGCCGTGATCTCCTGCCGCTGGCCGCGCTGAACTCGGTGACCGTGCTGCATGCGGAGATGGTGGGCCGCGCGTACGGCGGCGGTGTGCTGAAAATCGAACCGCGCGAAGCGGATCGCTGGCTGGTCCCGGCCCCGGAATTGATCGCCGACCGCGCCACCGAATTGCGGGCGGCCCGGCGCACCGTCGCCGCGCTGCTGGGCCGCGGCAAGCTGCTCGATGCGGTCGGCGTCATCGACGATGCGCTGGACCTGGCGACGGACTTGGAATCGGTTCAGGCCGCGCGCCATTCGCTGGCCTCCAGGAGGGCGGTAAGGTCGCGGCGTGCCCGCTGAGCCTTCCACCAAAGCCACCGCCTGGGCCATCTTCGACCGGATCGTTGCCGACGCCGCGCCCGCCGGGGTGCACACCAACCCGTGGCTGCGGACCGCTGACGCGTTGACCTTCCGCCCGGACTTCAAGGTGCTGCGCAAACTGCTCGGCGTACCGCTGTACCTGGATGCCCCGTCGACCACCGGGGTGCCCGCGCTGGCCCTGGACGTGTGGATGTCCTACGAGTTGCGCCGCGCGGGCTTCGAACCGGATGCGGTGTGGCCGCGACCCACCGACCCGCGGATCATGCCGGGTGCGATCGCCAGTCTGCTCGAGGCGCTGCCACAACGGGAACGTCAGCTCATCGAGGCGCGGCTGGGACGCTCGATGAAGGGCATCGTCGGCTCCAGCGCCAGCGTGCTCGGCAAGCACTACATGAAGCAGGTCGACGTCGTCATGTCCGACTGGGATACCGGTCCGGAGTTGCTGATCAGCACCAAGCGGATGGATTCCAGCTTCGGCAAGAACGCCGCCAACCGTGTCGAGGAGAGCTACGGGGACGCCAAGAACCTGCGGCTGCGGCACCCGCTGGCGGCGCTCGGTTTCGTCTACGGCCTGCGTTCGACGATCCTGACCTCCGAGCCCGACAAGGCCGAGTGGCTGATCGACCTGCTGGGCAAGCTGGGCACCGAGGACGACGCCTATCACGCCACCGCGCTGGTCATGATCGACTACGAGGCAGAGGGAGTCGAGTCACCCGAGGACGAGGTGGACAGCGTCGAAAAGGCGGAATCCGGACTGCTTTTCGAGATTGTCGACGTCGCGACCGCCGCGGTCGACGAGGCGCTGGCAGCGCTGCCGGACATCGCGATCCGCCACGATGTGGTGCCGCCGCAGTTACAGCCGGCCAGGTTTCTGGCCATCATGGCCAACCGCGTCATCGACACCGCGCCGGTGACCCGGCACCGCGAGGCGCGCCGTCGCCGCGATCAGGCCCCGATCGGTTAGCCAACCACCCTGGAACTGGCCTTGGCCCGCGCGCTCCACCGGCCGTCGACGAACCCCACCGTCACCGGATGCCGGAATGCGGCGCTGACATGCTCGGTGGTCACGGTGCTCCGGGCCGGACCGATGGCCACCGTGCGGCCCGCGCCGATCAGCAGCGCATGGGTGGTGCTGGTGGGCAGTTCCTCCAGGTGATGGGTCACCAGGATGGAGGCCATCTCGGGATGGGTGACCTCCAGTGTGTCAATGGTTTCCAGCAGTTGCTCGCGGGCGGCCACGTCCAGGCCGGTGCTGGGTTCATCCAGCAGCAGCAGCCGCGGGTCGGCGATCAGGGCGCGGGCGATCAGCGACCGTCCGCGCTCGCCTTGGGACAGCGTCGGCCAGATGGCGTCGGCGCGCTCCGACAGCCCGACGGTGTCGATCAGTTCATCGGCCCGGCGCACCTGCTCGGGGCTGGGGGTCCAGCGCGCCGCGGTATCCACGGTCGCGGTGAAACCGGTGAGTACCACCTGGCGCACCGTCAGCGGGTACTGCAACCGGTGCCGCGGATTGACATGGCCGATGGATCGGCGCAGCACCGACAGATCGGTGCGTCCCATCTGCCCGCCCAGGATGCGCACCGTGCCGCTGCTGGGGAACGTGACCGCCGCGCAGAAGCCCAGCAGCGTGCTCTTACCGGCGCCGTTGGGTCCCAGCAGCGCCCAGTGTTCACCGGCCTGCACCGTCAGTGAGATGCCATCGATGATCTGCTTGCCGTCGCGGCGGAAGGTGACGTCGGTGATCTCCAGGACGGGGGTCACGTCAACGCGCCCTGAGCACCTCGAGGGCCTTGTCGGCGTGGGTGTCCATGCTGAACTCGCTGGAGATGACCTCGAGCACGGTGCGGTCGGTGTCGATCACGAACGTCGTCCGCTTGACCGGCATCAGCTTGCCGAGCAGGCCGCGCTTCACCCCGAACTCGGTGGCGACCTTGCCGTCGGCGTCGGAGAGCAGCGGGTAGTCGAAGCGCTGCTGATCGGCGAACTTGGCCTGCTTCTCCACCGCGTCGGTGCTGATACCCACCCGGGAGGCACCGGCGGCGGCGAACTCGGCGGCCAGATCGCGGAAGTGACAGGCCTCCTTGGTGCAGCCGGGCGTCATCGCGGCGGGGTAGAAGAACAACACCACCGGTCCGTCTTCGAGAAGTGCGGACAGACTGCGCATGGTGCCAGTCTGGTCGGGCAGTTCGAACTCGGCTACGCGGTCACCGGTCTTGATTAGCGTCACGGCTGCCCACGCTACGCCGAACGGCTTTCCGGCGTCTGGGAGGATTGGGCCCGTGCAACCCAACACCGTCACGCTGGCCGTCACCACGCCTCGCGAGGACTTCCGGGAACTCGCCGCCGGGCACCGGGTGGTTCCGGTGACCCGCAAGGTGCTGGCCGACAGCGAGACACCGCTGTCGGCGTACCGCAAGCTGGCCGCCAACCGGCCGGGCACGTTCCTGCTGGAATCCGCCGAGAACGGACGGTCCTGGTCGCGGTGGTCGTTCATCGGTGCCGGCGCGCCGTCGGCGCTGACGGTCCGCGACGGCGAGGCGGTCTGGCTGGGCGCGACGCCGAAAGACGCACCGTCGGGTGGCGACTCGCTCGTCGCGCTGGCCAGCACGCTGGATCTGCTGGCCACCGCCGCGCTGCCCGGGCTGCCGCCGCTGTCGTCGGGGCTGGTCGGGTACTTCGCCTACGACATGGTGCGCAGACTGGAACGGCTGCCGGAGATCGCGGTGGACGATCTTGGGCTGCCCGACATGCTGCTGCTGCTGGCCACCGACATCGCCGCCGTCGACCACCACGAGGGCACCATCACCCTGATCGCCAACGCGGTGAACTGGAACGGTACCGACGACCGCGTCGACGAGGCCTACGACGATGCGGTGGCCCGCCTCGACGTGATGACGGCCGCCCTCGCCGAACCGCTGCATTCCACGGTGTCCACCTTCAGCCGGCCGCAGCCGCAGTTCCGGGCGCAGCGCACCGTGCAGGAGTACAGCGCGATCGTGGACAAACTGGTCGCAGATATCGAGGCCGGTGAGGCGTTCCAGGTGGTGCCCTCACAGCGTTTCGAGATCGATACCGCCGCCGATCCACTGGATGTCTACCGGATGCTGCGGGCGACCAATCCGAGCCCGTACATGTACCTGCTCAACGTGCCGAATGCCGAAGGGGGACTTGAGTTCTCCGTCGTCGGGTCCAGCCCGGAGGCGTTGGTCACCGTCAAGGACGGCAAGGCGACCACGCATCCGATCGCCGGGACCCGGTGGCGCGGGGACACCGAGGAGGAGGACGTGCTCCTGGAGAAGGAGCTGCTGGCCGACGAGAAGGAACGTGCCGAGCACCTGATGCTGGTCGATCTCGGCCGCAACGATCTGGGCCGGGTGTGTCAGCCCGGGACGGTGCGGGTGGAGGACTACAGCCACATCGAGCGCTACAGCCACGTCATGCACCTGGTGTCGACGGTGACCGGGCATCTCGCCGACGGCAAGACCGCGCTGGACGCCGTCACCGCGTGCTTCCCGGCGGGAACGCTGTCCGGTGCCCCCAAGGTCCGCGCCATGGAACTCATCGAGGAGGTCGAGCTGACCCGACGCGGCCTCTACGGCGGCGTGCTCGGCTACCTGGACTTCGCCGGCAACGCCGATTTCGCGATCGCGATCAGGACCGCCCTCATGCGCGCCGGCACCGCCTACGTACAGGCCGGCGGGGGAGTCGTGGCCGACTCCAACGGGCCCTACGAGTACAACGAGTCCGCCAACAAGGCCAAGGCGGTGCTGAACGCGATCGCCGCGGCCGAGACGCTGGGGCAACCTTGATCCGGATCGCGCAGGCCCTGCTGGCCCTCGGCGCGCTGGCGCTGTGGGGGGCCTCGCGCCTGCCCTGGGTCGAGGTGAGCACGTTCGACGGTCTCGGGCAGCCCAAGACCTCGACCTTGTCGGGTGCGGCCTGGTCGACGGCACTGGTACCGCTCGCGCTGGTGCTGCTGGCGGCGGCGGTGGCCGCGCTGGCCGTGCGGGGCCTGCTGCTGCGCGCGGTGGCCGTCCTGGTCGCCGTGTCGGGCGCCGGGATCGCCTATCTGGGCATCAGCCAGTGGGTGACCCATGACGTCGCGGTACGCGCTGCCGGACTTGCCGAGGTGCCGGTCTCCGCGCTGGTGGGCTCACAGCGCTTCTACGCCGGTGCCGGCGTGGCGGTGGTCGCGGCGGTGATTGCGCTGGTCGCGGCCGGAATATTGATGCGTTCGGCGGCGACCGCCCGGACATCGACGGCCCGTTACGTCGCGCCGGCGGCGCGACGCGATGCGGTGCGTTCGGAAACGGCCGACGGCGGCGGTCCGGAGGGCATGTCGGAGCGGATGATGTGGGACGCGTTGGACGAGGGCAGCGATCCCACCAGCGAGCCGAACACGCCGGATCCGGACAACCAGGGTCGGTGACAGAAGGTGTGGCGCTGGCGACTAACCTTTCAGAAAACAACGGGGTCCATGACATCGACGTGGTCGACGCAGACCACTCCGGGAGGATCCCGGCCGACGGAAAAGGACGATGGCCAATGAGTTCGGCGACCGTGCTCGACTCCATCATCGAAGGAGTCCGCGCCGACGTTGCCACCCGTGAAGCCGCCGTGAGCTTCGCCGACATCAAGCAACGGGCCAAAGATGCGCGGCCGCCACTGGATGTGATGGCCGCGCTTCGGGTGCCCGGCATCGCTGTGATCGCCGAAGTCAAGCGTGCCAGCCCGTCACGTGGTGAGTTGGCGTCGATCGCAGATCCTGCGCAGCTGGCGAAGGCCTACGAGGACGGTGGCGCTCGCGTCATCAGCGTGCTCACCGAGGAACGCCGGTTCAACGGATCGCTCGACGATCTGGACAGTGTGCGTGCGGCCGTGTCGATTCCGGTGCTGCGCAAGGACTTCATCGTCGGCCCGTACCAGATCCATGAGGCCCGCGCCCATGGTGCAGACATGCTGCTGCTGATCGTCGCGGCGCTGGAACAAAAGGCCCTCGAGTCGATGCTCGACCGCACCGAATCGCTCGGGATGACCGCCCTGGTCGAGGTGCACACCGAGGAGGAGGCCGACCGCGCCTTGCAGGCCGGCGCCTCGGTCATCGGCGTGAACGCGCGCAACCTCAAGACCCTGGAGGTCGATCGCGACTGCTTCGCGCGGATCGCGCCGGGACTTCCCTCGAAGGTCATCCGCGTTGCCGAGTCCGGTATCCGCGGCACGGCCGACCTGCTGGCCTACGCCGGTGCGGGCGCCGATGCGGTGCTCGTCGGGGAGGGCTTGGTCACCAGCGGCGACCCGCGAAGTGCCGTATCCGACCTTGTCACCGCAGGCGCTCACCCGTCCTGCCCGAAACCCGCCCGCTGAGTTAGACATGGGCGATATCGCCGGCCCCGAGCTGCCCCACACCAGCGCAGCCCTCGCCGAACCCACCAGCCATGACCCGGACGCCAAGGGACATTTCGGACCCTATGGCGGACGTCTGGTCCCCGAGGCCCTGATGGCCGTCATCGAAGAGGTGACCGCCGCCTACGAGAAGGCCCGCAGCGATCAGACCTTCCTCGACGAGCTCGACCGTCTGCAGCGTCATTACAGCGGCCGCCCGTCCCCGCTGTACGAAGCGGAGCGGCTCACCCGCCATGTCGGCGGTGCCCGGATCTTCCTGAAGCGAGAAGACCTCAACCACACCGGATCTCACAAGATCAACAATGTGCTGGGGCAGGCGTTGCTCGCCCGTCAGATGGGCAAGACGCGGGTCATCGCCGAGACCGGCGCCGGCCAGCATGGCGTCGCGACCGCCACCGCCTGCGCGCTGCTCGGGTTGGACTGCGTCATCTACATGGGAGCCGTCGACACGGCCCGCCAGGCACTCAATGTGGCCCGGATGCGCCTGCTGGGCGCGCGGGTGGTGTCGGTGGAATCGGGATCGAAGACGCTCAAGGACGCCATCAACGAGACTTTCCGCGATTGGGTCGCCAACGCCGATGACACCTTTTACTGCTTCGGCACCGCGGCCGGTCCGCACCCGTTCCCGCTCATGGTCCGCGACTTCCAGCGAATCATCGGTATGGAGACCCGGGTGCAGATCCGTGATCAGGCCGGACGGCTACCGGACGCGGTGACCGCCTGCGTCGGCGGCGGATCCAATGCGATCGGAATGTTCCACGCCTTCATCGACGATCCGGGTGTCCGGCTGATCGGGTTCGAGGCGGCCGGTGACGGAGTCGAAACGGGTAGGCACGCAGCAACATTCACCGGCGGCTCGCCAGGTGCGTTCCAGGGCTCATTCTCCTATCTGTTGCAGGACGAGGACGGTCAGACCCTCGAATCCCATTCGATCTCAGCCGGTCTGGACTATCCGGGTGTCGGCCCCGAGCATGCGCTACTCAAGGATGCCGGCCGTGCCGAGTACCGACCGATCACCGACACCGAGGCGATGGATGCGTTCCTGCTGCTGTGCCGGACCGAAGGCATCATTCCGGCCATCGAGTCGGCGCATGCGGTGGCGGGTGCGATGAAGCTCGCCGCAGAACTCGGGGCCGGCGCGATCATCGTCGTGAACCTGTCCGGTCGCGGTGACAAGGACGTGGAGACCGCAGGAAAGTGGTTCGGACTGTTGGACGGTGATTCGTGAGCCGGCTCGCCGGATTGTTCGATGGTTGCCGCGCTGAGGGCCGCTCGGCGCTCATCGGCTATCTGCCGACCGGCTATCCGGATGTCGAGACGTCCATCTCGGCGATGACGGCCATGGTCGAATCCGGCGCCGACATCATCGAGGTCGGGGTTGCCTACTCCGATCCCGGTATGGACGGGCCGACCATCGCACGGGCCACCGAGGTGGCGTTGGCCGGCGGCGTCCGGGTCTATGACGCCTTGCGGGCCGTCGAGGCCATCAGCAACGCCGGTGGTCACGCCGTGGTGATGACCTACTGGAATCCGGTGCTGTGCAAGGGCGTCGAGACCTTTGCTCGCGATCTGGCGTCGGCGGGTGGACTTGGCCTCATCACGCCGGATCTGATCCCGGATGAAGCCGATGAGTGGATTCGGGTGTCGGAGCAACACGATCTCGACCGGATTTTCCTGGTGGCGCCGTCATCGACCCAGGAGCGGTTGGCTGCGACGGTCGGGGCCTCACGCGGGTTCGTCTACGCCGCGTCGACCATGGGTGTGACGGGTGCGCGCGACGCCGTGTCGAACGCCGCACCGGAGCTGGTGAGCCGGGTCAAGGCGATATCGGATATCCCGGTCGGTGTCGGGCTCGGCGTGCGCTCGCGTCAGCAGGCCGCCGAGATCGGCGCCTACGCAGACGGAGTGATCGTCGGCTCGGCGTTGGTATCGGCCCTCGACGAGGGTCTGCCGGCGCTGCGCGCCCTGACTGCCGAACTCGCCGAGGGTGTGCGCCAGGCGGTACGGGCATGACGGTGACGACACTGGCCTACATCCCCAGCCCCGCGCAGGGTGTCTGGTTCATCGGTCTGGTACCGCTGCGCGCGTACGCGCTGTGCATCATCATCGGCATCGTCGCTGCGCTGGTCATCGGTGATCGACGGTGGGAGGCACGCGGCGGCGAACGTGGCGTGATCTACGACATCGCCTTGTGGGCGGTGCCGTTCGGGCTGGTCGGTGGCCGTATCTATCACGTGATGACCGACTGGCCCACCTACTTCGGGACCGGTGGCGCCGGGTTGGGCGCGGCCTTCCGGATCTGGGACGGCGGACTGGGCATCTGGGGTGCCGTGGCTCTCGGCGGGGTCGGCGCCTGGATCGCCTGCAGGCGACGCGGAATCCCGCTGCCCGCGTTCGCAGATGCGGTTGCGCCGGGAATCATCCTGGCCCAGGCGATTGGGCGGTTGGGCAACTATTTCAACCAGGAGCTGTACGGCCGGGCCACGACCCTGCCGTGGGGCCTGGAGATCTACGAACGCCGTGATGCTGCCGGGTTCCGTGACTCTCTCAACGGTGTGTCGACGGGCGAGGTGGTCGGTGTCGTCCACCCCACGTTCCTGTACGAACTGCTGTGGAATCTCCTGATCTTTGCGCTGCTGATCTGGATTGACCGGCGGTACAAGCTCGGTCACGGCAAGGTGTTCGCGCTGTATGTCGCCGGTTACTGTCTCGGCCGGTTCTGGATCGAATTGATGCGCAGCGATACCGCCACGCTGATCGCCGGCATCCGGGTCAACTCGTTCACCTCCACGTTCGTCTTCATCGCGGCGGTGGTTTACGTGATGGTGGCGCCCAAGGGGCGCGAGGATCCGGCGTCGCTGCGCGGCAATGCCGACACCGATGAGACCTCGGCCGTCGACGAGGCGGCCACCGAGGTGATCAAGGTGGGCGCCGTCTCGGGTGTTGTCGCCGCCGCCAAGGTCGCAGGCGAGGCAGACCGCGAGGACTCGGAGAGCCCGCCAGGTGGCGACTCGGCCACGGCCGAGAAAGCAACGGTGGCTGACGCCGCGGATGAGGCTGACGACGTCGAGGAGCCCGTCGAGACGGAAGTGCTCCAGGTCGCCGCCGCGCCCGTGGGTGACTCCGTGGAATCTGTCGAGGTCGACGATCCGGCCGAGAGCGACGAGTCGCCTGCCGAAGCCGAGGCGGCCGAGGCCGAGACCGCGGAAGCGGTGGAGTCGCCGGCTGATGAGGTTGTCGCCGACGAGTCCGCCGAAGCGGAAGCGGCCGAGGGCGATTCCGGCGATGCCGAGGTGGCAATCGAGGAGCCGGTCGAAGAGCCCGCTGCAGTTGCGGCCGAGCTCGAGGAGTCGCCCGCCGAAGCCGGGGAGGCCGAGGCCGAGACCGCGGAAGCGGTGGAGTCGCCGGCTGGTGAGGTTGTCGCCGACGAGTCCGCCGAAGCGGAAGCGGCCGAGGGCGATTCCGGTGATGCCGAGGTGGCAATCGAGGAGCGGGTCGAAGAGCCTGCTGCAGTTGCGGCCGAGCTCAACGAGTCGCCCGCCGAAGCCGAGGAGGCCGAAGCCGAGACCGCGGAACCGGTGGAGTCGCCGGCTGATGAGGTTATCGCCGACGAGTCCGCCGAGGCCGAGGCGGCCGACATGGCGGAAGCCACCGACGAGTCGGTCCCGGCCGAGGAACCAGTCGACGCTGAAGAATCCGTTGCCGAGGCTGAGCCCGCAGATGACGAGGAGTCGCCCGAGGCCGAGGCGGCCGACATGGCGGAAGCCACCGACGAGTCTGCCCCAACTGAGGAACCAGTCGACGCTGAAGAATCCGTTGCCGAGGCTGAGCCCGCAGATGACGAGGAGTCGCCCGAGGCCGAGGCGGCCGACACGGCAGAAGCCACCGACGAGTCTGTCCCGGCCGAGGAACCAGTCGACGCTGAAGAAGCCGTTGCCGAGGCTGAGCCCGCAGATGACCAGGGGTCGCCCGAGGCGGAAGCGGCGGATACGGCGGAGGCCACCGACGAGTCGGTCCCGACTGAGGAACCAGTCGACGCTGAAGAAGCCGTTGCCGAGGCTGAGCCCGCAGAAGACGAGGAGTCACCCGAGGCCGAAGCGGCCGACACGGCAGAAGCCACCGACGAGTCGGTCCCGACCGAGGAACCAGGCGATGCCGAAGAGGCTACCGCCGCGGAGGTGACCTCGGAAGCTGCTGTGTCCGAGGTCTTGACCGCGCAGCCTGTCGCTGCTGACGACGCTGTGACCGATTCCCAAGAGTCGCCCGCTGTGCACACCGACGCAGAATCCAGTACGGACGCAAAGAGTCTCGGTGAACGCTTCCGCAAACCCCGGTGGTTCCGCCGCAACGGGTGACCGGCCGGCTCGGGCTCCAGCGCCGCGTGAAGTCCAGTGCGGCCGACTGCTCGCAAACGGAGTCGAAGGCGTCGAAAGCCGCCAGCACGGTCCCTCGAGAGGATGTCCCAAGTTCCGTGGAACTTCGGTGGCGGTCCGGTGAGCATCAGGCTGCGCTCACCTGATCATTGTGCACGACGGGTACGACATGTTCGGCAACCTCGCGTTCGAGGGCTGCTCGCAGTGCCGGCAGGTGCAGGTGGCCGTTCACCCGGCGGAATTGCTTGCCGGCCTCGACCATCCCGGCGGCGCACCAGCGCAGCGCCATCTGCCCGTCGCGCCAGCGCTTGACGTTGCCGGCATGTTCGCGGCAGACCGAGATCATCGACTCGATGCAGTTGGTCGAGCGCAGCGTGCGGGCCAGCGTGGGCGGTACCCCCAAACGCAAGACTGTGAGCGTCTCATCGAGGCCCTCGCGCAGACTCGCCGCCGCGCTGGGGTGGGTGCGGTCGAGTTCCTTGGCCAGGGCCAGCAGGGCGGCTTCGGCCTCAAGCGCCGATCCGGCATGGTAGGCATCAGTCA
>JAUKNU010000001.1:4418661-4576862 GCA_030499155.1 Mycolicibacterium frederiksbergense | reverse complement strand
GCACCGCGGTCCTGGCCTGATCGTGGCGACCCTTCGGGCCAGCCAGCGCGGTGACGTCAGCCTCCATCAACGCCGCCATCACCTGCAGGCCCGCGCCGACAGCCAACGCCAGCAGGCCCTCGCTCATGTTTCCGGCGATCTCGCTCATCGCCACACTGACCCGTTCGGGAACCGCGGATGCACTCACATCGACGGACTGAATCTGGTTACTCTTCTTCATGGTGGTCCCCTTGCTGTAGGAGTTCTTGGCGGAACGCCCGATACCTACCACACGGCAGGTTTCGAGCAGGGGACCGCCACCTCAACTTCTACGAGACTCGGGACAACCTCGTCCCTCGACCCGTCACCGTATTCGCAAGCATGTTCGAATTGTATCGAAAACTCTCGGCGTGCACATCAGTTGTCCACAGGCGCCGTTCTATCCACAGATCCACAAAAGGTCATGGCGCACAACCGCTTCAGGGAGTACGCGCAACACCTAGGTGGTGATCTGGATCCGCCCGTCGACCTCGGAAACCGGATAGCTGCGCACCGGGGCGCCACCACCGGCCTCGGTGCCGGTGCACATGTCATAGGTCGCTCCGTGCAGGGGGCATACCACCACGGATTCATCGGCCAGCCCATCGGCGAGCGGCCCACCCTTGTGCGGACACACCGCATCCAGCGCCCGCAGCGATCCGTCGCGTAGCCGGAACACCGCGATCTGGTTGTCCTCCACGGCGAAGGTCCGGCCCTCGCCCAGGGGAACCTGGGAGACCGGCCCGAGATCACTCATCGCACCGGCACCTGCGGCAGTGGTAGCAGTGGCAGCGAGGTGCGGAACTGTCCCTCGGTCGCCGGCTCTCGTCCGTCAAGCCACGGATCCCGGTACGCATCAATCGATTTCTGCATCCGCGCATCCAGACCCTCGGCAAGCCCGTCGGCGTCCTCCACCACGACCGCACGGATGTGTTCGACGCCCACCCGCGGTACCCACGCGTAGGTGCGTTCCAGCCAATTGGCGCTTTCCCGGTAGTACTGCAGGAACCGTCCGGTCAGCGTCATCACCTCCGCCGCCGAGTCGACGGTGGCCAGCAGGTCACCCTTGCGGATATGGGCGCCCGCGGCACCGCCGACATAGATCTCCCAGCGGCCACCGTCCACGGCCACCACGCCGAGGTCCTTGCACAGCGACTCGGCGCAGTTACGCGGGCACCCGGTGACGGCGAGCTTCATCTTGGCCGGGCTGGCCAGACCCTGGAAGCGTTCCTCCAGGGCGATGCCCAACGCGGTGGAATCACCCACGCCGAACCGGCAGAAGTCGCTACCCACACAGGTTTTCACGGTACGGAAACTCTTGCCGTAGGCGTAGCCGGACGGCATCTCCAGATCAGCCCACACCCCGGGCAGGTCTTCCTTGCGGATACCGAGCAGGTCGATGCGTTGTCCGCCGGTACATTTGATCATCGGGATCGAGTACTTGTCGGCGACATCGGCGATACGGCGCAACTGCCACGCGCTCGTCACGCCGCCCTTCATCTGCGGTACCACCGAGAACGTACCGTCCCGCTGGATGTTGGCGTGTACCCGGTCGTTGATGAACCGCGAGTCCTTCTCGTCGACGAACTCGTCGGCCCACATCATCTCCAGCAGGGACGCCAGCGCCATCTTCGATCCCGCGTCGTGTTTGCCGTCGGGTGCCAGCGCGTTGAATACCGAAGAGACCGAATGCAGTTGCAGATCCCGGATCAACCGCATCAGCTCCGGTTTGGCGTACGGCACCCCAGGCACGTACCAGAAGGCCGACGGATCCTCGGTCACCGCACCGCCCGCCGCCCATTCGACGACCTGTCCGACCAGTTCCTTGCAGGATCCACAGCCCTTGCCGGCCTTGGTCTTTGCCATCACTCCTGATACCGACGTCTCACCGGCCTGCACACACGCCACCAGCGCGCCCTTGGACACGCCGTTGCAATTGCACACCTGCGCGTCATCGGCCAACTCGGCGACGCCGACGGCCACATCCGGTGTGCCGATGTCGAACATCAGCGCCACCCGCTCGTCGGGCAACGGCAGCCCGTTGTCGAAGGCCTGCGTCAGGAACGACACCTTGCTGACGTCACCGATCAGCGTGGCGCCCACCAGCTTCCCGTCCCGGATGACGATGGTCTTGTACACACCGTGCTTGGGCTCGGAGTACTGGACGAACTCATCGTCGGGATGCTCGGGTCCCTTGACCCCCATCGACGCGACGTCCACACCGGCCACCTTCAGCTTGGTGGCCACCCGCGAACCGTGGTAGGCGGCCTTGCTGTCGGTGCCGGTCAGATGGTCGGCGAGGACCTTCGCCTGCTCCCACAGCGGTGCGACCAGACCGTAGACCTGTCCGCGGTGTTGGGCGCACTCGCCGACGACGTAGATGTCGTCGTCGTCGACCGAGCGCATGTGGTCGTCGGTGACGATGGCGCGCTCGACGGTGAGCCCGGCGCGTTGGGCCAGTCCGACATTGGGTCGGATGCCCGCGGCGATCACCAGCATGTCGCAATCCAGCCGCTCCCCGTCGGCAAACACGATCCCGGTGAGCTTGCCGTCCTGCACCAGCACCTCGGTCGTCCGCTTCGACGTATGCACCCCGATGCCGAGACCTTCCACCGATGTGCGCAAGATGTTGCCCGCGGGGTCGTCGAGTTGGGCGTTCATCAGCGTGGACCCCGCATGCACCACGTCCACGGCCAGTCCGCGGCTCTGCAGTCCGCGGGCGGCCTCGAGTCCGAGCAGGCCGCCGCCGATGACGACGGCCTTGGTGCGGTGGGCGGCCTCGGCGATCATCGCCGAGGTGTCGTCGAGGGTGCGGAAACCGAAGATGCCGTCGGCCATGGTTTTGTCGTCGGCCCACAGACCGGTCATCGGCGGGAAGAAGGACCGGCTGCCGGTGGCCAGGATCAACTTGTCGTACCGCACCCGGGAGCCGTCGTCGGCGAGCACCACATGCCCGAAGGTGTCGATACGGACGACGCGCACCCCGGCCCGCAAGTCGATGTGGTTGTCGGTGTACCAATCCAGTGCGTTCAGATAGATTTCTGACGGATCGTCCTTGCCGGCAAGAACATTCGACAGCAGGATCCGGTTGTAGTTGCCGTAGGGTTCGTCCCCGAACACGGTGATGTCGAACTTCTCACCGCCGCCACGGGCCAGCACGTCCTCGATGGCGCGGATTCCGGCCATCCCATTGCCGACCACCACCAGGCGCGCCTTCGCGGTGGACGCCCGATGTTCGGGTCGAGCGACCGCTTCGGTGACGGTCATCTAGACCTCGACGAGACCGAGATCGAGGATGACAGTGCCCGAGCAACCCTCGGGTGCGGCGATGTGCACCTCGAGCACCGTGTCGGCGAGCAGATCTTCGACGACGCGCAACGCGACGTGGGTGGCGCCCTTGGCGGCAATGGGGAAGTAGCGCATCGGAACCCCGTCACGGACCAGCACCACCGAGACCATCTGTTTGGTCGAGTTCCCGCCGCGGAAGTACACCGGCTGGGTCACGATGCCCGCCGGCACCACGTAGCGCAACGTGTCATGGATGGGCACCGGTTTGTCCAAACCGGCCCCTTCGAAGGGGAAGGCGCCCTGCAGGAACTGTGGTGTGCTGCCATCGCTCATGCTTCAGCGAAGCTAAGGGGCCATTGTTTCGAATTCGTTTCAGAAGTGCGTCGCCCGTGAATACCGTGGCGCACCAAGCGGGATACGCCCGGTGTGAGTAGGTGTTGACAAACCCGACACGGTGGGGCAATGGAGGCGGAATGGCCGAAACATAGTTTCTCCTCAACCGTTTCCGCTGCTGGGAGGAACTAGTGCCTAATACAAGCCGCAATCGTGACATCGCTCACTGGGATGCCGAGGATGTCGACGCCTGGGAGGGGACCGGCGGTGCGACCCCCGGGAAGGAGATCGCCAAACGCAACCTCATCTGGTCGATCTTCGCCGAGCACGTCGGTTTCTCGGTGTGGTCGATCTGGTCGGTGATGGTGCTGTTCATGCCGCAGGACGTGTACGGCATCGATCCCGCCGGAAAGTTCTACCTCGTCGCGATTCCGACGCTGATCGGCGCGTTCATGCGCATTCCGTACACCATCGCGCCCGCGCGTTTCGGCGGCCGCAACTGGACCATCGTCAGCGCGCTGCTGTTGCTGATCCCGCTGGTGCTGACGCTGTGGGTGATGGCCCAACCGGGAGCGTCCTACACCACCTTCATGATCATCGCGGCCTTCGCGGGCCTGGGCGGCGGCAACTTCGCCTCGTCGATGACGAACATCAACGCGTTCTATCCGCAGCGGCTCAAGGGCTGGGCTCTCGGCCTGAACGCCGGCGGCGGCAACATCGGGGTGCCGGTCATCCAGCTCATCGGTCTGCTGGTGATCGCCACCATCGGCAACACCGCCCCGTACCTGGTCTGCGCCATCTACCTGGTGTTGGTCGGCCTCGCCGCACTGGGTGCGGCCGTGTTCATGGACAACCTGGGCAATCAGCGTTCCAACCTGGGGGCCATGGTCGAGGCCATGCGGTACAAGGACTCCTGGGTGATGAGCTTCCTGTACATCGGCACCTTCGGTTCGTTCATCGGCTTCTCGTTCGCCTTCGGTCAGGTGCTGCAGATCAACTACCTGGCCGGCGGCGACACCGCCGCACAGGCCTCGCTGCACGCGGCGCAGATCGCCTTCCTCGGCCCGCTGCTGGGCTCGATCTCGCGACCGTTCGGCGGCAAGCTCGCCGACAAGATCGGTGGCGGCAAGATCACGCTCTATGTGTTCGTCGCGATGATCTTCGCCGCCGGCATCCTGGTGGCCGCCGGTGTGCTCGACGATGCGGCCGCAGGTGCCCCGACCGGCACCCAGATGGGCGCCTACGTGGCCGGATTCATCCTGCTGTTCATCCTGTCCGGACTGGGCAACGGATCCACCTACAAGATGATCCCGTCGATCTTCGAGGCGAAGGCCCAGAACCACGACGAGTGGAGCAAGGACGAGAAGGCGGCCTGGTCGCGCAGCATGTCCGGGGCATTGATCGGGTTTGCCGGTGCGGTGGGAGCCCTGGGCGGGGTGTTCATCAACATCGTGCTGCGGATGTCCTATGTCAGTGACGCCAAATCGGCCACCAACGCGTTCTGGGTGTTTCTCGGCTTCTACGTGGTGTGCGCGTTCGTCACCTGGTTCGTCTTCCTGCGGATGGGCGCCGCACGTCAGACGGCCAAGGATGACCTGCTGCCCGAGCAGGCAGTCACCGCTTGACCTGGCGACCCATCGCCCAACACGCCGCCGCACAGCGGGCTCACCGAGGGGGTGAGCCCGCTGTGAGGTCGAGTTTTCTTCGCGATAACGTCGGCTCAAAGGAACCGGAACAGTGCCCGCACACGATGGTCGGATGACGGCGACCGCGGGCGAGACAACACGTACCGCGTGTTCGTACTGCGGGGTGGGATGCGGTATCGAGGTCACCACCGCACCGGATGCGGTCACCGGCCTCCCGGTCATCGCCAGGGTCAGCGGGGACCGGCTGCATCCCACCAACTTCGGCAGGCTGTGCACCAAGGGCGCCACACACGCCGAGATGATGGCCGCCACCGACGGCCGGTTGACCACGGCGCTGGTGCGCGGGGCGCGCGGCGGCGAACCCATGGCGGTGCCGGTGGACGCGGCCGTGGCCGAGGCGGGCCGGCGGTTGCGGGCCATCATCGACGAGCACGGGCCCGATGCCGTGGCGTTGTACGTGTCCGGCCAGATGTCCATCGAGGCCCAGTATCTGGCGACCAAACTGGCCAAGGGCTATCTGCGCACCGTGCACATCGAGTCGAACTCCCGGCTGTGCATGGCGAGCGCAGGAACCGGATACAAGCAGTCCCTCGGCGCGGACGGCCCGCCGGGTTCCTACACCGACTTCGACTCCGCCGACCTGTTCTTCGTGATCGGTGCGAATATGGCCGACTGCCATCCGATCCTGTTCCTGCGGATGGCCGACCGGCTCAAATCCGGCGCCAAGCTCATCGTGGTGGACCCGCGGCGCACCGCCACCGCGGACAAGGCCGATCTGTACCTGGCGATCAATCCCGGCACCGATCTAGCGCTGCTCAACGGCCTGTTGCACCTGCTCGCCCAGAACGGCGACATCGACCACGAGTTCATCGCCGAACACACCGAAGGCTGGGACGCGATGCCGGCCTTCCTGGCCGACTACCCGCCCGAGCGCGTCGCCGAGATCACCGGCATCCCCGAGGCCGACATCCGCACCGCCGCCGCGATGATCGCGGAATCGGGGGAGTGGATGACCTGCTGGACCATGGGGCTCAACCAGAGCACACACGGCACCTGGAACACCAACGCCATCTGCAATCTGCACCTGGCGACCGGAGCGATCTGCCGGCCCGGCAGCGGCCCGATGTCGCTGACCGGACAGCCCAACGCCATGGGTGGTCGCGAGATGGGCTACATGGGACCGGGGTTGCCCGGCCAGCGTGCGGTGCTGTCGGCCGAGGACCGGGAATTCTGCGAGCAGCAGTGGGGGCTGGAACCCGGCACGATCCGCTCCGATGTCGGCCCGGGCACCGTCGCGATGTTCGAGCAGGCGGCCGCCGGCAAGATCAAGGCCTGTTGGATCATCTGCACCAATCCCGTTGCCACCGTGCCGAATCGTGCGACCGTCATCACCGGACTCGAGACGGCCGAACTGGTGATCACCCAGGACACCTACGTCGACACGGCCACCAACCGCTACGCCGACATCATGCTGCCCGCCGCGCTGTGGGCCGAGACCGATGCCGTCATGATCAACTCCGAACGCAACCTCACGCTGCTGCAGCAGTCGGTCCCAGCCGTCGGGGACGCCCGGGCGGACTGGGAACTGATCTGCGGCGTCGCCGAATACCTGGGCTTCGGTGCGGATTTCGCCTACAAGTCGGGCTCGGAGATCTTCGACGAGATCCGCCGGTTCGCCAACCCCCGCACCGGATACGACCTGCGCGGGGCCAGCTATGAGCGGCTGCGTGAGACCCCGCTGCAATGGCCCTGCCCACCCGAGGGGGAGGCCACGACCACAGCCGGCCGGAACCCGATCCGCTACCTGAACGACGGGGTGTCCCAGACCCTGCACGTCGACGAGGACGGGCACCGGCCACGGCTGGCCTTCGCCACACCGACACGGCGGGCGAAGTTCTTCGCCCGCCCGCACATGGACGCCCGCGAGCTGCCCGACGACGACTACCCGATGGTGCTGAACACCGGTCGGCTGCAGCACCAGTGGCACACCATGACCAAGACCGGCCGGGTCGACAAACTCAACAAGCTCAACGCCGCACCCTTTGTGGAGGTGCACCCGGATGACGCTGCCGCGCAGGGCATCAGCAAGGGACAGCAGGTGGAGCTGACCTCGCGGCGTGGACGGGCCGTGCTGCCCGTGCAGATCACCGACCGGGTGCAGCCGGGCAACGTATGGGTGCCGTTCCACTGGAACGACGAACACGGCGAGTACCTGACGATCAACGCCCTGACCAACGACGCCGTCGACGCCGATTCGCTGCAGCCCGAACTCAAGGTGTGCGCGGTGCGATTGCGTCCCATCCCGATGGAGCGACCCGATCCGTTCGGGCTGGCGTCGATGACACCGGAATTCACCGAGGACGAGAAGTACTACCTGTCCGGCTTTCTCGCCGGCCTGGACGCCGGTACGCCCGGAGTGCCGGTGCTCCCGGCGTCGGCCCCGGTGCGCGGCCAGGTCCGGTTGTGGGTGAACGGTCTACTGGCCGGGACCTATTCGCGCGCGGAACCCGAAAGTCGCACCGGGACCGGGCCGATGGTCTTGTGGGCCTCCCAGACCGGCAACGCCGAGGAGTTCGCCGCCCGACTGGCCGCCCGGTTGTCCGGGGCCCGGCTGATCACGATGAACGATGCCGTCCTGGAAGACGTTGCGGCGGCCGGTGACGTGGTGTTCGTCACCAGTACCTTCGGCGACGGTGGGCCGCCCGACAACGGTGCCGAGTTCTGGGACAGGCTGGTGTCCGCGGACGCGCCCGCCCTCGACGGTGTGCGGTACTCGGTGCTGGGCATCGGCGACCAGTCCTACGACAATTTCTGCGGGCATGCCAAGGCATTGGATGCGCGGCTCGCGGAGCTGGGAGCTCTCCGGTCCGTCGACCGGGCCGACTGCGAGATCTACGACGAGGCGCCGATGGCGGCCTGGGCCGATGAGGTGATCGCCGGACTGGATGCCGCGCCGGCGACACCCGCGCCGGGGACGCCCACATCCCCGGCGCCCCTCAGCCGCAACGCACCGCTGCACGCGCCGCTGTGCCGCAACACCCGTCTCACCCCGCTGTCGGCGGCGAAGGAGGTGCGCCAGTTCGGGTTCGACATCTCCGAGCACGTCGCCGAGCACGGTGCCGGCTACGCCGTCGGCGACTCCCTCGGAGTGTTCGTCACCAACTCCGAGGAGTCGGTCTCGGTGTGGCTGGCCGCCACCGGACTGTCCGGCAACGAGATCATCGAGGTCGACGGCGCCGACACCGACTTGCGCAGCGCGCTCACCTTCTCCTATGACATCTGCCGGGTGACCCCGAACCTGCTGAGCTTCGTCGCCGAACGCAGCCGGGACGCCAAGAAGCTGCGCAAGTCCGGTGACAAGACCGCGTGGCTGGCCGGGCGTAGCGGCCTCGATATCGTCGAGGAATTCGCGCTACGCGCCGATGCGCTGGAATGGCAGGACGCGCTGGTGCGGTTGACGCCACGGCAGTATTCGATCTCCTCGAGTCCGCTGGTCAGTCCCCACGAGGTCCAGCTGACGGTGTCGGTGGTGCGCTACCGCAGCGCTCGCGGAGAAAACCGTGGCGGTGTGGCATCGACGTATCTGGCCGACCGGGCGTCCTCGGTGCCGGTGTTCGTGCAGCGCTCGCCCAACTTCCGGCCTCCCGCCGAATCGGCGACCCCGATGATCATGGTCGGCCCGGGCACCGGGATCGCCCCGTTCCGCGGCTTCCTGCAGGAGCGCCGCGCGCTGGGGCACACCGGGCGCAACTGGCTGTTCTTCGGCGACCAACACCGCGCCGAGAACTTCTACTACCGCGATGAGCTGGAGCACATGGTGGCCGACGGCCTGCTGAACCATCTCGATCTGGCGTTCTCCCGCGATCAGGCCAGCCGGATCTACGTGCAGCACAAGATGCTCGATGCCGGGGCCGAACTGTGGCGCTGGATGGAGGACGGCGCGCACTTCTATGTGTGCGGCGACGCCACCCGGATGGCCCGTGATGTCGACGACGCCCTGATGAAGATCATCCGCACGTACGGCTCGATGTCGGCCGAGGCCGCCCACGACTACAAGAAGGAACTCGTCGCCACCAAGCGGTATGTCCGCGACGTGTACTGATCACCGCGAATAAAAATCACTCCTCCCGCGTTACACAGGCGTAATCGATGCGCAGATGTGGTTCAGGGAGACAAAAGAAATGGCTTGGCATAGTGGTGACGTTGTGACCGCCCGCCGCGAGATCGACGAGATGGACGTTCAGACCGTTCCCGAGGGTGCCGCCGGCACGGTCGAGGAGACGACGCTGTTCGGGCAGCCCAAGGTGGTCTGCTTCGACGTTCCTACCGTGTGGGGACCCAAGCGCGCGTGCGTGCACGTGCGCCGTGGAGACGTCGAACTCGCAGGCTAGACCGCATCGACATCCCGCACCGCACCCTTGTCGGCGGACAGCGCCAGCGCAGCGTACGCACGTAGTGCGGCGGACACGGTGCGCTCGCGGTTCTTGGGCCGGTAGCCACCGGCGGCCTCCAGCGCGCTACGCCGGCGCTGCAGTTCCTCGTCGGGCACCTCGATCCGGATGCTGCGGTGCGGGATGTCGATGGTGATCAGGTCACCGTCGGCCACCAGCGCAATGGTGCCGCCGGCGGCCGCCTCGGGGGACACGTGGCCGATGGACAGGCCCGACGTCCCGCCGGAGAACCGGCCGTCGGTGATGAGTGCACACTGCGTGCCGAGTCCACGTCCCTTCAAATAGGCTGTCGGATAGAGCATTTCCTGCATACCGGGCCCGCCCTTGGGGCCCTCGTAGCGGATGACGACGACATCGCCTGGCTGCACCCGCTTGTTGAGGATGGCGTCGACGGCATCCTCCTGCGATTCCAGCACCACGGCCGGGCCCGAGAATTTCCAGATGCTCTCGTCGACACCCGCAGTCTTGACGATGCAGCCGTCCACGGACAGGTTGCCGCGTAGCACCGCCAGCCCGCCGTCGGCCGAGTAGGCGTTCTGCAGGTCGCGGATGCACCCGTTCTCGGCGTCGGTGTCCAGGCTCTCCCAGCGCTCGGACTGCGAGAACGCGGTCGCCGAGCGCACGCATCCCGGTGCGGCATGGAACAGCTCGACAGCCTCCGCCGACGGCGATCCACCGCGGATGTCCCAGTTGCGCAACCACTGCGCCATCGATCCCGCGTGCACGGTGTGCACGGTCTCGTGCAGGTGCCCGCCTCGCCACAACTCGCCGAGGATCGCGGGGATGCCGCCGGCGCGGTGCACGTCCTCCATCAGATAGTGGCCGTTGGGGGCGACCTTGCACAGGCACGGGATCATCTGGCTGCGCTTCTCGATGTCGGAGAGGGTGTAGTCCAGTTCCGCCTCGCGCGCGGCCGCGAGCAGGTGCAGCACCGTGTTGGTGGACCCGCCCATGGCGATGTCCAGCGCCATGGCGTTGTCGAACGCGTCGCGGGTGGCGATGGCGCGCGGCAGCACGCCGGCGTCGTCCTGCTCGTAGTAGCGCCGGACGATGTCCATCACGGTGGCGCCGGCTTTCTCGTACAGCGCCCGGCGCGCGGTATGGGTGGCCAGCACGGAGCCGTTACCCGGCAGTGCCAGGCCGAGTGCCTCGGTCAGACAGTTCATCGAGTTGGCGGTGAACATGCCCGAGCACGAGCCGCAGGTCGGGCAGGCGGCTTCCTCGATGCGGGCGATGTCGTCATCGGAGACGTCGGTGTTGACCGCGTCGGCGATGGCGGACACCAGGTTCAGCCGGGTCTTCACCGTGCCGTCGACCAGGACCGCGGTGCCGCCCTCCATCGGGCCGCCGGAGACGAAGACGGTCGGGATGTTCAGCCGCAGCGCGGCCATCAGCATGCCGGGAGTGATCTTGTCGCAGTTGGAGATACAGACCAGCGCATCGGCGCAGTGCGCGTTGACCATGTACTCCACCGAGTCGGCGATCAGCTCACGCGACGGAAGCGAGTACAGCATGCCACCATGCCCCATGGCGATGCCGTCGTCGACGGCGATGGTGTTGAACTCGCGCGGCACGCCACCGGCGGCCGAGATGGCCTCCGACACGATCCGGCCGACCGGCTGCAGGTGGGTGTGGCCGGGCACGAACTCGGTGAAGCTGTTGGCCACCGCGATGATCGGCTTGCCGATGTCCGAACCGGCCACGCCCGCGGCGCGCAGCAGTGAGCGTGCTCCCGCCATGTTGCGACCATGGGTGACCGTACGAGACCTCAATTCGGGCATGGCACCTACGGTCGCAGTAAGCACGGCCACCGAGAAGACGGCGCTGATGCTAGTACCGGTACTACCCGTCTGGGGCCGGGAATAGGCTGGCGGCCATGGACAAGCGTGCGCAGCAGCGGCTCGCCCTCGGCGCGTTCCTTCGCGCACGCAGAGAGGCCGCACCACGCGATGAGCTGGGGTATCCGGAGGTGCCCAGGATGCGGACCAGTGGGCTGCGCCGTGAAGAAGTCGCGCTGTCGGCCGGGGTGAGCGTCACCTGGTACACCTGGCTGGAGCAGGGACGCGAGATCAACCCGTCCAAGCAGGTGCTCGACGCGGTGTCCGGGGCATTGCGACTCACCCAGGCCGAGCATGACTACGTGCTCGCCCTCGGCGGCCACACGTCCGACCCGGCCATCTCCGGCGGCCCCACACCGCCACATATCCAACGATTCCTGGACGCGCTCGACGGCCACCCGGCCTTCGCCATCGGACCCGCGTGGACCATCGCCGCCTGGAACGCGGCCTACGCGGCGTTGTATCCCAATATCGCCGTCACCGACGTGGCCGATCGCAATCTGCTCTGGCTGGTGTTCATGGATCCGGCGATTCGGGAACTGTTGCCGGACTGGGACACCGACAGCCGACGATTCCTGGCCGAGTTCCGCGCCGAGGCCGGGACGCGGGTGGGCGAACCCTCCTATACCCAGCTGATCGAACGGCTGCGCGAAGGAAGTGCGCATTTCAGCGCGGAGTGGCAGGCGAGCAGTGTCGAGCGTTTCGCGTCCCGGGAGCGCCGGTTCTTCCACCCGCGCGTCGGTGAACTGCTCCTCGAGCATCATCAGCTGACACCCGCGGACGCGCCGGGGATACAGATCGTCGCGTACCTACCGGTGCCGGGTAGCGATGCGGCGGAACGCCTGGCCCGCTTGATCGGAGCGTCATGACCGACGATGCGATCGACCCGCAGGTGCGTGTCCGCGGGTCCCGGGTGCACAATCTGCGGGCGGTCGACATGGCCGCGCCCCGCAACTCCTTCGTGGCGTTCACCGGGGTGTCCGGGTCGGGGAAGTCCTCGCTGGCGTTCGGGACGATCTACGCCGAAGCGCAACGCCGCTACTTCGAATCCGTTGCCCCGTATGCCCGTCGGCTGCTGCTGCCCAGCGACGCGCCGAAGGTCGATGACATCACCGGCTTGCCGCCGGCGGTGGCGCTACAGCAGCGCCGCGGATCGACGTCCTCGCGGTCGACGGTGGGCACCGTGACCACCCTGTCGAACCTGCTGCGGATGCTGTTCTCCCGCGCCGGTACGTTTCCGCCGGGGGCGACGGTACGGCTGGACTCCGATGCCTTCTCCCCGAACACGACGGCGGGGGCATGCCCGGAATGCCACGGGCTCGGCCGCATCCACCGTGTCACCGAGGAGACTCTGGTGCCCGACCCGACGCTGACCATCCGTGAGGGTGCGGTGGCCGCGTGGCCCGGTGCCTGGCAGGGCCAGAACCTGCGCGACATCCTCATCACCCTTGGTTACGACATCGACAAGCCGTGGCGCAAACTCGGTAAACGGCAACGGAATTGGATCCTGTTCACCGACGAGCAGCCGACGGTTGAGATCGATCCCAGCCAGCACCCCGTCACCGCCGAGTATTACTACAACGGCACCTTTTCCAGCGCCGAGCGTCACGTCCGCCATACCCTGGCCAACTCGCAGAGCGCGATGATGCGCCGACGGGTGCTGCAGTACGTCGACAGCGCCGACTGCCCGGTGTGCGGGGGCTCGGGGCTGCGCCCCGAAGCGCTCGCGGTGACCTTCGCGGGCCGCAACATCGCCGAGCTCACGGCCATGCCGCTCACCGTGCTCGCCGAGGTGCTGACCCCCGCCGCCACCCGCACCGAGTTCGAGGCCGCCTACGAGTCCACCGCATCCGGGGAGTTCACCGAAGTCGCCACCATGATCGCCGCCGATCTGGTGGCGCGCATCGCCGTGCTGGTTGATCTCGGCCTCGGGTACCTGAGCCTGAACCGGCGCACCCCGTCCGTGTCGCCGGGGGAGTTGCAGCGGCTGCGGCTGGCCACCCAGCTGCGGGCCGGGCTGTTCGGCGTGCTCTACGTGCTCGACGAGCCGTCGGCGGGCCTGCATCCGGCCGATGCCGAGCCGCTGCTGGAGGTACTCGACCGGCTCCGGCGGGCAGGCAACTCGTTGTTCGTCGTCGAGCACGATATGGATGTGGTGCGCCGCGCGGACTGGATCGTCGACGTCGGGCCCGGTGCCGGTGAACTCGGCGGTGAGGTGCTCTACAGCGGGCCGGTGGCCGGACTCGCCGATGTCGAATCGTCGGTGACCCGCCGCCACCTGTTCGACGTGGCCGTCCCGGCCGCTCACGCGCCCAGAAAGTCGTCGGAAATGCTACGCCTGCAGCATATTTCGTTCCACAATCTGCAGGATGTCGAGGTAGCCCTGCCGCTGGGCAGTTTCATCGCGGTCACCGGTGTGTCCGGTTCGGGGAAATCGACCCTGGTCTGCAAGGTGCTCGGCGATGTGGTGGCTCGCCACCTCGGCGGCGGCGCGGCCGATTCCTCCGACGCGGAGGTGGCCGACGCCGAAAGCGAGTTGCTGGACATCGACACCGATGCCAGCGTCGGTGTCGTCGCGACAGGCGTCGAAGCCGTCGACCGTCTGGTCACCGTCGACCAGCGTCCGATCGGGCGCACGCCGAGGTCCAATCTGGCGACATACACCGGCATGTTCGACGCCGTCCGCAAGGCCTTCGCCGACACCGCGGAGGCGCGTCGACGCGGCTGGAGTGCCGGCCGGTTCTCGTTCAACGTCGCCGAGGGCCGTTGCGAGACCTGCCAGGGCGAGGGTTTCGTGGCCGTTGAACTGTTGTTCCTGCCGGGCACCTACGCCTCCTGTCCCACCTGCGGTGGCGCCCGCTACTCCGAGGAGACACTTGAGGTGCGCTACCGGGGGCGCAACATCGCCGAGGTGCTCGCCATGACCGTCGACGAAGCCGCGGATTTCCTCGCCGAGATCCCCAGTGCGGCAAGAAGTCTGACCACGCTGGGGCAGGTGGGCCTGGGTTATCTGCGGCTGGGCCAGCCCGCCACCGAGCTGTCCGGCGGGGAGGCCCAGCGGATCAAGTTGGCCACCGAGTTGCAGCGTGCCCGCCGCGGACACACGCTGTACGTGCTCGACGAACCGACCACCGGATTGCATCCCGCCGATGTCGCATTGCTCGTCACGCAACTGCACCGCCTGGTGGATGCCGGCAACACCGTGGTGGTCGCCGAGCACGACATGGGAGTGGTCGCCGGGGCGGATCACGTGATTGATCTGGGGCCCGGCGGAGGCGACGACGGTGGCACCGTGGTGGCCACCGGCACACCCCGACAGGTAGCGGCGGCCGAGGTCAGCCGTACCGCGCCTTACCTGGCGAGGTACCTCTGAGGATTGTGGGTGTCCGAGGGGGGACTTGAACCCCCACGCCCGTTAATAGGGCACTAGCACCTCAAGCTAGCGCGTCTGCCATTCCGCCACTCGGACATTGCGCCGTGCCATCGGCACGGAGCGACTAAGGCTAACGGATGGGGGCGGTCTGGCCCAAACCAGACCGTCGCCGGTGGTGCGTCACCCCGCCCGGGGGAGTCGGTGCGGTGGTACGAATGGTGACTGTGAGCGTTCCCCCCACGAGCGCGGATGAGGTCGTCGACCTCGTCAGCGCGCTGATCCGATTCGACACCTCCAACACCGGTGACCCGGCGACCACCAAGGGCGAGGCCGATTGTGCGCAATGGGTGGGTGATCGGTTGCGCGAGGTCGGATACGAGACCGAATACCTCGAAGCGGGCGCCCCGGGACGCGGCAATCTGTTCGCGCGACTGGCCGGGTCCGATCCCGAGCGGGGCGCGCTGTTGATCCACGGCCACCTGGACGTGGTGCCCGCCGAGCCCGCCGACTGGAGCGTGCACCCGTTCTCCGGGGCGGTGAAGGACGGCTACGTATGGGGACGCGGCGCGGTCGACATGAAGGACATGGTCGGCATGATGATCGCCGTCGCCAGGCACTTCAAACGCCACGCCATCGTGCCGCCGCGCGATCTGGTGTTCGCCTTCGTCTCCGATGAGGAGCACGGTGGCACCTACGGCGCCCAGTGGCTGGTCGACAACCGGCCGGACCTTTTCGCGGGGGTCACCGAGGCCATCGGCGAGGTCGGCGGGTTCTCGCTGACCGTGCCGCGCCGCGACGGCGGGCAGCGCAGGCTCTACCTGATCGAAACCGCGGAGAAGGGTCTGGCCTGGATGCGGCTGACGGCCCGTGGGCGGGCCGGGCACGGCTCGATGGTGCACGACGACAACGCCGTCACCGAGGTGGCCGAGGCGGTCGCCCGGCTGGGCCGACATCAGTTCCCGCTGGTTCTCAGCGAGCCCGTCGAGCAGTTCCTCGCCGCGATCTCCGAGGAGACCGGCTACGAGTTCGACCTGAACTCGCCGGACCTGGACGGCACCATCGCCAAGCTCGGCGGAATCGCCCGCATCATCGGGGCCACGCTGCGCGATACTGCCAACCCGACGATGCTCAAGGCCGGGTACAAGGCCAATGTCATCCCGGCCACCGCCGAAGCGGTCCTGGACTGCCGGGTGCTGCCCGGCCGGCGGGCGGCGTTCGAGCGTGAGGTCGACGAGCTCATCGGCCCGAATGTGGTGCGCAGCTGGGAACGGGACCTGCCGTCCTATGAGACGTCGTTCGACGGGGATCTGGTGGACCAGATGAACGCCTCGCTGCTGACGCTCGACCCGGAGGCGCGCACCGTGCCGTACATGATGTCCGGGGGCACCGACGCGAAGTCGTTCCAGCGGTTGGGAATTCGCTGCTTCGGGTTTGCGCCGCTGCGGCTGCCCGCCGACCTGGATTTCGCCTCGCTGTTCCACGGTGTCGACGAACGGGTACCCGTGGACGCACTAGAGTTCGGGGCGAAGGTTCTCGAACACTTTCTGACCAACTGCTGAGCGAAAGGCAAGAATGAGCGCCTCACCGTATGACAACCTGCCGCAACTGCCGACATTCACCCTGACCTCGGAGACCGTGACCGACGGACAGCCCTTCGGCAACGATCAGGTCAGCGGCATCATGGGCGCCGGCGGTAAGGACATCTCACCGCAGCTGAGCTGGTCGGGCTTCCCCGAGGAGACCCGGAGCTTCGCGGTCACCATGTATGACCCGGACGCCCCGACGGCGTCCGGCTTCTGGCACTGGGCGGTGGCCGACCTGCCGGCCGATGTGACATCCCTGCCCGCCGACGCCGGCAATGGCGACCCGTTGCCCGGTGGTGCGGTCACCCTCGCCAACGACGCGAGCCAGCAGCGATTCATCGGTGCCGCGCCGCCGGCCGGGCACGGGCCGCACCGCTACTACATCGCGGTGCACGCGCTGCCGGTCGAGAGCCTGGAACTGCCCGACGGCGCCACCCCGGCCTACCTCGGCTTCAACCTGTTCGGCCAGGCGATCGCCCGCGCGGTCATCCACGCCACCTACGAGCAGAAGTAGCTCTCTTCGCCGAGCGTCGACTTGTTGTCGAGATATGCGTCAAACATCGACAACAAGTCGACGCTCGCGGGGGATGGCTAGCGGGTCGCGGCGCCGACCGCCTCGGACAGCGACGCGAACCCGCCCTCGTGCAGTCTGCGGGCGACACCGTCGTGGATCTGTTTGGCCCACAAGCCGCCGCCGTAGATGAACCCGGTGTAACCCTGTAGCAGGGTGGCGCCGGAGATGATGCGTTCCCAGGCGTCGTCGGCGGTCTCGATACCGCCGACGCTGATCAGCACCAGGCGGTCACCGACCCGCCCGTAGAGGCGGCGCAACACCTCCAGGGACCGGGCGGCGACCGGGGCGCCGGACACGCCACCCGCTCCGAGCTCGGTGGCCCCGGGGGTACGCAGCCCCTCGCGGGACACCGTGGTGTTGGTGGCCACGATGCCCGCCAGATCCAATTCGACTGCCAGATCCGCGATCTCGTCGATATCGGCATCCGAGAGATCCGGCGCTATCTTGACCAGCACCGGGGTCGAGGTCGCTTTCCGGACAGCAGCCAGAATGGGTCGCAGCGACGACACCGCCTGCAGGTCGCGCAGGCCCGGGGTGTTCGGCGAGCTCACGTTCACCACCAGATACGACGCCAGCGGGCCGACCAGACGGGCGCTCTCGGCGTAATCCTCGACGGCCCGTTCGGCCGGTGTCACCTTGGTCTTGCCGATGTTGACACCGATCGGGACGTCCGGGGTGTGCCGGGTCAGTTGCACGGCCAGCGCACCGGCGCCGTGGTTGTTGAAGCCCATCCGGTTCAGCAGGGCGCGATCCTGCGCCAGCCGGAACAGCCGGGGTTTGGGGTTTCCCGGCTGTGCCTGCGCGGTCACCGTGCCGACCTCGGCATACCCGAACCCGAGCGCCCCCCAGCCCGCCAGCCCGTGCCCGTCCTTGTCGAAACCGGCGGCCAGCCCGAGCGGGCCGGGGAAGCGCACCCCCCAGACGGTGCTGGCCAATACCGGATCGTGCGGCGCCAGGGTTGCGGACAGCCGGCGCCGCGCGATACCGGTGCGGGTGGCCAGGCGAAGCGCGGCGAACACGAAGGTGTGCACACGTTCGGGGTCGACCTGGAAGAAGGCCTGCCGGAGCAGTCGATAGATCACAGTGCGGGCTGATCGCCGAGCACGGATTTCTTGCGGCGCAACAACACCCGCCGACTCCCGTCGGTGTAGAGGCGCACCCGGGTCAGCTCCCAGCCCCGGTACTGCGCCTCGATCGACAGCCGCACCGACGCCGACAACCGGGTGACATCGGGAGGAAGTCGCAGCGGTACCCAGTCGTATTCGTCGGAAAGGTCGGCGGCCCACCCGGCCGGCATCCGTCCACGCTGAACCGTGCTCATCACGTCCTCCTCCTCGCCGCGGGCCTCATCGGGGCGCCGCCCCGGTGATCACCTGCACTCCGGCACCGGAACCCGACACCACATAGAGGGTGTTCGTGGCGCCGTCGAAGGCCAGGGTGTTGGGTTGCTGCACAGTTCGATAACGCACCTTCTCGACGGGTATTCCGGTGGCCAGATCGTAACCAACGACGGTGTTGGTCGCCGTCTGTGACACCCACGCCAGATCCGGCGACCCGGTGACGCCGTACGGCGCGTCGTGCACCGGGAAGCGCTGCCGCAGGATCAGTGGCTCGGTGCCGTAGACCAGCAGGGCACCGCCCCGGGTGTCGGTGACCAGCACCCGGCCGGCCGGATCGGTCGCCATCGAGGCCGCACCCTCGCCCGCCCGCAGCGCCTGCTCGGCGGCGGTACCGTCACCGTCGATCTCGGTGACCGAGGTCTGGCCGCGATCCAGGACCACCATCGAGTCATCCTGTGCGACAACGATGTCGACCCGCGCGAATTTCTTCAGCGTGGCGCCGACCTCGGTGTCGGAGCGCAAGGTGTAGACGGTCCCGTCGGCACTGCCGAGCACCAGGCGGCCGTCGTCGTGCCGGGCGATGGCGGTGAAGTCGGTGTCGGCCTGCCCGTCCACCTCCACCGGGGTGGCGGCGGCCGCGGCGACGTTGACCCGCAGATAGCCGCCGCGGGTGGACAGCCAGACCTCACCGCTGCCGTCACCGGTGAGCGCGGTCGCTGGTGCGGGCAGGGCGAGGGTGCGGGACGGGCCGTCGGTCGGGAGCACCGTGAGCTGATCGGCCGGACCGAGCACGACCAGCGCGGAGGTGCGGATATCGAAGAAGGCTGCGGTTCCCGGCGCGGAAAGCGGTTTCACGACGCCATCCGACACGCCGGTGACCGGCGGGGACAGTGCGGGTTCTGCGACGGGAATCGTCGGTGGTGGCGAATCGGCAGGGTTCGATGAGCACCCCGCAGCGAACGCGGTCACCAGGGCTAATACGCCTGCCGTCAGGAGGTGGAATCCGGATTTCGTATGCAATGGCCCCAAAAACTCCTGATTTCGTTGTGGCGGTGGTTCCGTTTTCAAATTTTAGGCAAAGAAACTCAAGTCGAACGCTGACGTAAATATGACGGTATGGTGCGGGATATGACTCGTGCCCCCGGAGCGGATCTGATGGCAGACGAGTTCGCCATCGAGGACATCTCGACAGGCGTGCACGCCAGCGGGTTCGGCGCGCTCGGCGGCGGACGTAGCTTCTCCTTTCACGTCGAGGACCGGCAATTACTGGTCGTCGAGGTGTATCGGCCGCGGCTCAGCGGACCGGTCCCGCAGGACGAGGACATCGTCGCCACCGCCACCCGCCGCCTGACCGATATCGACGTCACCGATGAGCGCAGCGTAGCCGCCGCCGTCCGCGATGCCGTCGCCGGAGCCGAGCCGGTGCGCGCAGCGCGCTGACAACAGCCCCACGGTACGGTCGTCCGCGTGGCGGAGATGTCGTGGTTGCAGGTCGTCGTACTTGCCGTGGTGCAGGGACTGACCGAATTCCTGCCGGTGTCGTCGTCCGGCCACCTCGCGATCGTGTCGGAGGCCTTCTTCGGCGGCGACGCGGGCGCCTCGTTCACCGCCGTCGTGCAGATCGGTACCGAAGTGGCGGTCCTCATCTACTTCGCCGGAGACATCGGGCGCATCCTCACGGCCTGGTTCGGCGGCCTCACCGACGCCGCCCGGCGGACCCCGGACTACTGGCTCGGCTGGTGGGTGATCATCGGCACCGTGCCGATCGGCGTCTTCGGCTTCACCCTGCAGCACTTCATCCGCGATGACATCCGGAACCTGTGGATCATCGCCACGGCGCTCATCGTCTTCTCGTTCGTCATCGCCGCCGCCGAGTACTTCGGTAAGCAGACCCGCGAGATCCAGCAATTCACCTGGCGCGACAGCCTGATCATCGGGTCGGCCCAGGCGCTCGCCCTCATCCCCGGGGTATCGCGGTCCGGCGTGACCATCAGTGCGGGTCTCTTCCTGGGCCAGAAGCGCGAGGCCGCGGCGCGATTCGGGTTCCTGCTGGCCATCCCGGCCGTGCTCGGGTCCGGACTCTACGAACTCCGCCATGTGTTCGAGCCCGGCGCGTCGGGAATGAGCGCGACGGTCCCGCAGATCGTCCTGGGCACGCTCATCGCCTTCGTGGTCGGCTATGCCGCGGTCGCCTGGTTCCTGCGATTCCTGGTGCGTCACAGCATGTACTGGTTCGTCGGGTACCGGATCATCCTCGGCACGCTCGTTCTGGTGCTGCTGGCCACCGGCGTGCTGGCCGCGCAGTAACGACCAAAGGATCTTCATGACCGTCATCCTGCTGCGGCACGGCCGCTCGACATCGAACACCGCGCACACCCTGGCCGGGCGCTCCGAAGGCGTCGACCTGGACGACAAGGGCCGTGAACAGGCGCAGACCGTGGTCACCCGAATCGGTGACCTGCCGGTGAAGGCCATCGTGCGGTCGCCGCTGCTGCGTTGCGAACGCACCGTGGCACCGCTGGCGGCCGCCCTGGGCGTGCAACCGGTGGTCGAGGACCGCATCATCGAGGTCGACTACGGCAGCTGGACCGGCCGCACGATCGGTGAACTGGTCAAGGAGCCGCTGTGGAAGGTGGTTCAGCAGCAACCCAGCGCGGCGGCGTTCCCCGACGGCGAGGGCCTGGCGCAGGTTCAGGCCAGGGCGGTGGCCGCGATCCGCGAACACGACCGCAGGCTGGCCGGCGAGCACGACGGTGACGTGCTGTGGGTGGCGTGCACCCACGGTGACGTGATCAAGGCCGTGCTGGCCGACGCACTCGGCACCCACCTGGATACCTTCCAGCGCATCACCGCCGACCCCGCTTCCATGAGCGTCATCCGCTACACCGACACCCGTCCGTTCGTGCTGCATGTCAACCACACCGGCAGTGGTCTGACCGCCGCATTGAGCGCCAAGCCCGCCGCCGCTCCCGAAACGGATGCGGTAGTCGGCGGCTCCACTGATTGAGGTAGCCCCGCTACCGGTATTTTGAAAGGTGCCATGCCCCGCGCAATCCACGTCTTCCGCACACCCGACCGCTTCGTGGCCGGGACTGTCGGGCAGCCCGGGAACCGAACGTTCTACCTGCAGGCGGTACACGACAAGCGGGTGGTCTCGGTGATGCTGGAAAAACAGCAGGTGGCGGTGCTCGCCGAGCGGATCTCGGCGCTGTTGGTGGAGATCAACCGCCGATTCGGCACCCCGATTCCGCCGGATACCGGTGAGGTCGGCGACCTGCAGCCGCTGCTGACCCCGGTCGACTCGGAGTTCCGGGTCGGCACCATGGGGCTGGGCTGGGACTCGGAGGCACAGACCGTGGTCGTCGAACTGCTCGCCGTCTCCGAGACCGAGTTCGACGCCTCCGTGGTGCTCGACGACGCAGAGGACGGCCCGGATGCGGTCCGGGTGTTCCTGAGCCCGGAATCGGCGCGCGAATTCGCCACCCGGTCCAACCGCGTCATCTCGGCGGGCCGGCCGCCATGCCCGCTGTGCGATGAACCACTGGACCCCGAGGGCCATATCTGCGTGCGCACCAACGGCTACCGCCGCGGAGCGTTCGGTGCCGTGGAAGAAGATGAACCCCCTTTCTGAGGAGCAGGTTCTGACCGACGGCGACCTGACCGTCATCGGCCGGATCCGCTCCGCGAGCAATGCCACCTTCCTGTGTGAGGCGCAGGTGGGGGAGCAGCAGGTGCACTGCGTCTACAAACCGGTCGCCGGCGAGGCTCCGCTGTGGGACTTCCCCGACGGCACCCTGGCCGGCCGTGAGCGGGGAGCCTATCTGGTATCGGCGGCGCTGGGATGGGATGTGGTGCCGCACACCATCATCCGGGAAGGCCCGGCCGGTCCCGGCATGGTGCAACGCTGGGTGGATCAGCCCGGTGACGCGCTGACCGACGGCGAGGAACTCCCGGACGCCGAGAAATCGGCTGCCGGTCCCGATCTCGTCGACCTGCTGCCCGCCGGGGATGTGCCGCCGGGCTACCTGGCCATCTTGCAGGCCTACGACTACGCCGGCGACCCGGTCACCCTGGTGCATGCCGACGACGACCGGCTGCGCCGGATGGCGATCTTCGATGTCCTGATCAACAATGCGGACCGCAAGGGCGGGCACATCCTGGCCGGCGTCGACGGCAGCGTCCGTGGCGTCGATCACGGTGTGAGCCTGCACGCCGAGGACAAACTGCGCACCGTGCTGTGGGGGTGGGCCGGTAAGCCCGTCGACGACGACTCGCTGGCCGCGATCGTGGCACTGCGGGAGAAGCTGAACGGCGAGTTGGCCGCGCACCTGGCCGAGCACATCACCGCCGGCGAGGTCGCCGCACTACGGGCCAGAGTCTCCTGCCTGCTGGATCATCCGGTGATGCCGACGCCGGATCGGCACCGTCCGATCCCGTGGCCGGCGTTCTAACCGCGCGGACCGAAACCCTCGAACGGATTCCATGACCGGCTGCCCCGGACATGGAGGTAGTAGGCGTAGTTGGCGGTCGTCATGATGGCGCCGGCGAACCCGAACGTGGCGGCCTGGGACAGGAAGTTGGAGGCCTGGAGCAGCGACAGCACGATGCCGATGCCGATACCCGCGCCCAGGATCGTGGTCCCCTTGCGCCACATGCCCTTCACATAGAAGTACAGGAAACCGAAGAGGAACGCCCACACATTGGACGACAGGCGCACCTTGTCCCAGAACGGCAGCGTCCGGTAGGCCGCCTTGGCCGCCGGGCTGGAATTCGGCAGCCCGTAGAGGTCGAAGAAGGCGAAGCGGCGCTGCCAGTTGACGGCGAGCTCGCCGGCTTCCGGTGCGGTCATGTGCTGGGGCCTTTCCGTCCTCCGGTGTCCGGCATCATCCTCATTCATCGGGCGGTGCCGCGGGGCGTTTCCCGCTCACGCAATACTGAGTCGGTGAATCCCGCTGAGCAGACCGACGCCGCGGTGGCCGCCATGGTGGCCGCCGAGGCCGGTGAACTGCTGTTGGCCGTCCGCGAGGAGGTCGGCTTCTACGACTCCTATGACCTCGGGGACGCCGGGGACCGCCGCGCCAACGTGCTGATCCTGAAACGTCTGGCCGAACTGCGGCCCGGCGATGCGGTGCTCTCCGAAGAGGCCGTCGACGACCGTTCCCGGGTGCACGCCGACCGGGTGTGGATCGTCGACCCCGTCGACGGCACCCGCGAGTTCTCGATGGCCGGCCACGCCGACTGGGCGGTGCACATCGCGCTCTGGCAGCGCAACGGGACACCGGAAGGGTCCATCACCGATGCCGCGGTGGCGCTGCCGGCGGTGGGCGAGGTGTACCGCACCGACACGGTGCAGTCACCGCCGCCGCGCCGCGAGGGTCCCATTCGGATCACGGCGAGCACCTACCGGCCACCGGCCGTGCTGTGGTGGCTGCGTGAGCATCTCGATATCGAGGTGGTCCGGATCGGTTCGGCGGGCGCCAAGGCGATGGCGGTGGTGCGCGGCGATGTCGACGCCTACATCCATGCCGGCGGACAGTGGGAGTGGGACTCTGCGGCGCCCGCAGGGGTGGTACTGGCCGCGGGCCTGCACGCCTCCCGGCTCGGCGGGGCACCACTGATCTACAACCGGCGCGACCCCTATCTGCCCGACCTGCTGATGTGCCGGCCCGAGCTGGCCGGGCTCCTGCTGGAGACCATCCACGCCGCATTCTGAGCCGCCGGGGGAATGGAATGGCCGGCGAACTTGTCGGTTCCCGTGAGCGCCCCCGCGCGAGTGACCACACCATCGAAAGGCATCGGTGACCGAACACCTTAGAGTCGACGTCATGCAATCCTGGCCGGCGCCGACCGTTCCCACATTGCCTGGTGCGGGTGTGCCGCTGCGGCTCTTCGACACCGCCGACCGTCAGGTACGACCGGTATCTGCTGGTCAGATCGCCACCATGTACGTCTGCGGGATCACCCCCTATGACGCGACCCACCTCGGCCATGCGGCGACCTACCTCACCTTCGACCTGATCAACCGGGTGTGGCGGGACGCCGGCCACGATGTGCACTACGTGCAGAACATCACCGACGTGGACGATCCGCTGTTCGAACGCGCGGCCCGCGACGGTATCGGCTGGCGCGAGCTGGGCGACCGCGAGACCCAGCTGTTCCGCGAGGACATGACGGCGCTGCGGGTGCTGCCGCCCCGCGACTACGTGGCCGCCACCGACGCCATTGCCGAGGTGATCGCGGTGGTGGAGAAGATGCTGGCGTCCGGGGCGGCCTATGTCGTCGATGACGCGCAGTATCCCGATGTCTACTACCGCGCCGACGCCACGACGCAGTTCGGCTACGAGTCGGGCTATGACCACGACACCATGGCACGGCTGTTCGCCGAGCGAGGCGGCGATCCGGACCGGGCGGGCAAGGCCGACCCGCTGGACGCGTTGTTGTGGCGCGCCGAGCGTCCCGGTGAGCCCAGCTGGCCCTCACCGTTCGGTGCCGGCCGGCCGGGATGGCATGTGGAGTGCGCCGCGATCGCTCTCGACCGCATCGGCACCGGCCTCGACATCCAGGGCGGGGGCTCCGATCTGATCTTCCCGCACCACGAGTTCTCCGCCGCGCACGCCGAATCCGTCACGGGCGAGCGCAGATTCGCCCGCCACTATGTGCACGCCGGGATGATCGGCTGGGACGGCCACAAGATGAGCAAGAGCCGCGGAAACCTGGTGCTGGTGTCGCGGCTGCGCGCCGACGGTGTCGATCCCGGCGCGGTACGACTGGGCCTGTTCGCCGGGCACTACCGCGAAGACCGGTTCTGGAGCCCGGCGGTGCTCGATGCGGCCAACACCCGGCTGCAGCACTGGCGCGCCGCGGTGGCACTGCCGGCCGGGCCGGACGCCACCGATCTGCTGAGCCGGGTGCGCCGGTACCTGGCCGACGACCTGGACACGCCGAAAGCGCTTGCCGCTCTTGATGGTTGGTGTACCGACGCGCTCACCTACGGTGGTTCGGACGCGGCGGCACCCGCATTGGTGGCCGATACCGTCGACGCGCTGCTCGGTGTAGACCTCTGATCGCCGCGGCGGGTACGTTGACCGCCATGGGCTCACTGAACGGCAAGGTCGTCTTCATCACCGGCGGTGCGCGCGGCGTCGGGGCGGAGGTGGCCCGCCGGCTGCGCCGCAAGGGCGCGAAGCTGGTGCTCACCGACCTCGATCCGGCACCGCTGGCCGAACTGGCCGACGAACTCGGTGGTGAGGCGCACGTGCTGACGGCATTGGCCGATGTGCGGGATCTGACGGCGATGCAACGCGCCGCCGATGCGGCCGTCGCGCGGTTCGGCGGTATCGACATCGTGGTGGCCAACGCCGGTATCGCCAGCTTCGGTTCCGTGCTGCAGGTGGATCCCGAAGCCTTCCGGCGGGTCATCGACATCAACGTCGTCGGGGTGTTCAACACGGTGCGCGCCACGCTGCCCGCGGTCATCGATCGCCGCGGTTACGTGCTGGTGGTGTCCTCGCTGGCAGCCTTCACCTCGGCTCCCGGCCTGGCCGCCTATCACGCCTCCAAGGCCGGCGCGGAGTACTTCGCCAACACCTTGCGGCTCGAGGTCGCCCACCGCGGCGTGGATGTCGGGTCGGCGCACATGAGCTGGATCGACACCCCGCTGGTGCAGGACGCCAAGGCCGATCTGTCCACCTTCCGCGAGATGCTCTCGAAGCTGCCGACCCCGCTGAACCGCACGACCACGGTGACCGCGTGCGGCGCCGCATTCGTCAAGGGCATCGAGGGACGCAAGAAGCGCATCTACTGCCCGCGTTGGGTGGGCGCCTTCCGCTGGATCAGACCCCTGGTGTCCACACCTGTCGGCGAGCGCGACATCCGAAGGTTCACCCCGGAGCTGTTGCCGAAGCTCGACGCCGAGGTCGCCGCCCTGGGTCGCTCCACCAGCGCCCGCATCGAATCCCTGGAACAGCAGTGACCCGACTGCTGTGGGTGCTGGCCCTGATCGCCTGCCTGGCCGGCTGCAGCACCCAGGACAGCGAACCCGAGGCGGCGTCGCCGGACACCACGGCCCCGCAGCAACAGCCGGTACCGCTCGATCAGCTCCGTGCGATCGCCAAGGACGCCTACATCTACGGCTTCCCGATGGTGGACAACTACCGGGTCCAGTACGCCTACTTCGTGGACAAGCAGAACCCCGAGTACAAGGGCGGATGGAACGAGATCCACAACACCGCCCGGGTCTACACGCCGGCCGACACGGCGATCCAGACACCGAACTCGGACACCCCGTACTCCGCCGTCGGCGCCGATCTGCGCGCTGAACCGCTGGTCCTCACGGTGCCGCCGATCGAACAGGACCGCTACTACTCGTTGCAGTTCGTCGACGGGTACACCAGCAACTTCGCCTATGTGGGCAGCCGGACCACCGGCAACGGCGGCGGGAGATATCTGCTCGCCGGTCCCGGTTGGCAGGGTGAGAAGCCTGCGGGCATCGACGAGGTGATCCGATCGGACACCGAGCTGGCCTTCGTGCTGTATCGCACCCAGCTGTTCGGGCCGTCCGATATCGAGAACGTGATGAAGATTCAGGCGGGCTACCAGGTGGCACCGTTGTCGGTGTTCCTCAACCAGCCGTCACCCGAACCCGCGCCCGCGATCGACTTCGTACCCCCGCTGACTCCCGAACAGCAGCGCACATCCCCGCAGTTCTTCGAGATCCTGAACTTCGCCATGAGGTTCGCCCCGGCGCTGCCCGAGGAACAGGCGCTGCGGGACCGGTTCGCTCAGATCGGTATCGGCGCCGACGGTGATTTCGACGCCGACGAGCTGACCCCCGAGATGCGCGAGGTGATCGTGGGCGGCATGGCTGACGGCAACGCCGAACTCGCGGCGTTCACACAGAACGAGATCGACACCGGCAAGGTCACCTCCGCCGAATTGTTCGGGACCAGACAGGAACTGAACGGCAACTACCTGTACCGGATGGCCGGCGCGGCGCTGGGTATTTACGGCAACACCGCCGCCGAGGCCATCTACCCGAGTGCAGCCAACGATGCCGCGGGCGCACCGCTCACCGGCGCGGGGCAGTACACCTACCGGTTCGGGCCCGATCAGCTGCCGCCGGTCAACGCGTTCTGGTCGCTGACCATGTACGAGCTGCCTGCCAGCCGACTGGTCAGCAATCCGCTCAACCGGTATCTGATCAATTCGGCGATGCTGCCCAGCCTGAAGGCCGACCCCGACGGTGGCTACACGCTGCGCATCCAGCGCGATTCACCCGGCCCGGACCTCGAATCCAATTGGCTGCCCGCCCCGGAGGGGCCGTTCACGGTGGTGCTGCGGCTGTACTGGCCCAAGCCGGACGCGCTCAACGGCACCTGGAAGGCACCGCAGCCCGAAAAGGTCTGACGGGCCGCTACCGGCCTCGGCGGCGCAGGTATCGCTCGAATTCGGCGGCCAGCGCGTCACCGTCGATCTTGGCGACGGCCTCATTCATGTCGACCTCGGCGTCGCCGCGTTCCTCCAGGGACTGCACGTACTCCGCGATCTCCTCGTCCTCGGCGGTCATCTCGGTGACCGCCTCCTCCCACTCCTCGGCCGCGGTGGGCAGGTCGGCCAGCGGCACCTCGATATCGAGGACATCCTCCACCCGGCGCAGCAGCGCCACGGTGGCCTTCGGGTTGGGCGGCTGCGACACGTAGTGCGGGACGGCCGCCCAGAACGTCACCGCCGGGATACCGGCCTGTACGCAGGCGTCCTGGAACACCCCGGCGATACCGGTCGGGCCCTCGTAGCGGGTCTCCTCCAGGCCGAAGAACTTGGCCGAATCCGACGAGTAGGCGGCACCGGACACCGGCACGGGGCGGGTGTGCGGCGTGTCGGCGAGCAGCGCGCCCAGGATGACGACGGTGTCGACGTTCAGCTTGTCCGCGATGGCCAGCAGCTCGGCACAGAAGGTGCGCCACCGCATATTGGGTTCGACACCGTGCATCAGCACGATGTCACGGTCGCTGCCCGGTGGGCGGCAGTGCGAGATGCGCATCGACGGCCACACCAGCTCGCGGGTGACCCCGTCGATCTGCCGGATGACCGGGCGATTGACCTGGTAATCGTAGTAACTCTCGTCATCGATCTCGACGATGGTTTCGGCCTCCCAGATGGAGTCCAGGTGTTCCAGCGCTCCGCTGGCCGCGTCGCCGGCGTCGTTCCAGCCCTCGAAAGCGGCCACGACGACTGTGTTCTGCAGGTCCGGTAGGCCGGGCACGCTCGCATCCGACGGTGTCACTCTGCCAGCGTAAGCCCTGTATCGCGGTGATGAGCCGCAGCGCCCCGCCCGGCGATTTCGTGGCCGGGTACCCAGCTCCGGAAAGGCCACCGTGTACACATGAAATACGCCTGGGGGCAATCCGGTTGATCGTGTCAACCGCCACATTGCCGACACAGCCACCAGATGGCGTCCGAAACTCTGTTGGATGACGACGTAGACTTTTCACCGTCGAGAGGCGTTGCAACGGCTACTCGGGGGGACAGCGCTCCTCCTCGGTATCCGCCACGCTCGGCAGAGTTAAGGACGCCTTCCGCTACGGAAGGAGTGCCCTGTGAACGCCGCGAAGCCGGAAGTCTGCGCACCGGACACCTTTGTGCCGAACATCCGCCCCGACTGCACCGACGAACTGACGGCGGCCCTGCAACGGCGGATCATGGTGATCGACGGTGCCATGGGCACCGCGATCCAGCGTGACCGTCCGGACGAGGACGGATACCGCGGCGAGCGATTCACCGAGTGGCCGACCGCGCTGCAGGGCAACAACGACCTGCTCAACCTGACGCAGCCGCAGATCATCGAGGGGATCCACCGCGAGTACCTCGAAGCGGGCGCCGACATCCTGGAGACGAACACGTTCAACGCGAACGCGGTCTCGCTCTCGGACTACGACATGGCCGACCTCAGCTACGAGCTGAACTACGCCGGCGCCGCCCTGGCGCGCGCCGCCTGCGACGAGTTCAGCACCCCCGACAAGCCCCGCTACGTCGCCGGGGCGCTGGGGCCGACGACGCGCACCGCGTCGATCTCGCCGGACGTCAACGACCCCGGCGCCCGCAACGTCTCCTACGACCAGCTGGTCGGCGCCTACCTCGAAGCCCTCGACGGACTGGTCGACGGTGGCTCCGACATCATCATCATCGAGACGATCTTCGACTCCCTGAACGCCAAGGCGGCCGTGTTCGCCGTCGAGACGCTGTTCGAGCAGCGCGGACGCCGTTGGCCGGTGATCATCTCGGGCACCATCACCGACGCGTCCGGGCGGACGCTGTCCGGTCAGGTCACCGAGGCGTTCTGGAACGCGATCCGGCACGCCAAGCCGATCGCCGTCGGCCTCAACTGCGCCCTGGGCGCACCCGAGATGCGGCCCTACATCGCGGAGGTGGCGCGCATCGCGGACACCTTCGTCTCCTGCTACCCGAACGCCGGGCTGCCCAACGCCTTCGGTGAGTACGACGAGTCCCCGGAGGCGCAGGCCGGCTACATCGCCGAGTTCGCCGAGGCCGGCCTGGTCAACCTGGTCGGCGGGTGCTGCGGGACGGCGCCGCCGCACATCGCCGAGATCGCCAAGGTCGTCGAGGGCAAGCCGCCGCGCGCGCTTCCGGAGATCCCGGTGGCCACCCGGCTGTCGGGTCTGGAGCCGCTCAACATCGGTGACGATTCGCTGTTCGTGAACATCGGTGAGCGCACCAACATCACCGGCTCGGCCCGTTTCCGCAACCTGATCAAGGCCGAGGACTACGACACCGCGCTGTCGGTGGCCCTGCAGCAGGTCGAGGTCGGCGCGCAGGTCATCGACATCAACATGGACGAGGGCATGATCGACGGCGTCGCCGCGATGGACCGGTTCACCAAGCTGATCGCGGCTGAGCCGGACATCAGCCGCGTCCCGGTGATGATCGACTCCTCCAAGTGGGAGGTCATCGAGGCGGGCCTGAAGAACGTGCAGGGCAAGCCGATCGTCAACTCGATCTCCATGAAGGAGGGCGAGGAGAAGTTCGTCCGCGAGGCCCGGCTGTGCCGCAAGTACGGCGCCGCCGTGGTCGTGATGGCCTTCGACGAACAAGGCCAGGCCGACAACCTGGAGCGCCGCAAGGAGATCTGCGGGCGGGCCTACCGGATCCTGACTGAAGAGGTCGGCTTCCCGGCCGAGGACATCATCTTCGACCCGAACTGCTTCGCGCTGGCCACCGGCATCGAGGAGCACGCGACCTACGGGATCGACTTCATCGAGGCCTGCGCCTGGATCAAGGAGAACCTGCCGGGCGTGCACATCTCCGGCGGCATCTCCAACGTGTCGTTCTCCTTCCGCGGCAACAACCCGGTCCGCGAGGCGATCCACGCGGTGTTCCTGTTCCACGCCATCAAGGCGGGCCTGGACATGGGCATCGTCAACGCCGGCGCGCTGGTGCCGTACGACTCGATCGACCCCGAGCTGCGCGACCGCATCGAGGACGTCGTGCTCAACCGTCGCGAGGACGCAGCAGAACGGCTCCTCGAGATCGCGGAGCGGTTCAACAAGTCGGAGAAGACCGAAGATCCGCAGGCCGCCGAGTGGCGCAGCCTCCCCGTCCGCGAACGCATCACCCACGCTCTGGTCAAGGGCATCGATGCCGACGTCGATGCCGACACCGAGGAACTGCGGGCCGAGATCGCCGCGGCGGGCGGCCGGCCGATCGAGGTCATCGAGGGCCCGCTGATGGACGGGATGAACGTCGTCGGCGACCTGTTCGGTGCGGGCAAGATGTTCCTGCCCCAGGTGGTGAAGTCGGCCCGGGTGATGAAGAAGGCCGTCGCCTACCTGCTGCCGTTCATCGAGAAGGAGAAGGAGGAGTCCGGCGCCAGTCAGGCGAAGGACACCAACGGCACCATCATCATGGCGACCGTCAAGGGCGACGTGCACGATATCGGCAAGAACATCGTCGGGGTGGTCCTGCAGTGCAACAACTACGAGGTCATCGACCTCGGGGTGATGGTGCCCGCCCAGAAGATCCTGGACGCGGCCAAGGAGCACGATGCCGACATCATCGGGCTGTCCGGCCTGATCACCCCGTCGCTGGACGAGATGGTCAACTTCGCCGTCGAGATGGAACGTCAGGGCCTGCAGATCCCGCTGCTGATCGGCGGTGCGACCACCTCGCGTGCGCACACGGCGGTGAAGGTGTCACCGCGTCGCAGCGGTCCGGTGGTCTGGGTCAAGGACGCGTCCCGTTCGGTGCCGGTGGCCGCGGCGCTGCTCGACGACAAGCAGCGGGGTCCCCTGCTTGATGCCACCGAGAAGGACTACGCATCGCTTCGCGAACGGCACGCCCAGAAGAGCGAACGGCCGATGCTGACCCTGGAGAAGGCCCGGGCGAACCGGACGCCGATCGAGTGGGAGGGCTATACGCCGCCGGTGCCCGCGCAGGGTCTCGGCGTGCGGGAATTCCTGGACTACGACCTGGCCGAATTGCGCGAGTACATCGACTGGCAGCCGTTCTTCAACGCCTGGGAGATGAAGGGGCGCTTCCCCGACATCCTCAACAACCCGGTCTCGGGGGAGACGGCACGCAAACTGTACGACGACGCGCAGGAGATGCTCGACACCCTGATCAAGGAGAAGTGGCTGACCGCCAACGGCGTGATCGGGTTCTTCCCGGCCAACGTCGTCGGGGACGATATCGAGGTCTACACCGACGAGACCCGGACCGAGGTGCAGACGACGCTGCTCAACCTGCGCCAGCAGGGCGAGCACCGGGACGGCATCCCGAACCGGTCGCTGGGTGACTTCGTCGCGCCCAAAGAGACGGGTCTCGCCGATTACGTCGGCGCCTTCGCCGTCACCACGGGGCTCGGCAGCCACGCCAAGATCGACGAGTTCAAGGCGGCCCACGACGACTACAACGCGATCCTGCTGGAATCGCTGGCCGACCGGCTGGCGGAGGCGTTCGCCGAGCGGATGCATCAGCGGGTCCGCAAGGAGTTCTGGGGATTCCAGCCCGATGAGCAGTTGGACAACGAGGCGCTCATCGCGGAGAAGTACCGCGGAATCCGACCGGCACCGGGGTACCCGGCCTGCCCGGAGCACACCGAGAAGGTGACGCTGTGGGAACTGATGGACGTCAAGGAGCGCACCGGGATCGAGCTCACCGAGTCGATGGCGATGTGGCCCGGCGCCGCGGTCAGCGGCTGGTACTTCAGCCACCCGCAGTCGCAGTACTTCGTGGTCGGCCGGATGGCCCAGGACCAGGTGGCCGACTACGCCAAGCGCAAGGGCTGGACGCTGGCCGAAGCCGAGCGCTGGTTGGGCCCCAATCTCGGCTACAACCCGGAGGACTGAACCCGGCCCAGATCAGTTCGGCGCGAACAGCTCTCGGTTGCCGGCCGCCCACTGTCGCATCGACAGCGCGGGCGAGCCGGTCAACTGCTCGACCAGATCGTTGGCGTGCTGCGGTCCGGTGTCGCCGTCGAACAGGTCCAGGTACCAGTCCACGCCGTCGCCCATCACCGGCCGCAGCAGCGCGTCGGCTTCGGCCCGGTCGCAGCGCTGCATCTGCACGGGGGCGCCGAGGCCGGCACCGATCTGACGCGCGATCTCCGCACGGGTGATCGCCTCCGGTCCCGTCAACTCATACATCTGGCCCAGGTGCGCGTCCGTCGGGTCGGCCAGCAGTTGCGCGGCCACCCGGGCAATATCGTCCATGGACACCGGTGACTGGACGGCCTCGGGCGCCACGTCACGCACCACGCCCGTGCTGATCTGCGGCGCCCACATGGCGAAGTTCTCGCAGAACTCGCCGGGCCCGAGTTGTGTGCTGGGCACCGGGGTGGCGGCGATCCTGTCGGCGTGTTCCTGCCAGTGCGCGGCACCGGACAGCGCCACCACATAGCTGACCCGCGCCGCGGCGATCATCTCGCAGGTGATGCCGATGGTGCGCGGGAACGGCGCCAGGTAGATCTGGTCGACGTCGGCGAGTGCGGGCGACAAGGTCTCGGGCCTACCCAGAAATCCTGTGACCACTTCCACACCCGCGGGCAGATTCGCCTTGGCCGGGTCCGAGGTCAGGGCACGGATGTCCGAGACACCCAGGTCCAGAAGTCGATCCACGACCCGGCGGCCGATATTGCCGGTGGCACCCGTCACAAGAACCGTCATGGCGACCACGCTAGCCCGGCCCGCCGACAGGCTCAGATTTTCGGGCCCACCGCGATCGATGAGACAATCGGGAACATGCGTGCAGTGCTGTGGGATATGGACGGCACCCTCGTCGACTCCGAAAAGCTATGGGATATCGGCCTCCAGGAGTTCTACCGCCGGCACGGGCGGGAGCTCAGTGAAGAGGTCCGCGCCACCACGATCGGCGGCTCCAGCGAGATCGTGATGCGGATCGTGTACGCCGACCTGGGCCTGCAACCCGACCCGGTGGACCTCGCACAGACAGCCGATTGGTTACACGACTATGTCGGTGAGCTTTTCGAGACCGGACTGCCGTGGTGTGCGGGCGCACGCGAGCTGCTCGATGACCTGTCCGCCGCCGGGGTCACCATGGCGCTGGTGACCAACACCCGCCGTGGGCTCACGGAGAAGGCCCTCAACAGCATCGGCCGCCACTACTTCAGCGTCACGGTGTGCGGGGACGAGGTGCCCGCGGGCAAGCCGTCTCCGGACCCGTATCTGCGGGCCGCCGCGCTGCTGGACCTGGACCCTCAGCATTGCCTGGCGATCGAGGATTCGGTCACCGGCACCACGGCTGCCGAGGCCGCAGGATGCGCAGTGCTGGTGATTCCCAACGAAATCGAGGTGCCGGCGGGTCCCCGGCGCCGCCACGCGGAGTCACTGGCCGATCTGACGGTGCACCACCTGCGCGATGTGCACGCCGAACTGGGCACCGAATTGGACGAACGCACCGCCTGATCCAGACCATTTCGGGTCGCGACTGTGCGATTGTGATGTGACACGCATCACGGCACGGGGTGGAAGGACTATCCATGACGCACGGTCCGGTCGGAGGCGACGAAGCCTCGTTCCTCGACGACGATTCCGGTTTCAGTTCCGGTCGCACGGCGGTGCGGATTGCGGCCGTCGCCGCGCTCGGCGGTCTGCTGTTCGGCTACGACAGCGCGGTGATCAACGGCGCGGTGTCCTCGATCCAGGAAGACTTCGGTATCGGCAACGCCGAGCTGGGCTTCGCAGTGGCCTCGGCGCTGCTGGGCGCCGCGGCGGGGGCCATGACGGCGGGCCGGATCGCGGACAAGATCGGCCGCATCGCGGTGATGAAGATCGCGGCCGTGTTGTTCCTGATCAGTGCCTTCGGCACCGGGCTGGCGCACGAGGTCTGGACGGTGGTGCTGTTCCGCATCGTCGGCGGTGTCGGCGTCGGCGTGGCGTCGGTCATCGCGCCGGCCTATATCGCCGAGACCTCGCCCCCGCAGATCCGCGGACGGCTGGGCTCCCTGCAGCAACTGGCCATCGTGCTGGGCATCTTCGCCTCCTTCGTCGTCAACTGGCTGCTGCAGTGGGCGGCGGGCGGGCCCAACGAGGTGCTGTGGCTGGGCCTGGACGCCTGGCGCTGGATGTTCCTGGCCATGGCAATCCCCGCCGTGCTGTACGGCGTGCTGGCCTTCACCATCCCGGAGTCGCCACGCTATCTCGTTGCCAGTCACAAGATTCCGGAAGCGCGCCGGGTGTTGAGCATGTTGCTCGGGCAGAAGAACCTGGAGATCACGATCACCAGGATCCGGGACACCCTGGAGCGCGAGGACAAGCCGTCCTGGCGCGACCTCAAGAAGCCGACCGGGGGTATCTACAGCATCGTCTGGGTGGGCCTGGGGCTGTCGATCTTCCAGCAGTTCGTCGGTATCAACGTCATCTTCTACTACTCCAACGTGCTGTGGCAGGCGGTCGGGTTCAGCGCCGACGAGTCGGCCGTCTACACGGTGATCACCTCGGTGATCAACGTGCTCACCACCCTGATCGCGATCGCGCTGATCGACAAGATCGGTCGCAAGCCGCTGCTGCTGATCGGTTCGGCCGGCATGGGGGTCACACTGGCCACCATGGCGGTCATCTTCGCCAACGCCAGCGTGAATCCCGATGGGACACCGAGCCTGCCGGGCGCGTCCGGCGTGATCGCGCTGATCGCCGCCAACCTGTTCGTGGTGGCCTTCGGCATGTCCTGGGGCCCGGTGGTGTGGGTGCTGCTCGGTGAGATGTTCCCCAACCGCATCCGCGCTGCCGCCCTCGGCCTGGCCGCGGCCGGTCAGTGGGCGGCCAACTGGCTGATCACGGTGACCTTCCCGGAGTTGCGGAACAACCTGGGTCTGGCCTACGGGTTCTATGCGCTGTGCGCGGTGCTGTCGTTCCTGTTCGTGATGAGATGGGTCCGCGAAACCAAGGGAGTATCCCTGGAGGACATGCACGCCGAGGTGCTGCACGAAGACAAGCCCGTCACGAACTGACCTCGGGATGTGCCCGCAGTGATCTGCGACAGGTGCGTGCCACCGTTACCTTGAGTGCCGGGAGCGCCATGGTCAGTGGGGGGTGAGCAGTTGGACTCCGGCCGGTTGCCTGCGCGCGATATCGCCGCGATCGCGGTGCCGTGGGTGCTGGTGGCAGCGCTGGCACTGGTGATGGTGCTGGAGCGCGACGCCGCCCACCTCGCCGTCGTCAATGACGCCATCTCGTTGGTGCTGGCGGCTTTCGCGGCCGCGCGTGCCGCACTGGCCGCCCGCGCCGCCGACGGACCTGCGCGTCTGGCCTGGATCTTCCTGGCCGCGGCGCTGGCGACCTGGGCGATCGGTGACGTGATCTGGTTGGTCTACGACATCGTCCTGCGCGAGCCGCCGTCGCCGTCACCGGCCGATTTGTTCTATCTGCTGTTCAACGTGCTCGTCGCAGTGGGGTTGTCTCAACTGCTCGCGACGGGGACCCTGGTCTCCCGGGTGCATCTGGCACTCGACGCACTGACGGTCTCCCTGTGCCTGTTTCTGCTGGTGTGGATCTTCAGCCTGAACCGCGTCTTCGACACGCTGCGTCACCACAACCTCGAGTTGACGCTGGCACTGGTCACTCCACTGGCCGATATGGTGGTGCTCTCGATCGCGGTTCTCGCCCTTGCACGCTCGCGCCGCCGGAGGCCCGTGGCGCTGGCGGTGATCACCGTCGCCATCACCTTGATCACCGTCGCCGACGTCACCCTGACGTTCCTGATCGTCGACGGCAGCTACCGCACCGGGCATGTCATCGATCTGCTGTGGGCGTCCGCGATGGCCCTGTTCGCCGCCGCGGCGGTGCTGAGCCGACTCCCGCCGCCGGCACCCGACCGCCCGGCGCCGGTGCCGTCCCATTCTTCGCTGTGGCTGCCCTACGTGCCGTTGTTCTTCGCGGGCGTCCTCGGCCCGCCGGTGGTGATGCGTGGGTTGGAGAGCGTGCTGGTGCAGCTGATCGTGTGCGTCGTGTGCGGACGGCAGATCCTCTCGGCATGGGACAACCGGCAGCTGCTGACCGCAGCGGCCGACCAGGCGCTACGAGATCCTTTGACCGGCTTGGCAAATCGGACATTGTTCAACGAACGTCTGGACCACGCGATGCTGTTGCGCGTCCGTGATTCCCGGCCCATCACGGTGATCTCGATCGATCTCGACGACTTCAAGCTCGTCAACGACAGCCTGGGTCACCCGGTCGCGGATCGCCTGCTGGTCGGGGCCGGACAACGCTTCCTGGACTGTGTCCGTACCGGCGACACCGTCGCGCGCCTGGGCGGTGACGAGTTCATGATGCTGCTGGAGGGCGGTGCCGATGACCACCAGATGGTCGCGCAACGGGTGGTCGAGGCCTTCGAGCGGCCGTTCGACGTCGACGGCCATGAGGTGTTCCTGCGACCGAGTCTCGGTGTGGCGACGGCCTCGGAGAAGGAGCCGGACCTGACTGCGGAGATCCTGATGAGGCGCGCCGACCTCGCGATGTACGCCGCCAAACGGTCGGCGGCAGACGTCCGGACGTTCGCCGCCGACCTGCCCACCGCGCATGTCGACCCCGTCGATCACAAGCACCGTCCCCGCCGGGGCCCGGGCGGGGGCGCCGAGCGCATCCGCCTGCTGGGCGAGCTTCGCGACGCGGTCGATCGCGGCACCATCGAGGTGGCCTATCAACCCAAGGTGACTCTGAGCAGCGGACGGGTCACCGGCGTCGAAGCGCTGCTGCGCTGGCCACATCCCCGGCTGGGCACGCTGCGCCCCGATGCTTTCCTGTCCCTGGTGCGCCAACACGGCCTGATGGGCCCGGTATCCGACATCGTGGTCCGCAAGGTGCTCGACGACGCCGCCGCCTGGCACTCGCAGGATCTGGACATCGCCGTCGCGATCAACTTCTTCGCGCCGATGCTGCGGGACACACGACTACCCGACCGCCTCTGTCAGGAACTAGGGCGTGTCTGACAAATGTTTCGGGTGTTTCGGCTGACACTTAGGCCATGTCGCGGTTTCAGCTTCTCACCGATGCTCAGTGGTCGTTGATTGAAGAGCTTCTTCCTGTTCGGACAGGTAAGAAGGGCAGGCCTTTTCGGGATGCCCGCCAGATGCTCGAGGGGATCATCTACCGGTACCGGTGCGGCATCGCCTGGCGCGACGTTCCCGAGGCGTTCGGGCCGTGGCAGACGATCTGGACCTGGCATCGAAGGATGAGCGCAGAGGGCACCTGGGATGCGGTGTTGGCGCGGTTGCTGGCTGCCGCCGACGAAGCCGGGATCATCGATTGGTCGGTGTCGGTGGATTCCACGATCGCCCGTGCTCATCAACATGCCACGAACATCACCCGTGACACAGGGGGCTGGGTCGAATTACACAAATCTGGCCAGCGAGCCGCCTGACCACGGCATTGGCCGCTCCCGCGGCGGACTGACCAGCAAGATCCATCAACTCGTCGACGGCCACGGACGACCGTTGGTCGTGCTCGTGGGCGCTGGCCAAGCCAACGACGGACCGGTTCTGGAGCATTTGCTCGCCCACCTGAAGGTCGAGCGCTGCGGTCGGGGGCGGCCACGCACGCGGCCTGATCGCCTGCGTGGCGACAAGGCCTATTCCAGCCGAGCGACTCGACAGCGGCTGCGACGACGAGGGATCGTCGCAGTCATTCCCGAACCGTCCGATCAGATCGGCCACCGCAAACGTCGTGGCACCCAAGGCGGGCGACCACCAGCCTTCGATGCCGAAGACTACAAGGGCCGCAACGTCATCGAACGCAACTTCAACGTCGTCAAACAATGGCGCGGTCTGGCCACCCGCTACGACAAACTCGCCATCGTCTACCGCGGCGCAGCAGTCCTAAGGGCCATCACACTCTGGCTACCGCATTTATCAGACACGCCCTAGACCGCCGTCACCTCGAGCATGACGTGCTGACCGTCGAGATCACCGAGGACATCGTCCTGACCGAGGTAGGCACGGTCAAGGCGGTGCTCCGCGAGCTGCGGGAACGGGGCGTGCGGGTGGCCATCGACGACTTCGGCAGCGGCTACTCGGCGCTGTCCTACCTGCGGGACCTCGCCATCGACGAAGTGAAGCTCGACCGCCAGTTCGTCGCCGACGTCACCACCGACGCACGGGCCGCGGCGGTCGTCGGCGCCGTCATCAACCTGACCCACAGCCTCGGGCTCTCGGTGGTCGCCGAAGGTGTCGAGGACGCCGATACCGCCGGCTGGCTGATCCAGCACGGCTGTGACACCGGCCAGGGCTTCTTCTTCAGCACCCCGGTCACACCCGCCGAGGTGCCCGCCTTGCTCAGCAGGCTGGGCGCCTCCGGTTCGGCGTGATGGTCACCGCGTCTTGGGTGTTCCCCCGCACACGTGAAACAATCGCTGCCCGTGAAGACCTTCGAAGGCCTGTTCGCCGAACTCAGCGAGAAAGCGCAGTCCCGGCCCGCCGGGAGCGGCACCGTGGCCGCGCTGGACGCCGGCGTGCACGGCCTGGGCAAGAAGATCCTCGAAGAGGCCGGGGAGGTCTGGCTGGCCGCCGAGCACGAGAGCGATGAAGCGCTCGCCGACGAGATCAGCCAGCTGCTGTATTGGACCCAGGTGCTGATGCTCTCGCGCGGCCTGAGCCTCGACGACGTGTACCGGAACCTGTGATGTCAACACTGCGCGTCGCGGTGCCCAACAAGGGGGCGCTGAGCGAATCGGCCGCCGAGATCCTGTCCGAGGCCGGTTACCGGCGGCGGACCGATCCCAAGGATCTGACCGTCGTCGACCCCGCCAACAATGTCGAGTTCTTCTTCCTGCGGCCCAAGGACATCGCGATCTACGTGGGCTCCGGGGAACTCGATCTCGGCATCACCGGCCGCGACCTGGCTGCCGAGTCCGAAGCCCCCGTCCGCGAGCGGCTGGCGCTCGGCTTCGGTTCGTCGACGTTCCGGTACGCCGCGCCCAGGGGACAGGACTGGACGGTGGACACGCTGGCCGGTAAGCGGATCGCCACCGCGTATCCGAACCTGGTCCGTAAGAATCTGGCGGACAAGGGCATCGAGGCCACCGTCATCCGCCTGGACGGCGCCGTGGAGATCTCCATCCAGCTCGGTGTCGCCGATGTCATCGCCGATATCGTCGGATCCGGTCGCACCCTGGGACTGCACAATCTGGTGGCCTTCGGTGAGTCGCTGTGCGATTCCGAGGCGGTCCTGATCGAGCGCGCGGACACCGAGGCGGATCCCGCGCGTGATCAACTCACCGCCCGGGTACAGGGTGTGGTGTTCGGCCAGCAGTATCTGATGCTCGACTACGACTGCCCACGCAGCGTGCTCGAGGAGGCCAGCGCGGTCACCCCCGGGCTCGAATCGCCCACCATCGCACCGCTGGCCGATCCGGACTGGGTGGCGGTGCGCGCACTGGTGCCGCGCCGCGATGTCAACGCCATCATGGACGAGCTCGCCGCCATCGGCGCCAAGGCAATTTTGGCCTCCGACATCAGGTTCTGCCGGTTCTGATCGTGACGCGCGATGCCGTCGCGCGTGTTAGCGTCCGGATGTCCATCCACCGCATGGAGGTCCGATGACGCAGGTGCTCGTTCTGGTGCTGGCCTTACTGATCGGTGTGATCGCCGGACTACGCGCGATGACGGCACCGGCGGTGGTCGCGTGGGGTGCGATGCTCGGCTGGATCGACGTCACCGACAAGTGGTCGGAATGGGTCGGGCACCCGATCACCGTCACCGTGCTGAGCATTCTGCTCGTCGGCGAACTGATCACCGATCAGCTCCCGAAGACACCGAGCCGCAAGGTACCCCCGCAGTTCATCGCCCGGCTGATCACAGGCGGCTTCGCCGGCGCGGTCATCGGCAGCGCGTTCTTCCACACCTTCTCGGCAACGGGTGCCGGAATGGTCGGCGCGGTGCTCGGCACCTTGGCAGGTGCCGAATTGCGCAGCAGATTGTCGGCATCCAACGACGGTAACGACCGGCCCGGAGCGTTCATCGAAGACGCCATTGCCGTGGGCGGTGGATTCCTCGTCGCGTTCCTCGTCAGCCTCGTCTGATGGCAGGGCCGGTGACCGACTTCGACGCCATCATCATCGGCGCGGGTCAGGCGGGACCGCCGCTGGCCGGCAGGCTGACCGGAGCCGGGCAGCGGGTCGCGGTCATCGAACGACAACTGGTCGGCGGCACCTGCGTCAACTACGGATGTATCCCCACCAAGACGCTGGTCGCCAGTGCGCATGCGGCCCACATCGCGCGCCGCGGAGCGGAATTCGGTATCGGCACCGGCGAGGTGACCGTCGACATGGCCAAGGTGAAGGCGCGTAAGGACAAGATCGTGCAGGGCGACCGGCACGGAGTCGAGAACTGGCTCGAGGGCATGGACGGCGCCACCCTGTTACGCGGGCATGCCCGGTTCACCGACCCACACACCATCGATCTCGACGGCCGGCTGCTGCGCGCCGAACGTATCTTCCTCAATGTCGGTGGCCGTGCCGTGGTGCCGGACATGCCGGGCCTGTCCGATATCGACTATCTGACCAATGTGTCGGTGCTGGAACTCGATTCCGTGCCCGAACACCTCGTCGTCATCGGCGGTAGCTACATCGCCCTGGAGTTCGCCCAGATGTACCGGCGGTTCGGTGCGCGGGTGACGGTGATCGAACGTGGGCCCCGACTGACGTCACGCGAGGACGAGGATGTCTCGGCGGCGATCCGCGGCATCCTGGAAGCCGAGGGCATCGAGATTCACACCGGCGCCGACGATATCCGGTTCACCAAGGTGCAGAACGGATTCGAGGTGACCACGCGATCCGGTGCCGCCCCGATTGCCGGTAGCCATGCCCTGATCGCCGTCGGACGGGTACCCAATACCGACGACCTCGGCCTGGAGAACGCCGGTGTGCGCACCGACGGCCGAGGTTACATCGAGGTCGACGACACCCTGCGCACCAACGTCGAGCACATCTGGGCGATGGGGGACTGCAACGGCAAGGGTGCCTTCACCCACACCTCGTACAACGATTTCGAGATCGTGGCGGCCAATCTGCTCGACGATGATCCGCGTCGGGTCAGCGACCGCGTCCCCACCTACGCGCTCTATATCGACCCACCGCTGGGCCGCGCCGGTATGACCGCAGACGAAGTGCGCCGCAGCGGCCGGAAAGCCCTTGTCGGCACGCGCCCGATGACCCGTGTCGGCCGCGCGGTGGAAAAGGGCGAGACCCAGGGCTTCATGAAGGTCGTGGTCGATGCCGACACCGAGGAGATCCTGGGGGCCTCGATCCTCGGGGTCGGCGGTGACGAGGTGGTGCACGCGATCCTGGATGTGATGACCGCCAAGCTGCCCTACACCGCGATCTCACGCACCATGCACATCCATCCCACCGTCAGCGAGTTGGTGCCCACCCTGCTGCAGGATCTCAAGCCGCTGAACTAGCCGCCCGACCGGCGATCAGTTGGGCGCTCACCGCGGCGACGCGTTGCCCGAGATGGCGGCAGGTGGCGATATCAGCGGGGTGGACGTCCTCGGGTCCGGCGTCGACGTCGGTCTGCGCGCCGGCGCCGAGCCAGAAACCGAGCCGGTTCAGGTCGTGTTCGGTGCCCGCGGCGGAATTCCAGCCCGGCCCCAGACCCAGACTGACCCAGTGCATATGGTGCTGGGCGGCGAACACCGTCAGCGAGATCAGGGCGGTCAGCTTGTCCCCGCTCTTGCTGCCGGAATTGGCGAATCCCGCCGCAACCTTGTCCCGCCACGCGCCGGTGATGCAACGCCGGCCGGTCTGTTCCGCGAAGGCCTGGAACCCGGCCGAGACGTTACCCATGTAGGTCGCGGTCCCGAAGATGATTGCGTCGGCGCCGTCCAGTGTCGCCCAATCCGCATCGGTCATCGCGTCGACGGCCACCGTGGTGACGTCGGCGCCGTCGGCGTGCGCACCGTCGGCGACCGCGGAGGCCAGCGTCGCGGTGTGCCCGAATCCGGAGTGGTAGGCGATGACGATCGCCGGCCGGTTCCCGAAGGCGTTGTCGGTCATGAGAACTCCTCACCTGTCGGCGCGAAGCCCGAGATGGCTTGCACGCGTTGAGCCCAGTTGGGTAGCGATTCACCGGCGAGCAATGCGGTGAGCCGGTCGAGATAGGCATGCGTCCCGGTGCGGAAGCCGTTCGCGTTCGGGACGCTCAGTCCTCGATGGCTGAGCCGCAACAACGTGCCGTTGCCGTCGGAGGTGAGTTCATAGCGCACCACGCCGGGCTCGACGATGGGCTGCAGCCATTCGTGTTCGAAGACGTGCGGTGGATCCCACACCAGGATCCGGCCGGTCATCCGTTTGCGTTCGGGCGGCAGCGGCGGGCCGGAGGCCACGGTCTCGATGGTGCCGCCCTCGCGGGGGTCGATCACGGTGCGGCCCATCCATTTTCCGCGGTGCACCGGATCGGTGATCGCGGTCCACACCTGCTCGACCGGGTAGGGCAGTCGTCGTTCGAAATGCAGCGCCACACGCTCACCGTCGACGACCACCCGGCCGTCATGGGCGGTCATGACGGTTCCCCGAACGTCTCCTGCAGATGCCCTTCGAGTGCGTCGAGGCGACCGGCCCAGAAGTGCCGGTAGGACTCGATCCAGGCGTCCATCTCGACGAGACCGTCGGCGCGCAGGGCGTAGATGCGCCGCTGGGCGTCGGAACGGACTTCGACCAGGCCGACCTCGCGCAGCACCCGGAGATGACGGGACACCGTCGGCTGGGTCAGCCCGGGCAAGGTGTCCACCAGTTCGCCCGCGGTGCGCTCGCCGTGTCGCAGCGCGTCGAGCAGGGTGCGCCGACTCGGTTCGGCGACGGCTTCGAACACATCCATGCCAGAAGTATTGCATTGCATCTATATAGATACAAGTAAATATATCTACGCCGTGGCGCGCATCATCCGCAGCAGGCCGATCTCGGATCCGTTCTTGGCCAGTTCGATGTTCAACCACAGCACGGTGTCGGCAACCGTCCGTTCCGCGGCCGAGCCCCACGGGAAGGCACATGGCGCGTCCAGATCGGGCGGGCTCAGCCTCGCCAGGACCGCCCGCCACTGCGCATGCAGCGCCCGGATCGCGGGGACCGCGTCGGCGGGGCCCGGCCACGCGGTCTCGGCGGGTGGCCGCAGCGGCCGTCCGGTCACTGCATCCAGCGCCGACGACCACCAGAAGACGATGTGCCAGCTGATCCACCCGATGGTCGGCACCGGGATGGGTTCCGGTTCCGTCTCGGCCCAGTCCGGACACCAGCGCCCGGTGTCGTCCATGCGCATCGTCCACACCAGATCCGTCGGCTCCCAGAGGAAGTCGTCGTCGGACAGCGCCGACAGATGCAAGTCGGTCAGCGCCCACGCGAGATCGAACTGGCGCTGCAGCGGTTCGATCACCGCTCTTACCTCCGCTGCACGAGGAGCGTCTGCGCCGACGTTCCGATGAATCCGTCGCGATCGAAGACATCCGCGGTCGTCACCCCGATGCCGTCCGGGCCGATCGAACCGCGGGCGCGCAGCGCGAAGTCACTGCCGATGGGCGCACGGTGCAGATGGACCGCGGTGTCGGTGTTCATGAACACGAACCTGTCGGGATCGAGCGCTGCGCCGACGCCATTGGCGGAATCGACGACCATCGCCAACCGCTGCAGATCGGTCACCGGCTCGGAAGCCACCAGCGGCACAAGCGGACTCATCCACACCACGGCCGGCTCGCCCGGGTCGGTCCGCTGCTTGCGCCAACTGACGGTGTCCAGGTAGCCGGGGGCCCCGACCCACCCGTGCGGATTGTCCATCGCCGCGCCCTCCACCAACGGGGGATGGCGATCGGTGACGGCGTCGGCGGTGTCGCTGGTGGCCAGCAGCCAGGCACTCACCCGAGCCAGAACCCGGTCCTTGCCGTCAACGCTGCGCATCTCGGCGACCGCCATGGTGATCCGGGCGCCGGGCCGTTCCACCCAGGCCCGCACCTTCACCGGGGCGACCGGGATGGCTCCCAGGATGTCGAGTACGAGCCGTCCCACCCGCAGTTCGGGGCGCTCGGGATAGAGCTCCTCGATTGTTCTGGTCAACAGCGCCAGTGGCGGTGACCCGTGCTGGATCGCGGAGTCCCAGTTGCTTGCGGTACCCGGCGTCGACTCGAAGACCTGGAATCCGTCGGACTCGTCCAGCCGCCGGTAGTGGCTGTCGCTCACTCGACCGCCGGCTCTGCATCGCTCCTGCCGTCAGGTGCGGGTTCCTGCGGCCATCCCGGGTACGCCGGCGGCGTGCCCCCGAATTCCGGGCAGAGCTGCTGGTGTGCGCACCAGCTACACAGCTTCGACCGCTTGGACCGAAAATCGCCGGTGCTCCCCGCGGACTGGATCGCCCGCCAGATCGCGGTCAGGGTCCGCTCGAAGCGCACCAGCTCATCCATATCGGGGGAGTAGTCCAGCACCTGGCCGTCGGCCAGGTAGAGCAGGCGCAATTTGGCCGGCAGCACACCGCGCGACCGCCACAGCGCGACGGCATAGAACTTCATCTGGAACAGCGCCTTGGCCTCGGCCAGCGCCCACAGCTCCGATGGTGACTTCCCGGTCTTGTAGTCGACCACCCGCATCTCACCGGTCGCAGCGATGTCGATCCGGTCGACGAAACCGCGCAGCAGCGTGCCGTCCGCCAACTCCACCTCGACGCGCTGCTCACAGCTGTGCGGGTCGAATCGGGTCGGATCCTCCAGGCGGTAATAGCCCGACAGCAGCTTTCGGGCGTCGCGCAGCAGTTCGGCACGAAGATCGGGATCCACCGCAAGTCCTGTTTTGCTGCCCTCGGCGACCACCCGGTCCAGGGCAGGATCGACCAACGTCAGCGCGGTGTCATGAAGGCGTTCGGCGGCGGGCAGCGCGTAGAGCTCTTCGAGCGCGGCATGTACCACCGACCCGCGCAGCTGCGCCGGGGAAACCGGCTCGGGCAGCCGGTCGATGGCCCGGAAGCGGTACAGCAACGGGCACTGTTTGAAGTCACTGGCCCGCGACGGTGACAGGGCCGGGCGCCAACCGGTTCGGGCGGGTGCTGGGGCGCTCATAGCGCAAGCCTAGGCCCGCGGACCGACAACAATTCGTAGCCGCGGCGGCGCGTCTGGCAGGCTGACCCCGTGCAAATCACTGGTCCGTTCGTCATCGGCGATCGCGTGCAACTCACCGATCCCAAGGGGCGGCACTACACGATGGTGCTCAGTCCGGGTGGCGAGTTCCACACCCACCGCGGCGCCATCGGCCACGACACCGTGATCGGCCGGCCCGAGGGCAGCGTCGTGAAGTCCACCAACGGCGACCCGTTCCTGGTGCTGCGGCCCCTGCTGATCGACTATGTCCTGTCCATGCCGCGCGGCGCGCAGGTCATCTACCCCAAGGACGCCGCGCAGATCGTGCACGAGGGTGACATCTTCCCGGGTGCACGGGTGCTGGAAGCCGGTGCCGGCTCGGGTGCACTGACCTGTTCCCTGCTGCGCGCGGCCGGGCCGACCGGTCAGGTGATCTCCTATGAGGTGCGCGATGACCACGCCGTGCACGCGATCCGCAATGTCGAGACCTTCTTCGGTGAGCGCCCGGCCAACTGGGATCTGCGGATCGCTGATCTCAACGAGTACCCGGAAGCGGGTCCACAGGTGGACCGCGTCGTGCTGGACATGCTGGCCCCGTGGGATGTCCTGGACACCGTGTCGACGGCGCTGGTGGCCGGCGGCGTGCTGATCGTCTACGTCGCCACCGTCACCCAGCTCTCCCGCACCGTCGAGGCGCTGCGGGAGCAGCAGTGCTGGACCGAGCCCAGATCCTGGGAGACCATGCAGCGCGGCTGGAATGTCGTCGGGCTGGCGGTACGGCCGCAGCACAACATGCGTGGGCATACCGCGTTCCTGATCAGCGCCCGCAAGTTGGCGCCGGGCACGGTGACCCCGCCCCCGCTGCGCCGCAAACGCCCGCAGGTCTGAGCCGGCTACCGCGGCGGATCAACCGGGGCAGGCGCGGCCGACGAGGCGCCGGGCACCGGCCCGAGCTCCAGCAACTGGTCCGCGGTCACCCGCGTCAATTGCCAGGCACCCTCGTCGAGGGTGAACTGCATGGGGAAGGTGAACGGCCGCGCTTGCGGTGCGGGGTTGGCCGAGCCGACCGTGACGGTGGCGACCACGTCGCCGTAGTCGGCCGGTGACCAGCTGAGGTCGGCTGCCTGGAATGTCAGCGGCGCCAGCCCGCCGTCCACGGTGGCCTGGGCGAAACGGTCGAGCGCGGCGCCGTCCTCCGGGGTGGCGTATTGCACCAGGTCGACCTTCTGCTCACCGGGGACCGACGGGTCCGCCAGCTTGGCCAGGACATCGGTGAGGGACTGGGGCGCCGGCAGGGGCGCTTGTGGTGCGGCTTGGGCGCCCGCGACGGCGGGTGCGGAGCTCGAGGTGGTCGGGGCGGGTGGAATCGGCTCGGCGCCGCAGCCCGAGAGCCCGAGCGCCACCACAGCCGTGGTGGCGCTCAGGACCGCTACGGACGTGCGGCGCATCGGCGCGTGAGTCAGCCGGCCGCCGAGAGCAGCGCCAGCGCGGACTGCCTGGACACCTGCCAGCCGGTGGGGCTCGGGCCGGCCGTGAAGGTCACGGGTTGCGTCGCGGTGCCGCCGGTGGCCGAGGTGGCCGTGACGTTGGCGGTCGCGACGGGGCCGTTGACGTCGATGTCGAGCACGTTGAAGGTCAGCGGGAACTTGCCTTCCCTGGCGGCGTTGTTGTACGCGCGGTCGGCGGCGATGGACTCGATACGGCCGATCCCGCCCTGGATGTAGGCGGCCTTTCCGGAGAACGAGCCGGGTCCGGCGAGCACGGTCAGGGTCTGCGTCAACGGAGCCTGCAACTCCGGCGCCGGCGCCTGCGGCATCGGTGTGTCCCACACCACGGGGGTGATCGCCGGGGCACTGCCGGCGGCAACCGACGACACGCCCGTCGCCGCAGCGGTTACCAGGCCGGCTGCCGCGGCGCTGGTGACGAAGCCGATTGCGAGGGTTTTGAGGATCACAGTGGTCCTTTCAATGGGGCAAGCTAAGCAAGGAGGTTAACAGCGTTGCTGGTGTGTCGAATTCCTAGACCGCACACAAAGGCTGAATCGCCGGTAGCGTTGAAGTTGTTACTGCACCAACATTCGGTGCGGGAGGGAGCGCAGCATGAGTGAGTCCGAGCGTTCTGAGAATTTCGGAACACCCCACGAATCCAGCATGTCCGCAGCGGACGCCGCCGAACTGGAGAGGCTGCGCCGGGAGGCGGCCGCCCTGCGTGAACAACTCGAGGGGGCGGTGGGCGCCGGCAGCGGATTGCGCACGGCCCGCGATGTCCAGCAGCTCGAGGCCCGCATCGACTCGCTGGCGGCGCGCAACGCCAAGCTGATGGACACCCTCAAGGAGGCCCGCCAGCAACTGCTGGCGCTGCGCGAAGAGGTCGACCGGCTCGGGCAGCCGCCCAGTGGCTACGGCGTCCTGCTCGCGGTCCACGAGGACGAGACCGTCGACGTCTTCACCTCCGGCCGCAAGATGCGGCTCACACTGTCGCCCAACATCGAGACCAGCGGACTCAAGCAGGGCCAGACGGTCCGCCTGAACGAGGCGCTCACGGTCGTGGAGGCCGGTGCCTTCGAGGCCGTCGGCGAGATCAGCACGCTGCGCGAGATCCTGGACGACGGACATCGCGCCCTGGTCGTCGGCCACGCCGACGAAGAACGCATCGTGTGGCTGGCCGAACCGCTGGTCGGTGTGGAGTACCTGCCCGAAGGCGTGGAGATCCCGCTCGACATCGACGGTGAACCGCCGCGCAAGCTGCGCCCCGGTGACTCGCTGCTGGTCGACACCAAGGCCGGCTACGCCTTCGAGCGGATCCCCAAGGCCGAGGTCGAGGATCTGGTGCTCGAGGAGGTGCCCGATGTCAGCTACGGCGATATCGGCGGCCTCACCCGCCAGATCGAGCAGATCCGCGATGCGGTGGAACTGCCGTTCCTGCACAAGGACCTCTACCGCGAGTACTCGCTGCGGCCGCCCAAGGGCGTGCTGCTCTACGGTCCGCCCGGTTGCGGTAAGACGCTGATCGCCAAGGCCGTCGCGAATTCGCTGGCCAAGAAGATGGCCGAGTTGCGCGGCGAGGACTCCCGGGAAGCCAAGAGCTACTTCCTCAACATCAAGGGTCCCGAGCTGCTCAACAAGTTCGTCGGTGAGACCGAGCGCCACATCCGGCTGATCTTCCAGCGCGCCCGGGAGAAGGCCTCCGAGGGCACCCCGGTGATCGTGTTCTTCGACGAGATGGACTCCATCTTCCGCACCCGCGGCACGGGGGTGAGCTCGGATGTGGAGACCACCGTCGTGCCGCAGCTGCTCTCGGAGATCGACGGTGTCGAGGGCCTGGAGAACGTCATCGTCATCGGCGCCTCCAACCGCGAGGACATGATCGACCCGGCCATCCTGCGGCCCGGCCGCCTGGACGTGAAGATCAAGATCGAGCGGCCGGACGCCGAAGCCGCGCAGGACATCTTCTCCAAGTACCTGACGGAGAACCTGCCGGTGAACACCGACGACCTGGACGAGTTCGCCGGCGACCGCGGGCTCACCATCAAGACGATGATCGAGAAGGTCGTCGACCGGATGTACGCGGAGATCGACGACAACCGGTTCCTCGAAGTCACCTACGCCAACGGCGACAAGGAAGTCATGTACTTCAAGGACTTCAACTCCGGGGCGATGATCCAGAACGTGGTGGACCGGGCCAAGAAGTACGCGATCAAGTCGGTGCTGGAGACCGGTTCGAAGGGTCTGCGAATCCAGCACCTGCTGGATTCGATCGTCGACGAGTTCGCCGAGAACGAGGACCTGCCGAACACGACGAACCCCGATGACTGGGCTCGCATCTCGGGCAAGAAGGGCGAGCGGATCGTCTACATCCGCACGCTCGTCACCGGCAAGAGTTCGTCGGCCAGTCGCGCCATCGACACCGAGTCGAATCTGGGTCAGTACCTGTAGGGGGCCAGGTGTCCGACGTATCGGTGCGCGACGGTGTTTTCGGCTTGCGGTACGGCGAGGTGTTGTTGGTCCGCGTCACGGACTCCGGTCCGGAGGCGACGGTATACAACACCTTCCCGCTCAACGACTGTCCCAGTGAGCTCTGGGACCGGCTCGACGCCACAGCGATTGCTGCGGAGGTCGGGGCGGTGGCTGCGATCCTGAACGGCCCCCGGTACTGGCTGATGAGCGGCATCGGAAAAGCCGACGGAGAATCGATGCAGCGCACGACCTTTGGTGGCCTCGAGATGAATCGCCAGGCCACGGTGCAACTTGCGTCGATGAATCCCGCTGCCTACACCGAGAACAAGGTGGACCGAAAAGCGATCTTCACCTTCGATGCGGGCCGCCCGGTCTACCAGCTGGTCGACCCGGACGGCAGGCGCTGGATCATGCAGACCTACAGCCAAACTGTCGACCCGACACTCGGTCTGCAGGATCTGTCCGGCCTCGCCGACCGGTTGTCGGTACCGCCGGGTTGGCGTTACGAGACATGCGTGCCGTCGTCACCGATTGTCGTCGACACCACCACGCAGCCCGCGAGAGTGCTCCAGGACGACCTCGCGAACAGCTATTCACTCATCGACTGACCGGCCACCACGCCCCCGATCGCGCGTAGTTCCGCGAGCACCAGCGCGATCGCGGGCCGGGCTTCGGCCCCGGTACGTGTCACCGCCTCGATACGCCGGGCGAGCTTGACATCGCCGATCGGACGGCGCACCAGGCCGCGTGCGAGCACCACGTAGCGGGGCAGCAGCGCTATCCCGATACCGGCCTGCACCAGCTCCTCGAGCACCCGGAAGTCATTGACCCGTTGAGTGATTCGGGGCGCCACCCCGGTGATGGTGGCGATGGACTTGAACACATCATCGACCATCAGCCCACCTTCGACGCCAATCCAGTCCTGATCGGCGAGCTCCGAGAGTTCCAGGCGCGCCTTGCCCGCCAGCGGGTGGTCCGGCGGTAGCAGTACGTCCAGCGGTTCGCGCAGCAACTCCGTCGACGTGAACCTCGGGCCCCAGGACGCGGTGTCACGCTCATCGCGATGGACGACCACCACATCGACGTCGGCGAGTTGCTGGGCGGCCCTGGCCGCCGGCACGTCGACATCCCGGCCGATCACCTCGACTCCCTGCCTGCGGGTGTTGACGATCAAGGGCGCCAACAACATTGCGGCACCGGACGGGAAGAACGACACCGTCACCTGGCCGCGGGCGGTGGTCCGGTAGCTGTCCATGTCGGCCTGCGCCCGATCCAGCGCGGCGAGCACCCGTTCTGCATGACCGACCAGCACCTGCCCGGCATCGGTCAGTCGTACCCGCCGTCCCGCCGGCTCCAGCAGCACCACCCCCGCCTCCCGCTGCAGGGTCTTGAGCTGCTGGGAGACCGCCGACGGAGTCATCGCGAGCACATCGGCCACGGCGGCGACGGTGCCGTGGTCGGCAAGCTCGCGCAGCATCCGCAACCGCAGGGCATCCATGTAGAAATACTACCGTTCATCAGTGGAAAAAGTAGCTGGACTGAATGGTTGGTGCCGCGGCAGGCTTGCCCACGTGACCCGCCATCGCGTCGACCTCACCCTGCTCGCGGTCGCGGCGGTGTGGGGATCGAGCTACCTCGCCACCAAGGAGGTCGTGGACGCGGACGGCGCTCTGGCCTTCCTGGCCTTACGATTCGGCCTCGCCGCCGGCGTGCTCGCGGTGGTGCTCAGGCGCCGGATCGCCCACATCCGCCGCGACGAACTGATCGCCGGATCGTTGTTCGGCACCATCCTGACCGCCATCTGTGCATGCGAAACATACGGGGTGACAATGACATCGGCGTCCAACGCGGGGCTCATCATGGCGCTGACGGTGGTCATCACTCCGTTGTTGGGCGGCTCGGTCGCCGTCGCGCCGCTCTTCTACGCACCTGCTGCGCTGGTGGTCCTCGGGTGTGTAGCGCTGACCCAGGCGGGTGGTTTCGCGCTGCCCGGCACCGGGGACGTCCTGATCGCGGTCGCGGCGGTGTTGCGGGCCGTGCACGTCTCCGTGCTGGCACGGACCCAGGCGGTGCGCAGGCTGGATCCGGCGGCGGTGACGCTGGTGCAGCTGTCCACCGTGGCGATTCTGACGGCGATGCCCGCGGGCGCGCTAGGACAGTTCGCCGCAGCGCCCCAGATGTCCGGCCGCGACTGGGCTCTGACCGGCTACCTGGCGGTGGCGTGCACCGTCTTCGCGTTCGGCGCCCAGACGTGGGCGGCGCGGTCCAGCACGCCGGCGCGCATGAGCATGCTGCTGGGCACCGAACCGATGTGGGCGGCGGTCATCGGCGTGGGGTTGGCCGGGGACCCGGTCACCGCGCTCGGTGTACTCGGCGCCGTCCTGGTCGTGGCGGGCACGCACTGGGGCAGAGCGGTCAGCACAGGTGCAGGATCGCAGCCTTGTACAGGAATGTCGCGTCGGCGGCATCGACGTTCTCGTTGGTGTTCTCGTAGATCGCGTCGAGCGTAACCTGTTGGGGCACACCGTTGGCGAGATCTTCGCAGACCGAATAGCCGAGATTCAGGGCGACTTCCTGGGAGGTGTCCCCATACCCGTAATCGGTCAGTTCGGTGAAATAGCCTGTTTCGTCGGCGCTGGCCGGAGCCGCGACCGCAAGTCCCGCGGCGAACGTCGCCGCGAGCACCGGCAGCAACATCTTCCTCATGGTCGTCATCCCTTCATCCCGTGTTGCGCAGGTGGTTGCCAGTCACAGGACATTCGCCGGTGATGCGCAGCCAGGGAAGTGTAAAGCCACTTCACAGCCTTTGCACGGTGATCGAACAGACTCAGGGCCTGGCTTCCAGCTCCAGGTAGGCGTCACGTCCGGCGAGGCTCACCGCGACATCGGCGATCAGCGGATCGAAGAAGCGCTGCCGGTACAAGGGGTCGACGCTGGTGCTGACGGTGAAGTAGAGCCCGGACAGCACGGCGACGAACAACGAGGTATGCACCACTGTCTGCGGTATGGGGATGTGCACGCCGAACCAGGTTCCCGCACAGGGCGGTTGGCCGACCTGACAGCTCTGTTCGCCGGCCCACAGCACGGTGACGTCATAGGGTATCGCGATGATGCCCAGCGCCAGGAAGAAGGCGAACAGCCCGGCGGTGAACAGCACCACCTGGATGGCCTGGGACACCACCATCACCGCGACGACATTGATCTGCTCGGCACGGGAGAGCGGTGTGCGGGTACTCGCCGGTTCGGTGAAGGGCGTATCGACCAGCAGCCGTCCGGCATCGGTCTGTTCGGCACGGTCATCCCGCAGGGCCTGTACCTCGTCACGGATGGTGGTCACCATGAACACCAGCGCCACCAACGCCAGGAAACCGACTGTCTCCCAAAGTCGTTGGCGCGTCATCCGGGCAGAAAGCTGCCAGAGCTCGCCGGTGAAATACACCACCACGGTCAGCATCAGCAGGGGCAGCGCCCTGCTCATCAGGGTGCCGAGTGCGCCCAGCTGAACCCAGGCGAACCGGAAGGCCCACGCCGCGATCGACCCGAAACCCAGGTAGGTCAGCCAGATCGCCAGCAGTGAGATCAGCACGAACAGGGGCGCCTCGGCGGCCGCCGCACCCGACCAGCCGCTCACCGTCACCGGCATCACCACCACGAAGATCGCCATCACGCCCCAGGCGCCCCAGCGCCGGGCAACCTCGCCCAGCACGGTGGACCGCCGGTGCAGCGCGACGAGCAGGAACGGGGCGGCCAGCAGCACGGCCGTGATGATTCCGAGCCGCAACGCATACCCGTAATTCGGGCCATCACCGGTGACCTCGGCCAACAGCATGGTCAACGCGGTGAGGGCGCCGACCGAACTGATCATCGGCGCCGAGCGCTCGATCAGCCCGCGGGAGCGCACCCGGCGGGTCAGCACCAGGGGCAGACCGCGGTGCAGGAACCACTCGTGCACCTGCTCGTCATTCCTGGTCGGCCTGCTGTCGGACACCGCCACATTGTGCGCGATCGGCGGGCACATGGTGTGCCACACGCCCAATCGGCGGTATGAGGCACAGTGGACGGATGCGACGTGGACTGGCCCGGCCCGGCGACTGGGGGATCTCGGCCCGGTCCGCGTTCGTCGCGGCCAGCGTCGTCTTCGTCGCCCTCGGTGTCACCGGGATGGTGCTTGCGGGCGTGCTGTACCGCTCGATGCTCAGTGAGGTCGACAACGCTGCGGCGGCGCGGGTCGCCCGGGCGGCCGCGGTGATCGCCGCCGGGGGCCCCGCGGCGCTGAGTGACGAATTGCTCGCCACAGACACGCGGGTGCTGGCCGTGCAGGTCATCGACGCCGAGGGGACGGTGCTGCAGCGCTCCCCGGGAGCGCCGTCCACACCGTTGATCCCGGTCGGCGACGTCGGCGCGGGCCTGCGGATCGGTATGCCCGAGCATGATTCGCCGTTCGGCGAGATCCGCTTCAGCGCGCAGACCGTCATCGGCCCCGATGAGGCGCGCTACACCGTCGTCGTCGGCGAGGGCAGCCCGCTGGTGCTCTCGACGGTGGGAACCGTGGTCATCGCCCTGGCGGTCGCCGCGCCCGTGGTGATCGCGGCATCGGCGGCCGCGACCTACCTGCTGGTGCGCCGCTCGATGCGATCGGTGGACGACATCCGCTCCCGGGTCGCCGATATCACCACCTCGGATCTGACGGAGCGGGTGCCGGTCCCGGACAGCCGCGACGAGATCGCCGCGCTCGCGGTGACGATGAACGAGATGCTGGCCCGCATCGAGGCCGGCCATGCCGCGCAACAGCGGTTCGTCGGCGACGCTTCGCATGAGTTGCGTAGCCCGCTGGCCACCATCATCTCGGCGCTCGAAGTCGCGCAGGCGCATCCGGATCTGCTCAACACCGAACTGGCTCAACACACCCTGATGCCCGAGGCACAGCGGATGCGCTCGTTGATCGATGACCTGCTGCTCCTCGCGCGCGCCGACGAGCGTGGCTGGAACATCCGTCGTGAGGACGTGGATCTCGACGACCTCGCCAGCGACGAGATCGAGCGCCTCCGGCGGGACAGTGACCTGGAGGTGACCGCGAGCATCGAGCCGGTGCGGGTCACCGGTGACCCGGCGGCGCTGGCCAGGGTGTTACGCAACCTGCTCGACAATGCCGCCCGGCACGCGTGCTCGGTGGTCGAGGTCGATGTCCGGCGCAGCGCCGGGCACGCCGTGCTGACCATCGGTGATGACGGACCGGGAATACCTGCGGGGGACCGGCTTCGGGTATTCGACCGGTTCGTTCGGCTGGATGAGGGACGGTCCCGGGGTGCAGGTGGCACCGGCCTGGGTCTGGCGATCGTTTCCGAGATCGTCGCCGCCCATCACGGGCAGGTGCGCATCGAGGATCGTCCCGGCGGCGGCACCCGGGCGGTGGTTCAGTTGTCGGCGGCCAGCCGGTAGCCGACACCCCGGATGGTCTCGATGGTGTTGGTGCCGAACGGGATGTCGATCTTGCGGCGAACGTAACCGACATACACCTCGACGACGTTGTCCGGGCCGTCGTAGTGCGCGTCCCAGACGTTGTGCAGAATATCGGCCTTGGTGACGGCGACGTTCTTGTTGCGCATCAGGTACTCAAGCACGCCGTACTCGCGCGGCGTCAGCGACAGCGCCTTGTCGCCGCGCTGCACGAGGCGCCGACCCGGATCCACCGTCAGGGTGCCCGCGGTCAGCATCGGCGGCTTGTGCGGTGCCGCCCGGCGCACCAGGGCGCGGAGGCGGGCCACCAGCACGATGAAGGAGAACGGCTTCGTCAGGTAATCGTCGGCGCCGAGATCGAACGCGTCGGTCTGGTCGTATTCACCGTCCTTGGCCGTCAACATCAGCACCGGCGTCCACACCGAACGCGCCCGCATCCGGCGCAGCACCTCATAGCCGTTGAGCCCGGGCAACATGATGTCCAGCACCACGACGTCGAAATCGTTCTCGGTGGCCTGCCAGAGTCCGTCGATGCCGTTGGCGGCCTCCACGACGGCGAACCCTTCGGCGCGCAGCCCGATTGCCAGCGTGGAACTCAACCGGGGTTCGTCCTCGACGATCAGAACTCTCATAACGTCTCTATGTCTACCGCCTCACCGCAGAGGTCGGCACGCCACACTGCGCATGGGACCCACATGCCAGGGAGTCAACGATGAGCATGAAGGCAAAAAGCGCTGGTGCGTGGCGCGCCGACGGTCTGTTGGGCCTGCGTATCCAGTGACGCTAGCCCTCGGGTGACCGGTTGGTGCGACATTCACCGAAACCACCCGCGCCATGTGACAGACCCACCGGCGCCGATCGAACGGCGTGATCCACGTCACCGTTTTGGTAACGATTCGATAACGTTGCTGCGAGCGGTGTCGGCGCCGCAGGTCCGGTGTTCGTGCTGGTGAGCGCGCGGCGACCGGAGTTGCCTCACGGCACCCGCCGCCTGTCGCGGCTTGATCGGATTCTTCGTCTGTGGCTACCGTCGAGACACCGAAGATTTGAAACCAATTGTGATCGATGACTGCTCGGTGGTGACTTTTACTCACGATGAACGATGTCCAAACGGCTCCGAAAATCGGTGCCGGAAAACATAATTGGGACGCAGCATTGCGGCCCCCGCGCGGATCCGATGCCCTCGCGATACGCGAACTGGTAGCCGAAACCGGTGTGCTGGATCTCAATTCGACCTACGCCTACCTGCTGCTGAGTACCGATTTCGCCCGTACATCCATCGTCGCGGATGTCGATGGGAAACTCCAGGGCTTCATCACCGGATATCAACCGCCACCCCGGCCGGGCGTGCTGTTCGTCTGGCAGGTCGCCGTCGCTGCGACCGCCCGGCGCGGCGGCCTGGCCGCCGCCATGCTGGATGCGCTGGTGGACCGGGTGCGCTCCGACGGTGGCGGCGGACCGATCACCGTCGAGGCGACCGTCTCACCGGGCAATGCACATTCGCGGGCGTTCTTCGGCGCCTTCGCGCGCCGTCACGGCGTGCAGATGGGCGAGCATGCGCATTTCACCGCCGCTCAACTCGATCCCGATGGTGCCCATGAGGACGAACCGCTGCTGAGGATCGGCCCCATCGGCGCTCCGCAGGCCGACTGAACCGTCCGGACAACCGTGTTCGCATCGCCGCTCTATTACTGAAAACTATTGGAGGACAATACCTTGCTGCTCGACACCGCGCAGGAAACCGCACCATCACTGACCGAGGCCGACCTGCCGTCGGTGTTCGCCACCGTGGAATCGGAGGTGCGTAGCTACTGCCGGAGTTGGCCCACCCTGCTGGCGACCGCCAAGGATTCGTGGGTGACCGATACCGCGGGCCGGCGCTATCTCGATTTTTTCGCCGGAGCGGGTGCACTGAACTACGGGCACAACAATGCTCAGCTCAAAGGGGCACTGCTGGAGTACCTGAGCGGGGACGGCATCGTGCATTCCCTGGACATTGCGACGACGGCCAAACAGAACTTCCTGGAGACCTTCGACCGGGTCATCCTGAAGCCCCGAAAGCTGGACTACAAGGTTCAATTCCCGGGGCCGACCGGAGCGAACGCGGTGGAATCGGCACTCAAGCTGGCACGCAAGGTGACCGGCCGCGAGTCGATCATCAGCTTTACCAACGCATTCCACGGTATGACGTTGGGTGCGCTGTCGGTGACCGGGAACTCGATGAAACGGGCCGGAGCCGGAATTCCGTTGGTGCACGCGACACCGATGCCCTATGACAATTACTTCGGGGGCGTCACCGAGGACTTCCACTGGTTCGAGCGTGTGCTCGATGATTCGGGCAGCGGACTGAACCGCCCCGCGGCGGTGATCGTCGAAACCGTGCAGGGCGAGGGCGGTCTCAACGTCGCGCGGCTGGAATGGCTGCAGGCGCTGGCGGACCTGTGCCAGAAGCGCGAGATCCTGTTGATCGTCGACGATGTCCAGATGGGTTGCGGACGCACCGGTGAGTTCTTCAGCTTCGAAGCCGCGGGCATCGTGCCGGACATCGTGACGCTGTCGAAGTCGATCAGCGGCTACGGCCTGCCGATGGCGCTGACGCTGTTCCGCCCGGAACTTGACGTCTGGGCGCCCGGTGAGCACAACGGGACCTTCCGTGGACACAATCCGGCGTTCATCACCGCCACGAAGGCGCTCGAAACATATTGGCAAGATCCGGAATTCGCGGCCGAGATCACCGCGAAAGGCACGCTGCTGCGCGAAGGACTGGACAGCATCGCGCTGTCGCACGACGGCGTCGCCGCCCGCGGCAGGGGCATGGCGCAGGGCCTGAAGTTCGACGATGCAGACCTTGCCGCCGACGTGTGTCGCGCCGCGTTCGATCGAGGCACGCTGATGGAGACCAGCGGTCCGTCCGACGAGGTCGTGAAGCTGCTTCCGCCGCTCACCACATCGCGCAGCGATCTGGAGGCCGGCCTGGAGACGTTGGCCGAGTCCGTCGCCGCCACCGTCTAGATGCCGACAGGCCGAAGAGGAGAGGGGTAACCATGATTGTTCGTACCACCGCCGAGATCACCGGGACCGACCGTGACGTGGCCGCCGAATCCTGGCGCTCCAAGCGGATCATCCTGGCCGGCGACGGCGTCGGATTCTCGTTCCACGAGACGACCATCGCCGCGTCCTCGGTCCATGACTTCCACTACCAGCACCACGTCGAGGCGGTGTGGATCGTCGAGGGCAGTGGCACGCTGACCAACCTGGAGACCGGTGAGGTCCACCCGTTGGCACCGGGGACCATGTATCTGCTGAACGGGCACGAGCGGCACCGGGTCACCTGCGATGAGCAGCTGCGCATGTTGTGCGTGTTCAATCCGCCGGTGACGGGCAAGGAGGTCCACGACGAGTCCGGCACGTACCCGGCCCCGCAGGAGGTTGCATGAGCGTGGCGCCAATGCAGGATCTGCACGACCCGTACCCGACCCGTCTGGATCACGCGATCGCGCCGATCGAGCGCCTCGAGCCCGCGGTCTGGGGCGATGCCGGCCGCGGTCCGTTACCGGCCGAGGCCCTGGATGACTTTGCCGCGCAGGGCTATCTGATCCGGCCCGACACCGTCGCCGAGGACGCGCTGCCGCCGCTCGGGCACGAACTCGAACGGCTGGCCGCCGAACTCGACGATGACGACCCGAGGGTGATCCGCGAACCCGGCGGGTCGATCCGGTCGATATTCGCACCGCACCTGCTCAGCGAGCTCGTCGCCGAGGTGGTGCGCAGCGACTCCGTGCTGCCGGTGGCGCGCCAACTGCTCGGCAGTGACGTCTACATCCACCAGGCCCGGATCAATCTGATGCCGGCGTTCACCGGTACCGGTTTCTACTGGCACTCCGATTTCGAGACCTGGCACGCCGAGGACGGCATGCCGCAGATGCGGGCGGTGTCCTGCTCGATCGCGCTGACCCGCAACTATCCCTACAACGGATCGCTGATGGTGATTCCGGGATCGCACCGGACCTTCTATCCGTGTGTGGGTGCCACGCCGGACAACAACCACGCGTCATCTCTGGTGGCCCAGCAGTTCGGGGTGCCCGACCAGAACACCCTGACCAAGGCGGTGGACGGGGACGGCATCGATCAGTTCACCGGCGCGGCCGGATCGGCGCTCTGGTTCGACTGCAACCTGCTGCACGGCTCGGGCTCGAACATCACCCCGCTGCCGCGTTCGAACGTCTTCCTGGTGTTCAACTCGGTCGACAACCAACTCACCGCGCCCTACGCGGCGGCCGGGATCCGGCCGGAGTACCTGGCGGCCCGGCAGACCCGCTCGCTCGGGCTCCCGGCGCCATCGTCATGAGCTGCCGATAACCGCCGTCGGCACGTCCCCTAGGGTGGCCCTATGCAACGGATCATCGGCACCGAGGTCGAATACGGCATCTCCTCGCCGACGGACCCGACGGCCAATCCGATCCTGACCTCCACGCAGGCGGTGCTGGCCTATGCGGCCGCCGCCGGACTGCAGCGGGCCAAACGCACCCGCTGGGACTACGAGGTGGAGTCCCCGCTGCGCGATGCCCGTGGTTTCGACCTGTCCCGGACCTCCGGGCCGGCACCGATCATCGATGCCGACGAGGTCGGTGCGGCGAACATGATCCTGACCAACGGGGCCCGGCTCTATGTCGACCACGCGCACCCGGAGTACTCGGCGCCCGAGGTCACCGACCCGATGGACGCGGTCATCTGGGACAAGGCCGGCGAACGGGTCATGGAGGCCGCCGCCCGCCACGTCGCCAGCGTGCCCGGTGCGGTCAAGCTGCAGCTCTACAAGAACAACGTCGACGGCAAGGGTGCGTCCTACGGCACGCACGAGAACTACCTGATGTCCCGCCAGACCCCGTTCTCCGCCGTCATCGCCGGGTTCACCCCGTTCCTGGTGTCCCGTCAGGTCTTCACCGGGTCGGGGCGCGTCGGTATCGGGCCGGCCGGTGACGAGCCCGGCTTCCAGCTGTCCCAGCGCGCCGACTACATCGAGGTCGAGGTCGGTCTGGAGACCACCCTCAAACGCGGCATCATCAACACCCGCGACGAACCGCACGCCGACGCCGACAAGTATCGGCGGCTGCACGTCATCATCGGTGACGCGAACCTCGCCGAGACGTCGACCTATCTGAAGGTCGGCACCAGCTCGCTGGTGCTGGACCTGATCGAAGAGGGACCCGCGCACGGTATCGACCTGTCCGATCTGGCGCTGGCCCGCCCGGTGCATGCCGTGCACGTGGTCAGCCGCGACCCGTCGCTGCGCGCCACTGTGGCACTGGCCGACGGACGTGAACTGACCGCGCTTGCGCTGCAACGGATCTACCTGGACCGGGTGGCCAAACTGGTGGCCGCGCGAGATCCGGATCCGCGCGCCGACCATGTTCTCCAGACCTGGGCGCATGTGCTGGATCTGCTGGAACGCGATCCGATGGAGTGCGCCGAGATCCTGGACTGGCCGGCCAAACTGCGGTTGCTGGAAGGTTTCCGGCAGCGCGAGAACCTGACCTGGTCGGCCCCGCGCCTGCATCTGGTCGATCTGCAGTACTCCGATGTGCGCCTCGACAAGGGTCTGTACAACCGGCTGGTCGCGCGGGGTTCCATGCAGCGCCTGGTCACCGAACAGCAGGTCCTGGACGCGGTCGACAACCCGCCCACCGACACGCGCGCCTACTTCCGCGGTGAATGCCTGCGCCGGTTCGGCGCCGACATCGCCGCGGCCAGCTGGGACTCGGTCATCTTCGATCTCGGCGGCGACTCACTGGTCCGGATTCCGACGCTGGAACCGCTCCGCGGGAGCAAGGCACACGTCGGTGCGCTGCTGGACTCGGTGGACAGCGCCGCCGAACTGGTCGAGCAGCTCACCACATAAGCTGCGCTATCCCAGGCATTGCCGGTGTTGACCGGTAGGGTGAAAGAACCGAACGAGCAATCAGGAGGCAGCGATGGCTCAGGAGCAGACCAAGCGTGGCGGCGGCGGTGGCGAGGACGACGACGCCGGCGGCCCTTCGGCAGGCGGGCAAGAGCGCCGCGAGAAGCTGGCCGAGGAGACCGACGATCTGCTCGATGAGATCGATGATGTCCTGGAAGAGAACGCCGAGGACTTCGTGCGCGCCTATGTCCAAAAGGGCGGCCAGTGACGGCCTGGTCAAATAAGCCTTTCGCCAATCCGCTCGATCTCACGTCATCACATTTGAATCTGTCCTCCTTCTCGGATTTCCTGAGCAGGCAGGCCCCGGAGTTGCTTCCGGGCGGCGTCTCGCATGCCGTCCCGAGCGGTGGTGTCGACCTGCCGCACGGCACGACGATCGTGGCGCTCAGATATCCCGGCGGGGTGCTGATCGCCGGTGACCGGCGCGCCACCCAGGGCAACATGATCGCCAGTCGCGACGTGCAGAAGGTGCACATCGCCGACGACTATGCGGCCACCGGCATCGCCGGCACCGCGGCGATCGCCGTCGAGTTCGCCCGACTCTACGCGGTGGAACTCGAGCACTACGAGAAGGTCGAGGGTGTGGCGCTGACCTTCCGCGGCAAGGTGAACCGGCTGGCCACCATGGTGCGCGGCAACCTCGGTGCCGCCCTTCAGGGTTTCGTGGCGCTACCGCTGCTGGTCGCCTTCGATGTGGACGCCGCCGACCCGGTGAACGCCGGGCGCATCGTGTCCTTCGACGCCGCCGGTGGCTGGAACATCGAGGAAGAGGGCTATCAGGCAGTGGGGTCGGGATCGCTGTTCGCCAAGTCGTCGATCAAGAAGCTGTATCCGCAGGTGACCGACGCCGATACGGCGCTCAAGGCCGCCATCGAGGCGCTGTATGACGCCGCCGACGACGACTCGGCCACCGGCGGACCGGATCTGGTGCGCGGTATCTATCCGACCGCCGTGCTGATCGAGACCGGCGGTGCCGAGGAAGTGACCGAGGCGAGGATCGCCGGTCTGGCACGCGAGGTCATCGAACGCCGGACACGTACGGACGGTAACGGCTGATGAGCTTCCCGTACTTCATCTCGCCCGAACAGGCGATGCGTGAGCGTTCCGAGCTTGCGCGCAAAGGCATTTCGCGCGGACGCAGCGTGGTGGTGTTGGCCTATGACAGCGGTGTGCTGTTCGTGGCCGAGAACCCGTCACGCTCGTTGCAGAAGGTCAGCGAACTCTACGACCGGGTCGGCTTCGCCGCCGTCGGCCGGTTCAACGAGTTCGACAAACTGCGGGTGGCCGGCATCCAGTTCGCCGACACCCGCGGCTACGCCTATGACCGCCGGGACGTCACGGGGCGGCAACTGGCGAACGTATACGCCCAGGCGCTCGGCACCATCTTCACCGAACAGGCCAAACCGTTCGAGGTCGAATTGTGCGTTGCCGAAGTGGCGCATCACGGGGAGTCCAAAGCCCCTGAGCTGTACCGCATCACCTACGACGGTTCGATCGCCGATGAGCCGCACTTCGTGGTGATGGGTGGCACCACCGAGCCCATCGCCACGGCACTGGGGGAGTCCTTCACCGAGAACGCCAGTTTGGCCGACGCGGTGAAGATCGCGGTGAACGCCCTGCGCGCCGGCGGTAACGGCAGCGAACCTCGCGTCCTGGAACCGTCCACCATGGAGGTGGCCATCCTGGATGCGAGCCGGCCCCGTCGTGCGTTCCGGCGCATCACCGGTGCCGCGCTGGAGGCCCTGGTGCCTGATGGGGGCGAGCGCAGCGACGGGAAAGACGGCGCGGAACCGGATCAGCCCGCTGCGGAGTAACGCGTAACGAATCGGCACGAAACGAACCGCCGACCAACCTTGCGCACCGTTACCGATACCCAACCCGTAAGCTCGAACATGTGCAGCGACGGATCATGGGGATTGAGACTGAATTCGGTGTGACCTGCACGTTTCATGGTCACCGGCGTCTCAGTCCGGACGAGGTTGCCCGCTATCTGTTCCGGCGGGTGGTGTCCTGGGGGCGCAGCTCCAATGTCTTTCTCCGCAACGGGGCCCGGTTGTACCTCGACGTGGGCTCGCACCCGGAGTACGCGACGGCCGAGTGCGACAACCTCGCCCAGTTGGTCACCCATGACCGCGCCGGCGAGCGGGTGCTGGAGGATCTGCTCATCGATGCCGAGCAGCGCCTGGCCGATGAGGGCATCGGCGGCGACATCTATCTGTTCAAGAACAACACCGACTCCGCGGGCAACTCCTACGGCTGCCACGAGAACTACCTGATCGTGCGGGCCGGCGAATTCTCCCGGATCTCGGATGTCCTGCTGCCGTTCCTGGTGACCCGCCAGCTGATCTGCGGCGCCGGGAAGGTGCTGCAGACCCCCAAGTCGGCCACCTTCTGCCTGAGCCAGCGCGCCGAGCACATCTGGGAGGGCGTCTCGAGTGCGACGACCCGTTCGCGCCCGATCATCAATACCCGTGACGAGCCGCATGCCGACGCCGAGAAGTACCGCCGGCTGCACGTCATCGTCGGCGACTCCAACATGAGCGAGCCGACCACCATGCTCAAGGTCGGCACGGCGTCGCTGGTGCTGGAGATGATCGAGGCCGGCGTGGCGTTCCGGGACTTCTCCCTGGATAACCCGATCCGGGCGATCCGCGAGGTGAGCCACGATCTGACGGGGCGCCGCCCGGTGCGGCTGGCGGGCGGGCGGCAGGCCAGCGCGCTCGACATTCAGCGCGAGTATTACGGCCGCGCCGTGGAATACCTGCAGACCCGCGAGCCGAACACGCAGATCGAGCAGGTGGTCGATCTGTGGGGGCGCCAGCTCGACGCGGTGGAAAGCCAGGACTTCGCGAAGGTCGACACCGAGATCGACTGGGTGATCAAGCGCAAGCTGTTCCAGCGCTACCAGGATCGCTACAGCATGGAGCTCGCCGATCCGAAGATCGCGCAGCTCGATCTCGCCTACCACGACATCAAGCGCGGCCGCGGCGTGTTCGATCTGCTGCAGCGCAAGGGGCTGGCGGCGCGGATCACCACCGATGAGGAGATCGAAGCCGCGGTCAACACACCACCCCAGACCACCAGGGCCAAGCTGCGTGGCGAGTTCATCAGCGCCGCACAGGAAGCGGGCCGGGATTTCACCGTCGACTGGGTGCACCTCAAGCTCAACGACCAGGCCCAGCGCACGGTGCTGTGCAAGGACCCGTTCCGCTCGGTGGACGAGCGGGTGAAGCGGCTGATCGCGAGCATGTGAGCGGGTCGCGCCGCGATCGCGGCGGTCGCACGCCCTAAGCTGCTTTGGTGCCGACATCCAAGGTCGAGAGACTGATGAACCTGGTGATCGCACTGCTGTCCACCAGTTCGTACCTGACCGCGGAGAAAATCCGCAAGAACGTGGCCGGATACTCCGACAGCGCCAGTGACGAGGCGTTCTCGCGCATGTTCGAGCGGGACAAGAACGAACTGCGCGATCTGGGGATCCCGCTGGAGACCGGCAAGATGTCCTCCTTCGACGCCACCGAGGGTTACCGCATCAACCAGAAGGCCTACGCGCTGCCGCCGGTCGAGCTGACCGCGGAGGAATCGGCGTCCGTCGCCGTCGCGACCCAACTGTGGCAGTCCCCGGAGATGGTCACCGCCACCCAGAGCGCCCTGCTCAAGCTGCGCGCCGCCGGCGTCGACGTCGATTCCGAAGACGCCGGGGTGGCGTTCACCTCGACCGCAGCGCTGCCCGGCCTGCGCGGCTCCGAGGAGGTGCTCGGAGTCCTGTTGGCCGCCAGCAACTCCGGCCGGGTGGTGCAGTTCCAGCACCGACCGTCGCGCAACGATCCGTACCGCACCCGCACAGTGGAACCGTGGGGTGTGGTCACCCATCGCGGCCGCTGGTATCTGGTCGGGCACGACCGCGACCGCGCGGACACCCGCACCTTCCGGCTCTCCCGCATCGCGGGCGCCACCCCGGTCGGGCCGGCGGGGGCGGTGAGCCCGCCGGAGGGAGTCAACCTGCGACAGATCGTGCAGCGCGTCGTCGCCGATGTGCCCACCGGGGAGCGCGCCCGGGTGTGGATCGCCGAGGGGCGGGCCACCGCACTGCGCCGCCAGGCCGCCTCGGCCACCCCGAGCGTCTGGCGGGGACGCGCCGGGGAGGAGATCACCGTCGACATCGGCATGTATGACCGGCTGGCCCGGGAGATCGCCAGCTACGGAACCGATGCCGTCGCACTCGATCCACCGCAGTTGCGCGAGGACGTGGTGGCACGGTTGCGCGGGCAGGCCGAGATTCGATGAGTCAGGTGTCCAACCGGCTGGTCCGGCTGCTGAACATGGTCCCGTACTTCAAGGCCAATCCCCGGGTGACCCGCGATGAGGCGGCCACGGCCCTCGGTGTCACACGCAAGCAACTCGATGCCGATCTCGAGCAGCTGTGGCTGTGCGGGCTGCCCGGATACGGCCCCGGCGATCTCATCGACTTCGACTTCACCGGTGACACCATCGAGGTGACCTTCGCCGCCGGGGTGGACCACCCGCTTCGGCTGACCTCGACCGAGGCCACCGGGATCCTGGTCGCGCTGCGCGCACTGCTCGACGTGCCGGGCATGGTCGATCCCCGGGCGGCCCGCTCGGCCATCGCCAAGATCGAATCGGCCGCGGGCACCGTCGCCGCGGTCGGGCACACCGACCTAGACGAACTCGACAGCGATGAACCCGGGAGTGCATCGGCGGCGGCTGTGCGCGACGCCGTTCGCACGGGCAAGGCACTGTCGTTGGACTACCACTCGGCCTCCCACGACACCGTGTCCAGCCGCGTCGTCGACCCCATCCGGGTGGTTCTCGTCAGTGATCGCAGCTACCTGGAAGCCTGGTGCCGCACGGCAGAGGGGGTGCGGCTGTTCCGGTTCGACCGCATCGTGGCTGCCCGCGTGCTCGACGAGCCCGCCCGTCCACCGGCGCCGGCGGTGCAGGCCGGCCCCGACACCGCCCTGTTCGATGCGGATCCCTCGCTACCGTCGGCGACGTTGCTCATCGATCGCTCCGCGGAATGGATGTTCGACTACTACCCGTTGCGGGTGATCGCCGAACTCGACGACGGTGCGTGCGAAGCGGCCATGACCTACGCTTCCGATGAGTGGATGGCGCGGTTCGTGTTGGGCTTCGGATCGGCGGTGCGGGTGTTGACTCCGCACTCGCTGGCCGCGAAGGTCCGCGAGACTGCCGCGGCTGCGGTGCGCGCTTACGAAGACGAGTAGACTCGACCACAACTTGCGGAGGTGTTTGAATTGGGCGGTCTTCAACCGTGGCACTGGCTGATCGTTATCGCGGCTTTCATTCTGTTGTTCGGCGCCAAGAAGCTCCCGGACGCAGCGCGTTCGCTGGGTAAGTCGATGCGCATCTTCAAGTCCGAGATCAAGGAGATGCAATCCGACGGCGCCGACAAGCCGGAAGCCGCACCGCTTCCCGCCACCCCGGTCACCTCGGAGCGCGTGGAAACCTCGGCGCCCGAGCAGACCGGCGACAAGCGGTCGGCCTGATAGCTGCCCAGTCCGTCCCATCGCGGTGTGATGTCGCGTCGATAGCGCGCGCCTGCCTGCATCGACGTTAAGGCTGCCCGTGCACACCCCTGGAATTTTCAAGCGATTCGACCCCCGCCAACGCCGTTCCCAGGCGAATCCCGACGGCACCATGTCGTTGGTCGATCACCTCGCCGAACTGCGCAACCGGCTGTTGATCGCCACCGCGGCAGTCGTGCTGACCACCATCGTCGGGTTCCTCTGGTACACCCACGGCATCTTCGGTATGAACAGCCTCGGCGATTGGCTGCGCGGTCCGTATTGTTCGCTCCCGGAGTCGGCACGGGCCACCATCGCCCCCGACGGACAATGCCGGTTGCTGGCCACCGGCCCGTTCGACCAGTTCATGTTGCGGCTCAAGGTCGCGCTCACCGCCGGCATCGTGCTGGCCTGCCCGGTCTGGCTGTATCAGCTCTGGGCGTTCATCACCCCCGGGCTGTACCGCAAGGAACGCCGCTTCGGGATGGCGTTCGTCGGCCTCGGTGCGGTGCTGTTCATCGGCGGTGCGGTGCTGGCCTACGTGGTGTTGTCCACGGCATTGAGCTTCCTGCTCACCGTCGGCAGCGACGTGCAGGTGACCGCGCTGTCGGGTGATCAGTACTTCGGCTTCCTGATCAACCTGCTGTTGGTGTTCGGGATCAGCTTCGAGTTCCCGCTGCTGATCATCATGCTCAATGTGATCGGCGTGCTGCCGTACGCGAAGCTCAAGGAATGGCGCCGCGGCCTGATCTTCGCGTTGTTCGTGTTCGCCGCGTTCGCCACCCCGGGTTCCGACCCCTTCTCGATGCTGGCGCTGGCGCTGGCCCTGACGCTGCTGCTCGAATTCGCCATCCAGATCACCCGGATGCACGACAAACGAAAGGCCCGCCGCGAAGCGCTCGCCGAGGTCCCCGAGGACCAGGCGGCGCCGATTCCGGCGGCCGAACCGATCGCCCCGCCGACCGCGGTGGCATCCCAGGCATTGTCCGACGACGATGTCACCTGAGTCCGGGCCGGAACTGCTCGGCTTCGCCGCGCAACTTCCCTTCGGACTCGATCCCTTTCAGATACGTGCCTGCGCCGCGCTGGAGTCCGGCCACGGGGTGCTGGTCTGTGCGCCGACCGGTGCGGGCAAGACCGTCGTGGGTGAGTTCGCGGTGCACCTGGCGCTGGCGGCCGGCCGCAAATGCTTCTACACCACCCCGATCAAGGCGCTGAGCAACCAGAAGCACCTCGACCTGGTGCGCCGCTACGGCGCCGAGCGGGTCGGCTTGCTCACCGGAGACCAGTCGATCAACGCCGACGCTCCGGTGGTCATCATGACCACCGAGGTGCTGCGCAACATGCTCTACGCCGACTCACCGGCACTGCAGGGACTTTCGCACGTGGTGATGGACGAGGTGCACTTCCTGGCCGACCGGATGCGCGGCGCGGTGTGGGAGGAGGTGATCCTGCATCTGCCCGAGGAGGTGCGACTGGTCAGCCTGTCCGCGACGGTGAGCAACGCCGAGGAGTTCGGCGGCTGGATCCAGACCGTCCGCGGGGACACCACGGTGGTGGTCGACGAGCACCGCCCGGTGCCGCTGTCCCAGCACATGATGGTCGGCAAACGGCTTTTCGACCTGTTCGAGGGCGGCGGACAGACCACGCTGGTCGATCCGAACCTGCTGCGTCACATCGCGCACCGCCGCGAAGCCGACCGGCTGGCGGACTGGCAGCCGCGGGGCCGCAACCGGGGCAGGCAGGGCCGTCCGACCGTGCACCGTGGGCCGTCCCGACCCGATGTCATCGCCACCCTCGACGCCGAAGGGCTGCTTCCGGCAATCACTTTCGTCTTCTCCCGGGCCGGCTGCGATGCGGCGGTGAAGCAGTGCCTGCGCGCGCCCCTGCGCCTGACGAACGACGACGAACGGGCCCGCATCACCGAGGTGATCGACCGGCGGTGCGCCGACCTTGCCCAGTCCGATCTGGGCGTGCTCGGCTATTACGAGTGGCGCGAAGGTCTGTTGCGCGGGCTGGCGGCCCATCATGCGGGCATGCTGCCGGTGTTCCGGCATACCGTCGAGGAACTCTTCACCGCGGGGCTGGTGAAGGCGGTGTTCGCCACCGAGACACTGGCGTTGGGCATCAACATGCCGGCCCGCACCGTGGTGCTGGAGCGACTGGTCAAATACAACGGTGAGCAGCATGCCCCGCTGACACCGGGGGAGTACACCCAGCTGACCGGGCGGGCGGGCCGCCGCGGGATCGACATCGAGGGCCACGCGGTGGTGCTGTGGCACGCCGACGACAACGCCGCCGAACCCGCCGAGGTGGCCGGGCTCGCCTCCACCCGCACCTTCCCGCTGAAGAGCTCTTTCGCACCGTCGTACAACATGACGATCAACCTGGTCCAGCAGATGGGGCCCGATCTGGCACGCCAACTGCTGGAGCGGTCGTTCGCGCAGTTCCAGGCCGACCGCTCGGTGGTGGGACTGGTACGCGGCATCGAGCGCGGCGAGCGGATGCTCGCCGAGATCGCCGCCGGGCTGGACCCCGAAATGCTCGAATACGCCCGGCTCCGCGCCGATATCAGCGCCCGGGAACGCAGTCAGTCGCGGGCGTCGCGGCTGCACCGGCGCCGCGCGGCCGACGAAGCGCTGGCCGGGTTGCGCCGCGGCGACATCATCACCATCAGCCAGGGCCGCCGCGGTGGTCTGGCGGTGGTGCTCGAACCCGCCCAGGACAGCGACGATCCACGGCCGCTTGTCCTCACCGAACACCGCTGGGCCGGGCGCATCTCGTCGGCGGACTACTCCGGGGCGTCCGCCCGGCTGGGGGCGATGACCCTGCCCAAACGGGTCGAGCACCGCCAGCCGCGGGTGCGCCGTGACCTGGCGTCGGCCCTGCGGTCCGCGGCCGCCGGCCTCGATGTGCCGTCCCGGCGCCGGGAGCAGGGCGGTGACCGCGATGTCGACCCGGAACTGGCGGGCCTGCGGGACCAACTGCGCCGCCATCCCGCACACGGCGCGGCCGACCGGGAGGCGCAGGTCCGCGCCGCCGAGCGCTATCTGCGCATCGAGCGGGACAATGAGCAGATCCGCCAGAAGGTCGCGGCGGCCACCAATTCCCTGGCGCGCACCTTCGACAAGATTCTGGTGCTGCTCACCGAGCGGGGCTTCATCGATCGCGCGGGCGACACGCCGAAGGTCACCGAGGACGGCCGGCTGCTCGCGCGGATCTACAGCGAGAGTGACCTTTTGGTCGCCGAATGCCTGCGCCAGGGGGTCTGGGAGGGTCTGGCACCGGCCGAGCTGGCGGCCGTCGTCTCGGCGGTGCAGTTCGAATCGCGCGGCGACGGGACCGGTCCGCAGGGCCTGCAGATCCCCACCGGAGGCATCCGGCGCGCACTGGCGGACACCCGCCGGCTGTGGGCCCAGATACGCAGTGATGAACAGCGGCAACGCATTGCGCACAGCCGCGAACCCGACGACGGTTTCGTCGCCGCCATCCACCAGTGGACCACCACCGGTGACCTGGCGTCCTCGCTGGCGGCATCGGATGTCAGCGGCAGCGGATCCGCGCTGTCGGCGGGAGATTTCGTGCGCTGGTGCCGCCAGGTTCTCGATCTGCTGGACCAGGTTCGCAACGCCGCCCCCACACCGGCCCTGCGGGCGGCCGCGAAACGCGCCATCACCGACATTCGACGAGGCGTCGTAGCAGTTGATGCAGGGTAGTGTGGCGGCGTAGAACGAGCCCGGATCAAGGAGACACGATGAGCGGACCGCAGGGATCTGACCCCACGCAGGCGTGGTCAGGTCAGCCGCCGCAGTCCGGCGGTGCCCCGTCGCCGGGTGAACAGCCCGCCTGGCAGCCGCCGCCGACGCCCGAGCAGCCCGCGGGCGATGCACCCGCCTGGCAGCAACCCGCCTACCAGCAGCCGCAGCCGCCCCAGCAGTATCCGCAGTACCAGCAGCCGGCGTACAACCCGCCGCCGCAGGGTGATCAGTACGGCCAACAGCCCACGGCGTACGCGCCGCAGGGATACCCGCAGTACGGCCAGCAGCAGCCGGGTCAGCCCTACGGGCAACCTCCCAACGGCCAGCCCCAACAGCCCTACGGCCAGCCCGGTCAGTACGACCAGCAGCAGTACTCTCCCTACGGACCCACCGGCACCGAGGAGGGTTCGAAGAAATCGCTGGCCGTGATCGGCACCGTGGTTGGCCTGCTGGCCGCGGTGATCGTCGCGGTGGTGCTGGTCCTCGGCTTCTGGAAGCCCGGCTTCTTCGTCACCACCACCCTGGACGTCGATGCCGCGCAGACCGGCGTGCAGCAGATCCTGACCGACGAGGCCAACGGATACGGCGCCACGAACGTCAAGGACGTCCAGTGCAATGACGGCGTCAGCCCGGTGGTGAAGAAGGGCGACACCTTCACCTGCCAGGTCAGCATCGACGGCACCAAGCGCCAGGTCACCGTGACGTTCCAGGACGACAACGGCACCTACGAGGTCGGCCGCCCCAAGTAGCACCCACCTTTTCCTGCCGAGCAGACGCATAGGGCCCCTGAAACACCGGTTTCAGGGGCCCTATGCGTCTGCTCGCCGGCTGTTCCGACTAGGGCAGCCTGTCCAGTGCCTTCTGCAGTCGTCCGATCGAGGACACCACGCCGTACTCCTCGGCCAGCGCCGCCACCCGGGCAGGGTCGGCCGCGGACAGCGGCAGCACGGCGTCTGGCCGTGACAGTGTCACGGGTGCGTCGGTGGCGACCCGGACCACCGGTTCGGCGGCAATGATGTACTCGTCGGCGGCCAGCAGCTTCTTGCGTTGAGCGGCAGGCATTTTCGACGACGGATCGGCGGCAGCCGCGACGATCGCGGCCAGGGATCCGTGCTGTCCCATCAGGGTCGCCGCGGTCTTCTCACCGATGCCCGCCACCCCCGGCAGACCGTCCGAGGGATCACCGCGCAGCAGCGCCAATTCGGCGTAGGCCGGCCCGGCACGGTCCACCGGCACCCCGTATGTGTCGGCGACCTCGGTGGGGCCGAACAGGACGGCCTTGCTCAAGCCCCGCCCGATGTAGAACACCCGCACCGCGACCGGGTCGTCGCCGACCAGCTGCAGCAGATCGCGGTCCCCGCTGACCACGATGACGGGGTCGCGCTGCTCGGCGGCGGCCAGCGTGCCCAGCACATCGTCGGCCTCGAAGCCCGCGGCGCCGGCGGTGGCGATGCCGAATGCGTCGAGCATCGCCATGATCATGTCGACCTGCGGGGTCAGTTCGTCGGGCACCTCCTCCACATCGGGGGCGCCATCGGGACGCGTCTCCTCGACGCGGTGGGCCTTGTAGGACGGCACGCGGTCCACCCGCCACTGCGGTCGCCAGTCATCGTCGCGGCACACCACGAGCCGGGACGGCCGGTGCGCGGTGACCAGGGTGGAGATGGCGTCGAGGAAACCCCGCAGCGCGTTGACCGGCCGGCCGTCGGGGGCGGTGATGGAGGAGGGCACCCCGAAGAACGAGCGGAACCACATGCTGGCGCCGTCGAGCAGCAGCACCGGCGGATTCTCTGTCATCTCGGCTCCCGGATATCCCTGCGCATCGCCTGACAGTAGCGTGGGGTATGACCTTCACTGTGGATCGCATCGACCACGTCGTGCTGAATTGCCGTGACACCGAAGCCACCGTGGACTGGTACGTCCGGTGCTCAACATGCGCCGTGAGGAGTTCGGCGCCGGGCGCATCGCGCTGTCGTTCGGCGCGCAGAAGCTCAATGTGCGGCCCACCGGCGCACCGAACTGGGTGACCGCGGACGCCGATGTGCCGGGCTCGCTGGATCTTTGCTTCATCGTCGACGCCGCAGCCGCTCACGTCGGTGCCCATCTGCGGGCGGCCGGGGTGCAGATCATCGAAGGGCCGGTCGCCAAGACCGGTGCGCTGGGCCCGATGACCTCGCACTACTGCCGCGACCCCGAGGGCAACCTGGTCGAGGTCGCCACCTATCGGGTCAGCCACTAGCCTCGTCCCCATGGACAGCAGTCGTTTCAGCACCGAGGTCTACGCCCAGCGCATCCGGGCGGCCGCCGAAGGTGCGGCGAGCGCCGGGCTGGCCGGGCTGGTGATCACCCCCGGCTACGACCTGCGCTATCTGGTGGGCTCGCGGGCGCAGACCTTCGAGCGCCTCACCGCGCTGGTACTGCCCGCCGATGGGTCGGCCCCCACCGTGGTGGTCCCGCGCCTGGAGCTGGCCGCGCTGCGCGATTCCGCCGTACCCGAACTCGGTGCGACGGTTCAGGATTGGGTGGACGGCGAGAATCCCTACGAGCTGGTCGCGCAGGCACTGCGCGGATCCGGCGCGGCACCGGTGAGCGTGGCGGTCACCGATTCGATGACGGCCCTGCACCTGCTGCCGCTGGCCGAGGTGCTGGGCGCGGTGCCGGTGCTGGCCACCGACGTGCTGCGCGCGCTGCGGATGATCAAGGACCCGGCCGAGGTCGACGCGCTGCGCAAGGCCGGCGCGGCCATCGACCGGGTGCACGCCAGGGTTCCGGAGTTCCTGGTGGCCGGCCGCACCGAAGCCGACGTCGCCGCCGATATCGCCGAAGCCATTGTCGCCGAAGGCCATTCGGAAGTGGCGTTCATCATCGTCGGGTCCGGGCCCAACGGTGCCGACCCGCACCACGAATGCTCGGACCGCGAGCTACGGGTCGGCGATATCGTCGTCGTCGATATCGGGGGCCCCTATGCGCCGGGCTACAACTCCGACTCGACCCGCACGTACAGCATCGGCGAGCCCGACCCCGAGATCGCCCGCCGGTACGCGGTGCTGCAGCGCGCCCAGGCCGAGGCGGTCGGCGCGGTGCGACCGGGTATCACCGCCGGCTCGGTCGACGCGGTCGCCCGCGACGTGCTGGCCGCCGAGGGGCTGGCCGAGGTGTTCGTGCACCGCACCGGCCACGGCATCGGGCTGTCGGTGCACGAGGAGCCCTACATCGTCGCCGGCAACGAGATCACCCTGGAGCCGGGCATGGCCTTCTCGGTGGAGCCCGGCATCTACTTCCCGGGCCAGTGGGGCGCCCGGATCGAGGACATCGTCATCGTCACCGAGGACGGTGTGGAATCGGTGAACCAGCGCCCGCACGATTTGGTCGTGGTGCCGGCCTGAGCGCTCAGGCCTCGCTGCGGTCCAACAGCGTCGAGGACCCGAGCACCCGCTCGATCCGCACCTCGATCACCACGCGCCGCGGGTTCGCCCGCGGCGTGCGGTAGCGCTGGGCATACCGCAGCTCGGCATCGCGTACGTCGTCGGCGTCGCCGCTGACGGTGGCCGCACCTTCCAGCGACAGCCAGCGGGCGCCGTCGACCTGGCTGAGCACCGCGACCCCGCGCTCCTTGGCATTGACGGCCTTCTGCGAACCGCCGGTGGTGATCACCCGGGCGATGTGCGTGGTCGGATCGAAGGTGAAACCCACCGCCACGACGTGCGGCGAATTGTCACCCCGCAGCGTGGTCAGCATCGCCAGATGACGCTCCGTCAGAAATGCCAGCGCGTCGTTGGTGAGTCGGGTCGTTGCCTTGGCCATCGGGGTCCAACCTAGCGCAGGACATAATCACAGCCATGGAGGACACGGGGCTCGTCGTCATATTCGGCGGGCGCAGCGAGATCGGTGTGGAACTGGCGCGGCGTATCGCCGGTGGGCGCTCCGTCGTCCTGGCAGCACGCGGTGCCCATCAGCTGACCGAGCAGGTCGAGGCCGTCCGGTCCGCCAGCGCGGCCGCGGTACACGTGCTTGAGTTCGACGCCGACGACACCGCGTCGCACCGGGGGCTGGTTGAGGCGATCGAAACGGCGCATGGCCCGATCGCCACCGCGGTGCTGAGCTTCGGGGTACTCGGTGATCAGGCGCGCGCCGAGACCGATGCCGGTCACGCGGTCGCCGTGGTGCACACCGACTACGTGGCCCAGGTGAGTCTGCTCACCGTGCTGGCGGACTCGATGCGCCGGGCCGGTGGCGGAGACCTCGTGACGTTCTCCTCGATTGCCGGAGTGCGGGTGCGCCGGGCCAACTACGTCTACGGGTCGGCCAAGGCGGGGCTGGACGGTTTCTGTAGCGGGCTCGCCGATGCGCTGCACGGTGGCGGGGTGCGCCTGCTGGTGGTGCGACCCGGTTTCGTGATCGGCCGGATGACCGAGGGCATGGCGCCTGCGCCGTTCTCCAGCACCCCCGCCCAGGTCGCCACCGCAGCGGCAAAGGCATTGGCCGGGGGTCGGCGTACGGTGTGGGTGCCGTGGCAGGTCGGGGTCATCGCCGCGGTGTTCCGGATCCTGCCGGGCCCGATCTGGCGGAGACTGCGGCGATGAGCGCCCGCGCGAAGAGCAGAGGACACGGATGATCATCGTGATCGGCATCGGAGCCGACGGTATGCCGGGTCTGGGTGCGTCGTCGCGGGACGAACTCGCGCGCGCCACAGTCATTTTCGGATCGCCGCGGCAGCTGGATCTGCTCGATGACACCGTCGGTGCGCAGCGCCGGGCGTGGCCGTCGCCGCTGCTGCCCGCACTCGACGACCTCGTCCGCTCCGATGGCGCCGATGTGCACGTGGTGGCCAGCGGTGACCCGATGCTGCACGGTATCGGCGCGACCCTGATCCGCCGGTTCGGCGCCGATGCGGTACGGGTGCTGCCGCACGTGTCCTCGGTGACGCTGGCGTGCGCCCGGATGGGCTGGACGGTGCAGGACACCGAGGTCATCAGCCTGGTGACCGCACCGGTGCACACCGCGGTGCGACGCGGTGGGCGCGCGGTGGTGCTCAGCCGCGACGCTGCCGGCCCCGCCGCACTGGCCGCGTTGCTGACCGAGACCGGCCGTGGCGCGTCCGAGCTGACCGTGCTCGAGCAGCTCGGCGGGCCGGGGGAGCGGCGCCGTGCGGCTCTGGCCAGAGACTGGCCCGCCGCCGCGGCGGACGATATGGATGACCTGAATGTCGTTGCGGTGCAGTACCTGCCCGATGAGCGCCGCCACCACACGTTGCCCGATGACAGCTTTCTCCATGACGGGCAGATCACCAAGCAGGGCATCCGCGCGGTGACCTTGGCCGCGCTGGGGCCGCGGCCCGGTGAACGATTGTGGGATGTGGGCTCGGGCTCGGGGAGCATTGCCGTCGAATGGTGCCGCAGTGCACCGGGTTGTACGGCCGTCGCCTTCGAGCGTTCCGGGCAACGGCGAGCCCGGATCACCGCCAACGCCACGGCGTTCGGGGTGAACGTCGAGGTGCGCGGCCCGGCCCCGACCGACTTCGACGGCGCCGCGGAGCCTGCCGTGATCTTCATCGGCGGAGGTATCACCGAGCCGGGTCTGCTCGACGCCTGCGTGGAACGGTTACCGGCCGGGGGCCGGTTGGTGGCCAATGTGGTCACGGCAGAATCGGAGGCCGCAGTCATCGCTCGCTACTCGACGCTAGGAGGCCAGTTGCGCCGGTTCCAGCACTACCACGGCGAACCGATCGGCGGATTCACCGGCTTCCGGCCGGCCTATCCCGTCACCCAGTGGGTGCTGGTCAAGCCATGACGGTCTATTTCATCGGCGCGGGCCCCGGTGCGGCCGACCTGATCACCGTCCGCGGCCAGCGACTGCTGAGCCGCTGTCAGGTATGCCTGTATGCGGGGTCGATCATGCCCGAGGATCTGCTGGCGCACTGCCCGGACGGCGCCAGGATCGTCGACACCGGACCGCTGAACCTCGAGCAGATCATCGACGAACTGGTGGCCGCCGACGCGGCCGGCCTGGACGTGGCACGGCTGCACTCCGGGGACCCGTCGATCTACAGTGCGCTGGCCGAGCAGTGCCGCAGGCTCGACGCCCTGGGCGTCGACTGGGAGATCGTGCCCGGTGTGCCGGCGTTCGCGGCGGCGGCGGCCGCGGTGGGCCGTGAGCTGACCGTGCCGGGGGTGTCGCAGACCGTGACGCTGAGCCGGGTGGCCACCCTGTCCACCGCGATGCCCGAAAAGGAAACCCTGGCCGCGTTGTCCACGCCTGGGAACACCCTGGTGCTGCATCTGGCGGCGGCACAGATCGACACCATCGTCGAGCAGCTCACCTCCGGCGGCTACACCGCCGACACCCCGTGTGCGGTGGTCGCCTTCGCGAGCTGGCCCAAGGAGCAGGTGCTGCGCTGCTCGCTGGGCGAGATCGCCGGACAGATGCACGCCGCCGGGATCACCCGCACGGCGGTCATCATCGTCGGCGACGTGCTGGCGGCCGAGGGCTTCACCGACAGCTATCTGTATTCGTCGGGCCGCCGGCGCGGAAGCCGGCACTGATGCGGGTCCTGCTGCTCGGCGGCACCGGAGAGGCGCGGGCGCTGGCCGCCCGGCTGCACTCCGATGTCCCGGTCATCAGCTCGCTGGCCGGACGGGTTCCCGACCCGGCGCTACCGGTCGGCGAGGTGCGTATCGGCGGATTCGGTGGCGCCCAGGGCCTGGCGCAGTGGTTGCGCGGCAACGACATCGGCGCAGTGGTGGATGCCACCCACCCGTTCGCCTCGACCATCACCGCCAATGCCGCACGGGCCGCCGCACAGGAAGGTCTGCCGCATCTGGTGCTGGCCCGCCCGGCCTGGCCGGACGGTGACGCCACCGTGGTGGGCTCCGACACCGAGGCCGCCGAGGTGGTCGCGCGCCACCGATACCGGCGGGTATTCCTGACCACCGGGCGTTCGGGCACCGCAGCCTTCAAGGACTCCGATGCGTGGTTCCTGATCCGTGCGGTGACCGCACCGGAGGACCAGGTGTTGCCCGCACGCCATGAGATGCTGCTCTCGCGTGGCCCCTACCGCGTCGAGGGCGAGCGTGATCTGTTGCGGGAGCACGGTATCGATGCGCTCGTGACCAAGAACAGCGGCGGCGCCATGACGCACGCGAAACTCGACGCCGCCGCCGAGGTCGGGGTGCCCGTCATCATGGTCAGCAGGCCCGCACTACCCGGCGGCGTGCGCACCGTGCACACCGTGGACGCGGCCGTCGATTGGCTGACCGACCTCAGATGAGCGCGAGGGTGTCCAACTCGCGGATCGCCCGGCACGAACGTTCGGCCATCACGAGCATCATCTCGTCACCGCGCTCGGTGGCGTTGGCGAAAGCCACCCCGAACACGATGATCAGCGGCGCCTGCAGCATGCCCAGTCGGTAGTCACGCCAGCAGGTCTGTTCGTCATAGCCGGTGACACCGAGGGCCACCAGGCCGGCGTGGTAGTCGGCCACCAGGTCCCGTTCGGCGGCCGCGCGGGTCACCGGGTCCAGGCTGGTTGCGGTGAAGTACGCGAGATCCCTTGCGGGAAGCCCGGATCCCAGTGTCTGCCAGTCCACGACGGTGATCCGCGTGCGGTCCGGATCGAACAGCATGTTGTCCAGCCGGTAGTCACCGTGCAGCAAGGCGAACCGGTCGGGCTCGGTGAGCAGCCAGGGTGTCACCACCGCCATGGACGCCGCCAGGGTGGCCCGGTCCTCGGCGGTCATCCGGTCGCCGAGTTTCTCCAGGGTGATGTCGGTGGCCATCTTGGCCACATCGCCCATGCCGGAGGCCATTGCGGCGTCCGGCTTGGGCATGGCGATACCGGGAAAGTCGGTCAGCTTCGGATCACACCAGCTGGGCGCGTGCAGCCCGGCCAGCGCGCGCACGGCCAGTTGAGCCTCGTCGGCGCTGCACCCGGCGATCTGGTCGCCCTGTTCGGCGGGCGCCATATCCGCCAGCAACAACACGAATTCGGCTCCCTCGCTGCCGATCTCACAGTGGAAGTTCCGCGGGATGGGAACCTGCACCAGGTCGGCGACATCGCGGTAGAACGCATGCTCGGACCGGTAGCCGATGGCGACCCGGTCGCGGACCGTGTCGTCCTGAGACGGCAGCTTGATGGCGAAGCTGCCAGGTAGGTCGGTCTCGGTGCCGTACTGCACCGTCAGCCGGTAGGTGGCTCCGGTCTGGCCGGTGCCGATGGGTGCGATCTCGACGCTGCGCACATCGGCGCCGAGCACACCGCCCAGCCAGGCCGGCGTCACGTCCTCGGGGCTACCCGGGATCGGGTCGGTCATGATGTCTCTCGCATTTCATCCACTCCGATCACGGTGCCGTAAATGGTGTGCAGCCAGATGGTTTCCGCGCCGGTGACGAGTTCATCACGGGATCGGGGCCCACCGAGGGTGAAGCGCTCCAGGATGCGGTCGTTGAGTTCCAGCAGCAGGCCGGCCAGCACCTCGGAGTCGGGACCCGCAGGTGCGCGACCGGCGGTGCGTTCGGCCTCGATCATCGCCGCGATGGCCGGGACGAACGCCTCCCGGGAGCTGTCCCAGACCTCGCGGATCGCACTGCTCGCCGCGCGGGCCTCCAGCATCGCTGTGAACAGGTATCGATGCGCCGCACCGGTTTCCATCAGTGCCTCGAGCATGGCGTGGATCCGCCACCGCGGCGAACCGCTGGACGCGGTCACGATGTCGCTGGCGGCGAAGACGTCGTCGTACATCGACTCCAGCAGCGCCGCCACGGCCGCGGCCTTGTTCTCGAAGTAGAAGTAGAAGGCCGACCGGCCGACACCGGCGGCGGCAGCGACATCGGCGATGTTGACCGCCTCGAACCCGCGGGCCCGAAGGGCGTCGTCGAAGGCGGCCAGGATGGCGCTGCGACGCTGATCGCTGCGCTGGGGCTGGCGCCGGTCGGTCACCGAGCGGGCAGCCGACACCGGCGGCTCGACGACATCGTTGCCCCGCTGCACCAGCGGGACAGTATCCCCGCTTCTGACAACTGTCAACGATTCTCGACGGTTGTCAGCCCGGGTAGTTGCGGGGGGTGAACACCGTGTCACCGTGCCACCGGGTCTGCGAGGACCCGATGATCAGCAGGCAACGCATGTCCACCTCGCCGGGATCCAGATCGCCGAGCGCCACCACCCGCACCGTCTCGTTCGGGCCAGCGACATCGCGCCCGATCACCACCGGGGTGCCGGCATCGCGGTGTTCGAGCAGCAGCTTCTTCATCTCGCCGACCTGCCAGGTCCGCGTTTTCGACGCCGGGTTGTACACCGCGATGACCATGTCGGCGGCTGCCGCGGCACTGACCCGGGCGGCGATGATCTCCCACGGCTTGAGACGGTCCGACAGCGAGATGACGGCGTAGTCGTGGCCCAGTGGGGCGCCGACCCGGCTGGCCACCGCCTGCGCCGCGGTCATCGCCGGTGTCACCCGGACCTCGACGTCGGGCCAGTCGACGGCCTCCTCGAGGACGGCCGTGGCCATCGCGAACACACCGGGGTCACCGGATGACACCACCACCACCGCGCGGCCCTGCCGGGCCAATTCACAGGCCAGTCGGGCCCGCGCCGGTTCATCGGTGTTGTCACTGGCATGCCGGGTCTGGCCGGCGCGGGCCCCGACCCGGTCGAGATACGGGAAGTAGCCGATCAGGTCGGTGGCGGCGGCCAGTTCGCGGCGCGCCTGCGGGGTGATCCAGTCCAGGTCACCGGGACCGAGCCCGACCACCGCGACGCTGCCGCCGGTGCGTGGCACGGCCGCCTCCCCGGGCACCATCACGATGGAGAAGTAGGGGACCGAGCTCTCGTCGACCTCGCTTGCCGCGAGTACGCGCTGTGCGTCGGTGCTGGCCCGCTCCACGTAGAACGCCCGGTCCAGTCGATGGGTTTCCGAAAGTGCCTGCCGCACCTCCGGATACGACTTACCCAGTTTCATGATGACGGCGGCGTCGGTATCGGCGAGGCGGCGGGTCAGCTCGGCGGTGGGCAGCGTGCCGGGCAGGATGGTCAGCACCTCGTCGCCCTGCACCAGCGGGGTGCCGGTGGCCGCCGAGGCGGCGCTCACCGATGTCACACCGGGCACGATGACGGCGTCGAACCGCGCGGTGAGCCGGGTGTGCATGTGCATGTAGGAGCTGTAGAACAGCGGATCGCCCTCGGCCAGCAGCGCGACATTGCGCCCGGCTTCCAGGTGTACGGCGATGCGATCGGCGGATTCGGCATAGAAATCCTCCATCGCGCCGGCGTAGCCACCGGGATGCTCGGTGGTCTCGGTGGTGACCGGATAGACCAGATGCTCCTCGATCTGGCCTTCGCGCAGATACTGCGCGGCGATCCGGCGCGCGATGCTGCGCCCATGCCGCGCACTGTGATACGCGACGACATCGGCCTCGCCGATGAGCCGGGCGGCCTTGACCGTCACCAATTCCGGATCACCGGGTCCGAGCCCGACGCCGTAGAGGGTGCCTTTTGTCGTGAGAGTCATTCGCGTTCGCTCGCAATCGCATTCACGGCGGCGGCAGCCATCGCGCTACCCCCGCGCCTGCCCTTCACCACCAGATACGACATGCCGCGCGGCCGGTCGATCAGTTCATCCTTGGACTGTGCGGAGCCCACGAAGCCGACCGGCCCGCCCAGCACCGCCGCGGGCACCGGCGCGCCCTCGTCGAGCAGTTCCAGCAGCCGGAACAGCGCGGTGGGGGCATTGCCGATCGCGAGGACGGCTCCACCCAACCGGTCGGCCCACAGGTCGACGCCAGCTGCGGAGCGGGTGCTGCCCAGGCTCGAGGCCAGCTCGGCGGCGCGCGGGTCGGCGACCAACGAGACGACCTCGTTGTCGGCGGGCAGCCGGGAGCGGGTGATGCCGGCGGCGACCATCGACGAATCGCAGAGCACCGGTGCGCCCGCGGCCAGCGCCGCATGCGTGCGGGCGACCACATCGGGGGTGAACGCGACGTGGCCGGTGACGTCGACCTGACCGCAGGTGTGAATGAGCCGGACCACGACGCGTGAGACGTCGTCGGGGAACGGGGTCAGGTCCGCTTCATCCCGGATGGTGGCGAAGGATTGCCGGTATATCTCCGCAGCGTCGCGGGTGTATTCGAGCACCCGATCACCCTACGGGTGGCGCCGCTGGTAACCGTGTCCGGTGGCCACCAGCACGTCGGCGCCCAGCGGGCTGCCGCAGGCCCGTGGGCAGCCAACAAAATGGCGATGGGCCCCCGCAGTGCCCTCGGTCAGCGCGGCCCGAGCGTCGGCGCGGACGTCGGAGAGAGATTTGTCACACCCCGGACTTCCCGTGCAGGCACTCACCGTGAGCCACGGGGAGTTCTCGTCGAAGACGAGGCCCAGCGGGGCCAGCACCCGCAGCGAGGTGTCAGCGACCTCCTCGGTGAGATCGCAGACCAGGATCGAACGCCAGGGCGTGACCACGATCGGCGACTCGATGGCCGCCAGGAACTCCGCGGTGCGCGCCGGTAGCACGCCCAGCGGTACCGCCGCGCCCAGCGCGACCCGGTCCGGGACCGGGTCGCGCGTCTGCGCTATCCAGCCCACCGGGGGGCGGCCGGTCTCGTGCGGATACCGGCCGTCCGGGCCTGGCACGGTGACGGCGAGATCGTCGATCAGTTCGCTGGGATCGTCGAGTTCGGTGACACGCCAACGTTTCCCCCGTACAGCCTGGAATCGCCGGGCGATCTCGACCATGGTGTCCACCGCGTCATCGGGGGACAGCCGGACACCGGTGTCCGCGCCGGCGAGTAGCAGGGCGACACCCGTGTCACCGATCTGTACGCCGACGTCGGCGCGCAGCCCGGAGACATCGCCGCGGCCGTCGTCGATGGAGAACCAGAATCGGCCCGGCAGTGCGGCCAGCGCCTCGTCACCCTGCAGTGCCCGGTCCAGGGCACCCACCCAGTCGCGTACGTCGGCCAACCCGCCGCTGCGGCCGGACAGCGGCGAGGACACGATGTTGCGGACCCGTTCATGGGTGGGGGACGGCAGCAGGCCGGCGCGCGCGAGCCCGTCGGCCACCCGTCCCGGGTCGGTGATGCCGCGGATCTGCAGGCTGCCGCGCGATGTCAGTTCCAGCGCACCGCCGCCGTGGTCGGCGGCGAGGTGAGCCAGGGCCTCCAGACCGCCGGCCGAGATGACGCCACCGGGCAGCCGTACCCGCATCAGCGCACCGTCGGCCGCCTGGTGGACCTGCAGGGCGCCGGGGCACGCGTCCTGATCACGGGTGCGGCTCACGTGTCCACGGTACTCAGCGCCCCGTGCCGGAGGGACGCGACTCAGCTCGCCTGTGCGCGCCGGCCCGGCACCGGGTCGACCACGGCCGAGTACCCCGAGGCATCCCCGGTGATGACACGACTGGGCCTGCCGTGCACGTCGACCGGGATGTCACCGGCCAGCGTCACCCGGCTGAGCCGCCGGAACTGGTCGTCGTAATCGGCGACCGCATAGTGCTGAGTGGCCCGATTGTCCCAGATGGCGAGATCGCCGAGCTGCCAGTTCCAGCGAACAGTGTTCTCCAACTTGGTGATCCGAGCCTGCAGCAATCCAAAAAGGGCGGCAGACTCGGTGGCTCCCAGCCCGACGAACCGCTTGACGAAATGGCCGAGCAGCAGCACCCGCTCGCCGGTTTCCGGATGCGCCCGCACGACCGGGTGTTCGGTCTCGAAGTAGGCGGACTCGAACTCCTCGCGGTGGGCCCGCACGGTGGCGGTGACCCGTTCGTGCCGGCCGTCATGATCGGCGGCGTAGTCATAGGTGTTGGTGTGCACCGCCCACAGGTTCTCCGCAAGCGCCCGCAGCGCTGGAGGCAGCTGGGCGTAGGCGGTCTCGGTGTTGGCCCACACGGTGGTACCGCCGTATTCGGGCAGTGCCACCGCACGCAGCAGGGACGCCTTCGGGACACGATCCACGAAGGTGACGTCGGTGTGCCAGCTGTTGGCCTTGTCGTAGCGGGAGTCGATGGGCAGCACCCGGGTGCCGCGGGACAGCACGGTCGGGTGGGCGGCGGTCGTGGTGCCGAGGCGCTGGGCGAATGCCAGCTGACCATCGTCGTCGAGATCGTCCTGATTGCGGAAGAAGATGACCTTGTGGGTCAGCAGCGCGTCGTTGATGGCGGCGACCGTCGACTCATCGAGATCGGCGCTCAGCCGCACACCGTCGATGCGGGCGCCGATATTTGCCCCGAGTTTGACGACATACAGTGCGGTGCGGGTGCTCATGAATCCATTGCGCCAGCCGCGGACCCAGCCGTAAACGGTTCGACCGCGCAGGATTCGAACTCCGGAACGCGCAGTCGGGGGCGGCGCGGCCGAGAAATTTATGACGTACATCACATTTTTCGGCGTCATGTCTGCTCAGGCACAGAATGCCGGAGCCGGCGCTCACGGGGGCTACGTTTCGATCATCAACCCGGTACCGCCGGTACCTCTTCAGGAAGGAGGCCATGACATGGCCTCACTCATCGCCATCGCCGCAGGCGTGGCCCTCGTGTTCGCTGCCATCTCCGTCCCGTACCAGGACTCGTGGTACGGCCGCTGGAGCCGTTCCGACCGCTGACCGGCAGACCACGCGTCGCGCGCGGTGAGGCAGGATTGAGCGGTGCCGACCGTGCTGCTGCTGTCTACGTCCGATACCGACCTGATCACCGCGCGCGCCAGCGGTTCGGACTATCGATGGGCCAATCCGGCCCGGCTGCTGCAGGACGAACTCGACCGCGAGCTCGCTGAGCTGGTCGCCGGGGTCGATATCGCCGTCGTCCGCATCCTCGGTGGGTATCGCGCCTGGCAGGACGGTATCGACATCCTGGTCGGCCTCGGCGTGCCCACCGTGGTGCTGTCCGGTGAGCAGGCTCCCGACGCCGAACTGATGCGGCATTCGACCGTCCCGGCCGGCGTGGCACTGCAGGCCCACATCTACCTGGCGCAGGGCGGCACCGAGAACCTGCGCGGTCTGCACGCCTTCCTCAGCGACACCCTGCTCATGACCGGCGAAGGTTTCGACCCGCCGGTCGCCATTCCCGGCTGGGGAGTGCTGGAACGCCCGCAGACCGAGGGCACCGGACCGACCGTCGCGGTCTTGTACTACCGGGCCCAGCATCTGGCCGGCAACACCGGCTACATCGCCGCGCTCTGCGACGCCATCGCCGCGGCCGGTGGTCGGCCCCTGCCGGTGTACTGCGCCTCGCTGCGCACCGCCGAACCCGAGCTGCTGGAGCTGCTGGGCACCGCGGACGCGCTCATCACCACCGTGCTCGCCGCCGGCGGGGCCACCCCGGCCACCGTGGGCGCCGGCGGGACCGACGACAGCTGGAACGTGGCCCATCTGGCCGCGCTGGACGTCCCGATCCTGCAGGGGCTGTGCCTGACCAGTTCCCGGGCCACCTGGTCGCAGAACGACGACGGCATGTCCCCGCTGGATGTCGCCACCCAGGTGGCGGTGCCGGAGTTCGACGGCCGCATCATCACCGTCCCGTTCTCCTTCAAGGAGATCGACGACGAGGGGCTGATCACCTACACCGCGGACCCGGAACGCTGCGCCCGAGTGGCCGGACTGGCCGTGCGGCACGCCCGGCTGCGCCACGTCCCGGCCGCCGACAAACAGGTCGCGCTGGTGTTCTCGGCCTACCCGACCAAACACGCGCGCATCGGGAACGCCGTCGGCCTGGACACCCCGGCCTCCGCCGTCGCCCTGCTGCGGGCCATGCGCGCGCACGGGATCGACATCGGCGAGGTCCCCGGTGTCGATGCCGAGGACGGCGACGCGCTCATCCACGCCCTGATCGAACGCGGGGGACAGGACCCCGACTGGCTCACCGAGGAAACGCTGGCGCGCAACCCGATCCGGGTCTCGGCCGCCGACTACCGGCGCTGGTTCGCCACGGTGCCCACCGAACTGGCCGACGCGGTGGTGCGGCACTGGGGTCCGCCGCCGGGCGAACTGTTCGTCGACCGCAGCCACGACCCCGACGGCGAGATCGTCATCGCGGGGATGAAGTCCGGCAACGTGGTGATCCTGGTGCAACCGCCGCGCGGCTTCGGCGAGAACCCGGTCGCCATCTACCACGACCCCGATCTGCCGCCGAGCCATCACTATCTGGCCGCCTACCGTTGGCTGGACGGGCAGTTCGGTGACTCGCAGGCATTCAAGGCCGACGCCGTCATCCATCTCGGCAAGCACGGCAACCTGGAATGGCTGCCGGGCAAGACACTGGGCATGAGCGCCGACTGCGGGACCGATGCCGCGCTCGGCGATCTGCCGCTGATCTACCCGTTCCTGGTCAACGATCCGGGCGAGGGCACCCAGGCCAAACGTCGCGCGCACGCGACACTCGTCGACCACCTCATCCCGCCGATGGCCCGCGCCGAGACCTACGGCGATATCGCCCGGCTGGAGCAGCTGCTCGACGAGCACTCGAATCTCTCGGCGCTCGACCCGGCGAAACTGCCCGCCATCCGGCAGCAGATCTGGACGCTGATGCGGGCGGCGAAGATGGATCACGACCTGGGCCTGGAGGACCGGCCCGACGAGGAATCCTTCGACGACATGCTGCTGCACGTCGATGGCTGGCTCTGCGAGATCAAGGACGTGCAGATCCGCGACGGACTGCACATCCTGGGACAGGCGCCGGTCGGGGAGGCCGAACTGGATCTGGTGCTGGCCATCCTGCGGGCCCGGCAGTTGTTCGGCGGCGAGCACACCGTGCCCGGCCTGCGCCAGGCCCTCGGGCTCGCCGAGGACGGCGCCGACGAACGCACCGCCGTCGACGCCGCGGAGACGGCGGCCCGCAAGCTGGTGGCCGGCCTGCAGGACAGCGGCTGGGATGCCGGGGCCGTCGACGGGCTCACCGATGACCCGGTGATCGCGCAGATCCTGCGCTTCGCGGCCACCGAGGTGGTGCCCCGGCTGCGTGGCACCGACGGGGAGATCGAGGCGGTGCTGCGGGCCATAGACGGTCACTACATCCCGGCGGGCCCGTCCGGTTCCCCGCTGCGGGGTCTGGTCAACGTGCTGCCGACCGGGCGCAACTTCTACTCCGTGGATCCCAAGGCGGTGCCGTCCCGGCTGGCCTGGGAAACCGGTGTCGGCCTGGCCGATTCGCTGCTGGCCCGGTATCGCGCAGACCACGGGATCTGGCCGCCGTCGGTCGGACTCTCGGTGTGGGGGACCTCGGCGATGCGCACCTCCGGCGACGACATCGCCGAAGTGCTGGCGCTGCTCGGTGTCCGGCCGATCTGGGATGACGCGTCGCGCCGGGTGGTGGACCTGGAGGCGATAGCGCTGGAAGAACTGGGCCGGCCGCGCATCGACGTGACGGTCCGCATCTCCGGGTTCTTCCGGGATGCTTTCCCGCATGTGGTCACCATGCTCGACGACGCCGTCGCGTTGGTCGCCGGCCTGGAGGAAGGCCCGCAGGACAATTACGTGCGGGCCCACTCGCTGGCCGACCTGGCCGAGCACGGTGACCAACGGCGCAGCACCACAAGGATTTTCGGGTCGAAGCCCGGGACCTACGGCGCGGGTCTGCTGCAACTCATCGACAGCCGCAACTGGCGCGACGATCAGGACCTGGCCGAGGTGTACACCGCGTGGGGCGGCTTCGCCTACGGGCGTGGCCTCGACGGCGCCCCGGCGACCGACGAGATGAACCGGGCGTACCGGCGGATCGCGGTGGCGGCGAAGAACACCGACACCCGCGAGCACGACATCGCCGACTCCGACGACTATTTCCAGTACCACGGCGGCATGATCGCCACCGTGCGCGCGCTCACCGGCAAGGACCCGGCCGCCTACATCGGCGACAACACCCGCCCCGACGCGGTGCGCACCCGGACCCTCAGCGAGGAGACCACCCGGGTGTTCCGCGCCCGCGTGGTCAACCCGCGCTGGATCAACGCCATGCGCAGGCACGGCTACAAGGGCGCCTTCGAGATGGCCGCCACCGTCGACTACCTGTTCGGCTACGACGCGACCGCACATGTGATGGCGGACTGGATGTACGAGCAACTCAGCCAGAGCTACGTGCTGGACGACGAGAACCGCAAGTTCATGAACGAGTCCAACCCCTGGGCACTGCACGGGATGGCCGAGCGGTTGCTGGAGGCGGCCGGGCGAGGAATGTGGGCCGCACCGGACCCCGCCACCCTCGAAGGCCTCAAGCAGGTGATGCTGGAGACCGAGGGGGAACTGGAAGGCTGACTCGCGTGCTGCCGGCGCGTGCGAGGTGCACATAGGATTGCGCCATGGCTCTCACCTTCGCCGACGTCGCCAAGGCCGACTACGTTCTGCTCACCACGTTCACCAAGGACGGCCGGCCGAAGCCGACCGCCATCTGGGCCGTCCCCGACGGTGACCGGCTGCTGGCCATCACCCAGGCGAAAGCCTGGAAGGTCAAGCGCATTCGCAACACCCCGCGCGTCACAGTCGCCGTCTGCGATCGCAGCGGTAACGCCAAGAGCGAGGCAGTGGATGCCGTGGCGGCCATCCTGGAGCAGTCCGAGGTCGCCCGGGTCTACGACGGGATCGGCAAGCGCTACGGACTGATCGGCAAGGTCTTCAATCTGTTCTCGAAGTTGCGCGGCGGCATGAAGAACAACCTCGCGCTGGAGTTGCGTGCGGCCGCATAGATGAGCCATCCCGCGGGATCCCCGACAGCGGGCCGCCACCAGGACATCGGACGCTTGCTGCTGCGCTGCCCGGACCGCTCCGGAATCGTCGCCGCGGTGTCGACGTTCCTGACCGCCGCCGGCGCCAACATCATCTCCCTGGACCAGCACTCGACCCAGCCCGAAGGTGGAGTCTTTCTGCAGCGCACGGTCTTTCACCTGCCCGGCTTGGCGGCCGCGAGCACCGAACTGGAACGGGAGTTCGCCGCGCGCGTCGCGCCGGAATTCGAGATCGACTACCGGTTCACCGACGCCGCCAAGCCGAAGCGCGTCGCGATCCTGGCGTCACGGGCCGATCACTGCCTACTGGATCTGCTGTGGCGCAACCGCCGTGGCGAACTGGACATGTCGGTGGTCATGGTGATCGCCAACCATCCGGATCTGGCAGATCAGGTGCGCCCGTTCGGCGTTCCCTTCGTGCACATCCCGGCGACCAGGGAGACCCGCGCCGAAGCCGAGGCGCGCCAGCTCGAACTGCTGCGCGGCAACGTCGACCTGGTGGTGCTGGCCAGGTACATGCAGATCGTCACCCCCGACTTCCTGGCCGCCGTCGGCGCCCCGCTGATCAACATCCACCATTCGTTCCTGCCCGCCTTCATCGGTGCCAACACCTATCGGCGGGCCAGGGAGCGTGGCGTCAAACTGGTCGGGGCGACGGCGCACTACGTCACCGAGAACCTCGACGAGGGCCCGATCATCGAGCAGGACGTGGTCCGCATCGACCACACCCATACCGTCGAGGACCTGGTGCGCCTGGGCGCCGATGTCGAACGCGCGGTGCTGTCCCGGGCGGTGCTGTGGCACTGCCAGGATCGCGTCGTCCAGCACGACAATGAGGCCGTTGTCTTCTGAGCAGATCGTCTTTCGACGTGGTGAACTGGTGCCATGTCACCGACGTTCGATGATGTCTATCGCGAGAAGTACCTGCTGCTGACCACCTTCACCAAGGACGGGCGGCCCAAGCCGACCCCGGTATGGGGCGTGCCGCACGAGGGCAAGTTGTTGATCAGCACCGATGACGGTTCCTGGAAGACCAAGCGGATCAACAACACCCCGCGGGTCACCATCCAGAAGTGCGGTGTGCTGGGAAAGGTCAAGGGCGAGCCCGTCGAAGCTGTCGCCCGCAATCTGCCGAAATCCGAGACCCGGCGAGTCTTCGACATGGTGACCCGGCGCTACTGGTGGCACGCCTGGTGGTGGATACCGCAGGCACTGATCCGCGGCGGGGTGGACAAGGTGCACGCCGCGATAGAAATCGAAGCGGTCGAGTCGCACCGGTAGGAACCCAAACGGTGCCTCGCGCGTTGTCCTCACATGGTTAAGCGGTTGTTCCTGGTGTACCTGCTGGTCGAGCTGGCGGTGCTGGTCGCCCTGGTGTCGACCATCGGGTTCGGCTGGACCGTGCTGGCGGTGCTGGGAACCTTCCTGGTCGGTCTGGCGCTGGCGGGCCGACAGCTCACCCGGCACCTGGGGCGCCTGCAGTCGGCGCTGAACTCGCGTACGTCCTCCGACGAGCTGGCCTCCGACAGCGCCCTGGTGGCACTCGGTGCCGTGCTGGTCTTCATCCCGGGCGTGGCCAGTTCGGTGCTGGGCGCGCTGCTGCTGATGCCGCCCACCCGGCGCATCGCCCGGCCCGTCGCGACGGCCGTGATCGGCAGGAGTCTCGCGAAGGCCACCCCGCTGGTGATGACCTATCCGGCCGGTCAACCCGGGTACCGGCGGCCCATGCGGACCGACTACGTCGAGGGTGAGGTGATCGACGTGGTCGATGTCGAGCACACCACCGAACCGACCTCAGTGGAGCACCGCACCATCACCCCCGATTAATCTGTCACCTTCGTGACGACTCTGCTGATCAACGGACGGGTACATAGCCCGGCCGCCCCCGACGCCACCGCCATCGCCTTCAGCGACGGCCCCGACGGCGCGGTGGTGTGGCTGGGTGCCGACGACACCGCCCGTGCGGAGTTCCCCGGTGCCGACACCATCGATCTGGCCGGCGGGTTCGTGGCCCCGGCGTTCGTGGACAGCCACGTGCATCTGACCGCCACCGGGCTCAGCCTCACCGGCCTGGATCTGCGCGATGCGACCTCCCGCGAGCACTGCCTGGCGCTGGTCGCCGAGCATGCCCGACGTCATCCCACCGGCATCGTGTGGGGGTCGGGCTGGGACGAGTCGGCGTGGCCGGACCGGACTCCGCCGAGCACCGCCGACCTGGACGGGGTGCTGGGCGCCAGAGCGGCCTACCTGAGCCGGATCGACGTGCACTCCGCCGCCGCGTCGAGCGCGCTGCGGGCGGCCGCGGGCGGTATCGCCGACGCCGACGGGTTCGATCCGCAGCGACCGCTGACCGCCGAGGCGCACCATCGGGCGCGCGCGGCCGCGCGCGAGTTGCTGACGCCGGATCAGCGACGCGCAGCCCAACTCGCCGCGCTCGACGCGGCGGCGGGCCACGGCATCGCCGCGGTGCACGAATGCGGCGGGCCCGATATCGGCGGCCTGGACGACTGGCATGCGCTGCACACACTGGAGCACGGCGTGCAGGTCACCGGCTACTGGGGCGAGGCCGTCCAGAGCGCGGCCCAGGCCCGCGACCTGATGGCCGCGACCGGCGCCGCGGGCCTGGCGGGGGATCTGTTCGTCGACGGTGCGCTGGGGTCACACACCGCCTGGCTGCACGAGCCCTACTCCGACGCCGCCCACACCTGCGGCAACACCTACCTGGACACCGATGCGATCGCCGCGCATCTGCACGCCTGCACCGAGGCCGGGATCACCGCGGGATTCCACGTCATCGGTGATGCCGCCGTCACCGCCGTCACCGATGCGTTGCGGCGCGTCGTCGAGCACTTCGGCGGCCCCGCGGTCGCGCGCTGCGGGCATCGCCTGGAGCATCTGGAGATGGTGACCGCCGAACAGGCCACCAGCCTGGGCAACTGGGGCGTGATCGGCAGCGTGCAGCCCAACTTCGACGCCTACTGGGGTGGGCCGGACGGGATGTATGCCCAGCGTCTCGGGGTTTCCCGAGCGGCAACGCTCAATCCGTTTGCGCTGTTAGCATCCCAAGGCGTGCCCCTCGCCTTCGGCTCCGACAGTCCGGTCACCGGGCTCAACCCGTGGGCGACCGTGCGGGCGGCGATCCGGCACCGCACCCCGGGCAGCGGTGTGTCGGCCCGGGCGGCGTTCTCCGCGGCGACCCGCGGCGCCTGGCGGGCCGGCGGCGTGCGTGACGGCGTCACCGGCACCCTGGTGCCCGGCGCACCCGCCTCCTACGCCATCTGGGAGGCCGGTGATCTCGAGGTCAGCACCCCCGCGTCCGACACCGCGGCCCGCTGGTCCACCGATCCGCGCTCGCGGGTGCCCGCGTTGCCGCAGCTGGACGATGCGGCGGATTTCCCGCGCTGCCTGCGAACCGTTCACCGCGGCACGGTGCTTCATGGCTGACGCCGATACCGCCGATACCGTCGACGACGCCCCTGCCGGCGCCGCGGACACCGCGGCTCCCGGCCGCGGCGCCCGGATCGCCGGTGCCGCCTGGCGTGCACTGCGCGGGCGGCTGATCCGGCTGGCCGCCTCGGTGATCGCCGGTGTCCTGTTGTATCTCAGCTTCCCCCCGGTGGGCTGGTGGTGGGCGGCCTTCCCGTCGCTGGCCCTGCTCGGTTGGGTGCTCACCCGCAGACAGACCACCCGGGCCGGCGGATTCGGCTACGGCCTGCTGTTCGGGCTGGCCTTCTACCTGCCGTTGATCCCGTGGGTGGGGCTGTTCGTCGGGACCGGGCCCTGGCTGGCACTGTCGCTGCTGCAGGCGCTGTTCCCGGCCCTGTTCGGGCTGCTCGCCGTCACCGTGCGCGGGTTGCCGGGCTGGCCGCTCTGGTTCGCCGCGGAATGGGCGGTGCAGGAGTGGCTGAAATCGAGTGTGCCGTTCGGCGGCTTCCCGTGGGGTGTCGTCGCCTTCGGGCAGGCCGAGGGGCCGCTGCTGCCGCTCGCACAACTCGGGGGCGCCCCGCTGGTCTCCGTCGCGGTGGCGCTGGTCGGGTTCAGCCTGACCGCGCTGAGCCTGGAGATCGTGATGTGGTGGCGGCGCAGCCACCCGAGAGCCGAGGGCTCGGATGCGGCCCGGCCGGAGGCGGTGCTGCCGGGCGTGATCATCTGCGTGGTGCTGCTGGCCACCGCACTGGTGTGGCCGGGGATACGGCAGGCCGGCGCGGGGGCAGGCGAACACCCGTCGGTGACGGTGGCCGCAGTGCAGGGCAACGTGCCACGGCTGGGGCTGGACTTCAACGCGCAGCGCCGCGCGGTGCTCGACAACCACGTCGCCCAGACCCTGCAACTGGCCGAGGATGTGCGGGCCGGTCGCGCGCCGCAGCCGATGGTGGTGATCTGGCCGGAAAACTCCTCCGATATCGACCCGTTGCGCAATACCGACGCCGCCGCGCAGATCTCGGCAGCCGCACGCGCCATCCGGGCCCCGATCCTGGTGGGCACGGTGTTGGCCGCCCCCGGTTACACCCGCGACTCCCCGGTGGCGACGAACACGGTGCTGGTGTGGGATCCCGAAACCGGCCCGCAGGACCGCCACGACAAACGGATCATCCAGCCGTTCGGTGAGTACCTGCCCTGGCGGGACTTCTTCCGCAAGTTCTCGTCCTACGCCGACCGCGCCGGCTATTTCCTGCCCGGCGACGGCACCGGCGTCGTGCAGGCCGCCGGTATCCCGATCGGGGTGGCCACCTGTTGGGAGGTGATCTTCGACCGGGCCGTCCGCGATTCCGTGCTCAATGGGGCCCAGCTGCTCGCGGTGCCCGCCAACAACGCCACCTTCGACGCGGCCATGAGCGCCCAGCAGCTGGCGTTCGCCCGGCTGCGGGCCGTCGAGCACGACCGGTACGTGGTGGTGTCGGGGACCACCGGGATCAGCGCCGTGGTCGCCCCCGACGGCCATGCGCTGGCCACCACGGAGTTTTTCGAACCGGCCTACCTGGACATGGCGGTGCGGCTGAAATCGAACATCACCTTCGCCACCGACTGGGGCCCCGCCGTGCAATGGGCGCTGGTCGGAGTCGGCGTTGCGGCTGTGATCGCCGCCATGCTGCACAATGGGAGGTTCGTGCGCAGACGGCGAGAGGCCGCGCTGGGTACCCCGGTCGGTCCGCAGCACAGGCCCACCGGACAGGATTCGCCCGATGCGGGCAGTGAGGACGAGAGAACAGCATGAGCGATCTGGTGGCGCCCAGCCGGCGCACGCTGGTGATCATCCCGACCTACAACGAGCGGGAGAATCTCCCGTTGATCGTCGGGCGGGTTCATGCCGCTCAGCCGGACGTCCACATCCTCGTCGTCGACGACGGCAGCCCGGACGGCACCGGCGGACTGGCCGATGAGCTCTCACTCGCCGATCCGGACCGCATCCACGTCATGCACCGGGTCAGCAAGGACGGGCTCGGAGCGGCGTATCTGGCCGGTTTCGCCTGGGGTCTGAGCCGCGAGTACAGCGTCCTGGTCGAGATGGATGCCGACGGCAGTCACGCCCCGGAGGAACTGGGCCGGCTGCTGTCGGCCGTCGACGGTGGCGCCGATCTGGCGATCGGGTCGCGCTATGTGCCCGGTGGCACGGTGCGCAACTGGCCATGGCGCCGGCTGGCGCTGTCCCGGACGGCGAACACCTATTCCCGGGTGCTGCTGGGCGTCGGTATCAACGACATCACGGCCGGCTACCGCGCGTACCGCCGCGAGGTGCTGGAGAAGATCGACCTGTCCGCGGTGGATTCGAAGGGCTACTGCTTCCAGATCGACCTGACCTGGCGGGCCATCAACGCCGGTTTCGCCGTCGTCGAGGTGCCCATCACGTTCTCCGAACGGGAACTGGGCGTCTCCAAGATGAGCGGGTCGAACATCCGCGAGGCGATGTTCAAGGTCGCCGAGTGGGGGATGCGCGGACGGCTGGATCGCGCCCGGGGCGTCAGCAGCAGGCCGGCCTCCCTCTAACGACCGCGAGCGTGCGTGTCCGCGGCCGGCACACCGGGTGCCGGCGCGCGATCACGCACGCTCGTGTGGTTCGGGTCGGGCGGCGTCAGCCGCGGCGACGGGTCTTGATGATGTCGAGGCGCTCCTTGAGCAGCTCTTCGAGCTCCTCCACCGAACGCCGCTCCAGCAGCATGTCCCAGTGCGTCCGCGGCGGCTTGACCTTCTTGGGCTCGGGGACATCGCCGTCGATCAGCGTGCCCTCCATACCGTTGCGGCAGGGCCAGGTACCGGGGATCTCGGCGTCGTCGGCGAACGGAACCTCGAACTCTTCACCGTTGTCGGTGCGGTAGCGCGCCACCTGGCGTGGCGCCAGGTCGTGGTTACGGTCGGTCTCGTAGCTCACGGCGCCGAGCCGGCTGCCCCTCAGAACACGATCAGCCATCGTCCACTCTCCTCAATCACGCGCGATTTCGTCCGGAGGATCAACGCGGCGGACCCGCGCGAAGTTCCCGACTCAATCCACCAGGATACGGCAGAAGCTGGGCACCTCGGGTGAGGCGGTCTACAGTCGGCGCGTGACATCCGCAACGCCTGGTACATCCGCTGCGCGAAGGCGCAATCGGCCCCAGCCGTGCCGCTGGTGCGGCCGCGAAGTTCCCGATGCGGGCATGGGCCGACGGCGCCAGTACTGCAGGCAGTCCTGCCGCCAGCGCGCCTACGAACAGCGCGCGCAGGTCAAGGGCACCTCGGTGGCGCCCGATGCGGTGGTACTCACTGCCGATGAGGCCGCCGACCTCTCCGATCGCATCTACCAGGTCCGGTGTGCGGCCGAGGACGTCGTCACCGCCGCCGACGAAGGAGTCGTCGGCACCGAGCTGCGTGAGCTGTGTGAGGTGCTGTTACAGGCGGCGAAGGCCGCCGACGGCTGGCGCTGACGCACCACCGTCCGCCCTAACAGGACAGCCGGACGCCGATTCCGGGCGGTGCCTCCACCGCGGAGAGGCACCCGAACCCGTCGACGCCGTCGGCACTCAGCCGGACCGCGGCGCGTTGGGCGTAGTTGACACACAGCACCGCGTCGGTGTCGGCGCGGCAGCGGAAATCGCCGAATGTCAGCGACGACCCGTCCGCAAGCGCCGCACCATCGCCCTCGACGAAGGGGCCGGGATCTCCGTGCTGAGATCCGATTTCCACGCTCGAGCCGTCGAAGTCGACCCAGTTGCCCTTCCAGACGGTGAACACGTCGGGGGGCCGCGGCGGCGGATCGGTGAGGTCCACCAGGCAGGCCAACAGCCCGTCCCGGTACTTCGGTGTGCTGATGCAGCTCACGGTCTCGGTGGTGAAGGCGATACCGCCGTCGAGCGTGGTGGTCACCCCGTCGCGGGTGAGCGACCCGAAGTCCGCGGGCACGGCCGGCTCACCGTCCTCGATCCGGGAGATGACCTCACCGATCTCGGCGTCGGGTGCGATGGCTCCGGACGGTTGCGCGGCGCGCGATGTACTGCCGGGGGCCGCCGAAGCGCTGCTCGTGGCGCTCGAGGACGGCACCGACAGCGGGGTGCGGGCGGTGGAACTCTCCGAATCCAGGGTCTGCGAACAGCCTGCCACCAGCGCAGACGTCATCAGCAACAGCACCAACCGCATTCGGCCAGGGTAGCGGGCGCGCCTCGACGCGGCGAACCGCCGGATCTTCGCTAACGTCGGCCCCATGCACGAACACACCGTCCGGGTTCGTATCAACACCGGAACCATCGAAGGGTTCACCCGCAACGGCGTGCACCGCTGGCGGTCGATCCCGTATGCCAAGCCGCCGGTGGGCGCGCTGCGCTACCGCGCACCCGTCGCGGCGGAACCATGGCCAGGGGTGCGCTACTGCCACGGGTTCACCTACTGCGCCCCGCAACAGAAGATGTACACCCTGCTCGGCGTGGGCAGATACCAGCCGATGAGCGAGGACTGCCTGACGCTCAACGTGGTGGCACCCGAGGATCCGGACACCGAGGGACCGCTCCCGGTGATGTTCTTCATCCACGGCGGCGGTTACATCATGGGCAGTTCGGCGACACCGATCTATGACGGCGTCGCACTGGCTCGGCGCGGGTGCGTCTATGTCTCGGTGAACTACCGGTTGGGCGCGCTGGGCTGTCTGGATCTTTCCGCGCTGTCCACGCCCGAGCATCCGATCGACGGCAACCTGTACCTGGCCGACCTGGTGCTGGCGCTGCGCTGGGTGCGGGAGAACATCGCGGTGTTCGGCGGCGACCCCGAGAACGTGACGATCTTCGGTGAGAGCGCCGGGGCACATGCGGTGGCCACCCTGATGGCCGTCCCCGACGCCAAAGGGCTCTTCGCGCAAGCGATCTCGGAGAGTCCTGCCAGCGGCATGGTGCGCACCGCCGAGGCCGCCCCGGTGTTCGCCGAGCAGTTCGCCGGCCTGCTGGGGGCATCGGTGTCCGACGGCGCGGCGGCCGTGATGTCGGCCCGCCCCGCCGATCTGGTCACCGCCCTGGACAAGCTCATCGCGCGCGGCGGTAGGGACATGCCGGGCGCCTTCCCTGCCGGCCCCACCAGCGGCACCGAACTGCTGCCCGAGGATCCGTTGCACGCCATGCGGACCGGCACCGCACACCGGGTGCCGCTCATCGTGGGCACCAACGCCGACGAAGGCAAGTTGTTCACCCGGTTCATGCAGCTGCTGCCGATGACCGAGCAGACCATCGAGATGCTGCTGGCAGATTCCGACACCGGCACCCGGGACCGCATCGTGTCGGCCTACCCGGGCTATCCGAGCAAACAGGCCTGCATCCGACTGGGTGGTGACTTCGCGTTCGGCACGGCGGCATGGGATATCGCCGAGGCACACAGGGCGCACGCCCCGACGTACTTCTATCGCTACGACTACGCCCCGCGCATCCTGAACTGGTCCGGTATGGGCGCCACCCATGCCACCGAACTGCTCGCGGTGTTCGGCATCTACCGGACCCGGCTCGGCGCGCTGCTGACCGCCGGCGGGGACCGCGCCTCGGCGAAGCGGGTCAGCCGGGAAATACAAGCCAGATGGCGTGAATTCAGCCGCACCGGCAGCCCCTGCGAGAGTTGGCCGCGGTATGACGAGAGCATGCGCGCGGTGCTGGTGTTCGACCGCAAGACCCGGCTGGAATACGACCCGAACGCCGACCGTCGCCGGGCCTGGGAGGGTTTCACGCTGGCCGCGCGATAGCGGTTAGGAGCAACTGGCTGCGCCGCCGCGCCGGGTGTGGTTGTTTGGTCCGATGACGCACCCGCTGGACCCGCTGGGCCCCGACGAATTCACCGCTGTCGCTGAGATCCTGGGCCGCGAACACGGCGTCGGGGCGGGCTGGCGATACGCGTCCATCGAGATGGTGGAGCCGGACAAGGCCGAACTCGCGGCCTTCGAGGACGGCGGTCCGGTCCCGGCGCGCAAGGCCGTCGTCGTGTGCTTCGAGCGGTCCGCCAATGCGACCTACAAGAGCGTGGTGTCGCTGACCGACGGCCGGGTCGAGTCGTTCGAGCATGTGCCCGGCGTGCAGCCGAACTTCACCGTCGACGAGTTCCTCGAGTGTGACCAGATGTTGCGCCGCCACCCCGATTTCCTCGCCGCCCTGGCCGGACGCGGTATCACCGATGTCGACCTGGTGTTCGTCGACACCTGGACGTACGGCGACGCCGTCATCCCCGACGAGTTCCGCGGCCGGCGGCTGGGTTGGTCGGACACCTGGCTCAAGGACGGGCCGGGGATGAATCCCTACGCGCACCTGGTCAGCGGACTGCACTGCGTGATCGACCTCAACACCATGGAATTGCTGCGCGTCGAGGACACGGTCAACATCGAAACCCCGGACGTGATGGGCGAATACACGCCGCGGCACATCCCGGAGCACATCCGCGCAGGCTCACGCCGGGAACCGCTCAAACCGCTGCACATCACCCAGCCCGAAGGTCCGTCGTTCACCCTGGACGGCAACCTGTTGCGCTGGCAGAACTGGTCGCTGCGGGTGGGTTTCAACTACCGCGAGGGCATGACACTGCACACCGTGCGGTACCAGGACGGTGACCGGGACCGCTCGATCGCGCACCGGATGTCCTTCGCCGAGATGGTGGTGCCCTACCGCGACTCGTCGGTCGACCACTACCGCCGCACCGCGTTCGACATCGGGGAGTGGGGCCTGGGATTCATGACGCAGTCCCTGGAACTCGGTTGCGACTGCCTCGGCGAGATCCGTTACCTCGATGCCGTTCTGCACAACAGCAAGGGCGAGCCGTACACCATCACCAACGCGATCTGCATCCACGAGGAGGACGCCGCCGTCCTCTGGAAGCACGTCGACCATGACACCGGCGCCGAGGTGCGCCGGATCCGCAGGCTCACACTGTCGTTCCACGTCACGGTCGCCAACTACGAGTACCTGGTCTACTGGCGGCTCTATCAGGACGGCAACATCGAGTGCGAGGTGCGTGCCACCGGCATCATGGTCACCACACCGCTGGCGGCCGGGCAGCCGAACCCCAACGGCACGCTGGTCGACGAACGCACCTACGCGCCCTTCCACCAGCACTTCCTGGTGGCACGGCTCGACCTTGACGTCGACGGCTCGGACAACACCGTCTACATGTCGGAGTCCTACGCCGAGCCGACCGGACCGGATAATCCGTACGGCCTGTCGCTGGTGACCCGTAATGTCGCGCTGCGCACCGAGGACGAGGGCAAACAGGATGTCGACTTCGCCACCCAGCGCGGGTGGAAGGTGGTCAACACCAACGTCGTCAACGGTCTGGGCACCCACCCGTCCTACAAGCTGGTGCCCACCGGGGCCCTGCCCGCGATGTTCGACGCGCAGTCCCCGGTGTTGCGGCGAGCCAACGTCATCGGGCACGCGCTGTGGGTGACACCGAACCACCCCGGCGAGCGCTGGCCGGCCGGGGAATTCGTCAACCAGTCGGTAGCTGACACCGGCCTCGGCGAATGGACGAAGGCGAACCGCTCGATCGACAACACCGACGTGGTGCTCTGGTATGTCTTCGGCATCCACCACATCACCCGGCCCGAGGACTGGCCGGTGATGCCGGTGGATGTGGTGTCGTTCTGGCTGAAGCCGTTCGGTTTCTTCGACCGCAACCCGGCCCTCGATGTGGCGGCGAGCCCCGCGGAATGCCACAAGAGTTGACACCTGTCATATGTGATCGGGGCCACTGCTAGGTTCACATCCGTGCAGAGTCAACTCATCGAGCGTCCCACCGATCTGACCGACGAATGGCTGACGGCGGTGTTGGGCGCCGGCACGGTGACCGGTCACGAATTCGAACGCATCGGCACCGGCCAGATGAGCGAGTGCTATCGGGTCGCGCTCCAGTACGCCGACGGCGATACCGGCCCGGCGACCGTGGTGCTCAAGGTCGCCGCCGCCGACCCGAACAGCCGCCAGACCGGTCTCGCGCTGGGTCTCTACGAGCGCGAGGTGCGGTTCTACGCCGAGATCGCGGGTGCGCTGGACGGGGGTGAGCGCAGCGACGGGGAATCGACAGCGCCGTTCGCGCCGTGCTTTCACCACGCCTATGACGCCGGGACCGGCGCCTTCGACCTCTTGCTGGGCGACGCGGCACCCGCCGAAGTGGGTGACGAGATCCGCGGCGCCACAAGCGAACAGGCGATGCTGGCATTGACCCAGCTCGGACGGGTGCACGGCCCGCTGCTCGGTGACGAGGGACTCGCGGAGGCGGCCTGGCTCAACCGCGAGGCCCCGGTCAGCCAGGCATTGCTGGCCGGGCTGTGGGCCGGGTTCGCCGACCGGTTCGGTGATCGGATCGCCCCGGCGCACCGTCAGGTGTGCGAACGCCTGGTGGATTCCTTCGACGCGTACCTGGCGCAGGAGGCCGCCGCGCTGCAGGGGCTCGTGCACGGCGACTACCGGTTGGACAACATGCTGTTCGGCACGGACGGCGCGGATCGGCCCCTGACCGTGGTGGACTGGCAGACCGTCACCCGCGGCCCGGCGTTCACCGACGTCGCGTATTTCATCGGGTGCGCGTTGCCCGACGAGGTGCGCCGCACCCACTACGAGGCGCTGCTGGGCGCCTACCACGCGGCACTCGGCGAAACATCGACGTTGTCCCTCGACGACGTCAGGGACGGCGTGCGGCGGCAGAGCTTCTTCGGGGTGATGATGGCGATCGTGTCCTCCATGCTCGTCGCCCAGACCGAGCGCGGGGACCAGATGTTCATGACGATGCTGGCCCGCCATTGCGCCCATGTGCTCGACACCGACGCCCTGGCGGTGCTGCCCGCCGCCGTGGCACCCGAGCCGTTGACGCCCACTGCCGCCGACGAGGGCCCGCATGCGCCCACCGATGAGGAGCTGTGGAACGAGAGCTGGTACTTCGATTTCGTCGATGCCACACAGGGTCTCGGCGGCTGGGTGCGCCTGGGCCTGATCCCGAACCAGGACCGCGCGTGGATCAACGCCCTGCTGTGTGGGCCGGGCATGCCGACGGTGGCGGTCAACGACCTGCAGGCGGCGCTGCCCGCCGACCCGGCCCGGGTGCGGACCGAGGCGATCGACCTCGGGTTGTCCACGATGGTGCCACTGCAGCGCTACCGGGTGAGGCTGCGGGCCCGCGGCGAGGCGTACGACGATCCGGCCGGGTTGCTGCGCGGGGAATCGGGGCGGCCGGTCGACGTGGGTCTGGATCTGGAGTTCCACTCGGTCAGTACGCCCTACCTGTACCGGATCACGCCGCGCTACGAGATCGCCTGCACGGTGTCGGGTACCGCCACCGTCGACGGCCGGCAGTACCCGTTGAACGCAGTGCCTGGACAGCGGGACCATTCCTGGGGTGTGCGGGACTGGTGGAGCATGGAGTGGGTGTGGAGCGCTCTGCACCTCGAGGACGGCACCCACCTGCACGGGGTGGACATCCGGATACCGGGGATGGCGCCGATCGGCATCGGCTACGCGCAGCGCGAGGGCGAGCCGCTCATCGAGCTCGAAACCGTCTCCGCCCAGCACACTTTGAGCCCCGACGAGCTGCCGTTGACGACCACGCTGACCCTGCAGCCGGGGGACACCGAGGTGACCGTCGACATCAAGGGCCACGCCCCGGTGCTGCTCACCGCCGTCGACGGGCGGGTCAGCCAGTTCCCGCGCGCCTGGGCGACGGTCACCACCGCGGACGGCCGCACGGGCGTCGGCTGGCTGGAGTGGAACCGCAACCTCTGACTCGCTGCGTGCCAGACTGGCACGGGTGATGGTGCTCAAATCGATGGTGCTGTTCGTGCTCGCCGCGGTGCTGGAGATCGGCGGCGCCTGGCTGGTGTGGCAGGGGGTGCGCGAGCACCGCGGCTGGCTGTTCGTCGGCGCGGGTGTGATCGCGCTGGGAGCCTACGGTTTCGTGGCCGCCTTCCAGCCCGATGCGAACTTCGGCCGGGTGCTGGCCGCCTACGGTGGGGTGTTCGTCGCCGGGTCGCTGGTCTGGGGCATGGTCGCCGACGGGTTCCGGCCGGACCGCTGGGACATCTCGGGTGCGCTGGTATGCCTGCTCGGGGTGGGTCTGATCATGTACGCGCCGCGCTGAGTTCGCCGGCGGTCGTCGTCAGGGGTGGTCGTTGCCGAGATCGCCGCGGTCCAGCCCCATCGGGGTGGCCGCCGGAACATCGCCTGCCGCCACCACCAGTCGGGTCAGCGGTGTGAGCGCGCCGAACAGAGTGGCCAGCTCCGCATCGTCGAGCACGTCGAACGCCGACAGTGCCAGCCGGTCGGTGGTCTCCTCGATCTGGGCCTTCAGTGCGGCGCCGGCCGGGGTGAGCGTGCCGGCACCGTCGAGCAGGCCACGGTCGGCCAGTTCTCCGACATGGTGTTGCCACTGCTCCTCGTCGTAATCACGGCTGCGCATGATCATCTCGCGGGGCACCCGGTCCGCGGCGGCATGCAGGACGTTCGACTGGCGCCCGCTGATCCCGAACACATTGAGTGCGGCGATGTGGCCGTCACCGCGCTGCTCACGCAACAGCGTTGTGGCGTGCCACAGTTGGGCCAGTGGCTCCTGCGGCCACGGCAGCGCGAGATTCGCCGCGAACAGCGGCCGTCCTTCCGACGCCGCATTGCGCGCCGCGGTGGACAGCAGATCCGCTGCCGTGGTGATCGCGTCGGGATCGGTGCATCCGTAGCGGCGCAGCGCGGCCACCGCAGCATCCTCGCGGGCCTGCAGCACCGTCGCCGGTGCGGCGATCTCCCAGGCGGCGGGCAGCGCCTTGGCCACCCGCTGCGGCGCGAAATTGCCGAACACCGCCGTCACCACCTCCGGTGCCACCGGTCCCAGCGGCGCCGACCGGGCGGCGAAGTACCCCATCCAGAATCCGCGGAAACCGAGCCCGTCAAGGGCTGCTCGGGACTCCGGGGCGAAGTAGGTGACGGCGTGGACAGGCTCCAGCCGATCGAACAGGCGCCGCGCGATGGTCGTTGGTCTGCTCACCACGACAGTCAATCAAACAGCGACCGCGGGTCCTCGGGGCCCTCGGCGAGATCAGCTCTTGACGACCTGGGTGCCGCCGGCCAGTTCGTCGTGCTTGCCCTGTTTGGTGGCACTGCTGTTGATGGTGACCGCGATGACGAGGATCGCGATGACACCCAGCAACCCGCCGACGAAGGGGACGATCGGCAGCAGCGTGAACGCATTCCGGATCGCCGACTGCTGCACCGTCGGCTTCGCGGCACCGGCCGGGCCATGGACGCTCAGGCCCAGCAGCTTCTTTCCCGGTGTCCATCCCTGGGTGGTCTCGAAGGCGACGTAGTAGACGAACGTCAGTGCGCCGGTGAACAGGCCGGTGACCCAGACGTTGGACAACGAGTCGGTGACGAACGCCAGGAAGAACGCAACGATCGCGATGACGATGCCGTCGATGATGCGGGCCAGCCAGCGGGGGAGAAGTCCGCCCGGTTGCCCGCTCGGCGTCGGGTACGTGCCGGGCTGCTGATCGAATCCACCTGTGGTCATGCCTGCAGAACCTACTCGCCCAGGCGGTATCGGCAAGTGATGAGCCCCGTCGGGATCTCCGCCGGGGACGGGTTCTACTCCGAGCGCACCGCGACACCCCGGATGACGGTGTCGCGGGAATGGGTGAGTGCTCGATCTGTGCCGAGCTCACGCAGAATGTTCTCCGGAATCCACTGCACGCCGATGACAGCGCGTGACAGCATCTCGGCGTTGGGGCTGTCCACCCGGATCTCCCCGGACCGGACGCCCTCGGAGAGCATCGTCTTCATCTGCCGCACCCGCGTCGAAAACGACCAACCGGGGTCGGCGACATCGGGCGGGGTCTGCCGCATCCAGGCGAGCTGGATGCGGAACTCGTCCGGGAACTGTTCCAGGGCATTGATATTGAGCCAACTCAACGCGTCCAACTTCTCCAGCGGGGTGGACTCTGTCCGTAACACCTCGCTCCAACCCCCGCCGACCTTTCGGCCGAAGGCCATCATGATCGACATCAGCAGTTCGTCCTTGGAGCCGATGATCCGGTACACGGTGCCGGTGCCCATACCGGCCGCCGAGGCGATATCGCGGATCGTGGTCATCTCATAGCCGCGCCTGCCGAATTCGCCGCGGGCGACGGCCCGGACGTGGGCGGCCTTGTCGCTGGTGTCCGGCTCGGTGTTCTCCGACCAGCTCTTCACCACCCCATCGGCGGCGGCGAACGCGGCCGACCGATCCAGCTGGACATCGGTGAGGTCGTGGCTGGCGAGCCCGTGCAGGTGAATGCGGCAGAGCAGGCTTGCGACCTGATCGCTACTGCTTTTGTGCCGGATCACATCGAGTCCGACATGAAGCATGCTCTGACAGATCCGGTCGGCCAGCGTCGGCAGGTCCATCTCGGGCCGGAGGTAGCCGCTCCAGCGTCCGGCCCGCAGCAGTTGCAGCATCGCGGACTGGATGCCGGCCGGTCGGCGCTTCGTCAGCTCCATGAGCTCGGGATCTGAGCTCGGCCCTTCGTAGAACGACATCTGCAGCGCCGCCCGGTGTGCCACCGCGCACCGCGCGATGGCACACCCGAGGCCGGTGATCTGGTCCTCGATCGGACGCGGGTCCGGGGCGTCGAGTCCGCTGAGCGCCTGCTCGCCGACAAGATCCAGCGCCGCGTGATAGCGCCGGGTGAGCTCGACGAGGATGGCCTCTTTGGATTCGAAATGGTGATAGAGGCTGCCCGCCAGGATTCCCGCGGCATCGGCGATCTGCTGCAGCGAGGTGCGCAGTCCCGATTCGGCGATCACGTCGTTGGCGGTCTGCAATATCTGGGTCCGGCGTGTGTCGGGGGCGTCTGACGATTGTTCGGTCATCGGCTCCCTCGTCTGCCACGTCGATACCTGAGCTGGAGCATTGAGCTTACGACCTGCTCATCCCGCAACGGGGTATTGCTTCCGCGGCGACTACCCCAGGGCGTTGACGCCGAGCCGTTCACACATGGCGAACACCTCGTCGAAGATCGATCCGGGCACGGTGAACCGCTCGGTGGACGACATCTCGGGCAGGTGTGCGGAGATGTCCTCGGCCCGTGGGATGCTGCCCGCCGGTGCGCTCCAACCTTTGGCAAGGCCGATGAAGACCCGTGCGAAATGCCCGGTACCCGCCGAGTAGTTCTGATGGGACACCTCGCAGCTCCGGCTGGCGAGATAGGTGACGATCGGCACGACCAGAGCCGGATCGATCAGTGTGAGGAAGCCGGTCTCCTCGAGAGCCGTCGCGTCACCGAGGGTCTCGGTGACCATTCGCGAGAAACCGAACGGCAGAACCGAATTGGCCTTGATGCCGTGTTCCGCGCCCTCCAGCGCGATGACATTGGTCAGGCCTACCAGTCCCGTCTTGGCGGCGGCGTAATGCGATTCCCACGGCTGGCCGAACATCCCCGCCGAGGACGAGATGAAGACGAAGCGTCCGTACCCCTGCTGTTTCATCGCCCGATAGGCGGGTTGGGCCAGGTAGAAACCGCCGTCGAGGTGCACTTGCAGCATGGTGCGCCAGTCTGATTCGGAGAGCTCGTCGAACGCAATGCTGCTGAACACTCCGGCATTGCTCACCACTGCGTCGATGCGACCGAACTGCTCGACCGCGGTGGCGACGATGGCGGCTCCGCCCGCCGCGGAGGCCACCGAATCGTGGGAGGCGACCGCCGTGCCACCGGCCTCCCGGATCTCGGCCACCACCTCGTCGGCAACACCCGGATCCGATCCGTCCCCGTGCATCGAGCCACCGAGGTCACTGACCACCACGGCGGCACCCCGCGCGGCCAGATCGAGGGCGTACAACCGGCCCAGCCCTCGGCCGGCACCGGTGACGATGGCCACCTGCCCGGAGAAATCGATCGCATCGCTCACCGAACTCGGTCCTTTCCCGTCCGACTGCCGGCCACCAGGGTGGCGCCGACCTGTTCCAGATCACCGAACACCTGGATCGCGGTGTCGCCAGGGGCCTGCTTCATATCGAGCATTTGTCATGTCGAACGTTGACTCGCGCTGGACCGAACCCTACGTTGGAACAGATATTTGGTCAAGATTGTCGGTCCGACGGGAAACAGAGGTGCACGGCACGGTGACACCCGACGACGATGCGTCTGGCGTGCAGGTCCACGCCCTACTCGCCTGCGCGCTGGCCGGCCGGACCGTGGCGGTGCGGTCCGTCCCGGCCGGGGAACCCGCCTGGACGGACGGCGTCGCGGTGTACCTGGACGTCGCCACCGATACCGCGTTTCAGCGCCGCTGCCTGGCGGTTCAGGCATCGCTGCTGGCCGCCGGCAGCCTGAATCCGGCGATCCTGCGCACGCTCGGTCGGCGCGCCGCACTGGCGCAGCGCTACCTCGCGATCGAAGGTCAACGCGCACTGGCCTGCAACGAGGAGCTGCTGTCGCGGGACATCCGCGCCCTGCTGGATCCCGCGCTCGCGGCCGGCACGGACTCGGCGCAGGCATCGCTGGACCTGGCCCTGAGCCGGGTGGCCCTGCCCGAGCCGCCCGCGGCCTTCGGAATCCTTCGGCCACGCAGCATGGCGACCGTCTCCAACGATCCGGGTCGGTCCGGCCGCCACGTAGCCCGCAAGGGGCACGACAAGGAATTGCACGAGCTCGTCGAGGACACCCTCGACGATGCCGATCTGGACGTCCTCGACAATGTCACCAGCCCGCTCGGCGGTGGTGGCGCGGTCGGAAAACTCCTGCAGCGCATGATGAAAAGCGTGCGGCGGCGTGGCACCGGCGGCGGCCCGCCCGGAGCGGATTCGGCCACCCGGCGGACCCGCTCGGGCGCCAGGGGAGCGGCCGCGTCGCTGTCCACCACCGTCGGACCTGTATATGACGACGATCCCGGCGCCGCGGTGGGCGCGACGTACCCGGAATGGGATGCCAACCAGCGCCGCTATCGCGAGAACTGGTGCACGGTCGACGAAGTCGAGGTGGCTGAGCGTGATGTCAAGACGGCGCCACGCCCCGATGTCCATGCTCTGCGCCGGCCGCTGACCCGGCTGGGCATCGGGCTCGACCGCTGCCGGCGCCAGGCCCAGGGCGACGATATCGACATCGATGCTGCCGTGCGCAGCAGGGTCGACACGCTGGCCGGAACTGCCGGTGACCCCGCGGTCTACATCGAGAGCCTGCGACGCAGAAGAGATCTCGCGGTGCTGGTGCTGCTCGATGTCTCCGGTTCGGCAAACGAGCCCGGGACAGGCGGGCGCACCGTGCACGAACAGCAGGTTCTGGCCGCGCACGCGTTGACGGTGGCATTGCACGAACTCGGCGACCGGGTGGCGCTGTACGGGTTTAGATCCCAGGGCCGCTCGTCGGTGCATGTGCTGCCCGTCAAACGTTTCGACGACACCTTCGACAGCGCCGTCGCGCAGCGGTTGGCCGCCCTGACACCCGGTGCCTACTCCCGCCTCGGCGCGGCCATCCGGCACGGCACCGCCCTGATGGCCGAGAAGGCAAGCACCTCCCGGCGTCTGCTCGTCGTACTGTCCGACGGGCTGGCCTATGACCACGGCTACGAACGCGTCTACGGTGCGGCCGATGCCCGGCGGGCCCTGGCCGAGGTGCGCCAACAGGGCACCGGTGCGGTCTGCCTGACCGTCGGGGCCGGTACCGAGGCGCGCGAACTACGACGGGTGTTCGGCAGTGCTGCACACGCCGCCATTCCACGCCCCGAGCAACTCGGCGACATCATCGGCCCGCTGTTCCGGTCCGCGCTGCGGTCGGCCGACCTCCGCAGGCGTGTCGCCTGACGACTCCAGCCAGATACTTGAACCAAACATCTGTTCCGCGCTACAGTGATCGAACCTGGTTGCACGAGAGGACGATATGCATCCGGCTCAGCCGAGAAGCGCGACGCAACCCCGCCCGTACTACGTATCGGTCGCCGACGAAGAGCTGGTCTTCAAAGCCGCCTACCGACAGGGCCTCTCCGTGGTCCTCAAGGGTCCGACCGGGTGCGGGAAGACACGGTTCGTCGAGGCGATGGCCCACGACCTGGGGCGGCCGCTGATCACCGTGTCCTGTCACGACGATCTGACCACCGCCGACCTGGTCGGCCGCTTTCTGCTGCGCGGGGGAGAGACCGAGTGGGTCGACGGACCGCTGACCCGAGCCGTCCGGGAAGGCGCGATCTGCTACCTGGACGAGGTCGTGGAGGCGCGCCAGGACACCACCGTGGTGCTGCACCCGCTGGCCGACCACCGTCGTGAACTGCCGATCGACCGGCTCGGCATCACGCTCGACGCCGCCGCGGGCTTCTGCCTGGTGGTGTCCTACAACCCCGGCTACCAGAGTGTGCTCAAGGATCTCAAGGACTCGACCCGGCAACGCATGGTCGCCATCGAGTTCGGTTTCCCGGCACCCGATCTCGAGGAGAAGATCCTGCTCCAGGAGTCCGGGATCGACCACCGCCGCGCTGCCGATCTGGTGCGCCTCGGGCAGGCGATCCGGCGCCTGGAGACCGGCGGCCTGCGCGAGGTCGCGTCCACCCGGGTGCTCATCGCAGCGGGCCGGCTCATCTCCGAGGGGCTGACGCCCCAGGTCGCCGCGCGCGCGGCGATCGCCGGTCCGCTCACCGATGACTCGACGGTGACACGAGGCCTCATCGAACTGATCGACGTATACCTTCCCGCGGACGGAGAATGAGCATGGGCTACGAAAGTTCGGCAGAACCGCTCAAAGTCGGCTACCTGATGGACTTCACACTCCCGGATGCCTACCCGCAGGAGATGAAGGACGACTTCTTCCAGCCGTTCCAGCTGTTGTTCGACGAAGCACTGGCCGACGGACGGATCGACCGCAAGATCGAGCTGGTCTACCGCGAGGTCGAGGGTCTGCCGAAGGGGGCCGTGAAGAAAGTCATCGACGCCTTCGGTGAACTCGTCGACGAGGGGTGCCTCGCGGTGTTCGGCCCACACATCACCGATAACGCGGTGCCCACCCGGGAAGCCATCGAAGAACGGTTCCGGGTACCGGCGCTCAGCGTCACCGGCAGCGACGACTGGCTGGGCGAGTGGACGTTCTCCTTCCCGCAGGGCTCTCTCACCGACGAGCCCATCTTCTGGGCCGATCTGCTGGCCAAGGCCGGTCACACCGAGGTGGGGGTGCTCATCGAGTCCTCCCTGGTCGGCGAGACCTACCTGCGGCATTTTCGCAGCGCCTGCCGGCGCAAGAACATCAGGATCGTCGCCGAGGCGACGATCGCGCAGACCGCCCAGAACGTGAACGAGGCCGTCGCCATCGTCCATCAGGCCGAGCCGAGCGCCCTGGTGCACTGCGGGTTCGGTTTCGGCATCGTCTTGCTCAACGCGGTGCTCGCGGAGTTGGGCTGGGACCCGCCACGTTTCACCAGCACGGCCTTTCAGAACGCCTGGGTCAATCCGGTGATGTGGGAGGCCTTCATGGGCTGGACCGGTGTGGACCAGTACGACGAATCCAACCAGGTTGGCCAGCGGTTCCTGGACCGCTACCAGAACGCGTTCGGCCGACGCCCCGAGTACTGCGTCCCGGTGGTGAACCACGATGTCGCCAACGCCCTGCTGCACGCCGTCACCGACGCCCACCCCCTGAGTCCGCGAGGCGTCAAAGACGCACTGGAGCGGGTGAAGATGCTGCCCGCCGCCGCCGGTGCACCGGGAACCCGCGTCTCGTTCGGCAACTGGACCCGGCGGGCCTGGATGGGGGCCGGATACCTGGTCGCCCGCACCTTGGACGCCGACGGTGTGAACTCCCATCTCGTCGACCGCTTCGGGGAGGCGTGAGATGAGCACCGACCACATCGCCCCGAGTACCGAGACACCGCCGCCCGCCGCCCGCCGTTTCCCCTGGGGCACGATGTGGATCGTCGCCGGGGTGCTGGGTATCGCGGTGATCGCGTATCACGCGCAGAGCGGCCCCACGTCACCGCGGATCGCCAATCCGGACGTCGAGGGGACACCACGTCCCGTCGACTTCCTGTTCGGTTTCGAGCACTGGATCGACCTGTGGCAGATCTTCACCATCTTCTCGGTGCCGGCACTGTTGATCGCCTGCATCATCGCCTGGCGGCGTAATCCCGGCAGCCCCATCGTCATGATGGCCGCCATCACCACCCTCATCGTGTGGCAGGACCCGTACATGAACTGGGCCCCGTATGCGGTCTACAACCCCGAACTGTGGCACTGGCCGGCCGACTGGCCGTGGGTCTCGCTGTCGCCGACCATCGAGCCGTTCGTCGTCATCGGCTATGTCATGTTCCAGTTCGGGCCGTACTTCCCGGCGGTGTGGATTCTGCGAAAGATCCAGTCGCGCAAGCCCGTCACCGCATTTGCCTGGCGGCACCCCCTGGTCAGCCTCGGCGTGCTGATCTTCGTCATCGGGTTCCTGTTCGACATGGTGCTCGAACTCACCCTGGTGCGCACCGGCCTGTACATCTACTCGCAGGTCATCCCGTTCGGATCGATCTTCACCGGCAGCACCTTCCAGTTCCCGCTGCTGTGGGAATCGGTGATGGTGACGTTCGTGATGGTGCCGGCCGGCCTGCTGGTCTACCGCGACGACACCGGTAAGACGGTCGCCGAGAAGCTCGCGCAACGCTCGCGGCTGTTCCTCGACCGGCCCAGGCTGGGCATGTTGGTGGTGATGTTCGTGATCATCAACGTCGCCTACTTCGCCTACGGACTGGGTTTCACCGTGATCAGGATGTCCGGCGCGGCCACATCGGTGGCCTGCCCGTGGCCGTACCCGGAAGCGAAAGTATATGACCCGCAGGGCTATTACGAGGAGAACGGTGCTCGGGGGCCCTTCGCGGTGGGCATCATGTCCACCTGGATGACCGGTCAACCCGACGGCAGACCAGAGGTCGTGCCGGGGTCCCGCAGTGACAGGTGTGCACCGGAGTCGGGGAGATGAGTGAGCCGCGAAGTGTCGTGATCACCGGCGCGTCCCGGGGGCTCGGGCTGGCATCGTCCGTGCATCTGTACCGGGCGGGATGGCGGGTCGTTGCCGCCATGCGGTCCAGGGACACCGGGATGCCGCGCCTGCGCGAAGCGGCCGGTGCCACCCAGGACGATCCGAGACTGATCGGCGTCCCTCTCGATCTCGACGACCAGGCCTCCGTGACCACGGCGGCCGCGCTGATCGAGGCCGCCGTCGGTGCACCGTACGCGATCGTCAACAACGCGGGCATATCCGCCGCCGGCATGGTCGAAGAAACCCCGATGGAACTGTGGGAGAGAATGTTCAGCACCCATGTGCTGGGCCCGGTACTGCTGACCAAGACCTTGCTGCCGTCGATGCGGGCGGTCGGCCGTGGCCGGATCATCCTGATCTCCAGTCAGGGCGGGGTGCGCGGAATGCCCTCCATCGCTGCCTATTCGGCGGCCAAGGGGGCGCTGGAGCGCTGGGGCGAATCGATGGCCGGTGAGGTCGCACCGTTCGGTATCGGCGTGACGATCCTGGTGACCGGCACCTACGACACCGACATCATCACCGATGCCGGCACCACCGACTGCCGGGATTTCGACGGCCCCTACGCGCGCCATCACGCCACCATCGACCGGCGTGGCCGGCTCGCCATGAAGCTTGCCCGTCCGCCGGAGATCTTCGCCGCGGGACTCGCCGAAGCACTCGAAGACAAGCCAGCCTTTGTGCGGCGTCCCATCGGGCCGGATGCCCGGATGTTGCTGATGGCCAACAGAATTCTGCCGAGCGCCGGTGTGCACCATATGGCGCGGCTGGCCATGGGTCTGCCCGGCCTGGGTGCCATGCGGCCCGGCAGATTGACGCCGGCCCAACGGGCGCTGGTGCTGGCCGCCAAGGTGCTGCCCCCGCCGGTGCTGCAGCACGTCGTCGGCCTCGCCATGCGGTGCGCGCCGCCGTCGCCCGCCCCAACCCCCGCCGAGGAAGCACCGAGAGCGCATGGCTGAGACAACCGTCCGACACGAAACCAGAATGCTGATCGACGGCAGGCTCGTCGAGGGCGCGGCCGGCGCATTCGTCAATATCAACCCGGCCACCGAAGAGGTGATCGGCGAGGTCACCGACGCATCGACAGCCGATATGCGCCGCGCCATCGACACCTCCCGACGGGCCTTCGACGACACCGACTGGTCGACCGACCACGTGCTGCGGCAGCGGTGTTTGCTCCAGTTGCAGGAGGCGCTGGAAGCCGAGCGCGAGGAACTGCGCGAGGAACTGATCTCCGAGGTCGGTTGCCCGCGCTCACTCACCTACGGACCGCAACTGGACGCGCCACTCAGCGATGCGCTCACCTACCCGGCCGCGCTGATCGACGAGTACCCCTGGGAAACCTCGCTGGGCGATGCACTGGTGTCGGTGACCGGAGTGAACACCACCCGCAAGGTGTGGCGCGAACCGGTGGGCGTGGTGGGCGCGATCGTGCCGTGGAATTTCCCGTTCGAGGTCACCATCCAGAAGCTCGGGCAGGCACTCGCGACCGGGAACACCGTGATCCTCAAGCCGGCGCCGAACACACCGTTCAACGCGACCCGCGTCGGCCGGTTGATCGCCGAGCACACCGACATTCCGGCTGGTGTCGTCAACATCGTCACGGCCGCAGACCATCTCGTCGGCGAGGAGTTGACGCTCTCACCCAAGGTGGACCTCATCTCCTTCACCGGGTCCACCACCGTCGGCATGCGCATCATGGCGAAGGGTGCGGCCACCATGAAGCGGCTGTTCCTCGAACTCGGGGGCAAGTCGGCCACCATCGTGCTGGAGGACGCCGATTTCGCGCTCGGTTGCATGATGGGCATCGCACCCTGCGTGCACGCCGGCCAGGGTTGCGCGAACCCGACCCGGCTGCTGCTGCCGCGCTCGCGCTACGACGAGGGCATCGAGATCCTCAAGGGCATTTATGAAGGGGTGCAACCCGGCGATCCGCAGGATGCCGCAACGCTGTGTGGCCCGGTGATCTCCGATCGGCAACGCGCCCGTATCCGCGGCTACATCGATCAGGGTGTGGCCGAAGGAGCACGCCTGGTGGTCGGTGGTTCGGAGCAGCCCGACGGGATGGACAAGGGATTCTTCGTGAAGCCGACGCTTTTCGCCGATGTCGTCAACTCGATGACGATCGCGCAGGACGAGATCTTCGGACCTGTGCTCTCGGTGATCGCCTACGAGGACGAGGACGACGCGGTCCGCATCGCCAACGACAGCCCGTACGGGCTGGCAGGCAACGTCATGTCCGGATCGCTGGATCACGCGTTGGCGGTGGCCAAGCGGCTGCGGACGGGATTCATCGGGATCAACGGCACCGCCGGCTACGGCGCGGACACCCCGTTCGGCGGCTACAAGAACAGCGGGGTCGGCCGGCAGAACGGTACGGCCGGTTTCGATCAATACACCGAGATCAAATCCATCGCCTACCCGGCCCAGTGACTCCCCAAGTCGCTTCGCTTCCGCCCGCCGCAAAGAAGGAGTCAGCAACCGTGGAACAGCTTTTCGACGACCTGGAGGACTTCGGTTCCTTCGATGACGCCATCTCCGGTGACGTGCGTGATCCCTACACCGAGATGGCCCGCCTGCGCCGGGAGGAGCCGGTGCAACGGCTGGAGACCTCCGGGATGCTGCCGCACGAGGAATCGCTGCCGATGTTCATCGTGTACCGGCACGAAGAGGTGCAGCAGATGCTGCGCGACAACGAGACGTTCTCGTCGGCCGGCGTCATCGCGGCGTTCGGCCCGGTACTGGGGGAGCGGGTGATGCTCGGGATGGACGAACCGGTGCACGGCCGGCTGCGGGCACTGGTGCAGAAGGCCTTCACCCAGAAGTCGCTGGCGCGCTGGGAAGATGAACTCGTCGGCCGGGTCGGTAACGCACTGATCGACACGTTCGAGGCGAACGGCAGGGCAGATCTGATGAAGGAGTTCACCTTCGACTATCCCAGCCAGATCATCGCCGGGCTGCTGGGACTCCCGGAGGAGGACTTCCCACAGTTCCAGCGGTGGTCCATCTCGCTGCTGAGCTGGCTGATGAACCCCGAGCGTGGACTCGCGGCGTCGGCGGCGCTGTGTGACTACTTCGCCCCGATCCTGGCGGCCCGGCGCGCCGAACCCAGGGACGATCTGATCAGCGCGTTGGCGGCGGCCGAGATCGACGGCAACAAGCTCGAGGACGAGGAGATCTACTCCTTCCTGCGTCTGCTACTGCCCGCGGGAGTGGAGACGACCTACCGGTCGCTGGGCAGCCTGCTGTTCGCGCTGCTCTCCGATCCCGCTCAGCTGGAGGCGATCCGGGCCGACCGGACGCTGTTGCCGCAGGCCATCGAAGAGGGTGTCCGCTGGGAGTCACCGCTTCTCACCATCACCCGGGTCGCGACCCGCGACACCGAGCTCGGCGGTGTCCAGATCCCGGCAGGCGCGACGGTGATGCCGATGCTGGGTGCGGCCAACCGTCAGGACGACCGCTACCCGGACCCCGACACCTTCGACATCTTCCGTAAGCAGAGATCGAACGTCGGCTGGGGCTACGGCGTGCACGTGTGCCTGGGCATGCACCTGGCCCGCCTCGAGATGCGCACGGCCCTCAACCTGTTGCTGGATCGGCTACCCAACCTGCGCCTGGACCCCGATGGTGGAGATCCGCACATCCGCGGCCAGGTGTTCCGCTCACCGACCGCGTTGCCGGTGCTGTTCGATCCGGTGAACCCGTAACGTCAGGGGCACACGTCCACCCGAACGGAGATCCCCGATGACGGAGTCAGCCGCATACCGCGACCGCGCCGATATCACCGAGGTGCTGCTGCGTTATGCCACCGGGATCGACCGCCGAGACTGGGCCACCTTCCGCACCGCCTTCACCGCGGACTGTGTGCTCGACTACGACGAGATCGGTAGCTTCACCGGGGTCGAGGCCGTCACCGAGTTCATGGATCAGTCACACGCGATGGCGGGCCACACCATGCACCGGCTCAGCAATATCGTCATCGCCCTCGACGGTGACCGCGCGTCGGCCCGCACCTATGTCGACGGGCTGATCCTGGGCCCCGACAACGCCTCCGGCGTCAGCGCCGTCGGATTCTACGATGACGATCTCATCCGCACGGACCACGGTTGGCGGATCGCCCGGCGCGTGTTCACCGCCGTCCGGATCACCACGGTCGGAGGCTGATTCGATGTTCGCAGACAAGTACGGCCCCTGGGCACTGGTGGCCGGCGCCTCCGACGGAGTCGGTGCCACCCTCGCCGACGGCCTGGGGCAGCGCGGCGTAAACGTGGTGCTGCTGGCTCGCCGTCAGGCCCTCCTCGATCAGGTCGCCGAGGGTATCGAGAGCCGCCACGGCGTGCAAACACGCACGCTGGCAGTCGATCTCGCCACCGAGACCGCGGCATCGCGGATCGCAGAGGCGACCGACGATCTGGAGATCGGATTCCTCGCGTACTGCGCGGGCGCCGATCCCGACTACGAGCCGTTCCTGGACAGTCCACTGGCTGCCGCCGACGCGATGGTGCACCGCAACTGCGTCGTGCCGATGCGACTGTGCCACCACTTCGCCGCGCCCATGGTGTCCCGTGGCCGCGGGGGCATCGTGCTGTTCGGATCGGGCGCCGGATTCGCCGGCGCGCTGAACATGGTTGCCTACGGCGCCTCCAAGGCCTTCGACATGGTGTTCGCCGAAGCGCTGTGGGCCGAACTACACGACAAGGGCGTCGACGTCATCGGGCTCATTCTCGGCAAGACCGACACCCCGTCGCTGCGCACCCTTGAGCACAAGCGGGGCGTCCTGCCGGCGACGGACGCCCCCGCCGATGCGGCCACCGCCGAGGAGGTGGTGGCCGAGGCATTCGCCAACCTGGACAACGGTCCCACCGTGCTGGTCGGCGATGTGATGAAGGCGGCCGCCCAGATCCTGGGAGGCCTGACCCGCAGGCAGGCCGTGGAGCTGCTCACGGCGGCAGGCGCCGCCACGATGGGGTGAGCGCACGCTAGGGTGCCGACATGGCAACTGCGAGCAGTGACATCTGGGAGGTGCTGTCGACGGCGCGGACCATTCGGCGCTTCACGGACGAACCCGTGGACGATGCGACGCTGGCACGCTGCCTGGAGGCCGCGACCTGGGCCCCGTCCGGTGCGAACGCGCAGGCCTGGCGGTTCGTGGTGCTGCGTTCACCCGAACAACGGGCTGTGGTGGCGGAAGCCGCACGGCAGGCGCTGTCGGTCATCGAGCCGGTCTACGGCATGAGCAGGCCGGCCGATGAGGAAACCGACCTGGTGGCCCGTAACAACCGCGCCACCTACGAACTGCACGACCGCGCCGAGGAGTTCACCTCGGTGCTGTTCGTGCAGAAGCGCTTTCCGACCGCGTCCGACCTACTGCTTGGCGGGTCCATTTTCCCGGCGATGCAGAACTTCCTGCTGGCCGCCCGCGCACAGGGTCTCGGCGCCTGCCTGACGAGCTGGGCGTCGTACGGCGGCGAAGCCCTGCTGCGTGAGGCCGTCGGCGTCCCCGACGACTGGATGCTCGGCGGTCACATCGTCATCGGCTGGCCCAAGGGCAGGCACGGCAGGCTACGGCGCCGCCCGCTCACCCACGCCGTCAACCTGGACCACTGGGACGAGCCCGCCGACCATCTGCTCGTCACCGCGACCTAGCAGTCCCGGTACGGAGTTTTTCCTCCGAATCCGCATGGCCGGCAACACGTTGGTGTCCTGGCCGACAGGTTCCAGCCCGATGATCACCGTCGGCCCCGGGCGCGTCTCCTACCCCGGTAGGAGCGCGAACCCGCCCGCAGCATGATGGTTTCGGCGGTCTTTCGGACCTACCATTGTCCGATGCGCTTGGCTGTGCCCGAATTCCTGCGTGCGCGTTTCGCGCGGCACGGCGAGCTCAACGAGCTCGGCTGGAGCCCGATGTTCGTCATCACCACCGATGGCGCGCTGGCCTTGATCGCCCTGATCTGCACCCTGCAACGCCCCGCCTCGGATTATCTGGTGGCGGTGCCGGTGGGCATCATGGTCGCGATGTGCCCGCTGGTCGTGTTCTTTGCCGCCGGCGCATCGTTCAACCCGTTGCTCATCTGGGGGGCCTGGTCGGGTGCCGCGGCGATCTTCCTGTTCGGTACATCGACCCCGATCGCGTTCGATTTCGCCCCGCTGATCCTGGTGCTCATGGTCGGTGCGGTGGGCGCGATGACACCGCTGGCCGGCGGACTGGCCGCGACGGCGTCGGCGGCCGCCATGTTGGGCGCTGCCGCTGCTTCGGACCGGCTCGACGGGGTCTGGCTGTATCTGAGCGTGCTGGGGATGGGCTGGCTGGTGGGTTATCTGATGCGCATTCAGCAGCAGCTGATCGTCGCGCAGCGCGCCGCCCAGGATGCGCTGTCTGAACATGCCGCCGCCGATGAGCGGCGCCGGATCGCACGCGAGGTGCACGATGTCATCGCGCACTCGCTGTCGGTGACGCTGCTTCACCTCACCGGCGCCCGGCGCGCGCTGCAGGAGGACCGCGATGTCGACGACGCGGTCGACGCGCTCGAGGACGCCGAGAAGCTCGGCCGTGAGGCGATGGCCGATATCCGGCGCACCGTCGGACTGCTCGATGTGGCTCCGATGCGGATCGCACCGGAGCCCGGCGTCGATGACATCGCACGGCTCACCGACGATTCGCCCGCGCCGGCCTGACCGTCGCGTTGCGCACCGAGGGTTCCACCACCAGGGTGTCGCCGGCGGTGGGGCTGGCGCTGTACCGGATCGCCCAGGAATCACTGGCCAATGTCGCCAAGCACGCCCCGGAATCGCGGTCGACGGTCACCCTGGCGGTCATCGGGGACCGTGCGGAACTCTCGATCACCAATGAGCTGCCCGTGGCGGTGGCGGCGAGCGGTCGGCGTGCGCCCGATGGCCGCGGGGTGCGCGGGATGCGCCAGCGGGTCGAGTTGCTGGGCGGCGTGATCGATATCGGGCCGACCCGCGACGGGTGGTCGGTGCACGCCGAGGTGCCGCTCGGCGAATCCCGTTGCGGGGGCTGAGCGGTGGGATACCGGGGCGAGCGAAGCGATGGGGGATTGAGCGATATCGCGGTGCTGCTCGTCGACGACCAGGACCTGGTGCGCTCCGGGCTGCGCCGAATCCTGCGCCGCAAGGACGGATTCGCGGTCGTCGCCGAATGTTCGGATGGTGACGAGGTTCTCGACGCGCTGGCCGAGCAGTCCGTCGACGTGGTGGTGATGGATCTGCGGATGAAGCGGGTCGACGGTATCGAGGCGACCCGACGGCTGTCCGACGCCGGCGGCCCGCCGGTGCTGGCCCTGACCACCTTCAACGAGGACGATCTGCTGTCCGGTGTACTGCGCGCCGGTGCGGCCGGCTTCGTCCTCAAGGATTCCTCGGCCGAAGAGCTCATCCGGGCCGTCCGCGCCGTCGCCCACGGCAACAGCTATCTGGATCCGGCGGTCACCGCCAGAGTGCTCAACACCTACCGCAAGTCCGCCGAGGGCCGGCCGCAGGTGGAGGTCAGCGAGCTCACCGGGCGCGAACTCGATGTCCTGACGCTGATCGGCAAGGGCCACACGAACGCCGAGATCGCCGCGGAACTGTTCATCTCCGGCGTCACGGTGAAGAGCCATATCGGGCGGATCTTCGACAAGCTCCGGTTGCGGGACCGCGCCGCCGCGATCGTCTACGCCTACGACCACGGCATCGTCGCCCCCCAGTAGCCGCTGCACGGCCCGAAAAGGACTATGCGACGATGCGCAAATGAGCGCGCGCCCGTTTCATTTCACCCAGACCGAGCACGACACCTACGCGCCCAGCACGTATGCGCAGAGTCACTGGGGTCCCGACCACCTCAACGGCCCGGCCCTGGTCGGGCTGGTGGCACGAGCACTGGAGACCAGTTTCGGTGACCCGGAGTTCCTGCCGTCGCGGCTCACCGTCGACCTGTTCAAGGCCGCCCGCGGTGTTCCCACGATCACCAAGCTGACCATGGTGCGCGACGGCCGGCGGGTGCGCAACGCGGAATGCGAACTGATCCAGGACGGGGTGACGGTGGTGCGGGCCACGCTCGTCCAATACCGGCTCTCGGCACCTCCGCGGGGCACCGAATGGGTCTCGCCCGCCGAGTTCGTCGCCCCGACCGATCGGGACGAGAGCCGCGGCATCGGGATCGGCAGTGACGAGGCCGGGTGGACGGGCGCCATCGCCGATCACCAGAATGCCTCGCGTAAGCGGTTCATCAATCGGACCATCGACGTCGTCGACGGCGACCGCAACACGCCGTTCGTGCGCGCCGCCATGGCCGCCGAGGGCACCAGCCTGGTCACCAATCTCGGTACCGCCGGCGTCGGCTATATCAACGGCGATCTCACTGTCGCGCTGGCCCGGCTGCCGCGCGACGAGTGGATCGGCGTGCAGGCCGATTCTCATTGGGCGGCAGACGGAATCGCCGTCGGCACCGCCACGCTGTTCGACAGCCACGGTGCCATCGGATCGGGGATGGTCACCGCCATCAGCAACCCCGACGCACAGATCGACTTTCGCAATGACCCGTTTCCCGACCGCACTCGTTGATGTCGGCGCCGCTCGGGAAAACTCGTGGACAGGACTGCGCGGGCACCGTTGAATGCAGGGGTGGCATCCAGCGAGGCACGTAACGGTGCGCTGATGGCCGTGGCCGCGATGTGTTCGGTACAGGTGGGCGCCGCCATCGCCGTGGGGTTGATCGACGATATCGGCGCCACCGGCGCTGCCTGGCTACGCCTGTTCTGGGCGGCCCTGCTGCTGCTGGTCATCGTGCGGCCACGCCCGTCGTCGTTCACCCGGAAGTCATTTCTGGCCTCCGTGCTGCTGGGCGTGGTCACCGCCGGTATCACCGTGCTGTTCATGATGGCTGTGGAACGCATCCCGCTGGGTACCGCGAGCGCACTGGAATTCCTGGGGCCGCTCGGCGTCGCGGTACTACACGGCAACGGGCCCGGCAGGATCGTCTGGCCCGGACTCGCGGCACTGGGAGTGCTGCTGCTCACCGAACCGTGGGCCGGTGCCGTCGACCTGGCCGGGGTCGGTTTCGCGCTCGCCGCCGGATTCTGTTGGGGCGCCTACATTCTGCTGACCCAGCGCGTCGGCGACGAGGTGCGCGGACTGAGCGGTCTGGCGGTCTCCATGCCGGTGGCCGCCATCGTTGCGTCGGTGGTCACGGGGCCCGCCGTGCTGGGGCACATGTCACCGCACCTGTGGCTGGCCGGCATCGGGCTGGCATTGCTGTTGCCCGTCATACCGTTTGCCCTTGAATTGCTGGCTCTGCGCCGGCTCACCACCGCCGCGTTCGGAACGCTGATGAGCCTGGAGCCGGCGTTTGCGATGCTGATGGGGTGGGTGATCCTGGATCAGGTCCCGGCCGCGCTCGGGGTCATCGGCATCGTCGCGGTCGTCATCGCCGGTGTCGGCGCGGCGCGATCCGGTGACCGTCGGGCGTCACATGTCGCGGCGGACCTGGCACGGGGAGGTTAGCCTCAAGGCATGTCCAGCAGAATGTTCGACAACCCGGTCGCCCGTGCGCTCAACCGGGGGGCCGTCGCCCTGACCAACCTGCCCGTGCTCGGCGGCCTGGTCGGTCGCGGCCTGGTCGAGATCCGCTACACGGGCCGCAAATCCGGGCGCGATTTCCAGACCCCGGTCAACTACCGACTCGACGGCGACCGGGTGACCATCGCCGTCATGTCGCCGGACGCCAAGAGCTGGTGGCGCAATTTCCTCGGCGACGGCGCGCCGATCACGTTGCTCAACTTCCGCGGCAGCGACCGCGCCGGCCACGCCGTGGCCACCCGTGACGACCGGGGCCGAGTGCGGGTGGACGTTCGGCTCACCTGACACAGGGCTCTCAGATGACGACCTTCTTGCGGCGGTAGAGGGTACCGGCTGCCAGCAGCACCAGGCTCACCACCAGAATCGCCGTCGCCAGCACGTTGATCTGGGGTGGCACAGCGGCTTTGACCGCCGCGTTGACGTAGAGCGGATAGGTGACCGTGGATCCGCTGACGAAATAGGTGACGATGAAATCGTCGAGTGACAGCGCGAACGACAGCATGCCCGCGGCCACGATGCCGGGCACGATCAGCGGCAATGTCACCTTGAAGAACGTCCGTACCGGGCTGGCACCCAGATCCATCGACGCGTCCTCCAGTGTCCAGTCGAAACCACGCACCCGGGCCCGCACCGTCATCGCGATGAAGCTGACTTCGAAGGCCACATGCGCGATCAGGATGGTGGTGTAGCCCGCGGCCCAACCGAAGTCCAGGAACAGCGTCAGCAGCGAGGCACCCATGACCACCTCGGGTGCCGTCAGCGGCAGGATCATGAACGTGTCGACGGCCCGGTACCCGGCGAAGCGCTGGCGCACCAGGGCGATGGCCAGCAGCGTGCCGAGGACCAGTGCGATGAGCGTGGACACGAAGGCGATGTTGAGGCTGAGTTTGAGCGCCTCGGTCAGTGCCGGGTACTTGAACGGGTCGGCCCAGTTGTCCAGGGTGAATCCCTGCCAGGTGTAGTTGAACTTGCCCGCCGGATCGTTGAACGAGAACAGCACGATCACCATGATCGGCAAGAACAGGTACAGCAGTACCAGTCCGGCGACGATACGCAGCGAGACGTCGCCCCACTTCGGCCGGGAACGAACATGTTTGGGCGCGGCCGGCCGTTCGGTGCCGGCGCGATTCCCCATCGCTTCGCGTGCCCCGGCGGTCATACGAGGTCCTCCGTACCCAGTGCCCGGGTGTACATCAGCACCCCGACCAGAATGAGACCCATCAGACCCAGGCTGAGCGCGGCAGCGGCCGGGTAGTCCTTGACCACCAGGAACTGTTTCTGGATCACGTTGCCGATCATCGTGGTCTGGGTGCTACCCAGATAATCGGCATTGATGAAGTCACCGACCGACGGGATGAACACCAGCAGGCTGCCCGCCAGCAGGCCCGGCACGGCCAGCGGAAAGATCACCTTCCGGAAACTGCGGGTGCCACCGGAATACAGATCCCGGGAGGCCTCAAGCAGTCGCGGATCGATCTTCTCCAGGCTGACGTAGAGCGGCAGGATCATGAAGATGATCCAGTTGTAGGTCAACCCACCGATCACCGCCCAACTCGTCGAGAGCAGCCGCCCCTCCTCGGGGAGCAGTCCGATCGTGCCGAGCGCGCTGACCACCCATCCCTCGTCGGCGAGGATCGTCTTCCAGGCGATGGTGCGGATCAGGAACGTGACGAAGAACGGCAGGATCACCAGGCCGAGGATCAGGTTCTTGAACCGGCCGGCCTTGAACGCGATCACATAGGCCAACGGAAAGGCCAGCAGCATGCACAACACCGTCGCCGCGGCCGCATAGCCGAACGACCGCAGGATCGGGTCCTGATAGAGCTTGAACGCGTCGATGAAGTTCCCGAAGTTCCAGTCGAACGTCAGTGTCGGCAGGTATACCGAACCACCCGACGAGGACAGCGACGTCCTGGCCAGTGAGAAGAACGGCACCACGAAGAACACCGCGAGGTAGGCCAGTGCGGGCAAGATCATCAGGTAGGGGGCGATCTTGCTCCGCTGTCGACTGCTGGTGGCGACTCCAGCCATTTATGCTCCCTGCGTTCGCTGAGCCATCGACCTAGCCGCCGGTGACAGCGGCGTACAGGGTGTTGAATTCCAGGGTCTGCTCGTCGGTCAGCGCGGCCCACGACTTCAGGTTCGCCTGCATCTCGGCCGGCGGGTTGATCAGCGGGTTCTCCGCCGACGCCGGATCGATCTTGGCGAGTTCGTCGGTCATGTCCGAGAGCGCGGGCACGTACTGGGTGAAGGCGACCAGCTTCGCGTAGTTGGCGCGGTCATAGACGTAGTCGATCCATGCCTCGGCGGCCTTCTGGTTCTGCGTGGTGTACGGGATGACCATGGTGTCGATGAACCAGTCACCGCCGGACTCGGGGACGATGAACTGCAGGTCTGGGTTGTCGGCCTGCAGCTGCACGACGTCACCGGAATACGCCTGTGCGACAGCGATATTGCCGGCGGCCAGGTCATCGGCGTAGTCGTTGCCGGTGAAGCGGCGGATCTGCCCCCGGTCCTTCTGCTCACGGACCAGATCGACAGCCTGCGTGATGGATTCCGTCGACGGGTTCTCCGGCGAATTGCCCTGGGACAGCATGAGCATGCCGAGGCCGTCCTGGACATCGGAGAACAGGCTGACCCGGCCCTTGAACGCGGGATCCCACAGGTCGTCGATGGTCCTGATATCGCGCCCGGTGGCCGCCCTGTTGTAGGCGAGACCGACCATGCCCGTCATATAGGGCGCGGTGAACTTGCGTCCCTCGTCGACCTTGGAGTCCAGCAGGTCCTGGCGCAGATTCTTGCGGTTGGGCACCCCGGCGTCACTGATCTCGTTGAGCCAGCCCAGCCCCTTCACGCGGGCGGCCATGAACTCGGTGGGGACCACCAGGTCGGCACCGATGTCCTGCTTACGTGACAGCGGCTCCTTGACCTTGGCGAACCACTGCTCGTTGTCGTTGTAGTCCTCTTTGTAGTCGACGGTCAGCCCGGATGCCGTCTGGAACGCGGCGATGAAACCGTCGGCCATGTAGAGCGGCCAGTTCGACACGCGCAGTGTGCCACTGGCGGGTCCACCGTCATCCTGGGTGCTCGACGAACCGGAGCTGCTGCTGTCGGATCCGCACGCGGCGAGGAACGACGACCCGAGGATCGCTGCCGCGGCCGTGGCGGCGCTTCCGCCGATGAACCGTCGCCGGCTGGTGCGGTTGGCAGCCAGTCGGGACAGTAGCCGGGGATCGATCTCGTTGGACATGCGGTGCCTTTCGTGAGGGAGGGGAGTGAAGCGAAGAGATCAGGACTCGTCGAGCATCTCTTCGAGATCTTCGGTGGTCGGGATGTCCGCCGCCGGCAACACCAGCGACGCTTCCGGAGACCAGCTGACGTAGACCTCGTCACCCGGCCGCAACAGCGGCAGACTCTGCTCCGGGCCGACATGCGCGACCACCGTCGAATCGTCGGGTGCGGCGAGCGACAGTCGCACGACCGGACCCTGGAAGGTGAGATCCCGCACGGTCGCCCGGACCACCGCGAGATCGCCGCTGGGTTGGTCGGTGGAGACCTGGACGCGTTCGGGCCGGATCATCAGCGTGGCCTGCCCACCGGATTCGATGGCGGTGTCGCCGGGACGCGACTTCAGCGTGGTGCCGAGCACGTCGATCTCGACGAAGTCGCGGTTGGCCCGGCCGGTCTGCTTACCCGCCCACAGGTTGGCCTGCCCGATGAAGCCCGCGACGAAGACCGACGCGGGCCGGTCGTAGATGTCGGCCGGGCTCCCGATCTGCTCGACATTGCCGGCGTTCATGACCGCGATGCGGTCACTCATCGTCAGCGCTTCTTCCTGGTCGTGGGTGACGTAGATGAAGGTGATGCCGACCTCGCGCTGGATGCGCTTGAGCTCGAACTGCATGGCATGGCGCAGTTTGAGGTCGAGCGCGCCCAGCGGTTCGTCGAGCAGCAGCGCGCTGGGGTAGTTGACCAGCGCCCGGGCCAGCGCGACGCGCTGCTGCTGGCCACCGGACAGCTGGCCCGGTTTGCGCGTGGCGAAGTCGGTGAGCCGGACGATCTCGATGATCTCGTCGACGCGCCGCTTGACCTCACCTTTCCCTTTTGTCTTGTCGATCTTCATGCTGCGCGGGCCGTAGGCGATGTTGTCCCACACCGTCATGTGCGGGAACAGCGCGTAGTGCTGGAAGACGGTGTTGACGTTGCGCTTGTGCGGGGGAACCCGCGACACGTCGACACCCTGCAGCCGGATGGCGCCCGCGGTGGGTGTCTCGAACCCGGCGATCATCCGCAGGGTGGTCGTCTTCCCGCAGCCCGACGGCCCGAGCATGGAGAAGAACTCGCCGGCGGCGATCGTGAAGTCGGCATCGGCCACGGCGACGTAGTCGTCGAAGCGTTTGACCACATGGTCGATCTCGATCACGGGCTCGCCCTTGCGCAGGGTGGTCCCATCCTCGCCGACGGTCTGGTCAGTGGCGGTGGCGTGTGTACCGGTCAGGGCGGAGCCTCCCTCGGGCATTGCGGTGGACTTGATCAACCATTGCCGATCACCACTCCCTTCGCAAGCGATTCCGCAACGAATTTACATTCCGACAATGGAATCCATAGCTTGTTCGCGGCAATGGAGACAGAATCCGCTGCGCCGATGTGGTGACGTGCACAGTCATCGGAGGTGTGGGCCCGGACCGACCGGGGTGGCGTGATCGAATACTCGCATGACCGGCGGCGCAGCAAGTGGCTCTCAGACATCCAACCGGGCGATTGATGCGCCGTCGTTCAGTGGCAGGTCCCCGGCGGGGGCCGGCGATCTCTCGGTAGAGACGCACGGTATCGCGCCCGTCGCCGCGGACCGCCGCTACGGGACGCCGGCGCGGCTGTTCACCGTGTGGTTCGCACCCCAGGTCAACATGACCGGCGTTTTCACCGGCACCCTGGCCATCCTGCTGGGCCTCGGATTCTGGCTGGGACTGCTGGCGATGGTGATCGGCACCGTGCTGGGCGGACTGGTGGTGGCCTATCTGTCCACCTGGGGTCCGCGCACCGGCACCGCGCAGTTGCCGTCGGCGCGGCTCGCCTTCGGTCCGGGCGTTGCGTTGCCGGCCGCACTGCAGTGGCTGTCCTCGATCGCGTGGGACGCGCTGGTCGGCCTGTTCGGCGGGCAGGCGCTGGCCCTGCTGCTCGGCATCCCGTTCTGGGTGGCCGTGCTGATCGTGCTGGCCGTGCAGGGCGCGGTCGGATTCGTCGGCTACGAACTCATCCACCGACTGCAGGCCGTGCTGACGGTGGTGCTGTTCGCCACCTTCGTGGTGTTCGCCGTCAAACTCGTCGAAGGCCATGAGGTCGTCACCCCGGCGGCGCTGACCGGTGCCGATCTCATCGGCGCGTTCGTGCTCGAGGTCACCATCGCGCTCAGCTTGACGATCTCCTGGGCAAGCTATGCCGCGGACTTCAGTCGCTACCTACCGGTGGAGTCGCCGAAGGCCAAGGTATTCGGGTACACGTTCGGCGGAATGGTGTCGGCATACATCTTCGTGCAGGGCATCGGGATCGCCGCTGCCGATGTGATCGGTGCGCACACTGCCGAGGGCGTGCGCGATGTGATGGGCGGCGGCGCCCTGGGCGCGGTGGCACTGTTGATCATCGCCTTGGCCTCGGTGGGCTCCGGTGTCATGAATGACTACAGCGGTTCGCTGGCCTTGCAGACGCTCGGCGTGCGGGTGCGGCGGCCGGTGTCCGCGGTCGTGGTGACCGTCCTCGCGTTCTTTCTCATCCTGTGGCTCGAGGGTGCCGACACCTCGACGAGGTTCCTCGATGTCCTGTTGCTGATCGGGTACTGGATTCCGGCCTTCGTGGCGATCATCGGCATCGACTGGGTGCTGCGTACCCGCGGCGCCGGTTCCGCCGTCGATGTGGCCTCGGCGTTCACCGAACGTCGGCACGCCATCGCCGCGCTGGCGGTCTTCGTGCTCTCCTATGCCGCGGCGATGCCGTTCATGAACACCACGCTGATCAAGGGACCGGTCGCGGCCGCCTGGCATGGCGCGGATATCGCATACTTCGTGAACTTCGCGGTGGCCGCGCTGCTTTACGGCGGCTACCGGTTGCTCGCCCGTCGGGCGGGCCGGGCCGATTAGCTTCGCACCGTCGCGAAGAATGCCCTGACGTCCTCGGTCAGTAATTCGGGTTGTTCGAACGCGGCGAAATGCCCGCCGCGCGGCATCGTCGTCCACCGGGTGATGTTGTACTGCGGTTCGCACCAGGGACGCGGCGAACGCAGGATCTCCTTGGGGAAGTCCGCGACACCGGTGGGCAGTGACACCGGTTCGCGCTTACCGAAGGCGCCGAAACTCTCCCAGTACAACCGCGCCGATGACGCCCCGCTGCCGGTGAGCCAGTACAGCATCACGTTGTCCAGCAGCTCATCCCGGCTGAACACGTTCTCCGGGTGCCCGTCGCAGTCGCTCCAGGACCAGAATTTCTCCACGATCCAGGCCAGTTGAGCCACCGGCGAATCGACCAGACCGTAGCCCAGCGTCTGCGGCCGGGTGGACTGCTGCTTGGAATAGCCCGCTTCCCATTTCCGGTAGTGCTTCATCGCGGCGAAGGCCGCCTGGTCGTCTTCGGTCGGGTTCTGCATGCTCTCGGCGGTGGGTTGCCCGATCGGCATGTTGGTGTGAATCGCGCAGCACCGGCCGATATTTCGCCCGATCTGCGTCGTGACGGCCGCACCCCAGTCGCCGCCCTGGGCGCCGTACCGCTCATAGCCCAACCGGCCCATCAGGGTGTCCCAGGCCGTCGCGATCCGTTCGACACCCCATCCGGTGGTGGTGGGTTTGCCGGAGAAGCCGTAGCCGGGCAGTGACGGGCAGACGACATGGAACGCATCCTCGGCGCGCCCGCCGTGCGCCGTGGGATCTGTCAATGGGGCGATGATCTTCTGAAACTCGACGATCGATCCCGGCCAGCCGTGGGTGATGACCAACGGAAACGCGTCCTCGTGCGGGGACCTTTGGTGGATGAAGTGGATGTCCAGGTCGTCGATGGCGGTGACGAACTGCGGGAAGCGATTCAGTGCGGCCTCCCGTGCCCGCCAGTCGTAGCCCTCAGCCCAGTACGCGGCGAGTTCCCGGGTATAGGCCAGCGGAATGCCCTGGCTCCAGTCGTCGACGCATTCGGCCTCGGGCCACCGGGTATGCGTCAGCCGGCGCAACAGGTCGTCCAGTTCGTCGTCGGTCACCGCGATCCGGAAGGGCGCAATCTCACTCATGGGTTGACGATTCGCTCGCAAGCTTCGCTCATGGCGATCATCGTGGCACGTGGACACCCGTCGGCTCGGAACGCCCTCGCAACGTCACCTCGCCGTGTCGGTCCCAGTGCCTGACTTCGTCGCCGGCCCGCTCCACGGCGGCACCGGAACACGCGATACGCGCCGGCAGTGTCTTGGCGATATCGGCCAGCCGCGCAGCCTCATTCACCGGATCTCCGATGACCGTGTACTCATAGCGGTTCTCCGCACCGATGTTGCCCGCGAACGCGGGCCCCGCCGAGACCCCGATGCCGTAGTCCAGTTCCTGGCGCCCGAGGGCCGCGCCCAGCGTGCGGGCCGCCGCCAACGCGGACGCGGCCGCCGTCTCCGAGGCGATGGGAGCGCCGAACACGGCCAGCACCGCATCGCCCTGGAACTTGTTGATCAGCCCGTCGTGGGCCTCGACGGCGGCCACCACGATCCGGAAGAAATCGTTGAACACGTCGGCCACCTCGGCCGGGGTGCGCGTCATCGCCAGGGCGGTGGAACCCGTCACGTCGATGAACAGGACGGCCACTTCGCGCACATCACCGGACAGCACGTCATCGGTCACCGCACCCGTCTCGATGGCCATACTCACCACCTCGGGACCGACGTGCCGGCCGAACAGGTCGCGCAGCCGGTCCCGCTCCTGCAGGCCCGCCACCATCCGGTTGAACCCGTGCTGCAACCGGCCGATCTCGGACTGCTCGTACACATCCACCTGCTTGCCGATGCGGCCCTGTTCGACATCGGCCATCGCGTCGATGATCTCGCGCAGTGGATCGGAGATGGAGATGGAGACCAGCATCAGCGTGCGCAACCCGAGGAACACCGAGACCAGTGAGAGCAGCACCACCGGAACATCCACCGACGCCGATTCCGGGATCAGCCAGCCGTTGGCGCGGGCCACCACCAGGGTCGCGATGGTGAGGCTCGGCAGTGCCGTGGTGAGCGTCCACATCAGCACCAGTCGCGCTTGCACGCCGGGAGCGGTCACACGGCCGTCGAAATCCCTTGACGCCGCGGCCACCACGGGCCGGGTGACCCGCTGGGTGAACAGCAGGCTGCTGCTGGCGGTGGAGATGCCGCCGAACAGCGCCGAAACCTCGATCAGCAGGATCGGCTTCCAACCGGTGATGCCGCCGGCGATGATGAAGATCGCTCCACCGAGCAACCAGATCGACAACAGCAACACCGACTGGCGCCGGATCATGTTGATTGCCGCACGCCGCTGGCGTGCATCGGGTGCGATTCCGGCTTCGAACCAGCGCAGCGACGGCGCGATGATGCGTTAACCGCCGATACCCGCCAGCACGGTGCCCAGCAGCACCACGACCAGGATGGTCCACAGATCACCCTGCGGCACCAAAACCTCTGCCCCGCTGTGGTTCTGGCGGCGCAGCGACATCAGGACGATGAAGACCTCGCCGGAGGTGAGCAGGTGCGCGAAGACGAGACCGGCCGTGAAGCGGACCGCTCTAGTGAGGGACATCGGTGTACATCGCGGCGTAGCCCTCGGCGGAGAAGGTGAATCCCTTGCCGCTGGATTCGCTGCCACAGGACACCCCGGTGGCTTCCTGGACGTTGCACCGGAATCCCGCGACCTGCAGCACCTTGCCGAACGGCAGCGTGACGATCGGGGTGTCGGTGTCGGTGTCGGTGTCGGCTGTCTCGACGAAACGGACATCGGAGCCGCGATCGATGACGATGGTGTTCGGTGCGGCCGGTTCACCATCGACTCCGGGTACCGCCGTCGGCGCGCCGGTTATGCCCAGCGTCGACGACGTCGCCGGCCGGCAGCCCACCGAGGCGTGCGGCACGATCTCGCACCGCCAACGACCGCTGGGGGTGGCGAAGCGATACACCTTGGGCGTCTCGGTGACGACGTAATACTCCGACGCGTCCGCCAGCAACCGATTCGACGCGTGGTCCGGTAGCCGCGGCGGCGGTGCCGGGGATTCGACCGGGGTCCAGGGCTCGCCGGTGTTGACGATGGTGGGGGAGCCGCAGCCGGTGAGCGCGGCAGTCATCACGGCCACGCCCAGCGCCATCCGCGCAGCAGCACAGGCCCGACCGGGGTTCTGCTCGTCGTTGCCGCCGTGGGTCATCGCCTCAGAGTAGAGCCCCGGCAATCGGATCCGCCTGAACACAACCGGTGACGTGTCCCAACCGGCGGCGAAAGCTGGCCAGGGTGACCCGAGTGATTCGCTTCAACGCCTTCGACATGAACTGCGTCGCCCATCAGTCCCCGGGACTGTGGAAGCACCCCGACGATCAATCGTGGCGGTACAAGGACCTCGAATACTGGACCGAACTGGCCAAGCTCCTGGAGCGCGGCCGATTCGATGGTCTGTTCATCGCCGACGTGCTCGGTACGTACGACGTGTACGGCGCCAGCGACGAGGCCGCGATCCGGCAGGCCGCACAGATTCCCGTCAACGATCCGCTGCTGCTGGTCTCGGCCATGGCGCTGGTCACCGAGCACCTCGGTTTCGGCATCACCACCGGCACCGGATTCGAGCATCCCTATCCCTTCGCCCGGCGCATCTCCACCCTCGACCATCTGACCAGGGGTCGCGTGGGGTGGAACGTCGTGACCGGGTACCTGCCTGCGGCGGCACGCAGCATGGGCCAGACCGATCAGCCCGCGCACGACGCCCGCTATGACCACGCCGACGAATACCTCGAGGTGCTCTACAAGTTGTGGGAGGGCTCGTGGGAGGACGACGCCGTCGTGCGCGACACGAAGCGGGGGGTCTTCACCGATCCGGACAAGGTGCACCACATCGGCCACCAGGGAACCCATTTCAGCGTCCCCGGCGTGCACCTGTCCGAGCCGTCGCCGCAGCGCACCCCGGTCATCTTCCAGGCCGGCTCCTCACCGCGCGGGGTCCGCTTCGCCGCCGAGAACGCAGAAGCAATCTTCACCGCGGCACCGACAAAGGCCATTCTGCGCGACACCGTGACGACGATCCGCCGCGAGCTGGAGATCGCCGGCCGTGATCCGTATGCCGTGAAGATCTTCAACCTGTCGACCGTGGTCACGGCCGGGACCGAGCAGGAAGCGCACGCCAAGCACGCCGAGTACCTGTCGTTCGGTGACCCGGAGGGCGCGCTCACGTTCATGTCCGGCTGGATGGGTGTGGATCTGGCCCGATACGGGTTCGACGAGCCGGTGGGCAATGTCGACTCCAATGCGATCCTGTCGGCGGTGGCGGCGTTCCAGTCGGCGGATCCCGACGGCGGCGAGTGGCGGATCAGGGACATCGCCGAGTGGGGCAAGATCGGCGGACTCGGGCCGCGCTTCGTCGGATCCGGCGCGCAGGTAGCAGATTCGTTGCAGGAGTGGGTCGAAGAGACCGATGTCGACGGGTTCAACTTCGCCTATGCCGTGACCCCGGGATCGTTCGCCGACATCGTCGACCATGTGATCCCCGAACTCACCGTGCGCGGCGCCTATCAGGATGCCTACGCACCGGGCACGCTGCGCAACAAGCTGCTCGGCAAGGGAGACCGACTCCCCGAGGAGCACCGCGGTGCCAGCTACCGGGTGGGCGGGGTGAACTCGACAGTGATCGACCGGCCGTCCACGTTGCCGTCATCCTCGGCATCGCTGGCGTCGCAACCGGCTCGAGGACGCTAGCTAAGCTCGGTGGGTGAAGACTCGCCGGGGAACAGCTGCCGGCCGACCCGCGGTGCAGCGGCTGGTCGACGCGGCGTTCACACCCGACGTCGAGCGCATCGGGCGACCGCCGGGCCCGATGACAGCTGATTATGCTCGCGCACTGGGTGATTCGCGGATCTGGGTGATCGATGGAGATGGCCGCCTGGATGCGATGATGGTGTTGGCAGAGCACGCCGACCACCTGGCGATCGATGTGATCGCTGTCGACCCGGCGGCACAGGGCCGTGGGGTCGGGTCGGCGCTCCTGGACCGGGCCGAGGCCGCTGCCCGCGAGCTCGGATTGCCTGAACTGCGCCTTCATACCAACGAGGCGATGACAGAGAACCTGCGCTACTACCCGCGGCGCGGGTTCGAGGAGACCGGCCGCCGGACCGAGGACGGTTTCCGGCGGGTGTACTACCGCAAGGATGTGGTGATCTAGGGCTGCGCCCACGAGATTGCGGTTATCGCGCCTGCTACTCGAAAAACCTTACAGAAACGGCAATCTCGCGGCCTGAGAGTCAAGCGCCGTGGTCAGTTGCCGAACAGTTCGGTCACGACGTCGTAGACGTGGGTGTTGTGGTGCACCCCGGTGAACCGCTCGGCGAGCGGCCCGGCGGCCGTGACCGGCACCATGGTTCCGGTGTGCTCCGGAGTCGTCCAGTCCACCTTGAACTGCCGGTCGGTGCCCTTGATGGTGAAAGGACCACTGCGCTTGGGGACGCCACCGCCCGGCAGCGGCATGTTCTCCGGCGTTTCGGCCCAGTAGGGCACCGGATCATCGGCGATCTGATCGCTGTTGGGCTCGGGTTCGCCGTCGTCGAGCACGTTCTCGATGGCCATGCCGCCGGTCTCGTGGTCGGCGGTCACGATCAGCAGCACGTCGGGATGCTCCTTCTGGTACTCGGTGATCACCTGGACCATGGCGTTCACGGATTCGCCGGCCAGCATCATGTTCTGCGCGTCGTGCTCGTGGCCGTCGGAGTCCAGGTCATCGCTCTCGATGACGAGGAAGAAGCCCTTGTCGTTCTGGCCAAGGATGTCCAGCGCCTTGGCGACCAGCTTCTCCGGAGCCACGTAGTGCGGGTCGTTCTGGTAGTCATAGCCCTCGACCTCGGTGGAACGACGTTTGGCGCTGTCCTGCACCAGTGCCAACGCCTTTGGCCCGGCGAGTGCGTCGAAGGTGTCACGGTCATATGCGTAGCCGTAGCCGAGATCTTCGGCGCGCTCGACGAGGTTCGACGTGCTTTCGCTGGCGTCGTCCTCACCGACGTCGGGAATCCTGCCGGCGTCACCCTCTGGGTACCAGTACTTTTCGCCACCACCGAACAGCACGTCGACGCCGCGGTCCAGGTAGCCCTCGGCGATCTCGACCTTGAGGTCCCGGTCGGCAACCGGTGCGCCGAAGGCCGCGAGCGTGGCGTTGGTGACGTCGTGGTCGTTCACCAGGCCCGTCGACATGCCGCGGTCCTTGGCGAGGTCGAGCAGCGTCGGCACCGATTCGCCGTCCGGCCCCAGACCGGTGGTGCCGTTGGGGACCTTCTGGCCGATGGCCCACGCCGTGGCCCCGGCGGCAGAGTCGCTGACCGCGTACTCGGGATCACCCGGGATCGTGTCGAGCATGCCCGCGAAGGGCAACGCGTCCATCGGCTGGCGCTCGTCGAGCCCGTAGGAGTGGTACTGGATCGCGGTGCGCTGCTGTGAACCCATCCCGTCTCCGCTGAGGATGATGACGCTGGGGTTCTTCGGCAACGCTCCGGATTCGGCGGCCGGGTCACTGCATGCGCTCAGGGCGAGGGAGCCGACGGCGATGAGCGAGAGCAGTGGGACGACACGATGGGTGACGGGCATGCGAGGACCCTTGCAGTGACGAAATGCCGCCGCCACACCGCAGCATGAACTCTGGGCGAACAGCTCTCAGTACACGGATGCGGCGTTGGACCGGACCCATTCGCGTTCGGCCTCCGAACCCGCCGGCGGCGGGATGAGCCCGTTGATCATCCACAGCTCCTCGCTGGTCTCGTCGACGTGGAACTCCCAGTGCAATCCCTCGTGCCTGTCGAGGTAGGGCTGGAGAATCGATTTGATCCATCGAGTGGTGCGTTGTCTGCCCGCGGAATCCACGCTGCTGCGGGCGATGTGTTCGATGACGACGCGCACCCCGACCGGGGTGGGCTCTCCGCCGACGTACAGATTCACCGGTGCCGTCTCGTTGAAGACGGCGACCACATAGAACCGCGGCAGCCCGATCTTCTCGTAGTGATCGGTGATGCGGGACGCGAGTTCTCGCTTCTCGGTGTCGGTGAAAATGCCCGGGGTGTGGTGAATGGTCCAGAGCGGCATGGTTTTCGGCCTTTCTGTGCGGGCGCGGTCAGTGCGCCAGGTCGAAGACGAGGTTCTCGACGGGCCCGGACAGTTGGGCCTTCACCGCGACGGAGACCTCATCGACCAGGACCTCATGTGCTCCGGCTTCCAGTGCGTCGATCACAGAGGCGGCAACATCCCCCGGAGCGGTTTTGGGGAGGGCGACGTCGGAGACCATCTCGGTGTCGACGAAGCCGACGTGCACGCCGAGCACCTGGGTGCCCTGGCCCCGTAGTTCCAGACGCAGGGAGTTGGACAGCGACCAGATGGCGGCCTTGGAGGCGCCGTAGGCTCCGCTGCCGCCCACCCAGGACAACGCGGAGTGGACGTTCACCAGCGCGCCACCTCCGTTGCCGGCAAGTATCGGTGCGAACGCCCGGGCGACCCGCAGCGGTCCGAGGGTGTTGATGTCGAACGTCGCGGTGATGTCGTCGAAGGATCCGGTCAGCAGAGAGCCCGGCAGCAGGATCCCGGCGTTGTTGACGACGATGTCCACGTCGGAGGCGATCGCCGCGAGCGCGCCGACCGATTTATCGTCCTGCACCTCGAGGCGCACACTGACCACCTTTTCGCGGCCGTCCGAGTACTGCTCGCGCGCAGTCGAATACACCTTGACCGCGCCGCGGGCGAGTACCTCGTCTACCAGTGCCGAGCCGAGACCGCGTCGGCCTCCGGTCACCAAGACCGTCGTGCCCCTCAATGCAACCATGACCGTTCCTCCCAGTCTGAATAACGAGTACGTTAGTTAGATACAAACACAGCCAGCTGAGTAACGCAACCATTAGCTACACTGGGGTGATGGCGATGACACTCGAGCGACGGCTTCAGGACCGCGAATCCTGGACCATCGGCGACCGCTGTTCGGCGGCGAAGGTGCTGGATCTGCTGAGCACCAAGACGGTGTTCCTCACTGTCCGCGAATGCTTCTACGGCACAAGACGGTTCGAAGATTTCGTGGAGCGCATCGGAACCTCGGCACCCGCGGTGTCGCGTGCGCTCAAGCAGCTCGAGGCCGCCGGTGTCATCGAGCGAGTGCCCTACCGGGAGCCCGGTAGCCGGGTGCGCGACGAGTACCACCTGACCCCGGCCGGGGAGGACCTGTTGCCGGTCTTTCTGTCGCTCATGCAATGGGGCGACGCGCACCTGCAGGACGGCAAGCCGCCGCTGTCCTTCCTCGATCGGCAGGGCCGGCCGGTACGCGTCCGGGTCACCGCCGACGCCGATGGCCCGGCGGTGCGCTCGGCCGATCTTGAGATCCGCTACAACAGGTGAGGGTGTGCATCGCGGCTAAACTGCGCACGTGACGCAGGTGGCCGGACGGGACGACCCTGTGCTGAGCCCGTTCTCGGTGTTCGCACTGCTCTACACCGTTGCCATCGTCATGGAACTGGGCGAGCAGTGGATCGATCCCTGGTTCACCGGCGGCTTCATCCTGCTCGCCGGCGCAGCGATCGCCACCGGGATGACCCGGCCGAAGTTCCTGGTATTGCTGGTCGCCTCGACGGCGTACTTCCTACTGTTCCGATTCCCGGATGTGGCCAATCACGTCAACCTGATGCTGTGCCTGAACCTGGCGATGATCCTGGTGTTCGCGCATTCACTGCTCCGGCGCCGGGATGCACCCGATCACGACTACGCCGCGATGCTGCCGGTGCTGCGCATCGGCCTGATCTTGGTCTACGTCATCGCCGGGTTCGACAAGCTGAACGCTGATTTCTTCGACCCCGCCGCCTCATGCGCGGCCGGCATGCTGCAATCGATCATCGCCGCCATGCAGACCCGGTTCCTCGGGGTGCCGCTGGTGGTGCCGGTCACCGTCGTGGTGGCCTACCTCAGCTATCGGTTGCTGCGACGGGGGAGATTCGGCACCGCCGGGAACCGGATGTTCACCGTGGTGGTGATCGGTGCCGCTGCCGCCGGTCTTGCGGCGGCCCTGCTGGTGCTGTTCGCGCCGCGGCTGGGTGCCGTGACACCGATGATCGGTGTCATCGCGGCGGTATCGGTGATCGGATGGGAGCTGGGCGGGGGGCTGCTGCTGTCCGTTCCGCGGCTACAGGCCGGCATCCTGGTGTTCTCGCTGACCATGCACGCCGCGCTCGCGCTGATCGGATTCGTCGATTTCGGGGCGCTGGCCGTGGCCCTGCTGTTCACCTTTGTCCCCGCGAGCCACGTCCGGCTGCTGACCGCGCCCCGGCTGCGCGCCTACGCGGGAATCTGCTTCGGCATCGCACTGGTGTGTGGGTGGAGCGCGCACGTTCACCGCATATCCGAGCTGACGCTGCTGACCGGACTGGCCCTCGACGCCGCAGTCGTCATCGCGATCTGGCCGCTGCTGGTGACGGCGTTCGCAACAGATCGCGCCCCGCGCTGGGAGGGGGTGCGCATCATCGATCCGCGGATGCCCGCGCTGCTCTACGTCTTCCCGATCCTGTTGATTTTCATCGGCCTGACGCCCTACCTGGGTCTGCGCACCGCAGGCAATTTCTCCATGTTCAGCAATCTGCGTACCGAGGGGGAGTCGTCCAACCACCTTCTGCTGGGCAGCAATCCGCTCAAGCTGTGGGGGTACCAGGAAGACGTGGTGTGGATCCTCGATATCGATGACCGCTACGGCGACGTCATCTACCACTATGACGGGTCCCCGCGCGGCTACGCGCTGCCGGTCGTGGAATTCCGCAAATGGATCCACGCGTGGGACCAGGCCGGCTATACGGTGCCGATGACGTACGCCTACGACGGGTACCGCCACACCACCGCAGACATCGTCACCGATCCCGCGTGGCGCACCGAAGATCTGACCCCGCAGCTCTACCTGATGGACTTCCGCTACATCCAGCCGGGACAACCCAACTATTGCCGGTGGTGATCACCCATCAATGGGTGTGGACCACGACCACTGCGGCGTGCGAGAGCTGAGCGACAGTCGAGGCGACCGAACCCAGCAGCAGACCGGCGAAGCCGCCGCGCCCACGGCTTCCGACAACGACCAGCTGCGCGTTCTGCGACTCCTCGACCAGCCAGTGCGCGGGACGATCCCGCACCAACCGGCGCCGGACCCGCACATCCGGGTACTGCTCCTGCCATCCGGCAAGCCGTTCGGCCAGCGTCTCCTGTGCCTCTTCCTCGTACACCCGCCAGTCCAGGGCGAACAGCGGAACCGCGCCGATATCGCTCCAGGCGTGCAGCGCCACCAGCTCCACACCGCGCAGCGCCGCCTCCTCGAAGGCGAACCGGGTAGCGGCCTCCGAGGCCGGGGAACCGTCCACGCCGAGCACCACCGGCGACGTGGCGTCGGCAACGTCATCCTGGTGGATGACCACGACCGGGCCGTGCGCGTGGTGCAGCAGGCCGGCAGCCACCGATCCCAGGGGAAGACGCTTGTGCCCGCCGGTGCCCCGATTGCCGACCACCAGCATCAGCGCCGAGCGCGAAGCCTCCGCCAACGTTCCCACCACCGGGGACGGTCGCGACTCGGCACGCAACGACACCGAGCTCGGATCCTCCAGTGCCGACTCGAACATCTGCCGAGCATGCTCGAGCACCCGCGCGGATGAATCCTCCTGCACATCAGCGACACTCGACTCGGCGACGGGCGACGACCAGGTGACCATCAGCGGTGCGATGACATGGAGCAGCGTCACGGGTACCTTGCGGCGCAGCCCCTCCCGCGCGGACCAGATCACCGCGGCGTCCGAACCGGGTGAGCCGTCGACCGCGACGAGGATTCCTGCGTTCTCGGCTGGCGTGGACATGCGATGCTCCTCTGAGATGTTCGCAGTCGACGCTAGTCGGGCCGGCCGCGCGCCGGCAGGGTCCAAAGTCCTTTGTGCTGCGCGGTTCGGGAGCGGGTCATCTGGCGGCGCGTAGTGTGCGCATCGGCACGGCAACTCCGAGAGGACACCAGCGACATGACCGATACGGCACAGCCCATCGTGGTCGGAGTGGACGGCTCCGCGAACGCGGTGGGTGCGGCAACCTGGGCGGGCGCGCTGGCCGCCCGACTGCGAGTGCCCCTGCACATCGTGTACGCGACGCCCTATCTCGGCCACAATTTCAGCGACGCGGCGGCGGCGGTCCGGGCGGCGGCGATCACCGGGCAGCGGGAGGCCGCGGCAACCATCCTGAGTGCCGCGGCGGACGCGGTGCGCAGTGCCGAACCCGATCTGAGCATCACCACGAGCGCACCTGCCGAAACCGCCGACGAGGTGCTGGAATCCTTGAGCGCACAGTCTCGGCTGATCGTGCTGGGCTCACAGGACGTGTCGGCGGCTTCCGCGTTGCTGATCGGGTCTCTGACGCTGAAGACGATCACCCGGTCGGCTTGTCCGGTCATTGCCTGGCGTGGTGAGATTCTCTCTCCGACCACGCAACCGATCGTGGTCGGGGTCGACGGTGACAACAGCGATGCCGCCCTCGAGTTGGCCTTCGACCTTGCCGGCGCACTGCGCGTCCCGTTGTGGGCCGTGCGGTCCTCCTCGTCGCGTCGCGCACCCGGCGACGTCACCATCCCGTTCCTGATCGATTGGGACGCACTGGAAGCCCTGGAGTGGAGTTCGCTGACTGCGACCGTGGGCCCCTGGGCACAACGCCATCCTGAGGTCGACGTCAGCTTCTTCGTCGAGCCGGCCAAGCCCAGCCAGGCGCTGCTGAAACACCTCGGCGGTGCGCAACTCGTCATCGTCGGGACCCGGGGTCACGGGGCGCTGGCCAGTGCGCTGATCGGATCCACCAGCCTCAACCTGCTGCACCACTCGCCGCTTCCGGTCGGGGTCTGCCGGCCTTCCGGCGACTAGCGCGGCTGCGTCTGCTCGCCGCTCTCGGCGGTTTCCGCAACGGCAGACCGGCTGCCCAGCAACAGGAACAAGGCGCCGCCGAAGAACGCGGCGATTCCGGTGAACACCAGGAATCCGTTGAAGCTCTCGCTCACCTGCAGTGTCCTGCTGAGGATGAAGGCACCGAGGGCCGAGGAGACCCCGATGGCCGCGGACAGGATGCTCAGCACCGTGCTGTACAGGGTGAGATCGAACCGCCGCGCCACCAGATAGGCGATGACATCGCCTTCGGCGCCCCACGCCGCCCCCAGGCAGCAGACCGCGACGACCAGCACCGTGAAGCCGTTCCAGGCGGAAGCGATGAGCAGGCATCCCAGTCCGGGCAGTGCCATCGCTACCGCCGCCACCAGCTGCGCCGGAAAGCGGTCCAGCGCAATACCGCACGCGAATCTTCCGACGATCACGGCGGTGGCGAAGATCGAGATCAGCAACGAGACCTCACCTCCGGTACCCAGCGAATCGCCGAGGACGACACCGAGCTGGGTGGTGGTCACCGTGTGGTACAGGTTGCACAGCAGCACGCCGGCGAACAGAATCCAGAACACCCGGGTGCGGCCGATGAGGCGGTAGTCGTTGCCGGTCCTGCCTTCTCGGCGGGTGCGCCGGGCATCGGCCCCGCCGGCCGGGATCAGCCGCAGCGCCAGGCCGCCGATCACGGCGATGGTCACAGCGATCGCCAGGCAGCCCACTCGCCAGCCGTAGACCCGGTTGATGACGTCGAGCACCGGTGCGCCGATCGCTCCCAGCAGCGGTGGTCCGGAAATGGCGATGGCCAGCGCCAGACCGCGCGCCTTGTCGAAACAGGTTGCCACGATTCGGCTGTAGATCGCCGGCGTGGTGGTGACGCCCAGTCCGATCAGCACGACGTTGATCGCGAAGTACTGCCAGATGGGCCCGGACATCAGCGCGTAGCCGGCCCAGCACAGCGGTAGTCCGACGACGCCGATCACCGCGATGCGGCGGACCCCGAACAGATCGGTGAGCCTGCCGTAGATGGGCAGGAACACGAATGTCAGCAACGTGATGACCCCGGTCAGCACGAAATCCGCACGATTCCAGCCGAATTCTCCGAGGAACTGCGGGGCCATGGCGGCGTTGGTGTACGCGCTGAGGCTCAGTCCTGCGCTCAGACCCGCGGTTGCCGCCGCCAATGGCTGCCAGTTGGTCCGCAGCTCCCCGAGGTAGCCCATGCGCTCACGTTACGTGTCGCACCGAAAGTGTCAGCATCGGGTCAGAGCCCGAATCCGGCGCGGTGGTGATGTTGGCGCGCCGAACGGTGTATCTCTGTCGATCCCGATAGTGCCTCGCCACCCATGCCGTGATAGGTACTGTAAGCAGTTCGGTTGACATTCGGACAGTCTTCGAGGAGCCATACATGCGCAGAGTGGTTCAGTTCTCCACCGGCAACGTCGGCCGCCATGCGCTGCGCACCGTCATCGGACGACCCGATATGGAACTTGTCGGGCTGCACGCATCCGGGCCGGACAAGATCGGATGCGACGCCGCCGACGTGTGCGGTCTGCCGACGGCGACAGGTGTCATCGCCACCAACGATATCGGCGCCCTGATCGACCTCGCACCGGACTGCGTCGTCTACACCGCACTCGCCGAGACCCGGCCGATGGAGGCCATCGAGGAGCTGGCCAGGTTTCTCGGCGCCGGTATCAACGTCGTGGGCACGTCACTGGTCTGGATGGCCGCGTCACGTCATGCCGAGAGCTGGGCGAAGGAGCCGCTGCAGGCCGCGTGCGAGGCGGGCAACGCCTCGCTGTACATCAACGGCATCGACCCCGGCTATTCCGGCGACACGCTCGTCCACACCGCGGCGAGCTTGGCGACCCGCGTCGAAAGTATCACCGTGCAGGAGATCTTCGACTACGGCAACTACGACGATGCCGAATTCACAGTTTCATCAATGGGTTTCGGCACCTTTGAGGCGGATGATCCGCCTCCGCTGCTACTGCCCGGCGTGGTCGAATCGATATGGGGTCCGCAGGTGCGTGGGCTGGCGGCCAATCTCGGCGTGACGCTCGACGAAATCCGGCAGCGGACCGAACGGTGGTTCACCCCAGCACCCATCGAGTGCACCATGATGTCGGTGCAGCCGGGCCAGATGGCGGCCATCCGCTTCGCCACCGAAGGAGTGCTCGATGGTCGCACGGTGATCACGCTGGAGCATGTCAACCGGCTGACCACCGCGGCCGCGCCGGATTGGGACTTTCCGCCCGACGGGCAGGTGGGGGTCCATCGGGTCGTCGTCGACGGGGATCCCCGCGTGGAACTCAACACGCACCTATCGCACCCGGTCCTCGATCCCACCGACGCGGGGTGCATCTCGACGGCGGCACGCGTGGTGAACGCCATCGACTGGGTGTGCAATGCACCGGCCGGACTGATCGCCGTCGAGGACGTTCCACAGTCCGCACTCATGCGGGGCTTGCTCTGGAGCACGGACTGACTCACCCTGAACGCCCCTGCGAAACCCGATATTAGGCATCCGGCAAGAACGCGTACGCGCAGTCAGCACCAAAATAGGTTGTCAAGTCACTCGTTGACCGCAATGCGGAACAAGTATTAGGGTTCCGTGTAACAAACGTTAGGTTTTGTGGCTGTGGCCACCGGATCGATCAGGAGCCCTCGGTGACCGACTTCGACACAGTGGATTACTTCACCGACGAATCGCTGGTACCGGACCCCTATCCGTACTTCGACCATTTGCGCGCGAAGTGCCCGGTGACCGAGGCGACGCCGTTCAACGTCGTCGCGATCACCGGTTACGACGAAGCGCTCGCGGTGTACAGGAGTCCGGCTTTCTCCTCCTGCAACTCGGTGGCCGGTCCGTTCTCCGGCCTGCCGTTCGGCCCCGGCGAGAGTGACGACGTCAGCGATCTCATCGAGCAGCACCGCGGCCAGGTGCCGATGGCCGAGCACATCACCTCTCAGGACGCGCCGCTGCACACCCGCACCCGCGGCTTGTTGAGCAGGCTGATCACGCCGAAACGCCTCAAGCAGAACGAGGATTTCATGTGGCGGCTCGCGGACCGCCAGCTCGACACCTTTTTGGCCCGGGGGAGTGCGGAGTTCCTGGTCGATTACGCAAAGCCGTTCTCGCTACTGGTCATCGCCGATCTGCTGGGGGTGCCCGAGCAGGACCATGAGGAGTTCAAGGCGGTCTTTGCGTTGGAGACCGTCGGCGAACTCGGCAAGGACGCCCCGACCACACACAATCCACTGCAATGGCTCAATGAGAAGTTCTTCGGCTACCTCGAGGATCGCCGACGAACACCCCGCGAAGATGTCCTGACCGAACTCGCTCAGGCCAAGCACGAGGACGGTTCGATACCCGACATCGAGGATGTGATGAATCTGTCGACGTTCCTGTTCGCCGCCGGCACCGAGACCACGACGAAGCTGGTGAGTTCGGCGGTGCGGTTCATCGGGGACAACCCCGGCTTCGAGAAGCTGCTGCGTGATGACCGGAGCAAGATTCCGGCCTTCCTGGAGGAAACCCTACGGCTGGAAAGCCCGGTCAAGTCCCACTTCCGGATGGCGAGCACGTCCACGACGGTGGGCGAGGCCGAGATCCCGGCGGGAACCACGGTGATGGTGCTACCGGGTGCGTGTAACCGAGACCCGCGAAAATTTCCGCGACCCAATGAATTCCAGACCGACCGATCGAATGTGCGCGAGCAGATCGCCTTCATCCGCGGCGCGCATTCCTGCCCGGGAGCGCCGTTGGCCCGAGCGGAGGGTCGCATCTCGCTCGAACGCATCCTGGACCGGATGCACGACATCACGATCTCCGAGGATCACCACGGGCCCGCAGACAACCGACGTTATGAATACGAGCCGACCTTCATCATGCGTGGACTCAGCGAGCTGCACATCACCTTTGCGCCGGCCGGCTGACGAGAGGAGCAGAGGACATGCCCGGAAAGCTGGACGGCAAGGTCGCTTTCATCACCGGTGCCGCACGAGGGCAGGGCCGTGCGCACGCGATCGCGATGGCGCGAGAGGGCGCCGACATCATCGCCGTCGACATCTGCCGCGACATAGCATCCAACCCGTACCGGTTGGCCACACCCGAGGATCTCGCCGAGACGGAACGCTCGGTCAAGGGGCAGGGCCGGCAGGTGCTGGCCCGGATCGCCGATGTGCGCGAACGCCACGAGCTGCGTGCTGCCGTCGAGGCGGGGGTGGCCGACTTCGGCAAGATCGACATCGTCGTCGCCAACGCCGGCATCCTGCCGATGGCGATGGGCAACCCCGACCCGATGGGTTTCGTGGACGCCTCCGACGTCGATCTGGTCGGCGTGATGAACACGGTGGCAGTGGCGATTCCGCATTTACCCGAGGGCGCGTCGATCATCGTCACCGGCTCCACCGCGGGCATGATTCGCGGCACCACCACCAGCCCTGATATGGGACCCGGGGGAGCCGGATACGGCTGGAGCAAGCGCATCGTCATGGAATACGTCGATGAGATGTGTCTGCACCTGGCGCCGAGGATGATCCGGGTGAATGCCGTGCACCCGACGAACTGCAACACCCATCTGCTGCAGAACGAGGGCATGTACGGGGTGTTCCGGCCCGACCTGAAGGCCGAGGGCAAGGTGGCTACCCGGGAAGACGCCGAACCGCTGTTCAATCTGTTCCAGGCGATGCCGATCCCGTACATCGAGCCCGAGGACATGGCCAATCTGGGTGTGTTCCTGGCCAGCGACGAGAGCCGCTACATCACCGGACAGCACATTCGGGTGGATGCCGGATCACTTCTCAAGTGGCCCAACGGACCTGGCGGTTAGACCGCTGCTTTGTGTTGCCATCAGCCCTGTGGAAGGAACGTATCGTGGGCCAACTCATCATGCTAGGAACGTTGTTCGGGCTGATCATCCTGATCTTCGGTCTCGTCTGGTACTTCGATCCCGAGGCGCGCGGGCCTCGCGGAGTGCAGAGCGCAGCGCCGGAGAGTGATCGGTGAGCACCGGGCTGACGCCGCCACTCATCATCGGGCTGTCCTTCGCCTACATCGGGGGTGCGTTGTTCCTGGCGTACGGCGTGTACCTGAGCTACCGGCGTGGCCGCCTGCATCCGCTGTTGCTGGTGTCCATCTCGGCCATCTCGTTCTCCTGGATCGAAGCGCCCTATGACTGGGCGATGTACGCGCAGTTCCCGCCGGCACTCCCACGCATGCCGTCCTGGTGGCCGATGAACTTCACCTGGGGCGGTGGGCTGCCGTCGGCGGTACCCATCGGCTATGTCGCCTACTTCGTGTTGCCCGCGGTGATCGGTGCCGCACTGGGGCGCTGGGTGATCCGGCGATTCGGGTGGCGCAGGCCGCAGACCCTGCTTGTCGTGGGGTTGCTCGTCGGCTTCTGCTGGGCCTTGTTCTTCAACGCCTTCTTCGGTCCGCGGTTCGGGATTTTCTACTACGGCCTGGTCATTCCGGGTTTGGCGCTCTTCGAGGGCAGCAGGTACCAATATCCGGTCTATGACGCGATCGCCATGGCCGTACAGATGATGGTGTTCACCTATCTGCTCGGGCGCACCGACGGGCAGGGCCGCAATGTCATCGAAGTGTGGGCCGATACGCGGTCGACGTCCCGCACCGGATCCGCCCTGCTATCGGTTGTGGCCATGATCGTGGCGGGACATCTCGCGTACGGCGCGGTGTTCGCCCCCCATCTGGCAACGAAGCTCGGTGGCTATGTGACCTCCGGTCCGACCGAGCAATTGTTCCCCGGTGTACCGAATCAACCGAGATAGGTATCTGTTGTGACCATTGATCCCAATGTCGACCTGTACTCCAGGCCCCTTTACTACGACCCGTTCGACAATGACATCGACGACGATCCCTATCCGATCTGGAAGCGGATGCGCGACGAGGCGCCGCTGTACCACAACGAGAAATACAACTTCTACGCGCTGAGCCGCTACGAAGATGTCGCGCCGGCGCTGCCGGACTGGCAGACCTATCGATCGGGCCACGGCACCACCGCTGACATCCTGTTCAGCGGTATCGAAGTGCCGCCCGGCATCCTGCTCTTCGAGGACCCGCCGCTGCACGACCTGCACCGCAAGCTCCTGTCCCGGGTGTTCACGCCCAGGCGGATGATGGCCGTCGAAGACCTCGTGCGCGAATTCTGTTCGCGGGCACTCGATCCGATCGTCGGATCCGACCGCTTCGACCTCGTCGTCGATCTGGGTGCCATCATGCCGATGCGCACCATCGGCTATCTGCTGGGCATCCCCGAAGAGGAGCAGCAGCGCATTCGGGATCGCAATGACACCGCCATCACCGTCGCCCCGAAACGGGATGGTGATATCAGCCCGACGATATTCCAGGACGCCGTGGCGATGTTCGTCGAGTACATCGAATGGCGGGCCACGCACCCGTCCGACGACCTGATGACCGACCTGCTCAACGCCGAGATCGAGGAAGCCGACGGCAACCGGCGCAAGCTCGAGCGCGGTGAAGTGCTGGCCTACACCGCGATGATCGCCGGTGCGGGCAACGAAACCACCGCGAGACTGATCGGGGCGATGGGGCAGTTGCTGGCCGAGCATCCCGATCAGCGTCACGAGTTGGTCGCCGACCCGTCGCTGATCCCTGCAGCAGTCGAGGAGACCTTGCGTTTCGAGCCGCCGTCACCGGTGCAGGCCCGCTACGTGGCCCGCGATGTCGAGCACCACGGGCACACGGTGACCGAGGGCTCGTACATGTTGTTGATCAATGCCTCGGCCGATCGCGATCCCGCGCGGCACCCCGACCCTGATCGTTTCGACATCCACCGCAAGGCACCGCATCTTGGATTCGGGCAGGGGATTCACTTCTGCCTTGGTTCGGCGCTCGCGCGGCTGGAGGCGCGGGTGGCGTTCGAGGAGGTGCTCACGCGCTGGACCGACTGGGACGTCGACTACGACAACGCGCGACGGGCACACACCTCGAGTGTGCGCGGGTGGGCGCAGTTGCCGGTGCGCATCCGCTAACTCTGCTCGACGTAGTCCTTGATGCGGTTCAGCGTGGTGGTCATGTCCCGTATGTTGCGGCGGCGGCGCAGGAAGTAGAGCTTCTCCAGTGGCTTGAGCCACGGCGCGCTCGCCGTCCGGAACGACTCGGTGACCTTGGTCGCGGTACCGCTGGGTTCGAATTTGTAGTGCCAGTTGTTGACCGCCCGCCCACCGACGAGCACGGCGAAACCGAACTCCTCGCCCGGGGTACACGCCGTCACACGGCACGTGGTCCAGTAGATCGGCCCGATCTCGTTGCGCTTGACGTGTCCGCGGAACTTCGCGCCCAGGGCGGGGCCGGTCGCGCCGTCGAGCCACTCGGCCTCGAAGGTTTCCGGTGAGAACTTGCCCGTGTTGCGGATATCGGAAACGACATTCCATATCTCGATTGCGGGAGCGTTGATGAGAACCGTGGCAGCGCCGTCCATCACGCGACCGTATCAGTGGTGGTGGTCATTTGCCCGTGATCGCCTGATAGCGGCGCAGTGCCTCGGCGCGTTCCTGGCCGTGATCCACGATCGGCTCCGGGTAGCCCGCCGGCCGCAGCCCCTTTTTCAGGTGCGGGTCGTCGGCATCGGCGAGTTCGGGCACCCAGCGACGGATGTAATCGCCTGCGGGATCGAACTTCTGCCCCTGAGTGGTCGGGTTGAACACCCTGAAGTAGGGCGCGGCGTCGGTACCGCTGCCGGCACACCATTGCCACCCGTGCTGGTTGCTCGCCATGTCGCCGTCGACCAGCTGCTCCAGGAACCAGCGGGCACCCCACTGCCAGGGCAGGTGCAGGTCTTTGACGAGAAATGACGCGGTGATCATCCGCACCCTGTTGTGCATGAAACCGGTATCTCGCAGCTGTCGCATGCCGGCGTCGACGATCGGGAACCCGGTTTCGCCGGCCTTCCATGCCGCGAACAGCTGCTCGGCATCGGAACCCTCGTCGATTTCGATCGCATCGAAATCGGCGTTCCAGTTCCACCAGACGCTGCGGGGCCAGTGGTTGAGCACATCGGCGTAGAAGTCGCGGAATGCCAACTCGCGCAGATACGCGGCATCGCCCTTACGGCGGGTGTCGAGGTCGGCGGCCATGGTGCGTGGGTGGATAGCGCCGAATTTCAGCGGTCCGGACATCCGGCTGGTGCGAGCCAGATCGGGACGGTTGCGGTCCTCTTCGTAGTTCTGCAGGTCGTCGTCGACGAAGTTCTTCCACTGCTCAAGGGCGGCGGATTCCCCGGCGGTGACGTCCATATCCACGCCGGCGTCGGGGATCGACACCGGCCGCAGTGTCTTGTGCGACAGATCCGCGGGATCGAGCCAGCGAGCCGATGTCGCGCTCGACGCGGCGGGGGCCCGCCAGCCATGCTCCTTCCACCGGCGGAAGTACGGCGTGAACACCTTGTAGGGGCTGTCGTCGTCCTTGCGGACCCGCCCCGGCGACACCAGATAGGGGGAACCGGTCGCGACCAACGGGATACCGCCGAGCGCCTTCTGCACCTGTTCGTCACGGCGTCGCCCGAAGGGTGTGAAGTCACCGGAGATGTGCACTGCGTCCGCACCGATATCTTTGGCGATCAACGGAATTCGTTTCTCGGCCGGCCCGCGGACCACCAGGAGCCGGCCTTCCAGTTCGTGCTGCAGGTGGCGCAGGCTGTCACCGAGGTATTGCATGCGCCGCGGGCCGGAGGATGCTTCCAGGCGAGGGTCCAGGACGAAGCAGCCGAGCACGTCACCGTCGCCGTCCGCGGCGGCCAGCAAGGCGGGCAGATCGGTCAACCGGAGGTCACGACGGAACCACAACACGGACGGCATGCCTCCAAACTAGCCCGCCCGGCTGATCAGCAAACATAGGAACGCAGCACCTCGGCCTGGCGGCACCACGAACTGTCCGTCCGCGGAGGCAGCAAGCAGTTTCAGCCGGCCAGGGTCGTCAGGATCGTCGCGGTCGATGCATCGCGGACGTGCCGGTAGCCGGTCCCGGCCCACAGGTGCACGAGGTCGGCGTCTCCCGCCGCGGCCGCGGCCTTGCGCAGCGGGCTCGTCAGATGGTGAATGGCCGGATAACCCAGTGGCGCGACGGATTCGAAACGGTCGATGAAGCCGTTGCGCAGACCGCGGGCGGGACGTCCGGTGAACGCGCGAGTGAGGGTCGTCTCGGTGCGCGAAGGGTCGATGAGTGCCGCCTTGTGGGTGGCCGACGCGGCGCTCTCGTCGGCACGCAGCAGGACGGTGCCGACAGCGGCGGCCACGGCACCGGCGCTCAGCACGGCCGATACCGCCTCGGGTGTGGCAAGTCCTCCCGCGGCGATCACCGGCACCTTCACCCCGTGGGTCACCTGCCGGATCAGGTCACCGATCGGGACCGGTGCGGGCAAGCGATCCGGTGTCAGCGTGCCCGAATGCCCGCCGGCCGCGCTGGCCTGCACGGCAAGCATGTCCACGCCCGCCGCGGCGGCCGATTCGGCTTCCGGCAACGTCGTCACGGTCTGCACCACGACTGTCCCGGCCCGCTGCAGGGCAGTGATGACATCGTAGCTCGGTAGCCCGAAGGTGAAGCTCACCACGGGTACCGGATTCGACACAAGCAGCGCGATCTTGGCGCTGAACGCGTCATCGTCATCAATGGGGTCGGCGGGCAAGGTGAGCGCGAAGCGCTCTGCCTCGGGACGCAGGGCATCTGCGTAGTGGCGATAGTCCTGCCCGGTGATCGGTACCGGGTTCGGGGCAAAGATATTGACGCCGAACGGGATTGACGCGGCTCGCACGGCGGCGATCTCGGACTCCAGAGCCTGGGCGGTCTTGTAACCGGCGGCCAGGAACCCCAGCGCACCGGCGTGGGCGGCGGCGATCACCATCGCGGGGGTGGTGGCACCGCCGGCCATCGGGGCGGCGATCAGCGGGATCGTCAGGCCGAGACCGGCCAGCGGGGAGTTCTTCAGTGTCGTCATGGCTGCTCCTCGTGATCGGGCTTCCGTCGTCACTCGTTGCAACGATTCTGAACGCCCGCCCGTCCCCCTGGATAGGACGGGTTCCCTCTCTCACCGAAGGCCCAGACTCTCAGAGCTCGGCGTTCACGGGCACGGCGAGTACGCATCCCGCATTACACAGGCGCAGGCGCCCGCACCAACCTGCTGACGGTGAAGGCCGCCGCCTGGTCGACCATCCCGTTGACGCCGTATTGCTGATGCGGGCCGCTCGATCCCGACGGCAGTGCGCCCGAGCAGACGGTGTCGCCGGGAGCGCAGAGTTCCAGGGCTTTGGCGGCGTAGGCGGGACCCACGTCGATCGCGGGGGTGCCGTACTTCTCGGCCGACCATCCCGCGGGCGTCCCGAACAGCACGACCGCGGCGACATTGTCGACAGCGTCGGCAGGCAACGGCAGGGGAGCCGTCCCCGGCGCCAGACCCGCGGGGACCACGCCGGAGGTGGCAAGAGCAGTGACGACGGCACCCTGCGAGTACCCGCCGAGGACCATCTGGGTGTTCGGGCACACCGTCGTCACGCCCTGCACATGGATGGACTCGTCGCGCACACCGTCGATGACGTTCATCTTGAACGCCGGGCCGCCGGCGAAGTTGTTGCTCGCCGGATAGTTCACACCGTGGACACCGACCGTGCGCGGAAATGCCTGTGCGCGTAGCGCTTCGACGAACCGCTGCCCGACGCCACCGACCCCGGGCGGCTCCGAGGTGCCGCGGGCGAATACCACTCCGATGTCCGGGCACGGCTGCGACACCGCGGTCGGCACCATGACGGGCAACGCCGCGGCAGCCAGGACGGTGGCCGCAACCAGGCGACCGATGGTTCGCACTCCAGTGACCACTTCAATCCTCCCCAAACAGCCCTGCGCAGACTGTGCCAGACCCCCGTGGCAGGCGGCGGCGTTATCGCCCACCTGCCCTATAAGTGGCCCTCGTGCGAGGCGCCGCTGATGTCATCGCGGCAGTGCGTGGTTGCGTTACGGCGGGGGCCGGTCAGTCGGTCAGCGAAATTTCTGTCACGGCTATCAGCTCGCTGTCGTCTGCCGGTTGTTCGAAAACCACTCGCGCGGTGCGCCCCGCCGTCTCCAGCGTGGCGATCGTATTGCCGAACAGCGGGCCACTCAGGTTGCGCCATGACATCGGCAGATCGGGTGCGCCGTGGCGGCGCGCCCACCGTCTGGCAACCCGGGCCGCCCGCGGTGACCAGCCCAGCTTGAACACCGGTTTGACGAAGAACGGAACGTAGTTGTGGACGGGGGAGCAGACAAGCTGGTGGACCCGGGCGGCGGAGTCGCCCGGGAATTGGGCGCGCGCCGCGTAGCTGTGATGGACGTCGCCGGAGAGCACGCTGACCGTCGCCGGCCCACGGTCAGAATGCCCGGCTGCGTCGATGATGAGGTGGCTCAACCGCAGAAAGGATGCCAAGAAGGCCGGCCAGTGTTCGAAATCCACTGTCTGTCTGACCTTCTCGGCCGCCGCCCCGCGCAACCCCGTTCGATTGGCCGCGAACTCGTTGACGGTTTGCATGTCGCCGATCGCCGGCGGCAACAGCCACGGCAGCGAGGATGCCAGAATGAGATGGTCGAGACCTTCCAGGCCCTCGTTGACATGCTTCTCGACCCAGCTGAACTCGCCGTCGCCCAACATCTTCCGGTTGCCGTCTTCCAGAATCCGGGAATTGCGCGAGTCGATCATGATGAGCCTGCTGCGCCCGAGGTCCCACCGAAAACTGAACCGTAGGCCCTTCTCGCCGTCGACCTCCCGGTCCGCGCGGTCGGCGAGTTCCGACAGTAGCGGCCAGCAGTCACCGGTGGCGGCCAGCACCTGCTGATAATCCTCGTCCTGCTCCAGTTGCTGCGGGCTCAGGTTGCCGATGTGCTGGTAGACCCAGTAGGAGGCCAGGCCGGAGCGAATCCGGTCCCGCCACCACGGCTTCTTGTTGACCGCGGCCCGCCACGCCGCCGACGTGTTCCAATCGTCGCGGATGTCGTGGTCGTCGAAGATCATGGCGGTGGGCAACGTCGACATCACCCAGCGGATCTCGGGGTCGCCCCAGGTGTGCCGGTAGAGGCCGACGTATTCGCCGAAGCTGACCACCTCGTCCGGTGGCCGCTTCTTGCTGGTGCGTCGGCCGGTGATCTGTCGCCGCGCCTCCGGAGTCAGCTCATCGGCGTAGACCTGATCGCCGAGCAGGATCAACACGTCGGGCCACTGCTCGTGCGGTTGCGCGGTCAGCCGTGCGGCGTAGCAGTCCAGCGCATCCAGGCCGAGCTTGTTGTCGATCTTGGCGTCGCCGGTCTTCGGATAGCGACACGAACCGAAGATCAGTCGCAACCGGTCTGACTTTGCCGGGCCCCGGGTGCGGATGACACTGGGCGGGAACTCGGAATCGGGCTCTGGCCAGACCTGCGCGCCGTCGATGTGCACCTGGTACTCGGTGGTCGAATCGGGGGCCAACCCCTGAACCGGGACGAGGGCGTAATGGTGGTCCTGCACCTGGAAGGTGCGCGCCGAACATCCCAGCACTTGCACCTCGGCGGGTTCGTCGGTCTGCACCCAGACCATCGCAGTGGTTTCGCCGACGTGGCGCAGTACGGGACCGAGCAGAAGACTCACCGAGCCAGCCTATGTGTTCCGTACGGTGGCCTTGCCCAGGCGTGGTCCGTACCGCTGGATCATGCTCGCGCGCCGCGCCAGAGCTGTCACTATCCTCGCGGATATTGGCATTCACGCCACTGGAACGTGCGGATCGCGCGCGCGACACTGGGAGGGAAACCGGCCCGCGTCGCCGCGGTGCGCACCCAGAACCACGATGAGGAACACCGATATGACCGAACCGATGAAGGCCGTTGTACTCACCCATTTCGGCGGGCCCGATGCTTTCGAACTGCGCGAGGTCTCTGTACCGCACGTCGGGCCCCGTCAGGTTCGGGTGCGCGTGCATGCGACCGCCGTCAACCCGCTCGACTATCAGATCCGCCGCGGAGACTACGCCGATCTGGTGCCGCTCCCGGCGATCATCGGGCATGACATCTCCGGTGTCATCGAGGAAATCGGATCGCACGTGACCGAGTTCCGCCCCGGCGATGAGGTGTACTACACGCCAAGGATATTCGGCGGCCCCGGCTCCTATGCCGAGCAGCACGTCGCCGACGTCGAACTCGTCGGTCGCAAGCCGGCCAACGTCAGCCACCTCGAGGCGGCGAGCCTGACCCTGGTCGGCGGCACAGTCTGGGAGGCCCTGGTGACGCGAGCTCAGCTCACGGTTGGCGAGACGATTCTCATCCATGGCGGCACGGGTGGTGTCGGCACCATCGCGATCCAGATCGCGGCGGCGATCGGTGCACGAGTGATCACCACCGCGAAAGCCGGCGACCATGAGTTCGTGCGTTCGCTGGGAGCGGACGCGGCGATCGACTACACGACGACGGACTACGTCGATGCCACGGCCGAGCTGACCGCCGGCGATGGTGTCGACGTCGTCTTCGACACCATCGGTGGCGACGCGCTCACCCGAAGCCCGCTGACGCTCGCCGACTCCGGACGCGTCGTCAGCATCGTCGACATCGCGCAGCCGCAGAACCTCATCGAGGCGTGGGGCAAGAACGCCGCCTACCACTTCGTCTTCACCCGACAGAACCGGGGAAAGCTGAACGCACTCACGACGCTGGTCGAGCGCGGGCTCGTGAAGCCGGTCATCGGTGCGACTCTTCCGCTCGCCCGGATGGGAGAGGCTCATGAGCTCCTGGAGAACAGGCGGTCGTATGCACTACGCGGCAAGGTGGCGATCGACGTGGCGGGCGACACTGTTGCGCTGCCCGCTCGCATCTCGTAGCTATCGGCTCCGCCCGGCGAAGGTGGCCCGGTACTCCGAGGGGGAGACATCGAGGAGCCGGCGGAAGTGCAGTCGAAGGTTCGATCCGGTGCCCAGGCCGACCTGCTCCGCGATGCGGTCGACCGACAGCTTCGAACTTTCCAGGAGTTCGCGGGCGGTGTCGACCCGCGCCCGCAGGATCCACTGCAGCGGGGTGCTGCCGGTCTCTTCGGCGAAGCGGCGCAGGAACGTTCGGGGCGACATCCGCGCGTGTGCGGCCAGGCCGGCGATCGTGAGTGGCTGGTCGAGCCGCGCCATGGCCCATTCGCGGGTCTCGGCGAGGGTGTCACCATCGGCCGTCGAGCTGGTTTTCGGCAGGTACTGGGCCTGACCGCCGGTGCGGTACGGCGCGGTGACGAGGCCTCGTGCGATCTCGTTCGCCGCGCTCACGCCGAGGTCGCACCGAACGATGTGCAGGCACAGGTCCAGACCGGCGGCGGCGCCGGCCGAGGTGAGGATGGATCCCTGGTCGATGTAGAGCACGTTCGGCTCGACCGCTATCTGCGGATACCGCGCCGCGAGCGTGTCCGCCGCGTCCCAGTGCGTCGTCGCTCGCAGGCCGTCGAGCAGGCCGGCCTCCGCGAGAGCGAATGCGCCGTAACAGATCGATGCGATGCGCGCCCCGCGGGATGCGGCGCTGCGGAGCGCGTCGCACACCTGAACCGGTATCGGCCGGCCCGCCGGCGCGTACCCCGGGACGATGATCGTGTCCGCGTCGGCCAACGCGTCCAGGCCCCGCGGGACCGCGTAGCCGAAGCTCCCGTGGGACGGCACCGTTCCGGCGGTGACCCCGCAGACCGACACCTCGTATCCGAACCCCGTCTCCGGATGGAACACCTCCGCCGGGATCCCGACGTCGAGGGGGAGCGCACCCTCGAGCACGAGGACCACCACCTGATGCGGTCGCTGCATTACCCGACTCCGATCCCGTCGGCGCGTGCCGACAGCGTCATTATCCTCGCACATGTGCGCAATACCGCCATCCAGGCACAGTCTGCCTTTTCGTCACTGTGACGTAACTAGGCCGTCCGGCTCGGGGGTTTGAGTGGGAGGCAGCATCGAATCCAGCGGCGCCCATCGGGTCGACACGGGTTCCGCCGCCAGCCGGGCAACCAGGCGTCAGTCCAGGCGCATGAGGCGACCAAGGCGAGGGCGCCTTCGCGTAAGCGCAGTCAGTCAAGCGTTCCGGGCGGCCGACGACGGTCAGTTGCGAGCAGGAGAACGGCAAGAGGCAGTGAGTACACATCCGGGCCGCATCCGCCCAGTTCAGATACCTGGTAACGGTGCGTGCTGGCGAGGTGCGAGTTCGTTACGTAGGCGTCATCAGCTGCCGCGCTTTGTTCTCGCGCGGCTATCTCAGGCAGCTGGCTAGGCAGGCCAAGTTGTGTGCACCCGTGCGTACGGAGAGCTGAGCGCGGCGGGCGATTCGCGGCTCGGCCGCGCGGTGGCCTCGGTTTCGGTCAGCGGCTCAGATTTCTAGGAGGTGAAGCCGGGAATCGGGTACTGCCCGTTGAGGGTGTGTTTGCCGACGTCGGCGATCTTGTAGGACACCGGATCGTGGAGGGTGTGCGTGCGTACGTTGCGCCAGAAGCGGTCGAAACCGTACTTGGGATGTGTTCCGCGCGCTCCGATCACCTCGAAGATTCCGCTGTTGACGTCGAGGGCGGCGTTCGTGGCCAACGCTTTGACCCCGGAGATCTTCACCATCAGTTCGCCGCGGTCCTCGGGGGTGAGCGCATCGCCCTTGTCCCACACCGTCTGCAGCAGATGGGCCGCTTCGCGGGCAGCGGCGTCGGCGCCCTGCAATGCGATGGTGAATTCACCATAGGCGCGCAGGACGTAGGGATCCTCGGTTGCCTGTTGAACCCCGGCCGGTGTCCATGGCCTGGCCTGAGTGCGGGTGTACTCCCGGGCGGCGTCGAGTGCGCCGTGCGCGATCCCTAAATAGACGTTGGCGAAGATCAATTGCACTATGGGCGCGAAGAGGCTGCCGCGCTCGGACTGGATGAAGGCGACAATGAAGGCGTTGGGCTCACCCAGCACTTCGTCAGGCTCGACCTTGACGCTGTGGAAATCGGTGGATCCGCTGTCGGTCTGCCGCATGCCGATGGCGGCCCAGTCGTCGTTGACCTGAACGCCGTGCCGGGATGTCGGGATGACGGCCGCGATGATCGCGCCCTGCTGCGGAGAATCGTCCTGGATGACGCCGAAGACCAGCAACAGGTCCGAACCCTTGGCGCCGCTGCAGAAGTGCTTGGTGCCGTTGAGCAGATAACCGCCGTCCTCGGTCGGGCTGGCGCTGACCTTCCAGTCCAGCACGTGGCTGTTGTTTTCGCTGGAGGCGTTCCCGGTCCACCAGTCGTTCTGCGCGATTTGCCGGTATAGCCGTTGTTCTTGTTCCTGCGAGCCGAACAGTTCGATCATCGGGGCGCTGCTGAGGTGGTAGCCGAGCAGGTGTCCCAAAGATCCATCGGCTGCGGCGATTTCTCGGACCACTTCGATGGCGGTGGGCCAGTCCGCGCCCCACCCGCCGTACTGGCGTGGGATCAGCAGCGACAGCAGGCCGCTCGCGCGCAGGTCTTCGCGCTCGACTGTTGCCGAACCCCCGGCGCGATCACGCTCGACGGCGGTGGCTCGCCACTTCTCGGCGAGCCCACGGGCGACTGCGACGGGATCGTTGTCGGCATCGCCGGGTCGAACGTGCTGCTTTTCAACGGACAGAGTCATGCTGATCTTCCTATCGGTGACGGTTGAGGCTGGTGTTCAGAAATTCCGGAGCCGCCCACTGATCGAGGGCGACGGGCTCCTGCAGCAACTGGTTGCTGAGCAGGAATTGCTGTGTGCGATCCAGCAGGGCGACCGCGTCGGGATCCAGGCGCGGAACCAAACGCTGCTGGAAGTCGGCGCCGAATCCGTGGCCGACTGCGTCGGGGGATACGCCCAGGTTCGCGGCGTGCAGGCGGGTCACCGCATCGCCGTGGTCGCGTGCCCACAACCCGGCGTCGACGACTGCGTCGACCAGTCGTTGAACGAGGTCAGGCCGGTCAACGACCAGTTCGCTGCTGACCGTCCACACGCTGGCATAGGCATTGCGCTCATCGAGGCCGAGATCCACCACCGGGCGGGCGCCGGTGCCTTCCAACTCCGCAGCCCAGGGCAACCAACTGAACAGGGCGTCAACCTCACCGCGGTCCAGCACCGCGGCCTGGCCTGCGGCCACATCGGGAAACAGGTCCGCACCCTTGAGGGTCGCGGCGTCTTCCAACTGCTCGGCGGGGACATCGACGCCAGGACTGTTGATCGGCACCAGCTCGACGTCGTCCACATCGAGCTCACCGTGCTCGAGGGTGTGCAACAACGCGCGCGCCTCCCACGAGCCCAGCGCTACCAGCGTCTGCCGCCAGGGATCCAGCTGGAGATAGTCCCCCAGTTCGCCACGCAGGATGCGAATCGCCGAAGCCGACACTCCTATTCGGCGTCCGGCAAGGTCGGCGGCCACTGTGATCGGGCTGCGATCGCCGACGAAGAAGCCCTGACGCCCCAGGATCGGGGTGATGCCGAGTAGACGCGTGCGTCCGGGTGCCCGCAACCCCTCGCTGAGCAGTGGCGGGATCTCACCGCCATAGCGGGTGTAGGCGGGCTGGTCGTAGGTGAAGTGGACCGTTCCCTGCTTGCCGCTGAGGATGTCGAGTTCGATGCCGGCGGCGTCGAGGAAACCTGATTCCCACGCCGTGAGCAGCGCGTTGGGTATCGGGCAGTTGCTGTAGGTCAGTGTGTCGAGGATGCCGGTATCAAGTTCTGAACCGGGGTTTCCGGGGCTGAGGCGGCCTGCCATGAAGGTTGTCCTAACGGTCGTGGTTCGCGCAGACCCAGGTGGTCGCGCAGGGTGTTGCCCTCGTATTCGGTGCGGAAGTAGCCGCGGTCCTGCAGAACCGGCACCACCTGGTCGACGAATTCGTCATACGCGCCAGGCAGAAAGGCCGGAGAAACAATGAAGCCATCCGCGGCGCCGGCGTCGAAGTGGCGGATCAACTCCTCGGCGATCTGCTCGGCCGTGCCGGCCCACTGCGGAACGAAGCCCACGTTGGTTCCATACCGCCGACCCAGCTCCGCCAAAGTGAGCTCCTCGGCGTGCATCGCGGCCGCGAACATGTGCAGTTGCGTCGGCACGTTGCGATCCTGCAGATCCCGCAGGATCGTCGTGATCGGCGTGTCCAACGGGTACTCCGCCAAGTTGATGCCGGTATGACTAGACAGCGTCGAAAGTCCGACCTCCGGATGCACCAGACTGTTCAGGTATTCCAGCCGGTCCTGCGCCACGGCCTCGGTCTCGCCCAACACCGGCATCACGGCGGTGAAGATCTTCGTCTGATCCGGATCACGCCCCGCAGCCTTCACCTGGGCTTTGATGTCGTGATATGTAGCCTGCATCAATCCCAGATCGGGTGCGACACTGAAAACGGCCTCGGCCCACCGCCCGGCGAAGCGCCGACCTCGCGGCGACAACCCGGCCTGCAGGATCACCGGCTCACCCTGAGGTGAACGAGGCACCTGCAGAGGCCCGCGCACATTCAGCCACTCCCCGTGGTGATCCACGTAGTGAACCTTCGTGGGATCGGCGAACACGCCTGCCGCCTTGTCCAGTACGAGCGCATCCTCATCCCAGCTGTTCCAGAGTTTCTTGACCGCATCCAAGAACTCATCGGCGCGGTCGTAACGGGCGTCGTGTTCCAGATGCTGATCAATACCGAAGTTGCGCGCTTCAGCGTCGTTGAGCGAGGTGACCACGTTCCACGAAACCCGGCCCCCCGACAATTGATCGAGCGTCGCGAACACCCGAGCAACGTGATACGGGGGATAGTAGGTCGCCGAAATGGTTGCCCCGAGACCGAGGTGTTCGGTGACCGCGGCCATGGTCGCTATCACGCTGGCCGGCTCCAAGGCGACTGCACCCTGCCCGCCGAGGCCGACACCGGTTCGCAGGTCGTCGCCGTAGCTGTCCTCGACGGCCAATCCGTCAGGCAGGAACAACAGATCGAACTTGCCGCGCTCCAGAGTGCGGGCGATGTGTTGGTAGTACTTCCCGGTCAAAAAACCATTCGACGCGTCCGTATGCCGCCACGCCCCATGTGCATGAGTCACATTGCCAGCCGAGAAGAAACCGGCCAGATGCAGTTGTCGCCGTTGAGCCATCGCGTATGTGTCCTCTAACCGTAAATAGCGGAGTGCTTCGTGTCGCCAAGAAGTGTCACCCCCACCCCCAGGGCGTGCCCACCTTTAAAGTTCACCCGATTTCAATCCGCCACCAGCAGTTCGGGCGGGACTGTCAGATTAACGGTGGATCCGACCTTGGCATTGTTAGTTGCCGGTCGGGGTGATCCGTGTCAACGACGGCTGAAATCTCACCCCTTTTCGGCGGTTGAAAGTTGACCCCCTGCTGGTTGGTTGTCGGTCAGTCTTCGGTTGTCGTGGCCGCTGTGGGGACGCGGCCCAGGTCTCGGTTCTTGAGTCGGTAGCTGTCTCCTTTGAGTCCGATGACTTCGGCGTGATGGACGAGGCGGTCGATCATGGCCGCGGCAACGACATCGTCGCCGAACACTTCACCCCAACGTCCGAATTGCTTGTTGGAGGTGACGATGAGGCTGGCCCGCTCGTAACGCGAGGACACTAGCTGGAAGAACAGGTTGGCGGCTTCGGGTTCGAACGGGATGTAGCCGACCTCGTCGATGACCAGCAGTGGGTAGCGGCCCAGGCGAACCAGTTCGGCCTGAAGCTTGCCGGCGTGATGGGCTTGGGCCAGCA
>JAUKNU010000001.1:4410636-4413968 GCA_030499155.1 Mycolicibacterium frederiksbergense | reverse complement strand
GCCTTCGACAACGCCCTGGCCGAGACGACGATCGGGTTGTACAAGAACGAAGCCGTCCGCGACGACTCACCATTTCGACGCGGCCCGCTGCACCGGCTGACCGACGTCGAATTGCTCACCGCCGACTGGGTCGGCTGGTACAACACCGACCGCCTCATACACCGCCTGGGTCGCATCCCACCAATCGAATACGAAGCCAACCACTACGCTGCAATCACAGCCCCATCCGCGGCTGCACACCAGTAACCACGTGTGCATCGAACCCGGGGCGATTCAAAGTTAAGGCTGCGCTAAAGCGCGAAGCCGGTCGGATCGGATTGACGCTGGATGACGCGAAGTTGACGGAGTTTGCCACGGCGATCAGCGCAGGAACCCGACTCAAGGTTCGCGCGGCGTAGTCCCGGTGCGCCTGGAGGCCGGGTTCGTACCTAGCCCCCAGGCGCACCTCGAAGTCGAATCGGCAAGTTGCAGCGTTCAATCCAGACGCGTGGCGATGTATCGGGAGTAGGTCGATGCTGATGCCTTGGCGTGGGCCTCCAACGTCTGCGGGCTATACCCGAGCGTCTCGGCAAGGATCGCGATTGGAGTGGTCTGAGTCAGCTCGTTGAGTGTGCCGAGGCGCGCTTCCAGGGAGGCGAGCACGGGGCGCAGGTGATTTCGGAGATGCGTCGGTGTGAGGTGCATGCCGGGCCGGTAGCCGCGGAATATCCACGGAGAATTGGGATGTGCAGCGGTCTGGTTGTTGTAGTTGCTGGCTGCGAGCGCCCTGAGTGGCTCATCAAGTGGCGGTGGCAGTTCGATCGGAGTATCGGCGAGCGTGATGGTGGCGGCTTCGGCGGTGATAGTCACGCGGTCCCAGGTGAGCACTGCTACGTCTTCCATCCGCTGGGCAAACACGATGACGAGGATGGCGGCGAGGCGATCACGAGGATGGAGCGTCTGCTGATGTGCGACCTTCTCTATGACGGCGTTCTGCTCGGTGATCGGCATTCGCGGCGCCGTCCCGCGGCGATGGGGTGTCACTTCGAGATCCGCGGGGATCAGCCTGCTCTTGATGGCCCACCGGATGAAGCGGGCGATGTGTTCGCGGGTGGTGGGTCCGGTCGATTGCCATAGGTCGATGTGCGCTTGCGTGAGTTGGTCCATGCCAGTGTTGTGTTCAGCGGCGAGCCAGTTGCAGAACTCGATTGTGACGGTGAGGGATTGCTTGGCCCGCAGGAACGCAGAGTCGGTAACCGGGCTCATCGATTGAAGCCGCTTTTCCAGGTTCCACCGGAGGAAGCGGGAAATTACCTTTCGGTGGTCGGCCGTGGTGGTGCGTTCGAGCGCGGTGGCTGCCCACGCCTGGAACCGGGTCAGTCGCTCGTCACGCGAAGGAAGTGCGCCGTGTTCGACGAGCAGACTGCGCACGTAGTCGGAGGTCCGACCGGCCGGCAGGCCGTCAAGGATCTCGTGGGTGAGGGTTTGATGGCGGGCGAGGTCACGCAGGACGGCTTGAACGTGCGCTTGGCGGATCCAGGTCAGTCCGCTGTTCGGGCGCCCCATGGTGGTCAGCGCGTCGACGATGATCTGCAGCGGCGGTGCAACGGCCCCTGTGGCGGGGTTGGTGAGCAGGCGTTGTGCGGTGGCTCCGAGGACACAGCGTTGGCAGCGTCCGCCGCTGTAGAGTTCGGCTTCGTCGCCGCAGCTGACGCAGTCCACGTTGATGGTGACGCCACTGCAGCGCCGGCACGCGGGCCGGTTGTCGATGATGCCAGGAAGTACCCCTTGGTGCCCGCAAACGCAGATGCCGGTGATGCGTTTGGCCGCCTGATAGCAGTAACCACAGACCGATTCGTTGGGCCAGTTGGCGACCAGCTGGTAGTGGCGTCCACATCGGTCGCAGGGGACCGGCCACCGCTGTGGGTCTTCAGGCTTCCGGGGTCGTGCCATCGCCATCGTCCTGCACGATGCGGATCCGTTTGGCCACCGGGTTGCCCGGTGTCACTCCCAGTTCGCGTGGCTGCGGGGCGTTGGCTGATGCTGCTGCTTGCATTTCGACGTAGGGCTCGAAGAGGTCATTGGGTGTGCAGTCGAAGATGTCGCAGAGGGCAGCGAACGTTCGCGATGGAATACGCTGTGGCTCGCCGGTGACGAGTCGGTATACCTGTGCGTCAGACAGGTTGATTCCGCGTGACCGCAGGAGTGGGCGCAGCTCGGTCGATTTCCAGAGGTTGTGCGCTGCCATGACGCGCCTGAGATGCCAGTGAAAGCCGATACGGCGTTGCTCAGCCATTGGTTTCGCCCATCTGCAGGCGACGTGTAATCATCTGCTGGATCACCTTCTGCTTGAAATCCGACGAAACCGAGGTGTACAGCGACGTTGTCGAGGCATACGAGTGCCCGAGCTGCTGCTGCACGAACAACGGGTCGTAACCGGCTTCCAGAAGGTGCGTGGTGTAAGAGTGACGCAAGGCGTGCAAGCTCAGTTCCGTGGGCAGTCCGGCAAGCCGCCGGAACGACGTGAATGAACGTCCGAGGGCACCCAAGGTGAGCCTGTCTCCGCGTTCACTGGGCCAGAGTGCAGGGGAGCGGTCCGCGGTCGCGAATAGCTGCCGACCTTCGGAGCACCAGTACTGCAAAAGGTCTACCGCCCAGGGAAATTCGGGCGACGTCAGAACAGTCCGTCGGCGTGGCCCCGACCCCTTGGTGCCCTTGGCCCAGCGGACGGTCAGCGCACCGAAGTTGCCATAGCGGGGGACGTGCGGGTTTGGTCCAAAGTCGGTCAGGTCGAGCATGACCAGTTCTCGTCGGCGTAGTCCAAACGCGTATCCGATCTTGAATGCCGTCGAGTCACGCAGCGCCGTTAGCCAGCGTTTGGACCCCTTACTGTGGGCGTCATCGACGAAGTCATCCACGACGTCGAACAGATGCGGAGGATGTCCCAAGTTCCGTGGAACTTCGGTGGCGGTCCGGTGAGCATCAGGCTGCGCTCACCTGATCATTGTGCACGACGGGTACGACATGTTCGGCAACCTCGCGTTCGAGGGCTGCTCGCAGTGCCGGCAGGTGCAGGTGGCCGTTCACCCGGCGGAATTGCTTGCCGGCCTCGACCATCCCGGCGGCGCACCAGCGCAGCGCCATCTGCCCGTCGCGCCAGCGCTTGACGTTGCCGGCATGTTCGCGGCAGACCGAGATCATCGACTCGATGCAGTTGGTCGAGCGCAGCGTGCGGGCCAGCGTGGGCGGTACCCCCAAACGCAAGACTGTGAGCGTCTCATCGAGGCCCTCGCGCAGACTCGCCGCCGCGCTGGGGTGGGTGCGGTCGAGTTCCTTGGCCAGGGCCAGCAGGG
>JAUKNU010000001.1:4154587-4405941 GCA_030499155.1 Mycolicibacterium frederiksbergense | reverse complement strand
AGCTCACTTACGAGCGGGTAGATCCTTTTCCCGGCAGGTTGGCCTGCGACAGATAGGCCGCCGCGCGGCGCAGGACCTCGTTCTCCTGCTCCAACAACCGATTCCGGCGGCGCAGCTCCCGTAACTCAGCCGAATCGCTGGTGCTCTTGCCGGGCTTGGCACCTTCATCGATATCGGCTTGGCGCATCCACTTGTGCAGCGTCATCGGGTGCACACCGAAATCAGTGGCGATGTGCTCGATCGTCACGCCGTCGTCGCGGTTGCGGGCCACACGGACGACATCATCGCGGAACTCTCGGGGGTAGGGCCTGGGCACACTGACATCCTTCCAGCTCACCCGTTCCGGGCAAGCCAACTCAGATGTCACCTATTCGTGCAGCAGACCCAAGCGCAGTGTTTGGTCAATGGTTTGCATCTGTTCCGGACTGATCATTCCCTGGCGAGATGACAGTCTTTCAACGGAGACCACTCGCAGTTGGTCGCAGCGAGCGTAGGAAATATGGTCCAGCCCGCTGCTCGCTGGCTCGAGTTCGACGTGGCTTCGCAGGCCGTAACCGGCGGTCGTGATCGGGACGACGACCACCAGACCGCCCGGTCCGTTGTTGAGAATGTCGACCGACGCCACCGCCGCCGGGCGGCGAAAGGCTGGCTCGCGTCCGACTGGCTGGCCGAGATCGACGTGGTAGACCTCCCCCCGCCAGATCAAGCCAGTGCATCCCACTCGTGACGCTCGGCCAGGTATTGCTCCCACAGTTGAGGGTCGCTGCGCAGGCGCTGATAATCGCCGTTGAGCCCCCGCAAGAATTCCTGCCGCTCCAAGGCGTCGATGGCTGCGTGCACGACATCGATGACGGGGGTTTGACGAGCCTTGGCCAGAGACTGCAGCCGCTCAGAATCGGGACGGCGGACTCGGACAGTTGTGGTTTCTGCTGCCATGGAGCCATTGTAGACGAATTGTAGACTCCAAGCACGGCGGGTCCAGCAAAGGGATGCCGCCTGCCCGCGACCACGGACGTCGCGTCAGACGAGTTCGATCACGTCGGCGATGGATTCGAACACCCGGCTGGGCCGGAACGGATAGCGCTCGATCTCCTCGCGCGTCGTCGAGCCGGTGAGCACCAGGATCGTCTCCAGCCCGGCCTCGATGCCCGCAACCACGTCGGTGTCCATCCGATCGCCGATCATTACGGTGCCTTCCGAATGGGCGTCGATGCGGTTCATCGCGCTGCGGAACATCATCGGATTCGGCTTGCCGACGAAGTAGGGCTCCCTGCCGGTCGCCTTGGTGATCAGCGCGGCGACCGAGCCCGTGGCAGGCAGAGGACCCTCCGCCGACGGACCGCTCACGTCGGGGTTGGTGGCGATGAAACGCGCCCCGCCGAGAATCAGGCGGATCGCCTTGGTGATGGCCTCGAATGAGTACGTGCGTGTCTCTCCCAGCACGACGAAGTCGGGGCCGACGTCGGTCAACGTGTAGCCCACGTGGTGCAGCGCCGTGGTCAGGCCGGCCTCACCGATCACATAGGCCGAGCCGCCCGGCAGCTGGTCGTGCAGGAAGGCCGCCGTCGCAAGGGCCGAGGTCCAGATCGACTCCTCGGGCACAATCAGGCCCGACCGCGCCAACCGGGCCGCCAGGTCACGTGGCGTGAAGATCGAGTTGTTGGTGAGTACCAGGAAGGGCCGCTGCCGGTCGCTGAGCGCCTGGAGGAACTCCGCGGCCCCTGGCAGGGCGTGCTCCTCCCGGACCAAGACGCCATCCATGTCGGTCAGCCAGCACTGCGGTGTGGTACTCATGCGTCCAGTCTCGCAGGTACTGCCGCGCGTCTGGTCAAAGAAGTCACAAGATCCTCATCGGCGCTGTTTGGCACAGCAGCGGCAACGCCAGTGGCGCCTACCCGCCGACAACCCCGGTGCGGCCCTACGGCGAACAGAGCACGCGCATCCGGATCGTCTCGGACATCGGGCTACCACTAAAGAATGCCGTATTGCCCTGTGGCCCAATTGCTCTCATCTATCGCGCAAGGCCGAGGAATGCCATCATCGCCCGCTCGACCTCGACCACTTGCTCGGCAGTCAGACGGCCAACACGGGCGTGGACGTTCGACTTTATGACGGTTGTGAGCTTGTCGATCATCACGTCACTGTCATGGGCAAGTCCGGATAGCAAGCCCTCTCCGCCGGCTATCCGAATACGCATCAAAGGCGCATCTAACAGCGTGCTGGTCATCGGCGCCACCGTCACTGAACTCGTGGCGTCAAAGAGGTCATCCTGAACGATCACTGCCGGGCGCGGCTTCGCCGCATAGACGCCCCCCGCTACGGTCCAAATCTCCCCGCGGTTCACTCCTCGTCCCATGGCGTCGAGATGGCCTCGATGAAGTCCTGGTCATCGCCGCCGCCGTCGGCCCCTGCGACCAACGAAGCCTGACGATGCGCCTCGGCGGCAAAACTCTCAGTGCGCACGTCGGGCACCCAGACCTGTAACGGCCGCAGGCCCCGCTCCCTCATGCGCCGTCGATACTCACCGACCCTGTCCCGCACCGCCATGCCGCCATGTTACATGTAACGCCAAATCTGGCAGATCGGCCGGTGCGTGAAGTTCGCGATACAACGGCATCGAATCGGCGGGCTACCAGTAAAAGACTGCACACTGCGTCAGATGAAACATCACCCGCCTACCAGCGCCGATCCCCTGCTTTTCAGTCGAGATCGAACGCGTGCTGGATCGCCGTTGTCAGCGATTCCTCTTGATCAGGAAGAAAGAACCCAATCCGAGCATCGGAGCCGGCAGCCCCGGTGTCATCGCCGAAGACAGTCAGATCTTCGCCCAGCTCGACGAGATGGATGAGAGCCACTGTGCCGCCAAGCTTCACGTGACCCTCAACGATCGTGAACTTCTCGGAGAGCTGGCCGCCTACCAAAGCCTCGCGAAGAACACGACCACCGTCCTTCACCGCATTACCTCACGCAGCGAAGCGGTCACCAGCGAGATCCTGCACGAAACGCACCTCACCGGCCTACAGGCCTCGTTTCTCAGCTACCTCAGGACCTGCCCGCGCCCGGTACGCGCCGTAGGCTCACGGCATGCACACCGTGGCCCTGTCCAGCGCCGCGTCAACGGCGGCGTTGACGTTGGGATTGTCGGCGTACGCAGCGTTGATCCTCGCCGGTATCGCGGTGGGTATCTACGACGCGCGCCGGCATCGCCGGGGCCGGGCGATCGCGGCCGCGGTGACGGTCGGGGCACTCACGCTGGGCGGGCTGGTGATCGCGATCATGAGCAGCATCGCGTGAACCGTCACCATGCGCCGACCCGCAGCACGAGGCGTCCGCTCATGTGCTCAGCGAAAAAAAGGTTCAACCGTGCCATTGAGCTTGACCACCATGGGATTTCCGCGGCGATCCTTCGCCGTAGGGACCTCAACCCGCACCCAGCCCTCGGCCACGTTGTATTCGTGAACATTGGTTTTCTCGGCGCCGTTGAAGAGAATACCCACGTCGCGGCGGAGCACCTCTTCGCTGTAGAACGCGCTGCGCGGATCGATGGAAAGGTGGTTCGGTGGAACGTCTGTGTTCTGGTCCTCGGACATGATGGCCTTCGTCGAATGGTGCGTCAGTGTCTCGGATTGTTCTAGAAGAATCTACGCGACCCACCGATGCCGGTAGGTACCGACAAGCGTTTGGAAATTCGGATCGTCGGGCAAGATACCTCCATGCGAAATCATCATTTGCGCCGTTCGGCCATCGCCATCCTTGCGGCCGCTCCCATTGCCGCGGGGTCGTTGTTCGGCGCCGGGATCGGTTCGGCTGAGCCGCCGAACTGCATCAACGGACAATTCTGGGATCCGATCACCAACACCTGCCAGACCCCCCGTCCGGCGGAGAACTGTGCGCCCGGCCAGTACTGGAACGCCTTGTCCAATGTCTGTCGGCCCCTGGGACAGCTCTAGTCCGCTCCACGCACGGCCGGACTTCGCCGTTTTCGATTCCGCCGCAGCGCCTTTCGGTAGCCGGGTGGGGCGTGGACCGGCCGTTCGCTATCGGCCGCGGGGATCCCGGCCGTTCCAGGCGACGAGGCGTTCGATGGCGGGGGCATCGTCGGGGATCGCGACGGCCTCGGCGAACGGGATACCCACCTCGTCGAGGCCCCTCGCGGCCGAGATCTCCGCATAGAGAGCCCGTCGGTTCTCGGCCGGGAGCATCTGGCGGGCCGCGCCGAGCGCCGCGGTGACGACCGTGATGTCCCAGTCGGGCTGCTGGCCGGTCGCCATCGCAAGGTCCCACGTGTGGACGGTCAACTCGGAGAAGTAGGACACCAGCACCTCGGCGCCGCTGCCTTCGATCCACGGCAGTGCCATGGGCCGTTCGAGCACACCCTCTCCGCTCCAGGCGTCCACCGCTCGTCTCCCCGACTCCCGCCACGTATCGGACCAGCGATCGTCCGGGACCGCGGTCTCGATGACGGCGAAGGGATCTTCACCGCCGGCGAGCGCAGCAACCCGGTCCAACGCGCCGATGAGGTGGGCGAGCAGTGTTCGCACGTCCATGCCCGCACAGGGCGTCGGGTCTGTGAGCTGCTCTGGCCGGACGCCGGCAACGACGAATCCGCCGGTGGCGATGGCGCGGTCGAGCATTGGCCTGGGATCGTTGAGGTGGTCCGTGGTGACACTGGTCGGTGTGGTCATGACGGCATTGTGCCGACTCAAACCGGTCATCTGATGGCCGGTTTGATGTGGGAGTGTGGTCGGGTGCGAGCTGACCGGCTGATAGCCATCCTCCTGCTGCTTCAGCAGCGCGAGCAGGTCACCGCATCCGAGGTCGCCCTGGAGCTGGAGGTGTCCGAGCGCACCGCCCGCCGCGACCTCGAAGCGTTGTGCGTCGCCGGGGTGCCGGTGTACTCCCTGCAAGGCCGAGGGGGCGGGTGGCGCCTGGTGGGCGGCGCTCGCACCGACCTTTCCGGCCTGACCGCCAGCGAGGCTCGCGCCCTCTTTCTGGTGGCCGGGCCCGCTTCGACGGCAACCCCGGCCGCGAAGGCCGCTCTGCGCAAGCTCGTACGCGCACTTCCCGAGCCCTTCCGGGAGCAGGCCGCAAGAGCCGCTACATCGGTCGTCGTAGACCCGGGACGCTGGGGATCCAGCCGGCTCGAGCGCCGATCGCCCCGCTTTCTCGACGAACTTCAAGAGGCGGTGATCCTCGGCGTCCAGGTACGGCTCAGCTACGTCGACCGCAACGGCGCCGAGACCGAGCGGAATGTCCACCCGTTGGGCATCGTCGCCAAGAGCTCGACGTGGTACCTGATCTCCAGTACCGAGGACGGTCGACGCACCTTCCGGATCGACCGTGTCTCGGCGGTCGAGTTGACCGACGTTCCCGTCCAACGGCCCGAAGGATTCGACCTTGCCGAGAGCTGGCGCGAGATCGCCGACGAGGTCGACCGGAGACGCACTCCCCTTGAGGCTCAGGCGTTATGCGCTCCCGACTGGCTCGGCCTGCTTCGAACGGTGCTCGGGGGCCGCCTGGATGTCGGCGGTTCCACACCCGACGGGCGGATCTCGATCGTGGTGCGCGGCCACAGCGAGTACTCCCTCGCTGTCGAACTAGCCGGGCTCATCGAATGGCTCGACGTCACTGGCCCGCCCGGCGTGCGGGACCACCTCGCCTCGATCGGCGGTGCGCTTGTCGCGCGGTACAGCTGAGTCGGGCGCCGTCTGTGAAGCAGGTTCAGCCACCGGCGATGACCTGTCAGGTAATCGCCGGGTGATCCTCCGAGTGTCATTCTCAAACCTGTGGATACCCGAGAGACGGTCAACGAACTGCTACAGCGCATCGCAGTCGGTGACCACACGAGAATCGCTGAGCTCTATGCCGAGCAGATCTCATGGAAACTGGCCTGGCCGACCGGCGACTACACCGACACAGTGCCCTGGATTCAACAACGGTCCACTCGAGCTGGCGTCGAGCAGCACTACCAACTCATCGCCGAACACCACATCGCGCAATTGAGTTCCGCCACGGTGAGTTTGGTGCTGGTCGACGGCGCGAACGCCGTCGTGATCGGCGAGCTCCACAACACAGCCGCGCCGACTGGCCGCAGCTATCGGGCCGCATTCGCGTTGCACCTGACTGTGCTCGATGGGCTGATCACCGGCCACCACATCTACGAGGACAGCCTTTCGGTGTTCCGCGCGTTCACTGGGTGACACCGTGGGTACCGAGTCGACAGGCAGGTTGTGAGCTTGTCGATGATGCGTCCGATTTCGCGACAACGACGTGCCGCAAAGCCGTAGTCTCCCCCGATGCCGGACATGAGCCCCGTCGCCCACTTCGACTTCGTCATCGTGGGAGCAGGCAGTGCGGGCTGCCTGCTCGCCAACCGGCTCAGCGCCAACCCTGATCACCGGGTGCTCCTGGTCGAGGCAGGCGGCAAGGACAGCTGGTTCTGGATCAAGATCCCGGTGGGCTACTTGTACACCATCGCCAACCCCCGTACCGACTGGTGCTTCACCACCGAGGCCGACCCGGGTCTGGCCGGCCGCAGCATTCACTACGCGCGCGGCCGGGTGATCGGCGGCAGCTCGTCGATCAACGCCATGATCCACATGCGCGGACAGGCAAGCGATTACGCGCTGTGGGCGCAGGCCACCGGTGACGATCGCTGGCTGTGGGGTGGTCCGGACGGTGCCGGCGAGACGCTGTCGATCTACAAGGAGTTGGAAGACTACTTCGGCGGCGCCGACGAGTGGCACGGTGCCGGTGGCGAGATCGCCGTCGAGCGGCCGCGGGTGCGTTGGAAGATCCTGGATGCCTGGCAGGCCGCCGCGGCCCAGGTGGGTATTGCCCCGATCGCCGAGTTCAACCGCGGTGACAACGCCGGCAGCGCGTACTTTCACGTCAACCAACGACGGGGCCGTCGCTGGTCGATGGCCGATGCGTTCCTGCATCCCGTCGTCCACCGACCCAATCTCACCGTCTACACCCAGACCCAGGCGTTGCAGCTGTTGATGGACGACCAGGTCCACGACGATCAGCGTCGCGGTGCCTGGACCACGGCTGCGCACCGCGCCACCGGTGTGCGGCTACTCAAAGACGGCCGCAGTATCGACGTCCGGGCGCGGCGGGAAGTGATCCTGAGCGCCGGAGCGATCGGTTCGCCGCAGCTCATGCAGGCATCGGGTCTGGGACCGGCCGGGCTGCTCACCCGGCATCAGGTGCCGGTGGCCGTCGATCTGCCCGGCGTGGGTGAAAACCTGCAGGACCACCTGCAGCTACGCACGGTCTACCGGGTGCGGGGCGCCCGGACCGTCAACACGCTGTACCGCAACTGGATCACCCGGGCAGGCATGGGACTTCAGTACCTGGTGATGCGATCCGGGCCCATGACCATGCCGCCCTCCACGCTGGGGGCTTTCGCGAAAAGCGTCCCCGCGCTGGCCAATCCCGATCTGGAGTGGCACGTGCAGCCGTTGTCCTTGGCCAAGTTCGGCGAACCGCTGCACCGTTTCGGCGCGATCACTCCCTCGGTCTGCAATCTGCGCCCCAGCTCACGGGGCCATGTGCGCATCGCCGGCGCCGATCCGCTGAGCCATCCGAAGATCTCCTGCAACTACCTGTCCACCGACGCCGACCGCGAAGCCGCGGTGCGGGGCTTGAGGATGACCCGGCAGATCATGGCGGCGCCATCGCTGGCCCGCTACCGTCCGGAAGAGCTGCTTCCCGGCCCGCAGCTAGTCAGCGACGAGGACCTGCAACAGGCGGCTCGCGAGCTCGGTACCACCATCTTTCATCCGGTGGGCACCTGCGCGATGGGAGCCTTTGACACCCATGGTCTGCCGCGATCGTCCGCCACGGTGCTCGACACCGACTGTCGCGTCTATCGCGTCGCCGGCCTGCGCGTGGTCGATGCTTCGGCGATGCCCACCATCACGTCCGGGAACACCAACGCACCGGTCATGCTGATCGCCGAGCGCGCAGCGCGGGCCATCCTGGGGTAGGTCACAGCCCGGGCGGTACGACCTTGCCGTTGACCGTCACCTCGACCTGATCCGTCGTCGGGTCGTACGCGATCTTGCCGTGGTCGAAGGTCGTCACCAGGAGATCGCCGACGGTGTCCTCGTCGCTGGTGGGTGCCCCCAGCGGACCCACTGAGCCGTTCTCGCCGGTGATCTCAGGCACGCCCTCCGGGTCGCGCGGGACATTCCAGGCCTCCCGGATCCGGCCCCAGGTGATATACCCAGGTGTTCCCGCTTCACCGTTCTTGGCGGTGATCACGCCGCCCTGGAACTGCTGGAACACCACACCGCTCTCCCGTGCCCCCGCATTGCGGTCACCTGTCAGAGGCTTGCCGAGAGCCTGCCGCTGACTCTCGGTTGCCGACGCGTACTTGGCCGCGATCGGACCGGTCAGCGTCACCTCGACGTCTCTCTCCCCGATGAGCTTCACTTCGGCCGGCGGGGCCTCCGTCTCGGAGGTGGCGATCAACCCGACCTGCGGCGGCACCGACGCATCGACGCTCCTGCCATTGCTGCAGCCCACGGTGATCAATGCGGCGACAGCCAGGCCGACGACTGCCGTGTTGCGGTACGCGGTCGTCCTCATGGGCTCACTCTCGCGTCTTTCGTCGGTGTCGGTCAAATCTTGGGAGCCCGTCGATAACCGGAATAAACCCCGCGCCCGGCGAACTTGGCTCAAGAGTCGCCACTTCCCGAATCAGGAGCATCCATGACCCGTCCCGTCCGCGTCGCCGTACAGATCCAGCCCGGCGGCACGCCCGATTACCGCACCTGGCGCGACGCAGTCCTGGCCGCCGACGACCTCGGTGTCGACGTGATCTTCGGCTACGACCACTTCCACCGGCCGGCGATGAAAGGCCTCGTCGACGGCAAGCCCGTCATGTTCGACGAGCAGCCCGACGTCGCCAACTTCGAAGGCTGGACCGCGCTCGCGTCGTGGGGCGAGATCACCTCACACGCCGAGATCGGGTTGCTCGTCACCGGCGTCGGCTACCGCAACGCCGACCTGCTCGCCGACATGGCACGCACCGTCGACCACATCAGCGGCGGCCGGCTCATCCTCGGCCTCGGCGCCGGCTGGTACGAAAAGGACTACACCACCTACGGTTACGACTTCGGCACCTTCGGCACACGCTTCGATCTGTTCGACGAGAGCCTGATCCGCATCGAGAACCGGCTCGCTGCGCTGATTCCGCCGCCCGTGCGCAAGCTCCCGATCCTCATCGGCGGCACGGGGCCCAAGCGTTCGCTGCCCGCCGTCGCCCGGCACGCCGACATCTGGCACGCGTTCGCCGACCTCGATGCCTTCCGCAAGTCCAGCGACCGCGTCGATGAGCTGGCAGAAACGTTCGGCCGCAACGGCGCCGATATCGAGCGCTCGACGCTCTGGGCGGACGCCGACAGCGCCGATGCGTTCCGCGCGGCGGGAGTGACGTTGTTCCAGACCGAACTCACCGCCGACAACGGCTACGACCTCACATCGCTCAAGGAGGTGCTCACCTGGCGGGACAACGGGTGAGCAGGTAAGCCAACCCTCGCGTTTCGAGCCGGCTCAGCCGGGGCACACCGTCGACGCGCACAGCCTGCGCACGCTGACGCGATGCGGAAGCGGTAGCAATCCCCATGGGGATCACATCGGAAAGAGACTCACATGGCGCTCGACGATAATGACATCAGCACCTCGCCGACAGACGGTGGCGAAGGAACGGCCGACGGCGGAAGCAACCCCGAAGGCCATGACGGTGGCGCCGACGGCACCGCCGGTGGCGAAGGCCCCGCCGACGGCGGAAGCAACCCCGAAGGCCATGACGGTGGCGCCGACGGCACCGCCGGTGGCGAAGGCCCCGCCGACGGCGGAAGCAACCCCGAAGGTCACGACGGTGGCGCCGACGGCACCGCCTGAGAGTCCGTTGTGCTCAGCCGTTGTATAGGCATCGACACTGATGTCTTCGCCGCCGAGTACTGGGGGCAAAAGCCACTGCTGAGCCGCTCGGGTGCGCTGCCCCGCGACTTCTGCGATGTGTTGTCGCCCGACATGGTCGACGAGCTCATCGCCGAGCGCGGGGTGCGCGCCCCGTTCATCCGGCTGGCCAAGGAAGGGCACGTCCTGTCCAAGGACTCCTACCTCGGACCTGCCGGCTTCGGCGCGGAAATCGCCGATCAGGTCGACTCGGCGAAGGTGCTCGACCGGCTCCAGTCGGGCGCCACCGTCGTTCTGCAAGGGCTACACCGGCTTTGGCCGCCACTGATCAACTTCGTCGGGCAGGCCGTCGACGACATCGGTCATCCGGTTCAGGCCAATGCGTACATCACGCCACCAGGCAATCGGGGCTTCGACTTTCACTACGATGTGCACGACGTGTTCGTCCTGCAGGTATCTGGCACCAAACGCTGGATCGTGCACGAACCGGTGCACGTGCATCCGCTGCCGTCGCAGCCGTGGACCGAGCACCGGGAGAAGATTGCCGAGCGTGTCACCGGCGAACCGGTCATCGACGTCGAGTTGTCGGAGGGCGACGCGCTCTATCTACCTCGTGGGTGGGTGCATGCCGCGCAGACCTTGGACTCGACCTCCATCCACCTGACGATAGGTGTGGCGGCGACGATGGCGGTGGATATCGCGCGTGCCGTACTCGACGAACTCGGCGCGGTCGAAGAGTTCCGGGCCCCGCTGCCCTTGGGCATCGATCCGGTCGACAGAGACGTCGTGGCGGCAACCACAGCGAAAGTCATCGCGCAGATCGCCGGCCATCTCCGCGACAACGCAGAGGTGCTGAGTACCGCCGCCGCCGAGCGGTTGATCGCCCGGCACGGATCGCGAACCAGAGCCGAAGCGGTCCGCCCGCTGGCGATGATGCGTGCCGCTGAGCAGGCCGACACCGTGCAGGTGCGGTGGCGCCGCGGCCTGACGGCCACCATCACGCAGGAACCCGACGGCCGGATGGCCCTGAGCCTGCCGGACAAGACCATCCGATTCCCCGTGGTGTGCTCCGATGCGTTGCGGGAACTCATCACTGGCAGGACCGCTGACGCGACGGCGTTACCCGGTCTGGACAGCGCCGATGGCGCAGTGCTGATTCGACGACTGCTCCGCGAAGGCGTGCTGGTGCCCTCCCCCGACGACCGGGCCCACCCCTAGGCTGAGCTGGTGATGCCGGAGAAACGCCCACCGTGCAGCGTTCAGTCCCTGGCTCGTGAGGAGCCGATGTACGGCACGGCGTCGGCCGGATCATCCTGGCTGCTGCTCGAACTCGAAGGGGGCTGGGGCCCGTCGGCGTTCCTGCAGTCGCCGAGTTGTATCGACCCGGCTCTGGGACGGTCGATCGTGCGGCGCGCCGAGTCGGCGGGGATGCGAATCGCCGCTATCCGGCGGCATGGACGGCGGTCGCCGAGCCCGCGATGGCGGTGGTTCGTGGCGAATGCCACGGTGGGACAGCATGCTCTCTTTCATGGCGAGGTCGGCGCGGCCCGTGACTATCTGGACCTCGATCTCGGTGGCGGCGACGGTGTCAGATCGAAAGATCCGCTGGTGGCTGTCTGCGCGCACGGCAAGCACGACCAGTGCTGCGCCGTGCGGGGCCGGGCGGCAGCAGCCGCCATCGCCGCGTCATATCCCGAGATGGTTTGGGAGTGCTCGCATCTGGGCGGGGATCGGTTTGCCGCGACGATGCTGATCCTGCCGGAGGGTCTGTGCTACGGTCGCGCCGACAGCACCGATGCCGCCGAATTCCTTCGGCTGTACTTCGACGGCAGACTCGACGACCGATACCTGCGCGGCCGCACCTCTGTCCCCCACGTTGTGCAGGCTGCGCAACACTTCGCCCGCGAAGCCTCTGGCGACGACCGGATCGACGCACTGCATCCCGTCTCCGTCGACCGCGCCGACGGTGTCGTCCGGGTGGTGTTGGCGGCCGACCACGGCGCGGTCGAGGTCCTCTTGAACGAAGCGATGTCCGGGCCGCTGTTCTCACAGTGCCGAGCAACCACGGCCGGTCCGGTCCGGACGTACCGTCTGCGCTCGATCAGCACCTGACGCCACTGCCGAACTACTGAACGGAGCCCCACGGCCATGCCGGCTACCACCCCGATCTCCATGGACATTGTGCGCGGCGCACGCGAGCTGGAACCGACGGCGCACGGCCTGCTTCCGCATCGGTTGCCCGGCTGGGCACGAGCGCAGTGTGCGGATCCCCAGCTTGCGATGGCCGAATCCCAGCCCGCCGGTTGCCGATTGGTGTTCCGGACCCGGTCCACGATGATCGAACTGGATGCGCTGCGCACCCGTGCGGCCTATCGGGGGATGCCGATGCGGCCCGATGGCGTCTACGACGTGCTGATCGACGGCCGACTCGCCGGGCAGGCAAGCCTGACCGGCGGCAACGTACTGATGAAGGACGCCGCGAGCGGCACCGAGGAGCTCCTGCCCGGCGCGCCCGGCACGATTCGCTTCGCCGGTCTCCCCGATCGCCAGAAGACCGTCGAGATCTGGCTGCCGCACAACGAAACCACCGAATTGATCGCACTTCGCAGCGACCAGCCGCTGGAGAGCTGTCCGATCACCCGGCCCATCTGGCTACATCACGGCAGCTCCATCAGCCACGGCTCCAACGCACTTCACCCCACCGGCACCTGGCCCGCGCTGGCGGCTGCCGGCGCCGGCGTGGAACTGATCAACCTTGGCATGGGTGGCGCGGCCCTGCTGGATCCGTTCACCGCGCGCACGATGCGCGACATCCCGGCCGATCTGATCAGCATCAAGATCGGCATCAATGTCGTCAACGCCGATCTGATGCGCCTGCGCGCGTTCGGGCCCGCCGTACACGGCTTTCTCGACACCATCCGCGACGGTCATCCGACAACTCCGATCGTCGTCGTCTCGGCGCTCTACTTGCCCCATCCACGAAGACACTCCCGGACCGCTGGCACCCGATTTCAGCAGCGGCACAATGACATTTGTCGCCACCGGAGATCCGGCAGAGACCAGAGCGGGCAAGCTCACGCTGCGCGTCATCCGTCACGAACTGGCGGCCATCGTCGAACAACGATCCGCGGCCGACCCACACCTTCGCTACCTCGACGGATTGACGCTGTATGGGCCCGACGACTTTTCCGAGCTCCCACTCCCCGACAACGTGCATCCCGGACCGCAGGTTCACCAACGGGTAGGCGAGCGTTTCGCCGGCGCCATCCGACAGCTGCGCGCGTGACTATCTCCGACTGATCGGAGTTTCGATGTTTCGCACATACGTTCTACGGGCATCTACCGGTGCATGACTGATGACACCACCCAAGCACCCCACGAGAACGCCGAGAAGGACACCTCGCAATGGGTCACCGGCGATGAGCCGATGACCGGCCCGCAACGCAGCTATCTCCACACGCTCGCCCAAGAGGCGGGCGCGGAGGTCCCCGAGGACGTGACGAAAGCGCAAGCCTCCGACCTCATCGAGGAGCTGCAACAGAAGACCGGGCGCGGCTGACCCGGCCGGTTCACGGAATCAGGACGTCGCCTCGGCGGCGAGCCTGGACAGCGTGTCGTCCAGTTGGTCCTCGGTGACGAGCGGGAACTTCACCTTCTCGAGCAGCTTCTTGTCGGTGACCTTGGACCAGTCGTAGGTATGTCGGACCAGTGTCTCCCCCGGGCCCTGCGCTTCCAACTCCCACAGCCATTCCCACCCGGGAGGCTCGGTGCCCGCGGGCGCCGTCTTCCAGGCCAGTAGCTTGTCCTTCGCATACCCGGTGACATGGTTGTCGGTCTTGTATTCCCCGCCCATATGGTCACCCTGCATGTTCATCGTGAACACCTCGCCGACCTTCTGGATCCGGTCGGCGTGGTCGACACTGCGGACGAATCCGGACCCGTCGAGCACCGGATGCCGCTCAGGGTTGGACAGGATGTCGAACACCGCGTCGACGGGGGCGGTGATGGTTCGTTCGACGGTGACCTTCGCTTCGTTGCTCATGGCCTCCGTGTGCCCAACATGGCGGCGTTGCTAAACAACGACGGATCTCAGGCGACGCCCCTGCTCACGTGCGCCGCCGAATCCCCGATGGCGACCTCGCCGTCGCCCATCATGGTGCGGAGCAGATCCGCCTGCTCGCGTTGACCGCGACGTGCGGCGCGGTCCATACCGCCGGGCAGCGTCAGGTCGACCGCACTGCGCACGACGTTGACCGGCAACTTGAGCAGCGGGTACCACGGCGGCACGAAGGTCGGCAGTCCCAGCATCCGCATCGCGCGGGGCCCGAGGAAGGCGCTCGTCACCGAGAGGTGCTGGGCCCGCGCCAGCTGCCGTCGCAGCGCGGGAAGGCTGTCGAAATGCCAGGCCAGCGGATCGTCGGCCATCGGCGCGGCCAGCTGCCGGGTGGACTCGTCGGGCGCCGAGAGCGCGGTCAAGGTGTGGTACAGCACCCGGATGCCGTCGCGGAAGCTGTGCGGTAGCCACTCGTCCTCGACGCCGATGAGCCATCCGACATAGCGGGTCAGGTGCGCCACGGCATCCAGATCCGCAGGCGCGGTGAGGATTCCCATGCCGAGGCTGGCCGCCGGCGGGGCGATGAGGGCACCGATCAAGGTGGCCGCCATATCGGTCTGGTTGACCGGTACGCCCCACTCGTCGGGACGCCAGTCCGGCATCGTTCCGACGTGCCTGCGCACGAAGGCGTGGATCAGCCGGACCCGGATGGTGGACCGATAACCGACCCCCAGCGGTTCGAGGCCGTCCTCGGCGATGACGTCCATCGCCCATCGCATGGTCTCGGCGAAGCGTTTGTTGGAGCCTTTTTCCAAGGCCCCGGTGCGCAGCAGGGTCTTGTTGAATCCGGAGAACTGGTAACCGCCCAGCAAGGACACATCGCGCGCGATATACATGCCGTCGGCACCACCGCGCCGCATTGCGCGCTGCCCGCGCCGGATCAGCCCGGGATCGGCCCACTGCGGCATCGTCTCCACCGAGGTGAAGAAGTCCCGCAACGGCTGCGGCGCTTCGGGCACATTCGCGATGCCCTCGGCCAGTGCGCGGTCGAACAGCGGACGGGTCTGCGGCAGGCCGGTGGTCACCATCCAGTCCAGCAGCCGATCCATGGGCCCGTCACCGACGGTGAGCCGCTCCCCGAGTCGATGCCATTGCCCCGGGTCCGGCTTGCGTATGCCCAGGCCGGTGGCCAGGAGCTTGATCATCCCCGGGACCGGACGAGGTCCGGCAGGATGCCTGGTCGGGACGCCCACAGTCATCGATGCTCCCCTTTGAGCGGATTTAGACAACGCTTGTAGTCAAAAGAGATTACCCGGCCCTTGACAGGTGTCAACAAGCCGTACCGCGCACACCCCCCGGGGTTCGGATGTGTGCGGGTCGGGGCGGTTGTACTGTCCTGGCCATGCGCACGCCCCGCAATCCCGACGGCGACGCCCCGCTGTGGAAGCGGGCGGCCTTCGAACTGAAATGCTTCATCAAACGCCGGATCGCTCCGAAAGGCATCCCTGTCGCACCGCCGAGTGAGCCGTACCTGGTGGTGCCGATCCTCGGGCAGTCCAACGCCTTCGGGATGGGCCTGCCCTTGGACCGGGAAGGGGCCGACAAACCGCACCCGAATGTGCACCAGTGGGCCAACAGCGGTCCGTCGAAGAACACCGTCGTCCTCGGCGCAGATCCGCTGGTGCACGAGACACCCTCGCGGCGTGTCGGTTTCGGCGTCACGTTCGGCAAGGCGCTGACCGAGGCGACCAACCGCGCGGTGCTGCTGGTGCCCTGTGCCCGCGGCGACACCTCGTTTCATCCGAAGAACGGCTACACCTGGGACATCGACGACACCAAGACCCGGCGCAATCTCTACCGTGAGGCGGTCCGTTCGATCGACGCTGCGCTGGAACAACATCCGGGAAGCACCGTTGCTGTCGTGCTCTGGCACCAGGGTGAATCCGATGTGCCTCTGACGCCTGGGCCGGACTACCAGCGCAAGCTCGATGCGCTGTTCGACGATCTTCGCGCCCGCTACGGGGCCGAGACCCCGATCATCCTCGGCGGCATGGTGCCCGAGGAGATGGAGCTCAGCGGCAAGGATTACACGGTGATCAACGCCGTCCACCAGGACACCCCGAATCGCCTGCCGCGGACGGCCTTTGTACCCGGCCAAAGGGATTCGTTCAACAGTCCGGAAGATCGGCATTACAACGCCGAAGGCGTCCGCGCCTTGGGGCGCGGTATGTGGTCGGCTTACCAGAGACTTGACGCTGCCGCACTGCGGGAGTATCGCCGCTGACCTGAACCATCCGCGCAGCATCTGTTGAGCAGCGACATCAGCTGGGCACGGAAATCGACTCCTGCCAGCGTGTTCGGCGCTGCTCGTCGGTCTGCTCCCACCACGGCGGCTGGCCCCCGATGACCACACGGTGACCATCGGCTGTCGTCGCCGGCCGCTCGCTCATGTGTCGATGGTAGTCAGGGCCACACGGGAAAGATCTCGGCGCGGGCGATCGCCCGTTCCCGATCGTGCGACGGGGCGGCCCTGGCGTCGAGCCGGGTAGGTGGGACATACTGATCTCAGGCTCGGCCCCCGATCGGTGTAGGCCACCGCCCCTATCCACACCCCCCGCCACTTTCCCTGACAAGACGGGACCCGTCGTGCCTTCACTCATCTCCCTTGAACGGAGCGAAAACTCATGTCTGTCAACATCATCAGGATCGGCACCGAGCGACTGATCATCGAGAACACGTTGGATCGCAACCGATCGGCGCTGATTGACGCCGTGCGCGGGCTCTCCGAGTCCGACGCGCGGTGCCGGCTCGTCGCCTCGCTGACCACGCCGATCTCGTTGATCAAGCATGCCGCGGCCGCGGAACGCATATGGTTCCAACGCTTTTGGGCGAACCTCGATGCATCGGAGTGTGACGGGTACTCCGAGCGCGACGAGGGTACCTTCGCCGTCTCTGCCGGTGAGTCGCTGTTGGACGTGATCGCCGAGTTCGAGCGGGCCAGCCGGCTGTCGCGCACCATTGCTGCAGGCTTCGACCTCGACGACACCAAGGTCAATTCCCTGGAGGGTGAACTCAGTATGCGATGGACACTGCTGGCCATGATCGAGGAGTTCGCCAGGCATGCCGGTCACGCCGACATCCTGCGCGAACAGATCGATGCCTTTGGCGGCTAGCACTACCCGATGAGGTCACGCCAGCGTCATTGTTCGCACTGCGGTCACGCGGACATGCTGTCTGGTGCAAGCTTCCCCACCGATGACAGGAGCAGAACATGAGCAACGCAGTCCGCGAAGACCTGGTGCTCTCGCACGCAGCGATCACCGCCGACGTGGAAGCGCCATTCGCTCGCGTCGACATCGCCCAATGGTTGAAAACCCTGCCCACCCATGAGTATCAGCGCTGCGCGCCCGGCGATCACAAGGCTGCGGGATACACGGTCGACGACGACGGCACACCCATGTCGATCAATATCGAGATGATCGGCACCGGGCTGGTCATCCAGCAGTACCGATTCGAGGTCGCCGAAACCCACTACTGCAAGATGGTGTCGCTGTCGGACATCCTCACCCCCGCCGGGTGGACGACCACACAGGTGATCTGGGAGCTCCGCATGGAACAGCTCGACGGTGACCGGTGCCGCTACACCAATACCGTGACGTCCCATCCCACCGAGGCCTTCCTGAAATTCATCGCCGAGAACGGCCAGACCTTCAGCGAGGCAGCCGATGCACGGCAGGAGGCGTCCGGGCGGCACTGCCGGGTCGAGACACCGCTGTACGCACAGAGCATCGCCCGCTGGGCAGCCGCGCGATGAGCGGCGCGATGCTGTTCGATCACCCAGGCGAGCCGGATGTGCTGCAGTGGCGGGAGGTCCCGCGGTTGCAGCCCCGGCCCCACGAGGTGGTGATCAACGTGGCGGCGGCAGGGGTCAACAACGCCGACCTGCTACAGCGGCGTGGGCACTATCCCGTGCCGTCCTGGGCGCCGCGTCCACTGGGGCTGGAGTGCTCCGGAACGATCACCGCCATCGGAGCAGATGTCGCGGCCTGGTCACCCGGAGATGAGGTGTGCGCGCTCCTCGACGGCGGCGGCTACGCCGAGGAGGTCGCCGTGCCCGCGGCCCAGGTGATGCCGATCCCCCACGGCCTCAACATGATCGAAGCGGCCGCAATACCGGAGGTCGCCGCCACTGTCTACTCCAATCTCGCCATGATCGCCGGACTCGCCACCGGGCAGACCGTGCTGATCCACGGTGCGGGCGGCGGTATCGGCACCTTCGCGATCCAGTGGGCCGTCGCGATCGGCGCCCATGTCATCACCACCGCCGGCAGTGACGCCAAGGTGCAGGCAGGTCTGCGTCTCGGTGCTCAGACCGCGATCAACTATCGCGAACGCGATTTCGTCGCCGCCACCCTGGAAGCCACCGGCGGGCGCGGTGTGGACAGCATCCTGGACGTGGTCGGTGCGGATTACCTGGCACGTAACCTGGAATGCTTGGCACCCGACGGACATCTGGTGATCATCGGCGGCACCACCGGCGCCACGCAGTTGGACATCGGCTACCTGATGTCCAAACGAGCCCGTGTGTCCGCGACCATGCTTCGTGCGCGCCCGCTGCACCAGAAGGCCGAGATCATCAGCGGCGTGACCCGTGATGTCCTCCCGTTGTTCGCATCCGGGGCGGTCCGTGTCGTCGTGGACACCGTCATTCCCCTGACCGAAGCCGCTCGCGCGCACCAGTTGCTGGAGTCCAAGCGCACCGTCGGCAAGGTGATCCTGTCCAACCGGCCGCAGTGATCCCGATCAGAAAAGATCGGGTGTCACCGGCGGTATGTCGTCCAGGAACGCGGTCACCAACGGCACCAACACATCGGCTTGTCCGGTGAGGCCGATGTGCGATGTGGCCGGCATGACCACCAGGCGCGCCCGCGGAACACTCTGCAAAAGTCCGGTTTTCGCCGCGTCGTGGTCCGCTCCCCCGCGCAGCCTGAACAAGGCCAGCGCGTGCTCCAGGATCACCGAGTCCGCGTCACCGACGATCACCATCGTCCTCGCAGCGATGGCTCGCACCTGATCCTCGCCGATCTGCTGATCACCGATGTTCAGTGCCTTCATCTTTTCCAGGTAGGCATCGAAGGCACCGGGTGCGGGCGTGTGTGCGGTGAACGCGGTGTGCACCGGCGTACCGGCGAAGTCAGCGGCACTCATGGCCGCGATGGCTTCGGCCACCGAAGGATGCCAGCCGTCGCGGTGAAACGTCGCCGACATGGCCACCAGCTTGCCCACGAGGGCGGGATTGCGGATGGCGAGCTGCAAGGCAGCGCCGCCGCCCTGGGAGTAGCCCATCACATCCGCTCGCGCCACCCCGAGCGCCCGCAACAGGTCGGCGGCATCGTCCCCGAACTGCTCATAGGACATGGCTCGGGCGGTGTCCGGGGTACGGCCGTGCCCCTGCTGGTCGAACACGATGACGGCGCGGGTTTTCGCAAGGGCGTCCACCCAGTCCGGCATCGAGTCGGTGGCCATGAACGCGCCCGGGATGAGCAGCAACGGAATCCCGGGGGCAGCGAGGTCGCCGTGCACCTCGTAGTACAGATCCAGACCGTTGATCGGCAGGTGACCGCTGCGTGAAGGCTTCTTTCCCATCGTGGTTGGACCAGCGCAACGGCCGGAACTCATCGCCGCCGGACCGAATGGGCAACGACGCGCGCTGCGCGCACAGGAGAGGCGAGCGTGAACCCCGATTCCCTGCCCTGCAGGACCCGGAGAAACGCTTCGGTGAGCCCCGCGTCGTCGGAGGCCGCGGCCATGTAGGCCGTGGTGTAGGTGTTGAAGGCCCGCTGCGGCCACATCGCCCATCCGGTTTCCGGCGTGACGGCAAAGTCGTTGAGCCGGTTGGCATGCCAGACCGGCGCGATCCGGCGGGCAGCTGTGCGGAAGTAGGCTCTGCTCAGATCAGTAAAACCGTGGTCGGCGATGGCCTTTCGCAGCGCACGGGCTTGCTGCGCCGCAGAGGTCATGCCTTGCCCGTAGACCGGGTTGAAACTGCACACCGCGTCACCCATGACCAACAGCCCGACGGGAAAAGATGTCAGCTTGTCGTAGCGCCGCCACACGCTGACCGGGTACCGGCGGTGATGAAGTTCGCCGAGTGGCTCCGCCGCCTCGAGCGCCGAGCTGATATGCCGTGGCAAGAGCCGGGCCGCGCCCTCGAGAACGGAAGGTAGATCAGCGGGGAGCCGCTGTCCTCCGATACCGATCAGTGTGAAGATCACGGTGCCGTTCTCGTTCGCGAGCATTCCGGCGCCGGTGGGGCGTTGCAGGTTCGGGCTGATGACAGCGGCCTTTTCGTGAAGCAATCCACCGGGGACGCGAAAAAGCTGGCTGGCATAGCTGAGCTGCACGCGGTATGTCTGCTCGACCGGCCGACCGAACCCGTGGGCCTCCAGGAATGCCGGTGTCCGGGCGGATCGGCCCGATGAGTCGACGACGACATCGGCCGGCACCTCGAATGTGCGTGCTGCGCGGCGGCTACCGACCTTTACTCCCGTCACCGTGCGCCCACTCAGCGTCGGTTCGATCACGTCATGACCGTCCAGGAACGTCACGTTCGACAACGCGCGAATCCGCTCACGGACAACGGATTCCAACAGTGGTCTGCTTGCCAGAACGACCTGTATGGCCTCGGGATCAGCCACGGTCCCGTCCCGGCACAGAACGTGCCCGTTGATCTCGAGGTAGGCCTGCGACAGGTCGCGGGTATCGAGAACCGGCGCGCCCTGTGCCCGCAGTTCCGCGCCGATGCCCGGCAGGAGATCCTCGAGCGCGCCGAGGCCTGAACTGAGCAGCATGTGGAGGTGCAGGCCCTGTTGCACGCCGGGCCGTTGTGAGACCCGGTCGGGAAGAACATCGCGCTCGATCACCGTCACCGTGTCACACGCTTCGGCCAGCACTCGAGCAGCCAACAGGCCGCTCATGCTTGCCCCGCACACCACCGCTGACTGCGTCGACATCGCGTTCCTCCCCCGCAGCGAAACTCTACGGGCGGAATTCGTGCTTAACCCGCATTGAAAGCGGGTAACACATCGGGGTCGTTCCCGCAGAGCAGTGTTCGCACTGTTCGGCAGCCGCACTAACAGAATCGAGTCACCTATGACCGTCGTTCAGATTGTCCGTCGTCTACCCCTCGCGGCCGCAGTGGCGGGCGCAGTGCTGGCGGGCGGGCTCACCGCCTGCAGTTCCGACAGCGGAAGCTCGACAGAGACCTCGACAACAGAGTCGACGATGACGACCACTCCCTCGACCGGCGCGGCCACCACCACGCTTGCGCCGACGTCATCCGCCCCGGCCCCGGGTGCCGACGCCGGGCCCGGTGGCGCGACGGCGACCGCACCCGGCGCCAGCGCCGGGGCAGGCCCGGGCGGAGCCACCGCGGGTGTTCCGGGAGCGGGAGCGGAAGCAGGTCCCGGCGGCGCATCTGCCGGTGTTCCGGGAGCAGGCGCGGAAGCAGGCCCCGGCGGCGCGTCCGTCGGTGTTCCGGGAGCAGGCGCGGGCGCGGGTCCCGACGGTGCCGGCGCGTGCGTCGGATCGGTGTGCGTCGGCACGCCGTGACAATCACATCGAGCGGGGCGGGATTCTCAGATCCCGCCCCGCTCGATTTGCGTGTAGATCAGTCCAGATCGAAACGGTCGTTGTTCATGACCTTCACCCATGCAGCGACGAAGTCCTCGACGAACTTGCCCTTGTTGTCGTCCTGCGCATAGACCTCGGCCAGCGCGCGCAGCACCGAATTCGAACCGAAGACCAAATCATTGGCGGTGGCAGTCCACTTCACCTCGCCCGTGCCGCGGTCGTACCCGGTGTAGACGTTCTCGGCTGACTCCGAGCCCTTCCAATCCGTGCCCATATCGAGCAGATTGACGAAGAAGTCGTTGGTCAGTGCGCCCGGCCGTTCGGTGAACACCCCGTGCTTGGTGCCGCCGTGGTTGGCGCCGAGGGCACGCAACCCGCCCACCAGCACCGTCAACTCGGGCGCCGTGAGGTCCAGGAAGTACGCCTTGTCGACCAGAAGTTGTTCCAGCGCTGTCTTCTCCCCGGGCCGCACATAGTTGCGGAAACCGTCCGCGCGTGTTTCCAGCACCGCGAACGACTCCACGTCGGTGTCCTGCTGGCTGGCGTCGGTGCGCCCGGGCACGAAGTGCACCGTGACGTCGAAACCGCCGTCCTTGGCTGCTTTCTCGATCGCAGCCGACCCGGCCAACACGATCAGATCGGCCAACGAGACCTTTTTACCGCCGGCGGCGGAATCGTTGAAGTCCTGCTGGATCTTCTCCAGCACCGGTAGCACCTTGTCCAGTTCCGAAGGCTCGTTGGCTTCCCAGTTGCGCTGCGGTTCCAGGCGGATCCGGGCACCGTTGGCGCCACCGCGTTTGTCGGTGCCGCGGAAGCTGGATGCCGATGCCCATGCGGTTTTCACCAATTGCGGGACCGACAGCCCGGATTCGAGGACCTTACTCTTCAGCGCCGCGATATCGGCATCGTCGATGAGCGGGTGGTCGACCGCCGGCACCGGGTCTTGCCAGAGCTGTGGCTCGGCCACCCACGGGCCGAGGTAGCGGCTCACCGGTCCCATATCGCGGTGCAGCAGCTTGTACCAGGCCTTGGCGAACGCCTCGTTCATCTCTTCGGGGTGATCGAGCCAGCGCCGGGTGATCTGCCCGTAGATCGGGTCCACCCGCATCGAGACATCGGTGACCAGCATGGTGGGCTTGCGCGGCGGCCCGCCGAAAGGATCCGGGATGGTGGCCGGAGCGTCCTTGGCTTCGAACTGCCAGGCTCCGCCCGGGCTCTTCGTCAGTTCCCACTCGTTGCCGTACAGAATTTCCAGGTAGCCGTTGCTCCACTGAGTCGGCGTGCCGGTCCACACCACCTCGAGCCCACTGGTGATGGTGTCACCGGCGTTGCCGGTGCCGAACGGGCACTTCCAGCCGAGACCCTGTTGTTCGATCGGCGCTCCTTCGGGCTCGGGACCCACATCGTCGGCGCTGGCGCCGTGCGTCTTGCCGAGCGTGTGACCACCGACGATGAGCGCCGCGGTCTCCTCGTCGTTCATCGCCATCCGACCGAAGGTCTCACGGATATCGTGGGCAGCGGCCAGCGGATCCGGCTTCCCCTCGGGCCCTTCGGGATTGACGTAGATCAGCCCCATGGTGGTGGCGCCGAACGGTTCAGCCAGCTCGCGCTTGTCGCTGTCGTTGGTGCCTCCGTAGCGCTTGTCGGTGCCCAGCCAGGTGTCCTCCTGGCCGTACAGGATCTCCTCGGGTTCCCAGATGTCTTCGCGCCCGAAGGCGAAACCGAACGTCTCGAAGCCCGCCGACTCGAGGGCGACGTTACCTGCGTAGACGATCAGGTCCGCCCACGACAGCATGTTGCCGTACTTGCGTTTGATCGGCCACAGCAGCCGCCGCGCCTTGTCGAGGTTGGCGTTGTCGGGCCAGCTGTTCAGCGGGGCGAAGCGCTGTGCGCCCTGGCCGCCACCGCCGCGCCCGTCGTGGATCCGGTAGGTACCGGCGGCGTGCCAGCTCATCCGGATGAAAAGACCGGCGTAGCTGCCGTAATCCGCGGGCCACCAGTCCTGCGAAGACGTCATCAACGCAAGCATGTCGGCCTTGAGTGCCTCGACATCGAGTTTCTTGAACTCTTCGCTGTACCGGAAGCCATCACCCAGCGGGTTCCCCTTGGCCGGCTGGCGGTGCAGCATCGACACATCGACCTGCTCCGGCCACCAGTCCTTATTGGTCAGCGGCGCATGCGACTTGGGGTGCGGTGAGTCGATGGCCGGGTTCTCGGATTCACTGCCGCTGTGCGTCTTGGTGTCGGAGTGCGGAGGCCGGGCATCGGAGGTGTCGGTCATCTTCTCGCCTTTCGTCGGTTTCATGCGGGCTGCACAACGGATGGATCAGGACGTCGGATCAGTCAGGTGGTCCGCGCTCTCACACAGTCGGGACACAGACCCCAGTAAATGACCTCGGCCTCGTCGATATCGAAACCCAGGTCATCGGAAGCGGTCAGGCACGGCGCCTCGCCGACGGCGCAGTCGACGTCGGCGATGACGCCGCAGGACCGGCACACCACATGGTGGTGGTTGTCGCCGACGCGGGATTCATAGCGGGCGGTGGCTCCGGCGGGCTGGATGCGACGAGCCAGCCCGACCGCCGTCAGAGCGTTCAGAATGTCGTACACGGTCTGGCGGGAGATGTCGGGGAGTTGCCGTCGCGCGGCGGTGAAGATCGTGTCGGTATCGGCGTGTGCATTCGTCTCGACGGCGTCCATCACGACCAGCCGAGGCCGGGTCACACGGAGTCCGGCCGCCCGCAACAACGACGTGGAGTCTGGGACGTCAGCCATCTTCTCGAGTGTGGCGCGTCTTCTGGACGCTATCAAGTTTTTCTCCAAATTCGTTGCACCGCACCATGTAGTCTCAGCATGTCAATGCAGAGAACGAACGCAGAAAGCCGGACGGCGAGCCATTGCACACGGCTCGCCGCCCAGCTGTTTTTTCCTCAGTGAACCTGCGGATCCGGCGGGTTATCCGCGGCACGACCCGTTGCGGCATCACGGATGTGATCCATGGTTGCCGTTGCCAGTCCCATCGTCTTCAGCACCGTCGAATTCGGTGGTGTGTCCGGGTGCGGCCGGGTCGGCGCGATCTTCTTCGCCTGTTCCAGCTTCTCACCCAGGTTGGCCAGTTCCTCTTCTGACACGGCGGCCTGGAACCGAGGCCAGACGATGTCCTGTTCGAAAGCGATGTGGTCGCGGCCGAGCTTGACGAACTGTTTCAGTGCCTGTTGGAAGTCGGGCTTCCCCGGCTCGCTGTCCTCCAGTTGTTGCAACAGCTGCTTGCCGGTCTGCTCCTGCTCGACTGCCTTGTCGGCAAGCTCATCACCCTCTTCGAGCGCGTCGCGTACGGCGGGCCAGAAGAACTGTTCTTCGATCGCCTCGTGCTGGGATTCCGCGATCACCAGATTGGTGACCATGGTGCGAAGACCACTGGCCACCGCGCCGTCTCCTTCGGGTGCGCCGTCGAGCACCTCGAGCATGCCGAGCACGCTCTTGTGGTCCTGACGGAGAAAAGTCAAAGCATCCATCTCTCACTCCTCTACGGATGAATCCTGGTCACGTGGTGGCGGTGTGATGCTCGTGCGTGAAAGGTTTTTCGGCGTCGACCCCCGGCTGGCCCTCGGGATTGTTCTCGGCACCGGTGTTATTGCGCAGCGATGTTCCCAACCACTGCTCTTCGGGCTTTTCAACGTACTCCCATTCGACGCCATCAGGCCATGGCCCCTGCCCCTCGTTCCACGGACCGCGCACCGACCCGTCGCCGTTGCTCATGTTGAAGGCGACGTTCTGGAAACGTGGGTCGCCCGGCAGTTGTCCGGGCGGGAAGTTGACCGGCAGTTCGTTGAGCGCTGCGGTGAACTGCTGGTAGTGGGCGACTTCGCGAGTCATCAAGAAGGTCAATGTGTCCTGGACTCCGGGATCGTCGGTGAACTGCTTCAGATACTCGTAGACGACCTTGGCCCGCGACTCGGCGGCCAGGTTGTTGCGCAGATCCACGGTGGGATCACCGTTGGCGTCGATGAACGCACCGGTCCAGTTGTTGCCTGCCGAGTCCTTGACGTCCGGGCCACCACCGCTGAGCACCAGGAACATCGGGTTGACCGCCACCTGGTGGATGGCCTGTTCTCTGCCGGTCCTGCTGGCCACCGCGGGCATCCAGTCACATCGTTGGTGGGCCATCTTGAGATCGTCATTGAGCCCGTCAAGCAGCATCGTGATGGTGGTACCCACGATTTCGAGGTGACTGAGTTCCTCGGTGGCGATGTCCATGAACAGGTCGTACATCTTGGGGTTCTTCTCACGAAGTACGAAGGCTTGGGTGAAGTACTGCAGCGCAGCGGTGAGTTCACCGTTGGCGCCACCGAACTGCTCCATCAGCAACGACGCAAATCGTGGATCGGGCTCGCTGACCCGCACTTCGAATTGAAGATCTTTGTTGTGAGTGAACACGGTGCCTCCCGACAGGTTCAATGTGGCCATCCTGCGATCAGACACAGGTATGGCGAGCAGGAATACCGGCGATCCGCTGGGCTGTAGGTCGCGGTAGCTCCGGTCTACCCCCACCCGACCGGGCCAAACACCTTCCATCGCGACCCCGTTCGCTGGCGTCTCAATTCTGCTGTGAAACACCACTATTCATAGAACTAGTCGCTTTTCGGCCAGGCGCTTCGCCTGACGCCACTGCTGCGCGAGCATCCGCTGTAGCGTGACGGAGGTGCGGTCATGGCATGGTGGGCGACTCGACGATCGACAGGCCGCCCTGCTGGAGCGTTGGTTGCCGGGCGTGCAGGTCCGCGGCGATATGAGCTGGAACCTGGTGGACACGGCGGTTCTCGACGCCGATTCCAGTCGGGGGCGGGTCGTCATCAAGGCCGCCGGCCCATCGGATCACCACCTCGGCCGCGAGATCACTGCCTTCGAGGGTTTCACCGAGTGCCTGGCACGCAGTGGGCACGCTGCCCGCCTACTGCATCAGGACGGGGCGGCGCGGCTTCTCGTGGTCACCTTCCTCGACGGCCACCTCGTCGAGGGATCGGAGGCCGAACTCGCGATCGACACCCACCTGCAGGCCGGGCGGTTGGCGCGGAGGTTTCACGGTCAAGGCGAACGTGTGGACGCCGGTTGGGAAGCCGCCGCGGTAGCGAAATCGCTCGCCTGGCTGGACAAGCCGCATCGCATCCCGCCGCAGATCGCTGCAGAGCTTCGCTCCGTGTTGACGTCTCACCGAACCAGACCCGTCGTGGTGGTGCCCACCCACGGTGACTGGCAGCCGCGGAACTGGCTCATCGACACGGGCACGGTGAGGGTCATCGACTTCGGGCGCTTTTCCTGGCGTCCCGTGATCAGTGACTTCTGCCGACTGGCGGCTCAACAGTGGCGACAGCACCCGCAACTCGAAGACGCTTTCTTCGCCGGGTACGGCGGTGATCCCCGCGTGCCCGGGCAGTGGCGAATGCTCGCCCTGCATGAGGCCGTCGGCACCGCGGTGTGGGCTCGCCAGGTCGGTGACGACCCGTTCGAGCAGCAGGGCCACCGGATGATCACCGAGGCCCTCAAGCTGTTCTGAGGAAACACTTTTGGTCAGCGCAGTGAGCTGAGATTCTGCACCGAGTTCCGCACGTCGGAGGTGATCATTTTGGCGACCAGCGATCCGACGGGTCCGCCGAGCAGCCCCCCGGAGAGTTCGGCCAGCAGGTGAAAGGTGGAGCCCGGACGGTCGTCGGCCACGGTCATGGTCAGCGAGATGTGGACCCCTCCGCGGCCGCGGCCCTGCAGCCGAATCTGTCGCGGTTCGTCGTATTCGGTGACGTGCCAGTGGATCGTGTTCCGAAAACCCTTGACCTTGATCGACGACGACACCTGGGTGCCCTCTTCGATCACCGCGGGCGGCGGGCTACGCCAACCGGCGAAAATGGTCAGCCACTCGTCGAACCGCTGCAGGTCGGAGGCCAACTTCCAGGCCTGGTCTGGCGCCAGATCCGACGACACCGATACATCGACTTTCGCCATTTCTCTTCAGCGCTTCCTGTTGTGTACGAGCATCCGTCAGTCACCCATACCCACAACCGCCGTTCGGACCACATCGAGCCCTGGATGCGTCGATGACCTCGGTCACAGGTCGGCCCCGGTCGCCGCCAGCCCGTCCAGCAACAGTCTTGCGGTGTAGTCGAGTGCCGCCTTGGGGTCTGCGGAGGCATCCGCCGCCAGTGAAGCGGCAGTTCCCACCCGCGCGGCCAAGGGGAATTCGCGCCCACGCATGGCGGTGGCCAACGCCGGCCCCACCTGCTGCCACCATTGGTTGTCGTCGCGCTCACTGGCCGCACGGGCCCGTTTGAGCCCGACCTGGTTGCGGGCCATGGCCGATGCGAGCCCGAGTAATCCGGTCAGCGCGTGGTCCATCTGGACATCGGTGAGCCCGACACCGTCGAAAACCGCCAGTTCCGCCTCGTACTTCGCGGTCATTCCTGGGCCGGGCACCGGTCGGTCGGCGGGAATCTCCAACGTCCAAGGCTGACCGACGGCCACGTCGAAGTTTCGCTCGGCGACGAACAGCGCGGCGGCCCGCCGGTCAGGGCGGGCGGCGGGCAGATCGTCGGGCTCATAGACCGCTGCCGCACACGCGTCGAGCATCAACTCCAGCAGTTCGGCCTTGCCGGGTATGTGCGAGTACAGATTCATCGGAGCGACCTCCAGCTCCGCGGCGACCCGCCGCATGGTGATCGCGTCGACTCCCTCGCGCCGGGCGACCGCGGTTGCGGCACCCACGATCATCCCGAGGGACAGGCCCGATCGGCCCGCCGGCCGATCCTGGGACCAGAGCAACTGCGAGAGCCGCACCGGGTCGCTCACGTGTGGTTTGGACCGCGGCATCACACACCCCCGTACGTTGTTCCGTACACTGTACGGTAGGCGCCGCCCGTAGCGCCCCCCAGCCCACTTGGAGTGCCCTTGCCGCTGACAGACCAGCTCACCGTGTTGCTCGACGCGGGTGTTGCCGAAGCCGCCGCGATCACCGCAGACCAGATGCGCCGGTACGCGGCCGCGCTGCCCGACGAGCCCGGCGCCGTCATTGCCGTGCACCCCCGGCTCGCGTCGGCGCGGGCGCTCGCCCCGCTCCTTCGTCATGACGACAAGGAAGGCTTCGTGGTGACCGATCTGACCGACCTCGAGGACTTCGAACCGATCACCGGTATCGCGATACCGGATGCGCCGCTGTACCTGGTCCATGACGTCGACCGCGGTGACGACATGCGCAACTGGAGCCCCCAGGAGTCGCTACCGGTGATTGCCGAACGGGAACGCACCCCGTTGACCATCGCTGAAGGGATCAGCTGGCTGTTGCAAGAACCCGAACGCCTTGAAGCAAATCACTGTTTCATGACGATAGCGTCGCGCAAACGTGCCCGACGAGGCCTCGATGCCAGGGCCCCGGCGATCTGGATCAGCGGCGGAACCGGACGCGACGGTGTCGCGAATCGCGGCGCGCCCAAGGTGGGCTGGTGCTGGGCGGGCAATCGACACACCTGGCTGGGTATGGCGTCGGCGTCCCGGCGCAGCCCGCTCTGAGCCCGCCGCGCCCCAAAGCTAGCCTGCGTCGCCCGGTGCGACATCTCCCCGGCGCACCCGCACCTGGAAGCTCTTCTCCCCCCAGCCATCGGAGACCTCGAAGTGCACCCGCTTGGGGCCTCCGAACAACGTTGTCGTCGTCACCGTCCCGGTGGCGCCGGCCGGCACGACCGGAACGTCGATCCCCTCGATCCGACGACGAGCGGTGACGATGTCACCTTTGCGATACCCCATACCGAATCCCCCTCCTGATAAGCCCGGCCCCCGCCGGGCTTTCCCCTGTCACCATGTTGGCGGCAAGGCCGCGTGCACGCAATCGGATTTGCCGCCCGCCGGTGAACACTCGACGAAAACAGCGGCAGCACAACAACTCAGCACACGGCGGTCAGCGGGCGCCCTCCACCGCGCCGTCGATGACGGGTGCGCCGACCGGGCCTTCTCGCCAAACGAAAGCGCTGCGGCGGTAGCGTGGCGAAGGTGAATTGCTCTCGCGTCTCCTCCTCCATCGCGCTTCTCGCCGGTGCTGCGGCCATCGCCATGACTGTGTCCGCATGCGGCTCTGACACCCAAAGTGCAGCCTCGACCAGCGCCCCCACCACCAACGATGTGTTCGACATCCCGGCCACCGCTGGTGACAACGCACCCATCGCGAGCCCGTGCCCGTCGGCCGCACCGGCAACCCCCGGCGCACCGGAGTGGACGCTTTCTGGCGCCACCGGCAGCGTCGCGGTCACCGGATCCACTGACACCGCCTCGCCGGTCGTGGACGTGCAGGGGCCGTTCAGCGTCACCGAGACACAGGTCCAGACCCTGAAGGCCGGCGACGGGCCGGTGGTTCCGGAAACCGCGACGGTGTCGGTCTGCTACATGGGTGTCAACGGACGCGACGGGTCGGTGTTCGACAGCAGCTACCAGACCGGATCTCCCGTCGACTTCCCGCTCGACGGTGTCATCCCGGGATTCCAGAAGGCCATCGCCGGCCAGAAGGTCGGATCCACCGTGGCGGTCGCGATGACCTCTGCAGACGGCTACGCGGAGGGCCAGCCCGCTGCGGGCATCCAGAAGGGTGACACGCTCATCTTCGCCATCAAGATCCTGGAAGCCTCGAACTAGACGCTCAGCCCGCGTCCACGCCCTCCCCGACAGGCCGGCAGGGCGTGGACGCGTGCAGCCGCCACGCGGAACCCCCGTGGAACAAAATGGGTTGCGAAGACGTGCCCGCGCGGCGTTGAGTGACACCACATGAACGAGGGGGAGAAAACGCAGTCGGCCGGTGTTGTCAGGCGCGCCGAACACTCGTGGCCGGCGCACGGCCCGCGCTGGGATGCCCTGCGCGCCAACGCGATCGGATCGTTGTGGGGTCGGCCCGCACCCGAACAGTCGGCGCCGCCGGGCCGCTAGCTACCTGGCCCGGCGGGCCAGTTTCGCCGGTTCGAGCACGAAGACCGTCTTGCCCTGCTGACGAATCCAGCCGCGGTTCGCAAACTCCGAGAGCGCCTTGTTGATCGTCTCACGAGACGAGCCCACCAACTGCGCGAGCTCGAGCTGCGTCAGTTCATGGTCCACCCGCAGCACATCGCCTTCGGTCTTACCGAAACGCTTGGCGAGGTCGAGCAACTGCTTGGCCACCCGCCCGGGCACATCGGTGAAGATCATGTCGCAGAGATCGTCATTGGTGCGTCGCAACCGACGCGCCAGCACCCGCAGGAGTTGCTCGGAGATCTCGGGGCGCTCGGAGATCCAGCCACTCAGCGCCTGCCTCGCCACCGCCGCCACCCGCACCTCGGTCAGCGTGGTCACCGTCGCCGTTCGCGGCCCCGGGTCGAACAGCGCGAGCTCGCCGAACGTCTCCCCCGGCCCCATCACCGCGATCAGGCTCTCGCGTCCGTCCACCGAACGCTTGCCGATCTTGACTTTGCCCTGCACGAGGACATACAACCGGTCGCCGGGCTCTCCCTCGGTGAATACCGTGTGATTGCGTCGGAACGTGATCCACTCCAGCTCGGCTTCGAGCGCCGCCATCGCGTCGGGATCGACATCCTGAAAAATGGCCGTGCGCGCCAGGACCGCGTTCAACGAGTTGCCTTTCCGGACATGGGCTGAAGTAACAGCTGCCTCGCGCCGCCGGAGACGGCATGGCACGCACTACAAGAACTTTACAACCGAGAACAGATTCGTAACTGACGAGCACCGCGCGTGCGCGCGACCCGACACCGTGAGTCTATTCATGATCGACGTGGGCTGTGTCACGCGGTCACTACCATCGTCGGCGAAGGACATTTTGCCGACACCGAGCAGATCCGTCCGTACACCGAGGAGGGCACGACAACGATGCGAGATCAGTCCCGAGCAATCGCCGCGCTGCTGGCAACCGCCGCACTGACCGGCGCGGGCACGCTGCTCGGTGGGTCGCCACCCGCATCCGCTGAACCCTGCACCGACGTGGAGGTCGTCTTTGCCAGGGGCACCACCGAGCGCCCGGGCGCAGGGAGCGTCGGCAACGCCTTCACCGAGGCCCTACGCAGCCAGGTCGGCGACAAGTCCGTCGGCCTCTACCCGGTGAGTTATCCAGCGAACCACGACTGGCCCACCTCGGTCATCGGCGTCAACGACGCCGCCAACCGCATCCGCCAGCTCGCGGCGGATTGCCCCGACACCAAGGTGGTGCTCGGCGGATTCTCCCAGGGCGCCGCCGTCGCCCAGCTCGTCACCGCAGACGCACCGGCGATTCCGCCGAACTCGTTCGCGTTCGGCACCACCACGCCGCTGGCCCCCGATGTCGCCGGCCAGGTCGACGCCGTGGTGTTGTTCGGCAAACCCAATGACCGGTTCCTCTTCCTGATCGGCCAGCCCTACGTGCCCGTCGGCTCGGCATTCGCGGCCAAGACTCTCGACCTGTGCGCCGTCAACGACCCGATCTGCTCGGGCGGACTGGATCCGGTGGCGCACAACCTCTACACCGCCAACGGGATGGTCACCGAGGCCGCCGGCTTCGCCGCCGCGCGGGTGTAGGACCACGCCCCGGCCACGCGATATCAAGGGCTCGCCCACGCGCGGCCGCTGCCAGGCTTGATCTCACCAGCAGATCAGAGAGGCAGGCGGGTCGTGGACGTATATGAGGCAGTGCAGAGTCGGCGGGCGGTGCGTGGGTTCACCGATGAGCCGGTACCGGCGCACGTGCTGGAGCGGGTGCTTTCGGCAGCCGCCTGGGCACCATCGGGGTCCAACCTGCAGCCCTGGCACATCTACGTCGTCACGGGTGCGCCACTGGAACAACTCAAGAAGGTCGCCGTCGAACGCGTCGCCGCGGGCGAACCCTGGGACGAGCGAGAGTTCCAGATGTACCCGCCCCAACTGGTCACCCCCTACCGCGAGCGTCGATCCCGGTTCGGCAAGGAGCGCTACACGGCCCTGGGCATCGCCCGCGAGGACTGGGAGGCCCGCCAGCGGGCGGCCATCGGCAACTGGGAGTGCTTCGGGGCGCCGGCTGCCCTGTTCTGTTTCATCGACCGTGACATGGGCCGCCCCCAGTGGGCCGATCTCGGGATGTACCTGCAGACGGTGATGCTGCTGTTGCGCGCCGAGGGCCTGCACAGCTGCCCGCAGATGGCGTGGTCGCAGGTGCGGGCGTCGGTCGAAGAGGCGCTCAGTCCCCCGGCCGAGCTGATGCTCTTCTGCGGGATGTCGATCGGCCACGAGGATCCTGCCGTCGACTACATCCGCACCCTGCGCGCCCCACTGGCCGAAACCGTGACCTTTGTCGGGGATGTCGACTGAGCCGGTGGTAGTGCTAGCCGGAACACCAGCAGTGGCGTCTGCGTCAATGTGCGGGGGCGGCGATCGCGGGATGCTGATCACCACATTCAAGATCGTCTCCCGCAGCAGAAGGATCGAAATGGCCACCAAGATGTCGCACACCCCCCGGTCGCACCGCGTCGAGTATGCCGCCGCCGCCGTACTGTTCCTGGCCGCCACCATGGGACCGCTGGCGACCGCGAAGGCGTTCGCCGACCCGGCGGCGCCGTGCCCGGATGTGGAAGTGGTCTTCGCCCGCGGAACGTTCGAAGCCCCAGGTGTCGGTGCGACCGGTCAGGCGTTCGTCGACGCGCTCACCAGCCGGCTGGGCGCCGACAGCGTCGACACCTACGGGGTGAACTACCCGGCGTCCCTGGACTTCCAAGCCGCCACCGCGGGGATCGCCGACGCCAGCAACAGGATCGAGAACATCGCCGCGACGTGCCCGGACACCAAGATCGTCCTCGGTGGCTACTCGCAGGGCGCGGCCGTCGCGGGGTACACCACCTTCGACACGGTGCCTGCCGGGCTCACGCTGCCCGACGGTATCGGGCCGATGCCCGCCTCGGTGTCACCCCACGTGGCGGCGGTGGCGCTGTTCGGCACCCCCGACAACTGGTTCCTCAACCTCGTCGACCACGACGCGCCGCCCGTCACGGTGGGCTCGCAGTACGCGGCGAAGACCGTTCAGCTGTGCGCACCGGGAGACCCGGTCTGCTTCCCGGGCGGCCTGGATCGCAGCGCACACAGTTCCTACAAATCCAACGGCATGGCCGAGCAGGCGGCCGACTTCGTGGCCCGCGCCGTCTCGGCCGCCCCCGTCTCAGCCACCTGAGGCCGGCGGGTCAGCTCAGACTCCGCACGCCGGCAACGTCGTACTCGGCCACCGCCGCCGACCGCACCGCCGCGCCTTGCTCCTCGGATGGGCCGCTACCCCGGAACTGCTCGACCGCGTCTTGGGATTCCCAGCGTTCGTAGATGTTGATCCGGCCGGGTTCCACCAGATCGGCGGCGATGGCGAAGTCCAGGCAGCCCTCCGCCCGGCGCGCCGCTGCCACGACGCCCACGCACCCGTCGAGATAGGTCGCCCGCTGCGCCGGGTCGACGATGATGTGTCCTGCCACGATGACCATGCTGCGTGCCCCTCTCGGTAGACAACCGTGTCCAGATATCGACCCGACCGGGCCGCGGAACTCACCGCTGCTGTTTCAGTGGCAAACATCACGGGTACAGACCAGCAGGCCGGTCTGCAGCCAAGGCGCGCGCCGTATCCCGAAGGAGTTCGCTGATGAGTCTTCGTCAATCCGTGCGGTTTGTGGGGGCGGGCGCCCTGATCGCGTCGGGCCTGGTGGCCGGAACGGCCGCCCCGGCCGCCTCCGCCGAGCCCTGCCCCGACGTCGAGGTGGTCTTCGCCCGCGGCACCGCCGAGGCGCCCGGAGTCGGCGGCACCGGCCAGGCCTTCGTCGACGCGTTCCGTGCCCAGACCCCCGGCAAATCGGTGTCGGTCTACCCGGTCAACTATCCCGCCAGTGACAACTTCGGGGACCGAATTGCCTTCGCGCAGAACGTCGTCGACGGAGTGCGTGATGCCGGCTCACATATCGAGGCGACCGCTTCGGCGTGCCCGGACACCCGCGTGGTGCTCGGCGGATTCTCCCAGGGCGCGGTGGTGGCCGGCTATGTCACTGCCGACGCCATCCCCGACGGGGTGCCTGACCAGTACCTCTCCTACATCCCGAACCCCCTGCCGGACGACGTGTCCGAGCATGTGGCCGCGGTGGTGCTGCTGGGCAACCCGTCCGATGCGTTCCTGAACCAGTTCGGCGCACCGTTGAGCACCGTCGGTCCGTTGTATGCACCGAAGACCGTTGAACTGTGCGCACCCGGTGACACCATCTGCGACGGAACGCCAGGCGGCATGCCGTCGATCGCGCACGCCATGTACGGGATCAACGGAACCGCCAACGAGGCGGCCACCTACGCGGCGGGCAAGGTATAGCAGCAACCGCGCCCCCGCGGTGCGCGATGATGGAGCCATGGAGTCGACTCGGGTGGATCGCTGGCTGTGGGCGGTCCGGCTGACCAAGACCCGACCCGATGCGGCGACCGCCTGCCGGGGCGGGCACGTGCGGATCAACGATCGGGTCGCGAAACCGTCGGCGACCGTGGTGCCCGGCGACACGGTCAAAGCCCTGGTCGGTGATCGCACCCGGATCGTCGAGGTGGTACGGGTCATCCAGAAAAGGGTCGGAGCCGCCGACGCGGTGACCTGTTACCTGGATCGCACGCCCGCCCTCCCGCCGACGACGGTGGTGGCGGTGGCCGTGCGCGACCGGGGTGCGGGGCGGCCGACCAAACGCGATCGCCGAGTCCTCGACAAATGGCGGGCCGGACTGGGCTGAATCAGCCCAGCGGACCCTGCTGAATGATGGTCGGCGGCATCGGGGCGGGGGCCGGAACCGGCGGCGGTGCCGGGGCGCCCGGGGCGGGAACCCCGGCCGGAGCGGCGCCGGGTGCACCGATGGGCAGCGCCTCGGCCGGCGGATTGGGATCCGACAGCGACACGAACCCCGGCGGCAGCGGCGGCCCACCGACCTGCGGTGTGCCCTGCAACGACGGCGTCGACGACGCCGGATCGGTCAATGACATGTAGCCCGGCGGCAACTTGGGCGCCGGACCCGCCCCCGGCGGTGCACCGGTCGGCATCCCGGCCGTCCCGGCCTCGGAGAACGCCGCCATCGGGTCATTCGACCTGGCCGCATTCCACAGATCCTTGATGTAGCCCAGTCCGCCACCGGAGGAGCCCTGCCCGTAGGCCGGGTTCGTCATCTGCGGTACCGGCGGGGCGCCGACCGGCGGAGGAGCCGGCGGCGCGGCCACCAGTTCGTCGGGGTTCACGGCCACCGGCTGACCCGGGATCGGCGCGGCCGGGTCCCCCGGTGGCACCAGCGGTGCCGGCTCGGCAGCGGCCAGCCCGGCGGTGAACAACGCGCCCCCGGTGAGCAGGGTCGTCGCCAGCGCGAGCTTGACGGTGGAGCGCGTCACGGCACGCTGTCGATCGGTCATGGGTCAAAAGGCTAGCGCCTCGTCGCCGTCGGCGTCGCCGATAGCTCACGCCGAACATGCCGACGGTGCCGAAGGTGACGAGCAGCCAAACCCCTGGTGAACGAATCCACCCCGCGCTCCACGAGATTCGCGGGCACCCGAAGATGGCCGCATGAATTCTGCAATCCCCGATCTGGTCATCGTCGGCGCGGGGATCATCGGCCTCGCGCATGCTGCCGAGGCCGTGCACCGCGGACTCACCGTGGAGATCGTGGAACGCGATTCCGAGGCCGTCGGCGCCTCGGTCCGTAATTTCGGCCACGCCTGCATCACCGCGCAGGGCCCCGCGCTCGTGGAGACGGCGCAGGCGTCCCGGCGCGGATGGCTGCGCACCGCGGCACAGAGCGGGTTCTGGGCGCCGGAGGCGGGCGCCGTGGTGCTTGCGCGCAGTCCCGCCGAAGCCGCTCTGATCGAGGAGTTCCGCGACGCGCGCGGCACCGAAGCGGTCCGGCTGCTGACCGCCGATGAGGTGAACGCCAGGCTGGCCGGGCCCGGCCGGACTCCCGATCCCGCGATCGTCGGCGCGGCTTGGTTCCCGGCGGATCTGCGGGTCGATCCGCGCACCACGGTTGCCACCATCGCCGCGTGGCTGGCCGACCGGCCCGGGGTGCGATTCCACTGGCGCACCAATGCCGTGCGATGCACCGACGCCGCGGTGCACACCAGCCGAGGCGTGGTGCGCGGGCGGCACGTGTTGGTGTGTGTCGGCCACGACCTGGACCGGCTGTACCCGGCGACCGCCGAGGCCAACGATGTGCTGCGGTGCCGGCTGCAGATGGCGCTGGTGGGGGCGCCGGCCGGCTACGCCCTGGATGCGGCGGTGCTGACCGGTACCTCGATGCTGCGGTATGAGGGCATGGCCAATCTGCCTGCCGCGGCGGCGGTGCGGGCCGAGCTGGAACGCGGCAACCCCGAACTGCTGGAGCTGGGCGCGAACATGATGTTCACTCGCCGGCCCGACGGCACCCTGCTGGTCGGCGATTCGCACCACTACGGCCGCACTGCGCCGCCCTTCCTCGACGAGCAGACCTCCGCGCATCTGCTCTCCGGGGTCAGCCGCATCCTCGGGGTCGACCATCTACAGGTGCTGCAGCGCTGGCAGGGCGTCTACGCCTCCAGCGGCCGCACCGATGTGCTGCGTGCGAGCCATGAGCCGACGGTCAGCTCGGTGACTGTGACGACCGGCCTCGGGATGACGCTGGCCTTCGGGCTGGCCGCCCAGACGCTCGACACGTTGTAGGCGGTCAGTTCGTGGGACGGCCGTCGTCGGTGTCGACCGTCTCCTTCGGCGGCTCCTCGCCGTCGGAATCCTCGGCCGACGTCTCCGGCTCCAGGGCGACACTCTGCGCCCGGGGCGCGGGTACACCGGTAGTCGGCTGCAGACGCACCACCCGGCCCACTGCGCGCCGCAGGCCCGGCGGCCCCTCGATGCGGAGGAAGTCGCCGACCCGTCCGGCCCGATAGCGCAGCGGTGAACCCAGCAACTCCCCCATCACCACGCCACTGCCGATCGCCAGCGCGATCGCCACGGCCGACAGCAACTGGGCGATGCCGTCGAGGAATCGTTCGTCGACCGCGAAGTAGAACACCGACCGGAACACCGCCAGACCCGGCAGCATGGGCGTGATGCCGGCGGTCGCGGTCACCAGTGCCGGTGCCTGACGCCGGATCGAGATCAGCGTGGCCAGCAGGCCCACTCCGACGGACGCGATCCCGGTGGCGAAGATATGCCCGATCTGGGCATGGCCGAGGCCGATGAGTGCCAATTGGGCCGCACCGGCCGCGAACCCGGCGGTCACCACCGAACGCGGCGGCGCGTAGCTCGCCAGCGTCAGACACACTCCGGCCAGGGCGGCACCGAATACGGCGATGAAGATCTGCAGCGGTTCGCTCGGCACCACGAATGATTCGGTGGCATCGACATGCAGGGCGATGGTGACACCGGCCAGGGTGGCGATCTGCAGTGCGGCCACGATGCCCACCACGATCCCCGCGGTCAGAAAGATCACGTCGCCGAGGCGCCCCACGGCCGTGAGCATGTGGCCGGTCAACGCATCCTGCACCGAACCGACGAGCGTCATTCCCGACAACAGGACCACGATGCCGGTGGCCACCAGCGCCGTCGGGCCTTGATCGGCGAACCGGTAGGCGGCCACCGCCACCAGGGTGGCGATCGCGGCCCCCACCGCGTGCTGGAAGAAGAACGGTGTGCCGATCCGGTTGAGGTAGCGCCCGACCCGGTCGATCACCGCCGAGGTGACCGCCGCCAGGATGCAGACCAGCCAGTTGCCGCCGAGCAGCATGGCGATACCGAGCGCGAAGCCCGCCCAGCCGGCGGTGGCCAGCCAGCGCGGATACGGATGTGGACGCTCACTGAGCACATCCATCGCCTCATGGGCCTGATCGACGGTGACACCGCCGGAGGTGATGCGGCGGACCAACGTGTCCAACTCGGCCAACCGGGTGTAGTCGGTGGCGCGGGCGCGCACCGACCGCACGATGGTCAGCGGCGGGCTGTCCGCGGTCGGTAGCGCCGAGACGATGATGGTGGAGAAGGTGATGTCGACGACGCAGTCGGCGAGCTGGTAGGCCTGAGCCACATCCTGAGCGGTCGCGACGATATCGGCGGTGCCCGACCCCGACGACAACATCACCTCGGCCAGCCGGATGGTGAGGTCGAGAACCTTGCGGGTGTACACGTCACCGACGTGGTTGGCGCTGCGTCTGCGTTGTCCGGCGATCGGTGCCGGATCCCGGCGACCACGAAGCGCGCCCCGCAGGCTGCGACGTGCGCGGGCCGTATCTTCAGACCGATCGAAAACCATCACCGGACACGATACTGATCGGTCAGGACGCCAGCGCGAGGCCCGCGTAGATCTCATCGAGAATCGGTGGCAGCATCGCGTTGGCGGTTGTTTGCCCGTCCGGCGACAAGGTCATATTGGTCCAGATCACCAGCGTCACATCGTTTTCCGGGTCGTGGCCCATGAACGAGTTGAAGCCGGGCAGCTCGCCACCGTGGAAGTACATCGCCGCGCTCCGCCCGAACCGCTGATGGGTGATGCCGTATCCGTACCGCTTTCCGTCGGGCTGGTCGGAATCCTCGGCCTGCAGCCCGGCCAGCCAGCGCTTCTGGGTGTCCGCGGCGAGCACCTGACCGGTGACCAATGCCCTGATCCAGGTGAGCAGGTTGTCGGCGGTCGAGATGACGCCACCGGCGGCGGTCGCATACGACGGGTTCTGGTTCGTGTAGTCGATGGGCTGCAGTGTTCCGGCCCGGGCTTCGGCCTGCATCGGGGCCGGGTAGGGCTCGTCGATGAGGGCGTAGCGGGTGGGCCCGTACATATAGCCGTGCGACCCCGGCGCGGGGATGGTGGTGTCGTCGATGGCGGGCAGTGTCGTCTGGCTCAGGCCCAGTGGGTTCAGCAGTCGGTCCCGGAATTGTTCGGACAGCGTTCGGCCACCGGCATTCTCGGCCACCAGACCCAGCAACGCGTAGTTGGTGTTGCTGTAGTCGTATTCGGTGCCCGGGGCGAATCGCGGTGGATGCCGGTAGGCGATGGCCAGTACCTGCTGGGGTGTCCAGGCGCGAGCCGGGGCACGGTCGAGTTCCTCGGACAGTTCCGGGTCGTCGGTGTAGCCGTATAGGCCGCTGCGCATCGTGAGCAGCTCGCCGATGGTGATGTTTGCGCCGTCGGGCACACCATCGACGTACTCGCTCACCGAGTCGTCGAGCGCGAGTTTGCCGTCCTGGGCGAGCAGCATGACGAGTGCAGCGGTCATCGTCTTGGTGTTCGACGCGATCCGGAATCGGGTCTGGACGTCCGGTGCATTGGCGCTGCCCAACTCGGTGGTGCCGACGGCAACATCGAAGCTGCCCTGCGGGGTGCGCAGCGCGACGACCGCGCCGGGGACCATCAGGGCGTTCGCGGCGTCCTCGACGACGCGCCGAAAGTCAGCGGCATCAATCGTGTTGAGGTTCGAGGCGTTGCCCGGCGGCGGTTCGGTTCCGCAGCCGGTCAGGGCGAGGATGCACACCGCGGCGGTACACATCAGACGCGTCACGAACACCGCGCACCACCGCCTCAGCCCACCCCATTCGGAGCCTAGACCCGTGGCGCCGTCAGCGTCGCCAAAACAGGTGGTGCGTCACGCCGCTGGGGCTGGGCACGACATCGCGATGGAATCTGTCGAGCAGGTCATCGGAACTCTCCCACAGCCGCGATCCACCGCCGAGCTGTACCGGCGCCACCGCCACGTGCAGTGTGTCGATGACGTCGGCGTCCAGGAACTGGCGAACCGTCTGCGCCCCACCGCCGAGCCGGACATCCTTGCCCCCGGCGGCCTCTTTGGCCCGCTCCAAAGCGGTGGCCGGCGTGGCATCGATGAAGTGAAACGTGGTGTCCGACAAGGAGAACGACGGGCGCGCGTGATGGGTCAGCACGAAGACCGGGGTGTGGAACGGCGGCTCGTCGCCCCACCAGCCTTGCCAGTCGTGGTCAGCCCAGGCACCGCGATGGGGACTGAACTTGTTGCGACCCATGATCTCGGCACCGATATTGCGGGCGAAGTCTCGGGTGAAGTAGTCGTCGATACCCCGACTGCCACCGGGATCCGTGCGATTGGGCCAGCTCGCGGTGGCACCCGCCCAGGACATCAAATCCGCCGGGTCGGCGTGCCCGAAGGGACGCTCGAAGCTCTGGTCGCGGCCGGCGCCGAAACCGTCTTGCGACACCGCGAAATTGTGCACTCTCAGCAGTTGAGCCACGCGTTCCTCCTCAGACCGTCAACGGACACTGATCAGACCGGGTTGCGCGCGGAAAGTCATCGCGAAGGGTTGAGATACACGAAACCCCCGGCCCGACTCACGCTGAGCGTGATATCGGTCCGGGGGCTCGAGGAGGTCTTTACAGGCCGGTGACGCCGACCGCCTGGGGGCCCTTGGCGCCCTGGGTGATGTCGAACTTCACCCGCTGGTTCTCCTCCAGGTTGCGGAATCCGCCGGCCTGGATTTCGGAGTAGTGCACGAAAACGTCCGGTGCACCGCCGTCAGGAGCGATGAAGCCGAAGCCCTTTTCGCTGTTGAACCACTTAACGGTTCCTTCTGCCATGTTCTTACTTCTTTCTTCTTTTTTACTGGCCGAACGTCATGTCGACCAAGCCTGGTTGCGCGACCGATGGTCGCTCAAAATCAGTGGAGTTCTGGGGTGTGCGATGCCGGCACAGGCCGTAAAGGGGTGATACTGACCCCGGCCGCGATTCGGCCGAACACAGACACGTCGATTCACGAGTGCGACGTATTGGGTGAGCCTACCAACTGCACGTCCGACGACCTAATTTTCGCGCCGGCCAATGTTCTCGCGTCGGAAGCAACCGCTCGTCAGGGTTTCACAAGATCCGCCAATTGATCGGCGGTCTTGAGCCACCCGTCGTGGAAGTTGTCGTACTCCTCCGGCGGCAGCATGGCGTGCTCGATGGACATCAGGGTCTGGTCATCCTGCACCGGTTCGAAGGTCACCGTGACCATGCTGGAGATCGTCGGGTCCACCCAATCGGAGTTGGCCCAGGTGAAACTCAGCAAGCGTGGCCGCTCGATGCTCACGAACCGCCCCGTGATGAGCACACTGACACCGCGGTCGTCGACGTCGAAGCGGAACAACCCGCCCACCCGCGGCTCGACGGTCACCGTCACACATCGGGTGGGGCGTGGACACATCCACTCCCGCAACGATTCCGGGTCCAGCCACTCGTCGAACACCTCCTCGGGGCCGGCCGGCATGATCCGCTGCACGTGCACCGTGCGCGTCTCGGTCATCGCCCGGCCTTCTTGCGACGCAACCGCTCGGCAAGAGCATCGGCGCGAGTAGACCAGAAGTCGGTCTGCTCCCCCATCCACTGCGCGGCCGGGGTCAACCCCTCATCGCGCAGCGAGAGCCAGTGTTCCCGGCCACGCACCTCGCGGGTCACCAGACCTGCCGTCTCCAGGACTCCGATATGGCGGGAGACTCCCGCGAACGTCATCGGCATCGGCGCGGCCAGATCGGTGATGCGGGCATCCCCTTCCCGCAGGGCTTCCAGCAATCGGCGACGCGTCGGATCCGCCAGCGCGGCATACGCCCGGTCCAGCAACTGATCTTCAACCATTCTGTTGACTATATCGGGTACATGTGGTCTGCTCGATTAATATTCAACAACTCCGTTGAATGACTGACGACAGCTGAGGACGGGGACGCACGATGCAGACACCACCGATAGTGAGCGCATCGGAGTGGGCGGCCGCCCACTCCGAGATGCTGGTGAAGGAGAAGGAACTGACCCGGGCCCGGGATGCCCTCGCGGCGCAGCGCCGCCGGATGCCGTGGACCCCGGTCCGCAGCGACTACGTCTTCGATGGACCGCGCGGAAGGGTGACCCTGCTCGATCTGTTCGACGGTCGGCGGCAGCTGATCGTCTACCGCGCGTTCATGGACCCCGGTGTAGAGGGCTGGCCGGAACACGGTTGCACCGGTTGCTCATTGATGGCCGATCACGTGGGAAACCTCAGCCATCTCAACGCCCGCGACACCACACTGGTCTACGCGTCGCGCGGCTCCCAGCAGGCCATCACCCGGATCAAGGACACGATGGGCTGGACCATCCCCTGGTACACCATCGTGCCGGAATCGGACCTCGCCTTCGACGCCGACTTCGACGTCGACCAATGGCACGGCACAAATGCCTTCATCCGCGAGGGCGACCAGATCTTCCGGACCTACTTCGTCAACAACCGCGGCGATGAGGCGTTCGGCACCACCTGGAGCTATCTGGACATCACCGCGCTGGGCCGTCAGGAATCGTGGGAAGACTCCCCCGCCGGTTACCCGCAGACACCGCCGTACCAATGGTGGCGATGGCATGACGCGTACGGCGACCTGTCCTCGGGAGAACACGAGCAAGGATGCGATTCCTGTGGAGGAGCTTGATGCACGCCTGACGAGCCGAATCTATCAGGACACCAAGGATCGCATCTGCGCGCTGCTGCCACCGGCCGAGGACGCGGCCTGGGCGACCGGCGTGCCGGCCTGCCCAGGCTGGACGATCCAGGACGTGGTGGCACACCTGACCGCCGTCGCCGAGGATTGGGCAGACGGCACGCTGACCGGGGCGCCGACCGACGCGCAGACGGCCGAGCACATCAGCCGGTTCGCGGATCCGGACACCACGCACCTGTTGAAGGCGTGGTCCGCGGCCGGCGGTCTTCTGCAACGGATGGCTGCCACCGACGCGTTGAGCCCGCCACTCGGCGATATCACCTGCCATGAGCACGATATTCGCGGCGCCCTCCACCGCCCCGGAGCCCGCGAATCCGCGGGCGTGTGGCACACCTCCGACCGGCTCATCACGATGCTGCAACCATCGCGGCCCGTGCACATCACCATGGAGGACGGTACGTACCGGTGCGGGCCGGTCGAGGGTCCCGTAATACGGCTCACCACCACCCGCTTCGAGGCACTGCGCTGGCGCACCGGACGACGCAGCCGCACCCAACTCAGCACCATGCACTGGTCGGGTGATCCAGCACCGATCATCGATGAGCTGTACCTGTTCGGGCCGGCCACCGTCGATCTCGTGGAGTGAGCCCACCGACACGACGTCAGGTTCGTCGGCGATGATCATGCAGTGACATCTCCGCAGACTGGTGTAACGCCGCTGACTGTTCCCGCGTTGTTGGCCGACCGGGTTCGTGCGTCCGGGCAGGACACCTACGTCATCACGCCGGACGGACGGCTGACCTACGCGCAGGCCGATGTGAGGTCTGCCGATATCGCCCGCCGGCTGTTGGCCGCGGGCGTCGGCAAGGGCAGCCGGGTCGGGCTGTTCTTCCCGAACGGTCTCGACTGGATCAGCTGGTGGCTGGCGCTGTCTCGGATCGGCGCACTGGTGGTGCCGCTGAGCACCCTGTACACGCCCGCCGAGATCGCCAAGGTACTGCGGCTGGCCGATATCGGCACGCTGATCGCGCCTTCGCACGTGCTCGGCACCGACGTCGGCGGCCGCTTCGAGTCCGCACTACCCGGACTCCGGGAGCAGGACCGTGACGCCCTCTCACTCACCACCGCACCGTATCTGCGCCGCATCGTGCTCACCGAGGGCACCGGGTACCACTGGGCGACCCGGTGGGACGATCTGACACAACGGGTCTCACCGCAGGTGCTCGCCGCGGTGCAGGACGAGGTGTCCCCCGCCGATCTGGCGATCATGGTGCACACCTCCGGTTCGACCGCCGACCCCAAGGGTGTCCTGCACACCCATGGCACCCTGGTGCGACAGACGTCGACCTGGCCGGTCGCGATCCGCGCGGTCACCGGGACCCAGAACCGGCCCCGAATCCTGTGCCGCCATGCCGTTTTTCTGGATCGGGGGCCTGCTCGCCGCCATGGGTGCCCTGCACGACACGATCACGCTGCTGGTCATGGCCCGACTCGACCCGGGGACGGCCCTTGACCTGGTGGAGTCCGAACGCGCCACCGGCATCATCGGCTGGCCGGCGTTCACCCAGCGGGTGCGCGACCATCCCGGTTTCGCCGACCGCGACCTGTCCAGCGCTCCGATGCTGCGGGACGGCCCGCTCGACATCGCGATGACCGATGTGCCCGACGGATTTCCGGTGCACCGCACGATGTCCGAGACCGCGGGCGGATTCGTGCACACCGATCTGGCCATCGTCGACGATGACGGCAGGCCCGTGCCCGACGGCACCATCGGGGAACTGTGGATCCGCGGCATCGGGGTGATGACCGGCTACAACAAACGCGAACGCGCCGAGGTCTTCGACGCCGATGGCTGGTACCACACCGGCGACCGTGTCTACCGGCGAACCGGTGACCCGCGGCTGTTCTACGTCGGCCGCACCACCGACCTGATCAAGGCCGGCGGCGCGAATGTGTCACCGCTGGAAGTCGAGGCGGTGATCTCGGCACTGCCCGGCATCGCGCAGTGTGTGGTCCTCGGGCTCCCGCATCCGCAGCGGGGCGAGGAGGTGTGCGCGGTCGTGGTCCCGGCGGTGACAGATCTGGACCTGGACGGCATCCGGCAACTGGCGCGCGAGCAGTTGTCGGCCTACAAGGTGCCCACCCGGTGGGTGATCGTCACCGCCGACCAGATCCCGACCCTGCCCAGCGGGAAATTCGATCGGAAAGGGTTGCTTGCCAACGTGATCGACGGCGTGTTGCCGATCAGTCCAGCAGCTCCCTGAAACGCCGGCCGGGAACGTCGCGGCGAACCCACGACCTTCATGGCCTCCACGATCCAGCGCATGGCAACATCGTCCTCCATGCCGCATGCCGCCGACAGCCACGACCTGATCCGGGTGACCGGAGCACGGGAGAACAACCTCAAGAACGTCGATATCGAACTGCCGAAGCGGCGTCTGACGGTGTTCACCGGCGTGTCCGGCTCCGGCAAGAGCTCGCTGGTGTTCGACACCATCGCCGCCGAATCCCAGCGGCTGATCAACGAGACGTACAGCTCATTCGTGCAGGGTTTCATGCCCAGCATGGCCCGCCCCGACGTCGACGTGTTGGAGGGGCTGACCACCGCCATCATCGTCGACCAGCAGCGCATGGGCGCCGACCCGCGCTCCACCGTCGGTACCGCCACAGATACCGGGGCGATGTTGCGGATCCTGTTCAGCCGGTTGGGTACACCGCACATCGGTTCCCCGCAGGCCTTTTCGTTCAACGTCGCCTCGATCAGCGGGGCCGGGGCGGTCACATTCGAGAAGGGCGGCAGGACCGTCAAGGAACGCCGTGATTTCACCGTCCTCGGCGGCATGTGCCCGCGCTGTGAGGGCCGGGGCGCCGTCAACGACATCGATCTGACCGCCCTCTATGACGACAGCAAGTCGCTCAACGGGGGTGCACTCACCATCCCCGGGTTCAGCATGGAGGGCTGGTACGGCCGAATCTTCAACGGCTGCGGCTTCTTCGACCCGGACAAGCCGATCAACACCTTCACCGCCAAGGAACTCGACGCGCTGCTGCACAAGGAGGCCACCAAACTCAAGATCGACGGGGTGAACCTGACCTACCTGGGACTGATCCCGCAGATCCAGAAGTCCTACCTGTCCAAGGATGTGGACGCGATGCAGCCCCATATCCGCGCCTTCGTCGAACGCGCCGTCACCTTCACCACCTGCCCGGACTGCGACGGCACCCGACTCTCCGAGGCTGCCAGGTCATCGACGATCGAGGGCGTCAACATCGCCGACGTGTGCGCCATGCAGATCACCGATCTCGCCCGCTGGGTCGGCACGCTCACCGAGAAGCCCGTGGCCACATCACTGGCGCCGCTGCTCACCGCACTCGGACACACCCTGGATTCCTTCGTCGAGATCGGCCTGGGATATCTGTCGCTGGAGCGCCCGGCGGGCACCCTGTCCGGCGGAGAAGCCCAGCGAGTGAAGATGATCAGGCACCTGGGATCGGCGCTGACCGATGTCACCTACGTCTTCGACGAGCCGACCATCGGGCTGCATCCGCATGACATTGCACGGATGAACAATCTGCTGTTGCAGTTACGGGACAAGGGCAACACCGTGCTGGTCGTCGAGCACAAGCCGGAGACGATCGCGGTGGCCGACCATATCGTCGACCTGGGCCCCGGGGCCGGCAGTGCCGGTGGCGAAGTGGTGTTCGAGGGCAGCCTCGCGTCGTTGCGCACGAGCGGCACGGTCACCGGCCGCCATCTCGACGACCGCGCCGTGCTCAAGGAGTCGGTGCGAGAGCCCGACGGCGCTCTGGCGATCCGCGGGGCCGCCACCCACAACCTGCGCGATGTCGACGTCGACATCCCGCTGGGCATCCTGGTCGTCGTCACCGGAGTGGCGGGCTCGGGAAAGAGCTCACTGATCGACGGATCGGTGGCCGGTCTCGACGGCGTCGTCACCATCGATCAGGCCGCAATCCGCGGTTCACGGCGCAGCAATCCGGCCACCTACACCGGTCTGCTGGAGCCGATCCGCAAGGCGTTCGCCAAGGCCAACGGTGTCAAACCCGCCCTGTTCAGCTCCAACTCCGAGGGCGCCTGCCCCACCTGCAACGGTGCCGGCGTCATCTATACCGAACTCGGCGTCATGGCCACGGTCGAATCCACCTGCGAGGAATGCGAGGGCCGCCGCTTCCAGGCCTCGGTGCTGGAATACACGCTGGCGGGCAAGAACATCGCCGAGGTGCTCGCGATGCCGGTGACCGAAGCCGTCGGCTATTTCGGCAGCGGTGAGTCCAAAGTGACGGCAGCACATAAGATCCTGGGTCACATGTCCGATGTCGGCCTGGGCTATCTGACACTCGGCCAGCCCTTGACCACCCTGTCCGGCGGCGAGCGGCAACGCCTCAAGCTGGCCGCCCGCCTCAGCGACAAGAGCGCCGACGACGGCACGGTCTTCATTCTCGATGAGCCGACCACCGGGCTGCACCTTGCCGATGTCGAGCAACTTCTGGCCTTGCTGGACAGGCTGGTGGACGCCGGAAAGTCGGTGGTGGTGATCGAGCACCATCAGGCCGTGATGGCCCACGCCGACTGGATCATCGACCTGGGCCCGGGCGCCGGACACGACGGCGGGCGGATCGTCTTCGAGGGAACCCCGCGGGGCCTGGTCGCCGACCGTGCGACGCTGACCGGACAGCACCTGGCCGACTATGTCGGCGCGGCCGGCACCGGGTGAGAACTTTTACCCATATCCCTCGCCGGCGACCGGAGATTAGCCTGGTGAGGTGTCCATTCGATCGCGCCTGTCGCTGTTGATGCTTCCCGCTGCCCTGGCCGGTTGCTCGTTCTCGATGTCGGCGGGCGGACCGGATTACGCGAAGCTGGAAAGCGCCATCACCGACGAATTGAACGGCAGCTACCAGAAGATCGACCGCGAGGTGTCCGACGTCGCGTGTGAGAAACCGGAGAAGGCGCCGAAGGCGGGCGACACGTTCCTCTGCAACGCCGATGTCGACGGTTCGACGGTGCGCGTGCAGGTGGTCGTCAGCGACGACGAGGAGAACGTCGAGTTCAGCACGCTCGACGTCATCTTCGATCTGTCGCAGACAGCACAGGGCCTCACCAAGGAGATCTCTGCCGACCGAGGATTCGCCGTCACGGTGACCTGCGGCGAGGGGCTCAAGGTCGTCGAGGTCGGCGAATCGTTCGAATGCACCGCGGCTGACCGGCGTGGGGACACCCGTCCGGTCAAGGTCACTCCCGGCGGTGTCGACGAAGACGATCGTTGGGAACTCATCGGGGTGAACTGAGCCCTGCCGATCGGCGCCGAATGGCGTCACCTGCGATAGCCTGCCTCCTACATGGTGGGTTCGACATCGGCAGGCACCCTCGGCGATCGCCTGGAACAGGCGTGGCTGCAGTCCTGCACGGGAGCCGGTCGTACCGTCGTGCTGCTCGGCGATCCCGGCATCGGAAAGTCAAGTGCGCTCGCTCAGCTCGCGCACCGCATCGGGCCGACAGCCCACGTGGTGAACTGCCGCGGCGGCGATATCGCGGCACCGATGTCCACCGCCGCCGAGATCGCCGCGGTACTGCCGATCACGACACCGGCCGGATCGGTGGCCGGCGAGGTGGACGCCCTGCAGGTCGCCGACATCCTCAGCGCCGGACTGGCGAGGGCCGCCGGAACAACGCTGTTGGTCGACGATATCCACGACGCCGATGCCGCCAGCCGGACCGCCCTGAACCTGGCCATCCGTAGGTCCACGGATGCCGCCGTCTTCGTGGTGGTGACCGGTCGCCGGGTTCCGTCGGCCGAGAGTTTCGCCGAGGGTTTCGACGTCGAAGAACTCACCGGGCTGGATCGGGTGGCCGCCACCGCGGTGCTCGAGGCGGCAAGCACGGTGCCCATCGCCCCAGCGGTCATCGAGAAGCTGCTGGATCTGGCGGCCGGTAATCCACTGGTGCTGCGCCATCTCCCCGGCGCGTTGACACCCGAGCAACTGTCCGGTGCACACCTGCTGCCGGAACACATCCCACTCGTCGGGGATCTCCGCGCCGTCTTCAGCCGACAGTTACCCCGCCCCGGCACCGCGGGGCGCACCCTGCTGGAGCTGGCCTCGCTGTCGGCCGACGGATCCTGGTCGGTGCTGCGGTCGATGCGCCCCGGCATCGCCGAGGCGGCGCTGCACACCCTCGAGGACAGCGGTCTGGCCACCTTGCACTCCGGACGGCTGACCCTGCAGCACCCATTGCTGCGCAGCGCGACCGTCGCAGCCATGTCCCACCGACACCAGCGCCGGCTGCACCTGGAATTCGCTGACTGCGCGGCACTTTCGGACACCGTCCGGCTCGTGCACCGCGCGCAGGGCACCCTGGGACCGGACGAAACCTTGGTCGACGAGCTCGTCGGCGCAGCGCGCACGCTTCGGTCCAGAGGGGGCACCGAACCTGCCGCACGTCTTCTGGACCGTGCCATCGATCTCACCGGTGATGACTCCCGCCGCACCGAGCTCAGGGTGCTGGCTGCGCGGCAACTGGTGACGGCCGGACAGACCGACTCTGCGCGGTACCGGCTGGAAACGGTGTTGGCAGATCCCGCATCCCACGAGCTACACGTCACCGCGACGGTGTTGCTTGCCACGCTGGAAGCGGTGGGCGGCGCGCCGGCGATGGCTTTGCACCGCCTCAAGGAATGCGCCATCGTGGCCGCACCGACCGAGGCCGGCATGGTGCACGCCCGAATGTCCATCCCGCTGGGGATGCTCGGGATGGTCGGCGAGATCATCGACACCGCCACGGCCGCGGTGGCGCTCAGCGACCCACACTCGACCGATTCCCATGTGGCGCGGGTGATCCTCGCCCATGCACTCAGCGCCCGGCACGAGAATCGATCAGACCAACTCGTCGATGGCATACCGGCGGAATTGGACCTCGTCGCCGCAGTCACACGCGACCCGATGATCGGCCTGCATTACGGGCGGGCATTGTCGATCGCCGAACGATACGAGGCCTCGGCAGCGGCGCTGACCGGACTCAGCGCCCAGTTGCGGGGCGAGGGAGCGCGGTCCGCGCTCGCCATGGTGTTCGGCGCACTCGGCGAAACCTATGTTCGCGCATCGCGCTTCGATGACGCCCTGATGTGTCTGGATGAGGCGACCGCACTGAGTTTGGCAACCGGCCAGCGGGCATTCGCGCCGTTCTGGCTCTCGCTCCGTGCGCGGGTGCACGCTATCCGCGGTGATGACAACACATCCGCCGCAGACCTGGAACTCGGCTTCGCGATCTCCGATGAGCTGTCCACCTTCGGCGCGCGCTACTTTCTGTTGGCCAATGCGGGACTGGCCGCGTTGACCGCAGGTCGACCCGACGACGCGGTCACCGCGCTTTCCGAGTGCTGGGCATTCGAGCAGGTCGGCGGAGTCCTAGCCCCGCAGCTGGCCCGCTGGCACATCGACCTGGTCGAGGCCTACCTTGCAGTGGGGCGCAGCGACGACGCCCGACCCGTGGTGGAGCACCTCCAGACGGTTGCGGCAGCCGTCGGGTCCAGCCGATGGACCAAGGCCACCGCTTGCCGCGCCGAGGCGCTGCTGCGCCGCCGTACCGATCCGGCAGGGTCACTTCGTCTTCTCCACCAGGCAACCGCGATCTACGACCCCACGCACGACGCCTTCGATCGGGCGCGCACCTTCCATGACATCGCGCGATCGGCCGACGACGCGTCGGACCGCGAGCATGCACGTGCCGAGGCGCGCAACGGATTCAGCAGACTCGGCGCTGCAGCCTGGGCCGCAAAGGTCGACCGGCGGACCCCCGAGCTCAGCGCGCTCACCGAGGCGGAGGGCCGGGTCCTCACCGAGGTCGCCAACGGGCTGACGAACCAACAGATCGCGAAGCGGCTCGGCCTGAGCGCAAAAACGGTGGCCAACCACCTCTACCGCGCCTACCGGAAACTGGGCGTCGCTTCGCGTACCGAAGCGGTTCGTTTCGTCCTGCTGCATGACGACCAGGCCGGCGAATCGGCGTTGAGAACTTGACACGTGTCAAGTAAGGTTCGGTCATGCTTGCCGAGGACATTCTGACCACCGTGCCGACGACGACAGCGGAGGCGCTCGCCGTCTTCGACGCCGCCCCCGGTGTCGAACCCGATTTCATGATCGGCACCTGGCACGGCGCCGAACTGCCGACCGCGCACCCGATGGACGGTCTGCTCGCCGCCAGTGGTTGGTGGGGCAAGCAGTTCGTCGATGCCGAGACCGTGCATCCCCTGCTGTTCCCTAAGGACGGTGGCACGGCCTTGTGGCCGTTGAACCCGGTACTGGCCTTCGGCGGTTTGGGAATCGCCACGAAGGTTCCGCTGGTGCGCAACCTGTCCCTGGTGCAACCGATCTCGGCCCTGCGGCCGGCACTGCGGACCAAGGCACCCAAGGCGCGGCTACGCACCACCCGATACCGCGGCATAGACAGCGCGACAATGATCTACGACAACCTGCCGATCAACGACGTGTTCCGCAAGATCTCCGAGGACACCGTGATCGGCGCGATGGACTACCGCGGTGGCAAACGCCCGTATTTCTTTGTCCTGCAGCGCAACGACTCGCTGCCCGTCGGGTAGGGCTGCGGCCGGACTCAGGCGATGATGCGCACCAGATAGGGCGTCATGGAGGCGGTGCGCACGGCCGAGACCGCAACTCCCGAGTCGGTGGCTTCGAGCATCTGCCCGTTGCCCACGAACAGCGCCACACTCTGAGTGCCCTCGGGGCCGAAGAAGATCAGATCGCCGGGCAGTGCCTGGTCCGGCAGCACCTTCTGGCCGACCTTGTACATCTCGCCGGACGAGCGCGGCAGCTTCACCCCGACACCGGCGAAGGCGTAGACGATGATGCCCGAGGCGTCGAATCCGACCACGTTGGCGGCCGGATCAGGTGCGGCCGGAAGGCTCGGAACGAGTGGCGAGGCGACAGGGGCCGGCGGCGCCAATCCGGGGAAGTTCAGGCCGGGTACCCCGCCGGGGATGGCGGCGGCAGCCGGTTCCGCTGCGGCCGGGGTCTCGCGGACGACGCCGCGGGTCGGACCGTTGGCGTCGCCACCGCCGTAGGCGAACGGGACCCCACGCTGGGCCAGCGCCCGCGCGATCACGTAATCGACAGCCTGCTGGTTGCGGGCCGGGCGGGTGTTGAACGGATCAGCCGATGCGACACCAGGAGTCACTGTCAACACAGCCAGGCCGAGCAGCAGGGCACAGAAGCGTCTCATCGGGTCGTCAACTCTTTCGATCAGGGCGGATACCGCGACGACCCATAATTGACGGGCGTCACCGCTATTTCTACCGACCGATTCGCCTCTTTCCCAATTCGGCTGCGGGACAGCGCAAATGAGATGCAGATCCGTGACCGGAAAGAGACTCCCGTGCCCGGGTCGTGATCGGTCCGCGACCGCTCCGACACCATCGCCGGGGTGCCCGCCATGCAGAACGGCACCGGTCCCCGCGCCTCGAAAGGCGGCGCTGACCGGTGCCGTTGCGGCAAGCCTGGTTACTTCAGAGCGGCGAGCGCGGCATCGTAGTCGGGCTCCTGCGCGATCTCGGGCACCAGCTCCGAGTACGCGACGTTGCCGTCGGCGCCGATGACCACGACGGCGCGGCCGAGCAGGCCGGCAAACGGCCCGTCGACGAGGGTCACACCGAAGTCCTCACCGAAGCTGTCCCGGAACGCCGAGGCCGTCACCGCGTTCTCGATGCCCTCGGCACCGCAGAAACGGCTCTGCGCGAACGGCAGATCCTTGGACACGTTCAGCACCGTTGCACCGCTGGAGGCGGCGCGCTCGTTGAACGTCCGTACGCTCGCCGCGCACACCGGGGTGTCCACCGACGGGAAGATGTTGATCAGCAGCGTCTTGCCGCTGAACTGGTCGCTGGTGACCGCACCGAGGTCGGTGCCGACCAGGGTGAAAGCCGGAGCCGAGCTGCCGACAGCGGGCAGTTCGCCGACCGTGTTGATGGGATTTCCCTTGATGGTGATCTGTGCCATGGCCACCAGTCTGTCAAAGACCGGAGCGCCCGGGCGCCCCAGGGGTGCATGGCACCATCGAATAGTGATCGTCCTGCCCGACGCGGTCCTCGCGATGGCCGCCCGCGGAGACGAGTGGCAGCGTTGGGTCGACGACCTGCCCAGGTCGGTGGGCAGCCAGCTCCAGGAGTGGGATCTCACCGCGGACGGTGCACCCCAATACGGATTCTGCTCGATCGTGCTGCCGGTCCGTGCCGGCGACGGTGGATCCGCCATGCTGAAAATCGCTTTCCCCGACGACGAATCCGAACACGAACACCTGGCGCTGCGCCGGTGGGACGGACAGGGAACCGTGCGCCTGCTGCGCGCCAACCCCCACCGCCGCGCAATGCTGCTGGAGCGGCTGCATGCCCGCAACCTCAACGACGTCTGGGACCTGGAGGCGTGCGAGGTCGTCGCCGGACTGTATGGGCGAATCCACGTCCCGGCCCTGCCGCAGCTGCGTCCACTGGTCGGGTTCATCGAGAAATGGAATGCCGATCTGGCGCAGCTACCGCGCAGCGCCGCGTTGCCACACCGGCTCGTGGAGCAGGCGCTGTCACTGGGCGCCGATCTCGTGTCCGACCCGGCCAGCACCGGCACCCTCATCCACGGCGACCTGCACTACGAGAACGTACTGGCCGGCGACCGCGAACCGTGGCTGGTGATCGATCCGAAGCCCATGAGCGGCGATCCGCACTACGAGATCGCACCGATGCTGTGGGACCGCTGGGACGAGCTCGCCGGTTACGTCCGCGAAGGTGTGCGGCGCCGGTTCTACACACTGTCCGAGGCCGCCGGTTTGAACGTCGATCGCGCGCGGGCGTGGGTGATCGTGCGGATGATGCACAACGCGATGTGGGAACTCAGCGAGAATGAGGTGCCGGACGCGAAGTGGCTGACCACCTGCGTCGCCGTTGCCAAAGCAGTCCAGGAGTAGCCGGAGGCCGGTTCATCCACAGCCGGGAAATTCTTCTGCCAATGTCCGACCAGGTCGGTAGAATCGCACATATGTTCGAAGTCTTGGACCGTGGCGCACTCGCCGGGTTGAGCGATGAGGCGCTCATCTCCGCGGTCACCACCATGACCCGGACCGAGGCCAAGGCCGCCGCGCAGCGGCTGGCCCTGATCGGCGAGGTGATCGCCCGTCAGTGTGATGACGAAGACGATGTGGTCGCCCATCAGGTCATCGATGGGTGGGCGTGGGCGCAGGCCGCGGTGTCGGCGGCCTGCAACCTGAACTCTCACGCGGCGTCCAAGCAGATGCGCATCGCCCAAGCCCTACGTGACCGGCTCCCCCGCACCGCCGCCTTGTTCGCCACCGGAGTCATCTCGGCGAGGGTGATCGATGCGATCACCTGGCGCACCCACCTCGTCGTCGATGACGACGCGCTGGGGTTGATCGACACCGCTATCTCCGCGGAAGCGGGCGAGTATGGGGCGCATTCGGAGAAACAACTGATCGGGGCGGTGGATCTGTGGGTGGAGAAGTTCGACCCCGACGCCGTGGTGCGATCCAAACGAGCGGCCAAAGACCTCTACGTCGAATTCGACGACAAGGATGACCCGAACGGGGTGGCCTCCTTCTGGGGGCGGCTGCGCATCACCGACAAGAAGATCCTCGAACAAAGGCTCAACGACCTCGCCGACACGGTCTGCGGCAATGATCCCCGCAAGCGCGGGGAACTACGCGCGGCCGCGCTGGCGGCGTTGGGTGTGGTCGGGCCTGCCCTGGAGCGCCTGGCCTGTGAGTGCGGGGACGTGAATTGTGCGGGCAGCGGGAAAGATCCACGCGCGGGCGCGCTCACCATCTACGCGCTCACCGACCAGGTGCCCGCCGCCGACCAAGACACCCCGCGCCAGACCAGGCCGGGTGCTGCGCGCACCCCAGACTCCGAATCCGAGCCAGCCGAGACCGAGGCTGCGCCAGAGAAAGAGCGAGAGCACGAGCCGCAGACTCCGGCCGCGGAGTCAGAACCCGACGCGCCGGCTGCCCATACCGAATCGGCTGCCAGCTCCGAGCCCGCTGAGCCTGCCGCGCCTGCGGCTAGCACCGAACCAGTCGCGGCCAGCACCGAGCCTGCCGCTCCCGCGGCGAGCAACCCGAGCCCCGGGGTCACGCTCGACGGCGCCATCATCCCCGCCGCCATGCTCGCCGAACTCATCGCCGCCGGCGCCACCATCAAACCGCTATCGGAGATCGCCGACCTGCCCGCCGAACCCCGATACCGGCCCTCCACTGCGCTGACCGCGTTCGTCCGCATGCGCGCCATGACCTGCAGCTTCCCCGGCTGCAACCGCGCCGCACACCGCTGCGACCTCGATCATCTGACCCCATGGCCGGCCGGAGCCACCCACCCGGGCAACCTCGGGCCGCTCTGCCGTCTGCACCATCTGGTCAAAACCTTCGGCGGCTGGACACCCACCGCCCAACCCGACGGCACCACCCACTGGAGCGCGCCCACCGGGCACACCTATTCCAAGGCTCCCGGCGCGGCAATCCTGTTCCCGCACTGGAACATCCAGACACCCATCCCGCGAAAACGCGCCATCACCCTCATCAACGACACCGACCGCGACACCAAGATGCCGGTCCGACAACGCACCCGCACCCAAGACCGCACCCAACGCATCACCACCGAACGCGCACGCAACCAACTCCAACGCGCCCTCGAACGCGCCGAAAGCGGCAGCGACCCGCCACCGTTTTAACGGCGAAAATGGGACGCAGCTCAGCCGGATACGCTGACCGGCAACGACAACATGCCGCGCAGCGTCACATTCGGTTTGTACTGCGGGTCACCGCCGAGTTCGGCCTTCGGGAAACGCTTTGTCACGGCAGACAAGGCGATTGAGGCTTCCAACCGCACCAACGGAGCACCGAGACAGAAGTGGGCGCCGTGCCCGAACCCCAGATGCCTGATGGTGGCCCGGTCGGGATCGAAGACATCGGGGTTGGCGTTGGCCGCCGGGTCACGGTGCGCGGCAGCCAACAGCACGATGATGGTGTCGCCTTCGGGAATCACGGTGTCCCCCAACCGCATCTCCTCGGCCGCAACCCGGCCCAGCAGCTGAGCGGGCGGATCGAATCGCAGCGTCTCCTCGATGACGCGCAGCGCCCGCGACGGATCGGCGCCCAGCGCCGCCCACTGCGTGCGATCCCGCAGCATCGCCAACACCGACGTCGCCATCAGGCTCACCGTCGACTCGTGCCCGGCGATCAGGAGCAGATTGCAGGTCGAGATGATCTCGTCCTCGCTGAGCTGATCACCGGACTCCTCGACCGCGATCATCGCGGATATCAGATCATCACCGGGGCTGCTCCGGCGGCGGCTGATCAGCTCACGGAAGTACTTCCGCAGCCATTTCCCGGCCTCGATGCGGTCGGTGAACCCTTCTGGCACATCGCCGGTCGCGGTGAGGAACGGGTCCACGGTCTGCGCGAGCAGGGTGGAGGCGTGCCCGAACTTGGGCTCATCCTCAACCGGCACACCGAGCAGGCGGCAGATCACCGCCACCGCGACCGGGTAGGCCAGGCCGCTGACGGCGTCGAACTCGCCGCGTTCCTCCGCGGCGTCGAGTAGGCCATCGACAGTGGCGACGATCTCGTTGCGCAGCTCGTTGATCACCCGCGGCGCAAATGCCTTGGCCACCAGTTTGCGCAGCCGGGTGTGGTCGGGCGGATCGAGGAAAAGAAAGGCCGGGGTGCGGCGCTTGTCGACCAGACCGGCCAGCCCGAACGGTCGCGGCTCCTCACCGGCGGCGATCTGGCGTTGCGCGATGGCCGACTTCATCCGGTCACTGGACGATGCCGGATGCCGGATCACCGCGTCGCAATCGGCGTACGAGGTCAACACCGTCAGGCTGATCTCGGGGATCTGCAGCGGACCGTGTTCGCGCAGCGCGCGGTACGCCGGGTAGGGGTCTACACGGTTGGACGGGGCAAGGGCCTGCCCGAGCAGGACCGCCGGTTCGGACACCGAAGTCATCTCCTCATTGTGCAATCGCGCTTTCCAGCCGTGACCGCCACCACCGGATTCGGGCCGGATCGATGACCGCATACCGGTCCAGCAGCTCGGGCAGCGGCGCCGGTGACATGGGCGCGACCGGCAGAAATCCATCGATCGGGATCAGCCTGCGCGAGTCAGCCACCAGGTCCCCGTCCAGCAACGAGCCCGAGCCCAGGGTGCCGGCGAACGGAAGCTCGGGCAATGCGCCGGCCAGCGCCACGCCGACCGCCACCCCGATACTGGTCTCCACCCCCGAGGTGACCGAGCATGGCAGCCCACACGCTTCGGCGATGCGCAGCGCCCGTCGCGCCCCGCCGAGTGACCCGCAGTGCAGCACGGCGATATCGGAGGCCTCGGCCAGCCCCGGATCGCCCAACGCCCGCTCCAGCGAATCGGCGATGGCGATCCGGACATCGACCCGTCGTCGCACCGCGGAGAGTTCCGCGATGCTCCGGCACGGCTGCTCGACGAACTCGAGGCCGCCCGCGGCACGATCGAGCGCCAGGACCGCGGTCACCGCAGCATCGACCGACCACCTGCCCTTGGCGTCACAGCGGATGATGCCGTCCGGGCCCAGCGCGTCGCGCACCGCGGCGATTCTGGCGACATCGTCTCCGAGCGTGCACGCCGGATCGGCCACCTCGACCGCAGCCGTCCGGCAGCCCGAAGCCACGACCACGTCATGGGCCCGCGCCGGATCCGTCACGGGAACGGTCACCGCGACAGGCACCCGTCCGCGCCGGGCATCCGGCCAGCCGACGGTGCCGGGTTCGGTGGCGGCGGTGAGCCAGCGCACGAGCAGATGGTCCGGGCACCCGGGCGGTGGGCTGAACTCCCCCCAGCCCTGCGGTCCCTCCACGAGGACGCCTTCGTGCATGGTGGTGCCGTCACGCATGGGGATGGCGAACACCGCAGCGGTGTCCAGATCGATCAGCGTCTGCACAAGACCTGCACGCTAGCCGAGTTCTTGCCGGCACGAGAGCGCCGACGGGGAAATAATCGAGCCGGCGGCGGGGACATCATCGAATTGTGTACAGCGGCACCAGCATTTCAGCCGGTGTCAGCGATCCGTGGTGACCGACCAGCTGCGACTGCAACGGCTCGGCACCCGAGCGGATGATCGCCCGATCACCGTTGGCCACCACCACGACATCTCCGATGCGGGGCTCGACGCGCGCCTGCACGGTCGGGCCGAACCAACCGGCGCCGATCACCTCGGCCCTGGTGAGGACGGTGAAGTCGTCGCCGAGCGCCGCCCGCCAGGCCGCCGCCACATCCGGTGCGGCCCCGGGTTCGGTGTACACATGCCGTGCACGCGGTTCCCCGCCCAGCCCCCGCACACCGGCGCGCAGTTCGGCGCGGTGATCGAAGTCGACCGGATCCGCCACGTGGACCATGCCGTGGTCCGCGGTGACGATCAGGGCGGAACCGGGCGGCAACCGCTCGGCGATGAGGCGGACGGTCAGGTCGATCTGCTGCAATTCCAGCGCCCACGATTCCGAGGCGGGCCCGCGCACGTGGCCCGTCAGATCCAGGTCACCGTGATAGGCGTAGACGAGGCTGCGGTCCCCCGCACCGAGCGCACCGACCACCCCGTCGACCAGGTCCCCGGACGAGAAGGTGGGCCGGAACTCGCCGCCGCGCAATGCCGCCCGGGTCAGACCCGAACCCGCCTGATACATCGGCGCCACCTGCGTCACCACCACGCCGTCGGCAGCTGCCCGCTCGAACGCGGTCGCCACCGGCTGAAACTGCTCGGGAACGATCTCTTTGAGCAGATCGACCTTCGGCCCCTCGCCCATCAGCCGCCATTTGAGCGGGTTCATCAACCGATCGTGATCGGGCACCGCCAGCAGGTAACCGACCAGGCCGTGCTCCCCGGCGGGCAGGCCGGTGCCCAGCGAGGCCAGGCTGGCCGCCGTGGTGCTGGGAAACCCCGCCGTCAGCGACTGCGCGGTCCGGGCCGCCAGGAACGGCGCGACCTCGCGGCGGGCGGCGACCAGTTCGGCACCCATACCGTCGATGAGCAGGATCGCCACCCGCCGCACGCCGTCGAGCCCCAGCCCGACCCGGTCGGTTTCCCCGGCCACCCCCAGGACGCCGAGCACCGAGGGGACCAGATCGGCGAGGGCTCCGTCGCCGTAGTGCGGAGTGACGAACATGGGTGTCAGGTTATGCGGAAGGCCGTACCGTCCGGGTGCCACTAGGCTGACCGCATGTCGAGCGTGCTGACAGTGAACATCGCCCATCCGCGGACCAACCCCGACACCCTCAAGAAGCCGACCGGCATCGACAAGCGCCCCACCGATACCGCCGTCGACGTGCGCCCGCCCGGTCCGATGCGGGGTGGTCTGGGCAGCGGGTTGGTGGGCGATCTTGTGAGCGAGCAGAAGCACCACGGCGGCGACGATCAAGCCGTGTACGCCTACGCCAGGGAGGATCTCGATGCCTGGGAGAGCGAACTCGACCGGCAGATCGGCAACGGCGCCTTCGGGGAGAACCTGACCACGGCGGGCATCGACGTCACGAACGCGGTCGTCGGTGAACGTTGGCGCGTCGGAGACGGCGGCCTGGTCCTGGAGGTGACCCGGCCCCGCACACCGTGCCGGACGTTCTCGTCGTGGCTGGAGATCGACAACTGGATCAAGCGATTCACCGATCGTGGTGTGCCCGGTGCCTATCTGCGCATCATCACGCCCGGAGTGGTGCGTGCCGGCGATTCGATCGAGATCCTGGAGCGCCCCGGCCATGATGTGACGATCGCGCTGGTGTTCCGCGCGATGATGAAGGATCCCAGCCTGCTGCCGTCACTGCTCGTCGCCGACGCCCTTCCGGAACCGTTGAAGGACAAGGCACGCCGCCGCGCGCACGCCTAGCGGACCGGAGGCAGCTCCGCCGCAATGAGTCCGGCGATCCGCTCGGCCAGATAGCGATGCCCGCCATCGGTGGGGTGCACTCCGTCGACGGCGATCAGATCGGGTCTGCCGACAAACCAGCGTTCGGCGAGCGGATCCACGAATCGGGCCCCCGACGCCGTGGCGACGATGGACAGGGCATCCCGGATCTGGGTGATCCGCACGGGAACGTCTGCGGTGGGCCACGGTGGCCCGATCACCAGCAAGCGCGCCGCCGGCGCCCGGTGCCGCGCGAGATCGAGAGCGTCTCTGGCCAATCCCGCCACGTCCAACGCGTCGACCGGCTGGTCATTGCGGGACCCGAAGAACACCACCAGAGCATCGTCGGGTCGGACAGCCCGCGCGGTGAGGTCACCGAACGTGCTGTTGTGATCGCCGCGCACCCCGTAGCCGGCACGCCCCTCGGCCGCGACGTCGGCCGCGACCGGCCTGCCCTGATCGGCCAGGATCCGCCAGGCCAGCGCCGGCCAGCCATTGACGCCGAGACCGCCGAGGTCGGTGCCGGTGGTGTAGGAGTCGCTGATGACGGCGACCCGGCTGAGCGCTGATTCCCGCCCGGCGAGCTGCACCGACGGTGCAGCGAGCGGTACAGCGGTGACCAACAGCGCAAGCGAGACCACCAGACCGGCCACACGACGCACGACATCCTCCTGCTTGAAGTACCCGCGTAAGCGTACTGGACCACGCAGATAAACTGCCGCACAGAAGCATTCGCGTCAGGCCGACAATTTGGACTCGGTGCGGTCGGTGTCGGCCGCCTGCATTCTGGGCACGGTTCCCCGGATGTCGACCATGCGGCGCATCCAATGCCGGGCCGGCTCCTCCACCACGTGATACAGCAGCGCCGCGCAGGCCAGCGTCACCGCGAAGATCGCGGTCAACCACCACGGCCCGGCCGGGGACGCCAACACCAACGCGAACTGCTCTGCTGCCCAGTTCCACGCGGTGTGCACCAGCTCATGAACCATGTACAGGCTGAACGAGATCTGCCCGCCATAGACCAGAATGCGGGTCGACAGCAGCGCGGGCAGCGTGCCCGCCCCGATGGACAGCATCACGACCAGCGGGACGAACAGCAGATCCACCACGCCGCCGCTGTCCATCACCCCGGGAATGGGATGCCCGTCCAGCCAGTACAGCGTGCCGATGATCGCCCCGAACAGGACTATGGAACCCGCGCCCGCCAGCATCCGGGTGCGATCGCCGGGATCGAGCCGGCGCACCGCCGCGCAGGCGATCGCTCCGGCGGTGAACTGCAGCAGGATGCGGGGCAACCAGCTCCACGGCGTGTAGAACTGGCCGCTGGCCAGCAGGAACATCACCGGCGGCAGGGTCGTCGCGAACGCCAGCAGAAGCAGGCTGCGCGCGCGGGTGGCCCGCGCCAGCCGGAAGATGACCAGCGCCAGGAAGCCGAAGGTCAGGTACGCCAGCCACTCGGCGCTGATCGACCAGGCCGGGCCGTCCCAGCTGGAGCCGTCGAAGTAAGGCTGGAACCACAGTTGCACCAGGAAGAGCTGACGTATGTAGCTGGTCGCGGTCAGGGTGTCGGCGTTCTCTGCCGGGACGTGCCCGACGTTGAGGGTGAAGATGATCCACAGCGCGGCCAGATGCAGGGTCACCAGATAGACCGGCCACACCCTGGCCAGCCGCATCCACAGGAAATGCAGGGTGTCGCGGGTCGACCAGGACGGACCCATCCGGTCCAGATAGTTCCAGGCCAGTACGAAACCGCTCAGGATGAAGAACAGATCGACGCCCTGTGCGCCGCTGTCGAGCACGGGCGCCAGCGCGGAACTGACATCCGGCACCGCCTGCGCGAGCAGCGGGCGAAAGTGGAACAGCACGACCCAGATTGCGGCGAAGAAACGAAGACCGGTGAGGGCCTTGATTTCTCCGCTACGCACAACACTCTTTCCCCGAGTTCCGGCTTTTCACTTACGCTTACGCGCGCTGGCCGGGCGGACCGCTCCCCAACGTCCAGGCAGCCGGCAGTGATCGAAGAATAACAGCGCTACCGGCTCGGCTGGGTGAGGCCGAAAACGGGCCGTTGCTGACGCTTTACGATCCGGGCGCACCCGGCGGCGCGGGCGCAGGTTGCGGCGGGTTTGCCTCGAACTGCGCGGCGTTGCGGTTCAGCGTGTCCATATAGAGCTTCCACTGCAGCGCGGCCATCACCGGAGACATCCCGGGCGCGGGTGGCGGCTGGTTGGTCAGCGTCCAGGTCTGGCACCCGGTGGTTTTGAACGAGCCGTCCTCGGCCTTGATCTCGACGATCTGGGGCTGTTTGGTGAAGGCCCGGTCCAGCGTCTCGCCGGGCTCGCCCTCGGTGACGACCGGCGCCATCCGCCGCCAGGAGCAGGTGCCCTCGGGGAACGGACCGGCGGAGGCATAGACGCCGGGCACGATATCGGTGCCCACCTGGTAAGTGCCGTCCTTGTCGATGACGTTCAGCGGTGCGGCCGGTGGCGGCGCATCGGGCGCAGGTTCGGAGCTGACGGGCGGAGCCGGCGGGGCCGGCTCGGTGGGCTCGGCGACTGCCGGACCCGCGGCGATCAGTCCGGCGAGCGCCAGCCCGGCAGCGGTGATCATCGGCTTTGTGAACCCCATGACCGACAAGGGTAGGCCCGATCCGGCGCAAACCGGAATTCCGTGGGTGGCGTCACAGGAGCCTCGCGGAGGCCGGCTGAGAGGTTGCTGAAAGCTCCGCCGAGCCCGCGCGCCGGCACCGGAGGGCGTGGTGCACTATGACATCGCCGCTGATAGAGGACATGAAAACGGGCACCGGTCGGCGCGCTGTGCGACTGCACAATATCGAGGGGGCGCAACTCTGTTATATGAGCTAAGCTCTCGCTTACCTTAGCTAACCTGTGGCGAAGGTGAGAGTTTTCAAAGTCGCCGGCCTGCACCGGTGTTGAACGACTCCCGAGGTCGCGACGAGGTGAGAAAAGGCAGCGGGGAACTCGATTCACGATGACGACGATTCTGAAACGCGCGTGGATCCCCCTGGTCATCGTGGCGGTGGTCCTGGTGGCGACGTTCACCGTGATGCGGGTGCGCACCTTCTTCGGCACCGGCCCCGGCTACATCTCGACCGAGAACAGCGCCTCCGATGACACCGAGCCGTTCGACCCGAAGGTCGTCAAGTACGAGGTGTGGGGCGAGCCCGGGGCGACGGCCAATGTGAACTACATGGATCTCGATGCGCGCCCGGTGCGCGCCGACAATGTGACGTTGCCGTGGGAGATCACGCTGAGCACCACCGCGCCCTCGGTGTTCCCGACCATTTCCGGGCAGGGCGATGGCAGCACGCTGTCGTGCCGGATCACCGTCGATGACGAGGTGAAGGATGAGCGCACCGTCGACGGCGTCGGCGCCCACACCTACTGCCTGGTGAAGAGCGCATGAGCGAGCGCAGCGAGCGAATCGACAGCAACCCATGCGGCACCCGAGCCTGCGAGGTGGCCGCATGACCTTCAGCAACGAGCCCCGCACCGACGCCATTGCGGCCGCCGAGTCGCAGCGTCGGGGCGCCATCCCGCGCACCATCCGCACCCTGGCCGTCCCGATCATCCTGGCCTGGATCGGGCTGCTGATCGTGCTCAACACCATTGTCCCGCAGCTGGAAACGGTCGGGCAGATGCGCGCGGTGTCGATGAGCCCGGACAGCGCACCGTCGATGATCGCGATGAAACGCGTCGGCTCGGTCTTCGAGGAATTCAGTTCCGACAGCTCGATCATGATCGTGCTCGAAGGCGACGAGCCACTCGGCGAGGCGGCGCACGCGTTCTACGACGAGATGATCGACAAGCTGGAAGCCGACGCCGAGCACGTCGAGCACATCCAGGATTTCTGGGGCGATCCGCTGACGGCCTCGGGCGCGCAGAGCTCCGACGGCAAGGCCGCCTACGTCCAGGTGTATCTCGCCGGCAACCAGGGTGAGGCGCTGGCCAACGAGTCGGTGGAGGCCGCCCAGGAGATTGTCGAGAGCCTCGCCCCACCACCCGGCGTCAAGGCATACGTCACGGGCCCGTCTGCGCTGGCCGCCGATCAACACATCGCCAGCGACCGCAGCGTGCAAGTCATCGAGCTGCTGACCTTCACGGTCATCATCGCCATGCTGCTGATCATCTACCGGTCGGTGGTCACCACGGTGCTGGTGCTGGCGATGGTCGTCGTCGAACTCGGCATCACCCGCGGCGTGGTGGCCTTCCTGGGCTACCACGAGATCATCGGACTCTCCATGTTCGCGGTGAACCTGCTGGTGACCCTGGCGATCGCCGCATCCACCGACTACGCCATCTTCCTGATAGGCAGATACCAGGAGGCGCGTGCGGCCGGTGAGGACCGGGAATCCGCGTACTACACCATGTCCACGGCACCGCGCACGTCGTGCTCGGCTCGGGCCTGACGATCGCGGGTGCGACGTTCTGCCTGCATTTCACGAAGCTCCCGTATTTCATGTCGCTGGGCATCCCGTTGTCCATCGGCATGGTGGTGGCGGTGCTGGCGGCCCTGACGCTGGGACCCGCCGTCATCTCGGTCGCCACCCGGTTCGGCACGATCCTGGAGCCCAAGCGCGCCATGCGTACCCGCGGCTGGCGCAAGATCGGCGCGGTCATCGTGCGCTGGCCCGGACCGGTGCTGGTGGGAACGATCGCTTTGTCGATGGTCGGTCTGCTGGCGCTGCCCGGCTATCAGACCAATTACAACGACCGCCAGTATCTGCCCGCCGATCTTCCCGCGCAGGTCGGCTACGCCGCGGCGGACCGGCATTTCTCGCAGGCCCGGATGAATCCGGAACTGCTGCTGATCGAGAGCGATCACGATCTGCGTAACTCCGCGGACTTCCTGGTGATCGACAAGATCGCCAAGTCCGTTTTCCGGGTGCCCGGGGTCGGCCGTGTGCAGGCCATCACCCGGCCGCAGGGAACGCCGATCGAGCACACCTCGATCCCGTTCCAGATCAGCATGCAGGGCACCACGCAGAAAATGAACGAGAAGTACCAGCAGGACATGATGGCCGACATGCTCAAGCAGGCCGACGACATGCAGTCGACCATCGACAACATGGAGAAGATGAGCGCCATCACCGTGCAGATGGCCGCGACCACGCACTCGATGGTCGTCAAGATGAAGGCCATGACGCTCGACATCGCCGAATTGCGAGACAACATCAGCAATTTCGACGATTTCTTCCGCCCGATCCGCAACTACTTCTACTGGGAACCGCACTGCTTCAACATTCCCGGCTGCTGGGCGCTGCGCTCGATCTTCGACACCCTCGACGGCATCGACGTGATGACCGACGGCATCCAGGATCTCATCCCGGACATGGAACGCCTGGATGCGTTGATGCCGCAGATGGTGGCGATCATGCCGGCGATGCTCGAGACCATGAAGAACATGAAGACCTACATGCTGACCATGTATCAGACCCAGAAGGGGATACAGGATCAGACGTCGGCGATGCAGGACAATTCGTCGGCCATGGGTGAGGCCTTCGACGCCGCGCAGAACGACGACTCCTTCTACCTGCCGCCGGAGACCTTCGAGAACGAGGACTTCAAGCGCGGGATGAAGAACTTCCTGTCCCCCGACGGACACGCGGTGCGCTTCATCATCAGCCACGAGAACGACCCGATGAGCCCGGAGGGTATCGCCCATATCGATGCGATCAAGCAGGCGGCCAAGGAGGCCATCAAGGGCACCCCGCTGGAGGGGTCCAAGGTCTACCTCGCCGGCACCGCCTCGGTGTTCAAGGACATGGCCGAAGGATCCAAATGGGATCTGATCATCGCCGGAATCGCCTCCATCGGACTGATTTTCATCATCATGCTGATCATCACCCGCAGCGTGGTGGCGGCCGCGGTGATCGTCGGCACGGTGACGGTCTCGCTGGGGTCGGCGTTCGGGCTGTCCGTGTTGATCTGGCAGCACATCATCGGGATCCCCTTGCACTGGATGGTGCTGGCGATGGCGGTGATCGTGCTGTTGGCCGTCGGCGCGGACTACAACCTGTTGCTCGTCGCGCGCCTCAAGGAAGAGATCCACGCGGGCGTGAACACCGGCATCATCCGGGCCATGGGCGGCACCGGTTCGGTGGTGACTTCGGCGGGTCTGGTGTTCGCGTTCACCATGATGTCCATGGCGGTCAGCGAGCTGACGGTGATCGGACAGGTGGGCACCACGATCGGTCTGGGTCTGCTGTTCGACACCCTGGTGATCCGGGCGTTCATGACACCGGCCATCGCGGCGATGCTGGGCAAGTGGTTCTGGTGGCCGCAGCGAGTGCGCCGGCGCCCGGTCGCCCAGCCGTGGCCCCAGCAGCCGGTCGCCGCCGGTGCACGCGAACCAGACCAGGGTTGGTCATGAGATCGAGCAGCGTCACCGGCGAATCACACAGGATGGCCGCCTCGGAGCCTTCGGGGCAGCCATTTTGCGCACCCTTGCCAGCGGTCCGGAATGCGTTGCATCCCAGCAGTTTTGAATGATGAAGCAGCTCAACAAATCTCAAGTCACACGACCGAGGCCGCAAGGCTCACAAGAACTTTGCGAAAACTCAAGATCGATGCAGAGACACCCTTGAATTACGCCCTCGGACAAAGGCGTTCAGTCGCCTTTGTGTGAGCTGTACTGGGCGTTTAGCGAGATGTGAAGGGGGTCACAGAATTTTGCCCGCCTGCAAACTGCTCTGTTAACGTCCGTCCGCATGTTTGCTGTAGCTTCACTTCTGGCGCTTGTGAGCCAGGTGTCAGGGACGCCATACATTTCGGGCGGGGATTCCCCCGCAGGGACCGACTGCTCGGGCCTGGCATCATGGGTCAGCAACGCCGCGACCAATCGACCGGTGTTCGGTGACCGGTTCAACACCGGAAACCAGGAAAGCGCCCTGCTGGCCCGCGGCTTCCGGTACGGCACTGCGCCCGGGGCACTCGTCATCGGCTGGAACAGCGGCCACACGGCCGTCACCCTGCCCGACGGCACACCCGTCTCCTCCGGTGAGGGTGGTGGCGTCAAGATCGGTGGCGGCGGCGCCTACCAGTCGCAGTTCACCAAGCACATGTACCTGCCGATGGATCCGCCCGCACAGCCCGCACCGGACGGCGTGATTCCACCTCCGCCGCCCGGCTTCGCTCCCCCGCCCCCGGGCGAACTGCCACCCCCGCCCGCAGACGCGATCGCGCCGGTTCCGCTGGACGTGCCGCCGCCGCCTGCTCCGCAGGCTCCCCCGCCGCCGGCTCCCCCGGCGACGTTCCCGCTGTAACGACCGTCTAGACGTACCTGGGCCGGCCCGCCAGGGCCCCCAGGACGATCTGGATGACGTAGACCACCATCAACATCACCCAGGGCACCGTCCAGCCGCCGCTGAGTTCATGCAGCAGACCGAAGGCGAACGGTCCGACGCCGGCCAGCAGATATCCCAGACCCTGAACCATGCCGGACAACCGCGCGGTGTCCTCGGCGGTCCGGGCCCGCAACGCGATGACCGCGAGCGCCAGCGAGAACACACTCATACCCAGTCCCAACAACACCGTCCACAGCAGGGGCGCGGCGGCCGGCGCGATCGCCAGGCCCGCCACACCGGTGATGCCCAGCAGCCCCAGCCCGACAATCCAGGCGCTCTGACTCGGTCGCCGCGAGGCCATCGGGGCGACCACGATGCTGATCGGCACCGCGATGACGGCGTTGAGACCGAGGAGGAGACCGGCATCGCCCTTGCTCATGCCGTTGTCGATGAACACCTGCGGCAGCCAGCCCATCACCACGTAGGCCAGCAATGACTGGCAGCCGAAGAATCCGGTGATGATCCAGGCCAGCCGGCTGCGCAGCAGCGAGCGCCCGTTCGGGACGACGGTCGTCATCCGCGGGGCGGGCCCGGCCGCGGCCCGCCGGCGCTGCATCGCGATCAACCACACGATCAGCGCCGCGGCCGCCAGAACGGCCCAGGCGCCCAGTGCGAATCTCCAGCCGCCGAGCGCCTCGTCGAGGGCGGGTGTGACGGCCGAGCCTGCCGCCCCGCCGCCCTGCAGCGCTGCCGTGTAGATGCCCGTCATCAAGCCGATCCGGGCGGGGAAGGAGCCCTTGATCACCACCGGGATCAGCACGTTGATCAATGCGATGCCCGCGGTGGCGACGAGCGTGCCGCCGATGACGACATGCGGACCGTCGATCACCCGGAGCAGCAGCCCGGTGGTGAGGACCAGCAGCGCAGCCGCGATCGCCGACCCGATGCCGAAGCGACGAGCCAGCCACGGCGCAGTGAGGCCCGCCGCGGCAAAGCACAGACCCGGCAGGGTTGTCAGCAGCCCGGCCCACAGCGCCGAGGTGCCCAGATCGTCACGCATGTCCCCCAGCAAGGGCCCCACGCTGGTGATCGCGGGCCGCAGGTTCAGTGCGGTGAGCACGACCGCCACGACCAGGAGCGCACCACCGGCCGCCACCTCGGGGCGCCGCAGCTCCACCGATCCGTCGAGGTCGGGCGCGGCGTCGTCGAGCGCGCTCGTGTGGCGACTTCCGTTCACCTGAACTACCCTGCCATACATCCCATGATTGGATGAAAGGGGTTTCTGTGCCGTTGGCCACCACACGCCGCACCGGGCTGGTCGACCAGGTCATCGAACAGCTGCGCTCGTCGGTCAGCGCCGGCGAGTGGCCTGTCGACACCAGGATCCCGACCGAACCCGCACTCGCCGAGACGCTGGGGGTCGGCCGCAACACCGTGCGCGAAGCCGTCCGAGCACTCGCGCACAGTGGCATCCTCGAAGTCCGCCAGGGCGACGGTACCTATGTCCGGGCCACCAGCGAGGTCTCCGGAGCACTTCACAGGTTGTGCGGCACCGAATTTCGCGACGTCCTTCAGGTCCGTCGCTGCCTGGAGGTCGAAGGGGCCCGGCTGGCCGCGACCGCACGGACGTCCGAGGACCTCGATGAACTCTGGAAGCTGCTGGATCGCAGTGAAGCGTTGCGTGCGGAAGGCGGCGACGACTTCGCCCGAGCGGATGCCGAACTGCACTTCGCGGTGGTCAAGACCTCACACAACCCCGTGCTGACCGAGCTCTACCGCGGTCTCACCGAGGTGGTGTCGGCGAGCGTGATCACCACCCAGGAGGTGCAGCCCGTCGCCGAGTTCGCCCGACACCGGGGACTGATCGAAGCGATCGCCGCGCAGGACACCGCACGGGCGGGCCGTGAAGCCGGCGGCTTCCTCGACGAACTGCTGGACCGGCTGCCCAACCAGGACTGACCGGGTTACTCCGGGGTGAGCACGTCGCTGTTGACGAAGGTCAACGAGCCCGTGTCGAGCAGAACCGCCCAACGCCGAGCCGGATCGGCGATGTGGTTGTCACCGATGTCCACGGAATAACCTGCACTGTCCCCGAAGTCGTCGACGACGAGACCGAGTTCCTCGTCATCGGTCCCGGCATGCACACGTACCCGCACATCCACCGCGATTCCATGATCGTCGGTGCCGCCGGGCTCGGCGCCGACAATGTCCTGAGCTGTCACGGAAGCTCCCCTGTCATCTGCGGCGACCGCGGCAAGCGGTCGTCGTGCGATCGAATCGTGGACACGGAATGTGCGGAGTCAACGCGCTTGGCCGAGTGAATAACGGCGGCAGCTAATACACCGCGCAGAGCAACCGCGCGTCGTCCGTTACCCATGATCGCAGATATTCTGCGCGTCGCCTGCACAACCGGATCCTTTGCATCGTTCTGCAATGCTCCTGCGATCCTTCTGCACCGCAGTTGCAACAAACCTCGATCGACCCCCGCACCGATCCTCACCTGATCGAACACGCCGATCGTCGAATATCGAATGCACCATTGTCAATGCCTTGCCCGAGCGCCCACCCAAGGTTTTCGCCCCCGCGCGCAAATGCGCGTAATTCAGCTAACCCGGCGACATTTTCTTGTCGCGTTACACCAAGCGCTTGCTCGGACTCTGCGGTCGGGCCGGCGTCCCGGGCTCGGCTAACCTCTCAGCGTGATCGTGCTGCTGCCGCCGTCGGAAACCAAGCGATCCGGGGGCGATGGCCCTCCGCTGCGACTGGACCGACTCAGCTTCCCCGCACTGACCGGCGTACGTACCGAACTCACCGGAGAGGTCGCCGCACTGGCCGCCGACGTGCCCGCCTGCCGCCGGGCCCTCGGCCTGACCGCGAAACAGGACGCCGAGATCGTGCGCAATGCCACTCTGATGACCACACCGACGCTGCCGGCGATCGACCGCTACACCGGGGTGCTCTATGACGCCCTCGACGTCGGATCGCTGAGCGGGGCGAGCGCGGTCCGCGCGCGGGCCCGACTCGCTGTCGGATCGGCGCTGTTCGGGCTGCTCCGGGCCGACGATCCGGTACCGGCGTACCGATTGTCCGCGTCCGCCAAACTGCCCGGCCGGCCGACGCTGGCGGCTCGCTGGAAACCCGTGCTCGAGCCGGCGCTGGGCGAGATCGCCGCCGACGAGTTGGTGGTCGATCTGCGATCGGGATCCTATGCCGCGCTCGGCCGGCTCGACGGCGCGGTCCGGGTCAACGTGCTGGCCGAACACGCCGACGGACACCGCACGGTCGTCAGCCATTTCAACAAGGCACACAAGGGCAAACTGGCTCGCGCGCTGGTCAGTAGCAGGTCCGAACCCGACGACGCGGCCAAGGTCGCCGCCGTCGCACGAAAGGCGGGTATGCGGGTCGAGCGCACCGGCAACGATCTCGTCATCGTCGTGCCGGCCTGAGTCAAAACCGTTACATCACAACGCGATCACAGCCCGCGTCGGATCACCGGCGGCCCTCGTCGTTTTGTTAACTTGCCAGGTATGACGCCTTCGACAACGATGCGTCGGTGGCTGCGCCGGGGCATGTCCGCCGCTCTCGCGACGATGGTGCTCGGGTCGCTGGCCAGCGCGCCACCCGCCGCCGCGTTCTCCCGCCCCGGTCTGCCCATCGAACAACTGGACATTCCCTCCGCGGCGATGGGACGCAACATCCGCGTCGAGTTCCAGGGCGGCGGGCCCCATGCCGTGTACCTGCTCGACGGTCTGCGGGCGCAGGACGATTTCAGCGGGTGGGACATCAATACCGCCGCCTTCGAGTGGTACCACGATTCCGGGCTGTCGATGGTGATGCCGGTCGGTGGTCAGTCGAGCTTCTACTCCGACTGGTACCAGCCCGCGGTGGGCAGCGCCGGCCCCATCACCTACAAGTGGGAAACCTTCCTGACCCAGGAGCTGCCGGCCTGGCTGGCCGCCAACCGTGGCGTCAGCCCAGTGGGCAATGCCGTTGTCGGCCTGTCGATGTCGGGCGGCTCAGCGCTGACGCTGGCGATCTGGCACCCCGCCCAGTTCATCTTCGCCGCCTCGCTGTCCGGTTTCGTCAACCCGTCACTGGGCCTGTGGCCGACACTGATCGGACTGGCGATGCGGGATGCCGGCGGTTACAACGCCACCGATATGTGGGGACAGACCAGCGATCCGGCCTGGCGCCGCAACGATCCGATGGTCAACGTCGCCATGCTGGCCGCCAACCGCACCGCGGTCTGGGTCTACTGCGGCGACGGCACACCGTCCGAACTCGACAACGCGGGCGATTTCGGCGGCATGTTCAGTTCCCAGTTCCTGGAGAACATCACGCTGAACACCAATAAGACCTTCCAGCAACGGTATCTGGCAGCCGGCGGCCGCAACGGGGTGTTCAACTTCCCCAAGGACGGCACCCACAGCTGGGGTTACTGGGGTTCACAGCTGCAGGCGATGAAGCCGGACCTACTGCGCGTGCTCGGTGTCACCCCGCCCGCTCCGCCGCCGGCGGCGGCACCCGTTGCGCCCGCACCCGCCGCCGTCGCACCCGCGGTGCCGGCCCCCGCCGTCGCGGCCCCCGTCGTCCCGGCACCTGCGGTGCGGGTCCCGGTCGTCCCGGCCCCGGTGGCCCGTGTGCCCGTCGCCACCCGACCCGCCTGAGCAATCGCCTACCACCCGCCGACGGTATGGGTAGCGTGGCGGCATGAAGCTGATCTCACCGACCGATGCGCTGTTCCTCGTCGGCGAGTCACGGGAACACCCGATGCATGTGGGCGGGCTGCAACTGTTCGAACCGCCGGCCGACGCCGGACCCGATTTCGTCGCCGACCTGTATGCGTCGATAGCCGGCAACGAGGACTTCCAGCCGACGTTCCGCAAACACCCGGCCAGCTTCTTCGGTGGAATCACCAATGTGGCATGGACTTTGGACAGCGAGGTGGATGTCGACTACCACCTGCGCCGTTCCGGCCTGCCGCGTCCGGGCCGGGTCCGCGACCTACTCGAGCTGATCTCACGGATGCACGGCACGCTGCTCGACAGGCACCGACCGCTGTGGGAGGCCTACATCATCGAGGGGCTCAACGACGGGCGCTTCGCGGTCTACACCAAGATCCACCATTCCCTGATCGACGGGGTGTCCGCGCAGCGTCTCATGATTCGCACGCTGGCATCCGATCCGGCCGACCGCGAGGTCCGGGTGCCCTGGACGCTGCAGGCCAAGAAGCGGGCAGCGAAGTCTGTCAGTCCGGGCTCCTCCTTGGTGGGTACGCTCACCGGTGCCGCAGGAGCGGTGGCCGGTATCGCCCCCTCGACCATCTCGCTGGCCCGCTCGGCCCTCTTCGAACAACAGTTGACGCTGCCGTTCCGGGCACCGAAGACCATGTTCAACGTGCCGATCGGCGGAGCGCGCCGATGCGCTGCCCAGTCCTGGAAGCTGGCACGGCTCAGGTCGGTCAAAGAGGCTGCGCCGGGATCGACCGTCAACGATGTGGTGCTTGCGATGTGTGCGGGAGCGCTGCGCGCCTATCTCGACGAGCAGCACGCGCTGCCCGAAACACCTTTGGTGGCAATGGTTCCGGTCAGCCTGCGCGGCGAACACGAGCAGGACGCCGGCGGCAACATGGTCGGCACGATCCTGTGCAATCTGGCCACCGACGTCGTGGACCCGATGAAACGCCTGGAAGCGATCGGCGCGTCGATGCGGGACAACAAGCGGGTTTTCAGCGAGCTACCGCGCACCCAGGCGCTGGCGCTGTCCGGCTTCCTGGTCGCCGGACTAGGACTCAGCTTGGTGCCCGGATTCGTGTCCTCGGCACCACCGCCGTTCAACATCGTCATCTCCAATGTGCCCGGCGCGCGGGAACCGATGTACTGGAACGGCGCCAGGCTGGACGGCAATTACCCGATGTCCATCGCCCTGGACGGACAGGCACTGAACATCACCCTGACCAACAACGCCGACAACCTGGACTTCGGACTGGTCGGGTGCCGCCGCAGCGTGCCGCATCTGCAGAGGTTGCTGACCCACCTGGAGGATTCGCTGGCGGCGCTGGAACAGGCCGCCGGACTCTGACCCACCGCGGGTGGGAGAAATGGGCTCGCCCGCTGCACTTTTCAGTGGCGACGCGACAGCATGCCCCGCGGCAGTCACAGGACGGCCACCGCTTCGTATCGGATCGGTGTCGGCCGAAATCAGCGGTTTGCGCACTGTCGAGATCGCGATAGGTTCCCCTCGTCGTCAGTCGCAGGGAGACCGGGAATCTATGCCACGCAGCACAAATCGGATCATGCTGACATCGTTTGCGACGGCAGGTCTTTACTGCGGTGTGCTCGCGTTGAGCCCGGCGGTCTTTGCTGAGCCCAGCCCTGGAGTGCCGTGCCTTGACATGGTCTCCGACCTCGCCGCCTCCCCGGAGATCATCCCGCAGTCCTTGGAGGGTGGTGCCGCGGCGCTGAACGAAGCCTTCGCACCACCTCCACCTCCGGCACCCACGGAGGTCGCGGCACCGCTGATCGAGGCCGCTGCCGTCCCGGGGCCCCCGGCGGAGATCGCGGCCCCGGCTGCCCCAGCGGTGCCCGCCGCAATCGAAGCCGCCCCTGCGGAGCCCGCGGCGATGTCGGTGCTCGAGCGCGCGATGGCCGGACCGCCGGTGGCCCCGATGGCCGCACCGGTGCCCGCCGCGCTCCCCGTGCCGGCACCGGTCGGTACGGCCCCGGCCGTACCGATCGTCACCCCGCCGCTGCCCGCCGGCGTTCCGCCGGTCCCGGTGCCCGTCCCTGCGGGGATCCCGATGGCCGCACCGGCCGCTCCGATGGCCGCACCGCTGATCGAGGCCGCCGCGGTCAATCCGGTGGAGACCGCACCACCACCGCTCGCCGCGGCTCCCCCGCCACCGCCGGCCGCCGCAGCACCACCGCCACCGCCGGTCGAGGCGGCACCGCCCCCGGTGCCCGTCGAGGCCGCACCGCCCGCGCCGGTCGAGGCCGTTGTTCCGCCGGCCGAGATCGTGGCGCCCGCGCCGGTCGACGCGCCGCCACCACCGCCGGATGTCGCACTCGTGGACGCCGCGGCACCGCTTGCGCCCGCCGCGCCGGTCGAGGCCGCGGTCGCGCCACCCGTGGCGATCGGGGCACCCGCCGCCGCAGGCGTCGCCGAGGCGGCGGGCAATGTTCTGCCGATGCTGGCCTCGGCCCCGGCAGTGCTGGCGGCGACACCGCCGCCCCCACTTGCCCTGCCGACCGTGCCCGGCTTGCCGGTGACACTGCCGAGTGAGATCTCGCTGCCGACCGACCTGGTGTGCGAAGGCACCGCGTGGTCGGCCACCACCCCCGAAGGGGAACCCGGCACGGCGGCACCCCCGGCGCAGGGCGCGAGCCGCGCCGACTGGTGATCAGCGCCCGAAAGGCATTACTGCCGAAGGTGATCGATCACCGGGCGACGGCTCCGGGAGCGCGAATGACGACCGGCACCGCCGGGAAGTAGATCGCCATCTCCGAGCGTGACTTGCGCAGCGCCGCCGTGCCGTAGCCCTTCTTGCGCAGATCGGGACGAATCCAGATACGCACCTCGACCTCATGGTCGACGAGCTCACCGAGGACCAGACCGACCTTCTCCTCGCCCTCCAGCGCCACGAACCAGGCCGCTTCTTCGGCGTCCAAACGGCCCAGCGCAGAGGTGATCTCGTCATCGAGGCTGCCCGCGGGGCCGCCCGTGCCGTCGCCCGCGGTGTGCAACTCGTCCACCCGGGCGGCGAAGATGTCGCGGTCGGTCTCCCCCGAGAAGGCGCGCAGCACCAGCGTTTCCGCCGATGATGCCGGGCGCTCGTTGAGGGTGAAGGTCAGCTGGCTGTTGAGGTCCTCCAGCTCGGCCGCAATCCCCCGGCGGGCATCCTTGGTCAGCTGCTGGAACGACAGCCCGAAGACCGCCTCACTGCCCAGGTGGGTGGTCCCGAGCAGTTCGGCGATGGCCGCCACTGCCGCGTCCCGGTCGGTGGCATCGACGATGATGTCGAGCACCTCGTGCCGGCGGTCGAGTGCCTTCAGCAAGGCTTCGGCGATTTCACGGCGGGCGGCGGCACGATCCAGATCGGTCATGCCGCCAAGCCTAGATCAAGCGCCGCGTGTGCCGGGATCGGATCCGGCGACCAAGATCAGACCTGAGCGAACCGCTTTTCGTCGTACAGTCGCGCCCACTCCGCGCGCGGCCGGATCGAGGTGTCGACATCGGTGGCGGTGGCCCGCAGCGCGCCGACGGTCGCCTTCTCCTTGGGTGTGAGCTTGAACGGATCCCAGCCGAAGAACCTGCAGGAGTTCTCCCAGGTGATCTTGTTGATGTCGGCGTCGTCGGCGCCTGCGGCGTTCAACTCGGCGAGCACCTGCTCGGGAGCATCGGGCCAGAAGCAGTCCGAGTGCGGGTAATCGCATTCCCACGCGATGATGTCGATGCCGATCTCATGGCGCAGCTTCAGTGAGGTCTTGTCGGTGACGTAGCAGGCCAGCGAGTGCTCACGGAAGACGTCGCTGGGCATCTTGTCACCGAAGTCGCGGCGCAGCCATTTCTGGTTCGTGTAGTGCCTATCGCTGCGGTCCAGGTAAAACGGGATCCAGCCGATACCGCCCTCGGAGAAGGCGAACTTGAGGTCGGGGTAGTTGCGCATGGCCGGTCCCCACAGCAGGTCCTGGGCACACATCGCCGACACCTGGGTGGCCAGGATGATCAGGTTGTCGATGGGGGCATTCGGCGCCATGCTGATCGCTCCGAAGCCGGTGCCGATGTGCAGGCACATCACGACCTGTTCGTCGGAGAGCGCCTGAAAGACCGGGCCCCAGTACTCCTCGTCGTGGTAGCTCGGAAGTCCCTCCAGGTGCGGCAGTTCCGGCATCGTGACCGCGCGACACCCCTTGGCGGCGACCCGCTTGATCTCCTTGATCATCGCCTCCGGGTTCCAGGTCGGCAGCACGGCGATCGGGATGAAGCGGTCCGGGTAGGAGCCGGCCCACTCGTCGATGTGCCAGTCGTTGTAGGCCGACACCATCACCAGGGTGACGTCCTCGCGGTGCATGTTGAGATGGCGTGCGGAGAATCCGGTGAAGGTCGGAAAGCACATCGAGGCCAGGATGCCGTTGCGGCTCATGTCCCGGACCCGCTCGTGCACGTCGTAGACGCCGGGGCGCATCTCGGCGAACCCGGCGGGGTCACGGCCCCATTCCTCGGCGGGCCAGGACACCACGGCGTTGAGGCCGCTGACCCCTTGCGGGCGCCCCTGATACATCCACTGGTCGACCCCCTTCTCGTCGGTCACGACGATCGGGGCCTCTGATTTGTACTTGGCCGGTACGTGGTTCAGGAACATGTCGGGGGGCTCGACAACATGGTCGTCGATGCTCACAAGGATCAGGTCGTCGGTCTGCATACCTAACTAGTACCCTCGGATTCCGTGACCGTCTCTGCGCTATCGGACAGAGGTTTGACCTTTTCGGCCAAACTGGACGAACCCGGCCGGCCGGTCATCGAATTGCGCCGGGGCGGGCACGCGCTCGCCGGCAGCTACCTCTACGAGGGCGACGGGCTGATCACCGGTTGGCACTCCCATGAGGTTCATCAGATCGAATACGCCCTGCAGGGTGTCGTCGAGGTGGAGACCGATGCGGGGCATTACCTGCTGCCGCCCCAGCAGGCCGCCTGGATCCCGGCCGGGCTGGAACACCAGGCGGTGATGAACCCGGACGTCAAGACCGTCGCGGTGATGTTCGACGCGCAGATGATCCCCGAGACCGGCGACCGGGCCCGGATCATCGCGGTGTCGCCGCTGATCCGCGAGATGATGATCTACGCCCTGCGCTGGCCGATCGACCGGGACCACAGCGATCAGATGTCCGACGGCTTCTTCCGCACCATGGCCCACCTGGTCATCGAGGCACTCGACCACGAGGCGCCGCTGAGCCTGCCGACATCGGATCACCCGATCGTCGCGGCGGCGCTGGCCTACACCAAGGAGCACCTCGCATCGGTGACCGCTGCGGATGTCAGTCGCGCGGTGGCGGTCTCCGAACGGACGCTGCGCAGGTTGTTCTCCGACACCCTCGGGCTGTCCTGGCGGACCTATCTGCTGCACGCCCGCATGCTGCGCGCGATGGCACTGCTGGCCGCCCCCGGCCAGTCGGTACAGGCGACCTCGTCGGCGGTGGGTTTCGACAACCTGAGCTCGTTCACCCGTAGCTTCGCCCAGTTCTGCGGCGAGACGCCATCGGCCTACCGCAAAAGGGTTGCCGGCGAGAAGGATTGATATCGCTACGGCCTGCGGAACAGACCCTCGCGCAACAATTCGTTCACCGCGTCCCGCCAACGGTGCAGTTGCTCCGGAGCGGTGAACGACCCCGGCAGGTGCCTTTCGATATGGCCGCGCATGCTGACTGCGCCGAGCGGCAGGATCAGCGCGTTGATGACCGCCCATGGCAGGTCGATATCCGGGCGGGTCTCCCCGCGCTCGGCGCGCTCCTGCCATCGCACCATGCCGATCTGGTAAAGACTGTCGAAGATCGTGGTGCCCAACTGGCTCCCGTCGACCAGGGCGCGGCCCACGTAGGCCGCCACATCGGGGTGCTCGGCGAAGATCGTGTTCACCCGGTTGCCGACCTCCGAGACCGAATCGGCGGTGAGTTCGGGGATGGGCCGCGCCAACGGGGTGATCACCACGTCGACGACATATTGGTCGACGGCCTCGATCAATCCGGCCTTGGTGCAGAAATGGTGTTGCACGAGCCCGAGTGACACCCCGGCCGCCGCGGCGACCCCGCGCAATGTCGTCGCGGCGGTGCCGTGCGCGGCGAAACTCTGCAGCGCCGCGGTACGGATTTTCTCGACGCTGCGTGGTACTTCAGCGCCCGTCCCGCCGGCCTCAGAGTTCACAATTGCCACCGTAGTCAATCTCACTCCACCACGGCTGGTCGATACGTCTGTATCGTAAGTACGATACAAACGTATGGTCCAGCACCTCGACGAATCGAGACGGAAGGGATGGTGGGGGGACGTGTATCCGATATCGATCGAAGACGGAGTGTGGACGGCACCGTGCACACAGAATCCCGACCGATGGACGACGACGGCGGATGAAGGGGCAAAGGCCTTGTGCCGAGCCTGCCCGCGCCGCTGGCAGTGCGCCAAAGAGGCCTGCGTGACTCCGGGGGCGGAGGGTCTGTGGGCCGGTATCGTGCTGCCGCCGGCCGGGCGCAGCCGGCAATTCGCGCTGAAACAGTTGCGTTCGTTGGCCGAGCGCAACGCCAGTGCGGCGCGGCGCTGATCGCACCCGAACCCGGATCAGCGGCCTAACGCGGCGGCGCACCCGAACAATCGGGGTCGACCTGCACCGCATACGAGGTGATGGCGCTGATCTGGGTTCCGGTGAACTCGACGATGTCGCAGCCGGCGACGGCCGTCACGCCGTTGGGCCCGCTGTATCGGGCCACGGTGTCCACCGCCACCACGTCGCCCTGGGCCGCGACCACACAGCGCTGCATGCTGGTCTCGGTGTCGGCCAGGCTCTCGCGCGTTTCGCGGCAGGTGCGGATGACGGCGTCGGCACCCTCGAGCACCATGTAACCCACGATCGTCCACTGGACGTCTCTGGCCAGATGCGGCAGGGACTCCTCGAAACGATGGGTGGAGAACGCCAGCGCGACCGCGCCCCGGTCGATCGGCTCGTCCATGGTGTCCTCCTCGATCGCAATGGCTGACAACGAAGCCGGCGTCCACCCGAGGATTCCACGACGACCTGCGGCGCGTGGCGAAGGGCACGATATTGCAGCCCTGTAATCCATGACACACTCGGCTGATGGTTCCTCCCATCGCGCGCCCCAAGCTCGAGGGCAATGTCGCCGTCAGCGCTGACCGCCAACTCGGTTTCGCCGAGTTCGGCGACCCCCGGGGCCGGGCTGTCTTCTGGTTGCACGGCACCCCCGGGGCGCGCCGGCAGATACCCGCCGAGGCACGTGCCTACGCCGCACTGGAGAAGATCCGGCTGATCGGGGTGGACCGGCCCGGTATCGGATCGTCGACCTCCCACCAGTACCCCAACGTGCTGGCCTTCGCCGATGACCTGCGCACCATCGCCGACACCCTCGGCATCGACAATTTTGCCGTGATCGGCCTCTCCGGCGGAGGGCCGTACACACTGGCCGCCGCGGCTGCCATGCCCGACCGGGTGGTCGCCGCGGGTGTGCTCGGCGGCGTGGCCCCCTATGTCGGGCCCGACGGGATCGCCAGCGGCCTGATGAACCTCGGCTCGACGGTCGCTCCGGTACTCGAGCTGGCAGGCGCCCCCATCAGATTGGCCGCTGCCACGCTGATCAAGTTCATCGCGCCGGTCGGCTCACCGGCGTTGGAGATCTACGCGCGGATCTCCCCGGAGGGTGACCGCCGGCTGCTCGCGCGCCCCGAGTTCAAGGCCATGTTCCTCGATGACCTGCTCAACGGTGGCCGCAAACAACTGGCGGCGCCGTTCTACGACATCGTCGACTTCGTCCGCGACTGGGGATTCCGCCTCGACGAGGTCAAGGTCCCGGTGCACTGGTGGCACGGCGACAAGGACCACATCGTCCCGTTCGCACACGGCGCGCACGTGGTGTCACGACTGCCGGAGGCCGAGATGACGGTGCTGCCCGGCGAGAGCCACCTCGGGGGGCTCGGCTGCGCCGAGGAGATCCTCCGTACGATGCTTGACATCTGGGATCGCGACGGCCGCGACTCCCGCTGAAAGGAGTTCGGCACGTGGAACTTTCGGGAACCGGGATCTGGAGCTCACATCTGCGGTACGGCGATGCCGGCCAGGCCGCCGAGGCGGCGGCCGAACTGGAAGAGCTCGGCTACACCGCGCTGTGGATTCCCGACGTCGGCGGACCGGTGCTCGATTCGGTCGAGAACCTGCTGACCGCCACCAAGACGGTCACCATCGCCACCGGCATCCTCAACCTCTGGATGCACGAACCCGCCGACGTGGCGGCCGCACACGCGCGGCTGTCCGCGGCGCACGGCCGTCGGTTCCTGCTGGGCATCGGAGTCAGCCACGCGCCACTGATCGATTCCAAGGCTCCGGGCACCTACCGTAAGCCGCTGGCCGCCACCGCGGCCTTCCTGGACGGACTGGACACCGCCGAGCAGCCCGTCGCCGCCGAGGACCGGGTGCTCGCCGCGCTCGGGCCGAAGATGCTCCGCCTCGCCGCGGACCGCTCACGCGGCGCGCACCCCTACCTGGTCACCCCCGAGCACACCGCGACCGCCCGGGAGCGCCTCGGTGACGGACCGTTGCTGCTGCCCGAGCAGACCGCCGTGCTCAACGACGACGCCGACGCCGCCCGCGAGATCGGACGCGAGTGGGTGCGTGGCTACCTGGCCATGCCGAACTATGCGAACAACCTGCTGCGCTCCGGGTTCACCGAAGACGATGTGGCCACGGTCACCGACCGACTGGTCGATGCAATCGTGGTGTGTGGCAACGAGGAAGCGATCCTGGCGCGGGTCAACGACCACAAGGCCGCCGGCGCCGACCATGTGTGTGTCCAGGTGCTCGACGCGGATCTGACGGCGCTGCCGATGCAGCAGTGGCGTCGGCTTGCACCCGTACTGAACTGATATCCGCCTGATGGGTGAGCTCGATATCGGCGTCTACGTCCCGCAGATGGCGTTCTCCTACGCCGACGTGCTGCATCGCGCGCAGCGCTGCGAGGAACTCGGCATCGGGTCGCTGTGGCTGTACGACCATCTGTACGGCCCGGGGATGCCCGAGATCGACTCCCTGGAGGCCTGGACACTGGCCACCGCACTGCTGGCCCGGACCGAGCGACTGCGAGTCGGACATATGGTGCTGTGCAACCAGTTCCGCCATCCCGTGGTGCTGGCGAAGATGGCCACCACACTCGATCAGATATCGGCGGGCCGCCTGCAGCTGGGGATCGGCAGCGGCTCCATCGAGGACGAGCACGGGCGCACCGGCCTGCACTGGGGCTCGTTCGCCACCCGTTCGACGCGACTGGCCGAATCGCTGGAGATCCTGACCCAGGCGTTCGACACCGGCACCGTCGACTTCACCGGCGAGCACTACGCCATCCGCGATATGCCCATCCGTCCCGGCCCGTTCCAGCAGCCGCGCCCGCCCATCGTGGTGGGGGGCGTCGGCGAGAAGTACACCCTGCCACTGGTGGCCCGTTACGCCGACGTGTGGAACGTGCCCACCTACGCACTCGGGGAGCTGGAGCACAAACTGGCCGTGCTGCGCTCGCTCTGCTCCGATATCGGACGTGATCCGTCCACCATCGTGATGTCGGTGGAGGCGGTGATGGCCCTGGCACCCGACGAGCAGTCCCTGCCGAAGGTCCGCCAGTTCGCCGAGAAACGTTTCGGTGGACCAGGGTTCGGACTGGCCGAGGGCGGGCTGATCGGCACCGCACCGATGATCGTCGAACGCCTGCGTCAATGGCGGGACCTGGGATTCGGCCAGGTCGTCTTGTTCACCCATGACCGCGCCTCGGATCAGACCCTGGAAATCCTTGCCTCCCAGATCATCTCCGAGTTCGCGGGCTAATCAGGGGGCAGCGACAGCAGTTCGTTGCGCAGCATGTGCATGGCGACCGTCGTCGAGCGCTCGCGCACGTCGCTGCGGTCGCCGGGCAGTCGCAACGTGCGCACCAGGGTCGGCCTGCCGCTCAGCGCCACCCCGAAACATACCGTGCCGACCGGCTTTTCCGCCGACCCACCGCCCGGCCCGGCGATTCCGGTGATTCCGACCGCGGTGTCGGCGTCGAAGCGGGCCAGCGCACCCTCGGCCATCGCGCGCGCCACCGGCTCTGACACCGCGCCGTGCCGGTCGATCAGTGCCGCGTCCACGCCGAGGAGTTCCACCTTGGCCTCGTTGGAGTAGGACACCACCCCACCGACCAGATAGGCCGAGGACCCGGCCCGGTCCGCGACCCGGGCGGCCAGCAGGCCCGCCGTGCACGACTCCGCGGTGGCGAAGCGGCGCCCGGACAGCAGCACGGCCACCTGATCGTCGACCAGCGCACCGTCGGTGGAGAACAGCTCGGTTCGGTGGCGGTCCCGCAGCAGGTCGATCAACGCGCCATAGGCGTCGGCGGCGGGCGGTTCGTAGCGGGTGACGATCTCCAGTTCACCGCGGCGAAGGCAGGTGGTGATCTCCAGGTCGGAGAAACCGTCGATACGGGATTCGGCCTCCCGCAACGTTTCGGCCAGCCCGGACTCGGCGAGGCCGAACATCCGGACGGTCTCCTGGCGGTATTCGGTGCGGCCGGCGATCGCCTGCTGCACGGCGAGGGTTTCGACCGCACGCGACCACATCGGCTGCAGTTCGCGTGGCGGGCCGGGTAGCACCACCACGGTCGGCCCGTCCCCGGCTGCGCTCAGGACGATCCCCGGCGCGGTGCCCACCGGATCCAGGATCTCCGCGCCGGCGGGCACCATCGCCTGCTTACGGTTGGCGGCCATCACCGCCTCGAAGTCGACGCCGGGGCGCCCGGCCATCAGGGTGCGCAGGATCTCGGCGATGCGGACTTCGAGGGGGCCGTCGAGCAGCAGTTCGCGGCCGGCGAATCGCGCGACGGTGGCCACCGTCAGATCATCGGCCGTCGGGCCGAGTCCGCCGCTGGTGATGATGAGGTCGACACCCTGGTCGGCGAGGAAGCGCAACTGCGCCTCGATATCGTCGGCGCGGTCACCGCACTGGGTGACATAGGCCAGCTCCACACCCAGCTCCAGCAGCCGGTCGGCGAGCCAGGGCCCGTTGAGATCCTGGATGCGCCCGGTCAGCACCTCGGTTCCGGTCACCACGATCCCCGCGCGCACAGTCATGGTGTGAGCCTAGGCAGCGACGCCGTCAGTGCGTCAGCCAGCCCTTCACCGTCGCCAGGTCGCGGGTGTATTGCTCCATGCCGTCGTCGTGGTAGCGCGATCCCCCGCTGATGGCCTGGTCGCCCTGCCAGATCACCCGGATGCGCGCCGCTCCCCGCAGGTAGATGTCGACCCGGTCGGCGACGCGCCGGGTCCACCCGCGTTCCGCGGTGATCTCGGCAAGGGCCTGCCGTTCGGTTGTTTCTGGCCTCGTCGTCGAATCGGGCACGGTGTCCTCCTGTGATGGGTTGACCCCCATCCTGCCCTGCCGGGTCGCCCTGCCCGGCGACCGGTCGTCGCGCCGACCGCCCCTAGAACAGGTCCTTGTGCGGGACGTCGGTGATCAGACCACCGTCGACCACGAACTCCGCGCCGGTGGAGAACGAGGACTCGTCGCTGGCCAGGAACACCACGAAGGTCGAGACCTCTTCGGAGCGGCCCGGCCGGCCCAGCGGCGAGGTGACCATGTCGTCGGGGAAGTGCTTGGTCATCGGGGTGCGGATGAACCCCGGGTGCAGCGAGTTGATCCGGATGTTGAACTTGCCGAGTTCGATCGCGGCGGACTTGGCCAGCCCGCGCACCGCCCATTTGGACGCCACGTACGGGTGCACCATGGGTGCGCCGCGCAGACCCTCGATCGAGGACACGTTGATGATCGAGCCACCGCCGGCGGCCTTCATCTGTTCGACGACGGCCTGCATGCCCAGGAAGGTCCCGGTCAGGTTGACGTCGATGACCTTCTGCCACTTGGCCATATCGAATTGGCCGATCTTGCCCAGCGCGACGATGCCCGCGTTGTTGACCAGCGTGGTGAGGCTGCCGTAGGTCTCGACGGCGGTGTTGACCGCTGCGGTCCACTGCTCGGCATCGGTGACATCGAGGTGGACGTACCGCACGGCGTCGCCGAGTTCGGCGGCCAGCGCCTCACCCTTCTCGTCGAGGATGTCGCCGACCACCACCTTGGCGCCTTCGTCGATGAGCATCTTGGCGTGTGCGGCGCCCATTCCCTGTGCGCCGCCGCTGATGAGTACCACTTTTCCGTCCACGCGTCCCATGAGGCGTCAGGCTACCGCAACGCCGAAATAAACTAGAACCTGTTCCAATTTGCGTCCGACCCCCGCATACTGCGACCAGACCAAACACCGTGAGGAGTCCTGTATGGCCATTCGCGTGGCACTCGTCGGCACCGGAAACTGCGGCCGACTGTCCCTGATCCAGCTCATCGGTGACCCCCGCTTCGACCTCGTCGCGGTGGGCACGTCGACCGAGGCCAAGGTCGGCCGCGACGCCGGTGAACTCGCCGGACTGGACACCGTCACCGGGGTGACCGCGACGCTGGGTATCGAGGACGCGCTGGCCGCGAAACCGGACTGCCTCGTGTACTGCGCCATGGGCGACACCCGCCCCGTCGAGGCGACCCGCGATGTGATGGCGGCGCTCTCGGCCGGCATCAACGTGGTCGGCTCCGCTCCGGGCGGTCTGCAGTTCCCGTGGGGCGCGATGCCGGAGAAGGCCATCGCACGCGTGGAAGATGCAGCACGACAGGGCAATTCGAGCGTGTATATCACCGGTGTCGATCCCGGTTTTGCCACCGACCTGGTCCCGTTCGCGATCGCCAGCACCTGTCAGCGCATCGATCAGATCAAGACCATGGAGATCGCCGACTACGCCACCTACGACGGCGCCGAGGTGATGTCGATCGTGATGGGCTTCGGCAACCCGATCGATCAGCCCGGCATGCTGTTCCTGCCGGGGATCCTGAGCGCGGCGTGGGGCACGGCTATTCGGATGCTGGCCGCCGGACTGGGTGTCGAGGTCGACGAGATCACCGAGAATTACGAACTGGAGCCCGCACCCGAAGACATCCCGGTCGCCACCGGCGTCATCGCCAAGGGCACCGTGGCCGCGATGCGGTTCGAGATCAACGGCATGGTCGGCGGGAAACCGGTGATCGTCGTCGAACACATCACCCGGGTGCGCGAGGACCTGCGCCCGGACTGGGCTCAGCCCGCGCAACCGGGCGGGTCCTACCGCGTCGAGATCAGCGGCGAACCGTCCTACGTTGTCGACATCTGTCCGACCAGTAGCCGCGGTGATCACAACTACGCCGCGATCCTGGCCGCCGCAGGCCGGATCGTGAATGCCATCCCCGATGTGGTGGCGGCCGCACCGGGCATCCGCACCACGCTCGATCTGCCGCTGGGCACCGGCAAGGGTCTGGTGTATCCGGCCTGATTCCGGCAGCACGCACAATGGAAGAGTGACTGACCCGCTGCCAGCCATACTCGCGAGTCCGCAGGGCCCACACATCGGTGCGTTCTTCGATCTCGACGGGACGCTGGTCCGTGGGTTCACCGCGACGGCGCACGCCGGACACCGCATCCGCAACGGGCAGTCCGGATTCGGGGAACTGTCCGGGATCTTCGAGGCAAGCCTGCGCTACAAACTGGGCCGGATGCAGTTCGCCCGGCTGCTCCAGCGCGCGGCGGGATACCTCGTAGGCGAACCGCTGGCCGAGCTCGAGGCCCTCGGCGACGAGTTGTTCACCACCCGCATCGCCGGGCGACTCTTCCCGGTGATGACCCGCGTGGTCGCCGCACACCAGGAGCGCGGGCATACCGTGGCGATGAGTTCGTCGGCCCTGACCATGCACGCCGGGCCGGTCGCCCGCCATCTGGGCATCGAGCATGTGCTGTGCAACCACTTCGAGGTGGACGCCGAGAACAAGCTGACCGGGCATATCGCCAAACCCGTCGTGTGGGGCCGTCAGAAGGCACGAGCGGTGATGGACTTCAGTGCGCAGCGCGGGATCGATCTGGCCGAGAGCTTCTGCTACTCCGACGGCACCGAGGATCTGCCGGTGCTCAACGCGGTCGGACATCCCAGCGCGGTCAATCCCCGTCCGGGCCTTGCGGCCGCCGCGGCCAGGAACGGCTGGCCGGTGCTCAAGGTCAGTTCCGAGGAGGACCGGCGGTGGTGGTCGCGCGCCCAGCGCCCCGGGATTCGATGATCGCGCGGACCGTGCGCCGGCAGCGTCCGCAGTCGGCGCCGGCCCCGCAGGCCACGGCCACCTGTTTGGTGGTGGCGGCACCGCCGTCCACCGCATCAGCCACCTCGTGACTGGTGATGCCGTTGCACAGGCAGACGAACATCAGCCCTCGATGCGCATCATCTGCTGAAACTGGCCGATGAACACCGGCGGGTAGGCGCCCACACCGGCTTCGGCGAGCCATTCGGCCGCGTCATCGGAATCGTGCAACCAGCGCCGGGCACTGAGTTCGTCGTCGATCTGCTGCAGGATCAGCACCTCGTGCGGATCGTCGAGCGCACGGAAGCTCCAGAAGCGCTGCACTCCGGAGGCATGGAAGGCCTTCGCCGCGCCCCGCACCCGCGTGTTCAGCGCGGCGATATCGGCGACCGAGGTCACCATCGACACCATCACCGGTGGGGCGGGATGCTCATCGTGGTCGAAGTCGATCCGTTCGAACAGCTCACCGGCGAACACCGCGGGCAGGTCCTGGACCCCGACGGCGTCGAACCAGTCGAAGAACACCCGGGAGCGGAGCAGATCCAGCACCGGTTCGCGGGCGTGGATGCCGAGGATCACCAGAACACGCTCGGGATCCGTCGTCGAGGTGTAGACCAGTACGTGGTGGACGCCCATGCCCGCGAGCGCCTCGGTGCGGCGCTGCAACAGCGGCCAGACCGCGGTCGGGTCCGGCACGCGGTAATCGGACACCAGCACCAAAGAGTTGGCCAGCCAGTCCTTCATATCGTGGCTCTCCCGGGATCGTGGATACGGTGACTGTTAATGGAACTTCCGAAAAACGGTAATTGCATTCTCGCACGGTGTCGACGTCGGCGGCGACAAATGAGCCCGTGAGCATTGCGCAAATCGAGGGCCGGGATACTAAACTAGAACACGTTTCAGTCTGCGATTCGCGATCGCCCAACATAGGAGCCTGCGTGCACACTCCCCTCTGCGACCAATTGGGTATCGAATTCCCCATCTTCGCCTTCACCCACTGCCGCGACGTGGTGGTCGCTGTCAGCAAGGCAGGCGGATTCGGCGTGCTGGGGGCGGTCGGCTTCAGCCCGGAGCAGCTTGAGATCGAACTCAACTGGATCGACGAGAACATCGGCGACCACTCCTACGGCGTGGACATCGTGATCCCGAACAAGTACGAGGGCATGGACGCCACCGATATGGATCCCGAGGTGCTCAAGAAGACGCTCAACGACCTGGTCCCGCAGGAACACATCGACTTCGCCAAGAAGATCCTGGCCGATCACGGAGTGCCGGTCGACCACAGCGACGATGACGCGCTGCAGCTGCTCGGCTGGACCGAGGCCACCGCCACCCCGCAGGTCGAGATCGCGCTCAAGCACCCCAAGATGACGCTGATCGCCAATGCGCTGGGCACCCCGCCCGCCGAGATGATCAAGCACATCCACGCCGAGGGCCGCAAGGTCGCGGCGCTGTGCGGCTCGCCGTCGCAGGCCCGTAAGCACGCCGACGCCGGGGTCGACATCATCATCGCCCAGGGCGGCGAGGCCGGCGGACACAGCGGCGAGATCGGCTCGATCGTGCTGTGGCCACAGGTCGTCAAGGAGGTCGCGCCGGTCCCGGTGCTGGCCGCCGGCGGTATCGGCAGCGGTCAGCAGATCGCGGCGGCCCTGGCCCTGGGCACTCAGGGGGCCTGGACCGGCTCGCAGTGGGTGATGGTCGAGGAATCCGAGCACACCGAGCAGCAGCACGCCGCCTATGCGAAAGCCACCAGCAAGGACACCGTGCGCAGCCGGTCCTTCACCGGTAAGCCGGCCCGGATGCTGCGCAACGACTGGACCGACGCCTGGGAGAACCCGGAGAACCCGAAGCCGCTCGGGATGCCGTTGCAGTACATGGTCTCCGGCATGGCCGTGGCCGCGACGCACAAGTTCCCCAACGAGTCGGTGGACGTGGCATTCAACCCGGTCGGCCAGGTGGTCGGTCAGTTCGCCAAGGTCGAGAAGACCTCCGCGGTCATCGAGCGCTGGGTGCAGGAGTACCTGGAGGCGACCAACACCCTCAACGAGCTCAACGAGGCGGCTTCGGTGTAGCCCACCCAGCCACCCGAGATGGCTGCTCCCGCGATCGCGGGGGCAGCCATTTTTTTGCCTCTGGCCCGGTCAGCATTGTTATGTATGATGCTCTACATAATCTGCTGGAAAGGGATCTTCCATGGCCGGACCCCGTGACCGCATGGTCGCCTCCGCGGCGCTGCTCATCCGCGAACGCGGCGCGCATGCCACGGCGATCTCCGACGTCCTCGAGCACAGCGGCGCACCGCGCGGTTCGGCCTACCATCACTTCCCCGGTGGGCGCACCCAACTGCTCTGCGAGGCAGTCGATTTCGCGAACGATCACATCGCGCGCCGGATATCCGGCGCGACCAGTGCACTCGACGCGCTCGACACCGTGGTCGACGGGTTCCGCAGCCAGCTCACCGAGACCGGTTTCCGGGCCGGCTGCCCGGTGGTCGCGGTCGCCGTGGAGGCCGACAATCCGCCGGTCGTCGAACGGGCGGCAGCGGCTTTCGTCCGCTGGACCGGCCTGATCGAGCAACTGCTGCGCAGCGACGGTGTCACCGCGGACCGGGCTGCCGAACTGGCGATGCTGACCACCACCGCGATCGAGGGGGCCGTCCTGGTCGCCCGCACGACCGGTGACACCGGCGCACTCGACCTGATCCACCGGCAGTTACGCGCCCTCGTGACCGCCGCCACCGGCGAAAGGACACCCGGAAATGCCTGACACCTCATCGGCCGCCTCGGACTGGCAGCCCACCGCCTGCATCCTCTGCGAATGCAATTGCGGCATCGTGGTCCAACTCGGGGGCCGCACGCTGGCCAAGATCCGCGGCGACAAGGAGCACCCCGCCTCGCAGGGCTACACCTGCAACAAGGCGTTGCGACTGGACCACTATCAGAACAACCGGGCCCGGCTGACCTCGCCGATGCGGCGCACCCCCGCGGGCGACCATGAGGAGATCGACTGGGACACCGCCATCGCCGAGATCGCCGAAGGCTTCGCCCGCATCCGTGACGAATACGGCGGGGACAAGATCTTCTACTACGGGGGCGGCGGCCAGGGCAACCACCTCGGCGGCGCCTACAGCGGCGCGTTCCTCAAAGCGCTGGGCGCCCGGTACCGCTCGAATGCGTTGGCGCAGGAGAAGACCGGCGAGTTCTGGGTGGACAGCCAGCTCTACGGCGGGCATACCCGCGGCGAGTTCGAACATGCCGAGGTCGCGGTGTTCGTCGGGAAGAACCCGTGGATGTCGCAGAGCTTTCCGCGGGCCCGCACCGTGCTCAACGAGATCGCCAAGGACCCAGCGCGTTCCATGGTCGTCATCGACCCGGTGATCACCGACACCGCCAAGCTCGCCGACTTCCATCTACGGGTGCGGCCCGGAACCGACGCCTGGTGCCTGAGTGCGCTGGCGGCAGTACTGGTGCAGGAGAACCTGTGCGACGAGGCGTTTCTGGCCGAGCATGTCACCGGCGTCGAACCGGTGCGACGGGCGCTGGCCGGGGTGGACGTCGATGACTATGCGCAGCGGTGCGGCGTGGATGCCGCGATGTTGCGTGACGCGGCGCGCCGGATCGCGTCAGCCGCCAGCGTCTCGGTGTTCGAGGACCTCGGCATCCAGCAGGCGCCGAACAGCACGCTGTGTTCCTACCTGAACAAGTTGCTGTGGATCTTCACCGGGAACTTCGCCAAACGCGGTGGGCAGCATCTGCATTCGAGCTTCGCCCCACTGTTCGGCGCCGGCGGGGTGGGCCGCACCCCGGTCACCGGGGCGCCGGTCATCGCCGGCCTGGTGCCGTCCAACGTGGTGCCCGAGGAGATCCTCGGCGACCATCCCGACCGGTTCCGCGCCATGATCGTGGAGAGCAGCAACCCGGCCCATTCGATCGCCGACTCCACCGCGGTCGGCGAGGCGCTGCGCGCGCTGGAACTGCTGGTGGTGGTCGATGTCGCGATGACCGAGACCGCCCGGCTGGCGCACTATGTGCTGCCCGCGGCCAGCCAGTTCGAGAAGGCCGAGGCGACCTTCTTCAACCTCGAATTCCCGCACAACACCTTCCATTTGCGCCATCCCCTGTTGGAGCCACTGCCGGGCACCCTGCCCGAGCCGGAGATCTGGGCGCGGCTGGTGCGCGAACTCGGCGTTGTCGACGATGCCGAACTGCAGCCGCTACGCCGAGCCGCCGCGGACGGATTGGACGCGTACACCCAGGCATTCTTTGCCGCCGTCGGGGCGAATCCGATGCTGGGCAAGGTGGCGCCCTACGTGCTGTACGAAACGTTGGGCCCCAGCCTGCCCGACGGACTGGCCGGCGCGGCGGGCCTGTGGGGGCTGGCCCAGAAGGTGGCGCTGACCTATCCGGAGGCGATGCGGAGAGCCGGACACCCCGATGGCAACGCCCTGTTCACCGCGATCCTGCAGGCCCGGTCCGGGCTGACCTTCACCGAACACGAATACGCCGACGACTGGGCTCTGATCAGCCATCCGGACCGCCGCATCGCGCTCGAGATCCCGGAACTGGTCATCGAACTGAACGCGCTGGCCGCCGACCGGGCACTGCTGACCAGCAGCGAATATCCGATCGTGCTGTCCGCCGGTGAGCGCCGCGCGTTCACGGCCAACGACATCATCCGCGACCCGGTCTGGCGCAAACGCGACACCGACGGCGCCCTGCGGGTCAGCGTCGAGGATGCCCGTGCACTGGGCCTGGTCGACGGCGGGCGGGCCCGCATCACGACCGCATCCGGGGCCGCGGAGGCGTGTGTCGAGATCAGCGAAGCCATGCTGCCCGGGCATGCGTCGTTGCCCAACGGTTACGGGCTGGACTTCGCCGCGACCGACGGCACCGTCACGGCACCGGGGGTCGCGCCCAATGCCCTGACCGCCTCTGATTGGCGCGATGCCTACGCCGGCACCCCGTGGCACAAGCACGTGCCTGCGCGTATCGACCCGGTCGGCGTTTAGGGGGCGACGGGAGCGGGCGGGGCCGGGACCGGAGCGGCGGGAGCAGGCGGCACGGTGGGTACCGGCGCGGGACCGGCGGGCGTGATCGGCACGTTCGGTCCGGGCGCCTGAGCCGGGATCGGGGTGTTCAGGTTGCGCTGCGAGATGCCGAGCAGCAGAGCTTCCTTACCGCTGAGCTCCTGGTTCTGCACCGCGTGCCACAGATCCCGCAGGTAGCTCACGTTCGGCGACTCACCGCCGGCCATCACGCTGGGATCCATCGTCGAGCCCGGCGGCAGCGCCTCCGGGCTCGGTAGGTGCGGTACGCCCTCCAGGGCGGCCTGCGCGGGGGCCGCCTGCACAGGGGCGGCTTGCACGGGAGCCGCCTGCACGACGGCGCCGTCCACGACAGGAGCGGGAGGCGGGGTGGGGGCAGGCGCGGCGGCGGCCGGGGATGCGAACATCAACGCGGCGAATCCGCCGCCGATCGCCGCGCTGAGTACCTTGGCTCCGACATCGATCATCGCCGACGCTCCTCTCGTGTGAACCCTGCCCTATGATCTTCCGTCTCGGCATCGGTTTCGTTACAGCTGCGACTGCTGTGACTTTCCTTTGAGTTCCGCCGCCGTGCTGTCAGCCTCGGTCACCTTGCCCGACTTCGGGACGCAGGGTGTGTCTCTGGTGTAGCAATGCGATAGCGACACCCGTTCCTACCGCGGAGGCTTGCGCGATGCCGACACCCGACCTGCCCGCCGGATTCGACTTCACCGATCCGGACATCTACGCCGAACGACTCCCGGTCGACGAGCTGGCACAGATGCGCAAGGTGGCCCCCATCTGGTGGAACGAGCAACCCGATGGCGCCGGCGGATTCAACGACGGCGGCTTCTGGGTGGTGACCAAGCACAAGGACGTCAAGGAGGTGTCGCGGCGCAGCGACGTGTTCTCCAGCCTGGAGAAGACGGCCCTGCCGCGCTACAAGGACGGCACCGTGCAGGCCCAGATCGACTCCGGCAAGTTCGTGCTGCTGAACATGGATGCACCGCACCACACCCACCTGCGCAAGATCGTCTCGCGGGCGTTCACGCCGCGGGCCGTCGAGCAGCTGCGCGCCGATCTGGCCGACCGGGCCCGTGAGATCGCCGCGGCCGCGCTCGCGGAGGGCCGCGGCGACTTCGTCGAGCAGGTGTCCTGCGAGCTCCCGCTGCAGGCCATCGCCGGCCTGATGGGTGTGCCGCAGGAGGACCGGATGAAACTCTTCCACTGGTCCAATCAGATGGTCGGTGACCAGGATCCCGAGTTCGAGAACAATGATGCGATCAGCGCCTCGGTCGAACTCATCACCTACGGCATGCAGATGGCGGCCGAGAAGTCGGCCAACCCCACCGACGATCTGGTCACCAAACTGGTGCAGGCAGATGTGGAGGGACACAAGCTATCCGACGACGAGTTCGGTTTCTTCGTCATCCTGCTGGCGGTGGCCGGCAACGAGACCACCCGCAATTCGATCACCCAGGGGATGATGGCGTTCACCGACTTCCCCGATCAGTGGGAGCTGTTCAAGCGGGAGCGCCCGGGCACCGCCGCCGACGAGATCGTCCGGTGGGCGACCCCGGTGACGTCCTTCCAGCGCACCGCCCTGCAGGACACCGAACTGGGCGGGGTTCCCATCAAGAAGGGGCAGCGGGTGGTGATGTTCTACCGCTCGGCCAACTTCGACGAAGAGGTCTTCGAGGATCCGTTCACGTTCAACATCCTTCGCGATCCCAACCCGCATGTGGGCTTCGGGGGCACCGGCGCGCACTACTGCATCGGCGCGAACCTGGCCCGGATGACCATCGACCTGATGTTCAACGCGATCGCCGATGCCATGCCCGACCTGACCCCGCTGGAGAAGCCCGAGCGGTTGCGCTCGGGCTGGCTCAACGGCATCAAACACTGGCAGGTCGACTATGCCGGGTCGACCAGGCAGCCTGTCGCGCACTGACTCCGGGCGCATCCCGATAGTCCAGGATGGACCTCCAGTAGTCCTCGTCGATCTCCCCGTTGCGCCGCAGCACGATGGCCAGACCGGTCGCCATCGCGATGCCGAGCAGTCCCAGCCACAGGCCGGCCAGCGCGATCACCACCCACAGCACGGTGGTCAGCGCCGGCCACGGTGAGAGCACCGCCAGGGCGGGCGCGAAGAAGAAACCGGTACCGATGTACCAGGATGATCCCGCGCGGTCGCATCGAAGCACCAGACGCAGCCACCGGGGGACGTCGGGATTGCGGGTCTCGTTCATGTCACCACCGTCGTCCGTAGAGGTCAGCGCTGCAATTACCGGTGAGGTAATGGTGCCGCGACCGATTGTGGTCGAGACTGGCGGGGTGACCGGTGTTCACCTGCAGACTCCCCCGTTCGGTGCGTTGATGCGGTCGTGGCGGCAGCGCCGACGGCTCAGCCAACTCGACCTCGCGCTGGAGGCCGATGTGTCGGCCCGGCACGTCAGTTTCATCGAGACCGGCCGCTCGACACCCAGCCGCGCGATGGTGCTGCGGCTGGCCACGGCGCTCGAGATACCGGCCCGCGAGCAGAATCAGCTGCTGATCGCCGCCGGGCTGGCCCCGGCGTACTCCGAACGCACCCTCGACGACCCCGGGATGTCCGCGGTGCGGACCGGTGTGGAGCGAGTTCTCAACGCGTACAACCCCTTTCCGTGCCTTGCCATCGACCGCGGCTGGAATGTACTGCAGGTCAACGCCGGTGCAGCAATCCTGCTGGACGGGGTGGCCGCCCACCTGCTGGCACAGCCCAACGCGCTGCGGATCTCGCTGCACCCCGACGGGCTGGCCCCACGGATCCGCAACCTCGCGCAGTGGCGCCACCACGTCATCGGGAGGTTGCGGCGCGAGTCCGCGGTCAGCGGTTCGGCGCGGTCGGCCGAGCTACTCGCCGAGATCGAGGCGTATCCGGGCGGGCTCGATGCGAGCACCGATCTGGGCGGGGTCGTCGTACCCCTGGAACTGGACGGACCGGGCGGGCAGATCCTCACCTTCCTGTCCACCGTCACGACGTTCGGCACCGCGTTGGATCTGACCGCCGCCGAACTCAGCATCGAGGCGTTCCTGCCCGCAGACGACGCGACCGCCGAAGCGCTACGCGGCATCGCCGATTCCGAGGACACTGGTCTGACCACTTGACCTCTTACCGGGGCGGCTGCGATGCTCGATGCATGGCACTGCAACCGGTCCACCGTCGCTCGGTACCCGAGGACGTCTTCGAACAGATCGTCGCCGAGGTACTCAGCGGAGAGATGAAGCCCGGCGACGCGCTGCCCAGCGAACGTCGCCTCGCCGAAGTCCTCGGCGTGTCCCGGCCCGCGGTGCGCGAGGCACTCAAGCGGCTCACGTCGACCGGTCTGGTGGAGATCCGCCAGGGCGACACCACCACGGTGCGCGATTTCCGCAGGCACGCGGGGCTGGACCTGCTCCCCCGGCTGCTGTTCCGGGCCGGCGAACTCGACATCGCCGTCGTGCGCTCCATCCTGGAAACCCGGCTGCACAACGGCCCCAAGGTGGCCGAATTCGCCGCCGCGCGGCGCGGTCCGGACCTGGCCGCCCTGCTCGACGCCGCGATCGACGCCCTGAGCGCGGACACCGACCCGGTGCAGCGACAACGTCATGCGCTGATGTTCTGGGATCACCTGGTCGACGGCGCGGACTCGATCGCCTTCCGGTTGATGTACAACACGCTGCGCGCGACCTACGAACCCGCCCTGCCGGCGCTGGCCGTCATGATGGCCGCCGAGGTCGGCAACCCCGAGGCCTATCGCGCGATCGCCGAGGCCGTGCGCGCCGGCGACGCCGACTCGGCCGCGGCCGCCGCCCGCGCCCTGTTGGAGCCCGCCACCACCGCGCTGCTGGGCGCGCTCACCGAACTGGAGGACTTGCCATGAGCACGCGTCGCGGCGTCACGCTGGCCGATGCGGGACGGGAGTTCCTGCGCCACCCCACCCCCTGGATGCTGACCGGGACACTGATCGCCGCCGCGGCGGCCCGGGTGTCCGCGGGCGACTGGCAGCTCACCGATGCCGTGGTGCCACTGGCGATGCTCGCCGTGTTCCCGTTCGCCGAGTGGATGATCCACGTGGCCATCCTGCACTGGCGGCCACGCCGGATCGCCGGTGTCACGGTGGATCCGCTGCTGTCGCGCAAGCATCGCGACCACCACGTCGAACCGCGCGACCTGCCGCTGGTGTTCATCCCCTGGCAGTCACTGCTGTGGGTGCTGCCGCTGGCCGTGGCGATTGCCCTGATCGCGTTCCCCAGCCTGGGGCGCGGCCTGACGTTCCTGACCTTCCTCGCCCTGCTCGGCATCGGCTACGAATGGTGCCACTATCTGATCCACACCGATTACCGGCCGAAATCGACTGTCTACCGGTCGATCTGGAGAAACCACCGCCAGCACCACTTCAAGAACGAGCACTACTGGTTCACCGTCACCAGCAGCGGCACCGCCGACCGGGTGCTGGGCACCTATCCGGATCCGGGCACGGTCGAAACCTCACCGACGGCGCGCAACCTGCACGCCCGAGGCTAGGCCTGCACGATGATCGGGTCACCGATGCTGACGTTGTTGAAATACCAGTCGGCATTGTCGGGGCTGAGGTTGATGCAGCCGTGGCTGACGTTCGCGTACCCCTGAGAACCGACCGACCACGGCGCACCGTGCACGTACACACCACCCCAGGTGACCCGCACCGCGTCGTAGACGGTGAGCTTGTAGCCCTCCGGATCATCCAACGGGATGCCGATGGTGCGGGAGTCCATCACCACCACACTCTCCTTGCCCAGCGCGGTGAACCGGCCGATCGGGGTGGCGAACCCGGGCTTGCCCATCGATGCCGGCATTTCCCTGGCGACGACTCCGTCGATGCTCACCGTGTAGGTGTGCGCGCTGATATCGGCCACGCCGACCACCTGAGCGCCGGTCTCGAACGACGACTTGAAACCGAGCGCCTGGACCGAGATGGTCGAGTGGGCGGGCCAGAAGTCCGTCGGCGTGAAGCGCACCGTGGAGTCGTCCAGCCAGTCAAAGGTGCCGGCCGGGACGGTGTCGGCCGAGAACGTGATACCGCGTTCGGCCTGAACGCGATTCCGGACCGGATCGGCGAATGCCACGGTCACCGGATAGGCCACCCCGACGACGTCGCCGAGGGCGGGCGACACCGACACGGCCGCCGGCAGCGTGTGCACCGCCGCCACACCCGTGCCGGTCGACGTCATCAGTGCGACAACGGTGATACCGGCCATGACCAGCACATGACGAAAATTTCTGCGCAAGTTCCCGACCTCCCTTTTTCCGGACATCCGGACCTGGCGTACTGAACTACATCGTAGATCGTGCCGAGTGCGGGAAATGTTAGCCAGCGATGAGGGTGGGCGCTCAGCCCATGGGCGGGTTCATGATGATCGGCGGCGGCTGATCGTCGCCACCGATCCGCAGCTTGTCCCTGATGCGCTGCAGCAACGGTTTCTTCGGCTGGTCATAGACCGGACCCACCACCGGCGGCGGTCCGGCCACGGTCGGCGGCGCCACGACGGGCGGCGGTGGCAGCGGCGCCGGGGCTTCCAGAACATACGGCCCTTCGGCGGGGATGTCGTCCACCACGGGGTTGACCTCGGGCGGCGGCACCGACTCGACGACGGGCTCGACCACCGGTGCGACCGCTTCCACGGGCTCGGGGACAAAGGCAGCCTCGGCGGGCGGCGGGACCGCGACACTCGGCGTGGGCCGGACCACCGGCACCTCATCGACGACGCGCTCGGCGCTGACCGCCGGCTGGGCCGCGGTCTGCGGGCGCGGGGAGAGCGCAACGGCGACCGCGACCGACACCGACGCGACAAAGGTCACCACTCCGGCCGCCAGCAGCCCGGCGAGCAGTCGCGAGGGCGACAGCCGGGACGCCTCGGCGGCGGCGTGCCGGCCGGAAGAGAACAGCGGGCTCGTGTCCAGTGGCAGCCCGGCGTTGTGGGTCGAGGCGAGTGCCGCACCTCGCGCCAACGCCAAGGGCGCCTCGGCCGGCGCGAAGACCGGCACCGACAGCGCTTCCTCCAGCTGGGGCAGCACGGCGTCGAACCCGCAGGCCGAGCCGACCACCACCAGGGCTTCGGGCTGCCAGTCGGCGCGGGCGAACACGGTGCTGAGCCAGCCGACGAGACTCTCGTCGGAGTCGATGGTGTGGTTGATCGCGGTCTGCACCGCACCGTCGCCGGTGTGCACGATCAGGGCGATCGCGGTGTCCGGTTCGATGACGCAGACCGCGGAGGTCCGGTAGCCGATGACATCGGCCATCCCGCGGGCCAGGGCCTCGGTCGCCTCCGGCAGGCGGATCGGCACCACATTGTCGAAACCCGATTCGGTCAGCGATTCCATCAGCAGCGACGCCTCGGCGTCCGCATCGTCGCTCCAGGTGATGCCGATGGATTTCAGCCGCTCGCCGCGCGAGGCCGCGATCGCCTCCACCGCAGCGGTCGCACGTTCGGTGGCCGACCGCCCATCGGAGCCGTCGACCGCGACCTCGAATGCGTCGTTCCGGCTGCCGGCGGGCTCGTCGCCGCCGCCCACGACCACCACTGACAGCGACCTTGGTGTCATCGACAAGCCGAGCACCGCGTCCACATGTACCCCTTCGGACCCTCTTCGGCCACGCGCAGGCGACCGCGTCGTGACGATGCAGCCACCGTCCCGTTATCCGGCTGAGACTACCTGCGTTGCTGCCAGGAACCCACCCGTGCGCGCAGGTCTTCGCCGTTCAGTTTGCTCAAGACATCAAATACTGACGTAAATCGCATCAGCCGATTTGCCACTCTCGCCGGGACCGGAACGACCCGCCAGGACTTGACGACAATGCACCGGGCCGGGGAGACATCGTGAAAAGGTGGCGCTATGACTGGGGCGGAACCGGCCGGGGGCGGCCAGACGGATCAGCAGGCACGGACCTTGTTCGGTCACCCGATCGGATTGACGAATCTGTTCGGTGTCGAACTGTGGGAACGGTTCTCCTTCTACGGGATGCTCACCATCCTCGGGTACTACCTGTACTACTCGGCCACCGACGGCGGCCTCGAGCTGTCCAAGACCACCGCGACCGGCATCGTCGGCGCGTACGGCGGGCTGGTGTACCTGTCGACGGTGCTGGGCGGCTGGTTGGCCGACCGGGTCCTCGGCATGGAACGCACGGTGTTCTACGGCGGCATCGTCGTGATGCTCGGACACATCGCGCTGGCGGTTCTGCCCGGAATCACCGGCGTCGCAGCGGGTCTGGTACTCGTCGCACTCGGTTCCGGTGCCCTCAAGGCCAACGCCTCGTCGCTGTTGGGCACGCTCTACGACAAGGGCGACGCGCGCGCCGACGGCGGATTCACGCTGTTCTACCTCGGTATCAACCTGGGTGCCTTCGCCGGGCCCCTGATCACCGGCCTGCTCCAGACGCACGTCGGGTTCCACTACGGATTCGGTGCCGCCGCAATCGGTATGGCGTTCGGGCTGGCCCAGTATGTGGTGTTCCGGCGCAATCTCGGTGACCATGGCCGCGACGTGCCGAACCCGTTGCCGCGCAGCGGTGTGCTCCCGGCGGTCGGGGTCGCCGTCGGGGTGGTCGCCATCGCGATCCTGGTCTTCGCCACCGGTCTGGTGACACTGGAGAACCTGTCGCAGGTGACCACCGGGGTCATCGTCGTCGCCGCCATCGGCTACTTCATCCTGTTGTTGACGAGCCCGAAAGTCGCTGCGGTCGAACGCACCCGGGTCCGCGCCTTCATTCCGCTGTTCATCGCCAATGCCGTGTTCTGGTCGTTGTTCCAGCAGATCTTCACCGTGCTGGCGGTCTACTCGGACGAACGGATGAACTGGTCGATCTTCGGATGGACGGCCCCGTCGAGTTGGATCGGGTCGATCGAGCCGGTCTGGATCATCCTGCTGTCACCGCTGTTCGCCGTGATGTGGACCCGGTTGGGGCAGCGGGCGCCCACCACGCCGCGCAAGTTCGCCTATGGCGTCATCGGCATGGGTGTGGCGTTCCTGCTGTTCCTGCCGTTCGCCGGAACCACGGGACGGGCGGTGCCCGCACTGTTCATCGTCGCGGTCATGGCCGCCTTCGCGGTCTCCGAGCTGATGATCTCCCCGATCGGCCTGGCCGTGACGACTCAACTTGCGCCGGAGGCCTTCCGGGCGCAGATGATGGCGCTGTACTTCTTTTCCGTCGGCCTCGGGACGTCGATGTCCGGGGTGCTGGCCGGCTATTACGACCCGGCACACGAGTTCGCCTACTTCGGCATCCTCGGCCTCACGGCGATCGGCGCCGGTCTGGTGGTGCTGGCCCTGACCGGACGCATCAGCCGCTCGATGGAGGGCGTGCACTAGCCCAGCAACCTGCCGCGGCGTCAATTACGTGGACGGGCACCGGGTTTAGCAACAAGGAGCCCGGGGTAGTGAACGATCACCAGTTACTTGGGCTTGACTGGATCTGCGCCGACTCGTGACCCGCAGGTCCCGCCATTCCGAGGTGCTGCGGCGCAGAATCGAACTGCGCCAGTGCGTCTACATGACACCGAGGTCAGGTCGACGAAGGAGATATATCGATGAGATCCATGCTGCTCGAAGATCTGTTCGCGGAGACCACCGGACACGGGACGGTCTACGTGTTCAATCGCGGCTTCGGCCATTCCACGGCGACCTGTTCGTGCGGATGGGCCGGACAGCGCCGCCGGCTCAAGGCCGCGGCCGAACAGGACGCCTGGTCACACTGCGCGCGTGGGGGCTGCGCGGTGTCGGTCCCCCTGGTCAACCCCGACCATTGGTGAGTCCGCCAGGATCTGGGCCAGCAGTGCCGGTTCGATGTTGCCGCCGGACAGGATCATCACGGTCTTGCCCGGCGGCGTCCGGTGACGCCGATAGGCGGCCAGCGCCACCGCCCCGCTGGGTTCGCTGACCAATCGCGCGTGGACAGCGAGTTCTGCTACCGCGCAACGAATTTCGCCTTCGGTCACGGTCAGCACATCGGTGAGCACCTGCTGCAGGTGCGCGAAGGTCAGTTCCGACGGTTCGGACCGTAGACCATCGGCGATGGTGCGGTTACGGTCTTCGATCGGCATGCTGACCCGGCTTCCCCGACGCAACCCCGCGGCGGTGTCGGCCGCCAGTTCGGGTTCGACCCCGAAGATCTGCGCATCCGGGCACAACGCCCGGATGGCGGTGCCGATACCGGAGGCCAACCCGCCGCCGCTGACCGGAACCAGCACGGTCCTGACATCGGGCATGTCCTCGGCGATCTCCAGACCGATCGTGCCCTGGCCGGCAATGACATCGGGATGGTCGAACGGCGGCACCAACGTGGCTCCGGTGTCCTCGACGAGCTGCGCGGCAACCACTTCACGTTGACCCGCACCGCACAACACCACCCGGGCGCCGTGGCTTCTGGTTCGCGCCACCTTCACCCGGGGTGTCTCCTCGGGCATCACGATGTGCGCGTCGATGCCGAATCGGGCGGCTGCGTAGGCAACCGCCTGCGCGTGATTGCCGCTCGAATAGGCGACGACGCCGCGCTGCCGGAGCTCGTCACCGATGCGGCCGATGGCGTTGAGCGCACCGCGCACCTTGAACGCGCCGATGACCTGCAGGCTCTCCGGTTTGATGAACAGCGGCCGGCCGGGATCCGCCCACGGCGCCGGGATGAGAGGAGTACGCATGATGCTGCCGCGCAACCGATCCGCCGCAGCCCTGATCTCGCCGACGGTGACGAGGGTGGGCGCGCTCATCGGGATTCCATCGCCGCAGAGGTCACCGCTCGATGCTAGCGGTGACCCGCGGTCGTCGTGCATGGTGGCTGACGTGAGTTCACTGAAGATCGTGCCCCGGTACGCGGAGATCGATCAGCAGGGCGTGGTGTTCAACGGCCATTACCTGACGTGGTTCGACGAGGCGTGCACCGCGCTGCTGGACGGCAAGGGCATCGACTACGCGCAATTGACGACCACCGGCGTCGACTTCCAGGTCGTCCACAGCGAGATCGACTACCTGACGTCGGTCCGCTGGCGCGACGATGTACGGGTCGACGCGGTGTGCGACCACATCGGCACCACGAGCTTCGCCGTGAGCTTCACGGTGTCGCGCACCGTACCCGGCGACCCACGCGGCATCGAACAGGTCGCGGTGCGCGGGCGCAACGTCTACGTGGTGGTGTCCACCGACGGCTGGGCGAAACGCGAACTACCCGATGCGTTGCGCCAAGCCCTCGAAGCCGCGAGGTGACCGATCAGGCCTTGTGAAGCGTGAACTGACAGACGTCGGTGTATCCGTCCCGGAACAGCTCGGAGCAGCCGGTCAGGTACCGCATATACCTGTCGTAAACCTCTTCGGACTGGATGGCGATCGCCTCGTCACGGCGAGCCTCCAGGGCGTCTGCCCAGATCGAGAGCGTCCGCGCGTAGTGCAATCGCAGTGACTGCACCCGTTGCACCTGGAATCCGGCCTTCGCGGCATGCTCCTCCACGACCGAGACGAACGGCAACATTCCGCCCGGGAAGATCTCGTCCATGACGAATTTGAAGAACTTGAGCTTCGTCATGGTCAGCGGCAACCCGCGGTCGCCGAACTCGAGGTCACTGGGTTTGACGATCGTGTGCAGCAGCATCGAGCCACCGGCCGGTAGCGCGGCGTAGGCCATCTTGAAGAAGTCGTCGTACCGGTTGGCGCCGAAATGCTCGAACGCGCCGATCGACACGATCCGGTCGACGGACCCACTGAACTGTTCCCAACCCTCGAGCAGGACCTCGCGGGACCGCTCGGTGTCCAGGCCGTCGAACAGCTCCTGGACATGAGCCTGCTGGTTGCGGCTCAACGTCAGCCCGACCACATCCACGTCGTAACGTTCGATGGCGCGCTTCAGGGTGGCGCCCCACCCGCAGCCGACGTCGAGGAGCTTCATTCCGGGCTCAAGCCCAAGTTTGCCCAGCGAGAGGTCAATTTTCGCGTACTGAGCCTCTTCCAGGGTCATGTCGTCGCGTTCGAAATAGGCACAGCTGTAGGTCTGGGTGGGATCCAGAAACAGCCGGAAAAAGTCGTCCGACAGGTCGTAATGCGCCTGTACGTCCTCGAAGTGCGGTTTGAGACCGGTTTCGGGAACTCGGTTGTCTGATGCGGGCAAGTCAGCCCTTTCACTAGTGACACGTACATGGACCGGCTCGTTGCGTGAACCCTCCCCCGTTGCGTGGAGTTTACGCCCGGGGGCCGCAAGCGTTTACATCAGCGAACAGTGTCTGGCATGCGGCCCGCTTCGTCAGGCTTTCAACCAGCGGCTTTCACCTGCGATCTCCGGTCTGGACAACTTGGGCGAACCCGAGCCGGAGCGAACCGCCCATCATCTCTTGTGCTGGGCCCAGCAACGGCCCAAAGTGGAGAAATGACCGAACAATGGATCCAGGGGCGCACGCTGCAGCGGATCATGTTCCGCGACGGTCTGGTGCTCAACCTGGACGAATACAACGAACTCGTCATCTCCGCACCGCTGGAGCTGACGTTGCCCGATATCGCCGGCGCCCCCTCGGGAGCGTCCGAGGTGGTCGCCATCGATCCGACCGCGGTACGCAACGAGCAGAAGCCGCTCTTCGACTTCGCCGGCACCACGTGCACGCATGCCGACTGGGATGAGGACGGCAGCCTGCACCTGCAGTTCTCCGGCGGGCAGCACATCGACGTTCCCAGCGACGATGCGCACACCTCGTGGGAGTTGTACGGCAAGCGCCACGGGTACGCGGCATGCCTGCCACAGGGCCGCGTCCGCGTGGTGCGTCACGACCTGCCCGACTGAGCGGCCGGTGCAAAACCCGGTGACCCGCGCGCGGCGAACCTAAGCTACGGCCATGCCGATCGCGACACGGGTCAACGGTTCGCAGCCCCCGCAGGTCGACCTGGCCGAGGTCGATCTGGGGTCCTGGCGCTTCTGGTCGCGGGACGACGACTTCCGCGACGCCGCCTTCGCCACCCTGCGCCGCGAGGCGCCGGTCTCCTTCCACGCGCCGATCACCGCGGAAGGCGTCGACGCCGGCGCCGGACACTGGGCGCTGGCACGCTACGACGACGTGCACTTCGCGAGCCGGCACCCCGACGTGTTCAGCTCCAGCCCGAACATCACCATCGGCGATCAGACACCCGAGCTCGCCGAGTACTTCGGATCGATGATCGCGATGGACGACCCGCGGCACAGCAGGCTGCGCAATATCGTGCGCAGTGCCTTCACCCCGAAGGTGCTCGCCCGGATCGAGGAATCGGTACGCGAACGCGCCCGCCACCTGGTGTCGCGGATGGTCGCCGACCATCCCGACGGTCGGGCCGACCTGGTGGCGACGCTGGCCGGCCCGCTACCGCTGCAGGTGATCTGCGAGATGATGGGCATCGACGAGCACGATCACGACAAGATCTTTCACTGGACGAATGTGATCCTCGGTTTCGGAGACCCCGATCTCACCACCGATTTCGACGAATTCGCGCACGTCGCCATGGATATCGGCGCGTACGCCAAGGATCTGGCCGAGGACCGTCGGGCTCGACCGGGCGATGACCTGACCACCGCACTGGTGGCCGCCGAAGTGGACGGTGAGCAGCTGACATCGGCGGAAGTGGCGTCGTTCTTCATCCTGCTCGTGGTCGCAGGCAACGAGACCACCCGCAATGCGATCAGCCATGGTGTCGCCGCGTTGAGCCGCTTTCCCGAAGAACGCGACCTCTGGTGGTCGGACTACGACGCGCTCGCCCCGACCGCCGTCGAGGAGATCATCCGCTGGGCCTCCCCGGTCGCCTACATGCGGCGCACCCTCACCCGCGATACCGAGCGCAGCGGTGTCGCGATGGCCGCCGGCGACAAGGTCACCCTGTGGTACGGATCGGCGAACCGCGACGAAACCCGCTTCCTCGACCCCTGGCGTTTCGACATCCGGCGCAGCCCCAACCCGCATGTCGGGTTCGGGGGCGGCGGCGCACATTTCTGCCTGGGCGCCAACCTGGCCCGTCGGGAGATCACGGTCGCGTTCGAGGAACTGCACCGGCAGATACCGGATATGGCGGCCGACGCCGAGCCGGATCGGCTGCTGTCGCCGTTCATCCACGGCATCAAGCGCCTGCCGGTGCGGTGGACGCGCGCCGGCTAGCCCACAGGCTGCTACAGGGTTGCGGTGAGCGGTCCGGCAGATCGGCAATAGGTGACCGGCGGGCTACCGGCATTGGCGCAGCTGCGGCCGGTGGCCACATAGCTGGCCCCCGGGGTGTACGGGGCGAAGTTCACCCGCGCGGTGCCCGGCCCCTCGGCCTGCACACACACCGGTGCAACGGTGCTGCCCACCAGTTGCAGGCAGGCGACCTGCAGTTGCGGCGCGGCACGGTTACAGGCCCCCGGCGATGCCGAGGCCGACACCATGGCGGTGCCGGACACGTCGATCACCTGCGGTGCCGTCAGCGTCGTCGCACAGCCGGGGTCAGCGGGCGCCGCGACGGCCTGGCCCGCGCCACTCAGCGCAGCCACCATCAGAGCGGGTATCGCCAACCCGGACCACGCCACCGCGGAGACCACCATGTCGGGAATCGTATGGCACCGGGGCACCGTCCATACCCGGCTGCGCAATTTCGGTGTCAGCGCCGGGCGAGCACGTCGAGCATGCCGGCGGCGGCGCGCGGCCAGGTGAACTGTTCGGCGCGGCGCCGCGCGTCGATCCGGCGTTGTGTTTCGGGCCGGGAGACCACCGAGGTGACCGCCCGCGCGATGGCCTCCGGATCGTTGTCCGCGGTCGCACCGCTGTCGGCGGTCAGGATCTCGGCGAGCGCCGAGGTGCGCGACACCACCGCGGGCGTGCCACAGGCCAGTGCCTCCAGCGCCGCCAGGCCGAAGGTCTCGTGCGGGCCCGGCGCCAGCGCGACATCGGCGGAGGCCAGGATGCCGGCGACAGTATCGCGGCACCCGATGAAACCGGTGAAATCCACGGGCAGCCCGGCCGCCTGGCGTTCCAGCCGGGCCCGCAACGGCCCTTCACCGACCACCACCAGACGTGCATCGACACCCGAATCACGCAGCGCGCCAACGGTGTCGATACTGCGGTGGGCGTGCTTTTCCACCGACAGCCTGCCGCAGTGCACCAGCAGAGTCTGTTCCGGTTGTGCCCAGCGGCTGCGCAACTGCGCGCTGCGGTGCCGCGGATGGAACTGATGGAGGTCGACTCCGAGTGGCACGGTGACGACATTGTCCGCACCGATCCGGTCGAACTCCTCGCGGGCAAAGGCTGTCGTGCAGACCACCGCGTCGTAGTTGTGTGCGGTGCGGCGATTGGCGATGTCGGCGACCGCGCGCGCCGCGCTCGCCGGCATGACCTGCCCGACCAGGCGGTCGAGCCGTTCATGGGAAATCATCACGGTGGCGACGCCCCGCCGCCTGCCCCACGGGCCGAGCGAGCGCAGCGTGAGCCGGTCGGACACCTCCAGGGCGTCGGGCTCCAACTGGGCCAGCAACGCGGTGACCGGGCCGGGCAGCACCGCGCGGTAGCCACCGGTGAGGGGAATCAGCCTCGCGGGCAGCGACAGCCGGGTGACACCCGTTTCCAAGGTGTGGCGCGCGGCCCGGTCACCGGGTACCACCAGGGTGACCTGGTGACCGGCCGCGGCATACTCCGCGCCGAGCCGGTCTATGGCGGTCCGCAGCCCCCCGGACCGCGGACCGTAGAAGTTCGCGACCTGCACGACTCGCATGTGCCCATCACAGCCGCCACCCATGTGCGAACGAACACGCCTGGCCTACCGGTGCGTTAACGCAGGGTGAATGTGCGCTATGCGGGTTCGCCCACGAGGTTCGGTGTCCGCGCGCATACTTTGCGTCCATGGCCGGATTACCGAGCCCCGGGGCACTACGCGGCCGGGTCGCCGTCGTGGCCGGCGCCACCCGAGGCGCCGGCCGGGGTATTGCTGCGGCATTGGGCGAGGCGGGGGCGACCGTCATCTGCACCGGCCGCAGCAGCGTGACAGGACGCGGCGGTTCGGACTATGACCGTCCGGAAACCATCGAAGAGACTGCGGCACTGGTGAATACGCTCGGCGGTACCGGGGTGGCGGTCCAGGTTGACCACCTGGTGCCCGACCAGGTTCGTGCGCTGGCAGACCGTATCCGCACCGACCACGGAACCATCGACATTCTGGTGAACGACATCTGGGGCGCGGAGGTGCTGAAGGGGCCGCCGGCGAGCTGGGGACGGCCGATGTGGGAACACGACCTCGACGACGGGCTGCGCATCATCGATCTCGGTGTCCGCACCCACCTGATCACCTCACATTGCCTGCTCCCGCTGCTGGCCACCCGACCCGGCGGCCTTCTGGTTGAAATCACCGATGGCACAACGGAATACAATGCGGAAACGTTTCGACTTTCGGTGTTCTACGATCTCGCCAAGATGGCCGTCAACCGACTCGCCTTCGGCCACGGCCACGAGCTGCGGCAGGTCGGCGCCACCGCCGTCGCCGTCAGCCCAGGCTGGCTGCGCTCGGAGATGATGCTGGACAACTACGGGGTGACCGAGGACAACTGGCGCACCGCGCTGCACGCCGGCCGTGACGATGGGTACCCGAGTGCGCCGCCGGGATTCGCCGAGTCCGAGACGCCGCGGTTCGTCGGACGAGGAATCGCCGCCATCGCGGCCGATGAGATGCGCGCGCGCTGGAATCAGCGTTCGGTGACCTCGGTCGAGCTGGCCAGGGAGTATGGGTTCACCGATATCGACGGCTACTGCCCGGACGGCTGGGGCACGAATTGAGCGTGGTCAGCCGACGTGCACGGACAGCCAATCCAGCGTTCGTCGCCAGGCGTCGGCGGCGGCACCGGCGTCATATCGGTCACCGGTGTCGTTGAAGAACGCGTGGTTGGCCCCGGGTTCGGTCACCAGTTCATGGACCAGCCCGGCCCGCTCCAGGGCGGCCCGGGCCACGGGCTCTCCCGCATTGACCCGCTGATCCAGTTCACCGTAGAAACCGAGCACAGCAACATCTTTCGAGCCGGCGAAATCGGGGGCGTCGGGGGTGGGCCCGTAGAACGGGAAGGCCGCGGACAGTTCGGGAGTGCCGGCGGCCAACAGCCGCCACACCAGTCCGCCGCCCATGCAGAAGCCGACGGCCGCGATCCCGGCCCCCGGGGTGCGTGCCGAGACCTCGCCGATCCCCGACTTCAGGTCGGCGACCATCTCCTCGGGAGCGCGGTTACCCAGTGCGGCGGTCGCCTCGGCGGGGTCGGCGAAGGTGGCGGTGCCGCCGTTCTCGGAGAGCAGATCGATCGCGAGGCTCGAGTAGCCGACTCCGGCGAGCCGGCCGGCCACCGTGCGAACCCAGTCGTTGAGGCCCTTGTTCTCGTGGATCACCAGGATGGCGCCCTTGGGTTCGGCCGCCTGCGCCCACGCGCCCTGCAATTCCCCCTTCGGGCCGGCCCAGGTGATCGCGGTGGTGGCCAGCGCGGTGTCCATCCCCGGCGGCGCCGACGCCGCCGGGGTGGCTGCCTCTGTCGACGCCGGGGTCGGCTGGGCGGGGTTCGATCCGCAGGCTGCGATCAGCGCGGTCGCCGCGGACGCGCCAACGCCCAGCAGCGCGAGCCGGCGCATCGCTTCGCGCCGGGACAGCAGCCCGTCGACGTGGTCGGTGGCGATCTCTTCGGCGATGTACCGCTGCAACGGGGTCACACTTGACGATTATGCGCGTCCGCCGGTAGACACCTTTTGAAATCTGTTCACGATTTTCGTTGACACCCCTGCACCGCACTGCTCTGATGTCTGGGTGACCTACGACACAATCATCCGCGGGGGCCGCTGGTTCGACGGGACGGGCGCGCCGTCGGCAGTCCGCAACATCGGCATCCGGGACGGCCAGGTCGCCACGATCAGCGCAGAACCCCTGGACGAAACCGGGTGTCCACAGATCCTCGACGCCTCCGGGAAATGGGTGCTGCCCGGCATGCTCGACATCCACACCCACTACGACATCGAGGTGCTCGGCCTGCCGTCACTGGCCGAATCACTGCGCCACGGCGTCACCACCGTGATGCTCGGCTCCTGCTCATTGTCGACGGTGCACGTCGGTGGCGCCGATGCGGGCGATCTCTTCGGCCGGGTGGAGGCCATCCCCCGCGAGTTCGTGATCGACACCGTCGAGAAGAACAAGACCTGGAGCGGGGCCGAGCAATACGTCGAGGCACTGGAGTCGCTGCCGCTGGGCCCCAACCTCGCCGCCTTCATCGGTCACTCCGATATGCGCACCGCGGTGATGGGATTGGACCGCGCCACCCGCAAACGGCACCGCCCCACCCGGCGCGAGCAGGCCCGGATGGAAGCCATGCTCACCGAGGCGCTCGACGCCGGGTTCGTCGGAATGTCCTCACAACAACTCCGTTTCGACAAGATCGACGGAGACATCTGCCGATCACGGACGCTGCCGTCGACCTACGCCGGGCCACGCGAGCTACGCCGGCTGAAGTCCTTGCTGCGCCGCGCCGGCCGGGTGTTGCAGTCCGGTCCGGATATCCAGAATCCACTCAACCTGGCGTCGCAGTTGGCGCAGTCACTGGGCGTCTTCCGCAATCCCCTCAAGACCAGCCTGCTGTCGGCGGCCGATATCAAGGCCAATCCGCACGCCATCAAGCTGCTCGGCCCGCTCGCTCGGGTCATCAACGGCCTGGGCGGCAACTTCCGCTGGCAACACCTGCCGGTCCACGCCGACGGTATCGACCTGGTGGTGTTCGAGGAATTCGGCGCCGGTGCCGCCGCCCTGCACCTGCGCGACGAAGTGGAACGCAACGATCTGCTGCGCGATGAGCTGTACCGCAGACAGTTCCGTAAGGACTACGAGAACCGCTTCGGCCTCCGGGTCTGGCAGCGCGACTTCCACGATGCCGAGATCGTGGAGTGCCCGGACAGCACCGTCATCGGCAGCTCCTTCGGCCAGGTCGGTCTGGACCGCGGGGTGCACCCGGTGGACGCCTTCCTGGACCTGGTGTGCGAGCACGAGCGCGCCCTGCGCTGGCGCACCACCATCTCCAACCACCGGCCCGACGTGCTCAAGAAGCTGGCCCGCGAGCCCGGGATCCAGTTCGGATTCTCCGATGCCGGGGCGCACCTGCGGAACATGGCGTTCTACAACATGGGCCTGCGGCTGCTCAAGCACGTGCGCGACGCCGAGATCGCCGGCACGCCGTTCATGACGATCGAACAGGCCGTCCACCGGCTCACCGGCGAACTGGCCGACTGGTACCGCCTCGACGCCGGGCACCTGCGCATCGGGGACCGCGCCGATGTGGTCATCGTCGATCCCGCCCGCCTGGACGCCTCCCTGGAGGCCTACGCCGAGCACACCGTCGACTGCTACGGCGGGCTGGCCCGGATGGTCAACCGCAACGATGACACCGTCAACGCCGTGCTGGTGGGTGGTCGCGCGGTGTTCCTCGAGGGCCGGCCGACCGACCTGGTCGGCACGCAGCGCACCGGACGGTTCCTGCGGGCGGCGCATCGCTCCCCTGCTCTGCCCACCGACAAGAATGAACTGGCCCATGTCAGCTGAGACGCACGGTCGAGCGCAGCAGAGGGATATCGCTTCTCCCGGTCGAGAAAGTGAAACGGTCCTGGGGATGTGGCGGGCACTGTCGGCGCGCGACTGGGATCAGGTGAAGACGCATCTCGCGCCGGACTGCATCTACGCCGATATGCCGGTGGGCCCGGCCGCCGCCGCGCGCGGACCCGAGGACATCGTCAAACGTCTCAAGATCGGGCTCGAAGTCCTTGCCGGCTACGAGAACCACGATGGGTTGCTGGTCGCCGACGGACCGAACGTCATGTACGAGCACTCCGAGACCTGGACGTGGCGGACCGGTGAGGTCGCGCAGTTGCGCTTCGTCACGGTGCACAAGGTCGTCGACGACAGGATCACCATCTGGAAGGACTATTGGGACATGAGTGCGCTGGCCAACTTCGCGCCGCCGAACTGGCTGGACGATTTCGCCACCGCCGACATGTCCTGGGTCTACGACGCGACCGATCTGCTCTGAGGACCGCGGTCAACGCCATAGACTCGTACACGTGACCGAGACCGCGTTACCGCCCGGGCCACCGTTGCCGCCGGGCGTCCAGGCCGGGCTGATGATGAAGTTCTGGCCCCGGTTCGTCTCGGCCTGCCATCGCCGCTACGGAGATGTGTTCACGCTGCGGGTGGCCTCCATGGGCACCCTGATCTATCTGGCCCGGCCCGATGACATCAAGACCGTCTTCGGCGGCGATCCGGCGGTCTACCATGCGGGCGAAGCCAATTCGATGCTCGCCGGGCTGCTGGGATCCAGCTCCGTGCTGGTCGTCGATGATGAAGAGCACCGCGATCGCCGGCGGCTCATGCTGGCGCCCTTTCGCCGCGAGGCGGTGGCCCGCCAGACCGGGCTGATCGCCCGGATCGCCGCGGACAACATTGCGGGCTGGCCGGTCGGCCGTCCGTTCGCGGTGGCCCCGAAGATGTCCGAGATCACGCTCGAGGTGATCCTGCGGACCGTCATCGGGGCCACTGACGAACACCGGCTGGCCCAGTTGCGCGCCATCATGCCGAGACTGCTCGGCATCGGCGTCTGGGAATACCTGGCGATCAACACCCCCGGTCTTCAGCGCCTAGCGCCGTGGCGCCCGTTCCGGGACCGCCTGCGGGAGGCCGACCGCCTGCTCTACGCCGAGATCGCCGAACGCCGGGCCGATCCCGATCTGAACGCCCGGACCGACGCGCTGGCGATGATGATCCGCACCGGCGACATGACCGACACCCAACTCCGCGATCAACTGATGACGCTGCTGGTCGCCGGTCACGACACCACCGCGACCTCGCTGTCGTGGGCGCTGGAACGGTTGACCCGGCACCCGGCGGTGCTGGCGAAGGCCGTGCACGCGGCACGCACCGGCGCCGACGAATACCTCGACGCCGTGTGCAGGGAGGTGCTGCGGATCCGGCCGGTGGTGTTCGATGTCGGTCGCATCCTGACCGAGCCGGCGGAGGTCGCCGGCTACCGGCTGCCCGCGGGTGTGATGGTGGCACCGGGAATCGGATTGGTGCACCGCGGCGCCGGGCAGTACCCCGATCCAGACCGGTTCGACCCGGACCGCATGCTCGGCCCCGCCCTGGGCCCGACGACGTGGCTGCCGTTCGGCGGCGGCAATCGCCGGTGCCTCGGCGCGAACTTCGCGCTGGTCGAGATGGCGGTGGTGTTGGGTGAGGTGCTGCGCCGCGTCGATCTGCACACCAGCACTGCTCGCGCCGAGCGGCCACGGGTCAAGGGCGTCATCCTGATTCCGCACCGGGGCGCCAGGATCCGCGCCAGGGCGGTCGACACCCTCGCGGGCGCGACATGCCCGGCCCACCCGCCCGCCGACGTTCGAACCGAACTGACCTCGGGTACGTGATACCCGCTGAGGCCCGCCGCATTCCGCGGTGGACCCGTTGATCCCACCGGAGGTCCCCGTGCCGTTCCCGTTCTCCCGGCGTCTGCGTGCGCTCGCCGTCTGTCTACTGTCCTCCGGTCTGCTGCTCGGCATCATGGGCGCGCCGACCGCGGTGGCCGACGACCGCCTCCAATTCACCGGCACCACCTTGTCCGGCGCTGCGTTCGACGGCGCGAGCTTGCAGGACAAGCCCGCGGTGTTGTGGTTCTGGACGCCGTGGTGCCCGTTCTGCAATCAGGAGGCTCCCACCGTCAGCAAGGTGGCGGCGGCCAACCCAGAGGTGACCTTCGTGGGGATCGCGGCGCGCTCCGACGTCGCGGCCATGCAGGAATTCGCATCGCGCTACAACCTGGGTTTCACCAACCTCAACGACGCCGACGGGTCCCTGTGGGCGAGGTTCAACGTGCCCTGGCAGCCGGCCTTTCTCTTCGTCGATGCCGACGGCGCATCGAGCTTCGTGAACAATCCGACCTCGGCCATGTCGGAACAGGATCTGGCGGCCCGGGTCAACGCGCTCACCGCCTAGATGGACGACGATCTGCTCGGTCTGGCGTTCGCGGCCGGGTTGATCGCGGCGGTCAATCCGTGCGGGTTCGCCATGCTCCCCGGCTATCTCGGCCTGGTCATCCGGACCGATGTGGGCACCGGGCGGGCGGTGGGGCGAGCCGTGCTCGCCACCGCGGCCATGACGGCCGGGGTGCTGGTGGTGTTCGCCGGGTTCGGGGCGCTGACGGTGTCCGTCGCGTCGACGGTGCAGCAGTATGTGCCGTTCGCCACCGTGGTGATCGGCGCTGCACTGGTGGTTCTCGGCGGGTGGTTGCTGGCCGGGAAATCAGCGGCCGTGCCGGTGCGATCGGGTTCGCGGTGGGCGCCGACCGCGCGGATCGGATCCATGCTCGGGTACGGGGTGGGGTTCGCACTGGCCTCGCTGTCCTGCACAGTAGGACCGTTCCTGGCGGTGACCGCAAGTGCGGCCCGCACCGCGTCATGGCGCGACAGCGTGCTGGTGTACCTGGCGTACGCGGGCGGCTTCGCGGTGATCGTGGGGGCGCTGGCGGTCTCCACCGCGCTCGCCAGTTCCGCGCTGCTCGACCGGGTCCGACGAATCCTGCCGTACGTCAACAGGATCAGCGGAGCCCTGCTCGTCCTGGTTGGAGCCTACGTGGCGTACTACGGCGTCTACGAGATCCGGCTGTTCCATGCCGCCGGCAACCCCGCGGACCCGGTGGTCGGCGCGGCCGGCCGCGTGCAGGGTGCGCTGGCCGGCTGGGTGCACGACCATGGTGGATGGCCCTGGCTGGCACTGCTTCTGGTGGTGCTGGCGATCACGGTCGCGTTCGGACTCAGCCGGCGAGCAGCGCGGTCCCGGCGACGATCAGCGACCCCACCTTGACCAACTCGAGGGCGACATAGACGTAGTGCGCCCGGGACCGAGGTAGCTGCGCGGCCTCCGGTCCGGCGGCCAGCACCGCATCGGAGCGTTTGGTCAACTGCGGCCGTACGCCCATCAGTTGGGCGGCCAGCGCGATCACCGCGATGGTGACCGCGATCATTTCCAGCCTTGATGCGCCGGCCAGCAGGAGCGCAATCATGATGGACACGGCCAGAACGACTTCGGCGCCATTGAGCGCGCGGAAAACCAGTCGGCCGATCCCGAGCCCGATCTGCAACGTCACGCCGGGCGCCCGGAATTTCAGCGGTGCCTCGATGAACGAGATCGCAAGCACCATACCCAGCCACACAAATGTCAGCGCTGCCGCGGTTCCCGCCGCCGGTGTCATCGAGCTACTCCAATCGGTAGACGCGACGCGCGTTCTGGTACGCCGTCAAATCGACCACCCGGATGGCATCGGCCAGACCCCACTCTCCGCTGCGCACGAAGGTATCGAGGACTGAATGAATTCCCTTGCGCCACAGTATTGCTCCCAGATAATGCAGCTCCGGCGGGCCGAACCCGTCCGAGGAGTACAGAATTTTGCGGAACGGGGCCATTTCCAGTAACCGGGCGATGAACGCGCTCGACCTTGCACCGAGGTGGTTGATCGCCAGCCCGCCGTCGAGATAGACGTGGTTGAACGCCTGCGCCAGATAGCCGGCCTCCCGTTCGAACGGATAGCAGTGCAGCAGCATGATCGGCGTGTCACCGGTCTCACGCAGAAAGCTCGACAGGTGCAACGGATTTGCGGCATCCAGATCGCAGTCCCTGTCCCCGAATCCGATATGGAATTGCAGCGGCTTGTTCAACCGTAGCGCCTGATGCAGACCGAAACGAAGCAGCACCCGGTCCGTGAGGCGTCGTCCGCCCGCCGCGCGCCATCGCTGCGCCGCCTCCCTGACGTCGCGCTGCGACGGTTCGGACAGGTCTCCACGCAGGCCGCCCCGATAGGCCAGGATCGATTTGGTGGCCACCGCCCGGGCGCCCCGATCGGCGAGTACCGCCTCGAACGCGGCCGCGTAGTCCCCCGGTTGCGCGGCAGCATCTTCGGCCAGCGATTCCAGTCGGACCACTTCATGGACCTGGCCCCCGCCTGCGCCGGCCATCGCAGGCAGATCACAGATGCCCTCCCCGAATCCGGTGTCCACCAGCCAGTCGCTGACCCCGGCGGCGCCCAGAAAGCGCTGCGCAAGTTCGGTATCCGGAACCACGCTGCGAGCCGTCCAATAGCTGTCGGCATCGGCATGGGCAGGCAGGCCCAACAGCGGTGCACAGTGCGCACGCACCGCAAAGCCGAGTTGGGTGTCGAACCCGGAATCGAAGGCGGCCAGCGGCTCGGTGTTGGCCTCGTTGAGGCCGTTCTCGAATGCGCGCCGAGGCCCGGTGTGCGTCCAGTAGCCGTGCACGTGGTGATCGATCAACGGGACCGCGCCGATGTGTTCGGCCAGCGGATCTTCCATTACAGACTCCAGGCCAGCCGAAACTGGTCGGCGAGCTCAGAGTCTGCGCGGTCGGCGTAGGTCTGCTGCTCATAGCGGCGGACTGCCACCGTGGCGTCGACCACGGCATCGCCCAGGATGTCGCGGATCAGTGTCGAGCGGTCCAGCGCGTCGAGCACGTCAGCCTGCTGCGCCGGCAGGGTGGTGACCCCGGCATCGATGCGCCGGCCCTCGCTCAGGGTGGCCGGGTCGACGCGGATCTCGTCCGGAATCGGCAACCCGCGGGTGATTCCATCCAGCGCCAACCCGAGGATCGCCGCGGTTGCCAGGTACGGATTCGCGGCAGGGTCGACCACTTTGACTTCGGCGTGCGCACCGTAGGGATTGCTCGGGCCGCCGAGCAGGAAGCGCACCGCGGCCTCCCGGTTCTCGGTTCCCCAACAGACGTGCGCACCCGACCAGTGGCCCGGTTGGGTGCGCAGGCCGGAGAGGATCGAACCACACAGCACCCCTTGGGCGTCCGCCAGACCGGCCAGCAGACCGGCAATCGCCGACTCCCCCTCTGGAGTCATACCGTGCACGCCGGCGCCGCCGGAGAACAGCGGGGAGCCATTGCGGGTCATCGAGAAGTGCTGATGCGCGCCGGATCCCACACTGCCGGCAAAAGGTACCGGCGACAGGCTGACCCGCAGACCATGCCGGCGCGCCGTTCGGCAGACCACCATCCGGGCCAGGATCAGCTGGTCGGCCGCTGTCACCGGATCCGCTGGAGCCAGCGAGATCTCGAACTGGTTGACACCGTACTCCGGATGGATCTGTTCGATGGCCAGCCCGGATCGGTCCGCCGCATCGACCACCTCGCGGACGAACCCCTCGAACTCGAGCATGCCGGCCAGGCCGTACTGCGCCCACAGCGCCGACGGCAGCGCCGCGCCGTCGGGGCCGACGAGCACGAACTCGAGTTCGTGGCCGACCATGCTGTCGATACCCGCGTCGGCCAGCCGGCGCTGTACCCGCTGCAAGGTGCCGCGCGCGCAGTATGGATCCGGGGTGCCGTCCTGCGCGAAGAAAGACCCTGGCGCCCAGGCGATTCCGTCGTCCACTATGCGTAGCCCCGCGAGATCGATCCGGACCCGTTGGTCTCCGATGACGCCGGTGTGGTCGCCGAACACGATGCCGGTCTGGTCGATGGCGAACACATGCCAGACCGGGCTGGCACCCAGACCCGGTTCGGCGAAATTCGTGGTCCTGCGCAACGGCACCGCCTTGGCCATCGTCAGGCCGGCCGGATTCACCACGGTGCCGATCACGGTCCGGACGCCGGCGGCCTCCAATGTTGCGATGGCCGAAGCGCCATGGGGTGTGGCTGCCGGGATACTCACATCAGCCATTGTGCTACGCCGCGCTGCGGCTAGAGCGTGATCTTGCAGGACTGGCCGATGTCGAGGGTCCGCAGCATGCGGCCCATGCCCAGCCACATCGCGCACGAGAGCGCGAGGTCGGTCAGCAACTCGTCGCTGAACTCCGCGCGGCAGCGCTCCCAGAACTCTTCGTCATCGCGCAGGCCGGTGTGATCGGCGGCAAAACGCTCGGCGAATTCCGCGGCTACACGCTCCTGCTGGCTAAAACCCGGCCAGGTCCGCCACACTGCGGCGTGCTCGTAAAGGTCTTCATCAACTCCAGCCGCCGGCCCGACAGAGTCGCGCGTGTTCTGGCAGACGACGCACTCGTTGTCCAGCGCGATCACCATCCGGGCCAGTTCTCGGACCCGCATGGGCAGCCGGTTCTTGTTGTAGACGGCGTGGGTGTATCCGGCCATCGCGACACCGATGTCGGGTGACTTGGTGATCCATGCGGCGGCGTCGTCATCAGCGAAATCTCCGATACGGCTCATGCCCGAAGAATACGCGCGCACACCCCGAATTGGAACGTGTTCTAGTTTTTTGGTCCGCCCGCGGCGGTCAGCTCGGCCCGGTCTTCGACCCACTGGGGCTGCAGCACCATCCGGTGCGCGATGCGCTCCAGCGCGGCCTCGACCTGGATTCGGTCCGGCCGCCCGTGGTAGCCCGGCGCCTGCTCATCTCCCGTCGCGGCGCTTGCCCCACCGGCCAGCCTTTCGACCAGCTTGCTCACCAGAGCGTCCACCGCAACATCCACCTGCCGCGCCCCGGACTGCGTCAGCCAGAGCTGATCGCCGGTGCGCAGGGCGTATCCGGTGTCCACCAATCGTTCGAAGGCCGGCTCCAGCACCTCCGGCGGCAGCCGCCGCAGTTCGGCGATCTGGCCGAGTGTGGCCGAGCCGTAGACCTGGTTGTGTCGGTAGATCTGGATGACAGCCCACAGCCGGGCGACATCGAGCTCACAGCCGGGATGGTCGGCCAGCCGGCGCAGCCGGATATCGGGTGAGTTTCGGAAGATCCGGGCCACCGCCATCTCGAGAATCTCGTCCGACGTCTCGAGTGCCGGCATCCCGAAACCCTCGCCGAGGTCGGTTGCCGATACCGTTTCCATCTCACGCAACGGAATCTCCTTGAGGAACAACGAGACCGCGAAGCCGACCAGGGCGACCGGGGCGGCGCACAAGAACACCAGCCCCAGCGAGTCGGCATAGGCGTCGATGATCGGTGCGGCCATCTCCGGCGACAGTTCCCGCAAGGCCTGCGGCGACTCGGCGGCGATCGGTGGCGCACCACTGGTGGCCAGCGCGCCTGCAATACGGCCGGACAGGAAGTTGGCGAACAGTGAACCGAAAATCGCTGCACCGAAGGAACTTCCGATGGTCCGGAAGAAAGTGACACCCGAGGTGGCCACCCCCAGATCGGAGAAGTTGGCGGTGTTCTGCACCACCAGGACCAGCACCTGCATGCACAGTCCGATACCGGAGCCGAGGACGAACAGATACAGCGATTGCCTCAGCAGCGATGTGTGCGCGTCCATCGTGGACAACAACAGGAAGCCGACGAACATGATGGCGGTACCCGCGACCGGAAAGATCTTGTAGCGCCCGGTGCGACCCACGATCGAACCGCTGCCGATCGAGGTGATCAGCATGCCGGCCACCATCGGCAGCGTGCGCAGGCCCGACTCCGTCGCCGATACCCCGTCCACGAACTGCATGAACGTCGGCAGGAACGTCATCGCGCCCAGCATCGCGAAACCGACGATGAACGCCAGCACGCAGCAGACCGAGAACACCTGCCCGGCGAACAGCCTGATCGGCAGAATCGGCTCCGCCACGCGCAGTTCCACCCAGACAAATGCCGCCAAGGCGATGATTGAGCTGACGAACAGCCCGATGATCATCGGGGATCCCCAGGCGTACTGGGCTCCGCCCCAGCTGGTGGCCAGCGTGAGCCCGGATGCGCCGACTCCGACCAGCGCGATCCCGGCGTAGTCGATCACGGGCCGGGATTTCCTGGCCAGCGCCGGGATGGCGATGGTGGCGACCAGAAACACCACCACCGCGACGGGGACATTGATCCAGAACGCCCAGCGCCACGACAGGTGATCGGTAAAGAACCCGCCGAGCAGCGGTCCGATCACGGTGGTCACACCGAAGACCGCGCCCAGCGCCCCCTGATAGCGGCCACGGTCGCGCAACGGGATCACCTCGCCGATCACGGCGGTCGCCGTGACCATGAGCGCACCGCCGCCGATGCCCTGCAGGGCCCGGGCGCCGACCAGCATCGACATCGAACCGGCGAGCCCGCACAGCACTGACCCGGCGAGGAAGAACACGACCGCGACCTGGAACACCGACTTGCGGCTGAACAGGTCGCCGAGCTTGCCCACGACCGCGGTGGCAATGGTCGATGCGAGCAGATAGCTGGTGACCACCCACGACTGGTGGCCCGCTCCACCGAGATCTGACACCACCGCGGGCAGTGCGGTGGCGACGATGGTCTGGTCGAGCGCAGCGAGCAGCATGCCGAGCAGCACAGCGACGAAGATGATGTTTCGTCGCTGCAGACTGATCGGTGCTGTCGCCGCGCCGGTGTCAGCGGCCGTCACGATTCCCCGGTCCTCCCCGACCCAGCAGAATATTAGGTTTGCTATCTAATATACGCGGGGTCGGGCCAGCGGCCTCGCGCTTAGCCGCTACCCCCGCCGGGCGGGCGCGACACACACTGCGCGGAGTAGAGCTCCTCGCCGAGGGTGTCCATCAACTGCAGCTGCGTTTCCAGGTAGTCGATGTGGCTTTCCTCGTCGGCGAGGATCGTCTCCAGGATGCAGGCCGAGGTGGCGTCCTGCTTCTCACGGCACATGATGATGCCGGGCCTCAGCCTGGCCACCACCTCGTACTCGACCGCGAGGTCGGATTCGAACTGCTCGCGCAGGGTCTGGCCGACACGCAGGGAGAACAGCCGCTGGTAGTTCGGCAGGCCGTCGAGGAGCAGAATCCGATCGGTGATCGTTTCCGCGTGACGCATTTCCTCGAATGATTCTTCCCGGGTGTGGCGGGCCAATTCGGTGAATCCCCAATTGTCCTGCATCTTCGAATGCAGGAAATACTGGTTGATCGCCGTGAGTTCACTGGTCAACTGTTCATTGAGCAGTTTGAGAACGTCCGGATCGCCTTGCATATCGCTCCTAGGCACCTTGAGGGCTGGTCAAGTTCGCTAAAGCCGTGCGCATCTGAATCTAGTCCAGCAGACGGGGCCCGGCGAGAGCGGCGGCGGCGGTTCGACAACAATTTTGGGGCGGCTGCGGCGCGGCATAGGTGAGGCTAACCCTAGTCAGGGGCCTTGTTGTGGACTGGCTACCCTTAGTTAGGTTACACTGACCTAACTCGCGGGCGGTCGACGTCGGCACCCCGGATCAACGTGGATGCAATGGGAGGAACGGTGGCGGAATACACTTCCCGGTCGATCGTTGCAGTCGCCGAATTCCGTCCGTGGAACGCATATCTCCCACTGGCATACGAAATGGACGATCGCCATTCGACGGCGAACATGAATGCCCGCTTTCCATGCGGATACTCACCGAAATTCGGCCGTGAAAACAATGGCGTTCCGCACGCCGGTTCAATTCGGTCGACGGATACGGCGGCCTGAGCCGATGTTCGTGTGTCTGTGCACCGGAGCCACCACCCAGGCCGTCCATGACGCGGTGGCCGGCGGCGCGACCACGTCCCGGCAGGTCGCAGACGCCTGCGGCGCCGGCTCGGACTGCGGACGGTGCCGTCGCACGGTGCGGGCCATCCTCGCGGCCTCCCGCACCGCCGTCGACTGCCCGGTGCACGCAGTGCGCTGAGGCCCTACCCGCGGCCGTCCACGAACGAGGCCAGCGCATCCACGTTGGCAGCCTGTCCCAGCAGCTCGGCGAACAGTGCGTTCTCCCGCTCGCTGGCCGCCGCGATACCCGGGCGGACCGGTTCCATCATCGTCTGCTTCACCGCAAGCAGGCTGTTGAGTGGCCGCGAGGACAACACCTCGGCATGCCGACGTGCCTCGGCCAGCAGATCCTCGGGCGCACAGACCTTCCACACCAACCCCATGCGCAGCGCCTCGGCGGCGTCCACCCACTCCGAGGACAACAGCAGCCAGGCCGCGTTCTGCCTGCCGATCAACCGTGGCAACAGATATGAGGACGCAGCCTCCGGCGGCACGCCCAGGCTGGTGAACGGGCACTTCAATCGGGCGGTGCTCGACATGAAGGCCAGGTCGGCGTAGCCGAGGATGGTGGTGCCGATGCCCAGTCCGACCCCGTTGACCGCACAGATGAGCGGCTTGGGAAAGGCCGCCAGTGCTTCGAGCATGCCGCGGAACCCGTGCTTGCCGGGCTGGTAGTTCGGGTCGGTGACCAGCTTCTGCATCTCCACCAGGTCGTTGCCCGCGCTGAAGGCGCGCCCGGCACCGGTCAGCAGCACCACCGAGACGTCCGGATCCTCGGCCGCCGCCAGCAGCGCCTCCGTCGTCGCGTCGTAGAGCGCCTCACTGAAGGCATTGAGCGCCACCGGGCGATTGAACGTCAGGGTGCGTACCCGATTCTCATCGGCGATCAACAGAGTCACGGTTGCAGCGTAAGGGTCGGAGTCCACAGCACGTAGCGACTGGTCGGCACCGTATCGATGTCGCGGTCCGCGCCGAAGCGCGCCACGCTGGCCGCCATCTTGCCCATCCGGTCGGCCAGATCGGCATCATCGGTGGCTCCGAAGAATGCGTGCAGGTCCGAAACAGCCTCGATGGGGAATAACTCTTCGACGATGGCGTCGATCGGCGGCGCGTCCGGAGTCAGCGCCCGCACCACGGTGTTCTGGGTGTACCCGAAGGTCGCCTGGGTCGCAATCGCCACCGGCGTGTGGTCGACGTGCCACCGCCGCAGCCAGGTCGCCACGTCCATGTCCTGCGGTCGGCGCAGCAACGCGACATTGGCCAGTCCCGGGGTCCTGGCGCTCGGCGCGACGTCCGGGCCCACCAAGGGGACCGACTCGGTGACCAGATAGGCGGCCGTTTCCTGGGATTCGGCCGCGAGCAGATCCAGCGCCTTGAGCAGCGCCGCACCGTAGTACTGCTGCGTCCAGATGCTGATCACCGCTGACACCGGAGGATCCAGTGTGGTGAGCGTCATCATCGACGCGCTGACCGCCGCGTCGCGCACGTTCACCGTCAGGCCGGCGAGATCGAGTTCGGACAACTGGGTGGCGACCCGGGTCCGCAACCGTGTGCACCATTGTTCGTCGGCAGTCGTCGAGCGCAGTGTGACCATCACCTTTTCCACCCGCTGAACCTAACAAGACGATCGCACCTGCCACACTCGTCCGCGGGGTCACAATGGCGGGGTGACCATCGGCCGTCAACTGCGACTGACGTTGTATGACGCCGGCGCGGTCGCGCGCAGCCTGGCCGGTGTGCTGGCCATCGTGCTGGTGGCGGCCTGGGTGAGCTCACCGGCCGCCGCAGTCAGTGCCGGCGCCGCCGCCATCGTCGCGGGGGCGAGCGCCCTGCAAGACAGTCCACGCAGCCGGTTCCTCACCGTCGTGGTGGTGTCGCTGGAGATGGCCCTCGCCGTCCTCCTGGGCTCACTGACCGAGGGCAACAGCATCGCGTTCGTCATCGTGGCGGCGCTGTGGTGTGTGGCGGCCGGCCTGCACTGGTCGATCAGTGCCAATGCGGGGCTGGTGGCGGCCGCGGGCGCGGCGCTCATCCTGACGACGGCGCCCACATCGCACACCGTGGCATCGGTGGCGGCCACCGTCGCACTCGCCCTGGCGGGCGGACTGTCGCAGGCCGTCCTGATCGCGATCTGGCCGCAGCGCCGCTGGCGCATCCAGCGCAGCGCACTCACCCGCGCCTACCTCTCACTGGCCGCCGATGCCGACCGGATTGCCGTCGACTCCGACACCGGTGTCGAGACGGAACCGTTGATCCGGCTGCGCGAGGCCTTCACCGTGAGCGAGGCGCTGGCCAAACGTCGACCGCCGATCTACCGGGGCTGGTACAGCCTGCCCGAACGCATTGCCGAATCGCTGGCCGTGCTCGGTGTGCACAACGACGACGACGCCGTCGTGCGGGTGTTGCACAGTGCCTCCGAGTTGTTGGTCATCGTCGCCCATGCCCGGCGCCGGTCCCGCGGCGAACTCGGCTATGCGACCGGCCAATTGGACGGTGCGGCCGACGGCGTCCAGGGCGGGGCCCGCGAGGCCGCGCTGCGGTTGTCGACGCAACTCCGCGAGGCCGTTGAACTGAGGTTCGGGCAGTTCGAACCCGAACAGGTGGTGTCCCTGGGCCACGGCGGTGTGCCCCACGCGCTGACCGCCATCGCCGGACTGGTGCGCGCCCAGCTCACCGGCAGCTCCCCGATCCTGCGCCATACGGTGCGACTGACCGCCGCGACCGCCATCGGGGTGGCGTTGTGGCGTTTCGGCGGCATGCCGCACGGCGTGTGGGTGCCCCTCACCGTGCTGATGGTGCTGCGCCCCGAGACCGCGCACACCTATACCCGGTGTGTGGGCCGGATCGCAGGCACCGCCGTCGGGGTGGCCGTTGCCGCGCTACTGGCCTCCCTGACCGAGCCGTCCCCGCTGGTGTCGGCGGTGCTGGCGGTGAGCTTCCTGGCCATGGGGTACCTGACCGCCGAATTCAGCTATGTCGGGGTGAATACGGCCATCGCAGGCGCGCTCGTCTTTCTGATCGACACCGCAGGCGCCGGCGGAGCGGGGGCGATCGGCGATCAGCTGCTGGCGGTGGTGACCGGTGGCGGGCTGGCCGTCGCTGTCCATGTGCTGGTGCCCGACAACGCGCTGGTCCGCTTACGACAACGCGCCGGCGAACTGCTGAAGACCGAAATCGACTATGCCGCAGCAGTGGTCAAGGCCTTCGTGCACGATCTCGATCATCCGAAGGAACAGCTGGAATCGGCGTGGGGACGTGCGGTCAGCGCACGCGCTGCGTTCGAGGCCACCGCGGGTACCACCGGCACGGAGTCCGGACAGCTGCGGCGGTGGATGCGCGCGTATCGGGCCGCACTGAACTCGGTGACCACATCGTGCACCACCCTGGAGGCGCATCTGCCTGCGCACCCGCCGCCCAACTTGAACCGCGAATTCGTGGCCGCCGTCGACGATTACGTCAAGGCGCTGTGCGGCGATCCTGCCACCCCGGCAGCACCGTGGAGTGTCGACACCGACGCACTGCTGGCGGCCAGCGCCGGCGTGCGCGATGCCGCGGCGACGCTGACCGATGCGCACGCCGCCGAGCGGCTGCTGGTCGGCGAGATCGCCACCATCACGGGGGTGGTCACCGAGATTGCGACCCGCGATATCGGGCTCGCTAGTCCCGGGCCCACTTCGGCCGGATGAATACCCCTTCGGCCTGGACCGTGGGACCCTCGAGATCCGAGATGAATCCGGCGGCATAGGTTTTCACACCCTCGGTGCGCACGATCGCGGCCTCGACGTGCAGCGCGCCCAGCGGTGTCGGACGCAGGTAGCGCATGCTGATCGTGCCGGTCAACCGCGGGCTGGCGGCCGGACTGGCCGATTCACCGAGCACATGGTCCAGGATCAGCGCTGCCACTCCCCCGTGCACATGCCCCGGCGGTCCCTCGTACGCGGCGCCGAGCGTGAAATCGGCGAACACCCCACCATCGGGTTGGTGCTGCACCTGCAGCGGCGGCGCGATCGGGTTACGCAGTCCTATGACGGCGTTGCCCCACGGCATCCGGTCTCCGTGTGCGGTGAACCGCACACCGAACGGGCCGTCAAGTTGCACGGCGCGTAGGGCCGTCGTCGCGGCGTCGATCTGGGCCTTCGCGGCGGCCACCGTGTCGGCGTCCGCCGCCGTGCGGATGGTGGCGTCGATGAGTTCACGCACCGATTCGGTCAGCGGGCGGTAGATGTCACGTAGGCGCTCGACATCCTCGGCACTGAGGTCCTCGAGAGTGAAGTCCAGCATCCAAGAACTAGAACACGTTCTATCGACGCTGTCGAGTCTCGCCCGCGCCGACAGGGCAGCGCACCGCAAAAGTTCCTACGATGGCCACTGAGCCGGCAAACGCCGGCATGAGGGGGCACCGAACCTGCCATGGCGGCACCCAGGATGGACGGATCGCAGCACGGGTCGCCCGCGACGCTGGTCGATACCGCCGGCAGCAGGCTGCGTGCCGCCATCCTCAGCGGCGCGCTCGGTCCGGGAGACAAGCTCGTCGAGGAACAACTGTGCGCCGATTTCGGCATCGGCCGGGCACCGCTGCGCGAGGCGCTGCGACTGCTGACCCAACAGGGACTCGTCGAGCGGCTCCCCCGGCGCGGGTCACGGGTGGCCGCCTGGTCCCCGGCGGAGATCCTGCAGTTGTTCGCGCTGCGGCATGTACTGGAACGGCATGCGATCGAGACGGCGTTGCCACTGGCTGATCCGCAGACCGCGCTGCAACCGGTGCGCCAGGTTCTCGATGAAATGAGCAGTGCCACAGACGACTTGGAACGCGACGATGCCCACCGGCGCTTTCATGCCGCAGTCGTCGGACTGGCCGGCCAGCGTCAGCTGGACATCGCGCTGGAGCCGATACTGCTCAAGCTGCAACTGCCCATGGCGATGAACCTGCGCGAGGAGGCCCGGCACCATCGCTCCGGTGACGGTATCGACCGGCACCTGGCGATCCTCACCGCCCTGGAGAGCAACGACTCCGACACCGTCATCACCGCACTGGCCGATCACGGACATCTGCAGTACCTGGATCTGCCGCCGAATCGCTAACACGATCGACACACGGGCGTTCCGCGAACGCCATCATTTTGTCGACAATTTGCGTTTATGGGTTTTGACACACGCGGGCCGTCCATCGGACCGTCGGTCGCGGAGATACTCGCCTCACATGCGGGCGGGACGGGTTCACCGACCAAGACGGCCGCGCGGGTGGCCGATGCCATCGCCGCACGCGGGGACGACGGGACGTGGCTGTCGACGGTGCCCCGCGACGAGCTGCTGGCGGCCGCTGCCGAGATAGAGAGCCGCCCGGCGGCGCGCACGCTGCCGCTCTACGGCGTCCCCTTCGGTGTCAAGGACAGCATCGACGTCGCCGGGGTGCCGACAACCCTGTCCTGCCCGGACTACGCCTACGTCGCCGAACGCACCGCACCGGCCGTGCAGCGACTACTCGACGCCGGCGCACTTTACGTCGGCAAGACCAATCTGGACCAGTTCGCCACCGGCCTCAACGGAACCCGGACGCCGTATCCGGTGCCGCGCAGCGTCTATGGCGGCGAGATGATCTCCGGTGGCTCCAGCTCCGGGTCGGCGCTGGCGGTCGCGCTCGGACAGGTTCCGTTCGCCGTCGCAACCGATACCGCGGGGTCGGGACGGGTGCCGGCCGCGCTCAACGGTGTGGTCGGGTTCAAGCCGTCGCGCGGCCTGATCAGCACCGTGGGCCTGGTGCCCGCGTGCAAATCGCTGGACTGCATCAGTGTGATGGCCGGCTGCATCGCCGACGTCGACCGTGTCTTCGAGGTGATGGCCGGCCGCGATGACGACGACGCCTGGTCGCGTGACCGCGGCGCCCGTCATGATGGCCGGACAATCCGGGTCGGCCTGCCGCCGGTGGCCGATCTGGAGTTCTTCGGCGACGAGGCGGTGCGGGCGGCGCACCTGAACTTCCGCGAACAGCTGAGCCGCCAGGTGAGCGTGGTCGAGGTGTCGCTGGAACCATTCCTGGCCGCCGGAGCACTGCTCTACCAGGGGCCATGGGTCGCCGAACGCCTGGTCGAGTTCGGAGAGTTCCTTGCCGATCAACCGGATTCGATCCATCCGGTGGTGCGCGACATCTTCCGCAGCGGTCTGGACTACACCGCTGTCGATGCGTTCGCCGCGCTGCAGCGTCTGCAGGAACTCAGGGCGCAGGTCGCCAGGGTGTGGCAGAGCATTGATGTGCTGGTGCTCCCGACCATCGGCACCACGTTCACCGTCGACGAGGTGCTGGCACGCCCGATCGAGGCGAACACGATGCTCGGGCACTACACCCACTTCGGCAACCTGCTCGATCTGCTGGGCATCGCGGTCCCCGCAGGCACCACCACCGACGGCAGGCCGCACAGCGCCATGCTGCTGGCCGACGCCGGATCCGATGACACCGCACTGGCTTTGGCCGCCCAGATCCTCGACGAACCCCGTGCCCTCAATACAACACCAGCCACCACCCGTCACAAGGAGCAGGTATGAGTCCCATCGCGGTGCCCGCCGAACCGTCGGCGTTCCCCCTCGTCAGCGGCAAGACCGCGTTGATCGTCATCGATATGCAGCGAGACTTCCTGTTGCCCGGCGGTTTCGGCGAGAGCCTCGGCAACGATGTCGACCAGTTGCTCAAGGTGGTGCCACCGCTGGCCGCATTGATCGCCGCGGCCCGCGAGGCCGGGATCCTGGTGATCCACACCCGGGAAGGCCATGTGCCCGACCTCTCCGACTGCCCGCCGGCCAAACTCAGTCGCGGCGCCCCGTCGAAACGCATCGGCGATCCCGGAAAGTACGGCCGCATCCTGATCCGCGGCGAGTACGGCCACGACATCGTCGACGAGCTCAGCCCCGTCGACGGTGAAGTGGTGATCGACAAACCGGGCAAGGGGGCCTTCTACGCCACCGAATTGCAGGATGTGCTCGCGCGCGCCGGCATCACGCAGTTGCTCGTCACCGGCGTGACCACCGAGGTGTGCGTGCACACCACCACCCGCGAAGCCAACGATCGCGGCTACGAGTGCCTGGTGGTATCCGACTGTGTGGGTTCGTATTTCCCGGAGTTCCAGCGGGTGGGGCTGGAAATGATCAAAGCCCAGGGGGGCATCTTCGGCTGGGTCGCCGACACCTCGGCCGTCATTCCCGCGCTGCGCACCCTCGCGCTGTCCGCCGCCTGAAAGGACCTGTTCATGAGCACCGAGATCTCCGATCCCCCCGTCGATCCCCCCGCCGAGAAACCCGCGCAGACCGTCGCGTGGTGGACCCGGGGTGACACCAACGCCTTCTTCGGCCTGGGCTTCAACATCCTGGTCAACGTCCTGACGCTGACCGGCCTGATGATCGGCGTCATCGCCGTGCCTGCCGGGGACGTGCTCGGCACGGTGCTACCCGCCCTCGGCGTCGCACTGATCCTGGGCAACCTGTACTACACCTTCCTGGCCCGCCGACTTGCCAAGCGGGAGAACCGGTCCGATGTCACCGCGCTGCCGTACGGGCCGTCGGTCCCGCACATGTTCATCGTGGTGTTCGTCGTCATGCTGCCGGTGTACCTCAACACCGACGATGCGGTGCAGGCCTGGTCTGCCGGGTTGGCGTGGGCCTTCATGATCGGCGTGATCGTGATGATCGGCGCCTTCGTCGGTCCCTACATCCGCAAGCTGACCCCGCGGGCGGCCATGCTCGGCACCCTGGCGGGCATCTCGATCACCTTCATCTCGATGCGACCGGCCGCGCAGATGTGGGAGGCGGCCTGGATCGGCCTACCCGTGCTGGCCATCATCCTGATCGGGTTCTTCACCGACGTGAAACTGCCGTTCGGCATCCCGGTCGGGTTGGCGGCGCTGCTGGTGGGCACCGCGATCGGCTGGATCGGCGGCTATATGTCGGCTCCCGATGTCGGGCAGGCCTTCTCCGACATCGCCGTCGGCATCCCCGACCTGCGCCTGGACCTGTTGTTCTCCGGACTGTCCAACCTGGCGCCACTGCTGGGCACCGCAATTCCCTTGGGGGTGTACAACTTCACCGAGGCGATGAGCAATGTCGAGAGCGCGGCGGCCGCCGGTGACAACTACAACCTGCGCAGCGTGCTGCTGGCCGATGGCGCCGGCGCGGTCGTCGGATCCGCGTTCGGGTCGCCGTTCCCGCCCGCGGTGTACATCGGCCACCCCGGCTGGAAGGACGCCGGCGGCCGGGCGAGCTACTCACTGGCCAGCGGACTGATGATCGGGATCTTCTGTTTCGTCGGCCTGTTCGGCATCTTGGACGCGCTGCTGCCGGTGCCCGCGATCGTGCCGATCCTGCTCTACATCGGGCTGCTCATCGGTGCGCAGGCATTCCAGGCGGTCCCGCGCCTCCATGCCATCGCGGTGGTTGCCGCGCTGCTACCCAACCTCGCCGAATGGGCCAAGACCCAGGTCGACAACGCGCTCAACGCCGCGGGCACCTCGGCCTCCGAGGTCGGCATGGAGGCGCTCAACGGCGCCGGCGTGGTCTACGAGGGGCTCAAGACCCTCGGGGAGGGCGCGGTGCTCGTCGGTCTGATCCTCGGCACCATGGTGACCTTCATCCTGGACAAGAAGTTCCACTATGCGGCGATCGCGGCAACCGTCGGTGCGGTGCTGAGCTTCATCGGGCTGATCCACGCTCCCGAGGTCTCCTGGGCGGCCAGCCCCGCGGTGGCCCTCGGCTATCTGTTCTTCGCCGTGGTCTGCCTGGCGTACTCGCTGCTGCCCGGCGCGAAAGACCCGGTGGTCGTCGACGAGTCCGATATCGTCGCCGGCCACTGACGCCGGGCGAAACTCGCGTACCCGGGGTTGTCAGCCCCTCCCAACCCCGGGTACGCGAGTTTCGGCGGTCTGGGACGCGAGTCACAACGGGCCACGACAGGTGTCATAGTTAACCTAAGCTTTCGTGGTCATGTGTCTACGAAGTCGCTTAGGCTGTGACTCATGGCTGCACGCACACACAGCGCCGACCCGCGCGCCGAGCGGGTCCGCACTCTCCTGCACGAGGCGGCATTCGCACTCGCCCACGAATACCCGGTCGACGAACTCACCGTGGCCACCATCGTGGGCAGAGCGGGTGTCAGCAGACAGGTCTTCTACCAACACTTCCGTGACCGTGACGACGCCGTCGCCGCGGCCTTCTCCGTGGCGTTCGGACAGGCGACCGCCGACATCGGCGGGGACCCGCGGGTGCGCATCATGCGGCTGTTCGACTTCGCCGGCGAGCACCGCGCGATGTACCGCAATGTGGTGCCCAGCTCGGTCACCCAGCGCGTGGTCAGCGCCTTCCGCGCCGAACTCGCCCCGGCCTGCGCCGAGATCGCCAGGGCCGGCACCGGCCCGAAAGGCACCGTGACGCCGATCGCCGGTCTGACCGTCGAGGCGGTGACCCGCTTCCTGGTGGGCGGCTTCATGGAGGTACTGCGGTCATGGATGGAGGAGCCCGAGGCGCGCAATGCCCGCGACCTCCGAGACCGCGTCTCCGCCGCCTTCGACACCGTCAACGCCCTCCTCACGCTGCCCGAGACCGCTGGGAGGCCATGATGGGCAAGCACAATGGCCACACGGTCACACCGGCGGTCCCGAAGGGGCGCGGGATCACCCGGACCCAGGTCCGCCATGTGGTGCTGGCGATGGTGACCTTCACCCTGCTCGTCCTCGCGATGATCGCCAGCTATGCCGGCGCCTTCGCCAAGCCCACCCTGCACCATCTCGACATCGCCGTCGCGGCCCCGCAACAGATGATCGATGCGCTGCAGACCCGCTCCGAATTGGACGTCGCCACCGTCGTTGACGATGCCGCGGCCCGCGCCCTGGTCCTCGAACGAAAGGCCGATGCGGCTTTCGTCGTCACTCCCGCGGGCGGCCTCGACATCTATGTCGCCGGCGGCGGCGGGCGCAGCGTCGCGACCGCCGCCGAGAGCGTCGGCCGCGCGACAGCCGCCGAAGCAGGACTGGCACCGGCGGTGACCGATGTCGCGCCGACGTCGCCGGGCGACCCGTCCGGCACCGTCGAGTTCTATGCGGTCATCTTCGTGTCCATCGGTGCGTCGGTCGGTGCCGCCGCGTTCGGCCGGCTGGTCGGCGCGGTGCGACGGCCCTGGACGCTGGGGCTGCGCACTCTCACGCTTTCGGCCTACTCCGCGCTGCTGGCCGGCGTGGTCACCGTCTATGTGGACGCCGCACTCGGCGCGCTGACCGGCCACCCCTGGCAGGTGTTCGGGGCGCTGTGGCTCTATGCGATGGCGGTCGGGGGCGCGGTCACCGGAGTGGCTGCCGCATTCGGCACGGTGGCGGCGATGGCGGTGACCGCGTTCCTGGTGATCGTGGGCAACGCCGCGGCCGCCGGACCGATCGGGCGCCCGCTGCTGTCGGGTTTCTACACGACGTTCAACCATGTCGTTCCGCAGGGATCCGGGGTGTCGCTGCTGCGCAGCATCGAGTACTTCGGCGGCAACGGCGCGCTGACACCGCTTGGCACGCTGATGATTTGGGCTGTTACCGGGTGCATCCTCGCGGTGTTGGCCACGACCTTGAGAATGCCCGGCACCCGGCAGTTGTGGCAACGCGTCACCACCCGTGCCTGAGCGAACTATCGTTCTCCCCATGAGCGAGCCGTACTACGACCTGGGGTCCTATCACCGGCCGATCGAAACCTCCGCTCCGCAGGCTCAGGTGTGGTTCGACCGCGGACTGGTGTGGGCCTACGCGTTCAATCACGAAGAAGCCGTGCACTGTTTCGAGCGGGCGCAGGAACTGAACCCCGATCTGGCGATCGCCCGATGGGGTATCGCCTACGCCGTCGGGCCGAACTACAACAAGGCGTGGGAGGCCTTCGATCCGGTCGAACTCGCCGGCTCGCTGGCCCGGGCCCGAGCGGAACTGGCCGCCACCGCCGGCGGCCGGGCATCGCCGACCGAGCGCGCGCTCATCGACGCGTTGGCGATGCGTTTTCGCACCGAAGACCCGAGCGACGAGGCAGCGCTCACCGAGGGCCACCTGGCCTACGCCGAGGCCATGTCGGCGGTGGCGCAGCGCCATCCCGATGACATCGACGTCCAGGCTCTGACCGCCGATGCCCTGCTGAACGTCACCGCATGGGCGTTGTGGGACAGCGTAACCGGGGAACCCGCCGAAGGGTCCAGAGTGGTCGAGGCCAAGGCCATTCTCGATGCCGCCCTCGCCACCCCGGTCGGGCGCACCCACCCCGGCGTGCTGCACCTCTATATCCACGCCATGGAAATGTCGGCGCACCCGGAGGAAGCGCTGCCCGCAGCCGATCTGTTGCGCGGCCTGGTGCCCGACGCCGGACACCTGCAGCACATGCCGAGTCACATCGATGTGCTCTGCGGCGACTACCGGGCGTCGGTGATCGCCAACCACGCCGCGGTGTCGGCGGACCGGAAATTCGTCGAGCGGTCCGGTCCGCTGAACTTCTATTCCCTCTACCGCGCGCACGACCTGCATTTCGTGGTCTATTCGGCAATGTTCGAGGGCAGATTCCAGGTCGCCGAGGACGCCGCCGCCGAGCTCGCCGACCAGCTGACACCCGAGCTGCTGGCCATCGAATCGCCACCGATGGCGGACTGGCTGGAAGCGTTCGCCGGGCTGCGGGTGCATGTGCTGGTGCGGTTCGGGCGGTGGGACGAGTTGATCGCGCTCCCCCTGCCCGCGGACCCGGACCTCTACTGCACCACCACGGCGACCATTCACTACGGCCGCGGTGTCGCACACGCCGCCAAGGGCCAGCTACCCCAGGCGCACGTCGAACAGCACGCGCTGGCTGCGAGCTACGCGCGCATCCCCGATTCCCGCTACCTGTTCAACAACACCAGCCGCGACATCCTCGCAGTGGCGGTGGCTATGCTCGACGGCGAAATCGCTTATCGGGAGCGACGATTCGATGAAGCCTTTGCCCATCTTCGGCACGCCATCGCGCTGGATGACGCGCTTCCCTACGACGAACCGTGGGGCTGGATGCAGCCCACCCGGCACGCCTACGGGGCGCTGCTGCTCGAACAGGGGCTCGTCGAGGAAGCCGCCGCCGTCTACGCCGCCGACCTCGGGCTCGACGACACCCTACGTCGGTCATGCCAGCACCCCGGAAACGTCTGGAGCCTGCACGGATACCACGAGAGCCTGCGCCGACTGGGCCGCGACGAGGAGGCCGACGCCATCGCCGCGGAGCTCGAGGTGGCGCGGGCGCGGGCCGATGTCCCGGTGCTGGCGTCCTGCGCCTGCCGGTTGGATGTCACGAACCAGCCGACCCAATGTTGCGATTGAATGAATTTGGTTGCCTCTCAACGTGTCATGCCACCATTTGCGGTGGTGAGGGCTAGTGTTGGCCCCAGAAGCGATACGGGGGGCGTGCACGCATCTGGATGAGGTGCCGCCATCCGCTGTGGAGAGGACGCCCGATGACGTGCGAACGCCATGCAGAAGAGCCCCTGTTCGCCCTTGTCCGGATGATCCGGGGGGCCGTCGAGGACCCGGTTCGCTCGGCCGGCGGCGACGATCATGACCTTGAGGCGATCGCCGTCGCGGCGGCCTACGCGGCATGGTGCTGGGGCTCCGCCCCGACCGCCGACGCCGAGCCTCCGGGCATGGCGCGCATGCCCGCGTAAACTGCCGGTGTGCCGATCAGCGACGAAGACCTCCAGTATCTGCGCCGCTGTGTAGGACTTGCCCGCACCGCGCATCAGGGTGGCGACGAACCCTTCGGGTCCATCCTGGTCGACGAGTCGGGCACCGTGTTGTTCCAAGACCACAACCGAGTCCAGGGTGGCGATGCCACCCAGCATCCCGAGTTCGCCATCGCTCGGTGGGCCGTCGAGCGCCTGACGCCGCAGCAGCGCGCCACCGCCGTCGTCTACACCTCCGGTGAGCACTGCCCCATGTGCTCGGCCGCGCACGCCTGGGTCGGGCTCGGCCGCATCGTGTATGCCACCTCCTCGGAGCAGCTGAGCCGGTGGTGCACCGAATGGGGCACCCCGCCCGCTCCGGTCGCCGCACTCCCCGTCGCCGCCGTCGCGCCGGGCATCCGCTGCGACGGGCCCGCGCCGGAGCTGGAGGACGAGATGCGCGCACTCTACGAAGCGACGTTCCGCCCATGAGCGATCCGGACTGGGTGCACCACGTCATCTGGTGGCAGATCTACCCGCTCGGGTTCGTCGGAGCGTTCCCTGCCGAGAACCCACCGGCGGCCGACGAGCACCGGTTGCTACGCATCGTCGAATGGCTGGACCATGCAGTGGAACTCGGTACCTCCGGTATCGCCCTGGGACCGGTGTTCGCGTCCCGGACCCACGGCTACGACACGACCGACCACCTGCGAATCGACCCGCGCCTCGGCGATGACGCCGACTTCGATGCGTTGGTCGGCGCCTGCCACCGGCGCGGACTGCGGGTGCTTCTGGACGGCGTGTTCAACCATGTCGGCACCGATTTCGGTCGGTACCGTGAAGCGCTGGACAACGGCCCCGACGACTGGTTCCGCAAGAAGCACAACGGTTTTGCCACCTTCGAGGGCCACGATGAACTGATCGCCCTGAACCACGACAACCCGGACGTCATCGCCTACGTGATCGAGGTCATGGACCATTGGCTCGGACGCGGAGCCGACGGCTGGCGCCTGGACGCGGCCTATGCGGTGGCCCCGTCGTTCTGGGCCGCGGTGCTACCCGAAGTGCGCCGGCGGCACCCCGACGCGTGGTTCGTCGGCGAGGTCATCCACGGCGACTACTCGGCTCAGCTGCGCGCGGGCACGCTGGATTCGATCACCCAGTACGAGCTGTGGAAGGCGATCTGGAGCAGCCTCAACGACGGCAACTTCCACGAACTCGATTGGGCGCTGCAGCGACACAACGAGTTTCTGGACACCTTCGTGCCGCTCACCTTCATCGGCAACCATGATGTCAGCAGGATCGCCAGCCAGCTGACCGATGTACGCCACCTCGAGCACGCCCTGGTGCTGCTGCTCACCACCGGCGGGACGCCGAGCATCTACGCCGGCGACGAATGGGCGGCCCACGGCGTCAAGGAGGAACGCGCCGGTGGCGATGACGCGGTGCGCCCCGAGTTCGGGCACCCCCAGCCCGGTCCGCACGACACGCTGTCGCTGCATCAGTATCTGATCGGACTGCGGCGCCGGAACCCATGGTTGCACACCGCGACCACCGAGGCGGTGCAGCTGACCAACACCGGCTACGTCTACCGCACCAGCGCCGGCGACCGGGCGCTGGTGGTGGCCCTCAACATCGACGACGAGCCGCTGTCGGCGCAGTTGCCCGCGGCCGGGCACGTCGTCGCCGGCTCCGGGGCTCCACCCGCCGAACGCGTGCAGCAACTCGTGGTGCCTGCGCACGGCTGGGTGATCGTCGACGCCGGATGACCGGGCCGGATCAGCCGGTTGTTTCGTCGCACTCCGACCAGGTGTAATGCTGCTCGGCCGCGGTGGCCCCACCGAGCATGAACGCCCGGTGATGACGATCGGCCCGGCCGATGGCCGCCATCCAGGTGAACACGGTACTGACCCGGTTACTCAGCCCGGTGAGGAACGCGATGTGGATGAAGCCCCACCCCAGCCAGCCGGCGAAACCGGACAACCGGACGGGCCCGACCTGCAGCAGCGCGTTGCCCCGGCTGATGTAGGCCGCCGATCCCAGATCCCGGTAGCGGTAGCGCCGGCGCGGTTTACCGTCGAGGTCGCGGCGCACGCAGGCGGCCACGTGCAGCCCGCCCTGCATGGCATTCTCGGCGACCCCCGGCAGGTCGTCGCGTCCCACCAGATCCCCGACGATGAAGACCTCGGGATGCCCAGCCACCGAAAGATCGTCCTCGACGTTGATCCGGCCGGCGCGGTCGGTATCCGCCCCGAGCACCTCGGCGACATGCCGCGCAAACGGCACCGCCTCGACACCGGCGGTCCACAACACGGTGCGCGCGGCGTACTGTTCGGCCGCCCCACCGGACTTCGGCGTCACGGTCACCCCGTCGCGGCCGACATCGGTCACGTGCACGCCCATGTGCAATTCGACCCCGAGCGACGCCAGTGTGCGGGCGGCCTTGTCGGACAGACCCGGAGCGAAACTCTTGAGCACCCGGTCACCACCGTCGAACAACAACACCCTGGCGTCCTCGGGGGCGATGCTGTGGAACTCGTTGGCCAGCGTACGGCTGGCCACCTCACGGATCTGACCGGCGATCTCCACACCGGTCGGGCCACCACCGGCGACGGCGAACGTCAGCCAGCTGTCCCGTTCGGGCCCCGGCGGCAGCGTTTCGGCGATCTCGAACGCGGTGAACAGCCGCTGACGGATACACAGGGCGTCATCGAGGGTCTTCATCCCCGGCGCCCATTCGGCGAAATGCTCCTTGCCGAAATAGGACTGTTTCATGCCCGCGGCGACCACCAGGACGTCATAACCCACGGTGAAAGTGGTCTCGTCGGGACGCATCGCCGTGACGGTCCGGGTGCCGGGATCCAGCCGGATCGCCTCACCGAGCAGAGTGGTCACATTGCGGTGGCGCGCAAGCTCCTCACGCAGCGACCGACTGATGTGCCCGATGCTCAGGGTTCCGGTGGCGCACTGGTAGAGCAGCGGCTGGAAGATGTGGCCGGCACCCCGGTCGAGCAGGGTGACATCGACATCGTGCCTGCCGAGCCTGCGCGCGCAGAACAGCCCGCCGAATCCGCCACCGATGATGAGCACCCTGGTGCGTTCGTCGCTCATCGCTACGACACTAGTGCCAGGCGGGCCCGGGCGAACCTGTCGTGCGAAATCCCCTGCTGCCGTGAGGAATCAGCGAGTCAGCCGACGATCGCCACCCGCCGACGGCAATGCACCCGCCGGCGCGGAGGGATGTTCGGCGCCGCACGCAGACCGAACACGCGGTGCACAGACGGTCTCAGCGTCGAGTCGTAATCGTTGCCCAACCGCGACCACACCACGCCGCGCTGTTACGCGTGTGACTGTTGAGGCGCATGTTCAACTACCTCACGAAGAAAGCAAGCGGCGCTTGCTTAACACGTGAAGAAAGGTGGGTTGGTTGCCGTTATGAAGTTCATCAGAAATATCCGAGGCGGAGTGCTACGCAGGGCGGCGGTGGTCGCCGCTTCAGTCCTGGTACTTGCCCGGGCTGATCGGCTTCGCCGGGGGTTCGGCGACAGCGGGAGCGTTCTCGCGCCCGGGCCTGCCCGTGGAGGCACCGGCACCCCGTCGGATCTGGACGCCGGCGGAAACGCCGCCAACCTGATGGCCGCCCAGTTCCTGGAGGGCTTCACGCTGGCCACCTCCGCTCCCGAAGACGAGTTCGCCACGCTACGTGCAGTGCTCGACCGTGACGACCTGATCTCCACCGCGACCTCGGCGCAGGATGTCGAGACGGCAAAGCCCGAGCCCGATATCGTCCACATCGCCTTGGCGCGCGCGCAGGTCAGTCCGCAGCGCGCCGTTTTCGTCGGCGACGCCGTGTGGGATGCCCAGGCCAGCGTTGCCGCCGGGGTGGCCTGCATCGGCGTCCTCAGCGGGGGTGTCTCACGCGCCGAGCTCGAGCAGGCCGGCGCCGAGGTGGTGTTCGACAACGCACTCGACCTCTGCACCCACCTCGCCGACAGCCCCGTGCAACGCCTGCTCGACCTCCGCTGACGGTTGCCGCGCTCCTGGTGGCACGACCCGGCGGACTCCCGCGGGAACAATCCGAACCCCCACTGAGTTGAGTGCAACAGAATCAACTTTGGAGGATTGATGCCTGAACCCATCTCCGTCCCGGTCGTGTTCGTCCGTGAGCCCATCCTGCTGCCCGGAATGGTGGTGCCCATCGAGCTCGACGACGCCGCCCGGGCCGCGGTCGACGCCGCCCAGTCCAGCGACTCCGGACAGCTGCTGATCGCCCCGCGCCTGGATGACCGCTACCCCACCTACGGTGTGCTTGCCTCGATCGTGCAGGTCGGGCGCATTCCCGGCGGCGGTGCCGCGGCCGTCGTCAAGGGCGAACGACGCGCCCACATCGGTACCGGGACGACCGGACCGGGCGCGGCGCTCTGGGTGGAGGTCACCGAAGTGGCCGACGCCGAGGCCAACGAGGAGACCCGCGCGCTGGCCGCCGAGTACAAGAAGCTGCTGCTGGCGATGCTGCAGCGGCGCGAGGCGTGGCAGATCGTCGACGTGGTCAACAAGATCACCGATCCGTCCGCCATGGCCGATACCGCCGGCTACGCGTCGTACCTGACCGATGTGCAGAAACGTGAACTGCTGGAGACCGAGGATGTCTCGCAGCGGCTGCGTCAGCTCATCGAGTGGACGGGTGAACACCTGGCCGAGGTCGAGGTCAACGACAAGATCGCCGAGGATGTCCGGTCCGGGATGGACAAGCAGCAAAAGGAATTCCTGCTGCGCCAGCAGCTCGCCGCCATCCGGAAGGAATTGGGTGAGTTGGGTCCCGACGGCACTGCAGAAGAGGCCGATTACCGGTCGCGTGTCGAGGCCGCCGACCTTCCCGAGAAGGTCCGCGAGGCCGCGCTGCGCGAGGTCGGCAAGCTGGAACGCTCCAGCGACCAGAGCCCCGAGGGCGGCTGGATCCGCACCTGGCTGGACACCGTCCTGGACCTGCCCTGGAGTGTCACGACCGAGGACTCCACCGACCTGAGGTCGGCCCGCGAGATCCTGGATGCCGATCACCACGGCCTCGACGACGTCAAGGACCGCATCGTCGAGTATTTGGCCGTACGGGCCCGCCGCGCGCAGCGCAACATGTCGGTCGTCGGTGGGCGCGGCTCCGGCGCCGTCATGGTGCTGGCCGGCCCTCCCGGTGTCGGCAAGACGTCCCTGGGCGAGTCCGTGGCACGGGCGTTGGGCCGCAAGTTCGTTCGGGTCGCCCTCGGCGGCGTGCGTGACGAGGCGGAGATCCGCGGCCACCGGCGCACCTACGTCGGCGCGCTGCCCGGCCGTATCGTCCGCGCCATCGGCGAGGCCGGTTCGATGAACCCCGTCGTGCTGCTCGACGAGATCGACAAGGTCGGCTCGGATTACCGCGGCGACCCGTCATCGGCCCTGCTCGAGGTGCTGGATCCGGCACAGAACCACACGTTCCGCGACCACTACCTGGAGCTGGATCTGGACCTGAGCGATGTGGTGTTCCTGGCGACGGCCAATGTCATCGAGAACATCCCGTCGGCGCTGCTGGACCGCATGGAGCTGATCCAGATCGACGGCTACACCGAGGACGACAAGGTGGCCATCGCGCGGGACTATCTGCTGCCCCGGCAAGCCGAACGGGCCGCGCTGACCTCCGATGAGGTCACGCTCACCGATGCGGCGCTGCGCAAGATCGCCGCGGACTACACCCGCGAACCGGGGGTGCGGCAGTTCGAGCGGTTGCTGGCCAAGGCCTTGCGCAAGGTCACCACGAAGCTGGCACCCGGAGGATTGACCAGCCTCATCGTCGATGAGCCGGATCTCGTTGAGTACCTGGGCCGTCCGCGGTTCACGCCGGACTCCGACGAACGCACCGCGGTGCCCGGTGTGGCGACCGGCCTGGCCGTCACCGGCCTGGGTGGCGATGTGCTCTACATCGAGGCCGGCGCGGTGGATGCCGAACCGGGCTTGAAGCTCACCGGACAGCTGGGTGACGTCATGAAGGAGTCCGCGCAGATCGCGCTGTCCTACGTGCGGGCCCACGCCGCACAGTTGGGCGTGGATCCGAAGGCCCTGGACCGCCAGATCCATGTGCACGTGCCGGCGGGCGCGGTGCCCAAGGACGGCCCGTCGGCGGGCGTCACCATGGTGACGGCGCTGGTGTCGATGGCCACCGGCCGGCAGGTCCGCGGTGATGTCGGCATGACCGGTGAGGTCACGCTGAACGGCCGGGTGCTGCCGATCGGCGGGGTCAAGCAGAAGCTGCTTGCCGCACAACGGGCCGGGCTGAAGACGGTGTTCATCCCGCAGCGCAACGAGCCGGATCTCGACGAGGTCCCGGCCGAGGTGTTGCAGGCGCTGGAGGTCAGGCCGATGACCGATGTCGCCGAGATCGTCGCGCTGGCGCTGGAGCCGGTGACCGAGGCGGCCACCGTGGCGGCCTAGCCACTACCCTCGCGAGCGTGCGTGTTTGTACCGTCTGGCACGGCGTGTCGGCTACAGACACGCACGCTCGCGGGATGAAGGCTAGGGGCCATGGCGGACAAGACACATCACTACGAGCTCGACATCACCTGGACCGGCAACACCGGCTCCGGCACCAGCGGCTACCGCGAGTATGAACGCGCCCACGACGTCAGCGCACCGGGTAAACCCACCATCCCCGGCACCGCCGACCCGGCGTTCCGCGGTGTGCCCGAGCGCTGGAACCCCGAGGAGCTCCTGGTGGCGTCGCTGTCACAGTGCCACATGCTCTGGGTCCTGGCATTGTGCGCCCAAGCGGGCGTCACGGTGACCGGCTACACCGACCACCCGTCGGGCACCATGGCCCAGACCGCCGACGGCGGAGGGTATTTCACCGACGTCGTGCTACGCCCGACCGTGCACATCACCGATGCGCACCAGGCCGAGACGCTCACCGGCATCCACGAACGGGCACACGAACTCTGTTTCATCGCCAACTCGGTCAATTTCGACGTCGGCTGCCAGCCGCGTGTCGTTGTCCAGGTGTGAGGTCCGGACACCGCATAGACTCGGCTGACCAGCGACTCGGGGGGCCCGATGGCCGATTTCAACACCACCAAACGTCGCGTCGTGCACGCTGTGCAGCGCCGTGTCGTCAACCCGATCGGGCGTAAGCTGCCCATCACCATGCTGGAGACGATCGGGCACAGATCCGGTCTTCCGCGGCGCACCGCGGTCGGCGGCCGGGTCATCGACGGCCAGTTCTGGATGGTGTCCGAGCACGGGGAGCATTCGCACTACGTGCAGAACATCAAGGCCAATCCTGCTGTCCGGGTACGCATCCGCGGGCGGTGGCGCACCGGCACCGCGCATCTGCTGCCCTCCGATGACCCGATTGCCCGGCTGGCCCACCTGCCCCAGCTCAACAGCTCGATGGTCCGGGTGATGGGCAGCGACCTACTGACCATCCGCGTCGACCTGGACTAGACCGATGGCCTACGACGAGGATCTGGCCGAGCGGGTCAGGGAGCTGATGGCGATGACCGCCGGCGTCGACGAGAGACGCATGTTCGGTGGCCTGGCCTTCCTCGTGCACGGCCATATGGCCGTCTGCGTCTCCGGGGCCGGCGGCCTGATGGTGCGGGTGCCGGCCGAGGACACCGCCGCACTGCTCACCCGCGCACACGTCGAACCGATGGTGATGGCGGGCAGGGAAACTCGGGGCTGGGTCCGCGTAGCGGCGGCCGGCCTGACCACGAAACGCCAATTGCAGCCGTGGGTGGCCCGCGGTGTCGCGCACGCCTCGAGCCTGCCGCCCAAGTAGCCCGGTTAGCCCCCGGACGCCCGGGGTATGCCTCCCCCATGGCAGGCTCCACCACCACGATCAGCCGCCTGCTCCAGCAGGCGGGTACCACGTACGCCGACGAGGCCGGCATCACGCTGCGCAACACACCCAAACCGCTGTTCCAGCTCCTGACCCTGACGATGCTGGCCAGCAAGCCCATCGCCGCCTCGGTCGCGGTCGCCGCGGCGCGGGAATTGTTCCGTTCCGGGCTCCGCACGCCCGGGGACGTGCTGCGTACCAACCGACCGACCATGATCAACGCCTTCGGCCGCGCAGGTTACGCCCGCTACGACGAGAGTTCGGCGACCCGGCTCACCGAACTCGCCACCGCCGTGCAGGACCGCTACTCCGGTGACCTCCGCAAACTGGCCGAAGAGGCCGGGCAGGACACCCGAGCCGCCGCTGCGGCCCTGCAGGAATTCGACGGTATCGGCCCCACCGGAGCCGATATCTTCCTGCGCGAAGCGCAGAACGTATGGCCTTGGGCCCAACCCTATTTCGACGAGCGCGCACTGGGGACGGCGCGCGACCTGGAATTGCCCACAGATTCCGGCCGGCTGCTCACGCTGTCCGAGGGCAGGCCCGCCGAACTCGCCGCCGCGCTGGTGCGCGTATCTCTCGACGACGAGCTACGCGAACGGGTGTCCGCGTAGCCATCCTGATCAAAGGAGACATCATGCCCACATACGTCATCGTCGGTGCCGGCCTGGCCGGCGCCAAGGCCGCGGAAGGACTGCGCGACAACGGCTTCGAAGGCAAGATCATCGTGTTCGGGAACGAAGACCAACTCCCCTACGAGCGGCCGCCCCTGTCCAAGGACTACCTGGCCGGCGAGAAGTCACTGGCGGATTTCACCGTGCACCCCGCCGAGTGGTACAGCGAGCACGATATCGACCTGCGCCTGGGCACCGGCGTGCAGGTCATCGACACGGGCGGCCACAGCGTCGGTTTCGATGACGGCCGCCATGAACACTACGACAAGCTGCTGCTCGCGACCGGCTCCCGGGCGCGCCGCCTGGACCTGCTGGGCGCCGACGCCGACGGCGTGCACGTCCTGCGCACCGTGGACGATGCCTCCGCGCTGCTGTCGGCGGTGACCGAGCGCAGCAGGCTCGCGATCGTCGGCGCGGGATGGATCGGCCTGGAGGTTGCCGCGGTGGCCCGTGCCCGCGGCGCGGAGGTCACTGTCGTGGAAAGCGCGGAGCTACCCCTGCTGGGGGCTCTCGGACCGGAGGTCGCGCAGGTGTTCGCCGCGCTGCACACCGACCACGGTGTGGATCTGCGGCTGAACACCACCGTCGACGCCGTCACCACCACGGCCGAGGGCACCGCCGGCGGATTGCGACTCGGCGATGGGTCCACCGTGCCTGCCGATCTGGTCCTGATCGCCGTCGGCGCGGAACCCAACATCGCACTCGCCGAGAATGCCGGCCTGGCGCTGGCCGCCGGCGGCGTGGCCGTCGACGAGTCGCTCAAGACCAGCGATGACGACGTGTACGCCGTCGGTGACATCGCCGCCGCGCAACATCCGCTCTACGGGCAGCGCGTCCGCACCGAGCACTGGGCCAACGCGCTCAAGCAGCCCGCCGTCGCGGTGAGCGGGATGCTCGGGAACCCGGGTAGCTATGACGAGCTGCCGTATTTCTTCACCGACCAGTACGACCTGGGCATGGAATACGTCGGCCACGCACCGAAATACGACGCGGTGGTGTTCCGGGGCGACGTCGACAAACGCGAGTTCACCGTGTTCTGGCTGGACAAGAAGAAGCGGGTGCTGGCCGGGATGAACGTGAACATCTGGGAAGGCCTCGATGACATCAAGGCGATCATCCGCGCCGGAACCGCAATCGATACCGATCGACTGAGTGACACCGAAGTCCCACTGTCCGAACTGGTCTAGAAGTCGTTGACTAAGGTCGGGTCCATGTCCCCGACCCCCGCACCGATCAATGTGGTCGTCACCGGTGCCGCAGGCCAGATCGGCTACGCCGCACTGTTCCGCATCGCGGCCGGCGCGATGCTCGGCCACGACACCCCGGTCCGACTGCGGCTGCTGGAACTACCGGACGCCGTCCGTGCCGCCGAGGGCGTGGTGATGGAACTCGACGACGGCGCCTTCCCCCTGCTGGCCGGCACCGACATCCACGACGACCCGGTGCGAGCCTTCGACGGTGTCGACGTCGCGCTGCTGATCGGCTCGAGGCCGCGCACCAAGGGGATGGAGCGCGCCGACCTGCTCGGCGCCAACGCACAGATCTTCGCGGCGGCCGGTGCGGCGCTCAACGCCGGGGCGTCGTCCGACATCCGGGTGCTCGTCGTCGGGAACCCGGCCAACACCAATGCGTTGGTGGCCTCGGCGCACGCCCCGGACATTCCACGCGAGAGATTCACCGCACTGACCCGCCTGGATCACAACCGCGCGGTGGCAGCGCTGGCGCGGCACACCGGCGCGCCGGTCACCGACATCAGCCGGATGAGCATCTGGGGCAACCATTCGCCGACGCAGTACCCGGACATCTTCCACGCGATCGTCGGCGGCCGCTCCGGTGCCGATTTCGCCGCCGATACCCGTTGGCTCGCCGACGATTTCATCCCGACGGTGGCCCGCCGCGGAACGGCCATCATCGAAGCGCGGGGCGCGAGCTCGGCGGCGTCGGCAGCCAACGGCGCCATCGACCATATCGACGACTGGGTGCACGGCACGCCCGACGGCGACTGGACCTCGGTAGCGCTGCCCTCCCCCGGTGTCTACGGCATCGAGGAGGGCCTGGTGTGTTCGTTCCCGTGCCGGTCGCGCGAGGGTCGCTGGGAGATCGTGGAGAACCTTGACATCAACGCGTTCTCCCGCGCCCGGATCGACGCGTCGGTCGCCGAGCTGCGCGCGGAGCGCGATGCCGTCGCGGCACTGGGTCTGCTGTAGTCAGCCCAGCGTGGCGGTGCCGTCGGCCCGCACGGTGACCTTGGCACCCGCGATGTCCTCGGCGACGCTGGCCGCGGCCTCGGAGCGATCGTTGAGCACCGCCAGCGTCCGGGTGTCCGCCGGTGTCCGGACCGCCAGGTACGCCTTCTCCGGCGCGCCGTCGCGATCGAACGGTGTGGTCCAGGTTTCCACGGTCCCCACACCTTCCCACTCGACCTCGGCGGCCCGGGTGGGTTCGGCATCGACCCTGGATTGTACGTCCTCCCAACGGAATCCGGCGCTGGGCGGCCGGGTGCCGTAGACACCGAAGCTGTGTTTGGTGAGGTAGCCGCCGTTGGCCGTGACCAGGCCGACCGCTCCGGGGGTGGCGGTCAACCGCTCGGCCATGGTGGCGATGGAATGGGTCACGTAGTTGTTCCAGGGCCCGCCGGCGAAGGTCAGTCCGCCGGTCACGGTCAGTGGGCGCCGGGGATCGTCGAGGGCCAGGCCGATTTCGTTGGCCGCGACCTGCACGGCGGACGGGAAGCACGAGTAGACGTCGACCAGATCGATATCGTCGACGCCCAGTCCGGCGAGTTCGAGCGCCCGGGTGGCTCCGATCCGGATGGCCGGCGATCCGTGGAACTCGGCGCGGTGGCTGATCTCATAGGTGTCGTGCGCGTCGGTGCCCGCGTACGGGAACACCCATCGCTCCTGCGGGATCTGCAGATGGGTCGCCTTCTCCGCGGACATCAGGATCAGGGCTGCACCTTGATCGACCATGTTGTTGGAGTTCATCAGCTTGGTATACGGCGCGCTGATCATCCGGTTCTTCGGCCCGGGTTGGGCGATCTCCTCGGCGCTGAGCGCCTCCCGGCTCCAGGCATGCGGATTGCCGGCCGCGACCGCGCTGAACCGTGACCACAGTTCACCGATGCGCTGCTGGTGTTCCTGTGGGCTGGCGCCCGCCGCGATCCGCAGGGCCTGCTCGAACATCGGGTACACGAACGCCGGCCGGTCCAGATGGATGCGCAACTCACCGGGTCCGGCCAGCTGGAACTCGTCATCGGAACCGGGCGCCGGCGCCACCGACTCGTCCTGCTTGGTGCCGACCAGCTTCTCGCCGCGGGCCCGCAGTCGGGTCCGCGAGCGCCAGGTCTCGCCGCCGCTGATGAGCACCACATCGTTGCGGCCCTGCTGGATATCCAGGCAGGCCTGGTTCACCAAGGACTGTGGCACGTTGCCGCCGATCGGCGTGTACCGAGTGGCCGCGTTCTGGGCACCGATGCGTTGCGCGAGCAGCAGGCCGGGATCGCGGTAGCGCCAGGACAGCAGGTTGACCACGCGCACCGAGTCGACGACAGAGAGCACCCGCGGGTCGGCGGCGGCACGGGCGGCGGCCTCCATCAGATCGACAGGTTCGGTCGTCGAACTCTCGTCGCGCTGGTTGACCTGGCCGTACCCGACGAGCACCGGGGTTCTGGGATCGATGGTCACTGTGTGGTCCTCTCCACGAGCGTGCGGAAACTTGGTGTCGCGCGCGGCGTGTCAGGCAGCTGACACGCACGCTCGCGCAGATTCAGGCCGGTCCGACCCGGTAGATCGATTTCAGCGTCTGATAGGCGGCCAGCCCCTCGGGGCCGAGTTCGCGGCCCAGCCCGCTGGCCTTGACGCCGCCGAACGGAGCGTTGACGTCCAACTGGTATTCGTTGACGCCGATGGTGCCAGTGCGCACCGCGCGGGCGATATCAGTGGCGCGATCCACATCGGGTGACCACACCGTGCCGCCCAGCCCGAACTCGCTGTCGTTGGCGATGTCGACGGCCTCCTGATCGGTGCCGTAGGGAATCACCGTCAGCACCGGGCCGAAGATCTCTTCCTGGGCGATGCGCGACGAATTGTCGACATCGGCGAACACCGTCGGCGAGACGAACCAGCCGCGCGGCTGATCGGCCGGGATGCCTCCGCCGGCAACCAGTTTGGCCTCGGACCTACCGATATCGATGTATTCGAGCACGCGTTCCTGCTGGCGTCGGCTGACCAGCGGCCCGATATCGGTGGACTTCTGCAGCGGGTCACCCACCACGAGCCCGTCGGCCAGTGCCGCGAGCGCATCGACCACCTCGGCGTAGCGCGAGCGCGGCGCCAGAATCCGCGAACTCAGGTGACACGTCTGGCCGTTGTTGACGAACGAGGCCGACTTGAGCCCCTTGACGGTGACGTCCAGATCCGCGTCATCGAGGATGATCGCGGCCGATTTACCACCGAGTTCCAGCGTGACCGGCCGCAGCAGCCGACCGCAGGCCTCGGCGATGATGCGCCCGGCGACCGTCGACCCGGTGAAGGCCACCTTGTCGACCCCGGGGTGTGACACCAGGTGCGCACCCGATTGGGCGCCGCCGGCGATGATGTTCAGTACCCCGGCCGGCAATCCGGCCTCTTCGGCCGCCTCGGCGAAAACCAAGGCATCCAAGGCGGTTTCGGGTGCCGCCTTGAGCACCATGGTGCACCCCGCGGCCAAGGCCGGCGCGATCTTCATGATGGCCAGCGCCTGCGGATAGTTCCACGGGGTGATCGCGGCGACGACACCGACGGGCTCGCGGCGCACGATGGTGTGACCGATGGCCGCCGGGCGTACCTCTTCCTCCTCGGTCTTGTCCAGCAGGTCGGCGTAGTAGCGCAGCAGGACCGCCGGGAACATCCCGTTGGCGCCCTTGGACAGCCGGATCGGCATGCCGTTTTCGCGCGAGCACAGTTCCAGGGTGGCTGCCGCCCGTTTCTGCAGCGCATCGGCCATCAACCGGAGCACGCCGGCACGCTCACCGGCCGGGGTGTCCGCCCAGACCGGCAGTGCCGTGCGGGCCGCCGACACGGCGTCGTCGATCTCGGATTCTGTTGCCGCCGCACCCAGCCCGAGCCGCTCCTCGGTGGCGGCCTCGATGACCGAGACATGCTCGGATGCGGTGCGGAACTGTCCGGCGATGAAGACTGACGCGGTGCTCACGGTGTGCTCCTCTGGTCGGTGGTGCTCTCGGATGGCACGCTGCTTTCGAACAAGACATCCTCGGCGATGAGCCGGTCGATCTCATCGTTGTCCAAGCCGAGTGCCCGGTGCGCGATATCGCGGGTGTGCTCGCCGGCCACCGGTGCCGGGCGCAGTTCGCCGCGCGGAATCCTGCGATAGGGCGCGGGCCCGGTCTCGCTGGGCATCGGCGCGTCGAAGAGCGGATGCTCCAGATCGGTGTAGAGCGAACGGAATTGAAGCTGCACATCGTCGAGCACATCGCCGGGCCGGTTCATCGGCCCGGCCGGGATGCCGGCACCCTGCAGTTCCTCGGTGAGGACGTGCTTGTCCCGGCCGCTGGTGTAGGCCCCGAGGATCGCGGTCAGCGCGGCACCGTCGGCGGGCAGGTCGATACCGATGAGGGCCGCCAGGGTGGCGCGGTCGCGGTCGTCGCGCACCGAGATGACGCACCATTCGTCCTCCCCGGCGCACGGGCAGACCGCGTGCACGGCGGGATCCTCGGTGAGCGGCAGCCCGGCCTGCGCGGCGGCCTCGGCGACGTATGCCACGGCCAGTTGGTTGACCGCGACCTCGGCCTGCGAGATATGCACGTGCGCGCCGATTCCGGTGCGCTCGCGGCGGATCAGCGCGGCCAGCGTGGCGATCGCGGTGATCCTGGCCGCCACGTGATCGGGGAAGATCGTGGTCGCATCGAAGAACTGATCGGCCCGCGAACCCCCACCCCGCCACAGCCGCGTGACACCGGTGGTGGCCCGCACCAGCGGGCCGTAGCCCATCCGGTCACTCCATGGTCCGGTGTCCCCGAAAGCGCTGCTCTCGGCGAGCACCACCGTGGGGTTCAGCGCGCGCAGGGCCTCGAAGGAGAACCCCAGTGCGGCAAGGGTTCCCGGTTTGAAGTTGGCGAACACCGCGTCGGTCCGGCCCACCAGTCTGCCGAATATCTCCGCGCCTTCCGGTCGGCGCAGATCGACCCCGAAGCTCAGCTCGTTGCGGTGGGTCAACGCCCAAGACGAACTCATCGCCTGCCCCGGCGCGGTCTGGCGCAACCCGTCGGGGTAGGCGGCGCTTTCCACCTTCACGACCCTGGCTCCCAGATCGGCGAACAACCGGCCGAGCTCGCCGCCGGCGACGATCACCCCGAGATCCAGGATCCGCAGTCCGTCGAACGGCCGCTGCCCGTTCTTGCGCGGTCGTCCGAGAGCGTTGGTCGGGCCCGACCACTCGGGCGCCGCGTCTTCGGTTGCCGGCGCGGTCATACCGCGGTGCGCGCCGTCGACGACGAACGGGCCGACCGGTACCGCCACGGTGCCGCCGGCCACCGGCAGCGGCGCCAAGGCACCGACGGCACGGAAATGCTCGGACGCCAGTGCCTCGGCCGGCGTCTGCACCGCGGCGATCGGCACGCCCCGCGACTGCCCCTGCGCCACCAGATCGGCCATGGTCTCGGGCGCGAACAACGCCGCTATCGCCGCATTCAGCTGGGTGGACGCGGCGAATCGCGCCGCTATCGAATCGAATTCGGGCCCGCTGAACTCCTCGGGTTCACCGAGCCAGGCCCGCATCCCCCGCCATTGCCGCGCCGAGAGCAGACAGATGCGGACGTACCCGTCCCGACACGGGAACGTCGGATAGATCTGCTGGTTGCGGGGCCGGCCACGCCAGCCGCCGGAGCGCTTCAGACCGGATGCCGCCTGCCCCTGGGAGCCGAACGGCGGGTCGAGTGCCTGCACCACGGCCTCGAAGCGGGAGAAGTCGATGTAGTCGCCGCCGCCGTGGCGCAGCCGGTGGTAGTAGGCGGCCAGTACCGCCCACGCCGCCTGCGCCGCCGCCGTCGCCGACGCGATACCGATGGGCGGCAGCACCGGCGTTCCGGTCGCCGGGCCGGAACGCGACAGCGCGGTCGACATCGCATAGAACACCGCATCGGTGCCCCGCCAGGACCGATAGGGGCCGTCGGCCCCGAAATCGGTGACCGACAGCGCCACCAGATCGGGATGGCGGTCGGCGAGTTCGGCGCAGGAGGCGCCGAAGGCATCGGTCAGGGAACCGCCGGCGGCGACGAGGATGTCCGCGCCGGCCACCAGTTCGTGGAAACGGTTCCGGTCCGCCTCGTCGGCGGGATCCAGCGTCGCGCAGCGCTTATTCGCATTGTTCAGGGTGAACGGCACGCTGGTGTCCCCCACCAACGGCGCGGTGTGCCGGTCGCCGTCGTCGCCGGGCAGCCCGATCTTGAGCACATCGGCACCCAGATCGGCCAGTAGCCGGGTGATCGCCGCGGCATCGGCGCCCGCGAGATCGAGCACCCGCACACCGCCCAGCAGCGGCCCCTGCGCCGTCACCGCATCATCCTCAGCACGCTCGACACCATAGCGTGTCAGTTCGCTAACTTAGGTAGACAACCGTGGCACGTACACTTACAACCGATGTCTGACGCCGGCGCGGTGGCTCCACCGATCGAAATGCCTGCCCATCCGCTGGTTGGGCAGCTGTCGGCGCTGCACCATTTCCGGGTCTACGTCGATGTGGGTGTCGTCGTCGTGGTGCTCGCCCTCACCAATCTGGTGGCGCATTTCACCACGCCGTGGGCCAATGTCGTGATCGTGCCGGCCGCCGCGGTCGGTCTGGTCATCCTGGTGCGCTCGCGGGGTCTGGGCTGGTCCGAGCTCGGCCTGGGCCGCGAGCAGTGGCGCTCGGGTGCCGGCTACGCCGCGGCGGTCGTGGGGATCGTGCTGCTGGTCATCGCGATCGGCGCCCTGCTGCCGTGGACACGCCCGATGTTCATGAACAACCACTACGCGACGCTGTCCGGCGCGCTGCTCGCGTCGATGGTGATCATCCCGCTGCAGACCGTCATCCCGGAGGAACTGGCCTTTCGTGGTGTGCTGCACGGCGCACTGGACCGCGCCTGGGGTGTCCGCGGGGTGGCCGCCGCCGGATCGCTGCTGTTCGGCCTCTGGCACATCGCCAGCTCGTTCGGACTCACCAGCGGCAATGTCGGGTTCTCCCGCATCCTCGGTGGCGGTGTGTTCGGCATGGTCGCCGGCGTTGTCGGTGCGGTGATCGCGACCGCCGCGGCCGGCTTCGTGTTCACTTGGCTGCGCCGGCGCAGTGGCAGTCTGATCGCGCCGATCGCACTGCACTGGTCACTGAACGGGATGGGCGCACTCGCCGCCGCGCTCGTGTGGCACGCGTCCACCTGAGCGCGGCGCCCGTGCGCCGGTGAGGGTTAGCCGCTAAGTCTTCTTGGTTACCAGGCCGACGATCCACAACAGGATCACCGAACCCAGGACCGCGGTGAACAGCGTGAACCACCAACCGCCACCCGCGGTGTCCAGGAAGAAGCTGAGCAGGAACCCGCCGATCAGCGCACCCACGATGCCGATGACGATGTTCATCAGGATTCCGGATCCACCGCCCTTGACGATCTTTCCGGCGATCCAACCGGCAATGGCGCCGATGATGATGTAGCCGATCCAGCCGACGCTCGTTTGCGTGGTGGAACGGGCGAGAAACTCCGTAGCGGCCAGCATGTCCATCAGAGAACTCCTGCCTCGGTGACCCGTTACCGGGACGCCCGACCGCGCGGCCGGGATGTCATCCGGTCTACCCGAGCCGGGTAACGGTCATGCCCAAGAAATGGGCACGATCTCCCATCGCCGCGGCGACCATGATGACACAAAGTCGCCCCGAGGAGGCATCTGCGGAATGACATCCGCGCTGCGGCCCCCTCAGGGCGACATCGTGTCGGGCGTGACGCCTACGCCGGCAGCATCCCGGGGGCGCTGTTCGGATCGACGGGCACCGGGACACCGACGCCGGGACGCGGCGGCGGCGCGTTGGGATCGGGTGGGGGTGCGTTCGGATCCGGCGGCGGCGGAGGCGCGTTCGGATCCGGCGGCGGCGGTGGCGGTGGCGGGCTCCACGGCTTGATCGACTGGGCCAGCGCCACCGCGGCACCCTTGTCCACCGGGTTGTTGGCCGTACCCAGCCACACCACGAACCAGCGTTCGGGCGCGCGCTGACCGCGGGCCGCCGGGGTGGGCGCACCGACCACACCGGCCCAGATCTGTCCGGTCGGCTTGCTGGTGTCGGTGAACTTCACCTCGTAGTAGGAGGCGGTGCCAGTCAGATCACCAGCCGTCAGCGGCACGGTCTCCTGACCGAGCCGGGTCCCCGGGAACGGCATGAAGAACTCGCCCATATCGGAGGCCAGTCGGGCCGCCGCCTTGGCGTTGTCGGCTTCGGAGCCGGCGAACAATTTCATGTCGAGGCGGCCCAGCAGCACGCTGGTGTCGTTCGGCGGCTGCTCGGTTCCGGGCGGCGGGATCTTGGTCAGCAGCGCCTGGCCGTAAGACAGCTGGGTAGCGTCGGCCACCTTCCAGCCCTCGGGCAGGAGATAGCTGAAACCACCGGGAGCGTTGTTGACGCGGCCCGGCTCCGGCTCGGGCGGTGGGGGCGGCGGCGCGTTCGGATCGACGGGCGGCGCGTTCGGATCTGCCGGCGGTGGCGGCACACCCGGAGGCAGCGGTGCGGCGGGCGGCGGCGGAGCGTTCGGGTCGGCCGGCGGCGGCGGGGGCGGCGGCGTCGGTTCAGCGGGGGCGGGGGCCGGCGCGGGCGGCACCGGTTCCGCGTACGACACCGCGACCGGAAGGGTCAGGGCCGCCGCGGACGCAACCGCTACAGCGACCGTAAGCCTCTTGCCGAGCCGCCTGCGGTGTGAGGAATTCACGTCCGACTGATCCATGGTGAAGAAACTACCGTGTTACGGCCGTGACGCAAGTGTGAGTTGCTCATTGAATGTCAATCTGAGATGTTGCTGAGAGCCCTTAAAGCCTACGCAGACGCCACTGCGCAGCGTTGCTGATTTCACGAGCCCACGACGGAGTCCACCGATGGCGCTCGGGTGTGCCGCCGGCGCCCCGGTGGGGTTCTCACTCCGTACGTCGCCGCCGCCGCGCGATCCGTTACGCGACGTTGCCGGCCATCCGCACACCCGGCGCGTCTGATTTCCCCCAGCTAGCTACTGTCCAGTAACATGACCGTCACTCGCTGGCTTCAGCGCTGAACCAAGGAGGTCCCATGGAGTTGCTCGTCACCGGTGGCGATACCGAACTGGGCCGTGTCATCGCAAGCGGGTTCCGCGACGAGGGCCACAACGTGGTGATCGCCGGAGCGCAGCGCGCCGAGCTCGAAGTGGCCGCCAAGGAGCTCGACGTCGACTACGTGGTCTTCGACAACAATGATCCAGCCAGTCTCGAAGCCGCTCGCGGCGCCTTCCCGCAGCATCTCGACGGCATCATCAATGTGCCCGCCCCGCGTTGGGACGCCGGGGACCCCCGCACCCACACGCTGACCGACCGTGCGTCGGCCTGGCGCCACGCGCTGGACACCACGGTGCTGTCCGCGGTCCTGACGGTGTCGATTCTGGGTGACCAGCTGAGTTCGGGCGGCTCGATCGTCAACGTGGTCGCGTCGAATCCCGCCGACGGCAGCGCCGATGCGGCTGTCAAGGCGGCGCTGTCGAACTGGACCTCCGGTCAGGCCGCCCACTTCGGCGTCCGTGGCATCACGATCAACCTCGTCGCCGCCGGCCGCGGCGTCGACCCCGGCTACGACGGCCTCGGCGACTCCCGCACCACGACCGCCGACGAAATCACCCGTCTGGCACTGTTTCTCACCACGCCGGCGGCCAGGCACATCACCGGCGAGACGCTGCACGTCAGCCAGGGTGCACTCGCCAACTTCGGCTGAGATATTCCCGTGTTCGCCCCCAGCTAAAACGGGGTGACCGCTCCGCTTAGTTGTGGTTACGTGAGTCCCATGGCGATTCGACTCGGACTCCAGATCCCCAACTTCTCCTACGGCACCAGCGTCTCCGAACTGTTCCCCACTGTGATCGCGCAGGCGCAGGAAGCCGAGAATGCCGGCTTCGACTCGGTTTTCGTGATGGACCACTTCTATCAACTGCCCGGCCTCGGCGCGCCCGAGGAGCCGATGCTGGAGGCCTACACGGCACTCGGCGCACTGGCCACCGTCACCGAGCGGGTCCAACTGGGCACCCTGGTCACCGGTAACACCTACCGCAACCCCACGGTGCTGGCCAAGGCCATCACCACACTGGACGTGATCAGCCAGGGCCGCGCCATCCTGGGCATCGGCACCGGCTGGTTCGAACTGGAGCACGACAGCCTCGGCTTCGAATTCGGCACCTTCACCGACCGCTTCAAGAAGCTCGACGAGGCCCTGCAGATCATCGTGCCCATGCTCAAGGGCGAACGCGTCACCGTCGACGGCGCGTACTACAAGACGCAGGAAGCCTTCGCCAATCCCCGCTTCCGTGAACATATTCCGCTGATGATCGGCGGCAGCGGCGAGAAGAAGACCATCCCGCTGGCCGCGCGGCACTTCGACCACCTCAACATCATCGCCGGTTTCGACGAGCTGCCCCGCAAGCTCGCTGTCGTCAAGGAGAACTGCGAGAAGATCGACCGCGACCCGGCGACCCTGGAGACCAGCATGCTGGTGGTGGCCTTGATCGGCGAGCAGTTCACCGCGGACATGATCCCGGACGACTTCAAGCAGCAGGCGGTCTTCGGCACCCCCGCGCAGGTCGCCGAACAGATCAAGGAAAAGGTCTACGACGTCGGTGTCGACGGCGTGATCCTCAGCCCGGTGACGATGGGCGGGTACGTACCCGGCGGCGTCACCGCGGTGGCCGAGGCGCTGAAGCCGGTGATCGGCGGGTGAACTCTGGGTCGGTGCGCCATCTCACCGCGCTGGTGGGATGGCCACCGACTACCCTAGGGTTGTATTGACAAAGTACTTCGCTAGGAGCAGAGATGAGCCACCCGGGAGCTACGGCATCGGATCGGCACAAGGTCGTCATCGTCGGTTCGGGTTTCGGTGGATTGAACACCGCACAGGCACTCAAGCGTGCCGATGTCGACATCAAGTTGATCGCCCGTACCACCCACCACCTGTTCCAGCCGCTGCTGTATCAAGTGGCCACCGGAATCATCTCCGAGGGTGAGATCGCGCCGCCGACCCGGTTGATCCTGCGCAAGCAGGAGAACGCCCAGGTGTTGCTCGGTGATGTCACCCACGTCGACCTGGAGAACCAGACGATCGACTCTGTCCTGCTGGGTCATACCTACCGCACGCCGTACGACACGCTGGTCCTTGCCGCCGGTGCGGGTCAGTCGTACTTCGGCAACGATCATTTCGCCGAGTTCGCCCCCGGCATGAAGACCATCGATGACGCGCTGGAGTTGCGCGGCCGCATCCTCGGTGCCTTCGAGCAGGCCGAGCGGTCCAGTGATCCGGAGCGCCGCAAGAAGCTGCTGACGTTCGTCGTCATCGGTGCCGGGCCGACGGGTGTGGAGATGGCCGGCCAGATCCAGGAGCTGGCGGACCAGACGCTCAAGGGGAGCTTCCGGCATATCGATCCCACCGAGGCGCACGTCATCCTGCTCGACGCCGCGCCCGCAGTCCTGCCCCCGATGGGCGAGAAGCTCGGCCTCAAGGCCAAGGAGCGACTTGAGAAGATGGGCGTCGAGATCCAGCTCAACGCCATGGTCACCGACGTCGACCGCAACGGCATCACCGTCAAGGACAAGGACGGCACCATCCGCCGGATCGAGTCGGCGTCCAAGGTGTGGTCAGCCGGTGTGCAGGCCAGCCCGCTGGGCAAAGACCTTGCCGCCCAGTCCGAGACCGAGATCGATCGCGCCGGCCGCGTCAAGGTCAACCCCGATCTGTCGATCCCCGGACACCCCAACGTGTTCGTGGTCGGCGATATGGCGTTCGTCGACGGTGTTCCGGGTATGGCCCAGGGCGCCATCCAGGGCGCCAAGTACGTCGCCGCGATCATCAAGAACGAGGCCGCCGCCCGCGCACACGGCACCAAGCCCAAGCCGCGGGTGCCGTTCAAGTACTTCGACAAGGGCTCGATGGCCACCGTGTCGAAGTGGAATGCCGTGGCCAAGGTCGGCAAGCTGGAGTTCGGCGGCTTCATCGCCTGGCTCGCGTGGCTGGGGCTGCACCTGATCTACCTGGTCGGCTTCAAGACCAAGATCGCCACCTTGCTCTCCTGGGCGGTGACGTTCCTGAGCCGCCAGCGTGGTCAGCTGACCATCACCGAGCAGCAGGCCTACGCCCGCACCAGGATCGAGGAACTCGAAGAGATCGCGGCATCGGTGGCAGAACGCGAGAAGGCGGCCAGTTAGCCGCCCAATCGGTGTCCCTGCCACGTCGACAGACTGCCGCCACCGGCCAGCTCCAGGACGGTGCCGGGGCTGTCGAATCCGGTTTCCGGATAGCGTAATTCGCTGACACACGCCAGCGGTGTGCCGAGCTCGTCGTCGGCCACCGATCCCGCGCCCAACTCCACCCGGTGCCGCAGCAAGGGATTACCTTCGACATCGGCGTGCAACGCCGATGTCCAGAACCCTTGGTCCTCACCGGTTCTGCCGATCTGCGCGCTTTCGCGTACCCGTGCCGTCGCGGAAAGGCCCACCCGCAATCGGGTACTGGTGTGGTGGCGCGCGCCGCCCGCGACGACGGTGGGCTGGGGATCGACGTCCAGCTCACCTGCCACCTCCAGATCCCAGAAGCTGTGTGACACCGCGCTTTCCGCGCCCGGAAGCGCGACGCTGGCCGCGACACTGCGTACCCGCAGCCGCGCACCGGCCTCCACGACGATCCGCACCGAGATGACGTCCCCACCCAGCGGTGTCGCCGCGGCCGACAACAGGTGCACGACGTCGGGTTCGGTGCGGCGCGCCGCGAGCCCGCCCGCGCATTCGATATGCGGGCCGCGGCCGGGCCGGGCCACCAGCAGGACGTCGGAGCGCATCTCAGCTATCCGTTCCCCGTCGCTGCGCTCGCCTGGCTCGGTACCCGTAGCTGCTCGTGCACCCACCGCAGCACCGGGCCGGCGGTCGGGTCCTCGGTGAGCGAGATGAGCACGAAGGGGCGGTCTCCCCGCACCTGGGTGGAATCCCGGCGCATCACGTCCAGATCGGCACCGACCATGGGTGCGAGGTCGGTCTTGTTGATCACCAACAGATCCGAGAAGGTCACCCCGGGCCCGCCCTTGCGCGGCACCTTGTCACCGCCGGCCACGTCGACGACGAAGATCTGCACGTCGATGAGCCCGGAGGAGAATGTGGCGGTCAGGTTGTCGCCGCCGGACTCGACCAGGATCAGGTCCAGACCCGGATTGGCCGTGATCAGATCGTCGATGGCATCCAGATTGGCGGTGATGTCATCGCGGATGGCGGTGTGCGGGCAACCTCCGGTCTGCACCGCGGCGATGCGCTCGTCGGGCAGGACGGCGTGTCTGCGCAGGAAGTCGGCGTCCTCGGTGGTGTAGATGTCGTTGGTCAGCACGGCCAGCAAGATCTCATCGCGCAGCTGACGGCACAGCGCGGCCACCAGGGCCGTCTTACCGGACCCGACCGGGCCGCCCACGCCGATGCGCAGCGGCTCCCCCGGCTGACGCACCCGCTTGGGCCGGTCGGCATGGGTGTGCGGTTCGCCGTCGATGAAATGTGGTGGCATGTCTGGACCTCATCAGCTCTCGGAATTTCAGGACACAAAATTTCAGGACACAAAAAGGGGACGCTCGCGCACGGCGTGCGCCTCGGCCAACACATCGAGCAACGGGTCGGACAGGTCGGCGAGTTCCGTGACAGCCAGTGCGGCGGTCTGCTCACACAGCGCGGACAACTCGAAAGTCAGTGCCGCGACATCGGCGGGATCCAGTGCCAGCAGCCGTTGCGCCGCCGTGGCCGACCCGGTCATGGTGGTGTACACCAGCGACAGCGCGGTGTGTTCGGGCGCCATCCCGGCGGCGATACCGACCGCGCCCGCCGCCACCGCAAGGTGGGGTTTGATGCCGACGGGCTGCCAATCGTGTTCGGGCCAGACCCGTTTCGCCAGCCGCGCCAGCCCACGCCCCTGCGCGCGCGAAGCCGCCCGCGAAGCCGGGGACGGTGTCCGGGCATCGGTTTCGGCGTCGGCGGCGTCGAGGGCCAGACTGCCGGTGTGCACCGCGGCCGCCAGGGACGCACTCACCAGGCCCTGACTTCGGATCCGGCGGCACAGGAAGGCCCGCAACGTGCTGACGCCGGTGACCCGCCCCGCGGTGATCGCCTCCTCGATGCCGCCGGAGTGCACGTGGCCGCCGGTGGGGAGCCGGGAATCGGCCAACGTGAGAAGTGTCGCAAGCATCAGAACAGGAAGTAACGCTGCGCCATCGGCAGTTCGGTGGCGGGCTGCTCCTGCCAGACCTCGCCGTCGATGCGGACGGTGAAGGTATCGGAGTCGACCTCGATCCGCGGCAATGCGTCGTTGAGCGGCATCTGGGCTTTGCCCACCTGCCGCACGTTGCCCACCGCCAGCAACCTTCGCTTGACGTCGAGCCGGTCGGCCAGGCCGTCCTCGAGCGCTTGCGGTGCCACGAAATGCACCGAGGTGGCAGCCGCGGCGGCGGGCGCGGCGCCGAACATCGGCCGGGGCAGCACCGGCTGCGGGGTCGGAATGGAGGCATTGGCATCGCCCATCGCCGCCCAGGCGATCATGCCGCCCTTGATGACGGCGTGCGGACGGACACCGAAGAAGGCCGGCTCCCACAACACCAGGTCGGCCAGTTTGCCGACCTCCACCGAACCGATCTCATGGTCCATGCCGTGCGCCACCGCCGGGCAGATGGTGTACTTCGCGACATAGCGACGGGCCCGGTTGTTGTCGGCGCGCACGTCGCCTTCCAGGAATCCCCTGCGGCGCTTCATGACATGCGCGGTCTGCCAGGTGCGCAGTACCACTTCGCCGATACGCCCCATCGCCTGGGCGTCGCTGCCGATCATCGAGATCGCGCCGATATCGTGCAGCAGGTCCTCTGCGGCGATGGTCGAGGGGCGGATGCGGCTTTCCGCGAACGCGAGATCTTCGGGGATTCGCGGGTTGAGGTGGTGGCACACCATCAACATGTCCAAATGTTCGTCGAGGGTGTTGACGGTGTGCGGGCGGGTCGGGTTCGTCGAACTCGGCAGCACGTTGGGTTCACCGGCGACCGTGATGATGTCGGGTGCGTGCCCGCCGCCCGCGCCCTCGGTGTGGTACGCGTGGATGGACCGGCCCTTCACCGCGGCCAGGGTGTCCTCCACGAACCCCATCTCGTTGAGCGTGTCGGTGTGGATGTTGGCCTGCACGCCGGCAGCCTCGGACACGGTCAGGCAGGCGTCGATCGCGGCGGGCGTGGTGCCCCAATCCTCGTGCAGCTTGAATCCGGCTGCACCACCGCGTAATTGCTCCCACATTGCCTCATGGCTGACCGTGTTGCCCTTGCCCAGCAGCGCGATGTTGAGCGGCCAGGTGTCCAACGCTTCCAGCATCCGCGCCAGGTGCCAGGAACCGGGAGTCACGGTGGTGGCCTTGCTGCCCTCTGCCGGCCCGGTCCCGCCGGCGACGATGGTCGTGATGCCGCCGCCGAGGGCCTCCTCCATGATCTGCGGACAGATCAGATGGACGTGACAGTCGATGGCGCCCGCCGTGACGATGCGGCCGTTGCCGGAAATGATCTCGGTGGACGGGCCGACCACCAGGTCGGGGTGCACCCCGGACATGATGTCGGGGTTGCCTGCCTTGCCGATCGCCACGATACGGCCGTCGCGAATCCCGATATCGGCCTTGATGATTCCCCAGTAGTCGAGGATCACCGCACCGGTGATGACGGTGTCCGGCGCACCGTCGGCCCGGCTTGCCCGGCTCTGGCCCATCGATTCGCGCAGCACCTTGCCGCCACCGAACACCGCCTCGTCACCGGCCAATTCCGGTCCGCCGCTGCGATCCTCGGTGATCTCGATGAACAGGTCGGTATCGGCCAGCCTGATCCGATCGCCGGCGGTCGGGCCGTACAGCGCGGCGTAGCGGTCGCGGGAGAGGTAGGTCACTGTGGCGCATCCAATCTGCCCGGTGGGTTCAGCGAAAGTCCGTACACCTCACGCGTCCCGGTCAACGGAACCAGCGAAACATGCTGGGCGATGCCGGGTTCGAAGCGCACCGCGGTGCCGGCGGGGATGTCGAGACGGTGCCCGTGCGCGGCCTCGCGATCGAATTCCAGCGCCGAGTTCGCCTGCGCCAGGTGCACATGACTGCCCACCTGCACCGGCCGGTCCCCGGTGTTGACCACGTCGAGCGAGATACGCGGCGCGCCCGGGCTGAGGCCGATATCGCCGTCACCGAAGACGATCTCACCTGGGTACATGCCACACCCCTGTCACGGAATCGGATGGTGGACGGTGACGAGCTTGGTGCCGTCCGGGAAGGTCGCCTCGACCTGGACGTCGTGCAGCATCTCGGGCACACCGTCCATGACCTGCTCACGGGTCAGCACGTCGCGGCCGCTGACCATCAGTTCGGACACCGTGCGTCCGTCGCGCGCGCCTTCCAGGATGTGGTCGGTGATCAGCGCGACGGCCTCGGGATGGTTCAGCCGCAGCCCTCGGTCCTGCCGTCGCCGGGCGAGGTCGGCCGCGTAGGAGATGAGTAACCGCTCTTGTTCATGCGGCGTTAAACGCATAGTGCGCGATACTGCCACGCCTCGGGCGAATCAGCAGCGCTCACCGTCATTCCGCGACGTTCTGCAGCCGGACCTGACCGCGCGCCACGGTGCGGCCGTCCTCGTCGGTGATGGTGATCAGCCACAGCTGCTGCCGTCGGCCCCGGTGGATCGGCGTCGAAACCGCGGTCACCGTGCCGGATTTGATCGCACGCAGGAAATCGGTGTTGTTGTTCACACCCACGACGGTCCCGCCGCCGTGCTCGGCGAGCCAGACATGCCCGGAGACACTGGCGAGGCTTTCCACGATGGCGCAGTAGACGCCGCCGTGGACGATCCCCCAGGGCTGCTTCACCTTGTCGGTGATCTCCAGTCGGGCACGTCCACCGTCGGGGGTCACCTCCAGGTACTGCAGTCCCAATTCGCTGTCGAAGCCGGCGCCCAGGCCGGGAGGCAGAGATGCGGTCACGAGAACTGTGTCTACACCGTCCGGCCGCGAAATGCGGAAGGGCCCCACGCGTAATGCGTGGGGCCCTTCCTTCGAGTGGACCGGGGGTCTCTGCAGCCCTCAGGACTCCGGCTCGGTCCGTTAGCCTCGCACCTCTAGGATAGGCAAGGCTGCCCTAATTTAGCAAGGCCTTCCCGGTGGCAGTTCTGCTCGCGCCGCGCACCGGCAGGCCGAACCCGACCAACGCGTCGAGGATGGCCTGGCCGCGGCACATGCTCGTCAGCTCGCTGGACCCGGCCAGCAGCGGCACCTGAGTCGACGCGCCGACCACGGCCGCTCCGACGATGTTCCACATCGACGCGATCGAGATGGCGCCGTCACTGACCTCATAGAGCTTGGCGAACAGCGGAGCCAGTGCCCGGTGACTGCGATGGGCGACCCAGGTCGTCAGCGCGGCCTCACTGGGCAGCGCCACGATGCCGTCGCGCGTGGTGCGCACGGTGCCGACCGTGGCGCGTTGCGCCAGATGCGGATCGTCCGGCAAGGCACGCAGCGTCGGATCGACCACTCCGACCCAGTCGATGGCACCTTCGGAATCGACGTGCACCCAGAGGTTCTCCAGCCCGGTGTCCCACGCGCGGCCCTCCAGCGCGATCAACGGCACCACCCGCCCGATCACCACATGGGACAGCGTTGCGGCCAACTGCTGCGCCACCGCGGCGCGGCTGTCGGTCTCGGCGACGGCGGCATCGAACATCGTGCGCAGGCGGTCGGTGGTCATCACCTCGACCAGCGGCCACCAGCGCCGGCGGGACAGATCGCCCATCACCGCCACGCCGTAGACCCGCGGGCATTCGGGATAGAGCTCCCGGAGCCGCCGGCTGGATTCATGCAGCGGCAGGGCCCGCCTAATCGACATGCGTGCGATCAGCGGATCGTCGACCACGACCGTCATCAGCACCTCCTTCTTCGGTTAGGTTAGCCTTACTATAGTCATCGGCGTCAAGCGGACCAATACCTGTGACTGGACTCACAGGTATCTCGGAAAGGGCCCGTGACCGGCGCGGGAGAGAACGGCTCCAGGTAACCGACCTGGCGCGTAGATGGGATACGACGCACGGTAGTAACCGCGTAGTACCCTGGATCCATTGCTCAGGAGAGTGAACAGAACATGGCCAAGTTGACGCGGCTCGGGGAACTCGAGCGCGAAGTGATGGACCACCTCTGGACCTCGCGCGAACCACAAACGGTGCGACAGGTCCACGAGGCCCTTGCTGCGCGCCGCGACCTCGCCTACACCACGATCATGACGGTCCTGCAGCGGCTGGCGAAGAAGAATCTCGTCGTCCAGCATCGCGATGACCGGGCCCACCGCTACGCCCCCACCCACGGCCGCGACGAGCTCGTCGCCGGACTGATGGTCGACGCGCTCGACCAGGTCTCGGACTCCGGCAGCCGGGAGGCCGCTCTGGTGCATTTCGTCGAACGAGTGGGCGCGGACGAGGCCGACGCGCTGCGCCGCGCACTCGCCGAACTGGAATCCAAGCACCGGGTTGTCCCACCGGCTGGTAATTCGGGTACCGGCTGAGGGACACTGACGACGTGTCCGCGCTGGCCTTCTCCATCGTCGCGCTGGTGCTCGTCGGTCCGGTTCCCGCGCTCCTCGCGCGCGCATCCTGGCCCCTACGCGCGCCGCGCGCCGCCATCGTGCTCTGGCAGGCCATCGCACTCGCCGCGGTCCTCTCGGCGTTTTCCGCCGGCATCGCCATTGCCAGCCGGCTGTTCGTCCCCGGCCCCGACGGCCGCCCCACCGCCACGCTGACCAGCGAAATCGCCGTCCTGGGCTGGCCGCTGTGGGCGCTTTACGTGGTGGTCTTCGCGCTCACCCTGATGATCGGCGCACGGCTGATCATCGCGGTCGTCCTGGTGGCCATCGCCACCCGGCGCCGTCGAGCCCATCACCGCATGGTCGTCGACCTGGTCGGCATGTCACGCGACGAAGTGCGCACCCCCGCCCGTCGCCCCAGCGGACTGCGCGTGCTCGGCGTCGCCCAACCGATGGCCTACTGCCTGCCCGGTGTGCGCAGCCGCGTGGTGGTCAGCGAAGGCGCGCTCACCACGCTCTCGGATTCCGAGATCTCGGCCATCCTCAGTCACGAACGAGCCCACCTGCGGGCCCGCCACGACCTGGTGCTGGAGATGTTCACCGCCGTACACGCCGCGTTTCCGCGGTTCGTGCGCAGCGGTAACGCCCTCGACGCCGTCCGGCTGCTCATCGAACTGCTCGCCGACGACGCCGCCGTCCGGGTCGCCGGCCCCACTCCCCTGGCCCGCGCGTTGGTCGCCTGCGCCGGCGGGCGCACCCCGTCCGGTGCACTGGCCGCCGGTGGACCGACCACGGTGGTGCGTGTGCAGCGGCTCTGCGGCGAGGGCAATAGTCTTGCCCTGGCAGTGGCGGCCTACACCGCCGCGGCTGCGATCCTGATCATTCCCACGGTGGCCCTGGCACTTCCCTGGCTCACCCAGCTGCACCGCCTGTTCAGTCACTAGGGCATAAACCTCGAACCGGCGGCGATTCAACCATCGAAGACGTAGACGACACGAAAGGCTGCCGCATGACCAGTTCGGGCAACACCGGTAAGGCACAGATCGGGGTCACCGGCCTCGCGGTCATGGGATCCAACATCGCGCGGAACTTCGCCCGGCACGGCTACACCGTTGCGCTGCACAATCGCTCGATCGCCAAAACCGATGCGCTGCTGGCCGAGCACGGCTCCGAGGGCAATTTCGTGCGCAGCGAGACCATCGCCGAGTTCCTGGACGCGCTGGAGAAGCCGCGCCGCGTCCTGATCATGGTCAAGGCCGGTGACCCGACCGACGCCGTCATCAACGAGCTCGCCGACGCGATGGAGGAAGGCGACATCATCATCGACGGCGGCAACGCGCTCTACACCGACACCATCCGCCGCGAGAAGGCGATCCGGGACCGGGGTCTGCATTTCGTCGGCGCCGGCATCTCCGGTGGCGAGGAGGGCGCGCTCAACGGGCCGTCGATCATGCCCGGCGGTCCCGCCGAGTCCTATGTCTCGCTGGGTCCGCTGCTGGAGGAGATCTCCGCGCACGTCGACGGCGTGCCGTGTTGCACCCACATCGGCCCCGACGGCGCCGGGCACTTCGTGAAGATGGTGCACAACGGCATCGAGTACTCCGACATGCAGCTCATCGGCGAGGCCTACCAACTGTTGCGCGACGGCCTGGGCCTGGCCGCCGGACAGATCGCCGACGTCTTCACCGACTGGAACTCCGGCGATCTGGACAGCTACCTGGTCGAGATCACCGCCGAGGTGCTGCGCCAGGTCGACGCCAAGACCGGCACACCGCTCGTCGACCTGATCCTCGACGAGGCCGAACAGAAGGGCACCGGCCGCTGGACGGTGAAGTCGGCGCTCGATCTGGGGGTGCCCGTCACCGGCATCGCCGAAGCGGTGTTCGCCCGCGCACTGTCGGGCTCGGTGGCCCAGCGCACGGCCACCACCGGCCTGGCCTCCGGCGATCTGGGCGTCAAGCCAGCGGATGCAGCGCAGTTCACCGAGGACATCCGGCAGGCGCTCTACGCCTCGAAGATCATCGCCTACGCCCAGGGTTTCAACCAGATCCAGGCCGGCAGCGCCGAGTACAACTGGGACATCACCCCCGGCGACATGGCCACCATCTGGCGCGGCGGCTGCATCATCCGGGCCAAGTTCCTCAACCGCATCAAGGACGCCTTCGACAACGACGCGAACCTGCCCACCCTGATCGTCGACCCCTACTTCCGTGACGCCATCGAGGCCGCCATCGACAGCTGGCGCCGCGTCGTGGTCACCGCCACCGAGCTGGGCATCCCGATCCCCGGCTTCAGCTCCGCGCTGTCCTACTACGACGGCCTGCGCACCGAGCGGCTGCCCGCGGCGTTGACCCAGGGCCTGCGCGACTTCTTCGGCGCGCACACCTACGGCCGCATCGACACCGACCGCGACAAGCGATTCCACACCCTGTGGAGCGGTGACCGCAGCGAGGTCGAGGCCTAGCTTTTCCCGAACTCGATCGCAATGTCACCCTGACAGCGGAGCCACGCCTATATATCCACAGCGGCGCTGTCAGGGCGACATTGCGCGTCGCACTCCCCAACTAGAATCGGTGACGTGCAGTTCCTCAACGGTCACACCCCGCCCTACGACCTGACCTACAACGACGTCTTTGTCGTGCCCGGACGCTCCGATGTGGCGTCCCGTTTCGATGTGGACCTGTCCACCGTGGACGGATCGGGCACCACCATCCCGGTGGTGGTGGCGAACATGACCGCCGTCGCGGGCCGCCGGATGGCCGAGACGGTGGCGCGCCGCGGCGGCATCTTGGTGTTGCCCCAGGATCTGCCGCTGTCGGTCGTCCAGCACACCGTGGACTTCGTGAAGAGCCGCGATCTGGTCGTCGACACCCCGGTCATCCTGGGCCCCGACGACTCGGTCTCCGATGCGATGGCGCTGATCCACAAGCGGGCACACGGCGCGGCGGTGGTGGTGTTCGAGGGCCGGCCGATCGGCGTGGTCACCGAAGCGTCCTGTGCCGGGGTGGACCGGTTCGCCCGGGTCCGCGACATCGCCATCAGCGACTTCATCACCGCGCCGGCCGGCACCGAACCGCGCAAGGTGTTCGACCTGCTCGAGCACGCCCCGGTCGACATCGCGGTGCTCACCGATGAGAACGGCGAACTCACCGGTGTGCTGACCCGCACCGGCGCCATCCGCGCGGGCATCTACACCCCCGCGGTGGACGCGTCGGGACGGCTGCGCATCGCGGCCGCGGTCGGCATCAACGGTGACGTCGGCGCCAAGGCCCGCGGCCTCGCCGAGGCCGGGGCGGACCTGCTCGTGATCGACACCGCACACGGTCATCAGGCCAAGATGCTCGAGGCCATCGCGGTGGTCGCCGCACTCGATCTGGGTCTGCCGATCGCCGCCGGGAACGTGGTGTCCGCCGAGGGCACCCGCGACCTGATCGGCGCGGGCGCCTCCATCGTCAAGGTCGGTGTCGGCCCCGGCGCGATGTGCACCACCCGCATGATGACCGGCGTCGGGCGCCCACAGTTCTCGGCCGTCGTCGAATGTTCTTCGGCAGCAAAGGAACTCGGCGGTCACGTGTGGGCTGACGGCGGGGTGCGCCACCCCCGCGACGTGGCCCTGGCCCTGGCCGCGGGTGCCTCCAACGTGATGATCGGCTCCTGGTTCGCCGGCACCTACGAATCCCCCGGCGACCTGCTGCGCGACCGGGACGGACAGCCCTTCAAGGAGAGCTACGGGATGGCCTCCAAACGGGCGGTGGCCGCGCGCACCGCCGCCGACAGCGCCTTCGACCGGGCCCGCAAGGGTCTGTTCGAAGAGGGCATCTCCAGCTCCCGGATGGCTCTCGACGCGGCCCGCGGTGGCGTGGAGGACCTGCTCGACCACATCACCTCCGGGGTGCGCAGCACCTGCACCTACGTCGGCGCCACCACGCTGCCCGAACTGCACGACAAGGTGGTCCTCGGTGTGCAGTCGGCCGCCGGATTCGCCGAAGGACACCCGCTGCCGACCGGTTGGTGATTCCGCGGGCCCGATCCGGACAGTTACGATGTACCGATTCCGTCGCCAATGACATCCGTCGCCAATACAGAGAGGGACCCCGTGCCACAGGCACCCGTGGAAGCCCACGGAGATCGAATGGGCTCCGGGATTCCGCTCGGCACACCGCCCTCGCCCAGCGAACCCGGTGAAGCCGAGCCGTCCAGTAGTCGGCCGGGCACCAGGCCCGGCACACCCGCGGTGAGCAGACGATGAATCTCACCATGACGTTGCTCAGCCTGCTCGCGTTCATCCTGCTGACCGCGGGAACCGCGCTGTTCGTCGCGGCCGAATTCTCCCTGACCGCACTGGAACGCAGCATCGTCGAGTCCAACGCACGGACCGGCGGACGGCGCGATCAGTTCGTCCTCAAAGCACACCGCACCCTGTCCTTCCAGCTGTCCGGCGCCCAGCTCGGCATCTCGATCACCACCCTGGCCACCGGCTACCTGGCCGAGCCGGTGGTGGCCCGGCTGCTCTACGCGCCGCTGACCGCACTGCGCATCCCCGCCGACTGGGTGAGCCCGATCGCTCTGGTGCTGGCGCTGCTGATCGCCACCTCGGTGTCGATGATCTTCGGTGAGCTGGTGCCCAAGAATCTGGCCATCTCCAAGCCACTGCCCACCGCCCGTTTCGCCGGCGCGCCGCAGTGGTATTTCTCCAAGCTGTTCACCCCGGTCATCAAGGCCACCAACGGCACCGCCAACTGGATCCTGCGCCGGTTGGGCATCGAACCGGCCGAGGAGCTGCGCTCGGCCCGTTCCCCGCAGGAACTGGTGTCGCTGGTGCGTACCTCGGCGCGCAGCGGCGCGCTGGACGCCGACACCGCCGTCCTGGTCGACCGTTCGCTGCAGTTCGGCGACCGTTCCGCCGAGGAGTTGATGACGCCACGGTCCAAGATCGAATCGCTGGAACTGGAGGACACCGTCTCCGACCTGCTGGACGCCTCGATCCGCACCGGCTACTCGCGCTTCCCGATCGTCGACGGCGACCTCGACCAGACCGTCGGCATGGTGCACGTGAAGCAGGTCTTCGAGGTGCCGGCGCAGCGGCGAGCCACCACCCCGCTGTCCCGGTTGGCGGTGCCGGTTCCCACGGTGCCCGCGTCGCTCGACGGTGACGCGGTGATGACCCAGATCCGCGGTAACGGGATCCAGACCGCCATGGTCGTCGACGAATACGGCGGCACCGCGGGCATGGTCACCTTCGAGGACCTGATCGAAGAGATCGTCGGCGATGTGCGTGACGAACACGATGACGCCACACCCGATGTGGTGCAGAGCCGGGCCGGCTGGCAGGTCTCCGGGCTGCTGCGGATCGACGAGGTCGATTCCGAGACACCGTTCCGGGCGCCCGAGGGCGATTACGAGACGATCGGCGGCCTGGTCCTGGAGAAGCTCGGGCACATCCCCGATGTCGGCGAAACGGTGGAGCTCACCGAGTTCGACCCGGACAAGCCCGGTGAGGACCCGGTGCGCTGGCAGGCCCGGGTCCTGAAGATGGACGGCCGGCGGATCGATCTGCTGGAGCTCGTCGAGACCGCCGGCGCCGACGGGTCACCCGCCGAGGCCAAGGAGCGCTCCGATGGGCGGTGACCTGTTCGCGGTCGCACTGACCGTCCTGCTGCTGGGCCTCAACGCATTCTTCGTCGGCGCCGAGTTCGCCCTGATCTCGGCGCGGCGTGACCGCCTCGAAGCGCTGGCCGAGCAGGGCAAGAAACGCGCGGTCACGGTGATGCGCGCGGCGGAGAACCTTTCGCTGATGCTGGCCGGTGCGCAGCTGGGCATCACCATCTGCTCGATCCTGCTCGGCCGGGTCGGCGAGCCCGCGGTGGCCCACCTGCTGGAGAAGCCGTTCGCGCTGCTCGGCGTCGGCGACGCCGTCCTGCACACGGTGTCGTTCATCGTCGCGCTCGCGGTGGTCGTGACCCTGCACGTGCTGCTCGGTGAGATGGTGCCCAAGAACATCGCCATCGCCGGACCGGAAGCCACCGCGATGCTGCTGGTACCGCCGTATCTGATGTACATCCGCGCGGTGCGCCCGCTCATCGGCTTCTACAACTGGGCCGCCAACACCACGCTGCGGGCGCTGCGGGTGGAACCCAAGGACGAACTCGACGTCACGGTCTCCACCGTCGAGCTGTCCGACATGATCGCCGAGTCCCTGTCGGAGGGTCTGCTCGACCGGGAGGAGCACACCCGGTTGACGCGCGCCCTGCAGATCCGCGATCGCAGCGTCGCGGATCTGGCCATCCCGCTGGACCGGATCCACGCGGTGCCGTCGGCGGCACCGGGGTCCGGACCCACGATCGCGGCCGTCGAGCAGGCGCTCTCCGAGACCGGATACTCCCGCTTCCCGGTGACCAATGCCGACGGCAGCTACCTGGGCTACCTGCACATCAAGGATGTGCTGCCGGTGCTCCACGAGGAGCGCACCACGCTGGACGCGGCGATGGTGCGCCCGCTGATCGAGGTGGCGTCCACGCTGCCGCTGCCCGATGCGTTGACCCGGTTGCGGCGCAACAAGAGTCACCTGGCACTGGTCACCGACGGTGGCAGGGTCACGGCGATGGTGACGCTGGAGGATCTGGTGGAAGACCTCGTCGGCACCGTGCGTGACGGGACGAACCGGATCTGATGGTGACGGTCCTCACCGAATCGGACTGGCTGGCTCGGGAAGCCGCGCACCAGCAGCGGGTGGCACGGTTCACCGCGCCGCATCAGCACCGCGCGCAACGCGGCGAACCGCATCCGGTGTGGGATTTCCTGTTCACCTACTACAGCCTGCGGCCCCGTCAGCTGCGGCGCTGGCATCCCGGCTTCGGTGTCGCCCTGGCCGGACCCGCCGCCGAACGATTCGCCGCCCGCACCGGCTACCAGCGCATCGAGGGCACCGTGACGGTGACCGATGAGCTGCTGACGGCCCGGCGCGACACCGTGGCGTTCATCGCCGACCTGCTGTCGGGTACTGCACAGCGACCCGCCCGGTTCAACTGTTTCGGGCTGCACGAATGGGCGATGGTCTACCGCTCGCCGGAGGTGCGCCACGGCCAGGTGCCGCTGCGTCTCGGGGCGGCCGGCACCGACGCCGTCGTCGATTCGATGCCGTTGCGGTGCAGCCATTTCGACGCCTTCAGGTTTTTCACCCCGGCCGCCGCCGCACGCAACGGTGAACAGTTGCGCCGCGACACCCAACTGGTCACCGAGCAGCCGGGCTGCATTCACGCGGCCATGGACTGCTACAAGTGGGCCTACAAACTGGGACCGCTGGTGCCCTCGGAACTGCTGATGGACTGCCTGGAACTGGCCGCCGACGCGCGGGCGGTGGACATGTGTGCCAGCCCATACGACCTCACCGACTATGGTTTCGACCCGATTGCCATCGAGACCGCCGCAGGCCGCGCCGAGTACGTCACAGCGCAGCAGGGCATCACCGAACGGGCCGCGCCGTTGCGTGCGGAGTTGGCCCGTCGGTGTGACCTGCTGCTCACCCGGTCCTCCGCGGGATCACCGGTAGTTACCGGCGGGTAAACTAGTCCGACTGCTAAGGGAGGAAACATGACCGAGCGCGTGACGGTGGGAAACCTGCGGGTTGCCAAGGTGCTGCACGACTTCATCACGACCGAAGCGTTGCCCGGCACCGGTCTGGACCCCGATACCTTCTGGTCCGGCGTGGACAAGGTCATCGCCGACCTCACTCCGCAGAACCAGGAACTGCTGGCCCGTCGTGACGAGCTGCAGGCCCAGATCGACAGGTGGCATCGTGCCCGGGTCATCGGCCCCTTCGATGCCGCCGAGTACAAGCAGTTCCTCACCGATATCGGCTACCTGGCGCCCGAGCCCGCCGACTTCAGCATCACCACCTCCGGTGTCGACGCCGAGATCACCAGCACCGCGGGCCCGCAGCTGGTGGTGCCGATCCTCAACGCCCGCTTCGCCCTCAACGCCGCCAACGCGCGCTGGGGCTCGCTCTATGACGCGCTGTACGGCACCGACGTGATCTCCGAGGAGGGCGGCGCCGAGAAGGGTTCCTCCTACAACCGGGTGCGCGGCGACAAGGTCATCGCCTACGCCCGCAACTTCCTCGACGAGGCCGTCCCGCTGGCCCACGGCTCCTGGGCCGACATCACCGAGCTGACCATCACCGGCGGCGTGCTGTCCCCGACCCTCGCCGATCCGAGCGCATTCGTCGGCTACACCGGCGAACTCGGTGCCCCGGCCTGGTCGGTGCTGCTGGAACACAACGGCCTGCACATCGAGATCCTGATCGACCCGGACTCACCGGTCGGCTCGACCGACAAGGCCGGCGTCAAGGACGTCGTGCTGGAGTCCGCCATCACCACCATCATGGATTTCGAGGACTCGGTGGCCGCGGTCGACGCCGAGGACAAGGTCCTGGGTTACCGCAACTGGCTGGGGCTCAACCGCGGTGATCTCGCCGAAGAGGTCAGCAAGGGCGGCAAGTCCTTCACCCGGGTGCTCAGCCCCGATCGGACGTTCAGCACCCCCGACGGCACGGGCCAGCTCGTTCTGCCCGGACGCAGCCTGCTGTTCGTCCGCAATGTCGGGCATCTGATGACCAACGACGCGATCGTGGACGCCGACGGCAACGAGGTCCCCGAGGGTATCCAGGACGCCCTGTTCACCGGCCTGATCGCCACCCATGGATTGACGGTCAGCGACGAGACGGGCCCGCACGCCAACAGCCGCACCGGATCGATCTACATCGTCAAGCCCAAGATGCACGGGCCCGACGAGGTCGCGTTCACCTGCGAGTTGTTCAGCCGGGTCGAGGACGTCCTCGGCCTGCCCCAGGGCACCCTCAAGGTCGGCATCATGGACGAGGAGCGCCGCACCACGCTGAATCTGAAGGCCTGCATCAAGGCCGCCGCCGACCGTGTCGTGTTCATCAACACCGGCTTCCTGGACCGCACCGGCGACGAGATCCACACCTCGATGGAGGCCGGCCCGATGATCCGCAAGGGCGCCATGAAGAGCCAGCCGTGGATCAAGGCCTACGAGGACCAGAACGTCGACGTCGGCCTGGCCACCGGCCTGTCCGGGCGCGCCCAGATCGGCAAGGGCATGTGGGCCATGACCGATCTGATGGCCGACATGGTCGAACAGAAGATCGGCCAGCCCCGCGCCGGCGCCACCACCGCGTGGGTGCCCTCCCCGACGGCGGCCACCCTGCACGCCATGCACTACCACCAGGTCGACGTGGCGGCGGTGCAGAAGGAACTCGCAGGCAAGCAGCGCGCCACCATCGACGAGTTGCTGACCATCCCGCTGGCCGGTGAGCTCGCCTGGTCGACCGATGAGATCCACGAAGAGGTCGACAACAACTGCCAGTCCATCCTGGGTTACGTGGTGCGCTGGGTCGACGCCGGCGTCGGCTGTTCCAAGGTGCCCGACATCCACAATGTCGCACTGATGGAAGATCGTGCCACGCTGCGCATCTCGAGTCAGTTGCTGGCCAACTGGCTGCGCCACGGAGTGATCACCGAAGGTGACATCAAGGCCAGCCTGCGCCGGATGGCCGCGGTTGTCGACCAGCAGAACGCCGGCGACCCCGACTACCTGCCGATGGCGACCGATCCCGAGGCCAGCATCGCCTTCCAGGCCGCCCAGGAACTGATCCTGTCCGGCACCCAGCAGCCCAGCGGCTACACCGAGCCGATCCTGCACCGGCGCCGCCGCGAGTTCAAGGCGCGTGCCGCAAGCCAGTGACTAGACTTCGGCGGGGCATTCGACACGAAGAGTTGAGAGGGTAGGGATGGGCAGGCACAGCATTCCCGACCCCGACGAGGCCGACGACCGGACCGGCGACGGGCCGGACGCCGGTTACGGGTCAGAACCCGCCGGGGACAGCGATGCGGGTTTCCGCGACTCGGGTTACGGGACCGACGAATACGGTCCTGACGAATACCGGTCCGATGACTACCGGTCCGACGAGTACGGTCCGGACGACTACCAGTACGAAGTCGATCGCGGGTACGACGAGCCCGACCCGGCACCGCGAGGTTTCCCCGCCGTCGCCGACGAGGATTCGCCGACCCAGGCGTTCTCGGTCACCGGCCGCCAGCGCACCTACGAGGACGGTGAGTGGACCGGCAGTCACCGTGCGGTGACCACCGGGCGGCGCAAGGTCAGCCCCGTCGTCATCGGCGCACTCATCACCGTCGTGGTGGTGGTCGGCGCCGTCATCCTGTGGCGCTTCTTCGGTGACGCGCTGTCCAACCGCAGCCAGGCCTCCGCCGATCGGTGCGTCGAGGGCGAGGTGACGGTGGCGGTGATCGCCGACCCTGCCATCGCCGAACAGGTCGGCACCTTCGCCGAGCAGTACAGCGCGACCGCCGACCCGGTGGGTGACCGCTGTGTGCAGGTCGCGGTGAAGGCCGCGGACTCCACCGCGGTGATCAACGGTTTCGCCGAGTCCTGGCCGGGTGAACTCGGGGACCGCCCGGCCCTGTGGATTCCGGCGAGCTCGATCTCGGAGGCACGGCTGGAGACGGCCAGCGGCGGCAAGACCGTCATCGACAGCCGGCCGCTGGTGAGCTCCCCCGTCGTGCTGGCCGTCCGGCCCGAACTCAAAGATGCGCTGGGCCAGCAGAGCTGGTCGGCCCTGCCGGGGCTGCAGAGCGACCCGGCCGGGCTGGACGGGCTGAACTTGCCGGGCTGGGGTGGGCTGAAACTGGCGCTGCCGCTCGCCGACAACAGCGACGCCGCCTACCTGGCCGCCGAAGCGGTGGCCGCCGCCTCGGCGCCCGCCGGTGCGCCGGGCAGCGCGGGCGCGGGCGCCGCCCAACGCCTGCTTGCCGGGGAACCCGAGTTGGCCGACGCCGCGGCTTCGACCGCTCTGGATGCCCTCGTCAACGCCGCCGACCCGGCGACCGCACCCGTGCACGCCGTCGCCACCACCGAACAGCAACTGTTCGCCCGCGGCGCGAACCTCGACGACGCTGCCGGCAAGCTCGGTGCCTGGATCCCGTCAGGACCGGCTTCGGTGGCCGACTTCCCCGCGGTGTTGCTCAGCGGTGACTGGCTGTCCAAGGAACAGCTGACCGCGGCGAGCGAGTTCGACCGCTTCATGCGCAAACCCGAGCAACTCGCCGAGCTCGCCAAGGCCGGATTCCGCGTCGAAGGAGTGGCACCGCCGGCCAGCCCGGTCACCGATTTCCCGGCGCTCGCCCAGCCGTTGTCCTTCGGAGACGCGGAGTCCCGCGCCACGCTGGCCACCCGGATGACCGCACCCGCGCAGAGCGGCACGGTCACCGTGATGCTCGATCAGTCGATGCCCGTCGATGAGGGTGGGCGCAGCCGACTGACCAATGTGACCACCGCGCTCAATGACCGCCTGCAGGTGCTGTCGCCGACATCGTCGGTGGGACTGTGGACCTTCGACGGCGTGGCAGGACGCTCGGTGACCACCACCGGGCCGCTCGGCGACTATGTCGGCGGCGAACCCCGCTCGGCGGCGCTGTCGGCAAATCTGCAGTCCCAGACGAGCTCCGGTGGCGGCGCGGTGTCCTTCACCACGCTGCGGCTGATCTACGCCGACGCGCTGGCGAACTTCCGCGCCGGTGAACCGAACTCGGTGCTGGTGATCACCTCCGGCCCGCACACCGACCGCAGCCTGGACGGCCCGGGGCTGATCTCCTACATCCAGGGCGCAGTCGACACGGACAGGCCGGTCGCGGTGAACGTCATCAATCTCGGCGACGATCCGGACCGCTCGACGTGGGAAGAGGTGGCACGGGCCAGTGGCGGCGAGTACCGCAACGTGCCCAGCTCGGCCGATCCCGGTCTGGCCGACGCGGTCGCCGAATTCCTGGGCTGAGCTCCTCGGTTCAGCGCCGCCGCAGCACGCAGCGCACCCCGAAGTGATCCGACGGGAACACCCGCGGCAGTGCCGGCGAAATCGGCTCGCGGCCCAGTAGTTCGATCGACTCGGGCACCCAGGCGTCACCCGTCATGAGCACCCGGTCGAATCGGACGTGGCGGTGCTTGTCCTTCATGTCGAACCGCATGTGGTTGATGGTGGTGTCCTCGGTGTACCCGGGTTCTCCCGGGCGCAGCGCCGGCCAGACGTCCCGGTAGCCCGGGTCGATGATGGCGTCCTCGGCATCACGGATGTTGAAGTCGCCCAACATCACCACGTTCTCGGCGTCGCGCTGGGATGCGAAGATCCGCTCGAGCTGGCGGGCACGCACTGGCGCTGCCGCCTTTCCGCTTTCGAGATGGATACCGACGACGGTCAGCCGCTCGCCATTGACGGTCAGCTGTGCGGTCAGATAACCGCGGGACAATCTGGTCGGCAACGGCGTGTAGGTGACGGTGTCGACGGGGACGCGGGACAGCAGCAGCATGCCGTAGTTGCCCCGGCGGCCCCCGACCGCCGCGGCACTTCGATAGCGCTCCCGGATCCAGGGTTGCGCCAGGAACACGGCGAGAGCATCGGGGGTCACCTCCTGAAAAACCATGATGTCCGGTGATTCTCGGGACAGCAGTTCGGCGATGGTGCGGTGGCGCTGCCCGGCGTGGTGGTCGTTGAACCAGATGTTGTACGTCGTGACGGTGAGACGTTCGACGTGGCCCGGGCCGGCCGTTCCGCGTGCGGCGACCCACCTTTGGCGTCCGGGATCGAACCTCAGCACGGGGACCTGTGCCGGGCGACGGAAATAGCCGTGCCACAGCCGGTCCATGCTGCCCAAGCTACTCCGTTGCGGTGGCGCACCCTTGCGGAGCCCGCCACGCCCGCGGCAGTGTCACCGCGATTCCGATCAATCCGACCCCGAGCGGCACCAGCAGCGCCGCACGGTAGGACTCGAGCAGGTCGGCACCCGTTGCCAGGACGGCGACCTGGACGGCGGTGGTGACGGCGAGCCCGATCGCCGCGCCGAACTGGAACGTGGTGTACAGCAACCCCCCGGTCAGGCCCTGGGCTGATTCCTCGACGCCGTCGGTGGCGGCAATGGTCAGTGGGCCGTAGGCCAGGGTGAACGCGATCCCCAGCGCCAGGAAGCTGGGCAGCATGCTCAGATACACCCAGTCGTCCTGGACACCGGTGAACAACGCGAACGACAATGCCGAGAAGAACATGCCGGCCGCGATGACCCGCCACAGCCCGAACCTGCGGACCAGGACCGGAGTCAGTGTCGGCGCCAGGACGGCGTCGATGGCGACCACCAGCAGCGCCAACGCCGTGGTCAGTGCCGACCAACCGCGCAATTCCTGCAGATAGAGCACCACGATGAACTGGAACCCCATGAAGCCGCCCGCCAGGCAGCCGGCACCGATATAGGCGTTGACCAGGCTGGGGTTGCGCAGCAGACCGGGTGGGACGAGCGGGTCGGCGGCGGTGCGCTGCCGGACGGTGAATGCGGCGAACAGCATGAGCGCGACGGCCCCTGTCACCGCCGAGGCGAAAACGGAAGCGTGCGCGGCATTTTCGATCGTGGTGACGGTGAGGACCACCGCGCCGGTGATCAGCAGAGCGCCGGGCAGGTCGAGCGAACGCCGCGCTCTGGCGGAGTCGCGTGGGATCAGCGGAAGCCCCAGGGCCAGCACAGCGAGCGCGAGCACGACGGGAGCAAAGAAGACCCAGCGCCAGCCGAAGGCCGTCAGCACACCGCCGGCGACCAGCCCGAGCGAAAATCCGGCAGCGCCGATGCCCGCGTAGATGAGCACCGCGCGATCCCGTTGCGGGCCTTCGGGAAAGCTGGTGGTGATGATCGCCAGCCCGGCCGGCATCAGGAAGGCCGCCGCGATACCGGTGATGACGCGGACCGCGATGATCATCGCCCCGCTGGGCGCGATGCCACCCAGCGCAGAGACGCCGATGAAGACGACCAGGGCGATGAGGAAGACCCGCCGCCGCCCGTAGACATCGGCGGTGCGCCCGCCCAGCAACATGAAGCCGCCGTAGCCGATGACGTATCCGCTGACCACCCACTGGAGTTGGACGGTCGGCAGCGCCAAGGCCTCGCGGATCACCGGCAGGGCGATGTTGAACATCGCGATGTCGATGCCCTCCAGGAAGGCCGCCCCGCAGAGCGCCACCAGCAGGAGCGCCGAGCGGGTCCGCGAGGGCGTACGTGTGGGACCTGCCGCAACTGTGTCCATCTTCCCCGCCTCTAAGTTCCTATTGGTAACTGACCACATCATCAGGCACCATGGCGGTGTGGCGGAAGAAGGCACTTTGACGTCAGCCGGTACCCCTGAGGTAACCGACTGCTGCCCGGACGCCTTTCAGTGGGATCGGCGCGAAGATTGTGAGGTCCGCCAGATCCTCGACCGGATCGCGGACAAATGGTCGCTGCTCGTCATCGCCTTGCTCGAGGACGGGTCCATGCGATTCACCGAGCTCAAACGCATGATCGACGGCGTCAGCCAACGGATGCTGACCGTCACGCTGCGCCAGCTCGAACGCGACGGCCTGGTGCGCCGCACCGTGCACCCCGTCGTCCCGCCCCGGGTCGACTACGAACTCACCGATCTCGGGCGCACCCTGCACCAGACCGTCCAATCGCTGGTCCGGTGGACCGAACGCCATCAGGGCGATATCGCGGCGGCCCGCCGGGAGTTCGACGCCACTCACAGCTGAAGCAGACCGAGAGCCTCCCTGGTGCGAACACGTCCGGCACCTCGACCTGGGGGTAATGCCCGATGCCCGGCAGTTCGACCACCTTCGCCGCCGGGCGCAGGTCACGCAGTCCGGCAAGGACGTTGACCGTGGCCACCGGATCGTCCAGCCCCCACAGGAAACTCAGCGGCTTCTGCCACGCACTGATCGCGCCGTGCCACCGGGACGCGTAGCGCACCCGCTCGTCGAGATAGGCACACAGCAGGTGCGTGATCCGGTCACCGTCGTTGTGCGCCAACAACGCCCATTGCGCCTCGGCCTCCTGTGCCGTCAGCGGATGATCCGCACCGAACAGCCGGCCGAAACCGCGCACGAAACCGCCCCGGCCGATCAGCCGCGACATCACCGGTCCGAGCGGTCCCCGCAGCACCTTCTGGGAGGGGCGCAGACTGGCCCGCTCCAGGATCACGCTGCCATTGGTCAGCACCGCCGAACGCAGATCGAACGGCAGCCGACCTTCCACATCGCGGGCCAACAACTCGGTCGCCACCGAGGTTCCCATGTCGTGGGCGACCAGCGAGACCGGTCCGGTGCCGGTCTGAGCCAGCACCTCCTGCACCAGATCCGCCTGCTCCAGCAGGCTGTAGGTGTGCGGTCGGCGCCGACTCCCCAGTCGCTGCGCTCCTGCCCACCGAGGCTTGTCCGACAAACCGAAGCCCAGGAAGTCCAGCGTCACCCACGATCGGCCCGCCAACCCGGTGACCACCTCGCGGTAGTCGAAGGAACTGGACGGAAACCCGTGCAGCAGAAGCACCGTCGGCCCCTCGCCGGGCGCGGACCGGACGAACACCGAACCGGCGGAGGTGGCCAAGAGGCGTCCACCGTCGGCCCAGTTCTGAACCTCTGCAGGCAGCACCGGGTCAGGTTAGGCGAATGCCTCCACCGGCGGGCAGGAACACACCAGATTGCGGTCGCCGTAGGCGGCGTCGATCCGGCGGACCGGCGGCCAGACCTTCGGCCGAAATCCCTTGCCCAGCGGGTAGGCGGCCTGCTCCCGCGTGTAGGGGTGCGACCACTCCGGCACCAGCAGTGCCTCCGCGGTGTGCGGGGCTCCGCGCAGCGGGTTGTCCTCCACCGGCCACTCCCCCGAACCGACCTTGTCGATCTCGGCCTTGATGGCGATCATCGCGTCACAGAACGCGTCCACCTCGGCCAGGCTCTCGCTCTCGGTGGGCTCCACCATGAGCGTGCCCGCCACCGGGAAGCTCATCGTCGGTGCGTGGAAACCGAAGTCCGCCAACCGCTTCGCGACATCGTCGACGGTGACGCCGGTGGCCTTGGTGATGCCGTTGAGATCCAGGATGCACTCGTGGGCGACCATCCCGTTCTCGCCGGTGTAGAGCACCGGGAAGTACTCGTCGAGGCGGCGCGCCACATAGTTGGCCGACGCGATCGCCGTCAGCGATGCTGCCCGCAACCCGGCGCCGCCCATCATCCTGATGTAGGTCCAGGTGATCGGGAGGATGGACGCCGACCCGTACGGGGCCGCCGAGACGGTGTAGCTGTCGCCGAGTTCGTCGGCCAGCGGATGGCCGGGCAGATAGGGCGCCAGGTGGCTGCGCACCGCGACCGGTCCGACGCCGGGACCACCACCACCGTGCGGGATGCAGAACGTCTTGTGCAGGTTGAGGTGGCTGACATCGCCGCCGAAGCGACCCGGACGGGCCAGCCCGACCAGCGCGTTGAGATTGGCGCCGTCCACGTAGACCTGGCCGCCCGCATCATGCACGGCCGCACAGATGTCGGCGACATCATGTTCGTACACCCCGTGGGTGGACGGGTAGGTGATCATCAGCGCGGCCAGCCGATCCGCGTGCTGGGCGACCTTGGCGCGCAGGTCATCGAGGTCCACGTCACCGTTGGCGCGGCAGGAGACGACGACCACCCGCATCCCGACCAGAGCGGCCGAGGCGGCATTGGTGCCGTGCGCGCTGGACGGGATCAGGCAGACGTCGCGGTCGGCCTGGCCGTTGTCGCGGTGGTAGGCCTGGATGGCGAGCAGCCCGGCGTACTCCCCCTGCGATCCGGCGTTGGGCTGCAGCGAGATCTCGTCGTATCCGGTGATGCCGGTCAGCCAGTCCTGCAGGTCGGCGATCAGGCGGCGCAGACCCGGATTGTCCGACACCGGGGCGAACGGATGCTGCTTGGCGAATTCCGGCCAGGTGATCGGTTCCATCTCGGCGGCCGCATTGAGCTTCATCGTGCACGACCCGAGCGGGATCATGCTGCGGTCCAGCGCAATGTCCTTGTCCGCCAGCGACCGCAGATACCGCATCATCGAGGTCTCGGTGCGGTACCGGTGGAACGCCGGATGGGCCAGGAAATCCGATGTCCGGGTGGCGATATCGGCGCCTGCAGCCGGTGCGGGGCTCACCGCGAAGGCTTCCAGCACGGCCGCGATATGTGCATCGGTGGTGGCCTCGTCACAGGCCACCGACACGTGATCGGCGTCGACGCGCCACAGGTTGATGCCCGCGGCCTTGGCCGCGGCGACGATCTCGTCGGCCCGGCCCGGCACCTTCGCCAGCACGGTGTCGAAGAAGGCGTCGTGCACCAGCGAATCACCCAGCGCCGCAGCGATCTTCGCCGCCTGGTCGTGCACCCGGCGGGCGATCGCGGTCAGTCCGGCGGCGCCGTGGTAGCTGGCGTACATCGCCGCGATCACGGCCAGCAACACCTGCGCGGTGCAGATGTTGCTGGTCGCCTTGTCGCGCCGGATGTGCTGCTCGCGGGTCTGCAGGCTCAGGCGGAACGCCGGCGACCCATCCCTGTCGACGGAGACACCGACCAGGCGGCCGGGAAGCTGGCGGGCGTGCTTGGTGTGCACGGCCAGGTAGCCGGCGTGCGGGCCGCCGAATCCCATGGGCACACCGAAACGTTGGGTGGTGCCGAAGGCGACGTCGGCGCCGATATCTCCGGGCGGGGTGATCAGGGTGGTCGCCAACAGATCGGCCCCCACGGCGACGAGCGCGCCGCGCTCATGGGCCTGGGCGACCAGTGCGCTCCAGTCGTCGATGCGCCCGCTGGCGCCCGGCAGCTGCACGATCACGCCGAAGAAATCGCCCTCGGGCAGGCCGTCGCGCAGGTCGGCGGTGACGATCTCGATGCCCAGCGGCTCGGCGCGGGTGGCGATCACCGCCGCGGTCTGGGCGTACACATCGGCGTCCACGGCCAACCGGTTCGACGGGCCCTTCACCGCACGGTGCATCAGCGTCATCGCCTCGGCGGCGGCGGTGCCCTCATCGAGCATCGAGGCGTTCGCCACATCCAGACCGGTCAGATCGCTGACCATGGTCTGGAAGTTGAGCAGCGCCTCCAGCCGACCCTGGCTGATCTCGGGCTGGTACGGCGTGTAGGCGGTGTACCAGGCCGGGTTCTCCAGGATGTTGCGTTTGAGCACCGGAGGGGTCAACGTGTCGAAATATCCCTGGCCGATCATCGAGACGGCCACGGTGTTGGAGTCGGCCAGGGCGCGCAGCTCGGCGAGGGCCTCCTCCTCGGAGGCCGCCGGCGGCAGGTGTTCCAGGCCGGGTGCCAGGCCGTCGGCGCCGACCGCGTCGAGGATGCCGGCGGGCAGCGCCTTGTCGGCCAGCTCGTCGAGCGAGCCGACGCCGATGACATCGAGCATGGTGGCGATGGCGTCGGCATCGGGCCCGATGTGGCGGGCGACGAAACCGGAATGGTCAACAGACACGTGATCTCCCCTGTTCGAGGGCGCGGACAGCCAGTCCCTCTCCCTCTGTCGGGGCGCCTGAGAGATTCAGCCTGTCCGGCCTTTCCCCATGGGCGGGTGCACAGGGCACCACTTTCCAGAGGCATCGTGGCCGTCCGCGGTCCTGGGTGCCTGAGAGGTTGACGGAGAGGTATTGCTCCTTCGGCGCCCGTGACTGGCCGTCACGGAACTCTCCCGCGCAAGGGCGATGCGCTGCTGATTCTACCGGTCGGCCAGATCCAGCGCCGTCCACGCCAGGCTCAGCAGAGCCGAACGTGCGGAAAATGGCGAGGAATCAAGGATTCCCCGCCAACTTCTGCACTTTCGCGCGGCGTATCTCAGCCGATTTTGCGGTCGCGGGTCTTACGCCGCGATGCCAGCTCATCCTCCGGCGCCGCGATCGATTCACCACCGTCGGCGCGTTCACCCGGGAAATCGGCGATCGCGCCGGTCAGTTCCCGCATGGCACCAGACACCGCGATCCCGAACACGCCCTGGCCGCCCTGCAGGAGGTCGACGACCTCTTCGGCGGAGGTGCACTCGTACACCGTGGTCCCGTCGGAGAACAGCGTGATGTTGGCGAGGTCCTGCACACCGCGCTGACGCAGGTGATCCACCGCGACACGGATGTTGTGCAGTGAGATACCGGTGTCGAGAAGTCGCTTGACGATCTTGAGGACCAGGACGTCCTTGAAGGAGTACAGGCGCTGGCTGCCCGAACCGGCGGCGCCACGGATCGAAGGAACGACCAGCGAGGTGCGCGCCCAGTAGTCGAGCTGCCGATAGGTGATGCCAGCGATTTGGCAGGCGCTCGGGCCGCGGTAGCCGACCAGCTCGTCCGGGATCGAATTATCCGGGAACAGGCCGCCCTGTACAGGCTCGCCGGGTGCGCTGCTCACGGGCGGAGTCGCACCGCCGGCGGAAGACAGATCCAACTCCCCCTGATGTGGCGTGTCGCCCACAGTCCATCCTCTCGCCGTCGCCCCCGGGCCCGTGATCGTCACGCGTCACGTCCGAGTTTGAATGTGTCGAGCATACGCTCAACACATTGCTGCTACTGCTCGTCGTCGATCAAAATTATGGCTGCCCGTTTCCCGTGCGGGTCACACCCGACCCGCGTGTCGAACTCACGAGACGCATCCGTGATGTTCGTCGTCGCGCCCACGCGGCGGTCTCAGGTCGCCTTGAAGTCGTCGGGAGACACGCTGTCGAGGAACTCCTTGAACTTCTCGACCTCGTCCTCACGTACCGGTCCGTCGGCTTCTTCGTCGGTCTCGTCGGGAATGAGGAGTCCGGCCTCGGCCAGCACCGCTTCCTCGACGTAGATCGGCACCCCGACGCGCAACGCGATCGCCACCGAATCCGATGGACGCGCCGAGACCTTGATATCGCGGTCGAAGATCAGGTCGGCGTAGAAGGTGCCCTCCTGCAGATCGACGATGCGCACCTCTTTGAGCGAATGGCCCAGGGCAGCAATCAGATCCCGGATGAGGTCGTGGGTGAGTGGGCGCGGGGCCTCGACGCCCTGTTGTTCCTGCGCGATCGCGGCGGCCTCGGACTGCCCGATCCAGATCGGCAGGTAGCGGTCACCGTTGGACTCCCGCAGCAACAGCACAGGCTGATTTTGGGGCTGCTCCACGCGAATACCGACTACCCGAACCTCACCCATCAGCGCCTGCCCTCCGCAACGAAGCCGTCGAGGGAAAGTCTAGTCCTCAACGATCGAGAACGTCTCGCACTGCGGACTTGATCAGCGACGTGTGCAAGGTGATCGCCAGCGCCGCCACCTCACGGGCCAGGTCATCGGCGCGGTCGCGCGCCCCGGCCTTCCCGGCGGCCGCCACCGGACCGGCGATCTGGGCGATCAGATCGGACTGCCGGTCGGCCGCCGACCGGAACGCCCGCAGGTGCCGCGGCTCGACACCGTAATCGGCCAGCGCCCGCGCACACTGCGCAATGGTGACCGAATGCTCGTCGAAGAACCCTGCCGGCCCGGGCTTGATGACACCCGCGGTGACCAGCGCCGCCAGCAGGGCGTTGTCCACACCGGAGCGGGACAACAGATCCTCTCGGCTGAGCCGCACCTGTGCCGGTGCCACCGCCTCGGTGCCCGCGGTATCAGCGCCCGTGCCGGCCTCCCCGGCGATCTGGACCAGGCGCGGAACGGTGTACGCGGATCCGAGTGTGGGCAGCTCGCCGTCGGGCTGCGCGTCCAGTTGGGCCTTGATGACCTTGAGCGGCAGATACTGCTCACGCTGCGCGGTCAGGACGAACCGCAGCCGGGCGCAGTCGTACGCGGTGAACCGGCGATAGCCGGCCGCCGAGCGCTGCGGGGTGACCAGCCCCTCGGCCTCCAGGAACCGGATCTTCGAGATCGTGACGTCCGGAAAGTCCGGGCGCAGCAGGTCCAGAACCGCTCCGATGGACATCCCGGCGGGTGCCGGTTCGGGCTGGGTCATCTGATCCTCGCGCAAGCGGCGCTCGGCAGTTAGCCGGCGTCGTCCGTCTTGGGACCGGTCAGGAACACCAGCCGGAACTTGCCGATCTGCACCTCGTCACCATTGGCGAGCACGGCGGAGTCCACCGGCTCACGGTTGACGTAGGTGCCGTTGAGGCTGCCGACGTCGACGACCTGGAACTCGCCGGACTCCAACCGGAACTCGGCGTGCCGACGGCTCACGGTGACGTCATCGAGGAAGATGTCGCTGTCTGGGTGGCGGCCCGCCGATGTGGTGGCCTGGTCGAGCAGGAAGCGCGAGCCGGCGTTGGGGCCCCGCTTGACGACGAGAAGGGCCGAACCTGCAGGCAGCCCCTCCACACCCGACACCGAACTCTCGGTGCCGGTACTTGCCGGTGCATCGAGTTCGTTCAGGAAATCAGCGCGAAAAACCGATGTTGTCTCCACCGTGACTTCGTCGGACTGGTCGGCCTGAAAGTTGCTGTTTTCCGTCACCCGCTGCTCCTCTACTGGCTGCTGTGGCGTGCTTGTCAGGCGGCCGGCGCTGGCCCCCCGACCGTCAATGCGTCTTACGACGACCGTACCGCGCCGGGCAGGCCATTGGGTCCACCACCGTCGGATCCGGACACGCAGACCTGCTCACGCTTGTCGCTGATCAACCGATCCGCAAAACCCTAACAACACCTACTCCGGAAGAATCCCGCGGTAGCCGTCCGCGTCCAGAAGGTCCGGAAGCGGACCGGCCGGGGCGGCGGTGTCGGTCTGCAGTTCGACCAGCCAGCCGGCGCCGTAGGGATCGGAGTTGACCAACTCCGGGCTGCCCTCGAGCTCACCGTTGACGGCAACGACTTTCGCGGTGATCGGCGCGTACAGGTCCGACAACGATTTGGTGGATTCGACCTCCCCGAACGCATCGCCGGCGGCGACCGCTGCGCCCACGTCGGGCAGCTGCACGAACACCACATCGCCGAGGGCGGCCTGCGCATAGTCGGTGATGCCGACCCGCACGGTGTCCTCGCCGGTGCGTCGCACCCACTCGTGCTCGGCGGTGTACTGCAGATCGGACGGGATCTCGCTCACGGGACTCCTTCGGCGGCGGGACGCGGGCACTACTTGACGGGCTGAGCGTATTGGCGAGGTTTCGGTTGCCGCAAGGCGGTCACCTCTACGGACTCGGACTGGGTCACCGTCATCGTTCCGCCGACCCGCTTCACGCTGTCCATGGCCCCGCCGGGGATGTTCATCGCGGCTGAGAGCGTGGGCGGATCACCAATCGCCAGAACCGAATACGGAGACCCGAGGGTGACCCCGTCGATGATCAGTGCGCCCGGCGCGCCGATGACCCAGGTGTCGACCCCCACCCGGACACCCTGCGTCACATCCCCCGGGTCGCTGCGCTCTCCCCCGCCGGTCCCGGCGCCGCGGATCTCCATCGCCTCCGCCCCCGCCGCCCGCAACTCGTTGATCACATCGAGCATCGTCTCCGGCGACACGCCGCGTGCGTCATCCCGGATGCTGATCGTCACGCCCGGGCCGACGGCGGCCACGGAGCCGATCAGAATGGACAGTGCCGCCAGCCTGGCCTGGGCGTTCTCGATGGCCGCCTGATCACTGCTGCCGGATGCCTGCAGCGAGTCCAGGGTCTGCTGCAGATCGGCCACCTCGGTGTTGAGCGCGGCCTCCCGCTGCTGCAGGGAGTCCAGCAGCACCAGCAGATCGGCCGGCCGTGCGGTCTCCAGCGAGTCACCGGATCCGGTCTGCCGAACCTGGGTGACGATCGCGATCCCGAGCAGCATGCACAGCACGACGCCGAGAGCGCCGAAAATCCACTGTGAGCGCGTGCGACCGGCGGGCACGACGGCATCCTCCGGCAACTCGTGGCGGCCGTGCTCGGCCTGCTCGTTCCCGGCGTGCTCAGCCATCGCTCACGCTCCGAACAGCCTGCGCCGCAACGCGGCTGCATTGCCGAAGATCCGGATGCCGAGCACCACGATGATCGCGGTGGACAACTGGGTACCGACACCGAGCTGGTCGCCCACATAGACGATGAGTGCGGCGACCAACACGTTGAAGACGAAGGACACGACGAACACCTTCGAATCGAAGATCCGCTCCAGGTAGGCGCGTAAGCCACCGAACACCGCGTCCAGCGCCGCCACCACGGCGATCGGCAGGTACGGCTGGATCGCCTCGGGCACACTCGGGTGGAAGACCAGCCCGAGCACGATGCCGACGACGAGCGCGGCGATGCCGATCATGTCCGGATCACCCTCTGGTTCCCTCTGTGGATCAACTCTGTCCCATACCTCACCGCTCAATCCGGGTGGCAAAGCGGATCTCTCGTACCGAACCACCGGGCACGCTCAGCGCGTCACCGGTACTGACCGTAACCCCGACACCGTAGGACTGCTGCAGCAGCGTGAGCCGCTGCATCCCGGGACTGCGGTTGAACACATCCTGCATCGCGTGTGGCGGCCCCAGCGCGACGATGGCGTACGGGCTGGTGATCGGCCGGTTGTCGACGAGGATGCCGCCACCGGCCTGCCGGATGGTGACATTGGGCCCGATCCGGACCCCTCCGACCGCGACCGCCTCGGCTCCCCCGACCCACAACGAGTTGACCACGAGTTGCAGATCGCGGTCCAGGATCGCCTGTTGGCTGCCCGCCACCCGCTGTTTGGACACGTCGGTGAGATCACGGGACATACCGGGGTCGGTGACGCTGACCTCGAGGCCCGGCCCGATTGCGGTCGTCACGGCGGCGGCGAACTCCGCCTCGTCGAGAGCGGCGAGCAGTGCCCGGCCCTGTTCGTCACCGGCGAGGCGGCTGCGCCGCTCGGTCTCGACCTCGGCAGCCAGCTGATCCCTGGTCACCTCGACGGCGTCGGTGCGGCTCTCGCCGGCCCGCACACTGTCGGCGAGCACCAGCTGTGTCTGCCGGTTCGCCGGCGCCACCGATTGCGCCTGCGAGGCGGCCACGGCGAACACGACCGCCACGGTCAGCCCCGCAAGCAACGTCCAGCCCGCGGCGCGCAGCCGGCCCGCAGGCTGGTCGTGCCGGGCCGCGGCGGCCGCCGCATAGCCCGGGTCAAGATGGTCGGAGAGCAACGAGCGCAGCAGAGACGGCACCGGGATGCGTTGCGGCGCATCCCTTTCGTGATGGTTCAGGCCCGCCTCGGGGTCAAAGCCACCCAGCGAACTCGCGGGATCAACCATCCCCAGGTACTCCCCGGTTCGCTGCGGCGGTGCGGGGCAGTCGCTGGATCACCAACCCCACCTGCGCCAGGTACAGCACCGCCGACCACAGGTACAGCACCATCCCCCAGATCAGGAACGCCCAGCCGCAGGCCAGGATGACCCGGCTCCACAGCGCGTCGAACTGGCCCAGCAGCACCAGCGGCAGCCCGGACATCAACGCGAAGGTGGCGGCCTTGCCGATATAGGTGACCGGCAGCGCGGTGAGCCCGCGACTGCGCAGCACCGGCAGCGTCGCGGCCAGCACCAGATCCCGGCCGATCAGCACGATCACGAACCACCACGGCACCACGCCGGCGGCGGCGAGCGCCACCGGGGTCACCACCATGTAGATGCGGTCGACGGCCGGGTCGAGCAACTCACCCAGCCGCGAGGACTGATCGGCGACCAGCCGGGCGATCTTGCCGTCGGCCCAGTCGGAGAAGCCGCTGAACATCAGCACCACGACCGCCCAGCCGATGGCACCGTCGAACAGCAGGTACAAGAACACCGGCACCAGCAGCAGGCGCAGCACGCTCAGCGCATTCGGGATGGTGAGCACCCGATCGCCAGGCCGATCTCCCGTCGCTCCGCTCGCCCCGGGCTGCATACCGGTCAACCTAACGGAAGACGCCCGGCAGGCTCAGCGCCGACATGACGTTGTCGGCCAGCGGATCGTCGTGGATCATGTACGTCCACGTCGAGGTCGGCCGCGCGAGCCGGGTCAGGTCCAGGCCGGTCTCACCGCCCACGATGTTGGCGGTGTCGAAGGTCTGCTGGGCCGCCTCGATGGCATCGGCGGCCAGCGAGGCGAAAGCATCCACCGCCATCCGGTGGAACTCGTCGAGCGGGCTCTGGTTACCGAGCGCGCGCAGGCTGATGCTCTCCCGGATATCGGCCAGGTAGGCCAGGTGATCCGCCCAGCCGCGGTCGAGGTGATAGAGCATGATCAGTCGGCAGATCTCGTCGAGCCGTTCCTCGGACACCGATTCCGCGATCTGCTCATAGCGCTTCGGCGAACGCTCTTCCAGTTCTTCGCGCGCCGTGGATGTGCGCAGCAGAGTGTCCCGGCGATCCACCAGGATGGCGCGCTGCTGGGCGGTGAGCTGGTTGTACCGCCAGGTGTTGGCGTGCAGGTCCAGCGTCTTGCCCTCGGCCACCCGCTGCGCATGGTCGAGCAGGGTCGCCGCCTTGTTGCTGGTGACCTTGCCGTCCTCGTCGGTCTGCAACGGCAGCTTGTTGGGTTCCAGGAAGGACACCACCACGTCGTCCTCCCAGCTGGAGAAGAACACCGAGGAGCCCGGGTCGCCCTGGCGTCCGGCGCGGCCGCGCAGCTGGTTGTCCAGCCGTTCGGTGTAGTGCCGTCCGGTGCCGATGACATGCAGCCCGCCGAGCTCGGCCACCTGGTCGTGGCCCGATTCGTCGGACCCGCCCAGCCGGATGTCGGTACCGCGGCCGGCCATCTGGGTCGACACCGTGACGCGGCCCTGCGCGCCGGCCTCGGCGATGACCGCCGCCTCCTCGGCATCGTTCTTGGCGTTCAGCACCACCGCCGGGATTCCGGCCTTCACCAGCCGCTCGTGCAGGTCCTCGGATTCGGCGACGTCGCGGGTGCCGACGAGAATCGGTTGCGACGACGCGTGCACCTCGGCGATGTGCTCGACGATGGCGTCGTTCTTGGCGGCCACCGTGATGTACACGCGATCCGCCTCATCCTCGCGCACGTTGGGCTTGTTGGGCGGGATCGGCGAGACGCCGAGCTTGTAGAACTGGCGCAACTGCTCACCGGCGGCCAACGCGGTACCGGTCATCCCGCACACCCGCGGGTACCGGTTGATCAGCGCCTGCACGGTGATGGTGTCGAGCACCTCACCGGTCTCGGTGATATCGATGCCCTCCTTGGCCTCGACCGCCGCCTGCAGGCCATCGGGCCAGCGCTGCAGCGATGCGATGCGGCCGCGGGAGGCATTGATCAGGTGCACCGCATCGTCGCGCACGATGTAGTGCACATCGCGTTCCAGCAGCACATGCGCGTGCAGCGCGACGTTGATCTCGGTGAGCGTGGTGCCGACGTGTTCCTCGGAGTACAGATCGATCCCACCGAGCGCGGCCTCCAGCCGGCGCGCACCGGCATCGGTGAGCTGCACATTGCGCCGGTCGGCATCGGTCTCGTATTCGGTGTTCTCGCGGAGTTCGCCGACCAGCCGGATGACCTCCAGCCGCGGGGTCTCGCGATGCGAGGTGCCGGCCAGCACCAGCGGGACCAGCGCCTCGTCGACCAGCACCGAGTCGGCCTCGTCGATCAGCGCCACATCCGGGCGCGGCGACACCAGATCGTCCACCGAGATCACCAGCTGATCGCGCAGTACGTCGAAACCGATCTCATTGACCGAGCCATAGGTGACGTTGCAGGCGTAGGCCTCGCGCCGCTGCGCGGGGGTCGCGTCGGCGGTGATCCACCCGACCGTCAGACCGAGCGCCTCCAGCAGCGGGCCCATCCATTCGGCATCGCGGCGGGCCAGATAGTCGTTGACGGAGATGACGTGCACACTGCGGCCCCCGATGGCGTAGCCGGCCGCGGCGATGGCGCCGGCCAGCGTCTTGCCTTCACCGGTGGCCATCTCGACAACGTCGCCGGCGAGCATCCGCAGGGCACCGAGCAGCTGGACGTCGAACGGCCGCAAGGAGATCGACCGATCGGCGGCTTCGCGCACGATGGCCAGGAACTGCGGGATATCGCTGGAGTCGGCAAGGTTGTCGAGGTTGAGCAGTCCGGCGGCCTTGCGCAGCTGCTCATCGTCGAGGCCGGCGGCCTTTTCGTCGAATTTCGACGAGGCGCTGACCTGGGTCATGGAGCGCGCCTGGTCCTTGTCGGTGCTGGCGCCGAGCAACTTCCAGAACCGGTTGCTCAATCCGCCGGATTTGGAGCCACCGGATTTGGACGCCTTCGAGGTCTTGGAACTCACAGCCACAGTCATACGGTACGCGGCAGCGCCGCGGCGGCCGCACTGCCGTGGCGGGGCGCCACGGCACCTGCGCTGCGGTAGCTTCCTGCCCAGCAGCACGCCGAACGGACCGGACCGTCGAACGGACACAGATGGACACAGCGACGCTCGGCCCGTCGATCGACTGGAGTACCGAGTTCGGGCATTCGGCACTGTGGGTCCTGCAAGCGTTCGGCATCACCGCGGTATGCCTGGCCGTCGTCATCGCCGTGGTCGCACAACGCACCGAGTGGGGTCGTCAGTTCGTCCGCATCACCGGAAACTTCTTCACCGGCCGCGACAGCGTGCAGGTCTGGCTGCTCGTGGGGACTCTGCTGCTCTCGACGGTCATCGCGGTCCGTCTCAGCGTGCTGATCAGCTACTACACCAACGACCTGTTCACCGCCCTGCAGATGGCGTTTCAGGGCAGCGGCACCGATGACGACGCGCTGAAGGCGGACGGCATCGCGCATTTCTGGGATGCCCTGCTGATCTACCTGGTGCTCGCCCTGCTGTTCATGGCGCGTTATTTCGCCGACCTGTATCTCACCCAGCGCTTCCTGATCCGGTGGCGGCTGTGGCTGACCCGCCACGTCCTCGATGACTGGCTGAACGGGCACGCCTATTTCCGCGGCCGGTTCATCCGCGATGCGGTCGACAACCCCGACCAGCGGATCCAGGCCGATGTCGACATCGTCACCACCGGTTCGGCGGACCCGAACAACCCCGCACACGGGTCGAATCACATCCTGCTGTTCGGCGCGATCGAGTCGATGCTGACCGTCGCCTCGTTCGGCGTCATCCTGTGGAACCTGTCCGGGCCGCTGAACCTGCTGGGCATCGTCATCCCGCGGGCCTTGTTCTGGACGGTGATCGTCTACGTGCTGGCCGCGACCGTCGTCGCGTTCTGGATCGGTCGCCCGCTCATCCGGTTGAGCTTCCGCAACGAACTGCGAAACGCCGGCTTCCGGTTCGCCATGATCCGGCTCAAGGAGGCGGCCGCCGGCGTCGGCCTGTACCGGGGCGAGCCGGCCGAGCGCCGCCAACTCGAGGAACGCCTGGGCGGGGTGATCGGCAACTACCGGCGCTGGCTGAACCGGATGATGCTGTTCCTGGGCTGGAACGTGTCGATGAGTCAGGCCATCAATCCGCTGCCCTATGTCGTTCAGGCCCAACGGCTGTTCTCCCAGCAGATCTCGTTCGGCGATGTCATGCAGTCGGCCACCGCCTTCCACGCGATCCACGACGGGCTGTCCTTCTTCCGCATCAGTTACGACGCGTTCGCCGGCTTCCGTGCCGCGTTGATCCGGCTCGACGGACTCCTGGACGCCAACCAGCGGGCGCGGGCCATGCCGGGCATCGATTACTCCCCGGCGACCGATGACGGTGTCCGGTTGCGCGGCGTCGAGGTGCGCACCCCGGATGGCCGCCGGCTGGTCGACGGGCTGGACCTGACGCTGGAGCCCGGAGCCACCCTGCTGGTGACCGGGCAGTCCGGGGTCGGCAAGTCGGTCCTGCTGCAGAGCCTGGCCGGGTTGTGGCCGTACACCTCCGGCCACGCGCAGTACCCGCCGAACTGCATGTTCATCCCGCAGGTGCCGTATCTGCCGCTGGGAACACTGCGCGCGGTGGTGGCCTACCCGCGCGACGGCGAGGTGTACGGCGATGAGGCCATCCAGCGCGCCCTGCTGCAGGTCGCGCTGCCGCAGCTGGTGCTGCAACTCGGCGACACGCGCGACTGGGCGGCCATCCTGTCCCCCGGTGAACAACAGCGCATCGCCTTCGCCCGGGTGCTGCTGCAACGGCCGCCGATGGTGTGCCTGGACGAATCCACCTCGGCCCTCGACGAGGGGCTCGAGCTGACGCTCTACCAGCTGCTGCGCGCCGAGCTGCCCGGCACCACCCTGGTGAGTGTCAGCCACCGACACACGGTGCACCGCTTCCACGAACAGCGGCTCGATCTGCTGGGCGACGGGAGTTGGGCCGCCGCGACCCTCCAGCCACCTCTGGACAGGTTCTAGGGGTACCTTGCCCGCATGGAAATGTTCACCACGTCCCTCGACTGGGGCAGTGAGCTCGTCACCTCACTGATCTGGATCGCCAAGGCGTGGGCGATGGCCGCGGCGGGCACTCTGCTCGTGCTCTTCCTGCTCGGCCGGTTCACCACCTGGGGCCGCCAGTTCTGGCGCATCACCGGCGCCTACTTCACCGGCCGCGAGTCGGTGAAGGTCTGGGCGTGGCTCGGGGCGCTCCTGCTGTCGGTGATCTCCGGGGTCCGCCTCGACGTGCTGTTCAGCTTCCAGGGCAACGACATGATGACCGGCGCCCAGGTGGCGGTGCAGGGGTTGTCCAGTGGCGATGAGGCGATCGCCGCGTCCGGTCGCGACGGTTTCTGGGCGGCACTGTGGCTGTTCGCGCTGCTCGCCACCATCCACGTCGCGCGGGTGATGCTCGACCTGTACATGATGCAGCGCTTCATGCTCGCCTGGCGGACCTGGCTGACCGCCCGGCTGACCTCGGACTGGCTCGACGGTAAGGCCTACTACCGCAGCCGGTTCATCGATGACACCATCGACAACCCGGATCAGCGCATCCAGGCCGATATCGACATCTTCACCACCAACGTGGGCCCGCTGCCCAACACGCCCAACAACACCAGCGGTTCCACCCTGCTGTTCGGTGCCATCTCCGCCATCGTCTCGGTGATTTCGTTCACCGCGATTCTGTGGAATCTCTCCGGCGATCTGGACATTTTCGGCGTCACGGTGCCGCGGGCGATGTTCCTGATCGCGTTCCTCTATGTGGGCATCGCCACGGTCATCGCGTTCTGGATCGGCCGCCCGATCATCCGGCTGAGTTTCGACAACGAGAAGTACAACGCCGCATTCCGTTACGCGCTGGTCCGGCTCCGCGACGCCTCGGAGTCGGTGGCCTTCTACCGCGGCGAAGTCGCCGAGCGCGTGCAGTTGCGCAAACGGTTCGAGCCGATCGTGTCGAACTATCAGCGCTTCATCAATCGGTCGGTCGGGTTCTACGGCTGGAACTTGACCATCAGCCAGATCATCAACCCGCTGCCCTGGGTCATCCAGGCGCCGCGCCTGTTCAGCGGCAACATCCAGCTCGGCGATGTCTCGCAGACCGGTTCGGCGTTCGGACAGATCCAGGATTCGCTATCGTTCTTCCGGAACTCCTACGACGCGTTCGCCGGCTGGCGGGCCTCGATCATCCGTCTGCACGGACTGGTGATCGCCAACGAGGAGGGCCGCGCACTCCCCGAACTGAACGTCGAGCCGTGCGGTAGTTGCCCGGTCGAGCTGATCGATATCGATGTCCACACCCCGGCGGGTGATGTGCTGATCAACGATCTGAACTTCCAGATGTACCCGGGTGACACCCTGATCATCACCGGGCAGTCCGGCACCGGCAAGACCACTCTGCTGCGCAGCCTGGCTCAGCTATGGCCGTACACCACAGGCACTTTGCGCTGCCCGGGCGGCACCAATGAGACGATGTTCCTGTCCCAGATGCCCTACGTCCCACTCGGTGATCTGCGTGCGGTGGTGTCCTATCCCAAGGGCCCCGATGTGCTGACCGATGACGAGTTGACGACCGCACTGGACAAGGTGTCCCTGCCGCAGTGCGCCAGACGACTCGACGAGCTGGCGGACTGGGCCAAGGTGCTCTCCCCCGGTGAGCAGCAGCGCATCGCCTTCGCGCGGGTGCTGCTGACCAAGCCCCGGGTGGTGTTCTTCGACGAGGCCACCTCCGCGCTGGACGAGGGGCTGGAGTACAGCATGTACGACCTGGTGCGCCGGGAACTGCCGGACACGATCCTTGTCAGCGTGACCCACCGCAGCACCGTCGGCCAGCACCATGAGCGGCACCTGCACCTGCTCGGCGGCGGTACCTGGGTCCTCGGCGACGTCGACGACGAGGTCGACAAGCCCGCCAAGGACCCCGAGCCGAGCTAGGCGCTGCGCGTGCCGGCGTGCTCCCCCGCCCGCCGCCCTGCGTGTTCCCCCGCCCGCCGCCCGAAGAAGGACCCCTCGCCCAGCTGCACACCGCTGGCGTATCCCTTACCGTCGCGGGCGATGTTGGAGGCGCATGCACCCGCGGCGTACAGCCCGGGCACGGGACCGCCGTCGGCGCGCAGCACCTCACCGTCGATGGACACCGTCAGCCCACCCATGGTGAAACCGGAGTACATCGCCACCCCGAGCGTCAGGTCGAAGGCGGCCCACGGACCGCTGTCCTGCACCGCGATGTAGTCGGGTTGCTTGTGGAAGTCGGGATCGGTTCCGCTCGCGGCGTTTTCGTTGTACCGCTGCAACGATGCGGCCAGCTTGCCTTCCGGGATGCCGAGCGCCGACTCCATTTCCGCGATGGTCTCCCATCCGTCGATGAATTTGATCAGCGGCATCTCCGGCATCTGCATGTGGGCCTCGTCGACGACGAGATACGCGGTCTGGTCCGGTTGTTCGAGGACGAACGCCGAGGTGCGTGAATGGTAGGAGTCCTCGGCGACGAACCGCTGCCCGTCCTTGTTGACGATGATCCCGGTCAGCAGGATCTCCGGCGGGTAGGCCGCAGCGGTGATGAACAGCTGGTCGAGGTTCTTGGCGACGCCGCCGGCCGACACCCCGAGCCGGATGCCCAGCCCGTCGTCGTTGGGGTTGCCCAGGATGTAGGGCGCCACCATGCCGTGGTGTTTGGTCTTGCGTTCCTGGCCGAGCGCCGGCGTGTACTGGGCGACCATCTCGGGATTCATCGCGAACCCGCCCGCCGCGATCACCACCGACTTCGCTTTGACCGCACCGGTTTCGGTGAAGTGCTTCCAGCTCACGCCGACGACGGCGCCGTCTCTCACCATGAGGTTGGTGGCGCCGGTCTCGTATCGGATCTGCACGCCGAGTTCGGCGGCGCGCTTGAGCAGCAGTTCGATGACCATGTTGGCGCCACCGAGTTCGCCGGGCACCGGCACCGAGTGACCGCGTGGTGCGGCCTTGGCCTGCTCGATGAACGGCCACACCTTCTCGTTGCCGGTATAAGACAGCCCCTCGGTGCCCGGTGGCACCACCACCTTGCCCGGGTAGTAGCTCCGCTCGAACTGAAATCCCAGTGACTCAAGCCAATTGAAGTGCTCGACGCTACCGTCACAGTAGGCGCGGATCTTGTCCAGCTCGGGATCCTCGGTCACCGCGACGAGGTACTTGTACATTTCGTCGGCGGTGTCGGGGTGTCCGGTGGCCTCCTGCACGGCGGTCCCACCACCGAGATAGAAATGGCCGCCGGCCATCGAGGTGGTGCCGCCGGCCGCGGCGGCGCGTTCCAGCACCAGCACCCGGGCACCGGCCGCGGCGGCTGATACCGCAGCACATCCCCCGGCGATACCGAAACCGATGACCACGACGTCGACGTCGTCGGACCAGTCCGTCGTGTCGCCGACGGCGAGGGTGTCCGGAATCTGTTGCAGTGTCATATCTCTCACTTCTGCTCGTTCTTGATGTGGTCGAAGACGGCCTGGATATCGGCCGGGATGTAGGCGATCTCGATGAAGGGCACCCCCGCGTCGGCGGCGCCGACATAGGCGAAGCGCATCCCGCCGGGCATCACGCCCTGCATGACGACCGATGCGCCACCGGCGCCGGCGTCGCGCAGTGCGGTGTCGAACGCGGCCTCGTCGGCGGCGGCCATGCAGATGTGGTGCAGACCGGGGCCGGAGGTGGCCAGGAAATCGCTGTAGATGTTCGCACCGTCGACCGGGGCGATCAGCTCGAGCTGCATGTCACCGGCGTAGCTCAAGGAGATGTCGGCGGTGAAGTCGGCGGGCCGGCCGCGGTAGGTGCACGCGTCCGGGCCGAAGTGGACACCGGGCATGCGGACCCACTTCCTGGCCCCGAGCAACGCGGTCAGGGTCTGCTCGGTCGCGTCGAGGTCGCGGGTCACCCAGGCAACCTGGACAGGTGTCTGATTCAGCATCGCCAGTGAGGATATCGCCACCGCGCCGCGATGGCTAGAACGTGTTCTAGTTTGTCCCGGCCTCCGGCCACGAATCGCCGATCGACGAGGCGAGGGCCTGCACCAACAACCGGATCTGCCCGTCGAAGACCACCTCGGGCGCCGAGAGCGTGTCCGGCCCGTACTGACCGAACACCTCCAGACTGATCGCCCCCACCAGGGTCGCCCACACCAGGAAGCATTGCAGCAGCACCGGATCGCCACCGGCGAAACCGAACTCCGTCCGCACTCGGTCCAGGTCATCCGATATCGGTTGCGGTGCAGTGCCTTCGGGGTTGGGCACGGCGCCGTCGCGGATACCGTCGGCGATGACCGCGAACAGCGCGCCGACGACCCGCGTGCCGGGGCCGACCGTCAATTCCGCCGGGGCGCGATAGCCGGGCACCGGGCTGCCGTAGAGCAGAGCCCAGCGCGCCGGTTGCCCGACGGCCCAGCGGCGCGCGGCATGCGCCATCGCCACCAGTCGCGCCGCCCAGTCGCCGGGCACCGCCGCGGCCGCGGCGTCCACCGTGTCGGCCAGTTCGGTGTAGGCGTCGACCAACAGCAGGGTCAGCAGGTCGTCACGGCTGGCGACATAGCGGTAGACCGCGGAGGACACCAAGCCGATCTCGCGGGCGATGGCCCGCAGCGACAGGCCCGCGGCCCCGTCGGTGACCAGGTGCCGCCGGCCCACCTCGATGATCTGCGCCTCGATCCGGTCGCGCGCCTGCTGCCTCTTGCCCACCGGCCCAGTGTGCCAGAAACGAGAACACTGCTCTTGAATTTTTGGGAGAGGCATGCCAGGCTTCTTTCAAGAGCACTGCTCTCATATCGAAGGGAATGACATGACCATGCGCTACGACCAGCCGAATCGGGCCACCCGGGCCTTCAACGAGGCGATCCGGCAGTTGGCCGAACTGGGAATCGAAATCGCCGGCAGCCGCGCACTGCGGGTGCGGGGCCGCACGAGCGGTCAGTGGCGGTCGGTGGTGGTGAACGTTCTCACCGTCGACGGTCGCGACTATGTCGTCTCACCGCGCGGCAACACCCAATGGGTACGCAATGCCCGGGCGGCGGGATCCGTGGAGACCGGCCCACGCTGGCGCCGCCGCCGGGCGACGGTCCGGGAGGTTCCCGACGCGGCCAAGCCGGAACTCATCCGGCGTTATCTGGCCAGGTGGTACTGGGAGGTCAAGGGTCACTCGGGCGGGTTGACGCCCGTATCGACCGACTCGGAGGTGAAGGAGATCGCCGCCTCGATACCGGTGTTCGAGCTGGCCGGCTGAGTCGCGACGGCCTCGCGGATCCGCTGGCCGGTGGACTGCCAGGAGACCGCCGTCGGGGCGCCGCCCCAGGTGCTGTTGAACAATCCGACGATCGCCGCCCGGCCGTCCGGGGTGAGTGTGTAGACCGGGCCGCCGGAGTCGCCCTTCTGGCTGACCACGCCGTTGCCCATGGTGAACCAGCCGTTGTTGACCACCGCGACGGTGCCACAGCTCTCTCCGGTGACGACGCCGAAGTGACAGACCTGCTGACCGGGTTGGCTCACGGCGTGCGCCTCGTCGATCACGAGCGCGCGTCCGCCGGGCAGTACCGAATTGATCTGAACGTCGTCGGCCAGTGTGATGGCGCCCCAGTCGGCGATCTGATGATCGCCGGTGACGGTCGCACCGTCGGGGGTGTTGTCGTCGAACAGCGCCATCGCACCGATGACATTGCCCGCCCGGTCGGTGACCGGGCCGTCACCGCGGCAGTGCCCCGCGGTGAACGCGGCGCGGGCCACCGGATCGACGAAGCCCAGCGTGCACAGCGTGCTGCCCTGCCGGATCTCCATCCCCGGATACACCGTCACCCCCGGCTCGGAGCTTGCCGCGGGGGCGACGGCCAACGCCATCGCCATCGCCGGCGCCGCCGCCATCAGTCCCAGGAAAAGGCGTGCACGCATCGAGCCCTCCGATCCTCCACCCCACACAGGAATCGACGCTACCGGGGTGCTGTCGAGTGAATCGGATAACGGATCGATCTCGTTACATCACAGTTCTCGTAACGACTCGCGTGTCACACGTGCAACACGTGGAGCGAAAGTTCTACGGAATCGTCAGCACCTGACCCGGGTGGATCAGGTCCGGGTTGGCGACACCGCTGGCGTCGGCGATGCGCTGATACTGGTTACCGTCGCCGTAGAAGCGCTCCGAGATCGCCCACAGCGTGTCCCCGGAGACCACCGTGTAGGTGCGCGGGGCCGGTGGAGCAGGCGGCGGGGGCGGGGGCGGGGGTGCGACAGCCTCGGCCGCGGGCGCGGGTTCCTCGGCGGCGGCCAGCTCGACCTCCGGCTCGGCGGCCGGCGCGGCCGGCGGGGGTGGCGTGGGTGGCGTGGGAGCGGGCGGGGCTTCGGTCGTCGCCGTACCCGAGGCCCAGGCGACCCCGTCGAAACCGTAGAGCACGAGATTGCGGTCGTCCTGGATGATCAGCCGGACATCCTTGGCGCCCTTGGTGTCGGTGTGCCAGACCGGCTTGTCGGGTGTGTAGAGCACGAAGTTGCCGTCGTCCTGGACCTCGGCCCTGACCACGTTCTGGCCGTTGGTCTGCGTCGACCACACCGCGGTGTCGGCGCTGTAGAGCACCAGGTTGCCGTCATCCTGCAGGACCACGGAAAAGGCCCCGTTCTTGGACGTCAGCGACTCCCCCGGTGCGAGCTTCCCACCCTTCTGAAGTCTGTCACTCATGTCGCTCTCCCCTTTCGACAATTGATATGCCGAAGCCTAGTGACCTTGAGAGCTCCGGTGTCCGGTTCTGCTCGCCGAAAACCGAACACTGCGCGAACATCCGGTGCGAGACGATCAGGAGTCGAAACCCAGGCCCAGCGTGTCCAGGGTCTTCAACAGCACATTGCGCTTGCCCGCCGAGTGGTCGGCGCGATCCAGCGACCAGCGGGTGGCCTGAATCCCCACGCTGGCAACCGGTTCCGGCGGGAACGGCAGCGGCCGCTTGCGGACCATCTCCAACTCGGTGCGCGGCGTGGGTGAGCCGTCGAGCAGATCCAGGCAGACGTCGGCGGCGAATCGGGTGGCCCCGACCCCGAGGCCGGTGAATCCGTTGACGTAGGCGACGCGACCACGGTGGGCGGTCCCCCAGTGCGCACAGAATCTGGTGTTGGTGTCGATCGCCCCTGCCCAGCGGTGGCTGAACCGGACGTCATCGAGCTGCGGGAAGGTGATGAAGAAATGCTCGGCCAGCTTGCGGTAGGTCTGCTGCCGGTCCTCGTACACGGCATCGACGCGCCGCCCGAAGTAGTAGACCGCGTCATAGCCGCCCCACACCACGCGGTTGTCCGCGGTCAGCCGGTAGTAGTGGAACTGGTTCGCACAGTCGCCGACGCCCTGCCGGTTCCGCCAGCCGATCCGGTCCAGCTGATCGGCGGTCAGCGGCTCGGTCGAGAGCACGTAGTCATACACCGGCACTGTGTACCAACGGTTCCGGCGCACCAGGCTGGGGTAGACGTTGGTCGCCAGCACCACCTGCTCGGCGTTCACCACGGCGGTCTCGGCGCCCACCCGCAGACCGCCGCCCGACGCCTGCACCGAGACCGCCCGGGTGTGCTCGTGGATCTGAACGCCGGCCTCCCGGCACGCCCGCGCCAGCTCGACCGCGAGTTTGGCCGGGTGCACGATCGCACAGGTGTCGGGCTCGAACAGTCCCGCCCGATAGGTCGGCGACGCGACCTCCGCACGCACCTGCTCCTGATCCAGGAAACGGCCCTCCCCGGCCGCTGCGGATTCGGCCAGCCAGTCGACCTGGTGTGGTTCGGTGGCCACCGACAGCATGCCGGTCCGCTGCCACTCCACGTCCAGCTCGAGCCGTTCGATATCGGCGGCCATACCGTCGAGGTTCTCCAGGCCCATCGCCTGCAGCGTGTCGAACTCGTCGGCCCAGCGCGACTTTCCGTTCTCGGCGCCATGGGTCAGGCTGGCGTCGACGAAACCGCCGTTGCGCCCGGAGGCGGCCCAGCCGATCCGGTTCGCCTCGATCAACACGATCTTGCGGCCCGGATTGCGCTCGGCGGCGTGCAAGGCCGCCCACAAACCGGTGTAACCACCGCCGATGACCAGCAGGTCGCAACTCACCGCCCCGGTCAGCGCGGCATGGTCGGGCCGCCGGATGTTGAGCCACATCGGCGCGAACGCGCTTGCGGCAAGCGAACGTTCGACGAGTGCGGGGTCGACGTGGGCATCGAAAACGGTCTTCACAGCATGAGACTACGGGGTCTGCCGGACTTGCGAGCGGACTTCAGCCCGCACTGCTGGACACCGCGCGACCGGCCTCCCGCGGCGCCCAGCCGGGCGGCCCGAACGCGTAGCCGAATTTGTCGCGCCAGCGCCTTGCGGCCCGGACGTCCCTGCCGATCGCGACGTATTCGTGGGTCTGCAGCTTCCAGATGTTGAAGGTGTCCACTTGCTTGGTCAGCCCGTAGTGCGGCCGGAACAACTCATCCTGATACGTCCCGAAGAGCCTGTCCCACAGGATGAAGATCCCCGCATAGTTCTTGTCCAGATACTCCGGATCCATGCCGTGGTGCACCCGGTGATGCGACGGTGTGTTGAACACGAACTCGACGGGCCGCCACAGCCGGTCGATGCGCTCGGTGTGCACCCAGAACTGGTAGATCAGGTTCACCGAGAAGCTGGCGAACACCATCCACGGCGGCACCCCGAGTAGCGGCAGCGGAATCCACATCAGGATCTCTCCGCTGTTGTTCCACTTCTGCCGGAGCGCAGTGGCGAAGTTGAAATACTGACTGGAATGGTGCGCCTGGTGCGTCGCCCAGACGAGCCGAACCCGGTGCGCGACCCGGTGATACGCGTAGAACAACAGGTCGACGCCGACCAGTGCGATCACCCACGTGTACCACTGGTCCGACGGTAGATGCCACGGCGCCAGGTATGCGTAGATCGCCGCATAACCCAACAGCGCCAACAGTTTCCAGCCGGCAGTGGTGGCCACCGAGACCAGACCCATCGACAGGCTCGCCCAGGCGTCGCGGCGGTGATAGGCCCCGGCCGGGGTGCGATCGGCGGGCTCAAGGTGCGCCAGCTTGCGCGCGGCGGTCCACTCCAGCACCAACAACAGCAGGAAGAACGGGATGGCGAAGAGCACCGGGTCGCGCATCTGCGGCGGCAGTGCGTCGAGCACCCTCAGCAACGCATCCATGGCGGGATCCTAATCGCTGCGTTCGGCCACGGATGCCGAGCCGCACATACCCGTGGCGGTCACCGGAAGCTCAGCACTTCGGCGCCCCATGTCGCGCGCTGCACGTGGTCGGGATCGTCGGCCAGCACGTCCTCGGCACCGATCAGCAGGGTGGCCCGATCGTCGTCGCGGTACGGGCGCCAGACCGCGTCCCCCGGTCCCGCTACGGGCTCCCCACCCGCGGCGAAACCGGTCCAGCGAGAACGCATACGGCGCGAGACCGCCCTCCCGGTCGCCAGGCCGCCGAGCTTGAAGGTCGGGTCCTTCGGTCCGGCCACCAGGTTGCCCCACACATAGGGCAGCTCGGTGGCGTGCGCACCGCCCAGGCGCAGCGCCCGCAACATCGGGGTGGCCCAGTCGAATCGGTACATGTAGACCGGCGCGACCCGGCTGTGTCCCTCGGCGAACCAGATCGACGGCATCCGGAAGCCGACGTCGCGGGCCACGCCCATCCCCGGCTTCTTCCCACGGCCGCGGTAGACGGACCCGATCTCGGACTGGCTCGGGATCTGCAGACCGGGCTGCTCGGCGGCGATCGCGGTGAACATGTCCGTGATGGCCTGCGGGGTGATCGGCAGCAGGGGCGACTTCATCCAGCGGAACAGCGCCGCCTCGTGCTCATTGGTCCCGATGATCAGCGGTACCGGCAGCGTGCGCCCGGCCCGCGCCAGTTGCACCGGATAGTCGGGCACCAGGTCGCCGTCCATGATCGGCACGAACGCCAGCGTCCCGGGCGCACGCGCCGGCACGTCGTTGAACAGGTGTTTGGAGGCTGCCACCAGGGCAGGCGTCGGCAGGGTGGGTAGCTGCCCGGCGTCCCGGGCCGACATGCCCAACTCGGTGAGGAACTCCTCGGCAATCCGCCGGCCCCGGGTCTGGTCATACACCGAGGTGACCGGTGAGCTCTGGGCGATGGCGCGGTGGAACAGTCCGGCGGCGGCCGGGCTGCCCAGCAGGGTGGTGACGATGCCGCCGCCGGCAGATTCCCCGAACAGCGTGACGCGGTCCGGGTCACCGCCGAATCCGGCGATGTTGTCGCGCACCCACTGCAGCGCGAACAGCACATCGCGCAGGCCGTTGTTGGTGTCGAACGCATCGCCGAACGAGGACAGGTCGAGGAAGCCGAACGCCCCGAGGCGGTAGTTGAGGGTCACCACGACGACGTCGTCGCCGACGGCCAGTTCCCTGCCGTGGTAGAGCGGCTGAGCACCCGACCCCAGCACGTAGGCCCCGCCGTGCACCCACACCAGTACCGGCTTGTTGTCCGCCCCACTGTTGGCGGGAACCCACACGTTGAGGGTGAGGCAGTCCTCGCCCTGCGGGGCGCCGAGATCGAGCGGGATCCGCGGGTCGGTCGGCTGCGGGCACACCGGGCCCACCTCGGTGGCGTCGGCCGGTTCGGTCCACGGCACCGGCGGTTGGGGTGCCCGCCAGCGCAGGTCACCGACCGGTGGCGCGGCGTAGCGGATGCCCAGCCATGCCGAGACGGTGCCGTCGCTGATCCCGCGGACGGGCCCGTTGCTGGTATCGACGATGAGCGAGTCGTTCATGTTCAGTCCTAACCTTCCGTTGTTCCACGGTACGCACGCGTTCCAGACGGCGCGAGGACCTGGCCGAATCAGACCTGGCGCGGTGCAACTCTCCGAGCCCGGCAGACCACGCCGGCCTCATCGCGGTTAGGCTGCCGCGATGCGAAAAGTGGGGGCTGCTGGGCGCGGCGATCGCCACGGAAGTCACCGGCACCCTGTCCCTGCGGGCCTCCCAGGACCACTGGGTGTGGCTGATCGTCGTGGTGGTCGGCTACCTCTCGTCCTTCATCTTGATGGCGGCGGTCCTGCGGGCCGGGATGCCGGTCGGGGTGGCCTACGGCATCTGGGGCGCCATCGGTACCGCGGTCACCGCACTCGCCGCCGCGGTGATCTTCGGTGAGGCCTTCACCTGGCCATTGGCGGCGGGTATCGCGCTGATCATCGCCGGGGTGCTGCTGGTCGAGTTCGGTTCGCACGAGCGCACACCCGAGGCGCCCGCATGATGTGGCTGGCGCTGGCCGGGGCGATCGGCATGGAGGTGCTGGCGACGCTGTCCCTGCGGGCCTCCGACGGATTCCGCCGCAGGGCGTGGATCGGGCCGGTGGCCGCCGGGTACCTGGTGTCCTTCTATCTGCTGTGGTTGTCGTTGTCGCTCGGCATGCCGGTCGGTGTCGCCTACGGCATCTGGACCGCATGCGGGGTGGCGCTGGTGGCCGTCGCCGCGCGATTCCTGTTCCACGATCCGCTGACCTGGCGGATGCTGGCCGGTATCGGGTTGATCATCGCCGGCGTCCTCACGATCGAAATGGGCGCTGCCGCCCACTGAGCACACCGGGACAGCAGGCGAGCAACGCCACCAGCAGCCCCGCCGCCGGGACCAGCAGCAGCCCGGCCCGCAGCCCCGCGGCGTCCGCGATCAGGCCCACCACCGGTGGGGACGCCACGAACCCCAGGCGCATCAACCACGCCACCGCGGTCAGCCCGGTCCCCGGCCGCAGCCCGGGCAGCCGGTCGGCGCCGTGCATGGCGGCCGGCACCAGGGTGGCCGCCCCCAGACCCACCGCTGCGAAACCGGCGATGGTGCCCGGCACACTCGGAAGCGCCAACGCCGCACCCATGCCGGCGGCGATCACCAGACCGCCGGACAATGTCACCGCGCGTTCCCCGAACCGGTCCACCAGCCGATCGCCGGTGAGCCGTCCGATGAACATGGCGCCCATCAGCGCCACGTAACCGGACACCGCGACCGCGGGCGGCGCCCCGACACCGTCGCGCATGTAGAGGGTGGCCCAGGTGCTCCCGGCATCCTCGATCACCGCACCGGCGATGGCCATCGCGATCAGCGCCGCCAGCACGGCGTAGACGGCGAGACCCGCACGGAACCCCGACCCGGCAGGCGATGTGTCGCCCTCGGCGCGATCGGGCCCGGGCAGCAGGAACGGATACGCGGTGAGCGCCACCGCCGCGAACAGCGCCGCCGAGATGGCCAGGTGAGGTCCCCGGTCGATGCCCAGCGCGATGGCGCCCGCCCCCATCATCCCGCCCAGGATCGCACCGGCGGCCCACACCGCGTGCAGCGAGTTGATGATGGACCGCCCGTAGCGCTGCTGGACGCGCAGACCGTGCGCGTTCTGCGCCACATCGGTGACCGCATCGCAGGCCCCGCCCAGGAAAAGGGCGGCCGCCAGCACGGCCGGGCCGCTCGCATAGCCGGCGACCACGAGCAGCACGGCCAGCATCACCGTCGAGCTGACCGCGGCACGCGCCGAGCCGAGCCGGCGGATGACCATGCCCGCGGCCAGACCGGCGACCAACGCACCGGTGGGGAAGGCGGCCGCGACGGCGCCGTACTCGGCATTGGTCAACGCAAGATCGGTCTTGATCTCGGGGTAGCGGGGCAACAGATTGGCGAACACCGCGCCGTTGGTGAGGAACAGGGCGCCGACCGCGACCCGGGCCCGCCGGTCCCGCACGGTGTCGATCGGTCCGGAAACCATGCCCGCAGACAGTACTGGTCGCTGGGCGGACAGCGATGCGCCGGCGGATCCGGCAAGATTGCGGGCATGACCGAACTTGCCGACCTCGCACAGCGGTACGGGGTGGCGACCGATTTCATCGACTGGCGGGGGCACCGGGTTCCGGTCCCGGAGCACACCCTGATCGGGGTGCTGGCCTCGCTCGGCGTGCCGGCCGGCTCCGCGGCCGAACGCGACGAGGCCGCCCGCAACCACGACCGTGAGCACTGGGGTTTCACCCTGCCCCCGACCGTCGTGGCGCGTTGCGGCACCGCGTCCTCGTTCTGGGTGCACGTCACCCACGGCGACCCGGTCGGGCTGTGGATCCGACTGGAGGACGGGTCGGTGCGCACCGGGCTACGCCAGCTCGAAAACAACCGTCCCCCATATGATCTGGACGGCAGGCTGATCGGGGAAGCCACTTTCGAACTACCCGCGGACCTCCCACCCGGTTACCACCGGCTGCACGCTCAGGCCGGCCAGCTCGACATCAGCACCACCCTCATCGTCGCGCCCGCCACGCTGGCCGCGCCGACCACACGGCAATGGGGCCTGGCCGCCCAGCTGTACAGCGTCACCTCCGAAAATTCCTGGGGCACCGGCGATCTGACCGATCTGACCGACCTGGCGGTCTGGTCAGCAGCCCGGCACGGTGCGGGGTTCATCCTGGTGAACCCGCTGCACGCCGCCGCGCCGGTCGCGCCGATGGAACCGTCGCCCTACCTGCCGACCTCCCGCCGGTTCGTCAACCCGCTCTACCTGCGGGTCGAGGCCGTCCCCGAATACGCCCACCTGCGCAAGCGCGGGCCGCTGCGCAAGGCCCGCGCCGATCTCGCCGCCCGCGCGCGCCGGCACGACGGGATCGACCGCGACGCCGCGTGGAAGGTCAAGCGGGCCGCCCTCAAGCAGCTGTACCGGGTACCGCGCTCGGCGGGCCGCGAACTCGCCTACGCCGCATTCCGGGACCGTGCCGGACGCAGCCTCGACGACTTCGCCGTCTGGTGCGCGCTGGCCGAGGTGCACGGCTCGGACTGGCACCGCTGGCCCGAGCCGCTGACCCATCCGGATGCCCCGGCCGTCGCGGAGTTCGCCGCCGGCCACGCCGAGGCCGTGGACTTCCACCGCTGGCTGCAGTGGCTGCTGGACGACCAACTGACAGCGGCGCAGGCCACGGCGATCCAGGCCGGGATGTCGCTGGGCATCATGCACGACCTGGCGGTCGGGGTGGATCCCAACGGCGCCGACTCCTGGGCGCTGCAGGACGTGCTGGCCCTCGGCGTCAGTGCCGGCGCGCCACCGGACGAGTACAACCAGCTCGGCCAGAACTGGTCCCAACCCCCGTGGCGGCCCGATCAGCTGGAGAAGTCCGGGTACGCGCCGTTCCGCGCGCTGGTCGAGGCGGTGCTGCGGCACGCGGGCGGCGTGCGCATCGACCACATCATCGGACTGTTCCGGCTGTGGTGGATCCCCCAGGGCGCCGCGCCGACCGAGGGCACCTACGTGCGGTACGACCACGACGCGCTGATCGGCATCGTGGCGCTGGAGGCGATGCGTGCCGGTGCGGTCGTGGTCGGCGAGGACCTGGGCACCGTCGAGCCGTGGGTGCGTGACTACCTGAGCGAACGCGGACTGTTCGGCACCTCCATCCTGTGGTTCGAACGTGACCGCGAGTGGGGGCAACCGGACAAGCCCCTGCCCGCCAACCGGTGGCGGGAGGCCTGCCTGTCCTCGGTGACCACCCACGATCTGCCGCCCACGGCCGGATATCTGGCCGGCGAGCACATCCGGTTGCGGGAGGAACTGGGCCTGCTGACCCGGCCGGCCGAGGAGGAACTCGCCGCCGACCGCGCCGAGCAGGCGGCCTGGCTGGCAGAGCTGCAGCGGCTCGGGCTCGTCGGCGCGGACCCCGGTATCGACGAGATGATCCGCGGTCTGTACGCCTACCTGGGGCGGACACCGTCCAAGCTGCTTGCCTTGGCGCTGCCCGACGCGGTCGGCGATGTCCGGGCCCAGAATCAGCCGGGCACCACCGATGAGTACCCGAATTGGCGGGTGCCGCTGGCCGGCCCGGACGGCCGACGGCTGCGGGTCGAGGACATCTTCGCCGACCCGCGCGCCAACGCGCTGGCCGAAGTAATGAAAAGCCAGGTACGGACGATGGAAACGTGACTGGAGTTTCTACAGGTGCGGTTCTGCGATATGTTCGCACCGCACCGCGACACCCGGAGGGCACGTGAACAAGAAGCTCATCGCGCTAGGCCTCGGCACCAGCGCCGCAGCACTGGCGGCACTGATCACTGCCGGCACCGCCAGCTCGGATCCGGCTGCGGAGAGCCCCTACAACGTCGTCGGCGAACCCTACGGCCGCGCGGTGCAGATCCTGGCCGGCGCCGGCATGAAGGCCACCTTCGGCGGCGCCGTGGGCAGCGATATGCAGCAGAGCCTCTGCGTCGTGGAGAAGCAGAAATTCACCAGCAACGGACGCGTGCAGCTGATGCTCAACTGCACCCAGGCGGCCTTCGACGAGGCCGGCCTGAACAGGTCGAGCGGTTCCGGTCCCGGTGGGCGCACCATCGGCGCCAACGGCATCACCACCGTGACGCCCACCCCGGTGCCCCCGCCGGGTGCAGGGGTTCCGACCTCGCCCGCACCTGTGCCTCCGCCGGCAGGCTGAGTCCGCCGTCTAATATTCGCCCATGCCACTGGCAGCCGGAGCGAACTTTGCGGGGTACACCGTTGTCCGATGCCTGGGCACCGGAGGGATGGGTGAGGTCTACCTCGCCCAGCACCCCCGCCTCCCCCGCCAGGACGCGCTGAAGGTTCTGCGCGCCGGTGTCTCGGCCGATGACGAGTACCGGCAGCGGTTCGAACGCGAAGCCGATATCGCCGCGACGCTGTGGCACCCCCATATCGTCGGCGTGCACGATCGCGGCGAGCACGACGGCCAGTTGTGGATCGCGATGGACTACGTGCCGGGCACCGACACCGCCCGGTTCGTGCGCGAGCACCATCGGACGGGCCTGCCGGCGAAATACGTCGCCGAGATCGTCAGCGCGGTCGCCGACGCACTGGACTATGCGCATCAACGCGGCCTGCTGCACCGCGATGTGAAACCCGCCAACATCCTGCTCTCCGACACGCAGTCCGCCGATCGCCGGATCCTGCTGGCCGACTTCGGCATTGCCCGGTGGTCCGATGACGTCAGCGGCCTGACCGCGACCAATATGACGGTCGGCACGGTGTCCTATGCCGCGCCCGAACAGTTGATGGGCAACACCGTGGACGGCCGCGCCGATCAGTACGCGCTCGCCGCCACCGCCTACGAGCTGCTCACCGGCAGGCCGCCGTTCCAGAACTCCAATCCGGCGGTGGTCATCAGCCAGCACCTGTCGGCGCTGCCTCCGGCAATCGGGGACCACCGCCCCGAATTGGCGCACCTGGACCCGGTGTTCGCCAAGGCGTTGGCCAAGCACCCTGCCGACCGGTTCGACCGGTGCGCCGATTTCGCGCGGGCGCTCGGACATCAACTCGAAGGCGACACCCTCGGACTGACGCAGACCGCCGCGGCGAGCGCACCCGCGGGCCATGCACGCCGGTCACGCACATTGATCGCCGTCGTCGCCGTGCTCGCGGTGATGCTGTGCGCCGCCGTGGCGGCGGCCGTCTTCGAGCTCAACCGCGCCGACGACGAGCGCCCCACCGCCGCGCCGCCCCCGTCGTCGACGGCTCGTTCCGCCGCGCCGGTGACGCCCTCCGCGCAATCCTCGACGGCGGTCACCACCGTCACGACGTCGGACACCTCGGAAGCCACGCCGCCCGTGGTCATCGGGGCAGACTGTCTGCCGGAGGGCAGCACCGCGGTCACCGCGGCGGGAGCAACGGCCTACTGCTCGTCGATTCAGGACACCGACGCCACCGTGTGGTCGCTGACGCCGGGCGCGGTGCCCATTCCGACGGTAACCACCGACCCCGGCGACGAACCGCTGCCGGCCGCCGAGGAGTCTCCGGTGCGGGTGTGCATGCAGCAGACCGGGCAGACCCGCCGCGAATGCCGTGAGCAGATCCGCCAGAGCAACGGGCTACCCTGAGCTATCCGCGGTGATCCAGCTGTTCCAGCAGTAGATCCAGCAGTGGCCGTTGACCTTTCAGCAGTTTGTCACGCGCCTCCACCACACCGAACCAGCCGACCCGGTCCAGCTCCGGATACTCCCGGAACGTCCCGGACCCTTTGGGCCACTCGAGGGTGAACGTGTTGCTCACCGCGTCCCGCACATCCAGATCTGCCTGCACCGCGAATACCGTGACCACCTTGCCGCTGGGCTGCCGCAGGGGTGCGAACGCAATCCGCGGTCCATCCGGCGGCGGCAGACCGACCTCCTCGGCGAACTCGCGCCGGGCCGCCGTCCACGCATCCTCGGTGTCGTCGTATTCGCCCTTGGGAATCGTCCAGGCCCCGTCGTCCTTGCGTGCCCAGAACGGGCCTCCCGGGTGACCGATCAGCACCTCGGGAATGCCCTCGACGATGCGGTACACCAACAGCCCAGCACTCAATCGCGGCATACCGCAGGTTAATACGCGGTGAACGTCACATATACGGCAGGGTGCTCCGGTGGAATTCGCCGCCGCGATCGCCTGTTGAACCGGGAATAGCAGCGAAAGAAGGCAGTTGGCCATGAGGGCAAGAGGTCTCCGGACCCCGCGCGCACGCGCACACATCGGTACCGCGCTCGGAGTAGCACTGGGGGGTCTGTCGATCGGACTCGCCACCCCCGCTCAGGCGGCCCCGGAAGGACCCGACACCGTCGACGAAACCGTTGTTGAGCAGGCACGTCAAGGCAGTGTCGTGGTGGTTGATCGATGGGGGCCGGTCGCCTTGAACCGGAGCAAGGTGTCGGGCGTGGGACCCGGCCTTGCTCCCCTTGAGCTGAACAGGTCCATCGTTGTGATCGACGCCGGCTGACGACACGGTGTGGCCGAGCACACACCGCGCAGCGCGGAACCCGTTCTGCCCATTACAGTCTGATCCGTGGCCGACCACCGGTACCGCAGATACGTGGCTGTGGGCGACAGCCAGACCGAAGGGCTCTGGGACCTCGATGATGCGGGAGCCTTGATCGGCTTCGCCGACCGGCTGGCGCGGATGATCGATGCGCACTCCCCCGGCCTGCGCTACGCAAATCTCGCCATCCGCGGTAAGCGAGTGCGCGACGTGCTGGATGTGCAGCTGCCACAGGCGTTGTCGATGCAGCCGGATCTGATCACGGTGTGCGTCGGGATGAACGACGTGACCCGTCCGGGGCGCAAGTTCCGGCAGGCGCTCGTCGACCTCGACGAATTGCACCGACGGCTGGCGTCATCGGGGGCGACCGTCGTGACGACGACGTTTCCCGACATCACTCGCATCCTGCCGGCCGGGCGGCTGCTGGTGCCGCGGGTGCTGGAGATCAACGACGTCATCCGCGCCGCGGCGACCGACCACGGTTTCCGGCTCGTCGATCTGTACTACGCCGAATCGATGACCGACCCCGAGGTGTGGAGTCCGGACCGGGTGCACGGTTCTCGCAACGGTCATCTGCTGTTCGCCGCGGCGGCCGCGGAGGCACTGGGTTTGCCTGGCAGCAACCATGATTGGGCGCTGGCCGGCGCAGGCGTCACGGATCATCAGACGTTCCGGTCCCGGATGTACTCACAGCTGCTGTGGACGCAGAACATGTTCATGCCGTGGATCTGGCGGCACCTGCGCGGACGGGGCGCCGGGCACGGGCGGGTACCACGCCACCCGGAACTGGCTCCGGTGTCAGCGCGCACCGAAGCCCAGTAACCGCGTGACGGGCTCAGCAGCCCGATGGTCGCGCGGGGCGCTCAGAAGCCCAGTACGTCGAACCCGAACACCTTGCCGTCACCGATACCGGCCACCGCGGCCGGGCAGAACGCCGAGATCGCGAGTCCGGTGAACATGGTGGCCGGTCCCAGCGGCATGCCCGCGGTATCGGCTACCCGGGCCGCCACGTCGGCGACGTTCTGACCGGGCTCGGACAGCATCGGGCACACCGACTGCCCCAGTGCCGCGTTGTCGACCATGTTCGGGGCGGTCACCCCGGCCTGGTCGACGGCGTTGAGGAAGCTGTCGGTGACGGAGTCCGCGACGGCCGGCGCGGCGACGGCCAGCGCGGCGGTCGCCGAGGTCAGGGTGGACAGCAGGCACAGCGAGATACGACGCATAGGTGGCAATTCTACGGTGCTCAGATCCCGGCCCAGCCCGCGTCGATCTGGGCGGCGACGTCGATGATCCTGGCCTGCCGCGCGCCGGGGCTGTCGATCTCGCCGACCACGTGCGCGGCGATGAACCGTTTGATCTCGGCGTCGATACCGGCGAGCACCCGCAGCGCCTCGGCCCGCAGTGTCCCCGACGTCACGTGAATCGAGATGTCTCGGGGTCCCGGTTTGTCGACGTCGATGATCAGCAGGAGCGGGTCGGCGGCCCGCGCCGCCGCCTGCAGCGCGATCTCACCGAACACCATGAATCGTGGCCGGTCGATCCGCAGGTCGATCACCATGTTGATCTCCAGCGGGATGCGGATGTCGAAGGTGATGGTCGGGCCGACGTGCCGGGTGACCCGCGGCGCCTGGATGCGCACCCTGGCGGTGACCTTGGCGATGCCGCCGGGACCCTGGCCCATCGGCCCCATCTCGAACTCGTCCCCGGCGATCGCGCCGATCGCGTCCGCGACGCGCTTCTCCGAGACCGCGACTTCGAAGAACCGCCGGCCGAAATCCTCGTAGCTCAGGTACTGCGGTGTGTTTCCGGCGGCAGACCCGGGGGAAGAACTGTCCATGGTGGATACCACCGTCTCATGTCGCCGCGTCGCCGCGATCCCCCGGCTGGGCTTCTACCCCGCCTCGACGAACAACCGCAACCGCTGTACCCGGCTCGGCCGCGAGCCGACATCGGCGATCAGGATCGCGTCGCCGCCGGGTCCGGTGACACTGACAGCGACATGGCGGCCGGCCACGATCGTGGTGCGGCGCCGCGCACCGTTGAGTGCCGCCACCAGTTCGGTGGGCCTCAGCCGGTCGTCGTCGCCCGCGGTGATGTCGACGTCGGGTCCCAGCACCCGCTTCACCGCGACCTCGTTGCCTGCGCAGGCATCGTCGATCAGCTGCGCGATGAGACGCTTGCCGCGCGGGCCGACACCGACCGCCCCGGACATGAATCCGGCCGCCCCCGACGGTCCCTGATTGGTCAGCAGCGCGCGGGTCAGCTGTAGTGCGGCGGGGACCGCGGCGGGTCCGTTGCGGGCGAACTGCCATGCCATCGCCGGCAGCTCCCAGTACGCCTGCAACCGGGCGATGCGCAGCTCGTCGGGGCTTGCGGCCATGTGCACGTCGTAGCGCAGGATGGCCGGGATGTGCATGGTCACCGAAGAGCCCATCGCCACCTCGAGCACGAGGTCGCGCAGCACCGTGTGGCCGTCGACGATGTCGACCGCCCGGTGGAAGGTGATGTCCCGCGGGCCGATGAAGGTGTCGTAGAACCGCTCGATCTCGGCATGCCCGACATGGGGACGCGAACCGACCGGGTCCTGGACCTTGCCGTCGCCGGCGAACAGCCCGACCCAGCCGGCCCGGTCATGTGCGCCGGCCGCTGCCGGCGAGCGCTCCACCGTTGCCAGAACCGCACTTCGTGTTAAGGACATATCCTTGGTTACCACCCCTGCGTGAAGGAGGACGGCGATGAGCCAGAACGGGCCGTTCGGTATCGATCCCGAAGAGTTTGACAGGCTCGCCCGCGAAGCCGGCGAGGGGCTGCGCGACGCGCTGGACCGGTTCGGCAAGCGTGCGGGCTGGTCCACCCTGATCGACCAGTTCACCAGCCAGGCCCAGCCCGCCCGGCCCGAGACCACCGGTGACACCGGCGACGGCGTGTGGGCGATCTACAGCGTCGATGCCGCCGGCGGTGCCCACATCGAAGAGGTGTACCCGAGTGAGCTGGATGCGCTGCGGGCGAACAAGAACAACACCGATCCGTCCCGCCGCGTCCGTTTCCTGCCGTACGGGATCGCGGTCAGTGTGCTCGACGCGCCCGAATAGCCCCGCGCGGAGCCTCGGCACCACTAGACTTTGCCGCGGTACGGGCACGACCTGGCAAAGGGTGGGACATGATTCGTGAACTGACGGTTGCTGTATCGATCGCGGCCGCTGCGCTGAGCTTTGCCGCGCCCGCCGCGGCCGATGACGAGTCGGGCCGCTACCCGACCGATGTGCCCGGGATGAACTACCACGCCGCGCTCGGTGCGCCGTGCGACAACACCCAGCTGTTCACCTTCGGGCGCGGCCGAGGTGGGCAGGCGATGAAGTGCAGCTGGATTCCCAACCAATGGCCGCCCGTCTATACGGGCTTCTGGACGATCTCCTATCCCTTGCACGGTGTGCAGGAGACCGGTGCACCGTGTTCGGTGGCCAAGGGCGCAGCACAGACACCCGACGGTCGCCCGATGCTCTGTCGCGGCGCGCAGGGCTGGCAGCCCGGGGTGCTGACCGGAGACGGGTTCTTCCCGGCCTGAGCCGGCGGCTCAACTGTGGATCGACACGCGGGAGCTCAATGGACCGAATCGCGGACCGGTATCCCCCAGATGTGACTGACGGGCCAGCATCAGTCCGTGTTCGGCCAGCGCCACCTGATGCGCCCGCCGCCGTGATTGCCAACGCCCGAGGGCGTCGGCTCGTCCGCTTCGGGCGGACCCGAGGGCGTCGGCCAGCGCAGCCGCGTCACCTAATGCCTTGGACGTCCCCGAGGCGGTATGTGGCCGCACGGTGCCCGCAGCATCGCCGATGAGAACAACACGGTTGCCGAGCATTGATCCTCCCGGCATGTCGTACACCGGCTGCATGAAAACCGTCGAATGCCCGACCAGTTCGGCGAACTGCGGCGGTAGAGCGGTGCCCGCCAACGCGCCGAGCCACGCGGTCGTCTCCTCGGTCAGTTCCCCGGCGGGCACGAAGTAGTCATATCGGCGCCCCGTCCGCCCGGTGAGCAGCCCGGCAAGGTCCGGTTCGCCGACGTTGACGTACCAGACCCAGTTGACCCGCCGATTACCCGGCGTCGTGTCACCATCGGCACCGGGAACCAGGTAGCAGAGCAACTGCAGGCCAGGCACACCGAACAGCGTGAAGCTATCGGCGAGCAGATCGATCAGGTTTCGAGGCAGATCGGCCTCGGGTTCCAGACCACGGAACGCGACGTAGCCCGAGAAGCGCAGCACCCCGGGCACCCCCGTCGAGGTGCGCACCGTCGAGCCCACCCCGTCGGCACCGACGATCAGCGACGAACGCACGCGGTGACCGCCGAAATCTGCGGTCACACCCTCACCGTCGGCCTGTTCCGAGGTGAATGTGCTGTCGAGTAGGTAGGCGCCGTCGGGCGCGCCCGGCGCAGCGCGTCGAACAGGGTGTCCCAGGACGTCATCCACTGCGGCGCACGGTAGCGGGTCAGGCTGCCGTCGCGGTGCAGCTGCTGGCGTTCCTGCAACAGCACGCTCACCGAGGACACCGCGTGACCGAGCCGCTCCAGCAGGTCCGCGACCTCGGGCTGCATGACGATGCCGGCGCCGCGCGGCTGGGTGCGATCCTTGGACCGCTCGTGGACCGTGACGTCGGCGCCGATCGCACGCAATTCGTGCGCCGCTGCCAGCCCGCCGAGCGAGCCGCCCACGACGGTGATGCTGTCGAATGCCATATCCGTAATCGTGGCACCGGCCGGTGCCGGTGTCGTTCCCGCTGTCAGCAGACTCGCTCTACCGGCTGGCCGGTAGAGCGACAACATTTCTGGGCCAAGACAGAAAGCTGACTGGCCGATCTCGACCATACGCAGAAGTGGCCAATGTATGGTCTGTTGTCATGAGTGGCGTGACCTTCGACCTGTCCTCGGTATTCCGCACGGTGGCCGGCGCCATCGGCGACCAAACCTTTCTGGTCTGGCGGGACCGCCGATTCAATTATGCGGAATTCGACGCCCGGGTCGACGGGTTCGCCCATTTCCTGGCCTCGGCGGGGTTGGGCTGCCACACCGAACGTGACACCCTCGCCGGCCACGAGTCCGGACAGGACCACCTCGGCATCTATCTGCGTAACGGCAACGAGTACCTGGAGTCGATGATCGGCGCGTACCGCGCCCGGGTCGCGCCGTTCAACGTGAGCTACCGCTACGTCGAGGAAGAACTCGTCTACCTGCTCAACGATTCGAAGGCCCGTGCGCTGATCTACAACGCCGAGTTCGCGCCCCGGGTCGCCGCGATCCGTGACCGCGTCCCGCACCTGCAGGTGCTGGTCCAGGTTTCCGACGCATCCGGCAACGAGCTACTGCCCGGCGCCGTGGACTACGAGGCGATCCTGAACACGCCGGCACCATCCGGCGGGCTTCCCGCCGCCTCCGGGGATGACCTGTACATCCTCTACACCGGTGGCACGACCGGCATGCCCAAGGGCGTGTTGTGGCGCCAGCACGACATCTTCCTGTCCTCCATGGGCGGGCGTCCGTTCGGCAGCAATCAGGCGCTGGCCTCCCATGAGGAACTCGCCGAGAAGGCCCGCGCCGGCGCGGGCGCCATGTCGATGCTGATGATCCCGCCGTTCATGCACGGCGCCGCGCAGTGGGCGGCATACAACGCGATCACCATGGGCGGGCGACTGGTCATCCCCGACGATGTGGAGCGGTTGCGTCCCGCCGAGGTGCTGCGCCTCGCCGAACGTGAACGGGTACTGACGATTCCGGTCGTCGGCGATGCGGTGGCCCGACCGCTGGTCGAAGAGATCGAGAAGGGCGACTACGACCTGTCCGGGCTGCTCACCATCACCAACGGCGGCGCCGCCCTCTCACCGACGGTGCGAGAGCGCATCCTGGGCGCCCTGCCGCACCTGATGCTGCTCGACGCCGTCGGCGCCTCGGAATCCGGCGCCCAGTTGAGCACCTTCTCCACCGCCGGCGGCGAGACGACCGCGGCCGTCTTCGACGCCCAGTCCGATACCGCGGTGGTCGCCGAGGACTTCAGCCGGGTGCTGGCACCCGGCGAGGGCGGCGGCTGGCTGGCACGCCGTGACCTGATCCCGCTGGGTTACCTCGGCGATCCGGACAAGACCGCCCGCACCTTTCCCACCATCGACGGGGTGCGCTGGTCGGTGCCGGGTGACCGGGCAAATGTTCTGGAGGACGGCAGGATTGAGCTGCTGGGCCGCGATTCGGTGACCATCAATTCCGGTGGCGAGAAAATCTTCGTCGAAGAGGTGGAGCGTGCCATCGCCGCGCACCCGGCGGTCTATGACGTCGTGGTGGTGGGCAGGCCGTCCGAACGCTGGGGCTCGGAGGTGGTGGCCGTCGTGCAACTCGCCGAGGGCGCCAGTGCCGAGGACGAGGACCTGGCCGCGGTGTGCGGGCAGTCGGTGGCCCGCTACAAGATCCCGAAAGCCTTCATCCGCCAACCGAAAATCGTGCGCTCACCGGCCGGCAAGGCCGATTATCGGTGGGCCAAGGCGGTCGCAGCCGGCGAGAGCGTGCCCGCGAGCTGATCCTGCACCGGATCAGACCTGGCCCGTGGGCACCCAGTTGCCGTGGAAACCGGCAGGCACCCGGTGCGGCAACTTGACCGCGGCCACCGACTCCAGCGTCCCGGCATCCACGATCGCCAGCTCGCTGCGGTCGGTGGAACGATCGTAGACGTAGCCCATCAGCACGCCGTCATCCTCGTCGGCGTCCGGCGCGGACGGGTGAAAGACGAACTCGCCCAGCGACTTTTCCGCCCCGAAGGACCGTGCTTGGCTGCTTCCGCCGACGAAGTCGTGCTTGAGCAGCGTGCCGGTCCCACCGCTGCCCTCGCCGACCGCGGGGGCATAGCCATAGCGGTGCCGCTTGCCGACGAGCCGCTCGTCGACGCGCGGGAACTCCTGTCCGCGGTCGTCGATCCGCGACTCGCGCACCTTGTCGTCGGCGAGGTCGACCGTCCAGCGATCCAGCGTCGGCGGACCCTCGTTCGGTCCGAGGTGATCGGTGTCGAACATCTTCGGGTGGCGGATCACGTCGAGCACGACCGTGTCGCCGTCGTCATAGGCGTTCATCGGATGGAAGACGTAGCAGGGTTCTACATCGAACCAGCGCACGTCGGCGCTGCCGCCCTCGCGCGGCATCACCCCGACCCTGGCGGGGTAGCGCGGGTTCCACGAGTACGGGAACCGACGGTCGGCGCTCATCCCGGACGGCGTCCGCGCGCTGATCGGGTCGGGGATGCGGACGCGACCGATCAACGCGGACAGAAGCAGCCGCGCCGGCAGCCGAAGTCCGCGGGGCACCGTCATCTCCGCGGCCTGGCGATTGTCGAAGGTGACCGGTAGGTCGTAGAACACGACGTGTCGCTCGGTCAGCGAGAAGTCGTGCATCATCGGGCTGCCCGTGACCTCGATGTCGACGGTGCGCCGCGCTCGGCCGTCGACGTCGATCACCGAATACTGAACGGTGTTTCCGCGAAACATGTTGTAGGACACCGCGTGCAGTTCCCCGGTGTCCGGGTCACGCTTCGGGTGGGCGGTGTACCCGCCGGTGATCGTGCCGTCGAAGTCGCAGGGTCCGACCGTGTCGAGTTCGTCGGTCAGCTCGTAGTTGGCGACGCCGCCCTCGACCAGCGCGACCGTCTTGCCGGCATGTCCGATCACGTTGGTGTTGGCGCCGAGCGCAGAGATCCCGCTATGCCCGGTGCGCCGCTGCTCACCGAGGACGCGGGCGACGTGCGGGCTGCGCACCCACCGGTTCCGGTACCACTCGGCCTTGCCGTCGCGGATGCGCAGACCGTGCACCATGCCGTCGCCGAGGAACCAGTGGTACAGCTCGGGATCGATCTCACCGATCGGGTTCGGGCCGTTGCGCAGGTAACGGCCATCCAGGTAGTCCGGGATCGAGCCGGACACCTCGAGGTCGGTGAGCGTGACCTCGTCGTCGACCGGGGCGAACGCACCCTCGAGATAGCGGTTTGTCATGACGAACCTCCATAACAGCGTTATCGATGCCTCATGTATAACAGCGTTATGGCAGGATCGCAATGGTGAGCGAGGCCAGGGAGCGGTTGATCGAGGGAGGTATGCGCGTACTCGAGCGCGACGGGCTGCACGCACTGAGCGTCCGCAGCCTCGCCGCGGAGGTCGGAACCTCGACAATGGCCGTGTACACCCACTTCGGCGGCATGACCGGCGTGATCGACGCGCTTGCCGACGAGGCGTTCGCGCGGTTCACCCGGGTCCTGACCGACGCCGATCAGACCGACGATCCGATCTGCGACTTCTTCGTCATGGGCGCGGCGTATCGAGCGTTCGCGCTCGCGGACCCGCAGCGCTATCAGCTGATCTTCGGCACCACGTCCCCGGCATCGGTGGTCGGTCAACGCACCGACGTCACCAGCACCGGGAGCGCCAACGATCGTGCCGAGCAGGCGGAATCCTTTGAGGCACTGCGACATGCCGTTCGCCGGATGATCGCCTCGGGCCGTATCCGCGACGACGGCGAACTGAATGTCGCCGGCCGGCTCTGGAGCCTCGTGCACGGAGCCGTGATGCTCGAGCTGGCCGGCTTCTTCGGCCACGAGGGCCACGGCCTCACGCAAGTCCTTGCCCCGTTGACGGTCGATTGCATCGTGGGAATGGGCGACGCGCGGGACGACACGCTGCGGTCACTCGCGTCGGCGGGCGAGCTGCTCGCCCGCACCGGCTGACACTTTTCTACCGCCCGCTCCGGCGGTGCGGCACCGACTACGCGAAATGCTGGCGGATCCCGGCCAACATCGCGGCGTGCGCGGCGACCGCCTGGCGAGCGGTGAACCCGGCCAGCGGCCACGGCGCGGTGATGCTCAACCGCTCGGTGAGCCGGGTTCCCGCATCGACCTCGTCGAACGACACCCGGCCCCGCAGCCGCACCCGCGGGAACTGCCGGGCCTCGGTCCAGACCTCCCCCTCGACCGGCACATGCAGCGTCGCGGTATAGGTGACCGGTAACGTGGTGCGACCGAATGGAATTCGATCCTGCACCCGGTAGTCCGACACGAAGCCGTCGGGTCCGACGGTGCGCGCGGTGCGCTGCACGGCGACGATCAGCGGGTGCAGCGTCCGCAGGTTGTCCAGATCGACATAGAAATCGCGGACGACGTCCGGCGCGGCCGGAATGACCTCGTTGATCGTGCGTTGCGCGCTCACCCGAGGGTGGCGCTGACGTAGACGACATCACCGAACGACGACACGCCCTCGGCCGACGGCGCCAGCCCGTACTCGGCGAACAGTTCGGTGCCCGTGCGCAGGGTCGTCGTCCAGCCGGTCCCGGCCAGGTGGGTGGCCGCCTCGGTACGGTCGCCGGCGTAGAACAGTTCGGCCACGTCCACCTCGGCACCGAGGTCCATCCCCTTGGCCCGCCACTCCTGTTGGGTGGCGCGCATCCGTTCGCTCATCTCCTGCAGGTCCTCGACGCTGACCGTCGGGGTGTTCTCGGTGGCGATGCGGCTACCGGGGGCGCTGAGCTCGGTGATGTTGTCCAGCAGGCGATCCTGCGCCTCGGGCGGAAGGTAGATGAGCAGGCCCTCGGCCAGCCAGGCCGTCGGTCGGTCGATCGCGTAGCCGGCGCCACGCAATGCGGCGGGCCAGTCGTCACGCAGGTCCACGGCGATCGGGCGGTGCTCGGCGCCCGGCACCGCCCCCAGGTCGGCGAGCGTGCGCGTCTTGAACGTGATCACCTCGGCCCGATCCAGTTCGTAGACGGTCGCATCGGCGGGCCACGGCAGCCGGTAGGCGCGCGTGTCCAAACCGGAGGCAAGGATGACGAACTGCCGGATACCGGCCTCCAGTGCTTCCGTGACGAATTCGTCGAACCAGCGGGTGCGGGCCGCGATGCCATCGGCCATGCGCACCGCATCGGCGGGCGCCTCGTCTCCGGATTCGCCGCGGGCATGCCGGATGTAGGTGGGCACACCCACCGCCGACACCAGCGGCTCGGCGTAGGGATCCTTGACCCCCGCGGTGCCGGATCGGGTGGCGATGGCCCGCTGCATGGCCACCACCGTGGCCGTCACGCCCACACTCGAGGCAAGATCCCAGGTGTCATTCTCGGTCCGTCCCATAGTTAGATAGTCTACGCTTCGTCGCGTCACCCCACGGGTGGGCCGACGCTGGAAAGCACCAGCTGCAGGAAGGTTCGGTAGAGGTCCTCGCCGTCGAGATGGCTGGCCAGTGTGACGCCGTCGTTGGTGGCCAGCAGCACCCGGGCCAGCGGGTCGGCCGGTATCTTCAGCGAGCCACCCAGGCGGGCAACGCCTTTGGAGATGTACTCGGCCAGTGAGCGCACCGTCTCGCGGCGCTGGGCGGCCACCCGATCGCGAGCGGCGGGATTGCGCAGCAGGAACAGCGTGAACTCGTGGTTGAGCGCGGCGGCCTGTTGCGCGTCGGCGGTAGCGCTGAGCACCCGCCAGCGTTCGGCGAATCCTTCGACATCGATGTCGGCGAGTCGGTCGAACGATTCCATCACATCGGCAAAGCCATCCAGGAAGCGCTGGCGGTGCCGTTCGATCACCGCAAGGAACAGTTCATCCTTGCCGCCGAACTGGGCATAGATCGCACCGCGGGTGTAGCCGGCAGCGTCGGCGATGTCCTCCAGCGAACCCGCGTACCCACGGCCGGCGAAGATCTTCTCCGCCGCATCGAGCAGCACCGTGCGGGTCTGCTCCATGCGCCGCTCTCTGGTCCAGCGCTCGGTCATCGGTCCATTCTCGCAAACATCGATCACAAATACAGTCTTGTATCTCAAATTCATATCTGTATTATCGTGACTGCCGTCACAGCCCCCGACGCCGCCTTCGCCTCCTTGCGAACACCCGCCCGCAGAAGGGAACCCTCGATATGTCCATCGATTCCGCGCAATCCGCCCGTCCCGGTGAATGGGTCGACTCCGAAGGCCTGAGCCCCGACGATGCGAGTGCGCTGTTCCGCATGCAGATCCCGACCGACCGCTACACATCGAAGGACTTCGTGAGCCGGGAGCGCGAGGCTATCTGGATGCGGGTCTGGCAGATCGTCGGCCGCGTCGACGAACTGGAGCAGACCGGCGACTTCAAGGAGTACCGGATCTTCGACCAGTCCTTCGTGGTGATGCGCGGAAATGACGGCGAGATAAGGGGTTTCGTCAATGCCTGCCGGCATCGCGGGAACCCGCTCTTCAGCGGTCAGGGACACGCCAAGCAGCGCATCGTGTGCCAGTATCACCTGTGGTCCTATGACCAGCAGGGAAAGCTGCGGGGCTGTTCGAAACCCGAGATCGACAAGGATGACTACGGCCTGCTCGAGGTCCCGGTGGACACCTTCGCCGGTTTCGTCTTCCTCAACCCCGACCCGGGCGCCGCACCGCTGCGCGATTTCTTGGGCGAGGACGTCATCCGCATCCTGGAGCCCTACCACCTCGACCAGATGACCACGGTGCTCAACGTCCGGGAAGCGCTGGACTGCAACTGGAAGGTGGTGATGGACGCCTTCGAGGAGGGCTATCACGTCTCCGGAATCCACCCACAGCTGTTGCGGGTACTGGTCATCGACCCGAGCAAGGTGAAGTACCGGTTCCTGGACAAACACAGCATCGCCGTCGCCCCGTTCGAGGTCGCCCACGTCGAGGGCATGGGACCGGAGAAACAGGTCGAGGGCATCATGGAGCTCCCCGAGACCTTCCCGGGGGTGGTGCGGGTGCTCCCCCGGTTCACCGAACTGGTCGACGAGAACCGCACGGCGGACGGGACTCTGGTGTTCCCAGAGGGGGTCACCGGGCGCACCCTGTTGCAGCAGGCCACCCGCGACACCCTGTCCCGCGACGGTCTCGACGTGGACGGCCTCACCGACGCCCAGATGAGCGACAACCACGGCTGGGTTCTGTTCCCCAACTTCTTCATGACCATCCGGGCCGGCGAGGCCACCGTCATCATGGCCACCCCGCACCCCGACGGCGACCCGAACCGCTGCATCTGGCACATCACCAGTTTCATGTGGCTGCCCGAAGAACACCGCACCGCGTTCGCCGCGGACCTCATCGACGTCCAGGAACCGGGCAGCTTCAAGTACTTCGAGGCACTGCAACAGGATTACGAACAGATGCCACGTCAACAGGTCGGTCTGCGCAATGCCCGCCTCGACCATATGGCGCTCGTCAACGAGGAAGTGGTCATCGCGCACTACCACTCCGTCATCGACCGCTACCTGGGCGCGCTCTGATGCCCGAACTCGCCGAGATCGTCGCGCAGCACACCGGACACAGCCGCACCGTGCTGGAATACGCCGCCACCACCGGTCGCCTCGTCACCGAGGCCAAGGCACCCGGATTCGATGAGGCGGGCTGGGCGCCGTTGGCCGCGCTGGTCGACACCGAGAACTTCCTGCGGGTCGGCGCGTTCAAGGAGGAGATGGACTGGGCCGGCTATGTCGCCTTCCTCACCGGATGGGCGACCACCTCGGAATGGGAGGGCACCTTCAGACGCATCACCGAGCACGGCGACCTGGTGTTCCTGGAACTCGAAGAGCGCAGTGTCGTCGGGGATTTCCGCAGTGTGGTGAACTCGTTGTCGGTCTACGAATTCAGCGATGACGGGCGGATCCGGCGCCTGGACCTGTACCTGCAGATGGAGCTGCCTTCGTGACCGACGCACCGCGGATGTCCCCGCTGGCCGCCGACCGATGGAGCGAACCCGAGTACGCCGCGTTCGGCGCGCTGCTCGGGCTGCCCGCCGACAAAGTGCCCAGGGCCGGGTCCGGCGAGCCCTACGACCCGCTGAACTTCGACATCATCGGGATGCTGGCCCGGCACCCCGAGATGTCGGAGGTGTTCCTGCGCTTCAACGGTTTCCTGCTGCAGCGTGGGGAGTTACCGGCGCGGCTGCGTGAGTTGATCATCCTGCGGGTCGCGCACCGGCACCGCTCGGCATTCGAATGGGGTCAGCACGTCAGGCTGGGCGCCGCCGTCGGTGTCACCGACGACGATGTCACCGCGCTGGCCGCCGGCAACGACGGGTTCGACGGCACCGACCGACTGGTGCTCGACGCCGTCGACGAGGTCATCGCCGACGGAAAGGCGCAGTGGCCCACCTGGCAGCGTCTGGTCGACGAACTCGGCGAACACGCCGCCATGGAGGTCATCTTCCTCGTCGGCACCTACACCCTGACCGCCATGGCCTTCGGCACCTGGGGATTACAGCCCAAACCGGGCAGCGCACCGCTGCCACCGGACTCGACGACGAAAGAGGAGCACGCGCAGTGAACCTGGAAGACCGTATTGCCAAGCACCGCCGGATGGCCGAGAGCTACCGCGACAAGTACGTGCTGCAGAAGGTCGCCGACGGCGAGAGCTATGACGAATGGGAGTTCACCGAGGATGCGGTCTACACCTCCCCCTACTTCGTCGCCGATCAGGAGCTGGTACTCAAAGACGTGGCGACGCACTGGGATACCGCGGCCACCGTGGAGGCAAAGGCCTACGGCATCACCTTCCCGGACTGGAAGCCCGTCGACTACAAGGTGTGGCCGGCCGAGAACGGATTCGTGATGCGCTACCGCTGGCAGGGCACGAACGTCAACGATGGCAAGGTGATGGGCTTCTACTCGATCAGTTTCGTCGACACCAACGACGACGCCCAGATCACCCACTGGTCGACCTACGTCAACGACGAGGAATACGGCCCCTTCCTGGAGGCTGCCATCGGGGCGCGCGGACCGTTCCACGGGGACTCGTACATGCAGGCGCTGGCACGGCATTTCGAGAAACACGGACTGAGCTTCTAGGGAGCCGACGATGCCCGCCGGCGCCACCGACAAGGTGTACTACGGCCCGTGGGATGCGGATCTGAACGCAGACCCGATGTCAGGGTAGGGCGCCGAGCACCGGGTCGACCGGCGCAGCGGGCGCGGGCGGTGGGAGATGCTCGACCGGAGCGGCGAGCGCCTCCGGCGCCGGTGGCAGGACCGGCGGCGGTGGCGGCGGCGGGGCCGGCACGAACGGCGGCAGCATCCAGAACGGGGGCGGCGGCACCACCGGTGCCGGCGGAAAAGCCTCCGGCGCCGGAACGGGTGCGGCAAGCGGCACGGCCGGCTCAGGGACTACGGGCTCGGCCGCCGGGGCCGGGGCCGCTTCGGGTGCCGGCAGTTGCGGTGCCGCGAGCGGCTCGGCGCTCGCCGGTGGTTCGACGGGCGCAGCCGGCTCGGGCATCGCTTCGGCCACCGGCTGCGCTTGCGGCAGCGCCAGCTGCACCGGCGGCTCGCTCACCTCGGCGAGGGCGGGCGTAGGCTCCGGCGCCGCCGCCATCGGCTGTACCGCCGGCCGCTGTTGCGGCACCACCTGGGTGGTCTGCGCCGTCGGCGCCGTGCTGCTCCCGGCTAGCGCCGCCTCCGCAGGCTGCTGCTTCGCCGTCCCGATGAACTGGGATCCGACCGCGAACAGCGCCACCACCGCGGTCACCGCGGCCGCCGACACCAGACGGGTGCCCGAGATCGCCGGGGTCCACTCGGGTACCCAGTTTCGGGGCGAGCGCGCCGCCGGCACGGGCTCCGCTGGCGCAACGCCGGTGACGACGGCCCGTGCGGCGTCATAGGCCGGTGTCCGTCCGGCATCGGGCCCGCAGATCATGTCGTGATCGACGAACGCCGTCTCGTCATCGGCGTCGGTTTCGGGGTCGTCGGCGAGCATCCCGGCCAGCAGGCCGCAGAGGTCGGTGCGCTCGGCGCGCTGGGCGGGCGGAACATCGCCGTTGCCCGGTGTGACCTGGCGGACCGAGCGCACATCGGGCCAGCCGGCGGTCCGCAGTTCCTCGAGCAGGGTGATGACCTGTTGCTCGACGTCCGGGCTCCAGCAGACCCCGATCGAGTCGATCCGGCGGCCGCTGCTCGCGGCGATGGACTGGGCGCCGCGTACCGCGGCAAGACAGCGGGGCACGAGGTCTTCCAGGCCCCGGACGGCGAACTTGTCGTCGTCCACGGGGGCGGTGCCCTCGACGAGTACCCAGCCGACACCGGCCGCTGTCACCGACAGTCCAAGTACGGTCTTCACCCTTGGTTCCGACTCCTGTCCCGGGTCTGGTGCTGGTCGCGGACGAGCCTAGTTTGCTCGTTCGCGTTCGGCATCTCGGCGAAACGGCCGTTTTCACGGCTGTGTAACCGCTTATCGGGCGTGCGTCCGGCGGTGTTACCAGCTGGAGCGCGGTCCGCGACCGACTCATCGGTGGGTGGCCGGGTTGCCCGATCCGGCGACAGACATTCACCGAGCGTTCACTTCGATCGCAACACCGTCGGGGCGTTCGCACCCCGTGCCGTCACACGGTCGCCGGGCGGCGGCGCCGCCTGCGTTCCCCGATCGCCGCGAACTGGCTTTTCAGGCCCTGGATGAATGCGGTGAGCGCAAGCTCGAAGCTCGCCGTGTCGATTTCGCTGGCCTTACCGCGCAGCAGGTGCGCCTGATCCATGTGCGGGTAGCGGTCGCGGTAGACCTGGACGTCGTCGACGAATCCCCGGGAGAACGAACCGACGGTCGACCCGAGCACCAGCGACCGGGTGGCCGCGCCGATCAGGGTCGCCTCGCGGGGCGGCCAGCCGGCCCGCACCAGACCGCCGTGGACCGAATCCGCGATGCGCAGGCTCTCGTCGCGCTGGCCGGGGCCACCGGCCAGAAACGGCACCATGTTGGGATGTGACACCAGCGCGGCACGGTAGGAGCGTGCCCACCCGGCCAGGGCCACATCCCAGTCCTCGTCGGCGTCGAAGGCCGAGGTGTCCACGGCGGTGACGATCAGGCTGGCGACATCGTCGAGGACGTCGTCTTTGGTCGGGTAGTGCTTGTACAGCGAGGCGGCCTGCACACCGAGTTCGGCGGCAAGTTTGCGCATGGACAGCTCGCCGAGGCCGGAGCGGTCGATGATCATCAGTGCGCTGTCCCGGATGCGCTCGCGACTGAGCAGACGTGGTCTTCCCACCTGTTCCGCACCTCCCCCACGATTGCCTTGGTGAACGACGTTAGCTTATAGTGAACTCAATAGCTAACACTGTTCGCCAAGGAGAGGTACCGATGCAGAGGACCGTCTACAACCAGGAGCACGAAGACTTCCGGGCGATGATCCGCGACTTCATCGCCGCCGAGGTCGTCCCGGTGTACGACGAGTGGTTCGAGGCCGGTATCGCGCCCCGCGACTTCTATTACAAGCTGGGCGAATTGGGCATCTTCGGTATCGAGATCCCCACCGAGTACGGTGGCTCCGGTATCGATTCCTACAAGTTCCAGGCCATCGTCACCGAGGAACTGTCCCGGGCAGCGGTGTCCTTCGGCGGTTCCAGCGTGCACATCGGATTGTGCCTGCCCTATCTCAAGGCGCTGGCCACCGAGGAGCAGAAGCAGCGCTGGTATCCGGGCATGATGTCCGGCGAGATCATGTTCGCCATCGCCATGACCGAGCCCGGAACCGGTTCCGACCTGGCCGGAATGCGCACCACCGCAAAGCCTTCCGGCGACGGTACGCACTACGTGCTGAACGGCTCCAAGACCTTCATCACCGGCGGCGTGCACGCCGACCGCGTCATCGTCTGCGCCCGGACCGCCGCCCCGCGCGAGGACGACCGCCGCTACGGCATCTCACTGCTGGTGGTCGACACCAAGTCCGCCGGCTACGAAGTGGGCCGCAAGCTCGACAAGCTGGGCCTGCGCACATCCGATACCGCCGAGCTCAACTTCGTCGATGTCAAGGTGCCCGTCGAGGACGTCCTGGGTGAATTGCACATGGGCTTCTCCTATCTGGGCCAGAACCTGCCCCGCGAGCGGCTTGCCATCGCGGTCGGCTCCTACGCCCAGGCCAAGGCCGCTGTCGCCTTCGCCGCGCAGTACACCAAGGACCGCACGGTGTTCGGTAAGCCGGTCGCGGCGTTCCAGAACACCAAATTCGAGCTGGCAGCCTGTAAGGCCGACGTCGATGCCGCCGAGGCCGTCGTCGACCGTGCGATGGAGGCCCACGACCGCGACGAGCTGACGGCCGCCGATGCGGCCGCCGCGAAGCTGTTCTGCACCGACATCGCCGCCAAGGTCATCGACCGCTGCCTGCAGCTGCACGGTGGCTACGGCTATATCAACGAGTACCCGATCGCCCGGCTCTACGCCGACAACCGGGTCAGCCGGATCTATGGCGGCACCAGTGAGGTGATGAAGATGATCATCGCCAAGGACATGGGACTCTAGCGGCGCTGTTATCGCCGTCACAATCACCGGCCCACACCATCAGCGTCACAATGCGGCGAGAACGCCAAAAGCCTTGCGCTGTGGTGCACTTGGCCAATGATCACGGTGCCGGAGGCCAACCAGGTCGATGCGGCGGACGAGGGCCCACTGAACGACCCGAAGGAGCCGCCGTACCGCATGGCGGGCACGGTGCTGCTGCTGATCGTCGCGCTGGTGTTCGGGATGACGTGGGCGCTGTTCCGCGGGTACTTCGACTCCGGTGTCACGGTGGTGGTGATGGCCGAGCGGGCCGGGCTGTCCATGGATCCGGGTTCGAAGGTGACGTTCAACGGTGTCCCGATCGGACGGCTGAAGTCGGCCGGTGTGGTGACCGATGGCCGAGGAGCCCGGGCCAGATTGGTTCTGGACGTCAAACCGCAGTTCTGCCGCTCATTCCGGCCAACGTGGATGCGCAACGGCGGGCGACAACGGTGTTCGGCAACAAGTACATATCGTTTCTGTCCCCGGCGAATCCGGCCACGGACAGGCTGCGGCCGGACGCGGTGATCGAGGCGTCGGCGACCACCACCGAGTTCAACACCGTGTTCGAGACCATCATGGGAATCGCCGAGCAGGTGGACCCGGTGAAACTCAATCAGACGCTGACGGCGGCGGCCCAGGCACTCAACGGGTTGGGAGACAGTTTCGGTCGTGCCGTCGTCGACGGGCACGACATCCTTGGCGAGCTCAATCCCCGGATGCCGCAGATTCGGCGGGACACAGCAGGTTTGGCCGATCTCGCGACGATCTATGCCGACTCCGCCGACGAGCTTCTCGACGGGCTCGACCACGCCACGGACACCGCGCGCACGCTCGACGCCGAACGGCGCACGGTCGATCAGGCGCTGATGTCGGCGGTGGGTTTCGCCGACACCGCCGCCGACGTGTTCGAGCGTGGCGGCCCGTACCTTGTGCGCGGCGCCCAGGATCTGCTGCCGACGAGCGCGTTGCTGGACTACTACAGTCCACAACTGCTGTGCACGCTGCGTAACTACAGCGATGTCGCGCCCCGATTCGCCGAAATGCTCGGCGGCAACGGGTACTCGCTGCGGCTGCGGAATGAGTTGGTGGGCGCGGGCAATCGCTATGTGTTCCCCGACAATCTTCCGCGGGTCAATGCCCGCGGCGGCCCCGGCGGGCGGCCCGGATGCTGGCAGCCGATCACCCGGGAACTGTTCCCGATGCCCTATCTGGTGATGGACACCGGAGCCAGCATCGCACCGTACAACCACTTCGAGATCGGCCGGCCGCTGACGGCGGAGTACGTGTGGGGACGTCAGGTCGGCGAGGACACCATCAATCCCTAAGCCCTGCCGGTGCGCTCCCGGTGCTTGCATCCGGGCCAACAGCAGGGCCTGCGCTGGCCCTCCTCAAGCTCTTCGGTGGTCCGGCGGATGCGGCGCTCCCTCGTCTTCTTCTGCTTGGCGTCCTCGACCCAGCAGATGAACTCGTTGCGCGCGAGCGGCGTGATGTCCTTCCACGCCGTCAGCGCGGTGTCGTTGGCGAGCAGCGCGGTGCGCAGGTCCGCGGGCATCGTGTGCACCACCCCACCGGGTATCCGGTCAGTCACTACCTCAGGGTAGCCCCGGTCTCAGCGCCCGAAACCGGCATTGCGCAGCGCGTCCGCCATCGATCCCGTGGGCGCCGCGGTTTCCCGGCGACCGGAGGTCTTCGCCCGGTTCTGATTGCGCTGCTGATTGCCGCCGCGGTTCTGGTCGGGCGCGGGCCTTCCGGACTGCTTCGGCTTGCCGGCACCGGGAGCGTCGTTGAGCCGCAACGACAATCCGATCCGCTGGCGGTCCACGTCGACCTCGAGCACCTTCACCTTGACCACCTGGCCGGATTTCACCACCTCGTGCGGGTCGGAGACGAAGCGATCCGACATGGCCGACACGTGCACCAGACCGTCCTGGTGCACACCGACATCGACGAAGGCGCCGAAGGCCGCCACGTTGGTGACCACACCCTCCAGCACCATGCCCACCTTGAGGTCGCCGACCTTCTCCACCCCGGCGGCGAAGGTCGCGGTGGAGAACGCCGGTCGCGGGTCGCGTCCCGGCTTCTCCAGTTCGGCGAGGATATCGGTGACGGTGGGGACACCGAACCGGTCATCGGCGACGTCGACGGGCTTGATCGCGCGCAGCGTGCGCTCGTTGCCGATGAGTTCGGCCAGCGTGACGTTCGCGCGGTCCAGGATCCGCCGGACCACCGGATACGCCTCGGGATGCACACCGGAGGCATCCAGTGGGTCGTCACCCTCGCGGATCCGCAGGAATCCGGCGCACTGTTCAAAGGCCTTGGGGCCCAGGCGGGGAACCTTCAGCAGCGCGGTGCGGTTGCGGAACGGCCCGGTGTTCTCCCGGTGCGCGACGATGGCCTCGGCCAGCGAATCCGTCACCCCCGACACCCGGGACAGCAGCGGCACCGACGCGGTGTTGAGATCGACACCCACGGCGTTCACGGCATCCTCGACGACGGCATTCAGGCTGCGCGCCAGGGTTCCCGGCGTCACGTCGTGCTGATACTGGCCCACGCCGATCGACTTGGGCTCGATCTTCACCAGCTCGGCCAGCGGATCCTGCAACCGGCGCGCGATCGACACCGCGCCGCGCAGCGTGACGTCGAGCTGCGGCAGCTCGTGCGCTGCATAGGCCGACGCGGAGTACACCGAGGCGCCGGCCTCGCTGACCATCGCTTTCAGCGGCGGGTTCGCACCAGAGGCGCGGATTTCGGCGATCAGTTCGGCGGCCAGCGCGTCGGTCTCCCGTGACGCCGTCCCATTGCCGACCGCGATGAGCTCGACACCGTGACGCGCGACCAGCGCGGCCAACGTGGCCTTGGCGGTGTCCCATTGCTTCTGCGGCTGATGCGGGAAGATCGCGCAGGTGTCGACGACCTTGCCGGTGCTGTCCACCACGGCCACCTTGACGCCGGTCCGGAAGCCCGGATCCAGGCCGAGCGTGGTGCGGGTGCCCGCGGGAGCGGCCAGCAGCAGGTCTTTCAGGTTGCGGGCGAACACGGCCACCGCGTCCGCCTCGGCGCGCTGCCGCAGCCGGATGCGGGCATCGACGGCGGCCGAGATCATCAGCTTGGTGCGCCAGGCCAGTCGCACCGTGGTGGCCAGCCAGGTGGTGGCGGCCGCCCCGGCGGTCATGTCGATGCCGAGGCTCCGCGCGATGCGGGCCTGATAGGCCAGCTCATCCCCGCCGTCGAAGTTCAGCGCAAGGATCTGCTCCTTCTCACCGCGCATGACCGCGAGCACCCGGTGCGACGGCATCTTCTCCAGCGGCTCGGAGAACTCGAAGTAATCCCGGAACTTCTGTCCCGCCGGGCTTTTGGCCGCCTCCTCGGACCACGGGGCGGTGCGCAGCGTGCCGTCGTTCCAGAATGTGGTGCGCACCTCGCCGACCAGTTCGGCGTCCTCGGCGGCCCGTTCGATCAGGATGTGTCGTGCCCCGTCGAGCGCGGCCGCGGCGTCGGCGACCTCCTCGCGGAGGAATTCCGCGGCGACGGTTTCGGGTGCCACGGTCGGGTCGGCCAGCAACCGGTCGGCCAACGGTTCCAGACCGGCCTCCCGGGCGATCTGCGCCTTGGTGCGCCGCTTCGGCTTGTAGGGCAGGTAGATGTCCTCGATACGGGCCTTGGTGTCGGCCGCCCACAGCGCTGCGCGTAACTCGTCGGTGAGCTTGCCCTGCTCCTCGATGGAGGCCAGCACGGCCTCGCGGCGCTGGTCCATCTCGCGCAGGTAGGCCAGTCGCTCCTCCAGGGTGCGCAGCTGCCCGTCGTCGAGGCTGCCGGTCACCTCCTTGCGGTACCGCGCGATGAACGGCACCGTCGACCCCTCGTCGAGCAGTCGCACAGCGGCGGCCACCTGCCCCTCGGCCACGGCCAGTTCCGCAGCGAGACGGGCATTTACAGATGTGATGGTCCCCACGGGTGCACTCGAAGTCACCCGCAGACCCTACCGAACCCCGCTGACATGTCCCCTGACGCCCGCGCATGCGCGCGCCGCCAGCACCGCGACCAGGAAGCAGGCCAGCGGCACCCAGCCGTCGGCACCGGCCAGACCGTTCTTGGCGACCAGCAGCATCGCCACCCCGGCCAGGCACACCAGCACCCCGGCCGCCGTCGAGCGGGCACCGGTGGCCCCGACCGCGTCATCCCACCACGGCAGCCTGCGGTGTTCCAGCGGGGACAGCAGCAGGAACGTCGCGAGCATCACGACGGCGAACACCACCGCGCGCAGGGCGAGCAGTGCCCAGAAGTTCGGGGCGTGCACATCCCAGGCGTCAAGGCCGAATGCGTTGAGGCTGAACGCCGCGACCGCGATGGCCGGGATGTGCCAGAGGTAGAGGGTCATCGCTCCCCCGTTGCCGACGGCGACGACGTACCAGACCCGCGGGCGTTCGGCGAGCCGCTCGACGATCCCGGCGATGGCCACGAACAGACCCGTCATCCAGATGCAGTGCACCGCGAGCAGCACCGTCGGCGGGGACACATTCGACACCCCGTCGGTGCTGCCGTTGGTGACCAGCGCCACCTCATAGGGCCCGTAGACGACGAGCAGCACCTGCGTCGCCAGCGCCGCAGCGGCAGTGAGCAGCGCCATCCGCGGCCGGATCAGGCGGCGGGCGTAGCCGACGCCGATGACGACCGGAATGAGCCAGACGATGACGAAGTTCAGCACCCCGGCCTCGGCGGAGCCGACCGCGAAGCGCACCTGGTCGATCAGCGCGGCCGCCACCACCAGCGCCGCGATCACCGCGGCGAACGCACCCGCGCTGCGCAGCCGGGTCAGGGCCGGCACGAAGGCGATGACCACCAGGTAGACGCCGAGGAACCAGAGCAGTGCCACACATTCGCGGCCGAGCCGGTCGGCGGATTCCGCCCCCAGGGTCAGCCGGGCCACCAGCAGCGCCACCGTCCAGAACGCCAGATACCAGAACACCGGCCGGCACAACCGCTGGGTCCGGCCGACCAGCCAGCTGCCCCAGGCCTTGCCGGCCGCCGACCCGTCGGGGTGCCAGCCGTAGGCGCCGGCGGCACCGCCGGCGAAGAAGAACAGCGGCATGACCTGCACCACCCAGGTGATGGGCGACAGCTGCGGCAGTTCCCCGAGGATGTTCCCGATGCGCAGGCCGTTCTCGTTGACGGTGGCCAGCAGCAGTGCGCAGTGCCCGAACATGACGGTCACCAGGGCCGACAGCCGCGCCACATCGATGGCGCGGTCGCGGCCGGGCGCGGGGTTCGCGACACTGTCGCGTGCGGGAAGCAGTCTGGCGAGCGGCATGGGTACAGCGTGCCCGACCCGCGGCACCGGCGGGATGAGTAGGACTACCCGACTGTGCCGTGTCTAGGCGCGGTTGTCGGCCAACGCCTCGATGCGGGTGAGGGCGTCCTCGGCGGCGGTGGCGACATCGATGCCGCCGGCGACGCCGCAGCTCGTCATCTCGATGGCGGCGTTGTGGGCGGCGACGAACAGGTTGTCGCAGTTCCACTCGGCGGCCCGCAACGACCACAACACCGCACCCTCGGGCGCGTCCGGCGCCGATTCCACGCTGAACGTGTACGTGCGGCCGTACATCGTCGTCACGGTGACCGGGGTGTCGCGGCACGCGTCGACGGTGCCACGCGCCGCCGTCAGCGCGTCCCGCGCCGAGAAGTCCGACGGCATGACCGCCACCATCTCCTCGACCACGGCCTCGACCCCGCCGACACCGGTCGACCAGTGCCCGCCGTCGCGCGCCTCGGGGGCGTGCTCGACGATGAACGGCGGATCGACCTCGCGGGCCACCCCGGCGCAGCGTTCCGGTTCGACGGTGGCGAACAGGTTGCCGTCCTTGTGCACGATCTCCGGGCTGAGCAGGTCGCCGACCTGCAGCGGCGAGATCGGCCCGACCGGGGGTGCCGGTCGGGCCTGCGGGGCGTCGACCGGACGGGTGCAACCCGCCACGGCCAGCATCAGGAGCACCGCCACCGCCCTTTTCGCCATGCCCCGATTCTAGGAACGCGACGTTTCGGGCACCCGCTCCTTGCCGGTCAACGGGTCCCGGGTCTCCCAGAACGTGGCGCCCACGATGCCCAGCGCCGTCGGGTCGAAGATCGGGTCGAGGCCCTCCTTCTTCTGTCGTTCGTAGTCGCGCAGCGCCTTGTAGGCGGGTTGCTGCAGGATCAGGATCCCGATGATGTTGAGCCAGGCCATGAGGCCGACGCCGATATCGCCGAGGGTCCAGGCCTCGGTCGCCGTCGACACGGCACCGGAGACCACCGATCCGAGGATCACCGCCTGCAACACCAACGTGGCATCGCCACCGACGGTGCCGCGGATCACCGGAACCTTGATCGTTGCGGCCTTGCCCAGCAGGAAACGCAGGTTGGTCTCGGCCATGTAGTAGTAGGCGATGATGGTGGTCAGGCAGAAGAACGCCAGCGACACCGCGACGAAGCTCGACCCGCCGCCCTGCCACAGGGTGTCGAAACCGGTCTGCACGAAGGACGGCCCCACCTCGGCGTCGGCGCCCAGGGCGCCACCCTCGGCGAGTACGGCTCCGGTGTCGCTTTCACCCTCGTACACCCGGTACGCGCCGGTCGACAGGATCAGGAAGCCGGTCGCCGAACAGATGAACAGGGTGTCGACGTAGACGGCAAAGGCTTGCACCAGGCCCTGCTTGGCGGGGTGGGACACCTCGGCGGCCGCGGCGGCGTGCGGGCCGGTGCCCTGGCCGGCCTCGTTGGAGTAGATGCCGCGTTTGACGCCCCACATCACCGCGGCGCCGACGATGGCGCCGAATCCGGCATCGAGGCCGAAGGCGCTCTCGAAGATCAGCTTGAGCATTCCGGGCAGCGCATCGGCATTGGCGAACACGATGATCATCGCAAGCACGATGTAGACCACCGCCATGAAGGGCACCACGATCGAGGCGAACGCCGCGATACGCTTGACGCCGCCGATGATCACGAATGCCAGCAGGATCACGGTGCACACCGCGACGACCCACTTGGACACGCCCCAGGACTGGTTCATCGCCGAGGCCATCGAATTCGACTGCACACTGGGCAGCAGCACACCGCAGGCCAGAACCGTGACCGCGGCGAAGACCAGGCCGTACACCTTGAACAGTGGGGCGGCCTTGGTGTGCGCCATCGCCCTGCTCAGGTAGTAGGCCGGTCCGCCGCGGTATTCACCGGTCAGCGTGTCGCGGGTCTTGTAGATCTGTCCGAGGGTGCACTCGACGAAGCTCGTCGAGGCACCGAGGAATGCCACCGCCCACATCCAGAACAGCGCACCCGGGCCGCCGAACGCGATCGCGGTGGCGACACCGGCGATGTTGCCGGTGCCCACCCGGCCGGCCAGCGACATCGTCAGCGCCTGGAATGAGGAGACACCGGACGGCGATTTCTCGCCCTTGAGCATCAGCCGGATCATCTCTTTGAACTGACGCACCTGGACGAACCGGGAGCGGATGGAGAAGTACACGCCGGCGGCCAGGCACAGATAGACCAGCCCATTGCTCCAGATGTACCCGTTGAGGGTGTCGAGGAATTCGGTCACGACGGCAACTCCGTCCGTAGGTTGAACACGCGGGCGTTTTCCGCTCCGCATCGTTTCAAAGGCAAGGTTGCCTTGTGTTAACAATTGGTCAATCCGGTGTTAGCGATTTCGGCGCCCGGGCCGCGCCCGCCAGGAAACACCTGACAATCTGAAACGGCTCTGTAAAGCTACGTCGGCCAGTTCCGGACCCGGAGGAGACGATGTCGACCGCCCCGCTCGAACCCCAGGCCACGCACGGGCCGCGCCGCGCGTGGGCCGCCGTCGCGGTGCTCGCCGCCGTCGGCACACTCAATTACGTCGACCGCTTCCTGCCGGGTGTGCTGGCAGAACCGATCAAGCAGGATCTGGCGTTGTCGGACACCGCAATCGGCGTCATCAACGGGTTCGGCTTTCTCATCGTGTACGCCGTGCTGGGCATCGTGATCGCCCGCGTCGCCGACCGGGGAATGTTCGGCGCGGTCATCGCCGGCTGTCTGACGCTGTGGGGCTCGATGACCATGCTCGGCGGCGCGGTCCAGTCCGGCTTCCAGCTCGCCCTGACCCGGGTCGGCGTGGCCGTCGGCGAGGCGGGCAGCACCCCCGCCGCGCACGCCTATGTGGCGCGCAACTTCGTCCCGGAGAAGCGGTCGGCACCGCTGGCGGTCATCACCATGTCCATCCCGTTGGCCAGTGCCGCCAGCCTGCTCGGCGGCGGCCTGCTCGCCGAGAGCATGGGCTGGCGGATGGCCTTTGTGGTGATGGGCGGTATCAGTGTGCTGCTGGCGCCGCTGGTGCTGTGGGTGGTCGGCAGCCGCCAGAGTCTGCCCACCCCGCCGCCGCGCGAGCGGGCCGCGGCGGTGAACTGGTGGGACCTGCTGCGCAAGCCCAGCTTCCTGGCCATGGTGGCCGGCACGGCGCTGGTCTCGGCGGCCGGCTACTCGCTGACCACCTTCGCCCCCGCATTCCTGATGCGCACCCGCGGGATGTCACTCGGCGAGGTCGGCATCTCCTACGGCCTGGCCACCGGGTTGCTCGGAATTCTGGGGCTGCTGATCGTGGGCCGCATCGCCGACCGGCTGGCATCCCGGGATCCGCGCTGGCTGCTGTGGATCGTGGTCATCCTGATCGCGGTACTGCTGCCGGCGTCGGCGCTGGCATTCGTGGTCGAGAGCCAACTGGCGTGCGTCTGGCTGCTGGCCCTGGGCTATGTCATCGGCACCGCGTACCTGGCACCGTCCATCGCGGCGATCCAGCGGCTGGTGCTGCCCGAACAACGCGCGACGGCATCGGCCATCTTCCTGTTCTTCAATGCGACGCTGGGCTCGGTGGGACCGTTCCTGACCGGCGTGATCAGCGATTCGCTGACCGCCGAGCTGGGCCCGCAGGCGCTCGGCCGCGCGCTGCTGATCCTGGTGCCGACCATGCAGTTCCTCGCGATCGGCTGCTACGCGCTGGCCGCACACCGGTATCGCCGCGACATCATCGAGGAGCCATGACCCGGCGAAACTCGCGTACCGGGGGCTCACCCGCCCGTGGGCGCGCCGGGTACGCGGGTTTCGCCGGTATCTGAGCGCCGGGTCGCGCCCCACAACCCCACCCCGATCCCGAGCACCGCACCGCCGAGCCCGATCACCTGCTGGGAGCGCCGCATCTCGTGATGCACACCGGCGCCGCCCAGCAGATCGGCGGCGTCGGCCCCGCCGGAGGCCAAAAACCAGCCGCGGGTGTCCTTTCCGCGTAGCGCCGCGGACAGCATCAAGCCGCCGATCAGCGCGTCGCGGTATCCCATCGAGCGCAACAGCAGCTGCGCGGTGGCGTCGGGTTTGTCGGGCGAACCCCACAGTTTGTTGGCCCGCAGGGGATCGACGAGAAACGAGATGCCCGAGGCCAATCGGATACCGCCCACGGCCAGTGCCGCCCGGTCGATAGACATGGTGGGCAGCCTAGGGCTCAGTCCGTTGCGGCCGTGCGCAATTGCCCAACTCGCCTCCGGCGCACGGCGCGCCCCGCGATAATCAAGGGACCCGAGCTCGAAGAGGAGCAGACACATGGCCAAACGCGCAGCCGGCGCCACATCCGGAGAACAGGACTTCGAACAGGATGTGGCGGCCACCCAGGAGTACTTCGACAGCCCCCGATTCGAGGGCATCACCCGGCTCTACTCGGCCCGTCAGGTCGCCGAACAGCGCGGCACCATCCCCTCGGACTACCCGGTGGCCCGCGAGGCCGCGACGGCCTTCTTCCCCCGGCTGCGCGAACTGTTCGGTCAGAAGAAGAGCATCACCACCTTCGGGCCCTACTCCCCCGGCCAGGCCGTGACGATGAAGCGAATGGGCATCGAGGGCATCTATCTGGGCGGCTGGGCCACCTCGGCCAAGGGCTCGATCAACGAGGACCCCGGACCCGATCTGGCCAGCTACCCGTTGAGCCAGGTTCCCGATGAGGCGGCCGGACTGGTGCGCGCCCTGCTCACCGCTGACCGCAATCAGCAGTACCTGCGGCTGAAGATGACCCCCGAGCAGCGTGCGAGCACGCCGGCGGTGGACTACCGGCCGTTCATCATCGCCGACGCCGACACCGGCCACGGTGGTGATCCACACGTGCGCAACCTGATTCGCCGTTTCGTCGAGTCCGGCGTGCCCGGCTACCACATCGAGGATCAGCGGCCCGGCACCAAGAAGTGTGGCCACCAGGGCGGCAAGGTGCTGGTTCCGTCGGACGAACAGATCAAGCGGCTCAACACCGCCAGGTTCCAGCTCGACATCATGCGAGTGCCCGGCATCATCGTGGCCCGCACCGATGCCGAGGCGGCCAACCTGATCGACGGCCGGGCCGACGAGCGCGACCAGCCGTTCCTGCTGGGGGCCACCAATCTGAAGATCCCGCCGTACAAGTCGTGTTTCCTGGCGATGACCCGGCATTTCCACACGCTCGGGGTGAACGAACTCAACGGTCACCTGCTCTACGCGCTGCCCGACGGCGAGTACGCCGCGGCCGAGGCCTGGTTGGAGAGCCAGGGCATCCTCGCCGCGATCGCCACCGCCGTCGAGGCCTACAAGAAGGATCCCGGCCAATCCGTCGACGCCCTGTTCGACGGGGTGGAATCGCAGTTCGTGGAGGCCTGGCAGAACGACGCCGGGCTGGAAACCTACGGTGACGCGGTCGCCGAGCTGCTGGAGTTCCGGGAGCGGGAGGGCGAGAAGGCCGAGCTGAGCGCGGCGGAGTGGCGCGCGTTCGCCGCCCAGGCGTCGCTGTACGTGGCGCGGGGCAAGGCCAAGGAACTGGGCGCCGACGTGGCGTGGGATCCGGAGCGGGTGAAAACCCCCGAGGGGTACTACCAGATTCGCGGCGGTATCCCGTATGCGATCGCCAAGTCGCTGGCGGCCGCACCCTTCGCCGACATTCTCTGGATGGAGACCAAGACCGCCGATCTGGCAGATGCCCGCGAGTTCGCGCACGCCATCCACGCCGTCTACCCGGACAAGATGCTGGCCTACAACCTGTCACCGTCGTTCAACTGGGACACCACCGGCATGAGCGATGACGAGATGCGGGCCTTCCCGGAGGAGATCGGCAAGCTCGGGTTCGTCTTCAACTTCATGACCTACGGCGGGCATCAGATCGACGGTGTGGCGGCCGAGGAGTTCGCGACCGCGCTGCTGCAGGACGGCATGCTGTCGCTGGCCCGGCTGCAGCGCAAGATGCGCCTGGTCGAATCCCCCTACCGCACACCGCAAACCCTCGTCGGCGGGCCGCGCAGCGATGCGGCGCTGGCCGCCTCATCGGGGCGGACGGCGACCACCAAATCGATGGGCAAGGGCTCCACCCAGCATCAGCATCTGGTGCAGACCGAGGTTCCCCGCAAGCTGCTGGAGGAATGGTTGGCGCTGTGGGGCGAGCACTACCAGATCGGCGAGACCCTGCGGGTGCAGTTGCGTCCCCGCCGGGCCGGTTCCGATGTGCTCGAGCTCGGTATCTACGGCGACGGGGACGACAAGCTCGCCGATGTGGTGGTCGACCCCATCAAGGACCGGCACGGACGCAACATCCTGACGGTGCGCGATCAGAACACCTACGCCGAGAAGCTGCGTAAGAAGCGCCTGATGGACGTGATCCACCTGTGGCTCATCCACCGGTTCAAGCCGGAGATCGTGTACTACGTGACGCCCACCGAGGACAACATCTATCAGACCGAGAAGATGAAGAAGCACGGTATTTTCAGCAATGTCTACCAGGAGGTCGGCGAGATCATCGTCGCCGACGTGAACCAGGAGCGCATCGACGAGCTGCTGTCCGCCGACCGCAAGGCACTGGGCAAGCTCATCCGCAAGGAGGATTAGCGGTTCGGCTAACCGCCGGCTCCGTTGTCCAGACCGAGGTGGGTGCCGTAGTACCACGGCACACCCACCTTGGCGACCAGCGCCACGGCGACGAAGGCGAGCACCGCGACGGGCAACCCGATCGCGCCGGAGCGTGAGCGTACCGGTGAAAAGGTCAGGCCCAGAAACAGAATGGCGAAACCCACCGCGGCCCACATGACCACTTGCAGCGGTGTGTCGACCGCCGCCCCGTAATCGGTGACGTGCCCGTCCGGGAAACCGGCCATCGACACGTCCATCGAGGTGGTGAACGCCAGCCATATCGCGGCGCCGGCGCCCAGCAGGCAGATGATCGTGCCGACAGTCTTCATCGGGGTGATTATCGTCCGCCGGATACGGTCTGTCCCGCGAGGTTGCCGTTATCGATGCCTCCACTCGAGCTTTCGCGCGATAACGACAATCTCGCGGGTAGTGCGAGCCGCTATCCGCGCAGCGCTTCTCCGGCCGGCCCGAGGTCGAGGAACACGGTCTCGCCGTTGGCCTCCTCGAGCCCGTCGTTGTCGGTGACGACGTACAGGTTGCCGTTGCCGGCGACGGCGAAGCCCTCGACCTTCTCCTGCACGAATCCCCTGGTGGCCTGCAGATCGGGCAGCAGATCCCGGGCAGGCGTCTTGGGCAGGACCTTCGGCACCTCGGTGCCGCTCACCCCGTCCTCGGCGGGAATCTGCACCCGGTAGATCGCCTTGACGCGGGCATCGGGCCCGTTGAGCTTGTCCCGCTCGAGCACCAGCAACGCGCCGTCATGTACCGCGATCTCGGACAGCCCGATCCAATCACCCTCGGCGTCAGTCGAATCCAGCTGGTAGCCGAACCACTGCCAGGACTTGTCGGCCGGGTCGTAGCGGCCGATGCGAGCCACACCCGACGGGTCGGATTTCAGCTCGCGCTGCAGCGCCACCCAGACGTGGTCACCGTCGACGGCCACGCCCTCCAGCCCCTGCCCGCCCAGCTCCGCGGCGATCTCGGCGGGCAGCGCGATCCGATCCTTGATGCTGCCGTCGGTGGCGACGTTGATCAGCTCGTTGCCGGTACCATCCTCGCCGTCCACGGCGAGCACGAAACCGTCCGGACGCGCGGCGATTCCTTCGATGTCGAGGCTGACGGGCTTGCCGTCCTCGGTGACGACGAGCTGGCTGTCGATCAGCGCGGGCGTCTCGGACAGATCGACGCTGAGGATGCGTGCCGGGCCGTAGGCGTTATCGGTGGCGGTGAACAGCCGCTCCGGCGCGGCCGGGTCCGCGGCGAGCGCGCCGAGCGCACCCCAGCCGATCGGGGCGCCGTCGAGATCACCCGAGATGATCGACGGGAACGCCGGCCTGCCGCCATCGGCGGCGAACGCGTCGCCGTAACCGTAGATGGTGACCGACGCTCGTACCCGGTTCTCGGCGTCGTCGGCCTCCGACGAGATGACCAGCAGATTGCGTGCGGGGACGGCCAGGATGCCTTCCGGTCCTGGTGTGGTGGGCAGGATCTGCCGGAACACCGGGGCCGCCGGATCGCTCACGTCATAGGCGGCGACGAAGTTGCTCCGCTCGGAGGCCACCAATGCCGTTGGACGCCCGTCGATCTCGGTGATGGCCAGGCCCTCGGGCTCTGGCCCCTTGGACTCGGCGCGCCCCTCGATGTGCAGGCCGGTCCGAACCGCGAGCTGCTCGACGGAGTTCCCGGCATCCCACACCACCTCGCCGGTGGCCGCATCGAAGACCGACCAGCCGCGGGTGCCGCCCTTCCAGTCCCCCTCGTTGGCGGTCGCCACGTGATCGACGCCGATCCAGCCGATCGCGTCGGGCTCGCGCGGCACGGCCTCGATCGCACCACTCTGGTCGATGGCGCCGTCCTCGGCGGTGTCGATACCGTCCACGGCCTGGGTGCCGGCGGTGAAGATCGAGGAGACGGTGCCGGTTTTGCCGTCGATGATGGCGACGCCGTTGTTCTCCTGCAGGGTCAGCGCGACCTGACCGCGCGAGTTGATGCTGACGTATTCGGGCTCAAGGTCTTCGGGGGTGTCCAGGCCGGCGGCGCGGGCCTGCTCGGCGTCGAAGTCGACCTTGCGTGCGGTCCAGTCCGTGGGCGCCCCGGTCAGGGTCAGCAGCTGCAGGAACCCGGTCGGTGGCTGGGGCAGGTCGCCCTCCTCGCCGCCCGCTGGGGTGAACTCCTCGTCGCGTTGGTTCTCCATGGCGATGGCGGCGAAGGATCCGTCCGGGCTGATGGCGATCGAGTCGGGCTGGCCGCCGAGGTCGATGCTGTGTACCCGGGTCCGGTCCGCGACGCGGACGATGTCGACGCGGCCGGAGGGGTTGGCAAAGTCACCGCCGGTGGTGTCGACGACGACCAGGACGAACTCGCCGTGGGCGGCCACCGAGGTCGGCTGGTCGTCGGCGTGCCCGAGCTCGGCCAGTGAAAGTGTGCCCAGGCCGGCAGGTTTCAGCGGGTCGCGGATGTCGGCGAACCCGATGCGCTTGGCCGCGGCATCGGTGTAGATCACGGTGTTGCCGTCTGGGGTGACCGTCGAGATCTCGGCGACGGTCTCGGTCGCGGGGTCCTCCCCGGCCGGACGGTTCAGGTACACCGGGTAGGTCGCCAGGCGGTGGTAGCGCTCGGCGTCGGGCAGATCGAAGTCGATCGGCGAGGTCGCGCGCTGCGTCTGCGGGGCGGGCGCACCGGCGTTGTCCTCCGGTGTGCTCGGCGAGCAGGCGGCCGCGAGCAGTGCGGTGACCGCGGCCGCGGCCGTCACGCGGCCCAGGTTCGACGTCATGGGGACCCCTGTTCAGTTGGCGGTGAAGTCGAGTGATCTTGACCAACCCGGATGAACGCCGGGCAACACCCAGGTGGCCAACGAGAAAGGGCCGGTCCTGAGTTCCAGGACCGGCCCTTCCTACTGCGTGTTGCGATCAGACGACGTTGCCGCCGGTGTTGCCGGGGCGCCCGCCGGGGCCGCCGCCCTGACCGGGGGCGCCGTTGGACTCGCCGCCGTTGCCGCCGTTGCCACCGATGCCGCCGAAGTTGCCGCTACCGCCGTTGCCGCCGCTGCCGCCGGTTCCGGAGTTGAGACCTTGGTCGCCGACGCCGTTTCCGCCGTTGCCACCGCGACCGCCACCGGTCAGGATTCCGCGACCGTCACCACCGGAGCCGCCGTCGCCGCCGATTCCGCCTTCGGCTTCCTTGGTGCCGTTGCCACCGTTGCCGCCGCGGCCGCCACCGCCGAGCACCAGGCCGCTGCCGCCACCGGAGCCGCCGGATCCGCCTGCGGCCTCACCGGTCTCGGAGGTTCCGTTGCCGCCGTTGCCGCCGCGTCCGCCGCTGCCGACGATGGCATTGCCGCCGCCGGTGCCACCAGCACCGCCGGTTGCGGTTCCGTCCGTGGCCGTGGCATCACCGCCGGTGCCGCCCCATCCGCCGCTGCCGACCTCGACCACACCACCGGTGCCACCGGCGCCGCCGACCGCCGAACCGCCGGTGCCGGCGGTGGCGCTTCCGCCATCACCGCCGCGCCCCGGGTCGTACAGGCCCTGGCCACCGTCGCCACCCGCGCCACCGGTCTCGTCCGCGCCGGCCTGATCACCGGCTCCGCCACTGCCGCCGTTGCCGAAGAGCAGACCGCCGCGGCCGCCGTTGCCGCCGTCGGCGTTCAGCCCGGAACCGTCACCACCGCTGCCGCCGTTGCCCAGCAGGCCCGCCGCTCCGCCATTTCCGCCGCCGAGGCCACCGTCGCCGCCGCTGCCGAGCAGACCGCCCTGGCCACCGTCGGCGCCGAAGCCACCGGCACCGCCGTTACCGAACAGCAGGCCGCCACGGCCGCCGTTCACGCCTGCGGTGATGGAGCTGAAGCCGTTGCCGATCAGCAGGCCGCCATCCGGATTGGACAGGGTGCCGTTGCGCACGAAGAAGCTGACGACCGGGATGCGGCCGCCGATGTCGCCGAGCAGTCCGGCGATGGCGCCGGGCAGATCGCCGAGGGTGGTCTGGGCCACCTGCAACGCTCCGGCGGCATCGGCCACCATCACGGTGACCTCGGTGTTGGAATCTCCGCCGGTACGCGCGACGGCGTCGGCGAGGACCTCGGGAGTGAAGGGGGCCGCGCCACTTCCGGCGGCCGCGCGCGAGGAGGACCCGCCCCCGGCGGGCGAGCCGTCGGTGCCGCCACCGGTGGGAGCGAACGTGATCAGGGTTCCGCCGGTGTCTACGGCGCCGGGCACCGAAGCTTCGGGCGCGCCGCCGATCTGGGCGCCGTACAGCGCGTTGGGCGACGGATTGGGCGACACGGCGGCCGCCAGTACCGGTTGGGCGTGCACCACCGCGGGGGTGGACACCGCTGCCGGGCCGGCTACCTCCGTTCCATTACCGTCCACCGAGATGACGGTGACGCCCGTGGTCGCCAATACACCCGCCGCCAATGCCGAAAAGATTGTGCTGGGCACGTTTCCCACCGCTACTCCTTAACCTGACCCAATTTGCCGCCCGAAGTATGGCAGACACGCGCTTAGAAATCTCTCAGTTTGCGACAAGCCGGGCAAAAGTGTTGCGCCCGCCGTCTCAAATCGGCCATTGTCCGCACTTTTCCCACCAATACGGCGCCCACCGACGTACCTCTTGACATCGGCACAATTTTGCTGTGGGTCTGTTTCCGCACTGATCACAAGTCGCGTGACCCGGTTGCTGCCCCGCAGCGCATCCCGTCGGGACCGAGGTGGCGTCCCGGCACGCGGAAACAGTTCGCCGACATTGACACCGCACGCCCGATCCGGCCTTTAAAGTGCTCAGCGTGGGCAGAAACCTGTTAGCCGCGAACCGGGGACGGTGGTTGGCGATCGCCGGCTCCATCATCATCTCCGCGGGCGCGCTGTACGCCCAGAACGCGGCCCCGCGCCCGGTCGAGCTCCCGCAGGCCGCCGTCCCGGGCCAGGCCCCGGCCGAACCCGCGGCGCCCCTGCTGCCCACCGGCGCCGCTCAGGCCCCCACCGAGGCCGAACTGTTGGCGGTCAGCGCACCGGTGGACACCCGGGTACTCGACTTCCCGCTCGACGCGGGCGTCACGCCCGAGCAGGGCCTCCAGGTCAAGACCATCTGGGTGGCCCGCGCCATCAGCATGATGTATCCCGAGATCACCACCATCGGCGGCTACCGCCAGGATCCGCTGAAGTGGCATCCCAACGGGCTGGCCATCGACGTGATGATCCCCAACCACGGCAGCGACGCGGGGATCGAACTCGGCAATCAGATCGCCGGACTCGCCCTGGCCAACGCCGAACGCTGGGGCGTCATCCACGTCATCTGGCGGCAGGGCTTCTACCCGGGCATCGGCGCACCGAGCTGGACCGCCGATTATGGCTCGGAAACGCTGAACCACTTCGACCACATCCACATCGCGACCGATGGGGGCGGCTACCCCACCGGCCGCGAGTCCTACTACCTCGGTTCGATGAAGCCCTGAGCCTCAGACCGCGATCGACGGGTCCACACAGGCGCCGAGCGCCGGGTCCCCGCACACCTGCAGTCCGACCAGCATCGAGGGCGGCGCCGGCGGGGTGTACGACGGGAAGTCCGGTGCTGCCGGCGGCCAGAACGGGTAGATGCTGGCGCCGGTGACACCGGTGATCCGGGCCACGACCTGAGCCACGAAGTTCGTCGCCACATACCCCAGATCCCCGATGAAAGCCACCGGCCCGACGGCCAGCCCGGCCAGCAGGCTCACTATCGGAATATTCTGTGCAGCAACCGATTTGATGCCGCCAACGATGCCGTCGACGATATCGACCAGGAAGTACGGGATCGAGGTGAAGATGGTGCGCACCCCGAGGGAGATGTTGGTGATGGTGTCCGGGTAGCCGTTCTTGGAGATGAGGTCCTGCAGCGCCTCGCGCAGCGCCGCATCGTTGTTGATCGGGATGACATTGTTGGTGAGTTCGGTCATCGACGTGCCGTCGCTCGCCCGCGGGGTCCCACCGAACAGCGTCACCACGGTCGGAGTGACATCGACGATCTGGTACTGCAGGTTGATTGCGCCCGGCGTGAACCCGGGACCATTGACGATGACGAATGTCTCGGTCTCGTCCGGTGATTGGAAGCCGTGCCCGAGTCCGCGCTGCGGCTGGTGTCCGTGATCGGTGACCAGGACGATGGTCCACTCTTCGTTGTTGGCCGTCTCCCAGGCATCGACCGCGGCCATGATCTCGCCGAGGTTGCGGTCGAAGTTGTTCAGCGCCAGCTTGTATTCCTCGGAGGCGCCACCGTACATGTGGCCGTTCTCGTCGACGCCCACGAAATAGCTGAAGACGAAGTTCGCGACGGTCGGGTTCGAGTCGGCAATGATCAGTTCGGTGGTGTCACCGACCGCGTCATCGGTCTTCAGCCAGTTCGGGTCGTCCTCGCGTTTCCCGATGTAGCGCACCAGGTCTGCGCCCAGGTCCCCACCCGCGGCGGCGATGGCGGCGATCACGTCCCAGTTGGCCACCGCCGTGGTCTGGATGCCGTCGTCGTGGTCCTCCTCGAGCTGGTTGAACACCGTCGGCCACCTGTTGTACGTCCACGGCGTGAAGATGTTGTTGATGACGCCGGTCTTCTCGCCCCAGTTGCCGGTCAGGATGGTCGACCAGGACGGGTTGGAGATGGTGGTGTGCCCGACGATGCTCGACGGGGCGGTCGAGCTGCCCTGGATGAGGTTGAAGAAGTTGACATTGGTCGGGTCGGCGAGCACCCGGCTGAGGTTGGTGCCGTCCACTCCGATGACCAAGACGTTCGGGGTGTCCACCGCGGCGATGCCGACCTGCGGTCCGCTGGTGGCGTTGCGGCGCAAGGTGTTGCGTTCCAGCTCGTCGCGTACCGCGCCGAGCGCCGCCAACGCCGCGGGCGCTTCCACCGGCGGGGTTCCGGGATCCGGATTGACCAGAGGTGCCGACGGGTTCACCGGGATGGTGATCAGCGTGACGGCGGGCTCGGCCGGCGCGCCCGCCGACAAGGGGCTGGTCTTGGCGGTGCGCGCGGTCCTCGCGCGCACCGGGGAGGTGCGGTCGGCCAGCGGCACGGTGACGGCGCCGGAGCCCGAGCCGGCGGCCGATCGGGCCGACCGGGTGGTCTTCTGCGCTCCGGTGCTCGACGAGCTCGAGTCCGACGACGTGCTGCTGGTGGTGCCGGTGTTCGACGAGCTTGAGGAACCGCTCGAACTCGACGACGACGAGGAAGAAGATGACGAGTCCCCCGTCTCGGCGAAAGCGGTCGGCGCCGACGCCAGCGCCACCCCCACCCCCAGGGTTACCGCCAAAGCGCCGACCCGACCGATGTGCTTGGCGTAACCCATGACGTTCCTTCCGATGTCCGCGCGCCGGGTCGGCGCACGGTGACGATCGATTCGCTGCGCGGCGTTGCTATCGTCGCCTCATCGTTGCCATACGCTGCTCGCCGAATCTGTACCGCAAATTACCGCTCGGACACCGCCCGATGGACACGAATGCACGAGTTGGCCCCACGCCGATTCGCGGTGTCACCGCCCGGCTCGTTGCGGCCTTCGGGATGCTCATCGTGCTCGCGGGATGCTCGGACAGGTCGGACCCGGGGGCGGTGGAATCGTCCTCGAATCCCCCGGTGGTGACGCAAACCTCAACGCCCGCAACACCACCACCGACTCCGGCCACACCGGCGCCGGCCCAGCCCCGGCTGGCACCGGAGCCCGCTCAGGTGGCCGACGACCTGGTGGCCGACGAGCAGACGCTACGGAATCCGTCGTCCACGCCCGAGGCGCGCCGCGCCGCCGCCCGTCGTCAGCAGGCTGCCTACCGCGTCATCGGCCGGAACCCGGAATGGGATGGGCTGACCCGTCCCCGAATCCCGCCACCGTTGCTGACGGCCTACGACCTGAACATCGAGGCGCGGCGGCACCTCGATGCGCTGCTGACCGGTGAGGCCAAGGACACCCTGCCCGCATGGCGGATCGAGGCGCCGCCTCCCGCCGAGGAGCTGCTGGCTCACTACCGCGAGTCCGAGGCCGCCTCAGGTGTCGGCTGGAATTACCTGGCCGCGGTGAATCTGATCGAGACCCGGTTGGGCAGCATCGCGGGTACCAGCACCGCGGGCGCGCAGGGTCCCATGCAGTTTCTGCCGTCGACATTCGCCGCCTACGGCGACGGCGGTGACATCCACGCGCCGCGCGACAGCATCATGGCCGCCGGGCGGTATCTGGCCGCCAACGGTTTCGTCACCGATCCCGATCACGCCCTGTACCGGTACAACAACTCCGACCATTACGTGCAGGCGGTCAAGAACTACGCCGCCGTCCTGGCCGCCGATCCGGCGGCGTTCGCCGGCTATCACGACTGGGAGGTGTACTACCGGACGACGGCCGGCGATGTGCTGCTGCCCGTCGGGTATGCGCGGACCAGCACGATCCCGGTGGCGGAGTACCTGGCAGCCCATCCGCAGTAGGTTTCGTAGCAGATTGCTACAGTTGTAGCAGACTGCTACATGCGAAGGAGCTCGTCATGGCCAACGCCGCTGACCGCGTGACCAGGGTCGCCGCCGACCTCATGGACAGCGCGGCCGCCGAAGGCGCCCGGCAGAGCCGTTCGGCCAAACAGCAGCTGGACCACTGGGCGCGGATCGGGCGGTCGGTATCGGCCCAGCACAGCGCGGCGCGCCGCAAGGTGGAGGCCGCGCTGGCGGGCGGGGTGGAATTGGGCGAGCTGACCACCGAGGAAGGTGTCGTGTTCCACGCCGAGATCTCGGCGGCCATCGAGGAAAGCCTGGCCGACACCGACTACGGGGCGCTGCTGGCCGCCCGTGGGATCACCACCGTCGCGCTGGATGAATCCGGGCAGATCGTCGAATACCGGCCCGACGGCAGCTCGTCGGTGCTGCACCCGCACAGGTGAGACGCCTCGACCTCGTCGTCGGCTCCAACGGTGCGGGTAAGTCCACCTTCATCGAACTGACGCTGGCCCCGCTGCTTCCGGGCAGCCCGGTGGTCAACGCCGACGAGATCGCCAGGCACCGGTGGCCGGGCGCCGCCGTCGATCACGCCTACGAGGCGGCCCGCATCGCCGCCGACACGCGGGCGAAGCTGATCGAGCTCGGTGAATCGTTCATCGCCGAGACGGTCTTCTCGCATCCCTCGAAACTCGATCTGATCGATGCCGCGCAGGCCGCGGATTACGCGGTGGTGCTGCATGTGGTGCTGATCCCCGAGGAGCTGGCCGTCGAGCGGGTGCGGGCTCGGGTGCGGGCCGGTGGCCACCAGGTGCCCGAAGACAAGATCCGGCAACGCTACCGACGACTGTGGGACCTGGTAGCCGTCGCGGGGATGCGCGCGGAGTCCACCAGCTGCTACGACAACAGTGCGCGAACGGGCCCTCGGATCGTGGCCCGGTTGCACGCAGGGTTCGCGGTGGGCACGCCGTCATGGCCGCCGTGGTCGCCGGACATTCTGACGACGACATGGCCTGGCACCTGACCTGTCGCCGCCGACGGCGCTGCGGTCGACGGTGGTGTGCTCAGGCGGCGACGACCGGACCACCCTGCGCGGCCATACCCTGCGCAGCCGCCATGAGCGGCGCGCAGGCCGCGCACGGATGCGGGCCCATCACCGGGTAGCCGCATCCCGGACAGGTACCAACTGTGCGTCCACTCACTGCAGCGGCACCAGCCATCGGAGTTCCTTTCGCCGTCCGCACCCATGTACCCGGTGCGAGGGCGAATCATGCCATGCACCACCACCGATTCCGGAATCGCCGGTGAGCGTGGTCACAGCAAACCTGGACCCGGGGACCCATGGCTAGGCTTTTGACATGAGTCTGGTTCGGGCGCGGGGCTGATCGCCTGCATGTTCATCATCATTCTGAGCTCGGTCCTCGGGCTGGCACACCTCTATGTGTGGAAACGGTTGATCCGAGACACCACCGCTCCCGGGCGCACCCGCTGGATCCTGACTGCTGTGTTCCTGACGCTGGCCGCCCTGCTGGTGATGACGCTGATGGTTCCGCGGTTCACCGGGATCGACGAGTCCGCCTGGTTCGCGTGGCCGGGCTACATCTGGTTCGCGTTGGTCGGGTACCTGCTGCTGGCCCTGCTCCTGCTGGAGCCGGTGAGGTTGCTGCTGCGCGGCTGGGTGAAACGCGGCTCGACGGTCGAGCCCGCCGCTCTCGATGAGCCCTCACCGGCAGTCAATCGACGGGTGTTCCTGGCGCGCACCAGTGCGGTGGCGGCGGGTGTGGCGGCCTCGGGGCTGGTCGGTTACGGCGCCGCCACCGCACTCGGTCCGCCCAACGTCCTGCAGGTGCCGGTCCGGCTCGGCCGGCTGGATCCGGCGTTCAACGGATTCCGGATCGCGGTGGTCTCCGATATCCATCTGGGCCCCCTGCTGGGGCGGCGGCACACCGAGCGGATGGTCCGGCTGATCAACGAGGCCGACGCCGATCTGGTGGCCATCGTCGGCGACCTCGTCGACGGCACCGTCGAAAAGCTCGGTCATGCTGCAGAACCTCTGCAGGACTTGGTGTCTCGCGAAGGGTCCTTCTTCGTCACCGGAAATCACGAGTACTTCGTCGAGGACACGATGCCGTGGATCCATGAGCTGGAGCGGTTGGGTGTGTCGTCGCTGCGCAACGAGAACACCGCGATCCGGCGTGGCGGCGCCGCGTTCGACCTGGCCGGTGTGAACGACCTGGCCGGCGAAGAGCGGGGCGACCCGCCGGATTTCGATCGTGCCCTGGCCGGTGCCGAGCCGTCACGACCGACGGTGCTGCTGGCACACCAACCGGTCATGGTCGCAGAGGCAGCGGCCCGCGGAGTGGATCTGCAGTTGTCCGGGCACACCCACGGCGGGCAGACCTGGCCGTTCCAGTACATCGTGGAGGCGGTGCAACCGTCGCTGGCAGGGCTGTCGACCCATCAGGACACCCAGTTGTACGTCTCACGCGGGGCCGGTTTCTGGGGCCCGCCGGTGCGGGTCGGTGCACCACCGGACATCTCGGTGCTGACCCTGAACGCCCCGGCGTAGCAGTACTACCGTTGGGCACATGGAAAAGCGCGAATTCGACCAGATGAACAACGCCGTGATCACCGAGTTCCGGGAGACCGGCGGCAAGGCGGGCGGGGTGTTCGAGGGCAAGCCCCTGGTCCTGGTCCATCACACCGGCGCCAAGTCCGGAATCGAACGCATCGCACCGCTGGTGCCGCTGCTGCACGACGGCCGAATCTACATCTTCGCCAGCAAGGGCGGAGCCGACACCCACCCCGACTGGTACCGCAACCTCCTCGCCCATCCGGACATCACCGTCGAGATCGGCACCGACACCTTCGCGGCGACCGCACGGGTCCTGGAAGGCGACGAACGCGACAGCGTCTACGCGAAACAGGTTGCCGCCGAACCGCAATTCGGCGAGTACCAGCGCAAGACCGAACGCGTCATCCCGGTGGTGGAGCTGGTCAGGGTCTCCTGACGAGCGGCGCCGACCTGCGCGGTCAGGGCCGAATGCGGATCGTCGCGTTGCCGCCGTCGCGTTTGGCGTCGAACATCGCGCGGTCGGCTCGTTCGATGATGGTGTCGAGCACCGTCACCGAATCCACGCCCTGACCGCCGAAGTCGGCGACCGCGACACTGGTCACCCCGACACTCGCGGTGATCGGCGGGTCCGCGGGAGCGGCGATCGCATCGCGCACGCGGTCCGATTCACGCTCGGTCCGGCCCGGTTCGGCCAGATCGATGACCACGAATTCCTCGCCGCCGACGCGGGCCACCAACGCGCTGCCGCGCACGGCGGCCTTGATCCGTCGCGCGCTGCGGATCAGAACCTCGTCGCCGATGGGATGGCCGTAGGAATCGTTGATGTCCTTGAAACGGTCGAGATCGACCACCATGACATCCACCTCGGCATCGGCGGAGGAACTGCCGTGCAGCAGGTCGTCGATGTGCAGGTGCAGTCCGCGCCGGTTGAGCAATCCGGTCAGCGGGTCGGTGACCGCCTCGTATGCATCATTGCGCATGGCCCAGATGCCGCACTGGATGCCCAACGGCGCGGCGGCCATCGGCACCACCCATACAAGCGTCGTCACCAGAGGGTTGAGGCCGCCGAACGTCGAGCCGGCGCCCGAGACGAACAAGCACGCCGTGAGCACCACCCACAGGGCATGCCCCACAGCCACTTTCGCCCCGTCGAAGAACATCACGTACACCGACATCAGAGCGAAGAAGTACCAACCGAACAGCGCGAACAGCCAGCTCCCATCCAGCAGCACCACCGCCGCGATCGCGATATCGGCCGACACGACGAAGGCGAGCGACGACCATCGCGTGGGCCAGGGCAGCACACACCACGCCAGCCCCCACGCGATCTGGAGTGCGGCGAACGTCACCATGGCGGCACCGGACGCGGCATTACCCGCGGCCGGCCACAGCAGCACCAGCGAGACGATCCCGTCGATGCCCGTGCCGACGCCGATCGCGACCTGGATCGTCCTGGACATGGTCCGCTTGGTGAAGTACTGCACCTGGGTGGCATAGGCGACCGGCTCGCTCCACCAGGCACGAATGAGGCGAGCGAATACCGCAAAACTGATCGAGTACTTCGGCAATCCGTTCCCCCGATGGAGCGTTCCGTGAACCGGCCGTGGTGGCCTCGCGTACCGTGACGCCTCGCCATGTGGCGGCGCCGTCAATTCAGAGCAAAGGATATCCGTTTTCGGATCGGCAGCAATCGTTAGCCGTCGGAGAACACCGAAAGGGACTACCGTCGGAGCAATCCGGGTGGCGCACGGTCGGGGGACATCTGTGCGGACCGCGGTACTTTCAGGAAGGCTCGTACGCCAATGCCCAAGCAACTGAAGCCACACTTCGAGAACGTGCAGGCGCACTACGACCTGTCCGACGACTTCTTCCGACTGTTCCTCGACCCGACGCAGACCTACAGTTGCGCCTACTTCGAGCGCGACGACATGACGCTGGAAGAGGCGCAGATCGCCAAGATCGACCTGGCCCTGGGCAAGCTGGATCTGCAGCCCGGGATGACGTTGCTCGACGTCGGGTGCGGCTGGGGTTCGACGCTGAACCGCGCGTTGGAACGCTACGACGTCAACGTGATCGGGCTGACCCTCAGCGCGAACCAGCAGGCGCATGTCGAGCAGTTGCTCGCGGCATCGGAGAGCCCCCGCTCCAAGCGGGTCGAGTTGCGTGGTTGGGAACAATTCGACGAGCCGGTGGATCGGATCGTGTCGATCGGCGCCTTCGAGCATTTCGGCTTCGACCGATACGACGACTTCTTCGACTTCGCCTACAACGCGATGCCCGATGACGGCATCATGCTGCTGCACACCATCCTGGGTCTGCATCCCGACGAGGTCCGTGAAAAAAACATACCGCTGAGCATGGAGATGGCCCGGTTCTGCCTGTTCATGGTCCGCGAGATCTTCCCCGGCGGCCGGTTACCGTCGGTGCGGATGGTCGAAGCGCATGCCGTCAAGCCCGGATTCACGGTGACCCGGTTCCATTCGTTGCAGCCCCATTACCCGACGACGCTGGATTACTGGTCCGCGGCGCTGGAGGCGCACAAGGACGAAGCCATCGCCCTGCAGTCCCAAGAGGTCTACGACCGCTACATGAAGTACCTACTCGGCTGCCCGCCGCTGTTCCGCAGCGGCCTGATCGACGTGGGCCAGTTCACATTGACGAAATAGCCTGTCGTTCAAGCGATCCGCCATAGGCACCGCCGTCACCGGGCGACCATGTCGGCCAGCCGGCCGATGATGATGTCCTCGGCCTCGCTGACCATCCGCGAGATCAGCTCCTCCACGGTCGGGATGTCGTGGATCAGACCCATCACGGTGCCCGCCGTCCAGATACCGGCATCGACATCGCCGTCATCGAAGACCTTGCGGCCACGCACACCGGCCACCAGATCCTTGACATCCTCGAACTGACCACCACCCTTGAGAATGTCCACCACCTCACGCGACACCGCGTTGGACGCGACCCGCGCCGTGTTGTGCAGACTGCGGAAGATCAGCTCGGTGCCCCGCTCATCGGTCGCCACGATGGCATCCTTGACGTTCTGATGAATGCAGGACTCCACGGTGGCCATGAACCGGGTGCCCATGTTCACCCCATCGGCGCCCAGCGCCAACGCAGCCACCAAGCCGCGGGCATCACCGAAACCGCCCGAGGCGATCTGAATCGCCCCGTGTTTGATGCACACCTTCTTTCGAGGGAAGGTAGTTCGCATCATGCCGAAGAAGTACGACGACGATTTCAAGACCCGGGCGGTGCGGTTGGTCACCGACCATGCCGAGGAGTACGACACCCGGACGGCCTGCGTGGCTGCGGTCGCCAAGCGACTGGGTATCGCGCCGGAGACGCTGCGCCGGTGGATCACTCAAATTGAGGTTGATGCCGGGGTCCGCGACGGGGTGCCCTCCGAGATCGCACGGGAGAACCGGGAACTCAAACGCAAGAACCGCGAGCTCGAGGAAACCATCGAAATCCTCAAAGCCGCAACAACTTTCTTCGCGCGGGAGAGCGACCCGCGACACCGTTGATCTGTGCGTTCATCGCCGAGC
>JAUKNU010000001.1:4107909-4153745 GCA_030499155.1 Mycolicibacterium frederiksbergense | reverse complement strand
GCCTCGGCGAGCAGGCGCTTGAGCCGGGCGTTCTGCTCGCGCAGCTCCTTGAGCTCTTTGGCGGCGTCGGTGTCCATGCCACCGTAGGAGCGGCGCCAGTTGTACAACGTCGCCGGCGACACCTCCAGCTCGGTGGCGATTTCCTCGCCGGTCTTGCCTTCGGCAGCCAACTCATCGGCGCGGCGCAACTTGCGCACAATGTCCTCCGCGGAATTCCGCTTCCGACCAGCCATACGTTCATCGTCCCTTCTCGCCCGACATCGGGCTACAGGACTCTAAAACTGGTTGGACTCAGTCAGTGGGAACACGCCAAGCTCGCCGCCGACGGGATCCCCGTCGCGGTGACGTGCCGGGTAGTCAAGCTCGCCCGCCAGCCGTACTACCGCTGGCTGGCCCAGCCGATCACCGACGCCGAGATGATCGAGGCCTACCGCGCCAACGCCCTGTTCGACGCCCACAAGGACGACCCGGAGTTCGGGTACCGCTACCTGGTCCAAGAGGCCCGCGATGTCGGCGAGCCGATGGCTGAGCGCACCGCCTGGCGGATCTGCTCGCAGAATCGATTGTGGAGTGTGTTCGGTAAGAAACGCGGCAAGAACGGCAAGGTCGGTCCGCCGGTGCACGATGATCTTGTCGAGCGTGACTTCACCGCTGGCGGTCCAAATCAGTTGTGGCTCAGCGATATCACCGAGCATCGCACCGGTGAAGGCAAGCTCTATCTGTGTGCGATCAAGGACGTGTACTCCAACCGCATCGTCGGGTACTCGATCGACTCCCGAATGAAGTCCCGGTTAGCGACCACGGCCTTGAGCAACGCGGTGGCACGCCGCGGCGAGGTGGCCGGATGCATTCTGCATTCCGATCGCGGATCTCAGTTCAGGTCAAGGAGATTCGTGCATGCTCTGGGCCGCTTCGAGATGGTCGGATCGATGGGCCGTGTCGGCGCAGCCGGCGACAACGCGGCCATGGAGAGCTTCTTTAGTCTGCTGCAGAAGAACGTGCTCGATCGTCGCCGCTGGGACACCCGCGAGGAGCTGCGGATCGCGATCGTCACCTGGATCGAACGGACCTATCATCGTCGCCGGCGCCAGGCGGGTCTCGGGCGGTTGACCCCGATCGAATTCGAAGCAATCATGACCACACCGGCCAGTCAGGCCGCGTGACCGCAACTGTCACCTGATCGTGCAGCAGACCCCTGAGCGATCGGATGTTCCACACCGAACGCCTCGGTGAACTTGGTGGCCAGTGACATGGGGGCTCCTCGACTGCCGTGGGTGTGTTTGAGATACTTGAATTAGTACTCGATTACAGTCAATAGTACTGTTTTATTGATACTGCGCCAAGCCTTGCAGTACCATCGCTTCCGTGAGTCGATCCTCATCACACGAATTCGGCACCCGCCGACGCTCGGTGCTGTTCGACACCCTGATCGCGCTGTTCTTGGCCGAGGGATTCGCGCATCTGACCCTCGACGACATCGCCGCGCGACTGCACTGCTCCAAGTCGACGCTGTACACCCTGGCCGGCAGCAAGGAGCAGCTCGTGCAGATGGCTACGGTGCATTTCTTCCGCCGGGCGACCGCAGATGTCGAGGCCGAAGTCGCCGAGGCCGATGGCGCGCGCGCCCAGATCTCCGCGTATCTCTCGGCGGTCGGGACGGCGCTGGATGCGGCGTCGGATCAGTTCATGGCCGACCTGGACGCCTTCCCGCCCTCGCGTGAGGTGTACGAACGCAATACCGCGCTCGCGGCGGGGCGGGTCCAGGAGATCATTGCCGCCGGTGTCGCCGACGGCGAGTTCCGCGATGTGCATGCCGCGTTCGCGGCCGACCTTGCCGCCACCATGATGGTACGCATCCAGCAACGCACCGTGCGCGCCAACACCGGGCTCGATGACGCGAACGCCTATCGCGAACTTGCCGCCATCCTCACCACCGGCCTGAGTGCCTGACCCTGCGCATCTGCAGCCGGTGGCGAAAAGCCGCTCAGGACAATGTCATCGGTGGCTTCCCGGAGGGGTGTTGCGGTCCGTGCACCGCGGTCATCCGCATATACCTGAACACCGCCTCGGCCCGGTTCGAGGCCTTCAACTTTCGCAGAATGTGCTTGACGTGCGTCTTCACTGTGCCCTCCGAGATCACCAGATGAGTGGCGATCGCCCCATTGCTCATGCCTTCGGCCATCAGCGAGACGACCTCGATCTCCCTGCGCGACAACAGCATTTCGATGCTGGAATTGGCCGCCAGCGATGCCGCCACCGGTGGCGTCGCGTGGTCCGCGGCGTGCCCGCGCGGGCGTCCGAGCGTGGTGCGGGCCGAACACAGGTCGTCGGCGGACGTGGCGATATCGCGCGCCATCCGCTGGATCTCGTCGCGCGCGCCGCGGAGTCGCTCGCTGAGCGCGGTGCGCTGGAAGGCGTAGCCGAATCCCTCGGTGAACATCCACAAGACAGCAAGGTCTTCCTCGTCGACGTGGCGCCGGCTGAGGTAGCAGTCGGCGTGCAACATCCCGATGACGCGTCCGTCGGGCATGATCGGCGCAGCGACGTAGGACCGCGACAGCGAGGCCGCACCGATGGCCGCATTGATGCGCGGCGCATGCTGCACATCGCGCACGAGGACCGGTGCGCGGCGCCGCATGATCTCGCTTTCCACCAGCAGGTGATCGATGTGCGCCGGGTTCGCGCGACCGGCCTCGGCGATCTCGTTGGCCCACTTCGGGTCTGCCCGCACGTGGACGTTCTCCACCCACCAGGTCGAGTCTTCGACCCGGGACACGATCACCCGGTCGAAGCCGCATCGGGCCAGTTCGGCGGGTGCGCGTTCCAGCATCTGTGCGATCGAGTCGACGCCGTGCAGGCGTGAGAGCGCGTTGCGGGTGGCCGCGTACCGCTCGTTGCGCTGCGCTGCTCGCACTTCCGCGAGTTGCACACGCAGATCGGCCAATTCGGTGAGCAGTGCGACGTAGCGCGCCATGGCCGGACCGACCACTGCGCCGTGGTGGCAGCCGGCCAGACCTGCCAGTTCGTCACGCGCCGAGTCCAGCGCCGCCTCGATCGTGGTGAAGTCGATCTCGTCGTCGATCACGGTGATGGCACCGAAGCCGGGCAGTGCGGCCGCCCGGTGCAGCACCGCGGAGATCTGCGCACGCAGCGCATGATCGCGCAGCGGTGCGCCGACCACCGACCAGTCATCCGGCGGTGTCCCATCGGCCGCCGATGGCGGCGTCTTGACCGTCGGGTCAACATCGAGAAGGGGAACGAACCTGCTCAGATCGGAAACCTCAAGGGTGGCGGTGGTCACATCCACCACGGTAGGGAGACGCATCCCACGAACCTATGGAAGCCGGTTCCAAAACTTGGCCTTCGGCCTGGAAGCTACTTCCAGTCGTCCTGGCACACGTCGAGATCGGGCTGCCCCGAGCCGGCGAGTCCGCCAGGGCTGAGGTTGGCGCTGACTTCGGACAGCCTCAGCGCCGCCTCCAACTCGAGGGGGCGATCGGCCAGGGAGCACGACAGCAGCTCTTTTGCCTGCTGGACGCGGTACATCACGGTGTTCTGATGCACACCCAACCGTTCGGCCGTTCTGCTCCAGCTCATGTTCTCCTCGAAATAGACCGCCAGAGTGGCCCTCAGCCTGCGGTTACGTTCGGTATCTGAGCTGAGTTCACCGAGCTCATCCTCGACGAAGGCCCGCGACGCCGACAGGTCGTGGGTGAGCAGCGCGGCCAGCGCCACCTGGCGGTGATGCGTCACCGTTCCGGCCGCGTGCGAGAACACGCCGGCCATCCGGCGCGCCTCCTTGGCCTGCCGGTGGGACCGAGCAAATCCGTCCGCACCCTGGCTGAGCCCGCCGATCGCGGCGAGCAGCGGAACGTCGATCGACTGGTCCCCCGAAAGCTGGTCGGTGAGCGCCGGACCACTCGTCCACGCCCACACCATGGCCGAACCCGCGGGCACCACCAGTAGCTCCATACCCTTGAGTTGATGAGCCAACTGCGCGGCCGCTCTCTTCAACGCCTGCAGCGGCGGCTTGTCCGGGTTGCGCGGGTCACTCCACACCATCAGGGCCACATGCGGGCGATCGAGGTTGTATCCGAGCGCGGCGCTGGTCGCGTGCAGGTCGACGGGACGTCCGGCGAGAATGGCGAGGACGAGCTCGGCGCGCACCGAGTCCGCGCCGCGCACCCATAACTCACGTTCCCGCTGGTAATGCTCGACGAGATCGCCGGTGATCTTCTCGCAGTACTCGTAGAGGTAGTTCAGCGCGGCATTGGTGAGATTCCACTTCACCTCCTCGGACGCGGTGAGGCCGTGCACCGCTTTCCGCAGGGCCGCATCACAGAGACCCATCCCGATCACGTAGCAACGGGGTATCGCCGCAACGCTGATACCGCGCTGAGCCATCGTGGCCACCCAGCTGAGCGTGAGTTCCGGTGCTTGTGCCGCCCCTGGTTCTTCGGCCCCGGCAAAGCCGCGCAGTACCGCGTGCACGTTGCTCAACGCGGCCTCGACCGTCAGTTGTTCCAGGTCTTTGTCCTGCGCATTGTGCAGATCCGCGATCACCTCGACCGCACGTAGTCCGATCCGCTCGGCCAGCTCGTTCACGTCGATCATCGCCGCCACCGCGGCGGCGTCGTCGGGTGTCATCTGCACGAGTTCCTGAGCCAACTGCGCCCCCAATATGCGCTCACCGATCGAGTGACGGTAGCACCACGCGCACGTGGCGAAGGTTCAATGATCAACGTCTCCGGTTGCGCCGAAGGTGACGACAGGTTTGATCACGGCGCCGCTCGTCGATGCCGCGATCGCCTCGTTGATCTGTGTCGGCGGAAACGTCTCGATCAGTCGATCGAACGGGAACGTGCCGTCGCGGTACAGCTCGATGAGCACCGGCACGAATTCACGCGGGTCGGCGTCACCCTCGATGACTCCGGACAGCCGCCGGCCCAGCAGCAGATGCCCCTGATCGATCGTGATGTCGTGTTGCAGCCCATGGAACCCGACGGTGGCGCAGTGGCCGGGCGAGCTGAGGATCTCCAGGGCCTGGCGTATCACCAGATTCGAACCGACCGCGTCCAGCGAGCAGTTGACCCCATTGGGCACCAGGTTCATCACGTCCCAGACGAGATCCCTGGTCTCCGCGGGGTTGATGCAGTGGGTGGCGCCCAGTTCGCGGGCCAGTTCCAGGCGTGCCGGGTTCATGTCGACGGCGATGATCGGATCGCAGTTCACCGCCTTGCCCGCCATCACCGCCGCCAGACCGACTGCGCCCAGTCCGAACACCGCGAGGCTGTCCCCCGGGTCCGGACGCAACACGTTCATGACGCTGCCCGCCCCGGTCTGCAGCCCGCAACCGAGCGGTCCCAGCAGGTGCAGCGGTAGGTCCTTGGGCACCTTGACCGCGTTGCGCTCGTTGGCGATGGCCAGGCTGGCGAACGACGACTGGCCGAACCAGTTGCCGTGGATGTCCTCGTCGCCCGCTCGCATCGTGACGGTGCCGTCGAGCCGCTCGCCGAAGTAGTTGAGCGGTGCGAACAGTTCGCAGTACGCCGGCGTCTTCGTGGTGCACGTCCGGCATTCGCCACAGAAGTCGTAGCTCAACACCACGTGGTCACCCACCGCAAGTGTGCTCACACTCGGACCGACCGACATCACGACGCCGGCCCCTTCGTGGCCGAGGACGGCGGGCAGCGGCAGCGGGACCAGTCCTTCGGCCGCCGAGATATCGGTGTGGCAGATGCCCACCCCGGCAATCTGGACCAGCACCTCGTCGTTCACCAACTCGGCGAGCTCGACGTTCTCCAACGACAAGGGCTGTCCCTCTTCGCGGAGCACGGCTACCCGGGCGGTGCGGACGGTGTGCCCACGGTTGTCGAGAGTGCTCACCGGGGAAGTGGTGTCAGTCAACGGATTCTCCTGTCAGAAAGCTGTTCTCAGGCCGAGGCGTCTTTTTCGGCGACCAGTTCGCGATAGATCGGGAACAGTGGCTTGGTCAGTGGAACCAGCTTGAGGATCTTGTTGACCGGCCCCTTGGCCTTCACCTGGCCCTTGGCCAGGCCCACGCCGAGGTTGTACTCACCGCGCCAGAACTTGTCACCGATGTCGGCCGTCATGTAGAGCTTCACGTCGGCTTCTTCGTTGTCGGCGCCATCGAAAACCTCGATGGTCGGTTCCCGCAGACGCACCGTCATGGCGGCATCCGGATCGGTGTAGTACACCTGCAAGTCGATGTCCGCCCCCTTGAGCTTGGGGCCGACTTCGGTGCCGTTGGCGGCGCGGAACACACCGCCGAGGTAGGTGTAGATCTCTTCGGCACTGCTGTAGTAGGACATGAGTTCCCCTCCTAGGGTGGATGTTTCGATGTGGATACGGACGGTCAGCGTGTGGTCGGTGTCCAGCTCACCGGTAGCGCGTGCACCCCGTGGATGAAGTTGTTGACCTGGAAGTCGGGCTCCCCGACCACTGTGATGTCGGGAATGCGGGTATAGATCTCGGTGAGCACCGACCTCATCATCTGGCGTGCCATCGCGTTACCCAGGCAGAAGTGCGGTCCCCCGGCACCGAATCCCAAGTGGTCGTTGGGAGTACGCAAAATGTCGAACGTGGCCGGGTCGTCGAACTGCTGGGGATCCCGGTTGCCCGAGCAGTACCACAACACGACGTGTTCGCCCGCCTTGATCTCGGTGTCGCCGATCACCACATCCTCGGTGGCGGTGCGGCGAAAGTGCATCACCGGGCTGGAGTGCCGGACGATCTCCTCGACGGCTCCCCCGACGCGGCCCGGGATGTCCCCAAGGAGCAGGGCCCGCTGGTCGGGGTTCTCCGACAGCAGCCGGACCGCATGTGCGATCGAGTGCCGGGTGGTGTCGTTGGCCGCCGAGCCGAGCAGCGAGAAGAATGCCGCGATCTCCCACTCTTCGAGGGTCTTTCCTTCGAACTCCGCGTTGACGACCCAGGTCATCAGATCGTCCTTGGGGTCCTTGCGCCGCTTCTCCGCCTGCGCCAGCGCCACGTCCTGGATGCGTTCGGCTTCCTCGGCGTGCGTCGTGAGTGCGTCGCGGCCGAGCGACATGCGGGGGTCGTCCCAGGCCAGCATCCGTTCGGCGGCCTCCATCACGATGTGCTGCTCTTCGCTGTCTCGTTCCAGACCGAAGAAGTGGGCAAAGATGCGTCCGGGCACGTATTTGGCATAGTCCTCGGAGAAGTTGCCTTCGCCTCGTTCGATGATCTCGTCGAGCCGTTCGCGTGCGTGCTGGGCGATCCATTCGGAGATCTTGCGGACGTTGCGCGGCGTGAATGCCTTTTCGACGACGCCACGCATCTTGCGGTGGTCTTCACCGTCCATCACCAAAAACGATGCCGTTGCGGTGAGGACGATTTCGGGCATGTCCTCCATCAGCACCCCCTTGCCCGAGCAGAACAGCTTGGGGTTGCGTGACACGAAGCGGCAGTCCTCGTGCCGGGTGACCGACCAGAACCCGGGGGTGTTCTCATCGGGCGGCAGCAGCGTGGACTCGAACGCCCGGTGGTAGGGCACCGGGTTCTCGGTGCGGAAGTGCGCGAAGGCCTTGTCGCGCTCCTCGAAGTTGCGGCTCCAGAACGACCGGGCGGACAGGTCGAGGGCGGGGTCGGTGATGACTGGGTGCTGGGCGGTGCTCGTCATGATGAGAACGTTGCCACCAGCGAAAACTCTTGACGATCCGGCGCATGGGGCAGGCGTATCCCTCGTTGGGGGTGCCTACCGCGCACCCCGAGATCGCCCCTGCTCCCCCGGTCGCGCCTTGCCGCCGTCATACGTCGAGCACCAAGGTCGGCGAGAGCGATCGCGACACGCAGATCATCATGTAATCGTTCTCGGCCTGCTCGTCGGCGCTCAACACGGAGTCCCGGTGATCGGGGGTGCCCTCCAGCACCGGTGTCTCGCACGTGCCGCAGATGCCTTCCATGCAGGACGCGATCATGTTGATACCGTTGTCCCGCAATGTCTCCAGGATGGACTCGCCGTGTCCGATGGTGACCGTGATACCGGATTTGCGGCACACCACGTCGAAGGTGTCCAGCGCTCCCTCCGATGGTGCGAGCGCGGCCGGCTTGGCCGCGAAGCGTTCGACGTGCAGCGCGGAGGCAGGCCAATGCGAGCAGGCCTGTTCGACGGCGCCGAGCAGGCCTTCGGGTCCGCAGCAGTACACCAGGGTGTCGTCGCGGCTTTCCTCGAGAACGCTGTCGAGATCCAGCATCCCGAGCTCGTCCTGGGGCCAGAAGGTGACGCGGTCACCGTAGCCGGCCAGCACATCGGCGAACGCCATCGACGATCGCTGCCGGCCGCCGTACAACAAGTGCCAGTCAGCGCCGGTTGATTCGGCCCGTTCGATCATCGGCAGGATCGGCGTGATACCGATGCCACCGGCGATGAACTGGTATCGACGGGCGGGCTGCAGCGGGAAATGGTTGCGCGGACCACGCACCCGGATGCGACTGCCCTGACCGAGGTGGCGATGCACGTGCTGGGAACCGCCGCGCCCGTCGCGCTCCAGCAGCACCGCGACCCTCCACCGGTGGCGGTCACCCGGACTCGAGCACAGCGAATACTGCCGCACCAGGACGTCGGTCAGCTCAAGATCGATATGTGCGCCCGCACTCCACTCCGGCAGCGCTCCGCCCGCCGGATCCGCCAAGACCAGTCCCACCACGCCGTCGGCCAGATCGGCGCGCTGGGCAACGACGAGTTCGAGCACGTCTTGGCGCGCCGGGCCCATGTCGGTCACAGCCACCCTTCCCTCCACGACTTCTGATACCCCTACGACTGCTGACTGCATCCCACGAGCGTTCGTCACCCGTGCCGTCGGCGACAGCCGCCGCAAGGTGGAACGCCATACCCCGAATGGGGCACCCGGGTCAGCAGCCCGGCAGACCTCCCGGCGCGCAGACCCGTTCGGCCTATGCGCATCCCGCCAACGGGAGATCGTGGGGTACACCCGGTGTTCCTAGCGTTGACCGGGACAGGTTCAACGGTGCGTGATCGCACGGGCAGGTTCGGAACAGGGAGAACTCATGGTCGAATCACTGGTACAGAACGACTTCGAGATCACCCTCCAGCACGTGATGCGCCGGATGCGCACCATGAACGCCCACGTCGAGGTCGTCACGCTGATCGACGGCGAGGGCACCGTCAGCCGCAGTACCTACGGTGACGTGGTACGCCGGGCCGACAAGCTGGCCAATGCGTTGTACCGCCTCGGCATCCGGGACGGCGACCGGGTCGCCACCTTCGCGTGGAACACCCAGCAGCACCTGGAGATCTATCTGGCGGTGCCCTGCATGGGCGCGGTGCTGCACACCCTCAACATCCGGCTCACCGACGAGCAGCTCGTCTACATCATCAACCATGCCGAAGATCGCGTGCTCATCGTCGATGAGACCCTGGTGCCGCAGGTCGAGCGGATCCTGACCAGGATCCCGGCGATCGAGCATTTCGTCGTGATCGGCGACGTCGGCCGCGCGCAGACGCTGCCCGACGCGCTGGCCTATGAGGCGCTGATCGTCGATGAGCCCGAGCATTACGCGTATCCCGCCATCGACGGATCCGCCGCGGCCAGCCTGTGTTACACCAGCGGAACCACCGGTAATCCGAAAGGCGTTCTCTACGGACATCGTTCGACGGTGCTGCACGCGATGGCAGAGTGCCTGAACGACACTCTCGATGTCCGATCCGGCGACCGGGTGCTGCCGGTGGTTCCCATGTTCCACGCCAACGCGTGGGGCCTGCCGTACACCTGCGGGCTGCTGGGCGCCGCGCTGATCATGCCCGGGAGATTCCTTCAGGCCGAGCCACTGGTTCGCCTGATGGCCGCCGAGAAGGTCACGTTCGCCGCGGCCGTCCCCACCATCTGGAATGACATCCTGCGCACGTCGGCGTCCACTCCCGAGGCGCTGGCATCCCTGCGGCGTGTCACCTGCGGGGGTGCCGCGGTGCCGCTGTCGCTGATGCAGCGATTCGAGGAGACCTTCGGCACCCCGCTCGTGCAGGGTTTCGGCATGACCGAAACCAGTCCGCTCGTCGCCATCGCCGAGGCCCCGGCCGGCACCGAGGGTGCCGAGTTCTGGCGGTACCGGTCCAAGACCGGCCGCATCTCTCCGCTGGTCGAAGTGCGCATCGTGGAACCGGACGGCGCGGAGCTGCCGTGGGATGGCGAGCACGCCGGCGAGCTGGAACTCCGAGGACCGTGGATCGCGTCGGGCTACTACCGCGACGAGGCGGCCAGTGCGGAGGCTTTCCGCGACGGCTGGTTACGCACCGGCGATGTCGCCACCATCGATTCCCTGGGTTATCTCCAGATCACCGACCGGGTCAAGGATGTCATCAAGTCCGGCGGTGAATGGATCTCCTCGATCGAGATGGAGAACGCCCTGATGTCCCATCCGGCAATCGTCGAGGCGGCAGTGATCGCCAAACCGGACGAACACTGGACGGAGCGGCCGCTGCCCTGCGTCGTCCTGGACGCCGCGGAATCCATCACCCCCGAGGCGCTCAACGCCCACCTCCAGGATCAGTTCGCCAAATGGCAACTGCCGGACGAATACGCCTACATCGCCGAGGTACCCAAGACCAGCGTCGGCAAGTTCGACAAGAAGGCACTGCGGGCGATGCTCGCCGACGGCGGACTGCCCGGTCGGCAACCCGTTCGGCACTGACCCGCAGCCCTCGCCGACGACCTCCCTCACCTGCCCGGTGGCAGCAGGAGTGTCTCCCAGGTCGAGTCCTGCGGTGCGTTCCGGGCAAGGTCGGACTGTGTGTAGTGCTTGCCGTCCGGTCCGATGTAGGCGCCGGTCGCCGGGTCGTAGTACGCGACGGCGATCGGTGGAGGCGTCGCCGGAGGTGGCGGCAACTGCGGAATGGCCTGGCCGGTAACGGTGGCGTTGGGATCGCCCTTCCAGTTGAAGCCGTCATTGAGCGGCACGAACTCGGTATCGCTCTCGCATTCACGCACGGTGGCCGCCCGCTTGCCCGGCCGGGTGACGCACGGGGTGTTGCGTACGCCACGAACGTTGAACGGGGAGTCCTGTGGCACGCGGCAATACAGGTCACCGGGAGCCCGTTCGGGGTAGTCGACGAGTGCGGCACTGCGGGCCTGCTGGGTCGGCAGATAGCCGGTCGTGCAGGGCGGCGGCAGGTTCAGATTCAGGTTGAAGCTCAAGTAGGCACCCTTGTAGTCCTGATCGGTGTGGACGTTGGCCGCCAGCGATCCCTGTTCGACGGCGACGAGTTGCGGCAGCAGCACCAGAATCTGTTCGAGACTGTCGTGATAGGTCAGCGCCACCTGCCCGACACTGGCCAGGTTGGCCATCACCACCGGCAGCGTGGGTTGCACGCGCTCGACCAGGTGGCGGACCTCGTTCAGCGCCGGGCCGCCCTGGTCGATGACACCGGCGACGTCCCGATCATGTTCCTGCAGTTCGCGTGTCACCGTGGCGACGTGGGAAGCCCAGCCTTGGATCGCATCCGAGGTCGCAGTCTGGGAATCCAGGACCGGCTTCACATTGTCGATCAGGGCCAGCATGGGATCGAGGTTGTCCCTGGCGTCGTTGGACAATGCGATCGCGCCGGACACGATCCTGGTCAGTTCCGGGCCCAGCCCGCCCACCGCCGTGTAGGACTCGTCGATCACCGTCTTGAGGTTGTCCCGCGGGACCGCCTCCAGCCCTGTCTTCACCGCGTCGAGGACGTCATTGATGTTCTGCGGGACCGACGTATCGGCCAGGGCGATCACATCGCCATCCTTGAGCGGCGGTGCCGAATCGCTGCGCGGCAGCAGTTCCACGTACTGCTCCCCGATCGCCGACTGGGAATGCACCTCCGCCCGCAGATCACTGGGAATGGGGATATCGGAATTCAGCGTCAGGTCGGCGACGACACCGTTTCCGGTCAGCCGCACGACGTCCACCCGTCCCACTTCGGTGCCGCGATAGGTGACATTGCTGCTGGCGTAGAGCCCGCCGGTCGCCGGCAGCTGCACCTCCACCGAATAGTGGACGATGCCAAAGAGTTTGACGGGCAGCTTCATGTAATTGACGCCCATCAGGGTCAGCGCCATCAGGGCGATCACCGTGAAGATCGCCAGCTGGATCCGCGTTTGCCTGTTCAGGTGCATGTCAACGCCCCTGGTCGAATCGGTAGGGGGCGGTGAGCGGGTTGCCGGGACCATTCGGGCCGCCGGCCAGGCAGGGACTCGGGAACTGCCCGATGGTGCGACCCCACTGCAGCTCCAATTCGGTCAAGTCACACTCCCAGCGGGTGCCGGTGAAGAATCCGGCGTCGATACGGCTCAAGGTCAGATCGATCACCGCGGTCAGGTTCGCGTAGTCGCCGCGTTGCCATTTGTCGATATCCGCATTGGGGAACGGGTAGGTCGGCAACAGCCCCAACGACCGGGTGAGGCTGGGACCGGCATTGGCCAGCGACTCCAGCACCGGCCCGAGATGCTGCAACTCCTTGACCAGATTCTCCTTGCTCTGGTTGATCGTGTCGGTGGTCAGCGCGCTGAACTGGCCGAGTTGATCTGCCGCCCGCACCAGGTTGTCCCGTTGGTCGTTGAGCACCGCCAACGCGTCCGGCAGCGTCCGGACGGCACGGTCCAGTACGGGTTCCTGCGCCGCGAACTTCCCGGCCAGGCTGTTCAGGCTCTCCGTCGCGGCAATGATGTCAACGCTCTGCTCGTTGAGATTCTCGGCGAAACGGCTCGACTGCCGAATCAGACTGCGCAGGTCGTCTTCCCGCCCGTCGAAGGCGGTGCTGAGGGCTTCGGTGATGTCACCGGCCTGACCGAGACCACCACCGTTGAGCACCAACGACAACGCCGCCAGGGTCTGTTCGGGAGTCGGATACGCACCGGCACGGGACAGCGGAATCAACGACCCGTCGTGCAGTCGGCCCTCGGCAGGCTGATCGGTCGGTTCCGCCAACTCGATGTGCAGTGAACCGAAGATGGTCGTCATGCCGATCTTGACGGTGGCGTTGGCCGGCAACTGCACGTCACCGTTGAGCCGCATCGTCACCAGCGCGTGGCCGCCCTGCAGCTCGATCTTCGAGACGTGACCAACGGTCACATCGGCCACCCGCACGCGCGAATTCGGCTGAATGTTACTGACATCGGGCATCTGGGCGTGAATGCTGTAGGCACCGGGGCCATCGCCTTCCGTACCGGGAAGCGGCAGGGAGTTGACGCCACGCCAGCCACAGCCCGACAGCACGGCGACGCAGACAAGCAGACCCGACACCAGTCGGCGCCAACGGCGGGACGTCATGAGCCACCTCCGGGAGGCGTCATCATGCCGGGCAGTCCGGCAGCCGGGTCGGTGGCCACCACCGGAGCCGGCCCCGGCGGCACAAAGTCCGGGCGCATCCACTCCTCGCTGTAGGTGACCTCGTTGGGCCGCGCCTGGGTGCCGACCAACAGGTTCTCGCCGAGCGGGAGAAAGTTGTACTGCCGGTTCTTCACGATCGGCGCAAGGTACTGGGCGCACAGTTTGGCGGCCTGTTCGGCGCCCAGCCGGGAAGCCGCCTCGATCGCGCCGCACAGGAACGAGACGGGGTTGGCGAAGTTGCTGACCATCAGTTGCCCCGTCAGCGAATGAGGTTGCCCCCGGATGGTGGACACGGGGTCAGGCGGCGTGTGCCGTCTGATTGTGGCGGTCTTCGAACTCAACTGGGCTGATCATGCCGATCTTCGAGTGCCGTCGTCGGCGGTTGTAGACCCGTTCGATCCAGTCGCCGACCGCGAGCCTAGCAGCTGCCTTGGTCGGCCAGGTGTAGCGGTCGTAGAACTCCGATTTCAGTGTGCTCCAGAAAGATTCGGCCTGAGCGTTGTCCCAACACACCCCGGTCCGGCCGACCGATTGGGCGATGTCGTGAGCGCGGGCGAACCGGGCGAGCTGCCCGGAGGTGTACTGGGTGCCGCGATCGGCATGGAAGATGACCTGCCCTGGTAAGTGCCCGCGCATGGTGACCGCCATTGACAGCGCGGACTCCACCAGATCGGTGCGCAGGTGATCCTCCACCGCCCAGCCCAGAACCCGCCGCGAGCACCCGTCGCGGACGGCGCAGAGGTAGAGCCAGCCCTCATCGGTGGCCAGGTAGGTGATGTCCGATGTCCAGACTTTGTCGAGCTTACCGCGGTCGAATCGGCGGTCCACCAGGTCCTTGGGTCGATGCGCGTCCAGGTCGACGACGGTGGTGACCGGGGTGAACTGCCGCGGGCTGATCCCGACGATCTGCTGGCGGCGCATCGAGGCCGCCACCGTCTTGCGTGAGATCACTTCTCCGTCGTCGCGCAGATCGGCCAGGATCCGCGGTGAGCCGTACACCTGATCGGAGGCGTCGTGGAAACCCTTGACCTTGGCGTCGATGGCCTCACGGCGCTGCTGGACCGGCGAGGGCCCCGCCACCTGCGCCGCGCGCCACTTGTAGAAGCCCGACCGCGACACCTCCAACAGTGCAGTCATGCGGATCACCGTGAACTCGGCCTTCTCCGCCTCGATCAGCCGGTACATCTCTACCGGTTCTGTTCGGAGGCGAAGAAGGCCGCGGCTTTTTTCAAAAACGCCCTGTCCAAACGTAATTCGGCATTCTCCTTGCGCAAGCGTTGCAGCTCTGCGCGTTCATCGTCATCGAGCACCTCGGGATTATCGGCTGCCGAGCGCGCTTTGGCCGCCGCGACCCACCGGCCGAGCAATTGTTCTCCAACGCCGATCTCCGCGGCGACGTGCGCGATCGGGCGTCCAGTATCGACGACCAGGCGCACGGCCTGCTCGCGATACTCCGGGGTGTACTTCTTGCGGTTTCCCGACACGGGAACATCCTCCCCGCAGGACCAGCAGTCCCGCGATCAGATGTCCACCTCCAGGGGTCAACCCCAGCGAACCGTTGGCGGGCTCGTAGATGTTGTTGAAGTTCGCCATGACCGTGGGCAGTACGTGCAGGGTCTGTTCGAGGTCACCGAGGCTGCCCACCACCGCAGCCGAGATCGAGGCAAGTTTGTCCGATGCGCTGCCGATCGGTTCCCGGTTCTCCGCGACGAACGTCCGCACGTCGCCGACCACGGCATTCAGGTCCTGGACGGCCTGGCCGACCTCATGCGGGTTGTCGGCGAGGAGTCCGGACACCTGGGACAGGTTGACGTTCAGTTGACTGAGCAGGTCACTGCGCAGGGCGGTCACCAGCGTCGCCAGATTGCGCACCGTCCCGAAGATGTCCTTGCTGTGGTCACCGAGCGCGGACATGGTCTGCGACAGGGTGATGATGCTGTCCCGGATGGTCGCACCCTGACCGCGCAGGTTGTCGGCGGCGGTGTTGATGACCGCACCGAGGGTGCTGACGCCACCGGGTTCGGTGGGCGCCAGCATGTCGGTGAGCCGTTCCAGCTGGGCTCGGACATCGTCCCATTCCACCGGGACCGCGGTGCGGTCCTGCGGGATGACAGCTCCCCCGGCCATGGTCGGACCGCCGGAATAGGGCGGTGTCAACTGGATTGCGCGCCCGGTCACCAGTTGTGGGGACAGGATCACGGCCTTCGCCTCGGCCGGCACGGCGAACTTGCGGTCGATCCAGAACGTGATCTTGGCGCGCTGTGCCTCTGGTTCGATCGTGTCGACCTTGCCGACCGTCACCCCACGAATGCGGACATCGTCGCCGGCGAACAGACCGGTGCTGTTGTCGAAGTAGCCGACGATCGACATCCTGTTGCTGTGGTCGTCGAGCTTCACCGCGACCATCGTGCCCGCGGCGAGCACCGCGACCAGGACGGCCGCCAGCATGGTCCGCGGATTGCGTATCGCCGTGATCACGGGTGTCCTCCATGCGGTGTGAGTGGTAGTGCCGGGGGCCCGGGCGGCGGTCCTCCCGGCGCGGGCGCCGGCGGCGGCTCCCGGTAGGGATAGCAGCCGGTGGGGCCGGGCAGCGGTAGACCCGGGGGCCCGCAGCCCTGATCGCCCGGATTCCCGGTGATGGCGTCCGGCAGGGTCATTCGCGGCTCGCCACCCTGCCCGGTGCGCGGGAACGGTACCGGCAAGGCCGGCGTGCCGGGCTGGCCGATCTGCGGATCGGACAGCTGTGAGGGCGGCAGCGTCGACGGATCCAGACCGAGATCGGAGAAGGCAGCATCGACGAACGGCTGCACGAACTGCCCCGGGAGGAGGTTGGCGACGTAGGCCTTGAAGAAGGGGCCGGATCCGACGGTCTCCCCGAGCGCCATGGCGTAGGTGCTGAGTCCCTTGATCGCCTCCCGGACACGGTCCTTGCGGCTGTCCACGATGGCGAGCACCCCGTTGAGTTTGTCCAGGGCGGGTTTCAACTGCTGACGATTCTCGGCGATGAACGCCTTCAGCTGCGTCGCAACCGCAGATATGTTGCCGGCCAACTGATCGAGCGCCGCACTCTGGGTCTGCAACTGGGCCAGCAGCGCGTTGGTGTCGCGGATCAAACCGACGATCCGGTCCGTGCGCTGGGCCAGCACCCCGGTGGCCTTGGCCGCGTTGTCGAGCAGGTTGCGCAACTGGTCGTCGCGGTTGTTCAGCGTATCGGCGAAGCGTGCAACGCCTTTGACGGCATCACGCAAGTGTGGCGGCGTGTCGGCGAAGGTCTCTGCCAGTGTGGCCAACGAGTCCGAGAGCTGATGGGTGTCGAGCCCGCTGATCGTGGTCGCCAACTCGCCCAGCGCTTCGGGTAGCTGATAAGGCGATGTCGTCCGGCTCATCGGGATCGGTTCGGTCAGCGTCCTGATCGCCGCCTCGGTCCGGTCGCCGATGTGAATGTCGTCGGGGACATCGAAGGTGACCAGCACACCGGGTCCCTCGAGTTCGATCGAGGCCACCTTGCCCACCGGATAACCCGAAACCTGCACCATCGCACCGGTGTACAGGCCACCGGCGTCCTCGAAATACGCCGAGTAGTTCTTGTTCTGGTTGAGGAACGGCAACATCTGATTACCCAGCGCCGCCGCCACCACCACGACGACCGCCAGTAGGCCGACCGCGCCGAGTACCAACGGATTGCGCTCCGAAAAGGGGCGTCTCGCTCTCATTTCGGCGCGCACCGTCCCGTGCTCTGGCCGGCCGCCTTGACGAAGACCGGTTGTCCGCCTTTACCGTTGAGCTTCAGAATCACATCGCAGAAGTAGAAGCCGAAATAGTCCCCGTACATACCTTGCCGATTGAGCATCCGGTACTTGTCGGGCAGGGTGTCGAGCAGTTGATCGAAGTACTCCTGGTCCGCCAGGATCGTCCCGGCCACCCGATCGGTTTCGGTCACCACCTTCTGGATGGGTTGGCGGGTCTGCGCCAGCAGGTCGGCGATCGATCCGGTCGCCGCATTGGTGTGGGCGACCGCGTTGGCGATATCGGTCTTGCGTTCGGCCAGACCGTGTACGAGTTCGGACACGTTGGTCACCGCCTTGTCGAGCTGCTCGCTCTGACCGCCGAGCGCTCCGAGCACCACGTTGAGGTTGTCGATCACCTCGCCGATGAGAAGGTCGCGGTCGGCGAGCGTATTGGTCACCGCGGCAGCCTGATTCAGAAACGAGGCGATGGTGGGCCCCTCCCCCTGGATGGCGTGCAGAAGTTGCCCGCTCAGGTCGTTGATCTGGTCGGGCTGCAGTGCGCGGAACAGTGGACGGAACCCGCCGGTCACCGAGTCCAGGTCCAGCGCGGGTTGCGTCCGGGCCAGCGGGATCGTCTGACCGGGGTTCAGCACCTGCGCGCTCCCGGCGCCGTCGACCAGGGCCATGTACCGGCCGCCGATGAGGTCGTCGTAGCGGATCTCGGCGCGGGTGCCCTCGGTGAGCACCGCGGCCTGATCGGCGCTGAACTCGACGCGCACCGTGGCGTCGGGGTTGACGGTGATGCTCGCGACCTTGCCGACCTCGACGCCGGCGACCCGCACCATGGCGCCCTCGCGTAAGCCGGACACGTTGCTGAACTCGGCGCTGTACACGTGGGCGCTGCCACCGAAGCGGAACTGCGCGAAGACCACCATGGTCGCGGCCAAGGCAAGCGCGCACACCGTCATGAACAGACCGAGGCGGATGATGATGCCTTTGAGGTTCTCGGTCATGAGGTTTCTCCTTTCCTGGGTGAGCCCGCGGGCATCACGGCGGACCGCCCGGCCCGGCCGGAGCCGGTGGTGCGGCGGCGGGGCCCGCCGGTGGCACCCCCGGCCACAGCGGCACACCGCCCGGTCCGTACAGCGCGGCACCGTAGGGAGGTGCCCCCGGGTAGGGCTGAGGCCCGGGCGCCGGGCCGGGCAGGCACTGCCGGATGCTGGGCGGCTCGGGGACCGCACGGGTCACCGGCAGGTAGTTCGCGTAGCACGGGCGCCCGATGCCCGGGTTGGGCCGGACATCCAGCCCAGTCCCCCATCCGGTGTTCGTGATGAGTTGGCGCACCGGGAAGTTCTTGGTCGCATCCGGCAGGGACCCGCATCCGGGCCGACCGCCGGGCCCGCCCTTCGCGGCGACGACCGGCAGATTCTCCGGAAAGGAGTACGGGTCGTTGCCGGGAAGCAACGCCACATCCACGACGAACGTCCGGCCGTCACCGCCGAAGACACCCTTGCCGTTGTCGATGATCCATTGCGCGCCTTGGAGTGTGCACGCGTAGGCGGGGCTGTACATGTTCAACAGCTCGGTGGTCGGTTCCAGGCTGTTGATCGCGGTGACCAGGTTGTCCTTGCTGGAGACCACCAGGTTCGTCCCGGCCTCCGATACGCCGACGGCGTTGAGCAGCAGGGTATCCAGCGCATCCCGGTGTTCGACGACGGTGGTGGCGGTGGTGCTCACCGCGCCCAGGATGGAGACGATGTCCTCGGCGGCCGCGCTGTAGGTGTCACCCAGGTCCTTTAGTGCGCGAACATCGTCCCGGAACACATCCTTGCGGGAGTTCAGCGCCGTCAGCACCTCGTTGAGGTCGGTGGTGGCCTCGCCGATCTTCGCACCCCTGCCGCGCACGGCGTCGGCCACCGCGGTCAGGACGGCGTTCAGCTTCAGCGGGTCCACCATGTCGAGCAGATCGACGACGTTCTCGAACACGGTGTTCACCTCGGTCGTGACATTTGTCGACCGCAGGGCGGCTCCGGCAGCCAACTGCTGCCCACTGGGATTCGACGGGTAGACGAGCTCGACGAACTTGGCGCCGAAGATCGTGGTGACGGCGATCCTCGCCTCGACATTTGCCGGGATGTGCCGGATCTGATCCGAGTCGATGTCCAGCGCCAACCGGGCGCCGGCGCCGGTGCTGCTGATCTGGCGGACGCGACCGACATCGACACCACGCAGCTTGACCTTGGCACCGGTCTCCATGACCAGTCCGGTGCGATCCGCGCTGAGCGTCACCGGCACGACCGAACGGAACGTGCCGCGAAACGAGGTGACGGTGACGAACACCAACGCGACCACCGCAAAGAACAGGACGAGCGACCACCAGGCATTGGCGATGCGGGGTTTTCCGCCGATGACATCCACCGATCAGCCTGCCAGGTGAAAGTTGCCGGACTGCCCATATACCGCCAGCGTGACCGCGACCAGCACCACGGCGCCCACGACCATCGATGCGCGCACGGCGCGACCGACGGCCTCGCCCACGCCCGCCGGTCCACCACTGGCGGTGTAGCCGTAGTAGGTGCACACCAGCATCACCACGATGATCATCACGATCGTCTGCAGGAACGACACCACCAGATCAGTGGTGTTCAGGAACGTGTTGAAGTAGTGGTCGTAGACGCCTGAGGCCTGACCGTAGATCAGGGTCGTACCGTACCGCGCCGCGACGAATCCCATCATCAAAGCCACTGCGTACAAAGGAATCACCACAATCGTTCCGGCCAGCACCCGGGTCGCGGCGAGGTAGGTGATGGTGCGGATACCGATCACCTCCAACGCGTCGACCTCTTCGTTGATGCGCATCGCGCCCATCTGGGCGGTGGCGCCGGCGCCGACGGTGGCCGTCAGTGTGACCTGTGCCGTGCCCGGGACGATCAGCCGGGGAATGAAGAACGCCGAGGCAAAGCCGGTGAAGGCCTCCACACCCACCGACTGGAACTGGGTGTAGCCCTGGGCTGCAACGACCGCACCGGTCGTCATCGTCATGAACCCGACGATCACGACGGTGCCGCCGATGGATGCCAGCGCACCGGATCCCAGTCCCATCTGCGCTATCAGGCGCAGCAGTTCGGGGCGATAGTTGATCACCGCGTCCGGGATCCGGGCCAGCGTCAGGAAGTAGAAGCGCGTCTGGGCTCCGATCTGGTCCAACTCCGCCAGGATTCGGCTCCGGGTACGGGCCAACCTCGGGTGCCGCCCCGCCGGCCGGCCGCCGGTTGCGATGTGTGACATGTGTTATCCCAACCTATTTCAGGGTGAACTGAACGCCGATGACGGTGACGACGATGTTGACGGTGAACAACACCATGAACGCGAACACCACCGTCTCGTTCACGGCGTTGCCGACGCCGGCGGGACCGCCGCCGACCGAGATGCCCTTGTAGCAGGCGATCAACCCGGCTCCCAGCCCGAAGAGGAAGGCCTTCACCAGCGACACGATCACGTCACTGAGTCCGGTCACGACCGTCATACCCGAGACGAACACTCCCGCCGAGACATCGAGCGCGAAGACGCAGAACATGAACGACGCCACCATCCCGACGAGCACGACCAAGCCCATCAGCGCCACCGAGACGGTCGTGGCCGCCAATACCCGCGGGATGACCAGTGTCTGGATGGGGTCGATGCCCATCACCCGCTGAGCGTCCAGTTCCTCGCGAATGGTGCGTGCCCCGAGGTCGGCGCACATCGCGGTCGCGCTCGCGCCCGCGGTCACGAGAACGGTTACCAATGGCCCGATCTGGTTCACATTGAAGAATGCCGCTCCCGCCCCGGAGAAGTCCGCGGCACCGAATTCGCTGAGCAGGATGTTGAAGATGAAGGTGTTGATCAGTGCATAGGGAATGATCATCAGCACCGCCGGCAGAACGGAGACCCGTGCCACGAACCACGACTGGGCCAGGTATTCGCGCCAGGCCAGCGGTGTGGTGAAGATCCCGACGAAGACATCCAGCGTCATGCCGAAGAACCCGCCGATCGCGCGCACGGGTTTGGCGAGCGGGCCCGCGGTCAGCAGCATGTCTGCCGGACAGCTCGTGGGGTCTCGCTGAATACGACCGGACGGTGAAGGCCAGCTGCCACGTGTGCTCCCAGGTGCAATGTCGGTGTCTATCAGTCACGATGGTGGTAGGTCGTGGACGAGGCGCACGCCGATGCGGACCGCGAATCGCTCGATGAGCCGAAACGTTCCGACGTGTTGTGCCCGCTGACCCAGACAACCATCCGCGGGGCTGTCGGCGTCAGCCCCCAAAGGAGATAAGTCGCTACCCCGAACGGGGTGCCGAAATTGACGCGTGCGCAGGCCCCGCAAGGGCCGCCTACCCGCCGCACATCGCCCGAAATACCCTCATTGGCAACGGAAAACGCGTGTGCGTGCTAGTGCGGCGGCTCGGACAGCAACGCCCCGAAGATGTGGCGTTCCACCTTTTGGGTGAGGTCGATATGCACATGCTTGGTCTCGGTGTAGTCGTCGAGTGCGTGCCGGCCCAACTCACGCCCCAGGCCGCTCTGCTTGTAGCCGCCGAACGGCAGAGCCGGATCGATCTGGTGCCAATTGTTGATCCAGACCGTGCCGGCACGCAACTGGTTCGCGATCTCCACGGCGCGTTCGTAGTCCGTGCTCCACACGCCTGCGCTCAGCCCGTACTGCGAGTCGTTGGCCTGCCGGACGGCATCGGCCTCATCGGTGTAGCGCAGCACGCACAGCACCGGACCGAAGATCTCCTCGCGCGCAATCTCCATGTCATTGGTCACTTCGGTCACGATCGTCGGCTCGACCCAGTAGCCCTTCTCGAAGGCCGCTCCCTGCGGGGCGCCGCCGCCGAGCACGATCTTGGCGCCGTCACTGCGGGCGCTGTCCAGGAAGCTGAGCACCCGGTCGCGTTGGCGTGCCGAGATCACCGGACCCACATCGGTGTCGAAATCGGTGGTGTCGCCGATCTTCAGCGCCGACGCACGATCCACCAACCGGTCCACGACGAGGTCGTACATGTCATCGGGCACCAGTAGTCGCGTTCCCGACTCACAGATCTGACCGGAATAGAGCATGCATCCGAACAGGGCACCGTCGATCGCGACGTCGAGATCGGCGTCGTCGAGCAGCACCTGGGCGCCCTTGCCGCCCAGCTCGAGTGACACCTTCTTCACCGTCGCCGAGGCCAGCCGCATGATCTCCCGACCGACGGGTGTCGACCCGGTGAACGCCACCTTGTCGACGTCGGGATGCTCGGCCAGCCGGGCGCCCACTGTCGGGCCGGGACCGGTGACGAGGTTGAGGACGCCGTCGGGCAGTCCGCACTCGGCAGCGATCTCGCAAAGGCGCAGCAACGTCAAGGGGATCTTCTCGTCGGGCTTGATCACCACCGAGTTGCCGGCGGCGAGCGCCGGGCCCACCTTCCAGATGCCGAGCAGCAGTGGGAAATTCCACGGCACGATGGCCGCGCACACACCGAGCGGCTCATGGCGGACGATGTTGGTCGACATCGTCGGATACGCCTGGGTACCGACCTGGTGTTCCCACTGATAGGTGGCCGCGAGCTCGGCGAAGTAGAGGAAATGCGTCGGCGCGTAGCCGATGTGGAATCCGGTGGCCTGACGCACGGTCGCGCCGTTGGCATGGATCTCCAGCTCGACGAGCTCGTCGAGCTCCCGGCCCAGGCGGTCGGCGATCTTCACCAACACCGCGGACCGGTCGGCGGGCGCCATCCGTGACCACGAGCCGGACTCGAACGCGGCCCGCGCCGCCGCCACCGCGGCATCGGCGTGCTCGACGCTTCCGCGCGCGATCGTGGCGACCACCTCCTCGGTGGCCGGATCGCAGATCTCATCGACCTCGTCGGCATCCACCTGCTTGCCGTCGATGAACATTGCGTAATGCTTGACGTCCGCTGCCACGGGGCCTCCTTCGACTCGCTCCCCTGGCAGTCAACCGCGAGGGCGATACCCCGCACCATCGCCCGAACGGGGTGAACCTGTCGCCCTATCAGCAGGTCAGCACCAGAATCGCGAGTGCGTGCCGGGCAGAATTCACGACCAGGACTCGTCGAGCTCTCCCAGCGCGGCGATCAGGGCGCTGTTCGCGCTGTAGTCCACCGGGCAGGCGATGACGCTGACGGTGTCCGCCGACAACGCCTCCCGCAGGGTCGGCAACAGTTCGCCGGCCGAAGAGATGCGATACCCCGTGGCGCCGAAACTCTCGGCGTAGGCCACGAAGTCGGGATTGCCGAAGCGGGTGTCCACGTCGTGCCCGATCTCCAGGTCCATCTTCCAGCTGATCAGACCGTAGGCGTCGTCCACCCAGATGAGGATCACCATCGGGGTGCCGACGCGCAGTGCCGTCTCGATCTCCTGGGAGTTCATCAGGAACGAGCCATCCCCGGTCGCGACGAGGATATTGGCCGAAGGTCGCGCGATCTTGGCGGCGATCGCGCCGGGCACCGTCCATCCCATCGTGGAGAGCCCGTTGGAGATCAGGCAGGTATTGGGCTCATAGGTGGGATAGAGCCGCGCCATCCACATCTTCAAGGCACCGGTGTCCACCAGCGCGATGTCCTCGCGCGCCAGGGCGGCTCGGGTGTCGGCGACGATGCGCGCGGGGGTCAACGGGAAGCTGTCATCGACGCGGCCGCGATCGAGTTCCTCGGCCAGCAGCCCGCGGATGCGTTCCTGCCCCGATGAATACAACTCGTCGCGGTCGACCGCGGCGGCCAGCGCGTCCAGGCACTGCCCGATGTCGGCGTGCAACCCCACCGCGACGTCGTAGTGGACATCGACTTCGGCCGGAAAGCGGTGCACGTGAATGATCTTGGTGTCCCCACGCGGGTTGATCCGGACCGGATCGAATTCCTGCAGTTCGTAGCCGGCAGCGACGATGACATCTGCCTGGTCGAACCCGAAGTTGACGTAATCGTGGCGCATGAAACCGACCGCACCGAGGGCCAACGGATGATCGTCGGGCATCACCCCCTTGCCGTGGAACGTGGTGGCCACCGGCATTCCGAGTGTCTCGGCGAAACGTCGCACCGCCGCGGAAGCCCCGCCGCGGGCCGCACCGTGGCCGGCGAGCAGCACCGGATTGCGTGCCGAGTTCAGGATCGCCGCCGCCCGCGCAATCTGTGGCTCCGACGGGTCGTCCGGGCGCGGCACGTTGATGCGCAGTGCCGTGGCGCCTGCGGGGGCTGCCGCGTCCTCGACATCTTCGGGCACCGCGAGGTACACCGCGCCGGGACGCTCGGTCTGCGCGAGCTTGAAGGCCTTGCGGACCATCTCCGGTACCGAACCAGGCGTGGCGACCAGAGCCGACCACTTGGTGACAGGCGCGAACATCGACACCAGATCCACACTCTGATGCGACTCCTTGTAGCTGCGCCGCATTCCGACCTGTGCGGAAAGCGCCAGCACCGGAGTGGAATTCGTGGTGGCGTCGGCAACGCCGAGCAGCAGGTTGATCGCGCCGGGACCCAGTGTCGCCGAGCACACCCCGGCCTTGCCGGTCAGCCGACCGTAGACCTCCGCCATGAACGACGCGCCCTGCTCGTGGCGGGTGAGGACGTACTCGATCGATGACCTCGACAGCGCCTCGATGAGCAAAATGTTCTCTTCGCCGGGAATGCCGAACACATGGGTGACCCCTTCGTTCTCCAGGCATTCGACGATCAACTCCGCGGTGGTGCGACCGGCATCAGACACCACCTCAGCTAACCACAGCCCGCAAGACCCCCGATGGAGTCGCCACCGCGATACCGCGGGGCCGTACTGTCCACGTCGGCGGATCGAAATGCCCTCTTCGGCGGGCATTTTCGAGGGTGATCGGCTACGTTTCAGGGCGATACCCCACCATTGTTCGCCAACAAGGAGCCACCATGCCGGAAACCAAGATCACCGTGATCTACGACAATCCGACAGACCCGGAGAGCTTTGAACAGGCCTACCCCACTGGTCAGTTGGAGGCCGCCCGCCGAATTCCGGGCCACATCCGTTTCGAGACATCCAAGGTGTGGGCGAAGGAAGACGGGAGCCCGACGCCCGCGTACCGCATGATCGACCTGTACTACCCGGACTACGCTGCTGCGAGCGCTGCGGTGACGACACCCGAAGCGGGCGCCTTCTTCGCCGAGATGGCGCGGGTCTCCACCGGAGGTGTCCGGGTGCTGTTCTCCGAAATCGACGTCGCCAAGGACTGAGCGTGCCTCGGTGCACTCCGCTGCCGCGGTCCGTGCGATGCGATATATTGCATTTTGCAGTGTGCCACGTCCAGCGTTCCAGGAGATACCCATGGCTATCGAAGACTTCCAGCGTTATCCGCTGACGTTCGGCCCGAGCCCCGTCCATCCGCTGCGCCGCCTGAGCCAGTTCCTTGGTGGCGCGGAGATCTGGGCCAAGCGCGAGGATGTCAATGCTGGACTGGCGTACGGCGGCAACAAGACCCGAAAGCTGGAGTACCTGATCCCGGAGGCGCTCGACCAGGGCGCCGACACGCTGGTCTCGATCGGGGGCATCCAGTCCAACCACACGCGCCAGGTGGCCGCCGTCGCCGCCAGCCTGGGTGTGAAAGCCGTTCTGGTGCAGGAGAAGTGGGTCGACTGGCCGGATTCCGTCAACGACAAGGTGGGCAACATTCTGCTGTCCCGCATCATGGGCGCGGACGTGCGACTCGATCCCTCCGGTTTCGGCATCGGCTTCAAGGACAGCTGGCAGAACGCCATCGAGGACGTCAGACGTGCGGGCGGCACGCCTTACGCCATCCCCGCAGGCGCCTCCGATCACCGGCTGGGTGGGCTCGGCTTCGCCCAGTGGGCCTACGAAGTGCAACAGCAGGAACAGGACCTCGGAATCTTCTTCGACACGATCGTGGTCTGCACCGTGACCGGCTCCACCCATGCCGGGATGATCGCGGGGTTCGCCGGCCAGAGCCGGCCACGGCGCATCATCGGCATCGACGCCTCGGCGACCCTGGAGAAGACCCGAGCGCAGGTCGAACGCATCGCCCGCAACACCGCCGAGCTCATCGGCCTCGGCCGCGACCTCCGCGATGACGAGATCACCGTCCTCGAGGGCTGGGCGGGCGAGCTCTACGGCATACCGGTGCAATCCACGATCGATGCGATCACCCTGACCGGCCGGCTCGAAGGGGTCATCCTCGACCCGGTCTATGAAGGTAAGTCCATGGCCGGGCTGATCGATTTGGTCCAGTCCGGGCAGATCGGACCGACATCCACGGTGCTCTACGCACATCTCGGCGGCCAGCCGGCGCTGAACGCCTACAGCGGCCTCTTCTGAAGGAAGGGCTATCGTCGGCGTCAAGCCCGCAACGGGCACCGGGAATAACTCCGACGAAGGCGAGGTAGTTCGAGAAATGACGACAACCTTCCCGCTGGGCCCGTTCACGGTGAGTCGCGTCGGATTCGGGGCCATGCAGCTGCCCGGCCCCGGCGTCATCGGGCCACCGCGCGATCACGATCAGGCCATCGCCGTGCTGAAGCGGGCCGTCGAACTGGGCGTCGACCATATCGACACCGCGCAGTTCTACGGCCCCAAGGTGGCCAACGAGCTCATCCGCGAGGCGCTTCATCCCTACGCCGAGAATCTGGCCCTGGTCAGCAAGGTCGGCGCACGCCGCAACGACGGGGGCGAGTGGATCGCCGCACAACAACCCGACGAGCTGCGCGCCGATATCGAAGCCAACCTGGAGACCCTGGGTACCGATCGGCTGGCCGCGGTGAACCTTCGCATCCACTCCGGTGACCCCACCAGCGTCGGCGCGGTCGACCGCGAGCTGTTCGACCGTCAGCTGACCGCCATGATCGCCGCACGCGACGAGGGCCTGATCGCGGGCATCGGCCTGTCCAGCGTCTCGATCGACCACCTGCGAATCGCGTTGGACCGCACCGAGATCGTCACCGTGCAGAACGCCTTCAATTTCCTGGACCGTTCGTCACAACCCGTGCTCGATCTGTGCACCGAACGCGGCATCTCGTTCGTGCCGTTCTTCCCGCTCGGTTCCGGTTTCACCGCCGACAACCCGGTGCTCGGTCATGCCGCCGTCAAGCAGACCGCCACCGAGCTGGGCTGCACGCCGGCCCAGATTGTGCTGGCGTGGACGCTGTCGGTCGCGCCCAATGTGCTCCTGATCCCGGGCACCTCATCGGTGGCCCACCTCGAGGAGAACATCGCGATCGCGGACATCGAGCTACCCGCGGACTTCACGCCGTAGGCCTGGCCGTCCACATGTTTGTCCCCTGCTCCACGGGGTAATCTCTCGCCGCACCTCAGCTCAGCTGAACCACGCTGCCCATCTCATCGGGTGATCGGGACCCACGCGCGAGGAGAACGGTGATGTCGAACGCGACGAAACGGCGCTGACGATGCCGCACAGGCTGGTGCGCCGCGCGGCACTTCCCGCGGTGATCGTCGGGATTCTGGTCGCGGTGCTCACCAGCTGTCCGGCCAACCGTGATGGCATGCCGGGACGACTTGCCGGTGCCCTGGAAGAAACCACGTCGGCCGCGCGGTCCGGGGCGCTGGCGATCGATCTGTGGCGGCGCGGAAGGTCCACCACCCAACTGACGGGCGTGCAACTGTCCGACGCACGCGATGAGGTGGTCAAGGGCTACGACGGTATCGCCGTCCTTCGAGCCGAAGACCCACACGATCTGGCCCGCCAGACGCTGCTCATCCGGGCGATGACCGACGTCATCGCCACCCTCAACGACTCGACTGTGGCGGTGCGGACGTCCGGGGGCAGCGGCGAAACCGCCGACCTGCGGGCAGCGCTGCTCCGGGCCGCCGACACCCTGGAACGCGACTACCGCTGATGAAGAAGCTGTTCGCCGTCGCCCTGGGGGTGCTCACCGCGATCGGTGGGTTCCTCGACATCGGCGACATGGTGACCAACGCCGTGGTGGGGTCGCGATTCGGTCTCGCGCTGGCCTGGGTGGTTCCGGTGGGCGTCGTCGGCATCTGCCTCTACGCCCAGATGGCCGGTCGCGTCGCGGCTGTCAGCGGGCACGCGACCTTCGATATCATCCGGGAACGCCTCGGCCCGCGGGTGGCCGCCGCAAACCTCGGCGCCTCCTTCTTCATCAACCTGATGACCGTCACCGCCGAAATCGGCGGTGTCGCATTGGCGTTGCAGTTGGCGACCGACGTCGGTCCGCTGCTGTGGATTCCGGTGGCCGCCGCCGCCATCTGGATGGTGATCTGGCGGGTGAAGTTCACGGTGATGGAGAACGTCACCGGGATGCTCGGCCTCGGCTTGATCGTCTTCGCCGTCTGCGTGTTCTTGTTGCAACCCAACTGGGCCGATCTCTCCGACCAGGCGTTGACGCCGGCCATCCCCGAGACCGAGTCGGCAGCGACGTACTGGTACTTCGCGATCGCGCTGTTCGGTGCGGCGATGACACCGTATGAGGTGTTCTTCTTCTCCTCCGGCGCCATCGAGGAGCGCTGGACGGTCCGGGATCTCGGCAAATCCCGGATCAATGTGCTGGTGGGTTTTCCCTTGGGCGGTCTGCTGTCCATCGCGATCGCGGCCTGCGCGGCGATAGTGCTGATGCCGGCTCAGATCACCGTGACGTCGCTGTCGCAGATCACCATGCCGGTGGTGGAGGCCGGAGGCAAACTCGCGCTCGCGTTCGTCATCGTCGGCATCGTCGCAGCCACCTTCGGCGCCGCGCTGGAAACCACGCTGTCCTCGGGGTACACGCTGGCGCAGTACTTCGGCTGGGCGTGGGGCAAGTTCCGTCGGCCCGCCGAGGCCGCGCGGTTCCACACCGTGATGCTGGTCGCGCTCTGTGTCTGCAGCGCTGTGCTGTTCACCGGTATCGACCCCATCCTGGTCACCGAGTACTCCGTGGTGTTCTCGGCGATCGCACTGCCGCTGACCTACCTCCCCATCCTGATCGTCGCCAATGATCCTGGCTACATGGGCGAGCATGTCAACGGCCGCCTCACCAATGCACTGGCCTCGGTCTATCTCGTGATCATCCTGGCGGCCTCGCTGGCCGCCATTCCTCTCATGATCGTCACGGGAGCCGGCCAATGACCCACGCCGACAATGCCGTGAATGGGCATGAACTACCCGACGCTCCGCAGCCCGCAGACATCCAGCTGATCGATGCCCGGTTGCACCTGCTGGACCGGCAACTCATCGACGCCGACGGCGAACCGGTCGGCATCATCGACGATCTGGAACTCGCGGATGGGCACCGCGATGATGGGACACCGCCGACAGTCACCGCCGTCCTCTCCGGGCGGGTGCTGTTCACCCGCATTTTCGGCGGCCAGCAGCCGCGCGCGCAACTACACGACCTGCCTTGGGCGTCGGTGGACCGGATCGGCACGTCGGTGCATCTGCGGCCCGGCGCGGACACCCGCGGCGGCCAATGGGTCGAACACTGGCTCCGCGACCAGATCATCGGACGCATCCCGGGAGGCAAGAATGCAGCTGAGTGAGCTGCTCGGGCTGAGTGTCCACGACGCGGCCGGCCGCCGGTTGGGCACAGTCACCGATGTGCGCCTGGCACTGTCCACCAACCCGGACGGCCACCCCGGTCCCCCCTCGGTGTTCGGACTCGTGGTGAGCCCCCGGACCGGCTCGTCATACCTCGGGTATGAGCGTTCCCAGGTCCGCAGCCCGGCCGCGCTGGCGGCGCTACTGCGCTGGCGGCACCGGGGCACCTTCCTGACCCTGTGGACCGACGTGCACGCCGTAGGCCCCGACCGCATCACGGTGCGCGAGGACTATCAACGCTATTCGGCACTGCTGCGCACGCGGTGAACAGTGCTCAGCTCACCGGCGGCACCGCGGAAGCCATCACCTTCGGTGCCCGCTCCCACGCGCGATGCACACCCAGCGCCTTGGCCAGGGCGGCGGCGAACGCCTTGTCGGCGGCCTTCGCGACTTCGACGCCAGGGCCCTTCGCCGGGATCCGGGCAGTCTTCAGGACCGCCGCGCCGTCACCCCAGGCTCCGAGTGCCTTGCAGTGGCGGAATGCTTCCTGCAGCAACACCACCAACTTGATGTCGGCACCGGCAGTCGTGCCGTCCGCCACCACCACCGCGTCGAATTCGATGGAGCGCGCCGTGGCGAAGGTGCGGTCGACGACGACTGTGCGCCGGCGGGCCTTGAGCTCTCCGCCGACCGGAGCCACCACGAGCGCCGTGGCGCCCAACCCCGACATTGCCTTCACCAGCGCCGCAACCCCGGCAAGATCGGACCCGGCGTCGGCGATGATGGCGATCTTGCGGCCATCGATGGGCCCCGGGTCGGTCACGATCTGCGACAGGGCCGGTGAGAGCGGTAGGTCCGGCACCGGCTCGCCGCCCGGGGCAGGCAGGCCGAGCCCGGCCGCCACCTGCCGGCACAGGTCCGCGTCGACGTTGGCCAGCACCTGGAGCTGACGTTCCTTGATGGACTGCTCGTAGACCTTCCCCAACTCGAAGGTGAAAGCCTCGACCACATGGGCCTGCTCGATCGGGCTGAGGCTGCGGTAGAACATGGCCGGCTGGGAGAAGTGATCGTCGAACGAAACGGGCTGGGCCCGAACGGCTGTGCCCTCGATGACGCGGGGTGTGTGGACGTAGCCGCCTTCCTCGACGTCGGCGGGTACCGGCTCGTCGTTGTCGATGCTGTTCGGGTGATAAGGGGCCAGGCCGGTGTGGACGGCCGTCTGATGCATGCCATCGCGCAGCATGTCGTTGACCGGGCAATGCGGGCGGTTGATCGGCAGCTGGGTGAAATTAGGCCCACCCAGCCGGGTCAATTGGGTGTCCAGGTAGGAGAACAGCCGGGCCTGCATGAGCGGGTCGTTGGTGACCTCGATACCGGGCACCAGGTTGCCGGTGTGGAAGGCGACCTGCTCGGTTTCGGCAAAGTAGTTGGTGGGGTTGCGGTTCAAGGTCAACTTCCCGATGACCTGCACCGGAACCAGTTCCTCGGGCATCAGTTTGGTCGGGTCGAGCAGGTCGATCCCCTCGAAACTGTCGGTCCCGTCGTCCGGCATGACCTGAATGCCGAGTTCGTATTCGAGAAATGCACCCGCTTCGATGCCGTCGGCCATGTCACGACGGTGGAAGTCCGGGTCGACCCCGGCCGCGATCTGGGCTTCCTCCCAGACCAGCGAGTGCACGCCCGCGGCGGGTTTCCAGTGGAATTTCGCCAAACTGGTCTTACCGTCGGCATTGACCAGCCGGAAGGTGTGCACCCCAAAGCCTTCCATCGTTCGGTAGGAGCGCGGTATGCCGCGGTCGCTCATATTCCAGAAGACGTGATGGGTCGCCTCGGTGTGCAGCGAGACAAAGTCCCAGAACGTGTCGTGCGCCGACTGGGCCTGCGGGATCTCGCGGTCTGGATGCGGCTTGCCGGCATGGATGATGTCCGGGAACTTGATGCCGTCCTGGATGAAGAACACCGGCATGTTGTTGCCGACCAGGTCGAAGACACCCTCGGCGGTATAGAACTTCACGGCAAATCCACGTGTGTCGCGCACCGTGTCCGCCGAGCCCCGCGAGCCGAGAACCGTCGAAAAGCGGGTGAAGACTTCAGTTCTGGTGCCGCGCTTGCCCAGGAAGCCGGCCTTGGTCACCGAGGATGCGGTGCCGTAGGACTCGAACACGCCGTGGGCGGCCGCTCCACGCGCGTGCACGACCCGCTCGGGGATGCGTTCGTGGTCGAAGTGGGTGATTTTCTCCCGCAGATGGAAGTCTTCGAGCAGCGTCGGTCCGCGTGATCCGGCCTTGAGCGAATGGTCGGTGTCGGACAGCCGCACACCCTGTGCGGTCGTCAGATACTCACCGGATTGGGCACGATAGTCGGGATCCGGCTGCGCGCTGTTGCCCGTGGGGCCGACAGCTTTCGCGACCGCTTGATCGGATTTGCGTGCTGGGGGCATGACCTACTCCTGAAAACAGAACAAAGATGGACCGCGCGGCCTCTTCACGCGGTTGGGAACGGGATTACCTGCGAGCCGCATACCGAAACGTCATCCGGCCCTGCGTTCGCCCAGTGGATGTTTGATGGCCAACGCCGGGGGCAGTCACCATCTGACCGGTTGACGAAGGGAAATCCTCATGAAGGCAACGGACCTGCTCGCGTGGCCCATGAAGCTCGGTGCGGCTGTGCGACACCGCCGGGTCTTTCATCCCGTGGGCGTCCTCGCGTCGGGGAATATCGAGCGAACGGCCCCCGCGGGACAGGGCCTGCCGATCGAGTCCGGCGAAGTGCTCGGACGGGTCTCCAAGGCCATCGGCGTCCCGGGAGACCTGCCCGACCTCATCGGTCTCGCGTGGCGCATGCCGACACACGCGCTCACTGCGACACCGTGGGATGTGCTGATGGCGTCGACCGGCGCCGGGATCCTGGTACGCTTCGGTCTGCAACCTACTCGATCGTGGGCGGACACCACCCTGTCGACCCTGATGCCGCTGCGCTACCACGACGGTTGGTGGTGGTTGAAGGCAGAACTGCAGACCAAGATGCCCGACGGTCTTTCGATCGAGATCATCGAAGACGAAATCAGGGACAGTGAAGTCATTTTCGATATCCAGCAGGCCCACGGGACCGGTTCCTTCGAACCCCTCGCCACACTGACGCTGTCCGCGACGATCCCCACCGACGAACACCACGACGTGTCCTTCGATCCCACCCGCAACACCATTCCGGGTGTCGAACTCGGTCCCCAATGGCTGACCGCGCTGCGTGAACAGGCCTATCGGCGCAGCCGCGAGGGCCGGGATGCGCCCGATGAAGCCGCGCTGGTCTGACATGAACGGATCCGACGCCTCGCACCGCGTGACCGGGATGTCTGCGGTGGCCGCGCTCGTCGACCTCGCCGGCGCCTCGGTGGCCGCCGGGCCCATAGCGCGGCGTAAGTTGACCGTGGGCCTCCTCGAGCGGCGCCAGGCCGACCGCCGGGCAGTGCAGCGGCTGCACTCCTTGCGGCGAGAGCACGACACGGGCGCGGTGGAACTGGCGCTGCCCGGCAGACGCTTCATCATCCCGCTCGATTCCGGTGACGTCGGCCGGATACTGGAGGGCTGCCCGACTCCTTTCCACCCGGCGAGCTGGGAGAAACGCCGCGCGTTGGAGCAGTTCCAGCCGCACGCCGTCCTGATCAGTTGCGGACCGCTGCGCGCGCCCCGGCGGGCCCTCAACGAGGCGGCGCTGGACACCGGCCAGGAGCTGCACCACCTCGCCGCATCGTTCGCGGGTGCGGTCGCCGAAGAGGCCGCCATCCTCGCCTCGGACACGGTGCGCCGCGGCACGCTGACCGGCGCAGATTTCACCACGTCGTGGTGGAAGTTGGTGCGCCGCATCGTCCTCGGCCGGCAGGCGCGTGACGACAAGCAGATCACCGACGACCTGTGGCGGTTGCGACGGGCCGCGAATTGGTCATTCGCGGTACCCCGGCAGGCACGGCGGCGCGCCCGGTTCGAGGAGCAGATCTACCGGTACGCCGAGACGGCCGATCCGGAGAGCCTTCTCGGTGCGTTGACAGCGATACCGGCGACCGGTGACCTCGACCCCATCGGTCAGCTACCGCACTGGCTGTTCGCGTTCGACGCCGCCGGCATGGCCACCATTCGAGCGGTGGCCCTGCTGGCCACCCACCCCGAACAGCTATCCCACTGCGAGCTGACCGAACCCGATCAGCCACGGTTGCGGCCGTACCTGCGTGCGTGCGTCCAGGAATCCGTGCGGCTGTGGCCGACCACGCCGGCCCTGCTGCGGGAGACCACGGTCGACACCACCTTCGACGGGAGGACATTCGAGGCGGGTGCCAGTGTGCTGATCTGCGTCCCGGCTTTTCACCGGGACACCGAAGAACTGCCGTTCGCCGATGAGTTCGTCCCCGAGATCTGGCTCGACGGTCGTGCCGACGACCACCCGCAGCTGGTGCCGTTCAGTGCCGGGCCGGCGCAATGCCCGGGGCAGAATCTGGTGCTGTTCGTGACGAGTAGCTTCATCGCGCAACTGTTCTCCTCGCTGCACCTGGAGCTGACATCGTCGGCGCCGCTGTCGCCCGAGCGGCCACTGCCGCTGACACTCAACCAGTTCGGCCTCGAATTCGGCGCCCAGCCGGTCGCTGCCGCGAGCCGCGGAGACTAGCCGGCCCAGCATTCGAGGAAGCCGACGAGCACATCCGCCATCGCGTCGATCGCGTCCCGGGTGATGACCTCGTAGCCGTGGGTGCTCAGCGTCGGAATACAGAGCAGACCGGCACGGGCCGACAACCCGCCGGCCTTCGCGTGCGAGGAATCAGATTCGAAAGCGCCCAGCACGGCCGCCTGCGGCATCCATCCGCGCTCGGCGGCAACCGTCATCAGCGCATCGGCGACCGCCTTGTCGTACACGGCCTCGGCGTCACTGTAAGCGACGATCGGCCCGCCGGAGCAGGTGGTCCCATACTCGGCTTCGGCCGGCCCGACTTCGAGGGCGATCGTGAGATCACCGGGCAGAGTCCGGCTCGCATATGATCCGCCGATGCCGCCGATCTCCTCATTGCCGGTGAACACCACATACAGATCACCGGCCAGACTAAGGTCGGCTTCGGCCAGCCGACGCACCGCGTGCAGCAACGCCGCCGCCGGAGCCCGGTCGTCCATGAAGTAGCCGCCGATGTAGTCGCCGAACGCGACAAAGTTGCGCTTGCTGCGGTGCACGCAGACCCGGGTGCCGGGGTGCACCCCGGCCGCAGTCAACTCGTCAGGTGTGTGACCGGTGAACACATACACATGCAGCCAGTCCATCGCCCGATCACCCTGGTCGGGTTTCGTCTCCCAGATGCGTCTGCTCTCTTTGGTGGTGTGTTCCGAACCCAAAGTGAGCACTCCGCAGAGCGTTTCGCGGTCCCCCAGGATGGCCACCGGGCCCAGCCCGAAGTTCCCCGGATACATCGTCCCGAGTTGGGTGACGTGCAGCGAACCGTCGGGCTCGACGCGTTTGACGATCATCGAGAGTTCGTCCAGATGCGCCATCACCCGGATCGCCGGCGAATGGCCGCCGCGCAGCACCCCAACCAGGTTCCCCGCGGGGTCCACCCACATATCGTCGACCAGCGACCCGAGTTCGCGACGACATACCTCGCGGACGGCGTCTTCCTGACCGACCGGGCCATACGCGGTGAGCAGCTCCTGGAGCAGTTCGCGATTCATATCGCCGACGACCTCACGACATCAACAGACGTGAACCGCCACGGTTCACGCATCGGCGCCTCCCCTTGTCCAGCAGCACCAGCCGCTCGGGCGCGGCTCGCACTCTTCGATGACCGTGACGTCATTGACCAGTAGTGGCCACACACCGACGGGACTTTCCACCTCGTCCGGCTGCTGAATCACAGGTCGCACCCTTCTGTTCTCCGACACACCTCCCGCCCGGGTAGCCGCATTGCCGCACCCCAAACCCGACTCGCGGGCACCTGTCGAAAATCCCTGTCCCGCTTCGGTTTCGGACGGAACGGCGATACAGATTTTCTGCGGACGAGCTCTGGCACTAGGGCACCGAGAGTGCTAAATTTTGTGGTGCACAGTGATGGCGGCCCGCCAAGGGGCGGGCCTCAGAGATGGAGGAGGTGTATTGCTGTGCTTCGTTTTGATCCGTTTAGTGATATCGACACCCTGACCCGGGGCTTGCTGAACAGCCAGACCGGATCAACGCGGAGTCCCCGGTTCATGCCGATGGACCTCTACAAGGTCGATGATCATTTCGTCCTGACCGCCGATCTACCCGGCGTGGATCCCGGCTCGGTCGACGTCAGTGTCGACCACGGCACCCTGACATTGACCGCACACCGTTCGGCGCGCTCGGACGATGGAGTGCAGTGGCTGGCCAACGAGCGCTTCGCCGGCACCTACCGCCGACAACTGTCGCTGGGCGCAGGGATCGATTCCGCGAGGATCGCCGCCACTTACGAAAACGGCGTACTGACCGTCACGATTCCCCTGGCTGAACGCGCGAAGCCTCGACGGATCGAGGTCACCCGTGCGGCCTCCCAGACAGCCATCGAACCCACGACGGTGGACGCCGAGTAGCCCGCCTCGCTGCCGGGCGCACAACGGTGCGCCCGGCGCTCCATCGCATCGGTAAAGTCCAAAAAGCGAACCGAATCGTCCAGGGCGACACAGTCTTCGGCGAGTCTACGGGACCGGGTGCACGCGAGCCGTTAAGGCGCTACGCTTGGGCTTGTCACGCGCCATTGCTTGCCCGGTTCAGACTCAGCCCGCGAGACGAAGCGCTCAGGGACGCAATGAAAGCCGAGTCATCGATGTCCGACACACCACAACTTCTCGTCGACGCCCAATGGAAGACCAGCACAGTGGCCCTCAGATGCGCCGGGGTCGTCGATATGCTCACCGAGCCGGACCTGCGGCAACAGATCGACAACGCCCTTGACCGGAGTCCGTCGGCAGTGATCGTCGATCTGACCCTCGTCGATTTCATCTCGTCCCGCGGCCTGCGGGTCTTGCTCGACACGCACAAACGCTGCTCGCCCGACGTCGATTTCGCCGTGGTGGCCGACGGGCATGCCACCCTGCGGCCGATGAGGTTGACGGGATTGACGGACATCTTGTCGGTGCGGTCCCGGGTGGACGATGCGCTGGCGGATGTCACAGCGCCCCGTTGACAATCAGGGTCGCTGAGGACGCAACAACGGGTTTCAGCGTGGGATCCGGCGGGGATAGCCACTAGCGGTGTTGATTGCGGGCTGGTTGCGCCGAGTCAGCACAAGGTGCGGACCGAAGGCAACCCGACGTTGAGAACACAGCAGCGCTTCCCCGTCACCGCCACAAACCCCTGGACATACCGTGGGCCCAGCGCGAACGTTCGTCGAGCATCTACCGGGAAAGACCGCGGGTGGCCGGGCCTTCGAGAAGTTCGCCATCGGCCGCGAAGCGCGAGCCGTGCAGGGGGCACTCCCATGCGTGATCGGCGTCGTTCCATGACACGATCCCCCCGAGGTGCGGACACACCGGTGACACCGACTCCTCGGATCCGTCCGGCCTGCTGACCGCTCGCAGGTGCCAGGGCGGGCCCGCCACCACGCCGTCACCCTCGTCGGGATGAGCGTCGCGGACGGTGCTCGGTGTCAGCCAGCCTTTGGCCATGTTGACGCCGACCTCGGCATTGATCGTCATGGCGGTCGTCAGCCCACTCAACTCGTGGCGACTCCAGCTGGCGAACGCGGTAGCCCACTCCATTCGCCCACCGAGGATCTGTCCCGAGAGCGCGAGCGCGGCGGCCACACCATTGGTCATTCCCCACTTGTCGAATCCCGTTGCGACGAAAATGGAATCGGATCCGGGCAGGATGGGACCGACATAAGGCAGCTCGTCGATCGGCGAGTAGTCCTGGGCCGACCAGAAGTGGGTCTGTACGGCGCCGGGGTAGTGCAGGACGGCCCACTGCGCCAACTCCTCCACCGACTGAGCGGCCGAGGAAGCGCGCCCGACGGTATGACCGGCACCCCCGACGATGAGTTTCTCCCCGCTCCCATGCGGCGCGTAGCGCACCGAACGGGTCGGGTCGTCGATGGCGAGAAACATCGGGCGGGTGATATCGCCGGGAACGTCAAAGGCCAGGCAGTACGAGCGCTTCGGGGTCAGGCGCGCGAAGAACGCACCCCGATCAAGAATCGGGATACCCGTCGCCAGCACGCACTGGCTCGCGCGGATGATCACCTTTTGGGCCCCGCCACCGCTGACACGCATCTGTATCCGCAGCGGCCCGTGGCCCGACACCGACTCCACGCGGGTACCGGATTGCACTACGCCGCCATGTAACTCGAGCTCGGTGACCAGGCTGCTCAGCAGCGGCACCGGGTCGATCTGCGCCTGATCCGGCAGCCGGACCCCACCGCTGTAGGGGAACGGGACGTCGGCGTCGGCTTCCCACCGCACGTCGAGCCCGGCCTGTCTGCCGGCGGCCAGTTCGGCCCGGGCGTCCTCGAGGCCGCCAGCAGCCTGTGCATAGCTGTACGCGTCCTCGAACTGCACCGACAGTCCGTGACTGTCGCAATAGCGGAGCAACCAGTCACGCCCCTCGGCATTGCCCGCGACATAGGCTCGCAGCAGGTCGGTGCCGTGTTTGGCGGCGATCCGGGATAACTTGCTGCCTTGCAGGAGGCTGACCTTGCCGGTGGTGTTACCCGTTGTTCCCGCGCCCGCGTGACGCGCCTCCACGACGATGACACGTTTACCTGCGCGGGCCAACAACACCGCCGTCGTCAGACCGGTCAGACCAGCCCCGACCACCACAACGTCATAGCTGAGTTCCTCGGGGACAGCGGAGGTGCCGCGGGACTGTTCGTTGCGTCCATCGAGCCAGAGTGAGGGCATAACTGTTCGGTTCCCCTGAACAGCACGGTCAAACCTGCCCCGCACCGGCACTAGGTGATCTGTTCGTTTGTCGGCCGCCGCGCCATTGCGTAACACGAACCAGAGTGGGTAATCGGGCTGCACGGACTGCCAACAGGAGGTGCAAACAGATGCGATATGAACTGGGACCAGAGAGTGCTTTTTCCGGTGTCGACGATTCGTTGGCCAGAGCGCGCACGCTGCATCTCGCCGAGGGCATTCTGATCGGTCTGCGCCGGTGCTCACCCGAGCAGGCGATCGCCGAACTGGTCACTGCGGGACGCGATGCCGGCCTGTCCACGTTCGCGCTGGCCCGGGGTCTGGTCACCGCGGCCGGCGGCCCCGACGGCATCGACGCAGACCCCGCCTCCCGGGTGGCTGAACAACGGTGGGGCACTTTGTTTCCCCGACACGAACAACCCGTGTCCATCCCCGCGGAAGCGTCGACCACCCTTCCCACGAGCATGGCCTGACCGGCCAGAAGGAGATTCATCATGGGATTCCCTGAACAACAACAGGTTCCACCCGGCATCCAGTCAGAAATGTCGCCCCTGCCGGACTGCGGCGAGGACAGCTACGTCGGCTCGGGGAGACTGACCGGCAAACGCACGCTGATCACCGGTGGCGACAGCGGTATCGGCCGTGCAGCGGCCATCGCCTACGCGCGGGAGGGGGCCGATGTCGCGATTGCCTATCTCGACGAGCACGTCGACGCCAAACAGGTGCATCGGCACATCGAGGATGCCGGCCGGCGCGCCATCTCGATTGCCGGCGATCTGTCCGACGCGGCGCACTGTCGCTCGGTGATCGACACTGTCGTCAAGGAGTGGGGCGGACTCGATGTGCTGGTCATCAATGCGGCGTATCAGATGACGCACGACAACATTCAGGAGATCACCGACGAAGAATGGGACCACACGTTCAAGCTCAACATCGGTGCCTTCTTCTACCTCGCCAAGGCCGCCGCGCCGCACATGGGACCGGGATCGTCCATCATCGCGAGTTCCTCGGTGAACTCCGATTCGCCCAACCCGACGCTGGCGCCGTATGCCGCCACGAAGGCGGCCATCGCCAACTTCAGCGCCAGCCTGGCGCAACTACTCGGGCCGGACGGCATACGTGTCAACAGCGTCGCGCCCGGCCCGATCTGGACACCGCTGATTCCGGCGACCATGCCGCCCGAGAAGGTGGCGAAGTTCGGGGAGAACACCCCGCTGGGGCGCGCCGGGCAACCTGTCGAACTGGCTCCGGTGTACGTGCTGCTGGCCTCCGACGAGGGCAGTTACATCTCGGGAGCCCGGGTGGCGGTCACCGGCGGTCGCCCCATCCTCTGATACCGCCCCGTTTCGCCGTCAGGGATTGTCGACGATGCGCTGGGCAATGATTCGTACCGGTGTGTTGCTGTCCTGGGACAGCTTCACCATCAGGTCGAAGGCCCGCACCGCGTCCACCTTGAAGCGTTCCATCAAGATGCCCTTGGCTTGGCCGAGCACATCGCGGCTGTGCAGTGCGGATTCGAACTGCAGCTGACGGTTCGCGGCGATCAGCGCGGTCGCGGCGTGGGTGGCCAGCATCGCCCCGACGGCCTGATCGGCCGGGCTGAACGGTCCGACATTGCGACTGAAGAGATTCAACGCTCCCCTGCCGGTGATCGCGCCGCGGGTCTTGTCCGGATGGGTGTACAGGTGAAATGACATCATGCTTTGAATGCCGTGATCCATTGCGGCCGAGCTGAAGTCGGGCCACCGTGACTCGTTGCCGAAGTCTGGGCTGTGCACCAGTGGCTCGCTGGTGATCGCTTCCAGACAGGGCCCCTGCCCGAGCTCGACCTGGATCGTGTCGAGTTTCACGGTGATCGGTGATGTCGGGGCGATCGAACGGTGCCCGTCCCCGTCGATGAGCAGGATGTCGGCAAAGTCCACCTCGGGGATCAACCGCACGGCCTGGGTGGACACGGTCTGCAGAATGGGTTCCAGCTCGGTGTGGCCGGCGAAATTGGCGGCCAGCTGCGCCATCGCCGATTGGATGTCGTCGACTGCCCTAGCGTCCTCAGATGTGCTCATGCAGCCCCCTACGCTTCCCCATTCCGAACATCCACCCTAGCCCCTCGCGAGAATCCCAGCTCAGGTACTGCGGGGGGTGATGCTGGTCGGGGGACGCAGTTGCGGTGGCGTGGTCAACAGGTCGTGTGCGGCCAGGTCAGCCCGGGGGTCGCGGTCGTAGGCGGAAACAATGGCGGCCGCGTGCGCGCTGACCGTCACCCCGTGGGCACGGGCCAGGCGATTGAGTGTCAGCCGCGCCTCGTCGATGGTGCCGCCGAAGGTCTCGGCCACGATGCCGATCGCCGAAGCGATGGTGGCACTGCCCTGCAATACCGACGAGATGAGGTCTTCGGTGGTGCCCCGACGGATGTCGGGCTGCGGGGCGATCGACAAGGCGAGCGCCGCGAGGTTGGCCAACGTCTGGCCCAGATCGTGGGGACGGGCGGTACCCCAGGGTTCGTCGGTGTGCACCACCAGTGCCCCCATGCGCGCACCCAGCGCCGTCACCGGGAAGGCCCGCATTCCGCGCATGCCGGCCCGCAGCGCCTCCTGCCGATATTCCGGCCAACGCGTCTCACGAGATTGAGACAGATCCGGAATCATGGTCACCGCACCTTCGCGTGCGCTCTCGTAAGCCGGGCCCGTCGCCACGAAAGCGAGATCGGTGTCCGTGGGTTCCCGCAGCGCCTCGGCGACCACGTTGATCTCCGCGTCTCCCTCGCGGTCGCTGTCATCGAGCAGCCCGACCACCGCCGAGAATGCCATGTACCCGCGGCATGCGTCGTAGGCGATGGTGCTCAGCACCGTGGGCAGATCGAAATCGGTCGTCAACGTGGCGGTCAACTCGGTGATCGCGAGCCGGTTGCGCGCTGCAGTCATGTCGTTGGGTCCTTCCGGCGCCGTCCCGGCCATGTCAGCGCCCCGAGCCTTTGCCGGCATCGTCGTCGAGATCGCGGAACGACAGCCTGCGGCTCACGACATCGGCGGCGACGGCGACCACCGATCTTCTCTCGGCATAGGCGTGGGCACGCAATCGCGTCATCCCGTCCTGCGTGGTGACTCTCAACTGGACCGCCACCATTCCCGCCGCGATGTGCACCTGCCCACGGGTGAAGCGATCATCCAGATGGGCCGATGATCCGTCGTGCAGGCCGGCCGCCTCGATCGCCGCTTGAGCGCCGCCGCTGCGCTGGACCTGGCGGCGCCAGTTGGTTCCCAGCCGCTCACCGATGGCGGTGGTGCAGGTTCGCGCCGACTCCAGTTCCACTGGCGCCAACGCGCCGGGGGTGCGGCGATACAACTCCAACACCCCCATGGGGCGGGTGGCACCGGCGACCGGAAAAGCGAATACCGCGGCCACGCCGAGGGGGATGACCTCTGCGGTGAACATAGGCCAGCGCCGGGCAAACTCTGAGTCCTTGGTCGACGGCCACAATTCGTCACGATCCTGCGCGTACGCCTGCAGGCAGGGACCTTCTCCCACGGTGAACTGCAGCTCGTCGATCTGCTGTGCCAGCGCGTCGGTGGCATGCACCAATTCGCGCACATCATCGGTCAGCACGGCCACTGCGGCACCGTCGACACCGGTCAACCGCGCGGCGGTGTCGCAGATGGTGCCCAGCCCGATGAACAACGCCTCACCATCGATCTGGAACAGATTCGACTCGCTCGCTTCCCCGGCGCGGCCGGTCGTCACACGCGGACCATCCGGGACCCCCGGATTGCGCGATGAGTCACCCTCCACCCGTTCACCTCTTCAGCCGGGGCTCTGTCTGACACCCACTATCGTCGCTTCACTGCAGAATATCCACCGGACTCACCGTGTGGTTCTCACACCCGCCGGCGTCGAGCACCAACAGCGATGTTGAAAGCCTGCAGCATGTTTCGGCGGTAACAGGCGGGGTAGACGCGACACATCCCCACCGAAGGAGTGTCATGGCACTGCTGGAAAACGCACTGGAGCAGGCAAAAACCCTCGTCGAGAAAGTGACCGGCCCGGCGGCTCGCGAGCCGGCCGTGCAGGCAGTCACGATCGGCCAACCACGGCCCGCAGTCCTGGCCATGTTGCGCAACCCTGAAACGCTTTCCCATGTATTCGGCGAGATCGCCGACGTCGAAGCGGTCGGACCGAACCGACTGCGGTGGACGTTCCACGATGGGGGAAAAAGCGACGCGTCCTGGGACGCCGTCATCACCGCCGATGACCACCGGGTGCGGTACGCCGGCACCGATGCCGACAGTCCCACCGAGATCGTCATCGATCTGCGGGACGCACCACAGGATCGGGGCACCGAGGTGATAGCGCGGGTGAGCACGCCGGCGCCGGGGCTCCTGACGGGGCCGTTGACATACAAGGCGCTCTACCGGGCCCGCGCACTGCTGCAGACCGGTGAGATCCCGACCATCGTGCGCAATCCGAGTGCGCGAGACTCCCCACGCTGAAGGAGAACAGCCAGTTATGCGAGCACTTGTCTGGAACGGCGTCAACGACCTGTCGGTGGAGACGGTGGATGACCCGGAACTGATCAACCCGCACGATGTCATCGTTCAGGTCGGCCTCACCACGACCTGCGGTTCGGACCTGCACTTCATCGACGGGTACCTGCCCGGTATGCGTGAAGGCGACGTGTTCGGTCACGAATTCATGGGCGAGGTCATCGAAGTGGGCCGTGACGTCAGCCGGATCAAGGTCGGCGCGCGTGTCGTCGTGCCATCCTTCATCGGGTGCAATCACTGTTGGTACTGCGAGAATGACATGTATTCGCTGTGCGACACCACCAATCCGAATGCCGAACTACAACAACCGATCCTCGGCGCACCGACCGGTGGCATCTACGGTTATACGCACCCCTTCGGCGGATATGCCGGGTCCCACGCGCAGTACGTCCGGGTGCCCTTCGGCGATGCGAACTGCTTCCCCGTCCCCGACTTCGTCACCGATGAGCAGGCATTGTTCATGTCCGACGCGGTGCCCACCGGATACATGGGTGCCGATTTCTGTGACATCACGCCCGGCGACACGGTCGCGGTCTGGGGCGCGGGTGGGGTCGGGTTGATGGCGGCCCGCAGCGCACTGCTCAACGGTGCCGGTCGCGTCATATCGATCGACCGCATTCCCGAACGTCTCACGCTGGCAGCGCAACTGGGCGCCGAGACGATCGATTACAGCACCACCGACAGTGTGCAGGACGCGCTCCGGGAAGCCACCGGCGGTCGCGGTCCCGATGCGGTCATCGATGCCGTCGGCATGGAAGGGCACAGCACCGGAATCCAGGAAATCTATGACCGCACCAAGCAGCTGCTGCGGATGGAGACCGACCGCGCGGCCAGCCTGCGTGAGGCGATCCTGGCCTGCCGCAAGGGCGGTGTGGTCTCGGTACTCGGTATCTACGGACTCACCGACAAGTTCCCGATGGGGCTGCTGACGAACAAGGGCCTGACCCTGCGGACGGCGCAGCAGCACGGCCAGCGCTACATCCCGCAGTTCTTCGACTACGTGGCCCAGGGCGATCTCGATCCCTCGGTGCTCATCACCCACGACCTGCCCCTTTCAGAGGGCGTACGCGCCTACGACCTGTTCAAGAACAAGTCCGACGGCTGCATCCGCGTGGCGCTGCGTCCCTGACCGAAGGAGGCGCTAGATACGAATGATCAGGAGATGACATGACAACCCCGAACCAGGACGATCCCGGCTCCGGCCCAACAGACTGGCCGGACACCCCTGTGCCTCCGGCTGATCCGGCATATGCCACACCGCCGCCGGAGGGTCTTCCCGACGCCGACACTCAGTAGCAGCTCACGCGACGACCTTGATCTGCTCCATCGTCGGATCGGCCGGATCGGGCAGATTCATCCCGGCTTCAACCCCGCTGTGCAGATAGTCGAGCACGGCCTCGTTGAGCCGCTCCCCGGGGACCACCGCCGGGATACCCGGTGGGTACGGCGTGATCTGTTCCGCGGCGATCCGCCCGCATGCGTCCCGCAGCGGCACCATCTCGGTATTGCCGAAAAAAGCGTCCCTGGGCAGGATTTCGGTGACGAGCTCCAAGTCGCCAGGTGCAGGCAGTCTGATCTCGGCGGGCGGGTCAAAGGTGTTGGCTGCGGCTCGCCAGGCGCGCATGGCCTCGATCAACCGATCCGTGGTGGCGTCGTCGTCGGCCATCGACAGGGTGGCCAGGATGCGCCGGTGATCGCTCATCCCGACGTCGAGATGGCAGTGTTGGCGCAGCCAGTCGGCGGCCTGATAGCCCGACGTACCCGTCTCGGACACATCCATCAGCACCTGCAGACGGTCCAGATCATGCGATGCCTGCTCGCCGAGTAGCTCGTCCTCAAGGACCCCGAGGTCGCTGATCTCCGCCAGCCGCGATCGGGTCCGCTCCGCCAGCTGCAGCGCTCGTCCGAGCAGTTCGCCACCGTGCTGCACCATCTGGCGCCGCCACCCGTCCAGCGCGGCGTACACCATGACGTTTGGACTGGTGGTCATGAGCAGGTCGGCGCACGCCGAAAGCCGGTCACGATCGATCAGATCGCCCTGAACATGAAACACCGAACCCTGCTCGAATCCGGCGCCCATCTTGTGCACGCTCACCACGCAGACATCGGCGCCGGCGTCCATCGCCCAGGTGGGTAGGTTCTCGTGAAACGGCAGATGTGCTCCCCACGCTTCGTCGACGATCAGGGGCTTGCCCCTTTCGTGGCACACCTGCGCGATTCCGGAAAGATCTGCGCAGGTGCCGTAGGGGCTGGGACTGACGATGAGCGCGCCGGCCGCATCCGGATGGCGTTCCCAGGCGTCACGGACCTGCTGCGGCGAGGGCGGATGGGAAATGTGGTGGCGCGCATCCCACTGCGGGGTGATCCAGTTGGGCTGCACGCCGGAGAAGGAGGTTGTCCCGAGTCTCGTAGAAGTTGAGGTGGCGGTCCCCTGCTCGAAACCTGCCGTGTGGTAGGTATCGGGCGTTCCGCCAAGAACTCCTACAGCAAGGGGACCACCATGAAGAAGAGTAACCAGATTCAGTCCGTCGATGTGAGTGCATCCGCGGTTCCCGAACGGGTCAGTGTGGCGATGAGCGAGATCGCCGGAAACATGAGCGAGGGCCTGCTGGCGTTGGCTGTCGGCGCGGGCCTGCAGGTGATGGCGGCGTTGATGGAGGCTGACGTCACCGCGCTGGCTGGCCCGAAGGGTCGCCACGATCAGGCCAGGACCGCGGTGCGGCACGGTCGTGAACGCGGCTCGGTGACCTTGGGTGGGCGACGGGTGCCGGTGACCCGGCCCCGGGTGCGCGCCGCCGACGGG
>JAUKNU010000001.1:4087074-4107591 GCA_030499155.1 Mycolicibacterium frederiksbergense | reverse complement strand
TACCATGCCGGATCGGCGCTTGAGGCCGAAGCCGCCCTGCTGGCCCTGGCCAAGGAACTCGACCGCACCCACCCCAGCGCGGCGGCGAGTCTGCGCGAGGGCCTCGATGAGACGCTCACAGTCTTGCGTTTGGGGGTACCGCCCACGCTGGCCCGCACGCTGCGCTCGACCAACTGCATCGAGTCGATGATCTCGGTCTGCCGCGAACATGCCGGCAACGTCAAGCGCTGGCGCGACGGGCAGATGGCGCTGCGCTGGTGCGCCGCCGGGATGGTCGAGGCCGGCAAGCAATTCCGCCGGGTGAACGGCCACCTGCACCTGCCGGCACTGCGAGCAGCCCTCGAACGCGAGGTTGCCGAACATGTCGTACCCGTCGTGCACAATGATCAGGTGAGCGCAGCCTGATGCTCACCGGACCGCCACCGAAGTTCCACGGAACTTGGGACATCCTCCCGGAGAAGATCAGGCCGGCTACCACCGACTTGTGGCTGTCCCTGGTGACGAGCAACTCTCCGTTCTCCCCACCGGCCACCGCCATCATGGCGGCCTTCACCGACAGCGAACTGCCGCAGGTCGAGAAGAACGCGTCCTCCGCGCCGACGGCGTCGGCCATCAACGCCTCCGCGCGGGACAAGTAGCCGTTGCTGGAGCGACGATCATCCAGACCGTTGGAGGCCAACAGGTCGTTTCGGAACGGTTGATCGCCCAACACCTCGATCACCCGCGCGTCTGCACCTCGTCCCTGTCGATGCCCCGGCGGGGTGAAGCCGTAACGGTCGGCACGCCGGTACGCGGTAATCGCGTCCAGCATCGGCGTTTCTGTCTGGTCCACTACCTCTCCTCCCCGGGTCGTCACCGGTGGTCGAGGGAGGAGTACACCGGCGGCCAGATCCTGAAACCACGCTTCACAGATCGACGACGACGGCGTCCGACGGCTGTGCGCAGCAGATCAGAATGTTCCCCGCGGCCGGCGGTTCCAGCGGCTCGGGTTCGTAGCGGACGGTGCCCGACAGCAGCGGCGTCTCGCAGTTGTGGCATACCCCGGTGCGGCAGGACCACCGGGTCGGGACGTCGCAGGTTTCGGCGAATTCCAGCAGGCTCAGGCTGGGCGGACCCCAGGGCGCGGAGAGTCCACTGCGCGCGAAGTGCACCTGCGGTCCAGGTCCGGGCGGGCCCGCGGGCAGGTGCGGGGGAATCGATGTGGCAGCGATTCCGGGTGTGAGGGCGGCGCCCGCGCCGAAGACCTCGGAGTGCACCCGGGAGGGGTCCAAACCATAGGCCTGCAGGCCGGCGCCGAGCTCGTTCATGAATGCCGAGGGCCCGCACAGATAGGCGTCTGCGTCGCGTGGCAGAACAAGTCCCGCAATCGTTTCGCGCGACAGCCGGCCGGAGTCGGTGAAGTCGACACCCTGTCTGTCGGTTGTTGCCGGACGGCTGTAGAAGACACGAGCCTGGCTGCCGGGCAGTTGTTCCAGCAGATCGCGGCTTTCCTGCGCGAATGGGTGTTCCTCGCTGCTGCGGGCAGCGTGTAGCCACCAGAGCGGACGGCCCGAATGCGTCGCCGCGAGCCAGTGCAGCATCGAGAGCACGGGGGTGGCGCCCACTCCGGCGGATAGCAGGACCAGTGGCGCGGCGCTGTCGGCGAGGAAGAAGGTGCCCCGCGGTGCGGCGACGTCCAGGAGGTCACCGGGCTGCACGTGACCGTGGATGTGTCCGCTGGCCGAGCCGTGGGGTTCGCGTTTCACACTGATCCGGTAGTGCGTGGACCCCGGCAGGTTGGACAGTGAGTAGTTGCGGATCAGCGGCGCACCATCCGGTTCAGGGCTCAGCCGCAACGTGATCGATTGTCCGGGAAGCCATGTCGGAAGGGGCGCACCGTCCGGGTCGCTCAGTGACAGTGAGCGCACAGTGCGGCTTTCGTCGTGGACGGCACTGACCCGCAGGGGGCGGAACCCCGTCCACGCCGGCGGCGGGCTGGTGGCTCCGGTCAGCCCGATGTTGCCCGCGGACGCCGCCGAACTCTGCTCGGCCAGGCTCTGCAGGGACGTTCGCCAGCCGGGACTGAGCGCAGGAATGCGCAGTGCGCGCCGCAGGGCGTCGCGGGGATGGCCGGGCAGGTAGAGCAGTGCGTCGATCTCGGCGACCGACACCTGCTCCGGTCCGGAGCTGATCTTGACGATGTCCTGGCCGGCTTCGACTTCACCTTCGGTGATCACCCGGCAGTAGAAGCCCGGACGCCCGTGCGAGACCAGCAGGGCCGCCATCCGGGGTTCGCCGATGCGCATGCCGGCGCGGTAGCAGGTGACCCTCGGCTGGGTGACCTCGAACACCGCCTGCCCGATGCGGTATCGATCGCCGATGTACACCTCGTCGTCGGGCAGCCCGTCGACGGTGAGGTTCTCCCCCAGTAACCCCGGCACCATGTCGTCACGGCCGAACACCGTGGCCCAGTGCCGGTAGGAGTCGAGTTGGTAGACGAGGACGGCCCGGTTCTCCCCTCCGTGGCCGCCCAGATCACCTTGACCGTCGCCGTCGATGTTGAGCCGGCGCGCCATCCGCGGGCCGGACACCGGATGCTTCCAGGCACCGGTGAAGACGGTGCGCCGATTCCACTCGACATCCCTGGGCAGGCCGACGTTCACCGATATCAGAGTCGCCACAAGGCTCTCCTCTCCTCGCCGTGCGCTGCGGTGATCCGGTGAGCCGGTGGCGAGCGCGCGCACATGCGCCATCGGATTGTTCCACGATGGAATGCCGACGAGAGCCAAATAAACCCGCTCCGACACAGGTCGGAGCGGGTTTTCTTGGTCGGGCTGACAGGATTTGAACCTGCGACCACTTGACCCCCAGTCAAGTGCGCTACCAAGCTGCGCCACAGCCCGAGTTGCCTTCCGGGATCGCCGGTAGGCGAGCGAAACTCTACCTCAGCCCCCTACCCAAATCCCAACCGCGTCATCCGTACCCAATCGGGGTATCAAGGACGGGTGGCGCAGACCCCCGATGACACTCCCCTGTGGCTGTTCGCCGACCAGCTCGGCCCCGCCACCTACGGCGGTGAGCACGCTCACCGTGAGGTGCTGCTGGTGGAGGCGACCTCGGCCCTGGCCAAGCACCGCTATCACCGCCAGAAGCTCCACCTGGTGCTGTCGGCCCTCAGGCACGCCGCGCACGACCTCGACGACCGTGCCATCCTCCTGCACGCCGACACCTACAGCGACGCGCTGCACCAGTTCAAGCGACCGGTGCTGGTGTTCGAACCCACCTCGCATGCCGCCGAGAAGTTCATTCACCGGCTCCGCAAGGACGGTCTGGTCGCCGACATCCTGCCCACCCCGACATTCGCGCTGCCGCGCAAGGACTTCCAGGAGTGGGCCGGGCAGCGGACCCGGTTCCGGATGGAGGACTTCTACCGCGACCAGCGGCGCCGCTTCGACGTGCTGATGGAGGGCAAGGACCCGGTCGGCAACCGATGGAACTACGACGAGGACAACCGCGAGCCCCCGCCGAAGAAGCAGAAGACCCTCGATGTCCCCGCCCCGTACCAACCCCGCGAGGACGATATCGACGAGCAGGTCCGCCGCGACCTGGACCGGATGGACCTCGACACCATCGGCGTCGACGGCCCGCGCCTGTTCGCCGTCACCCCCGCCGAGGCCAAGCGCGCGCTGACCCGGTTCATCGAACACCGACTGCCGGCCTTCGGCCGCTACGAGGACGCCATCATGAGCGAGGACTGGGCGATGTCACACTCGCTGCTGTCGGTACCGCTCAACCTGGGCGTGCTGCACCCGCTCGACGCGGTGGAGGCCGCCGAGCAGGCCTACCGGGACAACCGCGCGCCGCTGGCTGCCGTGGAGGGTTTCATCCGGCAGATCCTCGGCTGGCGTGAGTACATGTGGCATCTGTACTGGCACTTCGGGCCGGACTACACCGCGGAAAACAACGAACTGGACGCCCGTACCCCGCTGCCGGACTGGTGGGCCGATCTCGATGCCGACGCCGTCACCGCACAGTGTCTGCACCACGCGCTGGCGGGCGTCCGGGACCGCGGCTGGAACCACCACATCCAGCGCCTCATGGTGCTCGGCAGCCATGCCCTGCAGCGCGGCTACCGGCCCGATGAGCTCACCGAATGGTTCGCCACCGCCTACGTCGACGGCTTCCGCTGGGTGATGCCCACCAATGTGGTGGGCATGAGCCAGCACGCCGACGGCGGCCTGCTCGCGACCAAGCCGTATACCTCCGGCGGCGCCTACATCAACAAGATGAGCGACCACTGCGGTGACTGCGCGTTCGACCCGAAGAAACGCGTCGGCGACGACGCGTGCCCGTTCACCGCCGGCTACTGGGCCTTCACCCACCGGCACCGGGACCTGTTGGCCCGCAACAACCGGACCCGCCGCAGCGTGTCGACGATGGACCGGCTCACCGACCTCGAGGCGCTGCTGGAGCAGGAATCAGCGCGTGACCGCTTCTGACTCGGTCTCACCGGCCGCCACGGCCCCGGCCTCCGGGGCAAACCGTGGTGCGCGCGTCACCCGCCAGGCGTAGATCACCAGCGACACCCACAGCGCGACGATCAGCGAGTAGATCGCCGTCGACCACGGCCACTGGATGTCGAAGAAATGCACCAGCTTCTGGCTGTTGGTGAGCACGATGACACCGCCGACCGCGGTGCCCAGCAGCGCCGGGCTGACCTTGGTCACCAGCCACGCCGCGAACGGAGCCGCGATCACGCCGCCGATCATCAGCCCCACGACCACCGGCCAGTTCTCCAGGAACTCCTGGCGCAGGCCGATCAGGAAGCCGAGTGACGCCGATACCGAGACGAGGAACTCGGATGCGCTGACCGAGCCGATGACCGTCCTGGGCGCCGTCTTGCCCTGGGACAGCAAGGTACTGGTCGTCACCGGGCCCCAGCCGCCGCCGCCCGAGGCGTCGATGAAACCGCCGAACAGGCCCAACGGAGCCAGGAACTTCGTGCTGTGGCTGGTCCCCCGCCCACCGAACGTCAGTGGTGTGCGCAGCGAGAACCGCAGCAGCACGTACAGACCGATTGCCATCAGGATGGCGGCCATCAGTGGCGCCGCGTGCTCGGTGGACAGCGACGACAACACCGTCGCGCCCAGGAAGGCGCCGATTGCGCCGGGCACGCCCAGCTTGGCGACCAGCGCCCAATCGATGTTCTTGAACTTCCAGTGCGACAGCCCCGAGGCGAACGTGGTGCCGACCTCGGCGAGGTGCACCGCGGCGCTGGCCTGCGCGGCGCCGACGTTGGAGAGCACCAGCAGGGTGGTGGCGGTGACGCCGAACGCCATGCCGAGCGCGCCGTCCACGAGTTGGGCGCCGACACCGACAAGCGTGAAGATGATGAGCGAACGCACTGGTTCGGCTGCTTTCGATCAGGAGGCCATGGGCGGCCTTGAGACGGGTGGGGCGGACGTCAGGGACGCCGACAACACCACTCGTCGAAAGCCATCAACCGGCGCGACGGCCAGAACGGCTCGAGCGCGCACAACTCGGACGGTGACGCCGCGAAAGCGCGTTCACTCATCGGAGTCCTCCAGATTCTCAGGCCGCAGGCCAGACTACACGGACAACAACCGATACAGCCCAATCAATCCCACCACGACAATCACGGCCCGCAACGCACCCGGTGACAGCCGCCGCCCGTAGTGGGCTCCCAGGAAGCCGCCGATCAGCGATCCCACCGCGATCAGCCCGGCCGCCACCCAACTGATCCGGTCGAACGCCACCACCGTGTAGGCCACCGCGGCGACCACGTTGACCAGCAGCGACAGCAGATTCTTGGCCGCATTCATGCGCTGCATGTCCTCGGGCAGCAGGGCGCCCATGACCGCCACCAGCAGGATGCCCTGCGCCGCGGTGAAGTAGCCGCCGTAGATGCCGACGGCGAACGTTCCCGCCACCAGGGCGGTCATCCGGGCCGCCGATACATGGTCGGCGGTCTGGCCCGACGCTTCGGCCCGCCGGCGCGCCCAGGCCTGGATGCGCGGACCCAGCAGCACCAGGACCAGCGCGAGGATGAGCAGCGCCGGGACGATACGGGTGAACACCTTCTCCGGCAGGTGCAGCAGCAGCCAGGCGCCGAGACCGGCGCCCACCAGCGAGGCCGGGATCTGCCAGCGCAGCCGGCTCCACTGGCCGCGCAACTCGCGGCGGTACCCCCAGGTGCCCGACACACCGCCGGCGACCAGTCCGACGGCGTTGGACATCGTGGCGGTCACCGGGGGGAAGCCGAGGGCGACCAGCGTCGGGAAGGTGATCAGGGTGCCCGAGCCGACGATCGCGTTGATCGCTCCAGCACCCACACCGGCCAACGCGATCAGAATCATGTGGGCGGTCGACACTGTGGCCACCCTACCCACGCGGCTTGCGCACATTCAGCGGCGGTGACCGCCGCTGAATGTGCGCACGGCGATGGGCGCTACTTCCGGACGGAGCGCTTCTCCCGGACCCGGACGTTGATCCGGATCGGGCTGCCCTCGAACCCGAATGTCTCACGCAGCTTGCGCTCCAGGAACCGGCGGTAACCGGCCTCCAGGAAGCCACTGGTGAACAACACGAACGTCGGTGGGCGCGAGGCCGCCTGGGTGGCGAACAGGATGCGCGGCTGCTTACCGCCGCGCACCGGCGGCGGGGTCGCGGCGACGATTTCCTTGAAGAACGTGTTCAGCCGCCCGGTGGGGATGCGGGCATCCCAGGACTGCAACGAGGTTTCAAGTGCGGGAACCAGCTTCTGCACGGCGCGACCGGTTTTGGCGGAGATGTTGACCCGTGGCGCCCACTGCAACTGGGCCAGTTCCCGGTCGATCTCCTTGTCCAACAGGTAGCGCCGGTCCTCATCGACCAGATCCCATTTGTTGAACGCCAGCACCAGCGCCCGCCCGGCCTCGATCACCATGGTCAGCACCCGCTGGTCCTGCTCGGTGAGCGGCTGCGAGCCGTCGATCAGCACGACTACCACTTCGGCGGCGTCGATGGCGCTGTGGGTGCGTACCGAGGCGTAGAACTCGTGCCCGCTGGCCTGGCCCACCTTGCGCCGCAGCCCGGCGGTGTCGATGAAACGCCAAGGCTTGCCGCCCAACTCGATCAGCGAGTCGACCGGATCCACCGTGGTGCCCGCGACATCGTGCACCACCGAACGTTCGTCACCGGACAGCCGGTTCAGCAGTGAGCTCTTGCCCACGTTGGGTTTACCCACCAGCGCGACGCGTCGCGGACCGCCGGGACCGCCCGCGACCTCGGAGGCCTCGGGCAACTTCTCCAGCACGCTGTCCAGCAGGTCGGCGACACCGCGGCCGTGCATGGCGCTGATCGGGTACGGCTGCCCCAGTCCCAGCGACCACAGTGCGGCCGCGTCGGATTCACCGCGCTCGTTGTCAACCTTGTTGGCCGCCAAGAACACCGGCTTCCCGGCGCGCTGCAGGCGCTTGGCCGCGGCCTCGTCGGCCGAGGTCGCGCCGGTGACGGCGTCGACGACCATGACGATGGCGTCGGCGGTCTGCATCGCGATCGACGCCTGCTCGGCCACCTTCTGCTGCAGGCCCTTCGCGTCGGGTTCCCACCCCCCGGTGTCCTGGACCACGAACCGGCGGCCCAGATACTGCGCGTCATAGGAGACCCGGTCGCGAGTCACTCCGGGGATGTCCTGGACGACGGCCTCACGGCGGCCCAGGATCCGGTTGACCAGCGTGGACTTGCCGACGTTGGGGCGTCCCACCACGGCCAGCACCGGCGGCGGAGCAAAATCCTCCTCGACACCGTCGTCCTCGAATGATCCTTCTGCCCAGTCACTTTCGTCGTACCAGGTGCCGTCTTCGCTCATCGGTGCGCTCCGGCCCGCTGCTGTACCAGCTCTTGGAGGTGATCAATCACCTGTGCCTCGTTCATATCGCTGGTGTCCACGATCACCGCGTCCTGCGCGGCCCGCAGCGGCGATACCGCGCGGGTGGAGTCGAGATGGTCACGGCGCTTCACGTCGGCGAGCACGGCCTCATAGGAGTCCTCGATACCGTTCGCGATGTTCTGCGCGTGGCGCCGCTGCGCACGCACCTCCGCCGACGCCGTCAGGAAGATCTTCACGTCGGCGTCCGGTAGCACCACGGTGCCGATATCGCGGCCCTCGACCACCACCCCGCCATCACCGGCCGCCAGCTCGCGCTGCAGCTGCACCAGCCGGGCCCGCACCGCGGGCACCGCGGAAACCGCCGACACCGCGCCGGTGACCTCGTCACCGCGGATCTCGAACGAAACATCTTCGCCGGCAAGAAAAGCCCGGTCCTCATCGGGGTCGTACCCGACGGCCAGGTCGACATCGGCGGCGATATCGGCGACCCGCTGTGCATCGGTGACATCCACCCCGGCGCGCAGCACCGCGAGCGTGACGACCCGGTACATTGCCCCCGTGTTCAGGTAGCGCAGCCCCAGGGCGCGCGCCAAACCGCGTGACACCGAGGACTTTCCGGTTCCGGCCGGCCCGTCCAGGGCGATCATCAGCACGTCACTCACATTCCCACCGCCTGGTACAAATCGCCGATTTCCTTGCGGGTCAGCACCCGGATATTGCCGGGCCGGGTATCACCCAGCTCGACAGCACCGATGCTGGTGCGCACCAGACTCTCGACCGGAAATCCCACCGAGGCCAGCAGCCGCCGCACCAGGCGCTTGCGGCCCTCGTGCAGCGTCACTCTCACCATCGACTTGCCGGGCAGGGTGTCCACGACCGCGAAGTCGTCGAGCGCGATCGGCCCGTCGTCCAGTTCCACCCCGGCGCGCAGTTTCTTGCCGAGCCCGCGCGGCACCGACCCGACGACGGTGGCCAGATAGGTCTTGGGCACCTCGTAGGACGGGTGCATCAGGCGATGGGCCAGCTCACCGTCGTTGGTCAGGATCAGCAGTCCCTCGGTCTCGGCGTCCAGGCGCCCGACGTGGAACAGGTTCTTGTTCCCGCGCACCCGGTGCTCCACCAGATCGCCGACGCAGGGCCGGCCCCGGTCATCCGACATCGTCGAGTGCATGCCGCGTTCCTTGTTGATCGCGAGATACACCAGGGTGTCGTCGAGCTGCACCTTGCTGCCGTCCACCCGGATCTCCGAGTTCTCGGTGTCCACCCGGGTGCCCAGCTCGGTGACGATGCGACCGTCCACCTCGACGCGGCCGTCGAGGATCATCCGTTCAGCCACGCGGCGGGAGGCAATTCCCGCCTGCGACAGCACTTTCTGTAACCGAACACCATCCTGCTCGACCATGTCAATCCTTGTCCACATCGAAACCCGACTGCTTGCCGGGTACAGCGGCCGAACCGTCGAGCTTCGCGAAACGCGGTTCGGCACTGAGGTTTTCACTCAGGTCGTCGATGACATCGACATCGGGCAGCAGGGGCGCGATATCGGGTAGATCTGCCAACGAGGACAGTCCGAGCCGTTCCAGGAACAGCTCGGTGGTGGCGAAAGTGACGGCGCCACTGTCGGAGTCGTTACCCGCTTCGGTGATCAGACCGCGGGCCACCAGGGTGCGCACCACGGCGTCGACGTTCACGCCGCGCACCGCGCTTACCCGGGCGCGGGTGACGGGCTGCCGGTAGGCCACCACCGCCAGTGTCTCCAGCGCGGCACGGGTCAGCTTGGACCGCGAACCGTCGAGCAACAGCCGCTCCACATACGGGGCGTAGCGGGCCCGGGTGTACATCCGCCAGCCGCCACCGGCCTCGCGCAGATCGATACCACTGTCCCGCTCGGTCAGCTCGGCGGCCAGTTCGGCGAGCGTGGCCGCCACCCGATTCTCGGTGTCGGCGGTGGCCGAGGCCAGCGCCTCGACCGTCACCGGGGTGTCCACCACCAGCAGCAGCGCCTCGATGACCGAGCGGAACTCGGCGTCATCGAGAGCCTCGGCCGTCGGCTCCGGGGTCTCGTCGGCGATCAACTCGGCGTCCGAGCCCGGGGCCGGGTCGACGCCCGTTTCGGTATCGGTCACATCGTTGGTCATTGGTCTTCTTCCACGGCGGCTGCGAGGTGTTCGTTGGTTGGCCGATCTCCGGTCCACGAAACCTGGAGCACACCAAGCGGTTCTACTTGCTCGAATGCTACCGCCCTGGCCCGGTACAGCTCCAACAGCGCCAGGAAGCGGCCGACGATCTCCATCGACCCCTCGCAGTCCGCCACCAGCTCCGAGAACGACGCCCACTGCCCCACGCCCCGGGTCTCCAGCAACCCCATCAGCCGTTTGGCCTGCTCGGGCACCGAGACCGGCTGGATGTGCAGATGGTCCAGGCGCACCGTCGGGACCGGTCGCGGGGTGAACGCCGTCGCGGCGATCTGAGCGAACCGGTCGGCGTCCACACCCAGCATGACCTCGGGTAACAGCTCCTCGAACTGCGGTTCCAGGGAGACCGCGCGCGGGTAGCTGCGCAGCGCGGCGGCCTCCAGTTCGGCGAACATCTCGGCGACGTGCTTGAAAGCGCGGTACTGCAGCAGCCGCGCGAACAACAGATCGCGCACCTCCAGCAGGGCGAGATCTTCCTCGTCGTGCACCTCGCCGGCCGGCAGCAGCCGGGCGGCCTTGAGGTCCAGCAGTGTGGCGGCAATCACCAGGAACGCCGTCGTCTCGTCGAGCTCGAGCTGGCGGCCGATCTCCTTGGTGTAGGCGATGAACTCGTCGGTCACCTGGTGCAGCGCGACCTCGGTGACATCGAGGCGGTGGCCGAAGATCAGCTGCAGCAGCAGATCGAACGGGCCCTCGAAGTTGCTCAGCCGGACCTGGAAACCCTGGGCGGCCTCCGGAGCGTCGGGAGCAGCCGCCTCCGTCACGACCCGAACCGGGCGATCACCTCGCGGGCCAAGGCGCGATATGCCAGTGCCCCAGTCGATTTCGGCGCCCAACTGGTGATCGGCTCACCGGCCACGCTGGTTTCCGGGAATCGCACGGTGCGGGTGATGACGGTGTCGAACACCAGATCGCCGAACCGCTCGACCACCCGGGCCATCACCTCGCGGGCGTTGACGGTCCGATGGTCGAACCGGGTGACCAGGATGCCGCTGATCTCCAGCTTGGGGTTGAGCCGGTCCTTCACCTTCTCGACGGTGTCGGTGAGCAGCGCCAGCCCGCGCAGCGAGAAGTACTCGCACTCGGTCGGGATGATCACGCCGTCGGAGCAGGCCAGCCCGTTCACGGTGAGCAGGCCGAGCGACGGCTGGCAGTCGATGAGCACGTAGTCGTAGCGGTCGAGCACCGGGTACAGCGCACGGGCCAGCGACTGTTCGCGGCCCACCTCGTTGACCAGCTGGATCTCTGCGGCCGACAGGTCGATATTGCTGGGCACCAAATCCAGCCCGGGGACCCGGGTGTTGATGATCACCTGTTCGATGGACACCCGCGGCTCGATCAGCAGGTTGTGCACGGTGTGGTCGAGTTCGTAGTGCGGCACCCCGAGCCCCGCGGACAGCGCGCCCTGCGGGTCCAGGTCGACCAGCAGCACCCGGCGGCCGTATTCGGCCAGGCTGGCGCCCAGGTTGATCGTCGAGGTGGTCTTGCCGACGCCACCCTTCTGATTGCACATGGCGATGACCTTCGCGGGCCCGTGCACGCTGCGTGGGCGGGGCTCGGGAATGTCGCGGGGCGGGCGGCCGGTGAGGCCGATCTCCGGGGCCGACTCGTCTTCGCTCACGCTGCAGCCACGCAGATCGGGTGGCCCTCATCCATGGCGAACATCGCAGCAGAGTCTAGCTGTGGATAACAGTCCCGTACTGCAGACCCGCTGGCTAATGTCGCAGGTATGAGCCTGACCAGACGGCTGCCGTTCCTGCGCTGGTCGTTCCTCCGGCTGGCCTGGGGCGCCCGCAACATCACCACCACGGGTCAGATCGGCGACGGCCGGGAAGCGGCCGCTGCGGACTTCGTGGAGACCCGGGCCCGCGCCGGGGACGTCGACGACGTCATCGCCGCCATCGACCGCTTCGCCTACGAGCACTCCTATCTGATCAACGTCGGCGACGAGAAGGGCCTGCTGCTCGACGACGCGGTCCGGCGGGCGTCGCCCTCGACCGCGCTTGAGCTGGGCACCTACTGCGGATACGGCGCGCTGCGCATCGCCCGCGCCGCCCCGCGGGCCCAGGTGTTCTCGGTGGAACTGTCGGCGGCCAACGCCGAGGTGGCCCGCCGGATCTGGGCACACGCCGGCGTCGCCGACCGGGTCAGCTGTGTCGTCGGCACCATCGGCGACGGTGGCGCCACCCTGGACGCGCTGGGCTTCGCGCCCGGAGAGCTGGACTTTCTGTTCCTCGACCATGACAAGGACGCCTACCTGAGCGATCTGCAGGCCATCCTGTCCCGGGGGTGGTTGCGTACCGGCGCCGTGGTCGTCGCCGACAACGTCGGGATCCCCGGCGCCCCCAAGTACCGCGCGTACATGAAGGAACACCAGGGCACCTCGTGGCGGACCGTCGAGCACAAGACACACGCCGAGTACCAGACGCTGCTGCCCGATCTGGTGCTGGAGTCCGATTACCTGGGCGGTTAACGGGCCCGCGGGTGCGCCCCGGCCCACACCTCGCGGAGCGCGCTGACGGTCACCAGCGTGTAGATCTGCGTGGTGGTCACCGAGGCGTGCCCCAACAGTTCCTGCACGACGCGGACATCGGCACCGCCGTCGAGCAGATGGGTGGCGAACGAGTGCCGCATGGTGTGTGGTGAGACCGCCGAGGCGATCCCCGCCGCTTCCGCGGAATCCTGCAGCACCTGCCACGCACTCTGGCGGGACAGCCGCCCGCCGCGGGCGTTGAGGAAGATGCCCGGGGTGCCCTTGCCGCGGCGCGCCAGGTCGGGGCGCCCGCGCACCAGGTAGGTGTCCAGGGCGCTGACCGCGGGCCGGCCGATGGGCACCAGCCGCTGCTTGCCGCCTTTGCCGCGCAGCAGCACCGAGCGGGATTCGGTGTCCACATCGTCGATGTCCAGGCCGACCGCCTCGGAGATCCGGGCGCCGGTCGAATACAGGACTTCCAGCAGCGCGCGGTTGCGCAGGGTCAGGGGCCCGTCGGATTCGCGTTCGCCACCGGCGGCCTCCAGCAGCGAGACGACCTCGTCGAGGGTGAGGCTCTTGGGCAGCCGCCGGGTCGGGGTGGGGGGTTTGACGGCGCGGGCGACGTCGACCTCGACGATGCCCTCCGCGGTGAGGAAGCGGTGTAGCCCGCGGACCGCGACCAGCGTGCGCGCCGCGGACACCGCCGACAGCGCGGTGATGCCGTTGTCCGGGTCGCCCTTGCGCAGCGCGATGAGGAAGTCGCTGACGTCGTTCTCTCCGACCGCCCGCAGATCCGCGATGCCGCGACCGGTCAGGTGTTCGGCGTAGCGGCGCAGGTCGCGCCGGTAGGAGCTCAGGGTGTTGGCCGCGACGCCACGCTCGATGGTGAGGTGGTCCAGATAGCCCTGTATCTGTTCGTCGAGCACACCCATCGCGGTCGTCACGGTTCAGTCCTGTCGGGCCGCGAACGCGTGGGGCAGATCCGTCCATGGGCTGTCGGCCGGCCGCAGCGTGGAACGGTCGGAAACCGCGTGCGCGGCCAGAATCCCGGCTACCGCAATCGAATTGACGATCTCACCGGCCAGCACCTGCTGCACCGCCGCGGCGAGGGGCAGCCAGTCCAGTCTCAGGTCGGCCTCCTCGTGCTCGGCCTCGGGCCGCCCGATCTCCGAAAGCCCGGTGGCCAGGAAGATCCGCACGCTCTCGTCGCTGAAACCGGGTGAGGTCACGATGTCGGCCAGCACCGACCAGTTCTCGGCGGCCAGGCCGGCTTCCTCGTGCAGTTCCCGGGCGGCGGTCAGCGCCGGGGCTTCCCCACCCACGTCGAGCAGGCCGGCCGGTATCTCCCAGAGCCGGCGACCCACCGGGTGCCGGTACTGATAGACCATGGCCACCCGATCGTCGTCGTCGAGGGCGACGACCGCGACCGCACCGAAATGCTCGACCACCTCGCGCCGGGCCACCACGCCGTGGGGCATCTGCACCTCGTCGAGGCGGAGCGCGATGATCTTTCCGGCGTAGACGGTCTCGCTGGACTCGGTGACGAAATCGTGTTCAGCCACGGTGGGCCGGTTCGGCTTCCTCGACCTCGACGCCGTTGGAACGCGACAGTTGCTCCAGCGGGAGCAGTTCGCCGGCCTTGTAGTCCAGCGCCGCGCCGATGAAGGCGGCGAACAACGGATGCGGACGGGTCGGGCGGCTCTTGAGCTCGGGGTGCGCCTGGGTGCCCACCAGGAACGGATGCACATCGGCGCCGTACTCGACGAATTCGACCAGGTGCCCGTCCGGTGAGGTGCCGGAGAACTTCAATCCACTTTCGGCGATCCGGTCCCGGTAGAGGTTGTTGACCTCGTAGCGGTGTCGATGCCGTTCGGAGACCTCGGTGGCGTCATAGGCCTGCGCCACAATCGATCCCGGCTCCAGCACCGCCGGGTAGGCGCCCAGGCGCATGGTGCCACCCAGGTCGGCCTCGCCGGCGACGGCGTCGAGCTGATCGGCCATGGTGGCGATCACCGGGTCCGGGGTGTCGGGATCGAACTCGGCGGAGCTGGCCTCGGTCAGCCCCACCGAGCGCGCCGCCTCGATGACGATGCACTGCAGACCCAGGCACAGTCCGAGCACCGGCACACCCCGCTTGCGGGCGTAGCGGATGGCGCCGATCTTGCCGTCGATGCCGCGGATACCGAAGCCCCCGGGTATGAGCACGCCGTGCACATCCTCCAGCGCGGCGATCGCACCGGCATCGGTCTCGCAGTCGTCGGAGGCGATCCACCGGATGTCGACCTTGGCGCGATGGGCGAACCCGCCGGCGCGCAGCGCCTCGGCCACCGACAGATACGCATCGGAGAGGTCGATGTACTTGCCCACCAACGCGATCCGGACGGTCTCCTGGGGTTCGTGCACGCGCTGGAGCAGGTCGTTCCACTGCGTCCAGTCGACGTCGCGGAAGGGCAGGTTGAGCTTGCGCACGACGTAGGCGTCGAGTTCCTCGCGGTGCAGCACCTTGGGGATGTCGTAGATCGACGGCGCGTCCGGGGTGGAGATGACCCCGTCGATGTCGACGTCACACATCAGCGCGATCTTGTTCTTCAGGCCCTCGGGCACGTCGCGGTCGCATCGCAGGATCAGCGCGTCGGGTGCGATACCGATGCTGCGCAGGGCGGCCACCGAATGCTGGGTGGGTTTGGTCTTGAGCTCACCGGAGGGCGCCAGGTACGGCACCAGCGAGACGTGCAGGAAGAACACGTTGTCGCGGCCCACCTCGTGGCGGACCTGCCGGGCGGCCTCCAGGAACGGCAGCGATTCGATATCGCCGACGGTGCCGCCGATCTCGGTGATCACCACATCGGGCCGGTTGCCCTGGGCGTCCGGCTCGGCCATCGCCAGGATGCGGCTCTTGATCTCGTCGGTGATGTGCGGGATCACCTGGACGGTGTCGCCGAGGTACTCGCCGCGGCGTTCCTTGGCGATCACCGAGGAGTACACCTGGCCGGTGGTCACGTTGGCGGACCCGGACAGGTTCCGGTCCAGGAAACGCTCGTAGTGGCCGACGTCGAGGTCGGTCTCCGCGCCGTCTTCGGTGACGAACACCTCACCGTGCTGGAACGGGTTCATGGTGCCGGGATCGACATTGAGGTAGGGGTCGAGCTTCTGCATCGTCACCTGCAACCCGCGGGCGGTGAGCAACTGGCCGAGGCTACTGGCTGTCAGGCCTTTCCCGAGTGAGGACGCGACACCACCGCTGACGAAGAGGTGTTTGGTCGCGGTCTGCGGGTGCTTGCGTAACTTCGCTTGACCGGGCAAGTGCAACCTCCGTGGCGGTGGGGCGAGTTGATCTGCATCAACTCAGGGCCTGCGACCCACGGAATCTCACCTTAACACCAGCGCCGACAAGCCGCGCCTGACGCGCCGGGCTGTTTACTGCGGGACGGTGACGGAGTTCGCACCCTGCCCGATGCCGTAGCGGCCGGGCTGGCCGCCACGCAGCAGATCGCTCAGCGCCAGGGCGGTGGTGATGCGCCCCGACACCAGGTCCACATCGTCGACGGTGCTGACCGCTGCCGACAGCCCGGCATCCGAACGGGTCACCGCGACGGCGGCGGTCCCGGTGGCCGACCCGTCGCGGCCGGCGAGCACGACGCCGCCGCCGTGCGGGGCCAGGCCGGCGGCGAATCGTGCCACCGTGGTCCCCCGGTTGCCGGCGTCATCGCCGAGCGAGCCTCCGGTGACGATGACGGCGGTGTCCGCGGCGTCGATGCCCTGCGCGTCGTAGGCGATGAAACCGGTGTCGCGCAGCGTCGCCAGCACGGTCTCACGCTGGTCCTCGGGGACGGCCTGCTCCTTGCCCCGCAACAGCGCGATCCCGAGCAGGTCACCGGCTTGGGAGCCCTGGTCCACCGATGTGGTGCTGAGCTGACGGCCCACCGGCACGATCGGTGAATTGACCACCGACAGCAGCTTTTCCGAGGAGTTCGCATCGACGAACTGCGGGGTCAGGGCGATGACTCCGGTGGTGGTGGCGCCGCCCTGCCCGACCAGCCGCACCATGGCGTCCACGTCGTCGTCGGCGGCGTCGGGGGTCCTGAAGATCACCACCGACTTGTCCCGCAGGGTGTCGCGCAGGATGCGGGGCGCCACGATCTCATCGAACTCCCCCGCCGCGCTGAGCTTTTCGTTGAGTTCGTTTTTCTCGTCGGTCAGCGTCTCGATCTCGGTGCGCAGGTCGGCCTTGTCGCTGCGCAGCCCGGACAGCACTGTGTCGGAGAACAGCCCCGAGCCCAACACCACACCGATGGCCAGGGCGAGAAAGACCGCGGCCAACGAAATGGCATGCGTGCGCAGCGAAATCATGATGCCACCCTTCGGGAGAATTCAGCGAGGATGCCGCAGGATCTAGGACACCAGGCCCTGCGCCCAGAGCAGGAAGCGGTTCCAGTAGTCGACGACCCAGTCGATCACGGTGGCGTCGACCTGGGTCACCCACAGTGCAACGATCACCGCGATCAGCATCGCCAGCACCAGCAGGGCGATCGCGCCGGCCGAGACCCGGCTGCGGTACAGCGTGGCCACGGCCTTGGCGTCGACGAGTTTCTCGCCGACCTTGAGCCGGGTCAGGAACGTCGACGGGTTGCTCTGCTGACGGGAGCGGTCGAAGAATTCTTCGATGGTGGCGCTGTGGCCTGCGGTGACGATCAGCGAGGCGCCGTGGTGGTGGCACAGCAGCAGCGCGAGGTCGGCGGCCGACCCGGCGGCCGGGAAGGTCATCGCTCCGACACCGAGATCCTGGATGCGCTCCAGGCCCGGGGCGTGACCGTCGGCGTCGGCGGGCAGTACGACCTGCGCTCCGCAGCGCAGCGCGTCGGTGCTGATCGAGCTGGGGTCGCCCACGATCAGCGCGGGCCGGTAACCGGCCTTGCGGAGTAGATCGGCGCCGGCACCGACACCGACCAGAACGGGCTGATACTCCTTGATGAACGGCTTGAGCGCCTTCAGGTCATCGGCGGCGGCGGGCCCCTCGGCGACCACGACGACGTGTCTGCGGTCCATGTCGACATCGATATCGGGGATGCCCATCCCGTCGATCAGCAGCGGGCTCTCGCTGCGGATGAACTCGATGGTGTTGCCGGCGAAGGCTTCCAGGTGCGCGACGAGTCCGCTCTTGGCTTCCACCATGAGCTCGTGGATCTCCAGATCGGTGCGCTCGGTACCGAGCCCGATCCGGCGGTCACCGGCGTAGACGCCACCGTTGTTGAGCCGGATGCGGGCGCCGTCCTTGATCTTCTTGAAGACCTCCGGGCCCGCCTCGTCGATGAGCACGATGCCGTTGGCCACCAGCACCTCGGGACCGAGGTTGGGATAGCGGCCCGAGATGGACGGTGAGGCGTTGACCACACCGGCGACCTCGGCCTCCACCAGAGCGTCCGCGGTGATGCGGTCGAGGTCCTGTGCGTCCAGGACGACGATATCGCCGGGCCCGATGCGCCGGAGCAATCGATCAATGTCGCGGTCAACGCGGGCAGTACCGATGACGCCCGGCTTTGAGCTGGCATTACGCGATAGCAACGCTGACATCTTCATGCGGCGATTCTGGCCATAAACCCTCAAGTTGAGGTGGAGGCGCGCCGTAACACCAGCCCCACAAGTTTTCTTTTGTCACATCTGCAACACCATCGCGATCTCAATCGCGCTTCGCCGCGTAGTGCCGTGCGGCCTTGGCGCGGTTGCCGCATGTGGTCATCGAATGCCACCGCCGGGTGCCGTTCTTGGAGGTGTCGTGGAACCAGAGCACGCAGTGCTCGTGAGCGCATTGCTTGATCCGACCCGGAGCCACCGCCAGCAGCCGCAACAGATCGTCGGCGGCCAACCAGCCGGGCAGCCACTCCGGCCGCGCGACATCGGGCTCCTCGCGCGGACCGGTCTCGGCGAGGATGCGACGGACCCGCCCCTGGTCGAGCACCGCGTTCAGCTCGTCGATGTCGTTGTCGGCGACCGCCCGCAGTACCGCGTCCCGGGCTCGGACCAGTGCGGCACGGGTCTTCTCGTCGGCCGGGCAGCGCTCGTCGAGACCGTTGGCCACCAGCCAGATGCGCAGGCCTGACACATCCGTGAGCAGGTCCTGTGGCCCGTCGGCGGACATCCAGACCGTGTTCAGCAGATCCAGCGCGAGAGGTTCCCCGACATGCGGGCGCGGATCAGCCATACCTCAGCGTAACGCACTAACCATCGAAATTGACTTAGCCGGTTGACGCCGGCCGTGAATCGTCCTAACCTCTGAAATAAATACATCGGTTATATGGAGGATCAGGATGAGTACACCCACCGCCCCACAGCTCGCCCCCGGCCACGTCGGCCTCAACGTCACCGAACTCACCCGATCGGTGGACTTCTACCGGCGGGCACTGGGTTTCGAACAGCTTTCGATCCACAACGAGGGTGACCGCCGCTTCGCCTTCCTGGGCATCGACGGCAACCTGCGCCTGACGTTGTGGCAGCAGAGCGACGGAGAGTTCTCCAGCCGCACCCCGGGCCTGCACCACCTGTCGTTTCAGGTCGACAACATCGAGCAGGTCCGGGTCGTGGAGTCCGCACTCAAGGAGCTCGGCGTGACCTTCGCTCATGACGGTGTGGTGGCGCACGGTGAGGGCGCGTCGTCGGGTGGCATCTTCTTCACCGACCCCGACGGGATCCGGCTCGAGGTCTTCGCACCACGCGGCGCCGAGGCCGAGCCGGCCCCCAACGGCGAATCGCCCACCTGCGGATTCTTCTGAGGCGCGCCATGACCGTCTATCACCCCGGCGAGCTGGCGGTGCAGCGCAGACTGGGCCAGAGCGACATCGCGGCACGGCTGAGCCGGATGGTCCGCGACGAGATCCCGGACGCCGCCGCCGAATTCCTGGCCGATCAACCGATGGCCGTGCTCGCCGCGGCCGACGACGCCGGCCGGATATGGACCGGCCTGGTCACCGGCCCGCCCGGTTTCGTGCACGTCACCGATGAGCAGATCGCCGTCGATGCGTTGCCCGTCACCGGCGATCCCCTGCGCGAGGTACTGACCGGACAAACCCACCGGGTCGGCATGATCGCCGTGCAGCCGCAGACCCGGCGCCGCATGCGGGTCAACGGTGTCGCCGTCCCGACCGGCGCCGGACTGCTGATCCAGCCCGATCAGGTGTACTCGAACTGCCCGAAATACATCTCCCGCAGGCATATCGAGGGTGTGGTGAGCGCGCCCGAGAAGCACGTGCGGCACCACGGCGACACCCTCGACGCGCGCGCCCAGCAGATCATCGCGGCGGCCGACACCTTCTTCATCGGGTCCGCGGATACCGAGGGCAACACCGACGCCTCGCACCGGGGCGGCAATCCGGGCTTCCTCCAGGCGCTTTCACCCACCCGGCTGCGGTGGCCGGACTACCGGGGCAACTCGATGTTCATGACGCTGGGCAATATCAGTGCCAACCCGCGGGCCGGGCTGCTGATCCCGGACTGGGACACCGGGACCACGCTGCAGCTGACCGGCACCGCCGAGATCATCTGGCAGAGCTGGCGTGTTCCCACTGACTGAGTCCAACCAGTTTTAGAGTCCTGTAGCCCGATGTCGGGCGAGAAGGGACGATGAACGTATGGCTGGTCGGAAGCGGAATTCCGCGGAGGACATCGTGCGCAAGTTGCGCCGCGCCGATGAGTTGGCTGCCGAAGGCAAGACCGGCGAGGAAATCGCCACCGAGCTGGAGGTGTCGCCGGCGACGTTGTACAACTGGCGCCGCTCCTACGGTGGCATGGACACCGACGCCGCCAAAGAGCTCAAGGAGCTGCGCGAGCAGAACGCCCGGCTCAAGCGCCTGCTCGCCGAGGCCGAGCTGGTCAAGGACGCTTTGCGGGAGGTCGCGAAGGGAAAATTCTGAGCCCAGCTGCCAAGCGCCGCGCCGTCGATATGCTCACCACCGCGTTGGGCATGTCGGAACGGTTGGCGTGCAAAG
>JAUKNU010000001.1:3885190-4086598 GCA_030499155.1 Mycolicibacterium frederiksbergense | reverse complement strand
CTGGCGGGCCGCCCAAGGTGCTGCGGATGGACAACGGTCCGGAGTTCATTTCTCAAGCACTGCAACAGTTCTGCGACGGGAGGTTCGGCATGTCGTATATCCCGCCGGGCACACCCTGGAACAACGGACATATCGAATCGTTCAACAACCGCCTACGCAAGGAGTGCCTCAACCGCAACCACTGGAACACCCTGCTCGAGGCCCGCGTGGTCATCGGCGACTTCAAGGCCGACCACAACCACCGACACCGACACTCGGCCCTGGGCTACCGCACACCGGCCGAGTACGCTGCGGTCTGCAGGTGCACCCACACCCCGATGGCCTGCAGCATCAACTGAATCTGGATCACACCAACCCGACTCTAGAAACGGGTGGACTCAGAGACGGGGACTCGCCAGAGCGAACCGGATGCACAGTGTTCCATCGAATTCACCGTCGACGAGGTTCTCGAACTGACCGGTGTCAGCCCGCTGCGCTGGAGCAGCGCGGAACTGTCGCCCGCCAACCCGGCCTGATCACTCGGCGCGGTCGTGCTGGGCGGACTCCCACAGCTCACGCGCATGGGCCCGGCCGCTGTCGGTGTCGCCGAGCCCGGCCAGCATCCTGGCGAGTTCGGCCACCCGGTCCTCGTCCTGCAGACGGACGACGCGGCTGGATTTCGGGCCGCTCTCCACCACGAGATGGGTATCGGCGTAGGCGGCCACCTGCGGCAAATGGGTGACGACGATGACCTGATGGGTGCGGGCCAGCCGCGCCAACCGGCGACCGATCTGCACCGCGGCACGGCCACCGACTCCGGCGTCGACCTCGTCGAACACCATCGTGGTGCCCTCCGCCGACGCTGACAGCACGACCTCGAGGGCCAGCATGACGCGCGAGAGCTCACCGCCGGAGGCACTTTTGGCCAGCGGCAGCAGCTCGGTGCCACGATGCGCGGCGAACCCGAACTCGACCGCGTCCACCCCGTGCTGACCGGCGTGCGCCGCCACGCCACCGGCCAGCGTGATCTGCGCCGAGTCGTCGGCACGGGCAGCCAACGGCGCCAACGAGATACCGAAGTCGGCCCCGGTCATCGCCAGACCGGCCAATTCTGCGGTCACCGCCTTGGACAGCCCCTTGGCCGCCTTGGTGCGCGCCTTGGTCAGATCGGCGGCCGCGGCGACCACCTTGGCCTGCAGGTCATCGACACGCTGTTGCAATCCCGCCAGCGCCTCCTCCGAGACGTCGAGCTGCGACAGCCGGTCCCGGGATTCTCTCGCCCACGCCAGCACCGCGTCGATATCGGCACCGTACTTGCGGGTCAGTCCGCGCAGCTCACTCTGGCGCGCCAGCTTGCCTTCCAACGTGCTGGCATCGCTGGGCAGTTCGGAGAGGAATCCACCGAGCTCGGTCGACACATCGGCGATCACGGCGACCGCTTCGGCCAGTCGCTCGCCCAACGCCTGCAAGACGCCGTCATCGGTGCCCTCCAGGGCGGCCCTGGCCGAGGCGACATTGGCCGCCGCGGACGCCGCATCGGTGCCGTCGTCATCGGGCGGGCCCGCCAACGCGGCCCGTGCCCCGGCAGCGGATTCGCGCAGTGCGTCGAGTTCGGAGAGCCGACGGATATCGGCGACAAGGGCATCGTCCTCACCCGGCACCGGGTCCACGGTGTCGATCTCGTTGAGCCCGAAGCTCAGCCGGTCCGCCTCCAGGGCGAGTTCGCGGGCCCGCTGGGTACGGTCGATCAGGTCGCGGCGCGCGGTCAGCCATTCCTCGCGCAGCGCCCGGTACTTGCGTAGCGGTGTGCTCACATCGGCGAACCGGTCCAGCGCGCCGCGCTGCTCATCGGGGCGCATCAGCCGCAGCTGATCGTTCTGTCCGTGCAGGGCCAGCAGCTCATTGGTGAACCCGCTCAGCGATTTCGCCGGCACGCTGCGCCCGCCGAGGTAGGCCCGCGACGGCCCGTCACGGCTGACCGATCGCGCCGCGATGACGCTGTCGTCATCGTCGCGGTCTGCGCCTGAGGACTCCAGGATCTCGTCGATGCGACCGGTGACATCGGCACCGAGATCAACGGTGGCGAAACGTCCTTCCACCACGGCCCGATCGGCACCGGTACGCACCCGGCTGGCGTCGGCCCGTGCTCCGCCCAGCAGGTGCAGGCCAGTGACCACCATCGTCTTGCCTGCGCCGGTCTCGCCGGTCAACACGGTCAGGCCGCGATCGAACTCGGCCGTCGCCGAACTGATCGCGCCCAGCGATTCGATACGTATCTCGGAAAGCACTACTGGCCACGCCATCCGGTGACGGGCAGCCGGAACTTCCGAACCAGCCGGTCGGTGAACGGCGCGCTGTCCAGCCGCACCCATTTCAGCGACGTCTCACAGCGTGTCACCTCCAGGCGTGCGCCGGCCGGCACGATCATCTTGCGCCGGCCGTCACAGAAGGCCACCGCGTCATTGCCGCCGGCCTCGATCTCGATGGCGATGGACGCGTTCGGGCTGGTCACCATCGGCCGCGCAAACAGCGCATGAGCGTTGTTGGGCACCACCAGGATCGCCTCCAGATCCGGCCACAGGATCGGTCCGCCCGCCGAGAATGCGTACGCCGTGGAACCCGTCGGCGTCGAGACCAGCACACCGTCGCACCCGAACGAGGACACCGGTCGGCCGTCGACCTCCAGCACCACGCCCAGCACGCCGAGCCGCGGGCCCTTTTCCAGGCTGGCCTCGTTGAGCGCCCAGCCGTGGTCCAGGATGGTGCCGCCCGCGCGAACCACGATGTCGAGGGTCATCCGCTTCTCGACCAGGTAGTCGCGGGCGATGACATGGTCGAGAACGTCGTCGAGGGCCTCGGTCTCCGCTTCGGCGAGAAAGCCGATGCGACCGAGATTGAGCCCGAGCACCGGAATCTCGGCGTTGCGGGCAAGTTCGGCAGCCCGCAGGAAGGTGCCGTCGCCACCGAGAGCAAGCACCAGCTCACAACCTTCGGCGGCCCGTTCGTCGGCGTCGACGACCTCGATGTCCACACCGAGCGCCCGGATCTCGTCCGGTGCCAGGTGCAGCGAACCTCGGTCGACGGCTTCCGCGGTCAGCACCCGCAGGCCGATCCCGTGTTCGCCCAGCACCTTCTCCACCCGGCGGGCGGTCTCGGTGGCCTCGTCACGCCCGGTATGCACGACGACCAGCACGGATCGTTCGGATGTCATTGTGGCCCTTCGTCAATGGCACGAGCAACAGCGTCTTCCAGGCTCTCACCGACGAGAGGTTCGTCGACTTCGGCCCGGAACCGGAGGAAGAACTCCACATTGCCGGACGGCCCCGGCAACGGGCTTGCAGTGACAGCGACTGTGTGCCAATGCAATTCGGCGGCACGGTGCGCGACGGCCAGGACCGCCTCGGCGCGCAGCGCGGGATCCGAGACGACGCCACCGGCACCGACCCGGTCCTTGCCGACCTCGAACTGTGGTTTGACCATCGGAACGATGTCGGCATCACGGCTGCAGCACGCAGTCAGCGCGGGCAGCACGGTGGCCAGCGAGATGAAGGACAGGTCGGCGACCACCAGATCGACCGGGCCGCCGATCGCATCCGGTGTGAGAGTCCGGACATTCGTGCGTTCCAGCACGTGCACCCGCTCATCGGAGCGCAGTGACCAGGCGAGCTGTCCGTAGCCGACGTCGGCGGCCACGATCTCGGCGGCACCACGGTCCAACAGCACCTCGGTGAATCCGCCGGTCGATGCTCCCGCATCCAGGCAGCGGCGGCCCTGGACGGGCACACCGAAGGCGTCGAGCGCACCGATCAGTTTGTGCGCACCTCGCGATACCCAGGTGCGTTCGTCGGCTGCGACGGTGAGATGGGCGTCCACCGATACCGCGGTGGCCGGCTTGGCCGCCGGCATGCCATCGATGCGGACCCGGCCCGCGCCGATCAGTTCGGCGGCCTGCTGCCGGGACCTGGCCAGCCCACGCCGCACCAACTCGGCATCCACCCGCGCTCGTCGCGTCATCGGGTCAGTGCCCCCGGATCGCGTCGCCCCGGCCCTCCACCGATTCCAGGGCGCGGACCAGTAGGTCATGCGCCTCTTCCAGGCGCGCTGCGACGGCGTCGATTTCGGAGTCCCCCAGCCCGCCGGATTCGATATCCGGCAGGTCTGCCAACAGTGCCGCAATCTGGGTGCGGATCTGCTCAGGATCGGTACTCATATCGCTGATCACGCTAGCCGATGCGGTCAGGTCAGCAGCGACCAGCGCTGCAGTGCAGCGCGCGCGGTGTCATCGCCGGCTGCGACGGTGACGCTGCCACCGCCGGCCCACGCTGCGTGCGCGGTGGCACGCACGACGCTCAGCGGATCACCGGCATCGGCTCCCGTCGCCCGCACGGTGAGCGTCGAACCGCTGGTCTGGGTCTGCCAGGCCGGGTGCGGGGCGATCCGCAGGACCTCGGCATCGGTGTGCAGCGCGCGCAGATCCTCCGACACGAAATCGGGCCGGCTGCCGGGCGCGGCGTGCACCATATCGGCGGCGTTGTTCACCCCGGTGAGCACCATCAGGCTGGGCAGCCCCGCAGCGTTGGCTCCCTCGATATCGGTATCGAGGCGATCCCCGATGACCAGAGGTGTCCGGAAATCGCCGCGGGCCAGCGCGTCGTTCATCAGGGTGGGGGCCGGTTTCCCGGCGACCTGAGGTTCGGCGTCGGTGGCGGTACGCAGCGCAGCGACCATGGAGCCGTTGCCCGGCAGCAACCCGCGTTCCGACGGCAGCGTGCGGTCGACGTTGGCGGCGACCCACACCGCGCCGGCACGGATGGCCAGCGCAGCCTCGGACAGGATCGGCCAGGCGGTCTCGGGGTTGTGGCCCTGGACGACACCGACGGGACTCTCCTCGAACGCGCGGACCGGCTTCAGGCCGACGGCGACGATCTCGGCGGCCAGCGAGTCGGTGCCGACGACCAGGACGGCGGCGCCGGCAGGCAGTTGGCTCGCCAGCAAGCGTGCGGCGCTCTGCGCGCTGGTGACGACATCGTCGGCTCGGGCGCTGAAGCCGAGCTCCTGGAGATGCCCGGCGACCTCGGCGGCCGACCGGGAGGCATTGTTGGTGACGTAGAGCGTGCGGGCGTCCAGCGTCGCCAAACTGTCCACCGCTCCGGTGGTGGGTTCGTGGCCGCGGAACACCGTGCCGTCGAGGTCCAGGAGCAGACAATCATGCTCCCGCGCCAGTGTGCCCATCTCAGGTCAGCTCGGTGAGACGTTCTTCGGCGTCGGTGACACCCTCGACGTCCACGGCGGCGGCGTTGATGAAGGCCTGTACCGCGTCATCGGGGCGACCGAGCGCGAGCAGGGTCTCGGCATAGACGTAGAACAGTCGGGCACTGGTGGTCCCGAGGCGGGTCGCGTCCAGCGGCGGGCTGGACAGTAGCGCCAGCGCCTGTTCGTGCTGGCCGAGATCGGACCGCGCGCCCGCCACCACGATGCGCAATTCATCGGCGTCGTCGCCGGTGAGCTGCAGGGCCTCGTCGCTACGGGCCAACTCGACGGCCCTTTCCGGACGTCCGACACCACGTTCGCAATCGGCGATCAACGGCAGCAGTGCAGACTTGCTGCCCATCCGGCGGGCAGCGCGCAATTCGGCAAGCGCCTGCGCCCAGTCACCGCAGTAGTACGCCGCGATACCCACGGCTTCGCGGACCGCGGCGATCCTGCCGGAACGGGCACGCGCGGCGCGGGCGTGTTCCAGCGCGGCCGCAGGATCCTCCTCGAGGAGTTCCCCGGCCGCCACCAGGTGGCGTGCCACCACGTCGGCCGTGGACTTGTCCAGGGTGATCAACTCGCTGCGGATCTCGGGAGAGAGCTGCTTGGCTTCGATCTCAGGTGGGATGCGCGGGCCGGCCGGACGGTCTTCGCCATCCTGATCCCGCCGGCTACTGGGCCCGGAAGACCATGGTGGGCTGGGCCGATCACGACCACCTCGATGAGGCGCGCCGCCGGCTCCGGAACGCTGAGCGCCGTTGGCGCCGGAACGGTGCCCGGAGTTCCCGCCGGCACGCGGACCGTCGCCCGCCGCCCGGCGGAAGGGCCGTTCCCCGCTGCCGGCTTGTCTGTCCTCGGCCACAGTCGCCTTCCTGATTGATCAACCGTCTTTACGAAAGGATAGCCGGGAGCCGGCGAAACACGACAGTTGCATGAATATCGGCCATTTATTGCCATTCAATTCGGACTCGTAAAATGGCTCGTCAATTGCGGTGAACGCACAAATGCCTCGGCCCTCCAAACGGTGTTTGGAGGGCCGAGGGCTTAATGTGTGTTCGGCGGTGTCCTACTTTTCCACCCTTTTGGGTAGTATCATTGGCGCTGGTAGGCTTAGCTTCCGGGTTCGGGATGGGACCGGGCGTTTCCCTGCCGCTATGGCCGCCGTAACTTTATTCACCCTTTTTTGGGCGCCCCCACACGATGTTGGTGGGGGGAGTGTGTTTTGGTGGTGGAGTGTGTGACATTTCCATTGCTGGTCATGTCGTGTGTTCCATGGTGTGGATTGTGGTTGCAAGCGCGTTTGTTGTGCGTCAAATTTTTTCTTACACGGTTTATCTGCTACCCAACGTGGTTGGGTGTGTGTAAGTTTTCGGCCGGTTAGTGCCAGTTCCCTAAACCTATTGCTAGGTGTACAGGTCTGGTCTATCGATCCCGTGGTCTGCGGGGGGCCTTATCCCACTTAATGGGTGAGAAGCCTGGTCTTGGAGAAGGTTTCCCGCTTAGATGCTTTCAGCGGTTATCCTGTCCGAACGTGGCTATCCAGCCGTGCCCCTGGTGGGACAACTGGTGGACCAGAGGTTCGTCCGTCCCGGTCCTCTCGTACTAGGGACAGGTTTCCTCAAGCTTCTGACGCGCGCGGCGGATAGAGACCGAACTGTCTCACGACGTTCTAAACCCAGCTCGCGTGCCGCTTTAATGGGCGAACAGCCCAACCCTTGGGACCTGCTCCAGCCCCAGGATGCGACGAGCCGACATCGAGGTGCCAAACCATCCCGTCGATATGGACTCTTGGGGAAGATCAGCCTGTTATCCCCGGGGTACCTTTTATCCGTTGAGCGACACCCCTTCCACTCAGAGGTGCCGGATCACTAGTCCCGACTTTCGTCCCTGCTCGACTTGTAAGTCTCGCAGTCAAGCTCCCTTGTGCACTTACACTCAACACCTGATTGCCGTCCAGGTTGAGGGAACCTTTGGGCGCCTCCGTTACATTTTAGGAGGCAACCGCCCCAGTTAAACTACCCACCAGGCACTGTCCCTGAACCGGATATACGGTTCGAAGTTAGAGGCCCAATACGATCAGAGTGGTATTTCAACAATGACTCCACACACACTGGCGTGCATGCTTCACAGTCTCCCACCTATCCTACACAAACCGTATCGAGCACCAATACCAAGTTGTAGTGAAGGTCCCGGGGTCTTTTCGTCCTGCCGCGCGTAACGAGCATCTTTACTCGTAGTGCAATTTCGCCGAGTCTATGGTTGAGACAGTTGAGAAGTCGTTACGCCATTCGTGCAGGTCGGAACTTACCCGACAAGGAATTTCGCTACCTTAGGATGGTTATAGTTACCACCGCCGTTTACTGGGGCTTAAATTCTCCGCTTCACCCTTACGAGTTAACGGGTCCTCTTAACCTTCCAGCACCGGGCAGGCGTCAGTCCGTATACATCGTCTTGCGACTTCGCACGGACCTGTGTTTTTAGTAAACAGTCGCTTCTCACTGGTTTGTGCCACCCCCCACCGCTGCCGGCCGCAAAGGCCATGACAGTAGGAGGTCCCCCTTCTCCCGAAGTTACGGGGGCATTTTGCCGAGTTCCTTAACCATAGTTCACTCGTACGCCTTAGTATTCTCTACCTGACCACCTGTGTTGGTTTGGGGTACGGGCCGTGTGTGAGCTCGCTAGAGGCTTTTCTCGGCAGCATAGGATCACCGAATTCGCCTCAATCGGCTATGCATCACCTCTCAGGATATATGAGACCCGGATTTACCTAGGCCTCTCCCTACAGGCTTGCCCCAGTATTACCACTGACTGGTACGGCTACCTTCCTGCGTCACCCCATCGCTTGACTACTACCAGAGAAGGTCCCGCGCAGCCCCGCCAATCCTCACACCCGAAGGTGATCGGTAACGACGGTTTTGGGCGGTTAGTACCTCTGATTCATCATGGGCGCGCACACACGGGTACGGGAATATCAACCCGTTGTCCATCGACTACGCCTGTCGGCCTCGCCTTAGGTCCCGACTCACCCTGGGCGGACTGGCCTGCCCCAGGAACCCTTGGTCTTTCGGCGGGCAAGGTTCTCACTTGCCTTATCGCTACTCATGCCTGCATTCTCACTCCCACACCCTCCACAACTGGATCACTCCGCTGCTTCACTGGATGCAGGACGCTCCCCTACCCAATCAACAAAGTTGATTGCCGCGGCTTCGGCGGTGTGCTTGAGCCCCGCTACATTATCGGCGCACAATCACTTGACCAGTGAGCTATTACGCACTCTTTCAAGGGTGGCTGCTTCTAAGCCAACCTCCTGGTTGTCTTCGCGACTGCACATCCTTTTCCACTTAGCACACGCTTAGGGGCCTTAGCCGGCGGTCTGGGCTGTTTCCCTCTCGACGCACGGAGCTTATCCCCCGCCGTCTCACTGCCACGCTTTCACTTACCGGCATTCGGAGTTTGGCTGACGTCAGTAACCTTGTGAGGCCCATCGGCCATCCAGTAGCTCTACCTCCGGTAAGAAACACGCAACGCTGCACCTAAATGCATTTCGGGGAGAACCAGCTATCACGGAGTTTGATTGGCCTTTCACCCCTACCCACAACTCATCCCCTCAGTCTTCAACCTAAGTGGGTTCGGTCCTCCACAACATCTTACTGCTGCTTCAACCTGGCCATGGGTAGATCACTCCGCTTCGGGTCCAGAACACACCACTACACCAACCCCTCTGGATTGGATACGCCCTATTCAGACTCGCTTTCGCTGCGGCTACCCCACACGGGTTAACCTCGCGACATGTCCCTGACTCGCAGGCTCATTCTTCAAAAGGCACGCCATCACCCCACGCTTTAACACGAAGGCTCTGACGGATTGTAGGCACACGGTTTCAGGTACTATTTCACTCCCCTCCCGGGGTACTTTTCACCATTCCCTCACGGTACTAATCCGCTATCGGTCATTGGGAAGTATTCAGGCTTACCGGGTGGTCCCGGCAGATTCACAGCAGATTTCACGGGCCCGCTGCTACTCGGGGACAGTCCCACAACAGAGCATGTGTTTTCACGTACCGGGCTCTCACCGTCTACGGCAGGCCATCCCAAGACCACTTCCGCTAACACACACTTTTCTCACTGTTGCCCTGGTCGGCGGACCAGAGAAGAAACGCCCCACAACCCCGCACACACAACCCCCGCCGGGTATCACATGCATACGGTTTAGCCATCCTCCGCTTTCGCTCGCCACTACTCACGGAATCACTTTTGTTTTCTCTTCCTACGGGTACTGAGATGTTTCACTTCCCCGCGTTCCCCCCCAACGGCTATATATTCACCGTTGGGTAACACGACATCACTCGTGCTGGGTTTCCCCATTCGGACATCCTCGGATCCACGCTCGGTTGGCAGCTCCCCGAGGCATATCGCAGCCTCCCACGTCCTTCATCGGCTCCCAATGCCAAGGCATCCACCATGCGCCCTTAAACACTTACAACACAGATAAACCAAATAAAGAAAAAAATTGCACATCAAACACACACAACAACCAAGCCCCCCAGAAGGGGACCCGACTCTTGCGTGCTAGATGCTCGCAACCACTATCCACAAATCAAACACCACACCCCACCACCAAAGCGGGGCAACAACAAGAACCGCTCACCGATCATCCCCAACACTTGGGGACTCGCGGACTCACGGCCGGCAACACCCACCAACGCAGATGTCCCGCGGGCCTGTTGTCTCAAAGCCCAATAGTGTGTCTGGCAGCCAGGGCCCACAAAAAAGCGGGACACCCAAAAGTTTGTTGAGTTGCACCAGACCCCCACCCACTACAGGTAAGAGGGCCATCCAACGAATCGCTGCGAACACCGAACCCCCACACGATGTGGGCGGGCCGCAGTCTCGTGGTGCTCCTTAGAAAGGAGGTGATCCAGCCGCACCTTCCGGTACGGCTACCTTGTTACGACTTCGTCCCAATCGCCGATCCCACCTTCGACGGCTCCCTCCCACAAGGGGTTAGGCCACCGGCTTCGGGTGTTACCGACTTTCATGACGTGACGGGCGGTGTGTACAAGGCCCGGGAACGTATTCACCGCAGCGTTGCTGATCTGCGATTACTAGCGACTCCGACTTCACGGGGTCGAGTTGCAGACCCCGATCCGAACTGAGACCGGCTTTACAAGGATTCGCTCCACCTCACGGCATCGCAGCCCTTTGTACCGGCCATTGTAGCATGTGTGAAGCCCTGGACATAAGGGGCATGATGACTTGACGTCATCCCCACCTTCCTCCGAGTTGACCCCGGCAGTCTCCTACGAGTCCCCGGCATAACACGCTGGCACCATAGGACAAGGGTTGCGCTCGTTGCGGGACTTAACCCAACATCTCACGACACGAGCTGACGACAGCCATGCACCACCTGCACACAGGCCACAAGGGAACTGATATCTCTACCAGCGTCCTGTGCATGTCAAACCCAGGTAAGGTTCTTCGCGTTGCATCGAATTAATCCACATGCTCCGCCGCTTGTGCGGGCCCCCGTCAATTTCTTTGAGTTTTAGCCTTGCGGCCGTACTCCCCAGGCGGGGTACTTAATGCGTTAGCTACGGCACGGATCCCAAGGAAGGAAACCCACACCTAGTACCCACCGTTTACGGCGTGGACTACCAGGGTATCTAATCCTGTTCGCTCCCCACGCTTTCGCTCCTCAGCGTCAGTTACTGCCCAGAGACCCGCCTTCGCCACCGGTGTTCCTCCTGATATCTGCGCATTCCACCGCTACACCAGGAATTCCAGTCTCCCCTGCAGTACTCAAGTCTGCCCGTATCGCCCGCACGCCCACAGTTAAGCTGTGAGTTTTCACGAACAACGCGACAAACCACCTACGAGCTCTTTACGCCCAGTAATTCCGGACAACGCTCGGACCCTACGTATTACCGCGGCTGCTGGCACGTAGTTGGCCGGTCCTTCTTCTGCACATACCGTCACTTGCGCTTCGTCTGTGCTGAAAGAGGTTTACAACCCGAAGGCCGTCATCCCTCACGCGGCGTCGCTGCATCAGGCTTGCGCCCATTGTGCAATATTCCCCACTGCTGCCTCCCGTAGGAGTCTGGGCCGTATCTCAGTCCCAGTGTGGCCGGTCACCCTCTCAGGCCGGCTACCCGTCGTCGCCTTGGTAGGCCATTACCCCACCAACAAGCTGATAGGCCGCGGGCCCATCCCACACCGCAAAAGCTTTCCACCACACACCAGGAAGTGCATGGTCATATTCGGTATTAGACCCAGTTTCCCAGGCTTATCCCAAAGTGCAGGGCAGATCACCCACGTGTTACTCACCCGTTCGCCACTCGAGTACCCCGAAGGGCCTTTCCGTTCGACTTGCATGTGTTAAGCACGCCGCCAGCGTTCGTCCTGAGCCAGAATCAAACTCTCCAAACAAAAACAACCCACACCCGAAGGCGCAGGTGGAATTCGAATCAGAAAAACCTGATATCCAAACAAAAGACACCAAAAACTGGCATCAAAAAAACAAACCACCCACCAAACTCGGGAAGACGGGAAGTCCCCCAAAAATGAGTGGCAAAAAACAACAAACAAAAACCACCAAACACACTATTGAGTTCTCAAACAACAGACCTTCATTTGTCCGCGCCACAAACCCCGGCTCGAAAGCCGCAGTAGGTAGAGCGGGCAGTGAGGAACCCCCACGTTAATGGGTGATTCGCTCGGATTTGTCTTCGCTCTCCGGCCGAGGCCGTGTCGCTCTGACTTGCAATAAGTTACGGCAGGGCTAACAGCGAGTCAAATCGCCTGGTCAGCGCGGAGTCTGCGCAGGTCAGCGGGCTACGCCGGCGGGTCACCGGCGCCCACCCGCAGTACGCCGGCAATGTTGCGCTTGCCACGTCGCAACACCAGCCAATGGTCGTGCAAAAAGTCCGATGACTGTGGTATCCACTCGTCGCTTTCGATTCGCACGTTGTTCACATACACGCCGCCCTCGCCCACCGTTCGGCGTGCTTCGCCCTTGCTCTTGGACAATCCGGTGCCCACCAGCAGATCGGTGATCGCATCCGGGCCGCCGGCCGCCAGCTCTGTCACCGCGCCGTTGCTTGCCTCCCGCAAGGCCGCGGCCAGCGTCGATTCGTCGAGATCGCCCAACTCGCCCCGCCCGAACAACGCCTGGCTGGCCAGTTCGACGGCATCGGTGGCGGCCTGTCCGTGCACGAGCGTGGTCAACTCGCGCGCCAGCGTCCGTTGCGCGGCACGTTCGTGCGCGCGGGTTTCGGTGGCTTCGCCCAGCTCGGAGATCTGCTCGGCGCTCAGGAAGGTGAACCATTTGAGGTAGCCGAGCACATCGGCGTCCGCGGTGTTGAAGAAGTACTGGTACCAGGCGTATGGGCTGGTCAGCTCCGGATCGAGCCAGATGTTGCCGCCGCCGGTCGACTTACCGAACTTCTTGCCCTCGGAGTCGGTGACCAGCGGTGTCGTCATTGCGTGCACCGTGGCGCTGCGCTTTTGCCGCACCAGCCGGACGCCGGCGACGATATTGCCCCACTGGTCGGACCCGCCGATCTGCAGTCCGCAGCCATACCGTTCGTGTAGCTGCACGTAGTCGTTGGCCTGCAGGAGCATGTAGCTGAACTCCGTGTAGGAGATGCCCTCGCCCTCCAGGCGCCGGCGCACGGTATCGCGGTCGAGCATGACGTTGACCGAGAAGTACTTGCCGATGTCGCGCAGGAACTCGATGGCGGACAGCTCACCGGTCCAGGACAGGTTGTTCTCGACAATCGCCCCGGTCGGCCCGTCGTCGAACTCGACGAACCGTTCGAGCTGGCCACGGATGCGCCCGGACCATTCGGCGACGGTGTCCGCGGTCTGCATCGTGCGTTCCCCGCTGTCACGGGGGTCGCCGATCATGCCGGTGGCGCCACCTGCCAGCACGATCGGACGGTGTCCGGCCTGCTGGAATCGGCGCAGCGTGAGCAGCGGAACGAGATGACCGGCATGCAGGCTGGGCGCGGTGGGATCGAACCCCGAATAGACGGTGAGCGGCGCGTCGGCCAGCGCGCCCGCCAACGCGTCCCGGTCGGTCGATTGCGCGATCAGGCCGCGCCATTCCAGCTCATCGAGGATGCCTTTGCTCACCCGGCCATCATCCTGTATCAGTCGCTGCCACCGGGTACCGGAGCCCGCGGACTGCGGCGGTAGGCCGAGACCTCCGGGTGGTCCGGCAGCCAGAACCGCCAGGCGCGATCCGCCGCGGCGCTCACCCCGACCCGTGGGCCCGCCAGCGCATCCACCGCCGCGCCCAGCTCGATGCGTATCGGAGCGGCCGCATCGAAGAGGTCAATCCCGTTGTCGTCCATGGTAATTCCCAGTGCCGAACACAGATTTCCGGGGCCGCGCGCCAGCGCACGAAGTGCCGGGGTCACGCCGCGACGCTGTTGGGCCACCGGCACACCGTCGTCGATGACGGCCGCGCGCAACAACACCGCCGCCGCCGCACCCTCCCAGCCGCAGACCACATTGGCGCAGACGTGGATGCCGTGGCTGCGATAGGTGTACATCCGGCCGGCCGGGCCGAACATCACGGTGTTGCGCAGACGCGGCCCGCGAAACGAGTGCGACGCCGGGTCCGGCCAGGGGCCGTCCGGCGGGCCGCCATAGGCCTCGACCTCGACGATCGTCGCGGTGACGGCACGGCCGTGCAGTCGTGCGCCGAGCAGGCGACGGGCCGCCGCCCCCGGATCGACCGCCAGCGTCATGGCACCCACGTCACCGATTGTGCCCGCACCCTTGACACCGGCGGTTACCGGGCGGATATTCATCACATGATGAGTTCATCACGCGATGAATTACCGCACGGCGGCCCCGAACACGCCGTTGTGATCAAGAACCTGCACGTCACACGGGGCGGACGTACCGCGCTCGAGGAGGTCTCGGTCGCCATCCCGGCCGGCTCCATCACGGGGTTACTCGGCCCCTCGGGCTGCGGCAAGACCACGCTCATCCGGTCCATCGTCGGCACCCAGGTCATCGCGTCCGGCACGGTGACCGTGCTCGGTCTGCCGGCCGGCAGCGCTGCACTGCGCCGCCGCGTCGGCTACGTGACACAGGAGCCGACCATCTATCCCGACCTGCGGGTCATCGACAACGCCCGCTACTTCGCCGCGCTGTACGGCACCGATGCCCGCGCGGCCGACGACGCGATCACGGCCGTCGGCCTGGACGACCACCGAACCGCCCTGTGCGGCAACCTTTCCGGAGGTCAACGCACCCGGGTGTCGCTGGCCTGTGCGCTGGTGTCACACCCCGACCTGCTGGTGCTCGACGAGCCCACCGTCGGCCTCGATCCGGTACTACGGGTCGACCTGTGGGATCAGTTCCACCGCCTCGCCCGCGGCGGCACCACCCTGCTGGTCTCCAGCCATGTCATGGACGAGGCCGACCACTGCGGGGACCTGCTGCTCCTGCGGGAAGGACGACTGCTCGCGCACACCACACCCGCCCAACTGCGAGAGGACACCGGATGTACATCACTGGAGGACGCATTTCTGTCCGTCATCCGGCACGGCACCGTGGCGTGAGTCGCCCGGCGATGTTCGGTCTGCAGGCCTATCTGGCCACCACCGCCCGCATCCTGCGCCAGCTGGCCGGCGATCACCGCAGCATGGCGATGATCATGCTGGTCCCCACGCTGGTCATCACGCTGATGTACTTCATGTTCGCCGAGGTGCCGCACCCCCCGGGTACGCCGTCGCCGTTCAACAACGCGTGCCTGATCATGCTCGGGGTGTTTCCGCTGGTGGTGATGTTTCTGATCACCTCGATCACCATGCAGCGCGAACGCGTGTCGGGCACGCTGGAGCGGATTCTGACCACCCCGCTGCGGCGGTTCGACCTGCTCGCCGCGTACGGCACGGCGTTCTCCATCGCCGCCGCCGCACAGGCCGCGCTGGCGTGTGGCGTCGCGTTCTGGTTGCTCGGGTTCGATACCGCGGGAAGCCCGGTGTGGGTGTTCGTGATCGCCATCGTCAATGCGGTGCTGGGTGTCGGCCTGGGTCTGTTGTGCAGCGCCTTCGCCCGAACCGAGTTCCAGGCCGTGCAGTTCATGCCGGTGGTCGTGGTGCCCCAACTGCTGCTGTGCGGAATTCTGGTGCCGCGCGCGGCCCTGCCGGACTGGTTGCAATGGATCAGCAATGCGCTGCCCGCCAGCTACGCTCTGGAAGCGTTGCAACAGGTCGGAGCGCACGCCGAACCGACGGCGATCGCTGTACGCGATATCGCGGTCGTGATCGGTTTCGCGCTCGTCGCGCTGGCTCTGGCGGCGGGGACCCTGCGACGCCGGACCCCGTGACCGGGTGATCCTCGTGGTGGAGAGGAAAACGTGACCAGTGCTGATCGCACACGCCCCGGGCGACCGCCGGGCAGCTCCGAGCGCCGCCAGCGAATCCTGGACAGCGCTCGGGAATTGTTTGCGCGCAACGGTTTCGACAAGACATCCATCCGCGCCGTCGCCGCGGCCGCCGGCGTGGACAGCGCCCTGGTGCACCACTACTACGGAACCAAGCAGCAGCTGTTCGCCGCCGCCATCGCGATCCCGATCGACCCGATGCAGGTGATCGGTCCGCTGCGGGAAACCCCGGTCGATCAGATGGGCACTGTGCTTCCGTCAATCCTGTTGCCGCTGTGGGATTCCGAACTCGGGAAGGGTTTCATCGCCACGCTGCGGTCACTGCTGGCGGGTGCCGATATCGGGCTGGTCCGATCGTTCCTGCAGGAAGTCATCACCGTCGAGATCGGCTCCCGGGTGGACGACCCGCCCGGCTCCGGCGCAATCAGGGTGCAGTTCTTGGCATCACAATTGGTCGGGGTGGTGATGGTGCGCTACATCCTGGAACTGCAGCCGTTCGCCGGGTTGGCGCCGCAGGTCATCGCCGAGACCATCGCGCCGAACCTGCAGCGTTATCTCACCGGAGATCTGCCTGCGCTGCGCTGAGCAACCGTTCGTGCTCGGCGTCGTCGGCGACGGGTACCGCCTCGTCGACGAGCAGCACCGGGATGCCCTCCACGATCGGGTAGGCGCGGCGCAGTCGGGCGTTGTACAGACACTCCCCCGGAACGTAGGCCAGCGGACCGTGATCCTCCGGGCAGACCAGGATGTCGAGCAGCTTCGCGTCCAGGCTCACCGAACTGGTCACCACGGCGACATGTCCCCACCCCATCCGGGTGGGATCAGCGCATTGTTTCCGTCGTCGCCGGCGACGGGCGCCCAGGGTGCAGCGGAGCCCGCCGAGCCCTGCCCCGGTGCACCGGAGCCGGCGTTGGCCTGCTGGTTCATCATCCGGCGCTGGTAGGACAGCGTGGACTGCAGCGCGTCGATCAGCGGCTTCTGGTTGGGACGTGCGTTCAGACCGTCGAGCAGGGCCTGCGAGTTGGCCGCCGAAGGCCGCACGCCGCGCTGGCGGAGCGTCATGACCTGTTCGATGAGCTTGGAGACCTGTCCACCACCGCTACCGGTCTGGTACTGGTCGGAGATCATCATCAGCACCTGATCCGGGGAGACCTGCTGGGCGGGCTGTTCCTGCGAGGAGTCCGGTTCGGCCGACGCCACCGGGGCCAGGCCCAGACCCGCGACGGCCGCCGCACCGATGAGGGCGCCTGCCGTCCAGCGTCGCACTGCTGTGCCGGTCACGGAGTTCTCCGTCGTCATCTGAACCTCTCCCTTGCCGTCTCGGCGAGCCTAACAGTGCACACCACGCCGGGCATCACGGCTGATTGCCGATCAGCTCGGCGCGCACGGCAGCCGTCATGCGCTTGTACTGCTTGGTATCGGTATCGAAGTACCAGGTGTTACGCGATGCCTTCGGGACGCCGGCGGCGCGCAACGGACCGATCTCGGGCCGGTAGGACGCCCCGAGCGTCATCTCGGGTGCCACGTAGACCACCGCGGGACCGATGCCGACCGGCAACGTGCCCATGGCCTCATTGAGCTCCGCGCTGGGCAGGCTGCCGCCGGGCTGCAGCGTCACCGCCGTGACGACCAGCGGTTCGCCGCCCACCTCGAGCCGGTAGGTCACCGCCAGGTCGACGGCGGCGGCCCGGCTGACGGCGTCGTTGATCGCCGCGGTGAACACCGGTCCGTCGGTTGTCCTGATCACCGAGCTGCGGTTGTCGACGAGCCAGAAGTCACCGTCCTCGTCGCGGCGGAACAGCTGCTCGGTGGACACCCAGGTGTCGGCGGGTGCGAACACGCCACGTTTCACCGAGGCGGTCGGGTCCACCGGCCCGCGTGGGCGGGCCAGGAGCACTCCGACCTCACCCGCCTCGGCCCGGCGCACGAAACCGGAGTCCTCCTCCAGGATCAGGTCGTCCTCGACGTCATAGGCGGCCAGTTCGACCTGAGGTCCACCCGGCAGCGGGCGGCCCTTGCTGCCGATCTTCACGCCCGCCACATTGGAGAGCACCGCCTGACCGTCGGTCGTCGCGAAGAACTCCACGACCTTGGCCGGCGCGAACACCTCCACCACGCGGCGCCACAGACCGGTCGGCATACCGGCGCCGATGAACAGCCGCACCGAGTGGGTGCCCACCAGCGAGAACGACGGAGCGTCGATGACCTCGCCGAGCATCGCCCAGGTGTAGGACACCACCGTGACGCCGTACTGCCGGATCTCGTGCACGAAGCGGTCCGGGGCCAGTCCGCGGGACAGCGCGATGCGGGCGCCGCCGACCACCGCACCGCCGAGGCTCACCAGCAGACCGGACGGATGATGCAGCGGGGTCAGGCAGTACACGGTGTCGCGGTTGCCCAGGTTGGCCGCCGACGCGGTGCCCAGCGCGGACAGCGCCCACCGGTAGTTCGTGATCTGCCGCGCGACGAGTTCGCCGTTGATCGTCGCGAATGCCACATAGGCCACGTCACGGGCGAAGCCCGGATTGGGCCGGTACCAGCCTGGCAGCTCGACCCGACCGGGGTCGATCTTCTCCATGTCCACGACATCGGTGCCGTCGGCCACATCCAGGTCGCGGGACTCGCCGCCGCCGAGCACCAGCACCCGCAGATCCAGCGTGCGCGCGATCTCCAGATTCGCCGGGTCGGTGAGCACCTCGGCGACGCCGCCGAGTCGTGCGGCCTCGGCGAGGTCGGCATCCGGGGGCATCAGCACGGCCACCGCACCCAGGCGCGACAGCGCCGCGATCGCGACCAACGCGCTCGGACGGGTCTGCATCAGCACGCCGACCCGTACGCCCTGGCGCACACCGACTTCGATCAGCCCGCGCACCACGTTGTTGACCCGGCGGTCGACCGCCTCATAGGTGTGCACACGGCCGTCGAACAGCAGGAACTCGCCATCGGGGTGGCCCTCGGCCTGCTCGGTCATGATGCGCCCGAGCGAGATCCGGGTGTGGTCGTTGATCTGGCCGAGCCGCGCAAGGCGGGGCAGGGTGCGCGCCGTCTCGACGATCAGGGTGCGCGCGGACTTGTTCGTGGCGACCATCGCTCCGGCGGCCGAACGGGCCAGATCGAAGGCCATCTCCGAGGCGGCGGCCGCACCGTGCGCCACCCGGGAGGTCAGTGCCACACCGGCGTCGATGGCGGATTCCGACGGGTGGGAGCCCATCGGTGCGACATCCTCGGGCGGCGTCCCGTCGCCGCTGAGCCACTTGACCCAGGAGGCCACCGTCGGCCAGGTCTGAGTCGCCGCCTTGGATCCGACGACAAGACCGAAATGTCCTGTGCGGATGAGGTATTCGTAGGTATCGGCCTTGGGTGCGGCGGACTTGATACCGCGGACCGCCGCCGGTTGGCCGATATCGTCGACCTCGCCGATCACGGCCAGCACCGGGCAGGTGATATCGGCCAGGGTGACGAGCTCACCGCGGATGGAGAACCCGCCGGACATCATCCGGTTGTGCGCGATGAATTGTTTGAGCAGCTCGGAGATGGCCGGGCCCGACCAGGCGATCCATCCCTCGGAATCGAGGAACCGGCGCTGCTGCTCACGCGGCAGCAGCGCGTCACGGTCATGGAGCTGACGCAGAAAATCCAGCCGCGCCTGCGCGGTCTTGAGCGGGTCGAGCATCTGGAACCCGGTGCGGGCCAGCCAGCCCGGGATGTCGATACGGGAGAACACGTGGTCGGCCATGAAGTTGGCGGCGACCGCGCCCACGTTCGGCGGGATGCCCATCGGCAGGGCGGCCAGGGTGTCGACCGGGGAGCCGAACCCGACGATGCTGGCGAGATCCTTGGAGCGCCGGTATGCCGCGGTCTGGTAGCAGAACATCCCGCCCTGGGAGTACCCGGCGAGGTGGACATCGCTGCCGGTGATCTTCTTGACGGTGTCGATGGCCTCGCTGAGCGCCACCACATGATCGGCCAGGTTGCGCTGCATCCCGCCCTCGACCTGGTCGGGCGAACCGAAATCGATGACCCAGGGATCCAGCCCCGCGGCGTGCAGGATGCCGACGGCGCCATCCTCGCGGGTGACATCCCACATATCGGCCGACATCATCATCGGGTGCACCATCAGCACCGGCGGGCCGGGGGTGGCCGAACCGGGCCGGGTGTCGGGCGGGAAGTACCGCCGCAACCGGTACATCGGCACGCTCTCGATGATCTGGTACGGCGAGGGAACCGCACCGGTTTCCAGACCGCCGTACCGCAGCACTTCGATGCCGTTCTGCGCGGTGGCCAGAATCCGGCCCACCGGACCGGTGATCAACGAGAAATCCACCAACGCGCGCTCCCTGACTGTGTAACTCCCGATCCCCCGAGTGCCACGACATCATGGCACAGCGTTGCTGGTCGGCCGCTGCGAATGTGCACCGCCGGTCCGCCTAGCCTGGTGGGGACATGGCGCATCTTCTCGGGGCCGAAGCCCTACATCTGCAATACCCGACCAAAGTGGTTTTCGATGCGGTCTCGCTCGGCGTGAACGAGGGCGACCGCATCGGCATCGTCGGCCGCAACGGCGACGGAAAGTCCAGCCTGCTGGCCATGCTGGCCGGCCGCGTCACGCCCGATTCCGGGCGGGTCACCGTGCGCGGTGGCGTCCGCGTCGGCGTGCTGGACCAGGCCGACACCCTCGATCCCGACGACACCGTCGGGCACGCCGTCGTCGGTGACACACCGGAGCACGAGTGGGCCGGTGACCCACGCGGCCGCGACGTCATCGCCGGATTGCTGGGCGGCCTGGCCTGGGACGCGCCGCTCGGCACGCTGTCGGGTGGCCAGCGGCGCCGGGTCGCGCTGGCCCAACTGCTGGCCGGTGATCACGACGTGCTGGCACTCGACGAGCCGACCAACCATCTCGACGTCGAAGGCATCACCTGGCTGGCCGAGCACCTGAAACGGCGTTGGTCTCCGTCCTCGGGTGGACTGCTGGTGATCACCCACGATCGCTGGTTCCTCGACGAGGTGTGCACGACGACGTGGGAGGTGCACGACCGCATCGTCGAACCGTTCGACGGTGGGTACGCCGCCTACATCCTGCAGCGGGTGGAACGGGATCGGCAGGCCGCGTCGAGTGAGGCGCGCCGGCAGAATCTGGCCCGCAAGGAACTGGCCTGGTTGCGCCGCGGCGCACCGGCCCGGACCACCAAGCCGAAGTTCCGCATCGATGCGGCCAACGCCCTGATCGCCGACGTTCCCGAGATCCGGGACAAGGTGGCCCTGCAGTCACTGGCGGTGACCCGGCTGGGTAAGCAGGTCGTGGACCTGCTCGACGTGTCGGTGAGCTATGCCGACCGTGCGGTGCTCAAGCAGGTCGAGTGGCGGGTGGCGCCCGGCGAGCGGACCGGCATCCTGGGTGTCAACGGTGCGGGCAAGTCCACGCTGCTGGGCCTCATCGACGGTTCGGTGCAGCCGACCGAGGGCCGGGTCAAACACGGCAAGACGGTGCAGATCGCGACCCTCACCCAGGGCGTCGACGAGCTCGCCGATCACCTCGACGATCCGGTGCGGGTGGTGTTGAGTCAGCTGGCCGCCACCTACACCGTCGGGGCGGGTTCCAAGGCGCAGGAGCTCACCCCGGGTCAACTGCTGGAACGTCTCGGTTTCGCCAGCGCGCAGCTGTCCACGCCGGTCAAGGATCTCTCCGGCGGACAGCTACGACGTCTGCAGCTGCTGCTCATCCTGCTCGGGCAGCCCAATGTGCTGATCCTCGACGAGCCGACCAACGACCTGGACACCGACATGCTGGCCGCGATGGAGGATCTGCTGGACTCCTGGCCGGGCACCCTGATCGTGGTCAGCCACGACCGGTACTTCCTGGAGCGGGTCACCGATCAGCAGTACGGCATCCTCGGCGGGCACCTGCGACACCTGCCGGGAGGGGTCGACGAATACCTGCGGTTGCGGGCCTCGCACGAGTCGACCACCGGCGCCGCGACCCCCAAGGCGGCCCCGCCGAACGGGGCGTCGGTCTCCGGGGCCGATCTGCGCGCGACGCAGAAGGAGATCTCGGCGATCGAGCGCAAACTGACGAAACTGGACGGTCAGATCAAGGACGCCCAGCGCCGCCAGGCCGAGCACGACCAGGGTGACTACGAGGGGCTCAGGGCCCTGACCGACGGCGTCCGCGAGCTCGAAGCCGAGGTCGCCACGCTGGAGGAGCGGTGGCTCGAACTGTCCGAGTCGCTCGGCTGAGGTCCGGGGTCTCTACGATGAGCCGGTGCGGTATCTCCTGCAACCGGTGACGCTGTGCATCCGGTATTTTCCGCAGCTCGCGGCCTGCTATCTGGTGGGCTGGCTGCTGCGCACCGGGGCGATCGAATGGGCCGCTCGGGTGGGCTACAACAACGACCTGTGGGCGTCTTTGATCATGCCGCTGGCCGGTATGGCACGGCTGGGTTCCTACGTGGCGATGTTCCTCGTCATCCGGCACGGCATTCCCACCCTGGCCGCGCTGCCCGCGCGCAAGGCCCGCCAGGTGGACATGTTCGCCACGATCATCGTGCCGTTCTTCGCGATCTATCTGGCGTGGCAGATGTTCCGGGAGGACTGGCTGGCGTTCGAGTACACCGCCGTGCCCTACCGCGTGGGTGCGGCACTGACCACCGAGGCGCCGACCGAACTCGACCCTGACATGCTGCCGGTCAGCACCGTGACCTTCGTCGTCATCGGTGTCGCCATCGTGACGCGCTTCCTGCTGAACCGGCTCAAGGACCGGATGCCGGTGTGGCTGTTGCCGATCCAGGTCTACCTGGACGCGCTCTGGGTGTTCCTGGTCCTGACATTGTCCGCCAGCAAGGGCGTGACCTTCCTGATCAATCCGTCGGCCTGGCTGTCCGAGCGGCGAATCATCGTGTGGTTCAACGACACCAGGGAGAGCGTTTTCGCACATTTCCAGCCGCTGGAAATGTCGTGGAACGCCGTGACATGGGCAGTCAGCACCGTATTCGGAGGCGCCGCGGTGCCGTTGATCTGGCTTGCCGTGGCCTGCATCGTCTACGGCGCCACCTCGAAGGCCGACTGGCGTGCCGAAGCGAAACGGTTGGCCGGGGAGCGCGTGGACCGCTGGATCGACCGCTCGTCGCCCACCCGGACGCAGTTGGGCTCGCGATGGCAACGCGTTCCCGGCAGGGTGCGTACCGAGCTGCGTGATCAGGTCACCGGCCAGATCGGTAAGTTCAGGCCGATTGTCGACTCCGGCCACGTGATCGTCGCCGGAGGACTGTTCGCAATCTCGCTGTATGTGGTGGCCTATCTCGGGCTGGCCTGGCTGGACATGTCGGGCAGTTTCTACCGGGCACAGATCGGGTCCGGCTACCTGTTCCGCGGGATGGGCTGGCTGATGGGTCCGCACGACATCGGGTACTGGTTCGCCACCTGGGACCTGATGGCGCTGATCTCACAGACGATCGTCGAACCGCTGCGTATCTGCCTGATCGCCACGACGCTGGCCTGGTGCCTGCAGCGTGCCGGTGCGAAGGCTCTCGCGGCTACAACCGAAAGCGGATCAGAACAGATCCGTCCGGTTTCCTGATGTCCACAGCCGTCGGCTCGGTGGCCGTGGGGACCAAGAAGGTCCACGGAATCGACACCGCAGCACCGCAGGGTGGGCCGTCGGCTCGCCAGGATCGGTCGCCGTCGATCAGGTACCCATAGCAACCGAAACCCTGCTCGGGCGTTCCCGATCGCTCGACCAGCACGTTCACCACGACGGTGCCCTCCGGTAGCGGCGCACCACGCCGCATCGTGGACCGGCTGACATTCCGGATGGACCAGGTGAGCCCGTCGACCTCGATCGTGTCACCGGCCGCGGCGACGTGGGCCGGCCGCACCGTCTGCTGATAGCGCTGCCAGGCCGGCCACAGCACGAAGGCCGCGGCGACGGCAAAGGCCGCGACGGACACGACCGCACCGATGACATTGCGCTTCCAGAGGGGGGCCTTCATGAGCCGGTGAGCTCCGCGCGTTCGAAATCGATGGTGGCACTTCGGCTTATCCGCGAGTCATGCTGCGGTATTTCGATGACGAGCCGGGAGTCCATCCGGCCGTCGCCCACCCAGATCCGTAGGCTCATCGGCGGCGCACCCGGTCCGACCAGCGCGGCCGGCACGTCGAATATCCACGAACTGCGCACGGTGATACCGGGATTCAGCGCTCCCACCAGTGGCAGGAACCCCAGTCGGTCGGTGGGCACGTAGATGTCGGACCCGATCGACAACTCGACATTCGGTACCTCCACGGTGCGCGTGGTCATCGCCTCGCCGTCGATGACCACCCATATCCCGACCGCCTCGGCGAGCACCGGGGTGGTTTGGATCTTGCGGATGCGTGAACCGGTACGCACCCCGGTGACCTCTGCCTGGATCGCGCGTCCGGCGGCCTGCTGCGCCATTCCCGCGGTGACGTCGAAGGGTCCGTACACATCGTCGGGCGTGGGCAGGTATTGCCACAGCGCGGCCCCGGCCGCAATCACCATCGCGGTGGCCATCGCCCGCACCACCGGTGTCACCGGGCACCACCGACCGGTATGGTCAGCCGCCCGTAGCTGGACGGGCCCGATACCCAGGCCTGACCGTACGTCGCACTGAGTTTCCGCACCTCTTTGCGGACGTGGACGGTCAGCTCGGACCCCACCTCGACACTGTCCTGCGGCACTTCCCAGAGCAGCACGATCTCGTCGTTCAACCCCGGCCCGGCAAACACGCTGAGGGTTCCATCTGCCATCCGCATCGGCGGCAGCGAGAACGAGTTCGACAGGCCGACGATCCGCACCGGCCCGGGCAGTATGCCCGGCAGCGAGCCATGATTGCGAGCCGTCACCACCAACCCGAGGTAGCGCCGCCCGGGCTTCTTCGAGTAATGCACCTTGCTGCCCGCCCGGACCTCGTCGATCAGGGTGGCGCGCTGCACCGTGACCTCGAACCGGCCGGTATCGAACGTCTGCCCCGCCTTGATGTCGACGACCTTCTTGTTCACCGTGTCCAGCCCGCCGAATGCGGCGGTGGCCACCAGCACGGCCACGAGTCCGGCTCGACGCCACTCCTTGAGACCCCAGCCCGCCAGCCAGCGACGAAGTCGTGCAGTGACGGTGGTGGCGGCGCTCCCCCGAGCCGGTTCCATGGCTGCAGATGCTACCTAGCGCAGCCTGATCCGTAGGTCATCGGCAGCGTCGCGCACCGCGCCGAGCTGGCGGGCCACCTGAATCGGCGCGGTACCGCCGCGGGCGTCACGGGAGTCGACGGAGCCGGCGATGGTCAGCACCTCACGCACCTGGGCGGTCAGACCGGGGTGGATGCCGGCGAGCTCGTCGTCGGCGAGTTCCTCGAGCCCGATCCCGCGGGCCTCGGCCGTCTGCACCGCCGCCCCGGCCGCCTCGTGCGCAACCCGGAACGGAATTCCCTGGCGCACCATCCATTCGGCGATATCGGTGGCCAGCGTGTAACCCTGCGGGGCCAACTCCGCCATCCGGTCGGTGTCGAAGGTGAGCGTGCCGACCAGCCCGGCCATCGCGGGCAGCAGCATCCGCAGCTGCGTCACCGAGTCGAAGACCGGCTCCTTGTCCTCCTGCAGATCCCGGTTGTAGGCCAGCGGCTGCGCCTTCAGCGTCGCCAGCAGGCCGGCCAGGTTCCCGATCAGCCGCCCGGACTTACCGCGCGCGAGCTCGGCGATATCCGGATTCTTCTTCTGCGGCATGATCGAGCTGCCCGTCGACCAGGCGTCGTGCAGCTTGACGTAGCCGAATTCTGTGGTGCTCCACAGGATGATGTCCTCGGCCAGCCGGGACAGGTCGACCGCGATCATCGCGAACACGAAGGCCGCTTCGGCGGCGAAATCCCGCGCGGCGGTGGCATCGATGGAGTTCTCGGCCGCCGCATCAAAGCCCAGTTCCTCGGCGATGGCATCCGGATCCAGCCCCAGCGAGGACCCGGCCAGGGCGCCGGATCCGTACGGCGACACGGCGGTTCGCTTGTCCAGGTCGACCAACCGGCCCGCATCGCGCAGCAGCGGATGGGCGTGGGCCAGCAGGTGGTGCGCCAGCAGCACCGGCTGCGCGGACTGCAGGTGGGTCTTGCCCGGCATGATCGCCGTCGGGTGTGCGGCGGCCTGGGTGCTCAAGGCGGCCGCCACATCGAGCACACCGGCGCCGACGACCTTGATGGCGTCGCGCAGCCACATCCGGAACAACGTGGCCACCTGGTCGTTACGGGACCGTCCGGCACGCAGCCGTCCGCCCAGCTCGGCACCGACCCGGTCGATGAGCCCGCGTTCCAGCGCCCCGTGCACGTCCTCATCGGTCGGCAACGGCCCGAAGCTGCCGTCGGCGACATCCTCGCCGAGGCTGTCGAGCCCGGCCAGCAGACCGTCGCGCTGCTCGTCGGTGAGCAGCCCGGCGCGGTGCAGCACCCGGGCGTGCGCCTTGGATGCGGTGACGTCATAGGGCGCCAGCACCCAGTCGAAGTGCGTCGACTTGCTCAGTGCGGCAAGGGCTTCCGAGGGGCCGTCGGCGAACCGGCCGCCCCAGAGGGACCCTTCGTTGGTGCTCACAACCCGAGGTCGCGCTTGGCCGAGATCTTGCTGGACAGCCCGTGCACGTGCACGAAGCCCTTCGCCGAGGACTGGTCGAAGCTGTCGCCCTCGTCGTAGGTGGCCAGGTTGAAGTCGTACAGCGAGGTCGGGCTGCGCCGGCCGTTGACCGCGATGTGCCCGCCGTGCAGCACCAGCCGGATCTCGCCGGTCACGTGCTCCTGGGTGTGCGCGACGAAGGACTCCAGCGCGCGCTTGAGCGGCGAGTACCAGAGGCCGTCATAGACCAGCTCGCCCCACTTCTGGTCGGTGCCACGCTTGTAGCGACCGAGCTCGCGTTCCAGGGTGACGTGCTCGAGTTCGGTGTGCGCGGTGATCAGCACCATGGCGCCGGGCGCCTCGTAGATCTCGCGGCTCTTGATACCAACGAGGCGGTCCTCGACGACATCGAGCCGGCCGACACCCTGGGCGCCGGCACGCCGGTTGAGCTCCTCGATGGCCTGCAGCACCGTGACGGGCCGGCCGTCGATGGAGGTGGGCACACCCTTCTCGAAGCCGACGATGACCTCGTCGGGGGTGCTCCAGTTGAGGGTGGGGTCTTCGGTGTAGTCGTAGACGTCCTTGGTGGGTGCGTTCCAGAGGTGCTCCAGGAAGCCGGTTTCCACCGCGCGGCCCCAGACGTTCTGGTCGATCGAGAACGGTGAGCGCTTGGTCACGTTGATCGGGATGGCGTTCTCCTCGGCGAAGGCGATGGCCTTCTCCCGCGTCCAGGCGTAGTCACGCACCGGGGCCAGCACCTTGAGTTCGGGCGCCAGCGACGCGAATCCGACCTCGAAGCGGACCTGATCGTTGCCCTTGCCGGTGCAGCCGTGCGCGACGGTGCCACCCTTGTGCTCACGGGCGGCGGCCACCAGATGCTTGACGATCAGTGGGCGGCTGATCGCCGACACCAGCGGGTACCGGTCCATGTAGAGCGCGTTGGACTGGATGGTCGGCAGGCAGTACTCGTCGGCGAACTCGTCGCGTGCATCGACCACGACGGCCTCCACGGCGCCGCAATCCAGCGCTCGCTGCCGGACGACCTCCATGTCTTCACCACCCTGGCCGAGGTCGATGGCCACGGCCACCACCTCACGCCCGGTCTCCTTGCCGATCCAGCTGATCGCGACCGAGGTGTCCAGACCGCCGGAATACGCCAGGATGACGCGCTCGGACATGCAAAATCTCCCTTGTGTAGAACTGTTTCACTTCAAGTTGTCGAACATGATCGCGAGCTCGGCACCGGTCATCGGCTCACGCGCCATCACGAAGATGGTGTCATCACCGGCGATGGTGCCGACAACCTGGGGCAACGATGCCCGATCGATGGCGCTCGCCAGATAGTGCGCCGCCCCCGGCGGTGTGCGCAGCACGGCGATGTTCGCGCTGGCGTCGGTGGACACCAGCAGCTCGCCGAGCAGCTTGGTGACCCGTTCGGTGCCGCCGGAGACACCGCGCACCGGGCTGCCGTCCTCGGGGACGACGTAGACGCCGACGCCACCGTCGGCGCCGCGCAGTTTCACCGCGCCGAGCTCCTCCAGGTCGCGCGACAGCGTGGCCTGGGTGACCTCGATGCCCTCGCTCGCGAGCATCGCGGCCAGCTCACCCTGACTGCTCACCGCGTTCGCGGAGAGCAGGGTGATGATGCGGGCCTGACGGCCGACCCGGGTGGGTGAACTCACGAGTTCTCCAGCAACCAGACCAGTAGCGCCTTCTGCGCGTGCAGCCGGTTCTCGGCCTCGTCGAACACCGCACTCTGCGGACCGTCGATCACCTCATCGGTGATCTCATGCCCGCGATGCGCCGGAAGGCAGTGCAGCACAACGGCTTGCGGATCTGCCAGGCTCAGCAGATCGGCATTGAGCTGGAACGGGCGGAACGGGCGCACCCGGTCCAGACCGTCGTTCTCCTGCCCCATCGAGGTCCAGGTGTCGGTGACCAGCACGTCGACGCCCTCGGCGGCGGCCCTCGCGTCGTGGGCGAGGGTGACCGTCGCCCCGGTCTCGGCGGCCCGGCGCCGGGCGGCGTCGACGAACTGCGGGTGCGGTTCGAAACCGGCCGGGGCGGCGACGGTGACGTCGATCCCGGCGGTGACCCCGCCCAGCATCAGCGAGTGCGCCATGTTGTTGGCGCCGTCGCCGAAGTAGGTCAGCTTCAGACCGTGCAGCGCGCCCTTGCGCTCGACCAGGGTCTGCAGATCGGCCAGCACCTGGCACGGGTGGAACTCGTCGGAGAGCGCATTGACAATCGGGACGGTGGCACCACTGGCCATGGCGGTCAATCGTTCCTGAGCGAACGTGCGCCACACGATGGCGTCGACGTAGCGGGACAGCACGGCGCCGGTGTCCTCGAGGGTCTCCTCGCGGCCCAGCTGGGTGCTGCGCCCGTCGACGACGACGGCGTGCCCACCGAGTTGGGCGATCCCCATCTCGAACGAGAACCGGGTGCGGGTCGAGTTCTTCTCGAAGATCACCGCGACACCACGCGGGCCTTCCAGCGGACGGCGGCTGAACGGCGCCGCCTTCAGCGATGCGGCCAGCGCCAGCACCTCGGCCTGCTCATCGGGTGTCAGGTCATCATCGCGCAGGAAGTGTCTGGTCATGTGGCGGCTCCCTTGTCGAGCACCGCGGGCAGCGCGGTGAGGAATTCGTCGATCTGGGTCTCGGTGATGATCAGCGGCGGGGCCAGCCGGATCACATCGGCCGCGGCGGCGTTGACCAGGAACCCGGCCTCCCGCGCGGCGGCCTCCACGGCCTTGGCCTTCTCGGCGGTCAGCACGATGCCCAGCAGCAGGCCCCTGCCCCGGACATGGCCGACCAGCGGGTGGTGCAGTTCCTCGACGCCGTGGCCGATCATCTTGCCCAGCACGCCGGCCTTCGCCACGAGGTCCTCGGCGGCGAGGGTGTCGAGCACGGCCAGCGCGGCAGCCGTGCACACCGGATTACCCCCGAAGGTGCTGCCGTGCAGTCCCGGCGTGAGCAGGTCTGCGGTGGCGCCGACGGCCAGGCAGGCCCCGATGGGCAGTCCGCCGCCCAGGCCCTTGGCCAGGGTGACGATATCGGGGGTGATGCCGTCATGCTGGTGGGCGTAGAAGGCTCCGGTGCGCCCCACGCCGGTCTGCACCTCGTCGAGCACCAGCAGTGCGCCGTGCGCAGCGGTGATCTCGCGTGCCCTGGCCAGGTAGCCCGGCGGGGGCACGACGACGCCGCCCTCCCCCATGATCGGCTCCAGGAAGACCGCGGCGGTCTCGTCGGTGACCGCGGCTTCGAGCGCCTCGGCGTCCCCGTGGGGCACGAAGGTCACCTCCCCGGGCAGCGGCTCGAAGGGTGCCCGTTTGGCCGGCTGGCCGGTCAGTGCCAGTGATCCCATCGTGCGGCCGTGAAATCCGCCCTCGGCGGCAACGACTTTCGTGCGCCCGGTGAGCCGGGTGATCTTGAAGGCGACCTCGTTGGCCTCGGTGCCGGAGTTGCAGAAGAAGGCCCGCGCGGGATGGCCGAGGTGATCGACGAGCTTTTCGGCCAGGGCGATACCCGGTTCGGTGGCGTACAGATTCGAGGTGTGGCCCAGTGTGTTGAGTTGCGCGGTGACCGCCTCGATGACGGCGGGGTGTCGGTGGCCCAGCAGGTTGACCGCGATGCCGCCGAGCAGATCCAGATAGGACTTGCCGTCGGTATCGGTGACCACCGCGCCGTCGCCGGTGGCCAGGGCCAGCGGCGGGGTTCCGTAGTTGTTCATCATCACGGCTTCCCACCGTGTCTGCAGACTCATGGGGTGGGCACCACTTTCGTTCCGGTCCCTTCATCGGTGAAAAGTTCGACCAGCACACAATGTTCGACGCGACCGTCGATGACGTGCGCGCTGGGCACCCCGCCGGCCACGGCGCGCAGGCAGGCCTCGATCTTGGGGACCATGCCGGTTTCCAGCCTTGGCAGCAGTTGGGTGAGCGCGGCGGTGTCGATCTCGCTGACCAGCGAGGTGCGGTCCGGCCAGTCGGTGTAGAGGCCTTCGACATCGGTGAGCATCAGCAGCTTCTCGGCGCCGAGCGCCTCGGCCAGGGCGGCGGCGGCGGTATCGGCGTTGATGTTGTGCACCACGCCGCCGGCATCGGGGGCAATGGTGGACACCACCGGGATACGGCCCGCGGCAATGAGATCCAGCAGTGACCCGGCGTTGACGTGCTCGACGTCGCCGACCAGACCGATATCGGTGGCGACCCCGTCGACGGTGACGCTGCGCCGCACCGCGGTGAACAGTTGCGCATCCTCGCCGGTGACGCCGACCGCATACGGGCCGTGCGCGTTGATCAGTCCGACCAGCTCCCGGCCGACCTGACCGAACAGCACCATCCGGGCCACGTCGAGCACCTCGGGGGTGGTGACGCGGAAGCCGCCCTTGAATTCACCGGCAATACCCAGCTTCTTGAGCATCGCGCTGATCTGCGGACCACCACCGTGCACGACGACCGGCCGGATACCGCAGTTGCGCAGGAACACCATGTCCGCGGCGAAGGCCGCCTTCAGCGTGTCATCGGTCATCGCGTTGCCGCCGTACTTGACCACCACGATCTTGCCGTGCAGTTGCTTGAGCCAGGGCAGCGCCTCGGCGAGGACGGCCGCCTTGGTGGTGGTGGTTGTCATGAGCTGTACGCCGAGTTCTCTTCGACGTAGGCATGCGACAGATCGGTGGTCCTGATGGAGGCGCTCGCGTCACCGGCGAACAGCTCGATCAGCACCTCGATCTCGTCACCGGAGAGGTCCACCTCACGGGCGCCCGGCGCGCCGGTGCCGTCGACGCACACCGGTGAACCGTTGAACGACACACTGATTCGCTGCGGGTCAAGGGCGACCGGCGCGATGCCGACCGCGGCCAGCACCCGGCCCCAGTTCGGGTCCGAGCCGAACAGCGCCGTCTTGACCAGGCTGTCGCGGGCCACCGCCCGCGCGGCGATGAGCGCCTCGTCCTCGCTGGCGGCGCCGGTGACGGTGATCGAGATCCGCTTGGTGACGCCCTCGGCATCGGCCTGCAACTGCGCGCACAGGTCATCGCAGACGGCCAGCACTGCCGCGTCCAGCTCCTCCTGGGAGGGCGTGACCTCGCTGGCACCGGAGGCCAGCAGCAGTACGGTGTCGTTGGTGGAGCAGCTGCCGTCGATGTCGAGGCGGTCGAAGGTCCGCCCGGTCGCGCGGCGCAGCGCGGCGTCCAGGGCGGCCGGGGTTGCGACGGCGTCGGTGGTGATGACCACCAGCATGGTGGCCAACGAGGGCGCCATCATGCCGGCCCCCTTGGCCATCCCGCCCACCGTCCAACTGTCCGTATGCAGCGCAACCTGTTTCGGCACCGTGTCGGTGGTCATGATGGCCCGGGCGGCCTCTTCTCCGCCGGTCAGCCCGCCGGCCATCTCGTGCACGATCTCGGTGACACCGGCCAGCACCTTGTCCATCGGCAGCCGGTCTCCGATCAGCCCGGTCGAGCAGACCGCGACCTCGATGGCGCCGGTCTCGGTGCCCCAGTCGCTCAGCGCCGCGGCGACGGCCTCGGCGGTGGCGTGGGTGTCCTGGAAGCCCAGCGGGCCGGTGCAGGCGTTGGCGCCACCGGAGTTCAGGATGACCGCCCGCAGCCGTCCGGTGCTGAGCACCTGCTGCGACCACAGCACCGGCGCCGCCTTGATCTGATTGCGGGTGAACACGCCGGCCGCATGGTGGTCGGGGCCCTCGTTGAACACCAGGGCGAGGTCCAAATTGCCGGAGGCCTTGATCCCGGCCCGGATCCCGGTCGCCCGGAAACCGGCGGGTGCCGTCACCCCCTGATTCCGAACGAGCCTCGGGGCCGGGTGGTTTGCTCCGCTCTGGGTCGGATGGTTCGCTTCGCCAGCTCCGCTCTGGGTCGGATGGTTCGCTTCGCCAGCTCCGCTCACGGTGCCACTCCCACGGTCGACAGTCCTTCGGTTTCGGGCCAGCCCAGGGCCAGGTTCATCGACTGCACCGCAGCACCACCGGTGCCCTTCGTCAGATTGTCGATGGCACAGATCGCGACCAGCACACCGGCCTCCTCATCGACGGCCACCGCCACCTGTGCGGCATTGCTACCGATCACCGACCCGGTTTTGGGCAATTGCCCTTCGGGCAGCAGGTGAATGAACGGCTCTGCGGCGTAGGCCTTCTCGTAGGCGGCCCGGATCTCGTCTGCGGAGGCAGAAGTCGGCGCCGTGCAGGTGGCCAGGATGCCCCGCGAGGTGGGGATGAGCACCGGTGTGAACGAGACGGTCACCTTCTTGTCGGTGAGCGCGCGCAGCCCCTGGGCGATCTCCGGGGTGTGCCGATGCTTGCCCGCGATGTTGTACGCGCGTGCCGATCCGATGACCTCGGCGCCCAGCAGATCGACCTTGGCCGACTTACCCGCGCCGGAGGTGCCGCTGACGGCGACGACGGTGACATTCGGTTCCACCAGATCGGCGGCGACGGCAGGCAGCAGGGCCAGCAGCGCGGAGGTCGGGTAGCAGCCGGGGACGGCGATGCGGGTGGCACCCGCCAGCGCCTCCCGGCCGCCGGGCAACTCGGGCAGGCCGTAGGGCCAGGTACCGGCGTGCGCGCTGCCGTAGAACTTCTCCCAGTCGGCGGCATCGGCCAACCGGAAGTCGGCGCCGCAGTCGATGATGACGGTGTCACCGAGTTGCGCGGCCAGTTCCGCGGAATGCCCGTGCGGCAGGCCGAGGAAGACGACGTCATGACCGGCCAGCAGGGCGGCATCGGTGGGCTGCAGAACCCGGTCGGCCAACGGCAACAGATGCGGGTGATGCTCGCCGAGGCTGCTGCCCGCGCTGGCGGCGGCGGTGAGTGCCCCGATGGTCAGGCGCCCGTCCGCATAAGCGGGATGGCCGAGCAGCAGGCGCAGGATCTCGCCGCCGGCGTACCCACTGGCACCGGCGACGGCTACGGAGGTCATACACCGATCCTTGCATTGTTATGCAGCCTTATGCAAACCCATTAGTCGGCGTGGTGGCGAGCAGACATAAATGGCCGCTCTTTGCCGTGTTTTCGCGGCCATTTGTGTCTGCTCGCGGGAGTTCTCAGGCCCGCTGAACCGCGCCCACCCGCTCTGCCGCGGCGGCGACCGCAGCCTCACGTGATGCGCTGGCCTCGTCCTCGGTCAGCGTCCGGTCGGTGGCCCGGAACCGCAGGGCCAGGGTCAGCGACTTGCGCCCGTCCCCGATCTGCGGGCCGGTATACACGTCGAACAGCCGCACATCTTCCAGCAGTTCGCCGGCGCCGGCGCGCACCGCCTCGACCACCGCGGCGGCGGCGACGTCCTCGGCGACGACGAGGCTGATGTCCTGGAACACCGCCGGGAACGGCGAGACCGCGGGCGCGGGCAGGCGTTCGGTGATCGGGATGGCGTCGAGGTTCAGTTCCACCGCGCAGGTGCCGGCGGGCAGACCCGCCCGTTCGATGACGGCGGGATGCAACTGTCCGGCGTAGCCGATCGTCAGATCGCCGATGAGGACCTCGGCGCACCGACCCGGATGCCACGGCAGTTCCTGCGCGGCGCGCAGGGTGAACTCCACCCCGGCCGCGCGCCCGATCACCTGGACGGCCTCGAAGGCATCGGCGGCCTGTACCGGCCGGCCCGCGCCCCACGGCCCGGCGGGTTCGCGCAGACCGGTCATTACCACCGCGACATGCTCGGGCTGGCTCGGCAGCGAGCCGTCCAGTCCGGCGATCTCCTCGGCGGTGGGACGCCGGTCGGTCGGGATACGCTGCACCGCCCGGGTGTCCGACGTCTTGAGTGCCACATGCGAGATGGCAAACAGCGCAGTATCGACTGCGCCGCGAGAAACGTTGCGCAACAACGATTCCAACAGCCCCGGCAGCAGAGTGCTGGCCAGGTGCGGGCGGTCGGCCTCCAGCGGGTTGAGCACCGTGACCACGGAGCGACGCGGGTCATCTGCGGGTAGCCCCCAGGTGTCGAACACACCGGCCGGCAGAAACGGAGTCGGGAGCACCTCGACATAGCCGTTGAGCGCCAACGACTTCCCGAGTGCCCGACGACGTCTCTGCACCGGGGTCAGGCCGCGGCCCGGAGGCGCCAGCGGCAGCACCGAGGGAATGGCGTCCAGGCCCTCAAGCCGGAGCACCTCTTCGACCAGATCGGCAGGTTCGCGAAGATCGGTGCGCCAACTCGGCGGCACGGCGGTTATCTGGTCGGCGTCCTCGGTCACCACGGCGCCGATCTGGGCGAGCCGTCGCGCCGCGACACCGGCCGGGTAGGTCACACCCGCCACCCGGTCCGGCAGATCCACCGGCATGCTGACCGCCGCGGGCGACCAGTCCTCACGCGGCGGGTCACCGCGCCAGTCGGTCAGCGTGGGATCGACGGTGCCACCGGCGATCTCGGCGAGCAGCGTGGCGCAGCGGTCCAGGGCGGCCACCGAGATCGCCGGGTCGACTGTGCGTTCGTAGCGGCGTCCGGCCTCGCTGGCCAGCCGCAGCCTGCGCTGGGTGCGCGACACCGCCGCCGGATCCCACACCGCGGCCTCCAACAGCACGTCGGTGGTGGCGTCGCGCACCTCTGTGGTGCCGGCACCCATCACGCCGCCGATCGCCGCCGTCGCGACATCGTCGACGATCAGCACGTCGCCGTCGTTGAGGGTGCGGGTGACGTCGTCGAGGGTGGTGACCTTCTCCCCCGCTTCGGCGAACCGCACGGTGAACGCACCGGTGATGAGCGACCGGTCGTGCGCGTGCATGGGGTGACCGAGCTCGAGCATCACGTAGTTGGTGACATCGACAGCCGGTGAGATGGCGCGGATACCGGACAGCAGCAACCGACGCTGCAGCCACCACGGCGACACCGCGGACGGATCGATACCGCTCACCGGACGCAGCCCGAAGCGCTGCACACCCGTGCCGGGCCGCACGGTCAGCGGCCAGGCCTCACCCTCGACGGGCAACGGCGCCACATCGGCCGGGTCGACGAATTCCAGGTCGGTGGCGCAGGCGATCTCACGCGCCATACCGCGCATCGACAGGCAGTAACCACGGTCCGGGGTGATCGCCAGATGGAACACCACATCGTCGAGGCCGACGACATCGATGGCCGACGCACCCGGTGCGGCGGTACCCGGCGGCAGCACCAGGATCCCGGAGTGGTCGCCACCGAGGTTGAGTTCGGATGCCGAGCAGATCATCCCGTCGGAGGTGCGCCCGTAGGTCTTGCGCTTGGCAATGCTGAAATCACCGGGAAGAACGGTGCCGGGCAGCGCCACGACCACCAGATCGCCGACGGCGAAGTTGGTTGCGCCGCAGACTATATCGCGGTCCTCGGATTCGCCGACGTCGACCTTGCAGGCCCGGATGGGCTTCTTGAACTCGGTGAGTTCCTCGATCTCGGCGACCCGGCCGACGGTCAGCGGACCGGTGACCGGGCCGACCGGGATGATCTCCTCGACCTCATGGCCGATCCGGATGAAGGTCTGCTCGAGATCGGAGACCGACATGTCCCAGCCCGGCGTGCCGGCCCGGACGGTGTCACGCAGCCAGCTGTAGGGGACGCGCATCAGGCACCCACCCCGAACGGCAGCGAGAACCGCACGTCACCCTCGACCATGTCGCGCATGTCGGGAATGCCGTTGCGGAACTGCAGGGTGCGCTCCAGGCCCATCCCGAATGCGAAGCCCGAGTACACGTGAGGATCGATTCCGCAGGCGCGCAGCACATTCGGATTGACCATGCCGCAACCGCCCCACTCGACCCAGCCGGGTCCACCCTTCTTGTTCTCGAACCACACGTCCACCTCGGCGGACGGCTCGGTGAACGGGAAGAAGTGCGGCCGGAACCGGGTGCGTCCCGCGGGTCCGAATTCGGCGCGGGCCAACGCATCCAGCGTGCCACGCAGGTTGGCCATCGTCAGCCCCTTGTCCACGGCGAGACCCTCGACCTGGTGGAAGACGGGCGTGTGGGTGGCATCGAGTTCGTCGGTGCGGAAGGTGCGGCCCAGCGAGATGATGTACACCGGCAGTTCACGTTCCAGCAGCGCCCGGATCTGCACGGGCGAGGTGTGGGTGCGCAACACCTGCCGCGAGCCGTCCGGCGCGATCTGGAAGGTGTCCTGTTCACTGCGGGCCGGGTGATCCGGGGCGAAGTTGAGAGCATCGAAGTTGAACTGCTCCGTCTCGACCTCGGGCCCCTCGGCCAGCTCCCAGCCCATCGCGACGAAGGTATCGGCGATGCGCTCGGTCAGCAGGGTGATGGGATGGCGGGCACCGATCGGCTGCCGGGTCGACGGCAACGTCACATCGATGCGCTCGGCCACCAGCACCGCCGCGTCGCGTTCGACGCGCAGCGCCGCCAGCCGCTCGTCGTAGGCCTGCTGAGCTTCGGTGCGGGCGACGTTGACCCGCTTGCCGGCATCGGCGCGCTCGGTCTTGGGCAGCGACCCCAACGCCTGACGCGCGACGGCGATCGGCGATCGATCGCCGAGGTGTTCGGTCTTGGCTCGCGCCAGTGCGTCCAGGTCGGCGGCCGCTTCGAAGGCCTGCCGGGCCGCGCTCACCGCGTTGATCAGGCCTTCTTCTGAGAGCTCCGCCACCCGGCGATCATAGGTGATGCCCGGATGAGAGCGACGTCACGCACCCTCGGCATCCTCGTCGAACCGGTCGGAACCCCCGGCCTGCGGAATCGGCTTGACCCAGTACATCTGCAGATCCTCGGGCACCCCGCTGGGTTTGGCCGCGAACAGCTGCCTGCGCACCTTCTTCACCGTCACCCCGAGCGCTGCCAGGTCCCCGTTCTCGGTGATGCGTTCCAGCGTCGGGTGCGAGATGACCAGGCCACCCCTGGTGGCGCGTTCCATCACCCGGGCGGCGATGTTGACGTCGACGCCGAGCCAGTCCGACCCGATCCGCTGGGGGTGGCCGGTGTGGATGCCGGCCCGCATCCGCGGGGTGTACCCGTCCACCTCGACGCCACGGACCGCGTCCAGGGCGGTCAGCACCGCGCGGACCGCGGTCTCCGGGTCACGGAAGACGGCCATGGCACCGTCGCCCATCCGCTTGACGATATGGCCGCCCTCGGCCAGCAGCGGGGGTTCCATCACCTGCGCGACGCGGCGCAGCAGCCGCAGGGTGGCGTCGTCACCGGCATCCAGCGACCAGGCGGAGAAACCCACCAGGTCGGTGAACACCAACGTCATCTCCCGATTGGCGGGCCGGCCCGACACGCGTTCGGTCAGCGCCTGCCAGACCTGCAGGGCGCCGAGGCTGACCTCGCGGGAGACGGCCTCCCGCTCGAGAAGGCGATCCGCGGCCCGGGCGGCAGCCCGCGGGCCACCCTCTCCGGCCGCCGACAACGGGTCCCCGAATTCCGGGTCCCCGGGCAGGGCCCGCCGCGCGCGCCGGATCATGGCGATGACGTTGGCGTTGTGGTTTGTGGCGGTGAGCCATCCCAGCGGACCTGGTTGACGGTGCGGCGCCTCGGAGCGCTCGATCTCCCCGGTGCGTGCGGATCGTTCCTCGAACGATTCGACATCCACAACGCAACCCTAGGCGGCTGTTCTGACACCGGCAACGACGCCCGCCCTAGACGTTGCTCACATCGCGAGGTCGTCGGCCGGCGCCCCTGGGTCAGCGAGCCGACTCGTCGGCGACCGCCGCTGCCGCCTCGTCGATGATCGCGCGCATCGCCTGCTCAGCCGACTTCTCCTCGCCCATCCTGATGGCGCGGGCCACCTCGTCATGCAGAGCGATCGCCGCAAGGTTGGGCCGCTCGGGCATCATCCCGTGGTGGGTCCGGCCGGTGAGCAGTTCGGCGACGACGCCGTTGAGCGCCCGGAACATCTCGTTGCCGCTGGCCTCCAGCAGTGCCTGGTGAAACATCTTGTCCGCCAGCAGGTACGCGTCCAGATCGCCCGATCGCCCGTGCACGACCATGTCGGACACCGCGGCCGCCATGATCCGGCACTGATGCGGGGTGGCCCGGCGGGCAGCCAACGCCGCCGCCGCGGGCTCGAATCCCACGCGCAGCTCCGACAGGGAGGCCAGTTGGGCGGCACGGTCACCGACGTCGAGCCGCCACCGGATCACCTCCGGATCGAAGACATTCCACTTCTCCGCGGGCTGGACGGTGATCCCGACCCGCCGCCGCGACTCGACCAGCCCCATCGACTCCAGCACCCGAATCACCTCACGGGCGACGCTGCGCGACATCTCGTGCTCGGCGCTCACACCGTCGAGTGTGAGCACCCGACCGGGCGGGTACTGCCCCGACACGATGGCCGTTCCCAGTGCAGCCAGCAGGCTGCCGTGGAGAGCGCCGGCCCTCGGACGATCGTGCATAAACAGATGATGTCAGACGCATGCTGCCTGCGAAAGTGATCAATTCTTGACGAATCTCTTGCAATCGTATGACGATTGAGACAAGCTATGTGACGTCACACACAGGATAGGCGGAGGGGCATGGCAACACCGATCGTGGTGATGGGGGTTTCGGGGTCGGGCAAGTCGACCGTCGGCGCGGCGCTGGCCCAGCGGCTGCGGGTGCCGTTCGCCGATGCCGATGACTTCCATCCCCCCGCGAACATCGCCAAGATGACGGCCGGTCACCCGCTCGACGACGATGACCGCCGGCCCTGGCTGGACTCGATCGGCGAATGGTTGGCATCGCACGGCGAGGGCGGCGTGATGAGCTGCTCGGCGTTGAAGCGCAGCTATCGCGACCAGCTACGCCGGCATTGCCCCGTGATCGACTTCCTGCACCTGGAGGGATCACTGGAGACCATCGGCAGGCGGCAGGCCAGCCGGCCCGGCCACTTCATGCCCGCCGCTCTGCTCGCGTCCCAGTTCGAGACGCTCGAGCCGCTCGAATCCGATGAACACGGTGTCGCCATCGGCGTCGACCAGAGCATCGACTCGATCATCGAAAGTTACGTCACCACAACCACAGCACGCTCGACCGAGGAGGACCGATGACCCGGGGCACGGAAATCGCAAGGGACGGAGGATCTCGTGGAGGCAATTGATCCGGCATACGGAACCACCACGCTGCTGCTGATCGCGGCCGGGGCGGTCGCGCTGTTGCTGTTCCTCATCATCAAGGTGAAGCTGCATGCCTTCGTCGCGCTGGTGCTGGTGAGTGCGCTGACGGCACTGGTGGCCGGGATCCCGGTGGCCGACGTCCCGAGCGCCCTGTCCTTCGGTTTCTCCAACACGCTCGGCTCGGTGGCCCTGCTGGTCGGTTTCGGCGTCATGATCGGCCGGCTCCTGGAAGTCACCGGCGGCGCACAGGTACTCGCCGACACCTTGATCGGCCGGTTCGGCGAGAAACGGGCCCCACTGGCGCTCGGCGTGGCCGCACTGCTGTTCGGCTTCCCCATCTTCTTCGACGCCGGACTGGTCGTCTTCCTCCCGATCATCATGACGGTGGCGCGTCGCTTCGGCGGCTCGATGCTGCTCTATGCGTTCCCGGCGGCCGGAGCGTTCGCGGCCATGCACGCGTTGGTTCCGCCGCATCCCGGGCCGGTGGCGGCCGCGGAGTTGCTCGGCGCCAACATCGGACTCACCCTGATCGTCGGCGCGCCGGTCGCCGTCGCGTCCTGGTACGTGGGCGCCTACCTGGTATCCCAGGCCATCGGGCGACGGGTGCACGTCGACATCCCCACCTCGCTGTTCGGCGAGATCAACGGCGGCCGCGATATCGACGCCGGCACCGAGGGCGGCGCACCGTCGCCCGCCCGGGCGGGCGGCACGGCCACCCGCACCGCGCCCAGCTTCGCCACGGTGCTGGGGATCTTGTTGCTGCCCTTCGTGTTGATCTCCTTCAACACCGTGCTCAACACCCTGATGACCGCCGGCGTCATCGAGGAGGGCGCCACCTGGGCCGAATATCTCAAACTGCTCGGCACCACCTCGATCGCACTGCTGATCACCGTGATCGTGGCGACCCTGGTGCTGGGGTTGCGGGGCCGGTCGATGGCCGATGTCACCGATATCCTGGACAACGCGCTCGGTCCGATCTGCGCGATCATCCTCATCACGGGCGCGGGCGGCATGTTCGGTGGCGTGCTCCGGCTGAGCGGTATCGGCGACGCCCTGAGCGGTTCGCTGTCGAATCTCGGCATCTCGCTCATCCTGCAGGCGTTCCTGATTTCCACCCTGCTGCGCGTCGCGCAGGGCTCGGCGACCGTCGCGTTGACCACGACGGCCGGCCTGCTCAGCGCCGCCGTCGCCGCGGCCGACCTCAGCAGTCTCCAGCTCACCGCACTGGTGATGGCGATCGCCGCCGGGGCGACGGTGTTGTCCCACGTCAACGACTCCGGGTTCTGGTTGGTCAGCCGGTTCTTCGGCATGGATGTCAAGACGACGCTCAAGACCTGGACGGTCATGGAGACAACTCTCGGTCTCAGCGCCTTCGCGATCAGCCTCGGATTGTGGGCGATCGCGTAAGGCCCAGATCGCGAGCGCGTGGAGGCTCGGTCGCCAACACGTAACGGCGGCGCGCCACACCGCAACGCATATAGACAACGTGCGTTGTCACGCATATGGTCGGCAGATCCGTCGTTTTCAAGGCTCAACGAGGACGCCATGACTGCTGCATCGCAAGATTCCGCGCCGTCGGTCGAGCACGCGGCGATCCCGCTCGGCCCCGATTCACTGACCTGGAAGTATTTCGGCGACCTCCGCACCGGACTGCTGGGCGTGTGGATCGGCTCGATCCAGAACATGTATCCGGAGCTCGGTGCGGGCGTCGAGGACCACTCGATCCTGCTGCGCGAGCCGCTGCAGCGGGTGGCCCGCTCCGTGTACCCGATCATGGGGGTGGTCTACGACGGCGACCGCGCCGCCGAGACCGGCGCCCAGATCAAGGGGTTCCACCACGACATCAAGGGTGTCGACGGGCAGGGCCGCCGCTATCACGCGCTCAACCCCGAGACCTTCTATTGGGCGCACGCCACCTTTTTCATGCTGATCATCAAGACCGCCGATTACTTCTGTGGCGGCCTGACCGAGGCCGAGAAGCATCAGCTGTTCGACGAGCATGTGCAGTGGTACCGGATGTACGGCATGAGCATGCGGCCGGTCCCGGAGAGCTGGGAGGACTTCCTGGTCTACTGGGACCACAAGTGCCGCGACGAGTTGGAGATCAACCGCGCCACCCTCGACATCTTCACCATCCGCATCCCGAAGCCGTGGTTCGTGCTGATGCCGACGGGCGTGTGGGATCAGCTGTTCAAGCCGATGGTCGGCGCGCAGCGCTGGGTCGCGGCCGGTGTGTTCGACGCACCGGTGCGGGAGAAGGCCGGGATGCACTGGACACCCGGCGACGAGATTCTGCTGCGGCTGTTCGGGAAGGCCGTCGAGCTGGCATTCACCGTGGTGCCCGACGAGATCCGCCTGCACCCGCGGGCGATCTCGGCCTATCGCCGCGCCGCCGGGAGCATTCCCGAGGACGCGCCGCTGGTGGAGGCGCCCCGGTTCATGGCCCCGCCCGCGGACCGCAAGGGCCTGGCGATGCACTACCAACCGCGGCAGCAGCCATCCAGGCCGAAGTCGCTGCTGGACCGCGCGGGCTCGCTGGTCCACACCACCTTCTCGCTGGCGGGTCTGTCCCGGCCGGCAGCCAAACGAAAGGTCGCTTGACACGATGCTGGAATGGTCTGACGTCGACATCGCCGTGCGCGACGCGGTGCGCGAGTTCGTCGACAAGGAGATCCGGCCGCATATCGACGCGCTGGAAAGCGGCGACATGGAGCCCTACCCCATCATCCGCAAGCTCTTCACCGCGTTCGGTATCGACGCCATGGCGCGGGAATCGTTGGAACGCAGGCTGTCCAGGCTGCGCGACGGCGCGAAGGCCGCCAAGCCGTCGAGCGGCATGTTCGGGGGCGGACCCGACCAGGCCGGAATGGGTTTCGTGCTGATCAGCGAGCTGTGCCGGGTGTCCATGGGCCTGGTCACCGGGATGGGTGTCAGCCTGGGTCTGACGGTACCGACCATCCAGAGCCGCGGCACCCTGGCGCAGCAGGAACGCTGGCTGCCCGGCCTGGTGACCTACGAGAAGATCGGCGCCTGGGCCATCACCGAACCGGATTCCGGTTCGGATGCGTTCGGCGGCATGAAGTCCTACGTCGTGCGCGATGGCGAGGACTACATCCTCAATGGCCAGAAGACGTTCATCACCAACGGGCCCGACGCCGACGTGGTGGTCGTCTACGCCAAGCTCGACGAGCCAGGTGTCGACAAGCGCGACCGCAAGGTGCTGACCTTCGTCCTGGACCGCGGCATGGACGGCTTCGTGCAGTCGAAACCGTTCCACAAGATGGGCATTCACAGCTCACGCACCGGTGAGCTGTTCTTCAACAACGTCCGGCTGGGGCGTGACCGCCTGCTCGGCGAGACCGAGAACAACGCCTCCGGTGACGGTCGGGACAGCGCGCGGTCCAGCTTCTCCGCCGAGCGGATCGGCGTGGCCGCGATGTCCCTCGGTGTCATCGAGGAGTGCCTGCGGTTGTCGGTGGACTACGCCAAGACACGGGTGTTGTGGGGCAAGGAGATCGGCCAGTTCCAGTTGATCCAGCTCAAGTTGGCCAATATGGAGGTGGCCCGGATGAACGTGCGCAACATGCTGTTCCGGGTCATCGAATCGGCGCAGGCCGGGTCCGCGATCTCGCTGGCCGAGGCCTCGGCGATCAAATGGTACTGCTCGCAGGCGGCCACCGATGTGGCGATGGAGGCCGTGCAACTCTTCGGCGGCAACGGCTACATGACCGAGTACCGGGTGGAGCAGCTGGCCCGTGACGCCAAATCGCTGATGATCTACGCCGGAAGCAACGAGGTGCAGATCACGCACGTGGCGCGGGGCCTACTGAGCTGACTGTGCCTGCGCGCTTTCGTAGAGGCAGATGGCGGCCGCCGCAGCCACATTGAGGCTCTCGGCGCTACCGCGCATGGGGATTCTCACCCGCGAATCGGCGGCCGCGGCGATCGCGGGCGCCAGGCCGTGCGCCTCCGAACCCAGCAGCCAGGCCGTGGGCAGGCTCAGATCGACCGACGGCAGTGGGGTCTCGCCGTCCAGGGTGGTGGCCAGCACCTGCAGACCCGCACTCCGCAGCGCGGCAAGGAGTTCGGGCGTATCCGGGGCCTGGACCACGGGCAGCCCGAAGATGCTGCCCGCCGAGGCCCGCAGGCATTTCGCGTTGTAGGGGTCGACGCTGTCGCCGGTGAGGATCAGCGCATCGGCGCCCATGGCGTCGGCGAGCCGGATCAGCGTGCCCGCGTTACCGGGATCGGAGGTCTCGACGGCGACGGCCACCAGTCGCGGCGCGTCCAGCACCTCGGACAGTGCGACCTCGGGGATCTCGCACACCGCGATCAACCCGACCGGAGTCACGGTGTCCGACAGGGCCTTTGCCGCTCGTTCGGTCACCTCGTGCACCGGGGCGTCGGCCAGCAGGTCGGCGAACCGGGCGTGCGCGTCCTCGGTGGCGAAGACCTCCTCGACGAGACCACGCCGCAGCGCTGCCTCGACCAGGTTGGGACCTTCGGCGATGAAGCGTGCGGCGTGGCGACGTCCGGCGGGACGCTGCAGCTTGATCGCCGCAGCTACCCGGTTGGACTTCTCGGTGAGGGGTGTCAGGCGGCTTCGCCCGACGGCGCGTTGACATCCTCGGGCAGGGCTGCCTTGGCAACCTCGACCAGAGCGGTGAACGCGGCCGGATCGCTGATCGCGATCTCCGACAGGTTCTTACGGTCCACCTCGACGCCGGCCAGCTTGAGACCCTGGATCAGGCGGTTGTAGGTGACGCCGTTGGCGCGGGCCGCAGCGTTGATCCGGGAGATCCACAGCTTGCGGAAATCGCCCTTGCGGGCCTTGCGGTCCCGGTAGGCGTAGGTCAAGGAGTGCAGCTGCTGCTCTTTGGCCTTGCGGTAGAGGCGCGACCGCTGGCCGCGGTAGCCCTTGGAAGCCTTGAGTACTGTGCGCCGCTTCTTTTGAGCGTTGACTGCGCGCTTCACGCGTGCCATGAGGGTGTTCCTATTCTTGCGGGGAAAGTCTGGAGGGAGGAAGCGGCTGTTCGGCCGTTCGACCGATTTAGCCGTTCAGCATCTTCTTGACGCGGGCGGTGTCATTGGCGGCAACGGTGACGCGGCCGTCCAGGCGACGGGTGTGCTTGCTCGCCTTGTGCTCGAGAAGGTGGCGCTTGCCGGCCTTCTGCCGGACGACCTTGCCGCTTCCGGTGACGCGGAAGCGCTTGGAAGCGCCGCTGTGGGTCTTTGCCTTGGGCATGTGTCCTCAGTTCTTGTGGTGGATCAGTTCTGCGTGGGCTCGGTGGGCTGACTCGGTTCGGCCGGTGCAGCCGGTGCCGCGGGTGCCGCTGCCTCGCCGCCGGAACGCGGCGTCGGGGCGTCGGCGTCATGCGCCGCCTTGGCGCGGGTCTTCGCGCCACGGTGCGGTGCGAGCACCATCGTCATGTTGCGGCCGTCCTGCTTGGCGGAGGTCTCGACGAAGCCGTAGTCAGCCACGTCGGCGCCGAGACGCTGCAGCAGTCGGTAGCCCAGTTCGGGCCGGGACTGCTCGCGACCGCGGAACATGATGGTGACCTTGACCTTCGACCCGGCCTCCAGGAAGCGGACCACATGGCCCTTCTTCGTCTGGTAATCGTGGTCGTCGATCTTCGGCCGGAGCTTCTGTTCCTTGACGACGGTCTGCTGCTGGTTCTTGCGAGACTCGCGCTCCTTGAGTGCCGTCTCGTACTTGAACTTGCCGTAGTCCATGATCTTGCACACCGGTGGTTTGGCGTCTGGGGCTACTTCGACAAGGTCGAGATCGGCGTCGACGGCGACGCGGAGAGCATCTTCGATGCGGACAATGCCTACCTGCTCACCATTCGGTCCGATCAGGCGGACTTCAGGTACGCGGATGCGCTCGTTGATGCGGGTCTCAGTGCTGATGGGGCCTCCTACGTTGTCTGCTCGTGCCACGACCGCATGGAGCGCCGGGCCAGCAGGGAGAGACCACACCACCAGCATTCCGCTCCGGAGAGCAGAAAGGCCCTGCACACAGCAGGGCCCGATGCCGACCGATCACGGCTTTCGCCGTCTGCGCATGCGCAGAACAGGACATCCGCGGATGCCTGTGATCGGACCGCTGGACCGGTACGGTCAGCGGTGGGAGCGGGACTCCACTTACTGTCCCTGGCGTTCGCCGGGACGGTCGATCGTGCAAGTCTAACAGGCATGACCGATGATCCGAAAACTCCTTCCGGCGCAGACCCGCAGGTTAGGGAGCTCGCCGAGATTCCTGCCGTCGAGGTGATCACCCGCTCGGCCGTGATGCTCATGAGTGCGGCGGCAGAGAAGATCGGCCTGGGGGCCGAGGACCCCGATGACAGTCCGCACCGCGATCTCGACGAGGCCCGCCGACTCATCACCGCGCTCGCCGGGCTGGTCACCGCGTCCGCCGAATACCTGGGCCTGCACGCCGGACCGCTGCGCGACGGACTGAAGAGCCTGCAGCTGGCGTTCCGGGAGGCCAGCGCGGCACCCGAGGAACCCGGCCAGGGCCCCGGTGAGAAGTTCACCGGTCCGGTCTGGTGATCCGGGCCGACACCCAGGCATCGTGGAAGCACCCATTTCGGCCGCTTAGGGCATATTCTCGCGCCCTATGACGGCCACCGCAGTCCCCCATCCGTCGACGACCCGGCGACCGTCTGGATTCTCGTGGGTTCCGACCGCCGCGGGCTGGATCGTCGGGGTCATCGCCACGCTGTCATTGGTGGCGAGCATCTCCCCGTTCGTCCGGTCGGCGATCCGGGTGCCCCGCGAGTTCGTCAACGACTACATCTTCAACTTCCCCGACACCAGCTTCGCCTGGGCGACGGTGCTCGCGCTGCTGGCCGCCGCGCTGGCCGCCCGCAAGAGCATCGCCTGGTGGATTCTGGTGTTCTACATGGTGGCCGCGGTGGCCGTGAACATCGCCGACCTGGTCGCCGGTGACGAATCGGTGCTCGAGGAGTTCGGCGAGATCATCGGGCTGGTCTTCCACCTGGCGTCCATCGGGTTCCTGGTGCTGGCCCGTCACGAGTTCTGGGCCAAGGTCCGCCGTGGCGCCCTGTTCAAGGCCGTCGGCACCCTGCTCGCCGGGATGGCGCTGGCCATCGGGGTCGGGTGGGGCCTGCTGGAACTGTTTCCCGGCACGCTGCAGCGCGACTACCGACTCGGTTACGCCGCCAACCGGGTGGTGGCATTCGCCGGTGTCGACTCCGCGGTCTTCGACGGCCAGCATCCCGGGGTCCTGATCAACGCGCTGCTCGGCCTGTTCGGCGCGCTGGCACTGGTGGTCGCGGCCATCGTGCTGTTCCGGTCCCAGCGGGCCACCAACGCGCTGACCGGGGAAGACGAATCCGCCATCCGCGGGCTGCTGGAACTGTTCGGCAAGAACGATTCGCTCGGCTACTTCGCCACCCGCCGCGACAAGTCGGTGGTGTTCGCTCCCAACGGGCGCGCCGCCGTCACCTACCGCGTCGAGGTGGGCGTCTGTCTGGCCAGCGGGGATCCGGTCGGCGACCCGCGCTCGTGGCCGGCCGCCATCGACGCCTGGCTCAAGCTGTGCACGTCCTACGGCTGGGCTCCCGGCGTGATGGGTGCCAGCGCCACCGCCGCACAGGCGTTTCGTGATGCCGGTCTCAACGCCATCGAACTCGGCGACGAGGCCATCCTGCACCCCGACCGCTTCAAGTTGTCCGGCCCGGACATGAAGCCGGTGCGTCAGGCCGTCACCCGGGCCCGCCGCGCAGGTCTGACCGTCCGCATCCGCAGGCACCGCGAACTGACCTCCGACGAAATGGCCATGGTGGTCGGCCGCGCCGATGCCTGGCGCGACACCGAGACCGAGCGGGGTTTCTCGATGGCGCTGGGCCGCTTGGGTGATCCCGCCGACGGTGACTGCATGCTGGTGGAGGCCGTGGCGGCCGGCGGCACTGGGGAAAATGACAACGACGGCGATGTCGTGGCCATGCTCTCCCTGGTCCCGTGGGGCACCAACGGAGTGTCGCTGGATGTCATGCGCCGGTCACCGCAGTCCCCCAACGGCACCATCGAGCTGATGGTCAGCGACATCTGTCTGCAGGCCGAGGATCTCGGCATCACCCGCATCTCGCTCAACTTCGCGATGTTCCGGTCGGCGTTCGAGCAGGGCGCGCAACTGGGCGCCGGCCCGGTCGCCCGGCTGTGGCGTGCACTGCTGGTGTTCTTCTCCCGGTGGTGGCAGCTGGAGACCCTGTACCGCTCCAACATGAAGTACCAGCCGGAGTGGGTTCCGCGGTTCGCCTGCTATGAGGACGCCCGTGAGGTGCCCCGCGTCGGGGTGGCCTCGGTGATCGCCGAGGGATTCCTGGTGCTGCCGTTCTCCCGGCGCAAGGAGCACACCGGTGAACACGTCGCGGCGCCGAAGAACCTGGTGGACAGCGGGCTGCTGCACCGCGACGGCAGTGCCCCGGACACCCTTGCCCTGCAACATGATCTGCCCGCTGACGACCGCAACCGGCTGCCCGAGCAGGTGCGGGTCCGGATGGCCAAGTTGAAGACGTTGCAGGACAACGGCGTCGATGCCTACCCGGTCGGCGAAGCGCCCAGCCACACCGTCGAGCAGGCCCTGGCCACCACGGCCGCCGATGTCACCGTCACCGTCGCCGGCCGCATCCTGCGACTGCGGGACTACGGTGGGGTGCTGTTCGCCGCGCTGCGCGACTGGTCCGGTGACGTACAACTGCTGCTCGACAATTCGCGCCTCACCCAGGGCACCAACGCCGACTTCACCGGCTCGATCGACCTCGGTGACCTGATCGAGGTGACCGGCACCATGGGGCTCAGCCGTAACGGCACCCCGTCACTGCTGGTCACCCGGTGGCGGCTGATCGGCAAATGTCTGCGGCCGCTGCCCGACAAGTGGAAGGGCCTCACCGACCCGGAGGCCCGCGTCCGGACCCGCTACGTCGACCTCGCCATCAACACCGAGGCCCGAGACCTGATCACCGCGCGCAGCCGGATCCTGCACGCCATCCGGGAAACGCTGGTGGGCAAGGGATTCCTCGAAGTCGAGACGCCGATCCTGCAGCAGATCCACGGTGGCGCCAATGCGCGCCCCTTCACCACCCACATCAATGCCTACGATCTGGACCTGTACCTGCGCATCGCGCCGGAGCTGTATCTGAAGCGGCTCTGCGTGGGCGGCGTCGAGCGCGTCTTCGAACTGGGCCGGGCGTTCCGCAACGAGGGCGTGGATTTCAGCCACAACCCGGAATTCACGCTGCTGGAGGCCTATCAGGCGCACGCCGACTACAACGTCTGGATGCACGGCTGCCGCGAGCTCATCCAGAACGCCGCCGAGGCCGCCAACGGCGCCCAGGTGGTGATGCGCCCCGGTCCCGACGGCGAGCTGGTCGCGGTCGACATCTCCGGGGACTGGCCGGTGAAGACGGTGCACGGCGCGGTGTCCGAGGCGCTCGGTGACCAGATCGGCCCGGAGACCGGCCTGGAGCGGTTGCGCAGCCTCTGCGACGGAGCCGGGGTGCCCTACCTGATGCACTGGGACGCCGGTGCGGTGGTCCTGGAACTCTACGAGCGGCTCGTCGAAGGGCAGACCGAACGCCCGACGTTCTACAAGGACTTCCCCACCTCGGTCTCGCCGCTGACCCGTCCGCACCGCAGCATCGACGGTGTCGCCGAACGCTGGGACCTGGTGGCCTGGGGTGTCGAACTGGGGACGGCCTACAGCGAGCTCACCGACCCGGTCGAGCAGCGCAAGCGTCTGCAGGAGCAGTCACTGCTGGCCGCCGGCGGTGACCCGGAGGCGATGGAACTCGACGAGGACTTCCTGCAGGCCCTCGAATACGCCATGCCCCCGACGGGCGGTCTCGGCGTCGGGGTCGACCGGGTGGTCATGCTGATCACCGGTCGCAGCATCCGCGAGACGCTGCCGTTCCCGTTGGCCAAACCGCGCTGACTCTCCGCACAGCTGCTTTCCAGGAAGCGGCGTCACGATGATCTCGTGACGCTGATGTCCGGGCTCTTGCAGCACCACGATTCCTTGATGCACGGTTGGGTGCCGGTGACCGTCCAGGCGATCACCGGTCTGGTCCTGTTGGCTGCGCTGCGGTGGCGACGCCGACTGGTCGCCGCGGCGGCCGTCGGGGCCGCACTGGCCGCGGCGGCGGCCGTCGGGGCCGCACTGGCCGCGGCGGCGCACTGGTATGTGACCAGCCAAGGGCTGGCCGGCGAACCCGCACCGCACGCGCTGTGGATCTGGATCGGGTTGACCGGGTTCGCTGCCGCGGCACTGCTGTCCGGCGGGCCCGGAACGCGCTGGTGGCGGCGCACCGCCGCCGTCGCGGCCGTCCCGCTGTGCGCCCTGTGCGTGGCGCTGGCCCTGAATCTGTGGACCGGGTACTTCCCCACCATGCAGACGGCCTGGGGCCAGCTGACCGCGGGCCCGCTGCCCGATCAGACCGATATGGCGACCGTCGCTGCATTCCAGGTCCGGCATGCGGTGCCGCGCAACGGTTCTCTGGTGACAGTCGACACCGGCGACGCCGGATCGGGTTTCCGGCACCGCGGCGAGTTGGTCTATCTGCCGCCGGCCTGGTTCGCCTCGGATCCACCGCCCCGGCTCCCGACCGTGATGATGATCGGCGGCGAGATGAACACGCCCGAGGACTGGGCGCGGGCGGGCAACGCCGTGCGGACCGCCGACGCCTTCGCCGCAACGCACGGCGGCAACGCTCCGGTGCTGGTGTTCGCCGACGTCGGCGGCACCTTCAACAACGACACCGAGTGCGTGAACGGCCGCCGCGGCAGGGTCGCCGACCACCTCACCAATGATGTCTTCCCGCAGATGATCTCGAAGTTCGGCGTCAGCCCGGACCCGGCCAACTGGGGTGTCGTCGGATGGTCGATGGGCGGCACCTGCGCGGTCGACCTGACCGTCATGCACCCGGACCGCTTCTCGGCGTTCGTGGATATCGCCGGCGATCTGAGCCCGAACTCGGGCACGAAGCCGCAGACGATCGAGCGCTTGTTCGGCGGTGACGCGGCCGCGTACGCCGCGTTCGATCCGACCACGGTCATCACCCGGCACGGCCGGTACCGCGGGGTGTCGGGTTGGTTCGCGGTGAACGGGGCGGGCGCCTCACCGCCACCGCAGACCGCTGCGGCGGCCCAGTCGCTGTGCGCACTGGGTGCATCCCACGGCATCGACTGCGCGGTGGTCACCCGGCCCGGCCGGCACGACTGGCCGTTCGCATCCAGTGCTTTCGCCGAGGCACTGCCCTGGCTGGCCGGCCGGATCGGCACCCCGGGCGTGCCGATCACCGCATTACCGCAACCCATCCCGGCACCGTCGGCGGTGCAGGTGGGCGACCTTCTGCCGAATCAGTAATCGGATTCGGCAGCGAGGATCTCCGCCAGGAACGCGTCCGCCGCCGGTACCGCCAACCGCGACCGCACGAAGGCGCGCAACCGGTCCCGGGCCGCCCGGTCCTCTGAGTCCGATCCCGCAGCGCCGATGACCACCTCCGTGGCACCCCAATCACGGTTCCAGGCAGTCGATTCCGAGATCGGTAGGGTGAGCGTCGCGGTACCGCGATCGTCGAGTACGCCGCCGGCGACGACGTCACCGCTGCGCAACCGTACCGGCACCCCGGCTGCCGATGCGCTGACCGCGGCACGCACCTCCGCCACCGCACCCCCGGAACCGTCGCCGCGCACCCACCAGTCCACGGTGTCCTCGGCGGCGTCGAAGACCGCCGGCGGCACCGCACTCCAGCTGATCGACACGCTGCCGGCACCGATGGCTTCAGCATGCGAGGTCGGCCCACCGGCTGCCAGTGCGTAGTCATCTCGGCGGCCATCGGCCGACACCCCTTGGCGTTCTGCCGATTCCGACCATTCGGCAAGTTCCAGGCAGGACTCGACCAGGGCGGCCACCCGCGGGTCGCCGTCGCGCAGGTGGGCGAACAGGGCGTCGCGGTGCGGCCGCAGCAGCGCATCGATATCGGAGTCCAGGGTGTCCTCGCCGAAGAACTCCTGCGCCGCGCCCGTCAGCACCGCCAGTTCGGCGTCCAGCACCGCGATGTCGAGATCGGCGATACCGTCGCGCACACTGGCCGGCCACCACCGCCGCAACCAGTGCCCCAGCGCGAGCCGGCGCAGCGGCGCCAGCACCTGCGGGGAGAGTTCGAGATCCGCGATGTCGACACTGGCCTGCGGATCGGCAGCGCGACCTCGCAGCGCCTCGACCACCGCCACATGCCCCCGCTCACCGGTGATCCGCCACAACCAGTCGGCGGCAACCACATCGGTGAAGGTGAGCTGCACAGCGGCGGCCGGATCGTCGACCGTCCACGCCAGCACCGCTCCGGCGACCTCGAGGACCGCCACCGCGGGCGGGGCCGCCACCTGCGCGCCGACGGTCCACAGACCGGATTCGGCAAGCAGTTTCATCGGGCCACCTCCAGTTCCAGCATGGCCTTGATCCGCTGCCGGTGATCCAGGCTCACCGACCGGGCGACCCCTTCCAGGAGGGCCCGCACGTCATCGACATCGGCACACGACTCCTGCCAGACGTCACGGCCGTGCAGCCGGGCCCACAGCCGACTCAGGTAGGGGCGGGCGAACACCGCGAGTTCGTCGGTCACCTGCTGCTGGCGCGGATGCAGCGCGCCCCCGTCGGCGAGGTAGCGCCGCGCGTGCAGCACATAGGCCTCCTTGCGGAGCCTGGCCTGGATCTGGGCGGCCAGCCGGTACCGCGGGGTCGCGGCCTCGTTCAGCGGTGCCAGTTCGACGGCGATCTCCACCCCCGCCACCATCGCGGCCTGGATGTCCTCGGCCAACAGTCCCCATGGTGCGCACGCCCGGTCCACTTCCTCCGCGCACAGCAGCGGAACATCCGGGAGCTCGTCGCGGTCCAGGGCGCGGCGCAGCGTGGCACGCACCCGGTCGACGACGCTGCGGTTCAGCGGACGGTCGGAATCGGCACCGCCGTGTACGGGCGGTGGCGGCTGCGGCAACACGGCACTGAGGCCGATGTCGATGAACGACCACGGCAGATCCGGCGCCGGGCCGCGGGCCCGGGCGCCCAGGTTGTAGGGCGTCGCATCGGCCACCAACGCGGTCCAGACCCGTTGGCGGGCCACGGACTCGGTGTGGCCGGCAGCGTCGCCCAGCACGGTGCTCAGACCCGCCAGGAACGGGTCGGTGATCGTCGCGGTCGGCCGCACATCGGACCAACTGGCCTGCAGTTGCCGCGTCAATGCGTCGACCACCCTGGCGTCGGCGACGTGGCGGTTGAGCACCTCGATGGCGGTGCGGTCCCGGTCCCCGTGGACACCCCGCAGAATGAGCTCGGCGGTTTCTGAATCACCCTGTACGGGTTCACCTTTGGTGACCGCAAGCTCGAAGCACACCGGGAAGTAGAGCTCCTGGGCGTTACCCGTGGTGAGCCGCAGCTTGCGGCGCGCCAGCTTGAGCACCGCGAACCAGGAGGCGGTGGCGCACAGCTGATCGCGGTGCGCCACGATCAGCCCGTGCATCTCGACGGCCACCTCGCCGGACACCACCGGCGTCGAATACTGCGGATTGGAGCGCAATCGCAGCACCAGCGGGTCAAGGATGCGCTTGACGGTCCGGCTCAGCGGTCCGCCGTCATCGCTGCTGAGCACCTGCACACCCGGACCGAGCGCCCGCCAGGCGCGGTCGATCACCGCGCGGCGCGGCTGCGTGGGCGCAGCGCCCGCCCTCCGCGGGGCGACCTCCGGAACGGTACTCACCCGATCAGGATAAGCACCGGAGCTTCCCGGTCGCGCCGCTCGCCACCTGCGGCAGAAAGTTGGGTTCGGTAGCCGCGGCACGGGGCGACCCTGTTCTGCATGCCCGAATCACTGTGGATCCTGCTGGCCTTCGTCGTCGTCACCATCCTGATGGTCATCGCCGACGCCGTGCTCCCCCGCGGCCGCGCGGCGCCCGGGCCCACGGCCGCACCGGCCGTCGGTATCGGCACCGTCAGCGAGATCACCGACCGGATCACCGTCGAGGTGGTGAGCGTGTCAGGCCAGAAATTCACCGGTCGCCTGCGCGGCGCCCCGGATGACCCGGTGGTCGCCGAGATCCGGCCCGGCGCGGTGCTGCTGGTCGCCTTCGATCCCGACTCCCGCGAGCAGCTGTCACTGGCCGACGACATGGTCGCCATCCGCGCCGCCTTCGACCGGATGCTGGTGGACAAAGGCCTGGTGACCGCCGCGCAGCTGGATCTCATCCGGCACGGCATCAGGTCCAGCGGCGTGGTGACGGCCGCGCGCAGCACCGGCGCCGGACGCGAGGACTACCGCGAGGTGGTGCTCGATCTGATGGTGCGCAGGCCCGAAGGCGGGCAGTTCCCGGCCCATGAGACGACACTCATCCCGGCGACCTCGTTGGATCGGGTAACCCCGGGCAGCGTCATCGACGCCTATTACCGCCGTGGGGAAGAATCCACCGTCGCGGTGGCGGTGCCGCCCGCCTGAGGGATCACGAAGCTCACCAGCGCCGCCCAATACACCGGTGCCGCGGCCTCATCCCCGTCTCGCCAGCGCCGCAGCTGCGCGCGTTGCCAGCGGTTCACCGCGCACGCCGCCTCGAAATCGGTGCCCGCCTGATGGGCGGTGTCGACCGCGGCGATGACCTCACCCATCGGGTCGTCCGGCGCGCCGGCCACGAACCGCCGGTACCCCGCGCTGGTCGGTAGCGACCACAACGTGGCGGTCACCAGTTCCGCGCCGCCGAGCACCATCGCCGCGACGATCCCGGTGGCCTCGTCGAATCGGTAGTCGCCGCCGGATGCACAGGCCAGCAACGCAACACGGGTCGGAAGTGGCAGCTCCGCGGACATCAGGTCGGCCGCGGTGAGCGGTCGGTGGTCACCGATCGGATCGCTGTACCCCTCGACCGAGGCGCGGCACGCCAGATGCAGCGCCGCACGTTCAGCCCCGTCGCCGGTGCTGGCGTGTCCGACATAGACCAGGCGTCCCGGCCGTCGGGACAGCACGTCGGCCAGCCAGCGCCGGTCGGTGTCGGTGCGCCGGAACAGCTCGAGCGCGGTGCCGACCCTCGGCAAGACCGTGCGCCGGTCCATCAGGTCCGCGTAATGCCGCGCCAGCACGGTATCCGGAGCCGGCCTGCCCAGCACCGACCCCAGGGCGGAATCAGGCCGCTGGCCGGGCACCCGAGGATCGAGGATCAGCAGCGGATCCGCCGCCGGGCGTGGCGTGTTGACGCGCCGCGAGTGCGCGATATTGGCCGGTACCGCCATCAGTACATCGACGAATTCGAGCAGCCGGAAGCCTTCGGTGAGGACATCGATCTCCCCGGCCGGCCACGGGATGGTGGCCGGCATCGGGCCATCCGGGGTGATGGCCTCCTGGCGCGCCGCCAGCATCGCGGTCACCTCGGGCCGCACCGCGGGCAGCGCGAGCAACCCCCACGGCACCCGGCCCAGACGCGCACTCGGCGCGACGAACAACACCGCGCGGGGGTCGTTCACGCATTCGGAAACCAGCTCCCAGCCGGCAGCCGAGATCAGCAGCACGCCCAGGCGGTACGCCAGGGTCAACTCGGCGTCAAGGGTGGTGAATGTGCCACCGGACAGCGCGCGCTGCAGTGCGTCGACCGCCGTCTCGGCGTCCCTGGGATCCGGCAGTGCTGCGGCGATTTCCTCCAGTGCCGCAAGCAGAATCGTCTCCTCGACGACCCAGGTGACGGTGCGCTCGGGCTGCCCGACGACACGCAGGCTGGCATAGGTGGCGATACCGACATCGGCGAAGCGCAGGATCAGGGTCGGCCGGTCGATCACGACCATGTCGGCCAGGCCGGGGCGTCGGTGGTGATGGTGCGGCCGTAGCGCTGCTTGGCCAGGGCGCGGTAGCGCCCCAGGATCGGATCGGCACCGGGATCCATCTGCAGCGGGGGCAGCGGACCGAGTCTGGTCAACGACGGCCCGCCACCGACCGACCCGGCGGCGACATCGGCGAGCTCGAAGTCGGGCAGTTCCGACTCCGTGTCGACGAGCACCGCCTGCGCTCCCGCCCAGATCGGCGCTTCGCCATCGCCACCGGTATCCGTGCTGAAACTTCCTCGGGCGCTGTGATATTCGATCAGTTCGGCGGTGAGCGCGGTGTTCTCCCATTCCCAGGAGACCGCGAAAGCGCCGGCCAACATGGGTGCGGACACCCTGGTCGCCCACTGCGCGCGGGCATGGGCATCGACGATCGTGTAGCGCACCGAATCCACCGCGAGCGCCGCAGGCACCTTGAGATCGGCGGCCTGCTCGAGCTTGGCCATCGCACGGGCGAAGGCCGGGCTGCCGGTCTCGGCGCTGGTGATGCCCAGTGACGCTTCGTGTTTGGCCTCGACCTCATCCCAGGTGTCCTCGGGATCACCGGAGCCGTCGAATCCCAGATCTCCCAGGGCATCGGCCCGCCAGACAGTGCCCAGCTGATCATCGAGCCGGGCGTACTGCAACCAGCTACTGCGCGGCCATTCGTCGAGCAGGCCACGGGCCTGCGCGATGAGTTCCACCGCCTCGTCGAAGCGACCGAAGAAGATCGGGATCCAGCTGCGCTGCAACAGAATACGATGCAGATAAAGCGGCTTCCCGAGCTCGCGCCAGTGCCGTTCGGCGTGTTCCCAGCACTGATCGGCCTCTTCGAGGGCCGCCGAGGCCAGTTTGGTGAAACCGCGGTAGAACCAGCAGCGGGACACGTCGTGGGCGCGGGCATATCTGGCGATGACGGGGTAGGCCTGATCGATGAGGCGGTCCACGCCGTTGTGGTCGCCGACAGACCAGCAGGCGATCGCGCGTTCCAGTTGTGTGCGGGCAGTGTCGAGCTCCCAGCCGTGCGCCTGCGCGCGGGCGCCGGCGCGCTGCAGCCAGGGTCCGGCTTCGTCGAGCCTGCCGGTCTGCACGCAGAACCCGCCGTAACCGATCCCGGCGAGCACCAGCAGGCGGTCGTCGTGGCTGCCGTCGGCCGCCGAGACGTCGACGATGTCGAGTACCTGCTCCCACAACGGGACCGCCAGGTGGTGCAGATCGTCGTCGGAGAGCGCGATCGCGCAGAGCAGCCTGGCAAAACCCACCAGGTAGCGGTGCTCATCGGCCAGATCCGGCGGGCCCTCGGCGGCCAGCAGCGCCGCCACCGACGCCGCGGCCTCGTCGTGCTCACCGCGGGCGGCGTGCAGGCCGGCCTGCAGGAAGTCGGCACGGCGCGTGTAGCGCTGCATCATGTGCCGGGTGTCGGGGCTGCGCTCCGGCAGGGCGGCATACGCCGCGATGCAGTCCCGGATACGCCGGATGCATTCGTCGACACCGTCGTAGGCGGTGCGCACCAGGTAGATCTCGCCGAGCTGGGCGAATACCTCCAGTGCCAGGTCGTCGCGGTCGGCTCGCTCGATGGAGGGCAGCAGGGACAGCAGCAGGTCCTTGGCACCGGACTCGTCGGCGGCCCAGGCCAGCCGCCGGGCTCGATCCAGGTCACCCGCGATCGACACCGCGTCATCATAGGACGGCCGAAGGCGGCGGACGCGTTTCCGCGCCCGCCGCCCGGCTGTGGTCAGCTGCAGTCGACCGTGATCTCGAACTTCTTGGTGATCATCCCGGCCATCGGGTTCGCCATGTCGGCGCCGACGGCCTCACCGGTGATGGTGTACGTGCTGCCGTCGACGGTGACGTCGGCCTTTCCGGAGCTCGCGCCGGCCATCGAGGCGACCGCGAGGGCATTTCCGTCGACCACCAGTCCGACCGACTCGACCTTGGGGGCGGCATCGTCGGTCATCACGACGCCGAGGCCCTGTTGGCCGCCGACGGCGGCGGAGGCCACGTTGATCTTGCCCCCGGCCTTGACGCAGGTCACCGAGTTGAGGTCGAGGCCGGCCAGGTCCTGGCCCTCCACCTTGACCTGCGTGCTGCCGCCGCTGGCGACCGCAGCGGCGGTGCTGCTGGTGTTGCCGGAGCTGGACGCGGCGGGTTCGCTGCCCTTGTCGTCCGAGCAACCCACCAATACCGCCGCGGTGGCGAGCATCCCGATCCCGGCGGCCAGAACGCGATTCTTCGTCATGTGTATGTCCTTTTCCTTCGCCCGCCGCCCCTGTGGCGCCGTCGTGGGGCAAGTACATCCGTGACCAATCGCTACCGATCCCAACTTCTCCAGCGGGTACGGTGGCGTCATGCCCGATGACCAGCAGCCTTCTGCGGGTGAGCCGATCGACGCCGAGGTCGTTCCGGCCGACGACGTGCCCGCCGGGCAGGCTCCGGTGGAGCTCACCCCGATCCCGGCAGATACCGGCTACACCACCGCCGGGGTGCCGACGTTCGACTCGGTGCGCGAGAAGATCGAGACCCGCTTCGGCACCGCCATCGGATCGGTGGAGCTCGCCGAGGACACGCCCGAGGGTCGTTCGGTGGCCGAGCAGTACGAGAAGCGGCAGGAGGCAGCCGCCGAGCGGCTCAAGCAGATCCGCGAATCGATGAACCGGGACTAGTGCGCTCGTTCACCCTCGCCGAAAGGCGCGCCCGGCTGGCCCGGCGGCACTTTCTCGGCCATTACGGCTCCGACGCGCAGGCGGTGACATCGGCACTGGTGGGTCTGCATGCCACCGATCCGGCTACCCCGTATCTGTCGCTGTGGGCCAGGATTGCGGATTTCGACCGTGCCGATCTGGACGCCACGCTCTATCAACAGCGGACGCTGGTCAAACATCTCGCGATGCGCCGCACCTTGTGGGTGGTGCGCGCCGATGCCCTATCGACGGTGCAGGCGGCATCCAGTGATCGGGTGGCCGACAGCGAGAGCCGCAAGCTCGTAGCCGACGTCGAGAAGGCCGGGGTGGCCGCCGACGGTGCCGAGTGGTTGCGCACGGCGTGCGCCGCGGTGCTGGCCTATCTGGAGGCCAACGGCCCGACCAGCGCGACCCAGTTGCGCGTGGCGCTCCCGGAGCTGGCGGGGACCTACGATCCGGCACCCGGAAAGCCCTGGGGCGGAGACACTCCCCTGTCGCCTCGGGTCATCACCGTGCTCGCTGTCCGCGGCGAAGTGGTCCGCGGCCCGAATCAGGGCGGCTGGACATCGTCGCGTCCGCTGTGGGTGTCGGCGGCCTCCTGGCTCGACAGGTCCGATTCCGCCGAGCCCGACGCCGCGAGCGCGGAGTTGGTGGCCAGCTGGCTGCGGGCGTTCGGGCCGGCCACCGTCGCCGATATCACGTGGTGGTTCGGCCACACCCTGACCTGGGCCCGACGCGCCCTGGCCGAGATCGGCGCGGTCGAGGTGGAGATGCACGGGACACCGGCGGTGGCACTGCCCGATGACCTGGAACCCGAACCGGATGCCGAGCCGTGGTGTGCACTGCTGCCGGGTCTCGATGTCACGACCATGGGCTGGGTCGACCGGGACTGGTACCTGGAGGGTCTGCGCTCCGAGGTGTTCGACACCCGCGGTAACGCGGGGCCGACGGCGTGGGCGGATGGCCGTGTGGTGGGCGGATGGCGGCAGTCCGGCGATGGCCGGGTCGAGCTGCAGATCATCACCGATGTCAACCGTGGGACGCGGAAAGCGCTGCAGCGCAAGGCCGATGAGCTGACAGACTGGCTGGGCGGAGCGGTGATCAAACCGCGGTTCCCGTCCCCCTTGTCGAAGAGGTGAGTCAGGCACTGACCTTGCGCCGCCGGCGGGTCTTGGGCACCGCAACCTCGACCGGCTCGGCCGCCGCGTCCAGCATGTCGACGAGGAACTGCCCGGTGTAGCTCTCCGGTGTCGCCGCCACATCCTCGGGGGTGCCGGCCGATACGACCGTGCCACCGCCCGCACCGCCCTCCGGGCCCATGTCCACGATCCAGTCCGAGGTCTTGATGACATCGAGGTTGTGCTCGATGACGATCACCGTGTTGCCCTTGTCGACAAGGCCGTTGATGACCTTGAGCAGTTTGCGGATGTCCTCGAAATGCAGGCCGGTGGTCGGTTCGTCGAGAATGTAGATGGTGCGACCGGTGGACCGCTTCTGCAGTTCGGCGGCCAGCTTGACCCGTTGGGCTTCGCCACCGGACAGCGTCGGCGCGGGCTGTCCCAGCCGCACATAACCGAGCCCGACGTCGACCAGCGTCTTGAGGTACCGGTGAATCGAGGAGATCGGCTCGAAGAACTCGGTGGCCTCCTCGATCGGCATGTCCAGCACCTCGGAGATGGTCTTGCCCTTGTAGTGCACTTCGAGCGTCTCGCGGTTGTACCGGGCACCGTGACAGACCTCGCACGGCACGTACACGTCCGGAAGGAAGTTCATCTCGATCTTCAGCGTGCCGTCGCCGGAACAGGCCTCGCAACGACCGCCCTTCACGTTGAACGAGAACCGGCCCGGCTGGTAGCCGCGCACCTTCGCCTCGGTGGTCGCGGCGAACAGGGTGCGGATCTTGTCGAACACACCGGTGTAGGTGGCCGGGTTGGACCGCGGGGTCCGCCCGATCGGCGACTGGTCGACGCGCACCAGCTTGTCGAGCTGGTCGATGCCGTTGATCCGGGTGTGCCGCCCGGGCACCTGCCGGGCGCCGTTGAGCTTGTTGGCCAGCACGGTCGCCAGGATGTCGTTGACCAACGTCGACTTGCCCGAACCGGACACTCCGGTCACCGAGGTGAGCACCCCGAGCGGGAAGGTCACGTCGACCTCTTTGAGGTTGTGCTCCCGCGCCCCGACGACGGTGAGTTGGCGCTTGCGGTCCACCGGGCGGCGGATCGCGGGCACCTCGATGCTCTCCTTGCCGGAAAGATAAGCGCCGGTGAGGGATTCCGGGTTCTTCAGCAGATCCTTGTAGGTTCCGCTGTGCACGATGCGCCCGCCGTGTTCACCGGCGTACGGGCCGATGTCGACCACCCAGTCGGCGTGCGCGATGGTGTCCAGGTCGTGCTCGACCACGATGAGCGTGTTGCCCAGATTGCGCAGCCGCACCAGCGTCTCGATCAGCTTGCGGTTGTCGCGCTGGTGCAGACCGATCGACGGCTCGTCGAGCACGTAGAGCACGCCGACCAGGCCGGAGCCGATCTGGGTGGCCAGCCGGATCCGTTGTGCCTCCCCGCCGGACAGCGTCGCCGCCGCCCGCGACAAGGACAGGTACTCCAGCCCCACATCGAGCAGGAAGCCCAGCCGGGACTGGATCTCCTTGAGCACCTGGCCCGCGATGGCCTGCTCACGGGTGCCCAGGGTGAGGGCGTTGAGGAATTCGGCGCAGTCGGCGATGGACAGCTCGGCGACCTCGGCGATCGACTTGGCGCCGTGGGTGCCGGCCGCCAGCGTGACCGCGAGGATCTCCGGCTTGAGCCGGGTTCCCGCGCATTCCGGGCACGGGATGTCCCGCATGAAGCCCTCGTAGCGCTCCTTCATCTGCTCGGAGTCGGTCTGTTCCATGCGCCGCTGCAGGAACGCCAGCACGCCCTCGAAGTCGGCGTAGTACGAGCGCGTGCGTCCGTAGCGGTTCTTGTAGCGCACGTGCACCTGGTGGTCGGAGCCCTCCAGGATGGCCTTGCGCGCCTTGGCGGGCAGCTTCTTCCACGGGGTGTCCACATCGAAGCCGAGCTCGTCGCCGAGGCCCGACATCATCCGGGTGAAGTACTCGGCGGTGTGGCCCATCGACCAGGGAGCGACGGCGCCCTCGGCGAGCGTCATCTCCGGGTCGGGCACCACCAGGTCGGGGTCGACCTCCTTTTTGATGCCCAGGCCGGTGCATTCGGGGCAGGCGCCGTAGGGCGAGTTGAAGGAGAATGAGCGCGGTTCGAGATCGTCGACGGCGAGCGGGTGCCCGTTGGGGCAGGCCAGCTTCTCCGAGAAGCGCTGTTCGCGGTGCGGATGCCCCTCCTCCCGGTCGACGAATTCGAGCACGAGGATGCCGTCGGCCAGCCCCAGCGCCGTCTCCACCGAGTCGGTGAGCCGCTGCTTGCTGCTGGCCTTGACGGACAGGCGGTCGACGACCACCTCGATATCGTGTTTCTCCTGCTTCTTGAGCTTCGGCGGGTCGGTGAGCGGGTAGACGACGCCATCGACACGCACCCGGCTGTAGCCCTGCGAGTTGAGCTTGTCGAACAGGTCGACGAACTCTCCCTTGCGGGTGCGCACCACCGGGGCCAGTACCTGGAACTTGGCACCCTCCTCCATGGCGAGCACCTGGTCGACGATCTGCTGCGGGGTCTGCCGGGCGATGCGCTCCCCGCAGACCGGGCAGTGCGGGGTGCCGGCCCGCGCGTACAGCAGACGCAGGTAGTCGTAGACCTCGGTGATGGTGCCGACGGTCGAGCGCGGGTTGCGGTTGGTCGACTTCTGGTCGATGGACACCGCGGGCGACAGGCCCTCGATGAAGTCGACATCCGGTTTGTCCATCTGCCCCAGGAACTGGCGCGCGTAGGCCGACAGCGACTCGACGTAGCGGCGCTGCCCCTCGGCGAAGATCGTGTCGAAGGCCAGCGAGGACTTCCCGGATCCGGACAGGCCGGTGAACACGATCAGCGCGTCACGCGGCAGATCAAGGTCGACGCCACGCAGATTGTGCTCGCGCGCACCCTTGACGATCAGACGGTCAGACACACTTCCCCTTTTCAGTCCTGCCCAGGGCACAAGAGCCCACGGCCAATGCTAGGTGCACCCACCGACAAGCCCGAGTCGAGCCGGATAGCGTGGGACAAATGACAGCCCTCGTCGAGAACTACACCGGCCATGTCGACCCCGGTACCGCGGCACGGCGCACCCTGCCGGCGGCGACCATCGTCAAGGCTTCGGTCGGCCCGATGGACAACAACGCCTACCTCATCTCGTGTTCCGCGACCGGTAAAACCCTGCTCATCGACGCCGCCAACGACGCCGATTCCCTCATCGAGCTGATCACCGAACACGCCCCCGACATCGCGCTCATCGTGACCAGCCACCAGCATTACGACCATTGGCAGGCCCTCGAGGCCGTCACCGCGGCCACCGGCGCACCGACCGCCGCGCACGCCCTGGACGCCGAGCCGCTGCCGGTCACCCCGGATCGCATCCTCGCCGACGGCGACACCGTCACCGTCGGCGAACTCACCTTCGACGTGATTCACCTCCAAGGTCATACCGAGGGCTCGGTCGCTCTCGCCCTGAGGGGCGCCGACAGCGAGGTCACCCACCTGTTCACCGGGGACTGCCTGTTCCCGGGCGGGATCGGCAAAACCTGGAAGGACGGCGACTTCGACCGGTTGCTCGACGACGTGTCGAGCAAGGTGTTCGACGTATACCCGGATTCCACCGTGGTCTACCCCGGCCACGGTGATGACACCACCCTGGGCGCCGAACGGCCGCACCTGGCCGAATGGAAGCAACGCGGATGGTGAGGCCCGCGCCGGACAAACCCGGCCCCGGCCAGGAATCGGTCTGGGACTACCCGCGCCCGCCGCGACTCGAGGAGTTCCGTGGCTCGATCACCATCGATCTGGGTGGCGAACGGATCGCATCGACGGATCACGGCTGGCGGGTACTGGAAACCAGCCACCCCCCGACGTACTACCTGCCCCGCGCGGCCTTCGCCCCCGGTGTGCTGCGCGAGGCCACCGGATCGTCGTGGTGTGAATGGAAAGGCCGGGCCGCCTACTTCGACCTGGTCGCCGGGGACACCGTGGCGGCGCGGGCGGCGTGGACGTATCCGTCACCGACCGCCGGGTTCGCGGCTCTGACCGGCGCCGTCGCGGTGATGGCCGCCGCGGTGGACCGCGCCACGGTCAACGGTGAGGATGTCGAGCCCCAACCAGGCGGTTTCTACGGCGGCTGGATCACCAGCTGGGTGACCGGCCCGTTCAAGGGCATCCCCGGGTCGATGGGCTGGTGAGTCTCAGAGCTTCGCGATGACCTGCTCCCCGAACTGCGCGATGATGTCGGTCGCCCGCGCCAGGCTGTCGCCGGGCACCTGGACCTGAATCCAGGTCACGCCCAGATCGGCGAGCTGCTGCACACCGCCCAGATAGGCCGCGGCGTCGAAGCCCGGTGCGCCGGGCACACCACCGACGGCATTGCTGAAGGTGACGTCGACGGTTGCCGGGTCCCGGCCGGCTTCGTCGAGGCGCCGTCGGAGATCGTCGATCCCGGCCTTCAAGGTCTCCAGCGAATCCATCGGGTCGGTCCGCGCGGTCTGGGCCAGCACACCGGCCGCCGGGAACGGGCACCAGCCGTCACCATGCTCGGCGACGCGGCGGCGCGCGGCGGCGGTGTTGCCGCCGATCCAGATCGGCGGCGGTGTGGTGGGCCGGGGGTGCGCGGTGATCCCGGCAGCGGTGAAATGCCGGCCCGCGACGCTGATGTCATCACCGGTCCAGACCGCGCGGATGACCTGCAGCGCCTCCTCGACCAGCGCACCACGCTCGTCGAAATTGACACCGAGCGCGGCGAATTCACGTTTGAGATAGCCGACTCCGACGGCAAGGGTGAACCGGCCGCCGGACAACAGGTCCAGCGTCGCGCCGGCCTTGGCGACGACGAACGGATTCCGGTACGGCAGTACCACCACGTTGGGGATCAGCCGCAGCGTGGTGGTGCGGGCCGCAGCGAAACCCATGGCCACGAACGGATCCAGCGCATCGTGTCCGCCCGCGTCCAGCCATTTCTGGGTCGGTGCAGGATGATCGGTGAACCCGAACCCACCGAAACCCGCCGCCTCCGCTGCCGCGGCCACCGCCGCCACCCCGGCCCCGGTGACGAACTCCGGGTTGTAGGGATGACTGTGCATCGGATAGGTAAAGGCGAATTTCATCGAACTCCCCTCGGCGGAGCGTAGATCGGCCGCGGTAGCCCGAGTGCTTGCGCAGCGATCATGTTGCGGAACACTTCGAGCGTTCCGCCGTAGACACCGGTCGGCCCGGCCAACCGGAAGATGTGCTCGGCTCCGCCGTTGTCGGCGGCGCCCGGGGTATCGACCGGCAACGCACCCGCGGCACCGAGCAGGTCCATCAGATCGGGCGCGATGTCGCGCATGGTCTGCGCGATGGCCACCCGGCCGTACATATCGGAGGCACTCATGGCCGCCTCCAGCCGCGCCACCGCACGGCCCAACCGGTAATCGGGTGTGACGGTGCGGGCAACGCCGTCGACGGCGTCAGCGGTCAGCAGGATGTGCTCGGTCATGGTGGCGATCTTCTGTAGGCCACCTGCTTCGCGCTCGATGGTGCCGTGCTCGGCGTTGAGCGCCTCACGCAGCACCGCCCATCCCCCGTTGATTTCCCCGATGCGGTACTCGTCATCCACTCGGACATCGGTGTAGAAGGTGATGTTGGTGCGATCGCCGTCGACCGTGCGGATGGGCTGGATCTGCACCCCGGGCGCGTCCATCGGCACCAGCAACATGGTGAGGCTCTGATGTTTGGGGGCCGCCGGGTCGGTATTGGTGATCAGGAAGACGTATTGGGCGTTGTGGGCATTCGAGGTGAACATCTTGGAGCCGTTGATGACCCAGGCGGATCCATCCCTTGCGGCACGGGTCTTGCAGGTGGCCACATCCGAGCCGCCCTCGGGCTCGGTATAACCCAGACAGAGCCGCAGTTCACCGGAGAGCACACCGGGCAGTATCCGCTCGGCGAGTTCCGCAGCGCCGAAGGCCTGCACCGATCTGGCCACCATGGCCGTTGTGCCCCAATGGAACCAGGGCGTGTGCGCGCGGCCGATCTCCAGTTCCCAGATGCGTCGGCGCACCGCGCTGAACCCGCCGTCAGCCTCCGACCGGTAGTCAGCAGCCAGATATCCGGCCGCCCCGAGGGCCAAATGCACTGTCTCGTCGAAGTTCTCGCCGGTCTCACGATCTCGGCGGATCACCTCTTCGGTGACGACCCCGGCGAGAAACCCGCGCAGCTCCTGCTGAAACGCCGCGTCCTCGGCCGACAGCTCCACCCGAGAGAAATCCACCCCGATACCGTGACACTTGCACGACTATTTGTAAAGCTCACCCCGGGCACGCCAAAAGCCGAGGCCCGGTGCCACCGCATCGCGGCGGCACCGGGCCTCGGCCTCTGTGTCCGACGAAGGTCAGGACGTGTGCACGATGAGCACGTCGATCTTCGATCGACGGGCCACATTGGCCGGCACCGACCCGAGCAGCCGGCCCGCGATGGTGCTCAGCCCGACGTTGCCGACCACCAGCAGATCGGCCTTCTCGGCTTCGGCGAGCTCGACCAACGCGTCGACGGGGGCACCCACAATTGCCTTCTCCACCACCTCGGTGGCGCCGGCGGCCTTGGCCCGATCGGTCGCCTCCCGCAGGATCGCGTAGATCGGTGCGTTGCCCGTGGCCTTGTAGCCCTCGTCCTTGAGGACGTCTGCGGCGTGATGATCCTCGCTCTGCGGGAAATAGGCGGTCGCGACGATTACTCGCGCACCCGATCCCCCGGCAATCTCCCCGGCCCGGTCCACTGCACGCAACGACGAATCAGATCCGTCCGTGCCGACCACCACGGTCCGATAGGCGCTCATTCATGCCCTCCCAGTGTCGATTGCTAAGCCACCCGAGACATTAACGCGTTGCTCGACGGCCGTGGGGCCGATTCACCACACGCGGCGCGTCCTGCCTTGTCTCGTCAGCGCTGTTCGGGTGTTGATGCTAGTCCGAATCTGGGCCTGCGCGGGCTATCAGTGAGGAACGTGACGCCTCCGGTCGGAGTGTTTGCGGACCGCACGCGGGTCCCGAAGTGAGCCGGGTCAACCCGATACAGATGACGCGACGGGTGTCACTTAAGTTGAGAGGCATCGGTACTTACGCGATCACCGGATCGGCATCCGGCATGGGATCACAGGCGGCCCGTCAACTCACCGCCCGCGGACACCGGGTGATCGGTGTCGACCTCCGCGATGCCGACGTCATCGCAGACCTGTCCGACCCTGCGGGGCGACGCAGCGCGGCTGCAGAGGTGCTCGCGGCCGCCGGTGGCGTGCTCGACGGGGCCGTGCTGGCGGCCGGCCTGGGTCCCGGATCCGGCCCCGACCGCAACCGGCTGATCGCACAGGTGAACTTTCTCGGCGTCGTCGAACCACTCCTGGCGTGGCGTCCGGCCCTGGCCGCGGCGAACCGCGCCAAGGTGGTCGTGCTCGCGAGCAACTCCACCACCACGGTGCCGATGGTGCCGCGTCGCACCATCAACGCCCTGCTCGCGCACGACCCGGACAAGGCGGTCCGCAGCATCCGGCTGCTCGGCGGGCACGGTTCGGCACTGATGTATGCGGCCTCCAAGATCGCGGTCAGCCGGTGGGTGCGCCGGCATGCGGTCACACCGCTGTGGGCGGGGGCGGGAATTCGGCTGAATGCGCTGGCACCGGGCGCGATCATGACGCCGCTGCTGCAGGCCCAGCTCGCCGAGCCCATGGAGGGCCGAGCGGTGCGCAGGTTCCCGATTCCCGTCGGCGGGTTCGGAGCGGCCGACCAGCTTGGGGAGTGGATCACCTTCATGCTGTCGGATTCCGCCGATTTTCTCTGCGGCAGCATCATTTTCGTCGACGGCGGGACCGATGCGTTCTTCCGCACGGACGATTGGCCGAGCCGCGTGCCTGCCCGTGCGCTCCCGCGCTACCTGTGGCGCTTCGCCCGAGGCGCCTGACCCCACAGCGGGCGGCGCCGGGGGTCGGACGTCCCGGCGTCGAAAGATGTTGCGAGCCCGGTGATCGCCCCGTGCAGTCCCCTCGTCGCTGTCTGCACGGGGCGACGTTCATCAGGCCGGCTTCGGCCGCGACGTGGCCGCGGGCACCGGGCGCACCAGCATCTGGAACTCGACATCGGTGTCGACTGCCCGCCGCACGTCCTGGGCGCAGTGCCGCGCGAGCCTGCGGACCTGCGCGGCCGTCGTGCTCGGCGGCACATCGGTGGTGATACGGACCGTCGGGCGCCCGCTCGCCGTACGGGTCACCGCTTTCGCCGACTGCACAGCGGGATGCCGGGCGAGGTCGGCGGCCGCGGCATCGGCCACCCGCGCCAGATCCACCGCACCGACATGTGCGGTGTCCATCGCCCGCACCGATCGGGGCCGCAGATGCAGTAGAAGCAGCCAGAGGCCGGTGAGCACGGCGATCGCACCGCCCACGCCGAGCGCCAGCGACCACCAGTGCCAATCCGGGGCACGCCCCACCGCCGCGGCGTCGATCCAGGCCGCGGCCGCGCGGGCGAATGCGATATCGAGGCCGTAGCCGATCACCCATGCCGACCCGGCCAGCAGCAGTAGCGCGGCCACCGCAGTGAGCAACCGGTCCGTCACCCGCAGAAAGGGCGTCATCGGGGATCTCCTCCGTTGTCCAGGGTGTCGTCGGGGGTGTCCAAGGGGGTGTCACCGTCGGGGAGCGCCCAGTCCCGGACCTTGTTCCTGGGCACCCAGATGTGGTCGCCCACGGAGACGTGTGTCCGGCGCCGGGGGGTCACCGAGGCCACGAGCAGCAGCAGCCCGACGAGAGCGGCCACGGCGGCGACCGGCCAGACCCACCACTGCCATTGCGCATCGGCCACCCACCGGAGAGCGGGCGCGATCCACGGATCGGCGGAATTGAGGGCATCCCGGATGGCCACCCCTCCCGCCGCGACCAGGACGGCGGCGACGAGCACCGCGCCGTAGGTGGCCTTGGCTTCGCGCCGCGGCGCGAAGCGTCGATGCTGGACGCCGATCGGCTCACCGTCGGGGTCTGCGTCGTATGCATCGGCCACCTGCGCCGGTGTGCGATCGGATTCGACGACGGTGATGGTGACGTCGACGCGGTCCGGGCGTTCGCCCAGGGTCGCCTCGAGTTCGTCGACCACTGCCGCGCGCACCGAGTCCAGGACCGCGGCGCCGTCGACCGGCCAGCTGACCGCCACCTGCACGTCGACGGTCTGGGCTCCTCGGCCCCCGCCGATGCCGACGGAGGGCAGGGTGCGGCCGGGAACCATGGTGCGTCGGGCCACCACGCCGGGTACCGAGAGTGTGGCTCGCTCGATCAGCTGCCGGCGCACGCGGTCGTCGATGACGGTGCGCCCGCGCGCGCCGTGCAGCTGCGCCGCCACATCGCTGGTCACGTCAGCGCCCGGACCCGCGACCGAGTGCGGTCAGGTCGATCGTTCCGTCCAGGTGGGCACCGATCGCCGCGCCGGCGGCTCCCAGTACGAGCGCCAGCAAGAAGCCGATCAATCCGCCTGCGACGGCGGCGATGGCCAGCAGCAGCCCGGCGAAAAGTCCTGGCAGCAGAAACTTTTCGGTCATTGCTTCTCCTATGTGTTGAAAGGGTCTATCTGTTGACTTGGGGGGAGGTTGATTCGGGTGCCGCGACATCGCCCACGACGACATCAACGGGCACGCCCGCGGCGGTGCTGGCGGCGTGCCGTACCCGCTCCGCGGTTTCCAGCAGCGGCGATCGAAGTTCGAGGACCACATGCACTTTGCCGCCGGCGCCGTCCAGCCGGACCCCTCCGACGATGCGTCCGGGCAGATACGTCGCGGGCACGCCCGGCCCGGAGTGCAGACCGATTACGCCATCGACGGCTGATATCGCCGCGATGACGCGATCGATCCGCTCACTTGAGGTCACTGGACCCGGGGCTGCGCATCGGCCACGAGCGCCGTGCCGTCCTCGTCTTCGGCGAAATGGACGTCGTGGACGGTGATGTTCACCTCGGTCACCTCGAGACCGGTCATGTTCTCCACCGCGGAGATGACGTTGTTGCGGATCCCGTCGGCGAGATCATGGATGGCCACGCCGTACTCGGCGACGATGCCGATGTCGACGGCGGCCTGCCGCTCGCCGACCTCGACGCTCACGCCCTGTGTGAGGCTCGTGGTTCCCGGCAAAGTGTCGCGGAGTTTCCCAACGACCCGAGCGGCCTGCCCGCCGAGATCATGGACACCGTCCACCTCGCGGGTCGCGATACCGGCGATCTTGGACACCACGACGTCGGCGATGGTGGTCACGCCGTGGTCGGATGCGAGCTTCTCCAGTTCCTTGCCTGCGGTATCGGCCTGGCCGGCAGAGCTGACCTCACGGGACTGGGTTGCGGCGGTCATCGTTGTCTCCTTCGATTGCTTTCCAGCTCGGATGCGTTCATCCGGCTCACTGGGTTAGACGGGGCGGGATGCGCGATGCGCACGCACACGAGATGTAGAACACACTGTGTTTGAGTTCGTCGTTTTGTGGACACCATGCCGGGGTGCTGGACTCACTGCCCGACGAGACGCTTGCCCGACGGGCTCAACGAGGCGACTCGGCGGCGTTCGATGTGCTTGTCGTACGACATGCACCCGCGTTGCTGAAATTTGTCAGGCAAACCTATCCCGAGTCGAGCGACTGCGATGACATCGTCCAGGAGACCTTCATCGCGGCGTGGAAGGCGCTGCCGACATTCGCCTTCCGGTCCAAGTTCCGGACCTGGCTGTACTCCTTGGCGTCACGCAAGACGATCGACGCCCTGCGCCGGCGGCGACCACAGAGTGACCTGGATTCGGCACCGGAGGCCATGGATGTTCGGCCGGGCCCGGGACAGCGGGCCGAGCATGCGGACTTCTTGGCGGCGCTGCACCGCGAACTGGCCACTCTGCCGTATCCGGCCCGCGCCGCATGGTGGTTACGTGAGGTCTACGACCTGCCGTTGGCCGAGATCGCCACGGTGCTGCACACGACGGAGGGTTCGGTACGAGGCCTGTTGCAGCGCACCCGGAAACGCCTGGCCACAACACTGGGGGAGTTTCGTCCATGAGAACCGCTCGGCTGTACAGCAGCAGCCACGTGGGTAAGACTGGAGGACACATGAGCATGGCAGCCGAGGACGATTACGAAGCGACCGCCGAGTCGGCGGCGTGGATCGCCGATGCCACGCGCCGTTTCGCCGGACTTGCCGAAGCGGACGCCGACGCCGATCCGCGTTGGGCCGAAACGGGTTCCGCGCTGAGCCAGCTGCGCGCCGGTATCGCGCAACGCATTTCGGCGATGCCCCGTCAGGGCAAGCTGATCCGGACCTCGAAGCCGGGGATCGGCGTCAGCCATATCGCGCTCGCCAAGCTGTTGACATGGGCGCTGGCCGAGCCGGCCGCCTCGGTGGCCGCTGCGGTCGCCGACGTGGAGTTGACGGTGAAGGACCGTGCGCTGGCGGCGGTCCACATCCATCTCATCGGCATCGGCGCCGACGAACGAGACCGGACCTACCTGCAGGACGGCGACGCGCTGCGAGCCGACGCCGCACTCGTGCTGCGCGAGGCCATCGGCGACAGTTCCGCCGAGATCACCGCCATCTGGGACGACCTGGTGGTGGTCGGCCCGTAGGGCGGTGCTGGAGCGAGTGACGGGATTCGAACCCGTGTAAACGGCTTTGCAGGCCGGTGCCTAGCCACTCAGCCACACCCGCAGCACACATCACCCTGCCATCGACGAACCTGCGGGTACATCGTTGCGATCGCGCTGATTCCAACTCGACGCGAGACTCAGTCCGCGCCGGCGGCGATCGCCTGGTTCACCTCATCGACCCGGACCGCCATCTCGGCATGGGCCTTCTCCAGCGCGTCAGCCTGATCCTCGTCGGCCTTCATCAGCGCATCGATGTCGAAGGCGGCCATGTCGAGCACCCCCATGTCCGCGAACGCCTTCTGCACCTTGTCACCCCAGAGCCCAATGTCCTTGACGATCGGCACGATTCGGCTGAACAGGTGCGAGCGGAACTGGATCATCAGCGGGGAGTGCTCGACCCATTCGGAGCATTCCTTGACATCGAGCCCCAGCGTTTCGAACACCTCCTCACCGCGGAACCTGTCGCGCATCAGATAGCAGGCCTGCACCACGAACTCTTCGCGCTCCGCACGTTCGGCGGTGGTGAGCGCGGCGTAGTAGTCCTTCAGCGAGATGCGACCGAATGCCACGTGCCGGGCCTCGTCCTGCATGACATAGGCCAGCAGTTGTTTGGCCAGCGACGACGGCGGTGCCAGATCACGCAGTACTCCGAACGCGGCCAGCGCGAGTCCTTCGATGAGGACCTGCATGCCCAGATAGGGCATGTCCCAACGGGAATCGCGCAGGGTGTCCTCGAGCAGCGCGGTCAGGTTGGTGTTGACCGGGTAGACCATCCCGACCTTGTCCTGCAGGAATTTTGCGAACGCCTCGACGTGCCGCGCCTCGTCCATGGTCTGGGTGGCCGCGTAGAACTTGGCGTCCATATCGGGCACCACCTCGACGATCTTGGCCGCGCACACCATCGCCCCCTGCTCGCCGTGCAGGAACTGCGAGAACTGCCAGGACTGGGAGTGCCGGCGGAACTCGGCACGACGGGCGTCATCGGCGGCGTCCCACATCGGGCTGCCGAACAGCGGGTGGAACTCGTCGGGCAGCCCGATCGGGTTCAGCGGATCGACGTCCTGGCTCCAGTCGATGCGGGACTGGGCATCCCACTGCTTGTCCTTGCCCTTCTGATACAGGGAAAGCAGCCGGGCACGTCCGCCGTCGTACTCCCACGTGAAGCGCGCGTCGCCGACGCTCGGCACCTGCCACGAGAACGGCTCGGGGATCTCGGTGTATTTGCCTCTGGTCGACATCTGACACGTCCTTCCGACACCTCGCGCGTGATGCATATCACAGTGCGCGCACGAGGTCCGGTCGTCAAGCCTGAATGCCGCGCCTAGGCGCTCGACCGGACGCTACGCACCGCCCGCTGCTTGGGCGCTGTGCCGCCCACGCCGGCCTTGGGCGCAGACCGGGTCACCTTCGTCTCGGCGGTCGGCGCCTCGGTGTCCGCGGACTTCGATACGGATTCATCGCTCAGCTTCGGCGCCGACCCCTCGACGGCCCCGGGTGTGTCCACGGACGTGTCCGTCCCGTCGTCGGTGGTGGTCGGGTCCGTGACGGCGGGCGACTCGGACACGATCTCTTCAGCGACGGGCGCTTCGGTGACGGGTGCTTCGGCGACGGGCGCTTCGGCGACGGGTTCTTCGGTCACCGGGACCTCGACGACGATCTCCTCATCAACCACGTCCTCAACCACCGGCACCTCCGCGACGACCTCTTCCGTCACCACGTCCTCAACCACCGGCACCTCCGCGACAACCTCTTCGGTCACCACGTCCTCAATCACCGGCACCTCCGCGACAACCTCTTCGGTCACCACGTCCTCAACGGCGACCAGATCCTCGGCGACCGCGACCTCTTCCACCGCCGTCTCTGCGCCGGGTGCCTCCGTGCCGGTCTCGATCGATTCAAGATCACCGGTCACCGGGGCGGCGGTGGGCACGTCCGCATCGGTGGTTGCCATGGCGGACCGCAGCGAAGCGCCCACGACCCCGGTTTGCGCGGCCGATCCTCCCGCAAGCCCGGAAAGTCCGTTCAAGATCGAGCTGATCAGGTTCGATACGGCCGAAACGACTCCAGCTACCAGGTTGGGCACGAAGCTCAGGACTTGAGTGATGACCTGTTGAAGGAACTGCAGCAGCGACCCGACGGGGTTGGACGGGTTCGACGGCGAGCAACCACCGAGGCAGTCGATAAGCCGCTTGAATTCCTCGTATGCCGCGTCACCGCCTTTGAAATTCCCGTTCTCGTCGAAGAGCCCGAAGAATCGTTCATCGCCGATGGCACTCATATCGTCTTTGGTGGTGTAGAGAAAGACCGGCCCGCCACCGGAAAATGATTGCCAGGCATTCAGCAGATCGGTCATGAAAGCGAGCTGCTTCTCCGGTGTCACCACGCTGGTGGGCAAGCCGTACTCACTGATCCAGATCTTGAGCTGTTCTTCCCCGGGTGCCAGGTGCTGATCCATCAACTCACGGATCTTCTGCACCTGGAACAGCGGCATCAGCTCCCGCCAGTCGAGGTCATCCTGCTCGGAGAACTTCGTGTCGAAGTTGTACGGGTGAAACGAGATGGCGTCGAAAAAGCCGTCGGCGCCGGCCTCGTACATGGCTTCGACGAAATCGACCGGGTTCATGGTGGTGTCACCCCAGGTCAGCGTGGCGCTCACCACCGCGCCGACCACCGTGATGTCCGGATTGACGGCCTTCAACGAGGTGTAGGCCGCCTTCAGCAGATTGGTGTACTCGGCGGGGTCGATCGGATTCCAGAAGAACGAGGCGTTCGGCTCGTTCCACACCTCGTAGGCGGTGATCTCATCGCGGTAGCGTTCCGCAACTGCCGCCGCGAAATCGGCGAAATCCTGTACGTCGGTGGGATGCCCGCTGCCGACCGTTCCTTCGGTCGCCCAGTCGGGTGACCATTGCAGCACGCCCAGGATGCCCATACCCCGACGGTCCGCCTCCTGGACGATCTGGTCGAGTTTCGCCCACTCCAGGTCCTGCTCCCAGTCGACTGGTCCGCCCATCGGGTCCTGCTGCTGGATGAAGATCCACGGCACCAGGAGCCGGACGTTCTTGACGCCCAGGGACTCCATCAGGTCGAGGTGCTCCATCACCTCATCGAGACTGTCGGTGAAATAGATGTTCGAGTCGGCGATGCCGACGGTGGTCGGCGACTCGTCGATCGCCGCCACATTCATCACCTCGTACGACACGAGCTGCTTCGCCTCGGGCATGACGAAATGGCTGCCGGTCGCCGCGACGAGCGCCGCCGTGGTCACCCCGATGACCGCTCTGTTCGCGATACCCCGCACCGACTGTGGGACGCATTTCCACATTTTGACCACCCAGTTCCCAGGACGCGACACCAACCAATGTCAGGCTTGACACTGCTCGGAAATTAGCCGAAGCGCTGCGCATTTGCGCAACTTACCCAGAAGTAATATCACCATTCACAGAATGGTCACCGATACCGAATTCGAGGCAAACAATTTACCACTCCGCAATATCCGTGAACGCTCGCGCAATGGCATTTCTAGCAAACGGGTGAAGGTCGATCGGGACTGTCGCACCGCCCTTTTTGCCTCCCCCGGACGCCACAACAGTCCAGCTAGGGGCGATTTCCCTCATGCGCAACTCGGGTTGACCCGAACCACAACAGCCCGGCCCGGCTCAGTTCTTTGACCCTCCAGCAAATTCCTCGCGGGTCGACCGATCGACGGACACAGCTCCCGCCGCCGGCGCTAGACAACACGTGTCAACTGAGAGATTCGATGCCCTGCGGCGAGCGTCATCCTGGAATGTGGGAAAAGTTCGCTGAGGCGCCTATTGGTGCGGCATACCGGCGGCGATGCCGCTCTGCGGCCAACCCGGTGGCGAGTCCTCCCACGGCTCTTGGCGCCCATAGGGCGTCAGGTCCAGGAACGGATAGCCGACCGCCGTATGGTCGAGGCCCCGCGCATAGGTGGAGTAGGTGTGAAACACCTCGCGCCCGCGGCGCAGGAACACGCTGGCGCCGGGCCAGTCACCGCGAAGGTCACGCTCGGTCCATCCGTCGCGGCGCAGCTCATCGTGTGACTTGTAGTTGTATTGCACCTCGGCCCGTGCCGGATCCAGGGTGACGTGAAAGTCGTAGCTGAAATCGCCGTCACCGGTCGAGTACCACGGAAACGTCCAGCCGTGCGCATCGCGGTAGCGCGCGATGCTGGCGTACGGCGCGCGCGAAATGCAGGCGAAGGTAACGCCTTTCGCGCTGAGCAGTGTCCGGTCGGATTCGGTGAACGTCAGATCGGCGGCGGCTGTGCAGCTGGGGCATCCCTGATCGATGTCATCGAGCCACATGAAGTGATGGGCGTAGAGCTGTGGGCGCCCCTCGAACAGGTCGATGAGCCGGGCCGGGCCGGACGGCCCCTCGAAGACATAGTCCTTGTCGACCCTGACCATGGGAAGCCGCCGGCGCTGTGCGTTGACGGCGTCCCGCAGATGGGTGGCCACCCGTTCGGCGTCCAGCAGCTCCAGACGCGCTTGTAACCACTGTTCTCGCGATACGACGTCGGGATAACCGGCGCTGTGCGACATAGCTGCTCCTCGAGGAAGTCGTAGGGGGCCCCTGGTGTGCAGACTCCGCAACGCCCCGAGACTCATCTCGGTGTGCGACCACCCGCGCGCCAGGAGGCGATGACACCTACCACCGCGAGCGCCGCGAAACCGGCGAACAGCCAGCGCGCGGCCGCAGCCTCGGCGCCGGGAGCGCGGTTGACGATCACGCCGGCCACCCCCGCACCGAAAGCGCCGCAGATCAGCTGAACGGTGTTGATCGCCGCGGCCGCCACCGGCCCCTCGGCGGGGTCGTCGACACCGGTCATCGCCCAGACCGACAGGTGCGGCCAGGCCATCCCGATCCCGGTACCGGTCACCGCCAGGGTGAGGGCCCAGAGCAGCGCGAGCCACCCCGGCATGCCGCCGCGCACCAGCAGCGCTCCGGCGCCCAGCCCGATCGCCATCACCAGCGGGGCCACGAGCACGATGCGCACCACCGAGCTCCGTCGGTCCACCGAGGCGCTGACGATCTCACTGGCCGTCCAACCGACGGCCAGGGCCACACCCAGGAATCCGGCCGTCAGTGGCGCCAGGTGGGCCAGCCGCTGCCCGAACAGCGGCACATACATGTCGACCATCGTCGCCGCCATCAGCAACCCGAGCGTCAGATACACCCACTTGAGCGGTCCCGGCCGGAATGCCGTGGGCGGCAACACGCTCGCCCCGGCCACCCGCCGCCGGTCGACCATCAGGAAGACCACGGTGAGGGCCGACGCCGCGGCCAGCAGCGCGGCGGTGGACAACAGATCGGGACGGATTCCCGCCACACTGACCAGCAGCGCAGCCGCGCCGAGCAGGATCAGCGACCACACCGGGATACCGGTTACCGCCGCGCTGCCCGCCCGGGCCCGGCCGGGCAGCGCCATCGGAACCAGCACCGTCATCGCGACGGTCAGGATGACCAGCGCCCCGAATGCCCAACGCCACGAGGCGAACTGGGCAAACAGCCCGCCGGCCGCCGGGCCCAGCAGGGTGCCCACTCCCCACATTGCCGACACCAGGGCGGACGCCCTGGTCCACAGGGCGCGGGGCAGCGCGGCGTTGATCACGGCGTAGCCCAGGCCGGCGAGCAACCCCCCGGCGGCGCCCTGCACCGTGCGGCCCGCCAGCAGCAGTTCCATGGTCGGCGCGACGGCACACAACACGCTGCCCACCCCGAACACCGACAGTGCACCGAGGTAGGCCGATCTCGGGCCCACCCGCGCCAGCGTGGTGCTCACGGTGGTAGCGGCGGCCACCGAGGCGACCAGGTAGACGGTCGTCACCCATGCGTAGTAGCGGTGGCCACCGATCTCGGCCACGGCGCTGGGCATCAGGCTGATCGTGAGAAACTCGTTGGTCGCGTAGAGCGCCACGCCACCGGCCAGAACCGTCGCGGCGCCAAGGTTTTTCGGCCCGAGGAGGTCACGCCAGCTGCCGCCGGTCAACGCTTGAGTGTCGGTCACACCCATAACCTAGAAGCTCAACCGCCGTTGAGATCAAGGGCTACTTCAGGCCGGCGGCATCCATGCCGCGCAGCTCCTTCTTCAGGTCTTGGATCTCATCGCGGATACGCGCGGCGAGCTCGAACTGGAGATCGCGCGCGGCAGTCATCATCTGCTCGGTGAGATCCTTGATCAGGTCGGCCAATTCGGCGCGTGGCATGTTCGCGGTATCGCGGCCCTCGACGATCCCAGCGCTGACCGCACGGCCGGGCTCACCCTGGGCGCGGCGACCGCGGGACGCATTGCGTCCCGACCCGCCGACGTCCACCGTGGCTTCGGTGTCGTCGGCTTCCCGGTACACCTGATCGAGAATGTCGGCGATCTTCTTGCGCAGCGGCTGCGGATCGACGCCGTGCTCCTTGTTGTAGGCGATCTGCTTGGCCCGGCGGCGGTCCGTCTCGTCGATCGCCTCCCGCATCGAGTCGGTGATCTTGTCGGCGTACATGTGAACCTCGCCGGACACATTGCGGGCCGCCCGGCCGATGGTCTGGATCAAACTTCGCGGCGACCGCAGGAAGCCTTCCTTATCGGCGTCCAGGATGGCCACCAGCGACACCTCCGGCAGGTCCAGTCCCTCGCGCAGCAGGTTGATGCCCACCAGTACGTCGTATTCGCCGAGGCGCAACTGCCGCAGCAACTCCACCCGGCGCAGCGTGTCCACCTCCGAGTGCAGGTAGCGCACCCGGATACCCATCTCCAGCAGGTAATCGGTGAGATCCTCGGCCATCTTCTTGGTCAGCGTGGTGACCAGCACCCGCTCGTCACGTTCGGTGCGCAGCCGGATCTCGCCGATCAGGTCGTCGATCTGGCCCTTGGTGGGCTTCACGTGCACCTGCGGATCGACCAGCCCGGTCGGGCGGATCACCTGCTCGACGAACTCGCCACCGGCCTGGGCCATCTCGTAGTTACCGGGGGTCGCCGACAGATACACCGTCTGACCGATCCTGGACGCGAACTCCTCCCAGGTCAGCGGGCGGTTGTCGACCGCCGACGGCAACCGGAAGCCGAAGTCCACCAGGTTGCGCTTGCGCGACATGTCCCCCTCGTACATACCGCCGATCTGCGGGACGGTGACATGTGACTCGTCGATGACGAGCAGGAAATCCTCCGGGAAGTAGTCGATCAGCGTGGCGGGCGCCGTTCCGGCGCCGCGGCCGTCGATGTGACGGGAGTAGTTCTCGATGCCCGAGCAGAACCCGACCTGCTTCATCATCTCCAGGTCGTAGTTGGTGCGCATCCGCAGCCGCTGGGCCTCCAGCAGCTTGCCCTGGCCTTCCAGTTCGGCCAGTCGGCCCTCCAGTTCGGCTTCGATGCTGGAGATCGCGGTGGCCATCCGGTCCGGCCCCGCCACATAGTGGGTGGCCGGGAAGATCCGGACCGAATCCACCTTGCGCACCACGTCGCCGGTCAGCGGGTGCAGGTAGTACAACGCCTCGACCTCGTCCCCGAAGAACTCGATGCGTATCGCCAGTTCCTCATAGGCGGGGATGATCTCGACCGTGTCGCCGCGCACCCGGAAGGAGCCCCGGGTGAACGCGATGTCGTTGCGGTCGTACTGGACGTCCACCAGCAGGCGCAACAGCCCGTCCCTGGGCACCTCATCGCCCACCTTCAGCTCGACCGACCGGTCCAGGTACGACTGTGGGGTGCCCAGGCCGTAGATGCAGGACACCGAGGCGACCACCACGACGTCGCGGCGGGACAACAGACTCGAGGTGGCCGAGTGCCGCAACCGCTCGACATCGTCGTTGATCGAGCTGTCCTTCTCGATGTAGGTGTCGGTCTGCGCGATGTACGCTTCCGGCTGGTAGTAGTCGTAGTAGGACACGAAGTATTCGACGGCGTTGTGCGGCAACATCTCCCGCAGTTCATTGGCCAGCTGAGCGGCCAGGGTCTTGTTGGGGGCCATCACGAGCGTGGGGCGCTGCAGCTTCTCGATGAGCCACGCGGTGGTCGCTGACTTACCGGTGCCGGTGGCACCCAGCAGCACGATGTCACGCTCACCGGCACGCACCCGGCGCTCCAGGTCGGCGATGGCGGCCGGCTGGTCCCCCGCAGGCTCGTACTCACTGACCACCTCGAAGTGTCCACCGGCACGCACCACGCCGTCGACGGCGTCGGCAGCAGGTCGATACTCCGACTGCGCCAGCACGGGGTGTTCGGTCGCGAAAGCCATGGTCTCCAGGTTAAGCGTGCGGTCCGACAAGTTCATTCCCCACCGGCGCAGCGTGCACGTTACGGTGACGCCGTGACCGAACCCGTGCGTATCGCCGTGCGCCTGCTGGGTCTGATCCTGCTGGTCGCAGGCCTGGCCTGCGCGGTACTGCTGGTATGGCCCGGGCCTGCCGAGATCGCCGAACGGCTGGGCTCCACGTGCGGCGACGGCGGACTACGACCGTCACGCCAGTGCAGTTGGCTGGAGGCCGCCGACCTGCTGTGGACCGGCTGTTGGCTGGCCATCGTGATCGGCGCCGTGCTGCGATTGATCACGCGTCCGGCCGGTAGGGGCCCACGCGTGCTGGACCTGCGCCGGTGGCGGTGACGTGCACCCACCGAAACGTGAGACCTTCGACCTCGCCGGCCGCACCAACACCGACCCCAAGGGTGTCGTGCGCGATGTCGAGGAGTTCGTCGTACGCCCATGGGGCCTGTACATGGCCCGGCCTGCACCGGGGCGCGCACAGTTCCACTACCTGGAGACCTGGCTGCTGCCGGCGTTGCATCTGCGGGCCACGGTCTTCCACTTCAACCCCGGCTACGAGCGTGACCAGGACTTCTACCTGGACATCGGCAGATACACCGCGGGCACCGAGCGCTGGCAGTCCGAGGACCACTACCTGGATCTGGTGCTGCGCACCGGCCGCGACGTCGAACTGACCGATATCGACGAATTGTTCGCCGCCGTCGCCGAGGGCCTGCTGGACCCCGCCAGTGCCGAGCGGGCCGTCGCGACGGCCGTTGCCACGGTGGACGGCCTGGCCCGGCACGACTATGACCTCGATCGGTGGTTGCACGGACACGATGTGACGCTGACCTGGCGGGCGGTAAAGTCACGATCATGAGTGTCACCAGGCGTTCAGGAGTGACAGCTGCCGCGGCAGCCGCGTTGCTGTTCGCGGCCCAACTGGTTGCCGCACCTGCTTATGCCGAACCCGATGTCGAACCCCCTCAGCCCGAAGTGACCGAGCCGGCGCCCGGCCTGCTGCACAACGTCACCTACCGGGCCCGCGCGGACGGCACCTCGCGCGGCGCCGTCGTCGCCTACAAAGCCGACGATCAGAACGTCAACAGCGAACAGCCGACCATGCTGCCGGGTCAGACGTTCGAGGTGAACACGGTGATGTCCGATCCGAACCTGGCCGGGATGGAGCTGTCCATCCAGTGGCCGTACGGTTCGAACCTGCACTGCGAGATCCTGGTCGACGACCAGATCGTCGCTCAGGCCGACCAGTTCATCGCGCCGCGACTGTTCCGCGCCAAGGACGACCCGCTGTATGGGGTACTGCAATGCGGTGCGCCACTGGACAATCCGGCGAGCAATCTACCGGTACCGGACACCGGCGCCCCGGGCGGCGCGCCGCAGCCCGCCCCGGAGGCCGTGCCCGCGGCATGACGCACGAGCGTCAGGGTCGCCAAACGGTGCTCTCGGCCCACTCCCAGGCGCGGTGATACGCGTCGAGGAACCACGGCTCCTTGGCCTCCGCGTAGTCGGGCGTTCGCAGTGCCGCTCGCTTGGCGGCCAGATAGTCTTGCTGCACACCGGGATTGGCTTTCAGCCAGTCGACGCACATCAACGCGAACCGCTGATTCGGCCAGCCGTCCACCCGGATGTGCACGTGCGTCGGCCGACCCGGATCGGCCGAGGCGTGAAACCTCTTGTGCCACAGGGCTGTATCTGCCGAATGCGGATTGTCCGCGGTGATGGTGGCCACCCGCGGATACCCCGCGGCGAGTAGCCCCTCGGCGAGCTCGTCGGCAACCTCCAGGGAGGCGACGGTCACCTGGACGTCGATGATGTCCTTGGCGTCCAGCCCGGGCACCGCGGTGGACCCGATGTGGTCGACGCGGACGGCCCGGTGCCCGCAGCTGGTCTGCAACCGCGCCACGATCCGGCGGGCCTGATCAGGCCAGCTGGGGTCGGACGGCACCACGGCCGGCTCGATGTGAGCGGGCCGTCTGAGCCGCAGATTGTGCGCAAACGGCAGGATGCGGCCGTGCCACAGGCCGCGGGCCTGCTCCACCAACGCGCCCGGGCTGCCCGAGTTGTCCAGCCAGACATCGGCGACGGCGCGGCGCTGCTCCTCGGTGGCCTGAGCCGCGATTCGGGCCCTGGCATCCTGCTCGGTGAACCCGCGATATTCGATGAGCCGCTTGACGCGCAGTTCGGCTTCGGCATTGACCACGATGACCAGCGGAAACATCGGCGCCATCTGGGACTCCACCAGCAGCGGGATGTCTTCGATGATCACGGCATCCTCGGCGGCGGCTTCGATCAGTTCGGAGCGCCGATGAGCCACCAGCGGATGCACGATGCCGTTCAGCGTCTGACGCTTCTCGTCGTCGCTGAACGCGACGGCCGCCAGCGCGGGGCGATTCAACTCCCCGCTGTCGTGCAGGATGTCCCGGCCGAACGCGTCGACGAGTTTGGCCAGGCCTTCCGTACCGGGCTCGACCACCTCCCGGGCGATGATGTCACCGTCGACGACGATGCCGCCGAGCTCACTGAACGTGGACGACACCGTCGACTTGCCGGCACCGATGCCACCGGTCAGTCCGATCCTCAGCATGACGCTCCCCTAACAGGTACAAAAAGAACCGCGCAGCACATCCGTGAGGACGTGCTGCGCGGCTTCACTCGGCGAAGAGTGTCTTTGTTACGCGTTGCCCGCGAGCTTCTCGCGCAGCGCCGCCAGCTGAGCGTCGCTGGCGAGCGAGCCACCACCGGACTCACCCTCCGGGCGAGACGAGCTGCTGGAGGTCGACGGGCGAGCTGCCTCTTCGGCCTCGGCCGCGGCGAACTTCTCCATCTGCGCGGTGTGCATCTTGTGCCGACGCTCGGCCTCGGCGTACCGGGCCTCCCATTCGGTGCGCTGCTTGTCGAAGCCCTCGAGCCACTCGTTGGTGTCGGCGTCGAAGCCCTCCGGGAAGATGTAGTTTCCGGCCTCGTCGTAGCTGTCGGCCATGCCGTACTTCGAGGGGTCGAATTCCTCGGTGTAGTCCTCGTTGGCCTGCTTGAGGCTCAGCGAGATCCGGCGACGCTCCAGGTCGATGTCGATGACCTTGACCATCGCATCGTCGCCGACCTGGACCACCTGGTCCGGGACCTCGACGTGGCGCTCGGACAGCTCCGAGATGTGCACCAGACCCTCGATGCCCTCTTCGACGCGGACGAACGCACCGAACGGCACCAGCTTGGTGACCTTGCCCGGCACGATCTGGCCGATGGCGTGGGTGCGGGCGAAGTGGCGCCACGGATCTTCCTGAGTCGCCTTGAGCGACAGCGAAACCCGCTCGCGGTCCATGTCGACGTCGAGCACCTCGACGGTGACCTCGTCGCCGACGGTGACGACCTCGGACGGGTGATCGATGTGCTTCCAGGACAGCTCGGAAACGTGCACCAGGCCATCGACGCCGCCGAGATCGACGAAGGCGCCGAAGTTGACGATCGAGGACACGACACCCTTGCGGATGGCGCCCTTGGTGAGCTGGTTGAGGAACTCGCTGCGCACCTCTGACTGGGTCTGCTCCAGCCACGCGCGGCGCGAGAGCACCACGTTGTTGCGGTTCTTGTCGAGCTCGATGATCTTGGCCTCGATCTCCTTGCCGATGTACGGCTGCAGATCGCGGACCCGGCGCATCTCGACCAGCGATGCGGGCAGGAAGCCACGCAGACCGATGTCGAGGATCAGGCCGCCCTTGACGACCTCGATGACGGTGCCCTTGACGGCCTCGTCCTTCTCCTTGAGCTCCTCGATGGTGCCCCAGGCGCGCTCGTACTGAGCACGCTTCTTGGACAGGATCAGGCGGCCTTCCTTGTCCTCCTTGGTGAGAACGAGGGCCTCGACCTCATCGCCCACGGAAACGACCTCATTGGGGTCGACATCGTGCTTGATGGAGAGTTCGCGGGACGGGATGACGCCTTCGGTTTTGTAACCGATATCGAGCAGAACCTCGTCGCGGTCGACCTTGACGATGGTCCCTTCGACGATGTCGCCATCGTTGAAGTACTTGATGGTCTTGTCAATCGCGGCGAGAAAGTCCTCGGCTGAGCCAATATCGTTGATGGCTACTTGCGGCGAGGTGATGGAGGGACTTGGCATGTGGTGGGTTGCTCCGGACAGTTTTAATCGTAGGGACGGTGTGTGTATTTGTGCTGCACACAGGGCCGTTCAGCATGGGTGCCCCGATGTGCGGTGTGCCCGCGGGGCCCGGAACATGACTGGGCACACAGGTACTGCTCAAGGGTACTAGAACGGGTACACGCTGGACAAACCCGGTCCCCGCAGCCGGTGCCTGGTTACCCTCCTCAGGTGCCCGCGATGCCACCACCTCCGCACCCCCATCTGCCGACCTGGCCGCCAACCGTCCGCAAGGTCGGGGCGCCGCTGGCGGTGATCATCGGGCTCAGCGTCATCGTCGGCCTGCTGATGATCCTGCTGACCTCGACGAACCCGGTCGGCACGGCCATCGGGTTCGTGCTCTCCAGCATCGCGATCGCCGTGGTCGTGGCCTGTTATCTGTGGCTGGACCGGTGGGAACCCGAGCCGCCGCGGCTGCTGATCCTGGCGTTCCTGTGGGGTGCGTCGGTGGCGATCATCTTGTCGCTGGCCCTCGAGTTGTGGGCCGACGCGGTCTTCCTGCCGACCCCGGGGCTGCCGGAGGGATTTGAATCGACCGCGCTGCGCGCACCGATCATCGAAGAGGCCGCCAAGGGCCTGTTCCTGCTGATCATGATGACCGGCCGGCGCCGCCACGAACTGAACTCGCTGACCGACTGCCTGGTCTACGCGGGTCTGGTCGGCGCGGGCTTCGCCTGGTTCGAGGACGTTCTCTACATCGCCAACGGAGAGGACCTGGCCGCATCCCTGGTGACCGCCGCGCTACGGCTGATCATGGCGCCCTTCGCGCACTCCCTGTTCCTGTCGATGCTCGCGATCGGCGTCTACTTCGCGCTCAAACAGCGTCATCTGATCGGCAAGGTCGCCTGCATCGGCGCCGGTTATATCGCCGCGGTGGTCATGCACGCGCTGTGGAACGGCTCCTCGGTGATCGGGATCGAGGCCTATTTCCTGGTCTACCTGCTGTGGATGATGCCCATCTTCGGGCTGGCGATCTGGCTGGCGGTACGCAGCCGGCGTCGCGAGCAGCAGGTGGTCGCCGCCACATTGCCGAACATGGTGGCTGCGAACCTGATCACCGCCAACGAGGCGAGCTGGCTGGGCAGCATCCGCAACCGGAAGCTGGCGATCGGTGCAGCGTCCCGGCACGGCGGCAAGGCTGCCGGCAAGAGCGTCAAGACCTTCGCGACCCAGGTCGTCGAGCTGGCCTTCGTCCGTGATCGGATCGACCGCGGCTTCGGTGACGATCGGGTGCACGCGCTGCTGACCGAGGAGTCCTACCGCGTGCATGCGGCGCGGAACGCGGCGGCGCCGCAGCTGCAGTACCTGGCCGGCTACCGGATTCCTGGCTGACGGTCGGCCAACACGACAACGGCGTCGGCGATCTGGTCCAGATGCCCGGCCGATACCGGCCGGTTCAGCGCGATCAGACGCCAGAACACCAGCGCCCCAAGGGCATCCAGCAACAGTTCCCGGTCGGCCGTCGGAGATACTTCGCCACGCGCGGCGGCTCGCTCCAGCACGGCGTACCCCCGTCGACGCCGCGGCGTGCCGATGTACTCCATCAGTGCGTGGGCCAGCGCCGGGTCACGCTGGCCTTCGGCGAGCAGGTCCGGATACACCCGCCGGGTCCGGGGGTCACTCAGCCAGGCGACGACGCCGTCGAGCAACTCCCGGACATCACCGCGTAGCGAACCGGTGTCCGGCACGGGCGCATCGGTACCGCTGACGGTCTTCATGGCAGCGGCGACCACCTCGGCCTTGGACGTCCACCTGCGGTACAGCGCCGCCTTCCCGACCCCCGCGCGCCGCGCGATTCCGTCCATCGACGACCCGCGAAACCCGTTTTCTGCCAGTTCGGTCAGCGCCGCGTCGAGGATGGCGCCGGTGACCCGCGCATCCCGCGGCCGGCCCGGCGCGCCGGTCATATCCGTACGCCGTTCTGCGCGGCGACGAAGTCCCGGAACGATCGCGGCGGCCGCCCGGTGAGTTTCTCGACGGTGTCCGCGACGGCAGACTCCGCACCGGCGCGCACCCGCGCGTCCAACGCGGCCAGCACTGCCGCGAACTCGGGGTCAAACCCGGCGTCCACCAGGAAACGAATGTGCTGATCGGCGCTCACGGCGTGGTGCCGAACGAGCCGGCCGGTGACGGCCGCCAGGACTGTGGCGGCGTCGTCGTAGCTCAATGCTTCGGGTCCGGTGAGTCGGCGCTCGGCATTGTGCGCGCGCGGCGCCGCCAACAGATGTGCGGCGACGTTGCCGATGTCGCGGGCATCGATGAAGGGCAGGCGGCCGGTTCCCGAGGACGTGTAGAACTCTCCGCCGTCACGGATCGCATCGGCGATGGGATGCTGCCCGACGAAGTTCTGCATGAACCATGACGGTCGCAGAATCTCCCACTCGGGCAACGTGTCCCGGACCGCGGCCATAACCTCGCCGAGACCGGGATCGCCCGCTTCCACGGCCGATGAGCTCAGCGCGACCACGCGCCCGACACCGCCGGTGCGCGCTCGTTCCAGAAACGGGCCGACGATGTTGATCGGATCGGCCACACCGACCGGGGCCACCAGGTAGATGCGTTCGACGCCGTCCAGCGCAGCGGGGTGGGTCGCGGGGTCCGACCAGTCGAAGCGCACGTGCTCGAAGTCCGTCGGCGCTGCCGCGGCGCGTGTCGCGGTGCGCACGGAAAGCCCACGCTCGCCGCGCAACCCGTCGATCACGGCCGAACCGGTACTACCGGTCGCGCCGAGCACCAACACCGTGCCCGTCACGAGTGTCGATCACGATCGAAGGCGGACACCGCCTCATCCAGGCCACCCATCGCCGCCGCCGCGGCGAGCGGATTCCAGTAGTCGCGGTAGACGGTGATGCCCTGCTCCCCCACGGCGACGACGGCGACATAGTCGATGTCGTAGGGATTTCCGGTCGTCCTGGCAAAACCGGACACGCCCCACTCCACGATGATCGTGTCGGGGTCGCCGGTGTCGTGCCGGGTCTGGTGGCGGATGCCGCGGATGTCGACATTGTCGGGAAAGCCGGCGAGATAGTCGCGCACGGCGGCCTTGCCGGACACCACGGGCCAGCCCGGTGGCGCGAACGGAAACTCCATCGATCCCGTGGGCGCCCACTCGTCGGCGAAAGCCGCCATGTCATGTGCGAGCAGCGCGGCCGTCAACCGGTCGAACGCGCGATGGGCGCGCTGCCTGCGGTCATCCGCCTTCTGGTCTGTCATGAAGCCCTCTCCAATACGGAACAGTTCCGTATCTTATGGGAGCAACAGTGCCGACCGCGGATGTATTTCGGCTCACCGTTCGCTGAGGTGCGCCGGCGTCGTCAGCGCGCTCGGCGACGCCTGGCCACCTGCCAGACCACCAGTCCGGCCTGCAGCCCGAAGGCCACCGAGATCATCGAGATTAACGTCGCCGGCAGCGCCGAATCACCGTCGGCGCCGAACAATTCGGTGACGCCGATCAGACCCATCGATCCGGGTACCAGCAGCCAGAACCCCGGCAGGATCATGGTGATGGCCGGCGGGGCGCTGCGCCGGCGCGAGACCGCCAGCGCCACCAGGGTCAGCACCACCCCACCGCAGAATCCGCTGGCGTAGCTGCCCAGCAGCAGGTCGCCCAGGTATTGCGCCGTGAACGCGGTGTAGGTGATGAGCACCAACCACGGCAGAAACGACACCGGCGGTGCCAGGAAGAGCATCACTCCCAGCCCGTACACGAGGACACCCAGCCACGGCGCCCACGGCCCGATGTGGTTGACCGCCTCCGAGCTGAGTTGGTCCTCGCGCATGCCGAGGAGCTGGGTGGCGATCAGGATGCCGAAGGCGAGCTGGATGATCTGCACGAACCCGGCGATCAGGCGACTGGTTCCGGCGATGACATCTCGGGAGGTCAGTTCGATGACGGCCAAGGTGATCGCCGCGCCGGGCAGGAAGACTGCCAGTGGCGGTATCAGCGCGCGCAGGCCGACGTGATCGAGGTCCAGCCGGAGTGCCGCCACGATGCAGATCGAGGCGACCGCGAACGCGCTGATCGCCGGCACCAGCTGGGCAAGCGCCGGGACCCGCTGACTCGCGACCAGGAATCCGCCGACCATCGCCCCCAGCAGCAGGGCGGCCAACACGTTCAACAGCGTCGGCTCCAACACCAGGGACAGTCCGGCACTTTGGATGCCGTAGCCGATGACGGTGACCCAGGCGGGGTAGCGGCGGGCGGCGCCCTGGATCTCGTCGAGTCTGTGTTCACCCTCCCCCGCCGAGATCCGCCCCGCCATCGCGGAGGACACCAGCCGCGCGAGCGGGAAGATCTGGTCGAAGCGCAGGTCGTCGTCGACGCGCGCACCACGCACCACGGTGCCCCCGGCGGTGGCGGGCCCCACCACCTGCACGTGGTTCGGCAGCGCTATGCCGTCGTTTCGGACGCCGTAGTGCGCCGCGGTGCGGTCCAGCATCTGCCGCACCAGGGTCACCGGGTAGTTGGCCGCGCACATGGCGGCACCGAGGCGTGCCAGAAACCGGATCTGCTGATCGCTGGTGTCGGTCATCAGGCCTGTGCGCCCGGATCGTGCGCGACGCTAGTGCGCCGCGGCGTCCCAGCTGCGCCCGTAGCCGACCGACACCTCCAGTGGCACATCGAGCGGGTAGGCGTTACCCATGTGCTCGCGTACCACGGCTTCGAGGGTGTCGCGCTCCCCGTCGGCCACCTCGAACAGCAGTTCGTCGTGCACCTGCAGCAGCATGCGCGACCGCAGGCCGGCGGCCTTGATCGCCTCGTCGACGTTGATCATCGCGACCTTGATGATGTCGGCGGCACTGCCCTGGATGGGGGCGTTGAGTGCCGCGCGTTCGGCGGCCTCACGGACGTTGCGGTTGCTGCTGTCCAGCTCGGGCAGGTAGCGGCGGCGACCGAGCACCGTCGAGGTGTAACCGTCCTTGCGGGCCTGGTCGACCACATCGCGCAGGTAGTCGCGGATGCCGCCGAAACGGTCGAAGTACTGCTCCATCTGATTCTTGGCCTCTTCGGTGCTGATCTTCAGCTGAGCCGACAGCCCGTAGGCACTCAGACCGTAGGCCAGGCCGTAGGACATCGCCTTCACCCGGCGACGCAATTCGGCGTTCACCTCGTCGATGGGCACATCGAACGCCCGCGACGCCACGAATGAGTGCAGGTCCTCGCCGGTGTTGAAGGCCTCGATGAGGCCCTCGTCGCGCGACAGGTGCGCCATGATGCGCATCTCGATCTGGCTGTAGTCCGCCGTCATCAGTTCGGCGTAACCGGCACCCACCACAAACCCATCGCGGATGCGCCGGCCCGCCTCGGTGCGGATCGGGATGTTCTGCAGGTTGGGCTCGGTCGACGACAGCCGACCGGTGGCGGCAATGGTCTGGTTGAAGGTGGTGTGGATACGGCCGTCGGAGGCCACCGAGTTCAGCAGGCCATCGACGGTGACCTTGAGCCGGGTGGCATCCCGGTGAGCCAGCAGATGCTGCAGGAACGGGTGCCCGGTCTTGTCGAAAAGGCTCTGCAACGCATCGGCATCGGTGGTGTATCCGGTCTTGGTCTTCTTGGTTTTCGGCATCTCCAACTCGTCGAAGAGCACCACCTGGAGCTGCTTGGGCGAGCCGAGATTGATCTGCTTGCCGATGACCCCGTAGGCGGCCTCGGCGGCATCGCGGATCAGATCCCCGAACTCGCTCTGTAGCTCCTTCAGGAATGCCACATCAACTGCGATGCCGGTGCTTTCGAGCTCGGTGAGCACCCGCTGCACCGGAAGTTCCATCCGGCCCAGCAGCGAGGACGAGTCGATGCGGGCCAGCTCCTCGTCCAGCGCGTCAGCGAGGTCCATCACCGCTCCGGCCCGCAGCAGCACCGCCTGCACGGCCTGCTCGTCGACGCCCTCGTTGTCGTCCAAGAGTGAAAGCTGCTGCTGCTCAGGGTTATCCGCCCGCAGCTCACGTTTGAGGTAGCGCAGGGACAGATCATCGAGGGCGAAACTGCGCTGCCCCGGCCGCACCAGGTAGGCCGCCAGCGCGGTGTCCGACGTGACCCCGGCGAGCTTCCAGCCGCGGCCCTCCAGATCATGCATGGCCAGTTTGGCTTCGTGCAGCGCCTTGGGCGGGCCGGGATCGGCCAGCCAGGACGCCAGCGCGGCCTCGTCGTCGGGCTGCAGGGTCGCGGTGTCGATATACCGGCCGTCGCCGTCGTTGGCGACGATGGCCAGCGCCGTCGCATCCCCGTCGAAGGCCAGGTGGGTGCCGACGACCGCGACGCCGAATCGGTTACCCAGGCTGTGTTCGGACAGCCACGCGGCGAGTTCGCCGGGTTGCAGCGCGCCGCCGCGCACGTCGAAACCCTGCTCCACCTCCGGGTCGGCCGAGGCGAGGGTGTCGAACAGCCGGTCGCGCAGCACCCGGAACTCCAGGTCGTCGAACAACCGGTGGATGTGGTCCCGGTCCCACGGCAGCATGCGCAGCGTGTCGGGGGTCTGCGGCAGCGGCACATTCTTCACCAACTCGGTGAGCTCGCGGTTGAGCACCACCGACGACAGGTTGGCGCGCAACGCATCACCGACCTTGCCCTTGACGGTGTCGACGTTGTCGACCAGAGCCTGCAGCGAGCCGTGCTCGACGATCCACTTGGTCGCGGTCTTCTCCCCCACGCCCGGGATGCCCGGCAGGTTGTCGCTCGGGTCGCCGCGCAGCGCCGCGAAATCCGGGTACTGCTCCGGGGTGAGGCCGTACTTCGCCTGCACGGCATCCGGGGTGAAGCGGGTCAACTCGCTGACCCCCTTGACCGGGTACAGCACGGTGACATCGCTGCTGACCAACTGCAGCGAATCCCGGTCGCCGGTCACCACCAGCACCCGGTAGCCGCCGGCCTCGGCCTGGGTCGCGAGCGTGGCGATGATGTCATCGGCCTCGAAACCTTGCTCGGCGAGCACCGTGATGCCGAGTGCGCCCAGCACCTCCTTGGTGATGTCGATCTGGCCGCGGAACTCGTCCGGGGTCGCCGACCGCCCCTCCTTGTACTCGGGGTACTTCTCCTTGCGGAAGGTCTGCCGGGACACATCGAAGGCGGCGGCGATGTGACTGGGCTGCTCATCGCGCAACAGGTTGATGAGCATGGCGGTGAACCCGTACACGGCGTTGGTGGTCAGACCGCCCTGGGTCTTGAAGTTCTCCGCGGGCAGCGCGTAGAACGCACGGAAGGCCAGCGAGTTGCCGTCCAGCAGCATCAACGTGGGTTTCTCGTCAGTGCCGGGCTTCTTCTCGGATGCCTCGGCGGCAGTCTTGGCGGGGCTCACGCACCCAACTCTAGGCACCCACCCCGACAGGCGGGCGACGCTGTCGGGGAGTTCATCCCGCCCGCCGCCCCGTCCTCTGGTCCGAGCGAGTTCTGCTCGTGTCCGCGATCGCCGAAGAATGTGGCACGCGGGCCGACACTCGATTCGCGCGCCACGGCCAAACTGCAACACGTTTCAGTTTTACCCTCGGAATGGGTAGTCTGACCCCCGTGCCAGCAGCAACCACAGAACCCGCGTTCGCAGGGTGGTTCGCCACCGATGACTCCGGTGACACCCATCTGATCGGCGGCAAGTGCACCGCGTGCGCCACCTATGTGTTCCCGCCGCGGGAAACCAACTGCCCCAACCCGGCCTGTGACAGCGACACGCTGGCACTGGTCCCCTTGTCGCGGCGCGGCACGGTGTGGAGCTACACCGAGAACCGCTACGCCCCGCCCCCGCCGTACCCGTCACCGGATCCCTTCGAACCGTTCGCCGTCGCCGCCGTCGCACTCGAAGAAGAAGGCCTCATCGTGCTGGGCAAGGTCGTCGAAGGCACCCTAGCCGCCGACCTCACAGTCGGCATGGAGATGGAACTGACCACGATGGCGCTCTACACCGATGACGCGGGCGTCGTCCGCACCACCCACGCCTGGAGGATCGCAAAATGAGTCCGGAACCGGTCTACATCCTGGGCGCCGGGATGCACCCCTGGGGCAAATGGGGCCGCGACTTCACCGAATACGGCGTCGTCGCCGCCCGCGCCGCCCTGGCCGAAGCCGGACTGGACTGGCGCCAAATCCAACTCGTCGCCGGCGCGGACACCATCCGCAACGGCTACCCCGGCTTCGTCGCCGGCGCCACCTTCGCCCAAAAACTCGGCTGGAACGGCGTACCCGTCACCTCCAGCTACGCCGCCTGCGCCTCGGGCTCCCAAGCCCTGCAATCCGCACGCGCCCAGATCCTGGCCGGATTCTGCGACGTCGCCCTGGTCATCGGCGCCGACACCACCCCCAAAGGCTTCTTCGCCCCCGTCGGCGGCGAACGCAAAAACGACCCCGACTGGCAACGCTTCCACCTCATCGGCGCCACCAACACCGTCTACTTCGCCCTCCTCGCCCGCCGACGCATGGACCTCTACGGCGCCACCGTCGACGACTTCGCCCACGTCAAGGTGAAGAACGCCCGCCACGGCCTCAACAACCCGAATGCCCGCTACCGCAAGGAAGCCACCGTCGAGGACGTGCTGGCCTCCCCCGTGGTGTCCGACCCGCTGCGCCTGCTCGACATCTGCGCCACCTCCGACGGCGCCGCCGCCCTCATCGTGGCCTCCAAAGCGTTCGCCGAGAAACACCTCGGCAGCGTGGCCGGCGTGCCCTCGGTACGCGCGGTCAGCCTGCAATCACCGCAATACCCCCAACACCTACCCGAACTGCCCGATATCGCCACCGACTCCACCGCCGTGGTGCCCGGACCCGAGCGGGTGTTCAAAGACCAGATCCTCGACGCCGCCTACGCCGAAGCCGGCATCGGCCCCGAAGACCTGTCCCTGGCCGAGGTCTACGACCTGTGCACCGCCCTGGAACTCGACTGGTATGAGCACCTGGGCCTGTGCGCCAAGGGCGAAGCGGAACAGCTGCTGCGCTCCGGTGCCACCACCCTCGGCGGCCGCATCCCGGTCAACGCCTCCGGCGGGCTGGCCTCCTTCGGGGAAGCCATCCCCGCCCAGGCCATCGCCCAGGTCTGCGAACTGTCCTGGCAACTCAAAGGCCAAGCCACCGGCCGCCAGGTCGACAACGCCACCGTCGGCGTCACCGCCAACCAAGGCCTCTTCGGCCACGGCTCCTCGGTGATCGTCGCCCGGTAGCGCGGACCTTTCGGTTCAATGGGCCGATGGCAGAGGTCGTCTCGGTGCGGGTCAAGCCCGGCAGCAAGAAGGGCCCGTTGGTCGAGGCGGGACCGGACGGCGCGTTGACGATCTACGTACGCGAGCGGGCGGTCGAGGGCAAGGCCAACGACGCGGTCGTCGCCCTGCTCGCCAAGCATCTGGGCGTGCCGCGCAGTCGCGTCGAGTTGGCGTCCGGGGCGACGTCGCGGATGAAGCGCTTCCGCATCTCCTGAAGTGAGCGGGCGTGAACTACTTCCGGGCGACGGCGTGGCGGGGAGCAGACACGCACGCTCGCCGGCGGTGCGGCCCGGTCAGGCCACGCCGAGGTAAGCGGCCCGAATGCTGTCGTCCTTGAGCAGATCGGCTGCCACGCCGGTTCGGGTGACCTCGCCGGTCTCCAGGATGTAGGCCCGGTCGGATCTGCTGAGCGCCTGCTGCGCGTTCTGTTCCACCAGCAGCACCGTGGTGCCCTGGCTGTTGATCTCGGAGATGATGCGGAAGATCTGCGAGATCACCATGGGCGCCAGACCCATCGAGGGTTCATCGAGCAGCAGCACCTTCGGTCGCGCCATCAGCGCGCGGCCGATGGCCAGCATCTGCTGCTCGCCACCGGACAAGGTGCCACCGACCTGGTTGCGGCGCTCCGCGAGCCGCGGGAAGGTGGTCAGCACCCAGTCGAGCTTCTCGTCATGCTCGGCCTTGGAGGCAAATTTCCTTCCATAGCAACCCATTTCGAGGTTCTCGATGATGGTCATGCCGGGAAAGACGCCGCGCCCCTCGGGGGCCTGGATCAGTCCGTCGGACACCCGCCGATGCGCCTTGACCTTGCCGATGTCCTTGCCGTCGAACCACACCGAACCCGACGTGAGCGGCAGCAGTCCCGAGATGGCCCGCATCATGGTGGTCTTCCCGGCGCCGTTGGAACCCAGCAGAGTGACCAGCTCACCTTCGTGCACCACCAGCGAAACACCGTGCAGTGCCCGGATTCTGCCGTAGTGCACGACGATGTCCCGCACCTCCAACAGCACCGGACGCTCGGCGGCCTCAGGCGAGTTCGTCATCGGGGACCCCCAGATAAGCGGCGATGACCTTGGGGTCCTCGCGGATTTCGGCCGGCAGACCGTCGGCGATCTTACGACCGAACTCCAGCACCACGATCCGGTCGGTCACCCCCATCACCAGGCGCATGTCATGTTCGATGAGCAGCACCGTGTAGCCGTCATCGCGGATCTTGCGGATCAGGTCGATCAGCGCCGACTTCTCGCTCGGGTTGAATCCGGCCGCGGGCTCGTCCAGGCACAGCAGCTTGGGTTCGGTGGCCAGCGCCCGCGCGATCTCCAGGCGGCGCTGGTCGCCATAGGGCAGGTTCTTGGCCTTCTCCTCGCCACGGTGCGCGATACCCACGAAATGCAGGAGCGCAGCTGACCTCTCGATGGCCGACTTCTCTTCACGACGATGCCGCGATGACCGGAACAGCGCACCCGGCACCGAGGTGTGATGCCGCGCATCGGTGCCCACCATGACGTTCTCCAGCGCGGTCATCTCACCGAACAGCCGGATGTTCTGGAAGGTGCGGGCAATCCCGAGCCGGGTGATCTGATGCCGTTTGATCCGCCCGATCGGTGATCCGTCGAACGTGACGGAACCCGAACTGGGCCGGTACACACCGGTGATCGCGTTGAAGCAAGTGGTCTTGCCGGCCCCGTTGGGCCCGATCAGCCCGAGGATCTCTCCGCGTTTGATGTTGAACGACACCGCATCCAGGGCCGTCAGACCGCCGAACTGGACGGTGAGATCGTTGGTCTGCAGCAGGACTTCGCCCTCATCGACCGTGATCTCGCGGTGCACGCCGGCGATCTCGGCGACATGCTCGAAGCTCTCGGCGTCGGTCATTTCACCGGCTCCGTATCTTTCGGCTTACTCCGCAACAACTCACGCGCGGCTTTGGCATAGGTGAGCAGATGCTGCCGGGCCGGGAACAGGCCCTGGGGCCGGAAGATCATCAACACCACCAGCGCGAGCCCGAAGAACAGGTACTTCAGGTTGCCCATGTCGATGCCGGCGAAGTGCACACCGAGCAGCCGGTTGGGCAGGTACACGATGATGAACGCGCCGAGGATCACACCGAGCTTGTTGCCCTGACCGCCGAGCACCACCGCGCACAGGAACAGCATCGAGTTGATGATGTTGAACGTCGGCGGCGCAACGTATTGCACCTGACCGGCGTACAGCGCACCGGACAGACCACCGATGGCCGCGCCGATGGTGAATGCCCACAGTTTGAACTTGAACGCGTTGACGCCCATCACTTCCGCGGCGTCCTCGTCCTCGCGGACCGCTATCCAGGCGCGCCCCACCCGGCTGCGTTCCAGGTTGCCGACGAGTAGCAGGATGCCGACGATCAGAATGAGACCCAGCCAGAACCACCAGGTTCCGTAGTTGGCGTCCCCGGCGGAGTTGGACACCGAGAACACACCCTCGGGATGTTGCTCGCTTTCCAAAAAGTGCGGGAAGGCAACCTCATTGAGGCCACGCGGGCCGTTGGTGACATCGGCCAGATTGTCGGCGAGCAGGCGGATGATCTCGCCGAACCCCAAGGTGACGATGGCCAGATAGTCACCACGCAGGCGCAGCGTCGGGGTGCCGAGGATCAGACCGCTCAACGCGGTGACCGCCATCGCGATCGGCACGCAGGACAGCCAAGCCCACGGGGTGCTGAAGAAACCCGACGCCCCCATCTGGTTCCACGGACTTTCCGGGCTGGTCAGCAGGGCGACCGTGTAGGCGCCGACGGCGTAGAAGCCGACATAACCCAAGTCGAGCAGACCGGCTTGGCCGACAACGACATTGAGCCCGATCGCGATGATGGCGACCATCGCGAACTGGGCCATGGTGCCACCGAAGCTGATTCCCGGGGTGTCCAGAAACGCCGGTGTGAACAGCGGCGAGAGCGCAATCCCCGCGAACAGCACGACGCCGAATACCCATTTCTGGGCTCGGGTCAGGCCGTCCCACCAGTCCATGACCTTCGCCCAACGGGTGGCCGGGCCGGTAGAAGTAGTCATGCGCGCGCCTTCCCGAGGCTCTCGCCCAAGATGCCGGTCGGTCTGACCAACAGCACCAGGACCAGCAGGACGAACGCGACGACGTCACGCCACTGGGTGCCGAATACCGCCTGACCGTAATTCTCCATCACGCCGAGCAGCAGACCGCCGAGCAGCGCACCGCGCAGGTTGCCGATACCGCCGAGCACCGCGGCGGAGAAGGCCTTGATACCCAAGAGAAATCCGCCCGAGTAGATGATGCCCTGGGGCACCTTCAGGGTGTACAGCAGCGCCGCGGCACCGGCGAGCAGGCCGCCGATGAGGAAGGTCGTCATGATGACGCGCTCACGGGACACCCCCATCAGCGTCGCGGTGTTCGCGTCCTGGGCGACCGCGCGGACACCGCGGCCGAGTTTGGTGCGGTTGAGCGCCACGTCGGTGAGCAGCGCGAGCACCAGTGCCGACCCGATGATGACGATCGTCGTGTTGGAGATCGCGACACCGAACAGTTCGAACTGGGTCTTCGGTTGCACCAACACGATGGGCTGCTGGGCGTTCGGGCCACCGTAGCCCGGTATCAGCTTGGGCAGGATGAACAGCACGAATTGCTGCAGCACAAAGGACATGCCGATCGCGGTGATCAGGAAGGTCAGCGCCTTGGCGTTGCGTTTACGCAGCGGGCGGTAGGCGATGAACTCCAGGCCGACCGCGGCGCCGCCGGACACCAGCATCGCGAACAGCATCGCGAAGCCCAGGTAGAGGATGGTCAGCGCGACGCCCTTGTTGTAGGCATTGCCGCTCGGTGTGAAGCCCATCAGGATGTCCAGCGCGAAGTAGGCGCCGAACATGCCGAGCATGAAGATCTCGGAGTGCGCGAAGTTGATCAGCCGCAGCACGCCGAAGACCAGGGTGTAACCGACGGCGACCAGGGCGTAGATCGCGCCCCAGGACAGGCCGTCGATCGTCAACTGCCAGAAGCTGTCGAACAATGCCCCGACATTGAAGTTGATGTTGGCGGCCAGGTTCATCCGGTGGTGAGCTCCTCGCTGACGCGATGACGGTTGCTGCGGCAGTGGTGTGAAGACGAAAGCGCGTCCGAGGCATGCGCTCTCGGACGCGCTTTCGTCTCAGCTGTTACTGAACGTCGTAGATCCAGATGAGCGTCGTGGTGAGCTCACCTTCCGGAGTCCACTGGTATTCGCGGGCCACACCCTGGCCCTGGTAGTTGCGCACGAAATCCAGCAGCGCGGGGCGGGTGATCGCGCCGGAGTCGATGCCCTTGAGCAGGATGGTGCCCAGGTCATAGCCCTCGGCGCTGTACGTGCCGGGCTCGGTGTTGAACTTCGCGGTGTACTCCTCGGCGAACGACCCGGTGGCCGGGCCGCACGGGCAGGCCAGCACCGCACCCTTGGACGATTCGCCCGCCTGCTTGACGAACTCGGGATCCTTCGTGCCGTCGGCGCTGGCGAACACGCCCTCGAAGCCACCGTCACGCAGCTGCTGAACCAGCGGCGCAGCCTCGGCGTAGTAGCCACTGAAGAAGACCGATTCCGGTGCCGCACCATTGATCTGGGTGACCGCAGCGGAGAAGTCCTTGTCGCCCTTCTTCACCGAGATGTTGCAGGCGGGATCGGCCACGGGGCCCAGGGTGTCGCGCACCGCGGTGGCCAGCCCCAGACCGTAATCGGTGCTGTCATCGACCACGCAGATCTTCTGATGGCCCAGATTGTTCTTCAGGTAGTTGGCGACGGACGGGCCCTGCACGCCGTCGTTGGCCAGTCCGCGGAAGAAGGTCTTCCAACCGTTCTCCGACAGTGTCACGTTGGTGGCCGAGGCCGTGACGGCAGCGAGGCCGGCCTGGTCGAAGACACCACCGGTGGCCTTGGTCTCACCGGAGAAAGCCGGTCCGACCAGGCCGATCGTGTACTGGTCCTCGACGATCCGCGGGGCGATGTTGGAGGCCTTCTGCGGGTCGCCCTCGGTGTCGAACGGCTTGAGCTGCACCTGGCAGCCCGGATTGGCCTCGTTGTGCTGATCGATGGCCAGCTGTACGCCGTTCTTGATGTTGATGCCGAGCGCGGCATCGGGTCCGTTGAGGGCACCGGCCATGGCGATCGACACCGGCGGGCAGGTGGCGTTGCCGTCACCGGCCGGATCGGCGGGTGCAGCGCCCTCGGCCGCCGCAACCTCGGCGCCGTTCTCGTCGATCTGCACCTTTTCCACGATCTTGAGGTTCGTCTGGGACGCCTCTTCTTCGGGCGTGCTCTGACTGCAGCCGGCAATCGCCAGGGCCATCAGGCCCGCGCCTCCGAGAGCAAATGCCTTGCGTGCCACGTGACCGCGCACGTCTCACCTCCGGTTCCGTTTTCAGGTCGGCACCTTCGTTCCGGTCGGGACGACCGGGACGGGGATGCTTCGCCGAAAACCATAACCATTCCGGGGCTCCGTCGCGCCATGTTGAGCGACGCGTTGCGCAGATCAGCCGGGTTAGCCGGTCAAACGAAGCCGCCGGAAACGCAGACTTAACCGGCAGAGTCGGTCAGGACGCTCATTTCTCGGCGCCGGTGGCATCCTCGGTCGGCGTGTCGAGAGTCTCGAGCACCACCTCGGCCACCCGCTTCATCGTGGTGCGGCGGTCCATCGCCGCGCGCTGAATCCACTTGAACGCCTCGGGCTCGGTCATCCCCTGGTTGGCCTGCAGCAAACCCTTCGCCCGCTCGACCAGCTTGCGCGTCTCCAGCCGATCCGACAGATTCGCGACCTCGTGCTCCAGGGCGGCGATCTCGCCGAACCGGCTGACCGCGACCTCGATGGCCGGGATCAGATCGGTGATGGAGAACGGCTTCACCAAGTAGGCCATCGCACCCGCATCGCGGGCGCGTTCGACCAGTTCGCGCTGGCTGAAGGCGGTCAGAATGACGATCGGTGCGATGCGCTTGGTGGCGATCTCCGATGCCGCATCGATGCCGTCTCGGCGGGGCATCTTGACGTCCATGATCACCAGATCCGGTTTCAGGCTTTCCGCGAGATCGACCGCTTCCTGACCGTCTCCGGCCTGCCCGACTACTTCATAGCCTTCCTCACCCAGCATCTCTGCCAGGTCCATTCGGATGAGCGCCTCATCTTCGGCGATGAGCACGCGGCGGGGTGCAGGAGCGTCGGTCATGACGCACATTGTCGCGCCTTTGTGGTCCCGGGGCGAGCTTGGGGTTAACAGTGCCTGCCGGGAAGGGTGACTGCACGCATCTACTAAGGTGGGGGCTCGCGCCCTCGTATCCCAACTGGCAGAGGAAACGGATTCAAAACCCGTGCAGTGTGAGTTCGAATCTCACCGAGGGCACCACAGGCACCAGAGTGGGCCGTGCCGCTACGGCCGGTAGGACAGCAGGTCGCTCACCGTCACGAATCGGTATCCCTCGGCCCGGAGTCGTTCGATGATCCGAGGCACTGCGGCCCTGGACGCGGACCGGCTCGGCACCATGACATGCAGCAGCACGATCGATCCTGGGCGAACGTTCGCCGTGGTCTCGTCGACGATCCGGCCAGTGTCCGGAGTGCCGGCCGAGTCCGGCGCCACGTCCCACATCACGGTGGTGCGCTCACGTTCCGCCAGATAGTGGGGCAGGGTCCATAGTTTCTTGCCGTACGGAGGCCTGAACGTGATGGGACCTCGGTACCCAGTTCGTGCGATCGCGGCGTCGGTTGTCTCGACTTCCCTCGCGACGGTGCCCGGTGCCACGAACATCATGCGACGGTGGGTATAGGTGTGGTTGCCGATCTCATGCCCGGCCCGTGCGATCGCCGCTCCGTACTCCGGGTGACGGTCCACGTCGGCACCATTGAGATAGAACGTCGCCGAGACGCCGGCCGCGGCCAGCATGTCCAAAATCTCAGGCGTCGAGTCGCCCGGTCCGTCATCGAAGGTCAATGCAACTACCTTCTCGGCAGTGGCCACCCGACTGACCAGATCACCGGTCAATTGGTAGGTGCGGGAACGGGAAAGGCCGTATGTCGCAAAACAGGCCGCCAACAGCAGGACGAGACTGAAGGACCCCACCACGATCCACCGACGCAACAGTTCTTCCTCTCGGGGACAACGGCTATCACCACCGGGCACGTACGCCCTCAAATTACCGTCACCGATCACGCTGTCGCCCCGGCGCCGGGGCGCCCGACCTCACATGCGCCAAACACCACTGTTGCTCCAATGGTCCGAGGACGTGAAGTGCACGCCCATCCCGACCCGAAAGAGACCGACAGATATGACGTTTTCCCACCCCGCAGTACGCGTGCTCGCCGGGTTCACCGCGGCAGCCGCAGCCACCTTGGCGCTCGCCTCCTCGGCGGCCGCCGAACCTTCCGGCAAGCTGATCGAAACCACCTGCAGCTACCAGCAAGTCGATGCCGCGCTACAGGCCGAGGCCCCGCAGTTGGCGGATCGTTTGCACAGCCGGCCCGAAGCACAGTCGAAAGTGCAAGAACTGCTGGCACTTCCGGTTCCCGAGCGCCGTGACCGGGTTCAGGGGTTCCTCGACCGCAACCCGGATGTCCGCGCGGCCGTCGAGAGGCGCAGGTCCACCCCGGAAGGCCAGGAAACGGTGGCGAAACTGAACCGGATCGCCGAAACCTGCCACAACTACTAGACCGGTGCGGCGACGCGTGCCCCGTCTCCCCCGACGGGGCGCCGTCGCCGAACGCGGCAACCTCACGGCGACCAAACGTGCTCGCAGGCACCATGGTGGGGTGCGAATACTCGTGGTGGAGGACGAACACCTCCTCGCCGACGCCGTCGCCGACGGTCTGCGCAGGCACGCCATGGCAGTCGACGTGGTCTACGACGGAGCCATGGCGCTGGAATACGCCACCGTCAACGACTACGACGTCGTGATACTCGACCGCGATCTGCCGGTGCTGTCCGGTGACACCGTCTGCGCCAGGCTGGCCGAAGGCGGAGGAACCGCTCGAATCCTGATGCTCACGGCCGCGGGGACGGTGGCGGACCGGGTCGCCGGCCTCGGCCTGGGCGCGGACGACTACCTCTACAAACCGTTCGCGTTCGCCGAACTGGTTGCGCGCGTGCAGGCGCTCGCCCGGCGATCACGCGCTGCAAGTCCACCCGTTTTGCAGCGTGGCGGCATCCGCCTCGATCCCCATCAACGCACGGTGACCCGCGACGGTGTGCCAATAGCACTGTCACGCAAGGAATTTTCTGTGCTCGCCGAACTGTTGCTCGCCGACGGCGGAGTGGTGTCGGCCGAGCGGCTGCTGGAGAAAGCATGGGATGAGCACGCCGACCCGTTCACCGGTGTGGTGCGATACACGATCATGATGGTGCGTCGCAAGCTCGGAGACCCTTCGGTGATCGACACCGAGCCCGGCGTCGGGTACCGGCTGCGATGAAGATCCGGACCCGTCTCACCGTGCTCTACGCCGGCGCGCTGTTCCTAGCTGGCGCCCTGCTGATCGGGCTGATCTACTTCTATCTCGAACAGTCGCTGGACCATCGCCCCGGCGCGGCTCTGCAGGCAACCATCCGCGACTTCGCCGAGCAGCGCGGAGGACGCAGTTTCCCGCGTCTGGACAATCTGCTGACCATGGTGACCAATCAAGCCGAGCAGCAGCGGCAGGCGCTCATGCACGGCATGCTGCGCTGGTCACTGACCGCTCTGATCATGGTCAGCGTGCTCGCCTGCGGCGCGGGTTGGCTGCTGGCGGGCCGGGCACTGCGCCCACTGCAAGAGGTCACGGCCACCGCCCGACGCGTCGCCGGGCGCAGCCTGCATGAGCGGATAGCGCTGCACGGACCTGACGACGAAATCAAGGAACTCGCCGATACCTTCGATGCCATGCTCGAACGCCTTGACCGCGCGTTCGACAGCCAGCACCGCTTCGTGGCCAACGCATCCCACGAACTGCGCACGCCATTGACCATCAACCGCACCCTCATCGAGGTCGCCTTGGAGGATCCCGCCACCCCGGACTCGACCCGCAGACTCGGCGAGACGTTGCTCGCGGTGAATCAGCGCCAGGAGCGTCTCATCGACGGCCTGCTGGTCTTGGCCGGCAGCGATCAGCAACTGCAGACACCCGAGCGTGTCGATCTCGCCGAGATTGCCCGTCGTGCGCTTCGGACCGCCCAACCAGCGGCCGAGAGTGCCGGCATCGTGCTGCGAATCAGCCTGGATCCCTGCGCTGTTCGCGGTGATCCCGCGCTGCTCGAACGGCTGATCGGCAACCTCGTCGACAACGCGATCCGCTATAACGTCGAGGCCGGATGGGTGGATCTCAGCGTGAGCGTCCGCGACGGACTGGCCCTGCTTTCCGTGCAGAACAGCGGGCCCGCGGTGGGCCCGGCCGAGGTGGAAGGGCTGTTCGAACCGTTCCGCCGGCTGACACGAACCGCCACGACCGCCGGCGGCACCGGGCTGGGCCTGTCCATCGTGCGATCGGTCGCCAACGCCCACGGTGGGCAGGTGCATGCCCGCTCGCGCCCCGACGGTGGACTGATCGTGGAGGCCACCCTGCCGCTCGGCTGGTGACCGTCCCCCAGACGCGGATCTGCCGCCGTGGGAATGTCCGAGTTCCCACAGCGGCAGATCCTCTCGCCCCCTCCCGAGTCTTAGCGGTCACCACCCGAGGGTGATCCGGCCGCGGCGCGCTGGCGGGTGGGCGCGGACCCGCCCTGGCCGCTGTCGCTGTTGGCCCGCGCTGCGACACGCGGTCCCCGCGGTGTCCGCGTGCTCAGCGTCTGGCGCGCCTTCAGGTTGGGCACCGCGACCTTCCGGACCTCTGGGCCCACGGTGTCCGTGCTCTCCGCGACCGCGGCCTCCTGGTTGCCGGCCAACGGCTTCTCGGTCGCCTCGGACTCTTCGGTGACCGTCTCGTTCACCGTCTCGGTGGATTCCGTGGACTCCTCGTCCGGTGCGGTCACCGTCTCCTCGGAGTCGGTCACCTCCACGACCGGGGCCTCCTCGGTGACCTCCTCGGTGACCGGCACCTCGACGACGGGCAGCTCCTCGGTGACCGGCACCTCGGCGACAGGCAGCTCCTCGGCGACCGCTTCCCCGCCGGTGGCCTGCTGAACCTGCTGCATCGACTGCACGGATTGCACTGCCTCAGAACCGGTTTCGACAGCCTGGCCGGGTTCGGTCACGACGTCCTCGACGCCTTCGGCACTCTCGACGGGCTCCTGCAGCCCCTCGACCCCGGCGCTCGCGGTCCTGGCGCTCAACGCCGTGGTCTTCGCCGTCGTCGGCTTCTTGCCGAACAGGCCGCCGAGCAGGTTGGAGAAGATGGAACCGAAGGCGGTGAACAGGTTCGGGAACACGTTGAACATTCCGCTGAAGGCCTGCGAGATCGCCTTGAAGAAGGCCGCCACCGGGTTGGTCGGGGGCGCTCCCGCTCCGGGTCCCGGACCGGGGTCGGTGCCCGGGTCGGTGCCGGGGTCGGTCGGCGGCTTGGTCAGGAAGGCGATCAGCTCCTTGATGACCTGGCCCACCGGCTTCATGGTGCCGTCCGGCCGGAAGATGCCGAGGTTGGACTCGTCGTTGTCAGCGGTGGGGTTCAGCCAGTCCTTGATGGTGTACAGGAAGATCGGGCCGGCACCCTGCATGGTCTGCCAGAACTCGATGAGGTCGCGGACGAAGGCGGCTTGGGTGGCCTCGGACACCTTGTTGGTCGGTGCGCCGTATTCGGTGATCCAGATCTTGATCTGCTCCTGGCCTTCCTCGAGGAAGGAGTCCATCAGCTCGCGGATCTTGTTCAGCTGGTAGAGCGGCATGCCCTCTTTCCAGGGCAGGTTCTCGCCGACCGAGAACTTCCACTCGAAGTTGTACGGGTGGAACGACAGCGCGTCGAAGTAGCCGTGGGCACCCGCCTCGTACATCTTGCGGACGAAGTCCACGGGATTCATGGTCAGCCCGGGCCAGGTCTTGCCCGCACCGACAACGCCGCCGATGACGGTGATATCACTGCCGATCTGGGCCGCGGCCTGCTTGAGCGCCGTGTAGGTCTTCTTCAGCATCTCCGTGTAGGCGGCCGGGTCCAGGGTGTTCCAGAACTGGATCGAGTTGGGCTCGTTCCACACCTCATAGGCCGAGATCTTGTCGCCGTAGCGCAGCGCGACGGACTTCGCGAAGGCGGCGAACCGGTCGAAGTTGGCCGGCTGACCATTGATCGGGGTGCTGTTCGTGGCCCACATGGGGGTCGAGTTGAGCACTCCGAGGATGCCCATGCCCCGCGCGGCGGCGGCATTGACCACCTTGTCGAGCTGGTCCCACCGGGGTGCGCCGAGGCCGAACGGGGTGTCCGGGTGCAGCGGCTGCACGCCGGCCCACGGCACCATGATCCGGACGTTGGTCACCCCTAGTGACTGCATGAGGTCCAACCTGGCGTTTATCTCCTCCAGGGATGCCGAGAGGTACAGCTCGGAATCGGCGATGCCGATCGTGGACGGAGCCTCGTCGATCTGCGCGACCTGCATCACGTTGTATGACCGCTGCTTGGTCAGTGGCAAGACCTGTTGGGTCGCGGTAGCCGCGAAAAGAGATGCAGCTACCAAAGCAATCATTCCTCTGATGGCAACTCGGCGGATGGGCTTCCGCATCTGATCCCACATGGCGACTTCCCCTCTAACGGCGCAGGTTCGGACATTGACCTCGCACTCTGCTTGAAATTAACCCATGCGATAGCAAATTGCGAAACTTACTCAAAAGTACTGTTTGGGCCCATTTTGTTACGCGCTATTAGCCATTTCTAGCAAACTCGTGTCACGGACTGCACAATTCGAATTGAGACGGTTCAATGCGGAACTGGCAAAGAAATGCCGGAACAAGATCGGGATCCAACCGAGACCGGTCTGTGACCTGAGTCACAGCAGTTTGCTGACGAGAGCACGGATTTCGCGCCGGCGGTTCAAGATCACGACACGCCGGGGGTGTGGTTAGCGAATATTGACGCAATCGTTAGCTAATATGTCGCCCTGTCCACCGAACGGTGGACATGACACATCCGTCAATTTTTGGACAAGCACTGCCCGTCGCGCGCGCAGATCCACCAAATCGAGCCCTTCGGCCCCGGCCTCCGGAGGTACGCTCCGTTGGTGGCTGTCACGGGGCCCCGCGGGTGCCTGCCCGACCTTCCGGAAGGGCGTCGGGACTACTCGGATGCGGCCAGTAGGCGACGGGCAACGCTGATCATCAGCACCCGGATTGCGGCCGGAATCGTGGCTATCTACGGCATTGCGGAGCTGATCCTGATACCGGAAGTACCGCATATCGGGGTGATAAATCTCGCCAGCGCAGCGGTTTTCATGGCCACTCCGCTGCTCTACCGATTCGGCCCGCTGGTCGCCGCGACGGCGTTCGTCATCGCCGCGTACCTCTTCACCGTCTATGTCTGCAGCCAGCTCGGCACCGACAGCGGTCTGCAGTTCTACTTCTTCGTGGGCGCGGCCCTGATCATCCTCGTGATCGGCAGCGACCACATGGTCATCGCGTCGGTGCTGGCCGCGTCCGGGGCCGCGCTGGCGGTGGCGCTCGAATGGCTCGTCCCCCGCAATACCGGGGTGTATTCGGAGTCCGCCATGCGGATCAGCTTCGGCGTCACGGTGGCCGCAGCAAGCCTGATGATGATCATCGTGGTGGGGTCGGCGATGCGCCGGATCGACCATGCCGAAAGTGCGCTGAAGCAGGAATTCGCCAAGTCCGAGGCGCTGCTCGCCAACATCCTGCCCGAGAGCATTGCCACCAGGCTCAAGGATCGTGACGACTCGATCATCGCCGACGGGTACGACGACGCCTCGATCCTGTTCGCCGATATCGCCGGCTACACCCAGCGTGCCAGTGACACCGACCCCGCCGACCTGGTGTTGTTCCTCAATCAGCTCTACACCGACTTCGACCGGCTGGTCGACCGGCACGGGCTGGAGAAGATCAAGACCAGCGGCGATTCCTACATGGTGGTCAGCGGGGTGCCCAATCCCCGAACCGATCACCTGGAGTCCTTGGCCTGCCTGGCGCTCGACATGGCCCATGCGGTCGCCGGGCTGCGCGATCAGCAGGGTCGTGAGGTGCCGCTGCGGATCGGCATAGCGGCCGGACCCGTGGTGGCCGGCGTGGTCGGCTCACGCAAGTTCTTCTACGACGTGTGGGGTGATGCGGTCAATGTGGCCTCCCGGATGGAGAGCACGGACGTGGAGGGCCGCATTCAGGTGCCCCAGGACGTCTACGACCGCATCCACGGCAGTTATCTGTTCGAGGAACGCGGCGATGTCGACGTGAAGGGCAAGGGGCCCATACACACCTGGTATCTCGTCGGCCGTAAGCCGGCCACGCTCACCGCCGGCATCACACCTTGCGGTTCTCCGAACTGATCAGCCAGCCCAGCTTCTCCAGCCCGTCGATCAGTTGATGCAGGATGTCGGCGGTGGTGGGATCCTCGGCATCCACCGCGTCGTGTACCCCGCGCAGGGTGTCGACGGTCGCGTAGATCCGGGTGGAGATCAGATCCACCACCTCGGCGGTGCTGTGCTCGTACGGCGGGAACTGGGGCAGCGTCGTATCGGCGGCCACGGTGTCGGTGCGGCCGTCTGGCGTGGCGCGCAGGGCACGAATCCGCTCGGCGATGGTGTCGCTACCCTCCCGGGCGAAATCGACCACTTCGTCGAGTTGCAGATGCAGATCGCGGAAGTTGGTCCCGACGACGTTCCAATGGGCCTGCTTGCCCTGCAGGTGCAGTTCGATCATGTCGACCAGGACCTGCTGCAGACTCGCATGCAACTCCGGCGAGGCCTGGAAGCCCTGGACATCGGTATCGGTACGGCGCTTGCCTGCTGTGATTGACGTGGTCATGTTCAGTCCAACCACCCATTTTCTGGAATCATTCCAGAATCAGGGTTCTTGTCGCTGCTGATCCTGCTGCGTGAGCAGCCGGGCATAGCCGGCGCCCATACCCAACAGGACCAGCCCGACGACGATGAACACCGCCACCCGGAAGATGCCGTCCAGCGTGCCGAGGTCGAAGAGGAACAATTTGGCCACGGCGGCGGCCACCAGCGCCATACCGCCGCCGATCGGCACCGAGCGATCCGCCCGATGCAGCCGCGCGGCATATCCGAACAGACCGGCCGCCAACACGATCCAGCAGATCGTGGCGGTCATGTGCCCGGCCAGGAACCCGCCGCCCGTGCCACCGATCAGCACGCCGGCGGTCACCGTGAAGACGGTCACCGCATAGGCGATCACCACCGCCGCGACCGCCATCAGCACACGCCCGGTATCGGCGTCCCGACGCCGGCTCAGAGACCAGGTCTGGGCCAACGCGTACAGCGTCAGCAGCACGCTGGACACGAGCACCGAGACCGCCTCGGTGGTGGCCATGACCGTGGCGGTGGTCAGTGTCTGCGGTCCGGCCAGCGCCAGAAAGTAGAGGCCGCCGATGGCGCCGAAGCCCAGAGCCGCGCACTGCGCGGGAACACTGTGCCGTCCGGCGACGGCGACCACGACGGCCAGCGCCAGCAGCACCGGCCCGGCAACCTCACCGTCGAAGGCAACGGTGACGGCCACCAGTGCGGCGACCGCCGAGAGCGCCGACCACACCTGCCGCACAGCCGATGTCACGCCGGGCACGCTTGCGCCCAGCAGCACGACCGCGAGCACGGCGGCCGCCACCGCCGCGATGATGAGCGCGGCAGGCACCCGATCGACCGCCGCGGACACCCCGAGCACGGGCAGCGCGCCTGCCGCGGCGAGCAGCGCCAGACCGGTCCGGTGTGCGCTGTGCGGCAGCAGGATCAGTGCCGAACCGATGGCCAGCAGCGCCGCGATGGCGGCGGCCCCGGCCAGCCACGGGTGCTGGCTCGATCCGAAGCCGGCGCCGATCAGACCGAGCAGCACCGAGCCGCTGCCCGCCGCCGTGCGGGCGGCGAACATCCAGCTCCAGTCCCGGCCCAGTTGCACCGGCAGGGTCGCCGCCGAGAGCGCGAGCATGAAACCGATGAGCAGCAGCGTGATGTCGCCGACGACCACCGGAGCCAGCACGGTCAGCGGCACCAGCACGAGCAGGGCGAGGTGTTCGGAATCCCATCGGCGGGCCAGCGTCAGCCCGCCGCCGGCGATCACCGCCGAGATCACCAGTCCGGCCGCCGCAGGCAACCACAGGTAGATCGTGGTGACGGCGATGACGTCGATATAGCCGGTAGCGATACCGGTGGCCGCCAACGCGATCGCCCCGACCCGGCCATCCGGGCGTGCGGACAGCCAGAGTGCGCCCGCGATCAGGCCCCCGGCCAGCACCGCCCCGGCGGCCACCCGCACGGGCGGGGCCAGCAGACCGGCCTGCGCGGCGAGCACCACCAGCAGCACGACGCCGATCAGAGTCACCGCCACCCCGGCGGCGGCCAACGCCTTGCCGATCCAGTTCTGCGAGGGCTGTTGCGGCGCCTCGGAATCGGAGGGAGCCGCGGTCGCCGGCGGCACCGCCGACGCCGGAATCCCGGCGGCCACCGGCTGGGCGGCCGGCGCGTGCTGATAGTGGGCGTACTGCGGGTACTGGGCCTGTGGGTACTGGGCCTGTGGGTATTGGGCGTAGTACTGCTGATACTGCGCGTAGGTCCACGGCAGCGGCTGCGCCGCGGGCTGAGCGGGCGCCGGGGCGGCGCCGCCCAGTGTGGCGGCCAGCTGCGTCAGTTCGGCCGAGGCGCGGGTCAACTGCTGCGACATCGTCGCGAAGTCGGCGGACAGCCGCGCGAGCACCTGCTGTGGTTCGGTCATGCCTGACATCGTCGCCCATGGCGGGCACCGAACGGATGAGTAGGACTACTCGGCCGGCACGCGGGGCCCGTGCTCTAGGTATCGGTGTCTCGGTCGAGTCCGTGTTCGATGGCGTAGCGGGTCGCCTCGACCCGGTTGGCGACCTGGAGCTTACGGAAGGTGGCCTGTACGTGGTTCTCCACCGTGCGGTGGCTCAACGACAGCCGCTCGGCGATCTGTTTGGCGGTCAGGCCCTTCGCCACATGGCGCAGGATCTCGGTCTCCCGTTCGGTCAGACTCGGCACCGGAGTTCCGGTCCGGACCGTGCCGGGCTGCTGGGCGATGCGCCGGTACTCCCCCAGCACCAGCCCGGCCAGGCCAGGGGTGAACACGGCCCGACCGGCCGCGGTGGCCCGGACCGCCTCGCCCAGTTCGGTTTTCGAGGCGCTCTTGACCAGGTACCCGGTGGCGCCGGCCTTCACCGCCTCGAGCACGTCGGCACGCTCGTCCGACGCCGAGAGCACCAGGATCCGCGAGGACGGGGACACCGCCAGCACCTCGACGGTCGCCTGCGCGCCGGTACCGTCGGCCAACTGCATGTCCATCACCACCACGCCCGGTTGCACGACCTCGGCCCGTCGGCGGGCCGACCCGACGCCATCGGCGGTGGCCACCACCTCGAAACCGGCCTCGGCGAGATCGCGTGCCACCGCGTCCCGCCAGATCGGATGGTCATCGACCACCATCACCGTGGTCGCCGGGTCGCTCATCGCGGCACCGTGAATTCCCATTCCGTGCCCCCACCGGCCGGAGCGGTCAGTTCCGCGCGCCCGCCCAGCGCCGCGAGCCGACCCTGGATGGATTTGCTCACGCCCACCCGTCCCTCACCGATCGCGGCCTCGAGTCTGCCCGCCGGTATCCCCGGCCCGTCGTCACGGATGCTGACCACCACCTCGTCACCGAGATCCTCCAACAGCACGTAGGCCCGGGCCCCGGGACCGGCATGGCGCTCGACATTGGTCAGCGCATTGATCGTCGCGGCCTCGATTTCGGCGGCCACCACCGGATCCAGGTAGACCGCGGCCGCGGGAACACTCACCGATACCCGATCGGTGGCATGCCTGCGCAACAACAACCCCAGATCACCGTCGGCGGCGGCCGCCATATCCGGTTCGACGTCCACCGCGCTGAGCAGACGACGCAACGCGCGTTCCTGCTCGCCGGCCGCCTCTGCCAATTGCGCTGTCTCCCCGCCTATCTCACGACCACGCCGGGCCACCATCGCCAGCACCTGCATCACCCCGTCGTGCACGTGCCGGGACAGCCGTTCGCGCTCGGCCAGCGCCGCGCTCAGCCGCGCCGCTCTTTCCACCTCCGCGTGGGCACGCCGTGCGGTGTACGCGGCCATCCCGATGGCCAGTCCGACGCTGAGCTCGATGAGGATCGTCGGGCTGCGCACCAGGTCCACCGCGATGGCGCCCTTGAGGGCGGCGGCGGTGGCCATCACCGCCAGCCCCATGCCCATCCCCGCCACCGGGCCGGCCAGGATCGCCGCAGACACCACCGCGTTGGTCGCCCACAGCGTCGTCGGCCAGGACTGGTTGGCCAGCACCCACTGTTCCGACGCGACGAGCAGGGTGCTGGCCATCAGCGCGACCACCATCGCGGCCTCGGCGAGCACCCATCCCCGGCGCCGGCCGAATCCCTGCAGGTATGCCACACCGCAGGCGAGGGTCCACACGGTCAGGACGCCGAAGAGCACCCAGCCGAGCACCGGACGATCCAACTCGGCGTTCTTCGACGCCTGGAAGTACACCGCATAGCCCCAACTGAGGAGCCGGAACACCTGCGCGGCCCGCCACAGTGGGGCGGCCGGGTCGACCGGCTGGTGTACGGACACGGCCTACATGACCTTGGACAGAAAGGCTTTCGTCCGCTCGTGCTGCGGGTTAGCCATGATGTCGACGGGGTCCCCGCGTTCGACGACCACGCCGCCGTCCATGAACACCAGTTCGTCGGCGACCTCGCGGGCGAAGCCCATCTCGTGCGTCACCACCACCATCGTCATGCCCTCGGAGGCGAGCTTCTGCATCACCGCCAGCACCTCGCCCACCAGTTCGGGGTCCAGCGCGGAGGTGGGCTCGTCGAACAGCATCAGCTTGGGACTCATGGCCAGCGCCCGCGCGATCGCGACCCGCTGCTGCTGCCCGCCGGACAGCTGGGCCGGGTAGGCGGTGGCCTTGTCCGCCAGTCCGACCTGATCGAGCAGATCCATCCCCCGCTCGATCATCTGTTTCTTGTTGACGCGTTTCACCTGGGTCGGCGCCTCGACCACATTGCCCAGCGCGGTCCGGTGCGGGAACAGGTTGAAGTGCTGGAACACCATGCCCACGTCGCGACGCTGCTTGGCCACCTCACGGGGCTTCATCTCGTACAGCTTGCCGCCGCGCTCGTTGTAGCCGACGAGCGCGCCGTCGACATAGAGCCGACCGGCGCTGACGGTTTCGAGGTGATTGATACAGCGCAGGAACGTCGACTTTCCGGAGCCCGACGGCCCGACGAGTACCAGCACCTGACCTTTCTGCACCTCCAGCGTGATGCCCTTGAGCACCTTGAGGGCCCCGAAGTCCTTGCAGACCAGTTCGGCCTTCACCATGGGTTGAGCGGCCTTCTCCGGTGTCGTCACGGCAGGGTATCCATCTGCGCCTTCGCCAGCGCCTCGAGTTGCTTGGTGGTCAGCTTGCGCGACACGCCCCGGGAGAAGTGACGCTCCAGATAGAACTGGCCGACCATCAGCACGCTGGTGATGACCAGGTACCAGGTGGCGGCGACCAAGAGCAGCGGCACCGGCTCGAAGATGCGGGCAGCGATCTCGCGGGTGGCGATGCCGTAGACGTCCAATGCGTAGGGCACCGCAGTCACCAGTGACGTGGTCTTGAGCAGGCTGATGAGCTCATTGCCGGTGGGCGGGATGATGACCCGCATCGCCTGCGGCAGCACGGTACGGCGCATCGCCAGCCCCCAGGACATACCCAACGCCGTGGATGCTTCCAGCTGCCCCTCGGGCACCGACAGGATGCCGGCGCGGACGATCTCGGCCATATAGGCCGCTTCGTTGAGTGCCAGGCCGATGACCGCCAGCGCGAACGGGAACGACAGGCTCTGCAGGTCGATCTCGAAGAACGACGGGCCGAACGGCACGCCCAACTGGATCTTCTGATAGATCGTCGGCATCAGCCCCCAGAACACCAGCTGCACATAGACGGGCGTGCCGCGGAAGATCCACAGGAACACCCATGCGACCGAACTGAGCACCGGGTTCGCCGACAGCCGCATCACCGTGAGGATCACGCCGAGCACGACACCGATGACCATCGAATAGACGGTCAGCTGCAGGGTGTTGAACACGCCGAGCAGAATCCGCTCGTTGAACAGATACTCGGCGAACGTGGACCAGCCGTATGCCGGGTTGGTGGCCGCTCCATAGAGAAAGAGGCCGACCACGATGATGATGACGGTTGCCGCCACCCACCTCCAGGGATGGCGCAGCGGGACTGCGTCGATGGCTTGCGGTGGGGTGGATTCCACCGGATCGGACGGTGGCGGCGAACCGGCATCACTCATAGGTGTCGAATTCCCCTAGGAAACCGCGCCGTTGATCACCGGCTTGTCGATCATGCCTTCTTCCAGACCCCAGTTCGCGGCGATCTCCTTGTACTTGCCGGACTCGATCAGATGCTCGAGTGCCTGCAGCAGGGACTGCGCCAGCGGGGATTCCTTCTCCACCGGCCAGCCGTACGGCGCGGAATCGAAGGTCTCGCCGGCCTGCTCCAGCTTGCCGTTGGTCTGCTTGATCGCGTACAGCGTCACCGGGGAATCGGCCGACATGGCGTCCGCCTGCCCCAACACGACGGCGTTGGTGGCCGCGTCCTGGCTGTCGAACGGAATGATCTCGATGGGCGGCTGGCCCGCTTCGGTGCACTTCACGTTTCGGGCGGGAAGCTCCTCGGTCTCCTGCACCGTGGTCGCCTGCACCGCCACCTTCTTCCCGCACGCGTTCTCCGGGTCGATGGCACCGCCCGCCGGCTGGGCCCACAGGGTGCCTGCGGAGAAGTAGGTGACGAAGTCGACCTGCTCCTCACGCTCTTTGCTGTCGGTGAACGACGACATGCCGACGTTGAAGGTTCCGCCCTGGATGGACGGGATGATCTTGGAGAAGTCGGACTCGCGGTACTCCGGGGTCAGCCCGAGCGTTCCGGCGACCGCGTTCATCAGGTCGACGTCGAATCCGACGATCTTGCCGGTTTCGTCCTTGAACTCGTTGGGCGCGTACGGGATGTTCACGCCGATGATCAGTTTGCCCGAAGCCTTGATCGCTTCCGGGACGGTGTTCGCGATTTCCTCCACCTTGTCGGCCGGCGCGGCCGCGGTCGGCGACTCTTCACCACCGCTCGGCTCCGAGCTCGAACAGCCGGACAGCGTCAGGGCACCGGTCGCGACGAACACGGCCGCGATGCGCCAGAGCTTGGTCCGGTCCTGGATTCCAGAGAACACGGTATCCCTCTACTTTCTTGTATGAGTTGTCGCAGTCTCGTCTGTCGACATCTCCAGCCAAGGACGTTAACGACCGATGGCCCGGCGCGCAGCGCCGGTAACGGAACAGTAGTGGAGCCGTAACGTCCAAGCAGGAGAACGCGACAGTCCTCATCAAATTGCCGTGACTGCGGCGCACCCTTCGGGCCTGCGGAATCAGTACCTCCAGGGTGGACATGGCTACTGTCGCGGGCGGTTTCGCACCCCAGCGGGCCTGCCCGGCATCTTGAAGCGGCCCAGATTACGGACCGGCGGACCCCGTCCTGTGCGACACTCACCCCATGCAAACCGCTGCTGCCCCAACCCTGTTGCCGCAACTGTGGAAGGCGACCCTGGTCTCGGGTCTGCTCGCCGTTGCCCTCGGCATCGCCGTGGTCGTGTGGCCGGGCAAGACCATTCTGGTGGTCGCCATCTTTTTCGGCGCCTACCTGCTGGTGACCGGCATCTCGCAGATCGTGCTGGCGTTCAGCCTCAAGGTGTCGACCGGCGGCCGGGTGCTGCTGTTCATCAGCGGCGCTGCATCCGTCGTTCTCGGGGCGCTCGCATTGATTCGGATCACCGATGCGGTATTGCTGCTGGCCATCTGGGTCGGTGTCGGCTTCGTCTTCCGGGGCGTGGCCACGGCCATGTCGGCGATCAGCGACCCGACGCTGCCGGGTCGGGCGTGGAACATCTTCGTCGGCGTGATCAGCTTGATCGCCGGCATCATCGTGCTGGCGGCGCCGTTCGAATCGCTCGGAACGCTGACCTTGGTCGCCGGATTCTCGTTGATCATCATCGGCGTCATGGAGGTTGTCACGGCGTTCGGCATCCGGTCCGCCTCCAGGAAGCTCGCGCCCGCAGCGCCGGAGGCACCGCCCACCGGGCCACCGGCGCCCACGGTGGCCGCACCGACCAGCTGAGTAATCCGCGCCACGATTCCTGCATGCGGATGGGGGAACTACTACACTCTGTCGTAGCCGAGCAATGGAGCTCGACCCGCAGCCGAGAAGTTGGTGCACATGGAAGCGCTCGACGTCGCACGGTGGCAGTTCGGAATCACCACCGTCTACCACTTCATCTTCGTGCCGCTCACGATCGGCCTGGCGCCGCTGATCGCGGTGTTCCAGACGCTGTGGGTCATCACCGACAACACCGCCTGGTACCGGCTGACCAGGTTCTTCGGCAAGCTCTTCCTGATCAACTTCGCGCTCGGCGTGGCCACCGGCATCGTCCAGGAATTTCAGTTCGGGATGAACTGGAGCGAGTACTCGCGATTCGTCGGTGACGTCTTCGGCGCACCGCTCGCCATGGAGGGCCTGGTCGCGTTCTTCTTCGAATCGACCTTCCTGGGCCTGTGGATCTTCGGGTGGACCCGGCTCCCCCGGCTGGTGCACCTGGCCTGCATCTGGATCGTCGCGCTCGCCGTCAACGCCTCGGCGTTCTTCATCATCGCCGCGAACTCCTTCATGCAGCACCCGGTCGGTGCGCGGTACAACCCGGAGACCGGGCGCGCCGAACTGACCAGCATCGTCGAACTGTTCACCAACAACACTGCGCTGGCGGCCTTCCCACATGCGGTGGCCGGCGCGTTCCTGGTGGCCGGGACATTCGTCGCGGGCATCTGCGCGTGGTGGATGGTGCGCGACCCCGACAATCCCGACGCCAGGACCATGCACCGTCCGGCCGCCATCCTTGGTTGCCTGGTCGCGTTCGTCTCCGCGGCCGCACTGGCCTACACCGGCGACGTCCAGGGCAAGCTGATGTTCCAGCAGCAGCCCATGAAGATGGCCTCGGCCGAATCGTTGTGCCACACCGAGACCGACCCCGATTTCTCCATCCTCACCGTCGGCACGCACAACAACTGCGACAGCGTCACGCACCTGATCGAGGTGCCCTACGTGCTGCCGTTCCTGGCCGAGGGCAAGTTCAGCGGCGTCGAGTTGCAGGGCGTGCAGGACCTGCAGGCCGAATACGAGCAGAAGTTCGGCCCCGGCGACTACCGCCCCAACCTGTTCGTCACCTACTGGTCGTTCCGGGCGATGATCGGCTTCCTCGCGGTGCCAATGCTATTCGCGATGACCGCCCTGTGGCTCACCCGCGGCGGCCGGATCCCCCGGCAGCGCTGGTTCGCCGTGTTCGCGCTGGCGACCCTGCCGACTCCGTTCCTGGCCAACAGCGCCGGCTGGGTGTTCACCGAGATGGGCCGCCAGCCGTGGGTGGTCGCCCCCAACCCGACCGGCGATCCGGTGCTGCGCCTCACCGTGTCCCAAGGTGTATCGAATCATTCCGCGGGCACGGTGCTGACCTCACTGATCATCTTCACCGCGATCTACGCGGTGCTGGCGGTGATCTGGTTCTGGTTGATCCGGCGCTATGTCGTCGAAGGACCGCTCGAGCACGACACCGAACCCATCCCACCGAGCCCGCCCGGCGAGGACGAGGTCGCACCGCTCTCGTTCGCGTACTAGGAGGCGCACCATGGACCTTCAGATCTTCTGGTTTGTCACGCTGGCAGTGCTGTTCGTCGGCTTCCTGGTGTTGGAGGGGTTCGACTTCGGGGTCGGGATGCTGATGGCCATTTTCGGCCGCAGCGCCGCCGCCGCATCCCGGGACCCCGAGAAGCAGCGGCGCGCGGTGCTCAACACCATCGGCCCGGTCTGGGACGGCAACGAGGTGTGGCTGATCACCGCCGGCGGCGCCATGTTCGCCGCGTTCCCGGCGATGTACGCCACCCTGTTCTCCGGGCTGTACTTCCCGTTGCTGGCCATTCTGGTGGCGATGATCGTGCGGGTCTGCGCCATCGAATGGCGCGGCAAGGTCAACGATCCGACGTGGCGCCGCCGGGCCGATATCGCCATCGCGGTCGGATCCTGGGTGCCCGCGGTGCTCTGGGGCGTGACCTTCGCGGCGTTGCTGCGCGGCCTGCCGGTGGACGCCGAGCAACAGATCTCGCTGGGGTTCGGCGATGTGCTCAACCCGTACACAATCCTGGGCGGGCTGTCGACGTGCGGACTGTTCCTGCTGCACGGCGCGGTGTTCGTGACACTGAAAACCGAAGGCGCAGTGCGTACCGACGCCCGCCGCTACTCGCGCCGACTGGCGCTGCCGGTGACCGCGGCGCTGCTCGTCTTCGGGCTGTGGACGCAACTGGCGTACGGCACCCACTGGACCTGGTTGGTGCTCGGGTTCGCGGTGGTGTGTCAGCTGAGCGTCGTCATGCTGGTGTTCACCGACGGCGGGGACGGCCTGGCGTTCAGTTCCACGGCCGCCGTGGTGATCGCCGTGGTGGTGCTGATCTTCGGCTGCCTGTACCCGAACCTCATCCCGTCGTCGCTCGACCCGGACTGGAGCCTCACCATCGACAACGCGTCCTCCTCCGACTACACGCTGAAGATCATGACCTGGGCCGCGGTCCTGGTCACCCCGCTGGTTCTCGTCTACCAGGGCTGGACGTACTGGGTGTTCCGGCAACGCATCTCGGCCGAACGGATACCGGACCCCGCGGGGTTGTCCCCGCGGATACCGTGAGATTCGACACCACCCCGGGAATGCGCCGCTACCTCGCCGCGGCGGTGCTGTACGGCGCGGTGATCAGCGTGGCCACCATCGCGGGCGCGTGTGTGCTGGCCCGGGTGGTCGCGGGGGTCATCACCGACCCCGGCACCCGCACGCTCGGGCACTGGACCACCGAACTGACACTGCTGGCCGTGGTGTGGGCGGCGCGGGTTGTCGCACAACGCCTTCAGGCCGGACTGAGCCAGCGAGCGGCCACCGCGGTGATCGCAGAGTTGTCCACGAAGGTCCTGCGCGCGGTGACCGCGCTGCCGCCGCAGCGACTGCAGGAGGTGCGCGACGAGGCCACCGTGGTGGTCACCCGTGGCCTGGACGGGCTGCGGCCGTACTTCACCGGCTACCTGCCCGCGGTCATCTCGGCCGGGATTCTCACCCCCGCAACCGTCGTGGTGCTCGCCGTCATCGATCTGCAGGCCGCCGCCGTGGTGGCCGTCGCCCTGCCGCTCATCCCGTTGTTCATGGTGCTCATCGGACGCCTGACGGCCGACCGGTCTGCCGCCGCGCTGACCGCCATGACCACCCTGCAGTCCCGGTTGCTCGACCTCGTCGCCGGGATACCGACCCTGCGGGCGCTCGGCAGGGCGTCCGGTCCCGCGCACCGCATCTCGGAACTGAGTGCCGCCCATCGTCGGTCGGCGATGGAAACACTGCGCATCGCCTTCCTGTCGGCGGCGGTGCTCGAGCTGATCGCCACCCTCGGTGTTGCCCTGGTCGCGGTCAACGTGGGCCTGCGGCTGGTGTTCGGGGAGATGACGCTGGTCGCGGCGCTGACGGCGCTGCTACTGGCCCCGGAGGTGTTCTGGCCGTTGCGCAGGGTCGGCGTGCAGTTCCACGCCGCCCAGGACGGCAAGGCCGCCGCCGAGGCCGCACTGACACTGCTCGACTCGCAACCCCCGCCGGCGCACGGAACCATCGCGCACGCTGCCGCTGCCATCACGATCCGCGTGCAGGGGCTGTCGGTCGCCGGGCGGGACGGCCTGGCACCCGAGGGCCTGAGTACCACCATGGAGCCCGGCCGCGTCACCGTGCTCACCGGACCCAACGGCGCCGGGAAGAGCACCGCGGTGGCCGCCGTGCTGGGGCTGACCGAACCCACCTCGGGCCGGGTGCTGATCGACGGCGTCGACATCGCCGATATCGATCTGGCGCAGTGGTGGCGCCGGGTCTCGTGGCTCCCGCAGCGCCCGGCGCTGCTGCCGGGCACCGTACGCAGCAATCTGGAGATGTTCGGCCCGTTGGCCGATATCGACGCCGCCTGCCGGGCCGCGGCGTTCGACGAGGTGCTGGCCACCCTGCCCGACGGACTCGACGAGGTCATCGGGCGCGGCGGCACCGGACTGTCCCTGGGGCAACGCCAGCGCCTCGGGCTGGCGCGGGCGCTGGGGTCCGACGCGCCGGTGCTGCTCCTCGACGAGCCGACCGCGCACCTCGACGATGACGCGGAAGCACGCGTGCTGTCGGCGATCTCGGCCCGGGCCGCGGCCGGTGCGACCGTCGTGGTGGTCGGCCACCGCGGACCGGTACTCGCCATCGGCGACGATGTCGTGCGGTTGGACGGTGCACATGTCTCTCCGTGAGATGTGGCTGCTCCTGCAGCCCCGCGCCGCCCGCCTGTTGCTCGCGGTGCTGTTCGGCACCCTCGCGCTCGGCAGCGCGTTGGCGCTGGCCACCGTCGCGGCCTGGCTGATCACCCGAGCCTGGCAGATGCCGCCGGTGCTCGATCTGACGGTGGCCGTCGTGGCGGTCCGGGCCCTCGGCATCTCCCGCGGGGTGTTCAGTTACTGCGAACGACTTGCCATCCACGACACCGCGTTACGCGCCGCGGGTATGACCCGTGTCGGCCTGTACCGCAGGCTGATCGACGTACCGCCCGAGACCGCGATGCGTTGGCACAGCGGCGATCTGGTGGCCAGGGTCGGCGCCTCGGTCGACGACCTCGCCGATGTGCTGGTGCGCGCCATCCTGCCGATGGCCGCGGCCACGGTGCTCTCCGGCGCGGCGGTCATCATCATCGCGGTCATCTCACCGGCGGCGGCGGTGATCCTGGCGGTCTGTCTGCTACTGGCCGGCGTGGCCGCACCGTGGCTGTCGGCACGGGCCACCGTCGCCACCGAAGCGCTGGCGGCCCGGCACCACAGCGCCCGCGACACCGCGACCGTGCAGGCGCTGGAGCATGCGGCCGAACTGCGGGTGGCGGGTCGCCTCGATGAGGTGATCGCCGAATCTGCCCGGGAGCACCATGAACTGGGGCGTGCTCAGGACCGCGCGGCGACACCCGCCGCGGCCGCGGGTGCGGTGTCGACGGCTGCGGTCGGAATCTCGGTGCTCGGCGCCGTCATCGTCGGGATCATGATCGCCGGACACACCAGCCCGATGTCCCTGGCCATCCTGATGCTGGTGCCGCTGTCGGCATTCGAGGCAACCGCGGCGTTGCCCGCCGCCGCCGCTCAGCTGGTGCGCTCCCGGATCGCCGCACGCAGGCTCACCGACCTGACCGCGCCGGTGTCGCCCACCCGGCACCGGCCCGACATCGGCCGGGTGAACCTGTCCCCCGGTGACCGGCTCGCCGTGCTCGGGCCGAGCGGATGCGGGAAGACGACCCTGCTGATGTCCATCGCCGCCGGCTATCCCGAGAGCCCGCTGACCGCAGCATTCTTCGCCGAGGATGCCCACCTGTTCGACACCACGGTGCGGGACAACCTGTTGGTGGGACGCGGAGATGCCACCGACGGGCAGCTGACCGCGGCGCTCGGCGATGTCGGGCTGGGCGGGTGGCTGGCCGGGTTGCCCGACGGGCTGTCGACCATGCTGACCGGCGGAGCTGCCGCCGTCTCGGCAGGACAGCGCCGGCGCCTGCTCCTGGCCAGAGCGCTCATCTCCGACTTCCCGATCCTGCTGCTCGACGAGCCGACCGAGCATCTCGACGCCGCCGACAGCGATCGCCTCATCACCGAGTTACTCACCCCGGGAGGCCTGCTGGCCGCCGACCGCACCGTCGTCGTCGCCACCCATCATCTGCCCGCCGAACTGGACTGCCCGGCGGTCCGGCTCGGCTCGGACCAAGGCCCGGCCCGGTAGTCTGGAGCGCCATGAGCTCCCCAGGGCCGTACCCCGCGCCGCACGCGCCCTATCCCACGCACCAACCGCCATACCCCGCGCAATATCCGCCCCACCCCGGCCGGCCGCCGATCGGGCCCCGCAACGAGCTGGGCACCTGGGCACTGGTGCTGGCCATGCTGGCGCTGCTGTTCTCCTGGAGCATCATCGGCGGTGTCATCGGCGGGGCGATCGCCGTGGTGCTGGGATTCGCCGGGCGTGGCCGGGCGGCGCGCGGTGCGGCCGACAACGGCCCCATCGCGAACGCCGGGATCGGTTTGGGCGCACTGGCCGTCATCGTCGGGGTGGCCTTCGCCCCGGTCTGGATCGGCTTCTTCACCGAGGCCGGCATGGGCGACTACGTCAGGTGCATGGAGCAGGCCGGCACCGACCGCACCGCACAGGGACAGTGCGAGAACACCTTCCGCGAGCGGGTCGAGCGGGACTACGGTCTGTCCGGCGGTTAGCGCGCCGGGAAATACTTGACGATCCCTTCCTGCATCACCGTCGCCAGCGCCTCTCCCCGCTCGTTGAAGAAGTGGCCGCCGCCCAGTCCGCGGGAATCGGCGGCCACCGGCGACGACGTCGAATACAGCACCCACTCGTCGAAGCGGATCGGTCGGTGGAACCACACCGTGTGGTTCATGGTCACCGCGAAGATCCGGTCGAAACCCCAGGACAGGCCGTGCGTGGTGATGATCGAATCGAGCACCGTGGTGTCCGAGGAGTAGACCAGGGCGCCGGCGTGCAGCACCGGGTCGTCGGGCATCGGACCATCGGCGGTCAGCCACACCCGGTTGTGATCGAGTTGACCGCCCTTGTCCCGCATCACCCACGCCGGGTCGTTCGTGTAGCGCCACTGGATGGGCCGCAGCGCACTGACGAAATGCGGCACCGTCTCCTCGTAGCCCACCAGGAGTTCATCGATGGTCGGCAGCGAAGCCGGGGCGGGTACCTCGGGTGCGGCGATGTTGTGCTCGAGCCCACGGCCACCGGCGAGATGCGAGACCAGCGCGGTGCCCAGCAGGGCGCCGTCCTGGGTGACGTCGACCCTGCGATTGGTGAACCGCCGTTCGTCGCGCAACCGGACGACCTCGAATTCGAGGTCCTTGTCGGTGTCGCCACCGGCGATGAAGTGCATCGACAACGTGCTCGGCGGCAGGTTGTCGGGCACCGTGCGGCTGGCGGCCACGAAGGCCTGCGCCATCATCTGCCCACCGAAGGTGCGTACCGGGTTGCGGCTCGGATGCGTTCCGGTGAACGCATCCTCGCCGACCCGGGTGAGATCGAGAACCGTCAGCAGTTCCTGCAGATGCTCCGCCGACAAGTCTGGCTCCGGTCTGTTAGTGGTCGTCCTCGCCGATCCGGTGCACATGGATCAGGTTGGTCGAGCCTACTGTGCCGGGCGGCGCGCCCGCGACGATGACCACCAGGTCACCGCGCTTGTAGCGGCCCAGGTCCAGCAACGACTGATCGACCTGCCGGATCATGCCGTCGGTGGTGTCGATGTGCGGCACGATGAACGTCTCGGTGCCCCACGTCAACGCCAGCTGACTGCGCACCTCGGGCAGCGCGGTGAACGCCAGCAGCGGCAGCGGGGTGTGCAGCCGGGCCAACCGGCGCACGGTGTCACCGGACTGGGTGAACGCGACCAGCGCCTTGGCCTCCAACCGCTCGCCGATATCGCGGGCGGCATAGGAGATGACGCCGCGCTTGGTGCGCGGCACGTGGGTCAGCGGCGGCGCCTCGGTGGAGTTCCCCTCGACCGCCGACAGGATGCGGCCCATGGTCCGCACCGCTTCCAGCGCGAACTTGCCCACCGAGGTCTCACCGGACAGCATCACCGCGTCGGCGCCGTCGAGCACCGCGTTGGCCACATCGGAGGCCTCCGCACGGGTGGGCCTCGAGTTCTCGATCATCGACTCCAGCATCTGGGTGGCGACGATCACCGGCTTGGCGTTCTCCCGCGCCATCTGGATGGCGCGCTTCTGCACCAGCGGCACCTCTTCGAGCGGCAGCTCGACGCCCAGGTCACCGCGGGCCACCATGATGGCGTCGAAGGCCAGCACGATCGCCTCGAGGTTCTCGATCGCCTCGGGCTTTTCCATCTTGGCGATCACCGGGACCCGGCGACCCACCCGGTCCATGACCTCGTGGACCAGCTCGACATCGGCGGGCGAACGCACGAACGAGAGCGCCACCAGGTCGACGCCGAGCCGCAGCGCGAACTCCAGGTCCTCGATGTCCTTCTCCGACAGCGCGGGCGCCGAGACGTTCATCCCGGGCAGCGACATGCCCTTGTTGTTGCTGACCTTGCCACCCTCGGTGACGGTGCACACAACGTCGTCACCGTCGATGTGTTCGACGACGAGACCGACGTTGCCGTCGTCGACCAGGACCCGGTCGCCGGGCGTGGCGTCCTGGGCCAACCGCTTGTAGGTGGTGCTCACCCGGTCGTGGGTGCCCGCGCAGTCCTCGACGGTGATGCGGATGGTCTCGCCGTTCTTCCACACCGTGGGGCCGTCGGCGAAGCGTCCCAGCCGGATCTTGGGTCCCTGCAGGTCAGCGAGGATGCCGACGGCGCGACCAGTGGAATCGGAGGCCGCCCGGACCCGCCGGTAGGACTCCTCGTGGTCGGCGTAGTCGCCGTGGCTGAAGTTCAGTCGTGCGACGTCCATGCCCGCCTCGACCAGGGCACGTACCGACTCATCGGTGGAGGTTGCCGGGCCGAGGGTACAGACGATCTTTCCGCGTCTATTCACGTCGCATGAGCATAGTCGTTAATCGATTCAGATGACGGCCAGAGGGAGCGCACCGGGCCGCACCGGTGCCGGCAGGTCCGAGTCCCCCATGAGGTAGGCGTCCACCGCGTGGGCGGCGCTGCGTCCCTCGGCGATGGCCCAGACGATCAGCGACGCGCCCCGGTGTGCGTCACCGCACACGAAGACTCCGGGCTCCTCGGTCTGCCAGTCCGATCCGCACGACAGCGTGCCGCGGCCGTTGCGCCGCAGCCCGAGACCGTCCAGCAGCGCCATGTCCTCGACACCCTCGAACCCGATGGCCAGCAGCGCCAGATCACACGGCAGTTCGATCGGTTCCCCGACCGGGGTGATCACGCGGCGGCCGTCGGCGTCGCGCTCGACCTTGACCTCGGCGATCTGCATGGCCCGCACGTTGCCCTGGTCGTCGCCGACGAACCGCTGCACGGCCACCTCGAAGCGCCGGGCGCCGCCCTCGGCGTGCGCCGGCGAGGTACGCAGCAGCAGCGGCCAGGTGGGCCACGGCGAACGCTCGTCGTCGCGCGCCTCCGGCGGTGCCGGGTTGTAGTCCAACTGGGTCACCGAGATGGCGCCCTGCCGGTGCGCGGTGCCCAGGCAGTCTGCCCCGGTGTCGCCGCCGCCGATGATGACGACGTGCTTGCCGGCGGCGGTCAGCTCGGCGGGGCCGTCCCCCTCGCACTCCTTGTTGGCGGGCACCAGATGTTCCATCGCCAGATGCACGCCGTTGAGTTCGCGGCCCTCGACCTGATTGTCCCGTCCGCGCAGCGCGCCCACGGCCAGCACGATGGCGTCGTGCTGGGCGCGCAGCGCCTCGATGGACAGGTCGACGCCGACTTCGCACTCGGTGACGAACCGCGTTCCCTCGGCCCGCATCTGGGACAGCCGCTGGTTCAGCGTCGCCTTCTCCAGCTTGTACTCCGGAATGCCGTAGCGCATCAGCCCGCCGATGCGGTTGTCACGTTCGTAGACGGTGACGTGATGGCCGGCCCGGGTGAGCTGCTGGGCGGCAGCCAGCCCGGCCGGACCCGAACCCACCACGGCCACACTGCGTCCCGAGGTGATGGCCGGTGGCTGCGGCTCCACCGAACCCGTCATCCAGGCGTGGTCGACGATGGACTGTTCGATCCGTTTGATGGTGACACTGCCGCCGGTGGTCTCCTCGGCGATCGACAGCACACAGGCCGCCTCGCACGGCGCCGGGCACAGCCTGCCGGTGAACTCCGGGAAGTTGTTGGTCGCGTGCAGGCGGTCGCTGGCTGCGTCCCACCGCCCGCGGCGCACCAGATCATTCCACTCCGGTATCAGATTGCCCAGCGGGCAGCCCGCGGTTCCCGAGTGGCAGAACGGGATTCCACAGTCCATGCAGCGACGGGCCTGCTGGGAGACCTCGCCGGCACGCTCGTAGGGATCCTGACTCTCATACACCTCATGCCAGTCGCCGACCCGCTCATCGACCGGCCGCTTGGCGGCGTCCAGCTTGCGCACCCTCAGAAAACCGTTCGGATCAGCCACGGCTGGCCTCCATGATCGCGGTATCCACATCTCGCCCTTCGGCCTTCGCCATCCGGGTGGCGCGCAGCACCCGCTCGTAGTCGGTCGGCATGATCTTGGTGAACTGTGCGCTGCGGCGCGGCCAGTCCGCCAGTAGCGAGCCCGCAACGGTGCTACCGGTGGCCTGCGCGTGCCGCGCCACCACGTCGTGCAGCCAGGTCAGGTCCTCGGGATCGAGACGCTGCAGGTCCACCATCTCGGTGTTCACCTTCGCCGGATCGAGGCCGAGCACGAAGGCGATACCGCCCGACATCCCGGCCGCCATATTGCGTCCGGTGTCGCCGAGCACCACCACCCGCCCGCCGGTCATGTATTCGCAGGCATGATCGCCGCAACCCTCGACGACGGCCAGCGCACCGGAGTTGCGGGCGCAGAAGCGTTCCCCGACCCGGCCGCGCAGAAAGACCTCGCCGGAGGTGGCCCCGAACAGCAGGGTGTTGCCGGCGATCACGTTGTCCTCGGGCAGGAACAGCACATCGTCGGGCGGTCGGACGATGACGCGACCGCCCGAAAGGCCCTTGCCCACATAGTCGTTGGCGTCACCGATCAGGTCCAGGGTGACACCCGGGGGCAGGAATGCGCCCAGCGACTGCCCGGCCGAACCGGTCAGCGTGACATGGATGGTGTCATCCGGCAGACCGTCGGCTCCGTAGCGTCGGGTCACCTCCGAACCCAACAGCGTGCCCACCGTGCGGTTCACGTTGCGCACCGGCAGTTCCAGTCGGACCGGGTGAGCGTCCTCCAGCGCGCCGTCGGCGAGCGCCACCAACGTCTGGTCCAGCGCCTGGGCCAGACCGTGATCCTGATCGCGCAACCTGCGGCGCTCGCTGATCTCGGTGCCGTGCGCATCCGCCGGGACCGCGAAGATCGGGCTGAGGTCCAGGCCGTGACTCTTCCAGTGCGCGACACCCTCGGCGGTGTCCAGCATCTCGACCCGCCCGATCGCCTCGTCGAGGCTGCGGAAACCGAGTTCGGCGAGCATCGTCCGGATGTCCTCGGCAATGAACTGGAAGAAATTCTCCACGAACTCGGGCTTGCCGTTGAACCGCGCGCGCAGTTCCGGATTCTGGGTGGCCACCCCGACCGGGCAGGTATCCAGATGGCAGACCCGCATCATGATGCAGCCCGCGACCACCAGTGGCGCGGTGGCGAACCCGTACTCCTCGGCACCCAGGAGCGCAGCGACCATCACATCGCGGGCGGTACGCATCCCGCCATCGCACTGCACGGTGATGCGGTCACGTAGTCCGTTGAGCATCAGTGTCTGCTGGGTGTCGGCCAGTCCGATCTCCCAGGGCGCCCCGGCGTGCTTGAGCGAGGTCAGCGGCGCCGCGCCGGTACCGCCGTCATACCCGGAGATCAGCACGACATCGGCGTGCGCCTTCGAGACGCCCGCGGCGACCGTACCGACGCCCACCGAGCTGACCAACTTGACGTGGATACGGGCCTGGTCGTTGGCATTCTTCAGGTCGTGGATCAGCTGCGCCAGATCCTCGATCGAGTAAATGTCGTGGTGCGGTGGCGGTGAGATCAAACCCACGCCGGGAGTGGAATGCCGGGTCTTGGCGATATTGGGATACACCTTGTACCCCGGAAGTTGGCCACCCTCACCGGGTTTGGCGCCCTGTGCCATCTTGATCTGGATATCGGTGGCATTCACCAGGTAGTCGCTGGTCACGCCGAACCGCCCGGAGGCCACCTGCTTCACTGCGCTGCGCCGCCTGGGGTCATACAGCCGGTCGGCGTCCTCGCCGCCCTCACCGGAGTTCGAGCGGCCGCCCAGCGCGTTCATCGCGATGGCCATCGTCTCGTGCGCCTCGGCCGAGATCGACCCGTAGCTCATGGCGCCGGTGTTGAACCGGGTCACGATCGCTTCCACCGATTCGACTTCCTCGAGCGGCACGGGTGGGCGCACTCCGGTCTTGAAGCCGAACAGGCCGCGCAACGCGCCACCCTCGCGGGCGAGCCGGTTGACCTCCTCGGAGTACTTGGCGAAGACGTCGTGGCGTCCGGTACGGGTCGAATGCTGCAGCAGGAAGACCACTTCCGGGGTGAACAGGTGCAACTCGCCATCGCGGCGGAACTGGTACTCCCCGCCGACCGACAACCGCCGGTAGGCCCGTTCGGTGGGGTTCTCCGGATAGGCGCGTCGGTGGCGGAATCTGACCTCCTGGGCCAGCACGTCCAGGCCGATACCGCCGAGTTGCATCGGGGTGCCGGTGAAGTACTCGTCGATGACGGCGCGGTCCAGCCCGATCGCCTCGAACGCCTGGGCGCCGGTATAGGAGGACACCGTCGAGATCCCCATCTTGCTCATCACCTTCATCACGCCCTTGCCGAGCGCGGTGAGGTAGTTGCGCACCGCGGTGGCCGGCTCGATACCGGTGAGCTCCCCTTCGCGGATCAGGTCCTCGATCGACTCGAAAGCCAGGTACGGGTTGACCGCCGCGGCGCCGAAACCGATCAGCATCGCAATATGGTGCACCTCGCGAGCATCACCGCTTTCCACCACCAGCCCGACACCGGTGCGTTCCTTGGTGTGCACCAGGTGGTGGTGCACCGCGGAGACGGCCAGCAGCGACGGTATCGGAGCCCTGGTGTGATCGGAGTCGCGATCCGAGATCACCAGCGTACGAGCACCTTTCGCGATCGCCTCACACGCGCGGATGCGCAGCTCCTCCAGCGCCTCGGCCAGCCCTTCGCCTCCGCGTTCCACGTCGTAGAGGGCGCGCAGGACGGCCGTGCGCAGGCCGGGCTGCTCACCGTCGTCGTTGACGTGCACGATCTTGTTGAGATCGTCGTTGTCGAGCACCGGCCAGCCGAGCCTGATCTGGCGACACGATGCCGCCGTCGGCTCCAACAGGTTCTCCTCGGGGCCCATCACCCGGCTCATGGAGGTGACGACGGCTTCGCGGATGGCATCCAGCGGCGGGTTGGTGACCTGGGCGAACAGTTCGACGAAATAGTCGTAGAGCAGTCGGGATCGTTGCGACATCACCGCGATCGGGGTGTCGGTGCCCATCGAGCCCAGCGGTTCGGCCCCGGATGCCGCCATCGGCGTCAGCAACACCCGCAGCTCTTCCTCGGTGTAGCCGAACGACACCTGCCTGCGCACCACGGATTCGTGATTGGGTTGCACGCGAACGCGATCCGGCAGGGTCTTGAGATCGAGCAACCCGGCATGCAGCCATTCGCCGTAGGCGTGCGCACCGGCGAGTTCGTCCTTGATCTCGTCATCGGAGACGATACGACCCGCGGCGGTGTCGATCAGGAACATCTTGCCGGGCTCGAGGCGGCCCTTGGCCACCACCTCGGCACTCGGCACGTCGAGCACACCGCTCTCACTGGCCAGGATGATGCGGTTGTCGATGGTACGCCACCAGCGGCCGGGCCGTAACCCGTTGCGGTCCAGCACCGCACCGACCACGGTGCCGTCGGTGAAGGTCACGCAGGCGGGACCGTCCCACGGCTCCATCAGAGAGGCATGGAACTGCCAGAACGCACGCCGGGCCGGGTCCATGGTGGCGTTGTTCTCCCAGGCCTCCGGGATCATCATCAACACCGCGTGCGGGAGACTGCGACCACCCAGGTGCAGCAGCTCCAATACCTGGTCGAACGACGCGGAATCCGAACCGTCCCTGGGACAGATCGGCGAGAGGCGACTCAGGTCACCCGGGATGAGCGTGCTGCTCAACTTGGCTTCGCGGGCGTGCATCCGGTTGCGGTTGCCGCGGACGGTGTTGATCTCCCCGTTGTGCGCGACGAACCGGAACGGATGCGCCAGCGGCCACGACGGGAACGTGTTGGTGGAGAAGCGGCTGTGCACGATGGCGATGGCACTCAGGCAGCGACCATCGCGCAGATCCGGAAAGAACTGCGGCAGCTGCATGGTGGTGAGCATGCCCTTGTAGGCGATGGTTCGGCTGGACAGCGACGGGAAGTAGACCCCGCCCTGTTCGGCCCGCTTGCGCAACGGGTAGACCCGGCGATCCAGGTCGATGCCGCCGCAGCCGCTTGAGGCAGTGACGAAAAGCTGTGCCATATAGGGCATACAGCCCACCGCGGTGGCTCCCACTTCGGCGCCGTCGGGATCGATCGGCAGCTCGCGCCAGCCCAGGACCTCCAGGTGTTCCTCCGCGGCGATGGCCTCGATTCGTGCGCACTCGGCGGCACGGGCGACCGGATCCTGCGGCAGGAAGCAGATTCCGGCGGCGAAGGTGTTGGCGCCGTCGGCATTTGGCTGCGGCAGATCGAAATCGACGACCGCGGCGAACAGCTCCACCGGCAGCTGGATCAGGATTCCGGCGCCGTCACCGCTGTTCGGCTCGGCGCCGGCCGCGCCGCGATGCTCAAGGTGCTCCAACGCGGTGAGTCCGTCCGAGACGATGCCGTGTGATCGTCGACCCCCGATATCGGCGATCATGGCGACGCCACAGGAATCCGATTCGTTGTCCGGGTCGTATAAGCCTTGGGCCTTGGGAAGTGCCGAGAACAGCAAGCGAATCTACCTCCGCAGTCTCCGTGACGATAGGAGGGACTGCATCGGCCCGAAGCTGCAGTGTATCAGCGAGAACGCGTTACTTCCCGGCGATATTCAGCCGGTGAGAACGGTGGGGACCAGCGGGAACCCCGGCCAGTTGCGGACCACGGTCCATGCCACCGCGGCCACCACGACCGTGACGGTGGCCGCCATCGGCATGAGCGTCAGGCCGCGCCGCCACCGCACCACCAGCCACACCGCCAACGCGGGCAACGCCACCAGGAGGAAGACGTTGTCGACGACGGCGGCCGCCAGATCACCGTTCAGCAGATCGTGCGTCATCCGCAGCCCGCCGCACGCCGGGCAGTCCAGGCCGGTGAGCGCCTTGAAGGGGCAGCCGGGAAACAGGAACCCGGGGCGGTGCGGGTCGGCCAGGCCGATATAGGCGAGGGCGCCGGCGACGGCCACCCCGGCGCCGATCAACCCGGCTCGGGCGGTCGCGCTCTCAGGTGCCATCGCGCAGCGGGCGGCCCTGCGGGTCGCGCACCTTGTCGGTCAGCAGCAGGATCGCGTCGATGATGCCCCAGATGATGGCACCGATGCCGCAGGTGAAGATGCCGACCAGCAGCTGCGCCACACCCAGTCCGGTGTAGCCCAGATAGAAGCGTCCGATGCCGAGGATGCCGAACAACCCCAGCAGCTGCAACAGGCCGGCGATGACCTTGGACTTCTCGGAATAGGGTTCCCCGGTCATGGGATGCCGCCCGTAGGGGGCCAGCGGATCGAAGTACGCCCCCGGGGGCGGCAGCGGGTAACCCGGCTGGCCGGGCGGCGGGAAACCGGCACCGCCGGGCGGCGGCTGGTAGCCCGGCGGCGGGAAGTTGCCCGGGTCGCCCCCGTACGACTGCGGATCCGTCATGACCTCAGGATGCCAGAAGTTCAGCGCGATTCCGACCAGCGGAACACGGTGAGACAACCGATCAGCCCCCCGATACTCCATGCCGCCAGCACGAAGAAGATCCGCCAGTGCTCCCAGCTGCCCGCGGGCTCGATGGCCGCCATCTCGGGTGGCAGCAGCACCGACCGGAAACCCTGCGCCATCCATTTGACCGGGAACAGCGAGCCGATCACCAGCATCCACGCCGGGAGCACCATGATCGGCACGTAGGTCCCCGACACGAACTGCAGACCGACCGCGGGACCGTTGGTCATGGCGGCGGCCGATACCGCACTGCTCGCGACGTTGCTGATCAGCACGCCGAGCAACGAGCAGCTGATGACGCCCAGCAGGAACACCCAGGTGAGGGTGAACCAGCCGAAAACGTCGGTGGGCAGCCGAAGTCCGAACACGAGCACGCCCACCACCAGCAGCAGCACCGCCTCGGCCAGACTGACCACGAACACCAACATGATCTTGCCGATGAAGTAGGACGTGGCCGTCGTCGGCGTTCCGTGCAGGCGGCGCAGGGCCCCGGTCTCCCGATCGGCGGCGATACTGATGCCCAGGTTCACGAAAGACGTCGAAAGGATGCCGTAGGCGAGCATGCTCGCGGCGATCACCGCTCCGGTACTGACATTGCCGTAGGGCAGTTCCGCCGAGAATATGGACCCCAGCAGCAGGCAGATCACGGCCGGCATCGAGAAGGTCAGCACCACCTGCTCGGGTCTGCGGTAGAACATCTTCAGTTCCGGGACCACCCGGGACCACCCGATGCGCAGCACCGACGGGAGCGGTGCGCGGGTGTGCTGCCCGGCGGTGCTCACGACTGCCCGATCAGCTGGAGATAGGCGTCTTCGAGGGTCGGTCGCGTCACCGTCAGGCGATCCAGTTCTGCGCCGCCGCTGCTGAGCCGGCCGATCAATTCGGTGGGTGTCGCTGTCCGTTCCACCCGCTCCCGGCCGCCCTCCATCCACCGGACAGTCGCGGCGGTGTCGACATGTTCGATCAGCCGGGCAGGTGAGTCGACCGCGACCACCGACCCGCCGGCGACGACAGCGACCCGGTCTGCCAGCGCGGCCGCCTCTTCGAGATAGTGCGTCGTCATCAAGATCGTCGTACCGTCTGCCGCCAGCAGCCTGATGAGTTCCCAGAACTGTTGCCGGGCTTCCGGATCGAATCCGGTGGTCGGTTCGTCCAGGAACAGCAACTCGGGCCGGCCCACGATCCCGAGGGCGACGTCGAGGCGGCGACGCTGACCGCCCGACAGTGCCCCGACCCTCGCCTCGACGACCTGTGCGAGACCGACGAGATCGAGCACCTCCGCCGGTGCCCTGGCCGCCCCGTAGCAACTACCGAACATCTGCACGGTTTCGCCCACGGTGAGCATCCCGGCATCACTGACCTCTTGGAGAACGATCCCGATCCGTGCGCGCCACTGTCTGCCCGCCGTTCCCGGGTCCGCTCCGAGCACGCTCACCTGTCCCGCGTCGCGCCTGCGGTTTCCCTCCAGGATTTCCACGGTCGTCGACTTGCCTGCGCCGTTCGGCCCGAGAATCGCGAAGATCTCCCCGTACTCGACGTCGAGGTCCAGATCGTGGACCGCGCGCACTGCTCCGTACGACTTGGACAGACCCCGCACCTGCACAGCCCGGGTGGGGGCCGCACCATTCACGACTGCAAGCTTCCGGCATCCGGTTGTGCCTCGTCGGCCTCGATCTCTGCCAGCAGCGCTCGCAGTTCTGACTCGGACAGATCGTCCAGCAGGATGTCGACGTCGTCATGATCCGCACCGGTCTCGTCGTCGGTGGCCGCGTCGTCCGAGACGGGCGCATCGCCGTGAATCGCCGGCAACTCGGTGAGGATCCGGTCGGACAGCGAGTTCACGCTGACGCCACGCAGTATCTCCAGCACGGGGACATCGATCGAGAAGGTCGCGTTGATGCGCACCCGGAACTCCATGGCCATCATCGAATCCAGACCGATATCGTCGAGCATCGCGCCGGTGTCGATATCGGCCACGCCGCAGTCGAACACGTCGGCCACGACCGCCAGCACGCGTTCGCCGACGAGGGCGGCGCGCCCGGCCTCCGGGGTCGCGGCGAGCACGTCGAGGATCGACGATCCCGAGGCGTCCTGCGCCGCGCCGGTGTCGACGGATTCGAGCTCGCCGAACATCGCCGGCAGCGGCCCGCCCATCCCTGCCTGGCGGGCCCGGCTCCAATCCACGGTGATCGCCACGACACTGGGCACCGTCTGCTTGATGAGCCTGTCGAGGATGCGAGCGCCGACGGCCGGCGTGATGAGCTCGATCCCCCGCTGCGCGTACACCTTCTCCAGCTTGAGCTCCTCGACCATTCCGACCGACCACGGTCCCCAGCCGATCGTCAGGGCCGGACGTCCCTGCCCGCGTAGCTGGTGTGCGTAGGCATCGAGAAAAGCGTTGGCGGCGGCGTAATTTCCCTGCCCCGGCGCGGCGATGGTCGAACCGGCGGAACCGAACATGACGAAGAAGTCCAGATTGTGCCCCTCGAAGGCATGGTGAAGCACCCTGGCACCGATGATCTTCGGTGCGGTCACCTTCGCGTAGTCCTCTTCGCGCATGTTGATCAGTAATTGGTCGCTCACCAAACCGGCGGCATGCACGACTCCACGCACCGGTCGCCCGCCGCGCGAAAGATGGTCGGTCAGCCACGAGGTGACGTCGTCGGCGACCGTGACATCGACACTGGCCGTTTCGATATGCGCACCGAGCCGTTCGATCATCCGCAATGCGGTGACGGTCTCGAAATGCGGATCACCATCGGCCAGCTCGGCCCAGCGCGATCTCGGCGGGACGGGAGTACGCCCGAGCAGGGTGATATGGCGGGCACCGCGTTCGGCGAGGTAGGTGGCCACGACCCTGCCCAACGCGCCGGCCCCGCCCGTGACGACGTACGTCGCATCGGCGGAAAGCTTGGTGGGGAACGGGTAGGTCAGTTCCTTGCACAGCCGCAGTCGTGGGACGAACGTCTTGGCGCCCCGGATCGCGATCTGATCTTCGCTGCCATCCCCGAGCACGTGATCGGAGATTCGCTTCGCGATGTCCACCTGGTTGTCTGCGCTGTCGATATCGATGAGGCCGCCCCAATACCCGGAGAACTCCTGGTGCCCGATGACGCGGCCCAGACCCCATATCGAGGCCTGGTCGGCGCCGGTCAGCGCGGCGCCGGGCGCCGCCTGCGAGTTGGCCGTCACCAGGAAGAGTCTCGGGTGTGCGGCCTTCACCTCGGCCAGCGCCTTCACCAGCCGAAGAACGGTGAAAGGGCCGATGTCGTCGGAGTCGCCGGCATCCGCCGACATGTCCAACGGCCAGCAATCGATGATGCCGGCAAGTCCGCGATCACCGGTGGCCAGTCCGTCGATCAGCGCGTTCCAGTCGATACCGTGCGCCGGGTACTGCACGGTCTCGACGAGATGACCGCGTGACCGCATGTCGTCGGCGAGCGCCTTTCCGACACCCGAGTCGTCGGCCAGCACCAGCCAACACCGGGTTTCGGCCTCGGGCACGGCGACGAAGTCCGTTGCGGTGTCGGCCAGCTCGGACCACTGCAGCTCGTACAGTCCCTTGTCGATGTGCTCGACCGACATCCGCGAGGATGAGCTCAACGACTGCACCGTGAACCCGTCGAACACGGCGAGCACACCACCCTGGTGATCGGTGATCGAGATATCGCATTCGACCGCATCTCTGGTCGCCGAGACCACGCGCACCTGAACCCTCATGTCCGCAGCAGGCGGCCCGTAGACGGCGCAGTGCCGTATGCGGGTGGGCAGATAGGGGTCCTCGTTCTCCTCCTGCCCGGAGAACGGTGCGCCGAAAAGGGTTTGGAACGCCCCGTCGATGAGTGCCGGATGGAAGCGGTATTGCCCGAGCTCAGCGGCGACCCTGGCGGGTATCGTCAGCTGGGCGACCGCCCAGTCGTGACCGGCTGTCACGCCGGATACCGCGCGGAACGCATCGCCGTAGTCGAATCCGAGGTCGCTCGTGCGGCGGTAGAACTGCTCACCGTCCATCTCGGCGCGTGGGCCCACATCCTGCACACCGCCCGGATCGGTCGGCGCCGCAAGGGTGCCGAGTTCGGCGGTCGCGGTGATCGCCCACTTGAGGTCACCGTCCGAGGTGACGGTGAACGAGGCGAATTCCAGTGTGCCGTCGTCCTTGTTCAGGGTGGTCCTGATGACGGGATCGCAGGTGTCGTCCAGGATGACGGCACGGTGGAGCACCAGATTGTCGATGCTGTGCTCGGATCCGTAGGTTTCCCGGCCCGCGGCCAGTGCCATCTCGACGTACACCGCTCCGGGGACCACCACGCTGCCCTGCACCCGGTGGTCGGCGAGGAATTCCAGGGTGGCGGTGCTGATCTCGGCTTCCCAGGTCGGATGTACCCCGCGGACGGGCTGGCCGAGCAGCGGATGCACCGGCCGGTAGAACAACGTCTCTTCGATCTCGTTGTTGTCATACCAGAAGCGTTTGGTCTGCCACGGATAGCTCGGAATCTTCAACAGCCGAGCGTCGCCGCGGGGATGCACGCAGTCCCAGGCGATATCGTGGCCCGCGTTGTGCAGCACGCCGACACAGTTCAACAGCGTACGAACATCGTCGTCCTCGCGCCGCTGCGTGGCTGTCACCGAGACCCGCTGCGTGCCCGCGATTTCCATGACGGATGCGGCCAGCACCGGGTGGGGTCCGAGCTCGACGAAATGGGTGTAGCCATCGTCGAGCATCCGGCGCAACGCCGGCTCGAAGAGAACGGTGGCCCGGGTGTTCTGCCACCAATAGGCCGCGCCGGCGTCATAACGGGTCAGCAGTTCACCGGTGACCGTCGAATAGAGGGGCAGCTCCGCGGACTTCGACGACAGAGTCGAGAGGGCACCGTGGAGCTCGTCCTTGATCGCGTCCATGTAGTGGGTGTGGTATGGCACCTTCACCGCGAGGTACCGGTTGAAGATCTGTGCCTCATCCAGTTGGCGGGCAATGTCTTCCAGCACATCACCGTCCCCCGCGACGGTCACCGCCGACGGACTGTTGATGGCGGCGATCGACACCCGGCGACCGAACTCGTCGATCATCTTCTCGTCGAGTGTCTGCATGAGGGTTTCGGCGTCGAGGCCGACGGCCAGCATCCGGCCCTGCCCGCTGGTGCGCTGTTGCAGCCGGCTGCGGTGATGGATCACCTCGATGGCCTGCTCGAAAGAGAGCAGCCCGGCCAGGTGGTGCGCCGCGACTTCACCTGCACTGTGGCCGATCACGGCGTCCGGCGTGATCCCGAAGTGGGCGAGCTGTTCGGCCAGGGCGACCTGGATCGCGAAATTGGCCGGCTGGGCGAATTCGGTGTCACCCATCCGGGACGCCGATTCGTCACGTCGCAGCTCCTCGATCAACGACCAGTCCGCGTACTTCGACAGTTCACGGGAGCTGCGCAGGATGCTCGCGGTGAAGACCGGGAACACGTCCAGCAATCCCCGGCACATCTTCCACCACTGCGGACCCATGCCGGTGCAGACGAAGGCCACCTTGGGCGCCGCGGATGCGGTTCGGCCGGTGGTGATCTCACCACCGTTGCCGACGGCACGCAATTGTTCACGCGCGTCGGCGATGTCTTCGGCGATCAGCGTGTGCCGATGGCTGAGGTGCGCCCGCCGCCGGGCGAGTGTGTAGCCCAGGTCGGGCAGCGTGATGTCGGGATGGTGGTCCAGGTGGTCGGCCAACCGGGCCGCCGACGCAATCAACGCCTGCTCGCTGCGCCCCGAGATCGGCAGCACGGTCAGCGGCAGCGCCTCGGTGTCTGCCCCGACGTCCCGCCGCACCGCTGGAGGTTCGGCAAGCACCACGTGCGCATTGGTGCCCCCGAAACCGAACGAGTTGACCCCGACCACCCGACGGTCGGTCTCGGGGAAGGGCCTTCCCGCGGAGGGGATGTCGAGTTTGAGCTCGGTGACCGAGACATGCGTGGTCGGGTTCTGCAGATGCAGGTTGGCCGGGACATAACCGTGTTTGACGACCAGCGCCGCCTTGATCAGCCCGGCCACTCCGGCCCCGGCTTCGAGGTGGCCGATGTTCGTCTTGACAGAACCGATCAGCAGGGGCTGCGTGGCCGGCCGGTCTGACGTGAGTGCGTGCGCCAGCGCCCGCATCTCGATGGGGTCACCGACCGGCGTACCCGTGCCATGCGCTTCCACATACCCGACCTGGGTGGGTGTGACGCCGGCGCGCCGCAGCGCCGTTCGGATCGCCGCTTCCTGCGCCTCCTCACGCGGCACGGTGATTCCGTCGGTGTGCCCGTCCTGTGAGACGGCGGTGCCGAGAATCTGCGCGTAGACATCGTCGCCGTCGGTCAACGCCTGCGCGAGCGATTTGATGATGACGACTGCGCCACCCTCACCCCGGGCGTACCCGTCCGCCGAATCGGAGAAGGCCTTGCTCCGCCCCTCGGGGCTGAGGAATCCGCTCCTCGATTCGGCGATGGCGGTATTGGGACCGCCCATGATGTTGACACCGCCGGCGAGCGCCACTGCACATTCGCCGTTCCAGATGCTCTGCGCCGCAAGGTGCACGGCAACCAGCGAGCTCGAGCATGCCGTATCGATCGTCATGCTCGGACCGCGGAAGTCGAACGCATGGGAGATGCGGTTCGCCAGCATGGTCATCATCATCCCGGTGGCCGAATGGGCCTTGAACCGGTAGCGACTGCTGCGGCCCTGGTTCTGCAGGAGTTGATAGTCCAGCGTGAAGCCACCGATGAACACGCCGACGTCGGTGCCGGCGAGCCGATCGGCGGGTATCCCCCCGTCTTCGAACGCCTCCCAGGTGGCCTCCAGCAGCAGGCGCTGCTGCGGGTCCAGGGAATGGGCCTCGCGCGGCGAGATGCCGAAGAATTGGGGATCGAACTGATCGATCTCGGGCAGGAACCCGCCCCGGCGGGTGACGATCTTGCCCATCTTCGCCGGGTTCGGGTCGTGGTAGCGCGCCGCATCCCACCGTGACGCAGGAACGTCACCGGTGGCGTCGACCTCATCGCACAGCAGCCGCCAGAAGGCCTGCGCCGAATCGGCACCGCCGGGGAATCGACATCCGACCCCGACTATCGCCAGCGGTTCACGGTCTATGGGCAGTGGTTCGGTCACTGGCATCGGCACTTTCTCGTCGCGCTACACACTTCGCCAGGTATTCGTAGCCGCAGCGACAATGGATGGGATCCCGGACTGGTGAATTTTGTGCTTCTGCCCCTCGGGTTCAGTTCGGCTGCAGGACCGGCGATCCGGTGACGATCCAGTCGGCGCTGATGGGACCGGCCTCCTGATCCCGGCGGTAGATCGCCCGCAATTCGCGTAGCAACGGATCGCGTTGCCACGTCTGCACCTGGCGCATGACCTCGTCGTCCTCGAACACCACGGCTTTTGCCGCCAGCACCGTCTCGACCAGCTGACCCGCAATCTGGTGCAGCAACCGAGCATTGGTGTCGAACTGAGCACCGAAGTCCGGGCTGGGTTCCACCATCGCGGCGTGCAGCGACACCATGAAGTTCAGCGGCGCGTACAGGTCCAGGAAGGGCACCGTGGCCTTCTCGGCCTCGGGCCCACGGCCCTCCAGCGCGGCCCATTCACGGAAGAAGCGCTGCACCCGATTGCTCAGCGCGATGAGGCCTTCCAGTTGAGGCACGAACTCCGGGTCATCCGCGATGCGGACGAACCGATCATTCATGTAGAGCAGGCCGATGAATCCCCAATAGAAGGCGATGTCCCAGACGACCTTCGCCGACATCACCGCAGGCGTCCCCATCAGCCCGTACTGGTCCTGATACACCGCCAGCCACATCTCGGTGAGTGACCGGAACAGTGTGTCGCTGACCTGCGCGCGGGCCAGCACGTCTTCGCCGCCCAGGTCGCGGACGATCATGTCGGTGATGAGACCGTTGCCGATCGCGACGAGATCCAGACCGGATGAGTACAGCGGGTCGAGGAAGACGCCGGCGTCTCCGGTGAGGCACCAGCGATCGGCACCGTCGAAGATCTTGGTGGCACCGTGGCTGTACTTCTTCATGACCCGGAAGTCCCTGATCTGGTGCTCGTGTTCGTCCAGCACCGCTGCGCACTGCGGTTCGTGCGCACGCAACCATGCCCTGGCCTTGGGCAGCGTGTTGAACTCATCGAACGGATGCAGCGCGGGGTCGGCGACGATGCCGACGCTGGTGGCCCCGGAGCCCAGTCGGATCAGCCAGACCCAGTAGCCCTCCCCCATCAGATGGTTCGTCGACATGGCCCGGTCGCCCTCGACAAGACGGCTGTGGAAGTCCGGGTCGTCGCTCCAGCCGTTGATGTCGATCTCGGTGGCCACCCGCAGCCAGGCCGCGTTGCAGTGATGCTGGTTGGGCTGTTTGAGGTCCAGTTGCCGGGGCAGGGTCCGGCTGCGGCCGGAGGCGTCGACGACCCACCGGGCCGTGGTGTCCGTGCGTTCTTCATCGGTCTGCACGGACACCGTGTGCGATGTGCCGTCACGACCGAGGTCCACGGAGGCGACGCGACCACGACGGATGTCGACACCCGCTGCCAGACAACGGGTGTGCAGCTCGTTCTCCAGCCGCCCCCGATCTATCTGATAGGTGACCAGCGGGACGAACGTCGAGCCGCCAAGCTCCATCCGGGCAGCGATATCGCTGTTGCGTTCGTGCGAGAAGAACATTCGCAGACCCATCTTGCGAATGTGCGCCGTCTGCAGGTGCTCACCCAGGCCCAGCCGATCGCGCAGGTAGTGCGCGGACACCTCCACCGTCGATTCACCGACGGTATGGGTGATTTCCGACACCGGATGGGTGTGCGGCTCGATGATCAGGATGCGCGTCTGCGGACGCGCGTTCCGGATCTCCAGTGCAAGCGCCATGGCTGCGATGCCGCCGCCGGCGATCGCCACATCGTGGTCGGTCGATGGAACATCGGCCGCGGGCAGCTGGCTTCTGATCTTGCGCGCGAGGGCCGCCCGGGCCTGCGCATCGAGTTGCGAGAGTTGGGGCCGCATGAATTCAACATACCCACAATGGGTGGAGTTCAGCCGTGAAACGACAGGGGGCAGAACAGCAACCCGCGCTACACACTCTCTGCAACACGCTGGTGACGGCCGTACACCGCCTCGAAGATCGGTGACGTCATGAGGGTGGTCACCACCGCCACGATCACCAGGATCGTGAACAGGGTGGGCGTGATGATCCCGGCTTCGAGCCCGATGTTGAGGAGTATCAGCTCGATGAGTCCGCGCGCGTTCATCAGCGCACCCAGCGCCACCGACTCGCGCATGGGCACCTTGCTCAGCCGCGCCGCCACCGCGCACGCCACGCCCTTACCCACGACGGCGACCACGACGAGACCGAGGGTCACCGCCCACAGCGCCGGGGTGTTCACCAGCCCGATCTGCGTGTTCAGACCCGAGTAGACAAAGAACAGCGGTAACAGCAGCTTGGTGGTGAGCGGCTCCAGTTTGTCGGTGAGATTGATGGCGAAGAATCCCGACGGCATCGCCACGCCGAGCAGGAAGGCTCCGAAGATCGCGTAGATGCCGATGATGTCGGTGAACCAAGCGCAGGCCATCAACAGGATCAGCACGGTGCTGAGCATCGACGGCGAGACACCCTGGTTCTCTTCGGCCATCCTGCCCAATGGCTGCAGTCCGCGTCGACCGATGGTCAGCAGCACCAGCGTGTAGAGCAGACCACCGCCGATCGCGATGACGGCCAGCATCGGGCTGTTGCGATGGATGGCCAGCACGGCGGCCAGGATGCACCACGAGACGGCATCCGCCGTCGCGCCGCACGCCAGCGCCAGCGTGCCCAAAGACGTTCCGGTCAGCTTCTTTTCGAAGATGATCCGGGCGAGCATCGGAAATGCGGTGATGGCGATCGAGGCCCCGAGGAACATCATGGCCATCCCCAGCGTGACGCCGTCCCCGAAGAAACCGCCGGTGCCCAGCAGCGGGATCGCGGCCAGTGCACCGATGGCCAACGGTGCAACCGTGCCGGTGATGGACACCGCGGCCGCGGTACCGGCCCGCTGCCGGACGTGCTCGACGTCGAAGTTGAGCCCGATGATGAACATGTAGAGCACCAACCCGACCTGCGCCGCGGTGTACAACACCAGGTTCGGCGTCCCGGTCGGGAACAGGTCGCCTTGCAGTTCCGGGGCGATTCGTCCCAGCAGAGAGGGCCCCAGCACGACACCGGCGATCATCTCGCCGACGACCTGCGGTTGCCCCACTCGTTGAGCGACCAGCCCGGCCAGCTTGCAGGCGGCGAGAATGACGGTGAGCTGGAGGAAGAAGTGGATCGCGATTTCCGTGGGCATGCTTCAGGTTAACCAGTCGGTCCGGATTGCCTGCTTGACGGGACTGGTCAACGCGGCACGTTCGCCTTCAGGGTGGCCAGCGCCGCCGTGCTGAGGTCCGCGAGTTCGGCCGCCTCGCCCACATCCAGCGCGGCGCCGACCAGTTCGGCCATCCGGCGATTGGTGGCCTGCTCGATCTCGGCGTAGCGGTCCTTCTTGTCCGCGCCGTCGGGGAACGGTTCGGGCCAGCCGAACATGGCCGCGTATCGGGGTCCCTTGTTGAGCATGTGCGCCTCGATGGGTGTGATACCCGAGAGACTGAGCGCGTTGAAGTGCAGTCCGGCCTGAACCGTCCTGGTCTGGATGGAGACCTCGGTTATGCCACCTCCGCGGTTGAGGCGACGGTGTGACGGTACCGGTCCTCGTACTCCGAGGGCGAGAGATAGCCCAGGGCCGAGTGCAGGCGGGTGGTGTTGTACCAATGCACCCAGGCGGCGGTTTCGCGTTCCACCTCGGAGCGCCCGGTCCAGGGCTGGGCCCGATTGATCAACTCGGTCTTATAGAGACCGATCGCTGATTCCATCAGTGCATTGTCCAAAGCATCACCGACCGAGCCGATCGATCCTGCGATTCCCGAGTCGTGCAGAGCATCGGTGAAGGCCAGAGATGTGTACTGACTTCCGGCATCGGAGTGATGTATCAAACCCGTTGTCGTGAAACGGAAATCGGTTCTGCGACGGGTGAACACAGCCTGTTCGAGCACGCTGTGAACCAGCGGTGTCGCCTTGGTCGACATCACCCGCCACCCCAGAATTCGGCGTGAGTACACATCCACGCAGAACGCGGTGTAGACGAACCCCGCCAAGGTCCAGGTGTAGGTGAAATCGGCCACCCACCATTGATCAGGCCGTCTCGGAGCACCCCACTGGCGGGCGATCAGATCGGGATGGCGCGGTGCGCCCGGATCAGCGGTCGTGGTCACCGTGGTGCGCCGCCGGCCACGAACGGCTCCGCTGATGCCGCAGATGCCCATCAGCCGGCTGACCTGGTCACGGCCCACATCATGGCCTGCATGTTTCATCGCGTGCCACATCTTGCGGACCCCGTAAAGCCGCCGGTTGGACACAAACAACCGGTGCACGGTGTTGGCGGCGTGCGCCTCGGTCCAGGCAGTGTCGCTGACCGGGCCGCGGGCTTTGGCCGCGTAATAGGTGGACGGGGCGATCTTGACGCCGTAGCTGGTGAGCACGGTGCAGATCGGGTCGACCCCGAACTGGTGACGGTGGGCATCGATGTAATCGACGATCACCGAAGTCGGCGGTCGACCTCCGCCGCTGCGAAAAACGCTGTCGCTGTCTTGAGAATCTCATTGGCCCTGCGCAATTCGGCGTTCTCTCGGCGCAACGACTTCAACTCCGCAGAAGAATCCACAGCCCCATCGACAACCGCCGAGTCGCTGCTGCCGTAGCGATTCTCTACCCAGTTGCGCAACGTAGCTTCATTGATTCCGAGGATCTCGCCGACATACCGGCGGGCCCCTCGCTTGGAATCCCCAGTCTGGGAAATCCGGTCCTGATACATCCGTACCGCCCGCTCACGGGTCTCTGGGTCGAACTTCCTCGGCGCAGCCACAACAACATCCTCCTGGTGCGTTCACGATCTCCACCAGACCCAGGACGGTTCAGCCCGCAGCTCCCGCAACACGAACATCACCTGCAATACGCGGGCGGGCGCGTCGTCGGCCAGCGGCATCGCCCGCCAGCCCGCGAACAAGGGCGACGCAGCGGTCGGTGCCGCCGCGATGAGCTTCTCCCCCAGCGCTGCGATGCGGTCCAGCCCGTCCGCACCGGCCAGATAGGTGCGACCGAACTCGGCGGCCTGTTGCCAATACACCTGGGACGCACCGGCGGCGCCACGCACCGCGACACCCTCGTCCCACATGGCCGACAGGCCGGTGGGTTCGAAGACGGCGAATACCGCGCTGACGGTCGCGCCGGTGACCTCGCCCAGCACGCCACCACGCCCGGCCACGTATCCGGCCAACGGATTCTGATAGCCGGCGGCGACACTCTCACCGTAGGTCTGGGGATGCAGCATGAAGACCGCCACCGCTTGTTCGATGGCGGCTCCCGCGGTGGCAGTGGCTTCGGTGAGATCCGGATTGCTCATGGGCGAACCCTAGCGCCCGCCCGCGACGCCGCGGTCGAGTCAGCGGGATGGGTATGAAAGTGCCCGCCTGTCAGCGACTTTGGAGCGACAGCCGAGTCCCAGAAATTTCTTTGGACCCATTGATCACATCGGTCACTTTGTCGGGTTTCTTGTCGGTGGTCGCACGTACGTTCGAGTCATGAACAGTGATGTGGCCGGCGGTCGGGACGCGGTGCAACACGCGCGCTCCGATCGCGCCGCATCGGTCAAAGCGCTGCTCGATGCCGATTTCGCGATGTTCGACACCGCCGAACTGCTGGCACTGGTGTCTGAGCGTGAGCAGCAGGCCCGCGCCGATACCGCGGTCGATCACCGCATCCTGGCCGCCCTGATGGACCGAGCCACCCCCCATGAGATCGGCGGGAAAACCTGGACCGACGTGCTGGTCACCCGGGACCGCATCAGCGCCACCGACGCCGCCCGGCGCATCACCGGCGCCCGCGATCTCGGGCCCCGGCACACCATGACCGGTGAAGTCCTGGAACCGGTGCTGGCGGCGTGCGCGACGGCATTGGCCGCCGCCACCATCACCACCGCCCACATCTGGATGCCACCGCGCGCGGGCAGCTGGAATCCACCCTGGTCGATATCGCCGCCACCAACACCCCCGAAACCCTGAGCAAGGCCGCCGATCACGCGCTGGCCCTGATCAACCCCGACGGCGATGGCCCCGACCCCGCACGACACCGCCGTGGGCTGAGCATCAGCGCCCAAGATGTTGATGGCATGGCCAAAGTGTCGGGCTGGGTGGACGCGGAGTTCGCCGCCTACCTACGCACCATCCTGGACGTCTGGGCCCGCCCGGGGGTCAACAACCCCGATGACGAGCAACCCCAGCACAACCCGGACCCCAACCCACTTGAAGACGACGCGGTTGTCGACGCGGTTGCCGACAACGAGGGTGTCGACAACGACGGTGTGGACGACGGCGGTGTCGAGCCTCAGCCGCCGGCCCGGGACCAGGCCGAGCCCGAACCCGAGGTGCCCGCGCCGTGGGCACCCGTGCCGGTCGAGCCGCCGCCCGCCTGGGACCCCGAGACATTTCTGCGCGACCCCCGCACCCAGGCCCAACGCAACCACGACGCCATCAAAGCCGTCCTGCGCGACACCCTGATGTCCAAGCGCCTCGGGCAACACAACGGCCTACCCGTCTCCGTCGTCGTGTCCACCACCCTCAAAGAGTTGGAGGCCGCCGCCGGGATCGCGGTCACCGGCGCGGGCACCCGCATGCCCATACGCGACCTCATCCGACTGGCCGAACACGCCCACCACTACCTGATCGTGTACCGGCACCACACCGCCGAACCGCTCTACCTGGGCCGCACGAAACGGTTGGCCACCAAAGCCCAACGCCTACTGCTCTACAACAGGGATCGTGGCTGCACCCGGCCCGGCTGCACCCAAGCAGCATGCCGCTGCCAGGCACACCACGCCAACCCCAGCTGGAAGGACGGCGGACTCACCGACGCACCCGACCTCGCCCTGGGCTGCGGACCCGACAACCAACTCGCCGAACTGGGCTGGACCAACACCATCGACCCCGCCACCGGCCGCGTCCACTGGCACCCACCACCACTCATGGACACCGGCAGCGACACCCTCAACCACCACTTCCACCCCGAAGAACTCTTCCCACCACCGCAACCCGGTGACGAAGGGGAAGAGGACGGATGAGGTCAGAACTCGGAAGGTTTAACCGCCAGAACGGGTTTCGGGCATTCCAGGATCAGCTTCTGCGCGACACTGCCGAGCAGCAGCTTGCCCACCGGACTGCGGTGCCGGATACCGACGACGAGCAGCTCGGCCTCCGGGCGGTCCATCGCCGTCAGCAGTTCCTCGACGGCGTCCACCCCGACCGGCTGGGCGAGCTCGAACGGAACCCCGCACTCGGCCAACCGGGCTTCCACATCGTGCACCTGGCCCGCATCGGCGAAGCGCGAATCGACATAGGACTCACCCGATGTCGAGTTGATGACCAGCAGGTCGGTGTTCCGCAACTTCGCCTCGGCGATCCCGTGTTCGAGAGCCGCATGCCCGAACTGGTCGGCGGTGTATCCGATGACGATCGTCATGATTGCGACGCCTTCGCTTTCTGATCCTTGTCGTCCTCGACGATCAACAGAGTCTCCTCGCTGCGGTTGAACAGTCGCAGCACCAGCGGTGCGAGCAACAGCAGTGCCATCAGCACGTAGGTGACGATCGCGACCGGCTCGGTGAACAGGTTGCCCCAGTCTCCGCCGCCGAGCTGCAGGCTCTGCCGCAGTTGCCGTTCGATACGCGGCCCGAGGATCACCCCGATGATCAACGGCAGTACCGGGAGCCCGAACCGTCGCATCATCAGGCCCATCAATCCGAAGATCAACAGCAGCAACAGATCCAGCGGCTGCAGGTTGACGGCGAACGCACCGAGCGCGGCGAAGAACAGAATGCCCGCGTACAGATACGGCCGCGGCGTGCGCAGCAGTTTGGCCCACAACGGCGCCAGCGGCAGGTTGAGCGCCAGCAGCAGGAAGTTACCGATGAACAGGCTTGCGATCAGCGTCCAGATGAGCAGCGGTTCCTTGTCGAACAGTGTGGGACCGGGCTGGATACCGTAGGACACGAACGCGGTCAGCATCACCGCCGCGGTCGCGTTGGTCGGCAGACCCAGCGACAGCATCGGCACCAGAGTGCCTGCGGCCGAGGCGTTGTTGGCCGCCTCCGGCCCGGCGACACCCTCGATGGCGCCCTTGCCGAACTGCTCGGGATGCTTGCTCAGCTTCTTCTCGGTGATGTAGCTCAGGAAGGTCGGCAGCTCCGCGCCGCCGGCGGGCAGCGCACCGAACGGGAACCCGTAGGCGGTGCCGCGCAGCCATGGCTTCCAGGACCGCTTCCAGTCCTCCTTGCCCATCCACGGCCGGCCGACCGGTATGACATCGGCCGGACGGCGCCGCAGATGCGCCGCAACCCACAGCGCCTCACCGAGTGCGAACACCGCCACCGCGATGACGACGATATCGATACCGTCGGCCAGCAAGGGCAGACCGAAGGTGGCCCGCGGTTGTCCGGTCAGTGAGTCGATGCCGACGATGCCGATCGCCAGGCCCAGCAGCAGCGAGATCACGCCGCGCATCTTCGAAGACCCCAGCACCGCGGTCACCGCGACGAGGGCGAACAGCATGATCGCCAGATAGGACGGCGCACCGAGGGTGACCGCGAACCGGGAGATCGCCGGCGCGAATGCGGCCAGCAGCGCCGTACCGATGGCGCCCGCCACGAAGGACCCGATGGCCGCGGTGGCCAGCGCCTGCGCGGCCCGGCCGGCCTTGGCCATCTTGTTGCCTTCTAGCGCGGTGATCACCGAGGACGACTCGCCCGGCGTGTTCAGCAGGATCGAGGTCGTCGACCCGCCGTACATGCCGCCGTAGAAGATGCCGGCGAACATGATGAACGCCGCGCTCGGGCTGACGTTGTAGGTGATCGGCAGCAGCAGCGCGACCGTCATCGCCGGGCCGATACCGGGCAGCACGCCGACCGCGGTGCCCAGCAACACGCCGATCGCGGCATACAGCAGGTTCATCGGGGTCGCCGCCTCGGCGAACCCCTGCATGAGCCAGTCGAAGTTCTCCATTTACAGAATCCCATCCAGAATGCCTGCGGGCAGCGGGATTCCGAGCCCGGAGTAGAACGCGTAGAAACTGGCCAGCGCCAGCACCACACCGATCGCGATATTGCGCACGTAATGCCTGCTGCCCAGCACGGTGGCGCACCCGGCGAAGAACAGCGCGCTGGTGATCGCCCACCCGAGCGGATTCACCAGGACGATGAGCATGACGAACAGGCCGACCAGCATCCCGACGGTGCGCCAGTCGCTGGGCATATCCGGGTCGATGTCCTCACCGGCATCGGCCTCACCCTTGAGACCACGCGGGATCGCGATGGCCAGGACGACGGACATCACCAGCAGCCCCGCGCCGATGACGATCGGAAAGAAGCGCGGCCCAACGGGATCCACCTCGGCGTATCCGCCCGGCATGGTCAGCGCGTCATAGAGCAGGAAGGCGCCGACGGCGACCATCACCGCACAGACGACGTACTGCGCGTAATCGGGCCGGGACTTCTCGGCCGTGTCCACTTCGGTACTCACACCAGCCCCAGATCCGTCAGCGTCGTCTCGACCCGGCGATCCTGCTCGTCGAGGAACTCCTCGAATGCGGTGCCGGTCATGAAGGCATCCGTCCAACCGTTCTTCACCAGCGCCTCCTTCCATGCGTCGGTTGCGTGCAGCTCTTCCAGAATCTTGACCATCGCCGCCCGGTCGTCCTCGGAAATCCCGGGCGGTGCCAGGACTCCGCGCCAGTTGGTGAAGGTCAGGTCGATGCCTGCCTCCTTGAGCGTGGGTGCATCGACACCTTCGACCCGCTCCTCTCCGGACACCGCGAGCACCCGGACCTGGCCGGCCTCGATCTGGTCGACGTATTCGCCCAGGCCTGACGTGCCGGCCGCGATCTTGTTGCCCAGCAGAGCAGTCAGCAGATCACCGCCGCCGTCATAGGAGATGAAGTTGACCTTGGTCGGGTCCAGGCCGACCGCCTTGGCGGTCTCCATCGGAAACAGGTGGTCCGGGCCGCCGGGGTTGGATCCCCCGCCGACGGTGACCTTGGCCGGATCGGCCTTCCACGCGTCGACGAAATCCTGCACCGTCTGGAACGGTGAGTCGGCGGGCACCAGGATGCCTTCCTGCTCCTCGACGACCCTGGCCAGCGCCGTGGCATCCGAGGCCCGCGCGGTCGATCCGTTGGTGAAGACCGCGCCGACCACGCCGAGGCCCATCATCATCATGAGGTCGCCGTTGCCCCGCTCGTTCATCAGGCGCGCCATCGCGACGGTGCCACCGGCGCCGATCACGTTGAACACCTCGACGCGACCGGTGATCTCGTCGTCCTCCATGATCTTGACCGCGGTGCGCGCCGTGAGGTCGTAGCCTCCACCGGGGCTGTTGGGCACCATCATGCGCAGGCGGTGCAGCCCGGTCTCCTCGCCGCGGGTGACCCCGCACGCGGAAAGTAGCAGCGCGGCGATCACGGCGATGACCACGCCTGTGGTCACCCGACCCCGTTTGAACATGTTGTCCCCAATCACTTGTTTGTGATGCTCAGCAATACTGGACCCCGGTAGTGACTCAGGTCACTGATATGGACGCAAAGGAAGTAGTGGTCATTAAGAACACGAGCTGGGGCCGCAGCCTCGCCGGGCAGTTCCTGGTGTTTCAGCTGGTCGTCGTCGCGGTGGTGCTCGTCGCCGTGGCGGCGGTATCGGTGGCGCAGTCGACCAGCGAGTTCCGCGAGGTCCGCGGGCTGCGGATGATCGCCGTCGCCGAGAACATGGCCTCGACGCCGATCGTGCGGGACCGGTTCTCCGATCCGTTCGCCGAGAAGTTCCTGGCCGCCGAGGTCGACCGGGCGGTGGCGCTGTCCGGGGCCAGCCTGGCCGAGATCCTCGGACCCGACGGCACTGTGCGGGCGTCCTCGGATCCCACCCGCGTCGGGGTGCGGACCGATCTGGGTCCGAGCCGGGCCGACGAGGGCCGGGCCTGGTTCGGTGACGCCGACGTGGCGGGGGTACACAGCCTCATCGGGCAGGTCCCGATCCTGTCCAGTGACGGTGAGGTGCTCGCGGTCGCCTCGGTCAGCGAGGGGTATCCCTCGGTATGGCAGTTGTTCAGCGGCGCCGGGGAACGGCTGCTCGTCTATCTGGGCCTGGGTGCCGTGCTCGGGTTGGTGGCCTCCTGGCTGCTGTCCCGCCGCATCAAACGGCACACCCGCGGGTTGGAGGTGACCGAGATCGCCGGCCTGGCCGATCATCGGGAGGCCTTGCTGCACAGCATCCGTGAAGGGGTGGTGGCGGTGAACCCCGACGGGGTGATCACCGTGCTCAATGACAGCGCGCAGGAGCTGCTGGAGATCGGCGCCGACAGCGTCGGACGCCGCGCCGACGCCGTCGGCCTCGAGCAGGCCGTGGTGGACTTCCTGCTCTCCGGCGACGGCGAGAACGATGTCGTGATCGCCACCCGCAGCCGGGTACTGGCGCTGAATCGGCGCGCGGCCAGCAGCCAAGGCCGGCGTATCGGTACCGTGACCACGATGCGCGACAGCACCGAACTGGCGGCCCTGCAGGCGCAGTTGTCCTCGCACCGCAGTGTCACCGACACCCTGCGGGCCCAGACCCACGAGTTCGCCAATCAGTTGCACACCATCTCCGGGCTGGTCCAGCTCGGCGAGTTCGACGCGGTGCACGATCTGGTCGGTACCCTGACCCGGCGCCGCGCCGAGATCAACGATGCTGTCACCCAACGGGTTTCCGATCCCGCGGTGGCGGCCCTGCTGATCGCCAAGACATCGCTGGCCGCCGAGAGCGGGGTGACGCTGAGCCTGCACGCCGACAGTCACCTGCGCGCGCTGCCGCCGGCGCTGGCCACCGATGCGATCACCGTGCTGGGCAATCTGATCGACAACGCCGTCGACGTCTCGGTGGGCTCCGAGCGCGCCCAGGTGACCGTGCACGTCGACGACACCGACTGCCTGCTGATGGCGGTCACGGATTCCGGTCCGGGCGTGCCACCCGAACGGCGGGAACTGGTGTTCGCCCGCGGTGTCACCTCGAAATCCGAGGGTGCGGGTGGACCGGCCGAGAAACGAGGTATCGGGCTGGCCCTGGTGCGGCTGGTGACAGCCCAGCACGGCGGGCACGCCCGGATCGACGACGCCCCCGGTGGCGGTGCGTCGTTCGTGGTTCGGCTACCGGAGTCGGCGCTGGCGGCCGGGCGAGCGCCGCGACGGGGAAGCAGCGAGTCGGCCCGTGCGTGATGTGCTGATCGTCGACGACGATTTCATGGTGGCCGAGATCCACCGCCGTTTCGTGGAGCGGATCGAGGGCTTCCAGCCGGTTGCGGTGGCCCGCAGCGGCGCGGAAGCCCTCGCGGCGGCAGCGGCCCACCACCCGCACCTGATCCTGCTGGATGTGTACCTGCCCGATATGACGGGCCTGGAGGTCCTGCACAGGTTGCGCGCCGACGGTGATCACGTCGGCGTCATCATGATCACCGCCGCCCGAGAGCTCGACACCGTCCGCGGCGCCCTGGACGGCGGAGCGGCGGACTATCTGATCAAACCGTTCGAGTTCGACCAGTTGCAGGCCAAGCTGACCGCGTACGCCGCCCGGGCCGACGCGCTGGCCGCCGACGGCGGGGCGGACCAGTCGATGATCGACGCACTTTTCGGCGGCCCCACGACCGCTGCCACGCCCGACGTCCTGCCGAAGGGGCTCGGCGCCGAGACCGGGCGCCTGGTGCTCGACGCGGTACGCGCGGCCGATGAGGTCTCGGCCGCCGAATGTGCCGATCTGGTCGGGATCTCCCGGGTCAGCGCCCGCCGCTACCTGGAGCACTATCTGGCCGCCGGTGCGCTGGAACTGCGCCTGCAGTACGGCGTGGGCCGGCCGGAGCGCCGCTACCGCACCGCGGGTTGACGAGCCCATGAGTATCAGGCGTGCGTGTGCCGTGCTGCTCACCCTTGTCGTGCTGACCGGGTGCTCGGCCGGCGCGGGCGGACCGCGGAACCGCACCGATTCCGGCCGGGCCGACGCGGTGGCGCGGATCGTCGACGAGGCGATGACCCGTGGGCACCTCAAGGCCGTCCTCATCCGGGTCACCGAGGACGGTGAGGAGGTTCTGACCCGCGCCTTCGGTGAATCCATGACCGGTGTGCCCGCCACCGAGGCCATGCATTTCCGCAACGGTGCGGTGGCGATCTCCTATGTGGCCACCGTGCTGCTGAAGCTCGTCGAGCGGGGCACCGTCGGACTCGATGACAAACTCTCGACGTGGCTGCCCGACACCCCGCACGCCGATCGGGTGACCCTGGGTCAACTCGCCCGGATGACCTCCGGGTACGCCGACTATGTGATCGGCAACGAGGAGTTCCAGAAAGCGTTCTACGGCAATCCTTTCCGGCAGTGGACGCCCGAGGAACTGCTGCGGTTCGCGACCACCAAGCCGCTGTACTATCCGCCGGGCACCAACTGGAACTACGCCCACACCAATTAGGTGCTGCTCGGGCTGGCGCTGGAGAAGGCCACCGGCCGCGAGATGGCCGACCTGCTGGCCGACGAGGTGTTGGGCCCGCTGGGACTGACCGGCACCGCCAACTCGTTCACCGCCGAGGTCCCCGCGCCGACCTTGCACGCGTTCACCTCGGAACGTCGAGAAACACTCGGCATCCCCAGCGGCACAGCGTTTTACGAAGAGTCCACCTTCTGGAACCCGTCCTGGACGATCACCCGCGGCGCCGTGCAGACCACGAACATCTACGACATGGCGGCCGGCGCCGCCGCCATCGGTTCGGGCACGCTGCTGACCCGCGAGTCGTACCAGACCATGACCGCACCGGACCTGCGCGGTAAGACCTTCACCCTGCCGGGTTGCCCCACCTGCGCACCGCAGACCGAGGGCTACACCTACGGTGTCGGCATCGTCATCTCCGGTGGCTGGCTGCTGCAGAACCCGTTGTTCGCCGGCCAGTCCGGGGTGGCGGCGTACCTGCCGGCCAAGAAGATCGCCATCGCGATCGCGGTCACCTATCTGCCCGAGGCCTTCGACGACACCGGTGACTATCCGAACGCGGCCGAGTCGCTGTTCCGTGCGGTCGGGGCCGAACTGGCCCCCGACGACGCTCCCCCGACACCGCCGGGCGCGCCGAAGTAGATTTGTCGGGTGGCCCCGACAGTTCTTTTCCTCTACAACGACCCCATCGCCACCGAGGCGATGCTCGGCGAGGCGTTCACCGACGCCGGCTACGACGTGCACACCTTCGAGGTCGTGCCGTCGCCACGGACCGCCGACCCGTCCGTCACCGTCGACTTTCCCGACCCCACCGCCTTCGACGTCATCGTGCCACTGGGGGCACGCTGGCCGGTGTACGACGAGGCCCTGCGGTCCACCTGGGTGGGCGCGGAGACCGAACTGGTCCGCCGGGCCGCGGCCGCCGGCATCCCGACCCTGGGCGTCTGCTTCGGCGGGCAGCTTTTGGCACAGGCCTTCGGCGGCAGCGTCTTCCGTTCCGAGACCCCCGAGATCGGCTGGTATGAACTGGAATCGGATAGGCCGGAACTGATCCCGGATGGCCCGTGGTTCGAATGGCATTTCGACCGCTGGACGCTGCCGCCGGGCGCCACCGAGATCGGGCGTACGCCCGGCACCTCGCAGGCCTTCACACTCGGTCGGTCGGTGGCGCTGCAGTTCCATCCCGAACTGGATCCGGCGCTGCTCGAACTCTGGCTCGACGATGACCGCGAAGCCGGCGAAGCCGCGCTGGGCGGCTGCACCCACGATGAGTTGCGCTCGCGCACAGCCGAATTACACGACGATGCAGCACTGCGGATCAGGCGCCTGGTACAGGGCTTCCTGACGTATACGGCGCGTCAGCCGTGCCCGAGTTCGTGAGCGAGCGCCGCGTCTATGACGGGGCGACGGAAGGTGTGGCCCAACCCGGTCAGCTTGGCCGGCACCACCCGCTGATCGGCCTCGGCGAGTTCGCGGGCGCCCTGGGCGCCCAGCAGTAGCTTCGGACCGAACGACGGCACCGGCAGCAGCGTCGGCCGATGCAGCACCTTGCCCAGTGCGGCGGTGTAGTCGTTGTTGCGCACCGGTTCTGGCGCCACGGCGTTCACCGGGCCCGCCAACCGGTCGTCGTACAGCGCACGGTGATACACGTCGAGCAGATCATCGATGCCGATCCAGGACAGCCATTGGGTGCCGCTACCCAGCCGGCCGCCGAGACCGGCGGCGAACAGGGGGCGCAGCAGTCGCAGGGTGCCGCCACGGGCGGACTGCACCACACCGGTGCGGACGGTGACCACGCGCAGGCCGGCGGCCGCGGCGGGTTCGGTCGCGGCCTCCCAGTCGGCCACCACATCGGCGAGGAACCCGCCGCCCATCGTGGCGTCCTCGGTGAGCAGCGAGTCCCCGCGCTCGTAGCCGTAATAGCCGACGGCCGAGGCGCTGACGAAGATTTTGGGGCCGTCGGCGACACGTGCGGCGACTTCCGCGAGCTTGCGGGTGGGCCCGATCCGGCTGTCCCGGATCGCGGCCCGGTGCGCATCGGTGAACCGTCCCGCAATCGAGGCCCCGGCCAGATGCACGACGGCATCCACACCCGCCAACAGGTCCGGTGCGGGGTTCTGGGGATCCCACTGACGCTCGTCGGATCCCGTCGGGGCGCCGCGCACCAGCCGGATGACACGATGTCCACCGGTGCTCAGGAACGCGGTCAGGGCATCGCCGACCAGACCGCTTGCGCCGGTCACGGCGACCACCATCGGGGCCAGGCCGGCCGCGCGGTGCGCGTCGAGATCCTCGGCCAGCTGGGTGTGCCGGTAGACGAACATCGGCCGCAACGCCGCCGCCGGGACCACCGCGTCGATACGGTCGTACACCCGGGTGCCGGTGCCCGCCTCGGCGTACTCGTGGGTGTGCCGCCAGCTGCCGATCACCCGCGCCGGCCAGGATGCCGGACCGTCGGTGGACAGGGTGTCGACGAACCGGTGCGGTGGATCGAACTCCGCAGGCTCGTGCTGGGCCACCCAGCGCAGCCCGCCGGGCAGCCCGAGCACCGCCTGGCCGTCGGCCAGCGAGTCGGTCTCGGCGATCACCGTCATCGGCTGCCAGGGCGGCACCAGCCGTCGCATGGCCCCGGGCCTGGTGTGCCAGGCGAAGACCTCGTCGATCGGATGGTCGACGATGCTGTCGTACTCGATACCCATTGGTGTCCGCCCTTGGTTGGTCCCGCCCGGCCCGGGGGTACCCCGGATCGTATGGGAGAAACGGCCGCCGGCTTTGCGAACCGCCGGGAAGCCGGCCGGGTGCTGGCGTCCCGGTTGGCGCACCATCGTGGCGCGGCGGGCACGGTGGTGCTGGGGTTGGCGCGCGGCGGCGTCCCGGTCGGCTGGGAGGTCGCGGCGGCGCTGGGCCTCCCGTTCGATGCCTTCCTGGTCCGCAAGCTGGGCCTGCCGCACTGGCCCGAACTGGCGATGGGGGCGCTGGCCACCGGCGGCACGGTGGTGCGCAACGAGGATGTGATCCGCAGCCAGGCGGTCACCGAGGACCAGCTACACCAGGTCATCGAGCGCGAGCGGGTGGAGTTGCGCCGCCGCGAGGCGGCCTACGGTGTCGGGGAGGCCCCGGAGCTGGCCGGGCGCACCGCGATCCTGGTCGATGACGGCATCGCTACCGGCGCGAGCATGCTCGCCGCGATCCGGGCCGTTCGTGCGGCGGGGGCCACACGCGTGGTGGTGGCGGTCCCGGTGGCTTCTCGCACCGCACTGCGGCTGGTCGGCGACGAGGCCGACGAGTCGGTGTGCCTGGACGCACCGCCGGACTTCCGGGCGGTCGGGCAGGCCTACGCCGATTTCACCCAGACCGGCGACGACGAGGTGCGTGCGCTGCTGGCTCGGCGCCCCTAGCTCTTCGGGGTTTCCTCGGGGTCGGGCGAGATCTCGACCGAACCGCCAGACTCCTCGTCGGCGGTGTCGGTGTCGGCGGCGTCGGTATCGGTCACGCCGGCGACCTCGGGTTCGGACCCGTCCGGCTCGGAGCCCGTCGGCTCGGACTCGGTCATCTCCGGCTCCTCGGGGTAATCCTGGACACCCTGCTCGTCCTCGTCCGCATCGGCGGCATCCGCGTCGGGGTCACCGTCGCTCCGGGAACGCAGCGCATCGGCGATGAGCAACAGCACGCCGATGACGCTGGCACCGATGCACACCCAGGCGATCAGCTCGTTGCTGGTGACGACGGCGGCCACCAGGGCGACCAGACCGATGACAGCGAGAACGAGCGCAATGATCAGCATGCGACGAACTTAGCCGGTGCTGTGCCGGTCAGTTGTTACCCCGGTTGAACTGATTGAAGCCGCCACCCTCGTTGCCGGCGGCGGAATCGACCGGCGCCGCGGAACCACGCTGGCCCAGCTCTTCGAGCTGAGATTCCAGGTAGGTCTTGAGGCGGGTGCGGTACTCGCGCTCGAAGGTGCGCAGCTGTTCGAGGCGGCCTTCCAGCACGGTGCGCTGCTGGTTGATGGTGCCCATGATCTCGGAGTGCTTGCGCTCGGCATCGGCCTGCAGGGCATCGGCCTTCTCCTGCGCCTGACGCAGCTGCGTCTCGGAGCGGGTCTGGGCATCCGACAGCAGGGCGTCGGCCTTGGCGCGGGCGTCCGCGACGGTCGTCTCGGCGGTGCTGCGCGCCTCGCTGACCAGGGCGTCGGCCTGGGCGCGGGCATCGGCGAGCAGCTTGTCCGACTCGGCCTTGGCCGTACCGGTCAGGCGGTCCGCGGTGTCCTGGGCCAGGCTGAGCACCTTGGCCGCCCGCAGATGCGAATCCTCGGAGACCGGGGCCTGCTGTGCCACGGGTGCCACCGGAGCGGGCGCCTCGTACACCGGCTGGACCGGCTCGGGCTCGGGCTCCGGCTGCGGGGCCTGATACGGCGGGATCGTCTGAGTCGCCTGGATGCCGCCACCGGAACGTGCACCGGCCAGCTCCGAGTCGAGCTCGGACACCCGCTGACGCAGGTCGGCATTTTCCTCGATGAGCCTGGTCAGCTCGTTCTCGACCAGGTCGAGGAAGGCGTCTACCTCGTCCTCGTTGTAGCCGCGCTTGCCGATCGGCGGCTTACTGAATGCGACGTTGTGAACGTCGGCTGGAGTGAGCGGCATTGTCTGCCCCCTTGAAGTCTGGACCGTCAACCGGTTTCAAAGTGTAGAGCGTCAGTAGAAGTAACTGGCGTCCATCCTGTCACAGCAGACTCTACGGTTGCACCGGAGGCTCATAATTAAGAGCGAATTTCAATGTTCGCAGTGACCCGCGGTGCCGATCCCGCTCAGATGGTGGCGCTGGCTGCGGCACCGAATGCCAGCTGCATGCCGATGAACGCGACCAGCAACAACACCATGATCGACAGATCGAATCGCACCGCGCCGATGGTGAGCTGCGGGATGATCCGGCGCAGCAGTTTCACCGGCGGATCGGTGACGCTCAGGATGAGTTCGAGCACCACGACCGTGGCGCCGCTGGGCTGCCAGTCGCGACTGAACGACCGGATGAATTCGACAACGACCCGGGCGATCAGCAACAACCAGAAGACGAACAGCACAAAACCCAGGATTTGAAAGACCATCGACAACTGAGCCGACCTCACTACTGCATACACAGACGGGCAGGTATAGGGACATTCGAGCAGGTGGGACACGGATGCGATCCCAGGACGTCAGCCTACCTGGCGGACTGAAACGGGCTGGGTGGCGCAAGGCCGTAGTACGGCCGGGACCCCTACTGGTAGGAGTAGAAACCGGCCTCGGCGATCCGGCGGCGCTCGTCGGCGCTGACATCGATATCGGCCGGTGAAAGCAGGAACACCTTGGTGGCGACCTTGTCGAAGGATCCGCGCAGCGCGAACGCGAGACCGGCGGCGAAATCGACCAGTCGCTTGGCGTCCGCGTTGTCCATCGACACCAGATCCATGATCACCGGGGTGCCGTCACGGAAACGCTCACCGATGGTGCGTGCCTCGCTGTAATCCTTGGGGCGCAGCGTGGTGATCTTGGCCAGCGGGCTGCCCGCCTCGAACAGCTCGGCCATCCGTCGCGGTTCCATGGCGAGCGCGCCGCGGGTGGGAGCACCGGCGAAACGCGGTGCCGGGCGGTCGAACTCGCGGGGCGTGCGCAGCCGGCCCTCGAAGCGCGGGGCGTCGCCGTAGCCGCCGCGGTACGCGCCGGGGAGGTCGTCGTACTCGCGGGCCGGAACCCGGTCGTCGAACGCCCGGGGCTCGCGGCCGTAACCCTCGTCCTCGAAACGCTCTTCGGCGGCGCGTCGCGGGTACGCACGCGGCCCGCGCTCGTCGTCGTAGTACTCATCGTCGTAATCGTCCATCGGCGCCATACCGAAGTAGGCCTTGACCTTGTGCAGAGTGCTCATCGCCTGCCCCTTTAACGACTTGTGTCTGTGTTGTCTGTGATGAAGATGTGACTGGAGTGACTACTCAGGGTGACGTTAGAGGACGTTGACCCATCAACGCGGTTCCGACACGCACACACGTGGATCCGTATCGCACCGCCGTCTCCATATCCCCCGACATGCCCGCCGACAGCCCGAGGCGCTGAGTGAACGAACGCTGCACCCGGTCACGCTCGGCCTGCAGCCGAGCGAACGCGTCCTCGGCATCCCAGTCCAGCGGCGGGATGCCCATCAACCCGGCGAACTCCAGTGCGTCGATGGCATGTGTTGCGGCACATAGCTCGTCGATCAGGTCCGGCTTGTTCACATCCACCCCGCCGCGATCGGGGTCGCCGTCCAGACTGATCTGCAGATAGACCCGCAGCGGTCGGGTGCGCCCGCCTGTGTCCAGCTCCTGCTCGGCGCCTCCCCCGAGGGCGGCGATCAGCCGGGCACTGTCCACCGAATGCGCGGCGTAGGCCCAGCGGGCAATGGCGCGCGCCTTGTTCCGCTGGATGTGGCCGACCATGTGCCAGCGGATCTCGTCGCCGGGAAACGCGGACCGTACCTCGGCCACCTTCCTGGCGGCTTCCTGCTCGCGCGACTCACCGAATTCGGTACAGCCCAGCCGCCGCAGGATCACGACATCGGAGGCGGGAAAGAACTTCGTGATCGGCAGCAGGTCGATGTCGCGCACCGGCCGGCCGGCGGCCTCGGCGGCACGTGCCAACCGGGTCCGTACCGCGGCCAGCGATCCGGCCAGTTCTACGTCGCGGTGGGTGCTCATTCCATCCACACCAATGACGCCAGCCGTCCGGTCGGAGCATCGCGACGATGGCTGAACAGCGCGGCGTCCTCGACGGTGCAGCGGCGATCGACATCGATGGCCGTGACACCCAGATCCGTCAGTTGTCGGGCAAGTCCGGCACGAATGTCCAGACCGGGGGTCCCCTTTGCGGTGCGGCAGCGACTGCCCGGCAGCGCCGCGTCCACCTCGGCCGCCATCTCGGCGGGCACCTCATAATGGCGACCGCTCACCGCGGGACCCAGCAGCACCGAGATATCGGCGACGGATGCACCCAACTTCACCATTTCCTCCACGGTGCGGGGCACGATGCCGAGCTGCGCACCCACCCGGCCCGCATGCGCGGCGCCGATGATGCCGGCGCGGGCGTCGGCCAGCAGCACCGGGACACAGTCCGCGGACACCACCGCCAGCGCCAGGCCGCGGGTGGTGCTCACCAGCGCATCGGTCTGGTCGACGGCTATATCCTGCGGACCCTCGACGACCGCCACATTGGCCGAGTGCACCTGGTTCATCCACACCACCGCGTCCTCGGCAAGGCCGATCGCGTTCGCCAGCCGTTTCCGGTTGGCGGCCACTGCGGCCGGATCATCGCCGACGTGGTCGCCGAGATTGAAGGTGTCGAACGGCCGTGCCGAGACTCCGCCCGCGCGGGTGGTGGTCACGCGCCGAACCCGGACGGACATGACGGATCAGTGGCGCATGAACGGCGGCACGTCGACATCGTCGTCGGAGATGCCACCGTCGTCCGGACCGCCGATCTTCACCGTCGCGCCGTTGGTGTGCGCCGGGACGGACATGGCGTCGGCGGGCTCGAACACGCTGGAACGCACCTTGCCGGCCGAGCCGGAGGCGACGCCCGCCGCACCTTCCCCGACAACGGGTTTGCGGCTGGGACCGGAGGTGTCGAATCCGGCGGCGATGACGGTGACCCGTACTTCGTCGCCCAGCGAATCATCGATCACGGTGCCGAAGATGATGTTGGCCTCGGCGTGCGCGGCCTCCTGCACCAGCGAGGCGGCCTCGTTGATCTCGAACAGGCCGAGATCGCTGCCACCGGCCACCGACAGCAGCACGCCCTGCGCGCCTTCCATCGAGGCCTCCAGCAGCGGTGAGTTGATGGCGATCTCGGCGGCCTTGAGCGCGCGTCCGTCGCCGCGGGCGGAGCCGATACCCATCAGCGCGGTACCCGCCCCACTCATCACACCCTTGACGTCGGCGAAGTCGACGTTGATCAGGCCGGGCGTGGTGATCAGGTCGGTGATGCCCTGGACACCGTTGAGCAGCACCTCGTCGGCGCTGCGGAACGCATCCATCAGCGAGACGGCGGCATCGCCCATCTGGAGCAACCGGTCGTTGGGAATCACGATCAGGGTGTCGCAGCTCTCGCGCAGCGAGGTGATGCCGGCCTCGGCCTGGTTGGACCGGCGTTTGCCCTCGAAGGAGAACGGCCGGGTCACCACGCCGACGGTGAGCGCGCCCAGCTTGCGGGCGATGGTGGCGACCACGGGCGCACCACCGGTACCGGTCCCACCGCCCTCGCCTGCGGTCACGAACACCATGTCGGCGCCGCGCAGCAGTTCCTCGATATCGTCCTTGGCGTCCTCGGCGGCCTTGCGGCCGACCTCCGGATCGGCGCCGGCGCCCAGGCCGCGGGTCGAGTCACGACCGACGTCGAGCTTGACGTCGGCATCGCTCATCAACAACGCCTGCGCGTCGGTGTTGATGGCGATGAACTCGACGCCTTTGAGTCCGTGCTCGATCATCCGGTTGACGGCGTTCACGCCGCCGCCGCCGATGCCGACCACCTTGATAACGGCGAGGTAGTTATGCGGGGGGGTCATCGCGGATCGCCCTTTCCTGACCTGAATGTCGATGTCGGTGAGCGAAACCCTCAACCTCAACCATAGGCTTAGAGTTATGTCAAGTAGTTCCGCGCAACCAGAACGGTAGGGCGACCCGGCGCAGGAACCCCGCAGGCGCGCCGACACGGCGCGACAATTTCTCGCTGCTGCACGCCGTGTCTCCTCGGCGCCCGCGCGCGGTCCTACTTGACCGTCGGCAGATCCGGGCTGGAGACGTCATAGGTCTGCCCGGGCTGGGTGAGCAGCGCGGCCAGCTTGAGCGCCTTCTCCTGAGTACGGTCGGTGGTGCCCCACACCACTTTCCGGCCGTCGAACAGGATCAGTGTGATGGCCGCCACCGACGGCGCCTCCACCCGGCTCACCTGACCCGACACCTCCGGCGGCAAGGAGGTGAGCACCTCGAGCGCCGCCTGGGTCGCCGGATCATTCGGACCCGGCGCCTCGGTGTCGATATAGGGCAGGCCCGGTGGCGGTGGCGCGGTCACGAAATCGACGCCGTCCTTGTCGAACAGGTGCGGACCGTCCGGATAGTCCTTGACCACCAACGGGATCCGCTCCTCGACGGTGATGCGCAGGGTCGACGGGTATTCGCGCTGCACCCGGACGCTGGCCACCCGGCGGATGGAGGCCACCCGCTCGGCCACGGTGTCGGTGTTGATCTGCAGCAGCGGTGTGCCGGACGGCACGGCCGCGGCCTGCCGGATCTCGTCCTCGGTGATGGCCGTCAACCCGGTGATCACCGTCGCCCGCGCCGACATGATCGGCGTGAAATACAGCAACAGACCCGCACCGACGGCCAGCACCGCGAACAGCGCCGACCACATCAGCACCTTCAGTCCGCGGATCACACCGCGACGGCCGGGCGCCGGCGCCTCCTCGGCGCGGCCGAAGGCGCGGCGCTTGGCCTCGCGGCGGTTGTGTTCGATGGCCTGGGCGCGTGCCTGCGCGATGCGGCGTTCCTCGCGTTCCCGCCGGGCGCGCCGCCGTGGCCCCTCGAAATCCTCTTCCGCCCCGGCGTCTTCGGCCGCGGCATCCGGGTCGGTGTCCGGTTCGGGCGGGTCGGGGTCCTGCGCAGGCTGCGAGTCCTCGGCGGCCGCCGCACTGGTCTCGGCGGCGTGCGCGGCCGGCGCAACGGTCTCGGGCTCGTCGCGCCCGTCGGCCGGGCCGGTCATCTACCGCGCCGCCCGGTCGGCGCGCGCGTTCACGGCGTCCAGGATCTCGCGGCCCAGCAGGGTGACATCGCCGGCGCCCATCGTCACCACCACGTCACCCGGTCCGGTGGCGGCCGCCACCTGCTCGGCGACCGCCGAGAAATCCGGTACGTAGTGCACCGGCACGCTGACATGCTCGGCGATGCTGCGCCCGCTGATCCCGGCAATGGGCTGCTCGCGCGCCGCGAAGACATCCAGGACGAACACCTCGTCGGCCGCGCTCAGCGCGGCGCCGAACTCGCGCGCGAAAGTCTGTGTGCGCGAATACAGATGCGGCTGGAAGACGACGATGGCGCGGCCCCGTGATTCGGCGGCCAGCGCACGCACCGCAGACAACGCCGCCGACACCTTCGTCGGGTGATGCGCATAGTCGTCGAAGACCTTGACCTCCGCGGCGACACCCACCAGTTCGAACCGGCGGCGCACACCCTCGAATTCGGCCAGGGCGTCGAGTACCGCGTCGGCCGGAGCGCCGGCCGCGATCGCGGCCAGCAGTGCGGCCAGCGCATTTAGCGCCATGTGCCGGCCGGGCACCGACAACCGCATGGTGCGCGGACCGGCCTCCCCCGCCAACTGCACGGTCGCCACCGCGCTGGTGCCGTGCTGCTCCCAGTCCAGCAGGGCACCGGCCAGCTCGGGCTGACCGGCGCTGCCGTACCGCAGCACCCGGATGCCCAGCGCCGCAGTGCGTTCGGCGAGCGCGGCGGCGCCCGGATCATCCACGCAGACCACCAGGGCGCCGCCGGGCGTCAGGCGCTCCATGAACGCGTCGAACACGGCGACATAGGCCTGCTCACTTCCGAAGAAGTCGAGATGGTCGGCCTCGATATTGGTCACCACGGCGATATCGGGCTGGTACTGCACCAGCGATCCGTCGCTCTCGTCGGCCTCGGCGACGAAGTAGGGGCCACTGCCGTGGTGCGCGTTGGTCCCGGCCGCGCCGAGATCCCCGCCGACCGCGAACGAGGGGTCGAATCCGCTGTGCTGCAACGCCACGATCACCATCGACGTGGTGGTCGTCTTTCCGGCCGTACCGGTGACCATCACGGTGGTGTCCCCGGCCATCAGCTTGGCCAGCACCACCGGGCGCAGGATCACCGGGATACCCCGGCGGCGGGCCTCGACGAGTTCGGGATTGGTCTTCGGGATGGCCGCGTGCGTGGTCACCACCGCGGTCGGACCACCGTCGAGCATGTCGAGCGCCGAGCCGTCGTGCCCGATCCGGATCTGGGCGCCCCGGGCGCGTAATGCCGCGACACCCCTGGACTCTTTGGCATCCGACCCCGAAACCTGCCCGCCACGATCGAGCAGGATGCGGGCGATACCGGACATCCCGGCACCACCGATGCCCACCATGTGCACGCGCTGCAGCTCCGGCGGTAGGCCCTTCACCGCACTGACTTCCGGTCCGAGCGATACTGCCGCGCCACCTGCAGCGCCACCTCGGCCACCCGGCGGGCGGCGTCGCGATGCCCGGCCAGTGCGGCGGCCGCCGTCATCTGCCGCAGGCGATCGGTATCGGCCAGCACCGAGGCCACGGTGTCGGCGATCAACGACGGTGACAGGTCGGCGTCGTCGATCAGCAGTCCGCCGCCGGCGTCGACCACCGGCAGCGCATTGAGGCGTTGTTCGCCGTTGCCGATGGGCAGCGGCACGTAGATTGCGGGCAGGCCGATCGCGCTGACCTCGGCCACCGTCATCGCACCCGATCGGCAGATGGCCAGATCGGCGGCGGCGTAGGCCAGGTCCATCCGGTCCAGGTATCCCACCGCGACATAGGGCGGCCCCGAGGGCTCGGGCAGGTCCAGGGTGTTCTTCGGCCCGTGCGCGTGCAGCACCGAAATGCCCTTGGCGGCAAGGGCTCCCGCCGCACCGGATACGGCGCGGTTGATCGACTGCGCACCCTGGGATCCGCCGAACACCAGCAGCACGCGGGCGTCCTCGGCGAATCCGAACGCGGCACGCGCCTGCGCACGCAGCGCGGCGCGGTCCAGCGAGGTGATGCTCGCACGCACCGGCACCCCGACCACCTCGACGTTCCCGAGCCCGGGGTCGGGTGTCGCGGCCAGCACGCGCTGCGCCGAACGCGCACCCAGCCGGTTGGCCCAGCCGGCGCTGGCGTTGGCCTCGTGGATCACCACCGGCACCCGCGACCGGCGCAGGCCGGGCCGCGCGGCCAGGTAGGCGGGCACCGAGACGTACCCGCCGAAACCGATAACGACGTCGACGTGCACGGAGTCGAACACGGCCCTGGTCTGCCGGACCGCGGTGCGCACCCGCAGCGGCAACCGGAGCAGATCCGCCGACGGCTTGCGCGGCAGTGGCACCGGGGTGATGAGCTGCAGGTCGTAGCCGCGCTCAGGGACCAGGCGGGTTTCCAGGCCGCGCGCCGTGCCCAGCGCGGTGATCCGTACCTGTGGGTCCAATTCGGTCAGTGCATCGGCCACGGCCATCGCGGGTTCGACGTGTCCCGCCGTGCCGCCCCCCGCCAGAACGACCGATATCGTGCTCACCCGTAACGCTGACCTTCCAATGACCGGGCACGGCCCTGTTGGCCTCGCCCCTGGCGGCCGTTTCGGCCCTCTCCATGATGCCCTGCGCGCCGTGCCGTCCGTTCGACCGGCTGGGCAGTTCGGCGTGCATCGGCCGCCGGGGCCTTGCGGGGCTGCTTGGCCCTGGCCTTCGAGGAGGCCTTCGCGGCAGCCTTCGAAGAGGCTTTCGCGGAGGCTTTCCCCGGAGCCTTGGCGCCGGCCCTGGGGGGCGACTTCGGCGGTGCCTTCTTGACGGCCTTGGCGGGTGTCTTGCCCTCCTTGGTGCGCAGCCGGTCACGAGCCACTTCGAGGCGGCTGGGCACATACGGCACCGGCGGCGGCAGCCGCAGCAGCCGGTTGACCCGGTCATCGCGGCCGGCCCGCAGCGCGGCCACCGCCTCGGGTTCGTGTCGGGCCGCGTTGGTGATCACGCCGAGGATGAGCATCGTTGTTGCCGTCGATGTTCCGCCGGCGGAGATGAGTGGCAGCTGCAGCCCGGTCACCGGCAGCAGGCCCACCACGTAACCGACGTTGATGAAGGCCTGACCGATCACCCACATGGTCACCGTCGCGGTGAGCAGGCGCAGGAACGGATCGGCCGAGCGGCGGGCGATCCGCATACCCGTGTAGGCGAACAGACCGAACAGGCACAGCACTCCGGCGGCACCGATATAACCGAGCTCTTCGCCGATGATGGCGAAGATGAAGTCGTTGTGGGCGTTGGGCAGATAGTTGTACTTGGCGGTGCCCTGGCCCAGTCCGTCACCGAACAACCCGCCGTTGGCCAGTGCGTAGCGCGCCTGCCGTGCCTGATATCCCGAGCCCTGGGCGTCGGCCATTGGGTTGAGCCAGGACTGCACGCGCGCCGAGCGGTACCCGGCGGACACCGCCAGGATGCCGGCGGCGATCACCGCGCCGGACACGGTGCTCACGAACAACTTCAGCGGCAGGCCTGCATACCAGAGCAGGCCGAGCAGGATGATGCTCAGCGACACCGACTGCCCGAGGTCGGGCTGCATGAAGATCAGCGTCAGCGCCAGCGCCGCAGCGGGCAGCAGCGGCACCAGCATCTGACGCAACGTGGCCTGCTCCATCCGGCGGGTGGCCAGCAGGTGGGCACCCCAGACGGCGAAGGCCATCTTGGCCAGCTCCGAGGGCTGCATGGAGAACCCGCCGAACACGAACCAGCCGCGGGAACCGTTGGCGACCTTGCCGATTCCCGGGACCAGCACCAGGACCAGCAGGACGATGGTGAACGCGAAGGCCGGGAACGCCAGCTTGCGCATGATCCTGATCGGCATCCGCAGCGCGATGTAGAACGCCACCAGCCCGACGAGAGTCCAGACCACCTGCTTCAGGAACACCGTCCACGGCGAGCCGCCGGAGTCATAGGAGTAGACCCCCGACGCGGAGAGCACCATGATCAGTCCGAGCGTCACCAGGATGGAGGCCACCGCGATGATCAGGTGGAACGATGTCATCGGCCGGCTGAGCCAGACACCGAAGCGGGTGCGCGGCTGTTCCGTCGCGGCGACGGTGGCGGGTTTCTTGGCGGCGGCCTCGTCGGCACCGGACGTGCCTCGACGGCGCAACCGCGCCCGCGCCGCGGTCAGGAGATTGTTCACCCGCCACTCACAAGAGTCACAGGCGTCACGCCAGCCCCACTAGTCCCCTGCACCCCAGAATCCTCCCCCGTACCGCGCCGGAGGGCGCGGATATCTGGGGCGTGTCGCGGTAACGGTCCGATCGACGGTGGTCAGCTAATCCGAGAAACGCAAAGCGGTCGCTGTGACGGCCACAAAAGCAACCATTGCGCGGGTCTCGGCGAAACCGTGGCACCCAGACGTCATCGCATCTACGCGCCGACGATGGACAGCCACTCGCCGTAGAACAGCGCGACGCCCAGACCGCACGCGATCGCGGTGAGCAGCCAGAACCGGATGATCACCGTCGTCTCGGCCCAGCCCACCAACTCGAAGTGGTGATGGAACGGCGCCATCCGGAACACCCGACGCCCGGTCGTGCGGAAAGCCAGGATCTGCACCACCACCGAGGTCACCTCGGCGACGAAGAGGGCACCCAGCACCACGGCCAGGATCTCGGTGCGACTGGTCACCGACAGGCCGGCGATGATGCCGCCCAGCGCCAGCGACCCGGTATCGCCCATGAAGATCTTGGCCGGGGCCGCGTTCCACCACAGAAAGCCGATGCAGGCACCCGCGGTCGCGGCGGCCACCAGCGCCAGATCCAGCGGATCGCGCACGTTGTAGCAGCCGAGCCCGGGGCTGGTCGCACAGGCGTTGCGGTACTGCCAGAACGTGATGAGCACGTAGGCGGCGCTGACCATCGCCATCGCGCCGGCAGCCAGTCCGTCCAGTCCGTCGGTGAGGTTCACCGCGTTGGACCAGGCGCTGACGAGCACAACCACGAACACCACGAACACCAGTGGCGCGAGCGTGACGGTGGCGATCTCGCGCACGTAGGACAGCTGGGCGCTGCCCGGCGTCAGTCCCTCGGCATTGCTGAACTGCAGCACCAGCACGCCGAACAACACCGCCGCGGTCAGCTGTCCGACGGTCTTGGCGGTCTTGTTCAGGCCCAGGTTGCGGGACCGTCGGATCTTGATCGAGTCGTCGATGAAGCCGACGATCGCCAGCGCGGTCGCCAGCCCGAGCACCAGCAGACCGGACGCGGACGGACCCTCACCGTTGAACGCCAGTCCCACCAGGTGGGTGCCCAGGTATCCCGCCCAGATACCGGTGATGATCGCGACACCGCCCATCGACGGCGTGCCGCGTTTCTTCTGGTGACTCGGCGGGCCGTCCGCACGGATCTCCTGGCCGAACCCCTGCTTGGTGAACAGCCGGATCAGCACGGGCGTCAGGATGATCGAGACCGCCAGCGCGATCGCGACCGCGAACAGGACCTGCTTCACCGCTACCGATCCCCCTGCTCGGCGAGCAGATCGGCGAGCGCGCCGAGTCCGGCGGCGTTCGAGGCCTTCACAAGTACAACGTCTCCCTCGGCCAGTTCGGCCCTCAGCACATCCAGCGCGGCGTCGGCGTCGGGAACCAGCACCGCTTCACTGCCCCACGAGCCTTCCATCACCGCCCCCTGGAGCATGGCGCTCATCGGTCTCCCGGTTCCCACGACAACCAGACGAGACACATCTAAGCGCACGGCGAACCTGCCGATGCGATCGTGTTCGGATATCGCGTCGTCGCCGAGCTCGCCCATCTCCCCCAGGACGGCCCAGCTTCGGCGTTTCCGGCCCGTCGTGGAGACGGACTCACGCGCCATCCAGGCCAGCGCCTTCAGTCCGGCCATCATCGAATCGGGGTTGGCGTTGTAGGCGTCGTTGATGATGGTGACGCCGTCGGCGCGGGTGCTGACATGCATCCGTCGCGCCGACACCGGACCGGCCGTGGCGAGGGCCTCGGCCACCTGCTGCAGCGTCGCCCCGCATTCGAGCGCGACCGCCGCGGCGCACAGCGCATTGGACACCTGGTGTTCGCCGTGCACCGCCAGCGCGATGTCGACCGCACCGTCGCCGGCATGCAGCGTGAATCGCGGGCGCGCCAGCTCGTCGAGACTCTCGTCCGCCGACCAGACATCGGCACCGCTACCGCGCGACACCCGCACCACCCGCGCCGCGGTCTTGGCGGCCATCGCGGCGACCGCCGCATCGTCCGCGTTCAGCACCACCACGCCGGAGGGCGGAACAGCTTGCGGCAGCTCCGATTTGGTGGCCGCGATGATCTCCCGCGAGCCGAACTCACCGAGATGGGCGGTGCCGACGTTGAGCACCACACCGATGGACGGGGTCGCGATGGAGGCCAGTGCCGCGATATTGCCGGGATGGCGTGCCGACATCTCCAGGATCAGGAAGTCGGTGTCAACGGTGGACCGCAACACGGTCCACGGGTGGCCGAGCTCATTGTTGAACGAACCCGGCGGGGCCACCACCTCGCCGAGCGGAGCCAGCACCGCGGCCAGCAGATCCTTGGTCGAGGTCTTGCCCGACGACCCGGTGACCCCGATGATGCGCAGCCCGCCGGCCACCAACTCGGCGGCCACCGCGGCGGCGAGCTTGGCCAGCGCGGCCAGTACCGCGGCACCCGACCCTGCGGCGTCGTCATGTTCCAGCGCGCCCGACGCGGTGTCGGCGGCTGCCACCGCGGGCACCACGACGGCCGGCACGCCGACCGGGCGGGCGGCCAGCACGGCCACCGCCCCCGAGGCGATGGCCGCGGCCGCGAAGTCGTGGCCATCGGAGCGGGCGCCCGGCAGAGCCAGGAACAACCCACCGGGGGTCACCGCCCGCGAGTCGAACTCGACGGTTCCGGTGATCCGGACCGATTCGGCCTCGGCCGGGGTGATATCGGCCAGCTCGCCACCGACGATCGCGGCGACCCGGGCCAGCGTCAACGCGATCATCGGGTCCACCCGCGGGCGGTCAGCGCGTCGGCGAGCTCCACCCGGTCGTCGAACGGGCGGGTGACGCCATGGCTGGTCTGCCCCGACTCATGGCCCTTGCCGGCGATCAGCACCACATCCCCGGTGCGGGCCCAGGCCACGGCGTGGTCGATGGCGGCGCGGCGGTCCCCGATCTCGACGACCTCGCCGCCGGGCCCGGCCGTCCCGGCCAGCACGGCGGCCCGGATCGCGGCCGGGTCCTCGTCGCGCGGGTTGTCATCGGTGACGACGACGAGATCGGCCAGTGCGGCAGCGACCCGGCCCATCGGTTCGCGCTTGCCGACGTCCCGGTTACCGCCGGCGCCGAACACCACGGCGATCCGGGCACCGGGCTCCTGGTCGCGCAGCGTCTGCAGCACCGCTTCCAGCGCGCCCGGCTTGTGGGCGTAGTCGACGAGCGCCAGGAAATCCTGACCGCGGTCGACGGTCTCCAGCCGGCCCGGCACCGCGGCGGCCCGCAGACCCGGCGCGCCCTGCTCCGGTGACACCCCGACCACGTCGAGCAGCGCGACCGCGAGCAACGCGTTGGCGATGTTGTATCGCCCCGGCAGCCCGATCTGCAGCGTGTGGTGCACCCCGGCGGGGTCGACGGCGACGAACTCCTGACCGCCCCGCCCGACCGCGCGCACCGCGTCGATCCCCCAGTCGGCGTCCGCACCCCCCGCGCTGACCCGCACCGGTGAGGTGGACCGGTCGGCGATCCGGCGGCCCCAGTCATCGTCGACGCAGACCACCGCGCGCGCGGCGTGGGTGGGCGAATCCGGTTCGAACAGCCGGGCCTTGGCGTCCAGATAGTCCTCCATCGTCGGATGGAAGTCGAGGTGGTCGCGAGAGAGATTGGTGAATCCGCCGGCCTCGAAGACCGTCCCGTCGACCCGGCCGAGCGTCAGCGCATGGCTGGACACCTCCATCACCACGGTGTCCACCCCGCGTTCCAGCATCACCGCCAGCAGCGCCTGCAGATCGGGGGCCTCCGGGGTGGTCAGTGAACTGGGCTCGTCACGTCCGTCGATGCGGATGCCGACGGTGCCGATCAGCCCTGCGGTCCGGCCCGCGGCCCGCAGGCCCGCCTCGATCAGATACGTGGTGGTCGTCTTCCCGGACGTGCCGGTGACGCCGATGACGCGCAGCGTCCGGGACGGATGGCCGTAGACATCGGCGGCCAGCGCACCGAGGACCGCGCGCGGTTCGGGATGCACCAGCACGGCCGCGTCCAGGTCGGCGGGCAGCTGGCCGGCGCCGGCCGGATCGGTCAGCACGGCCACCGCACCGGCGGCCACGGCGTCCGCGGCGAACCGGGCTCCGTGCGCGGACGCACCCGGCAGCGCAGCGAACACATCCCCGGGCCGCACGTCCTGGCTGCGCAGCGTCACACCGGTCACCCGGGTGTGCGCGCTCACGGCTGGCACCCCGATCCGCTCGGCCAGCGGTCCGAGTAGCTCACCGAGGGGTTGGGAGGGACGCAGTTTCATGGCGTTGCCACAGTACCGGGCTGCCTGTCGAGGCCCGGGACGCTGCTCAGGTGGCCTGCAGCGTGAGCGGCGGACCGGGATCGGCGGACAGCGGCACGTTCTCGCGCTGCAGCAACCAGGCCGCGATGTTGTGGAACAGCGGGGCCACGGTGGTGCCCGGCTGTCCGTCGGCGGTGCGGCGCGGGTTGTCGGCCATGATGCCGATCACGTAGCGCGGATCATCCGAGGGAGCCAGCCCGGCGAACGTGATCCAGTAGTGGTCGTCGTAGTAGCAGCCGCAGTTGGGGTTGATCTGCTGGGCGGTTCCGGTCTTCCCGGCGATCTGGTAGCCCTCGACGGCCGCCTGCCAGCCGGTGCCCTGCTGGACGCCGCGCGGGTCGCGCTGCACGGTGGCGCGCAGCATGTTGCGCACCGCGACCGCGGTCTCCGGGGAGACCACCCGGATGGGTTCCGGCGCTTCCTCGGGGGTGCGGGTGCCGTCGGCGTCGACGATGGCCTTGACGACCCGCGGCGGGATGCGCACTCCGTCGTTGGCGATGGCCTGGTACATCCCCGCCATCTGCAGCAGGGTCATCGACAGACCCTGCCCGATGGGCAGGTTGGCGAATGAGCTGCCCGACCACTGATCGATCGGTGGCACCAGTCCGGCGCTCTCGCCCGGCAACCCGACGCCGGTGCGCTCGCCCAGACCGAACTTGGTGAGCATCTCGGCGAACTTCTCGGGCCCGACGCGCTGCGCCAGCATCAGGGTGCCGACGTTGGAGGACTTCCCGAATACGCCGGTGGTGGTGTACTGGTCGACGCCGTGGTTCCAGGCGTCCTTGACGGTCACCCCGCCCATGTCGATGGAGCCCGGGACGGACAGCACCTCGTCGGGATTGGTCAGTCCCATCTCGATGGCCGTTGCGGCGGTGACGATCTTGTTCACCGAGCCCGGCTCGAAGGGTGAGGCGACGGCGGGGTTGCCCATCTGTCGGGTGCCCTGCCTGCCGATGTCCTGCGAGGGGTCGAACGTGTTGTCGTTCGACATCGCCAGCACCTCACCGGTTTTGGCGTCCAGGACGACGGCGGAGACATTGGCCGCGCCCGAGACGTCCTTGGCCTGCTGGACCTGCTGCTGGACGTAGAACTGGATGTCGTCATCGAGAGTGAGCTGCACGGTGGAACCGTCGACCGCCTCGTGGCGGTTGCGCATGCTGCCCGGGATCATCACACCGTCGGAGCCGCGGTCATAGGTGACCGAACCGTCGGTGCCGGCCAGTTTGGCGTCCATCGAGTCTTCCAGCCCCAGCAGACCGTGTCCGTCCCAGTCGATTCCGCCGACGATGTTGGCGGCCAGCGAACCGCCCGGGTACTGGCGGATGTCCTGACGCTCGGAGCCCACCTCGGGGAACTTGGCCATGATGGCCTCGGCGACGGCCGGGTCCACGGCGCGGGCCAGGTAGGCGAACGATTCCTTGCTGGTGAGCTTCTTGAGCAGGGTCGACACGTCGGGCCGGTTGTTCAGCCGGGTCGCGATCTCGGTGGCGATCTCCCGCAACCGGGTGTCCGGATCCGGCTCATCGGGATCCTTGGCCTTCTCCTCCTCCAGCTGCTTGCGCACCTTGACGGGCTGGAAGGTCAGCGCCCGCGCCTCGATGGTGAAGGCGAGCTTGTCGTCGTTGCGGTCGACGATGCTGCCGCGCACCGCTTTCTGCACATCGGTCACCTTGAGCTGACCGGCGGCTTCCGCGCGCAATCCGGCAGCATTGGAGATCTGGAGGTTGAACAGCTGCGCCGCGGCGACGACCAGGACCAGGAAGATGACGACATTGCCCGCCCGGTGCCGGAACACGAAGGACGAACTGCGCACACCGCTCTGGGGCTCGGGGCGACGGATGCGCCGGTCGGTGGCGGCGTGTTCCTGCGACTTGCGGCTCATGCGACGGGAACTTCGGGTACCGGCGGGACCCCGACCGGGGCCGGCGCCTCGATCGGCGCGGGCCCGACGTTTTCGATGCCGCCGACCGGGCCGGGCTGCGCCGGCAGTGCCGGAGCGGCCAGGTGCGGAAGACCATCCGCCGGCAGCGGAGCGGGTGGCAGGTCGGCGACCGGCGGCAGCACCGCGGGATCGGTCGGGGCAGCCGGCGGCCCGACCGGCGCCAGCGGCGCAACCGGTGCGGTCAGCGGCGTCGCCGGGACCGGGGTCTGCTCCCGCGGCGGTACCCGCACCACCACCTCACGCGGATCCACGACCCGGGGCGCCGGCGGGGCGTCGGCGGCCGGACGCGCCGGCCGTTCGGTCACCGGGGTGTCGTCCGGCAACGGGGAGTTCAGTGGCGGCGGCGGTACGCCTTCGGCCGGCTTGGGTGTGCCCACCACCATCCACGCACCGGTCTGGTCCTGGACCAGGTGCGCGGTGTCACGGGACGGGATCATGCCCAGTTCGCGGGCGGCCTCGGCCAGCGCCGGCGGGGCCTGCGCCTCCAGCACGTCGCGTTCCAGGGCCTCTTTCTGCTGAGCCAGCGCCTGGTTCAGTTGGCGGGCGTGCCCGAGCTGATAGGAGCGTTCGGCGGCATCGGTGGACAGCCACAGCGTGACGCCGAGCCCGATACCGAGTGCGCCGATGACCAGCACCACGAACGGCACCCGCGCCGCGAGGGTCCGCGGGTTGAACTCGATCTCGGACAGCCGGGTGATCAGCCGTTCGCGCAGTGGCGGCCGGATGACCTTGGGCGCCTTGGCCTTCCGCGCCTTGGCGCGGGCCTTGGCCTGGCTGGCGTTCTTGGGCCGTGCGGGCGCGTCGACGGGTCGCCGCATCGGGGTGGTCTTCGGTGCCGGCCGCTGCGGACGCTGTTCGGGTGCGCCGCGGCGCTTACGGGCCGGCGCTTCTGCCTGCCGGGCGCGGGCACGCTGGGGGTTGCCGCGTCGGCGCTCGTCGGCGCCGGGCACCGGTGCGGGTCGCTTGCCCTTCATGAGTCATCCTTTCCGGCAACCTTTTCCAATGCCCGTAACCGCACCGAGGCGCTTCGCGGGTTCCGCTCGATCTCGTCGGCGTCCGCCTGTTCGGCACCGCGGGTCAGTGTCACGAATTCGGCCTCATAACCGGGTAATTCGACCGGAAGCCCGGGCGGCGTGCGCGATGCCGTGGCGGCCGCGAACAGCCCCTTGACGATCTTGTCCTCCAGGGACTGATAGGCCATCACCACGATGCGTCCACCGCCGGACAGCGCCGCCAGCGAGGCGGGCAAGGCGTCGCGCAGCGAATCGAGTTCGGCGTTGACCGCGATCCGCAGCGCCTGGAAGGTGCGCTTGGCCGGGTGTCCGCCGGTTCGACGGGTGGCGGCGGGAATCGCCTCGTACAGCAGCTCGACCAGTTCGGCGGTGCTGTTCAACGGTTGGCGCGCACGACGTTTGACGACGCGGGAGGCGATCCGGCTGGCGAACCGTTCTTCACCGTACTCACGGAGCACCCGGGCCAGCGCCCGCTCGTCATAGGTGTTGAGGATGTCGGCCGCGGTGAGCTCGGCGTCGGGATCCATCCGCATGTCCAGCGGAGCGTCGTGTGCGTAGGAGAAGCCGCGGTCGATCAGGTCCAGTTGCATCGAGGAGACACCGAGATCGAAAAGCACTCCGTCGACGGCGTTCTCGTCCCTGTCGGCCCAGTAGCCGTCGTAGCGGGTGCGGACGGACCGGAAGCGGTCGCCGAAGGGCGCCAGCCGTTCGGTGGCGATGCGCAACGCGTCGGGGTCGCGGTCCAGGCCGACGACATGCAGCCCGGGCAGTTCGGTGAGGAAGCGTTCGGTGTGCCCGCCGGCCCCCAGGGTCGCGTCGACCAGGACGGCTCCGGTGCCGTCGGGATGGTGACGGGTCAGCGCCGGCCTCAGGAGCTCGACGCAGCGGTCGAGGAGGACGGGGACGTGGCCATGATCGGGATCGTCTGGCACTGCGGCTCCCCTGTTACGAAGGGGCGCCCCTGCAACGGGGTCCCTGCCCGAGGGTGCGGACCTGGCGTCGGGGAAGTACGCCAGGGCCGGTTCGGACAGAGGCCGCGTTGCACGGACAGGATGGTCAGATGATGTCGCGAAGAGTGTCATCGCTGGCCGCGGAGAAGGTCTCTTCGTGGGTCTCCTGGTACTGCTGCCACGCCTGGGCGTCCCAGATCTCCAGGTGACCGAGTGAACCCGTCACCACGCATTCCTTGGACAGGTTGGCGTACCGGCGGTGTTCGGCCGACAGGGTGATCCGGCCCTGCGCATCGGGGTGTTGCTCATCGGCACCGGCCGCCAGGTTTCGCACATAAGCGCGGGCCTGAGGGTCGCTGCGCGATGCCAGCATCGCCTTTTCAGCCAGCTTCTCGAACTCCGTCCGCGGGTACACGGCCAGGCTGTGATCTTGACTCTTGGTGACCATCAACCCTCCTGCCAGTGCGTCGCGGAACTTGGCGGGCAGTGTGAGCCGCCCCTTGTCGTCGAGCTTGGGCGTGTAGGTGCCGAGAAACATCTCGCCACCTCCCACCACTCGGCTGGATCCCGAGTCGCTTCTGCCCGCTTGGCGGAGCTCCGGTTGCTCCGTTGTCCGCCACTTTACCCCACAATCCCCCACTTAGCTCCATTTGCTGCCACCCAGTTGTCCCCACGCCCCACTTACGGATCATAAGTTACGTCCTGCCCCACTCCTCGGACCGGTGCGACACCCGCCGAACAGTGCAAAACCGCAGCTCAACGCGTACCAACCCGCGGTATGTGCCCCGGTGGGGAGAAGTGGGGAGATCGTGGGTGCAGCGCCCTGCCCGAAGCGACACGCCGGCGTTCCCGGGCGGCCACGCGCACAAAAAAAAACGGGGCAGCTCCGAATCGGAGCTACCCCGGTGGGGAGAAGTGGGTGGGGCCGTTACTCGTCGAACCGACGACGGAAGCGGTCCTCCATACGGCTGGTGAACGATCCGCCGGCGCTCTTGCCGCGCTTCGGCCGCGCCGCTCCCGAGGAGGGCGCCGACTTGTCGGCCGGACCCGAGGCCCGCGAGCCGGTGATCGCGAACACCACGCCACCGAACATCACGATGAAGCCGATGACGGAGAGGATCGGCAGACCACCGATCCAGGTCGCGTTGATGGCGACGCCGGACACCAGCATCGCCAGGCCGACGATGAAGAGTGCGACACCCTGCAACCGACGACGCGCCGAGGGGGCCCGCAGATTGCCACCCCGAACGCTGGAAGCGAATTTGGGGTCCTCGGCATAGAGCGCGCTTTCGATCTGGTCGAGCATGCGCTGCTCATGATCGGAGAGTGGCATCCGTCCCTCCTTGTCCGCGCCCTGGCCCGGTGCTTCCGGAACCGTGTCATCAACGTGTGGTGCGCCCGCGATCACGGACGTCTGATGTCCATGATACGAGGTCAATCTGAGCCGTACCACCTACTTGGTACACGATTGTATGACGTACGGCACCAAAGTCGGTCATCACCTCACCCGCGCGACCACAACCCCGAACCGGGGCCCGATAATGAACCCCGACCGTGCGCACCGAACAAGACCGCGAAGGACACCCGTTGCCGACATATCTGGTGGATCTCTCGGCCGATGTGATGCGCCGGCGGCTACCCGAGGCACTGAGCGTCTATGTCGAGGCGATGCGCTATCCGCGCGGCACCGAAGAGCAGCGTGCGTCGATGTGGCTGGAGCACACCCGCCGGGTGGGCTGGAAGGCCGTCGCAGCGCTCGACGGCACCGAACTGCTCGGCGTCGCGTACGGCTACAGCGGGGCGCCCGATCAATGGTGGCAACAACAGGTCGTGCACGGCCTGCGCCGCATCGGCACCGATCCGGACCGGGCAGAGGCGCTGCTCGGAGACTATTTCGAGCTCACCGAACTGCACATCCATCCCCGCGCCCAGGGGCACGGTCTCGGTGAGGCCCTGGCCCGCCGGCTGCTCGCCGGGCGCACCGAGGCACACGTGCTGCTGTCCACGCCGGAGATCAACGGTGAGGCAAACCGGGCCTGGCGGCTGTACCGCAGGCTCGGGTTCGGCGATGTGATCCGCGACTACCACTTCGCCGGCGACCCCCGGGCCTTCGCCATCCTCGGCCGGTCGCTGCCCCTGGACTGACCGGGTCTGGCACGATTGCCAGGTGCACGCGCGCCCCCGCCGCCACCGGCTTCCCGCCCTGGTCCTGCTGCTGTTGATCCTCGTCCCACTGGCCGTCGGATGTGTCCGGGTACGTGCCTCGATCACGGTGTCCCCCGATGACCGGGTGTCCGGGCAGATCGTCGCCGCCGCGATCCCCCGCGACGACGATGACAAGGGACCGCAGTTGCTGAATTCCTTGCCGTTCAGCAACAAGGTGGCGGTGTCCCGGTACGAGCGCGGCGACTACGTCGGCTCCCAGGCGGTGTTCTCCGACCTGACCTTCGCCGAGTTGCCGCAGCTGGCGAACATGAACCGCGACGCCGCCGGGGTGGACATCTCCCTGCGGCGCGCCGGGAACCTGGTGATCCTCGAGGGACGGGTGGACCTCACCTCGCTGAGCGACCCCGAGGCCGACGTCTCGCTCAGTGTCTCCTTTCCCGGGGAGGTGACCTCCACCAACGGCGACCAGATATCGAGCGACGTCGTGGAATGGAAGCTCAAGCCCGGCGTCGTGACCACGATGAACGCCCAGGCCCGCTATACCGATCCCAGTGCGCGATCGTTCACCGGTGCGGCGATCTGGTTGGGCATCGGATCGCTGATCGTGGCGGGCATCCTCGCCTCCGTCGCCTGGGTGAGCCGCGACCAGTCCCCGAAGATCGGCGCCGACTGATACGGGCCACCGCGCACATTTGGCCGGACGCCCGCATAATTGCGTGGTTGTAGGCGTGCCTGACTGCCATGAGGCACCGGCGACGCTCTACGCTGAAGACGCTCGGGGGAGCAAATCGGGATCAGAAAGGGGCGACCGCTGAGCGTGTACACAGCGGCACCGTCGGCCGCCGAGTTGGTCAACGCCGTCGTCGAGCAGCTTCGGCAGTATCTGGCCGAACGCCGGCGCGATTCCGCCTACATCGGTCCCGAGTACGCCGAACTGACGGCGGCCCTCGAAGAATTCGTTCTCCGCGGCGGCAAACGCGTGCGCCCGGCCTTCGCCTACTGGGGCTGGCGCGCGGTGGCCGGTGAAGACAGGCAGTCCGACGCACAGGCCCTGCGGCTGTTCTCCGCGCTGGAACTGCTGCACGCCTGCGCGCTGGCCCATGACGACGTCATCGACGCCTCGGCGACCCGCCGCGGGCTTCCGACCGTGCACCGGCACTTCGCCGACCGGCACCGCACCAACAGTTGGCTGGGCTCCTCGGAGCAGTTCGGCCTGTCGGCCGCGATCCTGCTCGGTGACCTGTCCCTGGTGTGGGCCGATGACATCGTGGCGACCGCCGATCTGCCTGCCGACGCACACGTCCGGGTGCACAAGGTGTGGGCCGATATCCGCACCGAGGTCCTGGGCGGGCAATACCTCGACATCGTCGCGGAATCCAGTGGGGCGGACTCGGTGGCGTCGGCGATGAACGTCAACACCTACAAGACCGCCTCCTACACGGTCTCGCGCCCGCTGCAGCTCGGAGCGGCCGCCGCGGCCGACCGGCCCGATGTGCAGGCCGTGTTCCATCAGATCGGCACCGACCTCGGCGTCGCCTTCCAGCTGCGCGATGACGTGCTCGGGGTGTTCGGCGACCCCCAGGTCACCGGGAAGCCGTCCGGAGACGACCTGCGTTCCGGCAAGCGCACCGTGTTGTTGGCCGAGGCGGTCGAGCTCGCCGAACGCAGCGACCCGGCGGCGGCGAAGCTGCTGCGCGAGTCGATCGGCACCGAGCTGACCGACGTGGCCGTCAAAGAGGTGTGCATGGCCATCGAATCGGTCGGTGCGCTGGCCGCCGTGGAGAGCCGCATCGACATGCTGAACCGCCGCGCCATCGAGACGCTCAACGAGGCCCAGATCGATCCGCAGGCCAAGATCGGCCTCGCCGAGCTGGCCAGTCTGGCGTCGAACCGGTCCGCCTGAGGAGATGACCACCCCGGCATCCGTCGAGTCCACGGGACGTGGTCTCCGCACCCAGCTTTCCCGGCTGCTGGTGTTCGCCGCATCGCCCGAGGCGCGGCCGGCCCGGCTGGGTTTCCTCGGCGCGGCGCTGATCACCGCCGGCGGTCTCGGTGCGGGCAGCACCCGCCTGCACGATCCGCTGCTGGAGTCGCTGCACATGTCCTGGCTGCGTTTCGGCCACGGCCTGGTGCTGTCCTCGGTCCTGCTCTGGGGCGGCGTCGCGCTGATGCTGCTGGCCTGGCTGTGGCTGGGCCGGCGCGTCGTCGATGGCACCGCGAGCCAGTACACGATGCTGGCGACCACCGGTTTCTGGTTGGCGCCGCTGCTGCTGAGCGCGCCGGTCTTCAGCCGCGACACCTATTCCTATCTGGCGCAGGGCGCGCTGCTACGGGACGGTTTCGACCCCTACGTCGTGGGCCCGATCGAGAATCAGAACTCCCTGCTCGACGATGTGAGCCCGATCTGGACCACCACCACCGCCCCGTACGGTCCGGCGTTCATCCTGGTGGCGAAGTTCGTCACGATGATCGTCGGCAACAATGTCGTCGAGGGCACCATGCTGCTGCGGCTGTGCATGCTGCCGGGGCTGGCCCTGCTGATCTGGGCGACGCCCCGGATCGCTCGCCATATCGGTGCCAACTCGGCTGCGGCACTGTGGATCTGCGTGCTGAATCCGCTGGTGATCATCCACCTCATGGGCGGCGTGCACAACGAGATGCTGATGGTCGGGCTGATGATGGCCGCGATCGCGCTGACCTTCGGCGGCAGACCGATCATCGGGGTGGGTTTCATCGCCACCGCGGTGGCGGTCAAGGCGACCGCGGGTATCGCCCTGCCGTTCATGGTGTGGGTCTGGATGCGGCGACTGCGCGACACCCGCGGCTACCGTCCGGTGCCGGCCTTCGCCTTCGCGACCGCGGCGTCGGTGGCGATCTTCGGGGCGGTGTTCGCGGTGCTGTCCCTGCTGGCCGGGGTCGGCCTGGGCTGGCTGACCGCGCTGGCCGGTTCCGTGAAGATCATCAACTGGCTCACCCTGCCCACCGCGACGGCCAACCTGATCAATGCCGTCGGCGGGCTGGTCATGCCGGTCAATTTCTACGCGGTGCTCGAAGTCACCCGCATCATCGGGATCGCGATCATCGCGATCTCACTTCCGTTGCTGTGGTGGCGTTTCCGGCACACCGACCGCGATGCGCTGACCGGTATCACCCTGGCGCTCGGCGTGGTGGTGCTGTTCGTGCCCGCCGCGCTGCCCTGGTACTACACCTGGCCGCTGGCGGTGCTCTCGACGCTGTGGCAGAGCCGCGCCGCGATCGCGCTGATCGCCGGCTTCTCGACCTGGATCATGGTGATCTTCAAACCCGACGGCTCGCACGGCATGTACTCGTGGATTCACGTGGCGCTTGCCACCGCGTGTGCGGTGGCGGCCTGGTATTCGCTGTCGCGGGCCCCGGAAGAACCGCTCGACACGGCCGAGAGCCCGGTCAGTAAGCCATAGCCTGCGCCCGCCGCAGCACCTCGCGGGCCTGGTGGGAGCGCAACGCGTCCACCGGCCGGGCGTTCTCCAGACGTTCGGTGCTGCCGTCCCGGCTCAGCGTCAGCGACGGATCCGGGGTGAACAACCAGCGCATCGCCTCGGTGACGTCGAAACCGCCGTCCTTGAGGACCACGAGCAGACCCGGAAGGGGTTTGACCACGGTGCCCTTGTCGTCGAAGAACACCTTCGGCACGACCAGGGAGCCATTGCGGCGCACCGCCATCAGGTGACCGTCGCGCAGATGCTGATGCACCTTGGTGACCGAGACGCCGAGAAGCTTCGACACCTCGGCAAGTTCGAGGACGGTTTCGTCGGGGTCGAGGATGTCTTTGGCCGCCGGGATGCTCACCGCACAGATTCTAAGCGGAGTCATCGAGATCCGTACCATGACTTCGATGGAGACCTACCAGCGAGCCGACCCGCTCATCGGCGCCGCGCTGGAAGGGCGCTACCGTGTCGACGCCGTGATCGCCACCGGCGGGATGTCCACGGTGTACCGCGGCCTGGACACCCGCCTGGACCGGCCTGTCGCGCTCAAGGTGATGGATTCGCGCTATTCCGGGGATGTCCAGTTCCTCACCCGGTTCCAGCGCGAGGCCAAGGCGGTGGCGCGGCTCAAGGGTGACGGTCTGGTGGCGGTGTACGACCAGGGCGGCGGAGCCCCCGGCGACGAGCCGCCGTTTCTGGTCATGGAACTGGTCGACGGGGGCACCCTGCGTGAACTGCTGCGCGAGCGCGGGCCGATGCCGCCACATGCGGTCGCCGCGGTGTTGACGCCGATCTGCGACGGGCTGGCCGTCGCACACGCCGCGGGGCTGGTGCACCGCGACGTGAAACCGGAGAACGTGCTGATCTCCGATGACGGCGAGGTCAAGATCGCCGATTTCGGCCTGGTCCGGGCCGTCGCCGAGGCCGGAATCACCTCTACCAGCGTCATTCTCGGCACCGCCGCGTACCTGTCTCCCGAACAGGTCGGCTCCGGTGATTCGGACCCCCGCAGCGATGTGTACGCGGTGGGCATCCTGGCCTACGAGCTGCTCACCGGGCGCACCCCGTTCACCGGGGACACCGCGCTGTCGGTCGCCTACCAGCGGATGGACAACGATGTGCCCCCGCCGAGTTCGGCCATCGCCGGGGTGCCCGCGCAGTTCGACGAACTGATCCGCCGGGCCACCGAACGCGACCCGGCCGCCCGGTTCGCCGACGCCGCGGAACTGGGCGATGCGCTGAGCGAGGTGATCGACGAACTCGGTCTGCCCGCGTTCCGGGTTCCGGCACCGAACCAGTCGGCCCAGCACCGCGCCGCCACCGCATTTCACAGCCGGGACCTGCAGGACCCCAGCACCGACCGGCACCCGAATGTCGGCACCGCCGGCGCCCGCCCGCCCGACCCGCGCCGCGACACCCGGGTGTTCACGCCGGCCGAACTACCGCTGCCGGCCGAACCGCTCCGGGATGAGCCCGAATATCAGCCCGTCACAGGGCATTTCGCCGGCATAGAGCTCGAGCATTTCCACTGGACCCGGCAGCGCAGCAAGCGGGTGCTGGCGGCCTGGGTGGTCATCGTGCTCATTCTGTCCGGGCTGTTGGCGATGGGCGCCTGGACGCTGGGCAACAATCTGCCCAACCTCATCTGACCGACTGCTAACCGCGCAGCATCTCCGCGACCAGGAACGCCAGCTCCAGGGACTGCTGGGTGTTCAGCCGCGGATCGCAGGCCGTCTCGTAGCGGCCGGCCAGATCGGAATCGGAGATGTCCTGTGCGCCACCGAGACATTCGGTGACGTTCTCACCGGTGATCTCGACATGGATACCGCCCGGGTGGGTGCCCAGCGCGTGGTGCACCTCGAAGAATCCCTGCACCTCGTCGACGATGCGGTCGAAGTGCCGGGTCTTGTAGCCGGTCGAGGACTCGTGGGTGTTGCCGTGCATCGGGTCGCACTGCCAGATCACCTGATGCCCGGAGGCCTGCACCTTCTCGATGATGGCCGGCAGCACGTCGCGCACCTTGCCGTTGCCCATCCGGCTGATCAGGGTCAGCCGGCCCGGTTCGTTGCGGGGGTCCAGCCGTTCCACGTATTCGACGGCCAGCTCCGGCGAGGTGGTGGGGCCGATCTTGATACCGATCGGGTTGGAGATCACCTCGGCCAGCGCCACATGGGCGCCGTCGATCTGCCGGGTGCGCTCACCGATCCACAGGTAGTGCGCGGAGAGGTCGTAGAGCTTGGGCTCGTCGGTCGAGTCCGGCGCGGCACCGGAGTCCATCCGCAGCATCGCGCGCTCGTAGTCGAGCACCAGCGCCTCGTGGCTGGCGTAGATCTCGGCGGTGTCCAGGTTGCGGTCGTTGACCCCGCACGCCGTCATGAAGCGCAGCCCGCGGTCGATCTCACCGGCCAGCGCCTCGTACCGGGCCCCGGCGGGCGAGGTGCGCACGAACTCGCGGTTCCAGTCGTGCACCGCCTGCAGCGACGCCATCCCCGAGGAGGTCAGCGCACGAACGAGGTTCATCGCGGCACTGGCATTCGCGTACGCACGTACCAATCGGGACGGGTCGTGCTGGCGGACGGCGTCGTCGGGGGCGAATCCGTTGATCATGTCGCCGCGGTAGGACTTCAGGCCCAGCGCGTCGGTGTCCGAGGAGCGTGGCTTGGCGTACTGGCCCGCGATCCGGGCCACCTTGACCACCGGCATGCTGGCGCCGTAGGTCAGCACCACGGCCATCTGCAGCAGGGTCCGGATGTTGGCGCGGATATGCGGTTCGGTGTTGTCCACGAACGTCTCGGCGCAGTCGCCGCCCTGCAGCAGGAACGCCTCACCCCGGGCGACGGCGCCGAGCTGGGTCTTGAGCTTCTCGACCTCCGAGGGCACCGTCACCGGCGGGACGCTCTCCAGCACCGTGCGCATCGCCTTGGCCTGACCGGCATCCCAGCTGGGCTGCTGCAGCGCCGGCTTGGCCAGTGCGGAATCGAGGCGCTGGCGCAGGTCCTCGGGCAGTGGCGGGAGCGCGGGCAGCTGGTCGATGGGCACGTCGACGGTCCAGTTCACCGCTCCATGGTAGCCATCAGCGACCGGCGGCCCACCGGGCGTAGTCGTCGTCGTTCTCGGTCATGATCTGGAAGCGCCGCAGGTTGTGCTTGGCGTCGACCAGTGCGTCGTGGGTGTCGCGCGGGCGCGGCGGCATCCGCGGGCTGCCGCGCTCCTCCCAGTACTGCCGCAGCTCCCGGGTGAACCGGGGAATCTGCGGCGGCAGGCTGGTCATCGGCCCCCACAGCTGGCACAGCACCACATGGTCATAAGCCGCCACCCAGGCCCACAGTTCGATCGCCTCGTCACCGTCGATGCCGAAGAACTCCTCCAGGTCCTCCCGGATCTGCCTGCGTGAGCGCCACAGCTGCGATGACGGCGGCGGGAGTTTCGGCAGCACATGGGTGCGGACCCACTTGCCCGCCTGCTCCGGCGGGAATTCGTTTGACACTGCGTAATATTCGCGGCCGTCCTCGGCGGCCACCCCGATCGAGATGAGCTCGATGGTGCGACCGTTGTCGATGAACTCGGTGTCGTAGAAAAAGCGCATGGATCAAGCAACTCCCTGACTGGGGGCGGGCGGTGCCGGCGCGGCATGGATCTCGCGGTCCAGTTCCTCGTTGACCTTGGCGTCGTCCGGGAAGTGCGGCTCGCCGGCGACGACGTGCTGCACCCACAACTTCGCCTGCACCACCGGCCGGCGCAACCTGCGTTCCCGTTCCAGCGCCGTATGCATCTTGCGGGGTCGCGTCGTGTAGCGCCAGCGGGCCCACGGCGCATGCGGCCGGGACAGCCGCAGCGCGCCGATGAACAGCAACGGGGTGATGAACATACCCACCAGGCCGGTCCACACCTTGCCCTTGAGCAGCACCACCACCGCCAGCGCCAGCGTCAGCACCGCGAGTACGATGACCAGCGCCCGGGCCGCCAGGGTGTCATCGGCCCGCCAGATGTTGATATCGAAGAAGGACAGCGGGTTGAACCCGAGGATCAGCAGCCCCGCCACGGCGATCGCCACGAACACCGCGTCCACCGAGGTGCGGCCGTCCTCGGCCCAGTACACGTCCTGCAGATGCAGGATCAGCGCGAACTCGTCGAGCACCAATGCCGCCCCGATACCGAAAAGGATTGCGGCGACCGTGAACTCCGCGACCCCGCCGCTGACCGCCATCGTCACCATGGCCACCCCGGACACCATCACCAGCACGACGCCGATCACCACATGGTGCAAATGGACGCCACCACCGACGGACATGTTGCGCGGTTGCCACCATTTGCGCGGCGCGTCGGTGCCGGGGTGGCTGCGGATGTAACGGACGATCAGACGGGTCACGAAGAACGTCAGGATGAAAGCGATCAGGCAGCACAGTAGCGGTAGGCGGTCCCCGGTGATGAAGTCCAGCTGGACGTTCAGATGCACGGTCGAGAAGATACGCCGGTCGGTACCGGCTCGGAGGCATCGGCCACCGTGTGCGTCCATCGCGTCGCCGCCCCCCCCGATAGGCTGGTCGGCGAAATGAGGATTCGGTGGACGCCCGACGGGCCGGCTGGGCGATCTGCCATCGGGCGGGCCGGGCTCGGTCATGTGCTGCTGTGGCGGCTGTTCCAGCTGGCCACGCTGGGCGTGCTGGCCTGGGCGGGGTGGCGACTGCTCGGGCACGCCATCTACCGCATCGATATCGACGTGTACCGGATGGGCGGACGGGCCTGGTTGGACGGCACGGAACTGTACAACGACGCCACCGTCTTCCAGACCCAGGCGGGGCTGGACCTGCCGTTCACCTATCCCCCGCTGGCCGCCGTGGCGTTCGCCCCGTTCGCCTGGCTGTCACTGCCCGCGGCCGGCGCCGCGATCACCCTGACCACCCTGGTGCTGCTGATCGTCTCCACGCATATCGTGCTGACCCGGCTGCGGGTGTGGGACACGTCGTCATTGCGGACGCCGGCCTGGGCGCGCCGCGGCTGGTTGGCCGCCGCACTGGTGGCCCCGGCGGTGGTCTTCGTGGAACCCATCCGGGCCAACTTCGAGTTCGGCCAGATCAACGTGGTGCTGATGACACTGGTGATCGCCGACTGCGTGCCGCGCCGCACACCGTGGCCGCGCGGCCTGCTGCTGGGACTGGCCATCGCCGTCAAGCTGACACCGGCGGTCTTCCTGCTGTATTTCCTGCTGCGCCGCGATGTGCGCGCGCTGCTGGTGACCACGGCCTCGGCGCTGGCAGCCACCCTGCTCGGGTTCGCGCTGGCCTGGCGCGACTCGTGGGTGTACTGGTTCGAGACATTGCGCGACACCGACCGCATCGGGTCGGCCACCCTGAACACCAACCAGAACATCTCCGGCATGCTGGCCCGGCTCGGCGCCGGTGAGGACGCCCGCTTCGGGCTGTGGGTCGTGTTGTGCTTCGCGGTGCTGGGGCTCACCGTCTGGGCGGTGTTGCGGCTGCTGCGCGCCGGCCCCGAGAGCGACGAGGCGGTGCTGGCGGTGATCTGCGTGGCGATGTTCGGCCTCGTGGTGTCCCCGGTGTCGTGGTCTCATCACTGGGTGTGGGTGCTGCCCACCGTGGTGGTGACGGTGGTGGTCGGACTGCGCCGGCGCCATCTGGCCCTGACGCTGGCCGGGCTGGCGGGTCTGGCGCTGACGATCTGGACGCCGATCACCCTGATGCCCGAACACCAGGAGACCGCGGCGTCGCTGTGGCGCCGGCTGGCCGGCGGCTCGTACCTGTGGTGGGCGCTCGCGGTGATCATCGCGGCGGGCACTGTGCCCGCGGCGGCGGCCACCGTCGAGGGCGAACAGCCCGCCGACCCGCTGCCCGCGGCGAAGACGCCCCGCGGTGACCGCGGCCGGGGCCTTGGCCTCTTCGGCCGCGAGCTTGAGATCGGCGGCGTACAGGTCCACGTACTCCTGGCCACCGAGACGCATCAGCTCGTACATCACCTCGTCGATGACGGCGCGCTCGATGAACCGGTTACCGGCCAATCCCTCGAACCGGCTGAAATCCATCGGTTTGCCGAACCGGACCTCGACGCGGCCGAAGTGCCACATCTTGCTGCCGGGCGGGTTGACGACGTTGGTTCCGATCATCGCGACGGGAATGACCGGGACACCGCTCTCCAGGGCGACCCGGGCCAGGCCGGTCTTGCCCTTGTACAGCCGGCCGTCCGGCGAACGGGTTCCCTCGGGGTACATCCCGAGCAATTTGCCCTGGCCGAGAATTCGCTGCGCCGTCGTCAGCGCCGCGAGCGCGGAGTCGGCATCGGTGCGGTCGATCGGCACCTGGCCGGTCGAGGAGTAGAAGAACTTGGTCAGCTTGCCCTTGAGACCGGTGCCGGTGAAGTACTCGGCCTTGGCCAGGAAGGTGATGCGGCGTTTGACCACCAGAGGCAAATAGAAGCTGTCCGCGACGGCCAGGTGATTACTGGCCAGGATCACCGCACCGGAATCCGGAACATATTCCAGCCCTTGCACTTTCGGCCGGCCCAGCAGCGACAGCAACGGGCCCATCAAGATGTACTTGTAGAACCAGAACCACATGGACCCTCCTGCAACGGCGCCCGGTTCCGAGACCGGGCCGGACGGGGACAACTGTACCCAGGCTGAGTGAGTGCGACCACACGTGATCCGTCAGTCGTCCAACGTCACCGGGATCTGCTCGTAGCGGCTGAATCCGTTGGGCGGTCGATCGCCGTCGGTGGGCGGCGGTGGTGGTGGTGGGGGCGGCTCCGGATCGCCGACCATCGCGCGGACCACCGTCAGCAGCGCCACGCTGTGTTCGGCGATCACCGACAGCAGCGGATGCTGTTCGCCGTTCACCAGCGCGGCCAGCGCGCAGACCGGGCACCACAGCTGCTGGCACGGTCCGGGTCCGGCGCCGTCGGCGCCGGCACGTGCGGCCGCCAGCCGCACCGCCGGATCGAGCTTGTCCAGGATCGCCTGGGCCAGTTGCCGCAGTTCCGGCGGGATGTCCGAGTGCTCACTCACTTCGGCCACACCTCCGGATTCGGCCTGAAACGTACCGTCAACTCCCCGCCCCGGAACTGTGCGCCGATCACGATGCAGCGCCGCAGCACCGAGGCCAATCGAACCCGCCGCCGCATACCGCCGGAGCCGATGATGAGGTCATCGTCGACCCGGCCGAGTGTCAGCGCACCGGGGTCGACCTGCGGCAACTCTATCCGCATCCGGTACACCGCATCGAGACCGGTTCCGGATTCACGATCCACCACCGGGCGCAACGGCCCGGGCGGCGGCGATCCGTCCCGCAGCCGGGCGGCATCCAGGAGTTCACCGAGCGCCTTGGGCCCGATCGGCTCTCCCGCCAGATGCGGCACCAGCACCAACTTCACGTCGCCGATGGCCGCGTCCAGCTCGTCGAGCACCGCCTGCTGCTCGGCGATCCGCTCGGAGTACCAGTCGAAAGCCGGATGGGCCGGCAGGTTCCGATACTCGAATGAATCGTCCTGCACCAGAATCTGGTTGACCAGGAGCTCGGCGACGGGCACACCCATCAACGCGAGCGAGCCGAGCGTACGGGCCGCCTCGGCGGCGACCACCCGCTCGGCCGTGAGCACCAGATGCGCGCTCACCCGCGAGGCGTCGGCAAGCAGGGCCGAGAGGCTCTCGGTGCCGTCGGCGATCCGCTCCACCCACGTCACCGCGGCGGCCGAGGCCGGGTCGGTGGCCGGCTGCGCGAGGCGGCGGTGCCGCGGCCAGGCCCGCTCCAGGTAGAGGCCGAAGGTGGCGGGCAGGGTGAGCATCCGCAACGCGTCGGCGGTGGAGGCGCAGTCCACCACCACGTGATCCCACCGACCGGAGTCTGCGAGCTCGCCGACCTCGTGCAGCCCGAGCACCTCCTGGACGCCGGGTAGTGCCGAAAGCTCTTCCGGGGCAACGGTTCCCAGATCTGAGTGCGGGTACTTCTGCTCCAAGACGCCGGCGATGTCACGCCAGCGGGTCTCCAACAGCGCCAGGGTGTCCAGGGCCAGCGCGTCCAGGAAACCGCCGTCGCCGGGTCCGGTGTCCAGGTCGGCCAGCACCCGGGTCGGTTCGCGCCGCCCGGTCGGGACGATGCTGACGCCCAGCACATCGCCGGTGGAATGGGCCTGGTCGGTGGACACGATGAGCACCCGCAGCCCGCTGCGCGCGTCACGCACAGCGGTGGCGGTGGCCAACGTGGACTTGCCTACCCCACCCTTGCCGACGAACAGGCTGACCCGGGCGGGCACGGGTGCATTCTCCGCACTCAGCTCACACCCACCTCGACTCGCTTCTTGAGATCCTTCAGCGCGGTATCGGTGAGCCGGCGTTCTGCCTTGCGCTTGAGCAGCCCGATCATCGGGATGACCAGGTCGACGGAGAGTTCATAGGTCACATCGGTACCGGAACCCTTGGGAGACAATCGATAAGCGCCCTGCAGTGCTTTCAGCAGGGAGCTGGAGACCAGAGTCCAGGTGACGGACTGACGGTCGGCGGGCCAGTCGTAGGACAGCACCATCGTGTCCTTGAGCACCGCGGCGTCCAGCACCAGCCGGGCCGTCTTCGGGTTTCCGGCCCCGTCGGTGTCGAGCACCTCGGTTTCCTTGTATTCGGCCACCCATTCCGGGTAGGTGCCGATATCGGCGATCACGTCCATCACCGTCGAGGGATCAGCCTCGATGTAAATCGTCTGCGCCGTCTTCTCCGCCACGCCCAGAAATCTACCCTCACCGCTCCAGGCCCGGCGCCCCGTCGCACACCGATCGCATCAGGCCAGGCGGGAGACCCCCACGGGGCGCTGCGCCTCCAGCCGGGTCTTGATCTCGAAGGCCATTCTCTTGCCCGCCACCCGGCGGTTGTGGTTCAGCTTTGCCAGATCGGGCTGCGTGCGGTCACCGGGCGGCTCGGCGTGCAGGAAGTAGTGCAGGATGACGCCGTCCATCATCGTCTCCAGCCAGACCTCCATGGTGCCGGTCACACCGCCGGCCACGGTCCAGCGCTGGCCTGCCGGACCACGGTCCTCGACCACCGTGAGCCGCAGGTCCGGCCACCAGCGCCGCCAACCGGCCGGGTCGGCGACCGCCCGCCCGACATCGGCCGGGTCGGCGCACACAAAGGTCTCATCGGCGATCTGCACGCTGTTCATCGCCCACCAGCTTCACATATCCGACGGCAGCACTGTGACCTGGCCGACGTGCGCCCATTAGGCTTACTCGCCAGTAACCCGTAACCAGGACCCGAGGGGCCAAGATCGTGCGTGAGTTCACCGTTCCGGCATCGTTCGAGATCGCCGAGTATGACACCGTCGTCAGCTCGGTCTATGCACATGAGCGCGAGGATCCCGACCATGTGATCTTCCAGCGTCTGGTCGAAGGCGCCTGGACCGATGTCACCTGCGCCCAGGCGGCAGCCCAGATCCGTTCGGCAGCTTTGGGTTTGATCGCCCACGGCGTTCAGGCCGGTGACCGGGTCGCCATCCTGTCGGCAACCCGCTATGAATGGCCGATCTTCGACTTCGCGATCCTGTCGATCGGCGCCGTCACCGTCCCGATCTATGAGACGTCGGCCCCCGAGCAGATCCGGCATGTGCTCAACGACTCGGGCGCGGTGCTGGTGATCGCCGAGACCGATGCCCATGCCGACCGGGTCGAACAACTGACCGACCAGCTGCCCGACGTGCGTGCGGTGCTGCGCATCGAGAGCAGCACCGCCGAGCCCGCCCTCGACGTGCTGGCCGCGGCCGGGCAGGCCGAGGACGCCGCCGCCCTCGAAGCCCGGGTCGGGGCCATCAAGGCAGACGATCCCGCGACGCTGATCTACACCTCGGGCACCACCGGACTGCCCAAGGGCTGCCAGCTCACCCATTCCAACCTGCTCTACGAGATCCGCGGTGCCAAGGCGGCCTTCCCGACGCTGCTACAGAAGGGTGAGCGGCTGCTGGTCTTCCTGCCCCTGGCGCACGTGCTGGCCCGGGCGATCACCATCGGCGCGTTCGCCAACAAGGTCACCCTCGGCTTCACCAGCGATATCAAGAACCTGGTGCCCGCCCTCGGGGTGTTCAAACCGACGCTGGTGGTGTCGGTGCCGCGGGTCTTCGAGAAGGTGTACAACACCGCCGAGCAGAACGCGCGCAACGACGGCAAGGGCCGCATCTTCGAGATCGCCGCCGACACCGCCATCGAGTTCAGCAAGGCTCAGGACGGGAACGGCCCCGGTCTGGTCCTGAAGCTCAAGCACGCGCTGTTCGACAAGCTGGCCTACGGCAAGCTGCGGGCCGCACTCGGCGGCAACTGCCGCGCCGCGATCTCCGGTGGCGCGCCGCTGGGTGCCCGGCTCGGGCACTTCTACCGCGGCGTCGGACTGACCATCTACGAGGGCTACGGACTGACCGAGAGCAGCGCCGCGGTCACCGCCAACCAGGTGGGCGCGGTCAAGGTCGGTTCGGTCGGAAAGCTGTTGCCCGGCAACAGCATGCGCCTGGCCGACGATGACGAGCTGCTGCTGCGTGGCGGTGTGGTGTTCGGCGGTTACTGGCGCAACGAACAGGCCACCGCGGATGCGTTCACCGACGGCTGGTTCCACACCGGCGACCTCGGCGCGATCGATGCCGACGGTTTCCTGACGATCATCGGCCGCAAGAAGGAGATCATCGTCACCGCGGGCGGCAAGAACGTCGCCCCGGCCGTGCTGGAGGACCGGCTGCGCGCACATCCGCTGATCAGTCAGGCGATGGCGGTCGGCGACGCCCAGCCGTTCATCGCCGCGCTGATCACCATCGATCCCGAGGCCTTCGTCGGCTGGAAACAGCGCAACGGTAAGGCCGAGTCGGCGACGGTGGCGGATCTGGCCGAAGACCCGGATCTCACGGGCGAGGTCGAGCTGGCGGTCAAGGAGGCCAACCAGGCGGTCTCCAAGGCCGAGGCGATCCGCACGTTCCGGATCCTGCCGGTCGATTTCACCGAGGACACCGGTGAGCTGACGCCGACGCTGAAGGTCAAGCGCAAGGTGGTCGCCGAGAAGTTCGCCGACCAGATCGCGGCGATCTACGCCTGATCCCCTGGTGTCAGGGCGTCAGCAGTCGCTGCAGGCGCGCACCCTGGGTACGCCACTGCCAGTTCTGCACGACCCAGTCCCGCCCCGCCGCCCCCATCCGGGTGGCGGTGGCGGGGTCGGCGAGCAGATCGCTGACCGCCGTGGCGATGGCGTCGACATCGGTGCCGTCGACCACCCAGCCGGTCTCACCGTCTCGTACCGTCTCCGGGGCGCCGCCGGAGCGGCCCGCCACCACCGGCACGCCGGAGGCCGAGGCCTCCAGGAACACGATGCCCAGGCCCTCGACGTCCAGACCCGCACCGCGGGTGCGGCATGGCATGGCGAAGACATCGGCCATGGCGTGGTGGGCCGGTAGCTCCGCGCCGGGGACGCCGCCGGTGAACAGCACATCGCCGGCGACGCCCGCGCGCAGCGCGAGCTTTTCCAGGTTCTCCCGATACGGTCCGCCGCCGACGATCACCAGGGCCGCGCCGGGCACCCGCCGACGGATCCGGCCGAACGCGCGGATCAACATGTCCTGGCCCTTGCGCGGTACCAGCCGGGACAGGCACACCACCACCGGCCGGTCCCCCAGCCCGTACCGGACGCGCAGTTGCGCACGCGAGACGGTATCGGGGGCAAAGCGGTCGATGTCGACACCGGGTGACAGTCGCTCCAGGCGGGCCCGCGGGCCGAATGCCGCGGCGAACCGGCTCCGGGTGTAGCCGCTGACATAGGTGACGACGTCGGCGTCGTCACCGATGCGGCGCAGCGCAGTGCGCGCCAGCGGCAACATCGACCAGCCGACCTCGTGGCCGTGCGTGCTGGCCACCACCCGGGTCGCCCCGGCCCGCCGGGCCAGCGGTGACAGCAGCGCCAGCGGGGCGGCCGCGCCGAACCACACCGTCTCGATGTCGTGCTCTGCGATCAGTGCGCGCATCCGGTTGGCAACCGTCGGCTCGGGCACCATCAGGGTGCTGTGGTGTCGCACCACCCGGTAGCCGGAGGCCTCGGCGGCCGCCTTGTCGTAATCGGCGGCACCCTTCCACGTGGGCGCGTACACCGTCAGCTCGTGGCCACCCGTCGCGGTCAGTTCCCCGACGAAGGCCTCCAGGTAGGACTGGATGCCGCCGCGGCGCGGCGGGAAGTCGTTGGTCACCAACAGCACCCGTGTCATCGTTCTCCTCACTACCGGCATGCCGGTACCGACCGGCAACGCTATCCGGTCATCCACCGGCGCCACTGCGCCAACACCTCGTCGAGATCCTCGTGCAGGGTCTCGCGAACCGCGGTGGCCGGATCGGGGTGGCCGGGACCGCAGGCCCGCAGATACAGCGCACGCAATGTCTGCGGGCCGTACCGCTGCGCGACGTAGCTGCTGAACCACCAGGCCCGGTCGTAGGCCAGCGAGCGTGCCGGTCCCTCGGTCTGCAGGTCGGCGTCCTCGGGCAACCGGGCGAGCAGATCGGCCTGTGCGGGCCCGGGTGGGCCCGGCGCCGGCCGGCCGACGTAGTCGGCGACACCCTCGGTGACCCAGAGCGGCGCATCGGCGACGGTGTGCGGGCGGGCCGCGTAGTGGAACAGTTCGTGGCGCACCACGATCCGCAGCGCGGTGTCACTCATGGCCGCCGCGCCCGGCGCGAACACCATGCCGTCCGCGGTGGTGGCCGCCGCGATATCGGGGCTGCCATGGGCCAGTACCCGGAACTGTTCGTCGGATTCGGTCACCACGACCACGATCTCGCGCGGCCAGTCCGGGCCCCAGAACGCGGTGACGGCGGCCGCCGCCCCGGGCAGTTCGGCGCCGATCCGCTCGACCATCGGGGCGCTGCGCGCACCGCCGAGCCCACGCAACTGCGCGGTGCGCCCGTCGGGCAGCGAAATGCTGGTCGTCGCGGCAGTACTCGATGTCGGGCTCGGTACCGGCGGCGCAGGCGGTGATTCAGCCTGGCACCCGGTCAGCAGGACGGCGGCGGTCAGCGCGCCGCACAGTGCGTGTCTCAGTACCGAGGCACGTTCTCAGTACCGACGCACGTTGTAGATCGGTGCGTTGTTGACCGGCGCCACCACCACGGGCTTGCCGAAGGTGGAGGCGTGCACCATCATGCCGTCACCGATATAGATGCCGACGTGCGACGCGTCCGAGTAGTAGGACACGACGTCACCGGGCTGCATCTGATCGGTCGAGACCGCCTGGCCACCGGCGGCCTGCGCGTAGCTGGAGTGCGGCAGCGAGACACCGGCCTGCTGGAAGGCCCACTTCACCAGGCCGGAGCAGTCGAACGCGCCGGGGCCTTCGGCGCCCCACGAATAGGGCGAACCGATCCGGGTCAGAGCGGCCTGCACGGCCACCACGGCCGGGCCCGACCCGGGTGCGGCGGCGGGCGGCGGCGCGACATCGCCCGGCGGGATACCCGCCGGCGGGGCGGCCAGCACGCCGGGATCGTTGTTCGGCAACGCCTCCGGAGCCGGCACCGGGACCGAAGCGGGCACCGGCGGAATGGCGGCCAGCGCCTCGCGCTGGGCCGGGGTCAGCACCTCGTACTGCGACTTGACGACGGCGATCTCGACCTGCAGCTTGCTTTGCTTGGATTGCAGGTCCGCGCGCACCGCGGCGGCCTGCTCGGCGGCGGTCTTGGCGTTGGCGGCGGACTGGGCCGAGGCCGATTCGGCCTGCGCGGCCCGCACGTTGGTGTTCCGGAAGTTCTGCATCTGCGCCGACATCTCGGTCGCCATCACGCGCTGCACGGCCAGCTGGTCGATCAGCACCTGCGGCGAACTCGCGGTGAGCATGGAGTCCAGGCCATCGGTGCGGCCGCCCATGTACTGGGCGGCGGCGATCTTGTCGACGGAGGTCTGGAATTTTGCGAGATCGGCCTTGGCCGCCTCGACCGCCGCAATATCGGCGGCGTGCTTCTCTTCGGCGGCACGCTGCGCGACCAGCTTGGTGTCGAGGTCGAGCTGGGCGGCGTGCATGTTCTCGGTGGCGATCTCGGCCTGATGCGACAACTCGTTCAGCTTTGCCAGTGCATCGTCGGCCGGGTCGGCCTGCACGCCGGAGGCGAGGATCCCGCCGAACACGGTCAGGGCCGCTAACGCACCGATCAGGGGTCGCTGGACGCCACTCTTACGTCGGTGTGTGCGATCAGGCCTCAAGATATTGCGTCCTTACAACTGCGATTCAGCCGCGACGAACTTCTGTTAGGTCTCGAATAGGTTACGAAACGGCATCGGGCTTGTCCAACGGAAGAGGTGAACTTAACAGGCGACCGGGATTAAATTCGGGCGTACCGGCGTTGCCGGAGGTCACTCGCGTGTCTTCACGCCACACCAGTTCTACCATCCGGGCGCTCGTTCCGATGGATCGGAACGAGCCGCAACCGGGGCGCCAGCCCGACCTCGGCGAGCACCGCCAGTGCTTCACGCTCGTCGTCCAGCAAAGTCTCCGGCACACCGAGCAGAACACTCACCACGCAGTCCTGGCACCCCGGTCCGCGCACCGCGCAGTCATCGCAGTCGATCACCACCGAGCCGGTGTCCAATGGCTCGTCGGCTCGATCTGTTCGGCCTGTCCGGTCTTGATTCATCGCCGTCACCTTTCGTTCCTGGGCAGTTCCTCCGCACCGTAACGACGGGTACCGACACGCCCGCCGACCGACGACACGCTGGCCCGGCTTGTCAGGGTCGGGGCCTACCGTCACCGGTGTGCAGCAGCTGAGCTTCGCCGACGTGGATTCGTCCGTCGGCTTCGCCGAGGGTGACCCGCTCGCCGATCTGCTGCTGGCCGACACCACCTTCGTGGTGGTGGACCTGGAGACCACCGGAGGCCGCGCCACCGCCAGCACCCCCGGCGGCGACGACCATGACGCGATCACCGAGATCGGCGCGGTCAAGATCCGCGGTGGTGAGGTGCTCGGCGAACTGGGCACCCTGGTCGATCCGGGCCGCAGCATCCCGCCGCAGATCGTCGCGCTGACCGGCATCACCTCGGCGATGGTCTACGACGCACCCCGCATCGACACCGTGCTACCGGCGTTCCTGGAATTCTCCCGGGGCGCGGTGCTGGTCGCCCACAATGCGGGCTTCGACATCGGGTTCCTGCGGGCCGCCGCCCAGCGACTCGGTCTGCCCTGGCCGCGGCCGCAGGTGCTGTGCACGGTGAAGCTGGCCCGGCGGGTGTTGACCCGCGACGAGGCGCCCAGCGTGAAGCTCTCGGCGTTGGCACGGTTGTTCTCGGCCACCACCACCCCGAACCACCGGGCGCTCGACGACGCCCGCGCGACCGTCGATGTGCTGCACGGGCTCATCGAGCGCGTCGGGAACCAGGGGGTGCGCACCTATCCCGAGTTACGCGCCTATCTCCCCGACGCCACCGCCCCACAGCGTCGCAAGCGTCACCTGGCCGACGGTGTGCCGTCCCGGCCGGGCGTGTATCTGTTCCGCGGTCCCGCCGATGAGGTGCTCTACATCGGCACCGCGGTGAATCTGCGCCGCCGGGTCGGCCAGTACTTCACCGGGGCCGACCCACGCACCCGGATGAAGGAGATGGTGGCACTGGCCACCCGGGTCGACCATGTCGAGTGCGCGCACGAGCTGGAGGCCGGGGTGCGCGAGTTGCGGCTGCTGGCCGCACACGCCCCGCCGTACAACCGCCGGTCCAAGTTCCCGCGCCGGTGGTGGTGGATCACCCTCACCGAGGAGGCGTTCCCCCGCTTTTCGGTGGTGCGCTCCCCGCGCAGTCCGCGCGCGATCGGCCCGTTCACCTCCCGCGCGGACGCCGTCACGACCGTCGACGTGCTGGCCCGCGGCACCGGCGTACGGACCTGCAGTGCCCGGCTGGCCCGCAGCGCGACCCACGCCTGCGAGGAACGCGAGCTCTCCCCCTGCCCGGCGCCCCGTGGCGCCGATATGGCGCAGTACGCCGGCGCAGCGCAGCGGGCGGCCGATCTGCTCGACGGGGTGGACAGCGCCGCGTTCGGCACCGTGCTGAGCCAGATCGAGGCGCTGGCGAGCCTGCACCGCTATGAGACCGCCGCCCGGCTGCGCGATCACACCGCGGCCGCCGTGGAGACGACCTGGCGGGGCCAGCGGCTGCAAGCACTGGCCGCGGTCGACGAGCTGGTGGCGGCGCGGCCCGACGGGCGCGGTGGCTGGGAGCTGGCCGTGATCCGGCACGGACAGCTGGCCTCGGCCGGGTGCGCCCGCCGCGGGGTGCCGCCCATGCCCGTCGTCGACGCCATAGCTCTTGCGGCACAGTCGATCCTGCCGCAACCGGCCCCGCTGGGCGGCGCACTGGTGGAGGAGACGGCATTGATCACCCGGTGGCTGGCCGGCCCGGGTGTGCGCATCGTCAGAGCCGAAACGGGTTGGGCCAGCCCGGTCGGGTCGGCGGCCCGGTGGGCCGACTGGGCCGCCACCGCACGTTCGGCGCGCCTGGCCGCCGCCCAGCCGGCCACCCACACCGATGATCTCGACGATCGCTACGGCGTCCACAAACCTCGGCGCACCCACGCCAGGGCGGTCTGAGTCAGCCGGCGACCTTCTGGGTGAACCGCACCCAGTTCGCCAGAAGTCGTTCTGCGGCACCGGAATCGATGGCCTCGGCAGCGCGCTGCAGACCGGACTGCCACGCGGGCACCCACTGCGCGTCACCGGAGAGACCGGCATGGGCGACCATCGCGCCGGCGGCGTTGAGCACCACCGCGTCCCGCACCGGCCCCTTGGCGCCGCTGAGCACCGCCCGCACCGAGGCCGCGTTGGCCTCCGCGTCGCCGCCGACGAGTTCGCTCAGGTCGGCCCGCCGGAACCCGAAGGCGGCGGGATCGAGGGTGAGGCGCTCGACCGTGCCGGCCTGCACCCGCCAGATGGTGCTGGTGGTCGTGGTGGTGAGTTCGTCCAGACCGTCGTCGCCGTGCACCACCAGGGCGCTGGCGCCGCGGGCCGCGAACACCCCGGCCATCACCTCGGCCAGATCGCCCCAGGCGCAGCCGAACAGACCGGCCCGCGGTGCCGCCGGATTGGTCAGCGGACCGAGCAGGTTGAACACGGTCGGCACGCCGATCTCGCGGCGGACCACCGAGGCGTGCCGGTAGGAGGGATGGAACTGCGGCGCGAAGGCGAAGGCGATGCCGACCTCGGCGACACAGCGCGCGACCTCCTCGGGCCCCAGATCGATACGCACCCCGAGCGCCTCAAGGGTGTCCGCCCCACCGGACAGCGAGGAGGCCGCCCGGTTGCCGTGCTTGATCACCGGCACCCCGGCCGCCGCGGTGACGATCGAGGCCATCGTCGACAGGTTCACCGTGTTGGACCCATCGCCCCCGGTGCCCACGATGTCGACGGCGTCGGCGCCGATCGCACTGTCGGGAATCCGGCGGGCGTGCTTGAGCATGGTGTCGGCGAGCTCGGTGACCTCCGCGGAGGTCGGGCGCTTCATCCGCATCGCCACCGCGAAGCCGGAGATCTGCGCCGGCGTCGCCGTACCGGTCATGATCTGGTCCATCGCCCACGCCGATTGACCACGCTCCAGATCCCGGTGGGTGGTCAGACGGCCGAGGATCAGCGGCCAGGTGAACGGACTCTCGGATGCGCTCTGAGCAGATGACACGCCGTGATGCTATCGCCCGCGCACCGGCTGTCCGGAGCCTGTCACGACTGCCTACCGAGACACGTTTCAACTCAATTACGAACCCGGGTGGTGTTCATCAACTACAAAGCGTCATACTTGCACCTGTGACGAGCGCTGTTGGGACCTCGGGGACCGCGATTACCTCCCGCGTACATTCGCTGAACAGACCGAACATGGTCAGTGTCGGCACCATTGTGTGGCTTTCCAGTGAGCTGATGTTCTTTGCTGGTCTGTTCGCGATGTACTTCACCGCGCGTGCGCAGGCCCAAGGCGCCTGGCCGCCCGAGCCGACCGAGCTGAACCTGTGGCTCGCGGTACCGGTGACCGCGGTGCTGATCGCCTCCTCCTTCACCTGCCAGATGGGCGTGTTCGCCGCCGAGCGGGGCGACGTGTTCGGCCTGCGCCGGTGGTACGTGATCACCTTCCTGATGGGACTGTTCTTCGTCCTCGGCCAGGGCTACGAGTACATCCACCTCGTCGAGACCGGCACCACCATCCCGGGCAGCGCCTACGGGTCGGTGTTCTATCTGGCCACCGGCTTCCACGGCCTGCACGTCATCGGCGGTCTGGTCGCCTTCATCTTCCTGCTCATCCGCACCAGGCTGTCCAAGTTCACGCCCGCGCAGGCGACCGCGGCGATCGTCGTGTCCTACTACTGGCACTTCGTCGACATCGTGTGGATCGCCCTGTTCGCCGTCATCTACTTCGTCCGATGATCGGCAAGCCGATGCGTCCGATGCTCTCGACGATGAGAAGGGGTTCGATGACCAGCAAGTCCGGCGCAGCCGGGAAGACGATCAAGCAACGTCGCTTGCGCCGGCGCGTTTCGGCCGCCGTGCTGCTGCTGCTCGGGCTGTCCGTGGCGGGCGTCACCGCCGCCACCCTGACCCCGACCCCCCAGGTCGCCGTCGCCGACGAATCCCAGTCGGCGCTGCTGCGCACCGGCAAGCAACTGTTCGACACCTCGTGCATCAGCTGCCACGGCGCGAACCTGCAGGGTGTGCCCGACCGCGGCCCCAGCTTGATCGGCACCGGCGAGGCCGCCGTGTACTTCCAGGTCTCCACCGGCCGGATGCCCGCGATGCGCGGTGAGGCCCAGGCGCCCCGCAAGGAGCCGGTCTTCGACGAGCACCAGATCGACGCGCTCGGCGCCTTCGTCCAGGCCAACGGCGGCGGCCCCGTCGTGCCCCGGGAAGCCAACGGACAGATCGCCGACGAGTCCCTGCTGTCCGGTGACGTCGCCCGCGGTGGCGACCTGTTCCGGCTGAACTGCGCCTCCTGCCACAACTTCACCGGCAAGGGCGGAGCCCTGTCCTCCGGCAAGTACGCACCGGACCTCGGCGAGGCCTCGAAGGTCCCCGCGCAGGTGTACACCGCCATGCTCACCGGCCCGCAGAACATGCCCAAGTTCTCCGATCGCCAGCTCTCCCCCGAGGAGAAGGCCGACATCGTCACCTACGTGCGGCAGGCGGCGGACACTCCGGATCCCGGCGGCTACGGCCTCGGCGGATTCGGCCCGACCACCGAAGGTATGGCCATCTGGATCATCGGGATCGTGGCTGCCGTCGGCATGACGTTGTGGATCGGAGCACGCGCATGAGCGGGGATATCCAGGGCGGTGACACCTCGGGACGTCCGGTTCCGGGTCAGCCCACCGACGCCGAACTGGCCGAGATGTCGCGCGAGGAACTGCTCGCGCTCGGCGGCAAGCTCGACGGTGTCGAGGTCGTCTTCAAGGAACCCCGCTGGCCGGTCGAGGGCACCAAGGCCGAGAAGCGCGCCTCACGCACCGTGTCCTACTGGCTGCTGCTCGGCGGTTTCTCGGGGCTGGCGCTGCTGCTGGTTTTCCTGTTCTGGCCCTGGGAGTACGTGCCCTACGGCGCCGAGGGTGAGCGGATCTACACGCTGGCCACCCCCCTGTACGGCCTGACCTTCGGCCTGTCGATCCTGGCGATCGGTATCGGCGCGGTGCTCTTCCAGAAGAAGTTCATCCCCGAAGAGATCACCATCCAGGACCGCCACGACGGCGCCTCCGCGGAGATCCACCGCAAGACCATCGTCGCCAACCTGAGCGACGCCCTCGAGGGTTCGACCATCAAGCGGCGCAAGCTGATCGGGCTGTCGATGGGCATCGGGCTCGGCGCGTTCGGTCTGGGTACCCTGGTCGCCTTCGCCGGCGGGTTGATCAAGAACCCGTGGAAGCCGGTCGTGCAGACCGCCGAGGGCAAGAAGGCCGTGCTGTGGACCTCGGGATGGACCCCGCGCTTCGAGGGCGAGACCATCTACCTGGCCCGCGCCACCGGCATCCCCGGCGAGTCGCCGTTCGTGAAGATGCGTCCCGAGGACATCGACGCCGGCGGCATGGAGACGGTCTTCCCCTGGCGCGAATCCGACGGTGACGGCGTCACCGTGGAGTCCAGCCACCACCTGTTCGAGGTCGCGATGGGTGTCCGTAACCCGGTCATGCTCATCCGCATCAAGCCCCAGGACATGAAGAAGGTCGTCAAGCGCCAGGGCCAGGAGAGCTTCAACTTCGGCGAACTGTTCGCGTACACGAAGGTCTGCTCGCACCTGGGCTGCCCGTCCTCGCTCTACGAGCAGCAGACCTACCGCATTCTGTGCCCGTGCCACCAGTCGCAGTTCGATGCGCTGCACTTCGCCCGGCCGATCTTCGGTCCGGCCGCACGTGCGCTGGCGCAATTGCCTATTACCATCGACAAGGACGGCTATCTGGTCGCGAACGGCGACTTCATCGAACCCGTCGGACCGGCATTCTGGGAGCGCAAATCATGAGTCCCAAGCTCGGAGATATCGCGGCCGCACAAGGCGATGCGATCGATTCCCGGTACCACCCCTCGGAGGCGGTACGTCGCGGCATCCTGAACAAGGTCTTCCCCACGCACTGGTCGTTCCTGCTGGGTGAGATCGCGCTGTACAGCTTCATCATCCTGTTGATCACGGGTGTGTGGCTGACGCTGTTCTTCGATCCGTCGATGGCGCACGTGACCTACGAAGGTGTGTACCAGCCGCTGCGCGGTGTGCAGATGTCGCGGGCCTATGAATCGGCCCTGGAGATCAGCTTCGAAGTGCGCGGCGGTCTGTTCGTCCGCCAGATCCACCACTGGGCGGCGCTGCTGTTCGCGGCCTCGATCATGGTTCACCTGGCGCGTATCTTCTTCACCGGCGCGTTCCGGCGTCCACGCGAGGCCAACTGGGTCATCGGCTCGCTGCTGCTGATCCTGGCGATGTTCGAGGGTTACTTCGGTTACTCGCTGCCCGACGATCTGCTCTCGGGCACCGGCCTGCGCGCCGCGTTCTCCTCGATCACCCTGGGCATGCCGGTCATCGGCACCTGGTTGCACTGGGCGCTGTTCGGCGGCGACTTCCCCGGCGAGATCATCATCCCGCGGTTGTATGCCCTGCACATCCTGCTGATCCCCGGCATCATGCTGGCGCTCATCGGCGCGCACATGGCGCTGGTGTGGTTCCAGAAGCACACCCAGTTCCCCGGCCCCGGCCGGACCGAGAAGAACGTCGTCGGCGTGCGCGTCATGCCGGTCTTCGCGGTGAAGTCGGGTGCCTTCTTCGCCATGATCACCGGCCTGCTCGGCCTGATGGGCGGCCTGCTGCAGATCAACCCGATCTGGGTGCTCGGCCCCTACAAGCCCTCGCAGATCTCGGCGGGTAGCCAGCCGGACTTCTACATGATGTGGACCGACGGACTGGCCCGTACCTGGCCGGCCTGGGAGTTCTACATCGGGAATTACACGATCCCGCAGTCGGTCTGGGTGGCGGTCGGCATGGGCCTGGTGTTCGTGCTGCTGTCGGTCTACCCGTTCCTGGAGCGCAAGCTCACCGGCGACAACGCCCACCACAACCTGTTGCAGCGTCCGCGTGACGCCCCGACGCGTACCGCTGTGGGCGCCGCGGCGATCTCGTTCTACATCCTGCTGACGTTCATGTGCATGAACGACATCATCGCGCTGAAGTTCCACATCTCGCTGAACGCGACCACCTGGATCGGCCGCATCGGCATGGTCGTGCTGCCGATGATCGTCTACTACATCACCTACCGGTGGGCGATCAGCCTGCAGCGCAGCGACCGCGCGGTGCTGGAGCACGGTATCGAGACGGGCATCATCACGCGGTTGCCGCACGGTGCCTACATCGAGCTGCACCAGCCGCTCGGCCCGGTCGACGATCACGGCCATCCGATTCCGCTGGAGTACCAGGGCGCGGCACTGCCCAAGCGGATGAACAAGCTGGGGTCCGCAGGCGCACCGGGCAGCGGCAGCTTCCTGTTCGCCGATCCGGTGGAAGAGCACGAAGCGCTCGCCGAGGCGGCTCATGCCGCCGAGCACCGGGCGCTCGCGGTGCTCAGCGAGAGCCAGGGCACCAACGGATCCAACGGACACGGCTCCAACGGGCACGGTTCGAACGGGCACGGCACGAACGGATCCAACGGGCACCACTAGTAGTTCACGACGGCAGAAGGCTCGCGCAGCACGCTGCGCGAGCCTTCTGTCGTTCGGCCCCTCTCCCCTACCCCGCCGGCAGTACGCTGACCCGCATGGTCGCCGATCCGCCCTGGGAGCCACCGCTGGCCGGGACGGAGGAACAGCATCTCGTCGCCTCGCTGGAGCGGCTGCGAGCGACGTTCCGCTGGAAGGCCGACGGGCTCGACTCGGCCGGGCTGGCGGTCCGGACCGGCGCCTCGTCGCTGACGCTCGGAGGTCTGCTCAAGCACCTCGCGCGGGCCGAGGCACAACGTTTCGGCCCCGGCCTCGACGACTCTCCCATGGGTGAGCCGTGGGACTCCGCCGATTGGGATGCGGACCCGGACTGGGACTTCACCTCGGCCGCGCAGGACACCCCCGCGGAGCTCTATGCACTCTGGGATCGGGCCATCGCGCAGTCCAGAGCCAGGTTGACGGCCGCGCTGGCGCACGGCGGGCTCGATCAACTCGTGGGTATCGCCTGGCCCGATGGATCCCGGGCGAGCCTGCGCCGCAGCGTATGTGACCTGATCGAGGAGTACGGCCGTCACACCGGTCACGCCGATCTGCTGCGCGAGGCCGTCGACGGACGCGTCGGTGAAGACCCGCCGGCCGATTGGCGCCCGGCAGCAGGTTGAATCAGGCGGCGGGCTTGTCGGCCGGCCCGAGCACGCCGCGCAGCTCTCGCAGGTAGAACCAGAGCAGCACCGGCATGGCCACGGTGACGATCCCGGCGATGATGAAGAACGCTACGGCGGCACTACCGCTGTCATTGGCCGTCAGGTAGGTGGCCAGCCCGACGGCGAGGGTGCCCACCCCGACCGCGCACGCGATCGACAGCCCGAACCGCGCGGCCAGCTGATCGATGACGCCCGGGAGCGCGGCAGCACGTGTGGTGGACTCCGGCACCGATTCGGAGTGCCTGCGCCGGGACTCGCGGGGCGATACGGCGGCGATGTCCTCGACCACCGAGCCGCCGGCGGGGGTGTCCCGGATCGGCCGGTGGGAACTCTGCCGACGGGCCCGCACCAACAGCGGGATCGCCACGATGATCACCGCGGCCGAGATGCCGATCACGGTGTAGAGCACCCAGGGGGTGTCCGAGCCGGACGCCTCGGACAGTTCGGCCCGGACGGTGCCCCGGCCGTTCGCCATGTCGACCAGCGACACGGTGGCGGCCACCGCGGCGCCGAGCGCCGCCAGCCAGATGACGGCGCAGGCGCCCAGCAGGATCCGCTCCAGGTTCTCCGGACCGGACAGGGTGCGTCGGGGTGACGGGGTGAGTTCAGTGTCTTTGAGCATCAGCAACTTGTCTGTGCGGCGTTGCCGGTGTTGGACGACAGCACGGTGCCATCGCTTGTGGTGATCGAGCAGTTCAGCCGGCTGACCAAGAACAAACTCGACGCCTGGACCGATCCGACCTCGGACTGCGAGATCGGGGTGACGGTGAGCGACCACGGGATGTAGACGTTGCGCTGGGTGCGACTGCGCCCGGACGCATCGATATAGGTGACGGTGATGATGTCACCGGGTGCCTTGGTACCGGTGACCGAATAGGTCACCTGCCGGGGTCCGGCCGGCCGTGTCGTCGTCGGCGGGGGTGGCGGGGGTTCCGTGGGGGCGGGGGGTGGGGGGGGGTCCGGACTGGGGGGCGGGGGGGGGGGGGGGTCCTGGGGGCCGGGGAGGGGCTCCGGGGGCGGGGGGGGGGGGGGGGGCGGGGGGGGGGGGGGGGGGCCGGCGGGGGGGGGGGGGGGGCGGGGGCGGGGGGGTTGCGGCCTGCGCCGGCGG
>JAUKNU010000001.1:3822127-3885180 GCA_030499155.1 Mycolicibacterium frederiksbergense | reverse complement strand
CAGGGGGCGGTGGTCGGCCGTGAGAGAAGAGGGTCCGTGGGGGGGTGCGGGCGGGGGGGGTGGTGGGGGGGGGGGGGGGGGGTGTGCGGTGGGGGGGGGGGGGGGGGGGGGCGCGCGGTCGGGGTGGGGGGGGTGGCGGCGGCTCCTGCGTCACGGTGACGGTCTCCGGGGGCGGGGGCGGCGGCTCCTCGGTGGGCGGCGGCGGAGGTGGCGGCTCGCTGCTGGGCGGCGGAGGCGGCGGTGTCGTGGTGATCGCGTCCTGCACCGGCGGCGCCGTCGTGGTGGACGTCTCGGGGTTGGCCAGTCCGGTGTTGTCGGTGCGGGTCACCAGTAGCGCCACGGAGGCGACGAGGGCTACGGCGGCGACGATGGCCACCACACCGACGACCCATGGCCATCTCGGGGGCACATCCTGGTCGGGATCAGCGGGCGCGTAGGTGTCGTAGTCGTACAGCGCCGGATCCGGCGGCACGTACGGAGCGCTGGTGAACTGCTCGGATTCCGGGGCGGAGTACGCCCGGGATTGGATGTCGGTCTCATCGGCGCGGGATCTGCGATCCTTGTCCGCACCCGACTTCTCCGGTCCTGACGGCCCGCTCATCTGCAACTAAACCTCGGCCTATCCTTCTCGACTGCTGCCTCGGCAACACTACCCAACCAGGCAACGGTGGGGACCACGCCACGACGCCACGTCAGCGAACTGACGCACGGTTGTGACCTGGCGGAAGACCTCAGTGCTTCTCGGGCCCGACGTAGTACTCGAAGACCAGGCCGGCGGCCGAGGCCAGCACGAAGCAGACACCCGCGACGATCAGCCAGGGCAGCCACAGCGCGGCACCGACGGCCGCGGTGGAGAAGGACAGCGCGATCAGGATCGGCCACCAGCTGTGCGGGCTGTAGAAGCCCAGCTCGCCGGCGCCGTCACTGATCTCGGCGTCTTCGTAGTCCTCGGGCCGGGTGTCCAGCCGTCGCGCCACGAACCGGAAAAAAGTACCGGTGATCAGCGTCAGGCCGGTGGTGAGCACGAGGGCGGTGGTGCCCGCCCACTCGATGCCGCCGGTGGCGAACATCGCGGTCAGCACGCCGTACACGATCGATGACAGCAGGAAGAACGCGGTCAGGAACTCGAACAACCGGGCTTCGATATGCATGAGTCGTCCTTACTTGCTCGCCTGTGCGGGAACGCCGACCTGCTCGCCGCGACGGGTGTCGAACGGCGCCGTGGTGGTGGCCAGCGGAGCCTGGTTGATGGCCTCCAGCGCCTGCGCGTTGGTCATGCCGCCGGTCCGGGCATCCAGGTAGGCCTTGAAATCGTTGGGCTCCACGACACGGACCTCGAAGTTCATCATCGAGTGGTACGTGCCGCACATCTCGGTGCAGCGGCCGACGAACGCGCCGGTCTGCTCGATCTCGCTGACCTGGAAGATGTTGTCGGAGTTGTTCTCCTTGGGGTTGGGCAGCACGTCCCGCTTGAACAGGAACTCCGGTACCCAGAACCCGTGGATGACATCGGCCGAGGCGATCTGGAACTCGATGCGCTTGCCCTTGGGCAACACCAGGATCGGGATCTCGGTGGAGGTGCCGATCGTCTCGATCTTGTCGAAGTTCAGGTAGGTGCGGTCGGTCTCGTTCTTGCCCGCGATCGGGCCGACGACCTCGTTGCCGTGCTCGTCGACACCCTCGGGCGCCGAGGCCATGGCCTCTTTGCGCTCGTTGTCGACGCCGTCGTAGGACAGCGTGCCGTCACCGAAGGCGATCTTCTGGTAACCGAACTTCCAGTTCCACTGGAAGGCGGTGACGTCGATGACGACCTCGGGGTTGGGGTCCTTGTGCAGCATCCGCTCCTGCACGACGACGGTGAAGTAGAAGAGCACCGAGATGATCAGGAACGGCACCACGGTGAGCACCAGTTCCAGCGGCATGTTGTAGCCGAACTGACGCGGCAACTCGGTGTCGGTGTCCTTCTTGCGGTGGAATGCGCTGGTCCAGAAGATCAGCGCCCACACGATGCCACCGACGACGAACGACGCGATGACCGACCAGACCCACAGGTCACGGTTCAACCGGGCCTCCGGGGTGATGCCCTCCGGCCAGCCCAGGCCGAAGATCTCCTGGTAGCTGCAACCGCTGAGCAGGATGGCCGCGCCACCCAGAACCACTGACAACGCCACCAAACGGTACCCGCGAGCGGTCACGTTGGCGCCTCCTAAATGAAGTCGGTGAACCGCAGGGCGGTCGGTGAAACTTGGCGAATACTACGCAGCGTAGACCACGCCCGCCGGGTCGAGCGAAGCGACTGGACGATTCGGCATACTGGCCCGGTGTGCGGACTGCTGGCGTATCTGACCGACCCGTCCGTCGAGACCTCCCCCGGGTTGGTCGACGCGGTATCGGGAGCCTCGCATCTGATGCGTCATCGAGGTCCTGACGAGCCCGGGACCTGGGCCGATGACGATATCGTGCTCGGGTTCAACCGGCTCTCGATCATCGATATCGCGCACAGTCATCAACCGCTGCGCTGGGGCCCGCCGGAGTCGCCGGAGCGCTACGCGCTGGTGTTCAACGGCGAGATCTACAACTATCTGGAACTGCGTGCCGCCCTGCATTCCGAGCACGGTGCGGTGTTTCACACCGACGGTGACGGCGAGGCGATCGTCGCCGGCTTCCATCACTGGGGCACCGATGTCCTGACCCGGCTGCGCGGCATGTTCGCGTTCGCGCTGTGGGACACCCAGACCGCGGAACTGTGGTGCGCGCGGGACCCGTTCGGCATCAAGCCGCTCTATCTGGCGACCGGCCCGGGCGGCACCGTGGTGGGCAGCGAGAAGAAATGCCTCCTCGATCTCGCCACGACCGCCGGGATCGACCTGGGTGTCGACGAGCGCGCCGTGCAGCACTACACGGTGCTGCAGTACGTGCCCGAACCCGAAACCCTGCAGCGCGGCATCCGCCGACTGGAGTCGGGCAGTCATGCCCTGGTGCGTCCGGGGCGGGCACCGGTGGTGACACGCTACTTCGAGCCGAAGTTCACCGCCGTTCCTTTCAAGGCGGGCGGCGAGCAGGCTCGCTATGACGAGATCACCGCGGTGCTGGAGGACTCCGTCGCCAAGCACATGCGCGCCGATGTCACCGTCGGTGCGTTCCTGTCCGGCGGTATCGATTCCACGGCCATCGCGGCACTGGCCATGCGGCACAACCCGCGCCTCATCACGTTCACGACGGGCTTCGAGCGGGAAGGCTTCTCCGAGGTCGACGTCGCCGTGGAATCGGCGAAGGCGATCGGCGCCCGGCATGTCACCAAGGTGGTGAGTGCGGCCGAGTTCGTCGCCGCGCTACCCGAGATCGTCTGGTATCTCGACGAACCCGTCGCCGATCCCGCGCTGGTGCCGCTGTTCTTCATCGCCCGCGAGGCGCGCAAGCACGTCAAGGTGGTGCTCTCCGGCGAAGGCGCCGACGAGCTGTTCGGCGGTTACACCATCTACCGGGAACCGTTGTCGCTGAAGGCTTTCGACTACCTACCCAAGCCGGTGCGACGTAAACTGGGCAAGGCCTCGCAACCGCTGCCCGACGGGATGCGCGGCAAGAGCCTGCTGCATCGCGGTTCGCTGACGCTGCAGGAGCGCTACTACGGCAACGCCCGCAGCTTCTCCGATGCGCAACTGCGGGCGGTGCTGCCCGGGTTCCGCCCGGAATGGACGCACACCGATGTCACCGCGCCGCTGTACGCGGCATCGGAGGGCTGGGATCCGGTGGCCCGCATGCAGCATGTGGACCTGTTCACCTGGCTGCGCGGCGACATCCTGGTCAAGGCCGACAAGATGACGATGGCCAACTCGCTGGAACTACGGGTGCCGTTCCTGGATCCCGAGGTGTTCGCGGTGGCCTCGCGGCTGCCCTATGACCAGAAGATCACCCGCACCACCACCAAATATGCGCTGCGCCGCGCGCTGGAGCCGATTGTGCCGGCCCATGTGCTCAACCGGCCCAAGCTCGGCTTCCCGGTGCCCATCCGGCACTGGCTCAAGGCCGGCGAACTGCTCGACTGGGCGCACACCATGGTCGCGACGTCGCAGACCGGTGATCTCATCGACCTGGACGCGGTGCGCACCATGCTCGACGAGCACCGGGCCGGCGACAGCGATCACAGCCGCCGGTTGTGGACGGTGCTGATCTTCATGCTGTGGCACGCCATCTTCGTCGAGGGCAGCGTGACACCGCAGATCAGCGAACCCACCTACCCGGTGCAGATCTAGGTCCGGCGATACCGGATCAGATCGCGGCGCCGATGTCGGTGCCGGCCTCCGCCCCGTAGGCGTCGGTCAGGCGCGTGACGGCCGCGTCGCGGTCCCAGGTCCATTCCTGCGGTCCAGGGGCCTCCAGCACCAGCGTGGCGACCATCGAGGCCAGCTGCGCGGAGCGTTCCAGGCTCAGGCCGGCGGCGCGGCCGGTCAGGAAGCCGGCGCGGAAGGCGTCGCCGATGCCGGTCGGGTCCTCCTGATGGGTTTCCGGGACGATGCCGACGTGCACGAACGTGCCGTCGCTGCCCACGATGTCGACGCCCTTCTCACCCAGCGTGGTGATCCGCAGCATGATCTGGCTCATGACCTGCGCCTCGGACAGCCCGGACTTCTGCAGCAGCAGGTCCCATTCGTAGTCATTGGTGAACAGGTAGGTCGCGCCGTCGATCAGGCGGCGGATCTCTTCGCCGGAGAGCCGGGCCAGTTGCTGGGACGGGTCCGCGGCGAACGCCAGGCCCAGCGAACGGCATTCCTCGGTGTGGCGGAACATGGCGTCCGGGTCGTTGGCACCGACGATCACCAGTTCCGGTGTGCCGCTGCGCTTCACCACATCGGCGAGATCGATGTTGCGGGCCTCGGACATCGCGCCGGGATAGAACGACGCGATCTGGGCCATTGCCTCATCGGTGGTGCACACGAACCGTGCCGTGTAGGCGCTCTCCGAGATCAGCACATTGTCGCAGTTCACACCGTGATTGGTGAGCCAGCCCCGGTAGTCGTCGAAATCCTTGCCGACGGCCCCGACGAGCGCGGCGTCGCCGCCGAGCACCCCGATGGCGAAGGCCATGTTGCCGGCCACGCCACCGCGGTGGATGACCAGGTCATCGACCAGGAAACTCAGCGACACCTTCTGCAGGTGGTCCGGCAGCAGCTGCTCGGAGAACTTGCCGGGGAACTTCATCAGATGGTCGGTCGCAATGGAGCCGGTCACGGCGATGGTCACGAATACAGCCCTTCAGTTCATGTACATAGCTAGGCGAACACTACAGACGCGTGGGTACCGATGCTTCGGTCCGCGGGGGCGCTGACCGGCGTGCGATAGCCTGCATGCGAGTCCGCCACCCGCCCTCAGACCCGAGAAAGCACCGATGTCCGGTCCCGTGCCGTATCCCGAATCAACTCCCCCACAAGGGTTTCCGCCATTTCCCGGCGCGTACCCGGGCGCACTGCCGCCGCCGGTGCAGTACCCGAAACGCACACCCTGGAAAGCGATCGCGGCCGTCGGGGCCGCAGTGGCGGTCGTCGTCGCCGTCACCGGGGCCGTGCTGGTGCTCTCGGGCGGGGAGGACGAGGCGCCGGTGGCGATGGACACCGAGAACGTGCGGCCCGCCATCCAGGGCTTCCTGGACGCGCTGACCGACGGTGACGACGAGGCGATCGCCCGGCACGCGCTGTGCGGGCTGTACGACGCGGTGAACGACCGGAATTCGGATCTCGCGCTGGCCGACCTGAGTTCGGACGCATTCCGCAAGCAGTTCACCGAGGTCGAGGTGACCTCGGTGGACAAGGTGGTGCCGTGGTCGACGAATCAGGCCCAGGCGCTGTTCACCATGACGGTGATCGCGCCGGGCAGCGGACGCGGATCCGCCGATGCCGGCAGCGAGATACAGGTGGTGGCCCAGCTGCTGCAGTCAGACGACGAGATCCTCGTCTGCTCCTACGTGCAGCGCAGCAGCTGAGCCGTGACGATCAGTTGAACGAATCGCCACAGGCGCAGGAGCCGGTGGCGTTCGGGTTGTCGATCGTGAAGCCCTGCTTCTCGATGGTGTCGACGAAGTCGATCGTGGCGCCCTGGATGTAGGGCGCGCTCATCCGGTCCACGGTCAGCGCCACGCCTCCGAAGTCGGAGGTCAGGTCGCCGTCGAGGGTGCGGTCATCGAAGAACAGGTTGTAGCGCAGGCCGGCGCAGCCACCCGGCTGCACGGCGATACGCAGGGCCAGGTCATCGCGGCCCTCCTGGTCGAGCAGTGCCTTGGCCTTGCTGGCGGCCGCGTCGGTCAGCACCGCACCATGGGTTTCGGTGGTGGTGTCCTGAACAGTCATTGCATTTCTCCCTGACGTACCCGGAACTGCTAGTGCATTCGCGATCTCATCAACGGTACCTTGCTCGGGCGCTATTCCCGAGCTGTGTCGCTCGGCTCGCCCCCGGCCCAATCGGCGGCGGTCCGCCGCGCCAACCCCCGCAATTGAACCTCGGCATCGTCCATGGCCCGCTGCACGGACCCGGCAAAGTCGGTGATCGAGTGGGCCGCGGCGATTCCCGCCGGTGTGAGAGCGGCCGGTGACAGCGTGACCTGCCCGGCAAGCACCAGCACCGGGGTGCCCCGCTGCCGCGCCCCACCGGCCAGCGCGCTGACCACCTTTCCGTGCAGCGACTGATCGTCGAAGCGGCCCTCACCGGTGATGATGAGGTCCGCCCGCGCCACGTCGGCGGCCAGATCGGTGTGCTCGGCGATGACGGCCGCCCCCGGTTCGCGGCGTCCGCCCAGCGCCAGCAGGGCCGCGCCGATCCCGCCGGCGGCCCCGGCTCCCGGCTGGTCGGCGATACCGTCACCCAGTTCGGCCGCCCATGCGGTCAGCCGGGCTTCGAGCAGCTCCACGGTGGCCGGGTCGGCCCCCTTCTGCGGCCCGAAGACCGCGGCCGCACCCATCGGCCCCAGCAGGGGGTGCTCGACATCACTGGCGGCGATCAGTTCGACCCCGGCCAGCCGGGCCCGGCCCGCCTCGAGTCCGCCCAGCGCCTGCACCAGTCCGCGCCCGCCGTCGGTACAGGAACTGCCGCCGAGCCCGACCACGATCCGCCGGGCCCCGGCGTCCAATGCGGCGGCGATGAGCTCGCCGACTCCCCCGCTGTGCGCTGCGACCGCGGTGCGCACTGTCGGTGGTCCGTCGAGCAGCGTCAGCCCACATGCCTGCGCACACTCGATATAGGCGGTCTGCCCGTGCAACACCCACTGCGCGGTCACCCGGGTGTCCAGCGGGCCGCTGACGGTGGCGGTCTGCAGGCCGCCCAGCCTGCTGGCCAGCACGTCGACGAACCCGGGCCCACCGTCGGACTGCGGGGCCAGCGTCAACCGGTCATCGCCGCGCGACTGCCGCCAGCCGTCGGCGATGGCGCCGGCGGCCTGCACCGCAGTGAGGCTGTCTCCGTAGCAATCCGGCGCTATCAGCACTGCAAGGCCCGTCATTCCAGCAGCGTAGAGCCTCACTTTCCGAGGTGCATGGCGGGCGGCCACCGCCCGGGAAGTAATCTGGTCGGTGTGAATCTGCTCGGCCGCAAGAAGGACAACCCGCCCCCGGAGGATGACGATTCCGCCGGCACTCCGGTGGACACCGGTGATGCCCGGGCGACTGCCCCCAAGGGCCGGCCGACCCCCAAGCGCAGCGAGGCAGCGCGCAGGCGCGGCCCGGTGGCGCCGGCGCCGATGACCACCGCCGAGGCGCGCAAACGTCGCAAAGAGGTCGGTGGCCGCAAGCTCACCAAGGAAGAGCGCAAGGCCGAGAAGCTGACCCGGCGCGCCGATATGGCCGATCGCCGCGAGCGGATGATGGCCGGCGAGGACGCCTACCTGCTGCCCCGCGACAAGGGGCCGGTCCGCCGTTACGCGCGCGACCTCGTCGATTCCCGCCGCAACCTGCTCGGGCTCTTCATGCCGATCGCGCTGGGCCTCATCCTGGTGACGCTGTCCGTCCCGACCCCGGCGGTGCAGCAGCCGCTGTCGTTCGCGATGCCGGTGCTGCTGATCGTGATGGCCATCGACGGCGTCATCCTGGGCCGCTACGTGAACCGCCGCGTCGACGAGCGTTTCCCGGACAACACCGAAAGCGGCTGGAAGCTCGGCTTCTACGCCGGCAGCCGGGCATCGCAGCTGCGCCGGATGCGCGCACCCCGCCCGATGGTCACCCGCGGCGCCGACGTCTGACGCAGGTAGATGCCCGATCGCTGCGCTCGCCCTGGGGTGCGCGTGCTGGTTCTCGGCGGTATCCGCTCGGGCAAATCGCACCATGCGGAGGGCATGCTCGCCGAGGCCGGCGCGGTGCGTTACCTGGCCACCGGACCGTCGCCCGACGGTGACGACAGCTGGTCGGTGCGCGTCGATGCGCACCGCAACCGGCGCCCGCCGCATTGGTCTACCGTCGAAACCCCCGATGTTGCAACGCAATTGCACGCCGACACGGTGACACCCACGATGGTCGACGATATCGGCGGCTGGCTCACCGCGGCCATGGACCGCCGGGCCGCATGGACCGGGGGTTCGGTCGCGGCCGAGGTGGACGAATTGTGCCGCGCGGTCGACGGCTTCTCCGGCCCACTGGTGCTGGTCAGCCCGGAGGTCGGGCTGACCGTGGTGCCCGCCACCGCCGCGGGCCGGCTGTTCGCCGACGAACTGGGCACGCTGAATCAGCGATTGGCCACCCTGTGCGAGCGGGTGGTGCTCGTCATCGCCGGGCAACCGTTGGCCGTGAAGGAGACCGAGTGAGTGCGTTCCCCGCGGTGGTCGGCCCGGACCCCGAAGCCGAGCGCGCCGCCCGGTCCCGCCAGCAGACCCTGACCAAGCCGCCCGGATCGCTGGGCCGCCTGGAGGAACTGTCGGTCTGGGTGGCGGCCTGCCAGGGCGCCTGCCCGCCGCGGCAGTTCGGCCGCGCCCGGGTCGTGGTGTTCGCCGGTGATCACGGCGTGACCGCCTCGGGGGTCTCGGCGTTCCCGTCCGAGGTGACCGCACAGATGGTCGCCAACTTCGGCGCCGGGGGCGCGGCCATCAACGTGCTGGCCGAGCTGGCCGGTGCCGGGGTGCGGGTGGCCGATATCGCGGTGGACACCGAATCCGCCGACGCCGGGATCGGCGCGCACAAGGTGCGCCGGAGCAGCGGCAACATCGCGGTCGAGGACGCGCTGAGCGCCCAGGAGGCGCTGGCCGCCGTGCAGGCCGGGCGTGCCATCGCCGACGAGGAGGTCGACGGCGGGGCCGACCTGCTGATCGCCGGCGATATGGGCATCGGGAACACCACGCCGGCAACGACATTGATCGCCGCGCTGACCGGCTCGGAACCCGTCGCGGTGATCGGTCGGGGCACCGGCATCGATGACGAGGGCTGGGCCCGCAAGGCCTCGGCGATCCGCGATGCGCTGTACCGGGCCCGCAGCGTCGTCGCCGACCCGGTCGGTCTGCTGCGGGTGTGCGGCGGCGCCGACCTGGCCGCGATGGCCGGTTTCCTGGCCCAGGCCGCGGTGCGGCGCACCCCCGTGCTGCTCGACGGTGTCGTGGTCACCGCCGCCGCCCTGGTCGCCGATCAGCTGGCCCCCGGCGCGCGGGCCTGGTGGCGGGCGGGGCACCGGTCCACCGAACCGGCGCACACGCTGGCCTTGCAGCACCTGGACCTGGAGCCGATCCTGGATCTCGGGATGCACCTGGGCGAAGGCAGTGGTGCGGCGGTGGCGCTGCCGGTGCTGCGCGCCGCGGTGGCCACCCTGGCCTGTATGGCGACCTTCGATGCGGCCGGCATCTCCACCGCCCCGGCGTGATCAGACCACGATGATCGGTTCGCTCGCTTCGGCTTTCGCGTTCGGCACGGTGCTGCCGGTGCGATCGGCGACGCCGTTCGGGCGCGGCGCACTGAGCGCGCTTCCGGTGGTCGGCGCCGCGCTGGGGGCCGTGGCCGCCGGGCTGGCCTGGGCGGGCGGACAGGTGTTCGGGCCCGAGGCGCTGGCCGGCGTGCTGGCGGTCACCGCGCTGCTGCTGCTCACCCGCGGCCTGCACATCGACGGGCTGTCCGACACGGTCGACGGACTGGGCTGCTACGGCCCGCCCGAGCGGGCGCTCGCGGTGATGCGCGGCGGGACGGCCGGGCCGTTCGGGGTCGCCGCCATCGTCATCGCCATCGCCGTGCAGGGCTTGACCTTCGGCACACTGGAGCCGGCCGGGATCGTGGTGGCGGTGCTGGCGGGCCGGGTCGCGGTGGTGCTGACCTGTCGCCGTTCGGTGCCGGCCGCGCCGGGCAGCACGCTGGGCACGATGGTCGCGGGCTCCCAGCCGCTGCCGGTGGTGGCGGCCTGGACCGCGGCGCTGGCCGCGGCCGCCGCCTTCGCCACCCCGCGGCCGTGGCAGGGTCCGCTGGTGGTGCTGGTGGCGCTGGTCCTGTGCGCGGCGCTGGTCGCCCATTGTGTGCGCCGGTTCGGTGGGATCACCGGCGATGTGCTCGGGGCATCCGTGGAGGTCACGACGACGCTGACGGCGCTGGGACTGGCCATCAACTAGCGTCGGGTAGATGACCACCTCGACCCTCGCGCTGGGCAACCGCTTCGCCACCGAGTTTCCCGAGCTGGCGATCAGCTGGCAGGCGCAGAACCCGCCGCAACCCACCCTGCTGCTGCTCAACGAACCGCTGGCTCGCGAGCTGGGACTGGACCCCGACTGGCTGCGCAGCCCGGCCGGTATCGGTCTGCTCACCGGGACGACGCTGCCCGCCGCGGCCACACCGGTCGCCCAGGTCTATGCCGGTCATCAGTTCGGCGGGCTGCAGCCACGCCTCGGCGACGGCCGGGCGCTGCTGCTCGGTGAGTTCGAGGACGGCCGCGACCTGCACCTCAAAGGCTCGGGCCGGACCCCGTTGGCCCGCGGCGGTGACGGTCTGGCCGCGATCGGCCCGATGGTGCGCGAGTACCTGATCAGTGAGGCGATGCACGCCCTGGGGATCCCCACCACCCGATCGCTGGCGGTGGTGGCCACCGGTGCGACGGTGCACCGGGAGACCCCGTTGCCGGGCGCGGTGCTGGCCCGGGTCGCCGCCAGTCACCTGCGGGTCGGCAGTTTCCAGTACGCCGCGGGGACCGGGGACAACGCACTGCTGCGCCGCCTCGCCGACCACGCGATCGCCCGCCACCATCCCGGCTGCGCGCAGGCCGCCAACCCGTACCTGGCGTTGTTCGACGCGGTGGTCTCCGTGCAGGCCGAGCTGGTGGCCCGGTGGATGCTGGTGGGGTTCATCCACGGCGTGATGAACACCGACAACGTGACCATCTCCGGTGAGACCATCGACTACGGGCCCTGCGCGTTCATGGACACCTTCGATCCGGCCACCGTGTTCAGCTCGATCGACAGCTGGGGTCGCTACGCCTACGGCAATCAGCCGGCGATCACCGGCTGGAACCTGGCCCGCTTCGCCGAGACACTGCTGCCCCTGATCGACGACGATGCCGATACCGCCATCGAACTGGCCACCGCCGCGCTCGGCGAGTTCGCCCCGCGCTACCAGGCGGCGTGGCGCGCGGGAATGCGCACCAAACTCGGCCTGGCTCAGGGCTTTACCGACGACGCCCTGATCGACGAGCTGCCCGCACTGATGGCGGAACACCGCACCGATCACACCTCGTTCTTCCGCGGGTTGGCGCACGGTGACATGCCGCTGGGGTTCATGGCCTGGGTGAAACGCTGGCGCGCGCACTCCCCGGACACCGCGGCGATGGATGCGGCCAACCCGGTCTACATCCCGCGCAACCACCTGGTCGAGGAAGCGCTGGCGGCGGCCACCGCCGGAGATGTCGGACCGGCAGGCGCGCTGCTGGACGCGGTCGGGGATCCGTTCACCGAACGCCCCGGCCTGCAGCGCTACGCGCTGCCCGCCTCGGAGGATTTCGCCGCCGGCTACCGCACCTTCTGCGGCACCTGAGACTCTCGCTTCGGCTGTGTACCCGGCTTCAGTCTCGTTGCCCGTACCGGCCACGCGGCTGCACTGGTGTAGGCAACAAGATGATCGCGGCCCGCGCTAGTTGAGCCGGGCCATCCAGCCGTGCGTGTCGGCGAAGGTGCCGCGCTGGATCCCGGTCAGGGTGTCGCGCAGCGCCATGGTGATCTCCCCGGGCTGACCGTCGGCGATGGTGAACTCACCCTCGCGATGCTTGACGTGTGACACCGGGGTGATCACGGCGGCGGTCCCGCACGCGAACACCTCGGTGATCTCCCCGGCGATCGCCTTCTTCTGCCATTCGTCGACATCGATCTTGCGTTCCTCGATGGCGAAGCCGGCGTCGGTGGCCAACTGCAGCAACGAGTTCCGGGTGATGCCGGGCAACAGCGAGCCGGACAGCTCCGGGGTGACCAGGCGCGCCGATCCGCCGCTGCCGAACACGAAGAACAGGTTCATCCCGCCCATCTCTTCGACGTAGCGGCGTTCGATCGCATCCAGCCACACCACCTGATCGCAGCCCTGCTCGGAGGCCTGGGCCTGGGCCAGCAGCGAGGCCGCATAGTTGCCACCGAACTTCGCCGCACCGGTGCCGCCCGGAGAGGCCCGCACGTACTCGTTGGACAGCCACACGCTGACCGGCTTGATACCGCCCTTGAAGTAGGCCCCGGCCGGCGAACCGATGACCAGGTAGCGGTACTCGTCGGAGGGCCGCACGCCCAGTCCGGGTTCGGTGGCAATCACGAACGGACGCAGGTACAGCGATTCCTCGCCGCCCGCGGCGGGCACCCACTGCTCATCGACCGCGATCAGCTGGCGCAGCGACTCCAGGAACAGCTCGGTGGGCAGTTCGGGGATGGCCAGTCGGTGCGCCGAGGTCTGCAGCCGCGCGGCGTTGGCCTCCGGCCGGAACGACACGATGGAACCGTCGGCCCACCGGTAGGCCTTCAGTCCCTCGAAGATCTCCTGCGCGTAGTGCAGCACGATCGCCGACGGATCCAGTTCGATGGGGCCGTAGGGCAGCACCTGCGCGTCGTGCCAGCCGTTGGCGGTGGTGTAGCTCAGCGACACCATGTGGTCGGTGTGGAACCGCCCGAAACCGGGATCGGCCAGGATGCCCGCCCGTACTTCATCGCTTGCCGGGGAGGTGTTGCGGGCAAGCGTGAATTCGAGGGGGCGGTCAGTCATGAACCGATTGTATAACCCAAGGCTAACGGGTTTTCGCCTGGACAAAGGGCGGGCTTACCACTTCGCATTCCAGGGCCCGCCCGCGCACGTCGACGGTCACGGTCGCGCCGTCCTCGATCCCGGCGGCGGTGTCGATCAGGGCCAGCGCGATGCCGACCTTCAGTGTGGGAGAGAACGTTCCCGATGTCGTGACGCCCACCGGGGTATCTCCTCGGAGCACGGTCAGGTCGGCCCGCAGCACGCCCCTGCCCAGCGCCTTCAGACCGCGCAGCAGCCGGGTCGGTCCGGCCTGTTTCTCGGCCAGCAACGCGTCGCGGCCCCAGAACGCGTCCTTCTTCCAGCCCACCGCCCAGCCGGTGCGGGCCTGCAGCGGGGAGATGTCCAACGACAGTTCGTGCCCGTGCAACGGGTAACCCATCTCGGTGCGCAGGGTGTCGCGGGCGCCCAGGCCCGCCGGCTCGCCGCCCGCGGCCCGCACAGCCTCGACCAGAACGTCGAACACCGCGCCGGCGCGGTCCCATTCCGGCAGCAGCTCGAATCCGTGCTCGCCGGTGTAGCCGGTGCGGCACACCCGGGTGGGCACACCGGCCACCTCGCCGTCCGCGTAGCCCATGTAATCCATCGTCGTCGGCAGCCCCAGTCCCGCGACGATCTCGGCGGCCTTGGGTCCCTGCACCGCCAGCACCGCATAGGAGCGGTGCTCATCGGTGATGGTCAGGCCGTCCGGGGCGTGGCGCACCAACTCGGCGACGACGGCGGCCGTGTTGGCGGCATTGGGCACCAGGAAGATCTCGTCGTCCGCGACGTAGTAGGCGATCAGATCGTCGATCACGCCACCGGTCTCGTTGCAGCACAACGTGTACTGCGCCTTTCCCGGTCCGATGCGATTGAGGTCGTTGGTGAGCGCGCGGTTGACGTAGTCGGCTGCTCCCGGGCCCTTCACCAGCGCCTTGCCCAGGTGGCTCACGTCGAACAGGCCGACGGTGGTGCGGGTGGCCGTGTGCTCGGCGACGGTGCCCGCGTAGGACACCGGCATCAGCCAGCCGCCGAACTCGGCGAAACTGGCGCCCAGTGCGCGGTGTTGTTCTTCCAGCGGGCCGTGCAGCAGGTTGTCACTCACGAACTCACCCTAGTGCGAGCCGCCCTGCTGTCACACTGGCCCGGTGGTGGATTTCGACGCGCTCCAGGCCGCCGGGATCGCCGACGCGCGCGGCCGGGCGGCACTGATCGAATACCTGGCCGGGCTGGGCTTCAGCCCGGAGGAGATGGTCGACGCCGAACGGCGCGGACGCCTTTTCGGGCTGGCCGGGGACGCGGTCCAGCTGACCGGCCCGCCGATCCACAGCCTGACCACCGCGGCGGACGCCCTGGGGCTCCCGGTCGCCGAGGTGGCGCGGGCCTGGGCCGCGCTCGGCCTCACCGTCGCCGGTCCCGACGAGTTCGTGCTCAGCCAGGCCGATGTGGATGGCCTGGCCACCTGGGCCGATATGCGTGGGACGCTCGGCGACGAGGCGGCCACCGCCCTGCTGCGGGTGGTGGGGGCCGGGATGGCGCGGCTGTCCGAAGCGGTGGCCTCGATGATCCGCGCGAACACCCCGGACATCCAGATCGAGCAGTCCCATGACGAATTCCGCACGGCCAGGGCCTATCGGGTCGCCGCGGAGTTCGTCCCACGCCTCGGCGCACTGATGGACGCCGTGCACCGTCATCACCTGCGGACCACCCGGATGTATTTCGAGCAGGTGGCCCGCGAGGATCCGGCAACGGTGCTGTGCGGTGTCGGGTTCGCCGACCTGTCCGGTTTCACCTCGCTGACCCAGACTCTGGGCATCCCCGAACTGACGGCTTTGCTCAACGAATTCAGCGCCGCCGCAGCCGATGTCATCCATGGTCTGGGCGGACGTCTGGTCAAGTTCATCGGCGACGAGGTGATGTGGGTGGCACCGAGCCCCGAGCAACTGGTGCGGGTCGCCGAGGACATCGTCGGGCATCCGCGCGCCGCCGAGGCCGGCCTGCTGATCCGGGCCGGCCTGGACTACGGCACGGTGCTGACCTTCGGCGGGGACTATTTCGGCAACCCGGTCAACCGCGCCGCCCGACTGGTGGCCGCCGCGGCACCCGGCCAGATCCTGGTCTCGGAGTCCGTGCACGAGCTCTCCCCCGGCCGCCAGGCCACCGCCGCGGCACCGCTGCGACTGAAGGGCTTCGACGAGCCGGTCAACGCGTACGCGTTGATCTGATTAGGGTTGTGCGGGTGAGCAGCGCACCCGGATACCAGGCCCCCACCATCACCGTCAGCTCGTCCCTGCCCGGCAGGGGCATCGCCGATGCCGTGCTCGTCGTACCGGTGGTCACCGGCGATGCCGGTCCGGCCGTCATCGGCGTCGACGCCGTGCTGGACGCCGACGCCATCGGGGCCATCGAGTCCGGGCTGAAGGCATTGAACGGGACCGGCGGCGAAGGTCAGCTGCACCGTCTGGTGATCGCCGCCCTGCCGGTGGCCAGCGTGCTGACCGTCGGCCTGGGCGACGCGAGCGACGAATGGCAGCCCGACACGATCCGCCGCGCCGCCGGGTCCGCGGCCCGCTCGCTGGACAAGGTCGGCACCGTCGTCACCGCGCTGTCGCTGCTCGACCTGGAAGCCGCCATCGAGGGCCTGATCCTCGGCGGGTACCGGTTCACCGATTTCCGCAGCGACAAGACCGCACCCAAGGACACCGGCCTGACGAAGATCGTCGCGCTCGCCGGCGACGCGAAGGCCGCCACCAAGGCCGCCGCCGCCCGCGCCGTCGATGTGGCCTCCGCCGTCGCGACCGCCCGCGACTTCGTCAACACCCCGCCGAGCCACCTGTTCCCGGCCGAATTCGCGAAGCGGGCAAAGGCATTGGGCGAGACCGTCGGCCTGGAGGTCGAGGTGCTCGACGACAAGGCGCTGACCAAGGCCGGTTACGGCGGCATCGTCGGGGTGGGCAAGGGTTCGTCGCGGCTGCCCCGGCTGGTGCGCCTGACCTACAAGGGCGCCAAGCGCGGCGGCAAGCGGGTCGCACTGGTCGGCAAGGGCGTCACCTTCGACACCGGCGGTATCTCCATCAAGCCCGCCGCCAACATGCACCACATGACCTCCGATATGGGTGGCGCGGCCGCCGTCATCGCCACGGTGGTGCTGGCCGCCACGCAGAAGCTGCCCATCGATGTGATCGCCACCGTCCCGATGGCCGAGAACATGCCCTCTGCCACCGCGCAGCGTCCCGGCGATGTGTTGACCCAGTACGGCGGCATCACCGTCGAGGTGCTCAACACCGATGCCGAGGGCCGCCTGATCCTGGCCGACGCCATCGTGCGGGCCTGCGAGGACAACCCGGATTACCTGATCGAGACCTCGACGCTGACCGGTGCGCAGACCGTGGCGCTGGGCTCCCGGACCCCCGGCGTGATGGGCAGCGACGAGTTCCGCGACCGGGTGGCCACGCTGTCGCAGTCGGTCGGCGAGAACGGCTGGGCGATGCCGCTGCCCGAGGAGCTCAAGGACGACCTGAAGTCGACGGTGGCCGATCTGGCCAATGTCAGCTCCTCGCGCTTCGCCGGCATGCTCGTGGCCGGGGTGTACCTGCGTGAGTTCGTCGCCGATGACGTGCAGTGGGCGCACATCGACATCGCCGCGCCCGCCTACAACACCGGCGGGCCGTGGGGCTACACCCCCAAGGGCGGCACCGGCGTGCCGACCCGGACCATGTTCGCCGTGCTGGAGGACATCGCCGCCAACGGCTGATCCTCAGCCCAGATTGGCCCGCGCGGTGCTGCGCATCACCTGCGGCAGCGCGTGCGCCACCCCGTAGACCAGGTACGCCTCCGGGGTGACCGGGCGGATCGGCGTGTTCTTCTGCACCGCCGAGACGATGGCCTTGGCCACCTTCTCCGGGCCGTAGCGCCGCAGCGCAAATCCCTTCTTGAGCTGTGCCCGAAGCGGTTCCACGTCGGCCCGCTTGTGGGTGGGCACATCGAAGCGGGTGGCGTCGATGATGTTCGTGTCGATGACGCCGGGACACACCGTCGTCAGTCCGATCCCCGCCGAATCGAGTTCGGCGCGCAGGCAGTCGGAGAACATGAACACCGCGGCCTTGCTGGTGGCATAGGCATTCATCGCCTGCGTCGGCGAGTACGCGGCCATCGACGCGACGTTCACGATGTGCCCGCCGGTGCCGCGCTCGACCATCCGCGCCCCGAATGCCCGGCAGCAGTTGACGACCCCGCCGAAGTTGATGGCCAGCACCCGGTCGAACTGGTCGGCCGGGGTGTCCAGGAACAGCCCGGCGTGCCCGACACCGGCGTTGTTGACCAACACATCGGGCACCCCGTGCGCGGCGCACACCTGCTCGGCGAACCGACCGACGGCCTCGGCGTCGGCCACGTCCAGCCGGTAGGCGTGCGCGGTTCCGCCGCCGGCCGTGATCTCCGCGACCGTCGCGGCCGCCGCCCCCTCGTCGATATCGCTCGCCACGATCTCGGCGCCCAGCGCGGCGAAGGCCAGGGCGGTGGCGCGCCCGATACCGCTGCCCGCCCCGGTCACCGACACCAGCTGATCCCCGAAAGGCGCACGCGCCACACCGACCTCGGCCCGTGCGAGCTCACGTCCGGCCGGGGCGCCGCCCAGGTGATCGACGAACTCGGTGACGGCCCGGGCCAGCGCACCGGGATGCGACAGCGGCGCCCAGTGCCCGGCGATCAGGTCGCGCCGCCACAACCGCGGCACCCGGTCCGGGATATCGGCAAAGGCGTAGGGCCGCACATAGGGATCCTTGGTGTTCACGATCAGCTGAACCGGGATGTCGACCCGATGGTCGGCACGGGCGTGGCGCAACCCGTGGAAGAAATTGGCCCGGTACACCTTGACGCCGTTGACCGCGTCGCCGACGAATCCCCGGGAATGGTGGATGGCCTCCGGCGCGATGCCGTCCTTGAGCAGCCGCCGCCGCATGCCGCCGCGCCCGACGGCGATCCGGACCGCCGCCGGCGCCAGCACCGGGGTGGAGAACACAGCCATGTAGGACAACCGCGCGAGCTGGCTGAGGCCGCGGACGAATCGGCGTGGCCGGAAGGGCTGTGTGAGTCCGTCGATCACGAAGCGATTGAGATGGTCGCTGCTGGGCCCAGACACCGACGTGAACGACGCCACCACATCCGCCGCGCCGGGCCGGGCCAGGTATTCCCACACCCCGACCGAACCCCAGTCGTGCGCCAGCACATGCACCGGCGCCGCCGGGCTGACCGCCGCGGCCACCGCGGCGAAATCGTCGGCGAAACGCGCCATGGTGTAGCTCGAATGATGGCTGGGCACCGCCGATTGCCCGACGCCGCGATTGTCGTAGCGGATCACCCGGAAGCGTCCGGACAGCAAGGGCACGACGCTGTCCCACAGCACGTGGGAATCCGGCCAGCCGTGTACCAGCACCACCGCCGGGCCGTCCGGATTGCCCTGCTCGTAGACCGCGATGCGGGTCCCGTCGGCACTGTCGACGAACCGTTCGGTGATGTCGGTCATGGCCTACCCTTCGAGGTCTTTGCGCATCGCACGGTCGCGCTCGATGCGGCGACGCGCATCGTAATCGCGCATGCGCTGCGGGTAGCCCACTTTCTGCACGTCGTAGACCGGGATATCGAGTTGCGTGCTCAATCTGCGGGCCCCGGCGTCGCCGCCGGTGCGCCGTCGGGTCCATTCACCGTCGGCGGCCACCAGCACGACGGTGACCTCGGTGACGGTGGTCTGAGGCTCCACGAAGGCCTCCACCCCGATGTGTGTGGCCACCCAGTCACGCAGATACGCCAGGTCGGCAGAAGCCTGTTTTCGGGTCTGTGATCGCGATCCGCCACGCGGACGCCGCCACCTGTCGAACAGTCCCAACTGGGGTTACTCCTCTCGGACGCCTCCTTCGATGGTGCCAGAGCATCGAGTGGGCGGTCCGTCACGACCGCACGCGACGGACGTGACAGGATAGAAGGGCATTTCATACGACACGTGACGATGACTTTCGAGGAGTCAAAACCCATGGCAATCTCCGTCCAGATGCCCGCACTCGGTGAGAGCGTCACCGAGGGGACCGTCACGCGATGGCTTAAGCAGGAGGGCGACACCGTCGCCGTCGACGAACCCCTGCTTGAGGTCAGTACCGACAAGGTCGACACCGAGATCCCGTCGCCCGCCGCCGGTGTCCTCACCAAGATCATCGCGGCCGAGGATGACGTCGTCGAGGTCGGTGGCGACCTCGCGTTGATCGGCGAAGAGGGCGAGTCGGCCGACTCCGGCGACTCCGGCGAGTCCGCTCCCGCCGAAGAAGCCGAGCCCGAGCCGGCCGCCGAGGAAGAAGCCGAAGAAGAGGCGCCCGCCGCGGAGGCCGCGCCCGCGAAGCCCGCCGCCTCCGGTGGCGGCGATGCCACCTCGATCACCATGCCCGAACTCGGCGAGTCCGTCACCGAGGGCACCGTGACCCGCTGGCTGAAGAAGGTCGGCGACGAGGTCGCCGTCGACGAGGCGCTGGTCGAGGTGTCCACCGACAAGGTCGACACCGAGATCCCGTCGCCGGTTGCCGGCACCCTGCTGTCGATCACCGCCGAGGAAGACGATGTCGTCCCGGTCGGTGGCGAGCTCGCCAAGATCGGTTCGGCCGATGCCGCTCCGGCTGCGAGCGAGCCGGAGCCCGAGCCGGCTCCCAAGGAAGAACCGAAGGAAGAGCCCAAGCCCGAGCCGAAGGCCAAGCCCGCCGAGGAAGCCAAGCCCGAACCGGAGCCGGAGCCCAAGGAACAGCCGAAGCCGGAATCCAAGCCCGCGCCGGCCGCCGAGAGCGCCCCGGCGGGCGACGGGTCGCCGTATGTCACCCCACTGGTGCGCAAGCTGGCCACCGAGAACGGTGTCGACCTCAACTCGGTCAAGGGCACCGGTGTCGGGGGGCGGATCCGCAAGCAGGATGTGCTCGCCGCGGCAGAGGACAAGAAGGCGCCGGCACCCGCCGCACCTGCCGCGTCCGCGCCCGCCGCTGCCGCCCCCGCCAAGCCCGCCGCGGCCCCCGCGCTGGCGCACCTGCGGGGCACCACGCAGAAGGCCAACCGGATCCGGCAGATCACCGCGAAGAAGACCCGCGAGAGCCTGCAGACCACCGCCCAGCTGACGCAGACCCACGAGGTCGATCTGACCAAGATCGTGGCGCTGCGGGCCAAGGCCAAGGCCAGCTTTGCCGAACGTGAGGGCGTCAACCTGACGTTCCTGCCGTTCTTCGCCGTCGCCGTCGTCGACGCGCTCAAGGCACACCCGAACGTCAACGCCAGCTACAACGAGGACAGCAAGGAGATCACCTACTACGACGCCGAGCACCTCGGCTTCGCGGTGGACACCGAGCAGGGTCTGCTCTCCCCCGTCGTGCACAACGCCGGCGACCTCTCCCTGGGCGGGCTCGCTCGCGCGATCGCCGATATCGCGGCCCGCGCGCGGTCGGGCAACCTGAAGCCCGACGAGTTGTCCGGTGGCACCTTCACCATCACCAACATCGGCAGCCAGGGTGCGCTGTTCGACACGCCGATCCTGGTCCCGCCGCAGGCGGCGATGCTGGGCACCGGCGCGATCGTCAAGCGTCCCCGCGTCGTCGTCGACGACAACGGCAACGAGTCGATCGGTGTGCGTTCGGTGGCCTACCTTCCGCTGACCTACGACCACCGCCTGGTCGACGGGGCCGACGCCGGTCGCTTCCTCACGACCGTCAAGCGCCGTCTCGAAGAGGGCGCATTCGAGGCCGACCTGGGGCTGTAGCCGGTGGCGGGCATGGTCGTCGCCATCGCAGGATCCTCGGGTCTGATCGGCTCGGCACTGACCACGGCGCTGCGCACCTCCGATCACCGGGTGATCCGGCTGGTGCGTCGGCGTCCGTCGAACGCCGACGAGGTGTTCTGGAATCCCGACACCGGTGAGTTCGATGTCGGCGAATTGGCCGGCGTCGACGTCGTGGTGAACCTGTGCGGGGTCAATGTGGGCGCCAAGCGGTGGTCGGGTGCGTTCAAGCAGAGCCTGCGCGACAGCCGGATCGGGCCCACCGACGTGCTCGCCGCCGCGGTCGCCGAAGCCGGTGTGCCGCTTCTGGTCAACGCCAGCGCGGTCGGCTTCTACGGTGACACCCGCAACCGGGTGGTCGACGAGAGCACCCCGCACGGCGCCGGATTCCTGGCCCAGTTGTGCGTGGACTGGGAGGCGGCCACCGCGGCGGCCGCCGATGCCGGTGCCCGGGTGGTGCTGCTGCGCACCGGGCTGGTGCTGTCCCCCAGCGGCGGCATGCTCAACCGGCTGCGCCCGCTGTTCGGGTTGGGCCTGGGGGCCCGGCTCGGCAATGGACGGCAGTACTTCCCGTGGATCAGCCTGGAGGACCAGGTGCGGGCGATGCTGTTCGCCATCTCGCACACCGGGCTGGCCGGGCCGGTCAACGTCACCGGGCCGGCGCCGGTCACCAACGGCGAGTTCACCTCCGCGCTCGGTCGCGCGCTGGGCCGGCCGACCCCGATGAACGTGCCCGGCTTCGCATTGCGGGCCGTGCTCGGCGAGTTCGCCGACGAGGGTCTGCTCGGCGGGCAGCGGGCCATCCCGGCCGCGCTGGAGGAGGCCGGGTTCGTGTTCCACCACAAGACGGTCGGCGAGGCGCTCGCCTATGTCACCGCGGGCGCCCCGCCCGCGTAGCGTGATGGTCATGGATTCGATCCGGTCATCCCCGGTGCCCCTGCAGGTCAAGCTGCTGGGCACGGTCGATTACCGCGAGGCCTGGCAGTTGCAGCGCGAGATCGCCGAGGAGCGGGTGGCCGGTGGTCCGGATACCCTGCTGCTGCTGGAGCACCCGCCCGTCTACACCGCGGGCAAGCGCACCCTGCCCGAGGAACGACCCGCCGACGGTGTCCCGGTGGTGGACACCGATCGGGGCGGCAAGATCACCTGGCATGGCCCCGGCCAGCTCGTCGGCTATCCCATCGTCGGGCTCACCGAACCGCTGGATGTGGTGAATTTCGTCCGCCGTCTCGAGGAGGCGCTCATCACGGTGTGCGCGGATGTCGGGGTGGACGCCGGCCGGGTCGAGGGGCGCTCCGGTGTCTGGGTGCCCGGTGACGACGGGCGGCCGGCCCGCAAGGTCGGTGCGATCGGCATCCGGGTGGCGCGCGGGGTGACCCTGCACGGGTTCGCCCTGAACTGCGACTGCGACCTGGGCGCGTTCGGCGGCATCATCCCGTGCGGCATCGCCGATGCCGGGGTGACCTCGCTGACCGCCGAACTGGGCCGACAGGTCGGAGTGAAAGATGTCACCACCGCCGTCGCCGACGCCGTCTCCGGTGCTCTGGACGGACAGATCCGCGTAGCATTGACCCGGTGAGTGTCGTCCCCGAAGGCCGTAAGCTACTGCGCCTTGAGGTGCGCAACGCCGAGACGCCGATCGAGCGCAAACCGCCGTGGATCAAGACCAAGCTGCGCACCGGCCCGGAGTACACCGAACTCAAATCGCTGGTGAAGCGCGAGGGCCTGCACACCGTGTGTGAAGAGGCCGGCTGCCCCAACATCTACGAATGTTGGGAAGACCGCGAGGCCACCTTCCTCATCGGCGGCGAGCAGTGCACACGGCGCTGCGATTTCTGTCAGATCGACACCGGCAAGCCCGCCGAACTGGACCGCGACGAACCGCGCCGCGTCGCCGAGAGCGTGCAGGCCATGGGGCTGCGCTACTCGACGGTCACGGGTGTGGCCCGCGACGACCTGCCCGACGGCGGCGCCTGGCTCTACGCCGAGACGGTGCGCCAGATCCACGCCCTGAACCCGAACACCGGTGTCGAGTTGCTGGCCCCGGACTTCAACGGGGTGCCCGCGTTGCTCGAAGAGGTCTTCGAGTCGCGTCCGGAGGTGTTCGCACACAACGTCGAAACGGTGCCGCGCATCTTCAAGCGGATCCGGCCCGCCTTCCGCTACCAGCGCAGCCTCGATGTCATCACCGCCGCCCGCGACTTCGGTCTGGTCACCAAGAGCAACCTCATCCTGGGGATGGGCGAGACCCCCGATGAGGTGCGCACCGCGCTGGTCGACCTGCACGAGGCCGGCTGCGACATCGTCACCATCACCCAGTACCTGCGCCCGTCGCCGCGGCACCACCCGGTGGACCGGTGGGTGCATCCCGACGAGTTCGTCGAGTTCACCGCGTTCGCCGAGGGCGTCGGATTCGCCGGCGTGCTGGCCGGTCCGCTGGTCCGGTCGTCCTACCGCGCCGGTCGGCTCTACGAGCAGGCGGCACGGGTTCGGGCATCCGCCACACCACCCGTATCCTGATCCAATGGCGAAATCGCGTAACCCCGCCCAGACCAAGGCCGCCAAGGCTGAGGCGAAGGCCGCCCGCAAGGCGGCCTCGAAGCAGCGGCGCAGTCAGCTCTGGCAGGCATTCCAGATCCAGCGCAAAGAGGACAAGCGCCTGCTGCCGTACATGGTGGGTGCTTTCGTCATCATCGTCGCGGCGTCGGTCGCGTTGGGCATCGTCGCCGGTGGCTTCACCACCTACATGCTGATCCCGCTCGGCGTGATCCTCGGCGCACTGGTCGCGTTCATCATCTTCGGCCGTCGCGCGCAGAAGTCGGTGTACAAGAAGGCCGACGGCCAGACCGGCGCGGCGGCCTGGGCGCTGGACAACCTGCGCGGCAAGTGGCGGGTCACACCCGGAGTCGCGGCGACCGGGCACTTCGACGCGGTGCACCGGGTGATCGGCCGCCCCGGGGTGCTGCTCGTCGGCGAAGGCGCGGCCTCCCGCGTGAAACCGCTACTGGCCCAGGAGAAGAAGCGCACCGCCCGGCTGGTCGGCGATGTCCCGATCTATGACATCGTCGTCGGCAACGGCGAGGGCGAGATCCCGCTGGCCAAGCTGGAGCGTCACCTGAACAAGCTGCCGGCCAACATCACCGTCAAGCAGATGGATTCGCTGGAGTCCCGTCTGGTCGCACTGGGTTCCAAGATCGGCCCGGCCGCCATGCCGAAGGGCCCGATGCCGGGCAATGCCAAGATGCGCGGTGTGCAGCGCACCGTGCGCCGCAAATAGTCGCACACGCAAATATTCGGCGAGTCCCCGTCACGGGCGTCGCCGGATTGCTTAGATGTCTCGCATGACATCTGGGCGGGTGCATGTGCACCGCATGTGACTGGGCACCGCATTTCGCCGCACTGAACCTGACGTCGAGCCGCCGGACGGTGCTACGCGCCGCCACCGTGGTGATGGCGGCGACGATCGCGGCGTGCGCCGACGGTTCGGCACCTGTCCCCGCGACGACACCCGCGCCCGGCGCCGATCCGGGCGCGGACTTCGTGTTCCGCAACGGCCCGATCTACACCGTCGCCGGCACCGACCCCTGGGCGCAGGGTTTGGCCGTCACCGGCAACAGCATCTCCTATGTGGGTGACGAAGCCGGCGCGATGGCGCTGGCGGGCCCGGCCACCCGCGTCGTGGATCTCGGCGGCAAGCTGCTGATGCCCGGGTTCGTCGAGGGCCACATCCACCCGTTCCTGGGCGCCTTCCTCAGTCACGGCGTCGACCTGCAGGTCCCCACCAAGGACGACGCGCTGGCCGCGATCGCGCAGTACGCCCAGGACAATCCGGACGGCCCCGTGCGCGGATTCGGTTGGCGGGTGGACATGTTCGGCCCCGACGGCCCGACCCGCGCCGAACTCGACGAGGTATTACCCGACCGCGCGGGCTTCTTCTTCGCCATCGACGCACACAGCATGTGGGCCAACAGCAAGTTTTCCCTCGAGCTCGCCGGGGTGAACCGCGACTCCCCCGACCCGGTGCCCGGCTTCAGCTACTACCAGCGGGATGCCGACGGTGACCCCACCGGCTATGTGCTCGAAGTGGATGCGGTGCTCAGCCTGGTCGACGCCATCGACCCGATCTCACCCGAGGGTATGCAGAGCATGCTCGTGGAGTGGCTACCCAAGGCCTCCGCCGCGGGCATCACCTCGGTGTTCGACGCCGGCGTACCCCCGGTCGGCGGGGATCAGGCGGCCATCATCGAGTTGTACGCCGCCATCGAGGACAGCGGCGCGCTGCCGTTGCGCGTGGTCGCGTCGTACAGCGTCAAATCGCCGCCGTTCGACGACGCCGTCACACAGTTCAACTCGCTCCGGCAGCGCATCGGCACCGAGCTGGTCAGCGTCGGCTTCGTCAAGATCGTCGGTGACGGCACCCAGGGCGGGTACACCGCCTGGCTGCTGGAACCCTATGCGGACAAACCGGATTCGACCGGCGGGTCGCCGTTCACCGAGGACCAGTGGCACCAGATGATCGGCCGGATCGACGCCGCCGGGATCGACGTGCATGTGCACGCCTGCGGTGAACGAACCGCCCGGGTGGCGCTGGACGCCCTGGAGCAGGCCATCGCCGCCAACCCGCCGCGCGACCGCCGCCACACCGTCGCACACCTGGTGTACGTCGAAGACCCCGACAGCGCCCGGTTCGGCACGACCGGAATCCTCGCGCAGTTCTCGGCGAACTGGTGCTCCGCGGACCCGGACACCGTGCTCAACATGGCCGCGCGCTACGGGGCGCCGCGCAAGGACAACTTCTACCGGATCCAGGATGTACTGCGATCCGGCGGGCGGGTGTCGTTGGGCACCGATTGGCCGGCCGCCGGGTACTTCTCCACGTACAAACCGCTGGACTCGATCCAGATCGGGGTGACCCGCCAGCTGATCGGCGATCCGGGCGCCGAGGTGCTCGCGCCGGCCGATCAGCGCCTGAGCGTGCAGCAGGCGGTGCACGCCAACACGCTGGGCGCGGCGTATCAGATCCGGCTGGAGGACAAGGTGGGCTCGCTGGAGGCGGGTAAGCGCGCCGATCTGATCGTGCTGGACCGCAACATCCTGGAGATCGACCCGCACGACATCCACGACACCACCATCACCATGACGATGATGGACGGCAAGGTCCGCCACGAGGTGTGAACGGTCAGCGCCTGACCACGGCGGTCTTGGTGGCCAGATCGGACAGGCTGCGCTGGTCGCTGTCGGTGAACAGCGGCGGGATCACCAGCGCTACCAGCACACCGCGGGCCAGCGCACGACCGATCCCGACATGTTGGCGATTGTCCACCGACACCACCATCAACCCGAGGGCCATCTGGCCCGGAGTGAAACCGAACAGCCGCACCGATGCCGCGCCCAGCAGCAGCCAGATGACCAGGACCGCGGTGGACAACGTCTGCAGCGACAGCAGCCCCAGACTCATCGCCAGCGCCGCCAGGCCGTACGCGATCATCCAGTCGACCAGCAGCGCCGCGGTACGTCGCCCGAATCCGGCGATCGACCCCGACCCGTGCTGCGGCAGGCCCAGCCGGTGCCCGGGGTACTCGTCGGGCCCGTCGGCGGGGTTGCCCGACCTTGAAGGTTCCGGTCCGGACAACCAGGATGAGAGCTCACGGGCCATACGACCAAGCATAGAGCGGAAGGCATTGCGTAACGTCCACGCAACATATGGTTGATGACCGTGCAACATCGTGTCCTTAGCGTCAACGCGCGGGTCACCAGAAAAGGAGAACTTGTAGTGGCAGAAAAGACCTCCGATGACATCTTCAAGCTGATCAAGGACGAGAATGTCGAGTACGTCGACATTCGATTCTGCGATCTGCCCGGTGTCGTCCAGCACTTCTCGATCCCGGCAGCGGCATTCGACGAGAGCGTGTTCGAGGACGGGCTGGCCTTCGACGGCTCCTCGGTGCGCGGCTTCCAGTCGATCCACGAGTCGGACATGATGTTGCTGCCCGATCCCAACACGGCACGCATCGACCCGTTCCGGGCGGCCAAGACGCTGAACCTCAGCTTCTTCGTGCACGATCCCTTCACCCGTGAGGCGTACTCGCGCGACCCGCGCAACGTCGCCCGCAAGGCGGAGAACTACCTCACCAGCACCGGCATCGCCGACACCTGCTACTTCGGTGCCGAGGCCGAGTTCTACATCTTCGACTCGGTGAGCTTCGACTCGAAGATCAACGGCACCTTCTACGAGGTCGACTCCGAGTCGGGCTGGTGGAACAGCGGCGAACCCTATGAGGCCGACGGATCCCCCAACCGCGGTTACAAGGTGCGCCCCAAGGGTGGCTACTTCCCCGTCGCTCCGTACGACCACTATGTGGACCTGCGCGACGAGATGGCCACCAACCTGCAGAACGCGGGCTTCACCCTGGAGCGCGGCCACCACGAGGTCGGCACCGCCGGCCAGGCCGAGATCAACTACAAGTTCGACACGCTGCTGGCCGCGGCCGACGATGTGCTGCTGTTCAAGTACATCATCAAGAACACCGCGTGGCAGAACGGCAAGACCGTCACCTTCATGCCCAAGCCGCTGTTCGGTGACAACGGCTCGGGTATGCACGCCCACCAGTCGCTGTGGAAGGACGGCAAGCCGCTGTTCCACGACGAGTCGGGCTACGCGGGTCTGTCGGACATGGCGCGCCACTACATCGGCGGCATCCTGCACCACGCACCGTCGCTGCTGGCGTTCACGAACCCCACGGTGAACTCCTACAAGCGTCTGGTGCCGGGCTACGAGGCGCCGATCAACCTGGTGTACAGCCAGCGCAACCGCTCGGCCTGTGTCCGCATCCCGATCACCGGCAACAACCCGAAGGCCAAGCGCCTCGAATTCCGTTGCCCGGACAGCTCGGGCAACCCGTACCTGGCGTTCGCGGCCATGCTGATGGCCGGCATCGACGGCATCAAGAAGAAGATCGAGCCGCTCGCACCGGTCGACAAGGATCTCTACGAGCTGCCGCCGGACGAGGCCGCCAACATCCCGCAGGCCCCGACGTCACTGGCTGCGGTGATCGACAGGCTCGAAGAGGATCACGAATACCTCACCGAGGGTGGCGTGTTCACCGACGACCTGATCGAGACCTGGATCTCCTACAAGCGGGAGAACGAGATCATGCCGATCCAGATCCGCCCGCACCCGTACGAGTTCTCGCTGTACTACGACGTGTAAATCCCACCGGGAGCTGCACCAGACGACGCCACCCGCGCCGCGATCGCCAACCGATCGTGGGGCGGGTGGTTTCGTCTGTGCCCCTGAACGTCTCGCCCGCAATGGGTAGTGTCCGAATACATGATCAATCTGTCCGCCCGGCTGGACGCGCTGGCACCGTCGATACTGAGTCTCGTCCGCATCGTCTTCGGATTCCTGTTCACCGCGTTCGGCACCTCCAAGATGTTCGGTTGGCCCATAGCGATGACGATGCCGACGGGAACCTGGCCCGGCTGGTACGCGGGGCTGATCGAACTGGTCGCCGGGCTGCTCATCATGTTCGGCCTGTTCACCCGCGCCGCGGCGTTCGTCGCCTCCGGCACCATGGCCGTGGCCTACTTCTGGCAGCACCAGCCGACGGGCCTCTGGCCGATCGTCCCGCCGGAGTACGGCGGAAACGGCGGCCTGTCCCCGATCCTGTTCTGTTTCGTCTTCTTTCTTATGGTGTTCACCGGCCCCGGCCCGTATTCCGTGGACAGGTTGCGGACCCGGACACCCGAGCACTAGGAAATAAGCGGACCGTAGTCCTATTATTGGCGCATGGCCTCGCCCACTATCGACACCAAGCTGACGCAGTTCGCGCCCGTGGTCCTCTCGATCTTCCGGATCGTGTTCGGATTGCTCTTCACGCTGCACGGCACCCAGAAGCTGCTGGGATTCCCGACCGCGATGGAAACCGGCACCGTCCCGATGGGCACCTGGCCGTACTGGTACGCCGGGGTCCTGGAACTCGTGCTCGGCCTGCTCATCCTGACGGGACTGTTCACCCGCATCGCAGCGTTCATCGCCTCCGGCGAGATGGCCTACGCGTACTTCAGCGCGCACCTGCCGACGGCGTTCTGGCCCATCGACAATGGCGGCGAACCCGCGGTGCTGTTCTGCTTCGGGTTCCTGCTGCTGGTATTCCTCGGCGGCGGTTCGATCGCCCTGGACACCATCATCCGAAGGAAGCGCTAAACCGCTTCGCGTGCCCACGCGGGCATGATGAAGATGCCCTCGGCCTCGACCGTCACGCCCTCGGCGTCCAGGATCTGCCCGCGCGCAAAGGCTTTGATCCCCTCGGTCCGATCCACCCAGGCCTCGGCACGCAATGGCCCGAGCGGGGTGCCGCGCACATACCTCAGCGTCAGCGTGCCGGTGAAGCGCGGCTTGCGCAGACCCTCGCTGGCCACCTCCCCGAGAATGTGGTCGAGCACCAGCGCGCAGATGCCGCCGTGCACCCGCCCCGGCGGACCCTCGTAGGGCGCCCCGAGCTCGAATTCGGCCCAGCAGCGCCCTGATTCGGTGTGTTCGATGAGCAGCGGCGGCGCAATCGCATTGCGCAGACCGATCACCGGGTCGGCCCAGGTGATGGGCCTGCCGGTATCGGCATGCAGCATGGTCCGCGGACCGTCGTGGCGCCGCTGCTCCAAGGTGTCGGCGACAGCGTCCAGGGTGACCTGCGCCCGGCGGATCGTCTCGCTGTCGGCCCCGGTGGTGATGCTGGCCGCCACCAGCCTGCGCACCGCGGCGGCCAGCGGCCCGTGTAGCGCCTGCTGGCGGTCGTGCTCATCGGCGCTGATCTCGGAAAACGGCTGGCTCATCAGATGGTTCTATCATTAGCCGGTCTATCAGTAGCCGGGCCGGCACTCAAACGCGCCATCGTCTCCGGTCGGGGCGTTTTTGTGGTCTACTTCCAGGCAGTGTTGTCGTTGCCGTCAATTGTTCGGCCACAAGGCGGGGGCGTGATCGTGAGGGACTCGACGGCAGCGGGTTGTGCCCGTCACGTGGGCCGCGTCGGCGCGCTCGCGGTGGCCTTGGGAATCGGTAGCGCGATCGCGGTCCCGGCACCGGCCTGGGCCGATCCCGGCACCGGCGGCCCGGAGACCAGCCAGTCCGACAGCGCGACCTCCTCGCCAGGACCGACATCGCCCGACTCGACATCATCCGACACCACAGCGCCCGAGACGACACCGGAGACCGCCGGGTCGGAGACCGGCACCGCGCAGCCCAGCGCCGAACCCGCACCGGCGGCCACCGCATCCGAGCGTCCCTCGCTCCGGACCGCGTCGCCGAAGAAGAAACCCCGCACCGCCCTCACGCAGCGGCGCACCGCCAAGACCGCGGCGACACCGGCGCCGCGGCAGACCATCGACCCTGCGGCACCTGCCCTGGCGCACCCCGTGACCCCAGAACCGGTCGCCGCCGCGACCCCGGTGATCGCCGCCGCCATCGCGAGTAGCACTGTCCCCCAGTCCGTTCCGAAGCCGACATTGCCGACACCGGCGAAGGTGATAAGTACCCTGCTGTCCGCGCTGGCGGCGCCGTTCCAGGGCAGCCGGCCCGGCCCGACGGTCGAATTTCCCGGCCTGTGGGTGCTGCTGGCCGCGGCGCGCCGCCAACTCGGTGTCACCCCCACCGCCGCGGCGGCTTCCGCCCCGGCAGCCCTGGCGGCCGCCATCCCGATCGATCCGGTTCCGATCCACCTGCTCGACCCGGTGCCCACCACCGGCCGCCCGGGCCCGGTGGCGGCCACCGACACCCGCGCCTACCTGGTCGATGCGAGCACCGGCACCGTGACGGTGGTCGACACCCTCAACGGCGCCGTGGTCTCGACGATCCCGGTCGGCACCGATCCCGTCTCGATCGTGGTCAAGGCCGACGGCAAGGCGGTCTATGTGGCCGACGCGGCCGGCCGCTCGATCGCGGTGATCGACACCGCCACCAACACCGTGAGGCGCCAGATCGCGCTGCGCTTCACCCCCACGACGCTGGCGATCAGCCCGTCCGGTGGCGCGGTGTACATCGGCAATGCCACCGGCAAGATGGCCAAACTCAGCACGTCGACGAATCGCATCTCCGCCTGGATCGGCAACACCACCGGTGCCACGGCGCTGGTGGTCAGCCCCGACGGCAAGCGGGTGTACGCGACGACACCGGCGGGCATCGCCGCCTACAGCACCTCTTCGTGGTCGAACTCGGCGAAACTGCTTGCCGGGACCGTCGATTCAACGGTGCTCGCGGTGGGCCGAGATTCCACAGTCCTCTATACGGTGACCGGCGGCACCACCATCAGGGCGCTCAGCGCGGCCAACTTCGGCGTCCTCGGCGAGTTCACCGCCGCCAAGCCCACCCTGAGCGCCACCGTCGGCAAGGACGGATCACTGTTGTTCCTGGCCGCCGCCGACGGCGACGTGGCGGTCTACGACACCACGAGTCGGACCCTGCAGACCACCTTGGACACCGGCATCGGCATCGGTGGCCTGGCCGCAAGCCCGGACGGTATGCAGCTGTACCTGACCGATACCGCCGCCGGTGCCCTGCGGGTGGTCTCGCTGGTGCCCGCCAATCAGCGGCCCACGGTGGCGGCGGCGACCGGCACCGGCAATGCGGTCACCGGTCAGGTGATCGGTACGACCGGCGTCACCGACGGTGACGGCGATACCCTGACGATCACCGTCATCGCCAAACCCACCAAGGGCACCATCACGTTCGGCGCCGACGGCACCTTCACCTATACCCCCACCGCGAGCGCCCGGCATGCCGCGGCCGCCGACACCGCGCCACTGCCCGCACTGACCGACACGATCACCATCACCGTCGACGACGGACGGCGCGGGGTGGTCCAGCAGACCATCACCGTCGCGGTGGTCCCGGCGAACACCGCCCCCGTGGTGAAAGTGACAGTGGGCAAGCCCAATTCGACGACCGGCGTGATCACCGGCACCGTGAAGGGAACTGACGCCAATCGCGACCGCATCTACTACGACGGCACCACCGCCACGCTGAAGGGCACCCTGGTCGTCGCCGCCGACGGCAAGTTCACCTACACCCCGACCGTCACCGCCCGGCATGCCGCGGCCACCGCGGACCCGTCGGTGAAAACCGAGACCTTCACCGTCACCGTCGATGACGGGCACGGCGGTCTCCTGACGGTGCCGGTGACCGTGACCATCAGTCCCCGCAACACCGCACCCACCGCCGCGTCGATCAGCGGGCTGTCCGCCGACCCGGCGACCGGGCGGGTCACCGGAAAGATCGGCGTCACCGATGCCGACCACGATCCGCTGACGTTCGTGGTGCCCACCGTTCCGGCGCGCGGCACCGTCGTCGTCAACGCCGACGGCAGCTTCGGGTACACCCCCACCGCCGCCGCCCGCGCCGCCGGCAACAGCACCGATTCGTTCACCGTGCGGGTCGATGATGGACACGGTGCGACACAGACAGTCACGGTGTCGGTCACCGTGGCGGGGTCGACACCCGGCAACGACCTGCCGGTGGCGGGCACCGTCGTGTACACGGTGAACGCGGTGACCGGCGCGGTGAGCGGTCAGATCCAGGTGATCGACTCGTCCCCGTTGAGCTACCTGCTCGCCTCGGCGACGCCCGCCGACGGCACGCTGACCATCAACCAGAACACGGGCGCATTCACCTTCACGCCGAATACCGTTGCGCGCTACCGCGCCTGGTTCACACCCGGTCCCGATGCACTGAACGTCACCGTGTCGGCGCTCGACGGCGCGCACGGGATACCGGTCGACCTCAACATCCCGATCGCGGCGGTGCACCCCGATGTCGACGGCACGCTCACCCTCGCCGAGCTGCGGAACCTGGCGGCGACCGGCTACCTGGATGTCGGCCGGAACGCGGCGGGCAAGGTACGCAGCATCGACGGCACCTTCACCGTCGACACCGTCACCGATGCGGTGTCGGCTGCGGCCCTGCTGAACCGGATCTCCATCCTGCTCGGCGTGCCCACCGGGTTCGCCAAGGCCGGTGAGATCACCATGGCCACCAACGACTTCGGCACGGTGTCCTACCGGCTGAACCCCACGGTGAACGGGCTGCGGGTGCTGGGCGGCGAACTGGTGCTCACCACCGACGGCACCGGCACGGTGACGAGCCTGATCAGCAACTACGACACGGACATCACCGGGGTCAGCACCGTCCCGATCGGCACGGTGGACCGGGCGTCCAAGGTCATCGAGCTGATCAAGACCGACCTGGTCTCCGATCTCGGCGGCGCTCCCAGCCAGGCCACCAGGGATGCCTTCTTCGCGACACTGCACTACGACACCGAATTGGTGATCTACCACGAGGATCTGAACAACGAACCCAGGCTGGCCTGGCGGGTCGACGTGACCTCCGCGGCCGACAGCCGATACCCCTCGATCGGCACCCGCTACATCATCGCCGCGAACGGGGCCAAACCCGGCGCCATCATCTCCGAATTCTCCACCGCTCAGCACGCTGTGGCCCCGGTGCGCTCCTCGGGCACCGATCAGCTGGGCAAGGTGCGCACGGTGACCGCCGCCAACACCGGGTCCTCGATCGTGTTGACCGATATCGGCCGCAACATCACCACCTACGCGACCAGGTACCAGAGCACGTGGTCGGGGTTGCCCAGCATCCCCGGCGAGGTGGTGGGATACACGACGAGCTGGCTACGGTCCGCGGTGTCGGTACAGGCGAACATGATTCGGGTCTTCGACTACTACACCGACGTGCTGGGCCGGGATTCGTTCGACGACAACGGCGCAGCGCTGATGATGAGCATCGACTACAACCCCGGCGGCGTGGCGGCGAGCGGCTGGCGCAATGCCGCCTGGACCGGATCGGTGATGGTGTTCGGGGATGCCGGCAACACCCAGGCGGCCCTGGATCTGGTGGCCCACGAATACACCCACGCGGTCATCCAGTACATCAACGGGCTGGCCTACCTGGGCGAGTCGGGCGCCATGAACGAGTCCTATGCCGACATCATGGGCGCCCTCATCGAGAACAAGACCGGTTCTGCCCGTTGGCTTTTCGCCGAGGACGCCGCGGGCTACCCGTACCGCGACATGGCCGATCCGTCGGACTACCGGCAGCCCGAGCATTATGGCGGCCGCCTTGTCGACCCGTGTGGCTGCACCGCCAACGACGATTTCGACTATGTGCACAGCAACAGCGGCATCATGAACTTCGCCGCCTACAAGATGATGGAAGCCACCAAGAATCAGGTGTCCGGCGAACAGTGGGCGCGGGTGTTCTACGACTCGCTGTACCGGCTGCCCTCGACGGCGAAGTTCGTCGACGCCCGGTACGCGATCATCGCGTCGGCACGCGCCGAGGGTTTCGGCGCCGCTCAGATCGAGGCCATCAAGACGGCCTTCGACTCCGTGGGGATCGTCGCCGACCGGCTGACCTGACCGGTTCAGCCCCCAAAGACGTTGAGCACCACGGCCTTCGCTCGCCGTGTCACCCGCAGGTAGTTGTCCAGGAACTCCCCGCCGTCACCACCTGCCCAACCGGCGGCGGCCGCAACGGCATTGAGCTGGCGTCCCGGGCCGGGCAGCTGGTCGGTGGGCTTGCCGCGCACCAGTACCAGCGCATTGCGGGCCCTGGTCGCGGTGAGCCAGGCCTCGCGCAGCAGCGCGACATCGCCCTCGGCGACCAGTTCCGCGGCACCGATGGCGTCCAGCGTCTCCAGCGTCGAGGTGTTGTGCAGCGCCGGGATCTTGTGCCCGTAGCGCAGTTGCAGCAGCTGCACCGTCCACTCGATATCGGCAAGGCCGCCGCGGCCCAGCTTGGTGTGGGTGTTCGGGTCCGCACCGCGGGGCAGTCGCTCGGCGTCCACCCGGGCCTTGACCCGACGGATCTCCTGCACGGTTTCGGCCGACACCCCGCCCGCCGGATAGCGGGTCTTGTCGACCATCAACAGGAACCGCTCGCCCAGGTCGGCATCGCCGGCCACCCGGTGCGCCCGCAGCAGGGCCTGGATCTCCCAGGGCTGTGCCCACTGCGCGTAATAGGCCTCATACGAGGACAGCGTCCGCACCAGCGGGCCGTTTCGGCCCTCCGGGCGCAGGCCGATGTCCACCTCCAGAGGCGGGTCGGCACTGGGGGTTCCGAGCAGTGCCCGCACCTGTTCGGCGACGGTCACCGACCACTTCACCGCCACGGCTTCCTCGACTCCGTCGGCGGGTTCGCAGACGAACATCACATCGGCGTCGGACCCGTACCCCAGTTCACGGCCGCCGAGCCGGCCCATCCCGATCACCGCGATGCGCGCCGGTGGGCCGCTCTCCGGTGACCTGTCCCGGACCACCACCTCCAGCGCGGCCTGCAACACCGCGACCCAGATGGATGTCAGGGCGCGGCACACATCGGAGACCTCGAGCATGCCGAGCAGATCCGCCGAGGCGACGCGCGCCAGTTCCTGACGGCGCAGGGTGCGCGCCGCCGCGATCGCCCGCGCCGGATCCTGGTGGCGCCCCGCCGATGCGACCAGGGCCCGGCCCACGGTGTCGGGGTCGACGTCGAGCAGCTTGGGCCCCTGCGGGCCGTCGGCGTAGAGCTGGATGACCTCGGGGGCCTTCATCAGCAGATCGGGCACGTAGGCCGAGATGCCGAGCACCCGCATCAGTCGTTTGGCCACCGCGCCCTCGTCGCGCAGCGTGGCCAGATACCAGCGCAGGTCCCCCAGCTCCTCGCTGATCCGCCGGTAGGACAGCAGTCCGGCGTCCGGGTCGGGGGTGTCGGACAACCAGTCCAGCAGCGTGGGCAGCAGCACCTGCTGCACCCGGCCGCGCCTGCCGCCCTCGCCGGCCAGCGCGGCCAGATGGGTCAGTGCGCTCTGCGGTCCCTCGTAGCCCAGCGCCGCGAGCTGGCGCTCGGCGGCCGCGGTCGACATCCCCTCCGCGAAGCCGGGTTTGCCCACCGATTCCAGCAGCGGCTGGTAGAACAGCTTGGCGTGCAGGCGCGATACCCGCATGCTCTGCCGTTTGAGTTCCTGGCGCAGCACCCCGAGCGCGTCGTGTTGACCATCGGGGCGCATGTGCGCGGCGCGCGCCAGCCAGCGCATCCCCTCCTCGTCATCGGACTCGGGCAACATATGGGTGCGCTTGAGTCGCTGCAGCTGCAACCGGTGTTCGAGCAGCCGCAGGAACTCGTAGGACGCGGTGAGGTTGGCGGCATCGTCGCGGCCGACGTACCCGCCCGCGCTCAGGGCGGCCAGCGCGTCCACCGTCGAGGCCACGTGCAGCGAGTCGTCATTGCGGCCGTGCACCAATTGCAGGAGCTGAACCGCGAATTCGACATCGCGCAGGCCACCGGTACCCAGTTTGAGCTCGCGCGCCCGCACCCCGGCGGGGACCAGTTCCTCGACGCGGCGGCGCATCGCCTGCACCTCGACCACGAAATCCTCGCGCTCGCAGGCGGTCCACACCATGGGCATGAGCGCCTCGATGTAGCGGGCACCGAGTTCGGGGTCGCCTGCGGCCGGCCGTGCCTTGAGCAGCGCCTGGAACTCCCAGGTCTTGGCCCACCGCTCGTAGTAGGCGATATGTGATTCCAGGGTGCGCACCAGCTGGCCCTGTTTGCCCTCGGGCCGCAGTGCCGCGTCCACCTCGAAGAAGGTGTCGCCGGCGAAGCGCATCATCTCGCCCGCCACCCGGGTGGTGATCGCGTCCGCCTTCTCCACCACGAAAATGATGTCCACGTCGCTGACGTAATTCAGCTCGCGGGCACCGCATTTGCCCATCGCGATCACCGAGATCACCGGCGCGGGGGCGTCCCCGCACACCGTCTTGACGGCGATGGTCAGCGCCGCGGCCAGTGCGGCATCGGCCAGATCCGAGAGGTGTTCGCCGACCGTGCTGAACTGCAGCACCGGTTCGTTCTCGACCGTCGGCGCCATATCGAGCGCGGCGAGCACCAACAGCCGGTCCCGGTAGAGGGTCTGCAGCGGCAGGCTCGCCGTGCGCGGGTCGGCGATGCTCTCCGCTTCGGCCACGAACGCCTGCCGTAACTCCTCGACGGGCGGCAGGGTCACCGCACCCGCCAGCAGATGCCAGGACTGCGGCCGGGCGATCAGGTGATCGCCGAGGGCCAGTGACCCGCCCAGTATCGAGAACAACCGTCCGCGCAGCGCCTTGTCCTTCAGCAGCGCCTGGTTGAGTTCCGTCCAGTCGGAGTCCAGCGCGTCGGCGAGGCGCACCATGGCCCGCAACGCGACATCGGCGTCGGGCGCCCGCGACAGTGACCACAGCAGTTCGACGTGGTCATCGGTGGTCCAGCCGAGCCGGTCCAGGTCCTCCCGCGCGGTGAGCTCGACAAGTCCGAGCCGGCCCACACCGGGCAGTTTGGGGCGCTGCGTCGCGGGTTTGGCCACCCACCCAAACTACAGCGACAGGTAGTTCTTCAACTCGAATGGGGTGACCGTGCTGCGGTAGCTCTCCCACTCGGTGCGCTTGTTGCGCAGGAAGTAGTCGAAGACGTGCTCCCCCAACGCTTCCGCGACGAGTTCGGAGGTCTCCATCTCGGTCAGCGCCACCCCGAGGCTGCCCGGCAGCTCCTTGTAGCCCATCGCGCGACGCTCCTCGGAGGTCAGGCTCCACACGTTGTCCTCGGCCTGCGGGCCCAGCACGTAGTTCTTCTCAACACCGCGCAGACCGGCGGCCAGCAGCACCGCGTAGGTCAGGTAGGGGTTGCAGGCCGAGTCCGGGCTGCGCACCTCGATGCGGCGCGAGGAGGCCTTGCGCGGGGTGTACATCGGCACCCGGACCAGGGCCGAGCGGTTGGCCGCGCCCCAGGACGCCGCGGTCGGCGCTTCGCCGCCGTGCACCAGCCGCTTGTAGGAGTTCACCCACTGGTTGGTGACGGCACTGATCTCGCTGGCGTGCTCGAGAATGCCCGCGATGAACGACTTGGCCACATCCGAGAGCTGCAGCGGGTCGTCGGCGCTGTGGAAGGCATTGGTGTCGCCCTCGAACAGGCTCATGTGGGTGTGCATGGCCGAGCCCGGGTACTCGCCGAAGGGCTTGGGCATGAACGAGGCCCGCACGCCGTCGGCCAGCGCGACCTCCTTGACGAGGTAGCGGAAGGTCATCACGTTGTCGGCCATGGACAGCGCGTCGGCGTAGCGCAGGTCGATCTCCTGCTGGCCGGGTGCGCCCTCGTGGTGGCTGAATTCCACCGAGATGCCCATCTGCTCCAGCGCATCGATGGCATGGCGGCGGAAGTTGGGTGCCGAGTCGTGGACGGCCTGGTCGAAATACCCGCCGTTGTCCGCGGGAACCGGCAGCTCCCCTTCTTCGCCCGGTTTGAGCAGGAAGAACTCGATCTCGGGGTGCACGTAGCAGGAGAAGCCGAGGTCGCTGGCCTTGGCGAGCTGGCGGCGCAACACATGCCGGGAGTCCGCCCAGGACGGGGAGCCGTCGGGCATGGTGATATCGCAGAACATCCGCGCGGAGTGATGCTTGCCGGCACGGTCCGACCACGGCAGCACCTGGAAGGTGGACGGATCGGGCCGGGCGACCATATCCGCCTCGGAAACCCGGGCGAAGCCCTCGATGGAGGAACCATCGAAGCCGATGCCCTCCTCGAAGGCGCCTTCGAGTTCGGCGGGCGCGATGGCCACCGACTTCAGGTATCCGAGCACGTCGGTGAACCACAACCGGACGAAGCGGATATCGCGTTCCTCCAGCGTGCGCAGCACAAATTCCTTCTGGCGGTCCATGCTGGAAGCCTAGGTACCGGCTGTTAAATCTGTGTTACACACGCGTCGCGGTTCCGGCGACCTCGACGTGATTCAGTGATGCGGTGATCGGAGATGCCGGCCGGGAGTCACAGTCGCTCGCGGCCATCCAGGAATTACGCGCCCTGACCGGCGCGTTGCGGGCCGCCGAGGCGGCGGCGGCCGCCGCCGAATGGGGTGACGACGCCGCCCTCGCCGAGGAGGCCCGGCGAGCCCGCGTCGAGCTCGGGCGTGTCGTCGGCTCGGATGTCGGCGCGGCCGGGGCGTCCGAACAGTGGCTGGCCCGCGCGGCCGGGCACGCCCGCGGCGTCGACTCGACCCGGGATCTGCCGCAGACCCCGCAGCAGGCCGCGGCCAACGTGGTGGTGGCGGTGGGCCTGGCCCGGGCGGCGGTCGCCGAGGCGGTGGCCCAGGTCGCCCTGGCCCGGCAGGTGGCGCCCGAGCCGACCCGGGCCGCGGTGGTGCGCGGTGTCCGGCCGCTGCTGCCCGGCCTGGCACGCCGCGTCGGCGCCGAACTGCGCCACGTCCTGTTCGACAGACCGCGGGCGATCCTGGTCCGCACCGCCATCACCCTGGGCATCGCGCTGTCGCTGGTCGGCTTCTATCACTTCTCCGGCCTGGTCCGTTATGACGCCGGCCGGCTGACGCTCTACCTGTTCGCGGCCATCGTGGGCAGTGTGGTCTGCACGAACGCGCTGTGCTTCGAGGCCGAGCGGGTGCGCGCCGCGCTGGCCGCCGGTGAGCGCATCTGGCGCATCCTGGTGGTCAAGAACATCACCATCGCGGTGCTGGTGATCGGGGCGGGCCTGCCCGTGATCGGCGCCCTCACCGCGATCGGGGACGGCAATCCCGTCGCCATGATCGACCAGCTGGTGACGATGGTGTTCATCTGGCTGGGCGTGGCGAACGTGCTGTCGGTGCTGTATCCGCTTCGCCACGAACCGGTTTCGGCGCGCCTGCACGACGGCACCTGGAAGCCCTTCCTGTTTTCGTTCGCGCTGTCCTACGGGGTCGGGCTGACGGTCAACCTGATGATCTACTGGCGACTCTGGTCCCGGCAGTACGCGGCCCGTGAACTCGCCGGCGGTGACTGGGCCGCCTTCGGGCTGGTGCTGGCCAGCGCGCTGAGCAGCTGGGTGTTGCTGACGGTGTTCGCGGTGGCGTGCAGCCGCGACCCCCGGGTGCGCGCGCTGCTGTCCCGCGAGATGATCCCGTTCCGGCGGGCAGGAGCGCAGCGACCCGGGACATAGTTCCAGAAGAAGGCTCAGCAGCGCAGCCCGGGCGGCGGCTGAATCAGGTCCTGCAGGAACGCCAGCACCGTGGTGTCCACGCACTCGTCACCGTTGAACACCACGGTGTGCTGGGTGCCCTCGAAGGTCACCAGCGGCGCGTCGAGCTGGCGGGCCAGTTCCACGCCGGCCTCGTACGGTGTGGCGGGATCGCGCGTGGTCGACACCACGATCACCTTCCCCGGGCCGGGCGAGGTCGCGGCCGCCGGAGCCGACGTGGACGGCACCGGCCACAGCGCACAGGTGTCGCGCGGCGCGTAGCCGGTGAAGGTGCCGTACTCCATGAAGGGCGCGGCGGCGCGGGTGCGCCGGTCGGCATCCACCCAGGCCGCCGGGTCCGTCGGGTACGGCGCGTCGACGCAGCGGATCGCGGTGAATGCGTCCTGCTGGGTGCGGTAATGCCCCGACGCATCGCGGCGCCAGTAGTCATCGGCGAGCTGCAGCAGGTCGCTGGGATCGGTCCCGCGCTGCAGCCCGAGCAGCCCGCTGGTCAGGTACGGCCAGTAACGCTGGCTGTAGAGCGCGTTGGCGGTTCCGGTGATGGCGTCGGCGTAGCCGAGGCCGCGCGGGTCCGGGGTCGCCGCGGGCCGCTGGACGAGCGGGTCGACGAGTTGGTGGTACCGCGCGACGGCCTGGGCGGGGTCGGTGCCCAGCGGGCAGTCGGCCGATTGCGCACAGTCCGCGGCGTAGTCGTCGAAGGCCCGCTGGAATCCGGTCAGCTGCCATACGCTCTCGCTGATCGGGTCCGTGCCGGGATCGAGCGCCCCGTCGAGCACCATCGCTCGGACCCGCTCCGGGTAGCGGTGCGCGTAGGCCGTGCCGAGTTCGGTGCCGTAGGAGAAACCGAGATAGCTCAGCTGTTCCTCACCGAGGGCCGCGCGCACCGCGTCCATGTCCTGAGCGGCCGAGTCGGTGCCGACACTGGCCAGGAACTCCCGCCCCACGTTGTCCAGGCAGGACTGCGCGAAGGACCGATACCTGCCTTCGATGTGGGCCACGCCGGCCGGGCTGTAGTCGGCCATCGGATCGCTGCGGTAGGAGTCGAATTCGGCGTCGGTGCGGCAGCGCAGCTGCGGGGTCGAGTAGCCGACACCGCGCGGGTCGAAGCCCACCAGGTCGAACTGCTGCCCGATCGGGGAGGCGGCCAGGGCGGTGCCCATCGAGGCGACGGTGTCCACCGCCGACGCACCCGGGCCGCCGGGGTTGACCATCAGCGTCCCGATCCGGTTGGCGGCCGCGGGAATTCGGATGACGGCCAGTTGCGCCTGGGCGCCCTCGGGATTGGCCCGGTCGACCGGAACCGCGAGGGTGGTGCACTGCGCGGTGGTGATCACCGGAGCGTCACCGAGGAATTGCGCGCAGCCACCCCAGGACAAGGGTGCCGCCTGCACCGGTGCGCACAGCATGCCGGCCGTGGTGAGCAGGGCCAGCAGCACCGCGAAAATCCTGCCCGCCAGCCACATGGCCCTCATGTTTGCACGCGTGCCCGGTCGAGTTCGGCGGCGGATCCAGGCAGAGACCACCCGGGAATCAGACGGTGACAGCGCCGTTATCTGCAGCGGGTGCCCGCGGGCGGAACGACTCCGTCGATGACGTACTTCGCCGAGATGTCGTCCACGCAGGCGTTGCCCTGGAACACCACGGTGTGCTGGGTGCCCTCGAACGTGAGCAGCGTGCCGCCGAGTTGCTCGGCCAGGTCGACGCCCGCCTGATACGGGGTGGCCGGGTCGTTCGTGGTGGACACCACCAGCGTCGGCGGCAGCCCGGGCACGTTCAGTTCGTGTGGTTCCGAGGTGGGCGGCACCGGCCAGAACGAGCAGGTGCCCATCGGGGCGTTGCCGGTGAACTCGCCGTAACTCAGGAACGGGGCCACCTCGCGGGCCCTCCGGTCCTGTTCGATGACGGTCTCCCGGTCGGTGATGGGTGGCTCGTCGACACAGTTGACGGCGACCCGCACGTCGGTCGAATTGTTGTAGTGACCGTTGGCATCCCGGCCCATGTACAGATCGGCCAGCGCCAGCATGGTGTCCCCGCGGCCGTCGCGCAGTTCGGTCAGACCGTCGGTGAGGTGGCGCCACAGGTTGGGTGAGTACAGCGGCAGGATGGTGCCGACGATCGCGTCGCTGTAGCCGAGGCCGCGCGGATCGTTGGTCGGGGCCGGGTTGTCGACCAGCGGGTAGACCAGGTCGTGATAGACCTCGGTGGCCTTCTCGGGGTCGGTGCCCAGCGGGCAGTTCGGGTCCTGCGCGCAGTCCGCGGCGTAGTCGTTGAAGGCGGTCTGGAAGGCCTCGGCCTGCCGGATATCGGCCTCCACCGGGTCGGCATTGGGATCCACCGCCCCGTCCAGGATCATCGCGCGCACCTTGTCACCGAAGAGCTCGGCGTAGGTGGCGCCGATCCGGGTGCCGTAGGAGTAGCCGAGGTAGGTCAGCTTCTCGTCACCGACGGCCTCGCGCATGGCATCGAGATCTTTTGCCACGCTTTGGGTTCCGACATTGGCGAGGAACTCCTCGCCCATCTTCTCGACGCAGCGGTCGATGAACTCCTTGGTCTGGGTCTCGATGTGCTCGACGCCTTCGTCGGTGTATTCCACCGTCGGATCCGCACGCAACTTGTCGTTGTCCTCATCGGAGTTGCACCACAGCGCGGGCTTGGACAGCCCGACCCCGCGCGGATCGAAACCGACCAGGTCGAATCGCGCCCGCACCGACTGCGGCATGGTGCTGACGAGGTTGACCGCGGCCTCCACACCCGATTCGCCGGGACCGCCGGGGTTGACGAACAGCGAGCCGATCTTCTCGCCGGTCGCCTTGATCCGGATCATCGCGATCTGCGCCACGTCGCCGTCGGGGTTGTCGTAGTTGACCGGCACCGAGAGCAGCCCGCATTCCGCGCCCGAGGGAAGCCGCGACTCCCCCGAGGCGGCCTCACACGGCGCCCACTGCACCGGGGTGCCCGGCCGGGGGGCGGAAATCACGGCGCGGCCGTCGACTGCGTTGCTGCATCCGGCGACCAGAAGCAGCACCATGGCGGCCGCGGGGACCCCGCGCGTGAGGTTCATGGCTGACCATGCTGCCATGTGCCGACATCGGAGCAGGTGAGGCTATCCGCTGACCGCCACCAGCTCGGCCAGTTCGACGGCGAAGTCATCGGCCATCTCCCACAGGTCAGGCAGCAGTTCGGGGCATGAGATGAGCCCGACGTCGAGCTTGCCCGTCAGGGACATGACGGTGATGTTGAGCCCGGAGCCATGGAAGATCGGGCCCAGCGGGTACATCGCCTTGACCTCACACCCGAGCAGGTACAGCGGCACCTGCGGTCCCGGCACATTGGAGACCACCAGGTTGTGCACCGGCGCGGCCGCCGAGAGCTTGCTGCGGGCATAGACCCGCATCGCGACCCCGAACACCGCGGGCGCGGCGAACTGGGTCCAGTCCTGCAGCAGGGTCGCGCCGATGGCCGAACTGTGTTGTTTGGCAACCGAGTTGGCCGACGCGATGGCCATCAGCCGCTCGGCGGGATCGTCGATGTTGGTGTGCAGCGCGGAGAACATTCCCGACACCTGGTTGCGGCCGGGCCGATCGGACTTGTCGTGCACCGAGACCGGGATCATCGCCACCAGAGACGATTCCGGGAGCTCGTCGCGGTCGAGCAGGAAACGCCGCAGCACTCCGGAGACCAGGGCCAGCACGACATCGTTGACCTTGACCCCGAAGTGGTCCTTCACCGTCTTGATGTCGGCCAGATCGAGCTCGGCGAAGGAGATGTTGCGATGCCCGGTGACGTTCGCGTTGAACGCCGTCTTGGGGGCGGCGAAGGGCGCCGCCATGGTCAGGCCCTTGGTGGCCCGGCGCGCCGTGTCGACGACCGTGGAGACCGTCGCGGGCAGCATGTTGACCAGCTTCAGCGGCCGGGTGACGAACTTGACCGCGCCGCCCACCGCGATCTCCAGCTCGGACGCTCCCCCGACGCCGTCGACGGCGTCCGGGGGCGGGGCGTCGGGCTCGGTGGTGCACAGCGTGGACATCAGGTTGGCGCCGGTGACGCCGTCGACGGCCGCGTGGTGCACCTTCGTCAGTAGCGCGAGCCGGCGTGCGGCTGTCCGCGGGTGCCGACGTCCGCCCGCGTGTGCGTCGGTGCCCGCAACGTTCTCGATGACCCACATCTCCCACAGCGGCCGGCTGCGGTCCAGCGGCAGCGACGCGATGTGCCCGCAGATCTCGGACAGTTCGGTGCGCCCGCCCGGCGACGGCAGCCCGATGCGGTGCAGATGGCGCTGCACGTCGAAGTCGGTGTCCTCCACCCAGACCGGGTGGTCCAGGTTCAGCCGGCTGTCGGCGAGCTTCTCCCGAAATTCCGGCATCGCCTTGATCCGCATGGTCAGTTCGTCGCGCAGCCGGTCGAAGGTGTAGCCGCCGGGCATCGTCGAGGTGTCCAGTTCCAGGATCGAGCAGACGTGCAGCGGCTGGGCGGCGGTTTCGAGATACAGGAAGCTGGCGTCGAGCCCGCTCAGACGTTGCATGGTGCCGATGGTAGGACCGTGCGGTGTCGATGTGAGGAAATCCACTTAACCGGTCGTTCACCTTCACGCGCCGGGGTGGCACACTGGTAGCCGTCAGATGACCCGGGGACCCGGATGGGCCACGAGGATCAACCCGACAACCACACATCGAGGGACAATGATGTCTGAGCAGTCCGTTTATGGTGCCACCAAGGCGCCCGTGAAGGTGCGCACCCACCACCTGCAGAAGTGGAAGTCCGAAGGCCACAAGTGGTCGATGCTCACCGCATACGACTTCTCCACCGCCCGAATTTTCGATGACGCCGGCATCCCGGTGCTGTTGGTCGGCGATTCCGCCGCCAACGTCGTGTACGGCTACGACACCACCGTGCAGGTCACCGTCGACGAACTCATCCCGCTGGTCCGGGCCGTCGTCCGCGGCGCTGAGCATGCCCTGGTGGTCGCCGATCTGCCGTTCGGCAGCTACGAGCGCAGCGCCGATCAGGCGCTGGAGACCGCCACCCGCTTCATGAAGGAAACCGGCGCGCACGCGGTCAAGCTGGAGGGTGGCGAGCGGGTGGCCGCCCAGATCGCGGCGCTGACCCAGGCCGGTATCCCGGTGATCGCGCACATCGGCTTCACCCCGCAGAGCGTGAACGGCCTCGGTGGGTTCCGGGTGCAGGGACGCGGCGACTCCGGCGATCAGACCATCCACGATGCGATCGCGGTGGCCGAGGCCGGCGCGGTCGCCGTCGTGCTGGAGATGGTTCCCGCCGAGCTGGCCACCCAGATCACCGGGAAGCTCACCATCCCGACCGTCGGTATCGGCGCCGGCCCGAACTGCGATGCCCAGGTGCTGGTGTGGCAGGACATGGCCGGGCTGACCTCGGGCAAGACCGCGAAGTTCGTGAAGCGGTTCGCCGAGGTCGGCGCCGAGTTGCGGCGCGCCGCAACGCAGTACGCCGATGAGGTGTCCAGCGGGGTGTTCCCCGCCGAGGAGCACTCCTACTAGTTGTCTAGCCGAACTCCGGGGCGCGCTTGCCCAGGAATGCGGCGATGCCTTCCTTGCCATCGGCGCCGGCGGCGTTGCGGGCGATGAACCGGCCTTCCAGTTCCAGCTGCGCTTCGTAGTCGGCGCCGTAGGTGTTCAGCAGCAGCTGCTTGACCGCGGCGTTGGAACCCTTTGCGCCGGCGGCGACCTCGGCCGCGAGCTCCTCGAGCTTGGCGGGCAGGTCGGCGTCGGGAACCACGGTGGTCACCAGGCCCCATTCGCATGCCTGCGGGGCCTTGAGCACCCGGTTGGTGATCATCAGCTCCTGGGTGCGGCGCAGGCCCACCAGCCGCGGCAGCACATAGGAGGCGCCGCCGTCGGGGCTCAGGCCGGCCTTGGTGTACGCCATCGTGAAGGACGCCGACTCCGCGGCGAGCACCAGGTCACCCGAGACGCCGAGGGAGAATCCCGCGCCGGCGGCCACACCGTTGACCGCCGTGATCAGGACGGCGTCCATCCGGGCGAAGGTCGACATGGCGCGGTGCAGATCGTTGGCGATGCCCTTGACGAAGACGCCCGGGTCATCGGCGGCGGCCATTGCCTTGAGGTCACCGCCCGCGCAGAAGAACCGGCCCGCTCCGGTGAGGGTGACCACCTTCGTCTCCGCTGTGTCGCACAGGGTCGCCGCGTCGGCGAGGTCGCGCGTCATCGCCGCGTTCATCCCGTTGGCGGCATCGGGCCGGTCCAGGACGATGTTGACGACGGATCCGGCCCGGGTGAACTTCAGCGTCTCGAATGCGGTCATGGCGCTCACCGTATTACGGCGGGGCCACCGTGTGTAACACGCGCCCCCGGATTCGGGTGCGTCGTACGCCCGGAGGTTGTTCACCTGGATGTGGCACGCTGTTCACAACGTCTGACAGTTGCGGTACCGAACAAGGGTGAACATGCCTGCTGATAAGCCAAAAGCGTCGCGCCACACCGAGGTTGAGCGGAAGTTCGACGTGGTCGAGACCACCGTCTCGCCGTCTTTCGAGGGTTTGGCCGCGGTGTCGCGGGTGCAACACGCACCCACCCAGACGCTGGAAGCGGTGTACTACGACACACCCGACTACGACCTGGCCGCCAAGCGCATCACCCTGCGCCGGCGCACCGGAGGGGGCGACGCGGGCTGGCATGTGAAGTTGCCCGCGGGTCCGGACGCCCGCACCGAGGTGCGCGCCCCGCTGGCCGACTCGGTTCCCGAGGACATCCGCGACGTGGTGGCGGCGATCGTGCGGGACCGGCCGCTGGGCGCCGTCGCCCGCATCACCACGCAGCGCACCGTGTCGTTGCTGTTCGGCGCCGACGACTCCCCGATCGCGGAGTTCTGCGATGACCAGGTGACCGCGGCCGCGCTACGCCCGGACAGCGAACCGCAGGCCTGGCGGGAATGGGAGCTGGAATTGGCCGAGGGCGCCGGCTCCACCGACATTCTGGACCGGCTGTCGAACCGGCTGTTCGACGCGGGCGCGGTACCGGCCGGGCATGGCTCCAAACTGGCCAGGGTGCTGGCCACCGCCGAACCGGAGGCGGCGGCGGTGGAGGCCTCCGACCCGGTGCGCCGGGCCGTCGCCGAGAACGTCGAGGAGCTGATCGCGTGGGATCGGGCCGTGCGCGCCGATGTCTGGGATTCGGTGCACCAGATGCGGGTCACCACCCGCAAGATCCGCAGCCTATTCGCCGACGAGTCGTTCGGCCTTGCCGATGACGCCTGGGTGCTGGACGAACTGAAACTGCTGGCCGGCATTCTGGGGGTGGCCCGCGACGCCGAGGTGCTGGCCGAGAAGTACGAGAAAGCACTGAACGGGCTGTCGCCGGAGTTGGTGCGCGGTCGGGTACGCGAGCGACTGGTCGAGGGCGCCAAGCAGCGCTATGCCGGCGGGTGGCGGCGATCGCTGCTGGCCATGCGTTCGGAGCGTTACTTCCGGTTGCTCGATGCCCTGGATGAGCTGGTGGCCGCGCCGTCGGCGACTGGGGAGAAATCCGGCGAGGAATCCGCTGCGGCGAGTGTCGCCGCGGCCTACAAGAAGGTCCACAAGGCCGCGAAGAAGGCCGAAGAGGACGGCACCGACGAGTCGCTGCACCGAATTCGCAAGCGCGCCAAGCGCCTTCGGTATACCGCCGCGGCGACCGGGGATTCCGCGGTGGCCGACAGCGCCAAGACCATCCAGAGTCTGCTCGGCGATCACCAGGACAGCGTGGTCAGCCGGACACACCTGCTTGAGGAGGCCGACGCCGCGCACGCCGCCGGTGAGGACACCTTCACCTACGGACTGCTCTACGAGAAGGAGGCCGAGGTGGCGTTGCGGGCCGAGGACGGTATCGACGGCGCCCTGAAGGCCCTGAAGAAGGCCGTCAAGAAGTAGGGGGCGGACGAGCTGGCCTGTAAGCCGGATTCTGTTCCTCACCGGAGTGTCCGGCGAGGCGGCGACCATCCATCTGGACACACCGTCGCCGGGTGCCTCAAGCGGCCTACCCGCAAGCTCGGGCGAGCAGCCCTCGGACGCTTGCGCAGCCACAACCAGGTTGTGGCCTTCTTGGCCTTGCTTCGGGTGGGGTTTACCTAGCCACCCCGGTCACCCGGGATGCTGGTGCGCTCTTACCGCACCGTTTCACCCTTACCTTCGCTGTCACGAGGACAGCGGAGGCGGTCTACTTTCTGTGGCACTTTCCCGCGGGTTTCCCCGGATTGCCGTTAACAATCACCCTGCTCTGTGAAGTCCGGACTTTCCTCGACGCCCAGGTGGAAACCTGAGCTCCGCGGTCGCCCGGCCAACTCGTCCGCGCCGATCACCGTACCCTTAGGCGCCCTGAGCAGGTAACGACAGCCCGATAATCGCTGATCGCACGCCACCCCGTTTAAAACCTCACCCCGTTAAAACGGCGGCGGGTCGCTGTCGCTCGCCGCGCGTTCGAGGGCGCGTTCGAGTTGGTTGCGGGTGCGTTCGGTGGTGATGCGTTGGGCGCGGTCTTGTACGCGGGTGCGTTGTCGGACCGGCATCTTGGTGTCGCGGTCGTGGTCGTTGATGAGACTGATGGCCCGTTTTCGAGGGATGGGCGTCTGGATGTTCCAGTGCGGGAACAGGATTGATGCGCCGGGAGCCTTGGAATAGCTGTGCCCGGTGGGCGCGCTCCAGTGGGTGGTGCCGTCGGGTTGGGCGGTGGGTGTCCAGTCGCCGAAGGTTTTCACCAGATGGTGCAGACGGCACAGCGGCCCGAGGTTGCCCGGATGCGTCGCTCCGGCCGGCCATGGGGTCAGATGATCCAAGTCGCAGCGATGCGCGGCGCGGTTGCAGCCGGGGAAGCTGCAGGTCATAGCGCGCATCCGGACGAACGCGGTCAGCGCGGTCGAGGGCCGGTATCGGGGTTCGGCGGGCAGGTCGACGATCTCCGAAAGCGGTTTCACGGTGGCGCCGCCGGCGATGAGTTCGGCGAGCATGGCGGCGGGAATGATGGCGCCATCCAGCGTGACCCCGGGGCTCGGGTTGCACGCCGCGGGCGCGGCAGGCTCGGTGGGGGCCGCGGGCGCGGCGGGCTCGGTGCGGGCAGCCGGCGCAGCGGGTTCGGGCTTCGCGGCCGGTGTCTGCGGCTCGTGCTCTCGCTCTTGCTCTGGCGCAACCTCGGTCTCGGCTGGCCCGGATTCGGAGTCTGGGGTGCCCGCAGCACCCGGCGTCGTCTGCCGCGGGCGGTCTTCAGCCGCGGCGGGCACCTGGTCGGTCAGCGCGTAGATGGTGAGTGCGCCCGCGCGTGGATCTTTCCCGCTACCCGCACAGTTCACGTCCCCGCACTCACAGGCCAAGCGCTCCAGAGCCGGGCCAACCACACCCAACGCCGCCAGCGCCGCGGCACGCAGTTCCCCACGCTTGCGGGGATCATTGCCGCAGACCGTGTCGGCCAGGTCGTCGAGCCGCTGCTCGAGGATCTTCTTGTCGGTGATGCGCAGCCGCCCCCAGAACGAGGCCACCCCGTTCGGGTCATCCTTGTCATCGAACTCGACATACAGGTCCTTGGCCGCCCGCTTAGAGCGCACCACGGCGTCAGGGTCGAACTTCTCCACCCACAGATCCACCGCCCCGATCAGTTGCTTCTCCGAATGCGCCCCATACTCGCCCGCTTCACCGGAAATGGCGGCGTCGATCAACCCCAGCGCGTCCTCATCGACGACCAGATGGGTGCGCCAGGTGATCGCATCGATCACCCTCGCCGAGATGACCCCGGTGGCGAACAGAGCCGCGGTCCGCGGCAGCCGGTCCCGCAGGGCTTGGGCGATGCGCATCTGCTTGGACGCCGCATGCGAGTTCAGATTGCAGGCCGCAGACACCGCGGCCTGCGCCCACGCCCACCCATCGATCACCTGATGGGCGACCACATCGTCTTCGTCATCACACTGACGGGCCACCACCTCACCGATCAACGCCAAACGCTGCGCGGCCGCCTGCGCCTCGGCCTGGGTCATGGTCGTGACCGCCGAGATGAGCGCCTCATCGCTCAACCCGGCGAGTGCGACCCGATCCAAGACTTCGAACATATGTGCGATTCTACCGACCTGGTCGGACATTGGCAGAAGAATTTTCGCGGCTGTGGATAACTTTCATCAGAGCTGGCAAGGAAGTGCCGGGCATCGTTATGCCGATGCCCAGCAGCGTGATCCACGCTCAACCTTTCATGACCGAACCCAGCGCGGTCACCAGGCGAGGCAAAGGGACTCGGTCTCGGATCGGCAGAATCACGTCGACACCGGAGCCGAGAGCCCGCAACAACCGACCGTTCAACGATCTCCGGACGGCCGACAACACGTTCTGACCGTCCGGGGTCACGTCACTTCCGCCGCAACACCATGACGTTGTCGATCAGATGCCCCGGCTGCCCATCGGGTCCGGTGGCCTCGCGCTCGACCGGGCCCACCTGCACGCGTTCCCAGCTGTCGTCGAGATCGAGCGATCCGACCACTTCCTCCGCGCCCGGGAACTCGACGTGCCGGTGGTTCGACCAGGGTGGCGCCTCACCGTGGTCAACGATCACCAACTGACCCCCGGGCGCCACCGCGGCCGCCGCCCGCTTCAGCACCCGTGCCCGGTCCAGTGGAATCTTCGAGTGCAGGAACTGCGCGGACACCAGGTCGAATTCGCCGTCGGGGAAACTCACCTCAAGGTCGTGATGCTGGAAGTCGATACTGCTCGACAACTCCCCCGCGTCGGCCGCGGCGCGCTCCAGGGCCACTTGTGAGACATCGGTGGCGACCACCGACCACCCGCGCGACGCCAGCCAGATGGCGTCCGCACCCTCACCGCATCCCAGGTCGAGGGCACGCCCGGCCGGCAGCGTCTCCGCGACCTCGGACAACCGCAGGTTCACCCGCCCGCTCCACACCCGATCGCGTTGTCCGTAGTGCTCATTCCAGTGCTGCTGGACATCGGGTGCCGGCCACGGCGGGACGGGCAGCCCGACGTCATCGGCCAGCAGGCTCTGCACCACGGCAGCCGCCGCGAGCGACCCACTGGCCACCGCGGCCGCCACCTGGGGCATCTGCGCGCTGACGTCACCGGCCGCGAACACTCCCGGCACCGTGGTGCGCTGGAACTGGTCGACGACAATGGCATCTGCCGCAACGGGACTCGCCGGCGCGAAGGTCACGCCGAGATGGGCGGCCAGGTGTGAACGCTGATGCAGCACCGCCGCCACCAGTACACCGCGTCGCGGCAGCGGCGCACCCTCGGTAAACCGCACTTCGGTCAATACACCGCCCTCGGAATGGAATTCGCTGACCTGACGCTCGTCCACCGCAATGCCGGCGGCCTCCAACAGGTCACTCTCCAGGCCCGCGCCGTTGCTGAGCACGACGACGTCGTCGGTCCAGCCCTTCAGCATCAAGGCCATGTGCACAGCCCGATCCCCGTCGGCGAGCACGGCCAGCGGCTGGTCACGAACCTCCCAGCCATGGCAGAACGGACAGTGGAAAGCCGAACCGCCCCAGAGTGCCTCAAGGCCGGGGACCTGCGGCGGCCGGTATTGCATACCGGTCGCCAGCAGGATCCGGCGCGCGTGTTCGTGGCCCCCGTCCTCGAGTTCGACGACGAAGTCCGGCCCGTCCGCCTTGACGGCGGTCGCCCGCGCCGACCGAAGGGTGACGTTCGGGTATGCGGTGAGCTCGGCGTGGCCCGCCTCGTACAGCTGGGCGGGCGGCCTGCCGTCGTGCCCCAGCAGTCCGCCGATACCGTGGGCAGCCAGATTGCTCTGGTCACCGTCGTCCAGGATCAGTGTGCGCCGCCGGGCGCGGCCGAGTACCAGCGCCGCGCTCAGACCGGCCGCGCCGCCACCGACGATGATGCAGTCCCATTGGTTGTTCATGTCATCGAGCTTGCCGATCGCCGGACAAAATGCCAAGCTCGTTTGCCATGGAGGCAAAGAGCGTCGATGACACCGTCCGCAAGCGGCTGCGGGATCTGCGCACCCAGCAAGGCCTGACGCTGCAGGACGTGGCCGCCCGCGCCAGCATCGACGTCTCGACGCTGAGCCGGTTGGAATCCGGTAAGCGCCGGCTGGCCCTCGATCACCTGCCCCGGTTGGCCCTCGCCCTGTCGGTCAGCACCGACGAACTGCTGCGCGAACCCGAGTCCGAGGACCCGCGTGTGCGCGGCAGCTCACACACCCGCAACGGGGTGACCTACTGGCCCTTGACCCGCCAGGGCCCCACCGGTGGACGGCACACGTTCAAGGTGCGGGTCAGTACCAAACGCAACACGCCGCCCGCCGAACTTCCCGTCCATGAGGGTCAGGAATGGATGTACGTGCTATCCGGGCAGCTGCGCCTGGTGCTGGGGGAACGCGATTTCATCATCAAACCCGGTGAGGCCGTGGAATTCTCGACGTGGACACCGCATTGGTTCGGGACCGTCGACGGGCCGGTCGAGGCCATCATGATCTTCGATGTCCACGGTGAACGGCTGCACCTGCATTCCAGCTGAATCAAAGGTAGGAGGTTTGGTTCACCAACCGCACCGAGGCGAGCCCGTCGGGATAGAACTCGGCGATGCTCAGCGACGCGAGATCGAGGTGCAGCCGATACAGAATCCCGGCGCTGCCGTCCAGCGCCAGCCGCAACATGGTCTTGATCGGCGTGACATGCGATACCACCAGCACCGTCGACCCTGCATACTCCTCGACGATCCGGTTGCGGGCCCGGCGCACCCGCTCCGCCACCGCATCGAAGCTCTCCCCACCCGGCGGCGTCACGCTGGTATCGCGCAGCCATCTTCCGTGCAGGTCCGGATCCTGTTGCGCCGCTTCGGAGAACGTCAAGCCCTCCCACCCGCCGAAATCGGTCTCGATGAGATCGTCGTCGATGACCACGTCCAGCCCGAGTTCCTTCGCGGCAGCACCGGCTGTCTCCCGGGCACGCCCCAAGGGCGAGCAGACGACCGCGTCGATGCCGCCCTTCTCCCCCAGATAGCGAGCCGCCGCCGCGGCCTGGCTGCGTCCGAGTTCGGTGAGCGACGGGTTGCCCCGGCCGGAGTACCGGCGGTCCACCGAGAGCTCGGTCTGCCCGTGGCGCAACAACATCAGCCGGGTCGGTTCGCCGCGAGCGCCGCTCCAGCCCGGCGAGGCCGGGGCCGGGGCCGACACGGGAGCCGCCGCAGCATCCATCGCCGCATTGGCCAACCGATCGGCATGCGAGTTCTCCGCCCGCGGTATCCAGCCGTACTCGATCTTCCCGAATTGCCGGGCCAGTTGCGCGGCTTCCCGATTGAGCTCCAGCAGGTCGGGATGCTTGACCCGCCAGCGCCCCGACATCTGTTCCACCACCAGCTTGGAGTCCATGAACACCACCACCTCGGTGGCACCCAGTTCGGCCGCCGCGGTCAGTCCGGCGATCAATCCGCGGTACTCGGCGACGTTGTTGGTGGCCCGCCCGATCGACTCCTGACGCTCGGCGAGCACCGCCGAGCGGTCCCCGCTGAACACCACCGCGCCGTACCCTGCCGGACCCGGATTCCCCCGCGATCCGCCGTCGGCTTCGACGACCACCTTCACTGTTTGACCCGCAACAGGATCGCTCCACATTCCGGGCACCGCAGCACCTCGTCATCATCGGCGGCCTGGATCCTGGCCATCTCACCACGATCAATCTCGATACGGCATGCCCCGCAACGCTTTCCCTGCAACAGGCCGGCTCCGGCGCCGCCACCGGCGCGCTGCTTCTCGTAGAGCGCGACCAGATCTGCATTCAGCAGCGACGTCAGCTCGGTACGCCGGCCCGCGGACACCTGGCGGACGTTCTCGATATCGACCAGTGCCGCGTCGCGCGCCAGCTGTGCCGCCGACAACTCGTTCTGCAGGGCGTCGATGCGGGCCAGGTGGTCGGACTGCTGCCGCTGCAGTTCCTCGCGGCGTTCCATCACCTCCAGCAGCGAATCCTCCAGGGAGGACTGGCGGCGCTCCAAGGTCTCCAACTCGTGCTGGAGTTCGCTGAGCTGCTTGGCGTTCACCGTGCCACCCTGCAGCAGTGTGCGGTCACGGTCCTCGCGCTGGCGCACCGAATCGATCTCGCTCTCCAACTTGGTGACCTCGCCGTCGACGTCCTCCAGGGCGATCCTGACCACCGCGAGCTGGTCGTTGGCCTCCTGGTACAGCGCCTGCACCCGCTCGAATTCCTGTTGCTCGGCCAGATTGGCGGCGCGATGGTCGACGCGACGCAATTCGGCATCGACTTCGGCCAGGTCCAGTAGTGAACGTTGCTGACTCACTTCGGCTTTCATGATTGGGAACCTCCATCGATATTCCACGGATCGGTGCGCACGGTACTCACGCGCACCGGTAATGCCTCGCCGAAACTGCCGCGCAGCAGCGTTGCCGCCTGGTGACACCAGGGGAACTCACTTGCCCAGTGCGCGACGTCGACCAGTGCCACATCAGAGACCCGGCCGTGTTCATCGGCCGGGTGGTGCCGCAGATCTGCGGTCACATAGGCCTGCACTCCGGCGCCGTCGACCGCGCCGAGCAGCGAGTCGCCCGCGCCGCCGCAGACGGCGACCCGGGACACCACGGCGTCGGCGACGCCGGCGGCCCGCACACCCCAGGTGGTCGAGGGCAGCGCGGCGCGAACCCGAGACACGAACGCCGACAACGGTTCCGGCTCGGGCAGTGTGCAGATCCGGCCGATCCCGACGTCGGCGGGCAGCGGTGCCAGCGCGAAGACGTCGAAGGCGGGTTCCTCGTAGGGATGAGCGGCGCGCAGCGCGGTGAGCACCCGTGCGCGCAGCCGCGCCGGGGCGATGACCTCGACACGGTCCTCGGTGACCTGCTCGACGGTGCCCACCTCGCCGATGGCCGGCGTGGCACCCACGTGCGGCAGGAACTGGCCGGTGCCGGTGGCACTCCAGCTGCAGCAGGAGTAGTCACCGATCTGCCCGGCACCCACGGCGAACATCGAATCCCGCACCTGCGCAGCCTGTTCGACCGGAACGAACACCACCCACTTGTCCAGTTCGGGTCCGGAAGGCCCCCGCGACAGGACGTCCTCGACTACCAGGCCCAGCGTCTCGGCGAGCGCATCGGAGACGCCCGGTGAGGCCGAATCCGCGTTGGTGTGTGCAGTGAACAGCGCCTGCCCGGACCGGATCATCCGGTGGATCAGGGCGCCCTTGGCGGTCGAGGCGGCCACCGTGTCCACACCGCGCAGCAACAGCGGGTGGTGTGCCAGCAGCAGTCCGCCCTCGGGAACCTCGGCGACCACGGCGTCGGTGGCGTCCACCGCCACCGTGACCGAGGTAACCGGTTCTGTCGGGTCACCGGCCACCAGCCCGACCGAATCCCAGTCATGAGCCAGCGCAGGCGGATACGCCGCGTCCAGCACGTCCATCACCTCGGCGAGCGAGACACTCATATCAGGGCCTCCACCAGTAGCGGCCATTCGGGACGCACCGCCGCCCGCAGATACTCGCCGTCCAGACCGACGAAGGTGTCGCAACGGCGCACCGCAATCCCCTTGGTTTCCAGTTGCTTTCGGGTCAGCTTGGCATCCTCGACGCGCAGCAGCACGAACGGTGCGCAGCCGTCCACCACGTCCACCCCGACGGCGCGCACCCCGGCGACCATCTCCGCACGCAGGGCGGCGAGCCTGCGCGCGCCGGCGTCCGCCTCGGCCACCGCGTCCGGAGAGCAGCAGGCCGCGACGGCTTCCAGTTGCAGGGTGCCCAGCGGCCAGTGTGCGCGCCGGGCCGTCAGCCGGGCCAGCACCTCCGGCGCACCGAGTGCGTAGCCGACGCGCAGACCGGCCAGCGACCAGGTCTTGGTCAGGCTGCGCAGCACCACCACATCGGGCAGCGACATCCCGGCCAGCGATTCGGGCTCGCCGGGCACCGCATCGGCGAAGGCCTCATCGACGACGATGATCCGGCCGGGCGCGCGCAGCGCGAGGATGTCACGCACCGGGTGCAGCACCGAGGTCGGGTTGGTGGGGTTGCCGACCACGACCAGGTCGGCCCGAGCGGGCACCGCCGCGCCGGCCAGCCCGAACGGCGGGTCGAGGACCACGTGCTGAATCGGCACCCCCGCGGCGCTCAGCACCGCCTCCGGTTCGGTGAATGACGGCGCGATCAGCGCGGCCAGCCGCGGGTCCAGGTTCGGGAGCAGCGCAAAGCCCTCGGCGCCGCCGGCCAGCAGCGCCACCTCGTCGACGTCGCGTCCGTGCCGCGCGGCCACCGCCTCGGTGGCGCGGGCGACGTCGGCCGCGCTCGGGTAGTGCCCCAGGTCGCCGAGCCGCCCGCCGAGGCGTTCGACCAGCCAGGACGGCGGCCCGGCGGCCCGGACGTTGACGGCGAAGTCCAGCTTCCCGGGCGTGACGGCCTGGTCGCCGTGATAGCGCGCCGCCTGCCGAACCTCATGAACCACAGCACGACAGTAGTGCGCCGACCAGCGGCACCGGAACATCGGCGACAATGGTGGGGTGACTGAAACCGTGACCCGAGCTCCCCAGTTGGTGCTGTTCGACCTCGACGGCACCCTGACGGACTCAGCGGACGGCATCGTCGCCAGCTTCCGGCACGCGCTGGAGAGCATCGGCGCCTCCGTCCCCGACGGCGATCTCGCCGGCCGGATCGTCGGCCCGCCCATGCATCACACGCTGACGTCCATGGGCCTCGGTGACCGCGCCGACGAGGCCATGACCGCCTATCGCGCCGACTACACCACCCGCGGCTGGTCGATGAACCGGCCGTTCGAAGGCATCCCCGAGCTGTTGGAGGACCTCAAGCGCGCGGGCGTGCGGCTCGCGGTGGCGACGTCGAAGGCACAGCCCACCGCGCAGCGCATCCTGACCCACTTCGAGATGGACGGGTATTTCGAGGTCATCGCCGGCGCCGGCCCGGACGGCAGCCGGGCCGCCAAGGCCGAGGTGATCGCCTATGCGCTGGCGCAGCTGGGCCCGCGGCCGCAGCGGGTGCTGATGGTGGGTGACCGCAGCCATGATGTCGAGGGCGCCTCCTTCCACGGTATCGACACCGTGGTGGTCGACTGGGGATACGGGGGCGCCGATTTCGACGGCCCCGATGCCCCCGCGCCGCTGCACCGGGTGGCCACCATGGCTGAACTGCGGAGGGTCCTGGGTGTCTGACCTGCATGTGACGTTCGTCTGCTCGGGCAACATCTGCCGGTCCCCGATGGCCGAGAAGATGCTGGCCCACCAGATCGCGGGCCGCGGGCTGGCCGAACAGGTGCGGGTGAGCAGCGCGGGGACCGGCGGCTGGCATGCCGGTGACGGCGCCGATCACCGCACCAACGCCGTTCTGCTGGCGCACGGGTATCCGACCACTCACCGCGCGGCCCAACTCGACGACGATCATCTGGCCGCTGACATGGTCGTCGCGATGGGGCGCAACCACGCCCGGATGCTCGCCGACATGGGTGTCCCGCCGGAGCGGCTGCGGATGATGCGTTCCTTCGACCCGCGCTCGGGCGCGTTCAGCTTGGACGTCGAGGACCCCTATTACGGCGGTCCGGAGGATTTCGAGGCCGTCTTCGCCGTCATCGAGGCCGCGCTGCCCGGTCTGCACGGCTGGATCGACCAGCAACTGGGGCGGCACCGATGAGCGCTTGCGCGAAGAGGAAACGGCCATGAAGCGTTTCGGATTTCTGTTCCGGCCGCAATGGCTGGCGCTGTATGTCGTCGTGGCGGCCTTCGCCTGGTTGTGCTTCACCGTGCTGGCGCCGTGGCAGCTCGGCAAGAACACCACGACCTCGCGCGAGAACACCCAGATCGCCAACGCGCTGAACACCGATCCGGTGCCGCTGACGAACTATCTGCCGCAGCAGGATTCGTCGGCGCACGAGCATCAGTGGCAGCGCGTGACGGCCTCGGGCTGCTACCTGCCCGACAAGCAGGTGCTGGCCCGCCTGCGGTCGGTGGACGGTGCGCCGGCCTACGAGGTGCTGGTCCCGTTCGTCGTCGACGGCGGCCCGACCGTGCTGGTCAACCGCGGCTACGTCAAACCCGACCAGGGCACCGCGGTGCCGACCATTGCGCCCGCGCCGGCCGAGCCGGTCACCATCACCGGGCGGCTGCGTGACGCCGAGGGGGTGTATCCCGGCAAGGACCCGCTCATCGCCGAGGGGGCGCAGCAGGTCTACACCATCAACCCGGAGCAGATTTCGGGGCTGACCGGTGTCCCGCTGACGGGCTCGTATCTGCAGCTGGTCGAGGACCAGCCCGGCGGGCTCGGCGTGATCCCGCTGCCCGTGCTGGACGCCGGCCCGTTCCTGTCCTACGGAATCCAGTGGATCGCGTTCGGCATCATCGCCCCGATCGGCGTGGGGTATTTCATCCTCGCCGAGGTCAAGGTCCGGCGCCGGGAGAAAGCGCTGGCCAACCCGCAGACCGAACCCGAGCCCGACCAGCCTGCGGCCCCGAAGCCGGTCAGCACCGAACAGAAGCTCGCCGACCGGTACGGCAAGCGGCACTGACGGCCACCGCCAACGCGGTCGCCCCGACCTGCACCGCCCGCGACAACCGCACCCCGCGACGCAGGTCGGCGGCGTCGGGGGCCGGCCCGTCCCCCAGGGTGGGACGCATCTCCAGGCGGTGCTGGTACTGGGTGGGACCACCGAGCTGCACCCCCAGCGCCCCCGCGAAGGACGCCTCGGCGACACCGGCGTTCGGGCTGGGATGCTCACCGGCGTCGCGTTGCCAGGCCCGCCAGGCGGCGCTCGGCGCGCCGCTGACCGCCACCACGACCAGCCCGGTCGCACGCGCCCCCGCATAGTTCAGCACATCATCGAATCGGGCTGCCGCCCAACCGAACTGCAGATATTTGGGCGACTTGTGGCCGATCATCGCGTCCAGGGTGTTGGCGCCTCGGTAGACCAGCATGCCGGGCACTCCTGCGACCGCTCCCCACAGGATCGGCGCGACCTGCGCGTCGGAGGTGTTCTCGGCGACCGATTCCAGGGCGGCACGGGCCAGTCCGTCGGCGTCCAGGGCAGCGGGGTCACGACCACACAGCGACGGCAACAGTGCACGAGCCCCGTCGATATCGTCGCGTTCCAGGGTATCCGCCAGCCGGGCACCGGTACGGGCCAACGATGTTCCCCCGAGCACCACATAGGTGCTCATCGCCGTGGCCGCGGCCACCCACACCGGGCCGCGCCGGCGCGCGGTGCGCTCGACGGCCACTCCCAGCAGGCCCAGGGCGCCGAGCAGCGCGGCGGTGTGGGCCGCGCCGGCGGCCCGGTTGTCGGCGTAGGTGCGGCGCTCCAGCGCCGCGGCGGCGGACCCGAATGCGGCGACGGGATGACCGCGCTGTGGGTCGGCCAGGATCACGTCGGCCAGGTAACCGGCCGCCAGGCCGATCGCACGGGCACAGCCATTGGGCGCAAACACGTCGGCAGCGTCTCACAAGGTGATGTACTCGGTTGCATGAGGCTCGGTCCCCCACGGAATCCGAGACGCGTCGCCGATCTGATCAATCCGGCCGCGGCGCTGGCACCTGCCGCCAACGTCATCATGCAACTGGCCTCCCCCGGTGTCGGGTACGGCGTCCTGGAGAGCCCGGTGGACCGCGGCAACGTCTACCAGCATCCGTTCAAGCGGGCCCGCACCACCGGCACCTACCTGGCGGCGGCCACCGTGGGAACCGACCACGACCGCGCCCTGATCCGCGGGGCGGTCGACACCGCGCACCGCCAGGTCCGGTCCGGCCCGGACAGCCCGGTGCGCTACCACGCCTTCGACCCCGCGTTGCAACTGTGGGTGGCGGCCTGCCTGTACCGCTACTACGTCGATCAACACGAATTCCTCTACGGCCCACTCGATGACGAGTCGGCCGACGCGGTGTATCGGGACGCCGCCCGGCTGGGCACAACCTTGCAGGTGCGGGAAGACATGTGGCCGGCGGACCGGGCCGCCTTCGAGGAGTACTGGAAACGATCACTGGACGATCTGCGGATCGACGATCCCGTGCGCAGGCATCTCCACGGGGTCGCGGCACTGGTGTTCCTGCCGACCCCGCTGCGCCAGCTGGCCGGCCCGCTGAATCTGTTCGCGACGACAGGATTCCTGCCCGCCGAGTTCCGCTCCCTGATGCGGTTGCGCTGGACCGGCCGCCAGCAACGGGCGTTCGACGCTCTGATCCTCGCCCTGCGGATCGCCGACCGGGTCGTCCCGCGCGATCTGTGGTTGTTCGGCTATCAGCTCTACCTCTGGGATATGCGATCGCGTGCGCGACGCGGCAAACCGGTGGTGTGAACCGAGATCAAGGTAGGAGAGTTCCATGGCTATTGCAGCGCTGAACCATGTGGCCGTCACGGTCAGTGACGTCGAGGTGAGCGGGCCCTGGTATCGCGCCCTGATCGGGGCGGACCCGGTGCTCGACGAAGAGACCGAGGGCGGGTTCCGTCATCTGGTGTGGGCATTCGGAAACGGCACCCTGTTCGGAATCCACCAACACGACAAGCCGATCGCCCCGGGAGAATTCACCGAGTTCCGGGCGGGCCTCGATCATGTCGGATTCGGGTGCGAAACCCGTGCCGAGTTGGAGCAGTGGGCCGGCCGCCTGCAAGAGCTCGGTATCGCGCACGGCGGAGTGGTGGACGCCCACTACGGATCCGGGCTGAGTTTCCGCGATCCCGACGGTATCGCGCTGGAGTTCTTCGCTCCGCCTGAGTAACAGCGGCCCAGGCGGGGTACCTCCACTGCATGCTCACGAAGATCGCAGGTGCCGCCACCCAATTCGTCGAGGGCGTCGGGGGTGTCTTCGGTATCCGTGCGGGTACCGAAGAACCGCTCTACGTTCACGAGGACAACCTCGGTGAGATCGAGATCCGTCGGTATGGGCCGCGCGTGGCGGCACAGACCAGCGTGAAGGGCGACGGCCAGGATGCGCGCAGCGAGGGCTTCCGGCGGCTGGCCGGATACATCTTCGGCGGCAATCACCGCAAGACGAAGATCGCGATGACGGCCCCGGTGGCCCAGCACGGCGAGAAGATCGCCATGACGGCCCCGGTCGCCCAGACCCACGCCGGGGGCACCGGCGACTCGGTGATCCGGTTTTACATGCCCTCGAAGTGGTCCATGGAGACGCTGCCCGAACCCGACGACAGTTCGGTGACGGTGGTGGAGGTGCCCTCTGAACGCTTCGCCGTGCTGCGCTTCAGCGGTGACCGCAGCTCGACGGCCGTCACGGCCAAATCGGCCGAGCTCCTGACGGCCCTGCACGGCACCGACTTCACGACCGACGGGCAGCCGGTCGCGTGGTTCTACGACCCGCCGTGGACGCTGCCCTTCCGGCGCCGCAACGAGGTCGCGGTGCCGCTCACGGGGTGAGCGACACCGCGACCGGGTGCGATCAGTACTGGTACTCGGCGGGGCAGGACAGGTCCACATAGACCGTCGCACCCGGAACGGCCGCGTCGGAGGCGCCGCGCACGGAGTCCACCGAGCAATTGGACAACGGCCCGTTGCGGGTGCCGTTCAATTGCACGTTGTAGCCCTGAGTGCGCAGGTCATAGATCGTTTCCTCAACCGAGGACGCGCCCGCCGGGGCCGCCGATGCGGTGGCCGCCAACCCGAATGAGCCGCCCGCCAAGGCCATGAAGGCTGCCGAGGCCAGGAGAATTTTCTGCATTGTCGTGTTCCTTTCTGGCAGAGTTCGACCACCCGGCGGTGCGCAGTGGACACCCGGGTCGGGACTCTGTGATTTCTGAATTTGTGACGTGTGGGTTCTAGGAGTTATCTATCTGCATATCAGTACGTTTCAGGCACGTGACCGCCTTCCGCTGAACCAGACGTGTGCTGTCTCTCAACGTATGAGCCCGAATCATCACTGGCACGGCGCTCACACCCATCACCAACACTTCTCGGCCGGTGGACATTCCACATCTATGGTCGAATTTCACCAAGGTGGTTGTCCAGGTGGGAATCCCGCGAGTCATCCGGGGGTTATCCCCATGATCGACCGGGTCAACGACGGGGAGCCGGGTGCCGATCAGTGGCAGTTACCGGGTATCGAGGCTCCCCTAACGGGTACCGAGGCTCTCGCCGGCGTCGCGACCGGCCGCCGGTAAAGGACCCACAGAGCGCGTCGAATGCAGCCCGAAGACACCGAGTGAGGGAATGCACTGATATCGGGGCTGCGTTACAGTTTCTGTCACCAGATCCAGGCGTAAAATGGATCTGTTGCACCCGGTTTTCGCGGACATCGCGGCGGCCGAAGTTTCACCACTTTGACACCCAAGAAAAGGACCGAAGATGGCATTGAATCGTCTGGCTCGTCGTCGGATTTCGGCAGCGGTTGGCGGTGGCGCCATCATCGCGATGATCGGCTTCACGGCAGCGTGCAGCAGTGACAGCGACACGCCCGAAGAGACGCCCACCACCACCACAACCACCACGGAGGTCTCGCTGACCCCCACCGAGAAGTCGCTCAACCCCGGCGGCGGTGTATTCACTCCCCCGGTGACGGCGCCGCAGCAGACCGTCGAAGGTCCGAACGACTGACCGATTTCAATTAAGTACGGGCGGGTCCGAAGAGGATGTCCCAAGTTCCGTGGAACTTCGGTGGCGGTCCGGTGAGCATCAGGCTGCGCTCACCTGATCATTGTGCACGACGGGTACGACATGTTCGGCAACCTCGCGTTCGAGGGCTGCTCGCAGTGCCGGCAGGTGCAGGTGGCCGTTCACCCGGCGGAATTGCTTGCCGGCCTCGACCATCCCGGCGGCGCACCAGCGCAGCGCCATCTGCCCGTCGCGCCAGCGCTTGACGTTGCCGGCATGTTCGCGGCAGACCGAGATCATCGACTCGATGCAGTTGGTCGAGCGCAGCGTGCGGGCCAGCGTGGGCGGTACCCCCAAACGCAAGACTGTGAGCGTCTCATCGAGGCCCTCGCGCAGACTCGCCGCCGCGCTGGGGTGGGTGCGGTCGAGTTCCTTGGCCAGGGCCAGCAGGGCGGCTTCGGCCTCAAGCGCCGATCCGGCATGGTAGGCATCAGTCATCCTGCGGCCTACAGTGGTT
>JAUKNU010000001.1:3621054-3821795 GCA_030499155.1 Mycolicibacterium frederiksbergense | reverse complement strand
AACTGAACAGCTCATAGGACGCGACCGCCAACTCGCCCGTCCCGTCGGCGGCGCGCACCCGGGGCCGGGTCACCGGCACCCGTCGCCCACCCAAGGTCACCGAGCCGCGTTCACGACCGTGCCGCACCGCGGTCCTGGCCTGATCGTGGCGACCCTTCGGGCCAGCCAGCGCGGTGACGTCAGCCTCCATCAACGCCGCCATCACCTGCAGGCCCGCGCCGACAGCCAACGCCAGCAGGCCCTCGCTCATGTTTCCGGCGATCTCGCTCATCGCCACACTGACCCGTTCGGGAACCGCGGATGCACTCACATCGACGGACTGAATCTGGTTACTCTTCTTCATGGTGGTCCCCTTGCTGTAGGAGTTCTTGGCGGAACGCCCGATACCTACCACACGGCAGGTTTCGAGCAGGGGACCGCCACCTCAACTTCTACGAGACTCGGGACAACCTCGGTCCGAATATCATTCGGGCCCGCCTTGCTTTTCTGTCCGGCCCGGCGGTGTCAATAGTGCGCGCGGGCGGGTCTACACCCATTGCGTCGACCGCCATGCGCTGCGGGCCCGGATCGCGCCCAAATCGCGGTTCATGATCCCCGGGTAGTTTTTGCCGGGATACCACGGTTGACTCGTGACGCGGTCGAAGCCCGGCATGGAGCGCATGTGATCGAGCATCCGAGCACGCATGCCGGGGTCGGGCAGGGGCCCGTGGCACGCGGCCATGTTGTCGGCGAGGTGCTGGGGGTCTGAGGTGGCCGGGAGCGCGACGGTCACCGCGGGGTGCGAGATGACCCACTTGAGGAAATACTGCGACCACGTGTGGATCCCCAACTCGGCGGCGAAACCCGGTAGCGGCCGGGCCCCGACGAAATGGTGCAACCGGCCCTTCTCCAAGGGCATGTTGACGGTGACCGCTACACCGTGGTCGGCTGCCAAGGCCAAGAGCAGGTCCTCGGCCCGCCGTTCGGCGATGGAATAGCGAATCTGTACGACATCGAGATCACCACCAAATATCCAGGTCGCCAGCGGGTCGAAGTAGGCCGGGTCGTGGTGGGTCACGCCGAGGCGACGGATCCGGCCCTCAGCCTTCCACGCGTGCAGCAGCGGCATGATCATGTCGACGTTGACCAGCGCGTGGCATTGCATGACGTCGATCGGAGCGGTTCTGGACAGTCGCCGCATCGAGGTGTCGAGACTGGCCTCGGCGTGGGAGGCGTCGCCGAGATGATTGCCGGTCGACCAGATCTTGTTGGTGACGAACAGATCGTTCTGAATGCCGTCCGCGACGGCGGAGCGGGCGATGTTCGCCTCGGCCAGGCCGTACAACGGGGAGGTGTCCACCACGCGGCCGCCGCTCGCCCAGAATCGGCGCAACACGTCGTCGCGCACGCTGCGAGCCTGCTCGGGAAGTGCATCGAAGGTCTGAAAGGTGCCCAGCCCGATCGCCGGTAGCGCGATATCGCTGCCCGGAATGGTGCGAGTCACCATGCCCGCGGGCAGGGGCGGCGGGGGTGATTGAGGTCGCTCGATGCCCCGGCTTGCACCGGCCGCCGGCGTCGACGGCCCGCCGCCGGCGATGGCCGTATAGATCCCCCCTCCCGCGACCGCCGCCGCCGCACCCAAGCCGCCGGCCTGAAGAAGGCGGCGCCGCGATGGTCGCCAGGGGCCGCCATCTTCATGTGGTTCGGGGTGCATCTCGGAATTCATGGATCCGATCCTTCCCACCGTCGGCCGGACCAGCCAGGGATCACCGATCCCTGGCACGGCACCGCACCGCTGAATCACTATTGACGGTATGGCGCGCATGGACCGGGACACGCTGGCGGATTTTCTACGACGCCGACGCGAGGCGTTGTCACCCTCCGACCTGGGTCTGCCATCGGGTGCGGGTCGGCGGACGCCCGGGCTGCGCCGCGAGGAGGTCGCGCAGATCAGCGGGATGTCCGTCGACTACTACGCCAGGCTGGAACAGCGCCGGTCGCCGCAGCCCTCGACCACCGTCCTGTCGGCGCTCGCCCGCACGCTGCGGCTGTCCCGCGACGAGCGCGACCACCTGTACCGGATCGCCGGCCATCACGCCCCCGGCGGGGGTGCACCGAGTTCCTTCGTACGGCCGGTGCTCATCCATCTGCTCACCCAACTCGAGGACTGCGCGGCGTTCGTCGTCTCAGATCTGGAGGTCATGCTCGCCCAGAACCGGCTATCGGTGCTTCTCATGGGTGATCGGCGCGCGCAGCGCCAGGATGCATCGTCGAGCATGACCTGGCAGTGGTTCCTCGAACCGCGGTACCGCGAGCTGTACCCGCCGGAGGATCACGACGAGCAATCCCGCGTCCGCGTCGCCGACCTGCGCGCCACGTGGTCGCGGCGGCGAGCCGACGCCGACGTCGCGGCACTGGTCGACGGGCTGCTCGTGCGCAGCGAGGAATTCCGCGCACTGTGGGAGCGCCAGGATGTCGAGGTGCGCCACGCCGAGCAGAAGACGTTGGTGCATCGCGACGTTGGGCGGTTGACCGTCCAGTGTGAGCTGCTCGCCACCTACGACGACAGTCAGCGGCTCGTCATCCTCAGCGCCGATCCCACCACGGAGTCCTACAGCAAGTTACAGCTGCTCGGCGTCGTCGGCGACCAGAAGGTCGGCACCGTCAGGTGAGGTGCTCGCCGTAGAAGCTCGTCAGCCGATCGACGGCCTGCTCGACATACTCTGGTACGTCGTACATCTCGTAGTGACCGGCCCCCTCGACGATCATGAGGTCGACGGCATTCGGGGCCAGCCGCCACAGCCTCATACCCGCTTCGTACGATCCGGTGACACCCTTGCGGCCGGCCAGAATCACTTGCAGGGGCTGGGTCAGGAGTTGATCGACGAGGTGGAACGCGTCGTAGCCCATCAACAGCGCGTCGCTCCGCTGCAGGCGACGGTTGGTCGAGTTCTCGTGCCGGGCACGCGTGCGGTAGTACGTGATCGCTTGGAGGTTGTCGATATCGGTGATGCCCGCGGCGGTGGCGTCCGCAAGGGTGTCGGGCAGCCAGTTCACCCGAATCAGATTGCCGTCCTGCACTTCCCGGGTCCGCGCCGCCGCGAGGTCATCGAGCGTGGCAACCGGTCCGCCGGGTGCGAATTCAGCCCCGCGCCACGACTCGCCCATGTTGCCGGCAACGACCGTCCCCACCGCGCGGATGCGATGGTCGGTGCGTGCGGTGTGCACGGCGTAGCCGCCTCCGGCGCAGATGCCGAGGACACCGATCCGGCCGGGGTCGACGCCCGGCACGACGCTGAGAGCGTCGATGGCGTAGGAGATGTCCTCCCCGCGCCGGTACGGATCCTCGACATCGCGCGGTTCGCCGCCACTGCCGCCCTGGTGCGCGGGGTCGAAGGCAAGAGCCACCAGACCGCGGCCGGCAAGCCTCGACGCGTAGTTGGCCCCGATCTGCTCCTTGACACTGCTGCCGGGCGTCGACAAGACGATTGCCGCATGTGATCGGGTCTCGTCGAACCCGTCCGGCAGGTAGAGATGCCCCGCAAGGTCGAACGGGCCCCGGGGGATGGACATGGACAGCGGAGCGGCGCCTCGCTCGGTCACCAGGCCACCACCTCGCCCTGCCAGTTGAAGAACTGGCCGGTGGTGGGCTCGGCGGCCAGCGCAATGGCCACGATGCCGGCCGCACCCTCGGCGGGATCACCGGCACCCGGCATGGGTTCGCCGTTGCTGAGGCCCGTCGCCCGATAGCCGGGGCTCACCGAGAGTACCGAGATCTTTTCGTGAACAAGCTCTTTGGCGTAGAGCACGGTCAGCATGTCCAGCGCACTCTTGGACATCTGATACGCGGCCGCAGCGACGTCGCTGTGCGCCCAGTCCGGATCGTTGACCAGGCGGGTCGATCCCAGTTCGCTCGACACGTTCAGAATCCGCGGGCTTGCGGACTTGCGCAACAGGGGCAGGAACCCATTGGTGACGGCGACAATACCGGCGGAATTGGTGTCGAATGTCTGCAGCAGAGACGCCCGGCTTACCTGCGAGGCCGGCAGTCCGTCACCGACGATCGCGGCGTTGTTGATCAGGATGTCCAGCCGCCCGTAGGTCGCGGCGACGTGCTCGACGGCGGCCGCAATCGTCTGGTCGTCGGTGACATCGAGGGTCAGGTGATCCACGTCCAGACCGTCGGCGGCCAGTTGGCCGGCAGCGTGTGAGCCGCGCACCGGATCGCGGGATCCCAGCAGCACACGGAGCCCGGTGCGGGCGAGTTGCTGCGTCATGTGGAAGCCGATACCGGTGTTGGCGCCCGTTACCAGGGCGATCAGGGTGTCGTTGTTGGCCATATGACCATTACAGCGCAGTCCACTCGACCCAGGCAGGGATCGATTGGGCCCCCCTGGCCGGGAATACCCGGCCAGGGCGTCATGTGAAGGTCGGTCGTTGCCCGGCCCGGCGATGAACAGCTCGACGCGGCGTCGCATTGTCGGTAATGACGTGGGGCCAACCCGATCACGTTTTGGCGGTGTCGTCAGGTGCCCAGAGCGAGTCGATCTCGGCCATCGCCGGATTCAGCGGTGCCATCCCTCGATCCGCCTGAGCCCCATACGTATCGCCTGCACGGGTGCGACATGGAGATGCCGGTCTCGTGAGCGCGCGGCATCGTTGTGGGCCGGATATGAGTTTGATATGTGCTTCGCTCGGCCAGGTGTAGTTCCGCATACGGTTGAGACAGCGACCTCTCGGCCCGAATGGAGTGAATCACTTTGTCATTACGTGTTTTTCTCATCATGCTTGTGTGCGCGCCCGCTCTGCTGAGCTGTTCCACCACACCGCCTGAGCGCAATGACGTTGTCGGAACGTGGCGAATGATCTCGGCAGAGACGGAACGGAACGGACGAACCGAACCCGCCTACGGCAAGCAGCCCAGCGGGATGCTCAGCTTCACTGCGGACATGCGGTACGTCGAGGTACTCACGGATTCCTCGCTACCGCCCTTCGCGTCCGAGGCGCGCGGCGAGGGAACCGAGCAGGAGAACCGCGCGGCCATGGCTGCAGGCATCGGCATGTTCGGCACCTACACCGTTGACGCGGAGGGGCGGTTCAGCGGCAACCGTGTCGAAGGCGCGACCTTCCCGAATTGGGTCGGAGATGTCAGGACCACTGATGACCTACGCATCGTCGTCGACGGAAACCGTATGACCGAGAACTTCACCCGCCCGGATGGCACCCGTATCACGATCGCCTTCGAACGTGTGAGTTGAGCCCCCACCTGCCGGATCACCGGATCGGCCATCCACGGATCACCGGTCCCTTGAACGACGGGTCGTGAGGCTGGAATTGTGAAAAGCACGTTGGCGAGCCAATGCCGAAGGCGGAGAGGGAGAGCGAATGCCAGACAACCCCATTGACATTCCGACGGAGCCCGGACCCGAATCGACGGCGACGGCCGGCCCATTTGGAGTGTCTCGGCGCAGCTTCATCGGATGGACCGGTACCGCTGTCGCGGCATCAGCCGGCGGCGCCATCTTGATCTCACGTCTCGGCGACGCCGCGGACTCCGATACCGCTGCGGGTGCCATTCCGATTATGTTGCGTGTAAACGGCGCTGAGCACACACTCGACCTCGACCCGCGAACTACACTGCTGGACGCGCTGCGCGAGCAGATTGGGCTGACCGGCACCAAGAAGGGATGCGACCACGGTCAATGCGGTGCCTGCACCGTGCACGTCGATGGCCGGCGGGTGCTTTCGTGCCTGACTTTGGCCCCGACCGTGCACCGCCGCTCGGTGACGACCATAGAAGGTCTCGCCGACGGCGATGAATTGCACCCTGTACAGCAGGCATTCATCGACAACGACGCGCTGCAGTGCGGCTTCTGCACACCGGGCCAGATCATGTCCGCCGTGGCCGTCATCGAGGGCGGACACACCAGTACCGACGAGCAGATCCGCGAACACATGTCGGGCAACATTTGCCGTTGCAGCGCCTACCCATTCATCGTCGAGGCGGTCAAAGCCGCCCGGGATCGGATGTCCTGATATGCGACCCTATAGGTACACCATGGCCGACTCCGTGACCTCGGCCACCGCGAACAAGACCTCAGCCGACGCGTTCCTCGCCGGCGGCACCACTCTGGTCGACCTCATGAAGCTGGAGGTTCTGAACCCCGAGCAGGTCATCGACATCAACGGCTTGCCGTTGACCGGCATTGCGGTCGACACCGACGGTTTGCGCATCGGCGCGCTGGAGCGCATGAGCGATGTCGCCGAAAACCCCTTGGTCCGTGCAGATTTTACCCTGGTCAGCCAGGCGCTGGAACTGAGCGCCTCCCCTCAACTGCGCAACATGGCCAGCATGGGCGGAAACCTGTTGCAGCGCACCCGATGCAGCTACTTCCGCGATCTGTCGATGCCCTGTAACAAGCGCAGCCCCGGCACCGGCTGCCCGGCCATCGAAGGCTACAACCGCGCCCACGCAGTGCTGGGCACCAGCGACGCCTGTGTCGCCACCCACGCAAGCGATGTCGCCGTCGCTCTCGTGGCCGCCGAAGCAGCGGTGGAACTGAGCAGTTCGGAGGGCGAGCGCAGTGTGAGCCTTGAGCAGTTCTACCGCCGGCCCGGCACGACACCCGAGGTGGAAAATGATCTGAGCGCCGGCGAACTGATCACCGCCATCACCGCACCCCGGTTCCCTGCCGGCACCCGAACGGGCTATCTCAAGGTTCGCGATCGCCAATCCTATGAGTTCGCCCTCACTTCCGTGGCCGTCGCGATCACCCTGCGCGGCAGGGTGATCACCCGAGCCCGGGTGGTCGCCGGCGGGGTGGGTACTGTGCCCTGGCGGTTGCCCGCAGTGGAATCACTCCTGTCCGGCCAACCCGCCGTCGAGGCGACCTTCGACGCAGCTGCCGCCGCCGCGGCCACCGATGCCCAGCCGTTGCGGCACAACAGTTTCAAGCCTCATCTGCTGCGCAGGGCGATCGTCCGCGTCCTGACCGACGTCACGGCCGTCGCATGAGTCCATCACCGCTGGGCGGCGAGATCTCCCGCGTCGATGGCCGCCCGAAAGCCACAGGTGCCGCTCGCTATTCTGCGGACTATCGGGAGCCGGACCTGGTCCACGCCGTCCTGGTGTCCGCGACGATCGGGTTGGGAACAATCACCGCGATGGGGACCGATGCCGCCCAGCGGGCACCGGGCGTCCTTGCGGTGTACACACCATTCACACCGCTGCGGCTGCAGCCGGTCGCCGACGATGCTCTCGGGGAGCGCTACCGTCCGCTCCAGGACCACGAAGTTCGGTGCTTCGGCCAGGCCATCGGCGTGGTGGTCGCAGACAGCTTCGAACATGCCCGCGACGCCGCAGCCCTGATCACTACCGACTACCAGACCCGAACTCCGAGAACCTCGCTCGCCGATGCCGGGCCCGGCACCAGCATCGCCGGGCCGGAGTCGGGCAACCAGACTGTCCTGGCGCCCGGGGTCGCCTCGATCGACGACGCGCTACGCGATAGCGAGATCACCATCGACACCACCGTCACCCAACCAGCTCAGCACGCGGCGGCAATGGAACCCCAGGCGTCCGTGGCAGTCTGGCGCCGGAACCTCCTGACTCTGTACACCGGCACGCAGTTTCCCGGCCGGGCCATCGCCGGCATCACCGGTGCGCTCGGGCTGGCACCCGAACAATTACGGATCATCTCGACATACGTCGGTGGCGGCTTCGGTAGCCGCGTACTCCCGTGGTCGGACGTCCTTCTGGGCGCGGCAGCGGCTCGTGAGCTGAACCGTCCGGTCAAACTGGTCTTGAACCGCAGTCAGGTCTTCAGCATTGTCGGGCACCGCTCTGCGGTTCGCCAGCGCGTACGATTGGGCGCCCGCGCCGACGGGACACTCACCGCTGTCAGCCACGAGTCCGACGCCGAGGCTCCGGCGGTCGGTGGGTGGCCGATGCGCACCGCCGCCGAGACCACCGCAGCGCTCTACCGCACTCCGAATCTGCACGTCGACCAGCGCCAGGTGACCCTGGACACGCCACCGACGTGGGCGATGCGCGCGCCCAATGAGGCGCCCGGAGCGTTCGCCATCGAGACTGCAATGGACGAACTGGCAGTGGCCGTCGGCATAGATCCGGTGGAGTTGCGCCTGCGCAATTATGCGACGACGCTGCCGGGCACCAACCGCCGGTGGACCAGCAAAAGACTCGATGAATGTTACCGACTCGGGGCAAACCGGTTCGGATGGGAACAACGTACCGCCGTCCCTGCGACGAATCGCGACGGCCAGTGGATGATCGGTACGGGGATGGCGACCGCGATCTACCCGGCCGCCGGGCGGTCCGCGAATGCGGTTGCCGTGCGCTTTCGCGACGACGGCACCGTACTGGCGTCGACGGGGATCATGGATATCGGCACTGGCGCTGCCACCGCGCTGGCGATCGTGGTCGCCGACGCGGTTGGCCTGCCGATGGACCGTATTGTCACTGAGGTAGGTGACACCATCCTGCCGCCCGGGCCCGGCGCCGTCGGCTCCCGCGCAACCGGCAGCATGGCTCCGACCGCCCGAGCGGCCGCGCGGGCCGCGATCGGCAACCTCATCAGGGCCGCCTCGACCAATCCGGCCTCGCCGCTGGCCGGTTCGGAGACACCGGTGTCCTACGCTGCCGGTACGTTGCGAAAGGGCAACGGCCGCATCGGTTTCGCCGATCTGCTCCGCAGCCTGCGGATGACGGAGGTTGAGGCCATCCAGAGCAGCGACGACACGATTTCTCCACAATTCGCGTCGCATGGGTTCGGCGCGCACTTCTGTGAGGTGCGGGTCAACTCATTGACCGGGGAAACGCGTGTCTCGCGATTCACCACCGTCGTCGACATCGGTCGGGTGATCAACGCCAAAGCTGCCCGGAGCCAGGTCGTCGGTGGCGTCATCTTCGGCATCGGACACGCATTGCTGGAAGCGAATCCGATCGAACCCTCTGGACGCCTGGCGGCCGCCAACTTGGCCGACTACGTCGTTCCGGTAAACGCCGACGTGCCGTTCATCGATGCCGTCTGTCTCGACGGTGACGACCCCGATTTCAGCGACGTCGGAGCCCGTGGCGTGGGCGAACTGGGTGCCGTGGGTTCGGCCGCCGCGATAGGAAATGCCGTATTCAACGCCACCGGCATCCGCATCCGCGATTTGCCCATCCACCCAGAAGACCTGCTGCGCTGACCATTCCCGCCAGGATGTCGCGTGACCGCCCCGGCCGAACGCGGGCCATTAGGCGGGGATCGTCCCGCTTGCGCGTCGGTGCCACAAGGAACTCACATCGCCCCCTGCTCGACCGCGTGATGGATGGTACGGACGGTGGGCCGGAAGCCGAGACGGCGTGCCACTGTGCCGTCCATCTGCAGATGCCACGGACGGTCCAGCGCCTGTCCCGACGGCTCCATGGCACCACCGGCCAGGTGTACGAGCTCGAAGATTGTCGTCGGCGCGTCATCTGCGATGTTGACGATTCGTCCATCGAGGACACCGTCCAGGGCAAGCCGAATCGCGGCCGCGATATCGCGATGGTGAACCACGCTCATCCTCTGAGCTGGGTGGAGGCCGGCGTTCGCCGCGAGCCCCGGCAGCGAATCCAGATGCCCATCCCCGTCGCCGTAGATGAACCCGTAGCGCTGGATCGACCACGTCAAACCACTGCTGCGCAAATAGTTTTCGGCTGCGATCTTGCTCGCCGGGTATGCCGGTAGCGGGTCGACCACATCGTCTTCGCGACCCGGTCGCGCACCGGCAGGATCGTAGACGTTTGACGTGCTCGCCATGATGAAACGGGCGTTCGGTGCATGCTCCTGCACCACGGAAATGAGGTTACGTGTCCCGTCGACGTTCGTCTTCCAGATCAGGTCTGCGTCGGCAGTGCGGAACGTGGCAGCGAGGTGGATGATCGCCGAGGCATTGTCTACCGCCGCCGCGAGCGACTCCTTGTTGAACAGGTCTCCGATCACCTCTGTCACCCCGGCGGGCGCGGAACCCGGCCGGCGCACCAACGCGTGGCAATTCAGACCGTCGCGGACGAGACGTGGAAGCAGTCGGGCGCCCACCAGTCCGGTGGAGCCGGTCAGGACGATTTTCATGTTCTACCTTCCTTCTCGCAGAAAAGATTCGAGTTGCTCAGTGGCGGTACGGAGTACCCGTACAGCGACATCGATGTCGGCGGCTTCGATTCCACTGAAGGCCACGGAGTGGATATGTGCCAGGTCGGGCAGCTCACGCCACAACGTTTCTCCAGCCGGCGCGATGCGCAGCAGCTTCTGTCGGTGATCGTCAGCGTCGGGCACCTGATCGACGAGTTGTTTGCGCACCAATGTGCCGACGACCGCGCTCAACGTTGCGCGTTCGACCTGGAGGATGCGCTGCAGCTCGCGTTGCCTGGTCGGCCCCGCGTTCACCAGCTGGTGGAGCACGTACCACTGGGTCGCTCCGATGCCATGTTGTCTGAGCAGTCCTTCCATGGCCGCGCGCGCGGCGAGATAGCACCGTTTCGTCCACGCGCCGACCGTGTCATGGCCGTTCGATATCGCTTTGTCTGCCACCAGACAATAATTGTCTGGTGGCAGACAATTTGTCAAGGGGTGCCGACTGGCTTCGGCCGCCGGCAGACGTAGCTGAAGGCGGGCGGCACGTTCCGCCATACGAGACCGCTGAGGTGGACCTCGTCGAACGTCTGCTCGAGTGCGAGGCGAAAGCTCCGAGCACTGCCCTCAGTGCCAATGGCTTCGGCAAACCTGGCGCAGAAATCGTTCCTGGAGAACCGGATTGAACAGCGACCAAGGCAGGCCGCTGACCTGATTATCCGTGGATCAGCTGTCCGAGGACTGAGGGCATCGCGAGTTATCGGGGGTCTATGAGTCCCTGGCTCAGGTTGGCCACCGCAGGAACACTGGACGCATGGATCAGCCTCAGTTGGCCAGCTTTCTCCGCACCCGCCGTCTGGCGTTGACGCCCGAGGACGCAGGAATGACCCCGGGCTCACGACGGCGCACCGCCGGTCTTCGCCGCGAAGAGGTCGCCTCACTGGCGATGATCTCGACCGACTATTACGTGCGAATGGAGCAGCGGCGCGGACCCAAACCGTCGCCGGAGGTGTTGACCTCGCTGGCGCGGGCGTTGCGGCTGTCCCTCGATGAGCGCGATCACCTGTTCCGTCTGTCCGGCCACAACGCGCCGGCTCGTCCCATCGGCGGCCGGCACGTCAGTCCCGCCACCATGCGCATCCTGGATCGGTTGCAGGACACGCCGGCGCAGGTGATGTCGGCATTGGGTGAAACGCTGGTGCAAACCCCGGCCGCGCGCGCCCTCCTGGGTGACGAGAGCGCCCATGAGGGCATGGCTCGCAGCGTGCTCTACCGGTGGTTCACCGATGAGAACGCCCGTCGGCTGCATCCGGTCGAGGACCACCCGGTGATCGCGAAGGCCTATGTCGCCGGGGCACGAGTTGCTCGCGCACGAGACGACGGCAACTCGCGCGCGGCCCAGATCGTGGCCGAGTTGCTATCGCGCAGTCCAGAGTTCGTCGAACTGTGGGAGCGACACGACGTCGAGACACCACCTGCCTTGGGCAAGCGCATAGTGCATCCCCGACTCGGTGTCGTCGATGTGCTGTGCCAAGTCCTGCACGATTTCTCGCAATCCCACACGCTCCTGGTGTACACCGCCGAACCGGGAACACCCAGCCACGTCAAACTCGCCGCCCTGGGGGCTGATCCCCAGTTCTACCAACGCGATACACCCGGCCTGCCGGGCGGCGAGTCGGGGGCCTCCAGCGCTTCGGGGCCACCATCAGCTGAGTGGATGAGCACCGCCGTTCGTCGGAGAACTCCTGATCCGCGGAGAACCCGACCCTTCCGCACAACGCAGTAAGACGACACGGTTGACGGAGACGTCCGCGGGCGGCCCTACCTCAGCCACGCGCCCCCACCAAAGTTTGAGTGTCACGGTAAACGTGGCGTGAAGGAGTCCCACCATGTCGTTCCGGGGAATATCCGCCCCCAATGCACACTCCAACGACACGCCGCGGCGTTCAGAATGCTCGGGCCAAGTGCGACAGAACATCCGCAGCCTTGCCCGGACCGTGGCGGCGGCGGTCATCTTCGCCGCCGTGGCGGTGGCGAGTGTGACCGCCGCGAGCCCCGGCACAGCCCGGGGCGCGTCTGAGGGTTGCGCAGACGTCGAGGTCGTCTTTGCCCGCGGAACATTCGAAGCGCCTGGAATCGGCGCGACTGGACAGGGTTTCGTCGACGCACTGCGGTCCCGTGCCGGTAACCGGATCGTCAACGTATACCCGGTCAACTATCCCGCGTCGCTGGATTTTGCCCGCGCCGCCGACGGGGTGGTCGACGCCGGCAACCGGATCCGCGCCACCGCCGAGCGGTGTCCCGACACCGATATCATCGTCGGCGGCTACTCCCAAGGGGCAGCAGTCAACGCCTATGCGATCAGCGACGGCGTGCCCGTCGGATATGCGTTTCCCGCAGGCCTGACCGGTCCCATGCCGACCGCAGTCGCCGATCACGTGTCCGCAGTCGTTCTCTTCGGACGGCCCTCACCCTTCGTGGCGCGACTCGCCGTCAGCGACGCGCCGCCGCAGTCGATAGCCCCGGCATATCAGGGCAAGACGCTGGATCTGTGCGCTCCCCGCGACCCCATCTGTGTGGCCGGCGGCCTCGACCGCAACGCGCACAGCGCCTACCTGGTCAACGGTATGACCGAGCAGGCGGCCGACTACGCCGTGCAACGTCTGCGCGGGTGACACGTGACGCGTGTGGAACCCTCCTCCAAGGCAGCCCGAATCCTGTCCCTGGCAGTTCGCTGGCTCGGAGTGTTGATAGTCGCACTGCTGTGCCTGAGCGGATTGCAGTTCTGCCTGCACATCGCCTTGACCTACGTGGCTCCGCTCGTCGGCGGAAATCTGGAAAGTTGGAACGACAACTTCCTACCCGGGTTGTATGACGCCGACAATCGTGGTGCGACGGGCTCGATCGGCATGCACTTCATCACGGGTGCCGTCGTCATGATCTTGGGCTGCGTTCAGCTCCTGCCGGCCCTGCGCACACACTGGCCCCGGTCCCACCGTTGGATCGGCCGACTCTATGTAGGTCTGGCGACTCTGACGGCAATCGGGGGGCTTGGATTCATCCTGTTGCAGGGCACGGTGGGCGGTGCGGTGATGAATATCGGCTTCGGGCTGTACGGCATCCTCATGATCATCGCCGCCGTCCAAACGCTCCGCTATGCCCGTGTGCGTAAGTTCGCGCTCCACCGCGCCTGGGCCATTCGCCTGTTTGTGCTCGTGATCGCCTCGTGGCTCTACAGACTCGAATACGGCCTGTTCGGGCTTTTCGAACTAAGTGGTCGTACAACGACTTTCAGCGGCTGGTTCGACCAGATGATGGCCTTCGCGTTCTACGTGCCCAATCTTGTCATCGCCGAGTTGTACTTGCGTGCGCTGCGGCCGACCAGCTCCACCGTCCTGCGCGCCGTGGCCCTGGTGGCATTGGTCGCTGCAGCGGCGGTCACTGCCACGGGCGTTTATTCGCAGTGGTGAAGCCGTGCGACATTTTCTGAGGACTGACACTCGGCGTCGGGTAGCTCCGCAGGCTTCGCCATCACTCACGGCTTTGTGTTGACTGCGCCGAGGCTGCCGCATCAGTCCGAGAAGTCGGGCCGAAACCCTCTGAACTGCGATTTTGATGGTGGGCGCGGACGGTATCGAACCGCCGACCGCTGGTGTGTAAAACCAGAGCTCTACCACTGAGCTACGCGCCCCGTCGCAGGCAACTTACACGTCGCGCCCGCGTGCGGTGAAATCCTCAGCCGCCCGGCAAGGCCGCCAGAGCCTGTCGCCAGACCAACTGGTCGCGAAGCTCGCCGGGCTGCATCATCTCGGCGAAACGGATGATGCCGTCGCGGTCGACGGCGAACGTGCCCCGGTTGGGGTAGCCGGCGTCGGCGTTGAAGACACCGTAGGACTGCGTCACCGCACCGTGTGGCCAGAAATCGGACAGCACCGGGAAGCCGAAGCCGTTGTCGGTGGCCCAGACCTTGTGGGTGGGTGGCGGTCCGACGGAAATGGTGAGGACCGCGGTGTCGTCGTTCTGGTACTCGGGCAGCTGGTCGCGGATCTCCCCGAGTTCGCCCTGACACACCCCGGTGAACGCCAGCGGGAAGAACACCAGCAGCACGTTCTTGCCACGCATCGTCGAGAGCGTGACGGCCCGGCCGTGCTGGTCCTTGAGCGTGAAGTCCGGCGCGCTGTCGCCGACAGCGAGCATGCCTACCGGCTTTTCGCGACGGCCTTGGACTTCGGCTGCACCAACCGGCTGGCGCTCCAGTCGCCCAGATTCGCCGACGAGGTCTGCATGAGCCCCGCGGTGGGCGCGGACTCGGCGATCTCGGCCGGTTGCACGTGGCCGGGCTTGCCGGTCTTCGGCGTCACCACCCAGATCACGCCGTCATCGGCGAGCGGGGTGATGGCGTCCATCAGCCGGTCCACCAGGTCACCATCGTCATCGCGCCACCACAGCAGCACCACGTCGACAACCTCGTCGGAGTCCTCGTCCAGCATTTCACCGCCGCACGCATCCTCGACGTCAAACCGGATATCGTCGTCGGTGTCCTCGTCCCAGCCCAACTCCTGGACGACCTGACCCTTCTCGATACCCAACTTCTGGGCGTAATTCGGGTCGGAATCCTTCCCCGCCGCGACCACCTTCTGTCCTCCCTCATCCTGCTTCGTATGCGCCTCCGAACTTCTGGAGCCTTATCGTCGCACGTCGTGTTGTGGTAGCCGCCCCCTGGCGGCAAGTTTGACCCAGTTCGTCAGTAAGCCGCGTCGCAGAGGTCCAGCGCCACCGTCCGGGAATCGTTCAATTCGTTGATGGCGTCATTGAAGGGACTCGGCCCGATATCTGTCGCGATCGCCGAGGCCACCGCCCGCGCGGCGTCGACCCAGCGGGTGAGCGCACCGCTCAACTCGGGCCCCAGCGGATCGGACAGACTGCCCGCGACCAGGTCCGCGCTGCCGTTCAGCGCGTCGATCGCCGGCCCCGCAGTGGCCGCCGCGTCGGCGTTCTGGTTGTACGCATCGACATAGGCATTGACCGAACTGATGGCGTCCGCGCTGCTGTTGCTGATCGCCTCGCACGAGGAATGCACCGCGCTCTTGGTGATCGACACCTGGCGCTCGGACTCCTTGGCGCTCGAACTTGCCGCCGACTCGGCAGCAGAAGCCGACACCGAGGCCTGATAGATCGGCGCGTCGGCCGTGTTCACCGTGGCGGTACCGCTGGTGACACTTGAGCATCCCACCACGATCATGGCCAGGCCGGCGGGCACGCCCAGTGCCAGCGCGGCGATGCGCGTCCGCCTCGGTGCCGCGGACCTCCGCCAACTGTTCAGCATCGTCGCCAAACTTACCGGTTCGCCGCCATGATGGGCAGATCATTGCAGTAGGCAACCCCGCCCGGTGATCTGCGGCAGGATAGGGGGACGATAGAGGGTGCCACAAGCATCAATTATCCGACACCAAGCACCTTTCAACCGAGGAGCCGTAGTTGACCACCGAGTTCGCGCGCCAAGACCTGGCCCAAAACTCTGGCACCACAGGCGAACCCGACCGGGTTCGCGTGATCAGGGAGGGCGTTGCCTCCTATCTGCCCGATATCGATTCCGAGGAGACCGCAGAGTGGATGGAGTCGTTCGACCAGTTGGTTGAACGGTCCGGTCCCGCTCGGGCGCGCTACCTGATGTTGCGTCTGCTGGAACGCGCCGGCGAGCAGCGTGTTGCCATTCCCGCCTTGACCTCCACCGACTACGTCAACAGCATCCCCACCGAACTGGAGCCCTGGTTCCCCGGTGACGAGGATGTCGAACGACGCTACCGGGCCTGGATCCGCTGGAACGCCGCCATCATGGTGCACCGCGCGCAGCGCCCGGGAGTCGGTGTGGGCGGCCATATTTCGACGTACGCCTCGTCGGCGTCGCTGTATGAGGTGGGGTTCAACCACTTCTTCCGCGGCAAGTCCCACCCCGGTGGTGGCGATCAGATCTTCATCCAGGGCCACGCCTCCCCCGGCGTCTACGCACGCGCCTTCCTGGAAGGCCGGCTGTCGACCGACCAACTGGACGGTTTCCGCCAGGAGCACTCCCATGCCGGCGGCGGACTGCCGTCCTATCCGCACCCGCGGCTGATGCCCGACTTCTGGGAATTCCCCACCGTGTCGATGGGCCTGGGCCCGATGAACGCGATCTATCAGGCGCGCTACAACCATTACCTCAACGACCGCGGCATCAAGGACACCTCCGATCAGCACGTGTGGGCGTTCCTCGGCGACGGTGAGATGGACGAACCCGAAAGCCGCGGCCTGATCCAGGTGGCCGCCAACGAGGCGCTGGACAACCTGACCTTCGTGGTCAACTGCAACCTGCAGCGCCTGGACGGCCCGGTCCGCGGCAACGGCAAGATCATCCAGGAACTGGAATCGTTCTTCCGCGGTGCCGGCTGGAACGTCATCAAGGTGGTGTGGGGCCGCGAATGGGATGCCCTGTTGCATGCCGACCGCGACGGCGCGCTGGTCAACCTGATGAACACCACGCCCGACGGCGACTACCAGACCTACAAGGCCAACGACGGCGCCTACGTCCGCGATCACTTCTTCGGTCGGGACCCGCGCACCAAGGCGCTGGTGGATCCGATGACCGACAAGGAGATCTGGAACCTCAAGCGCGGCGGCCACGACTACCGCAAGGTGTACGCGGCCTACCGGGCGGCGATGGAGCACAAGGGCCAGCCCACGATCATCCTGGCCAAGACCATCAAGGGCTACACGCTGGGCCAGCACTTCGAGGGCCGCAACGCCACGCACCAGATGAAAAAGCTTGCCCTGGAAGACCTCAAGGCGTTCCGCGATGTCACCCGGGTACCGATCAGCGATGCCGATCTGGAGAAGGATCCCTATCTGCCGCCGTACTACCACCCCGGGCCCAACGCCCCCGAGATCCGCTACCTGCTGGACCGGCGGCGCACCCTGGGTGGGTTCCTGCCCGAGCGCCGCACCAAGTCCAAGGCGCTCAAGCTCCCGCCCGGCGACACCTACAAGGCCTTGAAGAAGGGTTCGGACAAGCAACCGGTGGCCACCACCATGGCGACCGTGCGTACGTTCAAGGAACTGTTGCGCGACAAGAACATCGGGCCGCGCATCGTGCCGATCATCCCGGACGAGGCTCGCACGTTCGGGATGGACTCATGGTTCCCGAGCCTGAAGATCTACAACCGCAACGGGCAGCTCTACACCGCGGTGGACTCCGAGCTGATGCTGGCCTACAAGGAATCCGAGATCGGCCAGATCCTGCACGAAGGCATCAACGAGGCCGGCTCGACGGCATCGTTCACCGCGGTGGCCACCTCGTACGCCACGCACAACGAGCCGATGATCCCGATCTACATCTTCTATTCGATGTTCGGGTTCCAGCGCACCGGTGACGGGTTCTGGGCGGCCGCCGATCAGATGGCCCGCGGCTTCGTGCTGGGCGCCACCGCCGGTCGCACCACGCTGACCGGCGAGGGACTGCAGCACGCCGACGGGCACTCGCTGCTGCTCGCCTCGACGAACCCGGCGGCGGTCACCTACGACCCGGCGTTCGCCTACGAGATCGCGCACATCGTCGAGAGTGGCCTCACGCGGATGTACGGGGAGAACCCGGAGAACGTGTTCTTCTACATCACCATCTACAACGAGCCCTACGTGCAGCCCGCCGAGCCGGAGAACTTCGATCCCGAGGGTGTGCTGCGCGGGATGTACCGGTTCCGGGCCGCCCCGGAGAAGCGCAGCAGCACCGCGCAGATCCTGGCGTCCGGGGTGTCGATGCCCGAAGCCATCAAGGCCGCGGACATGCTGGCCGAGAAATGGGATGTCGCCGCCGATGTCTGGTCGGTGACCAGCTGGGGCGAGCTCAACCGCGACGGTGTCGCGGTGGAGAAGCAACGGCTGCGCCACCCCGATCAGCCCGCACCGACGGCGTATGTCACCCAGGTGCTCGCCGATGCCACCGGACCGGTCGTGGCGTTCTCGGACTGGATGCGTGCGGTGCCCGAGCAGATCCGGCCCTGGGTGCCGGGCACCTACGTGACGCTGGGGACCGACGGGTTCGGCTTCTCCGACACCCGGCCGGCGGCACGCCGCTACTTCAACACCGACGCCGAGTCGGTGGTGGTGGCTGTGCTGGAGGCGCTGGCCCGCGACGGTGAGATCGATCCGTCGGTGGCCATCGCCGCGGCCAAGGAGTACCAGATCGACGACGTGAAGGCCGCCGGCGTCTCCTACGCCGACACCGGAAGCGCCTAGCCAGTTGTGGAGCGTCAGCCGCCCTCGTGACGGCTGACGCTCCGCAAACCTCTACAAAAATCAGGCGTATCTTTTGGGGATGCCCGACAATCGGTTTGCCCCGCCTCCGGCGTCGACGCTGGAAGTGCTGCAGAGCGTCCCCGAGTCGGCGCTGCGCCGCCTCAAGCAGTATTCGGGCCGCCTGGCGACCGAGGCGGTGCACGCCCTGGAGACCCGGCTGCCGTTCTTCGCCGACCTGGAGGCCTCCCAGCGGGCCAGCGTGCAGCTCGTCGTGCAGACCGCGGTGATCAACTTCGTGGAGTGGATGCGCGATCCCAACAGCGATGTCGGCTACACCGCCCAGGCCTTCGAGGTGGTGCCCCAGGACCTGCGCCGCCGCGTCGCGCTGCGCCAGTCGGTGGAGATGGTGCGGGTAACCATGGAGTACTTCGAGGAAGTCGTACCCCTGCTGGCCCGAAACGAGGAGCAGCTCACGGCACTGACCGCGGGCATCCTGCGCTACAGCCGCGACCTGGCGTTCGCCGCCGCCACCGCCTACGCCGATCAGGCCGAGGCCCGCGGCGCCTGGGACACCCGGATGGAAGCCAACCTGGTCGACGCCGTGGTGCGCGGGGACATGGGACCCGAACTGCAATCCCAGGCGGCCGCCCTGAACTGGGACGCGACCGCACCGGCCACCGTCATCGTCGGGCTGCCGCGCCCGGATCGCCTTGAGCAGACCGGTGACGACGTGCACGCCGCGGCCAGGAAATGCGGCCGGGCGGCCCTGTCGGATGTGCACGGCACCTGGTTGGTCACCATCGTCACCGGTGGACTGTCGCCGACCGAGCGGTTCCTGTCGGAGCTGATGACCGTGTTCGGCGACGGTCCGGTGGTCATCGGGCCGACGGTGCCGACGCTGGGGGCGGCCCATCGCAGCGCCGCCGAGGCCATTGCCGGTATGAACGCCGTCGCAGGCTGGAGCGGCGCACCGCGTCCCGTGTCGTCACGCGAGCTGCTCCCCGAGCGGGCCCTGCTGGGCGACCCCAGCGCGGTGGCCGTGCTGGCGACCGAGGTGATGCGACCGCTCGCCGATGCCGACCCCGCGCTGACCAAGACGCTCGACGCCTACCTCGACTCCGGCGGCGCCATCGAGGCGTGCGCGCGGAAATTGACGGTTCATCCAAACACCGTGCGATATCGCCTCAAGCGAATCACCGATTTCACGGGCCGGGATCCGACGGTCCCCCGCGATGCGTACGTGCTGCGGGTCGCCACCACGGTGGGACGGCTGAAAGGTGACGCAAGCCACTTCAGCTCGCCAAATGGCTATTCCGGCGCGTCAGGTGGACAACAGCTCACCCGGTGGGGCGGATATAACCCGTGAGCCCAGGTTGCGGCCAGGTCTCGGCGCGGTCGCTTCACGTGCGCTTTTGTGGAAACTCCACAAAAGAATAAGACAAGGTTCATAATCTCTTACACCGCACTATGGTCCTCTCACAGTGTTTTCTTAATCCGTGCCCCAAAAGAATGTGCTTGCGCTGCTTGCGCCCGGACAGGGCTCGCAGACCCCCGGCATGCTCACCTCGTGGTTGGAGCTGCCCGGGGCGGTCGACCGGCTGAGCGTGTGGTCGGAGATCAGCGGGCTGGATCTGGCCCGCCTGGGCACCACCGCCACCGCGGAGGAGATCACCGATACCGCGGTGACCCAGCCGCTCGTGGTGGCCGCCACCCTGCTGGCACACGAAGAATTGACCAAGCGCGGCCTGATCAGCGGCAAGTCCGCCGCCGTGGCCGGACATTCGGTCGGCGAGATCGCGGCCTACGCCATCGCCGGGGTCATCTCCGCCGATGACGCGGTGAAGCTGGCCGCCACCCGCGGTGCGGAGATGGCCAAGGCCTGCGCACTGGAGCCGACCGGCATGGCCGCCGTGCTCGGTGGTGACGAGGCCGAGGTGCTGGCCCGCCTGGAGTCCCTCGATCTCATCCCGGCCAACCGCAATGCCGCCGGCCAGATCGTCGCCGCCGGAGCGGTCGCGGCGCTGGAGAAGCTCGCCGAGGATCCGCCGGCCAAGGCCCGGGTCCGCGTGCTGGCCACCGCCGGGGCGTTCCACACCCACTACATGGCCCCCGCCGCCGAGGGCTATGCCGCGGCGGCCGCCACCGTGGCCACCAACGAGCCCACCGCGACACTGCTGTCCAACGCCGACGGCAAGCCCGTCGAATCGGCGGCGGACGCGATGACCAAGCTCGTCGCCCAGATGACCCGGCCGGTGCGCTGGGATCTGTGCAACGAGACGCTGCGCGGCCTGGAGGTGACGGCCATCGTGGAGTTCCCGCCCGCGGGAACCCTGGTCGGCATCGCCAAACGAGAACTGAAGGGCACACCGACACATGCGGTGAAGGCCCCGTCAGACCTGGACGGACTCGCCGAGCTCTGAGTCCGGGTAACACCGATAAAGACGTTCAACCTCACTCCGACAGCCGGAGTGCCGTAACAAGAAGGAGCCATTGTGGCCAACCAAGAAGAAATCATCGCCGGTCTCGCCGAGATCATCGAAGAGGTCACCGGCATCGAGCCGTCCGAGGTCACGATGGAGAAGTCCTTCGTCGACGACCTGGACATCGACTCGCTGTCGATGGTCGAGATCGCGGTGCAGACCGAGGACAAGTACGGCGTGAAGATCCCCGATGAGGATCTGGCCGGCCTGCGCACCGTCGGTGACGTCGTCTCCTACATCCAGAAGCTCGAAGAAGAGAACCCCGAGGCCGCCGCCGCACTGCGCGAGAAGTTCGCACAGTGACACGTCCTTCCACTGCTAATGGCGGTTTCCCCAACGTCGTCGTGACCGCCGTCACGGCGACCACTGCGCTCGCGCCGGACATCGAGAGCACGTGGAAGGGTCTGCTGGCGGGCGAGAGTGGCATTCGCGTCCTCGAAGACGATTTCGTGGGCAAGTGGGATCTGAACGTGAAGATCGGCGGGCACCTCGCGGAGCCCCTCGATCCGCTGATGTCCCGCCTGGAACTGCGACGCATGTCGTACGTCCAGCGCATGTCGAAGTACGTCGGCAATCAACTGTGGGAATCCGCCGGTAAGCCCGAGGTCGATCCCGACCGTTTCTCGGTCGTGATCGGCACCGGCCTCGGTGGCGGCGAGAAGATCGTCGAGATGTATGACGCGATGAACGAGGGCGGGCCCCGCAAGGTGTCCCCGCTCGCCGTTCAGATGGTCATGCCCAACGGTGCCGCCGCCGTCGTCGGTCTCGAACTCGGCGCCCGCGCCGGGGTCATCACCCCGGTGTCGGCGTGTTCGTCCGGTTCGGAGGCCATCGCACACGCATGGCGTCAGATCGTCATGGGCGATGCCGATATCGCGGTCTGTGGTGGCGTGGAAGGCATGATCGAGGCACTGCCCATCGCGGCGTTCTCGATGATGCGGGCCATGTCGACCAAGAACGACGACCCGGAGGGGGCATCGCGACCGTTCGACAAGAACCGTGACGGCTTCGTCTTCGGCGAGGCCGGGGCGATGATGATCATCGAGACCGAGGAGCACGCCAAGGCTCGCGGCGCCAAGCCGCTGGCCCGTCTCATGGGTGCCGGCATCTCGTCGGACGCCTTCCACATGGTGGCGCCGGCGCCGGACGGTCTTCGGGCCGGCCACGCGATGAAGCGCGCGATGGAGACGGCGGGGCTGTCCCCCTCGGACATCAGCCACGTCAACGCACACGCCACGGCAACCCCCATCGGTGACACCGCAGAGGCCAATGCGCTGCGCGTCGCCGGAGTCGGTCATGCCGCGGTGTACGCGCCCAAGTCGGCGCTGGGCCACTCGATCGGTGCCGTCGGCGCCCTCGAGTCGATCCTGACCGTGCTGGCACTGCGTGACGGTGTCATCCCGCCGACCCTCAACTACGAGACCCCCGATCCTGAGATCGATCTCGATGTTGTTGCGGGCGAGCCTCGTTATGGCGACTACCAGTACGCCATCAACAACTCGTTCGGTTTCGGTGGCCACAATGTGGCATTGGCGTTCGGACGTTACTGAGGATTCAGGGGAGAGTCCTCCAAGCAATGCGGCAGTAAAGAGGTGGGGAACAGCGTGACTGGGCTTTCTACGGGGAACGGTCTTCCCAACGTGGTCGTCACTGGCGTTGCCATGACGACCGCGTTGGCGACCGACGCCGATACGACGTGGAAGAAGCTGCTGGCGGGTGAAAGCGGCATCCGGACACTCGAAGACGATTTCATCGAGATGTACGACCTGCCGGTGCGCATCGGCGGCCATCTGCTCGAGGACTTCGACAGTGAGCTGACCAGGGTCGAACTGCGTCGCCTGTCATACCTGCAGAAGATGTCGACGGTCATCGGCCGTCGGGTATGGGAGAACGCAGGCTCCCCCGAGGTCGACCCCAAGCGGCTGATGGTCTCCATCGGCACCGGTCTGGGATCGGCCGAGGAACTCGTCTTCGCCTACGACGGCATGCGGGCCAAGGGCCTGCGCGCTGTCTCGCCGCTCGTGGTGCAGATGTACATGCCCAACGGCGCGGCCGCGGCCGTCGGCCTGGAGCGCAAGGCCAAAGCCGGTGTCACCACCGTGATCTCGGCGTGCGCGTCGGGTTCGGAAGGTATCGCCAACGCCTGGCGCAACATCGTGTTCGGCGAGGCCGATATCGCCATCTGCGGCGGCGTCGAGACGAAGATCGAAGCCGTGCCGATCGCGGGCTTCGCCCAGATGCGCATCGTGCTCTCCAACACCAACGACGACCCGGCCGGTGCCTGCCGGCCGTTCGACCGGGACCGTAACGGTTTCGTGTTCGGCGAGGGCGGCGCCATGATGGTCATCGAGACCGAGGAGCACGCCAAGGCCCGCGGCGCCAACATCCTGGCCCGCATCATGGGTGCCAGCGTCACCTCGGACGGCTTCCACATCGTGGCGCCCGATCCCAACGGCGAGCAGGCCGGCCACGCGATGTCGCGGTCTATCCAGCTCGCGGGCCTGCAGCCGAGCGATATCGACCACATCAACGCGCACGCGACGGGCACCAGCGTCGGCGACGTCGCCGAGGGTGTGGCGATCAACAATGCGATGAAGGGCCACAAGCCCGCGGTGTACGCACCGAAATCGGCGCTGGGCCACTCCGTGGGCGCCGTCGGCGCGGTGGAGTCCATTCTCACAGTGTTCGCCTTGCGTGACGGAATCGTCCCGCCAACGCTTAACCTTAAGAATCTGGATCCCGAGATCGACCTGGACGTGGTGGCTGGCGAGCCCCGTACCGGCGACTACAAGTACGCGATCAACAACTCGTTCGGATTCGGTGGGCACAATGTGGCGCTCACCTTCGGAAAATACTGACAGAAGTACCGAAGGCGCCGGTCACCATTCCGACGCGTAACCAGGAGGACTGGATGACCACGATGGCTCCCGAAGCAGCAGCTGAGTCGCTCGACCCGCGCGACCCCCTGCTCCGGCTCAAGACGTTCTTCGACGACGGCAGCGTGTCGGTGCTGCACGAGCGGGACAAGTCCGGTGTGCTCGCCGCCTCGGGCACCGTCAACGGCGTGAAGACCGTCGCGTTCTGCACCGACGGCACCGTCATGGGTGGCGCGATGGGCGTCGAGGGTTGCGCGCACATCGTCAACGCCTACGACCTCGCCATCGAGGAGCAGAGCCCGATCGTCGGCATCTGGCATTCCGGGGGCGCGCGCCTGGCCGAGGGCGTCAAGGCCCTGCACGCGGTGGGCCTGGTCTTCGAGGCGATGATCCGTGCCTCCGGGTATGTCCCGCAGATCTCGGTGGTCGTCGGCTTCGCCGCCGGTGGCGCCGCCTACGGTCCGGCGCTGACCGACGTCATCGTGATGGCGCCGGACAGCAAGGTGTTCGTCACCGGACCCGATGTGGTGCGCAGCGTGACCGGCGAGGACGTCGACATGGTGTCCCTCGGCGGCCCGGAAGCCCACCACAAGAAGTCCGGTGTCTGCCATATCGTCGCCGATGATGAGCTCGACGCCTACGAGCGCGGCCGTCGCCTGGTCGGATTCTTCTGCCAGCAGGGCCATTTCGACCGGGCCAAGGCCGAGGCCGGCGATACCGACCTCAAGGCCCTGATGCCCGCCTCCGCGCGGCGCGCCTACGACGTGCACCCGATCGTCGAAGCGTTGCTGGACAAGGATTCCCACTTCGAGGAGTTCCAGTCCCGCTGGGCCCCGTCCATCGTGGTCGGCCTGGGCCGGCTGGCCGGTCGCACCGTCGGCGTCATCGCCAACAACCCGCTGCGCCTGGGCGGCTGCCTGAACTCCGAAAGTGCGGAGAAGTCAGCGCGTTTCGTGCGCCTGTGTGATGCCTTCGGCATCCCGCTCGTCGTCGTCGTGGACGTCCCGGGTTACCTGCCCGGTGTGGACCAGGAGTGGGGCGGCGTCGTGCGCCGCGGCGCCAAGCTGCTGCACGCGTTCGGTGAAGCCACCGTTCCGCGCGTCACGCTGGTCACCCGCAAGATCTACGGCGGCGCCTACATCGCGATGAACTCGCGCTCGCTGGGCGCCACCAAGGTCTTCGCCTGGCCGGACGCCGAGGTCGCCGTGATGGGTGCCAAGGCCGCGGTGGGCATCCTGCACAAGCGCAAGCTGGCCGCCGCCGCCGATCACGAACGCGACGCCCTGCACGAGGAACTCGCCGCCGAGCACGAGCGGATCGCCGGTGGCGTGGACAGCGCCATCGACATCGGCGTGGTGGATGCGAAGATCGACCCCGCCCACACCCGCAGCGTGATCACCCAGGCGCTGGCCGAGGCGCCCGCACGGCGCGGTCGCCACAAGAACATCCCGCTGTAACCCGCACCTCTCCCACCTCCCGCGAAACTGTATTCCAGACGGCCGTCACTCGACATTTGCCTTCTGGAATACAGTTTCGGCGTTTCTGGGGTCAGCGGGTGGCGGCCCGGTAGGCCGACGGTGTCACGCCGACCCGCTGTTTGAACGTCGTCGCGAAATGGCTCGGCGTCGAGAAGCCGACGCTCATGCTGATCTCGGTGATCGATGCAGTGCCGGCCGAAAGCAGCCTCCTGGCCCGGTTGATGCGGCGTTCGATCAGGTACTGGTGCGGTGTGGTGCCGAAGGCTGCGGAGAAGGCGCGGGCGAAGTCGGCGGGAGGCATTTCCGCGAAGTCGGCCATCGCCGCCAGGGTGATGTCGTCGTCGAGACTTGTCTCCAGATACTCCACCAACGCATTCTGGGTCGAGGCATCCAGATCTCGCGGCGACCGGGCGCAGGCGCCTTCTGCGGTATAGCTGTCGACGATGTGCAGCCGGACGGTTTCGGCGATGCTGTCCCGCATCAGCCGCGACATCGCATCGTCACGATCGGCCAGCCCGGCGAGCCTGTCGGTCAACCGGTGCAGGAACGGGTCCAGCTTCCCTATCCGGGGCGTCAACTGCCTACTTGGCAAAGCTGTTGCGGGAAAAGCAATTTCGCAGAATCCGACGGTATCGCCGGTGGCCAGTGCCGCGTATCGATGGTCAGCCGGTATCACCCAGACGTCTCCGACGCGCGGCAGTATCCGCCCGGTCGGGCCGGAGCTGAACTCACTCTCCATCGATTTCAGCCGGCCGTCACGATGCACGACCAACACATGGTGTCCCTCGGAAAAGCACCAGTCGGTGGGCGTGGCTATGCGTTCGGAGACAAAGGAGAAGTTCATGCCCTGGGCCGCCAGGCCACGGCGGGCGAGCACGGTTCGCGGCGTCCTGGGCCGTTCCCCCTGCCAGACCCGCATGAACTCTCCCCCGGTGGATGTTTTCCGCAATCACCATAGTTTTTTCGAAGGCGTTCGGCACCTCCACCGCCATAGCCTCGGGCAAACACATCAGGAGGGTCGATGACAAGTCCGGGCCGCACCATCGCGGGCAAAAATGTGCTGATCGCCGGCGGTGCGAAGAATCTGGGGGGACTGATCTCCCGTGACCTGGCCGAGCAGGGCGCCACGGCGGTTGCCGTGCATTACAACAGCGAGGGCAGCAGAGCAGCCGCCGACGAGACCGCCGCTGCCGTGCGGGCACTCGGCGCGGAGGCATATCTGTTCCAGGGTGACCTGACCACCGCGGCAGCGGTCACCCAGTTGTGGGCCGACGCCAAAGGCGCGATGGGCAGCGTCGATATCGCCATCAACACCACCGGCATGGTGATCAAGAAGCCGTTCGGGGATATCGCCGAGGACGATTTCGACAAGATCTTCGCCATCAACGCAAAGACGGCGTTTTTCTTCATGCAGGAGGCCGGCAGACACCTGGCGGACGGCGGGAAGCTCACGACCGTTGTCACATCCCTGCTGGGCGCTTTCACCGGCCTGTATTCGATCTACGCCGGGTCGAAGGCGCCCGTGGAGCACTTCACCCGGGCGGCGTCCAAGGAATTCGGGCCACGCGGTATCTCGGTGACCGCCATTGCGCCGGGCCCGATGGAGACACCGTTCTTCTACGGTCAGGAAAGTGCCGAATCGGCCGAGTACAACCAGAACGCTGCCGATCTGTCGAAGTTCACCTCGACGGGCCTGACGGATCCGGCCGATATCGTTCCGCTGGTGCGCTTCCTGGTCGGTGAGGGCTGGTGGATCACCGGACAGACCATTCTGGCCAATGGCGGCTATACGACGAAGTAGCGCTCAGAGGAATTCCGCGGCCACCGCCTCGGCCCGCTCGCGATCGGCGGCCACCAGGCCGATCCGGGTGCGCCGGTCCAGGATGTCCTCGGCGGTCAGCGCGCCCTCGTGGCTGACGGCGTACTCGAATTCGGCACGCAGGACGTCGATTCCCTCGGCGACCCGCTCCGCCGGCCGGTCGCACGTGGCCCGGGCGATCACATTCGGTGCCTCCGCACCGTAGCGGGCCACCAGCGAGGACGGCATCTCCACCGGTTCCCGCAGCGTGGCGACCGGGTTGGCCGGTGCCCCGACCAGCGGCAGGTTACGGGTGCGGCACTGCCCGGCGGCCAGCCCACGCAGCGCCACCGCCCGGTCCAGCACGTCCTCGGCCATGTAGCGGTATTCGGTGAGCTTGCCGCCGATCACGCTGACCACGCCGTTGGGCGATTCGGTCACCGCGTGTTCCCGGGACACATCGGCGGTGTGCCCGCCGGATTCGATGAGCGGGCGCAGCCCGGCGTAGGACCCGCGCACATCGGCCTGGGTCAGCGCGGTGTCCAGGGCGGTGTTGACGGTGTCGAGCAGGAACGACACCTCGGCCTGGGTGGGTTGCGGCACATCGGGAATGGGCCCGGGCGCATCCTCGTCGGTGAGCCCGAGATAGACCCGGCCCAGCTGCTCGGGCATCGCGAAGACGAACCGGTTGAGCTCCCCCGGTATCGGAATGGTCAGGGCCGCAGTGGGATTACCGAACGCCGCGGCGTCGAAGACCAGGTGGGTGCCGCGGCTGGGCCGCAACCTGATCGACGGGTCCACCTCCCCCGCCCACACGCCGGAGGCATTGATCACCGCGCGGGCGCGCACGGCCACCGATTCACCGGTGAGCTGATCGACGAGGCGCACCGAATCCCCCTGCGCCGCTTGTGCGGACACCCGGGTCAGCACGGTGGCTCCGTGCTGGGCGGCGGTGCGGGCCACCGCGGTGACCAGCCTGGCGTCGTCGATCAGCTGACCGTCGTAGGCCAGCAACGCGCCGTCGAGTCCGTCGCGGCGTACCGTCGGCGCCAGCTGCACCGCGCGGGCGGCATCGACCCGGCGCGATCGCGGCAGCGTCGCCGCCGAGGTCCCCGCCAGCCGGCGCAGCCCGTCGCCGGCCACGAAGCCGACGCGGACCAGGGCACGGGACGCCCGGTTCATCCCGGGCAGCAGTGGCACCAGCTGCGGCATGGCCGACACCAGGTGAGGTGCGTTGCGGGTCATCAGGATTCCGCGCTCGATGGCGCTGCGGCGGGCGATGCCGACGTTGCCGGTGGCCAGGTAGCGCAGCCCGCCGTGCACGAGTTTGGAACTCCAGCGGCTGGTCCCGAACGCCAGATCGTGTTTCTCGACAAGCACGACACGGAGCCCACGGGTGGCCGCGTCCAGCGCGATACCGGTGCCGGTGATCCCGCCGCCGATCACCAGCACGTCGACGGGTGTGCCGTCGGCCAGGAACTCGAGTTCGGCGCTGCGGCGCTCGCGGTTGAGGGCGCTGTCCTTGAGGGGCGCGGGGTTCATGGCTGCAGGTATCCGTTCAGGGCGTGGGCGAGTTCGGCGGCCAGGTCGGCGGAGCCGAGGATGGGCTCGACCATCTGCGCGGACTGCACGGTCGACTGGGTGATGAGCAGGCACATGGCCGCCAGCCGGCGCGGATCGCCGGCGCGCACGCTGCCGTGCTGCTGCGCCAGTTCGATCTGGGCGGCGGTGGCATCGATGAGGATCTGCTGACTGGTGCCCAGCCGTTCGGCGATGTAGACCATGGCCAGTTCGGGGGCACTGTGCAGCACCGACATCACGATCTCGTCGTGCTGCAGCCGTGCGGCGACCGCGACGATCCGGGCCACCAGCGCCTCCCGGCCGATCTCGCGGTCACCCGCGTCGTCGAGCACGCGGGTGACCCGGGAGGTGAGCAGCGCGGCCAGGATCGACGGGGTGTCCGGCCAGCGCCGGTACACGGTCGGGCGGCTGACGCCGGCGCGGCGGGCGATTTCGGCGAGGGTGACCCGGTCGATGCCGTAGGCGAGAACGCAGGCGGCGGCGGCATCGAGGATCCGGCCGGCGACTGACACGTCGCCGTCGTCGGCCCGAGCATCATCGTTACTGATTGACATGATGTGTAATACTGTAACGCATGACGCACGCCGATGCAGCCCTGCAACCCCCGATGAAGTGGAATGCCTGGGGCGACCCGCAGGCCGCCAAGCCGCTCTCCGACGGCATCAAGGCACTCCTCAAGCAGGCGCTGGGCATTGAGGGCCCGGCCACTCCCGAACTGGCGATCACCGAGGTGCAGGTACGCCCGTCGGCGCTGGCCGACGGCGACCGCGCAGCCCTGGAAGCCGTCGTCGGGGCCCAGTTCTGCCGCACCGACGACACCAGCCGGTTGCTGCGCGCCGGCGGCAAGTCGACCCTGGACCTGTTGCGCCGCAAGGACACCGGCGTGCAGGATGCCCCGGACGCGGTGCTGCTTCCCGGCGGGGAGGATGACATCGTCGAACTGCTGCGCATCTGTTCGCAGCGCCGGATCGCGGTCGTCCCGTTCGGCGGCGGCACCACCGTGGTCGGCGGTGTGGATCCCGAGCGCGGCGGATTCGCCTCGGTCATCTCACTGGACCTGCGACGCCTGGACGCCCTGCACAGCCTCGACGAGGTCTCCGGGGAGGCCGAACTCGGCGCCGGAGCCACCGGCCCCCGGGCCGAGGAACTGTTGGGCGCACGCGGGTTCTCCCTCGGGCATTTCCCGCAAAGCTTCCAGTTCGCCACCATCGGCGGGTTCGCCGCCACCCGATCCTCGGGCCAGGATTCGGCCGGCTACGGCCGATTCGACGATATGGTGCGCGGCCTGCGCGTGGTGACACCGGCGGGAGTGCTCGACCTCGGCCGCGCCCCGGCCTCGGCCGCCGGCCCCGACCTGCGTCAGCTCATCGTCGGATCCGAGGGCGTGTTCGGCACCATCACCAGCGTGCGGGTCCGGGTGCACCCGGTCTCGGAGTCCACCCGCTACGAGGCCTGGTCCTTCCCCGATTTCGCCACCGGCGCAGACGCTTTGCGTGCCGTCATCCAGACCGGCACCGGCCCCACGGTGATCCGGCTGTCCGATGAGGCCGAGACCGGCGTCAACCTGGCCACCACCGAGAGCATCGGCGAACAGACCATCACCGGCGGCTGTCTGGCGATCACCGCGTTCGAGGGGACACCGGCCCACACCGAGAGCCGCCACGCCGAGACCGCCGCGCTGCTGCGGGCCCACGGCGCCACCTCGCTGGGCGAAGCGCCGGCCAAGGGCTGGGAGCACGGCCGGTTCGGCGCTCCCTACCTGCGGGATTCGCTGCTGGCGGCCGGCGCGCTGTGCGAAACCCTGGAGACCGCGACCAACTGGTCCAATGTGCCCGCCCTCAAGGCCGCCGTCACCGCGGCACTGTCCGAATCGCTGGGACAGGCCCTGGTGATGTGCCATATTTCGCATGTGTACCCCACCGGAGCGTCGCTGTACTTCACCGTGGTCGCCGCCCAGCAGGGCGACCCGATCGAGCAGTGGCGCCGTGCCAAGACCGCGGCCTCCGATGCCATGGTGCGCACCGGCGCGACCATCACCCACCATCACGCGGTCGGCGCCGACCACCGGCCCTGGATGCGCGCCGAGATCGGCGATCTCGGCGTGGAGATCCTGCGCTCGGTCAAGGCGACCCTGGACCCGGCTGGAATCCTCAACCCCGGCAAGCTGATTCCGTGATCAACCGGGTCACCGTCCTGACCAACCCGGCGTCGGGACACGGTAGTGCCTCCCATGCCGCGGAGCGTGCCATCACCCAGCTGCACCGGCGCGGTGTCGACGTCGTGGCCATTGCGGGGCGTGACGCCACGCATGCCCGCCAGCTCGTCGAAGGCGCGCTGGAACGCGGCATGGACGCGCTCGTCGTCGTCGGCGGTGACGGCATCATCTCGCTGGCACTGCAGGTGCTCGCCCAGACCGATATCCCGCTGGGTATCGTGCCGGCGGGCACCGGCAACGATCACGCCCGCGAATTCGGCATCCCGGCAAAGGATCCCGAGGCCGCCGCCGATGTGATCGCCGATGGCAACATCAGCCGGGTCGATCTCGGCCGGATCTCGGGCGCCGACGGCACCGACCGCTGGTTCGGCACCGTGATGGCCGCCGGGTTCGACTCGCTGGTGACCGACCGCACCAACCGGATGACCTGGCCGCACAGCCGGATGCGCTACAACCTCGCCATGGTGGCCGAGATCTCCAAGCTGCGGCTGCTGCCGTTCCGGTTGTCCTTCGACGGCGGAGAGGAACTCGTCACCGAGCTCACCCTGGCCGCGTTCGGCAACACCCGCAGCTACGGCGGCGGGATGAAGATCTGCCCGGGCGCGGACCCACGGGACGGTCTGCTCGACGCGACGATGGTGGCCTCGGCCTCACGCACCAGGCTGATCCGCCTGTTCCCCACCGTGTTCAAGGGCACCCATGTCGATCTCGACGAGGTGCGCACGGCCCGAGCGAAGACGATCACCGTCGATTCACCGGGTATCAACGCCTACGCCGACGGCGAATACGTGTGCCCGCTACCCGTCACGGTGACCGCGGTACCGAACGCGCTGACGATAGTCACGCCCTAACATCGAGCCGTGGACTGGGAATTCGAGGGTGACGTGTTCCAGTGGCGCGGACCGGCACCGTATTTCTTCGTCGCCACCCCCGCCGAGGTCGACGATTTCCTGCACGCGCATCTGGGCGAGCTGACCTACGGGTGGGGTGTCATCCCGGCACGGGTCGGCATCGGCGCCACCGAGGTGACGACTTCGCTGATCCCGAAGGACGATGTGTACCTGGTGCCGCTCAAGGTGGCGCTACGTCGGCCCGAGGGTATCGACGACGGCGATCTCGTGCGGGTGCGCCTCAGCGTCGGTGGTCAGCCGACACCTCTGTTCAGCCAGGTGACCTCGCCGGTGTCGCCACCGCCGCGGTAGGGCTCCAGCGATTCGTCCCACGCGGTGCCGAGCACCGAGTCCAGATCGGCGGCCAGCGCGTCGGCGCCGGAGGCCATCAGGGTGCGCAGCCGCTGCTCACCGACCATCACATCCCCGTTGGCGCTCATCGCCCCGCTCCACAGACCGAGCTGCGGGGTATGGCACCAGCGGTGTCCGTCGACGCCCTCACTGGGGTCCTCGGTCACCTCGAAACGGAGCACCGACCAGGAGCGCAGGGCGTTAGCCAACTGGGCGCCGGTACCCACCGGACCCACCCAGTTGGTGACGGCGCGCAGTTGTCCGGGCATGGCAGGTTGGGGCGTCCACTTGAGGTTCGCCCGCGCCGACAGGGTCGACGAAAGAGCCCACTCGACATGTGGGCATACCGCCGCGGGCGAGGCGTGAACGTAGACCACGCCAGTTGTCGCCTCGGCGAACTGGTTCGACGCACGCATACTTCTGCTCCTTCGGCTCCACTAGGGACGTCTTCCCCAACGACCTGGCGTTACCGAACTGTGCAGCTGTTTCGTGCGTGTCTATTGTGCCCCGTGGGACGCGTGTTGCGCTAGTGTGCGCCGAATTCTCTCAGGACTCCATCAGAGATGGCCGGCCACAGCGGATACGTCCACTCCCCGAAGTCCCGGTCGGTCAGCACCACAAAGGCCAGGTCAACAGCAGGATCCACCCACAGGAACGTCCCGGACTGGCCGAAATGCCCGTAGGTCCGGGCCGAGTTGAAGGTACCGGTCCAGTGCGGCTTTTTCTGGGCCCGGATCTCGAATCCGAGCCCCCAGTCGTTCGGGCGTTGCGATCCGAACCCGGGCAGTACCCCGTTCAGGCCGGCGAACTGCACCGTCGTCGCCTCGGCGTGCAACTCGGGGGTCACCAGCGCCGGCCGCAGCAGATCGGCGGCGAAACGCACCAGATCGTCCACCGAGGACTCGCCGCCGTACCCGGCGGCCGGCGCGCCCCCGGCCAGCGTCGAGGACGTCATGCCGAGCGGTTCGAACACGGCCTCGGACAGGTAGGTCTGCACCGAGATGTCGGTCGCCGCTTCCAGCGCCTCGGCGAGCAGGGTGAATCCGTGATTGGAGTAGATGCGCCGGGCCCCGGGCGCAGCCAAGAGCTCACCGGACTGCATGGCCACCCCGGACGCGTGTGCCAGCAGATGGCGCACCGTCGAACCCGGCGGGCCGGCCGGCGTGTCCAGGTCGAAGGCGCCCTCCTCCACCGCGACCTGTGCGGCGCGAGCGACCAGCGGCTTGGTGACCGAGGCGAGCCGGAACCGGCGGGTGGTGTCACCGTGGGCGGCGATGAGACCGGCCGGCCCCACCACCGCGGCGGCAACTGTAGAGACCGGCCAGTCGTCGAGAAGCTCGAGTGCACCCACCGAGCAGATGCTACTTATGCGCCACGTAGTAGTAGTTGATCGGATCGGACTCGATCTCGCGCACCTGCACATCGTCGAATCCGGCATCGGCGAGCATCGCGGTGGCGAGCTCACGCCCCCAGCAGGTGCCGAGTCCGTCGCCGTCCAGCCCCAGCGACACACTCATGCAGTGCATCGTCGAGACCGTGTACAGGTAGGGCGCGAACGGCACCCCGATGTTGTCCTCCACCCGGCTGGACGACTTGATGTCGACCATCAGGAAGGTACCGCCCGGGCGCAGGGCGCGATGGATGTTCTGCAGGACCCGGCCCGGGTGGGCCTGGTCGTGAATGGCGTCGAACGCCGTGATGACATCGAAGGCCTCCGCGACGTCGTATCCGGCGACGTCGGATGCCTGGAAACGCACGTTGCCCAGGCCGCGCTGTTGCGCCTCGCGCATGCCCACCGACAGCCCCTCCTCGGAGAAGTCGATGCCGACGAACCGGCTGCCCGGGAAAGCAGCGGCCATCACGTTCACGGCGTGGCCACTGCCGCAACCGAAGTCGGCGACATCGGCTCCGTCGCGCAGCCGTTGTGGCAACCCCTCGACCATCGGCAGGATGCCGTCGACCAGGGCGGCGTCGAAGACCTCCCCGCTCTCCTCGGCCATCAAACGGTGGAAGCGGGGATACTCGGCGTAGGACAATCCGCCGCCGTGGTGGAAGCAGCCGATCACCTGTTGCTCGACCTCGGCGAGCAGTGGGATGAACTGCGCCACACGGGCCAGGTTGTCCGGACCCGCGGCGCGGGTGAGAGCGGCCGCACGGTGCTGTGGGAGCGAATAGGTCTGGGCGGCCGCGTCATAGTCGACGATCTGGCCGGCCGCCACGCCACCGAGCCACTCGCGCACATACCGTTCGTTGAGTCCGGCCGCGTCGGCGATCTGGGTGCTGGTGGCGGGCGGCAGGCTCGCCAGCGTGTCGAACAGCTTCGTCTGGTGCCCGATGGACAGCAGGAGCGCGATACTCGCCGCGTCGATGGTGCCGACGATGCGTCCGGCGAATTCTTCGGTGGTCTCCGACGTGACGGTCGGATCCTCGTTCAATGTGGTCATGGACGCAACGCTAGGCCGCCTCAACGGTATTGCCCATCGGGCAGACCATGTGTTTCACCGGGACCACTGTGGTGCACATGATGTAGATCAGCTTCCCTCGGCGAGCACTCCCTGTTGAAATGCCCAGCTCGCCGCCGCTGTACGGGTCGAGACCCCGACTTTGGCGTAGATGTTCGCCAGGTGCCTGCCCACGGTCTTGTCCGAGAGGTGGAGTTGTTGGGCCACCTGACGATTGGTGGCACCGCCGGCGATGGCCCGGAGCACTTCGACCTCGGCGCCGGGTGAGCCCACCGGGAACCTCGCGCCCGCACATCCCGGCAGGCTGCACCGCGAGTTGCTCGTAGATGCTGTCTGCGGTCGCGAGGTCGGCGCTTGCGGCCACCTCCTCGCCGAGACCACGGTGCGCCAGAGCCATCCACTCGTACACTTCGGCGGTCTCGTAACGGGACCGCTGAGTTCGATACTCACGCAGCGCCGACTCCAGAGACTGCAGAGCTGCGGCGTGCTCACCGCGTCGGACCAGTACCGCGCCGCGGGCGTGCGCCGCCCAGGCGCGGTAGCCGGGTGTGCCGTAGGCCTCGGCGCTCGTTTCCAGCTCGCGGCAGTGCTGTTCGGCTTCATCGAATGCCGCCCGCGCCAAGGCGATCTCGACCGCAGCCCGAAGCATTCGAATCCTGTCCAGTCCCCCGACACCGGCCATCGCGACCCGCAGGTCGGCCCACGCCGCCTCGGTCTGGCCCAGTCGGCACCGCACCAACGCCTCACCCGGCTGCGGGTCGGCACCGAGACTGCGCGCCTTGGCGAACGCCACGAGCGCACCGTCGCTGTCACCGCGCAGCCTGCGCACCTCGCCCAGCTGGTAGTAGCCCTGGGCACCGACCCAGGCGTTGACATCTTCCAAAGCCACACTGGCGAGCAGCAATTCGTCCTCGAGCCGACGGTAGTCGTCGTCAGCCGCGGCAAGTTGCAGGCGGTGCACATCGCACACCCGGTAGTACGTGGTGGTGCCCTCGACCCCACACCACCGATGCATGGCCTCGGTCCACGAACGCATGCGCGGTTGGTCGGCGAGCTTGTGGCACAGGTTGAGCACCACGCAGTAGATGTCGCCCGCCCACTCGGCGCGGACTTCGCCGGTCAACAGTGTCAGGATCGCTTCGTCGACAAGCGCGTACCCGTCGGCCACCCGGGCCTCGTGAAACGCGGCCATCGCCTGGGCGGTCAGACACAGCGAGGTCAACGACGGGTCATCGAGCGGGTCGCAGATGGTTCGCATTTCCTGCACGAGACGGTTCAGTTCGGCGGTGTCCTGGACCGCGGACGCCGCAATGGCCTCAAGATAGGCGAGATATCCGTGCGTGGCACCGGGTGGGCTGCCGGCGAGCAGGCGACGCGCGCGATTCATCCACCCGTTGGCGATGTTGACATCGCCGCGGGTCAACCATTCCAGCCCGATGTCGACGGCCTTCATCGACGCAGCCGCCGGATCGCTGCGCACCAACTGGACGTACACCCGCTCCGCGAGCCGGACAGCCTCTTTGATGTGACCCAGCCGCCAGGCACATCCGGAGTAGGCGTCGAGGTCGCCCATCGCCATCGGCCCCAGGCCATCGGCGCTCACGAATGCGTCGTAGGCCGCGCGCCAGTCGCGACGCCCGTACGCGTCGCGCGCATCGTGCAGCAGATCCTCGACACTGCGGAAGGCCGTCATTTGTCCTCAACGGTATTACGGCACGGCGCGTGAAAACAGATCCCGAGCGGGACACCTGCGCCAGACTGGACACCTGTCCGGCGCACCCGGCGTGCGGGTATTAGGTTATAGGCATGAGTCAGACAGTGCGAGGTGTCATCTCCCGGTCCAAAGGTCAGCCCGTCGAATTGGTCGACATCGTCATCCCCGATCCCGGTCCCGGCGAGGTCGTGGTGGCGATCCAGGCCTGCGGTGTCTGCCACACCGATCTGACCTACCGCGAGGGCGGCATCAACGACGAATACCCATTCCTGCTCGGCCACGAGGCCGCCGGCATCGTCGAGACCATCGGGGCGGGCGTCACCCACGTCGAGGTCGGCGATTTCGTCATCCTGAACTGGCGCGCGGTCTGCGGTGAATGCCGCGCCTGCAAACGCGGGCGCCCGCACCTGTGTTTCGACACCTTCAACGCCACCCAGAAGATGACCCTGACCGACGGCACCGAACTGTCCCCCGCACTGGGCATCGGCGCCTTCGCCGACAAGACCCTGGTGCACGAGGGCCAGTGCACCAAGGTCGATCCCGCCGCCGACCCGGCTGTGGCCGGCCTGCTGGGCTGCGGTGTGATGGCCGGCATCGGCGCCGCGATCAACACCGGTGCGATCAACCGCGATGACACCGTCGCGGTGATCGGCTGCGGTGGCGTCGGGGATGCCGCGATCGCCGGGGCCGCCCTGGTCGGCGCGCGGCGCATCATCGCCGTCGACGTCGACGACCGCAAGCTGCACACCGCGCGCGAATTCGGCGCCACCCACACCATCAACGCCAAGGATCTGGACGCCATCGAGACCATCCAGGACCTCACCGACGGGTTCGGCGCCGACGTCGTCATCGACGCGGTCGGGCGCCCCGAAACCTGGAAGCAGGCCTTCTACGCCCGCGACCTGGCCGGCACCGTGGTCCTGGTCGGCGTCCCGACCCCGGACATGAAACTGGAGATGCCGCTGGTCGACTTCTTCTCCCGCGGCGGATCATTGAAGTCCTCCTGGTACGGCGACTGCCTGCCCGAACGCGACTTCCCCACCCTGATCAGCCTCTACCTGCAGGGCCGGCTGCCGCTGGAGAAATTCGTCTCCGAACGCATCACGCTGGACGCCGTCGAGGACGCCTTCCACAAGATGCACGCCGGCGAGGTCCTGCGATCGGTGGTCGTGCTGTGAGCAGCGTGCAACGGGTGGTCACCAGCGGAACCTTCGAACTCGACGGCGGCAGCTGGGACGTCGACAACAACATCTGGTTGATAGGTGACGACACAGAACACGGGGATGTCATCGTCTTCGACGCCGCCCACACCGCGGCCCCGATCATCGACGCCGTGGCCGGACGCAACGTCGTCGCGGTGATCTGCACCCACGGGCACAACGACCACATCACCGTCGCCCCCGAACTCGCCACCACCCTCGACGCCCCGGTCTTCCTGCACCCGGCCGACGAGATGCTGTGGCGGGCCGTGCACCCCGAGGCCGACTTCCGCAGCGTCACCGACGGACTGGTACTCACCGCCGGCGGTATCGAACTGCACGCCCTGCACACACCGGGGCACTCACCGGGATCGGTCTGCTGGTCGGCCCCCGAACTGAACGCCGTCGTCTCCGGTGACACCCTGTTCCAGGGCGGACCGGGCGCCACCGGGCGGTCCTACTCCGACTTCCCCACCATCCTGGACTCCATCTCCACCAAGCTCGGCACCCTGCCCGGAGAAACCGTCGTCTACACCGGCCACGGCGACACCACCACAATCGGCGGCGAGATCGTGCACTACGACGAATGGGTGGCGCGCGGCCACTGAGCGATGCACACCATTGACGCCGTCGCGACGATCCTGCTGTTCGTCGCCCTGCTCGGCTGGGTGGGCCTGTCGGTGTACGCGGGCGCGATGAGCGTCACGCTCAGTGACAGCGGTGCGCCCGGCGTGGCAATGGTCGGCGTGCTGCTCGCCGTCATCGGGATACCGGCGTCGGTGATCGCCGTCTATGTGGCGGCGATCGTATATGCCTGGCGGGCAGACGGTTACACCTTCTTCTATCCCCTGGTGGCGCTCATCGCAGGAACGTTGCTGGCCGCGCTGGTGGCCGCCGTCGCCTTCGGCTTGGTGCGGCTGGGGCTCCGCATCCACGGCACCGATGCGGACCGGCGCCCAGCGGCGGTCAGCGCTCCCGAGGTCTACACCTTCGACACGGTGCACGACTACTCCGACGGCTCCATGTCCGTCCAACTCGGCGTCGAACGCTCCACCGGTCGCCGGTATCTGCGAACACCGATGCCCCAACGCGACGGCGAGTACCGCGAGTACCACGGCATCGACATCGCGATGTACGAACTGTTCTCCGTCGACCGCAGGGCGGCGCTGTCCTTCGCCGGACAGTGCCGGGCCGGCCAGCACGAGGATCGGTGGCTGCCACCGCCCGGGGCACCTGCGGCCAGGCCGGTGTCGCCCGACCGCAAGCATCTGGCGGGAAAGCGGGCCATCCTGTTGACCGACCACCCCACCGACGCCTCGGGTTCCGCGATCCTCGGTCTGCCGGTGGGTACCGCATTCGTCTGGATCGTCGCCAACCGCGTGGACCCCGACGGCAACCTCCAGGTCCGGCCGCGGGGCGAGGGCTCCGACATCGTCTCCATCGACGCCCGTCAACTGGGTGTGCACTGAGCTCGCCGGGCATTAGGCTCTGCGCCATGTCGGGGCGGCAGCTGCTCACCATGGTCCTGGGTGTCGCCATGATGATCGCCGCCATCGCGTGCGCCGGCCCCCCGCCGGATGACCCGCACCGGGCAGCGGCGAGCGCGGCGGCGGCGCCCGCACCGCAGATCCCGAGTCTCGGGGTGTCGGGGACATCCCTGACCCTGGACGGGCAGCCCTGGTGGCCGATCGGCATCAACGCCTACCAGCTGGCCACCGACTGGTCGGTCAACGCCGGATGCGGCGCCCAGGTGGATCTCGATACGTATTTCAATCAGCTGCAACCACATTCGCTGACCCGGTTCAATGCGTTCTCCAGCCTCGCGGTGAACAGGCACACCGGGCTCCTCGACTTCAGCGCGCTCGATGCGGTGGTGCGCGCCGCCGAACGCCACGGCCAGCTGCTCATCGCGGTGCTCTCCAGCAACGAGGGCAGCTGCGAAGGCGACTCCTTCAAGGACTACCGGTGGTACGCCGGTGGCTGGCACACCGAGATCGCCCCCGGCCTGCCCATGACCTTCCAGGAATGGATGGACGCCGCGGTGCAACGCTGGGCCGATTCACCGGCGCTGGCCGGGTGGACGGCCGTGGGTGAACCCGAACCGTCGGATTGCCGGGATCCGCAGTGCGACTGGACCCGGCGCTACTGTCACCCCGACTCGGCGGACGTGCTGCGCGCCTTCTACGATGCCACCGGCGCCCGGATTCGCGAACTGGATCCCGGCACAACGATTTTCAGCGGGCACGCCGGTGGCGGTCAGTGCGGTTCGGCCGGTGCGGCCTTCGCGTACGTGAACGCTTCACCCGGGGTCGACGTGCTGGAATACCACTTCTACCACGGGATCGACTACCTGCCGGGGAACGCGTTCGACGGGCTCGCGCGGCGCGCGCAGCAGGCCCGGGCGTTGGACAAGCCGCTGCTGATCACCGAGATCGGGATGGCGGCCGGGTCCTGCGGATCGCTCGACGAGCGGGAACGAGTCCTGCGCGACGCCTTCACCGAGATGCGCAGGCAGGGCACCGCGGGGGCGATGTTCTGGGCCTTCGTCCCGGACCCGCGCCCCCGGGAATGCACCCTCGACATCGGGCCCGCCGACCCGCTGATGAGATTGGTCGGAACCGCCCCCGGCTGACGCCTGCGCGCATCACCCGCCGCCGAGCAGCCTGCGCTTCTCGGATTCGAACTCGGCGTCGGTCAGCGCGCCGCAATCACGCAGGGCTGCCAGGTTTTTCAGCTGCTCGATGCGGATACCGTCCTCGGTGGGGATGTATGAGTGCCCCACCGGGGGTGTGTCGCCGATCGTGAAGGTCGGCGGCGCAGGACCGGTGGGTACCGGGCGCGGCGCGCGGCGCACCGCGGCGGCCCAGATCCGGGCGATGACCAGCCCCACGACGGCGAGCCCGAACGCCGCCGCGCACCACCACGGCAGCGCGCCCCACTGACTGCCGTGACCGAAGGCCAGCCGCGGGCTCAGGTATGCCCCGACATTGCCGTCGGTGCGGATCCGGTAGGCGCCGTCCTCGGCGACCCGGGCCACCCACACCCGGACCCGGGCATCGTTGTTCACCGTGGTTGTGCCGCCGATGCTCTCGGCGATCACGGGTTCGGGTGCCCCGGCCGGCGGGTCGATACCCAGCTGCAGGTCCGGTATCGGCAGGCCAGCACCGCTGGTGCTGCCGATGATCTGGGTGTGAAAGCTGATGGTGGCCTCCCCGGCGGGGAGCTGCAGTGTCGCCGCACCGGGGATGGGCACCTCGCCGTACGCGTTGTACCTGTCGAAGACGAAGGCGTTGAGAATCAGTGCCACGATGAAACCGATTCCGGCCACCACCATGCCCACCCCGGCCAGGATGGTGAGCACACGCGGAACCACTGCCGGACTCATGGCTGGAAGTCTGGCACGACGCCGGCTTTGACGGCGCGCACCGCGGGACGGGACTACCCTCACGGCATGCCCGAATCAAGCGTGGTGGTGCGTCCGGTGCCGGTAGGCAGCGGTGACTACAGCGCGAGTGCACGGCTGCAGGCCGCCGGGCTGACGCAGGCCATCGCGTTGTTCGAGGAGGCCGCCCGGGCGATACCGATCCCACCGGCGCCGTTGCCGATCGTGATCGCGGACTACGGCGCCGCCAACGGCCACAATTCGCTGCTGCCGATCAACGCGGCGATCTCGGCCCTGCGCAAACGCACCCGTCCCGATCAGTCCGTGCTGGTCACGCACACCGATGTGCCGGAGAACGACTTCAGCGCCCTGTTCAGCACCTTGCGTGAAGATCCCGACAGCTATCTGCGCCACGATCAGGCGGCGTTCTCCTCGGCGGTCGGCCGGTCGTTCTACAGCCAGATCCTGCCCTCCAACACCGTCAGCCTGGGCTGGTCCTCGTGGTCGGTGCTGTGGCTGAGCAGGCTGCCCGCGCCGGTCACCGATCATGTCCACGCCTCGTTCAGCGCCGACGCGGACACGCGTGCCGCGCACGAGCGGCTCGCCGCCCGCGACTGGCACGAGTTCGTCGCTTACCGGGGGCGCGAACTGTGTCCGGGCGGACGGGCGGTGGTGATGACGATGGCCGTCGCCGAGAACGGCGAGTTCGGCTACCGGCCGTTGTTCGCGGCGCTGATGGCCGAACTGGCCGAACTGGTGCAGCGCGAGGTCATCTCCGCCGACGAACTGACCGGGATGTGCATTCCGATCAGCGGGCGCCGGGCGGTCGACTTCACCACCCCGTTCGCCCCGTCCGGGCGCCTCGAGCAGCTCACCATCGAGCACCTGGAGGTGTTCGATGCCGAGGACCGGTTCTGGCGGCAGTACCAGAAAGACCGGGATGCAACGGCTTTCGGATCCCAGTGGGCCTCGTTCCTGCGGGCCGCGGTGTTCCAGACGTTGGCCGGCGCACTCGACGCCGTCGATCGGCGTGCGCAGTTCTGCGATGCGCTCGAAGCCGGGGTGGCGGCCCGGCTGGCAGACGCCCCGGAACAGATGCAGATCCCGATGGCCCAGGTGGTGCTGCACAAGCGCCCCCGGCCGCCACGCTAACCCCAGGCGGGCACGGCGGCGTCGATCAGATGCGGGCCCGGTTCGGCCAGCGCCGCACCGAACTGCTCGGCGAGCTCCTCGGCAGTGGTCGCCCGCGTCGCCGGCACCCCGAAACCGTGGGCAATGGCCACGAAGTCGATATCCGGACGGCCGATGTCGAGCAGTGACCGCGCCTTTTCCCCGTCGCGGGTCGCGCCGACGCGGGCCAATTCCAGCTGCAGAATCGCATAGGCATGGTTGTTGAGGATGACCACGGTGATATCGAGGTGCTCGCGCGCCATCGTCCACAGCGCCGAGATGGTGTACAGCGCACTGCCATCGGCCTGCAGCGCGATGACCGGTCGATCCGGTGCGGCCACCGCGGCACCGACGGCCACCGGCAGACCTTGACCGATCGCACCGCCGGTCAGCGTCAACACATCGTGGGCGGGCGACGCGGCGGTCGCCGCGGGCAGCAGCACACCGCTGGTATTGGCCTCATCGGAGATGATGGCGTTCTCCGGTAGCAGCGCACCGATGACCTCAGCCCAATTCGCCACGGTGAGGGCGCCTTTCGGCAGCGCGGGCGGCGCCGCCTCCGCGGCAGGCACCGGGGGCGCATCGAGATAGCCGGCGAGCGCGTCGAGGTCGGCGGGGTCCAGCGGGTGCACCTGCGCGCCACTGGGCACCAGGCCGCTGGCCCGGCCCGGGTAGGCGAAAAACGCCACCGGGGCGCGGGTACCGACCAGGATCAGCTGGGTCGCACCGGCGAGCTGCGTTTCGGCCTGCTCGGCCAGGTAGGCCAGCCGCTCGATGGCCGGAATCCCGCGGCCACGCGTGAGCCGGGCCGGGAATGTCTCCACCAGGAGCCGCGCCCCCGTCGCAGCGGCGATCCGGGCCGCGGCCCGCAGGCCGTCGGCGGTGGTGGCCGAGCCACCCAGCAGCACAACGGTGTTCGCTGCGTGCTCGCGCAGCATCTCGGCTGCCGCCGCCACCCCGATCCCACCGGGGCCCCCGTCCGGCGGTGCGGGTTCCGACAGCGGTGCGCCCGGCTCCGCCGGACCCCACGAATAGTCGGCGGGCAGGATCACCGTCGCGACCCGGCCCGGCGGACCGAGGGCACCGGCGATCGCCGCCTCGACGGATGCGGCCAGCCCGGATGCCGAATGCGGCCGGAAGACCAGTCCTTCCGGCCAGGTGGCCAACGCCTCGATATCCGACTCCAGCGGGGCATCGAAGGCGACGTGGTGGGTGGCGTGATCACCGACGACATTCACCACCGGGGTGTGCGCCCGCCGGGCGTTGTGCAGGTTCGCCAGCCCGTTGGCCAGCCCCGGGCCCAGGTGCAACAGGGTGGCCGCGGGCCCGCCGGCGATGCGGGCGTAGCCGTCGGCCGCGCCGGTGGCGACGCCTTCGAACAGGCACAGCACCGCGCGCATCTGCGGGCTGTCATCCAGCGCGGCAACGAAATGCATTTCCGAGGTGCCGGGGTTGGCGAAGCACACCGACACCCCGCCCGCCAGGAGCCGCTGCAGGACGGTGCTCGCTCCGGTGGTCATCAGCGAATCGTGCCTGCACCCGGGATGAGCGGCAGGTCCAGCGCGGTCACCCAGCCCGGCGGTAGATCGTTGACGGCGGGCACCGCGTTGAGCGCCCGCAGTCCGGTGGCCAGACAGCCCGCGGCGGCGGCGTCACGGCCGGAACCGTCGGTGAAGCGGAAGGCGGTCTCCTGCGAGATGCTGGGCGTGCCTTCGATATCGACGCGGTACACATCGTTGTCGTTGCCGGTCGGCCAGTCCGGGGCGGCGTCGAGCCCGATCCGGTTGACATGCTCGAGCTGGATGCGGGTCTCACCGCGGAAACGGCCGTTGATGGTGAACCGGACCGCGGCCACCTTGCCGGCCTCGATGACTCCCTTGGCGGACTTACGGTCCTCCGGGGTCACCCATTTCTCCCAGCTGGTGGTGACGTCGTCGAGCGCGATGCCGGCCGCGTGCGCAATCATCGGCACCGTGGCGCCCCACGCCATGATCAGGATGTCCGGGCTTTCCAGCAGCGGCCGGTACTCCGGTGGGCGGCCGATGCCCATCTCGAACTCGTAATCGCCGGTGTAGTTGGTGTAGTCGAGCAACTCCGAGGCCCGCACCGTCTTCACTTCCGAGCACAGGCCCATCAGCGTCAGCGGGAACAGATCGTTGGCGAACCCCGGGTCGATACCGGTGGTGAAGCACGATGCTCCCCCGGCCTCGCAGGCATCGGTGATCGGCTGGATCCAGTTCGGCGGGTTGAGGTGCATCTTCGGCCACACCCACGGTGTCATCGCCGTCGAGCTGACATCGATACCGGCGCGCAGGAACCGGGTGATCAGGTCGATATTGGCGTCGGCCTGCGCGGCCGTCGGTCCGTAGTGCACCAGGGCATCGGGTTTCAGGGCGATCAGCGCGTCGATATCGTCGGTGGCCGTCAGCCCCAAGGGTGCGCCCAGAGAACAGATCTCGCCGACATCGCGGCCCACCTTGTCGGGGTTGCTCACCCCCACCCCGACGAGTTCGAAGTGCGGGTGTTTGACGATCTCGGCGATCACCATCGTCCCGACGAAACCGGTACCCCAGACCACGACGCGTTTGGTCACGTACTTCCTCTCGGAGAAAACGGCCGATCTACCAGCAGCGCTTCAGGCCGCCGGGCTCGCAGACCAGCGGGTACTTGTTGACCGGGATGGGCAACGGGTCGCGGAAGCTGATGGAGAACGGCTTGGTGTCCAGTGTTGCCGGCAGCCCGCACACCTGGTTGTGCGACATGGTGCGGGTGCCGGTCATGGTGATGGTGTCGAATTTGAAGGTCTCGTTGAGCGGGGCCGTGCTGCCGTCCGGGCAGGTCAAGCCGTCCATGGTGTTCACGCTGTAGGCCCACACGCCGCCGGTGAGCTTGGCGTCGCCGCCCCGGGCCACCGCCGTCGGGGTGGAACTGACATGCAGGATGCAGGCGACCGGGTCGCGGATCTCGGCGCGCAGGTCACCCACCACCGGCACACACACCGGGTAGATCGACCAATTGGCGTCGGGCAGTCCGTCCTGACGGAAGGTGTAGTTCCCCTCCAGCACCTGCTGCTGCGGGTTCGCCTGGGCCGGTGCGGCAAAGCCGACCATGCCCGGGGCGAGCAACACGACACTGAACAACCCGCGAAGTATGTTCACGCCTCGCAGTATTGCAGCACGCCTCGGGCACGTCCGCGGTTTGCCCCGTGAGAGAGTCACGAACATGACCTCATTGGACGGAAAAGTGGCATTGGTGACGGGCGCGTCGGCCGGGCTCGGCGCGGCGACGGCAAAGCTGTTCGCCGAACGCGGCGCGACGGTATACGGGGTGGCCCGTGACAGCGATCGGATGGCCGACGTGTTCGCCGAGGTGCCCGGCGGCCGGTTCGGGCCCTATGACATCGGCACCGCCGACGCGTGCAAGCAGGCCGTCGAAGACTGCGTCGCGGCGTTCGGGCGCATCGACGTGCTGGCCAATGTGGCGGGCTTCCACCAGATGCGGCGCACCGCCTCGGTGACCGACGCGGACTGGGATCTCGATCTTGCGGTCAACCTCAACGGGCCGTTCTATCTGAGCCGGGCCGCGCTGCCGCATCTGCTGGAATCCGGCGGCAACATCGTGAACGTCTCCTCGGTGGCCGGTGTCGAAGGCGAGGTGTATTCGGCGGGCTACTGCGCGGCCAAGCACGGACTGATCGGGTTGACCCGCGCGATGGCCGTCGAGTTCACCAAGGAGACGCTGCGGGTCAACGCGGTGTGCCCGGGCGGGATGCTGACCGCGCAGGTCACCGAGTTTTCCGCACCGGAGGACGCCGACTGGGAGCTGATCATGCGGATCGCCGCCCCGCGCGGAATGATGGATCCGGTCGACGTCGCGAAGACCATCGCCTTCCTGGCCAGCGATGACGCGGCCGCGATCCACGGCGCGGTGTACCGCGTCGACAACGGGAAGGGCGCCGACTAGTGAACGAGATCCTCGCTGAGACAGACGCGGTCGGCACCGACTCCCTCGCGACCGTGGGCAGCATCGCGGTGCAGGGTTCGATCGCCACCGTCGGCAGTGCGGCGGTGGCGGGTTCGGTCGCCACCGTGGGCAGCGCCGCGGTCGCCGGGTCGATCGCCACCGTGCAGAGCGCCGGTGTCGCCGGGTCGATCGGCACCGGCGGCAGCGCCGGGGTCGCCGGCGGTTTCGCCGTGGTGGGCAGCGCGTTCCTGCTGCTGTGCGCGGCGCTCGTCGGGTGCGTGGCCTGTGTCGGATGCGTGGCCTGCCGGAAGTGCCGGGCCTGCATCGGGTGCGTGGCCTGCACCGACTGCGTGGGCTGCGTCGGATGTGTCAACTGCTCGGGTCTGCGCGGGGCGGTCGGCCTGCGCAACGTGCACGCCTGAGCGCGCCGAGTGGCCCGGCTACACCTGCCGGCGCCGACCCATCAGACCGGCCGCGCCGACGGCTCCCAGGCTGAGCACCGCGCAGGCGACGGCCGCGATGATCAGCGCGGTCTGGCCGCCGCCGGAGCTTGAGGGAGCCTCCTCCGACGCCAGCCGCAACCGGTAGTCACCGGGCAGCGGGCCCTCACGCGGGGTGTCCAGGCCCGGGTACTGCTGGGTGCGGTGGATCTCGAATTGCCGTTCGCCGGCGGCGTTCTGCTTCCACACGCCCCAGGCCGGCGTCACTCCGTCGAGCAGCACCCGGCGCTCGCCGTAGCGTGCGTCGTCGCCGACGTCGACGATGCGCTGCACCCGGAAGGGCTCGTACACCGCGTCCGAGTAACGCACCTGCACGGGCACGTCGTCATAGCGGAACAGCGGCGGCGGGGGCGGCGGCGCAAAGTTCCCGATGTTCGCGATGTTCGGGATGAAGCCGCCGCCGAAGAAGCTGCCCACCGCCACGCCCACCGCGGTGCTGACCACCGTGTTGACGGTGTTGAGCACCACCGCGGTGAAGCTGTAGGCCGCAAGGTCGGCCACGTACATGACCATCCGCTGCAACGGCGGGATCGTCACGACCCGCGGCCGGTTCTCGTACTCGTAGACGATCCGCACCGGATCCCGGTAGGGGTTGACGATCATGGGCCGGTAGAACTCGTCGTACTGCACCCAGTCCGGGCTCCATTGGCGCACCCGGTTGTCCCAGTCGCGCTGCTCGGCGCGCAGTTCGCGCTGGTCGTCCCGCAGTTCCCGCTGGTCGTCCCGCAACTCGCGCTGGTCTTCCCGCAGTTGACGGCGCTCCTCGTCGAGGCGGTCCCGCTCATTCGACACGCCGACCAACGATGACAGCTGCGCGAGCTCCTCGAGCTTCGCCGGCTCCGGGTTGACCTCCACGGGCTTGGCGCTGCTGGCGAGCTGGACGTCGGCGACCGGGGCGTCCAGAACCTCGGGCTTGAGTGTCTCGGTGACGCGCGCGGCCTGCTGCTCGACCGCCGATGTCTCGGAAACACCTTCCTCGGCAGAGGTTTCAGCGGATGTCTCGGCAGAGCTTTCAGCGGACGTCTCGGCGGGGGTCGCGCTGGATTCCGGTGCCTCGTCCGCGGTCCGGGGCACATCCGTGCTGGACGGCGCCTCGCTGGACGGTGCGGGCTCGGCGGACGCGGACGCGGACGAGGGTGCCGGGCTCGGGGCAGCCGAGCTGGACGGCGCCGGCCGCGATGACGGTGTGGCCTCGGGTTCGGCGGTCTGCGCCGACGGGGACGTGGTGGGCCGCTTGGTGCTGGTGGTCGTCGGTTGCTCGACGGCGGGCTGCGGCGTGGGCGCCGGCTCGGGCTTGGGCTCGGGCTTGGGCGTCGGGGCCACGGTCTCGGGGGCGACGGTCGCGCGCGGCGTCTCGACGGGCGCGACGGTCTGCACCGGCGCCTGCGTCACGACGGGTGCCTCGGTCTGGGCCGGTGCCTCGGTGGCCGCGGGGGCCTGGGTGGCGGCGGGGGCCTGGGTCTGCGCCGGCGCCTCCGCGGTCACGGCCGGTTCGACGTACGGCGACTCCTCCTGGCTGCCGCGACCACCGCCACGTCCCTGGCCGCCCGATCCGCCGGACTCCTGCGGAGCCTGCGCCGTCGTCGTCGCCACGATCTCGGGTTCGGCGGCCGCCGGTGCCACGCCGGCGGTGAGTGCGGTCAGCGATATCACCACGGTGGAGGCCAATCCGGCCACCATGCTTCGCCTCAGGAATTCCTCACGCGCTGCACCCATCGTGCTTCGACTCCTCGATTTCCGGAGCAGGGCAATTCTCAGCCACTACTGCGATTCGCAGTCATCTCCCCCGACACCGGCCCTCTGGCCCAGCAGCTGTCTCGAATAGTTCATCGCCGTGAACGCCGCGGTGTTACAACCCGAAGCGGGAGAACGCCGCGTGTTCGCTCAGAGCGATCTGGCACCATCGTCGCGTGCCCGCCCGCGAGTTCGTACTGACCGACGAGTTCCGCGCCGCCATGGCCCTGTTGGCGCAGGGCAGACACGTCTTACTCACCGGCAAGGCCGGCACCGGAAAGTCCACGCTGATCCGCCGGTTCATGTCCCAGACGGATCGCAACGTGGTCGTCGTCGCGCCCACCGGCATCGCGGCCCTCAATGTCGAGGGCTACACCATCCACCGGCTGTTCGGCTTCACCAGCACCACCAGCCTCAGCGACATCAGCACCGGCCGCTACTACCCCGGCCGGTTCGCCCGGACGCTCAAGGCGCTGGACACCCTCATCATCGACGAGGCGTCGATGGTCCGCGCCGACCTGTTCGACAAGATCGCCGCCGCGTTGCACCGTTTCGGCCCCGACCCGGGCAGCCCGTTCGGGGGCGTGCAGATCGTCCTGGTCGGCGATCTGTACCAACTGCCCCCGGTCGTCACGGAGGCCGAGGCCGCGTTCTTCACCGACCGCTACGCCACCCCGTACTTCTTCTCCGCCGACACGTTCCACCGCGACGAGTTCCCGATGGTGGCGTTGACGACGGTGTTCCGCCAGCTCGGCGATGACCGGATGACCGCGATTCTCAACGAGATCCGCGAGGGCCTGCTGCTCGGGCATGCCCAGCAGGAGCTCAACGCGCGCACCGATCCCGATTTCGTGCCACCCGATGACGAGTTCTGGTTGACGCTGGCGCCGACGAACCGGCTGGTGACCGCCCGCAACCGTCAACACCTGGAGCGCCTCGCCGGCGAGGAGATCGTGCAGCACGCCCGCCAGACCGGTGACCTCAGCCTGTTCGACCCGCCCGCCGACGAGACGCTGCGGTTCAAGGTCGGCGCCCAGATCATGATGCTCACCAACGACCAGTCGGATCGCTGGGTCAACGGGACGCTGGGCAAGGTGGTCGCCCGGGTCGCCGGCGCGGAGGCCGCCGTCGTCGTCGAGTTCACCGACGGCAGCCGCGCCGAGGTGGGCCTCAACACCTGGGAGGCCACCCAACCGGTCGTCGAGGGCGGCTCGCTGCGCCACGAGGTCTGCGGCACCTTCACCCAGCTGCCGTTCAAGCTCGCCTGGGCGATCACCATCCACAAGAGCCAGGGCCAGACGCTGGACCGCCTCGTCGTCGATCTGACCGGCGGCATGTTCTCCTACGGCCAGCTCTACGTGGCGCTCAGCCGGTGCACATCGATGAGCGGGCTGGTCCTCAAACGCCCGGTGCTGCCCAAGGATCTGAAGACCGACCGCCGCATCGCGCGGTTCCTGCAGGGTGACGGCGGCGACGCCGGACCCCGCCGGTTCTGTGCGATCGCGATATCGACCGTCGGCGACGAGGGGCGGATGTCGCGGCCCCGCCCGGTGGAGCTCGCGGTCGCCTTCGAGGACGGCACGGCGGTGAGCACCCTGGTCAACCCGCAACGCGATCTGGCCGACGCGCGCACGGCGTACGGGATCGGCGTGTCCGACATCCTGCTCGCACCGACGCTGGCCGAGGCCTGGGGGGTGATCGCCCCGATGCTGACCGGCTGTACACCGGTGGGCGCGGGCATCGACGAGACGCTGGGCCTGATCGACTTCGAGCTCAAACGCCTCGGCCAGGTCGCGGTGATGCCGCTCGGTGTGGAACTGGGGCGCCGCGCGGTCGCGTCGTCGGGCACCGCGCTGGAGCAGGCGACGGCCACGCTGGCCGCGTTCACCGCATCGGGTGCCGGCCCCTCGGGTGCGACCCCGTTCGGCGATCCCCCGGAATCGTGGTCCGGGCATCTGGTCACCCGCAGCCATACGCTGGCGACGCCAACGCTCGCGGCGCTGCCCGCACTCTCGGCGCTGCTGGCCGTCAGCCGCCAGATCGGCCCCGCGCTGCTGGGTGCGCAGCATCCCGTCGAGGACCTGCCGGCCACCCCGTGGATCGCCGGTGCACGGCATTCGGTGGCCGGCCAGCTGCGCGCGGCGGCCACCCGGGTCCGCCTGACCGAGGACGCGGTGGCCCGGCTGCGGGCCGCGCAACGCTTGCTCGGCGTCGAGATCGTGAATGACACCGTCGAATCCGCGCTGGCCGGCGCCTCGATCGAATCGGTACTGGTGCCGGGGGCCCGCGTCTGTTTCACCGGGACCGCGCAGGACGCCGCCGGCCGCGAGGTCTCCCGGGAGGAGATGACGCGCTTGGCCGAGGCGGCCGGACTGGCGCCGGTGAAGACGGTGACCAAGACCCGCTGCGAGGTGCTGGTCACCGCCGAGGTCGGCACCCAGTCGGGCAAGGCCCGCAAGGCCCACGAACTGGGCAAGCCGGTGATCTCGGCCGACGAGTTCCTGGCCTGGGTGCATTCGGGCGGGCCATCGAGCGCACACTCGGCGGTGCACCTTAAGGTCGAACCGTGAACCGGCTGGACCGCTTCTTCGAAATCACCGCACGCGGATCGACGATCGCCTCCGAGATGCGTGGCGGTGTCGTCACCTTCATCGCGATGGCCTACATCATCGTGCTCAACCCGATCATCCTGTCCGGGTCGCCGGACGTCGCGGGCAATCAGCTGGGCTTCACCCAGGTCTCGGCGGTGACCTCACTGGCCGCCGGCGTGATGACCATCCTGTTCGGTGTCGTCGCCCGGCTGCCGTTCGCCTTCGCGGCCGGCCTCGGCATCAACTCGTTCCTGGCGTCCTCGGTGGTCGGATCGCTGACCTGGCCCGAGGCCATGGGACTGGTGGTCATCAACGGCGTGATCATCGTGCTGCTGGCGGTCACCGGGCTGCGCCGGATGATCTTCGACGCGGTGCCGATGCCGCTGAAACTGGCCATCACGGCCGGTATCGGTTTGTTCATCCTGTTCATCGGCCTCGTCGACGCCGGGTTCGTCGCCTCCACCGGCAGCCCGTCGCCGCCGGTCGGCCTCGGCGGCCAGGGCGAGGGGTCGGTCACCAGCATCCCCACCGTGGTGTTCGTCTTCACGCTGCTGATCACCGGAATCCTGGTCGCCCGCAAGGTGCGCGGCGGCATCCTGATCGGGCTGATCACCGGCACCGTCGTGGCCGTCGTCATCGAGGCCATCTGGCATCTGGGGTCGGCCACCGAGAAGCCCGGGGGGTGGGGGCTGTCGGTGCCGACGCTGAGCGGATCCCCGTTCGCGGTGCCCGATCTCTCGCTGGTCGGCGAGTTCAGCCTGGACAGCTTCGGGCGCATCGGCATCCTGGCCGCGGTGATGCTGGTGTTCACCCTCGTGTTCACCAACTTCTTCGACGCGATGGGCACCTTCACCGGCCTGTCCCGCCAAGCCGGTGTCGCCGACGAGCACGGCAACTTCCCCCGGCTGCAGTCCGCGCTGGTGGTCGAGGGCGCCGGCGCGGTCGTCGGCGGCGCGGCCTCGGCATCGTCGAACACGGTGTTCATCGAGTCCGGCGCCGGTATCGGCGAGGGCGCGCGGACCGGCCTGGCCAGCCTGGTGACCGGCGGATTGTTCCTGGCCGCAATGTTTCTCACGCCGCTGGCCGCCATCGTTCCCACCGAGGTGGCGGCCGCCGCGCTGGTCATCGTCGGCGCCATGATGGCCTCGCATCTGCGTGAGATCGACCTCGCCGATTTCTCCATCGCCCTGCCGGTGGTGCTGACGGTTGCGGTGATGCCGCTGAGCTATTCGATCGCCAACGGTATCGGTGTCGGCTTCATCTCCTGGGCGATCGTGCGGACGGCAGCGGGTAAGGGCCGTGAGGTCAGCCCGCTGCTGTGGGTCGTCGCGGCCGGTTTCCTGCTGTACTTCGCGCGCGGCTGGGTCGACTCCCTGATCGGGGTGTGAGGGTCGTCGACGTCGTAAAGCCCGACCGGCGAGCGCATATCGTCCGGCTCGTCCTGCTGGCCGCGTTCCTGCTGGGGCTGTGGTACCTGATCGGCGTCGCCCGCATCCTCGATCTCACCGACATCCGCGATGCGGTGGCCTCCACCGGGCCGGCCGCCCCGCTGGTCTATGTGGTGGTGTCCGCGGTGCTGGGCAGCCTGTTCGTCCCGGGGCCCCTGCTGGCCGCCGGCAGCGGTCTGCTCTTCGGGCCGGTGCTGGGCACCTTCGTCACCCTGGGTGCGACGGTCGGTACCGCCACGATCGCCGGACTGGCCGGGCGCCGCGCCGGTCGCGAGAGCACCCGCGCCCTGCTGGGTGCGGATCGGGCCGACCGTATCGACGCGCTCATCGCCCGCGGCGGGCTCTGGGCGGTGGTCGGCCAGAAGTTCGTTCCCGGCATCTCCGACGCGGCGGCCTCCTATGCATTCGGGGCCTTCGGAGTTCCGTTGTGGCAGATGATGATCGGTGCGCTCATCGGATCCGCGCCCCGCGCGTTCGTCTACACCGCGCTGGGAGCATCGGTGGGCGACCTGTCCTCACCGCTGGTGTACGTGGCCATCGCCGTGTGGTGCGCGACGGCGGTGATCGGCGCGTTCGCCGCGCACCGTGGGTATCGGGGCTGGCGCGCCGGCCGCACCGACTCGGCCGAGTAGCGCACCGAAGGCACGCCAGTTCGCATGTTCGCCGCGACTCACGCATGATCGGGGCATGCAACGGGATGTCGGGGCCGAGCTCGAGGTCGAGATCAATGCACCGACGACACTGGAGTTTCAGATCGCGGTGGCACCACACCCCGGTGCCGAGGTGACCGAGTCGCTGAGCTTCGTGCTGGACGGGCAACCGATCGAACCCCTGGAGATCAGCGGTACCCACGGCAACCGCATCCACAAGTTCGATGCCGGGGTCGGTCATCTGCGGGTCGACTATTCGGCCACCATCGTCGGCTATGCCGATCCGCCGCCGGTCACCGATTACGACCAGTCGATGTATCTGCGCCCCAGTCGCTACGCCGAATCCGACAAGCTCTTCGGTTTTGCCGGAACCGAATTCGGTCAACTCAACGACTCGGCGACCCTGCTGGAACGCGTCTCCTCCTGGGTGGGACAGCGCCTGCTGTACGTGCCGGGTTCCAGCGATCCGATCGACGGCGCGGTCGACACCATGCTGGCCGGCGCCGGGGTCTGCCGGGATTACGCACACCTGGTGGTCGCGCTGCTGCGCGCGGTCAAGGTGCCGGCCCGGTTGGTCTCGGTCTACGCGCCGGGGTTGTACCCGATGGATTTCCACGCCGTTGCCGAGGCGTTCGTCGACGGGCAGTGGCGCGTGGTCGACGCGACGTTACTGGCCCCGCGGGACAGCCTGGTGCGCATCGCCACCGGGCGTGATGCCGCGGACACCGCGTTCCTGGACAACCACAACGGGTCGATCTTCCTGAGCCTGCTCAACGTCCGCGCCGTCACCGACGGCATGTTGCCCTCGGATTCACCCGCCGAGCTGGCGACGCTGCACTGACATCATCAGGTGAGGACAGGCTGTCCTGCCATCGGCATCGCGGATCTGGTAAAAATTAAGTACCTCTAAACATGATCAGGAGAGCGACCGGACGTGCCCGACTCTTCAGCGGCCACGGTCGTCACCCCCCATCACCAGCAGCGACGCGGCGGCATCGCCGGTTTCATCCGTAGGTTCGCCGTCCTGATCATCATCGGCTGGATCGGCATCGTCGCCCTGCTCAGCCTGACGATCCCGCCGCTGGAAACCGTCGGCCAGATGCGCTCGGTATCGATGACCCCGGAGTACGCCCCGTCGGTGATCGCCAGCAAGCGGGTCGGCGAGGTGTTCGACGAGTACAAGTCCGACAGTTCGGTGATGGTCGTGCTGGAGGGCGAGGAGCGCCTCGGCGCCGATGCGCACTACTGGTACAACGACATGGTCGACCGGTTGCTCGCCGACCCCGCACACGTCGAGCACGTTCAGGACTTCTGGGGCGATCCGCTGACCGAGTCCGGGGCGCAGAGCTCGGACGGGTTGTCCGCCTACGTCCAGGTGTATCTGGCCGGCAACATGGGCGAGTCGCTGGCCAACGAATCGGTGGAGGCCGCGAAGAAGATCATCGAGGCCGAACCACCCCCGCCGGGGGTCAAGGTCTACGTGACCGGCATGTCGGCGCTGGCCGCCGATCAGCAGATCTCCGGTGATCGCAGCGTCAAGATCATCGAGGGCGCCATCTTCGTCGTCATCATCACGATGCTGCTGCTGGTGTATCGCTCGATCATCACCACCATCCTGGTGCTGGTCATGGTGGTGCTGGGGCTGACCGCCGCGCGTGGCGTCGTCGCGTTCCTGGGCTATCACGAGCTGATCGGGCTCTCCACATTCGCCACCCAATTGCTGGTGACGCTGGCCGTGGCGTCGGCCACCGACTACGCGATCTTCCTGATCGGCCGATATCAGGAGGCACGATCGGTCGGCGAGGACCGGGAATCGGCCTACTTCAGCATGTTTCACGGCACCGCCCATGTGGTGCTCGGATCGGGCCTGACCATCGCCGGCGCCATGCTGTGCCTGCACTTCACCCGGCTGCCGTACTTCCAAACCCTGGGTATCCCGATGGCCTTCGGCATGGTGGTGGTGGTGATGGCCGCGCTCACCCTGGGCCCGGCCGTCGTGACCGTCGCCAGCCGGTTCGGGAAGGTCCTGGAACCCAAACGCGCCATGCGCATCCGGAGTTGGCGACGCGTCGCCGCGGTTGTCGTGCGCTGGCCCGGAGCGGTACTGCTGGCCACCATCGCGCTGTCGCTGATCGGTCTGCTGGCGCTACCCGGCTACCAGACCAACTACAACGACCGCAATTATCTGCCGCAGGATCTGCCCGCCCAGCAGGGGTTCGCGGCCGCCGAACGGCACTTCGGCGTGGCCCGGATGAACCCGGAACTGCTGCTCATCGAGACCGACCGCGATCTGCGCAACTCGGCGGACTTCCTGGTGATCGACAAGATCGCCAAGGCCGTCTTCAAGGTGCCCGGCGTCGGCAACGTGCAGGCCATCACCCGCCCGTCCGGCGAGCCCCTGGAATTCAGCACCATTCCCGCGCAGATGAGCATGAGTGGCGCGAGCCAGGAGATGAACCAGAAGTACCAGGAAGACATGTTCGCCAACATGCTGGTGCAGGCCGACGACATGCAATCCACCATCGACACGATGAACCGCATGGTGGCCCTCATGCGGGAGATGAGCGCGACCACGCACAGCATGGTCGGCAAGACCGAGGACATGGCCGTCGACGTCGCGGAACTGCGCGACAACATCTCGAACTTCGACGACTTCTTCCGGCCGATCCGCAACTATTTCTACTGGGAACCGCACTGCTACAACATCCCGCTGTGCTGGTCGATGCGCTCGGTGTTCGACGCCCTCGACGGCACCGACCGGCTGACGACGCAGTTCGAATCGGTCATTCCGGACCTGCAGCAGCTCGACGCGCTGATGCCGCAGATGCTGGAGACGATGCCGGCGCAGATCGCGACGATGGAGTCCTCCCGCGACATGATGCTGCGGATGTATCAGACCCAGAAGGGCATGCAGGACCAGGGCATGGCGATGTCGGAGAACCAGCACGCCATGGGCGAGGCGTTCAACGACGCCAAGAACGACGACACCTTCTACCTGCCGCCGGAGACCTTCAACAACGAAGACTTCAAGCGCGGTATGGACAGCTTCATCTCCCCCGACGGCAAATCGGTGCGGTTCATCATCTCCCACCAAGATGACCCGCTGACCCCCGACGGCATCAAGCTGATCGACGAGATCAAGACCGCGGCAAAGGAAGCCGTGAAGGGCACCCCGCTGGAGGGGTCCAAGATCTACCTCGCCGGTACCGCGGCGGCCTTCAAGGACATGCAGGAAGGCAACAACTGGGACCTGGTCATCGCCGGCATCGCGGCGCTGAGCCTGATCTTCATCATCATGTTGCTCATCACCCGAGCGCTGGTGGCCGCGGCCGTCATCGTCGGCACCGTGGTGTTGTCACTGGGTGCCTCGTTCGGGCTGTCGGTCCTGGTATGGCAGCACATCTTGGGTGTCGAACTGCACTTCATGGTGATGGCCATGGCGGTGATCGTGCTGCTCGCCGTGGGTGCGGACTACAACCTGCTCCTCGTCGCGCGCATGAAGGAGGAGATCTCCGCGGGTCTCAATACCGGCATCATCCGCGCGATGGGCGGCACCGGTTCGGTGGTGACGGCGGCCGGTCTGGTCTTCGCCTTCACCATGATGGCCATGGTCGTCAGCGAGATGACGGTGGTGGCCCAGATCGGCACGACCATCGGTCTCGGCCTGCTGTTCGACACGCTGGTGATCCGGTCGTTCATGACCCCGGCCATCGCCGCGCTGATGGGCAAATGGTTCTGGTGGCCGCAGTTGGTCCGGCAACGGCCTGCACAGCCGGCCGCGCCCCCGCGTCCCCTCGAGCCCGCCCCGTAGCACCGGCCCCGAACAGGCGGTGTCAGCAAATACGCGGCCGCCCGCAGACCGGGGCCGGCACCGCCGCCATGACTGTTGATCCCGGCAGACGGCTACCGAATCGAATGTTCAGCGAATAGTCTGCCGGGCCAACACTCGGGTTGCCGCGTACGATCTCGACGGGACCCCATGCGGGCGCTGCATGAGACACACGGAGGCCGGATGATCGTCGAGGACCCCTCGCGCGCGGCCTCGTCCATCCGACAACGATCCGGCGAACAGGACTACGCCGACAGCATGCAGCACCTGCTGCGCGCCGTCCAAGAGCTCTCGTTGGCGCGCAGTCTGCCCGAGATCCAGCAGATCGTGCGGGCCGCGGCGCGTGCACTCACCGGATGCGACGGTGCCACGTTCGTGCTGCGGGACAACGGCATGTGTTACTACGCCGACGAAGACGCCATCGCCCCGCTGTCGAAGGGCAGCCGTTTCCCGATGGAGACGTGCATCAGCGGCTGGACCATGCTCAACCGGCGCGCCGCGGTCATCCAGAACATTTACGACGATGACCGCATCCCGCACTCGGCGTATCGCCCGACGTTCGTCCAGAGCCTGGTGATGGTGCCCATCCGCAGGCTCGACCCGGTCGGCGCGATCGGCAACTACTGGGCCGATAAGCACATGCCCACCGAGCGGGAGGTGTCGCTGCTGCAGGCGCTGGCCGATGCCACCTCGGTCGCCATGGAGAACGTGCAGATCTCGGCCGAGCTCGAACAACGGGTGTTGGATCGCACCGCCGACCTGGAGCGGGTCAACAACGAGATGCAGCAGCTTTCGGTCACCGACGACCTGACCGGGGTCACCAACCGGCGCGGTTTCTATCTGCTGGCCGAATCGGTGCTGCCGGCCGCCCGCCGCGACGGGCAGGGCTGCCTGTTCGGGTTCATCGATGTGGATGGGCTCAAGAAGGTCAACGACAGCCAGGGGCACGTCGTCGGCGACGCGCTCATCGTCGACGTGGCCACGGTGCTGCGCGCGACGCTGCGCACCTCCGATGTCCTGGCCCGGATGGGCGGTGACGAATTCTGCGTGCTCGCCGTCGGCGCGGACACCGAACCGGCGGTGCTGAAGGCACGCATCACCGCGGCGATGCAGCATTTCAACGACACCGAGGTCCGCTCCTATGAGGTGTCCACCAGCATCGGGCTGATGGCCGTGCCCGCCGATGACACCAGCACCGTCGATGAGTTGCTGGCTCGCGCCGATGAGCTGATGTACGAGGCGAAGAACGCCCGCACGGCTTAGGTCGTGATGAACGCCAGGGCCGCGTCCAGGGCCGGGCGGTGCCGCAACAGGCGGTAGTGCGCCAGGCGCCCCAGCCCCTTGGTGGTGTGCAGCTTCGCGTTCGGCCACGCGGCGACGATCTCTTCGCTGAACCGGTACGGGCTGTCGGGATCGTCGGGATCGTGGATCACCAGCAGCGGCGGGTTCTCGGGGCGGTCGGCCACGGCGGAGATATCGGTGTCGAACAGCGGCATCCTCAGCTTCTGGTCCAGCCGGCGGTGCAGCCCGTCCCGGATGCGCGGCCCGAAACCGTGGCGTTGCGTGAAAACGTCCATATACCAGGAGAAGTCGCCCATCGGCGCGAGGAACACCAGACGTTGCGCGGCGGTCCCCCATGACACCGCGAGCGAGGTCGCCTTGGCGCCGAGCGAGTGCCCGATGATCGCGTGCGCGGGACCGAACTCGTCGACGACGGCGTGGACGGCCCGCGCGCACTCCACGATGGTGGTGCGGCCCGGGGCCATCGCACCCGGATCGGACCCGTTGTGGCTGGGCAGGTCGAAGGCGATGACGCGGTGGCCGGCCTCGACGAGAGGTTTGACGAAGACGCCCATGTGGGCCTGGCAACCTCCCCATCCGTGCACCAGGTACACCGGGTCACCCTCGCCCCATGATTCGCCGACGATCCGGTTTCCGTCCCAGGCCGCTTCGATCGGCTGACTCGGCGGGACACCGGGCGGCATCCGCAGACTCATCTCCACCGCCGGCGGGGTGCACCACAATTCGGTGGCCCACCGGGCCCCCTCACCGGGCGCGAACCGCTCCAGCAGGTCGAACCGCTCCCGCACATGGGCTGGGATCGGTGGCTCGACGCCGGAGCCGGCCTGCTCGTGCCCGGGCTCTGTCATCTCGGTCCCCATGGGGGTGACTGTAGTGATCCCGTTCGGCTGGTCCGCGGCTGCCGGTCCGGACCCACAGATCGGTCGACTAGTTCGTCGTGGTCGGTGGTGGTGTGTAGGGGGTGTACCACCACCATTGTGCGCGTTCGCCTTTTGGCCCGGGGCACGGTGGCACATCCGGTGGCGGTGTGGTCGGTGGGCGGGCCAGCGACGCGTCGGTGAGGGTGTCGCCGTTTTCGTCGGTGACTTTCAGCTGTTCGGCGGGCCCGGTCAGGGTGATGACACCCTTGTGGTGCAGGCGGTGGTGGAACGGGCACAACAAGACCAGATTCCACAGTTCGGTGGGGCCGCCGTCCTCCCAGTGCACCAGATGATGGGCATGCAGCCCGCGGGTGGCCCCGCAACCGGGGACCACGCAGGTCTGGTCGCGGTGCTCCAGGGCGCGGCGCAGCCGCCGGTTGATGGTGCGGGTGGCCCGGCCCACCCCGATGGGGCGGCCGTGGCGCTCGAACCACACTTCGCAAGTCGCGTCACACGTGAGGTAGCGGCGGTCGTCTGTGGTTAGGGCCGGGCCCAGATGCAGGGCGGCGACCCGTTTCTCGAGGTCGAGGTGCATGACGACGGTGGTGTGCTGGCCGTGTGGGCGCGCCGCCACGTCGGCGTCCCAGCCGGCCTCGATCAGGCTCATGAACGCATCCACCGCGTCGGGGAACGGCGGGGCCTGCCCGGACACCGTGGTCTCGGCGTCGCCGTCGCGTACCCAGCCGTCCTCGGGATCAATACTGTCCTGGGCATCGTGGTCGCGTTTCCAGTCGGCGACCAGCTTGTCGCGGTGGGATTGCAGGCCGGCCTCGAACTTCGCGGCCTCCACCTTGGGCAGGGTGATCCGCCACGTCGTGGAATCCTCACCCTCGATCTTGGTGATCCTGCGCTTAGGCTCCGGCTTCTGATCGGGATCAGAGTCTGGGCGGGGTTCCTGTTTGACCGCGGTCCGCAACTGGCTCACGGTGGCAACCTTGACCAGCTCGGCGTAGTGCTCATCGCAGCCCTGCCCGCCGCCTTCGGCGATCACCCCGATCTGATCCAGGGACACCCTGCCCTCCTGCAACCCTTGGGTGCAGCGGGGAAGTTCGTCGATGCGGTGGGCGACGGCGACCATCGTTTCGGCGTTGCGAGGAGAGACACCGGCCTTCCACGCCACCAGCGCCTCGATGGACCGGCAGCCGGTCGCACCCCACAACGAGTTCCCGTCCTCGGTGCCTCGGCCGTCGATCTCGGCGACGATCTCCACCAACCGCCCATCGATCGCATTGCGCTGCCCGGTCAGCTCCGCCATCTCCTCGAACAACACCTCCAACCGCGACACCCGAGGTGCGTGTGCGGCGAAAGGTGTTGTCGGCGGCGGCATACCACGATTCTAACGAGATGGTCCGACACGTTCGGCTACCTTCGCAGGGCTACCGCGAGGAGGATTTCGATGGATCGCACGGCTTCGCACCGCCGGCGTCTGAGGCCGCTGCGCCGTTCGCGCATCCGCGCCTACCGGGGCGGTTGGGCGGTCGTGACGGGCGCGGCCCGCGAGGTCGGCCTCGGCTACGCGTTCGCACGGCAGTTGGCCGCCGAAGGGATGAACCTGATTCTCGTCGACGTGCTCGACGAGGAGCTGACCGCCCGCGCCGCCGAGTTGCGCGCCGAGTTCGGCATCGACGTGCGGGCTGTGCCCTGTGACATGGCCGATACCAACGCGATTGAGCAGATCGAGAGTGCCGCGACCGGCGTCGAGATCGACGTGCTGGTGTGCAACCACATGTTCACGCCCGCGGACACTCCGAGAATCTTGGACATGCCGCTCGATGTGCACCGCCGCATGATCGATATCAATGCCCGCGGGTACACCGACCTGGTGCACCGCTTCGGAAATCAGATGCGCAGTCGGGGGAGGGGTTCGATCGTCATCGTCGCATCCGGCGTCGGTCTCACCTCGAGTCCGTTCACGGGTGCCTACGGCGCGAACAAGGCCTTCCAGATCGGCCTCGGCGAGGCGCTCTGGTTCGAACTGCTCGGCAGCGGGGTCGACGTTCTGGTGATGGTGGGTGGGCTGATGAACACCCAGGGCGACCTCTTCGACAGATACCCCCAGTGGCTGATCTCCGAACCGCATGCGGTGGTGCGACGGGTACTCGCGGCGGTGGGCCGCAAGCACATGCTGGTGCCGAGCCTGCCCAACCGGCTGTTCCTGCTCGCCCAGACCCGGCTGATGTCACGCCGGCGTGCAGTGGTGTCGATCGGGGAATTCATGGCGAAGGGCCTCGGGAAGACGGACTGATCATCACGGTTTGACCTCCGAGTGATTGCGAAGCAGTTCGCGGGGTCGAAGTCGACGATCGCCGCACCGTAGATTCTGTAGGTGCACCGTCGGACGGCCCTCAAGCTCCCCCTTTTCCTGGCAGCGGGCTCAGCGCTGACCCACCTGCCCACCGCCTCCGCGGCGGCGGCCCGCTGGCCGGCGGCCCGTGCGAACAGTTGGTATGACGCGCAGGGCTGGCTGGTCGGCGCCAATTACGTTCCCGTGACGGCAAGCAATCAGATCGAGATGTGGCAGGCCGGTACCTACGACCCGCGGCGCATCGACGGTGAATTCCAACTGGCTCGACGGGTCGGGATGAACACCATGCGGGTGTTCCTGCACGATCAGCTGTGGGCCCAGGACCGTGCCGGATTCCTGCGCCGCCTGCAGCAGTTCGTCAACATCGCCTCCAACCGAGGCATCAAGCCGCTGTTCGTGCTCTTCGACTCCTGCTGGGATCCGCATCCGAAAGTCGGTCCGCAACGCGCGCCGACTCCGGGGGTTCATAACTCGGGCTGGGTGCAGGGACCGGGCGCCGACCTGATCGACGACCCCGCCTACCTTCCCGTGCTGCACGACTACGTCACCGGGGTCATCGGGGCGTTCCGCAATGACAATCGCGTCCTGGGCTGGGACCTCTGGAACGAACCCGACAACCCCGCCAAGCAGTACCGCAAAGTCGAACGCGCCGACAAGCAGCAGGTGGTCGCGAAACTGCTGCCGCAGGTCTTCGAGTGGGCGCGCTCGGTTGATCCCGTCCAACCGCTGACCAGCGGGGTGTGGCAGGGCAACTGGGCCTCCGGCCGCCGCAGCGCCATCGCCTCGATTCAGCTGGACAACTCCGACGTCATCACCTTCCACAGCTATGGCAACCCCGACGAATTCGACGCTCGCATAGACGAACTCGCCCCGCTGGACCGTCCGATGATATGCACTGAGTACCTCGCCCGCGAGGAGGGCAGCACCGTCGAGGGCATCCTCCCCATCGCGAAGAAGCGGGGTGTCGGCGTCTACAACTGGGGACTCATCGCAGGCCGCACGCAGACCTACCTCCCGTGGGACTCCTGGGACAAGCCCTACAAAGAGGCCCCCGAGACGTGGTTCCACGATCTGATCCAGCCGGACGGTAGCGCATATCGCCCCAGCGAGATCGCGACCATCCAGAAGCTGACGGCCAAGGCCCCACCCGCCTGACATCACTCGGTCACCCTGCAGCCAACGATTAAATGTCGAAGCCGTAAATTGCGGGCGATCGACTGAGAGACACCCCGACAAGCGCATACGCTGCGTGAATGCCCGACTTCTCGCCGTCGCTGCCGCCGACATTGGACAACGTGCCGTCTATCGAAGGGCAGCCCCTGCCCACGGCGGCGGATCTGGCCGGACGGCCCTACGCCCTGCCCATCGACATCCTGGCGGAGCGGCACGGGCCGATCTTCTATGCGGACTGGAACGGCATCCGCAAGCTTTATGCGTGCTCGATGGAACTCGTCGACGAACTCTGCGATGAAAGCAGATTCGCGAAGAACATGACCCCGACGCTTGCCCGGGTGCGCCCACTGGCCGGGGACGGCCTGTTCACCGCCTACCACGGCGAACCGAACTGGCAAAAGGCGCACGACGTGCTCCTGCCGGGCTTCAGCTATGCGGGGTTGCGGAACTACCACGACGCGATGCTCGAGATCAACGTGCAACTGGTCGATCGGTGGGATGCGGCCGCCGGACGTACGCCGGTGAACGTCTCCGACGACCTGCAGAAGCTGGCGATGGACACCGTCGGGCTGGCGGGGTTCGGGGCACGGTTCGACTCGTTCGAACACGACGGATTGGCCCCCATCCCCGCGTGCTTCACCTCCGCGCTCGTCGAATCCGTAACCAACGGCGAGACAACCGCATTGGCGGCCGACCGCGCCACCCTGCACAGCTACTTCGACGAATTGATCGCCGGGCACCGCGCGGCCGGCACGGGTGACGACCTGCTCTACGTCATGCTCGGTGACAGCGGCGACGGTCAACCGCTGCTCGACCCGGCGAACATCCGCAACCAGATCATGACGTTCCTGATCGCCGGCCAGCTCACCACCTCCGAGCTCATGCCTAACACGGTCTACAACCTGGTGCACCACCCGGCGGTGCTGGCCCGGGTGCAGAGCGAAGTGGACGCGGTCTTCGGATCCGACGACGACTACCTGCCGAGCTACGACGATATCGGCAAGCTCTCCTATCTGCGTCAGGTGATCAGCGAGACCCTGCGGCTGTCCCCACCGGTGCTGAACTTCGATCGGATGGCGTTGGTGGACACCGTCATCGGTGGAAAGTACCCGATCAAGGCCGGCGAGGCGGTGACCATCCTCACCGGTGCGTTGCACCGCCAGCCCCAGTGGGGCGACAACGTCGAGCTGTTCGACCCGTCCCGGTTCGACCCGGACACCGCCGAGGGCCGCTCGACGTCGTTGTTCAAGCCGTTCGGGACCGGTGAGCGCTCCTGTATCGGGCGGCAGTTCGCGCTGCACGAGGCGGCCATGTTGATCGCCCGCCTCGTCCACCGGTACCGCTTGGTGGACTCGCAGCATTATGTGCTGCAGTGGGAAGGTCTGAGCCGTCGGCCCGTCGGCTTCCAGCTCGACCTCATCCGCCGCTCCCCCGCGGATCGCCGCGTCGCGGTGGCGGAACCGTCGACGCCGGCCGTGGCGGGAACCTCGATGCCCGTCAAAGCGGGCACCACGCTGGCCATCCTGCACGGATCCAACCTCGGCACCTGCCGAGCGCTGGCCAAGCAACTCGCCGAGGAGGCCGCCGATATCGGTTGTGCCACAACCGTGGCGCCCCTCGACGACGCCGCCGGCGGGCTACCCGACGCCGATGCCGTTCTGATCGTCGCGTCGTCCTACAACGGGCAGCCGACCGATGATGCCCGCGGTTTCGTGGACTGGCTGTTCAGCGAGGACACTGTTCTCGGCGGCAGCCCGCGCTTCGCCGTCCTCGGCGTCGGTGATCACAACTGGGCGGACACCTACCAGGCCGTACCGATCCGAATCGACCAGCGGCTGAACGAGCTTGGGGCCCAACCCCTGGTCCCGCGTGCTGCCGCCGACACCTCGGGTGACCTCACCGGAGCACTGGAGGAATTCACCACCGCGTTCTGGGCAGCACTGTCCGAACAGTTCGGCGACCCCGACGCGGCACCGCTGACCGACAACAACGAACCGCTCTACGATCTGAAGCTCATCACCGGCCCGGTCACCGCGGCCATCGACACCAGGTTTGCGGTGGAGCCGATGACCGTGGTGCTCAACGATGAACTGGTGAGCGCCGACAACTCGCTGGGCCAGGCCAAACGCTATGTCCGCGTGACCCTTCCGGATGACGTGGACTATCACACCGGCGATCACCTCACCGTGCTCGCGGACAATCCCCCCGAGGTGGTTGACATGGTGCTCGAACTACTGGGCATCGATGCGAACCTGCGGCTGTCGATCAACCCGCGCCGCACGTCGCGGCGGCTCATCGCACTCGACCGCGAGGTGAGCGTCCGCGAACTTCTCACCCACTTCGTCGAGCTCCGCAAACCTGCGACCCAGAGTCAGCTCCGCCGGCTTGCCGCCACCAACCCGTGCGTCCCCGAAAAGCAGCGCCTCGAAGAACTCGCCGCGTCCGACGAGCAGTGCGCGCTCAGCCCGTTGGAATGTCTGCAGGAATTCCCGGCCTGCGCCCTGACCGGCGCCGAACTTCTCGAACTGCTCGAACCCATGACCCCGCGCCACTATTCGATCGCGTCCTCGTCCCGGCTCTCACCGAAAGAGGTGGCACTGATCGTCAGCGTGCTCGACACCACGGCGCGGTCGGGCAAGGGACTGTTCAAGGGGGTCGCGTCAAACCACCTGGCGGACATCGCCCCCGGTGCGCACATCCGCGCCAGGGTGGACCCGGCCCGCCAGGCGTTCCGCGCGGGCGCGGAACCGGAGAAGAACGTGATCCTGGTCAGCGCGGGCACCGGTGTGGCGCCGTTCTGCGGGTTCCTCGGCGATCGGCTGGCGGCCAAACAAGCCGGGGCACCGTTCGCACCGGCGCTGTGCTTCTTCGGGGTGCGCGACCCCGACGTCGACTACATCTTCCGGGCAGAGTTCGAGGACGCCGAGCGCCAGGGCATCGTCGCGATGCGCCCCGCGTTCTCCCGGGCGCCGCAGAACGGCGTGCGCTACGTCCAAGACCGGATCGCCGCCGACGCCGACCTTGTCTGGGAGCTGATCGGGGATCCGGCCAGGGACACCCATGTGTTCATCTGCGGGGACGGCGGACGGATGGCCCCGGCGGTACGCGCGGCGTTCCGCGACATCTACCGGGCCCGCACCGGCGCCGACGAGGACGCCGCCCGCGACTGGCTGGAGGGCCTGGTCGCCTCCGACCACTACGTCGAGGACGTCTGGGCCGGCTGATCCGGAGCCTCGGGGCCGCCGAAGCTGATCACTTCGCCGCGGTTGATCGACACCCAGTCGCGTGCCTCCAGATAGGGGCGGAAGGTCTCGGCGATCAGCCGCTCGTCGGCGCGGGTCTTGGGCCGCTGAAGCTCGTAGAGATGTGGGAACTCCGTCCAGGCCAGGACGGCATCCCAGAGTCGGACGGCCGCCTGCCCGGTCGGCGGATCGATGAGGACCGGCCCGAAGAGGCACTGCCCGTCGGGGAAGAACATCGTCGGTACGCCGTAACCGTCGGCATCGACCACCCGCCGGTGTTCGGCCAGCACCTCGTCGTTGGTGGTGGGGTCGGCGATCGCCGCCTCGACGAGCCCGGAGTCGAAGCCGAGTTCCGCAAGGAGGTGTTCGGCGACGGCCTTCTCATGTGGCTTGTGCCCGTCGACGTGCAGGGCCTTTCCGGCTCGGCTGTACCAGGCGTCCAGGTCTTCCATCGAGTTGCGGCGCAGCAGGGCGCCGATGCGCATCATCGACCAGCCGTAGGACCAATCCCGTTCCCACGGGTGCTTTTTGCCTTCCTTCCGGTTGATCTCTTCGAGGCTGAAGAAGCGCCAGTTCACGGTGAGCCCGGTCTGCGCGCGCACGTCGCGGATCCACAACGAGGTCTGATATGCGTAGGGGCACATGATGTCGAAGTGAAAATCGACGGACGCGGGTGGCTTCGTCACATCGTGAACCTGAGATTGCGGGCGGCCCGTTCGCCGAGTTCGGCGTCGCCGTTCCATCTGATCGCGCCGGAGTCGATCGTCTGTTGAGGGTCGATGCGTCCGCAGGCGAGCTGGATGAATGTGGTTGAGTCGGCGAAGATCTCGACGTCCGGGTGCGGCAGGCGGTCGACCCTGGTGGCCTTGCCCTCGACGGCGATGTTGAGGTCGCGAACGATCGGCCCGGTGAGGTGAAAGGCGATGCTCGTGCCGTCGGGCAGTCCGATCTTCTTGCCGACGATGTAGCCCAGCGAAACCTCCACCTCGCCGAGTGCGATCTCGGCGTCGACGCCGGTATCGTCGGTCTCGACCCCCAGCGGGGTGGCGATATCGCGTTCATGGACCCAGAAGTCGAAGACCCGGATCTCCAGGAATCGCCCGTAGGTTTTCGGGCCGACCGGTGTCCAGGAAGGCCGTTGCAGATCCGCGTCGGTGAGGGAAGCGAGATTGTGCCGGCGGTGTTCGTAGATGGCGCGGACCTTTTCGAGGAAGGCCGAGTTGTCCAGGCCGGCGGTGTCGCGCTCGAACTCCGTCATCTTCTCCAGCGGCGGAAGCGCCGCGGCATCCTCGGGCAGCCAATCAGCCAGCACCGCTTCAATGCTGGTGACATGGCTGACGACGGCTCGGGCATTCCAGTCCGGGCAGAGCGACTGCGCCTGCCAGTCGGCGTCCTTCAGTCCGGCGCAGAGGGTCTCCGTGGCCTGAAAGGATCGTTCGGTGGCAGTACGGATCTCGTCGAGGCTCCTCATCGTGCCGCCAACTCACGGGCGTCGGGCCTGCTTGCGTCTAGCGCGTCGAATCGTGTTCGTGTCATGGACTTTTGACCTCCTCAGATCAGGTTCGGGGCTGATGGTGTTGGCAGAACTGCGACGACCGTGGACGGGTGAGGTGCGAACGCGGCGACCAGCACTGCGACGAGCCTGCGCACCGCCAGTGCCGGCTGCTCCGGGGTGGGATCGTCGAGTCCGAGGATGGGATCGAGGCCACGCACGAACGGTGCCAGCGCCAGGTGCGGAAAGATCATCAACAGCAGGGACAGCAGCGCATCTGTGTCGGAGTCGGCGCGGAGGTCCCCGCGTAGCCGCGCGTCGTGCACCAGCGGCCGCAGAATGTCCAGATAGTGCCGGTGGATGACGGTCCGCACACTGACACGAGCATCGATGTCGACTTCCAGGATTACCGCGGCATGCAGTGACCGTTCCCGCGGATGATCGGCGAAGTACGCGACCCACGCATCGAGCAGGTCGGTCAGGAACTCGAAAAACGGTCGGCTGGGGTCCAACTCGTGGATGCGGCCCTCGATCTCGGAGCGCACCCGCTCGCTGGCGACATCGACGATGTGGGCGTACAGATCACGCTTGTCGGTGAAGTACTGGAACAGACTCCCCTTGGCGACGCCGCCGCGCCGGGCGATGGCATTGAGGCTGCCCTGCGAAAACCCGTGCTCACCGAACTCCGTCTCGGCTGCTTCCACCACGGCTGCGCGACGGATCGGGTCGAGGCGGTCCCAGGTGACCGTCGGCATCGAGGCCTCCCGCGCGAACATGACCGGTGGTCATGTTTTATGACCACTGGTCATACTGACAGCCGGCTGTTACGTGGTCAAGGGTCGGAACGAGCGCGGCGCGCGCTGCGACGCCAGACAGGCACGAGTATGCATTTCATAGGCTATTAGCCTATGATCTGCATACTGAAGGAGCGATTATGGGACGCGCACACCGAACAGCGGTACCCGGCAGCCTTGCTGCGCATCCGCTCGGGACCTTCCGCCCGGCACAGGCGAAACACACGTACGCGCATCCGGCGGCCGAGGTGGCCCGTCTTCACGAACGCGGTCTCCTGCACCGATTGGCCGATGGCTATTACGTCGTCGTGCCGCGGGACATGGTCGGGCGCCGATGGATGCCGGGCCTGGAGACGGCCGCAGCCGGAATCGCCTCGGCGATCTACGACCCGGACAGCATCATCGTCATGGGCGTCAGCGCCGCCCGGCTCTACGGAGCGATTCCGCGCGCGCTGGCCACCGCCACCGTCGCAGTGCCTGCCCAGCACCGCCCTATCCCACTGTCCGACCGCGCTGCGGTGGTCCAGTTCGTCAAACGCAACACACATGAATTGGATGCCGAACGCTACGACACCGAACTCGGCTCGACACTGGTGACCACACCCGAACAGACCATCCTGGACCTTGCGCACCGCCCGAAACTCGGCGGTGCCGAGGTCGATGTCCCGAGTGCGGTCGCGGCGCTGTATGAACGCAGCGATAAGGACCGCCTACAGGTCTTGGCGGCCGAACAGCGGCGCATCGCATCCCTGCGCCGGGCGGAGACCTGGGCCCGACGATGAACAGCGACGAAAAGGTAGCTGTTGCCGAGCAATTCGGCGTCGCAGCCGAGCAGGTCGAACGGGATCACCTCATCTCCCACCTCCTCGCCTTCCTGAGCCGCGACTTCGGCGACCGAATCCATTTCATCGGTGGAACCGCACTCGCGCGTACGCATCTCCCGAATGGACGCCTGAGCGAGGACATCGACCTCATTGCCGTCGCCGATCGCAGATCCATAGCTACCGATCTGGACGACGCGCTGCCTCGTGCGCTCGCCCGCACTCACGGGCGACTCACCCTCAACCCGGCACTCGGCAGCGTTCCCGATACACGGGCGGCCGTCCTGCGAACCTCGGAAGGGTTGACGGTGAGAATCCAACTGCTGTCCTCCCGGGACCGGACCATGTGGCCGGCGGAGCGGCGATCACTGGTTCAGCGGTACGCCGATGCGCCCGCCGCCGACCTGTTGGTGCCGACCCTGCCCGCCTTCGCGGCATCCAAGACCGCGACATGGTTCGACCGCCGCGCATCCCGTGATCTGTGGGTTCTGTGGGCGCTTGACCAGATCGGCGCCATCGACGCCGAAGCCGGAACCCTGTACCGCCGTCTTGGCCCCACCAACAAACCGCCGGCTCTGCGCGACTTCACGAAGGCGCCGACAGAGGCCGACTGGCGGAACCAGCTCGCCGGCCAAACCCGCCTCACCGTCTCGTCGAGGGATGCCCTGTCCGCGGTGCACGACGCGTGGGCGCGAGTAATCCTCTGAAGTGGGGCGGGCGGGGCTCGAACCCGCGACCAAGGGATTTGCAACCGAGCAATTTTGACGATTCCGGTTGCGTCCCGTTATCGCCTGTCCCCCAGCTGATTACGTGCCACAGGACGACCACCTAGAGGCGGTCAATTCCGGTCGATTCCGGTTCATTACCGGCGAATAAACGCCGGGTGAGTCCTCCAACCGCCCGCCGCTGGCCAGAGGTCTGCACGGGCCGGGCTACACGTAGTCAACGTCAAACCAGGTCCGCGGTGGCGACTGGCTGGTGTCCGGCGGCTCAGGCAGAGTCTTTGCCTTGATCACCCGCTGCGCCTCGGGGTCGACGTGCTCGCGGACGTACGCGGTCAGCTCAGCCATTACCGCCCCGTTGGGCTGCTGCTCGCTGGCCAGCGCGCGGGCTGTTTTGGTCGTCATCCCCCGATCCTGCCCGCAGTAGGCGGCACAGGGGTGTACGCGCACTTTCATGCGCTGTTTGCGCCCACCACGGACACCCGGCAGGATTGACGGCACCGAGGCCCTGTCGAGCTGGGTCAGGCCCCGGGTGAACGTGGGGCCGCCGTCTGTTCCAGTCAGGCGGTCGGCCCGCGGAGACTCCGACGCGCGGCCCGTGAGCCTGGCTGATGGCTGGCTACCGGGCCGCGTGATCGGGGGAATGCAACACCCGCCGTGCGCCACCGAGGTCTGTGACCCGGCCACACGGCACGTCGCTCCAGCGGAGCAACCCGGTTCCAGTCGAGCTGGCCGGTTGATCGTCCCGATTCGATCCCTCACGCTCACGTCTGGAGAAGACCATGCCCTTGTACACGTCCGGCGCTGCCGGAATCCTGACCCCCGAAGAAATCGGCGACCTTGTCGTCCGGCCGGTATCCCGCCTGTCGGTGGCCTACCAGGTGTCGCAGGTTGCCGTGATCGGCAGCCACGATTTCCGTATCCCGCTGCTGACTGCCGACCCGTCCGCGTCGTTCGTCGCCGAAGGTGCCGAGATCCCGGCCGACGACGCCGAGATTTCCGAGCTGATCGTCACGCCGAAAAAGGTTGCGGCACTGAGCGTTGTGAGCAAGGAGCTCGCTACCGACTCATTGAATGGCAGTGCTGCCGATGTGGTCGGCCAGGCCCTGGCCCGCGACAGCGCCCGCGCGGTCGATGCGGCATTCTTCGGTACCACCACCGCCAATGGGCCGTCCGGCCTCGGCGCGCTCGCCGGGGTCTCCGAGGTGGACGCCGGAACCATCCAGACGTTGGATGCATTCGCCGAAGGGCAGAGCCTCGCGGAAACCGTCGGTGCCGTCATTGTCGCTTGGGTTGCATCGCCGAACACCGTACTGGCGTTGGCGCAGCTCAAGCGTGAGAGCGGATCAAATGAGCCGCTGCTCGGTGTCGACCCGACCCTGCCGGGCCGTCGTCAGATTTTCGGTGCACCGCTGCTCACGTCCCCGGCTGTGGACGATCACACCGTGTGGGGTATCCCGGCCTCGTACATCCCGGCGGACCCCGACGATCAGAGCGGGCGACTCAGCTACGTAGTGCAGGCGCAGGATGCCAGTCTCGATGTGGACGGTTCCGTGTTCTTCACCAGCGACCGGGTTGCCGTCCGAACCACGCTGCGCGTGTCGTTCGGGTGGCCTCACCCGGCGGCCGTGGTGAAGATCGAGCACGGCGGCTCGTAGTGACCGCGCTGGCCGCCGACAGCGATGTCGAGGCACGCCTAGGCCGCGAGCTGGCAGGGGCAGAGTCAGCCGCTGTGGCTGGTCTGCTCACCGAGGCGTCGGTGTTGGTCGTCGGGTACCTACGGCGCGACTGGGACGCCCTAGACGACGTTCCCGAGGCCGTGCGAGTGGTCGTCAGCCGCATGGCAGCACGTGCCCTCACCGGAGCGTCTAACATACCGGCGGGCACCGAGCAGTTCGGTAGCTCGCTGTCGGTAATGAGCCACACCGTCAAGCTCGGTGCCGACGTCGTGATCGGGTCACCGTGGCTGTCGCGCACGGACAAGGTCAGCCTTGCGCCGTATGTGCGTCGGCCCTCGGTGATGAACTTCCCGATGTACTAGAGCTTGGCCCCGGTGGTCATACCTGAAGCACCAGCGGGGGTCAAAGAGAGAGGCCGTCCACCACTTCGGTGGGCGGCCTCTCGTCTGTCGATACCCGCGAGCTAACCGTTTCCTACGATGTCCGATGCCTAGTCGAGCGAGGTTAGGTGCTATGTGCGCAACTATGGCGATGTGTCACAGCAAACTATTCCGTGCACGTTACCGGCCGATGCGAGGTGCCTAGTCCGATGCGTGAAAGTCACTGTGGTGCAAGCGTGTTCACGCCCGGCGGATCGTCCAATTCGACTGTGGCTCAATGTGTTCGATCACGCCCAATGCGTGAAAGTCGTTGTGGTGCATACGCGTTCGCACATCGCGCCTTCGCGAAATCGCATGTAGCACAACTCGTTTGGGGGTGGGGGTTACCCCCTGACCCCCCTTGCGAGGCCGGGCGGCTTGACGCGCCGTTCTTCGTAGGCTCAAAACCCAGATTTTCGACCCGAGATCGCATGTGCGGCAGCAGGTCTCGATTTGTCCTAACATACCGAAATCTACTGTGTTTCAAGGGATCTCACTCCAAATCGAGCGTCGCTAGTAGGTTCAAAAACGGCCTCTGACCTGCACAAATGGACCGCGATTGGCCGGGCGAATCACGACTAAGCCGGTTTTCAGCAACGCTAGCGTACCGCCGCCGACTATGGTCCCGGTTCACTCATACTCGCAGCTCAATGTCGGTCGTACACCCTTCGCAGCCGCGGCGCAGATCGCCATCTCAGCAAACACTGTCCACACGTCCCGCAAACAATAGCCCGTCTACATGTCGTGACGCACGAGATTGACTGTGTTGCAATGCAATTCGACCATCTACCGGACTGCACTACCTAACACGTTGCTGTTCAACATATTTCGGCTCACCGCCGCCCACCGAGCACGCTTGACCATGTCGCGCCACCGCCGTTGCCCGTGCTGGGATTTCCCTGCTGGCGATTCGGAACTGGGCCTTTGCCTCGGGGACTCACGCCGAACTCGGCGACGGCCGCAGCGACGGCGGTCCGCAGCTTCTGCCCGTCGATCAAACCGTCATCGGTCAGCACGGCGTCGGCGGTGATGCCTGCCGCGCTGGCCAGCCTCGGGTCCAGCCCGGCACCGGCCAGGGTGGCATCCACGATGGCCTGACGCTGCCGTGAGAGCGTGTCGGTGGTCGCAGCGTGCGCAGACTCAACACTGGCCAGCGCGGCGGCGTGCTCGGTCACCAGGGCCTCGTTTGCGGCCTCGGCCTCACGTAGGCGTCGCCGGTACCGTGCGGCCTCGCGGCCGATCTTGTCGTCGGGCTGCTGATCGTCCGCGGCGGCCTCGGCGTCCACCTCGGGGGTGTCCTCGGTGATCTCCGGTTCGTCAACGGGGTCGACCTCGGCGGGGTCGGTGTCGGTGTGTGTGGCGTCAACGCTCATGGCTGTTCCTGTTCCTGGTTGTCCATCAGTTGTGGCCAGCGTCGGTTTCTGACCGGGCCGAAGAAGGTCACGCGGGTGACCAGATCGTCGTCGGGCAATTCATAACCCAAGTGCTCCAACAGCATTCGCTCAGAAAACGACGCTGGCCGGTCGAATACGCGGACCCACTCCGGTTCCGGCTCTACCCCGTCGCGGCGGATGCCCGGCACCACTGTCTTGATCCGCCTCCAGAACAGCCCGCGGCCAGTAGACCACCCGTCATCCCAGCGTGAGCGGTCCGCCGCCAGCGTGGAGTCCTCGGCGTTCTGCAAATCCGGCGGCAGCTCTGTGAACGTGGCAACGCCCCGTGCACCGTTGTCCTGCAATGGCTCGCCCACACCGGGGATCGTGGTCATTCCGCACCCCCGTCGAGCTGCTGCCGCATCGCTGCGAACGCCAGCGGGCGATTCTCGTACAGCTCCACCAACAAGCCGACCGCCGCCAGGGTGTGCAGCGTGCACGGCGTGGCCCGTTCGGTCACCTCGCAGTAGGGGTGAGCTTCGGAAATCCGCTCCACGGGGATCGTCAAGAGCTGTATCACCGCGGCGGCGAACTCCAGCACCTCGGCCCGTACCCGGTAGTTCGTGAGTTGCCGGTCGGTGGCGTTCGGACTGGGCCAGGGTGACATCCACGCCGCAACCAACCCCTCTGGGTCGTCGGTGGCGTGCAGTGACTTCGCGACGGTCCACACCGCCGCCCGCGCGAGTGCGTGCTGATCGGCGTACCGGGCGACCATCGCGGCTACGCCGTCGCTGTCGTGCAGTGCGCCGGTCTCGCAGATCGCCAGGAACTCCAGGGCCGCGTGGAGCTCGCTGTCGGTCCAGTGCTCGCGCCCCAATCTCATCTGCAACCAGCGGAACGCGGCTTCCGCGCGCCAGCGCAACGGGTGCTCGCGTGCCACCTGGTCGGGGTAATCGACGTTCATCGTCTATCTCCAATCATGTTGTGGTGCCTATTTGTTCGTGAACTCTGTGGTGCCAGCGCAAACCGCCGCCCACCGCAGCGGGCAGGCCGGTAGACGATCAGGCCATCGCGGGCCAGCTCGGCGAGCACGCCGTCGAGCGCGTGCCGGTTCGTGCTGCGCAGCATCACCCGCAGCTTCGCCCCGGCGATGGACTGCGGCGCGACGGCCGCGAGGTGGCGCAGGACGGCCCGGCGCACCCCGTAGGCGGCTATCGGCGCGGTCACGGTGCCACCTCTGCGCGGGCCAGCTCGGCGAGGCACGATCCGCACAGCAGGCCGGTAGCGCGGCGCTTGCGCACCCCGCAGCGGTCGCACAGCTGGCCCGCGTTGCGTCGGCGGTTCTCGGCCGCAGGGATCGACGGGTGCACCGGCTCAGCCAGTGCGTACCGGATACCGCCACCGCGTGCCGGGCTGGCGATCACCAGCCCGGCGGCGGTCAGCTCAGCGAGCGCCGCGGGTAGGCCGTCGCGGTGGGCATAGCGCACCGCGCGGCGCAGCTGCGCGCCGGTGTGCGGTCCGCGGGTCAGGGTGCGCAGCACGGCCGCGCGGGCAGCGTACGTGGTCATAGCGTGAACCCCCACGTGTACGCCGCGTCGAGGCAGCGAGAATCGACCGCCGGATCGTCATGCACCAGCCGGGCACCGCGGCCGGGGTCGTGCCCACGCTCTCCGCAGACGGCACACTCCGGCCGTTCATCCACCTCGAAACGGATGCCGATCACGCCGTTGCTGTAGACCGGCGGGCAGATCCACATGCGCAGTCCGGCGTCGCGGGTGTGCGGCAACAACTCGGTGATGGCGTCCACGCTGGCCCAGTAGGGCTGCCAGAGCACGAACTTGCGGCCGCTGGTGTCGCGCCACGTTGCGGCGTGGTCGTTGAGTCTGTGGGCGCACCAGCAGTTGACCCCCGCGTGACGGCGGCCACGCCGACGCAGGCTCAGCGGGCAGCGGTTGTCTGACACCCGCGTCCAGCCCAGTTCGGCCGCTCGGTCAGCCACCGCGGTCACGCGTGGGCCGCCTGACGGGCGAACCACCAGCGCGCACCCGCACGGGTCGCGTGCGTCGGGTGATGGTCGGTGACCCGATGCCAGCTGTGCGGGCAGCCCGGGAACATCTGCGCGTGCGTGGCGGACTTCTCAGAGCACTGCAGGCACGTGACGCCGAGATGGCCAGCGCTGAGTAGGTGCGTGGCGCTGCGGGCGATCTGGTGGCCGCAGATGTGGCAGCGGTAGGGCTCAGCGCTGGCCATGTGGGGCGTCCTTTCGGGGTTGGGTTGGGTGTCGAACAGACCTCCGCGGTGGCGGCCCTCGGTGAGCAGACAGGGCGCACCTAAAGGTGTGCGCCCGTCTGCCTGCTCGCCTCGGAGAGGGCGGTCTGCTCCCGTCTGATTTGCAACACATGGCCTGACCTGCGCGTTTGCGAATGAGCAGATCACGTCTGCTCCCGTCTGATTTCAAATCTGATTTCGGCATTGCACACGACATCTGATTTCCCGTCTGATTTATCTCCGCTGGTCACAGCCCTGCCGCCCCCGCTTCTGCTCTGTCCGTCTGATTTCCGTCTGATTTAAATAACCGCTGGTCACAGGTCCGCCGCCTCGGGATCGAAGAAACCCGCCTGTACCCCCGGCTGCTCGAAAAACGCGGGTCTCGGCTCCGACCACGCCCACAAGGTTTGGGGCTTACCGCGGCCGCCTTCGCGCGCAATCTCGGCGTGCCCGTCCTCGGTGAGCTTGGTCAGCCAGTGCCGCGCTTTTTCGATCTGCGCCTTCGTCGCGGGCGGCTCGCCGGACACCAGCTCGGCCAGCTGCTCGGCGCTCACCGCCGCCGGTGATGCCTCGCGCAGCGCGCCCAGATACTCCCGTCCCCGCTCATCGACATTCAGCGTGGGCAGCGGTGACAGGACGCGCCACGCGCACACGCCGTCCGCATCGGGGCCGTCGAGCACGAACGTGCCCGCCATCGGCTCGCGCTCACCGGACGGGCAGTGCGCCCGCACGCCGCCGTGCCGATCCTTGTTCAGAATCAGGTGCGCAGTGCCGCCCTTGCCCGGCGCGAACGCGCGGCCCACCTTCACCCGCAGCGACACCCCACCGAGCACCCGGCGTTTGGCCATCGTGCCGCCCGGCCCGTGCACCCGCGAAGTCGGACTCTTCGCCAGGTGATCCACCACGATGACCGCTGCACCGCACCTGGCCAGCGGCTTGAGCACCTTCGCATGCGCCATGGTGAAGTCATCCGCGGAATCGCTGGACGCACCGAGCATTGGCAACAGTTCACCGAGCGAGTCGACCACCACGACATCCGGCCGCCACCCGGCGCAGTCGTCCACCACCTGGTGTAGATCGACGGCACCCATCGGCTCGCAGTAGCGGAACCGGTCAGAGTCGGCCAAAATCTCCCGCGGCACACCAAGCATGATTAGCCGCAATACAATTGCGGGCATCGTGTTGTGGTCGAGGTCAAAGAACAGCGCACGTCCGCCAGCGCACAAACTCTCGGCGCAGGCCGCCAACGCAACGAATGTCTTGCCCGACTCAGGGTCGCCGAACACCGTATTGACTTGCCCGCGATAGAACAGTTGGCGGCCGTCTTGGCGCGCCAATACCGTTGGTGTCGGCGGGTCCGGCAGCTCACCGGCTAGAAATCGCGCCACGTCGGCATACAGCGGCGGCCGGTCATCGTCGTCGGATGGTTCGGCATCCTGCGCGGCGGCCGCCCCGGTCGGCAACGGCTCGCGCACACGCACCGTGTCGTCGGCGTGGCCGTGGTCCCCCCGCCGTTCCGTCAGCGGGGGAAGCTCGCCGGACCTGTCGACTGCATTGAAGGCAGAGTCAATCGTTGCGTGCACCGATGGCTCACCGTCGCGCGCAACCAGCCCGGCGGCGCAGCAGGCGTCAACATACAAGGGCCGCATACGTTCCCGGTTCCGCTTGTGATCCTCTGGACTCAGGTACAGGTACAGCTGATCAAGTCGCAACACCGTGTTGTACAGGTCGGTGTTGACACCGGAAGTAATGGCCGCCAGCTCGGCCAGTTCGTCACGCTCTGCCGCCTCGGCTCGCTTGGCGTACCGGCGCAACTCAAGCGACCCGTCACCCTGGCCAGCGCCGTCGACTGGAATTCGCTTGCCGTCGCGGTGCTCACGGGCACGTTTATCCAGTTCGCGGCATTCCCGTTCGCCGCCCAGCTCCAGCATGCCGAGGTCGAATGGGTCCATCGTCGGCAGCACCGGCGCAGCGTTGGCGCGCCACTGCTCCAGCGATGCCCAACCGCTGTCGGGCATGAGCCTGTCGAGCACGTCGGGGTGCAGCAAAGCCGCCTTCTCGTGGCCTTGCTCTGGCGTATCGCCGCGTGATGCCGGTTCGGCTAGCATGGTGCTCGGTCTTTCGCTGTGGTGGTGGACGACTGTTCGGCGGCCCGCTCGGCGACCCTGAGCGGGCCGCCTGCGTTCTCGGGTTGCTACACCGTCACGACTTCGGGCACGTCGCCGACCTCGCGAAACTGCCCGTTCTCCCAAGCGATTACATCCGACAACCGGTAGCGCACATGCTTGCCAAACTTGGCGAAGCGCGGACCGAGGCCGGTGCTCGGCCACGTGGCGATTGTCTTGATCGGTAGTTGCAGACGCTCGGCAAGCTCTGCCCGCGTCAGCCACCGATCCTCGGTTGTGTCCATCGTGGTTACCTCGCTCTCAGGGGTGCTATTCGGACCTGTAGCAAACACAGTAGGCACAACCGGCACTGTTTGGCACGTCCTGAGCATTATGTAATTCCAGAATTGGGGTACTGTGACGCTCATGACGGAGAGTCAACGGGACATCGACGCGGTGGTCGGCAACAACCTGCGGCGCGCACGGGCGGCCCGCGGCATCACCATGCGGCAGCTCGCCGACCGACTGGAAACCATCGGCGCACCTATGGCCGTTTCAGTCATCTCGGAATCTGAGCGCGGCAAGCGCCGGGTCGCCGTGGTGGATGCTCTGGCGTTCTCACTGGCGCTCAATGTCCCGCTGGTCGACCTACTGACCCCGGTAGACGGGTCAATCCAACTCACCCGCGACAGCGAGCCGATTCCTAATCACGCCGTGAATCAATGGATTTCGGGTACCGACCCCTGGCCACCGACCGCCGATCCCGTCGAATTCCAGACGTTCGCCGATGACCACCGCCAGGCAGTCAACGCCACATGGAAACGGCCCGAGCTGATGGCTATCAGTGTGCTGACCGGGCTGGTGCGCGAGGCGGTCACCGGCGACAACCCGGGTGAGGTCAACCCACAACAGCGGGCCAAGCTGCTGCGCCGCGAAGCGAAGCGGGTCGCCAAATATGTTGATCTGCTGGCTGATTCGATTGAGGACGACGATGGCCGGTAGACCGCCGCTGCGCATCGGGCAGCACGGCCGCATCCGGCGAACCAAGCAAGCCAACGGCGTATGGCTCGCGGAGTGCCGCTACCGCGACAGCGACGGCGTGACGCGCAAGGTCGAACGGCGCGGCCCGTTCGATGAATTCGACCAGTACGGCAAGCTGGCCGAGGATGCCCTGATAGCCGCGCTGGCCGAACGGCAGGCACCCGGTGCCACCGACACCGTTGGACCCGACACGCTGGTAATGGCGCTGGTAGACCAGCACCTGCAACGTCTCGCCGAAGACGGCCGGTCAGTCGCCACGCTGGCCACCTACACGTTCACCGCCGAGAAGCTGCGGAAATTCCTTGGCGGCGTGCGGGTGCGCGAAGCGACCACCGCGCGGCTAGATGCTGCGCTGCGCTCTATGCGCACCGCGCACGGCGCGACGATGGCCAAACAGTCCAAGACGATTTTGCGCGGCGGTCTGCAGCTCGCCGTGATGGCCAGCGCACTGACCGCCAACCCGGTGCGCGACGTGAACACGATCAGGCCGAAAGCTGCGCCCAAGGGTGCCGACGCGTTGACGGCCGAACAGGTGCGCGCTCTGCTGATCGGCGTGCGCGCGTCGGCGTACTGCGCACAACACGATCTGGCCGACCCGATCACGCTGCTGGTCGCTACCGGCCTGCGCCGGTCCGAGCTGCTGGCGTTGCAGTGGTCAGACTTCGACGCCGACGCGGCCACCCTGAGCGTCACCGGCAAGCTGGTGCGCGCGACCGGGCACGGCCTGCAACGGGTGGAGGACACCAAGACGGCCGCCGGACTGCGCACCGTCGCGCTCCCCAAGTTCGCCGTCGACATGCTCACCGCCCGGCACGGCCGCGAGTACGTCGGCGAGCAGGACATGATTTTTCCGGCCACCTCGGGCACCTGGCGCGACCCGAACAACTTCGGCAAGGCGTGGCGCAGCGTGCGCGAAGCTCTCGGCGTCCCTGAGGTCACCAGCCACTCATTCCGCAAGACGGTGGCAACCCTGATTGACGACGGCGGCCTGTCGGCCCGCATCGGCGCTGACCAGCTCGGGCACTCGAAAGTGTCGATGACGCAGGACCGCTACATGGCCCGCGGGCGGGTGCATACCGAGGTTGCCGACCTGCTGGACGCCGCTATAAACGCCGAATAAACGCCGGATTGCTGACGCTGATCGTGAAAAACAGCCTCTGAAGTGGGGCGGGCGGGGCTCGAACCCGCGACCAAGGGATTATGAGTCCCCGGCTCTGACCAACTGAGCTACCGCCCCGACGCGTATAGCGGCACCTATGTTCGCACAGCACCCCCACCTGGCCCGCACCCCGGTTACGCTCACCGGGTGATCAGATTCCTGCTGCGCATCGCCGTGTTCCTGGGGTCCTCGGCCATCGGGCTGCTGGTCGCCTCGCTGATCGTGCCCGGCATGACACTGCGCCCGCTCGGATTCCTCACCGCGGTGGTCATTTTCACCGTCGCGCAGGGCATCCTGTCGCCGTTCTTCCTGAAGATGGCCAGCCGGTACGCCTCGGCCTTCCTCGGCGGGATCGGCCTGGTCTCCACTCTGGCCGCGCTGATCCTGGCCTCGCTGTTCTCCAGCGGTATCAGCATCCGCGGCACCGGCTCCTGGATCGCGGCGACCGTGGTCGTCTGGCTGGTCACCGCCATCGCCACCTTGATCCTGCCGGCGCTCGTGCTGAAGAAGAAGGCCGCTACGAGCTGAACACGGGCTGCCCGTCGACACCCAGCAGGTAGTGCTCCACCCCGTCGGCCACCCGCGGGGTATCACCGAGCGCGACCGCGATCTTGTTGGTGCCGTTGCGCATCACATCCAGCGTGATCTCCAGGGCCTGTTCGGCCGAGAAGTGTTCGAGCACACCGGCGGCCGCATCGTCGACCGATGACGGTGTCCAGATCAGCGCATCGACATAGCGCAGCGCCGCCTTGTGCGCCGGCGTCAGCTGCTCGGACTCTCTGTAGGCCCCGATGTCGTCGTACAGCGACTCGGTCCCGCCCGCATCCAGGGCGGTCGTCTCGCGCAGCGACTTACAGAGCCGGCAGTTGTGCTGGGTGGCCCCACGCAGCCGGATGATCTCGGTGGTCAACGGGTCCAGCCCGCGCATCGCGCCGACCGCGGAGGTGAACCGGTTCAGCAGCGCATCCGCCGGATGGGTGGCGTGATCCCAGCCGTCCGGGTCCGGGAATGTCATGCCCAGCGCGCTCAGCCCGGCGCGCACCCGGGGCACGAAATCGGCGACGTACATCAGCGCCGCCACCCCGAGCACCTCGGCCCCGTACGCCGAGACGAGCGCGGCCCGCTGCTCGGCGGACACCCCGGCAACGTCGACGCTGAACTGCTCGGCGAACTCTGCCAGCACCGGATCGGCCGGCGAGGATGCCGTCACCGCCTCGAAGGGCAGCGGCGCCAGCCGCACCGCCTGCGCGCACACCGTGCGCAGCAGCATGTTCTCGCGGGTGAGCCCGTCCGGGGAGAGCGCCACCAGATCGGTCAGTAGGTCCAGCACGGCCTCGATCCTCCCCCACAACGCACCTGAGTCGGCGGAAACTCGAAACTTCAGGTGTGAAAGTGCGATGTGGTGGGCGAGGTAATGTTGCGGGCATAGGGGCCGCTCAGGCCTCATAGTAAAGGGCTCGCTATGTCTGATAAATCTGATCGAAAATCCCTGACCCGACGCTCCGTCCCATCGCGTTCGGCTGGCTGCGCATGACAACCACTGAGGCGGAACTACTTTCACTCGGCGTCATGGCCCGCTCGCGGAAACCCAATGAGCAGCGGCTGCCGATTCACCCGGCACACTTCAGCAGGATCGAACCCGAACTTCGGCAGCGGATCTTCCTGGAACACGGCTACGGCGAGGATTTCGGCGCCACCGACGAGGGGCTGGCCGAACTCGTCGGCGGAATGAGATCGCGGGCCGAGCTGATCGCCGAGTGCGACGTCATCGTGTTGCCCAAGGTGCAGGCCGAGGACCTCGCGGAGCTGAGAGTCGGGCAGGTCGTCTGGGGGTGGCCGCACTGCGTGCAGGATTTCACCCAAACCCAGGTCGCCATCGACCGGCGACAGACGCTGATCGCCTTTGAGGCGATGAACCACTGGCAGGCGGACGGCGGCTTCGGCTTGCACGTCTTCCACAAGAACAACGAACTCGCGGGCTACTGCTCCGTGCTGCACGCCATGCAACTGGCCGGCGTGACCGGCAGTTACGGTCGCCGACTCAGGGCCGCCGTCCTCGGCTTCGGCGCGACGGCCCGCGGCGCGGTCACCGCCCTGAACGCACACGGTGTCGACAACGTCCGGGTGCTCACCAACCGCGACGTGGCCGCGGTCGGGTCACCGATCCCGTCGACTCAGATCATCCAGATGCGGCCCGATGACGACAACCCCGAGCAGATACTGGCCGACACACCGGAGGACGGCGCCGTACCGGTGGCACGCCTGCTGGCCGAGAACGACATCGTCGTCAACTGTGTGCTCCAGGATCCCAATGCTCCCCTGATCTTCGTGACCGAGGACGATCTCGCGGCGTTCACCCCGGACAGCCTGCTGATCGACGTGTCCTGTGATGCCGGAATGGGTTTCAGCTGGGCGCGCCCTACCTCGTTCACCGACCCGGTCATCGAGAAGGCCAATGGCATCCACTACTACGCGGTGGATCACAGCCCGTCCTACCTGTGGAACTCGGCCACGTGGGAAATCAGCGAGGCCCTGCTTCCGCACATCGAAACGGTGCTCAACGGACCTGCCGCCTGGGATGCCAGCGCGACGATTGCGCGCGCCATCGAGATTCGAGAAGGCACCATCATCAACCCCGAGATCCTGAAATTCCAGCGCCGCGACGAGGCCTACCCTCATCTGACCTGACGGCCTCGCGGACCGACTACTGCGCCTGACTCACCGACGACATGTGAAAGTCGGGAATCCGCAAGGACGGCATGGTCGCCCGGGTCGCCCAATCGCCCCATTCCCGCGGCAGGGTCGGCTCGCTGATGCCGGCCTCGGTGGCGCGGCGCAGCAGATCCAGCGGGCTCTCGTTGAACCGGAAGTTGTTGACTGCGGCGGTCACCGCCCCGTCCTCGATCAGGTACACCCCGTCACGGGTCAGCCCGGTCAACAGCAGCACCGCCGGGTCCACCGTGCGGATGTACCAGAGCGTGGTCAGCAGCAGCCCGCGTTCGGTGCCCGCGATCATGTCCGCCAGCGATCTCGTGCCACCGGTCATCAGCAGGTTGTCAGCCGGAACCGTCACCGGCGCATCGAATTCCGCGGCCGCCGCCCTCGGGTAGGCCAGCGCGTTGATGGTGCCGTCGCGCAGCCAGTCGACCCGGCCGATGTCCATCCCGTTGTCGAAGATCGAGGACTGCTCCGAGGACCGCGACGCCACCACGAACGGCGTGCACTCCTGCCCGGGCGCTGTCGGATCCGAGTACAGGGTCAGCGGAAGGTCGGTGAGCTTCTCCCCCACCCGGGTACCGCCGGGCGCCGACAGCGCGGTGCGACCCTCCTGGGCACCGCGGCCGTCCATGCTCCAGCCCAGGTAGATGAGCATGTCGGCGACGGTCGAGGGCGGCATCAGCGTCTCGTAGCGACCCGCGGGCAGTTCGACCGTGCGCGCCGCCCAGCCCAGCCGGGTCGACAATTCGTCGAGCAGTCCGTCGGTGGGCACGTTGACGAAATCGGGTGTGCCGACACCGGCCCACGCGCTGGCGCCGTGGCGTTTGGCGTTGATCTCCACCGAACCGGTCGGCTGGGTGTAGCGCCGGCGCAGCCCACCCGAGGTGGCCACGAAGGTGGTCTCCAGGATGTGCCGGGCGTACCCGTAGAGCCGGTCCTCGCCGCGGAAGCCGCGCACCAGACTGGTTGCCACATCGGCGAATACGTCCGCTCCGGTGCTCGGCACCGGCGTGTCCCAGTCCGCGGGAGCCGGCCCACCGGGCAGCGCGGGGGCATTGTCGCTGGCTGCCGGCGCCGACGCCGCGGCCGCCTGGGACGCCGCGACCAGCGCCGCGAGAGCGGCCTGATCGACCTCGGTGGAGCTCACCGAGCCGACATGCGCCTGCTCACCGCGGCGCACCACCGAGATGACCGTGGTGCTGCGGCCCCGGGATTCTCCGTTGGTGGTCATCGAATTCCCGGCCCAGCGCAACGAGGCATCGGCACGGTCGGTGACGATGACGGTGGTCTCGTCGGCACCGCCGAGGCGCGCGGCCTCGGCGAGCACCTGGTCGACGAGCTGCTGTGCGGCGATCACGAGCGGCCCGATTCGGCTTGGGTATTGAGCACATTCACTCCTCGGAACAATGCCGACGGGCAGCCGTGGCTGACCGGCGCGACCTGGCCGGGTTGGGCCTTACCGCAGTTGAAGGCGCCGCCCAGCCGCCAGGTGGACGGACCCCCGACCGCCTCCATCGATCCCCAGAAGTCGGTGGTGGTGGCCTGATAGGCGACATCGCGCAGCTGACCATCCAGCTTGCCGTCCCGGATCCGGAAGAACCGCTGCCCGGTGAACTGGAAGTTGTACCGCTGCATGTCGATTGACCAGGACTTGTCGCCGACGATGTAGATGCCCTCGGAGACCCGCGAGATCAGGTCGTCGGTGCTGAGGTCCTCGGCGCCCGGCTGCAAGGAGACATTCGCCATCCGCTGGATCGGCACGTGGTGCGCGGAGTCCGCGTAGGAACACCCGTTGGACCGCGACTCCCCCAGCCGCGGCGCGAACACCCGGTCCAGTTGGTAGCCGACGAACAGTCCGTCGCGCACCAGGTCCCAACTTTGCGCGCGCACCCCCTCGTCGTCGAAACCGACGGTGGCCAAGCCGTGTTCGACGGTCCGGTCGGCGGTCACATTCATCACCGGTGAGCCGTACTGCATGCTGTTCAGCTTGTCCGGGGTGGCGAACGAGGTGCCCGCGTAGGCCGCTTCGTAGCCGATGGCCCGATCGTATTCGGTGGCGTGCCCGATGGATTCGTGGATGGTGAGCCACAGATTGGACGGGTCGATGACCAGGTCGCAGGCGCCGGCGGTGACGCTGGGCGCCTTCACCTTCTCGGCCAGCAACGCCGGCAACTCGGCCAGCTCGGCGCTCCAGTTCCAGACGCTGTCATCGGCGACGGCTTCCCAGCCGCGCGCCGTCGGCGGGGCCAGGGTGCGCATCGTCTCGAACGACCCGGCCGACGGGTCCACGCTGACGGCCTCCAGCACCGGCTGCACCCGCACCCGCTGCTGAGTCGTGGAGGTGCCGAAGGTATCGGCGTAGTAGGTCTGCTCCTTGACCGCCTGCAGGCTGGCCGACACGTGGTCCACCCCGTCGGCGGCCAACAGCCGCTCGGAATAGTCGGCGAGCAGCGCGATCTTGTCCGGGCCGGGCACCGTGAACGGATCGATGCGGTAGCCCGACACCCAGCTCAGGTCGTCATAGACGGGCTCGGCGGCCAGCTCGATGCGTTCGGCGTTCAGCGGGGCCAGCGTGGTCGCGACCCGCACGGCGCGGCGCGCGGTGTCGGCGGCGATCGCGGGGTCCAGTTCGGCGTGCGAGGCGAAACCCCAGGTGCCGTCGACGATCACGCGCACCGCCAGCCCGATCTCGCGGTCCAGGGTGGAGCTCTCCAGCTCGCCGTCGCGCAGCTGCACGACTTCGCTGGTGAGGCGGTGGATCCGCAGATCGGCGTAACTGGCCCCGGCCGCGCGGGCCGCCGACAACGCGGCATCGGCCAGCGCCCGGCGGGGCAGCGCGAGGAAGTCGGGGTCGACGGTTCGACGTGTCACGGAACCCACCGTAATGGCAGGAGTTTGTCGTCAGGGGCGGGTGGGTCGCCGCGCCGCCCCTGACGACGGGTGGAAAGTGCTAGCGCAAAGGGTCGAAGGCACGCAGGGCTTCGGGTTGCTTACCGGTGGTGATCTGTTCGGTCAGCAGCCGGCCGGTGACCGGTCCGTGCGCCAGGCCCCACATGCCGTGCCCGCCGGCCACATAGAGCCCGGCGCTGACCTGCCCGACCACCGGCAGTCCGTCCGCGCTGACCGGGCGCGGGCCGACCCAGACATCGCTGCGTCCCTCCCAGCGCACACCGTCGAGCAGGCGGGCCGCCGAGTCGACGATCGCGCGCACCCGGGCAGGGACCACGGGCTCATCGGGGCCGCGAAATTCCATGGTGCCCGCCACCCGCATCGCACCGCGGTAGGGCGTGCAGGCCACCCGCACGGTCGGCAGATAGATCGGGCCCGGCATCGCGCGGTCCAGCGGGACGGTGAACGAATACCCCCGGCCGGCCCGGATCGGCACCCGGATCCAATGCTCGGCGAGGTCGGGTAGCCATGCGCCGGTGGCCAGGACGACGGCGTCGGCGGTCAGATCCTGCCCGCCGGCGGTGCGCACGACCACTCGGCCGTTGGTGCTCACATCGACGACGCGTTCGGTACGCAGCGTGGCACCGCGTTCGATCACCGCCCGCCCCAGTGCGGTCACGAACCGGCCGGGGTCGACGTAGCGCTGGCCTTCGACGGCCAGCGCCACCGTGGCGTCCGGCGCCGCCAGCGGCACCGCGTCACGCAGCGCCGCCCCGCTGAGTCGGCGGGTCTGCACCGGCAGTCCGGCACGCTCGAGCATCCCGATCTCGGCACCCAGTTCGTCGGCCGCGGCGTCGTTCTCGAACAGCGCGACGATCGGTGAGTCGGTGACCGGTGCGTCCACCCCGTTGGCGACGAGAACGTCGAAGGCCTCCACGCATTCGGCGTTCAGCGGTTGGTTGGCGCGCACCACCCGCTCGGCGGAGGCATGGTTGCAGTGGCGCGCGAAGGTGGCCAGGAACCGGGCCAGCCCGAAGTCGGCACGCAGCGGAATATGCAGTGGCGCCGATGGATTGAGCAGGGACCGCAACCCGTAGCCGAGGACGCCGGGCTGGTTGAGCGGAAGGGTCAGCGCCGGTGAGACCCACCCGGCGTTACCCCAGGACGAACCGGCCGCCACCCCCTCGCGGTCCACCACGGTGACCGTGACACCGCGCTCCTGCAGGAACCACGCCGTGGACAGCCCGACGATCCCGGCTCCCACCACGATGACACTGCGCGGTCCCTCGCCGACGCGATCGACGCCGACCATGTGATCCCTCCGCTCCTTGGCTGGTAGTCACACCATCATGGGAGGGCCGCAGCGCGACGGCGCTGCGGAATCGGCCAATCCGCCGCGCGCCGATTGTCGGGTCCCGACAATCGGCGGACCGGACCGGTCCGGGTGTGTCAGCTGGTGCTGAGGAAGGACGCCGCTTCGAGATACCCGGCGGCGCCGCAGACCACCGCCACCAGCGCGAGCACCACGTAATCGGCCGCGCCGGGGCGCGCCGGGGCGGCCGCGATCTGACCGGCCCCGCCGCGTGCGGTGATGGCATCGCCCATCTCGTCGGCGCGCCGCAGCGCCACCGTGACCGCGGCGGCCAGCAGGTCGATCACCTCGGAGACCCACTGCTTGCGTCGTTCACGGCGGGTCTGCGCCCGTAGCCGTGGGCGCAGTCGCCGTGCCGCGTACAGCACGCTGAACTCGTCCATCAGCATCGGGAACGCCCGCAGCGCCAGCGCCAGGGTGGCGGCCCAGTCATCGACGGGCAGTTTCAGCCAGCGCAGCGGCCGGCACAACGTCGATACCGCGGGCGCGATTTCGGCGACGTTGGTGGTCCAGGACACCAGTGCGCCCAGGCCCAGCAGCACGATCGACACCGCGGTGACCCGCAGGAACTTCAGCAGCCCGCCGAGTTCGAGCTCGAGTCCGGCGAGGTCGACGATCGGGGTGCCGCCGGCGAAGGCCGCGGTGACCCCACCGAGCAGCACGATCAACCACAGCCAGCCCGGAATCGAGGGCAGCGCGCCCCGCGGGATCCGCGCCAGCACCACCGCGGCCGCCACCAGCAGCGTGACCAGCGCGATGGGGAGCCAGCCCGGGTAGAACATCAACAGCACCGCGAGGGCCAGCACGGTGACGAGTTTCGTTCCGGCCCAGAGCCGGTGGATGACGGTGTCGCCGGGCACCGGTCGTAGCAGCACGACCGGGCGGCGCTGCGCAGAGCTCATGAGGTGGCTCCCGACGCGACGGGCACCAGCGCGCCCTCGTGCAGGTGCAGGGTGCGCGGGCACAGCTCTTCCAGCCCGGCGAAATCGTGGGAGATCACCACGACCGTCAGCCCGCCCCGGCGCAGCTCCTCCAGCAGCCGCAGCAGCCCGCGGGCGCTGGCGGCGTCGAGCCCGGCCAGCGGTTCGTCGAGCACGATGGCCCGCGGTGAGCGGGCCAGCAGCCCGGCCAGCACGACGCGGCGCATCTGGCCCCCGGAGAGTTGGTCGATACGACGGTCCGCCAGTGCGGGTTCCAGCCCGACGGTGGCCAGCGCGGCGACCACCCGGGCCCGGTCGCGGGCGGGGAAACCGGCCGCCGAGGCGATCTCGCGGTGCACGTGACTGCGCATCAGCTGCAGCCGGGCGGCCTGGAAGGACAGCGCGACCGCGCCGACCTGATCGGAGACCGGCTTGCCGTCGAGCAGACAGGTTCCGGTGGTGGGCAGGGTCAGCCCGGCGAGGATCCACGCCAGCGTCGACTTGCCGGAGCCGTTGAGGCCGTGGATCAGCACCCCGTCACCCTCGTGCACGACCAGGTTGATATCGCGCAGCGCGGTCTTGGCCCAGGGGGTTCCGTCGGCGTAGCGGTGGCTGACGCCGGCGAGCTCCAGCACCGGCACCTCCGAGCGGGTCTCACCGCTGGGGGTGGGCACCTCGGCGGACTGCACCATCTCCGATCCGCCGGCCAGGTTGACCACCCGGTCGGCGGCCTCGGCTTCCTCGTTGTAGTGAGTGATGTGCACCAGCGACATGTCGCGCTTGCGGGTCAGCCCGCCCAGCACCGACATCAGGCCGTCGCGGCCCTGCTGGTCGACCATGCTGGTGACCTCGTCGGCGATCAGCAGCGCGGGCTTGCGGGCCAGCGCGGCGGCCACCGCCAGACGTTGCAGCTCACCACCGGACAGGCTGCCGGTGTCGCGTTCGCCCAGCCCGTCCAACCCCACCTCGGAGAGCAGCTCGGGGACGTCGACGTGGGTACCTGGGGGCAGCCCCCACACCACATCGTCGGCGACCCGGGTGCCCAGCACCTGGCTCTCGGGGTGCTGCATGATCACCGCGGTGCCGCCCGGGGCGCCGAGCCCGACCCCGCCGGGACGCTGCACGGTGCCTTCGGTGGGTTCGCGTCCGGCGAGGATCAGCATGAGCGTGGTCTTGCCGGATCCGTTGGCGCCGGTGACGGCGAGGTGTTCGCCGGGGTGTACGTCCATCGACAGCGGGCCGAGCGCGTCGCGGGTGGTTCCGGGATAGCGGAACACCACATCGCGCAGGGCCATCGGGACCGGCACGACCGGTCCGTCGGTGACGACGGTCTCCAGCTTGTGCACATCGGGCACCCCGAGCAGCCGGCTCAGCACCCGCGACAGTGCCCACCAGCCGACCAGGCTGACACCCATGATGGCGAACAGGCCGTAGCAGAAGATCAGGATCGGCCAGTGCTCCAGGGCCAGCCCGAACAGTTCCCGGAACTTCTCGGCGGCGGGGCGCAGCTCCGGGATGTAGCTCCAGATCGCGACCGAGCCGTCGACGTTGGCGGTCATGGCGGTGAACACGAGCTCACGCAGCCGGGACGCGATGAGCAGCGCGACCACGGCCGCGATGCCGAACACCGCACCGGCGACCACCGACACCAGCACCACGACCGGCAGGCCGCGGCCGCGGCGTTTGACGATGCCGGTGAGCCCGCCGATATAGGCGCAGTTGATGACGGTCATCAGGCCGCCGAAACCGCCGATCAGGAAGGCGATGAGCGCGGCGGCGATGGTCGCGGCCAGCACGACGCGCAGCCGGTACCGGTAGGCGAGCAGGCCCATCGGGACGGTGCCCAGCAGGGACAGCGCGGCCGCGAACGGGACGACGACGGCGATGATCGCGATGGCCGCGCACAGAGCCGCCATCACGGCGGCCTGGGCAAGTTCGTTCGGCTGCAATGACCCGGCCCGGCGCAACGTTGGCGAACCGGGAGGCATCACCCGATTCTGCCAGTTCGCCGGAGTGCTTCGGCCGTCCGCACTGTGACGGCTCCCACGTCACCCGGTTTTGCCATTGCATAGTGTCCCTATGTAACCTGGGGCAGGTGACTCGTCCGGACACCACCGCGGCTCTCGGCGCCGACCTGCTGGCCGTCGTCGCACGGATCAACCGGCTGGCCAATCAACGCATCGAGCTCCCGCTGCCCTTCGCGCAAGCTCGACTGCTGTCGACCATCGAAGACCAGGGGCAGACCCGCATCTCCGATCTGGCCGCCCTCGACCACTGCTCGCAACCGACGATGACCACCCAGGTGCGCCGTCTCGAGAACGCCGGCCTGGTGGCGCGTGCCGAGGACCCCGGCGATGCCCGGGCCGTACTCATCGCCATCACAGAAGAGGGCCGCCAGATCCTCAGCCGGGTGCGCGCCGATCGCAGTGCCGCGATCAACCCCTATCTGGAACACCTCGACGACGCCGACCGCACCGCGCTCGTCGACGCGATCCGGGTGCTGCGCGGGCTGCTCGACATGGCCCAGCAGTCGCCCACGGATCAGCACTGATATGTAGTGAGGAGCTCGTCCGCCATGTGGCGTCAACCGAAAGCCGTTTGGGCCGTTGCCTTTGCCTCCGTCGTCGCCTTCATGGGCATCGGCCTGGTCGACCCGATCCTCAAACCCATCGCCGACAACCTGAACGCCTCACCGTCGCAGGTGTCGCTGCTGTTCACCAGCTACATGGCGGTGATGGGAGTGGCCATGCTGATCACCGGGGTGGTGTCCAGCCGGATCGGCCCGAAGAACACGCTGCTGCTCGGCCTGGTGATCATCATCGCCGGCGCCGGACTGGCCGGTATGTCGGCGACGGTCATGGAGATCGTCGGCTGGCGGGCGCTGTGGGGCCTGGGCAACGCGCTGTTCATCGCGACCGCGCTGGCGACCATCGTGAACTCCGCGAAGGGTTCGGTGGCGCAGGCGATCATCCTCTACGAGGCGGCGCTGGGTCTGGGCATCGCGGTCGGCCCGCTGGTCGGCGGTGTGCTGGGCTCGATCTCGTGGCGCGGCCCGTTCTTCGGGGTCTCGGCGCTGATGGCCGTGGCGCTCGTGGTCACCGTGTTCCTGCTGCCGTCCACCCCGCGGCCCGAGAAGGCCACCAGCCTGATCGACCCGTTCCGCGCGCTGCGCCACCGCGGGCTGCTGGCCGTGTCGGTCACCGCGCTGCTGTACAACTTCGGGTTCTTCACCCTGCTGGCCTTCACCCCGTTTCCGCTGGACATGAACGCCCAACAGATCGGCCTGATCTTCTTCGGCTGGGGCCTGGCACTCGCGTTCACCTCGGTGGTGGTTGCCCCGCGTCTACAGCATCGGTTCGGCACGGTGCCGACCCTGGTGGTCAACCTGCTGGCGCTGACGGTGACGCTGGCGGTGATGGCGATCGGCACCGACAGCAAGGCGGTGCTGGCGACCTGCGTGGTGGTGGCCGGGTTGTTCATCGGCATCAACAACACCCTGATCACCGAGACGGTCATGAAAGCTGCGCCCGTTGAGCGGGGTGTGGCGTCGGCGGCCTACAGCTTCCTGCGCTTCGGTGGCGCGGCGGTCGCGCCGTGGCTGGCCGGCGTGCTGGGTGAACGGGTCAGCGTGCACCTGCCCTACTGGGTGGGCGCGGGCGCGGTGCTGGCCGGTGCCGCACTGCTTTTCACCGCCCGTGGGCATCTGAGCGGGATCGACGCCCCCGAGGACGAGATCGACGAACTGACCGATGAGGCCACCGCGGTCACGGTCGGGAACTGAGTGGCTCAGGTAACCGCAACCCCGACAACGGAACCCACCAGGTAGGTGACGGCGATCGCGACGCCACCGAGGGACAGCAGACGCAGCGCCGACCACCACGGCGGCTTACGGGTGAACTTGGCCGCCAAGCCGCCGGTGATCAGCAGACCCAGTCCGCCGCAGGCCAGCCCGGCCCACAGCGATGCGAAGCCCAGCAGGTACGGGATGAGCGGCACGATCGCGCCGAGGGTGAACATCACGAAGGACGATCCCGCGGCCACCCAGGGCGAGGGCTTCTCGCGGGGGTCCACGCCGAGTTCCTGCACCAGGTGGAAGTTCAGCGCCCGCGTCTCGTCGCGGTGAATCTCGGTGGTCGCCGTGGCGGCCGTCGCCGGCGTCATGCCCATATCGACGAGCATCGCCGTCAACTCGGCCTGTTCGGCATCGGGGTGATTGCGGAACGAGCGGCGTTCCACCTTCACCTCGGAGTCGATCTGCTCATTGGCCGTCGTCACCGAGGTGAACTCGCCCAGCGCCATCGAGAAGGCCCCGGCCAGCAGACCGGCGATCCCGGCCAGCACCACGGCATGCGCGTTCGCCGCGGCCGCCACACCCGCGATCAGTGCGGTGTTGCTCACCAGGCCGTCCATCGCGCCGAAGGTGGCCGCGCGCAGCCACCCGCCGGTGACGTCGGCGTGTTGGTGATCGGCCACGTGGGGCAGGCCGGTGGGTGATTCGGGTTCGGACCGTTCGGTCATGTCGCAAATTCAACGCCGACGATTTTTCACCGTTGTACTCAGGTTTACCTTCGTCGATGCGGGGGCAAGTTACCGTCAACTATGACCACTACCGCAGATCATCTCCGCAACGCGCTCGACGGCCGCTGGCGCGATGTCAAGAACGAGGTACGTGCCGAACTGTCCGGCGAGGTGTTCCGGCCGCACTACACACCCAACACCGTCATCGCCCGCACCAAGGTCGGCGAGCAGATGAAGATCATGGCCTCCCGCGGCGCGGCCGAGGACGGCTTCAAGAAGGAACACGGCGGCAACGGCGACGTCGGCGCCGCCGTCACCCAGATCGAGATGCTCGCGATGAGCGATCTGTCGCTGATGGTCAAGGCCGGTGTGCAGTGGGGCCTGTTCGGCGGGGCCATCGAGAACCTGGGTACCGAACGGCACCACAACGCCTACGTCAAGAAGATCATCAACCTGGAACTGCTGGGCTGCTTCGCGATGACCGAGACCGGTCACGGCAGCGACGTCCAGTCCCTGGAGACCACCGCCACCTACGACCCGGCGGCACAGGAGTTCATCATCGACTCCCCCACCCCGTCGTCGCGTAAGGACTACATCGGCGGCGCTGCCCAAACAGCAAGGGTGGCAGCGGTATTCGCTCAACTCATCACCGCCGACGGGGAGGGTCACGGTGTGCACTGCTTTGTCGTGCCCATCCGCGACGATGCCGGCAACGACCTGCCCGGTGTCACCACCTCGGACTGTCACTACAAGGGCGGGCTGCCCGGCGTCGACAACGGCCGCATCCAGTTCGACCAGGTGCGCGTCCCGCGGGAAAACCTGCTCAACAAATACGCCGACGTCGCCGAGGACGGCACCTACTCCTCACCGATCGAGAACGTCGGCAGGCGCTTCTTCACCATGCTCGGCACACTCATCCGCGGTCGCGTCACCGTCGGCGGCAGCGCGGGCGCCGCGGCCCGGGTGGCGCTGGACATCGCCACCCGATATGCGTTGGAGCGCAGGCAGTTCGATGCTCCCGGCGCCGATCAGGAAGTGCTGATCATGGACTACCTGGTGCACCAGCGCCGGCTGTTCCCGCTGATCGCGAAGTCCTACGCGCTGCAGTTCGCGCAGAACGAACTGGTGGCCAAAACCCACGAGTTACAGACCTCGGACAACCCGGACGCCGAGGAGCAGCGCGAGCTGGAATCGCGCGCCGCGGGCCTGAAGGCCGCCAACACCTGGCATGCGACGGCGGCGATCCAGGAGGCGCGTGAAGCCTGCGGTGGCGCAGGCTATCTGGCGGAGAACCGGCTGATCGCGCTGAAGGCGGACACCGACGTGTTCACCACCTTCGAGGGTGACAACCACGTGCTGACCCAGCTGGTGGCCAAGGAACTGCTGACGGCCTACGCCGATGACATCAAGGGCATGAGCCCGGTGGAATGGGTGCGCTTCGCCGCCAACTTCGCCGGCGAGCGGGTGCTCAAGCGCACCGCCGCACAGACGATCATGCAGACCATCGTGGACACCCGCGAGGACAACGAGGAAGAGGGCTCGCTGTTCAACCGCGGTACCCAGGTGAAGATGTTCGAGGACCGCGAGGAGTACATGCTCGCCTCGGTGGCGCGCCGACTGCAGAGCAAAGCCAAGGAGATGTCACCGTTCGAGGCATTCAACGCGGTGCAGGACCACGTGCTGCACACCGCGCAGGCCCACATCGACCGGATCATCCTGGAGGCCTTCGTCGCCGGGATCGACGCCTGCCCGGATCAGGACGCCCGCGAGATCCTCGGCCTGGTGTGTGATCTGTACGCGCTGACGGTGATCGAAGACGACAAGGCCTGGTTCGTCGAGCACCGCTTCCTGTCGGTCGAACGCTCCAAGGCCGTCACCCGCGCCATCAACGACCGGTGCCGCAAGCTGCGCCCGCATGCCGAACTGCTCGTCGATGGGTTCGGGATCCCCGAGCAGCTGCGCTACGCCGAGATGCTGCATCCCGAGCACATCCCGGACGCCGACGAGCACGAGGAGAAGGACGCCGTCAGCTCGGGCACCATCGAGCCGAAGTAGCGCCTCAGCCGCGCCGGGCCTTGCCCGGCCACCAGATCCGGTCACCGATCAGCGACATGGCGGCAGGCACCAGGATGGTGCGCACCAGCGTGATGTCGATGAGCAGCCCGACGCCGACGGTGAAGCCGATCTGCAGCAGGTTGATCACCCGTCCGCTCATCAGCGCGAACATCGTCAGCGCGAAAACCACGCCCGCCGTGGTGATCACGCTGCCGGTGCTGGCGAAGCTGCGCAGGATGCCACGCCGCATCCCGTCGGCCGATTCGTCTCTGATGCGGGCGGCGAACAGCATGCTGTAGTCGGCGCCTACGGCGATCAGTGCCATGAACGACACCGGGAAGACCGACCAGTCGACATCGATGCCGATCAGGTGCTGCCAGACGAGCACGCTGACTCCGGCCGCCGCGGCGAAGGACAGCGTCACCACCGCCACCATGAACACCGGTGCCGCGATGCTGCGCAGCAGCACGATCAGCACCAGCAGCACACCGGCGATGGCGACGGCGCCGTATACGGCGAAATCCCGCCACACCTGATCGCGCATATCGGCCGACAGCGAGGCCAGCCCGGTGCTGGCGAAGTGCGCACCGGCCAGCGCGGTCCCGGCGGCGGCCTCCCCGGCCGCCACCGGCAACAGCCGGGTCGCATCCAGCGCCTCGGCGCTGTACGGGTTGACCTGCCAGATCACCAGCAGCCGGGCGGTTTTCCCGTCGGGGGCGAACAGCAACTGCTCGGCAGCGCGAAAACCGGCGTCGGTGAGCCCCTGGGGCGGCAGGTAGAAGCCCGCACCCGGCCCGTCGGAGGTGTGCGCGCTCAGCGTGGACAGATAGTCGGTGGCCTCCGAGAGCCCGTCGCTGAGCGCTGCGGTGAGACCGACCACCTGATCGACGCCGCCCTTGACCTGATCCAGACCGGCCGACAGCTCGGAGACACCGTCGGACAGCCGGTCCGCGCCGCGCACCAGTTCGTCGAGCCGGGCCCGGCTCTGCGATGGTGAGCCCCCCGGCGTGGTGGCGACCAGCTTCTGCAGGCGCGCCACCGTGTTCCTGATTGCGGGTTCGGCCGCGCGCAACCTGTCGACGGTCTCCTCGGGCATCGCCGTGGCCAGCTGTACCTGGCGCAGCGCCCGGCCGACCGCCCCGCCGGATATCGCATCCAGATCGGCGATGCCGGTGCGGGCCCGCGCGCAGATCGGGTCGGCCAGGCAGTCCGGCCGCGCCTCGACGGCCAACGCCGGCCCGAGCGCCGCGCTCATGATCCGTCCCGCATCGAGCACCTGGGTGTTCTGGGTGAGCACCTGCAGCGCCACGTCGAGCAGATTCACCGCGGAATTCAGGTCGGCCAGCACCGCGTCCAGGTCGGCGGGCGCACCGGTCGCGGTGGCCAGCGCGGTGTTCGCCGACTCATAGCTGCCCAGCACCTCGCGCGCCAGCGCGGTGACTTCCTCTATGCCGGACACCAATTGAGGAAGCTGGGCATCGGCGGTGGCGGCACCGTCACGCAGCGCGGAGGTGCCCGACGCCAGCCGCTGCAGATCGGGGTGCGCGGCGTCGACGCGGTCGCGGGCCGAACCGAGACGATCGGCGACCACACCGGCCTGATAGCCCACGGTGGTCTGCTCGAGCTGGTGTCCGTCCGGGCGTGTCAGTGCGCGCACGTAGGCGACTTCGGGGAGCTTGGTGATCCGTTCGGCGATCTGGTCCAGCGCGGCGAGATCGTTGGTGTTGCGCATGTCATGGTCGGCGCTGACGATGAGGTACTCGGGTGCGACTTCGTTGACGCCCCAGTGCTGGTAGGCCTTCTCGTAGCCGGCGGAACTCTCGGTGGCGTCGAGTTGCATGGCGTTCTCGTCGAAGTTGACCCGGAAGGTGAGCAGCACCGTGGCCGCGGCGATCAGCAGCACCAGCGAGGCCGCCGCCAGCGCACCCGACCGGCGCAGCACCGTGGATCCGATTCGGCGCCAGCGCCGTTCGTCGAGCCGGCGTGGTTCGGCCAGTCCGCGGTTGCCGAGCACCGCCAGCAGGGCGTAGGGCAGCGTCATCGACACCGCCAGCGCGATCACGATGGCGATCGCGATGGGTGGGCCCGCCGCCTTGAACATGCCGAGTTCGGTGAACCCCATCGCGGTCGCGGCGGCCGCGATGGTGAGCATCGAGGCGATCAGGATGCCCGACACCCGCCCACCGGCGTAGGCCAATGAATCGTTGACGGACAACTTCTTTCGGCGTCCCTCGTGATAGCCGGCGAGGATGAAGATCGCGTAGTCGGTGGCCGCGCCGAGCAGCATCGCGGTCATCAGCGCGATGGTGAAGTTCGAGACCGTCAGCGTGCCGGATGCCCCCAGCAGTGACACCACCGGGCGGGCGGCCCCCATCGCGATTCCGATGGTGAGCAGCGGGATGAGCGCGGTGACCACCGATCGGTAGACCATCAGCAACACCGCCATGATCAGCACCACCGACACCGCCGTGATGATCAACAGCGAGAAGTCCATGGAGCTGAACAGATCCGCCAGTGTCGGCGACGGGCCGGTGTAGTAGAGCTGCACGCCCGGCGGGGTCGGCAACGAGTGAATGGTGTCGCGGATCGCAATGGTGTTCTTGTGTGCCTCGGTGGAGCCGACGTCGCCGACGCCGGCCACCAGCACATTGATGGCCTTGCCGTCCGGGCTCAGTGCGATATCGCGCAGCCGTTCGTTGCCGAACACGTCCAATGCGTAGGCGACATTGCCGGTGTCGGCACGCAGCGCCTCGACGAGCTCGCCGTAGAGCTTCTCCTCCGCGGGTCCGATGCCCTGCTCGTTGACGATGAGCACGCTGCCGATGGCCGAGGATTCGGGCACCCCGAACGCCTGCGACATCTGCCGGAGCGTCTGCGCGGCCGGGATATCGGCGGGCATGAACGGCGCGGACCGCTCCGCCACGGTCTGTTCGAGCTGTGGGATGGCGATGTTGAGTGCGCCGACGAGCACCACCCAGAACCCGATGACCACCCAGGCGTACCGGGCGCAGAACCTGCTGAACGCGCCGAAGCGCCGACTGTCACTGTGTTGCATTTTGCCGCCCCCTGGTCATGCAGTAGACCAAATGGTCTACTGGACCGGGCAGACGTTAGTAGACTGATCAGTACACCGCAATCATCCCCTGGTAGGAAATACGCGTATGCAGGCCCGCGACCGACTCGTCACCAGTGCCATCGATCTGATCCGGCGCAACGGCGTCGCGGGTACCGGCCTGTCGTTGTTACTGGAGCTCAGCGGCACCGCGCGCCGGTCGCTGTATCTGAATTTCCCCGGCGGCAAGGCCGAACTCGTCGCCGATGCCACCCTGACCGCGGGCCGCTACACCGGTGACGCCATCGATCACCTGGCCGCCACCCTCGGCCCGGTTCCTGCGGTGCGGGCCTTCGTCGCCGCATGGCGAGACACCCTCACCCACAGCGACTTTCTGTCCGGGTGCCCGATCGTGGCCGCCGCGCTGGGACGCTCGGAGGCCGACAAGGCCGCCGACAACGCCGGGGCGGTCTTCACCGACTGGCAACGCCGACTGGCCCGCCACCTCGAGGCCGCCGATGTCAGCGCCGAGGATGCCGCGCGGCTGGCCAGCGTCACGGTGTCCGCGGTCGAGGGCGCCATCGTCGTGTGCCAGGCCACCAAATCGGCCGAGCCGCTGCAGCATGTCGAGGACGCGCTGATCGAGCTCTACGAGTCGAAAGTCGCCACTAAGGAGTAGGGGTCGGGATCGGATCCAACGCCTGGAGCGCACCGTCCTCGCCGATCTGGAAGCGCACCTGAGCGATCCCGGTCGGGCAGCACGGCTTGTCCTGGCCCTGCAACCACTGGTACTGCACCGTGGCGATCTTCTCCCCCAACGGCACAACGGTCGTGTACGGGCGGGGCCGCGGGGTCGGCGGACCCAGCGGCGCATCGCGATCGAAGAACAGCACCTGCACGGCGGCATCCGGGGCGGTGTCCCCGGTGCCGATCACCACCCAGTGCAGGCGGCAATCACCGGTGTTACCCCGCGATACCTCCGACCAGCGTTCACCGACCTGCTGCACGGCGGTCTTGACGGTCTCGGCGGTCGGGGTGTCCTCGGCCGGGCAGTCCGAGGTGGACTGCGGCGCCGAGTTGGGCGGGCTCCACCCGCACGAGGCCAGGGCGAACGTAAGGGCCGCGAGGGCCGAGGCGATCCGGGTGAGCCGCATGGCTGTGAGCTTACGGAGTGGCCAGCGCGCTACCGGCCCGGCCTGTGCGACGCCGACCGGATGTGCTCAGCGAACACTCCGCGTAGCATCCAGACCATGGGAATACGCCATTTACGCCGGTTGGTCGTTGTCGGCGCGCTGACCGCTTCGATGCTGGCAACCGGCTCCGCCGCTGGCGCCTCCGCCGAACCATGCCCCGATGCCGAGGTGGTCTTCGCCCGCGGCAGCGACGAGCCGCCCGGCCTCGGCGCCACCGGCCAGGCATTCGTCGACACCCTGCGCGCGCAGTCTGCCGGTAAGTCCATCGGCGTCTACCCGGTCAACTACCCGGCCACCGGCGATTTCGAGAACCGGGCGGTGTTCCCGGCCACCATGTTCGACGGCGTCGGTGACGCCGCCGCACGAGTGCGGGCGACGGCCGCGAACTGCCCGAACACCAAACTCATCGTCGGCGGATACTCCCAGGGCGCAGCCGTCGCCGCCTACGCCACCGCAGACCTGCCCGCCGACGTGCAGAGCCGGGTCGCCGGACTGGTGCTGTTCGGCAAACCGAGCCCGTCGCTGCTGGCCCAATACGGTGCGCCGCCGGCCAACATCGCACCGGCGTACGCGGGCAAGTCACTGGACCTGTGCGCACCGGGCGACAACATCTGCGATGGCTCGCCGGCTTCGCTGCTGGGCTCGCTGGCCCACGCGACCTACCCCTACAACGGACTGACCGACGCAGCAGCGGCGGCCGCCGCGGGCAGGATCGCCTGAAAAGCACTCAGGCCGGTGGCATGTCCCCGGTAAGCGGGGCCATCTTGTTTTAGAGTCCTGTTGCCCGCGACCTGGGCGGATAGGACGATGGAAATCATGGCTGGACGGAAGCGGAACTCCGCGGAAGACATCGTGCGCAAGCTGCGACGCGCAGACGAGCTGGCTGCGGCGGGCAAGACCCAAGAGGAGATCGCCGGTGAGCTCGAGGTGTCGGCGGCGACGTTGTACAACTGGCGCCGCTCCTACGGCGGGATGGACACCGACGCGGCGAAGGAACTCAAGGAACTGCGTGAGCAGAACGGCCGGCTCAAACGCCTACTCGCCGACGCCGAGCTGGAGAAAGATGCATTGCGGGAGGTGGCCCGGGGAAAATTCTAGACCCGGCCGCTAAGCGCCGCGCCGTGGACATGCTCGTCACAACGATGAAGCTTTCGAAACGGTTGGCGTGCAGAGCAGTTGGGCTGCCCCGCTCCACCTACGCCCGCACCCCGATCGCACAGACACCCGCCGATCCTGATGCGGATCTGAGGGCCACGCTGCGCATCTACGCGCGCGAACACCCACTGCACGGGTTCCGGCGCGCGTGGGCGCACCTCAAGCACGACCAGGGCGCACTGGTGAACAAGAAGAAGGTGCACCGGCTGTGGAAAGAAGAGGGTCTGCAGGTCCGGATCTACCACCCGCGCAAACGCGCCGGTATCTCCACGATGCCGCAGATCGAGGCGGATGCGCCGAAGGTGGTCTGGGCGCTCGACTTCCAGTTCGACTCGACCGTCGACGGCAAGGCCATCAAGATCTGCTCGATGATCGACGAGCACACCCGGTTGTCGTTGTTGAACATCGTGGAGCGTTCGATCACCGCCGAGCGGTTGACGGTGGAGTTGGACAAGGCGTTCGCGTTGTGGGGCGGGCCCCCACTGGTGCTTAGGATGGACAATGGACCGGAGTTCATTTCTCATGTGCTGCAACAGTTCTGCGGCGACCGCATCGGTATCTCGTATATTCCGCCAGGCACTCCGTGGAACAACGGACACATAGAATCTTTCAACAACCGGCTACGGAGGGAGTGCCTGAACCGCAACCACTGGACGAGTCTCATCGAGGCTCGGGTAGTGATCGAGGACTTCAAAGACGACCACAACAACCGCCACCGGCACTCATCACTGGGCTATCTCACCCCGGTTGAGTACGCTGCCCGATGCAGCCACACCCACCACCCCGCGGAAGGCTGCGAGATCGACTGACATCAATCACATACGGCTCTAGAACCAAGTGGTCCGACTATCGGGGACCTGCCACCGGCGCTTGCGCGCCGGCCGTGGTTGCTCCCCCGGATGGACTCGAACTGTATTCGCGGCCCTGGTCAGGGAGCTAAACCGGCCGCTCGCTGCGAAAACACGTCACGCTAGATCACCCGAGTTATCTGTAACTGCGGGCAGTTTGTGGGCAAAAAGTGGGCGCTGCAGGGTCCGGTTTCAAACCGGACGCGGGACTCATAGCAGGCGTTCAATCTTGCGCGGCTGGACCGAGTAGATGAACGGCCCGTCCTCGGCTGTCGCGGCGCAGATCGCTTCGAGATTGTCGAGGTACCGTGCCGCTGCATCATCGGCCGTGATATCGGCCCGGGGAATGCAAAACATGCGCGCACCGGATGCCACTACCGCTTGCCGTTCAACCTCGTTGCGACGGATTTTGTCGTCCTTATGGAACCCAATCCACCCACGTTCGGCGGTGAGCGCAATCCATGCAACGTCGGCGACCCGTTGTCCAGCCATCTCGCCATAGTGCTCACGCATCGTTGTCAGCGCGATGCCGCCCATTCGTAGAATCGCAGGCACTTGAACGGCGCCCAAGCTTCGGTCAATGAAAACATGCGGCAACCCCACCGCTCCGTCAGCACCTTCACGCGGTGAGGGCGTCGAGGGCGTCACGCAAATCACCGTCGGAAACGCCGTAGTCTGCGGCGACGGCCTCGAAGGTTTCTCCAGCGCGAAGGGGCCCGAGGGCGTCGATTACCTTCACGCCGCTGGCGTCGAACACCGGCTGGCCGTAGCCCCGATAGGGGTCGAGGACGACGTTAGCGTCGCCGTATTGGGGCAGCCGGATTGAACTGGCGAACTTGTCGTTGGCAAAGCTGATCTGCTTGAGGTAGTGCTGCACAATGTCTTTGAACACATACTGACCCGACCGCGGCACAATGAGGTGCTTCACGACTAGCTCATCTGGACTGCCCGCGCCGGATTGTTGCGCGAAATCCCAGAGCACTTCGGCGCCGTCGGTGTAGAGGTCCTTCGAGGCCAGCGCGTGCGGACCGACGTTCTGCAGCAACCAGCTGACAGACGGGCGGATCCTCTGCATCGGAACGCCCGCACGCCGAAACGCATTGAGCACGTAAGCCTCGGCCACGCCGACGAACGGCAGCTGCGGTCCGCGCCGCAGCGTTTGAGGTACGGCAGTGATGATGGACTGCCCCTTGACGACGGCCTTCTCTTTCGGGCGCCGTTCGTACCCGAAGGCCCACGTTTCAAGAGTCGAGCGCGGCACGACCAGGTGATGAGAAGCATCGGTAAGGGTGTACAGCGGGACATCAAAACGCAGGTCGTCGACGATTGAATTCACCTCTTTCACCGCCTCCCGTGATTCCATACGTATTCTCCTCACAAGGTACGACACCAAGTCGGGCTGTCCGAGCACGACCCGCTGCGCCTGGCCGGTTGACCTGTGCGGCAAACGACGGCACGGCGCAGCTGCCGAGTGCCGACCGACTCCCTCACGGGCAATATGGGTACGTCGCCATCACCGTCGCGACGAATGTCTGAGCGTCACCAGGCGCGTGCTCCCCGCCTTGCAGAAGTTGGTCCATGACCCATGCGGGCGAGTTCCCATCACCGAGCGCATCGCATACCTGATGGGCACGCTCAGCGGTCGTCTGGGCATTGAATATCGCCCAGCCTTGGCGACGAAGATTGGCCAGTAGCTGCTGATCGAGCGCGGCGATTTCGGCCGGCGTCGGGAAGCGGGCGACCGGGGCGACGGCCTGCTGAGTAACGGTTTCCCTCGTGATGGTCACCGTCTCGGCGGGCGGCGGGGGTGGCGGAGGCGGTGGCCTCTCGGTAGTCGTCGGCACCGCGGAGGCTGTCGTCGTCGGGAGCTGCACGACGGCGGTCGTGGTCGCCACCGCTATGGTCGACTCCGGTGCGGGCCGTAGGTGATATCCCGCCAGCCCCGCGACGACCACTGTGGCGACGACGGCAGTGACGACGGCCGCCGCGGTGATCCGGCCCGGCGTCCAGAATGGTGGCCGCCACTCGGGCCCGTCGTCGAGTGCCCATGCGGTGTGCGCGCTGGTCTCGTCAGCCGATGGCGCGAGCTCGGTCGGCGCGCCAGGTAGGGCTGCGTCGTAGTCGGGTGCACTGTCGCCCGTGGTGGGCTCGGCCATAGCTGGGCATCGTAGTCCTGGTCACCGACTGCTGACCGGGATCGCGCCCATCGTCCGCTGTTCGACTGACACCCGTGACTCTCAGCTCCAGTGGACGGTCATAGTGCAGCGCTCTTGCGAACGGCCGCCAAGAAGGTGTCGGATCGATCGCGGTCTGACTGGTCATCCATTCCGAGTTGGTCAATGCCAAGGTCCACTTCGCTTCCATTGGCAAAGGTGAGGCGTATGCCCCCGATCTCAAACCGATGTTGCCGTTCCTTGTCGAGACGAGTGTCGCAAGCACCGATCTCAAGCCCCACGGCGGTCTTCAAAGTCCGCACCCACGAGGCCTTGACCGTGGGTTGCAGTCGACGCGCGGGCGATTGGTGGTCACGGTCCCTGTCGTACCGCTTGTCTGCGTACTCCAACTCGACGTGAACGAGGTTCTCGCCGGCCACGACGAACACCGACCACCTGGTGTGCGTTGCCGCGGCTGCGGCAGAGATGAAGCTCTCGCCAGCGGAGACGGCCGAGTCGTACGTTGCCCACGATGCGACAATCGGGTGGTCACCGACGAGAGCGCCCACACAGATGGTCACCGCCCAAGGTGGCACGACCCCACGGGCGGTGACGTGCGCACTGAGTTCCTGCCAGATTTCGGGCTTGACGCGCATGTCGCGCAACGATAGTCGCGACGCGGACCAACCGGCATCGATACGGTGAAATCCGTTGCTTCACAGTCGATTACAACCAGACACACATCTCGAAATCACGTGTGCGGCAACGGCTCTCAATGAGCGTCAGCAAACTTTTCGACCGTGTGTGTAAAGTCCGTGGCATACGTCGCGGGACTTCGACCCCCCCACCCCGGATATTATCGGGGGTGGGGGGCGTGACCTGGCCAGACCGCCAGTCAGGTCTTTTTTTTACGCCAGTCGACGGCGGCTGCGCCACAACGCTTTTCACCACTACTGCTCGCTTGAATCTTGTTGCTTTGCAACATCTTCCGGCGCTTGGACCAGTAACCACAGCTCAGGCTTGGTCAGGCTCTTGATCTCGTCGTGGTCTGCACCGCGGCGGGTCACGAGCCATTCGATCAAAGATCGGTTGGTCGCCTTGCTAGATGGGTAGTCGTCCTGGGCCTCGAACACCTGCGCACGTTCGCCACGCTCGACCTCAGACTCTGGCAGTTCGAAGGTTTCGCGGTAGTAGGCACGACGGCGCCGGCCGGTGTCATCGCGGTACTCCCAGAGCGCTACCCCAAGCGTGCGGGTTGGCACGTCACCAGTCCCATCCGTCATCCGGATGCGTTCCGCCTTCGTTGCTGACACCGTGGCCGATCTCATTCATCGGAACTGCCGTCTCATCAGGCGTGTTCTTGAGGATGGTGGCCATCTCCGGATCGGCGGTGATGAGGTTGACCCAGTGCTCTTTGCGCGCGACGGTAATGGCACCGCGGTTGACCGCGCTTGCCACCACCTCCTCTATGCGCTGGCGCTCGATCGTCGCCTTCATCTTGCGGCCCTCGGTGGCGTCATTGCGCAGGGCGGCGAGGGTGTCGGGGTCAACGACCTCCAGTCCCGCCTTCTCCGCGGCGGCGATGATTGCCGACGGCGCAGCGTTCGCCAGCGTGTCGGCCGCCAGTGCGTCGACCACGGTGGCCAGCACGGTGGTGGGGTCGGTGGTGTCGGCAGGTAGGCCGAGAGGGCCGAGCAGCGCGGTGGTCTGCTCATCGTCGAAAGTGAGTGCCATGTGCGTTCCTTCCTATGCGCCGGCCAGGCCGGTGAGCTTCTTGGCGGCGAACGGTCGATCGACACCCATGGCGGGCACGACGTAGCTCTGGACCCACCATGACCTGGTGGCTTTGTCCTCCCACACGTCCACTGTGAGTGGCGATTCGAAGCCCACGGCGCCCACTTGGCCGGACTCGACCGCCCAGCCGACCCCGGGTGCGATGCGGGGGTTGGCGTACATCGTCACTCCGGCGCTGGCGAGCATCGCGCCGAGCTTGTCGCCGTACGCCACGCGCAGGCTGTGTGCCTCGTTGGGGTGGACGATCAGCAGGTTGTGCTTGACGCCGAGTTCTTGGAGATCCGAGGCGAGCTGCGCTGCGGACAGGTCCGCGGTGGGCAGCTCGGCAGACGGCGTCAGGTCTGCCTCGGGACCAACGGTGACCAGGTCGCCCCAGTCGTGGCCCGGCACGACGTTGGCGCCGCTGATAGCCGCCTCGACGACGGCCATGGTGCGGACGTCGAGCTTGCGGGCGATCGTGTTGGCAAGCTGCACGCTCTGCTGCGTCAGGTAGTTGATGTCGTTGCGGCGAATCTCTTCCTCGCCGACCTGGAACTTGCCGCCCCAATCCTCGACCTTCGCAAGCGTCGGCTCAGGGTCGACACCCTCGACCACCTTGTACTCAGCACGGGCATTGCGCTTCTCGATATCGCTGGTGAAGAAATCCGATGCCTGCACGACGGTGTAGAGCATTCCGCCGCCCTGGATCGGCTGACCGAGGTGCCGGAAGAACTTCGGCAAAAGGATCTGCGAATCGGCCAGTTGGGCGATCTTCGCGCGGATGATGGTGGGCTGCTTGAGCGCGATGTCTAGCGTGAGCCGGCGGCCGTTGAGCTCGGGGATCAGTGCGTTTGGCATTGGTCAATCCTGTTCAGTAGAGGTGGATCTCGGCGACGTTGCCGCTGGTGGCAGCGGTCAGGGCGTAGCCGACAGCGACGCCGCTGGCGATGGTGACCACCTGACCGCTGGTCCCGACTTCGACCTCAGCGAAGGCGGCGATGTTGCCGCCCGCGGTGACCTTCACGACGCCATCGCGCACCACGGTCACGAGGTCGCCCTGAGCCGCATCGGTGGCAGCGACGCCGAAGATGCGCCCGGCTGCGGTCGCGTGGGCGACGGAGAGGTTGCCGCCGCTGGCCCGGTTGCCGCTGATGGCCAGGAATCGACGGGCGGTGACTGCGGCAGTGGCCTCCGCGGTGACGTCGGCGCCGGGTGAGTAGACGCGTGGGTTCGGGATGGTGGTGGACATGGTCAGCCTTTCTGGTTGAGGTATCGGCGCTGGCGGCGCGCTGCGGCCACGGCGACGACGCGCTGTAGCGGCACGCCGGCGTGTGAGCGCGGGGCGCGGCCGGTGTTGGCGTCGTCGATCCGGTCGGCCAGGCCGGCCTTGACTGCAGCCTCTGCGCTGTACCAGGTTTCGGCGCGCATGGCCTGTCGCCACTGGTCGACGGTCCCACCAGCACGGTCGGCGTACATCTGGGCGATGGTGTGGCTGACCTGATCGAGCATGGACATGGCGGCGCCCATGTCGGACGCGTTGCCGATCGAGATGCCACTGGCGTCGTGGATCATCATCTTGGCGTATCGGTTGATAACGATCTCGTCACCGGCCATGGCGATGAAGCTGGCGGCTGAGCCGGCCAGACCGTCGATGTGGATGGTGGTTCGTGCCGGGTGGCGGGCGATGGCGTTGTGGATCGCTACGCCGTCGAAGACGGACCCGCCAGGGCTGTTGAGGCGGATGTCGATCTGCGTTGCGCCGGCGAGAGTTTCGAGCTGGTCGGCGACCCACGCTGCGGTGACTGCGCCATAGGCGATGTCGTCATAGATCCGCAGTTCAGGCATTGTCTGATTTCAGATCCGACCAAGCTCGATTGTCAGCCCCGTTTGGCAGCCCGCTTCTCGGCGAGTGCGACAACGGAAGCCGCTGGATATACCCACCCGCGTCCGGCACGATGACGCGGTATGCGCCCCCGGCGCGCGAGGTCGCGGACATTGGCCGGTGTGCACCCGAGGATTCGGGCGGCTTCGGCGCTGTCGACGAGGTCATACTGGGCAATGTGACCTGAATTCTGCTGCAGGTCAACATTTCTTGCGTTCAGGGAAGTGTTTTCTTGCGTAGGCGCAAGCTTTTCGGCATTGCGCCGTAGCCGCTCGATGAACACGCCGAGCCGTGCGGTGGGCGTGCGACCGATCAGCAGTGCGTCGAGGGCATCGAGCAGGTACCGAGCATCGTCGGAATGCAGCAACACGCCACTGACGCGCTCGATCACGGCCCGTCCTCGTCGAGAATGCACCGATAGCAGACCCCGTCGTTGTCCAGATGGCGACTCGGCCGGTCACACCGGGCACACAGTTGCGTGAGCTGCCGCCACAAGCGCGTGACCTCGTCTCCGAGAATCGCTTCGCTGCGGTGGCCGAACTGCCGCAGCATCAACTTCAGCTCGTCGCCCATGTCGGCATCGTCGAACCCCTCGACTCGCATCGCCGCGCGCAGCGCACGGACCTGGTCAAGGTCGCCCTGCATCAGGATGAGAAGTAGTTGCGCTGTACGCCAACGCAAATGGATCATATCGCGAATGCTACGAAGCATCTCTAGCCTCCCTGGCCGACCGTTTCAGTTGCTCGGCAAAGGCTTCCGCCTCATCGGGCGAGGCCGTCACCCGAATCACTCCGATCTTGATCTGGACGGTAGGTGGCCCAAACCGTGGCCACGCTTTGGCCTCGACATCGCGGGCGGCGTTGACCCTCACGACCCGACCACCCTGCAGAACGCACACAACCCGTCATCGCGATCGGGTAGCTCCCGGACGCACTGTGTGCAGAGCGGTCGCAACGGCGGGACATCGTCCACATCGTCGTAGTCCATGCTGATCCTCCTTGGTTGTCCAATAGATCGTTTTCGGTTGATACGGCCGGCGATGACGCCGAGCGGGCGGTGGCTCAGCGGCAGGGAGTCGAAACACTCGGAACACCGGGTGAGCACTGGGCACGTCGAGCAGATCCGCAGCGCGGCGCGTTCGGCGTAGGCGGCATCGTGATAGTCGACGTGCTCCTCGGCGTCGTCGAACAGCTCTGAGCGCCCAGAGCAGCCCGCACCGGCCAGCGGCGGGGCGAGGTCGAGCACGTCGAGCAGATCGTCGAGGGCACTCACAGGGCCCGCACTACCCGCACGTGGATCTCCTGCGTCATCGGCGTGGTGGCGACCTCGTACAAACCCGGGCACTGCTCGCCGGGATCGTGGCGCAGCGTTCCGCGCCACGAGCGCGGTTCCTCGGCGGCCGGGTCTGGCATCCAGATGTGTTCGGTCGTCACTCCGGGTTCGATCTCACGCGAGGACCGCACCAGGCGGCCGTCGGAGTACCTGAGCGGGTCGCCATATTGGCCCGCGAGCCGCCAGATCTCCAGCACTGCCTCGTCGATCGCATCCAGTTCGATCTCGTGATTGCCTCTGCAGCCAGCGCCCCCAATTGCGTCGGTGGTCCATTCCGCCCTGTGTCGCAACAGCGCCGCGGCGTACTTCAGGGCATCGGATGCGGTCGACTCGTGGCTCATGGTGTCCTCTCGTCAATGCTCGGTTGAATGTGTCGGGGCTCGGAGAAGTCGAGCTCTTCCACGTCGACCACTTCGGCGTCGATGAAATCGCCCATCACGCTCTGGGCCGCCTGTACGCGGGGCCGACGCGCGCACGGCACCCGTCGGTACTCACCGGTGATCGCGTTGGTACAGAACTGCAGCGGCATGGCGTGGCATGCCGGGCACGGCTTTTCCTGATCGATATCCCGATAAGTCGCTCTGATGACTTTCATGCTGTGGCTCCGGTAGTCAGGTGCGACCAGTCATGGCGGGGGCAGCGTTTGACGCCGGTGTCGGCCTCGATCCAGCCGTTCTGGTCGCAGTCTGGGCAGCTGGTGATCTCGTCGCGCCGGGCGCGGCGCCGGCTGTCGGCACGCGCTTGGTCGGCGACCGTGTGCTCTTCGGCCGCAACTCGCACCGCCTTGCAGGGGCGGCAGGCCGGCGGGTGCTCGATGTGGATGTGGGCCGGACAGCGCGGGTGGTAGGTCTGTTTGCCGTTAGCTGATTGCGGAGACGAGGGGGTGGGGGCGTCGGCCTGGCGCGAGCCGGCCGCTTCTCCCCCTTCTTTAAGTTCTTCAGGAGATAGGTGCAAAGGACGTTTTTGTCCAACCATGGTGCTGTTTTTGTCCAACCCCTGGCCATATTTGTCCCCTGGTTGGACAAATATGTCTTCTGGCTGGTCAGGGCCTTCTGGAGGTTGGACAAATATGTCTTCTGGCTGGTCAGGAGATTGGACGAGATCGGCCGCTCGATAGGCCAGGGATCGGTCCGAGCGGGGTGGAAATTCCTTTGCTGGCACGGCATCTCCGAGCAGCTGCAGGGCGTGCTTGACCATCCTCGCGGTAAGCCCGGTCTCCTCCGCGATGGCCGCTCGGGTCACCCTCCACCACCGGTGGCCGTCACGCTGAATCCGGCCGGGTCCATCAGAGGCGCACCGAAAGCGGATGTGGGCGAGCACGATCGCCGCCGCAGGACCGTGCTGCTCCACCTCCTCGGGGACGACCCTGATGAACGCGCTCATTAGTTCAGCGCCGCCGCCATCATCGCGGCGCGCATCTCGTAGTCGTCCACCGCGGTGTACCGCTCGGTGGTGGCGATCGACGCATGGCCAAGGAGCGTCTGCACAGCCCGGAGGTTGCGTGTGCCGCGATAGGCCCGAGATGCAAACCGGTGGCGCAACTTATGACATGAATACCCCGGCGGCAGAAGCGCCCCGACGAGCCGGCCGACCGACTGCGGCGAGATGTGGCTCCCGAGTCCGTCCGGGAACAACCAGCCCGTCGCCTGCATGTTCGAGGTGTGTCCGGCGGCACCAGCGGCAACGAGTGCAGCCAGGTCCGCGCTCAGCGGCAGCAGCCGCTTCTTTCCGCCCTTGCCGTGCACCACGAGTTGCGCCCCGCCAACCCCGTTGAGCAGGTCGCGCGTGTGCACCCGAGAGATCTCAGCACGCCGCAGGCCGGCCTCCGCAGCCAAGCGCAGCATGACCGTCACGCGAGGTGTGGCGTTGGCGAGTGCGTCTCGCCAGACCAGATCGGGCACTGGCTTTGGAAGGGCATCCCCGGATGGCATCTGCGGTAGGTCGGTGGCCGGATTGACCACCATTCGACCGAACTTGTACGCCCACTCGAAGAGCCCCCGGACGGCGGCGCGGTAGCTGCGGCGGGTTTCCGGCATCCAGTGCGCGTAACGCGCAAACCAGTCGATCAGATCTTCGTGGGTGACCTGCGTTGGATTGCCGCCGATCTCGCGAGCGACGTGCCGTAGTTGGGAGCGCCGCAACTCCACTGTGATGGGCGAACGGCCGATGGCTCGCATCCATGTCAGATACTCGTCAACGAGCGAGCCCCAGGCGATCGGTGCATCCGGCAACTTCCGCCGGCCGGGAGCCGTCACGACGACAGCTGCTCAAGCTCGTCGGCCGCCTCGACGAGTTTGGCGGCGAGCTGGCGCACCTGTTCGGCCGTCATGTCGTCGTGGTCATCGACGTGCACGTACATCAGCCACGTCACGGCGCCATCGCTGGCCTGCGTGCCGGTTCGATACACCGCGGCGTCGAACCCATCGACGGAGCGAGCGCCGCCGTGCACAGTGCGGGTCCACTCGCCGTCGTCCTCCGACCAGTGCTCGGCCTCTTCTGCCCCGGGTGGCAACGGCACGTTGATCATGCGGTCAGTCAGGTTCTGCTCGGCCTCCCATCGGGCCTCGGTGAGCAGCCCGCCGACGATGTCGTCGGCCGTCTCGTACGGGTTCCGGCCGGCGGCGATAGAGGCCAGCGCCATCGCCTCACTGCGCTCAAAACGGGCGACCTGCTCCGGGGTCAGCTGGTCGGACAGGTCGCGCCAGGTCTGGACTGGGACTATGGACGACTGCCCCCCGGGCGCGCCGTAGGCAAAGCTGCCTGCTTGTGGGTGCTGTGCGATCATGGTGTTACGCCTTTCGGTTCTCGCGGATTGATTCGGCACAACGGCTCCCGTCCGGTGCGACAACACCGGGATTCACGGGGGCCGTTCTCATGTCTTCGGTGTTGTCGTCCTCGACCAGGCCGAGGTCGGCATGGTCCTCCTGTGGTCGGTGCATCAGGCGGCACCAATCTTGTTGTCCTCCAGGTACTTCAACACATCAGCCTTCAAGTACCGGACTCGTCGGCCGATGCGGGTGTAGGGCACGCCCCGTCCCAGGTATCGGTCCTGCGCCATCGCCGCGGCGGTGCTCTGTAGGAATTCAGCAAGCTGGGCGCTCGTCATCACCGCCGGCAAGTCCGCTGGGTCCATTTCGATCCTTTCAAACGATCGTTTGTATCTCTCGATGGGATCTATTCAATCACTCTTCGTCACGATGTCAAGAAGATCTCTTTCAGAGATACAAACGATCGCTTACAGTCGCTTCTATGCCCGACGAACCAAAAGCACTCACCAAGAACCCTCTCGGCCCTTCCGGCGTCGCTGTTGCGGCCAACGTCGAACGGCTGCGGAAAGAGTTGGGGCTTACGTACGCGGCACTGTCTGAGATGCTGGACAAGATCGGCCGGCCGATTCCTCCGCTCGGCCTACGGAAGATAGTCGGAGAGACCCGGCGAGTCGACTCTGACGACCTCGTGGGCCTGGCAATGGCACTGGGTGTTTCACCGACCACCCTCCTCATGCCCGGCATTGAGTCCGCCGCTGCCGATGATCCCGTGGCGATCACCGGCAGCCGAGGCAAAGAGCTGCCCGCCAAAGTCGTCTGGGATTGGCTAGCCGGCCGCAATCGAATTACGCGAGTACGCTTCTCGGACTTCACTAGTCGATCCTGGCCGACCTGGGAACGGCAGGCGCTGTGGATGGGGGCTGTTGAACGCCAACATAACTCAGTAAGTCAGCCGCGCTCGCCTGAGGAAGAGTTGTTGATGCGCCAGCTTTTCGAGCAGGCCAGACAAGAGCTCAGTGGTGAGCTGCTACCGGAACCTGGAGCGATGTAAATGGCAACGATCAGCAAGTACCAAGTCGGTAGCGGTGCAACGCTTTACCGAGTCCGCTACCGCACGCCAGACCATCGCCAAACCGACAAGCGCGGGTTCAAGACCAAGCGCGATGCCGAAGCGTTCGCGGCCGAGGTTGAGGTGTCCAAGCGGCGCGGCGAGTACGTCTCCCCCACTATGGGCCGAGCGACCGTCAGGGATCTGGGCATCGAGTGGCTGGCCGGCCAGCGTGGCCACCTGAAGCCGAACAGCTACCGATCGCTCGACGTGTCGTGGCGCGTGCACGTCGAGCCGGTGTGGGGGCGCACCCCGGTGTCGGGGGTGGCCTATTCGGCCGTTCAGGCTTGGGTATCGGGCATGGCTCAGCGCCGCGGCGCCAAGGTGGTTCGTGCGGCGCACGCGGTGCTGTACGGGATCCTCGAGAACGCTGTGCGGGACAGGCGGATCTCGTCCAACCCGGCGCGCGGGGTGAAGCTCCCGGCGATCACCAAGAAACCGAACACCTACCTGTCCGCCGAGCAGCTGTACGCCCTGGCTGACGAGGCCGGTCGGTACGGCTCTCTGGTGCTGCTGCTGGGCACCGCGGGCCTGCGGTGGGGCGAGGCGGCGGGCCTACGCGTCGAGGACATCGACTTCCTGCGCCGCAAGCTCGTCGTGCACCGCAACGCGACCGGCGGCACAGTGGAGACGCTGAAGGGCGGGGAGCACCGCACGCTGATCCTGGCTCAGTTCGTTGTCGACGAGCTCGCGAAGACCGTTCGGGGCAGGGCCAGGGGTGCGCTGATCTGGCCATCGCAGACCGGCGGGTACCTCAAGTCCCCCGCCACCCATGACTCGTGGCTTTCCGGGGCTGTGGCGCGCTGTCAGGCCGCCGCGGACCGGGCCCGCGCGGCCGAGGGCGAGGAGCCGACCACCGCGGTGTTCCCGCGCATCACGGCCCACGATCTGCGGCACACCGCGGCGTCGCTGTCGATCGCCAGCGGGGCGAACGTGAAGGTGGTTCAGCGGATGCTCGGACACAAGTCTGCAGCCATGACGCTGGACGTCTACGCGGACCTATTCGACGACGATCTGACCGCTGTCGCAGACCGTTTGGATGAGAGTGTGGGCAAAATGTGGGCACGGCGGGCCATTTCCGGCCTCTGATACCAGAAAAGGCACCGCCTACCTGCTGCGATGCCTTCGTGGTTGAAGCTCCCCCGGATGGACTCGAACCATCAACCGTCCGATTAACAGTCGGAAGCTCTGCCAATTGAGCTACAGGGGAATGATGCGGAACAGACTCTAGCGTATGCACCCGGCTGCTCCCGAATCGCCATGTCAGACGCCCCTTCACCCGCGTTCCGGGTGCGTGAGGCAGGATAGAAGCAATCTGTTGTCACCGTGAGGGGAGCCCTGTGTTCCGGTTCGTGTTCGTACTGGGGGTCGGCTATGTGTTGGGCGCGAAAGCGGGCCGGCGCCGATACGAGCAGATCTCTGCCACCTATAAAGCGGTCACCGAGAACCCCGCGACCAAGGCCGTGCTGGACGCCGGGCGCCGCAAGGTGGCCGACCGGGTGTCACCCGATCCGGCGATGGTGAGATTGACGGCGATCGACGCCGAGACATCGGTGCTGCACCCCGAGCAGGTCGACGCCGAGACGCCGAACCCGCAGAACGGGAAGCGCTTCTAACTCAGCCGAACGGGATGCTGGTGTTCCAGGTGTTGCCCGGGAAGATCGGCGAGGTGCAGAAACCGCCGTTGCACAGCCCGGCCCCGGGGGTACCGACAGCCACACCGTTGCCGTTGGAGGTGGACAGGCAGTTGCCGTCCTCCTTGTTTCCGAACCAGGCCAGGCAGGCCGGACCGGCCTGCGTGGAGGCGTCGGGAGTCGTCGAAAGTGCCAGCGCGGGCGCCGCAACGGCGGCGACCGCGAAGGCGCCGGCGAAGAGGAACTTGCGTGTCTGATCGCTCAGAGATGCCACGGCAAAGCCTTTCTAGACAGTCAGCTGCGCACTCACTGTAACGCGTGCGTCACGATCATGCAGTCAAGTCATCACCGCTGGCCTGCTCCAGCAGGCTGCGGCGGTAGGTCTCCATGGCCACCAGGTCACCGAACAGGGCGTGGTACTCGTCGCTGTTGTCCACCGGGGACATCCGCTGCAGCTTCGACTTGACCTCGGCGATCTGGCGGCCGACCGACACTTCCTGCAACCGGGCCAGCACCCCGGAGATGTAGCGGGCCAGCTTCTCGTCGTCCTCGATGCGGATGGCGTCCACCGAGAGTTCGTTGATCAGGTTGGCCGCCTCCGGCGAACCGGCCATATCGCGCACGGTGTCGATCCACTGGCCGCCGGAGAGCCCGGATGTCATACCGCCGGCGGCGGCGATCGCCGTGCGCACCGCGGCATAGCCGGGGTGGGTGAAGTTCTCGACCGACAGGCTGTCGAACACCGGCCCGGCCAGCCCCGGGTACTGCAGCGCCGACTTGAGCGCCTCGCGCTGGGGCCGCAGGATCGGATCCCGCGGATCGGGGCGCGACACCGACACCTGAGGCCGTGACGGCGGTTCGGCGCCGGAGCGCCGGTTCGAGGTCGCCGCGCCACGACCATTGGTGCGTCCGCCCTTGCGGCCGGCTTCCTCACGGACCCGGCCGAGCACCTGGCCGACGTCCTGCCAGCCCACCCAGCCGGCCAACTGGCGGGCGTACTCGTCGCGCAGCGTCGGATCCTTGATGCGCGCCACCATCGGGACACAGCGCCGCAGTGCCGACACCCGGCCCTCGGCGCTGTCCAGATCGTGATCGGTCAGCGCGGTGCGGATGGCGAACTCGAACAGCGGGGCGCGGCGGGCCACCAGGTCACGCAGCGCACCGTCACCGGAGCGCAGCCGCAGATCGCAGGGATCCATCCCGTCGGCGGCCACCGCGACGAACGACTGCCCCGCCAGGTTCTGCTCACCCTCCAGGGCCTTCACTGCGGCGGCCCGGCCGGCGGCGTCGCCGTCGAACACGTAGATGAGCTCACCTCGAAAGAAGTTGTCGTCCATCATGAGTCGGCGCAACATCGAAAGGTGCTCGTCACCGAACGCGGTACCGCAGGCGGCGACCGCGGTGGTCACCCCGGCCTGGTGCATCGCCATCACGTCGGTGTAGCCCTCGACCACGACGGCCTGATGCCCCTTGGCGATATCGCGCTTGGCCAGGTCCAGACCGAACAGCACGTGAGACTTCTTGTACAGCACCGTTTCCGGGGTGTTGACGTACTTGGCTTCCATATGGTCGTCATCGAAGAGCCGCCGCGCCCCGAACCCGATGGTCTCCCCCGATGACACCCGGATCGGCCACAGCAGGCGACGGTGGAACCGGTCCATCGGGCCGCGTTTGCCCTCCCGGCTCAGCCCGGCCGCCTCCAGCTCCTTGAACTCGAAACCCTTGCGCAGCATGTGCTTTGTCAAGGTGTCCCAGCCCGACGGCGCGTAACCGCAGCCGTACTTGGCGGCGGCCTCGCCGTCGAAGTTGCGCTCGATCAGGTACTGGCGCGCCGGTGCGGCCTCCTCGGAGCGCAGGGCCTCGGCGTAGAACTCCTGGGCGGCGGCGTTGGCGGCGATCAGCCGGCTGCGGCTGCCCCGGTCGCGCTGCACGTGGGTGGCGGAGGCCCCGGTGTAGGTGACGGTGTAGCCGACCTTGTCGGCGAGCAGTTCCACGGCCTCGACGAACGTGACGTGTTCGATCTTCTGCAGAAAGGCATACACGTCACCGCCCTCTCCGCAGCCGAAGCAGTGGAAGTGCCCGTGGTTGGGCCGCACATGGAAGGACGGGGATTTCTCGTCGTGGAACGGGCAGAGCCCCTTCAGCGAGTCCACCCCGGCCTTGCGCAACTGGACGTAGTCGCCCACCACATCTTCGATGCGGACACGTTCGCGGATGGCGGCGATATCGCGATCGGGGATGCGGCCCCGGCCACCCCGTGTCGTGTCGATACCGGCCATCCGGGCAGTCTATCGGCCCGTCACAAGGGTCTGGGTGAGCGCACTTCGTGCACCCGCTCCAGCCGGGACTCGGTGTAGGACGCGATCTGGTCGATCACCACACGCAGCCGGGCACCGTCATCGGCGGCCTCGGCGAATTCGAGCGCGAACTGCGGATCCAGGCCACTGGGCGCCTGCGCCCACAGCGCGAGCGCGACCTCCCGGATGAGGGTGCGCTGGTCGGCCTGCACCTGCAGGTGACGGTGGTCGGACATGATGAACTGCAGCGCCAGCATCTTGAGCACGGCCACCTCGGCGCGGACCAGACCCGGGACCTGCAGATCGGTGTCGAACCGCCGCAGTGGCCCGGGGCCCGCCGCGGCGCGGGTCTGCGAGATCGCGGCGTTGGCGAAGCGGCCGACGAACTCGCTGGTCAGATTCTTCAGGGCCACCGAGGCCGTCAACGTGCCGTCATACTTGCCGACCGCCTCGACGACCGGCATCTGCGACAGCCGCGACGACGCGTCGAGCAGCTCGTCATGGCTGATCGCCGGGAACGCCTTCGCGCCCAGGTCCGCCAGCGCGGTGGCGGCATCGCCGTCGGCCAGCACCCGTAGGTCGATGCGCCCGGAGATGACGCCGTCCTCGACATCGTGCACGGAGTAGGCGACATCGTCGGCCCAGTCCATCACTTGGGCCTCCAGGCATGGCCGTCCGGCGGGCGCACCGTCACGCAGCCAGCCGGCCGCGACGAGGTCGTCGCTGTAGAAACCGAACTTCTTGGGATTCTCGGCACGGGTCCACGGGTATTTGGTGACCGCGTCCAGCGCCGCCCTGGTGAGGTTCAGGCCCGCGGAACGGCCCTCGGCGTCAAGCACTTTGGGTTCCAATCGGGTCAGGATCCGCAGATTCTGGGCGTTGCCCTCGAACCCGCCGAAGGCGTCGGCGATCTCGTTGAGCGCGCGTTCACCGTTGTGCCCGTAGGGCGGGTGGCCGATGTCGTGGGCCAGCCCGGCCAGGTCGACCAGATCCGGGTCGCACCCCAACCCGACGGCCATGCCGCGGCCGATCTGGGCCACCTCCAGGGAGTGCGTCAGCCGGGTGCGCGGGGTGTCGCCGTGCCGGGGACCGACCACCTGGGTCTTGTCGGCGAGCCTGCGCAGCGCGGCGCTGTGCAGCACGCGGGCGCGGTCCCTGGCGAAGGCGGTGCGGTGCTCGGTATCGGTTCCGGGCAGCGCGCTACCCTTCGGCGACTCCGGAACCAAGCGCTGCCGGTCGAAGTCGTCGTAGGGGTCGGATGTGTCGCGTTGCGTGGCCACCGCCGCACAGTCTGCCAGCAGCGCTGCCACCGTTCGGACATGCCGCCGTCGCGGAGCGCCCGTGTTCACTAGATTGACGGCATGCGCATCGCCCGTTTGCTCAGTGTGGCCCTCGCGGTACTGACCGCCGGCCTCCTGCTCGCACCCGCCGCCGCGGGGCAGCCGCCGTTCCGGCTGGCCAGCTATGTGGTGGACGAGGCGAACGCACTGAGCGCCTCCGACATGACCGAGGTGACCCAGGCGATCGACAAGCTCTACACCGACCGCAAGGTCCGGCTGTGGGTGGTGTTCGTCGACTCGTTCTCCGGCTCGCCGGCTGCGGACTGGGCCCGGGCCACCATGCGGACCAGCGATTTCGGCGACCACGACGCACTGCTGGCGGTGGCCACGACCGACCGCGCCTACGCGCTGCTGGCGCCCACCGCGGCCGCCGGCGGTGTCGATGTGGATGCCCTGCGCCGCAATCAGGTTGAGCCCGCGCTGCGCGCCCAGCAGTGGGCCGGGGCGGCGATCGCGGCGGCCGAGGGTCTCGACGGGCCCGCCGGCTCGTCCTCGACGTCGTCGGGATCCTCTGATTCCGAACTGAACTGGTTCGGTGTGCTGGTGATGCTGGCCGTCATCGCAGCAGCGGTGGCCGGCCTGTTGCTGTGGTCCCGGCGCCGCAAGCGCAAGCGCCGGGAGGCCGATCTCGCGGCCGCCCAGCGCATCGATCCGGCCGACCCGAGCGCACTGGCGGCGGTGCCGCTGGACACCCTCGACGAGCTGTCCCGCTCCATCGTGGTCGAGGTCGACAACGCGGTGCGCACCAGCGAGAACGAACTGGCGCTGGCCGTCGAGGAGTTCGGCGAGAAGGAGACCGCGCCGTTCAGCACCGCGGTCACCGCGGCGAAGACGACGCTGGCCCAGGCGTTCAACGTGCGCCAGATCCTCGACGATGCGGTGCCCGAAACCCCGCAGCAGCGCCGTGATCTGCTGACCCGGGTGATCGTGGCGGCGGCCAAGGCCGACCGCGAGCTCGACACACAGCGCGAGGCGTTCTCGCAGCTCCGCGATCTGGTGATCAACGCGCCCACCCGGCTCGACGCACTCACCCAGCAGATGGTCGATCTCACCGCCCGCATCGCACCGGCCGAACAGACGCTGGCCACCCTGCACCAGCAGTTCTCCCCCACCGCGCTGCACTCGGTGACCGGCAACGCCGAAACCGCCAAGCACCGGCTGGCCTTCGCCGATCAGAACATCACCAACGCCCGCACACTGGTGGCGCGGCCGGCCGGACGCCAGGGCGGGCTCGTCGACTCGATCCGGGCGGCCGAGTCCGCGCTCGGCCAGGCCAGGACCATGCTGGACGCGATCGACAGCGCCGCCACCGATATCAACCGCGCGATCGCCACCCTGCCCGATGCGATCACCGACATCCAGAACGGCATCAAGGCCGCCGGCACCCAACTGGCGCAAGGCGGTATCGCCGGCGCCGAGGCCCTGACCGCCGCCCGCGATGCCGCGACCCGCGCGGTCACCGAAGCACAGGCCAACGGCGGCACCGACCCGCTGGGTGCCTTCACCGCGCTGACCCAGGCCGACGCCGATCTGGACCGGCTGCTGGACACCGTCGCCGAGGAACGCGCGGCCGCCGAGCGGCTACGCCGCGCATTCGAGCAGGCGTTGTTCTCCGCGCAGTCCCGGGTGCGCGGCGTCTCGGATTTCATCGACACCCGCCGCGGCAGCATCGGCCCCGAGGCCCGCACTCGCCTCGCCGAAGCCGTGCGCCAACTGCAAGCCGCGCAGGACAAGCAGGGCACCAATCTGCCCGAGGCGATCGCGCACGCCAACGGTGCGGCGATGCTGGCCGGGCAGGCCCAGACGATCGCCAACAGCGATGTCGCCAAAACTCAACAGCAGTACAACAATTACGGCGGCTTCGGTGGCGGCGGCGGCTCGAATACCGGCGCGATGATCGGCGGCATCATCATCGGCAACATCCTGTCCGGGGCGCTGCGCGGCGGTATGGGCGGTGGCGGCGGATGGAGTTCCACCACGTTCGGCGGCTCCGGCGGCGGCGGGTTCAGCGGGGGCGGGATGAGCGGCGGCGGCGGTCGGTTCTAGCCCTGCCCGTTCGGATCATCGGTGTCACCGTCGCGGCCCTGGCGGTCGCCCAGGGTCTGATAGCCCTCGCCGAGATCGCGGATCCGGGCCGCGATGCCGTTCATATCGGCGTTGGACCGGCGCAGGATGTCGGCGACCTCGCCGACACCGCGTGACACCACCGCGATGAGGGCACGTTCACCGGCCGTGTTGGGCGGCACGCTGGCCGCGGCGCTCAGCACCCACTGTTTCACCGCGTCCAGGTCCCGCCGTCCGGCTGCCACCACCTGCGCCGACCGGTCCACCTCGGATCCGAGGCGCCGATCGAGTTCGGCGAGCCCGCCGATCGTGCCGGCGAGCAGTTCGTTGCGGCCCGAGTAGGCCTCGGCCGCGGCGCCCGTCCAGTGCTCACCGGGCCCGGCCGAGGCGATCATGCGATGCAACTCGTCGAGTGTGCCGCTGCGGTCGAACTCGGCCCCGCCGACCGGCGGGCCCTCGCCGAGCGTCGCGCGGGCGCTGTCCCACGTCGAAAGAAATGCCCCCAGCACGCTGATCGCCGCCCCCCTTGATCGCTCGACTCAAATCCTAAATGAGCCCAGACCGCCTCCGGCGCAGCAATTCGGGCTACCCGCTCAGCTGGTCGGCGAGCTTGTCGAGCTGCGCCTTGTAACCGAACTTCATGCCGAACGCGGCCATCTTGGCCTTGTCGCCGATGCTGGTGATGGTCACCTCCAGCGTGATCGTGGTCTGACCGTCCTGCTCGCTCAGCGTGATGTCGTTGGTGTGCTCGATCGTCGTCGTCGACTCCTGGCCGTCGGTCCACGACCGCGCGTCATAGGTCAGCCGGGTGACCGGGTCGACCCGAGTGAAGGTGCCGGCCATCGGCCAGCGGGTGCCCGCGTACTTGCCCATGCCCTCACCGGCCTGCATGACGACGAAGACCTCGCCGCCGACGGCCGGGTCGATCCGGCATTCGGGGACGAAGGTGTTTTTCGGGCCCCACCATTGCCGCAGCATTTCTGCCTGGGTCCAGGCGTCCCACACGGTGGCGATCGGCGCACCGTAGGTCCGCTGGAGGGTGAACTCTTTCTTCTTCTTGAACAGCTGCAGAATCATGGGCTTTCGTCTTTCTTCTCGTGTGCCATCGAATTCAGGAAGTCACCAAGGGAGTCCAGCCGGTCATCCCACAACCGTTCGAAGGATGCGACCCACTGGCCGATATCCTCGAACGGCTCGGCTTCGAGCTGGTAGATCCGCTGTCGCGCCTGGGCCTGACTACTGACGAGCCCCGAATCACCAAGCACTCGAAGGTGTTTGGACACCTGCGGCTGCCGTATTCCGAGCGCCTCGGCGATCGCGCCGACCGACAGTGGCCCTGCCCTGAGCAGATCGACGATCCGCAAGCGGCTCGGCTCCCCCAGCGCCACGAACACTGCCGCCTGCATGTCAGCCACCATAAGCCGATCGACGTATTCCCGTCAAGGAATATGTCAAAGGTAATCTGCTGACGAGCAGACGCAAAAGGCCCCAACTCCGATGGGAATTGGGGCCTTTTGCGTCTGCTCGCGGGAAGAAGGTCAGCAGCCCTTCAACCGCACGGCAAGATAATTGGACACCTCGGAGATGGCCACCCGCTCCTGGGTCATGGCGTCGCGCTCACGAATGGTGACGGCGTGGTCCTCCAGTGAATCGAAGTCCAGCGTCACGCAGAACGGGGTCCCGATCTCGTCCTGGCGGCGGTAGCGCCGCCCGATCGCGCCGGCATCGTCGAACTCGACATTCCAGCTCTGCCGCAACTCGGCGGCGAGATCCTTTGCCTTGGGCGACAAATCGGCGTGCCGCGAGAGCGGCAGCACCGCCGCCTTGACCGGGGCCAGCCGCGGGTCGAGATTGAGCACGGTGCGCTTGTCCACCCCGCCCTTGGCGTTCGGGGCCTCGTCCTCGGTGTAGGCATCGACCAGGAACGCCATCAGCGAGCGGGTAAGACCGGCCGCCGGCTCGATGACGTAGGGCGTGTAGCGGGTGTCCGAAGCCTGATCGTAGTAGGTCAGGTCGACACCGGAAGCCTTTGCGTGGCTGGACAAGTCGTGGTCGGTGCGGTTGGCGATACCCTCCAGCTCACCCCACGGGTTGCCGGAGAAACCGAACTTGTACTCGATATCGGTGGTGCCCGCGCTGTAGTGCGACAGCTTATCCAGCGGATGCTCGTAGAGGCGCAGATTCTCCGGGTTGATCCCCAGATCGGTGTACCACTTCAGCCGGGTCTCGATCCAGTACTTGTGCCACTCCGGCGCGGTGGACGGCTCGACGAAGAACTCCATCTCCATCTGCTCGAACTCACGGGTGCGGAAGATGAAGTTGCCCGGGGTGATCTCGTTGCGGAAGCTCTTGCCGATCTGGCCGATACCGAAGGGCGGCTTCTTGCGGGACGTGGTCACCACATTGGCGAAGTTGACGAAGATGCCCTGCGCGGTCTCCGGACGCAGGTAGTGCAGACCCTCCTCGGACTCGATGGGCCCGAGGTAGGTCTTGAGCATCATGTTGAAATCGCGCGGCTCGGTCCACTGCCCCTTGGTCCCGCAGTCCGGGCAAACGATCTCACCCATGGGGACGTCATCGGGCTCCCCACCCTTCTTGAGCGCGTAGGCCTCCTGCAGGTGATCCTGGCGGTGCCGCTTGTGACAGTTCAGGCATTCGACGAGCGGGTCGTTGAACACCGCGACGTGCCCGGAGGCCACCCACACCTGGCGGGGCAGGATGATGGCGCTGTCCAGGCCGACGACGTCATCGCGGCCGGTGACCACCGAACGCCACCACTGCTTTTTGATGTTCTCCTTGAGCTCCACCCCGAGTGGTCCGTAGTCCCAGGCGGACTTGGTACCGCCGTAGATCTCGCCCGATTGGTAGACGAGGCCACGGCGTTTCGCCAGGTTTGCAACGGTGTCGATGAGGGATGCCACGGGTCAACAGCGTAGCGATGAGATCGCGACCCCCTCGCCGCGGAGTCCCTGCCCAACCATTGACATGCGCAGATGTGCATGTAATCTGACTTCATAATGAAAACCGTTTCCACTACCGGCCACGAGCACGAGCATGCCAGCTCACCATTCCCCGAGCTACCGTCACGCGAGATCCTGGACATCACCGGGGATCTGCTGCGCGCGCTGGCCGCACCGTTGCGCATCGCCATCGTGCTGCAACTGCGCGAATCCCAGCGCTGTGTGCACGAACTCGTCGACGCGCTGGACGTGCGCCAGCCGCTGGTCAGCCAGCACCTGCGCATCCTCAAGTCCGCCGGCGTGGTGGCCGGGGAACGCAGCGGCCGCGAGGTGATGTACCGCCTCGTCGACCATCACCTCGCCGAGATCGTGGTGGCGGCGGTCACCCACGCCGCCGAGGACCCGGCATGACCCCCGTGGTGCGCTCGACGAAGCAGCGCGCGGCGATCTCCGCGCTGCTCGACGACATCGCGGACTTCCGGTCCGCGCAGGAACTGCACGACGAACTGCGCAAGCGCGGCGAAGGTATCGGGCTGACCACCGTGTACCGGACGCTGCAGTCCATGGCCACCGCCGGCCAGGTCGACACCCTGCGCACCGACACCGGGGAATCGGTATACCGGCTGTGCTCGGAACATCACCACCATCACCTGGTGTGCCGGATCTGCGGCGCCACCGTCGAGGTCGAGGGCGGCGCCGCCGAGGTGTGGGCCGACCAGGTCGCCGCGCAGCACGGTTTCACCGATGTCAGCCACACCATCGAGATCTTCGGGGTGTGCGGGAAGTGCGCCAAGGTCAGCTGACGCGCACGAACTCCAGCACCGCGCCGACGGTCAGCGGGGCGAGCTCGATATCACCGGGTGCGTGCGGATCCACCCACGCCATCTCGACGATCTCGGCGCCCGGTTGCGGTCGATCATCGAGGCTGACCAGGAACAGGTCGGCGGCGACGCGATGGCCGGGCTCATTGGCCGCCGCCGCATCGTGATGTCCCAGCGAGCGGATGGATTCCTCCACCACGCCGGCGCCGAGTTCTTCGCGGATCTCCCGGCGCAGCGCCTGCACCGGCGTCTCCCCCGGTTCGATCTTTCCGCCGGGCTGCATGAACGCCGCGGTCCCGCGCTTGCGGACCACCAGCACATGGTTGCGGTCGTCGAGCACGACGGCCGCAACGATCCGGATCACCGGAGTCACGTCAGCGTGCGCCGCACGTCGGCGCCGGTGGACAGCACCATCATGATCAGCGTGCCGAGCGCCTCGTCGGACAGGCCCGAGCCCGGAAAGTTGTAGCGCAGCAGCACATCCGCTGACGCGTCATCCTTCTCGGCCAGTGACACCGTGCCCAGCAGGGTGCCCCGGGTGTGCCCGGACACCGTGGCGCGCAGCTCGTCGTCCAGCGGGAGGTCCCAGGCCAGGACCTGGTTGAGCGACACCATGTCCAGGCCCTCGCCGACGCTCACCACCCGCAGCGAGGCGAACGTGCCGTCGTGGTGCACGGTCAGCGCGCCGTCGTCCTCGCGGGTCGCGGTCAGCAACGCCTCGGCGATGGCCGCCAGCCGATCCTCGAGCGGTGACATTCCCGGGTCGCTGCGCTCCTGCCCGCCGGAGCCCATCAGGCCCGCCCGAACCGGCGGTTGCGGTTGACGTATTCCTCGCACGCCGCCCACAGGTCGCGGCGGTCATAGTCGGGCCAGAGCTTGTCCTGGAAGACGTACTCGGCATACGCCGCCTGCCAGATCAGGAAGTTGCTGGCCCGCTGCTCCCCCGATGTCCGGATGAACAGGTCGACATCGGGAATGTCGGGGCGGTGCAGGTGCTTGGCGAAGGACGCCTCACTGATGCGATTCGGGTTGACCTTGCCCGCGACCGCCTCTTCGGCGAGTTGCCTTGCCGCCTCGACGATCTCGGTGCGGCCCCCGTAGTTCACGCAGTAGTTGACGGTGATGACGTCGTTGCCGACCGTCATCTGCTCGGCGATGTCGAACTCCTTGATGACGCTGCTCCACATGCGCGGCCGCGAGCCCACCCAGCGCATGTTGACACCCATGGCGTCCAGGTTCTCGCGGCGGCGGCGCACCACCTCGCGGTTGAAGCCCATCAGGAAACGCACCTCTTCGGTGCTGCGCTTCCAGTTCTCGGTGGAGAATGCATACACGCTCAGATGTTTGATGCCCAGTTCGATGGCGCCGCAGGTGATGTCGATGAGGACGGCCTCGCCCATCTTGTGTCCCTCGGTGCGACCCAGCCCGCGCTGGGTGGCCCACCGGCCGTTACCGTCCATGACGACGGCGACGTGGTTGGGAACCTGGTCGGCCGGGATCTGCGGAGCAGCCGCCTTCGACGGGTGCTGCGGCGGCCGGGAGAACGTGCCGTTGGTGCGCGGCGGCAGCTCCGGGAACACCACCGGCCACGTCGAGACGTCCGGGAAAACCGGGTAGTCCTCAGGCGCCGGGGGCAGCTGCGGGTACGTGGTCTTGCCCCGTTTGGTAGCCATGGGCCATATCCTGCCCGACCACCCCCGCGCCGCGTTCAACGGCCGCGGTATCAACTCTGTATACGCGCTCCACCAGTGGCAATGTCCGCAGTTGACGTTCCAGGTGCCACTGCAGATGCGCGGCCACCAGCCCGCTGGCCTGGCTGCGATGCGATGAGGTGGACGCCTCGGCGAACTCCCAGTCACCGTCGTGCAGCGCGATCATCAGATCCATCACGGCCTGCGCGGGGGTCGCGGCCCCCGACGGCCGGCAGTGCACGCACACGCTGCCGCCCGCGCCGACGTGGAAGGCCCGGTGTGGACCGGGCGCCGCGCACCGGGCGCATTCGGTCAGCGACGGCGCCCAGCCCGCGATTCCCATCGCCCGCAGCAGGTACGCATCGAGAACCAGCTCGCGGGGACGACGGCCCTCGGCCACCGCCCGCAGCGCCGCCACCGTCAGGCCGTGCAGCGCGGGCACCGGGGCGCGTTCCTCACCGGCGAGGCGCTCCGCGGTCTCCAGCACCGCACAGGCGCAGGTGTAGCGGCCGTAGTCGCTGACGATGTCGACGGCGAACGCATCGATGGATTGCACCTGGGTGACGATGTCGAGATTGCGCCCCGGGTGCAGCTGAACGTCGATGTGCGCGAAAGGCTCCAGCCGCGCCCCGAACTTGCTCCGGGTACGGCGCACTCCCTTGGCCACCGCACGGACCACGCCGTTCTCGCGGGTGAGCAGAGTCACGATCCGGTCGGCCTCGCCGAGCTTGTGCTGGCGCAGCACCACCGCTCGATCCCGGTACAACCGCATCCGGACAGTGTGTCACCGCGCGGTGACATCGACCGCACCGCAACGCCGGATATCCTCAAACCCAGTATGGCTCTCACCCAGAAAACGCCCGTCCGCATGACTCCTGCACCCAGATTTCCCACCCTCACCCAGCTGCAGTACCGACTCGCCAGCGGCTCGACCACGTCCGACCAACTGGTACGCAGGTCCCTGGCGGCCATCGAGGCCAGCCAGCCCACCCTGAATGCCTTCCGGGTGGTGCTCACCGAGCAGGCGCTGGCCGATGCCGCCGAAGCTGATCGCAAACGCGCTGCCGGGCAACAACTTCCACTGCTGGGAATCCCGATCGCAGTCAAGGATGACGTGGACGTGGCGGGGGTGCCCACCCGGTTCGGCACCGACGGGGAACGGCCGGTCGCGACCGCCGATGCCGAGGTGGTGCGGCGGTTACGGGCGGCCGGTGCGGTGATCGTCGGCAAGACCAACACCTGCGAGCTGGGTCAGTGGCCGTTCACCAGCGGCCCGGGATTCGGCCACACCCGCAATCCGTGGTCACGCGAGCACAGTCCCGGTGGGTCCTCCGGGGGCAGCGCCGCCGCGGTGGCCGCCGGTCTGGTGACCGCCGCGATCGGATCCGACGGGGCGGGCAGTGTCCGGATACCGGCGGCCTGGACGCATCTGGTCGGGATCAAACCGCAGCGCGGCCGCATCTCGACCTGGCCGCTGCCCGAGGCCTTCAACGGCATCACCGTCAACGGCGTGCTGGCCCGCACCGTCACCGACGCCGCCATCGTGCTCGACGCCGCCTCCGGTAACGCCGACGGCGATCTGCACAAACCGGCCCCGGTCCAGGTGTCCGACCACGTCGGTCGCGCCCCCGGCCCGCTGCGCGTCGCGATGTCCACGGCCTTTCCGTTCAACGGGTTCCGTTCCGAGCTGCACCCGGAGATCGCGGCAGCGCTGCAGGGTGTGGCCGATCAGCTCGGGCAGCTCGGGCACACCGTCATCAAGGCCGATCCGGATTACGGGCTGCGGATGTCTTGGAACTTCCTGTCCCGTTCCACCTCGGGGCTGCTGGAGTGGCAGCAACGGCTGGGATCCGGCGTGACGCTGGACAAACGCACCGTCAGCAATATCCGGACCGGCTGGTTGCTGTCGCAGCACACCCTGCGCAAGGCGCGGGCGGCCGAGGCCCAGGCCCAGCGCCGGGTCGGCTGGATCTTCAACATCGCCGACGTGGTGCTCGCCCCCACCACCGCACTGCCCCCGGCGCTGGTCGACGAGTACGACGACCGCGGCCCGCTGGCCACCGACCGGGCCATGATCCGCGCCTGCCCGGTGACCTGGCCGTGGAACCTGCTGGGCTGGCCCTCGATCAACATCCCGGCCGGATTCACCTCCGACGGGCTGCCCATCGGGGTGCAGTTGATGGGTCCGGCCGACAGCGAACCGATGCTGATCTCCCTGGCCGCCGCGCTCGAGGGAGTGAACGGCTGGATGGCCAAGCAGCCGGAACCTTGGTGGGACAGTCCCGCGCTGACGTAAGGTCACCCCCTATGACGAACACCCGCCGTTGCGCGACGGCCGTCGCGGTGGCCGCCTTCGCCGCCGGGGCGGTGGTGGCCGCGCCCGCCGCCAACGCCGACAACCGTCGGCTCAACGACGGCGTGGTCGCCAACGTGTACACGGTGCAGCACAGGGCCGGTTGTGACACCGACATCAAGATCAACCCGAAGTTGCGCCTCGCCGCGCAGTGGCACACCAACGATGTGCTCAACAACCGGGCGCTCAACGGCGATATCGGGTCCGACGGCACCACCGTCGCCGACCGTGCCCGCAATGCCGGCTACGCCGGGCCCGTCGCCGAGACGGTGGCGATCAACCCGGCGCTGGCGATCAGCGGTATCGAGCTGATCAACCAGTGGTACCACCGGCCGGACTACTACGCGATCATGGCCGATTGCTCGAATGTGCACATCGGCGTCTGGTCGGAGAGCCTTTTCGACCGCACCGTGGTGGTCGCGGTGTACGGCAAGGGTGACGGCGCCCCGCCGGTCCCGTCGGATATCCGGGACTTCGGCCAGGTACCGGGCTGGACGCCCTAAAAACCCAGCTTCCTGAGCTGCTTGGGATCGCGCTGCCAGTTCTTGGCGATCTTGACCTGCAGCTGCAGATAGACCTTGGTGCCCAGCAGCTTCTCGATCTGAGTGCGCGCCGCGGTGCCCACCTCACGCAGCCGGGCACCGCCCTTGCCGATCACGATGCCCTTCTGGCTGTCGCGCTCGACATAGACGATGGCGTGCACATCGATCAGGTCGTCGCGGCCCTCACGCGGGGTCACCTCGTCGATCACGACGGCCAGCGAGTGCGGTAGCTCGTCGCGGACGCCTTCGAGCGCGGCCTCACGGATGAACTCGGCCATCAGCACCTGTTCGGGCTCGTCGGTCAGTTCGCCGTCGGGGTAGAACGCCGGCCCCGGGGGAAGCTTGCTCACCAGGACGTCGATCAGCACATCGAGCTGCTCACCCTTGGTCGCCGACACCGGCACGATCTCGGCGGTGTCCCCGACCAAGTTGCTGACGGCCATCAGCTGCGCCGCCACCTTGTCCCTGGGCACCTTGTCGATCTTGGTGACGATCACGATCAGAGTGGTCCTGGGCGCCACGGCCCGGATCTGCTCGTAGATCCACCGGTCGCCCGGTCCGATCGCCTCATCGGCGGGCAGGCACAGCCCGATGACGTCGACATCGGAGTAGGTGCCCTTGACCAGTTCGTTGAGCCGCTCACCGAGCAGGGTGCGCGGCCGGTGCAGACCCGGGGTGTCGACGAGGATGATCTGAAAGTCGTCGCGATGCACGATGCCGCGAATGGTGTGCCGCGTCGTCTGGGGCCGATTCGAGGTGATGGCCACCTTCTCGCCGACCAGCGCGTTGGTCAGTGTCGACTTGCCGGTGTTGGGCCGGCCGACGAAACAGACGAAACCGGAGCGGAATTCGTCGCTCACGGGGACACCAACGGCGTACCGGCGCGGTCGGTGACGATCACCGTCGCCGTCGGGGACAGCTCGGTCACCGCGCCGACACCGGGATCCTCCGCCGATCCGCCGACCAGCACCGCCGCTTCCAGTCCGGCCGCGCCGCTGGACACCGCGGCGGCGACGGCCGCCTGCAACGCGGTCAGGCTCAGCGCCGACAGGTGCACGGGCGCACCGGCATAGGTGCGGCCGTCCAGGTCACGCACGGCCGCACCCTGGGCGGCTTCGGCGCGGCCCATCGCTCCGCGCGCCAGCACCACCAGCTTGTCGTCCTCGGCGTCCAGATCGCTCACGTGTCCTCCTCCGGTGGCGCTTCCGGGGCGATCAGCACCGTGCCGATCCGCACCCTTCCGCGATGGTCCGGGCCGCCTTCGGCCCGCAATCGCAATCCGTTCCAGCTGACCTGGGCGCCGGGCAGCGGCACCCGGCCGAGTTCGTGGGCGAGCAACCCGCCGACGGTGTCGACCTCCAGGTCCTCGCCGACGTCGAGGTCCTCGTACAGTTCGGTCAGGTCTTCGATGGGCAGCCGGGTGGAGACCCGGAACCTGTTGGAGCCCAGCACCTCCCAGGGTGCGACCTCGTCGGCGTCGTACTCGTCGTTGATCTCGCCGACGATCTCCTCCAGCACGTCCTCGATGGTGACCAGACCGGCGATCGCGCCGTATTCGTCGACCAACAGCGCCATGTGCTTGCGGTCGCGCTGCATCTCACGCAACAGGGTGTCCAGCGGCTTGGAGTCCGGCACGAACACCGCCGGGCGCATCACCTCGCCGACGCGGGTGTCGACGCGCCCGTTCTCGGCGCTCGTCTGCTGCACCAGATCCTTGAGGTAGACAACACCGACGACATCGTCGACGTTCTCCCCGATCACCGGCAGCCGAGAATGCCCGCTGCGCACGGCCAATGAGAGCGCCTGCGCCGCGGTCTTGTCCGATTCGATCCACACCATCTCGGTGCGCGGCACCATCACCTCACGCGCCGGGGTGTCACCGAGCTCGAAGACGGACTGGATCATCCGCCGTTCGTCATCGGCCACCACACCGCGCTGCTGGGCCAGATCGACCACCTCGCGCAGTTCGATCTCCGAGGCGAACGGTCCATTGCGGAAACCCCGGCCGGGTGTCAGTGCGTTACCGATGAGCACCAGCAGCCGGCTGATCGGGGTCAGCAGGACCGAGATCGCATGCAGCGGAAGCGCTGCCGCCAACGCGATGGTGTACGCGTTCTGCCGGCCGACGGTCCGCGGACCCACACCGATGACGACGAAGCTGACCACCACCATGGTCGCCGCCGCGGCGAACAGCCCCCAGGCGACGCCCAGATAGCCGTCCAGATAGGACACCAGCAGGACGGTCGCGCTCACCTCACACGTGATGCGCAGCAGCACCACGAGATTGATATAGCGGGGCCGGTCCAGCAGCACCCGGGCCAGCCGGGCGGCGCCGGGCCGCTCATCGCGGACCATCTCCTCCACGCGGGCCAGCGAGGCGGTGCTGATCGCGGCGTCCACCGCGGCGAAGAGCCCACCGAGGCCGACGAGCAGCACTGCAGCGAGCAGTGGGGCGAGGCCGGTCACTGCTGGTCGAAGTATCGCGACTTGTCCAACAGCCGGCGATCCTTCTCGATCTGCAGATCCTGGCGGTAGGACTCCACTTGGTCGGCCACCCATTCCTCGAGGAGGCGGCGCTGCAGGGCGAACATCTCTTTCTCCTCATCGGGTTCGGCATGGTCGTAGCCCAGCAGGTGCAGCACACCGTGCACCGTGAGCAGCGCCAGTTCCTGTCCGAGAGAGTGCCCGGCCTTCTCGGCCTGAACGGCCGCGAACTCGGGGCACAGCACGATGTCGCCGAGCATGGACGGGCCGGGTTCGGCCGCATCCGGGCGACCTCCGGGCTCCAACTCGTCCATCGGGAAACTCATCACGTCGGTGGGCCCGGGCAGGTCCATCCAGCGCACGTGCAGGTCGGCCATCGCCGCGGTGTCCAGCAGCACCATGGACAGCTCGGCCGCCGGATTCACGTCCATCTGCGCGATGACGAACTTCGCGACGCTGACCAATTCCTGTTCGGAGACGTCCATCCCCGATTCGTTCGAGACCTCGATACTCATCTGCGCCCACGCCCGCCCGAAGACCTGCGCTGGGCGCGGTTGATCAGTTCCGGCTGCGCCTCGTGCCGCGAGTAGGCATCCACGATCTGGGAGACCAGCCGGTGGCGGACCACATCGGCGCTGGTGAGCTCCGAAAAGTGGATATCGTCGATACCGTCGAGGATGTCGCTGGCCGCGCGCAGACCCGAGCGCGCGCCACCGGGCAGATCGACCTGGGTGACGTCACCGGTGACGACCATCTTGGAGTTGAACCCCAGCCGGGTCAGGAACATCTTCATCTGCTCGGGCGTGGTGTTCTGCGCCTCGTCGAGGATGATGAACGCGTCGTTGAGCGAGCGGCCGCGCATGAACGCCAGCGGCGCCACCTCGATCACACCGGCCGCCAGCAGGTTCGGGATGGCGGCCGGATCCATCATGTCGTGCAGCGCGTCGTACAGCGGGCGCAGGTACGGATCGATCTTCTCGGTCAGCGTGCCGGGAAGGAAGCCGAGGCGCTCACCGGCTTCCACCGCGGGGCGGGTCAGGATGATCCGGTTGACCTGCTTGGTCTGCAACGCGTGCACGGCCTTGGCCATCGCCAGATAGGTCTTGCCGGTGCCGGCCGGGCCGATCCCGAAGACGATGGTGTGCGCGTCGATGGCGTCGACGTAGTGCTTCTGGTTGAGCGTCTTGGGCCGGATGGTCTTCCCACGCCGGGACAGGATGTCCAGGGTGAGAACCTCGGCCGGCGAGGCGTCGTCGGTGCCGGTCAGCATCGACACGCTGTGCCGCACGGCGTCGGGGTTCAGTGGCTGGCCCCGGGAGATCACCGCGGTCAACTCGGCGACGACACGCTCGGCCAGTGCCACGTCGGCGGGCTCGCCGCTGACGGTGATGGCGTTACCGCGGACATGGATGTCGGCGGTGAGCAGTTCTTCCAGGGCACGCAGGTTCTCATCGGCCGAACCCAGCAGGCCCACGATGCTGTCGGGCGGAACAGTGATGCTGCTTCGTACCGGTCCGGGAATCGGACCAGCGGTCGTCTCGCGGGGCGTCACGTGCGGTTTCGTGCCTGCTTCCTGTGCTCTCTGGAAATGGTGGTCCCGAGTTTACCGCTGGTCACCGACCTGACCCAATGGTCAGTACGTCATATCCCAGCGGCTGGTCAGCACCCCGATCGCGCCGAGCGCCACCGCCGCGGCTGTCGAGGTGCGCAGCACCGACGGCCCGAGCCGCACCGTGCGGGCACCGGCACCGGTGAGTTCGGCCAACTCCTCATCGCTGATCCCGCCCTCGGGACCGACCACCAGCAGCACCGCCGCCGCGTCGGCCAGCCCGATATCGGCCAGCGGCACCGTCGCGGACTCGTGCAACACCAGCGTCAGCGCGCCCGGCACCCGGGTCAGCAGTTGGGCGGTGGACACCAACCCCTCGATCTCGGGGACGTGGGCGCGTCGGGACTGCCGGGCGGCCGAGCGGGCCACCGCGCCCCAGCGCCGCAACCCCTTGTCGACCTTGGCCGCCGATTCCCAGCGGGCCACGCAGCGCTGCGCCTGCCAGGCCAGGAAGCCGTCGGCACCGGCCTCGGTGGCCAATTCGATTGCCAGCTCGGAACGTTCGGACTTGGGCAGGGCCTGGGCAATGGTCACCGACGGTGTCGGGCCGGGCACCGCGGTGACGTCGAGCACCCGGGCGGACAGCCGGCCCTTGGCGGCCTCCTCGACCACGCAGTGCGCGACCGTCCCGTTGCCATCGCTCAGATCGAGTTCCTCGCCCGGCCGGATCCGGCGCACATTGGACGCGTGAAATCCCTCGTCACCGTCGACGACGGCGATACCGCCCGCACCGGGCAGCGCGTCGACGTAGAAGAGCGCCCTGCTCATGCGCGATCCCGCTGAGCCGACAACTAGCGGCCCGAGAACGTCTCACGCAGCCGGCTGAACAGCCCGCCGTTGTGGGCCCCGGCACCGCCACTGCTGGACTTCACCTCGGCGACATCGCGCGGGCGGTGCTCCTTGAGCTTGCGCAGCAACTCCGAATCGGTGCCGTCGAGCCGGGTCGGCACCAGCACCTCGATGTGGGCGTGCAGGTTGCCGCGCACCCCGGAACGCAGATGCGGCATGCCGTGCCCGCGCAGGGTGGTCACCGAGCCGGGCTGAGTTCCGGGCGGGATGACCAGCTCGGTGGGGCCGTCGATGATGGCGTCGACGGTGACCGAGGTGCCCAGCGCCGCGTCGAACATCGGCACCGAGACCGTGCAGTGCAGGTCGTCGCCATCGCGGACGAAGATCTCGTGGGGCTGTTCGTGCACCTCGACGTAGAGGTCACCGGCCGGGCCGCCACCGGGGCCCACCTCACCCTGGGCGGCGAGGCGCACCCGCATACCGTCGCCGACACCGGCCGGGATCTTGACGCTGATCTCGCGGCGGGCCTGCACCCGGCCGTCGCCGCCGCAGCGGTGGCACGGATCCGGGATGACCTCGCCGACGCCGCCGCAGACCGGGCACGGGCGCGAGGTCATCACCTGGCCGAGCAGCGAACGCTGCACCGTCTGCACCTCGCCGTGGCCCTTGCAGGTATCGCAGGTCTTGGGAACCGAGTTGCCGTGGGTGCCCTTGCCCTGGCACAGGTCGCACAGCACCGCGGTGTCGACCGCCACCTGCTTGGTCACACCGGTCGCGCACTCGGTCAGGTCCAGCCGCATCCGCAGCAGCGAATCCGAGCCCGGGCGCACCCGGCCGATCGGCCCGCGCGAGCCCGCGCCGCCACCGAAGAACGCCTCGAACACGTCGCCGAGTCCACCGAAGCCGGCGCCGGAGAAACCGCCGCCACCCGCGCCCGCGCCCGCGCCCTCCAGCGGATCGCCGCCGAGATCGACGATGCGGCGCTTCTCCGGATCGGAGAGCACCTCGTAGGCGAGCTGGATCTCGGTGAAGCGCGCCTGGGCGGCCTCATCGGGGTTGACGTCGGGATGCAATTCACGGGCCAGCTTGCGGTAGGCGCGTTTCAGCTCCGAATCACTGGCGCCTTTGCTCACGCCGAGCAGACCGTAATAATCGCGTGCCACGCTAAAAACCTCTCTCGTGCCGCCGGCGGCGGCATTCCCTCATCGGGTGCCCAGGACTTCACCTATGTAGAGGGCAACGGCGGCGACGTTCGCAATCGTTCCCGGATAGTCCATCCGGGTGGGACCGACCACGCCCATTCCGCCGTACACCTTGCCCGAGCTGCCGTAGGTGGTGCTCACCACCGATGTTCCCAGCATCTGCTCGGCCTCGGTCTCGTGCCCGATACGCACCGTGACCTTACCGGCCTGCTGTTGGACGGCGAGCAGCCGCAGCACCACGACCTGTTCCTCCAGCGCTTCGAGCACCGAGCGCAGCGAACCGCCGAAGTCGGCGGTGTTGCGGGTGAGGTTCGCGGTGCCGCCCAGCAGCAGTCGTTCCTCGGTGTGCTCGACGAGGGTCTCCACCAGAACGGTCGCCGCGCGGCCCACCGCGTCGCCGAGACCGCCGTGACCGTCCAGCGTGCCGGCCAGATCGGCGACCGCCACCGACGCCGCCGAGAGCGGTTTGCCCTCCAGCGCCGAACCCAGGCGTTCGCGCAGCTGAGCGAGTTGCCCATCGTCGATGGCGTCACCGAGTTCGACGACCCGCTGGTCGACGCGGCCGCTGTCGGTGATGACCACCAGCAGCAGTTTGGCCGGCGTCAGCGCGACGACCTCGAGGTGACGCACCGTGGAGGCGGACAGCGTCGGGTATTGGATGATGGCGACCTGGCGGGTCAGCTGGGCCAGCAGGCGCACCGCACGGCGCAGCACATCGTCGAGGTCGACGCCGGATTCCAGGAACGTCATGATGGCCCGGCGTTCGCTGGCCGACATCGGCTTCACATCGTCGAGGCGGTCGACGAACTCGCGGTAGCCCTTCTCGGTGGGCACCCGCCCCGAACTCGTGTGTGGCTGCGCGATGTAGCCCTCGGCCTCCAGGACGGCCATGTCGTTGCGCACCGTGGCACTCGAAACACCGAGGTTGTGGCGTTCGACGAGGGTCTTGGACCCGATCGGCTCCTGGGTCGCGACGAAGTCGGCGACGATGGCGCGCAACACCTCGAAGCGACGATCGTCTGCACTACCCATTGTTCACCTGCCCTTTGTCATCCGGTCTGCCGCCATTTTACGGGGATCAGCAGTGCATCTTCACCGCGACACCGATCACGTCGCGCACCGGCCTCCCCGGCATCGTTCCGTAGGCAAAGACTTCGCCGACATTGCCCGTCGATTGCGGTTAATCTCACCTTCATGGGAGCCCGCCGGTGATCTTCAAAGGTGTCCGCGACGGCAAGCCGTATCCCGAACACAATCTGACCTACCGGCAGTGGGCCCAGATCCCCCCGCGCCAGATCCGGCTCGACGAGCTGGTGACCACCACGACGGTGCTCGCGCTGGACCGGTTGCTCTCCGAGGATTCGACCTTCTACGGCGATCTCTTCCCGCACGCGGTGCGCTGGCAGGGCGACGTCTATCTGGAGGAGGGCGTGCACCATGCCGTGCGGGCGGCGCTGCGCAACCGGACGGTGCTGCACGCCCGGGTCTACGAGATGGACGACGCGCTGCCGGCCTGACGGCGCAGCAGCACCAGCGCGGTGAGGATCTGCCAGGCGAAGATCGGGTAGACGCTGCCGCGTTCCCAGAGACCGACCGGATTGACCCCCACTCCCACCGCGAGCAGACACAGCAGACCCGACGCGCCCAGCATGATCGACGTGGCCCGGTATGCCGTCGACGCGAGCAGGCCCGATCCCGCCAGCGCGGCGGCGTTTCCGCCGACGATCGCCAGTACCGCGCCGATGACATGCCACGGGTTGCCCTGCCCGCTGTGCACGACGGCGATCAGCACGTTGCCCATACCGTTGGCGCCGGCGAACACCAAGAACCACAACCGGTTCCGGGATCGCGGCGCGGCGGTCGCGAACAGTGCCGCGGCGACGGCGAAGCACACGCCCTGAAAGGCGAAGGCGGCGTTCATCAGCGGGGCCTGCGGGGAGACGGTGGGGTCACCGAGGGTGCTGATGTAGTCGGCGCCGTAGCGGTACCCCGGCAGTGCCACCGCGGCGGACGCCTCGGCGGCCAGGTACCCGGCCGCGGCCAGCAGCCACAGCAGCGCCGCGAATCTGGCCATCACGGCACACATCCTCCCCCGCTGCCCCGCGAGCAGACGCAAATGGCCCCGAAAGTGCCCACTTTTGGGGCCATTTATGTCTGCTCGCGCAGTTCAATCCGCCATGGCGTCGCGCAGGCTCTTGGGGCGCAGGTCGGACCAGTTCTCCTCGACGTAGGCCAGGCAATCCGCGCGGGTGCTCTCCCCGAACACCACCCGCCAGCCGACGGGCACCTGCGCGAACGTGGGCCACAGGCTGTGCTGCTCTTCGTCGTTCACCAGGACGAAGAAGGCGCCGTCCTCGTCATCGAACGGATTGTTGCTCATCGGCTCTCCTCGCAGTGGCGTCGGTCTTGCTGAAAATGTCAGAACCCAGCACCCGGTCGGACAGCCGGCCCAGACAGCTCAGGTTCGGGAATCCGGGGCCCTGGGTCAGCCCGGCCAGGCCCGGCAGGAACAACTTGGGCTCGACATCGTTGACCGACAGGTCGTAGCCGATCGACTCCTGGATGCTGTCGGCGTTCAGCGCCTTGCCCATCCCCAGTTCCAGGACGTCGAGCGCGTCCTGACGCAGCAGCGGCACGAACCACATGGCGTTGGCGCCGGATCCGTCGATCACCAGATCGAAACCGTGCACCGTCTCCAACCGCTCCCCACCCCGCTCGGTCTGCAGGGTGAGCCGGATGCGTTCGTCGCGGGCCACCGCGTGCGCCACCCGGCCGCGCAGATGCCGGATGCGGTCATCGGCGAGCAGCGCCTCCTGCACCCGCACCGAGAACACCCCGCGGTCGGTGCGGTTCATGGCGTCGCGCTTCTCGGCCAGCGTCAGACCGGCCCAGTGGATGGGGTCGGAGTACAGGGCGTTCTCGAAGAATCCTTCGCCGCGGGTGAACAACGTCACCTGCGGCGAGATCACGGTGATGGTCGAAACCCGGTGCCGGAACAGCTCATCGAGCATGGTGCCCGCGGTTTCGCCGCCGCCGATCACAGCGACCCGGTCCGCGGCGATCAGCTCGTGCTGGGCCGCCCGGTGCCAGAACTGGGCGATGGAGAGCACTCGCGGGTTGCCCGGCAGAATCGACCGTTCGGCCTGTCCCGGCCCGGTGATCATCAGCGCGTCGGCATGCACGGCGCCCTCCCGGGTGCCCAGTTCCCAGCGCACCCCGTCATCGCCGTACTGCAGCCCGATCTCGGAGACGTCACCGTGGCGGACGGTCATCCCGGTGTTGTCGGCCACCCACGTCAGGTACTGGCTCCAGCGCTTGTGCGTCGGGGCGGGCCGCCCGCGGTCGATCCACTCGGCGAACTGTCCGGTCGAGATCAGGTAGGACTGCCAGCTGTGCCCCATCATCCGCTGGTCCAGTTCGGCATTGCGCCGCGGCACCAGCGCCGACTGATACGGGAACCCGATGTCCTTCTCCGGGCCGGTGCCCAGCCGGTGCTGCCCGTCGGTCCAGCCGCCGGCGGGCTGCCAGTTGGCGGCCACCGCGGTGCGTTCGATCGCCACCACATCGGGGGCGGCCACGCCCATGGCGCGCAGCTCGGCGGCCTTGGCGGCCACCGCGATCGCCTTCACGCCGGCACCGATCACGGCGAGTGTCGTGGTCATGAAATCACCTCTCGTAGAGCGTCCTGCCACAGCGCCTGCAGGGTGGCGACGTCGTCGGCAGAAAGAATGTCGGGCAGCGTGCGCCACTGCGTCCCCAGCACCGGCGAGCCGTCCTTGTCGACCATCGCCACGTTCAGCGTGATCTCATGGCGCACAGCCAGATTCGGTTCAGGGATCCGGGACACCTGGGTCAGCAGCTCCCGATCCAGCGTCAGCGCAGAACCTTTCGGCGCCTGGCGCATCCGGCCCAGGTAGTTCAGCAGGATCTGTGGGCCGGGGTGGGCACCGAGCCGTTCGGCGGTATCGGTGCGCAGGTAGCGCAGCAGCGCGTAGTCGATACCGTCACCGGGGATCGCGGCGAGTTCGTCGGCGACCCCGCGGACATCCGTGGATTCCAGACGCACCGGGTAGATCGCGCTGAGCAGCCCGACCGTGTCCCCGGTGTCGATCTGACGGGAATCGTCGACGAGTCCGGCCGAAACCACGCCATCGGCACGCCCATAGGTCTCCAACGCCAGCAGCGGCGCGGGCGTGTCCTGCCCGCGCCGCCGGCGCCATGCGGTCAGCGCCCGGGCGGTCGCCGCGGCCAGCACCTCGGGCACCGGGACCGGCGCGGCCAGCACCTGCGCGGTGACGGCGCGGCCGACGAAGGACATCGACACCACCACGTCGCCGGCGCGGTCGGTGCCCGGCCGGACCCGCCGGCTGCCGATATCGGGATCCGCACCGGCGAGTTGGCGCGCCCAGAAATCGCAGGTGTCGAGCTTGAGGGCGCGCTCACCCAGTAGGCGTGACCACTGCCGCAGCGAGGTGTGCTCCCGCACGACGGCGGGCGTGTGGCCGGCGGACGCGGCGTGCCAACCGGTTTCGAGCTCGCCGAGCACGATCTGCCAGGAGGCCGGGTCCATGGCCAGCACGTGGGCGGTGATGAGCAGCACCTCGGCGCCGCTGTCATGGTGCAGCCACACCGCGTTGAACATCGCACCCCGGTCGGGATCCAGCCGCTGCACCGCGGCGTCGGTCTGTTGTGCGACCGCTGCCGTCAGGTCACCCGACACCTCGACCTCGGTGAGGACGTCGACCACCGGGTGATCCACCAAAGCCATTGCCGCCCGGTCCAACCGACTGCGCAGTGCGGCGTGACCGTCGACCACACCGCGCAGCACCGCGTCCAGCTGCTCACGGGTGGCACCGCCGGGCAGCCGGATCGCCTCGGTGGACGCGAGCCGGCGCGGATCCCCATGGGCCAGCAGCCAATGCCCGGCGGGCAGCAGCGGGATCGGCCCGGTGTCCTCGGTGTCGATCTGTTCGGCCTCGACGGCGGAATCGATCGCGGCGGCAAGCTCCCGGATGTTGGTGCATTCCAGCATCAGCCGGGCCCGCAGGGACACCCCACGCCGACGCACCGCCTGTACCACCGACAGCGCGACGATGCTGTCCAGGCCGAGGTCCAGGAAGTCGGCATTGACGTCCACGACCGGGGTGTCCAGCAGCTCACCGAGCACCTCGGCGAGCACGACCTCGGTGCCGGTGGCGGGGGCGGCGAACTCGTCGGCCCGCCCGACACCGCGGTCGGCGTCCACGGCCGCCAGCGCGGCATCGTCGATCTTGCCGTGTGAGGTCAGCGGGATGGCCTCGACGTCGATGATGTGATGCGGCACCAGGTATCTGGGCAGGGTGGTCGTCAGCATGCGCCGCAGCTCGTTCGCGGGAACACTGCTCACGACATAGGCGGTGAGCCGCGGTCCGCTGCGGTGTCGCCGCACCGCGACATGCGCGTGCCGGACATCGGGATGCCGGTGCAGGGCGGCGGCCACCTCCGCGGGTTCGACCCGGAAGCCGCGGATCTTCACCTGATCATCGCTGCGGCCCAGGAACTGCAGGGCATTGCCCCGCAGCCGCCGCACCACATCCCCGGTGCGGTACATCCGCGCGCCGGGGGTGACGGGGTCGGCGACGAAGCGGCCCGAGGTCTCCCCCGCGCGCCCCAGATAGCCACGGGTGAGCTGCCCGCCGGTCAGGTACAGCTCGCCGGCCACCCCCGCGGGGACCGGGCGCAGCCAGCTGTCCAGCACGTGCGCGGTCATCGGATCCGTCGGCAGGCCGATGCAGGGCTGCTCGTTGTCCGCGATCGCGGCGACGACCGCCTCCACGGTGGTTTCGGTGGGGCCGTAACAGTTGTGGGCCCGCATCCCGGTGCGTTCACATTCGGCGCGGATACCCTGCCAGGCCGCGGTGTCGATGTTCTCCCCGCCGAGTGCCAGCACCGCCAACGGCACGGTCGACAACAGCCCGGCGGCACGCAGCTGAGTGAACATCGACGGTGTCGTGTCGATCATGTCCAGACCGAAGCGCCCGATGGTGGCGACCAGCGCCTCCGCATCGCGCTGCACGTCGTCGCCGATGATGTGCACCCGGTGACCCCCGAGCAGCGCCACCAGCGGCTGCCACGCCGCGTCGAAGGTGAACGACCAGGCGTGGGCGATGCTCAGCGTGCGGTTCAGTCCGGCCTGCGCCGGGCCGAGCACATTGCGCACGTGATCGTCACCGTAGGCGAGCAACGCACCGTGGGTTCCGATGACACCCTTGGGTTTTCCGGTGGTCCCCGACGTGAAGATGATGTAGGCGCCCTGCCCGGGCCGGACCTGCGCGGGCCGGTAGTCCGGTCCCGGGGCGCCGATGTCGGCCAGCAGCGCGTCGTCGATGATCAGAGCGGCACCGGTCTGGCCGATGATCTCGCGGATACGTTCCGACGGCATCCCCGGATCCAGCGGGACGATCAGGCCGCCGGCCTTCAGCACGGCCAGCATGGCCACCACGTAGTCGGGTCCGCGGCGCAACAGGATCGGCACCGGCGTTTCGGCGCGCACTCCCCTGTGCTGTAGCTCGGCGGCCAATCGATCTGCGGCGGTGTCGAATTCGCGGTAGCTCAGCCCGCACCGACTTCCGAAGACCGATGCGGTGGCGGGATCCCAGCTCAGCGCGATCTCATCCGGGTGCTCGGCCGCGACGGCGGCCACCGCGGTGTGGAAACCCCCGGCGGCGCCGACGGTTTCGTTGCGCTCGGCGGTGGCGACTTCGCCGTGGAGGGTGACGTTCACCTCGCGCATCGGGCGTCCCCACGCGTGCAGCAGGCGCTGCACCACGACCAGCACCCGCTGCCCCAGGGTCTCGGGGTCCAGCAGACCCAGCGCACCGTCCAGGGTTTCGACGAGCACGGTCAGTCGGCCGTGCGTCGGATGGGCGGCGATGGTGACCGGGAAATGCGAGAGGCTTTCCAGCGCGGCGGGCCGGATCACCGCCGATCCCAGGTCGAACTCACCGCTGCCGACGAGCCCGCCGGGCGGGAAGTTCTCGTACACGAGCAGGGTGTCGTACAGCTCGCCGACACCGCCGGCGGACCGCAGCTCGGTGTGGCTGAGGTAGCCGTGGTCGCGCAGTTCGGCGGCTTCGCGCTGCAGCGCCAGGCACTGCGGCCCGACCCGCTCGCTCGGGTCCAGCCGGATCCGCAAGGGCACCGTGTTGATGAACAGCCCGACCATGGCTTCCACCCCGGACAGTTCGTCGGGCCGGCCGGACACCGTCACCCCGAACACCACGTCGGATCGATCGGTGAACGCAGAGAGTATTGTTGCCCAGGCCATCTGGAACAGGGTGCTGACGGTGACGCCCCGGCTCCTGGCGGCGTCCAGCAGCTCGGAGGTGGCCTCTTGGTCCAGGTCGATCTCGGTGCGGGTGGGCAGCCCGGGCACGGCTTCGCCGCCGAGGGCCGGGGTCAGCAGTGTCGGGCCGTCCAGATCGGCGAGGTGGTCGCGCCAGCGCTGCCGGCTGCTCTCGGGATCCCGGGCGGCCAGCCAGCCGATGTAGTCCCGGTAGGGTCGCGGCGCCGGCGGTATCGCGGCGAGATCCCCGCCGGCCCGGTACAGGCCGATGAGCTCGCTGACGAACACCGGCAACGACCACCCGTCGATCACGATGTGATGCGCGACCACCACCAGCCGCCACTGCTTCTCGGGCATCTGCACCAGCAGGAACCGGATGGACGGCCCCTTGCCGAGATCGAAGGGCCGGCTGCGCGCCTCGGCCTCCAGGGCGGTGGCCTCGTCGGCGTCGGCGACGATGTGCTGCCAGGGCAACTCGAAGCTCACCGGGACGATAGCGACCGGCCTGCTCAGATTTCCCTGGAAGAAGCTGACCCGGACATTGGGGTGGCGCTCCAGCATCGCCTCGGCGCAGGACTTCAGCAGGCCGGCATCCAGGTCGCCCTCGACATCGGCGGCCATCGCGATGAAATACGGGTCGGCCCCGGCCTCGCTGTCGGTCAGACCGGCCAGCGAGTACAGCCCCTGCTGCAGCGGGCTGAGTGCCATCACATCGGCGATGGCCGGCTTCTCGGCGGGCAGGAGCGGAGCGACCCGGGGATTGGGAGGCGGCGAGCTCATGTCTGGTCGGTGCCCCACCCCGCGGTCAGCGCGGCCAGTTCGTCGTCGGACAGCCCCGACGCCGCCATCGGCTCGTGCCGGGTGTCGGCGAGCTGCGCCTGTCCGGCCTTGGCGTCGATCGCCGTGGCGAGTTCGGCGAGTTCGGGATGCTCGAACACCATCCGGGCGGTCAGCGGGACACCGGCATCACGTGCCCGGGCGGCCAACTGCACGGCCAGGATGCTGTCGCCACCGAGGGTGAAGAAGTCGTCATGGCGCCCGAATTCCTGCACCGACAGCAGGTCGACCAGCATGGCGGCCAGCGCCCGTTCGGTCTCGGTGCGGGCCGGTTCGCTCGGCGCGGTGGACACCACCACCGGACGCGGCAACAACGCACCGTCCAGCGAGTTCAGCACGGCGATCGGCAGTGCCGCATGCTGTTCGGGTAGCGCTGCGCGCAGCGCTACGACGAACGTGTCCGCATCGGTCACCGGTTCGGTGGCCACCACGTAGCCGCCCAGCGCCGGCCCGCTGCGGGTTTCCCAGTACCGGGTGGTCGCCACCGCGACGCCCGGGGCCGCCTCGAGTGCGGCCTGCACCCGATGCTCGCCGCGTTCCAGGTACTCCAGGGTGCCCTCGGAGTTCCACCGGGCACGGTCGCCGGTGCGGTACAGCCGGGCGCTCGTCCCGAACGGGTTCTCCGGATACCGGAAAGCCGCTGCGGGTCCCGCGGTTTCGCAGGAGTCGTCGATGGCCCCACCGGCGTAGTACACATCGCCGGTGACACCGGCGGCGACGGGCGCCAGCCACTCGTCGAGCACGTACACGCGGTCGGCGCCCACGGTCTGGGGCAGACCCTCCATCGGCGTGGCCGATCGGCTCCACTGCGCAATGAGCCCGTCGTCCCCGTCGGCGATGGTGATATCGCGCAGGGTGCGGTCGGGGTCGTCGGCGAACGCGCGCACGACCCGCTCCAGCCAGGAGATCAGCCGTCGCGCGGTCTCCTGCCGGTACAGCTCGGTGCGGTAGATGACGGTTCCCGCGTAGCCCGCCGGCGTGCCGTCGGCCGTCGTCTCGGCGAAGAAGTTCAGCGACAGATCGGCATGCGCCACATCGAATGTCGGCTCCAGCGCGGTGAATCGGGTTTCCCCGTCCGCCGAGGTGTCGATCACCTGATCCGAGGGCAATTCCTCACGCACGTGCACGACGACCCCGAACAGCGGGTTGCGCGACAGCGAGCGCACCGGGCTGACGGCATCGACGACGCGGTCGAAGGGCAGGTCCTGATGCGCGTAGGCGCCCAGTGCCATCTCCCGCGCCCGGCTCAGCACCTCACGCACGGTGGGGTTGCCGTCCAGCCTGTTGCGCAGCACCACGATGTTGATGAAGAACCCGATGAGGCCGTCGAGTTCGGGTTCGGTGCGGCCGGCGACCGGGGTGCCCAGCGGGATGTCGGTCCCCTCGCCCGCCTTGTGCAGGGCAACGGCGACGGCGGCCTGCAGCAGCATGAATTCGGTGATGCCGAGCTCGCGGCTCAGTTCCGTCAGTTTCGCGCGGGTACCGGTGTCGATGGTGAACGGCAGCGCATCACCGTCACCGCCGGGGACGGGCCGGCGCGGGAAGTCCGGGCGCAGCCCGTTCTCCTCCGGCAGGCCAGACAGCTGCTCCACCCAGTAGTCACGCTGGGCGGCGATGCTCTCGGTGCCGCCACCGAGCAGTTCGGCCTGCCAGGCCGCGTAGTCCGCGTACTGCACCGGCAGCGGTTCGAAATCCGGTGTCTGCCCGGCACTGCGGGCCCGGTAGGCGGTCAGGATATCGGTGAACAGCACCCCGGCCGACCAGTGGTCGGCGGCGATGTGGTGCACCACCAGCGAGAGCACGTGCTCATTCGCGGTGGAGAGCACGGCGGCCCGGATCGGCCACTCGTTCTCCAGGTCGAAGCAGTAGCGCCGCTCGGCGGTCAGTTCGGCCTGCAGCCACTGTTCGCCGTCGCCGCGGGCCCGGCGCACCGGCACCGCGGCTCCCGGGTTGATGATCTGGAACGGCGACCCGTCGATCTCGCGGTAGGTGGTGCGCAGGATCTCGTGCCGGTTCACCACATCGGTGATGGCGGCGACGAAGGCCTCCGGATTGTTCGGTCCGCTCAGGCGGGCCGCGAACGGGATGTTGTTGACCGGGTTCGGGCCGTCGATGCGGAACTGGAACCACTGGCGCAGCTGGGCCGCCGACATCTGCAGCGGTCCCTCGTGCGGGACGGCCACCATGGCCGGACGGTCGGAGCGGCCACCGGCGGCAGCGATGGCATCGATGTGCGCGGCGATACCGCTGACGGTGCCGATCTCGAAGATCTCCTGCACCCCGATGTCGACGCGGCAGCGCGAGCGCACCGCCGCAACCAGTTTGGTGGCAAGCAGTGAGTGACCGCCGAGTTCGAAGAAGGAATCGTCGGCGCCCACCGTGTCGCGGCTGAGCAACTCGGCGAACAGCTCGGCGACCTGGCGCTCGGTGTCGGTGGCGGGCTCGCGGTACGCGGTGGCGACCACGATCTCCGGCTCCGGCAACGCTTTTCGGTCGATCTTGCCGTGCGCGGTGATCGGGATCTCGTCGATGGCCACATAGGCCGCCGGGATCATGTACTCCGGCAGGGCCGCGGCGACGCGGGCCCGGATCCGGTCGATCTCGACGATGCCGGCCTCACCGGCCGGGGTGACATAGGCAACCAGGCTCTTGCCCAGCCCGGGGACGTCGCCGGCCACCACCACGGCCTGTCCCACCGATGGATCCACCGAGATGGCGGCGGCGATCTCACCGAGTTCGATCCGGAATCCACGAATCTTGACCTGCTCATCGGCGCGCCCGACGAATTCGATGTCCCCGTCGGCGTTGCGGCGGGCCAGGTCACCGGAGCGGTACATCCGCCCGCCCGGGTTGAACGGGTCGGCGATGAAACGTTCGGCGGTCAGCGCCGGGCGGTGATGGTATCCGTGCGCGACATGTGTTCCGCCGATGTAGATCTCGCCGATCACCCCGACCGGCACCGGCTGCAGGTAATCGTCGAGCAGGTGCATGCTGGTGTTGATCTTCGGGGTACCGATCGGCACGATGCGCGAACCCTGCTTGCCCTCGACCTTGAAACGGCTGCAGTTGAGCACGGTCTCGGTGGGGCCGTAGAAGTTGTGCAGCAGCGAGTCGAACATGGCGTGAAACTTGTCGGCCACCTCGCCGGGCAGCGCCTCGCCGCCGATCGGGACGCGCTGCAGGGTGCGCCATTCGTTCACCCCGGGCAGCGACAGGAACAGGCCGAGCAGCGACGGGACGAAGTGCATCGAGGTGACGCCCTCGTTGCGCAGCAGGTCGGTCAGATACCCGATGTCGGTCAGGCCGTCGGGCTTGGGGATCACCAGGCGGGCGCCGGCGGCGAGCATCCCGAAGATCTCGCCGATCGAGACGTCGAAGCCCTGCGAGGCCACCTGCAACAGCCGGTCGGAATCGGAGACCTGGTATTCCGGTCCGAACCAGGCGAAGTATTCGGCGATCGGGCGGTGCGGCACCGGCACGCCTTTGGGCAGGCCGGTGGAACCGGACGTGTAGATCAGGTAGGCGGTGTTCTCCGGCAGCAGCGGGCGCACCCGGTCGGCGTCGGTGGGGTCGGCCGCGGAGTAGCCGTCGAGGTCGGTGTCGAGCTCGCGGAGCACGACTTTGGGGTCGGAGTCCGACAGGATGTAGCTGAGGCGGTCTTCGGGGTAGGTCGGGTCGACCGGCAGGTACACCGCACCGGCCTTGACGATCCCGAGGGCGGTGATGACCAGTTCCGGCGACTTCTCCATCAGTACCGCGACACGGTCCTCGGTACCGATGCCCTGGGCAATGAGCTTGTGCGCCAGACGGTTCGCGGTCTCGTTGATCTCGCGGTAGCTGTAGTGGCGGCCCTCGTACACCACGGCGGTGACATCGGGGGTCTTGGCGGCCTGCTCCTGCACCAGCGCGGTCAGCGTGGTGGCGGGCGTGTCGAACCGCTCACCGTGCGACATCGTCCGCATCCATTCGGCGTCCTCGGCCGAGAGAATGTCCAGCCGTGCCAGCGGGCGCTCCGGGTCGGCCAGTGCGGCGTCCAGCAGCACCGCAAATGACGTGAGCATGCGTCGGGCCAGGTCGGCGTCGATGATCTCGGTGAGGTGCTCGGCCTCGACAACGGCTCCGGTGCCATCGAACTCGACCATGAAGCCCAGCGGCAGCTGGGTGACGTGCCCACGCAGCTCACCTCGGACGCACTGCACACCGTCGGAGCGGAAACCGCCGCCGTCGGGTTCGCGGAAGCCGAAGCTCACCCGGGTCATCCGCTCGGCGCCGTGGCGACGGTCCGGGTTCAGTTCGCGCACCACCCGATCCAGGTTGATGCGCTGGTGCGCGAACGCGCCCAGCGCGGTGTCGCGGGTGGCCAGCACCAGGTCGCGGAAACCCTTCGCGGGCTGCGGGCGCAGCCGCAGGGCCACCGTGTTGCCGTAGTACCCGATGGCATCGTCGGTGCCGCGGTTGAGCACCGGGCTGGCGACCAGGAAGTCATCGGTCTGGGTGTAGCGGTTGATCAGGGCGCCGAAGGCAGCGAGCAGCACCATGTACGGGGTGGCGCCGGTGTCGCGGGCCAGGGCGGACACCTTGGTGACGGTCTCCGGCGCCAGCGCCAGCGAGGTGCGCTGGGAACGGAATCCGGTCGGGACGGCCGATCCGGTGGGGCCCGGAAGTTCCAGGGGCTCGGGCGGGTCGGTCATCACCGCACGCCAGTGCGCCAGATCCTGCGCTCCGGTGTCGGCGGCCGGCGCGGGTGGGCGCGGGGTCGGCCCGAGGTCGGCCCCGCCGTAGGCGGTGGTCAGATCGCCGAAGAACACCCTCCAGCTGCCGTCATCCCAGGCGATGTGGTGAGCGACCAGCAGCATCATGTGCTCGTCGGCGGCCAGGCGCACCAGGGTGATCCGCAGCGGCGAGTCGGCGGAAAGGTCGAAGCTCCGGCCGAACTCACGCTGGGCCAGCACCTCCAGGCGCAGCCCGCGGGCCCGCTCGGACATCGCCGAGAGGTCGTGGAAGGCCCACGCGGGGTTCAGGTCATCGTGCAGGACGGCCTGCGGTTCGCCATTCTCGTCGGCGACGTAGGTGGTGCGCAGCAACGGGTGCCTGCGCGCCACGGCGTTCAGCGCGGAGTGCAGGCGGTCGGCATCCAGCGCGCCGGTCAGCCGGTAGGACAGGCTGATGTTGAGCAGCACCCCGGTGGGGTCGAAGGCCTGGACGAACCACATCCGGCGCTGGCCGTCGGAGAGTGCCTTGTCATCGATCTCGTCGGCCGTGCTCGAGGACAGGCCGCGCTCGGCGAGCTTGCGGCGCATCAACTCCAGGCGGGATGAGTCAACGGATGCGGCTACGGTGTCAGTCACTTCAGACGTGCCTTCTTGTCGGGTTCTTCCAGGTGCCCAAGCACCTCGGCGACGGTGGCGCCGCCGAGAATGGTCGCCAGCGGGACATTGACCCCGGCCGCCTTCTTGAGCTTCTTGCGTAGGTCGAGCGCCAACAGCGAGTCGACGCCCAGATCGAGCAGTGACGCGGACGGTTCCAGCGCGGTGCCCGCGGGCAGGTTGAGCACCGACCCGAGTGCGACCCGCAGCACGCCCGCCGCATCGAGTCCGTCCACCGACGGTTCCGGCTGCCCCGGTGCCGGTTCGGCCTGTGCTTCCCCCAGGAATACCCGCAGTCGCGCCGGGTCGGCGGAGAACACCAGCGGGTCGGCGGCGAAGTCCCGCAGGCAGGTCTCGATCGCCCGCTCCGGGGTCATGGCCTGCAGGCCGGACCGTTCGACACGGGCGATCTCGTCGGCGTCGATGATGCCGGCGCCCGGCCACAGCCCCCAGCGCACCGAGGTGCAGTGGCTGCCGTCGGCCCGCAACTGGCCGGCCAGCGCATCGAGCAGCCGGTTGGCCGCCGAGTAAGCGGTGTGCCCGCTGCCACCCCACAGACCGGATACCGAAGAGCACACCACGATGCGGGCATCCGCGCGCAGCGGCCAGCGCGCGGTGAACGCGGCCAGCCCGCCGACCTTGGCCGACACGGCCGCGGCGAACACCGGGCCGGTGAGGTCACGGTGTCCGACCATGGTGGCCGCACCCGCCGCGTGGATGACCAGCGATGCGCCACCGCCTCCGAACTCGGCCGCGGTGGCGGCCAGGGCCACGGGGTCGGTGATATCGCACGGTGGCGCCAGCACCTCGACACCGGCCACCCGGCGCGGGTCCGCACCGCTGCGGCCGAGCAGCACGATGCGTCGCGCACCCTGCGCGGCAAGGTAATTCACGAAGTGGGTGCCGACCGCGCCGGAGCCGCCGGTGATCACCACCTCGTCGAGCACACCGGGTGCGCCCCAGCCCGGCTGCGGCAGCCGGTTCTCGACGGTGCCGCGCCCGAACAGTGCCGGACCGGAATCGGTATGGCGCAGCGCCACTTCGGTGGCCGCGCCGGCCAGCGTGGCGGCCGCGAGGGTGGCCGCCGCGTGATCGAGATCCCATGACGGCAGGTCGAGATGCCCAAAGGATTGATCGGGCAGCTCCAGCCCGATGCTGCGGTGCATGGCCGCCAGCGCGGCCTGGGCCGGCAGCGGGCCCGGTTCACCGGTGCGCACCTGTTCACCGCCGACGGTGACGAGCCAGACGTCGCGGCAGCGCGGCCCGATGGCGTCGGTGTAGCCCAGCAGCCCGGCGTCGATGCGGGCGGCCAGGTCATGGCCGGCGGCGACCACGTCCAGCTGGTCGACCACGGGGGCCAGCACGATGAGCAGGTCGGCCTCGACCGGATCGGTGAGCTCGAGCTGGGATCCCAGGGTGGCGGCGAGCCCGCCGTCCGCGCCGAGGTCCACGATCGCGGCGCGGCGCGAGCCGGCAGCGACGGGTGCGCGTTGTTCCCACCGTTCGGTCAGCACCGTCAGACCCGGCACCGGCGGCAGCGGTTCGGCTGCGGCCCAGTGATGCAGGGCACGCATCGGCGCGAACGGGAAGTCGCGCAACAGCTCCGCGGGCTGCCCGCCCCGGCCGAATCCCGGATCGGCCGATGCGACCGCGGCCACGTTCCCGGCCAGCCGCTCGACCAGGGGCTCGTCACGGCGGCCCGACCCGACCATCGACGGCGGGTCGGGCATATCGTCGAGCACCTCGGCCATGGCGTACAGCAGTGCCGGATGCGCCGAGAGTTCCACGAATGCCTGGGCACCTGCGCTGACCGCGGCCCGCACCGCATCATCGAAGCGCACCGTGCTGCGCAGGTTGGTGTACCAGTAGTCGGCGAAATCGGTGCCGGCCGGCACCACCTGCGCGGTCGCCGAACCGATGAACGGGACCGGCGTGGCGTCGAATGTGCCCACGGGGAGCATGGATTCGAGCTCCGCGCGCTTGGTGTCCAGTTTGGTGGTGTGGGCGGGAAACCACATTTCGATCTCTTTGGCAAACCGGCCGTCCTCGCTGACCCGGCGCACCACCGCGGCGATGGCCTCGGTGTCACCGGAGACCGCCACCGACGATGTCGAGTTCACCACCGACAGTTCCAGCCAGCCGGGGGTGTGCGCGATCGCCTCCCGCGCCTGCTCCTGGTCGATTCCGAGCACGGCGACCCGGTACGGACCGGTGAGCCCGTCCAGCACGGTGGCGCGCGCGGCGACCACGCCGACGGCGTCGGCCAGCGTGATGGCACCGGCGATGTGGGCCGCGCCGATCTCGCCGAGGCTGTGCCCGACGGTGATGTCCGGACTCACCCCGCAGGACTGCCACACCCGGGCCAGTGCGACGCCGTGCACGAATTGCGCGCCCTGGATCTGCACCTGGGAGAAATCGTTGGTCTGTGCGCCGGGGTCGGCGAGCAGATAGGACAGCGGCGACGCGTGCCCGGCATCGGCGAACGCCGTTGCGCAGCGGTCGACCTCGTCGCGGTAGACGCTCAGCCGGTCGTAGGCCTCGACCCCCATGGACGGCCATTGGCTGCCCTGCCCGGGGAAGACGAACGCGACGCACGGTTTCCCTACCTGCGCGGACCGGGTGACCAGCGGATGGTCCACACCGGCCTGCAGCGCACGCAGGGCGTCGCTGAGTTCGGCGATATCGGCGGCCCGGATCAGCGCCCGGAACTTGCGTAGCCGCCGGGTCGCGGCCAGGGTCGCGGCCACTCGGGCCACGTCGGCAGCGGTGCGCAGTGCCGGTCGGCGGTGCAGGTGATCCAGGATGGCGCCGGCGTCCTGGCCGATCAGTTCTTCGGCGTGCGCACTGAGCAGGACCGGGATGCGCCCGTCGGGCAGCGTGGTGACGGTCATCAGGCGGCCTGCCCGGCGGTGTCCGGGATCGCCACCACGGCATGGGTGTTGGTGCCACTCATCCCGAAGGCCGACACCGCGGCGATCCGCTCACCGTTGACCGCGGGCCACGCGGTGAGCTGGGTGGCCGGCCGCAGTCCCTGTGCCGCCCAGTCGATTTCACGGCTGGCGGTATCGATGTGCAGGCTGGCAGGCACGGCCCCGTGCTGAGCGGCCAGGATCACCTTGGCCAGCCCGAGCGCGCCCGCGGCGGCCTGGGCGTGTCCCACGTTGGATTTGACCGAGCCGAGCAGCGCGCCCGCGCCGGGAGCGGTGGCACCGTAGGTCTGGGCCAGCGCCCGCAATTCGGTGCGGTCGCCGAGCCTGGTGGCGGTGCCGTGGCCCTCGATCATGCCGACGTCCTCGGGCCGAATCCCGGCGCGCTCGATGGCGCGGGTGAACAACCGCTGCTGGGCGGCGCCGCTGGGTGCGGTCAGCCCGATGGTGCGGCCGTCGGAGTTGACGCCGGTGGCGCGCACCTCGGCCAGGATCTGCCTGCCGTCACGGATCGCCGCGGACCGGCGCGCCAGCACGAACATGCCGGCCCCTTCGGCCCACACGGTGCCGCTGGCGGCGGCACTGTAGGGCCGGCAGTGACCGTCATCGGAGAGGGCGTGCTGCTTGGAGAATTCGACGAAGTAGCCGGGGGTGCCCATCACGCACACCCCGCCGGTCAGCGCCATATCGCAGTCCCCGGCCCGCACCGCACCGGCCGCGGTGTGCAGTGCGGCCAGTGCCGAGGAACACGAGGTGTCCACGGTGAGCGCGGGACCGGCCAGGTCCAGTGTGTAGGCGATGCGACCGGAGATCACGCCCAGCGAGGTGCCGGTGATCAGATGGCCGCTGTGCTTCGAGTATTCGGACAGCGGCGGTCCGTACTCCAGCGCCGATGCCCCGATATAGCACCCGACGTCGTGGCCGGCGACATCGTCGGGGTTGATCCCGCTGTTCTCCAGGGCACGCCAGGCCAGGCGCAGCGCCACCCGCTGCTGCGGGTCCATCGCCACCGCCTCCCGCGGCGAGATACCGAAGAATGCCGGGTCGAAACTGGCTGCATCGGAAAGGAATCCACCCAGGTCGTGGATCCGCTTGAAGCCGTCGCGGCGCGATCCCTCCAGCAGCTCGGACACCGACCAGCCGCGGTCGGTCGGGAACGGGCCGAGCGCCTCCCGATGCCCGGACAGCAGGTCCCAGAAGGTGTCGGCGGAGTCGACACCGCCGGGCGCCTCCACCGCCATGCCGATGATCACCACCGGATCGTGGTCGCCGACGCGGCTTTCAGAGGACATTGACCAGCTCCGCCACATCCGCGGTGTGGTCGTTGACGTAGAAGTGACCGCCGTCGAACATCGAGACCGTGAACGCCCCGTCGGTGTGGGTTTCCCAGCGGCGCAACATGTTCTCGCTGACCCGGTGATCGTCCCGGCCGCCCAGGGTGTGGATATCGGCCGCGATGCGGACATCGTCGTCACAGGCATATCGGTTGAAGGCGGCGTAGTCCGCGCGCACCGCCATCAGCAGCAGTTCCACGAAGTCGTCATCGGCCAGCAGCTGCGGATCGGTGCCGCCCAGATCGACCATCTCGGCGATGATCTCGGTCTCGGCCATCGGCAGCGACGGCGCCGCGGCGACCGTCGACGGGGCCTCACTGGCCGACACCCACAGTGCGCTGATCTCGATGCCCTTGCTCTCGGCGACGCGGGCGAACTCGAAGGCCACCACCGCACCCATGCAGTGCCCGAACAGCCGCAGCGGGCCGAGCCCGGCCCAGTCGCCGCCCTCGAACAGGTCCGCGGCCAGTGCGCCGACGGTATCCGGGGCGGGGTGGGTCAGCCGGTCGCCGCGCTGCGGGTACTGCATGACGTAGGTGTCGGCGCCCGCCGCGGCCAGTGCGGTGCCCAGCGAGCGGTAGGCCAGCGCCGCGCCCCCGGCATGCGGGAACACCAGGGCCGCACCATTTCCGGATCCCGAGTACCGCTTGATCCACGGCTTGAACGCGCTCACGATCGGCCCGCGGTATCCAGCTCGGCCACCACGTCGGCGTCGTCCATGGCGGCGACCTCCAGGTACAGCTCGGCCACCAGTTCGAGGCGCTGCGCGTCGGATTCCCGCTCGATCAGGCGCTGGGCCAGCGCGGCCACCGTCCGGGTCGCGAAGACATCGGGCACCATGATCGTCGGCGTGTCGAGCCAGTCGCGCACGTGCGCCACCACCTGGGTGGCCATCACCGAATCGCCGCCGAGCCCGAAGAAGTCGTCGTCGACGCCGATGGTGTCGCGGCCCAGCAGGTCGGACATGATCCGCGCGATGGCCGTTTCCAGCGCGGTGGACGGGGCGCGGTAGCCGCGCTCGGCGGGCAGTTCGGCCGCGGCCAGCCGCAGCGCCACCGCCTTGCGGTCGATCTTGCCGCCGATGGTGAAGGGGATCCGGTCCGTGGGCACGATGACCTGCGGAATCATATGGGGCGGAACCAGGTCGGCCATCGCGTTCAGCACCGCGTCGGCGCCGAGGTCGGGATCGTCGATCCGCACCAACGCGCCGAGCACGTCGCGCCCTCCATCAACGGGGACCACCGCAGCGACCGCCGCGCCGACTCCGGGCACCCGGCTCAGCGCCGCTTCCACCTCGCCGAGTTCGATGCGATACCCGCTGAGTTTGACGCGGTGATCGGTGCGGCCGATGAACTCCAGGGTGCCGTCCGGCCAGTAGCGGGCCAGGTCTCCGGTGCGGTACCAGGTGCGGCCGTCGTGCTCGACGAACTTCTCCGCGGTCAGGTCCGGGCGACCACGGTACCCGCGGGCGATACCGCGCCCGCTGAACCACAGTTCGCCGGGCACCCAGTCCGGGCAGTCCTCACCGCTGGGGCTGACGACCCGGCAGGCGTTGTTGGGGAACGGCACCCCGTAGGGCACCGAGGGCTTCGCGGGAATCTGGTCGGCGGGCCCGATCTCGAAGATGGTGCCGTGGATGGCGGTCTCGGTGGCCCCGCCCAGCCCGGCGAACCGCATCCGCGGCGCCCGCGCGCGCAGCGCCCTGACCATGTCGGGCCGCACCCAGTCACCCCCGGTGAGCACCACCCGCAGCGACTCCAGCGAGCCGGGCACCTCGGTGAGCATCTGCAACCACCCGGGCAGGAAGTTGACCACCGACACGTTGTGCGCCTCGATGAGCCGCGCCCAGGCGTCCGGATCACGACGCTGATCCTCGTCGACCATGACGATGGCGCCGCCGGCCCCCAGGATGCCGAACACATCGGGCACCGACATGTCCGATTCCAGATGTGACAGCGCCAGCTCACGGTCCTCGGGTCCGACCTCGAAGTGCCGGTAGAGGAACTCCAGGGTGTTCATCACCGCGTCGTGGGTCAGCTCCACGCCCTTGGGTTCACCCGTGGAGCCGGAGGTGAACAGCACATAGGCCAGATCGGTCGGTGCGACGGTGACAGCATCGAACGTCGTTGCCCCCGTGTCGATATCGACGATGCGCCGGGCGGGGACATCGGCGTCCGCCAGGACGTCGGGAATGTCGTCACCGCAGACGAGTGCGAATGTCACTCCCCCGGTGTCCAGCATGCGGCGGGCGCGGTCGGCAGGCTGATCGACGCCGATCGGCAGGTAGGCGGCACCGGCGGTCAGGATGCCGAGCAGAGCGGGAACCTGTTGAGCGCCTTTGGGTCCCATGACGGCGACGATGTCACCGGGGCCGATACCGGCGGCCTGCAGCGTGCCGGCGACGGCCAGCACCCGGTCGGCGAGTTCGCCGTAGCGCAGCGTTTCCGAACGCGCGATCAGCGCGGTGGCCTCCGGGGTGGCGGCGGCGTGACGGAAGAAGCCGTCGACGAGAGTGTCGCCGGACGGTGGCGTGGTGCTCGCATTGACCGCGTCCCGGACCGCGCGCGAGGCCTCGGCCAGCGCCGGCGGGTCCGGCTCGTCCCAGGCCGCGTCATCCGCGGCCAAGCGGGCGAGTTCGGCGACCTCGTAGGCGAACATCGCCTCGGGTACCCCGGGCGGGAAGGCCTCCACCCGCACATCCCAGTTGATCATCAGCCCGTTGGCCAACGGGGTGGCCTGGGCGTCGATGAGCACCTGCGGGCCCTGCGAGATGGTCCACACCGGTTCACCGAACTGGTCGGTCACGTCACCGGCGAACAGATCGCCCAGGCCCAGCGCGCTGGTGTAGACGATGGTCGCCAGCGTCTGGCTGCCCCGGTGCCTGCTCATATCCCGCAGGACGGTCAGCCCGGACACCGACGAATGCCGAGCGGTGGCGTGCAGGGTTTCCTGCACCGCCCGCGCCCTCGCCGCGGCGGAGGCGGTCTCGGCCAGGTCGATATCCAGCATCAGCGACGAGGTGAAACACCCCACCAGCTTGTCGACGTCGGGGTGGTAGGGCTCGCGCCCGAACATGGGCAGGTTGAGCAGAAAACGTGAATCGGTCGACCAGCGGGCCAGCGCATGGGAGTAGGCGGCGGCGACGGCCATCGCCGGGGTCAGACCACGCCGGTGCGCCGCGGCGAACAGTGCATCGCGGGTCGGCACATCGAAGATGTGCCACAACCTGATGCTGCGCAACGGGTTGCGCTGTTCGTCCCGCGGAACCAGCGGCAGCGCAGGCGGTTCCGGTAGATCGGGGATCCGATCGGCCCACCACTGCAGGTCTTCGGGCGTGGGCGGCGGCGTCGACGCGGTCAGCCGGGCCCGGTATTCACGGTAGGTGTATCCGAGTTCGGGAAGTTCGGCACCGCGGTAGAACGCGGCCAGATCGGCCATGAAGTTGCGATAACTCACCGCATCGGCGGCCTGCATGTCCATGTCCACGTGCAGACGGGTCCGTCCATCCGCCAGCAGGGACAGCGAGATCTGCAGAACCTCGTTGTCCATCAACTGATGTGACTTGTCGTCGCGGATCCTCAGCAGTTGTTCGTCGGCATCTACCGCGTCGCGCAGGTCGTGGACGGTGACCGGCAGCTCCCGATCACTGATCCGCTGGGTGCCATCGGGCAGGATCTCTTGGCGCAGCATCGGATGGCGCGCAACCAGTTTGGACGCCGCCCGCTGCAACCGCCCGGGATCCACCCCGGCGCCGTCGAATTCGACATAGAGATGTGCAGCGACTCCCCCGAGCTCCTGTTCGCCGTGCCGGCCCACCCACATCGCGTGCGCAATGGGGGCCAGCGAGAACGGCGCGTCGGCATCACCGGCGGCGACCTCGGCGACGGGTGCCGCACCGGCGGGAGCGTGTTCGGCGACCAGGTCCTGCCAGGCGGCAACGGTGGGATTGGCCGCGAGCGCGGCGAAACCGACCTCGATGCCCTGCTTACGCCAGCGCCCGGACAGCGACATCATCCGGATGGAGTCGAGTCCGGAGGCGATGAGATCAGCATTCGGGTCCAGCGATTCCGGGGCTACCCCGAGAAGTTCTGCCACCTCGGACCGCACCGATTCTGATGTCGTCGCAGCGACGGACACGCGTTTCCTCCGAATATTTAGTACAGGCTGCCCTAACTGCAGTGAGGCTACCCTATATTCGTATCGGCAACGCACCTACCCAGAGGGACGGTTTTTCCAGCATGAGCACGGTTTTTTCGCAGGAACACGACGGCCTGACCGACGGTTTCGTCACGTTCCCGGCCGAACGCGCCGTCGCGTACCGGCAGGCAGGCTATTGGACCGGTGCGCCGCTGGATTCCATTCTCAGCAACGGCGCCGCGACATGGCCCGACGTCACCGCGATCGTCGATAGCGAGCGCAGTTACACGTTCGCCGAACTGGACGCCACCGCCAACCTGGTGGCTGCTCGGCTCACCGCCCTGGGATTGCGGCCCGGTGACCGGGTGCTGCTCCAGTTGCCGAACACCACCCAGTTCGCCGTCGCCTTCTTCGGCCTGTTGCGCGCGGGCGTGGTGCCGGTGATGTGCCTGTCGGGCCACCGTTCGGCCGAACTGAGCCACTTCGCCGGTGTCAGCGGCGCGGTCGGGCTCGTCATCACCGACACCGCAGCCGGTTTCGATTTCCGCGGGATGGCCGCTCAACTGCAGAAGGACCATCCCGCGCTGCGCCATGTCATCGTCGACGGCGACCCCGGCGGGTACCTCCCGTGGTCCGCGCTGACCGATCCGGCCGGCGACGCGCCCACCACGGCGCCCGCCCGGGGTGACGTCGACCCGGCCGAACCCGCGCTGCTGCTCGTCTCCGGCGGCACCACCGGCCTGCCCAAGCTGATCCCGCGCACCCACGACGACTACGTCTACACCGCGGTCGCCTCGGCCCAGGAATACCTGATGACCAGCGACGACACCTACCTCGTCGCACTGCCCGCCGGGCACAACTTCCCGCTGGGCTGCCCCGGGTTGCTGGGTGCGATGACCGTCGGCGCCCCCACCGTCTTCACCCACGACCCGAGCCCGGAGAACGCGTTCGCGCTCATCGACAAGCACCACGTCACGGTGACGGGCCTGGTCAACGCCCTCGCCAAGGTCTGGGCACAGGCCTGTGACTGGGAACCGGTACTGCCGACGTCGCTGCGGGTGGTGCAGGTGGGCGGATCGCGGATGACGGCGGACGAGGCGAAGTTCATTCTCGACAACCTCACCGGTGGCCTGTCCCAGATCTTCGGGATGGCCGAGGGCATGTTGAACTTCACCCGTCCCGGTGACCCGGTCGACGTGCTGCTGCACACCCAGGGCCGGCCGATGTCCCCACACGACGAGATGCTCGTCGTCGACGAGCACGGCGATGCGGTGGCCCCCGGCCAGGAGGGCGAACTGCTGGTGCGCGGGCCGAACACCATCAACGGCTACTACCGCGCCGAGGAAGCCAACGCGCGCTCGTTCAGCCCGGACGGGTACTACCGCTCCGGGGACCGGGTGCGGATCTTCACCGACGGCCCGCTGGCCGGCTACGTCGAGGTGACCGGGCGCATCAAGGATGTCATCCACCGCGGCGGCGAGACCGTGTCGGCCTCCGATCTGGAGGAACACCTGTTCGCCCACCCGGGGATCTACGCGGCCGCCGCGGTCGCCATGCCGGACGAGTATCTCGGCGAGAAGATCTGCGCCGCAGTCGTTTTCTCCGGGAAGGCGCTGACACTGGCCGAACTCAACAGCTTCCTGGACACCCGCGGCGTGTCCGCGCACACCAAGCCGGACATGCTCGCCCCGCTGCCGGCGCTGCCCAAGACCGCAGTCGGCAAGGTCGACAAGAAACAGATCATCGCGCTGCTGGAGTCTTTGTGACCGCTAATCCGTTCACCTACTTCAATTCTCGCCGGCCAGTGTGCTCTGGGGCACATCAGGTAGCCCTCCATCGACCGCCGTCGCGTGCCACGATCTCAGTCAACGCCAATGATGTGAAGAGGATTCGCAGCCGTGACGCTTAACCAGGACCCCACCCTGGAACCGATCGCCATCGTCGGTATCGGGTGCCGGCTCGCCGGCGACGTCAACACCCCGGCCGATCTCTGGCGGTTCCTGCTCGACAGCGGTACCGCGGTGGGCGAGGTCCCGGCCGAACGGTGGGAGCCGTATCTGCGCCGGGATCCCCGCAACGCCGCGATCCTCAAGGCCACCACGCCCTGGGGCAGCTTCCTGTCCGACCTGCCCGGCTTCGACGCCGAATTCTTCGGCGTCTCCCCGCGCGAGGCCGAGCTCATGGACCCGCAACAGCGACTGGCCCTCGAGGTCAGCTGGGAGGCGCTGGAGGACGCGGGTGTGCCGCCTCGCTCGCTGGCCGGCAGCGACACCGCGGTGCTGATGGGCGTCAACTCCGACGACTACGGCAAGCTCGTCATGGAGGACCTGCCCGGTATCGAGGCCTGGACCGGGATCGGTACCGCGCTGTGCGGTATCGCCAACCGGGTCTCGCACCTGCTCGATCTGCGCGGCCCCAGTGTCGCCCTGGACGCCGCCTGCGCGGCCTCCCTGGTGGCCGTGCATCAGGCCTGCCAGTTGTTGCGGGCCGGCGAGACATCACTGGCGCTGGCCGGGGGGGTCAGCGCGTTGATCGGTCCCGGCCTGACCCGGGTGCTGGACGTGGCCGGGGCGACCGCCCCGGACGGACGGTGCAAATCGTTCGACGAGTCCGCCGACGGTTACGGTCGCGGCGAAGGTGCCGCCGTGGTGGTGCTCAAGCGCCTGGCCGACGCGCAGCGCGACAACGACCGGGTGCTGGCGATCGTGCGCGGCGGCGCGGTCGCCCAGGACGGCAGGACCGTCGGCATCATGTCGCCCAACGGTGACGCGCAGGAGCAGATGTTCCGGCTCACCTGCCGCACCGCGGGTATCGACCCGGCAACTATCGACTTCGTGGAGGCGCACGGCACCGGGACCCCGACCGGCGACCCGGTGGAACTGACCGCGCTGTCGGCGGTGTACGGGGCGGGTCGGGCGGATCGCCCGTGCGTGGTCGGCTCGGTCAAACCCAACACCGGGCACCTGGAGGGCGGCGCCGGCGTGGTCGGTCTGGTCAAGGCCACGCTGGCGCTGCACCACGAGGCGATCCCGCCGACCGCCGGCGTGCGGACCCCCACCACCGCGGTGGACTGGTCCACCAACGGCCTGCGGGTCAACACCGAGACCGAGAGCTGGCCGCGCACCGAGCGGCCTCGCCGCGCGGCGGTGTGCAGCTACGGCTACGGCGGGACCATCGCGCACGTCCTGCTCGAAGAGGCGCCCGCGCCGGTGCTCATCGAGACCCCGAAAGACGGTACCTATCAGGTCATTCCGGTCTCCGGACGGTCCCAGTCCCGGTTGTCTGCCAACGCCGAGGCGCTGGGCGACCAGCTGCGTTCCGCGCACCACTCGCTGACCGAAGTGGCCGGCACGATGTGGTCGCGGCGGTCCCACGAACCCGTGCGCGCCGCGATCATCGCCGAGGACCACAAGGAACTGGTCGTCGGCCTGGACGCATTGGCGGGCGGCGAACGCCACGCCTCGGTGGCCACCGGCTCGGTGGTACCCGGCGCCGCCGACGGTGCGGTCTGGGTGTGCTCGGGACACGGCTCGCACTGGGTCGGCATGGGTGCCGAACTGCTGCGCGAGGAACCGGATTTCGCCGCCGTCATCGACGCGATCGACCCGATCTTCGACGCTGAGCTGGGCTTTTCCGCCCGTGCGGCGCTCTCCAGTGGCGAGCATGGTGGCACCGATCAGGTGCAGGCACTGACCTTTGCGATGCAGGTCGGGCTGGCCGCGGTGCTGCGCTCCCGCGGGGCGGCACCCGCCGCGGTCATCGGGCACTCCGTGGGCGAGGTCGCCGCGTGCGTCATCGCCGGGGTGTTCGACCTGACCGACGGCGCCAGGATCGCCTGTTACCGCGCCCGCGGTTTCCGCGCGGTGCAGGGCCAGGGTGCGATGGCCCTGGTCGCACTGTCCTTCGCCGAGGCCGAGCAGCGCCTCGCCGGGCAGACCCAGGTGGTCGCCGCGATCAGTGCGGCACCGCAGTCCACCGTCATCTCCGGCACCGCCGACGAGGTGCGGGCGATCACCGCCGACTGGTCGGCCCAGGGCATCGTGACCCGCGCGGTGAACACCGATGTCGCGTTCCACAGCCCCGCCATGGACGATCTGACCGCCGAACTGGCCCGCCTCACCGGGGCGCTGTCACCGCAGGCACCGAGCATCCCGCTCTACAGCACGGCCATGGCCGATCCGCGGTCGACCGCGCTGCGCGGCCCCGACTACTGGGTGGCGAATCTGCGCGGACGGGTCCGGTTCACCGAGGCCGTCACCGCCGCTATGGAGGACGGCCACCGCCTGTTCCTGGAGATCGCCGCGCACCCGGTGGTCTCGCATTCGATCGTCGACACCTTGTCGCACAACGGAATCGACGAATTCGCGGTGGTGCCCCTGCACCGCCGCAACATGCCGGAGGTGCGCTCGGTCACCACCGCGATCGCCGCCCTGCATTGTCACGGCGCTCCCGTGGCACTGCGCCCGTCCCACACCCGGTGGGCCCACGGCCTGCCCGGCACGCAGTGGCAGCACCGCCGGTTCTGGCGCACCCCCGCCGCGCCACCCGGTGGCGGCGCGGTGCACGACCCGCAGACCAACACGCTGCTCGGCGGCCGCCTCGAGGTGACCGCCGCGGTACCCGCCAAGGTCTGGCAGACCCAGCTGGACATGGACACCCGGCCCTACCCGGGCGATCACCCGGTACAGGGCACCGAGATCATCCCGGCCGCGGTGCTGCTGAACACCTTCCTGACCGCGACCGGTGGCGATCTCACCGATGTGCGGCTGCGCACCCCGGTGGCACCGGCGCGGGCCCGTTCGGTGCAGGTCGTGCTGCAGGACCGAGCGCTGGCCCTGGCTTCACGGATCGACGACACCGACGCGAGCATCGATTCCGACGGCGGCTGGCTCACCCATTGCACCGCCGTGTCCGCGGCGAGTGCCGAATCCCCGCTGCCCGCAGTCGATATCGCGGGCGCGCGGGCGCGTTGCACCGAGACGCTGCCGGCCGACCACGTCGTGGACACGCTGGCCGAGCTGGGCGTGGCGGCCATGGGATTCCCTTGGGAGATCACCGAACTGCTGCGCGGTGACGGCGAGTTGCTCGCCGTGGTGCGCGCCGAGCCGGACGGTTCCGCGCCGGCCACCTGGGCCGGGCTGATGGACGCCGCGACGTCGGCGGCGTCGACCGTGTTCGAGAGCCCGCTGCGGCTGCGGATGCCGGCGCGCATCGACCGGGTGACGCTGCGCGGCGCACCGGTTGCGTTGGCGCTGATGCACATTCGCCGCGCAACCGACGGCACGATCGCCGATGTGACGATCGCCGACGCCGCGGGCACGGCGGTCGGTGCGATCGACGGCATGTTCTTCGATCAGCTGGAGAATCCCGGCGGCAACGATGTCAGCCGGATGATGCAGCAACTCCAGTGGCATCCGACGAGCTGGACCGAATCAGCACGGCCGTCGCAGGTGATCCTGGTGGGTGGCGACGCACCGACCCTGGCCTGGTGCATGCGCGATCTCGCCGCCACCGATGTGGACCACCGGCTGTGCACATCGCCGGACGAGATCCCCGCCGCGCTGGCCCCCGGTGCGGTGGTGCTGGTGCTGCCCCGGCCCGCGGATGCGCCGATCGAGACGGTCGGCCTGCTGCATCGGGCGCTGACCACGCTGCTGGACCGGGCGGCCCCGGCTCAGCTGTGGGCGCTGACCCGCGGCGTCTACGAGGGCAGCGATATCGGCAGTTCACCGTTGTGGGGCTTTTCCCGCATCGCCGCCGCCGAACACCCCGGAGTGTGGGGCGGCATCCTCGACGTGGCCGACGACGCACTGCCCCTCGGGGCGCTCGCCACGCTCGGCGGCCAGGGTGTCGTCGTGGTCCGCGACGATATCGCGCTGACCGCACGCCTGACCCACGCCGAATCGACCAGGCGAGCCACGCTGTCCTGCTCGCCGGCCGGCACCTACCTGATCACCGGCGGCACCGGGGCGCTGGGTGTGCGCGTCGCCGCGCGACTGGCCGATCTTGGGGCACGCCGCATCGTGCTGGTGTCCCGCAGCGGTATTGCCGACCGCGCGTCCTGGGATACCGGGGCCGAGCCCGCACGCACCATCCTGTCGCTGGAGGAACGCGGCGTGTCGGTGCGGGTGGCCGCCGTCGACATCGCCGCACCCGGCGCAGCCGACGAGCTGCGGGCCGTCCTGGGTGATCTGCCCCCGGTGCGCGGCGTGGTGCATGCCGCCGGCGTGGAGGCCGGCGCCCTGCTGGCGGGCACCACCGCCGAGGATTTCGCCCAGGCCATGCGGCCCAAGGTCGACGGCACCCTGACCCTGCACGAGGTGTTCCCGCCCGGCGAGCTGGACTGGCTGGTGCTGTTCTCCTCCTGCGGCTACCTGGCGGGGTTCCCCGGCCAGGGCGCCTACGCCTGCGCGAACGCCTTCCTCGACGCGTTCGCCCAGCACCGCCGCAGTCTGGGCGACCGGACGACCGCAGTGGCCTGGACCGCCTGGCGTGGCCTCGGAATGGGTTCGGCGTCAAGCTTTGTCGCCGCACAGCTGAACGCGCTCGGCATGGGTACCGTCGGGGCCGACGACGCGATGCGTGCACTGGATCTCGCGGTGCGTGCCGATCAGGCCCATATCGTGGTGCTCCCGGTGACCGCCGATGCCGCCTCGGTGCCGATGCTCGCCGATATCGCACCCCGCGACGACGAGGACGCCGGCCTGGACGGGCTGGCGCTGCCGGTCGGGCGCGACGGGGTGGACACCGCGGTGTGGGTGGCCGAACTGGTGGTCGCCACGGTGGCCGCCGAGCTGGGCCTGCCCGACGACGGTGTGGACCCGCGCTCGCCGCTGGCCGAGATAGGTGTGGACTCGATCATGACGGTCGCGTTGCGCAAGCAGTTGGAGCGCAAGACCGGGCTGGCGTTGCCGCCGACCCTGCTGTGGGAGCACCCGACCGCCGCCGCGGTGACCACCAGGATCGTGGAAATGCTGGCGCCGCATGACCATTCGGTGACCGAGCAGGTCGGGGCCTGCCCCTGACCCGGGGATCTCAGTCCTCGAGCAGGTCACGCACCACCGCGTCGGCCAGCAGCCGGCCCCGGTCGGTGAGCACCAGTCGGTCCGCGGCGGCCACCACCAGCCCGTCGCTGAGCGCGATATCGGCGCGCCGCCGCTCGGGTTCGGTGAGCACCCCGCGCGGCAGGCCGCTGCGCAGCCGCATCCGCAGCATCACGTCCTCCATGTGCCGGGCGGCGGCATCGATCTCCTCGGAGTCCGCCACCGGCAGCCGGCGCTCGGCCAGCGCCTGCGCATATGCGTTGGGGTGCTTGATGTTCCACCATCTGCGCGCCCCGAGGAAGCTGTGTGCGCCCGGCCCGGCGCCCCACCAGTGGCCGCCGTCCCAGTACCCGAGGTTGTGCCGGCACTCACCGCCGGGACGGCTCCAGTTGGACACCTCGTACCACTGCAGACCGGCCGCCGACAGGTGCGCGTCGAGCAGTTCGTAGCGGTCGGCCAGCACGTCGTTGTCCGGTGCCGGCAGTTCGCCGCGGCGCACCCGGCGGGCCAGCGCGGTGCCGTCCTCCACGATCAACGCATAGGCCGACACATGGTCGACGTCCGCGCCCAGTGCGGTCTCGATGGAACGCACCAGATCATCGTCGGTCTCGCCGGGTGTGCCGTAGATCAGATCGAGATTGACATGCTCGAACCCCTCGGCCCGGGCCTCCAGCGCGGCGGCCGGGGCCCGGCCCGCCGAATGCACCCGGTCCAACACCTTGAGCACATGCGTCGCCGCCGACTGCATACCCAGCGAGATGCGGGTGTAGCCGGCCGCCCGCAGCCTCGCGAACAGCTCGGGCGAGCTGGACTCCGGGTTGGCCTCGGTGGTGACCTCCGCGCCGGGCGCCAGCTGAAAGTGGTCGCGCACCGCCGCCAGCACCGCCGCCAGCCCGTGCCCACCCAGCATCGTCGGCGTGCCGCCGCCGACGAAGACGGTGTCGACCGCCCGTGGGCCGACCTGGCGGGCCGCCAGTTCCAATTCGACGCGCACGGCGGCCAGCCAGCCGTCGGGGTTGGCGCCCCCGAGCTCGGACGGTGTGTAGGTGTTGAAGTCGCAGTAACCGCAGCGGGTCGCACAGAACGGCACATGGATGTAGATGCCGAAGGGGCCCTCACTGCTCATGCACGGAATCATCCCAGACGTGTTTCGCTCACCCTGAGCCCAAATTTGGCCCGGTTAGGGCAGGTGGGGGCTTCCGTGGCAGAATGGCGGCCGTGACCGCCGCCGTTGACAGCACCACCCGCATTGCGCTGGTGGTCCGTCGGCATGTCGACCTCAAGCGCATCTGCAGCTGTTGTTGTCCGTCCTGACCCGCGTCGATATCGGAATCAGCCCGCCCACATCCTGAGCCGGCCGCCGGATCTGCGCCGCCGGCCAGCCCCCGGCGATCGCGCGATTTGCGAGCCCGCTCCTCCGACTAGGAGCCACCGACAACATGACAGACACCGTCTCCAACGCCCCTGAGAAGCCGGTCAAGCGGCCCCGCGGCGAAGGCCAGTGGGCGCTGGGTTATCGCGAGCCACTCAACGCCAACGAGCAGGCCAAGAAGGACGACAACCCGCTCAATGTGCGTCAGCGCATCGAGAGCATCTATGCCGCCGGTGGGTTCGAGAGCATCGACAAGGGTGATCTGCGTGGCCGTTTCCGCTGGTGGGGCCTCTACACCCAGCGCAAGCCCGGCTACGACGGCACTTGGACCGGTGACGAGAACACCGACATGCTGGAGGACTCGTACTTCATGCTGCGGGTCCGCAGCGACGGTGGCGCCCTGACCACTGCCGCGCTGCGCACCCTCGGCGGCATCTCCACCGAGTTCGGCCGCGATACCGCCGACATCTCCGACCGGCAGAACGTCCAGTACCACTGGATCGAGGTCGAGAACATGCCGGAGATCTGGCGTCGCCTCGACGAGGTCGGCCTGCAGACCACCGAGGCCTGCGGCGACTGCCCCCGCATCGTGCTGGGCTCCCCGCTGGCCGGCGAGCACCCCGACGAGATCATCGACGGCACGCCCGCCATCGACGAGATCGTCAAGCGCTATATCGGCAAGCCCGAGTACTCCAACCTGCCGCGCAAGTTCAAGACCGCCATCTCCGGGCTGCAGGACGTCGTGCACGAGATCAACGACGTCGCGTTCATCGGGGTCGATCACCCCGCACACGGACCCGGTTTCGACGTGTGGGTCGGCGGCGGGCTGTCCACCAACCCGATGCTGGGCCAGCGCCTCGGCGCCTGGGTGCCACTGGACGAGGTGCCCGACGTGTGGGAAGCCGTGGTCAGCGCCTTCCGTGATTACGGCTACCGCCGGCTGCGGGCCAAGGCTCGACTGAAGTTCCTGATCAAGGACTGGGGCGTGGAAAAGTTCAGGGCGGTTCTCGAAACCGAGTACCTCAAGCGCCCGCTGATCGACGGTCCCGCGCCGGCACCGGTACCGCGGCCCATCGACCACGTCGGCGTGACGAGGCTCAAGAACGGGCTGAACGCCGTCGGCGTCGCGCCCATCGCGGGCCGCGTCTCGGGCACCATCCTGAGCAAGGTCGCCGATCTGGCCGAGGCCGCCGGCTCCAACCGGGTGCGCTTCACCCCGTATCAGAAGCTGATCGTCCTGGACGTCCCGGACGAGAATCTGGCCAAGCTCAGGGAGGGCCTGGACGCCCTGGGCCTGCCGTCGGCCCCGTCGCACTGGCGTCGCAATCTGATGGCTTGCACGGGCATCGAGTTCTGCAAGTTGAGCTTCGCCGAGACCCGAAGCCGTTCGCAGGTGCTGGTGCCCGAGCTGGAGAAGCGGCTCGAAGACATCAACGCCCAGCTCGACGTGCCGGTGACGATCAACATCAACGGTTGCCCCAACTCGTGCGCACGCATCCAGGTCGCCGATATCGGCTTCAAGGGTCAGATGATCGACGAGGGCAACGGCCCCGAGGAGGGTTTCCAGGTCCATCTGGGCGGCAGCCTGGGCCTGGACAGCGGTTTCGGCCGCAAACTGCGCCAGCACAAGGTGCTCTCCACCGAGCTCGGCGATTACATCGAGCGAGTCGTTCGCAACTTCGTGAAACAACGCGAGGGCGGCGAGCGTTTCGCAGAGTGGGCGATACGCGCCGACGAAGCGGACTTGAGGTGATGGTGTGACAGCGGTGACACATTCGGAAAGCGAACTGCAGCAGTTGGCCGAGCGCGGCGCGGCCGAATTGGCCGATGCCGGTCCCGAGGAACTGCTGCGCTGGACCGACGAGAACTTCGGCGGCAATTACATCGTGGCGTCCAACATGCAGGACGGCGTGCTCGTCGAGATGGCCGCCAAGGTGCGGCCCGGCGTGGACGTGCTGTTCCTGGACACCGGGTACCACTTCGCCGAGACGATAGGCACCCGCGACGCCGTCGAGGCCGTCTACGGCGTGCATGTGGTGAATGTCTCCCCCGAGAACAGCGTGGCCCGTCAGGACGAGCTGCACGGCAAGGATCTGTTCGCCCGCGACGCCGCGGCCTGCTGCCGGATGCGCAAGGTCGAGCCGCTGGGCAAGTCGCTGCGCGGATACTCGGCGTGGGTGACCGGTATCCGCCGGGTCGAGGCGCCGACGCGCGCGAATGCGCCGCTGATCAGCTGGGACGCCGCGTTCGGCCTGGTGAAGATCAATCCGATCGCCGCCTGGACCGACGAGGACATGCAGGCCTACATCGACGCCAACGGGATCCTGGTCAATCCGCTGGTCTATGAGGGATACCCGTCGATCGGGTGCGCCCCGTGCACCAGCAAGCCGGTCGAGGGCGCCGATCCGCGCAGCGGCCGCTGGGCCGGGCAGGCGAAGACGGAATGCGGACTACACGCCTCGTGAGTGTCCGGTGGTGAATCCACCGGTACTGGTGCTGACCGCGCACGGCAGCGCCGACCCACGCTCTGCGATGACGACGTACGCGGTGGCCGACACGATCCGCAGACTGCGGCGCGATCTCGAGGTGGTGCCCGCGTTCTGCGAGCAGACCGCGCCCAACCTGGTCGACGTGCTGCGCGAGGTCGGTGACCGCGCGGTGGTCACTCCCCTGCTGCTGGCCGATGCGTTCCATGCGCGCACCGATATCCCGGCGATGATCGCGGCCAGTGGCGTGCGCGCACGGCAGGCGCAGGTGCTCGGCGAGGACGACCAGTTGCTCGCCGTGCTGCGCCGCCGGATCGCCGAAGTCGGGGTCGCCGCCGAGGATTCGGATGTCGGTGTGATCGTGACGGCGGTCGGGTCATCGCGCCAGGGGGCCAACGCGCGCACCTCGACGGTCGCCTCCGCCGTCGCGGTCGGCACCCGATGGATCGGCACGACCAGCGCGTTCGCCACCGGACCGAAACCGTCGCTGCCGGCCGCCGCGCAGCGTCTGCAGCGCTGCGGCGCCGAACGCATCGTGATCGCACCGTGGTTCCTGGCGCATGGCAGGATCACCGACCGGGTCGCCGATTTCGCTGCGGCTCAAGGCATTCCGATGGCATCTCCACTCGGGGCGCACCGCCTGGTGGCCGAGACAGTGCTGGACCGTTTCGACGCGGCCCTGGCACTGTCCGCCGCCGCCTGAGCCGGCTCACCAACGGCACCCACCGACCCGGGTGTGCAACGTCGTCGAAAAGTCGGCCGAGTCACCGCCGAGGTTTCACAATCAACACTCGCCCCGCACCAGTCGGCATAGTGCGCGCAATTCAAATAGTGGCTACTATCTGAATATGGCTTCCGATGAGAAACCGCGGCGTCTCACCCGCGCCGAGAGCAAAGAGCAGACCAGGCGACGACTCCTCGATGCGGCGGCGCAGGTGTTCGCGCACCGCGGGTACACCGCCGCGTCGGTCGAGGAGATCGCCGAGTCGGCGGGCTATTCCGTCGGCGCGGTGTACTCGAACTTCAGCAACAAGGAACAGCTCTTCGAAGCGCTGATGACCGATCGCGCCGTCGACCGGATGAGCGAGGTGGCACAGGCCATCCGGGAGGCGAAGGCCGCGGCCGGTGATCCCCTGCGCGCGCTGGGCGCGATGCTGATCGCCGTGGCGGACAAGGAGATCGACGTCGCCGTGCTGCGTACCGAGTTCTGGCTGCACGCGGTCCGCAATCCCGAACTCATGCGGATCGAGGCGGCCTCCTCGGCGAAGACGCTGGAATCGGTGCGCGGCATCCTCACCGAGATGCTGGACCGCCACGGGGTCGATGTCGGGGCGATCAACATCGACGACTTCGCCACCACCACGCTCGCCCTGTTCGGCGGCCTGATCCGGCAGCGCCGCATCGAACCCGAGCGGGTCACCGAGGAGATGTTCGGCCAGGCGCTGCGCTGGCAGATCGCCGGCATGCCCCGCAAAGCGAACGAGGCACGCTGACATGGAGTGGATCGGCAATATCGGCCTGTACGCGATCCCGGCGTTCCTGGTGCTGCTCGGCATCGAGTTCCTCGGCGACTATCTGGGGCGCCGCCGCGACCGCCGGACCGGAGGTGCCACGGAAAGCTCTCGGCGCGTGGGTTTCTCGGCCCGCGACACCTTCGCCAGCCTGAGTGTCTACGGGCTGGGCCGGTTCGCCAACCTCGTCGAGGACTTCATCCAGCTGCCCATCGTGCTGCTCGCCGCGATGCTCGCCCCGATTTCGCTGTCGGCATCGGACTGGTGGGTGTGGGTGCTGGCCATCATCGGGGCCGATCTCGGCTACTACGCCCAGCACCGGATGCAGCACCGGGTCCGGCTGTTCTGGGCGGCGCACAGCGTGCACCACTCCAGTCAGCACTTCAACATGTCCACCGCGGTGCGGCTGCCGTGGCTGATTCCGGGGCGCTTCCTCACATCGGTGGTCTACATCCCGCTGGCAGTGGTCGGCGTGCCGGTCTGGGTGATCTTCCTCTCGCAGGCGATCATCCTGCTGTTCCAGTACCCGCTGCACACCGAACGCATCGGAAAGCTGCACCCGGCAATCGAATTCGTGTTCAACACGCCATCGCACCACCGCGTGCACCACGGCTCCAACAATCCCTACCTGGACAAGAACTACGGCGGCATCCTGATCATCTGGGACCGGCTGTTCAACAGCTACGCCGACGAGGTCGAGCAGGTCCGCTACGGCCTCACCCACAACATCGACACCTACAACCCGATCAAGGTGAACTTCCACGAGTTCGCGCTGATGGTCGGCGACGTCTGGCGCGCCACGAGCTGGCGGGCGCGCGCCGGCCACCTGCTGCGGCCACCGGGGTGGGCCGATGCCGCCGCGGCCGCACCAGAGCAGGAACCTGCAAGCACACGTCGCTGACGGGCGGCTCGCCTAGTCTGACGCCATGAGGTTCGACGAGTACCGCAGCCATGACGCGACCGGTCTGGCGAAGCTGGTCGCCGACAAGCAGATACAGGCCTCCGAGCTGCTCACGCTGGCCTCCGAGCGTGCCGCGGCGGTGAATCCGAAGATCAACGCCATCGTGCGCGATGTTCCCGCCACGCCGTCGGACGAGCTGACCGGGCCGTTCGCCGGGGTGCCGTTCCTGATCAAGGATCTCGCCCAGGACTACGCGGGGCTGCCCAGCTCCGCGGGCTCCCGGTCGTTGCGGCACATACCGGTCGCCGAGCACTCCACGATCGTGGCGCGCTGGCTCGATGCCGGGCTGGTGATCTTCGGCAAGACCAACCTGCCCGAGTTCGGCGCCAAGGGGGTCTCCGAACCGCAGCTGTGGGGTCCCGCCCGCAATCCGTGGAACCTCGACCGGACACCCGGGGGCTCCTCCGGCGGTTCGGCGGCCGCGGTTGCCGCGGGCATCGTCCCCTGCGCGGGCGCCAACGACGGCGGCGGGTCGATCCGCATCCCGGCCGCCTGCTGCGGGCTGGTAGGCCTCAAACCGGGTCGCGGACTCACCCCGATGGGTCCGACGAACGCCGAGTCGATGCATGGCTCCGCGGTACAGGGCGTGGTCTCGCGAACCGTCCGGGACACCGCCGCGATGTTCGACGTCATAGCCGGCGGTGAACCGTTCGGACCCTATTCACCGGCGCTGGCCGAGTCGTCCTATGCGTCGGCGGTCGGGCAGGATCCGGGCACGTTGCGGATCGGCGTCCGGGTGCCCTCGGCGATCACACCGCAGCCCCATCACGAGGCGTACGCCGCGGTGGAGACGGCGATCCGGGTCCTCACCGATCTCGGGCACCACGTCGAAGAACTTCCCACCGCGCCGTTCGACGATGCCGAGCTGGCGCGCGACTTCCTGCTCACCTGGTTCGTCTACCTGGCGTGGGAGGTCGACGAGGCCAAACGGCTGTCCGGTGCCGGCGATGACGCCTTCGAGCGCGACACCCTCATCATGGCCGCCCTCGGCCGGGCAACCAGCAGTGTCGCCTACGTCGACGCGGTGCAGCGCCGCCATGAACACACCCGACGGCTGAGCACCTACTTCGAGAACTACGACCTGCTGCTCACCCCCACCCTGGCGACCCCGCCACCGCGCATCGGTGAGTTCGAGCTGCCCGCCGCCCTGGCGCGGGGCGCGGACCTGCTGCTGCGGACCCGGACCGCAAAACTGTTGCGTTACACCACGATCGTCGACGATATGGTCGACAAGAACCTCGGCTGGGTGCCCTATACCCAGCTGGCCAACCTCACCGGACGCCCGGCGATCAGCCTGCCCCTGCACTGGACCGCGGACGGCCTCCCGCTCGGCGTCCAGTTCGTGGCGCCACTGGCCGGCGAGGCCCTGCTGATCCGGCTGGCCGCCCAACTCGAGGTGGCGCTGCCGTGGGCCGACCGGGTGGCCCCCTGCTAGGTGAGCGCCTCGGCGCTCTGCAGTTCACCGGCGATGGCCGGCACCCGGGTGGCCCGCACGTACACGGTGTCCCCCGCACGTAGCCCCAGGGCCTCGGCGTCACCGCGGGTGATCTGCGCGGTGAAGGGCGTGCCGTTGACGGCGCTGGTCAGTTCGACGCGTACCTCGAAGCCCAGGGTGACGATCCGGTCGATGGTGGCCCTGGTGACACCGGTCGACTCGGCGGTCCCGTCACCGGCGGCGATGGCCATGTCGGGATTGCGGCCGACCCGGATATCGTGCGGGCGCACCAGGATTCCGTTGAGCAGTGACACCGTGCCGAGGAAGGACATGACGAACGGATTCGCCGGTGCGTCGTACACCTCGGTCGGCGAGCCCACCTGTTCGATCCGGCCCTTGTTGAGGACCGCGATCCGGTCGGCGACGTCGAGCGCCTCGGCCTGATCGTGGGTGACCAGCACCGTGGTGACGTGGACCTCGTCGTGCAGCCGGCGCAGCCAGGCCCGCAGATCCTCCCGGACCTTCGCGTCCAGCGCGCCGAACGGCTCGTCGAGCAGAAGCACCTCTGGGTCGACGGCCAGGGCCCGGGCCAACGCCATGCGCTGGCGCTGCCCACCCGACAACTGCGCCGGATACCGGGTCTGGAAGCCGGCGAGGCCGACCACCTCGAGCAGGTTGTCGACCTTCTCCTTGATCTCGTGCTTGGGCTTCTTGCGGATCGACAGGCCGAACGCGACGTTGTCGCGCACCGTGAGGTGCTTGAACGCGGCGTAGTGCTGGAAGACGAACCCGATACCACGCTTCTGCGCCGGTACTCCCGTCACATCGCGGTCGTTGATGGTGATCGTGCCGGTATCGGGCTGATCGAGACCGGCGATCGCGCGCAGCAGCGTCGACTTACCCGACCCGCTGGGCCCCAGCAACGCAGTCAGCGAGCCCTTGGGCACCACGAAGTCGATGTTGTCCAGCGCGGCGAACGCGCCGTAGTGCTTGTTCGCGCCCTGCACCGAAATGGCGATATCGCTCATCGGGTGGTCTCCTTCAGTCCTCAGTCTTGACACGCGAGCGCTGGGCGTCAAACACGATCTGGGCCACCAGCACAATGAGCGAGACCGCCATCAGCACCACCGAGATGGTGTACGCGCCGTACGGATTGCCCAGGGTGTAGCGGTCGTGCACCAGCAGGGTCAGCGTCTGCGATTGGCCGGGCAGATTGGACGACACCATCAGCACCGCGCCGAACTCGCCGAGGGTGCGGGCCACGGTGAGCACCACACCGTAGGTGAGGCCCCACCGGATCGACGGCAAGGTGATCCGCCAGAAGGTCTGCCACCAGTTGGCGCCCAGGGTGGCCGCCGCTTCCTCCTGGTCGGTGCCGACCTCGTGCAGCACCGGTTCGACTTCCCGGATGACGAACGGGATCGTGACGAACAGACTGGCCAGCACGATGCCGGGAAAGCCGAAGATGATCGTGAGGCCCCAGCTGTTCTGCATGAACCCGAACAGGCCGGCGCTGCCCCACAACGCGATGAGTGCCACACCGATGACCACCGGGGACACCGCGAACGGCAGGTCGATCGCGGCCTGCAGCGCGTTCTTGCCGCGGAACTTGCGCCGGGCCAGCACGATGGCCGTCGGCACGCCGAACAGGACGTTCAGCGGCACCACGATGGCCACCACCAAGAGCGACAGTTGCAGCGCGGACTGGGCGGCGGGCGTGGAGACGGAGGCGAAGAACTCCCCCAGCCCGGGTGCGAGTGCGCGCCACAGAATCGCCCCCAACGGCACCACCAGCAGCGCGAAGACGTACACCAGCGCGATGACCCGCAGGATCAGCCGGGTGGACCGGGACAGCGTCATCGGGCGGACTCCTCCCGTTTGGCCGCCCGCGCACCGAAGTAGCGCAGCACGAACAGCACCACGAAGGAGATGAGCAGCAACACGATCGAGATCGCCGCCGCGCCCACCCGGTCATCGTTCTCGATGAGTGTGCGGATCCACTGCGAGGACACCTCGGTCTCGCCGGGAATGGCCCCGCCGATCAGCACGATGGACCCGAATTCGCCGATGGCGCGGGAGAACGCCAAGCCGGCGCCCGACAACAGCGACGGGGCCAGGGCGGGCAGGATGACCTTGAGGAAGATCGTCACGCTGTTGGCCCCCAGCGAGGCCGCCGCCTCCTCGACCTCGCGGTCGAGTTCCAGCAGCACCGGCTGCACGGCGCGGACCACGAACGGCAGCGTCACGAAGGCCAGCGCCAGCGCGACGCCCCACGCGGTGTGCTGGATGTGGATGCCCACCGGGCTGCCGGGCCCGTAGAGCGACAGCAGCACCAGACTGGCCACGATGGTCGGCAACGCGAACGGCAGATCGATGATGGCGTCCACGACCCGCTTGAGCGGGAAGTCGTCCCGGACCAGGACCCAGGCGATCAACAGGCCGAAGAGCACGTTGACCAGCGTCACGCCGACCGAGATGGTCAACGTGACCCGGAACGAGGCCAGCGCCGACGGCGAGGTGACCGCCGACCAGAACGCGCCCCAACCGCCCTCGGCCGAGGTCCACAGGATCGCCGCCAGCGGCAGCAGCACGATCAGCGACATCCACAGCACCGCCACCCCGACCTGCAGGGTGGCGGCGTTGGGACGCGGCGACAACCGCCGCCCGGCGGCGCTGATCGGGGTTGTCACCCGGTGGCCTGCTTGTAGATCTTGGTGATCTCACCGTTGTCCTTGTCGAACAGCTGAGGATCGACCTCGGACCAGCCACCGAGATCGGTGATGCTCCACAGCTTCTCCGGGGCCGGGAACTTGTCCGCGAACTCCGCGGCGACCGCCGGGTCGGACGGCCGGAAACCGGCCTCGGCCCACACCTTCTGCGCCTCGGGCGTGTACTGGAAGTTCACGAACTCGGTGGCCTTGTCCAGGTGCTTGCTGGTGTTGACCACCGCGACCGGGTTCTCGATCTTGAAGGTCTGCGGCGGGTTCACGTGCTCCAGGTTGTAATGCAGTGCCTCGTTCTCGTAGGCGAGCAGCACATCGCCGGTGCCCTGACGGAACACATCGGTGGCTTCACGGCCCGAGCCCGGGCGCAGCTTGACGTGCTGGCTGACCAACTCCTGGACGTAGGCGATGCCCGCGGCATGGTCCTGGCCGCCGTTGCTCTTGGCCGCGTACGGGGCCAGCAGGTTCCACTTCGCCGCACCCGAGCTCAACGGGCTGGGTGTGATGACCTCGATACCCGGCTTGAGCAGGTCATCCCAGTCGCGGATGTTCTTCGGGTTGCCCTCCCGCACCGCGAAGGTGACCACCGAACCGAACGGCAGCCCCTTCTGGGCGCCGGCGTTCCAGTCCTCGTCGACCAGCCCGGCCTTCACCAGCCGGGTGATATCGGGCTCGACGGAGAAGTTCACGACATCGGCCGGCTTGCCGGATTCGACACCGCGGGACTGATCCCCCGAAGCGCCGTAGGAGGCCGTCACACCGACGCCGTTGCCCTCCTCGGTGCCCGCGAACACCGGGGCGATCTTCGACCAGCCCGGCTCCGGCACCGCGAACGCCACCAGGGTCAGGGTGGTGTCGGCGGCCGCGGTGTTCCCCTCGCCGGCGACATCGCTGGCGCCGCCACTGCAGGCCGCGATGAGCGTGGTGGACAGCGCGAACGCGGTGAGCGCGCTCCAACGTTTGGTAGTGGTGCGGATGTTGTTCATGGAGGACCTTTCCAGGGCGGGACACGGGGCAGGGCTGCCGTACACACGGAAAAGGTGATGGATCAGTGCGCGACGCGTTCACGTGCCGCTACCAACGCCAAACCGCAGACGGGTGTGGTGTCAGCGACAACAACAGACATCAGCAACAGCGGAGAAACCCACGGCAATGAGGGCCAAGATGTGGCCGCTCTTGTTGCCGGTCGCTGCGCGCATGGCCGGAAGAGTATCAGAATTGACCTGCTTCGCCTGATGACGGCAACGTCAGCGGGCCAGCAACCACATCAGGATCACCAGCGCCAGTAGAGCGACCAGCGCCAGCGTCACCCGCGACCGCGGCATCTGGTTCACAAGGGCTCCTCATCCTGGTGCGATGCCCGGCGCAGCAGCCGGATGCCGTTGCCGAGCGCGCCGTCCAGAACGACGGCGATCCCGTAGGCCAACAGCAGCACGACCGGCATCACGATGGCGGTTTGGGCAACGAAACCGAGCCCGGACAGCCACAGCTCGACGCCGTCCCACCAGCTCAGGAATCCACCCATGCGAACCACAGTAGTGCGGCGGGTTTCGGTGCGACCATGGAGCCATGTCCACCGGATGCGTGATCGTCGGCGGCGGCCCGGCCGGGATGATGCTGGGCCTGCTGCTGGCCAGGGCCGGCGTGCATGTCACCGTGCTGGAAAAGCACGCCGACTTCCTGCGCGATTTCCGTGGGGACACCGTGCATGCCAGCACCCTGCGCCTGCTCGACGAGCTCGGGCTCGGTGACCGCTTCGCCGCGCTACCGCATCGGCTGATCGAATCGTTGCGTCTGTCGGTGCAGGGAGTCCCGGTCGAGGTGGATCTGCGCCACCTGCCCGGCGCACACCAGCACATCGCCCTGGTGCCGCAGTGGGATTTTCTGGAACTGCTCGCCGACGCGGCCGAGCGGGAGCCGACGTTCACGCTGTTGCGCAACAGCGAGGTGCTCGGACCGGTGCTCCGCTCGGGGCGGGTGCGCGGCGTGCGCTACCGCGATGAGCACGGCGTCGAACGCGAGATCCACGCCCCGTTGACGGTGGCCTGTGACGGCCGGGGCTCGACGTTGAGATCGACAATGGGGCTGGTGCCCAGGAGCTTTGGCGCACCGATGGATGTCTGGTGGTTCCGGGTGCCGCGCACCGAGAACGACCCCACAGGCCTTGCCGGGGCGATGGGCGCCGGTCACGTGGTGGCCATGATCGACCGTGGCGACTACTACCAGTGCGCGTTCGTCATCCCGAAGGGGTCGGATCAGCGCCTGCGCTCCGAGGGCATCGCGTCGCTGCACCGGCGGGTCACCGCGGTCGTCCCGTGGATCGCCGACCGGATCGGCTCGGTGCAATCCTTCGACGAGGTCAAACCGCTTGATGTGCAGCTCAATCGGTTGCGGCGCTGGTATGCCGACGGTCTTCTGTTCATCGGTGACGCCGCTCATGCGATGTCGCCGGTGGGCGGGGTGGGCATCAATCTGGCGGTGGCCGACGCCGTGGCGGCCGCGCGGCTGCTCGCCGCCCCGTTGCGTTCCGGTGCGGTGCCGACGCGCCGGCTGCGGCGCATCCAGGCCCGCCGCTGGCTGCCCACGGTGCTGGTCCAGGGTGTGCAGAAGACCGTTCACAACCGGGTCATCGCGGTCGCGGTGACCGAGGGCGCCCCCGTGCGGGCACCGGCCGGGGTGCGACTGGTCGGCCGGGTTGCGCTGCTGCGCAGGATCATCGGCTACGGTGTCGCGATCGGGCCGCTACCCGAGCACATACCCGGCTTCGCTCGGCGCTGACACCCGGTTCGCCGCGACTAGACGGCGGCGGATTCTGCACCCATGATGGGCGACATGGTTCTGGAACATACCGAGCACGATCCGACGCCGACACCGTTCACGGCATCGGCTCCCATCGCCTACGCCCCGTCCGGAGCCCTGCGAAACCCGTTCCCGCCCATCGCGGATTACGCGTTCCTGTCCGACTGCGAGAGCACCTGCCTGGTGTCCTCGGCGGGGGCCGTGGAGTGGCTGTGCGTGCCGCGGCCGGATTCGCCCAGTGTGTTCGGCGCCATCCTGGACCGTGGCGCCGGTCACTTCAAGCTGAGCCCGTACGGCGTCTCGGTGCCCTCGGCGCGGCGCTACCTGCCCGGCAGCCTCATCATGGAAACCACCTGGCAGACCCATACCGGCTGGATCATCGTGCGGGACGCCCTGGTGATGGGCCCCTGGCACGACACCGAGACCCGCTCGCGAACCCACCGCCGCACCCCCACCGACTGGGACGCCGAGCACATCCTGCTGCGCACCGTGCGCTGCGTCAGCGGCACCGTCGAGCTGGTGATGAGCTGCGAGCCGAACTTCGACTACGGCCGCAGTCCGGCGACCTGGGAATACTCCTCCTCGGCCTACGGTGAGGCGATCGCCCGCGCCCGGAAGGATCCCGAGGCCAACCCGACGCTGCGTCTGACCACCAACCTGCGCATCGGCCTGGAGGGCCACGAGGCCCGCGCGCGCACCCGGCTCACCGAGGGTGACAAGGTGTTCGTGGCGCTCAGCTGGTCCAAACACCCTGCGCCGCAGAATTTCGAAGAAGCCGCCGACAAGATGTGGAAGACCAGTGAGTCGTGGCGGCAGTGGATCAACATCGGTGACTTCCCCGACCATCCGTGGCGGGCGTACCTGCAACGCAGCGCGCTGACGCTGAAGGGTCTGGTGTACTCGCCGACCGGCGCGCTGCTGGCGGCCAGCAGCACGTCGCTGCCGGAAACTCCTCAGGGAGAACGCAACTGGGACTACCGCTATTCGTGGATACGGGATTCCACCTTCGCGTTGTGGGGCCTGTACACCCTCGGACTGGACCGCGAGGCCGACGACTTCTTCTCCTTCATCGCCGACGTATCCGGGGCCACCAACGGCGAACGGCACCCCTTGCAGGTGATGTACGGGGTGGGCGGGGAACGCAGCCTGGTCGAGGAGGAACTGCACCACCTGTCCGGCTATGACAACTCCCGGCCGGTGCGCATCGGCAACGGCGCGTACAACCAGATGCAGCACGATATCTGGGGCACCATGCTGGACTCGGTGTACCTGCACGCCAAGTCGCGTGAGCAGATGCCCGAGGCGTTGTGGCCGATCCTGAAGAATCAGGTCGAGGAGGCCATCAAGCACTGGCGCGAACCCGACCGCGGCATCTGGGAGGTCCGCGGCGAACCGCAGCACTTCACCTCCAGCAAGATCATGTGTTGGGTGGCGCTGGATCGCGGGGCCAAACTGGCCGAACTGCAGGGCGAGAAGAGCTACGCCCAGCAGTGGAGCACGATCGCCGAGGAGATCCAGGCCGACATCCTGGCCCACGGTGTGGACTCCCGAGGGGTGCTCACCCAGCGCTACGGCGACGATGCCCTCGACGCGTCGCTGCTGCTGGCGGTGCTCACCCGGTTCCTGCCCTCGGACGACCCGCGCATCCGGGCCACCGTGCTGGCCATCGCCGAGGAACTCACCGAGGACGGGCTGGTGCTGCGCTATCGCACCGAGGAAACCGACGACGGCCTGTCCGGCGAGGAGGGCACCTTCACCATCTGTTCGTTCTGGTTGGTGTCCGCGCTGGTCGAGATCGGCGAGGTCAGCCGCGCCAAGCGGTTGTGCGAGCGGCTGCTGTCGTTCGCCAGCCCACTGCACCTCTACGCCGAGGAGATCGAGCCGCGCACCGGACGCCACCTGGGCAACTTCCCGCAGGCGTTCACCCACCTGGCGCTGATCAACGCGGTGGTGCACGTCATCCGGGCCGAGGAGGAGGCCGACAGTACCGGCGTCTTCCAGCCCGCGAACGCGCCGGCCTGACGGTTCGCGCCTAGAAGGGCGGTGGGTTGGCCTCGTAGTCCGCACGGTTGAGCGCTCGCTCGCGGGCGATTCGGTAGGCGCGGTTCTGCGCGCGGGAGCGGGAGCGCTTGGGTGCGGCGAGTTCGCGATGCGGGCTCGGCGGCGGCATCGTGATCGGCCCCAGTTCAGCCGTGCGCACCGCGAACTGTGGAAAGTACAGGGCGCTGTCGGGCTTGGTCGTGTACGTCCGCCCGTTGGGTGCGGTGATCGTGATGGTCCCGTCGGGATGCTGCTGATCGGTCCAACCAACCGGGCCGCAGTGAAAAGTCTTGATCAGGTGGTGAATTCGGCAATACAACTTCGTGTTGGACGGATGCGTCGGGCCGTAGGGCCACGGAGTGGTGTGGTCGATATCGCAGTGCGCAACCGGGACATTGCAGCCGGGCCAGCGACACGTCAGATCACGGCACCCGATGAAGTCGGCGAGCGTGCGGGACGGATGATAGCCGCGTTCGGTACCCAGATCCGCTGCCTCGGGCACGGGCCGAACGTCGGCCTGCGGCATCATTTCCTGAATCTGTTCGGCGTGCACGATGCCGTAACCGGGGATCAGCGCCGGGCGCTCGGCCTCGCCGGTGACGGTGCCCTGTTCGGCGTGCACATGGATCATGATGTGCCCCTTGGGCACCTCGTTGCCTGCGGCCGGGCAACCGTCGTTGCCGCACAGGCACGGGATGCTTGTCTCGCCGAGAGTCAGGGGCTCGACGGAGTCGGCTCGGCGCTCATCGACGGTGCGCGGGTCATCGGGGCACACGGTGCGCGCCAACGCATCCAGGCCCTGATCGAAGACTGCGCCCTTGGCGGCATCGACGCGGCCGTGGATCTCGACCATGCCGTCACCGATCGGTTCGACAGTGATACTGCGGCGGCGGCGCGCCTCCCGCGCCCGGCGCACCGCATCGGGGTCGACGTCGACGACCATCGAATCGACCAGATCGCCGATGCGGTCATCCGACAGCGCGTTCCACGACGGAGCCCGCTCGGCAAGATGAGCATCGATGACCGACATGATGTCGGGATCGAGAATCAGAGCCGTGCGATTCAGGATGACCCGAAGCACCCGCAGATCCACGTCGCCGGCTGCGAATACCGCGGCGAACCCAGGGAGCCTGACGATCAGGTCACGGCCCTGGGTGATCAGCGTGCATGCCCGGCCGCGGCTGATCCCGAGCTCGATACCGACCTCGGCGGCCACCAGTTCCCAGTCGTCCACGATCCGGTCCTCGAAGCTGTGGCCCAGCTCGGCCATCCGCGCCAGGGCGAACGTCCCCGCTTCGATCAGCTTGTGCGCGATGGCCTTGCGTTCGGCCCGAAGCTGATCGCGCGCAGCATCGAGGTGGGCGGCGACACCTCGGTTCTCGAACATGTGTTCGAGTATGCCACGCGGGTGTGACAAGTTTTTCCGTACCGACAGCCCGCGGTCAGCGACGCCGGGCAATCAACCAGGCCTGCCCGTCGCCCTCCCCCGCCGCGATCTCGTCGAGCGTCGAAAACGCGGTGCGCAGCTCCCCGGGGGCGGCCCGGAACCGCCCAGGCGAGGCGCCGACCTCGCTGAGCACACAGATGGCCAGCAGGCCGTCCGGCTTCAGCCGGGCGGACAGATCCGCGTAGAGGTGGGGTTCGCGGAACTTGTGACACAGCACCAGATCGGCCGGGTCGCCGGGCGGTAGCCCGCCATCGAGATCGACAGTGTCGAAACGTGCTGTGACACCGTGTTGTTCGGCCAGCACCCGAGCCTGTCCGATGGCGATTCCCGAGACATCGACGGCGCGTACGTCCAGACCGCGTTGCGCCAGCCACACCGCGGCACCGCCTGCACCGCAGGCGATCTCCAGTGCGGTGCCGCGGCGCGGGAACAGGTCCTCGTAACCGACGAACACCGTGGGCAGCGCGGGTGTCGGCGCCGCGTCTCGGTCGATGTACGCCGCGTCCCAGCTGGTGCGGTCGGTGTCGCCCACTACTCGACGGCGTTCTCGACCATCTTCGCTGCGATATCGGCCGCCTCGTCGCCCGCGCCGTAGCTGCACGCCCAGGCCTCCACGATCACATTGGTGACCGCCGAGAGCGCATGCTGGCATTCCCAGCCGTCGGCGTCATCCTGGGTGGTGATCTGGGTCAGCATCGTGTCGGTGGCCGTCAGGTCCTCGATCTGCCAGGTGTAGCTGTCCATCCCGTCGTCGATGGCGATCGACGTCCCTCCGCACGCGTCCCAGCTGGACTGCGCACTGTCGAAGAAGCGCTGCGCCTTGTCCGCCGACGGGTAGAGCACCGCGGTCTGTTCCACCCAGTGCGCGTTGTCGTCGTCGGGTTCGCGCGACACCTGGTCACGGACCGCGGTGTACCCGCTGTCGCCGTAGACCGGCTGTTCGGCGCCGAAGATCGAACCGAGGCAATCCGGTTCGGACACATCGCTGGAGTGGTCGACCATCTGGTCGAGCTCACCGGTGACCTCCATGGTGTCCGAGCCCATGATGTCGTTGATGTCGCCGATGGACAGCAACACGTCGTCGAGCTGGCTCTCCTTGAGCGGCGGCGCGTCGACGGGCGCCGCGTTCTGGTCCCGGACGGCCTGACCGGTGACCGTGGCCGAACAGCTGGTCAGCAGCACGCACCCGATCGCCGCGGCAACGAGGGCAGGACGGGCATACCGCACGCGCGGCGATACTGCGGCACTGTTCACCGCGTCATTGTGACCGATGGCGGGCCCGGAGTCACTTCTTGGCTTTGTCGCCTGCCGCATCGGTCGACAGCGCGGCGACGAACGCCTCCTGGGGTACCTCGACCCGGCCGATCGTCTTCATCCGCTTCTTGCCCTCTTTCTGCTTCTCCAGCAGCTTGCGCTTACGGGTGATGTCACCGCCGTAGCACTTGGACAGCACGTCCTTGCGAATGGCCCGGATGTTCTCGCGGGCAATGATTCTCGATCCGATGGCCGCCTGGATGGGCACCTCGAACTGCTGGCGCGGGATGAGCTCCTTGAGCTTGGTGGTCATCTTGTTGCCGTAGGCCGCCGCGCCGTCCTTGTGCACGATGGCGCTGAACGCGTCGACGGCCTCGCCCTGCAGCAGGATGTCGACCTTGACCAGGTCGGCCTCCTGCTCACCGGCCTCCTCGTAGTCCAGGCTGGCGTAACCGCGGGTGCGCGATTTCAGCGAGTCGAAGAAATCGAAGATGATCTCGCCGAGCGGCATCGTGTAGCGCAGTTCGACGCGCTCCGGGGACAGATAGTCCATCCCGCCCAGTTCGCCACGGCGGGCCTGGCAGAGCTCCATGATGGTGCCGATGAACTCGCTGGGCGCGATGACCGTCGTCTTCACCACCGGCTCGTAGACCGCGCGGACCTTGCCCTCGGGCCAGTCCGACGGGTTGGTGACGATCATCTCCGTGTTGTCTTCCTTGACCACGCGGTACACGACGTTGGGCGCGGTGGAGATCAGATCGAGGTTGAACTCCCGCTCCAGGCGCTCCCGGGTGATCTCCATGTGCAGCAGCCCGAGGAAGCCGCAGCGGAAACCGAACCCGAGCGCCACCGAGGTCTCCGGCTCATAGGTCAGCGCCGCGTCGTTGAGCTGCAGCTTGTCCAGGGCCTCGCGCAGCACCGGATAGTCCGAGCCGTCCACCGGGTACAGGCCCGAGTAGACCATCGGCCGGGGCTCGCGGTAGCCGACAAGCGCTTCGGTGGCACCGTGCCGCGCCGAGGTCACGGTGTCGCCGACCTTGGACTGCCGGACGTCCTTCACACCGGTGATGAGGTAGCCGACCTCGCCGACGCCGAGCCCGTCGGAGGCCTTCGGATCCGGGGAGACGATGCCGACCTCGAGCAGCTCGTGGGTCGCCCCGGTGGACATCATCTTGATCTTCTCGCGGGGATGGAGCTTGCCGTCCACCACCCGGACGTAGGTCACCACACCGCGGTAGATGTCGTAGACCGAGTCGAAGATCATCGCCCGCGCCGGAGCGTCGTCCTTCCCGACCGGGGCGGGCACCAGACGGACGACCTCGTCGAGCAGCTCACGCACGCCCATACCGGTCTTGCCGGAGACCCGCAGCACATCGCTGGGTTCGCAGCCGATGATGTGGGCGATCTCGCCGGCGTAGCGGTCCGGATCGGCGGCGGGCAGGTCGATCTTGTTGAGCACCGGGATGATGGTCAGTTCCCGGTCCAGGGCCAGGTACAGGTTGGCGAGCGTCTGCGCCTCGATGCCCTGGGCGGCATCGACCAGCAGCACCGCACCCTCACAGGCCTCCAGGGCCCGGGACACCTCGTAGGTGAAGTCGACGTGACCGGGGGTGTCGATCAGGTGCAGGACGAACTGCTCGCCGTTGACCTCCCAGGGCAGACGGACGTTCTGCGCCTTGATGGTGATACCGCGTTCCCGCTCGATATCCATCCGGTCCAGATACTGGGCCCGCATATCGCGGTCGGCGACCACCCCGGTGATGCCGAGCATGCGGTCGGCCAGCGTCGACTTGCCGTGGTCGATATGAGCGATGATGCAGAAGTTCCGTATCTGCGCCGGCGCGGTGAACGTCTTGTCGGCGAAACTGCTGATGGGAATCTCCTGGTCCTGGCGTGATCGTGTAGTCCCAGGGTATCGACAGCGGGCCCGCTGGACACAATCGGGCATGCGGCGCCCTCGCTATGCTTGGCGGCTATGGCGTCCCAGTGGAAGGCCTTCCAGAGGTTTGCGGAGAAACTCGTGTTCAGCGAGGCCCCGAAGCTCATCCGCCAGCTGCCCAACCCCGAACGCGTCCTTCAACAGGGTCTGCGGATCGGCATGGAGGCGCTGGCGGCCCAGGCCAACCCGTCGCCGGCCGCCCTCACCAGTGGACGACCGGTGACCAGCATCGGCGTGCCCACCGCGCAGCGGGCCCGGCGCATCTCCTACTCCCCCGACCTGGACGGCCGGGCCGATCCGGGCGAGATCGTCTGGACCTGGGTGGTCTACGAGGACGATCCGACCCGCGGCAAGGACCGCCCGGTGCTGGTGGTCGGTCGCGATCAGCGCACCCTGCTCGGACTCATGCTGTCCAGCCAAGACCACCACGCCGGTGACGACGGCTGGGTCGGGATCGGGACGGGCAGCTGGGACTACGACGGCCGGCCCTCCTGGGTGCGGCTGGACCGGGTGCTCGACGTGCCCGAGGACGGCATCCGCCGGGAGGGCGCCATCCTCGACAAGGATCGTTTCGAGATCATCGCGACCCGGTTGCGCGCCGAGTTCTCCTGGAGCTGAGCCTCACGTCAGCGGTGCGCGAACCGCACGTGCGGCAGGCCGTCCTCGATGCTGACGCGGCACCGCACGCCGTAGACGGCGGCGATGAGAGGCTCGGTGAGCACCTGAACGGGGGCGCCGGTGGCCACAATCCGACCGGCGGAGAGCACCACGACGTGGTCGCAGAACATCGCGGCCAGGTTCAGATCGTGTAGCGCCACCACCGTGGTGACGTTCAATTGCCGCACCAGGGCCAGGATCTCCAGCTGGTGGGCGATGTCGAGGTGGTTGGTCGGCTCATCCAGGAGCAGGTGATCGGGATCCTGGGCCAACGCTCTGGCGATCTGGACCCGCTGGCGCTCCCCGCCCGAGAGCATGTGCCAGTAGCGGTCGGTCATGTCGACGAGTCCGGTGGCGGCCAGCGCGGCGTCGACCACCCGCGCGCCGTCCGGGTCGGCGCCGATCATCCCGGTGTACGGAATGCGGCCCAGCCGCACCACATCGCGCACCGTGACGTGCAGTTCGGTCTCGGCGTGCTGGGCGACCATCGCCACCCGGCGGGCCAGTGCGCGCCGGGGCATCCGGGCCACCGGCTCGTGATCGAGGTGCACCTTGCCGCGGCTCGGCCGGTCCACCCCGGCCAGCAGTTTCAGCAGCGAAGACTTACCGGAGCCGTTCGGCCCCAGCAGGCCGACCGTGGCGCCGGGCGCCGGTTCCACCGTGACACCGTCGAGCACGAGCCGGCCCGACCGCGTCCAGCTGACCTGGTCCGCACGCAGGGTCACGACGGTATCCCCCGGCGGCGCAACAGGATCAGCGCGAACGCCGGGACACCCAGCAGCGCCGTCACCACACCGGTGGGCAGTTCCTGCGGCGCGAACACGGTGCGGGCCAGCGTGTCGACCCACACCATGAACACCGCGCCGAAGATGGCGACTGTCGGCAGCAGCCGCAGGTGCGCCGGCCCGACCACGAATCGCGCCGCATGCGGAAGTACCAGTCCGACGAAGCCGATAGCGCCCGCCGCGCTGACCAGTGACGCGGTGATCAGTGCGGTCATGACCAGCAGCACGATCCGTGCCTGCCGCACCGACACGCCGAGCGTGGCGGCGGCATCGTCGCCGAAGGCGAAGGCGTCCAGGGCGCGTGCGTAGGCCAGGCAGCACATCAGGCCGGCGCCGACGACGACGCTGCACACCGCGACATCGTTCCAGGACACCCCGGCCAGCGAGCCGAGGAGCCAGAACAGCACCCCGCGGGTCTGCTCGGCATCCGCCGAGGACAGCACGATGAATGATGTGAGCGCCGAAAACAGTTGGGTGGCCGCCACTCCGGCGAGCACCACCCGATCGGTACCGCCGCCCGCGGCGTGCGCCAGCAGCAGCACCACCCCGAAGGACAGCACCGCCCCGACGAACGCGCCACCGGACAGGGTCAGCGTGCCGGCACCCACGCCGAGCACCGCGATCAGCACCGCCCCGGTCGACGCGCCCGAGGAGACCCCCAGCACGAACGGATCGGCGAGTGGGTTGCGCAGCAAGGACTGCAGGATCGCCCCGCACAGCGCCAGGCCCGCACCGCACACCGCGGCCAGCAGCACCCGCGGTAGCCGCAGTTGCCAGACGATGCCGTCCTGGATCCGGGTGGCACCCGACGGTCCGGCGCCCAGATGCTCGGCGACGATCCCGTACACATCGCGCACCGACAGTGCCGCCGGACCGATCGTGATGGCCACCGCCGCCGAGACGACCAGCAACGCCAGTCCGAGCACCCACAGGACGGGCAGCGAACGCGTACGCACGGTCAACGGCCGGGGGCGAATCCGAGCCGGCGCAGGCCGTCCGCCACCTTCTCGGTGCCGTCGACGGTCCGGATCGAGGGATTCAGATCAGCGCCGTTGACCACGATATAGCGCTTCCCCCGGACGGCGGTCAACCGCGAGGTCACCGGATTCGATTCCAGGAACGCGATCTTCGCCGCCAGCGCATCGCCGTCGATGGTGCGCCGGCTCAGGTCGGCAAGCACCAGCACATCCGGGTCGCGGTCGGCGATCACCTCCCAGCTCACCTGCGGCCACTCCTCGGTGGTGTCGAGGAAGACGTTGCGCGCACCGACGGTGTCGGTGATCACCCCTGGTGAGCCGCAGCAGCCGCCGAAGTACGGAGCCCGGATATCGGAGAACCAGTACGCCAGGTCGGCATCGGCGCGCAGCCTGCTGTCGCGCATCCGCTGCTCCAGACCCGCGATCAGTTCCTCTCCACGCTCGGGGACATCGAATATCCGCGCCAGATCCCGGATCTCGCCATAGATCGCATCCATCGTGAACGGCTCGGTACGGGCACCGTCGGCGTTGACCGACACCTTGCCCACGCAGTCGCTCGGCGCAAGATAGCTGGGCACACCCAGCGAGGCGAACTGATCGCGGTCGGCGACACCACCCGGTCCCAGCGTCCCGGCGAACGATGCGGACACGAAGTCCGGCTCGGCGTCCAGCACGGTCTCCAGGGAGGGTTTGTTGACCGCCAGCTGTGGCACCTTGGCGTTGTCCTCGGCGAGGTTCTCCCGCACCGGATCCGTCCACGTCGCGGAGCCGACCATGCGGTCGGCCAGGCCCAGCGACAGCAGGATCTCGGTGGAGCCCTGGTTCAGCGACACCGCCCGCTGCGGAGGGGTGTCGATCACCACGTCACGACCGCAGTTCTGCACCGTGATGGGGAAACCCGCTGCCGTCTGACCGCGTTCGGCGGGAGCCTCGGGCTGACCGCACGCAGTCAGCACCACCAATGACGCCACGACGAGAATCCGGTGGCCGATCATCCCGGCTGCCCGACGTTCGCGAAACCCGCGGCGAGCTTCTCGACGGCGTCGACCTGCCGGATGCCCGGATCGAGCTCCGAACCGGTCAGCACGACATAGCGTTTCTGCTGCACCGCCGTCATGTTGCGGGTCACCGGATTGGATTCCAGGAAAGCGATTTTGGTGTCCAGCGCGTCACCGTCGATGCGCTTGCGGCTCAGATCCGCGAGCACCAGCACGTCGGGGTCGCGATCGGCCAGTGCCTCCCAGCTGATCTCGGGCCAGTCCTCCTTGGCATCGGCGAACACGTTGGTGGCACCGACCTCCCGGGCGTAGAGGCCCGGAGCCGAACAGCATCCGGCCAGATACGGGGTGCGCAGCCCGGAAAACCAGAACGCGACGGTGGCACCCTGCTGCGGGATCGCCGGTGCGTCGCCGAGTCGCTGCCGCAGATCACGCACCAGCTGAGCACCGCGGTCCTGGACATCGAAAATCTGTGCCAGCTCCGTGATCTCACGAAACAGGGTGTCCATTTCCAGCGGTGCGGTTCGGGTCACCGTCTCGCCCTCCACCACCGCGTCGGTACACACCGACGGCGACTGGTAGGTGGGGATCCCGAGTTCGGCCAGACGGACACGTTCACCGACGACCGCCGGGGTGAAGGTGTGCGCGCTCGCGGAGGTGATGATGTCGGGTTCCAGATCGAGCACGGCTTCCAGGCTCGGGTCGTTGTCCGCGAGGCGGGGTACCCGGTCGTTGTCGGCCGCCAGTTCGGGGAGCACCGGGTCGAACCAGGTCGAGGTGCCCACCATGCGGTCGGCCAGCCCGAGAGAGAGCAGGATCTCGGTGGAGGCCTGATACAGCGACACCGCGCGCTGCGGCGCGTGTTCGAAGGTGACCTCCACGCCGCAGTTCTGCAGTGTCAGAGGGTAACTGGTGGCGTCGGGGTGGTCGGCCTGCGACGGTGCAGGCGCCGGCGGCTCGGTTCGGGTACACGCGGTCACGAGGAGCAGCAGGGATACAAGCGTGATGAATGCACGCACGGCGGTGACTTCCTTCGGTGCAGGGCCCAGGCGCGGAGCCGTCGACGGTTCAGCGACCGCAGGCATTCGGGCTCGGAGGTCAGGCCTCATACCGTTGCGCGTCAGCTCCGGGTTCTCACCGGATTTCCCTGCAGGTCAGCACCCGCACTCTACCGCTTGCACCTCATCGCGGATTCCGCCACATCGGATACATGACGGGACCGCCATCGGGCAGCTCGATCTCCCCGGTCACCTCGAAACCGAACCGCTGGTAGTAACCGATGTTGTCGGGATTGCTCGACTCCAGATACGCCGGTGCGAATTCGGCATCGCAACGGTCCAGCCGGGATCGCATCAAGGCGTGCCCGAGGCCGGCTCCGCGCACCTGCGGGTCACTGCCGATGACCCCCAGATACCAGTGCGGCTCTTCGGGGTGCTCGTGTTTCATGAGTTCGGTGATCCGCATGCCGCGACGCACCGCGGTGCCGAAGGTCAGCAGCATGCTCGGCGCGGCGCGCAACTCCTCGACGGCGGTGTGCTGCCACTTGCCCGGCGGATCCCACAGTGCCGCGGCGCCGATGGTCGTCCCCACCGACGCGACCTCGACGCCACCGTGCGCCAGGTGGTGATGGCGGGTCAGCGCTGCGAACAGCTTGTGCAGCTTGCGCCGCCGGGCGTGCGCGTCGGGCAACAGCCACATCATCACCGGATCATCGAAGAACGCGCGGCCCAGCGCGTGGGACAGCGCGGGGATGTCGGCTCGCACCGCGGGCCGCACCGCGACGTCGTCGGAGTTGTTCACGCCGTCCATTCAGCCCTGCGTGATGTACGCCTGCAACTGCTCCCTGGTGGACTCCAGCTCCTGCATGCGGGTCTTGACCACGTCACCGATGCTCACGATGCCGGCCAGCCGACCGTCCGCCAGAACCGGGATATGGCGGACCCGGTTGTGGGTCATCGCGGCGCTGAGGCTGTCCACCGAATCCTCAGGCGAACAGAACAGCAGATGTTTGGTCATGATCTCGCTGACCGGCCTGCTCAACAGATCCGCGCCGAGATCGTGCAGTTTGTGCACCACGTCGCGTTCGGACACGATGCCCACCGGTCCGTCCGGACCGACGACGACCATCGCACCGATGTTGCGGTCGACGAGGCCGGTGAGCAGCACGGCGACCGGTGTCTCCGGGGTGATCGTCGCGACGGCGGCGCCCTTGGCCTTCAGTACGTCGGCGATACGCATGGCACCCTCCCCGGTCAGAATGTGATCTCGAACACAATCCAGGCTACGTCGGATCCGCATCTGTTTGGCCGATTGAGTGGAACCCACGCCGATGGACGCGTATATGTGAGCCATGATTGAGGTGACGCTCCTGGGCACCGGCAGCCCCATCCCCGACCCCGACCGGGCAGGGCCGTCCACGCTGATCCGCGCGGGCGGCCAGACCTTCCTCGTCGACTGCGGTCGCGGGGTCCAGTTGCGGTTGGCCGCCGCCGGATCCGGCGCCAATGCGCTGACGGCGCTGCTGCTGACCCATCTGCACAGTGATCACATCGCCGATCTGGGCGACCTGATCATCACCCGCTGGATCTCCACGTTCACCCCGGATCCAGCACCGTTCCAGATCATCGGGCCACCGGGCACCGCCGAGGTCGTGGACGCGACGCTGGCGGCGTTCGGTCGCGATATCGGCTACCGCATCGCCCATCACGCCGATATCACCGCGCCACCGGCCATCGAGGTGCACGAGTACACCGAAGGGGTGGTGTGGGACGCCGACGGCGTCCGGATTCTCGCCGCGCCCACCGACCACCGTCCGGTCGCACCGACCATCGGCTTCCGCGTCGAACACGACGGTGCGTCGGTGGTACTGGCCGGTGACACCGTGCCGTGCGACAGCCTGGATGAACTGGCTACGGGCGCAGGGGCATTGGTGCACACCGCAATCCGCCACGATCTCGTCGGCGCGATGCCGCTGCAGCGGTTCCGCGATATCTGTGACTACCACTCATCGGTCGAGCAGGCCGCCGACACCGCCGCCCGCGCCGGGGTGGGCATCCTGATCCTCACCCACTATGTGCCGAGCCCCGCCCGCGGACAGTACGAGGACTGGCGTGCCCTGGCGGCGACGGTGTTCGACCGCCAGATCGAACTCGGCGATGACCTGCACCGGGTGCAGGTCCATCCCGGCGTCTGCTCCACCCGTTGAGCAGTGCTCAGCGTGCCGCCAGTGCGAGAAGGTCGTCGACCGACCACTGATCGTCGGCGTGCGCGCCGTACTTGCGGGCACGGACCGTGCCATCGGGGTCGATCAGGAAATCGGCGGGTTTGCCGGCGTGGTCCTCGCCGGGTGAGAGCGCGCCTTTGAATCCGGTGTGCCGCAGCCCCCGCACCGCCGCGGCGAAGGCACCGGGATGCAGCACGGCGGCCAGCGACGACCCGACGCCGAACTCGGTGTAGACCAGACGATCCGGATCCGCCACCACCGCGAAGGGCAGATCGGCCTGGTACTCGCGGAGTTGGTCGGCCGAGGAGTGGAACAACACCACCTCGCGGACCCCGGCATCGGCGATCTCCTGGTGGCGACGGGCCACCTCACGCAGGTGAAGGCTGCAGATCGGGCAACCCGCGAAGCGCCGGAACTGGAGGTGCACAACGGAGTCCGCGGCGGGGACCGCCACGTCCGTGCCGTCGATGGTGGTCAGCGTCCGCGTCGCGATGGTGTCTCCGATGTCGAGCACAACGCGCCCCTCTCAATATTGAGTCAAGTGACTCCATTCTCATTGCCATCAGTATTGAGTAGTCTTACTCCAAATGTCAACGGTCTCAGATGTCAGCACACGGCGTCCCGGGCGCCCCTCGCTGCTCGATCGCCAACACGCGCTGGATCAACTCCTGAGCCTGTTCTGGCGCAAGGGCTATGACGCAGCGACACAGGAGGAGATGCTGTCCGCCACCGGGCTGTCGTCATCGACGCTGTTCCGGTCCTTCGGGAACAAGGCCGATATCCTCCGCGCCGTGTTGGGGCACTATGCCGCGTACGCATCGATCCTGTTCGCCCCGCTGGAGCGCGGCGATGGTGGAATGGCCGACCTGCAGACCTTCCTCGACAACATGCAGGACTGGCTACGTGGCCCGATGGGCCCGGCCGGATGCCTGGTCGTCGAGACGATGCAGAACCCGGTCAACGGCGACCCAACCATCAGGGCACTGACGGATCAGCACCTGAATCGCCTGAGCCAGGGCCTGCTCGCCGCGGTTCAACGGGCCGCCGACGCCGGCGAGCTCCAGGCCGCCGCACCCGCGCCCTTCGCCGCCGCACTACAGGCCGGTGTGCTGGGCGCGCTGTCACGCGCCCGCAGTGGCGACATGGACGACGCCGTCCGGCTGCTCAACGGCGTGCGATCACTCCTGCGCTGACCGCCACGCTGCGAAACGAAGCGGGTCAGGCCAGCCGGGTGATCTCCACGACCACATCGAGGTCCGTGGAGCCCTCCCCGGAGTAGATGCCCTTCAACGGTGTCACATCGGCGTAGTCGCGGCCGACGCCGACGCTGATGTACTGCTCGTTGATGGCCTTGTCATTGGTGGGGTCGTAGTGCCACCAGTCACCCGTCCAGGCCTGGATCCAGGCATGGCTCTGACCTTCGATGGTGTCGCCCACCTTCGCGGTGCGCTTGGGATGCAGGTATCCCGAGACGTAGCGGGCCGGAATGCCCATGCCGCGCAACAGGATCAGCGTCAGATGCGCGAAGTCCTGGCAGACGCCCTTGCCCTCGCGCAGCGCGTCCAGGCCGGACGAGTGCACCCCGGTGGTGCCGGCAACGTATTTGAGCTCACCGTGCACCCAGCGCGCCGCCTCGATGACCGCTTCCTGCGGTTCGTGGTACTTGGCGATACGCCGGCCCACCCGCTCGATGCGCTTGCTGGCCGGGGTGTAGACCGTCGGGGTGAGCAGTTCGTCGAAACGGTCGATCACCGCCGCGGTCTCCAGGTCCGCCCACGTCACCGTTGACTGTGGGGCATCCGGCTTCTCGGTCTCGACCACCGAGGATGCGGTGACCTCCAACTCGGCGTGCGGCGCATGCAGGTCGAAGGTCGTGACGGCGGTGCCCCAGTAGTCCACGTAGCGGTACTGCCTGGTGGCCGGAATGGTCTCCACCCGGTTGAGGATCACGTTCTGGCGCGAATCCGACCGCGGCGTCAGCCGCGCCTCGTTGAACGACGCGGTGACCGGCGACTTGTACGCATAGCCCGTTGCGTGGACCACTCGCATGCGCCACATCAGATCTCCCCCTCTTCGATGACGGTGCCACCCGCGCGACCGGCGTCGGTCCACGCCACCCAGGGCGCCGAGTGAAAGTACTGCAACGCCAGGGCGTCTCCGACTTCGACGCACGTCTGCTGCAGGGCCGCCAACTGATCCTCCAGCGACTCCAGTAAGGCGCCGGGCGGCAGGAACTCCAGCTCGCTACGGGCCCGGCCGAGCAACCGCTGCGCCTCGGCGGTCGATCCGACCCGACTGTGCCTGCGGTGCAGCAGTTCGTCGAGACTGTGCTCGGCCAATCGCAGCGAATAGTAGATCGAGCGCGGGAAAAGCCGGTCCAGCAACATGAATTCGACGACCCTGCTGGCATCGAGGACACCGCGATAGGTGCGCAGGTAGGTGTCGTGAGCGCCCGCCGAACGCAGCACCGTCACCCAGGCCGGTGATGAACCGCTGTCACCGACCCGCGACAACAGCATGCGCACCGTCATGTCGACGCGTTCGATGGCCCGCCCCAGCACCATGAAGCGGTAACCGTCGTCGCGCGACAGCGTCGAATCGGCCAGGCCCGCGAACATCGCGGCACGGCCCTCCACGTAAGCCAGGAACTCGTGCGGGCCGAGCCGTCGGGCCGCACGTTCCCGCTCGGCCAGGGCGTTGTAGGTGGTATTGAGGCACTCCCACATTTCGGTGGACGTGACCTCACGTGCGCCACGGGCATTTTCGCGCGCCGCGGTGATGGACTCGACGATCGAACACCCGCCCTTGGTGTCCTTGCCGAAGGCCACCAGATCGGTCAGCGACCAGACGTCCAGCTGCTGTTCCGGGGGTTCGATATCGAGCACCTGCAACAACACCCGCGAGGTGTGGTCGGGGTCCACGCTGGAGTCCTCCAGCAGCTGGTGCACCACGACATCGAGGATGCGCGCGGTGTCGTCGGCGCGCTCGACGTAGCGGCCGATCCAGTACAACGATTCCGCGTTACGTGCCAACATCAGTCGACCACCGCCTGCTGTTGCTGCTGCTGCTGTTGCTGTTCGTTCTGCGTGGACGTGGCCCGGAAATCTCGGGTCTGCTGCTGCTGGGTTTGTTCGCCCTTGACCTCACGGCCGGCTTTGCCGTTGCGCGAAACCTTCTCGGCGACCGACGGTTTGCCGGCCTTGGCGGCATCGGGAAGCGCCCGAACCACCTCGGCGGCGGCAAGCTCACGATCGGCGGCCGATGTCCGCGAGGCCAGCACCCAGGTGTCCTTGGAGCCGCCGCCCTGACTGGAGTTCACCACCAACGAACCCTCCGGCAGCGCAACCCGGGTCAATCCGCCGGGGAGCACCCAGACATCGTCACCGTCGTTGACCGCGAACGGTCGGAGGTCCACGTGCCGGGGGGCCAGACAGTCGTCGATCTGGGTGGGCACGGTCGAAAGTTGCACCACGGGTTGGGCGATCCAGCCCCGCGGGTCGGCGCGGATCTTCTTGCTGATGGTGGCGAGTTCCTTTTCGTTGGCGTCCGGACCGAACACGATGCCGTAGCCGCCGCTGCCTTCGACGGGTTTGATCACCAATTCGTCGACTCGGTCGAGGACCTCTTCACGTTCCTCGTCGAGCCAGCAGCGGAAGGTGTCGACGTTGGCCAGCAACGGCTTTTCGCCCAGGTAGTACTCGACGATGGTCGGTACGTAGGTGTACACGAGCTTGTCGTCCCCGACGCCGTTGCCGACCGCACTGGAGATCACCACGTTGCCGGCCCGGGCCGCGTTCAGCACGCCGGCCACCCCGAGCACCGAATCCGGCCGGAACTGCATCGGATCCAGATACTCGTCGTCGATGCGGCGGTAGATGACGTCGACCTGACGCTCCCCCTCGGTGGTACGCATGTACACGGTGTTGTCGCGGCAGAACAGGTCTCGGCCCTCGACCAGTTCGACCCCCATCTGGCGGGCCAGCAGCGAATGCTCGAAGTAGGCGGAGTTGTAGACGCCCGGGGTCAGCACGACGACGGTCGGATCGGCCTCATTGGTGGCCGCCGCCTTGCGCAGCGCGCGCAACAGGTGCGAGGAGTAGTCGCCCACCGCCCGAACTCGGTGGGAGGCGAACAGGTTCGGGAACACCCGTGCCATGGTGCGGCGGTTCTCCATCACGTAGGACACCCCCGACGGCGAACGCAGGTTGTCCTCCAGGACCCGGAACGTGCCCTGCGCGTCGCGGACCAGGTCGATGCCCGCGACGTGGATGCGCACGCCGTTGGGGGGCACGATGCCGACCGCCTCGCGGTGGAAGTGCTCGCAGGAGGTGATGAGCCGGCGCGGGATCACCCCGTCGCGCAGGATCTCCTGTTCCCCATAGATATCGTCGAGGTAGAGCTCGAGCGCCTTGACGCGCTGCGCGATGCCCTTCTCCAGGCGTGACCACTCGGCCGCGGAGATGACGCGGGGCACCAGGTCGAGCGGGAACGGGCGTTCCTGACCGGACAACGAGAAGGTGATGCCCTGGTCGATGAAGGCGCGGCCGAGGGCTTCGGAGCGGGCGGCAAGCTCGGAGGCGTCCGACGGCGAAAGTTCAGCGAAGATCCCCTTGTAGGGCCCGCGGACGTTGCCGTCGGCGTCGAACATCTCGTCGAAGGCCGCCGAGTATCTGCCCAGATTCTCATAGCCGTCGAAAATGCCGGCCTGGCGTTTGACGGCGCGGGAACCCGAGCGCGACGTGCGGGCAGTTTCGTTCGGCAGGGTTCGTAGGCTCACCACTGCCATGCTGCCGTAAGTCCGTCATTTCGGCAGGCCAGTCGCTCCGCTTTGGGGGTTTGGCGCCCCCGCTGGTAACCTGAACAACCGCTGCCCAGCCGCGATTGCACGGCGGGGCGTCCAAGACGTATCCCAACCGACGTTTTACGAAGGAACTACACGCGTGGCCAACATCAAGTCGCAGGAAAAGCGCATCAAGACCAACGAGCGTCGTCGACTGCGCAACCAGTCGGTGAAGTCGTCGCTGCGTACGGCTGTGCGCGGACTGCGCGAGGCCATCGACGCCGGTGAGAAGGACAAGGCGGGCGAACTGCTGGTCGTGACCAACCGCAAACTGGACAAGGCTGCCAGCGCGGGCGTCATCCACAAGAACCAGGCCGCGAACAAGAAGTCCGCGCTGTCGCTGGCCGTCAACCAGCTCTGATTTCACCCCGCACGCCCGCGCGTCGACGATCCACTGTCACGCGCGGGTTTTTGCGTGCCCGGGCTCGGTCGGAGTGCCGCTGACGCTCACGCGTCGGTGGCGAGTTCGGCGACCTTGCGCACGGCGGCCTCCAGCGCGTAGTCCGCATCGGCGGCCGCGCCCTTGACATCGGCGTTCAGCGCCGCGACCACCCGCAGCGCTTCGGCCACCCGGTCACGCGACCAGCGCCGTGACTGCTTCTGTGCCTTCTGCACCCGCCACGGCGGCATACCGAGCTCCCCTGCCAACTGGTAGGGATCGCCCTGCAGCGAGCCCACCCGGGCGATGGTGTGCACCGCCTCGGCCAGCGCATCGGCGAGCACCACATGCGGTTCCCCGCTGAGCATGGCCCAGCGCAATGCCTCCGCCGCTCCGGACATGTCACCCATGACCGCCTTGTCGGCGATGTCGAAGCCCTTCACCTCGGCCTTGCCCTGGTGGTACTGGCGCACCGCGGCGGCATCGACGGTGCCGTCGGTGTCGGCGACCAACTGTGAGCACACCGCCGCCAGTTCGCGGATATCCGAACCGACCGCGTCGAGGATCGCCGTGACGGTGTCATCGTCGACCTTGACCTTCAAGGTCCGGAACTCGCGGCGCACGAAGTCGGCGCGGTCGCCGGGTTTGGCGATCTTCGCGCACGGATGCACCTGAGCACCAAGTTTTTTGAGTTGGTCGGCCATCGCCTTGGCGCGACCTCCGCCGGAGTGCACCACCACCAGCTGGGTACCCGGCGGCAGGTCGGCCGCCGAGCTGACGATCAGGGCTGCCGCCTCCTTACCGGCCTCACCGGCGGATTCCAGCACTACGACCCGCTCGTCGGCGAACAGCGACGGGCTCAGCAGTTCGGCGAGCTCGCTGGTGCTGACCTCACCGGCGCGCAACCGGTCCACCGGGACATCGACCGTGCCCGCCTTCTTGCGGGCGGTCTTCAGGACGCCGGCCACCGCACGCTCGACGAGCAGTTCCTCGTCGCCGAGGACGAGGTGCAGTTCCGCGGTGTCTGTCACCCAAGGATCGTTTCACGCCGCGCCGACAACCCCGGAGAGGGTCCAGGCCAGTAGGCAGCAGGCCGCGGCGGCGCTCACCATCCGGCCCCACCGCCGCCGCCAAGTCAGGATCAGCGTGATGCTCACCGCGGTGACCAACGCCATACCGAGGAAGCCGGACGGAACGGTGACCGAGGCCCCCGGCACCGCCGCGATCCGGTCCGCCACCGTCAGCAGCCACGACAGCTCCGGCCCGGTGAAGCGGATCAGGATGCCCGCCGCCGCCGGCGAGAAGGCCGACAGCGCCGCCGCGACGGTGCCGATCACCGTGATCGGCGGGATGACGGCGGCGACCAGCAGATTGGCCAGGACCGCGAGCACGCTGAACCGGCCCGAGATCCCGGCGATCAGCGGGGCGGTGACCAGCTGAGCGGCCAGCGCGATGCTCACCGCGGCGGCCAGCGGTGTGGGCCAGCCGCGCTCGACCAGGCGTGCCGACCAGATCGGGGCGATCACGACCAGGGCGGCCGTGGCCACCACGGACAGCGCGAACCCCGCATCGACGGCCAGCTGTGGCGCCACCGCCATCAGCGCGACGATGCTCCCCGAGAGCACCGGGATCGCTTGGCGACGGCGATGGGTGAGCACCGCGAGCAGGGCGATACCGCCCATGACGGCCGCGCGCAGCACGCTCGCCGACGGTTCGACCACGACGACGAAACCGATCAGCACCGCCAACGCCAGCAGGGCCGCCAGCCGGGGTCCGATCAACGCGGCGGCGAGCAGGGCGGTGCCGCACACGATGGTGACGTTGGCCCCCGAAACCGCCGTCAGATGGGTCAGGCCCGCGATCTTGAAGTCATCGGCCGTCGTCGCAGGGACCGCGGACATGTCGCCGAGCACCAGCGCGGGCAGCATCGCGGACTGTTCGGCGGGCAGCACCCGACGCGCGGTGTCGGCGAACTCCGCGCGGATGTGCCCGGACAGCCGGCGCACCGTGGGGACTGCTCCGAGCGTCGGCTCGCCGATTGCGGTGAGCACGGCGACGCTGAGGTCTGGCCGCAGCGGACGCCCGATGCGTGCCCGGAAGGTCGCCGGGCGGCCCACGGTCAGTTCGGCAAAATCCGTCACCGGCGCGAAGACCAGCACCATGCCGGCCAGCGGGTTGCCGTCCAGTTCCAGGAGACCGGCCCGGAACATGATGCGGCCCTGCCCCAGCGATCGCGGCGACTCCGTGGGAACCACACCGACGGTCGCGGTGTGGCCGTACCGCGCAGTGATCGGATGATGCCGCGCATCGTGGGCACGCAGGGCGATCGACAGGCCGAAGGCCGTGCCGATGACCGCGACCGCGGCCACCCCGGCGGTTCCCAGCGCGATCCCGCGCCGCGCACACCACCGCCCCGCCATCGCCGTCCCCGCGACGGCGCCGACCACGATCGCCACGATGACCGCGGGCGACCAGAGGATTCCGGCGGCGGTCACCGTCCAACAGGTCACCGCGCCCGGGACCAGCCGGATATCGATGTGGCGCTCGTCGGTGTTCACACATCGACCAGGCCACGGAGCTTGTCCAGGCGGGCCGGGCCGATACCGTCCACCTCGCCGAGCTGGTCGATGCTGGTGAATCGTCCATTGGCCTCCCGCCACGCGATGATCGCCGCGGCGGTGACCGGCCCGACACCGGGCAAGGCGTCGAGATCCTCCGGCGTCGCGGTGTTCAGGTTGACCGGGGCCCCGGGCGTGGCGGTGGCGTTCGGCGCCGCAGGGGGTGCCTGTTCGGGTGGAGCCGCCGAACTCACCGAGCTGCCCATCGGTGACGGCGATCCAGGTGGTGCGGCCAACCCGACGATGATCTGTTCCCCGTCCGCGACGCGGCGGGCCAGATTCAACCCGACCAGATCCGCGCCGTCCACCGCGCCGCCGGCGGCCTCCAGTGCGTCGGCTATCCGGTCCCCCGCCGTCAGCGTCACCAACCCGGGCGTGTTGACCAGGCCGACGACGCTGACCACCACCGGTCCATCAGGTGGCTCCGGCGGGCCTGCGGTGGCGCCGGCCTGTGCGGTGGGAGATCCGGAAACCATCTGCACCGCAGGGAGATTCGCCGAGGAGACCGGCGCAGGTGAATCACGCAACACGGTGAACACCGTGACCAGCACCGCGATGATCCCGACGCCGAGCAACGCGATCACACCGGCCCGGCCCGGGTCTGCTCGCAGCGTACCGAGCCAATCCCGTGCCGACGGCCTGTCTCCATCGGGCAGCCACCGGGCCAGTACGGAGTCCGACTCCTCCTCTGGCACTTCGGTTACCGCGTCACGATCGGTCCCGATACGTCGCGTCAGGCGCTGCGCGGGCGATTCGGTGTCCATGAGCCGACGGTAGGCACGCCGACCGACCTACCGGCGTCGTCGCGGCTCGTGACACCTCAGGTTGTGGATGAATCCGGCATTGGGGATGAAGCGGATCAGGTGCCGTGCGAGGCGAGCACCGCGATCTGCGCGGCGTACGGGCCCTTGACCAACAGGTAGGTGACCCCGACCCGGCCCGGTTCGGCGCCGTCGATGTCGTAGCGCACGAATGCTCCCCGGTAGAGCGCCGAGGAGGCGTTCAGCACCGTGACCTCGGCGTGAGACAACGTGGTGTGGTGGTAGTTCTGGGCGCGCAAACCGTCCACCTGACCACGGATCACAGCGGCGAGCTGGTCATCGGTGGACAGGCTGATGGCTCCCTCGTCGGTGGTCAATGTCAGCGGCACGGCATAGCAGTCCAGCAGTGCCGCGATCGGACGTTCCCCGCGGACAGCCGCCGCGAACACCTCGACGTACTCGTCGAACCAGCGGCCCACCGTCCCGGAATCCACAGCCATGCCGGGAGTTTAGAGCGCCGGATCGGTGATCACCGGCAGCACGCGGCGAGATTCCGGACGAACTGTGCGATCTCGGCGGGCTTCTCCTCGGCCATGAAATGTCCCGCATCGATGGGCTCGTAGCTGAAGTCGTCTGCCCACGCTGCCCAGATCGCGGCGGGGTCGAAGCCCAGTTGCGCACCCCAGTCCTGCGAGATGACCCCGACCGGCATCTGCAGTTGTCTGCCGGCCTCGCGATCGGCGCGGTCCATGTCCAGGTCGATCCCCGCGCTGGCCCGGTAGTCGGCGACGATGGAGTCCACGGCGGCCGCCGAGCTGTCGATGTAGTGTCGCCGCACCTCGTGGCCGAACGTGGAGCCGTCGGTGTCCCAGGCGTCCAGGAAGGACGCGAAGAACTCGTCGGCCACCGCCGTGATCATCCGCTCGGGTAGCCCGGCCGGTTGCGCCATCAGGTAGAGGTGCCACGCCACCTTGGCATTCACACCGTGCAGCACATCCCAGGTGTCCAGGGTGGGCAGGACGTCGAGAACTCCCAAGAACTGCACGGCTGCTGGATGATCCAGCCCGGCGCGGACGGCGACCAGCGCCCCGCGGTCATGGCCGACCAGCCCGAATCGGTGATGCCCCAACGCCGCGGCAGCCATGATCACATCGCGCGCCATCGTCCGCTTGGAGTAGGTGCCGGGACCGGCCTCCGCCGGCTTTCCGCTCGCACCGTAGCCACGCAAGTCGGGGATGATTACAGTGAAATCGCCGGCCAACTCTCGAGCGACCCGACGCCACATGTAGTGGGTCTGGGGAAAGCCGTGCAGCAGAACAACTGCCGGTCCGGATCCGGCCACCGCGACGTTGATCTCGACACCGTCCTCGCCGATCTCGGTCGAGTAGCTGAATCCGTCGATAGTCATGGTGCTCAATGGGTTTCCTTCGCATGGACGGGATGGCCGGAGAAGATCCCGGCGGGCAGCTGCGCCGCCACCGGCGGCGCGGCCCGCAGCGCCGGCAGCAGGATGGCGTCGATGAGCGACTCCAGGTAGGCGTCTTCGGTGTCGAGCCCGTTCATCCGCCGCAGCAGCAGGACCGCGCCGGCGACCTCTTCGAAGGCGAACGGATCGATATCGTGCGGCAGTTCGCCGCGCCGGACCGCAGCCGCAATGACAGTCGGCGGCAACCGAGCACCGGTGGGTCCCACGGTCCGCTCGATCTCCTCGCACAACGCCGGATCCTCCAGACCGGCCTGCAGCAGCAGCAACGCGGTCTGCCCGTCGGTCGAACGCATGGTGGTGATCAGCCTCCGGCACAGGGCCAGCAGGTCTCCGCGCAAACTGCCGGTGTCGATCTCGTCGGGTCCGTCGCGGTGCGCGGGCATCGCCTTCAACGTGGCGGTCACCATCTCGCGCTTGGACTTCCAGCGCCGGTACAGCGTGGCCTTGGAGGCACCGGCCCGCCGCGCCACCTCCTCGAAGGTGACCCCGTCGTAGCCGACCTCGGTCAGCAGCGCATACGTGACGCGAAGGATCTCGGCTTCCCGCGCCTCGTCGCGGGGACGACCTCCGCGCTGTGCTTCACCTGCCGACGGGTTCAAGTACGACACGTTTCGTATCGTAACGCGAAAACCGGGAGGAGGCGATTTGTGACCCGGGTTACACCGATGAACATCTTTCGAATATTGTTCACACCCATGAGGGACCCTCTCCGCGTCATCCAGTGGACCACCGGAAACATCGGCACCCGCTCGCTGCACGCCATCATCGGCCGCGACGATATGGAACTGGTCGGCGTCTACGCCCACGGAGCGGACAAGGTCGGTGTCGACGCCGCCGACCTCGCGGGCTGGCCGACCCCCACCGGGATCAAGGCCACCAACGACATCAACGCGCTGATCGCCCTCAAACCGGATGCCTGTTGTTACAACCCGCTGTGGCCCAGTATCGACGAGCTTGTCGCCCTGCTGGAGGCCGGCGTCAACGTCTGTTCGAGTGCGGCCTGGATCACCGGTGGCAAGCAGTCGCCCGAAGATCTGGATCGCATCAGGAAGGCTTGCGCAACAGGCAATTCCACCATCTTCGGCAGCGGCGCACACCCGGGAATGACGAACATGGTCGCCATGGTGCTCTCGGGCTCGTGCGAGCGGGTCGACGAGATCAGGATCACCGAGTCAGTGGACTGCTCGACCTACGAATCTGCCGAAACCCAGACCGCCATGGGATTCTCCCAGGACCCGGAGACCCCCGGGCTGGCCGAGAGCGTGCGCCGGGAGAGCGAGGTGTTTGCCGAATCCGCCGCGATGATGGCCGATGCGATCGGCGCGAAACTGGACCGGATGACCTTCGACGTCACCTTCACCGCCGCCACCGGCGACTCCGACCTCGATTTCATGACGATCCCGACGGGCACCGTCGGCAGCGTGCTCGGCTACCACCGCGGCTGGGTGGGCGACCGCAATGTCGTCAGCGTGGGGTTCAACTGGACGATGGGTGACCACGTCACTCCGCCCAAACCCCTTGAGCACGGCCACGTCATCCAGGTCTTCGGGGTGCCCAATATGCGCACCGTGCTGCACTGAATCGCCCCGTGTTTGATGCACACCTTCTTTCGAGGGAAGGTAGTTCGCATCATGCCGAAGAAGTACGACGACGATTTCAAGACCCGGGCGGTGCGGTTGGTCACCGACCATGCCGAGGAGTACGACACCCGGACGGCCTGCGTGGCTGCGGTCGCCAAGCGACTGGGTATCGCGCCGGAGACGCTGCGCCGGTGGATCACTCAAATTGAGGTTGATGCCGGGGTCCGCGACGGGGTGCCCTCCGAGATCGCACGGGAGAACCGGGAACTCAAACGCAAGAACCGCGAGCTCGAGGAAACCATCGAAATCCTCAAAGCCGCAACAACTTTCTTCGCGCGGGAGAGCGACCCGCGACACCGTTGATCTGTGCGTTCATCGCCGAGCATCGTGCTCGGTTCGGGGTCGCTCCGATCTGCCGCGTGCTCACCGAGCACGGCGTCACGATCGCCCCGAGAACGTTCTACGCCTGGTTGTCGAGACCCCCATCAG
>JAUKNU010000001.1:3468799-3620830 GCA_030499155.1 Mycolicibacterium frederiksbergense | reverse complement strand
TAACCCACTGTCGGGCAACACTATTCACCACAGCGATGCCGGCTCGCAGTACACGTCTGTACGCCTTGGGGAAACCCTGACCTTGTCGGGGCTGGTGCCCTCGATCGGCTCGGTGGGCGACGCCTTCGACAACGCCCTGGCCGAGACGACGATCGGGTTGTACAAGAACGAAGCCGTCCGCGACGACTCACCATTTCGACGCGGCCCGCTGCACCGGCTGACCGACGTCGAATTGCTCACCGCCGACTGGGTCGGCTGGTACAACACCGACCGCCTCATACACCGCCTGGGTCGCATCCCACCAATCGAATACGAAGCCAACCACTACGCTGCAATCACAGCCCCATCCGCGGCTGCACACCAGTAACCACGTGTGCATCGAACCCGGGGCGATTCACACTGCCTGCCACCCAGGGACTGGACCGAACCCGGGTTCATGGGCCTGGGCATGATCTACACCGCGCTGCCGGTCACCAATGCGGTACCCGCCGTGGTCGCCGCGGCCCCGGCCATCGCCACCCTCAAGGACCTGCCGCCGGTGACCGGACGCTTCGCCGGCTGAATCACTCGGCGAGGGTGACGCACGCGCCGACGGCGCCGGCACCCACATGCACGGCCAGCACCGCACCCATATCGCGGACCGTCAGCGACTCCAGCTGCGGCAACCGGGCCGTCAGTGCCGCGCCCAGCTCGGCGGCGGCATCGTGATTGTCCACGTGGTGCACAGTGACCGACGCGGAGCGCTCACCCACCACCTCGGCGATCGAATCCACCATCGCGGCATGTGCTTTGGACACCGTGCGCACCCGCTGCGACAGCACCAACCGACCATCGACGTCCAGGCGTAGCAGCGGCTTCACCGACAGCGCGGTGGCCAGCCAGGACGCCGCGGTCCCGATGCGTCCGCTGCGGCGCAGGTTGTCCAGGCGGTGCACGACGATGAACACGTGCCCGCGCGGGACCACTGCGCGGGCCGCGGCCTCGACGGCGTCGAGCTCGGCACCGGTCCGGGCGGCACGTGCCGCCGCCAGTGCGACATAGCCCACCCCCATCGCGGCCGACCGGGTGTTCACCACGCGCACCGCCGAACCGAACTCGCGGGCGGCCGAAGCGGCGGAACTGAACGTGCTGGACAGCGCCGCCGACAGATGCACCGCGACGACACCGTCGCCGTCGCTGTCGGCCAACGCCTCCCGGTAGGCCTGCGCCAGATCCGCCGGCGAGGCGCCCGAGGTCGTCACCTGATGGCGGTCGAACACGTCGTTGGGAATCTCGTCGATGCCGTCGCGCAGGTCGAGGTCGTCGACGAGGACGTGCAGCGGCACCTGCCGGATCGACCATTGCTTGAGCTCGTCGAGACTCAGCCGTGACGACGAATCGGTCACCACCTGGACGGTCATGACCGGACGGAGGTGTCCGGTTGGTAGGCACCGGCTTCGGCGAGACCCTTGAGCATCAGATCCGCGACCGCGGCGTGCGCCTCGAAGTTCCAGTGGATCCCGTCGGGATTGCCCCGCCCGGACATCACTTCGTCACCGACCGCGGCCTTCAGGTCCACCACGGGCACCCGATGCTCGTCGGCCCAGCCGGTGATGGCCTTGACGATGGGTTCACGCCACCGGTGCGAGTTACCGTAGGTCTCGGCGATGTGCACCGACGGGATGGTGGCCACCACAGGCAACCCAGGACGGTTGAAATCCAGAGCGGCCCTGGTCATTTCCAGGTATTCGACGGTGAGGTGCGGAGGCAGCGCCGGGCGCGCCACCGGGGACAGTCGCGGCTGCAGCCAGCCGTACCCGTCACGCGCCCACCGGCGCAGGAACGGCGGGCGGACGTAGCGGATCAGTTCGCGCACCGCGGTCGGCAGCGGCGAGGGCAGCGAATCCATGCCACAGGTCGCGAAGATCACCGCGCCGGCGCGCGGCAGCGCCGCCCAGGAACGGGGGTCCTGGGTGGCCGCCCACCACACGTCGCGACAGGTCCAGCCGATGCGGCCGATCAGCTCGACATCCCAACCCAGTTGTTCTGCAACGATATTCGGCCAGATCCTAGGGTCGTCGGCGGGCAGTCCGCCGGTCGGCCCGTAGTAGGACAGCGAATCGCAGAAGACCAGCAGCGTCTTCCGGCGGGGGCCGTCAGAGGACATCGTTGGCCACCTGCGCCGAGGCGTTCCACACATCGAGACGCCACTTGATGGCACCGCCCACGTCGTGCCCGGACAGCTGCGCCCAACTGGCGTTGCCCATACCGCCCAGCACCGGCCAGTTGTCCACCGGCAGATCCAGCAGTGCGGCCGTCAGCGCGGCGATCACCCCGCCGTGCGCCACCAGCACCACCGGGCGGTCCGGCTCATCGGCACCCCAGCCCGGTTGGGCGGCAACGATTTCGGTGACGAGCGGGACGCTGCGGTCCGCGACGTCGACCCGGCTCTCCCCGCCGTGCGGGGCCCACCGGGCGTCATCGCGCCAGGCCAGCCGGGCGCCCGGCGCCACCGCGTCGACCTCGAGGTGGGTCAGACCCTGCCAGTCCCCCAGATGGGTTTCGCGCAGGCGTTCATCGATGGACACCGCCAGGCCGGACCGCTCGCCCAGTGCGGTGGCGGTGTCCAGGGCGCGCCGCAGATCCGAGGACATGATGACCAGGGGCTGGCGCTTGGCCAGCACCTCGGCGGCCGCGTTGGCCTGCTCGCGTCCCAGGTCGGTCAGGTCGGTGTCGAGTTGGCCCTGCATCCGGCTGCCGGCGTTCCACTCGGTCTGCCCGTGCCGCAACAGCACCAGCCGGCGCACACTCACTTGCCATCCTGCGGCGCGTCTGGCTCGCCGAGATCCACGGGCACCACCGGGCAGTCCCGCCACAACCGCTCCAACGCATAGAACTCGCGTTCGTCGGTGTGCTGAACGTGCACCACGATGTCCACGTAGTCGAGCAGGGTCCAGCGCCCTTCCCGGGTTCCCTCGCGGCGGGCGGGCTTGTGCCCGGCGGCGCGCATCTTGTCCTCGATCTCGTCGACGATGGCGTTGACCTGGCGTTCGTTGGACGCCGAGGCGATGACGAAGCAGTCGGTGATGACCAGCTGCTCGGACACATCGATGACCATGACGTCATTGCCGAGCTTGTCCGCGGCGGCGCGGGCCGCGACGGTGGCCATCTCGACGGCTTCCTGGGTGGCGGTCATGACTTTGTCTCCTGTTTGTTGTCCCCGGTCGCCGCCGATGCGGGGTAGAGGTTGCGTTTGGACACGTACTGCACGACACCGTCGGGCACCAGGTACCAGATGGGTCGGGACTGCTGGGCACGCAGCCGGCAGTCACTCGACGAGATCGCCAATGCGGGCACCTCCACCAGGGTCAGGGCGTTCTCGGGCAGTTCCTTCATGGCCGCGGCGATGTGCTCGCCGTCGAGTTCATACCCGGGCCTGCTCACCCCGACGAAACGGGCCAGGGAGAACAGTTCCTCCCAGTTCTGCCAGGACAGGATCGAGGCCAGCGCGTCCGCCCCGGTGATGAAATACAGGTCGGTGTCGGGATTCTGGGCGGCGAGATCGCGCAGCGTGTCCGTCGTGTAGGTGGCGCCACCACGGTCGATGTCCACCCGGCTCACCGAGAAACGGGGGTTGGCCGCGGTCGCGATCACCGTCATCAGGTAGCGGTCCTCGGCGGCGGTGACCTGGCGGTCGCGCTTCTGCCAGGGCTGCCCGGTCGGCACGAAGACGACCTCGTCGAGTTCGAATTGGTCGGCGACTTCGCTGGCGGCGACGAGGTGCCCATGATGCACGGGATCGAACGTCCCGCCCATCACACCCAACCTGCGCCGTGCTGCCACGAAGAGCCAGCTTACGGCAGTGTTCCGGGCCGCTCGTACGTGCCGACGGGTCAGACCGGCAGCAGGGCGTCGATCACGGCGGCGAGCTGCTTGGCCGACCGGCACTCATGCATCGGGATCAGGTCCGTGTAGCGCGGGACGGCCGAGTCACCGCTGCCCCACAGGTGCCTGGGCTCGGGGTTGAGCCAGTGCGCGTGCCTGCTGGCGTTCACCATCCGGGTCAGCAGCTCGGTCTCGGGGTTGCGGTAGTTGTTCCGGGCGTCACCGAGGATGAGCAGCGAGGAACGCGGCGACAGCACGTTGGGGAAGTTCTGCGCGAACGACACGAATGCGTGCCCGTAATCGGAGTGCCCGTCGCGGGTGTAGACGCCGGCTTCACGGGTGATGCGCTGCACCGCCACCGCCAGGTCGGCTTCCGGCCCGAACATGTGGGTCACCTCGTCGGTGGTGTCGATGAAGGCGAACACTCGCACCCGGGAGAACTGCTGGCGCAGCGCCGCGACCAGCATCAGCGTGAAGTGGCTGAAACCGGCCACCGAGCCCGAGACATCACAGAGCACCACCAGTTCCGGTCGCGCCGGGTGGGGCTTCTTGAGCACCACGTCGATCGGCACACCACCGGTCGACATCGACTTGCGCAGCGTCTTGCGCAGATCGATCTGACCGTGCGCCGACCGTCGCCGCTTGGCCGCCAGCCGGGTGGCCAGCGTGCGTGCCAGCGGCTGCACCGTCTTGCGCATCTGGCGCAGCTGCTCACCGGAGGCACGCAGGAACTCGACGTTCTCGGCGAGCTGGGGCACCCCGTACATCTGCACATGGTCGCGGCCGAGCTGTTCGGCGGTGCGCCGCTTGGTCTCGGCCTCCACCATCCGGCGCAGCTGCGAAACCCGCTGCGCGGCCATCGCTTTGGCTATTTCTTCCTGCGTCGGGGTGGGTTCTTCCCCGTAGGGCGCCAGTAACCCGGCCAGCAGCCGGCCTTCCAGTTCGTCCAGCGCCATCGCCTTGAGCGCCTGATATGACGAGTACGACGGACCGCGACTGGAGTTGTACCGACCGTAGGCCTCCACGATCCGCGCGATCATCGCGGCCAACCGGTCGTCGACGTTCTCCAGATCGCTGTCGGGGCCCAGCATGTCGATCAGCGCCGCGCGCATCGCCTCGATGTCCTCGGGCGGCACACCCTCCGGGCCGGCCTCGGCATCGGGTTCATCCTCGATCACGGTCCGCGCGCCGTACGCGGCCGGCCACCACAGGTCGAACATGGCGTCGTAGGTGTCGCGGTGGTCGGCGCGACGCAGTACCGCGCAGGCCAGGCCCTCGCGCAGGGCCTCCCGGTCCCCCAGCCCCAGCACGGTCATCACCCGGCCGGCGTCCACCGTCTCCGACGGCCCCACCGCGATGCCCACACCGCGCAGCGCCTCGACGAACTCCACCAGGTGTCCGGGGATTCCGTTGGGGGCCAGCGGCTGTGGTGGGCGGGTGCGGCGCGACGCCATCAGTTCAGCCTGAGCTCGCCGGCCGCCTTGACCTGATCGGACTGGTGTTTGAGCACCACCCCGAGCGTCGCCGCGATCAGTTCGTCGTCGATGGTGTCCATGCCCAGCGCGAGCACCGTGCGGCCCCAGTCGATCGTCTCGGCCACCGACGGCACCTTCTTGAGCTGCATCCCGCGCAGCACCCCGATGATCCGCACCAACTCCGAGGCGATCCGCTCGGGCAGTTCGGGAACCCGGGACAGCAGGATGCGCCGTTCCAGATCGGGGTCGGGGAAGTCGATGTGCAGGAACAGGCACCGCCGTTTGAGCGCCTCGGACAGCTCCCTGGTGGCGTTGGAGGTCAGCAGCACGAACGGGGTGCGCTCGGCTCTGATGGTGCCGAGTTCGGGCACCGTCACCGCGAAATCGGAGAGCACCTCCAGCAGCAGACCCTCGATCTCGATATCGGCCTTGTCGGTCTCGTCGATGAGCAACACGGTCGGGTCGGTGCGCCGGATCGCAGTCAGCAACGGACGGCTCAGCAGGAATTCCTCGCTGAACACGTCGGTCTTGGTCTGGTCCCAGTCACCGGTGCCTGCGGTTCCCGCCTGGATCCGCAGGATCTGCTTGGCGTGGTTCCATTCGTAGAGGGCACGCGCTTCGTCCACGCCTTCGTAGCACTGCAGGCGGACCAGTTCCGATCCGGTGGTCTGCGCGACGGCGCGGGCCAGTTCGGTCTTTCCGACGCCGGCGGGACCCTCCACCAACAGCGGCTTACCGAGGCGGTCGGCCAGGAACACCGCAGTGGCGGTGGCCTTGTCGGGCAGGTAGCCGGTTTCGGCGAGCCGCTTGGCGACATCGTCGATATCGGTGAACAGCGGGGCCGGGCGGGCGGGGAGGCTCACATGTGCTCTTTTCGCAGCAGTGTTCAGGCGGGACGGGTCTGGCCGTCGCCCCACACGATCCATTTGGTGGAGGTCAGTTCGGGAAGCCCCATCGGGCCCCGGGCGTGCAACTTCTGGGTGGAGATGCCGATCTCGGCGCCGAAACCGAACTGCTCGCCGTCGGTGAAGGCGGTCGACGCGTTCACCATCACCGCGGCGGCATCCACCCGCTCGGTGAACCGTTGTGCGGCAGCAAGTTCGGTGGTGACGATGGCCTCGGTGTGACCGGTGCCGTATTCGTTGATGTGCTCGATGGCGCCGTCGACGCCGTCGACGAGTGCCACCGCGATGTCCATGGACAGGAACTCGGCACGCAGCTCCTCGTCGGTGGGGTCGAGGTGGACGGTGACGCCGGCGCCCTGCAGCGCGTCCAGCAGTCGCGGCAACACGGTGTCGGCGGCGGACCGGTCCACCAGCAGTGTCTCGGCGGCATTGCAGACGCTGGGCCGCCGGGTCTTGGCGTTCAGCAGGATGCGTTCTGCCACATCGAGATCGGCGGCGGCGTGCACGAACACGTGACAGTTGCCGACACCGGTTTCGATGGTGGGGACGGTGGCATCGCGGACCACGGCGGCGATCAGTCCGGCACCGCCACGTGGGATGACGACGTCGACGAGGCCGCGGGCCTGGATCAGGTGGGTGACGCTGGACCGGTCCTCGCAGGGCAACAACTGCACCGCATCGGCGGGCAGCCCTTCGGCAACCAGCGCCTCGCGCAGCGCCCACACCAGCGCCGCGTTGGAACGCGCCGCCGAGGAGCTGCCGCGCAGCAGGACCGCATTACCGGACTTCAGGGTGAGACCGAAAGCGTCCACGGTGACATTGGGGCGGCCCTCGTAGACGATGCCGACCACGCCGAGGGGCACCCGCTGCTGGCGCAGCTGCAGACCGTTGGGCAAGGTGCTCCCGCGCAGGACTTCGCCCACCGGGTCGGGCAGGCCCGCCACCTGGCGCAACCCGGCCGCGATGCCGTCGATGCGCTGCGGATTCAGGGCCAGGCGGTCCAGCATCGCCTCGGCGGTGCCCGCCGCACGCGCCGCGTCCAGGTCCTCCGCGTTGGCGGCCAGGATGTCGTGGGCGTGCGACAGCACCGCGTCCGCGGCGGCATGCAGCGCGCGGTTCTTGGTCACGGTGCTGAGAGTGACCAGCGCGCGGGACGCGATCCGGGCGGCCGCCGCAGCATCGTGGACCTGCTGTCGCAGGTCGGTCGTGACAGGTGTCTGCACACTCATTAAGCCAGCGTATCGGGCATCCCCGGGTCCGGCCCGGTGGGGTTACCGTTGGTGCGTGACGCGGGTATGTGTGGTGGGCAGCGTGAACATGGACCTGGTCTTCGACGTGCAGGCACTACCGGCACCCGGCGCAACGGTGCTGGCCTCGTCGATGGTTCGGGCCCCCGGCGGCAAGGGCGGCAACCAGGCGGTGGCCGCGGCCCGCGCCGGCGCCGATGTCGTGCTGGTGGCCGCGGTCGGCGAGGACGACACGGGGGCGGCGCTTCGGGCCCATCTGGAAGCCAACACGGTCGACGTCAGCGGGCTCGTCGCGCTACCGATACCCAGCGGAACGGCCAGCATCGTGGTGGATGCGCACGCCGAGAACGTGATCGTGGTGGCACCGGGGGCCAATCGGCATCTCAGTCTGAGCTCGCCGCATCTGCGCGATCTGGTCGCCGGCTGTGAGGTACTGCTGCTGCAGTTGGAGATCCCCGGCGAGACGGCGCTCGCCGCGGCCCGGATCGCGCGGGACGCCGGGGCGACCGTTGTGCTCAATGCCTCCCCGGTGGGCGCTGATCCGGCCATCCTGGCGCAGCTGGCCGAGGTCACCGATGTCGTCATCGTCAACGAATCCGAGGCACAACGCTGGAATTGGCCGGTGCCACATCTGGTCACCACCCTGGGTGCCCGCGGGGCCACCCACCGCAACGCCGACGGGGAGACCGCGGTCGCGGCCCCGGACGTCGAGCCCGTGGACACCACCGGAGCCGGCGATGTATTCGCGGGGGTGCTTGCCGCCGGCTGGGCGGCCGGCCCATCGCACGCGTTGCGGCGCGCCTGTGCGGCGGGCGCGCTGGCCACGCTGATCCCGGGCGCCGGCGACTGTGCCCCCGATGACGAGGCGATCGAGGACGCGCTCGGCTGAGACGGCACTCAACTGAACCGCCAACAGTTGGGAGTTATAGTCGGCTGCCATGACACCGCGACCGCCCGAGGGCGACTGGCTCGGCACCCCGTTCCTGACGTTCGAGCGCCAGGGCCCGTTCGGGGTGGTGCGCCTGGACCGACCCGAGGCGCGCAACGCCATGACCCCGGCGATGTATTTCGGCATCCGGTACGCGGTCAGCCTCGTAGACACCGATCCCGATCTGGCCGGCCTGTTGATCACCGGCACCGGCGATGTGTTCGCCCCGGGCGGTGATCTGGGCGGCGGTGACGGAACCGATGACTGGATGCCGTGGGGCTCGGCACTGTCGATGGACGTGACGCCGTTCGAGACGCTGCGCCAGTCGGTCAAACCGGTGGTGTCGGCGGTCAACGGCCTGGCCCAGGGCGGGGGCATGCAGATCGCGCTGTGCAGCGATATGGCGGTGGTCAGCGACCGCGCGACGTTCCGGGTGCCCGAACTGTTCCGCGGTATCGCCGACACCTATTACAGCCAGATGCTGGCCCGGCTGATCGGCCCGGTGCGTACCCGCGACCTGATGTTCACCGGCCGGGTCCTCACGGCCGCCGAGGCCCTCGACTGGGGCCTGGTGACCAGGGTCGTGGCCCACGACGATCTGCTCGCCGAGGCGAAAGAGGTACTGGCACAGGTCTGCCGGACCGCACCGGCCGCCCGGTCGGTGATCAAGTCGAGCCTGGACAACTACCTGGGCCTGTTCGACCGCATCGGGATGAAGGCCAGCTACAGCGGACCCGAGGCCCGGCAGGGTTTCATGGCGTTCAAGGAGCGCCGCTCGCCGGACTGGGTGCACCCCGACCTGCGTATCGACGGCCGGCTCTAGAACCTGCTCCCCGTCGGTCGAACGTATCAAGATCAGCCGAACGGAGCGACCCGTCGATATCGGCGCCTAATATCTGATCTTGAAATGGACAACCACAAGCAGGCGGTGCTTTCGCGGGGGCTTTTCATCGTCACCGCCGTGGTGGCTGCCCTCTATCTCCCACTGGCACTGAACTACACCTGGCCGCTCTTCCACCCCGAGGCGACCAGCTGGCAGGACGGGGTCAACACGGCCGTCAACGGTCGCGGGTACGCCCTGGACGAGGGATCGGTGCAGTCGGTCCGCCACGCCGCCTACGCCGAGCACCGGGTGGTGCTGCTGGTGCACACCACGCTGGGCGCATTGGCCTTGGCGCTGGCCCTGTTCCAGTTCTCGGCCCGACTCCGCACACGCCGGCCCGCTGCGCATCGATGGATCGGTCGCGCCTATCTCGCGCTGATGTCGGTCAGCATGCTGACCGCCCTGATCTTCCTGTACGCCACCCCTCCGGCTGAGCATTTCATCGGGCCCGCGTTCGAGACTCAGCTGCGGGCACTGGCGATAGCCACCTTCGCCAGCGCGTGGTATGCGGTGTACGCGATCCGCCACCGCGATGTCGTCACCCACCGGGCGTGGATGACCTACAGCATCGCCTTCATGTTGACCGCACCACTGTTGCGGTTCATCTGGATCGGGATACAGCCTCTGATCCCGCAACACGACCTGCTGACCAACATCGGGGTGGCCTCCCTGATTCTCGGTGTCGTCGCGCCGGGCGCCGCGGCAGCGGCGTTCATGGTCTCCCAGCGACCCCCTCCCGACGATGTGGCCACCCCGGTGCCGGCATGGCGGTATGGCGCAGCGGTGGCGGTGGCGGTGGCGGGCTCGGCCACCTACACCGCCATGACGCTGCGGTTGCCCGAACCGATACCGCACACTCTGGTGGCGTTCCACCTGGTGCCACTCTGGATCGCCATCGCGCTGACCGCGGTCGGCGTCGCCCGCTCCCGCCACCGGCGTGACACGGCCCGGGAACGGCAATGGCGATGGCTGCTCTGGGGTTTCACCGCAGCCCCGGTGTCGGTGACGCTGTTCTCGATGATCGTGCCACCCGCATTCACCGCTGCCGACGCGGTCATCGCCGGCGGCATGGACGGCGCGGGCATCCCGATCACCATCTGCTTCGCGCTCGTGGTCCGCGCCGCCGCCCGCGCACGCGCCGATGCGCCCAGCCGGACTCGCGTGTCCACGGCCGAAACATCATCGGCCGTGTGAGCTTTGGCTAGCTTTCCGGGATGTGACGCTCGATCTCGTCCAGCCAGATCCGCGCGGACATGTCCGACGGCGCGCGCCAGTCGCCGCGCGGCGAGAGCGCACCGCCGGCCGACACCTTGGGGCCGTTGGGCAGCGCCGACCGCTTGAACTGGGAGAACGAGTAGTAGCGCTGCGCGAACACCGTCAGCCAGCGCCGGATCTCCTTGAGCGAGTATTGCGGCCGCTTGTCCAGCGGGTACCCCAGCGGCCAGTGCCCGCGCTCGGCGTCATGCCAGGCGTGCCAGGCCAGGAATGCCACCTTCGACGGACTGAAACCGTAGCGCAGTACCTGGAACAACGAGAAGTCCTGCAGGACATAGGGGCCCACCTTGGCCTCGCTGCTCTGGATCTCTTCGTCCTCGCCGGCGGGCACCAGCTCCGGGGTAATCTCGGTGTCGAGCACCGACTGCAGCACCTCGTCGACGGCGTCCTCGAACTGGCCCGATGAGATGACCCACCGAATCAGGTGTTGTATCAACGTCTTCGGCACACCGCCGTTGACGTTGTAGTGCGACATCTGGTCGCCGACACCGTAGGTGGACCAGCCCAGCGCCAGCTCGGAGAGGTCCCCGGTGCCCAGCACGATGCCGCCGCGCTGGTTGGCCAGCCGGAACAGGTAGTCGGTGCGCAGACCGGCCTGCACGTTCTCGAAGGTGACGTCGTAGACCTTCTCGCCGCGGCCGAAAGGGTGATCCATCTCGGTGAGCATCAGCTGGGCGGTCTCGCGGATGTCGATCTCGGCGAACGTCACGCCCAGCGCCCGGCTCAACGCGATGGCGTTGCCCTTGGTGCGATCGCCGGTCGCGAACCCCGGCATGGTGAACGCGAGGATGTCGCTGCGGGGCCGACCTTCGCGGTCCATCGCGCGGGCGGCGACGATGAGGGCGTGGGTGGAGTCCAGCCCTCCGGAGACCCCGATGACGACCTTCGGGAAGTTCAGTGCCCGCAGCCGCTGCTCGAGTCCCGCCACCTGGATGCTGTAGGCCTCGTAGCAGTCCTGTTGCAGCCGAGTGGCATCCGAGGGCACGAACGGGAACCGCTCGACCAGCCGGCGCAGCCCGATGTCGCCACTCGGCGGATCGAGGGTGAACTCGACGGTGCGGAAGGCATCGCCGGCGACGCGGTAGTGCCGGGCGTTGTCATCGAAACTGCCCATCCGCAGTCGTTCGGCGCGCAGCAAGCCGGTGTCGACATCGGCGACGCTGCGTCGCTCCCCCTTCGGGAAGCGCTCGGACTCGGCGAGCAGCACCCCGTTCTCGTAGATCATCGTCTGACCGTCCCAGGACAGATCGGTGGTCGACTCGCCCTCCCCTGCAGCGGCGTAGACATAGGCGGCCAGGCATCGCGATGATGCCGACCGGGCCAGCAGTTTGCGGTCGTCGGCCCGGCCGATGGTGATCGGACTGCCGGACAGGTTCGCCAGCACCGTGGCGCCGGCCAGCGCCGCCTGCGCGCTGGGCGGCACCGGAACCCACATGTCCTCGCAGATCTCGACGTGCAGCACGAAGTCCGGCAGATCGGTGGCGGCGAACAGCAGGTTGGGCCCGAACGGCACGTCCACCCCGTTGAGCCGGATCATCCCGTCGATATCGTCACCGGCGGCGAGCTGGCGCTTCTCGTAGAACTCGCGGTAGTTGGGCAGGTAGGACTTGGGAATCACCCCGAGAACCGCGCCGCGGTGGATCACGACGGCGGTGTTGTACACCCGGTTGCGGTGCCGCAGCGGCGCACCGATGACCAGCACCGGGAGCAGGTCGGCGGACGCGTCGACGACGGTGGCCAGCGATTCTTCCACCGCGTCGAGCAGGGTGTCCTGCAGCAGGATGTCCTCGATCGAGTATCCGCTCAGCGTCAGTTCCGGGAACACCGCCAGCCCGACGGCCTCGTCATGGCATTCCCGGGCCAGCCGCAGCACCGATTCGGCGTTGGCAGCGGGATCGGCCAGCGTGGTGTGGTGGGTGCAGGCGGCCACCCGCACGAACCCGTGTCGGTAGGCGGAGTAGAAGTCCACCCGGCCATTCTGGCATCAGACGCAAACACGTCAGGTCAGGTCAGGCCGAGCGCCGCCATTGCTCGATGACCGTGGCCAGCCCGTCGGCCAGGATCGGCAGCTGCGGCACCAACGTCGCGCAGCTGATGAACTGCAAGGCACGGGCGGTATCCATGAGGCGTTGAACCTCCGGGTCGGTGGGTCGCAACCCGAGCCGCACGGCGGCTTCGTCGTAATCGGCGACCGCCTCGGGACCCAGCATGGCCAGATCCCATTCGACAGGACCCAGGGACACGTCCTCGAAGTCGGAGAACCGGATACCACCGGTGGTGCGGATGACGTTGTGCGATGGACCATCTCCCTGCACGGCCTGCAGGCTGACACCGGGATGCCGCGCGGCGAACGCGGCCGGATCGCGCAGCACCGCGCGCAGCGAGGCGTACTCGGCGCGGGCCCGGTCGATATCGGCGGCGCTGAGCAGGTCGGATTCCTCGAGCGCGGCGAACATGCCCGGCCCCGCCTCGTTGAACGGCGCGAGGAACGGTAGCGGCGCGCGGTATCCGGACAGCCCGGCGTGCAGTTCGGCGCTCTTGGCGATGGCCACACCCGAATACGGCTCGTGATCGGTGGCCACGTCGGCCAACTCCCAGAACGTCATCGGGAATCCGTCGTGTCGCACCGGGGTGCGCGGCACCAACGGGCTGGGCGGCACCACCGGCACGCCCTCGGCGTCCAGCCACGCGACCACGTCCAACTCCCGCTGCTGGCGGGTGTGCTGCAGTTCGGGCGTATATCCCTGCGGCAACAACACCGGAACCCGGGCCACCACCGGGGTGGGGTCCAGGCGCACCACCACCGAGAACACGTCGTGCAGGACGGTCGCGGACTCGGCCTGGAGTCCGAGTGCCCGACCGGCCTGCAGCGCCGCCGCCGCGGCGGCTCGGCGGCGGTCGGCCAACTGATCGGGTGAGAGCCACACCATGGGGCCACCATGCCATGCGTCGATGGGCTGGACGCGCCTATCCTCGGTGGGGTGGATGCTCCCGAACTGGTCGCGGCTCTGGCCGGACGCCGGGTGGCGGTCCTCACCGGTGCGGGGATGTCGACCGATTCCGGGATTCCCGATTACCGTGGGCCGGATTCCCCGCCGAGCAATCCCATGACGATCAGCCAGTTCCGCTCCGACCCGGTGTTCCGGCAGCGCTACTGGGCGCGCAATCACCTCGGGTGGCGGCACATGGACGACACCGCCCCCAATGCCGGGCACCGCGCGCTGGCACGCATGGAGGCGGCCGGGGTGGTGACCGGGTTGATCACCCAGAATGTCGATCTGCTGCACACGAAGGCCGGCAGCCGGCAGGTGGTCAACCTGCACGGCACCTACGCCCAGGTGGTGTGCCTGAACTGCGGGCTCACCATGACGCGGGAGGCCCTCGCCGACGAACTGGAAGCACTCAACCCCGGGTTCGCCGAACGCGCCGAGCAGGTCGGCGGTATCGCGGTCGCCCCCGACGCCGATGCCGTGGTGTCCGACACCGCGGACTTCCGGTATCTGGACTGCCCACGCTGCGGCGGCATGCTCAAACCCGATATCGTCTACTTCGGCGAGAGTGTGCCCAAAGATCGTGTGCAGCAAGCCTTTTCGTTTGTCGACGCCGCCGACGCGCTACTGGTCGCGGGCTCCTCGCTGACGGTGTTCTCCGGCTACCGGTTCGTCCGGCACGCCGCGGCCGCGGGCATGCCGATCGCCATCGTCAATCGTGGCCCGACCCGCGGCGACGCGGCGGCCACCGTCAAGGTCGAAGCCGGCTGCTCGGAGCTGCTGACCCTGCTCGCCGGTGAGCTCACCGCACCCGCCGTGCACTAGAAGGTGCAGGGCATCGCGCGGATGGCGTGCACGAAATTGCCCTGCAGATAGGCGGGTTCGCCGGCGGCGATACCCGGCAACTGGGTCAGCAGCTCACCGAAGAGCGCCCGAAGCTGCGTCCGGGCGACATGGGCGCCGAGACAGAAGTGCCGTCCACCGCCACCAAAACCCAGATGCGCGTTCGGTTTCCGGTTGAGGTCGAACCGTTCGGGGCGGTCGAACACCTCGGTGTCCCAGTTACCCGATGCGTAGAACATCACCACCTTGTCGCCGGCCGCGATCTGCTGGCCGCCGAGTTCGACGTCGACGGCGGCGGTGCGCCGGAAGGTCATCACCGGGCTGGCCCAGCGCACGAACTCCTCGACCGCGCCGCCGATGCGGTCCTCGAAATCCTCCATCAGCCAGGCCCGCTGGTCACCGAAGTCGGTCAGCGCCTTCAGCGCGTGGCTGCTGGCCTGGCGGGTGGTGTCGTTTCCGGCGACCGCCAGCAGCACGAAGAACGCCGACACCTCGGCGTCGGTCAGCCGGTCACCGTCGACCTCGGCGTGCACCAGCGCACTGATCAGATCGGTACCCGGGTTCTGCCGGCGGTCGGCGGCCAGCGCCTGCGCCACCTGGTGCAGATACATCTGGTTGGTGACCAGCACTTCCAGCGGGTTGCGGCCGTCCAGGTAGATCGGGTCGGCCCAGGACACCAACGCATCGGCGGCGTGAGCCACCTGCTGGCGCTCTGATGCCGGGATACCCACCATGTCCGAGAGCGTGCGGATGGGCAGCTCCTTGGCGCATTGGTCGACGAAGTCGACCCCGCTGCCCGCGTCCTTGAGCTCCTCGACGATCGCGCGGGCATTGGCCTTGACCGAGGTTTCGATCCGGGCCACCTGTCGCGGTGTGAAGGCCGAATGCACGAGCTTGCGGATCAGCGTGTGCCGCGGCGCATCCATGGCCAGGAACGACTGCGATGCCTCCAGCAGCTCCTCGGGCACGGTGTCGAACAGCACGCCCTTCCCGGACAGGAACGTCTCACTGTCGCGACTCACAGCCTGGATGTCGGCATGGCGGGTGACGGCCCAATAGCCGGGATCCTCGGGGTCGGGCATGAGCGTCTCCTCGACGGGCCGATGCCAGCTCACCGGGCGTTGGGCCCGCAGTTGGGCGAACAACTTCTCGCGCTCGGCCGCCGTCGTGGACCAGAACGCCTTCGACGAGATGTCGATGGGGTCGTAGGAGCGCCGAGAAGTTGTGATCGGTGACACAGTCATGGCGCCGACAATAAGTCTAGACAGAGTGTCTAGTCAATATGCCGTGCGGGCCGATACGCTGCCCCCATGGCATCGGTGACACGGGCGACCCGCAAGCCGCAGGCCAACCGCCGGGAACGCCGCGAACAGATCGAACGCCAACTGCTCGACGCGACCGATCGATTGATGGCCGACGGCACCAGCTTCACCGAGCTCAGCGTCGACCGGCTCGCCACCGAGGCCGGTATCTCGCGCGCCAGCTTCTACATCTACTTCGAGGACAAGGGCGATCTGCTGCGCAGGCTGGCCCGCCAGGTCTTCGGCGACCTGACCCAGGACGCCGCCGGATGGTGGACGGTCGCCGACCGCCGCGACCCCAGCGCTATCCACTCGGCCATGGCCCGCATCATCGCCAGCTACCGGCGCCACCAACCCGTGCTGATCGCCCTCAACGAGATGGCCGGCTACGACACCCAGGTCGGTGAGACCTACCGCGAGCTGCTCACCGGGATCGGCGAGCAATTCGCCGCCGTCATCGAGGCCGGGCAGGCAGATGGATCCATCCGCGCCACGCTGCCCGCCGCCATCACGGCCAGCAGCCTGGTCTGGATGGTGGAACGGGTCTGCCAGCAGAACCTGCCGAGCCAGCCGAGCTCCTATGACGACGAGCTGGCCGCATCTTTGACCCAGATCATCAGGGGCGCACTGTATTTGGAGGGCCAGCCAGGTTCGACAGGCTAGAACCGCTCCGGGTGCCAGTACACGTCCTCGGGTGCGCCCGAGACCGCGTTGTCGACGGCCTGGCGGCCCTGGACGTAGCCGTAATCCTGGTTGGACGACTCGTATCGCCACCCCCCGAAACGACCCCGGCTGTAGATGCCGTGTGCACGCAGCCGTTCGTCGGCCGCACGCAGCAGTCGATCGCGGCCCAGCGTGGGCACCGGATAGCCGAACTCGAGGGTGTCGGAGAAGCGGCTGACCACCCGTGCCGGGTCGGCGCCGAGGCGCTGCAGAGAGCTCTGCACGCCCTCGACCGCGTCCGGCGCCGAAATCGGGTCGCCGGTGAAAACCGGTACCTCGCAGAGGATGTTCCACCGGCCGGGTCCGGCATTGGCCGGGTCGTAGTTGCTCAGCATCGTCGCGCGGTACCAGGGCACGGATTCCGCCGGGCAGTACAGCCAGGTCTTGTCCGCCAGCGCCGCCGGTGGTGTCCCGTCGTAGCCCAGACCGACCGCGTGGACTCGGCTGGCGCGCAGGGTCTGCGCCGGCTCGGACCAGCCGATCCAACTCAGCGCGGTGGTGACCGGGGCGGTGCTGATGCAGAACCGGAACCCCACCGTGCTGCCGTCATCGAGGCGGGCCTGCCGGGCGACAGGGTCGATATCGAGCACCCGGGTGCGCAGCCGAACCGAATCCGGTGTCATCAACCGGTCGTGCACGGCCTGCCACAGCGCGCCGGTTCCCCCGACCGGATACGGAAACGTCGACGCCGGGGGCGGCGGGCCGCCGGCCAACCCGAGCACCGGGACATTGCGCGCCGCGCTCCCGCTGCGCAATGAGGTCCACTCGTGGTCGATGTCCTCCAGCGGCAGCGTCCACATCTTGCGGTTGTAGGGCTCGAAGAACTCGTCGTAGAGCCGGCTGCCGAAGTTGTTGCGGTAGTAGTCGGCCAGATGGGCGACCGGGGCGTCGGGGTCCAGATCCTGCGGTAGCTCGGTGAGCTGCTGCTGGATGGGCGTGGGCACCAGGCTCTGCGGCCCGTCGCCGGCCAGCCAGACCCAGCCGTTGCGGGTGACGTGGTTCAGCGCGACACCGCTGGCCTCGACGGCGCGGTCGAAGTCGGCGAAGTGACTGTGCAGCACATGCCCACCCAGATCCCAGGTGAAACCGGCGTCGTCGGTCACCGAGGCGGACATACCGCCCAGCCGTTCCCCGGCGTCCACCACGAGATGATCGATACCGAGCTCGGTGAGGCGAACCGCGGCGCCGATGCCGGTGGTGCCGGCGCCCACTACGAGAAACGTTGGCACAGCTTAGAAGTCGACGACCTGGCGGATCGGCTCGAAACCCTCGGCGAACGGCCGTCTGCACAGGAACCCGTAATGCTCGGCCGAGCTGCGCACCCAGGACGCGCTGACCTTCTCACTGGCTTCGGCCTGCGAGACGTGGCACATCAGCGCCTCGATCTTCTTGTCGAGGGAATCGGAGATGTCGATGAACGAGGTGGGGTTGAAGCTGACCGCCGACGGACCGCCATAGGTCATGATGGTCGACACCCAGCGCGCGGCGCCCATGGTGCACCGCGAGACGACCCGGTGATCCTGATGACTGTCATTGGCCATGTGGGTGTAGATGACGGTGGCCGACACCTGCTCGATCGCATCCTCGATGAGGTGCACCAGTTCGAACTCCTGCAGCGACACCCGGCAATCCAGGAATCCCTCGCCCCACAGCAAGGTGTCCACGCCCAGCACATCGACGGCGGCCAGCTGCTCGGAAACACGCTGGGCGGACCGGCCCGGGCCCTCCTCGCCGCGGGTGACCACCAGCATGGCGACCTTGTCGCCGGCCGCGACATGTTTAGCCAAGGCGCCCCCGCAGCCAAGCTCGATATCGTCGGGGTGGGCCCCCACCGCGAGTACCGATCGACGTGTCATGCCCCTACTTCCCCTTTGCTGACACCGAATTGTTTCGGAGCATACCGCGTTGTTCCGCATGGTGTGGGCATTAGCTCGCAGCGGCGTCATGCAGGGGCGTTGTGATCATGATCAGCGACAATGAGGCCTGACCGCAAAGGCGCAGGCAACGCCGCGTTTGCATCCGACAAATTTGCCAACCGGTATTAGCTGGTTTTCACAGGTACCTGTGAAATGCCGGTACCGGCGGTTTTGCCTCAGGTGGCGACGAGGTCGTCCGCGTGCACGGCGGGGCGTCGCAGTTCCGGTGGCAGATCGCGGGTGGACCGGCCGATCATGGCAGCCAGTTCGGCCGCGTCGTAGGCCACCACGCCACGGGCGACCGTCTCGCCATCGGGCCCGCGCAGTTCCACGACATCATCGCCGTGGAATTTGCCGGAGACCGCCGTGATCCCGGCGGGCAGCAGCGATCGCCTGCCGCTGACGACCGCGTGGACCGCGCCTTCGTCCAACGTCAGTGCCCCGCTGGTCTCGGCCGCGTAGCGCACCCAGAACCGCCGCGCCGACATGCGTTCGGGGCGCGGCGCGAAGACCGTCCCCACCGACGCATCGTCGAGTGCGGCCGCGGCATCGGATGCGGCCGCCAGCAGGACCGGCACCCCGGCGTCCGCCGCGAGCAGGGCCGAGGACAGCTTCGAGGCCATTCCCCCGGTGCCCAGACTGCTCCCCCGCCCGGCGATCACACCGTCGAGGTCACCGTCGGCGGCCACCTCAGCGATGAACCTGGCCGGCTTGTCTGCCGTGGCCTTGCGTGGATCGCCGTCGTAGAGACCGTCGATATCGGAGAGCAGCACCAGCGCGTCGGCTCCGATCAGGTGCGCCACCAATGCCGAGAGTCGGTCATTGTCGCCGAACCGGATCTCGTTGGTGGCCACCGTGTCGTTCTCGTTGACGATCGCGACCGCGTGCAGGGCGCGCAGCCGGTCCAGGGTGCGCTGAGCGTTGTTGTGCTGCACCCGCATCGCGATGTCGTGCGCGGTCAGCAGCACCTGTCCGACGGTGCGTTCATAGCGCGCGAACGCCGAACTCCAGGCATTGACCAGAGCCACCTGCCCGACGCTGGCAGCGGCCTGTTTGGTCGCCAGATCGGCGGGCCGACGGCTCAGTCCGAGCGGCTCGATGCCCGCGGCGATCGCGCCCGAGGACACGATCACCACATCCGAGCCCGCCTTCATCCGGCCCTCGATGGCCTCGACCAGGCCGGCCAGCCGACCCGCGTCGAAGACGCCGGCGGGTGTGGTCAGCGCGGTGGTGCCGATCTTGACGACGACGCTGCGCGCCGTGCGGACCGCCTCCCGGTGCAGGCTCACGACTCGTCCACGTCGGGGAGACGACGCTCCCGGCGGGCAACCTTACGTTCGGCCGCACCGATGCGGTCGGTCTGTTCCAGGCGCAGATCGGTTCCGCGGCCGGACATCTGGGTGTCGACACCGGCAAGTGTCTGCGGCTCCCAGTCGAAGGTGACATCGCCGATGGTGACCGCACACCCGGGTTTGGCGCCCTGCTTGAGCAGCGCATCCTCGACGCCGAGGCGAGCCAGCCGATCCCCGAGGTAGCCGACGGCCTCGTCGTTGTCGAACTGGGTCTGGTTGATCCAGCGCTCCGGACGGGTGCCGCGCACCACAAAACCGCCCTGGCCGTCCGGGGTCACGGTGAAGCCGGTCTCGTCGATCGCGATCGGGCGGATCACCGGGCGGCGCGGCGCCACCTCGGGCTGGGCGGCGCGGTAGGCGGCCACCATGTCCCACAATGCGAAGATCAACGGGCGCAGACCATCCCGGCTCACCGTCGAGATCTCCAGCACCGGCCAGCCGAACTTCTCGGCGACCTCGTCGCGAACGAACTCGGCCAGTTCGCGGGCGTCGGGAACGTCGATCTTGTTGAGCACCACGGCTCGCGGGCGGTCGGCGAGATCTCCGAGTGCCGAGTCACCCTGCAGAGTCGGCTGATAGGCGGCCAACTCGGCTTCCAGGGCCTCGATATCGGAGATCGGGTCGCGACCGGGTTCCATGGTGGCGCAGTCGACCACGTGCACCAGCACCGCGCACCGTTCCAGGTGCCGCAGGAAATCCAGGCCGAGACCGCGACCGGCCGAAGCGCCGGGGATCAGGCCGGGCACATCGGCGACGGTGAAGGTGTGGTCACCGGCGGACACCACGCCCAGGTTGGGCACCAGGGTGGTGAACGGGTAGTCGGCGATCTTGGGTTTGGCCGCCGAGATCGTGGAGACCAGCGAGGACTTGCCGGCCGACGGGAACCCGACCAGGCCGACATCGGCGACCGTCTTGAGTTCCAGGGTCAGATCGCGGGCCTGCCCCTTCTCGCCGAGCAGGGCGAAACCGGGGGCCTTGCGGGCCCGGGAGGCCAGTGCCGCGTTGCCCAGGCCACCACGGCCACCGGCCACGGCTTCGAAGCGGGTACCCGCGCCGACGAGATCGGCGATCATCCGGCCGTCCTCGTCGAGGATCACGGTGCCGTCGGGCACCCTGACCTCGAGGTCCGCGCCGCTGGCGCCTTCACGGTTACTACCGGCGCCGGGTTTACCCGAGGTGGCGACCACATGCGGATGAAAATGGAAGTCCAGCAGGGTATGCACCTGCGGGTCCACCACCAGCACGATCGAACCGCCGCGGCCACCATTGCCGCCGTCGGGACCACCTAGGGGTTTGAACTTCTCGCGGTGCACCGAGGCACAGCCGTTACCGCCGTTGCCGGCCTGCGCATGGATGACCACGCGATCGACGAAACGGGGCATGAGATAAGTCCTTCCGAAAAACGAAAGCTGCTGCGAGTTTCTTCAGAGAACCCGCAGCAGCTTCACGTTCGCAGAAAGTCCTCGGGTTATCAGGCTTCCGAGCGCACGAGACGGACGATGTTGACCGTCCGGCGGCCGCGCTTGGCGCCGAATTCCACGACGCCGGGCGCCGTGGCAAACAGGGTGTCGTCGCCACCACGGCCGACGTTCACGCCCGGGTGGAAGTGGGTGCCGCGCTGACGGACCAGGATCTCGCCGGCCTTGACGACCTGGCCGCCGAAGCGCTTGACGCCGAGCCGCTGGGCGGCTGAGTCGCGACCGTTACGAGAGCTGGAAGCGCCCTTCTTATGTGCCATGTCTGTTCGCTCCCGTTCTTACTTGATTCCGGTGACCTTGAGCACCGTCAGCTGCTGACGGTGGCCCTGGCGCTTGTGATAGCCGGTCTTGTTCTTGAACTTGTGGATACGGATCTTGGGGCCCTTGGTGTGCTCCAGGATCTCGCCGGTGACGGCGACCTTGGCCAGATCGTCGGCCGCGGTGGTCACCGTGGCGCCGTTGACGACGAGAGCAACCGGCAAAGAGACCGACGAGCCGGGCTCGGACTCGATCTTCTCGACCTTGACAATGTCCCCGACGGCGACCTTGTACTGCTTGCCGCCAGTCTTGACGACTGCGTACGTGGCGTTATCGGCTGCCATCGTGGATCTACCTCTGCTTCGTTCGTCTGGGCGCGCGCACATTGGAGCATGCACGTGCGGGTCTTGGGTGCGGGCCGAGCCAGCAGTTGCGGCTGCAAGCCCCGCGACAACTGGTCAAGGGTACGTGACCAGCGGGTAGAGGGTCAAACCGCCTGTTCGATCCCGTCTAGCCGGCCGGTGGGCCTGCCGGGCGGGCCGCCGCCCGCCTGCGGACCCGACCCCTGGGGGCCACGACCGGGGGCTCATATGCCACCGATTCGTCGTCCTCGGAGTCGTCATCCTCGTCGGAGTCATCCTCGTCGGAATCTTCGTCTTCGTCGTCGTCCTCGGAGTCGTCCTCGTCGTCGGTGTCGTCGTCGAGAACCTCGATCTCGTCGTCGTCCTCTTCGTCATCGTCATCGTCGAGGTCGAGATCGTCCTCATCGGACTCGTCCTCGTCCGAATCGTCGTCGTCGTCCTCCGAGTCATCGTCCTCGGTGTCATCGGCGGTCTCCTCGAAGCCGACACCGACGCCCGGTTCCTCGTTCTCGGCGCCGTCGGCGGTCGGCTCTTCGGAGTCGCCGGTGTCATCGTCGACGTCGACGGGTGCCTCGTCGTCCGGTCCGTGCAGGCCGGCTGCCATCGCCTTGAACATCGGGTGCTCACCGGCCGCGTGGGCCGGCACCTTCGCCATCTGGATGTCTTCGGCGACCTCTTCGGGCTTGGCCGCCTTCTTGCCGCGCTTGCTGCGTCGGCTGTTACCGGAGCCGGGCTCGGACTTGCGCCCGCCGCCGCCCCCGGACGGTGCCCCCGAGTCCACCGGATCGGCGTGCAGATGGATGCCGCGGCCCGCGCAGTGCGTGCAGGTCGTGGAGAACGCCTCGATCAGGCCGGTGCCCAGTTTCTTACGGGTCAGCTGCACCAAACCGAGCGAGGTCACCTCGGAGACCTGATGGCGGGTGCGGTCCCGGGCCAGCGCCTCGGTCAGCCGGCGCAGCACCAGGTCGCGGTTGGACTCCAGCACCATGTCGATGAAGTCGATGACGATGATCCCGCCGATATCGCGCAGCCGCAGCTGGCGCACCGTCTCCTCGGCGGCTTCGAGGTTGTTCTTGGTCACCGTCTGCTCGAGGTTGCCGCCCGAGCCGGTGAACTTTCCGGTGTTGACGTCGACGACGGTCATCGCCTCGGTGCGATCGATGACCAGGGTGCCGCCCGAGGGCAGCCACACCTTGCGGTCCATCGCTTTGGCCAGCTGTTCGTCGATGCGGTGCACCGCGAACACGTCGGGGCCGTCCGGTGCGCTGGGCTCATACTTCGTCATCCGTGGAACCAGCTCCGGCGCAACGGAACTGACGTAGTTGCTGATGGTGTTCCAGGCATCGTCGCCGGAGACGATGAGGCCGGAGAAGTCCTCGTTGAACAGGTCGCGGATGACCTTGACCAGGACATCGGGCTCTTCGTAGAGCGCGATCGCCGCGCCGGCCTTCTTCTTGGTGACCTCGGCGGCGTTGGCCTCGATCTGCCCCCAGCGTTCCTGCAACCGGTTCACGTCGGAGCGGATGTCGTCTTCCTTGACACCCTCCGAGGCGGTGCGGATGATCACACCGGCGCCGGCCGGGACGACCTCGCGCAGGATCTCCTTGAGGCGCTGCCGTTCGGTGTCGGGCAGCTTGCGGCTGATACCGGTGGACGACGCACCCGGCACGTACACCAGGTAGCGACCGGCCAACGAGACCTGGGTGGTGAGCCGGGCGCCCTTGTGGCCGACCGGGTCCTTGCTGACCTGGACGACGACGTAGTCGCCGGGCTTGAGGGCCTGTTCGATCTTGCGCTGGGCACCACCGAGACCGGCGGCCTCCCAGTTGACCTCGCCGGCGTAGAGGACGCCGTTGCGGCCGCGGCCGATATCGACGAATGCCGCCTCCATCGAGGGCAGCACGTTCTGCACGATGCCGAGGTAGATGTTGCCGACCAGCGATGCCGAGGCCGCCGAGGTGACGAAGTGCTCGACCACGACGCCGTCCTCGAGGACCGCGATCTGGGTGTAGCGGGCGCCCTCGTGCGGCGGTTCGGTGCGGATCTTGTCGCGCACGATCATGGTGCGTTCGACGGCTTCGCGGCGGGCCAGGAACTCGGCCTCGCTCAGGATCGGCGGACGCCGGCGCCCGGCGTCGCGGCCGTCGCGGCGGCGCTGGCGCTTGGCCTCCAGTCGGGTGGACCCGGAGATGCCCTGGATCTCGTCGGGGTCGCGGCCGGCCTTCGCCGACTTCGCCCGGGGAGCACGCTCGTGCACGACCGTGTTGGGCGGATCGTCGGGGGCGACGGCTTCGTCGGAATCTGCCGTACCCGACTTGCGGCGCCGGCGACGGCGACGGCGACGGCTGCCCGCCTCCGAGCCCGCGCCGTCCTCACCGCCGTCATCATCGGAATCGTTGTCCTCCGAGTCGGCGTCCTCGCCGTCGGTGTCCTCGCCGTCGGCGTCGTCGGCGCCGGCCTGATCGGCGCCATCGGTCTCGTCGTCGCCGGTGTCGTCGCCGTCCTCGGCGCTCTGCTCACCGCGGCCACGTCCACGGCCGCGGCGACCCCGGCGACGCCGCCGGGCGGCGGGCCGCTCGGACTGGTCATCGTCGTCGCCGTCGGCTTCGTCGGTGTCATCGGTGTCGTCGTCTTCGGTGTCCTCGACGGCGGGCGCGGGACGCGACTTGAGCGCCGTCACCGGCTGCGGGGCCACGAACAGCGGCAGATAGGGCGCCGGTTCGGCGGACTTCTCGCCGTCCTCGGTGGCCGCCTCGGGGACCGGCGGGGCCTCCAGCAGCAGACGGGATTCGGGCTCTTCGACGACCGCGGCGGGCTCCGGCTCGGTGGTCGGCGCCTCAGCGGCGGGCGCCTCGGCGGGGGTTTCGGGGACCGGGACCTCGACCGCGGATGCGGCGGCCTCGGCGTTGAGGACCTCGCGGACCTGTTCGGCCTGGGCCCGCTCGACGGTCGAGTGCGGGCTGCGGGCACGGCCGTCCAGCTCGGCGAGTGCATCGACGATGCGCTTGCTCGTGGTGCCCAGCACGCGGGCCAGCGAGTGAACTCTCAGCTTCGCCGGCAGTTCTTCGATGCTCTGGGTGTTCTCGGACAGGTCTTGGGTAGGGGCGTCTTCGGCCACAAATTCTCCTCAAGCCCCCGGGCGCGTCGTGATGACGCGGCCACGCGAGGGCTTCCGCTATGGGTCCGGGGAGCTTCTCCCGAACTTGTTATGGTCTCGCCCCGAGCGGTTCGCAAGGAACAAACTCGGCGCCTGGCTGAATGATGGCTGGACGCTCTGGCGCCGCACCGCTAACGCGATGGTCGCGCTCGTCGAAGTCTTCATCCGGGTGACCGACCCTGTTGTGGCGCCGGTCTCCCGGGGTAAGTATCCCACACCGCCCGCCGGAATCTGACGAAGCGGTGAGAACGTGCGGCTAGGCGCCGGTCAGTTCCGGGAACCAGAGGGCGATTTCACGGGCCGCCGACTCGGGCGAATCGGAGCCGTGCACCAGATTGTCCTGTGTGACAAGTGCCAGGTCACCACGGATGGTGCCCGGTGTTGCCTTTTCCACCGGATCGGTGCCACCGGCGACCTGCCGGAACGCTGCGATGGCACGCGGGCCCTCGACGACCGCGGCCACCACCGGACCGGAGGTGATGAATTCGAGCAGCGAGCCGAAGAACGGCTTGCCGTCGTGCTCGGCGTAATGCGCCCGGGCCAGGTCCTCGGAGACGACCTTGAGTTCCAGAGCGGCAAACGTCAGCCCCTTGCGCTCGATCCGGCCGATGATCTCACCGATCAGGTGCCGCTGTACGCCGTCAGGCTTGATCAAAACCAGGGTCCGCTCAGTCACGGCGCACAGCCTACCGGGCAGTAATGACTAGTCCCGCTCGGGTGGCGGAGCGGCCTGCTGGAAGGGCAACTGCCCGCGGTCCTGGCGGCGTTTGACCTCGCTGCGCAGGTAGATCATCAGCGCCCAGACCCCGGCGAACACCACGCCGATGAACCCGATCGCACCATGGATCAGAGCGCCGGCGACGAACACCGCCTGGATCCCCAGGTTCACCCAGATGATGCCGGGCCTGCCCTGCACCCCGGACATCAGCACCAGCACGACGGCCATACCGATCAGGAACGTTCCGCTCAGCGCGGTCAGGCCCTGATCCCCCGCCGACACCACCGGAAGGGCCAGCAGTACGACGATGGCTTCCAGGATCAGTGCGGCGGCCATGATGCCGCGGAAGCTGCGCCACGGGTCACCGGGCACCGGCGCCTGCGGTGTCGCATCCGGGTCCGGGGTCTCCCCGGTGGGGCCGGTGCTCACTGTGGATCCCGCCCGAACAGGGTGCGCGCCGCACCCGCGGTGACGACCGAACCGGTGATGACCATGCCGCTCCCCGAATATCCTTCGCCGTCGTTGCCGGACTCTTCCACCAGGGCCGTGGCCGTCTCGATGGCATCGGGCAACGCGGCCGCCACGACCACCCGTTCCGGGCCGAACCGCTCCTCGGCCTTGGCGGCGAGCAGTTCCACCTCCATCGCCCTCGGTGATCCGTTGTCGGTGACCACGATCATGTCGAACGCGGGCTCCAGCGCCGCGAGGATGCCGTCGACGTCCTTGTCCGCCATCACCGACACCACGCCGACCAGGTAGCGGAAGTCGAACTCGTCGGCCAGCGCCCGGGTCAGTGCCGCGGCACCGGCGGGATTGTGGGCGGCGTCGATGAACACCGTCGGCGCGCTGCGCACCCGTTCCAGCCGGCCCGGGCTGCTCACCGAGGCGAAGCCGGTGCGCACCGCGTCGACATCGAGCTGCCGGTCCGCGCCGGCCCCGAAGAATGCCTCGACGGCGGCCAATGCGAGCACCGCGTTGTGCGCCTGGTGTTCTCCGTGCAGGGGCAGGAACATCTCCGGGTACACCCCGCCGAGGCCCTGCAGGGTCAGCAGCTGACCGCCGATGGCGACCTGACGTTCCAGGACCGCGAACTCCGAATCCTCGCGCGCCACCGCGGCATCGGCGCGCATGGCCTCGGCCAGCAGCACCTCCATCGCCTCGGGATCCTGCTTGCCGATGATCGCCACGGTGTCGATCGGAACCAGGTCGTCTTCGGCCTTGATGATGATTCCGGCCTTCTCCCCGGCGATCTCGGCAATGGTGTCGCCGAGGTAGTCGGTGTGGTCCAGCCCGATCGGGGTGATCACCGCGACCGGAGCGCCGATCACGTTGGTGGCGTCCCAGCGCCCGCCCAACCCGGTCTCCACCACCGCCACATCGATGGGCGCGTCGGCGAACGCGGCGAACGCCATCGCGGTGAGCACCTCGAACTTGCTCATGCGCGGGCCACCGGCCGCTTCGGACTGCTGGTCCACCAACTCGATGAACGGTTCGATCTCCCGATAGGTCTCGACGTACCGGGCCGGGGTGATCGGCTTGCCGTCGATGGAGATGCGCTCGACCGCCGACTGCAGGTGCGGGCTCACGGTGCGCCCGGTGCGCCGGTGCAGCGCCGTGAGCAGCGCATCGACGATGCGGGCCACCGACGTCTTGCCGTTGGTGCCGGCTATGTGGATCGCCGGGTAGTTGCGCTGCGGTGAGCCCAGCAGCTCCATCAGTGCGGAGATCCGCGCCGTGCTGGGCTCGATCTTGGTCTCCGGCCACCGCTGGTCGAGCAGATGCTCGACCTGCAGCAGCGCCGCGATCTCGTCCGGTGCGGGTTGGGTCATTGCAAACCCGCGAGGCGGGCGGTGATCCGCTCGACCTCTTCGGCCGCCAGCTGCTGGCGGGCCTTGATCTTGTCGACGACGGCTTCGGGCGCCTTCGCCAGGAAGGCCTCGTTGCCGAGTTTGCCTGCGGTCTGGGCGAGTTCCTTCTGCGCGGCGGCCAGATCCTTCTCCAGACGCTTGCGTTCGGCGGCGACGTCGACGGTGCTGGACGTGTCAAGTTCGACGAGCACGGTGCCACCGGCCACACGCACCTCGACGGCCGCCGAGGGGGTGAACCCGTCCGCGGGCTCGGTGAGCCAGGCCAGCGCGGCGATCGCCGGCAACTGGGCACTCAGGCCCGCACCCTCGATACCGACCACCCGCGCCGGCACCCGCTGCCGGTCGTTGAGGCCCTGATCGCTGCGGAACCTGCGCACCTCGGTGATCAACCGCTGCATATCGGTGATGCGCTGGGTCGCAACCGGATCCGTCACGATGCTGGATGGCGACGGCCATACGGCGATGACGATGGACTCCCCGCCGGTGAGCGTCTTCCACAAGGTCTCGGTGACGAACGGCATCACCGGATGCAACAGCTTGAGCAGACTGTCCAGGACCGTGGCCAGCACCACCGCCGTGTGGGCGGCGTGTTCGGACTGCCCGAATTGCACCTTGGCCAGTTCCAGATACCAGTCGCAGAACTCGTCCCAGGCGAAGTGGTAGATCGACTCGCAGGCACGGCTGAACTCGTAGCTCTCCAGCGCCGAATCGGCTTCGGCACGAACCTCTTCCAGCCGGCCCAGAATCCAGCGATCGGCATCGGTGAGCTCCGCGAGCTCCGGCAGCGGAGTCAACGCCGCACCGTTCATCAACGCGAACTTGGTCGCGTTGAAGATCTTGGTCGCGAAGTTGCGCGACGCCCGGGCGTGATCCTCGCCGATGGACAGGTCACCGCCGGGGCTAGCCCCGCGCGCCAGGGTGAAGCGCAGCGCGTCCGCACCGAACTTCTCGACCCAGTCCAACGGGTCGATGCCGTTGCCCTTGGACTTGCTCATCTTGCGACCGAACTCGTCGCGGATCAGGCCGTGCAGGAAGACGTTCTGGAAGGGGACCTGCGGCCCGTGCGCGGCCTCGGTGGTGATCGCGTCATCGCCGGCCACGAAGGTACCGAACATCATCATGCGCGCCACCCAGAAGAACAGGATGTCGTAGCCGGTGACCAGAACAGTTGTCGGGTAGAACTTTTCGAGTTCGGGTGTGCGCTCGGGCCAGCCCATCGTGGAGAACGGCCACAGCGCCGAGGAGAACCAGGTGTCCAGCACGTCGGGATCCTGCACCCAGCCCTCGGGCGGGGTCTCGTCCGGGCCGAGACACACCTGCTGCCCGTCGGGCCCGTGCCAGATCGGGATGCGGTGGCCCCACCAGAGCTGGCGCGAGATGCACCAGTCGTGCATGTTGTCCACCCAGGCGAACCAGCGTGGTTCCAGGCTGGCGGGGTGAATCACGGTGTCGCCGTTGCGGACCGCGTCGCCGGCGGCCTTGGCCATCGATTCGACGTTCACCCACCACTGCAGGCTCAGCCGCGGCTCGATCGGCTCGCCGCTGCGTTCGGAGTGCCCGACGCTGTGCAGGTACGGCCGCTTCTCCGCGACGATGCGCCCCTGCGCCGTCAGCGCCTCGCGCACCGCGACCCGCGCCTCGAACCGGTCCATCCCGTCGAACCGGGTCCCGGTGCCGGTGATGGCGCCGGCCTTGTCCAGGATCGAGGGCATCGGCAGGTTGTGCCGCACCCCGATCTCGAAGTCGTTCGGGTCGTGCGCGGGGGTGACCTTGACTGCGCCGGTGCCAAATTCGGGATCGACATGGCCGTCGGCCACCACCACGATCTGCCGGTCCAGGAACGGGTGCGCCAACGTCTGGCCGACCAGCGCGCGGTAGCGGTCGTCATCGGGGTGCACCGCGATCGCGGTGTCACCGAGCATCGTCTCCAACCGGGTGGTGGCGACCACCAGGTGCGGCTCGTCGTCGTTCATCGAGCCGTACCGGAACGACACCAGTTCGCCCTCGACGTCCTCGTACTTGACCTCCAGATCGCTGATGGCGGTCTGCAGCACCGGAGACCAGTTGACCAGTCGTTCGGCCTGGTAGATCAGCCCGGCGTCGTAGAGCCGTTTGAAGATGGTGCGCACCGCGCGGGACAGGCCCTCATCCATGGTGAACCGGTCGCGGCTCCAGTCCACGCCGTCACCGAGGCGGCGCATCTGCCCGCCGATGGTGCCGCCGGACTCACGCTTCCACTCCCACACCTTGTCGATGAACAGTTCGCGCCCGAAGTCCTCTTTGGTCTTCCCATCGACCGCGAGTTGCTTCTCCACCACCGATTGGGTGGCGATACCGGCATGGTCCATCCCCGGCAGCCACAGCACCTCATAGCCCTGCATCCGCCGGCGCCGGGTCAGCGCGTCCATCAGGGTGTGGTCCAGCGCGTGGCCCATGTGCAGGCTGCCCGTCACGTTCGGCGGCGGCAGCACGATCGAATAGGCCGGCTTGTCGCTGGCGGGATCGGCGGTGAAATATCCGGCGTCCACCCACCCCTGGTACAGCTCGCTCTCTACCGCGCTCGGCTCCCAGGACTTGGGGAGGGCATCGGCACGGTCACGCGGGCTGTCGGTCACCTGGCCATTCTAGGAAGACCGCACGAGCAGACGCGGATGGCCCCGAAATGCCGCCATTTCGGGGCCATATGCGTCTGCTCGCCGAGAAACCGCGCTACCTCTTCCCACCCAGCAGCCCGCCCAAAATATCCCCGATGACATTGCCCTGATTGCCGCCCTGGCCGCCACCACCGCCGAGCACGCTGCCCAGGATGCTGCCCAACGGATTGTTCCCGCCACCGCCGGAGCCGCCGAGGATGCTGCCGAGCACATCGCCGAGACCACCCCCGGAGGGCGCGGCCTGCGGCTGCGCGGGGGCCGAGTTGCCGGAGAACTGCTTACCGATATAGGCCAGCACGATCGGCGCCAGGATCGGCAGCAGCTTCTTGATCAGGTCGCCACTGCCGGCACCCGTGCCCGCCAGCGCCGAGGCGACCGCATTGCTGTCGTTGCCGCCGAAGATGTTGGCGACGATCTTGTCGCCCTCACCGGCGTCGACATCGTCGACCTTGACCCCACCGTCGAGCAGACCGCTCGCGGCCTGGGAGCCGACCGCGGCCTCCAGGTCGGTGGAATCGATGTCATCGGCCGCGACGTTGGCCTGCAACCCACCCACCAGTGCCGGCACCAGGGTCCGGATGGCGTTGTTCACCTCGCCTTGATCCGCACCGAGTTTCGCCGCAATGTCCTGTACAGGAATTTGTGCGAAGAGTTCATCCAGACCGGCCATTTCCCACTCACCTCTGTCGACGTCAGGTACCCCTGAACTGGACCCTAACCCTTTCGATCATGGCCCACAGGTGTTCGGCGCGGGCCGACTCATGCCGCCCGAATCAGGTGAGGCGAGCGGTCTCCAGCGTCACCCCGGCAGCGGGCAGCCGGGACAGCAGCGCGTCGCCCATGGCGGCGGCCGGGGTCAGCACCCCGCGCAGATCCGAGAGCTTGTCCCGGTCGAGCGCGAGCGCCAGCCCACACTCGCCGAGCAGCACCGCGGTGGCCTTGTAACCGGGATCCCCCTGCTGGGCGATGGTGGCCCGATACCGAGCGCCGGTGGTGGTCGTGGTGTACGTCTCGGCGCGGTAATGCCCCTTTTCCCGAGTCCGCTCGCTCGGCCCGGTACCCGGCTTGGGCAGCACGCGCTCGAGGAGTCCGTGGGGCACCTTGTTGATGTACCGGGTGCCCAGACCGAACATCCCCACATTGACCGCGGTGTCGAGTGCGGCGGCCACCGGTGCGACGACCGAGGAACCCATGCTCATCTGTTCGGAGTACCGGAAGCTGCGCCCGTACGCCCAGTCCAGCAGGGCGTTGCTGCGCCGCACGATGCGGGAATTGGGTGCGGCCATGGCGAACGCACCGGTCCAGACGCCGTCGAGTTCGGGGGCGATCTCCCGCCCGCGGCGCCACGGGTTGTCGGACTGGTGGCCCAGTTCCGGCTCGGCGCCCCGATCGGTGGTCAGCGTGTACGGGTCCGCGAGATCGTCACGCGACTGCGGATTGTCCGCGGCTGTACGCATGAATTCGATCATCGAGGCGACGGTGCCGCCGGACACGCCGCCGGCGAACGAGCGCAGCACCAGGGCGGTCTCGGCGAGATCACCCGCGCCGTCCTTGCGCACCCTGTCGTGCAGTGCGTAGACGGTGATATCCGAAGGCACGGAATCGAATCCACAGGAATGCACGATGCGGGAGCCGGTGTCGACAGCCTGCTTGTGGAACTGCTCGGCACTGTCCCGGATGAACAGCGTCTCACCGGTCAGGTCGGCGTAATCAGTGCCCGCCGCCACGCACGCCTGCACCAGGGGCAGCCCGTACTTCGTGTACGGCCCGACGGTGGTGATGACCACCTGGGTGCGCGCGGCCATATCGGCCAGCGTGGACGGTTGCGCGGCGTCGGCCTCGATCAACGGCCAGGACTGCGCCTCGGCGCCGAGAGTGTCGCGCACATCGCGGACCTTCACCAGCGAACGCCCGGCCAGGGCGATTCGCGCGCCCGTGCCGGCCTCGGCGAGGTACTGCGCGGTGAGCTTGCCGGCGAACCCGGTGGCGCCGTACAGGACGATGTCGAATTCGCGCTGTGAGGAGGTCATGGGTCCCGAAGCTACCCGAGGACTTCCGGCGGGCCCACCTCCCGACCAAATAGATGGTTGCCCAGGAAAGCGGTGACCACCTGGTACCAGATCTTGGCGTGTTGCGGGGCCCCGACCCAGTGCCCTTCGGACGGGTAGTAGAGGAACCGGTGGGCGCTGTTGCCGTCGTCGTCGGCGGGCAGACCGGACATGCTCAGCAGCTCGTACCACAGTCGCAGTCCTTCCCCGACGGGCACGCGATAGTCCTTGTCACCATGGATGACCAGCATCGGAGTCCGGATGTCGGCCACGTGGTGGTGCGGGGAATTGCGCTGCGTCATCTCCTTGGTCATCTCGCGCACCCACCAGTAGGCGCCGTCGGTGGTGTGGCCGAACTGATCGAGTGCCCACAGACTCGCGTGGGTGACGATGGCGTCGAAGCGGTCGGTGTGCCCGGCGATCCAGTTCGCCATGTAACCGCCGAAGGATCCGCCCATCGCCGCGGTGCGGGACTCATCGACCCGCGGGTGCGCGCAGGCCGCGTCGGTGACCGCCATCAGATCGGTGTAGGGCGCCGCCCCCCACGCTCCCCAGCCGCGCTGGATGAAGGCCTGACCGTATCCCGTCGACAGCGCCGGGTCCGGCAGCAGCACGGCGTAACCCTGCGCCGCGAGCAGCCACGGGTTCCACCGCCAGTGCCAGGCGTTCCAACTGGCCAGCGGACCGCCGTGAATCCAGAGGAGCAAGGGCGCCCGGCCGGCACCGTCTTCCTCCGCAGTGTCGGGCAGCACGAGCCAGGACCGGACCGTGGCGCCGTCATGCGCGATGGCCGCCACCTCCTCGACACTCCCGGGCAGCTCGGGCAGCGGGACGCACGGCAACACCGTGACGGAACCGCCGGGATCGATGCGCACCGGGTGCGGCGGCGTGAGATAGGAACTGCGCACGGCGAAAATCACCCCGCCGGGTGCGGGCCGCACATCGCTGTAGGTGTAGTCGTCGGCGGTGAGGCGAGTGACCGCGGCCGTGCCGGGGTCGACAGCGAAGACCGGACCGCGCCCGCCCTCGTCCGCGGTGACAATCAACTGTGCGCCGTCGGCATACCAGCTCACCGACGTCGGCCAGCGGTCCCAGTCGCCGAGCTCCACCCAAGCCTCGCCGAAACTCATGCAGCACAGCGTGATTCGCGGCGCTTCGGTTGGCGTGGAGGTTGTCTCGCGCAGAAAGGCCAGTCGGCTTCCGTCCGGAGAAATTGCGGGCTGCCCCAGATCGGCACCGGGATCATCGGCGACCGTGCTGTGCCGGCCGGTGGCGCTGTCGATACGGACGAGGCGCGAACGCAGCGCCAACCCGGGCGCCGCGGCGTTCCAGGCGGTGACGGTGAAACTGCCGTCGGTGCTGACATCGAGCGCGGTGTCGCGCAGGGCGCCGCCCGGGCCGGGGGTCAGGTCGCGCAGGTCACCGGCGTCGAACAGGTGGGGCTCGTCAGGACCCAGGTCGTGATCCCAATGCCGCACCGGGTATCCGGTGTGCAGGATCGCCGAGACCTTGTTCTCCTTGCGCAGCGCACGCAGTCGCTTGTCATCGTCGAGATTCGTCGCCGCGGGCAGGACCGGTGCGGTGACCACGGTCCGCGCGGCGCGCCGGGCGGTGTGCACCGCGGCCACCCCGCCCGGCAACGCGAGCTCTTCGACCGCCTCGCCGCCGGCGGCGGGCAGTCTCCACAGTGCCGCGGGTGGGTCGTCCTGCCCGCCCCGCGCACGGACCGCGACGAACAGCAGGTCACCGCCGGCGGTGAAGACGGGCCCGGACTCGCCCTTGACGCCGTGCGTCAGCCGCCGGGCGGGTTGGACCCCTTTCGGATCCAATTCCCATATGGCCGTGATGTATTCGGTGCGTTCGTGGTTCAGTTCGCTGATCGTGGTCACCACGCGCTCACCGTCGGGGGCAACGGCCAGGCCGGCCACCCTGGGCAGCGCGAAGTAGGCATCCAGATCGTCGAACGGCGTCATACCATCACCGTATCGCTGCGATTCACCTGCCGGGCAGCTCCTCTACTCACAGGACGTCGGTGACCCGACCTGTGGCATCGGCACGCACCTGTTTGTTGCTGCACTCGCCCTGCACATTGACCAGGATCTGCAGATCGTCCGTGAAGGGCAGATTTCGCTTGACGACGACGGACTGCACTGCGCCGTCGGCGATACCGCTGGCCCCGATCGCGTTGTCGACCGCGGTCATGATGGCGGTGGCGGGCACATCGGTCACCGGGAACAGGTTCTGCTGCAGAGCCTCGGTGTCATCGTTGTAGTCGACGGGTCGCAGATCGCCGACATGGCCTGCGGTGTAGGTCCACTGGTTGAGTTCCGTCGGCGCGGCCGGGTCGACGGCCTGGACGGTGACCACCTGCCCGGTGATGACGATCTCGACCACGTTCATCGGGTCGGCACCCACGCGCTCGGAGATCGCGCCGAACGCCGTGTCGATTCCGTCGGTGGTGACCAGTTCGGCTGCGGCGAGGTCGGTCACTCCCCCGGCCGTGTCGCTGAGCTGTTCGACGGCGGTGGTGGCCGCGTCGGTGAGGGCCTTGATGTCGTCGATCCGGGAGCATCCGGTCAGCACGGAGATCGAAACTGCAGTGGCGGCCAGGCCGAGGGCCAGGCGGATGAATGTCGTCATGGCACAGAGCGTCGCGGGCGGCCGGCTCTACCGATCCCAAGTTCCGGCGCGGCGCACCTCTTCACGCGGAATTAACTCGCATTGACCGCTCGGACACATTCGCGCAGTTAGTTTCAATCCGGTACACCGTCAGTACCTCAAGGCCACTGTGATTAAACGCAGTGCCTCCCCCACCCCACCACATCCCCCAGAAACGATCGGCGGAGGTCCTTTTGACACCTGAAGTGGAGGACGCCTTCTCAGCGATGGCGGCCGTCAACAACGAGTTCTTCTACTGGATGTCCATAGCCTTGATGATGCTCATCCACGCGGGCTTCCTCGCCTACGAGGTCGGCGCGTCGAGGTCGAAGAACGTGCTCGCCACCGCGATGAAGAACCTGCTGGCCTTCGCGACGATCGTGGCGTCGTTCTTTTTCGTCGGTTGGTTCCTGTACAACGCGATGCCCAGTGGTTTCATCGAGATGACCGACGCGGCGCGGGCTGCGCTCCCGTGGAGCGACAACATGGGCCCGAACGTGCAGGATCCGGCGAGCGGCATCTTCTGGGGGGCCTTCGCGCTGTTCGCCGCCACCACCGGATCGATCATGTCCGGGGCTGTGCTGGAACGCATTCGGACGAGCGGGTTCCTGGTGCTCACCGTCATGGTGGGGTCGGTCACGTGGATCATCGGCGCGGCCTGGGGGTGGCACGGCGCCGGGTGGATGCTCACCAAGCTCGGCTTCCACGATGTCGGTGCGGCCGGTTGCGTGCACATGATCGCCGGTTTCGCGACGCTGGGCATCCTGATCAACCTCGGGCCGCGCATCGGGCGGTTCCTGCCCGACGGCACCCCGGTGACCATCCGTCCGCACAACCTGCCCCTCACCATGGTCGGCCTGATGCTGATCTTCACCGGCTTCTTCGGCTTCCTGATGGGTTGCGTCATCTATGGCCCCAGTGGTTACGCCACCATCTACGGCAGCCCGACGACGTTGAGCGCCTTCGCCTTCAACACCCTGATGGGCCTGGCCGGCGGGATCATCGGCGCCTACGTCACATCACGGGGTGAACCGTTCTGGACCATCTCCGGCGGCCTGTGCGGCGTCATCGGCGTGGCGTCCGGGATGGATCTGTACCACCCGGCGCTGGCCTTCATCATCGCACTGGGCGCCGGCGCACTCGCCCCGTTCATCGGAAAGCTGTTGGAGAAGTTCAAGATCGACGACGTGGTCGGCGCGGTGTCGGTGCACGGCGGCATCGGCCTGTACTCGGTGCTGATGGCCGGCGTCTTCCTGGCGGGCTACCCGAACACCGATGGCAACCCGTCGGTCTCGTTCTGGGGCCAGGCGGTTGGCGCGGTGGTCTTCGCCGCACTGGGCTTCATTCCCGCCTATCTGGTCTCGCTGGGCCTGAAGAAGGTTGGCCTGCTGCGCATTCCGCCCGAGGTGGAGGAGCAGGGTCTGGATCTCAGCGAGGTCCCGGCCACGCCGTACCCGGAGGGTATCCCGATCACCGCGATGCGGACCAACGGCGCGGTACTGGTGGTCACCGAGGAGGTCAAGTAAATGTTCAGTCCCATCGACAGTTACGACGAAGCCGGCGTGGTGTTCACCTTCGGCGGATACTCGCTCGGCGTGTGGATCGTGTCCATCCTCGCGGTGCTGCTGTTCATCGGATTCTTCGTCCGAATGATCCAGCACGAGAACGCCGCCTACAAGGCGATCATCGAGCACAAGCCCGTGGAGCCCGGCCCGGTTGCCGAAGGCGAGCCGACGCCCTACTGAAAACCATAGGAAAATCGCCCGAATCCGGATGGATTCGGGCGATTTTCCGATTCTGTCAGGCCTGCCGCAGCCATTGCACCGCGCGGTCGCGGTACCCGATGATGCCCTTGTAGTCGGCGATGTCCTCGGGCAGCTCGGCCAGTACGGCCGCCGCCCGCACCCGCCAGGGGTCGACGGCAGCGACATCGGCCAGCGGCAACATGTAGGTGCGGATCAGGAAGCAGATCGAACCCGACTCCGGTAACCGGATCAGATGCTGCACCTCGACACGCAGGTGCACCATTCGCCCGAACTCCTCGTCGGTGACACCGTTGATCATCGTGCGGTCCGGGCCCCACTCGTGATACAGCTCGGTCGAGACGTCGAGGCGGCGACCGATGGTCAGCGTCCAGTTCGTGCGCCGGTAGGTCTCACCGGGCTGCAACCGCATCAGGAACTCCCGGGCTCGGGTGATCACCCCGGTTGCCCGCAACCGGGGCACCGGCCCGTGGATCTCCAGGAACGTCATGCCGACATCGAACCCGAACGACCAGTCGGCGGCGAAGGTGACCACGCCCGCGTCACCGAAGAGATCGCCATCGCGTTGATCGAGCAGGACGATGTCCTCCTGCACCTGGCCCGCGATATAGGCGAGCGGTTCGGTGGGCAGCGTGCTCTCATCGCCCAGGACGAAGTCCTGTTCGATGCCCAATCTATCGTTGCGCCAACGCCAACCGGTGCCGTGCCGCTGCAGGGACATGACGTCGGGATAGCCGGCCGCGAGCTCCCGCATCAGGGTCAGCATGGTGTCCCAGCAGGCCGGGCGCATGTGCGGCAGCACCGCACTGCGGGTCGGGTCGGCGGCCAGAATGGCGGCCCGCTCGGCCAGTTCGTGCTCGTACTCGCTGTCGACATCGACCACCCGCTCGCCCCACCGGCCGACCGGGGTCGAAACCGCAGCCCCGGCCGGCTCGACATTGGTGCTGTAGCGGTACGAGTCGGCGGCGAAGGGAAAAGGAAAGGTGCGGACGAGGTCGGGTGTCGAGATCACAGTGCCAGCTCCAGGGTTTCGTCTCCGCCACGCGACACACAGGCCATCAGCGCGTCACCGGCGTTCTTCTCGGCATCGGTCAGGTACAGGTCGCGGTGGGTGATCGCACCGGCCACGACCGGTAGGCGGCATTCCCCGCACACGCCGCGGCGACACAGGTTGGGCACCTGGAAGCCACGGCTCTCCAACTCCTCCAGCAGCGAGACGCCGGCGTCGACGACGAACTCCTCACCGGTGGAGGTGACCCGGGCGGCGAACGGCTCACCCGGATCGAGCGCGTCGGATCCGAAGTGTTCCACGTGGATTCGGCTGGCCGGCCAGCCCAGATCCGCGGCCGCGACGGTGACGTACTCGATGAACGAGGCCGGTCCGCACACGTAGAGATGGGTACCGAAGGGTTGGTCGGCGAGTGCGGCGAGCAGCTCGTCCCCGAAATCCGCACGCCCGGTGTGGATCGAGGCGTGCCCGCCGAGTTGGGCGATGGTGTCCGCATAGGCCGCCCTGCCCTCGCGGTGGATGTAGAGCAGGCGGACGTCTCGTCCCCACAGCCGGGCACTGCGTAGGTGCGACACCATCGGGGTGATGCCGATTCCCGCGGCGACCAGCAGGTGTCGGCGCGCGCGCAGCACCGGCGCGAACGCGCTGCGCGGGGGGCTTGCGGCGACGGTGTCGCCCAGCGCCAGTTCGTCGTGAATCCACCGCGAACCACCGGCGCCGTCGTCACACCGCAGCACGGATATCACATACGCCGTCGGCGAATTGCCGTCACCGGTCAGCGAATAGGCATTGGCGCTACCACCGCACTCCACGACGATATGGCTGCCGGGAGTGAAGGACGGCAGGGCCGTTCCCTCGGGATCGGCCAAGGTGAGCGTCCGGATGCCGCCGATCCTGTCATCGACCGCAGTGACGACGAGTTTGAGAGTGTTCACGACACGACCTCGGCCGGGCACTCGGCATCGACCATGAACCCCAGATACGTACCGCCCCGGCGCGAAACATGGTGATAAACCAGTAGTTTGCGCTCACACGATGCGCAGGGAAGCACCTCGTCGAGCTGCACCCGGGCGCGGGTCACGGACCCGCAGTGCACACAGTGCACCGCGCGCGAATCGACATCGGTGGACGCCACGGTCATCTCGTCATCAGCGATGCCGAGGCCGGTCGCGGCGCCACGCAATTCCAGGCATGCATCGGCGGGTCCGGCCATCATCAGCCGCCACCCCACCCGCGCGTCGGCCAGGTCGGCTGTCAGTGCCCCGAGTGCCTGCCCGGTATCCACCTGGTGCAGGCGTACCGCGGATTCGTGACCGGCCGCGACGATCTGGGTGATCCAGTCCCGTGCGATGTCGGCGCCGCGCGACCCGAAGGCGATGATCGTCCAGGCCCGCCCGGAGAGATCGGCATCGGGTTTCGTGGGATTCAGCGCCCAGCCGGGCACACTTGTCAGCTCGAGGTCCGGTCGCATGAGCCCTTCCCGTGGACACCAGTGGTTGACGAGGTTGCCCTTCAGGAAACCAAAGCCGCGTTTCGGCGATGTGACCTCACTGTCTCGTCTGGTTGACGTGGCGCCCGATATGGTCGGCGACATGCCCGAGCGCATCATGATCGTCGGTGCCGGTATCGCCGGACTGGCCGCCGCGGTGGCCCTGCGTCGGGTGGGCCATGACGTGACCGTGATCGAGCGGCGCACCGATACCGCCATCGGTGCCGGTATCAGCATCTGGCCCAACGCGCTGGCCGCGCTCGACGTGCTGGGCCTCGGCGAGCAGGTGCGCGCCGCCGGCGGCAGGGTCAGCGCCGGTGCGCTGCGCTGGCGCGATGGCCGGTGGCTGCGCCGACCGGCCGCCGACCGGATCGTGCGGGCGTTGGGCGAACCACTGGTCATCATCCACCGCGGGACGCTCACCGAGATTCTGGCCGGGGCCCTGCCCGCCGGCACGGTGACCCGCGGCGTCGCCACCACCGCGCTCGAGGTGTCGGGCGCCGGAGCCCGGATCACGTTGTCGGACGGTTCCGTTGCCACCGTCGACGCCGTGGTGGGTGCCGACGGCGTGGACTCGCTGGTGGCACGACATCTCAACGGCGAGCTCCCCCGCCGGTACGCGGGTTACACCGCCTGGCGCGGAATCGCCTCGTATGCACTGGATCCCGATCTCGCCGGGGAAACGATGGGGCCCGGGCTCGAGGTGGGCCATGTGCCGATGGGCCCGGCACACACCTACTGGTTCGCCACCCAGCGGGTACCGCACGGTCAGACGGCAGCGGGCGGGGAGCACGCACATCTGCAGCGGGTCTTCGGCGACTGGCCGGAACCGATCCCCGCCCTGCTGGCGGCCACCGACCCGACGGCGGTGCTCCGCACTGATCTCTACGACCGCGCTCCCGCCGCCACCTGGGCCCGCGGCCGGGCGGTGATCATCGGCGACGCCGCGCATCCGATGCGCCCCCACCTCGGCCAGGGCGGCTGCCAAGGCGTGGAGGATGCGGCCATTCTCGCGGCGCTGACCGTCGGCGGGGAGACCGACCTGTCGCGCGCGTTCGAGCGCTTCACGCAGTTCCGGCGGAATCGGGTGCGGGCGCTCGTCCTGGAATCCCGGACCGTCGGGCGTGTCATCAACATGCGACCCGCTGCACTGGGCGGGCTGGCCAGCAGAGCCACGGCGCTGATTCCCGAGTCCGTGCTGGCCCGGCATCTGGCCGCGGTGGCCGGGCGGTCGGCCTTCGTGCTGCCCGGCGACCGAGTGCCGCCCGGCGACTGATGTCAGCGCGGCTGGAAGGCCGAAGCCGCGGTCTGCACCATCGTGCACATCTTGCGGAAGTCGAAGATCCCCAGCACCGCGCCACCGCGGATGGCCTGGCAGCCGACGGCCGCCGGAGCGGGCGTCTGGGTGACGGGGGTGCTGAAGACCGCAGGCGTGGCGCCGCGAGGGCCGCACTTGGGCCAGGCGCCCAGGCCCTGGGTCCGCAGCACGTTCTCGGCGACGCGGATCTGCTCGGCCCGCGACGCGCCGGCCGGCGAACCCACCCCGCCGTTGGCGCTCCAGGTCGCCGGCTTGAACTGCAGGCCGCCATAGTGACCGTTGCCGGTGTTGATGCCCCAGTTGCCACCCGACTCGCACTGCGCGATGGCATCCCAGTTGACACTGTCGGCGCCGGCGGTGGCCGACATGGCCATCGGCGCCACCGAGAGCGCGCCGGTCGCGGCGGCCACCCAGAGGCTCTTCGTCAGAATGTTCTTGATGGCGATTCGGATGTTCTTCATTTGCGGTCCTTCCCCGACCGGTGACACGAGGGCCGCGAACAAGGTGTGAAGCGTTCTTGCGACGCGGTTATCCGGTGTTTCGGGTGATCGGCGTCACCCGTTACGGAGGGGGCGGAAGTTTTAGCAGTTTCTTATGAGACGGCTGGATATCAGCGTTGTTCATGAGAAAACAATGGCGCCGGGCGGAAAGCCCGGCGCCATTGTGATTCGTCTGATATCGGGTTATCCCCGACCACCGCAGGACGGCCAGGCACCGATGCCCTGGCTCTGCAGAACGTTCTCCGCGACGCGGATCTGCTCTTCGCGGCTGGCGGCGTGCGGCGCACCCGAACCACCGTTGGAGCGCCAGGTTCCCATGGTGAACTGCAGGCCACCGTAGTAGCCGTTACCCGTGTTGATGGCCCAGTTGCCGCCCGACTCGCAGGCCGCGACGGCATCCCAGTTCACGGAGTCCGCATGTGCGGTACCTGTGGCCATAGCCAGCGGAGCAATAGCGATCGCCCCGGCAAAGGTGGCCATACCGAACGTTTTGCGGATGTTCTTCAACGTCAATCCTCTCGCCAAGCGCGCGCCAAAGAGCGCCCGCGCGAACGCGGACGACATGCCTGAATACTCAGGCTCAGAATTTGGGGCGTGCCATCTCGGTCAGGCACGACAGTGGAGACACATGACGTCTCATCGGATGACACACCCGATTGCCCGACGGACACCTCGTCCCGTCGTCGGCCCACTCACACGCAGGTTCTTGATTATGTAGTTATTTGCTCCGGCTCTGGAGTTGAGATGAACGTACAAAAATCGCGCAGCGAAGTCACTTCGATGTCGAACGTGTCGCTTTCAGATCACAGGATGATCACGGCGGGTAATCCGGGCAGACAGCGCAGGTCAGCACGGAATTCCGTGACGAAGCCTTAATTGCAGGTCGAGACCTGTTTGGTGAGGCAGATCACAGGGTTTTTGTGAGCTGGCCCACCGCTATCGCGCGTTTTCCGACCGCCTGGTGCAGTGTTCCCCGGAAACGCCGTACTCACACACCCGAAATGCGGTCCCCGAACGCGGCCTGTTCGCTGACCGGGCACCTTTCGCCGGAATCCGCCTGAAGCGCCAATACTGTTGCCATTAACCACTTTCCACGAAGATACGGTTAGGTAGAGCAACTAGATAGCGACGCAGCCATATTCGCGAACTGGCAACCAAATAGACTGCGCAACAGCACTTTTAGTACGAGTAGAACCCGCCGTACCACATGCCGGCGACACCCGCGGGCCGACACCCGGTGCGGTGGTCGCCGACGCGGTTCACATACCTCGCATTCCGGCTCCACGGCGGGCCGAGCGCCCAATCAGACTGCCGCACAGAACATTGACAGCACACGGCCGGGTGGCTCAAATCGGCTCTGCCAGAGGATATCTGGGGGTACCGCCGCCGCCCGGCCGGTCGCGCACATACGCAATACCACAATTGCGTACACGTTATTCGAACGTGATCGGAGCGCATAAACTCGGTTGCACATAAATGGAGCTGGATTTGCGTAGTAATTCCAGAATTTGCTGGATGGTCGGCCGCGGTTCGGCGAGCGGTCAGTCCAGATCCTGCGGCGTATTGACATTGGTCAGCTCGCGCCGTTGCTCCATGACGATGCGCTGGGTGTCTGCGGCATCCACCAGCGCACGCATGCTGCGCTCGCCGGCCGCCACCAACTCATCGGCTCTGGCGGCCAACCCAGTGCGGTAGAGGCCGGCGAGATAATGGTCGCGCCCGTCCCAGGGCAGGACCACATCGGCCGCCGAGGACGCGGCGGCTGCGGTCAGTTCATCGATGATGGCGGTACCCAGGTGCGGCATGTCGACCGCGCAGACGAAGGCCCATGTCCGGCCCGCATCCGCGGCAGCCCGCAATCCACGTGCCGTCGCCAACAGCGGACCGACGCCGCGGACCTCGTCGCGCAGGATCTGCGCAGGGAGGTCGGGAAGCGCCTGGCCGGGAGCCGCGAGGACAAAAACCGGTGCACAGCGAGTGCCGACGGTGCTCACCACTCGCTCGACGAGTGTCTGACCACGAACCACCAGGGTGGCCTTGTCGCGCCCCATGCGGCGCGACGCGCCACCGGCCAGCACGATCCCAGCCAGGCCCGTGTCTGCCGAGAGCCCCTGGGATGCGGTCACCGAGCTGACGTTAGTCGACCGACCAGGTGTCCTTGCCGCGAAGCAGCGATTGCAGTGCGGCCGTGTCGTGCGCCTTGGCCTCGCGGGCCGCGCTGATCTGCTGGCGCGCGGCGTCGTCGTAGGTCGGCTTGCTCACCTGCCGGAAGATGCCCATGACCATGTGATCGAGGTTCTGCTCGGACAGCCGCGACAACGCGAAGGCGTACGCCGGGTCGTCGATCGTCGCGTCGTGGACGACGATCTGATCGGCGGGCACATCGGCGGTCTTGGCGACCTCCAGGCCGAACCCGGACTTGACCACGGCGTACTCACCGTCGGCGCCGAACGTGATCGGCTCCCCATGGGTGACGTTGATCAGTCGGTCTTCGGCGCCTTCCTTACGCAGCGCGTCGAAGGAACCGTCGTTGAAGATCGGGCAGTCCTGCATGATCTCCACGAGAGCGGCGCCGCGATGAGCTGCGGCACCGCGCAGCACCTCGGTCAGACCCTTGCGGTCGGAGTCGAGCGCTCGCCCGACGAAGGTGGCCTCGGCACCGAGGGCCAGCGACACCGGGTTGAACGGGTAGTCCACCGAGCCCATCGGCGTGGACTTGGTGACCTTGCCGACCTCCGAGGTCGGCGAGTACTGGCCCTTGGTCAGGCCGTAGATCCGGTTGTTGAACAACAGGATGGTGATGTTGATATTGCGGCGCAGCGCGTGGATGAGGTGATTGCCACCGATGGACAGCGAGTCACCGTCACCGGTGACCACCCACACCGACAGGTCCTCACGAGCCAGCGCCAGGCCGGTGGCGATGGTCGGTGCGCGGCCGTGGATCGAGTGGAAACCGTAGGTCTCCAGGTAGTACGGGAACCGGCTGGAGCAGCCGATACCACTGACGAACGCGATGTTCTCGCGGCGCAGGCCCAGTTCGGGCAGGAAGTTGCGGATCGTGTTCAGGATGACGTAGTCACCGCAACCCGGGCACCAGCGGACCTCCTGGTCACTGGTGAAGTCCTTGCCCTTCTGCGGCTGGTCCGTCGTCGGGACCAGCGCAGTCTTGCTCAGGGATTCGGTCAGGCCCAGATCAGAGCCGATCAGGTCGGTCATGCGCTCGCTCCCACAGATTCCACGGTGGCCGCGGCCAACCGGGCGAACTTGGCTTTGTCGGTTTCCTTCTCGCGCAGCGTTCCGTCCAGCGCCGCGTCGATGATGCCCTCGACCTCGTCGGCCAGGAACGCCATCCCCTCGACCTTGGTGACCGACTGCACGTCCACCAGGAACTTGCCGCGCAGCAGCAGCGCCAACTGGCCGAGGTTCATCTCCGGCACGACCACCTTCGGGTAGCGGCGCAGCACCTCTTCGAGGTTGGCCGGGAACGGGTTGAGATAGCGCAATTGTGCGTGCGCGACCTTGATGCCGTTGCGGCGGGCGCGACGGCACGCCTCCCCGATCGGCCCGTACGAGCTGCCCCAGCCGAGCAGCAGCAGTTCGGCGTCACCGTCCGGGTCGTCGACCTCGATATCCGGCACCGTGATGCCGTCGATCTTCAGCTGGCGCAGCCGGACCATCAGATCGTGGTTCTTGGGCTCATAGGAGATGTTGCCCGAGCCGTTGGCCGCTTCCAGACCACCGATGCGGTGTTCCAGGCCCGGCGTGCCCGGCACGGCGAACTGACGCGCCAGGGTCTCCGGGTCACGGGCGTAGGGCTCGAACGGCTCGCCGGACTTGGCGAACGTGTGCTCGATGGCCGGGTAGGTGCCGATGTCCGGGATGCGCCACGGCTCCGAACCGTTGGCGATCGCGCCGTCGGACAGGATGATCACCGGGGTGTGATAGCCGATGGCGATCCGCACCGCTTCGATGGCGATGTCGAAGCAGTCCGACGGAGAGCACGGCGCGAGCACCGCGACCGGCGACTCACCGTTGCGCCCGTACAGGGCCTGCAGCAGGTCGGCCTGCTCGGTCTTGGTCGGCAGGCCGGTGGACGGGCCGCCGCGCTGCACGTCGATGACCAGCAGCGGCAGCTCGGTCATCACCGCCAGGCCGATGGCCTCGGACTTCAGCGAGACACCGGGACCCGAGGTGCTGGTGACGCCGAGCGCGCCGCCGTAGGACGCGCCGATGGCGGCGCCGATGCCGGCGATCTCGTCCTCAGCCTGGAAGGTGAGGACGTTGAAGTGCTTGTACTTGGACAGCTCGTGCAGGATGTCCGAGGCCGGGGTGATGGGGTAGGTACCCAGCACGACCTGGATATCGGAGAGTTGCCCGGCGGCCACGACACCGTAGGCCAGCGCGGTGTTACCGGAGATCTGCCGGTATTCGCCGGTCTTGAGCTTGGCCGGGGCAACCTCGTAGGTGGTGGCGAAGGCCTCGGTGGTCTCGCCGTAGTTCCAGCCCGCCTTGAGCGCCAGCACATTGGCCTCGGCGATCTCGGGCTTGCGGGCGAACTTCTCCCGGATGAAGGTCTCGCTGGCCTCGAGCTCGCGGCCGTACATCCACGACAGCAGACCGAGGGCGAACATGTTCTTGGCGCGCTGACCGTCTTTCTTGGACGCACCGATCGCCTCGACTGCGCCCAGCGTCAGGGTCGTCATCGCGACCGGCTGCACGACGTAGTCGGACAGTTCGTCGTTGTCCAGGGGGCTGGCGTCGTAGCCGACCTTGGCCAGGTTGCGCTTGGTGAACTCGTCGGAGTTGGCAATGATCAGACCGCCGCGAGGGAGGTCCCCCACGTTGGCCTTCAATGCGGCAGGATTCATCGCGACGAGAACATCGGGACGATCGCCGGCGGTCAGGATGTCGTAGTCCGCGATCTGGATCTGGAAGGACGACACACCGGGCAGGGTGCCCTGTGGTGCGCGGATCTCGGCGGGGTAATTGGGCTGTGTCGCAAGGTCATTGCCGAAGAGCGCAGCCTCGGTCGTGAACCGGTCTCCGGTGAGCTGCATGCCGTCACCGGAGTCACCGGCGAAGCGGATGACCACCTTCTCCAGCTTCTGCCGGGGCGTCCCCGAGTTGCCGTTCTGGCCCACGACTTCCTGCCTTTCACACCCGTGCGAGTCGCGCATCGGTCGCGGGGGTGTTTGCGTCAAAAACTTTTGGTGTCACTGCCGGTAACCAGTATGGCACTTCTCTTAGGGTGACCAATCACCGGCGAGCCGGCGACACGCGGGTTTCGTCCAGAAAAACTGCCTGTTCAGGGCAGTGAAGCAGGACGAGTTCCCGTCACGATGTGGTCTTCATCACTTTCGGAGAACGTCATTCTTTAAGGATCTGGTTACCGTGCAGTAGCACTCTGCCGGTCAAACTTGACGGGTGTCAAGTGGATCGTTTCAACCAGGGGTTACGCCGGAGCGGAACGCACCCCGACGCGCTTCTGCAATTCGCGGGCCACCAGCTCGCTGGCGACCTCCACGGCGCGCCGCGGGTCGGCCCCGGCCGCCCGGTGCGCCACATAACAGGCGGTGAACATGTCGCCGGCGCCGGTCGTCTGCACATCCATCACGCGCCACGCGGCGGGCACCCGCACCACGCGGCCGTCCTTATAGATGTCGCAGCCCTCGGAGCCGTAGGTCACCAGGATCTCGGGCACCCCGAGCGCCTCGGCCGTCGCGAGGTCGAAGGCGCCATCGGCGACGATGACGGCCTCGTCCTCGGCGAGCTTGAGCACGTCGAGGTGGCGCAGCAACTCCGGGGAGAAATGCCGATCCAGTTTCAGCGGGCCGACCCGGTCCGCGCGCACCAGGCCCTGGCCGTCGTAGGCGATGCGGTGACCGCGGGCCGCGAGGTGAGCGAGGGTTTCGGCAGGGAAATCGGTGCGCAACAGCGGGGCCAGGTGGATCCAGGTGGTGCGGGGGTCGTCGGTGTCGACATCACGCGGTGTCCATACCGGTCCGATCGCCTGGACCCCCATATGCCGGTGATCGGTGTCGTCGTAGTCCAGGCTGAATCCACTGGTGCGGTCCGACGGCAGCAGGCGCACCAGGGTGCCGAACCGCTCCAGCACCGGGTCGAAGAGCTCGTGATGTTCCTGCTCGCCCATCGCCACGATGTGGGCGGTGCCCGGAGCGGATTCCAGTGCCACACCGGCGAACGATGCGCATCCGCCCGGGCTCGGCGGAGCTCCGTTGATGACGTCGATGGCCAGGTTTCCCAGCACTGTCACGCCCGGGACGAGCTCTGGCGCCATCAATCGATTCCCCTGCTTGCGGTTTGTCCTGTCGTCGGCACATGGTGACGTGGCCGTGCGCGGAAATGGTAGTCCGCGTCGCGCGCTTTCAGCGATTCCGCAGCTTCGGAGCTCCTGCCCGAAGGCGCGTGCGCGCTAGGGCGCGGGCAGGTTGTAAGGGGTGATGACCTGGATCGGAGCGGGCCGGACCGGCTCCTCGGGAAGGGCCCGGTGTTGGGCGAAGATGACCCGGATGGCCAGCCGGGCATCGGCCCGTAGATCGTTGTGCAGCACCACCGAGAGCCTGCCCTCACGCAGCAGCCTGCGGTTGTCGACATCGAGGTCGTGGGCAATGAAGACCCGGCAGACCCGTCCCATTTTGTCGAATGCGCGGACGGTCGCGTCATTGCCGCCGCCCGGCGAGTAGACGGCCTCGATCCCGGGGTGGCGTTTCAGTGCGTCGAGCACCAGCCGTTCGTTGGTGGCATCGATACCGTCACTGTCGCTCACCTCGACGATGTCGCGTCCGGTGCCGCGCAGCCCGGACCGGAATCCGACCTCACGTTCACCTTCCCCGCGGAATACCGTGCGGCTCAGGGTGATCAGCACGCCAGAGGGTGCCGCACCGAGCCACTGGTCCATCAGGTACGCCGCTGTCAGGCCGGCGCCGTGGTTGTCGATGCCCACGTAGGCGCAGCGGTCGCTGTTGGCGACGTCGGTGCTGTAGGTGACCACCGGTACGCCCGCGGCGACGAGCCGGTCCACGGCCTCGGCGACCTCGGGCTCGTCCTGGGCCTTGAGGATGACACCGTGGCTGCCCTTGATGCGGGCCAGCACGTCGGCGGTCTGCGCGGCCGAGCCCGACTCCCACAGATGGAACCGGGCCCGCGGTACGGCCGGGGCGAAGGCGGGTAGCTCGGCCTCGATCGCCGACCGGAACGCGTCGGAGAACCGCTGCGGGGTTTGCATCACCACGTCGATCAGGTAGCGGCGACCGTTGAGCCGCAGCTGGGCGCGCTGCTTGTCCAGGTCGGCGATGGCCTGCATGACCTCGGCGCGGGTGTTCTCCCGGACGCCGGGCCGGTTGTTGAGGACCCGGTCGACGGTCGCCTCGCTCAGCCCGGATTGCTGAGCGATCTCGCGAACCTTGTAGCGGTGCATCGTGCGGTCCCTCTCTCTCCCGCGAGTTCTCCCGCGAGCAGACGTGAATGGCCCCACATTGTGGAGATTCCGGGGCCATTCGTGTCTGCTCGCGAATGGACGGTGATGCGTCGTGATGGTTTTTTGATGGCTTTATGCTGTTGATTGCGGTGGGTATCACAGCAAGACTAACCGCCATGCCCGCTTCGCTCACCGCCTCCGAGTGGATCACCGAGTCCGCCTGCGACCTCGATGAGTTCCGTCATCAGGTGCTGCGCGACACCGATCTGGCCGATTACCCGCACGCCGTCGACGTCCGGTCCAATGTCCTGGTGTACTCGGCCGCCGGCATCGCCGCGGCCGATCGCCGGGCGCTGCAGTCCGAGGTGATCCGCGCGCTCACCGATGGGCCCGGCGTCGTGGTCTTCGAGGGCGCATTCGACGACGCGGTCCTCGACCGTGTCTCCGCGGCGTTCGACGACATCATCGCCGCCCAGCGTGCTCAGGGCGGCCCGGCCGGAGACCACTTCGGCAAGGCCGGGGCCAACGACCGGGTCTGGAACGCCGCGCAGAAACTCGCCCTGCATGCTCCCGAGGCCTACGCCGAGTACTACGCCGCCGACACCCTGGCGCTGGTGTCGCAAGCCTGGCTCGGACCGCGCTATCAGCTGACCTCGCAGGTGAACGTCGTCAATCCCGGTGGCGCCGCGCAGGTTCCGCACCGCGACTACCATCTCGGATTCGTCGATGCCGACCAACTGGCGCAGTACCCGGCACACCTGCACCGGATGTCCGCGGCACTGACACTGCAGGGTGCGGTCGCGCATTGCGATATGCCGCTGGAGAGCGGGCCGACGATGCTGCTGCCGTACTCACAGCGCTTCGAAGCCGGCTACATCGCTTTCTACCGGCCCGAGTTCATCGAGTTCTTCGCCGAGCATCACGTCCAGGTGCCGCTGGGCAAGGGTGACGCGGTGTTCTTCAATCCGGCGCTGTATCACGGTGCGGGAGAGAACACGTCGGCCGATATCAGCCGGATGGCCAACCTGCTGCAGATCTCGTCGCCCTTCGGTCGCGCGATGGAATCACTGGATCGCACCGCGATGGTCAAGGCCGTGTATCCGGCACTGCTGCAGATGCAGCGGGCCGGCCGACCGGCCGCCGACCTGCTCAACATCGTCAATGCCACCGCCGAGGGCTACGCCTTCCCCACCAACCTCGACAGCGACCAACCCATCGGCAGCCTCGCCCCACCCAGCCAGGTCGACACCGTGCTGGCCGCCCTGGCCGACGGGCTGACACCCAACCAACTCGATGACGTCCTCACCGCACAGAACGAACGGAGAACCCCATGACCACCATCGGCGTGATCGGACTGGGCCGCATCGGCGCATTCCACACCGAAACCCTTTCCGGGCTGCCCGGAATCGACGGGTTGGTGATCACCGATGAACGCGCCGACGTGACGGCCTCGGTGGCCGCCAAGCACGGCGCCAGGGCCGTCGGCTCCGTCGAGGAGCTGCTGGCCTCGGGCGTCGACGGCGTGGTGGTGGCCGCGGCCACGCCCGCGCACGCGGAGCTCACGCTGGCATCCGTCCAACGGGGTATCCCCACGTTCTGCGAGAAGCCGATCGCCTCCACGGCCGCCGAGAGCGCCCGGGTCGCCGAGATCATCAGCCGCTCCGGCGTTCCGGTCCAGGTCGGCTACCAGCGTCGCTTCGACGCCGCCTTCGCCGCGGCCAAGAGTGCCGTCGACGCGGGCACACTGGGCATCCTGCACACCGTGCGGAGCACCACGATGGACCCCGCTCCCCCGCCGATGGACTACATCAAGGGCTCCGGCGGCATCTTCCGGGATTGCGCCGTCCACGATTTCGACATCATCCGCTGGATCACCGGCCAGAACGCCGTCGAGGTGTACGCCACCGGCACGGTGCAGGGCGACCCGTTGTTCGCCGAATACGGCGATGTCGATTCGGCCGCCGTGGTGGTGCGTTTCGATGGCGGCGCACTCGGCGTCGTCTCCAACGCCCGCTACAACGCCCGCGGCTACGACTGCCGCCTCGAGGTGCACGGTTTCGAGGACAGCGTCGCCGCCGGCTGTGGGATCAGGGTGTGCCGCTGCTGAACACGGACCCGCGCTTCGCTGAGCCGTCGGACTTCCCGACCGGTCCGGCGCACAACTTCTTCATGGACCGCTTCACCGAGGCATTCCGCACCGAGCTGGCCGGGTTCGTCGAGGTCGCCGAGGGCGGACCGGTCCGCGGCGCGACCGTCGCCGACGCCGTCGAGGTGGCCTGGCTGGCCGAAGCCGCCACCGAATCCCTGCGCCGGGGCGCCCCGGTGACCATCGCAGAGGTACGCAGCGCATGACCGCAGATATCAAGATCGCCGGTGCACCCATTTCCTGGGGCGTGTGCGAGGTCCCGGGCTGGGGGTTCCAGCTCGAACCCGACCGTGTGCTCACCGAGATGCGCGGTGTCGGGCTGACCGCCACCGAGCTCGGTCCGGAGGCGTTCCTGCCCACCGACACCGACGAGCTGAAATCCGTGCTGGCGCAGCATCAACTGGCCTGCGTGGGCGGCTTCGTCCCGGTGGTGCTGCACAAGGCCGATCATGATCCGGCCGACGACCTTGCCGGACCACTCGATTCACTGGTGGCCGCGGGTGCCGGCGTGGTGGTGCTGGCCGCCGCCACCGGTGCCGACGGCTACGATTCGCGTCCGGTGCTCGACGAGTCGCAGTGGGTCACTCTGCTCACCAATCTGGACAGGCTGGCCGGGATCGTCGCCGACCGGGGTCTGCTCGCGGTCCTGCACCCGCATGTGGGCACCATGGTCGAAACCCGCGCCGAGGTGGACCGGGTGCTGGCCGGATCGTCGATTCCGCTGTGCCTGGACACCGGGCACCTGCTCATCGGCGGCACCGATCCGTTGGAGCTGGCCAAGGCGGTACCGCAACGCATCGCCCACACCCACCTCAAGGATGTGGACGCCGCGCTGGCCGCCAAGGTGCAGTCCGGGGAGCTGAGTTACACCGACGCCGTGAAGGCCGGGATGTACACGCCGCTGGGAACCGGCGACATCGATATAGCAGCTATCGTCCGCATCTTGCGCGACAACGGCTTCGACGGCTGGTTCGTGATGGAACAGGACACCATCCTCGAGGGCGCGCCGGACGGTGACGGACCGCTGGCCGATGTGCGCGCCAGCGTGGCCTATCTGAACAGCGTGACGGGATGAGCCCACTCCGCATCGGGGTGCTCGGCGCGTCCCGGATTGCGGAGGTGGCGATCGTCGGTCCCGCGGCCGAGCTCGGTCACCGCCTGGTGGCCGTGGCGGCCCGGGACCGCGGTCGCGCCGAGACCTTCGCCGACAAGTACGGCGTCGAGCGCGTGCTGGATTCCTACCAGGACGTGATCGACGACGCGGACGTCGATGTGATCTACAACCCGCTGGCCAACGCCCTGCACGCGCCGTGGAATCTCGCCGCCATCGCGGCGGGCAAGCCGGTGCTGAGCGAGAAGCCTTTTGCCCGCGACCATTCCGAGGCAGTTCGGGTGGCCCGAGCCGCCGAGGCGGCAGGTGTGCCCGTGCTGGAGGGATTCCATTACTTCTTCCACCCGGTAACCCGCCGGGCGTTCCGGATGGCGGGTGACGGTGAGCTGGGTGAGATCCGTCGGGTCGAGGTCCGGATGGCGATGCCCGCACCCGGCGACGACGATCCGCGCTGGTCGCTGGATCTGGCCGGCGGTGCGCTGATGGACCTCGGCTGTTACGGCCTGCACATCATGCGAAGCCTGGGCAGCCTGGGGTTGGGCGATCCGGCCGTCACCCGGGCGCGCGCCGAACTGCGCTCCCCCGGTGTCGAAGCACGCTGCGATGTCGAGCTCGAGTTCCCCAACGGCGCCACCGGACTGTCCACCAATTCGATGGTGGCGCCCGGCTATTCGTTCACGTTGACGATCATCGGCAGCGCCGGTGAGGCCTTCGTGCACGATTTCATCCACCCCGCCGCAGACGACCGGCTGACCCTGACCACCGCCGGCGGCACCACCGTCGAGCATCACGGCACCCGGCCGTCCTACAGCCATCAGCTGGAGGCCTTCGCCGCGCACGTGCAGAGCGGCGCACCGCTGCCGTTCGGGGTCGATGACGCGGTGGCCAATATGGCACTGGTGGACGCGGCCTACCGGGCGGCCGGCCTCGACCCGAGGTAGCTGTGCCGGACGCAGGCCCCCTGGATGGAAACGGGGGCCTGCGCCGTCAGCCGCAACGCGGCCCGGGATGTGTTACCCCCGTGCGGAAATGCGCTTTGCCGTCCGAGGACTGGCGGCGCTGCGGGCGCCGTCCTTGGCGCTCTTGGCGCCGCGGAGCGCCCCGGTGACCTTTGCCTCGGTGAGCTTTGCATCGGCGACCTCGGAGTCGTCCGCCTCGGCATCGAGGGCACCCGAATCCGTGGATTCGGTCTCGTCGCTCTTCGGTTCCTCGTCCTCGGACACCCCGTCGGTGGGCTCGGCCGCGCCGACATCCTCAGCGGTGTCGGTGGCCGGGACCTCGGCGGCGGGCTCGGGGTCCGGGATCGCGACGGGCGACGCCGCGCCCGAGTCCGCCTCGACTGCGTCCGGACCGGCGGGAGCCGGCTCCGCGGTGATCGCCGATTCCTCGACGTCGCCTGCCGATGTGGGGACCTCGGTGGCAGAGACGCTCAGTGTGACGACCTTCGCGGCCGCGGCGAGCGGTGCGGACACCGCATCGCTGGTACCGGCAGCTACCGGGGGTGTGACCGGGGCAGCGCCCAGAGCCGTCGCGATGGCACGCGGAATCGTCACCAGGAGCGTCTGCAGCAGACCGCCGCTGAACGGATCAGCACTGAAGGTCAGCAAGCCCGGGACCTTGGTGCCCTGGACGTCGGTGTAGCCGTTGAGCACTGCCGAGGTCAGCTGCGCGGGGATGTTGATCACCGCCGTGAGCGCCTCGACGAGGCGACCGCTGCCCAAGGCCTGGACGGCGTCCTGCAGTGATTCACCGAGGGCGTCGATGGCGCCGATGGCCGGACCCATCGCGCCCGACAGCAGCGGCAGCGCGTTGCTGAGGGAAAGCGCTGCGGACAGCGCATCGGTGAGATTCTGGGCTATTTTCGCCGGAACATCCAGCAGACCCGAGCCAGCCAGTGGCAGTCCGATGATCATGCCGACGGGCGTGGAGATGAGCGTCTGCGAAAGGGTGATGAATGCTTCCGCGATCTGACCCGACCGCAGCTGCCCGACGGCCGTTTCGATGCCGGCGGGAAGGCTGTAGGGGTTGCTCGGGGTCAGGTACTGAACGGCCCCGTCCACCATCGATTTGCCGGCACCGACCGCGGTGCCCAGGTATCCGAGCTGGTTCTTGAGGAGCTGACGCACGACCGGCGCGGGGTCGGAGAGCACGTCCCCGCCCAGCGCGCCGACGTTGGCAATGGCATCGCTGAAGACCTCCGCCCACAGCGCGATGGGGTTGGTCTGCGCGGTGAGCGTGAAGGCCTGCGACGAGATGGCCGGAACCGCCGGAACGGCGATCATCGGGTTCGACGGTTGAATGGGCATGACCGCGATGGACGCGGCCCCCACCAACGCGACTCCGGTTGCCAGGTACGGCCTTACTGCAGCGTGCATGGATCCTCCTCTGGTGTGCACACATTTGTGAACGGTGAGTAATTTACTCAGAAGTAAGTTGACAAGTGGGTGCTTTACGTCAAGAAGGATCCCGGCGTCATCGAGGCCACACAGCCCGGCAAATGCCCGGAGTTCCTTGGCCGTTCACGGCGTGATCCGCCTGCTGCGCAACAGGGTTCGCGCGAGCAACCACGGCAGGCAAAGCGACCGACGCCGGTTTCGGCACTCGCGTCCCAAGAAGATACCGACCGGTGCTCGTATTTGTAATCGCAATATTCCCAGTTCAGGCCTACCCGCGACACCAGCACACCGCACGCCCCGGTTCAACGTTTGCTGACGAACAGCGCGATTCCGCGAGCAGCCGGCAACGATCGACGCCACCGGGGGCAGTCGTCAAAATTAACTTCTGCGTAAATATTGGCAAACAGATGTCACCCACGGCGACTTTTCCGCAGTACCCGGATCAGTTCTCCCCCCACACGCGCCACCCGACGCCGGGGTCGGTCAGTGCAGCTGGCCACCTTGTGCCGGCGTGCTTGCCAACCGCACGTACGCCGACGCCGCCTCGGCACGGTTGGTGGCCCGCAGTTTTCGCAGAACCCGCTTGACGTGCGACTTCACCGTTCCCGTCGAGATCACGAGTTCGTCGGCGATCTGCTGATTGGTCCGGCCGGCGGCCATCAGGCGGAGCACCTCGACCTCGCGACGTGTCAGCATCGACAGCACCCGGGTGTGAACCTCGGCCAGCGACTGCGCGGCCGGGCTGCGCTCCACCGGTTCGATCTTGCGCAGGTCCAGATCAGCGTCCTGCAACGCACGCACGGCCTCGTCGGCCGCGTTCAATGCGCGCCGCACCTCGGCATGCTGGCGACGCGTTCTCTCCAACAGCACCGTGCGTTCGTAGGCGTAACCGAAACCCTCGGCGAAGGCCCACACCGTGTCGCGGTCGATGTCGTCCACCAGACGGCCCGAATAGAGCCGATCAGCGTGCAGGAACCCGATCACCTTGCCCGTCGGCATCACCGGCGCGGCCACATAGGAGTGGGTCATCGAGAAGTCGACGATGGGCCGGTTGACGCGCGGATCATTGCGGGCGTCACGAACGATCGCGGGCGCATGCCTGCGAATCATCTCGGTCTCGAGCAGCATGTGGTTGAGCGGCGGAGCCACCGACTGGGCGAAGGCGACCATCTTCTCCGCCCCGTCACGGTCGTCGCCGAAATACGCCGACTCCATGACCATCCGGCTTTCGTGCACGCGAAAGAGCACGGCACGGTCGAACCCGCAGGACTCGACCAGCTCGCGGGGCGCCCGGTCGACGATGGTGGCGACATCGTCGACGACGCGCAGCTTGCTGAGCGCTTCCTGCACCTGCAGCAGCGCGAAGGTGCGCCGCCGCGCACCGTCCTCGATCAGCTCACGCTCCATCGACGCGAGGTCCAGCACCGCCTCGAGCGCGTTGAGTGCCGCCTCGTCGCCGAGTGCTTCCAACGCGCCGCGCACCACCGTCACCTTCGCGTCGACCGCCTCTGCCACCACGGTCATCGGGTCGTCGGTCGGGTCGATGTCACAACACTCGAACGTCTCCCGGTAGCGCCGAGAAGCGGCGGATTCCTCCGGCTGCCGCGACGCCCAACCCGGGTGGTCACCGTCGGCCAGATCACCGATGGAGGGCGTCTCGGAGATGTCGGTCACGGTTCGACTGTCCTCCGATACGGCGCGCAGGTGCGGTGGTTTTCCCGACAAGGTCGGAATTGGCCTCCCTTGGGGGCACGAGTCCTCCCCTACGGGGGATCGTTTCGGCGCGCGCGCTGTCAGAGGCTGAAGACCATGTCATCCACCACTGTCTCGGCTCTGGATCTGCTGACCACCGCGCAGGGCATCGCCAACCCGTATCCGCTGTACGACCAATTGCGATCGTCGTCGCCGGTGGCAGGCTATCGGGATTGGCCACCGGGGACGATTCCCGGAGCCGACGAGCCCGTCACGGCGTGGGCATTGTTTCGCTACGACCAGATCTTCGACGCCGCCCGGGACAGCGCGACGTTCTCGTCGCGTGATCCGCTCCAGGAGGCGTCGTCGGCACCGAGCCTGATGCTCGTCAACACCGACCCTCCGAAACACGAGGTCGAGCGGAAGTTGGTGAGCCAGGCGTTCTCGCCCCGCCGGGTCAAGCGGCTCGAAGGATGGCTCGGCGAACTGATCCCGCGCCTGCTCGACGAGCTCGGCAAGGGCGATGTCGAGGTGATGGAGTTCGCCGCCGAGATTCCCACCCGCGCGATGGTGCGTCTGCTCGGACTGCCCGACGGCGACCACGTCCGATTCCGGCAATGGGCAAACGCGTTCATGCTCTCGTCGTCTCTGACCCCCGAGGAGCGCATCGCCAGCAATGAGGAGATGGTGACGACGTTCGCCACCCGGCTCGCCGAGCACACCGCCCGGTTGGCCGAAAGCCCACCCACCGGCGATGTCGAGGATGCCGAGGACCTCATCTCGGCGCTGCTGCGCGCCGAGGTCGGCGGGCAGCGTCTCACCCCCGAGGAGATCGTCCGGTTCTGTGTCACGCTGGTGGTCGCCGGCAGTGAGACGACAACATTCCTGATCGGCAACCTCCTGCACGCGCTGGCGCGCGAACCCGAGATCACCGCGCGAATGCGTGCCGACCGCTCCTTGGTGAAGGTCTTCGTCGAGGAATCGATGCGACTGGACGGGCCGCCGCAGCGGCTCTTCCGCATCGCCACCCGCGACGTCGAAGTCGGCGGGAAGCTGATCCGCAAGGGTGAGTGGGTCGCGCTGTTCTTCGGTTCGGCCAACCGGGACCCTGCGGTGTTCGCCGACCCCGGCGTGCTGGACATCGATCGACCGAACATCCGCCAGCAGCTGTCGATGGGACACGGTCTGCACTTCTGCCTCGGGGCGGCACTGGCCCGCCTCGAGGTGGCGGCCGTGGTCAACGCGGTGCTCGACAGGTACCAGACGATTGCGCTGACCGACGACCCGGGCACCAAGCAGACGGCGAGCCTGCTGACCCATGCCTACGTGCGGCTCCCCCTACACCTGTCATGACCGCCGCCGGCAACGAGTCGCGCAATATCGTTGCGACGAAAGCCATTTACGCCGCGATACCGGCGGGCGATCTGCAGACCGCACTGGATCTGCTGGATCCGGAGGTGCGCATCACCTACTACGGCGTCGACGCGATCCCCTACGCCGGCGACTACCGCGGCATCGACGAGGCCGTGGCCTTCTTCACCACGGTGGGACAGACGATTGCCATCACCGAGATGGTGGCCTGGAAGTTCATCGCCCAGGGTGACGATCTGGCGGCCTGGGGTCGCCAGCGGTTCCGCCTACTGGCGACGGGCTACGAATGGGAATCGGAGTTCGCGCACATCATCACCTTGCGCGCCGGTCGCTGGCTGTACTTCCGGGACTTCATGAATTCGGCGCGCACGCTGCAGGCGTTCACCCGTTGAGGTGCTCAGTGCGTTTCGTACCGCTCGGCCAGACCCGTCAGCGTGGACTCGATGCCCTCGGCGTTCTTCTTGGGGAACCCGAGCAGTTCCACCACGAAGGGCACCTTGGCCGTCGAATAGTCGAATGTCTCGGTGACCTTCGTGGTGCCGGGACTGACCTCGGTGAGCTCCCAGCGCCACCGATGGCCCAGGGGGTGCTCCCATTCGACGAGGTGATTCTCCTGTACCGCGGTGGCCTTCGAGGTGATCGAGTAGGGCAGGCCGTACTGGGTCATGGCGACGGTGAACTTGTCGCCCTCGTTGAGCCGGTGCGGCCCCTTCACGTCGGCGTCACGCACGGTTCCCGAACCATCGAGATCGTGGTGCCGGTGCGGGTCGGCGATCTGGTCGAACAGCACGGCGACCGGTGCCGCCACCTGGACGCTGCGGCTCACGGTGCGCGGCCCGGCATCTTCTGTCTTCAGTGTTGACGTGGTCATGAGCCTCCGTATACCCGGCGGATGCCGGCGCTACACAGCGCCGGCACGCCCGACCGGACACGATTCGGCGCTATTTACGGCCGAGCTCGTGGGACAGCGCCTGCAGCTCATCGCCGCCGGCCATCTGCTGGGTCAGGTGCTCCAGCGAGATCTCGTCATACGTGCAGTCCAGCTTCTGGCGTCCGCGGTTGAGCAGGACGAAGTGATCGCCGACCATGTGCGCATGGTGCGGGTTGTGGGTGATGAACACGACACCGAAACCGGCGTCCCTGGCGGCGGTGATGTACTTCAACACCACGCCGGACTGCTTGACACCGAGCGCCGCGGTCGGCTCGTCGAGGATCAGTACCCGCGCACCGAAGAACACCGCCCGCGCGATCGCGACGCACTGACGCTGGCCACCGGACAGCGACCCGATCGGCGCGTCCACATCGGGCAGCTCGATACCCATCTTCGACAGCTCGGTCAACGTGGTGGCCCGCATCGCGTTCGCGTCCAGCGACCACGGGAACGACTTCTTGCGCACCTCCTGGCCGAGGAAGAAGTTGCGCCACACCGGCATCAGCGGGACCACGGCGAGATTCTGGTAGACCGTCGCGATGCCCTTGCCCAGTGCATCGGCCGGCGACGAGAACTTCGTGGCCTCACCGTCGACCAGGAGCTCGCCTTCGGTCTGCTGGTGCAGGCCGGCGATGATCTTGATCAGGGTCGACTTGCCCGCGCCGTTGTCACCGAGGATGCCGGTCACCTGGCCGGGATACACCCGCAGACTGATGTCCTTGAGCGCGGTGATGTTGCCGTAGGACTTCCCGACATTGCGTAGCTCGACCAGCGGCACCTTGCGGTCTGCTGCGGCCTCGTTGCTGGGGGATTCGACTGTTGCGGTCATCAGATCACTTCTTCGCTGCGTAGTTACGGAAGGCGTTGTTGGCGATCACCGCGAAGAGCAGCATGCCGCCCAGGAAGAACTTGAACCAGTCCGGGTCCCAGCCCGCATAGACGATGCCCTGGTTGGTCATGCCGAAGATGAACGCGCCGATGGCCGCGCCGATCGCGGTGCCGTAGCCACCGGTCAGCAGACAGCCGCCGATGACCGCGGCGATGATGTAGAAGAACTCGTTGCCGATGCCCTGACCGGACTGCACGGTATTGAATGCGAACAGCAGGTGCATGCCCACGAACCAGGCGCAGAACCCGACGAACATGAACAGACCGATCTTGACCTTGGTCACCGGAATGCCGATGGCCCTGGCACTCTCGGCGTCTCCGCCGACCGCGAAGATCCAGTTGCCGATCTTCGTCTTGAACAACACCCAGGTGGCCACCACGGTGAACAGGATCCACCAGAGCACGGTGACACGGATTCCGACGCCGGCCACGGTGAACGTCGAGGAGAACACCTTCTGCGCGGAGTCCCAGCCGTCCATATCGCTGACGCTCTGGGTGGCGACCTGTCCCGCAACGAGTTTCGTCACCGCCAGGTTGATACCGGCGAGCATGAAGAACGAGCTCAGCGTGATCAGGAAGCTGGGGATCTTGGTCTTCATCACCAGAAAACCGTTGAGGAAACCGACTCCCAGCGCGAGTACCAGCGCCAGCGCCGCACCGACCCAGAGGTTGAGGTGCAGGTTGAACGCGAGCATCGAGGCCGCCAGCGAACTGAAGGTCACCGCCACACCGGCAGACAGGTCGAACTCGCCACCGATCATCAGGACCGCGACACCGCAGGCCATGATGCCGATGGTGCTGCTGGCGTAGAGTACCGTCGCCAGCGACGACGCCTCACGGAACGGGGGTGCGACGATGAAGAACGCGATGAAGATTCCGATCGCACCGATGCCTGCGCCCATCTCGGGCCGGATCAGGAACCGCTGTAGACGATTTCGTTCCTTGACCCGCTCGTCGCGCACCACGGTGTGGTTGGCGACGTCGAGCGCCTCCTGAGTAGTCATCACATTCCTTCCTGCGCGCGAGCGGTCATCAGCGCGTGCCGCCCTTGGCGTACTCGGCGACCGCGTCGATATTGGACTTGTCGATGAATGCCGGGCCGGTCAGGGTCGGCTGACCGCCGCCGATGACGTTTCCGTTGCTCAGGTACAGCCACAGCGAATCGACGGCGAGGTAACCCTGCAGAAAGGGCTGCTGGTCCACGGCCCACTGGACGTCGCCGCCCTGAATCGCTTCCACCAGAGCGGCGTTGGTGTCGAAGGTGCCGATCTTGGCGGTGCTGCCCGTGTTCTTGGCCGACTGCACCGCGGTCAGCGCGAACGGGGCGCCGAGCGCCACCACGTAGTCGATGCCCGGATCCTGCTGCAGCTTGGCGGTGATGGTGGACTCCACCGACGGCATGTCCTTGCCGTTGACGTTCAGGATCTCGGTCGCGGGAAAGGTCTCCTTGACCCCGGCGCAGCGCGCTTCCAGATCGACGTGGCCCTGTTCCTGGATCACGCAGATCGCCTTGGTGGCGCCCTCCTGCGTGAGGCGCTCCCCGACGCCCTGGCCGGCGATACGGCCGTCCTGACCGAAGTACTCCTTGACGCCCATCGGCTTCCAGGCATCCATCCCCGCGTTGAAGGCGACCACCGGAATGTTCTTCGCCTCCGCGGCCTGCACGGCCGCTTGCATGGCGTCAGGCTTGGCCAAGGTGAGCGCGATCCCGTCGACATCGCTGTCGACCGCGCTCTGGACCAGGTTGGCCTGGTTCGGCGCCTCCGGGTCGTTGGAGTAGCGCAGTTCGATGTTGTCCTTCTTGGCCGCCGCCTCGGCGCCCTTGCGGATCAGGTCCCAGAACGAGTCACCGGGCACCTCGTGGGTGATCATCGCAATCGTCATGCGCGGGGTGTCGACGGTACCGCCGCCGCTCCCCTCGCCGGCGCCGTCCTGCTTGCCGCCGCTGGACGAACACGCCACCATGCTCAACGCCATTACGCCCGCTCCGGCCAGTACCGCGAGCCGCTTCAACGCCATTGTTTCTCCTCGTTTCGAGATCGCCGTGTCGCCCACATCGGCCCGGCGGACCGAGTGCCGGACGCTACGCCTGCAGGATTGATGTAATACGGCTCACACCGGAAAGTCAATACTTTGTCCTGACATTAGGACTGCAAGTCATTTGCGCGTCCCGTTTCCGCAGGCCGATGCCTCCGGGGCGCCCGTCGAACCGCGCACGACCAGCGACGGCTCGCGGACCACGTCCACCACCCCGCAGGGCCCGCCCGGGTCATCGAGGCGGCCGGCCAACCGCTGCACCGCCGACGCCGCCAAACCCAGGGCGTCCTGCCGCACCGTGGTCAGGCCCACGTGGGCAAACCCGGCAAGCGGGCTGTCATCGAAGCCGAGCACCGATACCCGTTGCGGCACCGACACTCCCGCTCGAATCAGGACATCGAGCACGCCGAGGGCACAGCGGTCGTTGAACGCGAACACCGCAGTGGGCAGCTCGGACTCTGCCAGCATGGCGGTGGCTGCGGCGGCGCCCTCTCGCTCGGTGAGCCCACCGGAGCGCACCTCCAACGTCACGCCGGCGGCATCGGCGGCCCGCCGGCAGCCGCGCAGCCGCTCGGCCGCGCCCGGCGCCCGGCCACCGTCGAGATAGACGATCCGGTGGTGGCCGAGCTCGATCAGGTGCTCGGCGCCGAGCACGGCGCCGGCAACGTCGTCGCTGCGTATGGCGTCGACACCGCGGATCCGGCGGGCGAGCACCACCACCGGTACCCGCATGGCCAGCTCTGCCAGGCGCCGCGCCGGCGCCTGCGGGCCGATCAGCACCAGGCCCTCGCACTGCTCATCGATCAGCGTGCGTAACGCGCGAGTCTCGTCGCGGTGCACGGTGATGGCACTGAGCACCACCTCGTAGCCGAGTTCCTCGGCCGCGACGTAGACACCGTCGACGAGGTCGGCATGAAACTCCTGGCCGGCGGTGAAGGTGACACCGATGAGCTTGGTGCGCAGCTGGCGCAGCCTGCGTGCCCGGTGATCGGGCCGGTACCCGAGTTCGTCGGCGGCGCGGCGCACCCGGTCACGCGTCTGCGCGCTGGCACCCGGCGCATCACGCATGACGATCGAGACCAGCGCGCGCGAGACTCCCGCGCGCACGGCCACATCCTCGAGCGTCGGACGTCGTTGCACGTCCTGGATTCTAGAACGTTCTAGGAAAATCGTTGACGAAACACGCTCGATCCCTTTACCGTCCCTAGAACGTTCTAATTGATCGGAGTTCCCATGTCCTCTCCCCTGGCCTTCGGCCTCATCGGCGCCGGCTGGATCGGCAGTTTCCATGCCGAGACGCTGGCCTCGCGGTTGCCGAACACCCGGCTCGCCGCCGTCGCCGACCCGGTACCCGGTGCCGCAGAAAAGTTCTCGGGAGCACGCGCTTACCAGGACCCCCTGGCGCTCATCGCCGATCCCGATGTGCACGCCGTGGCCATCTGCTCCCCCGCGGCCAGCCATGCCGACCTGGTGGTCGCGGCCGCCCGGGCCGGCAAGCACGTGTTCTGCGAGAAGCCGATGGCTCTGACACTCGAGGACGCCGACCGGGCCATCGATGCGGCAGCCTCGGCCGGAGTCGCATTGCAGGTCGGTTTCAACCGGCGCTTCGCCGACGATTTCGCCGCCATGCGGGCACGGGTGGATGCCGGCGAGATCGGGACCCCGCAGCTGTTGCGTTCGCTGACCCGCGACCCGGGCATTTCCGCCGAGGTTGCCGCCAGGGTCAAGCCCTGGACGATCTTCAACGAGACGCTGATCCACGATTTCGACACCCTGTGCTGGCTCAATCCGGGCGCACGGGTGACCGAGGTCTACGCGCAGGCCGATGCGCTGGTTCATCCCCAGTTCGCCGGCGAGGGCTTCCTGGACACCTCCGTGGTGCAGATCCGGTTCGACAACGGCGCGTTCGCGATCGCCGAGGCCAGTTTCCAGGCCGTGTACGGCTATGACATCCGCGGTGAGGTCTTCGGTTCCGGCGGTGTCCTGCAGGCCGGACTGGCCCCCGAGCAGGCAGGCCGCGTCAACACGGAACTGTTCGCCGACGCCTACACCGCGCAGTTCGCCCACTTCGCCGATTGCGTGCTGGCCGGCACCGAGCCTTCGGTGACGGGCGTCGATGCCCGCATTGCACTCGAAATCGCCCTTGCCGCCCGGAAATCGATCGAAACCAAGGCACCCGTCGCGCTGAGCGGAGTGCCGGCATGAGACTCGCGGTGTCTTCGGAGATGGTGTTCACCGACCTGCCCATCCTGGACCGCGTGACGCGGATCGATGAGCTCGGCTTCGACGTGGAGATCTGGAGCTGGCACGACAAGGACCTCGACGCGCTGGCCGCGACCGGAGCGCGGTTCTCGTCGATGACCGGCTACCTGCACGGCGACCTCATCGACCCGGAAAGCGCCGACGAGGTGGTGCGCACCGCCGAGCTGAGCATCAAAGCCGCTGCGGTGCTCGGTGTTCCGCGGCTCAATCTGCACACCGCCGAACTCGTCGACGGTCAGGCCGCCCGACCGCGCCAACGCGCCACCGGTCAGATGTGGTCGACGGCGCTGCGCGCCCTGGAGCGCATCGGCGAACTCGGGGCCAGGGCCGGGGTGACATTCTGTGTCGAGAACCTCAACACCATCGTCGACCATCCGGGTGTGCCGCTGGCCCGCGCGAAGGACACCCTCGCGCTCGTCGAGGGGGTCGGGCACCCGAACGTGAAGATGATGCTCGACCTGTACCACGCCCAGATCGGCGAGGGGAACCTCGTCGAACTCGTGCGCCGCTGCGGGGAGGCGATCGGTGAGATCCAGGTCGCCGACGTGCCCGGGCGTCGCGAGCCCGGTACCGGCGAGATCCACTATCCCGCTGTCGCACAGGCACTGCGCGAGATCGGGTATGACGGCACCGTCGGCATGGAGGCGTATGCGAAGGGTGACAGCACGGCGGCCCTGCAGGCGTTCCGCGCGGCCTTCTCCTGAGCGATTTCGGCGTGATCGGTTGCGCTGTCCGCGTCCGATCACGCCGAAATCGCAGGAAGCTAGCGGTCGACGAGCGTGGTCTCGAAGTAGTAGCGCGAGGCACGATAGGAATGACTACCGAACTCGACCGCCCGACCGGAATCGTCGAACGCCGTCCGACTCATGGTCAGCAGCGGCGCGCCGGCCTTTTCGCCGAGAAGCCGTGCCTCGTTACGGTTCGCCGGCTTGGCGCCGATGCGCTGCCGGGCCAGCCGGATGTGCACGCCGCGCCCGCGCAGTGCCTGGTAGAGGCCGCTGACCTCCAACTCCTCGGCATCGGGTGCGATCTCGACGGGCAGGTGGTTCGTCATGACCGCGAGTGGCTCGCCATTGGCGCAGCGGAGCCGCTGGATGGTGACGATCTCGTGGTCCTTGCCGAGGTTGAGCTCCGCGGCGATCTCCTCGTCGGCGATACCGCAGTGATAATCGAGCAGCTGAGTCGTCGGGTCCTGCCCAGACTTCGCGAGGTCGTCGAAGAGGCTGGTGAGCTCGACCCGGCGGTGCACGGGGTTCTGCACGACCTGGGTGCCGACGCCGCGCTTGCGCACCAGCAGACCTTTGTCGACGAGTTCCTGGATGGCACGCCTGGTCGTCGGGCGCGACAACGCCAGCCTGCTCGCCAGCGCGAGCTCGTTCTCGAAACGGTCGCCGGGGGCGAGATCACCGTTCCGGATCGACGCTTCGATCGCTTGGGCGAGCTGGTAGTAGAGGGGAACAGGGCTGGACCTGTCGAGCTCAACAGCTAAAGGCACGTCCACTCCGATCTGCGGCCGATGATCAGACAGATTAGCCGAACCATAGCAGCATGACTGAAAGTTAGAATGTCAGGACAAACTATTGACATGAGTGAGTGACGCGAGGCACAGTCTTAAGAGAAGAGCCCGCCCACCATCTTCGGGAGCCACAGTGTCTTTTGAAAGGCCGTCCAGCACGGAACCGTTCGACGTCATCGCCATCGGGCGCAGCGGCGTGGACGTCTATCCCCTGCAGACCGGCGTCGGACTCGAGGACGTGGAATCGTTCGGCAAGTTCCTCGGCGGCAGTGCAGCCAATGTCGCGGTTGCGGCCGCCAGGCTCGGTAACCGGACCGCGCTGATCTCAGGTACCGGCAACGATCCGTTCGGCCGATTCGTCCGCAACGAGCTCGCCCGGCTCGGCGTCGACAACCGCTACGTGCACACGCACGGCGAGTACCCGACCCCGGTCACGTTCTGCGAGATCTTCCCGCCCGACGACTTCCCGCTGTACTTCTACCGCAAGCCGTCGGCGCCGGACCTCCAGATCGAGGCCGCCGAGATCGACCTGGACGCCGTCCGCGACGCTCGGCTGTACTGGTCGACGGTCACCGGCTTGTCCGAAGAACCGAGCCGCAGTGCCCATTTCGCGGCATGGGAGGCGCGTGCCAGAGCACCGCTGACAGTCCTCGACCTCGACTACCGCCCGATGTTCTGGGCCACGCCGGCCGCGGCCTCCGAGCAGGTGCAGCGCGCACTGGGTCACGTCACCGTCGCCGTCGGTAACCGCGAGGAGTGCGAGATCGCCGTCGGCGAGACCAGCCCACACAAAGCCGCCGACGCCCTGCTCGACCTCGGCGTCGAACTGGCCATCGTCAAGCAGGGCCCGCGCGGCGTGCTCGGCAAGACCAAGCACAGCTCCGTGACCGTCCCGCCGAACGAGGTCGACGTCATCAACGGGCTCGGCGCCGGAGACGCCTTCGGCGGCAGCCTCATCCACGGCCTGGTGCGCGGCTGGTCGCTGGAGAAGACGCTGCGCTACGCCAATGCCGCCGGAGCCATCGTGGCTTCGCGCCTCGAATGCTCCACCGCGATGCCGACCGCCGCCGAGGTGGCCGATCTCGCCGAACAGACCGCTGTGGAGGCTGTCAATGTCTAGTCTCGCAAAAACCTACGCCGACGTGACCGATGTTCGTGCCGCCGATCCGGCCGCCGTGGCCAAGGCTTGGCAGGCCCGCAGCACCCGGCCCACCGTGCGCGGCGACGGCCAGCTGATGATCGTCGCCGCCGACCATCCGGCCCGCGGTGCGCTGTCCGTGGGGTCTCGCCCCACCGCAATGAACAACCGGATCGATCTGCTGGAGCGGCTCCGTGCCGCGCTCGCCGATCCGGGTGTGGACGGGGTGCTGGCCACCGCCGACATCCTCGACGACCTGCTGCTGCTCGGGGCGCTGGAGGACAAGGTGGTGTTCTCCTCCTTCAACCGCGGCGGACTGGCCGGCTCCTCGTTCGAGCTGGATGACCGGATGACCGGTGCGACCGCGGCCTCGACCGCGGCGGCCAAGATGAACGGCGGAAAGATGCTGTGCCGCATCGATCTCGATGATCCCGGCACCGTATCCACGCTGACGGCGTGCGCACAGGCCGTCGACGACCTGGCGGCCAAGGGCCTGATCGCCATGCTGGAGCCGTTCATGTCGTCACGCGTGGACGGCAAGGTCCGCAACGACCTCTCCCCCGACGCCGTGATCAAGTCCGTGCACATCGGCCAGGGGCTCGGTTCCACATCGGCCTACACCTGGATGAAGTTGCCGGTCGTCGACGAGATGGACCGCGTCATGGAGTCCACGACCATGCCCACGCTGCTGCTCGGCGGTGATCCCACCGACCCTGATGAGGCGTTCGCCAGCTGGGAGAAGGCCTTGTCCCTACCCGCGGTGCGGGGCCTGATCGTCGGACGCACCCTGCTCTACCCGCCCGATGACGATGTCGCCGGCGCCGTGGCAACCGCCGTGAAGCTGGTGCGCTGACCGTGAAGAGCACGTGGTACATCCCGGCGAACACCGCGGTCACCCCCTACACCGTCGACGTCACCCCGGAATCGGCCGGCTGGGCCGAGTCCAGCCTGCATGTCGTCGACCTCGATGATGCCGAGTCCGTCACGCGGCGTACCGGTGACAGCGAAGTGATGATCCTGCCGCTGTCGGGCGGCGGCACCGTCACCTGCGGCGGCGAAACCTTCGAACTCTCGCCCCGCGCAACGGTTTTCGACGGACCGTCCGACATGGTCTACCTGGGCATCAACCAGGCCTACTCGCTGTCCGGGCACGGCCGCATCGCCATCTGCGGTGCGCGTGCCACCCGGACGTTCCCCAACCGGCGGGTCGCCGCCGCCGACGTGCCCGTCGAGTTACGCGGCGCCGGTAACTGCAGCAGGCAGGTACACAACTTCGGCACGGCCACTGCCTTCGAGGCCGACTCCCTGATCGCCTGCGAGGTCATCACACCGGGTGGCAACTGGCCGAGTTACCCCGCCCACAAGCACGATGAGGACACCGAGTTCGAAACCCAACTGGAAGAGATCTACTACTTCGAGATCGACGACAGCCCTTCTGGGACAACAGGGTTTGGCTACCACCGGGTATTCGGCACTCCGGAGCGCCCCATCGAGGTGCTCGAAGAGGTCCGCTCCGGCGATGTCGTACTGGTGCCGCACGGCTATCACGGGCCCTCGATCGCGGCGCCCGGCCACCACATGTACTACCTCAACGTGATGGCCGGTTCCGGTCCGGATCGCGCCTGGCTGATCTGCGACAACCCCGACCACACCTGGCTGCGCGGCAGCTGGGAACACCAGGAAATCGATCCGCGCCTGCCGATGCGCACGACCCAAGGAGAGTGACCATGGTTTCGACCGCCCCCAAGGCAGGCGAGAAGCTGGCCGCCACCGAGTCCTCCGTGCGGCTCACCGTCGCACAGGCCACCATTCGGTTCCTCGCCAACCAGTACATCGAACACGACGGAGAGCGCACCAAGTTCTTCGCCGGCTGCTTCGGCATCTTCGGGCACGGCAACGTGGCCGGGCTGGGCCAGGCGCTGCTGCAGGACGAGATCGAATCGCGGCAAGCAGGCCGCGACCCCGGGCTGAAGTACGTGCTGGGCCGCAACGAGCAAGCCATGGTGCACAGCGCCGTCGCGTACGCCCGGCAGAAGGACCGCCTGCAGACCTGGGCCGTCACCGCGAGCGTCGGCCCCGGCTCGACCAACATGCTCACCGGAGCCGCGCTGGCGACCATCAACCGGCTGCCGGTGCTGCTGCTGCCCGCCGACACCTTCGCCACCCGGGTCAGCTCCCCCGTGCTGCAGGAACTCGAACTGCCGGCCTCCGGCGATGTCACCGTCAACGACGCGTTCAAGCCGCTGTCCCGGTATTTCGACCGGGTGTGGCGGCCCGAGCAACTGCCCGCGGCACTGCTGGGCGCGATGCGGGTGCTGACCGACCCCGTGGAGACCGGCGCGGCGACGGTGTCCATCCCGCAAGATGTGCAGGCCGAGGCGCACGACTGGCCGGAATCGCTGTTCGCCGAACGCACCTGGCACATCGCCCGGCCGCTGCCCGAGCGCTCGGTGATCGCCCGGGCCGCCGAGGTCATCGCGTCCGCCACCAAGCCGCTCATCGTGGCCGGCGGCGGCCTGCACTACGCATTCGCCGAAGAGGCGCTGGCCGCGTTCTGCGAGCAGACCGGCATCCCGGTCGCGGAAAGTCAGGCCGGTAAGGGCTCGCTGCGCTACGACCACCCGCAGAGCGTCGGCGCCATCGGTTCGACCGGCACCACCGCCGCCAATGCGCTGGCCGCCGAGGCCGACGTGGTCATCGGGATCGGCACCCGCTACAGCGATTTCACCTCCGCGTCCCGCACCGCGTTCAACAACCCCGATGTGCGGTTCGTGAACATCAATGTGGCCTCGCTGGACTCGGTCAAGCAGGGTGGCATCAGCGTGGTCTCCGACGCGCGCGAAGCCATCGAGGCACTCGGCCCCGCGCTGTCCGGTTACACCGTGAGCGACGAATACCGCGCCCGGGTCACCGAACTGGCCGCCGAGTGGGAGGACACGGTGTCCTCCGTGTACGCCACCGAGCACGGCGTCCAGCTGAACCAGAATCAGGTCATCGGCCTGGTCAACACGCTGTCCGATCCGCGCGATGTGGTGGTATGCGCGGCCGGCTCGATGCCCGGTGATCTGCACAAGCTGTGGCGCACCCGCGACCGCAAGGGCTACCACGTCGAGTACGGCTTCTCCTGCATGGGCTACGAGATCGCCGGCGGTATCGGGGTCCGGATGGGGGCACCCGACCGTGATGTGTTCATCATGGTCGGCGACGGCTCGTACCTCATGATGGCCACCGAGATCGCCACGGCGGTGCAGGAGGGCATCAAGGTCATCCCGGTGCTGGTGCAGAACCACGGATTCGCCTCCATCGGTGGACTTTCGGAGTCCCTCGGTTCGCAGCGGTTCGGCACCGACTACCGCTACCGCAGCGCCGACGGCCGGCTCGACGGCGACAAGTTGCCGGTTGATCTGGCCGCCAATGCCGCCAGCCTGGGCGCCGATGTCATCAAGGTCGCCACCGCCGCCGAGTTCGCCGACGCGGTCAAGGTCGCCAAATCCGCCGACGTCACCACGGTCATCTACGTGGAGACCGATCCCCGGATCTACGCCCCGGACAGCTTCTCCTGGTGGGACGTCCCCGTCAGCCAGGTATCGACACTGACTTCCACACAGGATGCCTACCAACGGTATTCGGATTGGAAGAAAGTACAGCGTCCTCTTCTACGTCCGTCTGACCAGTTCCCGTCCGACCGCTAAAAGGAAACGTTCGATGTCGTCAATTCTCGTGGGTTCCGCACCCGACTCCTGGGGAGTCTGGTTCCCCGACGATCCGCAGCAGACCCCCTACACCCGTTTCCTGGACGAGGTCGCCGAATCCGGTTACGAGTGGATCGAACTGGGCCCGTTCGGCTATCTGCCCACCGACCCGAAACAGCTCTCCGATGAGCTGGCCAAGCGCAACCTGAAGCTGTCGGCCGGCACGGTGTTCGAGCACCTGCATCACGATGACTCCTGGAATGCGGTGTGGTCGCAGATCGAGGATGTCGCCAAGCTGACCGCGGCGGTCGGCGGCAAGCACGTCGTCGTCATCCCGGAGATGTGGCGCGACCCGGCCACCGGCGCCGTGCTGGAGGACCGGAACCTCACCCCCGAGCAGTGGCGCAAGAAGACCCAGGGCATGAACGAACTGGGCAAGGCAATGTTCGAGAAGTACGGTGTGCGTGCGCAATACCACCCGCATGCCGACAGCCACGTCGACACCGAGGAGAACGTGTACCGCTTCCTCGACGGCACCGACGGCGAGTTCGTCAACCTGTGTCTGGACACCGGACACATCAGCTACTGCGGCGGCGACAACATCGCGATCATCCGTCGCGCCCCGGAGCGGATCGGCTACCTGCACCTCAAGCAGGTCGACCCCGAGGTGCGCGCCAAGGTCGAGGCCGAGGATCTGCCCTTCGGTGAGGCCGTCAAGCTCGGCGCGATGACCGAACCGCCGCTGGGCATTCCGGAGATGCCGCCGCTGCTGGCCGAAATCGATAAGCTCGGGATCGACGTGTTCGCCATCGTCGAGCAGGACATGTATCCCTGCGAGGTCGACGCTCCGCTGCCCATCGCCAGGCGCACCCAGAAATACCTGGGTTCGTGCGGCGTCCCCTCCGTTCGTTTCAACTAGACCTGCAGGAGTTCAAGACATGTCAGAATTGCGTGTGGCCGTTCTCGGCGTCGGCATCATGGGCGCCGATCACGTCGCCCGCCTGACCAACCGGATCTCCGGGGCCCGGGTTGTCGTCGTCAACGATTTCATCGCCGAGAAGGCCGAGCAGATCGCTGCCGGCATCGAAGGATGTCGCGCCATCGCCGATCCGCTCGACGCCATCGCCGACCCCGAGGTCGACGCCGTGGTGCTGGCCACCCCGGGGCCCACGCACGAAAAGCAGTTGCTCTCCTGCCTGGAGCACGGCAGGCCCGTGCTGTGCGAGAAGCCGCTGACCACCGATGTGGCCACCTCTCTGGAGATCGTCAAACGCGAGGCCGAACTGGGTAAGCGCCTGATCCAGGTGGGTTTCATGCGTCGTTTCGACCACGAGTTCGCGCAGTTGAAGGCGCTGCTGGACTCGGGTGACCTGGGCCGCGCACTGGTCCTGCACTGCGCACACCGAAATCCCGCCGTCCCCAACGGATTCGACAGCGCCATGGTGGTGCGCGATTCGCTGGTGCACGAGGTTGACGTCACCCGCTTCCTGTTCGACGAAGAGATCGTCTCGATACAGATCATCAAGCCGTCGGCCAATCCCGGTGCGCCGGAGGGTCTCGCCGACCCGCAGATCGCGATCCTGCGCACGGCATCCGGCCGGCACGTGGACGTCGAGCTTTTCGTCACCACCGGGGTCGCCTATGAGGTGCGCACCGAGGTCGTGGCCGAGAAGGGCAGCGCGATGATCGGCCTGGATGTCAACTTGGTCCGCTCGCGCGGCGACGGCACCCGAGGTGGCCAGGTCACCCCCGGTTTCCGTGAGCGCTTCGGGCAGGCCTACGACACCGAGTTCCAGCGCTGGGTCGACGCGGTCCAGCAGGGGAGCTCAACGGGGAACTACACAGATGGCCCCAGTGCGTGGGACGGCTACGCCGCGGCCGCGGTCTGCGAGGCCGGCGTGGAATCGCTGAACAGCGGCCTGCCCGTCGAGGTCGCGATGGTGGATCGCGCCTCCATCGACGGGGCATGACATGAAGATCGCGCTGGATCCCACACCCTTCCACCACGATTACGACCTGCTCGACTTCCCGAAGTTGGTCGCCGAGTTGGGCTACGAGTACCTGCAGCTGACCCCGCACCGGGATTTCATACCCTTCTTCAATCACCCGCGCGCCAACGATGATCTGGTGGCCACGTTTCGCAAGGCCTGTGCCGACGCGGGCGTCGGGATCGCCTCGGTGCTGCCGGTGCTGCGGTGGGCCAGCCCCGATCCGGATGCCCGCGAGGCCGCCGTGCGCAACTGGAAGCGCGTCCTGCAGATCACCGTCGACCTGGGTGTCAACGTGATCAACACCGAGTTCTCCGGACGACCGGAGAAGGCCGAGGAATCCGAGCGGGCGTTCTTCCGGTCCATGGAGGAACTCCTGCCGATCATCGAGCGTGAGGGTATCGACGTCCGGATCGACCCGCACCCCGATGATTTCGTCGAGGACGGCATGGAGGCCCTGCGCATCATCCGCGGCGTCAACTCGCCGAACATCGGCATGGTGTACGTCGCGTGCCACAGCTTCCACATGGGCGGGAACATGGCCGAGATCATCCGGGCCGCCGGCGACACACTGCGCCTGGTACATGTCGCCGACACCATGGACCACCATCGCAGCCACGGCCTGCGCTACATCACCAACCCCCCGGGCAACCCGGTGCGGGTGCACCAGCACCTGAAGATCGGCGATGGCGATGTCAACTGGGACGAATTCTTCGGCGGCCTGGCCGAGATCGGTTTCTACGACCGCGAAGACACCGTGATGGTGTCGTCGGTGTTCGCCGAGGACGAGACCGCGCACGAGGTGTCGCGCTACCAACTGAAGACCATGACCGAATACGTCGCGAAGTACGGAAAGTAACCATGACACAGACCATTTCCCATTGGATGAACAACGCGGCCTTCGCGGGCGCCAGTAGTGCGACTGCCCCGGTGACGAATCCCGCGACCGGCCAGGTGACCGGCGAGGTCGCCCTCGCAAACGTCGAGGACGCCCGCACTGTCATCGACGCCGCCGCCGCGGCGTTCCCGGCCTGGCGCGACACCAGCCTGGCCAAGCGCACCCAGGTGCTCTTCGCCTTCCGCGAACTGCTCAACGAGCGCAAGGGCGAGCTGGCCGAGATCATCACCAGCGAGCACGGCAAGGTCGTCTCCGACGCCCTGGGCGAGGTCGCCCGCGGCCAGGAAGTCGTCGAATTCGCCTGCGGAATCCCCCACCTGCTCAAAGGCGGATTCACCGAGAACGCCTCCACCAAGGTCGACGTGCACTCCATGCTGCAGCCTCTCGGCCCGGTGGGTGTGATCTCGCCGTTCAACTTCCCCGCCATGGTGCCCATGTGGTTCTTCCCCGTCGCCATCGCCTGCGGCAACACCGTCGTGCTCAAGCCCTCGGAGAAGGACCCCTCCGCCTCGCTGTGGCTGGCCGCGCTGTGGAAAGAAGCCGGCCTGCCCGACGGTGTGTTCAACGTCCTGCAGGGCGACAAGACCTCGGTCGATGAGTTGTTGACGAACCCGAAGATCAAAGCGGTGTCTTTCGTGGGGTCGACCCCGATCGCCCAATACGTCTACGCCACCGGCACCGCCGCCGGCAAACGCGTCCAGGCCCTGGGCGGGGCCAAGAACCACGCCGTCATCCTGCCCGACGCCGACCTCGACCTGGCCGCCGACGCCATGGTCAACGCCGGCTTCGGCTCCGCAGGCGAACGCTGCATGGCCATCTCGGCGTGCGTGGCCGTCGGCCCCGTCGCCGACGACCTCATCGCCAAGATCACCGAACGCACCGTCGGCCTCAAGATCGGCGACGGCACCAAAGACTCCGATATGGGCCCCCTCGTCACCCAAGCCCACCGCGACAAGGTCGCCTCCTACATCGACGCCGGCGAAGCCGACGGCGCCAAAGTCGTCGTCGACGGGCGACAGGTGCAGGCCGATGGCGGAGCCGAGGGATTCTGGCTCGGACCCACCCTGCTCGACAACGTCACCCCCGAGATGAGCGTCTACCGACGAAATCTTCGGCCCCGTCCTCTCGGTGCTGCGCGTCGACACCTACGACCAGGCACTGGAACTCATCAACACCAACCCCTACGGCAACGGCACCGCCATCTTCACCAACGACGGCGGCGCCGCCCGACGCTTCCAAAACGAAGTCGAAGTCGGCATGGTCGGCATCAACGTCCCCATCCCCGTCCCGATGGCCTACTACAGCTTCGGCGGCTGGAAAGCCTCACTCTTCGGCGACAGCCACGCCCACGGCATGGAGGGTGTCCATTTCTTCACCCGGACCAAGGCAGTAACCACCCGCTGGCTGGATCCCAGCCATGGCGGCATCAACCTCGGGTTCCCCGAAAACGCCTGATCCCTATCCCCCGTGTCCACACCACAACTCGTCGCCACCGCGTGGACCAGTGCCGGCGATGTGTCACCGATGCACAACCCGGCGACGAGCCCGGTGCCGATCGCGGATCGCCTCGTGGCGATCGCCGAGGCGGGCTTCGTCGGCTTCGGACTGATCGCCGATGACCTCATTGCGGTCCGTGAGGGGATCGGATTCGCGGCGCTGCGGGATATGGCCGCCGAGGCCGCGCTCACCCATATCGAGATCGAGTTGATCGAGCGGTGGTGGATTCCGCGCGGGCGTCTCGGCCATTCCTATGATGTGCGCGACCTACTGTTCGAGGCGGCGGACGTCCTGTGCCCGGCCTTCATCAAGATCGGTTCCGAACAGGCAGCGCGTACCGGGGATCTCCTCGAATTGGTGGCCCCCCTGCGCGAACTCGGGGAGCAGGCCGAGGCGCACGGCACCAGGATCGCGATCGAACCCATGCCGTTCTCGATCATCGACACCGTGCCGGCGGGCGCCGCGCTCGCACGCGCGGCCGCGCACCCGGCGGTCGGGCTGATCATCGATGCGTGGCACGTGTTCCGGGCCGGTACCACGATCGGTGATCTCGCCAGGGCGCTCACCCCGGAGATCATTTTCGGCGTCGAACTCGATGACGCTGCCGACGGGGTCGTCGGCACCCTGTTCGAGGACACCGTGCACCATCGGCTGCTGTGCGGCGACGGGTCGTTCGACCTGGTCGGCCTGATCGAGCTGTTGCGCTACTTCGGTTTCGGTGGACCGTGGGGCGTGGAGATCCTGTCATCGGAGTTCCGGCAGCTCCCGGTGGCGCATGCGTTGAAGCTCGCCGCCGAGTCCGCGGCCGCGGTACTCGTCTGAGCAGCGACCTCGACCCACCCACAGTTCGCATCCACCGACACAACGGCGATCGACATCCCGCGTGAGCGGCCCGGGCCTAGAATGAGCTGGCTGGCCTACGCCTATCCCCCGGACCTCGGGATGCGCGCCCTGATCCGGAGGATTGTCGTGAGCCGCTTTACGGACAACATGTTTGCCAACGCTCAGTGGAGCGTCAACGGGATGGTGACGGGCGAACCCGACCACCCGGTCCGCCACACCTGGCGTGAGATCCATGACCGCGCGCGCCGGGTCGCCGGCGGCCTCGCCGCCGCGGGTGTCGGGCACGGCGACGCTGTCGGCGTGCTGGCGGGCGCGCCGGTCGAGATTGCCCCCACCGCGCAGGGACTGTGGATGCGCGGAGCCAGCATCACGATGCTGCACCAGCCCACGCCTCGGACCGATCTGGTGTCGTGGGCCCTCGACACCATCAGTGTCATCGACATGATCGCAGCCAAGACCGTGATCGTCTCCGATCCCTTCATGGCCGCCGTGCCCATCTTGGAGGAGCACGGCGTCACGGTCCTGACGGTGGCCGACTTGCTGGCCGCAGCCGGCATCGGACCGGTCCGCACCACCGGCAACGACATCGCCTTGCTGCAGCTGACATCCGGCTCCACAGGGTCGCCCAAGGCGGTCCAGATCACCCACGACAACCTTGTCGCCAATGCCGATGCGATGTTCGTCGGGGCAAAGGTCGATACCGACACCGACGTGATCGTGAGTTGGCTGCCCCTGTTCCACGATATGGGCATGACCGGATTCCTCACGGTGCCGATGTATTTCGGCGCCGAGCTGGTCAAGATCACGCCGATGGACTTCCTCACCGACATCCTGCTGTGGCCCAGGCTCATCGACAAGTACGCGGGCACGATGACCGCGGCGCCCAACTTTGCCTACGCCCTGCTGGCCAAACGGCTCCGCAGACAGGCGAGAGTCGGTGACTTCGACCTCTCCAGCCTGCGCTGGGCGCTGTCCGGGTCCGAACACGTGGAACCGGCGGATGTCGAAGAACTCATCGAGGTGGGTAAGCCGTTCGGGCTACGCCCGGAAGCGGTACTGCCCGCCTATGGAATGGCCGAAACCAGTGTCGCGGTGTCTTTCTCGGAGTGTGGCGGTGGGCTTGTGGTCGACGAGGTCGATACCGACCTGCTGGCCGTACTGGGCCAGGCGGTGCCGGCGAACAACAGCAGCAGAACCACTAGGCTGGCCTGCCTCGGCCCGTTGCTGGACGGACTCGAGGCCCGCATCATCGGCGAGGCCGGTGACCTGATGGCGGCGCGCGGTGTCGGCGTGATCGAACTGCGCGGCGGGCCCGTGACGCGCGGCTACCTCACCAAGGGTGGATTCGTCGGGGCCCGAAATGCCCAAGGATGGTATGACACCGGCGATCTCGGGTACCTCACCGAGACCGGCAATGTGGTGGTCTGCGGCCGCGTGAAGGACGTGATCATCATGGCGGGTCGCAACATCTACCCCACCGACATCGAGCGGGCCGCGAGTCGCGTCCGGGGTGTGCGGCCGGGGTGCGCGGTCGCGGTACGACTGGATGCCGGGGACGCCCGTGAATCATTCGCCGTCGTCGTCGAATCCAACGATTTCGACGATGCCGCCGAGGTCCGCCGGATCAGGCATGACGTCGCACACGAGGTCGTCACCGAGGTCGACATGCGGCCACGCAACGTGGTGGTGCTGGGACCGGGCTCGATCCCGAAGACGCCGTCGGGCAAGTTGCGCCGGGCGTCATCCGCCGCACTCGTGGGCTGACGTTTGCGCTCAGGTCACCGCGGGGTGGTCACCGGCGCCACCAGGACCTCGCCGCACGGGGACGGGGTTGCGGTGCGGTATCGGGCCCGCAGGTGCATCGCTGCGCTGCGGGCACCGAACGCATCACATCGTCGACGTGCTGGCCACACCCGGCCCAGCCGGTCTTACCGCACTTCGGGCATTTCTCTGGGTAGCACATGGGTTCTCCTCGGCTGATCTGCGATGCGGCTAGGGTGTCGATGCGGCGATCTTGGCGCGGACGTCCTCCATATCGAGAGCCTTGACCCTGGTGATCAGATCCTCCAGGGCGGGGGCCGGCATGGCGCCGGGTTGGCGGTAGACGAGGATTCCGTCGCGGAACGCCATGATCGTGGGGATCGCCTGGATCTCCAGAGCAGCGGCAAGTTGCTGCTGCGCCTCGGTATCGACCTTGGCGTGCACCACCTCAGGATGCGTCTGCGACGAGCGTTCGAAGACCGGGGCGAAGGCGCGGCACGGGCCGCACCACGATGCCCAGAAGTCGACGAGCACGATCGGGTTCTCGGCAACAGTGGTCTCGAAATCGGCAGTGGTCATGGTCGTGGTGGACATCGCGGTTCCCCTTCTCGGTACATCTGGTGGCGTTGTCGACATGCTTGCGTTCACGCCGACACTATTTATACCCCTACGGGTATACCAACCGCACGGGGATCGACAAATATTCCGCTCTTGCATGTACCCCCAGGGGTATGTGTACCATGGAGATGCATATACCCCCTACCGTATATTTCGGACTGCCCAGCGGCGGACTGTCCCCCGGGGACGTCAAAGAAAGTGGACTGAAACGCCATGACCAGCAACGAGAATGCCTCTACCGCCACACCCGCCGCGTCGGGCATGCCGCGAATCGGTGACCCGGCTCCGGCGTTCACCGCCGTGACAACCCAGGGTGACATCACCTTCCCCGCCGACTACGCGGGCAAATGGGTCATCTTCTTCTCCCATCCCGCCGACTTCACCCCGGTCTGCACCAGCGAGTTCATGACGTTCGCATCGATGCAGCAGGAGTTCGCGGCCTACAACACCGAACTGGTTGGACTGTCGGTAGATGGGCTCTACAGCCACATCGCCTGGCTGCGCACCATCAAGGAGAAGATCACCTTCCGCGGCATGAAGGGTGTCGAGGTCACGTTCCCGCTGATCGAAGACACATCGATGAAGATCGCCGAACTGTACGGAATGATCATGCCCGGAGAGGATTCGACCAAGGCGGTACGCGCCGTCTTCGTCATCGACCCCGAGGGCAGAATCCGGACCGTCATCTACTATCCGCTGAGCCTCGGCCGCAACTTCGACGAGTTGTTGCGCGTCATCAAGGCCCTGCAGACCGCCGACCACTTCTCGGTCGCCACACCCGCCGACTGGCGCCCGGGCGAACCCGTCATCGTCCCGCCTGCCGGCTCATGCGGCACTGCCAAGGAACGCATGGACGGCCACGACGAGGGCGTCACATGCGAGGACTGGTTCTTCTGCACCAAGAACATCGCCGCCGACGAGGTCGAGGCCGCGATCCGGGTGAAAGGCGCCGTGTGATGGACGTAGTGCAGGTCGATCCGATCGCAGCGATGGGGCTTGTCGACGTATCCGGCGCCATCCTGCTCGACGTTCGCGAAAACGACGAGTGGGCAGCCGGACATGCCCCCGGCGCAGTTCATGTGCGACTAGGTCAACTCGATCCGCGCACCTTCGCTGCCGCGGCGCCGGTGGTCGCGGTATGCCGGTCGGGCAACAGGTCTGGTTCAGCGGCAAAGAGACTCGCGGCCGCCGGGTTCACCGTCTACAACATGGTCGGCGGCATGAAGGCCTGGCGGGAGGCCGGGCTACCGGTACGTCGCGACGACGGTACGGCCGGGACCGTTCTCTGATCACGAGCGATCAGGTGTCATCGAGCCGATCAGGTCGCCGCGTCGTCGAACTCGCAGAAGGCCGCGTAGGCGCGCGCACCGTAGATGGTGGCAGGTCCGCCATGCATCATGATGCTCACACCGATGACCTCGGCCGCCTCTTGCTTGGTGGCACCCGCGCGGACAGCTCCATGTGCGTGCGAGGCGATGCAGCCGTCGCAACCTTGCACGACTCCGATCACCATCGCGATCAGTTCCTTGGTCTTGGCATCGATCGCGCCGGCGCCCAGCGCCGCGCGACTCAACCCGCCGAAACCGTCGTAGACCTCCGGAATCATCTGACGCAACGCGCGATGCTGCGGCTTCAGTTCGGCGATAACCGCGGCGTGATGATCGTGATCTGCCATCTGCCCAACGTATGCGGCACGGGGCAGCCGGCAGCAGAGACTTAAGTCCCTGATATCGCCGCGGCAGAGGCGACGCCGGAGTGCATGTCGCGCGGGTGATCGCCGGGCACGGGGGCTGAGGTCACCAGAGGCCCCGGACGGGCCTGACCCCCGCACCCGGCGATGTCCGATGTCGCCGCCGGGGCGGCTCCAGGTGCGCGTCAGAGGATGTAGAGCATCTCCTGATAGGTCGGCAGCGGCCAGAGGTCGTCGGCCACCATGCTCTCCAGGGTGTCTGCCGCAGCACGCACGGCTTCCATCGCGGGCAGCAGCGCCGACTGGGCGTGCTTGGCTTCCTCGGTGGCACTGTCCGCGTGATGCGACAGCCCCTCCTTGAGGGTGGCCAAGGCTGCGGTGAGGGCACCGATGGGTTCGGAGACCATCTGCAGCAGTGTGAGATCCGGTTCGACGCCGGCTGCCTTGAGAGACGCGACGTTCTGTGCCAGTTCGGTCTGGTACCGCACCGCGGCAGGCAGGATCACGGTCGAACCGATCTCCAGAGCCAGCTTGGCCTCGACGGCGACCGTCAGCGCGTACATCTCGTACCGGACCTCGACCCGGCTCTCCAGTTCGCGCTCGCTGAACACGCCGTACTTCTCGAAGACCTCGATCGCCTCCGGCTTGATGAGCTCCGGGATCGCGTCCAGGGTGGTCTTGAGGTTCGGCAGACCACGCTCGGCGGCTTCGATCTGCCAGTTCTCGGAGTAGCCGTCGCCGTTGAACACGACCGCGCCGTGCTCGGTGATGATGTCGGTCAGCAGCGTCTGCACGGCGGCGTCGAACTCGGTGCCACCCTCGACGGCCTTCTCCAACTCGGTGGCCATGTAGTCCAGCGAGTCGGCCATGATCGTGTTCAGGATGATCATCGGAACGTTGATCGTCTGGCCCGAACCCGGCGCCCGGAACTCGAATCGGTTGCCGGTGAACGCGAACGGGCTGGTGCGGTTCCGATCGCCCGGATCGGTCGGCAGCACCGGGAGGGTGTCGCAACCGATGATCATGCTGCCCTTGCCCTTCGACGACGTGGCCGCGCCCTTGGCGATCTGCTCGAACACGTCGGCCAGCTGGTCGCCGAGGAAGATCGAGATGATCGCCGGCGGGGCTTCGTTGGCGCCGAGGCGGTGATCGTTGGTGGCCGACGCCACCGAGACCCGCAGCAGCCCGGAGAACTTGTGCACCGCGCGGATCACGGCGGCACAGAAGACCAGGAACTGCGCGTTCTCATGCGGGGTGTCACCGGGCACCAGCAGGCTGCCGAATTGCGAGTTGCCCAGCGAGAAGTTGACGTGCTTGCCGGAGCCGTTGACGCCGGCGAACGGCTTCTCGTGGAACAGACACTCCATGCCGTGCTTTTTGGCGATCGTCTTGAACGTCGTCATCAGCAGCTGCTGATGGTCGGCGGCGATATTGGCCCGCTCGAACATCGGCGCGATCTCGAACTGCCCGGGGGCGACCTCGTTGTGCCGGGTCTTGGCCGGGATGCCGAGCTTGAACAGCTCACGCTCGGTGTCCATCATGAAGGCCAGCACACGGTCCGGGATGGCACCGAAGTAATGGTCGTCGAATTCCTGGCCCTTGGGCGGCTTGGCGCCGAACAGGGTCCGGCCCGCGTTGATGAGGTCGGGCCGCGACAGGAAGAAGTGCCGATCGACCAGGAAGTACTCCTGCTCGGGTCCGCAGAAGGACACGATATTGTCGAAATCCTTGTGGCCGAACAGCTTCAGGATGCGCTCGGCCTGGGCGCCCATGGCCTGCTGGCTACGCAGCAGCGGCGTCTTGTAGTCCAACGCTTCGCCGGTCATCGAGACGAACACCGTCGGGATGCACAGGGTATTGCCGTTCGGGTTCTCCAGGATGTAGGCCGGGCTGGTGATATCCCATCCGGTGTACCCGCGCGCCTCGAAGGTGCTGCGCAGTCCGCCCGACGGGAAGCTCGACGCGTCGGGTTCACCCTGGAGCAGGGTCTTGCCGGCGAACTCGGCCAACGTGGTTCCGTCACCCACCGGGTCGAGGAAGCTGTCGTGCTTCTCAGCGGTCAGCCCTGTCATCGGGTAGAAGACGTGCGCGTAGTGGGTGGCACCCCTCGACAGCGCCCAGTCCTTCATCACCGAGGCGACCGAGTCGGCGATCGCCGGATCCAGCTTGGCGCCCTTCTCCATCGTCGCGACCATGGACTTGTAGACCGACTTGGGCAGGCGCAGCCGCATCTCGGCCAAGGTGAAGACGTTGGTACCGAAGATCTCCCCGGGGGCCTCGCCTGGATCAAAACTGATGGGAGGAGGCACGTAGGCCTCGACGCTGTTGATCGCCTGGAGGCGTACCGAATTTCCGCTCAATGGAATTCCTTTGCACTGCGGTCCGCCAGCTACTCGACGGACGTTGACCGGCCAACGATAGGAACAATGGATGCCGAACTTGTTACGCCGGCGTCAACAGCGGAATGCGGGTGAATTCCTCGGTCGCGGCGGCCGAACAGTGGGTCAAAGTCGGTCAGATGGGTAGCCCCTGACCATGCGAGACCGTGTTTTCGCCGTGGTACTGGTCCTGACCGTCGCGGGCTGCGCGCAACCGGCAGAAAAGCCTGGTCCGAGCGCCGGCACTCCACCCGCGAGCGCGACCACCACCGGCCTGCTACCGACCGGCGTTCCGACCGAGGGCACCCGCCCGCCGGTCGACGGCCTGCCGCCGCCCGCCGAACCCCAGCGGGCGCCGGCACCGGCGCCGGAGCTGCCCGGCCGCCAACTCCGCGTCGGTGATGCGCCTGAGGGTGTCGTCGTCGACGCAAAGACACGCACCGTCGCCGTGGCCAAGCGCAACCCCAACGAACTCGTCCTCATCGACGCCGACAGCGGCACCGTCACGATGCGCGTCCCACTGCCGGGGTTCGTCCGGCATCTGCAGCTCGCCAAGCCCGGCGGCCCGGTACTGGTCCCCGTCGAGAGTGCCAACGCCCTGGTGCGGGTCGACCTCCCCGGTGGACGCGCGGCGCCGCAGATCATCACCGGCACCGTCCCCCACGACGCCGCGGAGGCGCCGAATGGCACGGTTTTCGTCGCCAACGAACTCGGCGGCACCGTGACCGTGCTGCGCGGCGAGGACATCGCCAAGGTCTTCACCGACAGTGTCCAGCCCGCGGGTATGGCTCCCGTCGGGAATCTGATGGGCATGTTGGACGTCCGCAAGAACGACCTGACGGTGTACGACGCGGAGGCGCTGACGATCAAGGGGTCGACCGCGGCGGGTCAGGGGCCGACCCACCTCGTGGCGGACAAGCACGGCCGTTACATCGCCACCGACACCCGGGGCGACGCGATCCGGGTGTTCAACACCGAACCCCGGCAGATCGCCGAGATCACCCAGCCGGGCGGACCGTATGGAATCGCCTACGACCCGGCCCGCGACCGGCTGTGGGTGGCGTCCTCGGGCACCAACGAGGTGGTCGGCTACGACATGGCGGAGCCGACGCCCCGTGAGGTGGACCGCATCGCGACCGTCCAGAATCCCTACACGCTCGGTGTCGACGCGGACACCGGCCGGCTGTTCATCGCCGGTGTGACGGCCGGCGTGGTCCAGATCGTCGAGCCCCGGTAACGCACCCACCGACCACTGCGATGGCGACACCGGCACCCGTGGCCCCTGATCTATCCGAGCCGAGCGGCGTCCCACGCGCGGTCGATGTGGGTGCCGAGGTCCACTGCCCCGGCGACCTCGACCAGGGCGGCCGCGACGATCGACGCCGGTGCCCGATCGAGCACGACGAGTCCGATCGCCGGCCGGGGCCCGTGCTGGACCATCGGCCGCGCGGCGAAACCCGCCGGCACTCCGAGCCGCGGCAACCACGCCGTGGACGCGATGGTCGCTCGCCGCGAATGGGCGATGTGGGCATAGAGCGCGTCGACCGACGAGGCCTCCACGACGGGGCGGTACTGAACGCCCTCGGCGGCCATGTTGGCGTCCAGGATGCGCCGGTTCCGCATCGTGGTGGTCAGGACACACAATTCCAGTACCGCCGCATCCGACCAGGCCACTTCCGGTTCGCCCATCAGCGAGCTGTCGGCGGGAGCCACCAGGACGTACTGCTCCCGGTACAGCTCAACCGCACGCGTCCCCGGCGGCGCCTCATCGTCGAGATAGGTCAACCCGGCATCGATCTCGAAATCGGCCAGCTGCCGGGCGATCTCGCGTGATGACAGTGCCTCGATGCGCACCGAGGCGGCCGGGTTGCGGCGCAGGAACTCGGTGGTGATGAACGGGCTTGCGGGGATCGCGGTGGGGATGGCGCCCAGCCGGGCGGTCACCGTCAGCCTGCCCCGCATGCGTTCCAGATCGGCGAGCATCTCATCGCGTTCGGCGATGATCCGCTGAGCCCACGTCACGACGCGACGCCCCTCCTCGGTGAAACCCTCGAAGCGGTGACCGCGCTGCACGATGACGATGCCCAGATCTTTCTCCAGGCGGCGGATCGCCACCGACAGCGTCGGTTGGCTGACATGACAGCGCGCGGCCGCACGCCCGAAGTGGCGTTCGGCCGCGAGTGCCAGCAGGTAATCCAGGTGCTGCAGGAGGACATCACTTGCCATCGATAGATACCGTCTATCACTGCATGTGAAATGGCAAATACGCACCGCGCCCGATCGGCACGCCCGTCGGCCGACGACGGTTAGCCTGGAAGATATGGCCAAGGAAGTCGATGCGAGCTATGACGAGCGCGATGTCACCGTCAGCGGCGCGAAACACGAGGCGGCCGGCGTCAAGGCGGTCATGGTCAGCCTGCGGCGCGGCCTCGCCGAGATGGGTCCGCTGCGCACGGCCGCCACTCTGGCCAGGCTGAACCAGCGGCACGGTTTCGACTGCCCCGGCTGCGCCTGGCCTGAGGAGCACGGCGGCCGCAAGCTCGCCGAGTTCTGCGAGAACGGCGCCAAGGCCGTCGCCGAGGAGGCCACCAAGCGCACCGTCACCACCGATTTCTTCGCCCGCCACTCGGTGGCAGAGCTGTCCCAGCAGCCCGAATACTGGCTCTCCCAGCAGGGTCGGCTCACCCATCCGATGGTGTTGCGTCCCGGTGCCACCCACTACGCACCCATCGAGTGGGACGACGCCTACCGGCTGATCGCCGATCACCTCAACGATCTGGCCTCCCCCGACGAGGCGCTGTTCTACACCTCCGGGCGCACCAGCAATGAGGCCGCCTTCCTGTACCAACTGCTGGTCCGCAGCTTCGGCACCAACAACCTGCCGGACTGTTCGAACATGTGCCACGAATCCTCGGGCACCGCGCTCACGGACTCCATCGGCATCGGCAAGGGCTCGGTCACGGTCGACGATGTGGCGCACGCCGACGTGATCCTGATTGCCGGACAGAACCCGGGTACCAACCATCCGCGGATGTTGTCGACGCTGGAGAAGGCGAAGGCCAACGGCGCCACCGTCATCGCGGTCAACCCGTTGCCCGAGGCCGGACTGATCCGGTTCAAGGATCCGCAGAAGGTGCACGGCGTGATCGGCGACGGGATCCCGGTCGCCGACGAGTTCGTGCAGATCCGGATCGGCGGCGACATGGCGCTGTTCGCCGGGCTGGGCCGGCTGTTGTTCGAAGCCGAGGACCGCGCACCCGGGACGGTGGTCGACCGGCTGTTCGTCGACACCCATTGCGCGGGGTTCGACGACTACGAACGCCAAGCCCGGGCAGTCGATCTCGCCACGGTGCTGGAGGCGACCGGTATCGACGAGGCCCAGCTGCGCCGGGTCGCCGACATCCTGATCCGCTCCGAGCGGACGGTGATCTGCTGGGCGATGGGCCTGACCCAGCATCGGCACGCGGTGGCCACCATCGGGGAGGCCACCAACCTGCTGCTCATGCGCGGCATGATCGGCAAGCCGGGTGCCGGGGTGTGCCCGGTGCGCGGGCATTCGAACGTGCAGGGCGATCGCACCATGGGGATCTGGGAGAAGATGCCCGAAGCGTTTCTCGCGGCGCTCGATTCACGATTCGGCATCACCAGCCCCCGCACGCACGGCCACGACACGGTCGACGCCATCCGTGCGATGCGCGACGGGCACGCCAAGACCTTCATCGGGATGGGCGGGAACTTCGTCTCGGCCACCCCCGACACCGAGGTCACCGAGGCCGCGCTACGCAATTGCGCTCTCACCGTGCAGATCTCGACGAAGCTCAACCGCAGCCATCTGGTGCACGGTCGGACCGCGCTGATCCTGCCGACCCTGGGCCGCACCGACCGCGACATCCAGGAGTCGGGCAAGCAGCTGGTCTCCGTGGAGGATTCGATGTCGATGGTGCACCTGTCCCGCGGCAGCCTCACTCCGGCCAGTGACCAGTTGCGCAGCGAGGTGGCCATCGTCTGCCAGCTGGCCCGCACCCTGCTGGGCCCCGATCACCCGGTCGAGTGGGAAGCGTTCAACGCCGACTACGACCGCATCCGCGACGCCATCGCCGACGTGGTGCCGGGCTGCACCGACTACAACATCCGGGTGCGCCAACCCGATGGCTTCCAGCTCCCCCACCCACCGCGGGACTCCCGCGAATTCCACACCACCACCGGCAAGGCCAACTTCTCGGTGTGCCCGCTGGAATGGGTTCCGGTACCGCCCGGGCGGCTGATCCTGCAGACCTTGCGCAGCCACGACCAGTACAACACCACCATCTACGGGCTCGATGACCGCTACCGCGGGGTCAAGGGCGGACGCCGGGTGGTGTTCGTGAACCCCGGCGATATCGCCGACCTCGGCCTGCACGACGGTGACCGCGTCGACCTGGTGTCGGAGTTCGGCGGCCAGGAACGCCGGGCGAAGGGCTTCCGGGTGGTCGCCTACGCCACCCCGGCCGGTAACGCCGCGGCGTACTACCCGGAGACCAATCCGCTGGTCCCACTGAATCACGTTGCGGCACGGTCGAACACGCCGGTATCGAAGGCCGTGGTGATCCGGCTGGAAGCGCTCGCCCCGGGCGAGCGAAGCGACGGGAAATAACGATGGGTAGGGTGACCGCACGGCGCCGCGCGCAGCATGTGACCGCCGCGGAGACCGTCGCCCGGCCCGAGACGCTGGCCGTCGAGGAACCGCTGGAGATCCGCGTCAACGGCACGCCACTGACGGTGACGATGCGCACCCCCGGCTCCGATGTCGAACTGGCTCAGGGGTTTCTGCTCACCGAGGGACTCGTGTACCGGCGCGAGGACATCGCCGCGGTGCAGTACTGCAACGGTGCGGGGCCGGACGGCCTCAACACCTACAACGTGCTGGACGTGACACTGGCGGCGGGCGTTCCGCTGCCCGATGTCGATGTGACCCGCAATTTCTACACGACGTCCTCCTGCGGGGTCTGCGGTAAGGCTTCCCTGGACGCGGTCCGGCTGAGCAGCAAGCACGCCCCCGGCGACGATCCTCTCGTCGTCGACGCCGACATGCTCTCCGCGCTGCCCGCCAAGCTGCGCGACCGGCAGAAGGTCTTCGCGGCGACCGGCGGACTGCACGGCGCCGCGCTGTTCGACGCGCACGGCACCGCACTGGTGGTGCGGGAGGACATCGGCAGACACAATGCCGTGGACAAGGTGATCGGCTGGGCGCTGGAGTCCGGCCGGGTGCCACTGACCGGCACTGTGCTGCTGGTCAGCGGGCGGGCCTCCTTCGAGCTGACGCAGAAGGCGGTGATGGCCGGGATACCGCTGCTGGCGGCGGTATCCGCACCATCGTCTCTGGCGGTGGATCTGGCCGCCCAGTCCGGCCTGACGCTGGTGGCGTTCCTGCGCGGCAACTCGATGAACGTCTACACCCGGCCCGACCGGGTCCGCCACCGGACCTGAGCCTGGCCGTAGTCGACGACATGGCTGTTCTCCCCGAGGGAAGAACAGCCATGTCGTCGATCTGAAGCGTGACCTATGCGGTCTTGTCGCGGCGCTCGTTGCGCGGGGGCTTGCGCGGCACGATCGTCGGGAGCACGTTGTCCTGCACCGTCTCCCTGGTGACGACGACCTTGGCGACGTCATCGCGGCTGGGGATGTCGTACATCGCCGGCTGCAGGACCTCTTCCATGATGGCGCGCAGGCCACGCGCACCGGTACCGCGGTGGATGGCCTGATCGGCGATCGCGTCCAGGGCCTCCGGTGTCATCTCCAGCTCGACGCCGTCCATCTCGAACAACCGGGTGTACTGCTTGACCAGTGCGTTCTTCGGCGTCGACAGGATCTGAACCAGCGATTCCTTGTCCAGGTTGGTGACCGAGGCGACCACCGGCAGACGGCCGATGAATTCGGGGATCAGACCGAACTTGATCAGATCCTCGGGCATGACCTCGGCAAAATGGTCCTGGGTGTCGATCTCGGCCTTCGACTTCACCTCGGCACCGAAGCCCAGGCCGCGCTTGCCGACGCGGTCGGACACGATCCGTTCCAGGCCCGCGAACGCACCCGCGACGATGAACAGCACGTTCGTGGTGTCGATCTGGATGAACTCCTGGTGCGGGTGCTTGCGCCCGCCCTGCGGGGGCACCGACGCCTGGGTACCTTCCAGGATCTTGAGCAGCGCCTGCTGCACGCCCTCGCCGGAGACGTCACGGGTGATCGACGGGTTCTCGCTCTTGCGGGCGATCTTGTCGACCTCGTCGATGTAGATGATGCCGGTCTCGGCGCGCTTCACGTCGTAATCGGCGGCCTGAATCAGCTTGAGCAGGATGTTCTCGACGTCTTCGCCCACGTAGCCGGCCTCGGTGAGCGCGGTGGCATCGGCGATGGCGAAGGGGACGTTGAGCATCTTGGCCAGCGTCTGGGCCAGGTAGGTCTTGCCACACCCGGTCGGGCCCAGCATCAGAATGTTGGACTTGGCCAGCTCGACGGGCTCGACACGCGAGTCGCGGCTCTTCTCCTGGGCCTGGATGCGCTTGTAGTGGTTGTAGACGGCGACCGCGAGCGTCTTCTTCGCGGTGTCCTGTCCGATCACGTAACCCTCGAGGAACTCGCGGATCTCGGCGGGCTTGGGGAGTTCGTCCAGCTTGACGTCGTCGGCGTCAGCCAGCTCCTCCTCGATGATCTCGTTGCACAGATCGATGCACTCGTCGCAGATGTATACGCCCGGCCCCGCGATGAGCTTCTTCACCTGCTTTTGGCTCTTCCCACAGAACGAGCACTTCAGCAGGTCACCGCCGTCTCCGATGCGAGCCATGTGGGGGGGTCCTACTTCCTGTTTGGCTGTCACTCAAATGTGGGTTGCCCCGGGTGTAAACCCGACGCTACCCGTTCGTTCCGTCACGGTGCGACCGAAGGGCCGAATCGCGTCGGTGGTATTTGTTCGCGTGCAGGAGAACATATCTCTCCTGGTGGCCTGCCACCCGTCGGCACGCGGTCCGTGTCCCTGGCGTGTCGTCGTCGTGACGGGATTGCGGTCTTGACCACCTCGTCGGATCCGATGCGCACCGGCTTCCACAGTACCTGGCGGCCCAAGACGGTGACGGCAGCATATTGAGGCAGAGGCCTCATGTATCGGACGTTGCCGGCGGGCAGCGTGGGCGCCATGAAAAACCTCAATAAGCCCCGGGTCGCTACGCTCCTACCCGCCGGCACCACCCCACTCGCGGCCGCGACCGCGGTACTCGATCACCCCGTCCTGCCCGACGGCGACGACGAACGATTCGTCGGTTTCGGCGTCATGGGCTTTCCGTTCGCCAGCGGCCACTACCTGGCGCTGCGCCACTTCCCCGCGACCACGTTCGCCCCGGGCTACCGGTCGGTCTGGCACCGCGACCCCGCGGGGACGTGGACCTTCTATGCCACGACTCCCGGCCAGCAGAGCTGCGCGCGCTATTTCAGCGCAGCGACCCCAGAGGACGCGGTGCAGTGCGATATCGACGTTGCCTGGGTCAGCCCGTGGACGGTGTTCGTCCAGATCGACGGACTGTTGGAATGGACGGTCGATATCCGTGCCACGCCGATGAGCCGTGTCGTCAGTGCGATCGGCCGGGCACTGCCCGAGCGGGCCTGGACCAGCCCGACGGCGCTGAATCTCATCGGTTCGACGGCGGGCGCCCTGCTGCGCGCCGGCACCGTCCAACTGTCCGGTATCGCCCCCAATGGGCAGCAGTTCATGATCGCTCCGCGTCAGGTGTGGCTGGCCTCCGGGCGCGCGGCGTTGCGCGGCGAGGATCTGGGGTTGCCGGGGCCGCTGAACAGGCAAGCCGAACTCGCCGATTTCCGTCCGCCGCAGCGCGGCATCTTCGTGGTCGGCTCCGGACACTTCGAGACGTATGACCCCGCGGTGCACCGCAGCGCATAATCAGCCGATGGCCACACCGTCGGCCGCAACTCCCACTCGCGCCGAACTGCTGGCCGCGCTGTCGGTGGCCGTCGATCTCGGTCTGGGACAGCCCGGCGAACACATGCTGAGGTCTGCGCTCATCGCGACCAGACTGGCGGATCGGCTCGGGTTGACCGGGCCGCAGCGCGACGCCGTGTACTACACGACGCTCATCATGTGGATCGGGTGTCACGCCGATTCCCACGAATACGCGCGGTGGTTCGGTGACGACATCGCCGTCCGCCACGACACCTATCAGGTCGAGGCGACGGGGCTCCCTTTTCTACGGTTCCTGCTCCATAGCATCGCCAGGGGCGAACCGTTGGGGCGGCGACTGAGCGTGATGGCCACGTTGTTCGTCGATGCCCGCGGCCACTTATCGCAGATGATCCACTCGCACTGCACGCCTGCGGCACTGCTGGCCGACCGGATGGGCATGGGACCGGAAGTACAGGCCGCGCTGGCATTCGCCTTCGAGCGGTACGACGGCGGCGGCATGCCTGCCGGTGCGGGCGGAGATGCCATCCCGATCCAGATGCGGATCGCCCAACTGGCCGACCTCGTCGAGGTGCATCACCGGACCGGCGGCGTACCCGGCGCGGTGGCGCTGGCCACTGCCCGCCGCGGCGGGCAGTTCGACCCGCGGGTCGTCGACGTGTTCGTGCGGGATGCGGACGCAATCCTGGCCGGACCCACGACCGGCGACGTATGGGCCGCCGCGCTGCAGGAGGCGCCCGATCGTCACGAGCGCCTCGATCACGACGGGCTGGACACGATGCTGGCCGCACTCGGCGACTTCGTCGATCTGAAGTGTCCCTTCACACTTGGTCATTCGCGGGCGGTGGCGCAGCTGGCCGGTGATGCCGCCGCCGCGGCAGGCCTGGATGCGGACACGATCGCGCTGACCCGCCGCGCCGGCCATGTGCACGACTTGGGCCGGATCGGGGTATCGAACCAGATCTGGTCCAAACCGGGGAAATTGAGCGCGGGCGAGTTCGAGCGGGTGCGACTGCACCCCTACCTGACGGTGCGGATTCTCAGTCAGGTGCCCGGCCTGCATGCAGTCGCACAGATAGCCGGCAACCACCACGAATGCGTGGATGGCTCCGGCTACCCGCGCGGGTTGCCCGGCTCGGCGCTCAGCCTTCCGGATCGGATCCTGGCCGCTGCGGTCAGCTATCAGTCTGCGTGCGAGCCACGGCCGTACCGCCCCGAACACATCCCGCAGGCGGCGATGCGCCGACTGCACGGCAGGGTGGCGGCCGGCGAGCTCGACGCGACTGCGGTCGAGGCGGTGCTACAGGCCGCGGGACAGCGGCCCCGGCGCGCGGCGTTGCGGCCGGACGGACTGACCCCCCGCGAGGTGGACGTGCTGCGGATGGTGGCCCGCGGCTCGTCCAACAAGGAGATCGCCGCAGTCCTGGTGATCAGCGAGAAGACCGCACGCAACCACGTCGAGCGCACGTACGCCAAGATCGGTGCGTCGAACCGCATCGGGGCCAGCATGTACGCGTTGCGCCACGGACTCATCGACACATGACGCTGTGCCGCCGCGCGACGTGGGGCAAACGCCCCACGCGCGACTGCTCCCGGGTGGAGATGATCGGGCGATGAGCAACTCGACGAAAAAAGCAGCGATCAGCCTGACCACCGGCCTGGAGGACGCCGAACGTGTCACCATCGCGTTCCTGATGGCGGTCGGCGCGGCCGAATCCGGCCGCCCGACGATGATGTTCCTGACCAAGGAGGCCGTACGTCTGGTCGTCCCGGGCGTCGCGGTGGGCACCGCATGCGAGGGCTGCCCGCCGCTGGCCGCACTCATCGACCGCTATGCAAAGGCCGGTGGACGGTATCTGGTCTGCCCGATCTGTATCGACTCCAAGAAGCTGGACTCGACGAACTTTGTCGCCGGGGCAGATCCCGGTGGGACCGTGCAGCTGTGGGAGTGGATCGGCGACGGGGCCACCACCTTCAGCTACTGATCGCTAGCGCGGACCCAGTCCCCCGGGGCCAACCGGCCCTGGTCCGATCGGGCCCGGGCCCACCGGCCCTGGGCCCACGGGCCCGACACCGACCGGTCCGACGACACCGCCGACACCGATCGGGCCCGCCGGACCGACGACGGGGTTCACGCCGACCGGCAGGCATTGCACCACCACCGGGTTCCAGTACATCCCGTACGGGCACACCGGATCCTCGGCCAGGCTGATCGCCGGTGCGGCGATCTGAGCGCACAGCCCGGCGGAGAACAAGAACGCGCCGAGCATCGCCCGGCGTCTGTGCGTGGTCATAGTCGTCTCCCTCGGAGTTTCCCGACGCAACAAGAATCGCACGCGTACCGGCCCGGCGTCGCTTTTTGACGTCAACGACAAAAACTCGACCCCGGCTCGCGAAGGCGAACCGGGGTCGAGTGTGTGCGCTGGTGACTATGCGTTCTGCGCCGAGAGCTTCCGGTAGGCCAGAACCGTGTCGATGATCCCGTAATCCATGGCCTCGGCCGCGGTGAGGATCTTGTCGCGGTCGGTGTCCTTGCGGATCTGCGCGGGTTCCTTGTTGGTGTGCCGCGCGAGCGTGGTGTCCATCAGGGTGCGCATGCGCTCGATCTCGGCGGCCTGGATCTCCAGATCCGAGACCTGACCCTGGATGGCGCCGCCCACGGCGGGCTGATGGATCAGCACCCGGGCGTTCGGCAGAGCCATGCGCTTGCCCGGGGTGCCGGCGGCCAGCAGCACGGCGGCGGCCGACGCGGCCTGCCCGAGGCAGACCGTCTGGATGTCGGCACGCACGTACTGCATGGTGTCGTAGATCGCCATCAGCGAGGTGAACGAACCACCGGGCGAGTTGATGTACATGGTGATGTCGCGGTCGGGATCCAGCGACTCAAGGACCAGCAGCTGGGCCATGATGTCGTTGGCCGAGGCATCGTCGACCTGCACACCGAGGAAGATGATGCGTTCCTCGAACAGCTTGTTGTACGGGTTCGATTCCTTGACGCCGAAGCTGGAGTGCTCGATGAACGACGGCAAGATGTAGCGCGATTGCATCGGGTTCATTTGATTCCTGCTCCTGGTCCCTCACCGTTGACGCTGACGCTCGTGATGATGTGGTCGACAAAGCCGTATTCCAGCGCCTCGGGGGCGGTGAACCAACGGTCACGATCGGCGTCGGCTTCCACCCGCTCCAGGGTCTGACCGGTGAACTCGGCGTTGAGCCGGTTCATCTCCTTCTTGGTCAGGGCGAACTGCTCGGCCTGGATGGCGATATCGGCGGCGCTACCGCCGATACCCGCCGACGGCTGGTGCATCATGATCCGCGCGTGCGGCAGGGCGTAACGCTTGCCCTTGGTGCCGGCGGCGAGCAGGAACTCGCCCATCGACGCGGCCAGGCCCATCGCGTAAGTGGCCACATCACACGGCGCCAACACCATGGTGTCGTAAATGGCCATGCCCGCGGTCACCGATCCACCCGGCGAGTTGATGTACAGGTGGATGTCCTTGGTGGGATCCTCCGCGGCCAGCAGCAGAATCTGCGCGCACAGCCGGTTGGCGATGTCGTCATCGACCTGGGTTCCCAGGAAGATGATGCGCTCGGCGAGCAACCGCTCATACACCGAGTCGATGAGGTTGAGCCCCGACGCGCCCGATCGCATCTCAGTCACGACTGAATACCTGCTTTCTCGTCTACGTACACACGAACACTAACCAACCGGCGCGATCGTGCACTCCCTGAAACGCGCGCTTTCGCTCACAGCGTCACGCGCGCGGCGTCACTCCGCGCTGTCGGCTTCCTCGGCGTCGGCCTTCTTCTCGGCCTTCTTCTTCGCCTTCTTCTCCGCCTTCTTGGCCTTCTTCTCGGCCTCGTCGTCGGCGTCGACATCATCGGCTTCGACCACGGCCGGGGCCTCGGCGGCTGCGTCGGCCTCGGCGTCACCGGCCGGTCCGAAGAACTCGGCAGTGTCGATGACATTGCCGTCGGTGTCGGTGACGGTCGCGCTGTGCACCACCGCGGCGATGGTCAGGCCGCGACGCACATCGGCGAACATTGCCGGCAGCTGGTTGTTCTGCTGCAGCACCTGCAGCAGCTGCTGCGGCTCGATGCCGTACTGACGCGACATCAGCACCAGACGCTCGGTCAGGTCGCCCTGGCCGACCTGGATGTCCAGCTTGTCGGCGACGGCGTCCATCAACAGCTGGGTCTTGACGGCCTTCTCGGCATTGCTCTGGTTGTCGGCGTCGAACTCTTCACGGCTGCTGCCCTGCTCGGTCAGCTGCTCGTTGAACTTGTCCTCGTCGTGGTCGAGGCCGTGGATCGCGTTGTGCAGGGCGTCGTCGACCTGAGCCTTCACGATCGCCTCGGGCAGCGGCACCTCGACGTCATCGAGGAGCACCTCGAGCGCCTTGTCGCGGATCTGCTCGGCCTGCTGGATGCGCTTGACCCGGCTGACCTGCTCGACGAGGCTTTCCTTCAGCTCGGCGATGGTGTCGAATTCGCTTGCCAGCTGTGCGAACTCGTCGTCGGCCTCGGGCAGCTCGCGCTCCTTGACCGACTTCACGGTGACGGTGACCTCGGCCTCCTTACCGGCATGCTCACCGGCGGCCAGGGTGGTGGTGAAGGTCTTGCTCTCGTCGACCTTCAGGCCGACGATCGCCTCATCGAGGCCCTCGATGAGCTGGCCGGAGCCGATCTCATGGGACAGGCCCTCGGTGGCGGCCTCGGGCACGTCCTCGCCATCGACGGTGGCCGACAGGTCGATGGAAACGAAGTCGCCCTCGGCGGCGGGACGCTCGACACCGGTCAGGGTGCCGAAGCGGGCGCGCAGGTTCTGCAGCTCGGTGTCGACCTCATCATCGCCGACCTCGATCGGATCGACGGTGATCTTCAGCGCGCTCAGATCGGGCAGCTCGATGTCGGGACGGATGTCCACCTCGGCGGTGAAGACCAGTTCCTCGTTGTCCTCGAGCTTGGTGACCTCGATCTCGGGCTGGCCGAGGGGCTGCAGTTCGGCGGCGCTGACGGCCTCGCTGTAGCGGCTGGGCAGTGCGTCGTTGACGACCTGCTCCAGGACGGCGCCACGGCCGATGCGGGCTTCGAGGAGCTTGCGGGGGGCCTTGCCGGGACGGAAGCCGGGCAGCCGGACCTGGGTGGCCATCTGCTTGAACGCGCGATCGAAGTCGGGCTCCAACTCGGTGAAGGGCACCTCCACGTTGATCCGAACCCTGGTCGGGCTCAACTTCTCGACGGTGCTCTTCACTGCGTTACTCCTTGTATGTGTGGTTCTCGATAGTCGTGCGGTCGGGGTGACAGGATTTGAACCTGCGGCCTTCCGCTCCCAAAGCGGATGCGCTACCAAGCTGCGCTACACCCCGTGCCTAATCCGTGCCTGCCTGGTCGGCACGCACGCACGCCGACCACGCGAGATACTACGGGCACGTGTCGTGGAGCAATCAATTGGATTTGATTGCGCCTTCGCCGGTACAGTCTCCGATGCACCGCAAGCGGGCGTAGCTCAATGGTAGAGCCCTAGTCTTCCAAACTAGCTACGCGGGTTCGATTCCCGTCGCCCGCTCCACGTGATAACGGTCCTACCGGCGGAAACGCTGGTAGGGCCGTTTTTTTGACCCGTGACATTCGCTTCGCATGACCTCTAGGCGGGCGCCTTCGCCGGGGACGCGTGCGAGCGTGGCGCCGAGCGCATGGTCACCCCTGGGCGGGACCCCGGCCTGTCAGCTGCCGGGGGTTCGCTCTCGGCAGCGGAATCCTGCGAATCTGCTTCAGCTTCGAGACCATTCTCGTCGTTCCGACCCTCCGAGGGCGTCTCGGCGGAAAGTCGGTCGGGTTCATCGCTCACGCCCGCGACATCACCCGAGTCTGCCGTCTCGGCGATCTCCGTCGGCCCTTGTTCGCCCATACCCGCCTCTCCGCCATCGAACGACACGCCGTCGCGATCACCGCCGCGGGCTCCTGCCGGCTCGGCGTCCGGCCGCTCGTCGGGCCGCTGCGCTCCTGGCACCTCGAACGGCCGCACACGCTGCGCGGCGTCAGCGGGCGGGTACGTGTTCGCGACGGACCCCCACCGACCCTCATCCATCTGCGAAACACGTTCCATCACCGACGTTTTGATCTCAGATGTCGCACTCCGGGTGATTGCGGGCGAGCTCGCGTTCTTACCGGCGCCGACACCCAGTACCGACCCGACGAAGTTCGCCACCACCTTGATGACCTGCGTGATCAGCTTCGGAACGAAGGCGACCGCCTGACCGACGGCCCGGACGATCTGCTGGAAGAAGGCCGCCAGCGGGTTCACCGGCTGCGCCGTCGTCGGGCGCAGCTCTTTGATCAGGTCGGCGAGGACATCGGCGGCGAGCTTGGGCTGCCAGTCGTGGTCGAAGAGGCCGAGGTTCTTGTCGGGATCGATGCTGCCGGCTTCGGTGTCCCGCGTCTGGTAGATGAACACCGGCCCCGCCCCGTCGATGTTCTGCCAGGTGCGCAGAAGATCCTCGATGAACGCCGCCTGCTGCTCCTGGGTGAGGACCACATTGCCGTCCAAAGTGGTTGTCGGTTGCCCATATTCGGTGATCCACACCTTGAGATCACCGTCGCCTTTTTCGATCATCAGCGCACGCAGTTGATCGAGTTGTTCGATCGGGTAATCGAAATGGGGCTGTCCCTGCCCACCGGAGAACGGCATGGAATATAGATACGGGTGGTACGAGAACGCGTCGAAGTAACCCTGAGCGCCCGCGTCGTACATTCCCGCCAAGAAGTCCACCGGGCTCATGGTCGAACCGTCGGGGCGGGTGGGGCCCGCCACCACCGACCCGGCGATCACCACCGCAGACGGGTCGGCCAGCTTGATCGCCTCGTATCCCTCTTTCAGCATTCGGGTGTAGGCAGCGGGGTCGACCGGATCCCAGAACAGGTTGGCGATCGGTTCGTTCCAGATTTCGTAGGCCGAGATCGTGCCCGAGTATTTCTCGGCGACCTCGCTGACGAAGTTCCCGAATTTCACCGGGTCAGGGTGGCTGATCCACGCCGTCTCCTCCGGTGGCTGAGCGGCGCCCGCCCACGGCGGTGTGTACAGGACGGTGCCCAGGATGCCCATGCCCCGCCGGTCGGCCGCATCGACCATCCGGTCGACATTCTCCCAGTTGAAGACGCCTTCTTCGGCTTCGACGTCGGCCCAGAAGATCCCGATCCGGACGTTCTTGACCCCGAGGCTCTGCATCGCGTCCAGAGTCCGTTCGATATCGGTCTCCGACATCAGGTAGAAGTCATGCCCCTCCGCGACGCCGATGGTGCTCGGCGATTCCACGATGGCCGCCACCGGCAGCACCGCGTGCCTCGCCGCGCTCGCAGACCACTCGGTGCCGGGACCTCCGATACCACCGACAAGCGCCATCGACATCCCGGCACTCACGGCGATCAATGCGAGCCGTTGTGCCACACGTACCCGGCTTTGCATTGGGCGCCCCTCTCGCGGGGTCGAAATCGATTGGTGCCAAAACTAACAGCGCGTCGGAGCCGGTTTGCGTGATTTTGCTGTTTCCCGCGAGCACCGACCGCATCCCGCAACAGACCGCCAGGCCGATTCCTGTCGGTACGCTGGGACCATGAACGGCGTCTTGCTCATCCTCATCGTCCTCGTCATCGCGGCGATCGCATTCGTCGTCTACAGCTCCTCTCAGGCCAACGGCCGTAAGTCGGCCGAGTCGCTGGCCGACGCGCAGGCCGATGCCCGCCGCGTGATCGAACGTCTCGGCGGCCAGGTGCTGAACCTGAACGGCAACGACGACGCCTCCAAGCAGGCGATGGCCGATGCCTCCGAGCGCTACACCGCGGCCTCCTCACAGATCGATCAGGCCGCCACGGCCAAGCAGGCGCTGCTGGCCAAGGAGAGCGCCATCGAGGGCCTCTACTATGTGCGCGCGGCCCGCGTCGCGATGGGTATGGATCCCGGACCGGAGCTGGAATCCCTTGCCGGACAACGCACCGCCGGCAATGTCACCGAGGACCGGCGCGTCGAGTTCGAGGGTCGCCAGATCGAAGCATCCCCGACACCCTCGGAGCGCACCCCGAACTACTACCCCGGCGGGCGCGTCGCGGGGCGCCCGGTGCCCGCGGGCTGGTACTCCGAACCGTGGTGGAAGCCCGCGCTCGTCGCGGGTGCCTGGGGCATCGGATCGGCGCTGTTGTTCAGCACGATGTTCAGCGGTATGGCCGGCGTCGGCTATGACGCTCAGGCCTTCGAGAACGGCTACGGCGACGGGTTCCAGGACGGGATGGACCAGGGCCAGCTCGGCGATGGCGGCGGTGCCGACCAGGCCGGCTGGGATGGCGGCGGCGACCAAGGTGGCTGGGATTCCGGCGGTTGGGACGGTGGCGGCGATTTCGGTGGCGGTGACTTCGGCGGAGATTTCGGCGGGTTCTGACCCTTCCCGATCAGAGTCGGCTCTCCAGCCGGGCGCTGACGCCGGCCTCCTGCAGGTCGAGGCGCTCCAGCATGGCGCGCACCGCCTCATCCTCGATGCGGCCCTCATCGCGTTCGGCGATCAGCGCGGCCCGCTGGGCGGCCAGCACCGAGCGGTAGACGGTGGAGAAGATCTCGGCGCGTTTGGTGTGCGCCTCCGGATCGGGCATCTCATCGGCGTCCTGGGAGTGCCGGGCGATGGTGGCCCGGATCTCGGCGACCAGCGCGGGATTGATCCCGGCCGGCGGATTGGCCCGGAACTCGGCGAGCACCTCATCGGCGGCGTCGTGCACCACCGTTTCGGCCTTGAGTTCCTCGGCCCGGTCGGCCTCGTGATCATCGTTGAACCGGGACAACTGCAGGCGTTTGATCAGCAGCGGCAGCGTCCAGCCCTGGATCAGCAGGGTGCCGATGGCCACCACGAACGCCATCGCCTGGATGGTGGCCCGCTCCGGGAACGGCTCTCCGCTGGCCGTCGTCACCGGGATGGCGGCCGCGGCGGCCAGCGTCACCACCCCGCGCATCCCCGTCCACGAGACCACCACATTCTCCTGCCAGGTCAGTGAGCGGCGGTCGATCTTGGACCGCCACTTGCCCGGCTCCCTGCGCGGTGCCGCCCGCCCCCGCCCGTCACGTGCGTCGCCATCGGGAGCCGGCACGCTCCAGCGGGCCTCGACATGCCGGGCCAGCTTGCCGCGGCCGAACATCAGCAGCACCGACAGCGGCCGGATCACCAACACGATCACCAGCACGAGCGCCGAGGCCACCAGGACCTCCACCACCGATTCGTCGGCGGCGTGCAGATCGTCGAGCACAAAGCGCAGGTGCAGCCCGATGTAGGCGAACACGAACGCCTCCAGCAGCACGTCGACCGAGTTCCAGACGTAGCGTTCCTGCAGCCGGGTCTGGTAGCCCGCCGACAAGGTGCCGTTGCCGACGACGAATCCGGCGACCACCACCGCCAGCACACCCGAAGCGTGAATCTCCTCGGCAAGGATGAACGCCGCGAACGGCACCACCAGGCCCTGCACCGTCTCCAGACCCGGATTGGCCAGCCGCTTGCGGATCCACAGCGTGATGTAGCCGAGGATGCCGCCGACCACCGGCCCGAGCAGTGCGCTGTAGGTGAACAGCAGGAAGGGGTTGTCGATGAAGGTGTGACTGCCGGCCACCTGTGCCACCGCGATGGAGAACAGGGTCAGCGCGGCGGCGTCGTTGATCAGGCTCTCCCCCGTCAGGATGGCCATCACCTTTTTGGGCAGCCCCAGTTTGCGGCCGACGGCCACGGCGGTGACCGCGTCCGGTGGGGCCACGATGGCGCCGAGCACCAGTGCGGTCGCAAACGTCAGCGGCACCACCACCAGCCAGGACGACACCAGGGCCACGGTGAAGGCGCTGACCACGACCAGGCCGACGCCCAGACCGAGGATGGGCCGGATGTTGCGCAGGAACGTCGGGAACGAGAAGTTCAGCGCCGCCGAGTACAGCAGTGGCGGAAGCACCACCGTCAGCAGGATGTGCGAGTCCAGTTCCGGCGGTTCGAAATCCGGCATGAACGAGACCGCGATACCGACCACCACGATGATCAGCGCGGGTTCGAGCCCCCGCCGATGCGCGATGGCGGTGACCACGATGGCTCCGACGACCACGAGAATGAGTTCCACCCCGAGGATTCTCCCTGGTCGCCGGTGTTGGCGCTGACCTCGCGTCAGGTCTGGCAGGTGGGGCACCAGAACACGTTGCGCGCCTCCAGTTCTGCGGTGCGCACCGTCGTGCCGCACACCCGGCAGGCGTCACCGGCCCGGCGATAGACGTAGGTCCGCGGCCGGCCGGGCCGGTAGGACGGAGCGCCGCGGTCGTCCGCGGGGCGCACCACCACGATCTTGCCGCGGCGCACACCGACCTTCATCAGGGCCACCAGATCGGTCCACATGGCGTCGAACTCGTCGGCGGAGATATCGGTCCCGGGCCGGAAGGGGTCGATGTGGTGGCGGTAGAGCAACTCGCTGCGGTACACGTTGCCCACTCCGGCGAGGATCGTCTGGTCCATCAGCAGTCCGCCGATGGTCCTGCGGGACTTGGCGATTCGCTTCCACGCCGGCGCCGGATCGGCATCCGGGCGCAGCGGGTCGGGGCCCAACCGTGCCACCACGTCGTCGACGGCGCCGGCGTCGATGACCTCGCACACCGTCGGCCCCCGCAGGTCGGTGCCGTACTCGGTGCCGATCATCCGCATCCGGACCTGCCCGACGGGCTCGTCGAGCGGCAACGGTGCCTCGGTGAAGCTGCCGTAGAGGCCGAGGTGCACGTGCACGACATGGCCGCCGTCGTAGTGGTGGAACAGGTGCTTGCCCCAGGCATCGGCGCGGCGCAGCACCCGACCACTCACGGCGTCCGCGCCCTCGGCGAAGCGCTGCTGCGGGCTGGTCACGATCACCGGTTTACGGCCGAACCTCTTCTGATGCAGCCGGGCGAGCCGGTGCAGGGTATGCCCTTCGGGCACGTCTAGGCGGGCGCGCCGGGCACCGGGGGTGCGATGTGGTCCACCTCGTAGGCCGCCAGGATGTCGATGCGGCGCTGGTGACGTTCGGCCTCCGACCACGGGGTGGACAAGAAGGCGTCGACGATGGCGAGCGCCTCCTCCTCGGTGTGCATGCGACCGCCCAGACCCATCAACTGCGCCTTGTTGTGCTGGCGGGCCAGCTGCGCGGTCTCCACACTCCAGGCCAGTGCACAGCGGGCGCCGGGCACCTTGTTCGCCGCGATCTGCTCGCCGTTGCCGGATCCGCCGAGCACGATGCCCAGGCTGTCCGGATCGGCGACGGTCTTGACCGCGGCGTCGATGCAGAACGCCGGGTAGTCGTCCTCGGCGTCGTAGGCGTAGGCGCCGCAGTCGATCGGCTCGTGGCCGTTGCTCTTGAGGTGCTCGATGATGGTCTTCTTGAACTCGAATCCGGCGTGGTCGGCACCGATGTAGACGCGCATGGCGGTCATTCTGGCAGACGCTCCTCCGAGCAGTCAGCGAGCCGCCAGGCCATCGAGCAATACCTCGAGCAGACGTGGGGTGCGCTCGGCCCATTCGCCATCCTCGACGTGGGCCAGGAACCAGGACAGCAGGATCACATCGCGCGAGTCGATATCACCGCGCAGCACGCCGGCCTCGCGACCGGCAGCCAGCAACGCGTTGAGCGCCTCACCCAGCTTGCCCAGTGTCTGCGCCCCGATGTCCTGCCACACCGAGGCCTCGACCGCGGCCATCACCCCGAACTTGACCCGCGCGTAGGCCGCGAGCTGGGTGAACCACAGCTCGAGCGCCTCGCGCGGCGGGTGCTCGTCGAGCAGCGCGTAGGCGAGGGCCACGAGTTCGTCGATTTCTCCGTCATAGAGCGCGCGCACGAGCTCGTCGCGGGTGGCGAAGTGACGGTAGAGCGTGGCCTGCCCGACGCCGGCTCGCCGGGCGACCGCACTGAGCTTGAGCTCTCCGGGTTCGGTGATCAGTTGCCGGGCGGCCTCGATGATCGCGGCGCGACTGCGTGCCGCATCGGTGCGCTCGGACATGACCCACCCTCCAGCTTGAAAACGGACAAACTGTCCGCTTATATGGAAACGGACAGTTTGTCCGCAATCACTCAGGAGGTTAACGATGGATTCGATCGTCGACAAGGTGGTGGCGATAACGGGCGCCAGCAGCGGCATCGGGGCGGCCGCGGCGCGCCGGCTCGCGGGCCGCGGGGCCGCCGTCGTCCTCGGTGCGCGCCGCGCCGACCGCCTGGACACGCTGGCCGGAGAGATCCGAGCGGCCGGAGGCCGGGCCACTGTCGTGACGGCCGACGTCACCCGCGCCGAGGATCTGCAACGGCTCGTCGAGACTGCGGTATCCGAGTACGGGCGCCTCGATGTGTTGGTCAGCAGTGCCGGGATCGGCCCGATCTCCCCGATGACCGCGCGCCGCCGCGGGGACTGGGACGCGATGATCGATGTCAATCTGCGCGGGGTGCTGCACGGTATCGACGCCGCCCTACCGGTTTTCCAGGACCAGGGGCGCGGCCACTTCGTCACCATCGTCTCGACCGCGGGAATCAAGATCGTGCCGACCATGGCGGTGTACGCGGCCACCAAGAACGCGGTGCGCACCCTGTTGGAAGGCCTTCGTCAGGAGTCCACCGACGGGACGCTGAAGACCACGGCGATCTCACCGGGTGTGGTGCGCACCGAGTTCGTCGATTCCATCACCGACCGCGGCATCCGCGCCGAAATCGGCGCCACCATGGGCACATCCGGGATCGAGCCGGACGCGATCGCACGGGCAATCGAGTACGTCATCGATCAGCCCTGGGAGGTCGAGATCGGTGAGCTCTCGATCCGGCCGACGGTCCAGGGCTGAGCACCGTTCCTCAACCGACCCGTGGCTTGATCTCCTCGATCACCCAGCGCGCGAAGTCCAGGTAGCCCTCGATATCGCGTACTCGCTGCGGAGGCACGGAGCTCACCGTGACGCCCAGTTCCGCCAACCTGCCCAATCGGTCGACGATCTGCTCGGCGCTCATCACCCGGCGGTCCGCCGCATCGCCGATTGCTTCGTGGCGCGCGTTGATGGGCGGCACCTTGACCGGAAACATCACATCGAAGGGCTTGTCGACGTACGTCGGTTGCGACTTGATGTAGTCGAGACGGGCCGGAATGTCGTCGGGGTCGCTCAGAAAGGGCCACCAGCCCGAACCGAACCGCGCGGCACGCTTCAGCGAGGCCTCGACATCGCCGCCGATCCAGATGGGGATGTGCGGCCGCTGAACGGGTTTCGGTTCGAACGCGATGTCGCGGAATGACACGTACTTGCCCTCGAACTCCGGGGTGTCGCTCGTCCATAATTCGATCATCGCTGCCAGATACTCGTCACAGATCCGGCCCCGTTCCCGGAACGGAACACCGACGGCCTGGAATTCCTCCTCCAGCCACCCGACTCCGACCGACATCATCATTCGGCCACTGCTCAACCAGTCGGCGGTGGCCAGGGCCTTGCCGAGGACGATCGGATTCTGCAGCGGCAGGATGGTGATGCATGAGTTCACCACGATGCGCTCGGTGGCTCCCGCGATATAGGCCTGCGCCGACGCCGCGTGGAAGTAGTGCGGCCCGGACACCTCCACGTGGTCGCGCGGGATGACGAAATGCTCTGGGACGGCGACCATGTCATAGCCCAGGTCGTCGGCCAGCTTGACCATCCGGGTTTGGTCCGCGCCGGTGACGCCCGCCTCCCACGGCTGCACCATCGCCTTGATCCGCAGCGTGTGCGGCAACCCGAAGGCGAACTTCACGCGGCACTCACCTCGACGGTGCGGTTCGCGGTCGGCACGCTCATTCGGGGAGTCCGATCGTCTTGATCGACAGGTACTCTCGGTAGCCTTCGGCTCCGTTGCGGTAGCCGAGGCCGGACTGCCCGGTGCCGCCGAACGGGCTGTTGATGCCGAAGTGACTCTTGGCGTTGATCGACACATTGCCGGTGCGAATCCGCTTGGCGACGGCCAATGCCCGGTCCACGTCACCACTGGACACCTCACCGGACAGGCCGTAGATCGTGTTGTTGGCGATCTCGATCGCCTCGTCCTCGGTGTCGTAGGGCGTGACGGTCAGCACCGGGCCGAAGATCTCTTCCTGGGCCACTCGCGAATCGGGGTCGACATCGGCGAGCAGCGTCGGCTCGGTGTAGTAACCCACCGGCAGGTTCTCCGGGATGCCCCCACCGGTGATCAGCCGCGCCCCTGACTCGATCCCGCTTCTGATCAGCTCGAGCACCTTCTGCCGTTGCTGCTCGCTGATCTGGGGGCCCTGCATGATCCCCGGCGTCCAGGGATCTCCGATGGGAAAGTTCTCCATCGAGACCTTCAGAATTTCCAGGCCCTCGTCGTAGCGGCTGCGCGGCAGCAGTATCCGGCTCGGCAGCACGCATGACTGGCCCGACATCACACGCCATCATCGCGGCGATGGGCAGCGCCGAAGTGAAATCGGCGTCTTCGAGCACAACGTGAGCGGACTTGCCGCCGAGTTCCAGCAAGGTCTTCTTCACCGTGGGTGCACCGGCAGCCAGGACGGCCCGCCCGGTGGCGGTCGATCCGGTGAAGGTGATCATGTCCACGCAAGGGTCGGCCGACAACGCGGCACCGACGTCGTTGGCGTTCGAGGACACCACGTTGAACACCCCGGCGGGGATATCGGTTTCCTCGGCAACGATGCGTCCCAGCTCGGTACCCGACCACGGTGTGAGTTGAGCCGGCTTGAGAACGACGGTGTTTCCGGCCATCAACGCCGGCATCGTCTCGGCGATGTTCAGGTAGAACGGCACATTCCACGGCGTGATCGCACCGACCACACCCACTGGCTCGTAGTGCAATTGGCGGCGTGCGGGTCCCATCGGGGTGTCGTGCAGTCCGGTGTCCACCACGTAGTCGAAGTCGCGACCGTACGCTGCCCAATGCCTGACCTCCTCGATGGGGCTCTCGATCTGCGAACCGGTCACCGTCACCGGGCACCCCACCTCGGTGACCAAGATCCGGCGCAGACGTTCGGTGTTGTTCTCCAGCGCGGCATGCAACTGCGTCAGGCAGTGATGGCGGAATTCGAGATCGCGCGACCAATCGGTGCCATCGAAGGCACGCCGGGCCGCTTCGACCGCGCGGGCCATATCGTCGACCGTGCCGTCCACGGCCTGACCGACCACCTGCTCATTGGCCGGGTGAACCACGTCGAACACGGCGCCGCTCGCCGTACCCTGAAGTTCACCGCCGATCAGCATCCGACCGTCACCGGCCAGCACACCGGTCTCCGGCGTCGTATCGCCCATCGATCATCACTCCTTGGATAGGGACCGACCGCAGCCGGTTTCGGACTTCTGTATGACGTCGCCGAGGTATCAGTGCGCGCCGGCGATCCCCGCGACGACAGCGGCCATGATGCGGTCGAGTTCCCCGGCGTCGGTGATGGTGTCGTCGCCGGCGGTGAACGCCAGCATGATGCCGCTGATCAGTTGGGTCAGCACATAGGCCTGCTGGTCGAGCACCATCCGCGGGATGGCAGCGCCCTGGGGGTTCATCCGCTCGACGAAGTCGCGGATCAAACCCAGGAAGCGGTCGGAATTGCTGTGCACAACAGCGGCCAGATCAGGATCGCGGTTGGCTTGCAGCATGAGTTCGTACCGGGCCTTCGTCCTCGCGAACGGCTCGCCGGTCGCCGACGCCATCACCAGCCTGGCCAGTCCGGACGGGCCGGGTGCCGCATTCGCCTGGAATTCGGTCGCCGCGGTGAGTTCGGACAGATCTCGCTGGACGACGCGCTGGGCCAGCGCGTGCACCAGTGCAGACCGGGTCCGGAAGTAGAACGACGTCGTGCCGTCGGGCAGGGCAAGACGGCGGTCGACCTTCAGGTGACTGAGCCCCTTCACGCCGTCCTCGGCCAGGAGTTCGATTGCCGCGTCGCATATTTCACGGCGCCGCGAGTCGGGGTCGGGTTTGCGCCGGTTCACCGGGGGCGCTTCCGAGCTGGTGGCGTTCATCGGCATGACTCGCGACCGTTCTCCCGAGAGATATGGGCCAGGTCACATCGCGACATCTCTCTACTATCGTAGAGTCATGCCGGAATGTCCAGCGATCTGAGGAGACCGGCCCATGAGCCTGCACATCGATCTGTCCGGACGTCGCGCGCTGATCACCGGCGCCGGCCAGGGGGTCGGGCGCGGCCTGGCCCTTGCATTTGCGTCGGCCGGCGCCGAAATTCTGGTCAACGATCTCCGGCCGGACCTCGCCGATGCGGTCGTCGCCGATGTGCGAGACGCAGGTTGGGCAGCGCAGCCGGCACCCTTCGACGTCACCGACTACGACGCGGTGACCGCCGCCCTCGCAGCCGCAGACTCGGTCGACATCCTGGTGAACAATGCCGGCAATGCCGGAGCGCACGGGTTCGGTACCCGCGGACGATTCGCCGAATCGGCACCGCAGGACTGGGAGCCTTACCTGCGCGTGAATCTCTACGGAGTGCTCCACTGCACGCGTGCCGTCCTGCCGGACATGATCGCCGCCCGATGGGGACGCGTCATCACGATCGTCTCAGATGCCGGCCGGGTCGGCGATCCCAGCTCTGCCGTGTATGCCGCGTCCAAGGCCGGGGCAGCAGGATTCACGCGGTCCGTCGCGCTCGAACACGGCCGATACGGGATCACCGCCAACACGTCGCGCTCGGCACCATGCGCACGCCCGCCACCGAATCGCTCTGGGCCGAGCCCGATTCGCCGCAGGCCTCGTCGATCCTGCGGAACTATGTCGTACGCCGCCCCGGCCTACCCGAGGACGTCGCTCCGCTCGCGGCGATGCTGGCAAGCGATCAGGGCGCCTGGATCACCGGCCAGACCATCCCGGTCAACGGCGGCTTCTCGTTCGCCCAGTGAGTCAGGACACGGTGATGGCGTCCAGGCGTTCCTTGATGAAATCGGCCGAGGTCACCGGACCCAGCCCGGACACCCGGCCGATCGGCGGCTCCAGCGGTGTGACGATCGCGTCGTGGTTGGCCTCGTAGAAGTAGATCAGCGAGACCAGATCCTCCTCGGGCGCGTGTGGCTGCGGCGGCAGCACCCGGTGCCGCCCCGACGGCCAGCGCCGCCCACTCCAGTACTCCAGCAGGTCACCGATGTTGACGGTCAGCGCGCCGGGCTCCCAGGGCGCGTCCTCCCAACCTTCGGCCTCCGAATACACCTGTAGGCCACCGGCTCCCGGCTCGCGATCCAGCACGGTGACGGTGCCGAAGTCGGTGTGCGGGCCGATCCGGAACTGACCGGGCTCGGGTTCACCCACCACGCTCACCGGCGGATAGTGGTTGATGTTCATCGTCCAGGTGGGCCTGCTCGCCAACGCCACGAACGGATTGTCCGACAGACCCAGTGCCCGGGCGAACAACGCCAGCAGATCATCGGAGAGCCGGCGCATGGCCGTGGTGTACTCGTCGACCAGGCCCTGCAGGTGTGCCACCTCGGCAGGCCAGACATTGGGCGCGAACCAGATTCGGTCCACCTCCGGGTCACCGGTCACGGTTTCGGCACCCAGGCTGAAGCTCTCCTTCAGATCGGGCGGGGTCTCGGTGCCCTCGGCGTAGGCGTTGGCCTCCGCGCCAGGGCCGATCCAGCCGTGCCCACCGACCGGCACCGAATAGCGCTGCTTGACCTCGTCGGGTAGCGCGAAGAACTCCCGGCTCGCCGCGCGCACCCGCGCGGCCAGTCCGGCGTCGACACCGTGGCCGGTGACCACGATGAAGCCGGCCCGCTGCAGACCCTCGTCCACCTCGGCCGCCAGCGCGTCGGCGTCATCGCCGCCGGCGTACCAGCGTGAGATGTCCACGGTGGCAATGGCACTCATTCGGCCACCCCGATATCCTCGTTCCACAACTCCGGGTGCTCGGCGATGAACTCCTCCATCATCGTCACGCAGCGCTGATCCTCGAGCAGGGTGACCTGCACCCCGTTCTCGGCCAACCAGTCATGCCCACCGGAGAACGTCGTGGCCTCCCCGATGACGACGGCGCCGATGTTGAACTGGCGCACCAACCCGCTGCAGTACCAGCACGGCGAGAGCGTCGTCACCATCACCGTCGACCGGTAGTCGCGCTGGCGCCCGGCGTTGCGGAAGGCGTCGGTCTCGCCGTGCACCGACGGGTCGTCATTCTGCACGCGCCGGTTGTGCCCGCTGCCCAGCAGCACACCGTCGGCGGTGAACAGCGCCGCGCCGATCGGAATCCCACCTTCGGCCAACCCTTTTCGAGCCTCCCCGACGGCGACGTCGAGCATGTCCTCAGGACTCACAAAGCCACCCGTTCCGCTTGGATCTTGGACCGGCACAACACCAGATAGCTGCCCGCCGCGAGGACGAACCCGACGAAGAAGCCGATATCGCCCAGCTCGGGCACCGCACGAACCACGAATCCCACGAACAACTCCTGGTTGCAGAACAACAGCACCGACACCACCAGACCGATCAGGAACGACAGTAACCCCGGCCAGTTGGAGTAGTTGCGGTCATAGAGAAATCCGTCGACCCGATGCCCACGACGCAGGTACTGATCGGCGAACACGACACCCAGCCACGGGCCGACCCAGTAGGCGATCACGAACAGGAAACTCTTGTAGCTGGTCGCGGCATCGGCCAGCGCCCACCAGGCGACGAGGAACCCGGCCACGCCGAAGAACACCGTGGCCAGCGCGCGCGCGCGATATGCGCCGGAAGGGTGATCCCGGTGGTGACGAAGGCCATCCCGGCCGAATACACATTGATCGCGTTGGCGGCGATGGCGCCGACGGTGATGGCCAGCAGGGTGGCCGCGGCCAGCCAGGCCGGCAGCGAGCTGGTGAACGCGTCCGTCGGATTGTCGGTGGCCGCGGTGACGATGGTGACCGAGGCAGCGCCGACGATCGCCAGGATGGTGCACGCCGAGAACAGGCCCGCGGCGGCGAACAAGCCGGTGCGCACCGGGGAGACCGTGGCCGGCAGGTAGCGGCTGAAGTCGGCGGCGTACGGCGCCCAGCCGGCGACGTAGCCGAAGGTGGTGCCCACCGTCAGCAGGAAACCGCCCAGCCCGCCGACACCGCCGTCGACGGCGGGTGCACCCAGATCGGCCTGGGTCATGATGACCACCGAGGTGATCGCGAAAATCACCGCGAGCACCGGGAACGCCCAGCGCTCGAAGGCCTGCACCAGGTTGTGCCCGAAGAAGGCCAGCGCGGTCTGCACGACGACCACCAGGACAAGGGCCAGCAACGGGCCGATGCCGAACAACGTCGAGAGTGCGAAGGCGCCGCTGACACTGTTGGTGGCGAACCACCCGACGCCGGCGGTCACGGCCATCAGCACCGAGGGCACCGCGTTGCCCTTGAAACCGAACGGCAACCGGCCGATCACCATCTGCGGAACACCGAGTTGCGGCCCACGCGCGGACAGGAAGTAGTGCGCCACAGCACCCAGGCCCGCGCCGACGATGATGCCGGCCGCGGCCTGCCAGAAATTCATGCCGAAGTACGAGACGGCGAGCACGCCCAGGAAGATGGTCGCGAACTCCAGGTTCGGCGACGCCCAGGTCCACAACAGCTGGCTCGGGCGACCGTGGCGGTCGGCCTCGGCGATGAACTCGTTGCCGCCCGGTTCGACCGCGACGAGGCGGTCTCGGTAGGTGCCGTCGGTGCTGGGTTCAGCCGCTGTCATTCTGAGCACTTTGACGCGCTCGGCACATGCTTGCAACCGGAACGACCCAATGTCACACCTTCGGATTTCGTTGCCGTACACCCCCACCAGCTACGACAACCGGTGGCGCTTGGCGAAATCCCACGCGATGGCGGCCGCATCAGGGCCGGCGTGGTCGGTGAACAGCCCGTCCCCGCGCGGCCCTGGCCAAGAATGGCCCATACCGGCGATCAGATACGACTCGATGACCGCGCTGCCATCCGGCGCAGAACGCGTGGTTCGGAAGTACGGATGCGTGGCCGACGTCGAGGACACCATCTCGGTCTGCACCACCAGATCCAGGCTGTTGTTGAGCAGGTGATCGTCGACGAGATCATTCACCGCCGTCCAGTGCGCGACGAGGCGGGTGGCAACCGATGGCGGAACCACCGAGTCCTGCTCACCCTGGATGACCAGTAGCGGTACCGACCTGGCGTGGTCCCCCATCTGGGACCACGCTTGGCGCGCGGTGTACGCGGGATCCGTGGCCTCGGGGTCATCCGGATCCACCTGATTCAAGCCGTACTCGCCACCTGCGACCGACGTCACGGTGGCGAACACATCCGGGTACGTGGCAGCGAGGATGACGGCGGTGCCGGCGCCGGAGGACGCACCAGCTACATGCACGCGAGACGGATCGGCGTTGTAGGTCCGGACCACTTCCCGCGCCACCCCGGCGAGCAGGGCCGGCTCCCCGCTCGAACGCTGCTGATCTCGAGGATCCGCGGACTTCCAGCAGTTGAGGGCGTCACGGAACATTCGCTGTGTGGGATAGACGACGATGAATCCCTCACGGTCAGCCAGGCTGCTGAACTGCGCCGTGTGCTTCATCGAGTTCCATCCGAAGCCAGTCATACCGCACCCGTGAAGGGCCATCATGACCGGAAGTTCGGCCGTGCCGTCGTACTGCGGGGGCAGGTGCACCTGGTACCGCTGGCGATCGCCGTTGCTGACGAACACATGGTTGCGATCGCCGTCCTGCATCCACCACGGCAACCCGAACTGAAACGCCGCCGCGACGGCGCCCACGGCGAGCACGACCGCAACGGCGACACCCGAGGCAACAAAAGACCGGCGCCGACGGTCGCGTGCAGTGCTCGCAGCATGCCCCCCGAGGCGAGTCACGCGAACACTCACCTCGGGCTACGACCCATCAAGTCGTCCGCTCAGTCGAACTCGGGCGACTCGTGCCGGGTGCGCTTGAGCTCGAAGAAGTGCGGGTAGGACGCGAAGATCACCGAGGCGTCCCAGAGCTTGCCGGCTTCCTCACCGCGCGGGATCCGCGAGAGCACCGGGCCGAAGAACGCGACGCCGTTGACGTGGATGGTCGGGGTGCCGACGTCGTCGCCGACGGCGTCCATGCCGGCGTGATGGCTCTTGCGCAGCGCGTCGTCGTACTTGTCGGTGCCCGCGGCCTCGGCCAGTTCGGCGGGCAGGCCGGCCTGCTCCAGCGACTTCTTGATGACGTCGTCGAAATCCTTGTTGCCCTCGTTGTGGATCAACGTGCCCATCGCGGTGTACAGCGGGGACAGCACCTCCGCACCGTGGGCCTGCTCGGCGGCGATCGCCACCCGCACCGGGCCCCACGCCTTCTTCATCATCTCCTGGTACTCCTCCGGGAGATCGCGACCCTCGTTGAGCACCGCCAGGCTCATCACGTGGAAGTTCACCTCGATATCGCGGACCTTCTCCACCTCGAGGATCCAGCGCGAGGTGATCCAACACCACGGGCACAGTGGGTCGAACCAGAATCCTGCGGAATCTTTTCCAGCGTCCTTGGCAGCCATATGGGCCGAGTCCTCTCAGTACGTGCGGGCAGTCGCCACAACGGCACAACTGTTGCCACTCGGCATATGTTCCCCGGCTGCGACTAAGTTGGTCGGCGTGGCTCTCCCCAATCTGACTCGCGACCAGGCGGCCGAACGCGCAACGCTGGTGACCGTCGACAACTACCGCATCGACCTGGACCTGACTTCCCCCGGAGGGCAGGAGCAAAGCGACCCGGGAAGTGTTTCCGAGAAGACGTTCCGGTCGGTCACGACCGTGACGTTCAGCGCCCTGGCCGGCGCGGACACCTATATCGACCTCGCCGCCGACACCGTGCGCAGCGCCACCCTCAACGGCCGCGCGCTGGATGTCTCCGGGTACGACGAGTCCACCGGCATCGCACTGAGCGGGCTCGCCGAGCACAACGAACTCGTCGTCGACGCCGACTGCCTGTACTCGAACACCGGCGAGGGCCTGCACCGCTTCGTCGACCCCGTCGACCACGAGGTCTATCTCTACTCGCAATTCGAAACCGCGGACGCCAAGCGGATGTTCGCGTGCTTCGATCAGCCCGATCTCAAGGCCACCTTCGACGTCACCGTCACCGCGCCGGAACACTGGCAGGTGATCTCCAACGGGGCCACCGAGTCCGTGCAGGACGGCCAGCACACCTTCGTCACCACCCCGAAGATGAGCACCTACCTCGTCGCGCTCATCGCCGGGCCGTACGCCCGCTGGGACGACGTCTACACCGACGACCACGGCGACATCCCGCTGGGCATCTTCTGCCGGGCGTCGCTGGCGGAGTTCATGGACGCCGAGCGGCTGTTCACCGAGACCAAGCAGGGTTTCGGCTTCTACCACCGCAACTTCGGTGAACCGTACGCGTTCGGCAAGTACGACCAGCTGTTCGTGCCGGAGTTCAACGCCGGCGCCATGGAGAACGCCGGCGCGGTGACCTTCCTGGAGGACTACGTCTTCCGGTCCAAGGTCACCCGGTACAGCTACGAGCGCCGCGCCGAGACCGTGCTGCACGAGATGGCGCACATGTGGTTCGGCGACCTGGTCACCATGCAGTGGTGGGATGACCTGTGGCTCAACGAATCCTTCGCCACCTTCGCCTCGGTGCTGTGCCAGGCCGAGGCCACCGAGTACACCCAGGCCTGGACGACATTCGCCAACGTGGAGAAGTCCTGGGCCTACCGCCAGGACCAGCTGCCGTCCACCCACCCGGTGGCCGCCGACATCCCGGACCTGCATGCGGTCGAGGTGAACTTCGACGGCATCACCTACGCCAAGGGCGCCAGCGTGCTCAAGCAGCTGGTGGCCTATGTCGGTCTGGAAGCCTTCCTGGCCGGCCTGCGCGACTACTTCCGCGATCACGCCTTCGGCAACGCGACCTTCGGCGATCTGCTCGGCGCACTGGAGAAGTCCTCCGGCCGCGACCTGTCCGGCTGGGGACAGCAGTGGCTCAAGACCACCGGGTTGAACACGCTGCGCGCCGATTTCGACGTCGACGCCGACGGCGCGTTCAGCCGTTTCGCCTTGGTGCAGTCCGGTGCGGCACCGGGCGCCGGCGAAACCCGGGTGCACCGCCTGGCCGTCGGCGTGTACGACGAAGATGCCTCCGGAAAACTGGTGCGCGTGCACCGCGAGGAACTCGACGTGGAGGGCGCGCGCACGGAGGTGCCTGCGCTGGTGGGTGTTCCGCGTGGCCAGTTCGTCCTGATCAACGATGACGACCTCACCTATTGCTCGTCACGGCTGGACCCCCAGTCGCTGCAGACGGTGCTGGCCCGCATCGCCGATATCGCCGAACCGCTCCCCCGCACGCTGGCCTGGTCGGCGGCCTGGGAGATGACCCGCGAGGCCGAGATGAAGGCCCGCGACTTCGTGACGCTGGTCATCGGCGGCATTCACGGTGAGACCGAAGTCGGTGTGGCACAGCGGCTGCTGCTGCAGGCCCAGACCGCGCTGAACTCGTATGCCGATCCGGAGTGGGCCAAGGAGATCGGTTGGCCGGCCTTCGGTGACGCCCTGCTGGACCGGGCCCGCGAATCGGCACCCGGCTCGGATCACCAGCTGGCGTTCGTGAACGCGCTGTGCACCTCGGTGCTGGCGCCCAACCACATCGCCGTGCTGTCGACCCTGCTGGACAACGAGCCCGCCGCGGTCAACCTGGCCGGCCTGGTCATCGACACCGATCTGCGCTGGCGCATCGTGACCGCGCTGGCCGCCGCCGGTGTGATCGACGCCGACGGTACCGACAGCCCGTTCATCGACGCCGAGGCCGAGCGCGATCCGACGGCAGCCGGTAAGCGCAATGCGGCCGCCGCCGCGGCGGCCCGCCCCCAGGTGACGGTGAAGAACGCCGCCTGGCAGCGGGTGATCGAGGACGACACCCTGGCCAACATCACCACCCGCGCGATCGTCGGCGGATTCGCGCAGCCCGGGCAGGGCAGCCTGCTCGCGCGGTTCCGCGACCTGTACTTCGCGTCCATCGCGGGCGTGTGGGAACGCCGCTCGAGCGAGGTCGCCCAGACCGTGGTGATCGGGCTGTACCCCTCGTGGGATATCAGCCAGGGCGGCCTGGACGCCGCGGATGCCTTCCTGTCCGGACCGGATGTGCCGCCCGCGTTGCACCGCCTGGTGCTGGAGGGACGTGCGGGCGTGGAGCGCTCGTTGCGGGCCCGCGCCTTCGATGTGAGCTGATCGCTGCTCGGGCGACCGCGTCTGTGCGCCGACACGCCGCACGGCGCGCACAAACGCGGTCGCTCGCCGGCAATACGCTGTGGGAATGGCGGCCAGCAACAGTCGTAGAGCCAGGGCGGCGCGCAAGCGCATCCGCCGGGTCAAGGCCGTCGTCAACGATCTGACCCCCGAACAGTGGTCGGCGATCCGGGATGCCTGGGGTGGCTGCGCCTACTGCGGGGTGACCGACAAGCCGATGCAACGCGACTGCGTCATGGCGATCTCACGCGGCGGCAGGTACACGGTCGAGAACGTGGTGCCCGCGTGCGCGGCCTGCAATGCCAGCAAGTGCAATGAGGAAGTCACACACTGGATGCGGCGCAAGCGGCTCGACGAGCGCGCGTTCCTGACCCGCTACATCGAGATCCGCACGTCGATGACACAGGCCGTCCTGTAGCGCAATCGGCCCCGGTACCGAACTTCGATACCGGGGCCGATGTGCACAGCGGTCAGCGCGGCGAGACCGCCGCGGAGGTGACGTTGATGGCGCTCACCAGAGCGTCGATCAGGTTGCCGTCGCGCAGCGAGCCGAGCGCGGCCGAGATGCCCAGTGGTGCGGCGGTCTCGATGCCGCGCCCCTTCACATCGGCGCCGTAGACGACCTCGATGGCCTTCTGATTGGGCGACACCGCGAACAGCACGGCGTTGTCCGGCGTCGGCACCTTGGCCAGGATCTCGCGCGCCGTGGCGGCGGTATCGGCACCGAGATCGCCGATGAACACCGCGAACCGGGCCTTGGCGTAGCGCGAGCCGTACTTGAGCGCGACGTCGAGGGCGACCAGATCCTTGGTCGAGAACGGGTAGTGCACCGACAGCTCACCGGGCTCGGTGACTCCCGAGATGCGGCCGCTGGAGGTCAGCGCGTAGCCGTAGGGCAGATCGACGTCGGTGCGGGTGGTTGCGAGTTCGTGACTACCACTTGCCACTTGCGCCACCTCCCACCGTCACGTGCGACCCGTGGCCACCGTGGCCGTGATCGGCCGGCTCATCGGCCGCCCACAGGATCGGGTCGTGGGTCCACTCGTCGCCGAGCTTGTAGGACTCAGGGTGCGGACCCTTGTGGCGGTAGGCCAGCGCAGCCAGTACCAGAAACACCACGATCGGGATCCCACCCATCAGGGCATGGGCTAAGCCTGTACTCACGATGCAAACCGTATCGCAGCGCGCATCACGCCGCGCCCTCGCCCAGATATCTGACCCAGGCCGGGTCCAATTCCTTCACCGAGGACAGCAGCCGCCAGTGCTGCCCCTTGGGTGGCATCGGCACCGAATGCAGCGACCAGCCCAGTTCGGCCAGCGTCCGGTCGGCCTTGCGGTGGTTACAGGACGAGCACGCCGCGACGCAGTTCTCCCAGGAGTGCTCACCGCCGCGACTGCGTGGCACCACATGGTCGACGGTGTCGGCCTTCTGCCCGCAGTACGCGCAGCGGAACCGGTCGCGATGCATCAGCGCGGCACGCGTCATCGGGATGCGGGCGCGGTAGGGCACCCGCACGAAGGTGCGCAACCGGATCACCGACGGCACCACGATGGTGCGGGACGCCGAATGGATCACCGGCCCGGAGGGGTCGTCGTGGACGACGTCGGCCTTACCGCACATCAGCATGATGACGGCCCGGCGCATCGGCAACGCCGTGAGTGGTTCATAGGTGGAATTCAGCAGCAGCACCCTGCGCCGCCCCCAGACGGAACCCTGGTGGGCGGCAGGCGGAACGTCGGCGACTTGTAAGGAGTGCGCGCCGGCAGAATCGGCCACGGCCGTGGGGAATCGGTAGCCCTGTCGTCGAGCAGGGCTTTTCTTGCGCTGCGACATTCGTCCTCCGGAAAGACAGTTCACCACGATTTGAAGCCGATCGCACGGCAATTTTGTCGGTGTTCGCTGGTCAGTCCGGTGAATTTCCGGTGAAAATTCTGTTAGGTGCGCTAACCGCCACGGTCCCCGCGAGGGCGCCGCGGCTGATCGGGAACAATGGGTGCGGTGACTCAGCCGCAACGCTCGTTCTACGACGAAGTCGGAGGCCACGCCACGTTCGCCGCGATCGTGGCGCGGTTCTACGAGCAGGTGCGCGACGACGAGATCCTGCTGCCGCTGTACCCCGAGGACGATATGGACGGCGCCGAGGAGCGGCTGCGGCTGTTCCTTGAGCAGTACTGGGGCGGCCCCCGTACCTACTCCGATCAGCGCGGACACCCCCGGTTGCGGATGCGGCACGCACCGTTTCGGATCGGCTATCTCGAACGTGACGCCTGGCTGCGGTGCATGCACACCGCCGTGGCCTCGATCGACTCGGCCACCCTGGACGACGCGCACCGGCGGGCCCTGCTGGACTACCTGCAGATGGCCGCCGATTCGATGGTCAACTCGGCGTTCTGATGCCACCGCCCATCCCCCATCGCTTCGCTCGCCCGGAGTGGTGGGCCAAGGCCGTCTTCTATCAGGTCTATCCGCGCTCGTTTTCTGACAGCAACGGTGACGGCGTCGGCGATCTCGACGGCATCACCGAGCGGCTGGACTACCTCGCCGAGCTGGGCGTGCAGGCCCTGTGGCTCAACCCGGTGATGGTGTCCCCGATGGCCGACCACGGCTACGACGTCTCGGACCCCCGCGATATCGATCCACTCTTCGGTGACCTGAACGCGCTGGACCGCCTGCTCGACGCGGCGCATGCCCGCGGCATCCGGGTCACCATGGACCTGGTGCCCAACCACGTCAGCTCGGCGCATCCGTGGTTCGTCGAGGCGCTGGCCGATCCCGCCCGGCGGGACCGCTTCATCTTCCGCGACGGTGTCGGCGACGAGCCACCCAACAACTGGGTGTCGATCTTCGGCGGCCCGGCCTGGACCCGGGTGCCCGACGGGCAGTGGTACCTGCACTTGTTCGATGCCGCCCAGCCCGACCTGAACTGGGAGCACCCCGAGGTCTTCGAGGACATCGAGAAGACGCTGCGGTTCTGGCTGGACCGCGGCGTGGACGGTTTCCGCATCGATGTCGCGCACGGCATGGCCAAGCCGCCGGCCCTGCCGGACATGGATTTGACCGAGAACGAGCTGCTGCGCAACAAGGCCGACGACCCCCGCTTCGACAACGACGCCGTGCACGACATCCACCGGTTCATCCGCACCGTGCTCGACGACTATCCCGACGCTGTCACCGTCGGCGAGATCTGGGTGCATGGCAACGAACAGTTCGCCAAGTACCTGCGCCCCGACGAACTGCACCTGGGCTTCAACTTCCAACTGGTGCAGACCGATTACGACGCCGCAGGCATCCGGGCGGCCATCGACAACTCGCTGGACGCCGCGGCACTGGCCGGGGCGGCACCGACCTGGACGCTGTCCAACCACGATGTGCCGCGCGAGGTCAGCCGCTACGGCGACGGGACCGCCGGACTGCGGCGGGCGCGGGCGATGGCACTGGTGAAGCTGGCCTTGCCGGGCACCGTATTCGTCTACAACGGTGCGGAACTGGGACTGCCCAATGCCGAACTGCCCGACGAGGTGCTGCAGGACCCGGTGTGGGAGCGCTCCGGGCGGGTGGAGCGTGGCCGCGACGGTTGCCGGGTACCGATGCCGTGGAGCGGGTCCGCGCCGCCGTACGGGTTCTCCTCGTCATCGCAGACCTGGCTGCCGATGCCCGTCGACTGGGGTTCCCTGACGGTCGAGGCCCAGCTGGCCGACCCGTCGTCGACCTTGATGTTGTACCGGCGTGCCATCGAGTTGCGCACCGGGCGTGCGGAATTCGCCGGTGACGCCGTCGAATGGCTCGGTGACTCGACATTCCGGCGACCGGGCGGGCTGATATGCGCGTTCAATGCCGGAGAAGCCCCCATCGCGCTGCCGGACGGCGAGGTGCTGTTGACCAGCGGACCGCTGGAGGGCGGGCTGTTGCCGCCGGACACCGCGGCCTGGTTGGTGTAGCTCAGCGCAGCACCATTGCCGGGTCACCCAGGCGGCGATACACCGTGCCGAACCGGGCGTCGACCCGCAGCCACGCCGGATGTACCCGGACCCGCACGATCTCATCGGTGGACAGCACATCGGCGCTCTGCGGCAGAAAACCCATGGCGGTCAACGCGAACACGCAACGCATCGGGATCCCCACGGTGGTCTCACCGGCGCTGACCGCCAGGACCTCCTGATCCAGCAGCGAGGCCGGCGGCCCGTGCGCACTGCTGTGCTCCTTGGCCAGTGCGGTGCCCCGCTCCACCAACTCCAGGATCGCCCAGGCCGGTACGTCGTCCAGATGCACGAATCCGGTATCGGGTGGCAGCACCCCGCGCCAGGCCGAGTCCATCGCGAAACCCGGCTCGACATACCCGGAGGCATCCACCGCCGACAGTGACCGCACCAGGGTGTCGGCTCCCACCGACAGGTCGGCGGGGCGCACCCGCCCGGCCACCACCCGGCTGGCCAGTACATCGAAACCGGTGGACACCCAGGCCACCACCTGGCCGGTGCCCGGGCGTTCGCGGAACCGGATCACCGCCGCATCATCGAGCCGCAGGGCCCGGTCCACGAAGGTGGACAGGTCTTCTCGGTGTGCGGTGTCGAGCCACAGGCCGCGTTCGGGTGAGCTCACCGCTGAAAACGCTGGAGATACGCGCGGTGGTGCGGAAGCAGCCGCACCAGCTTCTGCTCCTCGATGTTGAAGGCTGCCAGCTGGGTCTCGCCGATCACCGCGGGCTTGGACTCCGGATCGGCGTGCACCGAGCGCACCTCATAGCCGAGGTTGAAATCCACCGCGCGCAGCCTGCTCACCCAGATGGTCACCTGCAGAGGCGAATCCATCAGGCGCAGTTGGCCCTTGTAGGTGACCTTCACCTCGGCGATCAGTAATCCGATCGTGTCGATGTCGTTGACGAACGGCTCGTGCAGAAAGGGCACGCGTGCCTCTTCGAGGATGGTCACCATGGTGGCGTGGTTGACGTGCTGGTACATGTCGATATCCGACCAGCGCACCGGCACCGGTGTGGTGAAACGCTCAGCCACTTGTTCCCGTTCCTGTTGTTCGCGTCATGCTGCGGATCTGGCGGGCGGCCACCGACAGGGTCGCCAGGTCGAGCTGGCCGTCGGTGTGAATCTCGTCGAGGGTCCGTTGCGCCCGATCCACGCGGGAACTGTTCGTCAGCTCCCACTCCTCGATTTTCTGCTCACCGGTCTCATCGGGCTCGCCGACGGCCAGCACATCGAAGCACAGGGCCCGCAGCGACCCATAGATGTCGTCACGGATGGCCAAGCGCGCCAACGAATGCCACCGGTCGTCGCGCTCGAGCTGCGAGATCGCGGTCAGCAGGCCGTCGATACCGAGATGATCCATGAGCGCGAAGTACGCGTCGGCCACCTCGGCGGCATCACGGTCGGCGATATCGGCGATATCGATCACGTCGAGCAGGCTGTAGCGGTACAGCCCGGTGGCGACCGTGTAGGCCAGTTCCTTGGACACACCCTGGGCCTCGAACTCGCCGGACTCCTTGGCCACGATCGCCTTGTCGTCACCGCGCAGCCACTTCGACATCTGCGGCGACAGCAGCGCCACCTTCTCCGCGAACCGGTTGATCTCGGCGCCGACCGCCAGCGGCTGCGGCCGGTAGTTGATGAGCCAGCGCCCGGCCCGGTCGATGACCCGGCGCAGATCCAGCGTCATGCGGTCGGTCACCGCACACGGAATACCGGTGTTCCCGGCGTCCTTGATGCCCTGCCAGATCTCGCTGATCCCGAAGATCGCATCGGTGGCCACAAAGCTGCGCACCGCGTCGACCGGACCGACACCGGTGTCCTCGGTCATCCGGTAGGCGTAGGTGATCCCGCTGGTGTCGACGAGATCGTTGACCAGCATCGTGGTGACGATCTCGCGACGCAGCTGATGCGATCGGATCTCGCTGGTGAACCGGTCCCGCAACTCCACCGGGAAGTACTGCGGCAGGCGTGCGGCGAACACTTCCTGGTCGGGCAGGTCGGTGCGCAGCAGTTCGTCCTTGAGCGCGAGCTTGACGTGGGCCATCAGGGTGGCCAGTTCCGGTGAGCTCAGGCCGATCCCGAGCTCGTGGCGGCGCAGGATCTCCTTCTCCGACGGCAACGCCTCCAGCTCGCGGTTGAGCCCCCGCTCGGTGACGAACTCCTTGATCAGCCGGGCGTGCACCTGAAGCAGGCTGGCCGAGTTCGCGCGACTGGTGCCCATCAGGTCGTTCTGATCGATGTTGTCGGCCAACACCAGCCGGCCCACCTCGTCGGTCATCGACATGAGCAGCGGGGTGCGCTCATCGGCGCCCACCTTGCCCGCCGTCACCAGCGAGTCGATCAAGATCTTGATGTTGACCTCATGGTCCGAGCAGTCCACACCCGCGGAGTTGTCCAGCGCGTCGGTGTTGATCCGGCCGCCGGCGAGGTCGAATTCGATACGCCCACGCTGGGTGACGCCGAGGTTTCCGCCCTCACCGACCACCTTGACCCGCAACTGGTTTCCGTTGACGCGGATGGCGTCGTTGGCACGGTCGCCGACGTCGGCATCGGATTCGGTCTCGGACTTGACGTAGGTGCCGATGCCGCCGTTCCAGAACAGGTCGGCCGGCGCCAGCAGCACCGCCTTCATCAGGGCCGGCGGGGTCATCTCCTCGACGCCGTCGGGCAGTCCCAGCGCGTGGCGCACCTGCGGGCTGATCGGGATCGACTTCTGTTGCCGGCTGAACACCCCGCCGCCCTCGCTGATCAGCGTGCGGTCGTAATCCGCCCAGCTGGATCGTGGCAGGGCGAACATGCGCTCCCGTTCGGCAAAGGAGGTGGCGGCGTCCGGGTTGGGATCCAGGAAGATGTCGCGGTGGTCGAAGGCCGCGATCAGCCGGATGTGCGGGGACAGCAGCATGCCGTTGCCGAACACGTCACCGCTCATATCGCCGACGCCGGCCACGGTGAAGTCCTGGGACTGGGTGTCGACGCCCAGCTCGCGGAAGTGCCGCTTCACCGATTCCCAGGCGCCCTTGGCGGTGATGCCCATCGCCTTGTGGTCGTAGCCCACCGATCCGCCGGAGGCGAAGGCGTCCCCGAGCCAGAAACCGTAGGACTGCGCAACGTCATTGGCGATATCGGAGAAGGTGGCCGTGCCCTTGTCGGCGGCCACCACCAGGTAGGCGTCATCCCCGTCGCGTCGCACGACCCCGGCCGGGGTGACCACCGCACCGCTGGACTTGTCGACGTTGTCGGTCAGATCCAGCAGGCCCGAGATGAACAGCCGGTAGCAGGCCACCCCCTCGGCGCGGGTGGCATCACGGTCCACCGCGGCATCCCCGCTGGGCTGCGGCGGCGATTTGACGACGAACCCGCCCTTGGCGCCGACCGGGACGATGACGGCATTCTTGACGGCCTGCGCCTTGACCAGCCCCAGGACCTCGGTGCGGAAATCCTCGCGGCGATCCGACCAGCGCAGGCCACCGCGGGCCACGAAACCGAAACGCAGGTGCACGCCCTCGACTCGAGGCGAGTAGACGAAGATCTCGAATCGCGGCTTGGGCAGCGGCAGTTCATCGATCAACCCCGGGTTGAGCTTGTAGGACAGCACATTCTGGGCGCGCGCCGAATCCGGGCTCTCGACGAAATAGTTGGTGCGCAGCGTCGCCTGGATCAGGCCGGCGAAGGCCCGCAGCACACGATCGGTGTCCAGGCTGACCAGTGCATCGATATCGGCGGCGACCGCGGCCGCCGCGGCCTGGGCATCCAGTTTCCGGCCGCCGTCCGCGACATCGGCCTCCGGGGTGAAGAGCGCCTCGAACAACTCGACCAGTGACCGGGCCGTGCGCGGATTTCCGTTGAGCACGCCCTCGACGTGGGACTGGCTGTACGGGAAGCCGGCCTGGCGCAGGTACTTCGCGTAGCCCCGCAGGATGGTGACCTGCTGCCAGGTCAGGCCGGCCCGCAACACCAGTTCGTTGAAATGGTCGATCTCGGCGCGGCCGTGCCAGATCGCGGTCACCGTATCGGCGAAACGCTGGGCCACATCCTCGATCTCGGCCTCGGGCGTGGTGGGGATGGACTGGTGCGGGGACACCACGAACTGGTAGATCCAGACCACCAGTCCGTCGGGCCGGGTGACGGTGAACGGTCGCTCCTCGAGCACCACCACACCCATGCACTGCAACATCGGCAGCAGTTCGGACAGCGAAGCAGACCGGCCACCCAGGTACCAGGTGAGCAGGTCCACCCGCTCCGCACCGCCGTCGCGGAACACCAGCTTGACCGAGTTATCTTGCAGCTCTTCGATGATCGCGATGTCTTCGATGGCCGCCTGCGGGGTGAAGGCCTGCTTGTAGATCTCGGGAAAGGCCCCGGCGTAGTATTCGGCGTCGGCCAGACTGATCGATTCGGTCTTCACCGAACCGATCAGGCGGTCCGCCCAGGTACGGGCCGCTTCGGTCAGCAGATGCTGGATCCGGACCTCGTTGTCGGCCGAGGTGTCGATATCGGCGCGCTGGCTGCCGTCGGGCATCTTCACGGTGAAATGCACTACCGCCCAGGGTGATTCACTGACCCTGGCGGCGTACTCGATACTGACCCCGCCGAGCTCACGGACCAGGATGTCCTGGATCGCCAACCGCACCGCGGTGGTGTAGCGGTCGCGCGGCAGGTACACCAGCGCAGAGACGAAGTGGCCCAGCTGATCGGCGCGCAGGAACAGCAAGGTGCGCCGTAACGATCCGAGATCGACGACCGCCCTTGCCATTTCCAGCAGGTCCGGGGTGTGCAGCGCGAACAACTCGGACCGCGGAATGGTCTGGATGACGTCGAGCATCAGCTGACCCGGGTGACTCGGGTCGGAGTGCGACTGCGCGAGCGCCTCATCCACGCGGCGCGAGATCAGCGGGATCTCCAGCACGTTGGCGTTCAGGGCGGCGACGGTGAACAGCCCGACGAAACGGTGTTCGACGGCCTGGTTGGACGCCGGCCCGGCCGGGTTCTCGCGGACCACGACGATGTACGGATAGGCGCCATACCGCAGGAAGCTGGGCATGGTGGCCTGCGCCAGCACCAGCAGGTCGTCCGCCTCGGTCAGCTGCGGCAGCACATCGGTGCGCAATTTGAGGATGCCCAGCCGGCTGGCCGGGTCGACGGTGGCCTGCCCGTTGTGCACCGCACACCGCTGGTAGCCGAGCAGCACGTAATGGCCGTCGCCGAGCCAGTGCAACAGCGCGGCGACATCGCGGCGGTCGGGGCCCGGAAAGTGCCCGGCATGATCGGAATCCAGTGCGTTGGCCAACCCGATCAGCGTCGCGTTGAGCGCCGCCGAATCGGCGGCGACCTGCCGGGCGTCGGCGAGTACCGACGGCAGCAGGCCCGCCACCTCGTCCACCGCCGCGGGATCTGCGGTCGGCGACAGCCCGACGTGGATCCACATCTCGTCGGCCCCGTCGGGGGCATCCGGATCCGAGGCCGGCGCCAGCGCCAGCAGCTCACCGTCGGAGCCCCGGCGGGCGCGCAGCACCGGGTTCATCACCCATACGTAGGCGACACCGAGACGGTGTAGCAGCACCGTCACCGAATCCATCAGCATGGCGCTGTAGTCGGTGACGACCTGGATCGCCGGGCCGAAGCCACCCGGGTCGTCGGCCGGGTACACCGCCACCAGGGTCTCCCCCGGTGTGCGGCGGTGGCCCATCTTGGTGTGCGCCGCGAGCAGCTGCGGTGTCACCTTCGTCGGGGCGCCACGTTCGATCGGTGCGGTGACCGCGGTGTCGGCCGCGGGCGCGTCACCGTGCGGACCGTGGTGGGTCTCGACGTAGGCGCTCGTCAGTCGCGAAAGTGCGTCCTGACTCAGCTGCACCTGTTCAGTGGTTCCGGGATTCACCGTCATGCCCAAGGCTCCTCACCTCTTGCCTCTGCGCTGAGACCTGCCGCCGCAACGGCACACACGTGCAACCTTAGTGATGCCAAGGCCCGGTTCGCGGGCACTCCCGCAGGTTCAGTCGCGCGTCAACTTGCGGTGGGTTACCCGGTGCGGGCGTGCCGCATCGGCGCCCAGGCGCTGGACCTTGTTCTCTTCGTAGGCACCGAAGTTGCCCTCGAACCAGAACCATTTGGCCTCGTTGTCGTCATCGCCCTCCCACGCCAGGATGTGCGTGCAGGTGCGGTCCAGGAACCAGCGATCGTGGGAGATCACCACGGCACAACCGGGGAACTGCTCCAGCGCGTTCTCCAGCGAGGACAGCGTCTCGACGTCGAGGTCGTTGGTCGGCTCGTCGAGCAGGATCAGGTTGCCGCCCTCTTTGAGGGTCAGCGCCAGGTTCAACCGGTTGCGTTCACCACCGGACAGCACGCCCGCGGGCTTCTGCTGATCGGGGCCCTTGAAACCGAAGGCCGACACGTAGGCGCGGGACGGGATCTCGTTCTGACCGACCTCGATGTAGTCCAGCCCGTCCGAGACCACCTGCCAGACGTTCTTCTTCGGGTCGATGCCCGCGCGGCTCTGGTCGACGTAGCTCAGCTTGACCGTCTCGCCGACCTTGACCTCACCGCTGTCGGCCTCCTCGAGGCCGACGATGGTCTTGAACAGCGTCGTCTTACCGACACCGTTGGGGCCGATCACACCGACGATGCCGTTACGCGGCAATGTAAAGGACAGGTCCTTGATGAGGATGCGGCCGTCGAAGCCCTTGTCGAGGTGGCTCACCTCGACCACCAGGTTGCCCAGCCGCGGCGGTGCCGGGATCTGGATCTCCTCGAAGTCGAGCTTGCGGGTCTTCTCGGCCTCGGCCACCATCTCGTCGTAGCGGTCCAGACGGGCCTTGCTCTTGGCCTGCCGGGCCTTGGCGCCGGAACGCACCCAGGCCAGTTCGTCCTTCAGCCGCTTCTGCAGCTTCTGGTCCTTCTTGCCCTGGACCTCCAGGCGCTCGGCCTTCTTCTCCAGGTAGGTGGAGTAGTTGCCCTCATAGGGGTATGCGCGGCCGCGGTCGAGCTCCAGGATCCACTCGGCGACGTTGTCCAGGAAGTAGCGATCGTGGGTGACCGCCAGGATCGCGCCCTTGTAGTCGGCGAGGTGATGCTCCAGCCACAGCACGCTCTCGGCGTCGAGGTGGTTGGTGGGCTCGTCGAGCAGCAGCAGGTCCGGCTTGGACAGCAGCAGCTTGCACAGCGCCACGCGACGCTTCTCGCCACCGGACAGGTGGGTGACCGGCTCGTCGGGCGGCGGGCAGCGCAGCGCGTCCATCGCCTGCTCCAGCTGAGAATCGATATCCCAGGCGTCGGCGGCGTCGAGCTCCTCCTGCAGCTGGCCCATCTCTTCCATGAGGGCGTCGGTGTAGTCGGTGGCCATCAGCTCGGCAACCTCGTTGTACCGGTTGAGCTTGCCCTTGATGGCGACGCCGTCCTCCACGTTCTCGCGGACGGTCTTGGTCTCGTCGAGCTCGGGCTCCTGCATGAGGATGCCGACCGTCGCGCCCGGTTGGAGGAAGGCGTCGCCGTTGTTGGGTTGGTCGATGCCGGCCATGATCTTCAGGACGCTCGACTTACCGGCCCCGTTGGGACCGACGACGCCGATCTTGGCTCCCGGAAGGAAGTTCAGGAAAACGTCGTCAAGAATGACCTTGTCGCCGTGCGCCTTGCGCACCTTCCGCATCGTGTAGATGAATTCGGCCATGCCGTCGTCTTGCCTTTCGTCCGCCAAAGTCTCGCGGCACCATCCTAGGCACGACCGGGCCGCCCGGTTACGCCGAGATCGGCAGCTCCTCCGGCTCGCCGGTGTGTTCGGCGCCCTCACCACCGTCGGGTCCGGCTGCCGGCACCGGATCGGCGGCCGGCCGGACCCGGTCGAGCTTGGCCCGGCAGCGGCTCAGATCCGGCCCGACCGATATCGCGCGCACCTCGACAGTGGACCGATGGTTGCCCTCTTTGTCGTCGTATTCGCTGGTGTAGATCTGGCCCACGACGACCACCGGATCACCCTTGTAGAGCACGCCGGCCACCCCGTCGGCGACCTTTCCCCAGCAGTTGACGGTGAGGTACAGCGCATTGCCGGGTTCCCATTCGCCCTCTGCGCTGCGCCGGCGCGAGTTGCTGGCCACCCGGAACTTGAGGAAGTCCTGTTCGCCGACGCGGCGCAAGATGGGATCGGTGACCACGTTTCCGACGACGGAAAACGGTGTTTCGAACATGGCAGGTGCCTTTCACTCATTTCTGGACGCCGGCGCTGTCGCCGGCTCGTGCACCCATTGACCCGCCGGTCACCGACATGCCGCCCGGCGGCACCTCCGTCGCACCGTCGCCTGTGGATGGATCCGGCATTGTGCACAATCCGCGAGGGAACCCCTACATCACACTGAGCATGTAGTTGGGCGCCATTCAGCGCTCTTGACAGCACACTCACAGCTGGCGAGGCCATTTCGGCTATAAATTAGATAGGCTTCGTGATATAGATATCGATGTGAGTCAGCAACTCTCCGAGGAGCAGGCGCAGGAATGCATCGGTCAGCTACTCGATGACGCGACGGATCTGACCGCCCGATTCCTTTCCGACCGCGCCGACCTGAGCGCCTCGGCCGTGTTCGCCATCAACCGGGTGTCCCAGGAGGGTCCGATCCGGCTGACCGCGCTGGCGGCCAAGGAAGGCGTCAGCCAACCGTCGATGACCCAGCTGATGCAGCGGCTCGAGCGCGCCGGTCTGGTCGCCCGGGTTCCCGACCCCGACGACGGTCGCGCCTGCCTGCTCGGGATCACCGAGCAGGGGCAGGCACTGCTCGATGATCGCCGGCGGCTGCGCCGGGAGCGCCTTGCCGAGCTTCTCACGACACTTTCCCCGGAAGAACAGAACGCATTGTGGCTCTCGGCGCGGGTGGCTGCGCCGATCCTGGCCAGGCTGACCGCCGACGCGGACACGGCCGGACCGGCCGACGACGCATCCGGCTGATCCGCCCCGGTCCACATCCACGGTCCGCGCGGCCTATTGAACTGTGAAAGAGGTTGGGGTGAAGTCATTTCCGGTAGGACGCTGGCTGAAAAAGCTGTGGATTCCGCTGGTGCTCATCGTCGTGCTGGCGATCTCGGGGCTCGTGGTCTCGCGCCTGCACAAGATGTTCGCGTCCGAGGATCTGAACGCGAATGCGGGCGCCGGTATCGAGATCGTGCAGTTCAACCCCAAGGTCCTGGTCTACGACGTCTACGGCGCCCCGGGCGACACCGCCGAGATCAGCTATTTCGACCCTGACGCCAATGTCCACTCGATCACCGCAGCGCTGCCGTGGTCGATCACCCTGTCGACGACGTTGCCGACGGTGAGCGCCAGCCTGATGGCCCGCGCCGAGGGGCAGCAGGTCGGGTGCCGGGTCACCGTGAACGGAACCGTCCGTGAGGAGCAGACAGCTGACGGCATCAACGCCCAGACCTACTGCCTGGTGAAGTCCGCATGAGCGACGAGCAAGAACCCGGAGGCGCATCGCGCATGACCAGTGCAACCGCCAACACCGAGCCGGCGGACAAGAAGAAGCATCCCGTTCTCCCGCACACCATCCGCATCCTGGCGGTGCCCATCGTGCTGGTCTGGGTGGCCTTCACCGTCCTGGTGAACGTGATCGCCCCGCAGCTCGAAGTGGTCGGCGAATTGCACTCGGCGCCAATGACACCAGATGACGCACCGTCGGTGATCGCCATGAAGCGGATGGGCGACAACTTCAAGGAGTTCAACTCCAACGCGACGGTGATGGTGATCATCGAGGGTGACAAACCGCTCGGGCCGGACGCCCACGACTACTACAACGACATCATCGACAAGCTGGAACAGGATCCCGCCCACATCCAGCACATCCAGGATTTCTGGGGCGACACCCTGACCGCGGCCGGCGCCCAGAGCGCGGACGGCAAGGCGTCTTACGTGATGCTGAACCTGGCCGGTGAGCAGGGCCAGACACTGGCCAACGAGGGTGTCGAAGCCGTCCGCAAGGCCATCGCGGAAACACAGGCCCCACCGGGTGTCGGGGCCTACGTGGCCGGGCCCGCGGCCCTGACCAACGACATGCACGTCATCGGCAATGCCAGCCTGGGTCAGATCACCCTGTACACGCTGGTCGCGATCGCCGCCATGCTGCTGGTCGTTTACCGCTCGGTCAAAACCACACTCGTGCAGCTTTTTCTGACCTTCATCGGGCTGCTGACCGCGCGCGGTGTCATCTCGGTGTTGGCCATGCAGGACGTGTTCGGGTTGACCACGTTCGCCGGGAACATCCTGACCATGCTGGCCATCGCGGCGGCCACCGACTACGGCATCTTCATCTTCGGTCGCTATCGCGAAGCGCGCGGCATGGGTGAGGATCGCGAATCTGCTTACTACACAACGTTCAAGTCCGTCGCGCCGGTGATCGTCGGCTCCGGTCTGACCATCGCCGGAGCGACCTACTGCCTGAGTTTCTCGCGGTTGCCGTACTTCAGCACCATGGGCGCCCCGGTCGCCATCGGCATGGTCGTGGTGGTGGCCTCGGCCGTCACGCTGGGTCCCGCCGTGTTGTTCCTCGGCAGCCGGGTCGGCTGGTATGAGTCCAAACGTCCTCCGCAAAGCCGGTTCTGGCGCCGCGTGGGCACGTCGGTGGTGCGCTGGCCGGCTCCGGTGCTGGTCGCCAGCCTGTTCGTGGTCCTCGTCGGGATCGTCGCGATCCCCGGGTACAAGGCGGCCTACAACGACCGCTTCTTCCTGCCCGACGATGCTCCGGTGAACGTCGGATTCGCCGCGGCCGACCGGCATTTCTCGCAGGCCCGGATGAACCCGGACATCCTGATGGTCGAATCCGAACACGATATGCGTAACCCCGCCGACATGCTGGTGCTCAACGCGGTGGCGCGAAACGTCATGCACACCGAGGGCATCGCCATGGTGCAGAACATCACCCGGCCGCTGGGAATCCCCATCCAGCACAGCTCAATTCCCTTCCAGACCAGCGTGCAGGGCCAGACGAGCAACATGAACCTGCCGTTCCAGCGCCAGCAACTGGCCGATCAGCTCAAGACGATCGAATCGACGAACCAGTCGATCGACATCCTGGAGCAGCAGTATCAGCTGTCGCTGCAGCAGACCAAGCTCACCCAGGACTCGGCGGCCAAGTCCCAGGATCTGCTCAAGGTCACCGAACAACTGCGGGACAACATCGCGAACTTCGATGATCAGTTCCGGCCGCTGCGCAATTACTTCTATTGGGAACCACACTGTTTCGACATCCCGATGTGTGCGGCCACCAGGTCGGTCTTTGATGCTCTCGATTCGATCGACGAAGTGACCAGCATGACCGGTGACGTGCAGGTCAACACCGACCAGCTGGCCGGTATCGCGCCCAAGCTGACCGCGCTGCTGCCCCAGTCGATCGCAGCGATGAAAACCAGCCGAGACCTGTCGCTGGCGTCGTACAACTCGCAGAAGGCGCTGCTGGATCAGATGGAGGCCAGTAACAACACCGCGCTGGCGATGGGACAGAGCTTTGACGAGGCAAAGAACGACGACCTGTTCTTCCTCCCGCCGGAGGCGTTCCAGAACCCCGACTTCGAACGCGGCCTCAAGATGTTCCTGTCACCGGACGGCAAGTCGGCGCGCATGTTCATCACCCACGAGACCGACCCGGCGACACCGGAGGGCATCGCCCGCGTCGATTCCGAACGCAAGGCCGCCCAGGACGCGCTGAAGATGTCGTCGTTGTCCGACGCCAAGATCTATCTCGGTGGGGTCGCCGCGACGTACAAGGATATGGCCGACGGCGCCCGCTACGACCTGATGATCGCGGTGGTGTCGGCGTTGACGCTGATCTTCATGATCATGCTCATCCTGACCCGCAGCGCCGTGGCAGCACTGGTCATCGTCGCCACCGCGGGCAGCTCGATCGCCGCCTCTTTCGGCATCTCGGTGTTGATCTGGCAGAACCTGCTCGGCATCCACGTGCACTGGCTGGTGATGCTGATGTCGGTCATCATCCTGTTGGCCGTGGGCGCCGATTACAACCTGCTGCTGGTGTCACGGTTCCGGGAGGAGATCCACGCCGGGCTCAAGACCGGCATCATCCGGTCGATGGCGGGCACCGGTGGCGTCGTGACCTCGGCAGGGCTGGTGTTCGCGGCCACCATGGCGGCCATGCTGGGCAGCCAGTTGGTGGTGCTGGCCCAGATGGGCTCCACCATCGCCATCGGCCTGCTGGTCGACACACTGATCGTCCGGTCACTGCTCATGCCGTCCATCGCCACCCTGCTGGGCCGCTGGTTCTGGTGGCCGCAGGTGGTCTATCCGCGCGGCGACTACCAGTTCCTGCCGCCGCAGCCCAGGCGGGCGCTGCCCGTCCAGGGGTAGCGCACCGGGATTCCGGTCAACAATGGGGTCTCGCAACCCGCCGCGTCGGTGCTGAGAGAAGATCAACGCGTGGGATGTAACAGCTTCGACGAGATCGGCAGCGCGCCATGACCGTGCCGCAGCAGCTGACCGACCGCTACGAGCTGGGCGAAATCCTGGGTTTCGGCGGCATGTCGGAGGTGCACAAGGCGCGCGACGTCCGGCTGCACCGCGATGTCGCGATCAAGATCCTGCGCGCCGACCTGGCCCGTGACCCGAACTTCTATCAGCGGTTCCGCCGGGAGGCCAAGCACACCGCATCGCTGAACCACCCGTCGATCGTGGCGGTGTACGACACCGGCGAGGCGCAGACCCCGAACGGCAACCTGCCGTTCCTGGTGATGGAGTACGTCGACGGCCACACCGTCGGAAAGCTGATCCAGCGCCACGGAGCGCTGCCCCCGAGGCGCGCGATCTCCATCATCGCCGATGTGTGCACGGCGCTGGAGTTCAGCCACAGCCGCGGCATCGTGCACCGCGACATCAAGCCGGCCAACATCATGATCACCCCCACCGGCGCGGTGAAGGTGATGGATTTCGGGATCGCCCGCGCGATGAACGCCACCACCGGGGACCGGCTCACCGCGACCTCGGCGGTGGTCGGCACCGCGCAGTACTTCTCCCCCGAGCAGGCTCGTGGCCAGCAGGTCGACGCCCGCACCGATGTCTACTCGCTGGGCTGCGTGCTGTACGAGATGCTGACCGGGCAGGCGCTTTTCACCGGCGACACCCCGCTGTCGGTGGCGTATCAGCATGTTCGGGAGCGGCCGGTCCCGCCGTCACAGCGCCATGGCGGCATCTCGCCGGACCTCGACGCGGTGGTGCTCAAGGCGCTGGCCAAGAAACCCGAGAACCGCTACCAGAGCGCGGCGGAGATGCACGCCGATCTGCGACGGGTCGGCAGCGGCAACGCCCCTGAGGCGCCGGCGCAGCAGGCCGATGACACCGACGACATTCCCGCGACCCGGGGCCCGAGCACCCTGCAGTTCCCCGTGCAGGAGCAGCGCCGGGGTTCGCGGCGCTGGGTGATCGCCGGTGCGCTGGTGGCCGTCACCCTGCTGGTGATCGCCGGCGTCTACATCGTGGGCGCCATGAACCGGGTCCGCGTGCCCGATGTGCAGGGACTGACCCAGCAGGAGGCGGTCAGCCAACTCCAGGACAGCGGTCTGAGCCCGGTGGTGGACACCGAGCCCGACGGGTCGATGCAATCGGGCCGGGTGATCGGCACCGACCCGGGGGCCGGTGAATCCGTCTCGTCCGGCGGCGATATCACCGTCAACGTGTCGACCGGGCCCGAACAGCGCCGTATCCCGGATGTCTCCCGGCTGTCCTACGACGAGGCGGTGAAAACCCTCGCGGACGCCGGCTTCGAGAATGTGCGCCGGATGCCGCAGGCCTCCACGAGCGAGGAACTCGACCGGGTCATCGGGACCGATCCGGCGGCGCAGCAGGATTCGGCCACCAGCAATGAGATCGTCATCTTCGTCGGTTCGGGACCGTCGGCCCGGACCGTGCCCGATGTGGTCGGGCAGACGGCGGAGCAGGCCAAGCTCAATCTCGACACCGCCGGTTTCACCACCATCCTGCAGGCCGACGTCGACGGCACGCTGCCGCCCGGGCAGGTGGCTGCCACCGACCCGCCGGCCGGGGCATCGGTGGCCTCGGATGCCCCGATCACCCTGAAGGTGTCCCGCGCCAACCAGTTCTTGATGCCCGACCTGCGGGGACTGCTCTACGGCGACGCGCTGGCCCAACTCAATGCGCTGGGCTTCACTGGCCAGTTTCTGAAGGGGCCCGATATGGACGCCGGCAGCGACCGGCGCGCGCGGGTGGTGCAGCAGGTCCCGGCACCCGGCGCCGGGGTGAACCGGGACGGCACCGTCACGGTGAACTACGGCAGTTGATCAGCGGTCGTCGAGCTTGGACAGCTTCGCCAGCATGTTGTTGTAGGCGGCCAGTTCGGCGTCCTCGTCGCGGTCGGCGGCCCGGTCCAGCCGGACGGCGGTGCGGTTGTCGCTGCGCCGCCACTGGATGAGCAGCGCAAGCATCACCAGCACCAGGGGCACCTCACCCGTCGACCAGGCGATCCCACCACCGAGACGCTGATCGGCAAGCAGATCGGTGTGCCACGGCAGTCCGAGGGACCGGTAGAAATCGCCGGCGAGCACGCTCTGGGTGCCCATCAGCACCACACCGAAGAAGGCGTGCAGCGGCAACGAGCCGAACACCATCGCGAGCTTGGCCAGATGCGGGATGGGCCGCGGCGTCGGGTCCACCCCGATGACCACCCAGTAGAAGAGATATCCGCTGAGCAGGAAGTGCGCATTCATCGCCAGGTGCGCGCCGTGGCTGTCGGCCGCCGCATCGAAGATGCCGCCGAAGTACAGCCCGTAGAAACCGGCCACGAAGATCGCGGTCGCCACCAGGGGGTTGGTGAAGAACGTCGACACCCGGCTGTGCAGCGCGGCCAGCAGCCACTCCCGCATGCCCGGCGGGCGGTCCTTACCCGCCGTCGGCAGCGCGCGCAGCGCCAGGGTCACCGGCGCGCCCAGCACCAGGAGCACCGGCACCAGCATCGACAACATCATGTGGGCCGTCATGTGCATGCTGAACATCGCGGGCATGTAGCGGCCGACCCCGGACGACGTCGCGAACAGCAGCGTCGCGCAGCCGCACAACCAGGCGATGGTCCGGCCCACCGGCCAGGCGTCACCGCGGCGGCGCAGCCGCACCACGCCGGCGATGTAGAACGCCGCGGCCACGAGGGCTGCGGTGCCGAAGATGAGGTCGAAGCGCCAGTCGAACAGCGCCCGGGCCAACGTGGGCGGGCCGGCCAGGTCATAGCCGATCTCCACCGCGGTGATCGACGGCAGTTCGGCAAGCGGCGGTGGCGGGGTGCGCCCGAGGGCGACGGCGAGACCGAAGGTCACCCCGAACACCATCGATTCGACGAGCGCCAGCTGGATCAGCGGACGGCGGGCGGCGGGATCGTCGGCCAGCGCGCGGACGCTGCAGCGGCGCTGCAGCAGCCCGAGCACACCGAGCACCAGCAGCGCGGCGGCCTTGCCGAGCAGCAGCCAACCGTAGGTGGTGCTGAACAGTTCGCCGGGACGCACCCGCACCAGCGCGTTGACGATGCCGGACAGTGCCATCGCCGCGAAGCACCACAGCGCGATCGCCGAGAACCGCCGCGCCGCCACGTCGAGATGTTCGCCGCCGCGCACCGCGAGTGCCCACAGCGCCATCAGGCCGCCGGCCCACACCACCCCGGCGATGAGGTGGATGAGCAGGCTGTTGGTCGCGACATCGTGGGCGCCCCCGGAGGACGAATGCCCGCTGAGCGCCAGCGGCAGCAGCGTGACCAGCGATCCGACCAGCAGCACCGGGGTCCAGGTCCAGCGCAGCACCGGGATGCTGACCAGGGTGACGATCCCGGCCAGCAGGGCCGTCCAGCGCCAGGTACCCGCGGTCTCCACCATGCTGGCGACCGTCCAGACGTCGATGGGGCTGAGTCTGCTGGTCAACGGTGCACCGGTGATATCGGAGACCGTCAGCGGCACCAGCAGCACCGCACACACGGTCCACACCCCGGCGGCGATGGTGCCGGTGCGCAGCGCCCGGTAGCCGCCGACGTCGAGCACGCCGCTGCGCTGAGGTGGCACCAGGAAGGCGGCCATCAGGAACGAGCCGACGGCGACGGCCGCGGCGATCTCGCCCACCGCACGCACGAACGGCAGCCCGTAGGTGGTGGCGGGGCCCGGGTCGGGCAGCCCCGTCGCGGCCAGCGCATCCACGATGGACAGCCCGCCGATACCGGCGGCCACCGCGCCGGCCAGCGCCGCGACACCCCACAGGATCGGCCACACGGCGCTGGTGCGCACGGGTGGCGCGACGATCGTCATGCCGTCAAGGGTAAGTGGGCCCCTCAGCGGCCCACGGACCGGCGTGAGGCCCGCTCGCGCGCGGCGAACTGCTCGCGGGAGGCGACTTCGACCGTGTCCATATCGGCAAGGATGCCGCGCATCTCACGCAGGAACGTCGTGCGCCGTTCGGACAGATCATCGGCACGGCGCAGCAGCCCCTGATCGGCGACCACCTGGCGCGCGGTGGCGAACAGCAGCGCCGACACCGATTCGGCGCTGCGCACCCTGGCCTGGGCCACATACTGGCGGCCGACCCCGAGCGCCAGTTTGGTCAGCTCCGCCTCCGGGATCTCCGCCGCGGCGTCCCGCAACACGTCGGCGACGATCTCGTAGGCCTCGAAGAACGGCCGCAGCATCGCCGAGCCGAGCAGGGGCCGCTTGGTCTGCAGGACGGCGTTGATGCCGTCGGGGCCCGAGGCGATCATCTCCTCCCAGTCCGGCACCCAGGACATCTCCGTGGTGATGTTCTCCCGAAAGGTGGCCGAGTCGGCGAAATAGAACTCGAACTTCAGCAGATCGCGCAGCCGGATCACCTGGGTCCAGAACACCTCGAGCCAGTCCGATTCGGCGCGCGCGGCATGTGCGAGCGCCAGCTCGATGAGGGAGGTTTCCAGGAACGCGTAGATGACCGAGTTCCGGTAGAACGCGGCCTCATGTTCGTCGTCCCTGGCGATCCGCCACACCGGCTCGCGGCCGCCGTCCACCCGGGTCACCGGGTGCCCGCCCGAGAGTGCATCGACCGCGGCGCGCACCCCCTCGGGCGTACGCAGCCGCAGCACACTGTTGGTCATCGGAATCTCTTTGCGCTCCAGATAATCCAGTGCGTCCTGGAAGGTGTGGTGCAGCTGTCCGACGGTGAGTGCCATGCCCCGGGCGGTGAGCAACAACGCCGACACCAGGCCCGTCGCATTGACCGGCGTGACCCGCACGATGCGCCACGCCACCTCGAAGGCCATCTTCTGCATGGCCAGCCGTTTGGTGTCCTCGTCCTGGGCGATGGGACCGTTGGGTTCGCCCAGGTACTGGCGCATGGACACCGCTTCGGGGAAGCGGACGTAGATCTTGCCGTAGTTGCGTTCGCCCTGCGCCTTGATGAAGCTGTACAGCCAGGCCAGGCTTTCCGGGGTCTTCTCCCCGCCACGGGCGTACTCGGCGTACTCGGCGGTCTCGTGCAGCTGGTCGAAGCTGATCGACACCGGCTGCAGCAGGATGTCCTCGCTGCGCCCGTCGAGATAGGCGTCGGCGACATAGGACAACAGTCCGAGCTTGGGCGGCAACATCTTTCCGGTGCGGGACCGGGTGCCCTCGATGGACCAGTTCAGGTTGAAGCGCTTCTCCACGATGTACCCGACGTACTGACGCAGCACGTACTTGTACAGCGGGTCGTCGAGCTTGCGGCGCAGGAAGATCACGCCGGAATGTCGCATGATCGGTCCCATGAAGCCGAAGGACAGGTTGATCCCGGCGAAGGTGTGCACGGGTGGAAGCCGGTTCTCCTGCATGGCCACCGGGACGATGACGCCATCGAGATAGGACCGGTGGGAGAACAGCAGCACCGCCGGGTGGGTCTCGAGGCTGTGCCGCATCGCTTCGATCTCGGTGCTGTCGTAGTCGATCCTGGGATCGAAGCCGCGGCTGAAGATGGCCCGGCCCAGGGTCGGGATGAGGTCGACGGAGAAGCGGCTCCATCCGGTGGACAGCTCATCGAGCATCTCGCCGGCCTTGTCGACCGTGGCACCCGGGATCTTCTCCAGGCCCTCACGGAACCGCGCCGAGGCCAGCATCTCGGGCTTGACCAGACGCGGCGACTTGTATTCGGGCCCCAGCAGCCGCAGCTCCACCCGTTCGATCGCCAGGATCGCCCGGCGGATCACGAAACGGGCGAATTCCCTGGGGTTTTCGGCAACGGTCGTGTCACTCCACTGCTGGCGCAGCTCGGAGACCTTCGCGGGTTCACCGGCGACCATCCGGGCGCGTGCGGGATCCTTGCGCAGGATGCGCCGCTGCAGCAGCTCGGGAGGCCGGTAGGTGTCGCGGCCGGAGATCAGCGAGACCACCTTGGACCTGGTGGGCAGACCGCCGGGCACCCAGAAGACCCGGACCGGCACCACCGAACGGTCCGGGTCGGCCGAGAGCAGTTCCACCAGCCTGGCCATCACGGTGGCCGGCGGGTCATCGGAATGCGTCGGCAACAGCAGCACCTCGACGCGCGCCTCGGGCCGGTCCCGGCGCTGCTGACGCAGCCAGTCGTCGAGCAGTTCCTGTTCGGCCGGCGAGGCCACCGCGGCCAGCACGAGGGTGTCGCCGGTCGGGCTGAAGCTGGCGAAGTCCTCGACAACCTGCTTCACGCTTCTTCTCCCCGCATACGTTGGTAGACAGCGGCATCCGGCAGCGACTCACGCGGCCAGTCCAGCAGGGTGTCCAGATAGAGCCGGCGCACCTCGGCGATGCGGTCGGCCAGGTTGTCGTGGGTCCAGTCGTCGGTCGGGATCGGCGGGTACACCGCGACATCGACCTTGCCCGCATTGAACGTGCTGGAATCGCGGGCCGCGATGACCTCGGCGTTGCGGATCACGATCGGCACGATGGGAATGCCCGCCGCCATCGCGATGCGGAACGGACCCTTCTTGAACGGGCCGACCTCGGTGGTGTCCAGCCGGGTGCCCTCGGGAGCGATCAGGATGGAAAGTCCCTTGCGGGCAAGCTCTTCCACCTTGCGCAGCCCTTCGACGGCGGACTGGGTGTCGTCGCGGTCGATGAAGGCCGCGTCCATCACCTTGCCGAGCGGACCCATCAACGGGTTGCGTTCCAGCTCCTTTTTGCCCACGCCGGTGAAGTCGACGTTGACCAGCCGGCCGGCGATCATCGGGTCGGCCTGGTTGCGGTGGTTGAAGATGAACACCGCCGGGCGCTGCGCGGTCAGATTCTCCTCACCCAGCACGTTGAGCTCGATGCCGGTGGTCAGCATCAGCAGCCTGCTCCAGTTGGAGGTGAAGAAGTTGACGCCCACCCGCTTGTTGCGGGTGAGTAGCCCCAGCCCGATGGCGCCGGCCGCGACCGTCGGGATGGTGGCCAGGCTGGCCAGGGTGCGCAGCTGGGACACCGGGCTGCTGCCGGCGCGGCTACTGAACTTCAGGATCGGCCAGCCCCGTTTCTGCGCCACCGATGCCAGCTTCCCGGCCGGGTTGGTGGGCCGCGGGTTGCCGACCAGATACATCAGCGCGACGTCCTCGTCACCGTCGGCGTAGAAGTAACTCTTGGTCAGATCGACGCCGCTGGCCGCGGAGAACTTCTGCACAGCATGGGCTTTGCCCGGCCCCCAGATGATGGGCTCCTCGACCTCTCCGGTGATCAGCCCGTGCTCGTCGACCTTGAACTTGTTGCTCAGCACGTTGTCGATGCCCAGGAACCGGGCGACGGGTTCCACCTGCACCGTCAGCGCCGAGGAGCTCAGCACGACGGTGTGACCGCGGGCCTGGTGCGCGCGCACCATGGCCCGCATCTCCGGGTAGATGCGGTCACGGACGTGCTGGATGAACAGCCGCTCGCCGAGTTCGTCGAGATCGCTGATCGAGTTCCCGTGCAGCATGCGCGCACCCTTGCCGATGAGATCCTCGAACTCCGAGCGGCCCAGCTGATGGTTGATGCCGGCCTGCACCATGCCGATGAACTCACCGACGCTCATCTGGCCGCGCCGCAGCTGATCCCGGGTCATGAGCACGCCGGTGAATCCGGCGACCAGGGTGCCGTCCAGATCGAAGAAGGCGCCCACCTGCGGCCCCTCGGGGCTCGCCTCGATCTCGGCCACCGTGCCGGGCAGCCGCATGATCTTGGAGCCGCCCGATTGTCCTTCCGCCGAACTCATTGCGCAGCACTCCCATTCGATGCGGTGTTCCGGGACGCCGGTTCAGCGGCAGAGAAGGAGGCCGGCACGGTCCGGCCTTCCCCGCCGAGTGCCAGGATCTCGTCGAAGCCCCGCAGCAGGCAGCCCGCCCACAGGGCGTCGTCGACGAAGGCGGCCCGGTCGTAGCGGGTGGTGACGGTGACGTAGCCGCCGCGCGATACCAGCACCGTCATCATCGCCACTCCCGGCAGCGGGCCCAGTCCGTAGTGCCGCAGCACCTTTGCCCCGGCGATGAACGTGTCCCCGGGGTAGACCGGAACGTTGCTGGCCTGCACATCGGAGTTCACCACCGAACTGGCCGCCGATTCGAGGACGGCGTCGGGCAGGAAACTGGCGATCGGCGCGATCGTGCCGACCATGTCGATGGCGCGTTCCTCGCGCTTGCTGGTCATCTGCGAGCGGATCGCCTTGATCCGGCGTTCCGGATCGGCGATGCCGATGGGCGCGGCGAGATTGATTCCGGCGAAACGGTTTCCGCCGGCCGGGTCGTCATCGGAGCGCAGATTCACCGGGACTGCCATCGGCAAGGTGTCGATCGGCATCCCGAGGGCCTCGTGGTAGTACCGCAGCGCGCCGCACAACCCGGCCAGGTAGACGTCGTTGATGGATCCGCCCGCGGCCTTGGCGGCCTTGTGCAGGTCGGAGAACACGATGTCGATGGCCTCACTGCGCGAGGACAGGCTGCGGCGACGCAGCAGCGGCGAGTGATCGGCGACCGGCCGGGACACCCGGGTGGTCGACAACGCGTAGTCCACGACGCCGCTGACCGCGGCGGCCGGGTCACGCACCACGTTGGTCACCGCGTGCACCGCACCGCCGAGCAGGCCGAGCATGCTGTTGGTGATCTTCATCGGCAGCCGGTTGATGCCCATGCGCATCAGGTCATTGGCCGACAGATCCTGCGGGATCGGCAGGGGCGCAAGCTCACCGACCTCGACATCGCGTTCCAGGTTGTAGATGTGGGCGAACATCTCGACCGTGCCGACCCCGTCGGCGACGGCATGGCTCAGGTGCAGGATGGTGGCGGCCCGGCCGTCGGCCAGTCCTTCGACGAGGGTGGCACTCCACAGCGGCCGGGTGATGTCCATCGGGGACTGCAGCGCGATCTCGGCGAGATCGAGCACCTGGCGCAGGGTGCCCGGTTCCGGGACCCGGGCCCGGCGCACGTGGAAGTCGAGGTTGAAGTCGGGGTCGACCACCCAGCGCGGCGACGCCGTGGGCAGCGTCGGCATGACGACCTTCTGCCGCAACCGCAGCACCTTGCGCGACGCCTGCTCGAACACGGCGCGGAACCGCTCCCAATCGGGGGTGGTGTCAAGCAGTTCGACGCCCATGATGCCCGACCGGGTGCGGGGATTGGCCTCCCCGCGGTGCAGCAATGTGTCGACGCCGTTCAGTTTCTGGGGCAGCCCCGCCGCATCCAACGGCACCTTGCTCATCGCGCGAACTCTCCTCCTGCACGGCGCTCCACCAGCGGTCACCGTGCAGCGTCCACGCTAGTCGGCGGCGCCGGGGTGCGACGCGGCTTTCGTGGCTGTCATCCGGCGGCGGCGCCGGAATTCACGGCGGCTTCACGCCGAGGTGCGGAAGTCGCCCGTCGGGGACTGCTGCTTGTCCGGGAAATCGCGGAATGCCGCAGCGTGCAGGATCCCTTTCTGCTGACCGCTCTTGGTCGGCGTGATCCGGAGATTGACGGAAACACGGTGGTCGGTCGGCCGGATGTAATAACACTCATCGGTCTCCGGGCAGTAGATGCAGATTGCGTCGACGGATGACTTGTCGATGGGCGATCTGTGCACGCCATGGCGATCGGACCAGTTGGAATTCAACTTGAGCGTGACCACTCCACGCCGCATGGACCGATATTTCACCTGGACCCGGTGAAACGTACCGTCCGCATACGCAACGAGGTCGAACGGCGCGTGCTCGGTAGTTGGGAAAAGCACGTAGAACCCCTTGGTCACCAGGTCGGCGTGCGCTTTGGCGACACCGAGGTCGCCCTTGTCTTTGGTGTGATGTCGAACCACTGATCGCCCATCTCGTCGAATGCGGTGCGAGCAGCCCACGTAGTGCACATCCGTTTCTGCAAGGACGTCGCCGCGGTGTAAATTACGGTGGTCCGACTTGCCCCCGTGGCGCAACGGATAGCGCATCCGGTTTCTACCCGGTCGGTTGCAGGTTCGAATCCTGTCGGGGGTACTACATCTCGATCAATTGCCGTGTGCTTCTCGTTCTTGAGTGCACCGTAGCGCGTCGGTCCGACAAACCCCGGCCTCGCTGGGCGCGCAATCCTTCAGGAAACAGCTGATCAGCCGCGCCGGCCGGCGCGTTCGGCGAAAGCGTCGAGCGCGGCAAGGACTTCCGAAGAGCGCCACACCCGGTTGCGAGGTCCGTTCGTCGCCTCGACGAGCACCGACGGCGGCAGCTAAGTGAAGTCATTAGGCAGAGTGAACTTCAATTGTGGCAAGCCCCTGGACCGCGAGATTGCTGTTTCTGCGCGAGCCACTCGCACTTTCGCGCGTTAACTGCAATCTCGTGAACAGCGGGTACAGCTACCACTCGCTGGGCGCGTAATCCTTCAGGAAACAGCCGTGCAGATCCTCGCCGGCCTCACCGCGCACGATCGGGTCATAGACCCGGGCGGCGCCGTCGACCAGATCGAGCGGGGCATGGAAGCCCTCCTCGGCCAGCCGCAGCTTGGTCGGGTGCGGGCGCTCGTCGGTGATCCAGCCGGTGTCCACGGCGGTCATCAGGATGCCGTCCTGCTCCAGCATCTCCGCCGAGCTGGTGCGGGTCAGCATGTTCAGCGCGGCCTTGGCCATGTTGGTGTGCGGATGCCCGGGGCCCTTGTAGCGGCGGCCGAACTGACCCTCCATCGCCGAGACGTTGACAACGTACTTGCGCCGGGCCGGTGAGGCGGCCATCGCCGGGCGCAGGCGGCTCACCAGGATGAACGGCGCGGTCTGGTTGCACAGCTGCACCTCCAGCAGCTCCATGGCATCGACCTCGTGCACCCGCTGGGTCCAGCTGTTGACCGGCGCCGTGTCGGGCAGCAGCCCGCCGGCATCGATGGCGGTGCCTGCGGCAATCCGTTCCGGTGAGGCGCTGCGGGCGGTCAGGGCGAGTTCTGCGAGCGCATGCGGGGTCTGGTGTTCGGCGAGGCTGCCGGCCAGCGCCGCCGGATGCGCGTCGCTGACCCGGTCGAAGCTGACCACATCGACCTGAGCCAGCTCGGGCGGCGCGCTGCGTTCGGCCTCGACCAGCGCCGAGTAGGAGCCCGGTGCCCGGCGCACCGTCTGGGCGGCGTTGTTGATCAGGATGTCCAGCGGGCCCTGCGCCGCGACGGTGTCCGCCAGCGCCACCACCTGGGCGGGGTCGCGCAGATCGATACCGATGATGCGCAGCCGGTGCAGCCAGTCGGCGCTGTCTTCCATGGCGGCGAAGCGGCGCACCGCGTCGTTCGGGAAGCGGGTGGTGATGGTGGTGTGCGCACCGTCGCGCAGCAGGCGCAACGCGATGTACATGCCGATCTTGGCGCGCCCGCCGGTCAGCAGCGCGGTGCGGCCGGTGAGATCGGTGCGGGCATCGCGCTTGGCATGGCTGAACGCCGCGCATTCCGGACACAGCTGGTGATAGAAGGCGTCGACGACGGTGTGCTGCTTCTTGCAGATGTAGCAGGCCCGCGACCGCAGCAGGGTTCCCGCGGAGGCACCGGTCACCGACGACACCAACGGCAGGCCGGCGGTCTCGTCGTCGATACGCCCGGGCGCCCCGGTGGCCGTCGCGGCGATGACGGCCTTGTCGGCCTCGGCCACCGCGTCGCGTTTGGCGTGCCTGCGCGCCTTGCGCACCGACTTGAAGATGCCGGCGGTGGCGCGTCGGACGGCGACCGCGTCGGGGTGCTCCGGCGGCAGCGATTCGACATCGGCCAGCACCTGCAGGCAGGTGCGCAGCTTCTCCGGATCGATCGCGGTCACCGCGCAAGGGTACGGCGACCAGGCCGGTAGTTCCTATTCGCCGAGCTTCAGAGTGTGGCCCAGAAGCGGGTGAGTACCTCGGCGCCGCGGGCCGGATCCTCGATCATCCACCAGTGCCCCAAGCCGTCGAGGACCTCGGTGCGGGCGCCGGCACGGCCTGCCGCCCGGCGCCTGATCTCCTCGGAGCCGACGAAGTGGTCTTCGGTGGCCAGGATGGCCAGACCGGGACGTGCTGCGGCCTGCTCGAGGTTGACTCCCGCCTCGGCGAGCACGGGCTGGGCCGCGGAGCGATACAGCCTCAGGATCGCCGCGCCCATATCGGCGTTCTGCGCCGCCACCAGGGCCGGAGCGATCTCGGGTCCGACGCCCATGGCGGACACCGCCGTGATCCGCTCCTCGGAGCTGCCGGCCATCATCTCCGCGACATGCTGCTCGCCGGCCTCCGGCGTCTGCCAGATCTGCGCCAGGTCGTGCCAGACGTATTCGGGATCGAAGACCCCGACGATATCGCTGACCCAGCTGCGGACCAGTTCGGGGCGGTGCATGACGACGTTGACGACATGTCCGCCGCCCCAGTCGTGACCGACCAGGTCGATGGGCCCCTCGATCTGCAGGAGCTGCTCTTCGAGCCAGTCCCGGTAGGCCAGGTAGGTCGGATCGAACCCGTCGGGCAGCGGGGCGCCGAACCCGGGCGGGGACAGTGTGATGACGTCGTCCCGACCGAGGGCGTGGATCAACGGCCCCCAGATGGCGTTCGTCTCCGGGTTGCCGTGCACGAATACGGCGGTCATGGGGCCCATCGTGCACGATGCGCGTGCGGGTGTCTCAGCCCTCGCCGACCGACACGTCCCCGAGCGCTTCAGCCAGTGTGGAGCGCAGCGTGAGGAACGCCGAGAGCCCGACCAGTTCCAGCGGACGCCGGGTGATGGGCCCGTCGGCGACGACGATCAGCGACGCATCCCCGGACAGCTTTTCCTGCGTCTCGACCAGCAGTGACATGCCGCAGGACGCGAACATGGTGGTCTCGGTCAAGTCGATGATCATCACCGAGGGCCGCTTGTCCAGGGCTGTCGCGATGAGCTGGCCCATGTGCGGCGCGGTCAGCATGTCGACCACGCCGGAGCAGCTGATCACCACGGTCGTGGCATGCCACGTCTCGGTGCACACCAACGACGATGGACCGGATACGAATTGTTGAGTCATCGAATACCTCGCGGAAGCGTAGATTCGGCGCGCAATGTCTCGCGGGCTGTGGCTCAACCGGGCAAGTGAGAACGCTTACTGATCGCGAGCTTACGGCAACCGCCACGGCGGTGTGACCAGACAAGCGCTGACCTGGCACTCTTGAGGCGGGAAGTCAGCATCGCACCCTGGGGGTTGGACCAATTTCGCGTGACACTACCGACGGCGCCGCCGCCGAAGATCTGCTGCCCGCCGGCACGCCCATCGATCTGGACAATTGTGCGCGCGAGCCGATCCACATCCCGGGCAGCGTCCAGCCACGCGGGGTGCTCGCGGTGGTCCGCGAGCCCGACTTCGAGATCCGCCAGGTCAGCGCGAACGTCGCCGATCTGCTCGGCGTGTCCGTCGACGAGGTCCTGGGCAAGCACCTGTCGGCGCTGATCGGTACCGCGCAGGCCGCCCGGGTCCAGCAGTCGGCGGCGGCGTTCGGCGATCTGCGACAACGCAATCCGCTGGAGTTGGAGCTCACCGTGGCCGGGCGGCAACTCGCCTTCGACGCCCTGCTGCATCGCGAAGCGGGCGGCGTCCTGCTGGTCGAACTCGAGATCGCTTACGGGGCAAGGCCGTTCTCCTTCCCGAACACCTATCAGGCGGTGCGCAATTCAGTCGAAGAGTTGAACCGGGCGTCGTCGACGGCCGAGTTGTATGACAGCACCGCTCGCGCGGTCCGCGATCTGACCGGATTCGACCGGGTGATGGTGTACCGCTACGACCGTGACTACAACGGCGAAGTCGTTGCCGAAAACAAGCGCGACGACCTCAATTCTTTTCTCGGCCTTCACTATCCGGCCAGCGATATCCCGGCGCAGGCCCGGGCCATGTACGAGAAGAACTGGCTGCGGCTGATCTCCGATGTCGATTACACGCCGGCGCCGCTGGTGCCGGCGATGGACCCGGACAGCGGCACGCCATTGGATCTCACCCACGCCACCCTGCGCAGCGTGTCACCGATCCACATCGAATACCTGCAGAACATGGGTGTGCGCGCGTCGATGTCGATTTCGCTGCTGCGCCACGGCCGGCTGTGGGGATTGATCGCGTGCCACCACTACGCCGGGCCACACCTGCCGCCGTACGGCGCCCGGGCCGCCGCCGAATTCCTCGGTTCCACACTGTCATTGCGCCTCATCGACCGGTTCGACGACGACCAGTTGCGCGAGCGCCTGGCGGCCCAGTCCATGCTCGCCCACGTCACCGCGGCGACACTGGACGAGCGTGAATCCGTCGCGTCGGCACTGCTGCGCTCCCCCAGCCTGCTGGACCTGCTGCCCGCCGCCGGCGTGGCGGTCAGCGTCGGCGGCGAGTACCACGAACTGGGGGCCGTGCCGGAGGCGGCTGTGGTGGCACAGGTCGCGGCCTGGGCGCGGGGCGCCGGCGCGGAAATCGCCTCCAGCGAATGCCTGGCCGACGACTTCCCCGGCCTGGATCCCGGTGCCGCGGCGGGTGCTCTTGCGCTGAATCTGCCCGACGAGCAATACGTCATCTGGTTCCGCCAGGAGGCATTGCGCGCGGTGGACTGGGGCGGCGACCCGCACAACAAGGCCATCGCGGTGCAGGAGGGTGACGGGGTCCGGCTCAGTCCGCGCAAGTCCTTCGAACGGTGGCGCGAGGTGGTCCAAGGATGCGGTGAGCCCTGGGGACCCGTCCAACTCGAAACCGCCGAGACGCTGCGCCGCCACCTCGTCGAGGAGCTGTACCGCCGCACCCGCGGTGCGCTGCGGGCCGCCGAGATGCTGCAGCGCAGCCTGCAACCCGCCTCCCTGCCGTCCGTCCCGGGCTGGGAGCTGTCGGCCGACTACCGTCCCGCCGCCGGTGGCCGGGTGGGCGGCGATTGGTACGACGCTTTCCAGCTTCCGGACGGACGGCTCATCGCGCTGCTCGGTGATGTCGCCGGCCATGGCCTGCCCGCCGCCGGGGCGATGGCACAACTCCGCGGCGCGTTGCGCTCACAGCTGTTCGCCGGCGCCACACCGGCGGAAGCACTGAGTCAGCTCAATGCGTTCAGCCTGCATCTGATGCCCCGTACGTTCGCGACGGTGATCGCCGCCCTGGTCGATCTGGATTCCGGTCAGGTCGAGGCGGCCTCGGCCGGGCATCTGATGCCTTACCGCACCGGCCCGGTGATCGAGCAGGCACCGATACGGCTGTCCCCGCCGATCGGCGTGCGGGGCGTGCACTACCTGCCGAGCACCTTCACCCTCGATCATGGCCAGGGCCTGGTGATGTTCTCCGACGGCCTGGTGGAGCGGCGCGACTCGACGATCGACGACGGGATGGCCCGGCTGGCCGGCGTGCTCGGCCAGGCCGGTGATCTGTCCGCGTCGGGAATCTCGAATGCGCTGGCATCCAGCGAGACCGACGACGACGTCACCGTCATCACGCTGCAACGCCTCTGACGCGCGGCGGTATGTTGTCGTCCATGCCGGTCACCGTTGTCCTCGAACTGAAGATCAAGCCCGAATCCGTCGCCGCCGCGCGCGATATCTTCCGGCGGGCCCTCGCCGATACCCGGGCGTTCCCCGGCAATCTGGGCACCGATGTCCTCGTCGACGAGACCGACGAGGGCCACTGGCTGATCTACGAACTCTGGGAGTCCGTCGCACACGATGAGGCCTACCGCGCCTTCCGGGCCGGCGAAGGCAAGCTCACCGAGGTGCCTGCGCTGCTGACCGCACCTCCGGTCAAGACGCGGTACACCACCAGCGACGTTTGAGGGCGTCAGCCGGTCGGCCCCGGGCCGAAGCGCCCTGACCTGCCCGAACCCCCCGGAAAGTGTAAAAGCCCGACGAGGCGGGTAGACGTCGACGACCTGTAGGCCGAGGCGGAAAGTGACGGATATGCGACTGTTCGCGGCCGTGCTCGCCGCCATGGTCGTCCTCACGTGCGCGGCATGCTCCACCGGTCAGCGCGTCGATCTGGGCCAGGACGCCGGAAACCTGATCGCCGCGATCTCGGGAGAACCCGACCAGCTCGATCCACACAAGACCAGTGCCTACTTCTCCTTCGAAGTGTTGGAGAACGTCTACGACACGCTCGTGGAACCCGACTCCGATCTGAACATGCGTCCCGCGCTCGCCGAATCCTGGGAGACCTCCCCGGACCAGCTGGTCTGGACCTTCCGGCTGCGCCCCGGCGTGACCTTCCATGACGGCAGCCCGTTGACCGCCGACGATGTCGTCTACTCCTACCGCCGCATCATCGACGAGGAACTCACCAACGTCGACAAGTTCAGTGCCATCACCGATGTCAGCGCCACCGACGACCTCATGGTGCGCATCACCCTGGCGCGCCCGACGCCGAATCTGCTGACCAATCTGGGCGGATTCAAGGGGATGGCGATCGTGCAGCGCGCCAACGTCGAAGACGGACAGATCGCCACGCACCCGGTCGGCACCGGTCCGTTCTCGTTCGTCGGGCAGAAGAGCGGTGACTCGATCACCCTGCGCGCCAACGAAAGGTACTGGGGCGGTGCCCCGAAGGTTCCCGGGGTGACCTACCGGTTCATCAGTGAACCGTCGACCGCGCTGTCCGCTCTGCAGGCCGGTGAGGTCGACTGGACCGACGCCGTACCGCCCCAGCGGGTCACCCAGCTGCGCAACGACGACTCGCTGCATCTCGCCCAGACACCCAGCAACGACTACTGGTATCTGGCACTCAATCTGGCCCGGCCGCCGTGGAACGATGTGCGCGTCCGGCAGGCCGTGGCCTATGCCATCGACCGGCCGTCGATCGTGCAGGCCACCAGTTACGGTACGGCGCAGGCCAATCAACTGGCCATCCCCGAAGGCAACCCGTGGTTCGTGCCCTATGACCGCTACAGCCAAAACCTGGACAAGGCCCGGGCGCTGTTGCAAGAGGCCGGCGTGACACCGTCGACCATGGACCTGCTGGTCACCACCGAGTATCCGCAGACCGTCACCGCCGCCCAGGTGATCGCCGACAACCTTGCGCCCCTTGGCATCACCGCGAATATTCGCACCGTCGACTTCGCCACCTGGCTCGACGAACAGAACAGCGGACGGTTCGACATGCTGATGATGGGTTGGCTGGGCAATATCGACCCCGACGACTTCTACTACGCCCAGCACCACACCGACGGCACGAGCAATGCCCAGAAATTCTCCGACCCGCGGGTGGACGCGCTGCTCGATGCCGGCCGCACCGAAACCGATCAGCAAGCGCGCAAAGAGGATTACGCGCAGGCGGCCACCCTGATCGCCGATGAGGTGAGCTACCTGTATCTGTACAACCCGGCGGTGCTGCAGGCCTGGACCCCCGGCCTGTCCGGGTACGAGGCACGGCGCGACAAGGCGATCCGGTTCCGCGACGCCGTCCTGGACTCCGGTGGTGCGGACCGATGAGCGCGTGCGCGAAGAGCGGGTGCCCGCGGTGACGGTCCTGACGTTCCTGGCCCGGCGGCTGGCGTACTCGCTGGTGGTGCTGGTGGGTGTGCTCATCGTGGTGTTCGCGCTGGTCCATCTGGTTCCCGGCGATCCCGTGCGGATCGCGCTCGGTACCCGCTACACGCCCGAGGCTTACGCGGCGCTGCGCCAGGCCAGTGGGCTGGACCAGCCACTGATCGGCCAGTTCTTCGGCTATCTCGGGCATGCGGCCACCGGCAACCTGGGCGTCAGCTTCCGCAACGGCGACCCGGTCACCGAGATCCTGCTGGAGCGGCTGCCGGCGACGGTGTCCCTCGCGCTCGTCGGCATCACCCTGGCGCTGGCGATCGCGCTGCCCGCCGGGATCTACTCCGCGCTGCGGGAAGGCCGGGCCAGCGACGCGATCGTGCGTATCACCAGCCAATTCGGTGTGTCGGTGCCCGACTTCTGGCTCGGCATCCTGCTCATCTCGTTGTTCTCCACGGTGCTGGGCTGGCTGCCGACCTCGGGGTACCGCCCGCTGTTCGAGGACCCAGGCGGCTGGCTGCGCCACGTCATCCTGCCCGGGCTGACCGTGGGCCTGGTGGCCGCGGCCATCTTGACCCGCTACGTCCGGTCGGCGGTGCTGGAGGTGACCGCCATGGGGTATGTCCGCACCGCCCGCTCGAAAGGCCTTCCACCCCGGGTGGTGACGATGCGCCACACCGTGCGCAACGCACTGGTCCCGATCCTCACCATCACCGGCATCCAGCTGGCCACCATCCTCAGCGGCATCATCGTCGTCGAAGTGGTGTTCGCCTGGCCCGGCCTGGGCCGGTTGGTGTTCAACTCGGTGGCCGCGCGGGATTACCCGGTGATCCAGGGCGCGGTGTTGCTGATGGCGGTGCTGTTCCTGGTGGTCAACCTGCTCGTCGATCTGCTGTACGCGGTTGTCGATCCGAGGATCCGGCTGTCATGACCGAACAAGGACTCGCCGGCGACCAGCGGACCAGCGCCTGGCGGCTGCTGGCCGGCAACCCGGTGACCGTGCTGAGCGCCCTGGTGCTCGGCGCGGTCGTCGTCATCGCGGTGACCGCCTCCTTCATCACGCCGTACGGCGTCAACGACGTCGATGTGCCCCAGGCATTGCGTCCGCCCAGCGGCGCGCACTGGATGGGCACCGACGAACTGGGCCGCGATGTGCTGTCACGGGTGCTGATGGGCGTGCAGGCCTCGATGAAGGTGGCGGTGGTGAGTGTCGCCTTTGCCGCCGTGGTCGGTGTCACGCTGGGCGTGCTCGCCGGTTACCGCGGCGGCTGGTTGGACACCGTGGTGATGCGCATCGTCGATGTGATGTTCGCGTTCCCGGTGCTGCTGCTGGCCCTGGCCATCGTCGCCGTCCTCGGGCCGGGCCTGACCACCACGATCCTGGCGATCGGCGTCGTCTACGTGCCGATCTTCGCGCGAGTGGCCCGCGCCAGCACGCTCTCGGTCCGGGTGGAGCCGTATGTGGCGATGTCGCGCACCATGGGCACCGGCTCGGGTTTCATCCTGACCCGGCACATCCTGCCCAACATCACCGGCCCGCTGATCGTGCAGACATCGCTGTCGCTGGCCTTCGCGATCCTGTCGGAGGCGGCGCTGTCCTTCCTCGGGCTGGGCTTACAGCCTCCGCAACCATCGCTGGGGCGGATGATCTTCGACTCCCAGGGTTTCGTCACACTGGCCTGGTGGATGGCGGTGTTCCCGGGTCTGGCCATCTTCGTCATCGTGCTGGCCTGCAACCTGCTCGGCGACGGCCTTCGTGATGTCCTGGACCCCAAGCAGCGCACCATGATCGAAGCGCGGAGGCGGCGATGAGCGGTTCCGTGCTGGCCGTCAGTGGGCTGGCGGTGCGCATCGGGCGCCGGGAGATCGTGCGCGGGGTGTCGATGGTCGTCGAACCCGAACAGACTCTCGGCATCGTCGGTGAGTCCGGTTCCGGCAAGTCGATGACCGTGCTGGCCGCGACCGGGCTGCTCGATGCGCCGGGCGCCCAGGTCAGCGGGTCCAGCGTCCTCGCCGGGGATCAGGAACTCGTCGGCGCGTCGGCGCGCACGCTGCGCCGGGTGCACGGCGGCCGGATCGGTTTCGTCTTCCAAGATCCCGGCACCTCACTGAACCCGCTGCTGACGGTGGAACGCCAGATCACCGAATCCCTGGAGACGCACAAGAATCAGACGCGCAGACAGGCCCGCACCCGGGCGCTGGAACTCCTGGAGGCGGTGGGTCTGCCCGAACCGCAGAACCGGCTGCGCAGCTATCCACATCAGCTCTCCGGCGGGCAGCGACAACGTGTGATGGTGGCCATCGGGCTGGCCTGCGATCCGGAACTGCTGATCGCCGACGAGCCCACCACCGCGCTCGACGTCACCACCCAGGCTCAGATCATCGCGCTGATCCGGGACCTGCAGCGCGACTTCGGGACCGCGGTGGTGTGGATCAGTCATGATCTCGGGGTCATCGGCGAGGTGGCCGACACCGTCACGGTGCTGCGCAGCGGGGAGGTCGTCGAGCAGGCGAGCGTCGACGAGATCTTCGATCAGCCCCGTGAGCCCTACACCCGCGAATTGCTCAGCGCCCGCCCAGTATTGGGTAGCAGCGGGCCACCCGCCCCGCCGTCCGACGCGCCGGTGCTGCTCAAGGTCGATGGGCTCGACATCCGGTTCCCGGTGAGTACCCCGACGGGGAGGTCGGTGGTGCACGCGGTCAAGAATCTGTCGTTCCGGATCCGTCGGGGCGCCACCCTGGGCCTGGTCGGCGAATCGGGTTCGGGGAAGTCCACCGTCGCCTCGGCGCTCACCGGCCTGGTTGCGCCCGAATCGGGCAGCGCGGTGCTGGACGACACCGATGTGCTGAATGTGCCGGGTGCACAGCGCAAGACCGTGCGGCAGCGCATCAGCCTGGTCATGCAGGACCCGTTCGCCTCGCTGAACCCCCGCATGCCGGTGGGGACGTCGATCGCCGAACCGCTCGTCGTGCACCGCCTGGTGGCGGACCGCACGACACGCGACGCCCGGGTCGGCGAACTCCTGGATGCCGTCGGCCTGTCCGCGTCGTTCGCGTCCCGCTACCCGCACGAGCTGTCCGGCGGGCAACGCCAGCGGGTGAACATCGCCCGGGCGCTGGCGGTGCAGCCCGAACTGCTGATCCTCGACGAGGCCACCGCGTCCCTGGATGTGTCGGTACAGGCCAAGGTGCTGGAGCTGCTACTGGAACTGCAGCGCGACCTCGGGCTGACCTACCTGTTCATCGGGCACGATCTGGCGGTCATCGAGCGGGTGAGCCACGATGTGCTGGTGCTGCGCGCTGGCGAATGTGTCGAGTACCGCCCCGCCGCTGAGCTTTTCGCCGCCCCGGAGCACGAGTACACCCGCGCGCTGCTGGCGGCGGTGCCACCGGACCGCCTGGCCCGTACCTGACCGAGGGTGATCTCGTCGGCGCTGCACCTTTTGGCTGCGCTGGCACAGTGGGGGGCATGGGACCATCCGCCGACCAGTACTGGAACCACAACACCGCCTACCACCCGTGGTTGCTCGGTATCGCCGCACAGCGAGCGGGTGATGTGCTCGACGTCGGTTGCGGCGACGGGTTGCTGGCCCAACGGCTGGCACCGGTTTCGCGCACCGTCACCGCGATCGATCCCGACCCGTCGTCGGTGCAACGGGCCGGCGAGCGCCTCCGTGCGCTGCCCGGGGTTCACGTGCGTGAAGCCGCGTTCGACGCCTTCGATCCCGGATCGCAGCGATTCGACCTAATCACCTTCGTGGCGAGCCTGCATCACATGGATACCCGGGCGGCGCTGGTCCGGGCGCGCGGGATGCTGAACCCGGGCGGCACCATCGCCGTCGTGGGGCTCAGCACGAACAAGACTGTCCGCGACTGGATCTGGTCGGCGATCTGCCTGCCGGCGGTGCGCGCCGGGTCGTGGTGGCACTCCGAGGTCCCGGATATCGGCGTGGCCGTCGCCGACCCGCGTGAGTCTCTCGATGAGATTCGACGCGTGGCCGGCGACGTGCTGCCGGGCACCGTGATCCGGCGTGCCCTCTACTACCGCTACCTATTGACCTGCACGCCTGGGTGATTGGTCCCAGTCGTCTTGGCGGACCGTTGCCGCCGCCGTGGCGTCCGGCATCACACTGCCGGTTCCCGGCGTCGACAACGACCATCCGCCCACACCCTCACAAACCAGGTCGGTCGGCATGGACACCTGGGTGGGCACCGGCACCGGGAGTCCACTCACCGACGGCATGTTGAGCTGCGGTGTCGGCAGCATCCCGGTCAGACCTGTTCCGCTCGGCATGCCGAGCGAGGGCTGCGGCAGCATCTCGGCCAGGATGCCGGTCACACCGGCCAACGGCGCCATGACCATCCCCGGAATACCTGATGCCGCACCGGCCGCGGGTGCCATCACACCGGGAATGCCTGCGAAGGCGGTACCGCCGCCACCGCTCACGCCCGCACCTCCGCCTCCCACAGCGGCGGCAGGTGCCGCCGCTTGAACGGCTGCCACCGCGGGTGCCGCCACGGCCTGCACGGCTCCGAGTCCGCCGGTGCTTGCCATCAGCGGCCCGACGACCGCGGCGTTCACGCCACCGGCTCCGGCACCACCCGCCCCGGCTGCGCCCGTTGCGCTGCCGCCGGCCGCCCCGCCACCGGCAGCTCCACCGCCGCCGGCGCCAGCACCAGCAGGCCGATGTGCCAGGGCGGCAGATGGGTGGTCACCGTTGCCGTGCCCGCCGCGCAACCGAGCACGAACATGAACGCGCCAGGCGGACCGATGCCGAGTGCATGGCA
>JAUKNU010000001.1:3389068-3468790 GCA_030499155.1 Mycolicibacterium frederiksbergense | reverse complement strand
AAGGGCACCGGCCTGATGGGCCACAACGACGCCATCGTCGGCGCCGTCGAAGAGGCCGGTCTGACCACCTACACCACCGCCGAGATGGCCTCGAAGCTATTGGCGCTGTGCAATATCGAGTCCAAGGTTATCGGCGAGCGGAAGTCCGCCACCGCCGGACCCCTGGGCGATGGCACCTTCGGCAGCGGCGAGGCCGCCGGGTGCCGCGCCTGCGGCATCGTCGAGGATTCCTCCGTTGAGTCCGGTGTTGGCCATCAACGGTCCGACCACCGACGCGTCCACCAACGGAGTTCCCGCGGGCACACCGGCCGCGTCCACCAACGGAGCGCCGGCAGGCGCGCCGCCCGCGACCGGGGCGCCACCACCAACGGGCGCACCCCCACCAACGGGAGCGCCGCCACCAACCGGGGCACCTCCACCAACGGGTGCACCACCACCAACGGGTGCACCACCACCAACGGGTGCACCACCACCAACCGGAGCGCCACCTCCGGCACCTGCCGGAGCGCCGCCAGCCGCGCCGCCTCCGGCGGGGGCTCCGCCACCCGCTGCACCGGCCGCCGGGGCACCGCCACCGAGGGCACCTGCGTCTGCACCGGCCCCGCCCGCACCGGCGCCACCTGCTCCGGCACCACCTGCACCAGCGCCGCCACCGCCCGCCGCTCCGGCGCCACCGGCAGCACCGCCGCCGGCAGTACCTCCTCCGGCCACCGCCGGTGCCGCAGCGTGGACAACGGCACCACCGGGCACGGCGGCCGCGGCTCCTGCATCAGCGACCACTGCGGCGGGAGCACCGCCGACCGCAGCACCGGGGGCGCCACCGACAACTCCCCCGGGAACGCCGGCACCGCCGGGCACATCGATGCCAGGAATGCTGATATCGGGTACCTCGATGTCGATATCGGGCACAGAAATCTCGGCCGGGGGCCCGGCCACCTGGACCGGCGGCGCGTGAACCTCGATCGGAGGTGCCGCCACTTCCACCGGGGGCGCGGCCACCTCGACCGGCGGCAACGCGACCTCGACAGGAGGTGCGGCCACCTCCACCGGTGGCAACGCCACTTCTACGGGAGGGGCAGCCACCTCCACCGGAGGCAACGCGACCTCAACCGGAGGTGCGGCCACGGCGAGCTCGACCGGAGCACCGCCCACGCCGCCGCCACCGGCTTCGACCACTGCTCCGACGGGAACCGCTCCGCCACCGGCACCGCCGGCAGCACCACCACCACCTGCACCACCACCGGCAGCTCCACCGCCTCCGGCACCAGCGCCACCGCCGCCACCAGCGCCGGCTCCGCCTCCGCCTGCCGCGCCACCACCGGCACCAGCACCACCACCGGCCGCACCACCGCCTCCGGCACCACCGGCACCGCCGGCGCCACCACCTGCGTCACCGCCACCGATCGCGGCGGCGGGAGCCGCGCCTTCACCGCCACCGATCACCGGCGCGGCGGCCGCGGGAGCAGCCGCGGCGCCATCGATGACTGCCGCCGCGGGAACACCTGCGTCAACTGCCGGCGGCACGACCGCAGCTGCATCGACGATCGGGCCGGCCGGCGGGCCGGCGGGCCCGACATTCGCGGCGGCGGGATGAATCACTCCGCCACCCGGCGCACCACCGCCGCCGACACCTTCGCCACCACCGGCGCCCGGCACGCCACCCTGGCCGACATGGGCCGCGGCATCTGCCAGCGGCGCACCATCACCGACGGCACCTGGGATCGGTGCGCCGGCGGTATCCACGACTCCGGCCGGGGCGCCGCCCGCAACGCCCGCGGCATCCGCCAGCGGAGCGCCTGCGGGTGCTCCACCCGCAATGGGCGCGCCGCCTGCCAGAGGTGCACCGGCACCGCCGGCACCTCCGGCTCCGGCCCCACCCGCACCGCCGGCCGCACCGGCACCGCCTGCGCCACCCGCACCACCACCGGCAGCACCCGCGCCACCACCAGCAGCACCGGCACCACCCGCACCACCACCAGCAGCATCGGCACCACCCGCACCACCACCAGCAGCACCGGCGCCACCCGCACCACCACCGGCCGCACCCGCGGCGGGAATCGCGCCGGCCGCGGTCGCGGGCGGGATGACCACAGGCGGGGTGCCGGCACCGGTGAACGGTGCCGCAATGCCCTGCAGCGACTGACCCACATCAGGCGGGGAGGCAGCCAGCTGCTGCACCATGCCGACACAGGGCACACCGCCCGCGCTCGACTGCAACGCCGGTTGAGCCTGAGCCACCGCGCTCAGCAAAAGAGGCGGCGTGCACAATGCCGCCGCAGCAATCATGCTGACGGCCAGCCGATTCGACTTACTCACCATGTCATCCCCAAGCGCTTTCATATTGACGTCGCAGTCAGGGAGAAAGGTAAATGACATCCATGCAACTTCCCGGCGCGACAGAAGGGACGGTTACCGTTCCGATGCAAAGGAGATCCGGGGCTGTGACAGAAGCGGGCAAAATACCTGGACAGCGCACCTGATCAGGCGTTCCGGCGACACGACCGACCTCCGGCTCCCGACGCCACACCCGGTACGTAGCCTGATGCCATGTCAGACCTCGTTCTCGTCGACGTCGCCGATCACGTCGCCACCGTCACCGTCAACGATCCCGACCGCCGCAACGCGGTGACCGCCGAGATTTCGGCGGCCCTGCGGGCCGCGATCGACGCCGCCGAAGCAAACACCGATGTGCATGCCGTCGTGGTGACCGGCGCGGGCAAGGCGTTCTGCGCGGGTGCGGACCTGACCGCACTCGGTGAAGCCGCCGAGGAAGGACTGCGCGTCATCTACGACGGGTTCCTGGCCGTCGCCGACTGCGCGCTGCCCACCATCGCCGCGGTCAACGGCGCTGCCGTCGGCGCAGGACTCAACCTCGCACTCGCGGCCGATGTCCGAATCGCCGGTCCCGCAGCGCTTTTCGATCCACGTTTCCAGAAGCTCGGTATCCACCCCGGCGGCGGTGCGACCTGGATGCTGCAGCGCGGTGTCGGCCCCCAGGTGGCGCGCGCGGCGCTGTTGTTCGGCAAGCGCTTCGACGCCGACGAGGCGGTGCGCTACGGCCTGGCGCTCGAGGTCGCAGACGATCCGGTCGCCGCGGCGCAACAACTCGCGGCCGGCCCGGCCTCCGCGCCCCGCGACGTGGTGATCGCGACCAAGGCCTCGATGCGCGCGACCGCCAACCCGGGTTTTGTCGACAGCGCGCAGCACGCGATCGCCGTCGACGTCGAGATCACCCCACAGGCGCGGTCCATCGAATCACCGGAGTTCCAGAGCCGGCTGGCCGCGGCCAAGAAGAGCTGACAACGTCGGCAGGGCTACAGGTCGGCGAGCGCCAGCTCGGGGGTTTCGATCAGCTCGCGAAGATCGGTAAGGAAGGCCGCGACCTGGGCGCCATCGGCGATACGGTGGTCGAACGCGCACGTCAGCGACATGGTCGGGCGGGCCACCACCTCGTCGTCGATCACCACCGCCCGCGACTTCAGCGAACCAATCCCCAGGATGGCGGCCTCCGGGTAGTTGATCACCGGTACCCCCTCATCGAGACCAAGCGCCCCGAAGTTGGACACCGTGAACGTCGAGCCCATCAGCTCGGTCGGGCGGAGCCCGCCGTGGCGCGCGCCCTCGATCAACCGGTTGACCTCGGCGTCGAGTTCGCGGGTGCTGCGCTGGAGGGCGTCGGTGACCACCGGCACCAGCAGCCCGCGCGGGGTGGCCACCCCGATACCCAGATGCACCGCCGCATGCGGGTGGATGCGCGGGCCGCCGGCGGTGTCCACCCATGTCGCATTGAGCAACGGATGGCGGCGCAGCACCAGCGTCAACAGCCGCAGGGTCAGCACGAACGGCGTGACCTGCAACCGATCCCGCAGCCTCAGCAATGCCGCACAGTCCACCTGCACGCCCGCATGTGCGTCAGGAATCTGGCTGCGGGACAACGTCATCCGCCTGGCCATCTCCGCCTGCACACCCGAGGGCACCTGCATGTCCGGGGTGGCCGCCGCGGCCAGCACATCATCGCGGGTGACGATGCGATCCGGGCCCGACGGTGCCACCGCGGTCAGGTCGACCTGTAGTTCGCGGGCCAGCTTGCGAACCGGCGGCTTGGCCCGAGCCCGCCGGGAGGTGTCCATCCGATCGTCGGTGCCATAACCCACCAGCACCGACTTCTGCGCCGTCCCGGCGATGCGCACCAGCACCGCACCGACGGCCAACGTGTCCCCCTGCTGCCCACCGAGTTCGGCGACGCGACCGGCGTAGGGACTGGGGATCTCCACTTCGGCCTTGTTGGTCTCCAGCGTGCACAGCGTCTGGTTCAGCGCCACCTCATCACCGACGGCCACCGACCAACCGGTGATGGTGGCTTCTTCCAGCCCCTCGCCGAGGTCGGGGACGAGAAAGTCCAGCAGCTGCGGCCCATCGGTATCACTCATGCCCCAGCGACCTCTCCACACAGTCCAGCAGGCGGTCCACCCCGGGCAGCCAGATCTTCTCCAACCGGGCGGGCGGGTAGGGGGTGTCGAATCCCGTGGTGCGCAACACCGGAGCTTCCAGATCGTAGAAGAGTTCCTCGGAGATCCGCGCGGCGAGCTCGGCACCGAACCCGAGGGTCCGGGGGCCTTCGTGCATCACCACGCAGCGGCCGGTGCGGCGCACCGAGTCGGCGACGGTGTCGAAGTCGAGCGGGTTGAGCGTCCGCAGGTCGATCACCTCCAGATCCCAGCCGTGCTGTTCGGCGGCCAGCTGTGCCGCGCTCAGTGCGGTGTCCACCAACCCGCCGTAGGTCAGCACGCTGATATCGGAGCCCTTGCGCACCACCGCTGCGCGCCCGAACGGCAACGCCGGCGCCTCCGTGTCGACGGTGCCCCGGGTCCAGTAGCGGCGTTTGGGCTCCAGATAGATGACCGGGTCCCGGCAGGTGATCGACTGCCGCAGCAGCCAGTACGCGTCGGACGGCGTCGAGGGCGACACCACTTTGAGCCCTGCGGTGTGCAACCAGTAGCTCTCGGTGGATTCCGAATGGTGTTCCACCGCACCGATACCGCCGAAGGACGGGATGCGGACCGTCACCGGCATGTCGATATCGCCGTGGGTGCGCATCCGGTACTTGGCGAGGTGGCTGACGATCTGGTCGAAGGCCGGGGCCGAGAATCCATCGAACTGGATCTCGGGCACCGGGACGAACCCGCGCACGGCCATCCCGATGGCGATACCGATGATGGCCGATTCGGCCAGGGGTGTGTCGAAACACCGCTGCGGTCCGAAGGTTTCGGCCAACCCTTCGGTCACCCGGAAGACCCCGCCCAGCGTCGCGACATCCTCGCCGAACACCAGCACCCGGTCATCGGCCGCCATTGCATCGTGGAGCGCCTGGGTGATGGCCTGGGCCATCGTCATCGTCAACAACGAGGGCCGGGGTTCGGGTAGGTCGTCACCGTGCATCGAGGGCCGTTCGATGATCTGGGTCATGTCCTCAGTCCTTCCCCAACTCGACGAGTAGCTGATCGCGCTGTCTGGCCAGCTCCGGGGTGATCTCGTGATAGACGGTGTCGAAGACCTCGGCGATGTCCATATCGGGAGCGCCGACCAGGGCAGCGCGCAACTCACCACGCAGCCGCGCCGCCCGCGCCGCGGTCCGCTCGGTGAGCCGATCCGTGAGCACCCCAACGGATCTGAGATATGTCTCGTACCGCTGGATCGGGTCACGCGCCGCCCACTGGTCGACTTCCCTGGCCGAGCGGTAGCGGGTCGGATCATCGGAGGTGGTGTGTGGGCCCATCCGGTAGGTCAGCGCCTCGACGAACGTAGGTCCGCCGCCCTCGCGGGCACGCTGAGCGGCCTGGCTCATCACCGCGAAACAGGCCAGCACATCGTTGCCGTCGACGCGGACGGCCGACATGCCGTACCCGGCGGCGCGGTGCGCCAGCGACTGCGCGGCGTGCTGGCGGGCGACGGGTACCGAGATGGCCCACTGGTTGTTCTGCACGAAGAACACGCACGGCGCCTTGAACACCGCGGCCAGGTTCAGCGCCTCATGAGCGTCACCCTCGGACGTGGCGCCGTCACCCATGAAGGCCACCGTCACCGAGTCCTCGCCGAGGCGCTGGGCGGCCATCGCCGCACCCACGGCGTGCAGGCCGTGCGTGCCGATCTGGATGCAGATGGGCGCGCAGCACTTCTCGGTGAACGACAGCCCGCCGTGCCAGGTCCCACGCCACACCGCACCCATGTGGGCGGGCGCGATACCGCGGGTCAGGAATGCGCCGAGTTCGCGGTACTGCGGGAACAGCCAGTCGGTTTTGCGCAGGCAGGCCACCGCGCCGACCTGGGCTGCTTCCTGGCCGCGGCAGGAGGCGTACAGGGCGAGTTCGCCCTGGCGCTGCAGGTTGACGAACTCGATGTCCAGTTCGCGGGTGACGACCATCTGCTCGTAGAGCCAGGCCAGCGTCTCGGGCGGCAGGTCACGGCGGTAGCGGGTGTCATCGCTCGGCGTCCCGTCGGGCCGGAGCAACTGCACCAGACCGGCGTCGTCCACCGTCACGCCATCGAACCCAGCCATACCGCCTCCTTCAGGTGGCGGCATGTTCGGCCGCCATTCCGTGAGGTGCTCGGCACGGCTGCGGTCGGTGCGACCCCTGGTCAGGGGCGCCGGCTAGCTACCGGGGTGAGGCGCAAGCTGGACGATCCGCTCCGCCCGCCGCAGTACCGGGGCATCCACCATTATGCCCTCGAAAGCGAATGCGCCCCGCTGGTTCGTCGCGGCCGCCAGCACGTGTCGCGCCCAGTCGACCTGATCGTCCGACGGTGCGTAGCCCTCCCGGATGACCGTGACCTGCGTCGGGTGCAGGGCGACCTTGATGTCGAAGCCGACGGCGACGGCGTCATCGGTCTCCCGGCGCAGCCCGTCGAGATCCTTGATGTCGATGTAGACCGAGTCGAGCGCCAGCTTGGCGTGGGCCTTGGCGGCCAGCAGCGACTGCGAGCGGACATGCAGGGCCACCCCGCGGTAGGAGCCATCGGGGAAGCGGTTCAGCGTCCCGCCCAGCGAGCCGAACAGATCCTCGGCACCCCACATCACCCCGATGGTGTTGGCGACGGCGGCGGTGTCGGCGACCGTGAGCGCACCGAGCGGCGTCTCCACGATGAGCACCACCTCCAGTGGCGCCAGCGCGCTCACCTGCTCGGCGGCCTCGCACTTGGGCAGCATGACGGTCGTATAGGCGGTGCGCTGCAGCGCCTCCAGGTCGAGTCGCTGGTCCTCGGTGCCGTGCGGGTTGATCCGGATGACGGTGCGGGACGGGTCCAGCGGCGTGTCGACGATGGCCGCACGCGCGGCCGGCTTGTCACCGGCGCCGTCCTCCAGATCGAGGATGACGACATCGGCTGCGGCCGCAGCCTTCTCGAATCGTTCCGGACGATCGGCCGGGCAGAAGATCCACGCCGGACCGATGTTGTCGAGCGGCACTAGGCCTCCTGAGGTTTCTTGCGCACCATGGTCTTTCGCGATGCGGTGGCCACGATGTCGCCGTGCTGATTGCGGCCGGTGTGCGCGAAGGTGACGATACCTTCGCCGGGGCGGCTCTTGGACTCCCGCTTGTCGATCACTTCGGACTCCGCATAGAGAGTGTCGCCGTGGAACAGCGGTTTGGGGAAGGCGATATCAGAGAAGCCCAGGTTACCGACGATGGTGCCCTGGGTCAGCTGGGTGACCGACAACCCGACCAGCGTCGACAGCGTGAACATCGAGTTGACCAGCCGCTGATGGAACGGGGCCAGCGCATCGGAGAACGCGGCATCCAGATGCAGTGCCTGGGTGTTCATGGTCAGCGTGGTGAACAGGACGTTGTCGGCCTCGGTGATGGTGCGGCCCGGCTTGTGCCGGTACAGCACACCGGTTTCGAACTCCTCGAACCACAGGCCGCGTTGCTCGACAATGCGTTTGGGCGTATCGGTCACAGTCCGAGCTCCCGCCCGATCAGCATCAGCTGCACTTCGGTCGTCCCTTCGCCGATCTCGAGGATCTTGGAGTCCCGGTAGTGACGGGCCACCGAGTACTCGTTCATGAAGCCGTAGCCGCCGAAGATCTGGGTGGCGTCGCGTGAGTTGTCCATGGCGGCTTCACTGGCCACCAGCTTGGCGATCGACGCGGCCTTCTTGAACGGCTTGCCCGCCAGCATCAGCGCGGCGGCGTCATAGTAGGCGGTGCGGGCCACGTGGGCGCGGGCCTCCATGCGGGCGATCTTGAAGGCGATGGCCTGGTAGCTGCCGATCGCGGCGCCGAACGCCTCGCGTTCCCTGGCGTATTTCACGCTTTCGTCCACACAGCCCTGCGCCGCACCGACCGACAGCGCGGCGATCGCGATGCGGCCCTCATCGAGGATGCGCAGAAAGTTGGCGTAGCCGCGGCCGCGTTCACCGAGCAGGTTCTCCTGGGGCACCCGGACATCGTCGAAGCTCAGCGGGTGGGTGTCCGAGGCGTTCCAGCCGACCTTGTTGTAGGCGGGTTCGGCGGTGAACCCCTTGGTGGGCACGGGCACCAGGATGGACGAGATCTCCTTCTTGCCGGTCCCGGTCTCCCCGGTGACGGCGGTGACGGTGACCAGCTTGGTGATATCGGTACCGGAGTTGGTGATGAACTGCTTGGAGCCGTTGATGACCCAGTCACCGCCGTCGGCTTTGGCGGTCGTCTTGGTGGCACCGGCGTCGCTGCCCCCGCCCGCCTCTGTGAGCCCGAAGGCGCCGAGCGCCTTACCGCTGGCCAGCAGCGGCAGCCATTCTTCTTTCTGTGCGTCATTGCCGAACCGGTACACCGGCATCGCGCCCAGCGAGACTCCGGCCTCCAAGGTGATGGCCACGCTCTGGTCCACCTTGCCCAGTTCCTCCAGCGCCAGGCACAGCGCGAAGTAGTCCCCACCCATGCCGCCGTACTCCTCGGGGAACGGCAGGCCGAACAACCCCATCTCGGCCATCCCGGCCACCACGTCGTACGGGAAGCTGTGTTCTTCATCGTGTTTGGCCGCCACTGGTGCGACCACGCTCTGCGCGAAATCACGCACCGTCTTGGCCAGCTGTGCGTATTCGTCCGGCAGTACGCCCGTGGACAGATAGTCGCTCATTTCTGAGCCTCCTTTGCTGCGGTGATTCGGGCCAACGGCTGGCCCACCTTGACCTGATCGCCCACGGCGACGAGCAATTCGACCGTCCCGTCGACGGGTGCGGACAGTGCGTGTTCCATCTTCATCGCCTCCACGGTGACGACGACGGTTCCGGCTGTGACGTCGGCGCCATCGGTGACGCCCACGGCGACAACAGAACCCGGCATCGGGCTGAGCAGTTCGGCATCACCGGCGTGTTCGTCGTCGGGACGCACCGGCGCCTCCCGCACCTCGCGTACCGCGACGGTGCGCTGCGGCCCGGCCAGCCAGACGTACCCGCCGTCGGCGGCCACCACGTACTCGACGCCGATATCGTCGACGGTGAGGTTCAGCTGCCGTCCCCGGCGCGCCGCGCTGATCCGATAGGTCGCCCCGTGTTCGACCTCGGCAGTTGCGGCCTCAGGGGTCCCGGTGATGCGGACATGGTCCACCCGCTGGCCTCCGCCGAGCCGGAGGACGGTCGGGGCGGCCGTACCGGTGCGCCAGCCCGAGGGCACCGACCACAAATTGCCGTCCGCCGCCGCCCAGGTGTCAAGCCAGCGGTAGGCAGCCGCGGCGATCAGTTCGTGATCGGTGGGTTGGGGCGCAATGTAATCGGGGGTGCGCCGGTCCAGCAGGCCGGTGTCCAGCCGACCCGCGGCGACATCCTCATCGGCCAGCAGGAAGCGCAGGAAATCGATATTGGTGGTCACGCCCAGCACGGCGGACCCGGCCAGTGCGCGGTCAAGGGCGCGCACTGCGGCGTCCCGGTCCGCGGCGTGGGTGATGACCTTGGCGAGCATGGGGTCGTAGTCACTTCCCACCACGGTGCCCGGGTAGATCCCCGAATCGACCCGCACTGTGTCGAATCCCCGGTCGCTGCGCTCCTGCCCGCCGGTCGCAGGTTCGACCACGTCGAGCACTGTGCCGCCGGTGGGCAGGAAACCGTTGCCGGGATCCTCGGAGTAGACCCGGGCCTCGATCGCATGACCGGTCAGCACGATATCGGTTTGGGCGATCCCGAGTTCGGCACCGGCGGCGATACGGACCTGCTGGGCAACGAGATCCACGCCGGTGACCAGTTCGGTGACCGGGTGTTCGACCTGCAGCCGGGTGTTCATCTCCATGAAGAAGAACTCGTCGGGGGCGTCCGCGGACACGATGAACTCGACGGTCCCGGCACCGGTGTAGTTGACGCTGCGCGCGGTGTTGCAGGCGGCCTCGCCGATGCGGGCGCGGGTCGCCGCGTCCAGCAGCGGCGACGGCGCTTCCTCGATGACCTTCTGATGACGGCGCTGCAGGCTGCACTCCCGCTCCCCGAGATGGATCACGTTGCCGTGTCCGTCGGCAAGCACCTGCACCTCGATATGGCGGGGGCGCAACACGAACCGCTCCAGGAACAGCGTGTCGTCGCCGAACGCCGATGCCGCCTCACGGCGCGCACTCGTCAGCGCGGCGGGAAGTTCTGCCGCGTCGTGCACGACGCGCATACCCTTTCCACCGCCGCCGGCCGACGGTTTGACCAGGACCGGGAAGCCGACCCCGGGCGCCCCGGCGATCAGATCGTCATCGGTCAGGCCCGGCCGCGAAATACCGGGCACCACAGGCACATCGAATTCCGAGACCGCCGCCTTGGCAGCGATCTTGTCCCCCATGGTCTTGATCGCCGCCACCGGCGGGCCGATGAACACAATGCCCGCGGCGTGCAGGGCGGCCGCGAATTCGGCGTTCTCGGCCAGGAATCCGTATCCGGGATGCACCGCCTGGGCTCCGGTGCGCCGCGCGGCCGAGACGATGGCCTCGATGTCGAGATAGCTCTGACGTGCCGGAGCCGGCCCGATGCGCACCGCGGTGTCGGCCTCACGGACATGCCGCGCACCGGCGTCGGCGTCGCTGTACACCGCGACCGAACGGATACCCATATCGCGCAGGGTGCGGATGACCCGTACCGCGATCTCACCGCGGTTGGCAACAAGGACAGTATGGAAAAGCTCAGTAGACATCTGGTTCACATCCGGAAGACGCCGTAGGACACCGGCTCCAGCGGAGCCTGTGCGACAACTGACAGGGCAAGTCCCAGCACGGTTCTGGTGTCGGCGGGATCGATCACACCGTCATCCCAGAGCCGGGCGGTCGAGTAGTACGGGTTGCCCTGGTGTTCGTACTGCTCGCGGATCGGGGCCTTGAACGCCTCCTCCTGTTCCGGTGTCATGTCACCGCGCACGGTGGCCAGCACCGAGGCGGCCTGCTCACCGCCCATCACCGAGATGCGGGCATTCGGCCACATCCACAGGAACCGCGGCGAATACGCCCGACCGCACATCGAGTAGTTACCCGCACCGTAGGAACCACCGATCACCACCGTCAGCTTGGGCACCCGGGCGCAGGCCACCGCGGTGACCATCTTGGCGCCGTGTTTGGCGATGCCCCCGGCCTCGTAGTCGCGGCCCACCATGAACCCGGCGATGTTCTGCAGGAACACCAGCGGGGTATTGCGTTTGTCGCACAGCTCGATGAAGTGCGCGCCCTTGACCGCCGACTCCCCGAACAGCACACCATTGTTGGCGATGATGCCGACGGGATGGCCGTGGATACGCGCGAACCCGGTCACCAACGTGGTGCCGTATTCGGTCTTGAACTCCTGGAACTCGCCGCCATCGACGACGCGGGTGATCACCTCGTGCACGTCGTAGGGCACCCGCGAATCCACCGGCACCACGTCATAGAGCTCGGACTGATCGGCGATCGGTGCGACGGTGGGCCGCACCTCCCACGGCGGGTCCTGCCGAGGCCCGAACGTGCCGACGATGCGGCGCACGATGCGCAGCGCATCCCGGTCGTCGTGCGCCAGATGATCGGTCACGCCAGAGGTTTTGGAGTGCAGGTCACCGCCGCCGAGTTCCTCGGCGGTCACCACCTCACCGGTCGCGGCCTTCACCAGCGGCGGCCCACCCAGGAAGATGGTGCCCTGGTTGCGCACGATGACGGCCTCATCGCTCATGGCCGGCACGTAGGCGCCACCGGCGGTGCAGGATCCGAGCACGGCGGCGATCTGCGGGATGCCCTGCGCGCTCATGGTGGCCTGGTTGAAGAAGATCCGGCCGAAGTGTTCACGGTCGGGGAACACCTCGTCCTGGCGCGGCAGGAACGCCCCACCGGAGTCCACCAGATAGAGACACGGCAACCGGTTCTGCGCGGCGATCTCCTGGGCGCGCAGGTGCTTCTTCACGGTGATCGGGTAGTAGGTGCCGCCCTTGACCGTCGCATCGTTGGCCACGATCATGCATTCGCGCCCCGACACCCGGCCGATGCCCGCGATCATTCCCGCACCCGGGCAGTCGTCGTCGTACATGCCGTCGGCGGCCAGCGGCGCCACATCGAGGAACGGGCTGCCCGGGTCGAGCAGTCCGTCCACCCGCTCGCGCGGGAGCAGTTTCCCGCGTCCGACATGGCGTTCTCGGGCCTTCTCCGGGCCACCCAGCGCAACTGCCGCCAGTTTGGCGCGCAGTTCGGTCACCAGGGCGACGTGCGCGTCGCGATGTGTCATCGATGAACCGTTCCACTTGAGTTAATGACGACTAACTCATACGATGTTAATTGCCACTAACTCAAATGTCTATGGGCGGGACGGAGCCGGGCATGAACACTGAGACTCCGCGCAGCAGGGCCAAATCCGATCGCAGGACCCAACTCATCGCCGCCGCGGAACGGCTGGTCGCCGAACACGGCTACCTGTCGGTCCGGCTGGAGGACATCGGCGCCGCGGCAGGGGTCAGCGGGCCGGCGATCTACCGGCACTTCCCCAACAAGGAAGCACTGCTGGTCGAACTGCTGGTCGGCATCAGCACCCGGCTGCTCGCCGGGGCGCGCGAGGTGGTCGCGGAGGCCACCGATGCCGGCGCCGCGCTGGACGGCCTGATCGACTTCCACCTCGACTTCGTGCTCGGCGAATCGGATCTGATCCGCATCCAGGACCGCGACCTGGGGCACCTCCCGCCGGCGGCCAAACGCCAGGTCCGCAAGGCGCAGCGGCAATATGTCGAGATCTGGGTCGACGTCCTGCGGCAGGTCGATGCTCGCCTGGACGAGGCCGAGGCCCGGCTCAAGGCGCACGCCGTCTTCGGCCTGCTCAACTCCACCCCGCACAGCGTCAAAATGCCCAGTACAGACCATGCCTCGCGGAGCATCCTGCGCGCCATGACGGTCGCGGCCCTGGCGGCCGCGCGCTGAGTTTCGCTCGGGCACAGCGACCGATCGGTCGGCACCGATTCCCAGGCCGCGCGGGTAGCGTGTGAGCACATGAGGTGGCAATGACCGATTCTCCACGCAGAGACGAGCCGACGCAGCGGCTCGACGGTGGCCATTCGGGGTATTCGGGCTACCCGGATCCCGCCTATTCGGGTCAGCCCCCGTATGGCGTGCACCCCACCGAGAAGCTGCCCGCGTACCCGGCATACGGATACGACCAGTACGGCGGCGGTTCCTACGGCGGACCACCGCCGCCACCGGGTGCCCCGCCGCCGGAACCCCCCGGCACACCGCGCTGGCTGTGGATCGTGGCCGCCGTCGCCGTGGTCACCGTCATCGGTCTGGTCATCGCGCTGGTGATCGTGAACAGCTCCCAGCAGCAGACCGTCGTCGCCCCGGTGCCCACCCTGTCCGAGCCCAGCATCGGCGAGCCGACGCTGAGCACCGCGCCACCGACCACCACGCGCCGACCGACCACCACCAGCCGTCCCGCCCCGACGACCACCGCGACACCGTCGGTCCCGGGCGGATCGGCCGTGCCCGGCGCCACCGAGAGCGTCACCTACAACGTCACCGGCGAGGGGCGGGCCATCAACGTCACCTACGTCGATGACGGAGGTGTGCTGCAGACCGAGTTCAACGTCCTGCTGCCGTGGAGCAAAACGGTGAATCTGGCCCAGCCGGCCAAACGGTCGGCCAGCGTCACCATCATCAACGTCGGGCGCGAGGTCAACTGCTCGATCAGCATCGACGGCGCCGAGATTCAGCAGCGCACCGGATCCGGTCTGACGATCTGCAGCCCGATCGGCTAAACCGGTTGGGCGGCAGATCGGGTGCGCACCCCCAGCATCAAGAACAGACCCAGCGCCAGCACCACGCACAGCCCGCCCATGCCCGCGCGATCGGTGCCGAAGGCGTCGATGAACACGAAGAACAACCACGGCGCCAGCGGGGCTGCCGCGCGCCCGGTGGTCGTATAGAGACCGAACGCGACACCCTCCTTGCCCTCGGTGGACATCCGCAGCATCTGGGTGCGCGCCGCCGACAGCGTCGGGCCGATGAACAGGCACAGCAACAGCCCGCAGATCCAGAACGCCAGCTGCCCGGACAGCGTCATCAATGTCAGCCCGACCACGATCATCAACGTCAGCGCGCAGACGATGACGGGCTTGGCGCCGAACCGATCATCGAGCAGCCCACCGGCCACCGCCCCGATGGCCGCCACCAGGCATGCACAGACCCCGAACAGCAGCACGCTGGCCGGTGAGATGCCGTACACGTTGACCCCGAGCACCGCGCCGAAGGTGAACACCCCGGTGAGCCCGTCCCGGAAGACGGCGCTGGCGATCAGGTAGAAGACGACGTTGCGGTCGCGCCGCCACTCGCTTTTCACCTCCGTCCACAGCACCCGGTAGGAGGCGAAGAAGCCGATCGCACGGTAGTTCTCGTCGGCCGGCGGCGACGGTGCCCTCAGCAGCAGCGGCACGGCGAACGCGGCGAACCAGGCCGCCGTGAGCAGCATCGCCGCACTGACGTTCTGGCCGTTGTCGGTGGGCAGCCCGAGGAGGCCGCCGTCGCCGGAGATGAAGGCCACGTAGACGATCAGCAGCAATCCGACGGTGCCGGCATAGCCGACCGCCAGACCCGCACCGGATACCCGGCCGGAGTTCTGCGGTGTCGTGAGCTGCCCGAGCATCGCGTTGTAGGGCACGGTGGCCAGGTCGTTGCACGCCGCCGCCAGGGCCAGCAGAGCCAACCCGGCGAACAGATAGTGGTAGTCGGCGCGGATCAGGCTCATCGAAGCCGCCAGGATCACCACGACGCTGGTCAACAGGGCGAGTGCGCGACGGCGACGGTGCGGGGCGTTGACCCAGATGCCGGTCACCGGCGCCAGCAGCGCGACGATGACCCCGGCCACCGTCAGCGCCCGGCCCAGCCAGCTGGCCGGTGTGGTGTCCCCCGGCAGGCCCTCACCGACCGCACTGGTCAGGTACACCGAAAAGACGAAGGTGACGACGATGGCGTTCAGGCCGGTGGCCCCGCAGTCGTAGAGAACCCAGGACAGAATCTGTGACCGCCGGGCCGAAGGTGGCGCCGACCCGGGGCTGCTCATGGGCGCCACCCTAATGGTCCCTACGATTTCTCCATGCCTGTACCCGCGCCCCAACCCGACGCCCGCGCAGTCGTCACCGGAGCCTCCCAGGGCATCGGTGAGGCCCTCGCCTTCGATCTGGCCGCCCGCGGCCACCACCTGATCATCACCGCACGCCGCGGCGAGGTGCTCACCGAGCTCGCCCAGCGCATCACCGAGCGGCACGGTGTGACCGTCGAGGTGCGGGCGGTGGACCTCGCCGACCCGGCGGCCCGCGACGTGCTGTGCGACGAGCTCGCCGGCCGCAACATCTCCATCCTGTGCGCCAATGCCGGGACGGCGACCTTCGGCCCGTTGGCCAAGCTCGACCCGGCCGGCGAGAAGGCCCAGGTTCAGCTCAATGCCATTGCCGTGCACGATCTTTGCCTGGCGGTGCTGCCCGGCATGCTGGCCCGCAAGGCCGGCGGCATCCTGATCTCGGGCTCGGCGGCGGGCAACTCGCCGATCCCGAACAATGCCACCTACGCGGCGACGAAGGCCTTTGCGAACACCTTCAGTGAGTCGCTGCGCGGTGAGGTCAAGAAAGACGGCGTGCACGTCACGCTGCTCGCGCCGGGACCGGTGCGCACCGAGCTGCCGGATGTCTCCGAGCAGTCGCTGGTGGAGCGGCTGATCCCGGACTTCCTCTGGATCGACACCGAGTACACCGCCAAGGTGTCGCTGGACGCGTTGGAAGCCAACAAGATGCGCATCGTGCCGGGCCTGACGTCCAAGGCGATGTCGGTGGCCAGCGGGTACGCACCGCGGGCCATCGTCACCCCGATCGTCGGCGCGGTCTACAAGAAGCTGGGCGGCCAATAACGGTCGTTTGACCGCCGAAACTGTGTTCCAGACGGCGAAGTTCGAGTAACGACCGTCTGGAACACAGTTTCGGCGCTACCGGTCAGCGCCGACGCCGCCGGCCGGTGCCGAAGATGCTGCGGGTGATCTCACGGCCGATCACCGTGCCGGCCGATCGCATCGCACTCTTGAACGCCGGGCTGGCCGCCATCTTGTCCAGCAGGCTCGGCTCGGCGGTGCCGCGCGATCGCACCGCGCCGCCCGCTTCGGCTGAACCACCCGAGGTGGGCAGCGGCGGCGGCAACTGGTCCGCAGGCGCGGGCTCGGGCGGGGCGAGACGCGCGGTGAGCCGTTCATAGGCCGATTCACGGTCGATCGTCTGCCCGTAGGTGGCCTGCAGTGGGCTGGCGGCCGCGGCGGCCTTGATGGCCTCCGGTCCGATGGTGTCCATCAGCGAACGCGGTGCCCGCATGCGGGTCCACGCCACCGGCGTCGGTGCGCCCTTCTCCGACAGCACGGTGACGATGGCCTCCCCGATGCCCAGTGACGTGAGCGCGCTCTCCAGGTCGTAGATCTTGGTCTTCGGGTAGGTGCGCACCGTCTTGGCCAGCGCCTTCTGATCGTCGGGGGTGAACGCGCGCAACGCATGCTGCACCCGGGCGCCGAGCTGGCTGAGCACATCGTTGGGCACGTCGGTGGGCAGCTGGGTGCAGAAGAAGACGCCGACGCCCTTGGAGCGGATCAGCTTCACGGTCTGCTCGACCTGCTGCAGGAAGGCCTTGGACGCGTCGTCGAACAGCAGATGGGCCTCGTCGAAGAAGAACACCAGCTTGGGTTTGTCGACGTCGCCGACCTCGGGCAGCGTGGTGAACAAATCGGCCAGCACCCACATCAGGAAGGTGGAGAACATCACCGGGCGGGCGGCCTGGGCGCCCAGCTCCAGCAGCGAGATGACCCCGCGGCCCTGCGCGTCCAGGCGGATCAGGTCCTTGGGCTCCAATTCGGGCTCACCGAAGAAGGTGTCCGCACCCTCCGCCTCCAGGTTGACCAGGGCCCGCAGGATGACCCCCGCCGTCGTCGTCGACACCGCGCCCAGCGCCTTGAGTTCGGGCTTGCCCTCATCACTGGTGAGGTACTGGATGACCGCGCGCAGATCCTTCAGATCCAGCAGGGCCAGGCCCTTCTGATCGGCCCAGTGGAAGATCAGCCCGAGCGTCGACTCCTGGGTGGCGTTGAGCCCCAGCACCTTTGACAGCAGGATCGGGCCGAAGCTGGTGATGGTGGCCCGCACCGGTACCCCGATGCCCTCGGTGCCCAGCGACAGGAACTCCACCGGGTAGGCGGTACCGGCCCAGGTGTCACCGGTGTCGGTCGCGCGTTGCGCGATCTTGTCGCCCGCCTCCCCCGGCCGCGACAGCCCGGACAGGTCGCCCTTCACATCGGCCATCAGCACCGGCACGCCCGCAGCCGAGAGCTGCTCGGCCATCACCTGCAGGGACTTGGTCTTGCCGGTGCCGGTCGCCCCGGCGACCAGGCCGTGCCGGTTGACCATCGCCAACGGAATCCGCACCTGTGCGCTCGGATCGACGACTCCGTCGACGACGACGGCCCCCAGTTCCAGAGCCTGGCCTTCAACGGCATAACCTGCGGCGATCTGCTGCGCCGGGGTCGCGGTCGATTCAGCGGTCATGGGCCAGACACTACTGAACACGCATCGACAGGGCAGGTGCAGGCAGCAACTTGTCGGCGGTGGGAATACTGTGGATCTCCGTGCGTGAAGAACTCGTGTGGATCGACTGTGAGATGACCGGTCTCGACCTGAAGTCCGACAAGCTCATCGAGATTGCGGCGTTGGTCACCGACGCCGACCTCAACGTCCTCGGTGACGGTATCGACGTGGTGATCCATGCCGAGCCCGACGACATGTCCGGGATGGTCGAGGTGGTGGCGAAGATGCACGCCAAGTCCGGGCTGGACAAGGAGGTGCTGGCCTCCGACATCGACATGGCCACCGCGGAGAAGATGGTGCTCGACTACATCCGCAGTCACGTCAAATCGGCGAATACCGCTCCGCTGTGCGGTAATTCGATCGCCACCGACCGTGGGTTCATCGCCCGCGACATGCCGACGCTGGACACCTTCCTGCACTACCGGATGATCGACGTCAGCTCCATCAAGGAACTGTGCCGGCGCTGGTACCCGCGCATCTACTTCGGCCAGCCCGAGAAGGGCCTCGCCCACCGCGCCCTGGCCGACATCCACGAGTCGATCCAGGAGCTCAAGTACTACCGCCAGACCGCCTTCGTGGCCGCGCCCGGGCCGTCGACCAGCGAGATCGCCGCCGTCGCGGCCGAGCTCGGGCCGGCGGGCAGCGCGCCGCAGGAAACCGATTCGGCTTAACGGCCCCGATACGGTTAAGATCGTCAACGCCGCTACGGCGGCAATGGTGGCTGTAGTTCAGTTGGTAGAGCACCAGGTTGTGATCCTGGCTGTCGCGGGTTCGAGTCCCGTCAGCCACCCGCGCAGGTGGGAGGGCCCTTTGGCCCTCCCACCGTTTGCGTTTCAGGGGAGCGACGATACCCGGAAGCCCTTGGCCCTATCGATTGACGTTACTAACGCATCGCGTTAGCATTGGGCGTGATGCGGTCGTTCAGAAACGGCGACACCCAGAAGGTATGGGAGCTGCGGCGCCCCAAGGCGTTCAGCGTCGAACTCGCCAAGGCGGCGCGGCGCAAGATGCAGATCCTCGACGCCGCGGAGAACATCAACGACCTACGCGTCCCGCCGGGCAACCGGCTGGAAAAACTACAACCACCCCGCGCAGGACAGCACAGCATCCGTGTCAACGACCAGTTCCGCATCTGCTTCACCTGGCGCGACGGTGGTGCTGATGATGTCGAGCTGACCGATTACCACTGAGAGGAGAACCCCATGGCCGACTTCGCCCCGACCCACCCCGGTGAGATTCTCGCCGAAGAGTTCCTCGCACCGACGGGGATCACCGCTTACCGGCTGGCTCAGGAGATCGACGTGCCCCAGACCCGACTGAGCGAGATCATCCGCGGCCGACGGGCCATCACCGCCGACACCGGCCTGCGGCTGTCGCGTGCACTGGGACTGTCGGACATGTTCTGGATCAACTTGCAGGCCCGCTACGACGCAGATCGGGCCCGGGCCGAGCACGGCGCCGAACTGGATCGCATTCAGCCCCTCACCGCTGCAGGTTGAGCACAGACTGCAGACCGGCACATCGTGGCGCCATCGGAATTCGCCCGCGCTAACCCCGCCGCACTCTGGGCGCCAGCTGCACGACCTCGGGCACCGCGCTCGGGTTCAGGTAGGCGGTGCCGACGAGTGAAACCAGGGTGTTGGCAACGTCATTGAGCGCCGACATCTGCTCGGGCAGCTGGCCGTGCTTCGTCCACGACTTGAACAGCAGCGCGAGCAGTTCCCGGTCGGCGCCCCGCAGGATCTCGGTGTCCTCGGTCGGGCCGATGCCGACCCGCACGATCGCCAGTTCGGGGTGCTCGCTGCGCCAGGAATGCAAAATCTCGTTGAGCGCGGCCTTGCTGGCGTTGTAAGCCGCCACGCCGGCCCGCGGCCGGCCCACGTCGTGGCTGGAGGTGATCAGCACGACGCCGGTGTCGGACAGGTGCGGCCGCACCGCCCGCAGCACACTGTTCGCGCCCAGGGTGTTGACGTTGAAGGCGTGAATCCAGGTGGCGATGTCGGTGTCCTCGATGTGCGCCATCGGGGCCACGGTGCTGGTGAACACGACGGCGTCGAAGCCGCCCAGGGTTTCCGCGGCAGCGGCCACCACCCGTGCGATGGCGGCCGGGTCCTCGACGTCGAGTTCGAAGGCCGTGCCGCCGGTCTGCTCGGCCAGCGCTTCCAGCAGGTCCGTCCGACGCGCGGCCACCGCCACCTTGGCGCCGCGCTCCGCCGCGCGAATGGCGACCGCATGCCCGATCCCCGAAGAGGCACCGACGATGAGCACACGCAATCCGGCGATATCGGAACCTTCACCACTCATGGTCTGTAGAGCTCGCTTTCCCTCGGTCGATCCGGGCTTAGGACACCCTTTGTTCGTCGGACAGTACCGCGCGCGATGAGTTCGGACCGCACAGTGGGTCTACACAGACACGAACCGCTGTGAAAGGAGACTCTTCATGACGACCGCGAAACCACCCGTGGTGGACGCCGCCACCTGGAAGACCGCCCTGGAGGACCTGCGCCGCCGCGAGAAGGCCGCCACCCGTGAACTCGACGCGATCGCGGCCCAGCGCCGCCGGCTGCCGATGGTCGAACTGCCCGACTACACCCTGATCGGCGCGGACGGGCCGGTGCGACTGGCCGACGTGTTCGAGGGCCGCTCCCAGCTGATCACCTACAACCACATGTGGTCCGACGGCGCGGAGTGGCAGTGCGGCGGCTGCACCGGCTTCACCTCGCAGTTCACCCGGCTGGAGTTCCTGGACAACTACGACGCGCGGTTCGTCATCGTCACCAACGGGCCCATCGACGAGGCACTCGCCTACAAGCGCAAGGTCGGCAACACGATGGACTGGTACTCGGCATCGGAGAGTTCCTTCGGTGCGGACGTCGGCGCCGCTCCCGGCACGGGTTTCGCGGTGAACGTCTTCCTGCGCGACGGCGATACCGTCTACCGCACCTGGCACACCGACGGCCGCGGCACCGAACAGCTCAGCCACACCTTCGCGCTCATCGATCTGCTGCCCTTCGGCCGCCAAGAGGTGTGGCAGGACTCCCCCGACGGCTGGCCCCAGTCACCGACCTATTCGAACTGGCTGGACTCACCCGATGTCGCCCGCGCCTACGGCGAAGGAGCCCACGCATGAGCACCCAGACCGACCAGGAACGCTACGTCGTGACCCGCACCATCCCGGCGAGCCCGACGGCGGTGTTCGATGTGCTCGCCGACCCGGCACGCCATCAGGACACCGAACCCGGCGACTGGGTGCGCGATGCCGTCGACCCCGAGCCCATCACCGGGACCGGTCAGATCTTCGTGATCAACATGTTCCTGGAGTTCGCCGGCGGCCACTACGTCATGCACAACCTGGTCACCGAGTTCGAGCGCGACCGCACCATCACCTGGCTGCCCGGCCAGCTCAACGCGGCGGGCGAGCATGAGCCGGGCGGCTGGTGGTGGCGCTATGACCTGGCGCCCAACGGCGCGGGCACCGATGTGACGATCACCTACGACTGGACCGGAACCCCGCAGAGCTTCCGCGATCAGGTCGGCGGCATGCCGCCGTTCCCGGCGTCCTACATCGACGAATCGCTTGCCGCACTGGAGCGTTGCGCGACCTAACCCTCGACCACTCAGGCGCTGGCGTTGCCGGCCTTCCACTGTGTCCACGGGATGTTCCAATCGCCGAGGCCGTCGGTGCCGGGAAGCTGCGAACCGACGGTGCCGACCACCTCGACGATATCGCCGCGTTTGGTGTTCTCGTAGAACCACAGTGCGTTGGAGGTGCTCACGTTGAGGCATCCGTGGCTGACATTGCTGTACCCCTGGCTGCCCACCGACCACGGGGCGCCGTGCACATAGATGCCGCTGTAGGACATCTGCGTGGCGTAGTCCACCTCGGTGCGATACCCGTTGGGCGAGTTGACCGGAACGCCGTAGGTCGATGAATCCATCACCAGTTCGGCGTACCGGTCACCGATGATGTAGACGCCGTTGTCGGTGGGCGAGCTGTTCTTGCCCATCGAGATCGGCATCGTCTTGACCACCTCGCCGTTGCGGCGGACGGTCAGCGTCTTGGTGGCGTCATCGGCGACCGCGATCACCTGGTCGCCGATGGTGAAGTTGGTGCTGACGTTGTCCTGGCCGAACAGGCCGTCGCCGACCTCCACACCGTAGGTGTTGACCTCGACGTTGACCTTGGTGCCGGGCTTCCAGTATTCGGCTGGGCGCCAACGCACCTCGCGATTACTCAGCCAGTAGAAGGCGCCGTCCACCTTGGGGGTGGTGGTGACCTTGATGGCCTGCTCGGCGGCGGCGCGGTTGGTGATGTTCTCGTCGAAGCGGACCGCGACCGGCTGCCCGACGCCGACGACCTCGCCCTCGTTGGGCAGCAGGTAGGGCATCGTCAGGTTTTCCGGCGAGTGCGTCTCGAAGGTCGCCTGGGTGGCGGCCTGGCCGCCGAGGCCCGAGGAGCGGGCATTGAGGGTGTAGCTGGCGTTGTACTCCAGCGGGTCGGTGCTCGACCAGGTCAGCCCGTCTGCGCTGAGTGTGCCGGGGACCGGGGCGCCGTCCTCGTCGATCAGGCTGACGGGTCCGAGTACACCTCCCGCGGTGGTGACGGTCACCGGCTCCTCGACGGTGACGCCGACGGCGCCATTGGTGACCGACGCGGTGAGCTTGGGTATCAGCAGATCCCCGTACGGGGTGCCCTTGTCCGCGATGGTCTTCGGCTGTTCGGGGGCCTGGTTACCGCTGCACGCGGCCACCGTGAACACCGTGGTCAATGCCACCGCGATCACTTTTGGCCATGTCTTGCGCCGACGCGCGCTGCCCACCGGCGAGACCTGCACCATCTGTTCTGCTCCACTTTGTTCCACAAGGATCCGCGGGGTCACGGCTACTTGGCAATAGTCTAAGGGAATCTCCGACAACTGGCCTCGCGCGAAGCGTCCAGACCCAGCATCGTCATGCGGATTTCACCTCGCAGCGTCGGTGCTGTTATTGTCTCCAACGCGCGCCGTTAGCTCAGTTGGTAGAGCAGCTGACTCTTAATCAGCGGGTCCGGGGTTCGAAACCCTGACGGCGCACCACCACAAAGGCCCTGCTTCGGCAGGGCCTTTGTCGTGTGACGGCATTGTCGCTCAGCGTCACCGTTCGCCGCCCAGCCCGCGGCTGATCCGGGCCGCGGCGTCGCGCACCTGCGCCCCGAGTTCGTCGAACCGGTCCTCGGTGATGCGACTGCTGGGCCCCGACACCGACATCGCCGCCACCACACCGGAGGGCCCCACGATGGGCGCCCCCAGCGAGCTGATGCCGAGCGAGAGCCCGCCGACGTTCATCGAATAGCCCCGTTCCCGAACATCGTCGACCACCGCACGGATGCGGTCGGGGTCGGTGATGGTGTCCGGGGTCTGGGCCGGTAGCGGCCCGGCCAGGTAGTCATCGAGGTAGTCCTGGGCGCATGCCGACAGATACGCCAGGCCGGTGGCCGAGGCGTGCAGGGCGATCCGCTCGCCCAGCGGCAGGAACGCGCGCAACCGGTGCGAGGTGTCCAGGCGTTCGACGAGCACCAGCGAGTCGCCGTCCGGCGCGGCCAGGTGGATCGTCTCGGTGGTCGCCAACTGCAGGTCGTTCATGACCGGGACGGCGATGTCACGCAGGCTTTCCCCGCCGCCGGCCCGGCCGACCACCGCGACCGCGCGGTAGGTCAATTGCCATCGGGTCGGAGTCGTCTCGGTGGGTCGCAGCCAGCCGACCTCCTGCAGGGTCAGCAGGACACGCTGCACGGTGCTCTTGGGCAACCCGACGGTCCGCGCCAACTCCGACAGCCCGACCGGCTGCGTCTCGGCGACCGCTTCGAGTACCCGAAACGCCGACACCACGCTTTCTGTGGCCAAGGTTGCCCCCTTCATCACTTGTGAGCTAGGTTACAGCACATCGGTCTACCAGACGAACCAATGGTCCATTCTACGGACCGAACCACCAGGAGGTGCAACACATGACGGCGCAACTGATCGCTCTCGGGATCTTCATAGCGGTATTCGCGATCGCCGCCATCCGCAACGTCAACATCGGCATCGTGATGTTCCCGGTCGCCTGCGTCGTCGGCCTCTGGCTCGCCGACCTGAGCCTCACCGAGGTGATCGGCGAGTTCCCGCTGAGCATCCTGGTGTTGCTGGTCGGCGTGACGTACTTCTTCGGGATCGCGCACAGCAACGGCACCATCGACTGGCTCATCCAGGCCGCGCTGTCCCGGGTCGGCAATCGCGATGCCCTGTTCCCCGCGGTCTTCTTCGCGCTCACCGCCGTCATCTCGGCCATGGGCGCACCCCTTGGTGGTCTGGTGATGGCGCCCATGGGCATGAGCATCGCGCACAAGCGCGGTATCGACCCGATGCTGATGGCGCTCGCGATGGGCGCAGGCCTGAGCGCCGGCGCGTTCGCACCCACCAGCCTGTTCGGCATCATCACCTGGGGCACCGCCAATGAGGCGGGCATCGCGCTCAGCCCGCTGCTGCTCTTCGGGGTCGCCGTCGCGCTGAACCTCGTGCTGCTGGCGGTCGCCTATGTGCTGTTCGGACGCAAGAAGCGGGTCGATGCCGAGGTGCCGGCGTTCAGTGAGGCGATGGTCGCCCGCGGGGCGGCGCTACCGCAGTACGGCGGCTCCACCCTGGACATCGGCGAGAACAACGATGACGAACTGGTCGCGCCGGAGCGCCCGACCGGCATGCAGATCCTGACCATCGCCATGATGCTGGTGCTGATCGCCGCGGTCGTGGTGATGTCCCTGCTCGGGATGACGCCGGACATCGGGGTGCTGGGCTACGGCCTCGGTGCGGTCGCCGCGCTGCTCGACGCGTCCGCAGGCAAGAAGGCCATGAGCCGGATCGACTGGGGCTCGGTGCTTCTCGTCGGTGGCATCATCACCTACGTCGGCGTGTTGACCGAGATGGGCGTGGTCGACCTGCTCGGCGAGGGTGCGGTGCACCTGGGCTCACCGTTGGTGGCAGCCGTGCTGCTGTGCGCGGCCGCCGGATTGATCTCGGCCTTCGCTTCGACCACGGGCATGCTGGCCGCCCTTGTCCCCCTGGCACTTCCGCTGATCGCCGAGGGCGGCATCCCGGGCTGGGCACTGATCTGTGCCATCGGCGTGTGCGCCTCCATCGTCGACGTCTCGCCGTTCTCCACCGTCGGCGCCACCTATGTGGCCACCACCGTCGACGAAGAGGCCCGGCCACGGATGACGAAGCTGCTGACGCGTTGGGGACTTTCGATGGTCGTGATCGGCCCGGTGGCCCTGACGTTGGTGCTGATCCTGCCCGGGATGGCCTTCTCATGACCCGGCCCCTACTGCACGCGCTGCTCGACGATGACATCACCGACGATGACCGCTGGCTCACGATCGACGGGGAATCGCTGTCGCGCAGCCGGTTACGCGACATCGCCCGGTCATTTGCCGCCGATATCCGCGCACGCGGCGGTGTGCAGGTGGTGGCCGTCAACGCCGAGCCGACGCTGAGCACCGTCGTCGCCGTGACCGGCTGCCTGCTGGCGGGAACACCGGTGGTGCCGGTGCCACCGGATGTCGGCCACGCCGAGGTGAGCCATATTGTCGCGGATTCGGGCGCCACCCTGTGGGTGGGGCCCCGGTACGAGGGCGTCGAACTACCCGTCGCGGCACCCGACCTCACCGCCGGTGCCGGGGCGCCGCTCAACCCTGTTGACCCACAACGAGTCGCGATGATCCTGTACACCTCGGGCACCACCGGCGCCCCCAAAGGTGTGCTGCTGACCCAGCGGGCCATCGCCGCGGGCCTGGACGCGCTGGCCGAGGCCTGGGGCTGGACGGCCCGGGACACCGTGGCCCACGGCCTACCGCTGTTCCACACCCATGGGCTGGTCCTCGGCGTACTCGGTTCGCTGCACATCGGGTCCCGGCTGGTGCACACCGGCAAACCCACTCCCGAGCGATACGCCGACGTCGGCGCCACCATGTATTTCGGCGTCCCCACGGTGTGGACCCGCGTCACCCGGGACGAGCAGGCGGCGAAGGCACTGTCCTCGGCTCGGCTGCTGGTGAGTGGCAGTGCGCCGCTACCGGTTCCAGTGTTCGAGCGGCTGCGGGAGCTGACCGGCCACGCCCCCGTCGAGCGCTACGGCATGACCGAAACCATGATCACGCTGAGCACCCGCGCCGACGGCGAACGCCGGCCCGGCTGGGTGGGCCGGCCCGTTGCCGGTGCGCAGACCCGGATCCAGGCCGATGACGGCGGTCCCGTGCCGCATGACGGCGAATCGATCGGGCGGCTCCAGGTGCGCGGCCCGATGCTCTTCGACGGCTACCTCAACCTCCCGGACATCACGGCGTCCTGCTGGACCGACGACGGTTGGTTCGTCACCGGCGATCTCGCGGCCATCGATGAACACGGTTTCCACCGCATCGTGGGTCGGGAATCGGTGGACCTGATCAAATCCGGCGGTTACCGGATCGGTGCCGGCGAGATCGAGACCTCCTTGTTGGCCCGGCCCGAGGTGGCCGAGGTGGCGGTCGTCGGCGCACCGGATGACGACCTGGGCCAACGCATCATCGCGTTCGTCGTCACCGGATCGGATTCGGCGGGCGACGAACTGGCCGAACGTTTGATCGCCCACGTCGCCGACGACCTGTCCTGGCACAAACGTCCCCGCGAGATCCGGTTCGTGTCCGCACTGCCCCGTAATGCGATGGGCAAAGTCCAGAAGAAAGCACTGATATGAGCACAGCAGAAAAGACCGACCATTACGCCCGGCACCTCGGCATCGCCGTGCAGAACTTCGGCAACGGTGCGGCGACCGCCACGCTGACCGTCGGGCCCGACCACTTGAACCCGCACGGCACCGCCCACGGCGCGTTGCTGTTCAGTGTGGTCGGCGCCGCGTTGGCCGCGGCGGCCAACAACGACACCCACAGCGGCGTGATGAGTTCCATCCACATCGACTATCTGGCGCCGGCCCGCGAGGGTGACGAGTTGGTGGCCTCGGCCTCGGTCGGTGAACGGCTGGCCCGCGAGGACATCTTCGTCGTCCGGCTCACGAAGGTGGGCGAGGACGCCGCGATCGCGCGCGCCACCGGCAGAGCGACCCGCCGCCCCCGATGACACGGCGGCCGAACCGATCAACATAGGCGAAACGAAAACCCGCCATCGCACGACACGCTGTGCAATGATCACAATTCACTCAGCAAATTGATTACCTGCACATTGAATTTCCTTGAGCGTCAATTATTTCGAGCTATTTCCAGCACTCTCACGGGGCTGGTGAACACGGAGGAATTGGGAATCAGCACCCCGCGGGGATGGTGCCGAGGCGAGAGGACCAGCGATGACACGCTGCCGCAACATCGGCTACCGGTGGACACTCCCCTGCCTTCTAATAGGCATGACGACGCTGAGTGGATGCGGCATCCACGTCGAGACGATCGCCCAACCGCTGCTGTACGAGACGGCACCGGCCGCGGTCCGCGACCCGTCGCCGGCGGCTTCGCAGATATTCGCCCCATGTGTCTCGGCCAATGCCGAACCGCTCCGGCATGCCGCTTCGGCAATCGCCGACCTACTCGTCGGCAAAGATCGATATCGCACAGATTGCGCACCGACTCCGGATACGAACATTCCGCTCGACGACATCATCGAACGCGCTCCACAGGTGCTCACCCCGCAACCGGTGGTCGCCACCCCGACCCCCGGGGTGCTGGTCACCGACGAACTCGTCGGCGCCGTGCTCACCGGCACCAGTGAGTACTGGTACCAACCGGTCATCGGGCCGGCGTAACCCGATATTCACACCGAATCGTTCCCCCGCTCGCGCACCCTGGGGTAGCGTTGCCGCCGACGTTGACGTCAATTAGCACTGCAAACGTCCGAGAAATTCGATCCGATGTGCTGAAACGCCATCCGACGGCGGAGTTCCACCACCTGCCACCGAACGAAACAGTAGCTGTGAAACGCAAAGTTCCAGGTAGATGCGCAGGAAGAAGTTCGGCTCGGAACCCATACCCGTGCTAGTGTCAAGTTAGCTGAACATCGAGCAGATCCAGATGCAGCGCACCGCCGAGGTAGGAAACGAGGTATTAGCTGATGCCAGCCCAGAGCGCACCGAGCTCCTCGGCCGCCACGCCGGATGGCGCGCCGCTCGACGGCGTCGCCGCGGTCATCAGCTGCAGCCGCCTGGGCCGCACCGCCAACCCGCCCACCTTCTCCCTGACGGACTGGCTGCGGCCGCGTCGCCGCCGCGTCAACAGCGTCAGCGGCGCCTGAGCCGACGGATCACCAGCACCACGACGACGGTGCCCACGCCTGCCAGCGACACCAGAACCGGCGGCTTCGTCACGAACGCCACGACCTTTGCCTTGGCATCGTCGGCGAGGCGCTGAGGATTCGCGCGCACGGCGAGACTGTCCACCGTCGCGGCCAGCTGATCACGAGCCTGGTCGATGTCCTTCTTGATCGCCTCGGGATCCCGATCAGCCACTGTGTCCTCCATGTCGTCGGCGTACCGAATTACCCTAGAGCAGCCGGAGCCGACCACGCTGCCCCGGTCGAGAAAGAAAGGCGTATCCACGCATGGCACAGACCCCGCGGCTGGCAGTCGGCGACAAAGCACCCACCTTCAGCCTCCCCGATGCCGACGGCAACACCGTCAAGCTCTCCGACTTCACGGGCCGCAAGGTGATCGTGTACTTCTACCCGGCGGCCTCGACCCCTGGTTGCACCAAGCAGGCCTGCGATTTCCGGAACAGCCTCGCCGAACTCAACGACGCCGGCCTCGATGTCGTGGGCATCTCCCCCGACAAGCCCGAGAAGCTGGCCAAGTTCCGCGACGCCGAAGGTCTGACCTTCCCGCTGCTGTCCGATCCGGAGAAGAAGGTGCTGACCGCCTGGGGCGCGTTCGGCGAGAAATCCATGTACGGCAAGACCGTGCAGGGTGTCATCCGGTCGACCTTCCTGGTCGACGAGAAGGGCGTCGTGCAGGCCGCGCAGTACAACGTCAAGGCCACCGGGCATGTGGCCAAGCTGCGCCGCGACCTATCGGTCTGAGTCGTTCCCCAGCGCCTGCAGAAACAGCGCCTCCGAGGTCGCCGCCCGCTCCAGCACACCGAGGTGCAGGCTCTCGTTGATGCTGTGCGCCTGGGTGCCCGGATCCTCCACCCCGGTGACGAGGATCTTGGCATCCGGGAAGGCCGCGGCGAACTCGGCGATGAACGGGATCGACCCGCCCATCCCCATGTCGATCGGCTCGCGGCCCCACGCGATCTGAAAGGCCTGCCGGGCAGCGTCATACACCGGGCCGGTCGCATCGATCGCGTAGGGCTGCCCGACATCGCCGGGGGTGACGGTGACCCGCGCGCCCCACGGGGCGTGCGCCTCCAGATGCCGTGTCAGGGCCGCCAGGTGCTCCCGGGCGTCCCCGCCCGGCGCCACCCGCATGCTCACCTTGGCCCGGGCGCTGGGCACCAGCGTGTTCGACGCCAAGGCGGTCGGCGTGGTGTCGATACCGATCACCGTGATGGCCGGGCGCGCCCACATCCGTTGCACCACCGGGCCCGAACCGATCTGCCGGACACCGTCGAGCAGGCCGGAGTCCGCCCGCACCCGCTCGTCGGGGAACTCGACCTCGGCGGCCGTCGCCTCGTGCAGGCCCTCGACAGCGACGTTGCCGTCGTCATCGTGCAGGCTGGCCAGCACCCGGACCAGGGCGCTCAGCGCATCGGGCACCACACCGCCCCACAGCCCGGAGTGCAGCCCGTGGTCCAGGGTGGCGACCTCCACCACACAGTCGGCCAGCCCGCGCAACGAAACGGTCAGCGCGGGGATGTCGACACCCCAGTTGTCGGAGTCGGCGATGATGATGACGTCGGCGGCCAGCAGGTCGCGATGGGCGTCCAGCAGCGCGGGCAGTGACGGCGACCCGGACTCCTCTTCGCCTTCGACGAAGACGGTGATGCCCACGGGAGGATTGCCGTCAAACGCCCGGAACGCCGCCAGATGTGTTGCGATACCGGCCTTGTCGTCGGCGGTGCCACGGCCGTACAGCCGGCCGTCACGTTCGGTCGGCTCGAACGGCGGCGAGTGCCACTGTGCGCTGTCACCCTCGGGCTGCACGTCGTGGTGGGCATACAGCAGCACCGTCGGTGCGCCCTCGGGTGCGGGGTGCCGGGCGATGACCGCGGGTGCACCGCCGGCGCTGACGGTGCGGATGTCACCGAAACCGGCCTGCGACAACAACTTCGATGTCAGCTCGGCGCTGCGGTGCACCTCGGGACGCCGCGCCGGGTCCGCCCACACCGATTCGATACGCACCAGCTCTTCGAGATCGGCACGCACCGAGGGCAGCAGTTCCTGGACACGCGCGGCAACATCGGTCATGGCTCAAGGCTAGCCCGCGGCCGCCGTGCACGAGCGACCGCAAGGCGTCACGCGCCCGGCCGTTCGAAGCTGAAACTGTGTACGTCTCACCGCCGGATCACGTACACCGCTTCAGCTTCGCACGGTCCACCCGTGGCCAGACTGAAGCCAGGTAGGAACGTGTGACCATGCAGCAGGTCCGAGCTCCCGTTATGGGGCGCTGACCCGAGAGCGTGCGCACACTCCCCGCGAGCGCGCGTGTCCATCCTCAGACACGCACGCTCGCGGCATCAGGCTTCCAGGATGGCGACCGCGGCCGCGGTATCCGCCTCATGCGTCAGCGACAGGTGGATCGTCACGTCCTTCAAGTGCTCGGCGATGGCACCGGACAACCGCACCTTCGGGCGGCCCCACATATCGGTGACCACCTCGATATCGCGGTGGATCCCCTCCGGCAGCATGGGCCGCTTCGAGAAGCGCGACCCCGACCAGGCCTTGATCACCGCTTCCTTGGCCGCCCACCGCGCCGCGAGGTGACGCGCCGCCGACGAACTCTTGTCCGCGGCGTCGCGCCTCTCCCCCGGCGTGAAGGTCTCGGCGAAAACGGTGCCAGGCTGGTCAACCTGCTCGGCGAAATCCGGAATCGACACCAGGTCGATCCCTACCCCAACGATGCCCATCCCGGAGACGCTATCGGACTCTCTTTCCGTCACTTCGAGTAGTGGTCGTCAGCACCCAGGCGGGCGTCGGGATCGAGCAGCATCGCCGCTTCCTGACGCTTCTCCGAGGTGTCGCTGCCGAACCGGCGATCGGCGGGCTTCTCGTACAGCGCGGGCCCACCGGCGATCGCCGAGGCGAGCCGCCGCTGACCATCGAGCACGCGGGCGTTGGCCCGGGCCTGATAGTCGGCACGCTGATCGGCCGGCAGTGCGGCCAGCAACGCCTGCGGATGCACCAGGGCCACCAGACCGGAGACGTGGCCGAACCCGAGGCTGGTCACCAGACCGGCCTTGAGCGGGAACTTCTCCCCGAGATGCAGAGCCTCCCGCACCCAGACGAAGTGCTTGGCATGGTTCAGCTCGTCGTCGACGCAGTCCAGGCTGCGGTTGGGCGGGATGACGCCGTCACGCAGGATCTGGCACAGACCCATCATCTGGAAGGCCGCGGCACCGCCCTTGGCGTGACCGGTGAGGCTCTTCTGGCTGACCACGAACAGCGGCGCGCCCTTGGAGCGTCCCAGCGAAGCCGCGAGCCGCTCGTGCAGCTCGGTCTCATTGGGATCGTTGGCCAGCGTCGAGGTGTCGTGCTTGGAGATCACCGCGATGTCGTCGGCACCGACGCCCAGCTTGGCCAGCGACCGGGCCAGGCGGGACTTGCTGCCACCGCGACCCGCACTCAGGGCACCGAGGCCAGGAGCCGGGATCGAGGTGTGCACACCGTCGCCGAAGGACGAGGCGTACGCCACCACGGCCAGCACCGGCAGACCCATCTGCACCGCGAGGTCACCGCGGGTCAGCAGAATCGTTCCGCCACCCTGGGATTCGACGAACCCGAGCCGGCGACGATCGTTGGCGCGGGAGAACTTCGAATCGCTGATGCCCTTGGCCCGCATGGCCTCGGTGTCGGCGGTGGCCGACATGTCGCCGAAGCCGGTGATGGCCTCCAGCGTCAGGTCGTCGTAACCGCCGGCGATCACAAACTCGGCCTTGCCCAGCTGGATCTTGTCGACGCCCTCCTCGACCGACACCGCCGCCGTGGCACACGCCGCGACCGGGTGGATCATCGAGCCGTAGCTGCCGATGTAGGACTGCACGACGTGGCCGGCGAAGACGTTCGGCAGCACCTCCTGCAGGATGTCGTTCGGCTTGCTCCGGCCCAGCAGGTTGCCGTGATACATGGTCTGCATCGACGTCATACCGCCCATGCCGGTGCCCTGCGTGCTGGCCACCAGGCTCGGGTGCACCCAACGCATCAGCTCGGTCGGGCTGAAGCCCGCCGACAGGAAGGCGTCCACGGTCGTCACCAGGTTCCACAGCGCCACCCGGTCGATCGAGCTGGCCATGTCCGGCGTGACGCCGTAGACCTGCGGATCGAAGCCGGTGGGGATCTGGGCACCGACGGTGCGCGACAGCTTCACCTTGCGCGGCACCCGGATCTCGGTACCGGCCTTGCGGGTGACCTGCCAGTCCGCACTGTCGGCCACCGGTGCGATGACGGTGTGCTCCGGGTCGTACTTCACGAACTCGCGGGCATCGGTCTCGGACGACACCACGAAGGTGAAGTCCTTGTCCAGGAACACCGACACCAGCAGCGGCGCCGAGTGATCGGCATCGAGGAAACCGTCGCCCACCCACTCGCGGATGCCGACCTTGGCGACCACGGCATCGTGGTAGCGCTCGACCAGTTCGGACTCGTCGACCAGATCACCGGTCTCGGTGTCGTACCAGCCCGGCTTGGGATCGTCCTCCCACTTGACCAGCCCGGTGGTCCAGGCCAGCTCCAGGACGCCGGCGGCCGACAGCTCGCCGGACACCTCCATCTCGAAGCGGGTCCGCGACGAACCGTACGGTCCGAGCTCGGCGCCACCGACGATGACCACCAGGTCGGCGGGGTCGACGTCGAGGTCGTCCCACGCCGGCGGCGGTGCCGCGGCGTATCCGCGCGGCGGCGAGGGCAGGGCGCGGATGGTGTTCTCGGCCCCTTCCTCATCGTCATCGGCGCTCGCGGCCGACATCTCCTCGCGGGCCTTGGTGGCCAGCGCAGCCATGTCGATCTCGATCTCGCCGAGACCACCGGTCATATCGACCTCGATCGGCGCACGGGCGGCGGCGACCTTGGACTCGATATTGCACAGCGCCAATAGCTTCGAGGCCATCTCGGCGGTGGTGTAGGTGGTCAGACCGGCCTCTTCGACGGCGCCGACGATGGCGTCGTTGTGGCCCATCAGGCCGGTGCCCTTGGTCCAGCCGATCAGCGCGTGCGCCAGCGAAACACGCTGGCTCCACGACGTTTCGGCCTTCCAGCGGGTGACCACGGCGTCGAGCGCAGCCTTGGCCTCGCCGTAGGCGCCGTCACCACCGAACATGCCCCGGTTGGGCGAGCCCGGCAGCACCACGTGCAGACGCGATGCGATGTCACGCTCGGCGCCCAGGTGCGACAGGCCGGCGATGAGCCGCTGCACGGCCCACAGCAGGACCTTCATCTCCATCTCGGAGCGCGCGCCGGCATCGGAGAGATCCCCGGCCACCCGAGGTGCGGCGAACGGGAACAGCAGCGTCGGGTTCTGCGCGTCCTTGAGGTGAATGGCCTTGGGGCCCAGGTTCTCGGTCTGCTCGTTGCCGACCCACTCGACGAGTGCGTCGATATCCGAGTAGGACGCCATGTTGGCCGGAACCACCCACAGGGTGGCGTTGAACCGGGCGTGATCGCGGTAGAGCGTGCGGTAGAACGCCAGCCGGTCGTCGTCGAGCCGCGAGGTGGTGGCGATGACGGTCGCGCCACCCTCCAGCAACTGAGCGGCCACCGATGCGGCGATGGAACCCTTCGAGGCGCCCGTCACCACGGCGACTTCGTTGGCGTAGCCACCCTTGTCCGGGTTCTCCGCACCGGCGGCGGCACGGCCGTACAGCGCGGCGTGCACGTTGCGACCGGCTGCCAGGGCCCGGCCCTGCCACCAGCTGGCCTGGGTGCCGACGATGTTGCCCGCACCCTCGAAGCTCTGCGAAAGGCGCTGCCAATCGGCGTCGATCTCGCTCTCGTCGAGCAGCCACAGCCGGGCCAGATCCTCACGGGCACTTGCCCACCGGTCGTCGAACACCACGGCCTTGCGGGCGTCGAACACCGGGGAGACCAGACGCGGCCAGTCCGAGCCGAGCTCGGTGGTGACCAGATCGATCAGGTCGGCATCGCTGACGGTTTCCTCTGCGCTGACCGGGTTGTCGAGCCCGAGCTGACCGAGGATCGTGCGTGCGGCGTTGGCCAGCACACCGTTGGGCCCGGTGACCTGCTCGGCGAACTCGCCGAGGGCCGCCGAATCCACCACGCCGCCACCGGCGGCACCGGAGGACGGCAGGCTGACCGGGATGCCCTTGCGGGCGCCGACCGCCTGCACCGCCGCGTCGATCACCTTGTCGACGGAAGCGGCATCGGCCAGTGCGCCTTCGTGCAGGCCGCCCATGTTGCCGCCGCGGACACTGGAACCCTCACGGGTGCCCAGCGCCACCTCTGCGGTCACGTGCTTGGCCCAGCCGGGGCCCAGTTCCCATGTCTTGGAGACACGTTCGGTGATGTAGGCCGGCCGCTTGCCCGACGGTCCGAAGACGGTTCGCAGCTGATCGTTGATCGAGTCCGACAGCACCGGGCCGAACGGCTTGTAGGTGCGGGCCAGCTTGGTCACCTGCGACTTGAGACCGGCCAGATCGGCTTCGGCCGCACCGTCGATGGCACCGAGGTTGAGCTCGGAACCCAGGTCCACCAGCATCTGGTTACGCCGCGAGGACGCCCCATCGGTGATGGACTCGATGGAATCCAGCGCCTCGATCTGGTCGAGACGCATCTTCGCCGCCAGCGCGATGAGCACCAAAGTGGCATCGGCAGCGTCGAATCCGATGTCATCGGGGCGCGGGCCACCGGACGGCGCCGCCGCCGGTGCCGGAGCCGCCGCGGGAGCCGCGGCTGCCGGAGCCGCCTCGGTGGCAGCCGCGGGTGCGGCGGCCTCCTCCTCGGGCTCGGGGTCGGTGTCGGTGGCGAACAGCACCGCGGCGTCACGCTCGGCGTTGAGTACCTCGGTGGTGTTGTGCGAGTACTCGGGCAGTTTCAGCGTGTTGGTCGCCAGCCCCGCCACGGTCGGCGCGGTCTTCACGCCGATCTCGACGAACCGCTCGACGCCGAGGCCACCGGCGGCCTCTTCGATGAACAGCAGGTCCTGGGTCTCGATCCAGCGCACCGGGCTGGCGAACTGCCATGCCAGCAGCTCGATCACGATCTTGCGCATCAGCTCGCGCGGACGCTCGTTACGCCAGGTGTCGTAATCGGCGAGGATCTCGTCGAGCGGCTCGGCCGGCACCAGATCGCGGATCTCCTGGATGAAGTCGCGGTCCAGCGTGAACGGCCGCGGTACCAGGTTCGGGATGTACTTGCCCACCAGCAGGTCCGGGTCGGCGTCGGTCGGCATGACCCGCTCCAGGGAGCGGCGGAAGTCGGCGACACCGACCCGCAGCACCTCGGAGTGGAACGGCACGTCGATACCGGGCACCAGGATGAACGACCGCTTGCCACCGCTGATCTCGCGGCGCCGCTCGATCTCCTCCTCCAGGGCCTCCAGGCCGCGGACGGTACCGGCGATGGCGTACTGCGAGCCCCGCAGGTTGAAGTTCACGATCTGCAGGAACTCACCGGTGCGCTGGGAGATCTCCTCGACGAACGCCGTGACATCGTCATCGGGCAGGTCGATCTGGGACGGGCGGATCGCAGCCAACCGGTAGTTGGAGCGGCCCTTCTCGTCGCGCGGCACGATGTCGTGCATCTTGGAGCCGCGGTGGAACACGACCTCGAGCAGCGCCGGCAGCTCGTAGACGCCGGAAACACAAGCCAGCGCGGTGTATTCACCGACCGAGTGCCCGCAGGCGATGGCACCTTCGACGAAGGCACCCTGCTCACGCATCTCGGCGACCTGCGCGGCGGCCACCGTCGCCATGGCGACCTGGGTGAACTGCGTCAGGTACAGCACCCCCTCGGGGTGGTGGTAGTGCACACCGGAGGCGATCAGGCTGGTCGGGTTGTCCTTGACCACGTGCAGCACCGAGAAGCCCAGCGTGTCGCGGGTGAACTTGTCGGCGATGTCCCACACCTTGCGGGCCGCCTTGGAACGGGCCCGGACCTCCATGCCCATGCCCTTGTGCTGGATGCCCTGGCCGGGGAAGGCGTACACCGTCTTCGGCGCGGCCAGCTGTGCGGTCGCGACCATCACCAGATCGCCGGCGACCTTCGCGGTGACCTCGATGATCTCCGCGCCACGGTCGATGCCGACCCGGTCGACGCGGAACTCGATCTCGTCACCGGGCAGCACCATGCCCAAAAAGCGCGAGGTCCAGCCCACCAGGCGGGCCGGCGGGGTGGCGCGGCCGTCGGTGGCGGTCACCACGTGCTGCGCGGCGGCCGACAACCACATGCCGTGCACGATCGGGCCCTTGAGCCCGGCCAGCAGCGCCGCGGCACGGTCGGTGTGGATCGGGTTGTGGTCACCGGACACCACGGCGAACGCGCTCATATCGGTGGGCGCGGTCAGGGTGACGTCACGGCGACGGCGACGCGGGGTGTCGGTGGCGTTGTCGGTCATCGCGCCGCCGGCACGCACCGGGTCCTCCAGCTCGACGGCACCGGTGCGGCCGCGGATGGCGAAACGCTCATCCAGGCGCGCCAATTCGGTGCCCTCGGCATCGGTGATCAGCACGCTGACCGGCACGACGCGACCGACCTCGGTGTCGACGGCCTCCGAAGCCGTTGCGGTGACCGTCAATTCGGATTCCGAGGTGGGCATCGGGGCGAGCAGGTGCGCGGCATGGTCCAGGTGCACCAGGCTGAGCAGGCCCTCGATGACGGGGAAACCGGCATCGGTGGCGGCCGACCCGATGGTGGCGAACACCGCGGGCCAGCAGCGGCCGACCAGCGCGTCGGGCACCAGGGTCAGGCCCGGGGCCAGCGGGGCGCCGAAGGTGGCGGTGACGCCGGTGTGATCGGCGACCTCCTCCGGGTCCCAGCCGACGGTGACCGTCGCGGTGCCGTCGACGACGGTGGGCAGTGCGTCGACCCCGTCGACGCCGGCGGCGATGGCCAACACCGCACGCATCGCCGCGGCGGCGTCCTCGGCGGTGACGACGGGCATGCCGCCGTTGACCGTGGCGGCCGGCAGCGTCAGCTTGATGTCGATCCAGATGTCGGACAGCGGGACGCTCAGCGTCACGCCCGCCTCGGTGAGCTCGATACGCGAACCGGTGGACGGATGGGTGGCCGAACGGTTCTCGTTGACCTGCCACTCGCTGGGGGCGCCGATGCGGTGCACCGGGTTGATCGCGGTACGGCCGGCCCACAGCACATCGGGCGAATCCAACACCACGGCAATGGGTCCGGTGACCGCGGCGTTGGCCTGGCGGCGCGAAACCACCGGGACGGCGACGGCTCCGCTGGCCACGACCTCGTCGACGGCGGCCTGCTCGAAGCGGTCCAGCAGGTCTCCGACGGGCTCGTCGACCCGGGTGATCCCGGCGACGGCGGCGGTGCCGGGGATGACGCAGACCTGGTCGGCGGTGTAGCGGGCATCGTGGGCCTGCCACAGGGAATCGCTGCGCCACCAGCGGCGCACGTCCTTGTCGATGACCGGCACGAAGTTGACCGGCTTGCCCGGGGTCTTGCACAGGGTGGTGAAGAAGGGCACGTCGGCCGGGTGCAGCTTGACGGTCTCGGCGTCCGGGTACCGGTTCAGCAGGATGTCGACGGCAGCGGCCGGATGCTCCAGCAGCGCTTGGCTTTCGGCGTCCCCGGCGAACAGGGTGTCGATCGGGCCCGAGTCGCTGGGATGCAGGCGGGCCTCGGCGCGCTTGAGCATCTCCTCGAAGCGGTCCCGCCAGGTGACGTCCAGCCACGGCGAATCGGAGGCCTTGGTGTCGGCGGTGGAGTCGCCCTCACCGATGGCCAGCTCGACATAGCGGTCCAGCCACTGCAGGTAGGTCATGTCGGAGACATCACCGAAGTACGGCTTGGCGGTGTCGGCCATGGCCGCGATGATCTCGTCGCGGCGCTCGGCGACGGCGTCGGCGTCACCGGCGACCTCGTCGAGCAGGCGGCCGCAGCGCGAGGCTGCGTTGTCGATCTCATGGATGTCGGCGCCGAGCTGGCTGCGCCCGGATGCCATGCCGCCCTGGGCTTTTCCGGCTCCGACCCACACATCGGTGCCCTTGGTGTCCACCAGGAGCTGCTTGACCGCGGGTGAGGTGGTCGCTTCCAGGGTGGCCATCGCGGCGGTGCCCACCAGGATGCCGTCGACCGGCATCAGCGGGAATCCGTAGTCGTGTGCCCAGCGACCGGCCAGGTACTCGGCCGCACGCTCGGGGGTGCCGATACCGCCGCCGACGCAGATGGTGATGTTGGACAGCTTGCGCAGGTCCGCGTAGGTGGCCAGCAGCAGATCGTCGAGGTCCTCCCACGAGTGGTGACCACCGGCGCGGCCGCCCTCGATATGAACGATGACATCCTTGCCAGGCACCTCGGCCGCGATCTTGATGACGGACTTGATCTGGTCGATGGTGCCCGGCTTGAACACCACGTGAGTGATGCCGATGCCGTTGAGTTCCTTGATGAGGTCGACGGCTTCGTCGAGCTCAGGAATGCCGGCGGTGACGACGACACCGTCGATCGGCGCACCGGACTGGCGCGCCTTCTGCACGATGCGCTTGCTGCCGAGCTGCAGCTTCCACAGGTACGGGTCGAGGAACAGTGAGTTGAACTGGATGGCGCGGCCCGGCTCGAGCAGCTGGGTCAATTCGGCGATACGGTCGTCGAAGATCTTCTCGGTGACCTGGCCGCCACCGGCGAGCTCAGACCAGTGCCCGGCGTTGGACGCTGCGGCGACGATCTTGGCGTCGACGGTGGTCGGGGTCATCCCGGCCAGCAGGATCGGCGAATAGCCGGTGAGGCGGGTGAACTTGGTGGACAGCTTCACCGAGCCGTCGGGCAGGGTGACCGTCGAGGGAGCGTAGCTGGTCCACGGTGCGGGCACCTCGGGCACGGCGCCGACGGTGAACAGGCTGCGCTGACCGGCACGGGTGGCGGCGGCCACGATGCCCATGCCCAAACCGCGGATCACCGGGGCGGTCAGCCGGGTGACGGTGTCGGCGGGGCCGAGGTCGATGATCCAGCGGGCGCCCGCGGTGTGCAGGGCTTCGACATCGGCGACCCAGTCGATGGGGCTGACGAAGATGGACTCGACCATGCGGTGGGCCAGCTCGGCGTCGATACCGCACTTGGCGGCCCAGCGGTCCACCAGCGCGACACCGTCGGCCAGCCGCGGGGTGTGGAAGCCGACCTCGACCTGGACGGGGTTGAACACCGGCGAGAACACCGCGCCACCGCGCAGCTTGTTCTTGCGCTCGGCTTCTTCTTTCTCGGTGATCTTCGAGCAGTACAACTCGAAGCGGCCGAGCTGTTCGGGGGTTCCGGTGATGACGACCGAGCGGCGGCCATTGCGGATGGACAGCACCGGGGGCAGCACGGTGCGGACGTCGGTGGAGAACTCTTCGAGCAGCTCGGCGATCCGGTCGGGGTCGACGTTGGTGACCGAGACCATCGGGGTCTTGTCACCGCGGCCGACCATGCCGCGCCGGCGGGAGATCAGTGACCCGGCGGCACCGATCAGCTGGAGCAGCGCGAGCAGTTCGGCGTCGCGGGTGCCCTTGGCCTTGAGCGATTCGACACCGAGGATGCCCTGGGAGTGTCCGGCCATGGCGACCGGCGGCGTGCCCATCAGATCCAGGCCCTGGCGCGTCAGCGCGCGGATGGCGGCCATCTGGGTGAGCAGGATGCCGGGCCCGGAGATGGCGGCGGTGGTGAGCTGCTTGGTGTCGGGCAGCGGCTCCTCGGCGGCCAGCGCGCGCACCCACTGGAGGGGCTCGAAACCGATCGGGCGCACCACGACGAGTTCGCGGGCCACCGGCTCCAGCAGCAGCGCTGCCTCGCCGACCAGCTCGCTGAGCTCGGACTCGATACCGGCGGAGCTGACCAGCTCCTCCAGGCTCTCCAACCAGGCGCCGCCCTGACCACCGAACGCGACCGCATACGGCTCACCGGCATTCAACAGATCGACGAGCGCATGTGCGCCGGTCAAGGATCCCTCGTTCAGGCTGTTCTTGCTGGCGGCTGTCACCCTGTCGTGCTCGTTGATCGTCACGTTGTGTATCTCCCTCGGTGGTGCAGTCTTTGTCACGCAATATCGCTGGTCGTACCGGTGTGCCGCGTCGTCGCGGCGAGGATGCGTACGGGATCCCCGACGGCCCCGTCGTCCTGTTGTCGGCGGTGATTCAGCTTTGAATCTCCGTCGGGCTGGTTCTCATCGGCGCGATCCGGGAGCACCGGAAGCCGGCTCCAGACGCGCCCAGAGGGCAGCCCAACCCCACTAAGAGTGTCATAAGAACTAGAGCGATTTTCCGACCTTAAATGGTTACTGGCGAGTCTACGGACGGGTAACCATACGTTGGGTAACAACGGTCCCTGCGCGGCTCAAACTTCTGCGGGACAAACGTCCTGCATGCAGGCGGTTACGGTCGAGTAGCTATAACTTCCCAGATCAGCGCGATGCCGTTATGAAATCGTTATCTAAGAATTTGGTGTTCTCCGACACGGCCGGCGGCGCTGCAAACGGCGCCCCCGAAAGGACATATCTGCCCGAAGTGTCCACCCGCCGGCGCGCGGTGGCGAAAACTGTTTGCTGGCAATTATTACTGATCGGTAAGTTTTGCCTCCCTGACGACGCCGGCGTTGCGCGATGCGGCCGATGTCGACGTCCCCGAACCCGGGCACCCGCGGGCCGAGCACCGACCCCCAGCCCCGGGAAGGGCTTCAGCGAGCCCTCGTCCCGTCCATGACCGGCGTTGCCGGCCAGGGATGCAGGGCCCGGCGCGCCGGCCGGTCCGCCCCGGCGACGGGTGGTTGCCAGCCCGCCGTCAGGTCCCCTCGCCACCGGCGACCGCCGTCAGCGGCCGCGCGAGCAGTGCCCGCCGCAGCTGGTCGACGATGACGGCGTGGCTGAGCCCGACGCCGTCGGCGATCCACCGGCCCATCTCGTCAATGGAGCCCGGGTTCGGGTCCGTGGATCCGTACCTTTCGGCCACCCCCCGTTCCAGCACCGAGATCACGGTATCGGCCAGCCACTGCACGCCGTCTCTGCTCGTATCCAGCAGCGTGAGCACGATGCGGACGGACACCAGCGGGTCCGCAGAGCGCGCCACCAACCGCCCGATGTCCGGATTGGCGAACACCAGCGCCGACCCCGAGCGGTGGGCGAGCCCGAGTTCCACCAGCCGGTCACCCTCCGCGCTCACCGGATCGATCCCGACCGGGATCCCGGCCGGGGTCGCGCCTTCAGCCGACTCGGGGCTCGGCCGCTGGATCGCCCGCGGCAGGCCCAACAGCTCGGCCACGCTCCCGCCGGCCCGCACGGTCTCGAAGAACTCTGCGACATGCGCCGAGGTGAACCCGCGGCCCAGCAGTTCGTCGATGGTCTGCAGCTGGGCCAGGTGATAGTCGTCGTACAGGGCGGAGCGGCCGTGTCTGCGCGGCGGGTCGAGCAGGCCGCGCTCGCGGTAGGCGCGGATGTTCCGGGCGGTGACGCCGGAGATCCGGGCCAGATCGTCGATGCGGTATTCGTTCAGCGCCATACGTGTGCCCCCGCACCGGGTCGACAGGGAAGCGCACGCATTTTTCCAGTCTAGCCCGGCTCCTGCAGAACGAGCGAAGGGCAAAATGCGCACGAAACAGCACAGATGTTAATTCTGGCAACTTCGGTGAGCGATCTCACCGACAAATGATTGGCGATTCATCCCACCAATTTGGGACCATTGCCCTACTTCCCCACCCGCTCAAGGAATCGAGGTCCGCGTGCGTCCCTGGATCATCTGGGCGACCGGACTGCTCGCCTACATCGTCGCGGTGCTCAACCGCACCACGCTCGGAGTGTCCGGGCTGGAGGCCGGCGACCGCTTCCACGCAGGTCCCAGCGTGCTGTCGACATTCGTGGTGTTGCAGATCGTCGTCTACGCGGGCGCCCAGGTGCCTGCCGGCGTGCTGCTCGACCGTTACGGCTCCAAGCTCCTGATCCTCTCCGGCGCCGCGCTGATGGTGACCGGCCAGCTCGCGATCGCACTCACCGATTCACTGCCCCTGGCGCTGGCCGCACGCGCCGTCGTCGGGCTCGGGGACGCGGTCACCTTCATCTCCGTGCTGCGCTTGGTGCCGCACTGGTTCCCCGCCAAGCGGGTGCCGCTGCTGACACAGCTCACCGGGATCAGCGGCCAACTCGGTCAGGTGCTGTCGGCGGTGCCGTTCCTGGCATTGCTGGGTGTCAACGGCTGGACCTCGGCCTACCTCACCGTGACCGCGTTCGGCGTGCTCACCATGGTGCTGGCGGCCGCGGTGCTGCAGAACACCCCGAGTGGGCGACTGGTCACCACCGAGACCATGAACGTGCGGGACACCATAGCGAGCCTGCGCACCGTGTGGATGCGCCCGGGTACCCGGCTCGGGTTCTTCACCCACATGGGCACCCAGTTCTCGGTCACCGCGTTCGCACTGATGTGGGGAGTCCCCTATGTCACCACCGCGCAGGGCCAGACCCGCGCGGTGGCCGGCATGTTGCTGACCATCTCGGTGGTGACGGCGATCTCGGCCGGTGTCGTGCTCGGCATCCTCACCGGCCGGTATCCGCACAAGCGGTCGATGATGGTGCTGACGATCATCGGCAGCAACGCGCTCATCTGGACGATCGTGCTGGCCATCCCCGGCCAGGCGCCGCTGTGGCTGCTGGTGCTGCTCGTCGTGATCATCTCCGTCGGCGGGCCCGGCTCGATGGTCGGCTTCGACTTCGCCCGCACGTTCAACCCGAGCGCGACCCTGGGCACCGCGCAGGGCTTCGTCAACATGGGCGGATTCCTGGCCTCGCTGCTGCTGATGCAGGCGATGGGATGGATTCTCGACGCCGCCGGCGGCTACTCCACCGACTCGTTCCGGTTGGCGTGGACGCTGCAGTACGTGGTGTGGGTGATCGCCGTCATCGGCATCCTGATCACCCGGCGCAAGGCGCGGCGCCTGATGAAGGCCGAGCAGGAGCGGTCGCTGCTGGAGACCTTCGAGCCTGCCGGGCGCTAAGCCCCGGTCCGGGCGGCCAGCGCGGCCGCGGTCCTTCGGTGCCCGACCCACTCGTCGCCGATCACCGCCACCGCCGGCGCTGCCGTGACGACCACCAGGCAGACCGCCATCGAGACACCCGAGAGCGCCAGCAGTACCGCACCCACCAGGACGGCCGCCGTCAGCGCCGCAAGCAGCAGGTGCACCGCGTTGACGCTGCGCAACAACAGCGAGTGCAGCAGGTAGATCAACCCGATGTAGACCGCCACCGGGATCACCACCGACAACACCGTGCCCACCGAGCCGAGCTCGGAATGCTCCTCCAGGTAGTACGCCGCAACGTGCAGCCCGGCACCGGTGCCGACGATCGCGCCGAACAGCAGGATGGCCAGATAACCGAACCAGAACGACGTCTCGCGATGTGCATGCAGCAGTTCGGCCGACGGCACCATGAAGAACAACCACCACATGCCGAAGGTCAACCCGATGCCGGCCAGCGCCACCAGGACCGCGTCCGTGGTCCAGCCCTGGTCGTGCACCACCGCGGACAGGGTCGCCACGGTGCCGACCACTCCCTCCCCCAACGCGATGATCGCCATCAGTCCATATCGCTCGGAGATGTGGTGGGCGTGCCACGGGGTGCCCCCGGCCCGGCGCTCCGCGATCACCGGCCCCAGCATCTCCACACCGATCAGCACCACCACGATCACCAGCGTCACCGACAGCGAGGTGTGCGCGAAAATGGCTGCGATCCATCCGAGTTGAGCAACCGAGATCGCCACGACATAGGTCATGCAGGCGCTACGGCGCGCGGGATCCTGCCGCGCGGCCCGCAGCCACTGCCCCACCATGGCGACCCGCATCACCACGTATCCGGCCACCATCACCACGTTGTCGACGTGCCCGCCATGCTCCAGCGAGGCGTACACGTCCGGTATGCCCAGCGTCAGGATCAGCACTCCGACCATCTGCAGCATCGTCATCAGCCGGTACACCCAGTCATCGGTGTCGTAGGCGGAGGCGAACCAGGTGAAGTTGATCCACGCCCAGCAGACCGCGAACATCGCAAACCCGAAGCCGGTCAGGCCCACCAGCACATGCCCCGCGGCCATCGCGTGCGCGAACTCCGATGCGGCGACGCCGAAGGCCACCACGAAGGTGAGGTCGAACAACAACTCCAGCGGCGTGGCTGCCCGGTGCTGCTCGTGCGGATCGCGGCCCGCCATCCGGCGAAGCCGGTGCGCCCCGGTCGGAACCGAAGGCTCTGGTGTGGAAACGCTCACCCGGTCATCCTCTCCCCGATGGACCCGGCCCGCACCGGCTCACCGACGCCACACGCTAGCGTGAGCGCGTGTCGACAGCTTCTGATCCCCGCACCGCAGTCGGTGTGGTGCTGGCTGCCGGCATCGGTGCGCGGGTCGGCGCCGACGGCAACAAGGCGTATCTGAGGCTGGCCGGCAGGTCGATGCTGTCCTGGTCGGTCCGGGCGGTGGCCGGCACCGCAGAGATCGGCCGGGTCATCCTGGTGTACCGGCGGGGCGAGCGCGAGGTGGCGGCCCGGGCCCTGGGCGACGACCTGCCCGGTGTCGCGGTGGAACTCGTCGAGGGCGGCGACAGCCGCCACGAATCCGAGTTCAACATGCTGCGCCACATCGCCGCCGATATCGAGGACGGCACCGTCGACGTCGTGCTCATCCACGACGCCGCGCGTCCGCTGGCCGGCCCGGATCTCATGCGCGCCGCGCTCGGCACGGCCCGCCGCCACGGTGGCGCCGTGCCCGCGGTGGCGGCAACGGGCCTGGCCCGGCCACTGCCCGGCGGCGGGCTCGAACCGCTGACCGAGCGGTTGGTACGTGTCCAGACACCGCAGGCCTTCCGGGCCGCGCCGTTGCTGCAGGCCTATCGACGCGCCGCCGACGAGGCCTTCGACGGTACCGACACCTCGGCATGCGTGCAGCACTTCACCGAGGTGGACGTGCGGGTGTTCCCCGGTGCCGCAACCAATCTCAAGGTGACCTACCCGCCGGACATCCGGCTGGCCGAGCACCTGCTGGCCGGAACGGTCAACGCCGACAGGCGATGACGGCTGCCAGCAGCGCGGCATCGGCGGGCAGGTCGAACGGGATCGCGTCCGCGTCGCCGGCGACACACACCAGGTCGGCCGAGGCGCTCAGCACCGCGGGCAGATCGTCCAGCCGGGCCACGGCGGCACCGTAGGGATACTGGGTGATCTTCAGCTCGGAACGGTCCACCGTGGACCGGATGACGCCCTGCCCGTCAACCCTTTTCACGGTGTCGGTGACCGGTAACACCGGGAGGACCAGCTCAGCGCCGTCGGCCAGCGCCGCGACGACACGGGCCACCAGATCACGCGACAGCACCGGGTGACGGTGCTCGCCCACCAGCACATGTGTCGCGGCGGAGGCCTGCAGGTGTGGCTGCACCGCCCTCAAACAGTCTGCGGTGCTTCGGTTTTCGCCCGCCGCGATGACCTGGGCCGGCGATCCGGCCAGACCGGCGCGCGCCCGCTCGTAGATTGCTGCGTCGGCCGGAACCAGTACCTCGGTGACCTCCGCACTGAGAGCGCGCACGATCCGCACCAGTGCCGGTTCCCCGTCGACGGGGGTGAACACCGACTCCGGGTGCCGGGCCGCCGACACCGGCAGCGGCAGGATCGCTGAGAGTTTCACCGCGGTCAATGTAGCGGGCCGGCCGACCGGAAGCGCCGGAGGTAGGCCTCCCCGTCCCACCCGGCCAGGAAATCCCGCGCCGCCGAGTACCCGTTGGTGTACAGCGCCTCGACCTCGGTATCGCTGATATCGAAATCGAGGAATCCCACCTCGGTCGAGTCGACGCGCACCGTCCTGGCGTTGACCCACGGCTGATTCAGGTACGCCTGGTCGCGGCCCACCAGGACGGTCGTGATGACATCGTCGAGCATGCGCGAAGGCACCAGACGACGCAGAGGTCCCCAGCTCGGCAGCAGATGGTCGGTGTCGTTGGGTAGGTGCGGCAGTACCGTGACGCCGAAACTCGGCCAGCGCGGGACACCACCGTCGGCGCGGTCCAGGGAGTCGACCGGGAAGTTGGACAGCAGGCCGCCGTCGACCAGGGTGGAGGTCCGGCCCGCGGCATCGGTCAGCGTCACCGGACGGAAGTAGAACGGGATCGACATCGAGGCGCGCACCGCATCGGCGACCGACTGCTCATCGGGGTCCAGACCGTAGACCCTGCGATAGTCCCAGGGCAGCCGCACCAACTGGCCGGTGGTGACATCGGCGACGGTGACCACCAGGTTGTAGCGCTGCTCGGCCGGTAGGTCGTCGTCATCGATGGCGAGGTCACCGAAGGTACGGACCCCGAGGTTCGCGAGGTGCCCGCGCACCCAGTCGTGCGCGTAGTCGCCCTTGTAGATGCCGCGGCCCCGCACCAGGGCCAGCGGTTGCCCGATCACCGGTAACCGCCCGACCAGCCCCGGGTCGCGGAATTTCCGGTACTTCAGTTCCAGCGCAATGGCTTTGAATTCAACCCCGGTGAGCTGCCCACGCGCGGCGGCGACGATCGCCCCGACGATGGAGCCCGCAGAGGTGCCCGAAACCCGTTGCGCCCGGTAGCCGGCCTCCATCAGGGCGACCACCGCGCCGATCAGACCGACCCCTTTGACCCCGCCACCGGAGAGCACCAGGTCGGCAGGAGAGGTCGGCGACGGCAACGGCTACACCGGGTCGAAGGACGAGATCAACCAGTCGTCGTCCACCCGCGTCAGGCCGACCTTGACGGCGCTGGTGGAGAACGATCCGTCCGGGTTCTCCGTGCTGGTGGTGGTCTGGTTCAGGAACACCAGCACCACCGCCGATTCGGGATTCAGTTCGGCGACGGCCGCATTGACGATCGCCGCGCTCGTCTTCACCGATTTCTTGGTGGCCGCCGGCGTGACGATCTGCTCGGTGAACTGGTTGTAGTAGTTCAGGAAATCACCGGTCAGATGTGTCTTGGCGTTGCCGAAGTCCTCGTTGAGGGTCTCCGGTGAATACGACAGCAGCGCAACGGTTCCGTCTTTGGCGGCGCTCAGCACGGTGTCGGCGGCGGCGGTTCCGGTGGCCTGATCGGGCTTGTACTGGTTGACGTACAGCCACGCGGTCACGCCTCCGGTGATGGCCAACAACACCACCAACGTGATGGCCACCCAGAAGCGGGCGGCACCGTGGAGCACCCGGCGTACCGGGCCCGCAGGGCGATCGGGCGGTCCACCCGCCGCCACATCCGGTTCCTCGGCGGCAATGGTGTCCTCGGGACCGTCCGCGGCGTCGATCTCGACAGCGGTCAACAGTTCTTCTTCGTTCTTCACGGTCACGGCGCGAACTCGACTTTCGCCATCTTGATCTGGTCACCATCGCGGGCCACGCTCACGATCAGCCGCCAGCTGCGGGGGTCTTCCTTGGCGCCCTGGGCATTGGTGATGGTGGATGCGGCCGCCACCAGAACATCGGCGGTGTCGTCGGTCATCGTCTGCACCGCGGTGGCGGTGACGTTCGCCTCGGTCACGACCTTCGACGATTCGGCGACCTTCGCGAACTCCTCGGCCTGACTCTGGAAATCCTCGCGGAACTGACCGGTGGAGTTGTCGATGATGCGCTGCACGTCTTGCTGCGCGCGGTTGAAGTCCAGCGACATCAACGACACCACGCCCTGCCGTGCGGCGGCCGAGAACTGGGCGCTGAGGTCCCGCCGCTGCTCGGCCTGCTGGTGCTTGACCACAATCCAGGCGCTGGTGCTGGCCAGCGCGGCGATTCCGAGGACCGCGAGGATCACCGCGGCGCACTTGACGATGCTGGTGAGTTTTCCACCGCGGCGCACGGGGTCCGAGTCGTCCTCGGCATCGTCTACATCGTCGGCCGCGTCGATGTCCTCGATCGCGTCGATGTCTTCGACCGCACCGTCCTCGGCATCCTCGGCGGCCACGTCATTGTCGGCGTCAACCCCCACCGGGTCATCAGCGGCCACCTCGGCCGTGGCTTCAGCCGCCCGCGTGGCCTTGGCCTGCTGCACGCGGAGCACATTGGCCCGCGCGCGGGCTGCCGCCGCTTCGGCCTCGGCGGCTGCGGCGAGCGCCTCGGCCTCCTCTGCGGACAGATCCGCGACGTCCGCCTGATCGGCGTCCGGCGACGTTTCGCCAGGCTTCCGGGTCGACATCATGACCTCCTGCGCCAAACGAGAATGGCGTTATCAAATTCGACTATTCATTCGACGATACCCCATCAGCGATTCGCCCAGAAACAATGCTCTTCCTGCGGAAACGCTATTTCCGTGCTGTGCGTACGCTCAGCGGGCGAGGTCCTGAAGGCGATCCTTCATCACCTTGCCCGTGGCGTTCAAGGGCAGCTCATCGAGAAACTCTACGTACCGCGGCACCTTATACCCGGCCATCCGGTCACGGCTCCACGCGATCAAATCGGTCTCACTCAGGACCTCGTCGCCTTCGCGGCACACCACGAAGGCCTTGCCGACCTGGCCCATCCGTTCGTCGGGCACGCCGATCACCGCCGCCTGACGGACCGCGGGGTGCTCGAGCAGGAAACCCTCGATCTCGGCCGGGTAGGCGTTGAAACCGCCGACGATGAACATGTCCTTCTTGCGGCCCACGATCGTGAGCCGTCCAGCGTCGTCGACGGCCCCCAGATCCCCGGTGTGCAGCCATCCGTCGGCGTCGATCGTCTCCGCGGTGGCCACCGGATCATCCAGGTAGCCCTGCATCACGGTGTAGCCGCGCACCAGCACTTCCGCGTCCGCGGCGATGCGCACCTCGACGCCGTCGCAGGGCCTGCCCGCGGTGGTCGCGATGTCCTCGAAGGTATCGCCGGGGCGGGACAGGGTGACCGTGCCGGCCTCGGTGAGTCCGTATCCGGTCGCCAGCGTCTGGAAGGGCAGTTCCTCGTGCACCCGGCGGATGAGTTCGACCGGGATGTCGGCGGCCCCGGTGACCCCGGCGCGCAGGGTCGCCAGCCGATGCTTGTCCGGGACTGCCAGCAGCGAGTGGTACAGCGTCGGGGCGCCCGGCAGCATCGTGATCTTCTCGGCCTTGATGAGGTCGACGACGGCTGGCACGTCGAACACCGGAACCGGCAGGATGGTGGCGCCGCGGATCAGCGAGGAGATGCAGCCGGCCTTGTAGCCGAAGGTGTGGAAGAACGGGTTGACGATCAGATAGCGGTCGCCCTGGCGCAGGTCGGCCAGATCGCACCATTCGGTGTAGAGCCGAAGCGTCTGTTCATGATTCATCATCACGCCCTTGGCCCGGCCGGTGGTGCCGGAGGTGTAGATGATGTCGGCGATATCGGTGCCCAGCAGACCCTTCGCCGCGTAGGGCTGCCCGCTGTCCAGGAAGCCCGAGGTGATCTCGATCGCCGGGACCCCGGCGGGAACGCTGAAATCCTGTCCCAGGAAGCCGTTTTGGACCAGGACAGCCTTGGCGCCGCTGCGGGTGATGATATCGGCGGCCTCTTCGGCCTTGAATCGGGTGTTCACCGGGACGACCACCGCACCGGCGGTCACCGCGCCGAAGGCGGCGATCAGCCAGGCTGCGGAGTTGGGCGCCCAGATCGCGACCCGGTCGCCCTTGCCGATGCCGAACTCGGCGAAAGCTCCCGCGGCACACCGAACACGCTGGGCCAGTTCGATATAGCTCAACCGCAGCGAACCGTCGACGACCGCTTCGGCAGCACCGAAGCGGTCGCCGACGCTCAAGACCATCTCCGGGATGGTCTGCCACTCTGGGGTATACGTCACTCGCGAAATTACGTGGTGATGAGGCGCCCGAGGTTGCCGCCCATGATCTTTGCCTGGTCCTCGATGGAGAGATGCTCCAGGGCGGTCACATAGTGCGTGGGCTCCGCCAGGCCCTCCGGGTGCGGCCAGTCCGAGCCGTACAGCACCTGGTCGACGCCGATCAGGTTGATCAGATCATCGATGCCCTCTTCGTAGAACGGGCTGACGTAGATGCGGTTCTTGATCTCTTCCATCGGGTTACCGAGGAACGCCTCCGGCGCCTTCTTGTACACCTCGGCCATCGAGTCCAGCAGCGGGAACATCCACTTGGAGCCGGCCTCGACGATGCCGACCTTCAGCTTCGGGTGCCGGAAGAGTGCGCCGTGAATGACCCAGGAGGCCACCGCATCCTGGATCGGACGCCACTCGTTGAGGATGGACATCGCGTTGGTCTGGAACGGCAGCATCTCCTGCGCGCCGCCATCCCACTCCGAGGTGTAGCGCGAGTAACCACTGTCCGAGGAGTGCATGCCGACGAAGATGTCGTGATGCACGCAGCGCTCCCAGAAGGGATCGAATTCGGGCAGTGCGAACGACCGCGGGCCGCGGAAGCCGGGCACCGGCGCCGGGCGGATCAGGATGGCGCGGGCGCCGCGCGCGACCGCCCACTCCAGCTCCTCGAGCGCCTTGTCCAGGATGGGCAGGGTGATCACCGGAGTGGTGAAGATGCGGCCCTTGTGATTGAAGCCCCACACCTCGTGCAGCCATTCGTTCAGCGCGTGCACGATGACGTGGATGGCGACCGGGTCGTCGGCGAGGCGCTCCTCGATGAGGCTGGCCAGCGTCGGGAACATCAGTGTGCGGTCCAGACCGAGGTCGTCCATCACCTTGATGCGCGGCTCGGGCTCGAAGAACGCCGGGATGGCCTTCATCGGCTCGCCGAACAGCTCGCGCTTGCTCTTGCCGTCGGGGTTGCCGAACTTGAAGTACTCCTCCCAGGCGCCGGGCTTGGCGACCACCGAGAAGGTGGGGTTCGGGATGTAGTTGCTGATCTGGCCCTTGATGGCGATCTTCGTGCGGCCGTTGATCTCCACGTACTGGACGATGTCCTTGTACTCCTTGGGGAGGTACTTGGTCATCGCCTCCGGAGGCTCGTAGAGGTGGTTGTCCGCATCGAAGAGCGGAAACGGTATGTCGACCCGATGCGACAGTTGACCCATGAGATGCTCCTTTTCAGTTCGTGAGAATCATATTCTCATGTGCTGGATGTCGCAATGCCCCTGGGTGCGGCTGTGGCCGAATCGCGCACGGCCTGCCGCACCCTGAATTTCTGCACCTTGCCGCTCGCGGTCCGCGGGAAGTCCTCTCCCTCCGGCAGCGCGACCAGTTCCTCGGGCCACTTCTGCCGAGCCACACCGGCCTGTTCGAAGTGGGCACGTACCTGCTCCCCGGTGGGCACCTGCGCCCCGGGCCGGATTCGCAGCACAGCCGCGACATGCTCGCCGAGCCGCGCATCCGGGGCCGCCACCACGACCGCCTCCTGCACCGCGGGCATGCTCAGCAGCACTTCCTCGACCTCAAGGGCACTGATGTTCTCGCCGCCCCTGATGATCAGGTCGGCGGTGCGGTCGGTGATGGTGAGGTAGCCGTCCTCGTCGAGGACGCCGATGTCGCCGGTGCGGTACCAGCCCTCGTCGTCGAAGGATTGGGCGGTCAGCGCGTCATCGGTATAGCCCAGACACAGGTCGGGCCCGCGGCTGAAGATCTCGCCGTCGGGTCCCAGCCGGATCTCGACACCGGGCCGGACGTTGCCGTCGGTGAACAACCGCTTGTCCTCCGGCGCCGTCGGTCCCGAACCGGTGATGGAGGGATGTTCGGTGCTGCCGTACGAACGGAACACGAAGAGCCCTAGGTCGGCGAGGCGCCGGGTGACCGCCGACGGGACCGTCGACCCACCCAGCCCGACGGTGGAGAACCGGGCCAGATGCGCGTCGGTGAAACCCGGATGGTCCATCAGGCTGGTGACGAAGTACGGCGGTCCGCCGCCGATGGACAGCCCGTCGCGCTCGATGATGTCGAGTACCCGGCCCGGGTCCCATACGTCGCACAGGTCGATGGGCGCACCTTCGAGCACCGGGATCAGGAACGCACCGAGCATGCCGATGAAGTGTCCGACCGGGGTGGCGGTGAGCTGGCGCCCGCGACCCGGCGGGTAGTTGGCCAGCAGCTGGCGCGTCTCACAGTTCAGCGTCTGGTGGCTGTGGATGACGCCCTTGGGTTCCTTGGTGGTGCCCGAGGTGAACGCGATCAGCGCCGGGCCGGCCGGATCTGCATCGACGGTCCCGGTCATCGGCTCGCCGGCCAGCAGCCGGTCGAACGCCAACTCGCCGTCGGCGCCGACCAGTCCGACGATCGGCACCTCGGCGCACAGATCCGGATGGAAGGTCATCCGCCCGAATTCCGCGGTGCTGATGAACACCTTCGGCCGGGCGGTCGCGATGATGTGGCCGAGTTCCTTGCGGCCGTAGAAATGCACGATCGGGACGGTGACCGCACCCAGGAAGGCCGAGGCCCAGAACGCGACGGCGGCCTCCATCCAGTTCGGCAGCTGCAGGGCCACCACGTCACCCGCGCCGACACCACGTTCGGCCAGGCCGGCGGCCAGCCGACGGGCACGGTGCTCGACCTCGGCGAACGTCCCGACGAAGGGCCGGGTCTCGGAGTGCACGAAGAACCCGGCGTCGGGGCTGGCCTGCAAGCCGTCCGCCAGCAGCCCGCCGAGCGTTTCCGGTGTCCACCACCCCTGCTCCACGTACCGTTTACTCAGCTCAGCAGGGATTTCTCGGATCGAAATGACAGCACCTCCGCAACGCCGGGCAGATGCTGGTGATGCTATTCTCACCTGCCGAGAATGCCAATACCGAAATCGGAGAACCTTAGATGGTCGACCTCGAACTGGACGGCGAACTGGCGGTCATCACCATCGACCGCCCGCATGCCCGCAACGCCATCTCGCTGGAGACGATGGACGAGCTGAACAAGGCCCTGGACGGTGCCGCCGGAGCATCCGCGCTGGCGATCACCGGGGCCGGCGACCGGGCGTTCGTCTCCGGGGGCGATCTCAAGGAACTGGCGCTGCTGCGCACCGAGTTGGAGGCGTCGTCGATGGCCTGGCGGATGCGGACGATCTGTGACCGCATCGCCGGCTTCCCCGGCCCGGTGATCGCCGCACTGAACGGGCATGCGCTCGGCGGTGGCGCAGAGGTGGCCGTCGCCGCCGATATCCGGATTGCCGCCGATGACATCAAGATCGGCTTCAACCAGATCTCACTGGCGATCATGCCGGCCTGGGGCGGCGCCGAGCGACTCGGCCGGCTGGTCGGCCACAGCCAGGCGCTGCTGTTGGCGGGGACCGGGCGCGTACTGGACGCCCCCGCCGCCGAACGGGTCGGGCTGATCGATCAGGTGGTACCCCGCGCCGAGTTCGCCACCTCGTGGCGCGCGACGGCGCACCTGCTGGCCCGCCGACCCGCCGGCGAGATCAAACGGGTCATCAAGGGAGCGACCACCACCGAGGCGGTCGCGGCCTTCGCCGGACTCTGGGTCTCCCAGGAACACTGGGATGCCGCCGACAAGGTGATGAACAAGGCGAAATAGCGAGGCCCGGTGGCCAGGTGATGCCCGCGCGGTGGCCGCTCGGGGGCTCAGCCGCCGAGTTCGCGCACCGGGTCGCTGCCGTCCCAGTCCTGGGCGGCCTGACGCACGAAGGCCGCCATCCCGGCCGAGGCGTCGGTGAGTTCCATGATCTCGATGATGGCCGCCGGCACCCCTCCGGGTTCGGCGTAGGCGAAACGCACTCCCCCGTCCTCGCCACCGGACCACACCACCGGCCAGCCGGCGGCCGCCACGGCGGCCATGGTGGCATCGAAATCCTCTGCCCAGTAGGCGAGTTGGTGGAAGCCACCGGCGAACTCGCCGAAGATGCTCGGCGTCTCGTCGGTCTGCTGGATGAGCTCGACCTGCAGGTCGCCACTGTTGGCCAGCGCGAGAGACAGCGTCACCTCACACGGCTCGCCGCGGTAGGTCACCCGCTGGGCCAAACCCCGCATGACAAACCAGGGCCCGACGCCGAGCGTCACCCAATCGGCCAGCGCCTTGTCCAGATCGTCGACCACATAACCGATCTGGCGCACCGGGCCCGGTAGAACACGTCGGCTGTCCACGCCACGACTGTAGCCCGGACCCTTGAGCCAGGGTAGCCGATCGGCTACCCTGAGTCGTGGATAGCCGAACGGCTACCCGGTACGCGATGGGCAGGTGTCGATGAATACCCGGGGTCAACGAATTCTGCTGTGGACCGCACCGCCGGCCATGGCGCTGTTCGCACTGGCATTTCTGCTGTTTCCGATCTTCTCGCCGCCGCTGTCACCGGCGCTGACCCCCGAGGAGGTCGCGACATTCTTCCGCGACCACCACACCGGCATTCTCGGGGTGGTCATCCTGTGCAATCTCATCGCCGGATCACTGGTGCCACTCTTCGCGGTGATCGCCGTGCAGATTTCTCGCACCGCCACCTCCAGCAGTGTCTTCAGCTACGCCTACATCATCTGCGTCGGGGTCGGCACAACGGCTTTCATCCTGGCCGACTACTGCTGGGGGGTCGCCGCTTTCAGGCCCGACCGGGACCCACAGTTGATCAGCCTGCTCAACGACATGGCGTGGTTCTTCTTCATCGCGCCGGTCGGCACCATCGTCGTGCAGAACCTCTGCTTCGCGGCGAGCATCTATCTCGATGAGAAGCCACAGCCGGTCTTTCCGCGCTGGGTGGCGCATTTCAACATCGCGACCGCCGCGCTGCTGATACCCGGTGCGTTCTCGGTCCTGTTCACCTCGGGCCCCCTGGCCTGGGACGGGTCCGTGTCCTTCACGCTGCGGATCGCGGTACTGGCGGCATATCTGGTGGTGATGTTCCCGGTGCTGCTGCAGATCGTGAATCGCCAAGGACGCGAACAGGAGCAGGCGGTGCTCGTGTGACAGACAGCGTCGTGACAGCGTCTCCTGCCTCCGGTTCCCTGCCACCGCGACGGCGGAGCCGCAAACTCGATCAGTGGATCGCCTTCTGCACCGTGCCGTTCTTCTTCACCCTGTTCGGCATCGTGTTCGTCCCGCTGAGCTGGATGATGCCACCGCGATCTCCGAGCAGTTCGTCGTCGCAGATCGCCGAGTTCATGCAGTCGCCCAATCTGCTGATCGCGTGCGCCATCCTGACGCTGTCCTTCGGTCTGGCCCCGCTGTCGAATGCGGTGTACCTGATCCAGATCAAGCGCATGTCGGTGAGCCCGGTGTTCCGGTACTCGTTGATGGTCGGCTCCATGTCCGGGGCCATCGTCGGCATGCTGTTCCCGATGTTCTGCTTCGGCCTTGGGTCGTTCCGCGCCGGCTACGACCCCGCGGTGCTGGCCATGCTCTACGACTTCGGCTACCTCGCCTACATCGGGTCGCTGGGGTGTTTCTGCGTGATGTGGATGGCCTTCGGGCTGGCCATCATCCTGGACCGCAACCGGGTGCTACCGAAATGGCTCGGCTACTACACCGTCTGGCAGTACGTCACCGAACTCATGGCCGCCCCGGTCTGGATCTCCACCTCGGGACCGTTCGCGTGGAACGGTGTGATGACGTTCTGGTTCGCCATGGTGATCTACGTGCCGTGGCAGATCATCGTCTACGTCTGCATCTACCGGTCGATCAAGAATCAACCCGACCACGAACTCGAGAACGCATGACCGGCGTCGCGCACAGCGGGAGGGTCGGTGGCGCGGAACGCAGTTCCGGCTTGTCCACACGCATTCCCGGCGAGTCGAGTATGTGGTTCTTCGTCATCGGCGACCTGATCATCTTCGGCGCGTACTTCGTCGCGTACATGTACTACCGCGGCCGGCAGCCGGCACTGTTCCTCGAAAGCCAGGCCCGGCTGAACCTGGACCTCGGGGCCGCCAATACCGTTGTGCTGCTCACCAGCTCGCTGTTCGTCGCGCTGGGCACGTCGGCCGCGCGGGCCGGCAGAACATCGGACGGGGTGCGACTGTTCGCGGTTGCGCTGGGACTTGGCGCCACGTTCCCCGTCCTGAAACTCTTCGAATACGTTCCCGAGATCGTCGCGGGCAGCACTCCCGGCACGAATCTGTTCTTCATGTACTACTTCGTCATGACGGGACTGCACCTGTGCCATGTCATGCTCGGCCTGGTCATCCTGTCTTTCGTCATCCGCAACCTGAGAGGGCCTGCGGCACCGGAGATCTCGTTCATCGAGACCGCCGCCACCTACTGGCACATGGTGGATGTGCTGTGGCTCGTCCTGTTCGCTCTGCTCTACGTGATGAGGTGATGTGTGACGTCGTATCTGCGCAATCCGCTGGTCGTCGCGTGGGCGCTACTGACCGCCGTCACCCTGGTGTCCTGGCTGACGGCACGCGACACCGGTTCCGCGCATGCCCTCAACGCGACGGTGACGGTGGCGGTGCTGCTGATCGCCGCGGTGAAATCGCAGCTGGTGATCTGGTACTTCATGGAGGTCCGGCACGCGCCGTGGTGGCTGAAGGCGGCCACCACCGGCTGGGTGAGCTCCCTCTTCGCGCTGCTGCTGGGGTTGTACTTCGTCGGGGCGTGACGCTAGTGGCCGGGAACCTGCGGTAACTTCCCGGCCGCCGCCTCGAAACCGCTGCCCGCGAGGTCGCCGAAGATCTGCTCCAACGGCAGCGCCTCCCCCTCGAGTTCACGCAGCCAGCGCTCCACGAACTCGAGTGTCTCGGCATGCCCGGCCGACATCCCCAACGCCTGTTCCATCACCAGGGCCCACGACAGGCTGGTGCCGATGACGGCCCAGACCACCGGCGGCACGTCGCCGGGGTCCACCCCGTAGCGCTCCAGTGCCGCAGACATGGCCACCCGCTGGTCCTCCCGGAAGCGCTCCGCGTAGTAGCTGATCTCCGCGCGCAGTTCCTTGCGGTGATTGGCCAGCCCCATGAACTCCATGGTCAGCCGGGTGGACTCCTGGTCGGTGCTGAACAGCCAGATGGCCCGCAGCGGCTGCGCCGATTTCAGCGCGGCCTCCAGCACCACCAGTCCCTGCTCGGCACGGCGGCGGAACACCGCCAGGAACAGATCGTCCATGGTCCGGAAGTAGTAGTGCACCAACTGGGGTTTGAGCCCGGCCCGCTCGGCGACCCGCCGTGAGGTCACCGCGGCGTAGCTCTCGTCGATCATCAGCGCCTGTGCGGCGTCGAGCAGGACGCCCCGGTTCTTGGCATCCGGCGCCCCGATCCTGCGCGCTGTGGCCATGACACTCCACCCTTTGCTCGACACATCTGCGGTACGTCCACACGGCCGCCCACCGGATCGTATCGACTCGCCGGTTGTGACCTTGACCACGACTCTATCCACATGCTAAGCAGGTGCACAGCACTTTCATCGGCATTGCTTCCGCCGGATTTTCAGTCCGCCGGCAAGCCAACGCCGACACCATCCCACCCACAGCCCGGGAGATCGACCTACATGAGCGAATACGCGACGCTGGATTTCCTCACCGACCAGTCGCTGGTTCCCAATCCCTACCCGTACTTCGACTACCTGCGTGAGCAGAACCCGGTGCTGCAGGTGCCGCCGTGGGGTTGCTACGCGGTCACCGGGTACGAGGAAGCAGTCGCGGTCTACAAGAACACCGACGCGTTCTCCAATGCGGTCGCCCTCGGCGGTCCGTTCCCGCCGCTGCCCTTCACCCCCGAGGGCGACGACATCTCCGAACAGCTCGAGGCACACCGGCACCTGCTGCCCATGTTCGAGCACATGGTCACCATGGATCCGCCCGACCACACCAAGGCACGTTCCCTGCTGAACCGGCTGCTGACCCCGCGCCGGCTCAAGGAGAACGAGGACTTCATGTGGAAGCTGGCCGACGTCCAGCTCGACGAGTTCCTCGACAACGGCCGGTGTGAGTTCCTCGCCGAATACGCAAAGCCGTTCTCGCTGCTGGTGATCGCCGACCTGCTCGGCGTGCCCGAGGAGGACCACAAGCAGTTCCGCACGGTGCTGGGCGCCGACCGCCCCGGCGCCCGGGTGGGCTCCCTGGAACAGGAGACCGTCGCGGAGAACCCGCTGCAGTTCCTCGACGACAAGTTCATCGCCTACCTCGAGGAGCGCCGGGCCACCCCACGTGAGGACGTCCTGACCTCACTCGCGACCGCGCTCTACCCCGATGGCTCCGTGCCTCCGGTCATCGAGCCGGTGCGCTCGGCGACGTTCCTGTTCGCCGCCGGCCAGGAGACCACCACCAAGCTGCTCAGCGCCGCGATGCGGGTGCTGGCCGAGAATCCCGCGGTGCAGCAGCAACTGCGCGATGACCGCAGTCTGATCCCCACGTTCATCGAGGAGTCACTGCGCCTGGAGAGCCCGGTCAAGTGCGATTTCCGGTTGGCCCGCAAGACAACCGAGGTCGGCGGTGTGGTGATCAAGGCGGGTGCCCCGGTGATGGTGCTCCCCGGTGCGGTCAACCGCGACCCGAAACGCTTCGAGAGTCCGCACGAGCTGCGACTGGACCGCAAGAACGTGCGCGAGCACATGGCCTTCGGCCGCGGCGTGCACTCCTGCCCCGGCGGACCGCTGGCCCGCGTGGAGGGCCGCGTCTCGATCGAGCGGCTGCTGGACCGAATGGGCGATATCACCGTCGACCCCGAGAAGCACGGTCCCATCGGCGACCAGAACTTCAACTACGAGCCGACATTCGTACTGCGCGGACTCACCGAGCTCAACATCAATTACACGCCAATGCGATAGGCCCCCTCAACACTTCGGCGCGTTCCCGTATGTACGGGAACGCGCCGAAGCCACATCTGCAGGGGGCCGCTAGCCGGCAAGCTTCATATAGAACGGCATTTCGATGACCGGCCACTGATTGCGCCCGCAGGAGCCGCTCGGCCCAATCGTCTTGTCGAAGCCGGTGTACTCCTTGGCATCCGCGTCGACGTGGCCGTTGGCGCCAACCGGGTAGAACTTATACGTCTGGAATCCCTCGACGGGCACACCGTCGGCGCAAAACCGCCAGCTCGGCACGTTGCGCTTGACGTACCAAAGCCCGTTGGTGGTGTAGATCGGGGCGCTCCACCCGGCGTCGCTGTTCACCGTGCCGGTGCAGTCCGACGGGGAGACGCACTGCGTCGAGATGGTCCAGGTGCTGCGCGTGGATGGCTGGTCTTCGTAGCGCTGATTCAACTGCGCCCAGTCACCATTGGACGACGTGAGAAACGTTCCGTTGATCCCCCACTGCGATTCGGGACCCAGCGGGTCGGCATTGACCGGCGATGCTCCCCCGAGCGCGATGACCGTGGCGGTCGCCATGACCGCGCTCACCTTACTGGCCGACATGGATCCGCTCCTCTGAACCGATAGTGGCATTCTCTGTTTTGGAGAATATCAGCGACAGGGATGCTGACCGGGGGCAACGACCAGATCGGGGTGAAGTGATCGGGTGTGGCCGATCGCGGCGAGATCCCTTGTTGGAGCAATCTTCTCCAGATACAAGAATTTCGTTTCCAAGTATGCGAGAGTAGAAGCCGTGCGCGTGACAGTACTGGCGACCAGTGCGTTGATTGTTGCCGGAGCGATAGCTGCTCCGCAGGTGAATGCCCCGCGGGCAGCGGCAGAACCACAAACCTGCAACGACGCCTTCTGTACGCCCGGGATCAACCCGCACGCCATCCTCGGCAACACCTGCACCAACACGACCTACTACGTCTTCGGTGTCGACGCCCGAAACGGTTGGGGCCGACTGGTGTTCTGCGGGTCGCCGCGCCGCTACGAGCCGCGCTGGTTCCGCTCCCCGCCGATGGTCGGCATCCGCGACGAGAACAGCCTCTGCATCAACGAGAACAACGCCGTGGCGCAGGCACCCGACGGGCTGTTCCTCAGCTGCGTGACGATGAACGGTGACACGCGCTGGCGGCGCGGGGATTCCTGACACCTGCTACCAGCTCCGCAGTGAACACAGCGCGCCCCTGGGGCCGCGACCCGTCTTGAGCACCACACCGTCGACCGCCAGGGTGCAGTAGATCGTCGGAGGCGTCAGATTCGGGGACTCCCCGCTCTGGGCGGTGACCATCGCCCACATATCCGGATCGGCCAGCATCGCATCGAAGACCCATGGGCGTTCGGGTGCGACCTCGACCTGCACGCGGGGGCTGAACACGTACGGATTGTGGCTGTAGTCCGACCAGGTCGGCGGATCGGCCTCGCGGTAATAGATGTCCACGAAGAACGGCGAATCAGCGGTCACGATGTACTGCACGTGACGCAACGGTGGCGGCGGCGCGGGCGGTTCGGCGGCCACCGGCGCAGCAGTGACCACCGCACCGCACAACATCGTCAGCACACCCCAGAGCGGCAATTCAGCACGCATCGTCACATCCTCGTCAGGTTGAACCGATAGGTCAGCGACCCGCCGGGGGCGCCATCGCAGCCGGCGGCAAAGCTGGAGACCATCTCGCCGGCCAAAGTCGTTGCGTCCCAGGAGTACACATCGTGAGTAGGGATTGTCGGGCCGTAGTAGATGTTTCCGCAACGCAGACCGAACGGGTCGTCGATGGTCATCGTGTACCGGCCGTCGACCATGGTGGCGTTCGCGTGCGTGTACTGCGCCTTGGCCACCGGCTGCGGGATGGTGAGCACGTTGATGCAGTCAGGAATGAGGACACGGTCCTCGTCCTCACACGGTGTCAGCGCCGACCAGATCCAGGTGTGGAAGTCCCGCCTGTCCGGGATGTTGACGGCGTAGTTGCCCAGATACATCGTTGCCGCGGCGGGCGGCGCGACACCGACGGCGACCGCCATGCCCACCGCGCCTAGTACCGCGCCGGCCTTCATCGGTGTCATCGAACGCCTCCAGCCCCTCATGTCGGCATCAGGTCCTGCCACGATGTCGCGGTGCTCACCAGGTCGGTCTGCTTGTACAGGTGGCCGTCGGCCCCCATGTACTCCCCGGTGCGCGGGTTGTACTTGGCCACGGCCATCGACGGCCCCTGTGCGCCTGCACCTTCGAAGGCGCTGGGCGCCGCGGCCGGCGCCGGGACATCGGGCGGCGGAAGCGGTGCGCCGCCCTCGGGCACGCCGACGTAGGTGTCCGGGAACACCGGCACCTCGGTGGCCTGCGGCAGTTCCCCGGGTGGCAACGGCACGATCTCGTAATCCGGTTGCGGCGGCGGCGGCTGCCCGACCACCGGCGGCTCGGTGTACAGCGGCCGGCCCGGCAGCAGCGGCCCGGGGGGCATGCCCGGGAAGCTGGCGGGCGGCTGCGGCGGGGAGAGCGGGTTCGGCGGCGGAACCACGGCGCCCGGGGGCAGCGGGGTGCCTTGCAGCGGCCCGAAGATGTTCTCGTCGGGGAGCACGCGAGTGTCCGGGGGCACACCCTGCGAGATCAGGTTGGGGTCGATCGGGTAGGGCCCCAGCGCATGCTGGCGCTGGGCGAGTGGCACGAAACCGCGTGGATCGTTGCACAATTCGACCGTCGGCGCCCGTTTGCCGGGGTGTCCCTGGCACGGGTAGTTCCGCGCGCCACGCACCGCGATCGGCGAATCCTGGGGCAACTTGCAGTAGATGTTGTCCGGGGTGTCGATGGTCGTGGTGTCGGCCGGCGACCGCCAGGCCGAGGGCGGCAGGAATCCGACGGTGCACGACGGCGGGTCGCCGAGCCCGAGCGAGAAGTCACCGTTGGGCAGGCCGGTGGGGTTGTTGACCGGCAGGTACGTCTGGATCTGGGCGACGTACGGCGGCAACAACACCAGCAGCTGCTCGAGCGAGTGATTGTAGGTCACGCCGATCTGGCCGATGGTGGTCAGGTTGGCCAGCAGGATCGGCAGGGTCGGCTTGAGATCGTTGAGCAGCATCGAGGTCTCACTGGCGAATCCCGGCCCGTTCTGCAGAATCGACCGGACGTGGATATCGTTGTCGGCCAGCTGATCCGTGATTCCCGCCAGGCTGGCCGCCCATGTCCTGGTCTGCTCGGTGGTCTGCGCCTGGGCCTCCAGGAACGGTCCGGAATCGTCGATCAGGGCGCGGAACTGATCGGAGACTTCGTTGGCGTCCTTGGTGATGGTCTCGGCCGAGTCCAGCAGAGAGCCGAACGCATAGCCGGTGCCGTTGAACGCCTCGTAGGTCGAGTCGAGCAGCTGGCTGAGCTTGTCCTGCGGAATGGTGTCCATCAATGCGCTGACCTGATCGAGCATCGGGCCGACCTTCTGCGGGATGGAGGTGTTCTCTTGCGTGATCACCGAACCGTTCTTCAGAAACGGGCCGGAGTCGGTGCGGGGCAACAGCTCGACGAACTGCTCACCGACGGCCGACATGCTGCGCACTTCCGCCTTCAGGTCGGCAGGGATCTCCGGCGAGGTCTCCAGCGACAGGGTGGCTTCGGCTCCGCTGTCGGTCAGTTCGACGGAGGTGACCTTGCCGATCTCGGATCCGCGGTAGGTCACATTGCTGAACCGGTAGAGGCCTCCGGTGGCCGGCAGCTCCACCTTGACGGTGATGCGTCCCAGTCCCAGCAGGGTGGGGACCTGCATGTAGTTGAAGACCATCACCGAGACGCCGATCACCGACGCGATGGTGAACAGAACCAGCTGGATGCGAACGAAACGGGTCAGCATCAGTTGCCTCCAACAGACGGCGCAGCAGGCGGATTGCCGCGCGGCCCATAGGGTCCGGCAAAGATGGGCGCGGCTCCACCGGTCAATGGTGTGGCGACCTGCAATGGTCCACCCACCGTGCTGACCGGTGGGGTGAACGGCAGCACCGGCCCTGTCGGCAGCGGCGGCGGTGGTGGTGCGGCCGGCGGCTCGCCCGGGTTGATGATCTCCGGTGGCGGCGGTTCGATTCCGGTCTTGAGCGGATCGTAGGTGTAGTTCAGGTAGGGCGGATCACCCGGGGCGGGGACCAGCTCCAGGCCGGGCTCGCCCCAGCGTGTGCCCAGAAACGCGGTGCGCTTCAGTCTGGGCACGGTGAGATCGATGGTGGCGAAAAGGTTGTAGTAGTCGCCGCGGATCGCCCGGTCGATGAAGCTCTGGGTGAACGGGAAATGCACCGCGTACTCCAGCACGTTGGGGAGCTGCTTGCCGACATCGGCGAGTGCCTTGATGGCAGGTTCCAGGTTCTTCAGGTTCCGCACCAGATCGGCCTGCGACTCGTTGGCGAGCCTACTCGCCGTGTTGCCGAAGGTGCCGAGCTTCTGCAGCGCGGTCACCAATCGGGGACGTTCCTTGATCAGCACATCCATCGCGGGCGGGATCTTGTCCAGTGCCCGGGTGATGACATCGCGCTGGCCGGCGAACGTCGAGGACAGCCGGTTCAGGGATTCGATCGATGCCACGATGTTGCCGCGCTGTGCATCCAGCACACCGACGAAGGTGTCCAACCGCGTGATGAGATCCCGGATCTCGGTCTCGCGCCCACTGATGGCGGTGCTGAAGTTGTGGATCACATCGCCGATCTGGCCCAGCCCACCACCGTTGACGACGGCCGCCAACGAGGCCAGCGTCTGCTCGGTGGATGGGTACGTCGACGAGTTGCTCAGTGCGACGGTGGCTCCCGGAGGCAGCTTGCCCTCCGGGGCTTCGCCGATCGGTGGATTCAGGGCCACATGCATGGACCCGAGCAGGCTGGTCTGTCCCACGCTGGCCACCGCGTTGCCCGGCACCGTGACATCGGGCTTCACCGAGACCTCCACGACGGCATGCCAGTCCCGCACGGTGAGGCTACGTACACTGCCGACCACGACATCGTCGATCATCACCGGTGAATTCGGCTCCAGCGTGGCCACATTCGCGATCTCGACCTGGTAGATGAGCGCATCCGCGCCCCTACCGACCGCGCCCGGCAAGGGCAGCGAGTTGACGCCCTGAAACGCACAGCCCGAGCTGGTGATCGCCACACATGCGCCGACCGCCACGATTGATCGTCTGCCTATCATGCCGGTGGCATTCCTTCCGCTGGCAGCAACGGTGCATCCGGCGCCGGTGGCGGCGGTGCATCGGGTGCGGGGCCGGGGAGCGCCCCTGCCGGATTGAGCATGTCGCGCAACGAGGACGGCACATTGGGTGGCAACACCGAGACCGGCGGAGCACCCGGCAGCATCTGCTGCGCACCCGGCGGTGGCGTCCCCGGGGGGCGGCCGGTGAACGGCGCCGGCGGTGGTGGCCCGGGGTTGTATGCGGACAGCGTCGGCGGCAGATCCGGCGCTTCCGGCGACCCACCGCCACCACCCGGCATCAGACCGGGTTCGGAGTACACGATGTCCTCCGGCGCGGCCGAGGGCATCAGGTAGGGCGCGATCGGGAACGGCAGATGATTGAAGTTCAGCAACCGCAGTGCCGGGCCCATGTACTGCGCGCACAGTTTGCCGGTCTCCGCAGCCGTCACGTTCTCCACGGCTCCGATCGCCGCACAGATGAACTGCACGGGGTCGGAGAAATTGTTCAGCACGAACTGCCCGACAGGGCTACCGGTCGTCGGATTGTAGATGTTGTAACCGTTCATGAACGCATTCGGTGCGATGTGCAATACGTTCTCCAGGTTGATCTTGTTGTCGACCAGGATCTGGGTGACATTGGACAACCGCTGGACCTGTTCTGAGGTCTGATTGCGGCTGCCTGCCACGAAACGCTGCACCTCGGTGATCGCCACCGACAGTTCCTTGACCATCGCATCGATATCGTCCCCGCTGCCGTTGACGACGCTGGTCAGCGTGGCCAGCCGATCCTGGAACTGCACCACCTGCTGATCACTGTTCTTCAACGCGGTCACGAACTTCTGCAGGTTCACGATGATGTCGACGATGTCGCCACTGCCCTCGGCGAGCACCCGGGCCACGCCCGACAGTTCGTTGATGGTGTCGCGCAGCTTCGGGCCGTTGCCCTCCAAGGCATTTGCGGCACTGTCGATGAACCTCGACACCGATGTGCCGTCGACGCCGCTCTGCGGACCGAGGTCCGTCGCGAGCCGGGTGAGCTGCGTCTTCACCTCGTCCCACTCGACGGGTACCGCGGTGCGCTCCAACGGGATCACCGCATCGTCGGGCAGTGTCGGACCACTCGACCGATAGGCCGGAGCCAGCTGAATATAACGGGCCGCCACCAGGTTGGGCGCCACGAGCACCGCTTTCGCATCGGCGGGGACCTCGACACCGCGGTCGACCTTCAGCGTCAGCCGGGTCTGGGTGCCCTCGGGCTCGATCGACTCGATGGTGCCGACGACGACGCCGGACACCCGCACCTCGTCGCCCGGGTACACGCCGGTCGCGGTGGTGAACAGCGCCGAGATGGTGCGCGGCCCGAAGTACATCTCGCGGGCCAGATACGCGGCGCCGGCCACCAGGACTGCCACCACGGCGACCGCAATCACTGCCGAACGTCTACGGTTCATCAGCGCGAACCTCCCGGAATCCCGTTGTAGGGCAGTGGTAGCTCGGCCCGCGGACCGACATTGTCCGGCGGCTGTCCGGCGTTGACGCCGCGCCGGAAACCGAACGCGTAATCGATGAAGGGCTGCAGGATCTGCGCCGGGTTCAGATTGGGCACGTAGGCGTTGTAGTACGGGCCATTCGCCAGCGTCTCGGCCTGAGACAGCATGAATTTCTTGATGTTGGGTAGTGCGCTCGAGATGTTGTCGCGGTTCTTCTCCAGCACCTCGGTGACCACGTTCAACCGTTCCAGGGTGGGCGCCAGCTGTGCCTCGTTGTCGGCGACCAGCCCGGTCAGCTGCTGTGACACCGCCGTCGTGCTGGCCAGCAGGTCGACGATGGCGCCTCGGCGGTCGTAGAGGACTCCGAGCAGATCATTGGCGTTGAGAATCAGGGTGTTCAGCTGCGTGCTGCGCTCACCGAGCACCACGGACACCTCGCTCGCACTCTTGAGCAGGGTGGCCAGATCCTCGTTGCGCCCGTTGATCGACTTCGACAGTCTGCTCAGCCCGTCGAAGGTGGGTCCCAGCTGCGGGGCGAGCTGGTCGATGGTCGCCGACAACGTGTCCAGCGACTGATTGAGCTGGCCGGTGTCCGTGCCGGCCGTGTTGGTGGTCAGCTCGCTGACGGCATCGGTGAGCGAATACGGCGAGGAGGTCCGCGATGTCGGGATGACGTCGTTCTGGCTGAGCGTTCCGCTGCCCGCGGACTCCAGGGTCAGCACACGCTCGCCCAGCAGTGACCCGGTGCGGATGTGCGCTGTGGTCTGCGAACCCACCGGGTACTTGCCCGCGGTGGTGAACTTCACCAGTGCATCGCCGTTCTCCAGCGACACATCGGTGACCGACCCGATCTTGATGCCCGACATCGTCACGTCATTACCGATGGCGATGCCGCCGGCCTCGGTGAACAGCGCCTGGTAGCGCACCGAGGTGGCCCACTGGATGAGCTTCTCCGGCTGTAGCCCGACCGAGATGACGAGCACGATCAAGACCACGCCCATGATCCCGGCCTTGACGAGATTGGCTCCGCGGTACTTCAGCATCAGGGCTCCCCGCACCTTCCGGCTTCTTGTTTGAGCATGGGGAAGACCGCCGTACGGCCTTGCAGATCGGTGACGCGAATCGAGAGCCCGCAGATGTAGTACATGATCCAGCTGCCGTAGGAGCCCAGCCGAGCGAGCTTCTTGTAGTTCTCGGGGGCCTTCTGCAGACCGGCGTCGAACGTGGCCCGGCCATCGTAGAGCAGCGGGGCCATCCGATTGAGTTGGTCCACAGTGCCTTTCAACGGCGCACGGGCCTCGGTCAGCAGGCTGGCGGTCGACGACGTCCCGTTGTCCAAGGCGGTGATCGCCTCACCGATCGGGTCGCGGTCCTGCGACAGCCCGGTGATCAGCTGTTCCAGCCGGTCGATGGTCGCCGAGAACTTGTCGCCGTCGTTGGCCAAGGTGTCGACCACGCTGTTCAGGTTGGTGATCAGTTCCTGGATGACCTCGTTGTTGTCGGCCAGTGTGTTCGAGAAGGACGACGTTCTGGTCATCAGCGAGCTCAGGGAGTCGCCCTGGCCCTGCAGGATCTGGATCAGCGAGGTGGTGAGTGCGTTGACATCCTGGGGGTTCAGCCCCTGGATCACCGGGCGCAGGCCGCCCAGCAGCAGATCCAGATCCAGCGCAGCGGCGGTGCGGTCCTTGGGGATCTGCGAACCGGCCGGCAGTGGCTGGGTGGAACCGGGTCCGTCGATCAGCTCGAGATAGCGATCCCCCACCAGGTTCAGGTAGCGCACCGCCGCCTTGGTACCGGTGGTCAGCCCGATCGTCCGGTCGGAGTCGAATTTCACCAGCACGGAGCGGTCCGGCTGCAGCGCCACCTCGTTGACGGTGCCCACCCGCACACCGGCGACGCGCACCGAATCACCGGATTCCAGCCGGGATGCGTCGCTGAACACCGCCGAGTAGCCGTTGGTGGAACCGCTGCGGTACTGCCCGAAGGCCATGAACAGGAAAGCGGTCAGGAGCACCATCACGGCGGCGAACACCGCGAACTTGATGAGAGTGCTGGTCGCGCGCGTCATCCCGGCTGTCCTACCTGTGTGGTGTTGCGCGGCGGGCCGTCCAGCGGGCCGAACAACATCTGCTTGAGTCCGTCGGAGTTGAGCAGGATGCCCTGGTTGCCGTACTGCCAGGGATTGGCATCGGTGTCGGTGACGAGGTACTTCGCGCGGTTTCCGAATCCGATGTTGGGCAACCCCATGCAGTTGGGTCCGCCCTTGGCGGCCACCTTGGGCAGGTTCTGCGGGTACCGGTAGCGCTCGATGCCCAGCGTGAAGGCCACGTTGACCAGCACCCCTGGGTCGGGAGCCGGCGGTTGGTTGTACGCGAGCAGCATGCCGTCGAGCGCACAGTTGAGGCCGGGCGCGTACTCGTTGAGCAGGTCGGTGGTCGGCGCCAGTAGTCGCAGCACCTCGCTCAGCGCGGGCTGGTTACCGCCCAGCACCTCGTTGCCGATATCGGCCAACCCGATCATGCTGACCAGGAACGCGTCGAGGTTCTGCTCCTCGTCGATGATGCTCTGGCTGATCTGTGTCGTATTGTCCAGCGTCCGAAGCAGATCCGGTGCCGCGTCGGCGTAACCGCCGGCGACGACGGCGGTGTTCTCGATGTCCCGGGCCATATTGGGCAGGCTGGGCTCGAGCTTGGCCAGCAGGGCCTCGAAGTCGCTGAGCGTCTGCCCCATCTTCTCGCCACGCCCGCCGAAGGCCGCCGACATCGCGCCGAGCGTCTCGTTCAGCTTGGCCGGGTCGATCTTGTCCAGCACTCGGGTCAGCTGCTGAAAGACCGTGTTGATCTCGACGGTGACGTGCTGGCCCTGCAGCACCTGCCCGGCGTACATCCTTGCCGCGGAAGGGTCCTCGGGAGGCAGCAACTCCACGAACTTCGCGCCGAACACCGTCGAGGATGCGATATCGGCGGTGACGTTGGAGGGGATCAACTTCAGCTGCGCCGGACTGATCTCCAGCTTCAGCTCGGCTCGTCCGTCGGGCAACGCCTCGATGGTGGCAACCTTGCCCACCTCGACGCCGTGCATCTTGACCTTGGCGTCGGGATTCATCACCAGACCGGCACGGTCCGAGATCAGGGTGACGGTCTCGCTTTTGGTGAAGTCGCCCCGGAACAACGCGATCGACAGCCCGATGATCAGCCCGATCACCACCACAGTGACCAGCCCGGCCACGGCACTCCTACTGGTTTGCTTCATCGACCGTTGCCCCTAGCCCGACAGGTTGAAGTTGCCGTTGGAGCCGTAGATGGCCAGCGACACCAACAGGGTCACCGACACCACCACGACCAGTGAGGTCCGCACCGCGTTGCCGACCGCCACCCCGACTCCGGACGGTCCGCCGGTGGCGAAGAACCCGAAGTAGGTGTGGATGAACAGCACCGCGAGCGCCATCAGGATCGCCTGCAGGAACGACCACAACAGGTCGATCGGGTTGAGGAAGGTGTTGAAGTAGTGCGAGTACAGGCCACCGGATTGGCCGAAGAGCACCGTGGTGGTGAACTCGCTGGCCAAAAACGACAGCACCACCGCGATCGAGTACAGCGGGGTGATCGCGATCATCCCTGCCACGATCCGGGTGGATACCAGGTATTCGACCGGTCGGATGGCCATGGCCTCCAGCGCGTCGATCTCCTCGTTGATCCGCATCGCACCCAGCTGCGCGGTCACCCCGGCGCCGAAGGTGGCCGCCAGCCCGATCCCGGCGATCACCGGCGCCGCGATGCGCACGTTGATGAACGCCGACAAAAAGCCCGTCAGCGCCTCGATACCGATATTGCCCAGACTCGAATATCCCTGCACGGCAAGCGTGCCGCCGGTGGCCAGGGTCAAAAAGCCGACGATCACCAGCGTGCCGCCGATCATCGCCAACGCACCCGCACCCATCGAGATCTCGGCGATCAGCCGGATCACCTCACGCCGGTAGTGCACCGCGGCCAGCGGGATGCCCCGCACCGCGCGGGCATAGAACAGGGTGTGATCCCCCAGCGAGGCCAGCGACACGACCGGGCGCTTGAAGCTGCGCGCCAGGCGCGGATAGGTGGATTTCAGAACGGCGACATTCCCCATGAGATCAGCTGTCCGTCATCTGGATACCGATGGCGGTGACCACCACGTTGACCACGAACAGCGCCATGAAGGCGTACACCACCGTCTCGTTGACCGCGTTTCCGACCGCTTTGGCGCCGCCACCGCTGATCGTCAAACCCCGATAGCAGGCGATCAATCCGGCGATCAGACCGAACAGGCCGGCCTTGACACACGAGATGATGACCTCGGGCACCCCGGTCAGCAGGGTGATCCCGGCCGCGAACGCACCCGGGTTGACGTCCTGGACGAAGACCGAGAAGAAGTAGCCGCCCACGATGCCGATGATCACCACCAGACTGTTGAGCAGCAGGGCCACCAAACCCGAGGCCAGCATCCGCGGCGTCACCAGGCGCTGCACCGGGTTGATTCCGAGCACCTCCATGGCGTCGATCTCCTCGCGGATGGTCCGCGATCCGAGATCCGCGCACATCGCCGTCGCACCCGCGCCGGCCACGATCAGCACCGTGACCATCGGGCCCACCTGGGTCACCGCGCCGAACGCCGCACCTGCCCCGGACAGATCCGCCGCGCCCAACTCGCGAAGCAGGATGTTCAGCGTGAACGACACCAGCACCGTGAACGGAATCGCCACCAGCAGCGTCGGTCCCAGTGCCACCTTCGCGACGAACCAGGCCTGCTCCAGGAACTCCCGCCAGAAGAACGGCCGCTGGAACAGGTACTTCACCGCATCCGCGCTCATCGCGAACAGACCACCCACGGCCTGCATCGGCCCCGAGGCATTACGCGCTATCGCGATACCCGGAGTCCACCGGTCCGGACCCTTACCTGCCATACCCATCGGGTCCTTCCAAGATCGTGACTGCTGCTACTGCCGTCGGGCCGCCGACGTTGTGCGCCAACGCGACTCGGGCTCCATCTACTTGGTTGAAGGCCTCGCCGCGCAGCTGCTGAAACAGCTCAACGCACTGTGCCACACCGGTGGCACCCGGTGGATGCCCTTTGGATTTCAAACCTCCACTGGGATTCACCGGCAGCGCTCCCCCGACGCTGGTGACTTCCGCCTCGGCGAGTTTGTACGCGTCGAAGCGGTCAGCAAAGCCAAGATCTTCATAGCTGATCAACTCGATTCCGGTGAAGAAATCGTGGACTTCGGCGACATGAATATCCTTGGGCGTCATATTTGCCATCCCGAAGGCCTGTTTGGCGGCCCGGACGGTCGCCGGGAAGGTGGTCAGGTCCTCTTTGTGTTGATGCATCACCGAATCCAGCCCGAGGCCGACACCGCGGATCCACACCGGCCGGTCGGTGAAACGATCCACCACGTCCTCGGCGGCGATCACCAGCGCGGCGGCGCCGTCGCTCTGGGGCGCACAGTCGTACACGTGGAAGGGGCTGACCACCACCGGCGCGGCCATGGCCTGCTCCATGGTGATCTCAAACCGTAAGCGGGCCTTGGGGTTCGTGACCCCGTGCCGGTGGTTTTTCACCGCGATCATGGCCAGGTGTTCCCGCGTGGCCGGCGACTCGTGCAGGTAGCGACGCACGTGCAGCGCGAAACCCGCGGGCGCCACCAGCCCCAGCGGGTAGTCCCAGGCCTTGTCGCGCGCCATCGCCTCCCACTCCCACAGCATGTCTGCCGAGGTGGTGTCGCGCAGCTTGTCCGCCCCCATGACCAGTGCCACGTCGAAAGCGCCCGAGGCGACCCCGAACAGCGCGTTGCGCACCGCGTCGTTGCCGGTGGCACAAGAATTCTCGACGCGCGTCACCGGGATGTCGGGCAGCCCCAACGTGTCGGCGAGGATCCCGGCCGGGAATCCGTCAGCGGTTCCCATCGAGCCGTACCAGGCCGCCTGGAGGTCGAACTTGTCCAGGCCCTTGTCGATGCTGTGCACACAGTCGGCGAAGGCCAGTGGCAGCAGATCCTTGAGGCCGAGCGCGAAGTGCTCACCGAAGGTGGTCATTCCGGCGCCGACGATGGCGACGTTTCTCATGGCCTCCCCTCGGTGCCGCGAGGGATAGTATCGAATGCTTTACCGTAAAGATGGCGATATTCGCTGAATCCGCTCATGCCGCCGCCTCGTCGGGCGCGAAGGCGTACCCGTAGTCGGGCACACCGGAGCGCATCGCGACCCGCCGCAGCGCCAGCCGGCCGCGGTCCCCGATGTCGACGGTGCCGGGCTGCACCCCGGTGACCTTGACCAGCGCCCGTACTCCCACGCCGTCGAGCTCGACGATCACCAGCGAGTAGGGCGTCCGCAGACCGGGGACCGGGACGTGCACGGTCACCTCGGTGTAGACGGTGCCGGTGCGCGGTAACGGCACCAGCTCGTAATCGGTGCCCAGCGTGCCGTCGCGGGCCACCCGGAAACGCGGCGGGAAGTCGAGTTCGTCGCTGCCGGCGAAAGTGCCCGCTTCCCAACGCACCTTGGCCTCGAAGGCACGCTCGTAGGCGGCCAGCGAGATCGGGATGTCCGCGCCCTTGGCGCAGGTGTACACCGGGGTGGGCCGGGCCGGGATCTCGCGGCGATGAATCGTCGCGGATCCACCGCTGACCGTGATCCCGGACAGGATGGCCTGCTCGACGGCGACCAGCGGCCCGGTCCTGCCCGTCTCGGCCAACCCGGCGAGGGCGAAGATGCCGGCGCTGGCACCCATGGTCGGCAGCACCGGCGGATCGGGCAGACACAGTTCGGCGGCCCGGGCGTGATCGACGCCCGCCACCGCCGCCGGGGTGTCCAGCCAGGCGGCCTCCAGGGAGGCGATCAATCCACGTTCGTGTAACAACCTCGGGTCGCCATAGTCCTGGACGCCGCCCGCTGCGGTCCGGGTACGCACCGGCAGGCTGCGCGCCAGCCGGGCCACGGTCCGCACCTGCAACCCGTGCTCGGCGGTGACCAGGGCGGCCGCCCCGGCGGGATCCAGGTCCACGCCGATGATCAGCGTGCGCGGCCGCGCCGAACTCAGCGCGTCGGCGGTCGCGGGTGCGCCGCCCAACCTTTCGTCGACCTCGAGTTCGGGATCCAGCCCCAACCCGGCCAGCAACACCGCGGCATTGCTGCTCTCGACCAGCGGCAGGCTGCGGCTCACCAGCACCACCCGCTCGACGGCGCCACCGGACTCCAGGGCGGCGCGGCCGGCCTCGACGGCGAGGGTGATCGCATCCTCGTCATCGCCGGGCACCCGCCGTGTGGGGGTACCCCAGCACGGCAGGTAGGTGCCGATCGATGAAACGTAGGGCATGGGCTGTGTGGGTACCTCTCGGGACGAACTTAAGTAACGGCGCCTGCGGTTTTGAGCTCGATGATGCGGTCCCAGTCGAGGCCGAGTTCCAACAGGATCTCCTCGGTCTGTTCGGCAAATCCCGGGGCTCCCCCGGTGCTCGGCGCGGTGACGTCGAACTGCACCGGGTTGGCCACCAGTTCGAGATCGCCGGCCTGCACGATGTACTCGTTGGAGCGGATCTGGGTGTCCTTGGCGGCCTGCAGCGTGTCCTGCACCGGAGCCCACGGCCCGGCGAGCGTGGCGAAACGCTCGCTCCACTCCGGTAGCGTGCGCTTGCGCATCGCCTCCGTGAGGATCTCGTTGGCGGCGGCGGTGTTCGCGCCGATCGATTCCGCGGTGGCGAACCGGGGATCGTCGATCAACTCGTCGAGATCCATGTGCCGGCACACGTCGGCCCAGAACTTCGTCGGCTGCATCATCACGAAGGAGATGTAGCGGTCGTCGGCGGTCGGGTAGAGCCCGACGAGCGGGTTCAGCGGCGAACCCTGCGTTCCCGGCGGGAAGGCCTCCATCCGCTGATCGAGGTGATTGGTCAGCGCCACGGTGTGGCCCAGCGCCCACAGGCCGCTGCCGAGCAGCGAGACGTCCACCACCGACGGTTCACCCGTGCGCTCACGCTTGAGCAGCGCCGCGGCGATACCGCCGGCAAGGTTCGTCCCCGAGATGGTGTCACCGTAGGCGGGCCCCGGGGGGCCGACCATGCCCGGCGTGCCGGGTGCCGTGATGGTCGCGGCCGTGCCGGCGCGGCACCAGAACGCCGTCATGTCGTAGCCACCCTTGACCGACTCCTCGCCCCGCGGCCCGAGCGCGCTGCCTCTGGCGTAGATGACGTTCGGGTTCACCGCGCGGATGTCCTCGACGTCGATGCCGAACTTCTCCCGGTGCCCGGGCAGGAAGCTGGTCAGGAAGACATCTGCGCGTTTTGCCAGTTCCACCAACACTTCCCGGCCTTCGGGCACCGACATGTCCAGACCGATGCTGCGCTTACCGCGGTTGGCGTGCTCGATGTTCGGGTTCGGGTCGCCCTCGACCCGCAGCAGACCGGTCTGGCGCAGCCCGCGCTGGGGATCGCCGGTGACCGCGTGCTCGACCTTGACGACGTCGGCGCCCCATTCGGCGAGCACGGCGCCCGCCGACGGGACGAACCCGTACATCGCCACTTCGAGCACCCGGATTCCGTCCAGCGGCTTGCTCACGATGGCACCACCGGAACGGCGAACGTCTTGGCTTCCAGGAACTCCTCGAGCCCGGCCACACCCATCTCGCGTCCGATACCGGATTGCTTGAACCCGCCGAACGGGCTGTCCGGGCTGAAGTAGTTGCCGCCGTTGATGGAGAAGGTGCCGGTACGGATGCGCCGCGCGACCGCGAGCGCACGCTCCTGGCTGCCGAACACCGCGCCGGACAGTCCATAGATGGAGTTGTTCGCGATCCGCACCGCATCGTCGTCATCGTCGTAGGCGATGATCACCAGGACCGGGCCGAACACCTCCTCCTGGGCGATCTCGCTGTCGGGGTCGACATCGGTGAGCAGGGTCGGTGTATAGAAGTAGCCCGGCCCCTTCTTCTCGCCACCGGTCACCAGTGTTGCCCCGGCGGCGACGGCTCGCTGGACCATCGCGTCGACCTTGTCGCGCTGTTTCTCGCTGATGAGTGGACCCATGTAGGTGGACGGGTCGGTCGGATCTCCGTAGCGGACATGCCCGAAGTTGGCCTTCACCAGTTCGACGATCTCGTCGTGGTGCGTGCGCGGCACCAACAGCCGCGAGGTCAGCGCGCAGCCCTGGCCGGCGTGGGTCACCATGCTGAACGCGGAGAACAGTGCTGCGGTGCCGAAGTCGGCGTCGTCGAGGACGATCGCGGCCGACTTGCCACCGAGTTCGAGGAAGACCTTCTTGAGCGTGCTGCTCGCCGCGGCCATGATCGCCCGGCCGGTCGGCGTGGAGCCGGTGAAGGTGACCATGTCGACGTCCGGATCGGTGGTCAGCACGGCACCGACTTGCGGGTCGGCCCCGCTGATGACGTTCACGACGCCTGCCGGGATGTCGGTGTGATTGGCGATCAGCTCACCGAGGGCCAGCGTGATCAGCGGGGTGTCCGGGGCGGCCTTGAGGACGACGGTGCATCCGGCGGCCAGCGCGGGCGCCAGCTTGGCCAGCGCCAGCTGGTTCGGATAGTTGTAGGCGATGATCGCGGCCACCACGCCGCCGGCTTCCTTCTCGACCCAGCGGTGATGCTGCTGCCCGCGGCTCTCGACGTGACCGAGGTCCTCGGTGAGCGGGTAGTCGCGCAACAGGTTCGTGTAGTACTCGACGATCGCGATCGGCTGGTCCAGCTGCGCGCCCAGGTTGAGCGCGGCGGTGGCACCCACCTCCGCGGTGGTCAGCGCGGCGAGCTCATCGCGGTTGGCCAGCAGTGCGGCGTGGAACTGCTCGAGGCACCGCACCCGCAGGGCCACATCCGTGGCCCAGCCGGAGCCGTCGAAGGCGCGCCGCGCCGCGGCGACGGCGGCTTCGGCGTCGGCGACCGATGCGTCCGGCGCGTAGCCGAGCACCTCACCGGTGGCAGGGTTCACGGTGGCGAAGGTGCGGGCGGCCTCGACGAGTTGTCCGTCGATCAGCATGCGCCGATCGGCCGCCGTCGCGGCTGTTTCGCTGACCGAATCACTGCCGCTCGGGGCGGTGATCGTGGGGGTCTCCGACATCAGGCTCCTCACTGTGATGGAAATTTCATTCTCATCAGGGGCGAATCTTACATCCGGTTCATGAGAACGCAAGAAAGCGTAGATGCGCTAGTCGTATACCCCAGAGCTGGGATGCGGGCCAAACTTTTGTTCCTTTTTCTAGGCCCGGCGATCTTGCGGTACCGCCCGACCCGAGAGTACGGTTCTCATATTCGAAAGGGCGATTCTTGAGATCGCCACCACACCGAGGAGGCCTCACAGGTGAAGAACGCTGTCGTGACAGGCGGCGGGTCGGGCATCGGACGTGCGATCGCCGACCGTCTGCGCGCGGATGGCTACAACGTCGCCACCCTCGACCTGAACCCCTCGGATACACCGAACGCGTTCATCGCGAACGTGACCGACCGCGCCGCCGTGGACGAGGCACTCGACGGCATCCGTGGCCGGCTCGGCCCGATCTCGATCCTGGTCAATGCCGCCGGGCTGGACAGCTTCCGCCGTTTCACCGACACCACCTTCGAGCAGTGGCAACGGGTCATCGACGTGAACCTCAACGGCACATTCCACTGCATCCAGGCCGTGCTGCCGGAGATGGTCGAGGCCGGCTGGGGACGCATCGTGAACATCTCCTCCTCCAGCACCCACTCGGGGCAGCCCTTCATGGCGCCCTACGTCGCGGCCAAATCCGCCGTCAACGGGCTGACGAAGTCGTTGGCGCTGGAGTACGGGCCGATGGGCATCACCGTCAACGCCGTCCCGCCCGGCTTCATCGACACCCCCATGCTGCGCAAGGCCGAGGACCGCGGGTTCCTCGGCGATACCGACAAGCAGATCGAGCAGACCCCGGTGCGCCGAATGGGCAAGCCCGAGGACATCGCTGCGGCTTGCGCCTTCTTCATCTCCGACGAGGCGAGCTACATCACCGGACAGATCCTGGGCGTCAACGGCGGCCGGAACACCTAGAAGCGAGAAGGGCTGAACATGGGGAGCACGGGAAACACGGCAGGCCGGGTAGCCGGAAAAGTCGCATTCATCACCGGCGCTGCACGGGGTCAGGGTCGCAGCCACGCGATTCGGCTGGCCGAAGAGGGCGCCGACATCATCGCCGTCGACATCTGTAAGAACTACGACACCGTCGGCTACGCCATGGCCACGGCGGAGGACCTCGAAGAGACCAAGAACTACGTCGAGAAGACCGGCCGCCGCATCGTCACAGCCCAGGCCGACGTGCGCAACGAGGCCGAGTTGCGTGGCGCGCTGGAGGCCGGGCTCGCCGAACTCGGCAAGGTCGACATCGTCGTCGCGCAGGCCGGCGTCGCCGCGATGAAGGGCCAGCCGCCGATGCAGGCCTGGACCGACGGCATCAACACCAACTTCGTCGGCACCATCAACGCCATCCAGGTGGCGCTGCCCCACCTGCAGGAGGGCGCCTCGATCGTGGCGACCGCCTCGGCCGCCGCCTTGATGGACGCGCACAACAAGCCCAACCCCGGTGGCGACCCGGGCGGGATGGGCTACATGGTCAGCAAGCGCCTCATCTCCGAATACGTGCACTACCTGGCCACCGAACTCGCCGTCCGCGGGATCCGGGCCAACGTCATCCATCCGACCAACTGCAACACCGACATGCTGCAGAGCGAGCCGATGTACCGCTCGTTCCGCCCGGACCTGGAGAACCCGACCCGCGCCGACGCGGAACCGGTCTTCGGCGTGCAACAGGCCATGAAGGTCAACTACATCGAACCCGAGGACATCAGCAACGCCGTGCTGTGGCTGGCCTCCGACGAGTCTCGCTTCGTCACCGGCATGCAGCTGCGCGTCGACGCGGGCGGCTACCTCAAGTGGTACGACTACCACGTCTGATGACGCCACCAAACATCGGAAAGGAGCTGGCGCAGTGAAGGTTTCGGTTGACGGAAGCCGCTGCCAGGGACACACCCTGTGCGCGATGATCGCCCCGGACTCGTTCGAACTCGACGATGTCGACGGTCACGCCTCACCCACGTCGGAAGTGGTGCCCGCCGATCAGGAAGATGCGGTCAACGAGGCCGCGCACTCCTGCCCCGAGCAAGCGATCGTCGTCGAATGACATGACGGAACCCCAGCGCCATCCACTCCGATAACCAAGGGAGACACCGCCGTGAGTACCGACGACGTCACCACCGATGACGCGCGTAAGCGGAACACGTACCACTTCGACCGGCACACACCCGAGTACCGGCTGCAGTTCGAGAAGATCACCGAGGAGATGCAGTCCCGGTGCCCGATGGCGTGGACAGATGTCTACGACGGCCACTGGGTCGCCGCGGACAGCAAGCATGTCTTCGAGCTGGCCCGCTGCCCGGTGGTGTCCAACGACCACGACCTCACCGGTGAGGGCACCGGCTATCAGGGCATCAGCATCCCGGTGGCCAGCCGCGCCAAGACGGTGCGCGGCGGCATCCTGGAGATGGACGAGCCCGACCACAGCACCTACCGCGGCGCGCTGAATCCCTACCTGTCGCCGGCAGCCATCAAGCGCTGGGTCCCGTTCGTCGACGAGATCACCCGCGCGGCACTCGACGAGCACATCGAGACCGGCGAGATCGACTTCGTCGACCACCTCGCCAACGTGGTGCCCGCGGTGCTGACCCTGGCCATGATGGGCCTGGACCTCAAGAAGTGGCACGTCTACAGCGAGCCCACGCACGCCTCGGTCTACACCCCCGAGCACTCGCCGGACCGCGAGAAGATCAACGAACAGCACCGTGAGATGGGCATCGACCTGCTCACCAACATGTTCGCCTTCAAGGAGAACCCGAAACCGGGCCTGATCAACGCTCTGCTGCAGCTGCGCATCGACGGTGAGCCCGCGCCCGATATGGAGATCCTGGGCAACCTCGGCCTGATCATCGGCGGTGGTTTCGACACCACCACCGCGCTGACGGCACACGCGCTGGAATGGCTGGGCGAGAACCCCGATCAGCGCAGCCTGCTCAGCCGGGAACGGGAGACCCTGCTCAACCCCGCCACCGAGGAGTTCCTGCGCTTCTTCACCCCGGCCCCCGGTGACGGGCGCACCTTCGCCGAGGACGTCGAGGTCGAGGGCACCCAGTTCAAGGAGGGTGAGCGGCTGTGGATCTCGTGGGCGATGGCAAACCGCGATCCCTCCGTTTTCGAAGACCCCAACACGATCATCATGGACCGCAAGGGCAACCGGCACTTCAGCTTCGGTATCGGCGTGCACCGCTGCGTGGGCTCCAACGTGGCCCGCACGGTGTTCAAATCGATGCTGACCGCGGTGCTCGACCGGATGCCGGACTACACGTGTGATCCGGCGGGCACCGTGCACTACGACAGCATCGGTGTCATCCAGGGCATGCGAAAGCTGCCTGCCACCTTCACGCCGGGAAAGAAGCTCGGTCCCGGTCTCGACGAGACGCTGGACAACCTGCAGCGCATCTGCGCGGAGCAGGAACTGGCCCGGCCGATCACCGAGCGCAAGGAGACCGCGGTCATCGACTGGAAGTGATGCCACCGAATTCGGGCCACCCGGATCGGGAACTTCACCCGTTTGACCAGCGTTACCCCTGGGTAAAGGACTTGCGTGGAGCAGCGACGCTCCTGTTAGCCTTTTGATCAGAAGATCTGTAACAAATTAGATGTCCTCCACGACAAGGAGGATGTCGCCCGAATCAGTCGGGTGGGGAAAGGTAAAACCACATGCTCAAGGTGTCGCGCACGAAGCTTGCCGTCGTGATTGGCGGTCTGGCTCTGTCGGTGCCGATGTCGGTCGGGATCGCCTCAGCCCAGCCCGACCTCGGTCCTGTCATCAACACGACCTGTAGCTACGACCAGGTGATGGCCGCCATGAATGCGGAACGTCCCGACCTGGCCGCGCAGTTCAACGCTCAGCCGATGGCGCTGGGGATGCTGCGGACCTTCATGAACTCCGGTCCGGTGGAGCGGCAGAACACGGTCAACCAGATCGCCGCCTACCCGGGCGCCGCGAGCTACCTGGGAGCCACTCTGCAGCTGGCCGGGACCTGCAACAACTACTGAGTCACTTTTCTGCGCGAGCAGACGCATATGGCCCCTATTTCCTCGGAAAT
>JAUKNU010000001.1:3344777-3389058 GCA_030499155.1 Mycolicibacterium frederiksbergense | reverse complement strand
GGCCCCTATTTCCTCGGAAATAGGGGCCATATGCGTCTGCTGGCCGGGGGTTAGCCGCGGGGCAACCCCAGTACCTGTTGGGCGATGATGTTGCGCTGGATCTCCGACGTGCCGCCGGCGATCGTCCCCGAGAAACTGCGTGCGTAGCGCTCGAACCAGCTCGCGTAGTAATGGTCCAGGTTCATGTGGGCGTACGGGCCGCTGAACGACGGGTGGATCAGCCCCTCCGGCCCGGCCGCGACCAGCGCGTTGTTCGCCGCCCGCAACTCCGCCTCGGCGCCGAGCAATTTGGGCACCGACACCGCCGCGACGTCGACCTCACCGCGGGCCGCCTTGGCCAACCCCACCGATCCCAGCAACCGCAGCGCCTGATAATCCATGATGGTCGACGCCAGCTGATCGCGCTCCAGCGGTGTGGAGGGCTTGAAGTCGCCGATCGAGTTGGCGATCCGGTCCGCAAACCCCAGCCACATCATGGTGCGCTCATGGCCCAGCGACCCGTTGGCCACCTTCCACCCACCGTTGAGCGGGCCGACGAGATTCTCCGCGGGGACCCGCACATCGGCGAAGAAGACCTCGTTGAAGTCCTTGTTCTCCTCACCGGTGAGGTCGGCGAACGGCCGGCACACCACACCTTCGGTATCGGTGGGGATGATCAGCACGCTGATGCCCTTGTGCTTGGGCGCGTCGGGATCGGTACGCACGAAGGTCAACAACCAGTCGGCGTCGTGCGCCCCCGAGGTCCACACCTTCTGGCCGTTGACGACGAAGTCTTCGCCATCTCGAACGGCCTTGGTGCGCAGGGATGCCAGGTCCGAACCCGCGCTGGGTTCACTCATGCCCAGCGAGGCGGTGCGCTCACCCTTGAGTACCGGCACCGCCCACTGCTGCTTCTGTTCGTCGGTGCCGAAGGTCAGCAGCGACGCGGCGATGATGTTGACACCCTGGGGATTGAAGCTGTGGTAGATCCGTCGCCGGCACAGCTCCTCAAGATGCACGAAGCTCTGCAACACCGATGCGTTGCGCCCGCCGAACTGAGGCGGCTGCGCCGGCAACAGCCAACCGTTGTCGAACAGCAGGCGCTGCCAGTCGCGTGCCCATTGCGGCATGTGCGATACCGACCGCGGGCGCTCCAGAGTGTCTGCCGCAGAGGGCAAATGCTCGTCGAGGAAGGCCGAGAACTCGGCACGGAACTCTTCGACGTCGGGATCAAATTCGAGTTGCATCAAACTCCTCGGCGATGAGGGCGCGGTGTTCAGCGGCACCGCCGAGCAGCAGCTCGCCGGCCTTGGCCCGCTTCAGCGCAAACTGAAGGTCGTTCTCCCAGGTGAAGCCCATGGCTCCGAAGGTCTGCAGGCCGTGCTGGAACACCAGCGTCTGGCACTCCCCTGCACTGGCCTTGGCCATCGCCGCGGCGATCCGGCGCCGCGGGTCATCCGCGGCGATGGTGAGCGCGGCGAAATAGGACAGCGCCCGGGCCCTTTCGATGGCCACGTACATGTCGGTGGCCTTGTGCTGGATCGCCTGAAACGACCCGATCGGCACCCCGAACTGGTGGCGGCTCTTGGCATGCTCGAGCGCGAGATCCAGGATGCGCTGACACGCACCGACCGTGGTGATGGCCATACCCATCAAGGCGATGTGGCGGGACCGCTCGACCAGTGCCAGCACGGCAGCGGGTTCCAGGTCGAGGCGGTCGGACTCCTCCACGCGTACCCGGTCGAAGGTGACCTCGGCGACATGCAGCACCGGGTCGAACACATCGCGGCGCCGTGTGGTGATGCCTTCCGGGGCGATCACGAAGACCCCCGCGGGCGTGATCACGGCAAGCTGTTCGGCGCGGTCCCCGTCCAGGACGAACTTCGAGGTGCCGTCCAGTTCCCAACCCTGCCGGCTCCAGTTGGCGCTGACACCGTCGTATATCGCGGCCCCGGCCTTGGTGGCGTCGTACCGTGCACCGGCCAGCGGCGCGAATTGCGAGAGCGTGGCCAGCATCGGTGTCGGGTCGGTGGCCCGGCCCAGTTCCTCGAGCACGATGGCGAGTTCGACCGCGTTCTCCGGATCGGTCAGCTCGGTCCATCCGGCGTCCAGATACGAGGTCCACAGCGGCGTCGGATCGTCACCCGTCTCTGCGATTCCCCGGACCAGTGACGCCGGGCACTGTTTGCCCACCGCATCACGCACCGTTTCCTGCCATAGCCGCTGATCAGAGTCGAACTCCAGAAGCATCTGGCACCTCCCGCCTGCTCTAGTTCCGTTTGCAGGAGAATAGCATTCTCATCAAAGGTGTCGGCATTCTCGTTTCGCGTCTATGCAGTTTCACCATCGGCGCGCTACGCGATTGACCAGCAGACACTCTCACCAGCGACGATGTAAGCGATCCGCTGGAGAACAATGTTCTTGCTATTGAAGAACAAGGATCTACACTGAGGTTCGAGACGGCGCGCTGGGCCGTGCCCACGGCCGCCGCAGAGCTGAAGGATGGACCACGTTGAAAGAACTGCAGGACGGGGCGGGGAACGTCGTGAGGACGCCGGTCATCGATACCAGCGTGCACATCTTCGTTCAGTCGAACAAAGACCTCCGCAAGAACTTCCTCAAGGAACCGTTCAGCAGCCGCGGCTTCCCGGACTACGAGATGGACTGGTACGGGGCGCCCGGCGGGGAGTACGCCACCCGCACCACGGGCCCCGACGGGCAGTACCCCGGCTCCGACCCCGCGGTCGTGGCCAAGCACCTGTTCACCGACCGCGGCGTCGACATCGCGATCCTGCATCCGATGACCCGCGGCATCATGCCCGACCGTCACCTCGGCTCCGCGATCGCCGCGGCGCACAACGAGATGATGGTGACGCGCTGGCTGGCGCACGACGAGTTCGGCGACCGCTTCCGCGGCACCATCCGCGTCAATCCCGACGATATCGCCGGGGCCCTGCGCGAGATCGAAAAGTACAAGAACCACCCGCAGGTGGTGCAACTCGGCATTCCGCTGCAGTCCCGTGAGCTCTACGGCAAGCCTCAGTTCTGGCCGCTGTGGGAGGCCGCCGTCGACGCCGGACTCCCGGTCGCCGTGCACTTCGAGGTCGGCTCGGGTGTCGCACTGCCGCCGACCCCCAACGGACTCACCCGCACCTACGAGCAGTACGTCGGCTTCACCGCACTGAATTTCCTCTACCACCTCATGAACATGATCGCCGAGGGCGTTTTCGAACGCCTGCCGGAACTGAAGTTCGTCTGGGCCGACGGCGCCGCCGACCTGCTGACGCCGTTCATGTGGCGGATGGACTGCTTCGGCCGGCCCCATCTGGAGCAGACACCGTGGGCGCCCAAGATGCCCAGCGACTACCTGCCCGGCCACGTGTACTTCGTGCAGGGCGCGCTCGACGGACCCGGCGATGTCGACTTCGCCGGTGAGTGGGCCGGATTCACCGGCAAGGACGACATGGTGATGTACGGATCGAGCTATCCGCACTGGCAGCTCAACGAGCTCACCGTGCCGCGCAGTTACAGCGCCGAGCAGCGCGACAAGTTGTGCTGGCGCAACGCGGCCGAACTGTACGGGATCCAAAGCCCGGTCATCGCGTCCACCGCCGGGGCACAGTAGAGGGAACGAGGAGGCACACCATGACCACCACAGCCAATCCGCGGCTACCTGCCACCGAGCGCATCGCCGTGCGGTGTGTCGACTCCGACGTCCATCCGGCGCCCCGGTCGGGCGAACTGGGCCAGTATCTTCCCGAGCCGTGGCGCAGCAAGTATTTCGGTACCCACAAGGTCGGTGACCAGATCTACTACGACGCACCCGATTACGCGCATTCTTTCGCGATGCGTCTGGACTCGTTTCCACCGGACGGCGAGTTCGCCTGCAGTGACCCCGAACTGGCGTTCAAGCAACTGATCATGGAGGCCGGTGCGGATATCGCGATCCTGGAACCCGCCGCCTACCCGGCGCGTATCCCGGAGGCGCAGCACGCCATGTCGATGGCGCTCAACGACTGGCAGGCCAACCACTGGCTCGACAGCCAGAACAACTGGCACGAGCGCTGGCGCGGGTCGATCTGCCTGGCGATCGAGGAGCCCGAGAAAAGCGTCGAGGAGATCGAACGCTGGGCCGACCATCCGTTCATGTCGCAGATATTGATCAAGGCCGAACCCCGTCCATCCTGGGGCAACCCCAAGTACGACGCCATCTGGGCGGCGGCCACCAAGCACGACATCCCGGTGAGCTGCCACCTGTCGCGCAGTCATTACGACGAGCTGCCGATGCCCCCGGTCGGATTGCCCAGCTACAACCACGATTTCATGGTCACCTACTCGCTGCTGGCGGCCAACCAGGTGATGAGCCTGATCTTCGACGGCACCTTCGACCGGCATCCGACGCTCAAGATCGTCTTCGTCGAGCACGCGTTCACCTGGATTCTGCCGTTGATGTGGCGGATGGACGCGCTCTATGAAGCCCGCAAGTCGTGGGTCGACATCAAGCGCAAGCCCAGCGAGTACGTCAAGGACCACATCAAGTTCACCACCCAGCCACTGGACTACCCGGAGGACAAGACCGAACTGACCCGCGCCTTCGAGTGGATGGAGTGCGAGAAGATCCTGCTGTTCAGCAGCGATTACCCGCACTGGACGTTCGACGATCCCCGCTGGCTGGTCAAGCACCTGCCCGAGCACGCCCGCGAGCCGATCATGTTCCGCAACGGGATGTCGACCTATCGCAATGTGCCGCAGACTGTGCCGGCACTCGAGGGCCAGGTTCGGGTTTTCTGACACCATGACCGAACCGACAACGCCCCGCCTGGCGCAGGGGCGCGAACACGTCGTGGCCACCGTCGACGAGATCCCGCACGGCACACACAAACTCGTGCCGATCGGTCGGCACGGTGTCGGCGTCTACAACGTCAACGGAACCTTCTACGCCATCGCCAACTACTGCCCGCACGAGGGTGGCCCGCTGTGTTCGGGCCGTGCGCGCGGTCTGAACATCGTCGATGAGAACGTGCCCGGCGATGCGGTCATGGTGCGCGACAAGGAGTACATCTTCTGCCCGTGGCACCAGTGGGGCTTCGAGCTGGCCACCGGCACCACCGCGGTCAAGCCGGAGTGGAGCATCCGGACCTATCCGGTCCGGGTGGTCGGCAACGATGTGCTGGTGCAGGCATGAGTGAAGCTTGCGAACGAATCATGGATCTGGAATGCCGGAACCGAGCCTGCGAGGTCACCGCATGAGCGAACCATCGACGAAGGGTGCAGCCATCCAACTCGAGAACGGCGAGAAGTCCATCGAGATCAACGGCGGCAACGTCGTCTACGAGATCCTGGGCGAAACCGGTGAATTGATCGCGCTGACCCCCGGTGGCCGGTTCAGCAAGGACATTCCTGGCCTGCGCCCGCTGGCCGAGGCACTGGTGGCAGGTGGCTACCGGGTGCTGCTGTGGGATCGGCCCAACTGTGGCAAATCCGATGTGCAGTTCTACGGGCTGAGCGAATCCCACATGCGGGCCGAGACGCTGTTCCAGTTGATCACCCGGCTCGACGCCGGTCCGTGCATCATGCTCGGCGGATCCGGCGGTGCACGCGACTCGATGCTGACCACCATGCTGTACCCGGAGATCGTCCGAAAACTGGTGGTGTGGAACATCGTCGGTGGTGTGTACGGATCGTTCGTACTCGGTGGCCACTACGTGACCCCGAGCATCTTGGCCGTCCGCGGCCTCGGCATCAAAGGCCTACTGAGCGTGCCGGAGTGGCGTGAGCGCATCGAGCAGAATCCGGCGAACCGCCAGCGGCTGCTCGCCCTCGACGCCGACGACTACCTCAAGGTGATGCTGCGCTGGCTCAATGCCTTCGTCCCCAAGCCGGGCCAGACCATCCCCGGCGTCCCGGACGAGATGTTCGACAACATCACCGTGCCCACCCTGATCATCCGCGGCGGTGAGAACGACTGGGACCACCCCAAGCGCACCTCCCTCGAAGTGAGTTGTCTGATCAAGGGTTCCACGCTCATCGACCCACCGTGGCCCGAGGACGCCTGGGAGCGCGCCGGGGAGAAGTTCGCCCAGAGCGGCGGCACGACGTTCTGCCTCTTCGACACCTGGGTGCAGGCCGCACCACCGATTCTGGACTTCCTGGGCACCCCGCGATGACCTCACTGCACCAGGATGCGCACCTCGCTGTTCAGCGACGCCTCCAGCGCGGTGTGGATGCGGCTTTCCGGAACCCGCGCCAGATCCGCGCGGCGCAGCGTCACCTCGACCACATCCCAGCCCTGACCGCTCGGATGACGGTGCACCTCGCCGGCGATTCCGAATCCGGCCAGCACGCCGTGCGCGTCGTCATCGGTGCCGCGGCTGACGAAGGTCAGCACACCGGGTGCCACCTCGGTGCCGAAAGCTCTGCCGCACAGGGCAACGACCGTGTTCTGTAACGCATCGGCGTCATCGCCGGACAGCAGCACCTCGACCTCACGCCGGTTGGACGGCATGACCGTGAGATCCGCGTCGACCACCTCGGCACCGACCGGGCCACACAGCTGCCGGAGCGTCGCCATGCCCTCGGTCAACCGCGCGGGGGTCAGGCGACCCGACGGATCCACGTCGACGCGTACCACTGCGGTTCTCACGGCCGTCAGCCTAACGGTGGAAGGGACCAGCCGATCATGACAACCACCGCCACCGATCTCCGGGTCGACGTCTGGCCCGGGCTCACACCGCGGCTGCTGCGGCCCGGTGCTGGCCCCGAGGATCTCGCCGAGTACGCGAATTCCGGTGGCTATCAACAGATCGACGACTCCGACGTGCTGCTCGACGCGGTGGCCGCCGCCGGGCTGCTGGGCCGCGGCGGTGCGGCGTTCCCGTTGGCCGTGAAGCTGAGCACCGTGCGGGCCGCCTGCCGCGCCGGCAAGCAGACCGTGGTGGTCGCCAACGGCGAGGAGGGTGAGCCGGCCTCGGTGAAGGACCGCTGGCTGCTGCGCCACCGGCCGCATCTGGTGCTCGACGGACTGCGACTGGCCGCCCAGATCGTCGGCGCCCAGCGCGGCTACGTCTATGTCTCCGACCCGCACGCCGCCACCGCGGTGCAGTCGGCACTCGCCGATGCTCGCCTCGGCGCGCTGGAGGTCAGCGTGGTGACTGTCGACGCCTCCTATATCGCCGGCGAGGAGTCGGCGGCGGTGCGGGTGATCAACGGCGGACCGGCCAAGCCGACCGACAAGCCGCCGCGGGTGTTCGAGGAGGGTGTCGCCGGCAACCCGACTCTGGTGAGCAACGTCGAGACGCTGGCGCACCTGCCGTTCATCCTGCGCCACGGTCCGGCCGAGTTCCGCCGGTACGGCACCGAGGCCTCCCCCGGCACCTTCCTGGCCACCATCACCGGCGCCGGACGCCCACCCGCGCTCTACGAGATCCCGCACGGCACCAAGACATCGGATCTGCTCGCTCTGCACGGAGTCGAGCCGGACACGGTCACCGGTGCGCTGATGGGCGGATATTTCGCCGGCCTGCTCAACCGGTCCATCGTGGCCACCACGCTGGACCACGAGTCGGTGCGGGCCCTGGGCAGCGGCCTCGGGTGTGGCGCCGTCGCCGTGCTCACCGAGGACTGCCCCGTCGCGGTGGCCGCCTCCGTGCTGGCCTATTTCGACCGGGAGAACGCCGGGCAGTGCGGGTCCTGCTTCAACGGGACAGCCGCGATGGCCGCGGTCACCGACGCGCTGCGCGACGGCGCCGCCACCGCCGAGGATGTGGCCCGGCTGCGCCGCTGGTCGGTGGTGCTGCGCGGGCGGGGTGCCTGCGCGACGCTCGACGGCGCCGCCAATGTGGCGGCCAGCCTGCTGGATCAGTTCCCCGAACTGGTGGAAGGCCACCTCGACGGCGGGTGCGCCGGCTGCGGCGGGTTCTCGGCCCTGCGTCCCTTCGAAGTTGAGGCGGTGTCATGAGAATCAAACTCGACAGAACCCTGTGCGACGGGTTCGGCATCTGCGCCAAACACGCACCCGGATATTTCTCGCTGGACGACTGGGGCTACGCCTGCCTGGAAGGCAACGGCGAAGTGGCCGAACAGGATCGCGACGCGGTGATGCGCGCTCTGCTGGACTGCCCGGTGCACGCCATCATCGAGATCCGGACAGTCGAGCAGGACCAGGCACACGCCGCCGATCCCGCGGCCACGACCGCAAGGAGCTGATGTGTCCGCCATTGCAGGCCGGCCACTGCCCCAACTCACGGGGCAGAACGAATTCTTCTGGACGTCGGGCGCCGACGGCCAGCTACGCATCCAGGAGTGTCAAGCCTGTAAGGCGCTGATCCACCCGCCCGCGCCGATCTGTCGCTACTGCCGCAGCCATGATCTGGGTGTGCGGGCGGTCTCCGGGAAGGCCACGCTGTCCGGCTTCAGCGTCAACCACCGCTTCGGATTTCCCGACCTGCCGCCGCCCTACGTCATCGCCGAGGTCGCCGTCCTGGAGGACCCCCGGGTCCGGCTGACCACCAACATCGTCGACTGCGACGCCGACACCCTGGAGATCGGCCAGCCCGTCGAGGTGGCCTTCCAGCATGTCGACGATGTCTGGTTGCCGGTGTTCACGCCGGCGAGTGACCCCGACGCCGAGACGGCACTGCCCGAAGACCTGATCCCACCAACGGATTTCGCCAAGTATGTCCGGCCGATGCTGGGAGGCGAGAAGTTCGAGGACAAGGCGGCCATCACCGGTATCGGTGCATCCCGGCTGGGGCGGCGACTGATGGTCGCGCCGCTGTCGCTGACCATCGAGGCGTGCGAGGCCGCCGTCGCGGACGCCGGCCTGACCTTCGACGATATCGACGGCCTGTCCACCTACCCGGGGCTGGACGTCGCCGGCATGGGCGAGGGCGGCGTCAGCGCGCTCGAGGGCGCGCTCGGTCTTCGGCCGACCTGGATCAACGGTGGCATGGACACCTTCGGCCCCGGCGGATCGGTCATCGCCGCGATGATGGCCGTCGCCACCGGGATGGCCCGCCACGTGCTGTGCTTCCGCACGCTGTGGGAGGCCACCTTCCAGCAGCTGATGAAGGACGGCAAGATGTCCCCGCCCGGGGGTGCCCGCGCCGGCAGCTGGCAACAGCCCTTCGGCGGTATCTCGGCGGCGCACACGCTGGCGCAGAATGCCTCCCGGCACTTCCACCGCTACGGCACCACCCGCGAGACGCTCGGCTGGATCGCGCTGAACCAACGCGCCAACGCGGCGCTCAACCCGACGGCCATCTACCGCGACCCGATGACCATGGACGACTATCTGTCCGCGCGGATGATCACCACCCCGTTCGGGCTGTATGACTGCGATGTGCCGTGCGACGGTGCGGTCGCCGTCATCGTCTCGGCCGTCGACGTCGCTCGCGACCTGCCGCAGAAACCCATCCGGGTCGAGGCCGTCGGCACCCAGATCATCGAGCGCCTCGACTGGGATCAGACCACGCTGACCCACGAGCCGCAGGTGCTCGGCCAGTCCGCACACCTGTGGTCGCGAACATCATTGCGGCCCAGCGATGTCGACGTCGCCGAGCTGTACGACGGTTTCACCTTCAACTGCCTTTCCTGGCTGGAGGCGCTCGGCTTCTGCGGTATCGGTGAGGCCAGGGATTTCCTGGACGGCGGCCACGCCATCGCCCGCGACGGCATCATCCCCCTGAACACGCACGGCGGTCAGCTCTCCCACGGCCGCACCCACGGGATGGGGCTCATCCATGAGGCGGTCACCCAGCTGCGCGGGCACGCCGGTGAACGGCAGGTCGCCGATGCCAAGGTCGCGGTGGCCAGCAGCGGTGGGCTGACCCCCAGCGGTGTGCTGCTGCTACGGACCGATGACTAGTGCCCCGCGAAGGCGACCGGGAGTGAGGATCGCAGCGAGGCACGAGCGAGGACCGGAGCGACTGGGAGACGAGCCATGACTCAGGTCCGACCCCGGGTGGTGATGGTCGGCGCCGTGCCGGTGTCCGCCCTGGTCGCCGTGGTCCCTGAGCCCCGCGCGGTGATCGTCGCCATCCACGGCGGCGCGACAACGTCGGCGTACTTCGACTGCCCCGGTCGCCCCGACCTGTCGTTGCTGCAGACCGCGGCGGCACACGGCTACACCGCGATCGCCCTGGACCGTCCCGGTTACGGTGCATCCGCGTTGTACCAGGACACCATGGCCGAGCCGGCCGCCCGGGTTGCGCTCGCCTCCGCCGCGGTGGACAAGATCCTGGCCGACGGCCCGCGTGGAGCGGGCATCTTCGTCTTCGGGCACTCACTGGGATGTGAACTGGCACTGCGCATGACGGTCGCCGATCCCGGCGTGATCGGCGTCGAGCTCGCCGGTACCGGTTTGCGCTACAGTCCCGAAGCCAAGGAGATCCTCAGCCAGGCGACGTTGACACGCCGGCCGGCGGGACTGCGGGAACTCTTGTGGGAGCCCGCGGAGCTGTATCCGGCCGAGGTGCTGACCGGCGCGCTGTCCGCGCCGGGCGTCGCCTACGAGGGTCCGGTGACGGCCAACTGGTCGCGCCGGGACTTCCCGGAACTGGCGGCCGCGGTGCGGGTTCCTGTGCAGTACAGCGCGGCCGAGCACGAGCGTGTCTGGGACACCTCGGCCGCGGCACTGGACGATATCGCCGGCCTGTTCGTCACTGCGCCAAGGGTTCTGGTCCACGAGATGCCGGATAGCGGGCACAATCTCAGCGTCGGCCTGTCGGCGCAGACCTACCACCTTCGGGTGTTGTCATTTGTCGGAGATTGTATCGCCGCCGGAACCGGTGGCGCCGAAGAAGCGGAGGCTGGTTGATGCGTGTTGGATTCATCGGACTGGGCAGTCAGGGCGGGCCGATGGCCCGCCGCATCGTCGAGAGCGGCTTCGAACTGACATTGTGGGCCCGCCGCGCCGCGTCGCTGGAACCCTATGCGGACACCGCGGCCAAGACGGCGGGTACGCCCGCCGAACTGGGCGCCGCAAGTGATCTGGTGTGCTTGTGCGTCGTCGGCGACGACGATGTCCGCGAGGTGATCGCCGGCGAGCACGGCGTGCTGGCCGGACTGGCACCCGGCGGCATCATCGCCATCCACAGCACCGTGCACCCCGACACCTGCGCCGAGATCGCGGACATGGCTGCCGCCAAGGGTGTTTCGGTGATCGATGCCCCGGTCAGTGGTGGCGGCCCCGCCGTCGAGGCCGGCACTTTGCTGGTGATGATCGGCGGTGACGAAGCCGATGCCGAGAAGGCGCGACCGGTGTTCGCGACCTACGCCGATCCGATCGTGCATCTGGGCCCGCTGGGCAGCGGACAGGTCGCCAAGATCCTGAACAACCTGCTGTTCACCGCGAACCTCGGCGCCGCGATGAGCGCGCTGGCACTCGGCGAATCCCTCGGTGTACCTCGAGAACGCCTGTGCGAGGTGGTCACCCGCGGGTCGGCCACCAGCAAGGCCCTGAACAGTATCGCCGCCTTCGGCGGCAGCCTGGACAACCTCGCCCCGATCGCCGGCGCGCTGTTGCAGAAGGACTGCCGGCACGCCGCGACGCTCGCCGGTAAGGCGTCGGCACCCGAAGGCGCGGTGTTCGACGCCGCCGACGCCGCACTGGCGCTCATGGAGCATCCGCGCTGATGCGCGTCGGGGTCATCGGCGCGGGCCGGATGGGCGCACCGATGGTGCGCCGTCTCACCGAGGCCGGACACCAGGTGCACGCGCTCGGCCGCACGGAGGAAAAGCGCCGTGCCGTCGCGGAACTGGGCGCCACCCCGGTCGTCGATGCCACCGAGGTGGCCGACGGCGCCGAGGCGGTGGTGATCTGCCTGTTCACCGACGAGCAGGTGCGCGCGGTCCTCGACACCGCGCTACTGGCGGCGATGCCGGCCGGGGCCGTGCTGATCGTGCACACCACCGGCAGCCCGCGCACCGTCGAACACCTGCAGGAGCTCGCACCTCATCTCGATGTCGTGGATGCACCGGTCAGCGGCGGTCCGCACGATATCGCCGCCGGTCAGATCACGCTGTTCGTCGGCGGTCCCGACGATGCGGTGCGGCGGGCGCAGCCGGTGCTGACCGCCTACGGCAGCCCGGTCCTGCACGTCGGGGCACTGGGTGCGGGCCAGAAGGTCAAGCTGATCAACAACACGCTGTTCGCCGCGCAGATCGGTCTGTTGGCCGAAGCGGCCCAACTGGCCGGCAGCCTGGGGCTCCCGGAATCCGCCTTGCTGGGCGCGCTACCGCATGGCAGCGGCGCCAGCCGGGCGCTGGACAACGTGGCACGTGCCGGTTCGACCGCCGCATTCGTCGCCGCCGTCGGTGAATTCATCGGCAAGGACGTCGCGGTGATCCGGCAGACGGTCGCCGAACTCGGCACCGACCTCGGCGCGCTGAACGCCGTCGTCGACGCCGGATTGGGACGCTGAGTTCGCCCCCAAATTGCCTGTTTCGCAATCCTGTCGACAAGACTACTGTTAGCGTTACAGTTTCACAGCCTTCCGTAACGCTTCGGGTGACAGCGCCACCCTGGAGGAGGACCTCAGCATGACCACCGCGGAACTCGTGTTCGACCCGTTCTCTGACGAGTACTTCAACAACCCGTTCGAGATCTACCGGCGGATGCGTACCGAAGCACCGCTGTACTACTGCCCCGACCGGGATTTCTACGCCCTGACCCGGCACGAGGATGTCTCCGCCGGACTCAAGGACCACGAGGCGTTCTCCTCGTCGCGTGGCTGCGATCTGGCGATGGTGCAGGCCGACGAGCCCCCGCAGAAGTCGATCATCTTCATGGACCCGCCCGATCACCGGCACATGCGCAGCCTGCTCAACAAGGCGTTCACCCCGCGGGCCGTGCAGGCCCAGCGCGACACCATCGTCGAACAGATCGACCACTACCTCGGTCTGATCACCTCCGATGACTTCGACATCGTGCAGGACTTCTCCGGGCCCTTCCCGGTCGAGGTGATCACCCGGATGGCCGGTGTCGAACCCGACTATCGCCAGATGGTGCGGCACTGGATCGACACCAGCCTGTCCCGCGAACCCGGGCAGGTCGGCACCTCCGAGGCCGGCATGCAGGCCAACATGGACACCGCGATCTACTACTACTCACTGGTCCAGAAGCGCCGGGAGAACCCGACCGATGACATGATCAGCCGGCTCATCGCCGCCGAGATCCCGCGCGAGGACGGCCGACTCGACAAGCTCGACGATATCGAGATCACCGGTTTCGCGACCCTGCTGGGTGGGGCCGGCGCGGAAACGGTCACCAAGCTGATCGGCACCGCGATGGTGTTGTTCGCGCGCAATCCCGATCAGTGGCAGAAGCTGTTGGACAACCGGGATCTGGTGCCCGCGGCGGTCGAGGAACTGCTGCGCTACGAGGGTCCGGTGCAGTACAACGTGCGCTACACGCTCAAGGAGGCGAACGTGCCCAGCGGTGTGATCCCGGCGGGCAAGGCGGTCTTCCTGCTCAGCGCCGCGGCCAACCGCGACACCGACGCGTTCACCGATGCCGACAAGTTCGATATCGAACGTGACCGCACCGAGGCGCAGAACCTGGGCCTCGGCTACGGGATCCACAGTTGCCTGGGTGCGGCGCTGGCGCGGATGGAGAGCGTCATCGCCCTGGAGAAGCTGCTCGATTTCATGCCCCGCTACGAGGTGAAATGGGATGGGCTGCAGCGGGTTCACATGCAGAATGTGGCCGGATACTCACACGTGCCGGTGCGGCGGCTCCGATGAGCACGGAACACGGGAAGATCGTTGTGGATTTCGGCCTGTGCGAGAGCAACGGCGTCTGCATGGGCATCATCCCCGAGGTGTTCGACCTCGACGATGACGATTACCTGCACGTGCTCACCGAGGACGTCACCCCGGACAACGAGCAGCAGGTCCGTGAATCCGTGCGGCAGTGCCCGCGTCAGGCGATCGCCATCGTCGAGTAGTCCCTGACCCCAATTTCCTCGCGCGAGCAGACACATATGGCCCCAAAACTAGGCGCTTTTGGGGCCATCTGTGACTGCTCGTCCGGCAAGAGCCGCGCGCTCGAAGAGGGTTTCCATCCTGGCGACCAGTTCCTGAGGACGTTTCCGCACGTCATCCACCACCAACGGAACCGTTGCCAACCCGACCTCCTGCAGACGGGCGACCTTCATCCGGTCATGTTTGAGAGCTTCCGCCGTGGCGTGCCACTGCATGCTTTCGTACTCGGCCACCACACCGAAAGCAGGCCAAGCGAAGTCGACGCGCCACAGGTTGCCCTGCCTGTCGATGATCTCGAATTGCAGCTCTGGCATGGGCAAGCCGCCGTCGATGAACACGAGACGGGCTTCGCTCTCCATCGGTGACTCCGCGCGCCCATCGGCATGCTGCAACAAGCCGCGCACCCTGACTATGCCGCGCCTGCCCTTCTGCTCGGCAACGGCAGACGCCAAGTCCGCGACCGTGCACAACCCGCTCCCCAGTGCAGCGTCCAACATCGCCAGTGCACGCGGCCGTCGCAGTGTGCGGGCCATCTCGACCGCAGTCCAGGCCGGTGCGGTGGCAAGACGGTCGCCCACCAACCGAATCGGTGCGCCCAATCGCTGGTGCACCATCAATTCGGCGGTCGGCCGGATCCGGACACCTGGGTCGAGGATGTGCAGCAGTCCGTCCGGGTCGGTGTCGAACCCATACAGAGCCGCGGCGGTATTCATGCACGCGACGGTGCGCTCGCCGGTTCGCAGGTCCATCGCCGCCAACCGGGACAGGTGATCGGGCGCCACCGGCGCATAGATGCCGTGTTGGACACGGATGAGTTGGCCTCGCAAAACCAGTGTGCGTAATTGCTTGCGCGAGATCAGCGCAAGCAGTTGTTGACTGGTTGCGACTCCACTATTCGAGAAAGCGTCCCGCCACGACATACGGTGGATGGTTGCCCAGAAAGCAGCTACTGCACAGCGACGGACCGTTCAGCCTGGGGATAACTCGACGAGCAGACACATATGGCCCCAAAACTAGGCACTTTTGGGGCCATATGTGACTGCTCGCGGGAGATCAGAAGCCCGAGATGATCACTCCGTTGCACTCGGCCGCGGCCTGGCGCAGCTTCGCGGCCTCCTGGTATGCGTCGGAGTAGTACCACTCCTTGGCTGCCTCGACCGATTCGAATTCCAGCAGCACGGTCTGGGTGCCGTGCCACTGCCCCTCCAGCGACTCGACCACGGGGCTGAAGGCCAGCACCTTCGCGGTGCTCATCGTCTGGCTGGCCAGCTTGCCGTACTCGGCCATCCCGGCCGGGTCCTTGATGTCTTCGGTGATGATCACGTAGCCCTTGGCCATTGACTAATCTCCTTGTCGGTGAAGCGGATTGGATCAGATCTCGTGGATCGCGTTCTCGGGGCAACACTGGATGGCCTCCTGCACGGCGGCCTCATGCTCGGCAGGCACCTCACCGGGAGCGGCCACCGCCCATCCGTCATCGGACAGATCGAACACCTCGGGGCACAGCGTCAGGCACATCCCGTGGCCGGCGCAGCGGTCCTCGTCGACGCCGACCCTCATGTGAGGTCGAACTCCAGGTGCAGATGGGTGAGCCCGCGCAGGATGAATGTCGGGATGTAGTGGTAGTCCCGATTGTCCGCCGGACCGTGCTTCTCCTCGGAGATGCGGATGTCGGTGGTGCGATCGAGCAGCCGCTCCAGGCCCACCCGGGTCTCCGCGCGGGCCAGCGGAGCGCCCGGGCAGCTGTGGATGCCGCGACCGAAAGCCAGGTGCTGGCGGGCATTCTTGCGCGCCGGGTCGAACTCGTCGGGATCCTCGAAGCGGCGGGGATCGCGGTTGGCCCCGGCGTTGACCACCATCACGGTGGTGCCCGACGGAAGCTCCTTCTCCCCCACGGTGACCGGGGTGCGGGACAGCCGGAAGTCGCCCTTGACCGGGCTTTCGTGGCGCAGCGCTTCCTCGATGAAGTTGGGGAGCAGACTGCGGTCCTCGCGCACCTGCTTCTGGATGTCCGGACGGTCACCGAGCACCTTGAGCGCGGTGCCCAGCAGCCGGACCGTGGTTTCCTGACCCGCGGAGAAGACGTTGGTGGCAACACGGGCGACGTCCCCGGGGGTCGGCGTGCTGCCGTCGGGGAACAGCGCAGTCGCCATCCCGGTCATGATGTCCTCGCGCGGGTTGACCCGCCGATCCTCGATGTACGCCTCGAACTGGGCGTAGAGGAACTCCAGCGGGCTGTGCGACAGCGACTCGCTGCTGGTACTGCCGACCCCGCCACCGGAGTTCTGCGAGATGCCGTCGACGAAGGCGTTGCGATCCTCGGGCGGGATGCCCAGCAGGTCCGCGATCACCAGCAGCGTGAACGGGCTGGCGAAGCCCTTGATGAACTCGCCCTTGCCTGGAGCCAGGAAGTCATCGAGCACCCCGTCGGCGAGTTGCCACATGGCGTCCTCGTTCTCCTTGAGGCGCTTCGGGGTGATCAGTCGCATCATCAGCGAGCGGTGGTTGGTGTGCACCGGTGGATCCAGGGTTGGCAGCTGATCGCTGAACGGCAGCTCGTCGCGGTGCTTTTCGATCAACTCGGCGACGTCGTCGCGGCCCTCCAGTGGCACCGGAAAACCGGGGAACGGACCGGTCACCGAGGTACACGAGGAGAAGGTGTCCGCGTCGTTGTAGACCGAAACCGCCTCTTCCCAGCCGGTCACCATCGTCACGCCGTAGATGTCTTCGGGCTGGACCGGGCATTGGTTGCGCAACGCGTTGAAGTACGGGTAGGGATCGTCAACCAGCCGCGGGTCCTTGAACCAGTCGATGCCGGCGGGATCGATCGCCATATGCGTTGCTCCGTTCCAGGCAGTAGCAGCCACTACGAGAATGAGGCTCTCATCTATGAGTATTACATTTCCACAGCGCCGCTTCATCGTCAACGAGGGCAAACGTCTCACCGACCCGTTCATCTCACGGCGAGAGGAAACGAGATTCTCGAAATGTTGAGCGTTCGCTCAACACGCCCGCGCCGGAGGCCTATCCTCCGCTGAGGCGCACGATTCGGCAAGGACAGGATCTCGAGATGACATCGGATGTCGAGCTGCAGGTCTCGGCGGACGGCGAGCCGAACCTGGCGCGTCCGTGGGCCCCGCACCGCCGTAAGGCTTACGTCGCACTCACCGCGATCACGGCCATCGCATTCAGCATCGCGGTGGTGGGCGTCGGCACCGGACTCCTGCCGCCCACCTTCACCGTCGACGTCATCGCCAATCTGGCATTCGGGCTGCCGGTGATCGTGTTGCCGCTGGTCTATTTCTGGACCGGACGCGGTGAGCAACGATCGCGCCTGGAACGGGCCTCCGAGCTGACGATGATCTACCTGCCCTACACGGCGGGCAGCCAACTCGGCTACGAGACCATCTTTCTCATCGGCCATCCGCTGAACTGGTGGACACCGGCCACCGACCCGGGCTGGAAGTGGCTGTGGTGGCAGTACGGGCTCGCCGACACCCGGTACACCAGCGGCAACACCTGGATCTTCGGCCTCGAACTCGTCGGCGTCATCACCGGCACCATGCTCTTCATCGTGTGGATCCGGCTGATGCGCACCGATCTACCGGTCGAGGCGCGGATCAGGTGCCTGTGGCTGGCGTTCACCGGGTGCGCCGTGCTGATCAGCAGCACCGGCGTGTACTTCCTGGCCGAGGTGCGGGCCGGATTCGGCGATATCGGCCAGGGCGCCTTCGGACTCTGGTTCAAGTTCATCGCCGAGAACGTGCCTTTCATGATCCTGCCGTTCTTCGCGCTCATCGCGATGCACCGCCAGATCGATTACCTGACACGACGGGCGGGCCCGCGGCCGCTCTAGTCAGTGCCGCCGGCGGCGCCACACCGCAGCGATCACGCAGGCGCCGACGGAGCTCGCGAACACGCCGAGGATGAGATGGCGGGCACCGCCGGTCACGCCGAATGCCCACAGCTGCAACCCACCGGCGACCACCGCCAGCAATCCGAAGGCCAGCCCTGCCACCCGTAGCGCCATCAGACCAGTCTGCCATTTCGATTAGTTAGACTCTGGTCAGCTTAGTTCAGACGAGGTACGGTCAGATAATGCCCAACTCTTCGCGCAAAGCGGAAGCTGACCGTGGTCAGCGCAGGGCCACATTTCAGCGGTCCAACTCACGCGAGACCAAGCGCATGCTGGTGCAGGCCGCGATGGCGCTGTGGCGCACCAACGGCTATGCCGGCACCACGGCGGCCCAGATCTGCGCCGCCGCCGGAGTCTCGAAAGCGTTGTTCTACTTCTATTTCCCTCGCAAGGAGGACGTGCTCTTCGAGGTCGGCGTGATGTCCACCCGGTCGGCGCAACGTACGGTCGCCGCTCTGCTGGACGGCGACGACTACGACATCCAGGCCGTCATCGAGGCGGCGCTGACCGATCTGGAACGTTCGATGGCCCGCAATCCCGCCGAACTGGTGATCGAGACCATCCTCGAGGGCTACCGCCACGAGCACCGGATCCTGGGCACCGCCGAAACCCCGGATCTGGACGGCGGCATGTTCACCGCCCTGTTCGACCGCGCACTCGCCGAAGGGAAGCTGCCCGCCGGCACCGATACCGGCCATCTGGCCTACCTGGCCATGATGTTGGTCAGCGAGGGCGCCCGACATTGGGCCGCAGGCTCATTCGGCCGGCGTTCCTTCGTCGACGTCGTCGGCACCGATATCGCCACCCTGATCGCAGGCACCACCAGTCAAAGGAGACCATGATGGCATGGGATTTCGAAACCGACCCGGAGTTCCAGGAGCTCCTCGACTGGGCGGACGCCTTCGTCCGCGATGAGGTCGAACCGCTGGACCTCATCTGGCCGCACCTGCAGTTCACTCCCCTGGATGATGCCCGCCGCGCCGTGGTGGATCCGCTCAAGGAGCGGGTCCGCCGAAAAGGGTTGTGGGCCACCCATCTCGGTCCGGATCTCGGCGGCCAGGGCTACGGACAGCTGAAACTGGCGCTGCTCAACGAGATCCTCGGCCGATCCCAATGGGCGCCGATCGTGTTCGGCTGTCAGGCCCCCGACACCGGTAATGCCGAGATCATCGCCCACTACGGCACACCCGACCAGAAGGAGCGCTACCTGCGGCCGCTGCTGAGTGGCGAGGTGTTCTCGTGTTACTCGATGACCGAACCGCAGGGTGGCGCGGATCCCACCCAGTTCACGACCGCCGCGGTCCGCGACGGAGACGACTGGGTGATCAACGGTCACAAGTTCTTCTCCTCGAATGCCTCGACCGCGTCGTTCCTGATCGTGATGGTGGTGACGAACCCGGATGTCAGTCCCTACCAGGGCATGTCGATGTTCCTGGTACCGACGGACACACCCGGGGTGACCATCGTGCGCAACTCGGGGCTCTACGGAGAGGCCGAGGGCGAGGGTTCGCACGCGCTGATCCACTACGACAACGTCCGGGTACCGGACTCCGCCTTGCTCGGCGGGGAGGGCCAGGCGTTCGTCATCGCCCAGACCCGTCTCGGCGGCGGCCGCATCCACCACGCGATGCGCACCATCGGGCTGGCGCAGAAGGCAATGGACATGATGTGCGAACGGGTGCTGTCGCGACACACCGCCGGCAGCCTGCTCGCCGACAAACAGGCTGTGCAGGGCTACATTGCCGACTCCTACGCCCAGCTCAAACAGTTCCGGCTGATGGTGCTGTTCACCGCATGGGAGATCGACAAGTACAACGACTACAAGAAGGTCCGCAAGGACATCGCCGCGGTGAAGGTCGTCATGCCGACAGTGCTGCACGATATCGCCTGGCGGGCCATGCAGATACACGGTGCGCTCGGTGTCACCAACGAGATGCCGTTCCTCGGGATGGTGACCGGGGCCGCGGTGATGGGCCTGGCCGACGGTCCCACCGAGGTGCACAAGACCACCGTGGCCAAGCAGGTGCTGCGCGACTACACCGGCACCGAAGGGCTGTGGCCCACCGAATGGATACCCGGTAAACGGGACGCCGCGCGGGCGCGGTTCGCCGAACATCTGGAGGCCGAGGTGGGCAACCTGTGAACGCTCCGGCCATCGATGTTGCCCGCCTTGCCGATTGGATGGACGACACCGGGCTGCCCGGCAAGGGAGCCCCGCTGCAGGCGCGTTTCCTCTCGGGCGGCACCCAGAACGTCATCTACGAACTGACCCGCGGCGACGAGCGCTGCGTCATCCGGATGCCACCGCCCGGCGCGCCCGCGGACCGCGACAAGGGCATCCTGCGCGAGTGGCGCATCATCGAGGCACTCGACGGGACCGACGTGCCGCACACCGAGGCCGTCGGCGTCTGCGACGACCCGAACGTGCTCGGCCGGCCGTTCTATCTGATGGGCTTCGTCGACGGCTGGTCCCCGATGGACCAGCACGCCCGCTGGCCCGAGCCGTTCGACGGCGATCTCAGCATCCGACCGGAACTGAGTTACCAACTGGCCGAGGGTATCGCGCTGCTCTCCAAGGTGGACTGGAAGGCCAAGGGACTGCACGACCTGGGCCGGCCCGACGGCTTCCACGAACGCCAGGTCGCCCGCTGGATCGGCTTCCTGGAGCGCATCAAACAACGCGACCTGCCGGGGCTCGACGTCGCCACGGCGTGGCTGCAGGAGCGTAAGCCGCTCGACTTCATCCCCGGCCTGATGCACGGCGACTACCAGTTCGCCAACGTCATGTACCGCCACGGTGCACCCGCCCAGCTGGCCGCGATCGTCGACTGGGAAATGGGCACGGTCGGTGACCCGAAACTCGACCTCGGCTGGATGGTGCAGAGTTGGCCGGCCGACGAGCACGACACCGCCGCGATGAGCTACGTCGACATGCGCGGCGCACCGACCCGCGATCAGGTGGTGGCACGCTATGCCGAGGTGTCCGGCCGTCAGGTCGATGATCTGGACTACTACCTGGTGCTGGCCAAGTGGAAGCTGGCCATCGTGCTGGAGCAGGGTTTTCAGCGGGCAGGCGATGACGAGAAACTGCTGGCCTTCGGCCCGGTCGTCACCGATCTGATGCGCTCGGCCGCCGAACTCGCCGAATCCAGCGACTACCGGTGAGAGCAGCGGTCTGCACCGGGTACGGGCCGCCGGAGGTGGTGCGGGTGCAGGAGCTGCCCTCCCCCGCCCTCGCCGAGGGCCAGGTGCGGGTGCACGTCACCGCGGCGGCGGTGAATTTCCCGGACGTGCTGCTGGTTGCCGGGAAGTACCAGGTCACGGTGCCGCCGCCGTTCGTGCCGGGCAGTGAGTTCGCCGGTGTCATCGCCGAGATATCCGGGGGCACCGGCGATTTCGCAGTGGGCGACCGGGTCACCGGGACCGCCATGTTCGGCGCGTTCGCCGAGGAGGTATGCGCAGGCATCGCCGGTGTGGCGAGGATCCCCGACGGCATCGACGCGCCCACCGCCGCCGCATCCGGCGTCGCCTTCCGAACCGCTTACCACGCGCTGCGCAGCACGGCACAAATCCGATCCGGCGTCGATGTCGTGGTGCTCGGCGCCGGTGGGGGTGTCGGGTTGGCCGCGGTCGCGCTGGGCACCGCGCTCGGCGCTCGCGTCATCGCGGTGGCGTCGTCCCCCGAGAAGCTCTCGGCAGCTGAACATTACGGCGCGGTGCAGGGAATCAACCACCATGGGGGGCAGCTTCTTGAGGCGCTGCGCGAATTGCTTCCCGGCGGCGCTGCCGCGGTGATCGATCCGGTCGGCGGTGAACTATCCGAGCCCGCCCTGCGGTCCCTCAAACGCGGCGGGCGGTTCGTGACGGTCGGGTTCGCATCGGGAACCATCCCGCGCATCCCACTGAATCTGGTTCTGGTCAAGGGTATTCAGATCCTCGGGTTCCAGTTCCAAGACATCCCGGTGGACGAGTTCACCCGCAATGAGGCCGAACTGGCCGAACTGCTGGCCTCCGGTGCCGTCGCGCCGCACATCGGCGCGACGTACGAACTCGCCGATACCGCCGCCGCATTACGTCATGTGGCCGACGGACGCGCGATCGGCAAGGTCATCATCACCGTCAGCTGATGGGCCGTCAGTCCTGTTTCGGCGGGTAGAAGTACTCCCGCCAGGCGGTGATCTTCTCGTCCTTCACCTCGTAGGCGCCCATGACGGGCCAGCTCATCTGCTTACCGTCCACGATCCAGTGGTCGCGCCGCTCCATCAAGACGACATCGCCATCCACCGCGATGTGCCGAACCTCCAGATCGACGCACTGCCCGCCGGCGAAGAAGACCTTCATCATGTCGTGAATCGCCGCGCGCCCGGACAGCTTCGGCCAGTCCGGGCCGATGTCGAAGGTGGCGTCCTCGGCGAAGTGACTCATGACGTCGTCGACATCGTTGCGGGACCAGGCGGCGATCTCGTCGCGCACGATCTGTTCTGCGGTCATTGCGTCCCCCTCGGTCGGTGTTGACCCATCTTTACATTCATCACCAATAGCGTAAACCGTGCCAGAACCTTGACCGCGCCGCGATACACCTGCTAAGCAGGTGCTCAACAGAACACTCAGCCCGTTCGGAAAATCCGCACTCTTCGCCTTCCCCAAGGGAGCCCTGATGGCACAGTCGACCGCCGCCGCACCCGACCTGTACTACGACCCGTACAGCGTCGAACTGAACATGGACCCCTACGCGGTGTTCGCGCGGATCAGGGAGGAGGCGCCGCTGTACTACAACGAACAACACGACTTCTATGCGCTGAGCCGCTACGACGATGTCAACGCGGCGGTCATCGATCACGAGACGTTCATCTCGGGCCGCGGTGCCGTGCTCGAGATCATCAAGTCCGGCATGGAGATCCCACCCGGCACCTTGATTTTCGAGGACCCCCCGATCCACAACATCCACCGCAATCTGCTGTCCCGGATGTTCACTCCGCGCAAGGTTCTCGCGCTCGAACCGCAGATCCGGGAGTTCACCGCACGCTGCCTCGACCCGCTCATCGGTTCGGGCCGTTTCGATTTCGTCAATGACCTCGGCGAGCAGATGCCGATGCGGGTCATCGGGATGCTGCTGGGCATTCCCGAAGACCGGCAGCAACAGATCACCGACCACGGCGAGGAGACCCTGCAGGGCGAGCGCCTGGAGGGACTGGCCACCGGAGAGGTGTTCTCCGAATTCATCGACTGGCGGGTCGAACATCCCTCGGACGACATCATGACCGACCTGCTGAACGCCGAATTCGAAGACGAGACCGGGACCCGGCGCACACTGCGCCGTGACGAATTGCTGCTGTACCTGATCGTGATCGCCACCGCGGGTTCGGAAACCACCACGCGACTGATCGGCTGGGCCGGTAAGACGCTGGCCGATCATCCCGAGCAACGTCGCGCCCTTGCGGAGAATCCCGCGCTGATACCGCAGGCGATCGAGGAGATCCTGCGCTGGGAGCCACCGGCCCTGCAGATCGCCCGCTATGTCACCCGCGACGTCGAGTACTACGGGCAGACGGTGCCCGAGGGGTCGGCGATGCTCATGCTCGTCGGCGCCGCCAATCGCGACCACCGGCGTTTCGCACCCGACGGCGATGTCTTCGACATCTTCCGCGAGCAGCGCTCGCACATGACGTTCGGTGCGGGCACACACTTCTGCATGGGCAACGCGCTGGCCCGCCTCGAGGGCCGGATTGCGCTGGAGGAGATCCTCAAACGTTTTCCGGAGTGGGAGGTCGACTGGCCGAACGCCGTGCCCTCGGAGACGGCCGCGGTGCGCGGCTGGGCCGCCATGCCCACCCTGCTGCCCTGAGCACGGGACAGCCATGCGCATCGGACTGATGGTCGGCTCGGACAGGGAACGCCTCCGGGCGGACCGGCTGGCCGGGTTGCTGTCCGATGCCGTCGCCGCGGAGTCGGCCGGCTTCCACTCGTTCTGGTTCCCGCAGGTGCCCGGGCATCTCGACGCACTGACCGCGATGGCACTGATCGGTGTCGCCACCAGCAGCATCGAAGTCGGTACCGCGGTCGTCCCGATCCAGACGCGGCATCCGGTCATCCTGGCCCAGCAGTCTCTGACCACGCAGGCCGCCTGCGCGGGCAGGTTCACCCTGGGCATCGGCCCGTCGCATGACTGGATCATCAAGGGGCAGTTGGGCTTGCCGTATGACCGCCCGGTCGCACTGGTACGGGACTACCTCGACGTGCTGCTCGCCGGATGCGCCGGCGCGGGGAGAGTGGACGTCGACAACGCCACCTTCACCGTGCACAGCCCGGTGGACGTCACCGATCACACGGTGCCGGTACTGCTGGCCGCGCTCGGTCCGGCCATGCTGCGGATCGCGGGTGAACGCGCCGGCGGCACGATTCTGTGGATGGCGGATGAGCGGGCGATCGGCGAGCACGTCGCGCCCCGGATCAATGCCGCCGCCGAGGCCGCGGGACGGGACCGCCCGCGCGTGGTGGCCGGCGTCCCTGTCACGCTCTGCGCGCCGGGCGATGTCGAGGACGCCCGCGCCCATGCCGGCGAGGTGCTGGGGCACGCTCATCTGTCGCCGAACTACCTGCGGTTACTCGAGCACGGTGATGCCGAGGACGTCGGCGACACCATGGCCGCCGGTGACGAAGCGGCGGTGCTGAAGGGACTGCAGCGCTACCGGGACGCGGGCGTCACCGACCTGGCCGCACGGATCGTGCCACTCGGGGCCGACGGCGCGGCGCGGCGCGCCTCCCGGGACCGCACGATGGATTTCCTCGCGTCGCTGTCCCTGTGAGGTGACGAATTCAGCTGGCGGGCACCAGGTCTGCGGCCACCGACGGACATGACATGACGCCGCACCGGAAGGCCTCGGTGCGACCGAACGGAGCGGTGTCGCCGGCGGCTGCCAGCGCCTGCGCCTTGAAGGCACGGGCGGCCGCACTCAGCTGGTGCTGGACCGAGCCGACGGTGCTGTCCAGCTCTTCGGGCCAGCTGTCGCCCCAGAGGGTCACCTCGGTGAGGCCCTGATCCAGGGCGCCGAGCACACCTTCGCGGACCCGCGCATCGCTGACGAACAGCTCGGCGGCCACCGCCACCGTCTGCGGGTGGGGCCGCTCCTCCCAGAGCTGCATCGCCGTCTCCAGGTCGCCGGTGTCCACCCCGAGGATCTGCAACGGACGGATGTCGTCGTCACCGGTGATCAGCACCGTGACATCCCAGCCGGCCATCACACGGTCGACCAGCCAGCCGCCGGCGTTGCGCACCACCTCGGCGACGGTGGGTGCGACCACGTCGAGTCGGTACCTCATATCGAATTCCTCTCGGTGGCCGGAGCGAAGTCGCGGGCCAGCGACTCCGTGTATCCCTTGAACACTGCCGCCAGTGGGATTGAAGGATCGAGTAGCCATGCGGTCTCCATTCCATTGACGAAGGCGAGAATCTCCACGGCCTTGGCGGCCGGGTCGAGGTCTGAGCGGTAGCGGCCGCTGAGCTGGCCGCGCCGGATTCCGTCGGCGACGATCCCGACGGCGGCCTGCTGCCGGGCCACCAGCCGGTCGTGCAGCGGGGCGTCGGGTTGGATGTTCTCCACCAGCAGCACGGTGAAGGTTCCGACGAGTTCGGGAGCGCGATCGAAGCGCTCGGCCACCCGGCCGATGTTGGCGATCAGATCGCCACCCCGATCGGCGTGGGTGTCATCGTCGAAATCCCGGGCGTCGAGCACCGCGTGCAGCAGTTGTTCCTTGGATTCGAAGTGGTGCAGCAGCCCGGCGGCGCTGACTCCGGCCTCGCGGGCGATCTGCGCCAGCGAGGTGTTGCGCCAGCCGTTTCGCGCCAAAAGATTCTCCGCGGCAGCGAGAATGCGCTGCTTACGGTCCTCCCCCTTGGCCAGCAGCGACTCATAGGGCCGAGGCCCAGACGCCGCAGATATCGCTGACACCGCTCTCCTCAATCACCGGGACGAACCAACCAACTGAACACACAGTAGGTTGGTTCGCGGCGTGTGACAAGGGTCTCACTTAACAAATCTTCCGACAGGTGTCACGTGCCTGGTCAGAGCGCCGGGACCCCGCGGTTCGTGGAGTCTCAGTCGGATTGGTTCCGACCGAAACTCCACAAATCGCGCATCAGAGGCCGAGAGACTTGGCGATGATCACCTTCATGACCTCGCTGGTCCCCGCGTAGATGCGGGCCACCCGGGCATCGGTGTAGAGCCGGGCGATCGGGTATTCCATCATGTAGCCGTAGCCACCGAAGAGCTGCAGGCAGCGGTCGATCACCCGGGCCTGCATCTCGGTGCAGAACAGTTTCACCCGCGCGGCATCCGGCGCGGACAGGTCCCCCTCGACATGCAGAGCCACGGCGCGGTCCAGCATCGCCTGGGCCGCCTCCACCTCCGTCGAGCAGGCCGCGAGTTCGAACTTGGTGTTCTGGAACGACGCGACCGGCGTCCCGAAGGCCTTGCGGTCCTTGGTGTAGTCGATGGCCGCGGCGATGGCCGATCGCGCCTGCGCCACCGAGCCCACCGCGACGGTCAGCCGCTCCTGAGCCAGGTTGTGACCCAGATAGCTGAACGCCTCCCCCACCTCACCGAGCACATTGGCGGCAGGCACCCGCACGTCCACGAACGAGAGTTCCGCGGTGTCCTGCACCTTGCAGCCCATCTTCTCCAGCTCGCGGCCGCGGGTGAACCCGGCCATCCCGTCCTCCACGACGAACAGGGTGAGCCCCTTGCGCCGGTTGTCGGGGTCGGTGGACGTGCGGGCCACCACGACGACGAGGTCGGCCTGCATACCGCCGGTGATGAACGTCTTGGCGCCGTTGACGATCCAGTGGTCACCATCCTGCACGGCGGTGGTGCGCATGCCGGCCAGATCGGATCCGGTACCGGGTTCGGTCATCGCCACCGCGGTCAGCAGCGTGCCGTCGGCCAGGCCCGGGAACCAGCGCGTGCGCTGCTCCTCGTTCGCGTAATGCAGGAAGTACGGCAGGATCACCTCGAGCTGGGTGCGCACCGTGGACAGCGTCACCAGGGCGCGCGCCGCCTCCTCCTGGAGCACCACGTTGTAGCGGTAATCCGGCGCACCGCCACCGCCGTACTCCTCGGGAATGGCGACGCCGAGCATGCCGAGCTTGCCCATCTTCTCGAACACCGCGCGCGGCATCCGGCCGCCCTTCTCCCAGTCCGGGTAGGCGGGCACCACTTCCTTCTCCACGAAATCGCGGGCGAGTTCGCGGAATGCCTCGTGATCCTCGGTGAACAGATTGCGTTGCACGTGTTGCCCTTTCGACTAGAAGACGTACTCGACCAGGGTTGCGTTGGCGGTCCCGCCGCCCTCGCACATGGTCTGCAGCCCGTAGCGGATGCCGTTGGCGCGCATGTGATGGATCATCCGGGTCATCAGCACCGCACCGGACGCCCCGAGGGGATGCCCCAGCGAGATCGCCCCGCCCAGCGGATTGAGTTTCGCCTCATCGACGCCGGTTTCGGCCAGCCACGCCAGCGGCACCGGCGCGAACGCCTCGTTGACCTCGAACACACCGACATCGTCGATCCCGACGCCGGCCTTGTGCAGCACCTTCTCGGTGGCCGGGATGGGGCCGGTCAGCATCAGCACCGGATCGGCACCGGTGACCGCCCCCGCGCGGTAGTACACCAGCGGGGTCAGACCCAGGTTGAGCGCCTGATCGGCGGTCATCACCAGCAGTGCGGCTGCGCCGTCGGAGATCTGCGAGGAGTTGCCCGCGTGGATGACGCCGTCGTCGGTGAAGGCGGGTTTGAGTCCGGCCAACAACGCGGCGGTGGTGCCGCGCCGGATCCCTTCGTCGTCGGTGATGACGTCATCGTCGGTGAAGACGGGCACGATCTGATCGATGAAGGCGCCGGCGTCCTGCGCGGCGGCGGCCCGCTCGTGTGACTGCGCCGAGTACTCGTCGCAGCGGGTGCGCGACAGATCCCACTTCTGGCAGATCATCTCGGCAGAGATGCCCTGGTTGAAGGAGAAATCGTCATACCGGGCAAAGACTTTCGGACCATAGGGCTGACCGGTGGCACGCGCGGCGCCGAGCGGGACGCGACTCATCACCTCGACACCGCCGGCCACCACCACATCCTGCTGACCGGACATGACGGCCTGCACCGCGAAGTCCAGCGCCTGTTGGCTGGATCCGCAGGCCCGATTCACCGTGGTGCCCGGGATGCTCTCCGGCCAGCCGGCGGCCAGCACCGCGTACCGTCCGATATTGCTGGACTGATCGCCCACCTGCGACACGCAGCCCCACACCACATCATCGATCAGGCCCGGGTCGACCCCGGTGCGCTCGACGAGTTCCTTGAGTACCACCGCGGACAGGTCGGCGGCGTGCTGCCCGGACAGCCCGCCGTTCCGCTTCCCGACCGGCGTGCGCACGGCTCCGACGATGACGGTCTCACGCATCAGTTCTGCTCCTTCTCGACAACTGCAGAGGAGGGCACCGCCCACTCTCCGGAAAACTCTGGTTCGCGCTTGGCGGCGAACGCCGAGTAGGCCTCCCCCGAATCGGCGGTCGCGAAATTGCCGGGCTGAGCCCGTGCCTCGTTGCCCAGCGCCTGAGCGAAGGTGGCGGTGGCCCCGTCGTTGAGCAGCGCCTTGCTCTGCGCCAGCGCGAACGGTGGCCCGTCGGCCAGCCGCCGCGCCACCTCATCGACGAACGCGTCGATCGCGTCGGCGTCGCGCACCCAGGTGACCAGCCCCAGCCGGTGCGCCTCGGCCGCATCGATCATATCGGCCAGCAGCACAAGGCGTTTGGCCTGCTGCAGGCCGACGATTTTGGGTAGCAGCCAGGAGCCGCCGAGATCGACCGACAGCCCGCGTTTGGCGAAGATCTGGCAGAACTTCGATTCGGGGGTCGCCACCACCAGGTCGCAGCCCAGTGCCAGGTTCCAGCCGGCGCCGACCGCGACACCGGTGACCTTGGCGACGCTGGGCACCGTCAGGTTGTGCAGTGCCAGCGCGACATCGGTGAGCCGCTGCAGCTTTCGCCGGGGATGGATCGCCTCGCCGGTGCCGATATCGGCACCCGAGCAGAACGCCCCGCCGGCACCGGTCAGCACCACCGCGCGCACCGAGTCGTCGGTGTCGACCGCGCGCAGGGCCGCGGCCAGCGCGTGCCACAGTTCGACGTCGATGGCGTTCTTGCGGTGCGGCCGGTTCAGGGTGAGCGTGCGCACCCCGCCACGGTCCTCGATCAACAACACATCACTCATGCGCGATCCGCCTTCGGCTCCTCGCTGATGCTCACGAGTACACCGGGCCGATCGCACCGTCGCCGCGCATTGCAGCCAATTCCTCGGCGGTGTAACCGAGTTCGTGCAGTACGTCGTCGGTGTGCTGTCCCAGCCCGGGCACCGCACCCATCCCCAGCTCCAGGCCGCTGATCACCGGCGGCGGCAGCAGCGCGGCGATCTCGCCGTTGGGGGTGTCGACCTGCCGCCAGCGGTCGCGTGCCTTCAGGTGCTCGTGTGCGATGACTTCGCTGGGCTTGTTGTAGCGCGAATTGCCGATCCCGGCGGCGTCGGCGATGCGCTGGATATCGTCGAGATCATGCTGTGCACACCATGATTCGATGGCCGCGTTGAGCTCGTCCCGGTTGGCGCAGCGTTGCGGGTTGGTCGCGAAGCGCGGATCATCGGCCAGATCGGGGCGCTCGATGATTTCCCGGGCCAGCCGCTGCCATTCGCGGTCGTTGGTGGTACCCAGCACCACCGTCTGCCCGTCACGGGTACCGAACGAACCGTAGGGCGCGACCGCGGGCGAGCTCATCCCCAGCGGTTCCTGATCGATCCCGGAGTGCTGGGTGTAGGTCAACTGGTAGCCCATGATGTCGGTCATGGTGTCGAGCAGGCTGACTGCCACGGCCGGGGCGGCTTCGGTGGCGCCGCTGCGTGCCCGGCCCAGCAACAGCGCCATGATCGACAGCGCCGAATACAGGCCGGTGGTGATATCGGCGACCGGCGCTCCGGGTTTGGCCGGCATCCCCGGGTGGCCGGTGGCCGCGCACGATCCCGACTCCGCCTGCACCAAGAGGTCGTAGGCGCGCTTCTCGGACAGCGGGCCGCCCGGGCCGTAACCGTCGATCTCGACCGGGATCACCTGCGGGTGGCGCACGCGCAGGTCCGCCGGGCCCAACCCGAGTCGCGCGGTGGCCCCGGGGGCGAGGTTGGACACGAAGGCGTCGGCCCCGGCGAGCAACCGGTGCAGCACGCCCATACCCGCCGGCGATTTGAGGTTCAGCGTCACCGATTCCTTGCCCCGGTTCGCCCACACGAAATGCGCGGCCAGGCCGTTGACCACATCGTCGTAATCGCGCGCGAAATCCCCGCCCTTGGGATTCTCGATCTTGATCACCCGGGCACCGAAGTCGGCGAGCACCCTGGTGCACATCGGCGCGGACACCGCCTGTTCCATGGCGATGACAGTGATGCCGGCCAGCGGCAATGCCGGCCCGGTGGTGCTCATGAATGCGATCCCCTCTGCCTGGACGCGAGATTGCCGTTACCGCGACAAAGTGCGAGTGGACATGACGATAACTGCAACCTCGCGTGACTCTTCAGGTCAGTAGCTCTTGGGCAGGCCGAGCACGTTGGCGGCCAGGAAGTTCAGGATCATCTCCTGGCTGACCGGGGCGATCTTCATCAGGCGGGACTCCCGGAAGAACCGGGAGATGTTGTACTCCTCGGAGTACCCCATACCGCCGTGGGTCTGCAGCGCACGGTCCGCGGCGTCGAACCCGGCATCGGCGCACAGGTACTTGGCCATGTTGGCCTCGCGTCCGCACGATTGGCCGTTGTCATACAGCCAGGTGGCCTTGCGCAGGATCAGTTCGGCCGCGTCGAGGCGGGCCAGCGAATCGGCGAGCGGGAACGCGATGCCCTGGTTCTTGCCGATCGGACGGTCGAACACCACCCGCTCGTTGGCGTATTTCACCGCCCGGTCCAGCGCGACCCGGCCGATGCCGAGAGCCTCCGCGGCGATCAGCATCCGCTCCGGGTTGAGTCCGTGCAGGATGTAGGAGAAGCCCTTGCCCTCCTCGCCGATGCGGTCGGAGACCGGGATCCGCAGATCGTCGATGAACACCTCATTGGAGCTGACGGCGTTGCGGCCCATCTTCTTGATCGGCCGGATGTCGACGTGGTCGCGGTCGATGTCGGTGAGGAACAGGGTGAGACCGTCGGTGGGCTTTGCCGCTTCGTCCCGCGGCGTGGTGCGGGTCAGCAGCAGGATCTTCTCCGACTCCAGCGCCTTGGAGATCCACACCTTGCGGCCGTTGACCACATAATGATCGCCGTCCCGCTTGGCGAAGGTGGTGATCCGCGAAGTATCCAGCCCGGCACCGGGTTCGGTCACGCCGAAGCAGACGTGCAGATCGCCGTCGACGATCCGCGGCAGCGTCGCCCTCTTCATCTCCTCGGACCCGAACACCACCACCGGCTGCATGCCGAAAATCGACATGTGGATGGCGCTGGCGGCGTTCATGGCACCCCCGGAACGGGCGACCTCCTCGGCCAGGATGGTGGCCTCGGTGATGCCGAGACCGTGCCCGCCGTACTCCTCGGGGATGGTCATGCCCAGCCAGCCGCCGGCGGCGATGGCGTCGTAGAACTCGGTCGGGAACTCGTGCGCCTGGTCCTTTTCCATCCAGTAGTGATCGTCGAACCTGGCGGCCAGTTCGGCCACCGATTTGCGGATCAGCTGCTGGTCCTCGGTGAGCTCGAAGTTCATACCCTCAGACACCGTTCCTCCTCAGTCCGTGCACGCGGCGCACACGGTGCAGGTGTCCCTGCACCGTCCGCCCAATGCGCTCTCTGGCTAGTCTTGGACGCCGCTCACCGCGCGGGCGTTGGCGGTGAAGTCGGCGACATCGGCACCCGAGCGCCTGTCGTGCGAGCTCGTCGCCTGGATCGAAATGTCGTGGCCCTCGGCCTGTTTGCGCAGCGCGCCGACGGTGGCCTGCTCGCGCGGGATGTGTGCGAACGGCTCGAAGTGGTACAGCCGCATCGCGTTCTCGTGGGTGATCTTGTTGATCTCGTCATCGGGCACGTCATAGGTGTCGAACACCGCATGCAGTTCCTCCGGGGCGCCCGGCCACATGGAATCGGAGTGCGGGTAGTCCATCTCCCAGCAGATGTTGTCCACCCCGATCATGTGCCGGTTCTTCACCCCGACCGGATCGGAGATGAAGCACGTCATGAAGTGCTCGCGGAACACCTCCGAGGGCAACTTGTCGCCGAAGTCCTGATGCGTCCAGGTCGAATGCATCTCATAGGTGCGGTCCACCCGGTCCAGGAAGTACGGAATCCACCCGGTGCCACCCTCACTCAGGGCGATCTTCAACGTCGGATAGGCCTTGATCGGCGCCGACCACAGCAGATCGGCGGCGGCCTGCACGATGTTCATCGGCTGCAGGGTGATCATCACGTCCATCGGCGCGTCCGGAGCGGTGATGGCCAGCCGGCCGGAGGATCCGATGTGCACGTTCATCACCGTTTCGGTGTCCACCAAGGCATCCCACATGGGCTTCCAGTACTCCAGGTCGTGGAAGCTCGGATAGCCCAGTGCGGACGGGTTCTCGGTGAACGTCAGTGAATGCACACCCTTGTCGGCCACCCGCCGGATCTCCTGCGCGCACAGCGCGGGATCCCAGATCGCCGGGATCGCCATCGGGATGAACCGGCCCGGATGCGACGCACACCAGTCATCGATGTGCCAGTCGTTGTAGGCCTGCACCAGCGCCATCGAGAACTCGGCGTCCTCGGTGGCGAACAGTCGCGCCGCGAATCCCGGGAACGACGGGAAGTTCATCGTCGCCAACACACCACCGGCGTTCATGTCCTTGACCCGTTCGGCGGCGTCGTAACAGCCCTTGCGGATCTCGTCGAGTCCGGTGGGCTCCAGTCCGTACTCCTCCTTCGGCCGGCCGGCCACCGCGTTGAGCGCCACGTTCGGGATCACCGTGTCGCGGAACTGCCAGGTATCGGAACCGTCCGGGTTGTGCACCAACCGCGGCGCCTCGTCGACATACTTCGCCGGCAGGTGATCCTTGAACATATCCGGCGGCTCGATGATGTGGTCATCGACGCTGATCAGAATCATGTCGTCTTGGTGCATGGGCCGTCCCTTCGGGGTTCCATCGTTCAACGCTGGAGATTCTCGATATATGCAAACTAACTTCTCACACTACGAGAATCAACGTCCGATGGTGTTCTCGATGCCCCTGACCGCGCATTTTGCTGCTCGACACGGCCACGGGCACGCTGTTTCACGGGCGTCTTCATTGACCTTACGACCAAAGACTGGAAATCTGTTAGTCAGTTATGAGAATATGATTCTCGTACCGGAGAAGCCGCCGATGTCAGCTGGTTGTCCAGCACCGGGCAGCGCGCGAGGGACCCGAACGAACACACCAGAGAGGTTGCACCGTGGCGTTTTTCCCCAAACCAGCAGCGGGAAGCTGGACCGAGAACTGGCCGGAACTCGGCACGGCACCGGTCGACTACACCGATTCCGTCGATCCCGAGCACTGGAAGCTGGAGCAACAGGCCATCTTCCGCAAGACCTGGCTGCACATGGGCAGAGTGGAACTCGTCCCCAAGAAGGGCCGCTACGTCACCCGTGAGCTGCCGTCGGTCGGCCCCGGCGTGTCGATCATCATCGTCAACGACGGCGACGAGATTCGCGCCTTCTACAACCTGTGCCGGCACCGCGGCAACAAACTGGTGTGGAACGACTACCCGAACGAAGAGGTCTCCGGAAGCTGCCGGCAGTTCGTCTGCAAGTACCACGCGTGGCGCTATGACCTAAAGGGCGATCTGACCTTCGTCCAGCAGGAGAACGAGTTCTTCGACCTGGACAAGGCCGAATACCCGCTCAAGTCCGTGCGCTGCGAGGTCTGGGAAGGCTTCATCTTCGTCAACTTCGACGACGACGCCGTGTCGCTGCAGGAATTCCTCGGCGAGTTCGGCGAAGGCCTCAAGGGCTACCCGTTCCACGAGATGACCGAGCACTACAGCTACCGCTCGGAGATCAAGGCGAACTGGAAGCTGTTCATCGACGCGTTCACCGAGTTCTACCACGCGCCGATCCTGCACATGAAGCAGGCGGAGAAGGAGGAGGCCGAGAAGCTGGCCAAATTCGGCTTCGAGGCGCTGGCCTACGACATCAAGGGCGATCACTCGATGGTGTCCTCGTGGGGCGGTATGTCGCCGCCGAAGGACATCAACATGGTCAAGCCCATCGAGCAGATCCTGCACAGCGGGCTGTTCGGCCCGTGGGACCGGCCCGACATCGCCGGCATCCTTCCCGACGAGTTGCCGCCGGCGATCAACCCGGGCCGCCATGACACCTGGGGCACCGACTCTTTCGAGTTCTTCCCGAACTGGACGCTGCTGTTCTGGGCGCCGGGATGGTACCTCACCTACAACTACTGGCCCACCGGCGTGGACAGTCACATCTTCGAGGCCGATCTGTACTTCGTGCCGCCGAAGAACCTGCGCGAGCGCCTGTCGCAGGAACTCGCCGCGGTGACCTTCAAGGAGTACGCCTTCCAGGACGCCAACACCCTGGAGGCCACCCAGAGCCAGATCGGCACCCGCGCTGTCACCGAGTTCCCGCTCTGTGATCAGGAGATTCTGCTTCGCCACCTGCACATGACCGCGCACCAGTACGTTGACAGGTACAAGGCCACGCTGGAACAGAAGGCAGCTGCCGGGTCGGTGAACGGCGCCGCAACCACGGGCGCGAAGGCGCCGGAAAAGGATCAGGTAAATGTCTAAGCTGCCCGAGGAATTCGCCGATTTGGAGCGATTCTCCGACTGGTGCCTTCCCACCGAGGAAGAGCGGTACCAGAAGCGCCTCAACTCGACGATGGCCGAGATGCAGGAACTCTACGACGCCGGCATGACACGGCTCGAAGACATCATGGTCTATGTCGACGCCCGCTTCCCACTGGCTTCGATGCCGGAGGACGCCAAGGCCCTTGTGCACCTGGGCCAGTCGATCGTCATGGTCAGCTTCCCCATCGAGGTGTGGAAGCAACCGCGCGTGCTCGACAGCGGCGCGGCCTATATCAACCTCATCAAGGAGCCGGTGGTTTAGGCGTGTCGAACGTACTGACCCTCAAAGCCGCGGGTCTGGTCGACGTCGATGCCGGGGCGATCGTTCGCCCCGGCATCGTTCGTGTTTCCGGAGACCGCATCGTCGGCGTCGGCGGTGAACCCGAAGGGGAGATCATCGATCTGGGTGATGCGATCCTCCTACCGGGCTTGATGGACATGGAAGTCAACCTGCTGATGGGTGGCCGCGGTGAGAACCCCGGCCTGTCCCAGGTGCAGGACGATCCGCCCACCCGTGTGCTGCGGGCCGTCGGCAACGCCCGGCGCACGCTGCGGGCCGGGTTCACCACGGTGCGCAACCTCGGGCTGTTCGTCAAGACCGGCGGCTATCTGCTGGATGTGGCGCTCGGCAAGGCCATCGACGCGGGCTGGGTGGACGGTCCACGCATCGTGCCGGCCGGACACGCCATCACCCCCACCGGCGGGCACCTGGACCCCACCATGTTCGCGGCATTCATGCCGGGTGCGCTGGAACTCACCGTCGAGGAGGGCATCGCCAACGGGGTCGATGAGGTCCGCAAGGCGGTGCGGTATCAGATCAAGCACGGCGCCCAGCTGATCAAGGTCTGCGTCTCCGGTGGTGTCATGTCGCTGACCGGAGAGGCAGGCGCGCAACACTATTCGGATGACGAACTGCGCGCGATCGTCGACGAGGCACATCGCCGCGGTATGCGGGTGGCGGCGCACACCCACGGCGCCGAGGCCGTCAAGCACGCCGTGGCGTGCGGTATCGATTGCATCGAGCACGGCTTCCTCATGGACGACGAGGCCATCCAGGCACTGGTCGACAACGACCGCTTCCTGGTGACCACCCGGCGGCTGGCGCAGGCGATGGACGTATCCAAGGCGCCGAAAGCCTTGCAGGACAAGGCTGCCATCATGTTCCCCAAAGCGGAGACATCGATCAAGGCGGCCTATGAGGCCGGGGTTAAGATCGCGGTGGGCACCGACGCGCCGGCGATTCCGCACGGCAAGAATGCCGACGAGCTGGTCACCCTGGTGGAATGGGGCATGCCGCCGGCCGCGGTACTGCGGTCGGCAACCACCATCGCCGCCGATCTGATCAACGTCACGGACCGGGGCCGGCTGGCCGAGGGACTGCTGGCCGACATCATCGCCGTCCCCGGCAACCCCCTGGAAGACATCACCGTTACACGTAATGTCACATTTGTAATGAAGGGCGGTAAGGTCTACAAGAATGAGTACGCCGATGGCTCCTAGCCGAACTGACGACCTGGTGGAAATCCAGCAACTGCTGGCCAAATACGCGGTCACCATCACCCAGGGTGACATCGAGGGCCTGGTCAGCGTCTTCACCCCGGACGGCACCTACAGCGCCTTCGGTGAAACCTATGCGCTGGAGCGCTTTCCGGTGCTCGTCGACGCCGCCCCCAAGGGGCTGTTCATGACGGGCACCGCTCTCGTGGATCTCGTCGAGGGCGCCGACAACGCCACCGGTACCCAGCCATTGTGCTTCATCGAGCATTCGGCGCATGACATGCGGATCGGGTACTACCGCGACACCTATGTGCGCACCGAAGACGGGTGGCGGCTGCGAACCAGGGCCATGACCTTCATCCGGCGAAATGGTGATCATGACCACGGCAAGCCGCACGCCATCGGACGGCCGTCGGCATGAGCGAGCGACTCATGGATCCGAGCGACCTCTACGATCCCGCGACCTTCCGCACCGCGCTAAAGGTCTGGCTCACCGAGAATGACCTCACCCCACCCGAGGATCACTCCCTTCAAGGCCATATGCGCCAGTTCGCCCGGGTGCAGAAGGCGCTGTACGACGGCGGCTGGAGCCGGTACGGCTGGCCCGAGCCTGCCGGCGGCCTGGGCGGCCCGGCCATCCTGCGGGCGATCGTCGGCGAGGAGATCGTGGGCCGCCGGCTTGCCGAGCCCGGCCCGTACTCCATGCTCGAGGTGCTGGCCCCCACGATGATCGACTACGCCACAACCGAACTCGCTGCCGAGATGGTGCCCAAACTGCTGTCCGGCGAGGAGCAGTGGTGCCAGGGATTCTCCGAACCGGGGTCCGGTAGCGACCTGGCGTCGCTGACCACCAAGGCCACGCAGAAGGGTGACCAGTGGGTCATCAACGGCCAGAAGGTGTGGACGAGCTTCGCGCAATTCTCACACCGCTGCATCCTGCTCACCCGCACCGGTGAGGGGCACACAGGCATCACCGCGTTCTTCATCGACATGGATACCCCCGGCATCAGCGTGCGCCCGTTGCGCACCATGCACGGTGTCGACGAGTTCTGCGAGGTGTACTTCGACGATGTCGTGGTGGACGCAAGCCGGATGCTGGGAAAACCCGGTGACGGCTGGCAACTCGCCATGGATCTGCTGCCCTACGAGCGATCGACCTGCTTCTGGCAGCGCATCGCGTACCTGTACTCACGTTTCGACGCGCTGATCAATGACCTCAAGGAGGTCGGGCAGTCCAGCCCGAAGGACATCGACGCGGATATGGGCGAGGCATACTTGGCCCTGCACACCCTGCGGTGCCGATCCCGTGCCACCCAGCACCGGCTGGCCGAGGGGCAGAAGCTCGGTCCGGACACCTCCATCGACAAGGTGCTGCTGGCGACCGCCGAACAGCGTCTCTACGACACCGTGCACGACCTGCTGCCCGGTGTCATCGAACTCGACGACACCGACTGGCGCACCGAGTACCTGTACTCACGGTCCGCCACCATCTACGGCGGCACCGCGGAAGTGCAACGCAATATCATCGCCCGCCGCCTGCTCGATCTCGGGAAGGAGTGATCATGGATCGCGAGTCACTCGAGATGCTTGAGGCATCCCTGCGCAAGACCATGCTGTCGGCGTCGGGTCCGGAACTGGACGCGGCACTGACCGAACTCGGCTGGGCCGAAATGCTCTCCGATGCGCCGGATCTGGCGATCCCGCTGGTGTTCCGGTTGCTGGGCGAAACGGGGTCCCATGCCTCGGTTCTCGTCGATGTCGTCCTACACGCAACGGGCAACACCATCGGCGACACCGTGGAACTGCCGATCCCCTACACCGGTAACGGCTGGGTGGTGTGGGACCGTATCTCGGCCGAGAGCGCCGAGCCCACGATGGGCGGGTTACCGCTGCGCCGCGAGGACGATGGCTACCCGATCCGGGTGACCGAGGCGCGACGGGCGGTCAGCTGGTGGCTTATCGGTTCCGCCCGGGCGATGCTCGCGCTGGCCCGCCAACACGCACTGGACCGCGTTCAGTTCGGCAAGCCGATCGCCTCCTTTCAGGCCGTGCGGCATCGGTTGGCCGAGACGCTGGTGGCCATCGAAGGTGCCGAGGCGACCTTGACCCTGCCGAGCGCGGACAACCCCGACCTGCTCGCACTGCTGGCCAAGGCCGCCGCGGGCAAGGCAGCGCTGACCGCGGCCAAGAACTGCCAGCAGGTTTTCGGTGGTATCGGGTTCACCGAGGAACACGAGCTGCATCGCCATGTGAAGCGGACCCTGGTGCTCGACGGGCTGCTGGGCAGCTCGCGCGAACTCACCAAGAAAGCCGGCGCTGGACTGCGGGCCCGCGGCTCCGCTCCGCGGCTCGCGCAGCTCTGAGCCACTCACAGCGCCGAAACTACGGTCTCTGCTGGTCGGAGGCCATTTCCGCCACCAACCGTGGTTTCGGCGCGCCTTCCGCTGGGGGAAAGCCGGTTTTCCGGTAGACCTTCTGAAACTGCGAAAATGAGAATAGTATTCTCGCCATGAGGAAGCTAGAGTCTCCGACACGTAGGTCGCGAGGGGGTGGAGCACGGCAATGCCCAGGCATTCTCCGGTACAGTCCATTCATGTCCTTCCCACTCGGCACGCAGCTGAGGCGCCGGTGACCAGCGCAAGCGAAGAACCCGCCTGGAAGCAGCGCGCGGTCGAACGCTCGATCAAGACCGCCAAGCTACGGGCCGCTCAGCGCGTCCAGCGGTTCCTGGACGCCGCTCAGTCGATCATCATCGAGAAGGGCAGCACGGACTTCACCGTGCAAGAGGTCGTCGACCGCTCCCGCCAGTCGCTGCGCAGCTTCTACCTGCAGTTCGACGGCAAACACGAGCTGCTGCTCGCACTCTTCGAGGACGCTCTCAGTCGATCCGCGGACCAGATCCGGGCGGCCGTCGCCGGCCATACCGATCCGATCGAGCGACTCAAGGTGGCCATCGAGCTGCTCTTCGAATCCTCTCGGCCCGACCCGACCGCAAAGCGTCCACTGTTCACCGACTTCGCCCCCCGGCTCCTGGTATCGCATCCGTCCGAGGTCAAGGTGGCTCATGCACCGCTGGTGGTGCTGCTCACCGAGTTGATGGAGGAGGCCGCCGCGGCCGGGAAGTTGCGGCCCACCGTCAGCCCCCGCCGGATGGCGGCGATGACGATGCAGACCGTGATGTTCGTCGCCCAGTCCAGCGGCAGCGAAGACGTCGCCGTCACACCGATCTCGGCGCAGGAAGTGTGGGATTTCGTCTCCCACGGATTCGCCACCGAAGACTGAGAATCCCGTTCTCGCGGGTGCGACACCTGCACCGCGACCACACGCGGCGCCTCGCCCGGCTCGCACCGAGCGCCCCACCGACTGCATCGCGCACGCGGCGGCGCCACGCTTCCGGGCAGAGCCGCGCGGCGACGCCTTCGTGCCGCCCGATTCTTCTCGTCACCCCTCGCTGAGAATCTCATTCTTCTAAGCGCAGAGTACAAATATCCCGATTTGAGTCTGTCATTGACACGAGTCTCCGCCGGTGAAAGAGTGCTGAGCAAGTGCACAAAAGGTACCGACGCAGGAATGACCGAGGAATCGAGGACCACATGGCAGGGCGGGTAGAAGGCAAGGTCGCATTCGTCACCGGTGCGGCTCGCGGACAGGGCCGCAGCCATGCCGTGCGGCTGGCCGAAGAGGGCGCCGACATCATCGCGATCGATATCGCCGGGCCCTGGCGGCCAGGCGTCGAAACCGCCATTCCCGCCGCGACACCGGACGACCTGGCGGAAACCGCCAATTTGGTCAAGGGCCTCAACCGCCGCATCGTCACCGCCGAGGTCGATGTGCGTGACGCCGCAGGCCTGAAGGCGGCCGTCGACAGCGGTGTCGAGCAGCTCGGCCGCCTCGATATCGTGGTGGCGAACGCCGGTATCGGCAACGGTGGCGACGTCCTGCACGAGACCAGCGAGCTGGACTGGGACGAGATGATCGACATCAACCTGTCCGGTGTCTGGAAGTCCGTGAAAGCCGCTGTGCCGCATATCATCAACGGCGGCCGCGGTGGTTCCATCGTGCTGACCAGCTCGGTCGGCGGCCTCAAGGCCTACCCGCACTGTGGCAACTACGTCGCCGCCAAGCACGGTGTCGTCGGCCTCATGCGTGGCTTCGCCGTCGAACTCGGACACCACAACATCCGCGCGAACTCGGTACACCCGACCCACGTCAACACCGACATGTTGCACAACGAAGGAACCTTCAAGATGTTCCGGCCGGACCTGGAGAACCCGGGCCCCGAGGACATGGCGCCGATCTGCCAGATGTTCCACACGCTGCCGATCCCGTGGGTCAACGCCGTGGACATCAGCAATGCGGTGCTGTTCCTGGCCTCCGACGAGGCTCGTTACGTCACCGGCGTCACGCTGCCGGTCGACGCCGGTAGCTGCCTGAAGTAGCCGATGGCCGACACCGTCCTGGTCACCGGGGCGTTCGGTCTGGTCGGGTCGGCGACAGTGCGTGCACTGGCCGCCGTGGGCCACCGGGTGGTGGCCTCCGATCTGGGCATTGACGCCAATCGCGCCAAGGCCCAGGCACTTCCGGTCGGTGTGGAGGCTCGCTGGGCCGACCTCACCTCGACGCCGGACGTGCAGCGCCTGATCGCCGACGTCGCGCCAGATGCCGTCGTGCATCTTGCCGCCGTCATCCCGCCGCCGATCTACCGCAACCCCGCACTGGCCCGCAAGGTCAATGTGGACGCGACGAAGACTCTCGTCGATACCGCGGCGGCCGCTCCGAAGCCGCCGCGATTCGTCCAGGCATCCAGTAACGCGGTGTACGGGTCCCGCAACCCGCACCGCAACCCGGACCCGGTCACCGCCCAAACACCGCCACGCCCCACCGAGCTCTATGGCGGACACAAACTGGAATCCGAAGCCTACGTGCGTGCCTCGGCACTCGAATGGGTGGTGCTGCGCCTCGGCGGGGTGATGACCACCGACCTGAACGCTCTGCCGTTCACCCTGGATGCGCTGTACTTCGAGAGTGCGCTCCCCGTAGACAACAGGATCCACATGGTCGATGTACGCGATGTGGCAAGTGCTTTCGCCGCGGCCACCACCGCCGATGTCACCGGAGAGATCCTGCTCATCGCCGGCGACGCATCGCACCGCATGCTCCAGGGTGATGTCGGTCCATCCCTGGCCGCCGCACGCGGGCTGCCCGGAGTGATCCCACCGGGGCGGCCCGGCAACCCCGACAGTGACGACGACTGGTTCATCACCGACTGGATGGACACCACCCGCGCCCAGCAGGCGCTGCAGTTCCAGCACCACTCCTGGCCGGACATGCTCGCCGAGATCAGCGCCCAGGCCGGCTGGAAGCGATATCCGTCCCGGCTGATCGCACCCCTGGCCCGGGCATTCGTGAAACGACAAGGGGCCTATCGCACATCACCGGGCACCTACGCCGATCCATGGCGGGTGCTCAGCGCACGGCTGGGCGACACCGGACTGGATACCACGCGGGCATGACGGTGCTGGTGATGGGAGCCAGTGGTTTCCTCGGCTCGCACGTGACCCGCCGGCTCGTTCAGCGCGGTGACGACGTCCGGGTGCTGCTGCGCACGTCCAGCGATACCCGGGGCATCGATGACCTCGCCGTCGACCGCCGCTACGGCGGGCTGTTCGACGACCAGGCTCTGCGTGCGGCGATGACGGGATGCGATGTCGTCTACTACTGCGTCGTCGACGCCAGGATGTGGCTGCGCGATCCGGCCGCCCTGTTCTCCACCAACGTCGACGGGCTGCGCCACGTCCTCGATGCCGCATTGGAGGTCGGCGTCGGCAAGTTCGTCTTCACCAGCACTGTCGGCACGCTGGCCGCTGCCGACGAGCGGCCGGTCACCGAGAACGATGTGGCCGATTGGGACGGCGGCGGGCCGTATATCGAATCGCGCAGGGCCGCTGAAGCTCTGGTGCTGAGTTACGCACGCGACCGTGGCCTGCCCGCCGTCGCGCTGTGCGTGTCCACCACCTACGGCCCCGGCGACTGGCAACCCACCCCGCACGGCGAGGCGCTGGCCATGGTCGCCGCCGGCCGCCTCCCGGTCTACTTCGGCTACTCCCTCGAGGTGGTGGGGATCGAGGACGCCGCCCGCGCCATGCTGCTGGCCGCCGAGCGCGGCCGCCCCGGCGAGCGCTACATCATCTCCGATCGCTTCATGAGCTCCCGCGACGTCCACCGGATCGCGGCCGAGGCCGCCGGGGTGCGCGTCCCGAAGATCGGCATCCCGCTGCCGGTGCTGTACGCCGGCGCCCGCCTGAACGATCTGGCGGCCACTCTGCTGCGCCGGGACCTCAAGTTCGCCACCGTCGGCATGCGGATCGTCGAGAACATGGGCCGCCTCGATCATTCCAAGGCGGTGCGCGAACTGGGTTGGCAGCCCGAACCGGTGGAGGACTCGATCTGCCGCGCCGTCCGGTTCTTCGCCGAACACCGCACGTGACCCGCTGGGCCCGAACCGATCACGGTATGCCGTTCCCCGCCGAACCGGAAGCCCTGCGGATCGCCGGTGCGGAGTTCCTCACCACCGCACTGCATAGTTTCGGGACGTTGGAAGCCGACAATCGGGTCACCGAGGTGACCCGGTTCGAGGAATGTGGTGGCGGCAGCACCGGCCGCAAGGCGCTGATGGACGTCGAATACCTGCGGCCCGGGCTGCCCACCAAGCTGTTCGTGAAGTTCTCCCGCGACTTCGACAACCCCCGCCGCGACCGGGGCAAGTCCCAGATGGATCTCGAGGTCCGGTTCGCCGCGCTGTCCACCACGACAACGCTGCCCGTCGCAGTGCCGTTCTGCGTGTTCGCTGCCTACCAGGCCGAAGCCTGCACCGGCATTCTGATCACCGAGCGGATCGGCTACGAATCCGCAGGTATCGAACGGCATTACGACAAATGTCTGGACTACACGATGCCCGATCAGCTGGGCCATTACACCGCGCTGCTGAGCGGCGTGGCCCGGCTCGCCGGCGCGCACCGGGCGGGCCATCTGCCGCCGTCGGTCGACGACGAGTTCCGATTCGATCCCGAGCGGGTGACCGTCGGGCAGCGGGTCCCGCACAGCGATGCCGAGCTCGCCGACCGCATCCGTCGGCTCGCCGAATTCGGCGCCGCACACCCGGGTCTGCTGCCCGAGATGGCGCACAGCGCGGGGTTCGTCGACCGCATGCTCGCCGACGTCGGCCGCATTGCCGCGGCCGAGGACACCGTGCTGGCCTGGCTGCGCGACACCGATACGCACTCAGCACTGTGCCATTGGAATGCCAACGTGGACAACGCCTGGTTCTGGCGCGGGCGCGACGGAGCCCTGCGGTGCGGATTGATGGACTGGGGTTGTCTCAGCGTCATGAATGTCGCGATGGCACTGTGGGGTGCGCTGTGCAGCGCCGAGACCGACCTGTGGCGGAACCATCTCGACGAGCTGCTCGAAGACTTCGCCACCGAATACGCCGCCGCCGGCGGGCCGGCACTGGATCTTCCGCTGCTGCGGACCGAGCTGATGCTGTACGTCGCGGTGATGACCGTGGCCTGGTTGCTGGAGGTGCCCGACATCGTGCGCACCGCGGTGCCGGACCTGGCCGATGTGGCCGATTGTCGTGATCCACGGATCTCCGCCACGGAAGCGGTGCGTGAATCGCCCCGTGTTTGATGCACACCTTCTTTCGAGGGAAGGTAGTTCGCATCATGCCGAAGAAGTACGACGACGATTTCAAGACCCGGGCGGTGCGGTTGGTCACCGACCATGCCGAGGAGTACGACACCCGGACGGCCTGCGTGGCTGCGGTCGCCAAGCGACTGGGTATCGCGCCGGAGACGCTGCGCCGGTGGATCACTCAAATTGAGGTTGATGCCGGGGTCCGCGACGGGGTGCCCTCCGAGATCGCACGGGAGAACCGGGAACTCAAACGCAAGAACCGCGAGCTCGAGGAAACCATCGAAATCCTCAAAGCCGCAACAACTTTCTTCGCGCGGGAGAGCGACCCGCG
>JAUKNU010000001.1:3256592-3344604 GCA_030499155.1 Mycolicibacterium frederiksbergense | reverse complement strand
ACACTATTCACCACAGCGATGCCGGCTCGCAGTACACGTCTGTACGCCTTGGGGAAACCCTGACCTTGTCGGGGCTGGTGCCCTCGATCGGCTCGGTGGGCGACGCCTTCGACAACGCCCTGGCCGAGACGACGATCGGGTTGTACAAGAACGAAGCCGTCCGCGACGACTCACCATTTCGACGCGGCCCGCTGCACCGGCTGACCGACGTCGAATTGCTCACCGCCGACTGGGTCGGCTGGTACAACACCGACCGCCTCATACACCGCCTGGGTCGCATCCCACCAATCGAATACGAAGCCAACCACTACGCTGCAATCACAGCCCCATCCGCGGCTGCACACCAGTAACCACGTGTGCATCGAACCCGGGGCGATTCAGAAGGAGGTTGGAAGTTTAGCTATGGACGCACCGGAACCAGAGCATCTGCGATCCCACACGAGGCGCACCATGACCGACCTACGTGCCGCCGCATAACCGAAAGATTCACGGCACCTTGAGAACTGAACAGAGAACCGCGAGGCCACGTGTCCTGAGTCGTTGATTCGGGTCGGATCAGCGACTCAGGGCACTAGCGGACTGCCTTCCTCCGGCCACCCACACCGGGCGCGGTACCGATCACGCCCTGTTCCTCCAGCGCCTCGATCTCCTCGGTGGTCAATCCCAGTTGATCGAGCAGCTCGTGGTTGTGTTCACCCAGCAGCGGCGCGGGGGCACGGTGGAAGTGGTCGGGACCGTGGGACAGCGATACGGGCAGCGTGCTGTGCGGGGCGGCGATGTTCACCGGATGCCCGACGTGCTCGAAGAACCGCCGGTGCCGCAGCTGGGCCAGTTCGGTCTGGCGGTGCGGCTGCATCACTTTGGCCACCGGAACACCGGCCGACCAGAGTGTTTCGATGATCTCGTCTCCGGCCCGGCTCTCGCACCAGGCCGCCAGCTCCTCGTCGATCCGGTCGTGGTGTGCGCGGCGGCCGGCCGCGCTGGACAACTCGTCGGCCATCGACCAGGCCGGTCGGCCCAGCGCGTCGCACAACGCCACCCACTGTGCGTCGGTCTCGACCGCGACGGCCACCCAGCTGTCGGCACGGCCGAATTCGTCGATATCGGCGCTGCGGTAGAGATTCTGCGGCGCGGCCACCGGCCCCCGGTTGCCGTCGCGCTGCAACAACGCGCCGTAGGCGGAATGTTCGATCACCTGCTCGGCGGCGATGTTGAGCGCCGCGTCCACCATGGCCGCCTCGACCAGCACCGCCTCGCCGGTCCGGCGGCGATGCTCAAGCGCGAGTAGCAGCGCGTTCAGCGCGTGCACACCGGCATTCGGGTCACCGACCGAATAGGGCTCGAACGGCGTGCGGTCGGGGTAGCCGGTGAGCCAGCTCAGACCGGAGGCGTCCTCGATGATGTAGGCGAACGCCGGGTTGTCGCGCCAGGGCCCGTCCAAACCGAATCCGGGCATCCGGACCATGATCACACCGTCGCGCAGGGTGCGCACCGTCTCGAAGTCGAGCCCGATCTGGTCGATCACCCGCGGGGTGAAGTTCTCCACCACCACATCGCAGGTGGCGATCAGCCGGCGCAGCAGATCCCGGCCCTCCTCGGTCTGGAAGTCGAGGGTCAGGCCCTTCTTGTTGGTGTTCAGTGCCGAGAAGATCGGTGAGCGTTCCCACCACTGTTCCTCGCTTGCCGGGATACCCGCGATCAGCCGGGTACCGTCCGGACGCGCAGTGGACTCCAGGTGAATGACCTCGGCCCCGAGCATGCCGAGCACATGGGTGCACGACGGTCCTGCCCAGAAGGTGGTCATGTCCAGGATGCGGAGTCCGCTCAACGGCAACCGGTTCCGATCGAGTTCGCCGTCCGGGCCGGGCCGCGGCGGCAGGTCCAGGGCGGCCACCTCGTCGGTGTGCTGGCCCAGGGCGGGCGCCTCCGCCGGCGGACGCAACTCGACGCCGCCGAGCCGGTACGGATGCGCGGGCTGCACGAACTGCCCACCCGGGTGCTCGACGAAGGCGCCGCGCTCCACGAAATGATCCATCGCGGTGACGTTCGCGCCACTGCCCACCGGTGCATTGGGGATGCGGAATGCCGTGGCCAGATCCCGGAGTTCGTCGGCGTTCTGTTCGCGCACCCAGGCGTAGAGCTCCTCGGCGTGCAGGGTGGCCTGCTCGGTGATGGTCAGGGTGGTGTTCTCGTCGATCCACTCGTCGTGGCCGGACATCGCGCACAGATCGTGCCATTGTTGGGCGGTGCCGCAGCCGAGGGCCACCAGTCCGTCCGCGGCCTCGGCGACACCCGGCACGGTAGGCCGCCGCTCGGTGCGCCATGGGTGTCCGAGCATCTCGAAGTAGGTCACCGGATAGTAGGTGAGGCACAGGATCTGCGCCTCCAACGCGGACAGATCGATCAGCTCTCCATACCCGTCTCGCAGGGCACGGACCCGGAACGCCTGCGTCATCGCCGCGGCGTAGGCACCGGTCACCCACTCCCCCACCCGGCCACCGACGTGTGCGGGAGCCCGGTCCTGGGATCCGCGCCCGATGCCGATGGCCCCGCCGGACCATGCCTGCAGGGTGAACTCGGTGGCCGGCCGGTCATGCCAGGGTCCGTCCAGCCCGAACGGCGTGATCGCGGTGATGATCAGATGCGGATGGCGCCGGTGCAGCTCTCGCGGTGAGATCATCTCGGCCACCGCAGATTCCGGCGACCAGACCACCGCGTCGGCGGCGGCCAGCAGGCGGTCGAGCAGGGAGGTGTCGGCTACCGGGTCGATCACCACACTGCGCTTGGCTCCGGCCAGGAACGTGAACAGCGCACCGTTATCCCCGGCAGCGATGGTCGCACCCGAAGCCGACCAGCGCCGCAGCGGGTCGCCCTCCGGTGCCTCCACCTTGATGACCTCGGCGCCGCCGTCGGCCAGGAGCCTGGTGCAGTACGCACCGGAGATACCTGTGGACAGGTCGATGACGGTGTAACCGGTCAGTGGTGCAGTCATATCCATTCTTTCGCCGAAACTGTATTCCAGCAGGCCAGCACTCGAAGTTTCCCTTCCGGAATACAGTTTCGGCGCTATTCGGGCTTGCTCCGGTTCTTCTTGGACAGCCGGAAGTCCGGCGGGAACTTGCTGTCGTTGTCGTTGACGGCGGCCGAGAGCCCGGAGTCGATCGACTCGAACATGTCCAGGTCGTCCTCGCTGTCGTTGGCCACACCATTGCCCATCGACTCGAAGAAGGCGCTCAACAGGCTGCCCATGTACTCGCCCTGATGCTGTTTGAAGATCTCGAAGAACATCTTCTGCTGAAACACGGTGTCCACCGGCCGGTTCCGGGTACAGGCCTGGGCATACTTCTGCGTCTCGGCTTCCAGCTGATCGCGGGCCACCACCTTGTTCAGGAAGTTGCAGTCATACATCTCCGCGGCGGTGAACGGACGGCCGGTGAACACCATCTCCTGGAACTTGCGCAAGCCCATCATCTGCACCCAGGTCCACATCCGCGGGCCCCAGCCGTGATAACGGAAGGACGGATGCCCGAACAGTGCGTCCTCGCTGGAGATCACCAGATCGGCGTCGGCGCACTGGTAGAAGTGCCAGCCGTAGCAGTAACCCTTGGCCTCGACGATGCTGATCTTCTTGAAATCCTGCAGCGCACGGTTTCCGGCCTGCGAGTTGGCGTACCACGAGCTGATGGTCGCCCCGTTGCGGAACGTCCCCTTGGGCGGGTAGGTCACCTCGCCGACGCCGTCATCCTCCAGCCGCAGTTCGGCCAGCCGGGCCGCCGGGTTGTCATTGCCTTCCATGAATTCCGGCAGATCAGCGCCGCTGCCGAGGTTGTCGCCCACACCGCGGATGATCACCACCTTCACATCGTTGTCGGTGTTGGCCGCCCGCAGGATGTCGGCGTAGCGCAGCCGGGCCATCGACGTCGGCGCGTTGAGGAACTCGGGCCGGTCGAACGTGATGGTCGCGATCTTGGTCTTCCGGTCCTTCTCATAGCGGATGATCTCTTCGGGGGACGGACGATCCGCCATCAGCGGGCTCCTCTGCGGCAGTGATGGATGGGCTTCAACTCAGGGCCGGGACGCCGGCACCGGACGGGGCGCGGGTCAGCACCTGCGGACCGTCGGCACCGATGAGGACGGCATCGCGGGTGAACACGGCGCCCAGCCCCTGCTCCCAGACGTACGCGGTCAGCGCCAGGACCATGCCCTCCTCCAAGACCTCGCGTTCGGCGGTGGCCCGCAGGTGGGGCGTCACGACGGGCGGGTCGAACCCCAGCCCGAGGCCGTGCGCCACCGGCATGGCCGGCAGCCGCTCACCGGACCGTTCGTAGGCCGCCAACAATGCGCTGGTCGTGTTCCCGGTCCGGCAGGCATCGAGCAGGCTGTGCCACAGTGCATCTCGGCGCCGATACAGCGAGCGCACCGCGTCGGTCGGTTCGCCGGCGTGGTAGGTGCGGGCCAGCTCACCGACGTACCCGTCGGCGAGTACCCCGGCGGACAACGCCACCAGGTCACCCTCGCGCACCTGGCCGTCGACCCGGTCGCGCCGCCACGGGTGCTCCTTCGATGTCACCCACGCGGCATCCTGGGTGGCCGGTGTGCTCACCCCGCCGGCGGCCTCGCCCTCGAGGATCACACCGGCTAGATGCTGTTCGGTCGTCCCCGGGTTCAGCTCGGCCGCCCCTTTGGCCAGCGCCTGCTCGGCGACGCTCAGGGCGTGGCGCAGGGCGGTGATCTCCTCGGGGGTCTTGACCCGCCGCGCGGCCCGCATGGCCGGTTCCGCGTCGACCAGTTCGGCATTCGGGAACACCATCGGCAGCAGCTTGGCGAACATCGGTGTCAGCGCGTCGGTTCCGACCCGCCGCGCGGTGTCGGCACCCTTCATCTTCTGCATGATGGCGATCAGGGTCATCGGGTTCCAGGCGAAGCCGTACAGATTCTCGTGCGGGATCTCCTCGGGGATGCCCTCGTCCCAGGTGCTGTTCAGGTGGATCTCACCGGTCTCGCGGACGTACGAGCAGATCGGCCCGAACGGTCTGGTGCCCACCACCCACAACTGTGGCGCACCGGAGATGTAGCGCACATTGGCCTGCCGTCCCAGCACCAGGATGTCGAGGTCGTGGACCTCCATCTGCGCGACGGCACGCTCGCGTCGGCTGACCCGCAGGGCCAGGCCGTCGGCCTCGATCTCAGTGCCCACTGGATACCTCGAAGGGGTCGTAGGGATAGGAGGTCAGCGGCATCCAGCCATTCTCGGTCACCACCACGATCTCCTCGCCGCGGTAACCGCCGGTGCCGTCCTCCCACACCACTGGTTCGAACACCAGCAGCATGCCGGCCGGGAACACGAAGCTGTCATCCCACTGCTGACCGAGATCGGTGCCGATCATCGGCATCTCGGCGGCGCTGGTGCCGATTCCGTGGCCCAGATAGAAGTGCGGCAACCAGGGTTTCTCGCCACCGGCGGCAGCTGTCGCCGCACGCCCGAGGTCACCGCAGCTGGCACCGGCCCTGGTCACCGACAGCACGGCGTCGACGATCTGGCGCCACTTGTCGAACTGCTGTTGCTGGCGCGGTGAGGGATCCTGTCCGACGATCCAGGTGCGCCCGTGATCGGAGCAGTAGCCGTGGTAGGCGATGGACACGTCGGTCCACAGCACGTCGCCGCGGGCGACCTCACGTTCGGTGGTCAGCAGCGGGAGCGCCAGATCACCGGTGGTCGTCCAGGTGCCTTCGGCCTTGGAGGCCGGCATCACCTGCCAGATGGAGTCAAACATGTTGGTGGTGGCGCCGAGTTCGAAGGTACGACGGACGAATTCGGCGGACAGGTCGATCTGGCGGACCCCGGGTGTCAGCGACTTCTGGATCTCGGACACGGCCTGCTCGGTGATCTGCGTCGCCCGGCGCAGGCAGGAGATCTGGTCGATGGTCTTGACCAGTTTGGCCGCGCCGATCACCGGAGCGGCATCGACCGGGGGCTGCGGGAACAGCCGGTTGCCGGCCCTGCGCATCGAACCGGTCAGCTCGTCGACACCGACGGTGGCCCCGGCGGGCACCAGCCCGGCCAGGATGCCGGCGAACTGGTCGACGCCTTCGTCGAATTCGAGGTAGATCGGGCCGTTCAGGTGGTCCTCGGGCAGCCCGGATTCACTCACGGACCCTTCGCGGAACGGCAGGAACAGATGCGGGTATTCGTCGCCGGCCAGCACGATCGCGACGGGACGTTCGATGTGGGACAGGCCGGCGTCGGCCAGCGGCCAGCTGATGCCGGTGGCGTACATGACATTGCTGTTGCCCAGCAGCACCAGGGCGTCGACGCCCTGCTCGGCCATTGCTGCCTGCAACCGCGCCGATACTTCACGGCGCATCCGGGCGAGATCGGGCTCATCGGGAACGTCGAGCCAGCTCAACCCGGTCCGCGCGATCTGGGTCACGCCGGAACGAGTCGAGGTGGTCATGCCGGCATCAGCCCCAGGAACTTCTGGATATTGGTCGAGACGATCTTGGTGGCGTTCTCCGGGCCGACCGCGTCGATGACGGTGGCCAGTGACTTCTCGGAGTAGCCGAACGTGGACTCGTTGTGCGGGTAGTCGCTGGACCACATCACGTTGTCCACGCCGATATCGTCGATCAGCCGCAGACCGAGCGGGTCGACCATGAACGAGGCACTCATGTGGTTGTCCCAGTAGTACCGGATCTCGTGCTGCAGTTCGTGATTGAACATGTGTCGGTAGGACGCCAGCATGTGCTCGCCGTCCTGCAGCGCGGTCGGCACCCAGGCGATACCGCCCTCGAACCAGCCGATCTTGAGCTTCGGGTGGCGGTCCAGGATGCCGGAGAACAGGTACTTGGCGAACTGCTCACGGAACGAGTCGACGTTGACCATCATGCCGACGACGACGCTGTTGTTCTCGCACGGTGTCTTGGGCGGTGTCTCGCCGATATGGTGGCTGACGGGAATGCCGGCGTCCTCGATCTCGTCCCACACCGCGTCCAGCGCGGCGCCGCCGTAATCGTAGATGTTGCCGTCGTCATCCTTGCCGGGATTCAGCGGCAGCAGGAATGTCTTGAGCCCCAGCGCCTTCAGTTCGGCCAGCGTGCTGCGGGTGCCCTTGGGGTCCCACCAGTTGATCAGTCCGACGCCGTAGAAGTGCCCGTTGGAGCGCTCCTGTAGGTCGGCGATGTGCTCGTTGTAGATCCGGAAGACCCGTTCGCGCAGCGACTTGTCCGGGTAGTGGAAGAGTGCCAGCACAGCGTTCGGAAAGGCGAGTTCCTTGTCGATGCCGTCTTCCTTGAGCTCACGGATGCGGGCCTCGATGTTGTTCGACGCCGCGCCGGCAAGGTCGTCGTACTGCATGAGGACGCGGCCGAAGTCGCCGCCGGTCCAGGCCTTGCCCTTCATGCCGACCATGTAGGCGCCGTCCTCGTACCAGATGCGCGGCGCAGCACCCTTGAGCTCTTCGGGGAAGCGGTCGTAGAAGATGTCGTCGGCGACCGAGATGTGGTTGTCGGCCGAGAATATCTCGGTGCCTTCGGGAAGCCCCGCGAGGCCGTCCTGTGCCGCATGGCCGCGCCGGTCCTTGGGGGCGCCGAAACCTTGGGGTGGGTAGAGACTTGGCGATTTGGGTGCGGCGGTTGTCATTTCGTTCTCCAATTGGGCTGTTGGAATGGAGTTTCGGTACGCTTACCAGCTCACCGGAAGTTCGTAGACGCCGTAGGCGAGACGGTCGTGCTTGAACGGCACCTGGTCGAAGGGAATCGCCAGGCGCATGGTGGGGATGCGGCGCAGCAAGGTGTGGAACACGATCTGCAGTTCGGCGCGCGCGAGCTGCTGGCCGACGCACTGGTGCCGCCCGTAGCCGAAGCCGAGTTGTTGGCTGGCGTCGCGACTCAGGTCCAGCTTGTCGGGCTCCGGGTAGGTCTTGGCATCCCAGTTGGCCGGCGCCAGGTCGATGATGACGCCCTCACCCGCCCTGATGGTCTCGCCGCTGATCTCGATGTCCTCGATGGCGACGCGACGCTGGCCGTTCTGGATGATCGACAGGTAACGCATCAGCTCCTCGGTGGCGTTGGCGATCACCTTGGGGTCCTCGGCGTTGCGCAGAAAGTCGGCCTGTTCGGGATTCTCCAGCAGCGCCAGCACACCGATACCGATCACATTGGCGGTGGTCTCGTGTCCGGCGATCAGCAGGCCGGTGCCCAACTGGGCGGCCTCCTTGACGCTGATCTCGCCGGCATTCACCCGTTCGGCCAGATCGGAGACCGCGTCTTCGGCGGGCTCGGCCTGCTTCTTCTCGATCAGGTTGATCAGATACTGGTGCAGGCTCATCGCACCCTTCTGCATGGCGTCGGCCGCGGCGTAGCGGGCCAGCCCGGCATTGGCGTGCTCCTGGAAGAACTCGTGGTCTTCGTAGGGGACACCGAGCATCTCACTGATCACGACCGTCGGGACCGGCAGCGCTAGCTTGTCCACGATATCGGCGGGCTGGGGTCCCGCCAGGATCTCATCGATGCATTCATCGGTGATCTTCTGGATGACCGGGCGCAGCCCCTCGACGCGCCGGAAGGTGAACGGTTTGGACAGCATCCGCCGGAAGCGGGTGTGCTCCTCGGCGTCGGCGGTGAACACCGAACGCGGCCGCTTGTCGACGGTGGAGAGCATGTGCTCGTTCCAGTGTGGGAAGCCTTCCCGGCGGTCGTCGACGCTGATCCGCGCATCCGAGAAGAGCGCGCGAGCCTCTTCGTGCCCGGTGATCAGCCAGGGGGTGTCACCGTTCCAGATGCGCACCCGGGAAAGCCCTTTGGCGTTGCCCAGCATCTGTCGCGGCGGCGCGAAGGGGCAGGATGCCTCCCGCTCCATCGGGTACTCCGGGATGCCGGTCTCGGTCAGCGTCTCAGACATGGGTCCTCAGTCTTGGATGTCGATGGCTAGGGCTGGGCAGGCCGCCGCGGCGGCGCGAGCATTGTCGTACTGGTCCGGGCCGGGCTCGGAGTCGAGCAATTCCACGACACCGTCCTCGTCGCGCTGGTCGAACACGTCCATCGCATTCAGCACGCACTGCCCCGATGACACGCATTTGTCTTGATCCACGGTCACTTTCACGCGGACTCCCCCGTCACCGGAGCCAGCCAGAGGCCGACAATCGCGTCGATCAGGGCGGAGCCGGCAGCACTCCAGGACCGGCCCGCGGCGACCGAACCCGCGGTCAGTGCCCGTTCACGATCGGCGCAGCTGTGCATCAACAGGTTTCGGGCCATGATGTTGCGTTCGTAGCGCACGACGACGGGCAGATCGGGGAGGCACCGGTTGATGCCGTCGATCACCTGTACCAGCGATGCCGAACTCAGGGCGTCCTTCACCACGATTCCGTGATACGCCGGGTCGGTCATGGCCTGCGCGGCAAAGCGCGCGTACCAGGTGGGGTTGCCGAGTTCCTGGAGGTGATCGGTCAACGGACGGACCAGACACGCCACCCACCCGCGCAGGTCGGTGTGCTCGTCGGTATCGGCAACGAGACGCTGGCGGAGCTCCTCGATCGGCTCGCGGTGGCGCTGTTCGATGGCGCGGACCAGGTCGGTCTTGGTGCCGAAGTGGTAGCCCACCGCGGCGTTGTTCCCTTGTCCGGCAGCCTCACTGACCTGGCGGTTGGACACGGCGAACACGCCGTGTTCGGCATAGAGTCGTTCGGCTGCGGTGAGGATGGCCTCGCGGGTGATGCTCGCCCGGTCGGTGCGCAGGGGTCTGGCCGCGGTCACCGTTACAGTCAACGCCCCTCCTGTAATTAAGTCAAGCGATTGATTTAAATACCCACGCCGATGTCGCCGACGCCGTGTCCCCGCGAGATTGCGGTTATCGCGGGGACTACTCGCTCCTTCTCGCGACAACAGCAATCTGGCGGTCTGCTACCCCGGGTCCTTCCGGACGATCACCTTCCCCGCCACCGTCCCACCGTCGATCGGCAGAATCGTGCCGGTGACGTAGCGCGACCGGTCGGTGGCGAAGTACAGCGCCGCCTCGGCGACGTCGTCGACGGTGCCCTCGCGTTTGAGCGGCCGGTCATTGCGCATCTGGGCGCGGATCTTGGCCTCGAACTCCTCTACATGCTCACGGTCCTCGCCCGCGGCACTCTTGCGCACGATCGCGGTCCGGATGTTGCCCGGCGCGATGGCGTTCACCCGGATCTCGTGGTGCGCCAGTTCGATGGCCACCGACTTGGTGAACTGGATGACGGCGGCCTTCGACGCGCGGTAGGTCTGCACTCCCCCGCCGGCCTGGATACCGCCGATGGAGGTGAGGTTGATGATCGAGCCGCCGCCGTTCTCGGCCATGTGGCGGGCGGCATCCCGAGTGCCCGCCATCACCGCGCGCAGGTTGATCCGCATGATTGCGTCGAAGTCGGCGAGGTCGTCGTCCAGGAACCGGCGGTGCATTGTGCCCGAGATACCGGCGTTGTTGACCATCACGTGCAGGCCGCCGAACTCGGCGACGGCGGTGTCCACCAGCGCGGCGATCTGACTCATATCGGTGACATCACTGGCGAGAAACACTGTGGCCGAGCCCAACTCGTCGACCACCGCCTTGCCGCGTGCCACGTCGACGTCACCGAACACCACCCGGGCGCCCTCTGCAGCGAATCGGCGCACCAGGCCCTCGCCGAGCCCGGAGGCTCCCCCGGTGATGACGGCGACCTTGCCGGCCAATTCGCTCATGACACGCCTTTCAGAAAGTCCAGCAGTAGCCCGTTCACGATGTCGGGCGCCTCGATGTGGGGACAGTGACCGGCATCCGGCACCACCGCCGACCGCCCGTCGGGGATCTGGCCGGCGATGTCGGCCGCCCATCCGGCGGGCAGCAGCTTGTCGGCCGCGCCCTCGATGACCAGGACCGGCACCGAGATGCGGCCATAGGGGCGCACGCTGGACGGGGTCGGCGGGGACTCCAGACCCGGTCGGCGAAACCGCGCCGCCGCCAGAGATTCCCAGGCACCGGGCGCGATACTGGACGCGTACCGTCGCTGCACGTAGTCGTCGTCCGCAGCATAGCGGGGGTCGGCGAACAGCGCCGTCACGATGGCGCGCATCGCGTCGAACGTGGCGTCGTAGTCATAGAGCGCGCCGACATGCTCGTTGCGCTGGATGTCCCCGCCGCCGCAGATGGCGGTCAGCGAGCGCACCGGCAGCACCGGCCGCTCCGATGTGGTGTCGACCAGCAGATTGATCGCGCCCATCGAGTTACCCACGAAGTGTGCCGAACTCACCCCGAGGACCTCGCAGAATCGGGCGATGTGCCGGATCCGCATCCCGCGGCCGTCGGTGAAGTCGATGACCTTGGCGGACGCGCCGAACCCCAGCATGTCCGGGGCCAGCACCCGGTAGTGCTGCGCGAGCGCAGCGATGGTTTTCTCCCAGGCGATCTCGGCGCTGCCGCCGAATTCACCGCCGTGCAGCAGCACCACCGGCGCTCCGGTGCCGGCCTCCAGATAACCGGTGCTCAACCCGTCGACGGAGATGGTCTTGCGGTCAAAGCTCATTTGATCGCGATCGGGCTGACGGGGGCACCGACAGCGCCGACGACCTTCAACGGCGGCGCTATCAGTTGGAACTCGTACACACCGTCGGCCGCGCAGTCGGCGGCCAGACCACCCAGGTCCCAGTACTCGCCGAACATCAGGCCCATATCGCGCAGGCACAGCATGTGCATCGGCAGGAACGTGCCCTCGACACCGTTGGCCGGGTCGGGATCCTCGACCATCAGGTTGTCGGCGGCCACCGCGGCGACGTCGTGGTCGTGCAACCAGGACGCGCACGTCCAGTCCAGACCGGAGCCGGCCTCGCCCCCGTCACCGGTGGACAGGAACCGCGTCCACCAACCGGTGTGGACGACGACGATGTCACCGCTGCGGATCTCGACACCCTGCTCGGCGGCGATATCGTCGAGTTCGGCCGGGGTGATCGGGTTGCCGGGCTCGCAGAAGACGTCGGCGCCCCGGTGGGCCACCACGTCGAGCAGCACTCCGCGTGAGGTGATGCCCTTGACGTCCACCTTGTCGATACCGCAGTGATAGGCGCCGAAACTGGTCACCGAGTCCGCCGGGAAACCGTTGTACAGCTTGTCTTCGTAGTAGACGTGCGACAGCGCGTCCCACTGGGTGGCCGCCTGCAGCGACATGGTGATCATGTCGTCGTTGAACCGGAACGGGTTGTCGACGAAGAACGAACTCAGCTCCTGGGCCACCGAATTGCGGGCCCATTCGGGCGCGTACTTGACCAGCGTCTCGGCGTCGCCGCCGTCGACGGTCATGACGTGGATCGGGTTGAACCGGAACTTGAACGCGCCCTGGGGCCCGTTGGCGCCGAAGTCACCCCCGAGTGAGATGACGGTGCCCTTCTTCACGGTCGACGCCGCCTCGGCCACCTTGTCGGCGGTGATGAGGTTCAGCGTGCCGAGTTCGTCATCGTCACCCCAGCGCCCCCAATTGCGCACATCGTCGGCGACGCGGCGAAAATCTTTCATGGTGGCCACTATTGCGATACCTCCAGTGTCGCGGCGATCCTACCGGCGATACTGCCGCCATCCACCCAGATCACCTGTCCCGATATGTAACTGGCCGCCGGGCTGTTCAGGAATGCCAACACCGAGGCCTGCTCGTCTGGCCCGCAGACATGGCCGAGCAGGGTGGGGAACGCGTCGAGGTAGTTCTCGCCGTAGGCCGATCGCAATTGATCCAGGATCGGTGTCTCGGTGACACCCGGTCCGGTGCAGTTGATCCGGATGCCGCGCGCACCCAGGTCCAGTGCGCGGGTCATGCCGTAGAGGATGATTGCCTCCTTCGACAGCCGGTAGCCACCGTCGGCGAGCGCCTCCGGGTTCGCCGCACACCAGGAAATGCCCTCTGCCATGGACGTTGTCGCGAGCAAGCCGGCCGTGACAGCGGTGTTCGCCAGGTAATTCGCCGCGGCCAGCGAGGACACATTGGCGATCGCCGAGCCGGCCGGCATCTGCGGCGCCAACGCCTCGGTGAAATGCCGCATCCCGAGGAAGTTGACGGTCACCACCAACAGCGGCTTGCCGATCCCCGAGGACACCCCGGCCACGTTGAACAACGCGTCGACCGGACCGTCGATGGCCGCCACCGCGGCATCGATCGACGCGGTGTCGGCGAAGTCGACCTCGATGAACTCCGCGGGTGCGGTCTGCGGCGTGCGCAGGTCGAGTCCGGTGACATGCGCGCCGAGATCGGCCAGCTGCGTGGCGAGATGCGCGCCGATACCCGACGCGCACCCCGTCACCACCACCCGGCGTCCGTCATAACGCCAGCGGTCGAACACTATTTGGCGGCCTCGCGCTGATCCTTCTCCAGCTGCGCGGCCTTGACCCGACCCTCGTTGATCTCGGCCATCGCCTCGGGGATCTCACCGGCGGTGAACTTCCCGCCCCGCCCGGTGGGCAGGCCACCGAACGAGTACGTCTCGTCGAACAGCGGTGCACTCGACGGCTGCCGTCGGGCCTCGACCTTCTCGATCACCGGCGCCAGACGCTTGGCCTTGTCCGCCACTGCCTTTGCATCGCGCTCGATGAACTCCGGCAGGATCTCCCTACCCATGATCTCGATGGACTCCATGGTGCCCTCATGGCTGCGCGGGTTGAGCAGCAGGATGATCTCGTCGACACCGCTGGCCTCATAGCCGCGCAGGAAGTCCCGCACCGTGTCCGGGGATCCGATGGCGCCGCGGCCCGGACCGTAGGCCAGCGTCGGGTCCTCCTTGACCGCGTCCTGATACAGGTCCCAGACACCGGTGCGGCCGGGGGTGTGCATGCCGGTGAGGTAGTAGTGCATGATCCCGAACGAGAAGAATCCGCCACCGGTGCCGAGGCGTTTGAGGGCCTCTTCTTCGGTCTTGGCCACCATCATCGACAGGTCGCCGCCGATGGCCAGGATGTTGGGGTTGATGGCCGGTGTCACCGGCGCCCCCTCCTCCTCGAACGTCTTGTAGTAGCCGTCGACCCGGTCTTTGAGCGCCTCGGGTCCGGTGTAGGCGAAACTCAGTGCGCCGATGGCTTTCTGAGCAGCCATCTGCACCGAGGACGGTCGGGTGCAGGCGACCCAGACCGGTGGGTGCGGACTCTGCAGTGGTTTGGGGATGACGTTGCGCGCCGGCATCTCGACGTGCTCACCCTTGAAACCGCTGAACGGCGCCTCGGTCATGCAACGGATGGAGACCTCCAGGGCCTCCTCCCACATGGTGCGCTTGTCGGCGGGATCGATGTCGAAGCCGCCGAGTTCGGCGACCGAGGAGCCCTCGCCGGTGCCGAACTCGACACGGCCGTTGGACAGGTGGTCCAGGGTGGCCACCCGTTCGGCGATACGCGCGGGGTGGTTGATCGGCGGCGGCAGGTGCATCACGCCGAAGCCGAGCCGGATGTCCTTGGTGCGCTGGCTCGCCGCGGCCAGGAACATCTCCGGCGCGGTGGAGTGACAGTACTCCTCCAGGAAGTGGTGCTCGGTGAGCCAGACCGTGGAGAACCCCGCCTTGTCGGCCGCCTCGACCTCGTCCAGACCGTGCTGGAACAGCTGGTGCTCGTCATCCTCGGACCACGGCCGCGGCAGCGGGAATTCGTAGAACAGCGAGATCTTCATGCGGTTACCTCTCTATTGGAGTTCTCAGATATGTGTTGTGCCGCAACGTAGCCGAACGTCATGGCGGGTCCGATGGTGGCGCCGGCACCGGCGTAGCTGCGTCCCATCACCGCGGCCGAGGCGTTGCCGGTGGCATAGAGGCCGGCGATGGCGCTGCCGTCCTCGCGCAGCACCCTGGCATGCTCGTCGGTCAGCAGTCCGCCCGACGTGCCCAGATCTCCGAGGATGATCTGGAAGGCCAGGTACGGCGGCTTGCCAAGGGGCGCGAGATTGGGGTTGGGCAGGGTGGGGTCGCCGTAGTAGTTGTCATAGGCACTGTCGCCACGGTTGAAGTCGTCGTCGTGCCCCTGCCGGGCGAGATCGTTGAACCGGGTTGCCGTATTGCGTAATTCGGCCGGTGGCACGCCGATCTTGGTCGCCAGTTCCTCGAAACTTCCCGCCGCCGCCACGATGCCCGAGTCCAGCCAGGCCTGCGGGATCTTGCGCCCGGTGGGCACCGGAGCGAAGGGCACCTTCGGGATCGGCAGATGGCCACCGACCACGTAGCGGTGGAACGACGCGATATCGGTGACCAGCCAGCACGGGATGTGCTCGGCTGCACCTTTCTCGCCGTCGCTTCGCTCGCCCAGGAACGCCTGCTGCCCCTCGATCATGGCGTGCGCGAAGTCCATGTAGGGCGCCGCCTCGTTGATGAAGCGTTTACCCGCCCCGTTGACGACGAACTGGGCGGGCATCATGCGTTCGTTGAGCATGAACTGCAGTCGGCCATCCGGCCAGCACATCGCCGGGAACCACCAGGCCTCGTCGAGCAGTTCGGTGGCCGCGCCGACCTTCTGCCCCGCCCGGATACCGTCACCGGTGGCGGCCGGATTGCCGAAACTCCAGTCCTGCTCCAGCAGCGGAAGGTGCTGGCGACGCCACTGCATATCGTGGTCGAAACCACCGGTGGCCAGCACCACGCCACCGCTGGCGGCGATCCGCAGCGGTTTCCCGTCGCGCTCGACGACGGCACCGACGACCCGGCCGTCCACATCGGTGATGAGTTCGGTCATCGGGGCCGACAGCCACAGCGGGATGTCATGCTCCTGCAGGGCCAACCGCATCCGGGCCATCAGCGACTGACCGATGGCGGCCATCCGGTCTCCGAACACCCTGGCCCGGAACATCCGCCAGATCAGTTTCACCAGCACCGCCTTGCCCCGCCAGTTCTGCCGGACCTGGTAGAACAGCCGCAGATCCTTGGGCGCGAACCAGATTCCCTTCGGGGCGAGAGCCAACGGGGCCAGCAGATTCTGCTCTTCGTCGCCGAGTTTGCGCAGGTCGATCTCGGGGACGTTGATGGTGCTGCCCCGCTCGGACCCGCCGGGCAGTTCCGGGTAGTAGTCGGCATAGCCCGGCTTCCAGACGAATTCGAACCACTTGCTGGAGCGCTCCAGGAAGTCCATCATCTCCGGCGCGGCATCGACGTAGGCGCGCAGCCGCTCGTCGCTGACCAATCCACCGGTGATGGTCTTGAGGTAGTCGAACACACCGTCGGGGTCGGGGCGGTAGCCGGCGCGGCGCTGTGATGGCGCACCGGGTACCCAGATGCCGCCGCCGGACAGGGCGGTCGACCCGCCGAACTTCGGCGACTTCTCGACGATCACGGTGGAAAGTCCGGCCGCATCGGCTTTCAGCGCGGCGGTCATCCCGCCGCCGCCCGAGCCGACGACCAGGACGTCGACGGTGTGGTCGTACTGGTTGTTCACGCGGGTACCGCCGTCCGGATCGCGAATCCCGCGATCAGCTCGGGAGCAGCGCGGTAATAGCGCTGCTGCGTCTGGTAGTTGCCCTGGGCTGACATCGCGGCGAAAGCCGCCACCCAGGTGCGGATCTCGTGTGCCGAATTGCCGGCCTCACGCGCGATCCACTCGTTGGTCCAACCGTCTACCTCGGACAGCCGGTTGGTGTCGATCAGGTCGAGCAGCGCGTGATCCCAGTCCGGGTTCAGCGGCTGCAGCGGGCTCTGCCCGTGCGCGAACTCGTGTGCGGCGGCAATCACCGCTTCCTGCCGGGCCGCCCGGCCTTCCGGGGACATCGGCGCCCCACCGACGATGCGGGCCAGCGCCGCGGGCGGCGCGGTGGCCAGCGTCGGCACCGGCGGATCGTGGGACAGCCCACCGGATCCGACGACGAGTACCCGCTTGCCCAGAGTGCCGAGATACTCACCGATGGCGGTGCCGAGAGCCCGGGTGCGTTTCAGCGGGCCGAGCGGGGTGGCCACCGAGTTGATGAAGACCGGGATGACCGGTCGCGAGGCCGCATCACCGAACAGCACCTCCAGCGGCTGCACCGTGCCGTGATCGACGTCCATGGCCGCCGACAGCGCCACATCGACCCCGGATTCCCAGGCCGCCGCGGCCATCTCGTCGGCCAGCGACGCGGGCACGTCGAGCGGTCCGGCGTAGGTGCCGTAGTCGCCCACCCCGGTGGCGGCGCCGCCGATACAGAACGGTGGCATCAGCCGGTAGAAGAAGCCGTTGTAGTGGTCCGGGGAGAAGATGACCACGAGCTCGGGATCGAAGTCGGTCACGAAGGCGCGAGCCCTCGCGAGCTGGGCGTTGATGTCCTCGAGCAACTCCGCCGAGGGCCCGGGCAGGTTAAGCAGGGGGCTGTGCGACATGCAGCACAGGGCGATCTGGGACAAGGGTTTCACCTCCCGCGGTGAGGCAGAGGACAGCGAACAGTGTGGTGCTGGTCTCGTCGGCCAACTGGGCCAGGCAGGCCGCCGCGATGCACCGGTCCGGCCGGATGAACAGCACCGACTCGGCGTGTGCATCGAAGAATTTCTTCAGTGCGCCGGTCCGGTCGCCGACGATGGTGACGTCGGGGTCGTCGTGCCCGGTCCATTGCAGCTGGGTGTTGGGCCGGGCCTCGATGAGGTTGGCGCCCAGTTTCTTCCACCGCGCGAAGGTGGCATCGCCGAGCAGGGCGCGAGGATTGTTGTTCCAGGCCAGCACGGCGAACCCGGTCCCCAGCACCTCGTCGAGCAGGATGTTCTGGGTGTCACGGGTGTCCACGTTGGGCTGAATGAACAGCGTGCCCGCCGGTGGTATCGCCGACGACGACTCGGTGTGCACCACCGCCCCGGTGTCGTAGCGCGGCATGGGTTTGAAGCGCATCTCCAGCACGTAACGCTTCAGCGTCGGAACCACCGATGCGGCGCGGATCACCTTGTCCCGCAGGGTCGCGATGCGCGGATCGGTCGGCGAGATGACCCGGCCCACCAGGGTGGACAGGTCGATCATCGCCCGGGCGTGCTTGCGGCGCTCGGCGTCGTAGCTGTCCAGCAGTCCGTCTCCGGCATCACCGTTGACCACCGCGGCGAGCTTCCAGCCGAGGTTGGCGGCATCGCGGATCCCGCTGTTGTAGCCCTGGCCCTGCCACACCGGCATCAGGTGGGCGGCATCCCCGCCCAGCAGCATGCGGCCCGTGCGGAAGGCCCCGGCGATCCGGGAGTGATGGGTGTAGACCCGGTGGCGGATGATGTCGACCCGGTCGGGGTGCGGCACGAACGGAGCCAGCATGCGCGCGATGAACTCGGGCCTCTCGACCTGCTCGTCGGTCTCATCGGCGTGAATCATGAACTCGAAGCGCCGGATTCCGTGCGCGATCGAGATGGAGGCGTACGGCCGGTGCGGGTCGGCGCCGACCTCGCTGTTGGGATGACCGAGAGGGTCGGAGGCGAGGTCGACGACCAGCCAGCGCGTCGCCGAGGTGGTGCCCTCGAACGAGACGCCCATCAGGTGCCGGGTCGCGCTGCGTCCACCGTCGCACCCGACCACATACTGCGCCCGCAGGCTCACCGGATCGCCGGTGGCCAGCAGGTCAGCGGTGACCCCGTCTTCGTCGGCGACGCAGTTCTCCATCCGGGTGCCCCACCGCACCTCGACGTGGTCGAAACGTTCCAGCCCGCGCAATAGTTCGGCGTCGACGAGCGGCTGGACGAACCCGTTGCGCTTGGGCCACCCGAACCGGGCGTCCGGCGGCGCCATCTCGGCGAGTAGCCGACGCTTGCCGTCGAAGAAGCGCAGGATCTGGTTCGGCACGGTGTGCGGCAGGATCTGCTCGACGAGGCCGATGGACTGGAAGGTGCGCAACGATTCGTCATCGAGTCCGACGCCGCGGGGATAGTCGATCAGGGTGTCGCGTTCCTCCACGACGACGGCCCGAACACCCTGTAGGCCAAGGATGTTCGCCAGGGTCAGCCCGACGGGTCCGGCGCCGACGATGAGGACGTCGACCTGCTCGGTGGCGCGGCCGTCGGTCATGACCTGCCCAGCAGGAAGTCGATGTGCAGGCGATCGAAGGTCTTGGCGTCCTCGTACTGCGGCCAGTGCCCGCAGCCGGGCATGACCTCGAAGCGCGCCCCCGGGATCATCTCCGAGATGCGTCTGCCCTCGCTGACATCCGCGGTCGGATCGTCACTGGTCCACAGCACCAGGGTGGGCGCCGTGATGGCGCCGTACTCGGCGGGCCCGAGCAGGTTGCGGGCCCGGATCTCGGGATCCTGCAGCGCCATGATGTCGCTCATCGCGGCGACGAAACCCGGCTGCTGGTAGACCTTCTGGCGGCTGGCGACGATATCGTCGTAACCCTTGGACTTGTCGGCCATCAGCCATTTGATGCGGGCCTGCACGGTGTCCCAGTCGGGATTCTCCGCGGCGGCCATGGACAGCGTGATGATGCGTTTCATGACCTCGGGATCGGCCTGCGAGCCACCGGCGGTGTTGAGCACCAGGCGCTCGATGCGCTCCGGGTGATCGGAGGCCGCGCGCGCGGCCACCCAGCCGCCCAGGGACTCTCCGGACAGGTACACCTTGTCGGCGCCGATCGCGTCGAAGACCGCCAGCAGGTGGTCGACATAGTGCGCGACCTCGAGCGGATGTCCGGGCTTGTCGGTGTAGCCGTGACCGAGCATGTCGATCGACCAGGTCGAGAAGTGCTCGGCGTGCGCTTCCAGATTGCGCACGTAGGCCTCGGCGTGTCCCCCCGAGCCGTGCAGCAGCACCAGGGCCGGCGCGCTCGGGTCGCCGGCGTGCAGATAGCGGGTGCGCACGCCGCGCGCATCGAGGTAGCCCTGGCTGAACGACACGCCCTGCAGATCACTCCACACGCTTTCGTGGACGGACATCCCGCTCCTCACCGATCCCGCTTTCGCGGAAATCTCATTCTCGCTTGTGCGTAAGCATATGTGCTAATATCGAACATTAATGTGCAATATCCATAGAGCATCACTCTCGCGATGACGTCTGTCAAGGGACTCGATCCACGCTCAGAGCCACGGTCGGACGCGCCGGCCACCGTGCGCCCGGCCGCCGGTTCACAGACCCTGGCCAGGGGGCTTTCCGCCCTGCAGGCCGTGTCCAGCGCGCCCACCGGAGTCACCGCGGCCGAGGTCGCCGACTTCGTCGGCGTGCACCGCACCATCGCCTACCGCCTGCTCAGCACGCTGGCTCAGGCCCGGTTCATCACGAAGGGCTCCGACGGCAAATACCGGCCGGCGGCGGCACTCGCCGTACTCGGTGCGTCCTTCGACAACAACGTGCGCCAACTCAGCGTCCCGACGCTGCGCCTGCTGGCCGATGACCTGGGCACCACGGTGTCGCTACTGGTGGCCGAGGGCGATCAACAGGTCGCCATCGCCGTCATCGTGCCGACGCTGGTGTTCTACCAGTTGTCTTTCCACGAAGGCAGTCGCCATCCGCTGGCGCGGGGCGCGGCGGGCGCGGCGCTGCTGGCCAGCATGCCGCCCCGGCCCGGTGAACGTGAGATCGTCCGGCAGGCGCGCGAACAGGGCTGGGTCATCACCCACGGTGAGGTCGAACCGGACACCTACGGCCTGGCCGTCCCGGTACGCCGCCGACGACCGTCGCCGCCCACCTGCATCAACCTGATCTCGCACCGCGAGGACGTCGTCCTCAACGGTCGGGACGCGGTGGTACGCGCGGCCAGAGAACTCTCCGACATCCTCAGCTGACAGGAAGGACTGTGGCAGTGCCCGATTCAGAGATCGAATGGACTTCCGAGGTCGACGTCGTGGTCCTCGGCACCGGCGGCGCCGGTCTGACCGCGGCGCTCACCGCGGCCACCAACGGGGCCGCCGTCGCGGTGTACGAAAAGGCGTCGACCGTGGGCGGCACCACCGCGGTGTCCGGAGGTATCACCTGGATCCCCGCCCACGACCGGCTTCCCGGCGCCGAGGTGTCGGTGCGGGACGCGCTCAAATACCTTGAGGCGCAATCCCTGGGCGCGATGGACCGCGAACTGGTCGAGACCTTCGTGCGCACCGGACCGGCCATGCTGGACTATCTGGAGCAGCACAGCGATCTGCGATTCGAGATCGCCGAAGGCTTCCCCGATTACAAACCCGAACTGCCCGGCGGGCGCCCGAGCGGTGGCCGCTCGCTCAATGCCAAGCCGTTCGATCTGGCCACCCTCGGTGTATGGCACGACCGCATCACGGCGTTTCCGCTGGACTTCAGCAATGTCGGTATCGACGCCGAGACCAAGGCACGCATCCACGCCACGGTGGACGATTCGCTGGCCGAACCGTGCGTCGCCGGCACCGCACTGATCGCGGGACTTCTCAAGGGACTGCTGGACCTCGGCATCGCCCCGGTCACCGACGCCCGCGCCGTCGAACTGATCGGATCGGCGCAGGGCATCACCGGCGTGCGGATCAACCACGGCGGCAAGGACATCGCGGTCCGGGCCCGTCGCGGGGTGATCCTGGGTACCGGTGGATTCGAATGGGATCCCCAGCTTGTGGAGGCCTACCTGCGCGGGCCGATGCGCGGCGCAGTCTCACCGCCCAACAACACCGGCGACGGCCTGAGGATGGCCATGGCACACGGCGCCGATCTGGCGAACATGGGCGAAGCCTGGTGGGTACCCATCGTGCAGATCCCCGGGGACACCCTGGGCGGGCAGCCCCGCAGCCGAAGCGTCCGGCTGGAACGGACCCGTCCGCGCAGCATCATCGTCAACCGGGCGGGCAAACGCTTCCTCAACGAGGCCGGCGAGTACAACTCGATGGCCGGACCGTTCCATCACCTCGACCCGCGAGCCGGCTACCTCAACGATCCGGCCTGGATCGTCTTCGACGCGCAGCACCTCAAACGCTACGGATTCCTCGGGGTCGATCCCGACGGGCCGGCGCCGGACTGGTTCCACGAATCCGCCACCCTCGATGATCTGGGCGCCAAGCTCGGTATCGACCCCGAAGGCCTCACCCGGACCGTCGACGCCTGGAACACCAACGTCGCCGACGAGAAAGACCCCGACTTCGGCCGTGGCGCAAGCGCATACGACGGATACTGGGGCGATCCCACCGCGGCGACGCCGGCGCTGCAGACCCTGGGCCCGTTGGACACCGCCCCGTTCTACGCGGTGCCGGTGGCCGTCGGCGCGATGGGCACCAAGGGTGGTCCGCGTACCGACAGGGACGGCCGCGTCCTGCATGTCAGCGGGAAGGTCATCCCCGGACTGTTTGCCGCCGGGAACGCGATGGCCGGGGTGACCGGCAAGGCCTACGGCGGCGCGGGCGGCACGCTGGGCCCGGCCATGACCTTCGGCTACCGCAGCGGGTACGCCGCCGCCACCGGCGAATCCCTCGAGTGATTTGTGGAGTTCTCGTCGGAATGGTTCCGACGAGAACTCCACAAATCGCAAGCTAGGGCTGGTCTTTGACCGCGGCCTTCGGCGGGCCCGCGGTCTTCCAGTCCTCAAGTCCGTCCTCGACCAGTCCGACCGGGAACTTGTTCTCGTGCACCTGCGCCCAATGGCTGTGGTTCAGCTCGTGCAGGGTGAAGCAGGCGTTCAGCGAGTTGTAGAACCCCTGGTTGTCCTGGGTCTGGTTCACCGACTCCTTGACCAGCAGCGCCGCCATGGTCGGCACCTTGGCAATGCGGCGGGCGAATTCGAGCGTCTTGTCGGCCAATTCGTCGGCCGGGAAGATCTTGGACACCATGCCCAGCGCGTGGCCCTCTTCCACCGAGAGCGTATCCCCGGTGAGCATCAGTTCCTTGGTCTTGCGGGCGCCGAATTCCCAAGGGTGCGCGAAGTATTCGACGCCGCACATGCCCAGCCGAGTGCCGACGACATCGGTGAATCGGGTGTTGTCGGCGGCGACGATCAGGTCGCAGGACCACATCAGCATCAGTGCCGCCGCGTAGACATCACCGTGTACCGAGGCGATGGTGATCTTGCGCAGATTGCGCCAGCGCCGGGTGTTCTCGAAGTAGTGATGCCACTCCTGCAGCATCAGGCTCTCCGCGCCCTGGCGGGTGCCGCCGTTCACCGCGAAGCTGGGATGCTGATCCGGTCCCGGGGTGTACTCGGCGCGCTGCACCTTGGATCCGACATCGTGTCCGGCCGAGAACATCGGGCCGTTGCCGCCGAGAATGACCACCCGAACGGTGTCGTCGGCTTCGGCGCGCAGGAACGCCTCATGCAACTCCACCAGCATGCCGCGGTTCTGCGCGTTACGGGCCTCCGGCCGGTTCAGCATGATCCTGGCGATGGAGCCCTCGTCGAGGGTTTCGTATGTCACGAAGCGGTATTCAGGAGTTTGGTCAGCCATGAATCGCACTCTATTCCTATGAGAACGCCGTTACCGCGCCGGGCACACTACAGCGAGAGAATGGTCGCCGATGCGGTGCCGGGCGCCCCGTACACCTGTGCCAGGCCCACCCGCGGGTTGCCGGGGACCTGACGCTCGCCCGCCTCGCCGCGGAGCTGCCGGACCAGTTCGTGCATCTGGCGCAGGCCCGAGGCACCGATCGGCTCACCGTTGGCGATCAGACCGCCATCGGTGTTGACCGGGATCGAACCGGTGATCTCGGTGGCTCCGTCGATCAGCAGCTTCTCCTGCTCACCGTCGGCGCACAGGCCGGTCTCGGCCATGTGGATGACCTCGGCGCCGGCGTCGGTGTCCTGCAATTGCGCGATGTCGACGTCTTCGGGCCCGATGCCGGCGGCCTCATAGGCCGCCTTGGCCGCGAACACCGTCGGCGAGGGATCCTCGTCCAGGGGCGCCGAGGTGGCGTGCACCTCGTAGGCGCCGAAGGTACGGGTACGAATCTCACTGGCACGCACATACACCGGCTTGTCGGTGTAGCGGTGGGCGATGTCGGCGCGGCACATGATGACCGCGGCGGCGCCCTCATCGGGGGCGCAGAACATGTACTGGCGCAGCGGGTAGTTCAGCACCGGTGAGGCCATGATCTCCTCGACGGAGATCTCCTTGCGCCGGAACGCATTCGGGTTCAGCATGCCGTTGCGGAAGTTCTTGTTGGCCACCCGCGCCAACGTCTCCTCGGAGATGCCGTGCTTGTGGATGTAGTGGTTGGCCTTGATACCGAAGAACTTCGTGGTCACGAACTGGCCGTTGTTGGCGTACCACTGGGGCAGCGCGAGCTTGGCCGGATCATCGGTGAAGGCACCGCGCGGATGCTTGTCCAGGCCGATCGCGATACCGATGTCGTACTTGCCCAACCGGATGGTGTCGGCGGTCTGCTGGATGGCGCTGGCCGAGGTGGCACAGGCGTTGAAAACGTTGGTGAAGGTGATGCCGGTGAGCCCGACCAGGCGCGTGACGGCATCGGGATTGGACACCTCGTAGCTGCCGCCGAACCCGAACTGGATGTCCTTCCATTCCAGCTTCGCGTCCGCCAGCGCACTGGTGATCGCCTCGGCGCCCATCTCCATCGCGGTCTTGTCGAACCGGCCGAAGGGATGGATGCCGACGCCGATGATCGCTACATCGTTGCTCATGCCTTGGACTCCTCGACGGGCTTGAACCAGAAGGTGACGAGTTCGTCGCCGTCGGCATCGGTGGCGAACGGCGCCATGGTCAGTTCGACCTCCATGCCGAATTTCAGCTTGGCGGGGTCGTTTTCGGTGAGCCGACCCTCGACGCGGATCAGATCACCCAGTTGCACGAGGCCGACACCGAACGGCACGAAGTCCTTGCCGGTCGGTCCGGCGTAGGGCGCTCCCGGCGGGAACCCCTGCGTGGTCCAGGCCACGACGGTGCCGCGGCGCGGCAGCAGCAGGTCCGACATCTCGGCCTTGCTGCACCTGGGGCAGCGCAGTTGACGCGGGAACGTCGTCGCGGAACACGCGCCACACCGGCTGCCGATGAGTTGGGGATTCTCATCGGGCCAGGTGGAGATCTCGGGGGCAAGCGCCTTCTGCATCAGGCTCCTCGGCTACCTGTAGAAGAATGTACTGACGAATTCGTACAGTAGCATTTCTCTAAAGCGGAAACCACATTCTCATTGGGGTTTGACCTGCGCACCATCCAGCAACCGGGTGGTCGCGGCGTAGACGTCGAGGGCGCCCCCGGCCACCTGGCCGGCCAGTTCGTCGAGACCGGGATGGGACTGCAGCACACTCTGGGCCAACGACAGAATCTGCAGCCGCGCCCGCACCGCCCGGCGCTCGGCGGTATCGGAACGGTGGTGGGCGTCGATGGCGGCGACGAGCTCCTCGATGCCGGCGCTCTGCGACGCGATGATCTTGAGAATCGGCAGGCCGGTCTCGATGTGCAGGTCCCTGGCGGTCTGGTCGGCGCCCTCGCGATCGGCCTTGTTGACCACGATGATGTCGGCGATCTCCAGCAGACCCGCCTTGGCGGCCTGGATCGCGTCGCCCGCCCCGGGGTTCAGGATGGCTACGGTCGGATCGGCGACGGCGGCGATCTCGATCTCCGACTGACCGACCCCCACCGTCTCCAGCACGACGATGTCGTAGTTCAGGGCCGCGAGCAGCCGGATCGCGGCGGGCACCGCGGCGGCGAGCCCACCCAGATGTCCGCGGGTGGCCACCGACCGGATCATCACGTCGGGGTCGTTGATGTGCGCGGCCATCCGGATCCGGTCCCCCAGCAGCGCTCCCCCGCTGTAGGGCGAGGACGGGTCCACCGCGAGCACCGCCACCCGCAAGCCGCGGGCCCGGTAGACCGACACCAGTACCGCCACGGTGGTGGACTTTCCGGCACCCGGTGGCCCGGTGATCCCGACGGTGCGTACCGGACGCGCGGGCAACACCGCCAGCACGTCGTCGCGACGTTCGCTCTCGACCAGGCTCAGTAGCCGGCCTGCGGCACGCTGCGATCCGCCGCGCGCGGCGTCGAGGAGGTCCTGGATATCCATCGACTGCGACTTTATGGCGCGACCTCGATGACCGTGGCCGAACCCATACCGCCGCCCGCACACATCGCGGCCACCCCGATACCGCCTCCGCGCCTGCGCAGTTCATGGACCAGGGTGACGATCATCCGAGCGCCGGTGGCGGCCACCGGATGCCCCAGGGAGCACCCACTGCCGCTGACGTTGACCGTGTCCGGGTCGATGTCGAGCAGCTTGATGGTGGCCACACACATCGCCGCGAACGCCTCGTTGATCTCGAACAGGTCGACATCGGACAGCGAGATCCGGGCCCGGGACAGGGCTTTGGTGATGGCCTCCACCGGGGCGAGCCCGGTGAACGCGGGATCCACCCCGACCGACGCCCAGGCGCGGATGGTGCCGAGCGCCGGCAGTCCGAGCCGGTCGCTGGCGATGGCCAGGGCCGCCGAGGCGTCGTTGGCGCCGCAGGCGTTGCCCGCGGTGATCGAGAAGCCTTCGATCTCCGGGTGCAGCACCTTGAGGCCGGCCAGCTTCTCCAATGTCGTGTCACGGCGCGGATGCTCGTCGGTGTCGAAGACCCCGTGCGGGGTGTCGATCGGCAGGATCTCGTCGGCGAAACGGCCCCCGTCGATGGCCGCGATGGCCTTCCGGTGCGAGCCCAGCGCCCAGGCGTCCATCTCCTCGCGGCTCACCCCGGCCTTGACCGCCGCGTTCCAGCCGACGGTGATCGACATGTCCATATTGGGCGCGTCGGGCCTATCCGGATGGGTCGGCGGGAACCACGGCTGGAACTCCTCGCCCACCTGACGGAGGAACCGTGGCGAGGTGGATGCGGAATTCACCCCACCGGCGATGATCAGCTGATCCATCCCGGACCGAATGCTCGCCGCGGCCGATTGCACCGCGGCCTGCCCGGCGGCGCAGTGCCGGTTCATGGCCAGCCCCGGCACCGAGGTCAGTCCCGCGGTTACCGCCGCATGCCGGGCCACCACGCCGCCACCGTAGAGCCCCTCGCCGAGAATGACGTCGTCCACCGGTGCGCCATCGAGTCCGGCGGCGACCGCGCCGACGACGTGGTCGGCCAGCACATAGGCGTCGGTATCGCGCAGCGTGCCTTTCTTGGCGGTGCCGATCGGCGTGCGCAGCGCGGAGACGATCACGGCGTCAGGCATCGAAACTGCCCCTTTCACGGTGGAGTGAGAATGTTATTCTCACAGTTCGAGAGTGCCAGTTGCAAGAAGGAGAAGTGAATGGACATCGCCGGTAGCTCCGCGCTCGTCGTGGGTGGCGCAGGAGGCCTGGGAGAGGCGACGGTCCGCCGACTGCACGCCGCGGGCGCCAAAGTGGTTGTCGCGGATCTGGCCGACGAGAAGGGCCCCAAACTCGCCGACGAGCTCGGTGTGAAGTACATCCGCACCGATGCGACCTCCGAGGAATCGGTGAACGCCGCCATCGCCGAGGCTGAAGCTCTTGCCCCGCTGCGCATCTCGGTCGATACCCACGGCGGTCCGGCGGCCGGCGGCCGGCTGGTCGGCAAGGACGGGTCGCCACACGGACTGGAAGGGTTCGAGACGACCGTCAAGTTCTATCTGACCGCGGTGTTCAATGTGATGCGGCTGGCCGCGGCGGCCATCGCCCGCACCGAGCCCCTGGAAGAGGGCGGCCGCGGCGTCATCGTCAACACCGCATCCATCGCCGGCTACGAAGGACAGATCGGCCAGCTGGCCTACGCCGCCGCCAAGGGTGGTGTGCTCGGTATGACGCTGGTGGCCGCACGCGACCTGTCCCCGTTGGGAATCCGCGTCAACACCATCGCTCCGGGCACCATCAACACCCCGGCATACGGCAAGGCCGCCGACCAGCTGGAGCAGTACTGGGGCCCGCAGATCCCGTTCCCCAAGCGCATGGGCCGCTCGACCGAGTACGCCCAACTCGCCCAGAGCATCATCGAGAACGACTACCTCAACGGCGAGATCATCCGCCTCGACGGGGGCCTGCGGTTCCCGCCCAAGTGAGTCCGCTGGCGGGCAGGACTGCCTTCGTCGCCGGCGCCAGCCGCGGGATCGGCGCGACCATCGCCCACGCGCTCGCCGCGGCCGGCGCATCGGTCGCGGTGGCGGCCCGCTCCGAACAACTCGGCAAGATGCCCGGCACCATCGGCTCGGTGGCGGAGTCGATCCGCAGCCTGGGCGGCAGCGCGCTGGCCGTTCCATGCGATGTCACCAGCGAAGAGTCGGTCGACAGCGCTGTCGCCGAGACGGTTTCGGAGTTCGGCGGAATCGACATCCTGGTCGCCAACGCGGGCGTGCTGTGGCTGGGACCGATCGAATCGACACCGCTGAAACGCTGGCAGCTCTGCCTGGACGTCAATCTGACCGGCGTCTTCCTGGTGACCAAGGCGGTGATCCCGCACGTGCGGGCCCGCGGCGGCGGATCACTGATGGCCATCACCACCACCGGTGTCGGAATGCCCGGCGCGAACGCCTACTGGGTGTCCAAGGCCGCCGCCGAGCGGCTGTACCTGGGCTTGGCCGACGACCTGCGGCCGGACAACATCGCGGTGAACTGCCTGAGCCCATCCCGGGTGGTGCTCACCGAGGGCTGGCAGGCCGGTGGCGGTGGATTCGAGGTCCCACCGGAGATGGTCGAACCGCCCGAGGCCATGGGGCGGGCCGCGGTACTGCTCGCCGGCCAGGACGCCAGTGGGGTCACCGGCACCGTGCAGCGCTCCGAGGAACTGACCGCCGATTAGCCGTGCTGGTCGCGCAGCACCCGCCGCAACACCTTCCCCGACGGCAATCGCGGGATGACGTCGACGAAAACCACCCGGCTGGGCCGTTTGTACGATGACAGCCGCTCACCCACCAGGGCGATCAGTTCCTGTTCGGTGACCGGCTTTCCGGTGGCGACGGCCGCAAGGACCGCCTCGCCGTTCACACCGTCGGGGACGCCGAACACCGCGCAGTCCTGCACCGCCGGATGCCCGTGCAGCACCGCCTCCACCTCCGCGGGCGCCACCTGGAAACCGCGCACCTTGATCATTTCTTTGAGCCGGTCGGTGATCCGCAGCCAGCCCTCGCTGTCCAGTTCGCCGATGTCCCCGGTGCGGTACCACCCGTCCTCGAACGCCTCTGCCGTGGCGTCGTCGGGCAGATAACCGGCCATCGCCGACTCCGAGCGCACCTGGATCTCACCGTTCTCGGCGATGCGCACCGACACACCGGGCACCGGTTTGCCGACGGTGTCCAACCGGGCGTCGCCGATCGGGCAGCAGGCAATCACCGGCAATTCGCTGGCGCCGTATGCCGACACCCAGGGCACGCCGATCCGGTCGGTGACGGTGTCGGCAACGCTCTTGGTGACCGGCGTCGCGCACCACATGATGTAGCGCAGCGATGACAGGTCGTAGCTCTCCAGTTCCGGATGCGCGGCGATGGCCAAAGCGATGGGCGCGACGGCCATTTCGACGGTGATGCGGTCATCCTGGATATGGGCCAGCATCCGGTCGACATCGAAGCGCGGGTGCAGGCGCATCCAGGCCCCGGTGTCGAGAATCGTGGCGATGTTGAGCAGCCCGAGGATGTGCGAGGGCGGCGTCATGATCTGCATGCGATCATCGGCCGTGAGACCGAGCGCGGTCCGCCAGTGCCGCACCGCTGCGGCGAACGCCGCATGGGTGTGCCGCACGGCCTTGGGCATGCCCGTGGTTCCGGAGCTGAACACGAACAGTGCGTCGGCCTCGGGGGGTACCGGGTCCCATCCGCCGCCGGCGGGCGTGATCGGCTCGTCGAGGTGCAGCATCGGGATGTGGTCGGCCAGCACCTCGGCATCCCCGACGCCCAGCACCGGTGCCGTCAGCGCGAGCGCATGCGCGACCTCGGCCGGTTTCCAGCCCGAACTGAGTAGCACCACCGCCGCGCCGAGACGCCAGATCGCCCGCAGCGCAACGACGAACTCCGGGCGGTTGGACGACATCAGGGCAACCCGGTCACCGGCGCGCACGCCGCGGGCCGCGAGCGTGGCGGCCATCCCGTCGGACAGCGCGTCCAGCTCGGCCATGGTGTACTGGCGGTCCCCGAATGCCAGGACCGATTCGTTCGCTGCAGCCATCAACCGACTACCTTATCCGTAACGGAGAATGATATTCTCCGTTTGTCAGAATCCAACGCCAGGAGAGCTTGATGACGGCCGAACCAGTGCCCGCCGACGAAGTGACGATCCTGCTCGACGGTGCGCGCACGACCGCACTACCGGTCGCGGGCGAGACACTGCTGGAGACGGCACGACGGGCCGGCCTGACTCCCCCGTTCGCCTGCGAGGCCGGCAACTGCGGCACCTGCATCGCCAAGCTCACCGAGGGCAGCGCGACCATGAAGGTCAACGACGCGCTCGACGACGACGAGGTCGACGAGGGCTACGTGCTGACGTGTCAGGCGATCCCGGACCCGGGCCCGCTGACGGTCGATTACGACGACTGAGGGGCAGCGTCGAACACCGGTGCCGGCCGGTACTCCGGCTCGAAACCCTGCACCCGGATCGGGCTGCCCACCAGCCGGAAATCCCCCGCGGTGACCACGATCTCCGGGGTGTCCTCCAACGCCTCCGGCAGCGAGCGCACCGCCGCCGCCGGGATGCCGAGTGGCTTCAGCCGGATCTCCCAGTTCACCGCGGTATCGGAAGCCAACGCGGCCGACACCAGCGCCAGGACATCCTCGCGTGCCGCGGCGCGTTCGACCATGGTCTCGAAGCCGGCGATTCCCGCTTCACCCGCGAACGACCGCCAGAAGCCGTCGTGGGTGATGAACAGCGCGAGATGGCCTTCGGCGGTCGGAAACAGCTGTGCGGGGACGTAATAGGAGTGCGCGCCGAACGGGTAGCGCTTCGGTTCGGCACCGTCGTTGAGATAGGCAGCGGCCCGGTAGTTCAGTTGCGAGAGCATCACATCGCGCAGGCACACATCGACCTGCCCGCCGTGGCCGGACACGATCTTGGCGAGCAGGCCCAGCGCGGCGGTGAGACCGGTGGAGTTGTCGGCCGCCGAGTAGCCCGGCAGCGTGGGCGGACCGTCGGGGTCACCGGTCATCGCCGCGACTCCGGTCGCGGCCTGGATGACGTAGTCGAAGGCCGGGTCGTCCCCGCCGTGCAGGCCGTAACCGGTGAGCGCGACGCACACGATCTTCTCGTTGAACCGGCGCAGGTTCTCATAGGTCAGGCCGAGCTTCTTGATCGCCGAAGGCTTCATGTTGACCAGCAGCGCATGCGAATCGGCCACCAGCTCACCGAGTCTGGCGCGCCCGTCCGGGGAGGCCAGGTCCAGGCAGACGCTGCGCTTGTTGCGGTTGAGGCTGGCGAAATAGCTGTCGCTGACCTGCCGGGAGATCTCACCGCCGGGTGGCTCGACCTTGATGACCTCGGCGCCCAGGTCGGCCAGCAGCATGGTGGCGTAGGGGCCGGCCAGCATGACGCCGACCTCGATGATGCGGATGCCGTGCAGCGGTCCGGCGGGCAGGAGCGCAGCGACCGGGGAATCGGGTGAGCTCACGAGACCTGCTTGGCGAGTTCGGCGATCACCTCACGGGTTCGGTACTTCGACGCGATCAACTCGTCTCGGGTGTCGCCGATCGGCAGCAGCCGCACCGAGAGGTCGGTGACACCGGCGTCGGCGAACGCCTTGAACCGCTTGAGGATCGACTCTTCGTCACCGGCGGCGCAGAGATCTCCGACAGTGCGGGCGTCGCCACGGTCGAGCAGGCGCTGGTAGTTCGGTGAGGTCTCGGCCTCGGCCAGGATCCGGTTGGCCCGGTCCTTCGCCTCGTCGATCTCGGAGTTCGCGCACAACGTGACCGGGATGCCGGCCACGATGCGCGGTGCGGGCTTGCCCGCACCGGCGGCGGCCTTGTTGATCTTGGGCGCGATGTGCTCGCCGATGGCCTTCTCGTCGGCCATCCACAGCGAGGTCCCATCGGCCTGCTCGCCGGCGATCTGCAGCATCACCGGGCCGAGCGCAGCGACCAGCACCGGCATCGGCGTCGCGGCACCGAGCGCCGTCGGGTTGTGCACCGTGAAGTTGTCGTTCTCGACATCCACCGGTCCGGGCCCCGAGATGGCAGCGTTGAACACCTGCAGGTAGTCGCGGGTGTAGGCGGCGGGCTTGTCATAGGGCAGGCCCAACATGTCGCGGATGATCCAGTGATGCGACGGCCCGACACCGAGCGCCAGCCGCCCGTTCGATATGGCGTGCACCGAAAGTGCCTGCCGGGCCAATGCAATGGGGTGCTGCGCCTGCAGCGGCACCACGGCGGTGCCGAGTTCGATGCGGGTGCTGTGCGACGCCATCAGCGCCACCATGGTCAGCAGATCGAAATCGTCGGGCACCTGCGGCATCCACGCGGTGGCCAGGCCGGCCGAATCGGCCCATTCGATATCGGAGATCAGCTTGCTGACCTTGCGAGCCATATCGCCGCGCTCGGCCCCGATCATCACGCCCAGTCTCATGACTCGGAAACCTTCTCGGTCAGCGCGCGCACATCGGTCACCAGTCTCTCCAGCGACGTCCCGGTCGGGAACACCGCGGCCGCACCGGCATCCAGCAGTTTCTGCACATCGGCCTCGGGAATGGTGCCACCGACCACCACGGCGATATCGCCGGCATCGGCGGCCCGCAACGCGTCCACGACACGGGTGGTCAACCCGACATGCGCGCCGGAGAGGATCGAAAGGCCCACCAGAGCAACGTCTTCCTGCAGCGCGATGGAGACGATGTCCTCGACACGCTGACGGATACCGGTGTAGACGACCTCGAAGCCGGCATCACGCAGCGTGCGCGCGACGATCTTGGCGCCCTTGTCGTGACCGTCCAGACCGGGCTTGGCGACCAATACGCGGGTAGCCACTAGAACACCACCGGCTGCTGGAATTCGCCCCACACTGCCTTGAGCGCCGAGACCATCTCACCCACGGTGCAATACGCTCCTGCGCAGTCGATCAGCTTGTGCATCAGGTTGTCGTCTCCCTCGGCTGCTCGGGCCAGCGCGGCCAGGGCCTCTTTCACGGCGACATCATCGCGTTCGGCCTTGACCTTGGCCAACCGCGCCAGCTGCTTGTCCCGGCCCTCGGCATCGAGTTCGTAGGTGGCCAGGTCGGGTGCGGGTTCATCGACGACGAACGTGTTCACGCCGACGACCGGCCGCTCGCCGGACTCGATCTCGTGGTGAATCTTGAACGCCTCATCGGCGATCAGTCCCTGCAGGTAGCCGTCCTCGATGCAGCGCACCATGCCACCGTGCTGTTCGAGATCGTGCATGATCTCGATGATCTTGGCCTCGGTGGCGTCGGTGAGCGCCTCGACGAAGTACGAACCCCCCAGCGGATCGGCGACTTTCGTCACGCCGGTCTCATACGCCAGGATCTGTTGGGTGCGCAGCGCCAACGTCGCCGACTCCTCACTGGGCAGCGCGAACGGCTCATCCCACGCCGCGGTGAACATCGACTGCACCCCGCCGAGCACCGCCGCCAACGATTCGTAGGCGACCCGGACCAGGTTGTTCTGCGCCTGCGGTGCATACAGCGACGCGCCGCCCGCGACACAGCCGAACCGGAACATCGCGGCCTTGTCGGTGGTGGCGCCGTAGCGCTCACGCACGATGGTGGCCCACCGCCTGCGGCCCGCCCGGTACTTGGCGATCTCCTCGAAGAAGTCGCCGTGGGTGTAGAAGAAGAAGGAGATCTGCGGAGCGAATTTGTCGATCGTCATGCGGCCACGCTCGATGACCGTGTCGCAGTAGGTGACCCCGTCGGCCAGGGTGAAGGCCATCTCCTGGACGGCATTGGCACCCGCATCGCGGAAATGCGCACCCGCCACCGAGATGGCGTTGAACCGCGGGACCTCGGCGGCACAGAACTCGATGGTGTCGGCGATCAGCCGCAGCGACGGCTCGGGCGGCCAGATCCAGGTCCCGCGCGAGGCGTACTCCTTGAGGATGTCGTTCTGGATGGTGCCGGTGAGCTTTTCGCGCGGCACACCCTTCTTCTCCGCAGCGGCGACGTAGAACGCCAGCAGGATCGCGGCGGTGCCGTTGATGGTGAAGCTGGTGCTGATCTTGTCCAGCGGGATGCTGTCGAACAGGATCTCGGCATCGGCCAGGGTATCTACCGCGACTCCGACGCGGCCGACCTCCTCCCCGTACTCCGGGTCATCGGAGTCGTACCCGCACTGGGTCGGCAGGTCCAACGCCACCGACAGACCGGTGCCGCCCTGACCGAGCAGATACCGGTAGCGCGCGTTGGATTCCTCGGCGGTGCCGAACCCGGAGTACTGCCGGAAGGTCCAGGTCTTACCGCGATATCCCGAGGCGAAGTTTCCGCGCGTGAACGGGTAGTCGCCCGGCGCGGGCGGATCTCCCGTGCGGTCGGCGGGACCGTACACAGGAGCCAGCGGGATGCCGGAGGGTGTAAAGACGTCGTCGCTCATCATTGGATAACGTACTTGCTCAAAATGAGAATGCCAATACCGCTGGCTGAAAACGTGCACCCTGAGGGCTTGCGGAGCGGTCGGAGCAGCGCACGACGGGCAGGTCGACAACCCCCCGGCGCCGTGTCGTGCCTGGCCATGCGCGATTATGACACTTGCTGAAAATGAGAATGCCAATACCATCAGGGGAAGCAAGACCCTTCCGTCCAAGGAGTCATTATGTCCAGCGCGCAACGTCCGCTCGCCGATCGAACGCTGGTGGTGTCCGGCGGCAGCCGCGGTATCGGCCTGGCCATCGCACTCGGCGCCGCACAGCAGGGCGCCAACGTGGTGCTGTTGGCCAAGACCGCCGAGCCCCACCCGAAGCTGCCGGGAACCGTGCACACCGCCGTCGCCGATGTCGAAGCCGTCGGCGCCAAGGCCGTGGCCGTCGTCGGCGACGTTCGCAAAGAAGAAGATGTGCAGCGCGCCATCGACACCGCGGTGCAGACCTTCGGTGGCGTCGACATCGTCATCAACAACGCCAGCGCCATCGCCACCGAGTCCACCGAACACCTTGCCGCCAAGAAGTTCGACCTGATGATGGACATCAACGTGCGTGGCACATTCCTGCTCACCAAGGCGGCGCTGCCGCACCTGCAGAAGTCCCCGAAAGCTCATGTCATCACGCTGGCGCCGCCACTGAACCTGAATCCCTACTGGCTGGGCGCACACCCCGTCTACACGGTGTCCAAATACGGCATGACGCTGCTGTCGCTGGGCTGGGCGCAGGAGTTCAAGGATTCCGGCATCGGGTTCAGCTGCCTGTGGCCGCAGACCTATATCGCGACCTCGGCGGTGACGAACCTGGCCGACGGCGACAACCTGGCCTCGGCGTCCCGCAGTCCGCAGATCATGGCCGACGCCGCGGTGCGGATCCTGACCGGTCCGGCCAAGGAGTCCAACGGCCAGACCTACATCGACGCCGACGTGCTCGCCGACGCAGGCGTCACCGACCTTTCCGGCTATGGCGGTGGCGACGATCCCATCTGGGATATCTTCGTGGACAAATCATGAGTATCTCGCTGCTGTTGGAGATGGCGTCCTCGACCGATCCGGACCGTACGGCGGTCGTATCGGGCGATCTGCGCCTGACCACCGGTGAATTGAGTGAGCTCGCCGATGGCGGTGCCGGCGTGGTGGCGGCCTCGGGTGCCGAGCACGTCGCCTATGTCGGCGCCGGCGGTGCCGTGCTGCCGCTGCTGCTGTTCGCCTCCGCGCGCGCCGGGGTGCCCGTGACACCGCTGAACTACCGGTTGAGCGCCGACGGCCTGCGGGCCCTGATCGCGCGGCTGCCGAAACCGCTGGTGGTGGTGGACGACGAGTACCGCGACGCCGTCGGTACCGGTTTTCAGACGATCGTGTCCGCGGAGTTCCTGGCCGCAGCGCGCACCGCCGAACCCGCTGCACAGTTCCCCGATCCGGACTCGGTGGGCGTGGTGCTGTTCACCTCGGGCACCACATCGGCACCGAAAGCCGTTGAACTGACGCACAACAACCTCACCAGCTATATCACCGGCACCGTCGAGTTCGACTCCGCCGAACCCGGTGACGCCGCGCTGATCTGCGTACCGCCCTACCACATCGCCGGGGTCTCGGCGGCGCTGTCGAATCTGTACGCGGGCCGAAAGATGGTCTATCTCACCCAGTTCGATGCCCGCGAGTGGGTGCGCCTGGTCGAGTCCGAGGGCGTCACCTCCGCGACGGTCGTGCCGACCATGCTGGACCGCATCGTCACCGTACTGGAATCCCAGAACACCGCCCTGCCGACACTGCGCACGCTGGCCTACGGCGGCTCCAAGGTCGCGCTGCCCCTGGTGCGCAAGGCTCTTGAGCTGCTGCCCGCCGTCGGCTTCGTCAATGCCTACGGCCTCACCGAGACCAGCTCGACGATCGCGGTGCTGACCCCCGATGATCACCGCGTGGCCCTGGGCTCCGATGACGACGCGGTGGCCAAGCGGCTCGGTTCGGTCGGCCAGCCGGTGCCCAGCATCGAGGTGCAGATCCGGGCCGAGGACGGAACCGTCCTGGGCGCAGGCGAAACCGGTGAACTGTACGTGCGCGGCGAGCAGGTGTCGGGCCGCTACACCGGTATCGGCTCGGTGCTCGATGCCGAGGGCTGGTTTCCCACCAAGGATGTCGCGACGCTCGACGCGGACGGTTACCTCTACATCGGCGGACGTTCCGATGACACCATCATCCGTGGCGGCGAGAACATCGCACCCGCCGAGATCGAGGACGTACTCGTCGAACACCCGCACGTCCACGACTGCGCGGTGGTGGGCCCCGAGGATCCCGAATGGGGCCAGATCATCGTCGCCGTCGTGGTCCCCGCACCCGGCGCCAACCCGCAGGCCGACGAACTCCGCGAGTTCGTCCGTGCCCAGTTGCGCGGATCACGGACCCCGGACCGGGTCGTCTTCCGCGATGAGTTGCCCACCAACGCGACCGGCAAGGTGCTGCGCCGTGAACTCGTCAGCGAATTGAACGCAAAGGAGCCCGCATGATCAAGAACGGCACCCGCCTGCAGAGCCAGGTGTGCGACACCCAGGTCATCGTGGTGCGCGCCTCCGAGGGTCTGGACGACCTGCGCGCCGGTGGCGCACCGCTGATCCCCGTCGGTGAGACAGCCGCCGAGGGTTTGACGCTGGATCCCGCACTGTCCGACGGCAATCTGATGGGCAAGCGCTACGTCGACGACAGCGGCGCGGAGATCCTGGTGACCAAGGCCGGCGCGGGCACGCTCAGCATCGGCACCACACCCCTGGCGATCAAGGAAGCAAAGCCGCTGCCTGCCAGCGACTGAGTCGAGAGCCTGGTTAGGCTCCGAGGATGACGACCATCAGCAAGGCGCGCTCGCTGGGCGTGGTGACAGTGGCCTACGCCGTCGCCATCGCGGTGGCGGTGGCGTGGTTGTGGCTGGGCCCCAGCACCGATCGACTGTGGCTGGACACCCTGATCGCCGATCTGCTGGCGACCGTGGCGATCTTCGCCTTCAGCCGGGTGTACCGCAATTCCAGCTTCTACGACGCCTACTGGAGCGTCATCCCGCCGCTGCTGTTGTTCTACTGGTGGTATCGCAGCACCGAGGTGGACCAGCTGCGCGTCTGGCTCATCACCATCGTGGTGATGCTGTGGGCGATCCGGCTGACCGCGAACTGGGTGTATGCGTTCCCGGGACTGCACCACGAGGACTGGCGCTACCCGATGTTCAAACAGCGCGCCGGCCGCTTCGAGATCCTCGCCGACCTGGTCGCCATCCATCTGATCCCGACCCTGCAGGTCTTCCTGGCCATGGTGCCGGTGTACGTCGCGGTGACCCGACCGGGACCCGGACTGGTGTGGCTGGCCTGGATCGCCTTCGTGGTCGGCCTGGCCGCGGTCACGCTGGAACTCGTCGCCGATGTGCAGATGCACCGCTTCGTCGCCGAGCGCCGCACCGGTGAAGCCATGGACCGTGGTCTGTGGAGTTGGTCGCGGCATCCGAACTACTTCGGGGAGTTCAGCTTCTGGGCGGCGCTGGCCCTCTTCGGCGCCGCGGCGGCGCCGGCGGACTGGTGGTGGCTGATCCTCGGTGCGCTCGCCATTCTGGCGATGTTCCTCGGAGCGAGCATCCCGATGATGGAGGAACGCAGCCTGGCGCGCCGTCCCGCCTATCAGGACGTGGTGGACCGGGTCTCGCGGTTCGTGCCGTGGCCCCCGAAACGCGAAAGCGCGCCCCGCTCGGCGTGACACGGACCGGACGCTCGATCGCGGCGCCATCCGGTTGGACCCCGACCCGGACCGCCCCTCCTAGCCGACCGGCTACGCTGGCCGCGTGAGCACCGAGGGCAGGCTGGCGCCGACCACCTACAGCGCCGCGCAGACCCGTGTCATCACCGCCGCCCTGGACCTGTTCGGCGCGCACGGTGTCAGCGGTACCTCGCTGCAGATGATCGCCGATGCCATCGGTGTCACGAAAGCCGCTGTCTACCACCAGTTCAAGAGCAAGGACGAGGTCGTCATCGCGGTGGCCGAGACCGAGCTTTCCGCGCTCCAGGACGCCCTGGACGCCGCGGAAGCAGAGGCCGACCAGGTGGCCGCCCGCGAGGTACTGCTCACCCGGGTCGTCGATATGGCCGTCACCCGCCGCCAGCTCACCGGTGTGCTGCAGTTCGACCCGGTGGTGGTGCGACTGCTGGCCGAGCACCGACCCTTCGCGCAGTTCATCGAGCGGCTGTATCAGGTCCTGCTCGGCGGCGGCGTCGGTGTCGAGGCCCGGGTCAACGCCGCGGTCATGTCCGGGGCGCTCAGCGCGGCGGTGATGCACCCGCTGGTCAACGATGTCGACGACGACACCCTGCGGGCCCAGATCCTCAAGGTCACCCGACGCATCCTCGACCTGCCTCAGGCGTGACGGCTCGTCACTCCCCCGTCGACCACCAGATAGGTACCGGTGATGAACGACGCCTTCGGTGACATCAGGAACGCCACCGCCGCGGCCACCTCCTCGGGATCACCGATGCGCCCCAGCGGCGCGGCCTGCACGAAACTCTCGCGCACCTCGTCGACATCGAGGGCAATCTGCAGCATCGGGGTGCGGATGAAGCCCGGGCACACGGCGTTGATCCGGACGCCGGACGGGCCGAGCTGAGCGGCCATCGACCGGGTCAGCCCGAGCAGCCCGGCCTTGGACGCGCAGTAGGCCGGGATGAACGGATTGGCCGTCAGCCCTTCGATACTCGAGATGCCGACGACCGCGGGCGCACCGCCGGAGCGGGCACTGGCCTCCAGCTGGGGCAGCAGTTGTTGCACCAGCATCGCCTGCGCGCGCAGGTTCACGTCGAGCACCGCGTCCCAGGATTCCTCGGTGTAGGCGCCCACCGGTTCCGGGATCACCCGGCCCGCGGCGTGCACCAGACCGTCTACCTCGTCGATCGCCTCGATCGCGGCCGCCGTCGCCGCGGTGTCGGTGACATCGACGACGGCGGCGGGCATCCCGAGTTCGGCGGCCACCTCGGTGACCTCGGGGGCGAGATCCCACAACACCACCCGCCGCCCGTCGGCGACCAGCGCCTGCGCGCTCGCCCGTCCGATGCCCGATGCCGCCCCGGTGACCACCACTGCTGCCATGGGCAGAACCTAGGTCAGCAGGTGCGTCGTTCGTGCGGCTTTGCGCCACGTGCCGCCCGGACCACGTCATCGGTGAAGCGTTCCAGCAGTACGGCCTGGGTGGCGGCGAGGTGCTTGCGCGCGATGCGTTCGGCCTCGGCCGCGTTGCCCGCGGCGATCTCCTCGACGAGCCTGCGGTGCGTGCGCACGGCGCCGCGAGCCTCGGCGGGTGACGGATATTCGCCACGCTTGACGACGTAGTCGGCCCACTTCTCCTCCTGCGCCGACCACAGCGCGACCAGACTGCCCACCACATGCCGGACGGTGGCATTCGGGGTGTATTCGACCACCAGATCATGGAATTCACGCGCGATGCGGGTGAAGGCGGCGCCATCGGCGACCGCCTGCGCCGACGCATCGACATTGCGGGTGAGTACCGGCACGACGCTCTTGAGCCGGTCCGTGCGGCGCGCCACCTCGGCCACACACAGCGGTTCGAGCAGCTGCAGGCCGGCCGCCAGATCGCCGAGTGACACGGCGGATCCCTGCAGCGCCAGACCCAGGTGGTAGGCCGCCGACGACTCGCTGGGCCGGTGTACCTCGGCGCCGCCGACGCTGCCGCGGCGCACCGTCACCAACCCCTCGGTCTCCAGGATGCGCAGCGCCTCACGGACCGACGGATAGCTGACGCCGAACTCGGTGACCAGCTGGTCCTGGGTGGGCAACCGGTCGGCACCGGCCAGGATCCGGTCACGCAGCTCGCCCGCGACGGTCTCGGCGATGCGGTGTTGCGGGGTACGCATGGAAACAAATACTAGCAATCCTTATAAGGATTGCCCTACGATCGCGAACGTGGACTTCGATATGGGGCCGGACGCCGCCGCGCTGCGCGGCGAGCTGCGCGGCCTGGTGAAAGCGCATATCGCCGAGGACTATCTGGGCGCCTTCACCCACGACCCCGACGACCTGGCGGTGGCGCAGGCCTTCTGCCGGCTGCTCGCCGAGCGTGGGCTGCTGTGTATGTCGTGGCCGACCGAGTTCGGTGGGCAGGCCTCCTCACCCTGGGAGCAGACCGTGGTGCGCGAGGAGATGTGGGCCCACCACGAACCGCGCGGCGCGCAATACATGGGCGTCAACTGGGTGGGGCCGATCATCATGCGTCACGGCACCCCGGAGCAGCAGGCCAGACACCTGCCGCCGATCGCGGCCGGTGACGTGATCTGGTGCCAAGGGTTTTCCGAGCCGGAGGCCGGCTCGGACCTGGCGTCGCTGCGGACCTCGGCGGTGCGTGACGGCGACGGCTGGGTGATCAACGGCCAGAAGATCTGGACCTCCTACGCGACGATGGCGCAGTGGTGCTTCCTGTTGGCTCGGACGTCCAGGCAGGAGAAAAAGCAAAGGGGCCTGACGATCTTCCTGGTGCCGATGTCGGATCCGGCGATCACAGTGCGCCCCATCCAGACGATGATGGGCCCGCACCATCTCAACGAGGTGTTCTTCGATGATCTGCGGGTGACCGACGCCGATGTGCTCGGCAGCGTGGACGACGGCTGGACGGTGGTGCAGAGCGTGCTGGCCTTCGAGCGCGTCGGCATCGCCCGCTATGCCCGCTGTGAACGGCTGCTACATCTGGCCCCGAAGGCCCTCGGCGAGCACTGGTCCGAGCTGCCCGAGGAACTCCGCGGCCGGTGGGCGCGGATGCTCACGCACTGCCGTCGGGCGAGACTGATGGCCTACCGGTTGGTGGCGCTGCAGGCCGAGGGACAGGTGCGCCCCACCGATTCGGCGGCGTACCGCATTGCGGTCACCAAGCTCGACCAGGACAGCGCCGAGGTGCTGATGGAGATCATCGCCGCACTACCCGAGGGGGTTTCGCGGATCTTCACCGCCGAGGTGGAGGACCACTGGCGGTACTCGCAGCCCTCGACGGTGTCCTCCGGCAGTATCGAGATGCAGCGCATCCTGCTGGCCCGCACCCTGTTGGCGGCATCGTGTACATCGACCTGAGTCCCGAAGCCCGCGAGTACGGTGAGCAGGCCCTGCGGGCCTTCGAGTCCGCCGGCGGCGATGCGCTGCTGCAGCGCGCCGAAGCCGATCCTTCCCAACGGGAATCGCTCGTCGGCATGGTGCTGAAAGGCCTGGGCGCCTGGGATCTGGAGCCGCGCAGCGACACCGACTCCGCCGAAGCCGCCGCCGCGTTGTGCCGCAGCGCCGGGTACTGGGGTCTGCCCTACCCGTTGGCCGAGCGCCTGGCCCGGCCCGCCGATATCGACGCCGACGGACTGATCGTGGTCGCCGGTCCCGCCCCGGCCGCCACCATCGCCGGTGTCGAGGGCGACTGGGCGACAGTCACTGTGGACGGGCACCGGGCGCGGGTGACGGGCACCACCGACTCCCGGACGGCCTTCGTCACCTCGCTGCACCTCACCGACCTCGACGACGCCGGTGCCGCCGATGTCGCTCTGGCCCTCGTGCTGCCGTGCTGGACGCTGCTCGGCATGCTCGACCGCGCCATGGAGCTCACCGTCGCCCATGTCAAGCTACGGCAGCAATTCGGTCAGCCGCTGTCGGGATTCCAGAGCGTGCAGTTCCAGCTCACCGACGCCGAGGTGGAGCGCAGCGGCCTGGAGATGTTGGCCCGCTATGCGTTGTCCACCGTTCACGGACCCGACGCACTCGCCGATGCGCTGGCCCTGCGACTGGCGGCGCTGGAGGCTGCCGAGGTGGTGTTCCGGGTGACACACCAACTGCACGGCGCGGTCGGCTTCTGCGATGAGACCGTGCTGTCCTGGCTCTCGCGCTACAGCCAGCCGCTGCGGCGGCTGCCGCTGGGGCTGTCGGCGACCCGCGCACAACTGACCGCACTGTTGGGCACCCGCGGCCTGACCGGGCTGTACAGCGACGCCACATGACCCGGGACATCGAGCAGTTCCGCGCACATGTCCGGCAGTGGTGCGCCGAACACGTGCCCCCCGATTGGCGCGCCGCCCAGACCGGGGTGAGCGACGACGAGTACGTGCGCTTCCAGAAGTCCTGGTTCGCCGAGTTGCACACCGCGGGATTCGCGGTGCCGCACTGGCCTGCCGAGTGGGGCGGGGGCATGTCGGTGGCCGAACAGATCGTGCTGTACTCCGAACTCGCCGCCCATGACGCACCCCGGCTGGTGCTGGCGTTCGTCGGGATCCACCACGCCGCCTCCACGCTGCTGGCCGCGGGCACCGAGGAACAGCGCCGCCGCCACCTCCCGGCGATCCTCGACGGTGAGATCTGGGTGCAGGGGTTCTCCGAGCCCGAGGCCGGATCCGATCTCGCCGCCCTGCGTACCACGGCGCGCCGCGACGGTGCCGACTTCGTCGTCAACGGTCAAAAGGTTTGGGCCAGTGGCGGTCTGCATGCCGACTGGTGCCTGCTGCTGGCCCGCACCGATCCGGATGCCAAGAAAAGGCACGGCATCTCGTACTTGCTGATGGACATGAACTCCCCCGGCATCGAGGTCAGGCCGATCAAACAGGCCACCGGCGAATCGCATTTCTGCGAAGTGTTCCTCAACGACGTCCGGGTGCCGGCCGCCAACCTGGTGGGCCCGGAGAACAAGGGGTGGCAGGTCGCTCAGGAAACCCTGGGCGCCGAGCGGGGAATGACGATGCTGGAGCTGGCCGAGCGACTCGGCAACGCCGGCTTCCGCTGGCTGGTCGCCGAATGTGCGCGCGCGGGTGTACTCGCCGAGTCGCTGGTGGCAGATCGGCTGGCGCAGTTCGAGATCGAGATCACCGGGCTGCGCGGGCTGTGCCGCGACCTTGTCGAGGGCCGAAGTGACGGCCCGGCCGACGCGTCGGTGGTGAAGCTGTTCTACAGCGAACTGCTGCAGCGGCTCACCGATTTCGGCGCCCAGATCAGCGGTTTGGCCGGGCACACCGTGCTGGCCAAACCCATATCCAGCGGCTGGGAATCCGGCGCATGGGTGCTCGATTTCATCGGCTCCTGGGAATGGACCATCCCGGGCGGTGCCAGCGAGATCCAGCGCACCATCATCGGTGAGCGCGGACTGGGCCTGCCGCGTGAACCGGCGGGAGCATGATGACACGCGACTTCGCCGATCTGCATCCGGAACTGCGGGCGGTGGCCAGGAACCTGCTGACCGCCGGGCACCCGGACTGGACGCTGCTCACCCAGGCGGGTTGGCCCGGCCTGGAGATCACCGAGTCACTCGGCGGCGCCGAGGTGTCCTTTGCCGAAACCGCGGTCGTCGCCGAGGAACTCGGACGGGCCGCCGCGCGCAGCAGCCACCTCGGCGTCAGCCTCGGCATCGGCGCGCTGCTCGCGCTGCCCCCCGACGCCGCCCGCGATGAGGCATTGTCCGCGGCCGCCGGCGGCACGGAATTACCGGTCGCCGTGCTGAGCACAGGTGACCACCCCCGCATCGGGTTCACCCTGACGGCCAATGGTCTCAGTGGTACTGCCGATTTCGCGCCGGACGCCAGAGAGGCCACCCGGCTGCTGATTCCCGCCCAGGACTCCGAGGGCACGCCCACGCTGGTACAGATCGACCCGGCGGCCACCGGACTACTGATCACCGCGCAGCCGACGCTCGATGAGACCCGTCGGCTCGCCACGGTCACCGCCGGCGGTGTGCAACCCACCCAGGTATGGCCGTTCCCGGCCACCCAACACCTGCTGGACCGCGGGACCGTCGCGGTCGCCGCCGACAGCCTCGGCCTGGCCGAGGCGATGCTGGCCGCCACCGTCGACTATGTCCGAATACGCCACCAGTTCGGCCGGCCCATCGGCTCGTTCCAGGCGGTCAAACACGCCTGCGCGGACATGCTGGTGCAGATCCGGGTGACGCGCCGCCTGGTCGAGGCCGCCGTCGACGCGGTGGCCGCGGGTTCCGATGCGCAGACCGCGGTGTCCATGGCCAAGGCATATGCCGGCGAGACCGCGGTGGCCGTCGCAGGTAAGGCGATGCAACTGCACGGCGGTATCGGCTACACCTGGGAGAGCGGCGTGCACGTCTACCTCAAGCGGGCCACGCTGAACCGGTCACTGTTCGGGTCCCCGATCGCGCACCGGCGCGCCCTGGCGGCGCGCTTCCGATAACGCTGCCGGTGGGTCGGACGTGTGTCATCGTGCTGCTATGCCTCGGGGATCGATGGTCGCGCCGGCGCTGGTCGCCATGGCGTCGCTCGTGTCGTGCTCGGTGCCGACCGACAAGAGCGTCAGCAGGGAACGACTGCAGGACGAGATCGTCGAAGAGGTCACCGAGCAATCGGGCGCCGCGCCGGATTCGGTGAGCTGCCCGGGGGACCTCCAGGCATTCGTCGGTGCACAGGTGGACTGCACGCTGGCCGATGAGGGGCAGCAGCGCCGTGTCAGCGTGACGGTGGGCAGCACCGAGGGCGACCAGGTCGACCTGCTCATCGCGCAGACCATCGGCAAGGACACCGTCGCGAAACAGATCACCGAGCAGATCAGCAGACAGATCGGCCGGGCGCCGCAATCGGTGACCTGCCCGTCCGATCTCAGCGGCGACGAGGGCGCCACGCTGCGCTGCGAACTCAGGGATTCGGGCAAGACCTACGGCGTGACGGTGACGACCGTCAACCGTGGTGAGGTGACCTTCGACATCAAGGTCGACGAGCAGCCGCAGTAGTCGAGGACACAGGTCCCGCGCCGCATCTTGTTAGCCTGTCGGCATGCACCGACGGGCCGCACGCCTCGCTCGTTGGCTCAGCGTGGCACTCATCGCGACGCTGATGCTGACAGGTTGCGGCACCACCATGCTCGACGGCCGCGCGGTGTCGATGCTCTACGACCCCTCCCGCGCCGGCGGGTTGCCCGCCAGTGACGGCCCCAGCGGGCCGCGCCCCGACGCGCCCGCTCCCACGCGCACCGCGGAGAACAGCGATGGCGGACCGGTCGATCAGCTGGCCCTACGAGCCATCGACGATCTGGAGCAGTTCTGGTCGGAGAACTGGAACGGGGCGCTGACCGGTACGTACAGTCCGGTCGCCGGGCTGGTCTCCTATGACGCCGCCGACCCGAACACCCCGCAGGTCTGCGGCAACGATCTCTACGGACTGTCCAACGCGTTCTATTGCTTTGACGGCGATGTGATGGCCTGGGATCGCGGCGAGTTCATCCCCGGGGCGGCGCAGTACTTCGGTGAGATGGGCGTCGTCGGCGTGATGGCCCACGAATACGGCCACGCCGTGCAGGCCAAGGCACATCTGGTGGAGAAGTCCACCCCGGTGCTGGTCAAGGAACAGCAGGCCGACTGCTTCGCGGGGGTCTATCTGCACTGGGTCGCCGCCGGAGAGTCACCCCGCTTCGCGCTGAGTACCGGCGACGGTCTCAATCACGTTCTGGCCGGGGCGATCTACATCCGCGACCCGCTGATGACGCAGGAAGAGGCGATCCTCACCGGCGACGCCCACGGATCGGCGCTGGATCGGATCAGCGCCTTCCAGATCGGGTTCAGCGGGAACGCCGATCAGTGCGCGGCCATCGACATGGAGGAGATCATCGAGCGCCAGGGCGACCTGCCGAAGTTCCTGTCCTACGACTCCTATGGCGATCCGACCGCCGGCGACAGCGTCATCGATGCCGATCTGCTGAACAGTCTGATGAGCACGCTCGGCGACGTCTACTCCCCCGACGACCCGCCCGCGCTGAACATGGAGATGGCCAGTTGTCGGGACGCGGAGTCGATTTCGCCCGCGGCGTACTGCCCGGCGACCAACACGATCAACGTCAACCTGCCCGCCCTGCAGGAGCTGGGCACCCCGAAGTCCGAGGAGCAGGGCGTGCTGCTGCAGGGCGACAACACCGCGTTGTCGATCATCACTTCTCGCTATGCGCTTGCCGTGCAACAGGAACGCGGAATCCCGCTGGAGTCGCCGGTGACGGCGCTGCGCACGGCCTGCCTCACCGGGGTGGCGCAGGGCCGGATGGCCGAGCCGGGCAGTCCGTTGACGCTGTCGGCCGGGGATACCGACGAGGCGATCTCGGGACTGCTCACCAATGGTCTGGCGGCCAGCGATGTCAACGGCGTCACGGCCACGGCCGGTTTCACCAGGATCCTGGCCTACCGGGCCGGATTGTCCGGTGATCCCGAGCAGTGCTACCAACGGTTTTCGGCATGAGCGACGCTTGCGGAGCGAATCAACAAATGCCATGCGGGACCCGAGCCTGCGAGGGAACCGCATGAGCGACGCTTGCGGGGGAACCGCATGACGCGGCCCCCGGATCCCTCCCAGCAGCCGTGGTGGGCGCGCCCGGGTGGCGCGCCGGCACCGGGCGGGCAGCCGCGACACGGCGCGCCTGGGCACGGAGCACCGCCGCCGCCCCCGGGGCCGCCGCCCCGCCAGCCCTATCCGCCTGCCCCCCAGCAGTATCCGCCGCGCCGGCAACCGCCCCCGCCGGAATACCCTCCGCCCCCGCAGCGGGTTCCCCCGGCGTCGCAGTACCCGCAGCAGCAGCGCCCGGCGCCCGTGATCGACCCGAACCGCTACACCCTGCCGCCGGGTACGCCGTCGTCGCACCGCGCGCCCTCGAAGAGATCGGGGCCCGACAGGCGCACCGTGCTCATCGGTGCCGGGGTGGCCGTCGCGCTGGTGCTCGCCGGCTTGGCGGTGTGGCAGTTCCTCTTCCGCGACACCACCGTCATCAACGTCGAGCAGGCCGAGGCCGGCGTCCGCGAGATCCTGTCGGACCCGATCAACGGGTACGGCGCCAACAGCATCAGCGCGCTGCGGTGCAATGACGGCAGGGATCCGTCGGCGGCCAAGGGCGACAGCTTCACCTGTGCCGTGGAGATCGACGGGACCGTCCGCCACGTGTACGTCGAATTCCAGGACGACAACGGCACGTTCGCGGTCGACGGTCCCCGGTAGATCAGGCTCCCGGGCGCTTGTGCGGTGTCCCGTGCACACCCTCCGCGTACGCGGTTTCGGCGTGCTGGGTGAAGTCGATGCCGGACAGTTCGTCCTCGCGGGTGACCCGGAAGCCGACCGTCATCGCGATGATCTTGGCGAGCACGAATGAGACCACGAACGCGAACGCAGCGACCACGATGATCGCCAGCGTCTGCTTGCCCAGCTGGGTGATCCCGCCGCCGTAGAACAAACCTTCAGGTCCACCGGAGACCATTTCGGCGGCCAGCAGCCCGATCAGGAAGGTGCCCACCACGCCGCCGACGAAGTGCACCCCGACCACATCGAGGGAGTCGTCATAGCCGGCCTTGAACTTCCAGCCGATGGCGAACGAGCAGACCACGCCGGCGGCGAGGCCGACCAGAATGGCGCCGAGCGGTGAGACGAACCCGCACGACGGGGTGATCGCGACCAGCCCGGCCACCACACCGGACGCCGCGCCGAAGGTGGTCGGATGGCCGTCGCGGAACCGCTCCACGGCCAGCCAGCCGAGCATGCCCAGGCATCCGGCGAGCAAGGTGTTGAGAAAGATCACCGCGGCCTTGCCGTCGACGGCGAACGCCGATCCGGCATTGAATCCGAACCAGCCGAACCACAGCAGACCGACACCCAGCAGCACGAACGGAAGGTTGTGCGGACGCATCGCCTCGGATTTGAAGCCGATACGTGGCCCGAGCACCAGTGCCAGCGCCAACGCCGATGCGCCGGAGACGATTTCGACGACCAGGCCACCGGCATAGTCGAGCGCACCGAATGTCGCCAGCCAGCCGCCGGGTCCCCACACCCAGTGCGCCACCGGTGCGTACACCAGCAGGGTCCAGGCCGCCACGAACAACACCCAGGATGAGAATTTGGCGCGGTCGGCGATCGCGCCGCTGACCAATGCCGCGGTGAGGATCGCGAATGCCAGCTGGAAGGTGACGAACAAGAGCTCGGGCACGTTGGAGCGCACCGCATCCAGGTCGATACCGGACAGCCCGATGTGCTGTAGCCCACCGATCAGTCCGCCGCCGGCATCCTCACCGAATGCCAGGCTGTAGCCGGCCACCACCCAGGTCACCGTGACGACCGGGATGGCGATGAAGCTCATCATGATCATGTTGAGCACACCGGTCGAGCGCACCATGCCGCCGTAGAAGATGGCCAGCCCGGGTGTCATCAGCAGGACCATTGCGGTGCTGACAAGCAGCCAGGCTGTCGCGGCCGGATCGATCTGCACGGGGACTCCTTCGTCTGAGCAAAACGCCCGGACGACTATGACACAGCAGTGCCGACCCGCCGACGCATTCCGTATGGAGCGGCGGCGAGGGCGGTCACCGGCGGCCCGGTGACCGCCACCGCCGGATGGAGTTCTTGGCGACCGGAGTCTGCAGCCTCCGGCGTCCCGCGGCACCGATTTCGCTGAATCCATCCCACGGGATGGCAAAGCCGAGCTTCGGGCGCAAACTTTTCCTCTTCAAGCTTTGCTGGAACGACATCCGTCGCTCAAATAGGCAATTGACCAGCGCATAGGTGCAATACCCGCGTATTCTTTGTTCGCTTGTCTAATTTAACGCAAGCGTCAATCAACGAGCGGGAGCAATCTATGTCGCAGGAAGTAAAGCAGCAGTCGCCTGCCGAGGGCGCAGTGCCTGAGGGGCGCGCCCAGCAGGCTCGCCTCTGGTTGGGCGCAGGAGCCATGACCCTCGGTGTGGGGGCCGCCATGATCGGTGGCGCGGCGGTGGCGGGCGCCGACACCGGCCAGGGGGCATCCGGTTCCGCTCAGACCGGCTCCAGCAGTGCATCCGACTCACCGTCCTCGAATACGGGTTCGGTCTCCGGTCCCAAACGTCAGGACAAGCCCGACGGCGTCACACGGCATCGGGCAAGCGTTCGCACCGCCATGAAACCGGCTGATTCCAGCGAAACACTGGCGGCGAGGCGCACCGGATCGGCCGCTATTCGCGGCACCGAAGCCGCCACCGACATCGATACGTCCACCGAACTGATCGACGATGATTCTGCTTCGACCACCGCCGAGAATGAGTTCGCGCCCGCGACCGGCGCCCCCGTCGCGTCGGAAAACACTGCGCCACCCGCCACCGCGGGCACCGACGCCCCGGCCGACTCGACCGGTACGGCAACATCCGGACCAGCTGCCACCACCGGTGACTCCGCGACATCCCCTGTGGCGCCGACAGTTCCAGGGAGCACGCAGAGCATCTCCGAAAGCTCCACCACCGTGGATTCCGGCGAGGCAACGAGCCATACCGCGACCACGGTCAGCACGAATACGCTCGCGACGGCCGCGTCACCGGCCGTCGCTCCCGCTGCCGTGGCGACCGCCGCGCGGACGCCCTTCGGGCTGCCCCCCCCCAGCCAATTGCTGCGCGGGCTGCAAGAACTGGGCGCCAACCTGTACATCACCGCGATGAACCAGCTCTACGGTGTGCAGCGCAGTCTGACCATGCTCCGCGACGATGTGCGCGGCATCCTCGGTTTCACCCAGCAGGTCATCACCCGGGCGCTGCCCTACGGGAACCCGGCCGCCAATGTGCAGTACTTCGTGTCGTCTACCAATGACTTCTTGTCGGCGGCGCTGGCCACCGTCGCCATGGCCTACGGTCAGCTGACCCACACCGCGCCCGACCTCCAAGGTTTCCTCGATGCCGCGGCGGACACCGACAGCATCTCCGTGCTCGGCACCAAGGTGTACCTCGGACCGTCCACTCGCATCGTGTACTGGCAGGACAGTTACGAAGTGCTGCAGGACAGAGACGTTCGTATCGTCATGCGCAGTTACGGCACCGACCAATGGAGCAAGGCGTTCAACGACCTGACCAACGCCCTGCAGGACCCGACCAAGGTGATGATCGTGCCGATCAGCGGACCGGTGGCCGGTCGCACCGAACCCATCGCCAAGACGGTCGTGGTTCTCGGCGTCGACAACGTCAACGGCACCGTCACCATCAACGACCCGACCCGCATCGACGGTCAGGGTCTCACCATGAGTCGCGACGACTTCATGGATGCCTGGGCGGGACAGAGTTACAAGCTGATCACCACCCAGCTGGCGACGTCGCCGAACGTGGCGCCGGCAGACTCCAAGTCCAAGTGGGTGTGGTCGTTGCCGTCGGCGCAACGGATCGCCTCGGGTGTCGCCACCGCCTTCGTGCACCAGGTTCAGGCTTTCCAAGAGAGCATCACCGACCTGAGCGACGATCTGTCCCGCACGTTCGGTGTGTCTCAACCGGAGCCCATCGGCCCTCCGGGGATCGGTGACCTCGAGTACGGCAACTACCTCGCCAACTACCAGTACTGGAAGTACCAGGGCAGCTTCGGCACCTGTGCCTTGATGTCCACCGCCGCGGTCATCGCGCAATTGACCGGAAACGGCATGCCCGTCGATATGGAGACCCTGGCGCGCGAAGTCCAGACGCTGGCCGAAACATTGCCCAGCGGTATCAAGGCCGGCAAGTCGATGTACACCGAAGGTCTCGGCGGCACGTACTTGTCGGATGTCGTCACACTGCTGAACAAGTTCGGCATCAATGCCGACCACACCACGTACCTCCCGACCGAGGGCTCCCTGGCACTCGACAACATGACCGCCGCGTTGAGTCAGAAGCAGTCGGTGATCGTCGCCCTGAACAACTCGCTGATCTACGACGCATGGAACAAGCAGTACTTCGGCGAGGACTACGCGTGGTACCGGGGGGCCACCGACAAGGCCAACCACGCCGTCACCGTGCTCAGCGTCAACATGACCAAGGGTGTCGTGTACATCAACGACAGCGCGCCCAGGCAGGGCCAGGGCCTTGCGGTGCCACTCGACCAGTTCATGAAGGCTTGGGCAGTAGGTTCTTTCGATCTCACCACCGCCGAGCTCAACAGCGGTGCCGCGGGCTGACACCGCACCACCGTGAACGGGTGACGCAGCCGATGCGGCTGCGTCACCCGTCTCGGTGCAACCCCACGTTCCCGACGTTCTTCGCTCACCGCGTAGCCACATCGAATCCCGTCAAGGATGCTCATGTCTTCTCACAAGCACCGAATCGTCCGGCTGTCGGCGGCCGTTATCGTCACTGCGACAACGTCATTGCTGACCGGTAGCGGTGTGGCTGCCGCAGACCCATTCGACGACGACGAGACCGTGCAGGTCGACCAGCCGGCGGAGCAGGACGATGCCGGCGAAGCCTCGCCAGCGGAGGAACCCGAACCAGGGCCCGAGCCCGAGTCCGAACCAGAGCCCGAGCCCGAGCCCACGGCTGAGGATCAGTCCGGTGACGACGAATTCGAGCCGGAATCCGACGATCCCACCGCTGAGGAAGCGCCTGTGCACGACGAGGACCCTGCCGTCGAGGTCTTCTCACCCGAGACCGCAAACACCGATGCCGGTGACGTGGACACTGCGGCGGTTGATGAACCCGAGATCGCCGAGCCGGTGGCCGCGTCGGCGACAACGCTCGAGGAACTGCGGAGCAGCATCGATACTGAGTTCTTGGCGACGAGTGACGCCCGTATCACCCAATGGAACTCGGCGTGGATCCAGTATTCCCAGTGGTATCAGCCAGTGCTCCTCAACCCGTACCGGACGCCCATCACGATCGCGTACTCCTACGGCGGGCGCTCGTACCTCACCGACGTCGCGCCCTTGCAACGAACGATTCTCAATGTGCCCGAGGCAGGTGTCTATAGCTTCACAGCCGTGGTGCCAGATCCTGCCGGCCGCGTGGCCAACGTGTCCGTGGGGAGCTTCTCTGGTGGCGGCTACGTTCCCGAGCCGGGCCAACCGGCGCCGACTCGACCGGCAATACCGACGACCTACCAGAACGTTCTCGTGTCGTTCGCGCTCGAAGGCAAAAAGTACAAGCCGGTGATCGTGAAGGAAGTCGTCGACCTGGGCGAAGATCAGGCACTGTCATTGCACAAGGTGCTCCTCGACGCGGAGACGCCGGCGTGGGGTGTGTGGGGCACGACCCAGTCGGGAAGACGGAGTTTCACCGTCTCGTTGACCGATCGCCTCCCCGGCCTGACGACACCCACCGCCGATCGGCCGGCTGGCTACCAGTTGGAGACCGAGGGGCGGACCACTCCCCCGACAGAGGATTCGCAGATGTCGGTACTGCCATGGATCGGCGCCGGGCTCGGCGGCGCCGCAGTCATCGCCGTTGTTCTCGTCTTGGTCATCGGGCGCAGGCGCCGTCCGTCACCGTAGTCGGCGACGGGTCACCGTCGATCGCGCCGATTGGCGTGAACACTGCTTGAGTGCGCGAGGGGGGATTCGAACCCCCACGCCCATAGGACAATGGCACCTAAAGCCATCGCGTCTGCCGTTCCGCCACTCGCGCTCAAACGCTGTCAGAGTACCGCTTCTCAGGCGCTGCGAATCTGTCAGTGGCCCCGCTTAAGCTTGCATAAGACGACGGGGGCCGTCTTATGCGATCACAAGAGGACTTCATTGAGGTTCGTCGCCTCATGGCGGCCGGAATGAACGATTGCGCCATTTCCCGTTTGACCGGCGTGCCGCGAACCACCGTCCTCGACTGGCGCAATCGCCCGCCAAAGCGCCTGTTCCGTCCGCTGGACTGCGCGTCGCATGAGTACTCAACTCTTCCGTCTGAGGAGTACGCCTACCTCCTGGGCCTGTACCTCGGCGATGGCTGCATTTCGCGAATGGGCCGGGTCTGGCGGCTCCGTATTGCTCTCGACACGAAGTACCCAGGCATTATCGAGAGCTGCCGCAAGGCCATCGATGTCGTGATGGCGGGACAGCACGCTCACGTGCAGGAGCAGAAGGCCAATTACGTGGTCGTCGGGCTGTACTCCAAACACTGGCCGTGCATTTTCCCGCAGCATGGTCCCGGACGAAAACACCTCCGCCCGATCGTGCTGCAACCCTGGCAGCAGGCCCACGTCGACGCCGCCACCGAGCACTTCGTCCGCGGCCTCATCCACAGCGACGGCTGCCGCGTGGTGGCCAACGACCGCGGCGTCGCCAGCGTCCGCTATCACTTCACCAATCACTCGACCGATATCCGCAATCTGTTCTGCGCGGCCCTCGACTCGCTGGGCATCCCGTGGACCCAGAACAGCCGCTACATGATCGCGGTATACCGAAAAGCCGCGACCGCACGGCTCGACGAGTTCGTCGGCCCCAAGGCCTGAAACGGCGGACGGTAAAGTCGACCCATGTCCACTACACGACGTAGGAGACCGGCGCTCATCGCGCTGGCCGCCGTCGGCGCCGGCGGCTGCCTGCTGCTGGCGTGGTGGCAGTGGACCCGCTATGAGTCGAACTCGGGCACGTTCCTGAACCTCGGGTACGCCCTGCAGTGGCCGATGTTCGCCGCGTTCTGCGTCTACGCGTATTTCAAGTTTGTCCGCCTGGAGGAAGCCCCGCCGACCTACGAGCCGACGGACACCGTCACCGAGATCCCGGCCGGCCTTCTCCCGGAACGTCCCAAGGCCGCGGCACCCACCGACGACGATCCGACGCTGCGGGAGTACAACGCCTACCTCGCCGATCTCGCACAATCCGAAAACCCTGACGACAGGACGACCACATGAGCACGCCCGAGACCCCGGCCGAGACCGGCAGCCAGGAGCCGTTGGTTCCGCTGTCCTCCATCCAGAAGGCGCTGGCCAGCTATCGGGTACTGGCCTGGGCGACGGGCCTGTGGCTGATCGCGCTCTGCTACGAGATGGTGCGCAAGTACGGGTTCCAGGACGACTCACTGAGCTGGATCGCCGTGGTGCACGGCTGGGTGTACTTCGCCTACCTGATCGCCACCGCGAACCTGGCGGTGAAGGTCCGCTGGCCGCTGGGCCGCGCGATCGGCACCCTGATCTCGGGCACCGTTCCCCTGCTGGGTCTCATCGTGGAGCACTTCCAGACGCAAGACGTGAAGAAGCGCTTCGGTCTGTGACCGGGGCGGGCTGACGCGCCACCGGGATGAGCAGCGTCAGCACCGCGGACAGCGCGGACACCGCAGCCGCGACGATCAGCGCGACCCGGAACCCGTCCAGGGTGGGCACCTCATGTCCCCCGGCGGTCATCGTCGTCGCCGCCAGGATGGCGCCGAGCACGGCACTGGAGATCGATGTCCCCAGCGACCGCGCCAGCGCGTTGAGACCGTTGGCGGCGGCCGTCTCCGACATCGGCACCGCGGCATTGATGAGCGCCGGCATGGACGCGTAGGCGAAGCCCACCCCGATGCTGATGAGCACGTTGAGCGCCAGCACCTGCGGGCCGCTGCCGAGCAGCCACAGCCCTGACAGGTAGGACGAGGCGATGATGACGCAGCCGACGAACAGCGTGAACCGTGGGCCGCGGGCACCGGCCACCCGCGCCGCGATCGGCGCCATCACCATCATCGCCAGCCCGCCGGGTGCCATCCACAGCCCCGCCTCCAGCATGGACATGCCCAGTCCGTAGCCGGTGGCGGTGGGCAGTTCCAGCACCTGCGGGGCGATCAGGGTGAGGGCAAACATCGCGAACCCCACCCCGACCGAGGCGATGTTCGTGAGCAACACCGGCGGCCGGACCGAGGTGCGCAGGTCGACGATCGGTGAGTCGAAGCGCAGCTGCCACACCACGAAGACGGCGAACACCACCAGCGATGCGGCGAACATCGCGACGGTGGTTCCCGAGGTCCAGCCCCAGTCCCGGCCCTTGGTGATCCCGAGCAACAACGTCACCAGACCGCCGGCGAGCAGCAGCGCGCCCAGCGGATCGAGCCGGTCGCTCGAGGAGGCCGGCACCGCGGGCACCAGCACGACGAAGAGCACCAGCAACACGCCGCCGAGACCCGCGGCGAACCAGAACAGCGCATGCCAGCTGAACTGCTGAGCGATCGCGGCCGACAGTGGCAGCCCGAGCGCGCCGCCCACTCCGAGCGAGGAGCTCATCAGTCCCATCGCGCTGCCGACCCGCTCGGCGGGCACCGAGGCCCGCAGCACGCTGATGCCCAACGGGATGATCGGAATGCCCAACCCCTGCAGACCGCGGCCGATGACGAACGGGACCAGCGACGTGCTCAGCGCGGACACCAGCGATCCGGCGATCAGCACTGCGGCACACACGATCAGGATCGGTTTCGGGCCGTAGAGATCACCGAGGCGGCCGAAGACCGGAGTGGTGACCGCGGCCGTCAGCAGCGTGGCGGTGATGGCCCAGGACGCGTTGGACGGGCTGGCGTGCAACAGCTTCGGCAGCTCCGGGATGAGCGGGATGATCAGGGTCTGCATCAGTGAGACGCTGATACCGGCGGCGCACAGCACGGCGATGAGAACGCCGGGATGGGCCGATAGCGGCCGTCGCTGCTCGGTGGGGACCACGGCCGCGAGCATTACACGTTAGTTGCGCTATGCAAAATTTCAGCGCTCCCCACGCGGCGAAACTCGCGTACCGGTGGCCCACGCGCGCGGATTTACGCCGGGTACGCGAGTTTCGCCAAGCAGAAACGGGCGAAGGTAGACCCTCAGCCCAGCTCACGCAGCGCCGGCACCAGCAGCGCCAGCGCACGGCCACGGTGCGAGGCCGCGTCCTTCTCGGCCGGGGTCAGTTCGGCTGCCGAGCGCCCCGACCCGTCCGGGACGAAGATCGGGTCGTAGCCGAACCCGCCCTCGCCCCGCGGTTCCCGCGCGATCGCGCCGGTCCACTCGCCACGGACCACCGTCTCCCCCGCACCGGACACCAGCGCGCACGCCGAGACGAAGGCCGCGCCGCGCCGCTCGTCGGGCACATCGCGCAGCTGGCCCAGCAGCAGCTCCAGGTTCGCCACGTCGTTGCCGTGCGCACCGGACCACCGCGCCGACAGCACGCCCGGCATGCCGTTCAGGGCGTCGACGGCCAGGCCCGAGTCGTCGGCCACCGCCGGGATCCCGGTCGCGGCGTAGGCGTCGCGCGCCTTGGCCAGCGCATTCTCCTCGAAGGTCGCGCCGGTCTCGGGTGCCTCCTCGAACGGCGGCACATCGGTCAGCGACAGCAGCGTCAGCCCGGAGAGCCCGGCCGCGTCGAGCACCCGACGCAGCTCGGCCAGCTTCTTGGCGTTGCGGGAGGCAACCAGCAGCCGGGACATCCCTAGCTTCCGAAGGACTTCTTCGCCGGCCCGCTGGGCTCGGGCAACACACCCGGGTAGGGCAGCTCGAGGGCAGCGCGCTGGATGGTGAACAGCTCCTCGCAGGACGCCATCGCCAGGTCCAGCATCTTGTCCAGTGTGGAGCGCGGGAACGTCGCGCCCTCGCCGGTGCCCTGGATCTCCACCAGGGTGCCGGTATCGGTGGCGACGACGTTCATGTCGACCTCGGCACGGGAGTCCTCGGTGTAGGGCAGGTCCACCCGAACCCGGCCGTCGACGACGCCGACCGACACCGCGGCGATGGCGCAGGACAGCGGACGCGGATCGGACAGTCGGCCCGCCGCCGCCAGATACGTCACGGCATCGGAGAGCGCCACATAGGCGCCGGTGATCGCGGCGGTGCGGGTGCCACCGTCGGCCTGCAGCACATCGCAGTCGATGGCGATGGTGTTCTCCCCCAGCGCACCGAGGTCGATGCAGGCGCGCAGGGACCGGCCGACCAGCCGGCTGATCTCCTGGGTGCGTCCGCCGACCTTGCCCTTGACCGACTCACGGCCGGAGCGTTCGTGAGTGGCCGCCGGCAGCATGGCGTACTCGGCGGTCAGCCAGCCCTGCCCGGAGCCCTTCCGCCAGCGCGGCACTCCCTCGGTGACCGAGGCGGCGCACATGACCCGGGTCTGTCCGAACTCGACCAGCACCGAGCCGGCGGGGTGGGTGGTGAAACCGCGGGTGATGACCACTGGCCTCAGCTCGTCGTCAAGCCGGCCGTCTTCTCGTCTGGACACGAGGCAACACTAGCGCGCGACGATCAAGCGGTGAGGAACGAGCCGCGTTGAGGAGCACGCTCCAGACAAGCCATGTCCGGCCTCAGTGACGCGTCACATCGAAGGTCTCGCCGCACACCACCGCGTGCACCGGACCGTCGAACTCGGCCTTGGCCTCGCTGATGACATCCTCGCGCGATGTCCACGGCGGAATGTGGGTGAGCAGCAGTTCGCCCACCCCGGCACGGGCGGCGATCTGGCCGGCCTCGGTGCCGGACAGGTGCAGGTTCGGCGGGCGCTCCGGCGAGTGCGTCCACGAAGCCTCGCACAGGAACACGTCGACGCCGCGCGCCAATTCGACTACCGCATCACAGATTCCGGTGTCTCCGCTGTAGGCGAACGTGACACCGTCCCGGTCGGTGAAGCGCATGCCGTAGGACTCGGTGGGATGACACACCAACCGCGGCTCGACCGTCAGTGCGCCCAGCTTGACGGCACGGCCGTCCACCCAGGACTGCACCTCGAAGATGTCGGAGATGTCGTCGACCTCGCCGCCCTCGGGCGAGGAGGCAGCGCCGAGGCGCTCCCAGGTGTGCGTCGGACCGAACAGCATCGCGCGGCCCTCGGGCGGATTGGGGTGATACCGGCGCCAGACGAACAGCCCCGGCATATCCAGGCAGTGGTCGGCGTGCAGATGCGAGAGCAGCACGTTCACCGCACCCGGATCCGCATGACGCTGCAGCGCACCGAGCACACCGCCGCCGAAGTCGAGCACCATCGGCGCCGTATCGGGTTCGGTCAGCAGATACCCGGACGCGGGCGAATCAGGGCCGACAACACTGCCGGAACAACCCAGTACGGTGACTCGCACATCTCTAGCTTGCCATGCCCTACAGCATCGGGGCGAAGGCATCACCGCATTGGGCGACAAGTTTCACGTTGTGTCCCCGCCGTGACCCGGGACGCCGCCGTGACGGTCCGTCCGCTGTGCATCTATCGCACCCGCGCAGTGGCCCGACGCACACCAGCACACGCGACCTCAGGCGCGCAACGGGGTGCTTGTCTTGCGCTGTTCACGCGCCTTGCGTTCCGGCCCGGACAACACGTACGCCGCGACGAACCCCGCGATCGCGCCGCACAGGTGCCCCTGCCAGGACACCCCGGGCGTCCCCGGAACCACCCCCAGCAGGATGCCGCCGTAGACCAGCGCGACGATCACGCCGACGACGATCTCCCAGGCAGTGCGGGTGAAGAATCCGAACACGATCAGGAACGTCAGCCACCCGAAGATCAGCCCGGACGCGCCGATGTGGTTGGTGGTGCACTGCACGCCCACATAGGGGCAGTGCGCGCCGATATTGCCGATCAGCCAGGTGCCGAATCCGCCGAGCACCCAGATGATGGCGGTGGCGCCGATGAAGCGCCCCATGCCCGCCAGGGTCATCAGGAAGCCGAGCACCAACGCGGGCACGGTGTTGGCGATCAGGTGCGGCCAGCCGCCGTGCAACAGCGGCGCCCAGAGAATGCCCCACAGGCCGTCGGTCTGCAGCGGCCGGATGCCGTCGTTGTCGAGGCGGTGCCCCATGACGGTGTCGACGATCTCCACGACATACAGCAGCGTGACGAAACCGATGATCGTCGCGCCACCGACCACCCAGGCCGGCTTCTTCTTCGGCTCGGGGGTGATCGGGAGATTTATGCCCACAGCTGCCCTTCCAACGCATCCTCTGCATCATCGAGGCTACCGGCGTAGGCACCGGTGGACAGATACTTCCAACCGGCGTCACACACGGTGAAGGCGATATCGGCGCGCTCGCCGGCCTTGATCGCCTTGGCCGCCATCCCGAGTGCGGCGTGCAGGATCGCGCCGGTGGAGATCCCCGCGAAGATGCCCTCCACCTGGACGATCTCGCGGGTCCGTTTGACGGCGTCGAACGCACCCACCGAGAACCGGGTGGTCAGCACCTCCGGGTCGTAGAGCTCCGGCACGAAACCCTCGTCGATGTTGCGCAGCGCGTACACACCCTCGCCGTAGCGGGGCTCGGCGGCGACGATCTGGATGCCCGGCACATGCTCGCGCAGGAACCGGCCGGTGCCCATCAGCGTGCCGGTGGTGCCGAGGCCACCGACGAAATGGGTGATCTCCGGCAGGTCGGCCAGCAGTTCGGGCCCGGTCCCCTCATAGTGCGCCGCGGCGTTGGCCGGGTTTCCGTACTGGTACAGCATCACCCACGAAGGGTTCTGTGCAGCAAGCTCTTTGGCGTGCGCCACGGCGGTGTTCGACCCGCCCTCGGCGGCGCTGAAGATGATCTTGGCACCGTACAACTCGAGGAGCTGACGCCGCTCGATCGAGGTGTTCTCCGGCATCACGCAGATCAGCCGGTAACCCTTGAGCAGTGCCGCCATGGCCAGGGAGATGCCGGTGTTGCCGCTCGTCGGCTCCAGCAGGGTGTCGCCGGGCTTGATGAGCCCGTCGCGCTCGGCCTGCTCGATCATCCGCAGGGCGGGCCGGTCCTTGATGGAGCCGGTGGGGTTGCGGTCCTCGAGCTTGGCCCACAGCCGCACGTGCGGACCGTTCTCGTCGTCCTCCCACCTTGGCGAGAGCCGCTGCAGGCCGACCAGCGGGGTGTTCCCCAGCGCCTGCAGCAGCGAGTCGTATCGCGTCAAGGCTTACCCACCTGCAACGGCGGGCAGAATCGTCACCGAATCACCGTCGGCGATCGCGGTTTCCAGGCCACCGGAGAACCGGATGTCCTCGTCGTTGACGTAGATGTTGACGAAGCGGTGCAGCTTGCCGTTGTCCACGAGGCGCTCCGAGATCCCGGAGTAGTTGCTCTCTAGGTCGGCGATGATGGCCCCCACGGTCTCACCGGCGGCGTTCACCCGCTTCTCCCCGCCGGTGTGGGTGCGCAAGATGGTGGGGATCGACACGACTACTGACACGGTGGCTCCTTTATCCGTACTGCTCGACGATGCTGACAGGTTCTTCGGTGACGACGCCGTCGAGGATGCGGTAGCTGCGCAGTTCGTGCGCCTCGGGGTCGCGGGTGGAGACGAGCACATAGTGGGCGTCCGGTTCGGACGCGAACGAGATGTCGGTGCGGCTGGGGTACGCCTCGGTGGCGGTGTGCGAGTGGTAGATCACGACGGGCACCTCGTCGTTGTCGTCCATCGCGCGCCAGACCTTGAGCTGCTCACCGGAATCGAACCGGTAGAACGTCGGGGACCGCTCCGCGTTGACCATCTGGATGAAACGCTGCGGGCGATCCGAACCCTCCGGTCCGGCGATCACGCCGCACGCCTCGTCGGGATGGTCGGCGCGCGCGTGGGCGACCATGGCATCCACCAGGTCGGCGCGGATCACCAGCACGTCGAGACTCCGTTTCTTCTCACGGGAACGCTCCGGGCAACAGGCCGCGGTAGGTGGGTATTCCGGCGATCGACTCCGCCGCCAACACCCCGACCAATACGGCACGTGCCAGACAGTCGGCCGCGGCGGCGCCGATCGCGGTCAGCAGCGCCGTCTCCGGGGACATCGCGGCCGGGACCTTCTCCGACGGACCCCATCCAGCTGGCACCTGCACCGCGCCGGTGGCCAGCGCGAACACGGTGTCGCCGTCCACCGGGGTATGCGCCGGACGGATGGTGTGGGCAAGTCCGTCCTGGGCCGCGATGGCGATGCGGCGGCACCCGGCCGGGCTGATCGCGGCGTCGGTCGCGACGACGGCGATGGTGGTGTTCAGCGGGCCGCTCACCTTGTCGAGGGCCGCGAACTCGGCCACCTCCGCGGGTGGTGGAGAGCTCAACCCGAACGCCGCAATGAGATCGGCCATCCAGGGCAGCCCGGTGGTCGGGTCGATCACATTGCCCCCGGAGTTGACCGCGACGACCGCCCCCACCGTCACACCGAGATCGGGCAGGGTCAGCGAGGCGGTTCCGAGTCCGCCCTTGAGGACACCGGCCCGTGCTCCCGCGCCGGCTCCGGCGTTCCCGATGGCGAACGTCCGGCCGGCGGACTGCACCGCGGCGTACCCGAACTCCGCAGTCGGGCGGCAGCCCCAGCCACCGACCGGCAGGTCGAAGATGACCGCGCCGGGCACGATCGGCACCACGCCGCCGTCCATCGACACGCCGCGCCCCTGCTCCTCCAGCCAGGTCATCACGCCGTCGGCGGCGGCCAGTCCGTACGCGCTGCCGCCGGTGAGCAGCACCGCGTCGACGTGACGCACGCTATTGGACGGATCCAGCAGATCGGTCTCGCGGCTGCCCGGGGCCCCGCCCCGGCAGTCGACCGCACCGACGGTGCCTTCCGGCGCCAGCACCACGGTGCTGCCGCACGCCCACCCGGATCCCAGCGTCGCGTCATCGTCGATCCGCTGATGGTGACCGACCGTGATGCCGGCGACATCGGTGATGGAACCCCAGTCGGTCACGGACGCGACCCCATCAGGCTGATCACCAGATACTCCTGCAGCACCGTCAGCCACTGGTACACGTCGAGATGGCCGGCCATCGGATGCCCGACGGGCAGCTGGTCGAGGCCCTCGGGTCCGATCTCCAGCATCGCGCCGAGCGCCAGACGCACGTCGTTGACCGCGGACGCCCAGGCCTGCGCGTCATCCTCGGAGAGCTCGAACTTCCCCCCACCGTCGGGCATGGTGTCCAGCAGGCGTTGCGCCGCTTGCCGTTTCGCATCGATGATGGCCGGCTCATGCAGGCTGCGCAGCGCGCTGTTCAAGCTGTCGGCGGCCGCGGAACCCGCGGGATGGCCGTTGCGGGACCGGAAGAAGTCCGGCAGCAACCGCTTCATCGTCTCGTCCTCGGGCGGCGACGAATGACCGGTGCGGATACCGGTGATCTCGCTGAGTTCGTCAGCCGGAGCGGCAGATTCGCGATCGTCGAGCATCCCGGTCAGCGAGGTCACCAGATTGCGCAACAGCGCGGCCTCGTGCGCGGCCAGCGAAGACCGGAATCGGGGGCCGTCGGCGCCGTCGATCCGCTTCCATTTCCGCACGTGATCAGCGGTCCTGCTGCATGGTGGCCCACAGCCCGGCGGAGTGCAGCTTGGTGACGTCGACCTCCATCGACTCCCGGCTGCCGGCCGAGACGACCGCCTTGCCCTCGGTATGTACCTGCATCATGAGTTTGGTGGCGTGCGGTTCGGAGTAGCCGAACAGTTTCTGGAATACGTAGGTCACGTACGACATCAGATTGACCGGGTCGTCCCACACGACCGTGACCCAGGGACTGTCCGTGGCGGCGTCTTCTCGGCGGTCGACGTCAGCCGCCGTGTCCTCCCGGGTACCCGGCTTGGTCCGCGCTGGGGTAACCATGACGCACAGGATACCGGGGGCCGACTGCGCGCCCGAACCGGAACGGTACCGATACGGTGAGATCGTGAGCCACGGCGTGAGCACAGCACTGCTGACGGACAAATACGAGCTGACCATGCTCGCGGCTGCGCTGCGCGACGGCTCGGCGCACAAGCGGTGCACCTTCGAGGTCTTCGCGCGACGGTTGCCCGAGGGACGGCGCTACGGGGTGGTGGCGGGCACCGGGCGTGTCGTGGAAGCGCTGGCGCAGTTCACCTTCGATCAGCAGACCCTGGCGGCGGTATCCGATTTCCTGGACGCCGGCACGTTGGCGTATCTGTCGGAATTCCGGTTCACCGGCGATGTGCACGGCTATCCGGAGGGTGAGCTGTACTTCCCGAACTCGCCGGTGCTCTCGGTGCGTGGCAGCTTTGCCGAGTGCGTCGTCCTGGAGACGCTGGCGCTGTCCATCCTCAATCACGACAGCGCGATCGCCTCGGCCGCGGCCCGGATGGTGTCGGCGGCCGGCGGCCGACAGCTCATCGAGATGGGTTCGCGGCGCACCCATGAGGAGGCCGCCGTCGCCGCGGCCAGGGCGGCCTGGATCGCCGGATTCCACGGCAGCTCCAACCTGGCCGCCCAGCAGCGCTACGGGGTTCCGGCGCTCGGCACCAGCGCGCATGCCTTCACCTTGCTGCACACCACCGAAGATGGAACAGATGAGCGCTCCGCGCGGAATCTGTCAGAACGCTCCGCGTTCCAGGCCCAGGTCGAGGCCCTCGGCGTCGGCACCACCCTGCTGGTGGACACCTATGACATCACCGACGGCGTCGCCAACGCCATCGCGGTCGCCGGCCCCGACCTGGGCGCGGTGCGCATCGACTCCGGTGAACTCGCCGTACTGGTCCGCCAGGTGCGCGATCAGTTGGACGGTCTCGGAGCGACCGGCACCAAGATCGTGGTCTCCAGCGACCTCGACGAGTTCGCCATCGCCGCGCTGCGGGCCGAGCCCGTCGACAGCTACGGCGTCGGTACCTCGCTGGTCACCGGATCCGGCGCGCCCACGGCCGGCATGGTCTACAAGCTCGTCGAGGTCGACGGCATCACCGTGCAGAAACGCAGTGCGCACAAGGCATCGGCGGGTGGCACCAAGGAGGCGCTGCGGCTTGCCAAACCCTCCGGGACGATCGTGGAAGAGGTCGTCTATCCGGCCGGACATCCGCCGCCGACCGAAGCCGGGCTCGACTCGCGGCGGTTGTCGATCGAACTGGTCCGGGGCGGGCACCCCGTGCACGAGCACACCCTGGAGCAGGCCCGCGCCCGGGCGGCGGCCGGGCTGGGCAGCCTGCCGTGGGACGGCCTGAAGCTGTCCAAGGGCGAACCGGCCATCCCGACCCGCGTCGTGGCACCGGACAAACCGACCTCGTGACCACTAGCTCAGTCACCGAGTTGCTCGCCTCGGCGGTCGCGGCGCTCGGCGGGGCTCAGCGCCCCGGTCAGGTCGAGATGGCCGAGGCCGTCACCGAGGCCTTCGAAACGGGCCGTCATCTGGCCGTGCAGGCGGGCACCGGCACGGGTAAGTCGCTGGCCTATCTGGTGCCGTCCATCGCGCGGGCGGTCGCAGCCAACGAACCCGTCGTGGTGTCCACCGCCACCATCGCCCTGCAGCGTCAGCTGGTGGACCGGGATCTGCCCCGCCTCGCCGATGCCTTGGCCGGCCGGCTCCCCCGGCGTCCCACCTTCGCGCTGCTGAAGGGCCGGGGAAATTACCTGTGCCTGAACAAGATCCACAATGGCAGTGCCGCGGATTCGGTGGAGGACCGCCCGCAGGAGGAACTGTTCGACGCGGTGGCCGCGACCGCGCTGGGGCGCGATGTGCAGCGCCTGACGAGCTGGTCCTCGGAGACCGAGACCGGTGACCGCGACGACCTGGTCCCCGGGGTGCCCGACCGGTCCTGGAGCCAGGTCAGCGTGTCGGCACGGGAGTGCATCGGGGTGTCACGCTGCCCGTTCAGCACCGACTGTTTCTCGGAGAAGGCCCGCGCCAAGGCGGGCAACTCCGATGTGGTGGTCACCAATCACGCGCTGCTGGCCATCGACGCCATCGCCGATGCCTCGGTGCTGCCCGAACACGACCTGCTGGTGGTCGACGAGGCGCACGAACTGGTCGACCGGGTCACCAGTGTGGCCACCGGGGAACTCTCTGCCACCGTGCTCGGCGCGGCGCAGCGGCGCATCGGCAGGCTGGTCGCCGACGAACTCTCCGACCGTCTGGAAGCCGCAGGGGCCAATCTGGCCTCGGCCATCTATGACGCCGAACCCGGGCGCATCGATCATCTCGACGACGAGCTGGCCACCTACCTGACGGCGCTGCGCGATGCGGCGTTCTCCATCCGGTCCGCGATCGACACCACCCCCACCGACCCGCAGGCGGCCGCCGCGCGCACCGAGGCCGTCACCGCGGTGACCGAGATCGGCGACATCGCGGCACGGATCCTGGATTCGTTCGGCCCGGCGATCCCCGACCGCTTCGATGTGGTGTGGCTCGACCACGAGGAGAATCACCGGGGCGGCGGCGGAAAGCGGGCCATCCTGCGGGTGGCGCCGCTGTCGGTGTCGGGGTTGTTGCGCACCAGGCTGTTTGACCATTCCACCGCGGTGCTGACCTCGGCCACGCTGACCATCGGGGGCAACTTCGACGGGATGGCCGCTGCCTGGGGACTCTCCGGCGGGGAGGGCAAGACCACGTGGCGTGGGCTGGATGTCGGGTCACCGTTCGACCATGCCAAGTCCGGAATCCTGTACGTGGCCAAACATCTGCCCCCGCCCGGGCGTGATGGCACCGGATCGCCCGCCCAGCTCGACGAGATCGAGGCGCTGATCACCGCCGCGGGCGGGCGCACCCTGGGCCTTTTCTCCTCGATGCGCGCGGCCAAGGCCACCGCCGAGGTGATGGCCGAACGGCTGTCGACGCCGGTGCTGTGCCAGGGCGAGGACACCACCGCCGCACTGGTGCAACGGTTCGCCGATGACGAGGAGACCTCGCTGTTCGGCACCCTGTCGCTGTGGCAGGGCGTCGACGTGCCCGGCCGCACACTGTCGCTGGTGCTGATCGACCGGATTCCGTTCCCGCGCCCCGATGATCCGCTGCTGACCGCGCGCCAGCGGGCCATCGCGGCGCGCGGCGGCAACGGGTTCATGGCGGTGGCGGCCAGCCACGCCGCGCTGCTGCTCTCCCAGGGCGCGGGCCGGCTGCTGCGCCGCGTCGACGATCGCGGGGTGGTCGCGGTGCTGGATTCCCGGATGGCGACGGCGCGCTACGGCGGCTATCTGCGCTCATCACTGCCGCCCTTCTGGGCGACGACCGATCACGAGCGCGTCATCGCCGCGCTGGGCCGGCTGACCTCGGCACCCGGATAACCGCCGCCGCCGGCAGTTTGTCTTATCCTGGCTGCACCAACGCGGCAGCCCGTCCGCGCGCACCGAAAGGCGGGGCACGATATGAGGCACGCGGGGCGAGCGAAGCGACGGGAAATCCAACCGGGGCGAGCGAAGCGACGGGGAAATGCACGGCTATGGGCGGGTGCGGCGCTGGCCGCCGGCATCGCGCTCGTCCTCAGCGGGTGCGGACAGGAACTGCAGGGCACCGCGGTGTCGGTGTTCGCCGATCCGTTCCGGGTGGCGGGCATGCCCGCCACCGACGGACCGACCGGCCTGCGCGATGACGCCGCCGAACCCACCCGCGAGGTGACCGATACCGACGGCGGCGAGATCGATCACCTCGCGGTCAGCGCGGTCAGCGATATCGAGGAGTTCTGGGAGACCGCCTACCCGGAGACCTTCGGGGCCGACTTCACCCCGGTGTCCGACGTGATCTCTTGGGATGCGGACGGTTTCGACGGTGTCTTCTGCGAAACCGATACCTACAACCTGGTCAACGCGGCGTTCTGCCAGGACGACGAGACGATCGGCTGGGACCGTGGCGTGCTGCTGCCGTCGCTGCGCCGGGAGAACGGCGATATGGCCGTCACCATGGTGCTGGCCCACGAGTACGGGCACGCGGTCCAGCAGCAAGCCGGGATGGTCACCCGGTCGACGCCGACGCTGGTGTCCGAACAGCAGGCCGACTGCCTGGCCGGCGTCTACATGCGGTGGGTCGCCGAAGGGAACTCACCGCGATTCACGCTGTCCACCGGTGACGGACTGAACAATCTGCTGGCCGCGATGATCGCGTTTCGCGATCCCCTGCTCAGCGAAAGCGATGCCGACGTGGGCGACGACGAACACGGGTCGGCGTTCGAGCGGGTGTCGGCCTTCCAGTTCGGCTTCACCGACGGTGCCGGGTCGTGCGCGACGATGGACCCGGCCGAGATCAAACAGCGCCGCGGCGATCTGCCGGTGTTGTTGCCGGAGAACCAATCCGGGGAGCTGCAGATCACCGAGGACTCGGTGCGGTCCATCGTGGACGCGATGGACATCCTGTTCGAGCCGGCCGAACCGCCCGAGCTCACCTTCGAACCGCAGGCCTGTGCGGACGCCGATTCCGATGCACCGGTGACGTTCTGCCCGGCCACCAACACCATCGCGGTGGATCTGCCCGCATTGGAGGTGCTCGGCGCGCAATCCGATGACGAGGACACCGGACTGGTCACCGGTGACAACACCGGCTACTCGGTGCTGGTATCGCGCTACATGCAGTCCATCCAGCATCAGCGCGGCGGCGTCGAATTGGATACCGCGCAGGCCGCCCTGCGCACCGCGTGCCTGACGGGTGTCGCGACCGCAAAGATGGTGGACGAGGTCAGCACCCCGGACGGCAACACCATCGCGCTCACCGCAGGCGATGTGGACGAGGCGGTGTCGGGCATCCTGCTCAACGGCCTGGTCGCCAGCGATGTGAACGGCGAATCGGTGCCGTCGGGCTTCTCCCGCATCGACGCATTCCGGGTCGGTGTGCTCGGTGAGCAGGACCGCTGCTTCAAGCGGTTTCCCTGACGGCGGGCCGGGGCGCAGCGGGCTGGTTCAGACCACCTTGGTCTCGCCGTAATAGGCCAGGACCGAATCGGATTCGTCCGTCGAGCGGGTCAGGAACGCATACGAGCGGATGAAGGACTGGCCGACACATCCGTCGATCTTGACCTGGAAGTTGCTGACCAGCACCCACGGATTGGATCCCCGGAACTCCTTCTGGGTCACCGGGACCATGTTGATGATGCCCGGTTTCAGCCCGATCGCCGCACCACCGGTGACGGGCGTGGTCAGCACCGGGATCAGACCGTCGAGCGCCGGCGAGCCCACGTCGACACCGGCCAGTCCGACGGACGGCGACAACCCGGCGGTGCCGGTGATCGTGACACCGTTGGACGTGCTCATGTCGACACCGCAACCGATCTGGTAGCCGACTTCCAGCACGCCCTCCGGAATCTCACCGCCCTCGGGTCCGGTGATGTTCCCGCTGAACGTGCCCCCGACGATGTAACTGCGCGAGGACAGGGCGGTGGTCAGCGGAGCGACGACCAGTTGGGTCTCGTTGACCGCGGACAGTGTGAGTCTCCAGCCGTCCGGAGTCTCGGTGCTCGTCGGTGGTGGCGAGGCGACGAGACCGTGCAGCTGCGGTTGGGGTGACGGGGGCACCGCCACCGCGACGGGTTGCATCACCGGGGTGAGCGGGGGTTCCAGCGCGGGATCGATGGCGGGCGCGAACACCGGGTCGACATCGGGCTCGTTCGGATCGATGCCCGGGTCGCCCGCCGCGATCGGAGCGCACAGCACGGCTGCCGTGATCACCACGGTGAACAGCGCAAAGGGTCGTGGCACGACAAACCCCGCAATAGGCACCTCGAGGAACTTACATCGCCTAGGTAACTCTGCGGCCACGGCAAGGACACGGCCCGTGCGGGACTCAGCCCACCGGCAACCGCCACAGGTGGCCGGCCTCCAAGGCGACCCAGAGCGCGCCGTCGGCGGCGACGGCCAAGCCGTGCGGTTCGCCGTTCTCGATGAGGTCGACGGTGCTCACCTCCCCGTCGGCCGTGATGCGGGCGACCCGGTCGGCGCCCCAGAGGCTGACCCACACCCCACCGGACGGGTCGGCGACCACCGCGTGCGGCTTGCCGGGCAGATCCAGTTCCTGGATGGCCTCATCGGTCGGGATACGGCCGATCTTGTCGGCGAGGATCTCGGTGAACCAGATGGCGTCGTCGTGGGTGGCTGCGATCCCGACCGGCCCGGACCGCGGCGTCGGCACCTCGCGTACCCGCAGCGACCCCGACGGCTCCAGCCGCCCGACCGCGTTGGCCTCGTTGAGGGTGAACCACAGCGCCCCGTCGGGACCGGCGGTGATCATGGACGGCATGCCACCGGGATGCGCCACCTCGGTGACCGTGCCGTCGAGATCGAGCCTGCCGATCACCCCGGAATTCATCGCGGTGAACCACAGCGCCGCCCCCGGCCCCGCCGTGATACCGAAAGGTGCGCTGCCGGAGGGCAGTTCGACCTCGCTGAGCGCACCGCCGGTGGTGATCCGGCCGATCCGGTCATCCCCGCTGCGAGTGAACCACAGCGCACCGTCCGGTCCGGCGGTGATGATCGAGGGCCTGCTGTCCGGCGCGACGTCGTAGACGGTGACATCGCCGTGCGCGCCGACGCGGGCGATCTGCCCGCTGTGGACCAGGGTCACCCACATGGCGCCGTCAGGCCCCGCGGCGAGCGCGTACGGCCCGCCGGGGAGGTCGACCACCAGGATCTCGTTCATGTCGCCTCGCCTCACGCCAGCGTGACCAGTGCCAGCTCGTTCTCCCCGGCCAGCAGTCGGTGGTGGGGCAGCACCCGCACCGTGTAACCGACCGGACCGGCCACCGGCAGCGGCGTCGTGGTCGAGAAGATCTCGTTACCGCCCACTGTGCCGGTGTGCGTCATCGCCACGGTGACCGGATGCTGCAGGATGTCACCGCTGTCGACGCGACCCACGACCGCCTGCACGACGACCTCGTCGGGCGCCAGCCCGGCCAGGTACACCGACGCGGTCAGGGTCAGTTCACTGCCGATCAGCGGGGTGTCGGGCAAACCGTAGCTGTCCACATCGGTGATCTGGATCTTCGGCCATTCCTCTTGTGCCCGTTGCCGATACGCGGCCAGCTGGCGCGCCGCACCGAACGGCACCCCGGTCACGTCGTTGGCCGGCTCGATGGTGGCCCGCAGCGACTTCGCGGCGGGCGCGTAGTACTTCTCGGTGTAGTCCCGCACCATGCGCGAGGCGAGCACCTTCGGTCCGAGGGCCTGCAGCGTATGGCGCACCATCTCTATCCAGCGGGTCGGTACACCGTGCTCGTTGCGGTCGTAGAAGGTGGTGGTCACCGAGCGTTCGAGAAGTTCGTACAGCGCGCCTGCCTCGATATCGTCGCGGCGGCTCTCATCGGCAAGCCCGTCGGCGGTGGGGATCTCCCACCCGTTCTCGCCGTCGTACCACTCGTCCCACCAGCCATCGCGGATGGACAGGTTCAGCCCACCGTTCAGGGCGCTCTTCATACCCGAGGTACCGCACGCCTCCAGCGGACGCAACGGGTTGTTCAGCCAGACATCGCAACCCCAGTACAGCAGCCGCGCCATCGACATGTCGTAGTCCGGCAGGAAGGCGATCCGGTGCCGCACCTCGGCGCGGTCGGCGAACCGGACGATCTGCTGGATCAGCGCCTTCCCACCGTCGTCGGCGGGATGGGACTTGCCCGCGACGATCAACTGCACCGGCCGGTCGGCGTCGAGCAGCAGCCTTTCCAACCGCTCCTGATCGCGCAGCATCAACGTCAGCCGCTTGTAGGTGGGTACCCGCCGGGCGAACCCGACGGTCAGCACGTCGGGGTCGAATGCCGAAGCGATCCAGCCCAGTTCGGCCTCCGATGCACCTCGCTCGAGCCAGGAGCGGCGCAACCGGGCACGCACGTCCTCGATGAGCAGACCGCGCAACTCGGAGCGGATCCGCCACAGCTGACCGGCATCGACCTGCTGTAGTTTGTGCCAGGTGTCCGCTTCGCTGAGCGAGCCGAGATCATCGCTGCCGATCAGCTCGCGGGCCAACTCCACCCACAGCGGTGCCGCCCACGTCGGTGCGTGCACGCCGTTGGTGATCGAGCCGATCGGGACCTCGCCCACGTCGAAGCCCGGCCACAGCCCGTTGAACATCTCCCGGCTGACCCGGCCGTGCAACAACGACACCCCGTTGGCCCGCTGCGCCAGCCGCAGACCCATGTGCGCCATGTTGAACTTGGCCGGATCGTCCTCGGCGCCGAAGCCGAGCACCCGTTCCAGCGGGACACCCGACAGCAGGCGTTCACCGGCGAAGTACCGGGTGACCATGTCGACGGGGAACCGGTCGATCCCGGCGGGCACCGGCGTGTGCGTGGTGAACACCGTGGACGACCGGACCACCGTGAGCGCGGTGTCGAAGTCCAGTCCGGCATCGATCAGCTCACGGATCCGTTCGACCCCCAGGAAACCGGCGTGCCCCTCGTTCATGTGGAACACCTCCGGTGCGGGCAGCCCCTGAACCGCGGTGAAAGCCCGGATAGCGCGGACGCCCCCGATACCGGCCAGGATCTCCTGTTTGATCCGATGTTCCTGGTCACCGCCGTAAAGCCGGTCGGTCACCCCACGCAGGTCATGCGCATTCTCGCCGATATCGGAATCGAGCAGCAGCAAGGGAATTCGGCCCACCTGCGCAACCCAGACGTGCGCGTACAACTGCGCCCCGTCGGGCATGGCCAATTCGATGAGTACTGCCGTGCCGGTGTCATCGGTCAACAGCCGCAGCGGTAGCCCCTGCGGGTCCAGCGACGGGTAGGTCTCGTGCTGCCAACCGTCGGCGGTCAGCGACTGCCGGAAGTACCCCGACCGGTAGTACAGCCCGACCGCGATCAGCGGCAGCCCCAGGTCGGACGCCGATTTCAGGTGGTCGCCGGCCAGGATGCCCAGGCCACCGGAGTAATTCGGCAGCACCTCGGCCACACCGAACTCCATGGAGAAGTAGGCGATCCCATTGGGGAGTTCCACCCCGTCTCGGGCCTGCTGCTGATACCACAGCGGGCGACTCAGATAGTCGTCCAGATCCGCGGCGAGCGCATCGACACGCTGCACGAAGCCCTCATCCCCGGCGAGCTCGTCGAGACGGTTCGGGCTGACCACGCCCAGCAGCGCCACCGGGTCCGCTCCGACCTGATCCCACAGTGTCGTGTCGATGGCGGCGAACAGATCCTGCGTCGGCGTGTGCCAGGACCACCGCAGGTTGACCGACAGTGTCTCCAGTGCGGAGAGGCGCTCGGGAAGGTGGGCGCGGACCGTGAATCTGCGGAGGGCTTTCACGCGGCTCCACCTTACTGACCGACCCCGGCAGCGGGCCCCGAGATGTCGCTTCGATCACCGGAGTGAGTTCATCTCGCCCGATGAGGTGTCCCTGACACTACGGTGGGTACTCAGGGTCGGTAACGAGCGCGTCGAGGCAGAACCAACAGACCAGACGGACCGCGGTCACCGAAGTCGGGACCGCGCCGAGTGAGGAGATTCGTGCGTGACCGGTCGTATCGGAATCGATGACGTCGCGCCCGCGCTGTCCGGTGGACGATTCCCCGCGAAGGCGGTCGTCGGCGAGGTGGTGCCGGTGCGGGCCACGGTGTGGCGGGAAGGTCACGACGCGGTGTCCGCCACCCTGGTGGTGCGCTATCACGGCACGGCGTACCCCCAGTTGGTCCCGGACCCGCCGGGTTTGGTGGCCGAGCCCGCGCCCCCGGTGACGCCACCGCGGATCAAACCGCTGGTGCTTCCCATGGGCCCCGGCCGCACTCCGGATGTGCTGCACGGTCAGTTCACGCCGGACCAGGTCGGCATGTGGACCTTCCGCGTCGATGGCTGGGGCGACCCGATCGCGACCTGGCGCAAGGGTGTCACCGCCAAGCTGGATGCCGGCCAAGGCGAGAGCGAACTCAACAACGACCTGCTCGTCGGGGCCCAGCTGCTGGAGCGCGCCGCCACCGGCGTCCCGCGTCAGGAGCGCCGGCCGCTGGTGGACGCGGCGGCAGCGCTGCGCGAACCCGGTGATCCGCTCACCCGGGCAGGTGCCGCACTGTCCCCCGCCATCGCCGACCTTCTGCATCGCTATCCGCTGCGCGAACTGCTCACCCGCGGTGAACAGTACGGCGTATGGGTCGATCGACCGCAGGCCCGGTTCTCGGGCTGGTACGAACTCTTCCCGCGCTCCACCGGCGGCTGGGACAGCGACGGCAGGCCGGTGCACGGCACCTTCGCCACGGCCGCCAAGGATCTCCCCCGGGTCGCGCGGATGGGCTTCGACGTGGTGTATCTGCCACCGATCCACCCGATCGGCAGGGTGCACCGCAAGGGGCGCAACAACAGCGTGACGGCCGCCGAGGGCGATGTCGGCTCGCCGTGGGCCATCGGGAGTGCCGAGGGCGGTCATGACGCCGTCCACCCCGACCTGGGCACGATCGAGGACTTCGACGATTTCGTCTCGGCCGCAGCCGATCAGGGTCTGTCTGTGGCCTTGGATCTCGCGCTGCAGTGCGCGCCGGATCACCCGTGGGCGCAGACGCATCCGGAGTGGTTCACCGTCCTGCCCGACGGCACCATCGCCTACGCGGAGAATCCGCCGAAGAAATACCAGGACATCTACCCGCTGAACTTCGACAACGATCCGGCCGGGCTCTACGCCGAGGTGCTGCGGGTGGTGCGGTTCTGGATATCGCACGGTGTCAAGATCTTCCGGGTCGACAACCCGCACACCAAACCGCCCAACTTCTGGGCCTGGCTGATCGGCAAGGTCAAGAACGAGGACCCCGACGTGTTGTTCCTCGCCGAGGCCTTCACCCGGCCCGCGCGGTTGTACGGCCTGGCCAAACTGGGTTTCACCCAGTCCTATTCGTACTTCACCTGGCGCACCGCCAAGTGGGAGCTCATCGAGTACGGCGAGCAGATCGCCGAGTACGCCGATTGCGCGCGCCCGAACCTGTTCGTCAACACTCCGGACATCCTGCATGAGAGCCTGCAGCATGGCGGTCCCGGCATGTTCGCCATCCGCGCGGTGCTGGCCTCCACCTTCAGTTCGGCGTGGGGCGTGTACTCCGGTTTCGAGTTGTTCGAGCACCGGGCCGTGCGCGAGGGCAGCGAAGAGTATCTCGACTCGGAAAAATACGAGCTCCGTCCGCGCGACTACGAGGCGGCGGTGGCCACCGGTCAGTCCCTGGAACCGTTCCTGGGCAGGCTCAACGAGATCCGGCGGCTGCACCCGGCGCTGGAACAGTTGCGCACCATCACGTTCCACCCTGTCGACAACGACGCGCTGCTGGCCTACAGCAAGTTCGATCCGGTCACCGGCGACTGCGTGCTGGTGGTGGTCTCGCTGAACCCGTTCGGCCCGGAAGAAGGCACCATCTGGCTGGACATGGTCGCGCTCGGCATGGAGGCCTACGACCGGTTCTGGGTGCGCGATGAGATCACCGGTGACGAATACCATTGGGGCCAGGCCAATTACGTGCGCCTGGATCCCGTACGGGCGGTTGCGCACATCCTCAACATGCCGTTGATCCCGTACGAATCTCGACTGAACCTCTTGCGGAGGGAGTGAGTACATCTTGACTCAAACCAACCCTAAAACCAGCATTCATCTGCGCCCCGGTGCGGACGATCTGCACCGGTTGAGCGCCGGTGAACACCACGACCCACACTCGGTCCTGGGCGCCCACGAATACGGCGACCACACGGTGATCCGGGCGCTGCGCCCGCACGCCGAGTCCGTGACCGCCCTGATCGGCGGCGAGCGCTACCCACTCAATCACCTGGAGGCGGGCCTGTTCGCGGGCGCCGTACCGTTCACCGACCTGGTCGACTACCGCCTGGAGGTGCAGTATCCGGGAGCGCCGGCCATGACGGTCGCCGACGCCTACCGGTTTCTGCCGACCCTTGGCGAGATCGACCTGCACCTGTTCGCCGAGGGCCGCCACGAGCGACTGTGGGAGACCCTCGGGGCGCACCGCCGCAGCTTCACCACCCCCGACGGCGTGGTGGAGGGCTATTCGTTCGCAGTGTGGGCACCGAACGCCAAGGGCGTCAGCTTGATCGGCGAGTTCAATCATTGGGACGGTGGCCAGGCACCGATGCGGGTGCTGGGCTCCACCGGCGTCTGGGAATTGTTCTGGCCCGATTTCCCCGAGGACGGCCTCTACAAGTTCCGGGTCCACGGGATCGATGGTTCGGTCAGCGACCGCGCGGACCCGTTCGCCTTCGCCGCCGAGGTTCCGCCGCGGACGGCCTCGCGGGTCACCACCAGCGACTACACCTGGCACGACGACGAGTGGATGGCCGGGCGCGCGCTGCGCAATCCGGTCTTCGAGCCGATGAGCACCTATGAGGTGCACCTGATGTCGTGGCGGCCGGGCCTGACGTATCGGGAACTGGCGGTCGAGCTCACCGACTACCTCGTCGAACACGGTTTCACCCATGTCGAGATGCTGCCGGTGGCGGCGCATCCGTTCAGCGGCTCGTGGGGTTATCAGGTCACCTCGTACTACGCGCCCGCGCCGCGGTTGGGCAGTCCCGACGATCTGCGCCACCTGATCGACACGCTGCACCAGGCGGGGATCGGCGTCATCATCGACTGGGTGCCCGCGCACTTCCCGAAGGATGCCTGGGCACTGGGCCGCTTCGACGGGACTGCCCTGTACGAACACTCCGATCCTCGTCGCGGCGAGCAACTTGACTGGGGCACCTACGTTTTCGACTTCGGGCGTCCCGAGGTCCGCAACTTCCTGGTGGCGAACGCGCTGTACTGGTTGCAGGAGTACCACGTCGACGGCCTGCGGGTCGACGCGGTGGCATCGATGCTATACCTGGACTATTCGCGGCCGGCCGACGGTTGGACGCCGAACATCTACGGGGGCCGGGAGAACCTGGAGGCGGTTCAGTTCCTGCAGGAGATGAACGCGACGGTGCACAAGGTGACACCCGGCATCGTCACCATCGCCGAGGAATCGACCTCATGGCCCGGCGTCACGCGACCGACCAACCTTGGCGGCCTTGGCTTCTCGATGAAGTGGAACATGGGCTGGATGAACGACACGCTGGAGTTCATCAAGCGCGACCCGATTCACCGCAGCTATCACCACCACGAGATCACCTTCTCGATGCTCTACGCGTTCAGTGAGAACTTCGTCCTGCCGATCAGCCACGACGAGGTGGTGCACGGCAAGGGCACGCTGTGGAGCCGGATGCCGGGCAACGACCACAACAAGGCGGCGGGTCTGCGCGGGCTACTGGCCTACCAATGGGCGCACCCGGGTAAGCAGCTGTTGTTCATGGGCCAGGAGTTCGGCCAGCGCGCGGAATGGTCCGAGGAGCGCGGCGTGGACTGGTACCAGCTGTCCGAGCAGAGCTTCTCCAGCGGGATCGCCAACCTGGTGACCGATATCAACGCGCTGTACCGCAGCCGCCGGGCGCTGTGGTCCCGCGACACCGTGCCCGACGGCTATTCGTGGATCGACGCCAACGACTCGGCGAACAACGTGCTGAGCTTCCTGCGATTCGGCGATGACGGATCAGCGCTGGCCTGCGTGTTCAATTTCTCCGGCAACGAGCATGCGCAGTACCGGCTGGGTCTGCCGCAGGCCGGGACGTGGCGAGAGGTGCTCAACACCGACGCCACGATCTACAACGGGTCCGGTATCGGCAACCTGGGATCGGTTCAGGCATCGGCCGAGCCCTGGCACGGCCGCCCGGCGTCCGCGGTCATGGCACTCCCCCCGCTGGCCGCGCTCTGGTTCGAGCTGGAGCAGTAACCCGGCGAGCAGACACATATGGCCCCTACTTCCAGCGAAGTAGGGGCCATATGTGTCTGCTCGCGCAGAAAGAGAACTCAGTACAACGCGTTCGCCAGCTTCCGACGGCCCGCGATGACCTCCGGGTCGGCGGCGTCGAAGAGATCGAACAATTCGATCAGTCGGGTGCGGGCGGCGGTGCGCTCGTCCCCGGCGGTGGCCTTGATCAAGGCGATAAGCCGGTCGAAGGCGGCTTCGATGTTCTGCTGCAGGATCTCGACGTCGGCGGCGGCGAACGCGGCCTCGGCATCACCGGGCGCCGCATCGGCCAGCGCCGGTGCCTCGGCCGGGCGGGTCGTCGCCCGCTGCAGGAACCTGATCTGCCGGACAGCGCCGGTGGCCTCGGCATCGTTGGGCTTGGCCGCCAGGATCGACTCGTAGGCCGTCAGCGCCGCGTCGAAATCACCGTCGTCCAGGTAGGCGCGGGCCTGCTCCAACTCCGGGTCGGCCTGCTCGGGCTGCTCGGGAACGCCACTGAGCTTGCCGGCCGTCGCACTGATCAGCGAGTCGATCCACTGACGCAACTGGTCGGGGGGCTGAGGACCCTGGAAGCTGGAGATCGGCTGACCGCCGGCCAGCGCCACCACGGTGGGCACCGCCTGCACGCCGAACATCTGGGCCACCCGCGGGGTCGTGTCGACATTGACCATCGCCAGCGACCACGTTCCGCCATCGGCCTGCACCAGCGCCCCGAGCGCGTCCCCCAATTGCACGCTCGCGTCACTGCGCGGCGTCCACAGCAGGACGACGACCGGGATCTCACCGGAGCGGACCAGCACCTCGGCTTCCAGGTTCGCCTCGGTGACCTGGATTGCACCGGTCACCTCGGCGGGCGCCGCGGCACCGGGTGGCGGCGGCGGTGGCTGCTTGAGTGCGGACAGATCGAATGCACCGGCCAGGGCCGGTCCGACGGAAGGGCGTGGACGTGTCACGCCACCAAGTTTGGCACGTCCTCACCGCTGTTTGCAGCGACGGTGCGTCCACCGATGCGGCCGGTCCGGTCGGCCCAGATGACGAAGATCACACTTCCCAGCGGCACGATGCTGCCCAGCAACGCCAGCACCCAGGTCACGAGGTTCCACTTCCGGGCGATCCCGACCAGCAGTGCGCCGACCAGGAAGGCCATGAAGATGCCGCCGTGGATCGGTCCGAAGATCTTCACACCGATCTCGGTCTGCGGGGAACCGACGTACTTGAAGTACATCCCGACCAGGAGTCCGGCCCAGCTGAGCGCCTCCGCGATCGCGATGATCCGGAACCAGCCCGCCACGCTGCGGACGTCATAGTTGTTTGCCATGGCGCCATTGTGCCGCAGCGGGCGGCTAGCTACTACATTGCGTCGTTGCTCAAACTGAGTGCATCCTCAGCGGTCAGGGGCGGCGCAGGATCAGGGCGTCACCCTGCCCGCCCGCACCACACAGCGCGGCGACGGCGTAGCCCGAGCCCTTCCGCGCCAGCTCCAGCGCCGCGTGCAGCGTGATGCGGGCACCCGAGGCGCCGATGGGGTGACCGATGGCGATGGCGCCGCCGTTGACGTTGACCTTCGCCGGGTCGACACCGAGTTCCTTGGTGGAGGCCAGTGACACCGCGGCAAACGCCTCGTTGATCTCGATGACGTCGAGCTGATCGGCGGTGATGCCCTCACGCGCGATGGCCTTCTTGATGGCGTTGGCGGGCTGGCTCTGCAGCGTCGAGTCCGGACCGGCCACCACACCGTGCGCACCGATCTCGGCCAGCCAGCTCAACCCGAGTTCGGTGGCCTTGGCCTTGCTCATCACGACGACGGCGGCCGCACCATCGGAGATCTGGGAGGCCGAACCGGCGGTGATGGTGCCGTCCTTGCGGAAGGCGGGCCGCAGCCCGCCCAGGGACTCCGCAGTCGTGTTGGCGCGGACGCCCTCGTCGGAGTTGAACTCGATCGGGTCACCCTTGCGCTGCGGGATCTGCACCGGCACCACTTCGTCGGCGAAGACGCCGTCCTTCCAGGCAGCCGCGGCCTTCTGATGTGACTGCGCGGCCAGTTCGTCCTGCTCGGCGCGGGTGAACTGATCGATATCGTTGCGCTGCTCGGTCAGCGCGCCCATCGGCTGATCGGTGAACACATCGTGCAGGCCGTCATAGGCCAGGTGATCCACCAGCGTGGTGTCGCCGTACTTGAAGCCCTCACGGCTCTTGGGCAGCAGATGCGGGGCCTGGCTCATGGATTCCTGTCCACCGGCGACCACCACCTCGAACTCCCCGGCGCGGATCAGCTGATCGGCCAGTGCGATGGCGTCGATCCCGGACAGACACATCTTGTTGATGGTCAGCGACGGCACGTCCCAGCCGATCCCGGCGCCGACGGCGGCCTGACGGGCGGGCATCTGTCCGGCACCGGCGGTCAGCACCTGGCCCATGATCACGTAGTCGACCAGCGACGCGGGGACCTGGGCTTTCTCCAGCGCCGCCGTGATCGCGAGGGCGCCGAGGTCGCTACCCGAGAAATCCTTCAGCGAGCCCATCAGCTTGCCGACGGGGGTACGTGCTCCCGCAACGATGACCGAGGTCGTCATTTCCATCCTCCAAGAAGTTTGTAAAGCCTTGAGAAGCCAGGGTGTGGCCCATCACACAGGCGCAAAATGTGCCGTATCGGGTTATTTTTACTTTATGACCACCAACCACGTCGATGCCCGCCCGGCGCTCGCCAGCGCGCTGGTGACCGCGATCGATCATGTGGGTATCGCCGTGCCCGATCTGGATGCGGCCATCAAGTGGTACCACGACCACCTCGGCATGATCGTGCTGCACGAGGAAGTCAACGAAGACCAGGGCGTCCGCGAGGCCATGCTCTCGGTGCGCGGCTCGGCCAAGGACAGCGCCCAGATCCAGTTGCTGGCTCCGCTGGACGAGACCTCCACGATCGCCAAATTCATCAGCACCCGCGGACCGGGCCTGCAGCAGCTGGCCTACCGCACCAGTGACATCGACGCCCTCTCGGAGCGGTTGCGCGCCGACGGTGTGCGGCTGCTCTACGACGCACCGCGCCGCGGTACCGCGGACTCACGCATCAACTTCATCCACCCCAAGGATGCCGGCGGCGTGCTCATCGAACTCGTCGAACCCCACGCCGACGCTGCTCACTAGGACCAGCGTCTGGTCGGGCCGCGCGTGGCCCGGTTGTTCCAGCAGGACGTGTGCCAGTGCCTGCGGTCCTCGATATCGCCGTACTCCACCGGTAGCACCACCACGTGGGCAACACCGGGTGCGATCTCGTGATCGCAACCGGGGCACCGGTAGGCCTTGGTCGCCCGTGCCGCCGACACCGTCTTGACCTCGTAGTCGTAGCCGTCCGGGCCGGACTCCACCCGCCGTGCGGACAGCCACTGCGGCACCGGTCGGTCCGCGCGACGGTCGGGCCGCCTGCGCCCCATCAGATAGCGCCGCCCACTAGAACAACCGGAACTCGTTGCTGTCCATGCCACGCATCTTGTCGTAATCGAGTATCACGCAACGAATTCCACGATCGACCGCCAAGGTACGGGCCTGCGGTTTGATCTGCTGGGCCGCGAAGACACCGCTGACCGGCGCCAGCACGGTGTCGCGGTTCAGCAGATCCAGATAGCGGGTCAGCTGTTCGACGCCGTCGATCTCACCGCGGCGCTTGATCTCCACCGCCACCGAGCGGCCGGTCTCGTCACGGCACATCAGGTCGACGGGACCGATCGCCGTCATGTACTCGCGGCGCACCAGCGTGAATCCGGTACCCAGCAACTCGACATGCTCGGCGAGCAGCTCCTGCAGGTGGGCTTCGACACCGTCCTTGACCAGTCCCGGGTCGACGCCGAGCTCATGGCTGGAGTCGTGCTCGACATCCTCCACGGTGATGCGCAGTTGTTCACCGGCCTTGTTCTCCACCACCCAGACCGGCGCTGTCCCTTCGGTCAGCTCCTCTGTGGTCCAGCACGGTGGGGTCATCCAGTTCAGCGGCTTGTAGGCGCGATCGTCGGCATGCACACTCACCGATCCATCGGCCTTGAACAGCAGCAGACGACGCGCGGACGGGAGGTGTGCCGTGAGCCGGCCGACGTAGTCGACGGTGCACTGGGCGATGACGAGACGCACTCAACCACCTTAGATTGCGGCCGTCGGTTCACTAGGCTGACGCCACCATGACGGACAAGAAGAGCGCGGCCCAACGTCTCGGCCTGGTCCTCGAGCGGATGACCAGACAGACCGGTCGCGTCACCGGAACCCCGGAGTACGGCTCGTGGATCCTCGGGCGCGTTTCGGAGAGCCAGCAGCGCCGCCGTGTCCGCATCCAGTTGATCCTCACCACCGTCGTGCTGGGCGCGAACCTCATCGGGGTCGTGGTCGCGTGCCTGGTGGTCACCGTCACGTTCCCGGTGCCGAGCGTGTTCGATTCGCGGGTCCTGTGGATCACCTTCGCGGTGGCACCGGCCTACATCGTGCTGGCCTTCGTGGTGGGCGTCATCTGGGCGACCAACCGGGTCATCAACAACGTCCGGTGGGCCATCGAGGAACGCGAACCGACACCCGAGGACCAGCGGAACACCTTCTTCGCGCCGTGGCGCCTGAGCCGCGTGCTGCTGGCCCTGTGGGGCGGCGGCACCATCGTGCTGACCCTGCTCTACGGCCTGCAGGACACCAACTACATCCCAAAGGTCCTGCTGGGCATCAGTTTCCCCGGCATCGTCGTCTCGGCCAGCTGCTATCTGTTCACCGAATTCGCGCTGCGCCCCGTGGCCGCGCAGGCCCTGGAGGTCGGCCCTCCGCCGCGCCGTTTCGCGCCCGGCATCATGGGCCGGACGCTGACGGTGTGGGCGCTGGGTTCCGGCGTGCCGGTGCTGGGCATCCTGCTGGCCGCGATCATCACGCTCTCGGTGCAGATCGTGTCGCCGACCCAGTTCGCGGTGGCGGTGATGATCCTCGCGCTCTTCGCGCTCGCCTTCGGTTTCATCCTGATGTGGATTCTGGCCTGGCTGACGGCCACGCCGGTGCGGGTGGTGCGCTCGGCGCTCAACCGCGTCGAGCAGGGCGACCTGGACACCAACCTGGTGGTGTTCGACGGCACCGAATTGGGCCAGCTGCAAAGGGGTTTCAACTCGATGGTGTCCGGGCTGCGGGAACGCGAACGGGTGCGTGACCTGTTCGGCCGCCACGTCGGCCGTGAGGTCGCCCTGCTGGCAGAGAAGGAGCAGCCCGAACTGGGCGGCGAGGAACGGCACGCCGCGGTCATCTTCATCGACGTCATCGGCTCCACCGCGCTGGTCACCAGCAGGCCGGCCGTCGAGGTCGTCGAACTGCTCAACCGGTTCTTCGCCGTCATCGTCGACGAGGTGGACAAGCATCACGGCTTCGTCAACAAGTTCGAGGGCGATGCGGTGCTCGCGGTGTTCGGCGCACCGGTGTCACTGGAGAACGCCGACGAGGAGGCGCTGTCGGCGGCCCGGGCGATGGCGGCCCGGCTGCGCACCGAGGTGCCCGAACTCGATGCCGGTATCGGGGTGGCCGCCGGCCAGGTGGTGGCGGGCAACGTGGGCGCCAAGGAACGTTTCGAATACACCGTGATCGGTGAGCCGGTCAACGAGGCGGCCCGGCTCTGTGAGTATGCGAAGTCCGTCCCCGGCCATCTGGTGGCCTCATCGGACACCTTGGCCAATGCCGGTGAAACCGAAAGCGCGCATTGGACGTTGGGCGAGCAGGTGAGCCTGCGCGGCCTCGATCAGCCGACCCGGCTGGCGCTACCCGCCTGAGAGTTGCCCGCGGATGAACGTCGCGGCGGCATCCACGGCGTCCTCGACCGTGGCGTAGCGGACGCTCTCGAACTCCGAACCCTCACCGATCACGAGCCGGTCCGGGTCCACGATGAATCCGGCCTTGCCGCGGTCGTGCAGGGCGGTGCTCATCCCGGACAGCAGCGCCTTGGCCGCGTCGTCGACATCGTCGGCCCGGGACACGTCCAGGATTCCCACCACGAAGTCCTCGCAGCCGCGGTCGACGGTGCGCACCACCTGCTCGGCACCGCAGAACAGCAGATCGCCGTGGGCCTCGTAGACGCGGATGTTGTCGTGCGGCTCATAGACGGCCCGCAGCGTGGCCCGCGCATCCCGGGACACCGTCAGGAAGTGCAGCCCGAGCTCTTCGGAGAGCCTGCGGCACAACAGCACAGATCGAACGCTGTTGCCCTTGGCGTCGAGCAGCGGCGAGTAGGTGCCGATACCGAGCTGGCCGGGCAGCACCGCCAGGATGCCGCCGCCGACCCCGCTCTTGGCGGGCATGCCGACCGCACTGACCCAGTCCCCCGCCGCGTCGTACATGCCGCAGGTCACCATGACCGACAGGGTTCGGCGCACCACCGCGGCATCGGTGACACGGCGGCCGGTCAGCGGGTTCACCCCGTTGCGCGCCAACGTGGCCGCCATCCGGGCCAGATCGGTCGCGCTGACCTTCAGCGAACACTGCCGGAAGTACACGTCGAGCACGTCGTCCGGATCGTCCAGAACACCGAAACTGGCCAGCATGTAGGCGATTGCGCGGTTCCGGTCGCCGGTCGCCTTCTCCGAGGCGTATACCTCGTCGTCCACTTCGAGATGGCGACCGGCGAATGCCGAGTAGTAGTCCTGGATGAGCGCGAACCGCTCCTCGGGCGAGGACGCCGGGACCAGCGATACCGCTGCGATGGCGCCCGCGTTGATCATCGGGTTCTTCGGGCGCTTGGTGGACCGGTCCACGCTGATCTCGTTGAATGCCTCACCCGAGGGCTCCACCCCGATCTTCGCGTCCACTGCGTCGGGCCCGCACCTGTCCAGCGCCAGCGCGTAGGTGAACGGCTTGGATATCGACTGGATGGTGAATTCGACTGCGGCATCGCCGGATTCGTAGACAAATCCGTCCCCCGATGACAGCGAGAACCCGAAAGCTGTCGGGTCCACCCGGGCCAGCTCGGGGATATAGTCGGCCAGCTCCCCGTCGTCGACCCCGATGAACTCTTCGCGAATCTGGTCGAGGTAGCGCTGGACCTGGTGGGACACGCCTGCAGAGTAGCGCTACGGCTGCGGATACGGGGCGAACCGGTTATCGAATCCCGCCTTGCGGGTGGCCAACTGGGCCGCCCGCTGTTCCTGGGTGACGTACTGGGTGGTGGGCGGAAGTACCGATGCCAATTCGCTCAGCGGAACCACCCGGGCGCTCACCGTCGGCAGTTGCGCCACGTCGGGATCGATGTCCTGGAAACGGATCGAGATGGTGCCCTGATTGAGGCCGCCCGTCGACACCCAGTTCGCGACGCCGGGGTCGCTGGGCGAGACCACGAGGGTATAGGTGGTGTTGCCGGCGTCGTCGGCCACCGACTGGACGTTGTTGAGGCTGGTCTGCTCGTTCCAGTAGTCCTCGGTGATGGTCCAGTCGTCGGTGACGGGGACGACGAAGTACCCGGCACCGGCGCGGTCGATGGTGATGACCAGCGCCTCCTCGTCGGCGAGTTGGAAGTAGCCCGCGCTCTGCAATTGAGTGGCGAGGAATTCCGCATTGCGGGTCGGGTTCTTCAGCACATTGGGCTCGATGCGTTCGCCGGTGGTCGGGTCGGTGGTCGCCACGGCCATATACGTCGCCTCACGCTGGACACCGAGGGCCATGATGATCGCGGTCACCGCGCCGCGGAGCACCGGCGGCACGAACGGCAGTGGGGGCACCAACGAGACCAGCGTGGTCAGCAGCTTGCTGCGCACCACCGCCGGGCCGATGCCCGGGATGGCGAAACCACCGAGTTGGCTGAACAGGCTGTTGGGTGGGCCACCCACCCGGGTGATCTCCAGGCTCATCGGTTGCTGAGTGGCCCAGTCGGACAAGGTGTTCCGCGTCGCGACGATGGTGGTGTCGGCGGTCAGTTGGAGATGGTTCTGCCGACCGTTGGCCGGTGTCTTGTCGAGTGTGATGGTGAAGGTGCCGTCGTCCCCGATGACCAGTTGGTCCTTGGTGAGCACGGCGGCGGTGTTACCGGTCAGGCCCGTCAGGACGCTGAAGCTGGTGTCGGCGGGCAGGTTGGCCAGATCGGCGAACTTGCCGGTGATCACGTACGACGACGCCCCGTTGACGCCCATGAAGCGGTAGATGGTGTCGGGGTTGTCGTACAGGATCCGGGAAGCCCCGACATTCTGGCCGTACCACGCATGCGGCGGCGCGACCTGCATGACGACGGTGGGCTTGTTGGAGTTCAGCAGCTGCTGCTGGAACGCCGAGGCCATCGCGTAGGCATCGACCGCGGCATTGAGGCGATCGATGTTCTCCTCATCGGGTCCGTCGACACGGTCGAACTGCCGTTCGGCGGCCCAGGTGAACCCGGACCGCAGCACCAACTTCATCAGTTTCACCGGCAACGAATTCGCGACGCGATTCGCCAGCTTCTCGGCTCGTAGCTGATCCGAGGTGCCCAGCGGGCTGACCGGGGCCACCGCGGCCGCACTGGTTGTCTGGGCGTCCGCCACCGAGGTCAACGCGGTCTGCGCCTCGTGCCCGACCTCCCGGCGGGCCGCCGCGAGCGCGGCCAGCGCTGCCGGGTGCTCGACAGGCTCGACGGGGCGATCCGAGGACCGGGTGTCGGCGACTGCCGGTGCCGGCGCCGCCTTCAACTCCGCCTCGGGTTCGCTACTCGCCCTGACGGCCGGCTTCGGTGCCTCCTCCGGCTCGAAACGTTGCGGCGTCGCCTGGGTGCGCACCGTGCGGGATGTCCGCACGCCTGTTTTGCGGTTGGGTGCCGGCGTTCTGGCTGCGCGCCCGGGGGCCGACGCGCTCGACGAACCCGAATCCGAACTGTTCGTGGCACGCGGGGACGAGCCCTGATCGCCGATGTCCGCCGATGCGACCCCGGAGGCGACTGTGGCGCCGACGCCGAGTGCCACCGCCAGCGCGCCGACCCGTCCTATGAACACCGCACCACCGGGCATCGCTGCACCTCCACCACGGTTATAGCAGCGGCCACCTACTTGGCGGGCGAGAAATCCCCAGCACGATCCGATCGGGCACGGCGCCGCAGCCGCGCACGGAGGAACCAGCCGACACCGATGATCACGGCGGCGAGCACGACGTATTGCAGCGCGGCCGCATACGGGTCGATGCGGTGCCAGTTAGCACCCAACAAATAACCGGCCAGCACGAAGACCGAGTTCCAGATCGCGCTGCCCAGCATGGTCAGCCCGGTGAACACCGCGAAGTTCATCCGCTCGACCCCTGCCGGGATGGAGATGAAACTGCGAAAGAGCGGGAGCATGCGCCCGAAGAAGACGGCCTTGTGACCGTGCTTCTCGAACCAGGCTCTGGTCTTGTCGACATCGTCGCCGTCCATCAGCGGCATCCGGGACACGATCCGGCGGATCCGGTCGTGCCCCAGCCACGCACCCAGCGCGTACAACATCCAGGCGCCGAGCACCGAGCCTGCGGTGGTCCAGACGATCGCGCTGAACACCGACAGTTCACCGAGGCGGGCGGCGAAGCCCGCCATCGGCAGGATCACCTCACTGGGGATCGGCGGGAAGAGGTTCTCCACGAAGATGGCCAGGCCCGCTCCCGGGCCTCCCATGGTCTCCATGAGATCGACGGCCCATCCCGCCGCACCGTCGAGTTGGATGGCCTCATCGGGCGAGGTCATGGTGCAGCGACTCCTTGGCTCGTACGGGATCGGTGGGCGACGGACGCCCCGACAGATACCTCCAGTGTGGCCAACGGTCGCTGAGGAGGCACTCAGGATGGCTGTCCGCGAGGTCACCGAAGGCCTGACATCGATGTCGGTTTTCCGCCAGTGCTGTCGGCGCCCGGGTGTAAAGGTGAAGGCATGCACGAGGATTTCGACAGCTGTTACCGGGCGGTCCAGTCCAAGGACGCCCGTTTCGACGGCTGGTTCGTCACTGCCGTGCTCAGCACCGTCATCTATTGCCGGCCGAGTTGCCCCGTGCGCCCACCGCTGGCACGCAACATGGAGTTCTATCCGACGGCTGCCGCTGCCCAGAAGGCCGGCTTTCGGGCCTGCAAACGCTGCCGCCCGGACGCCTCCCCCGGCTCCCCGGAGTGGAATGTGCGCGGCGATGTGGTGGCCCGGGCCATGCGGCTGATCGCCGACGGCACCGTGGACCGGTCCGGGGTGACCGGGTTGGCGGCCCACCTGGGCTACACCACCCGCCAACTGGAGCGGCTGCTGCAGGCGGAGGTGGGCGCGAACCCGCTGGCGCTGGCCCGGGCACAACGCAGCCAAACCGCACGGGTACTCATCGAGACCACCGACCTCCCGTTCAGCGATGTCGCATTCGCGGCGGGATTCAGCAGTATCCGGCAGTTCAACGAGACCCTCCGAGCGGTCACGGCGTTGACGCCGACCGCACTGCGGCAGCGCGCACACGGCCGCGGCGGCGACGAACGGGTCGGCACCGACGCGCTGTCGCTGCGCCTGCCGGTACGCGCACCGTTCTCCTATGAGGGGCTGTTCGGGCATCTCGCCGCCAGTGCGGTGCCCGGTGTCGAGGAGGTGCGTGACGGGGCGTATCGGCGAACCCTGCGCCTGCCCTCCGGTTCCGGGGTGGTGGCGCTGACGCCCCATCCCGACCACGTGCAGTGCAGGCTGGTCGTCGACGACTTCCGAGATCTCTCCGCGGCGATCGCTCGCTGCCGGCGCCTGCTCGACCTGGATGCGGACCCGGTCGCCGTGGTGGACGCGCTGGGCCGGGATGCCCACCTCGGCGCGGTGGTGGCCAAGGCACCCGGGCAGCGCATACCCCGCACCGTCGACGAGGCGGAGTTGGCGGTCCGGGTGGTGCTGGGTCAGCAGGTATCGGTGAAGGCGGCCCGCACGCACGCCGGGCGCCTCGCGCAGGCGTACGGCACGGCGGTCACCGATCCCGGGGGCGGCCTCACCCATGTCTTCCCGTCCACCGAACAGCTGACCGCCCTGGACCCGGACAGCCTGGCCATGCCGGCCTCCCGACGCCGCACCCTGACCACCTTGGTCGCCGCCATGGCCGCCGGCGACGTCGAGGTCGACGCGGGCGCAGACTGGAACAGGGCCAGAGCCCAACTCTCGGCGCTCCCCGGGATCGGCCCGTGGACCACCGAGGTTATTGCCATGCGCGGGTTCGGCGACCCGGACGCATTTCCGGTGACCGATCTGGGGGTACGAGCGGCCGCCAAGGCCGTCGGCCTACCCGCCGGTTCAGACGCCCTGCTGGAACACAGCGCTCGGTGGCGCCCCTGGCGGGCCTATGTGACACAACATCTGTGGACGGCACTCGACCATGCCGTCAACGAGGAGGATGTCCCAAGTTCCGTGGAACTTCGGTGGCGGTCCGGTGAGCATCAGGCTGCGCTCACCTGATCATTGTGCACGACGGGTACGACATGTTCGGCAACCTCGCGTTCGAGGGCTGCTCGCAGTGCCGGCAGGTGCAGGTGGCCGTTCACCCGGCGGAATTGCTTGCCGGCCTCGACCATCCCGGCGGCGCACCAGCGCAGCGCCATCTGCCCGTCGCGCCAGCGCTTGACGTTGCCGGCATGTTCGCGGCAGACCGAGATCATCGACTCGATGCAGTTGGTCGAGCGCAGCGTGCGGGCCAGCGTGGGCGGTACCCCCAAACGCAAGACTGTGAGCGTCTCATCGAGGCCCTCGCGCAGACTCGCC
>JAUKNU010000001.1:3224277-3253828 GCA_030499155.1 Mycolicibacterium frederiksbergense | reverse complement strand
AAAAAGCGGGACACCCAAAAGTTTGTTGAGTTGCACCAGACCCCCACCCACTACAGGTAAGAGGGCCATCCAACGAATCGCTGCGAACACCGAACCCCCACACGATGTGGGCGGGCCGCAGTCTCGTGGTGCTCCTTAGAAAGGAGGTGATCCAGCCGCACCTTCCGGTACGGCTACCTTGTTACGACTTCGTCCCAATCGCCGATCCCACCTTCGACGGCTCCCTCCCACAAGGGGTTAGGCCACCGGCTTCGGGTGTTACCGACTTTCATGACGTGACGGGCGGTGTGTACAAGGCCCGGGAACGTATTCACCGCAGCGTTGCTGATCTGCGATTACTAGCGACTCCGACTTCACGGGGTCGAGTTGCAGACCCCGATCCGAACTGAGACCGGCTTTACAAGGATTCGCTCCACCTCACGGCATCGCAGCCCTTTGTACCGGCCATTGTAGCATGTGTGAAGCCCTGGACATAAGGGGCATGATGACTTGACGTCATCCCCACCTTCCTCCGAGTTGACCCCGGCAGTCTCCTACGAGTCCCCGGCATAACCCGCTGGCAACATAGGACAAGGGTTGCGCTCGTTGCGGGACTTAACCCAACATCTCACGACACGAGCTGACGACAGCCATGCACCACCTGCACACAGGCCACAAGGGAACTGATATCTCTACCAGCGTCCTGTGCATGTCAAACCCAGGTAAGGTTCTTCGCGTTGCATCGAATTAATCCACATGCTCCGCCGCTTGTGCGGGCCCCCGTCAATTTCTTTGAGTTTTAGCCTTGCGGCCGTACTCCCCAGGCGGGGTACTTAATGCGTTAGCTACGGCACGGATCCCAAGGAAGGAAACCCACACCTAGTACCCACCGTTTACGGCGTGGACTACCAGGGTATCTAATCCTGTTCGCTCCCCACGCTTTCGCTCCTCAGCGTCAGTTACTGCCCAGAGACCCGCCTTCGCCACCGGTGTTCCTCCTGATATCTGCGCATTCCACCGCTACACCAGGAATTCCAGTCTCCCCTGCAGTACTCAAGTCTGCCCGTATCGCCCGCACGCCCACAGTTAAGCTGTGAGTTTTCACGAACAACGCGACAAACCACCTACGAGCTCTTTACGCCCAGTAATTCCGGACAACGCTCGGACCCTACGTATCACCGCGGCTGCTGGCACGTAGTTGGCCGGTCCTTCTTCTGCACATACCGTCACTTGCGCTTCGTCTGTGCTGAAAGAGGTTTACAACCCGAAGGCCGTCATCCCTCACGCGGCGTCGCTGCATCAGGCTTGCGCCCATTGTGCAATATTCCCCACTGCTGCCTCCCGTAGGAGTCTGGGCCGTATCTCAGTCCCAGTGTGGCCGGTCACCCTCTCAGGCCGGCTACCCGTCGTCGCCTTGGTAGGCCATTACCCCACCAACAAGCTGATAGGCCGCGGGCCCATCCCACACCGCAAAAGCTTTCCACCACACACCAGGAAGTGCATGGTCATATTCGGTATTAGACCCAGTTTCCCAGGCTTATCCCAAAGTGCAGGGCAGATCACCCACGTGTTACTCACCCGTTCGCCACTCGAGTACCCCGAAGGGCCTTTCCGTTCGACTTGCATGTGTTAAGCACGCCGCCAGCGTTCGTCCTGAGCCAGAATCAAACTCTCCAAACAAAAACAACCCAGCACCAAAGCACCAGGTGGAATTCGAATCAGAAAAACCTGATATCCAAACAAAAGACACCAAAAACTGGCATCAAAAAACAAACCACCCACCAAACTCGGGAAGACGGGAAGTCCCCCAAAAATGAGTGGCAAAAAACAACAAACAAAAACCACCAAACACACTATTGAGTTCTCAAACAACAGACCAGATTGTTTCGAAGTTCCCCGTTTCGGGGCAACCCTGCCAGCTTAAACCATCTGAGCCGGGGAGTCAAACTTCTCTGTCCCCCGTGTCCGGGGCAACTCGATTAGATTAGGACTTCGTTCGTTGCGAAGTCAAATCCGCTGGTCAGAGGCTCGGTGTCGCTGCACCGGCCGGTAGGACTCAGCTTACCCGCTCGACCTCGGCACCCAAACTGACCAGGTTTTCCACGAACAACGGGTATCCCCGATCGATGTGGAAGACGTCGTGCACCTCGGTGTCGCCGTCGGCGACCAGTCCGGCAAGCACCAGGCCGGCGCCGGCCCGGATGTCCGATGCCCACACCGGTGCGCTCGACAGCTGCGGCAGACCACGCACGACGGCATGGTGACCGTCCGTACGCGCATCGGCCCCCAGCCGGATCATCTCCTCGACAAAGCGGAAGCGCGCTTCGAACACGTTCTCGGTGATCATCGACGTGCCTTCGGCGATACATGCCAACCCGATCGCCATCGGCTGCAGGTCGGTCGGGAACCCCGGAAACGGCAGCGTGGCGACGTTGACGGCCTTGGGCCGCTCGTACTGGACCACTCGGAAGCCGTTGTCATGCTGGGTGACCGTCGCGCCGGCGTCGTGCAACTTGTGCAACACCAACTGCAGGTGCGCGGGGTCCACACCCGTCACGGAGATGTCCCCCTTGGTCATCGCGGCAGCGATACCCCAGGTCGCCGCGACGATGCGATCCCCTATCACCCGATGTTCGGTGGGATAGAGCCGATCCACTCCGGTGATGGTCAAGGTCGACGAGCCGGCGCCGGAGACCTGTGCCCCCATCTGGTTGAGCATGGTGCAGATGTCGGCGATGTCCGGCTCACGCGCGGCATTGTGGATCGTGGTGACACCTTCAGCCAAGACCGCCGCCATCAGGATGTTCTCCGTCGCGCCGACCGACGGGAACTCAAGCTGGATCTCGGCGCCGCGCAACTGATCGGCCTCGGCGACCACGCAGCCATGCTCGATATTGCAGCGGGCCCCGAGCTGTCGCAGTCCGGACTGGTGCATGTCCAGCGGGCGAGATCCGATCGCATCGCCACCGGGCAACGCGACCTTGGCGCGTTTACCCCGCCCGACCAGCGGGCCGAGCACACACACCGACGCGCGGAACTGGCGCACCGCGGCGAAGTCGGCGTCGTACTTGACCTCGTCCGGCGAGGTGACGCGGACCGTCGACCCGTCGAACTCGACGGTGGCGCCCAGGCCCCGGAGCACCTCGGCCATCAACGGAACGTCCAGGATGTCCGGGCAGTTGGTGATCGTGCTGGTGCCCTCGGCCAACAGCGTTGCCGCCATCAGCTTGAGCACGCTGTTCTTTGCTCCCCCGACGGCGACTTCACCCGATAACCGGCTTCCGCCCGTCACCACGAATCGATCGCTCACGCGGGCCAGTGTAAGCAGACCCGGCCCTGGTTACAGAACGCTGCGGCCACATCGGCGCTGGATGGACCGGTACGGTTGAACCATGGCCGTGCACCTGACCCGCATCTATACCCGGACCGGCGACGATGGCACCACCGGGCTGAGCGATTTCAGCCGGGTCTCCAAGAACGACGCCCGACTGGAGGCCTACGCGGACTGCGATGAGGCCAATGCGGCCATCGGCGTTGCGGTGTCACTGGGCCGGCCCGATGACCGGATCCGCGCGGTGCTGTTGCAGATCCAGAACGACCTGTTCGACGCGGGTGCCGATCTGTCCACCCCGGTGGTGGACAACCCGGAGTATCCGCCACTGCGGGTTCTGCAGGACTACATCGACCGGCTCGAAGGCTGGTGCGACGACTTCAACGAAGACCTGCCCACACTCGACTCGTTCATCCTCCCCGGCGGGACCGCGCTGTCGGCGCTGCTGCATGTGGCGCGCACCGTCACCAGGCGCGCCGAGCGCTCCGCGTGGCGCGCCGTCGACCAGCACGGTGAATCCGTGAACGTGCTACCGGCGAAATACCTCAACCGGCTCTCCGACCTGCTCTTCATCATGTCGCGGGTGGCCAACCCGGCCGGCGATGTGAAATGGCAGCCCGGCGGCAAGCGAACCTAGTCACGGAGGGCTGGAGCGAAGCGACCCGGGATTCAATGACGCCGGCGTGCCCGCGGTGACGGCCGTGACTCCACCCATGAGGTGAAGGCCGTCAATGCCCCGCGGTCGAGCGCCACCTCATAGCCGCGCCCGCGTTCGGGGCTGACATCGCGCAGTTCCAGCACCGCGATCTCTTCGGTCATGATGTCGAACTCGTCGCCGCGCGGGGACCGCCGGGAGACGACCTCGAGACCCAGCCTGCTCAGCCGGCGATCCGGCCACCAGCGTGCGCTCGACAACCGGTAGAACTCGGCTTCGCCGCCGCGGTACCGCAGCACGCCATGGCGCCAGCCGGCTCCGCCCTCGGCCGGATAGTCGCGCAGGATGGCGGCGGTACCGCCCACCTGGCGCAGCTTCCACAGGCGGTAGCCGAGTGCGACCACCGCAAGCAGCAAAACGCCGACGAGCGCGACCATGAACAACATGGACGCGCTCATCGGCGGTTCCTACTAGTCGATCTGCCCGACCGCGCGCAGCCGCGCGCGGCCCCAGGCTGCGGTGGCAGGATCGTCGGATTCGGAGTCCTGCTTGGCCGCGTCGGCATCGATCTCCGACTCGAACTGGGCGTTCTCCACCAGGAGACTCACCCCGGACTCGGTCACCGACAGAAATCCACCGTCGACGGCGATGCGAAGGTCGTCCTCGCCCTCCCGCTCGACGCGCACCATGGCGTCGTCGACCAGCTGGGCCACCAACGGAATGTGCCGGGGCAGGATGCCGATCTCACCCGCAGTGGTGCGGGTGAAGACGAACGTGGCCTTGCCGGACCACAACTCACGCTCGACGGCGACGATCTCGACGTCCAGTTCAGCCATGCCACACCACCTTTCGGGCCACTAGACCGGTCACAGCTTGGCGCCGAGGGTTTCTGCCTTCTTCGCCAGGTCGTCCAGGCCGCCGATGAGGAAGAACGCCTGCTCGGGCAGGTGGTCGAACTCACCCTTGGCCAGCTTGTCGAAGGCCTCGATGGTCTCCTTGAGCGGCACGGTCGATCCGGGCTGACCGGTGAACTGCTCGGCGGCCATCATGTTCTGGCTCAGGAAGCGCTCGATCTTACGGGCGCGGTACACCAGCACCTTGTCCTCTTCGGACAGCTCGTCGATACCGAGGATGGCGATGATGTCCTGAAGATCCTTGTAGCGCTGCAGGATCCGGATGACTTCCTGGGCGACGCGGTAGTGCTCGTCGCCGACCACGCTGGGGTGCAGGATCGTCGAGGACGATGCCAGCGGATCCACCGCGGGGAAGATGCCCTTGGAGAACACCGCACGCGACAGCTCGGTGGTGGCATCCAGGTGGGCGAAGGTGGTCGCCGGGGCCGGGTCGGTGTAGTCGTCGGCGGGCACGTACACGGCCTGCATCGAGGTGATCGAGCGACCACGCGTCGAGGTGATGCGCTCCTGGAGCTCACCCATCTCGTCGGCCAGCGTCGGCTGGTAACCCACGGCCGAAGGCATACGACCCAGCAGGGTCGACACCTCGGAGCCGGCCTGGGTGAACCGGAAGATGTTGTCGATGAACAGCAGCACGTCCTGGCCCTGCTCATCGCGGAAGAACTCCGCCATGGTCAGCGCGGAAAGGGCGACGCGCATACGCGTGCCCGGCGGCTCATCCATCTGGCCGAACACCAAGGCGGTGTCCTTGAGCACGTTGGCGTCCGCGAGCTCCACCCAGAGGTCGTTGCCCTCGCGGGTGCGCTCCCCCACGCCGGCGAACACCGAGGTGCCACCGAAGTTGCGGGCGATGCGGTTGATCATCTCCTGGATGAGCACGGTCTTGCCGACGCCGGCACCGCCGAACAGGGCGATCTTGCCGCCACGCACGTACGGCGTGAGCAGGTCGACGACCTTCAGACCGGTTTCCAGCATCTCGGTGCGGGGCTCCAGGTCGGCGAAGGCCGGCGGCTTGCGGTGGATCGACCAGTGGTCGAAGTCCTTGCCGTAGCCGGGCTCGTCGAGGCAGTCGCCGAGGGCGTTGAACACGTGGCCCTTGACGCCGTCGCCGACGGGCACCGAGATGGAGGCGCCGGTGTCGGAGACCTCGGTGCCGCGCACCAGGCCGTCGGTGGGCTGCATGGAAATGGTGCGGACCAGGTTGTCACCCAGGTGCTGGGCGACCTCCAGGGTCAGCGTCTTGGCCAGCTCGCCGTAGGTGATCTCGGCGTTCAGGGCGTTGAACAGGTCGGGCACCGCGCCACGCGGAAACTCCACGTCGACCACGGGGCCGGTGATACGAACAACGCGACCCGTCGTGGTCTTTTCTGCGACAGCAGTCATATCTCTTTTCGCTTCCTACGGGGCTTACTTGGCGTCGGCCAGCGCGTTGGCGCCACCGACGATCTCGCTGATTTCCTGGGTGATCTGCGCCTGACGCTCGCGGTTGGCCGCCAGCGTGAGTGCCTTGATCAGATCGTCGGCGTTGTCGGTGGCCGACTTCATGGCGCGCCGGCGTGAAGCCGACTCCGAGGCGGCCGCCTCCAGCAGCGCCGCGTACACGCGGGTGGCGATGTAGCGCGGCAGGAGCGCGTCGAACAGGTTCTCGGCGTTCGGCTCGAACGAGAACAGGGTGTGCGGGCCCTCATCCGGTGCGTCTTCGACGTACTCGACGACCATCGGGGCGATCCGCAGTGCCGCCGCCGTCTGCGACAGCATCGACCGGAACTCGGTCGACACGATGTGCAGCTCGTCGACGCCGAGGATGCCGTCCGCACCGCCGTCGTCGCCGTCGTCGTCGGCCCCCGACATGAAGGCCGTCACCAGGGTGTCGGCGATCTCCTTGGCGTGCTCGTAGGTGGGTCGCTCCGAGAAGCCGGTCCACGACTCCGCCACGTCACGCTGGCGGAAGTTGTAGTAGCCCAGCGCCTTCCGGCCGATGACGTAGACCACCGGGGACTTGCCCTCGTCGCGCAGCAGCGAGAACAGTTCCTCGGCGCGACGCAGCACGTTGGCGTTGTAGCCGCCGCACAGGCCACGGTCCGAGGACACCACCAGCACGGCGGCCCGCTTCGGGTTCTCCCGCGCGACGAGCAGCGGGTGATCCAGCGCGCTGGCGCCGGCCAGCTCGGTGAGCATGCTGGTGATTTCGGTGGCGTAGGGCCGGGCCGCTTGGACCCGAGCCTGCGCCTTGGCGATCCGCGACGTGGCGATCAGCTCTTGAGCCTTGGTGATCTTCTTGATCGCCCCGGCCGAGCGGATACGTCCGCGTAGCTCGCGCAGTGTGGCTGCCATTGGTTACCTAGGCCTTCTTGGGAGCAGGCTTGCGGACCTTGACCGATTCCTTCTCCAGGTCCTCGGGATCGAGGGCTTCGGAGTCGGCCTCGTTGACGACAACGGAGCTGCCGTCAGACGCCGAGAAGCCCTTCTTGAAGTCGTTGATCACGGTGACCAGCTTCTCCTCGGCTTCCTCGGAGAGCTTCTTGCTCTCCTTGATGCCGGTGAGCAGGTCGGAGTGGCTGGCCTTCACGTGCTCCAGCAGCTCGGTCTCGAAGCGCGAGACGTCTTCGGCGGGAACCGAATCCAGGTGGCCCTTGGTCCCGAGGAAGATCGCGACGACCTGGTCCTCGACGGCCAGCGGGCTGTACTGGGGCTGCTTGAGCAGCTCGACCAGACGCACACCACGGTCCAGCTGCGCCTTGGAGGCCGCGTCCAGATCCGAGGCGAAGGCCGCGAAGGCCTCCAGCTCGCGGTACTGCGACAGGTCGAGGCGCAGCGAGCCTGCGACCTCTTTCATCGCCTTGATCTGGGCGGCACCACCGACGCGGGACACCGAGACACCGACGTTGATGGCCGGTCGCACGCCCTGGTTGAACAGGTCGGACTCCAGGAAGCACTGGCCGTCGGTGATCGAGATGACGTTGGTCGGGATGAACGCCGAGATGTCGTTGGCCTTGGTCTCGATGATCGGCAGGCCGGTCATCGATCCACCACCGAGCTCGTCGGAGAGCTTGGCGCAACGCTCCAGCAGGCGGGAGTGCAGGTAGAAGACGTCGCCGGGGAAGGCCTCGCGGCCCGGCGGGCGGCGCAGCAGCAGCGAGATGGCGCGGTAGGCGTCGGCCTGCTTGGACAGGTCGTCGAACACGATGAGGACGTGCTTGCCGTCGTACATCCAGTGCTGGCCGATCGCCGAACCGGTGTAGGGCGCCAGCCATTTGAAGCCGGCGGCGTCGGATGCGGGGGCCGCGACGATGGTGGTGTACTCCATCGCGCCGCCGTCTTCGAGCGCCCGCTTCACCGAGGCGATCGTGGTGCCCTTCTGGCCGATCGCGACGTAGACGCAGCGCACCTGCTGCTTGGGGTCGCCGGTCTCCCACGCCCCACGCTGGTTGAGGATGGTGTCGACGGCGACGGCGGTCTTGCCGGTCTTGCGGTCACCGATGATCAGCTGGCGCTGGCCGCGGCCGATCGGCGTCATGGCGTCGATGGCCTTGATACCGGTCTGCAGCGGCTCACTGACGCCCTGGCGCTGCACCACCGAGGGGGCCTGCAGCTCGAGGGCACGCCGAGTGTCCGAGGCGATGTCGCCCTGGCCGTCGATGGGCTGGCCGAGCGGGTTCACCACGCGGCCGAGGAAGGCGTCACCCACCGGCACGGAGAGCACCTCGCCGGTGCGCTTGACCTGCTGGCCTTCGGCGATCTTCGCGAAGTCACCCAGGATCACGGCGCCGACGCTGTGCTCGTCGAGGTTCATCGCCACGCCCAGAACGCCGCCCGGGAATTCGAGCAGCTCCTGTGTCATGACCGAGGGCAGGCCCTCGACGTGGGCGATGCCGTCACCGGCATCGACGACGGTGCCGACCTCTTCCCGCTCGGTGTCGGCGGAAAACGAGGATACGTAACCCTCGATGGCACCTTCGATATCAGCAGCCGAGATTGTCAACTCTGCCATGGTTTTTCGTCTTCCTACCTTTTGATCTGGGTGATAAGTCTTCGGGGTCAGTCCGGCAGCTGGGTCTGCGCGGCAGCCAAGCGGGACGCGATGGATCCGTCGATCACTTCGTCACCGACGGTGATCGACAGACCACCGAGCAGTTCCGGATCGACATGCAACTGGACGGACACCGGGTGCCCGTAGATGCGCGTGAGCACGGCCGCCAGGCGGTCGCGCTGGGCATCGGTCAGATCCGCAGCGGCGCTGACGTGAGCCACGACCTCTCCGCGACGGGCCACTGCGAGCTCGGCGAGATCGATGACCGCTTCATCGGCACGTTCCCCGCGGAGCAGTCCGATGGTCTGCGACAGCAACGCGGCGGCAGTGCCGTTGGCGCTGCTCCCGGTACCGACCACCTTGTCCAGCAGGGTGATTCGACCCGCTGCATCGGTGGTGTAGTCGCTCAGCAGCGCGGACAGCCTGGGCTCGGCGTCGAGGACCCGACCGAACTGGAACAGCTGGTCCTCCACCTCGTCGACCTCGCCGGCAGCGTGTGCGCGCTGCAGGAGGGCCAGCCGTGCGATGTGCTCGATCCCGTCGACCAGGTTGGCCTCGGTGGACCAGCGCTGTGACCCGGCGGTGCGGACCAGCTTCAGGGCGGGCTCACCGATCTTGCCGGTCAGCAGCTTGTCGACCAGCGCCACCTTCGCGGCGGCGGAGTCGGCCGGCTCGGCCAGGTGCTTGGACAGGGTGCTCTCGGTGATGAGCAGCTTCGCCACCGCGGCCAGGTCATCGGCCAGGGCCGTCAGACCGTCGGCGTCCAGACTCCCGGCCACGCTGTCGAACTCCGAGACCAGGTTGGCCAGCGCCTCACGGCTGGCCGCCCGCAGTCCGGCGGTGGCACCGGTCTCGATCATCACGGCCGACGGGGCCATCTGGTCGAGATCGTCGAGGAAGCGGTCCACGGTTGCCGACTGCGCGGCCGGGTCGGCCACGTGGGCGCGGACCAGGTCGGCCGCCTTGGTGACAGCCTCATCGCCGAGCCCGAGCCGCAGTTCACGCACCAGCTGCTGGCGGAGCAGGTGAACCTGCTGCCCGCCCTGGGCCTTGATGCGCTCGGCGTCGATTCCGGCCTGCTCTTCCAGCTGCGCCTTGATGCGCTCGGAGTCCTGCTTCGCCTCACCGGTGACGCTGCCGGCCTCGGCCTCGGCGTCGGCCAACGCCTTGGCATGCATGGCATCGGCCTCGGCGAGCTTCTTCGCCGCCTCGGCGCTCTCGGCCAGGGCGACACGGATGGCCTCTTGCTGCTTGACCATCAACCCCTTCACCAGGGGCGCCACCCATTTGGCGATGATGAACACGATGACGGCGAAGCCGATCAGCTGTCCGATGAATGTCGACATCTAGTTGTTCCGTCCCGAATTCACGTCGACGCCGAGGATGCGGCTCGCCAGGGTGGCCGACAGGCCATCCACCGACGAGGCCAGCTCGGCTTGAGTCGCTGAACCCTGTTGGGACAGCTTCTCGTTGGCCTGGCGTACCGTCTCGGCGACTTCACCGCTGGCCTCGGCCCGCTTCGAGTCGACGACCTGACGGCCTTCGGCGCGTGCCTCGTCACGAAGTGCCGATGCCTCGGCGCGTGCGCCGGCCATCGCCTCGTCGTAGTCGGCCTGAGCGGCTGCCAACTGTTCAGCCGACTTACGGCTGTCGGCAGCAGTTTTGGCCAGCATGGCCTCGCGCTCGGCGAGCACCTTGCTGATCGGCGGCACCACCCATTTCCAGATCACGCCGAGCGTGATCAGGAAGATGAGCAGCACGGCGAAAAAGGTGCCATTGGGAACCAGGAAGTTACTGGTCCCCCCGCCCTCTTCCGCGGCCACGATGGATACGGTCAGCTGGTCCATGCCGTCGGACTACTGCAGGCCCGGCGTGGCGAAGACGAACAGCGCCATGAAGGCCAGGTTGATGAAGTACGCGGCCTCCACCAGACCGACGGTGATGAAGAACGGGGTGAACAGCCGGCCCTGGGCCTCGGGCTGCCGGGCGATGCCGGAGATCAGCGCGTTACCCGCGATACCGTCACCGATACCGGCGCCGATGGCACCGCCACCCATGATCAGACCGCCACCGATCAGCGCGCCCATGGTGATGAGAGCGTTGGGATCGAGTTCCATTCCTTTTTCCTCCTTGTAACTGGCGGCGGTGCCACCAGGACTTCTGTCGTACGTGTCAGTGCAGCGTGGTCAAACGGTCGAACGTCAGTGCGCGTGTTCTTTGGTGTCGTGGTCGTCGTGGATTTCCATCGACTGGCTGAAGTACAGGATCGTCAGCAGGCTGAAGATGAAGGCCTGGATCAAGCCGACGAACAGGTCGAAGGTCTTCCAGATGGCGTTGGGCAACCACTGGATGTACCAGGGGAACATCGCGATCAGCGCCACCAGGATGCCGCCGGCGAAGATGTTGCCGAAGAGTCGCAGTGCCAGCGAGATCGGCTTGGCGAGTTCCTCGACGATGTTGATCGGGGCCAGGAAGGCGACGTGCCCCTTGACGACGGCGATCGGGTGGCCGATGGCGCCGCGCCGCCAGATGCCGGCCGCGTGGTAGCAGATGAACACGAACAGGGCCAGCGCCAGCACGAAGTTGATATCCGAGGCCGGCGGCTTGTAGAGCTCGGCGGCGGCGCCGTCGGATCCGCCGTACTGCCAGGGCAACACAGCCAGCCAGTTGGAGATCAGGATGAACGCGAACAGCGCGACGGCCAGCGGCAGGACGAAGGGGGCGATCTTCATGCCGATCGAGCCCTCGATCTGCTGACGCATCTGGATGGTCAGCGCCTCCCAGAACAGCTGCACGCCACCGGGCACGCCGGTGGAAGTGACCTTGGACTTCAGATAGAACGCCAGCCCGATGATGATCAGCGCGGTGATCGCGGTGGCCATGATGGTGTCGCCGTTGAAGGTCATGCCGAACAGTTCGAACACCATCGTGTGGTGTCCCACGTGGATGGCGGCGCCACCCTCTTCGGCGGCAAGCACAGTCTCAGTCATTCGGGTCAGCTCAATCCTTCGAATCCGATGCGGGGACGTCTTCGACGTCCAAACCGTTGGAGCGGATCTTCTTCAGCACTGGGATGCTGGTGCTCATCACCAGCAGCGCCTGGAAGATTGCCAACCCGAACAGCACCGCAATTCCGCCGTGTGCCTTGAAGTAGATGGCCAACACCATCGCGACTGCGGTGATCACCAACAGTCGCGTGGCGGAGTTTATGGCCATTTTCTTCTTGAGTGGGTGGTCCTCCATCGTGATCGACTCGACGGCTCGGCGCACCAGCAGCGCATTGAGCAAACCGAGACCGAGCCCGATACCGAAGAACACACCGAAGAAGAAGTTGCCGACGTAACCGGCGGCCGCGATGGCCACGGCGGTGAGCGCCAGGCAGACCAGCAGCAGCCGCAACGGACGGAAGGCGACGGAAGGGAACACCAGGGGCGCGTCCTGCGCTGGTGTCGTCACGTCGTTCACCTCAATCCCGCGTCGTCGAGGGGGGTACTGATCGAAAACTGCGATAGCTCAGAAGACTGCAAAATTCCTGTGCGTGCCCGACGAGAGTATCGGAGGGCAGCGGGCGCGCTGGAATCACCCAAGGGGTAGCTCCCTTTTGTCGGTCGTGTATCGGCGCCGATCGGTCGGGTGGACCGATGGGCCGGGCCGGCAACCCGCGAGGTTTTCGGGTTATGCGCAGAACCGTACCACAAGGTAGGAGGCACAAAAACAGGCCTACTACTTTTTGTCGTACAACGGCTTTTACGGGTCTTCGACCGCACCGTTTCGACCCCGCAGCAGCGGGATCAGGGTCACCACACCAGCGACCAGAATCGCGGCGAGCATCACAGCGCCGGTGTAGCGCGGATCGAAGAAGATCGTGCTCGCCGCCCCCAGTGCGACGATGCTGACCCACATGTAGATCAGCAGCACGACGCGACGGTGCGAATGCCCGATCTGCAGCAGTCGATGATGCAGATGCATCTTGTCCGGAGTCGAGAAATGAACGCCCGCGCGGGTGCGGCGCACGATCGCCAGCAGCGTGTCCAGAGCGGGCACGAACATCACCGCCACGACCAACAGGAACGGCGACAGCAACGCGAACACGTCGCGCGCCCCGTAGGCGGTCTGCGATATGGGGCCGGCCGCCGTCGTCGAGGCCGCGGCGAGCATCAGGCCGATCAGCATCGAACCCGAGTCACCCATGAAGATCTTGGCGCGGTGGAAGTTGTGCGGCAGGAAGCCCAGGCACGCGCCGGCGAGCACCACCGAGATCATGGCCGGCGGGTAGAACAGCACATCGCCCCCGTGATCGCGGAGCAGGCCCACCGAGAAGATGCAGATCGCCAGCGCCGTGATCAGACCGAGCCCGGCTGCCAGCCCATCGAGACCGTCGATGAAGTTCATGGCGTTGACGATCGAGACCGTCAACGCCAAGGTGAGCAGGATCGAGGTGACCTGATCCAGCACGATGGTGCCGACGCCGCCGAACGGGATGTACAGCACGCTCCAGGCCACGCCCATGGTGACCAGCACGCTGGCGGCGGTGATCTGGCCGGCGAACTTGGTCAGCGAGTCCAGCCCCCACCGGTCGTCGATGAGGCCCACCAGCATGATGAGTCCGCCGGCGACCACCACCGCGGGCATGCCGGTCGAGTACACGAACCCACGATTGAGGGCGGGCAGCTGAGAGGCCAGCAGCACCGCGGCGGCCACGCCGATGTACATGGCCAAACCGCCCATCCGCGGGATCGGCTGGACGTGCACATCGCGTTCACGCGGGTAGGCGACCGCGCCGACCCGGATGGCGAACACCCGCACCCAGCCGGTCGCGAAGTAGGTGATGATCGCGGCGGTGAGCCCGACGAGCGCGAGTTCGCGCAGTGGGACGCCGGCGCCGCGGTCCGACAGGGCGAGCAGACCGTCAGCCATCAAGACCGATTCGCTCACCACGTGCTGAACCGTACGCGAATTGGCTGTGACCTAAGGGGTGGTCCCACGGGCGTCCTCGGGTGTGAGGGCCTGGGCTTCCACGCCGAGCACCCGGGCGACGTCGGCGACCGCAACGGGCCCTTCACGCAGCACCCGCGGCTGCGGACCGGACACGTCCACGATCGTCGAGGCCGCGCCCTGCGGTGACGGTCCCCCGTCGAGGTAGACCTCGACCCGCGCACCCAGCTGAGCCTGCGCGTCCGCAGCGGTGACCGCGGCCGGCTGCCCGGAGACGTTCGCGCTGGAGACGGCCATCGGGCCGACCTCGCGCAGCAGTTCGATGGCCACCGGCTGCAGCGGCATGCGCAGCATGACGGTGCCTGCTGCGTCGCCGAGATCCCAGTGCAGCGAGGGGGCATGGCGCACCACCAGGCTCAGCGCGCCCGGCCAGAACGCCTGGATGAGTTCGCGTGCGGCGGGCGGCACCGCATAGACCAGCCCGTCGATGGTGTGCCAGGAGCCGACGAGCACACCGACCGGCATGTCGCGGCCCCGGTTCTTGGCCGCGAGCAACGCGGCCACCGCTTCGCTGTTGAAGGCGTCCGCACCGATGCCGTAGACGGTGTCGGTGGGCAGCACGACCAGTCCCCCACCCTTGACGGCGCTGATCGCCGACATGAGCCCGGTCGCCCGTTGATCGGGGTCCGCGCAATCGAAGAGTTGTGTCATGACTCCTCTCCCAGGCGCTCGTCGCGTCTCATGCCACTCAGCTTCTCACCGCGGTGACGAACCGGCGTCGACCGGCCAGGTCGCGGCGTGCCGCGATACCGGTGAAGACGCCTGCGGCACCGAAGAGCTCGACGGTGGCCACCGAGGTGCTGTCGTCATGTTCGACCCCCACCTGCCCGCCGGGCCGCAGCAGCCGCGAGACCAGCTCGACGATCGGCTCGATGACGGCCATCCCGTCCGGGCCACCGAACAGCGCGGAGTGCGGATCATGTTCTGCCACTTCTGGTTCCAGCTCTGCACCGTCAGGGATATAGGGAGGGTTCGCGACCACCAGATCAACCTCGCCGGAGAGGTCGGCCAGCACATCGCGGTCGGTGACATCGGCGTGCAGCAACTCCACCGTCGTTCCGTCCACATTGGCGCGGGCGTACCGCAGCGCTTCCTCGGACCGCTCCACCGCGATGACACGGGCATCGGGGCGGTAGCGCGCAAGGGCAAGTGCGAGCGCGCCCGAACCCGAACACAGGTCCACGATCACCCCGCCAGGGCGGACGGGGACGGTCTGCGCCCACTCCAGCAGCGCCTCGGTCTCGGGCCGCGGGATGAACACCCCGGGCCCGACGGCCAGGGTCAGCGGGCCGAAGGCGGCGGTACCCAACAAGTGCTGCAACGGGATTCGCCGCGCGCGCTGCCCGACGAGGGCACGGAATTCATCCAGGGCCCGGGGTTCGGGATCGGCGAACATCAGCCGCCCGCGGTCGACGCCGAGCACATGGGCGGCCAGCTGTTCGGCATCGGCGCGCGCCGAGTCGATGCCGGCGGCGGCGAGCACGGTGGCCGCGTCCGAGATCGCTTGCTGCAACGCGTTCATCACGCCTGTTGGAGCCGCGCCTGCTTGTCGGCGGCCGCCAGTGCGTCCAGCAGCGCATCCATATCACCGTCGAGCACCTGGTCGAGGTTGTGCGACTTGAAGTTGATGCGGTGGTCGGCGATCCGGTTCTCCGGGAAGTTGTAGGTGCGGATCCGCTCGCTACGGTCCACCGTGCGGATCTGGCTGGCCCGGTCCGCCGACGCGTCCGCCGAGGCCTGCTCCTCGGCGAGTGCCTGGAGCCGGGCGGCGAGCACCACCATGGCGCGCGCCTTGTTCTGCAACTGGCTGCGCTCGTTCTGGCAGGTGACGACGATGCCGGTGGGCAGGTGGGTGATCCGGACCGCGGAGTCGGTGGTGTTGACGCCCTGGCCGCCCTTGCCCGAGGAGCGGTAGACGTCGATGCGCAGATCGGACTCGTCGATCTGGACGGCCTCGACGTCGTCTGGCTCGGGGTAGACGAGCACGCCGGCAGCCGAGGTGTGCACCCGGCCCTGGGATTCGGTGACGGGCACACGCTGCACGCGGTGCACCCCGCCCTCGAACTTCATCCGCGACCACACGCCGTCGGCGGAATCGCCCTTGCTGGCGATGGTGATGGTGGCGTCCTTGTAACCGCCGAGGTCCGACCATGTCTCGTCGAGCACGGTCACCGTCCAGCCGTGCCGCTCGGCGTAGCGGATGTACATGCGCGCCAGGTCGGAGGCGAACAGTGCCGATTCCTCGCCACCCTCACCGGATTTGACCTCGAGCACGACATCGTCGGCGTCGTGTGGATCGCGTGGGGCGAGCAGATCGGTCAGCCGGTTGTCGAGCTCGGCAACCCGCGCCTCGATCTCGGGCACCTCGGCGGCGAAGGCCTCGTCCTCGGCGGCCAGCTCGCGGGCGGCCTCCAGGTCGCCGCGCGCGGCTTCCAGTTTGCGGTACGTCGAGACGATCGGTGAGACCTGCGCGAACCGTTTTCCGACGCGGCGTGCCGCGCCGGCGTCACCATGCAGGGCGGGATCGGCGAGCTGGGTCTCCAGGTCGGCGCACTCGGCGAGCAACGCCTCGATCGCGGGTGCGGTGTCGGTCACCTGGGCCTCCTCTGAACGCAGATCTGCCTGAAAACGCAAATCGGCGCCCGGTCCTGACACGGATGCCAGGTTCGGGCGCCGATAGGGCAGCTAGTTGTCTGCAGCAGCCTTGGCTTCCGTATTCCCCGTCGCCCCGGCGCGCTTGCCGTAGCGCTTCTCGAAGCGGGCAACACGGCCGCCGCTGTCGAGGATCTTCTGTTTGCCGGTGTAGAACGGGTGGCACTGCGAGCAGACCTCGACCACGATGTGGCCGTTGTCCTTGGTGCTGCGGGTGGTGAAGGTGTTACCGCAGCCGCACACCACATTGGTCTCGGCGTAGTTGGGGTGAATACCCGATTTCATGGCTTTTCCTCTGCAATCGTTGGCCGCCGGGTCGCCCGAGCCCATACCTGGGAGTCTTCGAGCGTGAACCGGAACCGAGGGTCGACGGTGAATTATGCCAGGTCAACCGTCGAATGCGAAAACGCCTCACCACCGGCCGCTATTCCCGGGTCAGCGGTGTGTACGTCTGACCGTCGCGTTTCCAGATGCGCCGTTCCTGCGGTGCGGTCCCCAGGGCGATCAGTTCGCGTTTGAGGATCTTGTTGGTCGCGGTGCTCGGCAGGTCTTCGGCGATCCAGACATAGCGCGGCCGCGCCTTGGGCGACAGGTCGGCCTGGGCGGCGAGGAACTCGGCGAACGCGGCGGGGCTGAGTTCGGCGTTGTCCTGCAGCACCACGGCCGCCATCACCTGATCACCGACGTGCTCGTCGGGTACCGGGTAGACCGCGACCCGGTTGATCGCATCCAGCCGCAGCAGGATCCGTTCGATCGGTGCCGTCGTGATGTTCTCGCCGTCGACCCGCATCCAGTCCGCCGTACGGCCGGCCAGATAGATCCAGCCGTCCGCGTCGCGATAAGCAAGGTCCCCGGACCAGTAGATGCCGCCGCGCAGCCGTTCACCGGTGGCGCCGGGGTCGTTGTAGTAGCCGCGGAACAACCCGCTGCCGGTGGTGTTGACCAACTCCCCCGTCGCGGCCTCGGCGTTCAGCAGGGCGCCGTTCGCGTCGAAACGCGCGACCTCGCATTCCTGGCCCGTCTCGGAGTTGTAGATCGCGACGCCCGGGAAGCCCTGGCCGATCGAGCCGGCCGGGCAGTTCTCCAGCCGGGTGATGATGACGGCGGTCTCGGTGGATCCGAACCCGTCCCACACCGTGCACCCGAACCGTCGCCCGAAGTCCTCGATATCGCGGTCGGCGGCCTCGTTTCCGAACGCGACGCGCAACGGGTTGTCGGCGTCGTCGGGGCCTTCGGCGGTGGCCAGGATGTAGGCCAGCGGCTTGCCGACGTAGTTCATGTAGGTGGCGCCGTAGCGCCGGATGTCCGGCAGGAACGACGAGGCGGAGAACGTCGCGGGCGCCATCGCTGCGCCCGCGCCGAGCGCGACGCTCCACCCGGCGTAGACGGCGTTGGAGTGAAACAGCGGCATGGCCAGGTAGCAGGTGTCCTGATCGCTGAGCTCGTAGCGCTGCACCAGCGCGCTGCCGGCGAACAGCACCGTCGAATGCGGCACCTCGACGGCCTTGGGCTCGCCGCTGGTGCCCGAGGTGAAGATCATCATGAAGGTGTCATCGGGCGCGCATTCGCGGTGCGGCGTGAGCTCCGGGTTTTCGGCGATCAGCTGCGCCCACTGCTGCGAGGTCGTGTCGATCACCGTGACGCCGGGCAGGTCCACCCCGTCGAGGAGGTGACGATGCTCGTCGTCGGTGAGCAGGATCTGGGTGTCGACCTTGGCGATGTCACGGGCCAGGGCGTCGCCGCGGCGGGTGGTGTTGATACCGCACAGCACGTAACCGCCGAGCCCGGCGGCGGCCAGCGCGGTGAGCATGCGCGGCGAGTTGCCCAGCAGCGCGCCGACGTGCAGGGGCCGGGCCGGATCGGCGAGTGCGATGAGCGCGGCGGCCTGGCGACCGGCGTCGGCGATGTGTTCGCGCCACGTCCAGACGCGATCGCCGTATTTGACCGCGGCCGTGTCGCGCTCGGCCCGGGTGCGCAGCAGTTGTTGCAGTGTGTCCGCCATGCCCGGGCACCTCCGTATCGGTGAACAGATTCTGCAGACTGTCTACCATCGACGGCCTGCTCCACGGTATCGGTGGGGTTGTTGGCAGAATGCAACAACACGTCTGCTAATCCGCAGATCCGCACCGCCGAGGAGCCCGCAAAGTGCCCACCAGCACGGCCACCGTCCGCGATCGCCTGATCGATGCGGCCGAGGCCTGTCTGCACGCCAAGGGCATCCGGGCCACCACCGTCTCGGAGGTGGCCGAGACCGCCGGGGTGTCTCGGGGCTGGCTCTACCGGCACTTCCCGGACAAGGTCACCCTCCTCGGCGCCGCGATCGTGCGCCTCAACGAGGTGTACTGGTCACAGGCCCACGCAGTACTGGAAGAGATCCAGGGACTCGACGAGCAGATCGTCGCGGGCATCCGGCACGGCCGGACCGCCTATGACGATCCGGGCGCCCTGTTGATGAAGCTGCGCGTCGACGAGCCCGAGGAGTTCTCCGCCTGCGCCGGCGCCGGCGTTCAGGGCCTGGTGCCGGACCTCGCCGGGTTCTGGTCCCGCTACCTGATCGCCGCACGGGACAACGGCGAGATCCATTCTGATGTCGTCATCGACGAGGCCTCGGAATGGGTTGCCCGCATTGTGATTTCGTTGGCGACGGTGCCGGGCGACACGCTGGATCCGACCGATTCAACTCAGCTGCTCACCCACGTCCGGCGTTATCTGATCCCGGCGCTGCGCAGCGATCCCGCGGTCTAGCGGCCCGGGGCTCGTCTCCACGAAGAGACGCAAATGGCCCCGTTTCCGCAGGGAAACGGGGCCATTTGCGTCTGCTCGCGCAGCGGGGGTCAGTCGTTGTCGCTGTTTCCGCCGGGGGTGTTCTTGGAGACCTGGACCAGGAACTCGTAGTTGGTCTTGGTCTTGCGCAGCTGGCTCATCAGCAGGTCGATGGCCTGATGCGGATCCAGACCCGAGAGCACCCGACGCAGCTTGTGCACGACCGCGAACTCGTCCGCACCCAAGAGCAACTCGTCCTTGCGGGTACCCGACGGGTTGACGTCGACGGCCGGGAACACGCGGCGCTCGGCGATCTTTCGGTCCAGCTTGAGCTCGGCGTTACCGGTGCCCTTGAACTCCTCGAAGATCACGGTGTCACCGGTGGAGCCGGTCTCGACCATGGCCGTGGCGATGATCGTCAGCGATCCACCGAACTCGATGTTGCGCGCCGCGCCCAGGAAACGCTTGGGCGGATACAGCGCGGTCGAGTCGACACCACCGGACAGGATGCGACCCGATGCCGGCGACGCGTTGTTGTATGCGCGGCCCAGGCGGGTGATCGAGTCCAGCAGCACCACGACGTCCTTGCCCTGCTCGACCAGGCGCTTGGCCCGCTCGATGGCCAGTTCGGCGGCCTGGGTGTGATCTGACGGCGGACGGTCGAACGTCGAGGCGATGACCTCGCCGACGACCGAACGCTGCATATCGGTGACCTCTTCCGGGCGCTCATCGACGAGCACGACCATCAGATGGCATTCCGGGTTGTTCTTGGTGATCGCGTTCGCGATGTCCTGCATGATCGTGGTCTTACCGGCCTTGGGCGGTGACACGATCAGCGCGCGCTGACCCTTACCGATCGGCATGATCAGGTCGATCACGCGGGTGGTGAGGCGGTCCGGAGTGGTCTCCAGACGCAGCCGCTGGTTCGGGTACAGCGGGGTCAGCTTCTGGAAGTCGGGCCGGTTCTTGGCGTTCTCGACCGGGCCGCCGTTGACGGTGTCCAGGCGGACCAACGGGTTGAACTTCTGGCGCGGGTTGTTGCCGCCGCCAGTGCTCTCACCCTCGCGGGCGACCCGCACCGCGCCGGTCACCGCGTCACCGCGGCGCAGACCGTTCTTGCGCACCATGTTCATGGACACGTAGACGTCGTTGGGGCCTGCCAGGTAGCCGGAGGTCCGCACGAACGCGTAGTTGTCCAGCACGTCGAGAATGCCGGCCACCGGCTGGACGACATCGTCCTCGCGCAGTTCGGTGTCGCGGTCGCCACGATCTCCGCCCCGATCGCCGCGATCTCCGCCACCGTCGCCACGCTCCCCGCGGCGCTTACGGTCACGGAACCGCCGGCCGCGACGGCCCTGACGGTCGTCACCGTCGTCATTGTTGTTGTTGTTCGAGTTGTTGGCGTTGCCGCCGCCACCGCTGTTGCGGTTCTGCTGGCCGCCGCCCTGCTGATCGCCACCCTCTGAGTTCCTGGGCGGACGGTTCTCGCGCGTTTCCGAGCGGGCTTCCGAGTTGTCGGCACCGCGGTTGTCGGCATTTCGGTTGTCAGCATTGCGGTTGTCGGCATTGCGGTTGTCGGCACCGCGGTTGTCGGCATTGCGGTTGTCGGCACCGCGGTTGTCGGCATTGCGGTTGCCGGTGCCGTTGTCGGGCTTGTCGGAGCGCGCGGGTTCCTGCGCGCCCTCGCTCTCGGCCTTGGCGCCATCGGCATCCTGTGCCTTCTGGCCTTCGGGCGCACCGGTCTGGCGCGCCGCGCTACGGCGCTCACGGCGCTGCGGGTTGCTCTGCTGCGGCGCCGCACCGGCGTCGGCCTGCGGTGCGGCCGGTGCCGACTCCGCAGCCGGGGCCGCTTCGGCGGCCTTGGCTACCGGAGCAGCGGCGGGTGCACCGCCGTTGCTCTCACCACGACGTTCCTTGATGGCGGCGATCAGATCGCCCTTACGCATGCCCGAGGTGCCTTTGACACCCACTTCACCGGCAAGCGCGCGCAGGTCAGGGAGCAGCATCGACGTCAGCGAGCCGGAACGCCCGCCGCGTGCGCCTGCGCTCCGCGCGGCCTTGCCTGAATCCACGGCAGCGGAATCTGCGGCGGCTTCGCCGCTGTCGCTTGCCGTGAAGAGGTCCGTATCAGTCACGGATTTCCTTTCTTTCCCTCGCATATCGCATATGCGCGAGGGGGTCCCCGAAGGTCATCTGCACCCAGCCGAAGAGCTGAGCGCGCGTTCTTCCGCGGCGCCACCATCGCCTGAGCAACAGTGATCGCCAGGGCCCACCGGCGTGCGGCGAACCATCAGTCCACGAGTGAAACGAAAGATTGGGTAGTCGTCCTAGTGTCGGCGCAGGTAGAGCCGCTGCGATTGCTGGACGAAAGCGAGAATAACCCGCATCAGAGCTGGAAGCAAGGAGCGCCACGCATTCGCGTGTTACCCCGACAGCCTTTGGGCGGGGGTTTCCGCAGTCCAGCGCACACCGTCTCCCGCCGACATCTCGGTCACCGTGAAGCCGTTCGCGGCGCCGTATTCGAGAACGTCGGCCGGCAGATCGGATCCGCTGGTCAGAGCTATCACCGCTGGTCCGGCACCCGAAAGCACCGCTGCCACCCCACAACGCCGCAGCATCGCAAGATATTCCGCCGAGGCAGGCATGGCCGGCGCCCGCTGCCCCTGATGCAACCGGTCGGCGGTCGCCTCCAGCAGCAGATCCGGGCGTTGGGTGAGCGCCACCACCAGCATCGCCGCCCGCGCCAGATTGAACCGCGCATCGGTGTGACTGACCTGCTCCGGCAGCAGCCCCCTGGTCGCCGCGGTCGAGGACCGGGTTTCGGGGATCGCCGGGAAGAGCCGGATGTCGGGGTGAAGCTGCAGACGGGCCGCGTCGTAGCGGGCCGGGGTGCTGCCGTCTTCCGTCCAGGACACGACCGCACCGCCGAGCACAGCTGCCGCAGCGTTGTCAGGGTGCCCTTCGAACTCCGAGGACAGTTGCACCAATTCGTCGATCGTCAGTTCTGCCGAATCGGACTGCGCAGCAAAACCATTGACTACCGCCAAACCTCCGACGACGGCAGCGGCCGACGATCCGAGGCCACGCGAATGCGGAATCACATTGCGGCACTGCACGTTCAGCCCGTCGACGCGCAGTCCGGCGGCGGCCAGACCGCGCTCGATCGCCCGCACCACCAGATGGTCGGCGGTCAGCGGAACCTGCCCGGCACCTTGTCCCTCGACCTCGATGATGAGACCGGAATCCGTTGTCTCGACGATGATCTCGTCATACAGGCTCAGAGCGAGACCGAGACTGTCGAACCCCGGTCCGAGGTTGGCACTGGAGGCTGCGACAACAGCACGGGCCCGCAGCCCGGCCGGCAGACTTTTGCTCACCAACGATCCGACCGTCAGCCCAGACCCAGTTTTGCCACCACCGCGGCCGGGTCGACCGGGATCGGGGTGACTTCGGGCATGCCCTTGAGCGCCGTGTCGGGATCCTTCAGGCCGTTACCGGTGACGGTGCACACCACGGTCGACCCGGGCTTGACCCAGCCGTCCTCGACCGACTTCAGCAGACCGGCGATGCTGGCCGCCGATGCGGGCTCGACGAACACGCCTTCGGCCGCCGCCACCAGCCGGTAGGCGGCCAGGATCTCGTCGTCGGTCGCCGCGAGGAAGCGTCCCTGCGACTCTTCCTGGGCTTCCACCGCAGAGTTCCAAGACGCCGGCGAACCGATGCGGATCGCGGTGGCGATGGTCTCCGGGTTGCTCACCGGGTGCCCACTCACCAGCGGCGCGGCCCCGGCGGCCTGGGTTCCGAGCATGCGGGGCAACCGGTCCGACAGTCCGTCGCGGTGGTATTCGCGATAGCCGCGCCAATACGCGGTGATGTTCCCGGCGTTGCCGACCGGCAGCGAATGCACATCCGGTGCGGTGCCCAGCACGTCGATGATCTCGAAGGCGGCGGTCTTCTGTCCCTCGATGCGCACCGGGTTCACCGAGTTGACCAGTGCGATGGTCGGGTAGTCCGCAGTCAGCTTGCGGGCCAGTTCCAGACAGTCGTCGAAGTTGCCTTCGACCTGAATGATCTTGGCGCCGTGCATGACCGCCTGGGCGAGCTTGCCCATCGCGATCTTGCCCTGCGGGATCAGCACCGCACAGGTGATGCCGGCCTTGGCCGCGTAGGCCGCCGCCGAGGCCGAGGTGTTGCCGGTGGATGCGCACAACACAGCCTGCTGACCGCGGGCGATCGCATCGGTGACCGCCATGGTCATGCCGCGGTCCTTGAAGGAGCCGGTGGGGTTGAGCCCCTCCACCTTCAGGTACACCGTGCACCCGGTCTGCTCGGACAGCCGCTTGGCGTGGACCAGCGGAGTTCCGCCCTCCAGCAACGTGATCGGGGTCCAGGTGTCCTCCACCGGCAGCCGATCCCGATAGGCGGCGATCAGTCCCGGCCATGCCTTGTGCACTGCTGCCGCACTCATGCGGTTGCTCCTTCCATACGAAGCACGCTGTTGATGTTCTGCACGACGTCGAGCTCGGCGAGCGCCTCGACGGTCTCCGAAAGGGCGGCATCGGTGGCCTGGTGGGTGACGACGACGATCTGTGCGCCGCACGGCTCACCTTCGTTGTCGGTCATCCCCTGCTGCCGGACCTCGGCGATGCTGACCTCGTGTCGGCTGAATTCCGCTGCGACGGCGGACAGTACACCGGGCTGATCCTTGACGTTCATGTTGACGTAGTACCGGGTGGGGATGGCTCCGATGGACGCGATCGGCAGCTTGGCGTACTTGGACTCGCGCGGTCCGCGGCCACCCTGCACGCGGTTGCGGGCGGCCATCACCAGATCACCCATCACCGCCGAGGCGGTGGGTGCGCCGCCGGCGCCCTGGCCGTAGAACATCAGCCGGCCGGCCGCTTCGGCCTCGACGACCACGGCGTTGAAGGCGCCATTGACCGAGGCCAGCGGATGGTCCAAGGGAACCAGCGCCGGGTACACCCGGGCCGAAACCCGTTGCTTGCCCTTGCCGCTGGTGAGCCGCTCACAGATGGCCAGCAGTTTGATGTTGCAGCCGAGCGCCTTGGCCGACTCGAAGTCCGCGGCGCTGACCTTGGTGATGCCCTCGCGGTAGACGTCGTCGGCGGTCACCCGGGTGTGGAACGCGATGGAGGCCAGGATGGCCGCCTTGGCCGCGGCGTCATAGCCCTCGACATCGGCGGTCGGGTCGGCCTCGGCGTAGCCCAGGGCGCTGGCATCGGCCAGGGCGTCCTCGTAGGAGGCCCCGGTGTCGTTCATCGCCGACAGGATGTAGTTGGTGGTGCCGTTGACGATTCCGGCGACCCGGAGCACCGTATCCCCGGCAAGCGACTGGGTCAGCGGCCGGATCACCGGGATCGCGCCCGCCACGGCCGCCTCGAAATACAGGTCCACGCGCGCTTTTTCAGCAGCCTGGGCAAGCTCACCGGTGGACTGGGCCATCAACGCCTTGTTGGCGGTGACGACCGACTTGCCCTGCTCCAGCGCGGCCATGATGGCCTTGCGGGCCGGTTCCACCGGTCCCATCAGTTCCACCACGATGTCGACGTCATCGCGCGAGACCAGTGCCTCGATGTCATCGGTGAGCATGCCGACCGGGACCCCGCGGTCCTTGGCGACCCGGCGCACCCCGACCCCGCGCAGTTCCAGCGGCGCACCGATGCGCGCCTCCAGATCCGCGGCGCTCTCCTCGATGATGCGCACCACCTCGGTGCCGACGTTGCCGAGTCCGAGAACCGCTACGCCGATCGCCTTTTCACTCATTGCCAACCTCCAAGCTCAGAAGATCCTCGACGGTTTCCCGGCGCAGGATCAGCCGCGCACTTCCGTCCTTCACCGCGACCACGGCCGGACGCCGCAACAGGTTGTACCGGCTCGACATCGAATAGCAGTACGCGCCGGTGGCGGCGACGGCCAGCAGATCCCCGGGAACCAGGTCCTCGGACACCCAGGTGTCGCGGACGATGATGTCACCGCTCTCGCAGTGCTTTCCGACGATGCGGGCGAGCACCGCGGACGCGTCGCTGACCCGGGAGACCAACCGGGCGTCGTATTCGGCGTGGTACAGGGCGGGCCGGATGTTGTCGCTCATGCCGCCGTCCACGCTCACGTAGCGCCGGTGCTTGTCGGCCGAGATGGCCACATCCTTGACGGTGCCGACTTCGTAGAGGGTGATGGTGCCGGGCCCGGCGATGGCGCGGCCGGGTTCGACCACCAGTGTCGGGGTGGGCAGACCGACCGCCGCCGACTCGTTCTTCACGATGGCCTTGAGCTTGTCGGCGAGTTCCTGCATGGGCGGCGGATTGTCGTGCGGCAGGTACGAGATGCCCAGGCCGCCACCGAGATCGAGGATGTCCATCTGTGCGGTCTTCTCGACGCCGAACTCGGCGACGACATCGCGCAGCAGGCCGAGCAGGCGGCGCGCGGCGATCTCGAAGCCGGACACGTCGAAGATCTGGGAACCGACGTGGCAGTGCAGGCCGACCAGGCGCAGGTTCTGGGTCGCGAAGACCCGGCGGACCGCCTCCAGTGCGGCACCGCTGGCCAGCGAGAGCCCGAACTTCTGGTCCTCGTGCGCGGTGGAGATGAACTCGTGGGTGTGCGCCTCCACCCCGGGGGTGACCCGCACCAGCACGTCCTGCACGATGCCGGCCGCGCCGGCCACGGCCTCCAGGCGTTCGATCTCGATCTCGGAGTCGACCACGATGTGCCCGACACCGGCGTTCACCGCGGTGCGCAGTTCCTCGACGGATTTATTGTTGCCGTGCACGGTGATTCGCTCCGCGGGGAAGTCGGCGTGCAACGCGACGGCGAGTTCGCCGCCGGTCGCCACATCCAGCGAAAGACCCTCCTGGTGCACCCAGCGGGCAACCTCGCTGCACAGGAACGCCTTGGAGGCGTAGTGCACGTGTTCCCCACCGCCGAAGGCCGAGGCGATTTCGCGGCAGCGCCCCCGGAAGTCGTCCTCGTCGATGACGAACAGTGGGGTGCCGAACTGTGCGGCCAGGTCGGCCACCGAGACACCGGCCACCGACACGGCGCCATCGGATCCGCGAACCAGGTTCTGCGGCCAGACATTCGGGGCGAGCAGCATGATCTCGTCGGCGGTCTGCGGCTTGGGCGGCACGCCGGTGCCGGGCTGAGAGCTCACATCCGCTCCGGGGCGCTGACACCGAGGATAGCCAGCCCGTTGGCGATGACCTGTCGGGTGGCCTCGCACAGCGCGAGCCGCGCGGCGTTCAGCTCGCCGGCCGTCTCGTCACCCTGGGGCAGCACCCGGCAGGAATCGTAGAACCGGTGGTAGTCCCCGGCCAGATCTTCCAGATACCGGCACACGCGGTGCGGCTCCCGCAGTGAGGCAGCGGTGTTCAGGATCCGGCCGAACTCGCCGAGGGTCCGGATCAGGGTGGCCTCGCGGTCGTGGGTCAACAGGTCCAGGTGCGCGGTGTCGGCGGCCAGTCCGAGTTCGGCGGCGTTGCGCGCCAGCGCCGAGAGCCGGGCGTGCGCGTATTGCACGTAGTACACCGGGTTCTCGTTGGACGCCGAGGACCACAACGCCAGGTCGATGTCGATCGGGCTGTTCACCGAGGACCGGATCAGCACGTACCGGGCGGCGTCGACGCCGATGGCGTCCACCAGGTCGTCGAGGGTGATGACGGTGCCGGCCCGCTTGCTCATCCGGACGGGCTGACCGTCGCGGACCAAGTTGACCATCTGCCCGATCAGCACCTCGACGGTGGCCGGATCGTCACCGAGGGCCGCGGCCGCGGCCTTGAGCCGGGCGATGTAGCCGTGATGGTCGGCGCCGAGCATGTAGATGCACAGGTTGAAGCCGCGCTCGCGCTTGTCCAGGTAGTAGGCGAGATCGCCGGCAACATAGGCCGGGTTGCCATCGCTCTTGATGACCACCCGGTCCTTGTCGTCACCGAATGCGGTGGTGCGCAACCAGGTTGCGCCGTCCTTCTCGTAGATGCTGCCGTTGTCCCGCAACCGGGCAATGGCCTGGTCGACCCGCCCGGAGGTGTGCATGGAGTCTTCGTGGGTGTACACGTCGAAGTCGGTGCCGAACTCGTGCAGCGAGGCCTTGATGTGGGTGAACATCAGGTCCACACCGATGGCGCGGAAGGTCTCCTGCTGCTGATCGGCGGGCAGGCTCAGCGCGTCGGGCGCCTGGGCCAGGATGGCGGCGGCGATGTCGTTGATGTAGCTGCCGGCGTAGCCGTCCTCGGGGGCGGGCTCCCCCTTGGCCGCGGCGACCAACGAGCGCGCGAACCGGTCGATCTGGGCGCCGTGGTCGTTGAAGTAGTACTCGCGGGTGACCTGAGCGCCCTGGGTGCTGAGCAGCCGGCCGAGCGCGTCACCGACGGCAGCCCAGCGGGTGCCGCCGATGTGGATGGGGCCGGTCGGGTTGGCCGAGACGAACTCCAGGTTGATGTTCTGGGCAGCAAGATCGGCACAGTGGCCGTAGTCGGCTGCGGCGGCCAGCACATTGGTGACGACGACGCCCTGAGCGGACGCCTCGATGCGCAGGTTGACGAAACCGGGCCCGGCGATCTCGGCGGCGGCGATCCCGTCGGCCTCGGCCAGCGCGGCGGCCAGCCAGCCGGCCAGCTCGCGCGGGTTGACCCCGACCTTCTTGGCGAGCTGCAGGGCCACATTGGTGGCGTAATCGCCGTGTTCAGGGTTGCGCGGGCGCTCGACGGTGATCGTCTCGGGCAGCGCGCTGGTGTCGAGGCTGTGCTCGGCCAGGACCGCGGCGGCGGTGGTCTTGAGCAGGGCAGCCAGGTCGGCAGGTGTCACGAGGGACCATCCTATGGTGCGGGGTACTCAGGTCCCGAATCCGTTACCGGTAGAAGATGGGTTACGCTGTGCACGCCCAACGGCGCAGCATCACTGATTGCGCCCCCGTAGCTCAGGGGATAGAGCGTCTGCCTCCGGAGCAGAAGGCCGCAGGTTCGATTCCTGCCGGGGGCACCACTTGACCCGTATCTGACCAGGCGGTTTAACTGGTCGGCCCATGACGGCAGTAGCAGTAGCGCTGTCGACTCAAAGGGACACATTCAGGATTCAATGCCATTCTGGTGCCGCTGAGTGACCCACGGCTTTCTTCTGTATCGCCCGACGTGATCACAGTCCGGCGTTCAGCAACTGCGTCAACTCGATGCACCTCCACTGCGCGCTCATCGCGGTCATAACTACCGGCCACTGGCAGAGGTCGCGGCGTAACCCATAGATCAGAGCCTCGCCTGCGGTCAGAATTATCCTCCCCAGGGAATGTCGAACGCCTGACGGCGCTGTGTCAGGGCGCGGCTCAACGCAGTGCCGCGCCTTCACCGTCGATACGGGCAGCTTGCGCGCGCAAGCGGTCCGCGATCTCGCCTAGCCACTCCTTGTAGGTCAGAGGATCGGGAACGTAGTAAACGCCGACTGTGCGCACCAGATACTCTTCGAGATCCGGTTCGGGCCGACTGTTGCGCAGATCGTCAACTTGTTGAGCCAACGTCCTCAAAGGCTCCGCGACGGGATCTGCGTTGATGTAGTTATCGACGACTCCTTGCCAGTCATCCGACTCCAGATCCCAGTCTTGGTGGAAGTACGCTGCGAAGAACTGGTACAAATCTGTCGAGATTGAGCCGTCGTTCATGGTGTGGGAAATCCTGTCAACACGAGCCATCCGCCATTTCCATCGCCTTTGAGCACAACCCTAGCTCCGGTTCCTGCCACCGCTTGCGCGCTGCCTCGTTCGAGTGAGGATGTCCCAAGTTCCGTGGAACTTCGGTGGCGGTCCGGTGAGCATCAGGCTGCGCTCACCTGATCATTGTGCACGACGGGTACGACATGTTCGGCAACCTCGCGTTCGAGGGCTGCTCGCAGTGCCGGCAGGTGCAGGTGGCCGTTCACCCGGCGGAATTGCTTGCCGGCCTCGACCATCCCGGCGGCGCACCAGCGCAGCGCCATCTGCCCGTCGCGCCAGCGCTTGACGTTGCCGGCATGTTCGCGGCAGACCGAGATCATCGACTCGATGCAGTTGGTCGAGCGCAGCGTGCGGGCCAGCGTGGGCGGTACCCCCAAACGCAAGACTGTGAGCGTCTCATCGAGGCCCTCGCGCAGACTCGCCGCCGCGCTGGGGTGGGTGCGGTCGAGTTCCTTGGCCAGGGCCAGCAGGGCGGCTTCGGCCTCAAGCGCCGATCCGGCATGGTAGGCATCAGTCA
>JAUKNU010000001.1:3035428-3223847 GCA_030499155.1 Mycolicibacterium frederiksbergense | reverse complement strand
GCGCACCCGGGGCCGGGTCACCGGCACCCGTCGCCCACCCAAGGTCACCGAGCCGCGTTCACGACCGTGCCGCACCGCGGTCCTGGCCTGATCGTGGCGACCCTTCGGGCCAGCCAGCGCGGTGACGTCAGCCTCCATCAACGCCGCCATCACCTGCAGGCCCGCGCCGACAGCCAACGCCAGCAGGCCCTCGCTCATGTTTCCGGCGATCTCGCTCATCGCCACACTGACCCGTTCGGGAACCGCGGATGCACTCACATCGACGGACTGAATCTGGTTACTCTTCTTCATGGTGGTCCCCTTGCTGTAGGAGTTCTTGGCGGAACGCCCGATACCTACCACACGGCAGGTTTCGAGCAGGGGACCGCCACCTCAACTTCTACGAGACTCGGGACAACCTCCGTTCGAGCACTGCTCCACCATTGAAAGGCGCATCGAGTTCGAGGTAACGGACGGCTCCGTTTGCCAGCCACTCGTCGATGACTTGACTGTTCCGTTGGAGCGTTGTGCTGACAGCTGCTGCTGCTTCGTCGATCGTGTCGAAAGAGGAGGCTGCCGGCAGCCGAGTTGTCTCCAGGCGTGCCGAGAGGTCCTCCAATGTTTGGCCTACGTGACGCTCCACGAGGTGCCCACCGTTGGCCTCACTCGTAGCCAAGAGATGGGTAGTGTCCTCGACGCCGAACGAGGTAACTGGCCCTACATTGCTATCGACATCGGGAACTGACGGTGCGTCAGGCACTGAGTGGGGCGCGCCGCCGGCGGTGTCGGCGACGTCGTCGACCGCTCCAGTGGGGATGTCGTCGGAATGTCGCCCGGCCACGCCGAGGGCGTCCAGTCCGTGTTCGATACCCTCGCCGAATAGCTTGCCGCCGGGGATCGGGGCCATGCCGGCGAGGTCGGTGCCGGCTTGGAGTTTGTCGGCGTCAGTGGCGTTGTCATAGTCGGTGACCACGTCGTACATGTTGGCAACGTCTGGCATCGTGGCATCCCAGGCGGTTTTGGCGGCGTCCTTGGTGCCCTCGGTCAGCGCTTCGGTGGCGCGGTCGAGGACCGGTGGCTCGGCCGGGAACGCCTGCACGTCGGCGTTGGCCGGCAGGTCGGATACCGCTGCGGTCGGCAGGCCGGTTTCGGCGGCGGCCTCATTGAGCGAGGCTAGTAGATCTCGCTGTTCGGTGAGTTCGGCGCGGGCGTCGAACACGTGTTGTGCCAGGGGAACCGCTTCGCCGGTGCGGGGGCCGGGGCCCGCACCGTCCATGTAGTCCTGTCGGGCGGTGGAGTCAGCGGCGGCCTGCGCAGCGGCGAGGTTCTGTTCGGCTGCGGTGACTCTGGCGTGTTGTTGCTCGATCACCGTCGGGTCGGCATTGACGATCGGCGACTCCAGCGGCGACTTCGTGTAGCGGGGATCGCCGGGCTTACCGGTTCCGGTGTGCGGATTGAGGATCTGCTCGGCCAGTGTCTGCGACTCGGGCACCGGCTGGCCCGCCACTTTGTCCAGGGCCTCATGGAAGGTCTCGGGCTGATCCGGATCGGTGATCTTCTCGGGGACCAGGAACTCGTCGAGCCGATCCTTCGCCGCATCATCAGCCGCGGTGGCGGCGTCGGGATTCGGTGCACCTTCAGCACCGGGCTCCGCCTCGGCTGTGGCCGCCGGCGGGAGCAGCATCTCCTCCCACGACTTCGCGGGCTTATCGCCGTCCGGACCGGAGGCCTCGGTCTTACTGTCGACCAGCTGGATCGTCGGGTCGCCGCCAGCCTCGCCTTCGCCATCGAACCGGATCCCTTCCAAGTCAGCAGCTTTGGCCTGCAACTGCGACCCGGCGAGGCTGTCGGCCTGGACGAGGCGCTCGGCAGTCCAGCGAATGTCCTCGGCGTGCTCCATAGCGGCGGTCGCGCGAGCCGCGGCGGTTTCTTCGTCGTATGGGCGGTTATCTGTGACCGAGAGGTCTTCTCCGACGGTGAAGTCGTCGCTCTCGGCCGCGGTGATGGCCGCCAGCACCTCACGTTGCGCAGAGTTGATGTCGCTGACGGCGTTCTCGGCGGTGCCGGCGGCTGCGAGAAGTGCCTCGTTCTGGGTGCCGACGACGGCAATGTCACGGGTGACTCGGTCCAGCGCGGCGTCTTTCGCGTCGCCCTCCCAGGTGGTGCCACCCGGGGACGAGATGTTCTGCCGATGCTGATCGAAGGCGTCCTCCGACGCCTCGGCTGCCGCACGCCAGCTGGCCGCGGCGTCAGCAAGATGACTGGTGGTCCAGGCCTCGATCTCCGAACGCGTGGGTATGGCGACCGCCGGAGCAGCCGTGCTCACACCTCCACCGATGTGATGGCATCCGATCCGTCGGAGTCGGTCCGGGCATAGGCGGCGGCCCCGGTCGAGATGTCGCCCGCCTGGCCGGTGATCCGTGCGGATTGGCGACCCTGCAATGCGGTCAGCGCGGCGTTCACAGCGGTGACGCCGCCCGCGCTGGGTTGCATGCTCGAAGACCCGCTGAATGGGCCGCTGGCCAGTCCCGCGGCGGTGGCCTCGCTGCTCGCAGCTCCCGACCGAAGGCCGCCGGTATCAACGTTCAGTTCGCCTGCCATCGCATCCCCCTGTAGCCAGACAAAGCAAATTTGACGCTACCGCAGCGGCACGGCGACCGTCGGCGGCAGTTTGGCCGTCAAGTGGCGCTATCTATCCTGCCCGCGCGGTCAGCTCTCTGCTACCGTGTCTGTAACGATCCTTACAGACGGGAACCGACGCCGATGCCACCCACCAAGCGCCAACGCCAGGGTGAGGACTCCCGCGAGGTGATCCTCGACGCCACCGAGCGACTGATGTCCACCCAGGGCTACGCGGCCACCTCGATCAGCCACATCCGCCGCGAGACCGACCTGCCCGCGAGTTCCATCTACTGGCACTTCGGCTCCAAGGAGGGCGTGCTGGCCGCCGTCATGGAGCGCGGCGCCGAGCGGTATTTCGCGCAGATCCCGCGCAACAGCCCCGATATCGAGACCCAGCGCGCCGCCGTCGCGAAACTCATGGTCGCCAACCCGGACTTCTTCCGGCTGGTGTACATGCTGTCGCTGGAGCGCAGCGACGATCCCGCGGTGGCCGCCGCGATCCGGCGGGTCCGCGACACCGCGATCGCCGGATTCGCCGACGTGATCCGGCCGCTGCTCCCCGACGACCTCGCCCCAGACAGGGCCAAGCGCATCGTCGCCGAACTGGCCGCCGTCGCCACCGCGATGTCGGACGGCATCTTCTTCGCCGACCACCTCGAGCCGGACAGCACCGACGTCGACCGGATGTACGTGCGGTTGATTCAAACCATCCAGGCCCTGATCCCAATCTTGTTGGAGGAACAATGAATACCCGATCGGTCATCATCACCGGAGCCAATACCGGCCTCGGCCTCGAATGCGCCCGAGCGATCCTGGCACGCGACGAGTCCTGGCACATCGTGCTCGCCGTCCGCGACGTGTCCCGGGGCGAGGCCGCCGTTGCCGACCTCGGCGACCCCGACCGCTGCACAGTGCTGGCCTGCGATCTGGCGTCGCTGCGTTCGGTGCGCGACTTCACCGTCGCGTTCGCTGCAGCCGGCCTGCCGCCGTTGCACGCGGTCGTCGGCAACGCAGGCCTTCAGGTGGTGTCCGCCCTCCAACAGACCGAAGACGGTGTGGAGACGACGTTCGGTGTCAACCATCTGGGGCACTTCGCGCTGATCGAGGGGCTGCGTGAGCACCTCGTCACGCCGGCCCGGATCGTGATGGTCGCCAGCGGAACTCACGATCCCAAGAAGTTCACCGGGATGCCACACTCGCACTACACCTCGGCGGCGGCACTCGCCCACCCGCAGCCCGGCGAGCCGGTCGACGGCCGGCGTCGCTACACCACCTCGAAGCTGTGCAATGTGCTCTACACCTACGAAATCGACCGCCGGCTCGGCCACGGCGCCCAGGGCGTCACCGTCACGGCATTCGACCCCGGACTGATGCCGTCCTCGGGTCTATCCCGCGACTACACCCCGGCGCAAAAAGTATTGTGGCGCATCGTGTCTCCGCTGCTACGCGCGCTGCCCAACGTCAACTCCGTCGCGATATCGGGGGCACGGTTGGCCGCGCTGGCCACCGACCCGGAGTTCGACGGGGTCACCGGTGAGTACTTCGAGGGCGCCACACCGATCCGGTCCTCGATAAGTCCTATGACACCGACAAGGCACGCGACCTGTGGGAGACGAGCGCACAGCTGCTCTACGGCAGCAGCACCCGGTAGCTCTGCGGCCATTCCTTGCCACTGATCAGGTACTCAGAGCCGGCGATGTGCGCGATCCCGCTGACGACCAGCCGTGAATTGCGTTGCTCGGCGGGCCAGAGCGTGGAGACGTCGGCGACCAGATTCACCACCCCGGTCCCGGGATCGATCCGGACGAAGGTGTCGTCCGGCCACGCGGCCGCCCACACCTGGCCGTTGACGCACTCGAGTTCGTTCAGACCGCTCAGGGGTTGACCGTCGCGGGTCACCTGGATGCTGCCGGTTTCGGTGAAGGCCGGATCGAAGAACCGCAGCCGGTCGCTGCCATCGCTCGCGATGAAACGGGCTCCGTCATGACACAGGCCCCAGCCCTGCCCCTGGATGGGTACCTCGCGACGCGGCGTGAACGTCGCCTTGTCCCATTCGATGGCGACGCCGTCCCGATAGGTCAGCTGCCAGATGCTGTCCCCCACGACGGCGATGCCCTCACCGAAATAGTCATTCGGCAGCGGCACCGCGCGGATCACCGCTCCCGTGGCCGGATCAACTTGCCGCAGTTCCGATTTGCCCACCTCGCCGGTGGCCTCATACAGCGCCGGGCCATCGAACTCCAGCCCCTCGCTGTAGGCGCCGGGATCATGGGGCACCACCGCCACCACGGTGGGCACGATGACGGGCACGGGTTCGGCCTGCGCCACGGGTGCGGCGACCACCGTCCCGGCGAGAACCAGAGATGTCAGCACCGACCGGGAAGCAACTCGCCACATGGCTCCGTTCTACCCTGCTGCCTTCGAGCGCGCTCGAAGGCGGGTCGATAACGCGCCCCGCGGCTACGATCTGCTGATGTTTCGCATCGACGGAATCAACGGAGAGAGCATCGTGATCGACGGCGTGTGGGTGGAAAAACTGCGTGCCAACAACTCGATCGGACGCAATCCCGCCGACAAGTACGCGGGCACCGAGGTCAAGGAGTTCAGCCGGCGCAAGAAACTGTTCGGTGGCGACCGCGAGGAGCTTCTGCAGCTCACGATCTCGGTCGGCACGTTCTATTCGTTGATGGTTCCCGCCGACCGGCGCGCAGAGGTGGACGCGCTGCTAGCCGAACTCGAGGCGGCGCGCCAGCGAGCGACGTCCTAGCCGGCTACGTCCACTCCGCCAGCACGCGCATCTTGCCGGCCTTCACCCCGGCGTCCTTGCGCAGCCTCTTGAGTTCCGGGGCGAAGGCGTTGCGGTCGTTGTCCTGGAAGTTCAGCGGCAGCACCAGCGCACTGATCAGCTTGGGTTCCAGGAACCACGGCTCGGGATGCAGCACCCAGGAGACCGCGGCGTTCTCGGCCATCCACTGGGTCAGGACCGCCTCGCCGCCGGCGAAGGTCTGCCTTTTGCCCGAGCCGATCCGGCGCAGCGCGAAGCCGAGCTGCTCACCGAGCAGCACGCCGAGCGATTTGCGCAGCGTGGACCCGTCTGCGCCGGCATTGCCCGCACCGAAGTGGTACCGGATGCGTTTGCGCAGATCCTGGGGAGCGCGCGGCTTGCCGTCGGCCCGCGGCGGCCCGGGGCTGATACCGACGTACAGCAACGTGAATCCGTCACGTTGTTCGCAGCCGGCGGTGTCGATACCGCCCGGAATCTCGCGGAACCACCACCCGTAGGCACCGGCCGCGGCGGGCACCACGTCCAGGTCGCGGAACACCTCATCTCGCGTATGCAGCTGAGCAGCAAGGAAATTCGCCACCGCGGCGGCACTCTTCTTCGCGGATATCGACTCAGCCATGTCCCTCAGCCTAGCCGCCTAGACCGAGAGGGCACCCGCCGCGTTGATCGCATGGTTCTCCGCGATCACCTGGGTGACCACCGCGACCACCGGTTTCGGTGTCCAATCCTCCCGGAACAGACCCATGGTGGCCTGATCAGGGAAGTCGTGACCGTAGTCGGCGACGGTGTGGATGAAGGCCGGCCCGACGAACTCCAGACTGCGCCAGGCCCGCAGGAAGTCACCGACATAGGCGGCCTGGACGGTCTCACCACCCTCGGAGGCCGGCTGGCCGTATTCGGTGGCCCAGATCTTCTTGTGACCGTCGCCGTTGGCGACCATCACCTCGTGCAGCTGCTGGGCCTGGGTGAACGGCACCCCGGCGTGGCCCTGCTGCACCGAGAACTGTTTCGAGTACAGGTACGGATGGAAGGCCAGCGCATCGAAGTAGCCGGCCGCTCCGGCGGCGTACATCTGGGACAGGTAGGTCACCGGGTTGATCGCCGAGCCGCCGGGGACCTCGGCCACCGCGGCCACCGAGCCGCCGATGACGGTGGCGTTCGGGTCGGCCGCCTTGATCGCGGTGTAGGCGATCTTGAGCAGGGCGGTGTAGGCCGCCGCGTCCGGCGTGGGCTCCCAGAAGCCTTCGTAGTTCGGTTCGTTCCAGACCTCGTAGTCGGCGACCTTGCCCTGGTAGCGGGTGGCCACCGCAGAGACGAAATCGCCGTACGCCTCGAGGTCGGCCGGCGCCGCGGTGTATATCTGCTGGCCCGGGACCGCGGCCCAGTCCGGTGTGGTGTTGATGGTGGCGAGCACCTTGATGCCGTGGGCGCCGGCACTGTCGATCATCCGGTCCACCGCGGCCCAGTCGAAGGTGTCGTCGACGGGTTCTGCACCGGCCCACGGCAACATGATCCGGATGGTGTCGACACCGGCGGCCTTCAGGAGCCCGAGTGCCGTGTCGGTGTCGGTCTGCGAGTAGAAGTACATCTGCTGGGTGTTGACAGCGACCGTGGTGGCGCGCTGGTCGATAGCCGTTGCCGAGGGCGGCGCGATGGTGACGTGCACTGTCGCGGTGCTGATCCCACCGAAGCTGTCGGCGACGTCGACCACGAAGCTGTCGGTGTCATCGCCGGCGGTCACCAGCGCGCGGTAGCGGGCGTCCACGTCCGGGGTGTAGGTGAACTGACCGTTGGGGCTCACCGTGACCACGCCGAACGCCGGGCCGGCCTTCAGGCTGTAGGTCAGCGCGTCGTCGTCCGGGTCCGTGGCGGTGACCAGGCCGGTCACGGTTCCGATGGCGGTGGAGGTATCCGACACCGCCCCAATGCCATTGGACGGCGGGCTGTTGGTCAGCGGGTTCGCGGCGATCGTCACCTTGAGCGTCTTCGTGACGACACCGCCGAACCCGTCGCTCACGGTGAACGTGATGGTCTCGTATTTGGTGGCCGAGCCGGCCCGGGGCTTCGAGGCCGCAAGCCGGGCCGCCGCGGTGGGTGTGTAGGTGAACGAGCCGTCGGCGTTGAGGGTGACCGTGCCCTTGGTGGTTTTGCCGGCGGTGTAGCTGAGCACATCACCGTCGGCGTCGAGGGCGCCGACCGATCCGCTGACCAACCCCGAACGTGGTTGGGTGGCAGTGATATTCGCCGTGACCGCGGTGGGCTTGGCGTTGGCCGCCCCGATCCTGACGTTCACCGTCACCGGTACGACCCCGCCGTGGCCATCGTCCACCGTGACGGTGAAGGTGTCGCGCTTGGTGTCGTAGCCGGCGCCGGGCGCCCGGGCGGCGGCCAGCGCCGCGGCGGTGGGTGTGTAAGTGAACGCACCCGTTCCGGTGATCTGGACCGTGCCCTTGGTCGGCTGCGTCGTGGCGTAGGTCCGCCTGTCGTTGTCGCCGTCGGCGGTCTTGACGGTGACCTTGACCGCCCCCGTCGACGCGTTCGGCGCGCCGATCGACGTGGTCACGGTCGGGACCCTGTTCGCGGGATCGATGGCGATGGTGATGGTTTGGGTCACGGTGCCGTTGCGGCCGTCGGAGACCACCACGGTGAACGAATCCTTGGTGACCGCGTCGGGCGCCCCGGGCACGGACGCCGCATGCCGGGCGGCGGCGGTCGGCGTGTAGGTGTAGGTCCCGTTCGCGTTGAGCACGAGTTTGCCCTTGCCCGACTTGACGGTCAGCTGGTAGGTGAGCGGATCGCCGTCGAAATCGACGACGCCGACCTTGCCCGTCATCGCGCCCGTCGCGGGGTTGGTGACGGTGTAGTGCGGGTCGCTGGAGAACGGCGCGATATTCCACGGGACCAGGGACAGCGCGTGCACCGTGCCGTTGCCGACGTCGGTGACGAACATCTGGGTGCCGTCGGGACTGACCGTGAGGACGGGTTGCGCCGACACCACGCCGATGGTCGTCACCCCGAGCACCGATGAATCCCGGGTGCTCAGCGCCGCGACCATCCCGGTGGACGTGGTGACCATGGCGGCCGAACCGTCGTTGGTGAGGGCGATACCGGACAGCGGATGCCCCACGTTCAGCGTCGCGACCGTTTTCGTCAGCATGCTGTAGACGGTCAATCCACCGCCCGCGTCGACGGCGTACACGTTCTGGGACGCCGAGTTGTACGCCAGACCCGTTGGCGCAACAGCGGTATCGGTCAACAATGTCGCCGTGGTGGCGGTGGAGGAGAACCAGGAGATCTGGCCACCGCCGGCAGCCTTCGCACCGGCGACGTAGATTCGCTTACCGTCGGCACTGACGGCGAGTTCGGTGGCCGTCACCCCCGCGGCGAGCTTGACCGTGCCCGCGGTTCTGTTGGTGGAGGTGCTGATCTTGGTGACCGTCGCACCGGAACCGTTCGCGACGTAGACGACGCTACCGGCCGGATTGATGGCGATGGCAGTGGGATTGGCGACAGTGATGGTGGCTTTCCTGACGCCGGTGGCGGTGTCGATGACGGTGACCGTGTTGCCCGTCGAACTCGACACATAGATCCGGGTGCCATCGCGCTTGACCGCGATGCCATCGGGGGCGCCGCCCACCTGATAGGTCCCGACGAGGGTGTTCTTGACGGTGTCGTACACCGTGACGGTGCCGGTATCGCGATTGGTGATGTAGGCGCGGGTGTTCGTGGCCGCCACCGCGCTCGGACCCCCGGCTGCGGTGTACGCGCCGCTCTCGTAGAACGGCGACGGACTCACCGGGATGCTGACCGGCACCTCCACGGTGTTCACCGCGTCGGTCACCCTGAGGGTGATGGCGAGGCTGTCGTCGCCGGCGGTCGTCGAGGCGGCGAAGCGCTGCGCCGTGGTCGGCGTGTAGGTGATCGTCGCGGTCTTGGCGTTGTAGGCCACCGTGCCCTGGACCGGGACGGGTGACGGCACGACCGTCACCGCGACCTTCTTGCCCTCGGGGTCGCCGGCCACCAATTGCCCGATGACGGTGCCGGTCGTCGCGTCCGGCCTGCCCCAGATCACCGTGGCCGACGGTGGCGCATTCGTCACCGCCGCGGCGACGGTTCGGACGGCGGCGACGTCGGGCCCGGGTTGTCCCACCTGGCGGCGGGCCGCCGCCAGCAGCACCCAGGCCAGCGGAGAGTCGGTGGATCCGCCGGGCAGTACGCCGAGGACCGCGGACAGCACCGGCCGCAGCACACCACTGATGAGGTTGCCGACCGCCTGCACCGGATTCACCACGACCGGTGTCGCGGCGAGCGCGGCGGGCATCGTCGAGACCGACGGCTGTGTCGCGGTGATCGACACCGCGGCATCGGCAACCGGGGCGGCTGCGGGCACAGTCATTGCGGCCGTCCGCTGCGGGCGTTCGGCGGTCCGGCTGCGCGTCACTGCCGTGGCGGCCGTGCGCGCCCGCGTGGCGACGCTCCGCTTCTTCTTTCTCGGCGTCGGCGCCTCGTCCTCACCCACGGCCGTCACCGAACGGGGACTGCTCGTCGGAGTCTTCGGACCGGCGCTCGGCTGGTCTGCCGCCGGGGTGCGGTCCTCGGCGCTGCCGCCCTGATCGGTATCCGACGTCGAGGACGTCGTCGACGGATCGTCGGGAGCAGCCCACGCGCCTACCGGCGCAGCGACCGCGGTCCCGATTCCGAGCGCCACGGCCAAGGCACCGACCCGACCGATATGGCTGCCGTACCGCATGTGCATCGTCACTCCCGGGTTGCCCGTTCGCCAGGCGCGCAGCCGGCCTGGTCATGCGAGACGGAAGCAATTGCCGCGAAGTGTAACGCCGCTCACAGTCGCCGAGACCGTGTTTGCGAAAGGTGCGTCAGTCGGCCAGACCCGGCGGGGCGTGAGGTTTGCTGTGCTTTGCTCACCGTGCTGGGATTCGGTTGCGGCAGGAACATGTCGGGTCGCAGGCGCGGCGGCCCGTCCGGCGGCTGGCAGCAGACATCCCCGCCGGCAGCGCGTTACCCCCGCCGTCCGCATGCTCATACAGCATTGCCTGTGGCACAACGTCTTTGCGCCCGCACCGGATCCGCCACAGTGGAGACGGGGCCAGATCGCCCAGTTCCGTGACGACCCTCGCCAGGCCGCAGCACGTCTGCGACCGCACCGTTGCCTGGCAAGAGAACGTCGTTCCTGACAGTTAGTCAGCCGCCGCCTGTGAAGTGGTTGGGAATAGCCTTGCCCGGCCGCCGTTGCGGGGCTTTCGGCCGTAGCGTTCCCAGGTATCCGGTCTCTACAGGCCGCCAGACAAAGGGGACACCCAGAGATGATTGCCACCACGAAGATCACCGCCTTCGGTCTCGGCACCTTCGCCGCCGCCGCGGCGTTCATGAGCATCGGTAGCGCGGTCGCCAACGCTGACGTCACCGAGGTGGCGCCCTCCCCGCAGGTCACCAGCCGCCAGGCGTTGCTGATCGACGACAACGCCCTGCGCTCCGCCGATTACGGAGAGGCGCGCGGTCTGGGTGAGACCAGGAATGGCGATCTGGGCGTGGTGACCGCACAGGGCGAGGTCCACGACTCCACCAAGGCAGTCGTCGGCTCCAAGGCTGCCCCGTTCAACCTCGAGTCCAATGGCTCCTTCGTGTTCGACCCGCCGATCGGCGCCTGGTGATCGGCCGCTCCGGCCTATCCAGTTGACGCCGAAGTATCCAAGAATCGCGATGCGCGGCAAACTTCCCACCATCGATAGCCCGGCATCGGCCCGATCGCGCAAGATGTTTTGCGGGTCTGCGCCATTTGTTTACTGTTTTTAACCCAATCGGTAATTCCGGATGCCATAGTGATCAGCGCTGCCTGTCCGGCGGCACATTCTGATTGCTCCGGGGGGGAGTCCCATGGCGTCCATTGACCGCGCTACCTCTATGTTCGGTGCCGACCGCAATGCTCTGACCGGTACAAACCTGTCCCGTCGGCGTCTACCCACCCATTCGGCAGCGCCCGCGCCGGCCCGGACCGCGCTCCTCGGCGCAGGCGCCGGATCGGTGTACGCACGATACGTCGGTCGCGTCGGCGCGCTTGCTGTGGCGCTGGGCGTCACGGGTGCTTTCGCCACCGCACCGGGCGTGGCGTGGGCCGACACGACGCGAGGGTCCGATTCCAGTTCATCATCGACAGGCACCGCCACTTCGCCGTCGCCCGCCGGCGGCACGACCCCGTCCACCACCGGCGGCGCGGCCGAGACCGGAACCGGAACGACGGTCGATGACGATGACGATGACGACGGGCCGTCCGACGAGGACGACGATACCGAGGTCGAGTCCGATCCGCTCGGCGGAGAAGACGGCGAGCAGGACGACGAGACCGAGCTCGACGACGACACCGATCCGGACGTCGACCCCGACCTCGAACCCGACCTCGAACCCGAGGACGATCCTGAGCTCGTGACCGAAACCGGAAGCGGCGATCCCGCAACCGGTCCGGGCACCGAACCCGAGGAAGCGCCCCTGATCGCACCGGTGGCCGACGACACCTCCTCCCGCGACGAGGACGACCTTTCGGCGACCGAGGACACCCCGACCACCCTGCTCTCGGCGCGGCAGTCCGATCTCACCGGCCCGGCGATCGCCGCGTCCGCGGCCATCACACCGCTGCACTCCCCCGCCGCGGCACCGAACTCGTTGGGAGACTGGGGTAAAGCCATCGGCACGGCGCTGCACCTGCCCACCCCCAATCAGGTCTTCCAGGGCACCAGGAACTTCGTCGTCACGTGTGCATGCGCGCTCATCAACGGCGCACTCAATCTCTTCAACGGCCTCCTGGCCCCCGCTGCGGCCGCGGACGCGCCGGCCAATCCGCTGCAGAACACCATTCTGTGGACGGTGCTGGGCTGGGCGCGCCGCCAGGTGGACATCGCGGTCGGAGCCTTCAACCGCTCACTGCTCGGACAGTGGGTCAACCAGGTCGGCGCCAACGCGCGCCAATGGGTCGGCGAGATCGGCAATTCGCCGTGGGGGCGCACCATCTCAGCTCAGATCGGTGCGTTCGTGGCCGAATGCGAGAGCCGGATCGTGCTGCCCGAGGAGTTCGATCGCACCACCCTCATCTCCGGCCTGAACGAGCCGACCGACTTCGAGCTGATCGCGAACGACGGCGACGCGAGCCATATTCACCGGATCCTGATCACCGAGAAGTCGGGGGCGATCAAGTCCTATGACATGCATACCGGGCAGATCACCACGCTGGCCAACCTCTCGGTGGTCACCGCGAACGGCGAACGCGGCCTCATCGGCATCGAGGTGGATCCGAACTTCTGGGACAGCGACGCGGTGGGTTACCAGAAGATCTACGTGGCGTACACCAATGCCCAAAATTACGACCAACTTTCGAGTTTCACGCTGGTCGGCGACACCCTGTCCGACGAGCAGATGCTGGTGACGTCGACACTGCTGGCCAATGACTTTCATCATGGCGGCGAACTCGAGTTCGACCCGACGGGCCAGTACCTCTACTGGGCGGTCGGCAACAACACCTCCCCCAGCGAGAACTCCCAGGACCTGACCAACATCCACGGCAAGATCCTGCGCATCAACCGCGACGGCACCGGTGCGACCGACAACCCGTTCTACGTCGAGGGCGGAGACCCCAACACCAACCGCATCTTCGCACTGGGCCTGCGCAACCCGTTCCGATTCGGCGTCGATCCCGACACCGGTGCGGTGCTCTCCGGCGATGTCGGCGAAGCCGATTGGGAGGAACTCAACCTGATCAAGGCGGGCGCCAACTACGGCTGGCCGATCACCGAGGGCGCCGAGGGTGGCGGCTTCGCCGATCCGCTGTACGCCTACCCGCACGCCACCGGTTTCGGCAACGGGTCCATCACCGCCGTCATGGTCTACGACGACGGCACACCGGTGGCCGGACAGAAGACGGTCTGGATCGCCGATTACTCGCTGGGCTGGATCCGCGAACTGACCTTCGATGACGAATACACCAGCCTGATCAGTGAGCGCACCATCGACAGTGGCGCCGGCGCGGTGGTCAAGCTGACCCAGGGGCCGGAAGGCGAGATCTACCAGCTCAACATCTACCCGGGCGCGCTGCTGGTGATCAGGCCATCCGAAGGCAACCGTTCGCCGGTCGCGGTGATCGACGCGTCGGCAACCTCGGGCGCCGGCGACAGCCTCACCGTCGATTTCGACGCCGGGAGCTCCAGCGATCCCGACGACGACACGCTGACCTACTCATGGGACTTCGGCAACGGTCAGACCTCGACGGCGGCAACGCAGACGGTGACGTTCACCAACACCGGCAACTACACCGCCTATGACGTCACCCTCACCGTCACCGATGAGCTGGGCAAGCAGAACGTCACCACCCAGCGGATCGTGGTCGGCAGCACGCCGCCGGTCGCCGACTTCGACGTCCCCGCCGGCGAGGACTACATGTACAACGCCGGCCAGACGGTGTCGTTCAGCGCCACCGGCACCGACCCGCAGGACATCCCCGGTGGTGGCCAGCTCCCGGACAGCGCGTTCTCCTGGCGGGTGGTGTTCCATCACGCCGACCACACGCACCCGTTCATCAACGAGGTCACCGGCCCCGACCTGAGCTTCGACATCCCGGTCGATTTCCACCAGCTGTCCAACACCTACTACAACGTAGTGCTGACGGTGACCGACAGCAGTGGGCTGAAGACCGTGGTGGAGAAGGAAATCCACCCGAATCTGGTGACCCTCACCTTCGGATCGAACGTCGAGGGCGCCAGGTACACCATCGACGGCATCCCACATACCGGCACGTACACCGAGCAGGCCGTGGTCGGCGTCAATCGCACCCTGGGTGCGATCTCGCCGCAGACCGTCAACGGCCAGCAGTACGTGTTCGGCGAGTGGGAGCACGGCGGCGGTGCCACCCAGATCATCACGACACCGGGCAGCGCCGCCACCTACACGGTCAATTACGTTCCGGCACCGGCCGTGGTCCCGGTGTAGCCGAGATCGCCGATCACCTCGGCGACGCGGTGCACCTGCTCGATGTCATCCGATGTCGGGATCAGGTGCACCTCGTCGGCGCCGATGCTCTCGAAACGGCGCAGCACGGCGAGTAGTTCGTCCTGGCTGCCCGACCATCCGGTGGTCGGGGCGATGGCGTCGACGAACTCCTCGGGGATCCAGTTCATGTACCGCAGCAGGTGATGGCGCACCTGCTCGCGCGCAGCGTCCGGTTCACCGATCGCGAACCAGAACGACGTCGCCAGATGCGGTTTCGGCTTCCCTGCCGCATCCCAGGCCTCCCGGGCCACGTCGAACAGGGCATTCTGTTGGTCGGCGTCGAGGTCCAGGGTGGTGCCCGCCAGCCCGGCCGCCCAGCCCGCCGCGCTGCGCACCGTCTTGGGGCCGATGGTGCCCACCAGCAGCTCGGGACCGCCCGGTTGCACCGGCGGCGGACCCACCGGCAACACCGAGTCGGTGACCTTCTCCCCCGCCCAGACCCGCTTCATCACCGCGACCCGCTCGGCCATGGCGCGCATGGTCTGAGTGGCGGTGTCGGCGCCGACCGCCTCGTAGTCCTCGTGTCTGCCACCGACGCCCAGGCCCACCGTCAGGCGGCCACCGCTGAGCACATCACCGGTGGCCAGCGCCTTGGCCAGTGCCACCGGATCGTGCAGTTGCGGCACCACCACCGTCGTCACCAGCCGCACCCGGTCGGTCCAGGCGGCCAGCGCCCCGAGCAGCGTCATCGAGTCCGGGTTGTCGAAGGCGATGCGTTCGCCCCAGCACAGCGACGAGAACGGGCCGTCGTCGATCACCTTCGCCCAGGTCTTGAGGGTCACCGCGTCCAGGTCCGGTTCCATGACCGGCATCGTCATTCCGACTCGCACGTCGGCGATTCTGGCACGGGAGCGCCACATCGACACCGGGATCGGCCGATCCGGGGGTTAACCCCCACCAGGCCGGCGGGGAAACGCGGTGTTGCCGCGGCGCGGGAGTCCATAGGTTGGTGGCATGGTCGCCATCACGTCGGTTGCTCCCGTCACCGCCCCCGCGGAGCCTGCCCCCCAACAACGCTTCCGCCACATCGGCGTCGTGCCGACGGCGTCGATGATCACCGGCGCCATCCTGGCCGTCGTGTGGTTCTGGATTCCACTGTCCATCATCGTCATCGGGATCTCGTCGATCTTCTCCATCGTCGGATTCCTGCTCGCGGGCGTGGTGTTCGTCTATCTGATGCGCGGAGTCGAACGAGTGGAACGGCTGCGCAGCGAGGCGGTTTTCGGCCTGCAGATCCCGGTGCCGGCGCGGGCACTGTCGCACCACACCGGATTTCAAGGATGGGCCCACCAGCTGTGGCTCGACATCAGCAGTGCCCGGTTCTGGAAGGCGACCGGCCAGCACTTCCTGCGGATGACCTATGACCTACTGGTCACCGGGCTCGCGGTCGCGCTGCTCACCTTCGCCTTCCTCGGCCCGGCCGCCGCCCTGGCGATCCAGCGCAGCGATGACGACGCCGGGCTGCGGTTCATCTCGCCGGCGCTCGCGTGGCTACTCGCGGTGCTGGGGCTGGTGGCGGCGGTGGCGATCCTGGTCTTCGCGCCCGCCCTGGATGCCAGGATCGACCGCTGGCTGTTGTCGGCCTCGCCGACCGCGGCGCTCCAGCACGAGGTGAGTGCGCTGTCGCGGGCGCGTGCGGGCGCGGTCACCTCCGCACAGACCGAACGGCACCGCATCGAACGCGATCTGCACGACAGCGTGCAGCCGCGACTGGTGTCGCTGGCCATGACCATCGGGCTGGCCCAGACGAAACTGGACACCGACCTGCCCACCGCACGCAAGCTGATCACCGAGGCCCACGGTGACGCGATGAGCGCACTGGCCGAGTTACGCAACGTGGTGCGCGGTATCGCCCCGACCATCCTGGCCGATCGCGGTCTGGACGCCGCACTCTCGGCGGTGGTGCAGCGGACCGAAACCTCAGGTGTGCCCACCACTCTCGACATCCACCTGCCGGCCCGGCTGCCCGAGGAGGTCGAGGCGTGCGCCTACTTCGTCGTCGCCGAGGCGCTGACGAATGTGGCCAGGCACGCCGACGCCACCCAGGCGGTGGTGACGGTGCGCACCGACGAAGCCGCGAACACCCTGCACGTCTCGGTGTTCGACGACGGTCGCGGCGGCGCACACATCGACACCGACGAGGATTCGACGGGCCTGCGCGGCCTGGCCGAACGGGTGCGGGCGGCCCGTGGCACCTTCACGGTGTCCAGTCCGGTCACCGGCCCCACGATCGTCACGGCGGTGCTGCCATGCGCATCGTGATCGCCGAGGACTCCGCGCTGCTGCGCGCCGGGATCGAACGCATCCTCGCCGACGCCGGGCATGAGATCGTCGCCGGCGTCCCGGATGCCACCGAGCTGCTGCGCATCGTCAACGACCAGAACCCCGATCTGGCCATCCTGGATGTGCGGATGCCGCCCACCTTCACCGATGAGGGCATCCGCGCCGCCGCACTGCTGCGGTCCCAGAACCCGGATTCACCGGTACTGGTCCTCTCGCACTACGTCGAGGAGCGCTATGCCGCCGACCTGATCGCTTCGGACACAAAGGGTTTCGGCTACCTCCTGAAAGACCGGATCGCCGATGTACCGGCCTTTCTCGACGCCGTGCGGATCGTCGGCGCCGGCGGCACCGTATTGGACCCCGAGGTCGTCTCCCAGATCCTGGTGCGTTCGCGGCGGCGCGCCACGCTGGACGCGCTGACCCCGCGCGAGCAGGAAGTCCTGCAACTGATGGCCGAGGGCAAGACGAATTCGGCGATCAGTGCGGCGCTGCACATCTCGGTCGGCTCTGCCGAGAAGCACATCGCCTCCATCTTCGCCAAGTTGCAGCTGGCTCCCGACGACAGCGAGAACCGGCGGGTGCTCGCGGTTCTGCGCCACCTCGAATCCTGATCCGTGCCGACCCCGAGAGGGAACCACATGACCACCACACTCACTCCCCCCGGCCCGCCGCCCCTGTCACCGGGCGGGCGCACGGCGGCACGCGCCGCGCTGGTGATCGCGGCCGTCACCGTCATCGCGATCACCCTGGCCCTGCTGACTGCGGCCGCGGTGGGCCTGAGCGCGTTCCGGCTGGTCACCGACCATCGGGGCCTACCCGCAAACATGCGTGCGCTCACGGTCGAGACCGCGTCATCTCCGATGGCGGTGCGCATCGTCAGCGACCGGGACGCCACCACACCGCGGGTGGATGTCCGCATGGTGACCACCGACCGTGGTGATCGCGAAGAGCTGACCGTCAGCACCGATGCGGGCGGCACCCTGCTGCGTGTCGACGCGCCGAGCAGCTTCCTGGCCTGGGGTGATCCCGGTGAACTCACCGTCACCGTGCCCCCGGAGTTGGGCCGCCAGTTGGCGGTGACGGTGCGTCAGGACAACGGCGTGCTGATCGCCGAGGCCGACCTGGACGAGCTGACCGCCACCACCACCGACGGCATGGTGCTGCTGCGCGGCACGGTCCGCCGGATCGAGGTACGCGCCCGCGACGGCGAAATTCACACCCGCCAACCGATCTCGGTCGGTGAGGCCTTCATCGCCGAGACACGGGACGGCGATGTGCAGGTGCGGTTCTCCGACGCGCCGCCGACCATCGAGGCCACCACCCGCGACGGTGACGTCGACCTCGCGCTGCCGACCCCGGGCCCCTACCTGGTGCGCGCCCAGTCCGATGACGGCTCGGCGTCGGTGCGGGTGCCCCAGACCACCGATTCGGCGCGGGCCGCCGCCACGGTCACCGCGACCACGCGCGACGGTGAGATCTCGGTCGACACGCTGCGGTCCATCGGCCGCTGACGGGGCCGGCTGACGCAATGTCACCCTGAGAGCGCCGCCGTGGATATATATGCGCGGCGGCGCTCTCAGGGTGACATTGCGATAGGGCCCTCAGTTGGCCGCGTGGCCCCGGTCTGATTCCTGATCCAGGTACGCGCGGGCCAACGACCCGACATGCTCGGGCAGGGAGCCGGCCGCCACGTGGGCCAGGCTGGTTTCCTCCAGCACCGAACGCATACTGGCCCGCAGCGCCCGCCACACATCGGTCAGCGACGCCGTCGGACCCGAATACGGCAGGTCACCCAGACCGATATCGCGGACGCTGGCCAGCGGCCCGTCGATACAGCGCAGCACGTCGGCGATGCTGATATCGGCGGCCGGGCGGGCCAGCGCGTAGCCGCCGTCGCGGCCGCGATGGCTGCGCACCAGCCGGTCGGTCCGCAGGTCGGACAGGATGTCGACCAGGAACTGCGCGGGAATGCCCTGCGCCTTGGCCAGATCGTCGGTCTTCACCAGGCATCCGTCCTCGACGGTGGCCAACTGGATCATGGCGCGGACGGCGTATTCCGCCTTCGCCGACATCCGCATACCGCGAATTGTGCCACTGCGCGCCCGCCGATCAGCGAAGTGGCGGTGCGGCGTTGCGCAGCGGACCGGTCATGGCGTGCACCGATGCGGGCAGCGGGGTCGCCGGATCGCAGTCCGGTGCGCGTTGCGGGGTGCCGTAGCCGACGGTCAGCGGCACCACCCCGGCCCAGGCGCCGGCGGCCACATCGGACTCGGGGTCCTCGGGCCAGCCGGCACTGACCTTCAACGACCAGTTGTCGGCGACGATCGGCAGTCGCAGCGCGAGGCTGGCCGCGAGTTCTCGTTCGGTGCTGGCGCGCAACTCGGCCACCCGCCCGGGAATGAAGGCATCGGTCAGCGCTTGCAGATAACGGTTCTTGTCCGCGTCGGGCACGACCGCGAATGTGCCGAACAGCGTCGCGCTGCGGTAGTGGAACGACGACTCGAAGCCGCTGCGCGCCACCATGACTCCGTCCAGCGTGGTCACCGACACCGCGGCCTGGGCACCGGCCGCCAACGCCCGCATCCACGGCGAACCGGTGGACCCGTGGATCACCAGATCGTCACCGAGGCGGGCGAATCCCGTCGGGAAGACCACCGGATGGCCATCGCGGATCAGCGCCACCGTCGCCAGCGGTGTGCTGTCGAGCAGATCGTCGAGCCCGTCACGTTCGGTGCGTTGCTTCTCCCGCAACCGGCTGACCCGGGTGGACGGTTGACCTGCTGCGGGCTCGGTGTTCACGGGTACCAGCTTGGCCGCAGTCGTGCGGTTCCGCACGGTAATTTTCGGTGACTACCGGATTGCGCCGAGATCCGGCGCTGCCGCGAGTTCCGCATCCGACCAGCGGGCCGCCGACGCATGTCCGAGGAGCAGCTTGGCGTAGAACACCGGGCCGAACCAGGGCGCGGCCTTCGAGGGACCCAACGCCCGGTCCAGCGCGACCCCACCCACTGTGGTCAGGACACCGAGCAGGCGGCGGTGCCGCGGACGCGCGCGGATCACCCATGTGGCGCCCACCAGATACCCATAGTGCGCGGCCGCCCACACGGTCGGTTTCGCCCGGTGGTGGCGGTCGATCCAGGCGTAGGCCAGCGGATGCAGGTGCGCGGCGGCGAACGTCAGGTGATCCCGATCGGTCTGGCCGGACCGTTCGTACCAGCGCGCACACGCGCGGGTGTTGTTGGCCCACGCGCCGCCCCACAGGTCCACCGCCAAACCGTCGAGCACCAGCCGGCCGGGAGTGCTCACGCCGTGCCGGGCCAGGCGGTGCGCGGCGAGCCCGCCCACCGTCGCGAGCGTCAGCGTGGTGATGTTGTCGGTGCCGGTGGCTTCCGGCCCGACGAAGTCATGCCACTGCCGGAGTATCCAGTCGCGCGCTGCAGCCATGCCTACCTCGCCTGGCGCACGGTCTTCAGTCGGGCACGGCAGCAACGTCGGGGACCACCACGGCGAACAGGTCGGACAGCGCGGCCAGGCTGGCCGACTGCAGCGCGGCCGCGGCCACGGTCTCACCGCCCACGCCGGGCAGCGGCCGGGTGGCCGTGGCACTGGCGACGACCGTCGGGGCGTAGCCGAGGCTGAACGCCCCGCGCGCGGTGGAGTTGATGCACATGTGCGTCATGAATCCGGCCAGCACCAGGTTGGTGGCGCCGACGGCCTTGAGGCGTTCGTCGAGATCGGTCTGCACGAACGAGTTCGGGAACTGCTTGACCACCACCGGCTCGCCGTCGCGCGGGGCGACGGAATCGACGATGGCTCCGACCTGAGCGGTGATGTCATAGGGCGAGCCCGGCCCGCCGTTGTGCTGGATGTGGATGACCGGGATGCCCGCGGTGCGGGCCCGGTCCAGCAGCGTGGCGGTCTCCTCGAGTGCGGCCTGTACGCCGTCGAGTTCCATCACCCCGTAGGTGTAGGTGTTCTGGCAGTCCACCAGCACCAGCGCCGAATCCCGAAGCGGGGGCGGCGCAGACGGCAGATCGACCAGGTTGCGGAGGGTGGGACGACTCATGTGGCCAGCCTAGTTGCCCTTGCCAGAACGGCAAGGATGCTGCTTCCGGGCCGGCGACACCGTGGCCGATGTCGTGGACCGCTACCGGGCGACAGTGCGCCAAGCCAACGATACCCTCGACCGGTGCACCGACCTGTCCGACCCGGAGCCGGGCACGGACTCACCCAGCGTCCGCTGGGCGCTGACCCACATGATCGAGGAGACCGGCCGCCACGCCGGCCACGCCGACATCCTGCGCGAGTTGATCGACGGTGCGGCGGGGCGTTAGTGCGACGTGGTGACCGCCAGCACCGCGTCCGCCAGCTCAGGGCGGCACACGATGAGGTCGGGCAGCGAGACATCGGACTGGTTGTAGACCAACCGCGAGCCGTCGATCCGCGAGGTGAACAGCCCCGCCGCGCGGGCCACGGCGACCGGCGCCGCCGAATCCCACTCGTACTGACCGCCGGCATGCACGTAGACATCGGAGATGCCCTGCACCACGGAGGCGACTTTGGCTCCCGCAGAGCCCATTTCGACCAGGGTGCCACCCAGGGCATCACGCACCGCGAGCGCGACTGCGGGAGGCCGGGTGCGTGAGACCACGACGCGCGGTGCATCGGGCGCCGCCGGGGGTGCGATGACCGTCGGGGTGGCCAGCGTGACGCCCTGTGCGGGCAATGCCACCGCACCGGCGACCAGTTCACCCCGCTCCCACAGCGCCACGTGCACCGCCCAATCCTGGCGGCCGAGTTCGGAGAACTCACGGGTGCCATCCAGCGGGTCGACGATCCACACCCGCTCGGCGCTCAGCCGGACCTTGTCGTCGGCGCCCTCTTCGGAGAGGACCGCGTCACCCGGCCGGTGCTCGGCCAGCGCGGCCATCAGGAAGTCATGGGACCGTTTGTCCCCCGCCGCCTTCCGGTCCGCGGACTCGGCGTCGGCGAACTCGGCGCGCACCTTCAGCAGGAGTTCCCCGGCCTCGGTCGCGAGCCTGCCGGCGAGTTCGTGATCATTGCTCATGCGCGATCCGCCTTCGGCTCCTCGCTGGCGCTCATTCCCGACTACCCAACAGGTCGACCACCTGCTGCGCCAGTTCGTCCGCGGACTGCTCCGGCGTCAACCGCAGGTCCGGGTTCTTCGGTCGCTGGTAGGGGCTGTCGATACCGGTGAAGTGGGTGATCTCACCGCGGCGAGCCTTCGCATAGAGACCCTTGGGGTCGCGGCGTTCGCAGTCTTCCAGCGGGGTGTCACAGAACACCTCGTAGAAGTCGAAGCCTTGCTCGGCGTGCACGGTGCGGGCCAGCTCGCGGTGCGCCTCCAGCGGGCTGATGGCCGGCACGAGCACGATCTGCCCCGAGTCGGCGAGCAGCGTCGCGATGTGGGCGAGCCGGCGCAGGTTCTCGGCGCGGTCATCCATCGAGAAGCCCAGGTCGGCGTTGAGCCCGTGACGCAGGTTGTCGCCGTCGAGCACATAGGCCGGCCGCCCGGCGGCCAGCAGCTTCTGCTCGACAAGCATTGCCACCGAGGACTTTCCGGAGCCGGACAGACCGGTGAACCACACCGTCGAGCCCTTGGACAACCGGTCGTCGGCGCTCACCAGGTTCTGGTGACGCACCGCGTTGGGGCTGGCGGCACGGTTGGCCGCCGGTTCGGTGTCGCGCACCATGCCCGCGGCGACGGTGCCGTTGTTGTCGGGATCGATGAGGATGAACGACCCGGTGGCCGGGTTGCGCGAATACTCGTCGAGTAGCAGCGGAACCTGGGTACGCAGCGTGACACGGCCGAGCTCGTTGAGCTTCAACGCTGTCGCGCTCTTGTCGCGATGCAGGGTGTTGACATCGAGACGGTAGTCGAGTGCGGTCACCCGCGCCCTGGTGGTGCGGGTGGTGTGCTTGATGATGTAGTCGCGGCCCGGTTCGAGCGCCGCGCCGTCGGCCATCCAGCACACGGTGGCGTCGAACTCCTGCGTGACGTCGGGCTGATTGTTCGGCCGGGCGATCATGTCGCCGCGGGAGATGTCGATATCGTCGGCGAGGCTGATCGACACCGCCATCGAGGTGAATGCCTCATCCACCGGACCTGACGGACCCGAGATCTCGGTGATACGAGTGGTTTTCCCCGCAGGCAGCACCACGACCTCGTCACCGGGACGCATGACACCGCCGGCGATGGTGCCCGCGTAGCTGCGATGGTCGGCGTGCTCGCGGGTCTGCGGCCGGATGACGTACTGCACCGGGAAGCGGACGTCGACCAGGTTGCGGTCACCGGCGACGTACACCTCTTCGAGGTGGTTCAGCAGCGCCGGACCCTCATACCAGGGCGCCACATCGGATTTGGTGACGACGTTGTCGCCGTTGAGCGCCGACAGCGGGATGGTGGTCACATCGTGAATGTCCAGACGCGCCGCGAACTCGTGGAAATCATCGCGGATCTTGTTGAACCGCTGCTCATCCCAATCCACCAGGTCCATCTTGTTGACGGCCAGCACGATGTGCTGGATACCCAGCAGCGAGGCCAGGAAGGCATGCCGGCGCGACTGTTCCAGCAGCCCGTGCCGGGCGTCGACCAGCACGATCACCAACTGCGCCGTCGAGGCGCCCGTCACCATGTTGCGGGTGTACTGCACGTGCCCGGGGGTGTCGGCGATGATGAATTTGCGCTTGGCGGTGGCGAAGTACCGGTAGGCGACATCGATGGTGATGCCCTGCTCCCGTTCGGCGCGCAGGCCGTCGGTCACCAAAGCCAGGTCGGTGTAGTCGTTGCCACGTTCCTTGGAGGTGCGCTCGACGGCGGCGAGCTGATCCTCCATGACGGCCTTGGAGTCGAACAGCAGCCGGCCGATCAGCGTCGACTTGCCGTCGTCGACGGACCCGGCGGTCGCGATGCGAAGAAGCGTTGCCATATCAGAAATACCCCTCGCGCTTGCGATCTTCCATACCTGCTTCAGAGATGCGGTCGTCGGCGCGGGTCGCGCCACGCTCGGTGAGTCGGGAGACCGCGGTCTCGGCGATCACCTCGGACACGGTGCCCGCCAACGATTCCACGCAACCGGTGCAGGTGACGTCACCGACGGTGCGGAACCGCACGGTCTTCTCGATGACGGGCTCGTCCTTGCGCGGCTGCAGGAACTTGTGCACCGCCAGCAGCATGCCGTCGCGCTCGAACACCTGGCGCTGATGCGCGTAGTAGATCGACGGCAGCGTGATCTTCTCGGCCCCGATATAGGACCAGATGTCGAACTCGGTCCAGTTCGAGATGGGGAAGGCACGGATGTGTTCGCCCTTGTGATGACGGCCGTTGTACAGGTTCCACAGTTCCGGTCGCTGCGCCTTTGGATCCCACTGCCCGAACTCGTCGCGGAAGGAGAACACCCGCTCCTTGGCGCGGGCCTTCTCCTCATCGCGGCGGGCGCCGCCGAACGCGGCGTCGAACTTGTTCTCGCGGATGGCGCGCAGCAGCGTGAAGGTCTGCATCGGATTGCGCGACGGAATCGTCTCGACGACCCGGCCGGCGTCGATATCGTCCTGCACCTTGGCCACGACCAGACGCACACCGTGCTCGGCCACCATCTCGTCGCGGACCTGGAGCACCTCGTCGAAGTTGTGCCCGGTGTCGACGTGCATGACCGGGAACGGCAGCCGGCCGGGCGCGAACGCCTTGATGGCCAGGTGCAGCATGACGATGGAGTCCTTGCCGCCAGAGAACAGCAGGACCGGCTTCTCGAACTCCGCGGCCACCTCGCGGATGATGTGGATCGCCTCGGCTTCCAGCGCACGCAGGTGGCTGAGCTCGTAGCGGGCGGCTGCCGGGTCGAGGTCGGCGGAAGCCGTCATCGCATCTCCGTAAAGTTGGTAGATATGACCAGAATTGCAATCATGGTTGGGTATTAAACCGCCATGCGGCGCTGATGTCAACGATTCGGCTCACTGCCCGGTCACATGGGCACCGGCTGTGCGGGGCAGCCGGAGCGATTCCACGAGCGTCACCGCGAGCACCGCCCCCAGCACCAGGAACGTCGCCGAATAGGACGCCAGCTGGCTCACCAGCAGGGCCGCCACCGCGATACCCAGACCGGCCGCCAGTTCCTGCACCGACGCGTTCAGCGTGTTGGCGTGGGTGAGGTCATCACCGTCGACATCGGAGAACGCCAGGCTGTTGTAGGCGGTGAAGCCGATCGAGCGCAGGGCACCGCTGACATAGAGCACGATCCCGATGAGCACCACCGGCATGCCGGGGTGGACGAGCGCCAGCAGCCCGAAACACAGCACCGAGGCGATGCCGTTGACCACCAGCACCGCGCGGATCCCGAATCTGCGCATCAGCGGGGTGGTGGCCGGCTTGATGGTCAGGTTTCCTGCGAACAGCACGGCCACCATCAGCCCCGCCTGCAGCGGCGTCCACCCGAACTCCAGCACGAACTTCAGCGGTAACAGGAACGGCACCGCGGTGATCACCATCCGGTACAGCGACCCCGCGGTCACCGTGATGCGCAACGTCCGCACGCGCAGCACCGGGAGCTTGATCAACGGCGAGGCCGACCGCAGCAGATGCCACAACGCCAGTCCGAGCAGCACCGCCGCGCCCGCTCCGCAGGCACCCACCAGCAGCCAGTCCGTCCCGGCGATGCGGATGCTCTCCAGCGCGATCAGCGCCGCCGCGATACCACCGCCGAGCAACACCATGCCCGGCCAGTCCAGCTTGCGGACCGAAGCGGCGGGACCGCCGCGAACCAGCTTGAGTGCCAACGCGAAACCGATGATGCCCAGCGGGATGTTGACGATGAAGATCCACCGCCAGCTGCCGACCGTCGCGATGCCGCCACCCAGCACCGGTGCGAGCACCGGGGCCGCCAGCGCCGGCCAGGTGAGCAGCGCGATCGCACGCACCAGATCGGATTTGGCGCTGTAGCGCAGCACCGCCAGCCGGCCGACCGGCACCATCATGGCGCCGCCGATGCCCTGCAGGATGCGCATCCCGACCAGCATCGGCAGCGAGGTGCTCAGCGCGCAGCCGACCGAGGCCAGGGTGAACACCGCGATCGCGGCCAGGAACACCCGCCGGATGCCGAACCGGTCGGCCATCCACCCGGTGGCCGGAATCAGCACCGCCACGGTGACCAGGTAGGCCGAGATCGCCACGTTCACGTCCACGGCATCCACGCCGAAGGACACGGCGATCAGCGGGATGGCGGGAGTGATGATGGTGGCGTCGAGGATCTCCATGAAGAACGCCCCGGCCACCAACAGGGCCATCCCCCGGGGGAACGGCGGCGGGTTCTGGGGCTCTGACACCGCAGGAAATCTAGTCGACCCTGCGATGTGCGCACATCCACCGGCGCTCAGCGCCGGTGGATGTGCGCAAGTCGCTAGTTGAGTGGCTTGCTCAGGTCGTACACGGCACTGCCACCGACGTCGATCTTGCGGAAGTTCTGCTGCACCCATTCGGTGATCTGAGTGCCCGACCCGTCGCGCTGCCCGCCGGGGCCGAACCGCTCCCCGGCGATGAAGTACCGCACATCCCCGGCCGCGACGTAATCCTGGAACTGTTGCAGCGTCGGCGAATTGTCGCCGCCCGCGAAGCCGCCGATCGACATGATCGAGGCACCGCTGCGGAGTTCCAGGTCCCCTGCCATCATCGAACCGACGGTGGCCGCCGCCCAACGGTTGTCCAGCCCGGTGACCAGCTCGGCCAGCGCCGCGTCGTCGACGCGCGCACCCGGCCGGCCCGGCCCACCCGGACCGCCTGGCCCGAAGTCGTCGCGTTGCTGGGTGGGACCCGACACCGCGACCGGTCCACCGCCGCTCCCGGCGGCGACGGTCGCCACCGCCCACGCGGCACTGCCCGCCCCGCCGGCCAGCAGGGCCGCGGCCACCAGCGCAGCCGTGGCCGCCCGGCCCAGCCGGTGTGCGCCGACGGCCAGTGCGACCGCGACGACAACGGACACGATCAGCGCGGCCCACCTGATCCCGGGCCACCACTCGGGATGGCGGGACAGCAGCGCGAATGTCCACCCACCGGTGCCCGCCAGGCTCAGCGCCAACACCACGCGAGCTGCCATGGGCGTCCGGCGGCGCCACAGCTCCACCGCCGAAATACCCACCAGCGATGCCACCGCCGGCGCGAGCGCCACCGTGTAATACGGGTGGATGATGCCGTCCATGAAGCTGAACACCGCACCGGTGATCAGCAGCCAAGTGCCCCACATCAACGTCGAGGCCCGCACGATATCGGTACGCGCGGCGTGTCGCGTGAGCCACAGCACCGCGACCAGACCGAGCAGTGCCGCCGGCAGCAGCCAGGACGCCTCGGCGCCCATCGACGCCCCGAACAGCCTGCCGATGCCCGGGTCACCGCCGAAGAACAGGTTCGCTCCCCCGCCGCCGGGGCCGCCCGGCCCGGGCCCACCACCGGGCTGCCCCTGGCCGACGATGCGGTCGATACCGTTGTAGCCGAATGCCAACTGCAGCAGGCTGTTATCGCTCGACCCGGCGATATAGGGCCGGGCATCCGCCGGCCACACACTGACCAGCGCGATGTACCAGCCCGCCGAGACCACCGCGGACAGCAGGGCGACCAGCAGTCCGCCGATGCGCTTCCAGAACGTCATCGGTGCGGCGACCAGGAACACCACGCTCAGCGCGGGGACCACCAGGAACGCCTGCAGCATCTTGGTCAGGAACGCGAAACCGACCGCGCACCCGGACAGCGCCACCCACCGCATACTGCCCTGCTGGGTGGCCCGCACCATGCAGTACGCCGCCACCACCAGGAGCAGCACCAGCAGCGCGTCCGGATTGTTGTACCGGAACATCAGCGCCGCGACCGGCGTCAGCGCCAGCGCGGCACCGGCGATCAGGCCCGCCGCAGGTCCGCTGCTGCGGCGAACCGCGGCGTACAACACTGCCACCGAGGCCACGCCCATCAATGCCTGCGGCAGCAGCATGGTGAACTCGCTGAAACCGAACAGCCTGCCGGACAGGGCCATTGCCCACAGTGCGGCCGGCGGTTTGTCCACCGTGATGGCGTTGCCCGCGTCGAACGACCCGAACAGCCAGGCCTTCCAGTCCTGGGTGCCGGCTTGCGCGGCGGCGGCGTAGTAGCTGTTGGCCCAGCCGTTGGCGCCCAGCCCCCACAGGTAGAGCACCGCGGTGCCGGCGAGCAGCGCCAGCAGGCCCGGACGTTCCCAGCGCGGGCGGACCTCGGGTACGGGTGCCCGGTCCAGCGTCGTCTGAGCGTCTGCAGTCATCGTCATGTCAATCCTTATCAGCGTCAGGGGTGTCAGCGACGGCGGGGGTGAAAGACCCAGCCGCGCAGCAGCACGAAGCGCGCCACGGTGGCCAACAGATTGGCGATCACCAGCACGGATGTCTCCAGCAGCTGGTCGGGCCGATCTGTCACGGCGTGCAGACCTGCCAGCGAGCCGCTCGTGATGGCCAGCGCGATGACGAACACGATGAGGCCTTCGACGTGGTGCCGCGCGATCGCACCGGCACCGCGCACGCCGAAGGTGAACCGCCGGTTGGCCGCGGTGTTGCCGATCGCAGTCGCCAGCAGGGCCAGCAGATTGGCCAGCTGGGCTCCGACGAGTCCGTGCAACATCAGGAACAGCAGCAGGTAGGCAGCGGTGGAGAGCACACCCACGGTGGCGAACCGCACCACTTGGCGCAGCAGCGAACCCGGAGCCGCCGCCCGCCGCGAACCGAGCTGGGCGGCAATGGTGTTGACCGGAATCGAGCCGTCGGTGAACCCGCGCAGCAGGCGTCCGATCCCCCGCAGATCGGCCTTCGCGGTGGCGACGATATCGACCCGGCTGTCCGGGTCGTCGACCCAATCCACCGGCACCTCATGGATCCGCAGGCCGCTGCGCTCGGCCAGCACCAGCAGTTCGGTGTCGAAGAACCAGCCGGTGTCGGCCACGTAGGGCAGCAGTTCACGGGCGATATCGGCCCGAATCGCCTTGAAACCGCATTGCGCGTCGGAGAAGCCGGCGGACAGCGTCGATTTGAGGATCAGGTTGTAGCAGCGCGAGATGAACTCTCGCTTGGCGCCGCGGACGACGCGTGAACTGCGGTTGAGCCGGGTGCCGATGGCCAGGTCGGAATGACCGGACAGCAGCGGGGCCACCAGCGGCGCCAGCGCGGCCAGATCGGTGGACAGGTCCACGTCCATGTAGGCCAGCACCGGGGCGTCCGATTCGCTCCACACCTTGTGCAGTGCGCGCCCGCGGCCCTTCTCCTCCAGCCGCACCATGCGCACACCCTCGAGCTCACCGGCGAGTGCGGCGGCGATGCGGGGGGTGTCATCGGTGCTCGCGTTGTCGGCGATGGTGACGCGGACGGCGAAGGTGAAATTGTCCCGCAGGTGCCGGTGCAGCCTGCGCACCGAATTCTCCAGAGTCGCCTGTTCGTTGAAGACCGGCAGTTCGACGACCGGCACACCGGGGGTGGTCAGTGCGACATTGGGGCGCGCCGCGGAGAGGATCTCGGTCATGGTGTCCATGCTCGGCGCCGACGGTGTGCCGTTGGTTGGCGCAAGCTGTGTGCCGGCTATGAGTCCGAACCGGCGTCGGCGAGGTCATAGACGACGGTGCCGCCGACGGTCCTCGGGACGAAGGTCTGCAGCACCCAGTCCCCGATGTCCACCGCGGCTTCGCTGCCCCCATGGTCGGTGCGGGAACCGGCCAGGATGTGCGATTCGATGAAGTAGTGAATGCGTCCGTCGGCGACCAGCCCGCGGAACTCGTCGAGAGTGGGCGCGGGGTCGGTGCCGTTGAACCCGCCGACGGCCATCACCGGGACGCCGGCGGCCAGTTGATAGCCGGCCGCGTTGTTCGAGCCGACCACCGCGGCCGCCCAGGTGTAGCCCGCGGCGCCGTCGGTCAGCAGCGCGGTGAGCGCCGGTGCCGGCTCCGGCGCATCCAGGAATGCCGGACCGACGGCGCCGCGCGACGGCCCGACCATCGGGATCGCCCCCCGATGCGGGGCCGCGGCGGTGGCCACCGAGTAGGCGACCGGGCCGGCCAGGACCGCCGTGGCCGCCAGGACAGCGACGAGGCTGCCGACCGGTCTCGGCAGCCGCGCGGACACCAGCAGCAGGGCCGCCGCGGTCACGCGACCACCGCGATCGAGGGCCGCAGCCACGGCATCCAGTCCGGACTGCGGGTCAGCAGCACCACCGCCAGGATGATCGTCACCAGCACCGTCGCGGCCAGCGCGGTCGCAGCGGGCGGCCTGTTCCGATGGCGCCATAACAACTCCGACCCGATGCCCAGGCACGCGGCGATCGCGGGCGCGAGGGCCACGGTGTAGTACGAGTGCACGATGCCGTTGGCGTAGCTGAACACCGCGGCCGTCACCACCAGCCAGCCCGCCCAGATGATCAGCGCCGCCCGGGTCGGATCGGTGCGTGGCGCCCGCCAGGTCAGGACGAAACCGGCGCCGGCGCAGATCAGTGCGGCGGGCAGCAGCCAGCCGATATCGGCGCCCATCCCGTGGCCGAGCAGCCGACCCCAGCCGACATCGAAGTTCAGGTTTCCCAGCCCGCCGGTCTCGGCCCCGGACAGCCGGCCGACACCGTTGTAGCCGAGTGCCAGTTCGACGATGCTGTCGGTTTGCGATCCCCCGATGAACGGGCGGCGGTCGGCCGGCCACAATTCGACCAGCAGCAGATACCAGCCACCCGAAACCACCAGTGCCACAATGCCGGCGCCGAGTCGCAGCAGCCGGGTCCGAAGCGGAGCGGCCGCACAGATCAGATAGGCGGCGGCGAACGCGGGTAGCACCAGGAATGCCTGCAACATCTTGGCCAGGAAGGCGAATCCGGCCAGCCCGCCGACGGCGACCAGCCACCACCGTCCGGCGTCCGGCGTGCAGGCGCGCTGCACGCAGTACGCCGCGGCCACCAGCAGCAGTACCAGTAGGGCGTCCGGATTGTTGAATCGGAACATCAACGCCGCCACCGGTGTCGACGCGAGCGCCGCGCCGGCGAGCAGGGCCGCGCCGGACCCGCTGACCCGCCGCACCGCCGAGTACAGCAGTGCGACCGAGGCCACTCCCATCAAGGCCTGCGGGACAAGCACACTCCACGAATTGAATCCGAACAGCCGCGCCGACAGACCCATCACCCACAGCGCGGCCGGGGTCTTGTCGACGGTGATCGCGTTGGCCGCATCGCTGGATCCGAAGAGCCACGCCATCCAGTTCTGGCTTCCGGCCTGCACGGCCGCGGAGTAGAAGCTGTTGGCCCAGCCGCTGACCGACAGGTTCGCAAGGTACAGCGCCGCGGTGGCGACCAGCAGGATCCCGAATGCGAGACGTTCGACGCCCGGACGCCGCGGTGGCGAGGTCGTGACGGGGGCGCGCGTCAGTACGGCAGTCATCCGACGATTCTGGTGCGCGCCGCTACGCCCCGTATGTGCCCGGGCTGTGCGTCAGCTGTGACCGTCGGCCGGCAGGGTGATCACGAACCGGGTGTCGCCGGGGACGCTGTGCAGGTCGATCGTGCCGCGGTGCGCCTTCACCACGGCAGCCACGATCGCCAAACCGAGCCCGGTGCTGCCCCCGCGCCGGGAGCGCGACGAGTCACCGCGGGCAAACCGCTCGAAGACCTCCGGTTGCAGCGCTCCCGGGATACCCGGTCCGTCATCGGCGACCGAAAGCACCGCGGCGCCATCGCTTCGCATCGTCACCGACGTCGTGACGGTGGTGCCTGCCGGGGTGTGCACCCGGGCATTGGTCAGCAGATTGGCCAGCACCTGGTGCAGACGCGCCCGATCGCCGGTGACCTGCACCGGGTCATCGGGCAGCTCGAGCGTCCAATCGTGCTCGGGCCCCGCGGCATGGGCGTCGCTGACCGCGTCGGCCACCACCTGGACCAGATCGACCGTGGCCCGTTCCAGCGGACGCCCCTCATCGAGGCGGGCCAGCAGCAGCATGTCCTCCACCAGGGTGGTCAGCCGCTGGGTCTCGGATTCCACCCGGCTCATCGCGTGCGCGACGTCCTCGGGAAGCTCATCCCGTTTGCGTTGCGCCAGTTCGGTATAGCCGCGAATGGCCGCCAGCGGGGTGCGCAGCTCATGGCTGGCATCGGAGACGAACTGCCGGACCCGGGTCTCACTGGCATGGCGCGCGGACAGCGCGCCGGCGATGCGGTCCAGCATCCGGTTCAGTGCCGAGCCCAGCTGACCGACCTCGGTGTGCGCGCTGTCCGGATCGACCGGCACGATCGGTGTCGGCAACCGCACCTCCCCCTTGTCGAGCTCGAGGTCGGCAACCTCGCGTGCCGCCGCGGAAACCTTTGACAGCGGCTCCAATTGACGTCGGATGATCCAGATTCCGGCGGCGGTGGCAGCGGCCAGCGCGGCCGCCGAGACCACGCAGAACATCAGCAACACCCACCACAGGGTTTCGTCGACGACGGTCGTGGGCAGCCCGACGACGACGGTCGGCGCGCCGCGTCGCGGCTGCTCCGATATCACCCGGTAGGAACCCAGCCCGTCGAGGTCCATGGTGACAGGGGTGCCGTCCGGCGGCACCTGGGTCAACTGCGCGGATGCCGCCGCGCTGATGTCGGCGGTGGCGCCCTCGGACGTGATCACGCCGCTGTCGATCTCATGTGCCCGGATGCTGCGCTCCGGCCCGCCGAGCGGGCCGCGCGGACCGATCACCGCGCCGACCGTGTTGATCGCCTGCCCCGGGGCGTTGAGAAACCCGGGGCCCGGGCCCTGCTCGGGATCGAAACGGAACCGGATCTGCGGCGCCGGCCTGCCCGGCGGCGGGGGCGGCAGGTGGAACGGCGGCGGCAGTTCCATGATCCCGACCGAACGACGAGCGGCCTCGACGACCTGGGTGTCCAACTGGCGCATCAGGAAGCGCTGCAACGCGAATTCGGTGGCGACCCCGATGGCCACACAGACCAACGCCAACAACAGCACCTGGGTGACCAGCAGCCGCATCCGCAGCGACCAGGTGCGCGGCGCGAGGAGCCGGCTCCTCATCGGATCAGCGCGGCGGGCGCAGGACGTATCCGGCGCCGCGCAGGGTGTGGATCATCGGTTCGCGCCCGCTGTCGATCTTCTTGCGCAGGTAGGACACGTACAGTTCGACGATGTTGGACCGGCCACCGAAGTCGTAACTCCACACCCGGTCCAGGATCTGGGCTTTGCTCAGCACTCGCTTGGCGTTACGCATCATGAACCGCAGCAGCTCGAATTCCGTTGCGGTCAGCGAAATGGGCTCGCCTGCCCGGGTGACCTCATGACTGTCCTCGTCGAGCACCAGATCTCCGACGACGATCTGGGCGTCGCTCGCGTCGTTGGCCACCCCGGTGCGGCGCAGCAGGGCCCGCAGCCGCAGCACGACCTCCTCGATGCTGAACGGTTTGGTGACGTAGTCGTCGCCACCGGCAGTCAACCCGGCAATCCGGTCTTCGAGCGAATCCTTCGCGGTGAGCAGCAGCAACGGCAGACCGGGCTGCATCTCCCGCAGCCGTCGCAGCACGTCGAGCCCGCTCATGTCCGGCAGCATCACGTCGAGCACCACCACGTCCGGCGGGTTGTCACGGGCGAGTTCGATGGCCCCGGCGCCGTCACCGGCGGTCGCGATATCCCATCCCTCGTAGCGCAATGCCATCGAGACCAGCTCGGCCAGCACCGGCTCGTCGTCGACGACGAGAACCTGGATGGGCCGGCCGTCGGCGCGGTGCATCACAGCACGTGCCGCTGCCTCGTGGGACGTCATACCTCCATTATTGGCACCCCGGTGGGCGGACCCTGTGCCATTCCTATGCGCAAGCTGTGAGATATCCGCTCGTCACCTTCTGAAGGGGCGCACAGCCGGCACCCAGCTGCGGTCTGCAGGGTGGCCGTATGTCCGGTGAGTGGAGCCCACGCCAGAGCGTGCTGGCGGTCCTGGTGGCGGTGGTCATCGGAGTGATCGGTGGTGGGGCGATCCACGCCGCCACCGATCGCCCCGACCAGAACGGCGGCCCGGGCGGCTTCGGGCCACCCGGGCCGCCGCCGAGGTCACTGGTCAGATGACGATCAGGGGGCCGGCGCCTCGGTGGTGGTCGTGGTGTAGCTGGGAATGCCCGCCTCCAGCGTCGGCCCCTCGGTGGGTGCCTCCGTCACCTCGGTCACGATGCCCGGCACCGTCGGTTCCGGCAGCGCCGGGTCGGCACTGAACGTAGTGGTCTGGGCCACGGAAATGCCGGTCATGGCCAGTACTGCACCGACGCCCGCGCCTGCACACAGCAGTTTCAGTTTGTTCGATGTCATGTCCGCTGGGTTACCCCCGACCCGGGGCGTGAAACCCCGCACGTCGCATTTCACCCCCGGTTCACCGGCGAGAGCCCGCGCCCGAAACGGGACCCCCGGCCGCGCCTCACGCACCGGCGATGCATCCATCTCCTACCCTGTCCGCATGCAGCCCAGCAGCGGACCCGCCGCGTGACCCGGTTCCTGGCGCGCCGGCTGCTCAACTACGTCGTGCTGCTGGCGCTGGCCTCGATCCTCACCTTCACGCTGACATCGCTGACGTTCTCCCCACTGGACAGCCTGCTGGAGCGCAACCCGCGCCCGCCGCAGGCCGTCATCGACACCAAGGCCGCCGAGCTCAATCTCGACAAGCCGATCCCGGTGCGTTACCTCGACTGGGTGTCCGGTGCCGTTCGCGGCGACTTCGGCACCACCGTGACGGGCCAGCCGGTGACCGATGAATTGTGGCGGCGCATCGGGGTGAGCCTGCGGCTGGTGCTGATCGGGTCGGTCATCGGCACGCTCATCGGCGTCGTCGTCGGCGCGTGGGGCGCCATCCGGCAGTACCGCTTCTCCGACCGGGCGATCACGGTGGCCTCGCTGCTCATCCTCAGTGCGCCGACGTTCGTGGTGGCCAACCTGCTGATCCTCGGCGCGCTGAAGGTGAATTCGATACTCGGGGTGCAATTGTTCGAATACACCGGGGAGACATCGCCCGACGCGATGGGCGGGTGGTGGAACCAGTTCGTGGACCGGGTACAGCATCTGGTGCTGCCGACCTTCACCCTCGCGCTGGCCTCCATCGCCGGGTTCAGCCGCTACCAGCGCAACGCCATGCTGGATGTGCTGGGGCAGGACTTCATCCGCACGGCGCGCGCCAAGGGGCTCACCCGCAGGCAGGCGCTGTTCAAACACGGCCTGCGCACGGCGCTGATCCCGATGGCGACGCTGTTCGCCTACAGCGTCGGCGGGCTGTTCACCGGCGCGGTGTTCGTCGAGAAGATCTTCGGCTGGCACGGCATGGGCGAGTGGGTGATTCAGGGCATCACCACCCAGGACACCAATATCGTCGTCGCCATCACGGTCTTCACCGGCGTGACGATCCTGCTCGCCGGGCTGCTGTCGGATGTCATCTACGCCGCCCTCGACCCCAGGGTGCGGGTGGGATGACAGACACCGAGTACCAATTCGTGTCCCGGCGCACCCTGGTGCTGCGCCGGTTCCTGCGCAACCGGCCCGCGGTGATTTCGCTCGCCGTGCTGATCCTGCTGTTCGTCAGCTGCTGGGTATTGCCGCCGCTGCTGCCCTACTCCCACACCGATCTGGACTACTACGCGCTGCAGCAGCCGCCGTCGACGACGCACTGGTTCGGCACCAATTCGATCGGCCAGGACCTGCTGGCCCAGACCCTGCGCGGGATGCAGAAGTCGCTGCTGATCGGCGTCGCCGTGGCGTTCATCTCCACTCTGATCGCCGCGACCGTCGGCGCGGTGGCCGGGTACTTCGGCGGCTGGCGCGACCGCGCCCTGATGTGGATCGTCGATCTGCTGTTGGTTGTGCCGAGCTTCCTGCTGATCGCGATCGTGACGCCACGCACCCGCGAGTCCGGCAGCATCCTGTGGCTGATCCTGCTGCTGTCGGTGTTCAGCTGGATGATCAGTTCCCGCATCGTCCGCGGCATGACGATGAGCCTGCGGGAACGCGAATTCGTCTCCGCGGCAAGGTACATGGGCGTGTCCAACCGGCGGATCATCGTCCGCCACATTCTGCCGAACGTGGCGTCCATCCTGATCATCGACACCGCGCTGAACGTCGGCATCGCGATCCTGGCCGAGACCGGGCTGAGCTTCCTCGGGTTCGGTGTGCAACCGCCCGACGTCTCGCTGGGCACGCTGATCGCCGACGGCACCAGGTCGGTGACGACGTTCCCCTGGGTGTTCCTGTTCCCGGCCGGGGTGCTGGTGCTGATCGTGCTGTGCGCCAACCTGATCGGCGACGGTCTGCGCGACGCGATGGACCCGGCGGCACGGCCGAGGCGGCGGCGCTCATGACGCTGCTGGACGTGCGCGACCTGCGGGTCGCATTTCCCACCGACACCGAAACCGTCGCCGCCGTACGCGGGCTGAACTATCACGTGGACTCCGGCGAGGTCGTCGCGCTGGTGGGGGAATCCGGGGCGGGCAAATCGGCCGGTGCAATGGCCGTCATCGGGCTGCTGCCCGAATTCGCCGAGGTATCCGGTTCGGTGAAGCTGCACGGCGATGAGCTCATCGGGTTGCCGGACGCACAGATGTCGCGCATCCGCGGCGCCCGGATCGGCACCGTCTTCCAGGATCCCATGTCGGCACTGACCCCGGTCTATACCGTCGGTGATCAGATCGCCGAGGCCATCCGGATCCACCGGCGCGATATCGGCGCCCGGCAGGCCCGGACCCGCGCGATCGAGTTGCTCGAACTGGTCGGCATCGCCCAGCCCGAACAACGCGCCCGGGCGTTCCCGCACGAATTGTCCGGTGGCGAGCGGCAGCGCGTGGTCATCGCCATCGCCATCGCCAACGACCCGGACCTGCTGATCTGTGATGAGCCGACGACAGCGCTCGACGTGACCGTGCAGGCCCAGATTCTCGACGTGCTGCGCACGGCCCGCGATGTCACCGGGGCCGGCGTGCTGATCATCACCCACGATCTCGGGGTCGTCGCCGAGTTCGCCGACCGCGCACTGGTCATGTATGCCGGGCGGGCTGTCGAGACCGCACCGGTGGCCGAGTTGTACCGAAACCGCCGGATGCCCTACACCGCAGGCTTGCTCGGCTCGGTGCCGCGCCTGGACGCACCCCGCGGGGAACGTCTGGTGCCCATCCCGGGGGCGCCACCGTCGCTGGCGGCGCTGCCACCGGGCTGCCCGTTCACCCCGCGCTGCCCGCTGGCGATCGACGAGTGCCACACCGCCGAACCGGAACTCGTCACGGTGGGTCCCACCCACCAGGTCGCCTGCATCAACAGCGACCAGGTCGGCGGGCGCAGCGCGGCCGATATCTACGGGGTGCCATCCACGCCGCACGCGGATTCGGCCGCAGGCACCGGCGAGGTCGTGCTGCGGGTGCGCGACTTGGCCAAGACCTACGCGCTGACCAAGGGCGTGGTGTTCCGCCGCCGTGTGGGCGAGGTGCGCGCCGTCGACGGGGTCAGCTTCGACCTGCACCAGGGCCGCACCCTGGGCATCGTGGGCGAATCCGGGTCCGGTAAATCGACGACGCTGCATCAGATTCTCGAACTCACCGCCCCGCAGTCCGGCAGCATCGAGGTCCTCGGCACCGACGTGGCGACCCTGGATCGCCGCGGCCGGCGACTGCTGCGCGGCGATCTACAGGTGGTGTTCCAGGATCCTGTCGCATCCCTGGACCCTCGGCTCCCGGTGCTGGACGTGCTCGCAGAACCGCTGCGCGCCAATGGTTTCGATCGTGCAGCCAGCGAGGAACGGGTGGCCGAGCTGCTGGCCCTGGTCGGGTTGCGCCGCGAGGACGCCGGCCGCTACCCCGCGGAGTTCTCCGGCGGGCAAAAACAACGCATCGGTATCGCACGGGCATTGGCGCTGCAGCCCAAGATCCTGGCGCTGGACGAGCCGGTGTCGGCCCTGGACGTGTCGATCCAGGCCGGCATCATCAACCTGCTGCTGGACCTGCAGGAGCGTTTCGGGCTGGCCTACCTGTTCGTCTCCCACGACCTGTCGGTGGTGCGGCACCTGGCACACCGGGTGGCGGTCATGCACAAGGGCAGCATCGTCGAACAGGGCGACAGCGAGGCTGTGTTCGACGCGCCGCAACACGACTACACCCGCCGGTTGCTGTCGGCGGTCCCCCGCCACCAGCCCGATCACGGTTAGAGTCTGAACGCATGAGTGCGATTTCACGTCTGCTAGCGGTCGGCGCGGCGGTGACGCTGGCCCTGACCGGTTGTTCGAGCCCGGACACCTCGGTGCCCTCGGCGGGAGGCAATGCCGAGATCGGCGCGACCGCCGATATCAACCCGCAGGACCCGACCACACTGCAGCAGGGCGGAAATCTGCGGCTGGCGCTGACCGGCTTCCCGCCCAACTTCAACTACCTGCACATCGACGGAAACCTCGCCGAGCTCGGCCGGATGCTGCGGGCGACGCTGCCGCGCGCGTTCGTCATCAAGCCCGACGGTGAGATGACGGTCAACAGCGACTACTTCACCAGCGTGGAACTCACCAGCACCGAACCGCAGATCGTCACGTACACGATCAACCCAAAGGCCGTATGGTCCGACGGCTCACCGATCACCTGGGAGGACATGGCCGCCCAGGTCAATGCCACCAGCGGCAAGGATGAGCGATTCCTGTTCGCCTCGCCCAACGGCAGCGAGCGGGTGGCGTCGGTGACCAAGGGTGTCGACGACCGGCAGGCCGTCATCACCTTCGAGAGGCACTTCGCGGACTGGCGCGGCATGTTCGCCGGCAACGCCATGCTCGCCCCCAAGGCGGTCACCTCCGACCCGGAGGCGTTCAACAAGGGCTTCCTCAACGGTCCGTCGCTGTCGGCGGGGCCCTTCATCATCAGCACCGTCGACCGGGGCGCTCAGCGAATCATCCTGACCCGCAACCCGAAATGGTGGGGAACGCCTCCGCTGCTGGATTCCATCACCTACACCGTGCTCGACGATGCCGCCGTCATCCCGGCGCTACAGAACAACGCCCTGGACTCGGTCGGGTTGGCATCGCTGGACGATCTGGAGAATGCCAAGCGCACCGCGGGCATCACGATCCGGCGGGCGCCGGCGCCCAACTGGTATCACTTCACCATCAACGGCAGCGAGGGCGCCATCCTGTCCGATCCCGGGCTGCGCACCGCGGTCGCGAAGGGACTCGACCGCCAGGCCATCGCGGCGGTCACCCAGCGCGGGCTCGCCGACAACCCGACGGCGCTGAACAACCACATCTATCTGGCCGGCCAGGAGGGCTACCAGGACAACAGCGCGCCCTTCGACCCCGAGGCGGCCAAGAGCGAACTCGACGCACTCGGCTGGACGCAGAACGGCCAGTTCCGGGAAAAGGACGGCAGGCAACTCAAGATCCGCAATGTTTTCTATGACGGGGCGAGCACCCGCGCGGTCGCCCAGATCGCGCAGAACCAGCTGGCCCAGATCGGCATCAACCTCGAGTTGGTGCCCGCCGCCGGCGGCGCACTGTTCCCCGACTATGTCACCATCGGAAACTTCGACATCGCCCAGTTCGGTTGGGGCGGTGACGCGTTCCCGCTGGCCAGCCTGACCCAGATCTACGCGGCGCAGGGCGAGAGCAACTACGGCAAGATCGGCAGCGCCGAGATCGACGCCAAGATCGAAGAGACACTCTCCGAGCTGGACCAGGACAAGGCGCGCACCCTGGCCAACGAACTCGACAAGCTGATCTGGGCGGAGGGCCACAGCCTGCCGCTGTTCCAGGCTCCCGGGAACGTCGCGATCCGCAGCACCCTGGCGAACTACGGACCCACCGGCATCGGGGACATCAACTACTCGGCCATCGGATTCATGAAACCCTGATCCGCGAGACGATGCGCGGCACCGCCGCCGGCAGTGTCGATTCCAGCGCGGCGGCGGCCGAGATCACCGTGATCGCGGCTCGCACAAGCGGATTGACGGGCAGGTTGTCCAGCTCCACTCCGCGGTCGGCGAGCGTGTCGATCGCCCCGATGCGCAGCGCACCGATGACCTCCAGCGCCGCCCGCTCCCGGGTGTCCAGCACGCTGTGGCCGGCGGTGGGCAATGTCACCAGGGTGGCGTCCGGGATGAGATCGGCCACCTGGCGGGCCACCGCCGGCGGCGTGGTGAGATCCCGTCCGCCCGACAACACCGCGGTGGGCCAGTCGAATTCAGGCATCGCGGCCACTAGGTCGAACGGCTCACGTTCGAATTCCTGGGCCGGATCGTGGATTTCCCGCATCACGACCGACGGGTCCAGCGGCAGCCCGTCGGGTTCGCCGGCAAAGTTCAGCTCGCGGAAAGCGATTCGCCCCACCAGATCGTCCTCGTGCCGGTACGGCGTCTTGCGCTGAGTGATCCGCAACAGCCGGCTCAGCCCCGCCCACAACAGCGTCCGGCCGCGCAACAGCAGGTCGAGCTGGCGGTCGAGCAGACGCACGCCCCCGTACTCGTAGACCAGGCTGGCGACCTGGGCTGATCCGTCCAGCCTCATCCCCTCGTCGGCCAGCGTGCGAACCTTGAGCGCGAGATCGGGGTCCGCGTCATCGCCGGGAGTGCCGGTGCCGTCCCAGAGCAGGCCGCGGATCGCGGTCCGCATCTCCTCGATATCTCCCGCCGAGAGCACCGGGGAATCCAGCACCATCCCGGCGACGCGACCCGGATGACGCACGCCGACACCCGCGGCGATGTACGAGCCATACGAACTGCCGTAGACGTGCGCGGTCTCGACCCCCGCATCGTCGAGCACCGCCGCCACATCGTCGACCACCTGCTTCACGGTGATCGCTTCCGGAGGGAGGTCCGCACCCTCGTCGTCGTGGCGGGACAGACCCACACCGCGGTGCTCGATCATGATCACGTCGAAGCCCGCTGCGGCGGCGTGCCGCCGGAACGCCCGGTACGGCGCCACCGAGGCCAGCCCCGGGCCGCCGGGGATGACGACCACCGGATGGGCCGTTTTGCGGCCGACACGCACGTAGTACAGGTCAAACGCCATGTCCCCGGCGCGGGTCACCGGCCGGCGTACCGGGCGCACGCCGGGCAGGGCGGCCAGCTTGTCATGGGCCCTGCGGCGCCTGGCGGACATGGTCATCACCGCCATTGTGCCCCGTGCGCCCCGAACATACACAGCGTGAGCTCTCAGGATCGCGGTGATCGCAAGCAGTGCGGCCCGGCGGCTACCACCACTAGAAATGGTCGGCATGACAACCGTTGCACACAACCAGCGCATCCTGCCAGGGACTCCCGAGTGGAAGGAACTACTGAGCGGCATCGGCTCCGGATCCCGAGACCGAGACCTCAACGACGAGAACCCTTTTGATCAGGTGGCGGCACTCAAGCGGGCGGGCTTCGGCACACTGAGGCTTCCTGTCGAGCTCGGTGGTGCGGGACTGTCCGTGCCGCAGCTGTTTTCCGCGGTGATCGACGTCGCACAGGCCGACCCGATCGTCGCGCACATCTTCCGCGCCCATTTCTGGTTCGTCGAGGAGCGGCTGCGTACACGGTCGCACCGGTGGCTGGACCTGGTGTCGCAGGGCAAGACCTTCGGCAACGCGTTCAGCGAGAAGGGCTCGCAGGCCGTCGGCAGCCTGGTTTTCAACACCCGTCTGCTGCCCACCCCGAACGGTGGCTTCCGGCTGGACGGTGAGAAGTTCTACAGCACCGGCACGCTGTTCGCCGATTATCTGACCGCCACCGCGACCACCGACCACGACTCCGTGGCGATCGTGGTGGTGCCCACCGACCGGCCCGGCGTGCAGATCGTCGACGACTGGGACGGCTTCGGACAACGCCGCACCGGCACCGGGACCACCACCTTCACCGGGGTCGCGGTCGCCGAGGACGAGGTGCTCAGCGACAGCCCGTATGACGCCGAGCCGGCCCCGACGGTCCAGTACGCATCGCTGCAGCTCTACATCCACGCCGTGGTGGCGGGCGTGCTGGCCAACGTCGTCGATGACGGCGTCGAGCTGCTGCGCTCCCGGGAACGCAGCTTCAGCCACGCGCTGGCCGAGCGTCCCACCGATGACCCGCTGCTGCAGCGTCAACTCGGCGAGCTGGCGTCGGCGGCCTACATTGCCCGCGCGGCGGTGCTCGACGCCGCCGAGGCCATCGGCGCCGCCACCGATTCGGAGACCGACGGGGTGCCGGACGCGGATCTGGCCGCCGAGGCGCAGCTGAAGGTGGCCAAGGTCAAGGTGCACCTGGACGATATCGCGCCGATCGCGGCCACCCGCCTGTTGGAGCTGGGCGGAGCGAGCGCGGCCAGCCGGCGGCGCAACCTGGACCGGCACTGGCGCAACATCCGCACCATCACGCTGCACAACCCGGTGGGTCTCAAGGCACGGGTGATCGGGCAGAACCTGCTGCACGGCAGCCCGATCCCGGCCAACGCCTACTTCTGATCGCGATTTGTGGAGCCGCCGTCGGAATAAGTACGACGGCGGCTCCACAAATCGCCGAGAAAGGTAACCATTCATGACCAAGCAACTGCATCTCGGCGGCTTCCAGATCGCCTCCCAGGTCACCCACAGCCACGCGGCCTGGCGGCACCCCGGCAGCGATACCGACTTCACCAGGCCGGAGTACTACCACCGCATCGGCCGCATCCTGGAACGCGGCAAGTTCGATTTCGTGTTCTTCGCCGACCTGCTGGCCGCCCCGGCCCAGTACGGTGCCGACATCACCGAGCCACTGCGCCGCGGCACGCAAGCCACCGCGACGCTGGACCCGTCGATCGTGGCTGCCAGCATCGGCGCGGTCACCTCGAAGTTGGGTGTGGCGATCACCAAGTCCGCCAGCTACTTTCACCCCTACGAGCTGGCCCGCATCTTTGCCAGCCTGGACCACATCACCCGGGGCCGGGTCGCCTGGAACATCGTCACCTCGCTGACGGCCAGCGAGGCGCAGAACTTCGGCCAGGACGATCACCTGGACCACGAGTTCCGCTACGAGCGGGCCGACGAGTTCGTGCGCACCGCGCTGGCACTGTGGTCGTCGTGGGACCCCGATGGGCTGGTGGCCGACAAGGCCAGCGGGGTGTTCGCCGATCCGGACAAGATCCGCCGGGTCGACCACAAAGGCACGTTCTTCCGCACCCGCGGCCCGCTGAACGTGCCGCGCTCACCGCAGGGCCGTCCGGTCCTCATCCAGGCCGGGTCGTCGAACACCGGACGGGATTTCGCCGCCCGCTGGGCCGAGGCGATCTTCGAGATCGACCCCACACCGGAGGGCCGCCGTGCCTACTACGACGACATCAAGTCGCGGGCAAGCAATCTCGGTCGCAATCCGGACGGGGTGCTGATCTTTCCGGCGTTCATCCCGTTCATCGGCGAAACCGAATCCATCGCCAGGGAGAAGCAGGCCTTCCACAACGAGTTGGCCGACCCGATCTCCGGGTTGATCACGCTGAGCGTGCACACCAATCACGACTTCTCGAAATACGATCTGGACGCACCGGTGCAGGACGTTCACGTGACCGGCACCCAGGGCCTGTTCGACACCGCGCGTCGCGTCGCGAACCGGGACAACCTGACCCTGCGCGATATCGGCAAGTGGTACGCCCAGGGTGTGCTGCTACCCCAGTACGTCGGCACCGCGTCGCAGGTGGCCGATCAGATCGAGGAGTCGTTCACCTCCGGTGAGGCCGACGGTTTCATGGTGTCGGCGGCCCAGAGCCCGGGCACCTTCAACGATTTCGTCGACTATGTGGTCCCAGAGCTGCAGCGGCGTGGGCTGTTCCGCACCGAGTACACCGGCGACACGCTGCGGGATCACCTCGGGCTGAGCGCGCTGAGCGCGCTGAACACCGGGACCGGTCGCGTCGAGGCCGTGGCCTAGGCGGTCAGCTCGATCAGCCGCGCGTCCCCGATGCCCGCATACCGGTCCGGGCTGCAGGTCAGCACGATGACCTGGCCGTCCCCGCCGACCGAATCGAACACGGCGGACATCCGGGTGAGCCGGTCCGGGTCGGTGAAGCCCAGCGCATCGTCGATGACGACGGGCACGGTGTCCTCCTTGGCCACCAGGGAGGCGCACGCCAGCCGCGCCACGATGCCGATCTGTTCCTTCGCACCGCCCGACAGCGACTCGTAGCCGACGGTCCTGCCGCCCAGGGTGCGGCTGCGGATGGTCAGGTCGGTGTCGATGTCGACCTCGAAGTCGGCACCGAACACGATGCGGCCCAACCGTTCGATCTCCCCGCGGAACGGCTCGACGTAGCGCTGACGCGCCGATTCGCGGTGCCGCAGCATCACCGTGCGCAAGGTCTGCGCGGCCCGGGCGCGCCGCTCGATGCGCAGGTACTCACCGTGGGCATGCTCGCGTTCGGTGTGGGCAGCGTCTAGGGTGCCCTTACGTCCCTGTGTCCCATACAGTTTGAGCGTCGCGCTGAGCTCGGTGATCGCGGTCGCGGCGGTGTCGCGCTCACGCAACAGCGCCTGCAGGGAGCGGGTCGCGGCGTCGAGTTCGGCGGCGACCGTCTCGGGCTGGGTGGCGGCCAGTTCGGTGTCCAGTCGGGTGACCTCGGCACCCGCCCGGGCGGCCTGCTCGGCAGCCGCTTCGGCCGCCAGGCTGAGTTGATCGTCGGTCGCGGCCTGCCGCTCGGCGGCCAGCCGTGCGGTGGCCGCCTGGAGCTCGGACTGCGCCGTGTTGAGTTTCTCCCGCAGCACACCGGCGGTGACGGCGGCATCATGGCACGCGGTGACCGCGGCCGCGGCGAGCGCGCGCTGCGCATCGGCGTTCTGCGTTGCCGCCCGGTGCGCGGCACGAGCGGCCGTGAGCGCGGCGCGCGCGGTCTCGGTGTCGCCGGTGATATCCGGTTGTCCGGCCGTCAGGTCGGCGTGCCGGGCCCTCAGCTGCTCGAGGGTCTCGTCCCCGGTGAGCGCGGCGATGGTGGCGTGCAGCCGGCTCTGCGCGGATCGCAGTTCCCGCCGGCGGGCGTCCGTGTCACGGGCCCCGTCGATGCTGTCTGCCCCGGCACGGCGCAGTGCCTCGGCGAGGACCTCTTCGGCGGCGACCAGGGTGGCGTGGGTGTCGAGAGCGTCGGCTCCCGGCACCACCCGGGCCCGCACCAGCCCGGGCACCTCGATGGCGGTCGGCGTACCGACACTGGCCGACCAGTCCTGCCCCGCGGCGAGCTCGACCGCCTCGTCCCCCACCCGCAGTCGCACATCGTCCAGCGCCACGAGTTCGATACGGGCCGAGGCGAGTTCGGCGTGATCGGCCGCTCGCTGGACGGCGCGGGCGGCGGTGTCGATCTCCGCCATCAGCGCGTCGGTCATGGTGATGCCGACCAGCTCGCGGTCCACCTCGGCGAGTTCGCCTGCGGCGCCGTCGATCTTGCCCAGGTGGACGGTGAGCCGTGCCGCCTCGTCGCGGGCGACGTGCGCGGCCAGGTCGCCGCGCGCGTCATCCACCGCGGCGGCGGCGATATCCGCGGCGGCACATGCCTGCTCGGCGACGGTCTGGGCCGCCTCCTTCACCTGCTGGGCTGCGGCATGGGTGCGGGCGGATTCCGCGGCGACGGCAATCAGTTCGGCAGCGGAGGTCGACCTTTCCTCGATCGCCGCGCGCAGCCGTCGGCGCTCGTTGACCGCCGCGAGCGACGCGGTATGGGTCGCGGTCGCGGCATCGGCGAGCACCCGGGCGGTGTCGCGTTCGCGGGTCAGCCGCGCCACCGCCGCGGCGGCCTGCTGCGCCGCGGTCGCGCGGGCCTGAGCCGACTCCACCTGTGCGGCGGACGCGGCGAGCTGGGTGGTCAGGGTGGCATGCCGCTGCACGGCCTGGTCGACCTCGGCGACCGCGGCGGCGGCGCGGGCCACCTCCTCGTCGGCGGCGCGCAGCCGCTGGGTGGCCGCGGCCCAGGCCCCGGTCGGGCGGCCGGTCGGGGTGAAGTAGGTCAGGTACTCGACCTCGATCCGGTCGACCAACAGCGGATCGGCGTCGGTCGCACCATCTCCGGCGGAACCCGCGGCGACGTCCAGCGCCCGTGACAGCGCGTCGCAACCGGACAGGTCCACCGGGGCCGTGGCCGAGGCCTGCAGCACCCGCTGCGCCTCCCACAGCGCGGTGTCCACCGTCTCGGACAGGATCGCCAGCACCCGATCATGCGCTTCGTCGCCGGTGAGTTGCGCACGCGTGGGCGCCAGGATGGTCAGCTCTGTCTCGGCACGCTTGTGGAAACGCTTGCGGTACACGAAGCGGTAAGGACCCGTGGAGATTTCGGCGATGACCTCGGCACCCACGTCGGCGTGGGTGGGCTTGACGGCCTTGACCTCTTTCTTGGTGGAGCGATCCTTGATGGTCAGCAGCAGGTCCAGTGCCTCGATCATCGACGACTTGCCGATCTCGTTGGCGCCGCTGATGACCACGACCCCGCGGTCAGGGAACTCGATCTCGCGGTGGGCGACCCCGCGATAGTTGGTGAGTACCAACCGGTGCAGCTTCATGCGACGTTCCCCTCCAGGTGACCGCCGGACAGGCGCAACAGCAGCGCGAGTGCGGACCGGGCGTCCTCGGCTCCGGTGCCCTCGGCACGCGCGGCGGCGACCAGTTCCTGCACCGCGCCGGCGGCGAACCCGCCGATCGACAGGTCATCGAACTCGCCGTCGGCGGGCAGCACCACGATGTCGGAGTGCCGCTCCCACAACCGCAGTGCGGCGAACACCCGCGCGTAGCGGTCCAGGCAGCCGTCCAGCTTGGCCTTGTCGGTGACGGACAGCGATCCGGTGAGCACCAGTTGCACCACGGTGCGGTCCTTGTCGGGCAGCTGATCCAGATTGACGTCGAGCCCGGCGATATCGCGATCGTCGTTCACGTCGTGGCGCAAGGTGAGGAAGCGCCAGCGGCCGACGCGGCGTGCGGACACCTGCACGGGGTGCACCGGATCGGTCTCGTCGATGTCGACGACCAGCACGTGGCCCGGATCGGTCTCGATGTCGTCATAGTTGGTGACCTCCGGGGAACCGGAGTACCAGACCCGGCCGGTGGCGCCGACCTGGGTGCGGGAGTGCTTGTCCCCCAGCGCCACATAGTGCACGGCGCCGCGCTCGATGGTGGCCTCCAGCCCGGCCAGCCGAATCAGCGACGGTTTGGCCGGGTCCGGGTCCAGGACGTCCACCCCGCCGTGCGCGACCAGGATGCGTACGGTGCCGTCGACCGGCAGGTCGGCGCTCACCGCGGCCGCCAGGTCGGTGGTCGGCGACTTGGAACGCCATGGCGCGGCGATGATTTCCAGCCCGGGCCGCACCTCGAAGGCGCCGTCGCGGTCCAGCACCGTGACATTGCCGGGGCACTCATCGAGGAACAACGTGCTGGCGTACACCGACCCGGCGTCGAGTTGATCATGGTTGCCCGGCAACAGATACACCGGAACACCGATGGCCCGCATGGCCTCCAGAGCCAGGCTCACCTCGCGTGGGGCAAGCTGGTTGTCCTCGAACACGTCACCGGCGACGACGACGAACTCGGCGTCCACCTCGGCGGCCAGCGCACCCAGGCCTGAGACGGCGTCGCGGCGGGCGGCCGCGTAGCGCGACTGTGCCTCGCCGCCACCGGCGCTGAGGAAGTGCCGGGTCATCCCGAGCTGCCAGTCGGCGGTATGGAGAAAGCGCATCTCAGTACTCCTTTCCGGGTCGGTGATCGTCGTTCGTGGAGAGTCTTCGGTTGTTCGTGGCGAGTCTAGGTCCGGTATCCGACAAGTCCCGGGACGCGCGTCGGCATGGCCTAGCCTCATCGACATGAGAACGCTTCTGCTGCTGCGGCACGCCAAGTCGGACTACCCGAGCGGCGTCGGCGACCACGGCCGTCCGCTGGCCCCGCGCGGGATCCGGGAGGCCGGGCTCGCCGGTGAGTGGCTGCGCGCCGAGGCGCCGCCGATCGACGCGGTGTTGTGCTCGACGGCAACCCGCACCCGACAGACCCTGGAGCGGACCGGGATCGAGGCGCCGGTGAGCTTCGTCGACCGGATCTACGATGCGACCCCGGGCATCGTCCTCGCCGAGATCAACGGCGTCACCGATGACGTGCAGACGCTGCTGGTGATCGGACACGAGCCGGTGATGTCGGGGCTGGCGCTCGCCCTGGCCGATGACCGCAGCGATGCCGGCGTGGTCGCGGAGATCGAGTCGAAGTACCCGACATCGGCGCTGGCGCTGCTGCGGGTCGCGACGCCGTGGCGCGAGCTCGAGCTCGGCGGCGCGTCACTGGCCGGGTTCCACATCCCTCGCTGACTAGGAGTTGGTGGCGAGCGTCAACTCCATGAGCTTGATGGCCATCGCGCAGGCGTCGATGCCGGGGGCCTGCGGATTGACCCACCAGCCGACGACACCGCTGGCGTCGCTGGCCACCCCGCAGGCACCGTTGGCGGCCGGGTTCCTCATCACGATCGACTGCACACCGGCGACGCGGCGATCCTCGATCGGGAAGTTCATCGCCTGCGCGGCCTGGCGCTCGTTCTCCAGGTCACCGAGTTCGAACCAGAACCTGGTGATGTCGATCAGCCCGGCCGGGTTGGCGGCCTGCCAGCGGCACACCGCACCGACGAACGTGCTCTGGATGTCCAGCGGGTCGGCACCCACGGTCTCGGCCAGGATGTCCTCGGTCAGGACGTCGCATTCCTTGAGGAGATTGGGGTAGGTCTTCTCGGAGTCGTTGTTGCGCGGCCCGGCTCCCGAACCGGCCTTGATCGCCGCCCCGTCGACCGCGCGGGAACAGCCCTGCACGCCGATCACCATGGTCAGCGCGGCCAGCAGCGCAATCACCACGGTCAGCGGACGTTTCACGGTGCGGCCCATCATTTGGCGTTCACAATCGACTGGCGGGTGAGTTCCTTGGCGACTTCGCAGGCGTCCGGGTAGGGCTTCTGGGCGAAGCTCACCGACCATTCGATGAAGTCGTCGTCGAACTGGATACCGATCTCACACAGGCTGGGCCCGAGCACCAGGTCTTCACCGATCGCGATGAAACCGTCGTGCCCCTCGATGTTGATGTCCTCCACGCTGGCGCGGGACAATTCCTCGGTCTTGCGTTCGCGCCCGATCGGGCTGCCCCGGAAGTGGGTGAAGGAGAAGTGCGGGCCGACGATGCCGCCGCCGGCCAGCCACTGGCAGCCCACCGAGGTGCGGGCCGTGTTCACCAATCCGACGACCTCGGTCAGCTGCGAGACGGTCTGGTCGGTGATGCCGCCGCATTCGGGGAAGTCCGGCCCGTGCTGGGCGGCCGCCGCCGACGACTCGGTGCTCGGCGGCACCGACGGTGTGCTCGGATCATCGGAGCCGGAGCAGGCGGCCACCACGGGGAGCACCGCAGCGGCGGCTACCAGCATCTTCGCCGTGCGGGTGAGCCGGCCTCGGGGAATAGAATGGCCGCTTCTGGGGGTCACGACATGCACTGTAGCGGCCGCCCGGCACGGAACCGTTGACATAGCGACTGACCTGCCTTTTCGTGTCCCGGTCCCGCACCGGGTTCTGCAGGTGGATGTGCGACAGTAGCCAGATGTTGCTCGCCCTGCTGCGCCGGTACGTGCAGCCGTATCGCGGGTTGCTCTCCGTGGTCGCGGGCCTGCAGGTGATCAGCACCCTGGCCTCGCTGTATCTGCCGACCGTCAACGCCGCGATCATCGACGAAGGTGTCGCGGTGGGCGACACGACGCGGATCGTCCACCTCGGCCTGGTCATGCTGGGCGTGACGGCACTGCAGGTGGTGTGCGCGGTCGGGGCGGTGTTCTTCGGGTCGCGGGCGAGTATGGGGTTCGGCCGCGATCTGCGGGCGGCGATGTTCTCGCATGTGCTCGGCTTCTCGGCGGTGGAGACCGCCCGGTTCGGGACGCCGACGTTGCTGACCCGGACCACCAACGACGTTCAGCAGATCCAGTTGCTGGTCCAGATGACGAGCACCATGCTCATCACCGCGCCCATCATGGGGGTGGGCGGTATCGCGATGGCCATCCACCAGGACGCCGGGCTGTCCTGGCTGCTGCTGATCAGCGTGCCGATCCTGGCGCTGGCCAACGGATGGCTGGTGTCGCGGCTGATGCCGATCTTCCGCACCATGCAACGCGTCATCGACAACATCAACCGGGTGATGCGCGAACAGCTTTCCGGCATCCGGGTGATCCGGGCGTTCGCGCGCGAACCCCTGGAACGGAGCCGGTTCGACGAAGCCAATCGGGCGCTCGCCGACACCGCGCTGAGCGCCGGGCGCTGGCAGGCGCTGATGCTGCCGGTGACGACGCTGGTCATCAACATCTCCAGCGTCGCCCTCATCTGGTTCGGCGGGCAGCGCATCGACGCCGGCCAGATGCAGGTGGGTTCACTGATCGCGTTCCTGGCGTACTTCATGCAGATCCTGTACGCGGTGCTGCTGGCCACCTTCCTGGTGGTGCTGCTGCCGCGCGCCTCGGCGTGCGCCGAACGGATCACCGAGGTGCTGTCCACCGCACCGGAGATCACCGCCCCGGACGACCCCGCGCCCGCCCCCGTGACCGGGCGACTGCGCCTGGCCGGCGCCACCTTCAGCTATCCGGGCGCCGATCGCGCCGTGGTGCAGGACGTTTCGTTCACCGCCTCCCCCGGCACCGTGACCGCAATCGTCGGGAGCACGGGTTCGGGCAAGTCCACCCTGATCGCCCTGATCAGCAGGCTCTATGACGTCACGGCGGGAAGCATCCACCTCGACGACGTCGACGTGCGCGCCTTCGATCCCGAAGATCTCTGGGCGACAATGGGGTTGGTGCCCCAGCGCGGATACCTGTTCTCCGGCACCGTCGCCGACAACCTGCACTATGGCAAGGCCTCGGCCACCGAGGAGGACATGTGGGACGCGCTGCGGGCAGCGGCCGCCGATGATTTCGTGCGCGCGCACCCGGACGGTCTGCAGATGCGCGTCGCGCAGGGCGGGATCAACTTCTCCGGGGGTCAGCGCCAGCGACTCGCCATTGCCCGCGCGGTGATCCGGCGACCGGCGGTGTACCTGTTCGACGACGCGTTCTCGGCGCTGGACGTGCACACCGACGCCCGGGTGCGCGCCGCGCTCCGCGAGGTGTCCGCGGCGGCGACGGTGATCATCGTCTCGCAGCGGATCTCGACGGTGGCACAGGCCGATCAGGTGATCGTCATCGACGACGGCCGGGTGGTGGGCGCGGGCACCCACCACACGCTGCTCACCGACTGCCCCACCTACGCGGAATTCGTGGACTCACAGACGGTGCGGGCATGACCCGCCCGATCCGCGGCATGGCGGAACCACCCGCCGCGCGGTCCCGTGATTTCACGGGTTCGGCGGTCCGGTTGCTGAAACGACTGGCCCCGCAACGCCGCCTCACCGCACTGGTGATCGCGCTCGCCGTGGGCGGTATCGCGATCGGCGTCATCGGCCCGCGCATCCTCGGCCACGCCACCGACCTGTTGTTCAACGGCGTGATCGGGCGCGAGTTACCCGCCGGGCTGAGCAAGGATCACGCCATCGAGGCGGCCAGGGCCCGCGGTGACGGCACCTTCGCCGATCTGCTCTCCGGCATGAACGTGGTACCCGGTCAGGGCGTCGACTTCACCGCCGTCGCGCACACACTGTTTCTCGCGCTGGGCCTGTATCTGATTGCCGCGCTGCTGGTCTGGTGGCAGGCCCGCATCCTCAACGTGGTGGTGCAGCGCACCATGGCCGCGCTGCGCACCGAGATCGAGCACAAGGTGCACCGGCTACCGCTGTCCTACGTCGACGGCCGGCAGCGGGGTGAGCTGCTCAGCCGCGTCACCAACGATGTCGACAATGTGCAGTCCTCGCTGGCCATGACGATCAGCCAGCTGCTGACCTCGCTGATCACCGTGGTCGCCGTGCTGGCGATGATGCTGACGATATCGCCGCTGCTGGCCCTGATCACGGTGTTGACGGTGCCGGCCTCGCTGCTGGCGACCCGCACCATCGCCCGTCGCTCACAGAAGCTGTTCGTGGCGCAGTGGACCAACACCGGCCGGCTCAACGCCCACATCGAGGAGACCTACAGCGGATTCACCGTGGTGAAGACCTACGGTCACCGATCCGCGGCGGCCGAACGGTTCACCGAACTCAACGGCGAGGTGTACCGGGCCAGCCTGGGCGCACAGTTCCTGTCCGGGCTGGTCTCGCCGGCCACCACGTTCATCGGCAACCTCAGCTATGTGGCTGTCGCGGTCGTCGGCGGCATCCAGGTCGCCACCGGCCAGATCACCCTGGGCAGCATCCAGGCGTTCATCCAGTATGTCCGCCAGTTCAACCAGCCGCTGACCCAGGTGGCGTCGATGTACAACTCGCTGCAGTCCGGGATCGCCAGCGCGGAGCGCATTTTCGATCTGCTCGACGCGACCGAGGAATCTGCCGAGCCCGTCGCCGCCGCAGCCGCCGCCGGGGCGGGCCGCGTGGAGTTCGAGCACGTCTCGTTCGGCTACCGGCCCGACACCCCGGTGATCGAGGATCTGTCGCTGATCGCCGAGCCCGGGTCGACGGTGGCCATCGTCGGCCCGACCGGTGCCGGCAAGACCACCCTGGTGAACCTGCTGATGCGCTTCTACGACATCGACGCCGGCCGGATCACGATCGACGGGGTGGATATCGCGTCGCTGCCCCGCCAGGTGCTGCGCGCCCGGATCGGCATGGTGCTGCAGGACACCTGGTTGTTCGGCGGCACCATCTACGACAACATCGCCTACGGCCGGCCCGACGCCACACCCGACGAGGTGCACGAGGCCGCCCGCACCGCGCATGTCGAGCGTTTCGTGCAGACCCTGCCCGACGGGTACGACACCCGGGTCGGCGATGACGGTGGCGCCATCAGCGCGGGTGAGAAACAGCTGATCACGGTCGCGCGCGCGGTGCTGGCCCGTCCGGCGCTGCTGATCCTGGACGAGGCGACGAGCTCGGTGGACACCCGCACCGAACTGTTGATCCAGCAGGCGATGGCCGAATTACGGCGGGACAGAACCAGTTTCATCATCGCGCACCGGTTGTCCACCATTCGCGACGCCGACCAGATCCTGGTGATGGAGGCCGGACGCATCGTGGAGCGAGGCACCCACGCGGAGCTGCTGGAACGCCACGGCGAGTACTGGGCCATGACGGTCGGGGCGAACGCAACGCAGCGGAGCGACGGGACATAGCCGACCGGTGAGCACCCTGCTCAATTCCAATCCCCGGACAGCTCCGGAACACGTTGGGCAGTATGACGATATGGCCGGCCCCGAATCCGCGACGACCGTGCACACCTTCTGCCGGTACTGCCTGGCGTCGTGCGGTGTGGAGATCACCGTCGAGGACAACCGGGTCCGCAAGATCGCCGCGGACAAACTGAACCCGCACAGCTGGCAGGATTTCTGCGCGAAGGGCCGCACCGCGGCAGAGGTGGTCGAGCATCCGCGCCGCATCGTGGCACCGATGCGGCGGGTCGGCGACCGCTACGTCGAGGCCTCGTGGGACGAGGCATTGCGCGATATCGCCGACCGGATGAACCGTGTGATCGACGCCGACGGGCCGGACGCGGTCGGCGCCTACTACGGCAACCCGGCCGGCTACTCGTCGTCGAACCTGGTGTTCATGAACGGCTGGCTGGACGCGGTCGGCACCCGCAATCGCTATGCCGTCGGGTCGGTGGACCAGAACGCCGTCCACGTGGTCGCCCAGGCGATGTACGGATCGGCGCTGATGGTGCCGGTCTCCGATATCGACAACTGCGACTTCTTCCTGCTGGTCGGCGCGAACCCGGCTGTCAGCGCCTGGAATTGGCTGGAATCCGCGCCCGGCGGGTGGCGCCGCGCACTGGACCGTCAGCGCCGTGGCGCGCGGATCGTGGTGGTCGATCCGGTGCGCACCGAGTCCGCCGACAAGGCCGACACCCATCTGGCCGTGCACCCGGGCCAGGACTGGGCACTGCTGCTGGCGATGGTCAAGGTCATCCTGGACGCTCGCCTGGAGCATGCCGGTGACTGTGCCGACCTGGCCGCCGGGTTGCCGGAGATCCGCGCGCTGGTGGCCGCGTGCGACCTCGCCGATCTGGCCGCCCGCTGCGAAATTCCCCGCGACCAGATCGAGCAGTTGGCAAGGGATTTCGCCACCGCACCCGGCGCGATGGTGATCACCCGGACGGGGGTGTCCCTGCAGGAGACGGGGACCGTCGCCGAGTGGTTGGGGCATGTGCTCAACGTCATCACCGGACGGATGGATCGGCCCGGCGGCCGCCGGTTCGAACCCGGTTATGTCGATACGCTGCGACTGGCCGGCCTGGCCGAGACCGCACCGCACCGCAGCCGGGTCGCCGGGCGCGAAATGGTGGCCGGCGCGCACGCGCTGGCCGAACTGCCCGGTGAAATCCTGACACCGGGGCCCGGCCAGATCCGCGCGCTGGTGATCAACTCCGGGAACCCGGTGATATCCGGCCCGGACGGTGCTCGACTCGATGCCGCAATGCAACGGCTGGATCTGTTGGTGGCCATCGATTTCGTGCAACGCGAAAGCCATCGGCATGCCCATTGGCTGCTGCCCGCGGTGCACTGGCTGGAGCGCGAGGACCTGCTGGCGTTCACCAGCAGCATGCATGACGAGCCGTTCGTCCAGTTCGGCGCGCGGGCCGTCGTCCCGCCGCCCCAGGCGCGCGAAGAGTGGCGGATCTTCGTCGACCTGGCGCTGGCCATGAAGCGGCCGCTGTTCGGTGCCCGCGGCCTCAACGGTGTCATCCGGTCCAGCCGGCGCGCCGCGGCCGTCACCGGCCGTCCCGGCCTGGCGTTCGGTCCGCAGTGGATCAACCGGCTGATGATCGCGACATCGCGGAAGGTCAACGGCCGCAAGCTGAAATGGCGCGACCTGCGCGACAACCCGCATGGCCTGGTGCTGGGGCCCCGTGAGTTCGGGCATTTCCGAGCCGCGCTGCGCACCCCGGACAGCAAGGTTCACATCGCGCCGGCGGAGTTCGTCGCGCGCACCCGCGACCTGCTGGCCGGCGCCGCCCCGCAGACCAGCCCGGAATTTCCCTTCCTGCTGGGCAATCGGCGCAACCGCCACGGGATGAACTCGTGGCTCAACGAACTTCCCGGCCTGCACCCGTCGGGAAAACGCAATGTGGTGTTCGTCCATCCCGACGACGCGGCCGCACTGGACATCGCCGATGGCGACACCGTGCGGGTGACATCGGCGGTCGGTTCGGTGGACATCGTCGCGGCACTGTCCGACCGGCCCCGCCGCGGCCTGGTGGTGATGGAACACGGTTGGGGTTCCCGCGTTTTCGATCCGCGCCGCGGCGCACCACCGCAGAACTACGGCGTCAATCGCAATCTGCTGGTCGACGGCGCCGCGCTGGATCCGTTGTCGCAGACCTCGGCGCTGGGCGGTGCCCGCGTCAACCTCGAGCGGGTTCGGCGTGATCGCTAGAGCCCGGGCCCCTCGGCGCGGACGTCGTCGACCGCGGTCATGGCCTCGCGCAGTTTGGCCAACCATTCCTCGGTGTGCTCTCCGACCAGCTTCACCGACCACGCCAGGGCATCCGAGCGGGACCGGGCCACTCCGGCATCGACCAGGGTGTCGAGCACCTGCCGCTCCGGTTGTTTGAGCCTGGTCATCACCGGGACGGCGATATGGGTGAACAATGTGCGTTCCTCCCCGACCTGTACGCCCCAGGAGACCTTGCGGCCGAACCTGTCTTGCGCCTCGTCGGCGATGCGCATGCGCTCGCCGCGGGACTCCTCCCGGAACTTGGCGACCCGTCCGGAGGCGCGGGCCGTGCTTTCGTCGCTGTCGGCGTCGGGGAGCTGCCCGATCACCGTGATTTCTTCGCGATCGACCACGACGGTCGGATCACCGGCGAACCAGCCGTCGGGCAGGCGCCCGGCGAACCAGTCGGCGGCATCGGTGACGGCGTCGGTGGAGCCGCGCCGGCCATGCTGATGATGATGTCTCATGATTACATGATTACACCGTTACACCAACCGGGGCGCAGTGTTCGCACACGGCGAACGCCCTGGTAATCGCCGACTATCGCTTTTTGAGCAGGGCCGCGCCGCCGCCCAGCACCAGCGCCACCAACAACAGCCCCGCCCAGCCCGCACCGGCCAGCCACCAGACCGCGGCCACCGCGATGATCGCCGGCGAGGCCAGGAACAGCACCATCCCCGGATGCTCTTTGACCACGGCCAGCGCGCTCTTGGCCCGGACCCGGTCGATCTCGTCACCTGCCATATGTCCAACAATGCCAGCCTAAAGTGATCCTGTACGAGTCGAATCGGTGACAAATTGAGGAGTGCACGGTGAGTGGTCAATGGTTGCGCGACCCCGAGGGCCGCTTCGAGTACCGCTGGTACGACGGCCAGAACTGGACGGACCAGGTCTCCCATCAGGGGCAGGTACACACCGCGCCACTGGGCGCTCCGCCGCCGCAGGCCGTCCAGCACCACGAACACCAGGCCCCCCCACAGGCCGCCCAGCAGCATGAACCTCAGGCCCCGCAGCCCCAGGGCGACGGCTTCGCCGGGATCAGCGGCGATCTGATCGACGGGCGGTTCAGCGAGAAGGAATCCACGGCGATCGCCCTGCAGAACGAGCGGCTGCTCCGGGTCCGACTCGGCGAACCGTTCATGGCGCGCCAGGGCTCGATGGTCGCCTATCAGGGCAATGTGGATTTCGCCTTCGAGGGCGGCGGCGCCGGCAAATTCCTGAAGAAGGCGCTGACCGGCGAGGGGCTGCCGCTGATGCGCTGCCAGGGCCAGGGCGATGTCTTCCTCGCCGAACAGGCCAATTACGTGCATCTCCTGCAGTTGACCAACTCGGGTCTGTCCATCAGCGGCAAGAACGTGCTGGCCTTCTCGGCGAGCCTGGACTGGAACATCGAGCGGGTCAAGGGCGGCAGCATCGCCACCGGCGGATTGTTCAACACCACGCTGCGCGGCAGCGGCTGGGTCGCCCTGACCACCGACGGACCGCCCGTGGTGCTCAACGCCGCCGAGGCGCCGACGTTCGCCGACACCAATGCGGTGGTGGCGTGGTCGGCGAACCTGCAGACCCAGCTCAAGACCAGCTTCAAAGCGGGCGCGCTGATCGGTCGTGGGTCCGGCGAGGCGGTGCAGGTCGCCTTCCACGGTCAGGGGTTCGTGATTGTGCAGCCCTCGGAGGGCATCACCTACCCGGTGCAGTAGCGCCTAGAGCGAGTCGAGGATCGACTTCATCTCGTCGATCTCGTGCTGCTGGCTGTCGATGATGGCCCGCGCCATGGTCTTCGCCGGCTCGAACCGACCTCCGTCGATCACGCCCTGCGCCATGGTGATCGCGCCCTCGTGGTGACCGATCATCTGGTCCAGGAACAGTCTGGTCGCTTCGGGGCCAGGCGCTGCCTTCAGCTTCTCGATATCGGCGGGCGCCACCATCCCTTCCATCGAGCCATGGTCCATCGCCGGCATCGGCGGATTACCCCAACTGGTCAGCCAGCCCTGCATCTGCTCGATCTCGGGAGCCTGCGCGGCCTTGATCTCCCTGGCGAGTTCGATCACGCGCGGGTCGACATCATCCTTGGCGAGCAGGATGTCGGTCATCTCCACCGCCTGGCTGTGGTGCGGGATCATGTGCTGGGCGAACATGACGTCCTCGCCGTTGTGCGCCGACGAGCCCTCGGCTCCCGGGCCCGGGTCGGCGCCGCTGCCACTGTGATTGGTCCCGTGGGCGTGGTCGGTGTGACCGTCCCCGCTGGTCTGTGCCGACTGATCGGTACAGCCGGCCAGCAGCAGCGCGGCGACCGCGGCGGTCGCGATCGCCTTCGCCGGTGTGCACATCATGTGTTCCTCCTCGCAGAACGAACCTGTTTACCCATACCCCCTACCGGTATATCATGGTGGGCATGAGCATCGTTCTTGAGGTCCAAGGTATGAGTTGTGGCCACTGCGTGTCGGCGATCACCGCCGCGGTGACCCCGTTGGCCGGTGTGACGTCGGTCGATGTCGACCTTTCCGGCGGCACCGTCACCGTGGACGGCACCGCCGATGCCGGTGCCGTCACCGCCGCGATCGAGGACAGCGGCTACGACGTGAGTCCCGCCCGCTCAGCATGAGCACCCTGACCCTCGACGTCGGCGGTATGACCTGCGCGTCCTGCGCCGCACGGATCGAGAAGCGACTCAACCGCATCGACGGTGTGCAGGCCAGCGTCAACTTCGCCACCGAGCAGGCCCGGGTGGATTTCCCCGACAGCGTCTCACCGGAAGACCTGGTGGCCGCGGTCGAAGCGACCGGCTACACCGCGGCGCTGCCGCCCGAGAAGGACGCCGCGGCCGCCGAATCCGGGGAACCCGACGAGTCGGCGCCCTGGCGTCAGCGGCTGCTGATCTCGGCGGCGCTGGCCCTGCCGGTCGTCGTGCTGTCGATGGTCCCGGTGCTGCAGTTCACCAACTGGCAGTGGCTGGCGTTCACGCTGGCCTCGCCGGTGGTGGTGTGGGGCGCCTGGCCGTTCCACACGGCCGCCTGGACGAACCTGCGCCACGGCGCGGCGACGATGGACACCCTCATCTCTGTCGGTGTGATCGCCGCCTACGCATGGTCGGTGTGGGCGTTGTTCTTCACCCACGCCGGGATGCCCGGGATGAAGATGCCGTTCGAGCTGATCTCCAGCAGCGCCGAACCACATCTCTATCTGGAGGTCGCCGCGGCGGTGACCACCTTCCTGCTCGCCGGGCGCTACTTCGAGGCCCGCGCCAAACGCCAGTCCGGTGCCGCGCTGCGGGCACTGCTGCACATGGGCGCCAAGGATGTCGCGGTACTGCGTGGCGGCGGTGAGATCCGCATTCCCATCAACCAACTCACCGTCGGCGACGTCTTCGTGGTGCGCCCCGGCGAGAAGATCGCCACCGATGGCGTCGTCACCGCCGGCACGTCCGCCGTCGATGCGTCGATGCTCACCGGCGAACCGGTGCCCGTCGAGGTATCCGAGGGCGACAACGTCGTCGGCGCGACGGTCAACGTGGGCGGACGCCTCGAGGTCCGGGCGACCCACATCGGATCCGACACCCAGCTCGCGCAGATGGCCCGTCTGGTCTCCGACGCCCAGAGCGGTAAGGCCGACGTGCAGCGCCTCGCCGACCGTGTCTCGGCGGTCTTCGTGCCGATTGTCATGGCGCTGTCGCTGCTGACCCTGGTGGGCTGGTTGGTCTTCGGTGACGGATCGGTCGCTGCGGCGTTCACCGCCGCCGTCGCCGTCCTGATCATCGCCTGCCCGTGCGCACTGGGCCTGGCCACGCCGACCGCGCTGCTGGTGGGCACCGGGCGCGGCGCGCAACTGGGCATCCTGATCAAGGGGCCGCAGGTGCTCGAGTCGACCCGACGGGTCGACACCGTGGTGCTCGACAAGACCGGGACCGTCACGACCGGGCGCATGTCGGTGGTGGCCGTGCACGTCGCCGACGGGGAACGCCCCGACGACATCCTGAGGTTGGTCGGCGCGTTGGAGAACGGCTCCGAACATCCGATCGCCCGGGCCATCGCGGGCCACGCCGGTGAACGCGGGCCGCTGCCGGCCGTCACCGATTTCGAGAACCACGGTGGCCTCGGCGTGACCGGCGTGGTGGACGGCGCGGCGACCGCCGCCGGCCGGGCGAGCTGGCTGCGCGACGAATGGTCACTGACACCCCCGGCGCAGCTGGCAGGCGCTGCCGATGCGGCCGCCGAGCAGGGCCACACCCCGATCTGGTTCGCCGCCGACGGGAAGATCCGGGCCGTGGTGGTGGTCGCAGACACCATCAAGGACAACGCCGCCGAAGCCGTCGCGGGGTTCCGGGCGCTCGGGCTCACACCCGTGCTGCTCACCGGTGACAACCGCCGCGCTGCGGAATCGGTGGCGGCGAAGCTGGGCATAGAGCGGGTGGTCGCCGAGGTGCTGCCCGCGGGCAAGGTCGACGAGATCACCCGGCTGCAGGCCGACGGCCGGGTGGTCGCGATGGTCGGCGACGGTGTCAACGACGCTGCGGCACTGGCACAGTCCGATCTGGGGCTCGCCATGGGGACCGGCACCGATGTGGCCATCGAAGCGTCGGATCTGACACTGGTGCGTGGGGATCTGCGCGCCGCCGTCGATGCGATCCGGTTGTCGCGGGCCACGCTGCGCACCATCAAGGGCAATCTGTTCTGGGCGTTCGCCTACAACATCGCCGCGCTGCCGCTGGCGGCCGCGGGGCTGCTCAATCCGCTGATCGCCGGCGCCGCAATGGCCTTCAGCTCGGTGTTCGTGGTGACGAACAGCCTGCGGTTGCGTCGGTTCGCTACTTCGGCGGGCGCGCCCGGAACAGCTTCACGTCATCCTTGATGTTCTTCAGCCGCTTGGCGCCGGCGAACGACCATTCCACACCGGCGTCATCGCCCACCGCGTCGTGCACCGCCTCGGTCACCAGCAGCGCTCCCGGGCGGGCCGCGCCGGTGACCCTGCTGGCCAGATTGACCGGGCTGCCGAACCAGTCGCCGCCCCGGCTGACCGCCATCCCCGACGCCAGACCCACCCGCAGCCTGGGGAACTCGTCGTCGACGGTGGCGGCATCCAGCAAGGCCAGCATCGCGGTCAGCAGCGGCACCGGGTCGGGGCTGACCAGCATGACCGCGTCACCGATCGATTTGATGAACCGCACCGGCGGTGCCACCACCTCGTGGGTGAACTCGACGAGACGATTCGCCAGCCCCTCCAGTTCCTCGGGCGGCACCGCCTCCCCCAGGCGGGTGAAACCCACCAGGTCCGCGAACGCCACCGTCACCGGGCGGGCACCGGGTAACGGCAGACCCTCGGCTCGCTCCCCCGCCGTCACCGCTTCGGTTTCCATCGTGCGCCGCAGTTCCAGGCGCAGCATGTCCTGGATCATCGGCCCCAGCAGCGGACCCACCTGCCGCAGCAGCGCTTCGGAGGCAGCGGCCACCTCGAGCTCGGTGACGCCGGGGGCCATGACCGCCGACATGGAGGTGAACCGCATCGCCTCCGCGGTCCTGGACAGGCCGTCGGCAAGCGCCCGCACGACCATCACCATATTGTCCACGTCGATACCTGCGTCGACGAAATGCTTGGCATACCTGGCAATCTCGCCGTCCACCCGCAGGTGTGCGCGCTCGTCGGGATCGTCGACCCTGGGCAGCCCGAGCACCCGCTGGATACGTTGCAACAACTCGAGATCGATCCCGGTGCTCTCGCTGATCTCCCGCGCCGACACGTAGTCACCGTCATCGCCGAGCATGCGGCGCGACGCCAGCATCACCGGCGCATAGGATTCCCGGATCTGATCGACGGTCACACCGTGGTCGAGAAGCCACGGGATGAGTTCGGCACGCTCGGCCCTGGCCTGACCCTCCAACCCGTCGAGCAACCCGGATGACTCGAGATCGAAGTCCGCACCCACGTGGCCAACCTATACCGGCGGCGGGCATCATCTCCGATGATGGGTGAACTCCTGCACGGGCTCGCGCCACTGACCGCAGCGGCGCCACGAACACTGATCCTGGGCAATATGCCCAGCGTGATGTCCCTGGCTTCGGGGCAGTACTACGGGAACCCGCGCAACGCCTTCTGGCCGATCACCGCGGAGATCCTCGGATTCGACGCGGCGGCACCATACGACGAGCGGGTCGCCGAACTCACCGGACACGGTATCGCCGTGTGGGACGTGCTGCGATGCTGCCGTCGCGCCGGCAGCCTGGACTCCGCGGTGGAGCGGGACAGCATGGTGCCCAACGATTTCGGCGCGTTCCTACGAGATCATCCGCGCATCGGCCTGCTGCTGTTCAACGGAGCCGCCGCCGAAGCCAACTACCGCCGGCTTGTGCGGAACGCCGCGAGCATCCCGAGCGTCCGACTGCCCTCCACAAGCCCCGCGCACACCATGCGGTTCGCCGACAAACTCGCGCACTGGCGAACCGCGCTGAGCGCCTAGATCAGCCGCGGCCGCACGCAGCCCATCGCGGTTCGGCGCGCACCGGCTACGGTGGCGACATGTCCTGCGTGTTCTGCGCCATCGTCGCCGGTGAGGCTCCCGCCATCCGGATCCACGAGGACGAGGATCTGCTCGCAGTCCTCGATATCAGGCCGTTCACCCGCGGGCACACCCTGGTCCTGCCCAAACAACACACGGTGGATCTGACCGACACCCCGCCGGCGACCCTCGCGGCGATGGCCGTGCTCGGGCAGCGCATCGCGCAGGCCGCCCGGGTGTCGGGCCTGCACGCCGACGGCAACAACATCGCCATCAACGACGGCAAGGCGGCGTTTCAGAGCGTGTTCCACCTCCACCTGCACGTCGTGCCCCGGCACAACGGCGACAAGCTGTCCTTCGCGAAGGGCATGCTGCTGCGCCGCGACAGCGATCGGGAGGAGTCCGGACGGCTGCTCCGGGCGGCACTGGCGCAACTCGACGAAGCCGCGCAGGATTGAGCTCATGGGTATGCCTCCGTGGGAGCGTTATCTCGGCCTCCCGATGCTGTTGTTGCACGACAAGCTCTACAAGGCGACCGACGGGCGGATCGGGCACACCATCCCCTTCGGTCCGCCGGCGCTCATCCTGCACACCGTGGGCGCCAAGACCGGGCTGGAACGCGCCAACTCGCTGACCTACGCCCGCGACGGCGCCGACTACCTGGTCGTGGCTTCCAAGGGTGGTGAACCCAAGGCGCCGGGCTGGTACCACAATCTCAAGGCCAACCCGCAGGTCGAGATCAACGTCGGCCCCAAGAGGTTTCCGGTGACCGCCCGGGCGGTGTTTCCCGACGATCCCGACTTTGCCCGCCTGTGGCGGATCGTCAACGACATGCGCGGCAACAAGGACCGCTACATCGGCTATCAGAAGCGCACCAGCCGGCCGATTCCGGTGGTCGTGCTCTCGCCCTAGAGAAGTTCCTTGGCGAGCAGTTCCAGCGTCAGCTCACGGCCCGGCGCGGTGCGCGCATCGGTGCCCCGGAACGCCGAGGCGACGGGTGCGATCATCACCTCGTCGACGTCGAACTGTGCTGCCACCGAACGGATCGCCTCGGCCGCCTCGGCCGGATCACCGACCACGGTGCGGGCCAGCCCCGAGTCGACGATCAGTTGTTCCTGCGCGGAGAGCTGCGCCGCTTCGGCGTCCTCGACGATATCGAGCGGGCCCAGGGTGCGCCCGGTCCGCAGCCGGGCCATCATCTGCAGGTTGGGCAACAACAGCCGCAGCGCCTCATCACGGGTATCGGCCACCGAGGCGTTGATCGTCATGAACGTGCTGGGTTCGGCCAGCAGCTCGCTGGGCCGGAATTCGGCACGGTAGGCGGCCAGCGCCTCAGCGGTGCCCTGCCCGGAGAAGTGGTTGGCGAACACGTAGGGCAGGCCCTTGGCGGCCGCCAGGTGCGCGGAGTACATCGAGGACCCCAGCAGCCACAGCCGGGGCTCACCGAGCGCGGCCGGGGTGGCCTTGAGGACATATTCCTGCTGGGCCAGCATGCCCCGGGACAGTTCGACCCTGGCGCCGCGGGTGCTCATCAGCGCCGCGACGTGGTCGAGGTACTCCGGGAAACGCTCGATGTCCTCGTCGTTCTGGGCGCGCGCACCGCGCAGCGCCATCGACGTCACCGGATCCGACCCGGGCGCCCGGCCGATGCCCAGGTCGATCCGGCCGGGGGCGGCGGCCTCCAGCAGGGCGAACTGCTCGGCGACGGCCAGCGGCGCATGGTTGGGCAGCATCACCCCGCCCGAACCCAGCCGGATCTGGGCGGTCTGAGCGGCCAGATAGGCCAGCACCACCGGCGGGCTCGTGGCGGCGACCGAGGCCATGTTGTGGTGCTCGGCCACCCAGTAGCGGGTGTATCCGAGGTGGTCGGCGGTCTGAGCCAGTCGCACCGTCGCCGCCAGCGCATCGGAGGTGCTCTGATCGCTGCGGACCGGGACGAGGTCGAGAACGGAAAGACGCATTACCCGTGTAACGCCGGCCCCCGCCGGTTCGTTCCCCGGCCCGTCGATTCGTGCACCATTTGTGACGCTGAGCGTTACGAATCGTGCACAAGTCGCCGGGCCAGGGTGAACACATCGTCGAGCATCGCCGGAGTGAGCCGGCCGGTGAACATGTTCTGCTGACTGGGGTGATAGCAGCCCAGCAGGGTCGTCCCTGAGACCAACGGGTACTGCACCGCATGGCCGAACACCGGTTTCGGTTGCCCGGCAAGCTGATCGGCCAGCATGCCGAGCACCACCTGCCAGGCGAACCCGCCGAGGGCCACCACGACCCGTACGTGCCGGGACACCAGCTGCCATTCGGCCTGCAGCCAGGGCGCGCAGGTGGCCCGCTCGGCCGGGGTCGGCTTGTTCGCCGGCGGGGCGCACCGAACCGGCGCCACGATCCGAACCCCGTTGGCGCGCAATCCGTCCGCGGCATCCACGCTCAGCGGAGAGTTCACCAGACCGGCCCGGTGCAGCGATGCGAACAACTGATCCCCGGACCGGTCACCGGTGAACACCCGGCCGGTGCGATTGGCGCCGTGTGCGGCCGGCGCCAGCCCGACGATCAGCACCTTCGGCCGACGGGCTCCCCACCCGGGCACCGGACGCCCCCAGTACGGCTCCTCGGCGAACGCCCGTCGTTTGGTGACCGCCACCTCCTCGCGCCAGTCGACCAGCCGCGGGCACGCCCGGCACACGCTGGTCTCGGCGTCCAGCTCGGCGATGGTGCTCAGCCGGGCCGCCAGGTCGGCCACCCCGGCCGCATCATGGGCGACCGGGGTGTCCGGGCGGGCGGGATCGCCGGGCCATCCCGAACCGGGTGGCACCGGTGACGGGAATCGCCGTCCGGTCCGCGGATGTGGGAGCCCGCGCTCCCCCGGCTGTCCCACAGGCACCCGTCCATCCTGCACCCGTCGCGAGAATTCGATGGCCGGGCGGGCGATTCCGCTGCTAGATTCGCCGCGATAGACGATGACTACTCGCAGCCGCGGTCCGGCGTTCCTGATCCTGTTCGCCGCCCTCATGGCCGGCGCGGGCAACGGTATCTCGATGATCGCGTTCCCATGGCTGGTGCTGCAGCGCAACGGTTCTGCCGTCGAGGCCTCGATCGTGGCGATGGCGGGCACCCTGCCACTGCTGGCGTCCACGGTGATCGCCGGTGCCGCGGTGGACTACATCGGCCGCCGCCGGGTCTCGATGATCTCCGATCTGCTGTCGGCGCTGTCGGTGGCCGCCGTCCCGGTGGTGGCGTTGATCTTCGGGGTCGACGCCATCAACGTCGCGGTGCTGGCCGGACTGGCCGCGCTGGGTGCGGCGTTCGATCCGGCCGGTATGACGGCCCGGGAAACCATGCTGCCCGAGGCCGCGAAACGCGCCGGCTGGACGCTGGATCACGCCAACAGCGTCTACGAAGCGGTCTTCAACCTGGCCTATATCGTCGGCCCCGGTATCGGCGGCATGCTCATCGCCACCCTCGGCGGTGTCGAGACCATGTGGGTGACCGCGGCCGCCTTCGGCTGTTCCATCGCGGCCATCTCGGTGCTGAGGCTCGAAGGCGCCGGAAAGCCGGACCGCAGTGAACTGCCCGACCGGGTGTGGGCCGGTGTCGTCGAGGGCCTGAAGTTCGTGTGGAACATCAAGGTGCTGCGCACCCTGGCCTTCATCGACCTCGCGGCGACCGGCCTCTACATGCCGATGGAAGCGGTGTTGTTCCCCAAGTACTTCACCGACCGCAACGAGCCGGCCCAGCTGGGCTGGGTGCTGATGGCGCTGTCCATCGGTGGTCTGATCGGTGCCCTCAGCTATGCGGTGCTGGCCAAGTTAGTCAAGCGCCGCATCACCATGCTGATCGCGGTCATCACCCTCGGCGTCGCGATGACGATCATCGCGTTCCTGCCGCCGCTGCCGGTGATCCTCTCGCTCTCCGCGGTGGTCGGTTTCGTCTACGGGCCGATCCAGCCGATCTACAACTACGTGATGCAGACCAACGCCCCGCCACACCTGCGCGGCCGGGTGGTCGGCGTGATGGGCTCGCTGGCCTACGCGGCCGGTCCGCTCGGGCTGTTGCTGGCCGGTCCGCTCGCCGACGCGGCGGGGTTGCAGACGACGTTCCTGGCGTTGGCGTTGCCGATGCTGGTGCTCGGCGTGGTGGCCATCGGGCTGCCTTCGCTGCGCGACCTGGACCGGAACCGTCAGCCCTAGACTGGCGGCCGTGAGTTCCGCGCTGGAAGACCTGGTGGCCGCTCTGCCCGAGGGCAGCGTCGTCACCGACCCCGATATCGTCGCGTCCTACCGCCACGACCGCGCCGCCGACCCCGACGCCGGTACCGCGCTGGCCGTGGTGCGTCCCCGGCGCACCGAGGAGGTGCAGACGGTGCTGCGCTGGGCCACCGCCAACGGGATCGCCGTGGTGCCCCGAGGGGCGGGCACCGGTCTGTCCGGCGGCGCGACCGCACTGGACGGTGCGATCATTCTGTCGACCGAACGGATGCGCGATATCGCCGTCGATCCGGCGACCCGCACCGCCGTCGCCCAGCCGGGTCTGCTCAACGCCGAGGTCAAGGCGGCGGTCGCCGAATACGGCCTGTGGTACCCGCCGGACCCGTCGTCGTACGAGATCTGCAGCATCGGCGGCAACATCGCCACCAACGCCGGCGGGCTGTGCTGCGTCAAGTACGGCGTCACCACCGATTACGTACTGGGCCTGCAGGTGGTGCTGGCCGATGGCACCGCCGTACGTCTGGGTGGGCCGCGACTCAAAGATGTTGCCGGGCTGAGCCTGACGAAGTTGTTCGTCGGCAGCGAGGGCACCCTCGGGGTGATCACCGAGGTGACGCTGCGGCTGTTGCCCCCGCAGCACACCCCGTGCACCGTGGTCGCCACGTTCGACTCGGTGCAGGCCGCCGCCGACGCCGTCGTCACCATCACCGGGCGTATCCGGCCGTCCATGCTGGAGTTCATGGACTCTGTGGCCATCAACGCGGTCGAGGACAAATTGAAGATGGGCCTGGACCGCACCGCGGCCGCCATGATGGTCGCGGCCTCCGACGACCGTGGGCCCGCCGGAGCCGAAGACGCCGAGTTCATGGCGGCTGTATTCACCGAAGCCGGTGCCACGGAAGTGTTCTCGACCTCCGACCCGGCCGAGGGCGAGGCGTTCGTGGTGGCGCGCCGCTACGCCATTCCCGCGGTCGAGGCCAAGGGCTCACTGCTGCTGGAGGATGTCGGGGTGCCGCTGCCGGCCCTGGCCGCCTTGGTGGCCGGGATCGAGAAGATCGCCGCGCATCACGATCTGCTGATCTCGGTGATCGCCCATGCCGGTGACGGCAACACCCACCCGCTGATCGTCTTCGATCCCGCCGACGTCGATATGGCGCGGCGCGCAGACGTCGCGTTCGGCGAGATCATGGATCTGGCGGTGTCATTGGGCGGCACCATCACCGGCGAGCACGGTGTCGGACGGCTCAAGAAGCCCTGGCTGGCAGGCTATCTGGGCCCCGAAGCGATGGAACTGAACCGCAAGATCAAGACCGCCCTCGACCCGGCGGGCATACTGAACCCGGGGGCGGCAATCTAGACGGGAGCATGGTGGAATCCGTGGGCTTTCAGGGCAGCGTGTCGACCGACATCAGGGAATCCACTCCCGACTGGGCCCCGTACCGCGGCACCACCGCGCCGCCGGGAGCACCCAATGTGCTGTACCTGTTGTGGGACGATATCGGCATCGCCACCTGGGATTGCTATGGCGGACTGGTGGAGATGCCCACCATCAACCGGATCGCCGATCGCGGTGTCCGGCTGACCCAGTTCCACACCACCGCGTTGTGTTCCCCCACCCGGGCGGCCCTGCTGACCGGCCGCAACCCGACCAGCGTCGGGGTGGCCTCGGTGCTCAACATGGCCCGCGGCTACCCCGGGCACCACGGCCGCATCCCGGCCGAATCCGCGCTGGTTTCCGAGGTTCTCGGCGAACGCGGGTGGTCCACCTACGCCGTCGGAAAGTGGCACCTGGCACCGCTTGAGGACTGCCACGCCGCGGGGTCACGGCGCTACTGGCCGTTGGGCCGCGGATTCGACCGTTTCTACGGTTTCCTCGACGGGATGACCGACCAGTGGTATCCCAGCCTGGTTCGCGACAACGAACTCATCGACCCACCCGCCACCCCCGAGCAGGGCTACCACCTGTCAAGAGACCTCGCCGACAACGCCATCGGCTTCCTGCGTGACCACCGTGCCGTCGCACCCGACAAACCGTGGTTCATGTACCTGTGCCCCGGCGCGGGCCACTCGCCGCATCAGGTCGCCCCCGAGTGGGCCGACAGGTACCGGGGGCGGTTCGATATGGGCTACGAACGCTATCGGGAGATCGTGCTGGCCCGGCAGCAGGAACTCGGCCTGCTACCGGCGGACACCGAACTGTCCCCGATGAATCCGTACGCCGACGCGGTCAGCCCGGACGGGTTGCCGTGGCCGCAGGACGAGAACGTCCGGCCCTGGGACTCGTTGTCCGAGGACGACCGGCGGGTGTCGTGCCGGATGGCCGAGGTGTTCGCCGGATTCCTCTCCTACACCGACGCGCAGATCGGGCGGGTGGTGGATTACCTGGAAGCCACCGGGCAACTCGACAACACCATCGTGGTGATCATGTCCGACAACGGCGCCAGCGGTGAGGGCGGGCCGACCGGCGCACTCGATGAGGTCCTGCCGATGTTCGGTGGCGCCGACACCACCCGGAACGGCCTACGGATGTTCGACGAGCTCGGTGGCCCGGCAACGCAGCTGAATTACTCGAACGGCTGGGCGATGGCATTCAACACGCCCTACAAGATGTACAAACGCTATGCCTCACACGAGGGCGGTATCGCTGATCCCTGCGTGGTCTCCTGGCCGGCCGGGGTGTCGGCGCGTGGTGTGGTACGTGAGCAGTATGTGCATGTCAGCGATGTCACGCCGACGGTGTACGAGCTGCTCGGCCTCGACGAGGTGCAGACTGCCCGCGGAATTCCCCAAACCCCACTGGAGGGAACAAGTTTCGCGGCAGCACTGGACGACCCGGACGCAGAGACCGGAAAGCACACCCAGTTCTACACCATGCTGGGCACTCGAGGTATCTGGCACGACGGCTGGTTCGCCGGCACCGTGCACCCGCCGACGGCGAGTGGACCGAAGGGCTGGTCGGCATTCGACCGGGACCGTTGGGAGCTGTTCCACATCGCCACCGACCGCAGCCAGTGCCGCGATCTGGCCGCCGAAGAGCCGGACAAACTCGCCGAACTGAAGCAGTTGTGGCACGACAAGGCGTCCGAGCACCACGCCTATCCGCTGGCCGACCTGAGCGTCATGGAGATCGTGATGCTGGCCGCCGCCGAGGTCGGCGAATCGCCCTCGAGCGCGTCCTTTTATCGCGGCGCACCCGCAGGCAACACCGGGTTCCGCGGGTTGGTCCGAGGCCGGTCTTTCACCTTGCGGGTCCCGGTCTCGGTGGAGCGCACCGATGCCGAGGGGGTGCTGTTCTCGCAGGGCAACCGCTCATCCGGCCAGTCGCTCTTCATCAGCGACGGCCGGCTGCAGTACGTGTGCAGTAGCGCGGGCACCGAGCACACCGTGGTGGCCGACGAACCGATCACCGTGGGGCGACACGTATTCGAGGTCGACTTCCGCCGTACCGGGCCGGTCGAGGGCACCCTCGACATGCTCGGCGATGTCGCGATGATGATCGATGACCGGGTGGTGGGCGCGGCAGACGCGGTCCGCATGACCGGGTTGGACCTCATGCAACGGACCTGCGCGGGCCGCAGCGTCACCCACTCCGTATCGGCCCGCTACCGCTCACCGTTCCCCTTCACCGGCGGCGCGTTCGACGAGGTGGTCCTCGACTTCAGCACCGGGGCCGGGGAGCCGGACACCCGGGCGGTGGTGGACACGGCGTTCGCCAGGGACTGAGGGCCTAGCGCGAGTACCCGAGGGCGGCCTTGACCTCCAGGTACTCGTGGAAGCCGAAATCGCCCCACTCGCGGCCGTTTCCGCTGGACTTGTATCCGCCGAACGGTGCGGCGATGTCGAAGGCATGGTTGATGGCCACCGAGCCGGCGCGGATCCGGCGGGCGACCGCGCGGGCCTTCTCGATGTCACCGGCCCAGACATAGCCGGCCAGACCGTAATCGGTGTCGTTGGCGATCTCGATGGCCTGATCGAGATCGTCGTAGCCCAGGATGCAGAGCACCGGGCCGAAGATCTCCTCGCGGGCAATCACCATGTCGTTGGTGACATTCGCGAACACCGTCGGCCGCACGTAGTAGCCGGTGCCCAGCCCGTCGGGGCGCCCGGTGCCACCGACGACCAGATCGGCGCCGGCGTCGATACCCTGCTGGATCAGGCCCTGGATCTTGTCGAACTGCACCTTGGAAGCGACCGGCCCGATGGCCGTCTTGTCCTCCAGATCGCCGACGGTGACCGCCGCGCCGACCTCACGGGCGATCGCAATCGCCTCGTCCATCCGGGAATTGGGCACCAGCATCCGCGACGGTGCGTTACAGCTCTGGCCGCTGTTGAGCATCATCGCCGAGACGCCGGCGGCCACCCCCTTGGCGAAGGCCTCATCGTCGAGCACGATGTTCGGGCTCTTGCCGCCGAGTTCCTGGCTCACCCGTTTGACGGTGGGTGCGGCGTTGCGGGCGACCTCGATACCGGCGCGGGTGGACCCGGTGAACGACACCATGTCGATATCCGGATGGCTGGAGATCGCCGCACCGACGCCGGGACCGTCACCGAAGACCATGTTGTAGACACCCGCGGGAATGCCTGCGGCGCTGATGATCTCGGTGAAGATCTGGCCGGAGTAGGGCGCCACCTCGGACGGTTTGAGCACCATGGTGCAGCCGGCGGCCAACGCCGGATACACCTTGGCCGCGATCTGGTTCAGCGGCCAGTTCCAGGGCGTGATGAGCCCGCACACCCCGATCGGCTCCTTGATCACGCGGGTCGCGCCGCGATCGGATTCGAACTCGAAATGGGTCAGCGCCTCGATCGCCGCGGCGAGGTGACCAAGACCCAGGTTGACCTGGGGGCCGCCGGCCAGCCCGGGCGGGGCTCCCATCTCCTCGCCGACCGCGTCGGCGAGGTCGCCCATCCGCTTCTGGTACTCGGACATGATGGCGCCCAGCACGGCCAGCCGATCCTCGCGGCTGGTCGCCGACCAGGCCGGGAACGCGGCCCGGGCGGCCCGCACGGCCTTGTCCACATCGGCTGCCGATCCGAGGGCGATCCGGCCCGACACCTGCTCGGTGCGGGGGTTGTCGACGTCGAGGGTGGCGGGCTGTTCCGGGTCGACCCAGGCACCGTCGATGAAGAACTGGAGGTATTCACGCATGAGAACAACCTTCCTCATCGACGTGGTGCGCGGAGGAAATCGCGGGGATCAGACGGTGATCTGCCAGTCGGCCGCGGCGTGCTGCCGGCTCCAGAACTCCCGGAACCGGTGGTGCGGGCCGTCCGCGGCGAGCAGATCCTCGATGGTGCCGTCCTCGACGATGCGACCGTCCTCGACGAACAACACCCGGTCGGCGCGCCGGATGCTGGCCAGCCGGTGCGCGACGATCACCCGGGTGCGGGGACGCAGGTCGGCGGTGAGTGCGTCCACGACCGCCGCTTCGTTCTCGGTGTCCAGCGCGCTGGTGGCCTCGTCGACCAGCAGCACCGGAGCCGGTTTGACCAGCGCGCGGGCAATGCTGACCCGCTGACGCTCCCCACCGGACAGCGCGGACCCGGCCTCTCCGACCGCCGTCCGCTGCCCGTCGGGCAGCCGGGCGGTCAGTTCGTCGACCCGGGCCAGCCGGGTCGCGCCGGCCAGCGTGTCGGCATCGGCGGCCGGGTCGCCGACGAGGATGTTGTCGCGTAACGACCCGTCGAACAGGTAGGGCTGCTGGAAGACCACGCTCACCGCGGCGCGACGGGCCTCGGGGTGCAGGGTGGCCAGGTCGACGTCCCCGAGCAGCACGCGGCCCCGGTCGGGTTCGTGCAGCCCGGCGATCAGGCCCAGGATGGTGCTCTTGCCCGATCCGGACGGCCCGACGATGGCGGTCGTGGTGCCGGGTTCCAGGGCGAAGCTGAGGTTCTGCAGCACCGGCTCACCGGCGTAGCCGAACGTGACGCCCTCGAACGCGATCCGCGGTGTTCCGTCATCGGTGAGCATCGCGGCGCCCGCCGAGCGGGTCGGTGCGTCGAGCACCAGCTGGATCCTGGCCAGCGTCGCGCGGGTGGATTCCAGCGCGCCGGACAGCTCGCTGAGCACGGTGAACGGTTCCAGATAGCGGGCGATGACGACGATCAGCGCAATCGCCTCCGGGACAGTGAGATCCCCGCGCACGGTCAGCACGGTGGTCGCCGCGGCGAACACGATCAGCGCGAGCTGGCTGGCCAGGCTGAACAACAGCTGACCGGGAATCTGCATGGTCAGCAGCCGCAGACTGGCGCCATGCTGGGCCTGCAGTGCCGTGCCGACCAAGCTGCGCGCCGGTTCGACCCGGCGCGCCGCGCGCAGCGCCTGCTGGGTGCGGGCGAACTCGATGAGACGTTCGGTGAACGCCGAATTCGTCTCCCCCGCAACCCGGTCCGCGCTTCGGCTGAGCCGTCCGGCCAGCCACAGCGCGCCGAGCAGGATCACCACACCGGCGAAGGCCGCCAGCCCGAGCGGGACCGACACCGCCAACAGTGCGACCGCGATGGCCGCGGGCAGCAAGACGGCACCGATCAGCGGCGTCAGCAGGTTCACCATCAGGCCGACGAGTTCGGGACCGGTCGCGGCGATCGCCTGCCGGGTGGTGGCGGTGTTCTCCTGGGTCAGCCAGTCCAGCTTGATGTTCGGTAGCCGGTCGGCCATATCGTGCTGGGTGCCGTCGAGCACCACGAAGCCGATGTCGAAACCCAGTCGCGCGGTGGTGGTGTCGATCAGCCAGCCGGTCACGGTCAGCGCGGTCAGCCAGCCCAGCCACGGCCAGGCGTCGGCCGGGGTGTCGCTGAAAAGTGCTGCCACCAGCGGCACCAGCAGCACGACCCCGATCGCGCGCAACAGCACCGAGAAGACGGTGAGCGCGGTGTAGAGCCAGACCCGGCCACGTCGGTCGCCGGGGATGAGCGCCAGCAGCGTACGGATCATCGGGTGACCTCCTGTCCCGCGGTGACCGATCTTCCGGAGTCCCAGAGCGCCCGGTACCGCCCACCCGCGGCGAGCAGATCGTCGTGGGCGCCGGTCTCGGCGACCTCACCGTCGTCGAGCACGATGATCTGATCCGCGTGCGTCACGGTGTGCAGCCGGTGCGCGATGACCAGCACCGTGCGGTCCCGGGTCAGCCGGTTCAGTGCCTGCTGGACAAGGTATTCCGATTCGGGGTCGGCGAAGGCGGTGGCCTCGTCGAGGATCAGCACCGGGGTGTCGGCCAGGATGGCCCGCGCGATGGTGAGGCGTTGACGCTCACCACCGGAGAGCCCGGCGCCCGCACCCAACACGGTGTCATACCCGTCGGGCAGTCGTTGGATGCGTTCGTGGATCTGGGCGTCCCGGGCGGCCGCGGTGATCGCGTCGGCGTCGGCATCGGGCTGGGCCAGCGCGATGTTCTCGGCGGCGCTGCCGTGCACCAGCTGAGTTTCCTGCAGCACGAAGCCGATTCGGCGGTACAGCTCGTCGGCGGACAGTGTGCGGATGTCCGCGCCGCCGACGCTGATCGCGCCCTGTTGGACATCGTGGAAGCGGGCCAGCAGTGCGGCCAGCGTGGACTTGCCCGAACCCGACGGACCGACCAGCGCGGTGACGGTGCCCGGGCGCAGGGTGAGGCTGATGTTCTTGATGACGGGCACCTCGGGGCGATACCCGAAGGTGACACCGCTGAAGACGACGGTGCCGTCGGCCGTGCCTGGTGAGGGGCCCTCGCGCACCGTCAGCTCCGGTTCGTCGAGCACACTCTGCACCCGCCGGGCCGCCAGCATGCCACCCTGGATACCGCCGAGCCCATAGCCGATGCCCAGCAGCCGGGCCCCGAAGGTGGTGCCCAGCAACAGGAACGGCAGCAGGTTCACCGGATCCATCCGGCCGCCGACCACCAGCGGGGTGCCCACGATCATGATCAGCCAGAGGAACGTCGTGGGCCGGGTGACGAGATCCATCAGGGTCTTCTTGCCGACGAAGGGTCGCTGCCAATCGACCAGGAAGCCGATGTACTCGTCGAGCCGGTTGCGGAAGCTCGAGGAGGCAGCGCCGCCGAAGATACGCACCACCGGTTGGCCTTCCAGGTAGGCCCCGGCTTCGCCGTTCATCCGCTCGGCCCAGCGCGGGGCGGCGGCGATCTTGCTGCCCGACTGGATCGACATGACCGACATCAGCACCAGATAGGCCAGGACCGGGCCGAACAGTGCCAGCGCGATGCGCCAGTCGACGACGAACAGATAGACCAGCACCGCGACCGGGGCGATGACCGCGGCGACGGCATCGGGGATGGCGTGGGTGATGAGGTAGTGCAGCGACAGAGTGTCGTCGGCGACGAGCTGTTTGATCGATCCCGACCCGCGGGCGGTGAACCAGCCCAACGGAAGCCGGGACATCTTGGTCAGCAGCCGCCCGCGGAGGTCGCGCGCGAAGTGGGCGTCCACCCGGTGCAGCCACAGCGCCAGGGCGGCGGTCAGGAAGGTCCCGGTGCCCAGCAGCGCCACCGCGGCGATGCCGAGGTTCCACAATTCATCGGAGTCCGCGCCGATGAGCAGCAGCCGGGACAGTTCGACCAGCAGCACGAACGGTGCGAGCTCGATCAGGGTGATCAGGGCTTGCAGCACCCCGGAGATGATCAGCTTCTTCTTCAGCGGGCCCAGCAGCCGGCCGGCTGCCTGCGCGCGCCAGGTGCCCGTCGGGGCGGCAGGCGCTGCTGCCGGTTCGGCTTTGGGCTGAGGCGCGGGGACGGCCGGTGTGTCCTCACCGCGTTTGGTGCCCATGGCGCGGCCCTCGGTCCAGTACGCCTGGGCGTGAATCTCCTGCTTGGGGAAGCCGAACTCGTCCCGTAGCCGGGCGCGCAGGTGTTTGAGGACACCGGCTTCCGGCCCGGCCCACGCGTACCAGTTGGACCAGTCGCGGGACTCGATCGCGGCGGCCAGGGACTCCGCATCCCGGTGCGGGACCCGGTGCACGGTGAGCCGCGGATGTTCGGTGAGCGGGATCAGCGCGTCATCGTCGTGGTGCTGTTCGAGGTAGAGCTCGATCGGGATGTCGTGCGGGACAGCACCGATGATGCCGTTGATGGCGGGCTGGGAGGCTGCGTCACCGATGAGCAGGTAGCCGGCCGGCCGGTCCTCGGCGGCCTCGGATACCGAGAACCCTTTGGATCCCATCACCATCACGGCGATGGTCGCGCCGGGTTCGACGGTGGCCGCCCATGTGGAAGCGGGCCCGGCAGGTTCGTGCAGCACCACGTCCACCGCGAAGTGTCCGGTCTCGGGGTCGGACTCCGAGATCGTGTAGGCCCGCTGAAATTCGGTATCGGTGCCCTCGGGGTCGGGGAACCAGAACCGCAGCCAGGACGTCGGGTCGGTGTTGGCGTCCTCGAACACCGTGGGCGAGACCATCCGGATCCGCAGGCAGTGCGGCGCCAGCCGCTCGGTGCCCAGCACGGTCACCTCGTGGTCACGCGCGCCGAAACCGCGCATCATCACGCCCTGGAAGCCGCGTGCCATCGGCGATCTCCTCCCCGTCACAGGTGCTGCGAACGTCTGGGCTAAGGCTAGCCTTACCCATCCTGTGGGTGGTGTCCCCGGTGACCGTTCGACCGGCGCCCGATCTTTGCTCAACACTGGTTCCCGCGACCGAAACCCCGGATAGGCTCCCCGCGGGGAGGGGGATCACCATGACCGCAGGCGGGCTCGGCACTTCGAAGCGCGCCGGTGTCGTCGGGTCGGTGGCGGTGGCCCTCGGAATCGCCGCCGCGCTCGCCGGTGGTATCGGCCCCGCGCATGCGGACGACGCCACCGGTACCGGCACATCGGCCGAAAGCTCGGCGTCATCCCCTGCCGCCACGCCCACGACGGCCGAGCCCTCGACGAAAAAATCCGCGGCACCGAAGACGGCGGTGCGCCGCAGCCTGACGGCCGCCGCGCTGACCCGCGCGGCGGCCGACGTTTTCACGGCGGCACCCGAGGAAGCCGCCATCGCGGGCATCGCCGATCCCACGACTCCCACTCCTGCGGACGCCGTCTCCACCGCGTACGGCGATATCGGCAAGTGGATGCTGAAGGCGAGCGGTCAGATCGCGGATTGGGGCGGAAAGCGCCACGGCGGCAAAAAGCTGCTGGAGTCCGTCAACGTCATCATCGTCGACCCGCATTCGACGACGGGCGCGCAAGCCAACCGCGGGCTCAACAACGCCATGCTGCGGTCCCGGTTCCCCGCGCAACCCCTGCACAGCACCGGGTTCCGCGCCAACGTCGACGGCGTGACCTACGGGCAGAAGCCCCACGGTCCGCTGCAGGCCTACTCCAACAATTTCTTCCTGTTCCGCAACGATCACGGCCGGTTCTTCGGGCCCGATCCGATCCAGACCGACGCCGGCTTCGTGTGGAGCGGCGCCTTCAGCACCGAGCGGGTCGGGTTCTCCGGACTGCTACCCGGGCACGTCTACGTGTCGTCCAACGCGGCCCGCGACGCGTTGGCCACGGCGCTGATCTCGGGTGGCCAGGCGACCTATGGCGGGCTCGTGCCGCTGGAGAACGCGTACAACACCCCCATGACCACGACCGGTGACCACGACGGTTTCGCAGTCGTGTTGGTGCTGACCGGCAGCGCGCCGCTGCAGCGGCGCGAGGTGGCGATGGGCAGCCCGACGCGGTTCGTTTCGGGTGGTGATCGTCGGGACCTCGCGTGTGCAGCGGTGTACGGAACTCGATCCACAGCGGACGACCGCGACGCGCCGCTTCCGCAGTGCGGAGCGGTTCGGCTCCGCAGCCTTGACATCTAGAGCCACTTGTCGTACTTATGAGACATGCCTGCAGATGTGTCTCAAGGCGCTCCGGCCGTGTTCCACCTCGGCACCGCCGAAACCTGGTCCGACCCGTTCCCCATGTACCGGGCGCTGCGCGACCACGACCCGGTGCACCATGTCGCGACACCGGATCCGGCGGGCGACTACTACGTGATGTCCCGGCACGCCGACATCTTCGCCGCCGCGCGTGACCACCAGACCTTCTCTTCGGCACAAGGCCTGACCGTCAACTACGGCGAGCTGGAGATGATCGGCCTGGCCGACAATCCGCCGATGGTGATGCAGGATCCGCCGGTGCACACCGAGTTCCGCAAGCTCGTTTCACGGGGGTTCACCCCCCGGCAGGTGGAGTCCGTCGAGCCCAAGGTCCGCGAATACGTCATCGAACGCATCGAGGGGTTGCGCGCGAACGGCGGCGGGGACATCGTGGCGGAACTGTTCAAACCCCTGCCGTCCATGGTCGTCGCGCACTATCTGGGCGTGCCCGAGGAGGACCGCGGCCAGTTCGACGGATGGACCGACGCGATCGTCGCGGCCAACACCTCCGAGGGCGGTATCGGCGGCGCGCTGGAGACCCTCGGCGATGCACTCGGCGGGATGATGGCCTATTTCACCGCACTCATCGAACGCCGGCGCGTCGAACCGGCCGATGACACGGTGTCGCACCTGGTGGCCGCCGGCGTGGGAGCCGACGGCGACATCGCCGGCGTGCTGTCCATCCTGGCGTTCACCTTCACCATGGTGACCGGCGGCAACGACACCACCACCGGAATGCTGGGCGGGTCGGTACAACTGCTGCACCGCAACCCCGACCAGCGCCGCATGCTGGTCGAAAACCCGGACCTGATACCGGATTCCGTCGACGAGTTCCTGCGGCTCACCTCGCCGGTGCAGGGCCTGGCCCGCACGGTCACCCGCGACGTCACCGTCGCCGAGACCACCATTCCGGCCGGGCGCCGGGTGCTGCTGTTGTACGGCTCCGGCAATCGTGACGAACGCCAGTACGGCCCGGATGCCGCCGAACTCGACATCACCCGCAAGCCGCGCAACATCCTGACCTTCAGCCACGGTGCGCATCACTGCCTGGGCGCAGCGGCCGCCCGCATGCAGTCGCGCGTCGCGCTGGAGGAACTTCTCACCCGCATACCGGATTTCGAGGTCGACGAGGACAACGTCGTGTGGGCCGGCGGCGGCTATGTGCGACGCCCGCTGTCCGTGCCCTTTACAGTGATCTGATGGGTACCGACTGGCTGGCCGAGCGACGCACCGAGGCCGCCGCCGAACGCATCCTGGACGCCGCCGAGGACCTGTTCACCCGGCACGATGCCGCGGCGGTGGGGATGAACGAGATCGCCCGTGCCGCAGGCTGTTCGCGCGCCACGCTGTACCGGTACTTCGAGAACCGGGATGTGCTCTACACCGCCTACGTGCACCGGGAGACCCACCGGCTGTTCGGGGAGATCGGCGAGCGACTGGCCGGGGTGACCGATCCGCACCAACGGGTCACCGAGGGCGCACTGACCGCGCTGCAGCGGGTGCGCGAAACCCCTTCACTCGCTTCGTGGTTCGCCAGCACCGCCCGCCCGATCGGTGGCGAGATGGGTGAACGCTCGGAGGTGATCCGAGTGCTGACCGAGGCGTTCCTCGCCTCGATGGGCGAGCAGGAAGCGGTGGAACTGCGGGCGCGCTGGCTGGTGCGGGTGCTGATCTCGCTGCTGCAGTTTCCGGGCCGCGACGAGGCCGACGAACGCATGATGCTCGAGACGTTCGTGGTGCCACTGGTGGCAGCGGCGCCTCAGGCAGCCCAGTAGGCCCGAGCCTTCACCGCTTTTCGCGGGATCTTGTAGTCGTCACGCAACACCCGGGCCACCGCCCGGGTGGTCCGGTTGTCACAGGCCACCCAGCCGAAATGGTCCGGGGCATCGAAAGCCGCCGCGGCCACCGCGTCGACCAGCGCGCCGCCGTCGTCCACGCGGTCAACCCACGTCACATCGGTTCTGCCGGTCGGCAATTCGCGATCGTCATCGTGCGAGGACTCCAGGAACACCTGGGCGGGGGCGTCGCCGATCGCCTCCAGCAGAGAGTTGATGGCCGGCAGCGACGCCGTGTCGCCGACGATGACGTAACCGGCCGGGGCCGGTTCGGGGATGGCGAAATCGCTGCCCAACACCGTCACCTCCAGCGTGTCGCCGATCTGCGCCGCACGCGCCCAGCGGGTGGCGACCCCGTCGTGCATGGCGAAGTCGATATCGACGGTGCCGGCCTCGGGATCGGGGTTCACCAAGGTGTAGCCGCGCTGATGCGAACGCGAGCCGTCCGGGAACCAGCCGCGGACCCACATCGTCGGGTGGATCGGACGCTCGGTGAGCAGTTCGGGCCCGGTGAAGTGCAGACGCAGGAAGTTCGGGGTGATCGCGGTGCGACCGGTGACCGTGAGTTCATAGTCGCCGCCCCGCCACAGCTTGACCAGCACACCTTCGATACCGCGTTGCGGCTTGAGATCGATCATCGCCCCTCCTCAGTTCAACTTAGGTTAGCTTAGCCTAACTTGAACCGAAAGGGTCTCGTCGTCAGTCGCGAACCCGGGTGAAGCGATGCAGCAACCAGGCCGGCGGAACGGTCGCCACCATGGTGCCGAGGAACAGCGCCGTCATCGATCCGGTGTAGACCGGATCGCGCAGGATCTCGACCATCACCAGCTCCATGATGATCAGGTGGATCAGGAAGATCTCGTAGGAGATCTCGCCGAGGAACACCATCGGCCTACTGGCCAGCAGCCGCGAATACCAGCCCTTATCCCCGGCCCGGGTGGGTCCGGGCAGTGCCAGCGGCGCCACCACCAGGGTGGCGATGCCGGCGTAGAAGATCGTCTTGACGATGGCCTCGCTCAGCAGCGCCGGCGAGGTGGTCGGCTCCCCCGCGATCGGGGTCGAGGCGATGAAATAGCTGACCACCGCCAGCGGGATGCACACCATGGCGTAGGCCCGTGCACCCCTGGCCTCCAGCACCGCCAGCAGCATCCCGCCGACGAACCAGGCCAGATAGGTCGGCAACCAGAGCCGGGCGCCGTCGGGCAGGAAATCGGTGGTGTGCACCAGCACCAGCCAGCCCGGGCTGACCGCGAACAGCACGGCGAGCCCGACATACAGCAGCCCCGGGCGCCACGTGCGCCGGCACAGCAGGACGAGCAGCAGCCAGGCCAGTGCGGGCAGCGCCACGTAGAACGCGGCCTCGACCGCCAGGCTCCACATCTGGGTGAGGCCCTGATGCAAAAAGCGGTAGACGTAGTTGTCGGCGTAGATCTGGGTCAGAGAAAGGTTGCGCAGCAACCCTTCCCAGGTGTGGCCGGGATTCGGTCCGGCGTGCCGGAAGTGATACAGCGCGTAGGCGGCCAGCACGGTGACCACATAGGCGGGCATGATCCGGCGCACCCGGTGCCAGGCGTACCGGCGCACCGACGGCGGCGCCGCCCCGGTAGCGGCGGCCTTCACCCACGGCCGGAACAGCAGGAACCCGGAGAGCACGAAGAAGATCGGCACACCGATCTCGGCACGCGAGAGTGCCAGGCCGGTGTAGCCCTGCGGATACTTCCCCGTGGTGTACGCGGCGTGGGTGAGCACCACCAGCAGGGCGGCGACGGCACGGACACCGGTGAGCGCAGCGACCCGATCGGTGGTCGAGACGGACTCCAGACCACCCTGGGCTTGTTGTTGCGCCGTCACGAGTCCTTGCGACGGGGCTTGCTGCTCCGTTCCGGTTGCAGGTTGATCAGGACACCCTGGATGCGGGTGTTCTCCAGCGCCTTATAGACCTTGCCGGGCAGACTGGCCGGCAGTTCCACCAGTGAGTGGTCGACCTTGATGGAGATGTGGCCGAAATCGCTGCGGTGTAGGCCGCCCTCGTTGGCGATGGCGCCGACGATGGCGCCCGGCATCACCTTGTGCCGCTTGCCCACCGCGATGCGGTAGGTCGCCAGATCACTGCGGGTGCTGTGTTTCTTGCGCCCCGGCCCGTCCTCGCGCGGAGCGCGTTCCTCGCGCTCGCGACGCTTCTCCGGCGGCGGCTCGGTCATCAGGAAGGCTTCGCCGTCCCGCGATTCCAGCGCCAGCGCGGCGGCGATATCGGCGATCGGCACATCGTGGTCGCGCTCGTAGTCCTCGATGAGCCTGCGGAACAGTTCGATCCCCGGTGCGTTGAGCGCATCGCTGATCGAGTCGTTGAACTTCGCCACCCGCTGGGCGTTGACGTCATCGATGCTGGGCAGTTCGATCTCGATCAGCTTCTGCCGGCTGATCCGCTCGATCGACTTCAGCAGATGGCGTTCCCGCGGGGAGACGAACAGCAGCGCGGTGCCGGAACGGCCCGCCCGGCCGGTGCGGCCGATGCGGTGCACATAGGACTCCGGGTCGTGCGGGATGTCGTAGTTGAGCACATAGGTGATGCGGTCGACGTCCAGGCCGCGGGCCGCGACGTCGGTGGCGACCAGGATGTCGATGCCCTTGGTGCCGCCCGCCTTGAGATTGGCGATGGTCCGCTCGCGCTGCGCCTGGGCGATGTCACCGTTGATCGCGGCCGCGGAGAACCCGCGTGCCCGCAGCTTCTCGGCGACCTCCTCGGTGGCCTGCTTGGTGCGGACGAAGATGATCATCGCGTCGAATTCTTCGACCTCCAGAACCCGGGTCAGCGCGTCCATCTTGCGGCGGCCGTCGACCTGGATGAACCGCTGGGTGATGTTCTCCGCGGTCGCCGTCTTCGTCTTGACGGCAACCTCGACGGCATCCTGCAGGTACTTGCTGGTGATCTTGCGGATGGCCGGCGGCATGGTCGCCGAGAACAGCGCCACCTGCTTGTATTCGGGAGTATCGGAGAGGATGCGCTCGACGTCCTCGGCGAACCCCATCTGCAGCATCTCGTCGGCCTCGTCGAGCACCAGGTAGTCCAGGTGCGAAAGGTCCAGGCGACCCTTCTCCAGGTGGTCGATCACCCGGCCCGGGGTACCGACCACGACCTGCGCCCCGCGCTTGAGCCCGGCCAGCTGCGGACCGTAGGACGAGCCGCCGTAGATGGGCAGCACGTTGATGCCGGGCAGGTGCTGGCCATAGCGCCCGAATGCCTCGGCGACCTGCAGCGCCAGCTCACGGGTGGGTGCCAGCACCAGGGCCTGGGTGTGCCTGCTGGTGGGGTCGATCTTGGACAGGATGGGGATCGCGAAGGCGGCGGTCTTGCCCGTTCCGGTCTGGGCCAGGCCGACCACATCGGAGCCGGCCAGCATGGCCGGAATGGTGGCGGCCTGGATCGCGGACGGCGACTCGTAGCCGACGTCGGTGACGGCCTGCAGCACCGAAGGGTGAATTTGCAGGTCAGCGAAGGTCAGCTCGGCAGTGGGGGTGGATTCATCAGGCGACGTCATTTCAAGAGCAGTCTAGAGCGTGACCGGGCATCGGCCGGACGGATGGCCGTCACGGGTACGGTTCGGTCTTGTGAGGTGCTTGCGTTGAGAGCTCCAGTTCTGGCAGCCGCCCCCATTCTGGCCCTGCTGCTGGCGGCGTGCGGGTCCAGCGACTCCACCGTCTCCAAGACCCCGGACGACCGTCCGACCGCGGCCGCACCGGCCAGCACGACCGTCGCCGCGCCCGTGCCGCCGCCCCCGCCCGCGGCCACCCCCGCACCCGATCCGTGCGCGGTGAACCTTGCCGCGCCCGAGATCGCGCGGGCCGTGTCCGCGCTGCCCAAGGACCCCCGCAGCAACCAGCCGTGGAGCCCGGAACCGTTGGCGGGCAACTACAACGAGTGCGCCCCGCTGTCTGTGGTGATCGTCAAGGCCAACACCAACGCCGAAAACGCCAACACCCGCGCGGTGATGTTCCACCTCGGTAAGTTCATCCCGACCGGGGTGCCCGACACCTACGGGTTCAACGACATAGACCAGACCAACAGCACCGGCGACACCATCGCCCTGAAGTTCACCGGTGGTGTGCCCGGGCTCGACAGCGTCGTGCGGTTCCGCTGGAACGGCAACGGTGTGGAGCTGATCGGCAACACCGGCTGACACCGCCCGCCCCGAGGACGGGTGTCGGTGCTCTCCCCTAGCCTGGGTGCGTGTTGGTCGCTGAGGGTCGTGTCATCTACAGCGCCTCCGACCTCGCGGCCGCCGCGCGTTGCGAGTACGCGCTGCTGCGTTCCTTCGACGCCCATCTCGGTTGGGGTCCGCGCGTCTCCACCGACGACGACCTGCTGGCCCGCACGGCCGATCTCGGCCACGAGCACGAGCAGCGCCACCTCGCCGAGATCCGCGAGGACACCGAGGTCACGGTGATCGGCAGGCCCGCTTACACGGTCACCGGTCTCACCGCGGCCGCCGAGCACACCATGGCCGCGGTCCGCCGCGGCGATCCGGTCATCTATCAGGCCGCCATGTTCGACGGCAGGTTCGCCGGGTTCGCCGACTTTCTCACTCTGCAAGCCGGCCCCGGCGGCGGGCGCTACCGGCTGCGCGACACCAAGCTGGCCCGCTCGGTGAAGGTGGAGGCGCTGCTGCAGTTGGCCGCCTACGCCGACGCATTGGCCACCGCCGGCGTCCCGGTCGCCGAGGAGGTCGACCTGGTCCTCGGTGACGGGGCGGTCTCCAGCTACCGCGTCGACGAACTACTGCCGGTCTACCTGCCGCGCCGCGACGCGCTGCAGCGGCTGCTCGACGGGCACCTGGCCGGCGGCGTCGCGGTGTCCTGGGCCGACCCCGGGGTGCGGGCCTGCTTCCGCTGCCCCGGGTGCAGCGTGCAGGTCAAGGAATCCGACGACCTGCTCCTGGTCGCGGGCATGCGCACCAGCCAGCGCGCCCGGCTCATCGACGCCGGCATCACCACGGTGCACGATCTGGCCGCCCACGACGGGCCCGTCCCCGAACTGTCCACACGCACCGTCACCGCGCTCACCGGGCAGGCCCGCCTCCAGATCGCCGATCGGGTCGACGGCAAGCCACCGTTCGAGGTCGTCGATGCCCAGCCGCTGATGGTGCTGCCCGACGCCGACAAGGGCGACGTGTTCTTCGATTTCGAGGGTGACCCGCTGTGGACGACCAATGGCCGGGACTGGGGCCTGGAGTACCTCTGGGGCGTCCTGACCGTCACCGACGAGTTCACCCCGTACTGGGCGCACGACCGGGCCAGTGAACGTCAGGCGCTGGTCGACTTCCTGGAGATGGTGCGCAAGCGTCGCAGGCGCCACCCGAAGATGCACATCTACCACTACGCGGCCTACGAGAAGAGCACCCTGCTCCGGCTGGCCGGACGCTACGGCGTCGGCGAGAACGCGGTCGACGACCTGCTGCGAAACGGTGTGCTCGTCGACCTCTACCCCTTGGTGCGCAAGAGCATTCGGGTCGGCGCCGAAAGCTACAGCATCAAGTACCTCGAACCGCTCTACATGGGCAACGAGCTACGCAGCGGCGAGGTCACCACCGCCACCGACTCCATCACCCAGTACGCGAAGTTCTGCGCGCTGCGGGAACAGGGCCGCACCGACGACGCCGAGGTGGTGCTCAAGGAGATCGAGGACTACAACCGGTATGACTGCCGCTCGACCCGCCGGCTTCGGGACTGGCTGGTGGCCAGGGCCATCGAATCGGAGGTACCCCCGCGCGGCCCACAGCCGGTGCGTGCCGACGAAATCGGGACCACCGCCGAGATCTCGGACGACCTGAACCGCACGCTGATGAAGTTCGCGGGAGATGGTGTCGAGGAACGCAGCGCCGAACAGAGTGCCGTGGCGATGGTCGCCGCGGCGCGCGGCTTCCACAAGCGAGAGGACAAACCGTTCTGGTGGAGCCACTTTGATCGCGTCAACAACCCGGTCGACGAATGGTCGGACAACAGCGGCGTGTTCGTCGCCGACTCCGCCGAGGTCGTCAACAACTGGCACCAGCCGCCCAGGGCGCGTAAGCCGCAACGGCACATCCGGCTGACCGGCGAACTGGCCAACGGCGAACTCGCCCGTGACATGTACGCCCTTTACGACCCGCCCGCACCGCAGGGGCTGGCCGATGATCCGGACCGCCGTGCCTTCGGGTCGGTGGCGGTGCTCGAATGCGATGACCCGGAGGTGCCGACCGCGGTGATCGTCTGCGAGCGCCAACCCAAGGACGGGGAGGTCTTCGACCAGCTGCCGTTCGCGCTGACGCCAGGCCCGCCGATCAACACCCGGCCACTACAGGAGTCCGTCGATGCCACCGCGGCCTTGGTGGCCGCCGGGCTGCCCGCCCTGCCGGCCGACGCGGTGACCGATGTGCTGCTGCGCAGGCCGCCACGGACCGTCAGCGGGGATCCGCTACCGCGGCCGGACACCCCCGCCGACAACGCCGAGGCCATCACCGCCGCTCTGCTCGACCTCGATTCGTCGTATCTGGCGGTGCACGGCCCGCCCGGCACCGGTAAGACGTTCACCTCGGCGGCGGTGATCGCGCGACTGGTCGCCGAGCACCGGTGGCGGGTCGGGGTGGTCGCGCAGTCGCACGCGGTGGTGGAGAACCTGCTCGACGGTGTGGTCGCCGCCGGTGCCGATCCGCAGCGCGTCGGCAAGAAGAAGGGCCGCGAGGGCGCCGCCTGGAGCCAGATCGCCGAGAAGGACTACCCGGCCTTCATCGCCGCGGACGGCGGCTGCGTGATCGGCGGCACCGCATGGGATTTCGCCAACGACGCGCGGGTGCCGCGGCAGAGTCTCGATCTGCTGGTCGTCGAAGAGGCCGGGCAATTCAACCTCGCCAACACCATCGCGGTGGCCTCCGCCGCGCGCAACCTGCTCCTGCTCGGTGACCCGCAGCAGCTGCCGCAGGTCAGCCAGGGCACCCACCCCGAACCGGTCAACGAATCGGCGCTGGGCTGGCTGGTGGAAGGCCACCACACGCTGCCGCCGGAGCGCGGGTACTTCCTGGAGGTGTCCTACCGGATGCATCCCGATGTGTGCCGGCCGGTGTCGCGACTGTCCTATGACGGCCGGCTGCAGGCCTACGAGGAGGTCAGCGCGGCCCGGCGGCTGGACGGTGTCGCGCCCGGGGTGCGGGTGCTGGCCGTCGAGCACAGCGGCAACTCGACCGAGAGCCCCGAGGAGGCCGACGCGATCATCGCCGAGATCATGGCGCTGCTGGGCGCCGCGTGGACCGACGAGGACGGCACGGTCGCGCTGGGCCAGCAGCACATCCTGGTCGTGACGCCCTACAACGCCCAGGTGGTGCTGCTGCGCAGGCGCCTCGACGCGGCGGGGCTGCCCGATGTGCAGGTCGGCACCGTCGACAAGTTCCAGGGCCGGCAGGCCCCGGTGGTCTTCGTGTCGATGACGGCGTCCTCGATCGACGACGTGCCCCGCGGTATCGGCTTCCTGTTGAACAGGAATCGGCTCAACGTGGCGATCAGCCGCGCCAAGTATGCGGCGGTGCTGGTGCGTTCGGCCCAGTTGACCGACTACCTGCCCGGTAAGCCGGACGGGCTCATCGAGCTCGGCGCGTTTCTCGCCCTCACCGCATGTGATACACCGACGCAATGACCGAACCGCTGTCCGCCACACTGATCGAGCAGCTCGCCGCGATCGTCGGAGCGAGTCAGGTGAGCACCGATCCCGATGTGTTGTCCGGCCGTGCGGTCGACCACACCGGCCGCTACCGCGGCCGGGCCGGCGCGCTGGTGCGGCCCGGCACCGCCGACGAGGTGGCCGCGGTGCTGCGGGCCTGCCGTGAGGCAGGGGTGTTCGTGACAGTGCAGGGCGGGCGCACCTCGCTGGTGGCCGGCACGGTGCCCGAACACCACGATGTGCTGTTGTCCACCGAGCGGCTCACCACCATCGACCCGGTCGACACCGTCGAACGCCGGGTGCGGGTGGGGGCCGGTGCCACCCTGGCCGCGGTACAGCGCGCGGCGGGTGCGGCCGGTCTGCTGTTCGGGGTGGATCTGGCCGCCCGGGACTCCGCAACGGTGGGCGGGATGGCCTCCACCAACGCCGGCGGCCTGCGCACCGTGCGTTACGGCAACATGGGCGAGCAGGTCATCGGGCTGGACGTGGCGCTGCCCGACGGGACGGTGTTGCGCAGGCACAGCGAGGTCCGCAGCGACAACACCGGTTACGACCTGACCGCTCTGTTCGTCGGCGCCGAGGGCACCCTCGGCGTGATCACCGGATTGGATCTGCGCCTGCATCCGGTTCCGGCGCACCGGGTCACCGCGGTGGCCGGGTTCGACGATCTGGAGGCGTTGATCGCGGTCGGGCGCCGGTTCCGTGACGCCGACGGTATCGCGGCGTTGGAACTCATCGACGCCCGCGCGGCCGCGCTGACCGCAGAACACCTCGGCGTGCCCGCCCCGGTGAGCGGAGCCTGGATGTTGTTGATCGAACTGGCCGGTGACAGCGACCGCACCGAGAGCCTGGCCGAGGCGCTGGAGGATGCCGAACTCAGCGGTGAGCCGGCCGTCGGCATGGATACCATTGCCTCCCAAAGGTTGTGGCAGGTCCGTGAATCCGTCGGCGAGGTGCTGGGCGCCTACGGCCCGCCGCTGAAGTTCGACGTGTCGCTACCGTTGGCGGCCATCGCCGGGTTCAGCGCCGCGGCCGTCGAACTTGTCGGCGCGCATGCCCCCGAGGCGATTCCGGTGTTGTTCGGCCATATCGGTGAGGGCAACCTGCACCTGAATCTGGTGCGGTGCGCACTCGACGGCGATCGGGAGAAGGCGCTGTACTCGGCGATGATGGCACTGATCGCCGAGTACGGCGGCAACGTCAGCTCCGAACACGGGGTCGGTTCCCGCAAACGCGATTACCTGCCGATGGCGCGCACCGAGGCCGACATCGCCGCGATGCGCACGGTCAAATCCGCGCTGGACCCGACGGGGTATCTGAACCGGGCCGTGCTGTTCACCTGACAGGTCTTCGGTCTCGTTCTTGCACAAGGCAATCAGCCCTTCGGACTTTGCGTGTGCGCAATGCGTAGATCGAAATTCGGAAGATTCGCACGCGGCCTCCAGACCGCCCCGCGGGGCGCATCATCGAGCCACCGCGAGAGGCAAGGCGAACGACAAAATTGATGAGGCCGCCGGCGACCACCACCCTCATGTCGAGGCAGAAGCGTCACCACCAAACCTCACCCGTTTCCCTCAAAATTTCCCTTGCGCGGGGCCTTGATTCGGCGTAGCATCGAACACAAGTTCGAATGCGACGTTGCTCCCATCGCCACCCGGTGAGCACAGACCGCGACTTCGGTCGCCGCGAGGTTCGATGGCCCCCTGGGGGCTGTGCGAACCGTTGTGACTGATCGTGCCCCGTTGGGCACCTTCTGTGAAAGTCGGTATCCACGTGGACGCCACTGATCTCGACGCGTTTGTTGATGCATTGATCGATGACCTGGCCGAGGCGCCACCGCCCGAGGACGACGGTGATCGCACGTTGTTTCATCTGCTGGACTGCCCGCGGCGGGTGATCGATGAACAGCGGTTGCTGGGGGTGTTGGCGGCGGCGGTGACCTTGCGCAATCTGTTTGAACCGTCCTGGTCTGGATGGAGACCTCGGTTATGCCACCTCCGCGGTTGAGGCGACGGTGTGACGGTACCGGTCCTCGTACTCCGAGGGCGAGAGATAGCCCAGGGCCGAGTGCAGGCGGGTGGTGTTGTACCAATGCACCCAGGCGGCGGTTTCGCGTTCCACCTCGGAGCGCCCGGTCCAGGGCTGGGCCCGATTGATCAACTCGGTCTTATAGAGACCGATCGCTGATTCCATCAGTGCATTGTCCAAAGCATCACCGACCGAGCCGATCGATCCTGCGATTCCCGAGTCGTGCAGAGCATCGGTGAAGGCCAGAGATGTGTACTGACTTCCGGCATCGGAGTGATGTATCAAACCCGTTGTCGTGAAACGGAAATCGGTTCTGCGACGGGTGAACACAGCCTGTTCGAGCACGCTGTGAACCAGCGGTGTCGCCTTGGTCGACATCACCCGCCACCCCAGAATTCGGCGTGAGTACACATCCACGCAGAACGCGGTGTAGACGAACCCCGCCAAGGTCCAGGTGTAGGTGAAATCGGCCACCCACCATTGATCAGGCCGTCTCGGAGCACCCCACTGGCGGGCGATCAGATCGGGATGGCGCGGTGCGCCCGGATCAGCGGTCGTGGTCACCGTGGTGCGCCGCCGGCCACGAACGGCTCCGCTGATGCCGCAGATGCCCATCAGCCGGCTGACCTGGTCACGGCCCACATCATGGCCTGCATGTTTCATCGCGTGCCACATCTTGCGGACCCCGTAAAGCCGCCGGTTGGACACAAACAACCGGTGCACGGTGTTGGCGGCGTGCGCCTCGGTCCAGGCAGTGTCGCTGACCGGGCCGCGGGCTTTGGCCGCGTAATAGGTGGACGGGGCGATCTTGACGCCGTAGCTGGTGAGCACGGTGCAGATCGGGTCGACCCCGAACTGGTGACGGTGGGCATCGATGTAATCGACGATCACCGAAGTCGGCGGTCGACCTCCGCCGCTGCGAAAAACGCTGTCGCTGTCTTGAGAATCTCATTGGCCCTGCGCAATTCGGCGTTCTCTCGGCGCAACGACTTCAACTCCGCAGAAGAATCCACAGCCCCATCGACAACCGCCGAGTCGCTGCTGCCGTAGCGATTCTCTACCCAGTTGCGCAACGTAGCTTCATTGATTCCGAGGATCTCGCCGACATACCGGCGGGCCCCTCGCTTGGAATCCCCAGTCTGGGAAATCCGGTCCTGATACATCCGTACCGCCCGCTCACGGGTCTCTGGGTCGAACTTCCTCGGCGCAGCCACAACAACATCCTCCTGGTGCGTTCACGATCTCCACCAGACCCAGGACGGTTCACCGCCGCATAAACCACGACTCAGCACCTTGAAAACTGAACAGAGAAAATCACCCGCACAGCGGGTCCGGCGGCAACAGCACGCCGCCGGACCCGCCACCCACCGACGCCTCGAAAAGACTGAGCGCGCAACGGGTGCGCTGATCAGTCCTCGCGGGAGTGCCGGCCGCGGCTCGGCCGGGAATGCCGGCCCGAGGACTCGGCCTGCTCGTGAGCCGAAGGCGGTTCCAGCGGCTGGAACCAACCCTGCTGATCGGTGTGAAAACCGTTGCGCGCGTGCCCGATCTGATCGTCGGCCGGGGCGGCCAAGAGGTCGTCGAGGATGCTGCGCCACGCCGCGTCGTGGGGCTGCTCCGCGGGCTCAGGTTCGGGCTCAGGTTCGGGTTCGGGCTCAGGTTCGGGTTCGGGCTCAGGTTCGGGTTCGGGTTCGGGTTCGGGTTCGGGTTCCTGGACAGGATCCGCCTCATCGGTGACGTGCTCCCATGTTTCGACCGGCCCGGGATGCCAGGTGTCGGCGGGCGCATGCAGTGGATGCTCGACGTGTTCATAGAGGCGATCGGTGGGCGGCTCGACAGGTTCGTCGCTCACGGCCGGGATCAGATCGGTCGGCGGGTCCGCGGCGCGGGTCGCCCGCGGCCAGTCGACCGTGTACTCGACGTAATCGTCTTCGTCATCCCAGTGCTCGTCGAGGGAGTGCTGCTCATCGACCGGCTGCACCTCCGGTACCGGCGCGATGGCGCTCGGGGTGGTCGGCCCGGTCGCGAAGCCGCGCAGGAAGATCGCACCCACCACGCCGACGAGGGCGATGAACGCCGGCAGCAACAGCGATTGTGCCAGCGCCTCGGAGAAGGCCCCGTGCAGAAAGCCGGGCAGTGCGGGGGCCGGCCCGTCGGCGGTCACCTCGACTCCCGCGGCGGACAGTTCGGCGCTGATCCGGGTTGTCATGAACGCCGCCATCGCGGCGCTGCCGAGCACCGCGCCCACCTGCCGCGTCGCGTTGTAGACCCCGGATCCCGCACCCGCGGACTCCGGCGACATGTTCCGGGTGGCGGTCGCCGCGAGCGGCGAGAAGATGAACGCCATACCGACACCCATCGCGGTCAGCGGCAACAGCAGCCGCCAGATCGGCGTGGCCGGCGTCAGGTCGAACGACAGCCACGTCAGCGCGATGGCCGCCGTGGAGAAGCCGAATCCGATGACCGGCGTCGGGTGGGTGCGGTCGACGATGCGCCCCACCAACGGCGCCAGCGCACCGGAGGCGATCGCCATCGGTGCGGTCAGCAAGGCCGAGCGGGTGTAGGACAGACCCGCCACCACCGGCGCGTAGAACATCACCGGCAGGATCATCGCGGTCACCACGAAACCGATGACGGCACCGCCGAGGGCGGACAGCGTGAAGTTGCGGTCGCGGAAGATCGTCAGCGGGATCAGCGGTTCATGGGGATTGACCGACTGCCAATAGACGAAGGCCACCAGCAGCGCGGCTCCGGTCGCGATCACCGCCCAGATCCACGGCTCCCACTGGTGCGACTGGCCCTCCTGCAGCGCGAAGACGATCAGGAACATCGCCAGGCCCGACAGCGCGACACCCAGGATGTCGAAGCGGTGCAGGGTGGTGGGCAGGGTCGGCACCAGCCACAGCGCCAGGCCCAGCCCGATGATGCCGATCGGCACGTTGACGAAGAAGATCCACTGCCAGCCCAGACCGTCGACCAGGAGTCCGCCGGCGATCGGTCCCACCAGGGTGGCCACCCCGGCCGTCGCACCCCACACGCTCATCGCCACGCCCCGGCCGGCGGCCGGGAAGATCCGGGTGATCATCGACAACGTCTGCGGCGTCAGCAGCGCAGCGCCGAGACCCTGCATCACCCGCGCCGCGATGAGCACCTCGATGGAGCCGGCCAGCCCACACCACAACGAGGCGGCGGTGAAGACCGCCAGCCCGATCAGGTACAGGTTCTTCGGGCCGAAACGGTCACCGAGGCGGCCCGCCACCAGCAGCGGCACGGCGAAGGCGAGCAGATAGGCGCTGGTGACCCAGATGACACCGTCGTAGTCGGTGTTCAGCGCCTCCATGATGCGTTTGTTGGCGACGGCGACGATCGTGGAATCGACCAGGATCATGAAGAACCCGACGAGCATCGCCCATAGCGCATGCCACGGGTTGGACTGGCGGGCCCCCTCGGTCAGCCGGGGGGCCTCGGGCGCGCGTCGGTCAGTGAGGTTTTCGGACATCTACTTGGTCATCGGGAGGTCGGCGATCTGCCCGACGCTACGGACCCACCCGAATCCCGACAAGTCAGGGCCGGTCACACTGCGCAACCGGGCGGCCGGCGATCAGGCCGGTTCGGAAAGCGGATCGCCGAGCACCTCGGGCTCGCCCGCGCCGTCCTCGGCACGGGACGGCACGCCGACGAACACCATGGCCGCCAACGCGATGGCCGACCCGACCAGCATCACCAGCGCCAGCGCGAATTCGTTGTTGCCCAGCATGCCGACCACCGGCGCGGTCACGGCGCCCAGCCCGAACTGCGCGGCGCCCAGCAATGCGGCCGCAGTGCCCGCGGCATCGTGATGCCGTGACAGCGCCACCGCGGGCGCATTGGGCAGGACGAGGCCCATCCCGCCCAGGATGACCAGCACGGGCCCCAGGAAGCCGGCCAGGCCGGCGACCCCGGTGACCGCGAGCACGACGAACACGATGGCGGCGATGACGGAGACCACCAGGGCGACGAGCATGATCGCCTGCGGCGCAAACCGGCGCAGCAACACCACATTGGACTGGGTGGCTCCGATCAGGATGATCGCGCCAGCGGCGAATACCAGCGCGAAGGACTGCTGGTTCAGCCCGTAGTCGCCCTGCAGCACGAACGGCGCCGCGGCGATGTACCCGAACAGCCCGGCCATGCTCAGCGCTGCCACCAGCACCAACGTGACGAAGCGGAAGTCGCGCAGCAGTTCGCCGTAGGTGGCGACGATGGAGCGCACGTGCAGCGGCCGCCGGTGGGATGTCGGCAGCGTCTCGGGCAGCGCCAGCGCGGCCAGCAGGAACAGCAGCCCGGCCAGCACCACGAGCACCGCGAAGATCCAGTGCCACGACGCCTTCAGCAGCACCACCGCGCCCAGGGACGGCGCGATGACGGGTGCGACACCGAGGACCAGGATCAACCGGGACATGACGGTGGCGGCCGCGGAGTCGACGTAGAGGTCGCCGACGACGGCGACGGCCACCACGGCCGCCGCGGCGGCACCAAATCCCTGCAGCACCCGCCCGGCGCCGAGGACCTCGATGTTCGGCGCGAACAGGCACACCAACGAGGCCACCATGTGCAGCGCGATACCGGCCATCAGCGGAATGCGTCGCCCCAGCGAGTCCGAGAGCGGTCCGATGATGAGCTGCCCGAAGGCCAGCCCGGCCAGCGTGCCGGTGAGCGTCAACTGCACCACCGACGAGGACACCGAAAGGTCCTCGGCGATACGCGGCAGCGCGGGCAGATACATGTCGATGGTCAGCGGACCGAGCGCGATCATCAGACCCAGGACGGTGATCATCCGGAGCCTGCTGGGCGCCACTGGCTCGGTTGTCACGCCCAGGGATGTTGCCACGACTATGGCCAGCGTCGCACCGAGGTTTTTTCTTCCCGGATCGGGCGGTGACCGCCGTCACTACCCGGGCGGGCACCCGGACTGCACCCCCGCTCGTTGAACGAGCACTAACCTGGGTATTCGACAGGCACCGTGGGAGCCGATCCCGGGGATGCGATGGGAGAATCACCGATGAACGCTCGGTCCAGCAGCAAGAATCTGCCCGCGGTCCGCGAGGGGGCTGACGACGACCCCAGTGCCGCCGCCAAGGCCCTGTCCCAGATCCTCGAACGCAGCACACGGCTGCAGGCGCCCGCCGTCACCGCGTATGTGGACCGGCTGCGCAAGCAGCGGCCCGACGCGACGCCGGCCGAGATCATCACCTCGCTGGAGAAGCACTACCTGGCCGCGGTGATGGCCAGCGGTGCGGCGGTCGGTTCGGCCGCCGCGTTCCCGGGTATCGGCACGCTGGTGGCGATGTCCGCGGTCGCCGGGGAGACCCTGGTGTTCCTGGAGGCGACGGCGGTGTTCGTGCTGGCGGTCGCCGAGGTGCACGGCATTCCCGCCCAACACCGCGAACGGCGTCGGGCACTGGTGCTGGCCGTACTCGTCGGCGAAGACAGCAAGCACGCGGTGGCCGATCTGCTCGGCGGCGGTCGCACCAGCGGGGCGTGGATCTCCGACGGGGCCGCGACCCTGCCGTTGCCCGCGGTGTCCCAGCTGAACAACCGGCTGGTCAAGTACTTCGTCAAGAAGTACGCCCTCAAGCGCGGGGCCATCGCGTTCGGCAAACTGCTGCCGGTGGGTGTGGGCGCAGTCGTCGGAGGTGTCGGTAACCGGTTGATGGGCAAGCGAATCGTCAAGAATGCGAGCCTCGCGTTCGGCAGCCCGCCGCCGAGGTGGCCGTCGACCCTACACGTGCTGCCCTCGGCCCAGCTGGAGTGACAAGTAGCACTCTCGTGGTGGGGGTGTGTTCCGAGGCGTAGCCTTTAGTCGGCCAAATGCGGGCAACCGTAGACAAACAGCGCGCGGGCGACGCCGGACTTCGCCTGCCGGGACAGAGGAATCGGGGCGAAACGCTGCTGTGAGCAGTTCACCATCACCTTTTGGACAGAACGAGTGGCTCGTCGAAGAGATGTATCGCAAGTTCCGCGAGGATCCTTCGTCGGTGGATCCGAGTTGGCACGAGTTCCTGGTGGACTACGCCCCCGAGTCGATGGACACCCCGGCCCAGAAATCCGGACCCGCCGCGGCCAAGCCGTCGGCGCCCGCAAAGGCCGCACCCGCCCCGTCGACCCCGGCAAAGGCTGAGGCGAAGTCCGAGGCAAAGGTCGAAACCAAGACCGAGGCCAAGCCCGCTCCGAAGGCCGCTCCGAAGGCCGAGGCCCCGGCGCCGAAGTCCGCAGCCCCGGCCAAGAAGCCGGAGCCGGCCCCCACGAAGCCCGCCGCCGCTGCCCCCGCGGCCGAGGGCGATGAGAACACCGTGCTGCGCGGCGCTTCGGCCGCCGTCGTCAAGAACATGAACGCCTCGCTGGACGTGCCCACGGCCACCAGCGTGCGGGCCATCCCGGCCAAGGCGATGATCGACAACCGCGTGGTGATCAACAACCACCTCAAGCGCACCCGCGGCGGCAAGATCAGCTTCACCCATCTGCTCGGCTACGCCATCGTGCAGGCGGTCAAGAAGTTCCCGAACCTGAACCGGCATTTCGCCGAGGTCGACGGCAAGCCCAATGTCGTCACCCCCGCGCACACGAACCTGGGCCTGGCCATCGATCTGCCCGGCAAGGACGGCAACCGCACGCTGGTCGTCGCGGCCATCAAGCGCTGCGAAACGATGAAGTTCGGCCAGTTCATCGCGGCCTACGAGGACATCGTGCGGCGTGCCCGCGACGGCAAGCTCACCGCCGAGGACTTCGGTGGCGTCACCATCTCGCTGACCAACCCGGGCACCATCGGCACCGTGCACTCGGTGCCTCGCCTCATGCGCGGCCAGGGCGCCATCATCGGCGCCGGCGCCATGGAGTACCCGGCTGAGTTCCAGGGTGCCAGCGAGGAGCGCATCGCCGAGCTCGGCGTCGGCAAGCTGATCACGCTGACCTCGACCTATGACCACCGCATCATCCAGGGTGCGGAATCCGGCGACTTCCTGCGCACGATCCACACCCTGTTGCTCGACGACGAGTTCTACGACGAGATCTTCATGGAACTGGGGATCCCGTACGAGCCGGTGCGCTGGCGTATCGACAACCCGGACTCGATCTTCGACAAGAACGCCCGGATCATCGAGCTCATCGCGGCCTACCGCAACCGTGGTCACCTGATGGCCGATATCGACCCGCTTCGGCTGGACAAGACCCGCTTCCGCAGCCACCCCGACCTCGACGTGCTGACCCACGGCCTGACGCTGTGGGATCTGGATCGCGAGTTCAAGGTCGACGGTTTCGCCGGCGCCGAATACAAGAAGCTGCGCGATGTGCTCTCGGTGCTGCGCGACGCCTACTGCCGGCACGCCGGTGTGGAGTACACCCACATCCTGGAACCCGAGCAGCAGAAGTGGATTCAGGAGCGCGTCGAGACCAAGCACGCCAAGCCGACGGTCGCCGAGCAGAAGTACATCTTGAGCAAGCTCAACGCGGCCGAGGCCTTCGAGACGTTCCTGCAAACCAAGTACGTCGGGCAGAAGCGGTTCTCGCTGGAGGGCGCGGAGACCGTCATCCCGATGATGGACGCCGCCATCGACCAGGCCGCCGAACACGGCCTCGACGAGGTCGTCATCGGCATGCCGCACCGTGGCCGGCTCAACGTGTTGGCCAATATCGTCGGCAAGCCCTACTCGCAGATCTTCGGGGAGTTCGAGGGCAACCTGAACCCGAGCCAGGCGCACGGTTCCGGCGACGTGAAGTACCACCTCGGCGCCACCGGTACCTACCTGCAGATGTTCGGGGACAACGACATTGCGGTGTCGCTGGTCGCCAACCCGAGCCACCTGGAGGCCGTCGACCCGGTCCTGGAGGGACTGGTCCGCGCCAAGCAGGACCTGATCGACTTCGCCTCCCCCGAGGAGCACGAGGCGTTCTCGGTGGTGCCGATGATGCTGCACGGTGACGCCGCCTTCGCGGGCCAGGGTGTGGTCGCCGAGACCCTGAACCTGGCGCTGCTGCGCGGCTACCGCACCGGCGGGACCATCCACATCATCGTCAACAACCAGATCGGCTTCACCACCTCACCGCACGACTCGCGTTCCAGCGAGTACTGCACCGACGTGGCGAAAATGGTCGGCGCGCCGATCTTCCACGTCAACGGTGACGATCCCGAGGCCTGCGTCTGGGTGGCCAAGCTGGCCATGGACTTCCGGCAGCAGTTCGGCAAGGACGTCGTCATCGACATGCTGTGCTACCGCCGCCGCGGGCACAACGAGGGTGATGACCCGTCGATGACGCAGCCCGGAATGTACGACGTGATCGACACCAAGCGCGGTGTCCGCAAGACCTACACCGAGGCGCTGATCGGCCGCGGTGACATCTCGATGAAGGAGGCCGAGGACGCACTGCGCGACTACCAGGGCCAACTGGAGCGGGTGTTCAACGAGGTCCGCGAGCTGGAGAAGCACGAGATCGAGCCGAGCGAATCGGTGGAAGCCGACCAGCAGACCCCGAAGGGGCTGAACACCGCCGTCGACAAGGCCGTGCTGGCCCGTATCGGTGACGCGCACCTGGCCGCACCGGAGGGCTTCAATGTCCATCCCCGGGTGCAGCCCGTGCTGGAGAAGCGCCGCGAGATGGCCTACGAGGGCAAGGTGGATTGGGCGTTCGGCGAGTTGCTGGCCCTCGGTTCGCTTGTCTCCGAAGGCAAGACGGTCAGGTTCACCGGGCAGGACGTCCGGCGTGGCACGTTCACCCAGCGTCATGCGGTGATCATCGACCGCAAGACCGGCGCCGAGTTCACCCCCCTGGACCTGCTGACCGTGGATACCGACGGCAACCCGACCGGTGGCCGCTTCATGGTGTACGACTCGGCGCTGTCCGAGTTCGCAGCGGTGGGCTTCGAATACGGCTACTCGGTGGGCAACCCCGGCGCAATCGTGTTGTGGGAGGCCCAGTTCGGCGATTTCGTCAACGGTGCGCAGTCGATCATCGACGAGTTCATCTCCTCCGGCGAGGCCAAGTGGGGCCAGCTCTCCGATGTCGTGCTGCTGCTGCCGCACGGTCACGAGGGTCAGGGCCCCGACCACACGTCGGGCCGTATCGAGCGCTTCCTGCAGGTGTGCGCGGAGGGTTCGATGACCGTGGCGATGCCCTCGACCCCGGCGAACTACTTCCACCTGCTGCGCAGGCACGCCCTCGACGGCATCCACCGGCCGCTGATCGTCTTCACCCCGAAGTCGATGCTGCGCAACAAGGCTGCGGTCAGCGAGGTCAAGGACTTCACCGAGATCAAGTTCCGCTCGGTGCTGGAGGAGCCCACCTACGAGGAGGGCGTCGGCGAGCGGTCGAAGGTCAAGCGGGTGCTGCTCACCAGCGGCAAGATCTACTACGAGCTGGTGGCCCGCAAGGCCAAGGAGAAGCGTGACGATGTGGCGATCATCCGCATCGAGCAGCTCTACCCGCTTCCGCGGCGCCGGCTGAACGCCACGCTCGACGAATACCCCAATGTGTCGCAGTTCTTCTGGGTGCAGGAGGAGCCGGCCAACCAGGGCGCCTGGCCGACGTTCGGGCTCTCCCTGCCGGAGTTGTTGCCGGAGAAGCTGACCGGGATCAAGCGCATCTCCCGGCGCGCCATGTCGGCTCCGTCCTCGGGTTCTTCGAAGGTGCACGCGGTCGAGCAGCAGGAGATCATCGACGAGGCGTTCGCGCCGTAGTTGCGCCCAACGTGAAGAAGGTCGCGAGAATCCGTTCGATTCTCGCGACCTTCTTCACGTTCGAGGTCAGAAAAGACCGGGGATCGGCGACTCACCATTGGCCAGGGACGTCATCGCGCCGGGGCAGAACGCCGAGATCGCGAACCCGGTGAACATGGTGGCCGGCCCGAGCGGACGCCCGATCGTGTCCGAGACCTGCCCGGCGACATCGGCGAGGTTCTGGCCGCCGTCTGCCAGCATCGGGCACACCGACTGCCCCGCCGAGACGGCGTCGGCCGGGTTGATGCCGCTCAGACCCGACCCGTCCAGGGTGTTCAGGAAGTCGGTGGCCGGATCGGCCTGGGCGGGGGCGGCGGCCAGCAGACCGGCGGACAGGACGGCACCGGCGGCAACCGCGAATCGCAAACGCATCATGAAAGGGGCATCGCTGCGCACGCGGGCATTGTTACACTCCCAGCGCACAAAATGCCCCATCGATGGTCGAATGAGATGCGTTCTGCCACTGGGCTTCGCGAGATGCCCGTCACATCATGGTGGGATGCGCCTTCTGACGGTCGATGACCGTGCCGTCCGAGTCCAGACAACCGGCGACCCCCAGAACAGGCCGGTGCTGTTGCTGCACGGCATCTCCCGCAGCCTCGAGGACTGGTCCGAGCAGGTACAGCGACTGTCGCAACGGTTCTATGTGATCGCTCCGGACCAGCCCGGGTTCGGGTTCTCGGCCCGCCGGGAGGGACCCGCCGACCTGGGCGCCCTGGCCGACGGGGTGGCCGGCACGCTGGCCGCGCTCGGTGAGACCCGGCCATGCCACGTCATCGGCAATTCGCTCGGCGGTGCGGTCGCCATGCAACTGCTGGCCTCCCACCCCGACCGGGTCGCCAGCCTGACCCTGGTCAACAGCGCCGGTTTCGGCGCCGAGGTCACCCCGCTGCTGCGGATGTTGTCGCTGCCCGGGCTGGGCCGCTACGCCGCCACCCACAGCACCACGGCCGGCGCCCGGCTGATGGAGCGCCGGATCTTCGCCGACCCGGCACTGGCCACCCCAGAACGCGTCGAGCATGCGCTGCGGATCGCTGCGCAGCCCGGCACCGGGGCGTTTCTGCACGAGCTCGCCAACCAGCTCGGCACCGCGCGCGGAGTCCGCCCGCAGTGGCGCGAGGAGCTGCTGGCAGCGGTGGCCGCGCATCCGCGGCCCACCCTGTTGATCTGGGGCGACCGCGACCGCATCCTGCCCGCGGTGCACCTCGGCGCGGCCCGGCGGCAGTTTCCCGACGCTCAGGTCCACCTGTTCGCCGGCGCCGGACACATGCCGCAGATCGAGCGGCCCGACGAGTTCGCCGACCTCGTCACCGCGTTCGTGGAGAACGGACCGACCCGGTCGGCTGCGGTACCGCCGGTAACGGCTAAGGTCGAACACAATCGAACAACAGTTGGTCACGACAGGAGTGTGCGCATGGAGGGCTTTGCCGGAAAAGTTTGCGTCGTGACGGGCGCCGGCTCGGGCATCGGGCAGGCACTGGCCGTCGAGCTGGGCCGCTCGGGCGCCAAGCTGGCGATCAGCGATGTCGACGCCGAGGGGCTGGCGGTCACCGAGGAGCGCCTGAAAGCCATCGGTGCACCCGTGAAGTCCGATCGCCTCGATGTCACCGAGCGTGAGGCCTTCGAGCTGTACGCCGCATCGGTCAAGGAACACTTCGGCAAGGTCAACCAGATCTACAACAACGCCGGTATCGCGTACTCCGGCGATATCGAGGTCAGCTCCTACAAGGACATCGAGCGGATCATGGACGTCGACTTCTGGGGCGTCGTCAACGGCACCAAGTCCTTCCTGCCGCACCTGATCGAATCCGGTGACGGGCACGTCGTCAACGTCTCCAGCCTCTTCGGCATCTTCTCGGTGCCCGGCCAGGCCGCCTACAACGCGGCGAAGTTCGCGGTGCGCGGATTCACCGAGGCCCTGCGCCAGGAGATGGCCGTGGCCAAGCACCCGGTCAAGGTGACCTGCGTGCACCCCGGCGGCATCAAGACCGCGATCGCACGCAATGCCACCGCCGCCGAGGGTATCGACGTGCAGAAGATGGCCAACGCCTTCGACAAGAAGCTCGCCAAGACCTCGCCCGAGCGGGCAGCCAAGATCATCCTGGAGGCGGTCCGCAAGGATCGCGCCCGGGTACTGGTCGGTGCCGACGCGAAGATCCTCGACGTGTTCGTCCGGATCACCGGTTCGGGCTATCAGAAGCTGTTCTCGACGGTGGCCAACGGCCTGATCCCGAAGTAGTCGGCGGCCATATCTCAGTGACCGAGCGGGTGGGTGTCCAACCAGGCGTTGGCCACCGCCCCCGGCTCGGCGCCGGCGGCCACCTCGGCGCGCAGCTGCGCCAGGGCGTCGGTGTCGAGCACACCGGCCAGTTCGTTGACCGACCGTAACTGCATCTGGCTCAGGGTGTTCCGCCGGAAAACCGGCACCACGTTCTCGGCGCGGATCAGTGCCGTCCGGTCCGACAGCATCGTCAGATCCGCGGGGAAATCCGGTGCCGCCGCCGAGGTCCAGGCGATGTCGATCGCGCCGCTGCGCAACGCCGCCCACAACGCCTCGGCGTCGGGGAATTCCTCGGGCGCGGTCGGCGTACAGGTGCCGAACGATTCCGGAACCTGAACCCCTTCCACGACACCGGGTTTCAACGCATCACAGCGGGCGATCAGCGCGCTGACGTCACGGGCGCCCCAGTCGGTGGCGGTCGGCCCGGTCACCGCGACGACCGGTTTGTCGGAGGCACCGTCGGCATAGTCACCGGCGCCCAGCCCTTCCGGGAGCGCTCCGACCATGGCGCGGTACACCTGGGCCGCCGATCGTGCCGGCGCGTCCGGCGCGAACCGGGCCAGCACGTCACCGGTCAACGCCGGTGCCACGTCGACGTCACCGGAATCCAGCGCCGCCAAGGGATCCGGCGTGTTCTGCACATGCGCCGGGCTGCCGTAATAGCGCAGCGCGGCGGCGTACAGGTGCGCGAGCAGTGCCGACTGGCCGTCGGCGCCGACCGACACCGACGCCGGTGGGGGCGCCTGCCCACCGCACCCGGCGATCAGCAGCGCGACCAGCGCGACCGCCCACCGCCGCATCGTCGACCGGATCTCAGACGCCGGAGGCTTCCGCGACCGCGGCGGCAACCGCGGGACCCACCCGCGGGTCCAGCGCGCTCGGCACGATGTGGTCGGTGGCGAGGTCATCGCCGACGACCGAGAAGATCGCATGCGCGGCAGCGACTTTCATCTCCTCGGTGATACGGCGCGCACCGGCGTCCAGCGCGCCCCGGAACACCCCCGGGAAGGCCAGCACGTTGTTGATCTGATTCGGGAAGTCGCTGCGACCGGTGGCCACCACCGAGGCGTACTTCCGCGCCGCGTCGGGATGGATCTCCGGGTCGGGGTTGGACAGCGCGAACACGATGCCGCCCGGCGCCATCGTCGCGATGAGCTCCTCGGGGACCAGACCGGCCGAGACCCCCAGGAAGACGTCGGCGCCGCTGAGCGCCTCGGCCACCCCGCCGGTGAGCCCGCGTGGGTTGGTGCGCTGGGCCAGCTCCGCCTTGAAGGAGTTCAGGTCGCTGCGACCGCTCTCCACGATGCCCTTGCTGTCCAGCACCACGATGTCGCTGATACCGCTGTTGATCAGGATGTTGGTGCAGGCGACACCGGCCGCGCCGGCGCCGGACACCACGACCTTGAGATCGTGGATGTCGCGCTCGAGCACCTTGACCGCGCCCAGCAGCGCGGCGAGCACCACGATGGCGGTGCCGTGCTGGTCGTCGTGCATCACCGGGCAGTCCAGCGCCTCGATGACGCGGCGCTCGATCTCGAAGCACCGGGGTGCGGAGATGTCTTCCAGGTTCACCGCGCCGAACGTCGGCCGCAGCCGGATCAGCGTCTCGACGATCTCGTCGGGATCCTTGGTGTCGAGCACGATCGGGATGGAGTTGAGCCCACCGAAGGTCTTGAACAGCGCGCTCTTGCCCTCCATGACCGGCAGCGAGGCCGCCGGGCCGATATCGCCGAGGCCGAGCACGGCGCTGCCGTCGCTGACCACGGCCACCAGGCGGTTCGCCCAGGTGTACTTCTTGGCCAGCGTAGCGTCGGCGGCGATGGCGCGGCTCACCTGGGCGACGCCCGGGGTGTAGGCGATGGAAAGCGCGCGCTGGGTGTCCAGCGGTTCCTTCAGTTCGACCGAGAGCTTGCCCCCCTCGTGGGCCGCGAAGATCTCCGCGTCATCAATGACAACCTGTGGGGTCTTGACCAATTCCGACACGGCCGTCACGTTACTTCACCCAAGGAACTCACAGGCACCGGTTCCCTGACCGTGAGAGGTTGGAAACGCGACTGACGAGTAACATTCGGCCTCGGGGCACGCGGTCGCGGCCCAGACGATGGAGGTCGCGATGCCGTCTTTCCGCCCCCTGCCACCATCGATGCTGAGGCCGGCGGGACGCCGGGTCCCTACCGCCCCGGACGCATCCGGCATCCATGTGCCGGTTTCGCAGGCGATGGTCGACTGCGGCGTCTACTGCGACGGTGCCCGCCTGCCGGGCAAGTACACCCACGCGGCGGCGCTGAACAAGGTGCACGAGATCGAGGCCGGCGGCGGTAGCGCGTTCGTCTGGATCGGCCTGCACGAACCCGACGAGCATCAGATGCAGGCCGTGGCGGAGGTGTTCGGTCTGCACGAGCTGGCCGTCGAGGACGCGGTGCACGCCCACCAGCGCCCCAAGCTGGAACGCTATGACGACACGTTGTTCCTGGTGCTCAAGACGGTCAAGTACGTGGCGCACGACTCGGTCACCAAAACCCGCGAGATCGTCGAGACCGGCGAGATCATGGTGTTCGTCGGCGCCGATTTCGTCGTCACGGTTCGACACGGCGAGCACGGTGGACTCGCCACGGTGCGCAAGCACATCGACACCAACCCGACGAGCTGCAAGCTGGGCCCGTACGCCGTCATGCACGCCATCGCCGATCATGTCGTCGACGACTACCTCGATGTCACCGACCTCGTCGAGACGGATATCGACGAGATGGAGGAGAACGTCTTCTCCCCCAACAGCGCCACCGAGATCGAGCACATCTACCTGATGAAGCGCGAGGTCGTCGAGCTTCGCCGGGCGGTCAGCCCGCTGGCCACCGACCTGCAGCGCATCACCACCGATCACAACGACCTGATCTCCAAGGAGGTCAGGCGCTACATGCGCGACGTGCTCGACCACACCATCAAGGCGGCCGACCGCATCGAAGGCTATGACGAGGTGCTCAGCTCATTGGTGCAGGCCGCGGTCGGCAAGGTCTCGATGCAGCAGAACACCGATATGCGCAAGATCTCGGCCTGGGTGGCGATCGCCGCCGTGCCGACCGCGCTGGCCGGGGTCTACGGGATGAACTTCGACTACATGCCCGAGCTGCACCAACCGTGGGGCTACCCGGCCGTGCTGCTGCTGATGCTGACGGTGTGCACGCTGCTGTACCGGACGTTCCGGCGCAACCACTGGCTCTGAGACGGCCTAGGACGGCTCGGAGGCCCGCCGGTTCGCATCGAACACGTCGACGCCGTCGGTGCGCCAGGCCTCGCGCATCGCCTCGGCGCCCTTGAGCCGCACCCAGGCCGCCTCCGTCGGAGTGATCGGGGTGGCCTGCAGGATCGTCACGTCGGAGAGCGGATCCGCCAGCGCGACATCGTCGATGGTGCTGGGGCCCAACAGGAATGCGGTGAACGGCGCGCCCTCGAACAGCGGTCCGCTCAGGTCGATCAGCGCATCGGGTTCCAGCACCAGGCCCTCCACCGACGGCGCGGCCGCCAGCACCGCCATCGACCGGGCCAGACCGGCCGGGCTCGGTGGCCGCAGTGACACCACCACTTCGGCCCGCGGCCCGTGCTCGGTGTCGGTGACGAAGTTGGTCGGGTCCACCATCGGGTAGCGCGAACAGCCCACCGAGACAAAGTGGTTGACGCCGCCGCCATCAGGTCCGTAGCGCAGCACCGAGATCCGGTCCGCGCCCAGGAAGGTGACGCTCGCCTCGGCCGGCTCGCCGAGCACACCGGCCGCGGTGAAGTGCGCCCGCAACCGGTTGCGCACCTCGGCGGGTACGTCGACCACTAGCCGGCGGGCGGGATGGACAGATTCACCCCGGTGTCACCGTCGAAGATGATCAGCTTGGAGGTGTCCACCGCCAGCTCCGCCCGCTTGCCGGCAGAGACCTTCGAGTCGGCCGAAACCCGTGCCACGAACTCGTTTTCGCCGGCACCGGATTCGGCGGCAAGTTCCGCGAGCTGAGCCGATTTCGCGCCGGACCCCTCGATGCGGAAATGCAGGTACTTGTCCGCGCCCAGGGACTCCACCAGGTCGACATCCACCTCGAAGGTGAGCCCCTTGATGCGGGTGTAGGAATCGACCAGAGCGGCGTCGTCGAAATGCTCGGGTCGCAGACCGGCGATCACGTTGGTGGGCTTGGGATGCTGCCCGAGGATCCGCTGCGCCTCATCGGTGAGCACCACCTCGTCACCGAACGGAAGCTTGATTCCCCCGTCGGTCAGCGTCGCCGGGAAAAAGTTCATGCCGGGCGAGCCGATGAAACCGGCGACGAACAGATTGGTCGGGGTGTTGTAGAGCTCCTCGGGGGTGCCGATCTGTTGTGCCACGCCGGCCAGCATCACCACCACCCGGTCCCCCAGCGTCATCGCCTCGGTCTGATCGTGGGTGACATACACCGTGGTGGTGCCCAGCCGGTCCTGCAGGCGCGCGATCTCGGTACGCATCTGCACGCGCAGCTTGGCGTCCAGGTTGGACAGCGGCTCGTCCATCAGGAACGCCTTGGGGTTACGGACGATCGCCCGCCCCATCGCCACGCGCTGCCGCTGCCCGCCGGACAGCTGCCCGGGCTTGCGATCCAGCAGCTCGGCCAGATCGAGAATGCCCGCGGTCTCTTCGACCTTGCGCGCGATCTCGTCCTTGCCGAGCTTGGCCAGCGTCAACGGGAACGCGATGTTCTGCCGAACCGTCATGTGCGGGTACAGCGCATAGGACTGGAACACCATCGCGATGTCGCGGTCCTTGGGCGCCTTGTCGTTGACCCGCTCGCCGCCGATGCGCAGGTCTCCGGAGCTGATGTCCTCCAGGCCCGCGATCATGTTCAGGGTGGTCGACTTACCGCACCCCGACGGTCCGACCAGGATGATGAATTCGCCGTCGGCGATGGTCAGCGACAGGTCCTTCACCGCCGCCGCACCGCCGGCGTAACTCTTGGACACGTTCTCCAGCACGATCTCGGCCATGAATTACCCCTTCACCGCGCCGGAGGTCAACCCGGCCACGATCCGTCGCTGAAATATGAGCACAAAGATGATGATCGGCACGGTGATGACCATCGCGCCCGCCGCGATCGAGCCGGTCGGCTCCTCGAACTGCGAGCTGCCGGTGAAGTTCGCGATCGCCACCGGTGCGGTGATCGCCCGCTCGGTCGCCGTCAACGACAGCGCGAGCAGCAGGTCGTTCCACGCGAAGATGAACACCAGGATGCCCGCGGTGACGATGCCGGGCGCCGCCAGCGGTGCGATCACCTTGCGGAAGGCCTGCCCCGGGGTGGCGCCGTCCATCTTGGCCGCCTTCTCCAGATCCCACGGGATCTCCTTGAAGAACGCGGACATGGTGTAGATCGCCAGCGGCAGCGCGAAGGTGATGTAGGGAATGATGAGGCCGGGCCAGGTGTCGAACAGTCCGAGCCGGCGCTCGATGTTGAAGATCGGTGTCACCAGGGAGATCTGGGGGAACATCGCGATCAGCAGCGCCACCCCGACCAGAACCTTCTTACCGGGGAAGGCCAGCCGCGCGATCGCGTAGGCCGCCATGCCGCCGATGACGACCGCGATCAGCGTGGTGATCAGGCCGATGCCGATCGAGTTGACCAGCGCCGAGGTGAAGATGTTGCCCTCGAAGATGGCCTTGTAGTTGTCGAAGGTGATCTCCGACGGAATGAGCTTGCCGTCCTTGACCGTTGACGTCGGCTTCAGCGACAGGGACAGGATCCAGAGCACCGGAAACAAGGCGTACAGCACGACGATGACATTGATGACAGCCCAACCGGTCGCGCGGCGGGCACCCACGTTCTCCGCCATCTAGCGGCCCTCCTCGTCCGCGCCGGGTGCTGACGCACCGAAGATCTTGATGAAGATGAAGGCGATCACCGCGACGCAGAGGAATATCAGCACGCTGATGGCCGAACCCAATCCGAGGTTGAACGCCTTGAACAGGTTGTCGTAACCGAGGATCGACACCGACCCGGTGTCGTTTGCGCCGCCGGTCAGCACATAGATGTTGTCGAAGATGCGGAACGCGTCCAGGGTGCGGAACAGCAACGCCACCAGGATGGCGGGTTTGATCAGCGGAATGATGATCTTGGTCAACCGCTTCCAGGCGCCGGCCCCGTCGACCTGTGCCGCGTTCAGCAGATCCTGCGGCACCAGCGCCAGACCGGCCAGCAGCAGCAGTGCCATGAACGGCGTGGTCTTCCACACCTCGGCGAGCACCACGATCGCCAGCGAGGGAAGCTGTTCGGTCAGCGGCGCGCTGCCGGTCGGCAGCAGGTTGGCCAGATATCCGGTGCCGGGTGTCCAGGCGTAGTACCAGCTGTAGGACGCCGCGACGGTCACGATGCCGTAGGGCACCAGGATCGCGGTGCGCACCGTTCCTCTGCCGAAGATGGTGCGGTGCATGACCAGTGCAAGCGCCATGCCGAGCACGAACTCGATGGCCACCGACACGATGGTGATGCCCAGCGTCACGGCGAACGCCGTCCACCAGTACCGGTCGGTGAGGATCGTCTGGTAGTTCTCCAGGCCGATGAACTCGACGTCATCGGGTGCGGCCAGGTTGTAGCGCTGCAGGCTGAGCCAGACGGCGTAGCAGATCGGGTAGGCCGTCACCGCGAGCATCAGGAAGACGGCCGGGCTGATCAGCCAGAAGGCCAACCGCCGTTCGGCGCGGGTGTCATCGCTGCCCTGGGTCTGGGTGGTCACGGAATGAGCCCCTTGCCGTCGATGGCCTTCTGTACCTGCTCGGCCAATTCGTCAGCGGTGCGCTCGGGATCGATATCGGTGATCGGCGCCAGCGCGGCGGAGATCCGGGTCGACACCGCCTGGTACACCGGTGTCGCCGGACGCACCGCGGCATTGGTGAGCTGCTGACGGATGATCTCGTACTGCGGGTATTTCTCCTGGAACGCCGGGTCGTCATACAGTGACGCCCGCACCGCGGGCAGACCACCCTCGACCGACGTGTAGCGCTGGTTGTCGACATTGCGCAGGCAGCGGATGGCCTCGAACGCCTCGGCCTTGTGCTGGGTGTTCTTGCCGACGGCCAGATTCAGACCACCCAGGGTCACCCGGGCCGGCTCACCGTCGCGCACCCCCGGGAACGGCGCGAAACCGAAGACCTTCTTGCTGGCCTCGTAGGCGATGTCGAACTGCTCGTCGGTCGGCGAGAAGCTGCCGGCATCGTTGATCGCGCCGGCCAGTGCGGGGTCCTCGTTGAGCGGCAGGAACGCGACGCCGCCCTTGACGGCGTTCTCCAGCATGGATGGCAGCACGAACGGCCAGTTCACCTCGAGCGCGGCTTTGCCCTGTTCCAGCGCCAGGCGCGCGGTGCCCTCATCGGTCTGGGTGATCGAGGGGTCCGCACCCGGCGCGGTGGCAACGTCTTTGATGATCTGCAGCGCCTTGACGGTGGCCGCCCGGTGCTCGGGGGTGTCGGTCAGTGTGACGGTCTTGCCGTCGTCGGAGAGCACCTGGCCCCCGGCACTTTCCAGCAGCGTGTTGAACCACACGACCAGACCTTCGTACTGCTTGCCTTGCACCGCGATCCAGCTGGGACCGCCGGCGGCGTACTGACGCTTCGCCTCAGCCACCATGGCGTCCCAGTTCGAGGGCGGTGCGGACATCAAATCTGCGCGGTACCAGAGCAATTGGGTATTGGTGGTGATCGGCGCCGCATACAGTTTGTCCTGCCACTTGGCAGTTTCCAGCGGCCCGGGCAGTGTATTGGCGACGGCATCGGATTCGGCCTGGCCCGCGGGATCGTCGGACAACGGCAACGCCCAACCGGCTTCGGCGAATTCGGCCGTCCACACCACGTCGAGGGCCATCACGTCCAGCGATTTGTCGTTGCCGGTGAGCCGGCGGGCCAGCTGCAGACGTTGATCATCGGCGCCCTTGGGCAACGACACCTGCTTGATGGTGAACCTGCCGCCGAGCTGCTCGTTGCACTTCTGGGCCACCGCGGTGAACGTTGCCATCTCGTTGGCCGGTGTGTAGTAGCTGACGACGATGCCGTCCTCTGCCTCGCCGCACGCCGTGACCACCGAACCGACCGTCAGCGCGGCCATCACCCCGGCGCAGAGTCGTCGCTTCAGCACTTCCGGCCTCCGTCTGCGTTGATGGCACCGCCGGAGCGGCTCCGGGCGAGAACATCCCGCGGGGCAAACCTAGGGCTACAAGCGCGTAATATGCAACCGTTTCCTGGGCGCGTCGCCCATCAGATCGTCAAGCGCGCCAGCAGATCCCGCCCCTGCTCCGCGCTCTGTGGGTCACACAGCACGTCATATCGGCCCGCGACCAGTTGCATGGTCGAGCTGAAATCTCTTGTGCCGCGGGCCATCGCATACGGAATGGCCGAGGTGATGAGGCCGAAGAACACACCGGCGATCAGCCCGGTGGCCAACGCACCCCACGGGCTCGGACTGAAGAACCCGAGAATCAGACCGATGAACAGGCCCAGCCAGGCGCCCGAGAGCACGCCACCGCCGATCACCTTGGGCCAGGACAGCCGGCCGGTCACCCGCTCGACCTGCATCAGGTCCACACCCACGATGGTCACCTGCTGCACCGGAAACTGTTGATCGGAGAGGTAATCCACCGCGCGCTGCGCCTCGGCGTAGGTCGGGTAGGCCCCGATCGGCCACCCTTTGGGTGGGGTCGGCAATGCCGACGGGCCACGCACACCCGGTCTGCCGACGGGGTCCTTGCCGGGCTGGAGGGGACCGGTCATAGCTACTCGTTCTCCTTCGTTCGCGTCAGCGCTCCACGACCTGTGCAGACGGGCACGCAACCTGCGGGTTCGATGCCACAACCCTAGCCCCCGGCGGGCCCGCACGCGGCGCCGCCCCGCAGTCGAATCACCCCGGGTACCAGCACGTACGCTAGGTTTGCAGGATGACCAATCCGGGTGAGAACGCAGGGTCAACCCCACCATCGGATGCACGTTCGGGCTCGGAACCGAACGGCGCCGACAGTGCTTCCGAGCCGGCCTCCGGCGGTTACGAGGCACCGCCGATCGAGCAGGCACCCGGCGAGCCCGCACCGCCGCCGAGCTACCCCGATTACTCCCCACCGCCGGCATACGGCGGCTATGACGCCCCGCCCAGTTACGCGCAGCCCGACCCGTCCGCCGGCTATCCCCCGCCCGGATTCACCCCACCGGACTATTCGTCCACCGGCTATCCGCCGCCTCCTCCCGGCTACGGCGCACCCCAGGGCGCACCGCCGCCCGCGGGTTACCCGCCGGCGCCGCCCTATGGCGCATCCCCGTACGGCGGGCCGCCGCCGGGCTACCCGCCGCCCTACGGCTTCGTGCCCGGCTACGGGGGTTACGGGCCTCCGCCCCAGCCCGGGACGAACTCCCTGGCCATCGGCTCGCTGATCGCCTCCCTTGCCGGGGTCCTGTGCGGCATCGGCTCGATCATCGGCATCGTGCTCGGCTTCGTCGCGCTCAACCAGATCAAGCAGAACCCCCAGGGCGGCCATGGGCTGGCGGTGGCGGGCATCGCGGTCGGCGCGCTGACGCTGGTGTTCAGCTTCATCATCGCCGTCGCGGTGCTGTGAGCGAGGGCCCTGCGCAGCCGCCTGCCGGCGAGCCGAACGCGGCGTGGGACTACCCGGCCGATCCGGGTCTGCCGCCACCGGTCTACCCCGGACCGCATGCCGGTTACCCCGGCGCACCCGGTTACCCGCCGCCCGAATATCCCGGCTACCCCGCCTACCCCGGTTACGACCCCTACCGGCCGGCGAAGCCGCTCGGGACCAACGGCAAGGCGGTCGGTGCGCTGATCGCTGCGCTGATCGGCCTGCTGTTCTGTGGTGTCCCGTCGGTGGCGGGCCTGGTGCTCGGCGTCATCGCCATGCGCGAGACCAAGCGCACCGGCCAGGACGGATACGGACTGGCCCTGGCCGCGGCCATCATCGGCGGTCTGGTCACCGCCGGCCTGGTGCTGATGATCCTGCTGTGGATCGGGGTTTTCGCCAGCGGTTTCAGCCTGGTCTAGGCGGGCGGCCGGTACGGCTCTCCGGTGCGCGTCATCCCTGCCGCGCGTCCCTTGCCCGCGACCACCAACGCCATCTTGCGACTGGCCTCGTCGATCATCTCGTCGCCGAGCATCACCGCTCCGCGCGCCCCACCGGCCGCCGAGGTATGCCACTCGTAGGCCTCCAGGATCAGTTCGGCACGGTCGTAATCAGCCTGCCGCGGGCTGAACAGTTCGTTGCCCGCGGTGATCTGGTCCGGGTGCAGCACCCACTTGCCGTCGTACCCCAGCGCGGCCGACCGGCCCGCCACCCGCCGGAACCCGTCGACATCGCGCACCTTCACATAGGGTCCGTCGATCGCGTTCAGGCCGCGCGCCCGGGCGGCCACCAGGATCCGCATCAACACATGATGGTGGGCGTCGCCGATGTCGTACCCCTCGGGCTGCCCGCCGACCTCCAGCGTGCGCATGTTGAGGCTGGCCGCCATGTCACCGGGGCCGAGCACCAATGCCTGCACCCGCGGCGCGGCGGCGATGGCGTCGATATTCGTCAGCCCCTGCGCATCTTCGATCTGCGCCTCGATCCCGATGCGGCCCAACGGCAGACCGTGGGTCTTCTCCAGCTGGGTGAGCAGCAGGTCCAGTGCGTGCACATGGGAGGCATCTGACACCTTGGGCAGCACGATGATGTCGAGCCGCGCCCCGGCGCCGGCCACCACCTCGATCACATCGGCATGGGTCCACGGTGTCGTCCAATCGTTGACACGCACCCCCAGCAGCGCTCCGCCTGCCCAGCCCGGTCCGGCCAGCGCCGCGGCGACCCGGGTCCGGGCCTCGGCCTTCGCATCGGCGGCCACCGCGTCCTCCAGGTCGAGGAACACCTGATCGGCGGCCAGCGTCTTGGCCTTCTCAATCATCTTGTCGCTGCTGCCCGGAACCGAAAGGCACGTTCGGCGGGGGCGATACACGTTGTCCACGCCCCTAGTCTCTACGCTTTGACCCATGGCGGCGGTTACCCGGGTATATGCGGCCCGCCTGGCGGGCATGGTCGTCCTCGGCCCGGACGGCGAGTCGATCGGGCGTGTCCGCGATGTGGTGGTCAGCATCAGCATCGTCCGCCAACAACCGCGAGTTCTCGGACTGGTTGTCGAACTGCTCACCCGCAGAAGGATTTTCGTGCCGATCCTGCGGGTGACCGCGATCGAGCCCAGCGCCGTCACCCTGACCACCGGCAACGTGTCGCTACGCCGGTTCTCCCAGCGCCCCGGTGAGGTGCTCGCCCTGGGGCAGGTGCTGGAGACGCGCGTGCGGGTCGACGATCCCGACCTCGACCAGCTCGCCGGTCTCGATGTGGTCGTGGTGGATCTCGGTATCGAGCAGACCCGTACCCGGGACTGGGTGGTCACCAAGGTGGCGGTCCGCCCGCAGCGCCGGCTGGGGCGCCGCAGCAATGTCTATCCCGTCGACTGGAAGCATGTGCACGGGCTGACGCCGTCCGGTTTGGCGATGCCCGACCAGGGTGTCGCGCAGCTGCTCGAGCAGTTCCAGGGCCAGCGTCCGATCGAGGTCGCCGAGGCGATCCGGGAGCTGCCCGCCAAACGGCGCTTCGAAGTGGTCAACGCCCTCGATGACGAACGCCTCGCCGATGTGCTGCAGGAGTTGCCCGAGGACGAACAGGCGGCGGTGCTGCGACAGCTCAAGACCGAACGCGCGGCCGACGTGCTGGAAGCGATGGATCCCGACGACGCGGCGGACCTGCTGGGGTCGATGGCGCCGGCCGATGCCGAACAGTTCCTGCGCCGGATGGACCCCGAGGACTCCGAGGATGTGCGACGGCTGCTCAGCCACTCGCCGAACACCGCCGGCGGCCTGATGACCTCCGAGCCGGTGGTGCTGGCACCGGACACCACGGTGGCCGAGGCCCTGGCCCGGGTTCGCGACCCCGACCTGACCCCGGCACTGGCGTCGCTGGTGTTCGTGGTGCGGCCGCCGACCGCGACACCGACCGGGCGCTACCTGGGCTGTGTGCATCTGCAGCGGCTGCTGCGGGAGCCGCCGGCCGAGCTCGTCAGCGGCATCGTGGACAAGGATCTGCCGAGCCTGCGCCCCGAGGAGACTCTCGGCGCGCTGACCCGCTATTTCGCCGCCTACAACCTGGTCTGCGGGCCGGTGGTCGATGAGGAGAACCATCTGCTCGGCGCGGTGTCGGTCGACGATGTGCTCGATCACCTGCTGCCCGATGATTGGCGCGCACGTGAGGCCGAGTCACTGATCGTCACCACGGAGAAGGCGACGTGAGCGAGCGGATCGACACGCCACGCTCCTCCCGGCGGCGCTTCACCCCGCAGTTCGACGTCGAGGCCGCGGGCCGCTTCGGTGAATCCTTCGCGCGGTTCCTGGGCACCGGCCGCTACCTGGCGATCCAGACCGTGTTCGTCATCGTCTGGATCCTGCTGAACCTGTTCGCGCTCACCCTGCAGTGGGACCCGTACCCGTTCATCCTGCTCAACCTGGCCTTCTCGACTCAGGCCGCCTACGCCGCGCCGCTGATCCTGCTGGCGCAGAACCGCCAGGAGAACCGCGACCGGGTCTCGCTGGAAGAAGACCGCCGGCGCGCCGAGCAGACCAAGGCGGACACCGAATACCTGGCCCGCGAACTGGCCGCGCTGCGGCTGGCGGTCGGCGAGATGGCCACGCGTGATTATCTGCGCCGCGAACTCGAGGAGCTGCGCGAGATGCTGGTCGAGCTGGTGCCGCCCAAACCGAAGAAGAACAAGGGCAAACGCGCGGCCGAACCGGTCGCAGCGAGCGATGAGCCGGAAGCGGATTCCGAGCCGCCTGCGGGCGCCTGAAAATCCTTGCCACCCATTGCCGCACCACGACGACATGCGACTGGGTATGGTGACCTGGTTCACAAACGGTCGGGTACCGCAAATCTAGGACGGTTGAGTGGTCAAAGGGGGAGCCTCCGCCCTCGCTGCAGCGCGGCACGGAGCACGGCAACTGATGCGCACGGTGGCTGATTCGGCACCGAGCACCCGCGGGTTGCTGGGTATCGCCATCCTCACCCCCCTGGTCCTGACGCTGGGCGTGGGTGCTTCGGCTCCCGTGCTGAAGCCCGTGCTGGAGACCACCGTGACCCCGCTCGCGGCCGTCGTCACCACTCCCGACAGCGATTCCGGTGTCAGCGTGGTGGCCGCCATGAAGGCGCCGCGCCCATTCCAGACCGCGGGCACCGCGCTGTCGGCGCCGCCACCGGCCGCCGTGGTGAGTGCCCCCGGCAACCTTCGCATTCCGACGGTCGCCCTGAACGCCTATCGCAACGCCGAGCGGATGATGGCCTCGGCGGCACCGACCTGCGGGATGAGTTGGAACCTGCTCGCCGGCATCGGCCGCATCGAGTCCATGCATGCCAACGGTGGCGCCACCGATGTCAACGGCACTGCGGTCAAACCCATTCTCGGGCCCGCCCTGGACGGCACCCTGCCCGGCAACGAGGTCATCGTGCAGAGCCGCAACAACGACCGGGTGACCTACGCCCGGGCGATGGGCCCGATGCAGTTCCTGCCGGGCACCTGGTCGCGGTACGCCTCCGACGGCAACGGTGACGGCAAGGCCGAAGTGCAGAACCTGTACGACGCGACCCTGGCCGCGGCGCGGTACCTGTGCAGCGGTGGCCTGAACATGCGCGATCAGAGTCAGGTCATGACGTCGATCCTGCGCTACAACAACTCGGTTGCCTACGCGCGCAATGTGCTGGGCTGGGCCGCCGCGTACGCCACCGGCGTGGTGCCGGTGAACCTGCCGCCCATCACCGGACCGGTGCCCGCGCTGGGCATGGGCAACGTGCACCTGGACACCAATGCCGAGGGACTCGGACCGGGGTTGCCGCTGAACGCGCTGGGGTTGCCGTCGACCGACCCGATGGCCGTCATGCCGTTCTTCGACCTGGGCCGCGCCGATGTGGCCGACCGCCTGCCGGTGCCGCCGGGGCCCGGTGAGCCTGCGGCCGTCCCGAACTGTGCGGTGTTCTGTCTCGGTGAGAACACGCCCGCTCCGGCGGCACCGTTCAACCCGTTCGCACCGCCACCCCCGGCCGCCGCGCCGTTCAACCCGTTCGCACCACCGCCCCCGGCCGCCGCACCGTTCAACCCGTTCGCACCACCGCCCCCTGCCGCCGCACCGCCGGCGCCGTTCAACCCCTTTGCCCCGCCTCCCCCCGCGGCTCCGCTGCCTCCCGCGGTGCCCGCCGCGCTCGGTCCCGCACCCGGGCCGGCACCCGGCCCCGCCGCGTAGTCGGCCCGGCGGACCGAAGGCCCGTCGTCGCGGCCTAGACTCGCGGGTGATGTCCTCGACACATACCGACCTGGAAGCCGCGGTTCGCGCTGCGCTGAGCAAGGTCGTCGATCCCGAACTGCGCCGCCCGATCACCGAAGTGGGCATGGTCAAAGGCGTCACCGTCGATGCCGACGCCGGCGTGCACGTCGAGATCTACCTGACCACCTCGGCCTGCCCGAAGAAGAACGAGATCACCGACAAGGTGACCGCCGCCGTCACCGATGTCCCGGGCACCGGTGCGGTCAAGGTCAGCCTGGACGTGATGAACGACGAGCAGCGCGCCGAGCTGCGCAAGCTGCTGCGCGGCGACTCGCGTGAGCCGGTGATCCCGTTCGCCCAGCCCAACTCGCTGACCCGCGTCTACGCGGTGGCCTCCGGCAAGGGCGGCGTCGGAAAGTCCAGTGTCACCGTCAATCTCGCGGCGGCGATGGCCGCCCGCGGCCTGTCGGTAGGCGTGCTCGACGCCGATATCTACGGCCACTCGGTGCCGCGGATGATGGGTGTGGTGGACCGGCCCACCCAGGTCGATTCGATGATCCTGCCGCCGATCGCGCACGAGGTGAAGGTCATCTCGATCGCGATGTTCACCCAGGGCAACACCCCGGTGGTGTGGCGCGGACCCATGCTGCACCGGGCGCTGCAGCAGTTCCTTGCCGATGTCTACTGGGGCGATCTGGACGTGCTGCTGCTCGACCTGCCGCCGGGCACCGGCGATATCGCCATCTCGGTGTCGCAGCTCATCCCGGGCGCGGAGATCCTGGTGGTCACCACCCCGCAGTCGGCCGCGGCCGAGGTCGCCGAACGCGCCGGCGCGATCGCCCTGCAGACCCGTCAGCGCATCGTCGGCGTGGTCGAGAACATGGCGGGGCTGACCCTGCCGGACGGCACCGTGATGGACATCTTCGGGTCCGGCGGCGGCGCGCAGGTGTCGGCGTCACTGACCCGGTCGGTCGGCGCCGATGTGCCGCTGCTGGGCCAGATTCCGCTGGAGCCGAGCCTGGTGACCGCCGGAGACTCCGGCATTCCGCTGGTGTTGTCGACCCCCGACTCCCCGGCCGCCAAGGAACTGCGCAAGGTCGCCGACGCGCTCGGGGCACGCAAGCGTGGCCTGGCCGGGATGTCGTTGGGGCTGGACCCCGCCGGACGTTAGGTCGCGTCGCTGTCGAAGCGGGCGCCACCGGCCGGCCGGCTTCCCTCGACCGGCGGCGTCGGGTCCGGCGCGGGTTGGGGTGCGTCCGGAGACACCGGCTTGACCGGCTTGTCGAAGTTGCCGGTCAGGAACGAGTCATCCCCGTCGAGCAGATGCTTGGTCAACGCCGCACGCGGTGTCATCCCGCGCAGCTTCTGCAGCTCGCTCAGCGGCTCGCGCAGATCCTCGAACTCGGGGCCGAGGTCCTGTCGCAGCTGGCTGGTCGCTCCGCTGAGGTACTCGCGGGCCTGGCGGACCGCGCCGGAGGTCCAGCGGATCGCTCCGGGCAATCGTTCGGGACCGAGGATGACCAGACCGGCCACCACCAACAGCAGCATCTCGCCCCAGCCGACATTCGCGAACATCTCAGGCGGCGCCGTCACCGATCGGAGTGACCATCAGGGTGACGCGGCGACCGTCGCGGACGACCTCGATCGGAGCGGGCTCACCGATCTTGAGCTGACGCACCGCGACGACGAACTCGTCGGCGTCGGCGACATCGCGGTCCCCCACCTTCACGACCACGTCGTTCTCCAGGATCCCGCCCCGCTCGGCGGGGCCGCCGACCTTGACATCGGCGATCTGCGCGCCGGAGGCCAGGTCGTTGCTGGCCGAACGGGCGGTCAGACCCAGGGTGGGGTGCGAGATCTTGCCGGCCTCGATCAGCTTCTGCGCGACATCCTTGACCTCGTTGACCGGGATGGCGAAGCCCAGGCCGCTGGCACTGTCGGACAGTGACTTACCGGCGGTGTTGATGCCGATGACCTCGGCGGACATGTTGATCAACGGGCCGCCGGAGTTGCCGTGGTTGATCGAGGCGTCGGTCTGCACACCGTCGATGACGGTGTCGGTGTCGGAGCCGTCGCCGGACAGCGGCAGCGGGCGGTGCAGCGCGCTGATGATGCCGTGGGTGACGGTGCTGCGCAGTCCCAACGGAGCGCCCGCCGCGATCACCTGCTCGCCGACCTGGAGCTTCTCGGAGTCCCCCAGCTTTGCCACGCTGAGGTTGTCGACGTTGTCGACCTTGATCACCGCGAGGTCGGTCTTGGGGTCACGACCGACGAGGTTGGCCGGGACCTCCTTGCCGTCGTTGAACACGACGGTCATCTTGTACTTGCTGGGGTTGATCGCGGCCTCGGAGATGACGTGGTTGTTGGTCACGATGTAGCCGCGCCCGTCGATCACGACACCGGAGCCCTGCGAGCCCTCCTGGTCGCTGGTCGCTTCGATGGTGACCACCGAATCGGCAACGGCGGCGGCAACTTCGGCGAACTGTCCGGCCGGCTCAGCGGGCTTGTCGCTGGTCTCCAGGGTCACCTTGGAGGTGGTGAAGGCCTCAACCACCTCGGCGGTCTTGCGGCCGACGACGCCGCCGAGAGCGCCGATGACCAGCGCCATGATGGCCAGGATCGCCAGCGCGGTGATCGACACCTTGCGCCCGAAGAGCACGTCGCGCACGCCGAGCTTGCCCTGCGGCGCCGCCACGATGACGGGAGCGCTCGGCGCGGCCGCCGGCGCTCCGAGTGCCGCGGCGGCGGACGGGTCGCGCCACGGATCGTCGACGTCGTCGGCGTCGATATCGCGTTCGGCCTCCAGCGCGCCGGCGTCGGCCGGGTGGCGCTGCAGGGAGTCGCCGCCCGCGTAGGGCCGCCCGAAGGCCTCGGCCAGCACGGGGTCCGGCGACTGGTTCTTCGGGGTGTAGTCGCCCTGATCGCGATGCTTGTCCGCGCCGAGGAACGAGCCGGACACACCGTCGGGCCGGCCGAAGGCGCGCTGTGACGCCGGGTCGACGGGCGGACGTGAAACCGGACGAGGCGCCAGACGCGGGTTAGTGCCCGATTGGTCCTGATTGGTCACCCGTGCATCACTCCCCGCTCAAGCGCGCGCCATCGACGGCACCCGCGACTGAATCTCTTGCACCAAGCCTACCGGCGCTTGCGCCGGGCGCGACCTGCGCCTTCGGCCACCTGCTGGGTGGCTTCTTCGGGGACTGGGGTCTCGGGATTGCGGTCCGGAATCTGAGACAACAGACCCAGCAGAGAATTGGGCATCGCGATCGGGCAGGCGTCGCGCAGCGCCGAGCGCGCCTGGCGCTGGGCATCGACCTCGCCGGCGCACAGAGGGCACAGCGAGAGGTGATGTCCGGCCCGCAGATGCGCGGTCATCCGCAGTTCTCCGTCGACGAAGGCCGCGATGGCCTCGGTGGAGAGGTGCTCGGTGGAGCCGAAACGGCGCGGCCCCACTGGCTCGCTGCTCTGCGAGGCGAACTGGGCGGGCAGCCACGAGAAAGCGCGACGGAACACATCGCCCGGGTCAGCCATCACCCGACTCCTCTCGGAACGCCGCGCCTTTGAACACACACTGCTCATTTGAATGTAGCGCGGTAAACCGCGCCTCACACCCACGACGCTCAGGCGGAGGCGGTCAGCTGATCCGAATGCTTGGCCAGATGCTCACGCAGCGCCTGCCGACCACGGTGGATGCGGCTGCGGACGGTGCCGAGCTTCACACCGAGGGTGGCGCCGATCTCCTCGTAGGACAACCCCTCGATATCGCAGAGGACAACTGCCGCGCGGAACTCCGGCGGCAGCGAATCCAGGGCGGCCTGCAGGTCCGGGCCCAGGCGCGAGTCGTGATAGATCTGCTCGGGGTTGGGATCCTCGGCAGGCACCCGGTCGTAGTCCTCGGGCAGCGCCTCCATCCGGATCCGGGTCCGGCGCCGCACCATGTCGAGGAACAGGTTCGTGGTGATGCGGTGCAGCCAGCCTTCGAAGGTGCCCGGCTGGTAGTTCTGCACGGAGCGGAAGACCCGGATGAAGGTCTCCTGGGTCAGGTCCTCGGCGTCCTGCGGGTTGCCCGAGAGGCGGTAGGCCAGCCGGTACACCCGGTCGGCGTGCTGGCGGACCAATTCGTCCCAGGACGGCATGGCGGCCTTGTCGCCGGTGGCATCGAAGACGGCGGTGCCGGTCAGTTCGTCGGAGGGTTCGACCCAATCGCCGTCGGTGTACTGCTCCAGATGGGGCATGGAGACGGGGCTGGCAACAGGGCTCCCGGCGCTTGCGGAAGCTGCAGCGTTGGCGATCGTCGGATCCTCCATATCAAGGTGGCAGGCCGTTTTGGTCGGCGTCTGCGCGTTGTCGATGGAAACGTGGCCGAGGCCGTCCGTATTCCGTGATCGCAAGCTTTCGCCGTATTCCATGGGAGTACCGTCTCCGACCGGGGTGTGCCTGGCATATGAGCAAACTGAACAATTCCTGAGAATGCGGATTACCCACGGTTCGACCAGGTAAAACCAGGTGAGATCCGGTGTGATTCTCGTATCAGGGGCGGGCGTGTCGGGGTCGCGCCGGTCGTTGTTCGCTCTACGCTGCGGGCATGGCCAGCACCGACGACGCCGCCCAGTCGATCGTCTCGCACGCGGAGGCGTCGATCACCGAGGACGCGGTGACCGCCGCGGCACGGGAACGTGCGGTGGACAGCGGCGCGGGTGCGGTGACGCCGGCCGTCGGCGCGCTGCTGAGCGTGCTGGCCCGGCTGACCGGCGCGAAGGCCGTGGTCGAGGTGGGCACCGGAGCCGGTGTGAGCGGGCTGTGGCTGCTGGCCGGTATGCGCGAGGACGGCGTGCTGACCACGATCGACGTCGAACCCGAGCACCAGCGACTGGCCAAGCAGGCATTCACCGAGGCCGGCGTCGGCGCGTCGCGCACCCGGCTGATCAGCGGCCGCGCCCAGGACGTCCTGACCAGGCTGGCCGACGAGTCCTACGACCTGGTGTTCGTCGACGCCGCCCCGGCCGATCAGCCGCAGTATGTCGCCGAGGGTGTGCGGTTGCTGCGCCCCGGCGGGGCGATCGTGGTGCACCGCGCCGCGCTCGGCGGGCGCGCCGGTGACGCGTCGGCGAACGACGCCGAGGTCGCCGCGGTGCGCGAGGCCGCCCGCCTGATCGCCGAGGACGAGCGCTTCATTCCGGTGCTGATCCCACTGGGCGACGGTCTGCTCGCCGCCGCCCGCGATTAGTCCGCTTTTTTTCCGCGACCAGTTCTCCGCGAGATTGCACTTCTCGCGGGGTCCACCCGCACTTTCACGCGATAACCGCAATCTCGCTGCCTACCCTTGACGCTGCACTGAACACACGTTTAGCCTATTGAACATGCGTTCAGTCGATGATCTGACGGCCACCGCACGTATTCGCGACGCCGCGATCCGGCAGTTCGGCGAACACGGGTTCGGCACCGGTGTCCGCGCAATTGCCGCCGCCGCCGGGGTCAGCGCCGGTTTGGTCATCCACCACTTCGGCTCCAAGGACGGCCTGCGCAAGGCCTGTGACGACCACATCGCCGAGCAGATCCGCAGCGCGAAGTCCGAATCCATCCAGTCCTCGGACCCGGCGACATGGTTCGCCCAGATGGCCGAGATCGAGGACTACGCGCCGATGATGGCCTACCTGGTGCGCAGCATGCAGTCCGGCAACGATCTTGCAAAGTCGTTCTGGCAGAAGATGATCGAGAACACCGAGCACTACCTCGAGGCGGGTGTGCAAGCCGGGACGCTCAAGCCGAGCCGAGACCCCAAGGCGCGGGCCATATACCTCGGGATGATGGGCGGCGGCGGTTTCCTGCTCTATCTGCAGCTGCACGACAACCCGACCGACGTGCGGGCGGTCCTGCGCGATTACGCCGAAGACATGGTGCTGCCGGCCCTTGAGGTCTACACCCACGGCCTGATGACCGACTCCACGATGTATGACGCCTTCGTGGCTCAGCGGGAGAAGGGCGTCGCATTCAGTGCACCCGAGCAAGGAGAGCAGTGATGACCAACGCAGTCGAGATCCACGGTCTGACCAAGAAATTCGGCCGCAGCACCGCACTCGACGGTCTGGACCTGACCGTCGCCCCCGGCGATGTCACCGGATTCCTCGGACCCAACGGGGCGGGAAAGTCGACGACCATCCGGATCCTGCTGGGCCTGCTGCGCTCCGACACCGGCACGGTGCGACTGCTGGGCGGTGAACCCTGGCACGACGCGGTCGCGCTGCACCGCCGGATCGCCTACGTGCCCGGCGATGTCACGCTGTGGCCGAATCTCACCGGCGCACAGGCCATCGACTTCCTGGCACGGCTGCGCGGCGGCAGCGTCGACACCCGGCGTCGCGACGAACTGATCCGGCGTTTCGAACTGGACCCGCACAAATCGGCCCGCACCTACTCCAAGGGCAACCGGCAGAAGGTCGCCATCGTCGCCGCGTTCAGCACCGATGCCGAGCTGTACATCCTCGACGAGCCGACCTCGGGCCTGGATCCCCTGATGGAGCGCAACTTTCAGCAGTGCGTCGCCGAGGTGGCCGATCGCGGCGCGGCGGTGTTGCTGTCCAGTCACATCCTCGCCGAGGTCGAGAAGCTCTGCGACAACGTCACCATCATCCGGGACGGTCGCACCGTACGTTCCGGGACCCTCGACGAACTGCGCCATCTGATGCGCACCACCGTCACCGCCCGCATCCGAGGCGACGCCGCCCAGTTGCACCGGCTGCCCGCCGTCCACGATTTCGCCGCACACGACGGGCAGATCAGCTTCTCGGTGGACCGTGCCGATCTCGGCACCACCATGGACCGCCTCGCCGGACTCGGCATCGACGAACTCGCGGTGGCACCGGCCTCACTGGAGGACCTGTTCCTGCGCGAATATCAGGGGGTGAGCTAGGTGGGCACCGCCGCACCGCAGACCAGCCACCGGGCCGGCGCGGCGGGGTCACCACTGACCGGCACGGCCTCCCTGTTGCGGTTGGCGCTGCGCCGCGACCGTGTCCGGCTCACGATATGGCTCGCGTTGCTCACCCTGCTGATGGCGTACACCCCGGGTGCACTCGAGATGGCCTATCCGGCCGAAGAACAGCGACTGGCCCGCATCGGCCTGATGCAGACCCCGGCCGGGATCATGATGAGCGGCCCGATGTTCGGCGGCAATGAGACCGCGCTGGGTGCCATGATCGCCAATGAACTGATGCTGACCATGATCGTTGCCACCTCGATCCTGGCCGTTCTCACCCTCATCAGGCACACCCGCCGCGACGAGGAAAGCGGTGCCGCCGAGCTGGTGCTGTCCTCGGTGGTCGGCCGCCACGCCCGTACGGGCGCCGCGCTGATGCTGATGGGTGCCGTGAACGCCGTTCTCACCGTCACCATGACCGTGGCGCTTGCCGGCAACGGCTTCGGTGTCACCGACAGCGCCGCGATGAGTCTCGGTATCACCGGTGTGGCAACGGTTTTCGGCGCACTGGCGGCCGTCACCGCCCAGCTGTGGCGGCAGGCCCGCACCGCGATGGGTGCGGCGATGGGCGCCCTGGCGCTGGCCGCACTGGTTCGCGGTATCGGCGATGTCATCGACAACTCGGGCAGCGTGCTGAGCTGGTTCTCCCCCATCGCATGGGCTCAGCAGATGCGATCTTTCGTGGACCTGCGCTGGTGGCCACTGCTGCTGCTGACCGGGCTCACCGCAACGCTGGTGATCACCGCCGCCGTGCTGGAATCCCGGCGTCAGTACGACGAGGGCATCATCGCCTCCCGCGGTGAACGTCCGGACGCGCGCCCGATCCCGAACGTCTTCGTCCTGCATCTGACCCTGCAGCGCGGCCAGCTGATCGGCTGGGGCACCGGGCTTTTCCTGGCCGGCCTGGCATTCGGGTCGATGACGAAATCACTGCGCAATGCCGCGCAGCAGAACGAGTTGCTGGCGCGGATGCTCGCAGTGTCGGGCACCGACGGTGTGTACACCACCATGTCGCAGTTCCTGGCCGCCGTCGTAGGCGCCTACGTGGTGTCGGCCGTATTGCGCACGTTCAGCGACGAGCAATCCGGTCTGTCCGAGCCGGTGCTGGCCGCCGCGGTGTCGCGTTGGCAGTGGCTGCTGACATCGGTGGCCGCGGCGCTGACCGGTGCGGCCGCACTGCTGTTCTGCGCTGGTATGGGCAACGGTCTGGGCGCCGGCCTGGCCGTCGGCGAGCCGGCCACCGTCTGGCGGTTGACGCTCGCCGGGCTGACCTTCCTTCCGGCCATGGCGGTCCTTGCCGCGGTCGCTGCGCTCGCCGTCGCGCTGCGCAGGCCCTGGATCGGCTGGCTGGCCGTGGCATTCGTCGTGGTGAGCCTGTATCTCGGTGCGCTGCTGCGACTGCCGCAGTGGCTGTTGGACGCCTCGCCCGTCGGGCAGACCACGGCACCCACCGATGTCCCGGTCACCGCGCTGGTGACGATGCTGGCCGTCGCGACCGCCGCGACGCTGCTGGCCGGTTCGATCTATCGAACGCGGGACGCGGTATGAAGCTCATCGCGCAGACCGTCCTGGGACTCGCCTTCTTCATCGCCGTGCTGTTCTGGCCGGCCGGCACCTTCGACTACTGGCAGGCCTGGGTCTTCCTGGCGGTGTTCATCGCGACGACCATCCTGCCCAGCATCTACCTGGCGGTCCGACGGCCGGACGCACTGGCCCGGCGGATGAGGGCCGGTCCCACCGCCGAAACCCGCCCCGCGCAACGGATCATCATGACCCTCACGCTGACCCTGGTGGTCGCGACATTCGTGCTCTCGGCGCTCGATCACCGCTTCGGCTGGTCGCAGGTGCCGATATGGCTGGTCATTGCCGGCAACGTCCTGGTCGGCGCCGGACTCAGTGTCGCCCAGCTCGTCGTCGTGCAGAACAACTATGCGGCGGCGACGGTCCGGGTCGAGGGCGACCAGCCGCTGGTGTCCACCGGGCTCTACGGGGTGGTGCGTCACCCGATGTACACCGGCGCGGCCGTCATGATGATCGGCACTCCGTTGGCCCTGGATTCACTGTGGGGGCTGCTCGGTGTGGCGGCGTCGGCACCGGTGATCGTGGCACGCATTCGCGACGAGGAGCAGATGCTCACCGAGGAACTGGCCGGCTACCCGCAGTACCGGACGCGGGTGCGGTATCGGCTGGTGCCCTACCTGTGGTGAGCGCCCGCCGATTGAGGTGACCCCGTTGCCCTGGCTACAGTGCTGGTCATGACCGACAAAGCATGCCCGGGCAGCGGGAAGAGTTGGACGGTCGACATCGAGGGCAAACCGATATGCCCCCGATGCCGTCGCTCGCTGGCCACCGTGGCGGGCAAGGGGCGCAAGATCAAGGATCTGCCGGCGGTGCCCCGGCACGAGAAGCCGTCGCGGGCCACCACCAGGAACACCCGCCGCCCGAACTGATCCGCTCCGGCGGCGGTCGGCCACATACTGAATCCATGGAGTTGCTGACCGGTTTCGGGCTGGCCACCGCCGCAGGCCTGAACGCCTATATCCCGCTGCTGGCGCTGGGCCTGCTGTCCCGTTTCACCGATCTGGTGTCGCTACCGGCCGGCTGGGACTGGCTGGAGAACGGCTGGGTGATGGTGATCGTCGGCGTCCTGCTGGCCGTCGAGGTCGTGGCCGACAAGATTCCGGCGCTGGACTCGGTCAACGACGCCATCCAGACCTTCGTGCGGCCGACCGCCGGTGGCATCGTGTTCGGGTCCGGCACCGCCGCGCAGACCGCCGCGGTCGCCGACCCGGGCGCTTTCGCCTCATCGGGTCAGTGGATCGGCGTCGTCATCGGCATCGTCACCGCGCTGATGGTGTCGTTGACCAAATCGGCGGTGCGCCCCGTCGCCAACATCGGGTCGGCGGGGATGGCGGCCCCGGTATTGAGCACCGCCGAGGACATCACCAGTGTGGGACTGGTCTTCGTGTCACTGCTGTTGCCGCTGCTGGTCCTCGTCGCGCTGGCGGCCGTCGCCTTCGCGGTGTTCGGAGTGTGGCGATGGCGCAGGCGTCGTCACACCGACCCGGCGATCCGATAGGCGTTGTGCCCCGAGGCCTTCGCCTCGTACATCGCCCTGTCCGCAGCGCGCAGGATGTCCTCGCCCTGGGCGGTCGGACCCGCTGCGAGGGCGATCCCGATACTGAGTCCGATACTGCCGGACCATTCGGCCACGGTCATCGGGGCGGACGCGGCGTCGATCACGCACTGCGCCAAAGCCACTGCCGATTCCAGCAGCGGAGCGTCGGCGACGTGGATGATGACGAACTCGTCGCCGCCACGTCTGGCCACCGTGTCCCGGGCACCCACACACGACACCAACCGGTCCCCGACCTCTGCCAGCACCAGATCGCCCACATGATGGCCCAGTTCGTCGTTGACCCGTTTGAATCCGTCGAGGTCGACGCAGAGCACCGCGAACGCACCGCCGAACTCGATCGCGGCTCCCAACCGTTCGTAGAGCAGCGCCCGGTTCGGCAGCCCGGTCAGCACATCGTGGGATGCGTTGTGCACCAACTCGGTTTCGAGTTCCTTGCGCCGTGAGGTATCGCGCACCGACACCACGTAGCCGTCCCGGTGGCCGCTGCGCGGGTCTTCGGTGACCCTGACGAATGCCTCCATCCACACCCAGGACCCGTCCTTGTGGCGCTGCCGGTGCTCGGTGACGAAGCTGTCGACCCGCCCGTCGCGCAGGGCGAGCATCTGCGGGACGAAATCTCCGACATCTTCGGGATGCATGTTCTCGCTGGCGCGCTTGCCCACCAGCTCATGGGCCTCGTAGCCGAGCAGGGTGCTGATCGAGGGCGAGACGTACCGGCGGACGCCGTCCAGGGTGCCCCGGATGAGCGTGTCGGCGGAATTCTCCGCCACCAGCCGGTACAACGCGGCATCGGTCTCCTGCTGCAGGTACAACGCTGCCAGCCGGCCGAAATCGGCGAGTTGTTCCCGCATGTCGGTGGTGATGGCGCGGGACCCACTGTCGGCGGCCCACAGCGCCCCGGCGATCTCGGCACCGCGCTGCAGCGGTACCGCCGCCACGAATCGGGCACCGGGAAGGGCCGACGGTACCGGGTGCGCGATCTGCAGTGCGTCTTCGACGAACAGCTCCGAGGCGGGCCAGAGCGCGCGGGGGATCACGGTGTCATCGACGCACACCACCGCGTGCCGGCACGGCACGGCCGCACGCACCCGGCGGCACAGCGCGTCGAAGAACGGCGCGGCGTGGCCCGTCAGATCCAGACACCCTTACCGACGGCGACAACGCCCCCGGAGCTGATGGAGAAGCGTTCGCGATCCTTGTCCAGGTCGACACCGACCATTTCCCCGGGGCCGACGACGACGTTCTTGTCCAGGATGGCCCTGCGCACCACCGCGCCGCGTCCGATGCGGACCCCGGGCATCAACACGCTGCCCTCGACGATCGCTCCGTCGTCGATGGCGACGTTGGACGACAGCACCGAATTGCGGACCGACGCCGCCGAGATGATGCTGCCCGCGCCCACCACGGACTCCTGGGCGGAGCCGCCGTTGACGAACTTGGCGGGAGCCAGGTTCTCCGAGCCGCCGCGGATCGGCCAGCGCTTGTTGTAGAGGTTGAACACCGGGTGCACCGACACCAGGTCCATGTGCGCGTCGTAGAACGCATCCAGGGTGCCGACATCGCGCCAGTACCCGTGGTCACGCTCGGTGGCGCCGGGCACCTCGTTGTCCTTGAAGTCGTAGACCGAGGCCATCCCGTCGGCCACCAGCCGCGGGATGATGTCACCGCCCATATCGTGATCGGAGGTGTCCTCGTCGGCGTCGGCCTTGATGGCGTCGATGAGCACCTTGGTGGTGAAGATGTAGTTGCCCATCGAGGCGAACGTCGACTCGGGATCATCGGGGGTGCCGGGCGGGTCGGACGGCTTCTCCACCCAGCCACGGATCCGGCCCGACTCGTCGGCGTCGATGCAGCCGAAGGCCGAGGCCTCCGCCCGCGGCACCCGGATGCCGGCCACCGTCGCGCCGGCGCCACTCTCGATGTGGTGCTGCAGCATCTGCTCGGGATCCATCCGGTACACGTGATCGGCACCGAAGATCACGATGTAGTCCGGGTCCTCGTCGTAGATCAGGTTCATCGACTGATAGATCGCATCGGCGGAGCCGGTGTACCAACGCGGACCCAGTCGCTGCTGCGCCGGGACGGGGGTGATGTACTCCCCCGCCAAACCCGACAGCCGCCAGTTCTGCGAGATATGCCGGTCCAGCGAATGCGATTTGTATTGCGTCAGAACACAGATCCGCAGGAATCGCGCATTGACGAGATTGGACAGCACGAAATCGATCAACCGGTACCCACCGCCGAAGGGCACCGCCGGCTTCGCGCGATCCGCCGTCAATGGGTAAAGGCGCTTACCCTCCCCCCCAGCCAGGACGATTCCCAGCACATGTGGCGCTTCCCTCATGCTGCCAACCTATCTGGCCTGCGGCAGTGCGGCTAGCCAATCGCCCGATCGAAGTGCTGCAAGTCAAGGAGTTTGGGTGCTCGCGCAGACGTTCGAGCGATGATCATGATTCGGGATCTGGATGAGGGGTGCGCGGCGAAGTCTCGCCGGATACGGTGCACACCATGCGGGTGGCGATGATGTCTCGGGAGTATCCGCCGGAGGTCTACGGCGGAGCAGGCGTGCACGTGACGGAGCTCGTCGCCCAGCTGCGAAAGCTCTGCGAGGTGGACGTGCACTGCATGGGTGCACCGCGCGACACCGCGATCGTCGCTGCACCCGACCCGGCATTGGCGGCCGCCAATCCGGCGCTGTCCACGCTGTCGGCCGACCTGGTGATGGCCAATGCCGCGGCCGGCGCGACCGTCGCGCATTCGCACACCTGGTACACCGGGATGGCCGGGCATCTGGCCTCGCTGCTGCACGGCATCCCACACGTCCTCACCGCGCATTCGCTGGAACCGATGCGGCCGTGGAAGGCCGAGCAGCTCGGCGGCGGGTACCGGGTGTCGTCCTGGGTGGAACGCACGGCCGTGGAAGCCGCCGATGCGGTGATCGCCGTCAGCTCCGGGATGCGCAAGGACGTGCTGGCCACCTACCCGGCCCTCGACCCGGCCCGGGTGCATGTGGTGCGCAATGGGATCGACACCTCGGTCTGGTTCCCGAGCCCGCCCGAACCCGAGGGTTCGGTGCTGGCCGAGCTGGGTGTCGACCCCGGCCGCCCGATCGTCTCGTTCGTGGGCCGGATCACCCGGCAGAAGGGGGTGGCGCATCTGGTCGCCGCGGCGCACCGATTCGACCCCGACATCCAGCTGGTGCTGTGCGCCGGCGCCCCCGACACCCCCGAAATCGCCGCGGAGATCGGCTCGGCGGTCCAGGAGCTGGCGGCCGCTCGTTCGGGTGTGTTCTGGGTTTCAGAGATGCTGCCGGTCGGCAAGATTCGGGAAATATTGTCGGCATCAAGGGTTTTCGTCTGTCCCTCGGTGTATGAACCGCTGGGCATCGTGAACCTCGAGGCGATGGCCTGTTCGACGGCCGTCGTCGCTTCCGATGTGGGCGGCATTCCCGAGGTGGTCGCCGAGGGCGAAACCGGGCTGCTGGTGCACTACGACGCCACCGACACGGTGTCCTTCGAGACGCGGCTGGCCGATGCGGTCAACGCGCTGGTCGCCGAACCGGACCGCGCACGCCGCTACGGCGACGCCGGGCGGCAGCGGTGTATCGAAGAGTTCTCCTGGGCGCATATCGCCGAGGAGACCCTTCAGATCTACAACCTGGTGACGAGCTAGCTGCTCGTCACGTTCTTGAGTTCGTCGCCGAGTGCGGCGGCCTCATCGGGGGTCAGCTCGACGACAAGCCGGCCGCCGCCTTCCAGTGGTACCCGCATCACGATGCCGCGCCCCTCTTTGGTCGCTTCCAATGGACCGTCACCGGTCCGGGGCTTCATCGCCGCCATCGTGTGCTCCCTCCGCATGAGCCGGCCCGCACTGAACGGACCCGATCAAGCCGGCGTCAACCGGCACAGAATTGCTACTGAACTAATCCTATTGTTCCCTATAGCGCCGCTGCGATGTGAAAAGACCCGGCGAAACGCGCGGACCGTGACCGGAAAGATGACGCTCACGCCGCCGCGGGCACCCAACACGAGGCGATGTGGTCGTCGACCATCCCGGTCGCCTGCATCAACGCATAGGCCGTTGTCGGGCCCACGAAACGAAAGCCCCGGCGCTTGAGTTCCTTGGCCATGGCCGTGGATTCCGGCGTGACCGCAGGCACCTCGGACAGTTCGGCGGGACGGGCCCTTGCCGGCGGCGCGAACGACCACAGCAAATCGGACAGGTCGATATCGAGCTCGGCGATCGCGCGGGCGTTGTTGATGGTCGCCTCGATCTTCGCGCGGTTGCGCACGATGGCGGCATCCTCCATCAGACGGGCGATGTCGCGGTCGGTGAACCGCGCGACCTTCTCGATGTCGAACCCCTTGAACGCGTGCCGAAAACCGTCGCGCTTGCGCAGGATCGTCAGCCAGGACAGACCACTCTGGAAGGCCTCCAGACTGACCCGCTCGAACAGCGGCACGGTCCCGCGTAGCCGCTTACCCCACTCGGTGTCGTGATACTGCCGGTAGAGCACCCCGTTGGGGCTGGAATCGGTTGGCACCCAGCCACATCGGACCTGTCCGTCATCGGCGACCGGCACGGTCATGACTCGTCCGGTCTGGCGTGCGCGGCCTCGTGCACAGCCGGCCGGTCCTCGCTGCCGGTCAGACCGTGGGCGGCCCGCACCGCGGCCAACTCACCACGCAGTGAATCGAGTTCGGCGCCGAGGCGGTCGAGCACCCAGTCCACCTCGCTGGTCTTGTACCCGCGCAACGTCTGGGTGAATTTGACGTCGTCGACATCGGCTCCGGTCACTCCCGACGCCGGCAGCACGGTCGCGGTGGTGGCGCGCGGGAGTGGCGGCAACTGCTCACCGCGGCCGAACAGCACACTGCCCAGGGCAAACAGCACCGTGCCGACCAGTATCAGCACCACCAGGTACATCAGTATCAGCGTCACGCCTCGATACTGCCCTACCGGTGTGACACGGAAACCGCCTAGCGCGGCCGCAAGGTGTTCATCGGCGGCCGGTCGGCCAGCGACACCGTGGAGGTGCGCGGGGTGTAGTCGTCACCGTCGGCGAAGAACTGCGTCAGCCCCACGCCGGAGTCGGGGATGCCGCAGCGGCTCAGCAGGGTGGCGATCACCTGCCGGCTCATCGCGGCCAGCTCGGTCAGCGGGCGGTTGCGATGTTCGCGCACGCCCAGGTTGACCTGTGCGATGCCGTCCAGGCCCAGCCGGTCGTAGGTGTCGATCAGCAGACCGATCTCGACACCGTAGGCGGGCGCGAACGGCACCGAGGTCAGCAGCTCACGGGTGCCCGCGTACTCGCCGCCCAGCGGCTGCAGCAGACAGGTCAGTTCCGGTCGCAGTGCCGCCAGCAGCGGCCGCGCGACGAGTTCGGTGACGCGCCCGCCGCCGTTCTTGTCCTCGCTGCCGCTGACCTTGAGCGGCCGCCGGTAGAACCCCTTGACCAGGTGCACACCATCGGTGGTCAGCAGCGGGCCGAGCAGCTTGGGCACGAACATCGGATCGGGGTCGATCAGGTCCGAATCGACGAAGACAACCAGGTCGCCGGTGGTGGCGGCGAGCGAGCGCCACAGCACCTCACCCTTGCCGGGGTTGGGCGGCACCTCGGGCAGGGCCTGCTCGCGGGTCACCACGCGGGCGCCCGCGGCGACCGCCCGGATCTCGGTGTCATCGGTCGAGCCGGAGTCCAGCACGATCAACTCGTCGACCAGCCCGCCCAGCAGCGGGGTGATGGTCTCCACCACCGAGGCGACGGTTTCCTCCTCGTTGAGCGCCGGCAGCACCACCGAGATGGTGCGGCCCGCCTTGGCGGCGATCAGCTCCTCCACGGTCCAGGACGGCCGACCGAAGCTGTGGTCTGCCATCCAGCGGTGCCCTGACACAGCGTCAGTGTCGTTCATTGCGGTCAGTTCTGGTGTCAGCTCAGATAGCACCGTCATGCCAGTCCCCTCACCGTGCGCGTCGGTGGACGCGATCCGTGGATCGACGCGACCATTTCCAGTACGCGTCGAGTGGGTCCGACCTCATGTACCCGGAACATGGCGGCTCCGTCGGCGGCGGCCAGAGCCGTCGCCGCCAGCGTGCCCTCCAGGCGTTCGGTCAGTCCCACACCCAGAGTCTCCCCGACAAAATCCTTGTTGCTCAGGGCCATCAGGACAGGCCACCCCGTGTTAACAAGATCTTTCACGTGGCGCAACAAACTAAGACCGTGGTAAGTGTTCTTGCCGAAATCGTGGGTCGGATCGATCAAGATCGCGTCCCGCGACACCCCCACCGACACGGCATGTTCGGCGGCAGCGGTGACTTCGGCGATCACCGCGTCGACCACACCGCGTTCGCTGGTGCCGTAGTTCACCCGGAACGGCCGGGTCCGCGGGACCGCCCCACCGGTGTGCGAGCAGACCAGTCCGGCGCCGAACTCCGCGGCGACCTCCGGCAGGCCGGGGTCAGCGCCCGCCCAGGTGTCGTTGATGAGGTCCGCGCCCGCCGCACAGGCCTGCTTGGCCACCGTCGCGCGCCAGGTGTCCACGCTGATCAGCTGATCGGGGTAGGCGCCGCGCAGCCATTCGATGAACGGCACCACCCGGGCAATCTCCTCGTCGGCGTCCACCGTGTTACCCGGGCCGGCCTTCACCCCGCCGATGTCGATGATGTCGGCACCGTCGGCGATCTTGCGGTGCGCGGCCTCCATCGCAGCGCCGTCGGTGAACGTGGCCCCGCGGTCATAGAAGGAATCCGGCGTGCGGTTGACGATCGCCATGATCATTGCCCGGTCGCCGGCAACCGGGCGGCCAAGCCACGTCGACGTCCCGTCGCTTCGCTCGCCCCTGCCTGTCGACTGCACGCTGTCCAGGCTATCCCCCGGCCGTGTTCGGGCTTTTTTGCGCGCATCGGCGTAGCGGGGTCGGGCTGTAGCCCGGGCACCAGCAATCACCGACTCGTCGCCGCTGCTCGGGACGCACGGCTTACCGAGCGCACCTCGGACGCCCTGGGTCACTGCAGCCGCTTCCACTTCGCATGCCGGATCGACCCGAGGTGGAAATGCGCGGTTGAACGTTTGCGCCGAATCGCGGCGGGTAGCAACTGGTCGGGCCGGTCGAGCACGTCGCCGGCCCGCACAGAACCACCGCGTCGAGAAGGAGCAACATGACTACACACGAATCCGCCGGAGGTGGCGATCTGGCCCGCCGGACTCCCGTTCAACTGGCCTCCCTCATCGTCGGCGTCGTCTTCCTCGCCGTCGGCATCATGGGTTTCATTCCCGGCATCACCACCAACTACGACATGCTCAGCTTTGCCGGGCACCACTCGGGGGCGATGCTCCTGGGGATTTTCGCCGTCTCGGTTCTGCACAACATCGTCCACCTTGCGTTCGGTATCGCGGGCATCGCCATGGCACGGACGTTCAGGGCCGCCCGGCTGTACCTGATCGGCGGCGGTGTCATCTACGCCGTGCTGTGGGTCTACGGGCTGATCATCGATCACAACAGCGCGGCCAACTTCGTACCCGTCAACACTGCCGACAACTGGCTGCACCTCGGCCTGGCCGTCGGCATGATCGGGCTCGGTGCCGCCCTCGGACGTCATGCCCTGCGCGCCGGAACCGGTGCGATCGGCACGCCCACGACAAACACCACGAGAAATCCCTGAGTTGAAGACCGCGGAGCTGACGGTCTGCCACCCGGCGGCGAAATACCGCCGGTGGCGGTCGACGACGACTTCTGAAGGCGGTTTCGGCCCCACCGACCTCGGCGACACTCCCGCCGTCGTTGCGCAGTTCGCTCTACAGCCTCCGCGCTTCGCTCAGCCGACATCCGATGTGCAGGAGAGATGAATGAAAGCAGTTGTATGGCATGACATTGGCGACATTCGCATCGACGAGGTGCCGGATCCGAGCATCGAGGAGCCCACGGACGCCTTCATCCGGGTCACGGCCTCGGCGATCTGCGGCACGGATCTACACCTGGTCCGCGGCACCATGCCCGGGATGGTCCCCGGCACCGTGCTCGGGCACGAGGCCGTCGGGGTGGTCGAGCAGACCGGAAAGGCGGTGCGCGGTTTCAGTGAGGGGGACCGGGTCGTGGTGTGTTCCACGGTGTCGTGCGGGACGTGCTCCTACTGCCGGGCGGGCTACTACGCGCAGTGCGACAACGCCAACCCGAACGGCCCGACCGCCGGTACCTGCTTCTTCGGCGGACCGCAGATGACAGGCCCGGTCCATGGACTGCAGGCCGAGCGGGCACGAATCCCCTTTGCAACGACGACTCTGGTCAAGATTCCGGACACGGTCTCCGATGACCAGGCCATCATGGTCTCCGATGTCCTGCCGACCGGATGGTTCGGCGCCCGTCTCGCGCAGGTCGGCTCCGGCGACACCGTCCTGGTGCTCGGCGCGGGCGTCGTGGGCCAGTGCGCGGTCGCCTCGGCGAAGCGGCAAGGTGCGGCTCGAGTGCTGGTCGTGGACGGGATCAAAGACAGACTCGACATCGCCCGCCGACAGAACGCCGAGACCATCGATTTCAACGTCGAGGACCCGGTCGAGGTGGTTCGCGAGCTGACTGGAGGCATCGGTGTCGATCGCGTCATCGACGCCGTAGGGGTCGATGCGCAACGCCCGAAGACCGGTCCGGCGGCAGAGAGTCTTCCGGCCGAGGCAGAGACCTTCGAATCCGAGCGGGACGCCGCCGCACCGGTAGGCGACGCTTCCGGTGACCAGTGGGTGCCCGGTGATGCGCCGACCCTGGCGGCTCGCTGGGCGGTGCAGGCGGTCGCGAAGGCGGGGACCGTGGGCGTCATCGGGGTGTATCCGCCGACGTTGGATGCGTTTCCGTTCGGCGAGGCGATGAACCGCAACCTCACGATCCAGGCGGGAAACTGCAACCACCGACGTTACGTGCCCCGGCTGCTCGAAATGGTCGCTCGTGGCGACATCGACCCGTCGGCGTTCATCACACAACTCTCTGATCCCGTGTCGATGGTCGACGCCTACAAGAACTTCGACCAGCGCCACGAGGGCTGGCTCAAGACCGTCGTCCCGATGTGATCCTCCCGGTTGTCACATCGACCGACCTTGGTAGGAGCTTCTTTCCCTTGAGGGCGACCAGGCCTGCGGCGGTGGCGAGAGAGGCGGCTGCCAGGCTGATGGTCTTGCGATGCGTCGGGTTACGCAGCTCACCGTCGGCCACCGCCGCGTCGCTCGAGGGTCCGAACAGATTGCCGGTACTGGTGGGCACCGGCTCGGCTCTCTCGAAGTAGGCGCTCATGAAGCGCGCAGTTGCTCGCGCGGTCAACGTCGGGCTCACCGCGTGCATCAGTCGGGTCACAACAGCCGTCACCCCCACCGACGTGGTGGGTCGTGGATCATCGGCCACCCGCACGATGGCAGCGGCGACGCGGCGGGCGTCCAGGACTGGAGGTGGCGCCGTCAGTCTGCGGCCGACGGTGTTGGCGCCGTGGCGTATGCCGGGGGTGTCGACGAAGCCGGGATAGATGTCACAGATGTGAATGTGGGGATGTTCGGCGAGCTCTCCGCGCAGCGCCTCGGAAAAACCTCGCAGTCCAAATTTGCTTGCGCTGTATGCGGGCGGCAAAAGGTACTGCGGCGAAGCCTCCGAGTGAAATCATGTTCACGAAGACGCCCGACCCCTGCCTGAGGAATATGGGCAGCACCGCATGCGCATCGTTCATATGGCCGATCAGGTTGCTGCGGATCACCCGATCATGGGCTTGCATCGGAGTGTCCTGATACCTCCCGACCGCACCGACGCCGACATTGCTGACCCACACGTCGATCGCGCCGAGATCAGTCAGCGCCCAGTCGGCGAGAGCACGCACGGCATTGCTGTCCGTGACGTCGGTGTGAACTGCGGTCGCCTCACCGCCGACATTCCTGCACCGCGCCGCGACCTCCTCCAGCGCGTCGACATTGCGTGCAGCCAGCACCAGGTGCGCGCCACGGCGGGCGAAGAGCTCGGCAGTGGCCTGGCCGATTCCGCTCGAGGCGCCGGTGATGACGACTCTCAGCCGTTGGTCATTGTTTCTGTCCGGCATATTCCTCCTGTCAACTGTGTCCATCTCAGCCATCGCGGCTCCATTCATCGGACTGCGTGAGCCACAACAGATATCCCAGGGCGGGAAGCACGAGCACCACCGCGAGCGCGACCACCACGAGCAGGCCGCGCAGCGTGGCGGCAGCACCGGCGGCGTCAGTGAGCGTCACCTCGTCGACGAGCAACCAGGGGTACTGACCGACACCCCAGCCCGTGACCACCGTCGCGACCGCGGTGACCGCAAAGATCCGCGCCACCGCGAAGCGTCGGCGGTAGACCAACACGACAGCGGTCGCGCCCGTGACCGCAGCCATGGCCAGCAGTGGCGCGGCACGACCGAGCAGCCCATCGGCCAAGGTCGGCGCGTCGTGGTACACCGGGTACAGGCCCGCGAAAACGACGGCACCGGTGACGATTCCGACCAGGAGTGTGCGAGTTCGGAGTTGAGAGGCCAGGGCATCCTTGCCCGCGCGTGCTGCGTCGGCGCAGAGGAAAGCCCCGGCGAGAAACACCGAAGTCGCCACGGCCAGACAGCCGCCGACCACCGACGTGGGGTTCAGCCAGGAGCCGACCCGGTCGCCGTAGCCTTCGGCGGGTACCCGCCCTGAGGCGATCGCGCCGGCCACCGCACCCAGGAAAAAGGGAGTGATCAACGACGAGCCGGCGAAGACGGCGCCGAAGAGTCGTGCCTGCCCCAGCGTCGCGGCGTACTTGCGGAACACGAAGCTGGCCCCTCGCAACACGATTCCCGCCAACGCCAGCATGAGTGGAATGAACAGCGTGGTCGTCGCCGCCGCGAATGTCGCCGGAAAAGCCGTCCACCACATCACCAGGATGTAGATCAGCCACACATGGTTGGCCTCCCACACCGGGCCGATGCTGTGGTCGATCAGCAGACGGGTCTCGGCGCCGCGGTCGGAGCCGCCGGCCGTCAGATCGTAAAAACCTGAACCGAAGTCCGCGCCGCCGAACAGCGCGTAGACGACCACCCCGACGAACATGGCGGCAGCGACCACGACTGCCAACGTCACGGCCTTGCGCTCTCGTCACGATCCGGGGACGGCGACCTTACCGGCGGCCCGTACGGGCTGGGAAGCTCCTCTTGACCTGCTCGCCACCGTCTGGCCATCGAGCGCAGCACCACGTAGGCACCGATCGTCATCCCGAGATAAACGACCAGGATCCCGATGAAGCTCCACCACAATCCGCCACTGGTACTGGCCGCGTCGGCGGTGCGCAGGACCTGCCACACCGTCCATGGTTGACGCCCCACCTCGGTAGCCACCCACCCGCACTCGACCGCCGCCATCGCCAACGGACCGCTCACCACCGACATCCGGAGGAACCACCGGCTGTGGAGCAGATCGCGCCCCCTCCGGCGGGCCAGCCAGTACACCACGGTGAACAGTGCCAGCAGGGTTCCGATGAGCACCATCGACTGAAACGCCAGATGGGTAATGTTGACCGGTGGCCACTCGTCACGCGGAACGGTGTCCAACCCCGGGACCGGGGCGTCCCACGAGTTGCGGGCGATCAGAGAGCCGAGGCGCGGGATCGACAACGCCCACCGCACCTCACCGTCGATCAGTACCCCACCCAGTCGCAGCGGCGCCGGGGACTCCGTGGTCTCCGCCAGCTCGAAGGCAGCCAGTTTGGCGGGTTGGGTGTCGTGGATACGCATGCCGAGCAGGTGACCGACGAACGGTTGCGCGACCGCAGCGACCGTCGCGAAGGTGAAAGGCACGGTGAATCCCAGCCGGTGGTGCGCGTCGGCGTGGCCGCGCAGTATTCCCGCGGCGTACGCGCCCGCCACCGTCAAGCCGACCACCATGAAGGCGGCGACCCACATGTGCAGGAACTGGAGAAAAGAGTTCTGGTTGAACATGGCGGCCCACGGATCGACGTCGGTGACCTTCCCGTCGCGGATCGTGAAGCCCGCGGGGTGGTTCATCCACGCGTTCACCGACACCACACAGAACGTCCCGACCACTCCGGCGATGGCCATCGGAACGAGCATCGCCAGATGTCTGCGCGGTGGCATCCGGTTCCAGCCGTACAGATAGATGCCCAGAAAGATCGCCTCGACGAAGAACGACAAGCCCTCGAAGGCGAACGGCAGCCCGAGCACGTCGCCGAATGGCCCCATCAGGCCCGGCCACAGCAGCCCCATCTCGAAGCTGAGCACCGTGCCCGATACGGCTCCGATCGCAAACAGGACCGCCGACACCTTCGCCCACCGTTTCGCCAGGGTCAGCGCCACCGCGTCTGAGCCGACAATGCCTCGTCGGTGGACCACGAAGATGATCGCCGGGAACGCGACCCCGAAACACGCGAGCAGAATGTGCCAGCCGAGGGAGAACGCCATCTGCTGACGCGCTGGCAACAAACCCGGTGGTTCTTCGCTCTGGGAGAGCAGAACCACGACTTCATCGAGCACCACAACGCCTGGTATGCCCGTCGTCTCTCGGGATAATCACCCCGGTCGGTTTCGTACCGAACCCGGCGCGGTGTTGGATCGCCGCCGGCCGGCCAGAAAGGCCCCGTCGGCTATTTGGGGCGCTTCCCGTCCTTGACCTCGTCGGCGTACTCCGGATAGAAGGGCACGTAACCCTCCTGACGGCCGGCCAGCACGTAGAGGGGGTCCTCGATGTCCTCGCCGTATCCCTGCTTGCGCAGTTCGACCTTCTGGCTCTTGAACGTGGAGGTGTGCGCCAGCTCCGGCACGATCCGCACGAACAGCGGCACCGCATAGGGCGGCAGGTGCGCGTAGGCGGTCCGTGCCAGGGCGGCCCCGTCGAACTCGGCGCCGGACTTGAGCTGCAGCGCCACCATGCCCGCGCGGCCACCGGCGCCGGGCACCTCGACGCCGAACACGGTGGCCTCCTCCACCTGCGCATCGCCGGACAGGCCGGCCTCCACCTCGGTGGTCGCGACGTTCTCGCCCTTCCACCGGAAGGTGTCGCCGAGCCGGTCGGCGAAGGCGGCGTGCCCGAAACCCTGGGACCGCATCAGGTCCCCGGTGTTGAACCAGACGTCGCCGTCCTTGAAGGCGTCCCGCACGAGCTTCTTCTCGGATGCCGACTTGTCGGTGTAACCGTCGAACGGCTGGAAGCTGCTGACCTTGGACAGCAGCAGGCCGGGCTGGCCGCGCTTGACCTTGCGCAGCCGGCCGTCCGCAGCGCGTGCGGGTTCCCCGGTGTCGAGGTCGTATTCGACGTATGCCACCGGGCTGGGGCAGATGCCGGTCGACTTGGAAACATTGAATACGTTGACGAAAGCCGTGTTTCCCTCGCTGGCTGCGTAGAACTCGCAGACCCGGCCGATGCCGAAGCGTTTGGTGAACTGGTCCCAGATGGCCGGGCGCAGCCCGTTGCCGACGATGACGCGCACCTTGTGGGCGCGATCGGTCGGCTTGGGCGGCTGGTTGAGCAGGTATCCGCAGATCTCACCGATGTAGACGAACGCGGTGGCCTCGTGGCCGATCACCTCGTCCCAGAACCGTGACGCGGAGAACGACTTGCCCAGTGCCAGTGACGCTCCCGCGTTCAGCGCCGAACCGACCGACACCGTCAGCGCGTTGTTGTGATAGAGCGGCAGGCAGCAGTACAGGGTGTCGTTGCTGTTCAGGCGCAGCCCGAGGCCACCGAATCCGGCCAGTGCGCGCAGCCAGCGGTAATGGGTCATCACACTGGCCTTGGGCATACCGGTGGTGCCCGAGGTGAAGATGAAGAACGCCTTGTCCTTGGCCAGCACCGCCGCCGTGGCGGCCGGGTTGGTGGTGGGCGCGGTGGTGGCGGCCTGCCGCAGTTCGTCGAGGGTCACCAGGCCTTCGGTTTCCACGCCGCTCTCGGTGATCGGTTCCACCAGGTCTGCTTCGGCGACGACGGCCTTGGCGTTCAGCAGGCCGATGCTGTGGGCCAGCACATTGCCCCGCTGGTGGTAGTTCAGCATGCCGGCGGTGGCCCCGCACTTGACGGTGGCCAGCATCAGCAGCACCGAGTCCGGGGAGTTGCGCAACATGATGCCGACGACGTCACCGTGACCCACGCCCCTGGCGGCCAGCACCGCGGCGTAGCGGTTGACGGTTTCGTTTGCCTGCCGATAGGTGATCCGCTGGTCCTCGAACTTGAGGAATACCCGGTCGCCGTACTGCGCGGCACGGTCCTGGAAGACCTTGCCGATCGATGTCTTGGCCGTGGGCCGGGCACCCATCCCGGTGACCACACCCCGCACGATCGCCGGCGCGTCCATCAGCAGTCCCGGGATCTTGGTGGCGATATCGAGCAGGCCGACGCTGGTACGCGTTGTGTCGTCACTCATGGCCGTCAAGCCTAATGATTGGGGCTACAGGCGCTGAGAGCCGTCTCAACATCGGTGACGAGCACCAGCCGGTCCAGCGCACGTTCGCCGACATAACCGGTATCTACCAGGCCCCGCAACCAGCTCAGCAGGCCGTCGTAGTGCCCTAACGGGTCCAGCATGACGATCGGTTTGTCATGCATGCCGAGGTAGCCCGCGGTCCAGGCTTCGAAGAATTCCTCCAGGGTGCCGATCCCCCCGGGCAGGGCAATGAACGCGTCGGCGCGATCCTCCATCACCTGCTTGCGTTCCCGCATGGTGTCGGTGACCACCAGTTCGTCGGCGGCGATATCGGCGAGTTCACGGTGCACCAGGGCTTTGGGGATGACGCCGATGGTGCGTCCGTTGCGCTGCCGGGCCCCGTCGGCCACCGCGCCCATCGCCGAGACGTTGCCACCTCCGGAGACCAGCGTCCAGCCGCGGTCGGCGATCGCGCGGCCCACGTCGGTGGCGAGTTCGAGCAGTTCAGGGTGCGTCGGGCCGGACGCGCAGTACACGCAGACCGCCCATGGGCTGGTTTCGGACACAGTGGAGAACGTACCGCCGGTTTCGCCGTGGCCGGATGGCCGGATGGCCGCCCGCCATACACTGCGGCTGTGCCTGAGCCGTCGAGCGACGCTGCTGCGGACGCACTGGGCCGCGCGGATCTCGGCGCCGCCGAGGCGCTGGCCCGGGCGGCATTGGTCGAGAGCGGATCGCTGTCCGCCCGGCTGACGTTGGCACAGGCCCTGGCCTGGCAGGGCCGCGGCCACGAGGCCGACACGGTGCTCGCCGAGGTCGACCCCGGCTCGCTGGACGAGGCCGACCTGATCGCGTGGGCGCTGCCCCGGGCGGCCAATCAGTTCTGGATGCTCGACGAGCCCGAGCAGGCCACCGCCTTCCTGCGCGCGACCCGCGCCCGGCTGCGTTCCGCGACGACCGTCGACGCGCTGCTGAGCACCTTCGCCATGAACGCCGGCAGCCTGCAGCGCGCGCTGGACCTCGCCGGCTCCGTGCTCTCGACACCGGACGCCGACCATCGGGCGATCGGCTGGGCGGCGTCGGCGGCGGCGCTGTCATCGGCCCGGATGGGTGCGTTCTCCGCGGTGGACACCCTGGCCGCGCAGGCCATCGGGTCCGGCAATCCCGGGCTGCTGCGGTTCACCTCCGCCTTCGGGCAGACCACGGCGCTGGTCCTGCGCGGCGAACCGGAGCGCGCCGAGGCGCTGGCCCGTGACCTCGTGGCCGGTGCGCCACCGTCGCGGGCGATCGGGCAGCTGCTGGTGGCCGACGTGCTGCTGATCCGTGGCGCCCTCGACGAGGCGGTGTCGTTGTTGCGGGAGTCTGCGGCTGCGCTGGCGGTGACCGGATACTCGTGGGGGCCGCTGGCGTGGATGCTGCTGGCTCAGGCGCTCGGGCAACGGGGCCTGGTGGTGGAGGCGGCCAAAGCACTGTCGCGGGCGGAGTCCCGGCACGGCTTGAAGTCGATGCTGTTCGCCCCGGAGTTGGCGCTGGCCCGGGCCTGGACCTGCGCGGCGCGCCGGGATCCGGTGGGAGCGGTCGCGGCGGCGCGCGAAGCGGCCCGTGCCGCATCGCGTGGCGGTCAATCCGCGGTGGCGGTGCGCGCACTGCACGACGCGGTTCGCCTGGGCGATGCCCGCGCGGCCGATACCCTCGCCGCACTCGAATTGGATTGCGTGTTTGCTCGTTTGACGCTCGAGCACGCGCAAGCACTGACAGCCGGCGATGAGGCCGGGCTCGCCTCGGTTGCCAAAAGTTACGCCGAGCGCGGTTATTCGAGAACGACATCCCGCACAGAAGCCCAAATGCCGCCGCTCACATAGTGATTGCCGCCGGGCCAACTCACGCACCGGTACGCCTGCTCGCTTAGGATCAACGCAGCAAGGATGGCGACCGGGGGTCAGATGGGCGCGCGTGATCAATTGCCGACGGCAAGGTCGAGGGTTCGTCAGGCGCTGAGCCCCGGGTCACCGCAAACCGCCCGATCGAGCCTGCGAACTGCTCGCCTGCGACAACCGCAGACCCCGGGCCGGACCGCAAGCCGGCCCCGTTGGACGCGCCACGTCGCACATCGGCCTGCCGGCCGCCGAGCGCGCATCGGCACCTCGGCGTGCCGATCGCCCCGGGGCAACGCTATTGTGACAGCGACGTCAATTATGTGTCGGGGCTCACAGTGATCGCCCCCCAGTGTGCAGGGTCATGGAGAGGGGTTGTCGGCATCAACGAGAAACGCCTCGACATCCAGGGCATGCGGGCCGTCGCGGTGCTGCTCGTCGTGCTCTTTCATGCCGAGATCCCCGGGTTCGGTGGCGGCTATGTCGGCGTCGACGTCTTCTTCGTCATCTCCGGCTTCCTCATCAGCACACATCTGCTCAAATCCCTGCGTGATCACGGCCGGGTCGGGTTCGGCGAGTTCTACGCCCGCCGCGCCCGCCGCCTGCTGCCTGCCGCTTTCGTCGTCATCATCGCCACCGTGCTGGCCGCCCGACTGCTGGTGTCACCGATCCAGTTCGGCTACGTGATCAAGGACGCGATCGCCGCGACGTTTTACGTCCCCAATCTCTGGTTCGCCTACAACGCCACCGACTATCTCGCGGAGAAGACACCGTCGCTGTTCCTGCACTACTGGTCCCTGGGGGTCGAGGAGCAGTTCTACCTGCTGTGGCCGGTGCTGCTGGCGATCCTGTTCCGATTCTTCACGGCGCGCTGGACGCTGGCGATCGCGATGTCGGCGCTCGTCGTCGTGTCCTTCGCGGTCTGCCTGTACTCCACCACCTACGCCCAACCCGACGCGTTCTTCCTGCTACCCGCTCGCGTGTGGGAGTTCGGGCTCGGCGCACTGGTGGCACTCGCCCTGCTCGACGGACGAAAGCTGTTCGCACCCCGCATCGCAGCTGCACTGGGGTGGGTCGGGCTGCTCGCGATCATCGGCGCCGCCGTGGTGTTCACCACCAAGACCGTCTACCCCGGCTCGGCGGTGGCGATCCCCGTTCTGGGTGCCGCCCTGCTGATCGCGGCGGGCACCGCGCCGGGCGGGCCTGCGGGCATGCTGAGCGTGCGGCCGGTCACCTGGATCGGCGACATCTCCTACTCCCTGTACCTCGTGCACTGGCCGGTGCTGATGCTGCCGGTCGCCGCCGGCGCCTACATGGAACACCTGCCGATGTGGGCGCGCATCGCGCTCGCCATGGCCTGCGTGCCGCTGGCGTGGCTGCTCTACACCTACGTGGAGATACCCGGTCAGCGCATCGGTTGGCTCACCACATCGCGGCCGCGCCGCACCCTCGGTGTGGCAGCAGCCGCGATGGCGACCGTCGTCGTGACGGCCGTGACCGCCGGTGTGGTCGTCCAGTCCAGGCTGGACAGCGGCCGGCCCGCCGAGCCGATCGTGCTCAGCGCCAGTCCGGCGGGCACCGGGTACGTTCCGGCCAATCTGGTCCCCACGCTGGCCGAGGCGGACAACGACCATCCCGTCCTCTACGACAACGGATGTCACCGCAATCTGAGCCAGACCGACCTCGCCGACTGCGTCATCGGGCCCAACCGTGGCGCCCCACGCGTGGTGCTGTTCGGCGATTCCCACGCCGCGCAGTGGTATCCGGCGCTGCGACCGCTCGCCGAAAGCGGCGAGGTGCGACTGGAGGCGCACACCAAGAGCGGCTGCCCGGCCGCGCCGCCACCCGATATCGCCTCGACCAGCTGCCCGACCTGGGTCGAAAATGTGGCGCGCCGGCTCACCGCAGACCCGCCGGCGCTGGTGATACTCGGCAATTTCGGCAAGCTCTACTTCACCGACGGGGAGAACCGCGGACAGCGCTGGCGGGAAGCGCTCACCGCGGCGATCGAGCGGCTGCCCGCCCGGTCGCATCTGGTCCTGCTCGCCGACACCCCATCCACCGGAACGACACCCTCGATCTGCCTGGCCCGCTTCACCGATGACGCCGACTACTGCGGGCTCGACAGGACCAAGGCCATGGACTCCGAGTTGCGAGCCGCGGAGCGCGCCGTCGCGGAGAAGTACGAGAACGTGTCCTATATCGACTTCACCGAATTGTTCTGCAATGCGACCATGTGCCCCAGCGTCATTGGCGACACACTGGTGTACCGGGACGGCAGTCACATCACGACGGAGATGAGTCGGGTGCTCTCGGGCGCGTTCATCGCCGCGGCGGAAAGCTACCTGCGCCCGCCCGCGACGGGCCCGACGCCGCCGCGCCAGGACATCCTCACCATGTTCAAGGGCACCCGGCCCGCGCCGCTGCGGCCGGTGGGCGTCAACTGAGGTAATTCGCTCGCGCCCAACATGTCTGAATTGTTCAGCCAACCCGGCGTCAGGCCACAGTGAGCCACAAGTTTGCCGCCCTACTGTGAACCTTGGCAGAAGGAGCAGGCAATGAGACGCATTGCAGTGGCCGCAGCAACGATCGCCGTGACAGCCGGTGTGCTCTTCACCGCGGCACCTGCCCAGGCCGACGAACCGGACACCACGTCGGAGACGTCCAGCACCAAGGTGATTCACCACCGGTTCCAGTTGCACTACCTGGACCGTGACCCGCACATGTCGCCCCAGGCATGACGCACAGCGTGCGGCACGCGCACCGCCCGGGCACCGGGTAGGCGACCTGTTCGCCCGACACGTCGAGCGCGTTGCGGTACGGTTGAGACTGGCAGCGATGCCATGAACGCGGTCAGCACGGTCGAGGGGACGGCCGGGGCGACGCGCACGGCAGCAACGTGGACCTGGGGGCAGGCGTTGAAGAGAAAAACCATGACGGCGGGGGCCGTCGTGACCGCCATCGGCGCGCTCATGCTCGTCACACCGTATCGGCCGAAGGACTGGGCTTCCCGCCGCTACGCGTGGGATCCGAGTGCCCGCGAATATCACGGGCCCCCGAGTTCCTGAAGCTGCGCACACGCGCAGGTGTGCCACCCGGGCCGTTGCCCGCGCGCCGAAAGTTCCGCCCGACACGCCCACACGCCGGCCATAGAATTGGCTGCGAACGACAGGGGCCCGACACATGACCGATCCACTCTTCGTCCAGACCGATGGCGTGCGGAACCACTCAGCACTGCACTCCCAGATGGTCTCCGGGCTCTCCGGGCTGACCGGCACCGAGGGCACCGGCGTGCAGAACAGTCACGGCGCCATCGCCTCGTCCGTGAGCGGCGCGCTGACCGATGTCCTCGGCCGGCGCGGCAGCACCCTGAGTGTCACATCGACCTCCGCCGCCACCATCGCCGATCTGCTGCAGAAGGCGGCCCGCGCGTACGCCGAGGGCGACGAGGATGGCGGCTCCCGCCTGCAGGCGGCGGCCGCGGCGCTGGAAGGCCAGCGCGGGCCGGACGGCGGAGCCCCCGGGACAGCCGGCGCGGCCGGATCAAGCGTCCCGGCCGCAAGTGGCGCCGCCGACATGACGGGGCAGATGGGCCAGATCATGGGCCAGGTCGGCCAACAGGTCGCCCAGTTGGTCCAGTCCGTCACCGCCCCGCTGGCGGGCCTGGCACAGGGACTGCAGCAGGTGCCACAACAACTCATGCAGGGCATTGCCCAGGCCGCCCAGGCGGCGCAGGCCGCCGAGCCCGACGAGGGCGAGAATCCCGAGGGCGAACGCGACGCCGAGTCCGAGCACGAAGACACAGCCGACAAGCGCGAGAAGGCCGAACCGGTCCCGGTCCAGCAGGCACAGCCAGCCCAGAACTCCCCGTCAGGTCCCGCGCCCATCGAGACGACCCCGCCGGCCCGGCCGGCGCCGACCCGGCCGCAGGTCGGCTAGGTCGCCACCAGCGCTCCGCCGGCCAGCAGCAGACTGCGCTGGACACCGATGCCGGCCAGGAAGCTCTCATCGTGGCTCACCACCACGAAAGCTCCGCGATAGGCGTTCAGGGCCGACTCCAGCTGGGCGACGCTGGACAGATCCAGGTTGTTGGTCGGCTCGTCCAGCAGCAGCAGTTGCGGCGTCGGCTCGGCGAACAGCACACACGCCAGTGTCGCGCGCAGACGTTCCCCGCCCGAGAGCGCACCGATCGGGAGGTCGACGCGGTCACCCCGGAACAGGAACTGCGCCAACAGATGCCGGCGCCGGGTCACCGACAGCCCGGGCGCGCATGCTGCCAGGCACTCGGCGACCGACGCCTGTTCGTCGAGCAGATCCAGCCGCTGGGACAGATACGCGATGCGACCGCCACCGCGCTGCACCGCACCGGCGTCGGGCTGCAGGTCACCGGAGATGATCCGGAGCAACGTCGACTTGCCCACCCCGTTTGCACCGGTCAGCGCGAGCCGCTCCGGACCGCGAATGTCGATATCGAGACCGGTGAACACCCTTGACCCCAAACCGGATCCGGTGAATACCACCCGGCCGGCAGGCACTTCGGTATCGGGCAGGTCCAGGGCCAGCACATCGTCATCGCGCAGCGCCCGCTCGGCATCGGCGAGCCGGTCACGGGCGTCGCCGACCCGCCGGGCGTGCACATCGTCGGCCTTTGCGGCCGACTGCTGAGCGTCCCGTTTCAGCTTGCCCGCAACGATTTTCGGCAGGCCTGCGTCCTTGAGATTGCGCTTGGCGGTCGACGCCCGCTTGTCGGCCCGCTCACGCGCCTGCTGCATCTGCTGCCTGTGCCGTCTGAGTTCCTGCTCGGCGTTGCGGATATTGCTCTCGGCGACGTCCTGGGCGGCCTGCACCGCCGCCTGGTAATCGCTGAATCCACCGCCGTACAGCGCCACCTCGCCGGCCCGCAGCTCGGCGATCGCGTCCATCCGGTCCAGCAACACCCGGTCGTGGCTGACCACCAGCAGGCATCCTGCGAAATCCTCCAGTGCGTCGTAAAGCCGTTGTCGAGCAACGGTATCCAGGTTGTTGGTGGGCTCGTCGAGCAGCAGCACATCGGGGCGGCGCAACAGCTGCGCCGTCAGCCCCAGCGACACCACCTGCCCACCCGAGAGCGTCGACAACGGGCGGTCCAGTTCCAGATCCAAGCCGAGCCGATCCAGCTCTGCGCGGGAGCGCTCCTGGATGTCCCAGTCCTCACCGATGGCGGCGAACACGGCGTCACTGGCGTCCCCGGCCGCCAGCGCGTCCAGCGCGGCCACCACCGGAGCCACCCCGAGCACGTCGGAGACGGTGTGCTGGGCCAGGAACGGCAGATTCTGCGGCAGATAGCCGAGCACCCCGTCGACCACCACGGCACCGGCCGAAGGTGTGAGTTCGCCGGCGATCAGCCGCAGCAGCGTGCTCTTTCCGGCGCCGTTGGGGGCCACCAACCCGTACCTGCCACGCCCGAAGGAGCAGGACAGATCCGTGAACACCGGGGTGTCATCGGGCCACTGGAACGAAAGATGGGAACAGACAATAGACATGCGGGAACTCCACAGTGAGGAGAGGTTTTCCAGGACGACAGCGGAGATCTCGGGACTTACCCGGAGATGTCGTCGATTCCCAGCACGTGCACCATGCTACCGAATCCGGTCAAGCGGTTAAGTAGGCCCGCAACGTCGCGGTGGTCGCGGTGATCGCCGCAATGTCGACGTGCTCGTCGACCTTGTGCGCCAGGTTCGGATCACCCGGCCCGTAGTTGACCGCGGCGATGCCCAGTGCGGCGAACCGCGACACATCGGTCCAGCCGTACTTGGCGCGCACCTGTCCCCCGGCCGCGGCCACCAGCGCGGCGGCCGCGGGGTTGGCCAGCCCGGGCAGCGCTCCCGCGGCGGCATCGGTGACCTGCAGGGACACGTCCAGCCCGGCCAACACCTCGTGCACGTGCGCGACCGCCTGCTCGACGCTGCGGTCGGGCGCGAACCGGAAGTTGACCGTCACCGTCGCCGCATCCGGGATGACGTTGCCGGCGATACCGCCGTCGATGCGCACCGCCGAGAGTCCCTCGCGGTACACGCACCCGTCGATGTCCACGCTGCGGGCCTGGTACCGCGACAGCCGATCGAGCACGGCGCCCAGCTTGTGAATGGCATTGTCGCCCAGCCAGGATCGCGCAGAGTGAGCCCGGGTGCCGGCGGCGCTCGCGACGATCCGGATGGTGCCCTGGCAGCCCGCCTCGATGAACCCGCCGGACGGCTCGCCCAGGATCGCGACGTCGGCGGCCAGCCAGTCCGGCAGCTCGCGCTCGATACGGCCCAACCCGTTGGCGCCGGCCTCGATCTCCTCACAGTCGTACATGACCAGGGTGAGGTCGTGGGCGGGCTCGGCGATGGTGGCGGCGAGGTGCAGGAACACCGCATCGCCGGACTTCATGTCCGAGGTGCCGCACCCGTACATCCGGCCGTCTTCGACGCGGCTGGGCAGGTTGTCGGCGGCGGGCACGGTGTCGGTGTGCCCGGCCAGCAGGACCCGCGATCCCCGGCCCAGGTGGGTGCGGGCCAGCACCGCGTCGCCGTTGCGGATGACCTCGAAATGCGGCGCCTGCTCGCGCAGCGCGGCCTCGATCTCGGCGGCGATGCGCTGCTCGTGGCGCGACTCACTGGGGATGTCCACCAACGCGGCGGTCAGTGCGATCGGATCGGCGCGCAGGTCTAGCCCCATGGTCATCACGGTAGTGTCCGGCAGGGCTGGGGGCACCTCCCGCTTGCGGGGGAGAGCGAAGCGACCGGGGGATTTGGTGCAGTAACCTTGCCCAACGTGACTGCTGCATCTGGCTTCGGCCTGGCCACCATCGCCGCCGACGGAACTGTCCTGGACACCTGGTTTCCCGCTCCCGAGCTGACCGGCGACGGCGTTTCCGGGACCACGCGACTCTCGGTCGCCGAGCTGACCGACAACCTGGCCGACCTCACCGGCCCGGACGCCGACCGCGATGTCGAGGTCGTCGCGGTGCGCACCACCATCGCCTCGCTCGACGACAAACCCGTCGACACCTTCGACGCCTACCTGCGCCTGCACCTGCTGTCGCATCGGCTGACCGTCCCCCACGAGGCCAACCTGGACGGCATCTTCGGGCTGCTGGCCAACGTGGTGTGGACGAACTTCGGTCCCGCCGCGGTCGAGGGCTTCGAGCTGGTACGCGCCAAGCTGCGCCGCCGCGGGGCCGTCACGGTGTACGGCATCGACAAGTTCCCGCGGATGGTCGACTACGTGACCCCGACCGGGGTGCGCATCGCCGACGCCGACCGTGTCCGGCTGGGCGCGCACCTGGCGCCGGGCACCACCGTCATGCACGAGGGCTTCGTCAACTTCAACGCCGGGACGCTGGGCACCTCGATGGTGGAGGGCCGTATCTCCGCCGGTGTGGTGGTCGGTGACGGCTCCGACGTCGGGGGCGGCGCCTCGATCATGGGCACGCTGTCCGGTGGCGGCAAGGAGGTCATCTCGGTGGGCAAGCGCTGCCTGCTGGGCGCCAACGCCGGACTGGGCATCTCGCTGGGCGATGACTGCGTCATCGAAGCGGGCCTGTACGTCACCGGCGGCACCAAGGTCACCACCGCCGACGGGCAGACCATCAAGGCCAAGGATCTGTCCGGTTCGAACAATCTGCTGTTCCGCCGCAACTCGCTGTCCGGGGCGGTCGAGGTGGTCAAACGTGACGGCACCGGCATCACCCTCAACGAGGCGCTGCACGCCAACTGAGCTCGGCGAGCGTCGACTTATCGGTGCCGGATCGCACGTTCTCCGACGATAGGTCGACGTTGGGCGCTCATTCCGGCGCGAGGATGCAGAACTCGTTGCCCTCCGGATCGGCCAGCACCACCCAGCTCTGCTCACCCTGACCGATGTCCACCCGGCGCGCGCCCTGGGCGATGACCCGGTCGACCTCGGCCTGCTGGTCCTGCGGCGTGAAGTCCAGGTGCAGCCGGTTCTTGACCACCTTGTCGTCGGGGACGGCGAGGAACAACCATTCGGGGCCGTGCCCCGGCGGCGGGGTCAGCACCACATCGCCGTCGGCATCGGTGTGGTGCGGCCATCCGAGCACCTCGGCCCACCATGCTCCGAGCGCCTCCGGATCGTGGGCGTCGACGCAGATCTGGGTCAGCCTCAACATGGGTCGGCTCCCCGTGCCACCAGTTCCTTCTTGAGCACCTTGCCCATCGCGTTGCGCGGCAGGCTTTCCACGATGCGCACCTCCCTGGGCCTCTTGTGCACCGAAAGTTGTTCGGCGACAAACTGGATCAGCAGTTCGGGATCCGCGTCGCCGACGACGAAGGCCACGATCCGCTGCCCCAGGTCGTCATCGGGCACGCCGACCACCGCCGCCTCGTCCACCCCGGGATGCCCCAGCAGCACGGTTTCGATCTCGCCGGCGCCGATCCGGAACCCGCCCGATTTGATCAGGTCGACCGATGCGCGCCCGACGATGCGGTGCATACCGTCGGCGTCGATCACCGCGACATCGCCTGTGCGGTACCAGCCTTCGGCGTCGAATGCCTCGGCCGTCGCGTCGGGCCGGTTGAGGTAGCCGCTGAAGTTCGTCGGGCTCTTCACCTGGAGCTGCCCGATGGATTCCCCGTCGTGCGGGACGGGCCGACCCTCGTCGTCGACCAGCCGGGTCTGCACGCCGGCCACCGGCAGACCCACCCAGCCCGGCCGGCGCTCCCCGTCGACCCGGGTGCTGATGGTGATCAACGATTCTGTGCTGCCATATCTCTCGACCGGCGCGTGCCCGGTCAGCGTCACCAGATCCTCGAACACCGGCGTCGGCAGCGCCGCACTGCCCGACACCAACAGCCGCGCCGAGGACAACGCGCGGGCGGCATCGGCGTCGGCGACGATGCGCGACCACACCGTGGGCACCCCGAAGTACAGCGTGCCCGCCGCCTCGGCATAGGCCTGCGGCGTCGGCTTCCCGGTGTGTACGAACCGGTTTCCGATGCGCAGCGAACCCAGCAATCCGAGCACCAGCCCGTGCACATGGAACAGCGGCAGACCGTGTACCAGGGTGTCGGCGGCGGTCCAGTCCCAGGCCTGGGCCAACGCGTCGATATCGGCGGCGATGGCGCGCCGACTGATCGTGACGCCCTTGGGCAGCCCGGTGGTGCCGGAGGTGTACATGATCATGGCCGTCGCCTCGGGTCGCGGCTCGGCGTAGCGGTGCCAGGACCGGGCGTGCATCCGCACCGGAATATGCGGTAGCCCTTGGCTTTCGGCGGGTAGCTCGCCGAGCCAGGCCTGCACGCCGGAATCGCTGAGCAGGTGCGCCCGCTCGGTGGCCCCGACATCGGCGGGCACCGGCACGAACGGCACACCGGCGATCAGGCATCCGATGACCGCCAGCACCGTCGTCGCGGTGGGTGTGGCCAGGATCGCGACCCGCTGCGCCCGCGCGACACGTTCGGCCACCGAGGTGCCCGCCCCCACCAGGTCACTGCGACTCAGCGACACACCGTCGATACGCACCGCGTCGGCCAGGTCGTGCCCGGCGGCCACGGCGGCCGGGTCCAGCGAGGTCAGCAACACCGTAGACATTCTTGCGAGGCTACCCTTGCGCCATGTCACCGATCGAGCGGATGTCCAGTCGTGAGGTCTATCGCAACAGCTGGATGACGGTGCGCGAGGACGCGATCCGGCGTCCCGACGGCAGCCACGGCATCTACGGCGTGATCGACAAGCCCACCTACGCGCTGGTGGTCGCGCGCGACGGTGATCTGTTCCACCTCGTCGAGCAGTACCGCTACCCGATCGGGTTGCGGCGCTGGGAGTTCCCGCAAGGCACCGCGCCGGACCGCGCCGATCTGGAACCGCTCGAACTGGCGGCCCGCGAACTCCGCGAGGAGACGGGGCTGCGGGCGGACTCGCTGGTCCGGCTCGGGCAACTCGATGTCGCACCGGGGATGAGCAGCCAGCGCGGATGGGTGTTCCTGGCGACCGGGCTGACCCAGGGCGAGCATGAGCGCGAGCACGAAGAGCAGGACATGCACAGCGCCTGGTTCACCGGCGCGCAGATCGAACAGATGATCCGTGACGGCGACATCACGGATGCGCAGACGATCGCCGCCTGGACGCTGGTGACGCTGGCCGGACGCGGCTGAAACTCGTCCACCGTCACAATGTGGTCTCTAATTGACGCAGCAGACATGACGATCAGCGGTTTTGTCGTCACCCCCCGCTACCTTGAGGTCAGCTGATCTTTTTGACTGAATAGGGAAAGGGATGTTGGTCCGTCGACTGTGCACTGCGTTGGCAGCCGTCCTGGTGGCCGGCCTCGCACCCATGCCCGCTGCCGCCGCAGTCGGCCAGGGGTGGAACGGCCGCTACAACGTCGTGACCTATGCATCGCAGAAGAACGGCACCAGCGTCGCCGCCCGCCAGGCCGAGGGCGATCTCAGCGCCGTCTACACGTTCTCCACGGCCTGCGCCGGCAGCGCCTGTGTCGCCACCGTGCTGGACGGGCCCGCGCCGTCGAACCCGACGATTCCGCAGCCCCAGCGCTACAAGTGGACCGGCGAGAAGTGGACCTTCGCCTACAACTGGCAGTGGGAGTGCTACCTCGGGGACAGCACTCCGCGGGTGTTCAGCCCGGCGCAGTCCTGGGTCAGCTACACACCCCAGCCCGACGGGACCCTGCAGGGCAGCTGGTACACCGACATTCTCAGCGGACCCTGCCGCGGCAACGTGCTGATGCCGGCCGCGGCGTTCCCCGCGCTGTAGGCCGTAATACGTCGGTCATCTCTGGGGAAACCCTGCGAAACGTCACTCTCCGAGGATGACGGGATGGCAGCACCCACGCCCACCGTCCGTCCGGTCGACGAAGTCCCGCCGCTGAAACGACTGCTGCCCCTTGGCATCCAGCACGTGCTGGCGATGTATGCCGGCGCGGTCGCGGTACCGCTGATCGTCGGTGGCGCAATGGTCGGCGCCGGCCAGCTCGAGCAGTCCGACATCGTGCACCTGATCATGGCCGACCTGTTCGTGGCCGGGATCGCCACCATCATCCAGTCAGTGGGTTTCTGGCGCTTCGGTGTTCGGCTGCCGCTGATGCAGGGCGTCACGTTCGCCGCGGTGGGCCCGATGATCACCATCGGTATCAATCACGGCATCACCACCATCTACGGCTCGGTGATCGCGTGCGGTCTCTTCATGATGCTGCTCGCCCCGGTGTTCGGGAAACTCATCCGGTTCTTCCCGCCCTTGGTGACCGGCACCATCATCCTGATCATCGGCGTCTCGCTGATGCGGGTGGCTGCCGGCTGGTTCGGCGGCGGCAACGCCGCCGGCCCGGACTTCGGTTCGCCGACGGCGATCGGGCTGGGATTCTTCACCCTGGCGACGATCATCGTCATCGAGCGGTTCGCGCCCGAGGCGATGCGCCGGGTGTCGATCCTGCTCGGTCTGCTCATCGGCACGATCGTCGCGGTCCCGTTCGGCCTCACCAACTGGGAGCACATGGGTGACTACAACTGGGTCGGATTTGTCACCCCGTTCCAGTTCGGTACCCCGACGTTCGAGGTCAGCTCGATCATCGCGCTGCTCATCGTGGGCATCGTGATCATGACCGAAACCACCGGCGATATCGTCGCGGTCGGTGAGATCGTCGAGGAGAAGATCACCCCGCGCAAACTCGCCGACGGTCTGCGCGCCGACGGCCTGGGCACCGTCATCGGCGGCATCTTCAACACGTTCCCGTACACCGCGTTCGCCCAGAACGTCGGGCTGGTCGCCATCACCGGCGTACGGACCCGGCATGTGGCCACGGTCGCCGGGATCATCTTGATCCTGCTCGGATTGCTGCCCAAGATGGCCGCCGTCGTCGAGGGCATCCCGCTGCCGGTGCTCGGTGGCGCCGGGGTGGCCCTGTTCGGCATGGTGGCCGCCAGCGGCGTCCGGACGTTGACCAAGGTGACATTCACCAACACCAACATCCTGGTGGTGGCGATCTCCGTCGGGGTGGCGATGCTGACCGAGGCCAAGCTGTATTACACCGACCGCACGCTGGGCGACACCCCGGTGAACGTCTCGCTGGACCTGTACCACCAGTTCCCGGACTGGTTCCAGACGATCTTCCATTCCGGGATATCGGCGGGCGCCCTCGCCGCGATCCTGCTGAACCTGCTGCTGAACAACCGCGGCGCCGACACCGACTCCGATGAACTGTCGGCGCACGACGCTCCCCGGGGCGCGCTGCCCGATCCGTTGGACGCACTGCGCGCCGCCGACCCGTCGACACCGCCACAGCGCCTGCGCCAACTCGCCGAGGACCGACCCGAACTGCGCACCATCATCGTCACCAACCCGTCCACGGACCGCCAGACGTGTGCGTGGATCCGCGATCAGGGCGACGAGCAGGTGGCCACGGTGTGCCAGAAATGGGACGAGGTCACCGAGGGCAGGTTCTCCACCCGCGGCGGCTGAGCGACGAGTTTCCCCGTCGGCCGCGGTCAGTACCGGCATGAGTGCCGAAACCGATATCCGAATGCTGATCGCCCGCTGGGTGGACGGCATCAGGGCCTGCGACCTCGACGCTGTGATCGCCGCGCATTCCGATGACATCGTCATGTTCGACGTGCCACCGCCCTACGACGGGATCCGCGGAAAGCAGGCCTACCGCGAGAGCTGGCCGCCGTTCTTCGAATTCATCGGCAGTGGAGCCACTTTCGAGCTTGTCGAGCTGAACGTCGACGCCGGCGAGGACGTCGCCTTTGCCTACGGGCTGTTGCGCTGCGGCGGCGAGAAGGAGTTTGCGGAGAATCCGGACAACCGGCTGCGCCTGTCCATGGGCCTGCGCAGGATCGACGGGAAATGGCTGATCGCTCACGAACACCACTCGTTTCCGGACACGGCCTAGCTCAGTCGGCGAGCGCCCGCACGAAGAACGCGAGATTGGCCGGACGCTCGGCGAGGCGGCGCACGAAGTAGCCGTACCACTGCGTGCCGAACGGCACGTACACCCGGACGTGGCTGCTGTCGACCAGCCGGCGTTGCTCCGCATCGCGGATGCCGTACAGCATCTGATACTCGTAATCGGCGACGCCACGGCCGAATTCGCGCACCATCGCGGGCACCGCATCGATGATCTCCGGGTCGTGCGATGCCACCATCGGGTAACCACCACCGGCCATCAGGATACGCAGGCACCGCAGGTAGGAGTCGGTGACCTCGGCACGCTCACGGAACGCCACCGACGCCGGCTCGTCGTAGGCGCCCTTGCACAACCGGATGCGCGCCCCGGACTCCGCGAACTCCCGGCAATCCCCCTCGGAGCGCTTGAGGTAGGCCTGCAGCACCGTGCCGAGCCAGGCGAAATCGGTGCGCAGGTCCTGCACGATCGACAGCGTCGAATCGGTCGTCGTGTGGTCCTCGGCGTCCACCGTCACCCAGACGCCGACGTCACGGGCCTTGGCGCAGATGGTGTGCGCGTTCTCCATGGCGATCTTCTCACCGTCGCGCGGCAGCGCCTGGCCCAGCGCCGACAGTTTGAGTGACACCTCCAAAGACCGTGGTTCCGGTCCGGTCTCGCCCCGGCGTTCCAGCGCGTCCAGCAGGCCCAGGTAGGCCTGCACGGTCGCATCGGCGGTCTCAACATCGGTGACATCCTCGCCCAGGTAATCGATGCTGACGAAGCGCCGCGAATCCCGTAGCACAGCAACAGAACCCATGGCGTCATCAATGGTCTCACCGGGCACGAAGCGGTGCACGACATCGCGGGTCACGGGCATCCGCTCCGCGGTGCGCCGCAGCGTTTCGGACCTGCTGGCCGCGAGGATCGCGGGCCGCGCCAGCTTCTGGAAGACGCTCATCGTCAGGCCTCCATGTGTGGGTAGTGGTGGTCGGTCGGCGGGACGAAGGTCTCCTTGATGGAACGCGCCGAGGTCCACCGCAGCAGGTTCAGCGACGAACCCGCCTTGTCGTTGGTGCCCGAGGCCCGCGATCCGCCGAAGGGCTGCTGGCCGACCACCGCACCGGTGGGCTTGTCGTTGACGTAGAAGTTGCCCGCCGCGTGGCGCAGTCGGTGCTGGGCATCGAGCACGGCGGCGCGGTCATCGGCGATCACCGCGCCGGTCAGCGCGTACTTCGAGCCGGCGTCGACGACGCCGAGGACGTCATCCCATCTGTCGTCGTCGTAGACGTGCACGGCCAGGATCGGCCCGAAGTACTCCTCGCGGAACGCCTCATCGGTCGGGTCGTCGGACAGCAGCACGGTGGGCCGCACGAAATAGCCTTCACTGTCCTCACATTCACCGCCGACGGCGATGGTGACACCGGGGGCGCCCTTGGCCCGATCGATGGCGCGCGCGCTCTTGGCATAGGCGCGCTCATCGATGACGGCGCCGCCGTAGTTCGACAGATCGGTGACGTCGCCGTAGCGCAGCGCCTCGGTGGCGCCCAGGAAGTCGTCGCCCATCTGCGACCACACCGAGCGCGGGACGAATGCCCGCGACGCCGCCGAACATTTCTGCCCCTGATAGTCGAAGGCGCCGCGAATCAGCGCGGTGCGCAGCACATCCGGTCGCGCCGACGGGTGTGCGACGACGAAGTCCTTGCCGCCGGTCTCCCCCACCAGCCGCGGATAGGTACGGTACCGGTCGATGTTGGTGCCGACCTCGCGCCACAGGTGCTGGAACGTCGCGGTGGACCCGGTGAAGTGGATTCCGGCCAGCCGCGGATCGGCGAGCACCACATCGGACACCGCGTAGCCGTCCCCGGTGACCAGGTTGATGACCCCCGGTGGCAGGCCTGCGGCTTCGAGCAGCTGCATGGTCAGGTAGGCCGAGAATGTCTGGGTGATGGACGGTTTCCACACGACGGTGTTGCCCATCAGGGCGGGCGCGGTCGGCAGGTTTCCCGCGATGGCGGTGAAATTGAACGGCGTGATCGCGTAGACGAAGCCCTCGAGCGGGCGATAGTCGGTGCGGTTCCACACGCCGCGGCTGCTGATCGGTTGCTGCGCGAGGATCTGGCGGGCGAACGCCACGTTGAATCGCCAGAAGTCGACCAGCTCGCAGGGCGAGTCGATCTCGGCCTGGTAGGCGGTCTTGGACTGGCCGAGCATGGTGGCCGCGGCGATCTTCTCGCGCCACGGGCCCGACATCAGGTCCGCGGCGCGCAGGAACACCGCCGCCCGCTCGTCGAACGGGGTGTCCGCCCAGGCGTCCTTGGCGGCGATGGCGGCGTCGACGGCGGCGGTGGCTTCACCGTGGCCGGCGTTGGTCAGCGTGCCGAGCACGCAGTGGTGGCGGTGGGGCTGGACGACGTCGATCCGGTCGCCCGTACCCATGGTGTGTCTGCCGCCGATCACATGCGGCAGGTCGATGGGTGCGCTCGCGAGATCGCTCAGCGCGGCGGCGAGGCGGGCCCGCTCGGGACTGGCGGGGGCGTACTCGTGGATGGGCTCGTTCAGCGGCAGCGGCACGTCGGTGATCGCGGTGATGGCGTCCATACCCGCAACGATGACTGATCGCAGCGCCTCATATGTTGTTCAATCGGCCAGGCATCGAGGCCTGTGCTAGTACGATCGGACAATATGGTGGAAACCGGTGTCGGCCTCGGCCGGCTCCTGCTGGCGTTGGACACCACCCTGGTCAACCTGGTCGAGGCCCCGCGCGGCCTGGACCTGCCGGTGGCCTCGGCGGCATTGCTCGACGCCGACGATGTGCGCTTGGGCCTGGCGGCCGCGGCCGGCGCCGCCGACGTGTTCTTCCTGCTCGGCATCGGCCCGGCGGATGCGATCCACTGGCTCGCCGGGCTGTCGCGTCAGCCGGTCGCGATCTTCGTCAAGGAACCGCACCCGTCGGTCATCGCCCGGGCCACGGCCACCGGGGTCGCCGTGGTGGCCGTCGAACCCCGCGCCCGCTGGGAACGGCTGTTCCGACTGGTCAATCACGTCTTCGAACACCACGGGGACCGCGCGGATCCACTGTCGGATTCGGGCACCGATCTGTTCGGGCTCGCCCAGTCCATCGCCGAACGCACCCGCGGCATGGTGAGCATCGAGGACACCGCATCCCACGTGCTGGCCTACTCGGCCTCCAATGACGAGGCCGACGAACTGCGCCGACTGTCCATCATGGGCCGGGCCGGCCCGCCCGCGCACCTGGAATGGCTCGGGCAGTGGGGGGTATTCGACTCGCTACGAGCGTCCACCGATGTCGTCCGCGTCGACGCGCGGCCCGAACTGGGGCTGCGACCCCGACTGGCCGTCGGCGTCCATCGTCGCTCACCGGATGGCCGGCAGGCTGCCGAGTTCGCCGGAACCATTTGGCTGCAACAAGGTTCGCAAGAGTTGGCAGATGACGTCGAGGACGTGTTGCGGGGTGGCGCGGTGCTGGCGGCCCGGGTCATGTCCCGGTTGGCGGCGGCACCCTCCACCCACACGGTCCTGGTGCGCGAACTCCTCGGTCTGGCCGGCACCGAGATCGACGTGGCGGGCGTCGCCGGGGGTCTGGGCATCGCCGCAGACGCCCGCGCCGCACTGGTGGCAGTCGGGGGTGCCCCGCCGGATGTGCTGGCACTGAGCGCCGGCGCTTTCCGTGCCGACGCGCAGGTGACCGCCGACGACGGCCGGGTCTATGTGGTGTTTCCGAAGATCGGCGCACCGGCATCGGTGACGTCCTGGGTGCGGGGCGTGGTGTCCGCGCTGCACCGCGAGATGGGGCTGACCGTGCGCGCTGTGATCGCGGCGCCGCTGACCGGACTCGCCGATATCGCGCCCGCCCGCACCGAAGTGGACAGGGTGTTTCACAGCGCACAACGCCACCCAGGGGCCATCGCCCAGGTGTCCTCACTCGATGATGCCCGCACCACCGTTCTGCTCGACGAGATCGTGTCGTTGATCCAGGCCGACGGGCGCCTGGTCGACCCCCGCATACGGCAACTGCGTGACACCCAGCCGATGCTGGCGGACACTCTGGCGGCGTATCTGGACTGCTTCGGCGATGTCGCCGCGGTCGCCGAGCAGTTGCACGTGCATCCGAACACGGTGCGCTACCGGGTGCGCCGCCTGGAGAAGCTCATCGCCGCGTCGTTGGACGATGCCGAACTGCGCCTGCTGCTTTCGCTGAGCCTGCGCGCCACCCGTTAGTACGTCCGGATAACTCAGTACGTCCGGATACCGAACCCCGCGTCCAGCGGCCACGCGACACCGGTGATGAACTCGGCCTCCTCGGACACCAACCACGCCACCGCGTTGGCGATCTGCTCGGGCTGCAACAACGCTATGGGCAGGGCGTTGCGCTGGGTGCCCAGCCACGGGTCGGCCTCCTGCGCCAACCCGATGGTGGTCTCGTTGATGATCATGTCGGTCGCCACCCCCGACGGGTGGATGGTGTTCACCCGGATCGAATGCCGCGCAAGGTCACTGGCCCAGCCCTGCATCAGCGCCACCAGCCCGCGCTTGGATGCCGCATAGGCCTGCAGCCCGGGCCGGTCGGTACCGGAGGCCCGGATACCGGCCGTCGAACTCGCCAGCACGATGGCCCCGCCCCGCTCACCGGCGATCATCGTCGGGAGCGCAGCCTCGACCGTGTTCCATGCGCCGGTCAGGTTCACATCGATGACATCCTTGAAGACCTGCGCGCGGTGGTCCGACGCCGTCAGCCGGATGATGCCGGCATTCGCGATGACGATGTCGATACGCCCGAACTCCGCAACGCCCGCGGCGACCACCCGGGCCACCGCGTCGGGATCGCGGACGTCGGCGTGGCGGGCGATGATCCGGCGGCCCTGTTTCTCGACGAGGTGCACCGTGGTCGCCAGGTCATCGGCGGTGGATCCCGGGTAATCGGTCGACTCGAAGGGCCCGCAGATATCCAGCGCGATGATGTCGGCTCCTTCCCCGGCGAGCTTCACCGCGTGCGCACGGCCCATCCCCCGGGCCGCGCCGGTGATGAAAGCCACCTTGCCCGTGTGCCGGGTCATCTAGGTGCCCTTCGGGAAATCGACGTCCTTGGTGACGGCTTCCCACTCGTCGATGGACGCAGACAGCGCGGCGATCTTGTGCCGCACCGCCTTCAGCACATCGCGGCCGAGCAGCAGGCGCAGCGGCGGCTCCTCCAGCGTCGTCACCGTCAGCACCGCCTCGGCGACCTTGCGCGGGTCACCCGGCAGGTGGTCGGCGAACTTCTTGATCAGGGTCTTGCGCGTGCCCACGCCCTCGTCGTAATCACCGATCGGGGTGCCGGATTCCTGCATGGAGCGCCGCGCCCAGTCGGTACGGAAGGCTCCGGGTTCGATGGCGGTGACCTTGATCCCCAGCGGCGCGACCTCCTGGGCGAGCGCCTCGGTGAGCGCCTCCAGGGCGAACTTGGTCGACGAGTAGTACGCGTTGGGCGGGTTGGCCACCAGACCGGTCATCGACGAGATGTTGACGATGTGGCCGGATTTGCGTGCCCGCATGCCCGGCAGAACCGCCTTGATGGTGTCCACCACGCCGAAGTAGTTGGTGTCGAATAGTTTCCGTACCTCGGCGTCGTCACCTTCTTCGACCGCCGACATGTAGCCGTAGCCCGCATTGTTGACCAGGACATCGATACCGCCGAAGGCGTCGTCCGCGGCCGCGACCGCCGCCGCGATCTGATCCTTGTCGGTGACATCCAGGGCGACGGCCACGGCGCGGTCACCGAACGTGCCGACCAGGTCGGCGACCGCCTCCGCGCGCCGCGCGGTGACGACCACGCAGTGCCCGGCTTCCAAAGCGGCACGGGCGATCTCGCGACCGATACCGGTGGAGCACCCGGTGATCAACCAGCGGGTCATCAGACGGTCCCCTCGGGTAGACGGCGCAGATACGCCGCACGGCGCTCGGCGAGTTCGGTCGCGCGTTCCTGTGCGGACACCCGGCGCAGCGTCGGAACCTCGCGTTCGAGATCATCGAGTTTCACCACCCGCCCGCGTGCACCGAGGTCCTCTTTCGGGCCCGCACCGCCGAATTCGGCCATCCGCAGCGTCAGGATGCCCTCGTTGAGTCCATCGGAGTCGATCCAGTTGGCGACGCCGGGATCGGTCGGGGCGATGACGTAGGTGTAGGAGCCGTCCGCATTGGGTGTCGACTGCGCCTTGTTCAGACTTCCGGTGCGATCGACGATATCGAGCGTGGTGCCCCAGATGTTGCTCAGCGGAACGGTGAAATACTCGGCGCCGCCGTCGCCGACGTCCACGACGAACGCCTCGCCGGGGTTGAGGTCGAAGCGGCCCATGACGTACACCTGATTGCGCATCGCGCCCACCGTGTCGGCCGACCAGGCGAGGTTGAAGTCGTTGGGCGCCATCTTGTAGACGCCGTGACTGAGCTTGCCGGTGAAGTTGGCGAAGTACGCCATCATGTCCGCGGTGGCATCGGCCTGCTCGTCGCGCGTGCGGGCCGGTCGTGACGGCGGGCCGCCGAGCCGTTGCACAGAAAGGTGATTGGGGTCGTCGCGGTCCCAGTTCAGCAGGACGTCACGGATGTAGAACTCGTGGGCCTCGGGCGTGGATTGCACGTGGTTCGGTCGGCCGCCCGCGGGCTCGGAGTCGACGGTGATGGTGAACGATCCGTCGGATTCGACCTCCATGGTGCGGCCGTCGAGCACGGCGACGGTGCCCATGTGCGCATCCCACAGCGTGAAGTAGTTCTCCGTCATCCGGTGGTGCCCGACGCGGCCGTGGATCTCGTAGCGCTCGTCTCCGGAGATCGGGATCACCCGGTACACGCTGTCGGGATTGTCGATGCCCCAACGCGACCCGGGTATCGCGCGGCCCTGCACGGCGTGCGCCAGCCGGGTGATGCAGCTGACCTTGGGCCGCAGCGTGTCCTGGTTGGACGACCACACCGCCGCCGAGAACATCACTTCGGCGAACGCGTCCTCGAAGCGCGCCCGCATGGCATCGGAGGCCTTCGCCCGCCTGAGCCAGGTCTCGGCGACGCTGCGGTAGGCGGCCTGCACCGTCGGATGCTCCAACAGGTCCAGCGCCGCGAGCTCCTGTTCGTGTTGGGCCGCCGTGGCCACCGGGTGTTCGGGCATTCATTCTCCTCGGGTGGATGGGACGGCACCGCGAAAGCGCCTGTTGTAGGCCGTGAACCGCTCATCGATCTCGCCGTCGCTGAGCCCGTAGGTGGCGGCCGTGTACGCCGGCCGCGCCGCCTCCCGGGGGCGTTCGGCCAACCAGCGCCGCATCGCCCGTTCGGCGTCTGCGGTCAGCGGTACACCGATCGCGTCGTACACCCGGGCCACCTGGCCGATCGGATCGGCGACCGCGGTGCCGAATTCGATATCGGTGACGCGATCGTCTTCATCGGCCCAGCTGTCCCGGACGGCCATGGCGCGATCGTTGGTCCAGCCCATCCGGGCCAGCCACTGGGCTCCGACCCGGGCCGGATCGACGCGGTCGGCGTGCATGGCGTGCAATGTGGCGTTCAGGCTCGCGCCGGAGGGGATGGTGTCGCGGGGATCCCGGTGCATGTGCACCAGATGCAGATCGGGGAATCGGGCCCGCAGCGTATCGAGATAGCCCAGATGCGCGGGGGTCTTCAGGACCCACCTGCCCCGACCATCCCGGCCGGCCCGGCGCTTCTGCCACTGCAGGAACTGCAGCATCCGGTACAGGTGGTCATACGCGGGAGTGAAGTCCTGCCCGTCGATCCATGATCGGTACGTCGGGAGATGGGCGCCCGACTCCGGCACATGGGACAGGAAGGCATCCGACAGGAAGACGATCTCCTCTTCGGGTTCGCGGGCATACATGGGGTGGATCGCGAACAGTTCCGGTGCCATCTCCCGCGATTTCGCCTCGCGCGCCGCACTGATCAGGATGCGGGGATCTTCGGGCGCCGACCACCGATGGTCCAGCTGCGGGGCGACCTCCACCACCTCCCAGCCGTAGGCGCACTGAAAGCGCGGGTCGGCGGCCAGCAACCGTTGCAGCAGCGTCGTTCCGCTGCGCATCATCCCGACCACCACGATCGGGGCGAGGATCGTCTCGTCGAGAATCTCGGGATGTCGCCGGATCCATTCCTGGGCGCGCAATCGCATCCGCAGGCCGTGCACCAGTCCCGCGCGCAGGATGTACTCCCCGATCTGGTTCAGACCCGCCTCGGCGTAACTGTCCGCCAGCACCGCGAGCGGCGTCTCGAACGCCAGCGGCCCCCAATCGTCCAGCCGTTCCTTGGCCCGGGCGGCCGCCATGAGGTCTGCCGCGTCGAACGGTGAGCCTCGGGGCACGGCGGTCAGAACTTCAGGTGGTGGCTGACATCGCCGACCTGATCGATGAACATGATCCTGGTGTCGAACCACCATTGGCCGTCGACCCGGTGGAAGGTGTCGCGGTAGTGGCCGGTCACGATGACCTGCAGCGGCAGATCCGGTGTGGCCTGGGTGACCAGGTAGTTGGACCGACTCTGCGCGGTTCCGGCCGCCTCGTCGACCTCGATGCGCGCATTGCTGGTCAGGTGCTTGGTTTTCGGGGTGCCGTCGTCGTACAGCCGGGTCGCCATGTCATACATCTGCCGGACGCGTTCGGTTCCGCTGAACACCGTCTCGGGCGGGCCGTCCTCCACTCCGCAGATCCGGCCGTGCGCGAACAGTTCGGCGACACCGTCCAGGTCGCCGGCGTCGATGCGCTCGGCGTAGGTGTACAGCAGGTTCTCGATCTGGCGCGCACTGGCTGACATGTCGGCAGCTGGCTCCTCATCGAACCGAAGTGGGCAGAGCTGACCGGAATTACGGTCATTTGGTGAACTAACCAGTCCGGCCACGTGATGTCAACGGCCTCAGCTCACACTGGCGGTGGCCAGATGTCACTCGCCAACCGGCCGCTCGGCGCAGGTTCAGAGCCGCGCCGCCGCGGCGGCGATCCGTTCGTCGGTCGCCGTCAGCGCCACCCGCACGTGCTGGGCGCCGGCCGGGCCGTAGAACTCGCCGGGCGCCACCAGGATTCCGCGTCGGGCCAGCCAGGCCAGGGTGTCGCGGCAGGGCTCGCCGCGGGTCGCCCACAGGTACAGCCCCGCCTCGGAGTGGTCGACGGTGAAGCCCGCGCCGCGCAGGGCGGGCAGCAGCACCGCGCGCCGCTGGGCGTAGCGCTCGCGTTGCACCGCGATGTGGTCGTCATCGTCCAGCGCCGCGACCATGGCCGCCTGAATGGGCCCGGGCACCATCATCCCGGCGTGCTTGCGCACCGCCAGCAGTTCGGCCACCACGGCGGGATCACCCGCCACGAAGCCGGCCCGGTAACCCGCCAACGAGGACGTCTTGGACAACGAGTGAATGGCCAGCAGCCCGGTGTGGTCGCCGTCGCACACCGACGGATGCAGCACCGACAGCGGCTGGGCATCCCAGGCCAACCCGAGATAACACTCGTCGGAAGCGACCAGCACGCCACGCTCGCGGGCCCAGCCCACCACCTTGCGTAGGTGGTCGACACCGAGCACCTTGCCCGAGGGATTGCTCGGCGAGTTCAGGAACACCAGCGCCGGTGTCTGCGGGCCGATCTGGGTCAGCGAATCCGCGGCGAGCACCCGGGCTCCGGCCAACCGGGCGCCCACGTCATAGGTGGGGTACGCCAACTCCGGGATCACCACGGTGTCCTCGGATCCCAGACCCAGCAGCGTCGGCAGCCAGGCGATGAGCTCCTTGGTGCCGATGACCGGCAGCACCGCCGCCGCAGCCACATCGGTGATACCGAATCGGCGTTCCAGCGCGGCATGGATCGATGCCCGAAGTTCGGGTGTGCCCGCGGTGGTCGGGTACCCCGGGGTGGCGCTCGCGTCCGCCAGCGCCGCACGTATCACCGAGGCGACATCATCCACGGGGGTGCCGACCGACAGGTCGACGATGCCCTCGGGATGAGCGCGCGCGGTGGCAGTGACGTCTGCCAGGGTGTCCCAGGGGAACACCGGCAGTAACGCCGATTTAGATGAGTTCACTCGCCCTTGGGTTCGAGATCCTTGATGGCCTGCGGATCGTTGTCGGTCTGGCCGACCTTCGACGCGCCGCCCGGGGAACCGAGCTCGCTGAAGAAGTCCGCGTTGATCTGCGTGTAGTTGCTCCACTGATCGGGGACGTCATCTTCGTAGTAGATGGCCTCCACCGGGCACACCGGTTCGCATGCGCCGCAGTCGACGCATTCATCCGGGTGGATGTACAGCATGCGTGCACCCTCGTAGATGCAATCGACAGGGCATTCCTCGATGCATGCCTTGTCTTTCACGTCGACGCAGGGTTCGGCAATCGTGTACGTCACTGATGTCTCTCCTGTCCAGTGGGCTGCTGGTCGGGTTTTCAGTTCTGGGTCGGGAGTCGTGAGCGAGCGTCCCGCGGGCCAGTATGAATGGCCCGTAACTGGACGTTCGTCTCAGTGTGCCCTAACTTCGCACGCCGCCCTCGACGGGTGGCGCGTTTGCTGATACTAGCCGTCGCAGATACAACCCGCCTAGTAGCCACGCACTATGCACCTAGCTGCAGTGCAACTTGTTGCATAGAACCATCGGTTCCGCATACGCTGCGGCCATGGCACTCCCGCACGCCATCCTGGTGTCACTGTGCGAACAGACGAGTTCGGGCTATGAGCTCGCCCGCCGCTTCGACCGGTCCATCGGCTATTTCTGGTCCGCCACCCATCAGCAGATCTACCGGACGCTGCGCGCCATGGAGGACGACGGCTGGGTGCGCGTCCGTGAGGTCGAACAGCACGGTCGCCCGGACAAGAAGGTGTACTCCGCGACGCCGGCCGGGCGGGCCGAACTCGCCCGCTGGATCGCCGAACCGCTGAAGAGCAGAGGCAGCGCCACTCCCGGTTCGACGGCCGACAACCGCACCCGAGACCTGGCCGTCAAGATCCGGGCCGCCGGCTACGGCGATGCCGCCGCGATCCGGGTTCAGGCCCTTCAGTTGCGGACCGAACGCGCCGCGCTGCTGGACGCCTATCGCGGATTCGAGAAGGAGCAGTTCCCCAACCCCGCCGGCCTGGCCGGCTCCGAGCTGCACCAGTACCTGGTGCTGCGCGGCGGTATCCGCGCCGAAGAGGGCGCCATCGAGTGGCTCTCCGAAGTACTGGAGGCCCTGTGAGTTCCGGAAGCCCGCTAGGTCATGGAGGTCTTGTGAACTACCCGAATCTGTTGTCCCCGTTGGATCTCGGTTTCACCACGCTACGCAATCGGGTGATCATGGGTTCGATGCACACCGGCCTGGAGGATCGCGCGCGCGATACCGACAAGCTGGCCGCCTACTTCGCCGAGCGCGCCCGCGGGGGCGTCGGCCTCATCATCACCGGCGGGTACGCCCCGAACCGGACCGGTTGGCTGCTGCCGTTCGCCGCCGAGATGCTCTCCGCGGCCGATGCGCGCCGGCATCGCCGGATCACCGCCGCCGTCCACGACGAGGGCGGCAAGATCGCGCTGCAGCTCCTGCACGCCGGACGCTATGCCTACCATCCGCTTTCGGTCAGCGCATCCTCGATCAAGGCACCGATCAACCCGTTCCGGCCGCGCGCCCTGCGCGATGTCGCGGGCACCATCGACGATTTCGTGCGGACCATGCCTTCGCGCACAAGACGGTGTCGTGCCTGCTCAACCCGCGCGCGGGACACGAGACCACCCTGGTGCTCGGCCCGACCCGGCACGCACGATCGGTGGCCGTCGTCGGCGCCGGCCCGGCCGGGCTGTCGGCCGCGGTGGCAGCCGCCCAGCGCGGGCACCATGTCACCCTTTTCGAGGCAAGCGCCACCATCGGTGGCCAATTCGACCTGGCCAGAAGGGTTCCCGGCAAAGAGGAATTCAACGAGACGGTCCGCTACTACACCCGCATGCTGGAGGTGCACAGTGTCGACGTACGCCTGGGCACCCGCGCCACGGTGGACGATCTGGCCGGCTACGACGATGTCGTGCTCGCCACCGGTGTGACACCACGCATACCGGCCATCCCCGGTATCGACCATCCGAAGGTGCTGTCCTACGCCGAGGTACTCTCCGGTGCCGCCGTCGGCGATTCGGTGGCGGTGATCGGTGCGGGCGGTATCGGATTCGATGTCAGCGAGTTCCTGGTCACCGGGCAGTCCCCCAGCCTGAACCGCAAGGAGTGGCAGGCCGAGTGGGGCGCGCTGGACCCCCAGGATGCGCCGACGGTCCGCGGTGCACTGACGACGCCGATCCCGCTGCCGCCGGTCCGCGAGGTGTTCCTGCTGCAGCGGACCAAGGGCGCGCAGGGCCGCGGACTCGGCAAGACGTCCGGTTGGGTACATCGGGCGTCGCTGAAAGCCAAAGGCGTACAGCAACTCTCCGGGGTGAACTATGAGCGCATCGACGATGACGGCCTGCACATCAGCTTCGGACGCGACCGGACCGGGGCGCGCCTGCTGGCCGTCGACACCATTGTCATCTGCGCGGGACAGGAGTCGGTGCGTGGGCTCGATGACGAGTTGCGGGCACACGGGATCACCGCGCACGTCATCGGCGGGGCGGCCGTGGCGGCCGAACTCGATGCCAAGCGCGCGATCCGCCAGGGCACCGAGTTGGCCGCCACGCTGTAGGTCAGGCCTGCTTGAGCGCCTCGATCTCCAGAGTGATGGTGACCTTGTCGCCGACCACGGCGCCTCCGGTCTCCAGCGGCATGTCGATGTCGATGCCGAAGTCCTTGCGGTTCAACACCACCGAGGCTTCAAAACCAGCGACTTCGCCATGGCCCATACCGGGATTGACGCCGTGGAACTCCAGCTTCAGCGAGACCGGCTTGGTGACACCCTTGAGGGTGAACTCGCCGTCGAGCACGTAGTCGTCACCGTCGGCGCGCACCGCGGTGGACACGAAGGAGGCGGTCGGGTACTGCTCGGCATCGAAGAAGTCGGCGGCCTTCAGGTGGGCGTCGCGCTGCTCGTTGCGGGTGTTCACCGAGGTGATGTCGATGGTGGCGGTCACCGACGGGGTGCCGTCCGCGGCCACCGTGATGGCGCCTTCGAAGGTGTCGAACGTGCCGCGGACCTTGCTCACCACCAGGTGGCGAACCGAGAAGTTGACCGCGGAATGCACTGGGTCCAGCGCCCAGGTGCCTGCGGTCAGGTCGGTGACTACTGCTGCGGTCATGACATCTCCTTGCTCGGCGGGTGCGGCCGTCCCGACACCCTCACCAGGAGTAAACGGACTATGGTCCGATTTCATTCCGCGATGGTGCCCCACTTCGCTTCCGCTCCCGAATGGCCGATCAGCACCACACCGACCACTGACGACACCCCGACGACCACGGCGAGAACCGCCGCGATCACCGGCAGCGCTCTGCCTGCTTTCTCGGCCCGCGACTCCATCACGTGCTGGACGGCCTGCAGGATCGCCACCAGCAACAGCGCGAGCGCGAAGTAGATCATCCATTCGCCACGCTCCTGATGCAGCTCAAGGATCGGGCGGTGCTCGCTTTCGCGGTCATAGAGCCACTGCCCCGCCGACGCCGTGATCGGCGTGAGCGCCGCGACCGCGATCGCCAAACCCAAGACCAGCCACACCAGCCGACGGCGCGCCGCAGCCCAGAACGCGCACAGGATCAGCAGCAGCGCCGTCAACGGCGCCAGCGCCACCACCCCGTGCACCAACAGGGCATGGGCAGGAACTCCTGCAAAGGTTTTCATGACACTCCCGGACTCGGCGACAACCCAAGATACCGATTGCGGCAGAGATGCGAAAGACAAAAGGGCACAACCAATTTCGCGCCCGACGAGTTAGGCCAGCCTACACTCTTGCGCACGAGCGCCGAACCCGACGACCTCGTGGGTCATTCCGCCCAGGACATGGTGCGCAGCTGCCTGCGCGACGTGATCCCCAGCTTCACGAACACCTTGCGCAGATGCCACTCGACGGTGTGGGCACTGATGAACAACTGCGCGCCGATCTCGGAATTGGTCAGGCCATCGCGGGCCAGGCCGGCGATCTGTGCTTCCTGGGCCGTCAGCCCGTCACCGGACTTCAGGGGTTGCTTACGCACCTTTTCCCCCGTCGCCACCAGTTCGCGGCGCGCTCGTTCGGCGAATCCCTGCGCACCCATGGTGGTGAAGGTGTCGTGGGCGGCCCCGAGTTGGGTGCGGGCGTCATTGCGGCGGTTCGCCCGGCGCAGCCACTCCCCGTAGGACAGCCGGGCCCGGGACAGGTGCAGGGCGATATCGGCCCGTTCGAGCCGCTCGATCGCCTCCACGAACTTGGCCTCGGCCGCAGCGTCATCGGCCAACAGCGCCTGTGCCGCCGCCACCGCCCCCAGCCCCCAGTCCGTCCCGCTGGCACCCGCGCGTTCCTGCAGTCTCGGCAGAGCGTCGGCGGCGCTGTCGCGATCACCGGCGTGAGTGGCGGCTTCGATCAGTTCATACAGGCACCAGCTGTGAAAGCCGAGATCCTCGTATTCACAACAGCGGCGCGCCGCCGACAGCGCCTCCTCGTAGCGACCGAGCCCGTTGTAGAGGACGGCGCTGCAGAACGCGGCCAGACCGAGCAGCCGCCCTTCACCTCGAGCCGCACCGTCGGCTTCGGCCGACTCGATGATGCCGACCGCAGCCTCGGGCACGCCGCTCCAGGCCGCCAGCGTCAACGAGTGATAACGCACCGGCGCGCTGCCCATGGCCGCGGTGATCGACGCCGACTCATCGATCAGTCTTGCCGCGGAGGTGAATTCACCGCGGTAGAAGTGAACGCCGGCCCGATAGCCGAGTGCCGGTGGTAGCGCGGCCAGCGCCCCGGCATCTCGGGCCCGGCGCAGGATGCCGGCGGCGATGCGTTCCAGCACCTGGTCGTCCCACATCTCGTGGGCGGCGGATTCCTGCGCGATCGGGAACGGCCAGTACAGCCATCCGCCCGGATTCTGTTGGGCCGCGGCATTCCACAGTTCCAGCGCCGCGCGCAGATCGCCGGCTCCGGCGCCGGGACCGTCGATGATGCGCGCCGCCATACCTCGGAGCAGATAGTCGATCGGCCGCTGCAGATCGGTGACCCGCCCTACCGCTCCGGCGCCCGCCGAGGCCACCTCCCGCAGCAGGCTCGGCGCGCCGAGGCGTCCGGCGTACATCGCGGCCGTCAACGCCTCGAGGTAGGTCTCCCTGGCCAGCTCGTCGTCGAGGTTCTCAAGGCGCCGCGCCGCGCCGAGCAACTGAGCACTGGCCTCGCCGACCGTCGGGGCACCCGCCGCCCCCGCCCTGCTGCGCACGAAGTCCATCTGCGCCCGCATCCGGGCCACCAGAGCCTGCTGCAGCGCGGTGAGCGGCGCCGACTCCGCGATCGACAGCAGCGCGTAGGCCGCGTCCGGCGAGGCCGCCTCACGTTTGGCCCGCGCGGCCGCGATGGCCCGCGATCCGCGGAGGTGCGGATCGCTCGTGAGCACGGTGGCGCGCTCCAGAAATGCTGCCGCGGCCGCCATCCCGCCCCGATTCTGAGCCCGGTCCGCGGAGACCTCCAGGTCGGCGGCCACCGCGTCGTCGGGGCCCGTCGCCGCGTTGGCGGCATGCCAGGCCCGCCGGTCGGGGTCGGCGTGCGCGTCCGTGGCCGCCGCCAGCGCTCGATGGACGGCCCGGCGCTGCGACAGGTCGGCGGCGCGATAGGCGGCCGAGCGCATCAGCGGGTGCTGAAATCGCATGCGGGGCCCGAATTCGATGAGGCCGGCGGCCTCGGCCTGGGCCAGCGCGTCGATGGGCACACCCAGCTGGGCGGCGGCACGGAGAAACAGCGCGGCGTCGCCCACCGGCTCGGCCGCGGCAACCAGCAACAGTTGCCGGGTATCCGGTGGCAGCGCCTGGATCCGTGCGACGAAACCGTCCTCGATCGCGGTGGTGGAGGAGCGTCGGCCGGAGATCCAGAATCCGCCGGCCAACTCGGCCGCCGAGACGCTGCGCGGCACATCCAGGATGGCCAGTGGCAGCCCGCGGGTCTCCGCGACGATGCGATCACGGACCAGCGGATCAATCCCGCCGATCAGCACCGATTCCAGGAGTTCGCGCGCTGCCGGGTCGGACAGCACACCCACGCTGTGGTCGGGCAGACCGGCCAGCACATCGGGATAGCCGTCCCGGACGGCGAACACCATGGCGACCTTCTCGGCCAGCAGTCGGCGCGCCACGAAGGCCAGCGTCTGCACCGACACCTGATCCAGCCACTGGGCGTCGTCGACGATGCACAGCAGCGGACGTTCCGCGGAGGCCGCGGCCATCAGGCTCAGCACGGCCAGGCCCACCAGGAACCGATCGGGGGCCGGGCCGGCGCCGTAGCCGAACGCGACGTCCAGTGCCTCGCGCTGCGGTTGCGGCAATACGTCGAGATGACCCGTCAGGGGTAGACACAGCTGTTGCAGTCCGGCGTAGGCCAGTTCCATGTCTTCCTGGACACCGGCCACCCTCATCGCACCGAAGCCGCTCGCCTGCTCCGAAACATATTCCAGGAGTGCGGTTTTACCGACTCCGGCTTCGCCACGAAGGACCAGCACCTGACCGCTGCCCGCACGTGCCTGCGCAGTCAGGTTGTCCAGGACTGTGCGATCGCGGTCTCGGCCGCGCAGCCCGGTCGACATGGCTGATGAGCTCAGGCGGCCAACGGCGTGTAGGTGGTGGTGCGCTGCCGAGCCGGACGGCCGATGCCCTCGGCGATCGCCGCCAATTCCTCGACCGACTTCGATGACCCGTTCTCCGAGCCCGCCATCCGCGAGATGGTCTCTTCCATCAGCGTTCCGCCGAGATCGTTGGCACCACCGTTGAGCATCACCCGGGTGCGCTCGATACCCAGCTTCACCCAACTGGTCTGGATGTGGGAGATCCTGCCGTGCAGCATGATCCGCGCCAGCGCATGCACCGCGCGGTTGTCGCGGTGGGTCGGGCCCGGACGCGCGCCACCGGCCAGGTACAGCGGGCTGGACTGGTGCACGAACGGCAGCGGCACGAACTCGGTGAATCCGCCGGTGCGGTCCTGGATGCCGCGCAGCACATTGATGTGCCCCACCCAGTGCTTGGGGGTGTCGACGTGCCCGTACATCATCGTCGACGACGATCGCAGCCCGACCTCGTGGGCGGTGCTGATCACGTCGATCCACTCCGAGGTGGGCAACTTGCCCTTGGTCAGCACCCAGCGCACCTCGTCATCGAGGATCTCCGCCGCGGTCCCCGGGATCGAGCCCAACCCGGCCTCGCGCAGGCTGGTCAGCCACTCCCGCAACGACAATCCGCTGCGGGTGACGCCGTTGGAGATCTCCATCGGGGAGAACGCGTGCACATGCATCGAGGGCACCCGGGCCTTCACCGCGCGCACCAGGTCGGCGTAGCCGGTGACCGGTAGCTCGGGATCGATCCCGCCCTGCATGCAGACCTCGGTGGCGCCGACGACATGGGCCTGCCAGGCCCGCTCGGCGACCTCTTCGGTGGACAGGGAGAACGCGTCGGCGTCACCCTTGCGCTGCGCGAACGCGCAGAACCGACAGCCGGTGTAGCAGATGTTGGTGAAGTTGATATTGCGGTTCACCACGTAGGTGACGTCCTCGCCGACGGCGTCGCGGCGCAGCGAGTCGGCCAGTGCGGCAACGGCATCCAGCGCAGGGCCGTCGGCGGTGGCCAGCGCCAGGTACTCGTCGTCGCTGCACCCGCCGGGATTGCGTTCGGCCGCGCGCAAGGCGGCCAGCACATCGGTGTCGATCCGCTCGGGGGCACGGGCCGCAAGCTCGGACACCTTCTCCCGGATGGACTCCCAGTCACCGAACGCGCTGTCGAGATCGCTGCGGGTCTCGGTGAGCCGGCCCTCGGAATCGATCGCCTCATGCAGATCGGTCCGGCCCAGGGACTCGGATGCCTCGTCGGGCTCCTGCCACGGCCGGCCCTGCGGATTGACATCGCGCGCCAATCCGGTGTCGGGGTCGGCCAGCGCATCGACATGCCCACGGACCCGGGGATCGATCCAGGCCGCACCGGCCTGGACGTACTGGGGTTGCGCGGTGAGCCGCTGCACCAGGTCGTATCCCGCGTCCGCGGTCACCGAGGCCAGGTCGTCGAGGTTCGGCCACGGCCGCTCAGGGTTGACATGGTCGGGGGTCAGCGGTGACACGCCACCCCAGTCGTCCACACCGGCGCCGATCAGCGCCAGGCATTCCTGCGGGGACACCAGATTCGGCGGCGCCTGGATGCGCATCTTGGGCCCCAGCACCAGCCGGGTCACCGCGATGGTGGCCAGGAAGTCGTCGATCCCGGCGTCGGGCACCGCCGCCATCGCGGTGTGATCCTTGGCCCGGAAGTTCTGCACGATGACTTCCTGGACATGGCCGAACGCCTTGTGCGACTTGCGGATCGCATGCATGGTCTCGGCACGCTCGGCCAGCGTCTCACCGATACCGACCAGCAGGCCGGTGGTGAACGGGACCGACAGCCGGCCCGCGTCGTCCAGCGTGCGCAGCCGTACTTCGGGATCCTTGTCCGGGCTGCCGTAGTGGGCCAGGCCCTTGGTCTCGAACAGCCGTCGCGATGTCGTCTCCAGCATCATGCCCATGGACGGCGCAACGGGTTTCAGCCGTGACAGCTCGGTCCAGCTCATGACACCGGGGTTGAGGTGGGGCAGCAGCCCGGTCTCCTCGAGCACCCGGATGGCCATCGCGCGCACGTAATCGAGGGTGGAATCGTATCCGCGTTCATCGAGCCACTGCTTGGCTTCCGGCCAGCGCGCCTCGGGACGATCACCGAGGGTGAAAAGCGCTTCCTTGCAGCCCAGCTCGGCGCCCTGGCGGGCCACCTCGAGGATCTCGTCGGGCTCCATGAACATGCCCTTGCCCTCGGCGCGCAACTTGCCGGGCACCGTCACGAACGTGCAGTAATGGCAGGTGTCCCGGCACAGGTGGGTCACCGGGATGAAGACCTTGCGTGAGTAGCTGACCGGCAGCCTGCCGGTGGCGCCGCGGCGGCCGGCGGATTCCAGACCGGCGTCACGCACCCGGGCCGCACTGGTGCACAGGTCGGCCAGATCCTCGCCGCGTGCGGTCATCGCGATGGCAGCTTCGTCCACGTTCAGGGCGACGCCGTCGCGGGCGCGGCGCAGTACGCGCCGCAGGGCGGACGGGTTGGACTTCGGCGGGACCACCGGGCTGGGCAGATCGGAGCCGTGCTGGGGGTTCAGAGCCACTCCCGTGTAACCCCGGCATGGACGCGGATCATCCGCGCGTCTCACTATCTGAAACAGCTGCGCCTGGCATAAGGGTCACGATAGCTGCCGACGGTCCACGGTGGCGCGAGCCGTCCTCAGAATGCCGTCCTGGGCGTTGACCCTGGCGTAAGTTCATGCTCGTCGGCATTGAGCGAAACGGAGCGATCATGCGGTTCAGCGTGCGTCCATATCTGATGGCGGGAGTCGGCATCGTCGCCGCGGGCACCATCGCCATCCCACAATCGGTGGCGCCTCCGAGCCCCGCACCGCGGCAGGAGCACGTGGCGCTGGCCGCACAGACCCAGCCGGTGAACCCGCTGCTGAAGCAGCCGCCGCCCGAGTACGCGACCGCGCAGGCCGCGACGGCACTGCTGCCCGCGACCTCCTTCGACTCCGCCGAGGCGATGACCGAAACGCTGGACGTGGCGTCGGCGCAGGTGAGCGCGCTGGCACTGCCCGGCCTGGAGAGCGCGATCATCACCGCGTACGACGTGATCATGCCGTGGGTGGACTGGGGTGTGAACCTCGGCATCTACGCCACCCAGTGGATCCCCGTCGTCAACTGGTTCACCCCGCAGATCAGCATCTTCTACTACTCGTTGATCCGCCCGATCATCACCAGCGCCGTGTTCAACATCGCGTACTGGGTCGGTGGCACCGTCAGCTTCGGGCAGGGCTTGACGAACTTCTTCAACGACACCGTCAACGCCGGCATCGGCTTCGTCAACGCCGAGATCGACTGGCTGCTGAGCTTCCTGCCCCCGTTCCCCCCGTTCCCGCCGTTCTTCTCCTCGTTCGCCGCCCAGTCGACGATGGAGGTGATGGGCGCGCGCACCGCGCTACAGGTCCCGGCCGGTGTCGGCGCCGCGCTCGCCGATGAGGTCACCGACGACGAAACGTCGACGCCCCCGGCCGAGGACAGCGAGGAGACCTCACCGCAGACCGGGTCCGAGAACCCCGCTGTCGAGCCGCCGGCCGAGGAACCCGTGCAGACCCCCATCGACACCGCACCCGAGGATGTCGAGACCCAGCAGCCGGTCGAGACGCCGCCCGCCGACGTCGATCCGAAGGATGAAGAAGAGGTCAAGGACGAGGACGTCGAACAGGACCTCGAGCAGGACGTGGACGTCGAGGACAAGACCGACGTCGAGGACAACACCGATGTCGACGCCGAGGCAGGGGCCGAGAAGCCGGATACCGAGACCGACGACCTCAAGTCGGATCCGAAAGCCGACAGCGACCCGGACGACAAGCCCGAGACCAAGCCCGACACGAAACCCGACACCAAGCCCGATACAAAGCCCGATACCAAGAAGGACGCGGGCTCAGGCTCCGACGAGTAGCCCGCCGCGTCGCGCCGATCGCAGCACCGCGGCGGCGGGCAGCGCCCCCACCACGATGAGCAGCAGTACCGCGTAGGCCATCACACCGACGCCGCCGAACACCAGGTCACTGCCCGGGCCGCCGAAGGTCAACGCGAGCACGGTGATCAACCAGGTCCACAACGGCAGCGCGGCGACCCGCGTCGACGTGGTCCAGTGCAATGCCGCCCACACCAGGGCGGCGTTCACCGCACCGCTGATGAGCATGCTGATGGGAAACGGAACCGAACCAAGCCGCTGTGGCAGCAGAAAGGCCGCCGCCAGAGCGGACAACACGCCGTCGACGGCGAGCACCGAAAGGACGACGGGCGGCAGCCAGGCCGGCCCGTCGGGATGTTCCGCTGTCAGGTCGGGATGCTGTCGAGCAGCGCGACCAAGGAGCCGATCACCCACTGAAAGTTGTCGGCGCGGTCCTGTTGATGCTGCAGGTTGGGATCCAAATCCGGGTCCATGTCGCAGACCTTACCGCCTCCGCGCCCCGCTATCGCAGATTCAGCCCGGCCAATAGATCGGTCTCGATACCGTCGACGCCGCGTTCCCCGGCGGCCAGCACGTAGTGCTCGACACCCCACAGCGGCAACGCGATCTTGTTGGACAGCGCCATCGACCGGCCGTCGGGCGCCACGGTGACCTGAGTGGCGTGCGCTCTCAGCGCGGCGGCCTTCGCGGGCAACTGCGCCGACGCGTCGATGACCGCGTCGACGCGGTCATCGGGGAACGCGAACGAGAAGTCCTCGGCCTTGATCACGACCCAGTCCGGTGGGGGGTCGCCGATATTGCGGAAGCCGTCGACGAACCCGGACGCCGCCATCACCGTCCAGTAGAACTTCGGCACCGGCCAGGACAGTTCGGAACAGGCGGCCACCGCGGCGGTGCTGAGCTCGTGGACCCGGATGTGGTCGGGATGGCCGTACCCACCGTTGGGGTCGTAGCCGACCACCACGTGCGGCCGGAACTCCTGGATGACGGTCACCAGTTCGGCGACGGGCTCGTCCAGCGGCGCGTCCACGAAACGCTGGCGGTGCCGCGCCGGTGTCCCCGGCATCCCGGAGTCCCGCCAGCGTCCGGCCCCGCCCAGATAGTGCGGTTCTCCCGCACCGAGCGCGGCCAGCGCCGCGGTGAGCTCGGTGACCCGGTACCCGCCGAGCTGGTCGGCCGCGTCGACCGCGAGACCGGCCCAGCGCTCGCCGATCACCTCGCCTTCCTCGCCCATGGTGCAGGTGATCACCCGGACCTCGGCGCCCTGAGCGGCGTAGTGCGCGATGGTCGCGCCGGTGGTCAGCGATTCGTCGTCGGGATGAGCATGGACAAAAAGTAGCCGCGGTGTCTCCACTCCCCTAGGTTTACCGTGTGTCGCCAGCGGACGCGAGAAACGGGCGTCGAGCACTGGAATTCGGCTGCGCGGTGATCGCGATCGGTCTGCTCGCCGGGGTCGCCGGTATCGCGACGACACTGCTGCTGCACGGCATCGAGCACCTGACCTATCACTACAGTTTCGGCAGTCTGCTGGACGGCGTCGATGACAGCGGCCACATCCGTCGGGCCGTCGGCCCAATGGTCGGTGGCGCGCTGGCCGGTCTGGGCTGGTGGCTGCTGCGCCGGCACGCGGCCGTCCCGAAACTGTCGGCCACCATCGCCGCACACCGGCCGCTGCCCCGGGTGTCGATGGCGATCGACGCCGGCCTGCAGGTCCTCGTCGTGGGTGCCGGCGCATCGCTGGGGCGCGAGGGCGCACCGCGGCAGCTGGCCGCGGTCTTCGGCGATGCGGCGACATCGCGGTGGGCCCTGACGGCACGCGACCGGGAGATCCTGCTGTGCTGCGCGGCCGGTGCCGGGCTCGGCGCGGTGTACGGCGTGCCGCTGGGCGGCGCCCTGTTCAGCATCAGCATCCTGCTGCACAGCTGGCATCCGCGGGTCGTCGGCACCGCCCTGATCACCTCGAGTCTCGGTGTCGCGGTGGGCTCTCCGGTCACGCATCTGGAGCACTCGTTGCGCTGGCCGGACGCGAGCCTGTCCTATCTGTTCGTCGGACTCGCTGTGGTCATCGCGCCACTGGCGGTCGGCGTCGGCATCGCGTTCAACCGGATCACCGCGACGAGCAAGGCCCCGTCCGCCTCCTGGGTGCTGATCCCCGGGATCGCCGCGGCCGGCCTGCTCACCGGGATCTGCTCCATCTGGTGGCCGGAGCTGCCCGGCAACGGCCACAGCATCCTGGTGGTCAGCGTCGACAGCGACCTGACCATCACCGCGGCGCTGGCGATCCTGGCGCTCAAGCCGGTGCTGACGGCACTGTTTCTGCGGGCCGGCGCGGTGGGCGGGTTGCTCACCCCGGCGCTGGCGACCGGCGCCGCGGCGGGATCGGTTGCCGCACTGGCGCTCAACGAGTTCACCGATCTGCACGTCAATGTCGCTGCGGTCGCACTCACCTGCGCCGCCGGAGTTCTCGCGATCACCCAGCGCGCTCCGGCGTTCGCGGCGCTGTTCGTCTGGGAACTCGCGCACCCCCCGGTGTGGCTACTCGCGGTGTTCGCGATCGCGGCCTATGCCGCCCACGAGATCTGGCGTCGAACCGTCAGGGCTGCTTGACCCAGGCCCCGGCATCGCCGACGATCCCGACCGGTACCGCACCGGTCAGGCTGACCCCGGACACCCGAGGGGCGGCCGCCACGATGGTGGTGTCCTGCAGGATCGGCAGCACGGTGGACAGATCCCACAACCGGGGCTCGACGACGTCGATCACCTTGTCGATCTCCTCGGTGCCGCGCAGCGCCGCATCGATTCTCGGTTGGATGCTGCGGTCACAGATCCCGGTGAGGTTACTCGGCGCCTGCACCAATTCCCCGGTGCTCTCCGGGGATTCGGGGGCGTCGGTGCCCGTGGTCGTCGGGGTCGACGCGGGCGGCGCGGACGTGACGGTGCTCGACGTCCGCGGCGGCGCGGTGGTGGCGGTGACGCTGGGCGCGGGTGTCACGGTGGACACCGGGGTCGCCTCCAACGCGGGACAGCCGTAGCGCGATGCCAGCGCGGTCGCCAGATCGCCTCCGGCACTGTGCCATCCGACCACCGCGTCGATGGAGTTGTCGATCATGGCCTCGCCGTACAGGGTCACCGGATCCAGTGCGGACACCGACGCGGTGATGCCGACATTTCGCAGCTGGTCGGCGGCGGTGTTGGCCACCGCGATCGAGGTCGGATCGTTGGCGGCCACCCCGAGGACGATCTTCAGCGGCTCACCGTCTTTGATGATCTGGCCGCGCGCCTCGTCCGGCCCGGGGGTTCCGGGTGTCGTCGTCTGCGGTGTCTCCACCGGCTGCACCTGGTAGCCGGCATCGGCGAGCAGACCGAGCGCCGCCTCCGAGCTGATGGCCGGCGGTGCGGTCGGCACGTAACCGGGATCCGACGGCGAACGCACCTGCGCCTGCGCCAGGGTTACCGTATTGTCGGATCCGGCGCCGACGGCGGCCAGCAGGTCGACGTCGAGCAGACCGAACAGTGCCTTGCGGACCCGCAGATCGGTCAGGGCCGGCTGCTGGGCGCGCAGCGTCAACTGCATCACCCGCGGCCCGACGATGCGATCGGTGCGCACGTCCGGGATGGCCGACAGTTGCGCGAAGGCCGCCTGCCCGCCGTGCACCTGGGCCACCTGGGTGTCCCCGTTGCGGATCGAATCAGCCAGTGCGGCAGGCGATCCCGCGCGACGGAACAGGATCTGATCAGGCTTGGCCGGCTCGCCCCAGTAGCGGTCGTTGCGGGCGAGCAGGATCTCGTCGCGCTGCGGGTCGATGTTGTCCACCCGGAACTGGCCGCCGGTGACCGGCAGTGCCCGGGCCAGCCCGGCGCCGAAGCCGCCGGGTACGTCCTTGACGATATGGGCGGGCAGGATGTCGTTGAACAGTTCTCGCCACGCCGGATAGGGCTGGGAGAAGGTGACGACCGCGGTCTTACCGCCCTCCACCGACTGCACGCCGGTGATGAGGTCATAGCCGGCGGGGTCGACCACCCCGGGGTGGCTGACCATCTGGCGCCACAGGTACCAGTAGTCGTCGGCGCCGATCGGGGCGTTGTCGGTCCATGCCGCCTCCGGCCGGATCTTGTAGGTGACGGTGAACGGGTTCTCGTCGGTCACCTCCGCCGATACCAGCAGGGTGGGGTCCATCTCCCAGCGCGATCCGGTCAGCGTCGTCGCATCGGAGATCGGACGGAACGAACTCGGCAGCACCAGCGATGAGATCGCGGCGTTCACCGAGGACTGATCGGACAGCAGATGGGGATTGAACCCGGCACCGATCGCGTCGATGGCCATGATGATCTGCATGGCCTTCGCCGGGGCCGGCGGTGGCGTCGACACCGTCTCGGTGCTCTGCGGCGCGGGCGGCGGGCTGACCGTGCAACCGGCCAGAACCAGCGCCGACAGCGCTGCCACGGGCACGAAGAAGCGGTGTCGGGCTGACGGCACGAGATTCAGGGTATCGGGCCGGCGCAATCTCAGGAGTTCTGCTGCTTGGCGCGCGACTTCGCCCGGGCCCGCAGGCTGGCGGTGAGCTCGAGTTTGCGCACCCGCACGATCTCCGGGGTGACCTCGACGCACTCGTCCTCGGCGCAGAACTCCATGGCCTGCTCCAGGCCGAGCTCCAGCGGACGGGCCAGCGTCTCGAAGACGTCCGCGGTCGAGGACCGCATGTTGGTCAGCTTCTTTTCCTTGGTGGCGTTGATGTCGAGGTCCTCGGCACGCGGGTTGATGCCCACGACCTGACCCTCGTAGGTGTCCTGGCCGGGCTCGACGAAGAACTGGCCGCGATCGGCGAGCTGGGTCATGGCGAACGGCGTGATCTTGCCGGAGCGGTCCGAGACCAGCGAGCCGGTATGGCGGGCCCGGATCTCGCCCGCCCAGGGGCGGTACCCCTCGAACACCGCGTTGGCGATGCCGGTGCCGCGGGTGATCGTCAGGAAGTCGGTGCGGAAGCCGATCAGGCCACGGCTGGGCACGATGAAGTCCATCCGGACCCAACCGGCGGCATGGTTGGTCATGTCCTCCATGCGGCCCTTGCGGGCGGCCATCAGCTGGGTGATGGCGCCGACGAACTCTTCCGGGGTGTCGATGGTCATCGCCTCGAACGGCTCGTGCAGCTTGCCGTCGATGGTCTGGGTGACCACCTGCGGCTTGCCGACGGTCAGCTCGAAGCCTTCGCGGCGCATCTGCTCGACCAGGATGGCCAGCGCGAGCTCGCCTCGGCCCTGGACTTCCCAGGCGTCCGGGCGACCGATGTCGACCACCTTGATCGACACGTTGCCGACCAGTTCGGCGTCCAAGCGGCTCTTCACCATGCGCGCGGTCAGCTTGTGCCCGGACACCTTGCCGGCCAGCGGCGAGGTGTTGGTGCCGATGGTCACCGAGATGGCGGGCTCGTCGACGGTGATGCGCGGCAGTGCGTGGGCGTGCTCGATATCGGCCAGGGTGTCGCCGATCATGATCTCGGGCATGCCCGCGACGGCGACGATGTCACCGGCGACGGCTTCGTCGGTGCTGGTCCGCTCCACGCCGACGGTGACGAGCAGTTCGGTGATCTTGGCGTTGGTGATGACGGGATGGCCGTCCACCTCACGCATCCAGGCCACCTGCTGGCCCTTCTTCAGCTTGCCCTTGTAGATCCGGACCAGCGCGAGACGGCCCAGGAATGCGGACGCGTCGAGGTTGGTCACCAGCGCCTGCAGGGGTGCCTCCGGATCGCCCTGCGGCGGCGGGATGTGCTCCAGCAGGACGTCGAACAGCGGGTCGAGGTTTTCACCGTCGGGGTTCTCGCCGTTGGCGGGCTCGGTGGTGCTGGCGATGCCCGCACGCCCCGAGGCGTACAGCACCGGCAGTCCGAGAGCGAATTCGGCGGCGTTCTGGGCTTCGTCGTCGAGGTCGGAGGCAACATCGAGCAGCAGGTCGTGGCTCTCGGAGACGACCTCGGCGATCCGCGCGTCCGGGCGATCGGTCTTGTTGACGACCACGATCACCGGCAGGTGCGCGGCCAGCGCCTTGCGCAGCACGAAGCGGGTCTGCGGCAACGGGCCCTCGGAGGCGTCGACCAGCAGCACGACACCGTCGACCATGGACAGGCCGCGCTCCACCTCGCCACCGAAGTCGGCGTGGCCGGGGGTGTCGATGACGTTGATGACCGTCATGGACCCGTCGGGGTTCTGGCGGTGCACCGCGGTGTTCTTGGCCAGGATGGTGATGCCCTTTTCCTTCTCCAGGTCACCGGAGTCCATCAGACGTTCGATGGCATCATCACCGCGGTGCGACAACGCACCGGACTGCCGCAGCATTGCATCGACCAGGGTTGTCTTACCGTGATCGACGTGCGCGACGATGGCTACGTTGCGAAAGTTCGGGCGAGAATCCACGTAGGGCATTGTCGCAGTGTGGGCACCCGATCACGAAAACGACCGATTTCTGCGGAAGGCGTGAGTGAAGAAGCTGCTGTCGGCCAAGCCGAAGAAGAAGTGTTGCCGCAGCAAGCCGCGCTGCAAGAAGTGCCCGCTGGTGTTGCACAAGGTGCAGAAGGCCGCGCACAACGGAATGCGGGGCAAGGACTTGGAGAAGGTGTACAAAATCGCCCGAAAGACGTGATGAGCTGGGTCGATACCTGTCCCTGACACGGTGGCGGGCGTACCGTTGAGGTACCCGTCGGACGTCCTGGGAGGTATCGATCATGACGGTTTATCAGGTACTCACCGTGGCGGTGATCGTGGTGCTGGCGCTGGCCGCGACAGCGGCGATATATCTCGGATTATTGAACTGGTTCGGCGCCGCGTACGTGGTGCGGTGTGCCGCATGTCACCATCTGACGCTGTCGTCGGCCAGGGACCCGCAGGCTTCCTGCCCGCATTGCCGGCATCCGGCGCTGTTGCACCCGATCTACACGGCGGGCCACCGCGGCCAGCCGGTACGCGTGGTCGGTGACCGACTCCGCTACTAGTGCGATTTGTGGAGTTCTCGTAGGACTCTCTCCGACGGGAACGCCACAAACCGGCCGGTCCGAAAATCTTCGGAAACTCTCAGCTTCCGCCAATTAACTTGCACGTCAATAGTTTTCGTTGCCCTTGCGTCGGCCGCGACGCCGCCAAAGCGCTTGCGTAAGAAATCAATTGGTAACGTTCGGCACTCCTGCGCGATGTACCGAGCGACCAGAGCGGTCCGCTGTGACGAAGGGTTTGTGCCGATGCCTGTGACCTCCCGAAACGATTCCCCAGGTCGCTGCGCTCCTGCCCGCCGGAGCCTTGTGCGTATCGCCACCAAGCTGACCGTCCTCGGCATCGGTGCCGCCGCCGTCGCCGCGGCATATGTGACCGTCGGCGTGGCGACCGCGAGCGCCGAGGTCACCGAGGTCGCCCCGCGGCCCAACGTGAGCAGTCGGCAGGCCGTCCTCGTCGACAAGAACGCCCTTCGGCGCTCGGGTCAGGGCGTGGCCCGCGGCGCGGGCGCCGAAAACCGGCGCGCCGGCAGCGGCGGCGTCATGGCCCAGGGCGAGATCCGCGACAGCGTGATCGCGGTGCCCGGCACCTCATCGGCCCCGTTCGGGGTCCGGGCCAACGGCGAGTTCCGACAGGGCGCACCCATCGGCAGTTGGTGACCGTCCACCTCAGACCCGCAATGCCGCGGCCAGATCCGGTAACCAGCCCCGGTCGGCAGGCACCCAGGACAGGTCGTCCAACTCGGCGACGCGCACCCAGCGCAACGCGTGATGGTCATGCGGCAGTGGACTGCCCGACGCGCAGGTGACGAGGTAGGCGCGCAGGGTCATCGCGTTCGCCAGTGCCACGTCGGCTCCCAGGCGGGCGCCCACGGTGACCTCGATGCCGAGTTCTTCCCGGAGTTCACGTACCAGCCCGTCGGCGTCGCTCTCTCCGTCGGCGACCTTGCCACCTGGCAACTCCCACAGACCGGCCAGCTCGGGCGGTCTTTTTCGCTGCGCGACCAGCAACGCACCCTGTGAAATGAGTGCTCCCGCAACGACGATCCGCCCAGCCATCGCGGTTGACGGTATACCGTCGAGAACATGGCTGTGTTAACCAACGACCAAGTCGACGCCGCACTGCCCGATCTGAACGGCTGGGAACGGTCCGACGGCGCGCTGCGCCGCTCGATCGAGTTCCCGGCGTTTTTGGAGGGGGTCGACGCCGTCGGCCGCGTCGCCGAGTTGGCCGAGCAGAAGGACCATCACCCCGACATCGACATTCGTTGGCGGACCGTGACTTTCGCTCTCGTCACGCATTCCGCCGGGGGTATCACCGAGCAGGATCTGGAGATGGCGAAGGCCATCGATCAGTTGCTCGGCACGTAGCGAGCCATCCCAAGGTGGCCAGGGTGGCCACCGGATACACCATGCCCGCCCAGGCAAGGTGCCACGGGCGTTCGATCTCCCAGATGGTCGGCTGCGCGAAGCTCAGCAGCCAGGGCACCCCGACGAGGGTCAGCGCCAGCCACCCCCAGCCCAGGACGCGGGCGCCGAGGCGTTCTCGCACCGGCCCGTGCAGCAGCCAGATCATCAACGGGATCAGCCACACCCAGTGATGCGTCCACGAGATCGGTGAGAGCAGCAGCCCGAACAACTGGACCGTGACGATGCCCCCGAGCCGGTCCGCGGTGCCGATGGCCCGCCACGCCAGCAGCGCCAGCACCGCGGTCAGCACCAACGCGGCGATCACGATGGGGCCGTACCCTGCGTCATGGCCGAGGATCCGCGAGATGGCGCCGCGCCAGGACTGGTTGAACGAGGTGCCGATGGGACCGACGCGGCGCGCGTCGCCCAGCAGATCGGTGAAGTAGTAGCGGGCCTGGTCGCCGACCACCAGTGCCGACACGCCGACGGTGGCCAGGAAGACCACGGCGGAGAACACCGCCACACCCCACCGGCGCACACCGACGAAGTACAGACCCGCGACGGCCGGGGTGAGTTTGACGCCGGCGGCCAACCCAACCAGTAGCCCCGACAACCACCATCGGCTGCTCTGGACCGCCCACAGCACCGCGAGCACCAGCAGCACGTTGATCTGGCCGTAGTCGAAGGTACTGCGCAGCGGCTCGGTCCAGATGCCGACCGCGGTCCAGAGCATCGCCGGACGCAGATCGGTGAGCCCGAGCAGGCGCAGGCTGATCCGCACCACGCCGTACAGCGCGGCGAAGATGCCGAGCTGCCAGATGAAGGCCACCACGCCGAACGGCAGCAGGCTCAGCGGGTAGAACACCACCGCCGCGAACGGCGGGTAGGTGAACGGCAGCGGGAAGTCCGGCGTCTGCTCGGCGTAGACGTAGTCGTAGAGCGCGCCGGGATGCTCCAGGGTGTCCGCGCCGCCGACGTAGACGTGCAGGTCGACGAAGTTGGCGCCGTTGGGGACCAGGTAGGTCCAGGCGAGCCGCGCGGCGATGCTGACCACCATCAACAGCGGCGCCCAGCGATACAGCTGTGCCGTCGGACCGGTGTCGCGAATGGTGTCTACGGGTCCGACTCTAACGACCGGCGGGGCGCTCGCCCTTCCGGTCACCATCGGCGCACACCTCCGTAACGGTTGGATAAATGCCACTCTTGTCACTTGAGTAACACCAGTAACTCCGTACCTTCGGTCTGAGACGTGCCGTCAACGAAATGGGGAGACTCGTGTCACCAATCAGAAAAGCGTTTGCCGCCAGCGTGATTGCCGGAGCAGGCGCCGTCGCCACCGCCCTGATGCTCAGCCCGAGCGCTGCTGCCGAGCCGGCTCCGCCGGCGCCGCCCGCACCCGCGCCCGCCATGCCGAACATCCCGTTCATGAACCAGCTCGCCGGCCTGCCGGCCGCCGCGCCGGGACTCATCCAGGGACTCGCCTCGGCGTTCACCGGGGACGGTGGACAGTCGACCCTTCCGGTCGATCCGATCACCCCGTCCGCTCCGCCGGTCGCCAGCGCCTCGCTGAACCTGCCGCAGGCGCCGGGCGTAGCCACCGCGCTGCCCGCCGCGGCGGCTGCCGCACCGGCCGTGGCCGGTGTGCAGAACATCGTCCCGGAGGGCCTGGCATCGCTGATCCCGGCCGGCACCCCGCTCGCGGGTCTGCTGCCGCAGACCGGTGCTGCTGCCCCGGCCGCGGCGCCGGGCATCCCGGCAGCACCAGGCGTGCCTGCCGCGTCGCCCGCCGACGCGGCAGCCCAGTCACTGGTGCCGATGTTCCTGCCGGTCTCCGCGCTGCCCTGATCGCCGGCCGTACCCGTCACCGAACAACTCACCAGGGGGAAGTCATGCCATCGATCCGGACAATGTTGACCAGCACCACGGCCTGTGCGCTCGTGGCACTGGGCAGCGGAGTCGCGATCCCTGCCCATGCCGAACCGGCAGCGCCGATGCCGCTGCCGATCAACGGTTTGCAGGCACCGGGGCTCCCGGCGATGGAGACTCTCGGCCCGGCCATCCAGCAGGCTGCTGCTGATCCGGGCAATGCCGCATCGATGCTCATGGCCGCTGCCGCCGCGTTCGCCGGAAACGCGGCGGCGCCGTCCGATTCGCTGAATGTCGCGTCCGCGGTGAACCAGTTCGTGTCCGAGCCGCAGGCACATGTGCCTGCGGCCGGCGCGGGCGTGGAGGCGCATCTGCCCGCAGGTGTGGACCCGGCCTATTCCGTCGGTCCCGTGCCCATGGCGGTGCCCACCGCACCCGAGGCCGTCGTCCCGCCGGTCGACGCGCCGGCACCGGCCCCCGAAGCCGTTCCCGCCCCGGCTCCCGCTCCTGCTCCCGCTCCCGAGGCCGCGTCGCTGGCGGTGCCCGCCCCGGAAGCAGCACCCGCTCCGGGTCCCGCGCCGGCGCCCGCCCCCGGCACGATGCCGGACTTCGGTCCCGACGCGCCGACCACCCAGGACTTCATGTACCCGTCGATCAGCAATGGCTGCGGCGTCGACGGGGGCAATGTGCTGGCCACGGCGATCTCGGTTGCCGGCCCCGCAAAGATCCCCGCGCCCGGCCCGGTCGCCGGCCAGACCGCCTACGTGTTCACCGCGGTCGGTACCCCCGGCCCCGCGGCCGAGCAGAAGCTGCCGCTGAACGTGACATGGGTGAACCTGACCACCGGCAAGTCCGGTACCGCGACGCTCAAGCCGCAGGCGGACATCAACCCCGCCGGACCGACCACGCTGACCGCCATCGCCGAAACCGGTTCGGGCAGCATCATGTCGACGATCTTCGGTCAGGTCAGCACGACCGAGAAGCAGTGCCAGTTCATGCCCACCATCGGTTCGACGGTGGTGCCGTAACGGGCGTCTCGCTCAACGCGAGCGTGCACTCAGATCGCGATTCTGCTCGGATTCGCGATCTGAGTGCACCATCGCGACGGTGCGCTAGTACGCCATGAAGAGGATCATCTCGCGGTCGTATTCACGGCCGGGATGAGACTCCGAAAGGTGGGTCTGCGCCTTTTCGACGAGATCGTCTTCGCTCTCACCTTGAATCGCCTCGCCGCACGGGCAGTTCAGATGTGTCTTAGCCATATGTCCACAATCGCATACGCATGATGGTGAGCATGGACATCTACCACGTTATGCGCACAACTGGGGCGGTCCGTGTCTTCACCGGCGAACCGTTGCCCGACGAAACGCTGACCCGGATTCTCGACAACGCCCGGTTCGCACCGAGCGGCGGGAACCGGCAGGGCACCCATATCGTGGTGGTTCGCGACCCCGCCACCAAGGAGGCTCTCGCCGAACTCACCGACACCGGGTTCCGACGCTATATCGCCCAGCAACGCAACGGGGAGAGCCCCTGGAACCCGCTGCACCCCATGGGTGTGTCGGCCGAGGACCTGGCGGCGGTGCGCGTCCCGCGCGCGGCCCAATTGCTGGACGCCGATGTGGCGCTGGTGATCTGCGTCGATCTCGGAGTGGTGGCGGCCTTCGACCAGGATCTCGATCGCATCGGCCTGGTGGCGGGGGCGTCGGTCTACCCGCTGGTGTGGAACATCCTGCTCGCCGCCCGCAACGAGGGCTTCGGTGGCGTGCTCACCACGATGGTGGTGCCCGAGGAGCCCACGGTGAAAGAACTGCTCGGTATTCCCGCGGACTACGCGATCGCCGCGGTGGTGCCGCTGGGCAAGCCGGTCAAGCAGTTCACCAAACTGACCCGCAAACCGGTTTCGGAGTTCGTCACCCGGGAGCGGTTCGACGGGCCCGCGTTCTAGGCTTTCGCAGCCTTGGCGGTGCCGATGGCTCAGGCCTGCTTCGCAGCCTTCGCGGCCGCTTTCATCTTCTTCTTGTAGGCCCGAACCTCCTGCAGCGATCCGGGGTCGACGACATCGGCCACCGACATGTGCGTGCCGGCCTTGCCATAGTCCCCCGCCGCGGTGCGCCAACCCTTGGGCGTCACCCCGTACTGCTTGCCCAGCAGCGCGAGGAAGATCTTGGCCTTCTGCTCGCCGAATCCGGGGAGCCGCTTGAGCCGTCGCAGCACCTCGGCGCCATCGGGCTCGCCGCCGGTCCACAGAGCGGTGACGTCACCGTCGTAGTCGTCGACGATCGCCTGGGCCAGCGCCTGCACCCGCTTGGACATCGAGCCCGGAAAACGATGAATGGCAGGGGTTTCCGAACACAGCGCGACGAACTCGTCGGGGTTGTAGTCGGCGATCTGGCGGGCGTCGACCGCGCCGATACGGTCGGCGATCTTCTTCGGCCCGGCGAATGCCGTCTCCATCGGGATCTGCTGATCCAGCAGCATGCCGACGAGCAACGCGAACGGGCACTCAGAAAGCAGTTCGTCAGCTTCTCGATCTTGCGCCAGGCAGAGCTTCGCTGTCATAGCTGGAGCCTACGTCTCGATACGGTGGGTCGATTCATCGCCGACGGTTGCTATTCGGCAGTCCGCCGGAAACGACGCGGATGGCCGAGGGCCTGTCTTTCACGCCACGCTTACCAACGCACTTACGATGCGCGCCGCTGGCAATCGGATCTACCACCGACGCCGCCGGCAACGTACACTCGGGCGGATCACCCCGATAGGGTTCGAACTGCTCCACACACCGGGCGCAACCGCGGCCTGAAATTCACACCCCGCGAGTCAACTAAACCCGGGGCAGTCCCGGGTTTGGTGTTCCTCGGTCAGCGCGAGAGATAGTTATTCGCGCTCGATCTCATCAAAGCGCCCATTCTTGGCATCCGTGACGGCGCCAGTTAAGAGACGGGCCAATACCTCGGCTTCTTCAAGCGACATAATCATATGCACCGGGTTGGGCTGCGTAGCATTCCCCCTCATAATACGTTCTCGATGATCTCCGTAAGGGAACAGGCTTACCGACGCGTCCGTAACCTTGCCATTCGCATTGACTGTCGCACTCGTCTCGATGTGCGGGGTGACGTCGTCGAACTCGTGGTAACTGATGCTTACATGCATGCTGAGAACCTATCCGGCAGAGCGCAACTGCGTGTGCTCTTCGCAGATCGGAAACCGGGTACGGCCACGTCTTGATCGCCAGACGGCAGGTGGCTAAAACCTATTATCTACGGTGACTCCCGGGAAGGATCCAATGGGTCTGCTGCACGATCAGGTGACAGTTGCGGTCACGCGGCCTGACTGGCCGGTGTGGTCATGATTGCTTCGAATTCGATCGGGGTCAACCGCCCGAGACCCGCCTGGCGCCGGCGACGATGATAGGTCCGTTCGATCCAGGTGACGATCGCGATCCGCAGCTCCTCGCGGGTGTCCCAGCGGCGACGATCGAGCACGTTCTTCTGCAGCAGACTAAAGAAGCTCTCCATGGCCGCGTTGTCGCCGGCTGCGCCGACACGGCCCATCGATCCGACCATCTCGAAGCGGCCCAGAGCATGCACGAATCTCCTTGACCTGAACTGAGATCCGCGATCGGAATGCAGAATGCATCCGGCCACCTCGCCGCGGCGTGCCACCGCGTTGC
>JAUKNU010000001.1:2531864-3035254 GCA_030499155.1 Mycolicibacterium frederiksbergense | reverse complement strand
AGCTCACTTACGAGCGGGTAGATCCTTTTCCCGGCAGGTTGGCCTGCGACAGATAGGCCGCCGCGCGGCGCAGGACCTCGTTCTCCTGCTCCAACAACCGATTCCGGCGGCGCAGCTCCCGTAACTCAGCCGAATCGCTGGTGCTCTTGCCGGGCTTGGCACCTTCATCGATATCGGCTTGGCGCATCCACTTGTGCAGCGTCATCGGGTGCACACCGAAATCAGTGGCGATGTGCTCGATCGTCACGCCGTCGTCGCGGTTGCGGGCCACACGGACGACATCATCGCGGAACTCTCGGGGGTAGGGCCTGGGCACACTGACATCCTTCCAGCTCACCCGTTCCGGGCAAGCCAACTCAGATGTCACCTATTCGTGCAGCAGACCCATCTACCTCCGCACAGCGCGGGCTGACTGAGCGATAACTGCCACGTTCCGTCTCTGTGTCGGCGCGACCCCGCGGATGGCGTTGATGGCCTCGGAACGTGGAGGCTTTGACTTGCTGTGCAGTTGCCGCATAGGCGCTGCACAGTGAGCGGTCGAGCGGAAAGCTCGGTCCATTTTCGACCACACAATCACGTCCCAGGAGGCAACTCCCTCCTCGGTCAGCCACGGCCCGAGGTCTGGCCGATCCTCGGGACGCTTCTCGGCCCAAACGCCGAGATCTTCGAATTGGACGACGGATCTCGTAGCGGCGAGCCTCGGCCCACTTCTTAGCGGTCTCCAACTGCGATAGACATTCTGCGGTCCCTGAACGACGGACACGCGGGCACCCACCAGTGCCCGGAGCTTCTGAGTCAGAATGGCAAGTATATGGCCGCGTGCTGATCGAGCAGCATCCCGACCAGCAATGCGAACGGGTTGCCGGCGAGCAGTTCGTCGGCCGCCGGATCTTGGACTAGCTGCAGATTTCGCACGTCGCCAGTCTAGGACTCCGACATGCGGGTGCCGGGACCCGAGACCGGGACAGGTCCGCACGTATGTCGGTGCAGTGTGTGAACGTATTGGTGGCGACCTGCACACCTCGCCTACGAGAATCCGCCCAGTGACTACTCATGGCCTATCAGCGGTGACACCGGCTGACGGGTTCTCGTGCTAATTTGGATACATCATGATCAGCCCGTTGCCGCAAGGCGCGGGCTGATTTTCTGTCCGGGAACTTTATGACGGAGTATTTGAAGCCCTGGCTGCCTCTCGAGCAGCAGGTCGAGCAGCTGGCAAGCCGCGGAGTGAACGTGGGCGACCGCGATAGTGCAGCCGCACTTCTCAAGGCTGTCGGTTACTACCGGCTCACCGGGTACCTCTACCCGTTCCGGGAGTCCGAGCAGTACGTCGACGGCGACGGTCGCAGCCGTACCCGCGTACTCAGCGTGTACCGGCAAGGTACAAGGCTGGACCATGCCGAATCAGTCATCGACTTCGATCGGCGGCTACGCATGCTCGTCATGGACGGCGTCGAACGCATCGAGGTCGCAGTACGGATGCAGATCGGGTACGTGCTCGGCCGATCGTCCGCGTTCGCACACGAGGACGCGGCCTGCTTCACCGACACGTTTACCGCCGCGGGAGTCGATCCTGACAGCGGGAAGCCGACTCCGAGTTCGCACGCGATATGGCTGCAGCGGGTCGATGAACGACGGGCCAAGTCCGACGAGCAGTTCGTCACCCACTTCCGGGAGAAGTACGAAAACCGTATGCCGGTCTGGGCGCTCACCGAGCTGCTGGAGCTGGGACAGCTCTCTGTCCTTTACCGAGGGCTGCGCCAGCAGGATGCCGAGGAGATCGCGGTGGTGTTCGGGGTCCCGACGAAGAAAATCATGACCAGCTGGCTCGCCAGCCTCAACTACGTACGCAATGTGTCGGCGCATCACGCCAGGCTGTTCAACCGGAAGCTCCAGCACGCCCCAGCGCGACCCAAGATAGGCCAGATACCGCTCCTCGACCACCTCAGGGATGAGCAGACCGCCAAGGGCGTCTTCGGCACATACAACGCACTCGCGGTAATCGCCTACCTGCTCCCTTCGATTGAACGCGACACGGAATGGAGCCTCCGACTCGTCGAGCTGTTGCAGGATTTCCCGGCCTCGCATGCGCTGTCTACAGGCTCGATGGGAATTCCTGACAGTTGGCAGTCGCTCGACCTGTGGCGGTCGTGATCCGGACCTTTCTGGGAACCAGCACCTGAGCCTCTGTCCAGCCGAATCGGCGGACGGTGTCGGCGCCGTGTGCGAACGTGTAACCGATAACCGCTGAACATGGCCGTAGGAGTGAACATGAGACGTGTGATTGCACCGCTTGTCGCGGCGGTTGCCGCCTCGATCGCCTTCGCGGGGACAGCCGCGGCGATCCCCGAGCAGGGCACCCCGGAGTTCGACGAGTACATGGGCGGCCTGCAGCGCAATGGCTACAACCTGAATCCGGACACCGCGTGGCGCGCCATGCATCAGGCGTGTGTGGGCGGACTGCCCGGATACATCGGTCTGGAATTGGCCGCTCAGGGCGTGATCGGTCCCGGCGCCCAGGAACGGGTGTTCGACGTGGCCAGGAAGTACGCCTGCCCGGTCCAGTAGCCGCACCGGCATAGGGTTGCGCCACGATGTCGGGTCAGATCGCGCTGACGCTGGCGGTCGCGCTGCTGCTGGCGGCGGTGGCCGCTGTCCTCGTGGTGCGCACCCGCCGCGTCGTGGCCACCCCCACCGAACGCGCCGTGCACGCCGCCCTGCACACCGCCTCGCTGGCGGCGCGCGCGCTGCGTCAAGGCCTGGACTCCGGTTCCGCGGCCACGGCGGCGCCCTTCCTGCGCGGGCTCACCGGCACCGACGGTGTCGCCCTGTTCGACGGCCACGGCGAGCTGCTGGCCGCCGACCCCGACGACGAGTTGATCTGGCAGCCGGATATCGCCGAAACCTGTGCGACCACTGCCGCGGAGTCGATCGCCGGTGAACGCCGCGTACTCAACGGTGTGCGCACCTCCACCGTGGTGGCCCAGCCGCTGTTGGCCGAGAACGGTGACGTGCTGGGCGTGCTGGTGGTCGTCACCGCGGGCAGCCCGGGCCCCGGGATGCTCGGCGCGATCGGCGAGGTCGCGCGCTACGCCGCCAGCCAGATCGAACTGGCCGAACTCGATGCGTCCCGGGCCCGGTTGGACAAGGCCGAGGTCTTGGCACTGCGCGCGCAGATCAGCCCGCACTTCATCTACAACGCGCTCAACACCATCGCCTCGTTCGTGCGCACCGATCCCGCCCGCGCCCGCGAACTCATTCTGGAGTTCGCCGATTTCACCCGCTACTCGTTCCGGGCCGCCGGCCAGTACACCACCCTGGCCGAGGAACTGCGCAACATCGACCGCTACCTCACCCTGGAGCGGGCCCGGTTCGGCACCGCGCTGAAGGTTCGCCTGCAGGTCGCCCCCGAGGTACTCAACGTGGTGGTGCCGTTCCTGGCACTACAACCGTTGGTGGAGAACGCGGTCCGGCACGGACTGGCCGGCCGCGGCGGCGGCTCGGTGGAGATCGTCGCCAACGATGCCGGCTCGGACTGCGTCATCACCGTCGAGGACGACGGCGCCGGAATGGATCCCGACACACTGCGGGCCGGCCAGGGCGATGCGCTGGCCGACCGTGCTGCCGACCAGTCCGCGCACGTCGGCCTGACCAATGTCGACCATCGGCTGCGCGCGGCGTTCGGCAACGATTACGGTCTGGTGGTCGAAACGGCTGTCGGGGCGGGGACCAAGGTCATCATGCGGGTGCCGAAGTTCCGTTCCGGTGTGCGGGCCAGCGGAGGTGTGGCGTGACGGGTCTGGTGGTCCTTGCCGTCGACGATGAGGCGCCGGCGCTGGATGAGCTGGCCTATCTGTTGGGCGAGCATCCCGATATCGCCTCGGTGCACACCGCGGGGGACGCCACCTCGGCCCTGCGCGAACTCAATGCCCGTCCCATCGACGCCGTGTTCCTGGACATCAACATGCCCGGTCTGTCCGGCATCGAACTCGCCGGTGTACTCCGCAACTTCGCGAACCGGCCCGCGGTGGTATTCGTGACCGCGCACGACGACAAGGCGGTCGCCGCCTTCGATGTCGGCGCCGTGGACTACCTGCTCAAGCCGATCCGGCAGAACCGGCTCGACGAGGCCGTGCGCCGGGTGACGATCGCGCGCACCAACGAACCCGAACCGCCCGACGATCCCGAGGCACCCGATTCCGATGTCATCCCGGCCGAGCTCGGCGGTATCACCCAGCTGGTGCCGCGGGAGACCATCGGCTGGGTGGAGGCCGAAGGCGACTACGCCCGGCTGCACTCGGCCACCGGAGCCCACCTGGTCCGGATTCCGTTGAGTGTCTTGGAAACCCGCTGGCGCGATCACGGCTTCCAACGCATACACCGGTCCTACCTCGTCTCCTTGCGGCTGGTGACCGGGCTGCGCACCGCAGAGGGCGCGGTGCTGGTGCGGCTACGGGCCAACGGCGCCTCCCCCGCGGTGGAACTCCCGGTGAGCCGGCGCCAGGCCCGCGAACTTCGTGACCGGCTGGTTCGGGATCCGATGCGCAACCTCAAGCCGGCGGGCTCCGATGACTGAACGACCGGAACGTCAACGGGTGGTGCTCGCGCACCGCCGCGGCGCGCGGATGGTGCGGACCCGCGTCGAAGTCCAGGAGCAGACTCAGGTGGGCGATGCGTTGGTGCGCGGTCTGATGCGCGCGCAGCTGGGGCTCGCGCTGCGACTGGGTGCGGTCGTGGTGTTCGCCGTGGCCGGCATCGTGGTGTTGAACAGGGCGGCACCGGATCTGACGGTGTTCGGGATGCGGCTGAACTGGCTGCTGCTGGCGGTGTTGGCCTATCCCCTGCTCTACGGTGTGGGACGGCTCTACGTGCGGCTGGCCGAACAGGGCGAGAAGGACTTCGTCCGGGTCGTCGACAGCGAACCGTGACCGGCTCACCGCTGACGGCAGCCGCCCTGCTGATCGCGGCGATCGCCACCGTGGTCATCGGCAGCTGGGGAGTCCGGCTGTCGCGCACCACCTCGGATTTCCTGGTGGCCTCCCGCAGTGTCGGTCCGCGCTGGAACGCTGCCGCGATATCCGGTGAATATCTATCCGCCGCATCATTTCTCGGGGTCGCCGGGCTGATCGCGAAGTACGGCGCCGACGCCCTGTGGTATCCCGTCGGATTCACCGCCGGCTACCTGGGACTGTTGTTGTTCGTCGCCGCCCCGCTGCGCCGCTCGGGTGCCTACACGGTGCCCGACTTCGCCGAGTTCCGGCTGGGCTCGGCGCGACTGCGCAAGGTGGCCATGCTCGTCGTGGTGATCATCTGCGTGTTCTACCTGGCACCGCAGTACCAGGGCGCCGGTCTGGCGCTGAAAACGCTTCTCGGCATGCCGGTGTGGACCGGCCCCGTCCTGGTCGGCGCGATCGTCATCACCAATGTGGTCGGTGGCGGAATGCGCTCCATCACCTTCGTGCAGGCCTTCCAGTACTGGCTGAAACTCACCGCGATCGCCATCCCGGCGCTGGCGCTGCTCGGCCTGTTCGTGACCGACCGTGGCGAATTGGGCGGTCCGCTGCCGCCGAGCGTCGACCGCGAGACGACCGTGCAGGTGGAGACCGATGTGGTGGTCCAGGTGGTCGACCCGTCCGGGATCACGATGACCGGTCTGCTCGACGGAAAGACGGTGCGCGACGCCACCTTCGGCAGTCCCGGCGAACACACCGTCGGCGCCGGAACCAGCCTCACCCTGGCCGCCGGCGCCGCCACCCCGGTGGTGGCCGGCACGCCGAGCACCGGTAGCGAATGGATCGTCTCCGGCGGCGGCCTGGGCGGCGGACATCCGCTGTACCAGGTGATCTCGATCATCGTGGCGACCTTCCTCGGCACGATGGGCCTGCCACATGTGCTGGTGCGGTTCTACACCAACCGCGACGGACGGGCGGCGCGGCGGACCGCGCTGGCCGTCATCGCGCTGCTGTCGTTCTTCTACCTCTTTCCCACCCTGCTCGGGGTGTTCTCCCGGCTGTACGTGCCGCAACTGCTGATCACCGGAACCGCCGATGCCGCAGTGCTGCTGGCACCCGGCTCGGCCATCGGCGGAGCGCTCGGTCAGATGCTGGCCGCGCTGGTCGCGGCGGGCGCCATCGCGGCGTTCCTGGCGACCTCGTCCGGATTGCTGGTCAGCATCGCCGGTGCGCTGGCCACCGATGTGATGCGCGGCCGGGTCCGCGACTTCCGCATCGCGGCGGTGATCGGCGGCGTCATCCCGATTCCGCTGTCCCTGCTGGTGGCCGATCTGGAACTGTCCCGCACCGTCGGCTTGGCGTTCGCCGTCGCGGCCTCCACGCTGTGCCCGCTGCTGGTGCTCGGCATCTGGTGGCGCGGGCTGACCGCCACCGGTGCCGCCTGCGGGTTGATCGTCGGCGGACTCGCCTGTGGTAGCGCGGTATTGGTGGAGATCACCGGCGGGATCAACGAGAACGTGCTGGGCGGTTGGCCCGCGGTCATGGTCGGCTATCCCGCCGCGGTGAGCGTCCCGTTGGCGTTCGCGACCATGATCGTGGTCAGCCGGTTCACCCGCGCCACCCCGAACGTCGCGCAGATCTTCGCCCGGATGCACGTGCCGGAACGGCTCGGTATGGGTGTCGAACGTCTGCCGGAGGGCTGAGACCGCCGCATGGCCTTCCACCAGCCGCCGGCGACGCCGCAACCGCTCACCGCCGCTGACTGACCGCTCACCGCACCCCTGCCCGGCTTCGTCGTATCGCTTGGTTTTGTGACCCACATCTCAATTAGGTTCGGTACCCAACTGGTTCACAGTCGACGTCAGGAGTCACCGGTGCCCGAAGCCGATCTACCCGCGCGGCCTGCGCCCACCGGCGAGGAGTTCCTCGCCATGCAGGCCAGCCCCGAGTTCCAGGATTTGCGCAGCAGGCTGCGCAAATTCGTCTTCCCGATGACCGCGTTCTTCCTGATCTGGTACGGCATCTATGTCCTGCTCGGTGCGTTCGCGACCGACTTCATGGCCACCGAGGTGTTCGGCAACGTCAACGTCGGCCTGATCATCGGGCTCGGCCAGTTCCTGACCACGTTCATCATCACCGGTCTCTACGTGCGCTTCGCCAACCGCGAGCTGGACCCGCGTTCGGCGGCCATCCGCGAAGAGCTGGAAGGACCCCTGCGATGAACCTCCTGGCAGCAACCGAGACGGTGGGCAACCCCGTCGCCAACATGGCCATCTTCGGCCTTTTCGTCGTCGTCACCATGGTCGTGGTGATCCGGGCCAGCAAGAAGAACGCCACCGCCGACGAGTTCTTCACCGGTGGCCGCGCCTTCTCCGGCCCGCAGAACGGCATCGCGATCGCCGGTGACTATCTGTCGGCCGCCAGCTTCCTCGGCATCGCCGGCGCCATCGCCGTCTACGGTTACGACGGCTTCCTCTATTCGATCGGCTTCCTGGTCGCCTGGCTGGTGGCCCTGCTGCTGGTCGCCGAATTGCTCCGGAACACAGGCCGATTCACCATGGCCGACGTACTGAGCTTCCGGTTGAATCAGCGCAAGGTCCGGGTCGCGGCCGCCACCTCGACACTGACGGTCTCGCTGTTCTACCTGCTGGCGCAGATGGCCGGCGCGGGCGGCCTGGTGGCATTGCTGATGAACATCAACAGCCGGACCGGACAGTCGGTGGTGATCGCCGTCGTCGGCCTGCTGATGATCGTCTACGTCTTGGTCGGCGGCATGAAGGGCACCACCTGGGTCCAGATCATCAAGGCCGTGCTGCTGATCGCCGGCGCCGGAATCATGACCGTGATGGTGCTGGCCAAGTTCGGGATGAACTTCTCCGAGATCCTCGGCTCGGCGCAGGCCGCCATCTCCGGGGCCACCACCGAAGGTGTGGCCAGCCGCGACGTGCTGGCGCCCGGCGCCCAGTACGGCGGATCGCTGACCTCGCAGATCAACTTCATCTCCCTCGCCCTGGCGCTGGTGCTCGGCACGGCCGGTCTGCCGCACGTGCTGATGCGGTTCTACACGGTGCCCACCGCCAAGGAAGCCCGCAAGTCCGTCGTGTGGGCCATCGCCCTGATCGGCGCGTTCTACCTGTTCACCCTGGTGCTCGGCTACGGCGCCGCGGCGCTCGTCGGCCCGGATCGCATCCTGAGCGCTGCGGGCGGCGTGAACTCGGCGGCACCACTGCTGGCGCTGGAACTCGGCGGTGTCGTGCTGCTCGGCATCATCTCCGCGGTGGCCTTCGCGACCATCCTGGCGGTCGTCGCCGGTCTGACCATCACCGCGTCGGCGTCCTTCGCCCACGACATCTACGCCGGCGTGTGGAAGAAGCACAAGGTCACCGAGGACGAGCAGGTGCGGGTCTCCCGCATCACCGCGGTGGTGCTGGGCATCGTCGCAATCGGTCTCGGCATCCTGGCCAACGGGCAGAACGTCGCCTTCCTGGTCGCGCTGGCGTTCGCCATCGCCGCGGCGGCCAACCTGCCCACCATCGTGTACTCGCTGTACTGGAAGCGGTTCAACACCCGCGGCGCGCTGTGGAGCATGTACGGCGGTCTGATCTCGACGCTGATCCTGATCATCTTCTCCCCCGCCGTGTCGGGTGCGAAGACCTCGATGATCCCGGGTGCGGACTTCGCCTGGTTCCCGCTGGCCAACCCGGGCATCGTGTCCATCCCGCTGGCATTCGCGCTCGGCATCATCGGCACCCTCGCCTCCAAGGACTCCGGTGACCCGGCGGTCAACGCGGAGATGGAGGTGCGGTCGCTGACGGGTGTGGGTGCCGAGAAGGCGGTCGCGCACTAGGCACCCCGAGTATCTGGGCCGGCGGCGGTACTGTTCACGCGCGTGAGCACCCGCCGCCGGTCCTTTGCCTTTGCAGCACTGGCCTATGCCTTCGCCGCCGTGATGATCGGCACCACCCTGCCCACTCCGCTGTATGCGCTCTACGCCGAGCAGATGCACTTCTCCGTCGTCACCACGACGATGATCTTCGCGGTCTACGCGCTGGGTGTGCTGGCAGCCCTGCTGCTCTTCGGGCGGTGGTCCGACGCCATCGGCAGGCGGCCGGTGCTGCTGGCCGGCCTGGGTGCCGCGATCGCCAGCGCGATGGTGTTCCTGATCGCCGACAGCGTGGCACTGCTGCTGGTGGGGCGTCTGCTGTCGGGTCTGTCTGCGGGCCTGTTCACCGGTACCGCGACCGCCGCAGTGGTCGAGGCGCTCCCGGCCGCGCAGCGGGGGCGCGCGGCGATGGTGGCCACCATCGTCAATATCGGTGGCCTGGGCATCGGTCCGGTGTTGGCCGGCGTGCTCGCCCAATACGCACCGCACCCGCTGACACTGCCGTTCGTCGTGCATATCGTGCTCGCAGCGCCGGCGGTGGTAGCGGTGCTCATCGCACCGGAGACCTCGGCGCGCACCGGCCGAATCGGCCTACAGCGCCTCGCCATTCCCGCCGAGGTGCGGAGCGTGTTCATCACCGCGGCCACCGCCGCATTCGCCGGCTTCGCCGTGACGGGCCTTTTCGCCGCGATCGCACCGTCCTTCGTCGCCGACGTCGTCGGGATCGCCAACCATGCCGTCGCCGGCGCCATGGCCGGATCCGTATTCCTGGCCTCCGCCGTCGCCCAACTCGCCGGCCGCCGCATCCTGCCGGCGACCGCCGTCGCAGCGGGCTGCGTCATGCTGGTGGTGGGCATGGCGATTCTGGCTGTCGCCCTGACGTTTTCGTCGCTGGCGGGCATCATCGTCGCAGCCGTGGTCGCCGGCACCGGGCAGGGCATCAGTTTCAGTCGCGGACTGGCCGCGGTGGTCGAGCAGGTGCCCGCGGCGCAGCGCGGCGAGATCAGTTCCACCTATTTCGTGGTGGCCTACGTGGCGATCTCGGTGCCGGTGGTCGGAGTGGGGTTGGCCGCGCAGACCTGGGGGCTGCGCACCGCAGGGGTGAGCTTTGCCGCCGCGGTGGCAGTGCTGGCGCTGGGCTGCCTCGCCGCGATCCTGATCCAGAGCCGACGCCCAGCCCGATTGAGTGGTTCTACTCAGGTCTGATGGCGGCCGCCGAAGCTAGATTCGGACCATGGCCATCGCAGCGTTCCCGACGGTCGCCGACGTGGCGGCGAGCACCCCACCCGAGCGGGACCGCGCCATCGACGTCATCCGCATCACCGCACTGGTGGGTGTGGTCATCGGGCACACCGTCATGGCCACCAGCATCATCGCCGACGGCGTCTTCCACTGGGAGAACCTGCTCACCACATCGGTGGTGTTCCAGGCCCTGACCTGGGTGTTCCAGATCATGCCGCTGTTCTTCTTCGCCGGGGTGGCGGCCTCTGCGCACACCTACGGTGGTGCCTGGGGCGGCTGGCTGCTCAGACGCTGCACCCGGCTGTACCGTCCGGTGTTCTACTACCTGGCGTTCTGGACGGTGGCGCTGATGGTCGCGCACCGCACGCTCCCGGTGCACGTGTACGAGCCGATCGCCGGTATCTCGATCCAGCTGCTCTGGTTCCTCGGCGCCTATGTCCTTGTGCTGGCCGCGGTTCCGCTGCTGACCCGGATCAACACCACGGGCCGGTTGTCCGCCGCCGTCGCCACCCTGTACGCGTCGGTCGCCGTCGTCGACGCCGTCCGGATCAGCGACCCGAGCTGGAACTGGCTGGGCTACGCCAATCTTGCGGTATGGCTGGTGCCCGGCATGTTCGGCGTCGCCTACCAGTACCGGCTGCTCACCACATCGAGCGCGGCCGTCCTCGGGGTGTCGATGCTGGCGATCAATCTCGCGCTGGTCCGGTTCGGACCGTACGAACCCAGCCTGGTCGGCATCGAGGGCCAGCAGCTCAAGAACATGGCGCCGCCGTCGCTGCTGCTGGCCGGCCACGCGATCATGATGTGCGCGTTCGCGATTGCCGCAGCACCCGGTATCGACCGGTGGGCCCGGCGACCACGGGTCTGGTGGTTGACGGCGATCGGCAACAGCGGCGCGATGACGCTGTACCTGTGGCACATCCCGGCGCTGCTCGGTATGCACCTGGCCTTCGATCTGATGGGGTTGCCCCGCTACCCGGGGCAACCGCATTTCCTCGCGCTCAGCATCGTCCAGCTCGCGGTGATGGCCGTACTGGTCACCGCGCTGTTCGTGGCCCTGCGCCCGCTGGAGAACAATCCGCTGCCGTACTGGGACGGCGGCACGGTGAGCGGCCCCGGGGTGCGCAGCGCCACGGTGGGCGCGCTGCTGTGCCTCGCGGGTGCGGCGACCCTGGCCTCGGTGGGCTGGGGAATGAAGGGGCTCGGGCTGTATTGCGTCGCGCTGATGTTGGGCGCACTGGTCGGCGCCCGCAGTCTGGCGCGTTAGCCGCTCTTGCGGCGGAACTCCCGCCGGTTCTCCACCGGCCCGTGCGCGCCGCGCGGCTGTTTACGGCCGGTTTCGGCATGTGACACGCCGTCCGCGGTCTGCGTCTTCTTCCGCTCCAGCGCCTCCCGGAACTTGCGCTTGGTGTCGTCTTCGGGAGTCTCGTCGGCCATACCGACAGCCTAGCCCTGTCACCTGATCCCGGGCGGCATCCCGTACAGATGGTTGATCGGCAGGGTCAGCAGCACTCGCCGGTCATCGACCATTGCCCGGCGGTAGTCGTCCCAGTCAGGATGTTCACCGGCGATGTTGCGGTACAAGGCAATCAACGCCTCAACGGTGTCATCTCCCGCCTTCGCGGCAGGTGGGGTGAGCACGGCGTCCCCCTCGGCGACGGCATAGGCCCAGCCGTCGTCGGAGGACACATGGATGGAGGCACGCGGGTCGCGGCGCAGATTGCGGGTCTTGGCGCGCGGTTCGGTCACCGATACCTGCAGGGCGACATTGCGCGCGTCGAACCAGTACGAGACGTTGGACAGCTGTGGTCGCCCGTCCTTCTTCACCGTGGCCAGCACCCCCAGCGAGTTCCCACTGATCAATGCCAACAGCTTGTCGTCGAAAACCTGGCGCCCCATCACACGAGAGTACGACTCTACGATCGGGGACATGAGTGGTCTGACAGGTATCGACGGCACAAGTTTGGAGGGCGTGTCCGCGACCACGCTCTGGACCCTGCACAATCGCGGCACCGAGGCCAAACGCTCGGACGGCGTGATCCGCGACCCGTGGGCGGTCACCCTGTTGGACGCCATCGGATACGACTACCGGAAATTCGGGAAACCTAACCAGTCGCACGCCTTGCGGGCCCGGGGCCTTCGACGCGGCCGCCATCGACTATCTGAAGACGCACCCGAAGGCATCGGTGGTGGCGCTCGCCGAAGGCCTGCAGACCAGCTTCTGGCGGCTGGCCCGAGCCGGTGTCGCCGACGAATTGACCTGGTATTCCATCGATCTGGAACCCGTGATGGAGCTGCGCCGCCAACTGCTGCCGCGCAATGACCGGATCGTCGAACTGGCGCAGTCGGCGCTGGACCGCAGCTGGATGGACCAGGTGAACACCGACGACGGGGTGTTCATCACCGCCGAAGGTCTGTTGATGTACCTGGAGCCCGAGGATTCACTGAGCCTGATCGCCGACTGCGCCGCCCGCTTCCCGGGCGGCCGGCTGATGTTCGACTCGATCCCGCACTGGTTCAGTCGCCGCACCCTGACCGGGCTGCGACTGTCCGACCGCTACCTCACCCCGGCGATGCCGTTCGCGATGACCGCCGATGAGGGGCTCGCACTGGCCGGCAGCATCGACGGAGTACGAAGCGCCCGCGATATCTCGCTGCCGCCCGGTCGCGGACTGTGGAAGCTCGCAAGTCTGTCGACGCTGGACCGTATCGGCGCCTTTCGGCGCGCCCGGCCCAGCGTCACCCTGCTGGAGTTCGGCTGATGACGCGGTATGCCGCGTTCCTGCGCGGCGTGAACGTCGGCGGCATCACACTCAAGATGGCGGAGGTGGCGGCGGTGTTCACCGCGGCCGGATTCACCGACGTGAAGACGATATTGGCGAGCGGGAACGTGCTGCTGAACAGCTCATCGTCGGCGGACGCGGTCCGCATCAACGCCGAAGCCGCGCTGCGGGCGAGCTTCGGCTACGACGCCTGGGTGCTCGCGTATCCGGTCGACACCGTTCGGAACATATCGGAGAACTATCCCTTCGAGCGCGAGGTACCCGAGCACCACTCCTACGTCACCTTCGTCAGCGACCCCGATGTGCTGGAAGAACTCACGGCGCTGGCCGGTGCGGCCGGGGAAGCCGCCGCCCGCGGGGACGGAGTGCTCTATTGGCAGGTGGCCCGGTCGTCGACGCTGAACTCCGCGATCGGCAAGACGATGGGCAGGAAGCGTTACAAGTCCTCGACCACCACCCGCAACCTGCGCACCCTGGACAAAGTCCTCGCATCGGTACATTCGACACCGTGACTACCCCGCGAGCCGATGCCAGCACCTTGACCGGAGTTTCCGAGACCGCACTGTTGACGCTGCTGGTCCGCGCGACCGAAGCCCGCCGGGCCGACAGGATCATCGACGACCCGGTGGCCGTCGACCTGGTGGACGCCATCGACTTCGATTTCGGGAAGTTCGGATCGGCCAAACGTCAGGACATGGCGCTACGCGCGCTGGCGTTCGACCGCGAGACGAAGAACTATCTGCGCGCGCATCCGTCGGCGACGGTGGTGGCACTCGCCGAGGGCCTGCAGACCAGCTTCTACCGGCTCGACGCCAGCGATGTCGGTCACGACTTCGGTTGGCACACGGTCGATTTCCCGCCCATCGTAGCGGTCCGGGAGAAGCTGTTGCCGCCTTCGGAACGCATCTCGGTGAGCGCACAGTCCGCACTGGACTTCAGCTGGATGGACGACGTCGACGATTCCGAGGGCGTCTTCATCACCGCTGAGGGCCTGCTGATGTACCTGCAGCCCACCGAAGCGCTCGCGCTGATCACCGAATGCGCCAAGCGTTTTCCCGGCGGCCAGATGATGTTCGACCTGCCGCCGCACTGGTTCGCATGGTGGGCCCGTCAAGGTCTGCTGCGCCCCTCGCTGCGGTACACGGTGCCGCCGATGCCGTTCAGCCTGTCGGTATCGCAGGCCGCCGACCTGGCGCACACCATCCCCGGCGTGCGGGCGGCGCACGATGTGGAGTTGCCGGAAGGCCGTGGCACGGTACTCAACGCGCTGATCTGGGCGTCCTACCGACTGCCGGTGGTCGATCAGCTGCGCGGGGTCACAACGCGGCTGGAATTCGGCTGACGGCGCCGAACTTCAGCGCCGCATCCTGCACGGGCCCGTTGCGCAGCACATCGGCGTCGACGGTGTAGTTCATCGTCATCTGCCACGGACCGTGCACACCCTGGCGGGGAATCTCGTCGATTGCGCGCTGCACATACCCCGCCGCGAAGTCCAGCAGCGGTTTGGTGGGCATCGCCGGATCGTCGAGTTCGGCACGTACGTGCGCGAATCCGCGATCGTCCATGTAGCTGAGCAGCCGGCAGAAGTGCTCACACAGGAGCCCGACCTTCAGCGTCCACGACGAGTTGGTGTAACCGAAGGCGAACGCGAAATTCGGGACCCCGCTGAGCATGATGCCCTTGTAAGCCACGGTCCGCGCAAAGTCGACCGGTTCCCCGTCCACGGTGAGGCTGATCCCGCCGAAGAGCTGAACGTTCAACCCGGTGGCGGTCACGATGATGTCGGCGTCGAGCTCACGACCGGACTCCAGCAGGACACCGTTTTCGGTGAAGGTCGAGATCCGATCGGTGACCACCGAGGCGCTGCCGTTGCTGATGGCCTCGAACAGATCACCGTCGGGTACCGCGCACAACCGTTGATCCCACGGGTTGTAGGTGGGGCTGAAATGCTCGTCGACCGGGTACCCGGCGGGCAGTTTGGCTGCGTTGATCCGCCGGATCAGCCGGCGTGCGGCGGTCGGGTACTTCTGGCAGAACGTATACACCGCACGCTGTTTGGCGATGTTCTTGCGGCGCGCCAGCGCGTAGCCCCGATCTTCGCCGAGGAGTTTGCGGGCGGTGTTGGCGAAGCCGTCCTTGGCAGGCACCGGCATGACGTAGGTCGGCGAACGCTGCAGCATCGTCACGTGCCCGGCCGTCGCGGCCATCGACGGCACCAGGGTCACCGCGGTGGCGCCACTGCCGATCACCACCACCTTCTTGCCGGTGTAATCGAGGTCCTCGGGCCAGTGCTGGGGGTGGATGATCTGGCCGGCGAAGCGGTCACGTCCGGCGAAGTCGGGGGTGAAGCCCTCGTCGTAGCGGTAATAGCCACCGGCGCAGAACAACCAGTTGGCGCTCAGCTGACTCAACTCGCCGTCGTGCTCGACATCGACGACCCAGCGGGCGTCCGCACTGCTCCAAGCCGCGCCGAGAACCCGGTGATGGAACCGGATGTGCTTTTCGATGCCGTTCTCGTCGACCGTCTCGCGCAGGTAGGCCAGTATCTTGTCCGATGTCGCGATGGCGTGTTCGTCGCGCCACGGTTTGAACTCGTAGCCGAAGGTGTGCAGATCCGAGTCCGAGCGAATCCCGGGGTAACGGAACAGATCCCAGGTGCCACCGGTCGCTCCGCGGGACTCCAGGATGGTGAAGCTGCGACCGGGATGTTCGCGTTGCAGATAGTAGGCGGCTCCGATACCGGAGATCCCGGCTCCGACGATGAGCACATCGACTGTTTCCATGCGTTGATCGTGCCGCCGCGAGCGAGCCACATCCAGGTCGAAATACCCCATATCGCCGAAGAGACAGTGCATAGTGCACCACCACTCTAGGCTGACGCCATGGTTGACGAACTACCGTCCCCGCGGGTCAGGGGCCTGATCCGGCAATGCGCCCAGATCGTCGTCAACGCCCGCCCCGAATGGCTCGACGAACTGGACCGGGCCGTGCTGGCCGCCAGCCCGGCCATCGCCGCCGACCCGGAACTGGCCGCCGCCGTCAGCCGCAGCAACCGCGCCAACCTGTATTTCTGGGCCACCGCCAACGTCCGCGATCCCGGCGCGCCGGTGCCGCCCAACACGGGGCCGGAACCGCTGAGCATCGCGCGGGAACTGGTGCGCCGCGGGGTGAACGTGTTCCCGCTGGACGCCTACCGGGTGGGTGAGGGGGTGGCCTGGCGCCGGTTGATGGAAATCGCCTTCGAGCTGACCTCCGATGCCGCCGAACTACACGACATGCTGCAGGTGTGCTCGCGCTCGATCAGTGCGTTCATCGATGCGACGCTGACCGGTATCGCCGCACAGATCGAGCTGGAGCGGGATGAGCTCACGCACGGCAGCCACGCCGAACGGCGCGAGACCGTCGCCTTGCTGCTCGACGGCGCGCCCATCCCGCGTGCTCGCGCCGAGCAACGCCTCGGGTACGCGCTGACCGGCAGCCACACCGCGGCCGTCATCTGGACCGACACCCACGACGGCGACCTGGCCCGGCTGGACCGGGCCGCCGAGGCCATCGCGCGGGCCGGCGGCGGGCGGCCGCTGAGCGTGCTGGCCAGCAGCGCCACCCGGTGGGTCTGGACTCCGGGCGATATCGATCTCGACGCGATGGCGGCATCGACCGATACCGCCGACATCCGGGTCGCGGTCGGCACCACCGGCGACGGTGTGGACGGGTTCCGGCGCAGCCATTTCGAGGCGATCATCACCCAGCAGATGATGGCGCGCCTGCATTCCCGGCAGCAGGTCGCCCGGTTCACCGATGTCGAGCTGGTCTCGCTGATCACCGCCGATCCCGACCGCAGCGCCGACTTCGTCGCCCGGGTACTCGGCGATCTCGCCACCGCGGGCACCGAGTTGCAGGACACCGTAAGGGTATTCGTCGACTGTCAGTGCAATGCCTCGCGCGCGGCGGCGCGGCTCTACACCCACCGCAACACCCTGCTGCGGCGGCTGGCGCGCGCCGACGAACTGCTGCCCCAGCCCCTGGCCGGACACAGCGTCAGCGTGGCCGTGGCACTCGACGTGCTGCGCTGGACAGGGCTGACGGAAAGCCGCGTCTAGTCGAACGCGGCGTCCAGATAGCGCAACGCCTCGTCCTTGCCGATGCCCAGCGCGCGCGCGGATTCCGCGAACGCGTGCGCGGCCGCGGCCATCGCATTGTCGGCGGGATCGACACGGGCGACGAAAGTGCCGAACCGGCCTCGGGTTTCGAGCACACCGGCGGCCTCCAGCTCGCGGTAGGCCCGCGCCACCGTGTTCACCGCGAGACTGAGCTGACCGGCGAGATCACGGACCGTCGGCAGCCGGGTGCCGGGCGTGAGTCTGCCGTCGCGCACGCCATCGATGATCTGCGTCCGCAACTGATCGAACAGCGGGGCTCCAGCCTGCTGATCGAGCCGAACCCACTCCCCCAGACCTCCCACGTGCCCAGTATGTCGCACACACGATAGTTTGGTGAGGTGCGAGTGACGTTGCTGAGCGGTGCAGGCATGTCCGCAGAGAGCGGGGTGCCGACGTTCCGCGACGTCGAGACGGGTCTGTGGGCGAACGTCGACCCCTACGAGATCTCCAGCAGCGACGGCTGGCAGCGCCACCCGGAACGGGTGTGGGCCTGGTATCTGTGGAGGCACTACATGATGGGCGCGGTCGACCCGAACCCCGGCCATCTGGCGGTCGCGGCCTGGGAAGACTACGCCGAGGTGCAGGTGGTCACCCAGAACGTGGACAACCTGCACGAGCGGGCCGGCAGCAACCGGGTGTACCACCTGCACGGCAGCCTGTTCGAGTTCCGCTGCGATCGGTGTGGATCGCCGTACACCGGCGAACTGCCCGCGATGCCCGAACCGGTGGAGGTCATCGATCCACCGCGCTGCTCCTGCGGGGGCCTGATCCGGCCGAACGTGGTGTGGTTCGGCGAGGGTTTGCCCGATGACGCCTGGGATCTGTCGGTGCAGGCGGTCGCGAAGGCCGATGTGGTGATCGTGGTCGGGACGTCCTCGGTGGTCTATCCCGCGGCGGGGCTGCCGGAAGCCGCACTGGCCAACGGAATCCCGGTGGTCGAGGTCAATCCGCAGCCCACTCCACTGTCGGAGGCCGCCACCGCGGTGGTGCGGGAAACCTCGGCGATCGCGCTGCCCCAGCTGCTACAGCGGTTGCCCGCGCTCTTGGGCCGTTAGGGCCGGACCGCACGTCCGATCGCGAACTCGGAGACCGGCACCGGCAGCCACCCCGGCAACGTCTGCTCGCGGCGCGAGCCGTCCACCGAAAAGCCTGCCGCCGCGATGGTCGCCTCGGTGTTGCGGTGCGTGTGGCAATTGCCGAGCAGCCGCGGCCAGACCGTTGCGTCGGCCACCTTCTGCAACGTCGCCCGCACCCCCACACCGGCGACATGCTCCAGATAACGCAGTTCACCGCCGGGGGTGAGCATCGAATACAGCTGGCGCACAACGCTTTCAGGGTCATCGACGGAACACAGCACCAGCGAGCACACCACGGCGTCGAACGATTCTGCTGCGCCGAACTCCTCGATGGCTGCGGTGCTGACGATCACCGGTACCGGCGCCGCGGCGGCGGCCTCACGGGCAACTTCGGCGAGGCGCCGCTCGGGCTCCAGCGCAATCACCTCGGTGACACCGGTCGGGTAGTAAGCGAAGTTGGTCCCGGTCCCGGCACCGACCTCCAGCACGCGGCCGGTCAGTCCGGCCAGGTTGGCCACCCGCAACCGCCGCAGCGATTCCGGCTCGTGACCGGACATCGTCATCCAGAGCCGGGCGAAGAAGGGGTTGTCGACAAGATCACTCATGCTTTGAGCTCCTTGAGTTTCTCGACGGCCTCGCCCGCGGCCACGTCAGCCCCGATGAAGCCGGTCGCGATGTGTCCGCAGCATATCGACCGCAGCACGCGGTCGGTGAATTCTTCGACATCACCCCACGGCAGGTAGGGCTTGGCGATGAGCAGCGCCGCCACCCCGTGCGCAGCGGTCCACAGCTCCAGTGCTGCCGCGGTCGAATCCCCGGGTGGGTACACACCCTCCTCGATCAGCGCTTCGATCGTGGTACGCATGTGCACGAAAGCCGAACTGGCCAGGGTCATGTCGACATCGCTACCGGGATTGCCCTCCCCCATCGTCGCGATGCGGTACAGCTCCGGGGTCTGCCGCGCGAAGCGGACATAGGCCAGGCCCTGGGCGCGCAGCACCTCGATGGTCGAGGTCTGACCGGCGGCCACCCGCTGCATCTCCTCGTCGAGGCGCTCGAAATAGCGCGCGCAGACCGCATCCAGCAGCGCGTCCTTGTCGGCGAAGTGCAGGTAGATCGACGGGGATGTCACGCCCACTCGCTGCGCCACCGCGCGGATGGACACCGCCTTGGCGTGCCCGGTCTGCAGCAACAGTTCGGTGGTCGCGTCGAGGATCTCGTCGCGAAGCTGTTCGCCGGAGCCGCGCGCGGCCCGCCGACGTCGCAGTGGTGGGGACGACACTTAACCAGTGTCCGTCACCGACGTGGGCACCCTCGTGTGACTCTCCGGCTCGGGCTCACCCGATTCGCTGATCCCGATCCGATCATGCAGTCGGACCAGCGGTTTGGGCGCACACCAGTTCCAGCCCCCGAGGACATGCATGAACGCGGGCACCAGCACCATCCGCACCAGAGTGGCGTCGACCAGAACGGCCAGCGTGAGTCCGACACCGAACATCCGCATGAAGGACACCTCGGCCGCGATCAACGCCGCAAACGATATCGACATGACCAGCGCCGCGGCGGTGATGACCCGGCCGGTGCGGGCCAGACCCAGCGCCACCGCGGTGTCGTTGTCCACCCGCGCGGTATTGCCACCCGCGGCACGCAACGCCAGCCAGTTCTCCCGGATCCTGGCGAGCAGGAACACCTCGTAGTCCATCGACAGCCCGAACGCGATGCAGAACAGCAGCACCGGCATGTTCGCCACCAGGGTGCCGGTCGGGGTGGTGCCCAGCGCGGACAGGTGGCCTTCCTGGAAGATCCACACCAACGCACCGAAGGCCGCCGTCAGCGAAAGAATGTTGAGCACAATGGCTTTCACCGGAAGTACGACACTGCCGGTGAGCAGGAAGAGCAGACCGAAGGTGATGACAGCGATCAGCCCGAGCACCCACGGCAGCCGGTCGGTGATCGCGACGACGCTGTCCCGGTTGACCTGGGCGATGCCGGTCAACTGCACGGTGTGCCCGCCCGGACCCGAAACCGCGTGCAGCGCGTCGAGCTGGTTCTCCGACGCGTCGGAGAACAACGGCGCGGCACTACTGACGGTGAGAAACGCACTGCCGTCCGCGATTCCGGTCGGCGCGACGGGCGGGCCGGCCTTGTTGCCACCGACGAATGCGCCCGTCGGCGTCGAGACCGCGGCGACGTCGGGCACCTTCGACAACGCGGCGGCGTAGTCCTCGAACTGGGCCGGGCTCAGTCCCTGAGCATCGGGCACGACAATGGTGACCGCGGTGGCCGAGTTGTCGACGAAGTCGTCGCGGAGTTGATCACCCACCTGATGAGCGGACGCCGACGCCGGCAGCACCCGGTCATCCGGGAAGCCCCACTTCACTCCGAGGAACGGTGCTCCCAGCACCAGGAGCAGGATCACGACCGTCAATCCGAGCGGGAGGGCTCGGCCCATCACCCGTCGCGTCCACCGGTACCAGAATTGCTGCTCGACGGGCTTCGTCTCTGCGGGCTCGGGACGGCGGAACACCGAGCGCACGTTCAGGGCGTCCATCCGGTCACCGAGCAACCAGATCGCCGCCGGGGTGACGACGATCGCGGACAGCGCGGCGAAACCGACGGTGGCCACTCCCGCGTAGGCGAACGATTTCAGGAAGTACATCGGGAACAGCAGCATCGCCACCATGGACAGTGCGACGGTGGTCGCCGAGAACACCACGGTCCGTCCGGCGGTGGCCATGGTGCGGGCGAGTGCGCGGTCCCGCGGCACGCCGTCGGAGAGTTCGTCACGGTAGCGGCTGATGATCAGCAGGGTGTAGTCGATGGCCAGTGCCAGACCCATCGCGATGGACAGGTTCAGCGCGAAGATCGAGACGTCGGTGGTGAAAGTGATGAGCCTCAGCACCGACATCGATCCGAGAATGGCCATGCCGCCGACGGCCATCGGCACGGCGGCGGCCACCAGCCCCCCGAACACCCACACCAGTACCAGGAAGCTCAACGGGATGGCGATGGCCTCCATGCGCAGCAGGTCCCGTTCGGTCTGCGCATTGATCTGGGCGTAGACCATGGCCGTCCCACCGGACCGCACGGTGACGCCGGGGCGGTCATGGGCGAGCTCGTCCGAGAGCGCCTTGGCGTATTTCTGCGCGTCGTTCTCGCCACCGGTGATGCCGGCGACGATCAGCCCCGAGCTCTTGTCCTTGCTGATCAGCTCCACCGCCGCCGAGGGCGGCGCTGTCCACGCGGAGGACACCTGCGCGACATGCGGCGATTGTTCCAGCGCGGTGACGATCTCGGTGCCCGTCGCAGTGGCGGCGGGGCTGTCGACACCTTCGGGTGACGTGACCGTGATGAGCAGCTGCATGTCACCCTGGTCGAACTTCTCGGTGAGCAGCGCGGTCGCTTGCGAGGACTGCGAGGTCGGGTCCTGGAAGCCGCCCGCGGACAGCGTCTTGGCCACCGGGATGCCGAAGATCGCCGCGGCGACCATGACAAGCGCCGTCACGGCCAGCACCCGGCGGGGGGCGGCCATCGCGAGCTGAGCGATTCGGTTCAGCACGATCGTTCCCTTCGAAGTCCTATCGCCGTTAAGTTAACAAGGGTAAGTCGTTGGGTCAACGCGGATGATGTTGGTAGAGACACGGTGTCGCAGGCCCCGAGGTTCACCTGCGCCTCGGAATCCCAATCACAACAGGAGTCACTTTTGTCACTCGCGCCACAGCGACGTGCGCGGCGCGGGCTACTCGTCAGTAAGAATTTGCTGAGGCGTGGGGTGCAACCGGGGGTCCCGGCAAACTTTCCGGCGTTTCGACGGGCGTCCGACTCGCCCACATACATGCAGTTCAGAAGGCATTCTCCGGCGGAATGAAAACGGCGTTCCCAACGCGCCAGCAGCCTAAACCTACCCGGCGGTAAGAATTGCCACGATTTTCGCAAGCTGGGCTCAAAGTTCTCTTAATCACCGCCCATACGCTTCACGGCATGTGGATCGACGACACCAACGCAGATGTCATCAAGGTTGATTTCGACGCCCTGTACCACGGGGACGTCCTGGTCGAGGGTGATACCTCGGAGCAGTTCCCCGACCTCGCTGCCGCGGTCTGACCGCAGCACACGCCATCCGGCTTCTCCGGCCGGCCTGAGCGGCTCAAGGCCGCACTACCGACCAAGCACGACGAGAACCGTCCGACCGACCGCCGCAGATTCTCTGTGGGTTCGACCGGGCGGTTTCTTGCTCCCTGGACCCGGCTCACCGGTCATGCCAGCCGCCGAGCCGAGGCTCCGCGAGACCGAATTTTGCTTCTCCACAGCCCGGCAAACCTGCTGTCAATGTCGGTGGCCGCGAGTAGTATCGAACACATGTTCGAAGTCTTGGATCGTGGCGCACTCGCCGGGTTGAGCGATGAGGCGCTCATCTCGGCGGTCACCACCATGACCCGGACCGAGGCTGCGGCGGCCGCGCAGCGGCTGGCCCTGATTGGCGAGGTGGTGGCCCGCCAGTGTGATGACGAGGACGATGTGGTCGCCCATCAGGTCATCGATGGGTGGGCGTGGGCGCAGGCCGCGGTGTCGGCGGCCTGCAACCTGAACTCGCATGCGGCGTCCAAGCAGATGCGCATCGCCCAAGCCCTGCGGGACCGGCTCCCGCGGACCGCAGCCCTGTTCGCCACCGGGGTCATCTCGGCGAGGGTGATCGATGCGATCACCTGGCGCACCCATCTGGTCGTCGACGAGGACGCGCTGGGGTTGATCGACACCGCCATCTCCGGGGAGGCGGGCGAATACGGGGCGCACTCGGAGAAACAACTGATCGGGGCAGTGGATCTGTGGGTGGAGAAGTTCGACCCTGACGCCGTGGTGCGCTCCAAACGCAACGCCAAAGACCTGTACGTCGAGTTCGATGACAAGGATGACCCGAACGGGGTGGCCTCGTTTTGGGGGCGGCTGCGCATCACCGACAAGAAGATCCTCGAACAACGCCTCAACGACCTGGCCGACACCGTCTGCCCCAACGATCCCCGCAAGCGCGGGGAACTGCGTGCCGCGGCCCTGGCCGCGTTGGGTGTGGTCGGGCCCGCCCTGGAGCGCCTGACCTGTGAGTGCGGGGACGCTGAGTGTGCGGGCAGCGGGAAAGATCCACGCGCGGGCGCACTCACCATCTACGCGCTCACCGACCAAGTGCCCACCGCCGGTGAAGACACCCCGCGGCAGACCAGGCCCCGCGCTGCGGGCACCCCAGACTCCGAGCCCGCCGCGACCGAGGCTGCGTCAGAGCAAGAGCAAGAGCACGAGCCGCAGACACCGGCCGCGAAGCCCGAACCCGCTGCACCCGCAGCCGCCGCCCAGCCCGCTGAGCCTGCGGCGTGCAACCCCAGCCCCGGCGTCACGCTCGATGGCGCCATCATCCCCGCCGCCATGCTCGCCGAACTCATCGCCGGCGGCGCCACCGTGAAACCGCTTTCGGAGATCGTCGACCTGCCCGCCGAACCCCGATACCGGCCCTCGACCGCCTTGACCGCGTTCGTCCGCATGCGCGCTATGACCTGCAGCTTCCCCGGCTGCAACCGCGCCGCGCACCGCTGCGACCTCGACCATCTGACCCCATGGCCGGCCGGGGCGACGCATCCGGGCAACCTCGGGCCGCTCTGCCGTCTGCACCATCTGGTCAAGACCTTCGGCGGCTGGACCCCCACCGCCCAACCCGACGGCACCACCCACTGGAGCGCACCCACCGGACACAGCTACGCCAAGGCTCCCGGCGCGGCAATCCTGTTCCCGCACTGGAACATCCAGACACCCATCCCACGAAAACGGGCCATCACCCTCATCAACGACCACGACCGCGACACCAAGATGCCGGTCCGACAACGCACCCGCGTACAAGACCGCGCCCAACGCATCACCACCGAACGCGCACGCAACCGACTCGAACGCGCCCTCGAACGCGCGGCGAGCGACAGCGACCCGCCGCCCTTTTGACAACGGGCGCAACGAGAACCGCCCGATCGAACACCGCGAGTTTCCTCGCGGCCTCGACCGGGCGGTTGTATGCTCGGGGTCAGAGCCTCCGGATCAGGCGGTGGCCTGCTCCGGCTCGTCGATGTTCACCATGTCGGCCAGTCGGCCGATGATGATGTCCTCGGCCTCGCCGACCATCCGCGAGATCAGCTCCTCCACGGTCGGGATGTCGTGGATCAGACCCATCACGGTGCCCGCCGTCCAGATACCGGCATCGACATCGCCGTCATCGAAGACCTTGCGGCCCCGCACACCGGCCACCAGATCCTTGACATCCTCGAACTGACCACCACCCTTGAGAATGTCCACCACCTCACGCGACACCGCGTTGGACGCCACCCGCGCCGTGTTGTGCAGACTGCGGAAGATCAGCTCGGTGCCCCGCTCATCGGTCGCCACGATCGCATCCTTGACGTTCTGATGAATACAGGACTCCACCGTGGCCATGAAGCGGGTGCCCATGTTCACCCCATCGGCACCCAGCGCCAACGCAGCCACCAAGCCACGCGCATCACCGAAACCACCCGAGGCGATCATCGGGATCTCGATCTCCCTGGCCGCCGCCGGAATCAACACCAGACCCGGGATATCGTCCTCACCCGGATGACCCGCGCACTCGAAACCATCGATGCTGATGCCATCCACACCCAGGGTCTGGGCCTTGACCGCGTGGCGCACCGAGGTGCACTTGTGCAGCACCTTGATCCCGTTGTCATGAAACATCGGCAGATGCGGAGCCGGATTGGAACCCGCAGTCTCCACGATCTTCACCCCGGCATCCACGATCACCTTGCGGTACTCGTCATACGGGGGCGGGTTGATCGCCGGCAGGATCGTCAGATTCACCCCGAACGGCTTATCGGTCAGATCCCGGGTCTTGGCGATCTCATTAGCCAGGTCCGCAGGCGTCGGCTGAGTCAACGCGGTGATGAAACCCAAACCACCCGCATTCGCCACAGCCGCGACCAACTCCGCACGACCCACCCACTGCATACCGCCCTGAGCGATCGGATGTTCCACACCGAACGCCTCGGTGAACTTGGTGACCAGTGACATATCAGTCCTTACCTCGGAGCCATGCGGATCGCGCCATCCAGCCGGATGACCTCGCCATTGAGCATCGGGTTTTCCACGATATGCACGGCCAGCGCGCCGTACTCGTCCGGGTCACCCAGGCGTGCCGGGTGGGGCACCTGCTGCCCGAGGGACTTCTGCGCCTCCTCGGGCAGGGAGCCCAGCAGCGGGGTCTTGAACAGCCCCGGCGCGATGGTGCAGACGCGGATCAGGCTGCGCGACAGGTCACGCGCGACCGGCAGGGTCAGCCCGACGACACCGCCCTTGGACGCCGAGTAGGCGGCCTGACCGATCTGTCCGTCGAACGCCGCGACCGAGGCGGTGTTGATGATGACGCCGCGCTCTTCACCCTTCAAGGGCTCCGTCTTGGCGATCCGCTCTGCCGCCAGCCGCAGCACGTTGAAGGTGCCGATCAGGTTCACCTCGACGACCTTGCGGAAGCCGTCCAACGGGAACGGACCTTCCTTGCCGAGGGTCTTGATCGCGTTGCCGATGCCGGCGCAGTTGACATTGATGCGTACCGGGCCGAGCGACTCGGCCACGTCCAGGGCCTTGCTGACCGCATCCTCGTCGGTGACGTTGGCGGCGACGAAGGTGGCGCGCTCGCCCAGTTCGGCGACCGCTTCCTCACCCTTGAGGTCGATGACGACGACGGAGGCGCCGGCGTCGAGCAGTCGCTTGGTGGTCGCCAGGCCGAGGCCCGAGGCCCCGCCGGTGACAACGGCTACCGAATCCTTGATTTCCACGTGCTGCAGTTCCTTTCGTTGAAGGTTGGCGGGCTGTCAGGCCCAGTCTTTGAGGACGGCGTCGTTGTCCGCGCCGATCAGCGGTGGCGGGCTCGGCACGGCGGGCTCGCTGCGCGAGAATCGCGGGGCCGGCATCGGCTGCAGGCCGTGCTGGGTCTCGTAGAACGTGGAGCGGTCGGCGATATGCGGTTCGTCGAGCACCTCGCCGAACGCGAGCACCGGTGTCGCGCAGGCGTCGGAGCCGGCGAACACGGCGGCCCACTCATCGCGGTCCTTGGTCTTGAACACCTCGGTGAAGGTGGCCCGCAGTTCTTCCCAGCGCTCGATGTCGTTCTGTGCGGGCAGCGTCGCCGGGTCCAGGCCCAGCTTGGCCAGAAGTTCGGCGTAGAACTGTGGCTCGATCGCGCCGATGGCGAAGTACTTGCCGTCGGCGGTCTCGTAGGTGTCGTAGTACGGGGCGCCGGTGTCGAGCATGTTGGTGCCGCGCTCATCGCTCCACACGCCCTGCGCACGGAAGGCCCACATCATCTGGATCAGCACGCTGGAGCCGTCGATCATCGCGGCATCGACCACCTGGCCCTTGCCCGAGGTCTGCCGTTCCCACAGCGCCGACAGGATGCCGAGCAGCAGGAACATCGACCCACCGCCGAAATCACCGGCCAGGTTCAGCGGCGGTACCGGGCGCTCACCCTTGCGGCCGATCGCGTGCAGCACACCGTTGAGGGAGATGTAGTTGATGTCGTGGCCGGCCTGCAGCGCACGCGGACCGTCCTGGCCCCACCCGGTCATGCGGGCGTAGACCAACTTCTCGTTGACCTTGGCGCAGTCCTCGGGTCCGAGGCCGAGGCGTTCGGTGACACCGGGCCGGAAACCCTCGATCAGCACGTCGGCCTTGGCGACCAGATCGAGGACGAACTGGCGTCCCTCATCGGATTTCAGGTCCGCGGTCACCGAACGCCGGTTGCGCAGCATCGCGTCCGAGATGGCGCCGTTCTTGGCCGTCGGGCGATCGACGCGCACCACGTCGGCCCCCAGGTCTCCCAGAATCATGGCTGCGTGCGGGCCGGGCCCGATGCCGGCCAATTCCACAACTCGCATTCCCTGCAGTGGTCCCGCCATGCCTACCGTCCTTCGCCGTTGAGTACTGAGTAGTTGACCGCCGACATAGCTTACTTGTATAACCACGTCGACCGGCCGCGGGTCACCCACCCGCCGAACCTGAGGGCGTACAGATGACGTATCGCAGCATCGAGCAGTTGACCGTGGAGCTCGCCGATGGCGTGCTGGCGGTGACGCTGAACCGGCCCGACAGCCTGAACTCGCTGTCGGAGGCGATGCTGACCGGTATCGCCGACGCACTCGAGGCGGCCGCCACAGATCCCGCGGTCCGCGTCGTGAAGTTGTCCGGCGCGGGCCGCGGTTTCAGCTCCGGCGCCGGCATCAGCGCCGAGGACGTGTCCGCCAAATCGGTCAACGGACCCGAGGTGGTGCTCGATGCCGCCAACCGGGCGGTGCGTTCCATCGTCGCGTTGCCCAAGCCCGTCGTCTCGGTGGTGCAAGGCCCGGCCGCCGGGGTCGGCGTCTCGCTGGCCATCGCCTGTGATGTCGTACTCGCCTCGGAGAAGGCGTTTTTCATGCTGTCCTTCACCAAGATCGGGCTGATGCCCGACGGTGGCGCGTCGGCGCTGATCGCGGCCGCGGTGGGCCGGATCCGTGCGCAGCGGATGGCGCTGCTGGCCGAGCGCATCTCCGCGGCCGAGGCCTACGACTGGGGCCTGGTCACCTCCGTGCACGCTCCCGAGGACCTCGACGCGGCCGTGGCCGAGGTGATCAGCACCCTGGCCGGCGGACCCGCCGTCGCCTTGCGCAAGACCAAACAGGCCATCAACGACGCCACGCTCACCGAGCTGGAAGCAGCGATCGGGCGTGAGCGCGAGGGCCAGCTGATCCTGCTGACCTCCCCGGATTTCGCCGAAGGCACCAGGGCGTTCCAGGAAGGCCGGCGGGCCACCTTCACCGACTCCTGACCTCGCACCCGCGGAAAATCAATGGACTGACAAGCCACCGTCCGCGACCATCTATGGGTGAGTACGCAATTGGACGGTCATGGCTGGCGGGTACTCGCACCCTTCAAGATCCGCGAGTACCGACTGCTGATCGCCGCCGTGTCCATCACGATCCTGGCCGAGGGCATGTGGGCCGTGGTGATGGCCCTTCAGGTGATCGCCCTGGACAACGATCCGGCGACATTGTCTCTGGTGGCAGCGTGCCTCGGTGGTGGCCTGGTGGCTTTCGTTCTCGTCGGGGGCATCGCCGCCGACCGAATCCCACAGCGCTCCATCATCATTGCGGTGGAAGTCGTCAATCTCGCCGCAGTGGCGACGGTGGCCGCGCTGTCATTGCTGGGCGCCCTGCGGGTGTGGCACATGGCTGTGGCGGCTGCGCTGCTCGGCATTGCCGCCGCTTTCTTCTTCCCGGCCTACAGCGCCTATCTGCCGCGGATCCTGCCACCCGAGCAACTGCTGGCCGCCAACGGCGTCGAAGGGGTGATGCGCCCGGTTCTGCAACGGGCCGCCGGGCCTGCGGCCGCGGGTCTGCTCATCGGCGCGACATTTCCCGCGGTCGGCACGGTGGTGGTGGCCGTCCTGTTCGCGACCAGCCTGATCCTGCTGGTCGCCACCCGCGGCGTGCGAGCCCGGACGGAAGCGCCGGTCACCTCGAACCCGCTGACCGATCTGCGCGAGGGCTTCCGGTTCATGGTCCGCACACCGTGGCTGCTGGCCACCCTGCTGTTCGCCAGCGTCTTCGTGCTGGTGGTGATCGGCCCCATCGAGGTGCTGTTGCCTTTCATCACCGGCGAGCGGTTCGAGCACGGTGCTCAGATGTTCGGGTTCGTGCTGGCCGCTTTCGGCGTCGGCAGCGCGCTCGGCGCGCTCGGGGTGTCGTCCTGGCAGCTGCCGCGGCGCTACCTGACGGTGATGATGGTCATGTGGGGTGCCGGTTCGCTACCGCTGGTGGTGATCGGTTGGACGCATTCGTTCGCGTGGATGATGGTGGCCAGCTTCCTGGTCGGCATCACCGATGGGGCGGGCATGGTCATCTGGGGCACGCTGTTGCAGCGCCGGGTGCCACCGGCGATGCTGGGCCGAGTGTCCAGCCTGGACTTCTTTGTATCGCTGGCCTTCATGCCCGTGTCGATGGCCATTGCCGGGCCGCTGTCGAAGGTGATCTCGATGGAAGTCATCTTCCTGGTCGCCGGTATGACGCCGGTGGTGGTGGCCACGGTTGCCTACCTGTCGGCGCGCATGTATCGCGACGAGATCGAGCATCCGCTCGAAAGGTGGTGAACCGGCCGCCGAACAGCGGCGAGGCATGCCAACGCGGACCGGACGATCCACGGCGCCAGCTCCAGGATCCCGGTGTCGCCCGCGTAATTCCCGCGGTACCAGGACGACACCGACCAGAAACGCCTGTCTACTTGTCTTGGCACATGACCAACAAGTTCCATCTGGGGTGGTTCCTGAACTTCGTCGCCGACGAATGGGACGGGACCTGGGGTGACGGGGCGCGTGATTTCACCGGAGAGTTCTATGTCGAGATGGCGCGCGATCTGGAGCGCGCGAAGTTCGACTACGTGCTCATCGAGGACAAGCTGATGGTGTCGACGGCCTACGGCGGCACCATGGAGTACGACCTCAAGCACGGTGTGAACCCCAAACACGATCCGGTGCCACTGGCAGTGTTGATGGCCTCCGCCACTTCACGGCTCGGCGTCATCCCGACGATGTCGACCAGTTTCTACCCGCCATTCCTGCTGGCCCGACTCTGTAGCACGGTGGACCACATCGCCCGCGGACGGTTCGGCTGGAACGTGGTCACCTCCGCCGAGGACCGGGCAGCCCAGAACTTCGGGCTCGACGAGCTGTATGAGCACGACGAGCGCTACGCACGCGCCAGCGAATACCTCGAACTCTGCACCAAGCTGTGGGAGTCGTGGGAACCGGACGCGATCGAGCGCGACCATCTGACCGGGACGTACGCCAACTACAAGAAGGTGCACACCGTAGATTTCGCGGGCAAGTACTACAAATGCCGCGGTCCGCTGAACACCGCGCCCTCCCCGCAGTACCGCCCGACCATCGCTCAGGCCGGCGCCTCTCCCCCCGGCCGTGAGCTCGCCGCGCAGCACGCCGACACCATCGTGGCACCCGCCAACGGCATCCAGGCGATGAAGGACTACCGCGACGACATCCGGAATCGCATGGCGGCAAACGGTCGGGACCCGGCGGATTGCAAGGTGTTGTACCTTGTTTCGCCAATCGTGGGCGACACCACCGAAGAGGCTCTGGCGAAGCAGGAGCGCTGGTTCAACGATCCGCTGTACATCGAGTACATGCTTGCCGAGATCTCGTCGATCACCGAGATCGACTTCTCCACCTTCGACCTCGACAAGCCATTGCCGGACGTGTCGACCAACGGGGAGCGGGGCTCCCTGGAGAGCTTCATGGCCCGCGGAAAGGACAAGACGCTGCGTGAACTGGTCACCGGCAGTGGTCTTTCCGGAAATGTCCAGTTCGTCGGAACACCTGCCGAAGTCGCCGAGGAAATGGGCTCGGTGATGGAACAGGTCGGTGGCGACGGCTTCCTGATCACCAGCCCGGTGATGCGCCTGAACCGTCGCTACGTCACCGAGATCACCGACGGGCTGGTGCCGGAACTGCAGAAACGCGGTCTCACCCGCTCCGACTACACCACCGCGATGCTTCGCGATCACCTGCGCGAGTTCTGAGCATGCCGGTCAGCGAAGCGTGGCCGCTTGGTCCCGGTGACGACGACCCCGCCCGGAGCGCCGTCGACGCGGCGGTCGCGGCCCTGCAAGCGGGCCGCATGGTCATCCTCATCGACACCGAAAAGCCGGACGATGACGGTGATCTCATGCTCGCCGCCGCGCACGCCACACCCGAGCGAGTGGCATTCATGATGCGCCACACCAGTGGCATCCTCTGCGTCCCGATGCCGGCATCCGACCTCGACCGGCTGCACGTTCCGCCGATGGTGGCGCTCAATGAGGACCCGAATGGGGCCGGCTATACGGTATCGGTGAATGCCCGCACGGGAATCGGCAGCGGAATCTCCGCAGCTGATCGGGCCAGGACCATATCGGTGCTCGCCGATCCCAGCAGCAAGCCCGGTGACCTGAACCGACCTGGCCACGTTTTCCCACTGCGCGCCGTCGAGGGCGGCGTGCTCCGCCGGGCGGGTCACACCGAGGCGGCACTCGACCTGACGCGCTTGGCCGGATTGCCACCCGCCGCGGTGATCTGTGAGGTGGTGGACGACGAGGGCGCGGCACTGCGCGGGACACCGCTGCGCCTGTTCGCTGCCAAATACCGGCTGCCCATCGTCGCGATGTCGGATCTGCTCGCGTACCGGCGCAGTACCGAACGGCTGGTCGAATTCAGGGCGTCCAGTCGGCTTCCCACCGAGTACGGGGTGTTCCGGGCGTGCGGGTTTCTCTCCGTGCTCGACGGCCGCGAGCATCTCGCCCTGGTGATGGGAGATATTGCGGAGCCGGGGGTCTTGCCGACACTGGTACGCGTTCACACCGAGTGCGTGACCGGCAACGTCTTTGGTTCGGAGGGCTGTGACTGCGAGCTTCAACTGGGGTACGCGATGCGGATGATCGCTGCCGAAGGTCGAGGAGTCGTGCTCTACCTGCGTGGCCACGCAGACCCGCACGGCGGCACGGACGTCCGCGATCAGGGGGTGGGCGCCCAGATCCTCGCGGACCTCGGGGTAGGGCGCATGCGCCTGCTGACGAACCACCAGGTCACCCGGACCGGCCTTGCCGGCTACGGTCTCGAGGTCGTCGAAACGCTGCCGCTACCTGCCTGACACAAGAAGTGATGTAACACTGGCGAAGCACGCTCGGCTGACCGCGTTTACAAACCACTGCTTCTATGTGCGAGCGGGGGTTGTGAAGATCGGAGCACCATGGTGTCAGCAGGCGAACCGTACGGGGTGTGCAGGCCGAGGTTCCACCACGCCGGTTCGACCCGTCCTGAGGTGATCTACCAACGACAGCGCCACAGCCCCGATCGGCTGAACAACTCGCAGCGGCGCACCTATGACCTCCTGCGGTCGACCCTCATGTCGACCGGCAGGAATCTGCTTCTCGTGGAACACGAGCTCACCGAAGCGCTTTCGGCGAGCCGCAGCACGGTCCGGGCGGTGCTGCAGCAGCTGGCGCGTGAGGGTCTGGTCACCCGCGAGCCCAAGAAGGGGACCCGTGCCGCCGGTTCGCTGCTCCTGCCCATAGACGAGCTCAAGACGATGGATCAGCTCGCCCGCGAGCCGTCTGCCCCTCTCGAAACCCGCACGATCGAATGCCGGCCGGTTGGCCGCCCGCCGGTGGTGTGCGACCGCCTGCGGCTGCCCGACGGGTGGGACGTCCTGATGATCGAAAGCCTCATGGTGCACGACGGGATCACGATCGGGGTCACGGTGGGCTACATCGCCGTGAGCGAGAGTCAGTCGCACGACATAGATGTGGAGGGGCAGGACGTCATCGCGATATTGGAGCGGCAACTCGGGATTCGCATAGGCCCCAGCCGCACTACGGTCGGCGCCGTCACCGCCGACGAACAGACCGCCGACCTGATGAGTGTCGACGTCGGTGCCCCGCTGATCTGGCTCGAGGACGTCCTCGAGGACCACAACGGACAGCCCCGGGCACTCTCACAGCTCCGGCTGCGCGGTGACCGAGTCGCGTTCAGCGCCATGGCCCGTCGCACCACGTGAACGTTCAGAAGCTCGACAAATTTCCCCGCAGCTGCGCGGATTCGTAGGAGGTCCGCGCCAGGCCGCGTGCCTGTAGCTCAGGTATCAGGCCGTCGGTGATCTCGGCAACCACGCGCCGGTTGAGCGGGCCGGCCACGAAAAGCACGCCGTCACCGCCGACTTCGCCCATCATCTTGCCCAGCTCGTCAGCCACCTCGGCAGGAGTCCCCACTGGCTCGATGGCATGGGTTTGGGCCGCGACTTCTCGCAGGGTGCGCCGCGGATCCCCCAGACGCGCAGCCAGCGAACTCTGGTGTCCGTTGGTCTCGAATGTCGCTGCCAGGTCCCGCAACGGGGTGTCCACGTCGTAGGGCGAAAAGTCGATGTCGGTGATGAAGCCGAGGCCCGCCAGTCCGGCCTCGGGGTTCTCCCATACCTCGTCGTCGTGGCGCTTCTTGCGGTCCACCGCTTCGGCGTGGGTCTCCCCCAGATACGGCGTACACAGGAACAACACCTTGACCTCGGCCGGATTCCGCCCCGCTTCCGCCGCGCGGGCGAGGACGTCGTCGCGGTACTCCTTCATTTCCTCCACCGACGTCGCGGCGGCGATGATGCTGTCCGCATTCTTGGCGGCGAAGGCACGCCCGGCCGACGATCCGCCGGCCTGGACCAGTGCCGGCCGCCCCTGCGGCGGCGGCGCGGTGTTCAGCGGCCCGCGACTGCGGAAGAACCGGCCGTTGAAGTCCACCGGATGGACCTTGGTGTGGTCGGCGAACATCTCGGCCTCCAGATCGGCGACCACGGCGTCGGCGTCCCACGAAGACCACAGTGCGCACACGGCATCGGTCATCTCCTGGGCCATCTCGTAGCGCAGGTCGTGTGCGGGCTGGCCCTGTTTGCCGTAGTTCTGCGCCGCCCGGTCCGAGCTGCCCGTCACGATGTTCCACCCCGCCCGGCCGGCGGACAGGTTGTCCAGCGTCGCGACCAATCGGGCCAGCTGGTACGGCTGATACTCGGTCACCGCGAGCGTGGGTACGACGCCGATGCGGCGCGTCGCGCTGAGCATCACGGTGGCCAGCACCGCCGGATCGTGCTTCGGCACCGCACGCGCATTGTGGAGGTAATACCGCATCGAGTTCTCGTATCCGTCGGGCACATAGGCGGAGTCCTCGATGATCAGGTAGTCGAAGCAGGCCCGTTCGAGCGCGCGGATGAAGTCGACGTGAAACTCGCCGTTCATCCAATCCGTGGCGGCCGTGCCGCGCCATTGACTCTTCCAGTCGTGCACACCGAAACCGTTGCCCAGGAACCAGGCCAGGTGCATCCTCGGGTCACCATCCACGTCGGGCCTCCTCAATACCGTTCGATGCCAACGATTCCGGCGCCGCCGATGCCGCTTCCGGTCACTCAACGCGGTCCTGGTCATCGGTCGATGTCGAATGCCGAACGTCTCCATTGCGCCGCTGCAAAGGCGGTTCGACGGCAGATGGCAGCTCGGGTGATGGCGATCACCGGTCGGCAACACCCGCGTAAAGCCCCCGACTTCTCATCGGCGACGAGTTGAAACAAACCGTTTGTTAATTGGTGTCAGACGATTCCCCAACCGCTTCAGCAGGAGGTTGTCATGAGGATCTGTAGTCGCCAGTTCTGGACCGGCGGTGTGCGATGAGGCAGGGCCCGCCCCGGCCCGAGCGGCCGGAAACTGTTTACCAGCGCAACCGCCAGACTCCGGACCGCCTCAACAACTCGCTGCGACGGACCTACGACCTGCTGCGCTCAACTCTGCAGAACGGACAGGGCGATCAGTTCCTGGTGGAGGGCGAGCTCATCGATGCGCTGTCGGCGAGCCGCAACACGGTCCGCGCGGTGCTGCAACAACTGGCCAAGGACGGCCTGGTGACCCGCAGCCCCAAACGCGGCACCCGCTCGGCGGCGGCAGTGAAGCTGCGCATCAACCAGCTCTCTCCTGTCAAGGAATTCGGCGGCGACGCCAGCATCCGCGCTGAGCTCAAGAACCTCGAGTACCGTCCCCTCGGCGACCTCCGTCTGGTGCGCGAGCGATTGCGACTCCCGTCCGACTGGACGGTGCTCATGATGGAGTCACTGATCGTGCGGGAGTCCCAGCCGTTGGGCATCTCGGTGAGCTACATCGCGCTGCACCCCGACCAGTCCCGCGACCTCGAGTTCAACGAGCCAGACCCGATTCTCTTCCTGGAGCGGCAACTCGACGTCAGGATCACCAGCAGTCGCACCACGATAGGTGCCACCGCGGCCGACGAGCAGTCCGCAGCGCTGGTCGGCATCGAGCAAGGCGCACCGATGATCTTCCTGGAGGACATCCTCGAGGATGCGAGCGGGCAGCCTCGGGCGCTGTCCCAGTTCCGGATGCGCAGCGACCGCATTGCGTTCACGGCGAGTGCGTCGCGCTCGGCCTGACCCGCGGGGTCAGGCCACTGGCTGGTGCTCGGTGTTGGCGGTCCACAGGGCCGCGTACCGGCCACCGAGAGCGAGCAGCTCCTCGTGCGAGCCGTCCTCGACGATCAGCCCGTTGTCCACGACCAGCACGCGTTGCGCGGCGCGGGCGGTCTGCAGCCGGTGAGCGATCACGATCGTGGTGCGGCCCTGCGAGACCTGGTTCATGGCACGCTGCACCTGCGCCTCGGTGGCCAGGTCCAGATTCGCCGTTGCCTCGTCCAGCAGCAGGATGCGCGGGTCAACCAGCAGAGCGCGGGCCAGCCCCAGCAGTTGGCGCTGGCCGGCCGACAGTGACCCGCCCTGCTCACTGACGGGAGTGTGGTAGCCGTGGGGCAGTTCGGCGATGAAGGCGTGCGCTCCGACCGCGCGGGCCGCCTGTTCGACGAGTAGATCCGGTGCATCCGGGTTGCCGTAGGCGATGTTGGAGCGGATCGTTCCGGAGAACAGAAACGGCTCCTGCGGGACGTAGCCCAGTTGGCGGCGATACGCCACCAGGTCGAGCTCGCGGAGCGGCAACCCGTCGATCAACACGGTTCCCGAGGTGGGGTCGTAGAACCGGGCGATGAGCTTGACCAGGGTCGACTTACCGGCCCCGGTGGTGCCCACCAGCGCCACCGTCTGCCCCGCCGGGATCTCAAGCGAGACATCGTTCATCGCGACCAAGCCGGTGCTCGGGTAGACGAATGTGACGTGATCGAGCTGGATCCGGCCGTCCAGCCGCTCCCTCCGGGCGCCCGACTCGGCCGCAGGCGTCGCGCTCGGCGTCCTGAGCAGCTCGCGCAGCTGGGTCAACGCAACACCCGCCTGCAGCCATTGGTCGAACACGAAGGACAGCTGCTGAATCGGTGTGAAGAACAGATCCAGGTACAGCAGGAAGGCGATGAGCACGCCGTAGCTGAGGTCACCCTCGATCAGGCGCGGTGCTGCGACCGCGAGCGCGATCGCCTTCGCAACGATGCTGAGCAGCAGCAGGAAGGGAAAGAACCGGGCCATCAGCTCGGCCGAGCGCACCCGAGCCGTGCAGTACGAGTCCGCGAGCAGCGCGAAACGCGCCTCGTTGGCCGGTTGCTGGCAGTAGGCCTGGCTCACCGCGACCCCGGCCAGGCTTTCCTGCATGTTGCCGTAGAGCACCGATACCCGCTCGCGGGCCAGCAGATACGTCCGCCCCGACTCGCTGCGGAACCACAGCGTCGCGGCGATCAGGAACGGCAGCACCGCCGCGGTCGCCAGGGCCAGCTGCGGATCGAAGATGGCCAGCGCCACCGCCACCCCGGCGCAGGACAGCAGGCTCACCATCGCCGTCAACAGGCCCTGCTGCAGAAGCTGGGCAAAGGCCTCCACATCGGAGGTCATCCGGGTCATGATGTGGCCCGCCATGAACTGCTCGTAGTAGTTGAGCGCAAGCCGCTGCAGGTGGGCGAAGGTGCGCACGCGCAGACCGAACAGCACCCGCTCCGCCGTTCGTTGGGTGAAGACCACCATCACCCTGGTGTTGATCCAGATCAACACCTGCACCGCCGCGAGTACCAGGCACACCACGACCAACGCCCGGTGCGAGTTCTTCAGCACGCCATGGTCGAGCCCGTACCGAATCAGCACCGGTGCAGAGATCCACAACATCCCGTCGAACACCACCAGCAGGCTCGCCAGCAGCAGTGGCCGCCGGAACGGTCGGAAAACGCTTGACATGGAGAGTTCCCGGGCCGGTGCGGTCGCCTCTGCCATGTCGATGTCCGGTGTGTCCCGCAGCGGCGGCAGCGCCCGCACCGCTTCGGTCAACTTCGGGGAAACCCTCGACAACCCGGCCAGCGTCGAGGCATCCCCACTCATCCCGGGCCCCTGCGATCCCGAGGCTGCCCGGGTGGCCGCCTCGCTGGTGAAACTGCTCATCTTCGGCGCGCCCAGCCGGGAGACGCCCTCGGGCCAGGCCACCGGGTCGAGCGCGACCACCGGCGGCTCTGCCGATGCCGCCCCGGCGACTGTCGCGTCGGGACCGGTCAGCAGCTCGCGGAACAGCTCCGAGCGCGCCAGCAGCTCCTCGGTCGTCCCACTGTCGACGATCCGGCCGCGGTCCAGCACGATCACCCGGTCCGCGAGCATCAGGGTCGATCGCCGGTGCGCGATGAGCACCGTGGTGCGCCGGTCGCGCACCTCCTCCAGCGAGCGGTGCACGGCGTGTTCGGTCCGCGCGTCGATCGCCGAGGTGGCGTCGTCGAGGATGAGCACGGTCGGGTTGGTCAGTGCCGCGCGAGCCAGCGCCAGCCGCTGCCGCTGGCCACCGGACAGGGTGAAGCCACGCTCCCCGACCAGCGTGCCGTAGCCCTCGGGGAGCCCCGCGACGAATCCATGCGCGTGCGCGGCCACGGCGGCGTGCTCCACCTCGTCGTCGCTGGCATCGGGGCGGCCGAACGCAATGTTGTCCCTGATCGTCGTGGAGAACAGGAACCCTTTCTCGAAGACGATGCCGACGTTCGCGCGCAGCGAGGTCAGGCTGTAATCGCGGATGTCGCGGCCATCAAGCCGAACCGTCCCGGCGGTGGGATCGTGGAAGCGCGCCAGCAGGTGGGCCAACGTCGACTTGCCGGACCCGGACGCGCCGACGATGGCGACCGTCTCCCCCGGCGCAATCCGCAGACAGATGTCCTGCAGGACCGGCTCGCCGCCCGGATAACCGAAGTCGACGTGGTCGAGTTCGACCAGGCCGACCGGTTCGGTGAGCACCACTGGGTCCGGCAGCTCCTGCACGCGGGACTCGATCGACAGCAGCTCCACGATCCGCTGTGCACCAGCGCGCGCCTGCTGGCTGGTGGCCATCAGACCGGACAGGAAACGCACCGGAGCGACCAGTTGCAGGATGTAGCTGCCGAAGGCCAGGAACACGCCCAACGACACCTGCCCCTGCATCACCAGCCACCCCCCGAGTCCGAGCACCGCAAGCTGGGTCAGCCCGGGAATGGCGTCCAGTGCCGCGGAGTAGACAGCGGTGATACGCGCTGTGCGCAGCCGCGACTGAAACAGCTTGCCCGCCTCCGCATGCAGCGCATCCTGCTCCTGGCTTTCCTGCCCGAATGCCTTGACGACACGGACACCGGTGACCGCCTCCTCGACCACTCCGGCGACGCTGCCCTGGAAGCGTTGGTCCATCCAGCTGGCCGGAAAAGACTTGCTGCGGAATCGCATCGCGACGAACAGGAAGGTCGGCACCGACACCACCATGACCAATGCGAGCAGCGGCGAGAGCACCAACATGACGACCAGCGAGACGATCAGCAGGGCGATGTTGCCGTACGCAACGCCGAGTTGTTGCAGAAACATCTGGATCAGGGTCAGGTCGCAGGTGGCCCGGGACATGATGTCGCCGGCCCGCAACTCGTCGCGGCGGGAGGCATCCAGGTACTGCATGTGATGGTGCACCCTGACCTGCAGATCGCGCTGGGCGCGCACCGCCGCACGCCCGCCGACGGAGCGCCGAAGATAGTTGGCCACGAAACTCGCCAGGCCCGTCGCGAGCAGGATCCCCAGCCACAGCGGCAGGGAGCGCCGATGTACGACGATCGCGTCGTCGAGGATGATCTGCTGGATCAGCGGGACCAGGCCGATCAGACCCATGGCGATGATGGCCAGCACCACCCCGGACCAGATCCCGATTCGGTTGCGCCGGCTCAATACCGGTGCCAGCAGGCTCAGCGTGCCGCGCCCGAACCGGCCGTGGTGCTCCGACTCGACCGGGGGCAACGGAGAGGAGTTGCCGGCTTTCGCTTCCCGAACATCGAGTGGAGTTGTCATCACTCCATGGCACAGCGTCTGCGATTCCGGCCGAAAACGCCGCTGTTGCGGTCGGATTGCGCTACCGGTGCGCCTCAGACGGTGACACGTGGGTCCGCGACGGCCTGCATGAGATCGACCATGATGTTGGCCAGCACGTAGAGGACCCCGATCACCAAGGTGACCCCGGCGATCGTGTTGAAGTCACCCTTGGAGATGGCCTGGGCGATGAAGAGGCCGATTCCAGGCCGGGCGAAGATCAACTCCACCACGATGCTGTTGCCGATCATCCCGGCCAGTTGCAGACCCAGCAGTGCGAACACCGGACCTACGGCATTGCGTAGTGCGTGTTGGATCAGAATATTCTTCTCACCAAGGCCTTTGGACCGGGCGGTGCGGATGTACTCCGCCCGCATGGTGCCCTCCAGGCTGCTGCGCAGCACTCGGCCGACGGCGACCGCGGGGGTGATGGCGATGCACAGCGCCGGCAGGATGAGGTGTTTGAGGGCATCCCAGAACAGCACGGGGCGGCCCGCCAGCAGACTGTCGATCAGCAGGAAATGTGTTGGCCCGGTGGGGGCATCGTAGAATGAGGTCTGCCCGGTGACCGGCAGGATATCCAGCCAGCGGTAGAAGATCAGCATCGCCAACAGACACGCGAGGAACACCGGCACGGATGCGCCGGAGATCATCACCACCCGCAGCACCCCCGAACCGCGCCACCCCTGAGCGGTCGCCAGGCCGAGGAAGCCCCCGATGACCGCGATGAGTATGCCGGCGACGAAGACCAATTCCAATGTCACCGGCAGGAACTCAAGTATGCTTCCGGTCACCGGCGTCCGTGTCACGGTGGACATGCCGAGGTCGCCCTGCAGTGCCTTGCCGAGGTAGCCGATCAACTGCACGGGTAGCGGGTCGTTGAGTCCGAGTTTCTCCCGAGCGGCTTCGTAGACCTCCGGAGGCGCCTTCTCTCCGACCAATGCCACCACCGGGTCGACCGGGGCGATCTTCTGCAGCGTGAACACGACCACGACGAGTGCGAGCAACACGGGTACGGCGCCCAGGAAACGCCGGCCGAGAGTCATCAGCATGGCGTTGCTCCCCTAGCGGTCGCGGATGCGGTCGCGCAGCGCGTCGCCGGCGAAGTTGCTCACGATGGCGATGAGCCCGACGGCGACGGCGGGGAAGATCGGGATCCACCAGGCGCTGAAGATGTGGGTCAGCCCCTGGGCGCTCATCGCTCCCAGTTCGGGTGCGGGTTGTGGAGCTCCCAGTCCCAGGAAGGAGAGCCCGGACAACAGCAGCACCAGAGCCGAAATATCAAGGCTTGCAGTGACGATGGTGACCGGGACCGCTCCTGGCAACAGATGACGGGTCAGTTGGCGCCGACGCCCGGCACCGGCGATGCGGGCCGCCTCCATGTGGGGCGAGGCGCGCAACTTGCGAATCTCGGCACGCACGATCCGCGCGTAGAGCGGCCACCACACGATTGCGACGCCGATGAGTGTGTGGATGTAGGACGGGCCCATCGCGGCGACCACCGCGATGGCCAGGATTGGCCCGGGCAGGGAGAGGAAGACATCGGTGATCCGCATGAGCGCGGCGTCGACGATCCCGCCGACGGCCCCGGCGACCAGGCCTATCGAGCCGCCGATGAGCACTCCCGATGCGACCACGGCCAGCGCGCCCCACCAGCTGGTGGACATGCCGACCAGAACCCGGGACAGCACGTCGCGGCCCACGGTGTCGGTGCCCAGCCAGTTCGCGGCACTGGGTGCGACCATGGCCTTCCCGGCCGGCACCAGCGGGTCGAATGGCGCGAGAACCGGTGCGAATATCGCGACCAGGAACATCGCCGCGAGCGCACCGAAGGCAAGCCAACTCGGTACGGATGTGCCACGAAAGTACTCCTTGACCGCCAGAATAGCTTTCCTGCCGGAGGGAATGGGAACCCGGATTCCGGGGACATATGGTTGTGCGACTGCCACGGTTCCTCCTGTTGGGGACTGCATGGGACGTCTCTGGTGCGAAGTTCACACGCAGCCGGTATCGCCAACAGTTCGATCACGTTGCGGGGGGATTGCGCGTCGGGCCTTGAGGTTTCACCGGTCGTCACATTCGTCGCTCCGTGCGGTCAGCCCGGGGCGGGTGCGGCGGGCGGGAACCGACGGCCCGTGCTGCGGGCGAGCACGGCGCCGACAGCCAGGACCCCCGAGACCACCGCGAGGCCACCGCTCGCACCGAGCACAGCGATGAGCAGGTTGACGCTTCCGGCACCGAGAAATGAGCCCATCCCGCACGCAATGCGGTAGGTGGCCACCCCGGTCGAGGGGTTCGGGCTCAGTGCCACGATGAGCACCGGAGGGGCGGACAGGGCGATGCCGTCGACCACCCCGAACAAAGCGGCGGCCGCGAAGAACCCGCGAAGATCCTGCACGGTGGCCAGCAGGACCACCGCAGCGATGCCGAGCAGGAGCGCCAGCGCCAGGCAGCGGGCCGGTGGTATCCGCTCGAAGAGACGCCCGGACAGGGCCAGCACACCGATCTGCACCGCAGACAGAATCCCCAGTGCCACTCCGATGTTCGCCGCGGACAGCCCGTAGGCGTGCCCGACCAGCGGCAGCGCGGTGTTCTCGATACCACTACGCAGGTAGTTGCCGAAGAGTCCCAGCGCGAGTGCCATCCGCAGCACCGGGGGCAGGCTGAGTTCGGGTAGCCCGATCCGGGGCCGGTAGCCGTCGGCCGGGGGCGGCAGACCGGGCAACAGGAGAACCGCCGCCACGGCAACCACGACACCGAGCCCGGCGCAGACCAGGAAGCTGAGCCGATAGCCGTTCAGTCCATCCAGGAGGCCGGCGATGATGCCGCCGGTGGGGGCCCCGAGGGCGGCACCGAGCAGCTGCAGACCCTGATTGGAGCCCAGTACCTGGTGCGGACGGCTGTGCATCCGGACTGCGACCTGCAGCGCCGCCCCGGCGACGACGGCGCTGGCCAGACCTTGCAGCACCCGTGAGCCGATGAGACCGATCGTCCCGTGGGACAACGCAAAGCACCCTTCGCTGGCCGCGAACAGCGCGAGACCGATCCCGATGGTCGCTCTCGCGTCGACACGGGTGATCACGCGGGTGCCGAGTACGTCGACGGCGACGACACCCAGCGCCGAGACCAGGATGAACGCGGTCACCTCGGCGGTGGACAGGCCGAGTTTGATGGCATAGAGCAGTTCGATCGGCGCGGTCATCGCCATGATGAAGCCGACCAGGACCATGGTGACCGAATAGCTCCATGGATGTGCGCCCGGAATATGCCCTTGCTCGACTGGTGGGGTTGGCGTGGTCACCGCTGACCACGCAGCATCTGCTTGATGTCAGTGTCCTCAGAACTCGCGCAGGGTGTCGCGCAGAGTCGTTGTGGTGTAAGCGGTTCGGGTGAGACCCCGCCGTTGCAGGGCCGGCACCAACCCGTCACAGATCGACTCGATGTACTTTCGCGAGAGGTCCCAGCCGGGCTTGGCGATCAGGAAGCCGTCGCCACCGACTTCCTCCATGGCCTGGCCCATCTTCTCGGCGACCTGATCGGGGGTGCCGACGAGCTCCAATCCGCGCTTGGCCCGGTGCAGCACGAGTTGACGCAGCGTCTTGGGCCCGGGGGTGCCGTCACCGCGCATGAAGTACTCCAACGACCCGCGTTCACCGTTGGTGGTCAGATCCGCCGGCAGCGGTTCGTCGAGATCGAACTGCTTGAAGTCGATCTCGGTGTTCGACGAGATGCTGACCAACGACTTCTCCACGTAGGTGGGATGGTTGAGCAGACGGTCGACCTCCGCGCGGGCTTCGGCTTCGGTCGCCGCGACAGTCGGGGAGACCACGAAGAGAAGCTTGACGTCATCGGGATTTCGGCCCGCGGCCGCGGCGCGGGCTCGAATGTCGTCGCGGTACTCCTTCATCCCTTCGACCCCGGTACCCACAGCGATGATCGCATCGGCGGCACCGGCGGCGAACTGACGACCCTTCGGCGACGCACCCGCCTGCAGGAACGCCGGTCGATGCTGCGGAGAGGGCACCGTGTTCAACGGGCCACGGGACTTGAAGTACTTCCCGTGGAAATCGATGGTGTGAACCTTGTTGAAATCGGCGAAGGTGTGGGTCTTGCGATCCATCACCACCGCATCGGGCTCCCAGGAATCCCACAACTGGTTGACGACGTCGAAATACTCCTCGGCCACGTTGTACCGCTCATCGTGCTCGGGCAACCCCTCGAGCCCGAAGTTCTGCGCCGCCCGATCCTCGGCCGAGGACACGATGTTCCACCCGAACCGGCCCTGAGCAATCGAATCGACGGTCGAACACAACCGCGCCAACAGATACGGCGGATAAAAACTCGTCGACATCGTGGACACCACACCAAGATTGGTGGTGTTGCAGGCCACCTGGACGGCCAACGGCAGCGGGTCGTGCTTCGGCGCGAAAGCCGAGTACTTCAGCGCACCTTCCATGGTGCCGCCGTAGGCGTCGGCCACCATCACGGTGTCCTCGATCATGATGAGGTCGAAACACGCCCGCTCCATGGCCCGCGCCATGTCGACATAGAACCGCCCGTTCGGCCACATCCGGACGTCCGGCGAGGCGTCGTCGGTGTCCCACTCCGGCGGGATGAAGTTCATGAACCAGCCGAGGTGAAACTTCTTGGTCATCTCAATCTCCTGAAATAGTGGCGGAATGAAATTTGTCTAGAACTCGCGCAGGGTTTCACGCAGAGTCGACGTGGTGTATTCGGTGCGCATCAGCCCGCGCCGCTGCAGGGCGGGCACCAACCCGTCACAGACCTCGGTGATGTACTCGCGGGACAGGTCGCGCCCACCCCTGCTGATCAGGAACCCGTCGCCGCCGATCTCCTCCATGGCTTCGCCCATCTTCTCGGCGACCTGGTCGGCGGTGCCGACGAGTTCCAATCCGCGGGTGGTCCGCTCGTGGACGAGTTCGCGAAGGGTCTTGGGTCCGGGAGCACCGTTGCCCCGCATGAAGTGTTCGAGTGATCCGCGTTCGCCGTTGGTGGTCAGATCCGCCGGCAGCGGTTGGTCGAGATCGAACTGTTTGAAGTCGATCTCGGTGTTCGACGAGATGCCGACCAGCGCCTTTTCCTCGAAGTTCGGGGCGGCCGCGAACCGGGCCACCTTTGCGCGGGCTTCGGCTTCGGTGGCGGCGATCGTCGGGGAGACCACGAAGAACAACTTGATGTCATCGGGATTGCGGCCACTGGCCTTGGCCCGCGCCCGGACATCGTCGCGGTACTCCTTCATCCCCTCGACCCCGGTCCCGACCGCGATGATCGCATCGGCGGCACCGGCAGCGAACTGACGCCCCTTCGGCGACGCACCCGCCTGCAGGAACGTGGGCCGGTGTTGCGGCGAGGGCACCGTGTTCAACGGGCCCCGGGACTTGAAGTACTTCCCGTCGAAATCGATGGTGTGAACCTTGTTGAAATCGGCGAAGGTGTGGGTCTCACGATCCATCACCACCGCATCGGCCTCCCAGGAATCCCACAACTGGTTGACCACGTCGAAATACTCCTCGGCCACGTTGTACCGCTCATCGTGCTCGGGCAACCCCTCGAGCCCGAAGTTCTGCGCCGCCCGATCCTCAGCCGAGGACACGATGTTCCACCCGAACCGGCCCTGAGCAATCGAATCGGCCGTCGAACACAACCGCGCCAACAGATACGGCGGATAAAAACTCGTCGACATCGTCGCCACCACACCAAGATTGGTGGTATTACACGCCACCTGAATCGCCAACGGCACCGGATCCTGCTTCGGCGCGAAGATCGCATTCTTCAGCGAACCCTCCATGGTGCCGCCATACGCATCGGCCACCATCACCGTGTCCTCGATCATCATGAAGTCAAAACACGCCCGCTCCATGTTCTTCGCCATGTCCACGTAGAACTTCCCATTGGCCCAATCGGCGACATCCGGGGAAGCCCACTCCGACTCCCAATCCGGCGGCGTGAAATTCATGAACCAGCCGAGGTGAATCTTTTTGGTCATGGGATGCTCCTTTTCGTTGGGTTCGGGTGTCAGAACTCGCGCAGGGTTTCGCGCAGAGTGGATTTGGTGTATTCGGTGCGGGTCAGGCCGCGGCGTTGCAGCTCGGGGACGAGTCCGTCGCAGACCGATTCGATGTAGCTGCGGGTCAGCCCGCGCCGCCAGAGCAGGAAGCCGTCGCCACCGATTTCGTTGATGGCGGCCTCCATCTCGTCGGCGACCTGCTCGGGGGTCCCGACGAACTCCATCCCGAAGGAGGCGGCGGCGACTGCGAGTTGGCGCAGTGTCTTGGGCCCGGGGGTGCCGTCGCCGCGCATGAAGTGTTCGAGTGATCCGCGTTCGCCGTTGGTGGTCAGATCCGTCGGCAGCGGTTGGTCGAGATCGAATTGCTTGAAGTCGATCTCGGTGTTCGACGAGATGGCGACCAGCGCCTTCTCCACGAACAGGTCGGAGGAGCTGAACCGCTCGTGTGCGGCGCGGGCTTCGGCTTCGGTGGCGGCGATCGTCGGGGAGACCACGAAGAACAACTTGATGTCATCGGGATTGCGGCCACTGGCCTTGGCCCGCGCCCGGACATCGTCGCGGTACTCCTTCATCCCCTCGACCCCGGTCCCGACCGCGATGATCGCATCGGCGGCACCGGCAGCGAACTGACGCCCCTTCGGCGACGCACCCGCCTGCAGGAACGTGGGCCGGTGTTGCGGCGAGGGCACCGTGTTCAACGGGCCCCGGGACTTGAAGTACTTCCCGTCGAAATCGATGGTGTGAACCTTGTTGAAATCGGCGAAGGTGTGGGTCTCACGATCCATCACCACCGCATCGGCCTCCCAGGAATCCCACAACTGGTTGACCACGTCGAAATACTCCTCGGCCACGTTGTACCGCTCATCGTGCTCGGGCAACCCCTCGAGCCCGAAGTTCTGCGCCGCCCGATCCTCAGCCGAGGACACGATGTTCCACCCGAACCGGCCCTGAGCAATCGAATCGGCCGTCGAACACAACCGCGCCAACAGATACGGCGGATAAAAACTCGTCGACATCGTCGCCACCACACCAAGATTGGTGGTATTACACGCCACCTGAATCGCCAACGGCACCGGATCCTGCTTCGGCGCGAAGATCGCATTCTTCAGCGAACCCTCCATGGTGCCGCCATACGCATCGGCCACCATCACCGTGTCCTCGATCATCATGAAGTCAAAACACGCCCGCTCCATGTTCTTCGCCATGTCCACGTAGAACTTCCCATTGGCCCAATCGGCGACATCCGGGGAAGCCCACTCCGACTCCCAATCCGGCGGCGTGAAATTCATGAACCAGCCGAGGTGAATCTTTTTGGTCATGGGATGCTCCTGGGTCCGTTGTGCTTTGCAGCCATCAGACCGTGTGTGCGTGTCGGGGCGAATGCGCCACGGTGGCGCCGATATTGCGCCGACATCTCGGACATTCCGCCGGCCCGATCACGCCGCTCGTCATGACGCGGCCCGCTCCGGGCTTTCCTGATCTGCCTGGGTGAGAAGACACGCCGCGAAGCGGCTGCTGGTGCCGTCGAGCGAGTAGAGGATCGGCTCGTCTGTCGCGCATCGATCGACCCGCTCCGGGCACCGTGGATGGAATGAGCAACCCGACGGTACGGCGAGTGCACTGGCCGGTTCGCCCGGCAGACGTACCGGCGCCGTACCCGGCGACGGAATCGCGGCCAGCAGCGCCTTGGTGTAGGGGTGCGTCGGGTTGCTGATGACCTCCAGAGTGGGGCCCACCTCGACGATCTGACCGAGATACATCACCGCGGTGCGGTCGGAGATGAACCGGGCGGCGGCCAGGTCGTGCGTCACGAACATCACCGCCATGCCGAGCTCGCGTCGAAGTTCCTGCAGCAGGTTCAGCACCGACGCGGCCAGGGAGGCATCCAGTGCCGACGTGGGCTCGTCGCACAGCAGCAACTTGGGCGGGACGATGATCGCCCGGGCGAACGCCACCCGTTGGCGCTGACCGCCGGAGAGCATGCCGGCCTTGATGCCGGCGACGTCGGGAGGCAGACCGACCTGGCGCAACGCCCGGTCCACCAGGCTGCGCCGCTCGGCCCGGTTGGTCGTCTTGATCAGCCGCTCACCGACGATCTCGCCGACGCTCAACCATGGTGTGAGTGAGGCGCCGGCGTCCTGAAACACCATCTGTGGCTGGCCGCCCGGACGTTCGACGTTGCCGTTCTCGGGTTTCATCAGCCCGGCAACGACCCGCAGCAGGGTGGACTTACCCGATCCGGACTCGCCGACCACAGCCACCGACTCGCCCGGGGCAATATCGATGATCACGTTGCGCAAGGCATGGAGTTTGTCCTTGTGCAGCAGGCCGCGCCGTACGTCGAAGTGCTTGTCCACGCCGTTGACCCGCGCGGCAGGCACGGTGTCCTGCGGCTCCTTCATCGGCTTGAACGGCTCCGTCTCGGCAAGCTCGGCGACCACCGAGGTGGACTCGGGGACGAGGCAGGCGGCGACACCGTCGTGGGTGGTGGCCGGGGTGGGGACGGGGAGGGTTTCCTGGCAGGGCCCGACCGCGGCCGGGCAGCGGGGCGCAAACGCACAGCCGGGCGGGTGCGCACGAGGATCCGGCGGCTCCCCCGGCAGCGCGGGGATCGCCCGGCCGATCGGCAGGTCCAGGTCCAGACGCGCATTGAGCAGGCCAACCGTGTACGGGTGCGACGGTGCTCGCAGCACGCTGTCCATCTGGCCGGCCTCGGCGAGTCTGCCGCCGTACATGACGGCGATGCGATCGCATACCTGCGAGGCCACGCCGATGTCGTGGGTGACCAGGATGAACGAGGTACCCAGCTGGTCGCAAAGGTCGCGGATGAGGCTGAGCACCTGCGCTTGCACGGTGACGTCGAGTGCCGTGGTCGGCTCGTCGGCGATGACGAGGTCGGGTTTGCCCGCCACCGCCATCGCGATCATCACGCGCTGTCGCAGACCGCCAGACAACTCGTGCGGGAATGCCTTCATCCGGCGCGCCGGGTCGGGAATGCCGACCAGATCCAGGAGGCGCAGCGCCTCCTCGGCCGAGCCCGCGGCCTCCACAACCTGATGGCCCACCCTCATGGTCGGGTTCAGCGACGTCATCGGATCCTGGAAGACGGCGCCCAGATGGGCCTTCCGGACCCGACGCCGCTCCTCGTCGGAGGCGGCGACCATGTCGACACCGCACACCTCGGCGCGTCCGGTGATCCTGGGCGACGGGTCACCGGACAGCAGCCCCAGAAGGGCGTGGCCCATGACACTCTTACCCGACCCGGATTCGCCCACCACCGCCAGGATCTCGCCGTGCCCGATGTCGAGCGTGACACCACGCAAGGCGTTGACCGCAACTCCCCGGCGTTCGAATGTGACGGCCAGGTCCACCACCCGGGCCCGTGGGGCGGCCGGCGCATCGGACGCCTCCGTGGCAACATCGTGCGCTGTTGTCATGAAGATACCTCTCCTCTGGATGGGCACCGCGATCCGAACCCGACCACGTGTTGTTTGAAGTTGTTGTGCAACAACGGTTTCTTGCCATCAAGCCCGCCATGCGCTGCGCGCGTGCGTTGCTAGGCGCGTCTGATGACCCCGGCGTCGAAGATGTAGGGCAGATAGGAATTGCCGACGAACCCGTCGATCTGTGCCTGGGTGATCGAGGTATCCATCCGTCGACACAGCGGCACCCAGAGCGCCTCGTCCTGAATGGTCTCGGTGATCTGCAGGTATATCTCGTTGGTCTGGGCGTCGGTCGGTTTGGTGATCGCCACGTCCATCAGGCGGTCAACCTCGGGGTTGCCGTACTGAAAGTAGTTGAGCGGCTTGGCTCCGGTGCGCAGGAAGATCCGCATCGCGGTGTCCAGATGCAGCGCGTCGCCGCCGATGCCGGCGACCATGAGGTCGGGCCGTTTCTCGGCGGGCTGGTTGGCCAAGTCGAAGGACTCGGCGCTGGGCATGGCGCGCACGGTGATCTCCAGGCCGGTCGGGGCCAGCTGGGTCTGGATCAGTTCGGCCACCTGCTGGCCGGGCGCACCGTAGGAGGTCACCCAGGCCAGGTCCAGCTTCTTGGACGGCAACGACGGCACGATCGCCTCCAGTGGCCCGGTGTCGACCACCGGGTCGAAAGGCGCCAGCCCCGCCGGGAACATGTTCTCCGGCCAGAAGTTCGACTGCACTTCGGTCAATCCCTGGAAGGCGGTCTCGACGATCGCGGAGCGGTCCAGGGCGGTCATCATCGCCTGCCGCACCGCCTTGTCGGCGAACACGCCGGCGCCGAAGTTCATCCAGAGCACGATCACCGTGGAGCCGGGCACCGCGATCGTTTTGAACTTCGCGTTCTGCTTGTAGCTGAGTACGTCGGGGATCGCGAAGCCCTTGGCCACCAGATCGAAGGCACCCTGATCCAACTGCAGTTTCTGCGTGGCGATCTCGGGAACGATCTCGATCCGAACGCTCTCGAAATAAGGCTCTTCACCCCAATAGCCGTCGAACCGCTCCAACGTGTAATGGCTGCCGGGCACGAACTCCTTCATCACATACGGCCCCGTCCCCGCGTCATGGGTCTTGAGCCACTCCTGAGCCAAATCCCCACCAACCGCGTTGGATTCGACCGCGGTCGGACTCACCGCGAACATCTGCCACGGGCACGCCGCGTAATGCAGGAACGCATTGTTGGGCTCCTTGAGCGTCACCACCAACGTCGTCGGATCCGGCGCCTCGGACTTGGCGATACCCGCCACCATGTAGGCCGGCCCCTCGTTGACCGCGAGCCGACGCTCGAAGCTCTTCAGCCAGGCCGCCGCATCGGCCGGGGTGCCGTCATGGAACGTCACATCGGGCACCAAATCGAAGGTGTAGGTCAACTGATCATCGGAGACCGTCCAGGACTTCGCCAGCCCGGGAACGATCTCCGAGGTGCCCGACTTGTAATTGACCAGGCCCTCGTAGCAGGACTTCATGACCTGCACACCCTCGCCCTCGTACATGATGTCGGGGTCGGGCACCTGCATGTCCTGCAGGAACGGCATCCGCAACGTCAAGTTGCGCGCACCGTCCGTACTGGCCTCCCCACCGCACGCCGCGATCAGATTGGCCAGTGCGAGTCCGCCGACGGTCAAACCACCGACCTTCAGAAAGCCACGCCGGTCCAGGGTAATTGGGGTACGAGTCACGAGCGTCTCCTCAGGCTGAGGGTGAAGGGGCGACGCGGCGGCGGACGATGGCGCGGCGGCAGGTGGGGGTCGGCCCTGCGCTGGACCGTTCTCGCTGATGTGGGATCAGCGTCTGTTGATCGGCATCCAATCGGCGGCGTATGACGGCACCGCGTCGCCACGGTGGCTTTTCTATTGCGCCGAATCGGCTGGCGCATTGGCGTCGTAACGAATGGGTGCTGGTCATTCAGAACTCGAGCAGGTTGTCGCGGAACATTTCGTAGCGATAGCGTTCCCGGGTGAGGCCGCGTTTCTGCAGCTCCGGCACCAGCCCGTCGGTGATCTCGCTGATCGAACGACGTGTCAGGACGTCCTGGGTGATCAGGAAGCCGTCGCCACCGACCTCGGCCATCACCTCACCCATCTGCTCGGCAACCTCTGCCGGCGTACCGAGGAACTCCACCCGCTGCCCGGCGCCGTACGCCGAGTTCGAGGCCACCTCCCGCAGCGTCCGGTCGAGGTTTTGTCGAACGAACGCCGCCAGCGAACTCTGGTGTCCGTTGGTGACCATCTGGTCGGCGAGCTCACGGATGGGGACGTCGAGATCGAACACCGAGAAGTCGATATCGGTCGCGTACCCCATCCCGGCGAGCCGGAACCGCGGATCGACGGCGGCGTCGGCGATCATCTGTTCCTTGCGCTCCACCGCGTGCTGATGCGTCTCGCCGAGGATGGGAGAGACCAGGAAGAGCACCTTGACGTCGTCGGCCTTACGCCCGTGGCCCTCGGCACGGGCGCGGACGTCATCGCGGTACTCCGTCATCGCCTCGACCGTCGTGGCCGACGCGATGATCGAGTCGGCGCACCGCGACGCGTATGCCCGACCCTTCTCCGATCCGCCGGCCTGGACGATCACCGGTCGACCCTGTGGGGATCGCGCGGAGTTGATCGGTCCTCGCGACTTGTAGAAGCGGCCGTTGAAGTCAACCGGGTGCACCTTGTCGGGATCGGCGAAGATGCCGTCCTGGTCGACGACCATCGAATCCGGCTCCCACGACTCCCAGAGCTGGGTGACGAGATCGGTGAACTCCTCGGCCATGTCGTAGCGGATGTCGTGGTCCGGTTGCCTGTCATGCCCGTAGTTCTGGGCGGCGCGGTCGGAACTGGCGGTCACCATGTTCCAGCCTGCGCGGCCGCCAGACACATGGTCCATCGTCGACACCAGCCGCGCCAGGAGGTACGGGGGGTACTCGGTGATCGCCAGCGTCGTCACGATGCCCAGCCGCTCGGTGTTCTGGGTGAGGATGGACGCCAGCACCGCGGGGTCGAATTTCGGTACCGCGTAGGCGTTCTCGAGATAGAAGTCGTGCTTGCCCTCCCAGGCGTCAGGAACAAACGACGAGTCCTCCAGAATGAAGTAGTCGAAGCAGGCCCGCTCCAGCGATCGCGCCATGTCCACGTAGAAATCGGGCAGCATACCCTCGGATTTGTGCGTACCGATCCACTGGTCGCGCCAGCCGTGAACCCGGTAGCCGTTCATGAACCAACCGAGATGGAATTTCAGGGCGGGCATCCGTGTCTCCTTGTGTCGTTCTGGCCTCTACCTTCAGGGTTTGCCTTCAGGGTTGACCGAAAGTGCCGGGGCGTGCTCACACGCGGGTGATCTTGTTCGGTGCGAAGACATAGGGAATGTACGAGTCCTGCACGACCCCATCGATATAGGCCTGCATCACCATGTTCTGCGGTATGCGGCACAGCGGTACCCAGAGCGCCTCGTCCCTGATGATCTCGGTGATCTGCAGGTACACCGCGTTGGTCTCGGCGGCGGCGGGCTTGGTGATCGCCTCGTCCATGAGCCGGTCGACCTCGGGGTTGCCGTACTGAAAGGCGTTGAGCGGCTTGGCTCCGGTGCGCAGGAAGATCCGCATGGCGGTGTCCAGATGCAGTGCGTCACCGCCCATCGTGGCCACCAGCAGGTCGGGCCTGCGCTCGGCCGGCTGGTTGGCCATGTCGAACCACTCGGCGCTGGGCATGGCGCGCACGGTGATCTCCAGGCCGGTCGGGGCCAGCTGGGTCTGGATCAGTTCGGCCACCTGCTGGGCGGGCGCACCATTGGACGTCACCCAGGCCAGGTCGAGCTTCTTGGACGGTAATGTCGACACGATCTCTTCCAGTGGCCCGAGGTCGACCGACGCATCAAAGGGTGCCAGGCCTGCCGGAAACATGTTCTCCGGCCAGAAGTTCGACTGCACTTCGGTCAATCCCTGGAACGCGGTCTCGACGATCGCGGAGCGGTCCAGGGCGGTCATCATCGCCTGCCGCACCGCCTTATCGGCGAACACACCAGCATCAAAGTTCATGTAGAGCGCCATCATCGACGCCCCTGTGGTGGTGATGGCCTTGAACTGTGCATTCTGTTTATAGGTGAGGACGTCGGGGATGGCGAAGCCCTTGGCCACCAGATCGAAGGCACCCTGATCGAGCTGCAGTTTCTGCGTGGCGATCTCGGGAACGATCTCGATCCGGACGCTCTCGAAATAGGGCTCTTCACCCCAGTACCCGTCGAACCGCTCCAACGTGTATTGACTACCCGGCACGAACTCCTTCATCACATACGGTCCGGTCCCCGCGTCATGGGTCTTGAGCCACTCCTGCGCCAAATCCCCACCGACGGCGTTGGATTCGACCGCGGTCGGACTCACCGCGAACATCTGCCACGGGCACGCCGCGTAATGCAGGAACGCATTGTTGGGCTCCTTGAGCGTCACCACCAACGTCGTCGGATCCGGCGCCTCGGACTTGGCGATACCCGCCACCATGTAGGCCGGCCCCTCGTTGACCGCGAGCCGACGCTCGAAGCTCTTCAGCCAGGCGGCCGCATCGGCCGGGGTGCCGTCATGGAACGTCACATCGGGCACCAAATCGAAGGTGTAGGTCAACTGATCATCGGAGACCGTCCAGGACTTCGCCAGCCCGGGGATGATCTCCGAGGTGCCCGACTTGTAATTGACCAGGCCCTCGTAGCAGGAGCGCATGACCTGCACACCCTCGCCCTCGTACATGATGTCGGGGTCGGGCACCTGCATGTCCTGCAGGAACGGCATCCGCAACGTCAAGTTGCGCGCACCGTCCGTACTGGCCTCACCGCCACACGCAGCGATGAGATTGGCCAGCGCGATTCCTCCCACGGTCAAACCACTGACCTTCAGAAAACCACGCCGGTCCAGGTTTATCGGGGCACGGGTCACGGGCGTCGTCTCCTCAGTCTGCGCTGCTCGGGGTCTGCGCTGCTCGGGTTGGGGGATGGTTCTGGCAGTGGATGTTTCGCTGCTGACCTCGAATACAAATCGCTACACATGACGGCTCGGGGTCACCGTCGTGGTTTTTCTATTGCGCCGCACCGTTCGGCGCATTACCCGCGTAACGCGTGCGCGGCGGCTCTCAGATGGGTTCGAGCACGACCGGCGGGTTGGGCCCCAACAGATCCCGCCGGCTGCGCAGCACGATCACGCCCAGCACCACCAAGCCGACCAAGGACGAGGTGATCAGTGCCGCCCGGGTGCCGAACAGCTCCGCGCCGAGACCGATGACTGCCATCCCGATGGGTAGCGCGCCGATGGCTGTGCTGAGCACCCCCAACGCGACACCACGCTCGTGGGGGCCTGCCGACTCGATGGCCAACAGGCTCTGCATCGAACCGAACCCGGCCTGGCCGATACCGGCCACGAACAGCGCGACGAAGGCGACGGCGAGCACCGGGACCGTCGCGAAGACCAGCAGCCCCAGCAGCGCGATGGCCGATCCGCAGGCGAACACCGTGCCGTAGCGGTACAGCTGCCTGGTGCTGAGCACCACCCCGGCGGTGATCTGGCCGAGACCGGGCGCCGCGGCGAGCGCGCCGGCGAGCACCGCGCTCTGCGCGAAATCCTCTGCCACCACCGGTATCAGCGGAATGTAGCCGAACATGCACAGGTTCATCACCACCGTGATGACCAGCATCGCGACGAACCGCCGGCTGCGTCGCAACAGGCTCGCGCTTGTCGCGACCTGATTGCGCAGCGACACCGAACCCGCCGCCAGCGGGGTGGCGGCATATTGGGGCTGGGGTACGAAAGCGAGGAGCACAGCGGAGGCCACGAGCATCAGGCCCATCCCGGCGAATCCGGCGCCCATACCGAGCTGCTGAATCAAGATTCCGCCGACGAGAGTGCCGAACATCGCCGATCCCGCCTGCGAAGTCGCCTCGATGGTCATCGCCCGGCTGGCCAGGCGCGGCCCCACCGTCTCGTAGATGAGCGGACGCTGAGCGGTCATGTTGACCAGGCCGCCGATGCCGACGAAGAACATGAACGGGAAGGTCATCCACACCTCGACCCGGCCGGACTGCACCGCGGCGAACATCAGGAACTCGACGGGGATGAGCAGCAGTTGCACGACCAGGATCAGCCGCTTGCGTTCGAACCTGTCGCTGATCACGCCTGCGAAGAATCCGCCGAGCAACATCGGAACGAAGAAGAGGGCACCGACCACCTGGTTGAGGACCGGCGAGTCCGCGATCTGGGTCAACAGGTAGCTGGTCGTGAACAGCACGCCCCATCGGGTGGTGTGCCAGAGCAGGGAGCTGACGAACAGGTTGCGGTAGCCGGGCACCCGCATCAGGGCGCGCAGCCGCTCGCCGTCGGCCGCGTCACCGGGGACCGCGATCAGGTCGTCGGCGGTCAAGAGCCGGCCCCCGTCCCAGCCGCGGTGCGGCGCTGCAGGAACACGCCGAGCAGGACCGGGAGTGTCAGCACCGCTGTCCCGAGGGCGAGGGCCGTGAATCCGGCCCAGCTCATGATGACCCCACAGACGATGCTGGCCAGCCCACCGCACACTGCGGTGGTGAGATCGGCGGTGCCCTGGACCGGCACCCGGTACTCCCAGGACACGTGTTCCATCAGCAGACTCGAGCCGCCGATGAGGGCCAGCGTCCAGCCCACCCCGAGTGCGAACATTGCCACGAACATCAGCGGCACGCTGTCCGAGGACAGTGCCGACAACCCGCACGCGGCCAGCAGCACCAGCGATCCAGACCGCAACGCGGCCAGTCTCCCTCGGCGGTCGGCGTAGCGGCCGACCAGCGGGCTGAACGCGAACATGCCGGCGATGTGCACCGAGACCACGAGCGAGCTCACCGCCTCGTGATCGTGCGCCTTCATGTCGATCGGCGCCATCGCCATCACCCCGACCATCGCCGCCTGGGCGGTGACCATGGCCAGCAGGGCCAGACGCGCCGTCGGTGACGCGGCGATGGCGCGTGCGGACTCCCTCAACCGGATCGGCCGCTGCCCGGGGCTCACCCCGTGTTCGGCGGCCGACACCAACAGGGGGTCTGGACGCAGCCGGATCGCCACATTGACTGCGGCGCAGGCGAAGAAGAAGGAGCTGAACAACCAGGGGCCCGCATAGAGATCCAAACCGAACCAGGCGGCACCCAGATGCTCGGCCGGGACCACCAGGGTCGGCCCGAACACGGCCCCGAAGGTCGACGCGAACAGGATTCGCCCCATCGCGCGGCCGCGCTGCTCCGGCTCGGCCAGATCGGTCGCCGCATAGCGGGCCAGCAGGTTGGTCGCCGACCCCGCCCCGTAGAAGAGCAGGCCGAGCAGGAAGACTGCGAGGACCGACAGTTGCACGCCGAGGCAGGCGATCACACCGCCGACGGTCGCCAGTCCGTAGCCCAACTGCATGCCGGCGCGCCGCCCGTATCGGCGCATCACCCGCGACAGGATCTGCGCCATCGCGCCCGCACCGGCCGTGACCGCCGCGGTCGAGACACCCACCCAGGGCGTGTCGACCCCGACGATGTCCTCCACCACGAACCCGCCGACGGTGATGGCGGCCCCCAGGGCGGCCGCTCCGACCACCTGGCCGATGACCAGGACGCGCAGGGTCCGTCGCTGCAGCACGGCCCGCTCGTCGATTGACAGGGGGAACGCCGCAGAGATCGCACCGACCTCGTGTGTCATCGGCCGCCGGCTCAGAACTCGCGCAGCGTCTGCCGCAGCGTCTGCTGGGTGTACTCGGTCCTGGTCAGGCCGAGGCGCTGCAGCTCGGGCACCAGGCCGTCGGTGATCGACGAGATGTAGTTGCGGTTCAGATCCCAGCCCGGCTTCATGATCAGGAAGCCGTCACCGCCGATCTCCTCCATCGCCTCACCCATCTTGCGGGCGACCTGTTCGGGCGTGCCGATGAACTCGATACCGGTGGTGGCCCAGTCGATCGCCAACTGGCGTAGCGTCTTCGGGCCACCGGTGCCGTCACCGCGCATGAAGTGCTCAAGCGAGCCGCGCTCCCCGTTGGTGGTCAGCCCCTCCGGAAGTGGCTTGTTCCAGTCGAATTGCTTGAAGTCGATCTCTGTGTTCGACGAAATGCCGGCCAGCGACTTCTCGATGTAGCTGTCGGTAGCCACCAGGCGGTCGAGCTCGGCGCGCGCCTCGGCCTCGGTGGGCGCCACCGTTGGAGACACGCAGAACATCAGCTTGATGTCATCGGGGTTGCGTCCCGCCGCCGCGGCCCGGGCACGGATGTCGTCGCGGTAGGACCGCATGCCGTCGATGCCGGTGCCGACTGCGACGATGGCATCGGCCGCGCGCGCGGCAAACGCGCGCCCCCGCGGGGACGCCCCGGCCTGCAGGATCGTCGGCTTGTGCTGCGGGGAGGGCACCGTGTTGAGAGGCCCCCTGGACGTGAAGTACTTGCCGACGAAGTCGGTCGTACGCACCTTGCGGTAGTCGGCGTAGGTATGGGTCTGGCGATCCATCACGACCGCGTCGGCATCCCAGGAATCCCACAGTTGGCACACCAGGTCGTAGTACTCGTCGGCCACGTTGTAGCGCTCATCGTGCTCGGGCAGGGTGTCGAGACCGAAGTTCTGCGCCGCCCGATCCTCGGCTGAGGACACGATGTTCCAGCCGAACCGGCCCTCGGCGATCGAGTCCACCGTCGATGCCAAGCGGGCCAGCAGATACGGCGGGTAGAACGTGGTGGACATCGTCGCCACCACGCCCAACCGCGTGGTGTTCGCCGCGATCTGCACCGCCAGCGGCACCGGGTCGTGTTTCGGGGCGAACACCGAGTTCTTGAGCGAGCCCTCCATGCTGCCGCCGTAGGCATCGGCCACCATCACGGTGTCCTCGATCATGATGTAGTCGAAGCAGGCCCGCTCCAGGCTGCGCGCCATATCGACGTAGAACCTGCCGTTGGGCCACTGCGCCACATCCGGCGAAGCCCAGGGCGTATCCCACTCGGGTGGAATGAAATTCATGAACCAGCCGAGGTGTAATTTCTTCGTCATCGCCGTCTCCTCACAGGTCGCTACGCAGCTGATCAAACAGCCGCGCCGTGTCCCATCCGATTCGCGGCCGTAGCATGGGGATTACGCCACCCGTTGGTTTCCGCGTGGCAGCGGAGATGCCTTGCCTCGGCGCAATACAGGGTTTACCCCCAAAGCCGGTGCCCGACATCTTCACCTCGTTCACTGCAATGGTGACTGTCGTTGTCGTAGGAAATCCCAAGCCCATGTCGCGGACTCGCGCCGCTGCCGAGTTGGTCGTGGAAAGGCTGACCGGCGCTGCGCCCCAACATGTTATCGATGTCGTAGATCTCGGTGCAGCTCTGCTGGGCTGGGGTGATCCCAAGGTGGCAGAGGCCAAGGACATCGTGAAATCTGCCGACCTGCTGGTGGTGGCCTCGCCGACCTTCAAGGCGACCTACACCGGCCTGCTGAAACTGTTTCTCGACCAGTTCGGGGCCGGTGAACTCGGTCAGGTCACGACGTTTCCGCTCATGCTCGGCGGCTCGTACACCCACGCGCTCGCCCCTGAGTTGACCTTGCGCCCCGTTCTCGTCGAGATCGGAGCGAGCTGCCCGGCACCAAGTCTGTATCTGCTCGACTCCGACTACGAGACGTCTCCCGACTTGGAGAAGTGGCTCGAGGTCGCCCGGCGGTTCGTGCCGGCGGTGTCGTCATGATCGCCGCGGTGGATGACCAGTTCGATCAGGCCTTGCTGCGGCAGGCATTCGGCTGCTTCCCCAGTGGCGTCACCGCATTCTGCGGCCTGCTCGACGGTGTCGCCGAAGGCATGGCGGCGAGTTCTTTCACGTCGGTTTCACTTGATCCGGCCCTGGTTTCGGTCTGTGTGGCCAACACCTCGACCACCTGGCCGAAGCTCGCGAAGCTCGATCGCCTCGGCCTGTCCGTACTGGCCGGTGACCACGCACCCATTGCGCGATCACTGTCCTCGAAGACCGGTGACCGTTTCGGCGGTGTCAATTGGGAGGCCACCGACAGCGGCGCGGTGTTTGTGCACGGCGCCACGCTGTGGCTGGAGTGCGCACCGTTCAAGCGCATCGAGGCAGGCGACCATGAGATCGTTGTACTGCAGATCATGGCACTCGCGATGAACCCCGATATCGCACCGATGGTGTTTCACCGCAGCAAGTTCCACGAGCTGGCCCCCACAGGCTGACGCGGTCAGGTCCGCGCCAGTGCCGGCGGCCAGACGATCTGCGGGAAGAACGCGTTGTTCTCGATTCCGGTGACGTGATTGTGCGCGATGGTGGAGTTCGGCGGCAGACACAACGGGATCCAGATGGCGTCGTCGAGGATCATCTGGCTGATCTGCTGATAGATCGCATCCGACTGCTCCGGAGTCGGCTGCCGGACCGCGTCATCCATCAACCTGTCGAGTTCCGGGTTCGAGTACTGGTAGAAGTTCAGCGGCTTCGCGTCGGTCCGCAGCAGGATTCGAAACGTCGTGTCCAGGTGTAGCGCATCGCCACCGAGGAAGGCCACCAGCATGTCCGGCCGCTTGTCCGACGGCTGGTTGGCCAGGTCGAACATCTCCGCCGTCGGCATCGTCCGCACGGTGACGTCCAACCCGAGTGCGGCAAGCTGGGTCTGCACCAACTCGGCCATCTGCTGACGCGGCGCCCCGAGGTCGGCGCCCCAGGCGAGGTCGACCTTCTTCGACGCCAGGGAGGGCACCATCGCCGCGAGCGGCGCGGTGTCCACCTGCGACGGAAACGGCGCCAACGCCGTGGGGAAGGTGCGCTCGGGCCACATTCCCTCCTGCGCGGTCGTCAAACCGCCCCAGGCGGTCTCGACGATCGCCGCCCTGTCCAACGCCGTCTGCACGGCCTTCCTCAGCGCCTTGTCGGCGAAGATTCCGGAGTTCGGGTTCAGCCAGATCGCCTCTCCGACACCTCCGAACGCGTTCACCACAGTGAACTGCGAGTTCTTCTCGTACTGCAGGACATCCGGTATCGCGAAACCCTTCGTCACGATGTCGAAGGCACCGGAATCCAGTTGCAACTTCTGGCTCGAGATGCTCGGCGTGATCTCGATGCGAATGGTCTCGAACGCGGGTGCGCCGCCCCAGTAGTCGGGAAACGCCTGCAACGTGTAGTGGCTGCCGGGAACGAATTCGGCGATGGTGTACGGGCCGGTGCCGGCATCGTGGGTCTTCAGCCACCCCTGCGCGAGATCGTCACCGACCGCGTTCGCCGCCACGGCGGTGGGGCTTACCGCGAACGGCTGCCAGGGACAGGCGAGGTAATGCATGAACGCATTGTTGGGCTCGGCGAGGGTGACGACGAACGTGGTCGGATCCGGCGCTCCGGTCGCGGCGACTCCCGCCACCATGTAGGCCGGACCCTGGTTGATCTCGCCGCGTCGCTGGAAACTCTTGACCCAGGCCTCCGCATCGGCGTCGGTCCCGTCGTGGAACTTCACACCCGGTTGCAGTGTGAACGTATATGTCAGTTGGTCGTCGGAGACTGCCCACGACGTCGCCAACCCGGCGATGATCTTCCCGGTGTCGCTTTCGTAGCGCACGAGTCCCTCGTAAGCGGACTCCATGACCTGGACTCCCTCACCTTCGTACATGATGTCCGGGTCGGGAATCTGCATGTCGGCCAGGAATGGCATCCGCAACGTGACCGTCCCGCTGCCGGCGCCGCCCCCACTGCCGCCGCAGGCGGCGATCAGCGACGCCAGACTGATTCCACCGACCGTCAGACCACTGGCCTTCAAGAACATGCGCCGATCCCATTGCGCCGGGTTGCTGTGCGGGTCTGCGTTGTCGAACACGAATGCCTCCTGCTTGGGCCAACTTTCCGACCGAGACCACGGCAATCGGTGACGGGGCTCGATCAGCAGTCAAACGGCACAGTGTGTCGCACCCGCTTCGCCGCAGTGCCCCGCGTATTACGCCGGTCGCCTAGAACTCCAGCAGGTTCTCCCGGAATGTGCTGTGGTTGTATCCATCTCGAATCAGACCCCGTTTGCGCAGCGCGGGCGCCAGGCCGTCGGCGATCTCGGCGATATTGCGCCGGGTGACCGTCGGCGACAGCAGGAAACCGTCACCGCCGACCTCTTCCATGGCCTCCCCCATCTTTGCCGCCACCGTGTCCGGAGACCCGACGAAGGCCAGACCGGCATGGGTGTCCACGGTGGCGATGGCCTCCCGAAGCGTCTTGCCGCGGGCGCCCTCGATGAAGGTTCGCAGCGTGCTGGTCTCGCCGTTACCCCAGACGTCGGGAACCTCTTTGTCGAGATCGAAAGTGGAGAAGTCGAATTCACCGCCGGAGGTGTAGCTGAGCCCCCACAGCCGTCTCTCGATCGCGTGGTCGCTCCATCGGGCGGCCTTCACATCCTCCTCACGGGCCCGCGCGACGCGATCGGTGTCACCGAGAATCGGGTCGATCAGGAAGAGAATCTTCAGCGTGCTGGGGTCCCGGCCGTATTCCCTCATCCGCCGGTGCATGTCCTGACGGAATGCCTTCATGCCCTCGATGCTGGTGCCGTGGGCGAGCATGGATTCTGCATACTTGGCGGCAAGGTCCCGACCGGCAGGCGAGGCCCCCGCCTGCACGATCACCGGCCGGCGCTGCGGTCCGGGGATGGTGTTCAGCGGTCCCCGGGTCCGAAAGTGCTTGCCCTCGAAGTCGACGGTGTGCACCTTGGTGTGGTCGGCATAGCGGGGCGTGTCCTGGTCCACCAGGACGGCACCTTCTTCCCATGAATCCCACAATGCCCCAACCGCTTCCATCCACTCTTTGGCCATCTCGTAACGCTCCGCGTGCAGCATCAGCTCGTCGTACCCGTACTGCTGGGCAGCACGTGCGGAACTTCCGGTGACGACGTTGAGTCCCACCCGCCCGTCGGTCAGATGGTCCAGGGTGGTCATCGTCCGAGCCGCCATGAACGGGTGGTAGAAGCTCGTCGAGAGCGTGACGGCGATACCGATGTGTTTGGTGCGCTGGGCCAACAATGGAATCAGCGGCACCGGATCACACTTCGGGGCCAGCAGCCCGTACTTCAGGGTGGTTTCCATCGAGCGACCGTAGGCGTCCTCCACCATGCTGGTGTCCTCGACCAGCAGGTAGTCGAAGCGGGCTCGCTCGAGCGACGCTGCCAGGTCGACGAACAGATCGCCCTTCATCCAATCGTGCCCGGTGTTGCCCGCCCACGGATCCATCGCCCAGGTCTGCACGCTGAAACCGCTGCCCATAAACCAGCCCAGATGAAACATCGTTACCTCCCTCAGGAGGTCCAATCTGCGTCCGAGTTGTTTCAGACTGTCGCAGCAGGCGGATCGGATTCATTACGCCGCCCGGCCCGGGCGATCAAACGGCACATTGCGCTCGGGTCAGACACCGAAGATGGGCGGCAACGCCAACACCATCGCCAGCCCCCACCAGAAGTGGGTGAGCATCGGCGCGAGCACGCCCCCGGTGAGCCGTCGCTGCAGGGCGCACACCGTACCGAGCAACACCGCCGCGAAACCGAGCATCGGGTTGCCCGAGGCCAGCGTGGTGAAGATGTAGATGGCGGTCGAGACGGCGACCGGATGGAAGGTGCCGAGTGCGGAATACAGCGCCCCGCGGAAGAAGAACTCCTCGGCCAGCCCGTTGATGAGGGTGATGAAGACGATCAGCGGCAGCGCGCCCTGGTTGGCGAATTCGAGGACGGCCGTGATGTATTCGCGCACACCGGGGATCTCACGGGCCACCAGACCGCCGACGACGAATGCCGCGGCCAGCCCGAGTCCGACCGCCGTGCCCAGCAGCACCGGGCTTCGCTGCCGGCCGCCGTACTGCATCTTGCCCAGCGGTACCGGACCGGAGGCGAACGCGCCCACGATCCACGTCGCAGCCATGGCCAGTGTGAGCCAGTAGAACGAGGCGTCGCCCGGGGACCGGCTCAACGAGAACGCGAGCAGTACCGCGCCGATCAACAGGAACACACCGACCGTCACCCGGCGCCGCAGCACCACCGTGGGGGTTTCCGGCACCCCGATGGCACGACGCTTCCACCAGGGTTGGGTCAACCGGTACCGGCTCTGGGTGGGGCGTTCTGTCATCGCGGGTCGACCTTCGCCGCCAAATCCGCCAGTACGTCGAGCCCGGTGCGCACCGCTGCCCTGGCCGGCCCTGGTAGCGGCGCCAGCATGGACAACGCAGGCCTGGCGATCCACGGTGTCAGCTGCCGGATACGGGCGGTGTCACCGCCGGCCCAGTCCGGGTCGGTGTCGGCGAGGTGATGGGAGTCGGCCAGATTGTTGACCGGCCGGCGCGGGTGCATGGCCAGCGCCCGCATGATCGCGTCCTCCACACTCAGCAGACCACCGTCGGGGTCGGGCACCAGCTCGCGCAGCCCGTCTCCGCTGGCTGTCATCGGATAGTCAAGGGAAGCAGTGAGATCCGCAGTCAGGCCGCCAGGCACCGGCAGCACCGCTGCAGACACCAGCGATACCAGGCCGGTGGGCACACCACCGACCGGGACCTCGAACTGCCAGTTCCCGCTCAGCCGCGCGTAGCTGGCCAGCAGGTCGCGGTAGGTGGTGGTCTCCGTACCGCTGATGTCATAGGAACCGGCCGGGACGCGCTCGGGATCCGCGGCGGCCACCAGGTAGTGCAGCACATCGCGAATCGAGATCGGATCGATCGGGTTGGACATCCAGCTCGGCAGTGGCAGCACCGGGAACCGGTCGCTGACGTAGCGCAGGATCTCGAACGAGGTCGAGCCGGCCCCGATGATCAGTGCTGCACCCAGCCAGACGACCTCGGCGCCACCGTCGACGTGTAGCGCCTCGGCCACCTCGGCGCGCCCGGCCAGATGGTCGGACAGCGTCTCACCGCCGGGGACAAATCCACCCAGGTAGACGATGCGGCGCACCCCCGCGGCGCGGGCGGCCTCGCCGACATTGGCGGCGGCCCGGTTGTCGGACTCCCGGAAACCGGACTCGCCGATCCCGTGCAACAGGTAGTACACCACGTCGATCCGCCCTGCCAGTTCGAAAGCCACTGCGGTGGAGTCAGATTCGCGGGCATCCATGGCGACCACGGTGACGTCGTCGAACCAACCGTACGCTCCCAGCCGGGCGGGGTTGCGGCTGGTGACGACGACATCGTGACCGGCCTCGAGCAGTTCGGTGACGAGGCGCGAGCCGATGTAGCCGGTGGCACCCGTCAGCAGGATCCGCATAGCCCCAACGTACCCACGCCGACGGCGACGAAACCGGACTATCGACCTCCCGGGGCCGCTGCCTGGTGGAACGCCCGGGTCGACGTGAGCAGCGCCACCCTCGGCATGCTCAGGAGTGGTGGTCGGGGCCACTAGACGCCCTGGTACACCTTGCGATAACTCGACGGGGACATGCCGACACCACGGCGCAGGTGGTGGCGCAGGTTGCCGCCGGTGCCCAGACCGGACAACCGGGCAACCTCGTCGACGGGCAGATTCCGCGATTCCAGGAGCTCCCGCGCCCGGTCGATGCGCCGGTTGCGGATCCAACTGCCCGGTGCCTCACCGGTTTCCGCGCGGAACCGGCGATTGAAGGTGCGCGGGCTCATGTGGGCATGCCGGGCCAGCGCCTGCACCGTCAGCGGCTCGTCGAGGTGGGCCAGCGCCCATTCCCGGGTGGCGGCGGTGGAGGCGTGATCGGCGACCGGGAGGTGCCGGTCGATGAACTGCGCCTGTCCGCCTTCCCGCCACGGCGGCACCACGCAGTAGCGGGCCACCTCGTTGGCCACCTGGGTGCCGTGGTCGGACCGGATGATGTGCAGGCACAGGTCGATACCGGCGGCCAGACCGGCCGAGGTGAGCACATCACCGTCATCGACGAACAACACGTTCTCGTCGACCCGCACGCTGGGGAACAGCGCCCGCAGCGTGTCGGCGAAACGCCAGTGCGTGGTCGCCGGCCGCCCGTCCAGCAGCCCGGCGGCGGCCAGCACGAAGGCGCCGGTACAGATGGACACCAACCGGGTGCCGGGCCGGATGGTGTGCAACGCGGCGCGCACCTCGGGTGCCAGCGTGCCGTCGAGCCGGGCGGGTGGGTAGCGGGTGCCGGGGATGATGACGGTGTCCGCGGCGGCCAGGGCCTCCGGGCCGGCCGTCGCGATCATCGCGAAACCACCGATCGACGGCACGGGCCCCTCATCGACGGAACAGACCGTCACCTCGTAGAGCGGCTCACCGTCGGGACCCTGGGCCTGGCCGAACAGCGTGGGGGCGATGGTGGCGTCGAATCCCACCACCGGCGGCAACAGCAGGACGGTGACGCGGTGCATACCCCAGTTTGGCATGTTTTTGATGGGTGCTGTCATTTATGCCACTAGGCGGCTGCGGCCGGGACCCGCCACCATCGACGCATGACACTTCTGCGCGCCCGCGGCCGCCTGCACTGGGCCTGGGTGGTGGCCGGCGTCAGCTTCGTCGCGATACTCGGCGCGGCGGCCTTCCGGGCGGTGCCCGGGGTCATGATGAACCCGCTGCACCACGAGTTCGGCTGGTCGCACGGCACCGTCGGCGTGGCGATGGCCGTCAACATGACGCTCTACGGTGTCACCGCCCCGTTCGCCGCCGCGCTGATGGACCGCTTCGGGGTCCGGCCGGTGCTGTCCGGCGCGCTCGCGCTGATCGCCGCCGGTTCGGCGCTGAGTGTCTTCATGACCGCGAGCTGGCAGCTGGTGTTGCTGTGGGGTGTGCTCGTCGGCATCGGCACCGGCGCCATCTCGATGGGATTCGTCGCGACGGTGGCCACCCGCTGGTTCGAGGCGCGGCGCGGCCTGGTCACCGGCGTGCTGACGGCCGCCAGCGCCACCGGACAGTTGATCTTCCTGCCCGTGGTGGCCGAGGTGACCACCCGGCACGGCTGGCGGTGGGCATCCCTCATCGTGGCTGCCGCCGCGCTGGCCGTGGTGCCGTTGGTGGCGGTGTTCATGCGCAACCGGCCCCAGGACATCGGGCTGACCGCGTACGGCGGCACGTCCGCCGATCCCGTGGTGCTGCCGACCGGCACCTTCAGCGCCGCCTTCGACGGGCTGCGCATCGGGCTGCGCTCCCGGCCGTTCTGGCTGCTCGCCGCCAGCTTCGCGATCTGCGGGATGACCACCAACGGGCTCATCGGCACGCATTTCATCCCGGCGGCCAACGACCACGGCATGCCCACCACGCTGGCCGCCGGCCTGCTGGCCACGATCGGCGTGCTGGACGTGGCCGGGACGATCTTCTCCGGCTGGCTCACCGACCGGGTGGACCCGCGCCTGCTGCTGTGCGTCTACTACGCCGGGCGCGGGGTGTCCCTGCTCCTGCTGCCGTCGCTGCTGTCCCCGCATGCCGAGCCGGGCACCTGGGTGTTCATCATCTTCTACGGGCTGGACTGGGTGGCCACCGTGCCGCCGACGATCGTGTTGTGCCGTGAGTTCTTCGGCAGCAAGTCCCCGATCGTGTTCGGCTGGGTGTTCGCATCACACCAGCTCGGCGCGGCGATCGCGGCGGCCGGAGCGGGTTGGATCCGCGATCTGCAAGGTACCTATGACCTGGCGTTTTACCTTGCCGCCGGGCTGTGTTTCGGGGCCGCGTTGCTCTGCGCCGGGGTGCGCAGGCCGGTGGCCGCGGTTTCCTAGCATTTGGCTGCGCTCACCTGGACGCATACGATTCAACCGGCGCCGCGGGGACGCCACAGGCTTTTCAACCGAGGCTTTGAAACAATCCGGTCAGCCGCGTCCCCGCTTGTGACGCGCCGACCCAGTCATGAGCGGGAGGAAAAACACGTGCACGCTCGCACCGGCAAGCTCTTCGGCGTCGTGGTCGCATCGTCGGCCATCGTTTTCGCAGGAACCACCGTGACGGCTCACGCCGACGATCCCACTACCACCCCCAACATGGTGATCGCAGAACCGAAGGGCCCGACGTGTGACGCCACCGTGAAGTCGGTGGCCACCGGCCCCGGTTCGCTGACCGGCCTGGCCAAGGCACAGTCGTCCACCGCGCTGGCGAGCATCCCGGCCATCTCCACCTTCAGCAACGCCATCTCCGGCCAGGTCAACCCGGAGGTGAACGTGGCCGCCGTGCTCGACAACGGTCCGTACATCGTGTTCGCGCCCAGCGACGCGGCGTTCGCGAAGCTGCCGCCCGAGAAGCTGGAGTCCCTCAAGACCGACCCGGTCGCCCTGACCGCGCTGGTGTACTACCACATGGCGCTCGGCATCCTCGGCCCCGACGATATCGAGGGCACCATCTACACCCAGCAGGGCAAGCCGGTGATCGTCAAGGGCAGCGGCGGCGACATCACCGTGAACGACGCCAAGGTCGAATGCGGCGGTATCGGCGCGGACCACATGCGCGTCTACATCATCGACACCGTGCTGGACCCGAACGCGGCGCCGACCCCGGTCACCACCAGCACCTCGACGACCAGCACCACGTCGACCACCTCCGCCACGGAGACCACGACGTCCGCCCCGCCGACGTCCGGCTCCGCCGAGACGCCCGCGACCGTCACCGTCACCGAGACGGCGGCCGGCTAGCTTTTCACGAGAACGGCGCCCACTCGTGACGAGTGGGCGCCGTTCTTGCGTTGCGGGGCTTACAGTCCCAGATCGCGGCCGATGATCTCCTTCATGATCTCGGTGGTGCCACCGTAGATCGTCTGGATGCGCACATCGACGTAATCCTTGGCGACGCGGTACTCGTTCATGTAGCCGTAGCCGCCGTGCAGCTGCAGGCAGGAGTCGACGACCTTCTTGCCGAGCTCGGTGCACCACCACTTGGCTTTGGACGCCTGGACCGCGGTCAGTTCACCGTCGACGACGGCGCGCAGGCACCGGTCGACATACTGCTCGGCGATGTCCAGTTCGGTGTCCAGCTCGGCCATCACGAAGCGGCTGTTCTGGAAGCTGCCGATCGGCTGCCCGAATGCCTTGCGGTCCTTGACGTATTGCAACGTCTCGTTGAACGTGGCCCGCGCCCCGGCGACACCGGCGATGGCGATGGACAGCCGCTCCGAGGGCAGGTTCTCCATCAAATGGTAGAAACCCTTGCCCTCGGTGCCGAGCAGGTTGGCCGCGGGAACGCGGACGTCCTCGAAGTTCAGCTCGGAGGTGTCGGCGGCGTGCTGGCCCATCTTGTCCAACTTGCGGCCGCGGGTGAAGCCCGGGGTGTCACGCTCCACGACCAGCAGCGAGAAGCCCTTGTGGCCGGCTTCCGGGTCGGTGCGCGCCACCACGACCACCAGGTCGGAGTTGATGCCGGCCGAAATGAAGGTCTTGGAGCCGTTGATGATGTAGTCATCACCGTCGCGCACCGCGGTGGTCTTGATGCCCGCCAGATCGCTGCCCGCGCCGGGCTCGCTCATGGCGATGGCGCCGATCAGCTCGCCGCTGGCGAAGCCGGGCATCCAGCGCTCCAGCTGCTCCTTGGTGGCCAGGTTCTTGAAGTACGGCCCGACGATGTCGTTCTGCAGGCTCACTCCCGGGCAGGCCAGCCCGAACTTGGAGAACTCCTCGACGATCACGGCGTTGAAACGGAAGTCGTCCACTCCGCCGCCGCCGTACTCCTCGGGCATGTTGAACCCGATCAGGCCGTAATTGCCTGCTGCCACATAGGCTTCGCGGGCGACGAGGCGGTCGGCCTCCCACTTCTCGACATTGGGCAGACACTCCTTCTCCAGGAACTGCTTGGCAGTCTCCCGGAGCTGCTCGTGCTCGGTTTCGAAAACCAGTCTCTTCACTGTTACTTCGCTTTCCAGACCGGCTCGCGCTTCTGCGCGAAAGCCATCGGTCCCTCTTGTGCGTCTTCGGTCTTGAGAAGGGTGGCGAACTCGCCGAAGGTCTGTTTCCAGTACGGCTCGTCGGCGGCGACGACGCCGTCGATGGCGCCGTAGGACACCCGCTTGCTGGCCCGAACGGCCAACGGCGCGTTGACCGCGATGCGTTCGGCCAGTTCCAGCGCGGCGTCGACGACGGTGCCGTCCGGCACCACCTTGTTGATCAGGCCCCATTTGAGCGCATCCGCCGAGGACAACGGTTCGCCGGTGTACACCAGCTCCAGGGCCAGCTTCTGCGGCAGCTGCGCCACGATGCGGAACACCCCGCCGGCACCGGCGATCAGACCGCGCTTCACCTCGGGAAGACCGAATTTGGCGCGTTCCTCGGCGACCACCAGGTCGCTGGCCAACGCCAGTTCGGTGCCTCCGCCCAGGGCGGTGCCGTTGACCGCGGCGATGGTCGGCTTGTCGATGAAGTGCCGCACGTAGCCGGCGAAGCCCCACTCCGGGTGGTCCGGGTGGAACAGGTTCTCCCCGCGCGAGATCGCCTTGAGATCGGCGCCCGCACAGAAGGACTTGTCACCGGCTCCGGTCAGGATGACGACCCGGATCTCCGGATCGTCCTGGGCCGCCTGCAGGGCGTCGCCGACGCCGATGGACACCGACGCGTTGATGGCGTTGCGGGCCTCGGGCCGGTTGATCGTGATGATCGAGACGTTGCCACGTCGTTCTACAAGCGCCCCGGGCGCTGTCCCCGGCTCGGTCACAGCAGTTCCAGGATGGTCGCGTTCGCCTGACCGCCGCCTTCACACATGGTCTGCAGGCCGTACTGAATGTTGTTGTCCCGCATGTGGTAGAGCAACGTGGTCAGGATGCGCGCACCGGAGCCGCCGAGCGGGTGGCCCAGCGCGATCGCGCCACCATTGGGGTTCAGCCGGCTCTCATCGGCGCCGATGTCCTTCAACCAGGCCAGCGGCACCGGGGCGAAGGCCTCGTTGACCTCGAAGGCACCGATCTGGTCGACCGTGAGGCCGGACTTGGCCAGCGCCTTCTGGGTGGCCGGGATGGGCGCGGTCAACATGATGACCGGGTCCGCGCCGGCCAGCACCGCGGTGTGCACCTTGGCAAGGGGCTTGAGGCCCAGCTCTTTTGCCTTCTCGGCCGAGGTGACCAGCAGCGCCGCCGAGCCGTCGGAGATCTGGCTGGAGTTACCGGCGTGGATCACGCCGTCCTCCTTGAAGGCGGGCTTGATGCCGGCCATGGATTCGACGGTGCCGCCGCGGCGGATGCCGCCGTCCTCCAGCACGACGTTACCGTCCTGGTCCTTGATGCCGACGATCTGATCCTTGAATGCGCCGGAATCCTGTGCCGCGGCGGCCTTCTCATGCGATCGCAGGGAGAACTCGTCGAGCTGGGTGCGCGACAGGCCCCATTGCTCGGCGATCATCTCGGCGCCCACACCCTGGTTGGGGGTCTGTTCGTAGCGGGCGCGGAAGGCCTCCGGGTAGGGGTGCCCGCCGTTGGCCAGCGAGGAGCCCATCGGGGTGCGAGACATCGACTCGACACCGCCGGCGACGACGACGTCGTAGTGACCGGCCACCACGCCGGCGACGGCGAAGTGCAGCGACTGCTGGCTGGAGCCGCACTGGCGGTCAACGGTGACACCGGGCACGGTCTCGGGCCACCCGGCGGTCAGCACGGCGGTGCGGGCGATGTCGAGCGCCTGCTCACCGGCCTGCATGACGCAACCCCAGATGACGTCGTCGACGAGCCCCGGATCGATCCCGGCGCGCTGCACAAGGCCGTTGAGGACCTGGGCCGACAGTTCGGACGGGTGCACCCCGGACAGCGCGCCGTTGCGCTTGCCGACTGGTGAACGAACTGCCTCGACGATGACGGCTTCAGCCATGGACTTCTCCTTCGAAGATGGTTGGCGCTTGTGTACAGATGGGCTTAAATCGAACCTAGAGCAGAAGGTTTACTAGGTCAACCTACTGGTTGGTAGAGCGCGGATGAGCGCAGGTGCACGCGCCGGGTTTGCCGACATGGTTTACTGAGTTGAACACCTGACGTCAGCGTATTCCCGAGGAGTCTCACCGTGGCCGGCAGCACCCCGCTCTCGCCGATGATCGGCCGCAGCGCCGTCCCGGCGGTGGCCGGTGCGCCCATCCGGTCACCCAAGACCGCCGAATTGGTGGCCGGCACGTTGCGCCGGATGGTCGTCGACGGTCAGCTCAAGGAGGGCGACTTCCTGCCGAATGAGGCCGAGTTGATGGTCCACTTCGGGGTGAGTCGTCCGACGCTGCGCGAGGCGGTGCGGGTGCTGGAGTCCGAGCGCCTCGTCGAGGTGCGCCGCGGTTCACGCACCGGCGCGCGGGTGCGGGTTCCGGGCCCGGAGATCGTGGCGCGCCCCGCCGGTCTGCTGCTCGAGCTGTCGGGGGCGACCATCGCCGATGTGATGACGGCCCGCGCCGGTATCGAGCCGATGGCGGTCCGTCTGCTCACCGAATCGCGCAACATCGCGGCGTTCGACGAACTCGACACGATGATCGCCGAGCATGTCCCCTCCGGTCGTGAGACCGGCCGGATGGCCGAGACCACCGGCGATTTCCATCAGCGCGTCGTCGAGCTGTCGGGCAACGCAACCCTGACCATCATGGCCGGCATGCTGCACGAGATCACGGTGCGCCACACCGCCTTCGCCATGAAAGAGAACCGGCCGCTGTCCAAGTCGGACTATGAACTGCTGATGCGGTCCTACAAGCGGCTGATGACGCTCATGCGTTCCGGCGACGGCGAGGCCGCCGAGGCGCACTGGCGCAAGCACCTGGACACGGCGCGGGAACTACTGCTCAAGGGCATGGAGTCCGTCAAGGTCCGCGATGCGATGATCTGACGCCGCTCAGGGCGTACGCCCCGGCGTCTGCACGTCATAGACCGGCACGGTGTCGTCCCACGGCTGGCGGACGACCATGTCGGAGACCTTGACGTAACCGCGTTCGAACTCGCCGGTGGCGGCGTCGACGAGCCGGTACTGCTGGGTCTGCCGGTGGATGGGCTGCGCGTCGAGCATGACGATGCGCACCTCACCGGGCTCGAAATGACAGCGCTGCTGCAGCGCCGCCACCAACTGCTCATTGCTCATGTGGCCGTCGCCGAAATTCCATCCGATCGCGGTGCTGACGATGCGCTCGCCGTCGGTCAGCGTGTAGTCGTCCTCGTTGTACCCGGCCATCGCCCGGTGCGCCAGGGTGAACAGCGCGCGACCGTGAGTATTGAAGGAGCGGAAGGCATATCCCATGTACATCGGGATCTGGGCGGCCTCCTTGCTGCCGTAGAACTTCTCCAGCTGCGCGGCGGGCATGCTGGCGATCGCGACGATGCCTGCGGCGATCTTTGCGTCGGCCGAGGGCTTGATGCACCACAGCGAGGTGTCCCAGTTGCCCGCGTAGTAGCGCATGCCGGGCAGGAAGGACACCTTGCGCGGGAACAGGTTTCCCAGCACGACGGTGCCCGCGACCACCACCAGTAGCACGATCGGCCACGGGCTCGACAGGTCGCCGAGGCCGATACCGGAGTGGCCGACGAACAGCGCCAGCACGCTGAACATCATGAAGACATTCCATTCCAGCGGCACCCCCATCGGAATGGAGCTCAAGATGCCGAAGTGGAAGACCAGCATGACGAACGCCGCGATGGCCGTCGCCCAGCCGCCGTGGCTGAAGAACAGCACCAGCGGCACCAGACCCTCGATGGCGGTGGAGAAGTGCCCGATGAAGCGGGAGGCCCGGCCGGGACGCAGGTCATCGGGGAAGTGTTCGAAGAACTTCCGCTTGATGGCCGGTGACCGGAAGACGGGGTTGTTGCTCATCATGGTGGAGATGACGAACGGGAAGTGCTTGTTGAGTTTCGAGGTCGCCGCACCCATCCAGATCACCAGGCAGACCAACTTCGCCGCGATGATGATGTCGGCGCCGGTGAACAGGAAGCACACCGCCAGTGACCCGTACACCTCACCGCGGGCGGCCAGGAAGATGACCTTGTCGCGCAGACCGGCCAGCGCCAGCAGCACGAGGATGGCCGCGGTCTGCCAGACCGGCAGCACGCCGACCTTGGTGCCGAGTTCCGGGATGGGTCCGGTGCCTTGGGAGAACAGTGCGACGACGAGCATCACCAGCAGTGCCCCGTAGAGCAGCACATCCACCGGGCCGCGGGCGTCACCCGTGGTCAGCGGGATGCGGTTGGGCCACGGTGGCAGCCGAATCGTCTTGGGCCGCAACCAGTACAGGATCGATCCCATCGGCGGGAAGAACCGGTTGTTCAGCGGGCCGAACCCACAGCCGAGGCCGACGACCTCGAACAGCATCGTGTAGAACACGACCTTCTGATAGAGGATCGGCTCGTTGTACCAGGACGAGAATTCGGTGAACCCGCCGAGACCGTCGGTGGTGGCCAAGACCAGCACCCACGCCACCACGATGTAGGCCAGGATCTTGGCGACGTAGAACAGGTGCAGCACGACGGGCGTGCCGAACCCGACCTCGGCCCAGTGCCGCGCCATCGGGATGATCCGCTCGGCGCGGGTGCCCTTGCTCCACTCCTCGAAATCGATCACCGGAGTGGTCTGCTTCAGGAATCCCATGCCGGTCAGACTAGAACGTGTTCTAGTCTGAGGCCAGCAGTTCGACCATCTCAGCCGCCGCGCATCATCGGCGGATGCAGAAGCCGCAGCTCACCGCGGCGATACAGCTGCGCCGGACGCCCGCCGTCGCGGCCCGTGGTGCGCCCGACCGGCACCAGGAATCCGGCGGCGCCGGTCACCTTTCGATGGAAGTTGCGGCTGTCCAGCGTTGTGCCCCACATGATCTCGTACACTCTGCGCAACTCGGCGACGGTGAACTCGTCGGCGCAGAAGGTGGTCGCCAGCGGGGTGTACTCGATCTTGGCGCGGGCACGCTCGATACCGTCGGCCAAAATCGCGGCGTGGTCGAAGGCCAGTCCGGCCTGCTCCAGCTCCCCCACCGGCGCCCACCGGGCGCCTGCCGCATCACCACCGGGGGTCGGCAGCGGCAGATCGGGCGCCACGCCGAGGTAGGCGACGGTGATCACCCGCATCCGCGGGTCACGTCGCGGCGCGCCATAGGTACCGAGCTGTTCGAGGTGAAGCCGACCGGCAGGCACCCCGGTTTCCTCGACAAGTTCACGACTCGCCGCAGCGTCGAGATCCTCGTCGGCACGTACGAATCCACCCGGTAGCGCCCACCGCCCGACATAGGGCTCCTCGCCGCGGCGGACCGCCAGCGCGCACAGTGCGTCATCGCGGATGGTCAGGGCCACCAGATCGACGGTGACCGCCGCCGCGGGGTAATCGCTCGGATCGTAGGGCGGCACCACCTCACCCTAATCGTCATCTTGACGTAAAGCCAGAGTGGTGCTTATCGTCTGACTGACGATAAAGGAGGTGGCCACCATGGCCGTCATCACCCGTTACCCACTGTTCCGCCACCTGCGGGTGGAACCCACCGCACACATCCGCGCACTGCGCCGCGGCACGCTCAGCCACGACGGCGCCGGGCTGGCGTTCTGGTTCCGCCCGCTGACCGCCGCGGTGTCCGAGATCCCACTGGACGACCGCGAACTGCCACTGCTGTTCCACGCCAGGACCGCCGATTTCCAGGACGTCACCGTGCAGGCGACGGTGACCTATCGCATCGTCGATCCCGCCCTGGCCGCGGCCAGGATCGATTTCTCGATCGACACCGACACCGGCTACTGGCGGGCCGCACCGCTGGAACAGGTGGCCGGCCTGCTGACCGAGTCCGCCCAGCAGCACGGTCTGGACCTGTTGGCCCGCACCGCACTCACCACCGCGCTGGTGGACGGGATCAGCGCCGTGCGCGAGCGGATGAGCGACGGCCTGACCGCGGACCCGCGGTTGGCCGAGACCGGTATCGCCGTGATCGGGGTGCGGGTGGTGGCCATCCGCCCCGAGCCCGAGGTGGAACGGGCGCTGCAGACACCGACCCGCGAGAGGGTGCAGCAGGACGCCGACAAGGCGACCTTCGAACGTCGCGCCCTGGCCGTGGAGCGGGAACGCGCCATCGGGGAGAACGAGTTGCAGACCAAGATCGAGCTCGCCCGCCGCGAGGAGGAACTGGTGGCCCAGAACGGCGCGAACGAGCGGCGCAAGACCCAGGAGGCCTGGGCCGCCGACGAGATCGCCACCGCGGCCAAGGCGCGGCGCGAGGTGGCACTCGCCGAGGCACAGGCCCAGGCCGCCCGGCTGGTCGGCGAGGCCGAGGCGGCCGCGGAGACCGCGCGGCTGGCCGCCTACCGCGAGATCAGCGATGCCACTCTGCTGGGACTGGCGATCAAGGAACTCGCCGCCAACCTGCCCAATATTCAATCCCTGGTGCTGACACCGGATCTGCTGGCGCCGGTGCTGGCCCGATTCGGTACGCCATGACGCTCCCACCCCGGGCGGTCATCGTGCACCGCCGCACCGAACTCGACGAGGCAGTCGCCACGCACGGCACCCACGGGCAGGCGGCCTTCTTCCTCCGCAACCGGGGCCGCAGCATCGACGAACTCGAAACCCGGCACAACCATGTGCAATTCGCACTGGCGGCCATCACGGCCGGTATCCCGGTGGACTGGCGGCGCGGCCGGGTCGAGCGGGCGGACCTGTCGCGCTTCCTGTTCGAGCCCGGCGACGTGGTGCTCGTCGTCGGGCAGGACGGGCTGGTCGCCAATGTCGCGAAATACCTGGACGGCCAACCGGTGATCGGCATCGATCCGGAGCCGGCGCGCAATGCCGGAGTACTGGTCATCCACTCCCCCGACGCCGCGGTGCCGCTGATGCGCGCCGCGGCGCACGCCGACACCGAGGTCGAGTGGCGCACGATGGTGCAGGCGAGCACCGACGACGGGCAACGGCTGATGGCCGTCAACGAGATCTTCGTCGGGCACGCCGGGCACCAGACGGCCCGCTACAAACTGAATCTGCCCGGTGGACAAGGAGAACGGCAGGCGTCATCGGGGCTCATCGTGTCCACCGGGACCGGGGCCACCGGCTGGTGCCGCTCGGTCTGGCAGGAACGTCACAGCGCGCTGACACTGCCGGCGCCGTCGGACCCGCGGCTGGTGTGGTTCGTCCGCGAGCCGTGGCCGTCACCGGCGACGGGCACCGCGCTGTCCGAGGGCGAGCTGACCGCGGCCGAACTCAGCGTCGACGTCGAGTCCGACCGGCTGGTCGCGTTCGGCGACGGGGTGGAGTCCGACGCGTTGGCGCTGTCCTGGGGCCAGCGGGTGACAGTCGGTGTGGCGCCGCGGCGATTACGCCTGGTGCGTTAGGTCTTGGCCGGCGGGCGGAAGAAGATCACCAGCTGACCGATGCCACCGAGCAGGCCCAGGCCGACGGCGATGGCCAGGCCGCACCAGCCCGACAGCCAGGACGCGATATCGGTACCGGAGAACAGCAGGTGGTCCAGGCTGTAGCGGCCCGCACCGGTACCGGCGATCGCCACCGCGGCCACGGCGAGCACCAGGTTGTACTCCCAGCCCTCCTTGACGATGAAGAAGCCGTTGTGCCGGTGCACCGTCCACGCCGCCACCAGCATCAGCGCCACGAACCCGGCGGCCGGGACCGGCGTCAGCAGACCCAGCGCCAGGCCCAGGCCGGCGGCGATCTCGGTGCCGGCCGCGACGCGCGCGTGGAAGAGGCCCGGCTTCATGCCGATGCTGTCGAACCAGCCCGCGGTGCCGGGGATGCGTCCGCCGCCGAAGAACTTGTTGTAGCCGTGGGCGGCCATGGTCAGCCCGAGAACAACGCGCAGGAGCAGGAGCGCCACATCATAGGAAGAGGAATCAGCCACGTAACAGAATCTAGGCCATCTGTTACGTCGCCGCCCAGCCCCCATCCACACTGAGCACCGCGCCGTGGATATTCGCGGCGTCGTCACCGGCCAGGAAGACCACCGCGGCGGCGACCTCCTCGGGGGTGCTCATCCGCCGCGACGGGAGGCGGGCCAGCACCGGTGCCACGTGATCGGCGGACTCCGCGGCCCGTTCGGTGGCGATCGGGCCGGGCGCGACGGCGTTGACCCGCACCCCGGACGGCCCGTACTCGGCGGCCCACGATTTGGTCAGCGAATGCACGGCGGCCTTGGTCGAGCTGTACAGCGCCGATTTGTCGCTGCCGATCAGGCCGGTGATGGAGCCGATGTTGACCACTGCGCCGTACCCGCGTTGTGCCATCGCCGGGGCCAGCGCGCCGGTGAGCTGGAACGGCCCGATGACATTGGCCCGGTAGGACTCCAGCAGCGTTTCCTCGGAGGTGTCCGCGGTGGGTTCCGGGGTGGACCAGACGCCGGCGTTGTTGACCAGGATGTCCACGGGCCCGGCCGTTTCGGCAAGCTGCCGGATCTCGGCCTCGCCGGCGCCGAGGTCGGCGGCGACGAAGGTTGCGGTGCCGCCGGACGCGCGGATCTCGGCGACGACGGCATCGCCGCGATCCTTATTGCGGCCGGTGACGACGACGGATGCCCCCTCGGCGGCGAGGGCGCGCGCGATGGCGACGCCCAGACCGCCGGTGGAGCCGGTGACCAGTGCTGTGCGGCCCGCAAGCCGCGTATTCTTTGGACTCATGAGTCCATGTGTAGGCCGATGAAAATGGACCTGCAAGTCCAAACTCTCACGAAGAAGGGCGCGGCCACCCGGCAGCGCATCGTCGAGGGCGCCGCCGCCGAGATCCGCGCCCGCGGCGTGGCCCTGACCACCCTCGATGACATCCGCGCCCGGACTCACACGTCCAAGAGCCAGCTGTTCCACTACTTCCCCGACGGCAAGGAACAACTCCTGCTGACCGTGGCCGAGCACGAGGCCGAACAGGTGCTGGCCGACCAGCAGCCGCACCTGGGCGCGCTGAACTCGTGGGCGGCGTGGCAACGCTGGCGCGACGCGGTGGTGGACCGCTATCGCCGTCAGGGCCAGAGCTGCCCGCTGAGCATGCTGATGTCGGAGATCGGGCGCAGCACCCCGGGCGCCCAGGCCGTCACCGCCACGTTGATGCAGCGCTGGCACGACGAGATCACCGCCGGGGTGCGTTCGATGCAGGATCAGGGCAAGGTCGCGGGCGGGGTCGACGCCGAACGCAGCGCAGCCGCCCTGCTGGCCGGCATCCAGGGCGGGGTCGGGATCCTGCTGGCCACCGGCGACCTGGGTTATCTGGAGGCCGCACTGGACGTCGGGATCGGCACCCTGCGCGCCTCCTGACCGCGCGCCGAGCGGCCACTTGTGGCATGCACATCACGAAAAGATGTGCAATAAATGGACATCCGGCGAACTAGAGCGCGGAATCCAGCCGCTGCACATAGTCGTCGATATCCCCGATCGCCGATTCGGCGGCGTACACGCTCAGTGCGATCGTGCTGCCGACACCGGTCACGCAGTGGGTGATGCCCACCATCGGAGACAGGCCGGGGAAAGCCGCGGCAAGCCGGACCGGCCGGCCGCCGAGCGTGAAATCGGCCGGGCCGCAGTTGACACTGGACACCACGGTGTTGCCGGTGACCGTCGATGACCGCACCGACGGATCGAACTGGCTTATCCCCCACCGCAACAGCGGTGCCGGGGTGGCCTCGAACGCGCGCTCGGAGGCCCGCATCGCCGGATGCGCAGCACGAAGGCGGCGGGCGGCCAGATCGGCGGCGATCGCATCGATGCGCTGCGGCAACCGAAGCTGCGGGTGCAGCCCCACACCCACGGTCCCGAAATGGTTGTAGGCCTGTCGCGGACCGGGCTTGGCCATCGTGACCTCCGCCCCGAGCGCCCCGGCCGGCACGCCGAGAGAACCGAGCTGGCCGGCCAGCGCCTCCGAGATCGCCGCCAGCGCGGCGACGGTGACAGTGGTCCCGGAAAGTTCATCGCGGTCCCGCACCAGGGTGCGCATGATCTGGGGACCGGACGGATTATCGTTGGTACGCAACGGGATACACGGCGCGGCCGGGGGCGGGACCAGACCGGCCTCGGTGTCGGCCACCAGTTGCCGGTAGGCGCGAGTGGCCTGCACACTGCGCCACGGCAGCAGCGCGGGGTGGGCGTGTACGGGCGTCACGGGTGCGACCACGACGGATCCGCCGAACATCACCGACGCCGGTCCGCAGGTCCGGCCACCCCCGCCCAGGGCGTGGGTGATCTGCAGGACGGCGACGGTGCCCTCGCCCTCGACCCCGGGAATTCCCCGCACACCCGCGAAAAGATGCAGCCGCCAGGGCATCACCCTCGGATCGAGCTGATCGTCGACAAGGGCGCTGAGAGCCGCCAGGCAGCCCGTCCAGGAGGTATCGGCGATCTCGTGCACGGTGAACTGTCCGGCATCGACCTCGTGGGGCACCCAGGCCGGGTACCGCCGGCGCGAACTGTCCTCGATGCGTTGCGAAAGGTCCGGGCTGGTGCGGGCATTGGTGATCAGCCGGCCGATCGCCGCGTCGAGGCTCGCCGGCACGCCGTCGAACCCGTACACGAGGAAGGTGTCGTTGGGCATTCTGGCCGACATCCAGAACATCTGGGCATCGACCGCGGTCAGCCGGTTAGCGGCCACTTCCGATGAAATCCAGGATGCGTTCCGCCGTGGCGGCGGGCTGATCGAGCTGCAGGAAATGCCCGCCGCCGTCGATGACATGGGCGGCACTGCCGGCGGGCAGCACCCGGCGCACCCACTGGGTGTACTCCGATGACGCACAGCCGTCGTCAGTGCCGTGCAGGTAGAGGGTGGGCAGCACGGGTGCGGACAGCCAGTGCCGGTGCAGCTCGGCGTAGCGGGCCGGAGGGCGACTGTTGCGCACCGTGGCCCGGTAATAGCCCAGCGCCGCGCGCCAGTGCTCCGGCGCTCCAATGGCGTCGAGCACCAGGCGCACATCCTGCGCACCGTCGTACCCCGGGGACCAGTCCCGCCACAGCTTGGGCACTACCCGCGCCGCGGAATGTTCCGGCAGCCAGGGTAATTGGAAATAGAGGATGTACCAGCTGCGCCGCAGTTGCCGCGGCAGCTGCGCGGCCAACCGGGCGATGTCGGAGCGCTGCCGGAACGCCGCCGACGGCGGCACCGACATGATCGTGGCCTTCGCGAACGGGCTGTCCGGCATGGCGGCCAACCCGGTGGCGGCGATGGCACCCCAGTCGTGCCCGATGACGACATCGCGCCCGGTGCGACCGGCGGCGTCAAGCACCCGCAGCGCGTCGTCCATCAGGGCACCGACGTGATAGCTCCCCTGGGCCGACAGCGACGACGGCGCGTACCCCCGCATGAACGGGGCCACCACCCGCCAGCCCGCGTCGGCGAGCTGTGGGGCCACCTTGCGCCAGCCGTGGGCGGTGTCGGGAAATCCGTGCAGGCACACCGCAACCGGGGCCTCGGCGTTGTCCCAGTCACCCCACGTCAACGCGCGCAGCGTGACATCGTCGCCGGTGATGTCGATCTGGCCGGACACCTGCGATCGCCTAGACCGGATCGAAACCGGAGATCAGCCAGCGGTCACCGGTCTTCTCCAGAGTGACCCGCACGCTGGAAGCGGTGTCGGTCGGCGCGTCGGCGCCGACCACCACGGTCTGGTTGACGAACACCAGTACCACCGCGCGATTCGGCTCGGCCTCCACCGACGCGGCCGCCGGTACCGTGGCCACCGCCGAGATCTGCTTCTCCTTGGCGCCCGGGATGACGACATCGGTCGTGAGATCGGTGTAGGCCTGCTGGAAGTCTCCGGTCAGCAGGGACCGGGCATCGGAGAGCTGCTGTTCCACCGTGTCGGGCTTGTAGGACAGCAGCGCCACCGTGCTGTCCTTGGCTACCTGCACCGATTCGACCGCGGCGCCGTCCCCGTCGCGCACCGAATTGTCCTGCCATTTCAGGTAACCGGCACCCATGGCCAGCACCAGCGCCAGGGCGGGCAGGATGCCGTAGGCCAGCACCCGCGGCCACTCGATGGATCGCTTCTCCCGCGCGGCGGGGCTCGCTTCGGGCTCCCCGGGAGCCTCCCCGTCCTCGGCCGGCTCGGCCGATTCCACGGCCGTGGAATCGGACTCGGTCACCTCGGCCTCGGTCAGCTCGGCCTCGGTCAGCTCGGGTTCGGTGGCATCGGGTTCGGTCTTCTTCTCGGTCACGGCACGAACTCCACGTTGGACACCTTCACCTGATCATCGCCGACATCCTGGACGGTGACGCGCATCCGCCACAGCCGCGGCTGCTGTTCGGCCGCACCGGCATTGGAGGTCTGCACCGTCACCGCGACGAGCACACTGGCCTCGGTATCGGATTCCGATTCCAGCCCCGCCTCGGTCACCGTGCCAACGGACTTGGACTGCGCCTGCTTGACGACCTCGATGAACGGGCCCGCGCGCTGCTGGAAATTGTCGTAGAAGGTGCCGGTGGCCGAGTCCACGATGCGCTGCACATCGGCCTCTGCGTGCTCCCAGTCGATCGTGGTCAGGTTTATCGCGCCCTGCCGGCCGACCTGAAGGAACAGCGCGCGTTGCGCCTCGAGCTTCTGCGATTCGTAGGTGCGGAAACCGAGCCAGCCCACCAGGCCGGCCAGGGCCAGCACCACCACCAGTCCGACGATCGTGGCCAGTTTCAGATGCGACATCCCGGGCTCGGCAGATTCCTCGGCCACCGCATCGTCGAAATCCTCGACGGCTTCGTCTTCTGGCGTCTCGAGGGTCTCTTCGGTGGCTGTCGCTTCAGCTTCGGATGCGGACTCGCTCACTTCCCCGGAGGGGGTAGCAGCATCGTCTGCCATGTTTGCTCCTCGTTCGCGGTGCGGGCCAGGTTCGATTGGGTGTACACCTGCCCGTCCGGTCCAACGTACGTGCCGCTGGCCGGATCGTATTCAGCGGCTGCGACAGGCGGGGGTGCAGCGGCCGGAGGCGGCGCCGTTTCCGCAGGTGGTGTCCCCGGCCTGACCTGCGGGATGGACTGCCCGGACATGGTGGCGTTCGGATCGCCCTTCCAGTTGAAGCCGTCGTTGAGCGGGACGTAGTTCTCGTCGCTCTCGCACATCGCGACGCTGGGAGCACGCTTGCCCGGCACCGTCAGGCACGGCAGGTTGCGGGCGCCACGCACGTTGAACGCGGAGTCCTGCGGGACCCGGCAGTACAGGTCACCGGCCGGCCGGTCCGGGTAGTCCTCCAGGCTGGCGACACGCTGCTGCTGCGGCGGCAGGAAGCCGGTCGTGCACGTGGGTGGCAGGTTCAGGTTCAGATTGAAGTTCAGGTACGCGCCCTTGTAGTCCTGCTTGGTGTTCCGGTTGGCGGTACCGGTGGCCTGGGTGGTGGCGGTGCCCTGCGGCAGCAGCACCAGCAGCTGCTCCAGCGCGGGCTGGTATGTGACCAGGACCGGGTTCACGCTGGCCAGGTTGGCGAGCACGATCGGCAGCGTCGGCTGCAGCCTGTCCAGCAGCGCCCGCACTTCCTCGGCGGCACCGGGTCCCCGTTCCAGCAAGCCCCGGACCGCATCGTCGTGGTCGCGCAGTTCGCCGGTGATGGTCGCCAGGTTCGACGCCCACGCGCGGATCGCGCCGGAGGTGTCGGTCTGGGTATCGAGCACCGGCTTCGACTCGTCGATCAGGGTGGTCAGCGAATCCAGGTTGGCCCGTGCATCGATGGCCAGCTGGGTGGAACCCTTCACCAGCCGCGACAGGTCCGGGCCCAATCCGCCGACCGCCAGGTAGGCCTCGTCGACGGCGGTGCGCAGGTTGTCACCCGGAATGGCTTGCAGGCCACGGTTGGTCGCGTCCAGCAGCGTGTTGACGTCCATCGGCACCGTGGTGCGGTCGAGCGGGATGACATCCCCGTCGCGGAGTTCGGGTCCCTCACCGCTGCGCGGTAGCAGTTCGACGAACAGCTCACCGACGGCGGTCTGGCTGTGCACCGCGGCGTCCAGGTCGGCCGGGATCGGCACGTCGTCGGCCAGCGAGAGCTTCGCCTCGACGGTGCCCCGGTCTGTGAGGCCGACTTCTTCGACCCGGCCCACCTGGGATCCGCGGTAGGTGACATTGCTGCGCGGGTACAGGCCCCCGGTTTCGGGCAGCTCCAGGGTGACCCGGTAGTGCCCGGCGCCGAAGAGCAGGTTCGGCAACCGCATGTATCCGAAGGCCATGATGCCGATCGCCACCACCGAGATGGCGATGAAGACCGCCATCTGGATGAGGATTCGTCTGGTGAGGATCATGTCATCGCCCCTGATCCCACCGGTACGGCGCGAGTAGCGGATTCACCCCGGTGTACGGGCTGGGCAGCTGGCCGATGGTGCGGCCCCATTGCATCTCCAGCTCGGTCAGATCGCCTTCGAAGCGGGTGCCGGTGAACAGACCCTGGTCGACGCGGCTCAGGGTCAGGTCGACAACCAGCGTGAGGTTGGCGTAGTCACCGCGCATCCAGTTGGTGATGGTTTCCTTCGGGAAGGGATAGGTCGTGAGGAAGCTCAGCGAGCGGGTCAGTGCCGGTCCGGCGTTGGCCAGCTGCTCCAGCGTCGGACCGAGGGCCTTGAGCTCGGCGACCAGCGCTTCCCTGGTCTGACTGGTCGCATCGGCGGCCAGCGCGCTGAACTTGCCGAGCTGGGCGAGCGCCTCGGCGAGCATCTCGCGTTGGTCCGCGAGCACCTCGAGCGCATTCGGGATCGTCTCCAACGCCTTGTCCACCACCGGCTTCTGCTCGGCGACCTGACCGACCAGAGAGTTCAGGCTCTCGGCCGCGGCGATGATGTCGTCCTTCTGGTCGTTGTTGTAGGCGATGAAGAGGTCGAGCTGCTCGATCAGGCTGCGCAGGTCGGCCTCGCGGCCGGAGAAGGCCGTGCTGAATGCGGTGGTGATGTCCTGGACCTCGCCGATGCCACCGCCGTTGAGCAGCAACGAGATCGCGGCCAGCGTCTGTTCCGTGGTCGGGAAGGCTCCACTGGACTCCAGCGGAATCACGGCTCCCGCCTTCAGCCTGCCCTCCGGCGCGGTGGCGGTCGGTGGCGCGAGTTCGATGTGCTGCGAGCCGAGCAGGCTGGTCTGGCCCAGGGTGGCGGTCGCGTTGGCGGGCAGCACGACGTTCTCGTTGAGGCTCATGGTGACCAGTGCGTTCCAGCCCTGGCGTTCGATCCTCGTCACGTTGCCGACGGTGACATCGTCGACGCGCACCCGGGAATTCGGCGACAGGTGATCGACATCGGGCATCTGGGCCTGCACGGTGTACGCCCCGGGCCCGACACCCTCGACACCGGGCAGCGCGACCGAGTTCAGGCCCTTCCACTGGCATCCGGTGGCTGCGGCAGCGACCACCAACAGCGCGCCGGCAATGCGAACGGAGGTACTCATGATCCGGGTCCCGTAGGCACCATCAGTCCGGGCAGTCCGTCGGCCGGGTTGGTGGCCATCGCCTCGGCGGCCAGCGGCGGTCCACCGGGAGCCGGTGCAGACCCGGCCGGCGGCGCAGCGGGAGCGGGGCCCGGCGGCGGGATGTAATCCGGGCGCATCCAATCCTCGCTGTAGGTCACCTCATTCGGGCGGGCCGACGTGCCGACCGCGAGATTCTGGCCGATCGGCAGGAAGTTGTACTGACGGTTCTTGATGATCGGCGCCAGGTACTGCACGCAGAGCTTCGAGGACTGCTCGGCGCCGAGTCGCGAGGCCGCCTGCACCGCGCCACACAGGAAGCTGATCGGGTTGGCGAAGTTGTTGATCACCGGCACGCTCGACACCGCGCCCTGCGCCGGCTGATAGATGTTGATGTAGTTCTGGAACGACGTCGGCGCCACGTGCAGGAACTGCTTGACGTCGCCGAGGCTGTCGTTGAGGGCCTGGGTCACCCCGGCCAGCCGATCCGATGTGGTGCCGAGGCTTTCGCGGTTCTCGGCGACGAAGCTCTGCACCAGGCCCACGGTGTCGGCGAGGTCCTGCACGGCGGTGCCGACCTCGTCGGGATTGTCGGCCAGCGTGCCGGTCACCGAGGCCAGATTCTGGTTGAGCCGGCGCATCACGTCGGTGCTGTCCTGCAATGCCGAGACCAGGATCGACAGGTTCTTCACCGTGGCGAACACATCGGTGCTGTGGTCGCCGACGGCCGAAATCGCCTGGGACAGCTTGACCAGGGTGGCCCGGATGTCCGCGCCCTGGCCGCGCAGATTGTCCGCGGCGGTGTTGATGAAGGCGCCGAGTTCGCTCACCCCGCCGGGCTCGGTGGGCTGAAGCGCCTCGGTGATGCGATGCAGCTGTTCACGGACATCGTCGTACTCGACCGGCACCACGGTGCGGTCCTGTTCGATGACGGCGTCGTTCTCCAGCACCGGTCCACCCGAGTAGGTCGGGGTCAGCTGGATTGCCCGCGACGTCACCAGCATCGGCGACAGGATGGCCGCGTTGACGTCGGCGGGCACCTTGTGGCGGTCGTCGTACCAGAACGAGATCTTCACCCGCTCGGGCTCCGGCTCGATCTTGTCGATCCGGCCGACCGGCACGCCGAGGATCACCACGTCGTCGCCTTCGAAGATGCCGTTGCTGCTGTCGAAGTAGGCGACGACGTTGACCCGGTTGATGGTGTCACTGACCTTGATCACCACGAACACACCGGCGGCCAGCAGCGCGATGAGCGCCACCGCCAGGAATGTCCGCGTGCGCGGCTTGGAAGGCGTAGCCATCAGCCAACTCCCGGTTCTGCGCCGGATCCGGCGCCGTGCGGCGCGGGCTCACCGGGGGCGGGCACGTAGATCGGGCCCGGGGGCGTCGGGGTCGACGCGATGCCCGGCGGGGCAAGTGCGGGCGGTCCCGGCGGCGGTCCACCCGGCGGCGGTGCCGGGATCGGCTCGCGATACGGGTAGCACCCGGTCGGGCCGGGCAGCGGGATCCCGGGCGGGCCGCAACCGAGGTCACCCGGGTTTCCGGTGATGGCGTCGGGCAGGGTCATGCGCGGATCGCCACCCTGACCGGTGCGCGGGAAGGGCACCGGCATCGCCGGGGTGCCGGCCTGACCGACCTGCGGATCGGTGCGCTCCGAGGGCAGCAGCACATTGGGGTCCAGACCCAGATCGGAGAACGCGGCGTCGACGAACGGCTGCACGAACTGTCCGGGAAGCAGGTTGGCGACATAGGACTTGAAGAACGGTCCGCCGGACACCGACTCCCCCAGCGACATGGCGTAGTCACCGATGAGCTTCAGCGATCTCTGCAGACGTTCCTTGCGGTTGTCCAGGATGGTCAGCACGCCGTTGAGCTTGTCGATCGCCGGCTTCAGGGTCTCGTCGTTCTCGGCGATGAAGCCCTGCAACTGGCGGCTCAACGCCGAGATGTTGCCCGAGATCGCGTCCAGCGCAGCGCTTTGGGCCTGCAACTCCGCCAGCAGCGCATTGCTGTTGCGGACCAGCCCGACGATCTGGTCGCTGCGTTCGGCGAGCACCGTGGTGGCCTTGTTGGCGTTGGTCAGCAGTCCCCGCAATTCGGCGTCGCGCTCATTGAGCGTCTCGGAGAACCGGGACACCCCCTCGATGGCGACGCGCAACTCCGGCGGGGTGTCGGCGAACGTCTCCGAGAGCACCCGCAGGGAGTCTGTCAGCTGGTTGGTGTTCAGTCCGCTGATGGTGGCCGACAGATCGCCGAGTGCGTCGGGCAGTTGGTAGGCCGGAGTCGTGCGATCCAGCGGGATGGTGCCGTCCTGCCAGCCGTCACCGCGCGGGGTGACCTCCAGATACTTGGTGCCGAGCAGGCTCTTGGTCTTGACCGCGGCCTCACTGCGATCCCCGATGCGCACGTCATTGTCGATCTTGAACGTGACCAGCACCTGCTGGCCGTCCAACTCCACACCGGAGACGCTGCCCACTCGCATACCGGAGACCTGCACGGAGGCGCCGTCACGGATACCGCTGGCCTCGGCGAAGTAGGCCGAGTAGTTCTTACCCTGGCTCAGGAAGGGCAGCTTGTCGTAGTTCAGCGCGCCCAGCACGATCGCCGCGATGATCGCGAGACCGACTGCGCCGACGACGAACTGGTTACGTTCTCCGAAAGACTTCATCGCGGGGTGCACCTCCCGCTGTTCTGCCCGGCCGCCTTCACATACACAGGCTGACCGCCCTTGCCGTTGAGCTTGAGGACGATATCGCACAGGTAGAAGCTGAAGAAGTCACCGTAGATGCCTTGCCGCGCCAATGCCTGATACGCATCGGGCAGGGTGTTGATCAGGTTGTCGAAGTATTCGTGATCGGCGACCACGATGCCGGCGGCACGATCGGTCTCCTGGATGGTCTTGGCCAGCGGCGGCCTGGCCTGGGCCAGCAGGTCGGCGATACTGCCCGCCGCTTCGCTGACGTAGGCGACGCCGTTGGCGATGTCGGTGCGGCGCGCGGCCAGTCCGTCGATCAATTCCGAAAGTCCGTCAACGGCTTTGGCGAACTGCTCGTTCTGGCCGCCGAGCGAACCCAGCACGGTGTTCAGGTTGACGATGACCTCACCGATCAGTTGGTCGCGGTCGGCGAGGGTATTGGTCAGTGCCGCGGTCTGGGTCAGGAAGGACCCGATGGTGGCGCCTTGGCCCTGCAGCGCGCTGATCAGCTGCCCGGACAGCGCATTGATCTGATCGGGTTCCAGGGCCTTGAACAGCGGGCGGAAACCACCGATCAGGGCGTCGAGGTCCAGCGGAGGTGCGGTGCGGGACAACGGAATCGTGTCCCCGGCCTGCAGCCGCGAGGTGTCGCCGGTGCCCTCTTGCAGCCCGAGGTAACGGCCGCCGATGAGATCGTCGTAGCGGATCACCGCGCGGGTGCCCTGGGTCAGCACCACGGACTGGTCGGCGGTGAAGTCGACCAGGACCGTGCCGTCGTCACGGATCCTCATATCGCCGACCTTGCCGACCTCGACACCGGCGATGCGGACGAAGTCCCCGGGCTCCATGCCGCCGACGTTGGTGAACTCGGCGCGGTAGCCCTGTTCTGTCTCACCGAACCGCAACTGGGAGAAAATCGCGAACAACCCGAAGACACCCAGCAGACACACTGCCAGGAAGATGGTGAGCCGCCAGATGGCGCCCCCCAGATTGTCTTTCATGGCTGCTTGCTTCTCCTTCTCGGGTTCGGATGTCGGACGTTACGGGCCGGGCGCGGCGGGCACCGGCAGCGGCCGCGGCGGCAGCGGCGTCGGCTGCACACCTGGCGCGGTGACCACGAAGGGTTCCGAGCCGGGCGTCGGCCCCGGGTCGCGCGGAGCTCCCGGCGGCGGCGCCGGCGGCAGACCGGGCCACAGTGGGGTGCCGTCAGGCGCGTACAGCGGGGCGCCGTAGGCCGGCGCGCCCGGGTACGGGATGGGCCCGATCGCCGGGCCACCGAAGGTGTTCCGGATGCTCGGCGGCTCCGGCACGGCCCGGGTGACGGGCAGCCAGTTGCCGTAGGCCGGGAAGGCGATGCCCGGGTTGGGCCGCCAGTCCACACCGGTGCCGAAGCCGGTGTTGGTGATCAGCTGACGCACCGGCCAGTTGTCATCGACGCTGGGAAGCGAACCGCAGCCCGGCTTTCCGCCCGGGCCCCCCTTGGCGCCGACGATCGGAAGGTGGCGCGGGTACGCATACGGGTCATCGCCGAGCATGAGGCTGGTGTCCAGGATGAACGACTTGCCGTTACCGCCGGTGGCCTCGTAGCCACCGTTGTCCAGCAGGTACTTCGCGCCGGTGAGCAGGCAGGTGTAGGACGGGCTGTACTTGAGCAGCAGGTCGGTGGTGGGCTGCAGGGTGTTGACGGCCTTGATCAGGTTGGCGTTGTTCGGCGCCAGCAGTTCGATCCCGGTGTTCGACAGGCCTGCCGTCGCGAGCAGCAGCGCATCGAGTTGCCGGGAGTTCGCGGTCACGGTGGTCGCGGTGGTGGCGGCGGCGTCCAGGGTGGCCAGGATGCCTTGGGCGGCATCGCTGTAGGCGTCGCTGAAACCCTTGAGCGCCTGCCAGTCCTCGCGGATGGTGTCGGCGCGCGGGTTCAGGGCCAGCAGAACCTGATTGGCGTCGGTGGTGGCCTGCCCGATGACCTCGCCGCGGCCGCGGACACCCTCGGCGAGTGCGGACAGCGCGGCGTTCAGCTTGGCCGTGTCGACCTGTTCGAGCACACCCACGAGGTTCTCGAAGACGGTGTTGACCTCGGTGGTGACGTTGAGGGATTCGAGTACCTGGCCGGATTCCAGCCGCTCGGCGCTCGGGCTGTCCGGGTAGACGAGGTCGACGAACTTGGCGCCGAAGATCGTGGTGGCCCGGATGCGGGCCTCGACATTGGCCGGGATGAAACGGATCTGGGCGGGGTCGATGTCCAGACGCAGCTTGACGGGCGAGGCGGCCTCGGAATCGCCACCGTGGATCGCGACGACCCTGCCGACCTGGACGCCGCGCATCTTCACCTTGGCGTTGGTCTCCATGACCAGACCGGAGCGGTCCGCGGTCAGCGTCACCGGGACGGTGCTGCGCAACGAGCCGGTGAACAGGGAGTAGGACAACCAGACGGCGGCGATCACGAACACCACCAGCAGCAGGGTCCACCACCCCGGCGCGATGCCCTTGCTCTTGAACGTGTCCATGTCAGCCGGCCAGATTGAAGTTGCCCGATTGCCCGTACACGGCAAGGGAAATCATCACCACGACGAATGCCGAGATGACCAACGAGGTGCGCACCGCACGGCCGACCGCCTCGCCGACGCCCGCGGGGCCACCGCTGGCGGTGAAACCGTAAAAGGTGTGCACCAGCATGATGACGATCGCCATCGCGATGGACTGGACGAAGGACCAGATGAGATCGATCGGGTTGAGGAACGTGTCGAAGTAGTGGTCGTACACACCGCTGGACTGCCCGTAGATCACCGTGGTGCCGATCTTCGCCGCGTAGAACGACATCAGCACGCCCACGCAGTACAGCGGGATGACCACGATGACACCGGCGATGACGCGACTCGACGCCAGGTAGGCGATGCTGCGGATACCGATGACCTCGAGCGCGTCGATCTCCTCGTTGATGCGCATCGCGCCGAGTTGGGCGGTGGCGCCGGCGCCGATGGTCGCCGAGAGCGCGATCGCCGTGGTGGCGGGCGCGATGAGACGCACGTTGAAGAACGCCGACGCGAACCCCGTCAGGGCTTCGACGCCGATCTCGGAGAATTGGTTGTAGCCCTGCACCGCGACCAGCGCACCGGTGCTGACGGTCAGGAATCCGACGATCGCGACCGTGCCGCCGATGATGGCCAAAGCACCGGTTCCCAGGCCCATCTGGGCGATCAGCCGGACCAGTTCCTTGGGATACCGGACGAATACGTCGCCGATGGAGAGCAGGGTGCGTCCGAAGAACTGGGTCTGCACACCGACCTGGTTCCAGCTGTCGGCGACGCTGCCGACTCCCCGCCGCAGGCGGTGCCCCATCACGCTGGTCACATCGTCGCCCTGACGCCGACGGCCGTGGCGACCACGTTGATGGCGAACAGCGCCATGAAGGTGAACACGACGGTCTCGTTCACCGCGTTGCCCACACCCGCCGGTCCGCCACCGACCGAGATCCCCTTGTAACAGGCGATCAGTCCGGCGGTCAGCCCGAACAGTGCGGCCTTGACCAGCGCGATCATCACATCGGAGGGCCCGGTGATGAGGGTCAGGCCCGCCACGAACGCACCGGGCGAGACGTGCTGGACGTACACGCAGAAGAAGTAGGCGCCGGTGAGCCCGACCAGCACCACGGTGGCCGACAGCGCCAGCGACACGGTGGTGGCGGCGAGCACCCGTGGAATGACCAATGCCTGAATCGGATTCACGCCCATCACCCGCAAGGCGTCGAGTTCCTCACGAATCGTCCTGGCGCCCAGGTCGGCGCACATGGCGGTGGCGCCGGCTCCGGCGATCACCAAAACCGTGACGATCGGCCCGATCTGGGTGACGGTGCCCAGCGCGGCGCCGGTGCCCGAGAAGTCCGCGGCACCGAACTCGGTGAGCAGGATGTTGAAGGTGAAGGTCAGCAGCACGGTGTACGGGATGGTCAGCATCAGCGTCGGCAGCAAGGAAACCCGCGCCACGAACCAGGACTGCAGGATGTATTCGCGCCAGGCGAACGGGGGCCGGAACATCAACAGGAAGACGTCCAGCGTCATCGAGAAGAAGCCACCGAAGGCGCGCACCGGCCGGGTGACGACACTGGGGATGGCGTCTTGGACGGCCATCAGCGGGCCGGCCCCGCCCTGTGCCACATCCGCTTACCCATGTAGTCCCTTCCAAGGTGCCCGCGCTCCGAACACGATATGACCACAGGCGCGCTATGGATGCGGAAGAACGTACATAACGATTTCCACAGCGACAACACCGACCACCTGGTTGGGTGCGCCAAGTTACCGTGCAGTAGCCTGCGTCACGATTTGCCGGCGACCCCCAGCGCACGCAGGGTGAATCCCTCGACCCGGGCCCGTGACAGGGGAAATTGCGCCGGATCGAAGATCCTTGCCGAGGTCAGCTCGCGGCTCACCAGGGCTGCGATCGCGATGGCATCCGATTCCGGCTCCGCCCAGGGGAACGCCCCCTCGGCGTGGCCGGTGCGCAGGATGGTTGCCAGCGAGCCTTCCCGGCGGGCGCGAGACCGTTCACGCGCCTCTCGATACCCCTTGGCCGAACGCATCTCGTCGCAGTCCAGCACGGCCAGATAGCGATGCAGATCGGTGTCGCTGGCCAGGGTGAACATCTGGTCCAGCCACGTCCGCAACTGATCCACCGGAGCCAGGGACTCGGCGCCGGCGATCTCGTCGAGCAGCACGGCCAGCCGTTCGGTCACCTGTTCCAGCATCGCGAGGAACAGCTCGTCCTTGGACTGGAAGTGCCGGTAGAAGGCGCGGCTGGACACCTCTGCCCGGGCCAGGATGGCCGAGACGTGCACCGGGCTCTCATGAGGTTCGGACAGGCAGTCGAAGGTCGCCTCCACGATGCGGTCGCGCTCCTCGGCGCTGGATCCCGCTGATGGCACTGACGGCACGGCATCCAAGTCTAGTGACCCGTAGACCCCCGACCCGACACCAGTTTGGGAAGGCCGGTCAGTAACCTGAGCCGCAGGCAGGCGAGAGGATGTCCGTGAGCATGGCAAACAGCACGCCCCAGACCGTCACATTCCGCGGTGTCGACGACCTCTCGTTGGTGGCCGACGAATGGAACCGGGACACCGTGACGGCGGCATCGGGCCCGACCGTGCTGATGTTGCACGGCGGCGGGCAGAACCGGCACTCCTGGAAGAACACCGGCCAGATCCTCGCCGACCGGGGTATGCACGTCGTGGCGCTGGACAGTCGCGGTCACGGTGACAGCGACCGCTCCCCGACCGCCAGCTATGACGTCGAGACGCTCAGCTCCGACATTCTGCAGGTGCTCTATCAGATCGGCAGGCCGGTGGCGCTGGTCGGCGCCAGCATGGGCGGGCTGACCGGCATCCAGGCCGCCCACGAGGCGGGCCCGGAACTGGTGACCAAGCTGATCCTCGTCGATGTGGTGCCGCGTTTCGAGAAGGACGGCAGCGCCCGGATCCGCGATTTCATGTTCAACCACATCCACGGCTTCGACTCCCTCGAGCAGGCCGCCGATGCCATCGCGGCGTATCTGCCGCACCGGCCCCGACCCCGCAGCACCGAGGGCCTGAAGAAGAACCTGCGGCTGCGCGACGGCCGGTGGTACTGGCATTGGGACCCGGCGTTTCTCACCAAACCCGGCGATGACCCGTTCGCCCGGGTGGACAAGCTGGAGGCGGCCGCCACCAACCTGTCGGTACCGATCCTGCTGATCCGCGGCAAGCTCTCCGATGTGGTGTCCGAGGAGGGCGTGCGCGACTTCCTGGAGAAGGTCCCCGCGGCCGAATTCGTCGAACTGTCCGAGGCGGGCCATACCGCCGCCGGTGACGACAACGATGCCTTCACCGAGGTCGTCGTGAGATTCGTCGGCGCGTGAGAGACGTGGCGGGTTTCAATTTCCTTGAGCAGCCGGCCCTGCCGGCGGCCCAGGTCACCGAACAACAGGCCGCCACGCTGCTGGCCGAGCGGTACGGCTCCCGTGGCGAGGTCACATCCCTTGGTAGCCAGCAGGACTGCAACTTCCTGGTGTCCGAGGACGGCGACCCGGTGGCGGTACTCAAGATCGCGAATCCGGCCTTCACCGAGACCGAACTGGCCGCGCAGGACGCCGCGGCCGAGTTGATCGCCCGGGCCCACCCCGACCTGCGGGTCGCGACGCCGTTGCCGCCCATCGATGGCGAGCCGGCACAGGGTGTCCGGCTCTTGCCCTTCCTGGCCGGCGGAACCCTCACCGAGCGTGGCTATCTGAGCCCGGAGACCGTCGCCGCCATGGGAGACCTCGCCGCCCGGGTGAGCCGGGCCCTCGACGGCTTCAGCCACCCCGGCCTGGACCGGGTCCTGCAATGGGACCTGCGCTACGGCAAGGACGTCGTCGACCGGCTCATCGCGCACGCGCCGCGGCAACGCGACGAGCTCCAGACCGCCGCCGGCGAGGCGTGGTTGCGGATCGCGCCGCACGCCGATGACCTACCGCGCCAGGCGGTACATCTGGATCTGACCGACGCGAACGTGGTGGCCGGGCCCTCGGGCCTGCCGGACGGCATCATCGACTTCGGCGACCTGTCACACACCTGGGCAATCTCCGAGCTGGCCATCACACTGTCCTCGGTGCTCGGCCACCCCGGCAGCGACCCGACCTCGATCCTGCCCGGCGTCAAGGCCTTCCATGCGGTGCGACCGCTGAATCCGGCGGAGGCACAGGCACTCTGGCCGCTGCTGGTATTGCGCACCGCGGTGCTCATTGTCAGCGGTGCGCAGCAGGGTGAACTCGATCCGGACAATGCCTACGTCACCGAACAGTCCGATGACGAGTGGCGGATGTTCGAGCAGGCCACCTCGGTGCCGATGGAGGTGATGTCGGCGCTGATCACCACCGAACTCGGCTTGACGCCGGCCGCGCCCGAGGTCGAGATCGAGAACCGGCTCATCTCCGGCCTGGAACCCGAAAGCGTGGTCACCCTTGACCTTTCGGACACCCTGGACAGTGCGGACGAGCTGGCCGCCGCGGCAGTGCGTGACGGTGCCGCCCTGGTGCTCACCCGGTTCGGCCGTCCGCGGCTGAACCGCGCACCCCTGCTCTCCCAGCGCAGTCCCGACGTCGTCGAAACCGGTATCGGGTTGTGGCCGGCCGCGACGACCCGGGTGCTGGCCCCGTGGGACGGGGAGGTGGTGGACCGTACCGATGACCGGATCACGTTGCGTGGACTGGACTTCGAGCTGACGCTGCACGGGGTCGAATCCGGTGCCGCACCCGGCCAGGTGCGCGCCGGTGAGCACCTCGGGGTGATCGGGCAGGGCCGCTGGACCCGGTTGGCCCTCCGCCGGGCCGGGGCTCCGGCGGCACCGGAGTTCACCTCGGCCGAGCTGGCACCCGGCTGGTTGACGTTGTCCCGGGATCCACGAACGGTGCTGGGTCTCGATCCGCTCCCCGACGCCGCGCAGCGGGATCTGCTGGAGCGCCGCGACGACAGCTTCGCCGCGGTGCAGGAACGCTACTACCGCCATCCTCCGCAGATCGAGCGCGGGCACCGGCATCACCTGATGTCGACGGCCGGTCGCACCTACCTCGACATGGTCAACAACGTGACCGTGCTCGGCCACGCCCACCCGCGGGTCGCCGACGCGGCGTCGGCACAGCTTCGCCGGCTCAACACCAACTCACGGTTCAACTATTCGGCGGTGGTGGAGTTCAGCGAGCGGATCGCCGCGACGCTGCCGGATCCGCTGGACACCGTTTTCCTGGTCAATTCCGGTTCGGAGGCAAGCGATCTCGCGATCCGACTGGCCACCGCGGTGACCGGGCGCCGGGATGTCATCGCCGTCCGCGAGGCCTATCACGGGTGGACCTACGCCACCGACGCGGTGTCCACGTCGACCGCGGACAATCCGAACGCGCTGGCCACCCGCCCGGACTGGGTGCACACCGTGGAGTCGCCGAACAGCTTCCGCGGCAAGTACCGCGGCGGCGAGGCGCACCGCTACGCCGGCGAGGCCGTCGCCCAGATCGAGGCGATGACCGCCGCCGGCCGCCCGCCGGCGGCCTTCATCTGTGAACCGGTGTACGGCAACGCTGGCGGCATGGCGCTGCCGGACGGTTACCTGCAGCAGGTGTACGCCGCGGTGCGCGCGGCCGGTGGGGTGGCGATCGCCGATGAGGTGCAGGTCGGCTACGGCCGCCTCGGGCACTGGTTCTGGGGGTTCCCGCAGCAGCAGGTGGTGCCCGATATCGTGTCGGTCGCCAAGGCGACCGGCAACGGCTATCCGTTGGGTGCGGTGATCACCACCCGCGCGATCGCCGAGGCCTTCCGGTCGCAGGGTTACTTCTTCTCCTCCACCGGCGGCAGCCCGCTGTCCTGCGCGATCGGGCTGACGGTGCTCGACGTGCTGCGCGACGAGGGTCTGCAGGACAACGCGCTCCGCGTCGGCGAGCATCTGAAAGCCCGGCTGATGGCATTGGGCGACAAACACCCGCTCGTGGGCACCGTGCACGGGATGGGGCTCTATCTGGGCGTGGAGATGATCCGCGATGCGACCACCCTGGAACCCGCCACGGCCGAGACGATGGCGATCTCTGAGCGCATGCTGGAACTCGGCGTGATCATCCAGCCGACCGGTGACCACCAGAACATCCTGAAGACCAAACCCCCGTTGTGCATTGACCTCGCGGGCGCGGACTTCTACGTCGACACCCTGGACCGGGTGCTCACCGAGGGCTGGTAGGCCCGTTCGCCTCATCCAGCCGCTGGTGCAGCCGGGCCCGGATGTCCTCGGGTGTGTACGCCTTTCGGATGCGCTGATCCCGGGCGACCAGCGCTCCACCGGCCACCACCCCGGCGACACCAGCCAGCCCGACCCACTTCCAGATGCCCTTCATACCCAGATTCTGCCTAAGCTGCGGTCGTGAACGCGAATACGGTGCCCGTGTCCCGGGCGCTCGAGGAGACCCGGACCGGCGATATCTGGCTGTTCCGCGGCGGCTCCGGCCCCGACCGGGCCATTCAGGCGCTGACCAACGCGCCGGTCAACCATGTCGGCATGACGGTGGCGATCGATGACCTGCCTCCGCTGATCTGGCACGCCGAACTCGGCCAGAAGTTGCTGGACCTGTGGACCGGCACCCATCACCGCGGTGTCCAGCTCAACGATGCCCGCGAGGTGGTGGAACGCTGGGTGCACGAATACGGGCAGCAGGCCTGGCTGCGCCAGCTCACCCCGCCGGCCGACCGCGCGCAGGAAGATCTGATGCTCAAGGTGGTGGCCCGGATGAACGGCACCGCCTTCCCGTCGACGGCCCGGTTGACCGGACGCTGGCTGCGCGGCCGGTTGCCGATCGTCAGTGATTTCACCCGCGGGCTGCCGATCATTCACCGCAAGGTCCGCGAATCGGCCGAACGGGACAAACAGCGCCGGCGGTCCCAGGGCCTGGAGACCGCGTACTGCGCCGAGACGGTGGCCATCACCTATGAGGAGATGGGGCTGCTGAGCACCGAGAAGCGGGAGAACTACTTCGATCCGGGCAAGTTCTGGAGCGGCGACAGCCTGTCGCTGGCGCCGGGGTACTCGTTGACCGACGAGATCGCGGTCATCGTGGACGCGAAGGCCGACTGAGCACCACCGGCTGGACCCCACGGCCGGCCCGAGTGTGGGCGCCATGAACACAAAGCGCGCCGATTCCGTGCACAACCCCCACAGTCGACAGACGGTCGGGGGCATGCACCGCCCGAGGATGGGTATCCGCACGTATGGCCATTTCAGTGGCGCATCCAGGCGCGCAGGAGTTCATACCGCCGGTCCACGACCTCGGCGCGCTCGCCGACGCTGCGCGCGCTTGCCGCGGTTGCGATCTGTACCGCGATGCCGATCAGACGGTGTTCGGCGACGGCCCTTCCTCGGCGCGGATGCTGCTGGTGGGCGAGCAGCCCGGCGACCGGGAGGACCGCGCCGGCGAACCGTTCGTGGGACCGGCCGGGCGCCTGCTGAACAAGGCGCTGCTCGAGGCCGGGATCGACCGCAGCCAGGTGTATGTGACCAACGCGGTCAAACATTTCAAGTTCACCCGCGCGGCCGGGAACAAGCGCCGGATTCACAAGACGCCCAGCCGCACCGAAGTCGTCGCCTGTCGACCGTGGTTGTTCGCCGAGCTCGATGTCATCGATCCCGAAGTCGTGGTCGCGCTCGGTGCCACCGCGGCGAAAGCACTGTTGGGTAATGACTTTCGACTGACGGCCCACCGGGGCGAGGTGTTGCGCCCGCCGGCGGACGAGTTCGGCGGCTCTTTCGCCATCGTGGCCACGCCGCATCCTTCTTCGGTGCTGCGCGGACCGGCCGAGCGCCGTGACGCCGCATTCGCCGGCCTGGTCAACGACCTGCAGACCGCATGCAGACTGCTCGGAAAACGTCGCTGATGGCGGTGCGAATCGGCACGTCGGGATGGTCCTACGATCATTGGGCGGGGGTGCTCTACCCGCCGGCGCTGCCGAAAACCCGTCGGTTGGAGGTCTACACCGCGGAGTTCGACACCGTAGAGCTCAATGCGAGCTTCTACCGCTGGCCCAAGGCGGCGACGTTCGCACAGTGGCGCCAACGATTGCCCGCCGGCTTCACCATGTCGGTGAAGGCATCGCGCGGCCTGACCCATGCCCGCCGGCTGAGTTCCCCCGAGCAGTGGATCGAGCGGATGGCCGCCGGCTGGGCAGAACTCGGTGACCGACGGGCCGCCCTGCTGGTGCAGCTGCATCCAGCGCAGCAACGTGACGACGAACGGCTGGACCACTTCCTGAACGCGATGCCGGCGGAAATCCCGGTGGCGATGGAGCTACGCCATCCGTCCTGGGACGACCCGGCGGTATACGACCTGCTGAGCAGATACGGCGCCGCCTATGTGGTGATGAGCGGGCCAGGTCTGCCGTGCGTGGTGGCCGCCACCGCCCATCTGGTCTATCTGCGCCTGCACGGGCCCGCGGCGGATGCGATGTATACCGGTTCCTACAGTACCGAGGAGCTGCGCCGGTGGGCCGGCCAAATTCGCCAGTGGGATACTGAGGGCCGGGATGTGTTGGTGTACTTCAACAACGACCTCGGCGGGCACGCGGTACGCAACGCGAGAGAGTTGCGGGCGATGCTCTGTTGACCGGCGGCCCGTCAGTCGAGGCAGAACTCATTGCCCTCGACGTCTCGCATCACGATGCAGGACTCTTCACCGTCGCCGGCCGGCAGCAGACGCAGCCGGGTGGCACCGAGTTCGACCAGACGCGCGCATTCGGCCTCCAGCGCGGCGAGCCGATCCGAACCATCCAGTCCGGGAGCGACCCGGATATCGAGATGCACCCGGTTCTTGACTGTCTTGCCCTCGGGGACGCGCTGGAAGAACAGCCGCGGCCCCACCCCGTCGGGATCGACGCAGGCGAACGCGGACCCCTGCTTCGCAGCGGGCAATGCGTCGTCGAATTCGCCCCAGTCCGCGAAACCAGGAGGCGGCGGTGGCACCACGTAACCCAGTGCCTCACACCAGAAACGGCCGACCCGCTCGGGTATCGCACAGTCGAAGGTGACCTGGAAATGCCGGACCCCTGCCATGTCTTCACCCTAGCGGCGTACGGTGCTGTACATGCCGTTGCGCTACGTCGATCCCCACAGGCCCCGCGGTGACAAGTACCACGCCAGTGTGCGCTTCGGGCGTTCACGCGTGGGCCAGTTCGTCGCCCGGCACATCGCCCGCCGCACTGACCCGTATCTGTTCCGGTTGACCGGTGGCCGGATCAACATGGGGCCGATCATCAATGCGCCGCTGGTGTCGACCGGCGCGAAGTCCGGACAGCGGCGTCAGGTGCAGCTCACGTATTTCCACGACGGGCAGGACGTCATCCTGATCGCCTCGAACTTCGGCGGCGCCAAGCATCCCCAGTGGTATTACAACCTGAAGGCCAACCCGGAATGCGAGTTCGGTATGGAACCCTTCACGGCGTCCGAGGTGACCGATCCCGACGATTACGAGCGCTTGTTCGGCCTGGCCGAGCGGGTCTACGCCGGATATGACGACTACCGCGACAAGACGGCCCCGGCCGGCCGGCAGATCCCGGTCTTCCGGCTCACACCTGGCTGAAGGCCTCGGCTACGACAACTGCCGGATGACCTGTTCCAGCGGCGCCGAGGACGTCCCGATGTCGCCGAGGAAACGCCCAGGATTGCCACCATGGCGTAGTGCGTGGAGGGTTTCTGGACGTCGTAGATGATGGCGCACAACAGCATGAGGGCACTGGTCAGCCAGATGACCGCCCACAACGACCACGGTGGTCCGACATCGGTGCTCGCTTGCAGCACCCGCTGCGTACGGGCCTGACTGAGGCTGTCGAGGTTGCTGAAAGAGGTTGCCAGCAGCGTCTTTTGCGCGTCTGTACGGGCTTGGACCTGCTCGAAGGCCGAACTGAGTCGCGTCAACGCCGCGTCCGCATCGGCGGAGGAACTGCCGGTGGCGTTCTCGCGCCACTCGACCAACGCGGCCTGGTGGTATTCGAGCAGGGCCTTGCGGATGTTGTCGCGATCAGGCTGGTCGAACACCATGGAGTTCCTGGCCAGTTGCACTCCCGCGGATCCTTCGGTGCGCGCGCGGCCGTCCGCATCGCCGATCTGTCCCCACATCGCGGAAACCACGAAGCCGAGGAAGAACGCGAACACGAAACCCACCACCCCGAACGCGAACTTGATGACGTCGTTGTGCTCGTCACCCTTGAGGCTGGGGAACCTGCGGCGCACGACCTTCTGAACGAGAATGGCTCCGCCCGTGACGAACACGATGATGCCGAGCAGGAGCAGCCACGACGGGAGGTTGCTCACCAGCCATTGACTGATCATTCGGCTCTCCTGCGACCCGCCGGGCAAGTCGGGCGGGCGCGGTCACCCGCTCGCGCTAGACACTGCTAGCTGGCGGGCTACTCGAGTCTAGGCCGTGTGCCGCACGCAATGTCAGGCTGACAGCTGCACCATGGATATATATGCGTCGCGAGGCTCTCAGACTGACATTGCGATCGGCTCAGACGTTGAACCGGAACTCCACCACATCCCCGTCGGCCATCACGTAGTCCTTGCCCTCCATCCGGACCTTGCCGGCAGCCTTGGCCGCGGCCATCGAGCCGGCCTCCACCAGGTCGGCGAAGGACACGATCTCGGCCTTGATGAAGCCCTTCTCGAAGTCGGTGTGGATGACGCCGGCCGCCTTCGGCGCGGTGTCGCCGCGGTGAATCGTCCACGCGCGGGACTCTTTCGGCCCGGCGGTCAGGTAGGTCTGCAGGTTCAGGGTGTGGAAACCGGCCCGCGCCAACGCATCCAGACCTCGCTCGGTCTGCCCGATGGACTCCAGCAGTTCGGCCGCGGACTCGTCATCGAGCTCGATCAGCTCGGATTCGATCTTGGCGTCCAGGAACACCGCATCCGCCGGGGCCACCAGCGCGCGCAGCTCGGCCTGCTTGGCCTCATCGGTGAGCACCGACTCGTCGGCGTTGAACACATACAGGAACGGTTTGGTGGTCATCAGGTTCAGCTCGCGCAGCAGCGACACATCGGTTCCGGCCGAGAAGAGGGTCTTGCCGGTGTCGAGCACCGCCTGCGCCGCCACCGCCGCCTCCAGCACGGCCTTGCGGTCCTTGTTGGTGCGCGCTTCCTTCTCCAGCCGCGGCACCGCCTTCTCCAGGGTCTGCATATCGGCCAGGATCAGCTCGGTCTCGATGACCTCGATATCCGAACGCGGGTCCACCCGGCCGTCGACATGCACCACATCGTCATCGGCGAAGGCGCGCACCACCTGACAGATCGCGTCGCACTCGCGGATGTTGGCCAGGAACTTGTTGCCCAGCCCGGCACCCTCGGAGGCACCCTTCACGATGCCGGCGATGTCGACGAACGTGACCGGCGCCGGCACGGTCTTCTCCGACCCGAAGATCTCGGCCAGTTTGTCCAGCCGGGGGTCGGGCAGCGCCACCACACCCTCATTGGGTTCGATGGTCGCGAACGGGTAGTTCGCGGCCAGCACGTCGTTCCGCGTCAACGCGTTGAAAAGGGTCGACTTGCCGACATTGGGGAGACCGACGATTCCGAGGTTCAAGCTCACGGACTCCAGAGTCTAAGGGTTGTGACGATCTCCTCAGCGCGTGCTGGCAGCACACCAGCAGTTACAGCCGGTACGGTCGACGTGTGTCAGGTCAGTCAGCAGAGCCGACGGAGTCGGTTGATCACCGCTCCGCGCTCCCCCGATTCCAGGGGTTGCTGCCACCGAGTCTGCCGGGTCTGCCGTCCGGACTGCCGTGGTGGGGCGCCACCCTGTTGGCGGTGACGGCAACGGCCGTCGGCTTCGCCTATGACGCGGGTGCGGGTAACAAGGAACTCGGCGCCGTCTTCGCCACCTTCTACGTGCTGGGCTGTCTGGCCGCGGTGGTGCTGGTGCGCCGCAGCGGAGTCTTCACCGCCGTCATCCAGCCCCCGCTGATCCTGTTCGTCGCCGTGCCCACCTCCTACTTCCTGTTCCACGGGGGCGAGCTCAGTGGCATCAAGGACATCCTGATCAACTGCGGCTATCCGTTGATCGAACGTTTCCCGCTGATGTTCTTCACCTCGGCTGTGGTGCTGCTGGTCGGCATGGCCCGCTGGTACCTCGACCGCGGCACCGAGCCTGTCGAAGCCGCCGCAGCGGCCGATCCGCCCGCCGAGACTCCGCGGCGCGCGGCCCGTCGGTTCGCCCGCAGCGCAGGCCCGGTCGAGGTCGACGAGGACGAACCGATCCGGGCTCCGCGCCGGCCCCGCCGTGAGTCCGCCGAACCCTACGAGCGGCCACGCCGCGCCCCGCGCGCCGGTGAGCCCTCCCGCGCGCGGCACAACCGTCCGCCGGAATCCGATATCGCCGCATCGGCCGCCGCCGCCGATCGCCGCGAGCGGGCCGCCGCCCGGGAGCGCTCCGGCCGTCCCCGTCGCCAAGGCGAGCCGCCGCTGCCCGGCGAGCGTCAGCCGCGTCGTCCCCGCAACCCGTCGGCCCGCGACCCCCGAGACCCGCGCGAGCCCCGGCGCACCCCACCCCCGCCCCGCGGCTATGACCCCTACGACCCGCGTGACGGCGCACCGTACGAGCGCCCGCGGCGGCGTCCGCGGCCCGACGGCTACGAGGGGGACCTCGGGCGGCCCGACGAACGCCAGGACCCGTATCAGGAGCGGCCGCGTCGCTCGTCGCCCACCGACAGCAGCCACCATCCCGTCTCGCGGGTGCGCTACCGCAGCACCGATGAGGAACGCCACACCGAGCACCGCACCCGTCCGCGCGCGAGCCACCGCCGCGACGACTGGGAGTAGCCCGCTACGGCACCGCGCGTAGCAGCGCTCCCGCCGCGTCGACCGCGGGCGTGGAGCTGCCCGCGTCGCTGACGAACACCGCCAACGCAAGATCACCGCGGATCCCGACGAACCAGCCGTGTGCGTGCGTGTCGTCGATATATTCGGCGGTGCCGGTCTTACCGAGCATGTCGGGGATGTCCTGCAGCTGGGTGGCAGTGCCCCCGGTGACCGTCTCGCGCATCATCGCCCGCACCTGCTCGTCGACACCGCTCGGCAGCGGCTCGGGGGTGCTGTCCGGCACGCCCGGCTCGCCCGCCACGATCGTCGGCGCCGGTACCGAGCCGTGCGCGAGCGTCGCGGCGACCAGCGCCATCCCAAACGGCGACGCGGTGACCTTGCCCTGCCCGATACCCTCCTCGACGCGCAGCGCCGAGGAGTCCGCGACCGGCACGCTCCCGGTGACGGTCGTCATGCCGGGCGCGACGTAGTCGATGCCCAGACCGAGCTGCGCCGCGGCCTTGGTCAGTCCGTCGGGCGGCAGGTTGACGGCCAGCCGGCCCATCGTGGTGTTGCAGGACCGCGCGAACGCGGTGTGCAGCGGGACGTCGCCGAGTGCGAAATTGTCGTCGTTGGGGATCTGGCGGCCCTCGATGTTCTCGGTGCCGGGGCAGCCGACGATGGTGTCGGGGGTGACCTGGCCGGCCTGCAGCGCCGCGGACACCGTCACCGTCTTGAACGTCGAACCCGGCGGGTACAGCCCCGTCAGCGCGATCGGTCCCTGGGCGTCGGCGGGCGCGTTCTGCGCGACGGCGAGCAGGTTGCCGGTGGACGGCTGGATGGCCACGATCGCGGCCGGTGTCGTCAGCGGGGCCAGCGCATTCTCCGCGGCCAGCTGCATGCCGATGTCCAGCGTGGCGGCGATGTCACCGACCGGTTGCGCGTCCTGGCCGCCCACCCGCTTGGGGCCCGTCGCGGTCTCCGCGGACACCGCCCACCCGGCGGCGGCATCGCTGCGCTGTTGCCACAGCTCGGACAGCCCGGACAGCGTCGGTGAGGTCAGCGCGCGGTCAGTGGCCAACAGCCGGGTCTGCGGCCGCAGCGTCACGTTGGGCAGCGCGGCCAGCTGCTCCTGGATCGGCAGTAGGTCCTCCGCGCGCAACGTGACGGCGGTGACGGGCCTGCCCGCCGCCAGATCGCCGGTCAGCGACTCCGCGGTGATCGTCGGCGCAATCGGATTGAGCAGCGCGACAACGGCATTCACATCGGCGCCGGGTGCGACGTCGACGAGGGTCACGATGTGCTGGGTGAGCAGGTCGGCGCCGGTGCGGTCCAGCACCCGGGCGGCGGGCTGCGGTGCCAGCGTGCTGTAGGACAGCGGGCCCTCATCGAGGCCGGGTGCGACGGTGGCCGGGTCCCACCGGACCTTCCAGTCCTCCCCGTCGACCGTCGCGCTGCCCTGCGTCGTGTAGGTCCACTCGGTGGCCTTCTCGGGCCCGAACTTCCACGTCGCGGCGAGCGTGAAGGTGGCCGCGTCGTCCTGGCGCTGCATCTCGGACACCTCGAAGCGGACGTCCTTGCCGAGGCTGGCGTAGAGCTTTCCGAGCACGTCCGCGGACGCCTGATCGGTGGTCAGCGCGGCGGCCGCGGGCGGATCGGCACGATTGAGCGCCTCGGCGAAACCGTTGACGACGGCGTTCAGCCGGTCTTCGGTGTCACTGCAGCCGGCGAGCAGCAGCACGGTCACGCACAGGACGGGGATCACACGTCGCAGAAGGCCCACAGGGCACGAACGTACCGTCAGTTGCGCGGCGGACGGATCTCCCGGGGCAGAGCGAACACGAGTGTCTCGTTGGCCGTGGTCACCGGTTGCACGGTGCCGTAGCCGTATTCAGCCAAGCGGTCCAGCACGCCGCGCACCAGGATCTCGGGCACCGAGGCACCGGAGGTGACGCCCACGGTCGTCACGCCGGAGAACCACGCCGGGTCGATATCGTCGGCGTAGTCCACCAGGTAGGAGTTCTGCGAGCCGGCGTTCAGCGCCACCTCGACCAGCCGCACCGAGTTCGACGAGTTCTTCGAGCCGACGACGATCACCAGCTCGCATTCCGGCGCCATCGCCTTCACCGCGACCTGGCGGTTCTGGGTGGCGTAGCAGATGTCATCGCTGGGGGGGTCCTGCAGCGTCGGGAACTTCTCCCGCAGCCTGCGCACCGTCTCCATCGTCTCGTCGACGCTCAGCGTGGTCTGGGACAACCAGATCACCTTGTTGGGATCGCGGACGGTGACCTTGTCGACGGCGTCCGGGTTGTCCACCACCTGGACATGATCGGGCGCCTCACCGGCGGTGCCGACCACCTCCTCGTGACCTTCGTGGCCGACGAGCAGGATGTCGTAGTCGTCGCGGGCGAACCGCTTGGCCTCGTTGTGCACCTTGGTCACCAGCGGGCAGGTCGCGTCGATGGTCTGCAGGTTGCGCTCTGCGGCCTCGACGTGGACGGTCGGCGCGACGCCGTGCGCGGAGAACACCACGATGGAGCCTTCGGGCACCTCATCGGTCTGCTCGACGAAGACGGCACCGGCCTTGGCCAGCGTGTCCACCACGTAGCGGTTGTGCACGATCTCATGGCGTACGTAGATCGGGGCGCCGTGCTTTTCCAGCGCTCTTTCCACGGTTTCGACGGCGCGATCCACGCCCGCGCAGTAGCCGCGCGGCTCGGCGAGCAGGACCCGCTTACCTGCCACCCGTGAACTGACCGAGCTGGCGGCGCCCGGAATACCCATGTTGACGGTTGGTGGCATGCAACCAGGGTACTTACCGGCACCCGTCCGCGGCCAGCCGTAGGCTGCACCCATGGCAACTGCACCATACGGAGTCCGATTGCTGGTGGGTGCGGCGGTGACCGCGCTGGACGAGACACGCAAGCTCCCGCAGACGATCCTCACCTACCCGATGACGGTGGCCAGCCAGCTGGCTCACCTGGTGATGAAGGTGCAGCAGGACGTCGCCGATCTGGTCAATCGCGGTGACGAGGCACTTGAGGAGCTGTTCCCACCCAAGGACGAACAGCCGGAGTGGGCGACCTTCGACGAGGACCTGCCCGACGATCCGTTCAAGAACCTCGCCGATGACGACGTGGTGTCCGATATCTCCTCGGCGCGGCGCACCGACAACACGGTCGCTCGTCGCTCCGAAGGCCGGTTCGCGCTCTTCAGCGAGGGCGAACCGGAACAGACGGAAGCCCCGAAGGCCGCCACCAACGGCTCGGCGCCCGGCGTGGTCGAGGAGCTCGGCTACGAGTCGCTGACGCTGGCGCAGCTGCGGGCGCGGCTGACCTCACTGAAGGTCGCCGACCTGGAAGCCCTGCTGGCCTTCGAGGAGGCCAACAAGGCCCGTGCCCCGTTCCAGACGCTGCTCGCCAACAGGATCACCCGCGCGTCGGCGAAGTGAGCGAACCCGGCCAATCCCCGGAGAACCCGTGGCCGGTCCGCGCGGTGGCGACCCGGGTCGCCAAATGGATCGACCGGCTCGGCACGGTCTGGGTGGAGGGACAGATCGCCCAGTTGAACGTGCGGCACGGCTCCCCCACCGCCTTCCTGGTGCTGCGCGACCCGGCAGCCGACATGTCGCTGTCGCTCACCTGCCCGCGTGACCTGGTGGTCAACGCGCCGGTGCAACTCGCCGAGGGCGTCCAGGTCATCGTGCACGGCAAACCGCAGTTCTACACCGCCCGGGGCAGCTTCTCGTTGCGGGTCAGCGATATCCGCGCCGTCGGGGTCGGCGAACTGCTCGCCCGCATCGAACGGCTGCGCCGGCTGCTGGAGGCCGAGGGCCTCTTCGACCGGCGGCTCAAACGCCCGATCCCGTTCCTGCCCAACACCATCGGCCTCATCACCGGCCGCGCTTCGGCGGCCGAACACGATGTGGTCTCGATCGCCTCCGGGCGCTGGCCGGCGGTGGCGTTCGCGGTACGCAACACCGCCGTGCAGGGCGCCGGCGCGGTCGCCCAGATCGTGGAGGCCCTGGCCGCCCTCGACGCCGACCCGGCCGTCGACGTCATCATCCTCGCGCGCGGCGGCGGCAGCGTGGAAGACCTGCTGCCGTTCTCCGACGAGACACTGTGCCGGGCCATCGCCGCCTGCACCACCCCGGTGATCAGCGCCGTCGGTCACGAACCCGACAACCCGCTCTGCGACCTGGTCGCCGACCTGCGTGCGGCCACCCCCACCGACGCGGCCAAGCGGGTGGTCCCCGACGCGGCCGCCGAGCAGGCCGGCGTCGACGATATGCGCCGGCGCAGCGCCCAGGCCCTGCGCAACTGGGTGCGCCGCGAACAGCACGTCATCGATCAGCTGCGCTCGCGGCCCGTGCTGGCCCGGCCGCTGCAGGCCCTGGATGCCCGCGCCGAGGAGGTCCACCGGGCCCGGCGCACCGTGCGCCGGGACATCGGGCGGCTGGTCGCCGCCGAGACCGACCGCCTGGCGCATCTACGCGCACGCCTGGGCACACTGGGCCCGGCGGCCACCCTGGCGCGCGGCTACGCCGTCGTTCAGGTGGTGGGCCCGCAGGACCGGCCGATCCTGCGATCGATCGACGACGCCCCGGCGGGCACCCGGCTGCGGGTGCGGGTTGCCGACGGTGCCATCACGACAGTCAGCGAGGGTGTAGATGAAGCCCATTAGTCACATGGGGTACGAAGAGGCGCGCGACGAACTGATCGAGGTGGTGGCGCAGCTGGAGCACGGCGGACTCGACCTGGACGCCTCCCTGAAACTCTGGGAACGCGGCGAGGAGCTGGCCAAACGGTGCGAAGAGCACCTCGCCGGCGCGCGCAAGAAGGTGGCCGACACGCTGGCCGCCGGCGATGCCGAAGAAAGTTGACAGCGCAAGCTCCTCGAACGTTTCAACCCGCTGGGCTTCAAAACTGGAACACGTTTCAGTTACCCTGACCTCATGGGTGACCCAACATTGCGCACTGACCTGGGCCGAGTCCTGGTGACCGGAGGCTCCGGCTTCGTCGGCGCCAACCTGGTGACGACACTGCTCGAACGCGGCCACGAGGTCCGCTCGTTCGACCGGGCACCGTCCCCACTGCCCGCCCATCCGAATCTGCAGACCGTTGTCGGAGATATCACCGACACCGGCGATGTGGCCGCCGCCGTCGACGGCGTCGACACCGTCATCCACACCGCCGCGATCATCGACCTGATGGGCGGCGCGTCGGTCACCGCGGAGTACCGCAAGCGCAGTTTCGACGTCAACGTCGAGGGCACGAAGAACCTGGTGCACGCCGGGCAGACCGCCGGAGTCCGGCGTTTCGTCTACACCGCGTCCAACAGCGTGGTGATGGGCGGACAGGACATCCAAAACGGCGACGAAACCCTGCCGTACACAGGCCGTTTCAACGATCTGTACACCGAGACGAAGGTTGTCGCCGAGCAGTTCGTCCTCGGCCAGAACGGTGAACACGGCATGCTCACCTGCTCCATCCGGCCCAGCGGCATCTGGGGCCGCGGCGATCAGACGATGTTCCGCAAGGTGTTCGAGAACGTGCTTGCCGGGCACGTCAAGGTGCTCGTCGGCAACAAGAACATCAAGCTGGACAACTCCTACGTGCACAACCTGATTCACGGTTTCATCCTGGCCGCCGAGCACCTGGTTCCCGGCGGGTCGGCCCCCGGCCAGGCGTACTTCATCAACGACGGCGAACCGCTCAACATGTTCGAGTTCGCCCGCCCCGTGGTCGCGGCGTGCGGCCGCAACCTGCCGAACTTCCGAGTGTCCGGCAAGCTCGTGCACAAGGTGATGATGGGCTGGCAGTGGCTGCACTTCAAGTACGGCGTCCGCGAGCCGCTGGTCGAACCCCTTGCCGTGGAACGGCTTTACCTGAACAACTACTTCTCGATCGCCAAGGCGCAGCGCGACCTGGGCTACGAGCCGCTGTTCAGCACCGAACAGGCGATGGCCGAATGCCTGCCCTATTACACGGAGCTGTTCCACACGATGGAAGCCCAGGGGTCCGAGCCGCTGGTGGCAGCCGCCGCGCCGGTCCCACCGAAGGGCTGATTTACTTCCATCCATGCCGCAGTTCCGCGTCGCCGACCACGGTGACGCCCGTATCCGCTATCTCGACTCCGGCGGCGACGACCGCGGCGCTCCTGTCGTGTTCGTGCCCGGATTCACCTGCGTCGCAGCCGACTACACCGGCGTGCTGCCGCTGTTCGGCCGGCGCACCATCGTCGTCGAACTACGCGGCCACGGATCCAGCGTCGCGCCGACCGGCCCGTACGACGCCGCGGCGCGCGCCGGTGACATCGGGGCCGCGGTCGACGCGGTGACCGACGGCCCGGTGCATCTCGTGACGTTCTCCCGCGGCACGTCCTACGCGCTGACCTGGGCGCTGGCCCACCCCGACCGGGTCCGGTCCGTCTCGATCGGCGACTACCTGCCCGAGGAGATCGCGTTACCCGATGAGATCGCCATGGGCGTATTGGACGGCCGCTGGCGGGGCACACCGGTGCACGAACGCCTCGACCGCAGCGCCGCCGTCGCGACCTTCGCCGCCGCGGTGTCACGGTCGCTGTGGGAGCCGCTGGCGCAGTGGGGCCCGCCGCTGCTGGTGGTCCGCAGCCCCAACAGCCCGATCATCGACGCGGCGGCGTGGGCCCGGTACCGGCGGCTGTTCCCGGTCGCGCGCCTGCACGAGTTCCCCGACTCACCGCACGACATCTTCCGCCCCGATCGCGGGCGGTACCCCGTGCTGGTTCGTGAGTTCATCGACAGCGTCGAGACCGGCTCCAGAGCTGGACAAGGCCGGTGACGCTGTAGCGTCCCGGCCTCTGGCTTCCCGCGCGGCGTCTACAGAACCGGGGAAACGTGAGCCCCAGGTTACGGTACGCACCGGCCGCGGCCCAAATCAGCCCAGCTGTTCCCGCGCGGCGGGATGACCGCCGACGATGGCACGCAGCATCCGCACCGTCATCGGAATCGTGGTGCTCTCGACCCGCTTGAGCAGGTCGCACGCGTTGTCGGCGCTGGTTTCCGGTGGCACCACGTAGAGCAGCGCGTTGCGGGTGTGGGTGCCGGTCAGGTAGATGGTGTCCCTGGCCACCAGCGAGTAGCGGTCCACCGAAATCACCGTGGTGCCACGGATGATGCGCGAGGGCGCCGACGGGAACAGGCTCGGGTCATACAGCACCCGGGAAACCGGTCCGAGCCACCGGCCCATCACCGAAATCAGGTCGGGCAGCGTGGTCTTGAGGTCGTAGGCCGGCGGCCACCACGCGCCGTCGACGGTGCCGCGCTGATCGGTGCGCCCGCAGATGGCGAGCCGGGTGGCGGACAGATGTTCGGCAGTGACATCGACCATCGGCAATGCTCCCATCACTAGAAGAGCGACCGCAGACGGCAACCGACGGATCGGGCACGCGAGGAACCCACGATTCCTCCAGAGTAGACCGGGGTCCGACGGGATCGTTGCCGCCCCGCTATCGCTCTGAAACGCAAGGCGATACGAGACGAGGGGGCGGGACGCGCCGAACGCTCCCGAGCGTGGTGAGCGACTCGTAGTATTGCCCCTAGGTGCGTCACCGATCAGAGGAGACAATGTGCCCGACGGAAAGCCGAACATTCTCGTCATCTGGGGTGACGATATCGGGATCAGCAACCTCAGCTGCTACAGCGACGGTCTGATGGGCTACCGCACCCCGAACATCGACCGGATCGCCGCCGAGGGCATGCGCTTCACCGACTCCTACGGGGAGCAAAGCTGCACCGCCGGCCGCGCGGCCTTCATCAGTGGGCAGAGTGTCTACCGCACCGGGATGAGCAAAGTCGGTGTGCCGGGTGTCGATATCGGTTGGGCCGCCGAGGATCCGACGATCGCCGAGCTGCTCAAGCCCTTGGGATATGCCACCGGACAGTTCGGCAAGAACCACTTCGGCGACCTCAACAAGTACCTGCCGACGGTGCACGGATTCGACGAGTTCTACGGCAACCTGTACCACCTCAACGCCGAAGAGGAACCCGAGCAGTACGACTACCCGCACAAAGACCAGTTCCCGAGGTTGTACGCGACGGCGCTGCCACGTGGTGTGCTCGATTGCACGGCGATCGATGAGGTGTCCGGCGAACCGGACGACGAGAAGTTCGGACCGGTCGGTAAGCAGACCATCGAGGACACCGGTCCGCTGACGGCCAAGCGGATGGAGACCATCGACGACGACATCGCCGACCGCACCGTCGAGTACATCAAGCGCCAGCACGAGGCCGACAACCCGTTCTTCGTCTGGTGCAACTTCACCCACATGCACCTTTACACGCACCTCAAACCCGGCAGCAAGGGACAGGCCGGGTTGTGGCAGTCCGAGTACCACGACGCGATGATCGACCATGACCGCAACGTCGGCACCGTGCTCGATGTGCTCGACGAACTGGGTATCGCCGAGAACACCATCGTCATCTACTCCACCGACAACGGCCCGCATCGCAACAGTTGGCCGGACGCGGGCACCACCCCGTTTCGCAGCGAGAAGAACACCAACTGGGAGGGTGCCTACCGGGTGCCCGAACTGATCCGCTGGCCGGGGAAGATCAAGGCGGGCTCAGTGTCCAACGAGATCGTCCAGCACCACGACTGGCTGCCCACGCTGCTCGCCGCGGCGGGCGATCCCGATATCAGTGAGAAACTCAAGAAGGGCCTCACGATCGGCGATACCGAATACACGGTGCACATCGACGGGTTCAACCTGCTGCCGTACCTGACCGGAGAGGTCGAGAACAGCCCGCGACGCGGTTTCTTCTACTTCAACGACGACTCCGAACTGGTCGGGATGCGTTTCGAGAATTGGAAGATCGTCTTCGCCGAGCAGCGTTGCCAGGGCACCCTGCGCACGTGGGCCGAGCCGTTCACACCGCTGCGGGTACCCAAGTTGTTCAACCTGCGCACCGACCCGTACGAATATGCCGACATCACCTCGAACACCTATTACGAGTGGTTCCTGCGACACGACTACTTCGTGTTCTACGCCACCGCAATGGCGGCGCAATTCCTGGACACCTTCAAGGAATTTCCGCCCCGGCATCCACCGGCCAGCTTCAGCGTCGACCAGATCGTCAAGAAGCTCGAGGACTTCTTGGCATCGGACTAGGTGATTCTCATGGATATCCGACCCCGCAGCGCGCGGACGGTCCGTGACCGCTCGGACCACGAATGCCGCTGCGGGTGCAGCAAATGTCAGAGTGGCAAGCACTGTCACAACATGGCTGCGGGGTGTCGGGCGGCGCATTGGTAATCCGCCCCGAGGTCACCGAACACCTCTACGCTCGACACACTCTTGCCACGACCGTGAGAATCCGCCCGAAGTAAGGACTGAGCATGCCTGCCGCCAAACCGAACATCCTGGTCATCTGGGGCGACGACATCGGCATCTGGAACCTGAGCTGTTACAGCCGGGGCATGATGGGCTACCAGACTCCCAATATCGATCGCGTTGCCAACGAGGGAATGCTGTTCACCGACTCGTACGGCGAACAGAGTTGCACCGCGGGTCGTTCGTCGTTCATCACCGGGCAGAGCGTCTACCGCACCGGTATGAGCAAGGTCGGTATGCCCGGTGTCGATATCGGGTTGCAAAAGGAAGACCCGACCATCGCCGAACTACTCAAGCCACTGGGCTATGCCACTGGGCAATTCGGCAAGAACCATCTGGGTGACCTCAACAAGTTCCTGCCGACGGTGCACGGGTTCGACGAGTTCTTCGGCAACCTTTACCACCTCAACGCCGAGGAGGAGCCCGAGCACGAGGACTACCCCACCGAAGAAGAAGCACCGATACTGCGCAAGGCACTGCTGCCCCGTGGCGTCATCCACTCGTGGGCCACCGCCGAAGACTCGGGCGAAGTCGATGAACGGTACGGGCCTGTCGGGAAGCAACGTATCGAGGACACCGGGCCGCTGACCAAGTTGCGGATGGAAACCGTGGATGACGAAACCACCGCGGCTGCGGTCGACTTCATCAAGCGTCAGCATGAGGCCGACGTTCCGTTCTTCGTCTGGATGAACCTGACCCACATGCATTTCCGGACCCACACGAAGCCGGAGAGCCGCGGCCAGGCCGGGCGCTGGCAGTCGCCGTACCACGACACGATGATCGACCATGACCGCAACGTCGGGACGCTGCTGGACCTCGTCGACGAACTCGGTATCGCCGAGGACACCATCGTCATCTACTCCACCGACAACGGCCCGCACGCCAACAGCTGGCCCGACGGTGCCACCACTCCGTTCCGCAGCGAGAAGGCCACCAACTGGGAAGGCGCCTTCCGAATCCCGGAAATGGTCCGCTGGCCCGGAAAGATCAAGCCCGGGACGATCTCTAACGAGATTGTCCAACACCATGATGGCTGCCCACGTTCCTGGCGGCCGCGGGTGATCCGGACATCGTCGACAAGCTGAAATCGGGCCACAAGGCGGGGGCCGACGGCGAAACCGAGTACAAGGTGCACATTGACGGCTACAACCTGCTGCCATATCTCACCGGCGAAGTGGACAAGAGCCCGCGCCGCGGGATGATCTACTTTTCCGACGACGGTGATGTGTTGGGCATCCGAGCCGACAACTGGAAGATCGTGTTCATGGAGCAGCGCTGCCAGGGCACGCTGCAGGTGTGGTTCGAGCCGTTCACCAAGCTGCGGGCACCGAAGCTGTTCAATCTGCGCACCGACCCGTTCGAACGCGCCGACGTCACGTCGAACACCTACTGGGACTGGATGATCGACCGGCTCTTCCTGATGTTCTATGGATCGGCGATCGTGACGCAGTTTCTGGAGACCTTCAAGGAATTCCCGCCGCGCCAGGAGCCGGCATCGTTCACCATCAGCCATGCCGTGGAGGAATTGGAGAAGTTCCTCGCCACCGGGGGTGGTTAACGGTGGCAGAACTCGCATCCTGGGTCGACGGCCCGACGAAGTCGGCGATCACCGACTTCGTCGGCCGCGTCACCGCGCAAGGTCCGCAGTTCGTGGCACCCGAGGAACGCGTCGCGGTGTTCGACAATGACGGCACGTTGTGGTGTGAGAAACCGATGTACATCCAGCTCGACTTCATCGTCCGGCGGCTGGCCGAGAAGGTGGCCGCCGATCCCTCGCTCGCCGAAGGGCAGCCGTATCTGGCGGCACACAACGGGGACCTGCAGTGGTTCGGCAGCGCGGTCACCAAGCACTACCAGGGTGACGATGCGGATCTGAAAACCCTTGCTGCGGCTGTACTGTCACTGCACGATTCGGTGAAGGTCGAGGATCACGCCGCCGGGGTCGGCACCTTCTTCGCCGAGGCCACGCACCCCACCCTCGGGCGGCCGTACCTGGAGTGCACGTACCTGCCGATGGTGGAACTGCTGCGCTACCTGCACGATCACGGGTTCACCTGCTACATCGTCTCGGGCGGTGGCCGCGACTTCATGCGCCCGGTCACCAGCCAGATCTACGGCATTCCACCCGAACGGGTGGTCGGCAGCGCACAGGGACTGAAGTTCGTCGGTGCCGACGGGCACGGTGACCTGGTGCTGCAGCCCGCCCTGGACATCTGGGATGACGGGCCGGAGAAACCGGTGCGCATCTGGAATCGCATCGGCCGCCGTCCCATCCTGGCGGCGGGCAACTCCAACGGCGATGACGAGATGCTGACCTACACCGGCGGCCAGGACGGCCCGTCCCTGAAACTGCTGGTGCTCCACGACGATGCCGAACGCGAATTCTCCTACACCGCGGGGGCCGAACGTGCGCTGGGCCACGCCGAGCAATACGGCTGGACCGTCGTGAGCATGCGCGATGACTGGTCGACCGTCTTCAGTGCGTGACGACGACCTGGTCTGGATCGAGCCACAGACCACCACACTGGGTTCCGACGCGCACTACCCCGAGGAGGCGCCGGCACGGGAGGTGACCGTGGACGGCTTCTGGATCCAGCGCCACCAGGTGACCAACAGCCAGTTCGCGGCATTCGTGGACGACACCGGCTACCGCACCGTCGCCGAACGGCCGGTCAACCCCGCCGACTACCCGGGTGCACCCGCGGAGAACCTGATTCCCGGTTCGATGGTCTTCCGGCGCACCGCGGGACCGGTGGATCTGCGCCACCTCAGCCAATGGTGGACCTGGACCCCCGGCGCCTGCTGGAACCATCCACGCGGACCCCGCTCATCACTGACCGGCCGTGACCGGCACCCGGTGGTGCACATCGCCTACGAGGACGCCCAGAGCTTCGCCGAATGGGCCGGACTCACGCTACCCACCGAAGCCCAGTGGGAGACCGCAGCCCGCGGCGGACTGGCCGGTGCGGCCTATACCTGGGGCGCGGACCCGGAGCGCCCCGGTGAGCGCAGGGCGAACTACTGGCACGGCGAATTTCCCTACCTACCGGAGTCCGGTTACGGCACGACCCAGCCCGTCGGCAGCTTCGATCCCAACGGGTACGGCCTGTTCGACATGGCCGGCAATGTGTGGGAATGGACGACCGACTGGTACGGTCCGGACCCGTCCGGCGGATCCTGCTGTGCCGCGGACAGCTACGACCCCGCACAGCCCCAGTTCGAGATCCCGCGCAAGGTGATCAAGGGCGGATCGTTTTTGTGCGCGGACAGTTATTGCATGCGATACCGGCCGGCCGCGCGGCGACCGCAGATGGTCGATACCGGCATGAGCCACATCGGTTTTCGCTGCGTCAAGAATTGACCTAGGCCGCGGCGTCGGCGGGCGCGTCCGCCGGCTTGTCATCGGAGGCCGGCGAATCCTGCGGCGCGTCAGTATCTCCCGCGGTGCCGGAGTCCTCCTCGCGTGACGTCAGAGAGGTCGGCTCGTCGCTGTCGGCTTCGGCGTCGGCTTCTGACAGCAGATCCACTGGCTCGTCGGCGTCATCGTCGGCATCCGCGCGCTCCGCGAAGTCCAGTCGCGACGACAGCTCTTTCGGTGGGCCATCCCCGGCCAGCTCGCCTTCCTCGGCAGGCGGCGAGTCCGGAAGTTCCTGCGGTGCAATGTCGAAGCGGTCCCGCAGCTGTGTCACGCGGGCGGCACTGGGCGGGTTGCTGTCGCCCGCCGTCAGTGCCGGCGGTGCGGGTGGCGGGGGCGGCGGCGCCGGTGCAGGGGTCCACAACAGTCGGCCGTTGTCGAAGCGCAGACCCAGCTCGGGGGTCATGCTCGAATATCCGGCCCTGATCCACGGGAGGAGTAACTCATTGAGCCTGTCGACGACCGCCCCGGGCACACCGAGCCGGCGCAGCGGTCGGGTGATGGGAAGGCTGGCCTCCGGAATCATGTATGTGGTGACACGTCCGCCCAGCGGGTTCGTGACATCGGAGACGAGGACCGCGTCCGCCGGGCTTCGGGTGGCGGCCCGGGAATGATCGTTGGACCCGTCGACCGTGTAGAACGCGCCCATGACGGCATTCGCGACGGCGAGCACGTTCCACGGGCGGTCCGGCGGCGCCGCCCAGCCGTCCCACTGCCCGTACACGACGACCGTGTCGTACCGACTGTCCGGCACAGTCTGGAACGTGACGCCGATGAGCGGAACCGTGACGCCCCGCGCGTACATCTGGCCGAAACCCCGGGACTCACCGCCGAAGACATAGAAGGTGACGCTGTCCACCGGAGGCGCCTCGGCCGCCGAAAGGGTCTGCAGATAGGCGATTTCCCGGTCGATCACCATGGTGCCCAGGCTCAGGCCGGTAACCGAGACGGTATTACCCTTCGCCAACTCGGCGAGGATCGCGGTGTGCAGCGCAGCCTGACCCGCGGCCAGGGAGCGATCCCCCGACAACGCGCCGGTACCCCACAATGGCCCCAACTGCGCCGGATAGTCCAGCGGCACCGGTGTCGTGCCGGGCAGCCAGTTGCTCCCGACGTTCGAGGCGTGGTGCAGCCACCCGTCCTGCGTGAACCCGGCGTCGCCGAGGATGTCGCTCACGCCCGGCAGGTCGCTGGGGCGCGCGCCGTTGATGCCGATGCGAGTCTGCACCGCATAGGCCGAGGGCGCCGAGACGAGGAGGACCACAGCGCTCAGTACCGCGAGCAAACCGCGCCTGTGTGCGTGCATCATGGCGATCCCCCTATGTGCAGACAGCAATAGGCAAACCATCGATGGGTTTGCACCATGTCACTGAAGACTGCAGATAGGGTGAAACTACGCCATCAGCAAAGTGTTCGCAGGGCGAAATTGTAATTTCTGTCAATTTTGACCATCACACCAGGGCGCAGGTGCCGAAATTCATCCGATCGGCGGACAGTGCCGGTACTCCACGAGCCCTCGGGTCAGGATGGCCCATCCCCGAACGCCGGAGCCAGAAAGCGCTCCAGCATTCGGCGCTCCGTCGCGAGATCCGTTGCCGGCCAGAACAACAGCGACAATACGACTCTCACGATCCAGGCGGCCGCCTCGGGATCGTCGTCGGTCACCCCGGCGAACTCTGCCGCGTAGCGCATCACCACGTCCGATGCGGTCAGTGAACGCGAACCCGGGGCGTCCACCAACGTTGCGGCCAGCGGGTCGGCGCGGATCTCACGCAGCGCGACCAGGATCGCGGTCTGCACGCGATCCGGTCCGGTCAGCTCGGCCACCGCGGTCCGAACGGTCGCGACGATGCGCGACGCCGAGCGCGTGAGCACGGCGTCCCGGATCTGCGATTTGGTGCCGGCATGGCGGTAGATCGTGGCCCGCGAACAGTGCACGGCCGCCGCGAGGGCCTCGATGTCGACATCGTCGATTCCCCCGCGCTCCATCAAGTCGGCCGCGGCGGCGTAGATGCGTTCGGCGGCAGCCGTGCGGCGGTCCGCGCCGATCAACCAGTCACGACCTTGTGGCGACATACGGACCTGTATATCTCAGCGTGAGACGAATTGTCCGGTCCTTCTCACCTGTTTCCCAGCTCAAGCCGGCCCGTTGAGACGGCGCCCCACCCTCGCCACAATCCTGGTGTGTCAACATCCGCACCGCGCATTGACTCCGGACCGACTACCACCGAACCTGGGAAAATGATTGCGGCACAGCACTTCTTCGAGACAGGGCTGAACGACCCCTACCCGCTCTACGATCTGCTGCGCGCCGATCCCGTGCAGCAGATCGACGACAGCGGCTTCTTCGTGGTGTCCACCTGGGACGCGGTCATCGAGGCCACCGCGCGTCCCGGCGACTTCTCCTCGAATCTCACCGCAACGATGGTCTATCGACCGGACGGCTCGGTCTCCCCGTTCGAGATGGCCGGAACCGGCGACCCGTCACACGTCCTGGCGACCGCCGATGAACCACTGCACGCCGCCCACCGCAAACCGGTGTCGCTCACGCTCGCCGCCAAACACCTGCAGGCATGGGAACCGGTCATCGGCGCCTGCTTCGAGGAGTTGTGGACGGGCACCGACCTGGAATGGATGGGCCAGGTCGCCAATCGCCTCCCGATGATGATGGTGGCGCGTCTGCTCGGACTGCCCGACACCGATGTCGACGAGCTGGTGCGCCGCGCCTACGCCAGCACCCAACTGCTCGACGGGTTGGTCGATGATGACCAGCTCGCCGCCGCCGGGCTGGCCGCAATGGAACTCGGCGGCTATCTCGTCGAGCAATTCAACAGCTCCGGGCCGGATCCCCGCGACACCCTGATGGGCAAGTTGGCCAGCGACCTGGACGCCGGCACCGCAGCCCTTGTCCTCATCCAACTCGTCGTGGCCGGCGCGGAGTCGACGGCCTCACTGTTGGGCAGCGCAGCCTGGCTGCTGGGGACCCGTCCGGACGTGCAGCGTCAGGTCCGCGACAATCCCGCGCTGCTCGGGGCCTTCATCGACGAGGTACTGCGCTACGAATCACCGTTCCGCGGGCACTATCGGCACGTGCTGACCGACTGCACCCTGGCCGGAACCGAGCTGCGTGCCGGTCAACACCTGCTTCTGCTGTGGGGTGCCGCCAACCGCGATCCGCGACAGTTCGACTCCCCCAATGAATTCCGGCTCGATCGTGGCGCAGCCCGAACCCACCTGGGTTTCGGGAAGGGTCTGCACTTCTGCGTCGGCGCCGCCCTGGCCCGCCTCGAAGCGCGGACGGTGCTCGGGCGCCTGCTGGACCGCACGACGTGGTTGGAGGCGCCGGGGCGACCGGTGTGGCTGCCCAGCGTGCTGGTGCGCCGACCCGCCCGGCTGGATCTGAAGATCAACTAATCAACTACGACTCCGTTCGCTACTGTGACAGACGTTGCGCCCCCGGCTGATGGAGTCCCGATGACCGAAACCGTGTTGGTGACCGGAGCCTTCGGGCTGGTCGGTTCAGCAACCGTGCACCGACTCGCGGCCGACGGACGGCGCGTGGTCGCCACCGATCTGGACGTCCCGGCCAATCGGAAGGCCGCCGAGTCTCTACCGGTCGGCGTCACCGTGCGCTGGGCCGACCTCACCGACCCCACGGCCGTCGGCACCCTCGTCGACGAGGTGGCGCCCGCGGCGATCATCCATCTCGCAGCGGTCATCCCGCCGTTCATCTACCAGCGCCGTGGACTGGCCGAACGCGTCAACGTCGATGCCACCGCCAGTCTCGTGCGCGCCGCCGAAAAGCTCTCCGCACCGGCCCGTTTCGTACTTGCTTCCAGCATCGCCGTCTACGGCTCGCGAAACCCGCACACGGTGGGCGGGGTGCTCACCGCGGAAACCCCGGTCAACCCCGCCGACATCTACGGCGACCACAAGGTCAAGGCCGAGAAGATCGTGCGGACCTCAGCGCTGGACTGGGTGATCCTGCGGCTCGGCGGTGTCTTGACCGCCAGCCCCGGCTCCTACATGAAGATCGACAACTTCTACTTCGAGGGCATGCTGCCCACCGACGGCCGGCTGCAGACCGTCGACGTGCGCGACGTGGCGAGCGCCTTCGCCGCGGCCACCACCGCCGACGCGCTGGGCGAGACACTGCTCATCGGTGGTGACGATGCCACCCATCGCCTGCTGCAGGGCGATGTGGCCCCGGCGATGGCAGCCGCGCTGGGCCTGGTGGGAGGTCTGCCCACCGGACTCAAGGGCGACCCGCGCAACGATGACAGCTGGTTCAACACGGACTGGATGGACACCACACGAGCCCAGGAAGTACTTGGCTTTCAGAATCATTCGTGGCCCGACATGCTGATGGAGACGGCCGAGAACGCCGGTATCAAACGCCCCCTGCTGCGCGTCATCGCGCCGCTGGCCAAGCAGATCCTCAAGCGCCAGACGGCATATCACGGCACCGGGATGCGATATGCGGACCCGTGGAAGGCCATCAGCGACAAATGGGGAGACCCACGACCGGAGACAGGTGTATGACGAAAACTGCAGTGGTGATCGGCGGGGCCTCGGGTATCGGCTGGGCCTCGGCGCAGGCGCTGGCGGCCGAGGGGTACCGCGTCGTCGTCGCCGACCGCAATTCCGAGGGCGCCACCGCCCGCGCCACCGAACTCGGCGAACCGCACTCGGGGGCGGCGGTCGACGTCATCGACGAAGCTTCGGTGGCAACACTTTTCGAGACCACCGGCCCGATCGGCGCGGTGGTGAGCTGCGCCGGATTCTCCAATATCGGGCTCATCGTCGACCTCGCGGTGGAGGACTTCCGGGCCGTCATCGACGTCTGTCTCAACGGCGCCTTCATCGTCGCCAAATACGCCGGCCGGTATCTGAACGACGGCGGCGCGCTGGTCTCCATCTCCTCCCTCAACGGCCGCCAGCCCGCCGCAGGCATGAGCGCCTACTGTTCAGCCAAGGCCGGACTGTCGATGCTCACCCAGGTGGCGGCCCTGGAGTTGGCGCCGCGCGGAATCCGGGTCAATGCCGTGGCGCCCGGTTTCGTGCACACCCCGCTGACCGAGGGCGCTGCCCTGGTACCCGGGGTCGTCGAGGAGTACGTGGAGAACACCCCGCTGGGCCGCGCCGGCACTCCCGAGGACATCGCCGAGGCCGTGGTGTTCCTCACCAAGGCGTCCTGGCTGACCGGTGAGGTGCTCGACCTGAACGGCGGATCCCACATGAAGCGGTATCCGGATCTGCTCGGGCACATCATGAAGCTCGCGCAACAGTGACAGAACCTGTCCAATAGACCCGTGAAAACGGAGTTCACCCTCAGCCAGAAGCGGGCGCTGGCCATCGCGACCGTCATCGCGATCGCCTTCGGCGCCTACTTCCTGCGCGGCTACTTCATCCTCATCGTGGTCGCGGCGGTGGTGGCCTACCTGTTCGACCCGCTCTACGAGCGGCTGCGCAGGAGGTTCAGCGCCGGCCTGTCGGCCACCCTGACCCTGTTTGCGGCGCTGGCCATGGTGATCATCCCGATCAGCGGCGCCGTCGCCCTCGGCGTCGTGCAGATCACCACCATGGTGCGCAACGTCGCCGACTGGGTGGGCAAGACCGACCTGAGCACCCTCGGGGACCGCTCACTGCGGGTGGTCAACGAGCTGATCGACCGGGTGCCGTTCCTGAAGAGCACCGAAATCACCCCCGAGCAGCTGCAGCACTGGGTGGTCACCTTCGCCCAGCGCGCCGGCGAATGGGGCCTGCACTTCCTGCAGGGTGCGGCCGGTGGACTGTTCGGCGGTCTCACCGCCGCGGTCATCTTCCTGTACGTGTTCATCTCGCTGCTGGTCAACGGCGACGACCTGCGCCTGCTGATCCGCCGGCTCAACCCGCTCGGCGAGGAGGCCACCGACCTGTATCTGGCCAAGATGGCGGCCATGGTGCGCGGCACCGTGCGCGGCCAGTTCGTCATCGCGCTGGCTCAGGGCATTGCCGGCGCCATCTCGATCTACATCGCCGGCTTCCACGACGGGTTCTTCATCTTCGCCATCCTGCTGTCCGCGCTGTCGGTGATCCCGCTCGGCGGCGGCATCGTCACCATCCCGTTCGGGATCGGTCTTGCGCTGTTCGGCAATGTCTTCGGCGGCATCTTCGTCATCGTCTTCCACATCATCGTGGTGACCAACATCGACAATGTGCTGCGCCCGATCCTGGTGCCCAAGGAGGCCAAACTCGACTCGGCGCTGATGCTGCTGTCGGTGTTCGCCGGGATCACCATGTTCGGCTTCCTCGGCATCGTCATCGGGCCGGTGGTGATGATCGTCATCGTCACCACCATCAGCGTCTACCTCTGGGTCTACCAGGGTGTGCCGATGGAGATGGGCACCGAGGCCCTGGAAGACGAACCCGACAAACCCAGCAGGCTCAGAGAGCTGATCGCACGGGCCCGGGCGCGGCGTCACGCACCACCGGTGGCCGCGGCGAACGAGCCTGCCGCCGACAAGACCGACTAAGCGGGCAGCGGAGTCTGCGTCTGCACGGCCTTGGCCAGCGTGCGGAAATCGTCGGCTGATCCGGCTCCGGTGATCGCGAGCTGCGCCGAGTCCGGCAGGCGCGTGGTCCAGATCGGCTCGCCCTCACCCGGTTCGTACACGACCCAATTCACCCCGTCGACATCCTGCGCGCCGGTGGGCACCGCCTCGGGATTCAGGTAACCGACCAGCCTGGCCTCGTCGGCGTTGCTCTGCGTCAGGCTCAGATACATCTTGCTCGGGGCGATATAGCCGACCCGCGAAGTCAGCGCCCGGACCTGCTGACCGGTCGCCGGGTCGGTGCGGCCGCCGTCGATACCGCCGCGCGACCCCGAGTTGGGTTGCCAGCCCGCGGGCAGCTCCGGCAGCCTGACCGGGAACTTCAGCACCTCGGCGTCGGCCTGCAGCGCGGCAGGCGCGTCGAACTGCGGGATGTCACCCTGACCGGGCCCGCTGGGCGCGAACGAGCACATGCCGAGCACGCCGGCCAGCACGATGCAGATCAACACCAGCGGGGCCATCGACCAGAACATGTCGCGGCCATCCTGCAGGAGCCGGTCCTTGGCGGGCCGGGGAACCGGCACCATCACCGGTGCGTCGGGGTCCGGTTCCGGGGTAGTCATGACAGCCAGTATCCCAGTTCCCAATCTTCGACCCGCTAATGGGACAATCTGGCCCATGACGCCTTCGCGCCGGGAAGCCCCAGACCGCAACCTCGCCCTCGAACTCGTGCGAGTCACCGAAGCCGGAGCCATGGCCGCGGGCCGTTGGGTCGGCCGCGGTGACAAGGAGGGCGGCGACGGCGCGGCCGTCGACGCCATGCGCGAATTGGTGAACTCCGTGTCGATGCGCGGTGTCGTGGTCATCGGTGAGGGCGAGAAGGACAACGCCCCCATGCTCTACAACGGCGAAGAGGTCGGCAACGGCGACGGACCCGACTGCGACTTCGCCGTCGACCCCGTCGACGGCACCACTCTGATGAGCAAGGGCATGCCCAACGCCATCTCGGTGCTCGCCGTCGCCGAGCGCGGCGCCATGTTCGACCCGTCCGCGGTCTACTACATGCACAAGATCGCCGTCGGTCCGGACGCCGCCGACGCCATCGACATCACCGCGCCGATCGCCGAGAACATCAAGAACGTCGCCAAGATCAAGAAGTCCAGCGTCGCCGACCTGACCGTCTGCATCCTGGACCGGCCGCGGCACGCCCAGCTGATCGCCGATGTCCGCGAGGCCGGCGCCCGCATCCGGCTGATCTCCGACGGCGACGTCGCCGGTGCCATCGCCGCCTGCCGCCCCGGGTCCGGCACCGACATCCTCGTCGGGATCGGCGGCACCCCCGAGGGCATCATCGCCGCGGCGGCCATCCGCTGCATGGGTGGCGCCATCCAGGCCCAGCTCGCCCCCACCGACGACGACGAGAAGCAGAAGGCCCTCGACCGTGGCTACGACCTGGACCGGGTGCTGCTCACCGAGGACCTGGTCTCCGGCGAGAACGTCTTCTTCTCGGCCACCGGCGTCACCGATGGCGATCTGCTCAAGGGGGTCCAGTACTCCGGCGGCGGCGCCACCACCCAGTCGATCGTGATGCGGTCCAAGTCCGGCACCGTCCGGATGATCGAGGCCTACCACCGGCTGTCCAAGCTCAACGAGTACTCCTCGGTGGACTTCACCGGAGACCTGTCCGCAGCACATCCTCTCCCCTGACCGCATCAGCGACCCACGAAAAGGACCCAGATGACCGACAGTGACGTCGAGTACCGGATCGAGCACGACACGATGGGTGAGGTCCGGGTTCCGGTCAACGCCCTGTGGCGGGCCCAGACCCAGCGGGCGGTGGAGAACTTCCCGATCTCGTTCCGCCCGCTCGAGCGCACCCAGATCCGCGCGATGGGCCTGCTGAAGGGCGCCTGCGCACAGGTCAACAAGGACCTCGGACTGCTGGCCGCCGACAAGGCCGACGCCATCATCGCCGCCGCCGCCGAGATCGCCGACGGCCTGCACGACGACCAGTTCCCCATCGATGTCTTCCAGACCGGGTCGGGCACCAGCTCGAACATGAACGCCAACGAGGTCATCGCGTCCATCGCCGCGGCCAACGGCGTCACCATCCACCCCAATGACGACGTCAACATGTCGCAGAGCTCAAACGACACCTTCCCCACCGCCACCCATATCGCGGCGACCGAAGCCGCTGTGCGCCATCTGATCCCGGCTCTGGAGATCCTGCACGAGTCGCTGGCCGGCAAGGCACGGCAGTGGCGCACCACCGTCAAGTCCGGCCGCACCCACCTGATGGACGCCGTGCCGGTGACACTCGGCCAGGAATTCGGCGGCTACGCCCGGCAGATCGAGGCCGGCATCGAGCGGGTGAAGGCGACGCTGCCCCGTCTGGGCGAGCTGGCCATCGGCGGTACCGCAGTCGGCACCGGCCTCAACGCCCCCGAAGGCTTCGGCGCCAAGGTGGTCGAGGTGCTGGTCGATCAGACCGGACTGGGCGAACTGCGCACCGCCGCAGATTCTTTCGAAGCTCAGGCCGCCCGCGACGGGCTGGTCGAGGCGTCCGGCGCGCTGAAGACCATCGCGGTGTCGCTGACCAAGATCGCCAACGATGTGCGCTGGATGGGCTCGGGCCCGCTGACCGGTCTGGGTGAGTTGCAGCTGCCGGACCTGCAGCCGGGCAGCTCGATCATGCCGGGCAAGGTCAATCCGGTGCTGCCGGAAGCGGTCACCCAGGTGGCCGCGCAGGTCATCGGCAACGACGCCGCGGTCACCGTCGGCGGGCTGTCCGGTGCGTTCGAACTCAACGTCTACATCCCGATGATGGCGCGCAATGTGCTGGAGTCGTTCACCCTGCTGGCCAATGTCTCGAAGTTGTTCGCCGGCAAGTGCATTGACGGGTTGGTGGCCAACGAGGCGCACCTGCGTGAGCTGGCCGAGTCGTCACCGTCCATCGTGACGCCGCTGAACTCGGCGATCGGCTACGAGGAGGCCGCCAAGGTCGCCAAGGAAGCCCTCAAGGAGCGCAAGACCATCCGCCAGACGGTGATCGACCGCGGCCTGATCGGCGACAAGCTGTCCGAGGCGGAACTGGACAAGCGCCTCGACGTGCTGGCGATGGCCAAGGTCAAGCCGGGCGACTAGCGACCCGCCCTCACGAGCAGACGTGAATGGCCCCTGAAACAGGTGTTTCGGGGGCCATTTGCGTCTGCTCGGCAAGAAAGACAGGGGCCTAGCGGGTCGGCTCCGGCTCCTCGAACGTGTCCGGGTGCTGGTTCTCCGCTGGTGACCACGCCGCGGTGTTGACCGCGGTGCCACCCATACCGGCCGCGGCCGCGGCGATGTCCAGTGCGGTGGAGTGCGGCGCAGGCGGCTGCGGCGCCTCCGGTTGCGGTTCGTCGAGCCGGTAGTGCCGGGAAAGCCGGTCGGCATCGTCCAGGGTGACTCCCTCGCCGACCCGCACCTTCGGCGCCTCCCTGACCGCCGCCTTGCTGACCGTGAGCGTCACCGCACGGCCCTCCTGGCGAGAACCGCTCAGCGGGATCAGCATTTGGGCCTTCCGGAACAGACCGGTGTGCACTTCGGCCCACTTCGGTTCGCGGCTACGCCCGTCGACGAACAGCCGGCCGATCTTGCCGATCTTGTCGCCCGAAACGTCGTAGGCGGTGGCGCCGACGTATTGATCCACCAGACTCGTCATGGGCGGGGAATAGCCATCGCAGCGCGGTGGCAAACATCGCGACCCAAGCGATCTCGGCGTGATCGGCTGCGGTGGGCGCGACCGATCACGCCGAAATCACTGCTCAGGGCAGGGCGTCGGGGGTGATCTCCTCCAGCATCTCGGTGACCAGCGCCGCGATCGGGGACCGCTCGCTGCGCATCAGCGTGATGTGGGCGAACAACGGATGCCCCTTCAGCTTCTCGATCACGGCGGCGACACCGTCGTGCCGGCCGACCCGCAGATTGTCGCGCTGGGCGACATCGTGGGTGAGCACGACCCGCGAGCCCGACCCGAGCCGGGACAGCACGGTCAGCAGCACATTGCGTTCCAGCGACTGTGCCTCGTCGACGATCACGAACGAGTCGTGCAGCGACCGGCCGCGAATATGGGTGAGCGGCAACACTTCCAACATCCCGCGGGAGAGCACTTCCTCCAGCACCGCCGGGCTGGCCAGTCCCTCCAGTGTGTCGAAGACGGCCTGTGCCCACGGGCCCATCTTCTCGCTCTCACTGCCGGGCAGATAGCCAAGATCCTGGCCGCCGACCGCATACAGCGGCCGGAAGACGACCACCTTGCGCTGGGTGCGGCGTTCCAGCACCGCCTCCAGGCCGGCGCACAACGCCAGCGCCGATTTACCGGTGCCGGCCTTACCGCCGAGCGAGACGATGCCGACGGATTCGTCGAGCAGCAGATCGAGGGCGACGCGTTGTTCGGCTGACCTTCCCCGGAGGCCGAACACTTCGCGATCGCCACGGACCAGCTGCACCCGCTTGTCCGCGTTCACCCGGCCCAGCGCCGAGGAGTTGCCGCCGAGCAGCCGAACGCCGGTGTGGCAGGGCAGGTCCCGCGCGGCCGCCAGGTCGAGGTCGCCCTCGGCGAACAGCGTGTCGATCTCCTCGGGTGCCGCGTCGAGCTCGCTCATGCCCGTCCAGCCCGACGTCACGACATCCTGGGCGTGGTACTCGTCGGCGTCCAGACCGACCGCTCCCGCCTTGACGCGCAGCGGGATGTCCTTGCTCACCAGCGTGACGTGCTTGCCCTCGGCGGCCAGGTTGGCCGCACAGGTCAGGATGCGCGCATCGTTGGTGTCGGTGCGGAAGCCGACCGGCAGCACCGTGGGGTCGCTGTGGTTCAGCTCGATGTGCAGCACACCGCCGTGTTTACCGACGGGAATGGGCTGATCAAGCCGCCCGTGTTCCAATCGCAGATCGTCGAATAGACGTAGGGCCTGGCGGGCGAACCAGCCAAGTTCGTGATGGTGCCGTTTGGCCTCCAACTCGCTGATAACCACGAGAGGGACAACCACCTCATGCTCGGCGAACCGTGTGCATGCCCAGGGATCGGACAGCAGCACGGAGGTGTCGAGCACGTAGGTCCGGATCGGCGAATCGGTCACGAGGCGCTCCTAGACCTCCGCGGCCCCGCGGAAGCGTTTCGGCGGGCACCGCGGTACCGAGGACCGGGGCCGGTCCCGTTCTCGCGAAAAGATCGGTACCGCCCGGACAGCAAAGCAATTCGCTAGCCATCGGAATCGACGCTACTCCCGCTCTACGGGATGCGCTTGGCAGGCGCGCCGGGCCAACCGGCACAACAGGTTACGCGCCGGTGAACTCTCGTAACTCTGGTTCCTCGGCGACGCCCCATACGGCGATCAGGTCGGCGATAACGGCACGTCGGGCGGCATCGTCGAAGATGCCGGCCTCGGCGACGGTAGCCCGCTTGTCGGCGTAGGCCTCGATGTCCCCACCGAGGACGTCGAGCTCTGCGGCGCGGCGGGCGATGGCGCTGACGGTCTCGGCGCGGGTGTCGGTGGCCAGGCAGTGCGCCACCAGGTTGGCGAAGAACTCCTCGTGGCGCTCCTCGTCGGCGGCGATCCGGCCGATGAGGCCCTTGAGGGTGGGCTCGGCGATCTGCGCCTGCAGGTTGCGGGTGAACACCGCGTGCTCGCGCTCGAAGAACGTCATGAACACCAGGGTCTCGATCTGGGAGAACCGGTCGGCCCGGTAGCCCTTCATGACGTGCTCGACCCGCACGTCCTCATTGGCCGACGGGTCGATCTCGCGGGTGACCACCAGGTAGTTGCGCAGCGCAATGGCGTGCAGGTGCTCCTCGGCGGTCCAGCGGCCGATCCAGCGGCCCCACTTCTCCTCGAGGATGAAGTGTTCGACGATCTCGCGGTGGTGCGCGGCGAGGTTGTCCTTGGTGATGAGCAGGATCTCGCAGGCATCGGTGACCGACTTGGGCAGGGTCACCTGGGACGGGTCCCAGTCCTTGCCGCCCAGGAAGGCGAAGTTCTCACCCTGGTCGAAGGGCACATAGTCGTGGCCGTACCAGGGTTCCTCGGTGGCGAGGTGTCGCGACAGGTTCTCCGCCACGACCGGCTCGAGCTCAAGGATCAGCGCGTTGGCAACGGGTTTCTCAGCCATAAAAGTAACTGTAACCCGCATTCACACGTTTCTTAAAATCCGCCGACCGGCGTGTCAGAGGGTGAGTCCCGGGTAGAGCGGGTTGGCCGCGAGGATCTCCGCCGACGCGGCGTGCACCCGGTCGGCGACCCCGTCGGCCAGCGTGTACTTGGCCTTCGACGGTCCGTTGGAGGCGGCGGCGGGCTCGGTGTTCTTCAGCACGTCGACGACGAGTTCGGCCACCCGGTCGAACTCGGCGGCACCGAAGCCGCGGGTGGTCAGCGCCGGAGTGCCGAACCGGATACCGCTGGTGTACCAGGCGCCGTTCGGGTCGGCCGGGATGGAGTTGCGGTTGGTGACGACGCCGGCGTCCAGCAGTGCCGACTCGGCCTGCCTGCCTGTCAGCCCGAACGAGGTGACGTCGAGCAGCACCAGATGGTTGTCGGTGCCGCCGGTGACCAGTCGCGCCCCGCGCTTGAGGAATCCGTCGGCCAACGCCTTGGCGTTGTCGGCCACGGCCTGTGCGTATTCGCGGAACGCGGGCTGGCGGGCCTCGGCCAGCGCAACGGCCTTGGCCGCCATCACGTGCGAGAGCGGTCCGCCCAGCACCATCGGGCAGCCCTTGTCGACGGCGGGGGCGTACTCCTCGGTGGCCAGCACCAGGCCACCGCGCGGTCCGCGCAGCGACTTGTGCGTGGTGGTGGTGGTGACGTGCGCATGCGGCACCGGATCTTCGTCGCCGGTGAACACCTTGCCGGCCACCAGGCCGGCGAAGTGGGCCATGTCGACCAGCAGCGTGGCACCGACCTCGTCGGCGATCTCACGCATGGTGGCGAAGTTGACCCGGCGCGGGTAGGCCGAGTAACCGGCGACCAGGATCAGCGGCTTGAACTCGCGGGCCGCGGCGGCGACGGCGGCGTAGTCGATCAGGCCGGTCTCGGGGTCGGTGCCGTAGCTGCGCTGGTGGAACATCTTGCCCGACACGTTGGGTCGGAAGCCGTGGGTGAGGTGGCCGCCGGTCTCCAGCGACATGCCGAGCAGCCGCTGGTTGCCCAGCTTGGCGCGCAGCGCCTCCCAGTCCTGTTCGGACAGGTCGTTGACGTTCTTGGCACCGAGTTCGGCCAGGCCCGGAGCCTCGATCCGGGTGGCCAGGATGGCCCAGTAGGCGACCAGGTTGGCGTCGATCCCGGAGTGCGGCTGGGCGTAGGCGTAGGGGGCGCCGAACAGTTCGCGGGCGTGCTCGGCGGCGAGCGCCTCGACGGTGTCGACGTTCTGGCAGGCCGCGTAGAAACGGTGCCCGATGGTGCCCTCGGCGTACTTGTCGGAGAACCAGGTGCCCATGGTCAGCAGCACCGCCGGCGAGGCGTAGTTCTCGCTGGCGATCAGCTTGAGCGAATCCCGCTGATCGGCAAGCTCTTTGCGGGTCGCGGCGGCGATACGGGGCTCGACCGACTCGATGACGGCCAGCGCGGCCCGGTAGGCCTCGCTGGCAGTGGCGGCGTACTCAACACCCGGAGCGGTCAACGACGAGTCGGCAGTCATGCCGCCAGCCTATCGCCCTGGAATCACCGCAGGCTGGACGGGATCAGCGGCTCGTCGAGCAGCCGGCCGAACCGCTCGGTCAGCGAGACGCCGGCGGGCCGGTCGTCGATCCACGCCCGCAGCAGCCGGTACCCCTCGACATAGGTGCTGGTGTAGGCCCGCCACAGCGGGGAGGACAGGAAGCGCAACATCTGACGCGCCCGCTCGTCGCTGACCAGCAGCCATCGGCTCAGGTAGGCCGCGACATCGTCGATGTCGCGGTGCTCGTCGTGCAGCATCAGTGCCGCGTCCTGGCGCACATCGGCCAGCGCGGCGGCCGCCTCGGAGATGGCCGCCGAACGGTCACCGTCGAACCGCAGGCCCAGATCGGCGTAGATCTCGGCGGCCCAGCCGCCCCAGGACGGGCCCTGCACGGCATACAGCGCCAGATCGGCCAGCCCCTCGGCCATCAGGCATTGCGGGGTGTTGACCAGGAAGATGGTCTGCTCGTCCTGGTGCAGGCCGGCCACCAACCCGGCCTCCTTGCGGCAGTGCTCGGTGTGATGGCCGGGATAGGACTCGTGTGCGACAAGCCGCGGCAGGTTCGACATCTGCTGTTTGAGGTCGGCGTTGACGGCGACGGTCGAGGTGTAGTCGCCGAGGTAGTAATTGAAGCCCGACCATGGTTTGTCGGTGACCACCTCGTAGGTGATCGTCTCGCGCTCGGGCAGCGGATAGGTGGCGCGCACCGTGTCCCGCAGCGCCGAGGAGAACGCGTGGATGCACTCCTCCAGGCGGTCCGGGGGGATCTCCTCGCCGGCGCGGTAGGCCTGTAACCGCTGCGCCAGCGGGCCGCTGCCGCCCAGCGCCTCGTCGAGCTTGGTGTGGGCATCGCGATAGCGATCCGGGTCGCCCTTGGCGATATCGACATCGAAGTATTCGCGGACCTCTTCGACGAACCCGACGTCCTCGCCGGCGAACTTGCGGCCGGCACACGCCAGTGCCTTCAGGTGCGCGGCCAGGTAGCCGGCGCGCTGCTCGTCGAGGCCTTCGGCGCCAGGCACCTCGGCCAGCAACCGCCGGGCCTCGCGCGCCAGGTCGGCCGGGTCCGGAGTGGGCTCGTCGGCGACCTGGCGGCGCAGCGCCGGGTCACCGGTGAAGGAGTCCACATAGCCCTCCTCGACCCGGTCGAACCGCAAACCGAGCAGCAGGTACTCACGAATCAGCGTGCCCGAATCCATACCGGAGTTCATACCCGCCAACGTTAGATGTAAGACTTGCGATATGCCGCGGCCCAGCGAGCCGAGCCCATATGTGGAGTTCGACCGGACCCAATGGCGCTCGCTGCGCATGGCGACGCCGCTCGCACTCAACGAATCCGAACTGACCGGCCTGCGCGGCCTCGGTGAGCAGATCGACCTGCTGGAGGTCGAAGAGGTTTATCTGCCGCTGGCCCGGCTGATCCATCTGCAGGTCGCCGCGCACCAACGGTTGTTCGCCGCCACCGCGGAATTCCTCGGCGAGCAGCACACCGACCGGCCCGTGCCGTTCGTCATCGGGGTCGCCGGCAGCGTGGCCGTCGGCAAGTCGACCACTGCGCGTGTGCTCAAGGCGCTGCTGGGCCGCTGGGAGCACCACCCTCGCGTCGACCTGGTGACCACCGACGGTTTCCTGTACCCGAATTCCGAGCTGCTGCGCCGGAACATCATGCACCGCAAGGGTTTTCCGGAGAGCTACGATCGCCGGGCCTTGATGCGTTTCGTCACCGCGGTGAAGTCGGGTGCCGACAAGGCTTGCGCCCCGGTCTATTCGCACCTGATCTACGACATCGTGCCCGGTGAGCTGCAGATGATCCGGCAGCCCGACATCCTCATCCTCGAGGGTCTCAACGTGCTGCAGACGGGCCCGGCGCTGATGGTCTCGGATCTGTTCGATTTCTCGCTGTACGTCGACGCGCGCATCGAGGACATCGAGGAGTGGTACATCTCGCGGTTCCTGTCGATGCGGGCCGGCGCGTTCGCCAACCCGGCATCCCACTTCCACCACTATTCGACGCTCACCGATGAGCAGGCGGTGTTCGCCGCCCGCGACATCTGGCATTCGATCAACCGCCCCAACCTGATCGAGAACATCCTGCCGACCCGGCCGCGCGCCACCCTGGTGCTGCGCAAGGACTCCGATCACTCCATCAACCGGCTTCGCCTGCGCAAGCTCTGACACGGCGATGTCGGCGCGCTCGCGATCGCCAGGCGAACGCCAACGCGCCGAAACCGGGGCTCAGATGCGTCGCACGCCGACGTACTGCAGCTCGGCCATCACCAGGGTGTAAACGCCGGTGCCGAGCACGAGGATGATCCCGGTCGTGGTCAGGGGCCACACCCCGGCCAGCACCACGATCACGGTGAGGACGCTGAAGAGCAGGTTGCCGATGGCCAGCATCAGCCCGGATGTGCGCACAGCGGGGCGGGCGGCCAAGAACAGCACGATCGCGCCGAAGCCCACGAAGAAGGCACCGGTCGCGTACTCGACGGCGGCGGTGGTACCCGATACCTCGGCCACCTGAGGGGCGAGCAGGAGAAGACCCACCCCGGTGGCGCCGCTGATGAGCGCATCGGCGCGCATGGCCAGGCGCAGGAACGCGTCGGGACGGGTGGATACGGCGGGGGCGGTGATGGCGGACATGGATCTTCCTTTCACGGGGCGGTCGGTGAGGGTTGTGACCGGTGTGGGACGTCGCCGCGGGCCTCGACATCCGGGCAACTGCACCCCGGATGCGCGGGACGTCCCGCACCGGTGGCCGGAACAGCTTCTGACCCCTCCGACACTGCACTCCAAGGCGCTGCCAGTTCGACGCAGGACGCTGCCAATCACTGCCAGCCGCAGCTCAGCGGGCTTGGGTCACCAGTCCGCCGCGCAGATCGGCGGCGATGACGCGGGCCGCCGCGTTCTGCCAGTTGTGCAGCGAGCGTTGCGGCACCTCGGTGACCAACCACTGCCAGGCCTGGCGGGCCACCGGGTCGAGGCCGGCCGCGGTCGCGTTCTGCGCGTACGCGCGGACCCCGACCACATAGGGGAAGTACAGCGAGTTGTAGTGCCGCCACTGCTCGCTGGTGCCGAAGTCGCTGCCGTCGCGCGGTTTGAGCGCGGCGATGCGGTCGGCGAGCAGAGCCTTCAACTCGTTGGCCCGCTCCAGCGGCTGGTCCGCCGCACCGCGGGCGGCCAGCCGGTCGTCGATGGCCGGCAGCGCGGTCAGCGGGCTGGCGACGAGTTTGGACAGATCGCCGTAGTGCCCGAGCGCGCGGCGGGTCAGCCGGACGAAGGTGTCATCATCGACATCCTGGAGCGGGTTGCGCGACCGCAACGGCAGGGCCGCCTCGGTGCTGCGCAACGCGGCCCGCTCGGCCCGCAGCGCGGGTGCGCGGGAGAAGGCCAGCCGGTCCAGCACACCGGCCAGCGGGTCGGCCAGCACGTTGATCGCGATCGCGATGCCCAGGCTGGTGAACAGCAGCACGGTCAGCGCGGTCGCCGCGGACGGGCCCGCGACCGCCAGTCCGATGATCGCCTGCCCGCCGAACAGCACCGCGACGGCGGCCGTCGCCGTGAAGGACCGCAGCATGTCCGCGCGCAGCGCCTGACCCTCGTCGAAGGCGTCCCACAGCGCCACCGCGATCCCGAGCAGCGCGACATCGAAACCGGTGGAGGCCAGCGCCAGCCCGCTCGGCAGCAATCCGAGCGGAATGATCACGATCACGTTGGCCAGCGCGAAGAACAGCGTGGCCACCAACACGAAGCGCACCACCGGCACCGGCTGCGCCGGACGCAACATGGCGGTGACCATGGCGCCCAGCGACGGCAGCGAGACCGCGGCGAACATCAGCCAATGGCCGAGCCGCAACGGCCCGTCGACGTCACCGGCCAGGGCGGCGCCGGTGAATGCCACCGCGGCGACCGCGCCCACCAGCGCGATCTCGCGGACCCGTCCGCGCCAGGTGTCCGGGGGCCGGGACAGTTCGACGAGCACCGCGAACCAGGCGATCCCCGGCAGCGCCATCAGGTATATCTCGATGCGGCCCAGCACGTCCGACTGGGTGACCACCCGCACCGCGTCGAGCGCGACCACCAGGGCGAAGCTGGTCAGCCCGGCGGCCGCCAGGACCAGCACCGGTTTGCGCGGGTCCCGCGCGAGCAGGTACAGCCCGAGCCACCAACTGAGCGCGAAGACGATCGCCGAGAGGCTCGCCACCGCAGTTACCTGCCGTGCCTGCGGTGGCGCATGGTGTAGTCGCGCAGCGCGCGCAGGAAGTCGACCCGGCGGAACGCCGGCCAGTGCGCCTCGGTGAACCACATCTCCGAATAGGCGCTCTGCCACAGCAGGAATCCGGAGAGACGTTGCTCACCGGAGGTCCGGATGACGAGATCGGGGTCGGGCTGGCCCGAGGTGTACAGGTTCTCCGAGATCGCCTCGACGGTCACGGATTCGACGAGTTGCTCGGCGCTGGCACCGTTGGCCAGCTGCTTGCTCAGCAGCCCGCGCACCGCGTCGACGATCTCCTGCCGGCCGCCGTAGCCGACGGCGACGTTGACCTGGAGCGCGCCGGGTGCCGCCGAGCCCACCGTGCCCTCCACGGCGTCGCGGAGCCGGCGGGCCGGCTCCTCGCCCAGCAGTTCCAGGTCACCGACGGTGCGCACACTCCAGCGGTTGGCCGGGTCGCAGATCTCCTCGACGACATCGGTGATGATGTCGATCAGCGCGCCCAGCTCGTCGGGGTCCCGCTGCAGGTTCTCCGTCGAGAGCAGATAGACCGTCGTCAGCTCGATCCCCGCGGCCTGGCACCAGCGCAGCATCTCGGCGATCTTCGCCGCGCCCTTGCGGTAGCCGTAACTGACGTCGTCGAACCCGGCGTCACGGGCCCAGCGGCGATTTCCGTCACACAACACCGCGATGTGGCGCGGGAGCTCAGACCTGGCCTGCGCCAACTCCCTACGCAACCGCAGTTCATAGAGCCGGTAGGCCGGCTCCTTGAGTCGCGGCGGAATGATCTCCACAGCCAACAAGACTACTGTGATGAGCGGGCTGGTCCGTGCCACTCAGGGGAGGTGACATGACGGAATCGAAAAGCGCAGCGGGATCGCGCATCGAACCCGGGTCGATCGACACAAGCCGGCCGTACCGGTCAGCGGCGGTGCATCAGGCCGAGGACCTGCCCGAGGCCTTCGCCGACGGCGTCGCGCAATTCCTGGGCCGGCCACGCGCACGCGGCTGGATCCACGTGTACTCGGCGGTCGTCGCGTTCGTCGCCGGGGCCGCGCTCGTCGCCGTGTCGTGGTCGCTGGAATCGACGCGCGCCGGGCTGGCGACGCTGCTCTACACGTTCACCATCGTGGCGATGTTCGCCGTCAGCGGCACCTACCACCGGGTGACGTGGCAGTCGCCCAAGGCGCGCAAATGGATGAAGCGCCTGGACCATTCGATGATCTTCATCTTCATCGCGGGCAGTTACACACCGTTCGCGCTGCTGGCACTGCCCGAATCCAAGGGCATGGTGCTGTTCTGGATCGTCTGGGGCGGCGCCATCGCCGGGGTGTTCCTCAAGATGTTCTGGCCGTCGGCGCCGCGCTGGGTGGGTGTACCGCTCTACCTGCTGCTGGGCTGGGTCGCGGTGTGGTTCATCGGGCCGATCATGGACGGCGCCGGGCTGGCCGCGGTGGTGCTGCTGATCGTCGGCGGCGCGCTCTACAGCGTCGGCGGCGTGCTCTACGGGCTCAAGTGGCCCAACCCATGGCCGACCACGTTCGGCCACCACGAGTTCTTCCACGCCTGCACCGCGGTCGCGGCCATCTGCCACTACATCGCGATGTGGTTCGCGGTCTTCTAGAGCCGGCGATTTGTGGAGTTTTCGTCGGACTCATTCCGACGAAAACTCCACAAATCACTCAAAGCTGCGTGATGTCCGCCGGGCCCCAGAACGCCCGCATCGAGGTGATCTGGCCGTCGGCGTTGAACGCCATGATCTCGATCGGCTCGATGCGCATGGCACCGCCCACGGTGATGGCGAAGACGAACGCCGCCTCGCTGCCGCCGGCGCGGAACGACAGCAGCTCGGTCTTCACCTCGACGCCGGCGACGTTGTTGTAGAACCCGGCGATCGCCTGCCGCCCGATGTGCACCTCACCGCCACCCACCGGGTCCTCCAGGGTGGCGTCCTCGGCGTACAGCGCGGCCACGTCATCGGCGCTGCCGGTGACGACGGTGTCCAGGTAGCGCTGGACGAAACCTTGCAAGACATCCGGCTCGAAGCTCATGAGCGGCAGGCTACACGGACGGCCTCGGGGCAGTTGGAGAAAGCGCGGCAGCGAGATCCTGCACCGTGGTGACGGGCAGGTCGCAGACCCGTCCGCGGCACACGTAGGCGGCATCGCGTCCACCCACCCGGTCGCGTCCGGTCAGCAACTCCGATGAATCCACCGGGCCTCCGACGACCACGGCCCCTCCGGGTGCGAGCCTGCGCGCGGCGGCCAGGAGCTCCGAGCCCGCGGGGTCGCAGGCGACGGCGATCTGGATCGGTCCGCGCACCGCGGCCTCCGCGACGGCCAGCCAATGTCCACCGGAGCGTGGAAGTTTGGCCAGCACCGTGGTCGCGGACGCGAGCGTGGCGTCGGCCGCAGCGGCGTAGCGCGAGTCCCCGCTCAGGTGCGCCGCCAGCTGCAGTGCCTCGGCGATCGAGGACGCCCCGGACGGGGTGGCGCCGTCGAGCGGATCCGCCGGCCGCAGCATCAGCGCCTCGGCATCGTCGGCGGTGTCGAACCAGCGGCCCGGCCGCCCGGCATCGGCGAAATGTTCCAGCACGGTGTCGAGCAGGCCGGTGGCGGTGGTGAGCCAGGCCGACGTCCCGGTGCGCTGATACAGTCCGCACATCGCGGTGATCAGGGTCGCATAGTCCTCCAGGATCGCCGAGCTTTCACCGACCACCCCGCCGAGACTCGCGCGGCGCAGCCGCCCGCCGACCAGATGCAGGAGCAGCAGCTCGCGCGCGCATACCGTTGCGGCGTCGGCGTATTCGGGTTTGTCCAACGCCACCGAGGCCTCGATGAGCGCGGTGATGGCCAGTCCGTTCCATGCCGTCACGACCTTGTCGTCGCGGCCGGGTTGGGGACGCTGCGTGCGGGCGGCGAGCAACGCGGCCCGCACCCGCTCGAAGCGCGTCCAGTCGTCGGGGTCGGCGGGCAGTTGCAGCACCGAGCTGCCGTGCTCGAAGGTGCCACTGGCCGTCACCCCGAAAAGCGAAGCGGCCCAGTCTGCGTCGTCACCCAGGGCATCGCGCAGTTGCGCCGGTGTCCACGAGTAGGTGAGCCCCTCCACCCCGTTCGCGTCGGCGTCCAGCGATGAGGTGAACATGCCACCCGCACCGAGTCCGTCGACGATGAACCGGGCCGTCTCGTCGGTGATCTTGCGCGCCAGGGGATTTCCCGTGATCCGCGCCCAGTGCGCGTAGAACCGCAGCAGCAGCGCATTGTCGTAGAGCATCTTCTCGAAGTGCGGCACCACCCAGTCCGGGTCCACGCTGTAGCGGGCGAAACCGCCGGCGAGCTGGTCGTAGATACCGCCGCGCGCCATCGCCGTGCCGGCGCGCTGCACCGTGGCCAGCACCTCGTCCGAGCCGGTGCGCTCGTAGTGCCGCAGCAGCGCCTCCAGCAGTGCCGACGGCGGGAACTTGGGCGCGCCACCAAAACCGCCGCGCTGCACATCCTCATCGCGCAGTACCGCGGCCACCGCCTCATCGCACAACCGGGCTTCCAGCGCCGGCCCGGTACCCGGCAGACCCGCGCTCATCGCCCGCAGTTCCCCGGCGATCTCGTCGGAGGCCTGCTCGACCTCACCGCGGCGCTGCTGCCAGGTTTCCTTGACGGCCGAAACGAGCTGCAGGAAGCCTTCTTTGGGATAGTAGGTGCCGCAGAAGAAGGGCCGTCCATCCGGGGTCAGGAAACACGTCATGGGCCAGCCGCCCTGGCCGGTCAGCGCGACGGTGGCGTTCATGTAGATGGCGTCCAGATCCGGACGCTCCTCGCGGTCGACCTTGATGCAGACGAAGTCGTCGTTCACCGCCGCCGCGACATCGGCGTCCTCGAAGGACTCGTGCGCCATCACATGGCACCAGTGACAGGCGGCGTATCCGACGGACAGCAGGATCGGCACGTCGCGGGCGGTGGCCTCGGCCAGCGCCTGCGCACTCCACTGCTGCCAGTGCACCGGGTTGTCCGCGTGCTGGCGAAGGTAGGGGCTGGTGGACTCCCCCAGGGTGTTACCCCTTGGCGTCACCCTTGAACTCACCTGCCGTGCCCTCGTCGACGGCCTGATCGGGTTCGGGATGCTCCGGGTCGAACGACTCCGGCAGCCGCTTGAGGTGCCGGTTCATCGACCACACCAGTGCGAACGTGCCGATCAGCAACAGCACCAGCACCAGCAGACCCACCGGGCTGGCCTTGCCGAAGTCCGGGCCCGTCTGGCGCGGTCCCTCCTCGGCCAGCAGGCCGGCGGCGATCAGGAGTAGGTCGGTCATGGTGTGATCCCTGCGAAAAGGTCGGTCTCGGGCAGCTGCACCGGCACCCGGGACCGGGCGAGCTCGAATTCCTCGGTCGGCCAGAGCCGCTGCTGCCACTCCATGGGCGTGGTGAAGAAGAAACTCTTCGGGTCGATCTGGGTGGCGTGGGCGAGTAGGGCCTCATCACGCTGGGCGAAGAACTTCGCGCACTCCACCCGGGTGGTCACCCGCGCTTCGATCACGTCCTCCTCGGCGTCCCAGTTCTCCAGCCACTTGGCGAACGGGCCGTCCTGGCCGTGCTTGGCGAACTCGTCCTGCAGGACCTGCATGCGCTGCCGCAGGAAACCGTGGTTGTAGTACAGCTTGGACACCGCCCACGGTTGTCCGGCTTCGGGGTAGCGCAGGTGGTCGGCCGCGGCCTCGTAGGCGGCGACGGACACCTCGTGGCACCGGATGTGATCCGGGTGCGGGTACCCGCCGTTCTCGTCGTAGGTGGTCAGCACGTGCGGGCGGAACTCGCGGATCACCGCGACCAGCGCCTCGGTCGGCCCGTCCAGCGGCACCGTGGCAAAGGAGCCCTCCGGCAGCGGCGGCAGCGGGTCACCTTCGGGCAGCCCGGAGTCGACATATCCCAGCCAGCGGTGTTCGACACCCAGGATCTCGGCAGCCTTGGCCATCTCGTCGCGACGCACCTCGTGGATGCGTCCGTGCACCTCAGGGATGTCCATCGCCGGGTTCAGGATGTCACCGCGTTCACCGCCGGTGAGGGTCACGACCATGACCCTGGCACCTTCGGCCGCGTACCGGGCGGTGGTGGCCGCCCCCTTGCTGGACTCGTCATCGGGGTGGGCGTGTACCGCCATCAAGCGCAATTCAGTCATCGTGTCTGATCCAACGAGGCGTCCCTCTCGCGTATGCCCACCGCTCTATAGTTCCAGCTGTAGTGGAACCAACTGACCGACGGGCACCCTTAACCTTGACCATCGAGCGTCCCACCGCCCGTTACGGGCGGCAGAAGTTGTCCCGACGCACCCGTCGCCGAGTGGTGATCGGGTTGTTCCTGCTGATTGTGACGGTAGGAGTGGTGATCGCGCTCATCGCGTTCCAGCGGTTCGGGACCGGCGATGTCAAAGGCGAGCTCGGCGGCTACAAAATTGTCGACGACGAGACCGTGGCGGTGACGATCACCGTCACCCGCGCCGATCCGTCGGTACCCGCGGTGTGCATCGTGCGCGCCCGCTCCATCAACGGCGACGAGACCGGCCGCCGGGAGATTCTGGTGCCGCCGTCCACCGAATCGTCGGTGGTGATCGACGCGATGGTCAAATCCACGAAACCGCCGGTGGTCGGCGATATTTATGGCTGCGGCATCGACGTGCCCGGGTATCTGGTGGCGCCCTAGAGACGTCCGCGGGACGAACAGCGAACTGCGAAATCGTGAAAACGGGTTGACGCGGCGGTGGTAAGCTAGGGCAATACACGGTTCCGGCTGGAGCCGTGTATTGCTGCATTAGCGCGCTGACACGGCGCTTGCGATCGCGGCGATACACGACATTCCCACGCGATACAGCGCGCGAGAAAAGATCAACGACAGGAGCGCGAGGACATGACCGATACCCAGGTCACCTGGCTGACCGAAGAGGCTTTCGACCGTTTGAAGGCGGAGCTGGACCAGCTGATCGCCAACCGTCCCGTCATCGCCGCCGAGATCAACGATCGTCGTGAAGAGGGCGACCTGCGCGAGAACGGCGGCTACCACGCCGCCCGCGAGCAGCAGGGCCAAGAAGAGGCGCGCATCCGTCAGCTCCAGGAGCTGCTGAACAACGCCAAGGTCGGCGAGGCTCCCAAGCAGTCCGGTGTCGCACTGCCCGGTTCGGTGGTCAAGGTGCAGTACGGCGATGACAAGGACGACACCGAGACATTCCTGATCGCCACCCGCCAGGAGGGCGTCAGCGACGGCAAGCTCGAGGTGTATTCGCCGAAGTCACCGCTGGGCGAGGCGCTGCTCGACGCCAAGGTCGGCGACACCCGCAGCTACACGATTCCCAATGGCAGCACCGTCACGGTGACCCTGCTGAGCGCGGAGCCGTACCACTCCTGAGGCCGTCCGCCGCGGCGGGACGATAAGTTTCACCGGTGGCCCAGATCGCCGAGGACCTGTTCCTGCTGCTGCTCGACAATGCGTCGGCGCAGCCCGGGCTGGACCGACAACGTCGGCAACGCGTGCTCGGCGCGGCCATTCTGCTCGACCTGGCGTGGGCGTGCCGCGTCCGGGCCGCCGTCGATGGCGAGCCGGTCGAAACCGGTCGTCTCGTCGCGTTGACCGGTTCGGGCCCACTGGATCCCGTCACCGGGCCGGCGTGGGAGCTGCTTTCGCAGCGGCCGTTACGGCCGGCGTCGGCCATCGCCAAGCTGAGCAGGCACGCCGAGGATGCGCTGGTCGCACACCTGGAACGCAGCGGGCAGATCCGGCAGATCCCGTTGCCGTCCAAGGGCTTCAAGAAGACCGTCGGGTTCAGCGGAGGAACGGCGTTTCCGCTGATGAGCCGCGATCGCGTCGGCCCGGCCCGGGCGGCGCTGCTGTCGGCCCTGTTCGACCGGCGCCCACCGGCTCCGCCGACGGCGGCGATCATCTCGTTGCTGCACGCCACCGACGGTCTGGGCGCGCTGCTGAGCCTCAACGACCGGGGCTGGCGCTGGGTGCACGCCCGGGCCGGCGAGATCGCCCTGGGCAGCTGGGTCGACGAGTCCCCCACCGCACTGCCCGAGGTCAATCTGGCCGTCACGGTGTCCGCACTGCGGCCCGCCCTGAACTCCTAGCGCAGCGCCTGCTCCAGATCGCCCAGCAGGTCGGCGGCCTCCTCGATACCGACCGAGAGCCGGACCAGGTCCTCGGGCACCTCGAGCTGCGATCCGGCGGTGGAGGCGTGCGTCATCGCACCGGGATGCTCGATCAGCGATTCCACCCCGCCCAGCGATTCGGCGAGAATGAAGATCTCTGTCCGGGCGCAGAAATCCTGGGCGGCGGCACGCCCCCCGCGCAACCGCACCGACACCATGCCGCCGAAACCGGACATCTGTGCGGCCGCCACCTCGTGGTTGGGGTGGCTGGGCAGACCGGGGTAGAGCACCGTATCGATCGCCGGGTGCTCGGCCAGGAACTCGGCGACCAGGGCAGCGTTCTCGCTGTGCCGCTGCATGCGCAACACCAGGGTCTTGAGACCACGCATGGTCAGGTAGGCATCGAACGGGCCGGGCACGGCACCCGCGCCGTTCTGCAGGAACGCGAACGCGGTGTCGAGTTCCTCGTCACTGGTGAGCAGCGCGCCGCCGACGACGTCGGAATGCCCGCCGATGTACTTCGTCGTCGAGTGCAACACGATATCGGCGCCGAGGGTCAGCGGCTGCTGCAACGCCGGCGAGGCAAAGGTGTTGTCCACCAGCAACTTCGCGCCCGCCCGGCGGGAGATCTCGGAGATCCCGGCGATATCGGCGATGGACAGCAGCGGGTTGGTGGGCGTCTCGACCCAGACCAGCTTGGTGTTCTCGGTGATCGCGGCCGCGACCGCGTCCAGATCGCTCAGCGCCACGGGCGTGTACTGAATCCCCCACTGGGTGAACACCTTGTCGATGAGGCGGAAGGTGCCGCCGTAGGCGTCGTCGGGGATGACGACGTGGTCGCCCGGGCGCAACACGGCCCGCAGCGCACAGTCGGTGGCCGCCATGCCCGAGGCGAAGGCGCGGCCGTGGTCGGCCTGCTCGACGGCGGCCAGCGAGGCCTCCAGCGCGGCGCGGGTCGGGTTGCCGGTGCGGGCGTATTCGTAGCCGCCCCGCAGGCCCCCCACCCCGTCCTGGGCGAAGGTGGAACTGGCGTAGATCGGGGCGTTGACCGCGCCGGTGGCCGGGTCGGGCCGGAAGCCGGCGTGGATGGCCCGGGTCGCCAGACCCTGCCACCGGTGTGCGTCATGTGCGGAGCGCTGTTCACCCATGCGGACCAGGGTAGTGGGGGTCCGCACAAACGAAACGGGGTGGACCGTCTCGGCCCACCCCGCTTCTTGCGTACTGCCGTTACGGCGTCAGCGGTGCGACCTGTCCGCCGGTGAGCCGCCGGAAGGCGTAGACCTCGAACAGGATCGCGACCGGGGCGGCCACGATGATGCCGATACCGCACAGCAGCGATCCGACGAAGATGATCACCGCGAACAACAGCCAGGTGATCAGCACCTGGACGAAGTTGTTCTTGGCGATGTCGATGCTCGCCTTGATCGCGTCGATGGCCGAGAGGTTGCGGTCCAGCAGCGCGACGGTGGTGAAGAACGCGAAGATCGACACGATCAGACCGGGCAGGTAGCACAGGGCGTTGCCGATCGCCGTCGCGACACCGACGAGCACGGTGGCGATGATGACGGGTCCGATCAGCCTCGGCTTGAAGAACGAGCCTGCCGTCACCGGAACGCCGTTGGCGATGTCCAGGATGCCGCCGATATAGGCCGACGAGATCGCCGCCAGCAGCACCAGCAGGATCAGGCCGCCGAGAGCGAGCACGATGAAACTGGCCACCCCGAATCCGGCGCTGTACTCGTAGCTGAAGCCCGAATCGTAGGAGTCGTAGGTCGTCACGCCGCTGGGCGCCAGCGCGAACGCCAGGCCGTAGACGATGCCGCCGACGATGCCCACGATGAGGGCGTACACCAGCGTCGGGACGATCAGCGCGGCGGCGTTCTTGCTGAACTTGTTCCACGCCCACGAGAACGCGTCGCCGACGCTGTACTGCGCCGGCCCGCCGGGATAGCCCGCCGGCGGGTATCCGGCCGGCGGCGGGGGCGCGAAACCACCCTGCGGCGGAGGCGGCGGCGGGTAACCGCCCTGCGGGGGCGGCGGATAGCCACCCTGCGGAGGCGGCGGGTAGTTGCCTTGCGGAGGCGGCGGGTAGTTGCCCTGCGGAGGCGGGGGGTAGTTGCCTTGCGGCGGTGGGTAATTACCCGGTGGCGGATAGCCGCCCGGGGGCGGGACGTTCTCGGGCGGCGGCGGGAATCCGCCCGGCGGGGTGGGGGGTTGAGTCATGTCACCTTCTCGTGGGACTGGTAGCTGACAGTGAAACTCCGGCCCGCGCAGGATCTGCGCGGGCCGATGCCTGCAGTGAGCCTATGACACTCCGGCCCGCCTGCGGGTTTCATGATCACTTTCATGATCACTACGGTGTCAGCGGCGCGACGTAACCCCCGCTGAGCTTGCGGTAGGCGTACACCGTGACCAGTGCGATCACCGGGTACGCAACGATCAAGCCGACCAGACATGCCAGCACGCCCAGGATGCCGATGCCGATGGTGGTCAACCAGGTGAGTGCCACCGGGCCGAAGTTGGCCTTGGCCATGTTGAAGCTCGTGCTCAGCCCGTCGATCCCCGACACGTTGCGATCGACCACGACGGCCGTGGTGAAGAACAGCATGATGGTGGCGATCACGCCGGGCACGATGCACAGCAACACACCGATGGCCACGATGATGCTGGACAGGACCGACGCGATGATGACGTTGACGACGTTCCGCGGTTTGAAGAACGATCCGATCTCGACCGGTTGCCCGTTGGCGATGTCGAGCATGCCGCCGATATAGGCGGACTGGACCACTGCCGCCACGATCACCGTGATGATGCCGCCGATGACGGAGACGACGATACCGCCGAGACCCATCGAGATGCTGGCCGAATAACCGTCACCGTAGGACGAGCTGTCCACGGTGCTGAAGGCGGTGGAGATCGTCTGAATCACGCCCTGCAGCACGGCATAGACCACACCGAACACGAGGGTGGGAACCAGGATGGCCGCGGCGTTCTTGCTGAACTTGTTCCATGCCCAGGAGACCGCTTCGCCGACCCGGTAGACCGGTGCGCCGAATCCGGGCGGTCCCGGCATCGGATAGCCCGGCGGGGGGTAATTGCCATGCGGCGGCGGGTAGTTCCCTGGAGGAGGCGGGTAGCCACCCGGCGGCGGGTAGTTCCCCGGCGGAGGCGGGTAGCTGCCCTGCGGCGGCGGGTAGGCACCAGGCGGAGGCGGGTAACCGCCCTGCGGCGGCGGGTATCCGCCGGGAGGCGGGGTGTTCTCCGGATGTGGCGGGAACCCGTCCGGCGGTGGTGGTGGTTGAGTCATGTCACCTTCTCTTTGCGTTGTGGCGGAGAGTGAAACACCGGCCTGCAGAAGTCAATCCGCGGGCCGGCGCTTCCGGGAATCCTGCTGCTGCGGTCGATGTCAGAGCGGCAGACAGACCGTCTTGATGATCTTGTCGGCGATCGTCTGGCGCTTGGCGTCCCACAGCGGGAACAGGTAGCCGATGTAGCAGATGACAGCGTCCACCACGTGCGCCAGCTGCCGCACGATGGACATACCGAATCCTATTGGCTGGCCGGTGTTTTCGCTGACAACCTTGAACTTCAGGATGCTCTTGCCGATGCTCGACCCGGTCGTGCCCTGCCGGTAGCCGTAGTTCCAGATGATGTAGGCGAGCGCCAGAATCCAGGTGATCGCGAACGATACCTGGCCCAGCGTCGAGGCGCCGGTGGCACAGAACTCACCGAGGTCGTATTCCGAGGTATCGGTGATACACACCGTCTCTCGGGTTCCGAGCAGCAGGCCGTAGCCGATGCCCTCCAGGATCGCCACCGGGATGATGTCGATGATCCACGCCAGCACCCGGGTCAACCACGGTGTGTAGGCCTCTTTGGGCAGTCCCCCGCCGGGGGGCGGTCCGCCGTATCCCCCGCCGGGAGGCGGAGGTGGGGGCGGAAATCCACCCTGCGGAGGCGGTGGATAACCACCGGGCGGCGGAGGCGGAGGCGTCGGGTAATTCCCGGGAGGTGGTGGCGGTTGCTCGGTCATTGGCGCCTTCCAGGTGAGGAAACTAGCTGGCCCTGCGGCGAGTAACCCTACCTGAGAACGTGCACCGTTTGGCGTCGCTCGCGCCAACTTCATCTACTGGATACGGCACCGACGGAAGCCTTGTTTGCCAACGCAATCAGTGCGATTTGCCCGGTCAGCGCTGCGGAGCACCCTCGGACAGCGATCCCAACAGGTCGTGGCGAGTGAGCACGCCGATCGGCTTGCCGTCCTCGACCACCATGACGGCGTCGCAGTCGCGCAGCTCTTTTGCCGCGGTACCGAGCAGCTCACCGGATCCGATGAGCGGCAAGGGCTCACTCATATGCAGTGCCACGGCGTCCGCCAGCTTTGCTCGCCCTTCGAAAACCGCTGAGAGCAGCTCCCTTTCGGACACACTTCCGGCAACCTCGCCGGCCATCACCGGCGGCTCGGCACCCACCACCGGCATCTGCGACACCCCGTATTCGCGCAGGATGCTGATCGCGTCACGCACCGTCTCGGACGGATGGGTATGCACCAGGTCCGGCAGCGCACCGGACTTGCGGCGCAACACCTCTCCGACGGTGACATCCTCGACCGAACCGTCCAGCCGGCTGCGCAGGAAGCCGTAGGACGACATCCATGCGTCGTTGAAAACCTTTGACAGGTAACCGCGCCCGCCGTCGGGGAGCAGCACCACCACGAACGCGTCGGGGCCGGCCTCCTCGGCCACCTTCAGCGCGGCCACCGCGGCCATCCCGCACGACCCGCCGACCAGCAGCGCCTCCTCGCGGGCCAGCCGCCGGGTCATCTCGAAGGAATCCGCGTCGGAGACGGCGATGATCCGGTCCGGGACGGCGGGATCGTATGCGCTGGGCCAGAAATCCTCACCGACGCCCTCCACGAGATAGGGACGACCGGTACCGCCCGAGTACACCGAGCCCTCCGGGTCGGCACCGATGATCTGTACGCGACCGTCCGACACCTCCTTGAGGTAACGGCCGGTGCCGGTGATGGTCCCGCCGGTGCCCACCCCCGCGACGAAGTGCGTGATCTTGCCATCGGTGTCTGCCCAGATCTCCGGGCCGGTGGTCTCGTAGTGGCTCTCCGGGCCCATCGGGTTCGAGTACTGGTCGGGCTTCCAGGCACCGTCGATCTCCTCGACCAGCCGGTTGGATACGCTGTAGTAGCTCGCCGGATCATCGGGGGCGACGGCGGTCGGGCACACCACCACCTCGGCGCCGTAGGCCCGCAGCACGTTGCGCTTGTCCTCGCTGACCTTGTCCGGGCAGACGAAGACACACCGGTAGCCGCGCTGCTGAGCGACCAGGGCCAGCCCGACACCGGTATTGCCGGAGGTGGGTTCGACGATGGTGCCGCCGGGTTTGAGCTCCCCGGATGCCTCGGCGGCGTCGATCATCTTGATCGCGATGCGATCCTTGGCGCTGCCGCCCGGGTTGAGGTACTCGATCTTCGCCGCGACCAGGGCCGACCCCGGTGCAACCACCGAGTTCAGCTGGACCAGCGGGGTATTGCCGATGAGCTCACTGATGTGCCTGGCGATACGCATAACACCATCGTCTCAGGCCGGTGATCAACTCACCACGTCGCCTCACGAATGTAGTCACCGATCTGGCGCAGCGAGCGCGTCGCCTCGCTGACGACGGGTGAGCACAGCTGGAATACGTGCATCTGACCGGGCCAGATACGCACCTCGACCGGAACTCCGGCCTCGGCCAGCATCCGGGCGGCCTTGCGCGCGTCATTGAGCAGGACCTCCGACCCGGACACATGGATCAGCGTGCGGGGCAGCCCCGGCTCGATGTGCTCCAGCGGCTCGTAGATCTCCTCGCCGTGGCGCTTGGCCGCGCCGTCGATCATGTCGACCAGGGCTTCGAACGCCTTCGGCGGGAACATCGCATCGGTGCGCGCGTTCGGGTGCTGGGCGCGGTTCGTGTTGTCGATCTCGAACAGCGGGGACATGGTCACGACGGCGGCAGGCATCTCGGCATCGCTTCCCTCGGCCTGCAACCGCTGCGCCAATGCCAGCGCCAGGTAGCCACCGGCCGAGTCGCCGGCCAGCACGATGTTCTCGGGGGCGTAACCGGTCAGCCGCAGCCACTTGTACGCGTCGTAACAGTCGTCGAGAGCCACCCCGATCGAGTGCTTCGGGATCATCCGGTAGTTCACGACGAACACCGGGCTGTCGGCGAACCGGGACAGCTCGGTCGTCAGCCGGCCATGGGTGTTCACCCCGCAGGTGAGGAAGGCGCCGCCGTGCAGGTAGAGGACGACGCTGCGTTTGCCGTCGGCGGGCAGCACCCCGGCCGCGCGCACCAGCTGCGCGGTGCAGTGCGGCAGCGCGATCGTGGCTCGCACCGTGCCCGGTGCCGGGCGCAGAACCCGGGCGGCGAAATCCAGCAGGCCGAACGGCCAGGGCAGTTTGGGGATGTGACTGCCGATTGCCAGAGTTGGCCTGATGGTCATCATGGCAACTAGCCCGGCGATCCGGCCCGCGATGCTGGCACCGTCCTCGACGACCTCGACCGGCCGCCAGTCCCCGACCGGGAAGCGGCGAGATTGCCGCGCTCTAGCTGGGCTTATCGCTGCATGCGGTGAGCCTGAGACCTTGCTTGGTGCCGTCATCGCCACCACTTCCTACGCCGTTGTAGTACCCGTTGCTGATAATTTACTTAGCCAACCGGGGTAACTTAGCTTGCCCCTGCGTCAATAGGTTCAACAATCAAAGAATCCGTTTGGTTCCGGACTTGATACCCCACCGTGACCGCGCCTGGCCGCCCGCAACACTGACAATGCCGAAATCGGCTCCTAATATCGTTTTCGTGGGCAGTCGCGGATCGACCATCGCCCTGGCGGCCGCCGCCTTGGCATCGACGGGTTCGGCCTATGTCGGGGCCCGGAACCTACTGAGCGGGCAGGCCGACCAAGCCCGCCAGGTCATACCCAAGTCCTGGGAGGTCCCGCCCCGCGCCGATGGCGTGTACGTCGCCGGCGGCGGCCCGGTGCAACGCTGGACCCGCGATGTCCCGTTCGATCTGCACCTGATGATCTTCGGCGACTCGACCGCCACCGGATACGGCAGTACCTGCGCCGACGAGGTGCCCGGAGTCCTGCTCGCCCGCGGCCTTGCCGAAGAATCCGGTCAACGGATCCGGTTGAGCACCAAGGCCATCGTCGGCGCCACCTCCAAGGGACTGTCGGGTCAGATCGACGCGATGTTCGTCGCCGGCCCTCCGCCGGATGCCGCGGTGATCATGATCGGGGCCAATGACATCACCAAGCCCAATGGGACCTGGCCCTCGGCGCGCCGCGTCGGCCGGGCCGTGCAGCGCCTGCGAGCGGCGGGCGCGGTGGTGGTCGTCGGGACCTGCCCCGACTTCGGCGTCATCAAGGCGATCCCGCAGCCGCTGCGCTGGGTGACGCGCAGCCAGGGACTGCGGCTGGCGCGTGCCCAGGCGGCCGAGGTGCGGGCGGCCGGCGGGGTGCCGGTGCCGTTCTCGGACCTGCTGGCACCGGAGTTCTACAAGGCGCCCGAGGTGCTGTTCTCCGAGGACATGTTCCACCCGTCGGGTGCGGGCTATCAGCTCGCGGCCCAGCAGCTGCTGCCCGCGTTGTGTAATGCGCTGGGCGACTTCGTGTCTGACGTACCGATGGAGGCGGCGCTGGAATCGCGCACCGATGAGGGCAGCTCATTGCTGGCCCGGATCGGGAACGTGACCCGGCTCTGGCGTCGCACAACCGGGGTCCCCGCACCCATCGTGGTGACCGCGAGCTAGGTTTTGTGCAACACGTTCTAGATGTATTGAGTCCCGAGGAGCCGTCATGCCCGAAGCCGTCATCGTCGCCACCGCCCGCTCCCCCATCGGACGCGCCGTCAAGGGATCGCTGGCCACCATGCGTCCCGACGACCTGGCTGCCCAGATGGTGCGTGCGGTGTTGGACAAGGTGCCCTCGCTGGATCCCCGCGATATCGACGACCTGATGATGGGCTGCGCGCAGCCCGCGGGTGAGGCCGGCTACAACATCGCCCGCGCGGTGGCCGTCGAACTCGGCTACGACTTCCTGCCCGGCACCACCGTCAACCGGTACTGCTCGTCGTCGCTGCAGACCACTCGGATGGCCTTCCACGCCATCAAGGCCGGCGAGGGTGACGTGTTCATCTCCGCCGGTGTCGAGACGGTGTCGCGATTTGGCGTCGGCGCCGCCGACGGCGCGCCCAACAGCAAGAACGCCATGTTCGAGGAGGCCCAGGCGCGCACCGTCGCGCAGGCCGAGGGCGACATCCCCTGGCATGATCCCCGCGAGGACGGTCTCATCCCCGATGTCTACATCGCCATGGGCCAGACCGCCGAGAACGTCGCCACCTACACCGGTATCAGCCGCGAAGACCAGGACCACTGGGGCGTGCGGTCGCAGAACCGGGCCGAGGAAGCCATCAAGAGCGGGTTCTTCGAGCGCGAGATCTCGCCGGTGACGCTGCCCGACGGCACCGTCGTGTCCACCGATGACGGCCCGCGCGCGGGCACCTCCTACGAGAAGATCAGCCAGCTCAAGCCGGTGTTCCGCCCCAATGGCACGATCACCGCCGGCAACGCGTGTCCGCTGAACGACGGCGCGGCCGCCGTCGTCATCATGAGCGACACCAAGGCCAAGGAGCTGGGCCTGACCCCGCTGGCGCGCATCGTCTCCACCGGCGTGTCCGGGCTGTCCCCGGAGATCATGGGCCTGGGCCCGATCGAGGCCATCAAGAAGGCGCTGGCCAAGGCCGGCAAGACGATCTCCGATATCGACCTGGTCGAGATCAACGAGGCCTTCGCCGTCCAGGTGATCGGCTCCGCGCGCGAGCTCGGCATCGACGAGGACAAGCTGAACGTCTCCGGCGGCGCGATCGCGCTGGGGCATCCCTTCGGTATGACCGGTGCCCGCATCACCGCGACGCTGCTGAACAACCTGGCCACCCACGACAAGACGTTCGGCATCGAGTCGATGTGTGTCGGTGGCGGCCAGGGCATGGCAATGGTCGTGGAGCGGCTCTCCTGACCCGATGACCACCCTCGGAACCCCTCTGTCGCCGCACGCCACCCGGGTGATGCTGCTCGGCTCCGGAGAGCTCGGCCGCGAGGTCCTGATCGCGCTGCAGCGTCTGGGCGTGGAGACCATTGCGGTGGACCGGTACCCGAATGCACCGGGCCATCAGGTCGCCCACCACGCACGCACCATCGCGATGACCGATGCGGAGGCGTTGCGGGCGCTGATCGAGGCCGAGAAGCCCGATCTGGTGGTGCCCGAGATCGAGGCGATCGCGACACCGGTGCTGGAGGCCCTCGAGGACGCCGGCGCGGTCCGGGTGATCCCGACCGCGCGGGCGGCGCGGCTGACCATGGACCGGGAGGGCATCCGGCGGTTGGCGGCCGAAACACTCGGGGTGTCCACCAGCCCGTACCGGTTCTGCGATTCGCTGTCGGAGTTGCAGGAAGCGATCGATGGCGGCATCGGCTACCCGTGTGTGGTGAAGCCGGTGATGAGCAGTTCGGGCAAGGGTCAATCCAAGATCGACGGACCCGACGATGTCGCGGCTGCCTGGCAGTACGCGATGTCGGGCAGCCGGGTGAGCAATACCCGGATCATCGTCGAGGGGTTCATCGACTTCGACTACGAGATCACGCTGCTGACGGTGCGGAGTGTCGGCGCGTCCGCCGCGATAGAAACACAGTTCTGCGAGCCGATCGGGCACAAGCAGGTCAGCGGCGACTACGTGGAGAGCTGGCAGCCGCATCCGATGTCGGATGCCGCACTGCGCAGCGCCCAGGAGATCGCCGACAAGGTGACCGAGAACCTGGGCGGGCAGGGCATTTTCGGTGTCGAGCTGTTCGTCAAGGGCGATCAGGTGTGGTTCAGCGAGGTCAGCCCGCGGCCGCACGACACCGGCATGGTGACGATGGTGACGCAGTGGCAGAACGAGTTCGAGCTGCATGCCCGGGCGATCCTCGGCCTGCCGGTCGACACCACGCTGAAGTCACCGGGTGCCAGCGCGGTGATCTACGGCGGGGTCGACGCCGAGGGTGTCGTGTTCGACGGGGTCGAGGCCGCGCTGGCTGTGCCGCACACCGATATTCGGCTGTTCGGAAAGCCGGAGAGCTTCGTGAAGCGCCGGATGGGTGTGGCGCTGGCCTACGACGCCGACGTCGACGTCGCGCGGGCCAACGCCGTCGAGGCGGCGAGCCGGGTATCGCCCCGGGTGCCCTAGCCTTGCGCGCCGTTGGCTTGACTTTGCGTCCAGGGCGCGAAAATGCGAGTGGTCCGCGCCCTCAACGCAGAGTCAAGTTGGTGCTGGGCGCCAGCCTGTTCCATTCACGCAGGACGCGGGTGATGATTCCGGCACTCCGCTGCCCCGCCGCGGCGCGGACGACCGTCCACCCCACTCCGCTGATGTAGTCGTGTCGCTCGATGTCGTAGCCGACTGTCCTCGCATGCTGTTCACCGTCGTACTCGACCGCGAGCGAGAGATCTTCCCAACCCATGTCGAGGAAGTACTTCGGGTAGCCGTCCCACCCGAGTACCGGGATCTGGGTCCGTGGCCGCGGAAAACCCTCATTGATGAGCATGAGCCGCAGCCATGTCTTCCGGCAAGGGCGCGCAAAAGTGCGAGTAGACCGCGCCACCACCGCAGAGTCAAGACCATGTCCGCGCATGAAAAAGGGCGCCCACGTGGTGGACGCCCTTTCTCTCGCCGACGTACTAGTCGTTGTTGAAGTAACTCAGCAGGCGCAGGATCTCCAGGTACAGCCACACCAGGGTGACCGTCAGACCGAGGGCGACGCCCCAGGCGGCCTTCTCCGGAGCACCGGCGCGGATCATCTGGTCAGCCGAGTCGAAGTCGATCAGGAACATGAACGCCGCCAGACCGATGCAGACCAACGAGAAGATGATCGCCAGCGGTCCGCCGCTGCGCAGGCCGAAGCCCTCGCCGCCGCCGACACCGAAGAGCGCCAGCACCATGTTGAGCAGTGCGATGGCCACGACGCCGAAGAGCGCCGCCACCATCATCCGGGTGAACTTGGGGGTGACCCGGATGGCTCCGGTCCGGTAGACCACCAGCATGCCGACGAAGACGCCGACGGTGCCGAAGATGGCCTGCGCGATCATCCCCGGGCCACCGGTGGAGACCAGGTTCGCGAAGAGGAACGAGGCCGCACCGAGGAACACGCCCTCCAGCGCGGCGTAGCTCAGCACGATGGCCGGGTTGTCCTGCTTGCGACCGAAGGTCGCGATCATGATCAGCGCGAAGCCACCGAGGCCGCCGACGAGCACGAACGGCATCATCAGGCCGGGGCTCATGGACACCATGAAGTACGACAGAACGCCGAGAGCCGTCACCACCGCGAGGGTGATGCCCGTCTTCGTGACGACGTCGTCGATGGTCATCGGCCGGGAAACGCCGGCCTGCTGCTGATCCGGGTACTGCGTCGCGTAGGGCTCCGCCTGCACCTGCTGCGCACCGAAGCTTGCGGCTCCGGTACCGAACTGCGCGTATCCGCCCTGCCCCTTGGGCAGTGATCGGAATACCGGGTTGCTGCTTTCGCGCACCGTAGGTCCTCTCCTGAGTACTGGTGGTTCGATTGACGAACACACGTTCAACGATCAACGGTCCGATCAGGTTCCCATGCCCAGCCGGTCACGACTGAGAATGTTCTCAGGAAACGTCCAGGTTGATCGGTGCAAACCCTACCCGTCGCGTGTCACACGGAGGCTACGAACTAGATTGCAAACGTGGCAGAAAACGAGGACATCCTAGTAAGTGTCCGCAACGGCGTCGGGGTCGTCACGCTCAATCGTCCGAAAGCGATCAACTCGCTCAACGACGTGATGGTCGACGGCCTGCAGAAGGCCCTGACGACCTGGGAGAACGACGACTCGGTGCGCTCGGTGCTCCTCACCGGCGCGGGCGAGCGCGGCCTGTGCGCCGGCGGTGACGTCGTCGCGCTCTATCACAGCGCCAAGGGCGACGGCTCCTACGCACGCAAGTTCTGGTGGGACGAGTACCTGCTCAACGCCCACATCGGCCGCTACCGGAAGCCCTACATCGCGCTCATGGACGGGATCGTCATGGGTGGTGGCGTCGGCGTCGCGGCGCACGGCAACGTCCGGGTGGTCACCGACAACACCAAGATGGGCATGCCCGAGGTCGGCATCGGCTTCATCCCCGACGTCGGCGGCACCTACCTGCTCTCGCGCACCCCGGGCCTGCTCGGCCTGCACGCCGCATTGACCGGGGCCCCGTTCTCCGGTGCGGACGCCATCGCCCTCGGCTTCGCCGACCACTTCGTCCCGCACGAGCGCCTTGCCGACTTCGCCGAGGCCGTCGTCGCCGACGGACACGAGGACGCGTTGAACTCCTACGCCGAGGAGCCGCCGGCCAGCGAGTTGCTCGCGCAGCGCGAGTGGATCGACACCTGCTATTCCAGGGACACCGTCGCCGAGATCGTCGACGACCTGCGCCGCCAGGAAACCGAAGCGGCCGACGCCGCCGCCCACCTGATCGGCACCCGCTCACCCATCGCGCTGGCCGTCACGCTCACCGCGGTGCGCCGCGCGGCCCACCTGCACACCCTGGAAGAGGTTCTGCAGCAGGAGTTCCGGGTGTCGGTGGCCTCGGCGAAGTCGCACGATTTCGTCGAGGGTATCCGCGCGCAGTTGGTGGACAAGGACCGCAACCCCCAGTGGTCACCGGCCACGCTCGAACTCTGCGACGACGCAGCCATCGACGCGTATTTCGCTTCCGCCCACCCCGATCTGACGTTCTGAAAGGTTGCCATGACCACACAAGACTTCGAGACCATTCTGGTGACCCGCGATGGCCGGGTGGCCACCATCACGCTGAACCGGCCCAAGGCGCTCAACGCGCTCAACAGCCAGGTCATGCACGAGGTCACCGCTGCCGCAGCAGAACTCGACGCCGACCCCGGCATCGGCGCCATCATCCTGACCGGCAACGAGAAGGCGTTCGCCGCCGGCGCCGATATCAAGGAGATGGCCGACCTGTCCTTCGCGGAGGTGTTCAGTCAGGATTTCTTCGCGCACTGGGGCACGTTCGCCGCCACCCGCACCCCCACCATCGCCGCGGTCGCCGGATACGCCCTCGGCGGCGGATGCGAGCTGGCCATGATGTGCGATCTGCTGATCGCCGCGGACACCGCGAAATTCGGCCAGCCCGAGATCAAACTGGGCGTGCTGCCCGGTATGGGTGGCAGCCAGCGACTGACCCGAGCCATCGGTAAGGCCAAGGCGATGGACCTGATTCTCACCGGCCGCACCATCGACGCCGCCGAGGCCGAGCGCAGCGGCCTGGTCTCCCGGGTGGTCCCGGCGGATAGCCTGCTCGACGAGGCGAACGCCACCGCCGCGACGATCGCCGGGATGTCGCTGTCGGCGGCGCGGATGGCCAAGGAGGCCGTCAACCGCGCCTTCGAGTCGACGCTGGCCGAGGGTCTGCTCTACGAACGGCGGATCTTCCACTCGGCCTTCGCGACCGAGGATCAGAAGGAAGGCATGGCCGCGTTCACCGAGAAGCGCGCGGCGAACTTCACCCATCGCTAAAGTCGAGCGGTGAATGTCGTCGCCGCTGAACCGGAAGCCACCGAAGCGCCCGCCAGACGCGATTGGTGGACCAGGCATTACACCTTCACCGGCACCGCTGTCGGCCTGGTGTTCATCTGGCTGTCGCTGACCCCGTCGCTGTTGCCGCGCGGCCCGCTGTTCCAGGGTCTGGTGAGCGGCGCGGCCGGCGGTATCGGCTACGGCCTCGGGGTTTTCGGCGTCTGGCTGTTCCGGTACATGCTCTCGCGGGACACCACCCCGAAACCGCCGAAGTGGGCCTGGCTGATCCTGCTCGTGGTCGGCGTCATCGGGCAGATCGCGGCGATCGTCTACTTCCACGTCTGGCAGGACGATATCCGCGACCTGATGGGCGTTCCCCGGCTGGCGTTCTGGGACCATCCGTTGACGGCGGTGCTGGCCATCGTGTTCCTGTTCATGTTCGTCGAGATCGGGCAGCTGGTAGGCAGATTGGTCCGCTACCTGGTGCGCCAGCTGGAACGCGTCGCACCCCCGAGGGTGTCCGGCGTGATCGCGGTGGCGCTCGTCCTCGCACTCGCCATCGCGTTGCTCAACGGGATCGTGGTGCGTTTCGCGATGAGCACCATCAACAGCACGTTCGAGAACGTCAACAACGAGGATGATCCCGACAATCCTGCTCCCACAACCGCTTTGCGTTCCGGCGGGCCGCAGTCGCTGGTGAGCTGGGAGTCGCTTGGGCATCAGGGGCGCAACTTCGTGGCCGGCGGACCGTCGGTGGCTGAGCTCACCGAATTCAACGGCTCCCCCGCCACCGAACCGATCCGTGCCTACGCCGGGCTCAACTCCGCCGACGGCATCAAGGCCACCGCCAAGCTGGCCGCCGAGGAGCTCCAGCGCACGGGTGGGCTCGACCGCGATGTGATCGCCGTCGCCACCACCACCGGTACCGGCTGGATCAACGAGGCCGAGGCCTCCTCGCTGGAGTACATGTACAACGGCAACACCGCGATCGTGTCGATGCAGTACTCGTTCCTGCCCAGCTGGATCTCCTTCCTGGTCGACCAGGAGAACGCCCGGCAGGCCGGTCAGGCGTTGTTCGAAGCGGTCGACGCCCTGGTACGCGAACTGCCCGAGGCCGATCGCCCGAAGCTGGTGGTGTTCGGCGAGAGTCTGGGCTCGTTCGGCGGCGAAACCCCGTTCCTGGCGTTGAACAATCTCATCGCCCGCACCGACGGCGCGCTGTTCTCCGGGCCCACGTTCAAGAACACCATCTGGACCAACCTGACCATCAACCGCGACGAGGGTTCCCCGCAGTGGCTGCCCATCTTCGATAAGGGTGAGAACGTCCGGTTCTCGGCCGTCGCGTCCAAGGACCTGGGCCGCCCCGACGATCCGTGGGGACAACCCCGGGTGGTGTATCTACAACACGCCTCGGATCCGATCGCGTGGTGGAACCCCGATCTGCTGTTCGCCAAACCTGATTGGCTGCGCGAGCCGCGCGGGTACGACGTGTCACCGCGGATGGAGTGGATCCCGGTGGTGACCTTCCTGCAGGTGTCCGCCGATATGGCGGTCGCCGTCGACGTCCCCGACGGACACGGCCACGTCTACGTGCGCGATGTCGCCAATGCCTGGGCGGCGATCCTGCAGCCCCCGGGCTGGACACCGGAGAAGACCGAGCGACTGCGCCCGACGCTACGTTCCGACGAGAGCAGCTGACTTCAGCGCCTGATAGCCGCCGATGACGTCGGTCGCCCGGTGCAGCCCGAGATCCTGCAAGGCGGCGGCGGCGAGGCTGGAGGTGTAGCCCTGCGAGCACAGCACGATCCATTCGACGTCATCGCCGACTGCCTCGGGGATGCGGGCCTCGCTGGTGGGATCGCAGCGCCACTCCAGATGATTGCGTTCGATCACCAGTGCGCCCGGAACATCGCCCTCGGCGGCCCGCTGCCATCCCGGCCGGATGTCGACCAGCAGCGCCCCTCGTTGCACTGCGGCGGGTACATCGACTGCCTCGATCCGCTGCAACCGGGCGCGGGCGGCGTCGAGCACCGCGTCGATACGACTAGGCATAGGACTATCCCTCCGGAGCGTCGGTGAGCTCGGTGCGGCTGCGGCGCAGGGTGTTCCGCTCGGTCACACCGTAGTAGGACATGGCCGACAGCGGCGGCGAGTAGGCGTGCACGCTCAATGTCACCGGAGCCGGGGTGGGCAGTGCCAATCCCCCGGTCGCTACGCTCTCCCCCGCAAGCGGGAGGTGCCCCCAGCCCGCCGGGGCCGCCCAGACCACATCGTGCACCCAGCCCAGCGGGAACCCCGCCTGATCACCGCCCCTCAACTCGCGGCTGCGCAGACGCTGCCCGTCCCAGCGGGTTTCCTGCAACGCACCGGAGACCACCGTCAGCGCACCCAGCGAGCCGCCATGGTCGTGCAGTTCGGTCGACTTGTCCGGCACCCAACTGATCAACCAGATGTCGAGCTCGTCATCGCCGTGGAGCCGGTTGTACCAACGCTCGTCGGTGGGTAGCCGGGCAGCGGCGAGCAGCCGGTCGTAGCGTCCGGACAGCACGTCGTCGGCGCAGCGGTCGGTGGCCTGCAACAGATCGGGAACGCGGAGCCGGGTCGGCGCCGAGACGGCGGGTGAAAGGGTGGGGGCCAACAGTGGGGCAACCATGAGGGAACTCCAGAAACGAAACGGACGGGTGGTCGGCGCTCACGCAGCGCGACAGGAACGACGGCAGCCCATGATCCGTGTCCCGTCCGTCATGGCCGCGAGTGTTGCATAGATTGGCGGTATGCGCCGCTACCCGATCCTCGTGACCGCAGCCGCCGCAGCCCTCCTGAGCGGGTGCTCGCCGAGCACCGAGGAGCCGGCGGGCGACACCTCCGCACCGAGCATCACGACCTCGCAGGCCTCGCCGTCTCCGGAGGCGCAGGTGCCCGACGGCGTCGTCCAGGTGTCACCGGGCGGCGTCACGACCGGTGTCGGAGCCCCGGCCGATGCCACCGAATCCGGCTATGGCCAGGCCTGCCTCGCCGCACGGGCCTGGTTCGACGCCCAGAACGGCACGGTCGAGGCCTACCTGCAGACGGTGCAGGCCCCCGGCGCGCCCGGTCCCGGCAGCTTCAACATGGCGTGGTCCGAGCTGACACCCGGGCAGCAGGCCGCGGTCATCATGGCCGCCAATGCCGCAGCCAACGCGGAGTGCGGCTGACATTCGAATCACGGCGAGCCCAAACGCCACAGTGGTGTCGATGGCGGCCGGCGGTTGCACCACAATGGAGCCATGCGAATTGCGCTGGCGCTGGGCAGCGGAGGTGCGCGCGGCTACGCGCACATCGGTGTCATCAACGAACTGACCGAGCGTGGCTACGACATCGTCGGCGTCGCCGGGTCCTCGATGGGCGCCCTGGTCGGCGGATTACACGCCGCCGACAAACTCGACGAATTCGCGCAGTGGGCGGGATCATTGACACAACGGGCGGTGTTGCGCCTGCTGGATCCGTCGCTGACGTCGCCGGGGGTGCTGCGGGCCGAGAAGATCCTCGACGCGGTGCGCGACATCCTCGGTGATGTCACCATCGAATCGCTGCCCATCCCGTATACGTCGGTGGCCACCGACCTGATTGCCGGGAAGTCGGTGTGGCTACAGCGCGGTCCGCTCGATGACGCGATCCGGGCGTCGATAGCGATTCCGGGCATCTTCACCCCGCATGTGTTCGACGGACGGCTACTGGCCGACGGCGGCATCCTGGATCCGCTGCCGATGGCGCCGCTCTCCGCGGTCAACGCCGATATGACCATCGCGGTGAGCCTGTCCGGGGGCGATCCGGCGGTTCGGTTGAGCGAACCCGAACCCCGGGTGACCACCGAGTGGTTGGGCCGGATGTGGCGTAGCACAACGGCTTTGCTGGACACATCCACGGCGCAGCGGGTGATGGACAGCCCGGCCGCCAAGTCGGTGCTCGGCCGGTTCAGCAGCTCCCTGGAAGACGGAGCCGACACCGCCGAGGCGTTGAGCGACAGCGGGATCCCCGAGCTACCCCGGCTGGGCAGCTTCGAGATCATGAATCGCACCATCGATATCGCCCAGTCGGCGCTGGCCCGGCACACGCTGGCCACCTACCCGCCCGATCTGCTGATCGAGGTGCCGCGCAACGCCTGCCGCAGCCTGGAGTACCACCGCGCCGAGGAGGTCATCGAGATCGGCCAGGAGTTGGCCGCGGCCGCCCTGGACGCGCTGGACTAGCTTGCCAGAAACGCCCCGACGGCGGCCGCCACCCGACGGCCCTGCGCACGTCCGGCGATCGCGGACGGCCGACGGCACCGCGGATCCAGCGGGTTGTTCCCGAACGCGACAAGCGCATCGTCATCGGCGAACACCGTGAAGGTCGCGCCGGGAAAGGCGGCGATCTCGGCTCCGGCACCGTCGCCGAACGGGGACGGTGCGTTCGCACCGGCGGGCACCAGCACCACCGCCGCGGCGCAGTCGGCCGCGGCGGCCATGTTGACCGCGCTGCCCACCCCGCCGTCCATGAACCTGCGGGCCCCGATGGTGACCGTCGGCCACGCGCCGGGCACCGCGCAACTGGCGGCGACGGCGTCGACCAGCGCGACGCCGGCATCGCGGGTGAAGACCACCAGTTCACCTGTCGCGGTGTCGATGGCGGTGATGCGCAGATCCCGGTGCGGCCAGTCGTGGGACGGCAACCGGTGCGCGATGACCTCGCGGCGGACCTGCTCGGGGACGGTGTCGGCGGCCAGCGCGATCCCGCCGATGCGACGCAGCCGCTCCAGGGTGCTGCCGCCCTCGCCCAGCGCGCTGACAAACACCTCGGTGAGGTCGTCGATGGTGACCCCGGAGTCGATCTCGTGGGATTCCTCGGCGATTTGGCGCCCGTACAGCTCGTCCAGGGATGTGCCACTGCCGAGCTGGGCCGAGACTGCCGATCCGGCCGAGGTACCCAGCAGCACATCGGAATTCAGCAGCGTGTCGGCGGTGTGCGGCGACTCGTCGGCGATCCCGGTCAGTACACCTGTCTCCCAGGCGATACCCGCCAGCCCGCCACCGGCGAGGATCAGTGCGCGTGCCACCGCTCAGCGCACCAGCTGATCAGACAGTGCCTCCAGCGACTGCCGGGCGTAGCCCTTCCACAACCGGCCGAACACCGGCAGCGCCACCGCCGTCAGTGCCGAGCGCGGATGGATGGTCCACCGCCAGGTCAGTGTGGTGCCGGTGCCGATCGGGTCGAAGATCCACATCCCTTCGACGTGCCCGACCAGCGGCGCCAGCGGGCCCGTCACCTGGGTGAGCGTGTACCCGAACGACCGCGGCGGGTCATAGGAGGTCAGCTCCTCCCGCATGCTGCCGCCACCGGTGAGCACCACGGTGCGGCTCTGCCCGACGGCATCCCAGTCCCCGGTCTGATCGCGGGTCTCCTTGATCGGCGGGATGGGTCCGTACCAGCGACGGAACAGCTGGGGCAGCGGCATCGGCACCATGCCCGCGAACAGGTCCGCGGGCGCGAGCGGAATCGCCCGTGATTGCTCGACCACCAGAGGTTGCGCCATGATGGCCATACTAGCGACGGGAGCAAGATGAGTACCCAGACTCAGACGATGCGCGCCCAACGGTTCTACGCCGACACGAAAACCATTGTGGTCGAGAATGTTCCGATACCGAAGCCGGGTCCCGGTGAAGTCCTGGTGAAGGTGGCGTTCTGCGGTATCTGCCACTCGGACCTCAGCCTCATCAACGGCACCTTCCCGTCCCAGCTGCCGGTGGTCACCCAGGGCCACGAGGCATCGGGCACCATCGCCGAACTCGGCCCCGGCGTGACGGGCTGGGCCGAGGGTGACCGGGTGGTGGTGGCTGCCGGCCGGCCCTGCCAAAGCTGCCCCAACTGCGCCCGCGGAGACTTCGGCAACTGCCTGCGGATCCGGCTGATGGCCTTCGCCTATGACGGCGCCTGGGCGCAGTACACCGTCGCGCAGGCCTTCGGGCTGACCCGGGTACCCGACAATGTGCCGCTGGAGCAGGCGGCGATCCTGGCCGACGCGGTGTCGACCCCGTATGGCGCCGTGGTGCGCACCGCGAAGGTGGGCATCGGCGAGTCGGTGGGCGTGTGGGGTGTCGGCGGGATCGGGACCCACATCGTGCAGCTGGCGCGACTGGTCGGGGCGGCGCCCATCATCGCCGTCGATATCAAACCGGCCGTGCTGGACCGGGCGCTGGCGCTCGGCGCCGATTACGCATTCGACGCCCGCGACGAGGCGTTGGGTGACCGGATCGCCGAGATCACCGGCGGGCGCGGCCTCGATATCGCCTTCGACGCAGTCGGTCTCGGTTCCACCTTCGACCAGGCGCTGGCCAGTCTGACGATGGGCGGGCGGCTGGTCGGAGTGGGCATGAGCGCCGACGCACCGAGCATCGGGCCGACCTCACTGTTCAACCTGACCCGCAAACAGGTGTTGGGCCACCTGGGTTATCAGAACGCCGACATCGCGACGCTGGCCAACCTGCTGTCACTGGGGCGCCTCGACGTCAGCCGGTCCATCAGTGAGATCGTGTCGCTGGAGGATGTGGCTGCCGGGATCGAGAAGCTGGAGCGCGCCGACGGCGACCCGATCCGGATTCTGGTACAGCCCTGACTATCTCAGCGCGGGTGCGGCCTTGGCGCTGAACAGGGGAAGATCCAGGTAGGTCGCGACGCCCGGTGGTGCGGCACACACCGCCGGTATGGAGTTGACACAGTGCGCGGCGGTCGCCACGACGCCCGGCTCCGGACCGTCCTCCCCCACCTCGCCCTGGAAACCCTTGATGGAAACGGAGAAGTCGGGGTTACCGCGCACCTCCATCTCATAGCGCTGCCCTTCGGGCCCGAAATCCCATGCCGGAGCCAGGTTCTCCTCGCCCATCAGCCAGTTGACCGTCACCCGCACCACGACCTGGTCGCCGACCACGGCTTCCCAGTGAAACTTGCGGGCCGCGACCTGCCCGGGCTCGATGACCCCGATCGGGGAATCGATCGGGGCCGTGGCGACGGCGATCTCCTGGCGGGCAACGATTTTCGGGTCGGCGTTGAATCCGAATTCGTCGACGCACATCCGCACGGCCTGGATGAATCCACCGTCGAGCAGCTTCTGCATGGGGCCGGACAGCGCCTTGTCAGGGGTGTCGCCGAACCCCATGACGTGGCGCACCACATCGGGTGCGTCATAGGTCCGCAGGTCGGAGAACTCCTCGGCCCGCACGAAGGTCACGCCGGTGGACATCACCGAGAACAGCAGCGGGAACTTCTCACTGATGCCGCCGGGGGCGATCCCGGTGCCGTGCAGCGTCGCACCCCCGGCGAGACCGGCCTCCCGTAGTGGTGCGGCCTGCTTGTCGCTCGGGTAGACCCAGCCGACCGGGGTGACGACGTTCTTTCCCGACCGCAGCAGCGCGGCCACCTCGTCGGCGTTGGGCATCAGCGGCGCATAGATGACGGCGTCCGCGTCCAGCGCCAGGATCTCCTCGACGCTGCTGGTCGCGGTGATCCCGAGTGGTTGGCCACCGATGAGTTCGCCGACGTCACGGCCGTGTTTGGCGTCCGAGTGCACCCAACAACCGACCAGTTCCAGGTCAGGGTGCTCAAGCACACCCTTGATGGCGGCGACGCCGACGCCGCCCGTGGCCCACTGCACAACCCGCAACGCCATAACCCGCCCTTTCACACAAAACTAGAACACGTTCTACCACTTCGCGGGCGTGGTTCGCGGCGATCCGGGCACAATAGTGATTCATGGGCGGCGGCGTGGACTTCGGGGTGCTCGGCCCGCTGCAGCTCACCGTCAACGGATCGCCGGTCGCGCTGGGTACGCCCAAGCAACGCGCGGTGCTGGCCATGCTGGTGATGAGCCGCAACCGCCCGGTCAGCAGCGACGCCCTGGTCGGCGCGGCCTGGGAACAGTTCCCACCGCCGGAGCCCAAGGCCAGCCTGCATTCCTATATCTCCAACCTGCGCAAGCTGATCAGCGGCGGCGGTTCGGACGGCCGGATGATCCTGGCCAGCGCACCGCCGGGTTACCGGCTTACTGTCACCGACGACGGATGTGACCTCGGGCGTTTCGTGTCGGCCAAGAATGCCGGCGTGCAGGCCGCCGCGGCCGGCCAGTTCGAGCAGGCCAGCACCCACCTGTCCGAGGCGCTGGCGCAGTGGCGCGGACCGGTACTCGACGACCTCCGCGATTTCGAGTTCGTCGGCCCGTTCGCCACCGCGCTCATCGAGGACAAGGTGGTCGCACACACGGCGCACGCCGAGGCCGAGATCGCCTGCAACCGAGGCTTTGCCGTGATCGGAACGCTGGAGTCACTGGTGGCCGAGCATCCCTACCGCGAACCGCTGTGGACACAGCTGATCACCGCGTACTACGTGAGCGAGCGGCAATCCGACGCACTGGACGCCTATCAGCGGCTGCGCAGCACACTGGCCGAGGACCTCGGTATCGACCCGGGCCCCACGGCGCGCGCGCTGTCCGAACGTATCCTGCGCCAGGAACCCATCGACGCCCGTCGGGCCGCCCGCACCACAGCCGTGCACAAGATCGGCATCGACATCCGCACCGCGACCGGAGCGCAGTCCGCGCCCGCACAGATGCGGGCCGCCTCGGGGCGGGTGTATCCGCTGCTGTCGGCGGCGACGCGGATCGGCCGGCTGCCCGACAACGACATCGTGCTCGACGACGTCAGCGTCAGCCGCCATCACGCGGTCATCATCGACACCGGCACCAGCTACGTCATCACCGACCTACGGTCGGCCAACGGCGTCGAGGTGGCCGGGCACCGCATCCGTGGTACCGCCACGCTCACCAGCGGCGACCGGGTGCGAGTGTGCGACCACGAATTCGTGTTCGAGATCGCGCCGGCCCGCTGAGCTTCCCCTGTGAGCGCTGCGCCGAACCGTTAATGTGATGGGCCGACACACTCCAGGAGAAGCAGGGGAAATGACCGGGCCGACGTCGCGTGAGGGTACCGATTTCGGCCGTTATCGACTGCGTCGACTCATCGGGCGCGGCGGCATGGGCGAGGTCTATGAAGCCGAGGACACCGAGAAGGACCGCATCGTCGCGCTGAAACTGCTGCCCGAAGGCGTGTCCCACGACCCGGTGTTCCGCAAACGGCTACAGCGCGAAGCACATTCGGCGGGCCGGCTGCAGGAACCACATGTGGTGCCGATCCATGACTACGGCGAGATCGACGGCGTCCTCTATGTCGACATGCGGATGATCAACGGGGCCGATCTGCGCAAGATCCTGAAGAGCTACGGTCCGATGACGCCGGCTCGCGCGGTTGCCATCGTGCGCCAGATCGCCTCGGCCCTGGACGCCGCGCACGAGAGCGGCATCATGCACCGCGACGTCAAACCGGAGAACATCCTCATCACCCGGGATGACTTCGCCTATCTGGTGGACTTCGGTATCGCCAACGCCGCCAGCGATGAGAAGCTCACCGAATTGGGCACCGCGGTAGGCACTTACGCGTACATGGCACCGGAGCGGTTCACCAGCGACCAGGTGACCTACCGCGCCGACGTGTACGCCCTGACCTGTGTGCTGCACGAATGCCTGACCGGATCGCAGCCCTACCCCGGCGACAGCGTCAGCATGGTGATCACCGCGCATCTGATGCAGCCGATCCCGGCCCCGAGCCAGGCCCGGCCCGGCATCCCGGCCGCGTTCGACCACGTCGTCTCCCGCGGGATGGCCAAGAAACCGGCCGAGCGGTTCGCCAGCGCCGGGGATCTGGCCGCCGCCGCCACCGACGCCCTGAGCGTGCGTGACCAGGACCAAGCGGCGCACATCGTGCAACGCGGCGAAGATGCCACCCGCCCCGGTCAGCGGTTCGGCGCGCCACCCCCGCCACCGCCCTATGGGGCAACACCCCCACCAGGCGCCACTCCCGCCCCGTTCTACGCCGCACCGCCGCCGAACTGGCGCACCCCACCGCCCGGCCGGCCGCCGCAGCCCAAGAAGACGACGCCGTGGCTACCCATCGCGGCCGCCGCCGCGGTGTTGTTCCTGGTGCTTGCCGCCGTGGGCGTCTACTTCATGGTGAAACCCGAGGACACCAAGGCCGCCCCGCCCACCACAACCTCGGCGGCCCCCACCACCGCCGAGCGGACCACCCGCACCCGGGCGCCCGACCCGGCGACCTTGCAGGATCGCCTGTTCGGCATGCTGCCGCAGGGATATGACCCGGGCGTATGCCAGGCGGTCGATCCGCCCGTGCCCGGCGCATTGGCGACCGTGGACTGCGGTCCGTCGAGCATGCCGGGCGGGCCCGTCGCCTCGCGGTACTCGACGTTCCCCGACCAGGGCGCGCTGCGGGCCAACTTCGACGAGGCGATCGGCGAGACCGCCGAGCTGATGCCGTGCCCGAACAGCACCATGGACTCCCCCACCACCTGGCACTACACCGACACCCCGCAGAAGGCCGAGGGCTCCATCGCCTGCGGCACCTACAACGACAGCCCCGACCTCACCTGGACCAAGAACGACGGTCTACTGCTCGGCAACGCCCAGGGCCCGAACCTCGACGAGTTGCATAAATGGTGGCTGGCCTACGGCTGAGGCCGCACCCCAAGAATTCATCAAGAACATCGTTGGACGCTGATGTCACCCCCGGATCACGCCGGGGCTCAGACGTCCAGGGGAGAAACGATGTCCGCAGTTCAGCGCCTGATCCAGTCCGCCGGCCTCGCGCTGGTGGCCGGCCTGTCCGGCCTGGCCACCGCCGGCACCGCGAGCGCCATCACCTCCGCCGACGATGCGGCGTTCCTGGCCGATATCCGCTACGAGGGCATCTCCTACGAGTCCGCGGTCGAGGTCATCTCGAACGCCCATGAGGTGTGTGCCGAGCTGGACTCCGGGGTCGAGGCCACCGATATCGGCCTGGACATCCTGGAATACACCGACCTGAACACCCAGCAGGCCGCGGCGTTCATCGTCATGTCGATCGGCTACTACTGCCCGCAGCACACCGGCGCATTCGCTTGACGGGGCGAGCGTAGCGACGGGAAATGGCCACGCGTTATGTTGAGGCCCAACGCAACGGAGCGAAAGGGGCCACGGATGGCCAATCGGGTGTTTGTCGTCGGGGTCGGGATGACCAAGTTCGAGAAGCCGGGCCGGCGCGAGGGGTGGGACTACCCCCAGATGGCCAATGAGTCGGGCACCAAGGCACTCGCCGACGCCGGGATCGACTACAGCCAGGTTCAGCAGGGCTACGTCGGCTACTGTTCCGGAGATTCCACCTCGGGCCAGCGCGCGCTGTACGAACTCGGTATGACCGGTATCCCGATCGTCAACGTCAACAACAACTGCTCCACCGGTTCCACGGCGCTCTACCTTGCCGCACAGTCGATCCGGGGTGGTCTGGCCGACTGCGTGATCGCACTGGGTTTCGAGAAGATGCAGCCCGGCTCGCTCGGCGGCGGCGCCGATGACCGCGAGTCACCGCTGGGCAGGCATGTGAAGGCGCTGGCCGAGATCGACGAGTTCGCCTTCCCGGTGGCGCCGTGGATGTTCGGTGCGGCCGGCCGCGAACACATGAAGAAGTACGGAAGCACTGCGGAACACTTTGCAAAAATCGGCTACAAGAACCACAAGCATTCGGTGAACAACCCGTACGCCCAGTTCCAGGACGAGTACACCCTCGACGACATCCTGGGCGCCAAGATGATCTCCGACCCGCTGACCAAACTGCAGTGTTCCCCGACCTCGGACGGTTCCGGTGCCGCGATCGTGGTGAGCGAGGACTTCGTGGCCAAGCACGGACTTGCCGAGCAGGCCGTCGAGATCGTCGGTCAGGCGATGACCACCGACTTCGCGTCCACCTTCGACGGCAGTGCCGCCAACATCATCGGCTATGACATGAATGTCCAAGCCGCACAGCAGGTCTACTCGCAGTCCGGGCTCGGACCGGAGGACTTCCAGGTCATCGAGTTGCACGACTGCTTCTCCGCCAACGAGCTGCTGCTGTACGAAGCGCTGGGCCTGTGCGGCCCAGGTGAGGCGCCGAAGCTGATCGACGACAACGACACGACCTACGGCGGCCGCTGGGTGGTCAACCCGTCCGGCGGGCTGATCTCCAAGGGGCATCCGCTCGGCGCGACCGGCCTGGCGCAGTGCGCCGAACTGACCTGGCAACTGCGCGGCACCGCCGACAAGCGTCAGGTCGACGGTGTGACTGCCGCCCTGCAGCACAACATCGGACTCGGTGGCGCGGCCGTCGTGACGGCCTACCAGCGCGCCGACCGCTAGGGTTTGCCGCGGCTGGGCGTCTGCTGGGCCACGCCGTGCCGCAACGGTGAGGTGGCCTCGGCCGCCGTCGACTCCTGGACCGGAGACCCGCCCTGTCCACCCACGACCCGCGGTGCGTTGGCCGGGTTTCCCTGCGACGGCGTGGCGCCGGATTCCAGTTCCCGCTGCCGGGCTTCCAGCACCTCGAGCACCGGCACCCTGGCGGCGTGCCCGGCTTCGTGGGTCAGGACAGCCGTCAGCTGCTCCAGGTCGAGTGCCCGGATCCGGTGACGCAGGTCCCCGAGCGAGATCTGGTCGTAGTCCGGGATCGGAAGATCGGTATCGGTCACGGTTCGTCGCTCCTTCTCGTCACGTCTTCGACCACCGGGAACAGTGATTCGCCGTCTTCGGGGGACGCGTCGACGTCACCGTGGTGCACACCTGGTGCGCCACTGGCCACGTCGGAGCCCTCGATGACCTTGTCGGCGCCGGCCAGGCCGTCCGCGTCGCGAATATCGACGACCTCCGGCACGACATCGGGTTCTTCCTCGGCGAGTCGATGGTCCAGGGTGTCGCCCGCGCGCTGTTCGTCGGTCGACATGCCGAACTTGTCGGCGCCGCTCCAATCGTCGGGCGGATCGACGACCTCGTCACCATCGGCGTTGCGCACGTCGTCGGAGTCGGTGGCCTCCATGGGGCTCAGCAGGTCGTCGGCCCCACCCAGATCGTTGGCGGACGTGGTGTCGGTGTCTTCGGTACCCATCCCACCAGGGTTGCCATCTGGCGCGGGACTAAACAGGTCGCGCCGGGCGCTGACTTTTCCTTGCGATTTGTGGAGTTTCCGTCGGAATGGTTCCGACGGAAACTCCACAAATCGCTAGAGGGTGATGACCTGGTACTCGCCGGCGGCGTGCCGGGCGCGGATCGTCTTCTTGTCGTACTTGCCGACACTGGTGCGTGGCACCTGGTCGACGAAGGCCCACCGCTCCGGTAGCCACCAGCGAACCACCTTGTCGGCCAAGAACTCCCGCAGCTCGCCGGGCGAGTGGTCAGCGCCCTCCTGGAGCACCACCACGGCCAGCGGGCGTTCCTGCCATTTCTCGTCGGGTACCCCGACGACGGCGGCCTCAAGGACGCCCGGGTGTCCGATCAGATGGTTCTCCAACTCCACCGAGGAGATCCATTCACCGCCGGACTTGATGACGTCCTTGGCCCGGTCGGTCAGCGTCACGAATCCGTCGGCATCGATGCGACCGACATCACCGGTGCGCAGCCACCCGCCGTCGAACTTCTCCGCGTCCCGACCCAGGTAATAGCCACCGGTGATCCAGGGCCCGCGAACCTCCAACTCACCCACCGACTCTCCGTCGGTGGGCACCGGGTCACCGGCGTCGTCGACGACGCGGACCTCGACCCCGCACATCGGCCGCCCCTGGGTGGTACGCATCGCCCAGTGCCGGTCCTCGGTGACACCGGGCAGTGGTTTGGCCACCGTGGCCAGCGGCGAGGTCTCCGTCATGCCCCAGGCCTGCTGGATGTACACCCCGTATTGCTGCTCGAACGTCTGCATCAGCGACAGCGGCACCGCGGACCCGCCGCAGGCGACCAGTCGCAGTGACGAAACATCATGTCCCGGGCTTCTTTCCAGGCAGTGCATGACATCGTTCCAGATCGTCGGCACCGCACCGGCCACGGTGGGCCTGCGCGACTCGATCAGTTCGATCAACGATGCTCCGTCCAGGAAGCGGTCCGGCATCACCAGATCGGCGCCGGCCATCAGGGCTGCGTAGGCCAGCCCCCAGGCGTTGGCATGGAACATCGGCACGATCGGCAACACGACATCGTCGCTGCTGACGTCCAAGGCGTTGGCGGTGCAGGTGTTCAGTGAATGCAGATAGGTCGAGCGATGGCTGTAGACAACACCTTTGGGGTTTCCGGTGGTGCCGCTGGTGTAGCACATCGCCGCCGCGGAGTTCTCGTCGACATCGGGCCACTCGAACTGCCCCGGCTGCCCGGCCAGCACATCGGCGTAGCGCAGCACCGTCAGGCCGGCATCGTCGAGCGGTCCGGTGTCGCCGTCACCGGCGATGATGACGGTGTGCACCGTGCTCAGCAGCGGCAGGACGGGAGCCAACAGCGGTATCAGCGAGGCGTCCGCGACGATGATCTGGTCCTCGGCCTCGTCGGCGATGAAGGCGATCTGTTCGGCAGCCAGCCGGATGTTGAGCGTGTGCAGCACCGCGCCCATCGCCGGGGCGGCCAGGTACACCGCCAGGTGCTCGGCGTTGTTCCACATGAAGGTGGCGACCCGCTGGTCTCCGCTGATGCCGAGACCGCGCAGGCCGTGCGCCAGTCGGGCGGCCTGCTCCCCGAGTTCGCGGTAGGTGGTGCTGCGGTATCCCCCCTGCCCGGTGGCGGTGGTGACGACGCGGTCACCGTTCACTGCGCAGGCGTGCCGCAGGATGGCGGCGATGGTCAGGGGCCAGCTCTGCATGGTGGACTGCACGCGGGCGATGTTAGTGCTACCCGAGACCCGAATTGTCACGTTTCGCCATCTGGCGGCGATGTACCGAACAGAACAGTTTTCAGCACCTCAGACAGGGGGCGCGCCATGCGTCCGATCGCACTGATCACCGGATTACTCGCCGCCGCGGTGATGTCGGTAGCGCCGACGGCCTCGGCCGAGCAGACCGCCCTGGAGACCATCGGGATGCTGGAGGCCCAGGGCTACACCGTGAACGTCGACCGGATCGGCAGCGCACCGCTGGAGCAGTGCACCGTCACCGCGATCCGCAACCCTCAGCAGGTCACCCGGTGGGTGAGCGTCGAGGACGACGGCTGGGGCAAGCACGGCGACGGCGACACCGACCTGGTGGAAATCGTGGTCAGCCAGTCGATTTCGGTATCGCTGGACTGCAACCGCTGAGCCGGGTGAGTTCAGACCCCGACCGGTGCCAGCTCACGCACCGCGTCGAATGCCACGGCATCGAACGGCGAGTACAACGGTGCCGGTGCGGCCACCCGGAACGCGGTGACATTGCCCTCGACATCGGCGACATAGAGCCGGTCACCCTCGGCGTTCAACGCGGCAGCCGCCGGGCGGGCGCCGACGGTGATGGTCTCCACGACCTCGTGGGTGAGGGTGCACAGCACCGCGACCTGGTCGTAGTCGACGACGTAGGCGCGCGCGCCGTCGGCCGACAGCGCCATCTGGATCGGCAGGGTGCCTGCACCGATGCTCGCGGTGATGGCGAAGGTCTTCGGATCGACGACCTCGATGACACCACGGGCCTGCAGATCGGAGGTCAGCGCGTAGACGGTGCCGTCGGCCGCGACGGCCAGGTCCCGGATCGGTGCGCCGAAGGCGATCGACTTACGCGCCTTGGCGGTTTCGGTATCGACAACCACCACGCGGCTGCCACGGCTGGTCGTGACGGCCACATAGAGGCGCCGGCCGGACGGATCCGCGGCGAGGGCGTCGATGGTGGTTCCGGCGCCTGCACCGATGTCGACGGTGCCGACGCGGTCGGCGGTGATATCGATGACGGCCACGTCCACATGGTCGTGTCCGGCGCGGGCGGCGTAAGCACGCTTACCGTCGGGGCTGGCCGCCACCGCGGTGACCGAGAACGCCAGCGGGTAGCAGCCCACCACCGAGTTGGTACGGGTGTCGATCACCTGGACGGCGTCGGCCTCGAGATCGCTGGTCACCACGAAGGCACGGTCATCGGTCAGCGCGACCGCGAAGGGCTCGCCCTCGACGGGCACCACGGCCGGCGCCCCGGCGCTGTCGGGCCGGACCACCGTGACGCTGTTGTCGCCGTAGTTGGCCACCACGATGGTGTCGGCATTGGCCGTCAGGTCGGCGATCGGGCCGCGGTCGATCGCGACCGAGCCCGCGAAAGCGGTTTGCGAGTCGTTCAGCGCTGCCGCATTGGCGCGCACGAAAACACTTGCCATCTCTTCGACACCTCCGCCGGATGACTATCCCGGCACTTGATTCAGTCGCCAGCGCCCGAGTTGAGCGCGTTTGGGACGAGTCTAGCGACGAAAAAACGTACCCAAAGCGGCCATCGACCGCTTGCTGAGTTAACCGACGTTACACCTCTCAGACATCCCTCAGGAAAATATCGTTATCCAGTTGTGACCTACCTGGAGCAACAAGGGACATTGCCCATCAACGGCTATTTTGGTGGACACAGCAAACTGCCACCGACCTCGAAACCACACCCGTCACACACAGGATTCTCAGACCTCGCCGCGAAAATGCAACACAGATCACAGCCGACACGTCAGCAAACTTCTCGCGTCGGCAGCCAACGGCCCGAGCCCACCGGTGTGACGTAGCTGAACAATTAGCGGGGCGTCAGGGCAACAGAATGTAGGACAGCTCCGGAACCGCCGGCACCGTGCGCCCCGACCAGATATGCGGCGCCTTGTCCATCGCCGCCATCTCGGTGATCCGCAAGTACATCCCGTCCCCGCGCCGGGAGGTGGCATCCACCCAGGCGACGTGACCGGCGCCCGGGGCGTCCAGCACACCGGGCGGTATCACCACCACGGCGCGGTCCCGGGGTTCGTCAACGACGGTCCAGCCCGCCGCCCGCGCCGATGCCGCCAGATCGCGTGGCTCGCCCTCGACCGCCGGGTAGGAGCGCTTGCCGGAGGCGAAGTACCACTTCTCCATGGCCCCCCACAGCGCGGATCCCTCTTCCCCGGGGTTGCTGTCCACCGTGTCACCGCTGGCCCGCGGCTCGGCCGGACGCATCGATTCGGTGGCACATGGTGGCACAACAGGCTTATTGGACCCGGTATCGAGCATCGCGTCGGTGACGTAGCCACCGTCGGCCAGCTTGTTCCACAGATCGGTGGATATGTCGTAGGGCCCCCCGCTGAACACCGTCCCGCGCGCGTAGCAGGTGATGGTGATCCGGGATCCATCCGGGATACGGCCGACCCGCTGGCTCGTAGTGGACGGCGCCGAGCGCACGTTCAGGTCTCGGCTACCGGTGTTCACCGTGACCGTGGCCGAGCTCTCCGCCGATTCCGGTGCCGCCAGCGCGGGCGCGGCGGGCACCAGCAAGGCCGCCGCAGCCAGCAGCGGCCACCGTCGATAGATCCCAGTCGTGTGCACAGCAAGCCTTTCGGACACCGGTCCGGAAAAGCATAAATCGGGCCCGATCAATTTGCTGGCAGCACACGAAGTATTTGCCGAGTCGATATCTGGCCTGCCGGCCCGGCCGCACTTCTCCCTGGTGACGGCCTCAGCGCCACTGATAACGCGTCTTGGGCCGCCCGGCCTTTCCGTAATCGGTGTTGCGGGTGACCGTGCCCTCATCGGCCAACCGCTCCAGGTAGCGCCAGGCCGTCACCCGGGACACTCCGACCTGCGCGGCGGCCTCATCGGCGGTCAGGCCGGCCGGGCAGTCACGGACCGCCCTGGCGATCTCATCGGTGGTCTGCGGGGCCGCACCCTTCGGGGCCACCGCCCGGTCGGCGCCGATGCGCAACTCGGCCATCGCCCGGTCCACCTCGGCCTGGCTGGCCGCCTCGGTACCGGCGGGCAACGCGGTGCGGTAGCGCCGATATCGCTCCAGGCGGTCCCGGAAGGCCGCGAAGGTGAACGGCTTGAGCAGATAGGCCAGCGCCCCATGCGAGACCGCGGCGCGCACCATCTCCAGATCACGCTCGGAGGTGATGGCGATGATGTCCGGGGCGGGGACCAGACCGGAGAGCCCGGAGGCCAGCGAGATGCCGCTGGCATCGGGCAGTCCGAGGTCCAGCAGCACCAGGTCGATCGGCTCCCCCGCCGCCGCCGCGGTGGCCGCCGCCCGCATCCCGTCGCGCGCCGTGTGCACCACCGCCGCCGACGAAAACCCTTCCAGGCGATCGAGATAGGTGCGATGCGCCTCGGCGATCAACACATCGTCCTCGACGATCAGGACACGGATCACCGGCCGATCACCACCGAGACCACCGATCCGTACGTCACATCGGTGCTCAGCGTGCCGCCGTGGCGGTGCACCACCTGAGCCACCAGCGCCAGCCCGATGCCGTGCCCGTCGGCGTTCTTGGTCGAGTACCCGCGGCGCTGCGCCCGGGCGAACACCTCGGCATCCATCCCGGAACCGCTGTCGGCGACGGTGATTCGCAAGGCGTCAGCGTCCTGGGCCACCGTCACCTCGACCCACGGGTCGTCCCGGTCGCACGCATCCATCGCATTGTCGATGAGATTACCCAGCACGGTCACCAATTCCTGCCCGGTCAGGGCGACATCGGAGGGCAATTGGGTGTCCTCGGTGACGGTCAGCGAGATACCGCGTTCGTCGGCCTGCGCGGTCTTCCCGAGCAGCAACGCCACCAGGGCCGGTTCGCCGACCGCCTCCGACAACCGGTCCACCAGCCGTTGGGACAACTCCAGTTCCCTGGTCGCCACCGCGACGGCGTCCTGCGGGCGGCCCATCTCCACCATGGTGATCACGGTGTGCAGCTTGTTGGCCGACTCATGGGCCTGCGCGCGCAGCGAGTCGGCGAGCACCTGCAGCGAGCTGAGTTCGCCCAGGGCGCCCTGCAATTCGGTGCGGTCCCGGACGGTCACCACCTCGCTGCCCGAGTCGGGCACCTTCGCCCGGTTGACCACCAGCACCCGCTCGTCGGTCACATGCAGTTCGTCGCGAACCCCGGGATCGGCGACCTTCAGGAACTCCGGCAGATCGGCACGCGACACCGGTCCGGGCGGCAGCGCCAGCAGCCGACGGGCCTCGTCGTTGACCAGCACCACACCGTCGCGGTCCAGCACGATCAGCCCCTCCGAGACCGCGTGCAGGATCGCGTCGTGGTGGTCATACATCACCCGTAGTTCGTCGGGACGCAGCCCACGGGTCTGACGCAGCAATCGGCGCCGGATACCCCACACCCCGACAAGCGAAACAGCAAGGGCGACAAGGCCTACCGCCGCGATCACCACCCATTGCTCGCGCCAGCGCTCGGCCAGGCTCTGCTGCAGGATCCCGGCGGCGACCAGACCGATGACATGGCCGTCGGCATCGTGCACGGGGGCCACCGCGCGGATCGATGGCCCCAACGTGCCGGTGTACACCTCGGTGAAGGATTCACCGTGCAGGGCCGGTTCGATGTTGCCGAGGTAGTCACCGCCGATCTGGGTCGGGTCGGTGTGGGTGTAGCGGGTGCGGTCGGGCGCCATGATGGTGATGAACGCGATGTCGGTGTGCCTGCGCACCAACTCGGTGACCGGTTGCAGGGTCGCGGTCGCCTCGCCGTCCACGATCGCCTGTGCCGTCGACGGTGAATCGGCCAGCGAGGTGGCGATGCCCAGCACCTGCGCCTCGGCGGCGGCGTCACCGTCCTGGCGGGCGTCGAGCAGCGCCAACCCACTGCCCGCCACCACGATCAGCGCAATGACCAGGATCTGCAGCGCGATCGCCTGGCCCGCCAGCGACCACCGCGACAATCGGTCGGCCACCACCCGGCGCACCTCCCGTGAACGAAATGAACTAAAACGTGACCTGGCTCACGCCGTACCCGACCATCCTTACATGGCTACTTCCCAGCAACCGTCTCCGGCGATGCCGCCGCAGGACGCCCCGCCCAAGAAGCGGGACCGTACCCATTGGCTCTACATCGCCGTGATCATCGCGGTCGTCGCCGGTGTCGCCGTCGGCATTCTCGCCCCGGATGTGGGCAAGAGCGTCGGCGTGCTCGGCACCATGTTCGTCGCGCTGATCAAGATGATGATCGCCCCGGTCATCTTCTGCACCATCGTCTTGGGCATCGGGTCGGTGCGCAAGGCGGCGACCGTCGGCAAGGTCGGCGGGCTGGCCTTCGTCTACTTCCTCGCGATGTCCACGTTCGCACTCGGGATCGGTCTCGTCGTCGGCAACCTGCTGCACCCGGGTGAGGGACTCAACGTCACCGCCAACGCGGGCAAGGGCGCCGAACTCGCCGACAAGGCCCATGAGGCCGGCGGTCTGCTGGACTTCGTCCAGGGCATCATTCCGACCTCGTTGTTCTCGGCGCTGACCGAGGGAAGTGTGCTGCAGGCGCTGTTCGTCGCGCTGCTGGTCGGGTTCGCGATCCAGGGTCTCGGCTCGGTCGGCGATCCGATCCTGCGCGGTATCGAGCACCTGCAGAAGCTGGTCTTCAAGGTGCTGGCGATGATCCTGTGGCTGGCCCCGATCGGCGCCTTCGGTGCCATCGCCAACGTCGTCGGGCAGACCGGCTGGGCGGCGGTCGGACAGCTGATGACCCTGATGGTCGGCTTCTACCTGACCTGCGCGATCTTCGTGTTCGGCGTGCTCGGCACGCTGCTGCGGGTGGTCTCCGGCGTGTCCATCTTCAAGCTGGTGCGCTACCTGGCCCGCGAGTATCTGCTCATCGTCTCGACGTCCTCCTCGGAGTCGGCGCTGCCGCGCCTCATCGCGAAGATGGAGCACCTGGGCGTCGAGCGCTCCACCGTCGGCGTGGTCGTCCCCACCGGGTACTCGTTCAACCTCGACGGCACCGCGATCTACCTCACGATGGCCTCGCTGTTCATCGCCGGCGCCCTCGGCGATCCGCTGAGCGTGTCCGAGCAGATCGGCCTGCTGGTGTTCATGATCGTCGCCTCCAAGGGTGCCGCCGGTGTCACCGGTGCCGGGCTGGCCACGCTGGCCGGCGGTCTGCAGGCACACCGCCCCGACCTGCTCGACGGTGTCGGCCTGATCGTCGGCATCGACCGGTTCATGTCCGAGGCTCGCGCACTGACCAACTTCTCCGGCAACGCGGTGGCCACCCTGCTGGTCGGGTCGTGGACGAAGACGATCGATCGGGACAAGGTGGACGCCGTCCTGGGCGGATCCGATCCGTTCGACGAGATCACCATGGTCGACGATCACGGCCGGCAGGACGCCGGTTCAGGATCGGCACCGGCATCGGAGAAGGTCCCGGTATCGGCATAAGGCCCGGCGTAAGAACCTGCGGCGTCGGAACCACCTTCGGGTGGGTCCGGCGCCGCAGGCGTGTGCGGCCAGAGCCGGGCAGGTTGGCCCCCGGATATGCGACCATCTGCCCATGAACCCGCAGGACGACCCGGAAGCCCGGATCCGTGCGCTGGAGCCCACCGAACTCGGCTCCGAGAACGCCGGTCCCACGGCGTACGGATACGGCACTCCGCCGCCGCCGACCCAGCCCTGGCCGGAGCAGTCGCCCTACGTCCAGCCGCACTACGGCCAAACCCCTTATGGTGCACAGCCTTACGGCACCGGTTACGCCGTGCCGTACCCGCCCGAACCCTCGGGCTCCGGTTTCCGGCCGTGGATGGCGGTCGTCCCGGTCGCGCTCGTGTTCCTCCTGCTCGCCGGCGGCGCGGCGGCGTACTTCATGTTCACCACCACCTCGGCACCCGAGGCGCCCGGTATCGCCGGCGGCGGTGATGTGCTGACCGACGGGCCCGAGGCGCCGGTGTTGCCCTCATTGCCCTCGTTGCCGACGATCATCACCATCCCGACCGATATCGCCGAGCCCCCGTCGGGCTCGGCGCCGGAGCCGGGCACCACCCTGACGATCAGCGGCATCGGCACGAACAAGTCGGTGACCTGCAACGACAACATTGTGATCATTTCGGGTGCGAACAACACGGTGGATATCACCGGTCATTGCACCGCCGTCACGGTGTCGGGATTCGAGAACGTCGTGACCGCCGAGTCCACGCGTGAGATCGCCGTGTCGGGGTTCGACAACTCGATCACCTACCGCACCGGGGAGCCCCAGGTGAGCGAGTCCGGAAGCGGCAACTCCATCACACAGGGGTAGGGCGCCGTGGCCCGGCAGCACCGCGCTTGGACGTCGCGACGGTGCGAATCGAGCAAAAACCGTGCTGCCGTGTCCGCCGAACCGCCACCGGCCACAGCGGACGCACAGATTCAACTTAGCTAAGCCTTAGATAATCTGTTAACTTATCTTTGACATTCCGCGCGGGACATCCATCCCACGGACGAGACACGGTCACATTCATCAAGGTCGGTGGGGTTATGCGTATCGTTTCATTCGGCTTCCAAACATGGGGCGTGCGAACCCTCCAGGCACTCGTGGACCTCGGGCACGAGGTTGCGCTGTCCGTCACCCATCCGGCCAGCGATGATTCCTATAAGGGGATCTTCTCCGATTCGGTCGAAGAGCTCGCGCACAGCTACGGGATTCCGGTCCATCTCACCGAGCGGGTCGACCACGACACCATCGATCTGGTCAAGCGCGCCGAGCCCGACGTGATCGTCGTCAACAGCTGGTACACCTGGATGCCGCCGGAGCTCTACAACCTGCCGCCGCACGGCACGCTGAACCTGCACGACTCGCTGCTGCCCAAGGGCACCGGATTCTCCCCGGTGATCTGGTCGCTGATCAGCGGCGAATCTCAGATCGGCCTGACGGTGCACCGGATGGACGAGAGCCTGGACACCGGAGATGTCCTGGTGCAGCACTCGCTGCCGATCGGACCGAACGACACCGGCACCCAACTGGTCGAGCGGGGCATCGACCTGATTCCGGGCGCGCTGAAAGAATCACTGAGCGCACTGGAGTCCGGAAACCCGCAGTGGCGCCCGCAGGACAAGGCGACCCGCACCTACTTCCACAAGCGTTCCGAGCGCGACAGCCTGATCGACTGGACCTGGCCGGCCGAGGATCTGGAGCGGCTGGTTCGCGCGCTGTCGGACCCCTACCCCGCCGCATTCACCCACTACCGCGGCGAGCGGATCGAGATCCTGGAGGCGAAGGTCTCCGAAATCCGTTATGGCGGAACGCCGGGACGGGTGATCGTGCAGGAGGGTGGCGGCGCGGTGGTGTCCGGGCCGGCGGCCTACCGCGGCGGCAACCTCGGACTGGTGATCACCCGGGTGCGGTCGGCCGACGGTACCGAGCACTCCGGTGACACGTTCTTCCGCCGCGGCGGGTACCTCACCAACCAACCCTGATCAGACGATCCGGAGCCGCAACGCGGCGGCGGTCGCCGGGCCGACGATCCCGTCCACCTTGAGTCCGCCGAAGCGGCGCTGAAATTCGCGCACCGCCCGCTCGGTCTCCGCGCCGAACACCCCGTCGATGACGAGATCCCCCGCGTAGGCCGCATAGGCTGCCTTGAGCCTGCGCTGAAGTTCGGCCACCTGTGCGCCCGCGCTGCCGTGGTGCAGCAGGATCTCGGTGTACTCCCCGACCGGCACCGGCGGCCGCGGCGCACGCACCGCGGCGACGTCCGCGGCCAAGCGCTCGGCGATGTCTCCGCGCAGGATGTCCATGTCGATGGCACCGGGATCCCACTTGCCTTGTGCGCGGCCCGCGTACTCCTTGTGCCCGATGGTGCGCGCCGACGGCAGGCCCAGCCGCCGGTTGATCGCCGCGCAACTACGAACCAGCGCCAAGTACTGCGCGTCCGGCCAGTTCCGGCGGTGCGGGGCGGATGGACCGGTGCCGGTGTTGGCGCATTCGATGCCGATCAGGTGCCAGTTGCCCATGTTCGCCGGCACCCACGGATACATCCCGACCCCGGCATGCCAGGCGACCCCAGCGGCCACCACGGTGACCGTCCCGTCCCGGGCGATGTGCACCTGCGACAGCGGACCGGCCAGATCGGGGCGCCCCACGGCGATGGATGCCGCACTCGCCCGGTCCGAGCCGGTGTGGTGCACCATCACCCCGCGAATGTCCTTGAAGGCACCGTGCCCACGGTCACGCCAGCCCGGGAACTCCTCGGCGTCCAACCCTTCGGCGCGCAACGTCGCGGCCAGCCAGGACGGGTTTCCGGCAGGCGGCTTTCGCTGAGGCACTGCCCGTCAGAGTACCTTCGACAGGAACTCCTGCAACCGTGGGTGTTTGGGGTTGTCGAAGAGTTCGGCGGGCTCGGCGTCCTCGACGATCTTGCCGCCGTCCATGAACAGCACCCGGGACGCCACCTCCCGGGCGAAGCCCATTTCGTGGGTGACCACGACCATCGTCATGCCACCGGAAGCCAGCGCGCGCAGCACCTCCAGCACATCGCCCACCATCTCCGGGTCCAGCGCGCTGGTGGCCTCGTCGAACAGCATGATGGACGGGTTCATCGCCAGCGCCCGCGCGATGGCGACACGCTGCTTCTGTCCACCCGACAGCGTCGACGGCTTCACGTCCGCCTTCTCCGCAAGCCCGACCTGCTCGAGCAGTTCGCGCGCCTTCTTCTCGGCCGCGCCCTTGTCCATCTTCTTGGTCAGCAGTGGCGCCAGCGTGACGTTGTCGAGCACCGTCATGTGCGGGAACAGGTTGAAATGCTGAAACACCATGCCGATGTGCTGGCGCACCTTGTCCAGGTCGACCTTCGGGTCGGTCAGGTCGTAGTCATCGACGGTCACCCTGCCGCCGGTGATGTCCTCGAGTTTGTTGAGGCACCGCAGAAAGGTGGACTTGCCGGAACCGGACGGGCCGATGACGCAGACCACCTCGCCCTGGCTGATGGTGGTGTCGATACCGTTGAGCACGTCGAGTTCACCGAAAGACTTCTTCAAGCCCTCGATGCGGATCTTGACGGTGCCCGCCGGCTCGGAAGCCGCGGATTCTGTTACCAGTTCACTCATTTCACGAGCCTCCTTTCCAGTCGATCCGAGAGTTTGGTCAGCGCCATGATGACCACGAAGTAGATGATGCCGACGATCAGCCACATCTCGAAGGCCTTGTAGTTACCCGCGATGATGATCCGGCCGCTCTGCGTGAGCTCGGCGATGCCGAGCACCGACAGGATCGAGGTGTCCTTCAGGGTGATGACGAACTGGTTGATGTAGGACGGAATCATCGTCCGGATCGCTTGTGGCAGAATCACTTTTCGCATCGTCGGCAGATACCCGATGCCGAGGCTGCGGGCGGCCTCCATCTGTCCCTTGTCCACCGAGAGGATGCCGCCGCGCACGATCTCGGTCATGTAGGCGCCGGCGTTGAGGGAGAGCGTGATGATGCCCGCGGTCACAGCGGACATCTGGAAGCCCAGCGCGGTGGGAATACCGAAATAGATGAAGAAGGCCTGCACGATCAGCGGTGTGCCACGGAATATATCGACGAACGTGGTGCCGATGGCCCGCAACCAGATCGACCGGGACACCCGGGCCAAGCCGAAGATGATGCCCAGGATGAGCGCGAAGAAGATCGACGAGACCGTCAGGATGATGGTCATCTTCAGACCGGCCAGCAGCATCGGCGTGGTGCTCTTGATCAGCCCGAAGAACGAACTGTCACTGGCGGCCGCCCCCTCACCGAGGTAGGTCGCCAGGATCTCGTCGTAGCGGCCCGAAGCCTTGAGGTTCTCCAGCCCGGCGTTGAACTTCTGCAGCAGCTCGGGGTTCTGCCCCTTGTTGACGGCGAATCCGTAACCGGTCGGATCCTCTTTCGGTGTCACGGTTTTGAAGCCATTGCCCTGCTGTATGGCGTAGAGCAGCACGGGGTAGTCCTCGAAGGCGGCCACCGAGTTGCCGGTCCGCACCTCGTCGAACATGGTGGACGAGTCGGCGAACGAGACCACCTCGAACCCGTACTGGTCCTTGATCGAGTTCGCGAAATCCGCACCCTGGGTGCCGTTCTTGACGGAGACGCGTTTGCCGCGCAGATCCTCGTAGGACGTGATGTCCTCGTTGTCCTCGAGCACCGCCATCTGGATGCCGGACTCGAAATAGGGTTCGGAGAAGTCGAACACCTTCCGGCGTTCGTCGGTGATCGACATGCCCGCGATGACACCGTCGACCTGATTGGCCTGCACCGCCTGCAGAGCCGCATCGAAACCGAGCGGCTTGATGTCGACGTTGAAGTTCTGGTCCTCGCCGATCGCACGGATCAGATCCATGTCGATACCGACGAAATTGCCACCGGCGTCCTGGAATTCGAACGGCGCAAAGGTCGTGTCGGTGGCGACGGTGTAGGTCTCGCCCTCCGCGGACGCGGTCGCCGGTGCCAGCATCGCGGCGCCGAACAGCCCGATGAACAGACCCGTCAGCAGCACCGTGAGCCGCCGCCCGGGTCTGGTGGCTGGTTCGGGTCTACAGCCCGACGAGGTTTCGGCTCGCATGTTGGTCTCCCGTTCAAAGTGCCGTGACGGACTCACGCTAACGCTGCGATGCGCCCTGCGGGGGATCTCCAGACAATCTCCGCGCCGGCCGCACGCGGCGCCGCCGTCCCGGCGAGCACGATCGATACATCGAAACCGATCACCACCAGCGCGGAACGCTCGGGACATCGCCCGCTGCGTCGTCGTCGCCTCCGGCGCCCTCGGCGTGTTGGCCGGAGCCCGTGGAGCACGCCCATGTCGGCCGGTATCAGCCTGGTGGCGAGTACCCGTGCAGATAGGGCGTTCTCGGCCGTGGGGACATGAAGGAGGGCAACCGCGGCGGAAGGTCGGGTTTCAGCGCTGCCGGTCCGACCGAGGACCAGACCGTGGAGACCGCGCCCTTCGAGGCGTTGATGCCGAAATCGCGCTCCAGATGCGGACGGTAGGGCAGCGCGGGGCCGAGCAGTTCGTTGCCGGAGTGATTCTCGCCGGTGTCCACCTGGTAGGCCGCCCCGGAGAACGGCAGCGGCTCGAGCACCCGGCCGCGGTCCTGCCACCATTCCAGCGAGTACCGGTGGTTGCCGAGGACCTGCTCCAGTCCGTCGCCGTAAGCCGCCGCGATCTGCTGCTGGGTTGCGATCACGGTGAGGTCCTCGGGCACCTCGTAGGCATCCAGGGGAACGATGAATGAGCTACCACAGATGCGGAACAGTTTCCGCTGCAGCGTGTAGCAGTTGCGGGAGCGCGAATACATGACGCCATGTTTGAGCACCCAGCCCGGATGACCGGGATGGCCACTGACGAACGAGACCAGGTCGCGGTGCACGAAATCGTCGGCATCGACTTGCATGACGTACTCGGGACCGAACTCCCGCGCGGCGATCAGCCCGACCCCGACCTTGGTGCCCTTGTCCCACACGCCGGGGGCCTTCCCGGTCTGTGGCGCACCGTCCAGCGACGGGGGCGAGAAATCCACCTCGACGAACTGCGTTCGCGCCGGCAACGCGAAGGACGGCTTGCGATTGCCGACGATGATGACCACATAGTCGGAGCACGTCTGCCTGGTCACCGAGGCCAGGGTGTCGCGCAACAGGGCCTCGACGCGGTCATAGTCGGCCAAGTTGTGCGGGTGCCGCAACGTGGTGACGAAGGCCAGCACCGTGATTTCCCCTGTTCCGAAATTCCAGCTAATTCACGACGAGTCGAACCCGTGGTAACTGACGACTGAGATAATTCGCGCTTCGCTCACCTGCCGCGCACCGAGCGGAGCCTGAACTGCTCCGCTGTGCCCGCCAAGACAACCTGCCACCCCCGCCGCGGACCAGGCCATCCGGACGATGCCGTCGGTCCAGGCCAAGGCCGATGACGCGGCGACCGCACCCACAATTACCAGGTGCCGGGCAGTTAGGCTAGCCTGCCCGAAGTTTCCATACCTAAGTAAGTCGATGGGCAGGGTCGGAGGGTCAGCATGGTCGACAGCGTCATCTGGTACCGAATACGCCAGTTCAGCAAACACCGCAGCACACCTGGCCCGGAACCGATACCGCAGGTCAAACGCTTTCCATGGCGCATCGGCAACCCGCTCGACAGCTCCGGCAGGGCAGCCCTGCACGCTCCGCCGTCGGGCCCCGAGGCCCGGATCCGACAGGCCGCGACCCTCGCCGCAGTGACGAGCGTCACGCTCGCCGCCGCGGTCCTCGTCACCCGGTCCCGGCGCCGCGGCAGCACGGCGCAGGTGGCCGAGCCCACCGGCGCGACCACCCCGACACACCCGATCGCACAGGCCCCCGCGCAGGACGACAATCCCCTCGAACATCGTTCGGTACCCGCGTATTTCGCGGCGACCGCACGCAGCAGACCGGAACAGGTGGCCCTGCGTACCACCACGGAATCGGTCACCTATCGCGAACTGCTGGACGCGGCGCTGGCGTCGCAGAAGCGTGCCGACGCCGACGGACCCTGCGCCGCCGTGCTCCCCGCACCATTGACACCCCCGACCGTCGCGACCGTGCTGGGCCTGTTCGCATCCGGGACTCCCGTCGTGGCCCTGGACCCGGCCATGCCGCCCGGTCGGGCGCAGAAGATCTCGTCGATCCTCGTCGAACACGGTTACCAGCACTGGCCGGTTCAGGTCCCCGACCGACTGCCCGATGGCATCGATCCCGACACGGAACTGGGCGCCGATACCGACACCGACGATGTGACGAGCATCCAGTTCACGTCGGGCTCCACCGGCACCCCCAAGGCGGTGCTGCATCCGAATGGACTGTGGCTCGCCGATGCCCAACTGCTCAACGACCGGTTCGGCCTCGGTGACGGCCGCAGGGTCGCGCTCTGCATGCCGATCAGCTTCGCGGCCGGGCTCAATGTGCTGATCGCCTCTCTGCTGGGCGGGGCCGAGGTGATCGCGGTCGACCCGGCGACACACTCCGCGCGAGAGGCATTCGACCTCATCGCCGATTCCGGTGCACAGGCCATCACCTGCACGCCGGCCTTCGTGGATGCACTGCACGGCGCCGCACGGGGCGCGGTACTGCCCATGGTGGAACGGATCGTGACCACCGGCGAGGCAGCACATGCGCGCCACGTGCGACTGGCGCGCGAACTCGCCCCGAACGCGGTCTTCACGAACTGGGCCGGATCGACCGAGACGCTCGCCATCGCGAGCTATGACATCCCGCCGGACGCCGCGCTGCCACACGGCGTGATACCGGTGGGGGTTCCCGCCCCGCACAAGCAGATCGACATCGATGCCAACGGCTCGGTATCGATCACCTCACGTCATCTCGCGCTGGGCTACCTGGATCCGGAGACTTCGGCCGCGGTGTTCTCGGTGCATCCCGACGGCGCGCGGACCTATGCCGGCGGCGACGTCGGGCGCTGGGATGAGCACGGCAACCTGGTGCTGTCCGGCCGGGCGGATGCCACCGTCAAGATTCGGGGCTATCTGGTGGAGCCCTCCGAGATCGAATCCACGTTGTTGAGTTATGACGACGTGCGGGAAGCCATCGTGGTGGCCGATACCGCCGGAACGCCCACTCTGGCCGCCTACGTTTCCGCCGACCCGGACGCCCGCACACCGGCAGTCGCGGAACTGCGCACCCGCCTGCACCGCGACCTACCCCCCTATATGGTGCCCGCCTACATCATGGTGCTCGGCGCGTTGCCGCGCGGCGACCGCGGCAAGATCGACCGAATGGCACTGCCACCGGTGGGCCGGCCCGAGTTCGATCCTCCTCGCGGAGAACAGGAATCATCCATCGCACGGCTGTGGTCAGAGGTGCTGCACATCGAGCGGGTCGGGCGCACCGACGGCTTCTATGCACTCGGCGGGGACTCGCTGAGCGTGACGCAGATGCTGGCGCGCGTCACCGAGGTACACGGCGCCAGACTCAATCCGTCGGATCTGGCCGGCGCGCCGACCGTGGCCGAGTTCGCGCAGCAGCTCACGCGTTCCGGCGGACCCGGCTTGCCGCCGACCACCGTGGCATTGCGGCCGATATCTGCCGACACCGTTGGGACGCCGATCTTCTGCTTCTCCGGGGCCGGCGCCTCCTCGCTGTGCTTTGTGCCGTTCGCCGAGCGGGTCGGTGACAAGACGGCGGTGTACGCCCTGGAACCCAAGGGACTGGAGAAGCGCGCAATCCCGGATCTGTCGGTGGAAGCCGCAGCGCGCCGCCACGTCCGCAACCTGCGCCTTGTCCAGCCAGGCGGCCCGTACATCCTGGTCGGCCATTCGTTGGGGTCCCATATCGCGCTGGAAGCGGCTCGTCTGCTCGAAAATGCTGGCGAGACAGTGGAATTGCTCGTGATGCTGGACCCGTGGCTGTCCCCACAGGCCGCCAAGCAGGCGGGCGCCGGGCTACCCGATGTCCGGGTCACGATCCAGGAGACGATGCCGACCGATGTCAGATCCTGGTGGGAGCATCAGAAGAAAATGCCATTGGCCGGACTGTTCGTCGGCGACCATCAGCGAAAGACTGCCGCGATCGAGGAAGTCGGCATCATGAGCGGCCTGCGGTTCGTCCCGCAACCGTGGCGGGGGCGCGCACTCGTGGTACTGAGCCACCTCAACAAGGATGATCCCCGACTGTGGCCGCGGATCATCACCGGCGACCTGACCATCCGGCACCTGGAGTGCACCCATATGTCGATCGTGCGCGAGCCACATATCGGCGCGGTCGCCGCCATGATCGATGAGGTGTTGGGCCACCGGCGCATCGGGAGGGCAGCGGCGGCGCTGCGCTACCCTCCCGATGTCGGCTAACGGAACAAGCTGCCGATATTGCGTACCAGGTTGCGACCCGCGGTCCCGGCGTTGCGGGCCAGGTCGTTGCCGGCCCGATTGGCGTTCTGCACCACGTTGTCGGTGAAGGTGCCGCCGTTGATCAACAAATTCGTCCCGACACGGCCGAGGCCCTGCTGTGCGTCGCTGCCCACCTGGCCGGCATTGCGCTGCAGATTGCTGCCGAAGCGACCCAGGTTGCGCACGAGGTTGTCACCGAACTCTCCGACATCCTCGGGCGTCAGCCTGGCGGTCGACGCCGAGGTGCCGCGTTGCTGCGCGGCGACGTGCGCATCGGCGGCGCTCGTGTCTGCCGATGCCGTCCCGGCCCCCGCGAGCGCAATTCCGAGACACATTGTGGTGGTGGCGCCGGCGAGCACCATTGCCTTGATCATTGCGGGCTTCCCAGACCCGTTGCGATCCATGATTCGTCTCCCTCCAGCAAATTTCAAACGAACAGCCTGAAGCTAACACAAAATATGTGCGCCAGATCACATTGAAGTGGGCCCAATTGCGCACACATCGTCACGATTTGGCCCACGTTTCTCTTTGCTGAATCGGCCACCATAGATTGGCTATCAACCCGGGGAGACGACCGCGCTGGGCCTTCCGAGCTGGCATTACCGTGATCATGAAACACAGCAAGTATTTACTGAAGCGACAATTAAGCCGTTACCAGGCACTTGAGCGTCGACCACGCTCGCTGGCGCTGTCACCCCACCCGCCGTGACGGTCACGGCAATTATGCCGACGGCCCCTTTGCTGACTCCCTGGCAAACAAGCCACGCGTCGAGGCATCCGCCGGTCGGCCATCCGCCGGGGTCGGGTCCGCGCGCCGGCGAGCGCAGCAAAGAACGGGTGAGTGCACGAGAAAGGGCAGCGGACCGAGCCGCTGCCCTCTCGACGGTGTCGACGAATCAGTCGAAGAGGTCGCCGATGTTGTCGACCAGATTGCTGCCGGCCTCACCGGCGTTACCGACCAGATTGCTCCCCGCCTCACCGGCGTTACCGACCAGATTGCTCCCGGCCTCGTTGGCATTCCCGACGACATTGCCGCCGGCCTCGCCGACGTTGTCGGCCAGGTTGCTCCCCGCTTCGTTGGCATTCCCGAAGACGTTGCCGCCGGTCTCACTGACGTTGTCGATCAGGTTGTCGGCAACTGTCCCGCCGTTGATCAGCGCGTTGGTCCCCGCCTGGCCCAGCTGTTGCTGGGCATTGCTTCCGACCGTGCCGGTGTTCTGCACCAGATTGTTCCCGAACGTGCCGAGGTTCCTTGCCAGATTGCTCCCGAAATCCCGTGGGCTGGAGCTGCTCGTGGTGCTCTGCCGCGATGTGGCGGTGCTGTTGTCGTCGGTGTCGGCAACGGCAGTTCCAGCTCCCGCCACCGCGATTCCGAGCGACACGGCGGCAGCGGCGCCGGCCAGTGCGGCGCCCTTCAACGTTGTCGGAATGTCTAGCCGAGTGCGATCCATGACTATCTCCTCCAGCAAATAGTTGCGTAACAGTTCTGCGCTAACCAGCGCTCCATTCGCATACCCGGGGCGAGATTCATGAAACGGCATAGCCGCGAAAAATTGTTTGCTTTCCGGCGGCTCGCCACATCAGCAATACACACGACAAGATCGCGTGATGCGCCGGCCGGACGTGGCCGGCAATCACCGAGAGGCGATCGGGATATCGCCAAAGTGTTTGATAAATAACCTTCCAACTGCCATTTCGAAGATCAGTACTAAATTTGAGAACCGAGCGAAGCGGGGTCGGCCGCGGCTAGCACCTTCGCGCAACGTTGGTGTTGCTGCAGGTCTGGCAAAGCTATCCAACTCCAGATTTTTCCCGGCTCGCTTGGGCCTTCGACATCCCATCCCGGCGCGAACTGGCAAATGCGGGACAGCCCACGTTTCACAGCACCGGCCGGACATGACGGCGGGCAGCGGGGGGAGCCCACCCGCTGCCCGGCCGCACTCGAGAGCTAGTCGCCCAGAATGTTGCCGACGAACTCGCCGAGGTTCTGCTGCGCGTTACTGGCCGCGGTGCCGCCGTTGACGAGCACGTCCGTGCCGACCTGACCGAGGCCTTGCTGCGCATCACTACCGACCTGGCCCAAACCCTGCTGCGCGTCACTGGCCGACGTTCCACCGTTGATGAGCAGGTTGGTGCCGACTGTGCCGAGGCCCTGCTGGGCATCGCTGCCGACCTGCCCGAGGTTGCGCTGCAGATTGCTTCCGACGGTTCCGAGGTTGCGCTGCAGGTTGCTGCCGAATCGGCCGATGCGCTGCAGCGGCGACCTGCTGGTGCTCGAGCTTGAGCTCGCGCTGGAGCTCGAACTCGAGCTGGAAGCGGTTTGCCCCGTCTCCGCGTATGCAGCCCCCGCGCCTGCTGTGGCCACCCCCATGGCCAACGCGATCCCGCCCCCGGCGACAGCCGTCGCAGCGATCATCCGCACCGATGTTCCCTGACGTCCGAACATGTTGATCTCCCTTTCAGCAAATTCCCCAACCAACGCACAGAAGCTATCATGACCGTTGCCCGGCAAACCAGACCCCGAGCCAATATTTCTCGTTTCGAGATTGACGGGCACGACAATTCGTTTGCTTAAGCGCCGATCGTGGCTGCCCGCGAGAACCCCGGGCCGCCCCCGGGAGCCGCGGCATCGGGATTCGATAAAAGGTTATTTAACAGGCATTTTCGTGAATTCTGACCGTCGCCCAAGTCCTGGAGATCCGAGTGCCTGAGGGCCCACAGATAGATAGCCAGCGGTGATGGCCGCCGACGCACCACCGCTTCCCTCTATCGTTTGCCTATTCTCGATCAAGATCAGCCGTTTTCGACCTATAGCAAACTAAATATCTGGTTTGCGCAATTGCTGTCCAGATGCCGCACGTGAACCGGTCCGTGCTGTGGCAGCAGACCCGCGGACAGCAGAAAACCCGCCGAGGCCCGAGCGGGTCCCGACGTTGCTGACGACCGGGCTACTGAGAGCGGTACACCTTCACACCCACGAACGGCCGCCAGGTCATGACTCCGCGCTGGAACGTCACCCGGGTGGCGCCGTTGACCCATTTCTCCGAGGACGTCGCCAACCCCAGTTCCGGCACCCACTTCTTGGCGAACTCCACACTTGCGGTGTGTAGGCCGGTCTCCGGCGAGTACCAGACCCGGAACGGCTGCCAGCCTCCGAAATCCTGATAGCCGTTACTGAACGTCGTCTTCGGCAGGATCTTCTTCTTGCGCACCAGGTCGGCAACCGGCGTCGGGGACGCCACGATCGTGCCCGGCGAGATCTCCCACAGCGTGCCGAGGGCGCGCAGCTGTGTCGGCACCTTGAACGGGCCTGTGTAGACCGGGCTCAGCACCTCCCCGAAACTGGGATCGGTGAAGGCGGCGAACCGCTGATAGTTCGGGCCGACTCCGGGTGGGGACGCCACGACCTGCTGTGCGGCCTTGGGCACCCAGTCCGACCGGTAGAGACCGAACCGGTCATCGTCGGAACGGCTGGAGCTGTTGAGATCCCTTGTGGTGTAGAGCATCAGCGGACCGGCGTACGGGAGTTCCTGCCAGGTGCTGATCATGTCCGAGATGAAGGCCGCCTGCGTCGCCTCATTCACCCGGTTGGTGGGGGCACCGTATTCGGACACCCAGATCTTCTTGGGACCGTCGCCCTGGTCCAGCATCACCCTGCGCATCCGGACCAGTTGATCCACCGGGGAATCCGCCTGCATCATGCCTTGGGAGAATTTCATGGTGTAGCTGTAGGGGTGATAGGACAATGCGTCGAAGAACGGTTGCGCACCCGCGGCGTACATGCGGGTCAGAAACGTCACCGGATCGATCGTCCACGAGCCCCAGCTCTTTCCGGACCCCAGCACCCCGCCGACGACAATGGCGGCCGGATCGACGGCTTTGATCCGCGGATAGGCGGCCTTCAACAGATCGGTGTATCCCGACGGATCCGGCGCCGGGTGATATCCGAATACACCATTGGGTTCGTTCCATATCTCGTATGCCGCCTTCTTCTTGAAAAAAAATTCCGCGACTTTCGCGGTGAATTTCCCGTACTGGTCCGGCGAGGCGGGACGGCCGTGCGGCGGGAGCGCGTTCCACGCCTTGGCCCACCACGGGCTGGAGGTGATCGCGCAGATGATGGAGATGTTTGCCGCCGCCGCCGCAGCGACAACCCGGTCGGACTTCGACCAGTCGTGGCGACCTTGGAGCGCCTCGACGCCGGCCCACGGAATGCCGATTCTCACCGTGCGGATATTGTTCTGCACCCAGCGCTGCACCGTGGCGGCGACTTCGGCGTCGTTGTAGAAGAAGACCTGCGAGTCAGCGAAGCCGAGTGTGGTGGCTGAATTGCTGAGGGCGGCGACATTGTCGGTGAACACCTGACGGTGCCGTTGCGAGGTCGGAGTGGAGATCAGAGCGACGACGCAGAGTCCGGAGACAATGGCGGCCAGCGCCGCACGCATTAATTTGCGGCGTTGGAATATTCTTCCGCCGCGCACCGTACTCACATTCACCCGACCCTTCTCAATTATGACGTTATTTCTAACGGAAGCGCCGACCGAAGCACCGCACCCAATTCGGCGTGTCGAAAACCCCCGGTCACGGTCCGGATACGGTGTAGTGATGCGGATCGGTGTGGTTTTTCCCCAGACAGAACTGGGCGGCGACGCCGGTGCGGTGCGCGCCTACGGCCAACGGGTCGAGGAGTTGGGCTTCACCCACATCCTCGCCTACGACCATGTTCTCGGCGCCGACCCGCACGCGCATCCCGGCTGGGCCGGGCCCTATGACGTGCACACCACATTCCACGAACCGCTGGTGATGTTCGGCTACCTCGCTGCCGTCACCACGACGGTAGAACTGGTCACCGGGGTGATCATCCTCCCCCAGCGCCAGACCGCACTGGTCGCCAAGCAGGCCGCCGAGGTCGACCTGCTCAGCGCCGGCCGCCTGCGGCTCGGCGTCGGAATCGGCTGGAACGCGGTGGAATACGAGGCTCTCGGTGAAGACGTCGGCAACCGCGGGAAGCGCTCGGAGGAGCAGATAGCCGTGCTGCGCCGGCTGTGGACCGAACCATCGGTGACGCTGGACGGCCGCTACCACCACATCACCGGCGCGGGCCTGGCACCGTTGCCGGTGCAACGACCGATCCCCGTCTGGATCGGCTCGGCGTCCGACGCGGGCTACCGGCGCGCGGGCCGAGTGGCCGATGGCTGGTTCCCGATGATGTCGCCCGGGCCGGGGCTCGACCATGCCCGCGCGGTGCTCACCGAGGCCGCCGAGGGCGCGGGCCGCGATCCATCCGCGATCGGTATGGAGGGCCAAGTCACGTGGCGCGGCGACGATGACGCGGCGCGACGCGAGGTCGCCGCGTGGGCGCGGGCCGGCGCCTCACATCTGTCCATCAACACCATGGGCGCGGGGCTCGCCACCGTCGAGGCGCATCTCGATGTGCTGTCCCGGTTGTCCGCGGGGTTGCCGGCGTCATGAATCCTGCGGAGGGTGCGGGTGCCGTCCGCACGCCGAGCACCTGATGCGCGCGACAGGCGATGTGCCGGTGACCGACGGTGCCGCCATGAATCGGGTGGCCTCGCTGACCGGGTTGCGCGCACTGGCCGCCATGCTGATCGTCGCCACCCACGCCGCATTCGGGACCGGCCACCTCGACGACGGTTATCTCGGCCAGCTCTACGCGCGCCTGGAAGTCGGCGTCCCGATCTTCTTCGTGTTGTCGGGCTACCTGTTGTTCCGGCCCTGGGTGCTGGCCACCGCGCAGGGCACACCCGACCCCTCGGTGCGCCGCTACGCCCGTCGGCGGGTGCGTCGCATCGCACCGGCGTATGTCATCACGGTGCTCATCGCCTTCGCGATCTATGAGTTCCGCGACGCCGGCCCCAACCCCGGCCACAGCTGGCCCGGACTGCTCAAGCACCTCACACTGACCCAGATCTACCCGCCGCTGTACTACGCCGAGATGCACCAGGGGCTGACCCAGATGTGGAGCCTGGCAGTCGAAGTCGCGTTCTATGCGGCGCTGCCACTGCTGGCCGGGCTGCTGCTGACGGTGCTGTGCCGCAGAGCGTGGCGACCGGGCCTGTTGCTGGCAGGTCTGGCCGTACTGGGCGCCGTGACGCCGGTGTGGCTGCTGCTGCCGACCATCACCGACGTGCTGCCGCCGTCGGCGACCATCTGGCTGCCCGCGCACCTCATCTACTTCGTCGGCGGCATGGCACTGGTGGTGCTGCAGGTGCTCGGCACACGCTGTCGCGCCTATCTCGCGGTACCGATAGCGGTGGCCGCCCTGCTGGTGGTGGCGCTGCCGATCGCCGGCGATGTCACCGTGATCGAGGTCGAACCGTGGCAGCGGGTACTCAAGACGGTCCTCTACGCGGTGGTCGCCGTCGGGCTGCTGGCCCCGCTGGTGCTGGATCCGGGTAGCGGCTACGCACGGCTGCTCGGTGCCCGACCGGTGGTGTGGCTGGGTGAGATCTCCTACGAGATCTTCCTGTTGCACGTGATCGCGATGGAGTTCGCGATGGCCGAAGTGCTGCGCTGGCCCACGTTCACCGGGTCGATGCCGGGGCTGTTCCTGGTCACCACGGCGATGACGGTACCGGCGGCCTGGTTGTTGCACCGCTGGACGCGGGCGCCGATCGCCGAGAGGAAGCAGAGATGAATACACCGGACCGGGACTATCCGCAGCCGGCCACCGAGCGCGGGCGGATCGAGCCCTGCCCCCGCCGGGTCCGCGGCTACGCCGGCGGAGAGCTGGTCTTCGACACCCTCGGCGCGCGCTATGTGTGGGAGATCCCTTATTACCCGCACTATTACGTGCCGGTCGGCGATGTGAGCATGCGGTTCCTCGTCGACGACCAGCATCCCAGGCGCGCCCAGTTCGGGGCGTTCCGGCCACACTCACTGCATGCCGGGGGTCGGGTGTACGCGGCGGCGGCCCGCGTGTTCGACGAGGGTGACGGGCTGGTGCCCGGGTATGTGCGCTTCGAATGGGACAGCGTGGAGTGGTACGAGGAGGACGAGCGGATATACGAGCATCCCCGCAGCCCGTACGCGCGCCTGGACGCCCTGCGCTCGCACCGCCACGTCCGGGTGGAACTCGATGGTGCTGTGCTGGCCGACACCCGCAGTCCGGTGCTGCTCTTCGAAACCGGCCTGCCGACACGGTATTACATTGATCCCACCGACGTCTCGATGCAGTATCTGCAACCCAGCCGGACACGGACGACCTGCCCGTACAAGGGCGTCACCTCGGCCTACTGGTCGGTGCACGTGGGCGAGGCGGTCCACGCGGACCTCGCGTGGATGTACCAGTATCCGCTGGGCGCGGTGTCCCGGATCGCCGGGCTGATCGCGTTCTACAACGAGAAGGTGGACATCGTGGTCGACGGCGTGCCGTTACCGCGCCCGGTCACCCACATGAGCTAGTCCCGTTGTGGGACAACATCATCTGCCGGTTTGACCTTCTGCTGCCACGGCCACCGGCCGCTGATCTCCACCTCCAGGGAGAAGCTGAGGAAGGTCCGGATCAACACGATCCCGGCCAGCACCACCACGCTCTGCCAGGTGGGCGTCAGCGCGACCGTGCGGATGATGTCGGCGGCCACCAGGAATTCCAGGCCGAGCAGAATGGATCGGCCCAGTTGCTCCCGGAAGAACCGGTAGGCATCACCGGAGCGGCCCAGCATCTTGCGGACCGTCACGACGCCGGCGAAGATCGCGCCCAGCGCGATCACCGCCACCCCGATTCCATCGATCACCTTGCCGACCGTTTCGATGATCTCGTAGAAGCTCATGGCGCAACGTTAAGGCCATCGGCTCAGTCGCAGCACCGGGTCTCGGGAATCGGCGCACAGCAGGTGTCACCACGCCATGCGTCACGGCCCTCCTTGACCGCGACGGCGGCAATCACCAGGGCCGCCACCGGATCCGCCCATGACCAGCCGAACGCACTGTTGAGCACCAGACCGAGCAGGAGCACACCCGACAGATAGGTGCACAACAGCGTCTGCTTGGAATCTGCGACCGCCGACAGCGAACCCAGTTCACGGCCGGCGCGGCGTTGCGCCCACGACAGCACCGGCATGACGGCCAGGCTCACGGCCGCAAGTGCGATACCGATGGCCGTGTGCCGCGCCTCCTGCCCGCCGAGCAGCGAACGCACCGCGTCGAACGCCACGAAGCTCGCCAGCCCGAAGAACGAGAAGGCGATGAGCCGCAGCGCGGTCCGCTCGCGGGCCTCGGGGTCCCGGCCGGAGAACTGCCACGCGACCGCCGCCGCCGAGGACACCTCGATCACGGAGTCCAGCCCGAAACCGATGAGCGCGCTGGAGGACACCCGCGCGCCCTCGGTCAGCGCCACGACCGCTTCGATCACGTTGTACGCGATGGTCGCCGCGACGAACCAGCGGATCCGCCTCGCCAGTACCGCCCGGCGTCCCGGCGCGAGGACGCGCTCCCGGCCCATCAGCAGCACCCGCACCCGGTGCCATCCACCCCGGCACAACAGCAGTTCGGGTCGACGGCGAGTACCAGACCCATCAGGTCGGTGAGCGCATCACCGATACGGCTGTCGGCCAGTTCATATCGGGTGCGCCGCCCCTCCGGCACGGCGATCACCAGCCCGCAGCCGCGCAGACAGGCCAGGTGGTTGGACAGGATCTGGCGCGACACCGCCAGCCGCTCGGCAAGCTCGGAGGGATAGCCGGGCGCCTCGTTGAGGCTGAGCAGGATCTGTGCGCGGGTGGAGTCGGAGAGCGCATGACCGAATCGGGCCAGGGCGTCGGTATGCACCAGTGTTCGCATCCCCGGGATAGTACATCGCTTTCTGTACTATGGCGATGGCGTCCCGACCCCGGCAGACGTGGACCTGCGATCACGGTTACCGTTGGGCGATGATCGTCACCGGCGCCCTGCTCGCCGAATCCGCCTCGGTCGTCGACAACAAACTCAACGTGCAGGGCGGGGTCATCACGTCGTGTCAGGCGGGACCGCAACGCCTCGTCGAGCCGGTCCTGGTGGTGCTGATCCAGCCCGAACCATCCGATCAGTCCGCGACGATCGACGTCCGCCTCACCGATCCGGTCGGCGGCGCGCTCGACGTGCAGTTCGACGCGCCGGAGTCCAGCCTGGGCGGTGAGGTCGGATTCGTGTTCTACCCGCTGAAACTGCCCGTGCCCGTGAACGGTCGCTACCTGCTGGCGGTGACCGCCCGTGGCGGTTTCGTCAGCCTGCCGCTCACCGTGACGGACTGAACCCCGGCGGCTACTCCAGGACCGATGGCGTGCCGCCCAGGCTGCTCCACAGATGTGGCACCGGGCGACCGCTCAACTGGTTCACCGCCATCGCAGCCGCCTGGCTGATGCCCTCGGTAAAGGTCGGGAACGCGAACTGAAGCTCGGCGACCTGTTCGACGCGCATCCGCGCAGCCATGCAGGCCGCGACCATCTGAATCACTTCGGCCGAATACTCACCCAGCACATGGGCGCCGACGATCTGACGATCGGCGCTGTCGACGATCAGCTTGCAGAACCCGTCCGGGTGCCCGTCGGCAACGGGGCGCAGCATGTCCTCGTAGCGGGCGACCGCGACGACGCAGTCATAGCGGGCCCTGGCGTGTTCCTCGGTGAGGCCGACGCTGCCGTACTCGGGGTCGGTGAAACTGCCGGCCGGGACGATCTCGTGGGCGACCTGCCGCCGCCGGCCGAGCACCGCGTTCTCGGCGGCGACCCGACCTTCGAGCGTCGCGCTGCTGACGAGCATGCTGTTCCCGTCTACGTCGCCGGCGGCAAAGATGTGAGCAATGTTGGTGGCGGCCGACGCGTCGACGACCACGTAACCGCGTTCCGTTCTCACCCCGGCCGCGGCGGCGTCGACGACATCGGCATTGCCGGGCCAACCGACGGCGAAGAACACCGCATCGACATCGACCGCCGCGGAGTCGTCGCCGGTTCGGTACAGCACCCGCACGCCGTCGGTGCGTGGCTGGAGTTCGTGCACCGCGGCGCCGGTGATGACATCGATACCGCGGCGCCGGAAGGCGTGTTCGAGCGCCATCGAGACGTCCGCGTCCGCGCGCGCCACGATCCGAGGTCCGTATTCCACCAGGGTGACCGTGCAGCCGAAGTCGGCGAGGATCGAGGCGAGCTGACAGCCCGTGTCGGCGGCCCCGATCACGCAGACCTTGACGGGCAGCGCGGTCAGCCCGCGGATGTCGGCATAGGTCAGCCCCAGCTCGGCGCCCGGAATGGGCAGCCGCCCCGCCCTTCCCCCGACCGCGATGATCACCCGGTCCGCTGTCCAGGTGCGGCCGTCGGCTGCCGCGATGGTGTGCGCGTCGACGAACCGGGCATCACCTATCTCTTCGACGAGATCCACACCCGCAGCACGAATGTGGTCGGCCACCCGCTTGCGTTCGTAGGCGTAGCCGGCAACCCGTTCCGCGTTGGCCAGCGTGGCTGCCACATCGACCTGCGGCCGCGGCCCCCGCAGACCGAACGCCTCCCACGAGTTCCAGTCCCGCACCAGGCGCGCGGCCCGAGCCAGTGTGCGCACCGGCGCCGGGCCGCTGTTGAAGGCAGTGCCGCCGACACGGTCACGCTCCAGCAGTGTCACCTCGGCGCCCAGCCCGGCAGCATGTAGTGCGGCCGATACGCCCGCCGGGCCACCTCCGATCACGACAACCCGCACCGCGCCCGGTCTCTTCGCCTGGTCGTTCATCGCCAGTCGCGAAACGCGGTCAACAGCCGATCCCGAAACGCCGGGTCGAGTTCGTCGCCGCGCACCTGGCCGAGCGTGTCCACGGTCGTCCGCAGCTGCTGCAGATAGTGGTCGCAGCCGTCACAGCCGGCCACGTGGACGTCGAAACGCGCCCTGGTGTCCAGGTCCAGCGCACCGTCGAGGTAGGCGGTCACCAGCTCGACCAGCTCATTACAGTTCATCGGTTCCGTATCGCTCACGCCGGCTCCTTCAGATAGTCTTCGAGCGCCTGCCGAACCGCGGCGCGACCACGATGCAACAGCACGCGTTGGTTGGCGGCGCTGATCTCCAGCAGCGCACTCACCTCCGCGGACTCCATCCCCAGCACATCGCGCATGGTCACCACTTCTCGTTGCCGCACAGGAAGTTTGTCCAATTCGCGGCGGGTGACCGCAATCAGCTCATCGCGCAGGACCGAGCCCTCCGGGGTATCCGGAAAGGGCACCGGCGCCCGGCGCTCCTTCCAGTGCCCGGCCCACTCCTGGCCCGCCGCACGGAACCGGGCCGGATCGACCGTGCCCCCGGTGAAGGCCAGCACCTGCACGTCGGCATCCCGGCGCTCCCGCCCGCCACGCGTCTTCGCGATGTTCACCATGACGGTGAAAAGCCATGTGCGCAAGGATGATCGGCTCTCGAACCGGTCGAGGCCCTGCAGCAGTGCGATCCAGGTCTCCTGCACGACCTCTTCGGCGATCTCATGGTTGGGCACATAACCGGCCGCGACCCGCAGCATCGACGGTGTGTGCCGCTCCACCAACGCGGCGAAGGCCGCCTCGTCGCCGCGACGTAACGCGTCGAGGAGGGCGGCCTCGTCTGGTGCCGACACTGTCATCTCGGCACCATCGTAGGACTCAACTCCGGCCCGCGTGCCCGGTTCGCCGACGTGCCGCGGCCAGTGCATCGGCCAGGGTCCACAACGAGATGCCGATCAGAGCAACATCTTTGATCAGGAACTGACCGGTCGACGAGAGCACCGGGAACCCTCCCGCCGAGGCCTCCCCGACACCCGGTGTGGTGAACAGGAAACTCAGGGTCGCGGTGAACAGACCGACTGCCACCACGCTGCCGAGCGCCGAAAGCCGCGGCAGCCAGGGCTTGACCGCGAGCAGCGCGGCGGTCGCCAGTTCCAGGACGCCGAGCATCGACGAGAACGCGGTCACCGAGAAGATGTCGTACACCCAGCTCATCAACGGGCTGTTGGCGACCAACGGTTGGATGCCGTAGGCCTCATAAGAGGTGAACTTCAACGCACCGATCCAGCCCAGCACGACCACCAGTCCGTACCGTGCGGCGTTACCGCCGATATCGGCGAGTGCCGACTCGGCGCGGATGAATCGTGCGTCCTGCGTGACGGCCATGTCTGACTCCCTTGCGATCCGTTGAACGGTTACGCACAGGGAGTGTGGTCTCGGTGGCGAAGCGTTACAGAGCGCGATCCGTCCCGGTGATCTGGTCTGCGGCGCGCTGCCCATCGACGAGCTCCACCCGGTCCCCCACATCGACGGTGACGACATCCTCGTGCGGCGGCTCGAAGAACGGGAGGCCGAGCAGCCCCTGGAAGTCTGCGGTGTCGACGAAGGTGTGTGCGCGGGCGAACAACGGTTGCACCTCGAACACCCGTACCCGGAGCTTCTCCCCACCGAGTCTGCCCAGTTCCCTACCCGATTCGGGATCGGTGATCACCTGCCCCGCACCGGACTGGACGGCGAAGATCATGCCCACGGCAAGGCCGGATTCCGCCCCTCGGTTGATGACGAGCGTGTAGTCGTCCTCGATCAACGCGACCTGCCCGGTGATTGGCTGCGCACTCACGAAGCCGCCAGGGAATTGCTCTCTGACATAGCTGTTTTCGCGCCGGGCCCGGCCTGGATACGGGGCCGCAGGCGGTAGGCGTCGACCGGGACGGGCGCATCGTCGCGGTCGGCTTCGTCCTGTTCGGTGCCCAACGCCAGTTCGACGGCCGTCTTCGCCTGAAAGAGTGCGATGACCGCCTGCTGGTGCCGTTCGGAGCCCAGCGAGTTGAGCGCGAGCGTCAGCTTCCTGTCCACGTAGACAACCGAGCGAGAAAGGTCGGACTCGACCGTCGCCGGCGCGGCGGGGCTTCGGCTGAACCAGCGGTGCCCGACGGCGCCGAGAGCGACCGCACAGACCGGAACGACCACCACGCTGCAGATCATCCCGAGCGTGCCGGCCGCGGCGATCGACCCGACGATGCCCAGCAGCATGAGGACGGCCAGGACGCCCAACAGCCGCAGGGTGGCAGGCACCGATTCGATGGCACGCCAGGTCTGGGCGATGCCGCGGGCGGCGTGGCGCCCGAGTCCTGCGACGGCCTTGGCGACCGCCGACGCGGTTCGGACCGAGGCCTTGACCGCGGCGCGCCCCAACTCGTCGACCTGCCGGCGGTTCACCGGGGCCTTGGGCATCGACCATGCACGCTGTTGGGCCGCGGGCCGCTCGGGAGCGGGGCCCGCGGCCTCAGCAGCGGTCGGGGTCTCCGATGGCGGGTCGGCAGACTCGGCCGGTGAGTTCACATTGATCACATCTGCATCAGCAACCACACCCGCATCTTCCCCCGCCGAGCGCCGGATCGGCCCGTGACGCGCCGCCTCAGAGACGAATCCACTGACCGAGGAACCAGAATCCCCAGCCGTCGCCGTTGCCCGCGCGCATCGGCTCCACCCGCTGGCCGTTGTGCATGAACGGCTGGTGGTCGTTGCGTGCCTGGTCGATATTTCGGCCCTGCCAGTTGTTGTTCTGCGGGCCGTTGTTGTTCTGCGGGCCGGGAGCACAGGCCTGTGCGTTCGGCTGCCCGCAGGGGCGGCCAGGGTCAGCACCGGCAGTGCCGAGGCCGACACCGAGCAGGCCGGCCAGGGCGATACCGCCGGCAAGAACAGGCACAGCGGTCCGACGAGCGAGCGACATGGTCGACTCCATTCCTTCGTGTGTGTTCACGCGGCACCTCACCGCCACACGACAAGGACGCTATGGGCGCCGGTTGGGCCGCCACTGTGGCGACGTTAGGCGCCGGCTGTGCATTCGATAACAGAACGAAATACGTTCGGCAACAGACCTATTGATCGCTATCGACCTTCAGCACCCGGGAGCAGATAGCCGGGCCCGGCTGGGCGGTCGCCGCCGGGCGGCGGGTTCAGCACGGGTGGCTGCAGCGGAGGTGGTGGCGCGCAGTCGACGGCGACCAGTTCGCACCATCGGGCTTCCACGTCCCGGGTGAAGTTCTCATCGGCACAGCCGGCCGTGGACAACACGATGACAGCGCCCATCAGAGCCATCGGAAATGTCCGCACAGCCGAACCCCCTCACACCCCGGCGGGACTCCCGCCGCCCATGGTCACACGCCCGTGGCGATCTGCGGGAATCTGCGGTTGATCCCGTCGATCATGCCGTGCAACTGATACAGCTCCTTGCGCAATTGCACGGTGTTCACGCGGTGCGGACGGGCAGGTGCGCCCGCGGGCCTGCGCGCGACCCGGGCCTCTTCGTCCTCGATCTTGCGCGAGGTGTCCTCGACCTGTTCCCAGAGTGCCCCGAGCAGCAGCCTCGCCTGTGCGATGTTCGCGGATTCGTCGGTGCTGTTCTCGGCCATCGTGGTCATCGTGGCACCCCGGGCCTGCGGGCGCCAACCACGCTGAGGATCCCCTTAGACTCGGCGCGATGGCACCGCCGAGCGCTTGGCAGGATCGGTGGTCGCGCCTGCAGGAACGCGTTCTCGCCGCCCGAGCCGCGCTGCGACAGCGCGGCATGGCACGCTTCGCCCGGCTGCCCCCTCCGGCACGGCAGGTCTGCGTGCTGATCGTCCGCACCGGACGAAATTCCCTTGCGGATCGGGTTCCCGGGCTGGCGGCCGAGGCGGCGCTGTTCACCTTGATCTCGTTACCGGCGCTTCTGTTGGCGATCATCGGATCGTTGGGATTCGTCGCCGCCGCGCTCGGTCCCGAGGGAACCACAGAGTTGCGCACACTGGTGCTCGGCATCCCCGGCTCTTTCTTGTCTGATCGCACGTACGACTCATACGAACAGTCAGTGGACGCCGTGCTCGCCGGCACACACGGCGGCGTGGTTTCCTTCGGTGTCGTCGTGAGCATCTGGACCGGCTCCCGCGCGGTGAACCGATACCTGGAGACGATGACGATCGCTTACGGGTTGGAACCGCGCCCCGCCTGGCGACGGCGATTGCTGGCTTTGTGCCTGACCGTCGGTGCGCTGCTCGGTGCGGTCGCCGTGCTGCCGCCCCTGGTCCTGGGGCCCGACCTGGTGAGATGGCTGATGCCGGACACTGCCGCCGACACCACACTGCGGATGCTCAATGCGCTGTTCTGGCCCGCGGTGGCACTGCTGGCCCTGGCCGGTCTGGCAACCATCTATCACGTCGGCGTCCCCTGGCGGACGCCCTGGCGCCGCGACCTTCCCGGCGCTGTGCTGGCGATGGCGCTGTGGCTGATGGCGTCCGCCGCCCTTCGCGGATATCTGGCTCTGACCGTGCAGAACGACGCCGTCTTCGGCCAACTCGCGGTACCGATCGCGGTTGTCCTCTGGCTTTACCTCACGGCCTTTGCGGTGCTGCTGGGCGCGGAATTCAACGCCGAGATCGAGCGGATGTGGCCGCACCAGGAACATCCCTGGAAGCTGATGGGTCGGCTCCGGCATCGTGGCGACCGCACGTATGAGACGCGCCGTCACGGGGCATAACCATTCGGGTGATGAGCCGACAACGACCCAAGGTACTGATCATCGGCGGCGGGTTCGGCGGCCTGTTCTGCGCCCGCCGATTGGCGCGGACCGACGTCGATGTCACCATCCTCGACCGCTCCGCCAGCCATCTGTTCCAGCCACTGCTCTACCAATGCGCCACCGGCAAGCTCAGCATCGGACACATCAGCCGACCGTTGCGGGAGGAGTTCGCGGGCCGCGACAACATCCGGACACTGTTGGGTGAGGCGGTCGAACTGGACCCTGACGCCCACACCGTCACCGCGCTGCGCCCCGACGAGACGGCATTCACCATCGAGTACGACGTCCTGGTTCTGGCTGCGGGCATGCGGCAGTCCTACTTCGGCAATGAGCACTTCGCCCAGTGGGCACCGGGGATGAAGACGCTTGACGACGCACTGGAGATCCGGCAGCGAGTGCTCACCGCGTTCGAGATCGCCGAGTCACTGCCGCCGGGGCCGGAGCGGACGAGTTGGCTGACCTTTGCTGTGGCCGGCGGCGGCCCGACCGGCGTGGAGCTGGCCGGCCAGATACGCGAAATGGCCACCCGGACGTTGGCCAACGAGTTTCACAGCATCCAGCCTCAAGAGGCCCGGGTGCTGCTTTTCGACGGCGGCCAACGCGTGCTGAAGAGCTTCGCGCCGAAGCTGTCGGAGAAGGCGACCAACACCCTGCGGGGTCTCGGCGTCGAGATGCACCTCGGCGTGCACGTCACCGATGTGCGCCGGCACGGGGTGACAGTCACCCCGAAGGATGGCGGCCCCGCCAAGGAGTTCGCCACCCGCACGGCGCTGTGGACCGCGGGCGTCGATGCCGTGCCCTTCGCCCGGCACGTGGCGACGGTGCTCGGCGCCACGACAGACCGCGCCGGCCGTATCCCGGTCGGACCGGACCTGACCGTGACCGGGCACCCGGAGATCTTCGTCATCGGCGACCTCGCCGGCCGGGACGCTCTCCCCGGCGTCGCCGAGAACGCCATGCAGGGCGGCCTGCATGCGGCCGCCTGCATACGCCGCGACCTGGTGGGGCGACCGCGCCGCCCATACCGCTACCGCGATCTCGGATCTGCTGCCTACATCAGCCACCGCAACGCACTGCTCCAAGTGGGGCCGCTGCGGGTGGCGGGGTCGCTGGGATGGCTGGCGTGGGGGCTGATCCACATCGCCTTTCTCACCGGCGTGAAGAACCGGATCAGCACCGTGTCCACCTGGCTGGCCTCGATTGCGCGGAGCGGCCGCTACCACCGGGCATTCCTGCTCGGTGGTGCCGACCGACCAGAACAGCGCTATACCTATACGAACTGGGATCCCGAGGAACCTTTTCGCCACATCCGCGGCACCATCCGCCAATGACGACCGTGCTTGGGTCGGGGTTTCGTTTACCCGCGAGGCTTCCGGGGAACGCGACACAGCATGGTTGATTCCGCGAAAGGAGCGACGTCATGCCGATGACCGAGAAGGGCGGCAAGCCGAAGAAGAACGAGTTGCCCAGCACCCTGCAGAAGTCCGGAAAGAAGGCGCAGCGCACGTTCGCCAAGGCCCACGATGCCGCGGCAGAGGAGTACGGCGACGGCGAACGGGCGCACCGGGTCGCCTATTCGGCGCTGAAGCACACCTTCGAGAAGGTCGGTGACCACTGGGAGAAGAAATCCGAGAAGGGGCCTTCGGATGAGCGTGCCCGCAGCGGGGGCCCGAACGCCAAGGGCAGGACCGCCGAGGGCGTGAACGCGAGCGCGACCAAAAAGCACCTCGTCGATGTGGCCCGCAAGTTGGACATTCCCGGCCGTTCGAAAATGGGCAAGGACGAACTGGTGTCGGCCATCAAGAAGGCGAATCGCCGGGAGAGCGCACGCAGTCGGTGAGCACTGGCCGGACCGGGCAAAGTCCGGATCGGCTGACGAACTCGCTGGGTGCCCACGAGGTCAACACGACAATATCGGCGACCGACAAAGGATAAAGTCTCCCCATATTGACGAGGGAGACAAATCGTGGCGGCGACACAGCGAATCCGTGCAGGACGGCACCAACGACAGGGACGCCGCCGATCGGAGGGCCTCCCGGTCCGGCGCTGGCTGGCGGTGGGTGCCGCCTCGGCGGGGCTGACTGCGTCGCTGTGGGGGCTGTCGCTGGCAAGTCCCGAGATCGCCGTGGCCGCCGCTGAGGACGGCGTCTCGTCCAGTTCCGACAGCGCCGGCGGTGCCGACGAATCCGGTGCAGATCACGGCGGCGCCGCCGCCGGGTCCCACACTTCCGGCCCGACCGGCGACGAGGGCGACGACGGATCGGCCAGCATCCGGCCCAGCACTCTGGGCAGTGGTTGCGACACGGGCGAGGAAGACGAACAGGACCGCGCCACCGAGACACCGGAATCCGACCACCGTGACGGGGACTCGGTCTCGACAGCCGAGGACGCCGAGGACGCCGACCTCACGTCGGCAATCGTGTCGCGCGCATCCGCTACCACGGCTCCGGTGCGGTCCTCGGCGAGATCGACCGACCGGTCCGACGCCGCCGGCGCCGAGGAGAAGACCGCCACCGCGGCGAGTGATCCTGCCGCCGAGACTCCCCGGGCTGCAGCCACTCCCGTCGTCACCGCCGTACCGGTCGACACCGAACCGCCCGCCAGCGATGTCGAGATCCTGATCCCGGCACAGTCGGCGGTCGTCTCACTCGACCGACCCAGCTTCGGGCGGCAATTGGTGGCGAGCCAGATAGCGGCGCTGATGGGCACCGGCCGAACCCTGGTCTCGATACTGCCGGTGGCCGATCCGTTCAAAGACTGGCTGTACGGATCGCTCAGCGGCACCCGCCGCACGCTGTTCAATCAGGCGCCGTGGCTCAGCCCCACCCAGATCACCGCGGAGGGCGACCTTCCGATCGTCGGAACCCTGGGCGCGGTGGACCTCGAGGGCGATCGGATCCGCTATGCGATCGTCACCGGGCCCGTCTCGGGCACCGTTGTCATTGAGGACGACGGAACGTTCACCTACACACCGAATCCCGGGTTCACCGGCGTCGACAACTTCACGGTCTCCGCGACCGACCTCGGCACGCACATCAACCTGCTCGACCCGTTCCGCGCCGCCAGCACCCGCGCCGCACTCCTGGTCAACCAGAGCGCGGTCACTTTTATCTTCAACTACACCACCGGGTCGCAGTACTGGAGTCCCGAAGCGCGCAGCGCCCTGCAGCGGGCCGCCACCAACCTGATGGGCCAGTTCATCGTGTCGGCACCGGTGGTCGTCACCTACGACATCACCGGAGAGAACTCGTCGGGCACGAACACGTTGGCGTCGGTGGATAGCCCACTCACCGGGTCTGGGGCCGGTTTCTTCCCAACCGTGGTGCAGCACAAGCTGCTCACCGGCGTCGATGCCAACGGGGTGGCGCCCGACGGCGAGATCAATTGGAACTTCTCCTATCCCTGGGCTTTTGGCGACTTCGTGTCCGGCCAGCAATATGACTTCACCACCGTCGCGATGCACGAGCTCCTGCATTCGTTCGGGTTCATGTCCTATGTGCAGCCGTCCACGACGGCGACGCAACGAGCATGGACGCTCTACGACGGCTTCCTGCAGAACTCCGGCGGCGCCGATCTGATCGGTGCCGACTTCCGTTTCGACCCGACCCTGGTGGCCGCACTGACGGGCGCCGGCGGTGGGGTCTTCTTCGGCGGCGCGGGTGCCGTGGATGCCTACGGCACGCTGGTTCCGGTGTACGCGCCGTCGTCATGGGTCGCCGGCAGCTCGATATCGCATCTGGATGGCACGGTGTTCACCGGTCCGGACCGACAGTTGATGAACCCACAGGTGCCGGCCGGACCCGGGTTGCGCACCTTGAGCGATGTGGAGCGCGCCATCATGCAGGACCTGGGATACACCCTCGCGCCCATGGACGCGACGTCGACTCTCGCGCTCGTCGGGTTCGTGTTCCTGCGCCGGCGGTGCGCGAAATCAGTGTGCTGAGCACACCTCACGGGGCGATAGCGTGGTGAGCGGGAGGAGGACAGGTCGGCCCGATGCTGCTCAGCGATATCGACACGTGGAATGTCGGTGCGTTGCAGTCGATCGCTCACGAACTCGGCGGTGAGCTCACCACGATCGAGGGGGTCGCGTCGGACCTGGAGCTGATCTCGCGGTTGCCCGGCTGGGACTCGCCCGCCGCGGATGCCGCACGCGGCAAAATCCGCGAGGCCACCGGCAAGGTCCTCGACGACGCCGCGGTGATCGGTGCGGTGCAGCAGCTGGCGTCCGAGACCGCGGGGGCCGTCGCGAAGCTGCAGACCGAGCTGGAATCGGTGCGCGCCGATGTGTCCGCCCAGGGCGGCTATCTGAGCCTGGCCGACAACGGCGACGTCACCATCAACGCGCCGCCGGACATGCGCGACGAGCTCCGGCCGATCGCCGACACCATCGAATCTCGAGCCAAAGCCCTGATCCATCAGGCCGAGGACATCGATGCCGACTGCGCCGAGGTCTTCGGGCACATCGAGAACGGTGACATCACTGCCCGCGGCGCGACGGACGTGCCGGCGGCCCAGGAGATGGGCCGCGACCAGTCGGGGCTGTCCGCCCCGTATCCGCCGGAGGGCGAGGGGGTCGCACCGCAGGACGTCACGGCGTGGTGGGACGCCTTGTCGGCGGAGGATCAGGAGATGGTCAAGGCCGAGCATCCGGAATGGATCGGTGACCGCGACGGCGTCCCCACCCCGGTCCGCAGTGCGGTCAACACAGCTCAGCTCGACCGCGAACTCGCCGATGCGCAACGCGCCGTCGACGACATCCCCACCTTCGCCGAATATGCCGGCGCCGGAGCGGGTGGTCCCGGATCCGCGGCCAAGCGCAGCGAGTACGACCGGATGGTGGCGGACCGGCATTCCCGGCTGGACGAGGCGCGGGCGCTGAAGGGGGCGATGTCGCTGGAAGGCAACGCCGACAAGGACTATGACCCGAACAAGTACCTGATGCTGCTGGAGTATCCGGACGGCCGCGAGACCCGCGCGGCGGTTGCGGTCGGCAACCCCGACACCGCCGACCACGTCAGCGTGACCGCGCCGGGGGTCGATACGAGGGCTACCAGTCTGCCCGGCATGGTCAGTGAGGCAAGCGCCCTGCGTGACGAGACCCTCAACCAACTCATCCTGGCCGATCGCGGCGATCAGCAGGTCTCGACGATCGCGTGGCTCGGCTACGAGCCTCCGGGCAAGGACATCTCGGTCGTGGAGGCAGGTTTCGAGAGCCGCGCCAATGAGGCCGCGCCGGATCTCGCCGACTTCTATCGGGGTATCAACGCCACCAATGAACACGGTTCCGATGTCCACCTGTCGGCATTCGGCCATTCCTACGGGTCCTTGACCACCGCCCAGGCGCTGCATGAACTCGGCGCAACGGGTGTCGTCGACGACGCGGCGTTCTACGGTTCGCCGGGACTGGGCCACACCGACGAGGCCATGACCCGTTTCGGAACCCACGGTGTGCCCATCGAAGTCATGCGGCCGATCGGCGACGAGGTGGATCTGAACCTCGCCGACGGCCACGCCTACGTGATGACTGCGCCCGGTGACTGGATCTCCGGGGACCCGAAACTGGGACCGTTCGAGCTGCCTTCGGCAGGGGACCTCGGCCAGTTCGGGCCCAACCCGACGACGCTGCCTCTCGAACAGCTGTCCTCGAACGCGGCCGTGAGCCCCACCGACAACATCTCGCGGACCGGCGCCGAGACCCACTCCGACTATCCACGGTCGGACAACGGCGTACTCAGGACCACCGGGTACAACCTGGCCATCATTGCCGGAGACCTGGCCGACGTACCGTTGAAGAACGGCGATGAGAGGTTGGTGCGATGAACACAGCACGTGTCGCCGGCCGTTTCCTGGTCGGCGTGCTCGCCACCGGAACGCTCGTCCTGGCCGGTTGCGACAGCGGCGGCGCCGGCAGCTCCGGATCCGAATCCCAGTACGACTCCCCGATCATCAACGAGGACATCCCGAAGATGGACATCTCGACACTGCCGGATATCGACGCCACCCGCGCCGACATGCTCGCGCTCATCGAACAGGTGCACGCCGAGGTCGCACGGTTGGTGCCTGCCAGCGCACCGTGGACCTGGCGGCACACCGAGACGCGCGATGGGTGCGAGCGCAACGGAGTTCGGGGGGTGTCCCTGTACTTCGCGAAGCTCACCTCGTCGCATTCGTTCACCGACGATGAGTGGAACCTGGTGCTGCCTGCGGTGGAACGGCTGGCCGCCGCGGCCGGACTCACCAACGGCTCCGCCATGCAGAACTCGTCGGGGGCCCACGATGTGTCGATCACCAGCGATGACGGGCGCGAGCTGAGGTTCGGGTCGCTGGAGGCGTCGCTGATCACGGGGACCATCGCCTGCCGTCTGCCCGCCGGCGGGGGCGCGCCATGACCCAGGGTGACGTGAGCGTGGTGACGGCCGAGGTCCGGCTCTCGGCCGACCAGATGTCCGTGGTCGCCGGCGAGGCCTCCTCCAGTCGGGCGGCGGTGGCCGACAGCGTGTCCACCCAGGGCGCGGGCTGGAAGGAGAAGGGCACGCCGGGCTTCGGGAAGTTCATCGACGTGCTCGAAGCACAGGCCGAACGGCTGCGCACCGACCTGAGCGCACTGGGAGACGCGCTGCGCGCGGCGGCCGACGTCTACGACCGCCAGGACCAGGAGGCCGGTGGGGCGCTCGACAGTGCGGTGCGCTACCGCTGAGGGCCGCCCAACCCGGTTGAGGTAGTCGTACTCCAGTCGGGCGGGACGAGCTGCCGCCGGCACGTAACGTCGTAGTCATGGTGTTGGTACGCGAACTCGGTGCGATCAGGAACGGCCTGGGCCGGGCGCTGTTCGGGTTGGTCGCCGGACCCGAGGGACCGAACAACCGGGCCCATATCCACGGGACGCCGGGACCGCGCTGGTTCGCCGAGGACCGGCCGATCCGCCGCGTACACGGCGACGCATCGATGTTCGTCGGCGGGTTACGCGCACTGCTTTTGCAGTCGCTGCATCCGCTGGCGATGGCCGGCGTCGCGGAGCACTCCGACTACCGGGGCGACCCGTGGGGGCGCCTCCAGCGCACCAGCACATTCCTCGCGGTGACAACGTTCGGTCCGGCGGCCGACGCGCAGCGCGCCGTCGACAAGGTCCGGGGCATCCACCGCCGCGTCAACGGGGTAGCGCCCGACGGCACACCGTACGAGGCGTCGGATCCACACCTGCTCGAGTGGGTGCACATCGCCGAGATCGACAGCTTCCTGAAGGCACATCAGCTCTACGGGGCTCGACCGCTGGACCAGTCCGGTCGCGACGGATACGTCGCCGATACCGCCCGCGTCGCCGAAGCGCTCGGCGTGCAGAGCCCGCCGCGCACGGAGCGCGAGCTCCGGGAGCGCATCGAGGCGTACCGGCCGGAGCTGCGCAGTACGGCCGCGGCGCGCGACGCCGCCCGCTTCTTGTTGTTGACGCCGCCCTTGCCGCTGCCGGCCCGTGCTCCCTACGGTGCGCTGGCCGCCACATCGGTGGCCATGCTGCCGGAATGGGCGCGAAAGCCTTTGCGGCTGCCGTACTTTCCGCCGCTCGAAGCGACGGTCGTGAGGATGTCCGGGCGGGTGATGGTCGGCGGTATCCGGTGGGTGCTGGCGGCCGCGCACGACGACCAGGAGCAGGCGACGACTTCCTAGATCAGCGAGGCCGCCAGCGCAGCGCCGAGCCGGCGGCCTGACAACCATGCCGATTCCACCCTGGGTGCGCCCGACGGGCACCACGCGTCCCCGCAGATCCCCAGCGGACGGCCCGACGTCACCAAGCCGAATTCGGCCTCGCCATGGGTGCCTGCGGGCTTGGCGAAGGTCCAGCGGTGCGCGTGTGTCCACGCCGGTTCTTCGGCAATGCCCGCGACGCGACGAAGTGCCGAAAGCACGGGCGTGACAGCGTCATCCGGGCGGTCCAGGTGCATGCGCGCTCGCGCCGCCGTGGTGTGCGCGACAAGCACTGCCGCGCCGTCCCCGCGCCGGGCTCCGTCGTCGGCAACGAAGGATAGGTCCGGGTCGTCGTTGACGAATACGGCGTCGGCGAACGACCACGTGCGCACTGGCCAGCCCGCCGCGACGGCGATCACCGGTTCGTAGTCCACCCACTCGCACGCGTCGGGCGCCAGGCGCGCGGCCTGCGAGTCGGGCATCGCCAGCGCCACGGCGTCGTGGCTGAGATCGTCCAGGGAATCAACTGTCGACTCCAAGCGGACGACGTCTTCGGGCAGCAGATCGCCAACCAGTGACCGCAGCCCGCCCGGTGCCGCGAAGCGGATCGGGTCAGCTGTGACGTCGTGGCCATTCGCAGAGATCACGTCGAACGTATCCGTCCACGGGCGCGCGAGCCCGTTCGAAACCCATTCGTCGGCGATCGCGGAGAAGTCCGGGTCCTTGACGGTGAAGTACGCAGCGCCCATGTCGACGCGACGTCCGTGCAGCGTCGGCGAGGCCATGCGGCCACCCGGGGCGCGGCCACGCTCGAACATCTCGACCGAGATGCCGCGTTCTCGCAGCGCCCGTGCGCATGCCACGCCGGACAGACCCGCACCGATGACCGCTACGCGTGGTGATGCCATGCCCGCGAGGGTAGCGGCAGCGCCCGGTTGACACTGACGATCGTCCAGTGCGGACATCAGGTCTCGGCACCAAACATCATGCACGCCAATGTGATACGCACAGGTACCAACCCACTGATGAGATCGCGACCCGATCACTGAGCACCGCCCCTTGACAGTATTCCGAAAAATTGTCGCATCCGTCAGTTCGTGTCGTAGTGTGACTCCGTCAGGTGGACGGTCCTTGGGGGTTTGGTGTTCAGCAATCAATTGGCATGGTTGGTCGCCGCCGCGAGCGTCGCGGTAGCAACAGCTGGCCTTGCATCGGCAAACACAGCGGACGAGGCTTTCATCTCCAGGATCGACGGCTATCCGGTCCCGTACTCGACAACCGAGAATGCGATCGAGCTCGGCCATACGGTGTGTGACCAGTTGGCCGCAGGACGGACTGTCGAATCTGTCGTGGTCGAGATCGGCGGCCCGGCCAACTGGACGATCGCGCAGAGCCAGTTCTTCGCCGACACTGCCGTCGCGAGCTACTGCTCAGGTGGCACACCTGCGGCGGCACCCATCGCAGCAGCGCCACCACCCGTGGTCCAGGCTCCCCTGCCGATCTACGCGCCCGCACCCTCGGCCGTGTATTTCTCGAACTGCAGTGCCGCCCGCAGCGCCGGGGCGGCGCCCCTATACGCGGGCCAACCCGGTTATCGAGGCGCCTTGGACCGCGACAGCGACGGTGTGGCCTGCGAGTGATCGCCGGCCTCTGGCAGACGTCGTCGGGTAGGCACGTGCCGGAGAGAAGCGGAGCACAGACTGAAATGCAGTCATCTGAAAAGACCTTGTAGAGCGCCCGTAGCCCGTACTCACGCGGGTCTCGCGATTCGCCAGCTCCGCAGAGCACGCAAACAGCGCTATTGCCAGCGGTTCCAGTGCCCCCAGTCGGACTCGAACCGACACTTGGCGGATTTTAAGCGCGAATCGCCTGCCCTCCAGCGGTAGCTGTATCGTCCTGCCGCGATCCATCAGAGGCTGCAAAACGCCATTTCAGACGGTACGGAAACGGTGCTGACGATCCATCAACGGCTGCGCGATCCGTTGCCGCTTCTCCGTTAGTTGGCGGAAGTCTGCTGACGCCGCGCTGACAACGTTTGACGCCGTCGACGTTGCTGACTGCGACAACCTGTCCGTCACACGACTGATAGAAGCCCGTTGTCAGGGAATCTGTCGGCCCCGTTAGATACTGTGGCCGCGTTGCTTGCACCGATGCGAGGGGGAACGTGTGTCTGAACCGTACAGAGTTGAAGATGTCTTCAAAATATCCGGCATTCCAACTCATACGTACGTGACGCCCAGTAACGACACCAAACTCAAAGTGGCGCTTCGCACGGCAGGCCGCGGCGTCGTTGTGGAGGGGCCATCTGGAATTGGCAAATCGACGGCGGTAACCCGCGCACTGCAGGAGCTTGGTATACGTGCCGACGTTTCGAGCCTATCTGCAAGACGCCCCAGTGATCTTGAACTAATACGAGCCCTTCCCGAAGTCGGGAACATCGGAACTGTCATCGTGGACGATTTCCATCGCCTCCCTCCCGCAGATCAAGCGATGCTCGCTGACTATCTCAAAGTACTTGCCGATACCGAAGACCCGAATAACAAGCTAGTGGTCGTCGGTATAAATCAAGCAGGCCTGGGATTAATCCAGTTCGCAACTGACATTGTAAATCGCATCGACCGGATCAGGTTTGAACAGGAACCGGATCACAAGATTCTCGAGCTGATCTCTAAAGGCGAGGCAGCACTCAATGTTTCATTGAGCGCAACCGAATCGATTGTCAACGGTTCACATGGCAGCTTCTATGTCGCGCAGCTTCTTTGCCACGAAATATGTGTCCAGCAGCAAATCACTGAAGGGCAGCAGGAGCTGACCGTCGTCGACACTTCTTACCCTTCCGCTCGCCGCCAAGTGCTGGAAAGGCAGCGGTCCCGTTTCGAAGAACCGTTGATTTCCTTCGCCCGTGGCAACAAATTCCGACCGTCTGGGCGTGCGCCGTATTACCACATATTGAAGTGGCTTGCCGAGTCAACCGACTGGACAATAAACCTTGACGAAGAGGCGCGAAAGCACAAAATTCAAGAAATCAGCGTCCGGCAGGTCATCGATCAAGACTATGTGAGTCGCCTCTTTGAGACAGCTGCAATATCCGAGATACTGCACTACAACCCGATAAACCACACCTTGTCCATTGAAGACCCACAACTTATGTACTATCTGAGGAACATTGACTGGCAACGCTTCACAGATGAGGTCGGATTCACAAATCTGAAGCAGCAGAAGCCGTATGATGTCGCACTGTCATTTGCTGGCGAGGACCGGGAATTCGCCGACTTTCTTCGTAATCATCTCGAAGAACATGACCTCAGTGTGTTTTATGACAAGAGCGAAGAACGCAAGATCATGGCCAATGATGTGGAAGCAGTACTAGGTCCCAAGTACTCCGACGACAGCCGGTTTGTCGTCGCAATCCTCGGTGAGAAATACGGAATGAAAAAGTGGACGCTCTTTGAATCGGAAAAATACAGACATCGAATTGAGAAGCACGAAGTCATTCCAATCGTGTCAACCAAGGTGCCAGACAACGCGTTCGACCCTCTCGCAAAGAAGGGCGGTCGACGCTTCGATCCAGAGGGTGACCTAGAAGCACAAGCGCGCGACATTGCGGCAGCGATTGCAAACACCCTGTCAGAGTCCCTGTACGCGGGTAAGTAGATCGTCCATGGATATTGAGACTACGAAGCCGACGGTCACCATAAGACCTCGCGGCCGCTTTGCTTTTGATCCGCGAAACCAGATGGACGCGCGCGAACTCTTGATGGAGTTATCAAGCGATAAACTTGACCTTGCCCTTGAGCTGCCTAATCCAAATCAGTTCTCTGCACAGAACGCACTTGAGACACTCGGCATATACATAACGGGCGTGATCAGCGCGACTATGATGCCGCTAGTAGTTACCGATATCTACAACGGCACGAAAAGGTTCCTTGTCAAGCGATTCGAGAAGCGTCCGCAGGCGAATCCCACCTACGTCACGATTTACGGACCCGACAACACGCCGATAAAGAGCGTGCTCGCAAAAAGTGCCGACAATATCAAAGATATGCCGCCGCCTAAACCTCACTATTAGTGCACTATTGACCCGAGGCACGTAGTGATGTCACATTTGCCGCCGCCGCGACGATACCCCGACCAACCTTCGGGGCAGCCTGTTCGTCCTCGTTGATGTAGTCCGCGTAGGTGGATAGCGTGAGAACGAAAGTGCTGTGTCCTAGCCACTTCGACACCTGCATGTAGTGCTCCCCTGCGCTTAGGTTCATGGTGGCGAAGGTGTGCCGGAGATCGTGGAAGCGGACGCTGCCGAGACCCAAAGCCTTGCACGCGGGCTTGAGGTAGTGCTCGTACAGAGCTGCCGCGCATACCGGCTTAGCCCAATCGAAGACATAGCGATTCCGACGGCCCGGGAACAGCGGGGCGTTCGGCAAGCGCTTGTTGCCGGCGAACGGGTGCATCTGGGTCATGTAGTCACGCAACTCATCCGCCAACCACGGGGCCAGCGGCACAATACGGTCAGTTGAGGCATCGCTCTTCGGTGTTCCGTAGACCCAGACTCGGTCCTTACGCCGCGCGGTGCGAGCAATGCGGATGCTGCCGACCGTGCCGGGGATATCGGACAGCGTCACATCGCCAACCTGTAGGCCCTGCAGCTCGCTGGCACGAACACCGGTGTGCGCCGCAAACAGGACAGCTAGCGCGTAGACCGGGTTTGCCTGCCGGACATAGGTGCTACCCGCTGGGCCAGACGAGTTGGCTGTTTCGCGCGACATGACGTGATCTGTGGCGATCCAGTCGAATGCCGCTGCTATCTGATTCGCGGTCAGCGGTCGGTGCTTGAACTGCGGCCCGGTGCGCTTGGTGGTGCGACGACGACCAGAAACCACAGGGTTGGCGGGGATTGCCTGATCGTCCTGCGCCAGGTCCAGAATGCGCTTGAGTGTTCCGACAATCTGCTTCACCGTCTTCGGGCTACGGGTCACCAGGCAGGTGCTGGGAGTGGTTGACGGTTTGGCTCTGCCGTGACGGCGAACATAGGGCTGCATCAGGTTCGCCCGAAAGCGGGCAACGTCAGCTGCGGTGATGCTGGCAACTGGCCTCTGGCCGAACTCCGACGCAAGGTGTGTCCGATAGATCTTCTCGTAGCCTTCGATGGTATTTGGATCGATGAGCCCGACCAGACTGTCCAGGTACTGCCGGGCATAGGTGGCCAGCGGCGTGTTCGCCTTCACCTTGGCATCAGACGGGTTCACACCGTGCATGGCATCCAGATCGTTCTCAACCTTGCGCAGATGAGCTTTAGCCTTGCGCTCGGTCGGAAACGTCTCGCTGGTCTGCTTGAGCTTGCCCGTCGGCGCTCCGAACTCATCGCGCACCGGCTCTCGCCAGACCACCTGATAACTGGTCGTTGGGTTGCCGAACTTGTCGAGCTTGCCGGTTTCGCGTTTCCTGATGTAAGCCATCTCAGTTGTCCTCTTCGATCAGTCCGGGAATGTCTGCCATCCCCTTGCACGTCGGCTCTGGCAGCTGCGCTCGACCGATGACTTCAAACGGGTCGACGTCAGTGAGCAGGAACAGGCTGCGACCGTTGTCCCACTTCACGTCAGCTGCGCTGGACGAAGTGATTACGCGGACTACGGTTCCCGTGCTGCCAATGGGCAGCGGATCAGAGTCACCGGGCATCACACCAGTGATTCGGACACGGTCGCCGGGCTGAAGGCTCATGCCGACACCGCCTCAGCCGTGGCACTACGGTAGATGCGGCGCACTGTCGACGGTTGCCACGCCGGATTGCCTAGTGGCGATAGCACTTTCTCGTCGGTGAGCGCGGAAGCGATAGCGTCGTAAGTCCAGCCGGCGTCTCGGTCACGCACAATCCGACGCACCACCGAAGCAGATGCCGCTCTAGGTCTTCCGATTCTCTCGCCCCTGCGCTTCTTCGCCGCAAGCGCGGCCTTAGCTTCGATCCACCGACGGACGTGGGTGTTGTCCGGGGTGTCGGAATGAGGAAAGTGCCCTCTGAACTGGGATGATTGTAGTTCTCACGCAGCAATCAGGTCCCGGTTCGGAAAGGCACTTCCAGTGCAAGTTTCGCATAGGTTGGCCGCGGAATCAGCGGTGTTCGATGAGGACAATCTCGTGTCGTCGGCGGGCCTAGTGCCGGTGATGACGTTGGCCCAGCAGACCGGGCTGACTCGGCTTCTCTCGGAGAAGGTCCAGATCGTCGCGCCCCGGATCAAGTCTGGGTCGGCGAACCTGGCGCCGAAGCTGGCCACCGTGGTGGCGGGCATGTGCGCGGGCGCGGACTGCATCGATGACATCGACCTGCTCCGCAGCGGCGGAATGAAGACGCTGTTCGACGGCGTATACGCACCCTCCACGGTCGGTACTTTGCTGCGGGAGTTCACTTTCGGTCACGCCCGCCAACTCGAATCGGTGTTGCGCGAACACCTCGTGGCGCTGTGCGGGAGCGTCGACCTGCTCCCCGAGGCCGCCACGCACCTGGTGTTCATCGACATCGACTCGCTGCTACGCCCGGTCTATGGGCACGCCAAACAGGGCGCCTCCTACGGACACACCAAGATCGCCGGCAAGCAGATCCTGCGCAAGGGACTCTCACCGCTGGCCACCACCATCAGCACCGCGGGGTCGGCACCGGTGATCGCCGGGATGCGGCTGCGCGCTGGCAAGACCGGCTCAGCCAAGGGTGCCGGGCGGATGGTCGCCCAAGCCGTCAGCACCGCCCGCGCCGCCGGAGCCAGCGGGCAGATCCTGGTGCGCGGCGACTCGGCCTACGGCAACCGGGCGGTGGTGCGGACCTGCCTGCGCGCGGGCGCCCGATTCTCGCTGGTGATGATCCGAAACCCCGCCGTCGAACGCGCGCTGGCCGCCATCGACGAGAGCGCGTGTACACCGGTGTCTTACCCGGGTGCGGTCCGTGACCCCGACACCGGCGCCTGGATCTCCGATGCCGAGGTCGCCGAGATCCCCTACACCGCTTTTGCATCCACCCCCGATCGAATCACCGCCCGCCTCATCGTGCGCCGAGTCAAAGACGCCCGGTTTCCCGACGCGCTCTTCCCGATCTGGCGATATCACCCGTTCTTCACCAACACCGACCTGCCCGCCGATCAGGCCGACATCACCCACCGCCAGCACGCGATCATCGAGACCGTGTTCGCCGACCTGATCGACGGACCGCTGGCACACATTCCGTCGGGCCGCTTCGGGGCGAACTCCGCCTGGATCCTGTGCGCGGCGATCGCCCACAACCTGCTGCGCGCTGCCAGCGTGCTCGCCGGTGACCACCAGACCCGCGCACGCGGATCCACCCTCCGCCGCCGGATCATCAACATTCCCGCCCGACTCGCCAGACCGCAACGCCGACCGATCCTGCACCTACCCAGCCGCTGGCCCTGGTCGAAGGCCTGGCTTACGCTGTGGCACAACACCATCGGACACAGTCCACCACTGACCGCGACACCCTGACCACCCGCCGAAAGGCCCGACCGGAGCGCAGAGGAAAAGCTGGACAGACCAGCAGCTACCTCATGCCCACACACCCGACGATCAACAACAACAAGCCCGGCATCAGCCACCGCGGTCCGTCGGTGGATCCAGGCTTAGTTCTCTCCGATATCAGTTCGCGTTCGTACTGCGCGAAGTTGACCAGCATCATCGCCTGCATCCGGCCCGCTGCTGTGGTCAGGTCCACCCCCAGATCCAGAATCACCAGTGACCACCCTTGCGCCTGTGCTGATTCGATGATGTTGGAGGCGTTCACGATTGATCGGCTCAAGCGATCCAACTTCGCCACCACCAGGCCGTCACCCTGCCCAGAAGCTAGAAGCTGCAGCACTTCTGACAGCTTCGGCCCGATAGCCTTTCCTGACACACCTTCGTCCGCGAAGTACTCCACAGTCCAGCCGCGACGAGCGGCCTCATTGTCGATGACATCGCGCTGGGCCTCTAAACCGTTGCGCCGGTCGGCCTGTTCGTCCGTGCTCACTCGTGTGTAGCCAAACATCAACGGTGACATCGGTTCCCGTTTCCCTGCCTTCGTCGGCATCTTGTCGTTCCCTTCGGTTGGGGCGTAACCGAGCGGTTGCGCCTTACGCCTTAACTTTTAGCCGACTGGCACAACGGTGGCTACAATGTCTGACCTGCGCAAACAGCTGCTCTATCGGCGTCTGCGGTCGCTCTCACCCCAGGGCAGGCCGTGGCTTTCCGCCATCGCCCGGTTTGCCCAGTTCGCGACCTGCATCGCGGTCTCGCCTGTGATGTGCCGAGCGCCTGGCTGAGGCTGCCTCTCGCGGTCGCACTCACGCCGACGGGGCTGTCGTGGCGACCCGGTGGGCGCAGGCTGCGCGCCGTACTCGTCAGCATCACCGGGGACATCACTCCCGGCCTCTGCCTGCTCGTCGTCGCGATATCCCGGGTAGGCAGGGGCCGGGGAGGTCGGAACGCCGGCTGAAATGCCCTCACCAATAGGAGCACTAGGGAATCCTGCGACTGCAGGATCGCCGCCAATGCTCTCGAAAACGGTCTCAAAGGGTTTCGCCTCCCCCTGGGACAGCACAACTTCGGACGGCGCTCTCAATCCAGCGCGGTCGAGGGCATCTCGGATGGCGTTCAGCTTCACCTGTTCGCTTTCAGCGGTGAGCGCGATTCCAAGCAGCTGCTTGGCCATCAGGTCGGCCGCGTTCTCCAATCTCGTACGGGCAGCTTGCTTGATCTGCTTGGCCGCTCCACCGTGATACCGGCACACTGTGCCGCCCTTGATCGCTGCGTTCTTGCACGGAAGTCCGGTACGGGAACTGTGCGCGGTGCACCTTCTCTCAGGCTTCGGTCCGTGCGGCCAATCTCTGCCGTCTGGTGTCTGAGGTCGCGGCGCTTCTATGGATGCCTCGGCGCTATGGGTCGCCTCCCTCGTGACAACCGCCGGAAGATTGGGCGTCTCATGAATCTCCTCGACCTCTACGTCGATGATTTCGTTGCCGTCACTCATTGGATCTTTCCAATCTTGCTGTACTGCTTGACTTTCGGTATTGCTGGCCTGCGATGACGTGTCCTAGGGCAGGCTTGGGGCAGGCCTAGGGCAGGCGGCTGCCCCGAATTTCGGTCTTCTGACCTGGCGAAATTCGCCGTAGGGCAGCTAGGGCAGTCTTCCTGCCCCTTACGCGGGTGAATATGGGAGCAACAGTTGCGCACGGCTGCCCTGGGTGCCCTGGCATGCCCTGTCACCACTCTGACCTGGCAGTTTGTGCGCGCGGACGCGGGGCAGTCTTGGGTTCTGCCTTCCGGTCAGCTGGTGAGTCTGTTTTCAGCGCTATGCCTTTGAACCCGCGCTGGCCATTGCGCTTGAGGGGCGTCACGCCGCTGATCTCTTCGATGCGTTCATAGAACTTCTGAGCACTGAGCAGCTTGACGTCTTCGTCGACCAGGGCGGATTGCTCGTATGCCGAGTACAGGACATTGCGTGATGTCCATGCTTCAGCGCTGCCCTGGGCGCAATGCTCGGTAACCCAGCTGCGGACGGGGTTGGCCTTGGCGATGAACTGGGCCTTGGCTTCGGCAATGGATTCTGGTTGCAGGAAGTGGCCGCGTGCCATCAGTGTTCGCAGAGATCGCACGCCGTGCGCCAGCATTCCCTGGAGCTCGCTCTTCTCGTGTAGCTCACCGTCCAGTTCGTTTTGCGGGCGCTTGTGCTGTGAGCCATCTGCTTCGGTGAACATGTTCGGAAACGGCACGATCAGCCAGCGCTCAAACCAGCCTTCCGATGAATCCGATGAGCCGAAGATCTTGTTGGTGGAGTAGATCGGCAGTGCCCACGGTGTGAAGTCGAACGCCGCGCCGAATTTGTGCTCGGCCTGGATGGTGTCGCCGCCTGTGATGGCTTTGAACACCGCCGTGTTGGTAATCCACCGGGCCTCCAGGTCACCGGCCAGATTCGCCAGCTTGCCGTACAGCGTTGCAGCCCGGAAACGGTTCTCCGTCAGATCGTGCAGGCTGACCGCTGAGCAGTTTTCGTCACCCAGAAGCGCCTTAAGCAGGCGGATGAAGGTGCCTTTGCCGTTTCGTCCCTTCCCGCACAGCAGCACGGCCACATGAAGCGGATTGCCGGCGTATAGCGCGTAGCCGATGACCTCCCAGATGAACTCGATGCAGTCGGGCGGTAGCACTTGCTCGAAGAACCTGTCGATGCTGGGGCACAGCGCTCCTGGGTGATACTCCACCGGGACCTGCACCGTGCTGCGGTTCAGCGGCGAATGTGAGTCGAGAAGGTCGCTTTGCCAGTCCAGCATTCCATTGGGCACGTTGATGTACCGGGACTGCGGGCGGCAGTCGATTGCCACCGTGTCATCGGACAGCCGGATCAGCTCCAGCACGGTCTTGCTGTGCGCCATGCGGTAACGGTTGCCAAGCAGGAAAGCCACTTGTTTCCCCACTGCGGTCTCCCCTTGGCGCCAGACACCGTCCGTGTACACGAACAGCTGACTGGTTGTCTCGTTGTATCCGCAGTCCACCCAGCGCATCACATCGGCGGTCAGGTCGGCCACCAGTAGACCGTCCCGGTCGAAGTAAGGGCTCACATTTGAGGTCACAGCACGCCACCGCCATTGAGGCCGCCTATGCCCGAATCTGCTACCATTGCAGTCACTTTCATCACCGACGTGACCCGTTCTCCCTCACCAGGACTGAGCGGGTCACGTTTCTGTTGTCGGCCAGGCTTCACCGCCTTTACTTCAGCCGCTACCCGTTGCCATCGCGCGCTACGGGCGTACCGGTCAGCTCACCCGGTCACCGGCTAGCCAGGTCTCAACGTCACTGTGTGCGTAGTAGACACGACCGTTGACTTTGGTGAGCTTCAGCGGCTTGTGGTTCTTGTACGAAGCGGTGACGACCGAGTTCTCGGTGATGTGCTTGAGGCCGCGCGCGTGTGCGATGGCAACAACCTCCGCGCGGTCGTAGAACTGTTTTACTGGCGCAGACATTCTCACTCTCCGATGGTGTGCCGGTGGGGCCGAATGCCGCCAACCTCAGGCACTTTCGAATTTAGCCGACCAACGCGCGCCAAGCATCAGTCTGACGCCGGAAGCTAATGCCCCTCAACGCAATACAGCGGCTGCTCCGACCAAGAAGGTCAACGCAGCCGCTGCAAGCGGTCGATCTTTGGCAGATTCTTGCTAGTCAGACATACTCTCTGGAGTCCGTGCCGGGACACCGGTCGCTCTTGACCTTCAGCGCGTAGGCGTCGCTGCCCTCGGCCACCGCAATCGCCCAATAGACCAGGCGGGTGAACTCTTGGCGGTCACGGTCCCAGTGCTCCCGAAGGGTGCGTATCACTGACCGCGCGGGCACGTAGCCAATGCGGGCCTCACTCAACCCGACCTTGAGCGCTTCGCGCATCGCGTCGTGCGGACTTCTCCCCCGCCGCAGCTGGCTGTCATGCAGCTTCACCAACGCGGCCACCTTGTGCGGTCTGGCGTTGTCCTTGTACAGGCTGCAGAACTGCCCGACAGTTGACCTGTTGCGGGTGTCCACACTCCCGGCACCTGCCTGCCCGCTCTGTGTCGCTAGGTAACTGACCAGCTCAGCCGGGATAGCCGGCAGTTCACCAGTCCGCACGAGGCGACGGTCGCCATAGGGAGGCATCACCACCCCGCCGCCCATGCATCGCACCTCGCCGAACGGCAGCGTTGGGTTTCCCAGCAGCAGTGTCGATGGCAACCGGAACCAGTAGTGCCCACGATTAGGGCTCTCATCGGGTCGGGTGTTGACGTACACCGCCTGCGCCAAGTGCTCACGCAGATGCTGGGGCGTGGACTGGGGACGATCAACGTCAATCACTACGCAGCCGAACCCGCCCGGACTGGTGGCCAGAGCTCGAAACGGGCCGAACTGTTCTCGCCAGCGCAACAGCTGCGCGCTGTCAGTGGTGATGTCTCGGTACCCGACCAGGTTCCAGCACGATTTGCCCTTGCCTTTGGACAGGTCAAACGGTGCCACGGGGATACCGTGCGCGGCGTACTCACAAGCTGCGTCGAACACGTCTAAGCCGGTGACATCCGGAAACGAAAGGGACATCTTACGAACCTGCCCGCAGGTCAGCATCGGCCTCGGCGATGAGCTGCAGAGCTTTGGCTCGCTTAGTCTCAACCTTGGCCCGCTGCGCTCGCCGCACGTTGTCCGGTCTCAAGTCGTCCAGCGCCTGGCGCGCGGCAGCCTGGGCCACCACCGCCCGCACAGTCTCGGTGGACACCTTCAGCCGAACGCTGATCGCTGCGGTGCAGTAGCCCTGGCGGTGTAGTTGGACTATGCGTTGCTGCTCGAACAACTCAGGCGCGCTTCGGTTTGTCAAGCGCCCTGACATCGTTGGGTTCAACCTCATGCAAGATGTATCCGTGCACGTAGTACTCGCCTGTCTCTCGATTTCCACAGTGCGGAGCACGATGGCCGTCACCGCTTCCAGCAGGACACGTGCAATAGCCTCGGCCAAACCGGTGCTTGCAGTCCGCGTACTTCTTGACATGGCGCTTCCACAGCCGTAGGGGTAGTACCGAGCCTGCACGCGGACCTCTGGTGTCGGAATCGCCATGCCGACCGTGAAAGTGGTGCGTCCGGCAGAACTTGCACCAGAACTGGAGTTGGGAGCCGTTCTTGCTGCGCCAGGCGTGTATCACGGGGTAGCGGTCCAACTCGCGGTTCGCGTCACTGGCCAAGGCTTCCATCTGGTCACGCTGCGCCACTCCCCACTCGACATTGACCCCCGCAGCCCTACTTGCCTCTGCGATCCTCTGCCACGTTTCGTCAGGTTGGTCGGTCATGATTGCTTCTCCTATTCGATCCAGTTGTTCTCGTACTCATGCATGGCATTGCTGTCGCGGTCCAGCGCACCTGACAGGTCGACGCGGTACATGCGAACGTCGCGACCGCTGGAGCACGGTGCACTGACGTCAAACGCGACATGATTCCCGCTCCAGCGATGACTGTGCAGAGCGCCGCAGTGTGGGCACCGCACCGTGAAACGTCCCTGCCCATTGCCGTTGAGGCGCAACGAGAACAACTCCGCTACCGGGTGACGGGTCGTCACAGCGACTCCACCAACGCGTCCAACGATTCGCGGCTCCAATAGGCCTTGCGACCCATGATCTTTGGACGCGGCAGCTTCCCGGTGTAGTACGCGTGGTATTTGATCGATTCCCCTGTAGCGGAAGTGAATCCAAGGCTGTTCAGATACCGCGCAGCATCTGCTACGTCTAGGTACTGTGCGAACGAAGCGATTCTTGTCATGGCTACAATGCGCTCTCTGACGTTTCTGTACGAAATAGGTTGCAGGCGTTGCCCGCTGAGTCCCACTCTAGCCGACCGTGGTCCGCGCGTCCGCCCGGTTCGCGGGTGATGCGCGCCGGAACATGATGGGGTATAACCGGTTTCATCGGGCGGCGGGGCGACCGCATAAGCTCCCGTACGGCGAGAGTCGGCACCCTAACGCAGGTGCGGCTGGAATCTACCTTTCAGCTCGGGCCGCGCTTGCGAGCCTGGGTGTTCCAGACCCTATTTGAAAGGCTCGCACCCATGAGTGCTCTCGTAGCCCCGCGCACCAATCCTGATCACTTGCAGCCCCTTTGGCACGTTCCTCCCTATGGTGCCGAAGGCGGCTATAACGACGAGGGCGGCATTCTGGTCAATACCACCGCGGACGGCGTCGACCTCGGAGTGATCTGGCAGGAAGTGGCGGCAGTTGTCAAAGCGTGGAATGCCGAACGCACTGCCCTAACGAACCTGCTGTCGTTCAACACCACCAACACCGCCGACGCGATCCCTCAGAGCCGTGCCAGCGACTCGTTTGACGAGGCATCGGAATATGGCGAGCCGACTGCTCTTCGCCCGCCGACCGACCATCACCTGATGGGCTACACCTTTAAGGACTTCGACAAGGCTAGTCGCTGGACCTGGAAGTTCCTGCGAGACAGCACTGCTGAGCAGGTTCGCGCTGTGGCCAACTACGCGCTGGAAGCCGACAACAAGCTCGTGACCGGCTCGATCCTAGAGCGTCTGTTCGATCGAACTCAGGTTGCGAACGAATGGAGCCATCCCGTCTACGGTCTCTACAATGGCGACACGATGGTCCCACCGGCATACCTGGGAAAGCCGTTCGCTGCAGCCCATCAGCACTACCTCGTCAGTGAGTCCACGGTGATCGACTCGGGAGACTTCGAGACTGCTGTCCGCAAAGTAACCGAGCACGGTTTCGGAATGGAGCCCAACGCCCGCCTACTGGCTCTGATGAACCCAGCTCAGGCTGAGGAGGTCAGCCAGTGGAAGGCGGGCGAGGAAAGCGCGACCGGCGTCGTCGCAAAGAACTCGTACATTCCGTCCGCTGGCGCGCCGGCTTATCTCCAACCCGACAACATCGTCGGGCAAGTTGCGCCTGATTCCTACAACGGACTGAAGATCCAAGGTTCGTATGGCCCGACATGGATCATTCAGTCCGACTTCATACCTGAGAACTATTTCGCAGTCGTTGCGACCTACGGCCCTAACCACCCGGACAACCTCATGGGTTTCCGGCAGCACCCGCAACCCCAATACCAAGGTCTGCGAACAATTCCTGGCCTACAGCCCGGATACCCACTGCAGGACGCATACTTTCAGCGCAGCTTCGGTGTTGGTGTGCGCCGTCGAGGACAGGCCTGCGTGGTGCAGATCAAGGCCAACGGCAGCTACGACGTGCCCGAAGTGCCCAAGTAGGTAACGGCAATGATTAGAACAGGAACTGGCGGCGCTGGTCTCGGTGACGGCCAACTCGACCGCAATCTAGCCTTCCTCGAATCCGGCGACACCGTCGCAAGCGAATTCAGCTGGGGCGACGACCTGGAACCTGCAGCCGTTCGCGGGCTGCCCCCTTCGGAAGGTGGCCGGTATCGCGGGCAGACACCCGACTGTCCCAGTCAGATAGGCGTATCTCGCCGATAGACCGGCTGCGCGCGACTCCCGACCGGTAGTCGCAGCGCGCCAACTTGGCCGCCCAGATCTCCCTTCAAAGTCTGGGCGGCCAGGTGCTATCTGTCCGTAGGCAGGAGCCGGGGTGTGTAGTTTTCAAGGAGCTGGCCTGCTGCGGACAGACCGATAGCGGCAGTCGCGGAATTGGAGCCGCGATCCGGTGCCCGGAACCCGTTCGGCCAGAAGTTCGCTTAGTTGTCGCTGATGAAGTCTGTGCCGATTAACCTTCCGCGAAAGCTGTTGTTGTCATCGGCTATCTCGATGGTCGCAGCAGCTCCGTACTCGCTCAGTCGAACACCACCTCGACCGTCGGTTTCAAGCAACCCCTCTTCGAGCAGTTGCTCTGTGGCCTCAAGAAACTCCTCGGCCGATATGCCCATCGCCGCGAGTTTTTCCGCCATCCATCTTTCACCATCATTCGGATTCGCTCCGTCGCCGCGTGCCCCAAAGCTATTCATAGTCCTAATTCCGCTCTGTCCTAGTTAGATTCGGTCGCCGGCTGAATGCTGAGAGCGAGTTCATCGATCAGTGCACAGATCCGAACCTGTATGTCCGCTTGTTCGCCCGACAGGTCATCAAGACTGCTGATAGCGGACTTTGCGATCTTTAGCGCGATGGGACTGGATCGCTTATCACGCACACGACCCGAACGATGACCTGACGACGGCTCGCCATCGTCCAACGTGGAGGCCGTAGGGGGACAAGCACCTAGACCGAGTGTGTCAGGCTCGGGTGACCTGTCCTCATCGCTGAGCAGATCTAGGCCATACCCGAAGTCGTAGCAGTCGTCTGAGTCCAAGGTCTCGGGCTGGATCACCCTCTGCGGCAACGGCCTGTAGTACGGAGGCGTAGACGGCTGCGAGCTCTGGTAGTAGTCGGCCCATTCCGCGTCAGGAAGAGTGACACTATCTCCCAACGTCACCGGGAGTGCTCGGCCTTCCGCCACCGCGTTATCCCACGCGCGCCAGTAGGCGCGAATCGTGGTCTTCGACCGAAGTCCGTGAATACCCCGTAACGCGTACTCAGCTGGAGTCAAAAGGTCAGTTCTGGCCTTTTCCGCGGTTGACGGTCGCCCTTGGCCGTCCTGCACCCGCACGCGAGCATAGACAATTGCGGCGCGCTTCCACTCGGTTGCGGTGGCCAGCTCCCCGAGTGTGCCCGCAAGGCTGTCGGCCGCTTTGGGGTCCGCTGGAATCGCGAACGTGGTTTGTGATGTGTCTACCAATGGCATAGGTACCCCTAGTGAAGGCGTGCGGAATGGGAATCCCGTTTCGTTCACCTAGCGCCTCTGGGGTAGCGCTCAAACAGACACTGCAAGGGACATGTGGGGTGAGTAGCACGTCCGGTCACCACGGTGGGCGTCCCAGCTAGCCATTGGTCGAAACGCCGCTGGGGGTCGTGGTAGCACCGGACAGTATCAGCTGTCTCCGAGCAGCGCCAGAGTTCGTTCCTCGCCGCCCAAACAGCCCGTTTGCCGCGTCAGCGGGTTCCCGGCTTAAGTCAACTGCTTGCTGACGCGCTGCTGACGCAACGGCCGAAAGTGTGGGCAACCGCTCATGTGTTCGACCCGAAAATCGCCTCTAACTGGTCTTTCTCCGTGCCCCCAGTCGGACTCGAACCGACACTTGGCGGATTTTAAGTCCGCTGCCTCTGCCAATTGGGCTATGGGGGCGTTGCAGCTCAGAGACTAGTTGTCGCCTGTCCAGGCGTGTGCAGCAGCGTGCACCTAGTTGTTCGACTGTGGAGGTGGCTCGTATGGCGTGTACCACCACCATTGGGCGCGTTCGCCTTTTGGCCCGGGGCACGGTGGCACATCCGGCGGTGCTGTGGTGGGTGGCCGTGCCAGCGACGCGTCGGTGAGGGTTTCGCCGTTTTCGTCGGTGACTTTCAGTGTGTCGGCGGGCCCGGTGAGGGTGATGACGCCCTTGTGGTGCAGGCGGTGGTGAAACGGGCACAGCAGCACCAGGTTGGACAGCTCGGTGGGGCCGCCGTCCTCCCAATGCACCAAATGATGGGCATGCAGACCGCGGGTGGCCCCGCAACCGGGCACCACGCAGGTCTGGTCGCGATGCTCCAGAGCGCGCCGCAGCCGCCGGTTGATGGTGCGGGTGGCCCGGCCCACCCCGATGGGGCGGCCGTGGCGCTCAAACCACACCTCACAGGTGGCATCGCAGAGCAGATATCGGCGGTCCTCGTCGGACAGTGCCGGGCCCAGATGCAGCGCCGCGACCCGTTTCTCGATATCGAGGTGCATGACCACGGTGGTGTGCTGGCCGTGCGGACGGCGCGCCACGTCGGCGTCCCAGCCGGCCTCGATCAAACTCATGAACGCATCCACCGCGTCGGGGAACGGCGGCGCCTGCTCAGACACCGTGGTCTCGGCGTCGCCGTCGCGTACCCAGCCGTCCTCGGGATCAATACTGTCCTGCGCATCGTGGTCGCGTTTCCACTCCGCGACCAGCTTGTCGCGGTGGGATTGCAGGCCGGCCTCGAACTTCGCGGCCTCCACCTTGGGCAGGGTGATCCGCCACGTCGTGGACTCCTCACCCTCGATCTTGGTGATCCTGCGCTTCGGCTCGGGCTTGGACTCGGGCTCTGGGCGGGGTTCCTGTTTGACCGCGGTCCGCAGCTGGCTGACGGTGGCAACCTTGACCAACTCGGCGTAGTGCTCATCGCAGCCCTGCCCGCCGCCTTCGGCGATCACCCCGATCTGATCCAGGGACACCCTGCCCTCCTGCAACCCTTGGGTGCAGCGCGGAAGTTCATCGATGCGGTGGGCGACGGCGACCATCGTTTCGGCGTTGCGAGGAGAGACACCGGCCTTCCACGCCACCAGCGCCTCGATCGACCGGCAGCCGGTCACCCCCCACAACGAGTTCCCGTCATCGGTGCCTCTGCCGTCGATCTCGGCGACGATCTCCACCAACCGGCCATCGATCGCATTGCGCTGCCCGGTCAGCTCCGCCATCTCCTCGAACAACACCTCCAACCGCGACACCCGAGGTGTGTGTGCGGCGAAAGGTGTTGTCGGCGGCGGCATACCACGATTCTAACGAGGTGGTCCGACAAGTTCGGCAGTCAATTGCCGGTACCGCGCACATCCCGTCAGGAATCCCCAGATTCCCGTCAAGATTGCGTACAGAACGGCACAGGGTGGTCGAAACCCGCGCATGGTGGATCAATGATGACCGATCTGATTGCCGCCCTCACGCTGCTCGGCGCACCGGCCGCTGCGTTGTTCGCCCTGCGCTGCGCCATCCGTCGTCAGTGCCAACGGGACCGCGACGGCGCACCGGTCAGCTGGTCGGTGGTTCGTACGGCACCTCGGGATGCGCGCGGTACCAATCCTGATCGCGCTCTTTGACTTTCCGGTGCGCGCGGGCCAACCACAACAGCCCACCCGCAATCAGGAGTACCGCCAGCACCACGCCGACCGCCCCGGCGGCCGTCGAGCTGTTGGCGAATGAAAACAAGCCGATCACCAGCGACAGCACACCCAGGCCGACGGCGACGATGCCCGGTGAATTCCGGCCGGCTTTCATGGCCTCGCCGGCATGCTGCCGATAGGTACGAGCATGGTCAACGGGGTCTCTGGAGTTATCGGGCATTTCGGGCTTCCTATCGCCGCTATTGGTACGCCGGGTACTGCGACTGCTTCAGCACTCGCGCCAGGTGAACGGCGTTGCGCGCCGCCGCTGCGGTGGTCGACGCCACCTGCTGGGGAACCTCATCGAGATCGTTGTAGTCCACCGACTCCATCGCGCGGCCATTCCAGTACGTACTGCCCTGCGCCGGAATGCTGTACCCCACGTCGTTGAGGCCCTGGAAGACATCGGCGATCACCTTGTGCGCGCCGTCCTCGTTGCCGACGACGCTGACGATCGCCACCTTGCCGGCCATCGCCGGGCGGCCCGAGTCATCGTTATTGGACAGTTCGGCGTCCAGGCGTTCCAATACTCGCTGGGTGACCGACGACGGATGTCCCAGCCAGACCGGGGTGCTGAGCAGCAAGATGTCTGCCGCAAGCACCTTTTCCCGAATCACCGGCCACTGGTCGCTGTCACCCATGTCTGCTTCCACACCGGGTGCGATGTGAAAGTCCACGCAGCGCAAGGATTCGCACACCGCACCTTCTTTGCGCAGTGTTTCGGACAAGTGCTCGGCCATCAATTCGCTGCTGGACGGCGCCGGACTCGGCTTCAAGCTGCAGACCAGGGCGATCGCTCGTATTTCGGTCATGGCTGAGAGGTACCCACTCGATACCGGTCCAATCACCGCAGTGTGGCGCGTTCGGCCCCGAGCGCGCGTTCCGGGTCGCCCGCGCTAATGATCGGACGTCGACGGCGCGAACGTCACCGACGGGCGCGGTAGCCGCCACCGCGCGCAGCTTTCGTCGATGGCGTCGTCGACCGCGGACGCTATCGCCGTCAGCTCCGCCTTGTCCCCGTCGATCCAGAGCGCCACGGGTCCGCCGGTAAGGCTGATCCGGTTCAGCGCAGACCGGTCGGTGCGCAGCTGCGCGATCCGGCCCATCAGCCGCGCGGCGGCCGCGCCCCAGTCCGGCGGCCCGGAAGCCACCACCTCGCAGTGCAATCCGATCACATCCAGGCAACCCTCCCCCGCCACCGCGGGGCATTCGTCGTCGACGTGCACGTAGGTGTCGTGATGCGCGCACGCCATGAGGACATCGACATGGCGCTCACACGACACCACGAACCGGTTCACGCCGAGATCCAGCGCACCGACGATGGGTTCGGCGGATCCGCCACAACGCAGCACCACTTGCTCGGGCCGCACCCCACACTGCCCCGTCATCACCAGTTCGTCACCGTCGCCGGCGTACACCGTCACGCCATGTGCCCGCACCCACGCCGCCACCGCCGGATCGCGTAGCGATGTGGCCGGTAACCCACACCCGGCCAGCGGTAACCGTCGCCTGATGGCCCGCATCGACACCGGCAGCCGATGCCGCTGGGGCGTTGCGGGCATGTCGATATCTGTCATCACACCGGTCTACGCACGCCGGCTGCGCAGTCCCTGTGCGGTTGCGCAGACCCCGCACAGCCAAGGCCGGCGCATGGAGACCGTAAAGAAGGCCTACCCAGGTGTAAAAGAACCGTCAACGCCCAGGTCACACGCCAATCCACGGGCATACGTTGGCATCCGCGGTCCCCACTTCCGGAGACTGTGTCAACACGCGCAGGAGAGCTGATTCCATCGTGACAACTGCCCTATCCACCGTCATCTACCTCGCGCTCACGGTGGCGATCTTTGCCCTACTCGGCCTGGTGCAGAGGTTGGTCGAGCGGCTGTGAACTACGCCAACGCCATCGGCCTCGTGCTGGCGATCGCCATCGCCCTGTTCCTGGTCGCCGCCCTGCTCTTCCCCGAGAGGTTCTAGTGTCCACGACCACCGCGGGGATCCTGTTCCTCGTCGCACTCATCGTCGCGCTGGCAATCACGCATGTACCGCTCGGCGACTACATGTATCGGGTCTACAACAGCGACAAGCACTCTCGGGTGGAGCGCGGCATCTACCGCCTGATCGGCGCCGACCCCAAGGCCGGGCAGACCTGGGGCGCCTACGCGCGCAGCGTGCTCGCCTTCTCGGCCATCGGGATCCTCTTTCTGTTCCTCTTCCAGCTCGCACAAGGCATGCTGCCGCTGCACCTGAACGATCCGGGCACCGAGATGACACCGGCGCTGGCCTGGAACACCGCCGTCAGCTTCGTGACGAACACCAACTGGCAGGCCTACTCCGGGGAATCCACCCAGGGGCACCTGGTCCAGATGGCCGGACTTGCGGTGCAGAACTTCGTGTCCGCGGCGGTCGGCATGGCCGTGGCCATCGCGTTTGTGCGTGGACTGGTCCGACGCAGCACCGGCGACCTCGGCAACTTCTGGGTCGACCTGGTGCGCGGCAGTCTGCGAATCCTGTTGCCCCTCTCGATCATCGGCGCCATCGTGCTGATCGCCGGGGGTGTCATCCAGAACTTCACCGTGCACGACCAGGTGATCAACACTCTCGCGGGCGGTCAGCAGACCATCCCCGGTGGCCCGGTGGCCAGCCAGGAGGTCATCAAGGAACTCGGCACCAACGGTGGCGGCTTCTACAACGCAAACTCATCGCATCCGTTCGAGAACCCGACCACCTGGACGAACTGGATCGAAAACCTGTTGCTCCTGCTGATCCCGTTCGCACTTCCGCGCACCTTCGGCCGGATGGTCGGCAGCAAGAAGCAGGGGTACTCGATCGTCGCGGTCATGAGCATCATCGCGATGCTGAGCGTCAGCCTGCTGATGTTCTTCCAACTCCAGGCGCACGGCACGGTACCCACCGCAGTCGGCTCCGCGATGGAAGGTGTGGAACAACGCTTCGGTGTCGCCAACTCGGCGGTCTTCGCCGCATCGACGACGCTCACCTCCACCGGTGCGGTGAACTCGTTCCACGACTCGTACACCAGCCTCGGCGGCATGATCACGATGTTCAACATGCAGCTCGGTGAGATCGCGCCAGGTGGCGTCGGTTCCGGTCTCTACGGCATGTTGATCCTGGCCATCATCACCGTCTTCATCGCCGGCCTGATGGTCGGCCGGACACCGGAATACCTCGGCAAGAAGATCACCCCGCGTGAGATCAAGTTCGCCGCAGCGTATTTCCTCGTCACACCGCTGCTGGTGCTGACCGGCACCGCGCTGGCCATGGCCACACCCGGGCAGCGCGACGGCATGCTGAACACCGGGCCACACGGATTGTCGGAGGTGCTGTACGCCTTCACCTCGGCCTCGAACAACAACGGCTCCGCCTTCGCCGGACTGTCGGTCAACACCGAGTGGTACAACACCGCGCTCGGTATGGCGATGGTGTTCGGCCGGTTCCTGCCCATCATCCTGGTGCTGGCATTGGCCGGATCTTTTGCCGCCCAATCCAGAACGCCCGATTCGGCCGGCACGCTGCCCACCCATCGCCCGCAGTTCGTCGGGCTGGTCGTCGGCGTCACGATGATCCTGGTCGCCCTGACCTTCCTGCCCATGCTCGCGCTCGGGCCCCTCGCTGAAGGAATTCACTGATGTCCACCGCCACCATCAATCCGGCCGCCACCCCGGCCCCCAAGGCAACAAAGAAGTCCGTGCAGGGTGGTCTGCTCGACCCCCGCATGCTGTGGAAGTCGCTGCCGGACGCGCTGCGCAAGCTCGACCCGCGCACCCTGTGGCGCAACCCGGTCATGTTCATCGTCGAGATCGGCGCGGTATGGAGCACCGTCCTGGCCATCACCGACCCATCATGGTTCGCCTGGCTGATCGTCGGATGGCTCTGGCTGACCGTTGTTTTCGCCAACCTGGCCGAAGCGGTGGCCGAAGGCCGTGGCAAGGCGCAGGCCGACAGCCTGCGGAAGGCGAAGACGGACACCCTGGCGCGGCGGCTCACCGCCTCCGGCGCCGAGGAAGAGGTGGCCGCACCCTTGCTCCAGCAGGGTGACGTCGTGGTGGTCGAGGCCGGGCAGACGATTCCCGGCGACGGTGACGTCATCGAGGGCATTGCCTCGGTGGACGAGTCGGCGATCACCGGCGAATCCGCTCCCGTCGTGCGCGAATCCGGCGGAGACCGGTCCGCGGTGACCGGCGGCACCACCGTGCTCAGCGACCGCATCGTCGTGAAGATCACCCAGAAACCCGGTGAGAGCTTCATCGACCGGATGATCGGACTCGTCGAGGGCGCCAACCGGCAGAAGACCCCCAACGAGATCGCGCTGAACATCCTGCTCGCCTCGCTGAGCATCATCTTCGTCTTCGCCGTCGCCACGCTGCAGCCGCTGGCCATCTTCGCCAAGGCCAACAACCCCGGTGTCCCGGACTCGTTGTCCCTCAACGGCGATGGCATCACCGGCATCGTGATGGTCGCGCTGTTGGTCTGCCTGATCCCGACCACCATCGGTGCGCTGCTCTCCGCAATCGGCATCGCCGGGATGGACCGGTTGGTGCAACGCAATGTGCTGGCCATGTCGGGGCGGGCCGTGGAGGCGGCCGGTGACGTGAACACGCTGCTGCTGGACAAGACCGGCACCATCACGTTGGGCAACCGGCAGGCATCGGCGTTCGTGCCGCTGTCCGGCGTCACCCCCGAGGCGCTGGCGGACGCGGCCCAGCTGTCCAGCCTGGCCGACGAAACCCCCGAGGGCCGTTCCATCGTGGTGTTCGCCAAGCAGGAGTACGGGCTACGCGCCCGTACACCGGGTGAGCTCGACCACGCGATCTGGGTCGAGTTCAGCGCCACCACAAGGATGTCCGGTGTCGATGTCTCCGGTCACAAACTGCGCAAGGGCGCATCCAGCTCGGTGGCCGAGTGGATTCGCGCCGAGGGCGGCACCGTGCCAGAAGAACTCGGCGAGATAGTCGAGGCCGTCTCCTCGGCCGGCGGTACACCGTTGGCCGTCGGCGAGGTTCGGGACGGCGCCGCGTCGGTATTGGGCGTCATCCACCTCAAGGATGTGGTGAAGCAGGGCATGCGGGAACGCTTCGACGAGATGCGCCGCATGGGTATCCGCACCGTCATGATCACCGGCGACAACCCGATGACCGCCAAGGCGATCGCGGACGAGGCCGGTGTGGACGACTTCCTGGCCGAGGCCACCCCCGAAGACAAGATGGCCCTGATCAAGAAGGAGCAGGCCGGCGGCAAGCTGGTCGCGATGACCGGCGACGGCACCAATGATGCACCCGCGTTGGCGCAGGCCGACGTCGGAGTGGCCATGAACACCGGGACCTCGGCGGCCAAAGAGGCCGGCAACATGGTGGATCTGGATTCCGACCCCACCAAGTTGATCGAGATCGTCGAGATCGGCAAGCAACTGCTGATCACCCGCGGGGCCCTGACCACATTCTCGATCGCCAACGACATCGCAAAGTACTTCGCCATCATCCCGGCGCTGTTCGTCGCGCTGTTCCCCGGCCTGGACCTGCTGAACGTGATGCGGCTGCACAGCCCGCAGTCGGCGATCCTGTCCGCGGTCATCTTCAACGCACTGGTCATCATCGCGTTGATCCCGTTGTCGCTCAAGGGTGTGCGCTACACGCCGGCCAGTGCGTCGAAATTGTTGAGCCGCAACCTCTACATCTACGGTCTCGGCGGCATCATCGCACCGTTCATCGGCATCAAACTGATCGACCTGCTCGTCCAACTCTTCCCGGGAATGTGACATGAACTTCGCCAATACCCTCCGCCAGCACACCGCTGCGCTGCGCGCGCTGCTGGTGCTCACCCTGATCCTCGGCATCGCCTACCCGGTGTTCATCTGGCTGCTGGCCCAGCTGCCCGGCCTCAAGGACAAGGCCGACGGGTCGCTCATCGAGCTCAACGGAGCGCCGGTGGGCAGCAGCCTGATCGGGCAGCTCTACACCGACGCCGACGGCAACCCACTGCCGCAGTACTTCCAGTCCCGGCCGTCGGCGGCCGGGGACGGCTACGACCCGATGTCGACCGGCGCATCCAACCTCGGTCCGGAGGACATCGTGGACACCGCCGACCGCACCAGCCTGCTGACCGATGTGTGCAGCCGCAGCCTGGCCGCCGGTGAACTCGACGGCGTCAGCGGGGCCCGGCCGTTCTGCACCGATTCCGGCGTGGGTGCCGTGCTATCCGTGCTGGGTACCCGCGACGTCCGCGGCATCGTCACCGACCCGACCCGGGTCATCAGCGTCAACGAGCTCTGCCCCGCGGCACCGTTCATCGCCACCTACGAAGGGGTGGCCGTGGAATGCGCCGAGCCGGGCGCGGACTACGCGACCGGCCAGATCGTCCCGATCCACGGTGACGTCGCCGTCCCGCCGGTGCCCGCCGACGCCGTCACGGCCAGCGGCAGCGGCCTGGACCCGCACATCTCGCCGGAGTACGCGGCCCTGCAGGTGAACCGGGTCGCCGCGGCCCGCGGTCTGACCCCCGACCAGGTGCAGACCGTGGTCGCCGAGCATACCGACGGCCGCGCGCTGGGCTTCATGGGTGCACCGCGGGTCAACGTGTTGCAGCTCAACCTCGCACTCGACGGCCTAGGTGGATGATGGGCAGGTGACCGACCGAGCGAAACGTGGGGAGCTGCGCATCTACCTGGGCGCGGCTCCCGGCGTCGGCAAAACCTTCGCCATGCTCGGCGAGGCGCACCGCCGGCTGGAACGGGGCACCGACCTGGTGGCCGCCGTCGTCGAGACCCACGGCCGCACGAAGACGGCCGAGCTGCTCGACGGCATCGAGATCGTCCCGCCGCGGTACATCGAGTACCGCGGCACCAGGTTCCCCGAACTCGACGTCGACGCGGTGCTGGCCCGGCGGCCAGAGGTCGTGCTGGTCGACGAACTGGCGCACACCAACACCCCGGGCAGCGCGAACGCGAAGCGCTGGCAGGACATCGAGCAGCTGCTGGCCGCGGGCATCACGGTGATCACCACCGTCAACGTCCAGCACCTGGAGAGCCTCAACGACGTGGTCGCGCAGATCACCGGGGTCGAGCAGCAGGAGAAGGTGCCCGATGAGGTGGTGCGCGCCGCCGACCAGGTCGAACTGGTCGACATCACGCCGGAGGCATTGCGGCGCAGACTCTCCCACGGCAACGTGTACTCCCCCGAGCGCATCGATGCCGCCCTGTCGAACTACTTCCGGCGCGGAAACCTGACCGCGCTGCGCGAACTGGCGTTGTTGTGGCTGGCCGATCAGGTCGATGCCGCGTTGGCAAAGTACCGCTCCGACAACCAGATCACCGCGACCTGGGAGGCCCGCGAGCGCGTCGTCGTCGCGGTCACCGGCGGCCGGGAATCCGAGACCCTGGTGCGCCGCGCCTCGCGGATCGCCTCGAAATCCAGTGCGGAACTGATGATCGTGCACGTGGTGCGCGGCGACGGGCTGGCGGGCGTGTCGGCGCCGATGATGGGCAACGTGCGCGATCTTGCCGCCAGTCTCGGCGCGACGCTGCACACCGTCGTCGGTGACAACGTGCCGGCCGCGCTGCTCGACTTCGCCCGCGATATGAACGCCACCCAACTCGTGGTCGGCACGTCCCGCAGGTCCCGGTGGGCGCGCATCTTCGACGAGGGCATCGGCGCGACCGTCGTGCAGAATTCGTCGAGCATCGATGTGCACATGGTCACCCACGACGAGGCAGGTCGCGGATCGGTGCGCCGGACTCCCAAACCGTGGCAACGCTCGGCACTTTCGTGGCTGGCCGCGGTGCTGGTGCCGACGGCACTGTGCGCGCTGACCGTGCTGCTGCTCGACCCGTACCTGGGCCTCAGCGGTGAGAGCGCACTGTTCTTCATCGGCGTGCTCGCGGTCGCGCTGCTCGGTGGTGTGGCGCCGGCAGCGCTGTCGGCGGTGCTGTCGGGCCTGCTGCTCAACTATTTCCTGGCCGAACCGCGGCACACCTTCACCATCTCCGAACCGGACAGCGCGATCACCATCGCCGTGCTGGGCATGATCGCCGTCGCCGTCGCCGCCCTGGTCGACGGCGCGGCCAAGCGCGCCCGCGAGGCCCGGCGCGCCTCCCAGGAGGCCGAACTGCTGGCGCACTTCGCGGGTTCGGTGCTGCGCGGCGCCGACCCGGCCGCCCTGCTGGAACGGGTGCGAGAGGTGTATTCCCAGGGCTCGGTGAGCCTGCTGCGCGAACGCGCCGGGGAGGCCGAGGTGGTCGCGTGTGCCGGCACCGACCCGTGCGTGAGCGTCGACACCGCCGACACCGCCATCGAAGCCGGCGATGACGAGTTCTGGTTGCTCCTTTCCGGCCGCCGGTTGGCCGCCCGCGACCGCCGGGTGCTCGGCGCCGTGGCCAGGCAGGCCGCCGGGCTGGTGCGGCAGCGCGAACTGATCGAAGAGGCCGGCCAGGCCGAGGCGATCGCGCGGGCCGACGAACTGCGCCGGTCACTGCTCTCGGCGGTCAGCCATGATCTGCGCACCCCGCTGGCCGCCGCCAAGGCCGCGGTGTCCAGTCTGCGCAGTGAGGACGTCGGCTTCTCCGCCGAGGACACCGCCGAACTGCTGGCCACCGTGGAAGAATCCGTCGACCAGTTGACCGCGCTGGTGGGCAATCTGCTGGACTCGTCGAGGTTGGCCGCCGGAGTGGTGCGACCGGCGCTGCGCCGGGTGTATCTGGAGGAAGCGGTCCAGCGGGCGTTGCTGGGAATCAGCAGGCGGACAACCGAGTTGGTGGACAGGGTGAAGGTAGACGTCGGTGACGCGGTGGCGCTGGCCGACGCCGGACTGTTGGAGCGGGTGCTGGTGAACGTCATCGACAATGCGCTGCGCTACGCACCCGCCAGCCTGGTGCGGGTCAATGCGGGGCGGGTGGGCGACCGGGTGCTAATCAATATCGTCGATGAGGGTCCGGGTATCCCGCGTGGCGCCGAGGAGCAGCTGTTCGCACCGTTCCAGCGCCTCGGCGACCAAGACAACACGACCGGGGTCGGGTTGGGTCTGTCGGTCGCCAGCGGCTTCGTCGCCGCCATGGGTGGGACGATCGCGGCCAATGACACCCCCGGCGGCGGGCTGACCGTCGTGATCGATCTGGCGGCACCGCAATGACCAGGGTCCTGGTGATCGATGACGAACCGCAGATCCTGCGGGCACTGCGGATCAACCTGTCGGTGCGCGGCTACGAGGTGACCACGGCGGCCACCGGCGCGGAGGCGCTGCGCGCGGCCGCCGATCACCGGCCCGATGTGGTGATCCTGGACCTCGGGCTGCCCGATATGTCCGGTATCGAGGTGCTGGCCGGGCTGCGCGGCTGGCTGACCGTGCCGGTGATCGTGCTCTCGGCGCGCACCGATTCCTCGGACAAGGTGGAGGCACTCGACGCCGGCGCGGATGACTACGTCACCAAACCCTTCGGCATGGACGAGTTCCTGGCCCGGCTGCGGGCGGCGGTGCGGCGTGCCAGCAGCACGACCGAGGATGATCAGCCCGTCATCGAAACCTCCTCGTTCACCGTCGATCTGGCCGCCAAGAAGGTCACCAAGAGCGGCGCCGAGGTGCATCTGACGCCCACCGAGTGGGGCATGCTGGAGATGCTGGTGCGCCACCGCGGCAAGCTGGTGGGCCGTGAGGAACTGCTCAAGGAGGTCTGGGGCCCCTCCTATGCCAAGGAGACCCACTATCTGCGCGTGTACCTGGCGCAGCTGCGGCGCAAGCTGGAGGTCGATCCGTCGCACCCCAAGCATCTGATCACCGAGGCCGGGATGGGATACCGCTTCCAGGAGTAGCCCCGCGAGGGATGATGGACGGGTGAGCATCCTCGGTCGCAAACGCGCAGACCTGCGCATCTACCTGGGTGCGGCTCCCGGTGTGGGCAAGACCTATTCGATGCTGGGTGAGGCGCACCGCAGGTTGGAACGCGGAACCGATGTGGTCGCCGCGGTGATCGACACACACGGCCGGCGCAAGACCGCACAACAGCTCGCGGGCATCGAGGTGATTCCGCCGACCCTCATCGAGCACCAGGGCACCCGGTATCCCGAACTCGACGTCGACGCGGTACTGGCCCGGCGGCCCCAGGTCGTTCTGGTCGACGACCTCGCCCACACCAATACCCCGGGCAGCCGCAACACCCATCGCTGGCAGGACGTGGACGATTTCCTCAACGCCGGGATCACGGTGATCACCACCGTCAACGTCCAGCACCTGGAGAGCCTCAACGACGTGGTCAGCCACATCACCGGCACCGCTCAGGCCGAACGCGTCCCCGACGAGTTCGTCCGTGCCGCCGACCAGATCGAACTGGTCGACATCACACCGGAAGCGTTGCGGCGCAGGATGGCTCACGGCAACATCTACCCGCCCGAGCAAGCCGCCGCCGCGATGGAGGACTACTTCCGGCCCGGTAACCTCACCGCCCTGCGGCAACTGGCGCTGCTGTGGCTGGCCGATCAGGTCGACACCGCGCTGGCCAAGTACCGCACCGACAAGAACATCACCGACACCTGGGAGGCCCGCGAACGCGTGGTGGTCGCGGTGTCCGGTGGACCCGAGTCCGAGACGCTGGTGCGGCGTGCCTCGCGGATCGCGTCGCGGTCCGGCGCGGACCTCAAGGTACTGCATGTCATTCAGGGCGACGGGCTGATCGCGATCTCGCCGCAGCAGAAGAAGGTCGTGCGTGAGCTCGCGGCCAGTCTCGGCGCGACGATGCACACCGTCGTCGGCGAGGACGTCGCGGCCACGCTGCTCGATTTCGCGCGCAGCAACAACGCCACCCAGGTGGTGCTCGGCACGTCACGCCGGTCGCGGTTGGCCCGGATGTTCGACGAGGGTATCGGTGCGCAGGTCATCCAGCAGTCCGGCAATGTCGACGTGCACATGGTCACCCACCCCGAAGCACACGCCGGTATCTCATGGTCGCGGCAGTCGACGCTGCGCCGACGAATCCTGTCATGGCTTGTCGCACTGGTTATTCCGGCGTCGATCTGTGCGGTGACGACCTGGCTGCCCGCCGGGGCACTGGGCATCGGCGGGCAGAGCGCGCTGTTCTTCACCGGTGTACTGGCGGTGGCGCTGCTCGGCGGCCTGGGTCCGGCCGTCCTGAGCGCGGTGATCTCGGGGCTGTTGCTCACCTACTTCCTGGTGAGTCCGGTGCACAGCTTCACGGTGTATGACGCCGACAGCGTCGTCACCGTGCTGGTGCTGCTGTTGGTCGCGGTGGCCGTCGCCGCACTGGTGGACCGGGCCGCCCGCCGCGCGGCCGAGGCGCGCCGCGCCGCGCAGGAGGCCGAGCTGCTGGCGCTGTTCGCCGACTCGGCGTTGCGCGACGCCGATCTGACCCTGCTGCTGGAACGGCTCCGGGAGACGTACGCCCAACGCGCGGTGAGCATCCTGGCGGCCGAAGGCACGCTGCTGGCCTCCGTCGGCCCGGACCCGTGCGCAGACGTGGACGCCGCCGACACCGCGATCGAGGTGGGCGATCACGAGTTCTGGATGTTGATGTCCGGGCGGACGCTGACGGCCCGGGACCGTCGGGTGCTCGGCGCGGTGGCCGAACAGGCGGTGGTGATGCTCACGCAGCGGCACTGAATCAGTCGGCATAGTGGGCGGCGAAGGCCGCCGGTGTCCCACCGGTGACCCGCCGGAAATCCCGGCTCAGATGCGCCTCGTCGGCGTACCCGAGATCCGCCGCGAGTGCCGCGATCGTCATCGCACCGGTGCGCAGCCGCCACGTCGCGTCCTGGATGCGGCGGCGGCGCACCAGCCACTTCGGGGTGAGCCCCACCCGGTGCCGGATCAGCCGCTGCAGCGAGCGCTCGCCGATGGCGAAATGTGCGCAGACATCGGCGACCCGGTTCACCTCCGGGTTGTCCTCCACATAGGAGACCACCTCGTTGACCAGCAGGCCCTGCTCGTCGACCGGCAGATAGCCGCGCAGGAAGTCGTGGTAGTGCTCGACCACGGCGGATTGCGTCTGTGCCGCAACAGGATCGGATGCCATGGTCGTCCGGATCCGATCGGCCAGTACGGCGCCTGCCGCGCCGAACACCTCCGCCACCTCGACATGGCCATCGGTCCAGCGGGCCACCTCCCCACCGGTGAGCAGTGCCCCGGCCGCCGGCTCGAACATCACTCCGGCCGCCCACCCGTCACCGCTCAGCGGGGTGCCGGTCAAGCCGGTCGCCGGACCGTAGAACCGGGCATAGTCATCGGTGACGACCAGCAGGCACACCGGATACTGCAGCACCCGCTGGGTGTAGACCTCCCCGGGCGGCACCCGCCAGACCGGCATCCAGAACCGTCGGACCAACCCGGCGAATTCGGGACCGGCGGCCGGCCGTGACATGTGGATGGCGGCGCGGTGCGCCGGGTCGAGCAGGTGGGCGGGCTCGGCGGCGACGGAGTTGTCGGGTTTGTCCAATGCACCCACCGTCTCGCTGCCTATCGTCGGCTCATGACCGAGTCGAGTGTCGCAGAAACGTATGACGAACTGGCCGAGGGTATGGCCGCGGTGATCGCGAGCCTGCGCGCCGAAGAATGGGACCGGCCCAGCCCGTGTGAAGGCTGGACCGCACGCGACGTGCTCGCCCACCTGATCGACACCGAACGCGACTACCTGACCGGGCACGGCCTGCCCCTGCCCGCGCGTCCGGATCTGTCCGATCCGTGCGCGGCCTGGTCCGCGCACGCCGACGCGGTGCGGAACGTGCTCGCCGATCCCGAGGTCCCCGCCCGAACCTTCGACGGCCACTTCGGCCCGACCACCATCGGGGACGCGCTGCTGCAGTTCTACGGGTTCGACCTGATCGCGCACCGCTGGGACCTCGCCGCGGTCACCGAGACGCCCTACCGTTTCACCGAACCGGAGCTGGACAGCCTGGAACGCAGCATCGCCGGCTGGGGTGAGGCGCTCTACATGGAAGGCATCTGCACACGCGCCGACGCCGGCGACGCCACCGACCGCCAGACCCGGGTGCTGGCCGCCCTCGGCCGCACCGGCTGAACCTTCTGGGTGGTTGCAACCGCATTGCAACGTGACGCAGATTACGGTTTGCCCTATGTCCGGCTATCGCGAACTTTTCGACGCCAGTGTCACCGACCCGTCGGCGTTCTGGGCCGACGCCGCCAAGGGCGTCACCTGGACCAGGGAACCCCAGCGGGTGCTCGACGACAGCAACCCCCCGTTCTACCGGTGGTTCCCCGACGGGGAGCTCAACACCTGCACCAACGCACTCGACCGGCATATCGCCGAGCGCGGCGACCAGGCCGCGCTCATCTACGACTCCCCGGTCACCGGGAGCAAGCGCGTCTACACCTACCGCGAGCTGCTGGACCAGACCGCCCGGTTCGCCGGCGTCCTGCAGGGGCTCGGCGTCACCAAGGGTGACCGCGTCGTCATCTACATGCCGATGGTGCCCGAGGCCGTCATCGCGATGCTCGCCTGCGCACGGCTCGGCGCGGTGCATTCGGTGGTGTTCGGCGGATTCGCCGGCCACGAACTCGCCACCCGCATCGACGACGCCCGGCCGACCGTGGTGGTCTCGGCGTCCTGCGGTATCGAGCCGACCCGCATCGTCGAGTACAAGCCGATGCTGGATGCGGCGCTGCGCCTGGCCGAGCACTCCACACCCAAATGCGTGATCCTGCAGCGCGAACAGCACCCGTGTGAACTGGTCGAGGGCCGCGACGTGGACTGGGCGCAGGCGATGGCCGCCGTGCAACCCGTCGCGCCGGTGCCGGTGGCCGCCACCGACCCGCTCTATGTCCTCTACACCTCCGGTACCACCGGCAAACCCAAGGGGATCGTCCGCGACAACGGCGGGCATGCGGTGGCGCTGATGTGGACGATGCGCCACCTCTACGACATCGAGCCCGGCGAAGTGTTCTGGGCCGCTTCAGATGTCGGCTGGGTGGTCGGGCACTCCTACATCGTGTACGCACCGCTGATGCTGGGTGCGACGACGGTGCTCTACGAAGGCAAGCCGGTCGGTACCCCGGATGCCGGCGCGTTCTGGCGGGTCGCCGCCGAGCACAACGTCAAGGCCCTGTTCACCGCACCGACCGCGATCCGGGCCATCAAGAAAGAGGATCCCGACGCCACGCTGCTGGCCGACTACGACCTGTCGAACCTGAAGTACCTGTTCCAGGCCGGCGAGCGGCTGGACCCCGGCACCTACGAATGGGCCTCGGAGAAGCTCGGCATCCCGATCATCGATCACTGGTGGCAGACCGAGACCGGCTGGGCGATTGCCGCGGACCCGATGGGCGTGGAGAAGCTGCCGGTGAAACCGGGCTCGGCCACGGTCCCGATGCCCGGTTACGACGTCCGGGTGCTGCGCCTGGACGGCTCGGAATGCGCACCGGGCGAAGAGGGTTCGATCTGTATCAAGCTGCCGCTGCCCCCGGGCACGCTGCCCACGCTGTGGGGGGAGGATGACCGCTACATCTCCTCGTACCTGACGGCGTTCAAGGGTTACTACCTGACCGGAGACGGTGGGCACATCGACGACGACGGGTACCTCTTCGTCGTCGGGCGCACCGATGATGTCATCAACGTGGCCGGGCACCGGATGTCCACCGGTTCCATCGAGGCGGTGCTGGCCGGCCATCCCGCGGTCGCCGAATGTGCGGTGATCGGGGTGGCCGACGAGCTGAAGGGGCAGGTGCCCCGCGGGCTGGTGGTGCTCAAATCAGGCTTCTCGCCCGACGGGGTGGCCGATGAGCTGATCGACGCGGTACGCAACGACATCGGCGCCGTGGCGAGCTTCAAACTCGTGGATGTGGTTGCCGCCCTGCCGAAGACGCGATCCGGCAAGATCCTGCGCAAGACCATGCGCGGTATCGCCGACGGCCGCGACGAGCCGGTGCCGTCCACCATCGAGGATCCCTCGGTGCTGGAGGCGCTCAAGGAGACCCTGCACCCGTCCTGACTGATATCGCCGAAACTGTATTCCAGACGGCAAAGTTCGGGTGCACACCGTCTGGAACACAGTTTCGGCGCACGGGGGTCCGCTTGGCTACCGGGCGGGCCAGGCCCCGCGGCGCAGCAGCCGCAGTCCGTTGAGCGCCACGATGATGGTCGACCCTTCGTGGCCGGCGACGCCCAGCGGTAAGGGTAAGTACCAGAACAGGTCCCACACCACCAGTACCACGATGAAGGTCCCGGCGATGGCCAGGTTGGCCAGCACCATCCGGCGTGCGCGCCGGGCCAGGGCCAGCACCGCCGGGATGGCGGTCAGGTCGTCGCGGACGGTGACCGCATCCGCCGTCTGCAGGGTCAGGTCCGCGCCGGAGCGCCCCATCGCGATCGACGCGTGCGCCGCCGCCATCGCCGGGGCGTCGTTGACACCGTCGCCGATCACCAGCACCCGGCCGGGCAGTTCCCGCACCGCGGCCACCTTCTGGTCCGGCAGCAGTTCTGCGCGCACCGCACCGATACCCACCTCGTCCGCCAGATGCGCCGCGGCTCCGGGATTGTCCCCGGTCAGCAGCACCGGCGGATGCGTGGTGAGGCGCGACACCGCGCGCACCGCATCCGCCGCGGCGGGGCGCGCGGTGTCACGCAGCCCGATCGCCCCGGCCGGCACTCCGTCGATGATGACGACGACGACGGTCACACCGGATCGCTCCAGTTCGGCGGCCTCCGGGATCGCCGGACCCGGTGCCGCACCGGGATTGACCACCTCGACGTGGCGCGACTGCACCGTCGCCCGCACCCCGCGCCCCGGTACCGCCTGGAAGTCGAGCGCCGGCGGGATGTCGATCCCGCTGTCGCGGGCATGCGCGACGATCGCCCGCCCGAGTGGATGTTCGCTGTAGCGTTCGGCCGCCGCGGCCGACCGCAGGATGTCCCGCGACGGGGCGGTCACCACCCGGGGCGTGCCCGTGGTGAGGGTGCCCGTCTTGTCGAAGGCGACGGTGTCCACGGTGGCCAGATGTTCCATGGCGACAGCCGATTTGACCAGCACGCCGTGCCGGCCGGCCGTGGCGATGGCCGACAGCAGCGGCGGCATGGTGGCCAGCACCAGAGCACACGGAGAAGCGACGATCATGAACGTCATCGCCCGCAGCAGTGCCGAGCGCAGATCCGCACCGAACAGCTGCGGCACGATGAACAGGGCCAGCGTCGCGGCCACCATGACCACCGAGTAGCGCTGCTCGAGCTTCTCGATGAACAGCTGGGTGCGCGCCTTGGTGGCCGAGGCCTCCGCCACCAGGGTGACGATGCGCGCCACCACGCTGTCGGCCGGGTCGCGGATGACGCCGGCCTGCAATGCTCCGGCCCCGTTCAGGGTGCCTGCGAAGATCTCGTCGCCGGGACCGACCGGGACCGGTAGCGGCTCGCCGGTGATCGAGGACTGGTCGACGTCCGATGTACCGGCCAGCACCGCGGCGTCGGCCGGAATGCGCTCGCCCGGCCGCACCTGGATACGGTCACCGACCCGCAACTCGGTTGCCGCCACCACGCGTTCGCCACCGTCGTCGATGAGGGTGGCGCGGTCGGGCGCCAGGTCCAGCAGCGCACGCACCGAATCGGCGGTGCGGGTGGTCGCCACGTCCTCCAGGGCACCCGATGTCGCGAAGATGACGATCAACAAAGCGCCGTCGAAAACCTGACCGATCGAAGCGACGCCGACCGCGGCCAGCACCATGAGCAGGTCGACATCGAGGCGCCGCACGGCGAGCTCCCGCAACCCGTCGAGTCCGGGCCGCCACCCGCCCGCGGCGTAACACACGAGATACAGAGCCCACCAGATGATTTCGGGCGCACCGAGGAGTTGGGCGACCAACCCCAGCGCGAAGAACATCAACGCCACGGCCGCCCACCGCACCGAGGACAGGGACCACGCCGCACTGCGGATGGACCGGGTCGTGCGCGCTTCCGGCTGCCGAACGTCCGTCATCATCTTCACATCAAAACATGTAAAGTTCTACATGTCTAAAGAGAAGTCGTACGCCGTGGTTCAATGGGGAGATGGGACACGGCGTGGACGGACGCACCCCTCCGGTGACGTCCCTGGACCCCGCCTCGGCGGTCAAGGTCGCCGAAACGCTGCAGGCCCTCGCCTCGCCGAATCGACTGCTGATCCTCACCCGGCTGCGCCAGGCCCCGTGCACGGTGACCGACCTGTCAGCCGCTGTCGGGATGGAGCAATCCGCGGTGTCCAATCAGCTCCGGCTGCTGCGCGCGCTGGGCCTGGTGACCGGCGATCGCGCGGGCCGCAACATCGTCTACCGACTCTTCGACAACCACGTCGCGCAGCTGCTGGACGAAGCGGTTTTCCACATCGAGCATCTGCGCCTCGGCGCCCGCGACGACACCGCATAGGCCAGGACACCGGCGTTTCGCCGCACCGCTTTCTGGATCGGCGGCCCCGGCAATACAGCTGTATGGAGCAAATCCCGTCGAATTAGCAACCGACCGGCGCGGAAGCCGCTGACCGGCGCAGCAAAGATTTTGATCACGCTCGCAATATTTGCTGAACTCGGCTGCCGCGATTTCATCCGCGTATTTCACAGCCGTGTCCGGAACCGTCCGCCGGCCCCGCGACGGTTCCGTCGACCCTGCTCACCTGCTAACTTCGCTGATTGTGTGCACCCCATCGGGGGGAACGCCGATATTCGGACGACTCAGGAGTGAAACACCGTGAAGACCACCAGCATCGCGGCCGCGTTTGCGGCTGCGGCCATTGCCGCCGCAGGGGCGATCACAGCTTTCAGCGCGCCGAACGCGATTGCCGACGACCACAACGCCGTGAACACCACCCACCTCGGGAGCCAGGCCGAACTCGTCGACGGCAACGTCGTGCAGGGCTGGACGGTCACCGGCCTGAAGGTCAGCACCGACACGATCCCCTACCAGCCCCACGGCACCCTCTGGGAGGCCACGGCCACTGACCATGCCATCCAGGGCAGTGCGATCCCGATCGTGTCCAACTTCAACGCCCGCGCCCGGGACGGCCAGACCTACCGCGCGCTGTTCGGCGTCGCGACCGCCCAGGGCGTCAACCCGGCGACGCTGGCGCAGGGCCAGCAGACCTCCGGCAAGGTCTACTTCGACGTCACCGGCTCCGCACCGGACAGCGTCGTCTACGCCACCAACGCCACCGACCTCATCGTCTGGGTCACCCCGCCGCCCGCCGCAAGCACCGGTGGTGGCGCCGCGGCCAGCGGCACCCGGACCTACCAGGCACCGGCCACCGAGGCGACGAGCACCGAGACCTCCACCACGGAGACCCCGGCCGCTCCCGCGGACGCCGAGGCGACCACACCCGCACCCACCACGGTCCCGGCCGAAGCCGGCCGCCAGGGCACCCCGCTGCCCGAAGGCACCGCGGAGACCGCTGCGGTCCCGGCCGGCAGCCAGGGCACGCCGTTGCCCGAGGGCGAACCCGGACTGACCCCGGCCGGCGTGCAGGAAGCCCCGGCGGCTGCGGCCGTGCCCTCGGCCGAGGCTGTTCCCCCGGCGGAGGGCGCCGCACCGGCACCGGCGGCCGTGGAGGGCACCCTGCCCGGAGACGAGGCGCGCATCGACGGTGGCAGCCAGGGCACCCCGTTGCCCGCAGGCGCGGCACCGGTCACCACCCCGGTCATCGCGCCGCCGGCGTAAAACCCTGCTTCACAACGTAATCGGCGCCCCGGTCCCATCGGACCGGGGCGCCTTCGGGTCTCAGATCGGGTGCCACAGGCCGAAGCAGTTGGCCTGGGATAACTCAACTTTTCTCCGAGGCGACGCGCCATGCTTACTGGCGCACGCGCATCAGTGCGATTCCTCGAATCGCCGACGTTGCCGTACCCCGTAGGCCGCCGCCTTCACGGCTTCGTCGTCCTCCATCCCCGAACCCAACGCGCCGCCCAACGTGGCGATGGCGGCCACCAACCACGAGATCAACAGCAATGACGAAAAGCTGACTGGCTGACCGATGTTCTGAGACACCAGTTGCGGCGGCAACGTCCACCACGCGGTCACCAACAGCAAGACAAATAGCGCGATGTGGGGTTGACCCCTGGAGGTGGACATCTGATCGCGGGACTGCTGGTCCTGCGGGGAGGATGTTCCCGTGTCGGGAAACCGCAAGAAGTACACCCCGGAGTATCGCGAGCAGGCCGTGCGCCTGGTCGTCGATACTGGACGCCCGATCGCGCACGTCGCCGCGGAGATCGGCGTTGGAGAACAATTGCTCGGCCGGTGGGTCGCGGCGGCCAAAGCGCGCTCGGCAGCCGATAATCCCGAGGTGCTCGATGACGATGAACGCGCAGAGCTGCAACGCTTGCGCAAGGAGAATGCCGAATTACGTTTGGACAGGGCGTTTTTGAAAAAAGCCGCGGCCTTCTTCGCCTCCGAACAGAACCGGTAGAGATGTACCGGCTGATCGAGGCGGAGAAGGCCGAGTTCACGGTGATCCGCATGACTGCACTGTTGGAGGTGTCGCGGTCGGGCTTCTACAAGTGGCGCGCGGCGCAGGTGGCGGGGCCCTCGCCGGTCCAGCAGCGCCGTGAGGCCATCGACGCCAAGGTCAAGGGTTTCCACGACGCCTCCGATCAGGTGTACGGCTCACCGCGGATCCTGGCCGATCTGCGCGACGACGGAGAAGTGATCTCACGCAAGACGGTGGCGGCCTCGATGCGCCGCCAGCAGATCGTCGGGATCAGCCCGCGGCAGTTCACCCCGGTCACCACCGTCGTCGACCTGGACGCGCATCGACCCAAGGACCTGGTGGACCGCCGATTCGACCGCGGTAAGCTCGACAAAGTCTGGACATCGGACATCACCTACCTGGCCACCGATGAGGGCTGGCTCTACCTCTGCGCCGTCCGCGACGGGTGCTCGCGGCGGGTTCTGGGCTGGGCGGTGGAGGATCACCTGCGCACCGATCTGGTGGAGTCCGCGCTGTCAATGGCGGTCACCATGCGCGGGCACTTACCAGGGCAGGTCATCTTCCATGCCGATCGCGGCACCCAGTACACCTCCGGGCAGCTCGCCCGGTTCGCCCGCGCTCACGACATCGCCCAATCGGTCGGCCGGACCGGGGTGTGTTGGGACAACGCTCAGGCCGAATCTTTCTGGAGCACACTGAAATCGGAGTTCTACGACCGCTACACCTGGCCGACCAAGGCAGCTGCTAGGCTCGCGGTCGGCGACTGGATCGAACGGGTCTACAACCGCCGACGACGGCACTCGAAGATCGGCATGATCAGCCCAGTTGAGTTCGAAGACCGCCACAATCAGACGGCACACGCCGCCTGACCCCGTGTCCACCATCCGGGGGCAACCTCAGATGTGGAAGACAATCACTCCCAAGGTCAAAGTGATGACAGTCGACGCGTTGTACAACGCCGCACGGTCCCGCTCGTCGGGCGATGAGGGCCGTTCCCACAAGCCGTGTTCGACAATGAGCCAACCGATCATCGCTGCGCTCGCCAAGACCGTTGCCGCGCCCATCCGCCACGGGCCCATGGTGACCGACAATTGCCAGATCGTCGGATAGGCAAGGCTGACAGCTCCGGTCGCGAACGCCGCCATCATCACCTTCGACATACCGGTAACCAGTCGCCACGGGCGGTTTGCGTACACGATGCCCGCGAGCAGCCGCAGGCGCGGAAGGGCTGACTGCGCGACATAGCGGACAACGCCGTCGTCCTGTATCCGCGCCAGCCCGTTCACCTGCGTTTCCCGTTGGCCCGACTGCCGCGACACCTCGGCCACGACCGTGCGCGCCACCGATCTCACTCGACGATCGATGAACGCACCACCCAAACCGGGGATGCAGATGACGCCGAATCGGTCGCGCACGCTGATATCGGCTATGACCGGCGTCTTGCCCCGTCGCCGCGGCAGATCGGTGAGATAGATGACGATGTCTTCTGTCTCGTCGTCCGGACCCACCGCGCTGATGACGTCCGCCATCTCGGCATGTTCGTCGATCGGGAAAGCGTGCGGTCGCACAGCCACGTCCCAGCTGTCTCCGGCGGCGCCAAGGTCAGTGAGCATCTCCGGCAGCGAACCAGACAGACGCTCGGCGATCTTGGCCGGTGCGCCAGGGTCGGCGACCAGCAATATCGATGAGAGCTTTCCGGGCATTTACTTCGGCTACCCGCTCGGTGGGCAACCAAACTCGCCATGTTGGTCAGACGGCGACGAAGCCCGACCAAGCTGCAGGTGCCACCCCGATCGCGTTCGTCGGCCCGCTCAGGAGTGCGTGGTCCACCAGTTGTACAGGTGATCGAGCGTCGGCCCGGCCGGACGGCCCTGGGTCACCGCGATCATCTGCTGATCGATATCGGTCCAGGCCAGCATCGGATTGTCGTTCTGAATACCGCAGACAAGGGTGCCGCTGACCTCGTGCAGCGAGGCGTTGTGCCGCCACGGCCCGGGTGACTGGATTCGCCCCGGGCAGTCCACCACGGTTGACGTCGACGCCAGGTCCTCGATGGCAGCATCGAGTGCGGCGGTGTCCAGCAGCAGCGAGTAGGTGGCCGACATCGGGCCGCCCGGATCCCTGTTCACGGTGCACGCGATGGTGGACATCGCCCCTTGCAGCCGAGCCACCGGCTTGCACGCGCCGGCCGGGTACCCCTTCGGCAGCGCCTTCATCAGCCGCGTGTTGGGATCGTCGGCAGCTGCCGAAGTGGTTGGCGCCGCTGAGGTTTCCGGCGCCGCCGACTGCTCAACCGCGGGATCGTCCGGTGCCGAGGGGCGCAACAGCAGATAGCCCGCTGCGGCACCGATCGCCAGCACGGCGGCGGTGATCCCGACGATGACGCCGATATTCGGTCCGCGCTTCGCCGGCGGGCGCGGGACCACGGGCGGTGGTGTGCCACCCGAATTCCATGTGCTCAACGCCGCTCCTCCTCACGTTTCACCGCTACCACGCTAGGCGATGGACAGCGCAATACCGTCCAGGATGTCGTGCTCGCTGACCACGAGTTCGCTCAGGCCGGCCCGTTCGGCCAGTATCCGGGCCAGTTCCTCGACGATGATCGCGCCACCCGGAATGACATCGGCCCGGCCCTCGTGCATGGGTCCGAGCGCCATCCGCTGCTCGCCGGTCATCGCGATGAGCTGCGCGCAGACCGGCAGCAGATCGCCGAAGGCAGTCCGCGACAGGTGAATCGCCGCAGGGTCATAGACCGGCAGCCGGTGCGCCAGCGCCGCCAGCGTGGTGAACGTGCCGGCCACCCCCACCCAGGTGTGGGCAGCCTCGACCGGGACCACCGCCAGGGCCTCGGCCAGCCGTCCACGCACCACCGCCCGGGCGGTGTCGATCTCGGACGCCGTCGGCGGATCCGTGTGCAGGCAGCGTTCCTTGATCCGCACACAGCCGATATCGGCGGAATAGGACGCTGTCACCTCCGAGTCGCCGAGCACCAGTTCGGTGGAACCACCGCCCAGATCGACGACGATGAAAGGCGCTGCGCCGGCGTCGAGTTCACCGACGGCCCCGCGGAAGGACAGCTCGGCCTCCTCGGTCCCGGTGATCACCTCGGCGACTGCGCCCGGCGATACCGAACCCAGCAGCCGCGCGGTCATCGCGAAGAACTCGTCGCGGTTGCCGGCGTCGCGCGCCGCCGACGTCGCCACCATGCGGACCTTGCGCACGCCGTGCTCACGCATCAGGTCGGCGTAATCGGACAGCGCGGACTCGGTGCGTGCCAACGCTTCCGGGGCGAACTCCCCGGTGGCGTCCACCCCCTGGCCCAGTCGCACGATGCGCATCTCGCGGTGCACATCGCGCAGCCGCCCGTCCTCGCCGGGTTCGGCGATGAGCAGCCGGATCGAGTTGGTGCCGCAGTCAACGGCACCGACCGTCATGTCCACACCTCGCGGTCCAGGATTCCGGCCATGCCGGGTTCGACGGCCAGCAGGGCGAGCGCCTCGTCGCCGAACGGGTTGACCCCCGGGCCCTTGGCCAACGCATGCGCCATCACCACGTGCAGGCACTTGACCCGGTCGGGCATACCGCCGCCGGTGAACGTGGTGCCCAGCGACTCGATGGCATCACGTTCGGCGAGGAAGGATTCGTGGGCCCGCAGATAGGCCGCCGCCAGCTCGGGATCCTGCGCCAGTCGTTCGGTCATCTCCCGCATCAGGCCCGAGGACTCCAACCGGCTCGCGGCGGCGGTCAGCACCGGGTGGGTCAGGTAGTACAGCGTCGGGAACGGGGTGCCGTCGGGAAGTTTCGGTGCCGTCTTCACCACGGCGGGCTCCCCGTTGGGACACCGGTACGCGATCTCCAGGACGCCGCGCGGCTCACGACCGAGTTGCTGCGCGACGGCGTCCAGGTCGGCCTGCTCAACCACCGGCGGGTGGCGGGTCGGCAGGGACGTCGGTCGGCTCCGCGGGCACCGGAGCGGGGGTGATCATCGGCGAAACACCATGTGGGGCATCGGCGATGGTGTGCCACAGCGATGTGTACCACGGATCACCGGAGGCCACCTCCGGGGCGTCCGGGCCGGTCACCGGGGCCGCGGTGGCACCCGGGGGCAGCTGCACCTGGTAGGGGATGTCGCCGGGCATCACAAAACCCAGCCGTTCGCGGGCCTGGGCCGCGATGAACACCGGGTCTTCGAGCTTGATCTTCTGCTGCTCCAGATCCGCGATCTGCGAACGGAGCTGCGCTTCAACGGTTTTCAACTGATTCATCTCGGTTCGCTGGGCGAAGTAGGTGCGCACCGGGCCGGCGATGGTCAGCGTGAGCACACACACCACCGCGGCCAGGATCGCCGCCCGCCGGGCCGCCGACCCGAAGCGCTGATCGGACTGCTGCTCGGCGGATTCGGCGACCGATTTGCGGATCGCCTCGGCGACGGTGTCCGGCCCGGCGTCCGGGGATCCCGCGCCGGTTTCCAGGGGCTCGGCCGCCGCCTCCCGGACCTCACGGCCTTCCCGGCTCTCGATGGCGCGCGGTTCACGCCGCGACGCCGCACGCGGACGGCCCGCCCCGCCCGCCTTGCCCGGCCTGGGGGCAGGGCCGCGGCGGCGCGGATCGGGCCGTTTCGCGTCGGGCATGGAACGTTTCTACTGGCTCGCAGGCGCGAAACGCGGGAAGGCCAGGTCACCGGCGTAGCGGGCGGCGTCACCGAGGGCTTCCTCGATGCGCAGCAGCTGGTTGTACTTGGCCACCCGCTCGCTGCGCGCCGGCGCACCGGTCTTGATCTGTCCGCTGCCCACCGCCACCGCCAGATCGGCGATGGTGGTGTCCTCGGTCTCGCCGGACCGGTGGCTCATCATGGTGCGGTAGCCGCTGTTGTGCGCCAGCGACACCGCATCCAGGGTCTCGGTCAGCGTGCCGATCTGGTTGACCTTCACCAGCAGTGCGTTGGCCGCACCCTTCTCGATGCCCTCTTCGAGGCGCTCGGGGTTGGTGACGAAGAGATCGTCGCCGACCAGCTGCACCCGATCACCGATCGCGGCGGTCAGCGCCACCCAGCCGTCCCAGTCGTCCTCGTCCAGCGGGTCCTCGATGGAGACCAGCGGGTAGGAATCCAGCAGGCCGGCGTAGAACTCCGCCATCTGCTCTGCGGTGCGGGTCTCCTTCTCGAACGCGTAACCGGTGCCCTTGGTGTGGAACTCGGTGGCCGCCACGTCCAGCGCCAGCGCGATCTCGCTGCCGACCTTGAAGCCGGCGCCCTCGATGGCGGTGCCGATCAGATCGAGCGCGGCCTTGGTGCCGGGCAGATCGGGCGCGAAACCACCCTCGTCGCCGAGACCGGTGGACAGGCCCTGCTTCTTGAGCACCGACTTGAGCGAGTGGTAGACCTCTGCGCCCCAGCGCAGCGACTCCTTGAAGGTCGCCGCACCGATGGGGGCGATCATGAATTCCTGGACGTCGACCCCGGTGTCGGCGTGCGCGCCGCCGTTGATGATGTTCATCATCGGGACCGGCAGAATGTGGGCGTTGGGTCCGCCGAGGTAGCGGAACAGCGGCAGGCCGGCCGACTCGGCCGCGCCACGGGCCACCGCGAGCGACACGCCCAGGATCGCGTTGGCGCCCAGCCGCGACTTGTCCGGTGTGCCGTCCAGATCCAGCAGCGCCTGGTCGATGAGCCGCTGGTCGTCGGCGGACATCCCGATGACCGCGGGCGCGATCTCGTCGAGCACCGCCTCCACGGCCTTCTCCACGCCCTTGCCCCCGTAGCGGGTGCCGCCGTCACGCAGCTCGACAGCCTCGTGCTCGCCGGTAGAGGCACCGGAGGGCACCGCGGCCCGGGCGACTGTTCCGTCGATCAGGGCCACCTCGACCTCAACGGTCGGGTTGCCGCGCGAATCCAGGATCTCGCGGGCTCCGACCTGTTCGATGATGGGCACGGGCTCCTCCTTGGTGAAGACAGTTCTCTTGCTCGGTCTTGTGCTCATAAGAGCCTAGAGGTTGCGGGCCGGCGCGGCGTGCTCAGCTGGGACGAGCGTCGGCGTAGGCGGTGGCCCAGTCGCGGACGCTGCGCGCGTACTGGTTGGACAGGTTGTAGGCGCGCAGCGCCTCCATCCAGCCACGTGGGGTGGACAGGTCCTTGCCGCGCCAGCACAGATAACCCGCCGCCGACAGCGCGGCGTCGTCGAAGTTGTCCGGGCTGATGACACCGTCGTTGTTGGCGTCCACCCCGTACAACCGCCAGGTCTCCGGGATGAACTGCATGGGCCCCATGGCCCGGTCCAGGTGCGGATCCCCGTCCAGCACACCGTTGTCGGTGTCCAGGATCTGCATGTTGCCCAGCGTGCCGTCCAGTTGGACCCCGCGGATCGGCGGGCGCACGTCCCCGCCCGGGGCGACGGTGGCACCCTGATAGGTGCCGTGATGGCTCTCGACCATCCCGATCCCGGCCAGCGTCGTCCAGGCCAGGTTGCACTTGGGATTCACCACCTGGGCCACCCGCGCGGCGTAGGCGTAGGCCTCCAGCGCCCGGGCCGGGATACCGATCGCGGGCGCCAGTTCGGCGGCCCAGTCGCTGAGCTGGTCGGCGGGCCGCCCGGGGGCGTTCGTGTCGATCTCGGGGACCGGGGCACCGCGCGGCGGCGGCACGCCCTCGGGGATCGGGTCACCGGTCTGGAATGTGCAACTGGAGGCCAGCAGCAGCAGCGCGGCGGTCAGCACGGCGGCCACCCGCCACCAACGGGCCCGTCGACTCGCCGCGCCGGGCACCGGTGCCGGTCCGGAGACAGCCGCGGGAACGGTCGGCGCCGGGCGCGACACACTCCCTACGTCGGACAAGGCTCTCCCTCAACCACCGGCAATGTGGGGCCGATATCCCCCGATCAAGAGTAACGGTGGCACCGACGGACAGCCCTGAACGCGCGGTTCGGCGCCGATTGTTGAGGTATGCCTATCCAACCTCGGTCGAACAGGTACTGTGCTGACATTCACTAGAGGAGGTTCGATGGGACGGCATTTCGCCTGGCAGATACCGGTTGTCGCGGCAGCACTGATTCTCAGCGGATGTTCGAGCAACGGCTCGGAATCCGGCTCGGATGCGACGACGTCGAGCGCCGCGTCGGGCGCGTCGGCGACCAGCTCTGCAGCGGCCGCACCCAATCCGCTGACCGAGAAGGCCGCCGCCGAGTACAAGGCCTACGCCACCGCCCAGATCGACGAACTCGTCGCCGCCGTCAAGGTGTTCACCGACGCGGTACGGGCCGGCGACCTGAAGGCCGCCCAGGACGCCTACGCCCCCTCGCGCGCGCCGTGGGAACGCATCGAACCGCTGGCCGGGCTCGTCGAGGAGATCGACGGCAAGATCGACGCCCGTGTCGACGACTTCTCCGGCGTCGACGACCCCGAGTTCACCGGCTGGCACCGCCTCGAATTCCTGCTGTTCGAGAAGAACACCACCGATGGCGGTGCCCCGTTCGCCGATCAGCTCGACGCCGACATCGCCGCACTCAAGGAGCAGTTCCCCTCGGTCGAGGTGAAGCCGGTGGACGTGTCCACGGGTGCCGCCGAGCTGATCGAGGAGGTCTCCGAGGGCAAGATCACCGGTGAAGAGGACCGCTACGCCAAGACCGACCTGTGGGATTTCGACGCGAACGTGCAGGGCGCCCGCGATGCCGTCGGCAAGCTGAGCCCGGCACTGGTGGAGGCCGATCCGGCGCTGCTCGGCAAGATCGAGGCCGGTATCAACTCGGTGTTCGAGACGCTGGGTCCGCTGCGCCGCGGTGACGGCTGGGTGCTGTTCTGCACCGAGAACGACCCGTACCCGTCCGCGCGCTGCCCCGATGTGACCGTGACGCCGCAGGTGATCGACACCCTGAAGGCCGAACTGGCCGGGCTTTCGGAGAACCTCTCGCAGGTCTCGGGAGTGCTGAAACTGCAGTGACACAGCGGTCACCACGTCGCGGGATCTCCCGCCGCGGGTTCGTCGCGGGCGCCCTGGGCACCGGCGCCGCGGTGGGAGCCGGTGCGCTGGCGGGCTGTTCCTCGGACAGCTCGGCCGCCGCAGACAGCACCGCGGCACGGTTCATCGATTTCGAAGGCCCGCACCAGGCCGGGATCACCGCGTTACCCATCCCCGAACAGGGGTTGATCGCGTCGTTCAACGTGCACGCCCGCAATCGCGCGGAACTGGCGTCCACGCTGCGCGAGATCACCGATGAGATCCGCGGCCTGATGGCCGGAAAGCCTCCGGAGACAAGGGATCCCGCCTATCCGCCGGTCGACTCCGGGATCCTCGGCGAGAAGCCGCCCGCCGACAATCTGTCGATCGTCGTCGGCGTCGGGGCATCCCTGTTCGACGAGCGCTTCGGGCTGGCGGACCGCAAACCCCGCGAGCTGGTCACCATGCCGTTCCTGGCCAATGACCGGCTCGACCCCAAGCTCTCGCACGGCGACATCTGCATCATCTTCGAGTCCGGTCACAACGACACGATGCAGTTCGCGTTGCGGCAGTTGATGCGTCGCACCCGCAGCGATCTGGTGTTGCGCTGGATGATCGACGGCTACGCGCGCGGCATCGGTGCCGGGCGCGCCGCCGCCACGTCGAGTGCCGCCGTCTCGGCGGCCGCAGAGACCGCCACCCCGCGAAACCTGTTGGGATTCAAGGACGGCACCTCCAATCTGGACGTGAGCGACGCCGCCGTCATGGATCGTCACGTCTGGGTGGGCCCCGAGGACGACGAACCGGAGTGGGCCGTCGGCGGGACCTATCAGGCCGTGCGCATCATCCGGAACTTCGTCGAGTTCTGGGACCGTACCCAGCTCGTCGAGCAGGAGGCCCTGATCGGGCGGTCCAAGCTCAGCGGCGCCCCGCTGGGGATGACGGGTGAGTTCGACGATCCGGACTTCGCGGCGGACCCGGACGGTGTGCGGATCAAGCTGAACGCGCACATCCGGCTGGCCAACCCGCGCACCCCGGAGACCGAGCAGAACCTCATCCTGCGCCGCGGCTTCAACTACTCGCGCGGTTTCGACGGCGCCGGCCGCCTCGATCAGGGGCTGGCGTTCGTCGCCTACCAGCGCAGCCTGCAGCGGGGCTTCCTCGCCGTGCAGGAGCGGCTCACCGGCGAACCGCTGGAGGAATACATCATGCCCGTGGGCGGTGGGTTCTTCTTCGTGCTGCCGGGGGTGACGGGCCACGACCGGTTCCTCGGCGACCGGCTCGTCGACTACTAGGGCGCTACTAGGGCTCTACTACTAGGGCTCGTAGTAGAGTCCCGCTGGTGACCACGCCGGCCAGACGCGCGCACTGGCTGCGCGCTGCGCTGGTCGGCGTCAGCGCGGCGGCCGGCACCACCGGTGCGCACGGCGCGGCGTCGGGCATGTTCCCGCACGGAGCCGCACTCGTGGCGGCACTGCTGGTGTGCGCCACCTCGGGTGCGGCCACGGCGGGCATCCGGCTGCACAACCGCCACGCCCAGCTGTTCGGGCTCATCGCGGCCCTGGGCGCCGCACAGCTGCTCGGCCACCTGACCCTGGCGCTGGCCGGTGGGCATCACGGCGGGGGCGGTCTCGGCATGACCCCGACGATGCTCGCGGCCCACACCGCCGCGGCCGTGGTCCTCGGTATCGCGATCGGTGCCGTCGAACACCTGTACCTGGTCTGTTCATCGGTGCTGCGGTGGCTGCGGTTGTTCGCCACCGTGACCCCGCGCCCGGACCCTCCGCGCGCCCGTCGTCACACCAACAACGTTGTCGCACAGTCACTTCTGTGGCATACCGGGCTGGGCATGCGCGCCCCGCCGATGGGTGGCGTCGCGACCGCTTAGCGGTCGCTGCTGTCACGATGCCGCGGCCTTCCGGTCGCGGCCGTCCGCGCGCCTGCCGTATCGGGCGCTGCGTCCCCACCCATCGCTTCTGCCGAAGGCATGTCATGACCCACACCGGCGACACCGTCGATTCCACGTCCCTCACCGACCCGGCACCACCGCGACGCAGTTGGCGTCCGTTCGTGGTGCGCCTGCACTTCTACGCGGGTGTACTCATCGCCCCGTTCATCCTGATCGCCGCCGTCACCGGCGGCCTGTACGCGATGGCCCCGTCCATCGAGCGCGTCATCTACGTCGACATCCTGACCGTGCCGGAGTCCGGCCAGCCGATTCCACTCGGCGATCAGGCCGCCGCCGCGCAGAACGCCTTCCCGGCACTGACCATGACCGGTATGCGCCCGGCCACCGACGCGAAGGAGTCCACCCGGGTGTACTTCGCCGACCCCACCCTCGACGAGGAACTGCAGCGGGCGGTCTTCGTCGACCCGTACACCGGGCGGGTGCTCGGCGACGAGGCCAGCTGGCTGGGCTACCTGCCGGTGAGCACCTGGCTCGACGGCTTCCACCGGCACCTCAACCTCGGGGAACCGGGCCGCATCTACAGCGAGCTCGCCGCCTCCTGGCTGTGGGTGGTCGCCCTCGGCGGTGTGGTGCTGTGGCTGACCAAGACCGCCGCCGAACGACGCCGCGGACGACCCGGGCGCGTGCTGCGGCTGGACCGCAGCCGCACGGGCCGCGCCCGCACCATGAACTGGCATGGCGCCACCGGGGTGTGGCTGCTCGCGGCGCTGTTGTTCCTGTCCGCAACCGGTATCACCTGGTCGACGTACGCGGGTGAACACGTGTCGGACCTGCGCGCGGCCATGAACTGGAAGCGTCCGGCCCTGGACACCGCCCTGACGCCGGTGAACGCCGTGGTGCCCGATGAGCACGCCGGCCACACCGGGCACACGGGGCCGGTCACCGGTGCCGCACCGTCGGTGGTCGACTACGAGGCGGTGCTGCGCGCCGCGTCCGGGGCCGGGGTGCACCTGCCGCTGGAGGTGACCCTGCCCGCCGAGCCCGGACAGGGCATCGGCGTCGCCGAGATCGACAAGCCCTACCGGCTGACCACGAACGCCGCATCGGTGGACCCGGCGACGAACACCGTGACCAGCCAAATCGATTACTGGCGTGACTATTCGGTGGTCGCGATGCTGGCCGACTGGGGTATCCGCGGGCACATGGGCCTGCTGTTCGGTCTGCTCAACCAGCTGTTGCTGCTCGGTGTCGCGGTCGCGCTGGTCGCGGTGATCATCGGCGGGTACCGGATGTGGTGGCAACGTCGCCCGACCCGCGGGTCGGCGTGGGCGCTCGGCCGTCCGCCGGTGCGCGGTGGCCTGCGGCGGCTATCCCCCGTCACGATCGGCGTGCTGGTGGTGACCGCCGTCGCGGTGGGCTGGTTCCTGCCGCTGCTGGGAATCTCGTTGGCCGCCTTCGTGGTCATCGATGTGGTTCTCGGTGCGGCCAAACAACGTAAGGAGCGCACCGATGCGTAAATCTCTGCTCGGCCTGCTGACCGTCGCACTGCTGTCCGCCGGGTGCACGTCGACCACCGACGAACACACCGATCACGCGATGGCCTCCGAGGTGGTGTTCGAGGAACAGTGGGCGTCGGCCGGTGACGGCGAGATGGCCGCGGTGTTCGGCACGCTGGTCAACAACGGGCATCACGAGGCGCGCGTCGTATCCGGCAGCTCACCGGCGGCCGGCCGCGTCGAGGTGCACGAGGTCGCCGGTGATGCCGGGGTGAAAACCATGCGCCCCAAGGAAGGTGGGATCGTTCTGCTGGCCGGCGGCAGCCACGAGCTGGTACCGGGCGGTGACCACCTGATGCTGATGGATCTCACCGCACCGCTGGCGGTGGGATCCGATATCGAGCTGACGGTGCAGTTCGAGGACGGTTCCACGCTGCCGGTGACCGTGCAGGTGCGTGACTTCGCCGGGGCCAACGAGGAATACCAGCCCGAGCACGGCGGCCATGGTTGATGTGAACCGGCGGCGCCTCCTGGCCGGGGGCGCCGCCGCGCTGGCCGCCGGGGCCGCGCTGACGCAGTGCGGCGCAGCGCAATCGGCCACACCGGTTGCCGACGGTTTCGGCGGTGCCGCCGAGCCGTTCCACGGCTCACACCAGGGCGGCATCACCACGGCGCCGCAGGCACATGCGCTGTTCGTGGCGCTCGATCTCGCACCGGACGCCGGGCGCAGTGCGCGTGAGACGCTGGCCGCGGTGCTCAAGCTGTGGTCGGCGGACGCGGCCCGGCTCACCCAGGGCCGTCCGGCCCTGGCCGATACCGAACCGGAATTGGCCGGGCGCCCAGCACGGCTGACGGTCAGTGTGGGGCTGGGGCCCAGACTGTTCGACCGCATCGGGCTGGCGCACCGTCGACCGCCGACCGCCATCGACATGCCCGGTTTCCGGACCGACCGGCTCGACCCGGCGTTCTGCGGCGGCGATCTGCTGCTGCAGATCTGCGCGGACGACCCGATGGTCGTCGCACACACCAGCCGGGTGCTGCTGAAGAACGTGCGGGCGATGACCCGGCAACGCTGGCGCCAGAGCGGGTTTCGCCACGCACACGGCGCCGACGGGTCGGGCCGCACCATGCGCAATCTGATGGGGCAGGTGGACGGCACCGCGAATCTGCGGGACACCGAAGAGTTCGACCGGTTCATCTGGGATGCGGGCACAGCTCAGCCATGGTTCGCCGGCGGCACCATCCTGGTGCTGCGCCGGATCCGCTCCGAGATGGACACCTGGGACGAACTCGACAGGGCCAGCAAGGAATTCGCGGTCGGGCGACGCCTGGACACCGGCGCACCGCTGACCGGGACCCGCGAGGACGACGTCCCGGATCTGGACGCGCAGGTCAACGGCATCCCGGTGATCCCGCCCAACTCGCATATTGCACTGGCGCGTCACCACACTGACGACGAGCGCTTCCTGCGGCGGCCCTACAACTACGACGATCCCCCACCCGCCGGGATCACCACCGACAGCGGGCTGATCTTCGCAAGCTATCTGCGAGACCCGGCGCGCCAGTTCATCCCGGTACAGCAGCGCCTGGCCGAGGCCGATGCGATGAACCAGTGGATCACCACGGTGGGATCGGCGACGTTCGCGATGCTGCCCGGTGTGGCCGAGGGCGGCTGGCTGGGGCAGACCCTGCTCGGCTAGCCAACGCCTGCTCCGGTCACCATGGATAACGTTGCGGGACATCGTGCTTGGCGGCTTCTGCCCTGGGGCGATACAACGTACTGTCACCGGCGTCTTGAGACATACCCCTTGCGCCGGGCGCTTGTTATGTCTCAAGACATCGGTGACAGTTCCGCGTCAGGACATCGGTGACACTTTGAGGGTGCTTGGTGGTGACACTTCTGCCTCGAGGCTTAGACGGTGGCTGGCAATGACCCATCGATCCTCGTGTCCGCCTGGCGATCCCGCAGTGTCCTGATGACTCTCGGACAACCGTCACCGAAGTCCTGATACATCACGCTTGCGCGGGGCCATGATTCAGCGTAGCATCGAACACAAGTTCGAATGCGACGTAGCTCCCACATCACGACGGTGAGCTTCAGACCGCGACTCCGGTCGCCGAGAGGTTAGACGGTCCTACGGGACTGTGCGAGCCGTATTGACTGATCGTGCCCTTTCGGCACCTTCTGTGAAAGTCGGTATCCAGCATGGACGCCACCCATCTCAATACGTTCATTGATGCGCTCATCGATGAACTTACTGTTGCGCCGCCGCCCGATGATGATGCCGATCGCCGGTTGTTTGATCTGTTGGACTCTCCGCGGCGGGTGCTCGATGAGCAACCGCTGCTGTCGGTGCTGGCCGCCGCAGTGGTGACACGCAACCTGGCCGATCATGTGATCGCCCAAGCGGTTGCGGCCACCGAAAGGCTAGGGATCCCATCGCGAAAGCACCTGCGCACGGGCGCCGATCTACTCACCAGCTGCGGCGTGGCCCCCGGCGCGGCGTACCGGGCCGCGCGGGTCGGGCGTGCGGCACACACGCTGCCCGCGCTGACCCAGCAGCAGCGTACCGCGGCATAGCCGAATCCTTACGGCACCTTGACAACTCCACAGTGAAACAGCCCGCGCAGCGGGTCCGGCGGCAGAGCACGCCGCCGGACCCGCCACGGCGAACCACGGCCAACTAGCCGGGCCAGTGCGCGCGCCACTCGTCGGCGCCGATCGGCTCCGGCGGCATTTCCCCGATGACGTCGCCGCCCCGGGCCGCCTTGACTGCCTGTTCGGCCCGGCGGACCGTGTCGATGAACTCCAGAGTGGATGTGCGCAGCGTGTTCTCGGCATCGGATTCCACGCCGATCCGCACCTCGCGCAGCGAACCGGGGATCAGCTCATCGGGGACACCCGCTCCGGCACAACGTTCGAGCACCTTCTGCGTCAGCGCCAGGGCGGGCTGACCGGTCGGCACATCGTCCATGCAGGAGTCACGCACCTTCTCGTTGCGTTTGCGTTCCTCCCACTGGGCGAGTTGCTCCTCCAGTGATACCGAATGACCGGCGAGTACCCCGGCGGCGCGGTTGCCGAGCTTGCGGACCAACGCGTCGGCGACATCGTCGATGCCGAACGGGTGAGCCGGCGCGTCCTCGGCGATGCGGGCGTGAAAGAGCACCTGCAGCAACACATCTCCGAGTTCTTCGCGCAGTTCCTCGGCGTCGCCGCCACGCACCGCGTCGAACAGCTCGTAGGTCTCCTCCAGCAGGTAGCGCCGCAGCGAATCGTGGGTCTGCTCGCTCTCCCACGGGCCGTCGGTGCGCAGCTTGTCCATGATCGCGACCGCGTCGACAAGCCGCTCACCGGCCTGCGGTGCGGGCGAGGCGATCAGCTTCTCACCGGCCGCCAGCCGGGCCTTCACACTGGGATGCTCGGGATCCGAGGACAGCAGCACCGGGGCCGGGTCACCGGCGTAGTCCGGCCGCGCCGAGGGCAGTGACCACGGCACCTTGATCGGCATCTCCTCGGTGTACTGCACGTCACCGGCGAGCAGGCCGACGGCTTCCACCGGGACCAGCGAGGGCCGGCGCGGGTCCACCAGGACGATGGTCATTGCACACCTCCAGGCGGTATTGCGGCCGCGTCTCCCATGGCCGTGATGTCGACCTCGCCCGCCGGCCGACCGTCCAGGGCCAGCAGCAGACCCGCAACCGCCTGCAGCAGTTCGAGATCGCGGATACGCGGTGCTCCCACCCCGGCGCCGGCCCGCGGAATCGGGACCTGCACCGTCGATGTCGTCGCCCGGTAGGCCGATCCCGGATAGACCCGCTTGAGCCGCATCTGACCGGAGTCCAGCAGCGTCAGCGGCGCGACCTTGATGGTGGCATCGGAGATCGTGGCCACCTCGGTGACCCCGTACTCGCGGCACAGCAACCGCAACCGGGCCACCGCGATCAACCGTTGCGCCGGTTCGGGCAGCGGACCGTAGCGGTCGACGAGTTCCTCGATGACGCGGTCCACCCCGGCGCCGTCGGAGGCCGCGGCCAGCCTGCGATAGGCCTCCAGCCGCAGCCGGTCGCTGCCGATGTAATCCGGTGGGAAGTGGGCGTCGACGGGGAGGTCGATGCGCACATCCTTCGGTTCCTCGGGCGCAAGTACGGTCTTCCCGTCGACGGCGGCGCGGTAGGCCTCGACGGCCTCCCCGACCAGCCGCACGTACAGGTCGAAACCGACTCCGGCGACATGGCCGGACTGTTCGATACCCAGCACGTTGCCCGCTCCGCGAATCTCCAAGTCCTTCATGGCAACCGCCATGCCGGCACCGAGTTCGTTGTTCTGCGCGATGGTGGCCAGCCGGTCGTGGGCGGTCTCGGTCAACGGCACCTCCGGCGGATACAGGAAGTACGCGTACCCGCGCTCGCGGCTGCGGCCGACCCGGCCACGCAGCTGGTGCAGCTGCGACAGGCCGAAGGTGTCGGCGCGTTCCACGATCAGGGTGTTGGCGTTGGAGATGTCCAGGCCGGTCTCGACGATGGTGGTGCAGACCAGGATGTCGTAGTCGCGGTTCCAGAAGCCCTCGACGGTCTTCTCCAGGGTCTCCTCGGCCATCTGACCGTGCGCCACCACCACGCGCGCCTCCGGCACCATGGCCTGCACCCGCGCGGCGGCCTGATCGATCGACTTCACCCGGTTGTGGATGTAGAACGCCTGACCGTCGCGCAGCAACTCGCGGCGCAGTGCCGCGGCGACCTGCTTGTCGTCGTGCGGACCGACGTAGGTGAGCACCGGGAACCGTTCCTCGGGCGGGGTGAGGATGGTCGACATCTCGCGGATGCCGGCCAGGCTCATCTCCAGGGTCCGCGGAATCGGGGTGGCGCTCATGGTCAGGACGTCGACATGGGTGCGCAGGCTCTTGATGTGTTCCTTGTGCTCGACGCCGAAACGCTGCTCCTCGTCCACGATCACCAGGCCGAGGTCCTTCCAGCGCACCGCGGTCTGCAGCAGCCGGTGCGTGCCGATGACGATGTCCACCGAACCGTCGGCCATACCGTCCAGCGTGGCCTTCGAATCCGCCGTATCGGTGAAGCGGGACAGGCCCTTCACGGTGACCGGGAAGCCCGCGGTGCGGGCGGTGAACGTCTGCAGATGCTGGTCGGCCAGCAGCGTCGTCGGCACCAGCACCGCCACCTGTTTACCGTCCTGCACGGCCTTGAACGCGGCGCGTACCGCGATCTCGGTCTTGCCGTAGCCGACGTCACCGCAGATCACCCGGTCCATCGGGACAGGCTTCTCCATATCGGCCTTGACCTCGGTGATGGCGGTCAGCTGGTCCATGGTCTCGGTGAAGCCGAACGCATCCTCCATCTCGGCCTGCCACGGTGTGTCCGGCCCGAAAGCGTGGCCGGGGGCCGCCTGGCGTTTGGCGTACAGCGCCACCAGCTCACCGGCGATCTCCCGAACCGCCTTGCGCGCCTTCGTTTTCGTGTTCGTCCAGTCGCTGCCGCCGAGCCGGCTCAGGGTGGGTGCCTGACCGCCGACGTAGCGGGACAGCTGGTCCAGCGAGTCCATCGGCACGTACAGCTTGTCGGTACCACCGCCGCGTTTCGCGGACGCGTATTCGAGTACCAGGTATTCGCGGCGCGCACCGCCGATCACCCGTTCGGTCATCTCGACGAACTTGCCGATGCCGTGCTGATCGTGCACCACCAGGTCCCCGGCCGTCAGCGCCAGCGGGTCGACGACGTTACGACGTTTGGCGGCAAGCCTTTTCCCGTCGGTGGCGGCGACCCGATTGCCGGTGAGGTCGGTCTCGGTGATGATGACGAGGTTGGCCCCCGGGATCACCAGGCCGTCGTGCAGCGGCCCCTTGAGCACACCGACCACACCGGCGGCCGGCTGCGCGCCGGGCTCCAGCAGGGCTGCCGGCGTGTCCTTTTCGGAGAGCTGTTCGACGACGCGATGCGCCGTGCCGGTGCCGGGGGTGACGACGGTGGCGAACCCGCCGGTGACGACATGCGCGCGCAGCATCGCGAAGATCTCTTCGACCGCGTTCTGCCCGCGCGCCGACGGGGCCGGCCGGACATCGAGTTCGATCGCTGACCCGTCGTTGAGCTGGCTCAGCGTCCACCAGTAGCCGGCCGCGGCCCGCACCTCGTCGAGGTCCCGGAAACCGGACCCGCCGAGGGATTCGATATCGACGGGGGCCGCCCCGCCGATTGCGGCCACCGACCAGGACGCCTCCAGGAATTCTCGGCCGGTGCGGATCAGGTCGGCGGCGCGCGAGCGCACCTTCTCCGGGTCGCACACCAGCACCGGCGTGCCCTTGGGCAGGTGGCTGGTGAGCAGGGTCAGCGCGTCGGGTTGCAGGACCGGCAGCAGCGCCTCCATCCCGTCGACCGGGATGCCCTCGGCGAGCTTGGCCAGCATGTCGCCGACACCGCCGGCGACCGTGTTGTCGGTCTGCGGGCCGGCGTCGACAAGCTGACCGGCACGTTCCTTGACCGCATCGCTGAGCAGGATCTCCCGGCACGGGACGGCGATCAGGTGGTCGATCTCGATTTCGGTGATGGACCGCTGGTCGGCGACCGAGAACATCCGCATCTCGGAAACCTCGTCACCCCAGAACTCCACGCGCACCGGATGTTCGGCGGTCGGCGCGAAGATGTCGAGGATGCCGCCGCGGACCGCGAACTCGCCGCGCTTGGCCACCATGTCCACCCGGGTGTAGGCCAGCTCCACCAGCCGGGCGATGGTGGCGTCGAAATCGGAGTCGGCACCGACCGTGAGCGTCACCGGCTCGATGTCGCCGAGGTCGACCACCATCGGCTGCAGCAGTGAGCGGGTGGTGGTGACGACAACCCGCAGCGGTGGACCCAGGTGTTCGTCCTCGGGGTGCGCGAGCCTGCGCAGCAGCATCATCCGGGCCCCGACCGTCTCTACGCCGGGTGAGAGCCGCTCATGCGGGAGCGTCTCCCAGGACGGGAACAGCGCGACGGCGTCGCCGAGGACGGCCTGCAGCTCGGCGGTCAGGTCGTCGGCCTCGCGGCCAGTGGCGGTCACCACCAGCAGCGGGCCGGTGCGGGCCAGCGCGGCCGCGGCGAACAGCCGGGCACTGGCCGGGCCGACCATCGCCAACGAGTCCGGGCGGGCCTGCGCGCGGGCGATCAGATCGGTGAAGGTGGGCGAGCTGAGCGCCAGGTCGACGAGCCCCGCGATCGAGTTTTGGACATGCGTGTGCCCCGGTGCGGTCATGATGGGTCCATCCTAGGCGGCGCCCGGCAGTGACGAATCTCGCGCCGGGGGCACGCTAATCCTCGAGCTTGGGATCCGACTCCAGGTGCGTCAGCCCGTTCCAGCACAGGTTGACCACGTGGGCGGCCACCACTTCCTTGGGCGGCTCACGGACATCGAGCCACCACTGCGCGGTCATCGAGACCGATCCGACCAGCGCCTGGGCGTACAGCGGCGCCAGGTCGGGGTCCAGTCCGCGCCGGGAGAAGTCACCGGCCAGGATGGAGGCCACCTGGTTGACTGCGTCATTGAGCAGCGTCGCGTAGGTGCCCTCGGTGATGGCCGCCGGAGAATCCCGGATGAGGATGCGGAACCCGTCGGTGCGTTCCTCGACGTAGGTCAGCAGCGCCAGCGCCACCAGTTCGACGCGCACCCGGGAGCGGTTCTGGGTCAGCGAGGCGGTGATCATGTCCAGCAGGGTCGACATCTCCCGGTCGACGACGACGGCGTAGAGGCCTTCCTTGCCGCCGAAATGCTCGTAGACGACGGGTTTCGACACGTTGGCGCGCTGGGCGATCTCTTCGACGGAGGTGCCGTCGTAGCCGCGTTCGGCGAACAGCGACTTGGCGATCTCGATGAGCTGCTTACGACGTTCGCTGCCGGTCATCCGGGCGCGAGGCGCACGAGGTTCTTTGTCAGGTGCGGCCACATGCTGAGCCTAATCCCCCGGTCGCTCCGCTCCTGCCCGACGGCCCTACTGGTTTCGACTAGAGTCTCGGGTTGATCAGTCCGTCGTGGTGTAATCGGCAGCACCTCTGATTTTGGTTCAGATAGTTCAGGTTCGAGTCCTGGCGACGGAGCATCGAGCGAGGCTTGCCGAGCGAGCAGGCAGCACAGATTGCCGAGCGACCATCGGAGGATCCTTGACAACCACCGAAACCGCCGTGATCGTGCTGGCCGCCGGCGCGGGCACCCGGATGCGCTCGGCCACCCCCAAGGTGCTGCACCCCCTGGGCGGGCGCAGCATGCTGGCCCACGTGCTGCATGCACTCACCACACTGACGCCCAGCCACATCGTCGTCGTGGTCGGGCACGGCCGTGACCAGGTGAACGACGAGGTGGTCAGGGTCGCCGCCCGCACCGACAGCCGGATCAGCACCGTCGTGCAGGAGGAACAACTCGGCACCGGGCATGCCGTCGGTGTCGGGCTGGCCGGCCTGCCCGACGATTTCGCCGGCACCGTGGTGGTCACCACCGCCGACGTGCCGTTGCTCGGCGGCGCCACGCTGGCCACCCTGACCGCCGCGCATGCCGGTGCCCGGGCGACCATCCTGACCACCACGCTGGCCGATCCGACCGGGTACGGGCGCATCATCCGCGATGCCGACGGCGCGGTGGCGGCCATCGTCGAGCAGGCCGACGCCGATGACGCCCAGCGCGCCATCGCCGAGATCAACTCCGGGGTGTACGCCTTCGACGCCGCCGCGCTGCGTGCGGCGCTGACCCAGCTGAGCACCGACAACGCCCAGGGTGAGCTGTACATCACCGATGCGGTGGCCATCCTGCGCGCCGAAGGCCACACCGTGCGCGCCCAGCATGTCGCCGACACCATCGAGGTGTCCGGGGTCAACGACCGGGTCCAGCTCGCCGCGTTGGGCGCCGAGCTGAACCGCCGCATCATCGAAGGCCATCAGCGGGCCGGGGTGACGATCGTCGACCCGGCCACCACCTGGATCGACGTGGACGTGGAGATCGGCCCCGACACCGTCGTGCATCCAGGCACCCAGCTGCTCGGCGCCACCGCGATCGGCGCCGACTGCACCATCGGGCCGGACAGCACGCTGAGCTCCATGCAGATCGGTGACGGCGCGTCGGTCGTGCGCACCCACGGCGAGCTGTCGGTCATCGGCGCGGGCGCCACCGTCGGACCATTCACCTATCTGCGGCCGGGCACCGAGCTGGGCGCCGACGGCAAGCTCGGCGCGTTCGTCGAGACCAAGAATTCGACGATCGGCACCGGCACCAAGGTGCCGCACCTGACCTATGTCGGGGACGCCGACATCGGCGAACACAGCAATATCGGCGCCTCCAGCGTCTTCGTCAACTACGACGGTGAGACCAAGCGCCGCACCACGATCGGCTCCCATGTCCGGACCGGTTCGGACACCATGTTCGTGGCGCCGGTGACCGTCGGGGACGGCGCCTACACCGGGGCGGGCACCGTGCTCCGCGACGATGTTCCGCCCGGTGCGCTGGCCGTCTCGGACAACACGCAGCGCACCATCGAGGGGTGGGTGCTGCGCAAACGCCCAGCAAGCGCCTCCGCCGACGCCGCACGTAAGGCCGGGGCCCCCGAACCCGACGCCTGATGTTGGCATTCTGGTAACCCGGCCACGACCGGCCAGGAAAGCTACGTACGATTGGCGCGTAATCGACCCGACTGGCGAAGGCACCTAAATGAGCCACGACTGGACCGACAACCGTAAGAACCTGATGCTCTTCTCGGGTCGGGCCCACCCCGAGCTGGCCGAGCAGGTGGCCAAGGAACTCGACGTCCCGGTGACCGCGCAGACCGCGCGCGACTTCGCCAATGGCGAGATCTTCGTCCGGTTCGACGAATCGGTGCGTGGCTGCGACGCCTTCGTGCTGCAGAGCCATCCCGCGCCGCTGAACCAGTGGCTGATGGAACAACTGCTCATGATCGACGCGCTCAAGCGCGGCAGCGCCAAGCGGATCACCGCGATCCTGCCGTTCTACCCGTACGCCCGCCAGGACAAGAAGCACCGCGGGCGTGAGCCGATCTCGGCCCGCCTGGTCGCCGACCTGTACCAGACCGCCGGCGCCGACCGCATCATCACCGTCGACCTGCACACCGACCAGATCCAGGGCTTCTTCGACGGCCCCGTGGACCACATGCGTGCCCAGAAGCTGCTCACCGGCTACATCGCGGAGAACTACGCCGACGCCGACAAGGTCGTCGTCTCCCCCGACTCCGGTCGGGTGCGCGTCGCCGAGAAGTGGGCCGACGCCCTCGGCGGTGTCCCGCTGGCCTTCATCCACAAGACCCGCGATCCGCTGGTGCCCAACCAGGTCAAGTCCAACCGGGTGGTCGGCGAGGTCAAGGGCAAGACCTGCATCCTGACCGACGACATGATCGACACCGGCGGCACCATCGCGGGCGCGGTGAACCTGCTGCGCCAGGACGGCGCGAAGGACGTCATCATCGCCGCGACGCACGGCGTGCTGTCCGACCCTGCCGCTCAGCGCCTGGCCGACTGCGGCGCCCGCGAGGTCATCGTCACCAACACCCTGCCGATCAACGAGGAGAAGCGGTTCCCGCAGCTCACCGTGCTCTCGATCGCGCCGCTGCTGGCCAACACCATCCGGGCGGTGTTCGACAACGGTTCGGTCACCGGACTGTTCGACGGATCCGCGTAGCGTGTCGCGAATCCTGCACAACCCGAAGTGCTCGACTTCGCGCAAGACCCTGGAACTGTTGCGCGAGAGCGGTATCGAACCCGAGATCGTGCTGTATCTAAAGATGCCACCCACCAGGGCCGAGCTGGTCACGATGATCGCCGACGCCGGGATCGACGTGCGTGCGGCCGTCCGCAAACGTGAATCCCTCTACGGTGAGCTGGGTTTGGCCGATGCTTCCGATGAGGAGCTGCTCGATGCGATGGCCCAGCATCCGATCCTGATCGAACGGCCGTTCGTCGTCACCGAGAAGGGCACCCGGCTGGCACGTCCGATCGATAAGGTCCGCGAGATCTTGTGAGAGCTGCACTTGCGGTGGTGGTGGCGGCGGCGACGCTGCTGACCGGCTGCGGCGCGGCCACCCCGGACTACCAGTCGCTGCTGGCGACCACCCCGACCCGGCCCACTCCCACCACCTCGGAGGAAACGGTCCCGCTCTCGGCGTACCTGGAGAGCGTCGGGGTCAAGGGCGAACCGGTCGCCCCGGAGAAACTCACCGATCTGGCCGTGACGGTGCCGCGCCCGAAGGGCTGGCAGGACTACACCAACACCAATCTCGCGCCCGGCACCCGGGTGATCGCCGACGGCGAAACCTATCCGACGGCCATGCTGATGGTGTTCACCCTCGACGGCGATTTCGACACCGCAGAGGCGCTCAAGCATGCCGACGTCGACGCGGAGATCTCGGAGAACTTCAAGAAGCTCAACGGTTCTCGCGAGGACTTCAAGGGGTTCCCGTCCTCGATGATCGAGGGCACCTATGACGTGGGCGGGCAACGCATGCAGGCCTACAACCGCATCGTGTTCGCCACCGGCAGGATGCCCGACAAGCCCGCCCCGGGCCAGCTGGAACCCAAGGCGCAGAAATACCTGGTGCAGCTCACCATCACCAGCTTCGCCGACGACGCCGAGGCCAAGGGTGCGGCGATCGAGCAGATCATCTCCGGGTTCGACGTCTCGGCCAAGTAGCTACCCTGGCCACCATGAGTTCATGGACCGCCGCAGACCTGCCATCGTTCGCCGGCCGCCGCGTCATCGTCACCGGCGCCAACAGCGGGCTCGGGCTGATCACCGCCCGCGAACTGGCCCGGGTCGGTGCCTCGGTGGTGCTCGCCGTCCGCAATACCGCCAAGGGTGATGACGCCGCCGCCACGATGTCCGGTGACGTCACGGTCCGTGCGCTCGATCTGCAGGACCTGGCCTCGGTGCGCGCCTTCGCCGACCAGACCGAGGCGGTGGATGTCCTGGTCAACAACGCCGGCATCATGGCCGTGCCGTACGCGCAGACCGCCGACGGGTTCGAGAGCCAGATCGGCACCAACCACCTCGGGCATTTCGCGCTCACCAACCTGCTGCTGCCCAAGATCACCGACCGCGTGGTCACGGTGTCCTCGATGATGCATCTGCTCGGTGTGATCAGCCTCAAGGACCTGAACTGGCGCTCGCGCCCCTACTCGGCATGGCTGGCCTACGGGCAGTCCAAACTGGCCAACCTGCTGTTCACCAGCGAGCTGCAACGCAAGCTGACCGCCGCCGGATCGCCGGTGCTCGCCATCGCCGCGCACCCCGGATATTCGGCGACCAACCTGCAGGGCCAGACCGGCAACGCCACCGGCGACAAGTTCTGGAAGGCAGCCAACCGGATCGCCACCGACGCCGACTTCGGGGCCCGGCAGACGTTGTACGCGGTGGCCGCCGACATCCCCGGGGACAGTTTCATCGGCCCGCGGTTCGGTATGGGCGGACCGACCGGCCAAAGCCCGCGCAGCCCGCTGGCCCGCAACACCCGGACCGCTGCCGCGCTGTGGGCGCTGTCCGCGCAGCTCACCGGGACCGAATTTCGGATCTGAGGCTGCTCTGAGATAGCCTGAGGCCCATCACGGCGAGGGTGGCCCGACCACCGTTATCGACGGGAACTTCTCTGTTCTCCCTGGCCGTGCTTTTCACCACACCGGCACAGGAGTAACGACACATGGCCAAGACCTCGGCCCCCAACAAGCTGACCGCGACCGTGCGTACCCGCACGGGCAAGGGCGCCTCGCGCCAGGCCCGCCGCGACGGCCTCATCCCCACCGTGCTGTACGGCCACGGCACCGATCCCCAGCATCTCGAGCTCAACGCGCGCGACTTCGCCGCCGTGATGCGTCACGCCGGTACCAACGCCATCCTCACCCTCGACATCGAGGGCACCGAGGCGCTCGCGCTGACCAAGGCGCTGGACATCCACCCGGTGCGCCGCAACATCCAGCATGTCGACCTGCTCGTGGTGGTGCGCGGCGAGAAGGTCAACGTCGACATCAACGTGCTCGTCGAAGGCGAAGCGGCGCCCGGCACGCTGGTCACCCAGGAAGCCAACACCATCGCCGTCGAGGCCGAGGCGATGTCCATCCCCGAGCAGATCACGGTGTCGGTCGAGGGCGCCAAGGTCGGCACCCAGATCACCGCCGGCCAGCTCGAGCTGCCCAAGGGCGTCAGCCTGACCGTCGATCCCGAGACCCTGGTGGTCAACATCGTCGCGGCCCCGACCGCTGAGGACCTGGAGAGCGACGGCGCCGGCGACGAGACCGCTGCTCCGGCTGAAGACGACGCCGACGGCGAAGCCGCCGAGGGCGAAGCCGAAGCTGCCGAATAGCCTCGGGTAGCACTGCGACTCATGGCCGAACCGTTGTTGGTGGTCGGCCTGGGAAATCCCGGGCCGAACTACGCCAAGACCCGGCACAACCTCGGTTTCATGGTCGCCGACCTGCTGGCCGGGCGCATCGGCTCAGGTTTCAAGGTGCACAAGAAGTCCGGTGCCGAGGTGACCACGGGTCGCCTCGGCAACCGGGCTGTTGTGCTCGCCAAACCTCGGGTCTACATGAACGAGTCGGGCCGCCAGGTCGGCCCGTTGGCGAAGTTCTATTCGGTCTCGCCCGCCGATGTCGTGGTGTTGCACGACGAACTCGATATCGACTTCGGCCGGATCCGGCTCAAGCTCGGTGGCGGCGAGGGCGGCCACAACGGGCTGCGCTCGGTGGCGGCCGCGTTGGGCACCAAGGACTTCCAGCGAGTCCGCATCGGGGTGGGGCGGCCACCCGGACGCAAGGATCCGGCGGCCTATGTGTTGGAGAACTTCTCGACGGTCGAACGCCCGGAGGTCCCGATCATCTGCGAGCAGGCCGCCGACGCGACCGAGCTACTTCTCGCGCAGGGCCTGGAGGCCGCGCAGAACACCGTGCACGCCTGGTAGCCGGACCGCTCAGACCGATTCCCGCCGCGTGGCGGCCGCGAACTCCCCGCGGATCAGCCAGATCCCGAGCGCGATCACCGCACCCACCTCGAACGCGACGATCCCGCGTTCGACGATGCCGAGCGGGATGATGCGATGCCAGCGCAGGTCGGTCACCATGCTGACCGCGATGGCGCCGAACAACACCGACAGCCAGGCGATCGAACCGTAGGCCAGCCAGACCGCCGGCCGGGCCTGCCGGTGCCTGCGGGCGATCGCCAGCACCGCGGCGGGCAGCGACACGAAGGCCAGCAGCGTGGCAACCCGGTGGATCGATCCGCTGGTGCTCGGCCCGATCTCCCAGTTGTGTTTGGGGAAGGCAGCCACCCCGAGGAGCCCGATCACCCACAGCGACATGAGGATCGACCCGAACGAGATCGGAGCCACCACTCCGGCACGAATCAGCCCGGCCAACAACAGGATCGAGCCGACGGCCAGGGCCAGCACGCCGAGCAGGAAAGCCCAACCGCCGCCGGTGTAGACATACTCGGAGATGGTGGCCATGCGCAGGGTGCGACCGGGCCGGTGGGACTCGCCGCCGAGGACGGCGTCCAGGGTCAGGATGGCGACCACCGAGATGGCGGCGCCCAGCACCGCGATCCAGCCGAACAACGCGTGAGAAGCACGGTCCATCAGACCAGGGTACGGACAGACCGACGGTGGCGAGCGTGCACAAACTCGGCCTGGGACACGGTGTGTTGCCCGCGGACACGCACGCTCGCGGAAAGGCGCCTAGCCCGTGACGAGTGCCACCGAGTTGGCCCGGCGCAGCTTGCCCGACGGGGTCTTCGGGATGGTGCCCGGCCCGAGCACGACCACGTTGCGCGGACGCACGTCGACCTCGGTCACCACTTCGTGGGCGACCTGGTGCTCGATGCGGCGCACCTCGGCCAGATCCTGGTAATGATTGGATTCCACTGCGACGGCGAAGGTTTCGCGCGAATGGCCGGCATCGAGGCGCACCGCGACGGCGCAACCGGGGCGCACGCCCTCGACGCGGCCCGCGGCACGTTCGATATCGGTCGGATAGATGTTGCGGCCGGCCATGATGATGACGTCCTTGACGCGACCACACACGACGACATTGCCCTCGTCGGTGATGTAGCCGAGGTCGCCGGTGTCATACCAGCCGTTCTCGTCCTGGGTCGGCAGGAAGCCGGCCATCGTGATGTAGCCCGGGGTCACCGATTCGCCGCGCAGCTGGATGACACCGACGCCGCGGGTCGGCAGCACGGCGCCGTCCTCGTCGACGATGCGGGCTTCCAGATCGTTGAGCAGCGGCCCCAGCGACGCCAGCCGACGGGTGTTGCCCTTGCTCGACGGCACCGCACGGCGCAGCGCGGCCAGCAGGTCGGCGTCGACCTCGTCGACCACCAGGCCGGCGTTGCACGGCGAGAAGGACACCGCCAGACAGGTCTCGGCCATGCCGTAGGCGGGCAGGATCGCCGTCTCCGGCAGCCCGAACGGCTTGCCCGCGTCGATCAGATCCTCGACATCGGCGGGTTCGACCGGCTCGGCGCCCGACAGCGCGAAACGCAGGGTGGACAGGTCGAACTCGCCCGGCTTGGCCTGGCGTCGCAGCCGCTTGGCGAACAGCGCGTAGGCGAAGTTAGGGGCGGCCGTCATGGTGCCCTTGTACTTGTCGATGAGCTTGGCCCACAGCAGGGTGTCGCGCAGGAAGTCCATCGGCGTGACCTTGACCAGCTCGGCGCCGAAGTACATCGGGATGGTGAGGAAGCCGACCATGCCCATGTCGTGGAAGCAGGGCAGCCAGCTGACCATGACGTCGGTGTTGACGTCGTATTCGGCGCCGATGAACATGGCCTCGGCGTTGGAGAAGATGTTGCGGTGCGTGATCTGCACGGCCTTGGGAGATCCGGTGGAGCCGGACGTCAGCTGCATCAGCGCCAGATCGTCCTCGCCGGTCTCGACCGGATCGATCGGGTCGGCGGCCAGCAGGTCGGAGACCACGAGGACCTTGATCCCTTTTTCTTCGAGCACCGGGATCGCCACGATGAACGGCTCGGAGACGATGACGGCCTTCAGCTCGATCATGCCGATGACGGTCATGGTGTCTTCGGCCCACACGACGAGGTCGGTACGCGGGGTCGGCTGGTGCAGCATGGTCAGGCTGCCGCCGCGCATCCACACGCCCTGGGCGGTCGGCGCGATCTCCACCGGGAACCCGGCGAGCACACCGACGGCGTCACCGGGCCCGATACCGGCCGCGGCGAGTCCGCCGGCAACCCGGCGGGCGCGCTCATGTACCTCGGCCCAGGTATGGCGGACCGGCTCGTACGGTTCGCCGGTGACCATGCCCCGCTCGCTCTCCCGGGCGCTGCGGTACATCTTGTCGGTGAATCGGCTCACGACGACCTCCTCGGTGTCTGGGTCCGGGTCGGCTGCGACCTCGGCGCCAGTTTCCTTGCGCGTTTCCCTATATTCCGCCTGCTAGCACCCTCTTCGAGAGAGGCGCGCACGCACAATTGGGAAGCAGTTGTGTCTCGAAACGGTGATGGCCAGCCGGTAACTCGCACTCGTTTCCGCCTGCGGGTTTCCACCAGAGCCCATCTTAAAGAACCCTTAAGTAACTGCCAAACTCTCGGACCGATCGAGACATGTGTCACAACGCTGGAATGTTTGGCTCACTGCCCGGCGTCGGGCACCACCCGGGCACCGTGCACGGGCCCGCTGGCCACCCGCACGGTGCGGCACACCCCGGCGCCGGAGAGCGAAGTCCCGACGTCGACCGCGGCGGACTCCGATGCACACAGGAAGGCGCAGGTGGGCCCCGATCCGGAGATGATCCCGGCCAGCGCCCCGGCCTCGTCGCCGGCACGCAGGGTGCGGCGCAGGTCCGAGCGCAGGCTCAGCGCAGCGGGCTGCAGGTCGTTACCGAGCAGCGCGGCCAGCTCGTGCGGATCCCCGGAGGCCAGCGCGGCGAGCACCGGTTCGGCATCGTCGAGCCGCGCCGGCCCGCCTCGATCCGGGGTCTCGCGCAACCGGTCGATCTCACCGAACACCGCGGGTGTGGACAGCCCCTTGTCGGCAAAGGCCAGCACCCAGTGGAAGGTGCTGCGGGCCAGGACGGTCGCGAGTTCCTCACCGCGGCCGGTGCCCAGTGCCGTACCGCCGTGCAGGGCGAAGGGCACATCGCTGCCCAGCTTGGCGGCCAGCGCATGCAGATCGCGGCGCGGCACACCCAGCTGCCAGAGGTGATTCATCGCCACCAGGACCGCGGCGGCGTTGCCGCTGCCACCTGCCATCCCGCCGGCGACCGGGATCGACTTGGAGATGGAGATCGCGACATCGGGGGCGCGGCCGACGTGGTCGGCCAGCAGTTCGGCGGCCTTCCAGGCCAGGTTGCGCTCATCGGTCGGCAGCGCCTCGGAGCCCTCACCCGACATTTTCAGCGACAACACGTCGGCGTCGCGCACGGTGACGTCGTCGAACAGCGACACGGCGTGGAAGACGGTGGTGAGCTCGTGATAGCCGTCGTCACGGCGATCCCCGACCGCCAGATACAGATTGACCTTGCCGGGGACGCGCACCGTGACCGAACCGGTGGGCACCCACTCGGTGGCGGTATCGCCGTCGGATGCAGACACCGCACGACACTACCGCCACGCCTGGGACGCCGAGCGGATAAGCGCTGAGATACCCCTCGTCAGATCCCGCCGCTGTCGATCAGGCTAGTGTTTGCCCGCGCAGTGTGTCAAGGATCACAAACTGGCCGTGCGAGACCGCCGCTCCGCGCGATGAGAACGGTTGATGCCGGGCGACGGCGATCCCGCCCGGGGCGACCCGGGCGGCGAAGAAATTTGCCAGGCCTAGCTGCGAGCCGAGTCGGTGGCCCGCTCGGATTCGCTGACCGCCGGCTCGGGGGCCGGTGCCGGCGCGGGCGGCGCCATCTCACCGGAGCGTTGCAGCAGCCGCACGAAATCCGCGATCGCCAGGGTCTCGCCGCGGCGAGCCGGGTCGATACTCGCGGCCAGCAGACGTTCGGCGGACTCGTTGCCGGAACCCGCCCACTCGGCGAAGGCATTGCGCGACGTCTTGCGGCGCTGCGCGAAACCGATGTCGATGAGCTCGAAGACCTGCTCGCGGAACGAGGCGTCGGTCGGCCACGGGGACGACTCGTAGCGGTCGATGCGGACCAGCCCGGAGTAGACCCGCGGGATGGGCCAGAACACCGTCGGCGAGACCATGCCGTAGCGGCGGACCTCACCGTAGAAACGCACCTTGGCACTGGGTACGCCGTAATCCTTGCCACCGGGCTCGGCGGCGAGCCGCTCGGCGACCTCGGCCTGCACCATGACCATCACCGTCTTGATGGACGGGAACTCGGCCAGCAGGTGCAGCAGCGCCGGGACGGCGATGTTGTACGGCAGATTGGCGACCAGCGCGGTGGGCAGCTCGTCGACGTCATCGGCCTTGAGCGTGAGGATGTCGCGGTTCAGCACGGTCAGCCGGCCGATTTCGCTGTGCGAATGGTTGGCGATCGTCTTGGGTAGCTGACGGGCCAGTACCGGGTCGATCTCGACCGCGGTCACCCGGGCGCCCCTGTCGAGCAGGCCCAGGGTCAGCGAGCCGAGGCCCGGACCGACCTCGATCACCGAGTCCTGCCGGTGGATACCGGACGCGGACACGATGCGTCGCACGGTGTTGGCGTCGTGGACAAAGTTCTGTCCGAACGCCTTCCTCGGCCGGAAGTCGATCTCCCGGGCCAGATGCCGTATCTCGGTTCGCCCGAGCAGTCGGATCGTCACGATGACCCCAATCTGGCGCTACATGTTGGCCAGGCACCCCAACCCTGACGTGCCCTCGTCACTTCAGCAATCGCGATCTGTTCTTCGCGCGTTGCCAAATCTGCCCGCTGAGCATAGCGCAGACCACCCTGTCGCTCCCAGGTGTTTTGGTCAAATTGAACGCCGCCGTAATATCCGTTGCCGGTGTTGATAGCCCAGTTACCACCCGATTCACACCCGGCGAGCGCATCCCAGACGTGCCCGTTCGATATCGGCGGCACCTCGGTACCGGGTTTGGTGCCGACCCTCAGCACAGCTTGGCGCGCGGGATTGAGGACGACATTGGCTACTGGCAATCTTCCCGTCTCGACCCCGTTGACCTCGGCGACAGCAAACGTGACGTCCTGCAGACCCGGGGCGCCCGGGTCCTCGACGACCTGGCGACTTTGATTCAGCGTCGGATCCTCGATCCGGTTGCTGGGCGGCGGCAAGGGCACCTGCGCCGTCACCTTCTCGATGCGGACACGCGTCACGTCGATGCGCATACCGTCGACGACCGGTGCGGACGCCGCCGGCACCACGGTGTCGCGCTGCTGCAGCGGCACACCGGCCGCCTCCAGCAGCGCGCCGACGTTCGGGGCGGCCAGCCGGACGGTGCTGAGTTTGCCACCGTCGTTCAGTTGCACGGTTTTGGCGCTGACCACGGGCAATGACATTCCGGCCAGCGGAAGACGACTGCCGCGCGACGCGGCGGCGGGCGCGGTGTCGGTCATCGAAAGCTGCGCGAGCGCCTCCTGCACGGTTGCCGCCGTGGTCCACACCTCGGTGCTGTTCTGGCCGTCCATGGAGATCTGCAGGGGCCGGCTGCGGCGCAGCACGATGGCATCGGTGTCGGCCACGGATGCGTCGGCGGCCGGGAAGAGATCGTCACGCTCACCGACGGTGTAACCGTTCTCCTCCACCACGTCGATGACCCGCGACTTCATGGTGGCCACGGTCAGCTGGGTGCCGTCGACGGTCAGCGACAGCGTCTTGTGTGAGGTCACCGCGACACCACCGGCAAACACCAAGGTGAGCAGCAGTGCGCCCACCAACAGACGAAGTGCAGGCGAGCGCGATTCGTGGAGCTTGTTCAACACATTCACTGATTTCGATTCCCGACTCATGAGTGCGGCACGTGAGCAGCCACGATGACCATCCGCATTCGATAACAGGACGGTAACGAAGTTCGGTCAACCGCGCCAACTCACCACGGTATCCAACGCGTCACACCAATCCATAAACGCGCATGGCATTCGCGGCGGTGATCTCGGCCAGTTCGGCTGCCGGCCGATCGAGCACATCGGCCAGCGCCCGCACCGTGTACGGCAGGCAGTACGACTCGTTGGGCGCACCGCGGAACGGGTGCGGGGTGAGGAACGGGGCGTCGGTCTCCACCAACAGCAGTTCGGCGGGGACCACGGTGGCCGCTTCGCGCAGCGCGTGGGCGTTGCGGAAACTGACCGTCCCCGACAGGCTGACCATCCACCCGTGGGCCGCGCAGATCCGCGCCATCGCGGCATCGGACGAGAAGCAGTGGAAGATCACCGTCTCCGGCGCCCCCTCCGCACGCAGCACGTCGAGCACCTCGGCATCGGCATCGCGGTTGTGGATCATCAGTGGCTTGCCGGTGCGCTTGGCCAGGTCGATATGCCAGGCGAAGCCCTCACGCTGCTCCGCGGGATCGGCGCAACCCTCCAACCGGCCCGGCCAGTACATGTCCATACCGGTCTCCCCCACTGCCACCACCCGCGGCGCGGCGGCCAGCGTCTCCAGTTCCGCCTTCGCGGCATCGTCGAGGGCGTTGGCCCGCGTCGGGTGCAGCGCGACCGCGGCATAGACGCGTGGATCCCACTCCGCGGCCCGGGCGGCCCAGCGCGCGGCGTCCAGGTCGTCGGCGATGGTGACCACGGCCCGCACGCCCACGGCCTCGGCCCGATCCAGAATCGCGTGGACGTCGCCGGCGGTTTCGGCCCCGCAGGCGTCGAGGTGGGTGTGAGCGTCGATCAGTGGGGTCAGCAGCTCCGGGGCGGGCGGTTTGTCCCTGGCTGAACGTTTGGAACTCACTGCAACACCATAAAGTGAGTGCCGATGAGCAGCGAATCTTCGTCCCGGCCGACGTACTACATCACGACGGCCATCGACTACCCCAACGGTGCGCCGCACATCGGGCACGCCTACGAGAAGACGGCCACCGATGCGATCGCGCGGTTCAAGCGCCTCGATGGTTTCGATGTCCGATTCCTCACCGGCACCGACGTGCACGGCCTCAAGATGGCCGAGACCGCGGCCGCCGAAGGCCTGCCCACCGCCGATCTCGCGCGCCGCAATTCGGATGTGTTCCAGGGCATGCAGGAGAAGCTGAACATCTCCTTCGACAGGTTCATCCGTACCTCCGATGCCGACCATTACGAGGCGTCGAAGGCGATCTGGCGTGCGATGAACGAGTCCGGCGACATCTATCTGGGCACCTACGCCGGCTGGTATTCGATCCGCGATGAGCGTTTCTTCGTCGAGGACGAGACCGAGCTGCTGCCCGACGGGTCCCGCATCGCCACCGAGACCGGCACGCCGGTCACCTGGACCGAGGAGCAGACCTACTTCTTCAAGCTGTCCGCGTACGCCAACCGGCTGCTCGCCCTCTACGAGGAGCACCCGGAATTCATCGGGCCCGATGTCCGGCGCAATGAGGTGGTCAGCTTCGTCTCCGGCGGGCTGCGCGACCTGTCGATCTCGCGGACGACGTTCGACTGGGGCGTTCCGGTACCCGATCATCCCGATCACGTCATGTACGTGTGGGTGGACGCACTGACCAACTATCTGACCGGCGTGGGCTTCCCCGACACCGCGTCCGAGTCGTTTGGGCGGTACTGGCCGGCCGATCTGCACGTGATCGGCAAGGACATCATCCGGTTCCACACGGTCTACTGGCCGGCGTTCCTGCTGTCGGCAGGTATCGCCCTGCCGCGCAGGGTGTTTGCGCACGGCTTCATCAACGTCAAGGGCGAGAAGATGAGCAAGTCGGTGGGCAACGTCATCGACCCCATCGCGCTCGTGGACGCCTTCGGCGTGGACCAGGTGCGCTACTTCCTGCTCCGGGAGGTGCCGTTCGGTCAGGACGGCAGCTACAGCGAGGAAGCGATCATCGGCCGGATCAACGCCGACCTGGCCAACGAGCTGGGGAACCTGGCGCAACGCTCGCTGTCAATGGTCGCCAAGAACCTCGACGGCACGGTGCCCTCACCGGGTGAGTTCACCGCCGAGGACTCGGCGCTGCTCGCCCTGGCCGACGCACTGCTGCCGCGGGTGCGTGGTCACTTCGACGAGCCGGCAATGCATCTCGGGCTGGAAGCGATCTGGTCGGTGCTCGGTGCAGCCAACCGGTATTTCTCGGCTCAGGAGCCCTGGGTGCTGCGCAAGACCGACGAGCAGCGCTTCGCCACCGTGCTCTATACGACGCTGGAAACCGTGCGGATCGCCGCGCTGCTGATCCAGCCGGTGATGCCGGCCTCGGCCGCCAAGCTGCTCGATCTGCTCGGTCAGCCCGCCGACCAGCGCGACTTCACCGCGATCGGGACCCGGTTGGTGCCCGGCACCGCGCTGCCGGCGCCCGAAGGGGTGTTTCCCCGGTATCAGGTCCCCGAGAAACGAACGGAGTGAGATGACCGGCCTGCACGCAAAGCTGCACGACATCTATGACGAAGTGGCCCAGCGCAATCCGGGTGAAGTTGAGTTCCACCAAGCGGTCTACGAGGTGCTCGACAGCCTCGGACCGGTGGTCGCCAGGCATCCGGAGTACACCGACAACGCGGTGATCCGCCGGTTGTGCGAGCCCGAACGGCAGATCATCTTCCGGGTGCCGTGGCTGGATGATGCCGGCGCCGTGCAGATCAACCGCGGATTCCGGGTCGAGTTCAACTCCGCCCTGGGACCGTTCAAGGGCGGGTTGCGATTTCACCCGTCGGTGTACCTGGGCATCGTCAAGTTCCTGGGCTTCGAGCAGATCTTCAAGAACTCGCTGACCGGCCTGCCCATCGGCGGCGGCAAGGGCGGCTCCGATTTCGACCCGAAGGGCCGCTCCGACAACGAGATCATGCGGTTCTGCCAGTCCTTCATGACCGAGCTCTACCGCCACATCGGCGAACACACCGACGTCCCGGCCGGCGATATCGGCGTCGGATCACGCGAGATCGGTTACCTGTTCGGCCAGTACAAGCGGATCACCAACCGCTGGGAGGCCGGTGTGGTCACCGGCAAGGGATTGACCTGGGGCGGCTCTCAGGTCCGCACCGAGGCCACCGGGTACGGGACGGTGTTCTTCGTCGACGAGATCCTGCGGACCACCTCCGACTCGTTCGACGGCAAGCGGGTCGTGGTGTCGGGCTCGGGCAATGTGGCCATCTACGCCATCGAGAAGGTGCACGCGCTCGGCGGCGTCGTGGTCGCGTGCTCGGACTCCGGCGGCTACATCGTCGACGAGAAGGGCGTCGACCTCGACCTCCTCAAGGAGATCAAGGTGGTACGCCGCGGCCGGATCAGCGACTATGCAGCAGCCCGCGGCGGCGCAGCGGATTTCGTGGCCGGCCGGAGCGTGTGGCACGTACCCTGCGATATCGCGCTGCCGTGTGCCACCCAGAACGAGGTGTCCGGTACCGACGCGAACGCGCTCATCGATTCCGGTTGCCGGATCGTGGCCGAGGGCGCCAACATGCCGTGCACCCCGGAGGCGGTGAAGTACTTCGGCGCGGCCGGGGTGATCTTCGCCCCCGGCAAGGCCGTCAACGCCGGCGGAGTGGCAACCAGTGCACTGGAGATGCAGCAGAACGCCTCACGCGACTCCTGGACGTTCGAGGACACCGAGGCGCGGCTGGCCGAGATCATGCGCCGCATCCACCACACCTGTCTGACCACTGCAGATGCCTACGGCCAGCCCGGCAATTATGCAGCGGGCGCCAACATCGCCGGGTTCATCAGGGTCGCCGACGCAATGCTGGCCCTGGGCTTGATCTAGTGATCTGAGCCACAATTACAGCTGCGGTGTCACACTCCGGCAGGCACCGGTGTCTTGAGGGCATATCCGAGAAAAGGAGAACCTCATGAACAACCAGCGCACCAACGTCGTCGTCATCGGCGGCGGCTACGCGGGCGTCATCGCGGCCAACCATCTGCGGTGCAACCCCGATGTCGCCGTCACCCTGATCAATCCGCGCGCCGAGTTCGTGGAGCGGATCCGGCTGCACCAGTTGGTCACCGGCTCCGATGACGCCGTGGTGGACTACGCCGAGATCTTGGGCGCCGATGTCCGACTCCTCGTCGGCACCGCCGAGCGCATCGACGCTGCCGCCCGCACCGTCACCGTCGCCGGCGACACGGTCGGCTATGACTACCTCATCTACGCCGTCGGCAGCACCGGCGCCGCGCTGAACGTGCCCGGCGCCACCGAATTCGCTTATCCGATATCGGAATTCGAGCACGGGGCGCCGCTGCGCGACGCCATCGCGGGGATCCGTCCCGGTGAGCCGGTGACCGTGGTCGGCGCCGGACCGACCGGCATCGAGATGGCCGCCGAGCTCGCCGAAGCAGGGCATGCCGTGACGCTGGTGTGCGGTGGGGTGCTCGGCCCGTACCTGCATGCCAAGGGCCGCGCGTCGGTGGCCAAGGTGATGCGCACCCTCGACGTCACCGTCGTCGAGGGGCCTGCGGCCACGGTGACCGAGGTCCGCGCCGGCTCCGTGCTGCTGGCCGACGGGCGCGAACTGCGCAGTGCCGTGACGATCTGGACGGCGGGGTTCGGGGTGCCGGATCTGGCGGCCCGCAGCGGGCTGGCCACCGACGCCCTGGGGCGGCTGCTGACCGACGAGACCCTGACCAGTGTCGACAACCCCTACATCGTGGCGGCCGGTGATGCTTCTGCACCGTCGGATCTGCCGCTGCGGATGAGCTGCCAGGCGGCGATCCCGCTGGGCGCCCAGGCCGCCAACACGGTACTGAGCCGCATCGCGGGCACCGAGCCCGCGGTGATCAACCAGGCCTTCACCGGCCAGTGCATCAGCCTGGGCCGCGGCGCCGCCACCATTCAGCTCGCCCATCTCGACGACCGGGTGATGCCGCTGTACCTCGGCGGGCGGGTCGCGGCGACGGTCAAGGAGGCGGTCTGCAAGGGCACGGTGTCCTTCCTGGCCAAGGAGGCCCGCAAGCCGGGCTCGTACTTCTGGCTCAAGGGCGGCAAGCGGGCGCAACGGGTGGCCGACGCGAAGGCCGCCGCCGTCCGATGAGCGAGCACGCCGACCGGTTCACCACGCTGCGGCCGCTGCTGTTCACCATCGCCTACGAAATCCTCGGTTCGGCAACCGAATCCGATGATGTCCTGCAGGAGAGTTACCTGCGCTGGGCGGAGGTGGACCTGGACACGGTGCGCGACACCAAGTCGTATCTGGCTCAGCTGGTGACCCGGCAGTCTCTCAACGCGCTGCGCGCCCAGGCCCGCCGCCGCGAGGAGTACGTGGGCCCCTGGTTGCCCGAACCCCTGCTGGTGGACACGCAGGACGCCGGCGCGGATGTGGTACTCGCCGAGTCGGTGTCCATGGCGATGATGGTGGTGCTGGAATCGCTGACCCCCGATGAACGCGCGGTGTTCGTGCTGCGCGAGGTTTTCGGCTTCGGTCACGACGAAATCGCCACAGCGGTCGGCAAATCCGCGGCCGCGGTGCGCCAGATGGCGCACCGCGCCCGCGAACACGTACATGCCCGGCGCAAACGTTTCGAGCCCGTCGACGCCGCCACCAGCGAACAGATCACCCTGCAATTTTTCGCGACCGCCGCCACCGGGGACGTGAGCAGCCTGATCGAACTGCTCGCCCCGGACGTGGTGTGGACGGCCGACAGCGCGGGCAAGGTCAGCGCCGCCAGACGGCCGGTGCACGGCCCCGATCGGGTGGCCCGGCTCGTCATCGGGCTGCTGCGGATGGCCGGCGAGCAGGGCCGCGTCGAGTTGGCCACCTACAACAACGCGCCGGCCCTCAATCTCTACCTGGGCGACAGCTTCGAAGGTGTGATCACCGTCGAGATCACCGAGGGCCGGATCTCGCACTTCTATGCGATGCGCAACCCGGAGAAGCTGACCACCGCCACCATCCCGCGCGCCATCAGCCGTTAGCTTCTGACAGGCTGGGTCGGTGCGCATCGACCGACTCGGCCACCTGGGCCACGCGCCCGGCGTGCTGCGCTGGGTCGCCGACGGCGCGGCACGCCTGGGCCTGCCACCGCCGGCCGCGCTCATCGGGGACTGGTTCGGATCCAAGGCCGTCATCGCACCATCGCTGGCCGCGGTGCCGACCACCGAGGTGTTCGCAGTCCGCCCGGGGGTGTCGCAGGCCGTCGGCGGGGGGTGGTTCGGGTACCTGTCCTACCCCGACGGGCCCGCGGCGCCGCGCATCCCCGTGGCCGCCGGCGGCTGGTCCGACTCGGTGCTGCGCCAAGCTGCCGACGGGTGCTGGTGGTACGAAAGCCTCACCGGGGCAGCATGTCCCGAATGGCTGTCCGGGGCCACCGCAGCGGCGCCGCGGCCGTACTCGATGGACTGGACCGCGCCCGACCGCGGTCGGCATCTGACCGCAGTGGCGGCCTGCCGGGAGGCGATCGCGGCCGGCGAGGTGTATCAGGCGTGTGTCTGCACCCAGTTCCATGGCCGGATCACCGGTGATCCACTGGATTTCTTCGTCGACGCCGTCGCCCGCACCGCCCCGGCGCGGGCCGCCTACCTCGCCGGCAGCTGGGGTGCGGTGGCGTCACTGTCCCCGGAGTTGTTCCTGCGCCGCCGCGGCGAATCTGTCATCTCCTCCCCGATCAAAGGCACACTGCCGCTGCATAAGTCGCCTGCACTGCTGCGCACGTCGGTGAAGGATGTCGCCGAGAACATCATGATCGTCGACCTGGTGCGCAACGATCTGAGCCGACTGGCCATCACCGGATCGGTGACGGTTCCCGAGCTGCTGCGGGTGCGGCCGGCCCCGGGCGTATGGCATCTGGTGTCCACGGTCGCGGCCCGGATCTCCGCCGATGTGCCGATGTCCGAGGTGCTGGAGGCCACCTTCCCGCCGGCGTCGGTGACCGGCACCCCGAAGGGCCGGGCCCGCGAACTGCTCCTGGAATGGGAGCCCGAGCGACGCGGAATCTACTGCGGCACCGTTGGTTTGGCGTCACCCAGCGCGGGTACCGAATTGAACGTGGCCATCCGGACAGTGGAGTTCGACGCAGCCGGTGCCGCGATACTCGGTGTCGGCGGCGGGATCACCGCGGACTCCGACCCGGCCGCCGAATGGGAGGAATGTCTGCACAAGGCGGCGCCCACCGTCGGGCTCGGTCAGCTCGGGGTCAGCGAATCCAGCGCGGCGACCCATGCGCCGATACCGGAGAACACGTAGAAACCGATCTCCCCCGCGGCGGTCTGCACGATCAGATGGGTCTGTCCGCCCACCACCGAGCCCTTGAAGACATTGGCCTCCCGCACGCCGGTGATCTCAGCGACCGGGACCTCGATCGTCTTCCCGGTGAGCGTCCGGAAGATCAGTCGCCGCCGGGTGAGCGCGATCGCCCCGGCGTTCTTGACTGCGGGATAGCCGGGAACCGTCGCTCCGCGGTAGGACCCCTTCTCCGGTGCAAGGAGCACGTCCTCGCCCGCGAGTTCGGTCGCCAGTTGCGCGCCGACGGCCTCGCTGCGGCGGCGCAACCAGATGATGATCGGAATCCAGATGAGCGCCAGCACGACCAGGATTCCGAGGACGAGCAGGACGACGAACACCGTTGTACTCAGCTTGGACCCCCGTTGCTCACTCCCGTGACTTCAAGATCAGATCGTAGAGCTCCCGCTTCGATATCGCGCCCGGATTCGCCTCGACCACCCGCGCGCACGCGTCCTTGACCCGGACTCCGTCCTCGATGAGCTCGGCCACCTCCTCGACCAGGGTCTGCGGGTCGGTCTGCGGGACGGCGCCGGCCAGCACCACGGTGATCTCCCCCAGGACCCCGCCCGCCGCCCAGTCCGCGAGCTCGCCGAGGGTGCCGCGTTTGATCTCCTCGTGGGTCTTGGTCAGCTCCCGGCACACCACCGCCCGGCGCCCCGGGCCGAGAGTGGCGACGGCGTCGCGCAGCGTGTCGGCCAGCCGGCGCGGCGACTCGAAGAACACGCAGGTGCGCCGCTCGCCGGCGAGCTCCCCCAGCCAGGTCCGACGCGCACCCTGCTTGCGCGGCGCGAAGCCCTCGAAGCAGAACCGGTCGGCGGCCAGCCCGGATACCGCCAGTGCCGTCGTGACCGCCGACGGACCGGGTAGGCAGCTCACCGTCAACCCGGCCGCCACGCACGCCGTCACCAACCGGTAGCCCGGATCGTTGATCAACGGCATACCGGCGTCACTGATCAGCAGCACCGTCGCCCCTGCGGTGATCTCCTCCAGCAGCATCGGCACCCGGGTGGCCTCGTTCTGGTCGTAGAGGCTGAGCACCCGGCCGGCCGGGGTGACTCCCAGCGCGGCGGCCAGCGTGCGCGCCCGCCGGGTGTCCTCGGCGGCGATCACATTCGCCGTCGTCAGCGCCTCGACCAGACGTGCCGAGGCGTCATCGGGCCGGCCCAACGGCGTAGCGCCCAGGAGCAGTCGGCCTTGTTGCCCCGGCGGGCCGGAGCGCAGCGACTCGGGGTTTGACACAGTCGCAGCCTACGATCGTCGGTGATGACCGCGCCCGACACCGTGCTTCCGGAGCGCGCCGCACCCGTGATCAGCCCGGGCCCGCTGGTGCCGGTGCCGGACTTCGGGCCCGTCGACCGGCTGCAGGGCTGGGTGATGACGGTGATCATCGGGGCGCTGGCCGCGCTGACCCGGTTCCTGAACCTGGGGTCGCCGACCGACGCGGGCACCCCGATCTTCGACGAGAAGCACTACGCGCCGCAGGCCTGGCAGATGTTGGGCAACGGTGGCCTTGAGGACAACCCCGGCTATGGGCTGGTGGTGCATCCACCGCTGTCCAAGGCGCTGATGGCCGTCGGCGAGTGGATCTTCGGCTACAACGGGCTGGGCTGGCGGTTCTCCGGCGCGGTGTGCGGCGTGATCATCGTCATCCTGGTCGCGCGGATCGTGCGGCGGATCAGCCGCTCGACACTGGTCGGGGCGCTCGCCGGGCTGCTGATCATCGCCGACGGCGTCAGCTTCGTCTCGGCGCGCACCGCGCTGCTGGACGTCTACCTGGTGGTGTTCGTGGTGGCGGCCTTCGGGGCGCTGATCGTGGATCGCGACCAGGTGCGGCTGCGGATGCACGTCGCCCTGATGGAGGGCCGGATCGGCGACACCCCGTGGGGCCCGCGGCTCGGGGTGCGCTGGTGGCGGTTCGGCGCCGGCGTGCTGCTGGGCCTGGCGTGCGCCACCAAGTGGTCCGGGCTGTACTTCATCGCGTTCTTCGGCGTGATGACGCTGGCCTTCGACGTCGCGGCGCGCCGCCAGTACCGCGCGCCCCGACCGTGGCTGGGCACGCTGCGCCGCGACACCGTGCCCGCGGTGTACGCGCTGGGCGTGATCCCGCTGTTGGTGTACCTGGCGTCGTATGCGCGCTGGTTCGCCTCCGAGACCGGGGTGTACCGACATGAGGTGGGCCGCACCATCGGCGAGGGCGGTCTGCTGCCGGACGCCATCCGCTCGCTCTGGTACTACACATCCTCGGTCTACAAGTTCCACTCCGGGCTGACCAACGCCGCGGGCAACCATCACCCGTGGGAATCCAAGCCGTGGACCTGGCCGATGTCGCTGCGGCCGGTGCTCTATGCCATCGATCAGCAGAACGTGCCGGGCTGTGGTGCGGAATCCTGCGTCAAGGCGGTGATGCTGGTCGGCACGCCGACCATGTGGTTCATCGCGGTGCCGGTGCTGCTGTTCGCGGTGTGGCGGACCTTCGTGCGCCGCGACTGGCGTTATGCCGCGGTGTTGGTGGGATATTCGGCAGGCTTCCTGCCCTGGTTCCTCGACATCGACCGGCAGATGTACTTCTTCTACGCCACGACGATGGCGCCGTTCCTGGTCATGCTGATCGCGCTGATACTCGGCGAGATCCTGTATCAACCCCGGCAGAACGCCGAGCGCAGAACGCTGGGCCTGATCGCCGTGAGTTGCTATGTGGCGCTGGTGATCACCAACTTCGCCTGGCTCTACCCGATTCTGACCGGGCTGCCCATATCGCAGCACACCTGGCATATGCAGATCTGGTTGCCGTCCTGGCGGTAGGCGCTGGATCGCCGCGCCGTTTTCCACAACCAGCCCTGCATTCGGACCTCGCTCCTGCGTTTGTGTCGGACACGCGAGCCAGAGTTCGGCCATGGGCACGCCATTCCTCGGACCCGAGGCACTGCAAGCCGGAGTACTGACCCGCGGACAACTGCGCTGGCGCTACGCCGCAACAACGCACCCGCGCGTATACGTCCGCACAGACGGGCCGCACACCCTGTCGTCCAGGATCGTCGCCGGGTGGTTGTGGTCCGATCGTCGGGCCGTCATCGCCGGTCGCGCGGCGGCGTTCATGCATGGCGCGCAGTGGGTGGACGACGGCGTGCCTGTCGAAATGATCACCCGACACGGGCGCAAGCGTGCCGGCATCGTGGTGCGGGGGGAGAAGCTGGCCGACGACGAAATCTGTCGTATCGGCGACCTCGCCGTCACCACACCAGTCCGCACCGCACTCGATCTGGCCCGTTTCCTGTCGCCGGTCGAGGCCCTCGCCCAGCTGGACGACTTGGCTTCCGTGACGGGTGTCGGTGCCGCAGACGTGTTGACCTTGGCCGCGAGATACCCAGGTCTGCGTGGGATCCGGCAGGCGCGGATTGCCCTGGACCTGATGGACCCTGGCTCACAGTCGCCGAAGGAATCGTGGCTGCGTTGGGTCCTCATCGATGGCGGCTTTCCCCCGCCGCGCACCCAGATTCCCGTCACCGATGGCGCCAACGTCGCATATCTGGATATGGGTTATGACGATCCAAAGATCGGCTTCGACTACGACGGCGCGATTCATCAGACCGACAGGCGCAGGTTTGTGCACGACATCGGGCGTGCGGAGATGATCGACCGGCAGGGCTGGATCGACATTCATGTGGTGGCCGAGCATTCCCGGGCTTTCGTCCTGCATCGGGCGCGCGAGGCTTTCATCCGACGTGGCCACCCCGTGCCGCCGATTTCTACACGAGGGCGACGGGCAACACCGTGAAGCGACCCTGCTGTAGAAAAACGGCACCTCGAGCTGAGCTCAACTACGGTTGAGGTCGTGGAAATCCACGAGCTGACACCCGGTGAGATGTCACTGCGCAGCGGAGTCGCGGTGTCCGCGCTGCACTTCTACGAGCGCGAGGGCCTGATCAGCTGCCGGCGCACCACGGGCAATCAGCGCCGCTACCCCCGCGAGACGCTGCGCCGGGTCGCGTTCATCCGGATGTCGCAGCGACTCGGCATCCCGCTGGCCCGTATCCGCGAGGCGCTGGCCACCCTGCCCGACGACCGGATTCCGACGAGCAAGGACTGGGCCCGGCTCTCGGCGGGCTGGCGGCAGGACCTGGAGGACCGGATCGTGCATCTGGAGCGGCTGCGCGACAACCTGACCGGGTGCATCGGCTGCGGGTGCATGAGCCTGAAGGCGTGTCAGCTGGTCAACCCCGAAGATGTGCTGGCCGATCACGGGCCCGGCGCGGTCAACCTCTGACATCGAACGCATGTGCGATAGGCTGGGGTCGTGTCTCTGGCCGTCCAAGGGTCGCTCTTCGACCACGACGAACGTCGAAACCTGGGCGCCGGCGCCTGGATCGATGTGCGCGCCGGCTGGTTGAACGGCTGGCTGGACGGTGACGGGTCGCTGTTCGACGAGTTGATGGAAGCCATTCCGTGGCGTGCCGAGCGCCGTCAGATGTACGAACGGGTGCTCGACGTGCCCCGTCTGGTCAGCTTCCACGACCTCACCGACGGTCCCGCCCCGCATCCGGCGATCGCGCGGTTGCGCAGACGACTCAACGACATCTATGCGGGCGAACTCGGCGAACCGTTCACCAGCGCCGGACTGTGCCTGTACCGCGACGGCACCGACAGCGTCGCCTGGCATGGCGACACCGTGGGGCGCAGCAGCACCGAGGACACCATGGTGGCGATCGTGAGCCTGGGCGCGCGACGGACTTTCGCGATGCGTCCGCGTACCGGGGGGCGCTCGCTGCGGCTGCCGCAGGGCCACGGGGATCTGCTGGTGATGGGCGGGTCCTGCCAGCGGACCTGGGAGCACGCGGTCCCGAAGACGGCGCGCCCGACGGGCCCGCGGATCAGCATCCAGTTCCGGCCCCGCGATGTGCGTTAGCCGCGCACCGCGGCCACCGCTGCGGTGAGCAGGTCCCTGGCCTTCTGGGTATCCACCGGAGCGACGGGGGTGTTCGGCACCACCAGCGGATTGGCCGTGACGATCACCAGGTATGAGTCGAAACTTGCCACGTAGTTGAACAACTCACCGCTGTGCGGTTTCCCATCCACCACCGTCTGGACCACGCGATGGGTGCCCACCACGCGCACACCCTCGATCTGCGGGGTTTCGACGACCTCGACCAGGCCACGCACACCCGGCCCGCCGTAGCCGACCTTCTGGCAGTCCGGGCCGGGCTCGTTGAACGGCACCGGCTCCGATGTCTCGACGGCGATGGCGATGAAGCGGTTGCCCTTGCCTTCAGCGGTGGTGGCGGCCATGTTGCCCTGCGCGCCGCCCGGGAAGGCAAGGCCGGCGGCGAATTTCGCACATGCCTGCGGCTCCACCCGCACCCCGGGCGGCACCGCCGCGGGGGCGAGCAGTTTGGGGTCGATACCGGTGGGTCCGGTCGTGGTCACCTGGAACTGCGAGTCGAACGTCGACTTCACCTCGAAGACTGCGGCGATGCCGGTGCCCTGTTCGGGTTCGGCTGCCGTGCAGGCGGTGAGCGCGGCCGCGCAGGCGGTGAGGGCGAACACCCGTGGCGAGAACATCGCCGCCAATCTACCGGCCTGCGCCGCGGACGGAGCTGACCGTCTGCGTCAGCAATCGCGCGGCGACATCGGGGCCGAGCACCGGCAGGGCCGAACCGGGGTCGGTCACCACCGTCACGGATGCGACGTATCCCGAGTCCAGATAGGCGCTGACAGTATCGGCGTGTGAGCGCGTCTCGGTGCCCCCCTCCACGACGGTGGTGGCCACCGTGCTCATGGCGACCGTCGGCGTGTCGGCGATGTCGGGCGGTTCGACCGCGTTCACGGCGGCGCTCGTGCGCCCACCGGTCAGCGTCCAGGCCGCGCAGCCGTCCGGCGGTGCACCGGTGACCCCCGGACCCGCGACGAGGGCGTAGACGATTCCGCCCGGCCCCGACGCCGACCAGCCCCGCACCGGAGCTCCGGCACCCGGATCGGCCAGCACCCCGCACGGCGCGGGATCGGCGGTCCAATTCGGCTTCAGCCCCCAGAACGACGCCGGTGCAGCATGATCCGCGAGTTCCCCGACCTCATAACCGGGCGGCAGCTCGCTGCGCACCCGCGCGACGGCGGCCGGGTTCACCGCGCCGGAACCCGGGGCGGCCGATGACGGCGCGGACGTGGGTGGCGGGGGCGCCTGGCATCCGGTGACCGCGAGCACGGCGCCCAGAAAGATCGCGTAGCCACGCATGAAGCTGTCGTATCACACCGGCACCCGCATACGGCCGTTCTCCGATATTGACGCGCTCGCCCGCGCGTCATCACCGCGCCAGGTAACGTCCCGCACGAGATCGCCTTCGGGTGCCCACGACAGGAGACGCAATGAACAAGCAGACGACCGCCCGTGGTGTGGCCGCGGCGGCCGCGGCGCTCAGCCTGGCCCTGGCCGGCTGTGGGTCGGACACCAAGTCCGAATCCACCAGCAGCGCCGAGGAGAGCACCAGCGCCACCTCTTCCGAAGCCGCCGAGACCAGCACCAGCGCCGCGGAATCCAGCGCTGCCGCCGCACCCGCCGGTGAGAACTACACGATCGCCGAGTACATCCGGGACAACGAGATCACCGAGGCTCAGGTGCGGCGCGGCGACGAGGGCGCACCCAACGTGAACCTGCCGGCCCCGCCGGGATGGGTCGACGCCGGACCGGGCACCCCCGAATGGGCCTACAGCCAGATCGTCTTCACCGACCCGTCGATGCCGCCACCGCCGCCCACCATCACCGCGATCATGTCGAAGCTGACCGGCGACGTCGACGGCGCCAAGGTCCTCGAGTTCGCCGCGGGTGAGCTCAGGAACCTGCCCCAGTTCGACGGTCCCGCCGAGGGCCAGCCCGGCAAGCTCGGCGGGTTCGACGCCGTCCAGGTCGGTGGTACCTACGTCAAGGACGGCAAGAATCTGCTCGTCGCCCAGAAGACGACCATCATCCCCGCCGATGACGGCGTGTTCGTGCTGCAGATCAACGCCGAGGGCACCGAGGAGCAGATGGGCCCGCTGATGGATGCCACGTCGGCCATCGACGAGGAAACGACCATCACGCCTTAGGCGCGGGAGATCGCCGACGCGGCCGCGATCTGTTGCTCGGTCGGCCGGACGCCGGTGTAACGCTCGAACTGTTCGGCCGCCTGCAGCGCGATGACCTCCGCGCCGGTGATCACCGTGGTGCCCGCCGCGCGTGCGGCGCCGATCAGCGGAGTCTCCGACGGTAGCGCCACCACGTCGAAAACCACACCGGCGGCGGCGATCACGTCGTCGTCGAAGGCCTGCTGGGTTTCCTCGGCCGCCCCGGCCATCCCGATCGGGGTGACGTTCACCAGGATCGGCGCGCGCAGCGACCCGACCTCCGGTGCGTACCGGTAGCCCAGCCGGTCGGCCAGCGCACGCCCGGTCTCGCCGTTGCGGGCCACGATGACGCCGCTGCCGAAACCGGCCCCGGCGAAGGCCGCCGCCACGGCGTTGGCCATTCCGCCGCTGCCACGGATGATGACGTCCTCATCCGGATTCAGCGCATGCCGGGCGATCAGGGCCTGCACGGCAAGGTAATCGGTGTTCGAGGCGCGTAGATACCCGTCGTCGTTGACGATCGTGTTGACCGACTCGATGACCTGCGCCGAGGGCTCGATCTCGTCGACCAGGGCCATGACATCGGATTTGAACGGCATCGACACCGAACAGCCGCGGATGCCCAGCGCGCGTACCCCGCCGATGGCGGCGGTGATATCGGTGGTGGTGAAGGCCTTGTAGATGAAGTCGAGGCCGAGTTCGTCGTACAGGTAGTTGTGGAACCGGGTACCGATATTGCTGGGCCGCGCGGCCAGCGAGATGCACAGCCGGGTGTCCTTGTTCAGCGGCGGCCTGGCGGCCATCAGCTCACCGATCGCATGGTGCGGCGCGCCATCTCGGCGATCTCCTCGTACATCTCGGGCCGCAGGGACAGCGACGCGGCTGCCGGCACGTCCACCTCGGTGATGACCACGTTCAGATCATCGCGCACCCAGTGCGCGCCGGCACGGTCCATGATGGCCCGCATGGCGTAGTTGTCCGTCAGCACCCGCGCGGTGAACCGGGTGACACCGCCGACATGTGCGGCCACCGCAAGCGCCTCCATCAGGAAGGTGCCGATGCCGTGGCCCTGGTAGACGTCGGCCACGATGAACGCCACCTCCGCGGTGCTGACACCGTGCCCCTCCCGCACGAAGCGGGCGTCGGCGACCACCGGCCCGTCCGCTCCGGCGGTCATCACCCACACGAAGTGGTCGACATAGTCGACCTCGAACAGGTACGCCATCAGCGCCGGGGTGGGCACCCGGGTGCTCTGGAACCGGCGGTAGAGCGTCTCGGAGGAGAACTCGATCGGCCCGCTCACGGTACGCACATTGTCACCGGGTAGCACCGGGCGCAGATGCAGCACCAGGTGGTCCCGCAGGGCGATCTCGATGGGGGTGATGTGGGCCGCCAGCCGCTGCCGGGCGGTCCGCACCAACCGGGTCATCGCCTCGGGTAGTTCCAGCATCTGAGCGAAGGCGTCCTGGTTGCCGACCCAGCCGCTCAGCTCGGTGGTGGCGACCACCGTGGCGTTGCGGGGCTTGTCGCGCAGCAGCGCGATCTCACCGACGACGACACCGGGCCCCAGCTGCGACACCGTCACCGCGCCGTCCTTGCCGACGTGCGTCACCTCGGCCTGCCCCGACCCGATGAGCAGGAACGTCAGGGCCGTTTCGCCCTGGCGCATGAGCACCTGACCGGGCGCCGCGACCAGCGGTTGGAGCTGGGCGGCCAACGGTCGCAGCGTCGGCGCGGAGCAACCGGCGAAGAACTCCAGGGCGGCCAGTTCGTCGGCGCGGACAGCGGTCACTCCGGACACCTCACGAGGCTACGGCGGCGAGGATGGGGTCGGCAACAACCCCGGTGCGGACATTTGCTATGTGAGCCCGGAAACCAGCAGTTCGGGACGGTTTCTACGCATGAGTCAGATAACTGTGGCAAACTCCGCGTATGACACAAGCGCTGCGCCGTACTCGGGGGCGTCCACGAGCAGCTAATGGTGCCGAAACCCGTGAACGGATCATCCATGCGGCTCGGCAGGTTTTCAGTGAACTTGGCTACGACGCGTCGACGTTCCAGGCGATCGCCGAACGCGCCAATCTGACCCGTCCGGCGATCAATCACTACTTCACGAACAAGAAGGATCTGTACGGCCAGGTGCTGGCAAGCACCAACACCGCGCTGTTCGAGGCCGGTGTGGAGGCCGCGGCCGCCGAGACCACCCTGACCGGGAAACTCTCGGCCTTCATGACGGGGATGCTGGCGGCGCACCGCGAGTTCGACTCGGCGGCGGCGTTCCTGGTCACCTCGATGCTGGAGGCCTACCGGCACCCCGAGCTCAAGAACGACGAGTACGCGCCGCGCGAAGATGTCCGCGCGTTCTTGAGCACCGCTGTCAGCGACGCCGCCGAGAACGGTCACCTGGCCCCGGACGCCGACGCCGCCGCGCTCGTGGAGATGTTGCTGGTATTGATGTTCGGGATGGGCTTCTACGCCGGGTTCGTCGGCACCGATGCCGAGGTCGCCGCGGTTCTGGACAAGTTGCAGCGGTTGTTGGCCAACAACCTGTGGAACCTGCAGGAGCCCGCGGCCCGCTGACGGCGGCCTGGACTCGCCCTTTTCCGGCGCGAAGCGTCACATTCGTCATTTTCGAGATCGTCGTGCAATCTTGTGAGAACGCCATTACCGATATGGCTCGCGCGACGAGAGGAACACTCCGAGATGACCCGTGTCGAACCGCTGGCCCCCAAGGAGTGGCCCCCGCAGATGCGCGAGGCGCTGACGGCCATGAACCCGCCGGTGCGCCGTCATCCCCCGCTGCCGACCGAGGGACGACCGAGAGGGCTCAACGTGCTGGGCGCCATGGCCTACCACCCGGAGCTGGCCAAGGCCTTCTTCACCTTCAACGGTCACCTGCTGTCGGCGACCTCGCTGACGCCGCGGCAGCGCGAACTGCTGATCCTGCGCACCGCGGTGCTACGGCAATCCGAGTACGAGTGGGCTCAGCATGTGGTGATCGCCGGCGATGTCGGCATCTCCCGCGACGAGGTCGCCCAGATCGCCTGGGGCCCGGACTCGTCCCTGTGGTCGGAGGCCGACGCCGCGCTGCTGCGCACCGCCGATGAGCTGATCGCCGACGGCATCATCGGTGACGCCACCTGGGCCACGCTGAACGCACATCTGAGCACCCAGCAGATCCTGGATGTCATCTTCACCATCGGCGCCTACGAGACGCTGGGGTGGATGCTGCGGTCCTTCGGGGTCGAGCTCGACGACGATGTGCGGGCGCACCTGACCGGGGCGTGATTGCCGCGGCCGCAGCGGGCGGTGTGACCCGGCTCTCATGCCCTGGTCGGGTTCTCCTCCTACCACGGTCGCAGATCAAGATCGCCCCCGAGCACGATGCCTGGTCGCCGCGATCTTCGTAGCGTCGAACCATGACACACGCACAACCCCTCAGGGGATCGCCGGCGGCAGCGATACCATTGCCGCGCATCAACTCTCGGCACTGGGGCGCCCGGATGGCAACGGCGTTGCGCGCGGCATTCCTCGCCCCTGTCGAGCCGACCCGCAACAAGCGCAGCCATCGGGCCGTCCAGCGGGAGGCCTTCATGGAGGACGCCGCGATGGGGCGGGAGATGTACCGGCTCTAACCGCTCGGCTGTTCCAGCACCGCGACGGCGTCGCGCAGCGGGTCCGGGGACGTCGCCACGTCACCGATGAACGGGTGCGAAAGTTGCAGCACGAGGAACAGGTTGGTGGCCACCAGGACGCCGACGACCGCCACCATCGGGTAATGCATCGACGGTTTCTCGACGCCGTAGATGATCGCGGTGCCCAACACCAACCCGCTGGTCAGGAAGACGACCGCCCACAGCGGCCAGGGCGGTCCGTCATCGCCGTGTGCGGCCATGATGCGCACCGTCCGCGCCTGACTGACCTTGTCCAGATTGCCGAACGACGTGGCGACGATCGACTTCTGAAAGTCATCGGCAGGCACGATCTGACCGTAGGCCCGATAGACGTCGGCCAGCGCGGCATCGGCCTCCGCTGAGCGCGTGCCGGGCCACTCCGCGATGGCCGCCCGTTCGTAGGCCAGCAGACGCTGCCGGATCCGCTCGGCATCGGCGGCATCGAAAACCGCTGCATCACTTGCCAGCTGGACCGCCGCCGCGCCCTCTGCCCGCACGTTGCCGTCCGCCGTGTTGATGTGGCCCCACATCGCCGAGACGACGAATCCGATGAAGAAGGCGTAGACGAAGCCGATCACCCCGTAGGCGAACCGGGTGACATCGTTGTGTTCCTCTCCGGCCAGGTGCGGGTAGCGACGTCGGACGTACCGCTGCGCGAGCAACGCGCCACCGGAGAACAGCACGATCAGGGCGATGAGAAGAAGCCCCGCCGGAATGTGTTCCACCAGCCAACCGCTCATGAAGCTCCTCGGTGAGTTAGAGCCGCAACGTGATCGTGAGCAGTGCCAGCGCGCCGAGTCCGGCGATCATCGCCGCGACGACGGAGGCGATGGAATAGCGCATCGGACCGAATTCCGCACGCAGCGCCGCCGACTCCTGCCGATGCTGGACCCAGGCCAGGCCCAGCGATGCGATACCGATGACGACCATGACGGCGCCGACCAGCTGCGGGCTGACGAAGGGGTCGGCCAGGCGATCACTCTCGGCCAGCTGCTCGAAGATCTGAAAGATGGTGAAGCCGAACGCGATCAGTGAGGTCGCCGTCCTGGTCCAGGCCATCAGGGTGCGTTCCAGCGCCAGCCGGGTACGTTCGGCGGCGAGCCGGGTGTTCGGGTCCAGCGGCCGGTCGGTCATCGACACCCAGCATGACACCGTCACCGTCGCTCACCCCGTCGGCGCGCCGACCACCGACAACAGTTGCAGCTTCTCGTAGCTTTCGCTACCGGGCGCCGCGGTGTACACCAGCAGCGTGTGCGATTCCTCGGGATCCAGCAGGATCTGGCAGTTGAGCTCCAGCAGACCGACCTCGGGATGGTTGTAGCGCTTGACTTCTCGCGGCCTGATCCCGACCTCGTGTGCTCCCCACACCGCCCGGAACTCTGCGCTTTCCGCGCTCAGCAGCGCCAGCAGCCGTGCCGCATTGGATTCCGGACCGCGCAGCGTCACTATTGCGCGCAGCCCCGACGCGTACATCCGCGAATAGAACTCGTGGTCCTCCGGCGGACACAGGTCGCGCGCCGAGGGATCGGTGAACCAGCGGTAGCCGATGCTGCGCGACGGTCCGGTGTATCGGGACAGGTCACCGAAGAGCGCGACGCCCAGTGGGGTCTGGCGCAGCGCCTCCCCCAGTTCGGTGACGATCTCGGCCGGGGTGTCGGCGAGCCGGTCGAAGATCCGCAACATCCCGGGGCTGATGTGGTCGGTGCCCGAACCCCGCACCGGCGGGCGGTGCCCGGCCAGCCGGTACAGGTGATCGCGCTCGTCCCGGGACAGATGCAGACCCTGGGCGATCGAGGCGACCATCTGCTCGGAGGGATGCGGGCCACGCTCGCGTTCCAGGCGCGCGTAGTAGTCCGTCGACATGTGGCACAGCGCGGCGACCTCTTCGCGGCGCAAACCACTGGTGCGGCGACGCTGCCCGCGCGGAAGCCCGACGTCCTCCGGCTGCAGGGCACTGCGCCGGCGGACCAGGAATTCCGCCAGTCCGGCTCGATCGATCATGGTTGCCATTGTTCCCCGCCCCGAACTGCCCAGCCACGGATCGTCAGACCGTGGATACCGCCCTGGATGCCGGGCAGTCTCGAACACATGACACGCGGACAGTACGACATCGCCATTCCCGACCTGACCGGACAACGCGCGGTGGTGACCGGGGCCAGCGACGGCATAGGGCTCGGTATCGCCGCCGCCCTGGCACAGGCCGGCGCCGAAGTCGTGATGCCGGTGCGCAATACCGGCAAGGGCGAGGCGGCGGCCGCCACCATCCGCGCGCGGTACCCGCAGGCAAAGCTGTCGCTGGAGGCACTGGACCTGTCCTCATTGGTGTCGATCGCCGCGCTCGGCGAGCGGCTGCGCGCCGGTGGCGCCCCGATCCACCTCCTGATCAACAACGCCGGGGTGATGACGCCGCCGGATCTGCAGCGGACCGTCGACGGGTTCGAATTGCAGTTCGGCACCAATCACCTGGGCCACTTCGCGCTCACCGGGCAGCTGCTGCCGCTGTTGTCGGCCGGACGTGCGCGGGTGACCTCCCAGACCAGCATCGCCGCACGCAGTGGCTCCATCAACTGGGACGACCTGAACTGGGAGCACCGCTACGACGGGATGGCCGCCTACCGCCAGTCGAAGATCGCGTTCGGGCTGTTCGGGCTGGAACTCGCCCGCCGCAGCGCCGCCGCGGGCTGGGCCATCACCAGCAATATCTCGCATCCCGGTGTCGCCCCGACCAGCCTGCTGGCGGCACGCCCCGAACTCGGACGGGCCAAGGACACCACCGGGGTGCGGATGATCCGGTGGCTCTCGAAGCGGGGACTGTTCACCGGGACTCCCGAAACCGCCAAGCTCCCGGCGCTCATGGCGGCGACGTCGACCGAACCGGGGGTGTTCTACGGACCCCAGTGGCCCGGCAACGCAGGCGGGCCGCCCGGCCCCCAGAATCTCTGGAAGCCGCTGCGCGACAGCGAGAACGCCGCCCGCGTGTGGGAGGTGTCGCAGGAACTCACCGATGTCAGGTTCGGATAACGGGCGAAGGGGTGACCGCGGGGCCATCGGCTTGGTAGACAGGGGTGCGGAGGTGCCGCGATGAATGCCGACGACAAGTCGCTCATGGACATGGCCTGCGACGAGCGGGGGGACCTGGCTGCCTACCTTGCCACGTTGACGGCGCAGCAGTGGCTGACGCGCAGCCTGTGCCCGAAGTGGACGGTCAAAGATGTTGTGGCCCATGTCGTCAGCTATGAGGAACTCTCAGGGGTCGGTCTGGCGAAACGCTTCGCGAAGGGGTGGATCGTGCGGGCCAACGAGGTCGGCGTCGAGGAGTTCGCGCCGATGTCACCGCAGGAATTGCTGGAGTTCCTGGGTCGTCACCTGCGCCCGCGGGGGCTGACCGCCGGCTTTGGCGGCATGATCGCGCTCGTCGACGGAACCGTGCATCACCAGGACATCCGACGGGCGCTCGGGCACCCGCGCACGGTACCGGCCGATCGGCTGGAGCGGATCCTGCCGCTGGTGCCGGGGAATCCCCGGCTGGGTGCGGGCCGCCGGATACGGGGTCTGCGCCTGCGGGCGAGCGATGTCGACTGGGAGCATGGTCGCGGCCAGCTGGTCACCGGCACCGGAGAGGCGCTGTTGATGGCGATGACGGGCCGGCGCGAAGCGCTCGCCGACCTCGCTGGTCCAGGCCGGGAAACGCTGGCCGGACGGGTCGCTGCGACCTACTGAAACTCTGTGGAGCTAAGGGGAATCGAACCCCTGACCTTCTCGATGCGAACGAGACGCGCTACCAACTGCGCTATAGCCCCTTGACCGATAGCAGGCTACCAGGAACACCTGCGGCAGCCGAAACCGGCGGCTACTGCCCCGCCGCCCGCGGCAGGTCGTACTCACGGGCGAACCGGGCGTACTCCAGATGCTCGAAGGCCGGGTCCTCGTCGTCGATCTCCAGCACGGCCGCACCGGGGCGGCGCAGCCGCGCGGGCACCACGTCGAAGTCGCCGTCCTCGGTGTTCTCGACGCCGAGCCGCGACCGCATCATCCGCTGCGCGCGCCGGCGGCGCACCTGCTCCTCGATGCGGGTCTGACGCCGCAGATATCCCAGGTACAGCACGGTCACCGTGGCCACCGAGCCGACCGCCCACCACAGCCCCGGCGACAGCACCGCGGCAAGTACCGCGGAGAGCACCAGCAGCACCGACATCGTCAGCAGGACCTTCTTACGGAAGGCGTACTTGCGGGCGCTCACTGCCTGCGCGGTCTTGGATTCGTAGCGGTTGCGCCGTGCCGAGGCCATCGACTCGGCCAGTTCGGGCTCGCTGTCGGCCTCGGCTTCCAGACCGGACGAGTCCTCGACGTACTCGTAGTCGTCGTCGGCGGCAAGGTCGTCCTCGGTGAGGTCCTCCTCGGTGACGTCCTCCTCGGAGATCGGCTGCTCGGCGTCGGCCACCTCGTCGGCGGTCTCGGCGACCGGCTGCGGGGCCATCTCGGGCTCCGGGGCGTCGAAATCGAGGGTCAGCTCTTCGGTCACCGGGCCGGCCTGTTCCTGACGGAACGAATCGCCGATGGGCAGGGCACCGGAGTCCTCGTCGACGATGTCGACATCGAGGTAGGGCGATTCGGCCGACTCTTCGGCGGCGGCGGCCAGCACCACGGCACGCCGGCGTGAGGACTCGTCGGCAGATTCGTCGTCGCGATCGTCGGCGTACTCAGCTTCGTACTCGTCGGCCGGCTGCCAGTGCGGGTCGCTGTTGTGGCCGGCCGACGCACGCGGACGCCGGAGCCGGGCATTGCGCCCGGAATTGAGCACGCGAGTCGCCAGCGCGACATCGCTTGTGCGCCGGACGTTGTCGCGTTTGCTCACCAGCATCGGCACCAGCACGAAGAGCCAGAGCACGACGAGGGAGATCCACAACAGAGATTGGGGGATGCTTGGCATGACGCCTTTCCTTTCCCCTTCAGGCTAGGTCCGTGACCAGCGCATCCGTAGGCGGCGCGCCGAGGTCAATTACACACCTGTAATTCGCCGGATACAAGCACCATTAGCCACATAAGTCACACGAGTAACAATTCATCGTGTCGAGAAACGCGAAATTGCGGCATTCCCCTCGTGTGGACGACCGGTACGCGAGTTTCGCGCACAGGTTCAGGTCCAGCTCGCCCGCCCCGACCGCACCAGCTTCGCGGCCACCGATCCCTCGACCTCTTCGACGGTGATCGCCACCAACAGGTGATCGCGCCAACCGCCGTCGACGTCCAGATACCGTTTGAGCAGGCCTTCTTCGCGAAAACCGGCCCTCGCCAGCACCGCCCGACTGGCGGCGTTCTCGGGTCGCACCGTGGCCTCCACCCGGTGCAGCATCACCGGACCGAAGGCGTGATCCAGTCCCAGCGCCAGGGCCGCCGTCGCCACGCCCGCACCGGTGAACTGCTTGGCCACCCAGTACCCGATCCACGCCGAACGCAACGCCCCGTGGGTGACATTGCCGATGGTGATCTGACCGGCGAACTGCCCGTCCAATTCGATCACGAAGGGCAGCATCCGGCCCCGGCGCGCCTCACCCCGCAGACCCGAACACACCGCCGGCCACGACGAAAGGGCATGGCGCAGTTCCCAACTCGCCTCCGAGCTGGGCTCCCAGGGTTCCAGATGCGGACGATCGGACAGCCGCATTCTGCTCCACTGGGCACCGTCACGCAGCCGCACCGGACGCAACCCCACCATGCCCGCGGGAACCCGGATCGGCCCCACCGGCACCGGCCAACCCGGATGGGCCGGACTCGTCCGCCAACGGCTCACGGCTGTGGGTTCCCTTTGCAAGCGTCGCTCACGGCGTCAGCCGCGTTGCGCCAGGAAGGCGACGTCCACGACCTCGCCGGTACGGACCTGCTCGGCTTCACTGGGGACGACGACGAGGCAATTCGCCTCGGCCAGGGTGGCCAACAAATGCGATGACGCGCCGGGCGCGCCGCCGAGTGCCTGCACCAGATATTCACCGGTGTCCTGATCACGCATCAACTGCCCGCGCAGATAACCCTTACGGCCGGCCACCGAGGAGATCGGGGCCAGGGTCCGCGCCTGAATGACACGGCGCAGCGGTTGACGCTTACCGAGCGACATCCGGATCAACGGCCGCACCATCACCTCGAAGACCACCAGGGCGCTCACCGGGTTGGCGGGCAGCAGGAACACCGGGACGCCGTCACGACCGAGCTGCCCGAACCCCTGCACCGACCCGGGATGCATGGCGATCCGCATCACTTCCATCTCCCCGAGTTCGGAGAGCACGGCCCGCACCGACTCGGCCGCGGCGCCGCCGACCGCACCGGCGATCACCACCACCTCCGAGCGGCTGATCTGGCCCTCGACGACCTCACGCAGCTTCGCAGGGTCGGTCTCGACGATGCCGACGCGATTCACCTCGGCGCCCGCATCACGGCCGGCCGCGGCCAGCGCGTACGAATTGACGTCATAGACCTGGCCGTTGCCCGGTGTGCGGGATACGTCGACGAGTTCGCCGCCCACCGAGATCACCGTCATCCGGGGCCGTGGGTGCACCATCACCTTGTCGCGGCCCACCGCCGCGAGCAGCCCCACCTGCGCGGCCCCGATGATCGTGCCGGCCCGCACCGCCACGTCGCCGGGCTGCACATCGTCACCGGTGCGACGGACATAGGCACCCGACCGGACCCCGCGCAGCACCCGCACCCGGGACTGACCGCCGTCGGTCCAGCGCAGCGGCAGCACCGCATCGGCCAGGATCGGCATCGGCGCGCCGGTCTGCACCCGCGCCGCCTGCCGCGGCTGTAACCTGCTCGGCGTCCGGGCCCCCGCATCGATCTCGCCGACCACCGGCAGGCTCACCTCACGGTTGAGACCGTCGTCATCGGTGCCACCCACCGAGAGCACATCGACGCTGCGCACCGCGTAACCATCGATCGCCGCCTGGTCGAACCCGGGTAGTGGCCGCTCGGTGACGACCTCCTCGGCGCACATCAGGCCCTGGGATTCGGCGATCGCCACCCGTACCGGCCGGGGAGCCACCGCAGCGGCCGCTACTCGAGCCTGCTGCTCCTCAACCGAACGCAATGCACGCCTTTCTCCTGTCCAGGACCCGCCGTGCACACGCTATTTCGCGGCAAGTCCCAATCGCTCGACCAGCCATCGCCGCAGCTCCGGTCCGTAGTCGTCACGCTCCAACGCAAAGTCAACCGCAGCCTTGAGGTAGCCGCCGGGATTTCCCAAGTCGTGTCGAGCACCACGATGCACCACAACATGTACCGGATGGCCGTCCGCGATCAGCAGAGCGATGGCATCGGTGAGCTGGATCTCGCCGCCGACACCGCGGTCCACCCGTCGCAGCGCATCGAAGATCGCGCGGTCCAGGATGTAGCGGCCGGCCGCGGCGAAGTGCGAGGGCGCATCCTCGGGCTTGGGCTTCTCCACCATGCCCTTGACCTTCAGCACGTTGGGGTTCGCCGCATCGGGCACCACCTCGACGTCGAACACGCCGTAGGCGCTGATGTCGTCGCCGGGCACCTCGATGGCGCACAGCACCGATCCCCCGCGCTTGGCACGGACCTTCGACATCGTCTCGAGCACGCCGGTCGGCAGCACCAGATCGTCGGGCAGCAGTACGGCGATGGCGTCCTCGTCGGGCAGCAGGTTCGCCTCGACACAGCCCACCGCATGGCCCAGGCCCAGCGGCTCGGCCTGCACGACGGCCTCGACCTTGATCAGGGCGGGTGCGCGACGAACCTTCGCCAGCATCACGTGCTTGCCGCGCGCCTCCAGAGTTCCCTCCAGCACCAGGTCCTCGACGAAATGCGCGACGACGCCGTCCTTACCCTCGGACGTGATGATGATCAGCCGCTCAGCGCCGGCCTCGGCGGCCTCGGCGGCGACCAGCTCGATGCCCGGGGTGTCCACCACCGGTAGGAGTTCCTTCGGGACCGTCTTGGTCGCCGGGAGAAATCGGGTTCCCAGACCTGCCGCGGGGACCACTGCGGTCCGCGGAATTGGAACGAGTGCCTGTGCCATCGTTGACACACTAATGCCCAATGGTGGTTCAGGCGAAGGGTGTCGGCGCAAACGTGGCAATCCGGACGAAACCCGAGCTGAGGGCGAGGATCCTCGCGGCTCGACGGGCGCTGACCGGCCCCGAACGGGCGGCCGAAACCAGGTCCCTGCAAACGCAAATATCTACTGTCACATACGGAGCGGGCACGGTGTGCGCCTACATTCCGGTGGGTTCGGAGCCCGGCGCGGCCCCCGGCGATGCGGTGCCGATCCTGGACACTCTCACCGGCGTGCGCATCCTGGTGCCGATCGCCCGGACCGGCCTGCCGATGCATTGGGCTGAGTACCGAGCCGGTGAGTTGGTCGGCGCACCCTTCGGGCTGCGCGAACCACCGCCGCCGTGGTTGGCCCCCGAATCCATCGCCGAGGCCACCGTGCTCCTGGTGCCTGCGCTGGCCGTGGACCGCGACGGCGTCCGACTCGGGCGCGGTGCGGGCTTCTACGACCGGGTGCTGCCGATGGCCGATCCACACGCCCGGTTGATCGCGGTGGTCCGCGATGACGAGGTGGTCGACACCCTGCCCGCCGAATCGCATGACGTGCCGATGACGCACGCACTGACGCCCGGGCGGGGCCTGCTGCAACTCGGTTCACACCGGGAATGACCCGACCCGCGTAGCGGTTCTAGCACTTGAGCCGCTAGAGTGCTAGAAGGATTGACTGTCTCGGAGGTTTTCGTGCCTACCTATTCCTACGCGTGCACCGAGTGTGACAATCGGTTCGACGAGGTCCAGGCGTTCAGCGATGATGCGCTGACCACATGCCCCAAGTGCAACGGACGGCTGCGCAAGCTGTTCGGCAAGGTGGGCGTGGTCTTCAAGGGCAGCGGCTTCTATCGCAATGACAGCCGCGACGCCTCGAAGTCGAGCAGCGCCGCAAGCTCCGCCAAGAGCAGCGACAGCGCGCCCTCCACGTCGAGTGGGTCCTCGGATTCGTCGAGCGATTCGAAATCGTCGTCGACGTCATCCGGGTCGTCCTCGGGATCGTCGAGCTCCGGGTCGTCGAGCTCCGGCAGTTCCACACCGGCCGCCGCGTCGAGCTGACGAGTTATCCACAGGCACGCCGTCACCGGCTGCCCATCGGGCCACTGACGGCCTAGCGTTCCCCGGGTGGGGGAATCACCGAATCGGTCGTCACTGAATCCGACCCTGCTGTCGCGGCTGCGCCGCACTCTCCGACCGGACTGGACCCGCACCGTCGCCGCGCGCCGGGCGGCCGCAGGCCTGCTGGTGGTGCTGGCGGCGATCGCCGCGCTGCGCCCCGACCCCGCGGGCGAACGGATCGATGTCATCGTCGCGCTGCAGGACATCAGCCCCGGCAGCCCGCTGACGACAACCGATGTCGCGGTCCAATCACATGTCGCCACAACCGTTCCCGACGGCGCACCGGCCGATATCAACGACGTACTGGGCAGCACCCTGGCCGGGCCCGCACGTCGCGGCGAGGTCATCACCGATGTCCGGCTGCTGGGGTCACGGCTGACCGAGGCCAGCGCCGGACCCGACGCACGCATCGCGCCGTTGCACCTTGCCGACGACGCACTGGTGGATCTGATCCGTCCCGGTGATGTCGTCGATGTCCTGGCCGCGGGCAGTACCGAGGCCGGGCGGGACACCCCGCCCGAGGTCATCGCGACCCATGCCGTCGTAGCTCTGGTCTCGGCCGATTCGGCGGGGCCTGCCGGCACATCCGGACGGGTGGTGCTGGTCGCCTTGCCCCGCGCGGCCGCCAATGCTGTCGCCGGCGCCGCGCTGACCCGACAGATCACAGTCACATTCCACTGACCGAACACCCCGGACCTGCTCAGTTAGTGTTTGCGTGTCTCCAACACACCACCATCTGCTGGAAGGGTCCCCGCATGATCAAAGGTTTCAAAGAGTTCCTGTTGCGCGGCAATATTGTCGACCTGGCGATCGCGGTGGTCATCGGTACCGCATTCACCGCGCTCGTCACCAACTTCACCGACAGCATCATCCAGCCGCTGATCAACCGGATCGGCGCCGGCGGCGAGTCCGATTACGGCGTCCTGCGGATCCCCATCGGGGGCGACCAGACCATCGACCTCAACGTGCTGTTGTCGGGGGCCATCAACTTCGTGCTGATCGCCGCCGTCGTCTACTTTCTGATTGTGCTGCCTTACAGCAAGTTGCGGAAGAAGCAGGAAGAAACCGTCGAGGCCGAGGTCGTGCTGCTCACCGAGATCCGCGACCTGTTGGCGACGCGCCCGGGCCCGACCGCCTCAGAACGGGTCACTCCCGACGCCTGATCCGACAATCTGTCCGACGCACGAATGCCCGGCCGGAATTCCAGCCGGGCATTCGTGGGGTTGCTACTTGCAGAGCTCGACAATCCCGTTGGCCGCGCCCTGTGCATCGTTCATCCGAGTCGACTGAGCGGGATCGTCGACGCGTTCGCCGGCGAGTTGACTCATACCGATGTCCTCGAGATTGCCGGCGAAGGAACGCACCGCATCGGCAAGATCGGCGGGCGTGTCATCGGTCAGCGTCGACAACAGGAACAGGCCGCCCCCGAGCGTGGCCAATCGCGCGTTGGCGGCAACCGCCTGCACGGCCACCGGGTCGGGCCCGAGGTTGGTGTTGGTCTGCAGCGTCACCGCGTTACGCACCAATTCGAACGCGCCACACACCCGCGTTTTGGCATCACCCGATTGCCCAGCCGGCGAAGCGGATTCGACAGTGGGCGAAGGTGAACTCACCAGCGCCCAGACCGCGACACCGAGCGCGGCCACCGCCACGATCAGCGCAAGAACGGTCAAGCGAGAGGAAAAGCCTTGAGCACCTGATGGTTTCGACACATTGTCACTATAGCTGCGTCACTATGACGCAAGCAGGCTTACCGGCACCCCTGGTGCGATACCGGTAAACCTGCTGCCCCTTTCGCGCTTACTCGGAACTGTCAGAGGACGAACTGGCAGTGCTGGACGAGCTGGTGGACGGCGAGCCGTTCGCGCCGTCGCTGCCACCCGAGCCGACCAGTCCGCCCGATCCACCGTTTCCGCCGAGGCCGCCCTTGGGGGTTCCGGCACCGCCGGTTTCGATGCCTGCGTCGCCACCGTCACCGCCTCTACCGCCGTTGCCCGCGAGCAGGCCGCCGCGGCCGCCCGTGCCGCCGTTTCCGCCTGTGGCGTCGCCGTCACCGACCGGGCCGCCCTCATCGTCGGGAACCCCGCCGTCCGCGTCACCGCCCTTACCACCCGCACCCGCGTTGCCAAGGGTGCCGCCGTTTCCGCCGGTTCCACCGGTGCCACCGGTGGCGTCTCCATCAAGGGCCGCCGCTTGGCCGCCCTCGCCGCCTCGACCGCCCCCGCCGACGAACCCGCTACCACCAGCGCCACCGGCACCACCTTGGGCATCCGCGTCCCCGTATCCGCCGGCGCCGCCACCGGTTCCACCGGTGCCCGCACCCCCGATGAGCCCGGAGCCACCGGTGCCGCCGTCGCCACCCCACGCCTTGACTTCCTCTGCGTCGGCATCCCCGCCTACGCCTCCGGTGCCCGCGCCCCCGACCAACGCCTGGCCGCCGGATCCGCCGTCACCGCCGACCGCGTGGCCGTTCTGCGACCATGCATAGCCGCCGAGCCCGCCGGTGCCGCCCCTACCGAACAGGCTGCCGGCGCCTCCCGCACCGCCGGTGCCGCCGAAGGCATTGTTCTTGGCGGCGTCGACCCCGGTGAAGTCGGCGTCGTTCTGGTCCCAGCCACCTTCTCCACCGTCGCCGCCCCGGCCGAACAGCGACGCCCGGCCACCGTTGCCGCCGGCTTCGGCTTCATAGACCAAGTTGCCCTCGTCGTCGTACTCGGCGTCATAGCCTGCGCCGCCGTCACCTCCGTTACCGAACAAGAGACCGGCAGCGCCACCGTGACCACCATTGGCTCCGGCTCCGCCGTTACCGCCGAGAATTCCGCCGTTGCCGCCGTTGCACGCGTTACCTGAGCAGTCAGCAGCGGCGTCGACACCGTTGCCGACCAGCCATCCGCCGGACCCGAACATGGGCCGGAAGAACGCGTTCGCATCGTTTGTCGGGAGGGCGCCGGCCGCCAGCGCCTGTCCGAGTGCGGATCCGCTGCACGCGTACAGGTTCGTGCAGTCTTCCTCGGAATTGACGAGCTGCACCCGGACTTGCACGGGGGTGGACGACGGGCCATCGGCCAGCAGCAGGGTGCCGAAGCTGCCGGCCATGGCGGCCCCGGTGACTCCTGCCGCGAGGCCGGCGGTCAGATACGTACGGACCTTGAGCGAACGTGCGCTCGTCTTGGTGTGCTTGGCCACTGGGTTCCTCCCCGAACTGTTACTGGACATGCTGCTGAGCGACGTCCGCGCCCTCCGCGCGGAGATGGCGACTGATCGTTTATACCAGACAATTGACGCCAGTTTGCTAATTAGCTGACATTTCCTGGACCTGGTACGTGCGCACGGTCAGGCTTGCTCGATGGTTGGACCCCCGCGACCCAGGACGACTGCCCTAGGGCTCTCCCGCCGCCGATGACGTCATTGCCTTGGCAATCAAACCCACACGTGGAGACCATGATCAGCACATCGTCGACCAGGCCGCCTGGCAGTGCGCGGGGCGGCGGGCCCGAACGGCTCGGATCGTCCTGCTGCACAGCCTCAGCGCGGCGGGGTGAACCACATCAGCCCGACAATGCTTCGGGCGCTTTGCTGGAAACAGGAAGCGACCTGCTGGAGCCTTGCTTTACCAACACAAACGCCCGGCTGGAAGACCAGGCGGGCGTTTCTGCGAAGCCACTCAGAGGACAGCGGTCACCAGTCACCGATCGGCGGACTGAAGATGAATGCGCCATTGGCAGCGAGGTTGAACGGAGCGGATTTGGTGCCCGGAACCGCCTTGATGGTGTCCACGTGCACGCCCTCGCCCTGCGCATGCACGATGCCCGACTCCGCATTGCGGGTGTCGAGGAATCCGCGAGCCTGACCGTAGTCGGCCACCCGCAGGGCGTTGTCGTCGATCAGCAGCGCTTGACGGCTGGTGACATAGGGGGTCGGTGCCGATTCCTCGACCTCGGCACTCGCGGTGGCACTGCCCAGACCGGCCAGCACCGTCGCGCCCGCAAACGATCCCAAGCCGAGAACTGCAAGCGTCTTCGACAGAGCCATGACCACCACTTTCCGAAAATCCTAGCCAGAGTTTCTTTCTGGTTTCCCCATAGTAGCCTGCGCATTAACTGTGGGTCATGGCTTCACCGCAACACAGCAAAACGCCCGGCCGGGGAGATCCCCAGGCCGGGCGTTCGCGTGAAGCAACTTCGTGTGAAGCAATTACGAAACGCTGGTCACCAGTCGCCGATGGGCGGGCTGAAGACGAACGAGCCGTTGGACTCGAGGTTGAACGGTGCGGCCGTGGTGCCGGGCACCGCCTTGATGGTGTCGACGTGCACACCCTCACCCTGAGCGTGGACGATGCCGGCGTCAGCCGAACGGGTGTCCAGGAAACCGCGTGCCTGGCCGTAGTCGGACACCCGCAGGGCGTTGTCGTCAATCAACAGCGCCTGCCGACTGGTGACATAGGGGGCCGGTGCCGACTCCTCGACCTCGGCACTCGCGGTGGCGCTACCCAGACCGGCCAGCAGCGTGGCACCTGCGAATGAACCGAACCCGAGAACCGCAAGCTTCTTCGATAGGGCCATGACCCTTTCCTTTCCGTGCTTGTTGAGTCCCGAGCGTCCCCATATGGTCCGCCCGTCGGAGCGCGAACCATATGGGGACGTCGGATCTAGGAGAGAACCGTCAGTTCATGTTCCAGGGCTCGCCGTAGGTGGTGACGCTGTCACCCTCTGCAGCGATGAGCCGTGCGTAGGGGCGCAGCAGCACGCCACCGGCAGCACCGGTCACGGTGCCGTGAGCGTTGGAGACTGCAACCGCACCGCTCTCGCCGGCGACGTCAGCGGAGAACGTGGCGACTTCCTGGATGCCCGGGCCGTTGCCGAGGTCAGCGCTGATCGAGGCGCCGGGGAACAGCGGCGGGGTCACGATGGCCGGGATCAGGTCGATGCCCAGGGCACCGCTGACCGGATCGAACGTGCCGTAGTCCTGGCCGTCGAACGCGATGTTCGGGGTCGTGTAGCTGAAGTTGATGCCGACGCCCAGCGACCACGGGAAGCCGACTTGGTAACCCAGCTCCAGCACACCCTCGAAGTCCTCAGCGCCCGGACCCGCGACGATGTACTTGGCCTTACCGGAGTGGAACCACTCGCGGGTCAGGCGGTTGCGATCGAGCGGGAACACACCATTGAGGAAGGTGTCCCACTGCTGAATGGTCAGGGTCCGGTCCTTGCCGTCCACCAGGCTCAGCTCGTTGTCCAGACCCGCGTTGGAGGTGCCCGTGCTCACGAACAACGACGCAATGGCCGCGATCATCGCGATTAGCACCCGACTGATTACCTTCATGTTCTCCCTATGCTTCCGACGGTTGGTGTGCTGTCAACCGTGTTTGGTCGATGCGGATCCCGGCCCTAACCGAAACTTCACACCGCGCAAGACCTCCATGTGATGCGAATGAGAAACTCCACATGTTGCTCTTACGTTTTGCTCATCGTTGACACGAGGAACATAACGGTGCTCCTTCAACCCGGCAACGCGAAAGACGCATCAGCCGACACCGCCCAGAAACGCGTCGAACGTTTGCTGGGTCGGCCATACAGCGCTAGTCAGAGTGTCGTGACCAGCGCGACAACGAGGCGCGTGCCGGTTTGCTTCGCACGCCGGGCAGAAAGAAAAGATCGGCTGGAATCGGAACGATTCCAGCCGATCAGAGGGAAATCACTGCTCAGCCGTGGTGCGGCGGTACGTTGTCGCGCAGCCAGTGGTCACGGTCGGAGTTTTCTTCGCGGGTATCGCCTTCTCGCTCGTCCCGGGTGGTCCGCGGCATTTCCTCGCCGAAGACCGCGTTAACTACGTCCTTCGAAGGCCGCGTAGGCCCCGTCACGATGCACCGACCCATGTGATCAACGTCACAACAACCGTGGGAAGTCCGTTCACGTGCCCGTAACCTTCAGAGCCGGAAAAGGGTGCGCAGACCTGCATGGTTGCACTCCTGACACCCATATCGCGGCTCAGATGTCGAGACTCGACAGCTGCCCGATAACCTGAACGGCGAGCGGGTTGAGGGTCGCCATCCCGTCCCGGACCGCGGCACGCGAACCGGCGATGTTCACCACCAGCGTGCTGCCGGAGATACCGGCCAGCCCGCGCGATACGCCGGCGTCGACGATGCCCGCGGACAGCCCCGACGCCCGCAGCGCCTCGGCGATGCCCAGCAGCTCCCGGTCGAGCAGCTCGACGGTGGCCTCCGGGGTCACGTCGCGGGGGCTGACCCCGGTACCGCCGACGGAGATCACCAGGTCGACACCACCGATCACGGCGGTGTTCAGTGCGTTGCGGATCTCCACCTCGTCGGCGGAGACCACCACCACCCCGTCCACCAGGAAACCGCTCTCCCCCAGCAGTTCGGTGACCAATGGTCCGCTGTGATCCTCTTCGCCGTGCGCTGTCCGATCGTCGACGACGACGACGAGCGCCCGCCCGACCAACTCCCCTGGTTGTTCCATGACTGTCACCGTATATCCGGACGCCGTCAGCGAGTTCGACAAGGGTTCCAATACGGTCACTGCTCGGCCTTTCCCAAGGTCACGTCGAGGGTCTCGGCTCCGCCGGACCCCTGAAAGGTCAAGGTCACCTTGGTGCCAGGTGCCTTCGAACGCACCGCCGCGACCAGGGCGTCGGCGCTGTTGATCACCCGGCCGTCGACCTTGGTGACCACCACACCGCTGGGCAGTCCGGCTGCGGCCGCCGCGCCACCCTCGGTGACCTCGACGATCTTGGCGCCGTCCACCGATGCGTCATTGCCGACCTGGACACCCAGCGAAGCATGCGATGCGGTGCCACCCTGCACCAGTTCGTCGGCGATCCGCTTGGCCTGGTCCACCGGGATGGCGAAGCCCAGGCCGATCGAACCGCTCTGCGATTCCGCGGAATCACCGCCCAGGGTGGCGATCGCCGAGTTCACGCCCACCAACTCACCGTTCATGTTGACCAGCGCGCCACCGGAGTTGCCGGGGTTGATCGCGGCGTCGGTCTGGATCGCGTCCAGCACCGTGTTCTGGTCGCGACTGTTCCCGCCTGCGGCGACCGGGCGGTTCAAGGCGCTGACGATGCCGACGGTGACGGTGCCCTCCAGTCCGAGCGGTGATCCGATGGCGACGACGTCCTGGCCGACCCGCAGGTCTCCCGAGGACCCGAGAGCGATCGGCGTCAGATCCGACACCCCTTCGGCCCGCACCACGGCGATATCACTGCTGGGGTCGGTGCCGACCACCGTGAACGGCGCGGTGCGGCCGTCGGCGAAGGTCACCTTGGTCTGCGGCCGCCCGGGGGCGCCCTCGGTGGCCACCACGTGGTTGTTGGTGAGGATCAGTCCGTCGCTGGACAGGATGATGCCCGACCCCTCTTCGGAGGCGCGGCCCAGGTTGGTCTCCAGCTTGACCACACTGGGCACCACCTTGGCGGCGACCTGCTCCACCGAGCCCACCGGCACGCTCGCCGCCGGCATGCCCGGAGTGGCACCGCTGCTGCTGGAGAAGCTGGTGGAGGGCTGGTCGGGCTGAGCCAGCACAGCCACCCCGCCACCGATACCGGCGGAGACCACCGCGATCGCAGCCGCACCGGCCACCAAAGCGCCTGCACGCGAACGCTTCTGGGGCCCGTTCCCGGGGGTTCCGGTGGTGCGGTACGGGTCGTACTGCGGCCGCGGCTGCTGAGGCTGCTGGGCATATCGCCAGTCATAGGGCTGCTGCTGATAGCCCTGCTGATAGGTATTGCGCTGGGTGGAATAGCCGGGCTGGGACGGAGGCGGTGTGTACCTCGGGTCGTTCGTCATATCGCTCGGCGCTCTTTCTGTTCAGCGGTTCAGTTATCTGTTCAACGCATCGGACAGCCATACAGTGCCGAGTTGGGCTGAGAATCCACTTAGAGAATGACCCGGCAGAACCCATCAATTCCTGAAGATTTCCCCACGTCATCCGCCTGCCGGACGCTACCTATTGTCTGCGCCCGCGGACGTCGCGTCCATCGATGTGCCCCCGCGTGTCGGCGATATCGCGGTCGGCGCCTGGAACGGTGCGGTTGCAGTGGCGCTCTCGGGCAGCACCCGACGGCCCGGCAACACGATGCGCACCGAGGCGCCCGACGGCTCGCCTCCCGGCACGGTGTCGTCAACCTGAAGTGTCCCACCGTGTTTGAGGACCACCTGTTTGACGATCGCCAGTCCCAGCCCTGAGCCGGGCATCGCACGGGCCGATGTGGAGCGGTAGAACCGCTCGAACACGAGGTCGCGTTCCTGCGGCGGGATGCCCGGACCCATATCGGAGATGACGAGTTCAGCGTGCAGTGCGTCGCGTTGCCACAGCCGCACCAGCACGGTGCTGTCGGGCGGGCTCCACTTGGCGGCGTTGTCGAGCACGTTGAGCACCGCCCTGGACAGTCCGGCGACATCGCCGTCGACCTGCCAGTCGATCAGGTTCACGTCGAAGTCGATATCGTTGCGGCGACGCCGAACTCGCTCCAGTGCGCGGTCCACCACGTCGGACAGGTCGACCTTCTCCCGGATCACCACCCCGGCGTCGTCGCGGGTGAGGTCCACCAGATCGCCCACCAATGTGGACAATTCCTCGATCTGGGCGATCACATCGGCCTGCAGTTCGACCATCTCGCCCTCGGGCAGCCGGGGTGCGCCGGGCGCCATCGCGGCCATCAGCAGCTCGACATTGGTGCGCAACGAGGTGAGCGGGGTACGCAATTCGTGACCGGCATCGGTCACCAGCCGGGACTGGCGCTCCCTGGATTCCGCGAGTGCCCGCAGCATCATGTTGAAGGCGTCGGTCAGCCGGGCCAGCTCATCGGTGCCGACGACCGGGATGGGCCGCAGATCGTCGGTCCGCGCGACCCGCTCCGCGGCCTGAGTCAACCGCGCCACCGGGCGCAGCCCGGCGCGCGCGACCATCCCGCCGGCTATCGCGGCCACCGCCATACCGGAGGCGCCGACGATGGCCAGCACGGTGCCCAGTCTGTTCAGCAGGGCGATTGTCGGCGCCAGGCTCTTGGAGATCAGCAGGGAGTTGCCGTCGGCGAGATGCACCGCCAGCACCCGCTGGTTGTTGACGGTACGCAGCGACATCAGCAACTCGCCCTGGACGACGGCCTTTTCCGGCGCACCGAGCGGCAGCGTCTGGCCCTGCTGATTGGCGGTGTAGATGTAGCGTCCCGGGCTGACCAACATGGCGTTCACGTCGGAGTAGGCGGTGCCCTCGATGGCCTTGCCGGGGTCCGCGGCCAGCGACCCGCTCTCGATGAGCAGTTGTGCGCGGCTGTGCAGCTGGGTGTCGATGTCGTCGTAGACGGAACGGGACACGACGGCATACACGGCGACGGCCATCAGCACCACGACCATCGCGACCATCGACATCGCCAGCAACATCACCCGCCAGCGCAGCGAGACCGCGCTGACGTTTCTGGTGTACCGGCGTTGGCTGTCGGATCGGAACACCGGCTTCTTGAACAGCCGCATCAGGGCGGGGTTTCCCGCAGCACATAACCCACCCCGCGCACGGTGTGGATGAGCCGCGGTTCACCCTCGGCCTCCGTCTTACGACGCAGGTAACCGACGTACACCTCCAGCGCATTTCCCGAGGTCGGGAAGTCGAATCCCCAGACTTCCTCCAGGATGCGGCTGCGGGTCAGGACCCGCCGGGGGTTGGCGATGAGCATTTCCAGCAGCGAGAACTCGGTGCGGGTCAGGCTGATCTGCCGTTCGCCGCGGGACACCTCACGGGTCACCGGGTCCAGGCTCAGATCGGAGAAGGTCAGCGCCCGGGAATCGGCGTTCTCCTCCGGAAGGGCGCGGCGGCGCAGCAGGGCGCGCATCCGGGCCAGCAGTTCCTCCAGCGCGAAGGGCTTGGGCAGGTAGTCATCGGCTCCCGCATCCAGACCGGCCACCCGCTCGGAGACCGAATCCCGCGCGGTGAGCACCAGGATCGGCAGATCATCACCGGTACTGCGGAGATGCCGACACACTTCGAGGCCGTCCAGCCTCGGCATCATCACGTCCAGGACAAGGGCGTCCGGTCGATCACTGGAGATCGCCTCGAGGGCCTCGACACCATCTTGGGCGAGCTCGACGGAGTATCCATTGAACGAAAGCGACCGGCGCAGAGATTCGCGCACGGCGCGATCGTCATCAACGACAAGAATGCGCACAGCCACAGTGTCATCCCTCTGTCTGAGAGCGACCTGAGAGGCGCGCCGCTGGAGCGGTTACTTGCGGTCGAGGTCGACCAGGCCGAGGCGAGCGGCCTTGAGCAGGCGACGCGGCACCTTGCGCTGCTGGCCGCCCACGGCGACGTTGACCAGGCCGACGGCCTCGGTCTTCCACTGCGACCGGCGGCTACGGGTGTTCGAGCGCGACATCCGGCGCTTGGGCACAGCCATGTTGGAGATCTCCTCTTGCGGGGTTTCCGCCGCGCAGCGAACAGCGACGGCACTTTGCACCACAGGATAGCCCGCACCGACGGATGCCTCCAAACTGCGAAAGAACGTACGCGGTTTCGGCCTCGAGGCGATGCCCCTGGCGCAAGACTGCAACAGCGGACGGATCAAGGTCCACCCCTTGACGCGGTACCGTCGGTACCGACTAATCTACCTACCGGTTGGTCGGAGTGCGATGGGAGCTTTCAGTGGAGTCTGCAGCAGTGCGGATCGGCAACTGCTCGGGGTTCTACGGTGACCGCATCGCGGCCATGCGGGAGATGCTCGAAGGCGGTGAGCTCGACTACCTCACCGGCGACTACCTGGCCGAACTGACCATGCTGATCCTGGCCCGGGACCGGGCCAAGAACCCCGAACTCGGCTACGCCAAGACCTTCCTGCGCCAACTGGAGGACAGCCTCGGGCTCGCCCTGGACAAGGGCGTGAAGATCGTCGCCAACGCCGGCGGCCTCAACCCGGCCGCGCTGGCCTCCGCGGTGCGCGAGCTCGCCGAGCGCCTGGGAGTGAGGGTGCAGGTGGCCCACGTCGAGGGCGATGACCTGGTGGCGCGGGCGGACGAACTCGGGTTCCGGGCACCGGCGGGCTGGGGGCACCTCCCGCTTGCGGGGGAGAGCGCAGCGACCGGGGATATGACCCTGCTGGCCGCCAACGCCTACCTGGGCGCCTGGGGCATCGTCGAGTGCCTGAACTCCGGAGCCGATGTCGTCGTCACCGGCCGCGTCACCGACGCCTCGGTGATCGTCGGCCCGGCCGCCGCCCATTTCGGCTGGACCCGCACGGACTACGACGCCCTCGCCGGCGCCGTCGCGGCCGGCCACATCATCGAATGCGGCACCCAGGCCACCGGCGGCAACTTCTCGTTCTTCACCGAAATACCCGACCTGAACCATCCCGGGTTCCCGATCGCCGAGATCGCCGCCGACGGATCCTCGATCATCACCAAGCACCCCGGCACCGGCGGCCTGGTCAGCACCGAAACCGTCACCGCGCAACTGCTCTACGAGATCGCCGGCGCGCGCTACCCGAACCCGGACGTCACGCTGCGCATGGATTCGATCTCGCTCTCCCCGGCCGGTCCCGACCGGGTCCGGGTCAGCGGCGTGCGCGGCGAGGCCCCACCACCGACGCTGAAGGTCTCCCTGAACAGCATCGGCGGCTTCCGCAATGCCACCTCGTTCGTGCTGACCGGCCTGGACATCGAGGCCAAGGCCGAGCTGATCCGGTCCCAGCTGGAAAGCCACCTCACGGTCCGGCCCGCCGAGCTGCAGTGGACGCTGGCCCGCACCGATCATCCCGACGCCGACACCGAGGAAGCCGCCAGCGCGCTGCTGCACTGTGTCGTCCGCGACACCGACCCCAAGGTCGTGGGCCGCCAGTTTTCCTCCGCCGCAGTGGAACTGGCGCTGGCCAGCTACCCGGGCTTCACCTCGACCGCCCCTCCCGGAGAAGGCCAGGTGTACGGGGTGTTCACCCCGGGATATGTCGATGCCGCCGCGGTGCCGCATGTCGCGGTGCTGGCCGACGGTACCCGGGTGGCCATCGCCCCGGCGGCCGAGACGCTGGTCGTCGAGCCCGCCGAGGCACCCGCGCTCCCCGAGCCGGCAGAGTCGGGCCCCACCGTGCGGGCGCCGCTGGGCCGCATCGCCGGCGCCCGCAGCGGGGACAAGGGCGGCTCCGCCAACGTCGGGGTCTGGGTGCGAGGCGATCCCGAATGGGATTGGCTGGCACATACTTTGACCGTAGAGAAGCTGCGCGAACTGCTCCCCGAGACCGTCGGCCTGCCCGTGACGAGGCACCTGCTGCCGCGACTGCGGGCGGTGAACTTCGTCATCGAGGACATCCTCGGACAGGGCGTCGCCTACCAGGCCCGCTTCGACCCGCAGGCCAAAGGCCTGGGCGAATGGCTCAGATCCCGATATGTCGACATCCCGGAAAGGCTGTTGTGATGCGAAGGCGAACCCACGTGAGGATCGCAGCGAGGCACGAGCGAGGACCGGAGCACGGGAGAGCCGAGAAATGAACAGCATCTGGCACGCTCCCGAACGCGACGATCTGCGAAAGACGGTGCGCGCGTTCGCCGAGCGCGAGATCCTGCCCTACGCGCAGGACTGGGAACGCACCGGTGAGCTACCGCGCGAACTGCACGTGAAGGCCGGCGCGGCCGGGCTGCTCGGCGCGCCCTACACCGAAGCGGTCGGCGGCGGAGGCGGCGACAGCGCGGACGCGGTGATCATCTGCGAAGAACTGCACCAGGCCGGTGTACCGGGTGGCACGTTCGCCTCGCTGTTCACCTGCGGCATCGCGGTGCCGCACATGATCGCCTCCGGTGATCAGCGCCTCATCGACACCTACGTGCGCCCCACCCTGCGCGGTGATCTCATCGGGTCGCTGGCCATCACCGAACCCGGTGGCGGTTCCGATGTCGGGCACTTGACCACCAAAGCGGTCCGGGACGGGGACGATTTCATCGTCAACGGCGCCAAGACGTACATCACCTCCGGTGTGCGCGCCGACTACGTGGTGACCGCGGTGCGCACCGGCGGCCCGGGCGCGGCCGGTGTCTCGCTGCTCGTCGTGGACAAGAACTCCCCCGGCTTCGAGGTCAGCCGCAAGCTGGAGAAGATGGGCTGGCGTTCCAGCGACACCGCCGAACTGTCCTACACCGATGTCCGGGTGCCCGCGGCGAACCTCGTCGGCGCGGAGAACACCGGCTTCGTGCAGATCGCCGGCGCCTTCGTGTCCGAGCGGGTGGGCCTGGCCGCCCAGGCCTATGCCAGCGCGCAACGGTGCCTGGACCTGACCGTGCAGTGGTGCCGGGACCGGGAGACCTTCGGCCGTCCGCTGATCTCCCGGCAGGCCGTGCAGAACACGCTGGCCGACATGGCGCGGCGCATCGATGTCGCGCGGGTGTACACCCACCGCCTGGTGGAGCGCGAGATGGCGGGCGAGACGAACCTGATCACCGAGGTCTGCTTCGCCAAGAACACCGCCGTGGAGGCCGGTGAATGGGTGGCCAATCAGGCCGTCCAATTGTTCGGCGGGATGGGCTATATGGCCGAATCCGAGGTGGAGCGCCAGTATCGCGATATGCGCATCCTGGGCATCGGCGGCGGCACCACCGAGATCCTGACCTCGCTGGCGGCCAAGACGATGGGCCTGCAATGACCCGACTGACATCGACCCTGGATCCGCGCGCGGCCGCCTTCGGCGAGGCCGCCGACGCCATGACGGTGAAGCTGGCCGAACTGGCCACCGAACATGAACGCAGCCTGGCCGGTGGCGGCAGCAAGTACGTCGACCGCCACCATGCCCGAGGCAAGCTGACGGCACGCGAACGCGTCGAGCTGCTCCTGGATCCGGACGCTCCGTTCCTGGAGCTGAGCCCGCTGGCGGCCTGGGGCAGCGACTTCACCGTCGGCGCCAGCGTGGTCACCGGTATCGGCGCCGTCGAGGGTGTCGAATGCCTGATCGTCGCCAACGACCCCACCGTCAAGGGCGGCACCAGCAATCCGTGGACGCTGAAGAAGATCCTGCGCGCCAACCAGATCGCGATGGAGAACCGGCTTCCGGTGATCTCCCTGGTGGAATCCGGCGGCGCGGACCTGCCCACCCAGAAGGAGATCTTCATCCCGGGCGGGCAGATGTTCCGCGATCTGACCAGACTGTCGGCGGCCGGGATCCCGACCATCGCACTGGTCTTCGGCAACTCCACCGCCGGCGGCGCCTACGTGCCCGGCATGTCCGATCACGTGGTGATGATCAGGGAACGCTCCAAGGTGTTCCTCGCCGGGCCCCCGCTGGTCAAGATGGCCACCGGCGAGGAATCCGATGACGAGTCCCTCGGCGGCGCCGAGATGCACGCCCGCACATCCGGTCTGGGTGACTACCTGGCCGACGACGAGCTCGATGCCATCCGCATCGGACGGCGCGTCGTGGCGCGGCTGAACTGGCGCAAACAGGGCCCGGCACCGGCCCCGGTCGTCGAGCCCGAGTACGACCCCGAGGAGCTGCTGGGCATCGTCGGCGCCGACCTGCGCATCCCATTCGACCCGCGCGATGTGATCGCCCGCATCGTGGACGGCTCGGACTTCGACGAGTTCAAACCGCTCTACGGTTCATCGCTGGTCACCGGATGGGCCACGCTCTACGGCTATCCGGTCGGCATCCTCGCCAACGCCCGCGGCGTGCTGTTCTCCGAGGAGTCACAGAAGGCCACCCAGTTCATCCAGCTGGCCAACCGCTCGAACACACCATTGCTGTTCCTGCACAACACCACCGGCTACATGGTCGGCAAGGCGTACGAGGAGGGCGGCATGATCAAACACGGATCGATGATGATCAACGCCGTCTCCAACTCGACGGTGCCGCACATCTCCCTGCTCATCGGGGCGTCCTACGGGGCCGGCCACTACGGGATGTGCGGGCGCGCCTACGACCCGCGTTTCCTGTTCGCCTGGCCCAGCTCCAAATCGGCGGTGATGGGCGGCACGCAGCTGGCCGGCGTGCTGTCGATCGTCAGCCGGGCCGCCGCCGAGGCCCGCGGCCAGCAGGTCGACGAGGCCGCCGACGCCGCGTTGCGCGCGGCGGTCGAGGCACAGATCGAGGCGGAATCCCTGCCGATGTTCCTGTCCGGCCGGCTCTACGACGACGGCGTCATCGACCCGCGCGACACCCGCACCGTGCTGGGAATGTGCCTGTCCGCCATTGCCAGCGGACCGATCGAGGGGACGTCGAACTTCGGCGTCTTCAGGATGTGAGCGCCATGATCACACGAGTCCTTGTCGCCAACCGTGGCGAGATCGCCCGCCGGGTGTTCACCACCTGCCGTCGCCTCGGCATCGGCACCGTCGCGGTGTACACCGATCCCGATGCTGCGTCCCCGCATGTCGGCGAGGCCGATGTCCGGGTGCGCCTGGAGGGCCGCAACGGTTACCTCGACGCCGGCCAGCTGATCGCCGCCGCGCACACGGCCGGTGCCGACGCCATCCATCCGGGATACGGATTTCTCTCCGAGAACGCGGATTTCGCCGCGGCCGTACAGCGTGCCGGGTTGATCTGGATCGGCCCGCCGGTGTCGGCGGTGCAATCGATGGGCTCCAAGATCGAAGCCAAGAAACTGATGGCCGCCGCCGGCGTTCCGGTGCTGGCCGAGCTGGATCCGGCCGCGGTGACCGCCGCCCAGCTGCCGGTGCTGATCAAAGCGTCCGCCGGCGGTGGCGGACGCGGTATGCGGGTGGTCCGCGATCTCGCGGCGCTGCCCACCGAAGTGGCTGCCGCGCAACGGGAAAGCCAGTCTGCGTTCGGCGATCCGACGGTCTTCTGCGAACGCTATCTGGCCGCCGGCCACCATATCGAGGTCCAGGTGATGGCCGATCAGCACGGCACCGTCTGGGCCGTCGGCGAGCGGGAATGCTCGATTCAGCGCCGGCACCAGAAGGTCATCGAGGAGGCGCCCTCACCCCTGGTGGAACGCACACCGGGGATGCGCGCCAAGCTCTTCGAGGCCGCGCGGCTGGCCGCAGGAGCCATCGGATACACCGGTGCGGGCACCGTCGAATTCATGGCCGACGCTCGCGGTGAGTTCTTCTTCCTGGAGATGAACACCCGGCTGCAGGTGGAGCATCCGGTCACCGAGGAGACCACCGGTCTCGATCTCGTCGAACTGCAGATCGAGGTGGCCGACGGGGTGGCACTGCCCGCGCAACCACCCGCGGCGCAGGGGCATTCGATCGAGGCCCGGCTCTACGCCGAGGATCCGGCCAAGGGCTGGCAACCGCAGGCCGGTACCGTGCACCATTTCGCGGTTCCGGCCGCTCGCACCGAGTTCGGCACGCTCGGACGGGTCGGGGTCCGGCTGGATTCGGGCATCGTGGACGGTTCACAGGTGTCGGTGTTCTATGACCCGATGCTGGCGAAGGTGATCTCGTACGCGCCGACCCGGCAGCGGGCCGCGGCGACCCTCGCGGATGCGTTGGCCCACGCCAGGATCCACGGGGTGGGGACCAACCGCCATCTGCTGGTCAATGTGCTGCGACACCCGGCGTTCCTGGCCGGTGACACCGACACCGCGTTCTTCGACACCCACGGCCTGGCCGACCTGGCGGCCGCCCCACCGGACACCGCCGCACTGTCTTCGCTGGCCGCTGCGCTCGCCGATGCCGCACACAACCGCAGCACCGCAACGGCATTCGGGCCCGCCCCCAGCGGCTGGCGCAACCTCTTCTCCGGCTACCAGACCCGGACGTTCCGGGACACCGCCGGAGAGGAGCAGCTCATCCGGTACCGCATCGGCCGCGGCGCGGTCGAGTTGCCCGACTTCCCGGACGTCACCGTGATCTCGAGCAGTCCTTCCCGGGTGGTGCTGTCCGTGGGCGGCGCCGAGCAGGCGTTCGACGTGGCCCGCTACGGAGACGACGTCTTCGTCGATTCGCCGATCGGTCCCGCTTCGCTGACCAGCCTTCCGCGTTTCCCGGACCCGGACTCCGCGGTGGCGCACGGTTCGCTGCTCGCCCCGATGCCCGGCTCGGTGGTGCGGGTGGGCGCCGCAGCAGGAGACACCGTCACCTCCGGGCAGCCATTGATCTGGCTGGAGGCCATGAAAATGGAGCACACCATCACCGCCCCGGCCGACGGTGTGCTCGCCGAACTGAATGTGCAGCCCGGACAACAGGTCGAGGTCGGAGCCGTCCTGGCCCGGATCGAGAACCCCGAAGGAGATCAATCATGACCAGCTTCATCGAGACCGAGGAACAGCAGGCGCTGCGCAAGGCCGTCTCGGCGATGGCCGCCAACTACGGCCAGGACTACTACCTGGAGAAGGCGCGCGCCGGCGCTCACACCGACGAACTGTGGTCGGAGGCAGGCAAACTCGGCTTCATCGGGGTCAACCTGCCCGAAGAGTACGGCGGCGGTGGCGCCGGCATGTACGAGTTGTCGATGGTGATGGAGGAGATGTCGGCGGGCGGTTGTCCGCTGCTGATGATGGTGGTCTCCCCCGCCATCAACGGCACCATCATCAGCAAGTTCGGCACCGACGACCAGAAGAAGCGCTGGATCCCGGGGATCGCCGACGGCTCGATCACGATGGCCTTCGCCATCACCGAACCCGACGCCGGCTCCAACAGCCACCGCATCACCACCACCGCGCGCCGCGACGGCAGCGACTGGGTCCTGTCGGGGCAGAAGGTCTACATCTCCGGCGTCGACCAGGCCCAGGCGGTACTCGTGGTCGGGCGCACCGAGGATCACAAGACCGGCAATCTGAAGCCGGCGTTGTTCGTGGTGCCCACCGACACCCCGGGGCTGTCCTGGACGAAGATCGAGATGGAGATCCTCAGCCCCGAGTACCAGTTCCAGGTTTTCCTCGACGAGGTGCGGCTGCCCGCGGACGCGTTGGTCGGTTCCGAGGACGCGGCGATCGCACAGCTGTTCGCCGGGCTGAACCCCGAGCGCATCATGGGGGCGGCCAGCGCCGTCGGCATGGGACGCTTCGCCATCGGCAAGGCCACCGACTACGTCAAAACCCGGCAGGTGTGGAAGACGCCCATCGGCGCGCACCAGGGCATCTCACATCCGTTGGCGCAGAACCACATCGAGATCGAGCTGGCCAAGCTGATGATGCAGAAGGCCGCCGCGCTCTATGACAGCGGTGACGATTTCGGCGCGGCAGAGTCCGCGAACATGGCCAAGTACGCCGCGGGTGAGGCCTCGGTGCGCGCGGTGGACCAGGCCGTGCAGTCACTGGGCGGCAACGGGCTGACCAAGGAGTACGGCATCGCGTCGGTGCTCACCGCTTCCCGGCTGGCCCGCATCGCGCCGGTGAGCCGGGAGATGATCCTGAACTTCGTCGCGCAGACCTCGCTGGGCCTGCCCCGGTCGTACTGATGCTCGTCCAGTACGCCGTGGAGGGCCGGGTCGCGCGGCTGACGCTGGACTCCCCGCACAACCACAACGCGCTGTCCACCGCGCTCGTCGGGCAACTGCACCGCGGTATCGACGACGCCGTCGCGGCCGGCGCCCGGGTGGTGGTGCTCGGGCACACCGGACGGACCTTCTGCGCCGGCGCCGACCTCAGCGAGGCCGCCGGCCGGGAGCCCGGCGACATCGCGGTGGACCGCGCCCGCGAGATGACGCGTCTGCTGCGGGCGATCCTGGCGGCGCCGGTACCGGTGATCGCCGCCGTGGACGGTCACGTCCGCGCCGGCGGCATGGGATTGGTCGGCGCGTGCGATATCGCGGTGGCCGGGCCGCAGAGCACGTTCGCGCTCACCGAGGCCCGCATCGGTGTCGCCCCGTCGATCATCTCGCTGACGCTGCTGCCGAAGCTGACCGCGCGGGCGGCGGGCCGCTACTTCCTCACCGGCGAGAAGTTCGGCCCGGCGGAGGCCGCCGACATCGGATTGATCACCGTCGCCGCCGACGACGTGGCCGGCACGGTCGACACCCTGGCCGCCGATATCGCCAAGGCCTCCCCGCAGGGTCTGGCGGCGTCCAAGGCGCTCACGACGGCCGGGATCCTCGCCGGGTTCGATGCGCACGCCGACGCGTTGACCGCACAGTCCGCCGAGCTGTTCACCTCCGCCGAAGCTCGCGAGGGCATGCTGGCCTTCCTGCAGAAACGCAGCCCCGACTGGGCGTGAGCGAACACCCCGGGTTTGCCAGTTTCGAGGACGAGCTTGCGTTTACCGGCGTGAGTCGTAGGCTCAGTAACGATGAGCACTTCGTCGTGGCAGAACGGCTCGACCCGCGCCGGCGACGCCGAGCGCATTCAGGTAGCTCAGTTGCTGACCGACGCCGCCTCTCAGGGCAGGCTGTCGATGGACGAATACGAACAGCGGTTGGCCAAGGCCTATGCCGCCACCACGCACGGCGAACTGGCCCGGTTGTCCGCCGATCTGCCGGATTTCGCCACCACCGCCAATTGCGGGGGCACCCGCAAGCCCGCACCATCGACGTTGCTGCTGGCCATCCTGAGCGGCTTCGAGCGGCGCGGCCGCTGGAACGTCCCGAAGCGGCTGACGGCGTTCGCCCTGTTCGGAGGTGGCGTGATCGATCTGCGGTACGCCGATTTCACCTCGCCCGAGGTGGACATCCACTCGATCTCGATCTTCGGCGGGCAGACCATCCTGCTGCCGCCGGAGGTCAATGTCGCCGTCCGCGGCCACGGCGTGATGGGGTCCTTCGATCACGTCGGCGAGCAGGGCACGCCCGGCGCACCGTGCATCACCATCCGCGGGTTCTCCCTGTGGGGCAGCGTCGGCATCAAGCGTAAGAAGCGCAAGAACAGCTGAGGCGTTTTCTTTGCTCTCACTCCCCGCGTACGCGTGGAATCCGTCAGCGACGGCGGGCCCGTAGGTAGTCCCCGACCACCGCTGCGCCCAGCCCGTCCAGATCCGGCACCACCACCCGGCCCCCGACGCGGCGCGCCACCTGGTCGATGAACCGGGCCAATCCCGGATCGCTGCCGAGGCGGAAGATCGTCAGCTGCGCTCCGAGCGCGGCCAGCTCGTCGAATCCCTTCACCGTCAGCGCGATGGTGCGTGGATGCGGCGGATAGTAGAAGAACGCCTCGGCGCCGTCGCCGAAATCCTCCAGGTGCGCGGTCGGCTCGCCGTCGGTCACGATCATCACCACCGGCTGAGCGTTGGGGTGCCGGCGCAGATGCCGGGCGGCCAGCGCCAGTGCGTGGTGCAGGTTGGTGCCCTGATCGCGCACGCCCTCCAGCGCGGTCAATTCGGCGGCGCTGACGGTGCGCGCGTGCCTGCCGAACGCGATGATCTCCAGGTCGTCGGAGCGGAACCGGGTGCTCACCAGATGGTTGAGCGCCAGCGCGGTCCGCTTCATCGGCAGCCACCGGTTCTCCATCACCATGGAGAAGCTGGTGTCGACCAGCAGCGCCACGGCCGACTGGGTTCGGGTCTCGGTCTCGGAGATCTCGACGTCCTCGACGCTGAACCGCACCGGCCCGTCAGCGAGCCCGCTACCCGCTTGCCTCAGCACCGCATTGGTGATGGTGCGGGTGACGTTCCACGGTTCGGTGTCCCCGAACGCCCACGGCCGGGTGGCGCCGGTCAGCTCGCCCGCCGCACCGGCCCTGCGCGTCTCACGCTCACCGTGGCGGCCGGAAAGCTGTTGCGCCACATCACGGAGCGCGGTCTGCCCGAGCTGGCGCATCGCCTTGGGCGACAACCGGAACTGACCGTCGGAGCCGCGGTCCAGGAAGCCCTGTTCGGTCAGGGCGCGCTCGAGGTCGGCGAGCGTGCGCGCGTTGACCGCGGCCTCATCACCGAGCTGGCGGGCCAACATATCCAGGTCGACGTCCTCCATGGTCGCGCCGGCGTAGCTCTGCGACAGCTGCTCGGCCAGCTGCTCGAGCTCGCTGATATCGGCCAGCGCCTGGGTGCCCTGCCCCATGCCCATCGGGTCGTCGCCGCTGAACTCCTCCGAGCCCGACCAGTCCTCACCGGGCCGGGCGGCCTGCAGGTTGGCGTCCAGCCGGTTCAGCGCATTCATCAGTGACGGCGATCCGAAGGCCTGCTGCGCCAGTGCATCCAGTTCGGCACGCTGGGATTCGGACAGGCTGTTGCGGAAACGCTGGGCGGCGGCGGAGCGCTTGGCCAGCGAGTCCATCAGCTCGTCGACATTGCGCGGGTTCTCCGGGAAGTGCTGGCCGTGTTCGGCCATGAACGTGTCGAAGTCCTCTTGGGTGTCTTCGCCCTTGGCGTGCTTCTCCAGCAGGTCGTTGAGATCGTCGAGCATCTTGTTGATCGCCTGGCGGTCCTCATCGGTGGCGTTCTGCAGCGCCTCCTTCATGCCGGCGAACCGCTGGTCGAGCATTTCCCTGCCGAGCAGATCCTTGATCTGGTCGTACTTTTCGCGGGCTTCTGCTGAGCGCCAATCGTATTCGGCGAGTTCCTGGACCGCCTTGGCCGGGGACGGGGACAGCGCGTCGATCTGCATCTCACCGAAGCGGGCGTCATCGTCCAGCGCCCGGGCGAGTTCCTTGCGCTCGGCCAGCACGGCCTCGTCGAGCAACTTCTTGACCTCGGCCAGGGTGCCGTCGAGATTGTTGCGCTGCAACAGTTCCCGGCGCCGGCGGTTCACCTCGGCGGCCAGCCGGTCGGCCCCCGGCATGTTCTCGGTGCCGCGGCGCATCAGCTCCTGCAGCGCCCGGCGCGGTGAGGCACCGGACATGACGTCCTCGCCGATGGCGTCGAGTGCCTCCCGCAGATCGACCGGGGGCGCCAGCGGATCGGGCCCGCCGGAGTACCGCGAATACCTGGAAAGGCGTTTAGCCATAGACGGTTTCACCCTCATCGGATTGCTTGTCGATGCGCTTGGCCAGGTACAGGCCCTCCAGTACCAGCTCCACCGCGGCCGCGCGCTGACCTTCGGTTTGTGCGCCGAGTCGCTCGGCGATCTCGTCGAGCACCGGCAGTTCCGGCAGCGCGGCCAGCACGTCCTTGGCCGATACCCGCTCCCCGGTCGTCACCGGCGAACCGGCCTCCACGGCGGCCACCAGCGGACCGACGTCGATACCGCCGAGCGCACGGGACGCGGTGTCGGCGGTGGCGCGGCGCAACAGGTGCTCCATCACCGCCTGCTCGCGGCCCTCCTCGCCGGACTCGAACTCCAGCTTGCCGCGCAGCACGTCGATCACGGTGCCCAGGTCGACCACCCTGGCCACCGGGTCCTGTTCGCCGAGGATGGCGCCGCGGTGCCGCGCGGAGGCCGCGACGGTTTCGGCGGCGGCGATGGCGAAGCGCGCCGAGACACCCGAGCGCTGATCGACCGCGGTGGATTCGCGCAGGGCGCGGGCGAACCGGGCGATGATCGCCAGTAGGTATTCGGGGACCTCGGCGGACAGGTGCGCTTCCTGCGCGATGACGGCGACCTCGGCGTCGAGTTCCAGCGGGTAGTGGGTGCGGATCTCGGCGCCGAAGCGGTCCTTGAGCGGGGTGATGATGCGGCCGCGGTTGGTGTAGTCCTCCGGGTTGGCGCTGGCCACCACGAGCACGTCGAGCGGCAGCCGCAGCGTGTAGCCGCGGACCTGGATATCGCGTTCCTCCATCACGTTGAGCATCGCGACCTGGATGCGCTCGGCGAGGTCGGGCAGCTCATTGACCGCGACGATGCCCCGGTGCGAACGCGGAATGAGACCGTAGGCGATGGTTTCCGGATCGCCGAGACTGCGGCCCTCGGCGACCTTGATGGGGTCGATATCGCCGACCAGGTCGGCCACGCTGGTATCCGGGGTGGCGAGCTTCTCGGTGTAGCGCTCGCTGCGGTGGATCCACCCGATCGGCAGGCCGTCACCGGCGGCGGCCGCCTGGCGGATCGATTCCGGCGTGATCGGGGAGTACGGGTGCTCGCGCAGCTCGGAGCCCTCGATCACCGGCGTCCACTCGTCGAGCAGCCCGATCAGCGATCGCAGCAGCCGGGTCTTGCCCTGGCCGCGCTCACCGAGCAGCACGAAATCGTGGCCGGCGATCAGGGCCCGTTCCACCTGCGGCAGCACCGTGTCCTCGAAACCGAACAGTCCGGTCCAGATGTCGTCGCCTTCGGAGAGGCGGGCCAGCAGATTCTCCCGGAGTTCCTGTTTGATGCCGCGCTCCTGATGGCCAGAGGCGCGCAGCTCGCCGACGGTGCGGGGCAGATCATTAGGTGACGTCACGACGTCCACGCTACGACTGCTGTCGAGTGTGGGCTTGCCCACCTGACTGATCACCGCTTCGCTCTCAGAAAACTACCCAGTACCATGGGTACCGTGAACTTGCACGAATGGCGCGATCGGCCCAGCACAGTGAGCTTCGGCCCGGCGTCCTGGCAGTCCCGCGCACTGGGCATACTGACCGCACTCACGCTGCGTCCGGTGCTGGGATTGCTCACGTGCATCGGCCTGCTCGTCAACCGGATCTGGCCGGCCGGCCTGCAGCGCGCGCATCTCGACATCATCGACCGCCCGCTGCGCCTCATCCGGGCGCTGCCCGGCACCGTCGTCACCCCCGAACGGCTGCCGCACTGTCCCGCCGAATGGGTGCTGGCGCCCACCGCGAAGGATTCGGATCGCGTCATCATCTATTTCCACGGTTCGGCGCTGGTGACGCTCGGCCTGAACTCGCACCGCCGGTTCGCCTCGAAGCTCTCGGCCGCCACCGGTGCCCGGGTGCTGAACGTCGGCTACCGACTGGCACCGCAGGCCAGCATCGACGAGGCCGTCGAGGACGGGCTGGACGCCTACCGGCACGCGCTGGCGTTGGGCTTCGAGCCCGGCCGCATCGTGCTCGCCGGCGATTCGGCGGGCGGGCTGATCGCCGCCGACACCGCACTGGCCATCCGGGACGCCGGGTTGACGGTCCCCGCCGGGCAGGTGCTGCTGTCGGCGTTGACGTCCGCGGACATGGACCTCAAGTACCGCGCCCTGCGCGATCACAAGGATGTGCTGTTCCCGTTCATGACGGTGAAGTTCATCTACGACGTGTTCGCCACGGTGAACGGGACACGGCCCGTGCCGATCATGCCCGCCGAGTCCAACGCGGCCGGGTTGGGCCCGTTCCTGCTGCAGATCGGCACCGACGAGATGCTGCGCAACGACACCTTCGTGCTGGCCGATCAGCTCACCGCCGCGGGCGTACCGGTGTGGGTTCAGTTGTGGGACAAGGCGATGCACATGTTCCAGCTGTCCTTCGACGTCAACCCCGATGCGCGCCGCGCCGTCGAGGAGATCGCTTCCTTCGTCGACCACGTGACGGCCGCCGGAAGTCGCGAAGCCACCGCCTGACCCCGGTTCGCGACTGGCCACTTATCACACAGATTTCGCGAGATCCCGTGCGATAAGTGGCCACTCGGCGCTAGTGCGCGAAGTGCCGTGCGCCAGTGAGGTACAGCGTGATGCCGGCCGCGGCGGCCGCCGCGGTGACCTCGTCGTCGCGCACCGATCCGCCCGGATGCACGACCGCCCTGACCCCGGCGTCGATCAGCGTCTGCAGGCCATCCGGGAACGGGAAGAACGCATCCGATGACGCCACCGCGCCCTGGGTGCGCTCGCCGGCCCGCTCGACGGCCAGCCGTGCCGCGTCGACCCGGTTGACCTGTCCCATACCGACGCCCACGGTGGCGCCGTCCTTGGCGATCACGATGGCGTTGGACTTCACCGCGCGGCCCGCACGCCAGGCGAAGACCAGATCGGCCAACGTGGCCGGGTCGGCCGGATCACCGGTGGCCAGCGTCCAATTGTTCGGATCGTCGCCCTCGGCGTCGAGCGCGTCGCGCTCCTGCACCAGCAGCCCGCCGCTGATCGGCCGGAAATCGACAGCGGCCCCCTCCGGTTCAGCGGCGACCAGGATGCGGATGTTCTTCTTCTTGGTCAGCGCCTCCACCGCGCCGGGCGCATAGGCCGGGGCCACGATCACCTCGGTGAAGATGCCGGCCACCGTCTCGGCCATCTCGACGCTGACGGTGCTGTTGGTGGCGATCACTCCACCGAAGGCCGACAACGGGTCACACGCGTGCGCCTTCGCGTGCGCATCGGCGACCGACACCGAGGACACCGCGATACCGCAGGGATTGGCGTGCTTGATGATCGCCACGCAGGTCTGCTCGTGGTCGAACGCGGCGCGCCAGGCGGCGTCGGCGTCGGTGTAGTTGTTGTAGGACATCTCCTTGCCGTGCAGCTGCTCGGCCTGCGCCAGTCCCGGCCAGCCGGCGTCGTCGCGGTACAGCGCCGCCTTCTGGTGCGGGTTCTCGCCGTAGCGCAGCACCGCGGTGCGGCGCGAGGTCGACCCGACCCAGCGCGGCAGCCCCGAGCCCTCTTCCGGGGCGAGCACCGAGACCATCCAGGCCGCCACCGCCACGTCGTACTCGGCGGTGTGCTGGAAAGCCAACGCGGCCAGCTTCTTCCGCTCCGTGAGGGTGAACCCGCCGGAGCGCACCGCGGCCAGCACACCGTCATACCCGAGCGGGTTGACGACCACGGCGACGCTGGGATGGTTCTTCGCGGCCGCCCGCACCATGGACGGGCCGCCGATGTCGATCTGCTCGACGCACTCGTCGGGCCCGGCGCCGGAGGCCACCGTCTCGCTGAACGGATACAGGTTCACCACGACGAGTTCGAACGGCGCGATGCCCAAGTCGGTCAGCGCCGCCTCGTGCTCGGACTTGCGCAGGTCGGCCAGCACGCCGGCGTGCACCTTGGGGTGCAACGTCTTCACGCGGCCGTCGAGCACCTCGGGGAAGCCGGTCACATCCTCCACCGGCGTCACCGGGACCCCGGCGCCGGCAATGGTTTTCGCGGTCGAACCGGTGGAGACGATGCTGACGCCTGCTTCGTGCAGGCCGCGGGCGAGGTCCACCAACCCCGTCTTGTCGTACACACTGATCAACGCACGCCGGATCGGCCGCTTGTCACTCATCCCAGAATCGCCTTTCGTCCGGTCCAGGTCACACCGCGCGTCGCCAGCGCGGCCAGCACGTCCACCAGCAGTCGTCGCTCGACGTCCTTGATGCGTTCGTGCAATGTCTCTGCGGTGTCATCCTCGTACACCGCTACGGCTTCCTGCGCCAGGATCGGCCCGGTATCCACCCCGCTGTCGACCAGATGCACAGTGCACCCGGTGACGCGCACGCCGTAGTCGATGGCATCCGGTACGGCGTGGGCGCCGGGGAAGGCGGGCAGTAGCGCCGGATGGGTGTTCACGATCCGGCCTTCGAAGCGCGAAAGAAATTGTTGCCCAAAAATTTTCATGAAGCCCGCGCTGACCACCAGGTCCGGTGCATGCTGTGCGACGGCCTCGGTGAGCGCGCCGTCCCAGGCGGCGCGATCCGGATGGTCACCCAGACGCACCTGGAACGACGGGATAGACGCCGCTGCGGCGACGTCCAGCGCTGGGCAGGCCCGGTCGGCGCCGACGGCCACCACGCGCCCCGGGTAGTCCCCGGCGGCCGCCTCCAGCAGCGAGGACAGCAGCGAACCGGTGCCGGACGCCAGGACCACCAGCCGGGCCGGCGCGGTCGCCGGTACGCGGAGTGGTCGCTGCTGCACCCGCAGCAGCCTAGTCGTCCTGATCGCGCGGCTTTTCGGCGGTCGTGCCGGGAAGATCGCTGTCGACCACGAAATGCTCCTCGGGGTCGAGCAGCGGGTCGTCAGGCAGCTCCGCGGGCGCCGGCGGTGCACCGAGCTCGAAGGACTCGGCGCGCTCGGGCAACTCGGCCTGCGCGTCCAGCAGGACGATATCGGTGATCGTGTCCTCGTCCTCGAACACATCCTCGGGTTCCGGCTCGGGGGCGGGAGCCGGGACCGGTTTCACCTTCTTCGGCCTGCGCACCAGGCCACCGGCCATGACGACCGTCAACCCACCGATGGACACGAACCACAGGAACACCGCGGGCCCGAAGGTGACCTGGTCTACCCCGACGTCGCCGAAGTTACCGAGTCGGCCGCCACCGGCGTAGCCGAGCAGCGCCATGGTCAGCGCGGCCACCAGGGCGGCCACCACGAGTTTCGCGGCGGCGATCGGCCAGGGTGCCGGTCGGCGGGCGCACTGCTGGCCCAGCGCCACCGCCGAGACCGCGGCCACGATCAGCAGCGCCACCCAGATCGGCCCCAGCGGCGGTGTCGGCACCGCGGCGAGCACCGGCACGGCCGGGATGTCCCCGCCGAGCACGGTGAAGGAACTGAAGTTGGCCAGCCCGATGTGCGCGCTGGAACCCACCGCGACGGCGGCCGTCCCGACCAGCACGTTGGGGATATAGAGCACCGAGAGCAGCGCCAGGCTGAACTGGCCGAACATCGAATCGGTGATACCGAACAGGTCGTGCATGGTCCCCCAGTGCACGACGATCGAACCGGCCGCCACCACACCGGACAGCCCGAGCAGGGCCAGCACCCCGGCCGCGGCGGCACGCAGCGACTCGGGCAGCCAGTGCGGCACCCCCGGCAGCGTGAGCAACCGCCCGGCCATCGCGACGCCGATCAGCGCACCGATGGCGTGCACAGCCAGCACCCCGGCGAACGCCCGGGAGGCCTCGGGGGTCTGCAACTCGGTGATCACCGAGGCCGCATCGTGGATGACGGCCAGCGACAGGGCCGCGATGAGCAGCGGGCCGCCCAGGGCCGAGGCCACCACCCAGCGGATGACGAACCAGGAGGACCGCGCGGCCGCGGCCGCGGTGGTACGCGCGGTGCCCCACACCATCAGCAGCACCGGCAGCAGCGGCATCACACCGAGTTCGCTGCCCCCGATGGAGACCGGAACCTGATGCACGCCCAGCCACATGCTGGCGATGGCGCCGAACGCGCCGGTCATATCGCTGTTGGCGATGAGCAGCTGAACCAGCGTCACCGCCGCGATCACACCGAGTGCCACCACCGACGGCCCGAACGCGACCCTGAGCAGGTCGCGAGCCTGTCGGGTACCGACTGACCGGTTGTCCACCACTAGCTGGGTCGCTCCTCGCGCGCGTCGACGCATCCGACGTCCGGGTGCGCGACGCCCAGACTACGACGAGGGTGTGCCGGACTGCGGTGAGGACTCGGGCTGGCTCGGCGGTGTCGCGGACGGTTGCGCCGGAACCGCGGCTGTCGGCGCCGAGGAACCCTGTGGCTGTTGCGGCTGCCCGAAGGCCGGGAACCCGGTGGGCGGTGTCGGCGGGCCGTTGTGCGAACCGGGGGCGCCGGCGGCGGACTGGAATCCGCCGGTGTTCGGGGCGCCCTGGTAGCCGTACTGCGACGGGTAACCGGGACGCTGCTGCTGCGGTTGGTGCGTCGGTGCGCCGTACTGCTGCTGGCCACCCGGCTGACCGTAATACGGCGCGCCGTATTGGCCGTAGGGCTGCTGCTGCTCGTAGCGCGGCTTGGGCGCCGGCGGCGAGAGGACACCCGCGTCGAACAGCAGCGCGGTGACGGCGGCGCCGGTCTGCAGCAATGTGGTGGCGATGACCAGGTACAGCCCCCATCCGATGGACAGCCCGGCCGGGGCGTTGATGACCTCGGCCAGCACCAGCAGGAAGGACAGCGTGGACGTGACGGCCACCAGACCGGTCCGGGCCTTCTGCTTGGGCAGCAGACCGACACCGGCCAGCAGCGCGGCGAGCACCGAGGCCGCGACCGCGAGGCCGAGACCCGGAGTGCTGCCGCTGGCGCTGCCGAACTGCGGGAAGTCCGAGTTGCTGATCGTCAGCAGCGGACCGAAATTGAACGCGTAGGTCGCCAGCCCGAACACTGCGACGGCAGCGGTCAGGTAGACAGGCAGCTTGCTGGGGCCTACCTCTGCGGGCTCGCCGTACTGCTGGGTGGGCGCGTACTGGTTGCCCTGCTGGGCAGGCGGATATCCGGGGTTACCGGGCGGGTAAGTCATGACTCTCCTGTGTGAGCGATTTCGAACCCACGCTAGCGCACCACGCTGGGCGGCGGCTCAGGCCGATACGAGCACCGGAGCGTTCGGAGCGCTCTGATCGGCGGCCTCGATTTCCCGGACGAGCGGCAACACTTTTTGCCCGAAGTACTCGATTTCCTCCTGGAAGTGGAGGAAGCCGCCCAGGATGAGGTCCACCCCGCGTTTGCGGTACGCCGCGATCCGCTCGGCGATCTGTTCCGGGGTGCCGATGAGCTGGGTGCGGAATCCGTCGTTGTATTGGACGAGATCCTCGAACGACGAGTCCGCCCACATGCCCTTCTTGTCCCCGGTCGAATTGCCGGCCTGCTGCACAGCCCCCCGAAAGCCCTCGACGGCCGGCTTGTTGGCCTTGTCGATGATCTCGCGCAGGGTGTCACGGGCTTCCTTCTCGGTATCGCGGGCGATGATGAACCCGTTCAGCCCGACCTTGACCTCGCGGCCCACGGTGCGGGCGTGGTCGCGCACCTCCACCACCTGCTCGGTGATTCCGGCGAAGTCCTTGCCGTTGGAGAAGTACCAGTCCGAATACAGGCCGCCGTTGCGGCGCGCGGCGGTGGAGTTGCCGCCCTGGAACAGTTCCGGGTTCGGACGCTCGACGGTGTTCAGCGGCTTGGGCTTCAGGGTGAAATCGTGAATCCGGTAGAAGTCGCCGCGGAAATCCACCTCGTCCTCGGTCCAGATCTTGCGCAGAACCTGCAGGAACTCCGCGCTGCGGCGGTAGCGCTCGTCGTGCTCCAGCCACGGCTCACCCAGATGGGTGAACTCGTCCTTGAACCAGCCGGACACCACGTTGACCGCGAACCGGCCGCCCGACAGCTGGTCGGCGGTGGCCCCCAGCTTGGCCAGCACCGCGGGCTGCCACAGGCCCGGGTGCACCGCGGCGATCACCTTGAGCCGTTCGGTGGCCAGCAGCAGGGCCAGGCTGAAGCTCGTCGACTCGTGCTGGTACTCCGCGCCGTAGCTGGCCTCGTAGCGCACCTGGGACAGCGCGTACTCGAAACCGTTGTTCTCCGCGGTCTGCGCCAGCTTCTTGTTGTACTCGTAGTTCCAATCCGTGCGCTGCTCGATATCGCTGGTCACCAGGCCGCCGCTGACGTTGGGCACCCAGTAGGCGAACGTGATCTGGTCGGCGATGCGTTCGGTCGTCATGGCTGCCATCCGAGCACCCGCGCACCCCGGCAGTCACCAGTAACGATCTGGCTGAGCGGAACGGCAGGCGGCCCGGCCTTGCGCTGACGGACTAGAACACGTTCTAATTCTGGGCATGGACTACGGGCTCGTACTTTTCACCAGTGACCGCGGCATCGCTCCGGCACCGGCGGCCAAGCTGGCCGATGACCACGGTTTCACCACCTTCTACGTGCCCGAGCACACCCACATCCCGATCAAGCGGGAAGCGGCGCACCCGACGACCGGCGACGAGTCGCTCCCCGATGACCGCTATATGCGCACCCTCGATCCCTGGGTCAGCCTGGGCACCGCCGCCGCCGTCACCAGCCGGGTCCGGCTGTCCACCGCGGTGGCACTGCCCGTCGAGCACGACCCGATCACGCTGGCCAAGTCGATCGCGACGCTGGATCACCTGTCCGGGGGCCGCGTCAGCCTGGGTGTCGGATTCGGTTGGAACACCGACGAATTGGCCGACCATAAGGTGCCGCCGGGCCGTCGCCGCACCATGCTGCGCGAGTACCTGGAAGCCATGCGCTCGCTGTGGACCGACGAAGAAGCCTCCTACGACGGCGAATTCGTCAGCTTCGGCCCGAGTTGGGCGTGGCCCAAGCCGGTGCAGTCACACATCCCGGTGCTGGTCGGCGCGGCGGGCACCGAGAAGAACTTCAAGTGGATCGCGAAGTCGGCCGACGGCTGGATCACCACCCCGCGCGACTTCGACATCGACGCGCCGGTGAAGCTGCTGCAGGACACCTGGGCGGCGGCCGGCCGCGAGGGCGCCCCGCAGATCGTGGCACTGGACTTCAAGCCGGATCCCGAGAAGCTGGCCCGCTGGCGCGATCTCGGCGTCACCGAGGTGCTGTTCGGGCTGCCCGACAAGCCCGAGGCCGAGGTCGCCGCCTACGTGGAGCGGCTGGCGGGCAAGCTCGCCCAGCTGGTCTGAGGCTTTCGCTCAACGTCGACTTGTGGGTGGTTCTCCGGCCGAAACCCACCGACAAGTCGACGCTGGAGGCCGTCGGCGCTATGCCAGGGTCGCCAGGTTGATGCCGTCCTCGGTGGACTTCACCTCGATGCGCGCACCCAGCGGATCACCGTCGGACATCAGCGCCACCAGGGCTTCGTCGGTGCTCAGTGCCATGAACCGCGAGCCGTCGGCCTCGAGCCGGCCGATGATGACACCGGTGGTCTCGGGCCAGTCGTAGCGCACCGAGTACGTCTCGATGACACCCGTGCCGTCGGCGTCACGGGTGACGGGCACCGTGGGAAGCGCGGCGATCTCGGCCTGCCGTGCCTTGCTGTCATCGGCCGCCCACTCGGCGGGCGTTGTCGAGTACACCCCGACCGAATACTTGCTCATCACCCCACCGTTGGCGCCGACAAGTCCGAATGATCCCGGATCGGAACGCATTTCATTCACAGTCTCGGCGATGCCGTGCAGGGAGTAGCTGTTTCCCGGTCCGCCGAAGTACGGCAGTCCACCGGTCAGCGTGAGACCGCGCGGATCATCGGTCGCCAGCCCGGTCGAGTCGCACACGGAGAACACCGGGAACGGGAAGCAGCTGTACAGGTCGAAGGTGGACACCTCCGACAGCCCGATGCCGGCCACCCGAAGCGCTTCTGCCACGGCCTTTTCCGCGGACAGGCTGACGCTCAGGTCCTCGCGGTCGAGCAGCTGCTGCTCCACCATGTCGGCATGGCCGTGCAGGTAGACCCATTTGTCCTCGGGCACCGACAGCCGGCGGGCCGCGGCCACCGACATGATCAGCACGGCGGCGCCCTGGTTCACCTGATCGCGGGCCACCATCAACCGCGGGTAGGGATCACAGATCATCCGGTTTTCTGCGGTGACGGTGAGCAGCTCGTCGACGGAGCGCGGCACCGGAGACGAGGACAGCGGGTTTCGGGCGGCGACCTCGGAGAACGGCGCGAACAACTCGGCCATGTCGCGTCGGTAGTCGTCCACCGTGGCGCCGAGGCGGGCCCGCCGCGCGTTGTCCAGTAACCCGTATTGCACGGGAGCGCCGGTCAATCCGTGCTTGGCGGTGTACTCGTTCATGTACTGATCGAATCCGTACCCGCGGTCCTCGAGTTGCCCGCCGACCTGTTCGGAGTGGTCGGGTTTGTCCTCGCGGCCGGCGAAATACCGCAGCGTCGATCCGTTCTCGGACCCGAGCACCAGGACCACCTCGGCGTCGCCGGCCGCGATGGCGCCGGAGAACTCGGTGACGACCTTCTGCGATCCGTGCCCGCCCAGCGGTTCGAGCACCGCGCGAGCCGGATCGGCACCGGTACGGGCCGCGACCGATCGCGGGTAGTTGTCCGAGCACCCCAGCGGCGCCTCGGAGAACGGCGTGCAGATCTCGAACTGCCGGAGCCCGACGAAGACCTCGATCGCCGCTGCCACCGCGGCCGCGTCGGCGCCGGTGTCGGCCAGCGCGGCCCGCACCGCCTCGGTGGCCAGGTCGACCGACGACATCCCGCGGTAGTCCGGCGCGTCGACGCGCTCGGTGAACTGTCCGACACCGACGATCACCGGCGTACGTGGATCCACCATTACAGGCCTCCTGACACGTGTTAGTTCGTCAGGCTAACTGACCGGCTGGAACATGTTCCAGTCCGGGCACCGTCACGCCCGCAGGGTTCGAAACTCACTTGACGGTCTTGTCACTTAGTGACACTGTGGAGTTGTCACTTAGTGACAATCCATCGAGAAAGGACCTCGTGACCGACACGACGCAATCCCCCGCGATCATTTCCGTCGAGGACTTCTTCAGCCCGCCCGAGCGGGCCGGGGCCACCATCTCCCCGGACGGCACCCGCATCGCCTACCTCGCCCCGTGGCGGAACCGCCTCAACGTGTGGGTGCAGGACGTGGACGGCAAGGAGGACCCCCGCTGCGTCACCGCCGACGAAACCCGCAGCGTGTACGTCAACAGCTGGACCCAGGATTCGCGGTGGCTGCTGTACATGCAGGACAGCGGTGGCGACGAGCACTGGCACGTGTACCGGGTGGACCCGGATGCGCCGGACACCCCCGCCGTGGACCTCACCCCGTTCCCCCGGGTGCGCGCCTCCTACGAACTGCTCAAGGCGCGTCCGGGCAAGGCCCTGGTCCAGCACAACGCGCGCAATGCCGAACTGGTCGACGCCTTCGAACTCGACATCGCCACCGGTGAGCTCACCCTGCTCGCCGAGAATCCCGGCACCGTGGTCAGCTGGATCGGCGGGCCCGGCGGCGAGCTGTTCACCAACACCCTGACCGCCGAGGGCGATGTCGAGATCTCGCAATGGGATCCGGCCACCCGGTCACTGCGCACGATCAGGGTCTACGAGGGTAGGGACTACCCCCTGGGCATCCACCCGATCGCCGTCTCTCCCGATGGCGCCGGCATCTGGCTGGGCTCCTATCAGGGCAGCGACCGGCTCCGGCTGGCCCGCATCGACGTCGCCACCGGCGAGGAGACCGAGGTACACAGTCACCCGACGCTCGACCTCGGCGCGCAGCTGGTGCTGCCGTCACCGTTCATCATCAGCGAGCGGACCGGGGAACTGATCGGTGCCCGCTACTACGGTGAGCGACAGGTGATCCACGCTCTCGACGACGAGTTCGCCGAGGTACTGGGCAAGCTCACCGAACTTTCCGATGGCGACCTGGCCGGAATGTCCTGCGACGACAGCGGACAACGCTGGGTGGTCAACTTCAGCCACGACCGCGATCCGAATGTCACCTATTTCTACGACCACGCGACCGGCGAGAGCAGACTGCTGTTCCGGCCCTACCCGCACCTGGATCCCGCCGCGCTGGCCGAGATGACTCCGGTCACCATCACCGCACGCGACGGGCTGGACCTGCATTCGTATCTGACGCTGCCGGTGGGGGTGCCGCCGGAGAACCTGCCACTGGTGCTGCTGGTGCACGGTGGCCCGTGGTCACGGGACTGCTGGGGCTACCAGCCCGACGTGCAGTTGCTGGCCAACCGGGGATATGCGGTGCTGCAGGTCAACTTTCGCGGATCGACCGGATACGGCAAGGCCTTCACCCAGGCCGCCATCGGCGAATTCGCCGGCAAGATGCACGACGATCTGATCGACGCGGTGGACTGGGCGGTCAAGCAGGGCTTCGCCAACCGGGACCGGGTGGCCATCTTCGGCGGCTCTTATGGCGGATACGCCACGCTGGTCGGTGTCACGTTCACCCCGGACGTCTTCGCCGCGGCCATCGACTACGTCGGGATCTCCAGCCTGCCCAACTTCATGCGCACGCTGCCCGATGTGGGCCGCCGGTTCCTGGCCAACAACTGGAACCTCTACGTCGGCGACCCGAAGGATCCCGCGCAGGAGGCCGATATGCTGGCCCGCTCGCCGATCACAAAGGTCGACCAGATCCGCACCCCGCTGCTGGTGGTGCAGGGCGCCAACGACTCTCGCGTCGTACAGGCCGAGTCCGACAATATGGTCGCCGCCCTGCGCGCCCGTGGCGTCGAGGTCGAGTACATGGTCAAGGAGGACGAGGGGCACGGATTCCTCAACCCGGACAACAACATCGACATGTACCACGCCGTCGAGAAGTTCCTGGCCAAGCACCTCTGAGCCGGCCCACGAGAAAGCCCCTGGAATCGTGTTGATTCCAGGGGCTTTTCGAGTGCTCGGGGTTACAGGCCTGCGAGCAGCTCGCGTGCCTTGGCGGCGGTCTCCGACGGGGTCTTGCCGACCTTCACACCGGCGGCCTCCAGGGCCTCCTGCTTACCGGCCGCGGTGCCCGCACCGTCGGACACGATGGCGCCGGCGTGGCCCATCGTCTTGCCCTCGGGAGCGGTGAAGCCCGCGACGTAGCCGACGACCGGCTTGGTGACATTGGCCTTGATGTAGGCCGCGGCCTTCTCTTCGGCGTCGCCACCGATCTCGCCGATCATCACGATCAGCTTGGTCTCGGGATCCTTCTCGAATGCCTCGATGGCATCGATGTGGGTGGTGCCGATGACCGGGTCGCCGCCGATGCCGATGGCGGTGGAGAAGCCGAGATCGCGCAGCTCGTACATCATCTGGTAGGTCAGGGTGCCGGACTTGGAGACCAGTCCGATCGGGCCCTTGCCGGTGATGTTGTTGGGCGTGATGCCGACCAGCGACTCACCGGGGGTGATGATGCCGGGGCAGTTCGGCCCGATGATGCGGGTCTTCTCACCCTTCTCGACGTTATAGGCCCACGCATACGCGCTGTCCTGCACCGGGATGCCCTCGGTGATGACGACCAGCAGCGGGATCTCGGCGTCGATCGCCTCGATGATCGCGTCCTTCGAGAAGGCCGGCGGCACAAAGGCGATCGACACGTCGGCGCCGGTCTCCTTCATGGCCTCGGCCACCGAACCGAACACCGGGAGTTCGACGTCCTTGCCATCTTTATCTACGTGGGTGACTTTAGTGCCGGCCTTGCGGGCGTTGACGCCGCCGACGACCTGGGTGCCGGCCTTGAGCATCAGCTTGGTGTGCTTGGTGCCCTCACCGCCGGTGATGCCCTGGACGATGACCTTGGAATCCTTGTTCAGGAAGATAGACATCTGTGTTGGCTCCCTTACTTGTTGGCCAGCTCGGCGGCCTTGTCGGCGCCGGCGTCCATGGTGTCGGCCTGGATGACCAGGGGGTGGTTGGCCTCGTCGAGGATGCGACGGCCCTCTTCGACGTTGTTGCCGTCCAGGCGGACCACCAGTGGCTTGTTCGCACTGTCGCCGAGCTTCTTGAGCGCACCGACGATGCCGTTGGCGACCGCGTCGCAGGCGGTGATGCCACCGAAGACGTTGACGAAGACGCTCTTGACCTGGCTGTCGCCCAGGATGACGTCGAGACCGTTGGCCATCACCTCGGCCGAGGCGCCACCACCGATGTCGAGGAAGTTGGCGGGCTTCACGTTGCCGTGACGCTCACCGGCGTAGGCGACGACGTCCAGCGTCGACATGACCAGGCCGGCACCGTTACCGATGATGCCCACCTCGCCGTCGAGCTTGACGTAGTTGAGGTCGTTCTCCTTGGCCTTGAGCTCGAGGGGATCGGTGGCGTCCTTGTCCTCGAACTCGGCGTGGCCGGGCTGCCGGAAGTCGGCGTTCGCGTCCAGGGTGACCTTGCCGTCCAGCGCCAGGATCTGATCGTCGGGCGTGCGCACCAGCGGGTTGACCTCCACCAGGGTGGCGTCCTCACCGATGAAGACCTCCCAGAGCTTCTGGATGGTCACGGCCGCGGCGTCGAGCACCTCGGCGGGCAGGTGACCCTTCTCGGCGATCTCGCGCGCGAAGGCCAGATCGACACCCTTGACGGCGTCGACGGGCACCTTGGCGAGCCGCTCGGGCTTGGTCGCGGCGACCTCTTCGATCTCCATGCCACCCTCCACCGAGCACATGGCCAGGTAGGTGCGGTTAGAGCGGTCGAGCAGGAAGGAGATGTAGTACTCCTCGGCGATGTCACTGGCCTCGGCGACCAGCAGCTTCTTGACGATGTGGCCCTTGATGTCGAGGCCCAGGATGTTGGTGGCGTGCTCCAGCGCGTCGGCGGGGGTGGCCGCGTACTTCACGCCGCCGGCCTTGCCGCGGCCGCCGACCTTGACCTGAGCCTTCACCATGACCGGCTTGCCGATCTCCTCGGCGATCGCCTTGGCGTCCTCCGGCGAGTCGGTGACCCGGCCGGGCGTAGTGGGTACGTTGTGCTTGGCGAACAGCTCTTTCGCCTGGTATTCGAACAGATCCATGAGCTTCCTAAATCGCGTCGGTGCGAACTGACTTCTGAAGTGGGCCGCCGGACCGGCCGGAAGGCCGCGACAGGCTCGCTGGCACTGTATCCACCTCGGTGTCGGCCGCCGTCATCGCCCACCGCTCATGTGGTACATCTCACCGGACCCCATTGGTGATACAAGTCACATTCGGGGTGGGAATGCTCACTTGAGTTGCCACCAACATTGGGATTTGGTTAACGTGCCTACTGGTCTTGATAACGGACAGGTCACGACGCGAAGGGCACTCCAGGTTGGCTGAGCACAGTTCGTCCCGAACCCTCCGGGGGGTAGCGACGAAAGGGCTCTCCACCCACAGCCCCGCAGAAGTCACCGACATCATCCCGTTCAACGAGTTCGGCGACCTCCATGACCTGGACTTTCGCGATAGCTCAGCGTTCGACAAAGAACAGCGCGTCATCGCCGCCCCCGAACTCGACGACCTTCATGACACCGACGACCTGGTGCCGTTGCGACTCGTCATCCCGAGCGAATTCCGGTCACGGCCGACGCCGACCGGCGATGCCGGCGAGGATCACGGGTCGTCGCACGCCTATCGCGATAGTCACACCGATCTCAGCGACGGTAACGCCCTCACCGATGTGATCGACATGCGCGGCGGGCCCCTGCAACGCAGCGGCGGTGCCCACCGCAAGCAGACCGTCGGTGCGGTCAAGAGCCGTCTGATGATCGCGGCCATGGCCGCCGGCGCGACCGCCTCGGGCGCGTACTCGCTGAGCAACCCGGAGAGCGCGCCGACCACCGACACGGTGCTGGCCGCCGACAACGCGCTCATCAACGGCGCGGCCATCAGCGGCTCCCCTGACGGTATGCAGATCGTCGCGGTGCAACCGGTGGCCTCGGGGGCGATCCACGCCGAGGAGATCACCAAGGCCGCGGCGTTCGCGCAGGAGCGCGCCGAGCGCGAGGCGCGCCTGGTGCGACCACTCTTCGCGATGCCGACCAAGGGCGTGTGGACCTCCGGATTCGGGTACCGCTGGGGCGTGCTGCACGGCGGGATCGACATCGCCGGTCCGATCGGCACCCCGATCATGGCGGCCAGCGACGGCGTCGTCGTCGAGGTCGGCCCGACGGCCGGTTACGGCGCGCTTGTGAAGCTGCGTCACTCGGATGGCACCGTGACGCTGTACGGTCACATCAACACCTGGCTGGTCAGCAAGGGCCAGCGGGTGATGGCCGGCGACCAGATCGCCACCATGGGCAACCGCGGTAACTCGACCGGCCCGCATCTGCACTTCGAGGTGCTGATGAACGGCTCCAACCGCATTGATCCGGTGCCGTGGCTGGCACAGCGGGGGCTCAGCCCCGGCAGCTACGTGGGCTGAGAACTCACATCGGCCGAAAAGCTACGTTGGACGGGTGACTCCGGATCCACCCGAACCGCCCGCTGATCACCCTCGCATCATTCGCCGGACCCCCACCGGTTCCTTTCCCGCGCTGAACGCTCCCTCATTGAGCGACGACCGGACGTCCAACGCGGGTACCCCCACCGAGGCAGGACACACCGCCTACATCCCACGGCCCGTACCGGTCACCGTCCCCTCGCGACGGTCGCCCGGGCCCGCCACCGCCATCGCGGCCGCCGTGCTGAGCATCCTGTCCGGCTGGGCCACCGCCGTCATCGCGACCGATCTGATCGCCGGGTGGTGGAACACCGATCTGCTGTTCTGCATCGCCATCGGATTCCTCACCGCCATCTCGGCCGCCGCCGGTATCGGCGGGTTGATCGCCCTGCTACTGCAGCGCCGGATGGGACGGCTGTTGATCGCCGTCGGCGCCGCGATCGGACTGCTGATCTTCGGCAGCCTGTTCCTGGCCGGCGCCAAACTGCACCCGGTGGTGTACGCGATGCCGCTGTTGCCGGTCTCCGCGATCGTGCTCGCACTGTTGCCGAGCACCCGGGACTGGACGCGCAGCTAGAGCTTCTGCACCGGTGCGTGGTTGTGCATCAGCTTGACACGGCCGGCGCTGCCGAAGTCGATGAGCGACATCGCCGACTCCCCCATCCCGGAGACCTCTTCGACGCGGCCCAGCCCGTACTTGTCATGGGTGACCCGGTCCCCCGGCTCCAGCGTGAAGATCGCCCGGTTGCGCGCCTTCGCCGGGACCGGCGCCGGGCGTGCACTGTCGGCGAACCGTCCGACCCGCGGGGCACTCAACGCCGCCGACGGTGCCTCGACGCGGCGCCAGTTGATCAGGTCCTCCGGGATCTCGCGCAGGAACCGCGACTCCGGATTGAGCATCGGCTGGCCCCAGGACGAACGCACCTTGGCCCGGCTCAGGTACAGCCGCTGCCGGGCGCGGGTGATACCGACGTAGGCCAACCGGCGTTCCTCGGACAGCTCGGTCGGGTCACCGAGGGCCCGCATGTGCGGGAACATGCCGTCCTCCCACCCGGTGACGAACACGACCGGGAACTCCAGACCCTTGGCGGTGTGCAGCGTCATCATGGTGACCACGCCGGATTCGTGTTCGGGGATACCGTCGGCGTCGGCAACCAGCGACACCCGCTCCAGGAACTGGGCCAGCACGCCGGTGTCGGGAACGTCCTCGTCCTCGGCCACGCCCTCTTCCTCGCGTAAGGCCTGGGCGTTGGCCAGGTCGATGCTGAATTCGTGTGCGACGCTGACGAGTTCGTTCAGGTTGTCCAGCCGCGCCAGATCCTGGGGGTCGCTGGAGGCTTCGAGTTCGCGCCGGTATCCGGTGCGGTCCAGCACGGCCTCCACCAGATCGCCGAGTTCACCGTCGAGGCCGCCGCGCAGGCTGTCGAGCAGCTGGGTGAACGAGGCGATGGCCTTCTCCGAGCGGGTGTTCAGCATCGGCACCCGGCCCTCCGCGGCGGCCTGTAAGGCGTCGTTGAAGCTGCCGCCGGTGTTCTCGGCGTACACCGCCACGCAGGCCTCGGCGCGGTCACCGATCCCGCGGCGCGGGGTGTTCAGGATGCGCCGCATGCTCACCGCATCGCCGGGGTTGTCCAGCACCCGCAGGTAGGCCACGATGTCGCGGATCTCTTTGCGCTCGTAGAACCGCACTCCGCCAACGACTTTGTACGGGATCCCGGCGCGGATGAACACTTCTTCCAACGCCCGCGACGAGTTGTTGGTCCGGTAGAAGACCGCCACATCGGAATAGTTGACCTGGTGGCCGTCGGCCAGCGCGTCGATCTCCTCGGCGACGAAACGTGCCTCGTCGTGCTCGTTGTCGGCGACATAGCCGACGATCAGTTCGCCCTCACCGGAATCGGTCCACAGCCGCTTCTCGCGGCGCCCGGTGTTGCGGGAGATGACGGCGTTGGCAGCGTTCAGGATCGTCTGCGTGGAGCGGTAATTCTGTTCCAGCAGAATCGTGGTCGCGTTCGGGTAGTCGCGCTCGAAATCCTCGATATTGCGGATGGTGGCGCCACGGAACGCATAGATCGACTGATCGGCGTCACCCACCACACACAGCTCGCCGGGTGTCACACCGTCCTGGGTTGTCTCCACGCCGACGAGCTCGCGCACCAGCATGTACTGGGCGTGGTTGGTGTCCTGGTACTCGTCGACCAGAATGTGCCGGAACCGCCGCCGGTAGTACTGGGCGATCTGCGGAAAGGCTTGCAGCACAGCGACTGTCTCACCGATGAGATCGTCGAAGTCCAGGGCGTTGGCCGCCCGCAGCCGGCGCTGGTACTCGCCGAACACCGAAGCCACGGTCTTGGACATGTCGTCGGCGGTCTCGGTGAGATCGGCGAGCGCCTGGTCGGGATCGATCAGCTCGTTCTTCAGGTTGGAGATGCTGTTGGCCAACAACCGCGGCGAGTACCGCTTGGTGTCCAGGCCCATGTCCTTGGCGATCATCATGAGCAGCCGCCGCGAGTCGTCGGCGTCATAAATGGAGAAGTTGGAGTTCAGCCCGGGCAGCAGCGAGGCCTGGTTGCGCAGGATGCGCACGCAGGTGGCGTGGAAGGTGGACACCCACATGCTCCGGGCGCGCGGCCCGATGAGTGCCACGACCCGTTCGCGCATCTCCGCGGCGGCCTTGTTGGTGAACGTGATGGCCAGCACCTGGCCGACGCCCACCTCGCGGGCGGCCAGTAGATAGGCGATGCGCCGGGTGAGCACCGCCGTCTTGCCCGATCCGGCACCGGCCACGATGAGCAGCGGGGACCCTTCGTGCAGGACGGCCTGGCGCTGCTGCGGGTTGAGCCCGTCCAGCAGCTGGTCGGTTTCGGAGGCCCCACCGGAAGCGTGAGCTGGTGCGTGAGAAAGCGATGTCATTTCGGTCTCGAATCTACCGCTGAACGGTGACATCCCCGTGACCCGGCTTTGCACCGAATCTGCGTCGGGTGGCACACTCGGTTCGTGTCACCCGAGCCCGCCGCCAACATCGACGATCTGCGTCTGGAGATCGACGAACTGGACGCCACGATCCTGGCCGCGGTGCAACGCCGCACCGAGGTTTCCCGGATCATCGGCAAGGCCCGGATGGCCTCCGGCGGCACCCGGCTGGTGCACAGCCGGGAGATGAAGGTCATCGAGCGCTACAGCGAGCTCGGCCCGGAGGGCAAAGACCTGGCCATGCTGCTGTTACGCCTGGGCCGCGGCCGGCTCGGCCACTAGCTACGGCGTGAAGGCGATGTACTTGGTCTCCAGGTACTCCTCGATACCTTCCGAACCGCCCTCACGCCCGAACCCGGATTCCTTGATCCCGCCGAACGGGGCGGCCGCATCCGAGATGACACCGCGGTTCACCCCGACCATGCCGGCCTCGACGGACTCCGCCACCCGCAACGCCCGGTCCAGCGACTGGGTGTAGATGTAGGACGCCAGGCCGTACTCGGTGGCATTCGCCGCGGCGATGCCCTCCTCCTCGGTGTCGAAACCGGTGATCGGCGCGACCGGCCCGAAGACCTCCTCCTTGAGGATGCGGGCGTCGGCGGGCACGTCGGCCAGCACGGTGGCCGGGTAGAAATGTCCGGGGCCGCCGGGCGCGACCCCGCCGACCGCCACCTCGGCGCCGCGCGCCACCGCGTCGGACACCAGGTCGGCGACGATACCGAGCTGCTTGGCCGAGATCAGCGGGCCCAGCGTCGACGAATCCTCCAATCCGTTGCCCAGGGTGTACTCGCTCATCCGCTTCACCAGCTTGTCGGTGAACTCCTCGCGCACCGCGTTGGCCACGTGGAAACGGTTGGCGGCGGTGCACGCCTCGCCGCCGTTGCGCATCTTGGCCAGCAGGGCGCCCTCGACCGCCGCATCGACATCGGCGTCGTCGAACACCACGAACGGGGCGTTGCCGCCCAGTTCCATGGAGGTGCGCAGCAGCTTGTCGCTGGACTGTTTCACCAGCGCCTTGCCCACCCCGGTAGACCCGGTGAAGGTCAGCTTGCGCAGCCGGCCGTCATCGATCAGGGCACCGGTGAGGTCGCCGGGCTTGGTGGTCGGCAGCACCGACAGCACCCCCTTGGGCAGCCCGGCATCGTCGATCAGCTTGGCCAGCAGCAGCATGGTCAGCGGCGTCTCCTGGGCGGGCTTGACCAGCATGGTGCAGCCGGCGGCCAGGGCCGGTCCGATCTTGCGGGTGCCCATCGCCAGCGGGAAGTTCCACGGGGTGATGGCGTAGCAGGGGCCGACGGGCATCTTCGTGACCAGGATGCGGCCGGTGCCCGCCGGTGCCGGGGTGTAGCGGCCGGCGATGCGCACCGCCTCCTCGGCGAACCAGCGGAAGAACTCGGCGCCGTACTTGACCTCGCCGCGGCTCTCGGCGATCACCTTGCCCATTTCGAGGGTCATCAGGGTGGCAAGGTCTTCGCTTCGCGCGGTGAGGGTTTCGAAGACCGAACGCAGGATCTCGCCGCGCTCACGGGCCGGGGTGGCCGCCCAGTCCGCCTGTACCGCGGCGGCGGCGTCCAGCGCGGCGATACCGTCCTCGGCTCCTGCGTCGGCCACCGACGTGATGACCTCGTCGGTCGCCGGATTGAGCACGTCGAAGGTGGACGAGCCTGCCCGTTCCTCACCACCGATCCACAGACCGGTCGGCACGGATGAAATCAAGTCTTCAATGCGCATACATCCATCATGTACACCTTCGATCCGGGCGCCGCACTAAGGTCAGAAGAATGAGTGCTGACATCACCGAAACGGCCGCATGGCATTCGCTGCAACGCCACCACGACGCGGTGGCGTCGAAGAATCTTCGGGAGCTCTTCGCCGAAGACCCGGCCCGCGGCACCGAACTGACGCTGACCGTCGGCGATCTCTATATCGACTACAGCAAGCACCGGGTGACGCGCGAAACCCTGGGCCTCCTCGCCGATCTGGCCAGGGCCGCCGACTTGGAGGGCCGCCGCGCCGCGATGTTCTCCGGCACGCACATCAACACCTCCGAGGACCGCGCGGTGCTGCACACCGCCCTGCGCCTGCCCAAGGGCGCCGAGTTGGAGGTCGACGGGCAGGATGTCGTCGCCGACGTGCATGAGGTGCTCGACGCGATGGGCACCTTCACCGACCGGCTGCGGTCCGGCGAGTGGACCGGGGCCACCGGGCAGCGCATCGCCACCGTCGTCAACATCGGCATCGGCGGCTCGGATCTGGGGCCGGTGATGGTGTACGACGCGCTGCGTCACTACGCCGATGCCGGGATCTCGGCCCGGTTCGTCTCCAACGTCGACCCGGCCGATCTGGTCGCCACGCTCGACGGCCTGGACCCGGCGACAACGCTTTTCGTGATCGCCTCCAAGACGTTCACCACCTTGGAGACGTTGACCAATGCCACCGCGGCGCGACGCTGGCTCACCGAGGCACTGGGCGATGACGCGGTGTCCAAGCATTTCGTAGCGGTGTCCACCAACAAGAAGCTGGTCGACGAGTTCGGTATCGACACCGACAACATGTTCGGCTTCTGGGACTGGGTCGGCGGCCGGTACTCGGTGGACAGCGCGATCGGCCTGAGCGTGATGGCAGTGATCGGCAAGGAGCGGTTCGCGGAGTTCCTGGCCGGCTTCCACCTGGTCGACGAACACTTCCGCACCGCGCCGCTGGCCGAGAACGCTCCGGCACTGCTCGGCCTGATCGGCCTCTGGTACAACAACTTCTTCGGTGCGCAGTCCCGCGCGGTGCTGCCCTACTCCAACGACCTGTCCCGGTTCGCGGCTTACCTGCAGCAGCTGACGATGGAATCCAACGGCAAGTCGGTGCGCGCCGACGGCACGCCCGTCACCACCGACACCGGCGAGATCTATTGGGGCGAACCGGGAACCAACGGACAACACGCCTTCTACCAGTTGCTGCACCAGGGCACCCGGCTGATCCCCGCCGATTTCATCGGCTTCTCCCAGCCCACCGATGATCTGCCGACCGCCGACGGCACCGGCAGCATGCACGACCTGTTGATGAGCAACTTCTTCGCCCAGACCCAGGTGCTGGCCTTCGGCAAGACCGCCGAGGAGATCGCCGCCGAGGGCACCGCCGCCGACGTCGTGCCGCACAAGGTGATGCCGGGCAACCGCCCGACGACGTCGATCCTGGCGACCAAGCTGACGCCCTCGGTGGTGGGCCAGTTGATCGCGCTCTACGAGCACCAGGTGTTCACCGAGGGTGTGATCTGGGGGATCGACTCGTTCGACCAGTGGGGTGTGGAGCTGGGCAAGACCCAGGCCAAGGCGCTGCTCCCGGTGCTCACCGAGGATGCGTCACCGGCTGAGCAGAGCGACAGTTCCACCGATGCCCTGGTGCGGCACTACCGAGTGGAGCGAGGTCGATCGGCCTGAGCCGAGCGGAGCGTGGCCGCAGCGCCTAGTCCTCCGGGTACGGATCGGTGCGCGTCCAGCCGATGATCATGGCAGGCAGGCTGCCGCCGATGATGAGCACGGTCAGCGTCATCAGCCCGCCGGCGTAGGCCATATCAGTGTCGGTGCCCTCGGTGATCACCGACCCGAAGATCAGGTAGAAGATCGGCAGCATCATCAGGTACTGCGTCACGGTCAGACCGATGGACCGGGCGCTGTTGCGTTGGGCGATCTCGAATTCGTCCAGCGCGGCCTCCGGTGCGTCACCGCGCCTGCCCGAGACCAGTTGCAGCACGGTCCACATGGGGAAGAACGCCACACAGGCCGGCAGCCACAGCAGCGGCGCCCACCACAGGCCGAACGCGCACAGCACCGCGACGACGGCCATGAACACGAACGTCGCCGCCAGTCCGATCACGAGCATCCGCCGACGGCGCCGGCTGCGCCATGTGGGCAGTGAATGGGCATATGTGCGTTCCTGTTTCAGGAACCGCTTGGTCCGATAGTCCTGGTACCTGTCGAGGATGCTCGTCTCGGTCACGGCCGTGTCCCTTCCGCTCGTTGCCTGTTTCCATAGAGTTCGGCCGACAGTGGCGTGAACGGTTCTCGGGAGAACACGGCCTCCACCGGCAACTCGAAGACGTCGCAGATGCGGAACGCCAGGTCGAGGCTCGGGTAGTGGTCGCCTCGCTCCAGCGCACCGACGGTCTGTGGGTTGACGTCGATCAGCCCGGCGAGCTGCACCCGTGTCATGCGCCGCTCGGCGCGCAGCACGCCGATGCGGTTGTGAATGGGACGCTGCTCCCCACGACGCACCGGACTCATGCAACCTATTGTTAGGAAAACCCAACACTCTGTCAAGACAAGTGACCATGATGCTCATCCGAGTAACACCGACCGCGGCCCGAAATGCGCGAAATGGCCGCCCCCGGGATACCGGGAACAGCCATTTCGTGAAGCTCGGGAGCGTTTTTACGTGTTACGGGGCGGGGATGGTGGCGCATCCGACGCCGGGGATGCACCCACTGGCGCCACCGGGACCGGCGCTACCGACCGGACCACCGGGGATCCCACCGCTGGCACCGCCGGGGCCGGCAGTCCCTCCCGGACCACCCGGAATCGAGCCCGTCGCACCCTCAGGGCCGGCCGAGCCACCGGGACCGCCGGGAATCACGCCACTGGCACCACCGGGACCGGCTTCACCTGCCGGGCCACCGGGGATCGCCACATCGGCGCCACCCGGGCCCGCAGTGCCGATGCTGGCACACGGCGTGCCATCGGGGTTCCAGCACGGCGGCGGAGCCGGCTCGGCTCCGGCGATCGGCGAGAACGCGATGGCCGCTCCCGCGGCACCGGCGAACACAAAGGTCGTCAACTTCGTCAGTTTCACCATCATGAAAGAACGATTACCACCGGCCTAGCTGGGCTAAACATCGTGAAAACAGAAACTTCCGACGGCCTCAGGCGAACCGTTTGGTGTACTTCGGCGGCAGCAGTCGCATGATCTGCGTGATCGGCGCCCACGGCCAGGACGGCACCACGGCGCGCCCCTTTTCCTTCTCGATGGCCTCGACCATTTTGCGGACACCGGTCTCGTTGTCGACCATCAGCAGGGTGGTCGCCGACTTCGCGGTCATCTCGGACTCGATGTAGCCGGGCTCGATGACCGTGATCCGGATGGGCCCCTTGTCGTACTCGGCGCGCAGGGACTCCCCCAGCGAGGTCATCCCGGCCTTGCTCGCGCAGTAGGCCGCCTTGCCGCCGGGCACCCCGGTATTACCGAGCACCGACGAGATCAGCACGAGGTGTCCGCCGCCGGACTTCTTGAACATCTCCAGCGCGGTCTCGATCTGCACCATGCCCGAGATCAGGTTGGTGTTGATGGTCGCCTTGTTGGCCCACGGCTTACCTTCACCGAGCGGCCAGCCCTTACCGATTCCCGCGTTGACGATGACACGGTCGATGCCGCCGAGTTCGTCGGACAGTTCACCGAATACCCGCGGGATGGCCTCGTGATCGTCGACGTCGAGGGCAGCGATGGCCACCTTGGCGTACGGGTGCTTGTCGAGGATCTCGGCGCGCAGTTCTTCGAGCCGCTCGACGCGGCGGGCGCACAAGGCCAGGTCCCGGCCCTTGGCCGCGAAGGCACGCGCCATTCCGGCGCCCAGGCCCGAGCTTGCACCGGTGATGAGGATCTTCTGGCGGGTCATGGCAGCAGGATAACCGAGTTATACATCTTGGGAAAAACCTCAGAGCTCGGTCGTCGATTCGGGGTCCGAGCCACGGCGCGCAAACGCGTTCCAGGCCGCGAATCCGCTGGTGAATCCCAACGCAATCGACATCATCGACACCAGCATCACCGTGATCGCCGCACTGCCCTGCCCCGACGCCAGTTCGGCGACCCCGATCATCCCGATCGAGCTGGGCACCAACAGCCAGAATCCGGGGGCGAGCATCACCTGGGCCACCGGTGTCATCGACAGTCTGCTGAGCGCCAACGCACAGAGGATCAGGATCAGCCCGCCGCCGAAGCCGCTCACATACCCGCCGAACGCCGCGTTGGTCAGCACCTGGGCGCCGTAGGCGGTGAACAGGACCAGCATCAGCCACGGGGCGAAGCCGCGGGGCGGCCCGAGGTGCAGCGTGATCCCGACGGCGTAGACGGCGACACCCAACCAGGGCGCCCAGCTACCGAGCGTGTTGACGGGGGCATCGGCGAGCTCCGACCAGGACAGCCCGAGCAATTGGACGGCCAGCAGGATCCCCAGCGCCAGTTGCGCCAGTCGCATCAATCCGGCCATCAGCCGCGCCGATCCGGACACCATCTCACTGGTCGACGATTCGATGACCGCCAGCGTGATCGCCACCCCGGGCAGGAACAGCGTCAGCGGCGCGATCAACACCCGCAGGCTGTCATGGCCCATGTGCAGCAATCGACCGAGACTGAAGGCGACATAGGTGACCAGGAATGCGCTGAGGACCGGCAGCAGTTGGCGCAACGCGGCATTCTTGCGGGTCGCCAGCTCCAGCAGTCCGACGATCAGCCCGAACCCGGTGGCGGCGATCAGCGACACCACCGTCGGTTGCAGGATCAGTCCGTAGGCGGCACTTTGCAACCCGTAGCCGATCACCCCGACCCAGCCGGGGAAGCGCCGCGGCAGCGCGTGGATGCGATCCAGCTCGGCGATCCCCTCGACCGGGTCGACCCGGCGGCGCTGGGCCTGCTCCACCAACTCGCCCAACGGGAAGGTCTGGTCGTAGCGCAATGCGGCACCACGCACCACCGTGGTGTGGTGGCGGTCGCCGGCCTGGATGAAGTTCGGCAGCACCAGCACCGGGCAGTCTGTTTCCTGCCGGGCGGCCACGCGCTCAAGAGCATGGCGAACCATCGTCACCGGATAGTCCGCGCTGAGCATCGCCGAGCCGAGCCGGGCGATGAACTCGATGGCGGTGGGATCGTCGTTGTCAGGCACGGGCGGGCCTCATCAGGATCAGCGCCGCCACGATGGCCGCCAGCGGCACCGCGGTCAGCGTCCAGCCGAGCGTATGGATGGCGTCGATCATGCTCGCGTGCGCGCCGTCGACCACCTCACGGGCCCGCTGTGGGTCCAGCACGTTGGTGCCCGCGGCCGAACCGGCCCCGCCGTGGGCCGCCCGCAACGCCTCGCGCGCCTGCTCTTCGCTGATCCCGCTGCCCGCGAGCTTGCCGGCAGCGGAGTGCACGAAGACGCTGGTACCGATCAGCGCGAACAGCGCCGGCCCCATCGAGTACGCCGCTTGTCCGACAGCGCTTTTCACCGCGGCAACCGCGCCGCTCAGCTCGACCGGCGCGGTCTGCAGCATGACGGTGGCCTCGATGGTCTCGACGACGGCCGCGCCGACGGCGTTGAAGGCCACCGCGGCGAAGAGCACCCACAGTGAGCTCTGCTCGCCGAGCCGGGTGACCACCAGCAGTCCCGCCACCAGCAACGCCAGCCCGCCGACGAGCACACCGCGCTGCCCCAGCCGCACCGCGGCCCGGCCGGCCGCCGCTGCCGCAACGGCCGACAGCAGCGCGGCGGGCGCCATGAGAAGACCCAGCACCGTGGGTGATTCGCCGCGGACTGCGACGAGGTAGAAGGCCAGCAGCACCGTCACGCCGCCGCTGAGGAAGTTGAAGGCGACGCCGGCGAAGACGGCGGCATTGAACGGCCCGGAGGAAAATATCCGCAGATCCAGTGCGGGACTGGGCGTGCGTCGTTCGAAGATCACGAAGGCGACCGCGGCGACCAGCCCGACCGCCAGCGCCCCGCTCACACCCGCGTTCAGACCGCTCTGCAGCCGGGAGAGCCCGAAGACCGTCCCCGACAGTGCGACGGCCACCAGCACCAGAACCGACAACGTCGAGTCGGCGCTCCGCGCGTGGTGTCTCCGGCACGTACCTGCGCACCATGGCCAGCGCGACCAGCGCCACCACCGGAGCCACCAGAAAGCAGGTGCGCCAACCGAAGTGTTCGGCGAGCAGGGACCCGATGGCCGGCATCGGCACCGCGGCGACGAACCCGGCCCCGAGGTGCAGTGAGATCGCGGTGGCCCGCCGCTCGGGCGGGAACACGACGTTGACGATGGCCAGCGCCAATCCCAGTTGTAGGGCGAACGCCAGTCCCACCCCGGCGCGGGCGGCGATCAGCACCCCGGCGTTCGGCGCCGAGGCGCCCAGCACACCGAACACGACGGTGCCCAGCAGGCCGAGCGAGAACATCCGCCTCATGCCGTACTTGTCCCCGAGTGCGCCGGCTCCGAGCACGCCCGCCGCCAGGGACAGGGTGGCCACGCTGGCGACGAAGCTGGCGGTGCCCGGCGACAGCGCCAGCCCCTCCCGGACCGCCGAGATGTTCGCCGACAGGATCACCGGATCCGCGGCGGTGATGCTGGCGCCCAGGCCCGTCGCCACAATCGTCATCGTCGCGGCGGTGCCGGACACCACGTGCGGACGGGTCACGGCTGGAAATCTACTTCAGCAGACGCGACATTCTGCGATCTGCGAGCACTTTGCCGCCGGTCTGGCATGTCGGGCAGTACTGGAACGACTTGTCCGCAAACGACACCTCGGCCACCGTGTCCCCGCAGACGGGGCACGGCAGCCCGGTGCGGGCGTGCACCCGCAACCCGGAACGCTTCTCCCCTTTCAGCGTTGCGGCCTGCTGGCCCACCGAACGCAACACCGCATCGGTGAGCACCGAGGACATCGCGTCGTGCAGGTCGGCCCGTTGCGCATCGGAGAGTTTGTCGGCCGTCGCGAACGGCGACAGCTTCGCCACGTGCAGGATCTCATCGCTGTAGGCGTTGCCGATCCCGGCGATCACCTTCTGATCGGTGATGACGGTCTTGATGCGGCCCCCATGACCGGCAAGCACGTCGCGCAGCCCGTCGGGATCCAGCGCCAGCGCATCGGGCCCGAGGCCGGCGATCTGCGGGACGTCCAGCGGGTCCCGGACCACCCATACCGCCAGGCGTTTCTGGGTGCCGGCCTCGGTGAGATCGAAGCCCTGTGAGTCGCCCAGGTGGACGCGTAGCGCGATGGGGCCCTTACCCGGTTTCAGCGGTGTCGGCGCCAGCTTGTCCGACCAGCGCAGCCAACCGGCCCGGGACAGGTGGGTGATGAGGTGCAGTTCGCCGACCTGCAACCCGAGGTATTTGCCCCACCGAGCCGCGCCGGTGACCTCGTGTCCGTGCAGCGCGGTCACCGGCGGGTCGAAGGTTTTGAGCACCGACAGTGCAGAGATGTCGACCCTGCTGACGGCCTTGCCGACGGCATGGCGGCGCAGGTGATCGGCGAGCGCCTCCACTTCGGGCAGTTCGGGCATGCCACCAGTGTGACTCGAGTGTCGCCCGCACGGGCACCGATATCGTCTCCCGTGTGCTCACCGCGATCCGCCGCTTCCTGGTGATCAACCCCGCGCCGGGACGATGGAAGTTCGCGTTGCGCGCCGGCATCTGCATGGCGGTACCGGTGCTGGTGGGTTGGATGCTCGGGGACACCACCGCCGGGCTGATCGCCATCATCGGCGGATTCACCTCGCTCTACGGCAGTGGCCGCCCGTACCGAAACCGCGCCGGGTATCTGGCCGGTATCGCACTGTCGTTCAGCGCGGCTGTGTCCCTTGGCGATTGGGCGGCCGCGATTCCGTGGCTCGGCCTGCTGACCATCACCGTCATCGCCATGGTGGCCGTGCTGGTCTGCCATGCACTCGGCATCGGTCCGCCTGGCGCGTTCATGTTCGTGCTCGGTTGCGCGGCGGGCACGGCAACGGTGACCACCCATCTGCCGCCCTGGCACATCGGCCTGCTGGTGCTGGCCGGCGGCGCGTTCTCCTGGCTGGTGCACATGGTCGGGGCGCTGTGGGAGTTACGCGGACCCGAGATCCGGGCGGTCGCGGCGGCCCGCACCGCGGTGGGCCGATACCTGGACAGCCACGACAGCGTCGACCGTCATCTGGCCGCCCGGGCGTTGCACCATTCGTGGACCACCCTGGTCAACTTCCAGCCGTCCCGTCCCGCACCCGACACCACCCTGGATCGGCTGCGTGCGGAGAATCTGCATCTGCACCGGGTCTTCGGCGCAGCCGTGGCGGCCACCGAGATTCCCGATATCGACGCGGGCCGGGACTCCGCACTGTCGCAGGGGTTCCGGCTACCGCTGGGCCGACCCGGAAATGTCACGCTGCTGCGCCGGGCCCTCACTCCGGGTTCGGATTCGATGCGGCTGGCGGTGCGGGTGGGTGTCGCGGTCGCGTTGTCCGGGCTGGCCGCCCTGGCCTTGGTGGCCGATCATTCCTACTGGGCGATGGCCGCCGCAGTACTGGTGCTCTACCAGGGTTTCGACTGGTCGCGGACCCTGCAGCGCGGCGTGGAGCGCATGGTGGGCACCCTGATCGGGCTGGGCCTGGCGGCGGCGATCCTGACCTGGCAACCGCACGGCTGGTGGTTGGTGGGCGTCATCGCCGCGCTGCAGTTCACCATCGAGATGTTCGTGGTGCGCAACTACACGATCGCGGTCATCTTCATCACGCCGCTGGCACTGACGATCGCCGCCGGCGGGCAGCCGGTGCCCGATCTGCAACACTTCCTGGTGACCCGCGGCCTGGACACCGTGATCGGTTGCGTGGTGGCGCTTTTGGTCTACCGGGTGGCGCTGCACCGGCATGGGCCGGCACCGTTGGCCGCGGCGGTGCGCGCAACCGCGGCGGCGGTCGAGCTCGCCGGCGTGCATCTGGATGCGGGCGCGGTGACCAGTGCGCCGGCCCGTGCGGCGCGGCGCGACCTGCAGGTCAGCGCGATGAACCTGCTCGATGCCTACCAGAACGCGATCGGCGGTTCGGCCGAGCAGCGCGCGGAGGCCGAACGGTTGTGGCCGACGGTCGCGGCCACCGAAGAACTCGCCTATCGGACGCTGGCGGCCTGCTGGGCGTTCGAGCACCGCTAGACCCGGGGCGAGCGCAGCAACGGAGGAGGATCCGTTACTGCACAGCCCTTTTCGCATCGCCCGCCACCAGCGACAGCAGCCAGCTGACGATGGACAGCACGATCGCCGCCCAGATCGCGGTCCACCAGAAATCCTCGATGAACAGGCCCCAGTGCGTGGTGTGCTCGGTGATCCACGAGGTGATCCACAGCATCAGCGCATTGATGACGATGTGGATCAGGCCGAGGGTCAGGATGTAGAGCGGTATCGAAATGAACTGCACGATGGGCTTGATCACCGCGTTGACGAGTCCGAAGACCACCGCGACGACGAAGATGATGCCGGCCCGTTGCAGGGTGGAGTCGCCGCCGAGGATGCTCACGCCGGGCACCACGAGAGTCACCACCCACAACGCGACTCCGGTCAGTGCGGCGCGCAGCAGAAAATTCATGCCATTCAGTCTGCCGTGCGCAGCAGGTAGATGTCCATGATCCAGCCGTGCCGTTCCCTTGCCGCGGCGCGCATTTCGGCGATCTGCTCGCCCACCTCCCCCACGGTGCCGTGAGCGAGCAACTCGTCTGGCGTGCCGAGGTAGGCGCCCCACCAGATCCGGGTGTCGGGCGGGGTGCGCAGGAATGAACATTCGCCGTCGAGCATCACGACGGCCGCTCCGACGACACCCTCATCGCGCAGCCGCCGACCGGTGGTGATGAGGACGGCTTCGCCAATATCGTTGAGCGGGATGCGATGCCGCGCGGTGAGCGCCTGGATGGCGGTGATGCCGGGAATCACGTCGAACTCGAATTCCACATGCTCGGCGACGCGGTCCAGGATGCGAAGCGTGCTGTCATACAGTGACGGGTCACCCCAGGCCAGGAATGCCCCGACTCCGTCGGGGCCGAGTTCGGTCTCGATGGCCCGCGCCCACAGCGCGGCCCGCGCGGCGTGCCAGTCGGTGACGGCCTGCTCGTAGGCAGGCCCGTCCGCCGCCGGGGCTCTCTTGGGGTCCGGCAGGGCGACGAACCGGTAGCCGGGTTCGGCGATGAACCGCTCGCAGATGAGCCGCCGCAGTGCGACCAGATCGTCCTTGGCGTCGCCCTTGTCCATGGCGAAGAAGACCTGCGTGTCATTGAGCGCCGAGATGGCCTGCGCCGTCACGTAGTCGGGATCGCCCGCACCGATACCGATGACATGAATTGTGCGCACCCGCGAAGGCTAGCGGGGCCACCGAACGAGACAATTACCCAGTACCGCGGGTATTGACTACCGCCGGTATCGGCCGTAGCTTCGAAGCTCAACGCACCATTCGAGGGAGTCGACGATGACAGCTTCGGTGAAGACACAGACCACTCGCGCGGAATTCGCCGAACGCCTGCTCAAGGGGTCGGTGCGCAAGTCCTACGAACCCGTCGTGGATATCGACTGGGACGCGCCGCTGGATCCGGACAAGTTCTATCTGCCACCCAAGGTGGTGTCGCTGTACGGCACTCCGATCTGGGAGGCGATGAGCCGGGCCGAGCAGATCGAACTGTCCCGCCAGGAGCTGGTGAACACCCTGTCGGCCGGTATCTGGTTCGAGAACATCCTCAACCAGGCGCTGCTGCGCAAGATGATGCACCAGGACCCGACCGCGGCCACCACCCACTACGAACTCACCGAACTCGGCGACGAGACCCGGCACATGGTCATGTTCGGTAAGGCCATCGCCAGGGTCGGCGCCGATCCGGTCCGGCCCAAGCTCTATCAGCGCCTCGCCATCAACGCCCTGCCGTTCGCGTTCCGGGGTTCGGTGCTGTGGGTGGCCGCGCTGATCGGCGAGGAGATCTTCGACTCGCTGCAACGCCAGATGATGGACGATGACGAACTGCAGCCGGTGGTGCAGCGGCTGATGCGCATCCACGTCACCGAGGAGGCCCGCCACATCCAGTTCGCCCGCGACGGGCTGCGCAAGCGCATGCCGACGATGTCGCGCGCCAAGCGGATGTGGGTGGGCAACCTCAACGGACTCGGCGGACCGTTCTTCCGGTTCCTGTTCACCAACAAGGTGCAGTACCACCGGGTCGGCCTGGACGGCCGCGCGGCGCGGCGGATGGCGCGCCGGTCCCCGCACCGCCACCAGGTGCAGATCGCAGGTTTCGCCCCGCTGGCCTCGTTCCTGGAGGAGGTCGGCCTGATGGGCCCGATCGCGCGGCGGATGTGGCGGCGCAGCGGATTCCTGCCCGGCGGCGCGGTACAGCCGGCCGGACGCGCCGAGATCGAGGAATCCGAGGACCTCTACGACGGGCCGGCCACCATCGAGGGCCGGGTGTCCCGGGTCCGGCTCACCGGCCACCTGGACCCGATCGATGGTCAGTATCACTGGCAGGGAACCGTTTTCGAGGCGCTGCCCGATGACGCACGCAATCCACTGTCCATCACGATCGAGAACCGGTCCGCGTCGGCCAGGTTCACCGAACGCAGCCAGCAGGGTGGCTACTCGGTCGCCGGCGTCGGCGTTCCGCCCTTCCCGCGGTAGCTCCCGCATTCCGTGCCACAGAACTAGAACGTGTTCTAGTATCGGCGTCATGCGGTTCACCTATGCGGAAGCCATGACCGATCCCAAGTACTACATCCCGTTGGCCAAGGCCGCCGACGAGGCCGGGTACCACGGGATGACGATCGCCGACAGCGTCGCCTACCCCGAGGTCTCGGACTCGACATATCCCTACACCGAGGACGGCAACCGCGAGTTTCTCGACGGCAAGTCGTTCATCGAGACCTTCGCGCTCATCGGGGCCTTGTCCGCGGTGACGACGAAACTCCAGTTCAACGTCTTCGTGCTCAAACTGCCGATCCGGCCGCCGGCGCTGGTCGCCAAGCAGGCCGGTTCGCTCGCGGCCATGTTCGACAACCGCCTCAACCTCGGTGTCGGCACCAGCCCGTGGCCGGAGGACTACGAGATCATGGGCGTGCCGTACGCACGCCGCGGTAAGCGGATGGACGAGTGCATCGACGTCATCCGCGGGCTCACCTCCGGTGACTACTTCGAATACCACGGCGAGTTCTACGACTTCCCGTCCTTCAAGATGACCCCGGCGCCCACCAAGCCGATCCCGATCCTGATCGGCGGGCACGCGGACGCCGCGCTCAAGCGCGCCGCGCGCAACGACGGCTGGATGCACGGCGGTGGCGATCCGGACGAACTCGACCCGCTGCTGGCCAAGCTTGCGCAGTACCGCGAATCCGAGGAGCGCATCGGCCTGGCCGACGAGTTCCAGATCCACGTCATCTCGATCGACGGTTTCACCCTGGATGGCGTCAAGCGCCTGGAGGACAAGGGCGTCACCGACGTCATCGTGGGCTTCCGGATTCCCTACATCATGGGACAGGACACCGAACCGCTCGACGACAAGATCCGCAACCTGGAGTGGTTCGCGGAGAATGTGATCGCCAAGGCCAACGGGTAGCTCCTCGGTGGGTACCCGGTACCCATGACGGACAATGTGGTCGACTCACTGCTGGAAATGGAACGCGCCGGCTGGGACTCGCTGTGCGACTCCACCGGATCGGAGTTCTACGGCGCGACGATGCTCGCGGACGCGGTCATGGTCCTGGCCAACGGGATGGTGATGGACCGCCGGACCGTGGTGAACGCGCTGTCCGAATCACCGCCCTGGCGCACCTACGAGATCAGCGATGTCCGGTGCATCCCGATCGACGACGACAACGCGGCACTGGTCTACACCGGCACCGCGTGGCGCGACGGCGCGGAACCCGCGTTCCGGGGCGTCATGTCGAGCGTGTACCACCGCACCGGTGACGCGTGGCGACTCGCGCTCTATCAGCAGACGCAGATGCCGTGAGGTCAGGCGCTCTGCGCGTCGATGGCCGCCACGCTGAGCACCTGATCGAGCACCATGGTGGCGGTGCCGACCGTCGCCGACCGGTCACCATGGGTCGCCGGACGCACCCGCAGCGCACCGGTGGCCTGCGCAGTCGCGTTGCGGTACAACGTCTCCCGTAGACCCGCGACGAAGATCTCGTGCACGCCGGCCATATCGCCGGCAACCACGATCAGCGCCGGGTTGAGCAGGTTGACCGCCGGGGCGATGCCCTCCCCCACATGGCGGCCGCTGTCGCGCACCATCCGGCGGGCCTCCGGGTCACCGTCATTGGCGAGTTCGGCCACATCGCGCAGATGCCGCACCGGGCGCCCCTGCTGCTGCAGCGCGCGCACGATGGCCCAGCCGCCGGCGATCGCCTCCAGACAGCCCGTGTCACCGCAGCGACAGGGAACATCCTGCGCGGCAGCGATCTTGTTGTGCCCGAACTCGCCTGCGGCCTGGCCCGCTCCGCGCAGCAGCAGGCCGCCGGCGACGATGCCCGCGCCCATACCGCTGGAGGCCTTCAGGACCAGCACATCGTCCTCGTCGCCGCGTTCGGCGAGCGCGATGGCGTTGGCGTCATTGTCGAGCACCACCGGCAGGCCGGACAACCGGGGCAGCGCCTGGAAGTACGGCCGCAGCGCCACCCCGTCCCAGCCCCGCAGGATGGCCGACCCGCAGCTGCAGCCGCGCGCGGCGTCCACCGTGCCGGGCAGGCTCAGGCCCACCCCGTAGACCGGTTCACCCGGGAACTGTTCCAGCAGCACGTCCAGGCCCTTGACCACATCGGGCATCAGGTCGTCGGGGCCGAGGGCGACCTCCTGGTCGATATCGGCCAGCGCCAGTATCGTGCCCGCGAGGTTGCACACCGCGAGCCGGGTGCGGCTGATGCCGACGGCCACCGAGAGCACCACACCGGCGTCGGCGTTGAAGCTCAGCTGGGTGGCCGGACGGCCGCCGGTGGAGGCCGCCGGTTGGCATTCGACGACCAGTCCGGTCTCGAGGAGCACCGCCAGTCTTGCGCCGACGGCGGTGCGGGACAGTCCGGTGCGCGCGGCGATCTCCGCGCGGGTGATCTCGCCTTGCCCTCTGATCAGGGCAAAGGTCTCACCGACGCTGGTCACGCCTTCGATTTCACCATGAAGACGTAAGTTTCGCCACTTTCGACTGAAAAGAGCAAAACTAAGTTGTCGCTACGGCGTAAGTGGTCCTACGCTGAACCGGTGACACCCAGCCTCGAACGCCCCACCCGCCCGCAGTCCGTCATCGCCACCGATCCCACGGTCCGATGGCTGGCCGTGTTCGCGCTGGCCCTGGGCGGTTTCGGGATCGGCACCACCGAGTTCGTCGCAATGGGCCTGCTCCCCGATATCGCGGCCGGCTTCGGCATCAGCGAACCGACGGCGGGCCATGTCATCTCCGCCTACGCCCTGGGGGTGGTGGTCGGTGCGCCGACCATCGCCGCGCTGACGGCCCGGGTGCCGCGCCGCGCCCTGCTGCTCGGGCTGATGGTGGTCTTCACCCTCGGCAACCTGGCCAGCATGGTCGCGCCGACCTACGCGACGCTGGTGATCGCGCGGTTCGTCGCCGGCCTGCCCCACGGTGCGTTCTTCGGGATCGCGGCGCTGGCCGCCGCCCATCTGATGGGGCCGCAGAACCGGGCCAAGGCCGTCGCGCACGTGCTGTCCGGTCTGACGATCGCCACCGTGCTCGGCGTGCCGATCGCGTCCTGGCTGGGCCAGGGCCTGGGCTGGCGCAGCGCCTTCGCGCTCGTCGTGTTCATCGGCGTGCTCACCATCGTCGCGCTCTGGTTCTGGCTGCCCGATCAGTTGCGCACCATGCACGTCACCAGCCCGCTGACCGAGCTCGGCGCGCTGCGCCGCCCGCAGGTGCTGCTGGCCGTACTGGTCGGCATGATCGGCTTCGGCGGCATGTTCGCGGTCTACACCTACATCAGCACCACGATGACCGACGTGTCCGGGCTGTCCCGCACGCTGGTTCCGGTGGCGCTCATGGTCTTCGGCCTCGGCATGGTCGTCGGCAACCTGGTCGGCGGACGGCTGGCCGATATCTCGGTGATCCGCGCGCTGTACCTGTCGCTGGGCCTGCTCGGCGTGCTGCTCGCGGTGTTCGTGGCCGCGGCGCACAATCCGTGGACAGCGCTGCTGGTGCTGTTCGGCATCGGCGCCGCCGGTTCGGCCGTCGGCCCCGCCCTGCAGACCCGGCTGATGGATGTGGCCCAGGACGCGCAGACGCTGGCCGCCGCGCTCAACCATTCCGCGCTCAACATCGGCAACGCGACCGGTGCGTGGGTCGGCGGCCTGGTGATCGCCGCGGGATTCGGCTACACCGCCCCGGCCGCGGCGGGCGCCGTGCTGGCCGTGGCCGGTCTGGCGGTGCTCACCGTCTCGGTGCTGCTGGGCAGGTCAGCTACTCCTCGATGACGTGGACCGCGGCCTCCTCGGCCGAGGCCGCGCCACCGTCGATACCGACCTCGCTCCCCAGTAGCTCGGACTCCCTGTCCTCGCCGAAACCGGCGTCCGGTGCCACCAGCCGTCCCGAACGACGGGCCCCGACCTCGTCATCGCCGGACTGTTCGTCGGGGACGGCGTCACCGTCGAGCAGCGCCGGATCCGGTTGCTCGTCGGCCAGCCGCTCATCCAGCGATTCGTGCTCGCGCGGCTCCTGCCAGCGGTCGGGCGGTGAATAGCCCTCGTCGAGCAGGTCGTCGACGCCACGGTCGAGGAGGCTGTCTTCCTGGGACAGCTGGTCCTCGTCGTCGATGCTGTAACCCTCGGCCTCTTCCGGCGTCTCTGCACTCATGCCACAACGATGTCACTGCGGCGCGCTGACGGCCACCCGTTACGGTGGACAGATGACCGACTGGGCCGACGAGCATCTGGCGATGTACCTCGAATCCGGTGGGGCCAAGGGCCACATCCTGGACCTGAGCGAAGGGGGCGGCCGCGCCTTCACCACCAACTGCCTGATCCGCTACCGGGGCCGCACGTCGGGCAAGACCTATATCAAGCCGCTCATCTACGGAAACTTCGGCGGCGAACTCGTCCTGGTGGCGTCCAAAGGCGGTGCCGACGTTCATCCGCAGTGGTACAACAACATTCGGGCGAGTTCAACGGTGGACGTACAGGTCGCCACGCAGGCTTTCGAGGCGAGCTGGCGTGAGCTCGACGATGAGGAACGACACGAAGCCTGGTCGTATATGACCCACCTGTATCCGCCGTACATCACCTATCAGCAGTCGACGAGCCGCCGGATCCCACTGGTGGCGCTGGCCGTCGGGCGACCGATCGACATCTTCACGCAGCACAGCGCTTGAGCGCATTGGCAATGGCGTCGATCGGTGTCGTCGCATCGATCGCTCGTTGTATCCGGCGTCCCGCCGCCCGGTAGCGATCATCGCGCAGCACCCGGTCGACGGCAGCACCGATCGCGGCGGCCGTGGGCATGGAGGTGCCCAGATCCACCCCGACGCCGGTGTGATCGACGCGGGCGGCCACCTCCGCCTTGTCGGATGTCTCGCCGGCGACCACCAGCGGCACCCCGTGACTCAACGCGTACTGCACACCGCCGTAGCCGCCGTTGGTGACCATGACATCGACATGTGGCATCAGCGCCGGATACGGCAGCCAGTCCGTCACCCGGGTGTTCGACGGTATGGGGCAGGTCAGAGTCGCCTCGGCGCGCGCGGTGGTGACCACCACCAGCAGATCGTCCCGATCACCCAGTGCTGCCAGCGTGGGCGTGATCAGCTGATCGAGGTCGGTGTTGTCGAAGGTCCCCTGGGTGACGTGGACGACGGCCCGGGCCTGCTGCACATCGGGCCACCATCGCGGTAGTTCCCTGTCCCCCTTGTTTTTCGCAGCCAGGACCGGGCCCACGAACTCCACCGTCGGTGGCAGATCCGAACGCGGGTACTCGAACTCCTGGACCGACAGCTGCACGACCGCGTCGGCCAGGCGCGGCCAGTCGCTGATGAACACCGGGGCCCGACGGGAACCGGCGCTGCGCAGTGCGCGGTCGAACCGGCGCTGACTGCCGCGCATGATGACGCGGTGGGCGACGGCGGTCATCGGCCGGTAGTCGACGCCCGCCTCGGGTTGCCACGCCATGCCGAAGGGCGGGATATCGGCGCTGGACAGGGTCAGCGGCCCCACGTTGCACACCAGCAACGGAGGCCGTGGCCCCTCCTGCAACAGCAGGGGTAGCGCACCGGTGAAGGTCACGTCCGCCAGCACGGCGTCAAAGGGGCCACCCTGCAGCGCGGCACGCAGAGAACGGGCCTCCGCGGCAAGCGGTCTGGCAAAAACGGTGTCCAGTTCGGCGCGGCCCAACCAGAACCGACGCAGTTGCACCGGGACACGGCGCAACAACGCGGGAGCGGCCGACGGCGGATCGATCTGGACGTCCTCGGGCAGGGCGAGGGCGGGCAGACCGGCCCTGCGTGCCAGGTCGACGAACCCCGAGCCCGTCAGCAGGGTGACATCGTGCCCGAGTTCCCGCAGCCCCGTCCCGATATCGATCATCGGCAACACGTGGCCCCGAATCGGGCTGACGGCAAGCAGGTATCGCGCCAATCCACTTCCTTCGCTCGGGACTCCCCTGGTGCCCTGATTGCTCCCCGCTCAAACCGGGCATCACCCGCACCACGCTACCCACTGAATATCGTTGTGCCGGAGACCCACTGCGGGCCCGTCACCATCGAGGGGTGGGTGCCGTCCGGGCAATGCTGTCACTCGCCGCTTAGAACCGGAAAAAGTGGGTACATTCAAGATCGATGGCAGCACGAACCGAGGCCGCGACCCAGCCACCCGTCGTCGCCGGCTCGACGGACTCTCTGTGGCTGACGCCGTTGCGCGACCGGGTGCTGGCCGCCGTGGCCGACTTCCTGGACACGCGTTGCAGCGATTCCCTGCACGGCGCCCACGTCGATATCGCCGAAGGGGTCCTGCGCGGCATGCTGGCCGAGGGCAAGTGCGTGCGCTCCGGTTACCTCTATCTCGGCTGGCAATGCGGCGCCCGACCGTCCGAGGCCACGGTGCGGGCGGCGGCGAGCCTGGAATTACTGCACGCCTTCGCGCTGGTCCAGGACGATGTGATGGACGAGTCCGATATGCGGCGCGGCCGCCCGAGTGCGCACCGCGCGTTCGAGCGATGGCACCAGGAGCGCGGTCTGCCCGGCTCATCGGCCCGATTCGGCGAGTCCGCCGCCGTCCTGCTCGGCGATCTGTGTCTGGTCTGGGCGGAGCAGATGCTGCGCGAAAGCGGCGTGAGTGCGACCGCGCTGGCGCGCGCCTGGCCGCGGTACGACGCGATGCGCACCGAGCTCGCGGTCGGGCAGTTCGCCGATCTGGTCAATGACAGTGCCGGGTTTCCCAGCCTCGCCGAGGTGCTCGACGTCGCGCGCCGCAAGTCCGGCAACTACACGGTGCGCCGGCCGCTGGAGATCGGCGCCGCGCTCGCCGGATGTGACGACACGGTGCTCGGCGTGCTGGGCCGCTACGGCGGCGCCATCGGTGAGGCCTTCCAGCTCCGCGATGACCTGCTGGGTGTCTTCGGCGCACCCGCGACGACCGGCAAGCCCACCGGCACCGACCTGATCGCGCGCAAGGCCACGACCGTGGTGGTCGCGGGATACGAACTGGCATCCGGCGCCCAACAGCGCCAGTTCAAGGAATTCATGACGGCCGACCATCTCAGTTCCGATGACGTGACTCGGTGGCAGGCCCTGATCTCGGAGGTGGGAACGGTGAAGTGGATAGAGGACATGATCGGCCAGAGATACACGGAGGCGGTCGAGGCGTTGGGTAGCCTCGGCCCGAGCCAACTCGATACCGGCGCCCGGTCGGCGCTCATCACCATGGCCTCGGCCTGCACCGAGCGGACGGCCTGATGCGCACCGTGCCCGGGCGCACCGAGAACGTGGTCGTGGTCGGTGCCGGCCTGTCGGGGCTGTCGGCGGCGCTGCACCTGGCCGGACGGGGGCGCCAGGTCACCGTCGTCGAACGTGGCTCCCACCCCGGTGGGCGGGTCGGCCGCGCCGATGTGTCGGGGTACCGCATCGACACCGGGCCGACGGTCCTGACGATGCCCGACATCCTCGACGAAACCTTCGCCGCGGTCGGAGAATCCACCGCGGACCGACTCGACCTGATGCCCGTCGACCCCGCCTACCGCGCCTCTTTCGCCGATGGCAGCAGCCTGGACGTGCACAGCGATATCAACGCGATGGCCGCCGAGATCGAGCGTTTCGCGGGACGCGCCGAGGCGCAGGGATACCTACGGCTGCGGGAGTGGCTGACCCGGCTGTATCAGCTCGAGTTCGAAGGGTTCATCGGGTCGAACTTCGACTCGCCACTGTCCCTGCTCACCCCGCAGCTGGCGAAACTGGCGGCGATCGGCGGTTTCCGGCGGTGGGAGCCGATGGTACGACGGTTCATCACCGACGAGCGGCTGCTGCGGGTGTTCACCTTCCAGGCCCTCTATGTCGGGGTGCCGCCCAAGCGGGCACTGGCCGCCTACGCCGTCATCGCCTACATGGACACCGTCTCGGGTGTCTATTTCCCGCGGGGCGGTATGCGCGCCCTGCCCGACGCGCTGGCCGCCGCCGCGTCGGACGCCGGTGTCGAGTTCCGCTACGACGCCAAGGTTTCCGATATCGAGCGGTCCGGATCGCGGGTCACCGCGGTGCGCACCGACACCGGTGAGCGGTTCCCGGCCGACGCGGTCATCCTCACCACGGAGCTGCCCGACACCTACCGGCTGCTCGGGCGCACGCCCCGACGCCCGGCCCGGCTGCAGCCGGCGCCGTCGGCGGTGGTCGCGCATATCGGTTGCCGCGCTTCCGCTTCCGCGGATGCCGCATCGCATCACACCATCCTGTTCGGCAACGAATGGGACCGGACGTTCGACGAGATCATCGACCAGGGTCGCCCGATGGTGGACCCGTCGCTGCTCGTCACCCGCCCGACCGCCGGCGACCCGACCCTCGCCCCGGATGGGCGCGACCTGCTCTATGTCCTTGCACCGGCCCCCAATACCGATGTCGGGGGCAAGGATTGGGATAGCGACCGCGCCGACTACACCGCCCAGATGCTGGACACCGTCACCGCACGGCTCCCGCACCTCGGTGCGGATCCGGAGATCCTGCACGTCGTGACACCCTCGGACTGGGCTCGCCAGGGAATGATCGCGGGCACCCCGTTCGCGTTGTCCCACACTTTCGGTCAGACCGGACCGTTCCGGCCGGCCAACACGATTCGCGGTATCGACAATGCGGTGCTGGCCGGTTCGTCCACCGTGCCCGGCGTCGGCATCCCGACCGCCATCGTGTCGGGTCGCCTGGCGGCCGACAGAATCACCGGCGTCGTAACACCGACCCGCGCACGGACTGTGACTCGATGATGGGGGCCAGCACATGATCCACTCCGAACTGGATGCGGCGGGGGTACAGGGGGCGCAGCTGCGGGCGGCCTACCAACGTTGCCGGGCGCTCAATGCCGCCCATGGCAAGACGTTCTTCCTGGCGACCCGGTTGTTGTCGCCGCGACAGCGTCCGGCCGTGCACGCGCTCTACGGTTTCGCCCGGCGGGCCGACGATGTGCTGGACGGTTTCGACGATCGCACGACCACCGAGCGCGCCGACGAGTTACAGGGGCTGGCCGACGCGTTGCACAGCCGGTTGGTGATGAACCGCGTGGAAGGTGACGATCCGGTGCTGGATGCGGTGGTCGACACCGCCCGCAACTACGGCCTGGAGTGGCAGCTGTTCGATGACTTCCTGGCCTCCATGCGGATGGATCTCACCGTCACCGACTATCCCGACCGGGCCGCGCTGGACAGGTACATGTACGGGTCCGCCGAGGTGATCGGCCTGCAGTTGTTGCCCGTGCTGGGCACCGTGGTGTCCCGCGCGGAGGCGGCTCCGCACGCCGCGGCCCTGGGAAAGGCGTTCCAGCTCACCAACTTCCTGCGTGACATCGACGAGGACCTGACCCGTGGACGGGTCTACCTGCCCGCCGATGAACTGGCCCACCACGGCGTGGACCGCGAGGTGCTCACCTGGTGCCAGCAGAACCGCCGCACCGATCCGCGGCTGCGGGCCGCCCTCGTCGAGCAGCACGCCCTGACCCGGGGCATCTATGACCACGCCGAACGCGGTATCCCGTTGCTGGAGCCGCAATCCCGGCCGTGTATCCGGGCGGCCCTGACGTTGTATTCGGAGATCCTCGACCGCATCGAGGAGATGAACTTCGAGGTCTTCAGCCATCGCGCGACAGTGTCGAACCGCCGCCGCCTGCAGGTGGCGGGCCGCGGACTGATCGATGCGTGGCGCGCCCGCGCCCGCCACAAGGGGGAACCGCCGGCCGGCAAGGCCGATGCCGCATGAGCACGACGCAATACAACGTTCCCGAGGCCTTCGACGCCGGTGCCGGCGCCTACGACGGGCTGGTCGGCGCCAACCCGGGCTACCACCGGCACCTGCGGCTGTCCGCCGAGCGCATGCGCCTACCGGACGGCGGCCGAGGGTTGACGCTGCTCGATATCGGCTGCGGTACAGGAGCTTCCACCGCCGCGCTGCTGCATGCGGCGCCGCACGCACGCATCGTGGGTGTCGACGGTTCGGCGGGAATGCTCGCCTGTGCCCGCTCGAAGACGTGGCCCGCCACGGTGTCGTTCGTGCAGAGCCGCGCCGAAGATCTGGCGCAGGCCGGAGTGAGCGGGCCGTTCGACGGGATCTTGTCCGCCTATCTGGTCCGCAACCTGCCCGACCCCGACCCGGTGCTCCGCGCGCTGCTGGCCCTGCTGAAACCCGGTGGCGTCTTCGCCGCGCACGAGTATTCGGTGCGCGACTCCCGCCGCGCCGCCGCGATGTGGAATCTGGTGTCGTGCGCCGTCATCATCCCGGCCGGAAAGGTCCGGACCGGCGACGCGGACCTCTACCGGTACCTGCGCCGCAGTGTCAACGACTTCGACGGCGCGGCCCGGTTCCGGGAGCGCCTGCAACACAACGGCTTCGTCGATGTCCGCAGCGAGACCATGCCGGGGTGGCAGAACGGGATCGTGCACACCTTCCTCGGCAGGGCGGCGTCGTGAGCGATACCCGCCGGGTCCTGCACCCCGCGGCGCCGGGCCTGCCGAACGCCGCACAGCTACCCGACCGGCCCACGGTGGCGGTCATCGGCGGCGGTATCGCCGGGCTGAGCGCGGCGGCCGCGCTGGCCGAGCGCGGTGTCCATGTGCATCTTTTCGAGCGGCAGTCCTATCTGGGCGGACGGGTGGGCGGCTGGACCGAGACCCTGCCCGATGGCTCGTCGGTGGCGATGAACCGCGGCTTTCACGCCTTCTTCCGCCAGTACTACAACCTACGCAACCTGCTGCGGCGCATCGATTCCGATTTGTCCATGTTCAGCCCGCTCGACGACTATCCACTCGTCGATGCGAACGGCCGCCGCGACACCTTCCGGGGGCTGCCCCGCACGCCACCCTTCAACGCCATGGCATTCGCGTTGCGCAGCCCGACCTTCCGCCTGCGCGATCTGGTGCGCCTGGATGCCAAGGCGGCGGCCCCGCTTGCGGCGGTGTCGGTGCCCGAGACCTACTGGCAACTCGACGATATCGACGCCGAGTCCTTCCTGCGGGATATCAACTTTCCCGTGGCCGCCCGGCATCTGGCGTTCGAGGTGTTCTCCCGCAGCTTCTTCACTCGGCCCGAGGCGCTGTCGGCCGCCGAGTTGGCGACGATGTTCCACATCTACTTTCTCGGCTCCAGCGAAGGCCTGGTGTTCGACGTCGCCGCGGCGAACTTCGATGTCGCGCTGTGGCAACCGCTGGAGCGGTATCTGCGTGGCCACGACGCCCACATCTACCTGGAGACCGCGGTCCGCAGCGTCACCGATGACGGCGACGGCTCGTTCACGGTGACCGACGACTCCGGTGCCACCGTCAGCGCAGACGGCGTGGTGCTGGCCACCGAGGTGCCGGCACTGCAACACATCGTCGCCGCCTCTCCGGGTCTCGGTGACGGCGAATGGCGTGGCCAGATAGGCGATCTCGGGTCGGCGGCTCCCTTCGTGGTGCGCCGGCTCTGGCTGGACCGCCCGGTCAACGACGACAGACCGGCCTTTCTGGGCACCGGTGGGTTGCCGCCGCTGGACAACATCAGCGTGTTGAACCGCTACGAGAGTGAAGCGGCGTCCTGGGCGCAGCGCACCGGGGGCTCGGTGGTGGAACTGCACGCCTACTCCGTGGCCGAGGACACACCGGAGTTGCGCAGTCAACTGGACGCCCGGCTCTTCGAGCTGTACCCGGAGACCGCGGCGGCCGGCGTGGTCCACGAAAGCACGTTGTGCCGCAGCGATTGTCCGCGCCTGGGCCCGGGAGATTTCGCGAACCGGCCCACCGTGGCGACATCGCTGGACGGACTCGTACTGGCCGGTGACGGTATCCGGATCGATCTGCCGGTGGCGCTGATGGAGCGCGCGGCAACCACGGGTCTCGCCGCGGCCAATACCCTCCTGGGGCGCTTCGGCGTGCGGGGCCACGATCTGTACACGGTGCCGGTACGCGGGCGCTCTGCGGTGCTGCGCGGACTCGCCGACCGGGTGGAGGGGCGGGTGCGGACATGAAAGCCTGGCCGTTTCAACTGCTTCCGCGCCTCGAATGGAGCCGACAACGACCGACATTCGGTCAGGCCGCGCCGTCGCTGATCGCCGCCGCGCTGGCCAGGTCCCAGCGCAGGCCCAGCGGAAACTGGTATGTGGTCGGGGCCAGCACCGATGTCGCAGGCAAGCCGTTCGGCGTGACGGTGGTCGGGGCCGAGCTGGTGTGCTGGCGCGATGGCGACGGCGGACTGCACGCCGGACCGGCGCGGTGTCCGCACCTGGGCGCCGATCTGTGCACCGCGGCGATCGACCGCGGGCATCTGGTCTGTCCGTGGCACGGACTGCGGCTGACCGGCCGGGGGCGGCCGGACTGGCCCACGCTGCCGGTGTTCGACGACGGTGTGCTGGTGTGGGTTCGGCTGGATCGGATCGGTGGCGAGCAACCCACCGAGTCCCCGATTCTGTCGGCCCGCCCCGATGGTCCGCGAATCTCGGCGGTCGCCAGCATGTCCGGCGCGTGCGAACCGGCCGATATCATCGCCAACCGCATGGACCCGTGGCACGGCGCCTGGTTCCATCCCTATTCGTTCGCCCGGCTGGAGGTGTTGAGCGCGCCGGCCGAGGACCCGGATCTGGCCGAGGACGAGGACCGGTTCCTGGTCGCGGTGACGTTCCGGATCGGCCGGCTCGGGGTGCCGGTGATCGCCGAGTTCACCAGCCCTGAGCCACGCACACTGACCATGCGCATCATCGACGGTGAGGGCAGTGGGAGCGTGGTCGAAACGCATGCGACCCCCAACGGCCGCGGGCCGGACGGCCGGCCGCGCAGCACGGTGATCGAAGCGGTTGTCGCACACTCCGACCGTCCCGGCTTTGCGCGGGCGCTGCCGGCGCAGTCGTTGATCGTGCCGTTCATGCGCAAGGCGGCCCATCGGCTGTGGCGTGACGACCTGGAGTACGCGGAGCGCCTGCAGGTGGTGAACCGCCAGGACGCCGATGGCACAGCGGATTTGCTCAGGCCGCCGGCCGCGCCCAGCCCGGCAGATCCGCCGCCTCCAGCAGTGGCACCTGATCCTGCGCCCAAGGGCTGATCGCCCAGTCCAGGGCAGCGGCGGAGCGCACCTCGCTCCAGTCGACCCAGACCATGTCCATCACCTCACGCGGCTCCGGTGTCAGCGCACCGTCGACGAGCGCGCAGAAGACCGGACATATTTCGTTCTCCACGGTGCCATCGGCGGCGCGGGCGCGGTAGCGGAATTCCGGGAGCACGCAGTGCACATCACGGATCGCCACGCCGAGTTCCTGGTAGCCGCGCCGGTGCACGGCGTCGACGATCGCTTCACCGGGAGCGGGATGGCCGCAGAAGGAGTTGGTCCACACTCCGGGCCAGGTCTGCTTGTCCAGCGCGCGACGGGTCAGCAGGACGCGGCCGGACTCGTCGAACAGGTAGCAGGAGAATCCCAGGTGCAGCGGGGTATCGGTGTGGTGGACGGCGGCCTTGTCGGCGCTCCCGATGGTGTTGCCTGCGTCATCGAGCAGGACGACCTGCTCTTCCGGGATCGCGTTCACAGTGTGGGAGATAGCCGGTGGGAACGATGCCGAAACCTGATGGAGATCACCGCAGGTGCTCCTCGCAGTTGGAGGTGAGGTTCGAGAAGTGCACCGCGGGCGCGCCGTCGACGAGGACGAAGTCCGTGCCGGGGTACCACTGGGTGCCGGGACGGATCCAGGGCGGGACTCCGTCGGGGTAGCCGATCGTCATGTCCGCATAGAAGCGGGCGTCCGGCGGGCACGCGGCGCTGTTCGAGGGCAGCGGGTTCCAGGCATGCACCACAACGGGATTCGTCAGGCGCGGGCCCTGCGCGCAGTTGGGCTGACACTCGACCGAGATGTCGGTACCGAATCCATTGGCGCCCTGCGCATCCCAGGTTGACCAGACCATGTTGTGCAGCACCCCGGTGCCGTCACAGTTGTAGTCGAACACCGCGGGTCGCTGCGGCAGCGGGTTCTGCGTGTCGTAGCACATGCCGATGGCGTAGCGGGCCGACTCGGCGGCTGGGTCGGCCTCGGCGGACGGGGCGCCTGACAGCACGGCGCTCGACAACGCGACGAGAACGGCGGCGGGCGCAGCGAGCAGGCAGTTCACCCCGGGAGACTAGCAATCCCGCCACGTCGCGGCACGTCGTTCACGCTGCCGATCAGAACGGCGCGACCAAGTCACGTCGATACTGTTGCACCCATCCAATGTGGGAGTGCCGTTCGTCGTCGATGCGTTGGGCACGGTCCTCGGCCCGCGTGCGCTCACGCCGCGGCATGGCCAACCCCTCGGTGTGCTTCGCCGGCGGCGCCCCGTCGATCTGGACCGCGGCCGTGGGCGCGCAGAGTTCGGGGAACAGCGCCCGGCTTCCCGGCCTGGTGATGTGTGTGCCGCCGTCGGGGTCGGTCCATTCCAGGGTGCCGTCGGGGAACTGGCGGCTGCGCCAGCCCGCCCAGAAGGTTTTGCCCAAATGGTGCTCACGGCACAGACAGGCCAGGTTCGAGGCTGCGGTCGGCCCGAACGGGTAAGGGATGGTGTGATCGATATCGGTAACCGTGCGGGTGCAGCCGGGGAACCGGCAGGTGCGGTCGCGGCAGCGCACGAATCGCGCCAGCGCCGTCGAGGGCCGGTACCCCGATTCGGGCGGGGATTGGCCGGGGTGGATCAGGGGACGCAGCGTGGCGTGCAGCGCAATCTGCGCGATCACCGGGGCGGGCACGACCGGTCCGCCCAGGATCACCCCGGGGGCCACTGGGCAGAACTCACCGCAGTCCCCGCGCAGGCCGGAGATCAGCTCGGGCCAGGTGTGCAGATACCACGGTTTGGCGAACAGCGGTCTGCGCCTGGAGGTCAGCGCCCGGCGCTGTGCCGCCAGGTCACCGACCGGTGGCGTCTCCGATTCTGGGTACGGCTCGGGCTCGGTTTCCGTTTCGGGCTCCGGCTCGGGTTCGGTTTCGGGCCCGTCGGCCGGTACGGCACCGCCCCCACTACCGTCACCCGGCCCCGGGTGGTCGGCGGGGGCGTCAGGCGCGGCGCCGACGGCATCCTGGCGGGCGATCACGTAGATCACCACCCCACCGGCCGCCGGCTTGGCTGCGGCCTCGCAGTCCGCACGTTCACACAGACACGGCAGCCGATCCCACCCGAAACCCATCGCTCCGAGCGCCGCAGCGCGTCGCATATCCAACGAGCGGGGATCGTGGTCGCACACCGTGCGGGCCAGCGCATCGGCCCGCTTGTCCACGGCCATGCCGTCGGCGACCGACAGGGAGGCGTTCAGATGCGCGGTCCCGGAGGCGTCGTCCACAAATACGTCGGCCCGGTGCCCGTGCGCGGTGGCCTCGGAGCGGCGCACCGCGAGTGGATCGTGGGTCAGAACCACTGTGTCGACGGCCTTCTCGATCTGATCCACCGACATCGCGGCGCCGGACGCGAACTCGGCGGCCAGAGCGGTGTCGATGGTGCGCCGCGCATCGGGATCCTTCACCAGCAGGGTACGGGTGCAGATGATGTGCACCGTCTTGTAGGACAGCGCGCCGGCGGCGAACAGCGCGCGCAGCTTCGGCAGCCGCTCGGCCAGCGCCACCGCGTCCATCAGCAGCCCCGAGGCCACTCCGCTGGTGATGCCATGGCTCGCGCCGATCTGCGCACACACCGCCGACCAGTTGTCGAACCGCCACTGCTCACGCTCCGCCGAGCCCGCCGCGGCATACGCGGCCGCGAGCATGTCGGCCATGGACGACAGGCGCGCCGCACAGGCGGCGTTCTCCAGCCGCGCGTAGGCACGGACCCGCGCAGCGGGGGTCTTTGCCGCACCGACTTCAGCCAACCGTTCATCGAACATGCATTCGATTATCGTCGGATCTGCGGCCTGCCGCCACTACCGAAACCCCAGGCTGTGGACGAATTCGCGATTGTGGATAACCCGGCCATGCCCTCGCGACGCCGACCGGAAATAAACCGCAGCCACGCCTGGTTGAACCCAACACAATTATGGAACGTTGTTCTATACGATGCTCACGCAAGATAGGAATGACATGACAGACATCGTCTTCATCCACGGGCTCTGGGTCGCGCACACCGCGTGGCAGCCCTGGATCGAACACTTCGAGACGCGGGGCCATCGGGCCTTCGCCCCGGCGTGGCCCGGCGAGCACGCCACCCCCGAGGAAACTCGGCAGCATGCCGCCGACCAGGCCGGCAACGGGATCGACGAACTCACCGAGTACTTCGCGCAATACCTCGCACAGTTCGACGCCGCGCCGGTGGTGATCGGGCATTCGTTCGGCGGACTCATCGCACAGAAACTGTTGGGCCAGAACAAGGCCGCCGCAGCCATCGCGATCGATCCCGCGCCCATCAAGGGCGTCAAGCCGCTACCGCTCGCGCAACTGCGTTCGGCCTTCCCCGTCCTCGGCAACCCACTCAACAAGGGACGCGCCAAGGGACTGACCGAAGCTCAGTGGCGCTACGGATTCGGGAATGCCCTGCCACAAAAGGAATCCGACGCGCTGTGGCAGCGGTGGGCCATCCCGTCACCCGGTAGGCCGCTCTTCGAAGCCGCCACCGCGAACTTCGCCGGCACTTCGCCGGCCAAGGTCGATACCGGCAACAGCGCGCGCGGACCGCTGCTGATCACCGGCGGCACCGCAGACCACACGGTTCCGTTGGTGAGCACCAAAGCCGCGCACCGGTTGTACGAGAAGTCCGGCGCCATCACCGACTTCCACGAGTTCGAGGGTCGCGGCCACTCGCTGACCATCGACCACGGCTGGCGCGATGTCGCCGACGTCTCGCTGGAATGGTTGGCACAACGACAGGTCGCCCGGGCGGCATGAGCCCACGAAAACGCACTGCAAGCCATCAGGTCTCGGCCGCGCTACTCAACGCGGCCGAGACCGTGCTGGATCGCCACGGCACTGCCGGAGTGACCGTACGCGCCGTCGCACAGGAGGCGGCGGTCTCCCCCATGAGCGTCTACAACCGATTCGAGCACAAAGAAGGTCTCGTGGTCGCGCTGGCGATGCGCGCCCTTGAGGGGCTCGCCGATGCGATCGACGTGGCCGGGGAGCTCGAGCCCCCCGAACGGTTCCGCACGGCATGCCGCAACTACCGGGACTTCGCGCTACGCCATCCGGCGCGCTACTCGCTGATCTTCGGAGCGGACAGCCCGCTACAGGATCAATCGTCGGCGGTGGCGGCGAACGGCCGGGCCGTGTTCGACACCCTGACAGGGTTGATCCAGGCCATGAGAACGCCTTCCTCTCAACCGGATTCGGCCGAATCTGCGCAGATCGTCTGGGGTGCCATTCATGGCGCCGTCACCATCGAACAGGTGGGTATCGGTCAGACCCCCGACTGCGCCGCCACCTTCGAGAATCTGCTCACACTGCTGGTCGGCAGCCTGTCGGCCTACCGGTAGCGGGGTAGCTCCGGATCACCGGCGGACAGGTTGATCGGGAGCTTGCCGGCCGCTGATGCCGCCGAGGACAGGGCTCTGCCGACCGGACCCGCGACCACGCCGGCCGCCGCGTGGAGAACCCGGACGCCGCTGCGGGTGCGAGGGTTCATCAGCCGCAACATCCTCGGCCGGATGAGCGGCGCCGCATCGATGAAGGGCTTCATCAGCCGTTCGTAACGAGCCAGCGCCCCGAGCACGTCGTCACCGGAGCCGAGTTCACCGGCCAGGATGTACGCGCCGATGAGCGCGAGACTGGTGCCGGCGCCACCGAAGGTCGCGTTGCAATGCGCTGCATCCCCGAGCAGAGCGACGCGTCCCGCACTCCACGCCGGGCTACTCATCTGCCCCACCGACGAAAAGTACATCGGCGCACCGGCATCCAGTTCATCGAGGATGCGGGGCGTGACGTCGCCCAGATCAGCGAACGTCCGTCGCAGGATGATGTTCAGGTCCTCGCGGCCCAGGTCGTCCAGACCGCGCACATCGGAGATGAAGCTCAGCATCGCGCGGGTGGTGCCGAGGTTGTCCGGCCGCAGGTGCACCGAGCGGGACTCGGTCGCGTGCTGCCAATTCCACCAGTTGTCGTCGTCATCGCGGCGGGGGATGGTCGCGTACGCGATGTACATGCCGAGATCGTTGACCTGGGTGGCGGCGACGAATCGCCGCGTGCGCGAATACAGGCCCTCGGCGATGACCACCAGGTCGGCATCGATGATGTCGCCATCGTCCAATGTGACGGTGACGCGCTCGCCGTGGTCGACGACGTCGGCGATCTGGGTGCCGAACCGGAAGTCGGTCGAGTCAGCGTGTTCGATGAGGATGCGGGACAGCTCGCCGCGCAGGATCTCCAGTTCCGCCGTGGGCCCATCGGTTCCGGGCGAGACGGGAAACGAGGCCGCCGCCGAACCGTCGAGCCGCAGGAAACGCATCCCGACCTCGGTGGTGTTGGCCGCCCGTACGTCGGCGTCGACGCCCATCCGCCGGACGACCTCGCGCGCGGCACCACGAATGTCGACGTTCTGCCCCTCGTCGCGGCGTTCGGGGTACCGCTCGATGACGGTCGTCGTCCATCCATGCGCTGCGAGTTGGAGGGCCAAAGCGGGGCCGCCGATACCGGCACCGGAGATGACAGCGTGTTGAGCCACACTTCGAACGTAGCCGCTGGTTCTGTGAGACCGCTCGCGCCGTAGTCTCGGGGCCATGACCGTCACCGTCGACGAGATCGTTGTCGCCGACCCACCCGAGGCCTGGACGGCGGCGGGGTTCAGCGTCTCCGACGGCCTGTGCCGGGTGGGCGGCGTCGGTATCCGGTTGGTCGGGCGTGAGCACGGCGCCGGCATCATCGGCTGGTCTCTGGGCGGGGTCGACGTGGATAACCTGGACGGCATTCCCACGGCCGCATCCGAGGCGGTGCACGCGGCGCCCGCCGAACATGCCAACGGTGTCACCGGGATCGACCACATCGTGCTGTTCTCCCCGGACCTCGACCGGACCGTCACCGCGCTGGGTGCGATCGGGCTACCACCGCGCCGGGAACGGCTGGGTGAACTGGGCGGCCGGCCCATCCGGCAGATCTTCTTCCGCTTCGGTGCGGTGATCATCGAGGCCGTCGGCTCCCCGGACGCCGTCGGCCAGGGTCCATCCACGCTCTGGGGCATCACCTACACCGTCACCGATATCGACGAGACGGCAGCGTTCTTCGCCGGCCGAACCACCCGGGTCAAGGATGCGGTGCAACCCGGACGCCGGATCACCACGGTGCATCACCAGGAGTTCGGTATGTCGGTACGGACCGCGATGCTATCGGCACCTATTCTCAGCACATGACCGACGACCCGGTGGTGATCCACACCGACGGCGGGTGCCGTCCGAATCCCGGTCCCGGCGGGTGGGGTGCGGTGCTGCGCCAGCGCCATCATGTCCGCGAGATGTGCGGTGGCGAGCCCGGCGACACGAGCAACAACCGGATGGAACTCACCGCGCCGATCATGGCGCTGGAGGCACTGACCCGGCCGGTGCTGGTGCACCTGTACACCGACAGCACCTACGTCCGAAACGGCATCACCAAGTGGGTGCTCGGCTGGGAGCGCAACGGATGGCTCACCGCGGCAAAGCAACCGGTGAAGAACGTGGATCTGTGGCAGCGCTTACAGTCCGCGTGCGCGCGACATCAGGTCGAGTGGTTCTGGGTGAAGGGTCATTCCGGCGTCGCCGACAATGAGCTGGCCGATGTGCTGGCGACCCGCGGGCTCGAAGAGGCGATCGCCAAGGCGTGAGATGCGCGCGCCGCACGCGGTGTGATATACATCGCCTCGCACCCGTCTGGCTTTGCAGACCGTCACCGCCGGTGTCACGCTGGATGCAATGTATGCACGGTTAGCTGGACGCCTTCGCTGGTACCTGCGTGCGCTCGGCTTCCATCCGCTGGTCCGCACCGTTGACCGGCTGGAAGCGCTCACGGTGCTCGGCGTGCTGGTCGCCGGTCTCTTCGCGATTCCCGTCGCAGTGTCCGCGGGAACCGTGGTGCACGACGCAAGCCTGCGTACCGCGGAGCAACAGGCCCAGAGCCGGCACTCCGTGCAGGCTGTCGTGGTGGCGGGCATAGGTGCGCTCACCGAGCTCGACACACCTGCCTATGTGCGTGCGCAATGGCGCGAAGGCACGCAGATGCGCACCGAGTCGGTCGTGGGCCCCGCGACGATCCGGCCTGGTGATCACATGACGGTCTGGGTGGACGACAGCGGGAAGGTGGTGTCGGCGCCGCTTCGCGCCGACGATGCCGCGCTGACCGCCACGGCCGCCGCGGTGGCCTTCTGGATCAGCATCGTGACGTGCGGCGCCCTCGTGGCGTACCTCATCCGCCGCGGACTGGACCGCGCTCGACACCGCGCCTGGGACCGGGAGCTCCTTGTGCTGGCGCACAACGACGACGGCTGGGCCAACCGGCACAACTAGGCCGTGTCTGATAAATGCGGTAGCCAGAGAGTGATCGCCCGTAGAACTGCTGCGCCGCGGTAGACGATGGCGAGTTTGTCGTAGCGGGTGGCCAGGCCGCGCCATTGCTTGACAGTATTGAAGTTGCGTTCAACGACGTTGCGGCCCTTGTAATCTTCGGCATCGAAGGCCGGTGGTCGTCCGCCCTGGGTGCCGCGGCGTTTGCGGTGACCGATCTGGTCAGACGGCTCCGGAATGACCGCGATGATCCCGCGTCGGCGTAGCCGCTGGCGGGTTGCTCGACTGGAATAGGCCTTATCGCCTCGCAGCCGGTCGGGACGGGTGCGTGGCCGGCCCCGCCCGCGGCGGCTGACTTTCAGGTGGGCGAGCAAATGCTCCAGGACAGGTCCGTCGTTGGCTTGGCCAGCACCCACGAGCACGACCAATGGGCGCCCGCGGCCGTCGACAAGGTGATGGATCTTGCTGGTCAGACCGCCTCGGGAACGGCCTATGCCGTGGTCAGGCGGCTCGCTCGCCAGATTTGTGTAATTCGACCCAGCCCCCTGTGTCGCGAGTGATGTTCGTGGCGTGTTGGTGAGCTCGGGCGATCGTGGAATCCACCGACACCGACCAGTCGATGACGCCGGCCTCATCAGCGGTGGCCAGCAATCGCGCCAGAACCAGATCCCAGGTGCCCTCGGCGCTCAACCGTCGATGCCAGGTCCAGATTGTCTGCCACGGCCCAAACACCTCGGGCACGTCTCGCCAGGCGATTCCGCACCGGTACCGATAGATAATCCCCTCGAGCATCTGGCGGGCATCTCGAAAAGGCCTGCCCTTCTTCCCTGTTCGCACAGGCAGAAGCTCTTCGATCAACGACCACTGAGCATCGGTGAGCAGCTGAAACCGCGACATCCCCTCATTCTCAGCTGAAACACTCGAATCAATTGTCAGACACGCCCTAGCCGCGGTACCGCGCCACGGCTTCGGCGTACTCGTCGAGCAGTCGCAGCGATTCATCTCGCGGCACACTGGGCAGGATCAGCGCGACCTGCCCGAAGCCGAGCCTCTCGACAGCACTCCAGTATTCGGCATCCACCGGTGTCCCGAACATCGCCAGCGGCACGTCGTGTCCCGCGCCCGCTTTCAGCTGACCGATACGCCGGGCCAGTTGATCTTCCGGGAACGGGTTGGAGATCCATCCCGCGCCGTGCCGGATGATCCGCTTGACGGTGGCATCGGAGTTGCCGCCGATGTAGATGGGCGGGTGCGGTGTCTGGACCGGCTTGGGCCGCAGATGAGTCGGATCGAAATCGACGTATTTGCCGTGGTATTCGGCGGGCTCGGCGGTCCAGAGCGCCTTGATGGCCTCGATGCGTTCGTCCAGCAGCGCGCCGCGAGTTTTCGGGTCCGTGCCGTGGTTGCGCAGTTCCTCGAGGTTCCAGCCTGCGCCGACACCGAAGACGAACCGGCCACCGGAGAGCAGGTCGATGCTGGCCGCCTCTTTCGCGGTGATGATCGGATCACGCTGAATGAGCAGGGCGATCCCGGTGAACAGCTGGATCTTGGATGTGACGGCGGCCGCGGCAGCGAGCGTGACGAAGGGGTCGAGCGTCTTGTAGTAGATATCGGGCAGCTCACCACCACCCGGATACGCGGACTCCCGGCTGGCCGGGATGTTGGTGTGTTCGGCGATGACCAGCGAGTGGAAGTCCCGCTCCTCGATGGCCGTGGCCAGCGATACCGGGTCGATGCCGTCGTCGGTCACGAAGGTGGAGATGCCGAACTTCATGGTGTGCCTCTCGTAGCCAGTCTGCTCGGGGGAACGTCGGCGAGTGACCAGGCTATTCCGCTGCTGCGATGACCGGCGCACCGGTCCGCGCGGCCACCTCGTCGAGATCGACCCCGTCGGCGAGTTCGACCACCGCGAACCCGGTGCCGGTCACGTCGAAGACACCCAACTCGGTGATGACCCGGCTGACCACCGCTTTGCCGGTCAGCGGCAGATCGCAGTGCAGAACCAGTTTGACGGCACCGGATTTCGCGGTGTGATCCATCAGCACGATGACGCGTTCGGCGCCGCTGACGAGATCCATCGCGCCACCCATGCCCTTGACCATCGATCCCGGCACCATCCAGTTGGCCAGGTCACCGTTGGCCGCGACCTGCATGCCACCCAGGACCGCGACGTCGACGTGGCCGCCGCGGATCATCGCGAAACTGGTGGCCGAGTCGAAATAGGACGCACCGTCCACCACCGACACGGTCTGCTTGCCCGCGTTGACCAGATCCGGATCCACCTCGTCGTCGTAGGGGAACGGGCCGACGCCAAGGATGCCGTTCTCGGCGTGCAGCGTGACATCGGAACCCTCGGGCAGATGGTCGGGGATCAGCGTGGGCAGCCCGATCCCGAGGTTGACGTAGTCACCGTCGCGCAGTTCCAGCGCCGCGCGGGCGGCCATCTGGTCACGGGTCCAGCTCATGACGAAACCTCCTGATCTGTTGGCCGCGGTCGGGTGGTGCGCTTCTCGATTCCTTTGCGGGCGGCCTGTTCCGGGATGAGTGCGACGACGCGCTGGACGAAGATCCCGGGCAGGTGTACCTCGTCGGGGTGCAGTTCCCCGACCTCGACCACGCGCTCGGCCTCGACCACCGTGAGACGTCCCGCCATGGCGGCGGGCGGATTGAAGTTCCGTGCCGCCGCGTGGAATACGCAGTTGCCGGCCTTGTCCGCGACCGCGGCGCGGATCAACGCATAGTCGGTGACGATCGACTCTTCGAGCAGCATCTGCCGTCCACCGAAGGTGCGCACCTCCTTCGGGGGCGAGGCCAGCGCCACGCTGCCGTCCGGGTGATAGCGCCAGGGCAGGCCGCCGTCGGCGACCAGGGTGCCGACCCCGGTCGGGGTGAAGAACGCCCCGATTCCGCTGCCACCGGCCCGCATCCGCTCGGCGAGAGTGCCCTGCGGGGTCAGCTCGACGGTCAGTTCACCGGACAGGTACTGCCGCGCGAACTCCTTGTTCTCCCCGACGTAGGAGGCGATCACGCGGGTGATGCGGCGCGCCTCCAGCAGCAGACCCAGCCCGGCGCCGTCGACGCCGCAGTTGTTGCTGACGATCGTCAGGTCGCCGGCGCCCTGCGCGAGCAGGGCGTCGATCAGGAACCACGGAATACCGGCGAGTCCGAATCCACCGACCGCCAGGCTGGCGCCGTGCGGGATGTCGGCCACCGCCTCTGCCGGCGAGTCCACGAGCTTGTTCAATGTCATTGCTGCTCCAGGTGTTCGATGAGAGCGGGGGTGATGATGGCCGGCTGCTCGACGTTGGCCAGGTGCGCGGCCTGCGGCACGGTCAGCAGTCGCGCCCCGGGGATCCGGGCGACGATCTCTTCCAACTTGGCCGGCGGCGTCGCGGGATCGTCTGCACCGGCGATGGCGAGAGTCGGCGCGGTGATGCCGGAAAGCTGTTCGCGCAGATCGAGTTCGGCGATCGCCTCACAGCACGCCGCATAGCCTTCGGCCGGCGTGGCCGCGACCATCTGCTCGTACCCACTGCGCACGTCGGGACGTGCGTCCAGGTGGGCCGGAGTGAACCAGCGCTGCACGACGGCGGCGGCCACCGCCGCGCTGCCCTGCGCCCGGACGGTCGCGCCGCGCTCGGTCCACGCCGACGCGGGAGGCAGTTGTGCGCCGGTGCACAGCAGCGCAAGCCTCTGCACCCGTTCGGGGTTGCGGATCGCCACCCGCATCACCGTCATCCCGCCGAGCGACAACCCGACCAGATGGGTCTTGGCGATGTCGAGCCGATCGAGCAGCGCCACCAGGTCATCGGCCAGATCGTCGATCACATAAGGCCCTTCGGGTACCGGCGATCCGCCGTGACCGCGGGTGTCATAGCGCACCACCCGGAAGCGCTGCTCCAGGTCGGCGAGCTGCGCGTCCCACATGCGGTGCGTCGAGCCCAGCGAGTTGGACAACACGACCGCTGGGGCGTCGGCGCGGCCCGAGACGACGGCGTGCACCTCGACGGCGCTCATCGCAGCGCCTCGAAGACCGCGGCCAGGCCCTGACCGCCGCCGATGCACATGGTCTCCAGCACCGTGCGCGCGCCGCGCCTGCGTGCTTCATGGGCGGCGGTGGTCAGGATGCGGGCGCCGGTCGCGCCGACCGGATGGCCCAGTGAGATCCCGGATCCGTTCGGGTTCAGGCGATCATCGAGCGGATCGACCTTCCATTCGGCCAGCACCGCCAGCACCTGGGCGGCGAACGCCTCGTTGAGTTCGATCAGGTCGATCTCGTCGAGGGTGAGGCCCGCGCGCTGCAGTGCGGTGGCGGTTGCGGCCACCGGACCGATGCCCATGGTTTCCGGGCTGCACCCGGTCACCGCCCAGGAGCGCAGCGCCAGCATCGGGGTCAGCCCAAGCCGTTCGGCGTCGGCGGCTGTCGTGACGACACACAATGCAGCGCCGTCGTTCTGGCCCGACGCGTTGCCCGCGGTGACGGTCGAGTCGGCGTCGACCTTGGCGCGCACGGCGCGCAATCCGGCAAGCTTCGCGACGTCGACATCGGCGCGTGGATGTTCGTCGCGGTCGACGGTGACATCGGGCCGCCCGCGCGTCCCGGCGATCGTCACCGGCACCAACTCGTCGGCGAAGCGTCCCTGCTCATGGGCGGCGATCGCCCGCTGATGCGAACGCACCGCCAGCTCATCCTGGTCCGCACGGGTGATGCCGTAGGAGCGGCGCAGGTTCTCCGCGGTCTCGATCATCCCGCCCGGGATGGGATGGTCGGCGCCACCGGCGGTTTCGCGGGCCCGGTCCAGCCGGTCCAGCAGCGCCACCCCGCCCTGGCGCACCCCGGTGCGCAGCCCCAGCGCGTAGTGCTCGACATTGGACATCGACTCCGCGCCACCGGCGATGACCACGCGCGCCGCGCCGGTGGCCACCTGAGCGGCGGCGTACAGCACGGCCTGCAGACCGGAGCCGCAACGCCGGTCGATCTGCAGACCAGGGACCCCGGTGCCGAGGCCGGCATCCAGTGCCGCGATGCGGCCGATGGCCGGCGCCTCGCCGCCCGGATAGCCGTGCCCGAGCACGACATCGTCGACATCGCCCGCACCGAGTCCGGTCCGGTCCACCAGCGCGCGCAGGGTGCGGGTGGCCAGGTCGGCGGCCGTCAGCGCCGACAGGGCACCGCCCATGCGCCCCACCGGGGTGCGCAGTGGATTACAGATCACGATGTCGGTCATTCCTCGACCGTAGGCCGCGCGAGAGATATTCTGAAATACCTAAATCGGCATCAGTAATATGCAGGAGATCTCAATGGAGTTGCGACACCTGCGGTATTTCCAAGCGGTCGCCGAGGAACTGCACTTCGGCAGGGCCGCCGAGCGGCTGCACATCGCCCAGCCACCGCTGTCCCAGCAGATCCGGCAGTTGGAGCGTGAACTCGGGGTCGACCTGCTGACCAGGAGTACCCGCAGGGTGGACCTGACCGCGGCCGGCGCGATGTACCTGAAGCGTGTGAACGCGATCCTGGACGCGGTGGACGACGCCGGGCAGCAGGCCCGCCGGGTGGCCGACGGCGTGGAGGGCCACCTCACCATCGGTTGCGTGGGATCGGCGACGTACTCCGTGCTGCCGCGACTTGTCCGCGCCATGCATGAGGCGCTGCCGCTTGTGGAGATCAGCATCCGCGGTGAGATGTTGGCACCCGCGCAGTTGGACGCCCTGCGCTCCGGAGATATCGACATCGGGTTGATGCGGCCGCCGGTCCCGGATGCCGGCATCCGGTGCGTCACGCTGCGGCGCGACCGCCTCATCGCCGCGCTGCCGGCCGGGCACCCGCTGGCCCGCCACGATGAGCTCGACATCGCCGAGCTGCGCGGGCAGGATTTCATCGCCCATGCCGGACAGGGGCGTTCGGTGATGGGCGGCGTGCTCGCCGCGGTGTGTGCGGACGCCGGGTTCGCCCCGCGAATACGCCACGAGGTCTCCGAGACCTCGACCCTGGTCACTCTGGTGGCGGCGGGCCTCGGGGTGGCGGTGGTGCCCGCCCCCACGGCCGACCTCGATGTCGCCGGCGTCAGCTATCGCCCGCTGCGGCCGGCATCGCTGGGAGTCGACCTGGTGGCGGCGCACCTGGGCGACAGCGCCGCACCGGCGATCGGGCGGGCGCTCGACGTCCTGCGCGAGATCACCGGGTAGCCGGGTCAGCTGGCGTGACGAAATCTGTTGCCGCCGGCCCGCTTCGCGTTGTACATCGCCTCATCGGCGGCCACCACCAGGCCGTCGATCCGCGCGCGAAGGGTGGTCTCGTCGCCCGCCAAGGTGCGGACCTCTGCCGAGGACGTCCCGACACTCGCCGTGACGGGCACCGGGAGATCGGCGATCGCCCTGCAGATCCGGCGGGACAGCAGCGTCGGGTCGGCGGTCCCGCACGCGGCAGCGACGACGAACTCCTCCCCACCGATCCGCCCGATCACCGCGGTGGTGTCGAAGACGGCGTGGCCCAGCGCGCGCCCGACCGCCACCAGGGCGTCATCGCCGGCCTGATGCCCATACGTGTCGTTGATGTGTTTGAAATCGTCGAGGTCCACCACCGCCAACACCAGATGCGCACGGTCGGTGGCGGACAACATCTTGGCGATGTGCTGATGCAGAGCCCGCCGATTGAGCAGGCCGGTCAGCGGATCACGATCGGCCTGCTCGAGATCGACACCGAGGGCACGCACGAGGACGTGGATGGCGACCGGCATGACGATGTTGACCTGCAGCACCAGGAAGATGTCGACCAGAGCCAGCGCGACGTGACCGGAGGCGACGACGCGGATCGCCACGACAAGGGCCACCGCCGTCGCCAGCACGAAGTTGTACAGCACCAGTGCCGTGCCATGGAAGAACGCGATATAGGCGGCGGTGGTCGCGAAGGCGATGCAGCCGGTGAGGCCGCCCTGCGGGTCGGGGTAGGACAGACAGGCCAGTGCCACCGACGTGTTCGACACCAGCGCGAAGGCCAGCGACTCACCGCGCGTCGGCCATTTAAGCACCCACAACACCGTGCCCGCGACGCCGCCGGCGAACGCCGTCCACATCATCGCGACCGGGATGGCGTCACGGGGCCCGTCGACACTGTTCAGCAGCGCCAGCAGACACAGGGCCAGCGACCCGGCGACGCCGGCCATGGCCACCCGCACCACCCTGGTCATGCGCCGGGCGACGAGGTAGTCCGTGATCCACTCGTAGTGGTTGGCGCGGAGCAACCACCTACTCGGTCCCGGCGCCGTCATCGTCGTAACCCCTGCTCGTGGTGCTGGTCAGCAAATCCTCCACGACAGTACCGTGACGCCGGCGTAAACAACGGTGAACTGCAATGACCGGCCATCCCGAGGACGCGCCGACGCCGGGCACCAGCAATGGTCTCGGCTGGAATGCGCGCGCTACGGGTTACCGTCATCGGGTGACGGCGTCAGGATCGCGCGCAGCCCGGTTCGGTGCGGTGGCGGTCGCCCTGCTGACCGTCGCTGCGCTGCCCTCCTGCGGACAGCCGGCGCAGCCGCCGGTCGCCGCACCCTCGGAGACGACACCCCCGACGACCACACCCGCGAAATCCGCGCCGCCGGCGGTGGGCACGACGACCGGCGCGGTGTCCTCGGCCGAGTTCTCGCCGGTCTCTGCGCTCATGGACGACGCGATTGCCCAACACCGGCTGCCCGGTGCGGTGGTCCAGATCGGGCACGCCGGAAAGGTGGCGTTCCGCTTGGCTTTCGGCGAGCGCAAGCTCGCCGGCGAACCGGGACTGGACGGGTCACCCTCGCCCGCCGAGCCGATGACCGAGGACACGATCTTCGACCTGGCGTCCCTGACGAAGAGCATCGCCACCGCGACGGCCGTCATGCAGCTCTACGAACAGGGCCGCGTGCATCTCGACGACCCCGTACGGACCTACCTACCCGACTTCAACCCGGCCAACGACCCGCGCCGCGCGCAGCAGGTGACGCTGCGCATGCTGCTCACCCATACGTCGGGCATCGCGGGCGACCTCAGCCTGGACGGCCCGTGGGGACTGGACCGGGCCGACAAAGCCGACGGCCTTCGCCGCGCACTGGGTGCCTGGGTGGTGTTCGAACCCGGTGCGCTCTTTCACTATTCGGACATCAACTTCATTCTGGTGGGCGCCATCATCGAGAAGCTCACCGGCCAATCCATCGACACCTATGTGCAGAGCCACGTGTTCAGGCCACTGGGCATGAACGACACCCACTACTTCCCGGTGTCAAAGGCCTGCGGGCGGTACGAGGTTCGGGGCAACGCGATCGCCGTCGACCCGCGTGCACCCGAAATGACCGACTGCCCGGCCGGATCGTGGAGCACCGATCTCCTGACCCGGGTCGCGCCCACGGCGCGCGACGAGGACACCCCGGCGCTCAACCCCGACCATGGCCGTCTGCTGCGCGGCACGGTGCATGATCCGACGGCACGCCGGATGGGCGGCGCGACCGGTGCTGCCGGGGTGTTCTCCACCGCGCACGATGTCGGACTGTTCGCGCAGGCGCTGCTCGACCGGCTCGCCGGCCGGCCGAGCACGTTCCCGCTGACACAGTCGACGGTGGCCCTGATGACCGGTCCCCAGCAGCCCGTCCCGGGACGAGATCTGCGCGGCCTGGGCTGGGACATCGACACGGCGCATTCAAGACCGCGCGGCACGATCTTTCCCGTCGGGAGCTTCGGCCACACCGGCTTCACCGGCACCACGCTGTGGATCGATCCCGGATCGGACACCTACGTGACCGTGCTCGCCAACGTCATCCACCAGCGCGGCGGCCCACCGATCGTGGGGCTCAGCGGTGAGGTGGCCACGGCCGCGGCCCGGGTGCTGCACCTGTACGGCAATTGACGGCGTTCATGTCGAAATCGGCTTGACGGCGACCTTGAAGATGAGGGTGACCAGAGCTCCGAAGGCGCCATGCGCGCCGATGTACAGCCGCTTGACGTCATATCCGGCGACGTCCTTCATGGTTTCGGCGCCGAAGCGCGCCGGGGTCTGACCATCGATCACCCTGACGTCGGCACCGAGCAGCGCGTGTCTGATGTGGTCTCGCTCAGCTCCGGTGGCGGTGGCCACGACTTCTCCGATGGTCCGCTCCCTACCGGTTGCCGGAACCGCGGTGCAGGTGACGCCGTTCTCGTCGAGAAAGCGGTTGACGGACTCGACGGTGGCCTCGGCGCCGACGGTCAGGCTGAGATTGCCGAGGTTGACTTTGATGTCGGTATCGTGGCCGGCGGTGAAAGTTGCAGCCTGGTCAGGGTCGAACCTCCCCGTGAGGGCATCACAAACCGCGGCGCCGAACGCGCTCACATCCGGCTCATCCGGAGATGGTGCGGGCAGCATGATTCCGGGGTTGAGCACCCCGGCCGGATCGAAGGCCTTCTTGATCGAGCGCTGGACGGCAATCTCGACCGGGGTGAAGCGCTTCGTCATGAACTGGATCTTCTCGGTGCCCACCCCGTGCTCGCCGGTGATGGTGCCGCCCAGTCGCAGTGCGGCTTCGATGATCTCGTTGTTTGCCGCCGCCAGCGCGGCCGCCGCCAGCGGGTTGTCCTTGTCATAGAACGTGGTGGGGTGCAGGTCACCGTCGCCGGCGTGACCGCATACCGCGATGAACAGCAGACCGTCTGAATGGCGCGTGGCAGCAGCTTGAATGGCTTCCTGCATGTCGGGGATCCGGTCGCGTGGCACGGTGACGTCACCGATGAAGAAGCCCTTGCCGCTCTGCACCACCGAGTTGGGCGCGTTGAGGCGGCCGTACCACAGTGCGTCGCGGTCTTTCTCGTCCTCGGCGACCTGCACCTCGGTGGCACGCTCGCGCAGCACCTGTTCCACGATCGGCTGGTCACGCGCCACCTCGGCATCGGTGCCATCCACGTCGATGAGCACGATGGAATCGGCGTCCAGCGGGTAGCCGGTGTCGTAGAACTGTTGCAGCCCAGCGATACCGGCTCGGTCGAGCCACTCCACGGCGGCAGGCACCACTCCGGAGGCGATGACCGCGGCGATGGTGTCGGCGGCTTCTCGTGCGGAGGCGAACGCACCCATCAGACTGTGGGTGACTGTCGCAATCGGGCGCAATGCAACGGTCGCCTCGGTGATGATCCCCAACGTGCCCTCAGAGCCGATGAGAACGCCGAGGAGGTCCGGACCATCGTCGTCTGCGCTGAAGGTCCGGGCGGAACCGTCTGGCAGGACGACGCTCACCGACACAATGTGGTTGTAGGTGACGCCGTACTTCAGTGCGTGTGGCCCACCCGCATTCTCGATGATGTTCCCACCGACGGTGGCCAGGTGCGCCGAGACGGGATCGGGCGAGAAACACACACCGTGCGGGGCCAGCGCCACTTGGAGATCGGAGTTGATGACCCCGGGTTCGACTCGGGCGCGGCGGTTCTCGGCGTCGACTTCGAGGATCTCGTCGAGACCTGACAGATCGAGCAGCACCCGCCCTGCGGTGGGCATCATCCCGCCCGAGCAATTCGACGCCCCACCACGCGGCACGATCGGAACCCCGTGTTCGGACGCGAGCCGCATGATCGCGCCGATGTCGTCGCGGCCGTGAGGGCGCAAGAGCAGCCCCGCCACTCCCCCGACGCCCCAGTAGTCCCGGCCGCGTTCGGCGAGTATGTCCTCGTCGGTGGTGACGTCGCCATGGGCAGCGGCGGCGGTGGCGAATCGCCCGATGGCGACGCTGCCCGCGGTGCCGTCTTTCTGCGAAGTGTGAGTGGGCATTTCGGTCAGCTTCCACGCTCGCTGCCAGACACGGCCTCTTTCAGCCACGCTTCTTCTTCACCGGGCGCGGGCAGCACCCTGCCGCCCTCGATGGCCAGATGCGCTGGGCTGTTCTGGATGACGACCAGGACCTGCTTCGCGGGAATGCCGGTCACCCGGGAGGCCGCCGCGGCAACCTCGGCCACGAGTTGGCTGCTTTGTGCCTCCGGATGGCCGGTGCGGACCCACCCGTTGATCAAGAGCGGTTGTGCGGGTCGCCCATCGGTGTAGATGTCGTCGGGAGCCAGTTCGTGGAAGACGACGTTCACATACGAACCGGGAACGTGATTGATCATCGAATGGATCCTGGTCACTTCCGCGGCCAGACTGGCCTTGGCCTCGGCGCTCAGCGTCGACCGCACCGTGGTGCACGTGTAGACCGGCATCGCTCAGCCCAGGACCGGCAGGTGCGACTGGGTAGGTACCACGAGGACGGTGGGCCCGTCCGCCTCGAGGGCTACCTTGAATTCGCGGACAAGGCTCTCGGTGCCGTCGACGGTGGCCGTTCGGCATCCGAAACCAGTTGCCAGCGCCGCGATATCAAGCCCCGGCAGGTCGAGACCGGGCACATTGGGGGTTTCTTCGAGGAGCGCGAAGGATTTCAGGACGCAATATTCGCCGTTGCGCTGCACCACGAACACGATGGGCAGCTTGTGCTGCGCCGCGGTCCAGATGGCCTGGATCGAGTACTGGAACGATCCATCGCCGATCGAGGCCACGATGGTTCGCTTCACGCCTCGCGCCCGGTCGCCGAGGGCGATTCCCACCGCCGCGGGCACCCCCCAGCCGATACCTCCGCTGCCGGTGGCGAAGAAGCTGCCGGTGCGCCGGGTCGGCCACCACTGGATGAGGTCCGCCAGTGTGGAGGTGGACTCCATGACGACCGCCGCATCCTCGGGTTTGACCGAACTCAGCACCGCGTAGACGTCGTTCGGCAGCAGCGGCGCAGTCGCCAACGGGAGATCACCGCTGAAATCCCTGCTCAATCCCGGCGGCGCCTGCCGGTCGGCCGGTACGTCCACGAGTTGGAAGAGTTGTTCCAGGACGGTGTTCATGTCGCCGACCAGGCTGTCGCCCACCGGCGCGACCGCGGCGAGGTGCGGGTCGACGGTGATCTGCAGCAGGTCGGTTCCTTCGGGCAGATACTCGCCCGCCACGTAGGGGTAGTAGCTGAACACCTGCGCCCCGATCACGACCACCAGGTCGAACCCCGCTACGGCCTCGCTGACACCGGCGATCGTCAAGGGGAGCGGGCCCGCGTACAACGGGTGGTCCTCGGGAAACGAGCACCTGGGCGCCAGTGGGCCGCCGCGCACCGGCGCGCGCAGTTTCTCCGCGAACGCCACACCGGCATTCCAGGCGCCGGCGCGATCGACCTCCGGCCCGAGGACCAACAATGGCCGCTCCGCCCGGCTGATCCGCGCGGCGAATTCCCGCAGCCGCTCGGCATCCGGCTGCACGCGTTGACTGACCGTCCTGACCACGGCGGGCCCCAGTGCCGGCTTGTTCCAGTCATCGAGCGGGATGGACAGAAACACCGGGCCGGCCGGCGGCTGCATGGCCACGGCGTAGGCCCGCATGAACGCTGCCGGCACATCCTCGGCACGGGCAGGCTCGTAGGCCCATTTCACCCACGGCTGCGGCATGACCGTCGGGTCGGGGTTGTTCAAGTACGGGTCGACGACCGACATTTCGCGGGTCTGCTGGCCGGCAGTGACGATCAGCGGCGTGTTCGCGCGGTAGGCAGCAACGAGGCTGCCCATCGCATTCCCGGTGCCGGCTGCGGTGTGCAGATTGACCAGTGCGGGCTTACCGGTGGCCTGCGTGAAGCCGTCGGCCATCGCCAGCACCGATGCCTCCTGCAACCCCAGGATGTAGGTGAAGTCCTCGGGGAAGTTCTGCAGGAAGGTCTGCTCGGTGGAGCCGGGATTACCGAACACCGTGGTCAGCCCCAGGGTTCGCAGCAGGTCATAGGTGATCTCGTGGACGGTCTTGGCATCGGCCATCGGTCGTTTCCTTCGTGAACGAGGTGGATAATCCGGTTGCTCAAAATCAGACACCCCGGCGGGCCGCGCCGACCCCGTGGAAACCACGGGTCCTCGGGAAACCGGGGCCTCCGCGGCAGGCGGAGCAACTGTGAGCGCTTCGGTCCGCTGCGTGTCAAGATCAACCCATGGATGGGGACATCCGTCGCGGCCCGCTGGTGGGACGCCGCAACGAACAACGGAGGCTGGCCGAACTGTTGGCGCGCGTCCGCGGCGGCGGGAGCGGAGTTCTGGTCATTCGCGGTGAGGCCGGCATCGGCAAAACCGCGCTCCTGCGCGAGGTTCGCGACCATGCCTCGGATCTTCGCGTCATCGCCCTCGGCGGCGCGGAATCAGAAATCGAGCTTGCGTACGCCGGCGTTCAGCAACTGTGTGCCCCACTGCTCGGTCGCATCGACCGGCTGCCCGACCCCCAGAAGAACGCGCTACGGATAGCATTCGGCCTCCGTGACGGTGCGGCACCGGATCGCCTGCTGGTGAGTTTGGCGGTGCTGTCCCTGCTCTCCGACGCCGGGGCGGAGCGCCCCACCATCTGCGTCATCGACGACGCGCAATGGGTCGATCGAGCGTCACTTCAGGCGTTGGCGTTCGCTGGGCGCCGGCTCTCCGCCGACCCCGTGGGGATGGTCTTCGCGTCCCGCGGATCGCAGGCAGAGCTGGAGTTGGCGGCATTACCCCAGCTGCACCTTGACGCCCTCGACGATGCCGATGCTCGCGCGCTGCTCTCGGTGATCATGCCGACTCGACTGGACGACATCGTCCGCGACAACATCCTCGCCGAAGCGGACGGAAACCCGCTGGCGCTGCTCGAATTCAACCGTGCGCTGCCACCGGCGCAGCTGGCGGGCGGATACGGACTGGCGTCCGCCAAGCCACTCGCGACGCGCATCGAACAGACCTACGGCCAGCGGCTGCGTGAACTGCCGCCGCAGACCCGCATGCTCCTGCTCCTGGCGGCCGCCGAACCAACCGGCGACCCGACATGGCTGTGGGCAGCCGCCGCACGGCTCGGAATCGGTGCGGACGCCGCCGTACCGGCGGAGCAGAGCGGCCTGGCGACCGTGAACACCAGACTGCGATTCCGGCATCCGCTGGTGCGGTCAGCGATCTACCACGGCGCCGCCCCATCGGACCGGCGGCAGGCTCACGCCGCACTGGCCGACGTGATCTCGGGGCCCGCCGCCCAAGAGCGTCGGACCTGGCACCGCGCCCACGCCGCGGACGCACCCGATGAGTCGGTGGCGGCGGATCTCGTTCGGTCGGCCGAACGTGCCAGTCGCCGCGGAGGATCTGCCGCGGCCGCAGCCTTTCTGGCGCAGGCGGTCGCACTCACCCCCGACCCCGTGCCTCGGGCCGAGCGCGCCCTTGAGGCTGCGCTGTCCAAGCTGGACGCAGGAGATCCGGAGGCCGCCGCCCGACTGCTGGCCGTCGTGGCCGGCGCCGATGACGAATTGCTCAGTGCGCGAGCCGATCTGGTGCGAGCCAAGATCGCTTTCGCCGCCCAGCGGGGCCGAGACGCACCCCCGCTACTGTTGGCGGCAGCCGAGAGACTGCGCCGGGTTGACGCCACCCTGGCACGTGACGCCTATCTCGAAGCCCTGGTGGCGGCGATGATCGTTGGCCGCCTGCACTCCGATGGGGACGGGTCCGCGGCAGCGATAGCCGCCGCAGCGCGACGGGCCATGTCCCCGTCCGGCCCGGCGACGGCAGCCGACCTCTTCCTCGACGGGCTGGTCGTCCGACTGACCGAAGGTCACGCCGCCGCTGCACCGCTGCTGCGGCGGGCCATCAGCCAGTATCTGGAGGAAGACTCAGCCGGTATCGCGGATCCCCGTTCGCACGACATCACCCTGCGGGTCCTACTCGATCTCTTCGATCAAGATACCTACAGCTCGCTCAATGCTCGCCAGCTCGAACTACTCCGTGCAGCAGGCGAGTTGACGGTGCTACCCGCAGCATTGACCACCTACGCGGGGGTGTGTGTCACGGCAGGCGACTTTGCGCAGGCCGCGGATCTGCTCGAACAGTCCGACGCGATCTCTATCGCGACCGGTGCGCCGCCGCACCGCTCCATCCAGACCTATCTCGCCGCGTGCCGCGGCCATGAGCAACTCGGCAAAGACCTTGCCGCGGCCACGATCCAGGACGCGACCGCGCGGGGTGAAGGCAGCGAAATCACCGTCGTGCTCTTCTCCTTGGCCATCCTGCACAACGGACTCGCGCAGTACGACGAGGCCTTCGCCGCTTGCACATCGGCCCTGGAATACGACGACGTAGGAATGCACGGGCATCTGCTCAACGAGATGGTCGAGGCTGCTGCCCGATCCGGCAATACGAGCGCCGCCGAATCAGCAGCTGCCCAATTGATCGAGCGAGCCGACGCCACCGGAACCGGAACCGTACTGGGTTACGCAGCACGCGCCAGAGCATTGACCGGGCGCAGCTCCGCTGCGGAGGACGAGTATCGCACCGCAATACGGGAATTGGAACAATCGCCACTGAAGGTGATGACCGCGCGCACTCACCTACTCTTCGGCGAGTGGCTGCGACGCGAGAACCGCCGCGGCGACGCACGCGAGGAATTACGCATCGCTCACGGGATGTTCACGCAGATGGGGGCCGACGGCTTCGCCGAACGAACCCGTCGCGAGCTCCACGCCGCGGGCGAACCCCTGCGAGCGCAGCGCGGCGGCACATCGCCGGTGGCGTTGACCACGCAGGAAAGCTATATCGCCCGACTCGCAGGCGACGGCTACACCAACTCTGAAATCGCCGGCCACCTGTTCATCAGTCCACGCACCGTGGAATGGCACCTGGGCAAGATCTTCGCCAAGCTCGGGGTGTCGTCCCGCCGCGAGTTGAGACAACGCTGATGAAGGGCGTGGCCACTCCACATCGGTCCCGCGGAGGGCCTACTCCCACACCACCTCATCCGGCGACTTGTCCGGCCGCAGCCCCCGCCAGCTGGGCTGGCGCAACCGGCCGTCGGAGGTGCGCTCACTGAAGCGCACCTCCCCCACCAGCTCCGGCCGCACGAACGTGACACCCTTGGCATCGGGCCCGGAAAGCCGTTTGGTGAAGGGTGATTCGTCGGTCTCCAACGGCTTGAGCATCTTCCGCAACTCACCGAGCACTTTCTCGGTGAACCCGGTGCCGACCCGGCCGGCGAACTGCAGACCGTCGTCACCGGGGACGCCGACGACCAGCGCCCCGATCCCACTGGTGCGCCCGCCCTCCCCGGCGCGCCACCCGCCGATCACGACTTCCTGTGTGCGCCAGAGCTTGTCCTTGACCCAGGACTGGGAGCGCCGGCCCGGCTGGTAGGTGGAGTCGCGCTTCTTGGCCACCACGCCCTCGTAGCCGTGCGCACGCGCGTACTCGAGTGCTTCGGCTCCACTGCCGGACAGTTGTTCGGGAACGATGAGCCCACCGCCCGCGGCCAGCGTCTCGAGCAGCTTGCGCCGGTCGGAGTACTTGGCCCGCAACAGCGATCGCCCGTCGAGCTGCAGGATATCGAAGGCCCAGAATTCGATGTTGCTCCCCGATGCCCGGTTCTGCATGGCACCGAAGCTCGGCACACCCGAGGAGTCCAGGGCCACCACCTCGCCGTCCAGGATCACGTGATGGTCGGCCAGATCGGCAGCCAGCGCCCGCAACTGCGGATACTCCCCGGTGACATCGCGCCCGCTGCGGGTGCGCAGGTGGACCTGGCCGTGGTCGGCGTCGACCAGCAGCCGGTAGCCATCCCATTTGCCCTCGAACGCCCATCCGGCCGGCGTCAACTTCTCCACCGAACCGTGGGTGGCCAACATGGGCGCGAGGTCCTGGGCTGTCGAAACAGGTTGTTCCTTCATCCGGTGCGCCAGCCAGTTCTTACCCCCGGTCTGGATCAATGCGTACCGGCCGTTGATCTTCGAGCCGTGCAGGGTGACGATGACCTCACCCTTCTTACCGTCGACGCTCTCACCGTCCACACCGGGATCGCGGAACTTCTCGGTCTCATAGGTGCCGGAATCCCAGACGACGACCTCACCACCGCCGTACTCGCCCTTGGGAATCGAGCCCTCGAAGGTGGCGTACTCCAGCGGATGGTCCTCGGTGTGCACGGCCAGGTGATTGACCGATGTGGTCTCGGGCAGGTTCTTGGGCACCGCCCAGGACACCAGCACCCCGTTGCGTTCCAGCCGGAAGTCGTAGTGCAGCCGTCTCGCGTGGTGCTCCTGGATGACGAAGGTGTCGTCATTCCCGGTGGCCGAAGCCTTGCGCGGCACCGGTTCGGGCGTCTTGGCCGCGTCACGCATGCTGCGGTAGGTGCTGAGTTTGTCGGGCAACGGCGCGCTTTCGTCAAGTCCTTCCAGCAGGTCGCCGTCGCGCTCGACCCGCGCCAGCACCTCGTCGAAACGCAGATGGCGCAGATCGGGGTCCTCGATCTCCTCCCAGGTACGCGGCGCCGCCACCGTCGGCTCTTCCCGGCCGCGCATCGAGTACGGCGCGATGGTGGTCTTGGCGGCGCTGTTCTGGCTCCAGTCCAGGAACACCTTCCCGCTGCGCACACTCTTGGTCATGGTCGCGGTGACCTGTTTGGGCATGGCCTTCTCCAGCTGCACCGCGATCCGCTTGGCCAGCACCGAAGCGCCCCGCGAACTCACCGGGTCGGCCAGCGGCACGTAGAGATGCAGACCCTTGCTACCGCTGGTCAGTGGGTAGGCCGTCAGGCCGATGTCCTCGACGTACCCGCGGACCTCGTGGGCGACCTCGCACAGTTGCCGAAAGGTGACGTCTTCGCCGGGGTCCAGATCGAACACGATGCGGGTGGCCGGACCCGGCTCCCCGTGCTGGTCGAACCGCCACTGCGGGACGTGCACCTCCAGCGAGGCTTGCTGCGCGATCCAGGCCAGCCCTTCCCGGGTGTCGATGATCGGGTAGGTGGTGGTTCCCGACCGGTGCGTCACCGAACCCCGGCGCAGCCACTCCGGGGCGGACGACGCCAGTTGCTTCTCGAAGAACTCCGGCTGCCCGACGCCGTTGGGCCAGCGTTTGCGGGTGACCGGACGCCCGGCGATATGCGGGATCATGGCGTCGGCGATCGCCACGTAATAGTCGAACACCTCGGCCTTGGTCGTTCCGGTAGCGGGATAAAGCACCTTGTCGGGATTGGTCAATGTGACCCGGCCGTCGCGCTCCACCACGTAAACGTAATACCCGCTGTTACCGTGACGTATGCGATCAATCTGGAAGGGCTCGGTCTCCTTCGGTCTGGTCAACGTGCCGGTCAAGGTCTACAGCGCGACCGAGGACCACGACATCAAGTTTCACCAGGTGCACGCCAAGGACAACGGACGCATCCGCTACAAGCGGACCTGCGAGGTGTGCGGCGAGGTGGTCGAGTACCGCGACATCGCCCGCGCCTACGATTCCGATGACGGGCAGACGGTGATCATCACCGATGAGGACATCGCCACCCTGCCCGAGGAACGCAGCCGCGAGATCGAGGTCGTCGAGTTCGTGCCGGCCGATCAGCTCGATCCGATGATGTATGACAAGAGCTATTTCCTGGAGCCGGACTCGAAATCCACGAAATCGTATGTGCTGCTGGCCAAGACGCTGGCCGAGACCGACCGGGTAGCGATCGTGCACTTCGCGTTGCGCAACAAGACCCGACTGGCGGCGCTGCGCGTCAAGGATTTCAGCAAGCGCGACATCATGGTGATCCACACGCTGCTGTGGCCCGATGAGATCCGCGATCCGGACTTCCCGTCGCTGGACAAGGACGTCGACATCAAGCCCGCCGAGCTGAAGATGGCCGGGCAGGTGGTCGAATCGATGACCGACGATTTCAAGCCCGACCAGTTCCGCGACGACTACCAGGAGCAACTGCACGAACTGGTGCAGGCGAAACTGGAAGGTGGCGAGGCGTTCACGGTCGAGGAGCAGCCCACCGATCTCGACGAGTCCACCGAAGACGTGTCGGATCTACTGGCCAAACTGGAGGCCAGCGTGAAGGCCCGCGGGTCCGGCTCAGCCGGCAAGGACGACGCCGAGAAGGCCGAGCCCAAGAAAGCGGCGGCGAAGAAGGCGCCGGCCAAAAAGGCTGCCGCCAAGAAAGCCCCCGCGAAAAAGGCGCCCGCAAAGAAAGCCGCCGCCAAGAAGTAGCGGCCGGCTCCGGCCTGTCCGATCTACCTGTGTTCAGTTTCCCGGAGGCGCCGTCGCCGAGGCTGAGAACAGGTACGAAAATTACCGACGGGGCCTACCTCCTTTCAGTCTTCGGAGACACCGTCGCCGCAGACTGAAACCAGGTACGACGCCCCTTTCAGGCACCCGCGGCCACTCTGAGCCCTTGAGCCACAGCGGTATTGGTGGAACACGTACTCCGAGAGGGACTTGAACCCTCGCCCTGGACCTTATAAGGGTCCCGCTCTCACCGACTGAGCTATCGGAGCAAAAGGCGTTCTGCAGCAGGAACGTTGGTCGCCCAACAGATGAAGTAAAACTGCGGATGCACCCGCCGAGCTGAGCGCGTCAGTCGACGCGGTCAGCAGCAGGGCTGAGTCAGGCAGATATTCGTGAAGACGTCCGAGCGCGACACTCGGCTGACACGGGCATGCGACAACCGTACCGCGGGGCAGCATCGATGAACAGAGAACTGTCAGCCGCCGTCAAATTAGAACGTGTTACAGAAATTCGCCCGGCGACCCGTGCAGGCTTGTTACGGTGGCGCCGAGGACAGAAATGAGGCCCGCATGATCCTGGACAAATTCCGGCTCGACGATCAGGTCGCCGTGGTCACCGGAGCCGGCCGCGGACTGGGTGCCGCGATCGCCGTCGCCTTCGCCGAAGCCGGTGCAGATGTGGTGATCGCGGCCCGGACCCGGTCACAATTGGAGGAGGTCGCCGCACAGGTGGCCGCGGTCGGCAGACGGGCCCATGTGGTGGTCGCCGACCTCGCCCACCCGGAGTCCACCGCCGCCCTGGCCGCCGAGGCCGTCGGGGCGTTCGGGAAACTAGACATCGTCGTCAACAATGTCGGCGGCACCATGCCCGGACCGCTGCTGGACACGTCCACCAAGGACATGAAGGACGCGTTCACGTTCAACGTCGGCACCGCCCACGCGCTGACCGTCGCCGCCGCGCCACTGATGCTGGAGCACTCCGGCGGCGGGTCGATCATCAACATCACCTCGACGATGGGCCGGCTCTCCGGCCGTGCGTTCGCGGCATACGGCACCGCCAAGGGCGCGCTCGCGCACTACACCCGGTTGTCCGCGCTGGATCTCTGCCCGCGCATCCGGGTGAACGCGATCGCGCCGGGCTCGATCCTCACCTCGGCGCTGGACATCGTGGCCTCCAATGACGCGCTGCGCGACCCGATGGAGAAGGCCACCCCGATGCGCCGCCTCGGCGATCCGAGCGATATCGCCGCGGCCGCGGTGTATCTGGCGTCCCCGGCCGGCAGCTATCTGACCGGCAAGACCCTCGAGGTCGACGGCGGCCTCACCTTCCCCAACCTCGACCTGCCCATCCCGGATCTGTAAAGGAACGCCATGAGCATCAAAGTCGCCGCGATCGGCACCGGAAACGTCGGCCGCCACGCCCTGGCCCAGCTGATCAACGATCCGCAGTACGAACTGACCGGCGTCTGGGTGTCCTCGGAGGCCAAGGCCGGCAAGGATGCCGGAGAGCTTGCCGGTCTTGATGTTTCGACCGGCATCACGGCCACCAACGACCTGGACGCGATCCTCGCCGCCAAACCGGACTGCGCGGTGTACACCGCGATGGCCGACAACCGGTTGCCCGACGCCCTGGAGGATTACCGGCGCATCCTGGCCGCGGGCGTCAACGTGGTCGCCAGCGCAGCGGTCTTCCTGCAGTACCCGTGGCAGGTGTTGCCCGCCGAACTGTTGGAGCCCATCGAGAAGGCCGCCGCCGAAGGCGGTGCCAGCATCTTCGTGAACGGGATCGATCCCGGATTCGCCAATGACCTTCTGCCCCTTGCTCTCGCGGGCACCTGCCAGACGGTCGAGCAGATCCGGTGCATGGAGATCGTCGACTACGCCACCTATGACAGCCCCACGGTGATGTTCGATGTGATGGGCTTCGGCAAGTCGCTCGATGATCTGCCGATGCTGCTGCAACCCGGTGTGCTCAGCCTGGCCTGGGGATCGGTGGTGCGCCAGCTGGCCGCCGGGCTGGGCATCGAGCTCGACGAGGTCACCGAGACCCACGTCCGGATCCCGGCCCCGGAGGATTTCGAGATCGCGTCCGGCCACATCGCCAAGGGCACGACCGCGGCCATGCGATTCGAGGTCCGTGGCATGGTCGGCGGCCATCCCGCGGTGGTGCTCGAGCACATCACCCGGTTGCGCGACGACCTGTGCCCGGAGTGGCCGCAGCCCGCCCAGGAGGGCGGCTCATACCGCGTCGAGGTCACCGGCGAACCGTCCTATGCGCTGGACCTGCGTCTGAGCAGCCGCAAGGGTGACCACAACCATGCCGGTCTGGTCGCCACCGCGGCCCGCGTCGTCAACGCCATACCGGCCGTCGTCGCGGCCGCTCCCGGCATCACCACGACACTGGATCTGCCGCTGATCACCGGCAAGGGCCTCTACCGGGCACCCTGATCAGCTTGACGCGGAGGTTTCGGCTACCCTAACTTTTCTATTCGATAGTCCGGATGGATGAGAAGGGGACGCGTGCTGCACGACACCACGCCCACGCGGGTACGGCCGAGTTGGTATCTGCTCGGACCGGCATTCGTCGCGGCCATCGCCTACGTCGACCCCGGCAACGTCGCGGCCAATGTCAGCGCCGGCGCGCAGTACGGCTTCCTGCTGGTCTGGGTCATCCTGGTCGCCAATGTGATGGCCGGCCTGGTGCAGTTCCTGTCCGCCAAACTCGGCCTGGTCACCGGGCGCTCGCTGCCCGAGGCCGTGGCCGATCACTCCCGCACCCGGACCCGCGTCGCCTACTGGATCCAGGCCGAACTGGTCGCGATGGCCACCGACCTGGCCGAGATCGTCGGCGGAGCGATCGCGCTCTACCTGCTGTTCGACCTGCCACTGCTGGTCGGCGGCATCATCACCGGCGCGGTGTCGCTGGGGCTGCTGGCGATCCAGAACCGCCGCGGCCAGCGGGTCTTCGAGCGGGTGATCACCGGTCTCCTGCTGGTCATCGCCATCGGCTTCCTCACCAGCCTCTTCGTCGCGCCACCGTCGGCTGCCGATGTGGCCTCCGGTCTGGTGCCCCGCTTCGACGGCGCCGAGAGCGTGCTGCTGGCCACCGCCATGCTGGGCGCCACCGTGATGCCCCACGCGGTGTACCTGCACTCCGGGCTGGCCCGCGACCGGCACGGGCACCCCGACGCCGGGCCGGCCCGAAAGCGGTTGCTGCGCATCACCAAATACGACGTCGGCCTGGCCATGCTGGTCGCCGGCGCGGTGAACCTGGCGATGCTGCTGGTCGCCGCGACCAACCTGCAGGGCATGGAGAACACCGACTCGATCGAGGGTGCGCACGCCGCGGTCAGCAGCCAACTCGGACCGACGGTGGCGCTGTTCTTCGCGATCGGCCTGCTGGCATCCGGGCTGGCCTCGACCTCCGTCGGCGCCTACGCCGGCGCGATGATCATGTCCGGGCTGCTCAAACGCAGCTACCCGCTGCTGTTGCGCCGGCTGGTCACCCTGATCCCCGCGCTGGTGATCCTGGCCATCGGGGTGGACCCCAGCCGCGCGCTGGTGCTCTCCCAGGTGGTGTTGTCGTTCGGCATCCCGTTCGCGCTGATCCCGCTGATCCGGCTGACCAGCAACCGCGCACTGATGGGTACCGATACCAACCACCGGGTGACGACGGCCTTAGGCTGGCTGGTGGCCGGTGTCATCTCCGCGCTGAACGTCGTACTCATCTACCTGACCGTCCGGGGCTAGCCGATCTTGTTGCCGCATCTCTACTTCGCGTACGGATCCAATCTGTGCGTGCAGCAGATGGCGCGGCGCTGCCCCAATGCCGCCGACCCCCGGCCCGCCACCCTGGCCGATCACGACTGGCTGATCAACGAGCGCGGGGTGGCCACCGTCGAACCGTTCCACGGCGCCGTCGTGCACGGGGTGCTCTGGCGGCTCAGCGATCACGACCTGGACGTGCTGGACAGCGCCGAGGGTGTGCCGGTGCGCTACCGCCGCGACGAACTGGTCGTGCACACCGCCGAGGGCCCCGGCCCCGCCTGGGTCTATATCGACCCACGGGTCGAGCCCGGGCCGCCCCGACCCGGATACCTGGAACGGATCATCGACGGCGCCCGCCACCACGGGCTGCCCCAGCGCTGGGTCGACTTCCTGCACAAGTGGGATCCCGCGAGCTGGCCGAGCCGCGAAGTGACCGATACCCCGGCACCGCAATCGCTTTCGGAGTTGCTTGCCGACACGGATGTCGTCGAGACCAGCACCCTGGCATCCCGGTTCGGGTTCCTGGCCATCCACGGCGGCGGGCTGGAACAGATGACCGACGTCATCGCCGACCGGGCCGCGCGGGCATCCGGCGCCTCGCTGTACACGGTGCGCCACCCCGACCGCTACCCCCATCACCTGTCGTCCACGCGCTACCGGCCCGCGGAGTCCGAACGGCTGGCAGCCTTCCTCGACCATGTCGACACGGTGATATCGCTGCACGGCTACGGTCGCATCGGGCGCAGCACCCAACTGCTGGCCGGCGGCGGTAACCGGGACCTCGCCGCGCATCTGGCCCGGCACGTGAAGGTGCCCGGCCACCACGTGGTGTGCGATCTCGACGCGATCCCACGCGAGCTGCGCGGGCTGCACCCGGACAACCCGGTCAACCTGCCCCGCAGCGGAGGCGTTCAACTCGAGCTGCCGTCGCGGGTGCGCGGCACCAGCCCGCGCAGCGGATTGCCCGACGCCCACGGCCTCACCCCGGCGACTTCCGCGCTGATCGACGGCCTATCCGCGGCCGCGAGAGCCTGGTCACTCCCGTAAACCTGGTGAGATCGGCGTCGCGCCGACCCATCCATTTTCCGCACCGCTCCGAATACCGATCGTGGAACGAAACGAGCGCACCGACCGCTCCATCGCCGTCATCGGCAGCGGCGTGGCCGGGCTGACCGCCGCGTACGTGCTGTCGGCCCGCAACCGGGTCACCCTGTTCGAAGCCGACATCCGCCTCGGCGGCCACGCCCACACCCAGCTGGTCGACGACGGGCGCGGCAACCCGGTGGCCGTCGACACCGCGTTCCTGGTGCACAACGACCGCACCTACCCCACGCTGTGCAGGCTGTTCGCCGAACTCGGCGTACAGACCCACGACACCGACATGTCGATGTCGGTGCGCGATGACCGCATCGGACTGCAGTACGCGGGAGCGCGCGGACTGGGCGGACTGTTCCCGTCGGTGTCGAATCTGGCCCGGCCGCGGTATATGCGGATGCTGGCCGAGGTCACCCGCTTTCACCGGGCGGCCGGCGACCTGCTCGGTTTCGGTGACACCGGCGCACCGGATGACACCGAGACGCTGGGTGCGTTCCTGGAGCGCAACGCGTTCTCCGACTACTTCATCGAGCACTTCATGACCCCGCTGGTGGCGGCGGTCTGGTCATGCGCGCCCGGCGAGGCCATGCGCTACCCCGCGCGCTACCTGTTCATGTTCCTGGAGCACCACGGCATGCTGACGGTGTTCGGTTCCCCGACCTGGAAGACCGTGGTCGGCGGTTCGGCCACTTACGTCGCCGCCGTCGCCGAACGGGTGCATGAGGTGGTGCTCGGGTCGCCGGCCGGATCGGTGCGACGCAACGAACACGGCGTGCAGGTCAGCACCGGAGCAGGCGGTCCGCGGCAGTTCGACGCCGCGGTGATCGCCACCCACCCCGATCAGGCGCTGCTGGCGCTGGCCGAACCCACCCCCCGGGAACGCGAGATCCTCGGCGCGATCTGCTACTCGGCAAACCACGCCCAGCTGCACACCGACACGTCGCTGCTGCCGACCAAGACCCGCGCCCGGGCGTCCTGGAACTATCTGGCCACCCCCGGTGACGGCCCGGTGCTGGTGACCTACGACATCAGCCGGCTGATGGGACTGACCGGAGAACGGCGTTTCCTGGTCACCCTGGGCGGGCGCGATCGTGTCGATCCGAACACCGTGATCGCCGAGATGATCTACGACCACCCGCTCTACACCCCGGAATCGGTTGCCGCCCAACGCCTGTTGCCGACCCTCGACGACGACCGAGTGGTGTTCGCCGGCGCCTACCACGGGTGGGGTTTCCACGAGGACGGTGCGGCGGCGGGACTGCGTGCCGCCGAACGGCTCGGCGCGCGCTGGCCCACCGCCCCCGAGCAGGAGACCGTGTCATGCTGAGCCCGGCGTTGTACCGGACCCGGATCGGCCACGTCCGGCACGCCCCGGTGCGCACGGAGTTCGAGCACCGCAGCTACACCTGGTACGTCGATATCGACAACCTGCCGAAGCTACCGATCTGGTTGCGGCCCTTCGCCGTCTTCCGTGCGCAGGACCATTTTTCGGCGCCCGCGGACCAGCAACCGACGCTGCGCGACCGGGTGGACGACTTCCTGGCCACCCACGGGATCGATCCGGTCGACGGTCAGGTCACCGCGCTGCTGCACGCCCGGGTGCTCGGCTACGTGTTCAACCCGATCAGTGTGTTCTGGTGCCATGACGCCGCCGGCGAGCTGAGGCACGTCATCGTGGAGGTGCACAACACCTACGGCGGGCGGCACGCATATCTGTTGCCGCCCACCGAAACCGGACCGGCGGCGGTGACGAAGAGCTTCTACGTCTCCCCGTTCAACGAGGTCGAGGGCTACTACCTCGTCGACGCACCCAGGCCCGACGCGACCGCGGATCTGGCCATCTCCTGGCACCGCGACAACAAGCTGGTCTTCGCCGCGTCGCTGCACGGGCAGCGCAGGCCCGCATCGGCGTGGAGCGTCGCGCGCATGCAGTTGGTGGCCCCGGTCGCACCGTGGGTGGGCGCACTGCAAATCCGGCTGCACGGTATCGCGCTCTGGCTGCGCGGCCTGCCGGTCATCCCCCGCACCACCACCTCGGAGACCAGAAAGGTCACGCACAGATGACGCTGGAGACCACCGGTAACATCGAGGCCCAGCGGGATGCCGCTCGGTGGGCCCAGATCGCGGGCGCACCCCGCGGCCCGGTCAGCGCCGTGCAGGGACGGATCGCCGGAGCACTGCTGCGGCGGGCGGTGCGCCAGTTGCCGATCCGGCTGCAGCATCCGGACGGGTCGGTGCTGGGCGCCGCCGATCCCACCCTGCCCACCATGACGTTGCACCGGCCCGAGGCGCTGTTTCGCCGGGTGGGCCGCTACGGGCTCATCGGTTTCGGCGAGTCCTACATGGCCGGCGACTGGACCTCCAACAACCTGCCGGCTCTGCTCACCGAATTCGCCTCATCGGTCGATGTGCTGATACCGCCTGCGCTGCAACGCCTTCGGCCCCTGGCCGTGGTGCGACACCCGCGGTCCATGCACAACAGCCCGGCCCAGTCGCGGCGCAACATCGCCGACCACTACGACCTGTCGAACGCGTTGTTCGCGGAGTTCCTCGACGAGACGATGACGTACTCCAGCGCCCTGTTCGGCGGCTCCCGGCCCGACTGGCACGGTCTGGCCGACGGCCAGCGCGCGAAGATCGACCGCCTCCTCGACACCGCCCGGGTGGGTGCCGGTAGCCGCGTCCTCGAAATCGGCACCGGGTGGGGTGAATTGGCCATCCGCGCGGCGGCGCGCGGCGCCCACGTGCACAGCATCACGTTGTCCGCCGAACAGCTGGCATTCGCCCGGCGGCGCGCGGTCGAGGCCGGCGTGGCCGACCGCGTGCACATCGAACTCCGGGACTACCGCGATGTCGACGGACAGTACGACGCCGTCGTCTCGGTCGAGATGATCGAAGCGGTCGGATATCGCTTCTGGCCGACGTTCTTCGAGACGCTGGACAAGCTGGTGCTCCCCGGCGGACGCGTCGCCCTGCAGGCCATCACCATGCCGCACGATCGAATGCTGGCCTCCCGCAACACCTACACCTGGATTCAGAAGTACATCTTCCCGGGCGGCCTGCTGCCCTCGGTGGAGGCGGTCATCGGGATCACCGAACGTTCCACCCGGCTGCGCACCGTCGACATGGTCTCGCTGCAGCATGATTACGCCGAAACGCTGCGGCTGTGGCGCGAACGCTTCCTGCAGCGATCGGCGGCGCTGGCCGAGCTCGGCTTCGACGACACCTTCCAGCGGATGTGGGAGCTCTACCTCGCCTATTCGGAGGCGGGATTCCGCTCCGGGTACCTGGATGTGTACCAATGGACGTTCGCCCCGAGCGGGGGCCGGCGATGAGCATCGCGAAATACCGGTGTTGCAGACCGTGACCGCGTCCGTGCCCGCTAGGCTACGGAGCGTGACGGCAGACCTCGATGCGTTGCTGCGCCGGGTGGCGCAACGCGATGTCGATGCATTCGCCGAATTCTATGACCACACCCGGTCCCGGGTGTATGGGCTGGTCACCCGGGTTCTGCGCGATCCTGGCTACAGCGAGGAAACCACACAGGACATCTACCTGCAGGTATGGCGCAATGCCGCCGACTACAACCCGTCCGCCGGGACACCGTTGGCCTGGTTGATGACCGTTGCGCACCGCCGCGCCGTGGACCGGGTGCGCTCCGAGCAGGCCGCCACCGACCGGGAGGCCCGGTACGGCGCGGCCACCGTCGAACTGCCGGTCGACCAGGTCGCCGAGGGCGTGCTCACCCGTGACGAGTACCGCCAGGTCGCGGCCTGCCTGGGATCGCTGACCGACCGGCAGCGTGAGTGCATCCAGTTGGCCTATTACGAGGGCCTCACCTATGTGCAGGTCTCCAGCCGGCTGTCGGCGAACCTCGCCACCGTGAAGTCCCGGATGCGTGACGCCATCCGCGGTCTGCGCGCCTGCCTGGGGGCGGCATGACCACTCCCCACGACGACCTCCTGACGTTGGCCACGGCCTACGCCCTGGATGCCGTCGACGACGCCGAACGCGCCGATATCGAGCGCCGGGTGCAGGCCGCGCCCGAAGAGGTGTCGGCGGCGTTCGCCGTCGAGGTGCGCGAGGTGCGCGAGGCGATGGCCGCAGTATCGTCGACGACCGCCGCCGAGCCTCCCGCTCAGCTGCGGGAGCGCCTGATCGCCACGGTGTCCGCCGAACAGACCGGGCAGGTGCGGCAACTGCGTCCGCCCCGGCGGCGCTGGAGCACCGCTGTCGCAGCCGCGGCGGCGGCCGTCGTCATCGGGGTGGCCACCTTCGGGGTCGGGTGGTGGCTGCGCCCGGTGCCCACCGAGACCACCGCCGAACAGATCTTCGCCGCGCCCGATGTGCGCACCGTCTCCGGCCAGATTCCGACCGGTGGCACCGCGACCGTGGTGTTCTCCCGCGAACGCAATGCCGGTGTGCTGGTGATGAACAACGTCGAGCCGCCCACCACCGGCACCGTCTATCAGATGTGGCTGATCGACACCGAGGGAGCGCACTCGGCGGGGGTCATGGACGCCGGCGCCATCGCCCCGTCCACCACGGCGGTGCTGCCCGATCTCGGCTCGTCGACCACCCTGGCGTTCACCGTCGAGCCCGGCTCGGGCTCGGACCGGCCCACCACCACACCCTTTGCCTCCTTGCCGCTGAGCTGACCGCGCTACCGTCGGTGCATGCCCCGCGACTTCCGCTTCGGTCTCAGCCTGCGCGACACCTCCTCGGCGGACAAGGTCCGCGACGCGACGCGGCTGGCCGAGCACCTCGGCTACGACGTCCTCCTGGTGCCCGACCACCTCGGCGCACCCGCGCCGTTCCCGGTGCTCGCGACCGCCGCTGCGGCCAGCCAGACGCTGCGGTTGGGCACATTCGTGCTGAACGCCTGCTTCTACAAGCCGGCGCTGCTGGCCCGCGATGTCGGCGCGCTGCACGATCTGTCCGGTGGCCGATTCGAGGTGGGCCTGGGCGCCGGCTACGTCCGCGAGGAGTTCGAGGCCGCCGAACTGCCCTTCCCGTCGGCGCGTCAGCGCATCGAGTATCTGGAACATGTCGTCGAGCACCTCGCCGAGCACGTGCCCGGCGCGCCCATCATGATCGCCGGCGGCGGTGACCGGCTGCTCACGGTCGCGGGTAAGTGGGCCGCCATCGTCGGGGTCACCGGCAATCCGGTCGCCGAGCGCATCGCCTTCCTGCGTGAGGTGGCCGGTACGCGCTTCGACGACATCGAGCTCAACCTGGCGATCACCGCGGTGCCCGCCGCCGGTGCCGACATGCCGAATCTGACGATGACCCGCCACTACGCGCCCGGCCTCAGCGATGAGCAGCTGCTGGCCCTGCCCGGGGTGCTGTCCGGCTCGGTGACCGAGATGGCCGACAAGGTGCGCGGGCTGCGCGATACCTATGGAGCCAATTATCTGGTGGTGCAGGCCAGTCACGCCGAGGTGTTCGGAAAGGTCATCGCTCACCTGAGATAGCGCGCGCTTGCGTTAGCACCCTGGGAGTTTCAGGAATTGACAGCGGGGTAAACCCCAGCAGGTTCCGGCCGGCTGACAGGGGGTGCGCGTGTTCGACTCCTCCGCCGCCGACGACGGGCACAACGACCTGGCGGCCCAGCCGCACACCCCGGACGAGGGCCCCGTCGCGGAGGCGGAAATCCAAGCGGCGGAAATGACTTCGCCCGAACAGCCACTCGGGGAACCGGGCAAGAAGTTCGACCGGCGCTCCCCCTTCTTCATCGGCCTGGCCGGCTCGGCAGGGGTGGCGCTCACCTACGGCGTCGTCCATCTGCTGGCCTCGCTGTCCTCGATTCTGACCGTCATCGGTGTCGCCTTCTTTCTGGCCCTCGGCCTGGAACCGGTGGTGTCCTGGCTGGTCAACCGCGAACTACCGCGGTGGTTGGCGACGGCGCTGGTCTTCGTGGTCTTCGTCGCCGGGATCGCCACGTTCGCCGCCGCCGCCTTCCCGCCGTTGTTCGCCCAGATCACCGATCTGGTCAACCGCGCACCGCTGTATCTGCAACAGGCTCAAGATCATTCGTCGTTCATCGGTAGGCTCAACGACCGCTTCCAGCTCCAGCAACGGTTCACCGATGCGGTCGACAGCATCGACGGCTCGGCATTGAATCACGTGGTCAGCGCCGGCACCGCTGTCCTGGAGGGAGTCGCCGACACGCTGATCGCCATCGTGTTGACGCTCTACTTCCTGGCCGACATGCCGCGGATTCGCAGCACCATCTACCGGCTGGTGCCGCACACCCGGCGCCCGCGCGCCATCCTGATCGGCGACGAGGTGTTCGCCAAGGTCGGCGCCTACGTGCTGGGCAACGTGCTGATCTCGCTGCTCGCGGGCGCGGCGACGTTGATCTGGCTGACCGCGTTCGACGTTCCCTATCCGCTGCTGCTGGCCATCCTTGTCGCCATCCTCGACCTGGTACCCGTCGTCGGATCCACCATCGCCGGAATCGTGGTCGGCGCCGTCGCCCTGACCGTCTCGATACCGGTATGCCTGGCCACCATCGCCTTCTACATCGCCTTCCAAATGGTCGAGGACTACGTGCTGGTGCCCAGGATCATCGGCCGCGCGGTCCATGTCCCGGCGCTGACCACGGTCGTCGCCGTACTGATCGGCGCCACCCTGCTGGGCGTCGTCGGCGCGCTCGTCGCGATCCCCATTGCCGCGGCGCTGCAACTGATCGTCCAGGAAGTGCTCTACCCGCGACTGGACAGCGTCTGACCGGTCTCACCGCCGCGCAGATGGTGGCACAGCCCACTGACGCAAAGGGGTTTGACAATTCGGCACCAGGGAACCCCGTGGGAGGAACGAAGTGACCGCCAACAGGCAGGGTCACGGTGTGTTCGAAAGCAGCAACGCACCACACGCGAAGCGAACAAGGAGCTCAATATGGCTGACAACAATGGTGCCGCCGAAGGTATCTCGGGCGTCGTCGAAGGCGTCAAGGGCAAGGCCAAGGAAGCGGTCGGCGCCGTGACCGGCAACGACAACCTGCGCCGCGAGGGCGAGGCCCAGCAGGACAAGGCCGACGCGCAGCGCGATGTCGCCAAGAAGGAAGCCGAAGCGGAAGCCGCCCGCGGCGCCGCCGAGGCCAACGAGGCCCGTCAGAAGGCCGAGCAGGACTAGCAGTACGTGCGACTTGGGGGACAGTCCGGTAGGGCTGTCCCCCAAGTCGTGTCTGGGTAGGGTGACGGCGTGTCGATCCGCGTCACCGAGCCGCGCCGGTTCGGCCAGGCCGGACAGCTGGCGTTCGCTGCCGTCTTGGCGCTGGTGCTGCTGCCCGCAGGCGTGTCGGCGGTCCGCGATGACGGCGCGGCACCGGCCTGGCGGGTGGCCCTGGCCGGCGCCCTGATCACACTGCATCTCGGTGTGGCGACCGCGCGCCGCTGGCCGCTGCCGTCGTTCGCCGCCGGCAGCCTCGCCTGCCTGGTCCTGGTCGTGGCGCCCGATCTCCCCGCCGCCACGGCCGTCATAGACACCACCGACTACGGGCCGATCCTGTTGCCCAGCAGTCTGTGTTTCTTCCCGCTGCTCTACGCCGTCAGCGCGCACATCAAGACACCGTGGCCCGATATCGCCCTCGGTGCGGGGTTGGTGGGCTGCGTGCTGGCGGTGGTCCGGCTCTGGGGTTTCAGCGGAACGCCGATCAACGAATGGGCGTGGTGGCTGCTGCTGAGCAGCACCGCGGTCGGCGGCACACTCGCCGCCTGGGCGCTGGGACGCTACCGCGCCACCCGGGTCGCCTGGTCGGTGCAGCTCGCCGAGCGGGTGGCCGCCGACGAACGACGGCGGATCGCCCGCGAAATGCACGACGTGGTGGCGCATTCCGTCGCGGTGATGGTCAGCCACGCCGAGGCGGGCCGTCTGGTCGTTCCGAAGTCACCGGAGCGGGCGCCGGAGATTCTGACGACCATCGCCGAGGTGGGTCGCGAGGCGCTCGTCGAGATGCGCGGGCTGCTCGGCGTGCTGCGCGACGAGGGCACCTCGACTGCTCCACAGCCCGGGCTGAGCGATCTCCCCGCGCTTGCCGAACGGATGCGGGCCGCCGGTGTGCCGACCGACCTCGCCATCGGCGACGGCGTCCGCACCACTCCCGCGGTGGGCCTGACGGTGTACCGGGTGGTCCAGGAGGCGTTGACGAATGTGGCCCGCCATGGCGGCCCCGGAGCCGCCGCACGCGTTCAGATCGATTCTGCTGCAGGGGAACTCGTAGTGACGGTGATCAACACCGGCGCGGCGTCCCCAGCCATCGAGCCCGGGCGCGGGCTCACCGGCATGCGGGAGCGCGTCGAGGCCATCGGCGGGACGTTGCAGGCGGGGCCGGTCGACGGCGGATGGCGGGTCAGTGCGAAGGTGTCGCCATGACGGCCATCCGGGTAGCCATCGTCGACGACCAGGAACTGATGCGGTCGGCGCTGCGCATGATGGTGGACAGCCAGCCCGATCTCGAGTGGGTCGGGGACGCCGCCGATGGCCACGAGGCGCTGAACCTGGTGCGGTCGCGCAGGGTGGAGGTGGTGCTGATGGACCTTCGGATGCCCAGAATGGACGGCATCCAGGCGACCGCGGCGATCACCGCCGAACAACCCGGGTGCCGGGTGATCGCCCTGACCACCTTCGATCTCGACGAGTACGCCTTCCCAGCGCTGCGGGCCGGAGCGAGCGGCTTCCTGCTGAAGGACGCCCGCAGCGAGGATGTCGTCGAGGCGATCCGCACCGTGCACGCCGGGCACAGCGTGGTGGCACCGTCGACCACCCGCAGGCTCATCGAGCACGTCGCTCACGCACCGGCCGCCGACGCTGGCAGGGGCGATGCGGTGCGCCGCGCGCTGACTCCCCGGGAACTGGACATCCTGCTCGTAATCGCCACCGGCGCAAGCAATCGGGAGATTGCGGAAAAGCTGAGCCTGTCCGAGGCGACCATCAAGACCCACGTCGGTCATGTGCTCGCGAAGCTGGGCCTGCGCGACCGGGTACAGGCGGTGGTGCTGGCCTACGAATCGGGGCTGGCTCATCCTTCAGGATGAGAGTGTCGAGACCTGCGGACGATGTGCCCGGGTGACGGGCTGCCGATAGTCGAGAGATGACTGATCTCACATGGTTCCGGGTGGGCGCGTGGTGCTGGATCGTCACCGGTGCGGGACATCTGCTCGGTGACATCTCGCTGCGCGCCGCCGGTGGCGATCCCGCGATCGACGCCCAGATGCGCGCACACGCGCTGGATCTGATGGGGACCCAGCGGACCTACTACCAGCTGATGATGAGTTTCAGCCTGGCCATGGGAATCGCGCTGGTGTGCGTGGGAATTCTGCTGTTGCAGTTTGCAACACATGCCCGTGACATCCGACCCACTACTGCACTGGCGCTAGGGATGTCGGCGCTGTCGCTGACGATGAGCATCTGGCTCGACCCGCCCCCACCGATCATCCTGTTCGCCCTGGCCTGCGCCGCTTTCGCGCTCTCGCTGCGAGCCGGCGCAACTGACAAGCAGGAGGCGCGCCGATGAGGCTTCCGATTGCCGCGCACACTCAGCGGCCCTGGCGCATCCACCGGGTCGCCCCGGATTTCGCGGTGCTGGACGTGTGGGCCTACCGCACACCCGGAGCTGGCCCGCACGACCTCGCGACCATGCTCTCGGCGATCCAGGCCTCGGCGGCGCACGACAGCGGCCCGAGCCTGACCCGGTTGCTGTTCGCGGTGCGCTGGAAGCTCGGGGAACTCTTCGGCTGGGATTCATCGCCGGCGGTGCCATCGTTGGCCGAACGCCTCCCCGACGACCTCCGCCGGACCGACACCGACACCTCGGTGCCGGGGCTGCCGTTCACCTTGCTCTACCAGACCCGCGACGAGGTGGCGATGGAGGTGATCAACCGGACAGTCCACGGTATCGCCCACCTGGGATGGGTGCGCACCCGTGACGGCGACTATCAGCTGCGCATGGCGGTCCTGGTGCTGCCGAACGGCCTGTTGGGACGGGCGTACCTGGCCGCGATCGCGCCGTTCCGGCATCTGATCGTCTATCCGGCGATGACGCGGACGTGGGAACGCGCCTGGCGTGAGCGGGCCGGGTCCAGCGGTGCCGTCACACCGCTTACCGAGAATCCCCGATGATCCACTAAAGTTCTCGGCGCAGGTCCCCGGCCCCCGTAGCTCAGGGGATAGAGCACGGCTCTCCTAAAGCCGGTGTCGCATGTTCGAATCATGCCGGGGGCACCACGTTGGTATGCAGGTCAGCGCACTTTCCGGCCGTGCCCTACTGCCTTCCGGCGGGCGCATCGTCGCTATCAGATGGTTCGTCGGAATTTCGGCTATCGGAACTGGGCTCCTCGGCGAGCCAACATGGCGAATCTCGCAAGAAACCCCTCGCATTCGGGTGCAATCACACGGCGGTGCGGCCGCCATCAACGGACAGCGCGGCGCCGTGCACGAAGCTCGCCTCGCCGCTGACCAGGAATGCGACCGCCGAGGCGATCTCGGCGGGGTCGGCGACGCGACCTGCGGGCGCTTGCGCGGCCAGGGCGTCGAGCGCCTCACCCAGCTCAGCCGAACCCGGGGTACGCGTCGGTCCGACGGTGACCGCATTGACCCGAACGCCTCGCGGCCCGAATTCGGCAGCCCAGCTCTTGGTCAGGAACAACAGTGCGGCCTTGGTTGCGCCGTACACCGACATTCCGGGCAGCGCGAACAGGCCCGCCATGCTGGCCACGTTGACGATTCCTCCGCTGCCCGCTTCGGCCATCGCAGGTGCCAGCGCACCGACCAAGAAGTAGGGGGCGGTGAGGTTGGTCGCGATGGCCGCATCGAATCCGCTCTCGGGCATATCCGCTGTCGGCGCGATGATTCCGAATGCCGCATTGTTGACCAGGATGTCGACGTGTCGACCCGCGATCTGCTGAGCCCGAGCGGCCAGATCCCTGGCAGCCGCAGCGCCCCCGCCGAGGTCGGCGGGCACGAAATCGGCACGGCCGCCGATGCGACGCAGGTCGCCGACGACCCGCTCACCTCGTTCCGCGTCGCGTCCGCACACCAGTACGTGGGCTCCCCGCTGAGCCAGCGCCGTCGCTATCGCGGTGCCGATACCGCTCGTTGAACCCGTCACCAACGCCGTCGCTCCTGCCATGTCCAAAGTCATGTCCCGAACGTTAGACACAGAATTTTGGAACTACCAATCCAATCTAGTTTGATAGCAACGTCTTTGACGATCTCGGCTGCGGCGACTGCAGAAAATCGAGGAGTGCGTCCAGCGCGACCTGCAGCGGCGATGCATCGCGATTGAGCTGAGTGAGCACGAGAGCACCGATGGCAGTAGCCAACGTCATGGTCGCGAGGGCGTCTGGATCAGCGTTCGGCGCGAGGTCATCGTTGGCGTGCATGGTTCGGTAACCGGAACGAATGCCGTCCTCGCATCGGCGCAATGTCCGTGCGAGTTGGGCGAGCGTAGCGCCATCGAGATCGATCAATCCAGCGCCCAGTGCGGCGATGGGACAACCGCCTGCGAACTGCGACTCGCGTTGCCCCTCGACGAGGCGCTGAACCCAGGACCGCACGGCGTCCGCCGAGTCGAAACTGCCCACCATCGACTCGCCCCCCAACGACAGGGAGTCCTGATGGTCGACGACGGCGGCGATCAGAGCTTGCTTGTCGGCAAAGTAGTGGTAGATCTGAGAGCAGCTCACGTTCGCCTCGGTACGAACATCCTCGAGAGTCACCCGCTTCACGCCATGCCGGCCGATCAAACGGTCGGCGGCCTCCACGATTCGTTGCCGGGTGTGCTCGCCCTTCGCGGTGTGCCTCAACGGCTTTCTAGACATGGCGCCCTCCTGTGCGGCCGGTCCCACGTATGCAACCGCAGCGAGCAACGGCGTGCGCTCTGCGTGTTCCGACGGTGTTGACACTCGATTACGTACGTTGTACTTATATATACGTACACCGTACCCAAACTTCACCGTCGGCACATGACGAAACTCTCAAGGGAAAGAGACATGACAACGACGATCGACGCGAACTTCGATTCGGACGGCACCAGGTGCGCGGCCTGGCTGACCTATCCCGATGGGCCGGGTCCGCACCCTGCGGTCGTCCTGATCCACGGCCTCGGCGCAACCCATCACATAATGTTGAAGCAGTATGAACAGGCCTTCAGCGCGGCGGGAATAGCCACTCTGGCGTTCGACTACCGCACCACGGGGGCCTCCGCGGGCAGTCCTCGCCAACGACTTTCAATGCGGCGCCAACACGCTGACGCGAACGCCGCCTACGATTTCCTCAGGTCCGCCGCGCACATCGACGCGCGGCGAGTCGGTTTATGGGGCACGAGCCTGGGCGCCATGCACGCGCTGCGCCTATCCAGCCAACGCCGTGACGTCGCCGCGGTCGTCGTTCAATGCCCGATCGTGCACGGCCCGGGCGCCGCACTGCGCTCCGGGCTGGGACCCGTGTTCCGAATGACGCCGTCGATCATCGAAGATCTGGTTCGCGCCGCCACCAGATCACCGCGCAAGTACGTTCCCATCGTCGGAGCCCCGGGGAGCTCGGCGGTGGTCACGGCGCCAGGTGCACTGCAAGGCTGGAACTCGACCGCGCCCCAGGATTCTCCGTTCGACAACCGGATTGCGGCGGCCAATGCCCTCGGCCTCGCCGTGATCAGCGCGAAGCGCAAGGCATCGAGAATCGAGGCTCCGGTGATGATCTGCGTATCTTCCAACGAGAACTTGATGGACACCAAGCACGTCTACGACGTGGCCGGCGCCGCTCCGCGGTCGACCGTCCGTTCCTATGACGGAGACCACTTCGAGATCTACCATCCGCCACTCGTACACACCCTACTGGCCGACCAAACGGCGTTCTTACGCAAGTAACTCCATGTCGAACCGTGACTTGCTGCAACGCCAAGACCGCTACTTCGTGGACTTCGCCCGCTCGCTGACGCCCACGGCGTGGACGCAGCCGAGTTTGTGCTCCACGTGGACCGCCCATGACGTCCTCGCTCATCTCGTCATCGGATACAGCATCGCCATACCGTCGCTCTGCTGGTCGATGGCGCGGCATCGAATGGACTTCGACAGGACCAATACCTCCCTGGCGCAACGTCTTGCGGATCGCTGGAGCCCTCCAGAGCTCATCGACGCCTTCGAAACGCTGATCGATCACCGGCGCGGCATCGGACGCGTGTTCCCGCCCGGGCTCCTACTGGGCGACCACGTCATGCATCATCTCGATATCGCCCTGGCGCTGCGCATGCCGACGGACGTACCCGAAGAGATCATCGACGCCGTTCTCACCACGGAGGTCGGTCTACCCAACCCCTTCGTGCCGGCTAAACGGAACGCGGCGGGCTTGACGCTACGCGCAACGGACACCGGTTGGACCACAACGGCGGATGGCGACGGCGGCACGGTTGAGGGTCGGGCAGCCCACCTGGCATCGGCGCTGGCGGGACGGCCGCATTGCCTCCCCTTCCTTTCCGGAGACGGAGTTTCCACGCTGAGCTCCAGGATCTCGGGACCCACCGGCCACGCCGGACCCGACGTGTAACCTGTTTGTTCGCTTCACTTTTCAGCCACAGGTTGTCGGCAGCGTGCCTGGGCAGCCTATGGACGCTTTCCACGTCGGGTCGGTGTCCGAGCTCGATCCGCCCCAGGATGCGCCTCGACGGCGACGAGGCCTTGCAGGAAGATCGCGAGGCCGCGCTGGAAGTCGGCGGCTGCCGTCGATCGATCACTCGCCGTCGCCAACTTCGCGATGTGCGGATACTGATCGCGAGCGAGTTCGCCGACCCTTGCGGCACCCGCGGCGTTGGCTTCATCGTGCTCCGGCGTACCCGCGAAGAGCCCGGCGAATTCTGCTTGGGCAGAGCCCGTCACCAGCGCCAGGATCGCACGAAACGCGGCCAAGACGTCATGCTCGCTCAAGTGCGATCGAGATAGCGCGGCGATCATCTGTTCGGCCGGAGCGAAGGCCGACGCGGACACCGAACGGCGCATCAGAATCAACGGGATGACCTTCGGATGCGCGCGTAGCACCTCCCACAGAGCCGTTGCCGTTTCCCGAAGGTCGGCCCGCCAGTCCTCGGTGGGCTCCGGCAGCACCAAGGATTCGACGACCGCATCGACCACGAGATCTTCAAGGCCTTCGCGCCCACTGACGTAGTTGTACAAGGTCATCGGACCCGTTTTCAGTTGGGAAGCCACCGCGCGCATGGTCAGACCGCCCACCCCGTCACGCTCGACGATGTTCAGCGCACATTGACCGATCTCGTCGACGGTGAAGCGAGCCCGCACCCCACACCAGCCTTCCGCTGCACTCTCCGGGTAGCCAATTTCAGGTACAGCGTACGCGTGTCGGGGCCCGCAGGCCTACCACCGTCGCTTCGCCACGGCCGCGGCCAGGACGGTCTCGGCGATCTGCCGGCCCATCCCTGCACGGTCACGCGGGCCACCGCGCAGCCGCATCGCGAGCTCCCCGGTGAAGACCGTGAGGAGTGCTTCGGCCAGGCCGTGCGGGTCTGCGCACGGTAGCTGCTGCGCAAGTCGCCGCAGCGTGTGGCGCAGGTGCTCGGTGTCGCGGTTGATCGCTGCGGCGATCTCCGCGGAGGGGTTCGCATATTCGGCGGCGGCGCCCAGGAAGGCGCACCACCGCGCTCCATGCCGTGTGCCCGCGAAGGTGTCCAGCGCATCGAAGACCGCGAGCACCCGTTCCTCATCGCCGTGGGCGGCGTCGATGGCGTCGTCCCACACCTGCTGCCACCGCTGCTGGCGGCGCTCCAGCGCGGCGGCGACCAGCGCCTCTTTGCTTCGAAAGCCCCGGTACAGGGTGGCCGCCGATACCCCGGCACGCGCGAGCACTGCATCCACCGAGGTGGCTTCGATGCCCGCGGTGAACATCAGGTCATCGACCGCGTCGAGCAATTTGTCCTCCGAGCCCTTGCGCATCGGCATGTCCGACACTCTAAACTCGAAAAAGTGAAACGGTCGTTTTCGTTTGGGTCCGGGCGGGCAATGTCCGTCGTGGTGCTCGGGACGTGCTTCATCGCCGCCACCTACGGCCTGGTGCGATTGGCGTACGGCTTGTTTCTTCCCGACATTCAGCGTGATCTCCACCTGAGCGCGGCGGGGGCGGGCTACATCTCCTCGGGCTCATCGCTCGTCTATTGCCTGGCCGCAGCGGCCGGCTTCGGCCTCGGCGACCGATCACCGCGCGCCCTGATTGTGGCCGCGGCCGTCACCGCCTGTGGCGGTGTGTGGGCCATGGCCGCCGCCGGTAGCGTCACGGTGTTCGGCCTCGCCGCCGTATTCAGTTCGGCCGGTGCGGGTTTCGCCTCCCCGGCGCTGGTCACGATCGTGCACCGCAATGTCGAGTCTCGGTATGCCAACGGCGCGCAGTCGGTGGTCAACGCCGGCACCGGGCCGGGCCTGATCGGTGCCGCGGGTCTGGCAGTGCTGGTCGCCTCCGAATGGAGGGTCGCCTGGACGGTGACCGGATTCGTGACTGCCGGCCTCGCCGCGGCGGTACTGACCGCCGACCGAGGCCCCGGCGCCCGGCCGGCTGCGCCGCCACCGACAGCACGCACGGTATCGGCTCGCTGGCTGGCCGGCCACCGGCGCGCCATCATCGCGGCAACGCTCATGGGAGCGGGCTCCGGCGCGGTGTGGACCTATGGCCGGAGCCATCTCGTCGACGCAGGAACGATGTCCGAGAGCGGCACGGTGGGCGCCTGGATCGCGCTGGGCATCGGTGCCACCGCAGTGATACTCACCGCCCATCGGATGTCCACGCTGCCCGCCACCGCGGCCTGGATGCTGACCTGCACGGTGATGACCGTCGCGTTGATACTGCTGGCCTTCGGGCCCCGGCTCCCGCTGGTGGCACTGTCGGCCTACCTCGTGTTCGGGTGGGGGTTCACGGCCGCGACGTCATCGCTGATCGCATGGACGTCGGCCATCGACCCCGCCCATTCTGCGGCGGGCACGGCAATATTGTTCTTGGCGCTGACATTCGGGCAGGCAGTCGGCGCGACAGCACTCGGGCTCATCATCACCAGCGCGAATTTCACCGCCGCGTTCGTCGCGGCATCGGTGATGTCGGCGCTGGCGATCGGCACCGCCGCACGGGACCGGGCGCGGGCGCCTCAGGGCCCGACGGGATAGTGACTGGCGATGGCGATGCGATTCCAGCCGTTCATCTCGACGGCCAGCCAGGTGACGGCGGCGATCTGCTGTGTCGACAGGGCCGCCTCGATATCGACAGCCGGCGCCGCCGCCGTGTGCTCGTCGGCGATCCGGGTGACCCGTTCGGCCAGGGTGAGCGCGGCCCGCTCCTGCTCGTCGAAGTACTGCGATTCCCACCAGGCCGGCAGCACCGCGAGCCGGTCCGCCGTCTCCCCCGCGGCGATGGCATCGCGCGTGTGCATCCGCAGACAGAAGGCGCAGCCGTTGATCTGCGAGACCCGCAGTTTGACCAGTTCGACCAACAGCGCGGACAACCCCGCCGCTTCCGTGGCCTCCTTCACCTGGGCGTCGAATGCCGCGAAGGCCTCGTACGGACCGGAGAACTGCTTACTGATGTTGACCTTCGGGAGCATGGTGTTCCTTTCGCGACGGGGCATTCACACATATGACTCGGCGACGCGCCGCTTTGTGACAACATCGGCCGCTGCGCGACATAACCGTCGGTACGCCGCCGTCCAAGATCAGGTCTCTGGGTAAGGTCATAGGCGTTGACATCAATACCTATGCACAGCGCGACCGGGGTGAACACCCCAGGTGGAGGACTTGATCGTTCCATGCGCGCGCCGCAGAACCCGCTACCCTCACCCGGCCCGTTCATAGCCACCGCGGCAGGTGGGCGGCGGCTGTCGCTGCTCCTGGTCGAGGATGACCGAGCGGACGCATTGCTGGTCGAGGAACTCATCGCCGATGCGGCAGGTGAGTTCGACTTCGTCTGGTCCCAGACGGTCTCCGAGGCCGCCCGCGCCCTCACCGAACAGCGCCCGGACTGCATCCTGCTCGATCTGAACCTGCCCGATTCCACCGGCATGGATGCCGTGCACCGGCTCGGTGGCCTCGACAACACCATCCCGATCATCGTGTTGACCGGGTACAACGATGAGCCCTTCGGGGTGTCCGCGGTCTCCTCGGGAGCACAGGATTACCTGGTCAAGGGCCGGGTGGAGCCCGATACCCTGCGCCGCGCGGTGCTGTACGCCATCGAACGCAAGCGCGCCGAGCTGGCCACCGTCGACCTGCATTCCACCCGGTTGCGGGCGTTGGAGAACGCCCGGCTGGAACGCGGTCTGCTGCCCTCACCGGTGCTGCTGGACGCGCCGGGTGTCGACATCGTCACGCGCTCGCGCCCCAGCCGTCAGGACGCCCTGCTCGGCGGGGACTTCTTCGATGTCGTGCAGACCGACAACCGCACGGTGCACGTCATGATCGGCGATGTTGCCGGGCACGGTCCCGACGAGGCGGCGCTCGGCGTGGCCCTGCGCATCGCCTGGCGGGCGCTGACCTTCGCCGGCCTGCGCGGTAACGAGCGGATGCGGGAGCTCGACCGGATCCTGACCACCGAACGGACGAGCTCCGGCACCTTTGCCACCCTGCTCAGCTTGGCCCTCGAACCGGACACCGGTCACTTCACCGCGGTGCGCGCCGGCCACCCCGGCATGCTCCTGCAGGGCGGCGGCACAGTGGACTGGGTGGAGCCCCGCCCGGGCGCCGCACTGGGTCTGGGCGCCCGAGAGTGGCCGGTCGAACACTACGAACTGCCCCTAGGACACGGACTGTTGCTGCTCACCGACGGGCTGTTCGAGGGTCACTCGGGCCGCGGCGACGAGCGCCTCGGCGAAGAAGGGTTGCTGACCATGGCCCGCTCGCTGGCCCGGCTGCCGGGCGCCGATTTCGTCGAAGCGCTCATCGCGGCCGCCGAGTCGCGGGCTCAGTTGCACGGCGGGCTCACCGATGACATCGCGGTGATCAGAGTGGAGCGATCCTGACCATGAGACTCACCGTGCAGGGCTGGCAGAACCTGGTGCTCGCCGTCATCGGAACGGCGGTGTTGGCCTGCTCGATAGCGGCCACCATCTTGGTGGGCCAGGCGGACAAGGTGTCCAATCAGCTGCGCGACGGTATCCAGCCGGCCCGGATCGCGGCCTACCAACTGCAGGCGGCGCTGCGTGATCAGGAGACCGCGGTCCGGGGCTACCTGATCACCGGCGACCCCCGGTTCCTGGACCCGTACAACGACGGCCTCACCGCCGAAACCGATGCCGCCGAACAGATCCGGCAGTCCCTCGCGGGCAACAAAGATCTCCTCGTCGACCTCGACAACATCGAGGCGGCCGCCGACGTCTGGCGTACCGAGTACGCGGATCGACTGATCGCGACCGCCACGCCCGGGCAACCGGTCGAGGATGCGAGCATCGACGAGGGCAAGGTGCTCTTCGACCGGCTCCGCGCGCTGTTCACGATCCAGAACGATCACCTCAGCGAGGCCCGGGCGGCCGGCCTGGCGCATCTCGACGAGATCCGCAGCTGGCGCGACGCGGTGATGATCGCGATGATCCTGACGTTCGTCACCACCGCGGTCCTGCTGGCGGTGGTGATGCGCAACGCCGTCACCCGCCCGCTGTCCGCGCTGGCCGCGGCCTGCCGGCGCATCACCGAGGGCAACTTCGGTGAACGCATCATCCCGCGCGGCCCCCGCGACATCCGGGCCATCAGCGCCGACGTCGAGGACATGCGCCAGCGCATCGTGGACGAACTCGAGATCTCCCGCGCCGCGCGCGCCGCCCTCGATGAGCAGGCCGACGAATTGCGACGGTCCAACGCCGAACTCGAACAGTTCGCCTACGTCGCCTCGCACGATCTGCAGGAACCGCTGCGCAAGGTCGCGTCGTTCTGCCAGCTGCTGGAAAGACGGTACGGCGACAAGCTCGACGAGCGCGGTATCGAGTACATCGGCTTCGCCGTGGACGGCGCCAAGCGGATGCAGGTGCTCATCAACGACCTGCTCACCTTCTCCCGCGTGGGCCGGCTCAACGCGACGAACACCGAGGTGGACCTCAACTCTGTGGTCGCCGCGGCACTGAGCAATCTGACCACCACCATCGACGAGACGGCCGCGCAGATCGTGCTGCCCGACGCACCGTTGCCCACCATCGACGGCGACCCCACCCTGCTGGCGATGGTGTGGCAGAACCTGATCGGCAACGCGGTGAAGTTCCACCGCGAGGGTGCGGCGCCGCGGATCGTGATCGAGTGCGAGGAGGGCGCCGGCGAGGACGCCGAGAAGTATCTGTTCACCGTCACCGACAACGGGATCGGCATCGCCGAGGAGTTCGTCGACAAGGTCTTCGTCATCTTCCAGCGGCTGCACGGCCGCGATGCCTACACCGGTACCGGAATCGGCCTGGCGTTGTGCAAGAAGATCATCGAACACCACGGCGGGACGATCTGGATCGACACCTCCTACACCGACGGGACGCGGTTCAAGTTCACGCTGCCCGTCACCCCGACCACCGCGCCCGATCTGGCGCCGCAACCTCAGCTGGAAGGAACCCCGTGAGCTACCCCGAGACCCGAGCCATCGACATCCTGCTCGTCGAGGACGATCCCGGTGATGAATTGATCACCCGGGAAGCGTTCGAGCACAACAAGATCAAGAACAATCTGCATGTCGCCCACGACGGTGAAGAGGGGCTGGACTTTCTCTACCGGCGGGGCAAATTCGCCGACGCACCACGGCCCGACCTGATCCTGCTGGACCTGAACCTGCCCAAGTACGACGGCAGGCAGCTGCTGGAGCAGATCAAATCCGACGACAATCTGAGCCTCATCCCCATCGTGGTGCTCACCACGTCGTCGGCCGAAGAGGACATCCTGCGCAGCTACAAGCTGCACGCGAACGCCTATGTGACCAAGCCGGTGGACCTCGATCAGTTCATGAGCGCGGTGCGCCAGATCGACGAGTTCTTCGTTCAGGTGGTGCGGCTGCCGCAGTTCTGAGCGATGTGGTCCCACTGCAGGCGCACCTCGGTGCCCGCCGCAGTGGCATCGATATCGGCGCGGTCGGCGAGCGCGTGCATCAACGGGATGCCGCGCCCCCGGGCCACGTCGTTGATGTCGTTGTCGTTGGCGCGCCAGTGCCCCTCGTCGGTCACGGTCACGGTCAGCACGGCGGCGTCGTCGTCATAGTCGGCACGCACATGCATCGGACCGGGCTGCGGGGCGCCGACATAGGCGAACTCGGCCGCGTTAGCCAACGCCTCGTACACCGCCAGCAGCACATCGCTGGACTTCTCCGGATCCAGGAGGAAGTTCTGGTGAAGCCATGCGGCCAAATCTTGCCGGATCTGCGCCGCGAGTTCGGGGCCGGCGATCACGCCGATCTTCGCGAAGGTTGCGGAGTCGCCTTGCTCTGTCATGTCGACCGGTGGCTACCCGTTTGCGGCTTTTTCTAACTCTGCAGAGCGGCGAGGGCCTCATCGAGTGTCGCGTGGAGTTCGACGACATCGGCGATGCCCACCAATTTGAGCGGCCTGCTGGTGGCCGGACCGTCGGCGACGACAACGAGTTTCACGGCAGGCGCGAGGTCACCGTGCGTGGAGACCAGCACCCCCATGCCGGCCGACGCCAGGAACTCGACCGCGGTGAAATCCACCACCACCGCCGCCGGTGCCGCCTCGGCCGCCGACCTGATCGCAGCTTCCAGCTTGGGCGCGGTGATCATGTCCACTGTCCCGGCCACCGACACCACACTGATATCGCCGACACGGCTCTGCTGGATATCGCTGGCCGCAGCTGGCTGGCTACTCATCGTTCCTCCGTCTTCGCGCACCCGGAATTAGCTGCGCGTCGAGGACGCACCGACCAGATCCTGGTCCCGGGCTACCCCATCGTAGCCACGTCGCTTCGCGTGACTGATCTCCGACGCAACTACCGCGACCAGGATGGACACCGCTGCCGCGGCCAGCAGCACGGGCGGTCCGTACGGCAGTGCTGCGGCGCCGATCAGCGGGGCGATCGAGATGCCGACGTACATCGCGGTCGAGTACCACGCCAGTGCGGTGGTGGCGTAGCGCGAATCGATGAGCGCGAGCCGGTACTGGACGGCCACCGAGGCGGCGAACCCGGCGATCCCCGACAGCGTGAACACCAGGGCGGTCGCCACCATCGATCCGTGCGCCGCGATGAGCGCGACGAAGGCGACGGCCTGGGCCGCCAGCACGATCTGCAGGGTGCGACGGCTCCCGATGCGGTCGGCCAGGCGTCCACCCACGATGTTGCCGATGACGCCGGCCACCCCGTAGGCGAGCAGCAGGATCGCCAGCCGTTTGTGGTCGCCGCCGGTGGCCTCGTGGGTGATCACCGCGCTGAAGATGTAGACCATGTTGAACGCCAGCGTCATCAGCAACGACGCGACGATGGCGAACACGATGCGCGGGTCGCGCAGGACGACGGCGCGCGACCGCAGGTCCACCGCCGGGCTGCGCGGGACATCGCGCACCACCAGCAGCAGGGCCGGGACCAGCAGCGCGGCCAGGCCGGCCAGCACCGACAGCGGGAGCCGCCAACCGCCGATATCGGCCAGCGCGGTGCCGATCGGCGAGCCGATCGCCATGGCCAGGGTGAAGCCCATACCGACCAGCGCGATGGCCCGGCCGCGCTGGGACAGCGCCACCATCACAGGTGCTGCGCCGATCGCCGAGGGCACCAGCGCCGCGCCACCGAGTGCCGCGATGACCCGTCCCACGGTGAAGACGGTGAAGGTGTCCGCGGCCGCGGCCAGGAAGGTGCCGGCGGCGATCAGGGCCAGCCCGGCGGCCATCACGCGTTCCGGACGGACCCGGCCGCAGGTGACCGACACCAGCGGCGACGCGACGGCGACCACGATGGCATAGACGGAGATGGAGTAGCCGATGGTGCCGGGGCCGACGCCCAACGTCTGCGCGATCTGGGGCAGCACGCCGGCGATGACGAAGGCGTTGGTGGCGACGACGAACAGGCCGAGGGCGAGCAGACCGAGGCGCACTGCACTTGCTCTGGCCAGCCTCACCCGCACCTCACCTCTCGAAGAATTGGTACCTCAGCGTACCCGCTCCGGGTCAGGCCGCTTCCAGCTCCAACAGCGTCGCCTTGGCCGCCATTCCGCCGGCGTACTGCCCGAACGATCCGTCGGTGCGCACCACCCGGTGGCACGGGATGACCAGCGGCAGCGGATTGCGGGCGCAGGCACTGCCCACCGCCCGCACAGCCTTGGGATTGCCGACCGCCGCCGCGACGGTCGCGTAGCTCTCCCGGCGCCCGTACCCGATCTCGCGCAGATGCTCGATCACCTGGCGGCGGAACCCGTCGGCCAGCCGCAGATCGAGCGGAAGATCGAACTCGGTACGCCGGCCTGCGAGGTACTCCTCGATCTCGGTGGCGGCATCGTCGAGGCGGGCTGGGGCATGCAGGATCCGCGGGCTGATCCGCTGGGCCAGCGTCGCAAGGACGTCTTCGTCACCGGAGAGGAACGCCACCCGCACCAGACCGAGTGGTGTGCTGGCCAGCAGCAGCCGGCCGATGGCGGTGTCCAGGGTGCGGTAGGCCACGTCGAGCAGGTCGGCGTCTTGAGCCGCATGCTCCAGGCGGCGGTGCAGTCGGGCCAGGGTCGGGGCGTCGGCGTCGATGCCGTCGAAGATCTCGGTCATGCGTCCTCCTTGAGGTAGGTCGTGCGCAGCGTCTTGAGGCCGTCGGCGGCGGCGCGGCGGGCGGCCTCGGTCGACCCGCCGAGCAGATCCGCGATCTCGGCGTAGGGCAGGCCCGCCAGGTAGCGGTAGGCCAGCGTGCGGCGTTGCTTGTCCGGCAACGCCGCCAGCGCCGCCCACAGGTCCGGGTCGTGGTGATCGGTGTGCCCGGTATCGGGGACGGCATCGACCGGGGCCGGCGCCCGGGACACTGCGCGCCCGATGTCGATGGCCCTGCGGTGCGCGATGGTCACCAGCCAGGCCTCGACGTTGGCGCTCGGATCGAGTTCCGGGTAGGCCCGCAGGGCGGACAGGAAGGTCTCCGACCACGCGTCCTCGGCGTCGGTCGGGCCGACGACGGCCCGGCACACCCGCAGCACCATCGGGCCGTACTCGGCCACGATGTCCTCGAACGGTCGTCCCACAGTCACATTGTGTAGACGTCACCGGCGACCGAAACGTGAGATGCCAGTTCAGCCGACTGACTCTCTTAGTTGTAGTAGCGTCGGTGGCATGGGCGCCAATGTGTGGATCCTGGGCGGCTACCAGAGCGACTACGCCCGCAACCTGCAGCGCGAGGGCCACGATCTCGCCGACCTGACGGCTGAGGTCGTCCGCGAGACCCTGGATGCGGCGCGCACACCGGCCACCGAAATCGGTGTCGTGCACGTCGCCAACGCCTTCGCCGAGATGTTCGCCGCCCAAGGTCACCTCGGCGCGATGCCGGCCACGGTCGAACCCGCGCTGTGGAGCGTCCCGGCCTCCCGACACGAGGCGGCCTGCGCGTCCGGCAGTGTCGCCGCCCTGGCCGCCATCGCCGATCTGAGCTCGGGCGCCTATGACAGCGCACTGGTCATCGGGGTGGAACTGGAGAAGACGGTCCCCGGCGATGTTGCCGCCGCCTACCTCGGTGCGGCGGCCTGGACGGGGCATGAGGGCGCGGATGCCACCTTCATGTGGCCGTACATGTTCAGCCGGATCGCCGACGAGTACGACCGGCGCTACGGCCTCGACGACACCCACCTCGATGCCATCGCCCTGCTCAACTACACCAATGCCCGCGCGAACCCGAACGCGCAGACCCGCGCCTGGCAGCTGGACACCTCGTCGAATCCTGTGGTGGAGGGCCGGATCCGGCGACTCGATTGCAGCCAGATGACCGACGGCGGCGCCGGAGTGGTGCTGGTGAGCGACAACTTCCTGCGCGATCACCCCGACGCCCGGCCGATCGGGCGGATCGACGGCTGGGGCCACCGCACGGTCGGGCTGGGCCTGCAGCAGAAACTGGACCGCTCACGTGCCGATCCCCGAAACGACTATGTGTTGCCGCATGTGCGCGGCGCCGTCCTCGACGCGTTCACCCGCGCCCACGTGGCCCTCGATGATCTCGACGGTCTCGAGGTGCACGACTGTTTCACTCCCAGTGAGTATCTCGCGATCGACCACATCGGGCTGACCGGGCCCGGCGAGTCCTGGAAGGCCATCGAGAACGGTGAGATCGAAATCGGCGGCCGGCTGCCCATCAACCCCAGCGGCGGGTTGATCGGCGGCGGGCATCCCGTCGGCGCCACCGGTATCCGGATGCTGCTCGATGCCGCCAAACAGGTCAGCGGTACCGCCGGGGCCTACCAGGTGGAGGGCGCAAAGACGTTCGGCACCGTGAACTTCGGCGGCAGTACCGCCACCACCGTCAGCTTTGTCGTCGGCACTGCCAAGGAGGCCCTGTGACTTTGAGATTGAATCCGGCTCTCGTCGCCAAGTTCGCGTCCACCCTTCCCCCGGACGACGATCACCCCTACCGCACCGGCGCCTGGCGCCCGCAGACCAGCGAATGGGACGCCGACGACCTGGCGGCCGTGGACGGCGAGATCCCGACCGACCTGGACGGGGTCTATCTGCGCAACACCGAGAACCCGTTGCACCCCGCGTTCAAGGCCTACCATCCGTTCGACGGTGACGGCATGCTGCACATCGTCAGCTTTCGGGACGGAAAAGCGCGCTACCGCAACAGGTTCATCCGCACCGATGGCTTCCTGGCCGAGAACGAGGCCGCCGGCCCGCTGTGGCCCGGGATCGCCGAGCCGGTGGAGCTCGCCCAACGCGACTACGGCTGGGGTGCACGCACCCTGATGAAGGACGCCTCCAGCACCGATGTCGCCGTGCACCGCGGTGTCGCGCTCAGCAGCTTCTACCAGTGTGGCGACCTGTACCGGATCGACCCCTACACCGGCGACACCCTGGGTAAACAGGACTGGGCCCCAATCGGATTGGGGGTATCGGCGCACCCGAAGGTCGACGACGCCACCGGCGAGCTGTTGTTCTTCAACTACGGCAAGGACGCACCGTACCTGCATTACGGAGTGGTCGACGAGAACAACGCGCTGGTCCACTACGTCGATGTCGAGCTGCCCGGGCCCCGGCTGCCGCACGATATGGCGTTCACCGAGAACTACGTGATTCTCAACGACTTTCCGCTGTTCTGGGACGCCGAATTCCTCAAGCACAACGCACACATCCCCCGGCTGCACCGCGATATGCCGTCCCGGTTCGCGGTGCTGCCACGGCGCGGCGGGGCCGCCGACGTGCAATGGTTCGAGGCCGACACCACCTATGTCCTGCATTTCACCAATGCCTACGAGGACGGCGACGAGATCGTGCTGGACGGGTTCTTCCAGGGCGAACCCGAACCCACCGAGGGCTTCGATAACGGGATGAACCCCAAGTGGCAGCGCATCTTCCGCGGACTGTCACTGGACGGGATGCAGACCAGGCTGCACCGGTGGCGGTTCAACCTGGTCACCGGACAGACCCGTGAAGAGCAGTTGTCGGACAGCATCACCGAATTCGGGATGATCAACTCCGGCTTCGCCGGGCGACCCTACCGCTACACCTACGCCGCCACCGGTAAGCCGGGCTGGTTCCTGTTCGACGGCCTGGTCCGCCATGATCTGCACACCGGCGCCGAACAACGGTTTGCCTTCGCCGACGGTGTCTACGGCAGCGAGACCGCCATGGCACCCCGGTCCCATGTCGCCGCCGGGGCGGCTCCGCGGGTCGGCAGTACCGCGGAGGACGACGGCTACCTGATCACCCTCACCACCGATATGAACGCCGACGCGTCCTACTGCCTGGTGTTCGACGCGGCCCGGGTATCCGACGGCCCGGTGTGCACACTGGCGCTGCCCGAACGGATCTCCAGCGGTACGCACTCCACCTGGGCACCCGGCTCGGAGCTGAGACGCTGGCGCGAGTGACCCGACCCAACGCCGTGGCCCGGATGCTCGGGTTGCTCGGCGATGAATGGACCCTGCTGATCGTCCAGCAGGCCCTGCTGGGCGCCTCCCGGTACGGGGAATTCACCGAACGGCTGCCCATCTCCCATTCGGTGCTGACCCGGCGTCTGGTCGGCATGGTCCAGCACGACCTGCTGACGCGCCGCCAGTACCAGTCCGGGCCGACCCGATACGAGTACCTGCTGACCGCGCGCGGCCAGGCGCTGTGGCCGGTGCTGGTGGCGATCTGGGCGTGGGAACGCCACTGGGTGCCCGAACACCCCCTGCCCGCCATGCGGCACGGCGACTGCGGCCGGGACTTCACCCCGCTGCTGACCTGCCGTGGGTGCGGGCTGGAGACCGACGAGAAACATCTTGTCGCGCAGTGGGGCCCGAGCGGATCCTGGCCGCGGTCGATGCCGGTGGGGTCCACCCGGCGGCGCTCACACGATGACCGGGCCACCCAGGCGGATCTGTTCCCGCAGACCATGAGCATCCTGGGCAACCGGTGGGCGTTCGCCATCATGGTGGCCGCCTTCGTCGGGACCACCCGGTTCACCGATTTCGCCGGCCAGCTCGGGGCGCCGCCCGGGTCGCTCACCGACCGCCTGCAGATCCTGGTCGAGGGCGGTGTGCTGGACGGCGGCTACCGACTCACCGAGAAGGGCCGCGCGGTGCTGCCCATCATCGTCACCGCCTTGGACTGGGCGCAGCACTGGTATGCCACCGACGAGGGCCCGGCGGTGCAGGTCACCCACACCACGTGCGGCGGTGCGTTCACCGCGGTGCTGGCGTGTGATCAGTGCGGCGAGCCGCTATCCGGGTCCGCGGTCGTGGCGGTCTGAGCGCGACCGCAGATTGTTGCGCACCGCGGGCCATTCGATGTCCAGGATCGAATAGACCACGGTGTCCCGGCGCGACCCGTCGGCCAGCAGCTGGTGGCTGCGCAGCACGCCGTCCAGCTTGGCGCCCAGGCGCTCGATCGCGGCCCGGCTGGTCGAGTTGAAGAAGTGGGTGCGGAATTCGACGGCCACACAACCGAGCACCTCGAAGGCGTGCGTCAGCAACAGCAGCTTGGCCTCGGTGTTCACCCCGGTCCGCCGCGCCGGTGCGGCATACCAGGTGGCGCCGATCTCCAGGCGCCGGTTGGGTCCGTCGATGTTCAGGTAGCTCGTCGACCCGATCACGGTGCCGTCCAGGCCACGCACCACGAAGGTGAACCCGTTCGGATCGGCCAGCCTGCTCTGCGCCCAGGCGGCCGCGGTATCCGGTGTCGGCACACTGGTGAACCACAGGTCGCCGACGTCGGCGGCGGCCGCCGCGATCTCCGCGGCGTGCCCGGCCTGCAGCGGTTCCAGCGTCACCCAGCGCCGCCCGGTCAGCACCACCGGTTCCACGAAGCTCATCGATGCGCCCCGGTCTGCGCCCAGGCGACCACCATCGCCAACACGGACAGCACGATCGCGAGCACCGTCATCGCCGCGGCCAGGTACATGCCGTATCCGGGTGCCACCGGCGCCTGCACGTAGAGCCGGAAGTACCAGCCGATCAGCGCCGCCACGATCATCGAAAGCGCCAGTGCCGCAGACGATGCCAGCCGCGCCGACAACTGCCGGGCGGCCATCGCGGCGGCCACGATGAGCGTCGCGGCCAGCAGCACAATCAGCTGGCCCACCCCGAAGCCCGGCGGCGGCACCCCGATGGCCCCGACCTTGCCGCCGATCGCGTTGGCCCGGCCGCCGCCGTCCGCGGTCGTGGTGAGCCACGGCAACCAGGCGCTCACCGCCAGGACCAGCGCGCACAACGCAACCAGCCAGCCGGGACGCAATCGAGCCATGCGCCTCAGGTTATCGGGTCGCCCTGCGTACCCTGGGTCCCCATGACGGAACTACCCGATTGGGCCCGCCGGCTCGACCTGTCCCCGCACCCCGAGGGGGGCTGGTACCGCGAAACCTGGCGCAGTGGGCTGACGTTCCCGCAGTCGGTGCTGCCGTCGGATTATACCGGGCCGCGCAGCGCCGGAACGGCGATCCTGTTCCTGTTGATGCCCGGCCAGCAGTCGGCCTGGCACACCGTGCGCAGCGCCGAACTGTGGCTGCACCACCGAGGCAGCCCGCTGCTGCTGGAGGTCGGCCGCGAGCAGGACTCGGCGCACACCGTGGTGCTCGGACCCGATATCGCCGCCGGCGAGCAGCCGCAGTCGGTGGTGCCGCCCGGGCACTGGCAGCGGGCGATGCCACGCGATCAGGAGCCCACCCTGGTCAGTTGTGTGGTGGTACCGGGCTTCGATTTCGCCGATTTCGCGCTGAGCGCCGGTTAGGGCTGCAGCGAGGACAGGTTGAACCCGGCGCCGGTCGGGTCGGCCACCGAGGCCAGCCGTCCGTACGGGGTGTCCTCGGCGGGCCTGACGATGCTGCCGCCGTTGTCGACGATGAGTTGCTGGGCTTTGTCGACGTCCTCGGCGCCCAGGAAGAAGCACCAGCTGGACGGTTCGTCGGCGGCCATGAACGCGCCGCCGTCCATCACCCCGATCCGCTGTTCGCCGTCGAACACCACGGTGCTGTAACGGAACTCGTCGGAGTCCGCCTCGACCTGGGTCTGCCAGCCGAACACCGTGCGGTAGAAGTCCAGTGTTCCGGCGAAGTCCCGGGTGGTCAGCTGGTGCCAGACCGGTGCGCCCGCCACCCCGGTGGCCTCGAAGCCGAGATGCTGTGTGGGCTGCCACAATCCGATCATGCCGCCGGTCGGGTCGCAGACCATCGCCATCCGGCCCTTGGCCGGGATGTCCATCGCTCCCCCACAGCTGAAGCCGCCGGCGGCGGTGAGCGCCTCGATGGTGGCATCGGCGTATGCGGTGTGCAGGTAGGTGTTCCAGCGGTCCGGCATGTTCCACTGCGGGTCATTCGGCATCAGCCCGGCCACCTGGACTCCGTCGACGAACGCGCTGACGTAGCCGCCGTACTCAGGGCCGGCGGACTCGAAGGTCCAGCCGAAGACCGCACCGTAGAACTGTTGTGCGGCCTCGATATCGGAGGTGGACAGATCGATCCAGCAGGGCGCGCCCAGGGGGTGTGAGGTTGTCATGCCGGTACCGACTCGGGTGCCCGCGAAAACTCATCGCGGCGAAACTCGGCTAGGAGTAGACCCGCTTGAACTGGTCCAGCGACTGCCGGATGTCACTCTTCAACGCCCCGGCCACCACCATGCCGATCGGGCCGAACAGCGCGGGCCCGCCCAGGTGGATGTCCAGCTGCACCAGGGCGCTCTCGGCGACGGGCTTGACGCGTGCAATGAGCTTGATCTTGACCCCGCCGACACCGTTGCCGTTGAGCGTCATCGACTCCGGCGGCTTGTAGTTGACGATGGTCCACTTCACCCGGTTGAGCATGCCCTTGACCTCGACGATGGACTCGATCTCGGTGCCCTTGCCCAGCGTCTCGGGCAGCTCGGAGCGCCACATCTTGTGGATGCTCAGCCATTCCTTGAACCGGGCCAGGTCCGAGGCGGCCTCCCAGGCCTGCTCCGGCGGCAGGGGAACGTCGACGGAGACGGAAAGCTTCGCCACCGTCAGGAAGCCGGCGGGGCCGTCGGCGGTTCGTTGGCCGGCGGCACCTGGCCGGACTGCTGGGTGGGCGGCACCGGCGGGGTGCCGGCCTGGTCGCGGGCCGCCTTCTTGGCGGCGTCCTGCACCTTGTCCACATGCTGGGCGTACTTGCCCTGCGTCTTCTTGTCGACCAGGTCGCCTGCCTTGTCGATCACGGTATCGACCTTGTCGGCGTTCTTGGCCACCAGGCCCTTCACCTTGTCCAGGAAACTCATGACGCCAACCCTAGCGCCACAGCCGGCGGGGTTCACCCGACAATCGGCCCTCCACCCACCAGGCCACCTCGATGATCACCGCCGCGACGGCGCCGATGGCCAGCCCCATCGAGGTCAGCGCGACATTGGTCGGATCCAGCAGGAACGTCCGTTGCGCCAGCGGTATCGAGAAGATCACCACATAGGCCAGCGCGGACACCGCGACCAACGCGATGCGCCACCACTCGTAGGGACGGGCCACCACGGCCAGCACCCACACCGAACCGACCAGCAGGGTGATCAGCGCCGTGGTGGAGGCCTGCGTCTGCTCGACCTCGGAGGCGCCCCGGCCCTGATAGGCCAGCAGGTAGGAGATGAAGGTGCTCAGCCCGACCACGACGCCCGCGGGCAGCGCCGAGGTCATCACCCGGCGCACGAAGCCGGGGCGGGCCCGTTCGGAGTTCGGCGCCAGCGACAGGATGAACGCCGGGATGCCGATGGTGAACCAGGCCGCAATCGTCACGTGGATCGGCTGGAACGGGTACAGCAGCGGATCGGACCCGAACAGCTTGGCCGACAGGCCGCCGATGCCGACGAGTGCAGCCAGTAGCACCGAGTAGACCGTCTTGGTGAGGAACAGGTTGGAGACCCGCTCGATATTGCCGATCACCCGGCGGCCCTCCCCCACCACATGGGGCAGTGTCGCGAACTTGTTGTCCAGCAACACGATCTGGGCCACCGCGCGGGACGCCGAACTGCCCGAGCCCATCGCCACACCGATATCGGCGTCCTTGAGGGCCAGCACGTCGTTGACGCCGTCACCGGTCATCGCCACCGTGTGCCCGCGGGACTGCAGGGCGTGCACCATGGCCCGCTTCTGGTCCGGGCGGACCCGGCCGAAGGTGGTGTACTGCTCGACGGCGGCGGCCAGCTCGTCGGAGTTCTCGGGCAGCTGACGGGCGTCGAGCGTCTCCCCGTGCAGGCCGAGCGTTCCGGCCACCGCACCCACCGACTTGGCGTTGTCCCCGGAGATCACCTTGACCGTGACCTGCTGGGAGGCAAAGTAATCCAGGGTGTCGCGGGCATCCGGGCGCACCCGCTGCTCCAGGATGACGAGCGCGGCCGGGGTGACGGCCCCCGGTGCGTCCGGGGCGTCCACCGCGTGCTCGCACGACCCCAGCAGCAGCACCCGCAGGCCCTGCGCACCGATCCGCTCGGCCTCCTGCGCCTCCGGTGAGGCCGGGTCGAGCAGCACATCGGGGGCGCCGATCACCCAGTTGCCGTGCTCGCCGTAGGACGTGCCGCTCCACTTGGTGGCCGACTTGAACGGTGCCGCCGCGGTGGCGGTCCAACCGGGTGCGGTGCCGTAGGCCTCGGCGATGGCCGCCATGCTGGCGTTCGGGCGCGCGTCATCGGCGGCCAGTTGGGCCAGCACGGAGGAGCTGTCAGCCTCGTTGAGCGACTTGAGCTCGGACAGCCGCATACCGTTCTCGGTCAGCGTGCCGGTCTTGTCGGCGCACACCACATCGACGCGGGCCAGGCCCTCGATGGCGGGCAGCTCCTGCACCAGGCATTGGCGCTGCCCGAGTCGCACCACGCCGACGGCGAACGCGATGGAGGTCATCAGCACCAGGCCCTCGGGCACCATCGGCACCAGTGCGCCGACCATCCGGAGCACCGATTCCCGCCAGCCCGCGTCGGTGGTGAACAGCTGGGTGTAGATGATCAGCGCGCCGGCGGGCCAGAGCAGGTAGGTGATGAACTGCAGGATCTTGTTGATCCCGCTGCGCAGTTCCGATTTCACCAGGGTGAACTTGCTGGCCTCCTCGGCGAGCTGGGCGGCGTAGGCTTCGCGCCCGACCTTGGTGGCCCGGTAGGCGCCGGAGCCGGCGACGACGAAGCTGCCCGACATCACCTTGTCGCCGGGGTCCTTGGCCATCGGGTCGGCCTCACCGGTCAGCAGCGACTCGTCGACCTCAAGGTTGTTCTCCTCCAGCACTTCCCCGTCGACGGTGATCTGGTCGCCCGGGCCCACCTCGATGACGTCGCCGAGGACGACCTCGCTGGGCGCGAGCGCGCGGGTCCCGGACTGCCTGCGCACCACCGGTTTGGCCTGCCCGACGATGGCCAGCTTGTCCAGGGTCTGCTTGGCGCGCAGTTCCTGGATGATGCCGATGGCGCTGTTGGCGACGATCAGCAGCCCGAACAGCCCGTTGATCAGCGAGCCGGTGGCCACCACGATGGCGAACAGCACGCCGAGGATCGCGTTGATGCGGGTGAAGACGTTGGCGCGCACGATCTCCGAGACGCTGCGTGCCGCCCTGGTCGGCACGTCATTGGTCTGGCCGGCGGCCACCCGCTGGGCGACCTCGGCATCGGACAGCCCTGTCATCGTGGTCGTCACTTGGTGAATACCGCCTCATCGAAGTACTCGAGCGTGAGCGTGTCCCCGTCGAAGGTGGCCTTCGAGATCGTTCCCGGCGGCGCGTTCTCGGTGACGAACTCGAAGGTGAAAATGTCGCCGTCCCAGTGCGTCAACTCCACGTCCAGCTTGGGCCCGAGCTCCAGACGCAGCCGGCCGTCTCGCTCGGTGACCCGTGCCGGCCCCCAGAAGTCGTTGGCATAGCTGCCGGTGTAAGTCGACAATGGCGCTGCCGGTCGCGGTGTGACCGGCGGCCGCTGTCCGACCAGCGAGCCCACCGGGTCGCTCATCGGCAGGAGCTTGGACCGGTACAGGTCATACCAGGGTTCCCGGATCTCGCCGAACTGCACCAGATCCGCGAATTGCGCGGTCAGGGCTTCCGGCACACCCGACATCGTCCCGTTCGTCAGGGCCACGATGCCGACCTCGGCCGAGGGCAGCATGAGGACGTTGGTCCCCGCGCCGAGTTGGAAGGCGCCCGAGTGGCTCAGCTCCATGCGTGCGCCCGAGGTGGTGCCCACGTTGAACCCGTAACCGTAGAAGCCCGACCTCATCGCGGGCTCGGTGGCCCGACTGGACACCACCTGCGGGGTGGTGGCCGGCAGCAGCGCCGCCGCGTCGATCACCCGCTGCCCGCGGTGGCTGCCCTCGCCCAGCACCATCGCCATCCAGCGCGTCATGTCGTTGACCGAGGAACTCACCCCACCGGCGGGCGCCTGCTGATCGGCGTCGCGCACATACTGCGGCCGGTATTCGCCGTCAGCGATCCGGGTGTGCCCCACCGCCCGGTTGGCCCTGGATTCGTAGTCGGCGAAACGGTAACTGGTGGAGGCCATTCCGAGCGGGGCGAACAGTGTCTCCGCGCCAAGCTGGTCCCACGGTTTGCCGGCCGCGGCGGCCACCGCCTCCGCGGCCGCGGTGAGACCGAAGTTGGTGTAGGCATAGGAGATCCGGAACGGATCGAGCGGAAGCAGGCGCAGGCGCTCCAGAACGGCGCGGCGGTCGTACCCGATGTCCTCCAGCTGATCCCCGGCGTGATCGGGCAGCCCGGAGCGGTGCGAGAACAGGTCCCCGATGGTGACCATGCGGGTGACGGTGGGGTCCGACAGCGCGAACCAGGGCAGCTTGTCCACCACCGGGGTGTCCCACCCGATCGCCTGCTCGCTGACCTGCCGGGCCACCACGGTGGCACTCACCGGTTTGGACAGCGACGCCAGCTGGAAGACGGTGTCCGGGTCCACCGGCTCGGCGGACCGCACGTCGCGTACACCGAACCCCTTGGCGTAGATCGCTTTTCCCTTGTGCACCACGGCGACCGCCATTCCGGGCACACCCGACTTCTCCATCAGGTCGGCGGCCAATTCGTCCAGCTCGGACACCGCGTTCTCGACCGCGTTGCGCGGCAACGGCATCGCCGGGACCAGCGGCGGCACCGGGGCGGGCGCCTCGATGGAAGCTGCCGGCGTCGTGCCCGGCGGATCCGTGGTGGGCGTTCCGCATCCGGCCAGCAGCACCGCGGCCACGCCGACGCTCAAGATCAGTCTCACGGCGTCAACGCTATCGGGTCAGTCCCGCCACCATGGGTTGATCGAGGATGCACCGACAAGCTGTCCGGGTTTCGGCGTCGCCACCGACACCCCCTCGGCGGCGGCCGCGCGCAACATCCGCTCCACCGGCTCCGACCACGGGTGCGGCGCCAGCCGGAATGTCGCCCAGTGGATCGGCACCAGCAGCCCGGTGTCGGTGACGTCGCGGTGGGCGCGCACCGCTTCCTCCGGGTTCATGTGGATGTCCGGCCAGCCCGGGTGGTACGCCCCGATCGGCATGAGGGTCAGGTCGAACGGCCCGTAGGCGTCCCCGATCCCGGTGAAACCGGGCGTGTACCCGGTGTCGCCGCCGAAGAAGACACGGTGCCGCGGACCGATCACCGCCCAGGACGACCACAGCGTCATATTGCGGGTCAGAAAGCGGCCGGAGAAATGCCGCGCCGGGGTGCACACCAGGCGTATCGACCCGAGCTCGGCGCCCTCATCCCAGTCCAGTTCCACGATCCGCTCGGGCGGCAGGCCCCAGGTGCGCAGGTGCGCACCGATCCCGAGCGGCACGTAGAACTTGGCGCGCTGGGTCCGTGCCAACGCCTTGATGGTGTCGATGTCGAGGTGGTCGTAGTGGTCGTGGCTGATGATGACCGCGTCGATGGCGGGCAACTCGTCGAGTTCGGCGGGCACCGGGTGCAGGCGCTGCGGCCCGATCACCCGGGACGGTGAGCATCGCTCGCTCCACACCGGGTCGGCCAGCACCCGGTAGCCGTCGACCTCGATGAGTGCCGACGAATGCCCGTACCAAGTGACCCCCAGATCCGCGGGCGGGATGTCGACGGCCGGGCGCACCAGCGGGATCTCCCGCGGCGGGCGCTGCTGCTGACCTCCGGCCAGGATGTCGCGCACCAGCGCGAACTGGTCGGCTCTGGTCAGCTGCCCCGGCGAGGCCGGTTCACGGTTGACGAAGACACCGCCGTCATAGTTCGGCGACTTCTTGGCCGCCGGGCCGATATCGGCGGCACCGAGCGCCGATGGTGCGCCCTGCACCGCCCGCAGCACCCAGCCACCGGCGACGACCGCCGCGGTGCCGCCCAGCAATCGGGCCGCCTGGGCGAACATCAGGCGCCGAGGAAGTTCGGGGAGCGCTTCTCGATCCGGGCCACCTGGGCTTCGATCACGTCCGGGCTGGCCCAGGCCTTGTCGAAGCCTTCCTTGTGCGCGGGCCACGGCTCCTCGTAGGCGCCGTCGTCGTTGAGGACGCGCTTGGAGTGCGCGACCGAGAGCGGCGCGTAACCGGCGATCTCGGCGGCCCAGGCCTGCGCGTCGGCGAGGTCGCCGATCCGGTTCACCATGCCGGTCTGGGCAGCGGTGTCCAGATCGAGGCGCTCGGCGGCGATCAGCATGGCGCGGGCCCGGCCGTGCCCGACCAGGGACACCAGCCGGCGGATCGACCAGTTGTCGAGCGCCAGCCCGTACTTGGCGATCGGGAACTGGAAGTAGGTGCCGGGGGCGCCGACCCGCAGATCGCAGATCATCGACAGGATGACCCCGGCGCCGATCGCGGGCCCGTTGAGCGCCGCCACGACGGGCACCGGGCTGGCGTCGATGGCCAGGTTCAGGGCGGTGATCTTGTCCGGCAGTTCCTGTGCCACGCCCTGAGCGTCCGACAGATCCGCGCCGGCGCTGAACACCGAGCCCTGCCCGGTCAGCACGATGGCGCGGGCATCGGAGACGACAGCTTTCTCGATCTCTTCCCGTAGGCCGTCGACGAGTGCGGCGTTGAGTGCGTTGCGGCGCTCGGGGCGCTGCATTTCCAGGGTGACGACGTTGCCGTCGCGGGTCACTCCAATCATGGACCCCAGCCTATTAGCCTTCTCGTGTGAGCAGCGCGCTGGCACTACGTGATGCCGTCCTCGACGAGGGTTCCTTCCGCAGTTGGGACAGCGCGCCCCTGCAGGTTGCCCGCTCCGATGCCTATCGCGCGGAACTGGCCGCGGCGGCCGAGAAATCGGGGCTGGACGAATCGGTGCTGACCGGCGAGGGCACCGTGTTCGGGCGGCGGGTGGCCGTGCTGGCCTGCGAGTTCGACTTCCTGGCCGGCTCGATCGGGGTGGCCGCGGCCGAGCGGATCACCGCGGCGATCACCCGTGCCACCGCCGAGCGGTTGCCGTTGCTGGCCTCCCCCGCCTCGGGCGGCACCCGCATGCAGGAGGGCACCGTCGCCTTCCTGCAGATGGTCAAGATCGCGGCCGCGGTCGAACTGCACAAGCGCGAGCATCTGCCCTACATCGTCTACCTGCGTCACCCCACCACCGGCGGGGTGTTCGCATCCTGGGGTTCGCTCGGGCACGTCACCGCCGCCGAGCCCGGCGCGCTGATCGGGTTCCTCGGCCCCCGGGTGTACGAGCATCTCTACGGCGAGAAGTTCCCGCCCGGGGTGCAGACCGCGGAGAACCTGTACGCCCACGGCGTCATCGACGGGGTGGTGACGCTGGACGTGCTGCGCTCGGTGCTCAACCGCACGCTGGCGGTGATCCTCGATCCGCCCGGCCCGCCCCCGCCGGCCCCCGAACTCGCCGACATTCCCGACATCCCGGCCTGGGATTCGGTGCTGGCCTCCCGGCGGCCCGACCGCCCGGGCGCCGAGTACGTGCTGCGGCACGGCGCGACCGACCCGGTGGTGCTGTCCGCGACGAACACGAGTTCCGGTCAGACGCTGCTGGCGCTGGCCCGGTTCGGCGGACAGCCCGCGGTGGTGCTCGGTCAGCGCCGCCTCGGCATGCTGGGCCCGGAAGCGCTGCGGGAGGCGCGCCGCGGGATGGCGCTGGCCGCCGGGCTGCGGCTACCGCTGGTGTCGTTCATCGACACCGCGGGCCCGGCGCTCTCGGTCGAGGCCGAGCAGGACGGCCTGGCCGGTGAGATCGCGCGCTGCCTGGCCGAATTGGTGACGCTGCAGGTTCCGACGGTGTCGGTGCTGCTCGGTCAGGGCAGCGGCGGCCCGGCGCTGGCGATGGTGCCCGCCGACCGGGTGCTGGCCGCCCAGCACGGCTGGCTGGCGCCGCTGCCGCCGGAGGGGGCCAGCGCCATCGTGTTCCGCGACACCGATCACGCACCGGAACTGTCTGCCGCCCAAGGCATCCGGTCGGCCGATCTGCTGCGCAGCGGGATCGTCGACGTCATCGTCCCCGAGCAACCCGACGCCGCCGACGAACCGATGGCATTCACCGCACGGCTGTCGGCGTCCATTGCCGGCGAGTTGTACCGGCTGCGCGCCATGTCCGAGATCGAACGGGTCGGCACCCGACTGCACCGCTACCGGCGCATCGGACTGTAGGCCGGCGCCTCGACGGTCGGGATACGCATGATGAAAGCTGTCCGCCCCGAACCAGATTGAGCGTCGATGGAGCCACCGTGCGCCTCGACGATGGACGATACGATGGACAGGCCGAGGCCGAAACTGCCGGCCTCCCGGGATCGCGACTTGTCGGCGCGCACGAAACGTTCGAACAGGTGCGGCAGCAGGTCGGCGTCGATACCGGGTCCGTCATCGGCGACGGTCAGATCGACATGCGCCGGGCCGGCGACGATCGACGTCTGCACGGTGGTGCCTTCCGGTGTGTGCACCCGGGCGTTGGACAGTAGGTTCGCGATCGTCTGGTGCAGCCGGGCTTGGTCGCCGAGCACCCACACCGGATGGTCGGGCACCTGGACCAGCCAGCGGTGCGACGGCGCGGACACCGCCGCGTCGTTGACGGCGTCGGTCACGAGCTCGGTGAGGTCGACCTCCGTGCGGTCCAGGTCCTGACCTTCATCCAGGCGGGCCAGCAGCAGCAGGTCGGCGACCAGCGTGGTCATCCGGCTCGCCTCCCCCTCGATGCGGGCCAGCGCGTACTCGGTCATCTTCGGTAGCGATGCGCTGTCCTGCCGGGTCAGCTCCGCGTAGCCGTGGATGGCCGCCAGCGGGGTGCGCAGCTCATGGCTGGCGTCGGTGATGAACTGGCGCATCCGGCGGTCCGATGCGGCGACGTCGGACAGCGCGTGTTCGACGTGGTCGAGCAGGGTGTTGAGGGTGGCCCCGACCAGCCCGACCTCGGTGCGCCGATCGGTGTCACCGGCGGGCACTCGCGGGGTGATCACATGGTTGTCGCGGTCCAGCGGTAGTGCCGCCACCTCCGCGGCCGTCGCCGACACCCGGTGCAGGGGGCGCAGCGCGAACCGCACCAGGGCCAGCGTGCTCAGCGCCGTGACCACCAGCGCCAGCAGCGTCATCACCGAGACCACCGCCGTCTCGCGGATCATCGCCTCCCAGGCCGGGGTCCGTGACACCCCGGTGACCAGCACCTCGTTCCCGTCACCGGGACGGCTGACCATCCGGTACCAGCCCAGACCGGGCAGCTCGACGGTGCGGGGTTGCGAGTCGGTCCAGGACATCTCCGCGATCCGGGCGACGGCCGCTGCCGGTGCCGGCTCGGCCGCGCCGTCCAGGAAGTGCGCGGCATCGACGACCTGTCCGTCCTGGATCAGCGCCACCACATTGCCGGGTGCCTGTCCGATCAGGTGGGTCAGCGGTTTCATGGTGCCCGGCGCGGGCCGCTCACCGTCAGCGCTCGGCGTGCTGCGGTATTTGGTGACCGAACTGGCGTAGCCCTGCGCCGCGGCCACCAGCTGGACGTCGATGATGCCCAGCACCGATGACCGCAGCGTCAGCACCGACATGGTCCCGATGGTCGCCACCACCACCATCACCACCACCGAGACGCCGACGACCAGTTGCTTGAGCAGGGTCCAGCTGCGCCAGATGCGCGTCATGGCGCAGCGCGCAGGAGGTAGCCGACACCGCGGACGGTGTGGATCATCGGTTCGCGGTCGGTATCGAGCTTCTTGCGCAGATAGGACACGTACAGATCGACGATGCTGGTCTTGCCGCCGAAGTCGTAGTCCCACACGTGCTGCAGTATCTCGTTGCGGCCCAACGCTCGTCGCGGATTTCGCATCATGAATCGCAGCAGGTCGAACTCGGTCGATGTCAGCGCGATCGCCTCGCCGCCGCGGGTCACCGCCCGGCTGGCCACATCGAGGCACAGGTCACCGACGGTCAGTGTCTCGTCCTCGGCCGGGGTCAGATAGGCGGTGCGGCGCAGCAATCCGCGTAGCCGGGCGACGAGTTCTTCGAGCGAGAACGGTTTGGTCATGTAGTCGTCGCCGCCGGCGGTCAACCCGTTGACCCGGTCGGCCACCGAATCGCGGGCGGTGAGGAACAGCGTCGGGGTGTAGGTGTCCGATTCGCGGATCCGGGCGAGCACACCCAGGCCATCGGTATCGGGCAGCATGATGTCGAGAACCAGCAGATCCGGGGTGGCGGCGCGGTATTTGGCGACGGCCTCGGCGGCGTCGTGGGCGACGTCGATATCCCAGCCCTCGTACTGCAGGGCCATCTTGATCAGATTCGTCAGCGCGCGTTCGTCATCCACGAGCAGCACCCGGATCGGTGAACCGTCGGCACGGTACATCCGCGGTAGCTGCCCGAGGATGGCACGGCGCGGCCCCTGGCCATCGGTCGGTGCGGACGTCACCGGACCATTGTCGCCGCTGCCCGCCGCGGGGTCACCCGCTCCAACATTTGAATCGTCTATGAGAGTGTCCCTTCGCGCCCGTCCGGCCAGAAGACTTGGTCCAGGCAGCAGTCCGTGCCGCTACCGAAAGGGTCGAAGACCATGTCCACCTCCACCGTCCGCTCGACATCGGCGGTCGACGCACGCCTGACGTCGAACTCCGGTGTCGCCCTCGGCATCTTCAGGATCCTCGTCGGTCTGATGTTCGCGATGCACGGAACCGCGAAACTGTTCGCCTTTCCCAGTGGTACCCCGGTGGCGTTCGGCGCCTGGCCGGCGTGGTGGGCCGGCGTGCTCGAGATCGTCCTCGGCCTGCTCATCACGGTCGGTCTGGTCACCAGGGTGGCCGCGTTCATCGCCTCCGGCATGATGGCGGTCGCCTATTTCTGGCGACATTTCCCGGACGGCTTCTGGCCCATCGACAACGGTGGCGAGAGTGCGGTGTTGTACTGCTTCATCTTCCTGCTGCTGGTCTTCATCGGCCCCGGCTCGCTCGCCGTGTCACGCCGCTAATTGACTGAAACGCAATATCTCGGGGCTCTGGACGTAGCCCCCACATTCCGGTACGCCCGTGCCAACATCTGACGCATGTCCACATCCACCAACGACACCGTGGCGCGATTTCAGGATCCGCTGACAGCCAAGGCGCCCATCGCGCTGGGCGTGTTCCGGATCCTGGTCGGCCTGATGTTCGCCATGCACGGCACGATCAAACTGTTCAGCTTCCCCAGCGCATCGACCGTCACCGTCGGCGCCTGGCCGAGCTGGTGGGCGGGCCTGCTGGAAGTGGTGTTCGGCCTGCTCATCGCGGCCGGCGTGCTCACCCGGGTGGCCGCGTTCATCTCCTCGGGCGTGATGGCGGTCGCCTATTTCTGGAAGCACTTCCCGGACAGCTTCTGGCCCATCGACAACGGCGGCGAGACCGCCGCGCTGTACAGCTTCATCTTCGCGGTGCTGGTGTTCACCGGCCCGGGCGCGCTGGCGTTGCGCCGCTAGACCTCGATCGGCGGGTTCAACCTCTCCATCGTGTACTGCCGGTCACGGCGCGCGGCCCACGAACTGGCGGCCAGCGCCACGGCCAGCAGTCCGACGAGCACCGCGACCGCCACCACCATCCGGGAGTCGAACCCGCCGGCGATGGTCTGCCGTAACCCGTTGACGGCGTAGGTCATCGGGTCGAACGGATGCAGTATCTGGAAGGGTTTGGCCGTGGTCTCCACCGGATAGATGCCGCCCGCCGACACCAGTTGCAGCATCAGGAACGCGAGTGTCACCACACGCCCCACCGACACCCCGAACAGCGCGTTGAACGCCTGGATGATGGCCAGGAACGTCGCGCCGATCAGCAGCAGGAAGGCCACCGTCGCCAGCGGGTACTTGGCCTGGAGGCCGACCCCGAAATGCACCACCACATACATCACCGAGACCTGGCAGACCACGATCAGCAGCGCGGGCCAGTATGAGGCCAGCACCACCCGCAGCGCACCCAGGCCGTGCACGATCGGCCGGGACTGCATGGGCTTCAACAACATCCAGATGATCATCGCCCCGATGAACAGGGCCAGCGGCAGGAAGAACGGGGCGAAACCGGTGCCGAAGGTGGCGGCCGGGTTGTCGGTCTTCAACTCCAGGGTGACCGGTGCGGCCAGGGTCCGGGCGACGTCGGTGCGCTGCTGCGGTGTCCACGACGGCACCTGCGCCGAGCCTTCTTTGAGCTTGCTCGCCAGCTCGGCACTGCCATCGGCCAGCTTCTGCGTGCCGTCGGCCAGTTGCGTGGCGCCATCGGATAACTGACCGCCGCCGTTGGCCAACTGCACCAGACCGCTGTTGAGCTGATGCGCCCCGCTGTCGAGCCGGTCCACCCCGTCCTTCAGGGCGGCGACATCGCTGCGCAGCCCACCGTCGAGGGCCCGGGTGATGAACACCCGCAGCTTGCTGTTGGGATCACCGAGTTCGCCCTCCAGCCGGGACGCGCTGTCCCGCAAACGGATCAGCCCGTCATCGGTGGCAGGGTCGATACCGTTGGTGCGCAGCAGTCGTTGCGCACCGGCCAGCACATCGCCGGCATGGCGCACCGTCGGGTCCGGGTTGGTCTGCAGCAGACCCAGCGCCTGGTCGACGATCGCCGCGGCCTGCACCTGATCGATGTTCAGCGCGGCGATCCGGTCGGTGGTCGAGCGCACCGCGGAGCTCAGCCGCTGCGCGAGCAACCCGACCTCGTCGGGATCGAGTTGCAGACCGCCCACCCGGTCCAGCATCTCCAGCAGCGGGCCGGTGGCCGAGTCCACCCGGGTGGCCAGCTGCCGGGTCCCGGCCATCAGCTGGGCCGAACCGTCGCGCGCCACAACAAGTCCGGCGGTCAGCTGATCGGCGCCCGAGGCCAGCTGTTGCGCACCGTCATTGGCCTCGGCGTTGCCGGACGCCAGTTGCTGGGCGCCGTCAGCAGCCTGAACCAGGCCGTCACCGGCGTCGGTGAGCCCGGTCAGCACCGTCTCCAGGGTGCGTTGCCCGATGCTCGCGTTGACCTGGTTGATCACCTCGCGGGCGGCGTTCTGCCCGATGATCGATCCCAGATAGTTGTTGGCATCGTTGAACGTGAAGTCGATGCGCGCCTGCTGCGGTGCATCGCCGGACGGCGAGGCGACATCGGCGCTGAAGTCCTGCGGCAGCGTCACCGAGAAGTAGTACCTGCCGCTGCTCACCCCGTCGGCGGCCTCGGCGGCCGAGACCTGGTGCAGTTGCAGCTGGCCCGAATCCACCAGGGCGTCGGCGACCTGCGCGCCGGCGTCGAGTTTCTTACCGTCGACGACGGTGCCGGTGTCCTCGTTGACCAGCGCCACCGGCACCTTGTTCACCGCGTCGAACGGATTCCAGAACGCCCACAGGTACATGGCGCCGTACAGCAGCGGCATCAGCACCACCGTGACCAGCGCAATGCGCGGCATCGCCCCGCGGGAGAATCGTTTCAGGTCGGTGCCCAGCGACATTCCGGCAAGCATGGCTAGTTCTCCACTCTGATTTGCGCACGGGCTCCGGGGACAGCATTGGCCGATGTGGTGATCACCGTCTGGTTCTCCCCCAACGCATTGAGGCGCTCCAGCACGACGGCGCGGTTGCCGTCGTCGGTGATGCCGTCCAGGTCGCCGACCACCAGCAGCGGCGGTGTCCCGGTGTTGGCCAGCGCAATCCGCAACAACACCTGGGTGAGTTCACCGATCTGGTCGAAGTACGCGCCCAGGTCCGGCAGCGCGACCTCACCGAAGGTGCTCGCGCAGATGTCTGCGAGATCGGCCGCCGACGCCTGCCCGATGAACCGGTACCACGGTGCGTCCCAACGCAACTGCTCGGTGATGAGGTCGCGGACGGTGACGGACTCGGCGATCTTGTCCAGTTGGTCGATATTGGCCAGCGCCGACACCCCGAAGATCTTGCGGGCGTCGGAGTGGCCGAACACCGTGACCGTGCCCGAGATCGGCCGCATCCGCCCGGCCAGCGTCAGCAGCAGAGCGGTGCGCCCGGTGCCGGCCGGATGGATCAGCGCGGTGACCCCGCCGGTGTCGACATCCAGATCGACGGGGCCGTACACCGGCCCCCAGGGCCCGCGCATGGTGATGGCGCGGGCGCTGACCGCCGGTTCGGGCTCGGGTTCAGAGACTGCGGCTGACACCGCCCAATCTCAGCACAGAGTCAGCTCAGGTTCAGGTAGCCGCCGAACATCGTCAACAACTGATCGGCCCGCCACCAGATGAGCACCGCGAACAGCGCCAGCAGCGCGACCGTGACACCGCCCTGGATCAGGTTGCGCTGCGCTTTCGGCGCGTAGACGAACCCGGCCGCGACCAGCGCTCCGGTGGCCAGGCCACCGAGGTGGCCCTGCCAGCTGATCGCCCCGGCACCCAACAACGGTGCGGCGAAGGTGATGACCACGTTCAGCGCGATCAGGCCGAGCACCCAGCGGACGTCCAGATTGAGCCGGCGCGACACCACGAAGATCGCCCCGAACAAACCGAACACCGCCCCCGAGGCGCCGGCCGTCGCGCTGTTGAGCGGGGAGATGAGGAATACCAGCACCGACCCGCCGAGCGCGCTGAGCCCGTACAGCGCGCCGAACCGCAGCCGGCCCAGCAGCTGCTCCAGCGACGGGCCCACCACATAGAGCGCCCACATGTTGAACAGGATGTGGGTGATCCCGTAGTGCATGAACGCCGAGGTCACCAGGCGGTAGTACTGACCGTCGGCGACCGCGGGCGGCCACAGCGACAGCCGGTTCTCCAGTTGCCCCGAGGCCATCTGCAACACGAACATCAGCACGTTGATCCCGATCAACGTGTAGGTCACCAACGGTTTGTCGGTGGCCGGCTTGCCGCCGAACCGGCCCTGCGTCGGCCGGATGGTGGCCGCGCCCGCCGCCACACATTCGGGGCATTGGTGACCCACCGCCGCGGAGATCATGCAGTCCCCGCAGATGTAGCGCCCGCAGCGGGTGCACTGGACGTAGGTCTGGCGACCGGGATGGCGGTAGCAGACCGGGGCGGCCTGCGGGGGCACCTGCGGGTAGGTCATGCGTCCATTCTGGCCGATGCCTCAGACCTGCCCGGCCGCACGGCGCCTGGTCACCACCCACAGCACCGCGGCGGCGATGACGGCCTCGACCAGTGACACCGTGGTGGCCACGCCCATCAGCATGCTCATCGACTCGGCCGGCGGACCGGGGATGGCCGGTTGTTCGGCGTGCCGATGCCCCGGTAGCGACAGGTGCGCCGCGACCATGGCCAGGCTCATCACCCCGACCAGACACCAGCTGCGCATCGACCCGGCGCGCCACAGTTCGTACCCGCAGAACAGGCAGACCGATGCCATGGCCGCGACCAGCACGGCCACCACGGCACTGCTCACGTGGCCGAGCATCGCCAGGTGCAGCACCGCCGACAGCACAGCGAGCACCGCGCAGAGTCGCCGCCCGCACAGTGCCATGCATCAACTCTTCCAGCAGTGCGCCTTCGGCGCAGCCGGAACGACGGTTCACAGACCCAGGATCTGAACACTCTCCTCGCGCATCTGCACCTTGCGGATCTTGCCGGTGACGGTCATCGGGAACTCGTCGACCAGGTGCACGTACCGCGGGATCTTGTAGTGCGCCAACCGGCCCTGCGCGAATTCCCGGACGGCGTCGACGTTCAACGGTTCGGCGTCGGGTTTCATCTTGATCCAGACGCAGATCTCCTCGCCGTACTTCGCATCGGGCACCCCGATCACCTGGGCGTCCTCGATCCCGGGATGGCTGTAGAGGAATTCCTCGACCTCACGGGGATAGACGTTCTCACCGCCGCGGATGACCATGTCCTTGATGCGCCCGACGATGGTGCAGTAGCCGTCCTCCCGCATGACCGCGAGATCGCCGGTGTGCATCCAGCCGTCCTCGTCGATGGCCTCGGCGGTCTTGGCCTCGTCTTCCCAGTAGCCGAGCATCACCGAATAGCCTTTGGTACAGAACTCGCCGGGCTGCCCGCGTTCCACGACCTCGCCGGTCTCGGGGTCGATGATCTTCACCTCGACGTGCGGGTGCGCACGGCCGATGGTCGCGGTGCGGCGCTCCAGATCGTCATCGTGCAGGGTCTGACACGACACCGGCGAGGTCTCGGTCATGCCGTAGGCGATGGCCACCTCGGCCATGTGCATATCGTTGATGCAGTGCTTCATCACCTCGATCGGGCACACCGCGCCGGCCATGACGCCGGTCCGCAGACTCGACAGGTCACGCTCGGGGAAACTCGGGTGGTTCTGCATGGCGATGAACATCGTCGGCACCCCGTACACACCGGTACAGCGTTCGGCCTCAATGGTTTCCAGCGTGACGCCGGGTTCGAAGCCGGGCGCCGGGATCACCATGGTGACACCGTGGGTGGTGCAGCCGAGGTTGCCCATCACCATGCCGAAGCAGTGGTAGAACGGCACCGGTATGCACAGCCGGTCCCCCGGTTCGAGGTTGATGCCCTCGGTGACGAAGAAGTCGTTGTTGAGGATGTTGCGGTGCGACAGTGTCGCACCCTTCGGGAAACCCGTTGTGCCCGAGGTGTACTGGATGTTGATCGGGTCGGTGTTGGCCAGCGTGGCCTGCCGGTCCCGCAGCGCGCTCTCGGGGACCGCGGCGGCCCGCAGCGCCGCCCAGTCTTCGGTACCCAGGAAGATGACCTCGGTCAGGGCGGGCGCCTCGGCGCGTACCTCACCGACCATCGTCACATAGTCCGACGTCTTGAATTCGGTCGCCGAGATGAGCATCCGCACTTGCGCTTGGTTGAGCACGTAGCCCAGCTCGTGGGTGCGGTAGGCCGGGTTGATGTTGACCAGGATGGCGCCGATCTTGGCCGTCGCATACTGCACGATGGTCCACTCGGCCCGGTTGGGCGACCAGATGCCCACCCGGTCACCCTTGGCGATCCCGCGGCCCAGCAATCCCCGTGCCACCACGTCGATCTCGTCGTTGAGTTCGCGGTAGGTCCAGCGCAGACCCTGCGCGATATCGACGAGCGCCTCGATGTCCGGGTGCTCAGCCGCGGTGCGCTCGAAGTTCGCGCCGATGGTGTCTTCGATGATCGGGACTTCGGTAGGCCCGGCGTCGTAACTCTCCATCAGTCCACCAGATCCTCGTAGCGGTGCTCGGTGTCGATCGGGGTGCCCGACCGATGCGCTTCATCCTCGCGCGTACGCAGCTCGACGCGCCGGATCTTGCCGGAAATGGTCTTGGGCAGCTCGAAGAACTCGACCCGGCGCACCTTCAGGTACGGGGCGAGGTGATCGCGGGCGTGCTCCATGATGGCGCGGGCGGTTTCGGAGTCGGCGTCCCAGCCTTCGGCAAGGGCGACATAGGCTTTCGGGATCGCCAGCCGGGTGTCGTGTGGCTGCGGGACGACGGCGGCCTCCACCACCGCGGGATGCTCGATCAGCACGCTCTCCAGCTCGAACGGTGAGACCTTGTAGTCACTGGACTTGAAGACGTCGTCGGTGCGGCCGATGTAGGTGATGTACCCGTCGCTGTCCCGGCTGGCGACATCACCGGTGTGGTAGTAGCCGCCGTGCATCACGGCGTCATTGCGTTTCGGGTCGCCGAGGTAGCCGGTCATCAGGTTCACCGGTCGGGTGCGCAGATCCAGGCAGATCTCCCCCTCGTCGGCGAGTTCCCCGGTGAGCGGGTCCACGAGCACCACCGGAACGCCGGGCATCGGGCGGCCCATCGAGCCGGCCTTGACCGTTTGGCCCGGGGTGTTTCCGACCTGCAGGGTGGTTTCGGTCTGCCCGAAACCGTCCCTGATGGTCAGCCCCCAGGCGCGTTCGACGGCGGTGATGACCTCGGGGTTCAGCGGCTCACCGGCGCCCAGGATCTCGCGCAGCCCTTCGGGTTTGGCGCCCAGGTCGGACTGGATGAGCATCCGCCACACCGTCGGCGGCGCGCAGAAGGTGTTGACCCCGGCCCGCCGGATCTGATGCAGCAGGCTCGCGGCGTCGAAGCGGGCGTAGTTGTAGACGAAGATCGTCGCCTCGGCGATCCACGGGGCGAAGAAGCAGCTCCAGGCGTGCTTGGCCCAGCCGGGCGAGCTGATGGCCAGGTGCACATCGCCGGGGGTGACCCCGATCCAGGCCATCGTGGACATGTGGCCCACCGGGTAGGACACCTGGGAGTGTTCGACGAGTTTGGGCCGGCTGGTGGTGCCGGAGGTGAAGTACACCAGCAGCGGATCCTCGACGCTGGTGACGGTCTCGAAGCGCTGCGGAGCGACGTCGTAGGCGTCGGCGTAGCGGTGCCACCCGGCGTGATCCCCCACCGCGATGCGCACGTAGTCACCGGGGACCCCGTCGAACTTCGGGGCGTCGGCGGCGTTGGCGATGACGAACCCGGCCCCGCCGCGCTCGATGCGGTCGGCCAGGTCGGCGGGCCCCAGCGCGCCGGTGGTCGGCATGACCACCGCGCCCAGTTTGGCCACCGCGAGCATGGCCTCCCACAGTTCGACCTGGTTGCCGAGCATGAGGATGACGCGGTCACCCTTGCCGACACCCAGGCCCTTGAGCCAGGTGGCGACGGAGGCGGACCGGTCGGCCATCTCGGCGAAGCTCACCGTGGTCTCGGTGCCGTCCTCCTCGACGATCCACAGCGCCGTGCGGTCGTTGCCCGCGGCGATGACGTCGAACCAGTCGATCGCCCAGTTGAAGTTTCCGGTGATGTCGGGCCACGCAAAAGTGCCGACCGCCTTGTCATAGTCGCTGATCACGGCGACGAGGTGGTCGCGGGCGGCGCGATACAGATCGGTGTTGGTGCTCATGGAAGATAGGATCTACGTCACACTCACCTGACCGCTACCCCCGAAAGAGGGGAACACCCGTGACTCCCCTGCTGAGGCCCCGCGACACCGACGCGGTGCGCGCCGAGCTGCGCCGGGTGTCCGTCGAGGGCGGGGTCCCGGTGCTGTTCGGCGGCGAGGTGGCCGGCGATGCGCTGCTGCTCAGTGAGTTCGTCGGCACCCGGACCGGGCTGCTGCGCGGCCTGGTGGTGCGGTCGAGCTCCGGGCTCGGCGGGGCCAGCATGGTCGAGGGCCGGCCGCTGTCGGTGGCCGATTACCGCAATGCCTCGACCATCACCCATGACTATGACGCCCCGGTGCTCTCGGAGGGGATCCGTTCGGTGCTCGCTGTGCCGGTGATCGTGGACGGCGTGCCGCGAGCCATGTTGTACGGCGCGTACCGGTCCGGGGCGCCGTTCGGGGGCGGGCCGCCGAACTGATGGTCGGCTCCAGCCGCCGGCTGGCCGAGGAGCTCCGTATCCGCGACGAGGTGGACCGCCGGATGCGGTTACGAGAGGCGCAGCAGACCGGTGCGGCCAACCCGGAGACCATCCGCGAGGTGTACGCCGGGCTGCGCACGCTGGCCGCTCACGCCGACGCCACCACCGGCGCCGAATTGCACCGGCTGGCCGACCTGCTCTCGATGCCGTCGCAGGACGTGCATCTGACCCCGCGCGAGCTCGACGTGCTGGCCCAGATCGCGCTGGGCTGCACCAATGCCGAAGCCGCCGAACGCCTCTCACTCAAGACCGAGACGGTGAAGAGCTATCTGCGCAGTGCCGCAGCCAAACTGGGCACCCGCACCCGGCACGAGTCGGTGTCCCGGGCCCGGCGGGCCCGGCTGATTCCCTAGTACAACTCCGGTCGCCGGTCGGCGAACACATCGTTGTTCGCGCCGAGGGTCTTGCTGGGAGCGATGCTCACCACCGCGGATGCCACGCCGTGTTCATCGGGCGTCGCGACGATCCAGCCGTCGCGGTCGATGACGGCGGTGCCGCCGGTCCATTGCACCCCGCGTTCGGTGCCGTGCCGGTCGGCGATCGCGATCGGCAGGCGCGAGGCCCGCGCCGCGGCCATCGCCTGGATGGTCTCGGGGGCATGCTCGCCGGCCGGGCGCTCGGCCTGCGGCCAGTTCACCGGCAGCGCCAGCACTTCCGCACCCGCCAGCGCCAACCGCCGTGGCACCTCCGGGAATTCGATGTCGTAGCAGATCGCCACGCCGAGCCGACCGATCGGAGTGTCGAGCACCATCCCCGCCTCGTCACCGAGGCTGAAGAACCGGTACTCCTCGTCCCACAGGTGGGCCTTGCGGTAGCAGCCCAGCGTGCCGCTGCGGTCGAACACCAGCGCGGAGTTGAACAACTGCTCGCCCACGCGCTCGCAGAACCCGATCACCGCCACCGCTCCCTCGGGCACAGCATCGGCCAGCCCGGTCAACCGCGGGTCGTCCACCGTCATCGACAGCGCGCGGGCCTCGTCGATATCGCGGAAGACGTACCCGCTGGTGGCCAGCTCCGGCAACACGATCAGGCCCGGCTCGGAGCGCTGCAGGGCAGCGTGGGCAGCGGCGAAGTTGCTTGCCTCGTCACCGAATTCGATCGGCAACGCCACCGACGACACCCGCAGCGGGCTCATGCCAACGACTCCACCCACGCGCGGTGCAGCGCGGCGAATCGGCCGTCCCCGCCGATCAACTCGGCCGGCGGCCCGTCCTCGACCACCTCGCCGTGTTCGAGGACCAGCACCCGGTCGGCGATCTGCACGGTGGACAGCCGGTGCGCGATCACCACCGCGGTGCGGTCGGCCAGCACCGTGGCCAGCGCCTGCTGCACCATCCGTTCGCTCGGGATGTCCAGCGACGAGGTGGCCTCGTCGAGGATCAGCACCGCCGGGTCGGCCAGGAACGCCCGGGCGAACGCGATGAGCTGACGCTGCCCGGCCGAAAGCCGACCGCCGCGCTTGGCGACATCGGTCAGATACCCCTCGGGCAGCGCGTCGATGAACCGGTCCGCACCGACCGCGATCGCCGCCTCGCGCACCTCGGCGTCGGTCGCCGACGGCCGGCCGAACCGGATGTTGTCGGCGACGGTGCCCTCGAACATGAAGTTCTCCTGCGTCACCATCACCACATGCGAGCGCAGATCGGCCTGGGCGACATCACGCAGATCGGTGCCGTCCAATGTCACCGACCCACTGACCGGGTCGTAGAACCGGGCCAGCAGTTTGGCGATGGTGGTCTTGCCCGCGCCGGTGGTCCCGACCAGCGCCACGGTCTGCCCGGCCGGGATGTCCAGCGTGAGCGACGGCAGCACCGGACGATCCGGCACGTAGGAGAAGTGCACATCGTCGAAGGTGATGTGGCCCTTCACGGATCCGTCGGGGCCGCCGAGCCGCACCGGATGCGCCGGGTCCTCGATATCGGGATCCTCGTCGAGCACGCCGGCGATCTTCTCCAACGCCGCCGACGCGGACTGGAAGGTGTTGAAGAACTGCGAGATCTCCTGCATGGGTTCGAAGAAGATGCGCAGATACAGCAGGAAGGCGGTCAGGGTGCCCAGCGTCATCTGATCTTCCAGCACCAGATAGCCGCCGTAGAGCAACACCGCGCCGGTGGCGAGGTTGCCGGTCAGCCGCACCGCGGGCATGAAGACCGCCAGCAGTTTGAAGGCCCGCTCGTTGATCGACTTGTACTGGTCGGCAACGTCTTCGAAGATCTCCTGGTTGCGGGGTTCCCGGTTGTAGGCCTGCACCGCCTTGATGCCGGTCATGGTCTCGACGAACTGCACGATCACCAGCGCCGCGGCCTCACGCACCTTCAGATAGGTGCGCGAGGACTCGCTGCGGAACCACATCGTCAGACCCACCAGGATCGGGAACGCGCACAGGCACGCCAGTCCGAGCCGCCAGTCCAGCACGAGCAGCAACACGGCGGTGCCGAACATGGTCAGCACCGCGGTGATCAGACCGTCGAATCCGGTGGCCAGCATGTCCTGGATGGCGTCGACGTCGTTGGTCGAGCGTGCCACCACCCGCCCCGAGGTGTAGCGGTCGTGGAACGCCACGTCGAGGCGCTGGAAATGCCGGAAAAGCCTGCGGCGCAGCTCGATCAGGATCTCCTGGCCGATCCGCCCGGACCGGCGCAGGAAGTACATCCGGCTGGTGGCCTGCAGCAACACCACACCGCACAGGGCGCCCAGGATCAGAAACAGTTCGTGCGCGGTGCCGCCGGCGACGATCGGTGGGATGCCGTGGTCGATACCGCGCTGCACCAGCAGCGGCACCGACAGCCGGGCCGCGTTCTCCAGCACGACCACGACGGCAAGCACCGCGACCACCGACTTGTAGGGCCGCAGCAGCGATCCCAGCAGCGAGCGGGCCTCCCGGCGCCGGGAGATCGACTCGTCGATGGGCAGGTTGTCGTCGTCCGCGGAGACGGCCTTGCCCCGCCAGTCGGTGGTGCTCACTGCCCTGCCTCCGCGAGCTCTTCGTCGGCGGCCAGCAGATACCGGTACTCCGGCGCGTCGGCCAGCAGCTCGGCGTGCGTCCCCACCCGGGTCACGGTGCCGCCCTCCAGCAGGGCGACCCGGTCGGCGAGCAGCACCGTGGAGGCCCGGTGGGCCACCACGATGCCGGTGACATCGCGCAGCACCCGGCCCAGCGCCTCGGTGACCTCGGCCTCGGTGTGCACGTCCAGCGCCGACAGGGTGTCGTCGAGCACCAGGATGCGCGGGTCGGCGATGATGGCGCGGGCCAGCGAAAGGCGTTGCCGCTGACCACCGGACAGGCTCATGCCCTGCTCGCCGATGCGGGTATCCAGACCGAACGGCAGGTCGTAGACGAACCCGGCGGCCGCCACCTCGATGGCCTCGGCCAACCGCTCCTCGGTCGCGTCCGGGTTGCCGAGCCGCAGGTTCTCGGCCACCGACATGGAGAACAGCGTCGGGTCCTCGAAGGCGGTGGCCACGGTGTGGCGCAGCGCGGGCAGCGACAGCTCGCGGATATCGGTGCCGTCGACCAGGATCGCGCCCTCGCTGACATCGTGCAGCCGGGACAGCAGCGCGGCCAGCACGGATTTCCCGGATCCCGTGGCACCGACCAGCGCCACGGTCTTCCCGGACTCCACCGACAGGTTCACGTGCCGCAGCGCCCAGTGCTCGCTGTCCGGGAAGCGGAACCCGACGTCGACGAGTTCCAGCCGGCCGCCGCGGGGCGCCTCACCGTGCGGTCCGTCGCTGATCGTGCGGGGCTCATCGAAGATCTCGGCGACCCGGTTGGCCGCCGTCATCGACTCCTGGGTCATCGACAGCAGGAAGCCCAGCGAGGCGATCGGCCACACCAGCGAAAGCATCATGGTGATGAACGCGACCAGGGTCCCCATGGTGACCAGACCGTGGCCCGCGGCGTAGGCACCGAACCCGAGCACGATGATCAGCGTGATGTTCGGGATGACCTCCAGCAGCGTCCAGAACTTGGCGGACACCCCGACCTTGCGCACCTCGGTGTCGAACAGGCCGGTGGCCCGCTCGTCGAAGCCGCGGTAGGCGTGTTCCTCACGGCCGAAGGACTTGATCACCCGCAGCCCGAGCGCAGATTCCTCGACGTGGGTGGCGACATTGCCCGCCTGATCCTGCGACTGCCGCGACAACAGGGTGAACTGCCGCTGGAAGTGCAGGATCGTCAGCGTGATCGGCACGATGGCCACCACCACGACGACACCCAGTGGCCAGTACATCGCCAGCAGGATGGTCGTCACCACGATGATCTGGACGATGTTGAGCATCAGGAACAGCAGCCCGAAGGACAGGAACTGCCGGATGGCGCTCAGATCGTTCATCACCCGCGACAACAGCTGCCCCGACTGCCAGTTGCCGTGGAACGACATCGGCAGGATCTGCAGCCGGGCGTAGAGGTCCTTACGGATATCGGCCTCGACGCCCATGGTCGCCCGCGCCACCAGCCAGCGCCGGATGAACCACAACACCGCCTCCATGACCAGCAGGGCGGTCGCCGCCAGCCCCAGCGTCCACAGGCCCGCCGAATCCTTCTCGCGCACCGGGCCGTCGATGACGGCCTTGGTGAGCAGGGGCACCGACACCGTGGCGGCCAGGCTGACGAACGCCGCCACCACCATCGCGATCCAGCGGACCCGATAGGGCTTCAGGTACGGCAGCAGCCGCAGGATGTCCGAGGACGACCTGATGCGCCGCGGTGGCGGCGCGATCGCCGGCACCGATTGCAGTCCTGACACGCGCAACCACCTCCTCCCCCTACCCATACTGAGTTCTACGCCATGAATCCGACAACCGGATTAACCGGCGCCAGGCCACCGTAAAACCTCAACAATGGATGAGGTCAATTGTTTCCCCCCGCCACGGGAACTACCTGGCTTCAGTCTGGATAGGCCGGGCGCACCGAGGCTGAAGCAGTGTAGGAAAAGTCGCCCCACGACCGACACCAGTTCAGCCGAGTCCCGATACCAGCGCCGAGACTGAAGCCAGGTAGAAACCAGCGCCACCGACAAAGACACAGCGCCGACCGACCAGCATCCCCCAGCCGTCGTCGGCTTTCAGGCAGTATTGGCGCCATGGAAAGTGGTACCTCGGCGTCACCTCGGGTTCTCGTCGTCGACGACGACCCCGATGTACTCGCCTCGCTGGAACGTGGCCTGCGGCTGTCCGGGTTCGAGGTGTCCACCGCCGTCGACGGCGCCGAGGCCCTGCGCAGCGCCACCGAGACCCGCCCGGACGCGATCGTCCTGGACATCAACATGCCGGTGCTCGACGGTGTCAGCGTGGTCACCGCACTGCGCGCCATGGACAACGACGTGCCGGTCTGCGTGCTGTCGGCCCGCACCAGCGTCGACGACCGCGTTGCCGGTCTGGAGGCCGGCGCCGACGACTATCTGGTGAAGCCGTTCGTGCTGCAGGAGCTGGTGGCCCGGGTCAAGGCGCTGCTGCGCCGCCGTGGGTCCACCGCGACGTTCTCCTCGGAGACCATCTCGGTGGGGCCACTCGAGGTCGACATCCCCGGCCGCCGCGCCCGGGTGAACGGCACCGACGTCGACCTGACCAAACGCGAATTCGACCTGCTTGCCGTGCTGGCCGAGCACAAGACCGCCGTGCTGTCCCGCGCCCAGCTGCTCGAGCTGGTGTGGGGTTATGACTTCGCCGCCGACACCAACGTGGTCGACGTGTTCATCGGCTACCTGCGCCGCAAGCTGGAGGCGGGCGGCGCGCCCCGGCTGCTGCACACCGTGCGCGGTGTGGGCTTCGTGCTCCGGACCCAGTAGTTCAGACTGACCCGGTGGACCTGAACGACCGGCTGTACCGCGCGCTGGGGCTTCCCAAGCGCATCCTGTCGCTGCGCACCATCGTCATCGTGGCCGCGCTCGGGGTGGTGCTGACCGTCATCATCATCGGTACCTGGGTGTGGATCGGCATCACCAACGAGCAGTACAGCCAGCTGGACCGGCGCCTCGACTCGATCAGCAGTCTCGGCGATGTCAGCACGCTGCTCAGCAGCGCCATGGCCGACGAGACCGACGCCCCGGTGACCGACCCCGATCTGGTGCGCACCGCGCGCATCGGTGCCGCCACCGTGTCGATTCCCGCCGATGTGGTGCTGCCGGAATTCCCGGACGGTTTCGAGACCACCACCATCAACGGCACCGAATACCGGGTGCGTACCTTCTCCGCCGGGCAGGCCTCCATCGCCTTGGGCGCGACCCTCACCGATACCAAGCATCAGATCGACTCCCAGCACCGCCGGGTGCTGCTCATCAGCGGCGGCGTGATCGCCGGCACCGCCCTGGTCGGCTGGATCATCTCGGCGGTCATGATCACCCCGTTCCGCCGGCTGGCCCAGCAGGCCCGCGCCATCAACGCACAGTCCAACCCGGACGAGGTCAACGTGCGCGGCGTGTGGGAGGCCAGCGAGATCGGCGAGGCCGTGGAGGGCATGCTGGCCCGCATCGGCGATGAACAGCAGCGCACCAAGGCCGCCTTGGAGTCGGCGCGGGATTTCGCCGCGGTCGCCTCCCATGAGCTGCGCACCCCGCTGACCGCGATGCGGACCAACCTCGAGGTGCTCGCCACCCTGGATATGCCCGACGAACAACGCGTGGAGGTGCTCGGTGACGTCATCCGCACCCAATCCCGCATCGAGGCCACCCTGTCTGCGCTGGAGCGCCTCGCCCAGGGCCAGCTGTCCACCTCCGATGACCACGCGCCGGTCGACCTGACCGAACTGCTGGACCGCGCGGCGCACGACGCCATGCGGGTGTACCCGGAGCTGGACGTCTCACTGGTGCCCGCGCCCACGGTGCTGATCCTCGGTCTGGCGGCCGGCCTGCGGCTGGCCGTCGACAATGCGATCGCCAATGCGGTGAAACACGGTGACGCGACCCGGGTTCAGCTGTCGGCGGTGAGTTCCCGTGAGGGCGTGGAGATCGCGGTCGACGATGACGGCTGCGGTATCCCCGAGGAGGAACGCACCAAGGTTTTCGAGCGGTTCTCCCGAGGTTCGACGGCATCGCATTCCGGCTCGGGCCTGGGCCTGGCCCTGGTGGCCCAGCAGGCCGAATTACACGGCGGCACGGCATCATTGGAAGCCAGCCCGCTGGGCGGAACGCGCCTGCTGCTGAAACTACCCGGCCCGCACTAAGGTGTCCTGCGCAACGTGAAGGCCAGCGTCAGCACGACGCCGAGGAAGAACGACAGCGCCAGCAAGGTGACGTTCACGGCAGCTCCTGTTCATCGGCCGGCCTGACCAGCAGCACGGTCGCTCCCCACGCCACCGCCGAACCGAGCACGAACGCCAGCAGGTACCAGAACCACTGCATCACGAATGCCATCTCATCCCCCTGCGCTGACCGTGATCTCGAGACGACGGTTCTGCTCCCGGCCCTGCTCGGTGTCGTTGCTGGCCACCGGATCGGACGAGCCGACCCCCTCGGCGGTGATCCGATCGGCGGCCACGCCCTGCCTGATGAACGCGTTGGCAACGGCTTGCGCTTGGTTGGTGCTCAGCGCGATATTGCCGGCATTCGTGCCGGTGTTGTCGGTGTGCCCGATGATCGACACCGTGACCGCCGGGCAGGCCCGCAGCTCGCGCACGAGCGCGTTGATCAGTGCCGCCGAACCATCCGCCAAACCTGTTCCATTCGCCTCGAAAGGAATTGCGGTACGGAGCAGACCCGAGATCCGCTGCTGCAGATCGGCGCACTCGCCGGTCGGGGCCGGACTCGTCGGTGCCTGCGGCGCCGCACCGGGCGTGATCACCGCGATGTCATCGACCACCGCGAGATCGGGCCACGCGGCCTGCACCGCGTCCTCCACACCGGTGGCGATCGCCTCGGACGTGGCGGTACCGGTGAGGATGATATCGCCGCCGTCGATGCTGAACCCGAAGTCCGGTAGCGCCGCCGCGGCGGTCAGCACCGGGTCCAGGCCGGCCAGGTCGATCGCGGTGATCCCGTCGATGACGGTCAGCAGGTCGATGACATCGGAGCCCGGCAGCAGCGTCCGGGCCCGGTCCAGAGCAAACGTGCGCGACAGCTCATCGGGCACCTGACCGCTGAACACGACGTCATTGCCGCTGTGCTGCAACGACAGTGGCGCCATCAGCACGGTGGCACGCGCACCGTTGGTGGAAGTGGGGGTGGCCTGCGTGTTGATCTCGGCGAGCGGTAGCGGGTCCTCGGTCTGATTCCATCCGCCCGACCCGATGAGCGCGAGGACCAGCGGCACCGCGATGAGGGCGGCAAGCCAGCCCGCGCCCGGCGGCCGCCGGTAGAAGCGGGTCGCGCCGGGCTCGGGCATGCTGCGGGTCGGCTGGCTCAGCGAGCTGCCAGCAGATCGATCACGAATATGAGCGTCTTGCCCGACAACTGGTGTCCGCCACCGGCCGGACCGTAGGCCAGCTCCGGCGGGATGGTGAGCTTGCGACGGCCACCGACCTTCATGCCGGGGATACCGTCCTGCCAGCCCTGGATGAGACCCCGCAGCGGGAACGAGATGGCCTCGCCGCGGTTCCATGAGCTGTCGAATTCTTCACCGGTGTCGTACTCGACGCCCAGGTAATGCACCTGCACGGTGCCACCCGGCACCGCCTCGGCGCCGTCGCCGACCGTCACATCTTCGATGACCAGTTCGGCGGGTGCGGGGCCATCGGGAAATTCAATCTCGGGTTTCGTTGCCACGGTTTCCTACCGTAGTCGGGCAAACTGGTTTTGTGGCCCCGGACCAAGACATCGTGATCGTCGGAGGTGGGCACAACGGTCTCGTCGCGGCGGCGTACCTGGCCCGCGCGGGACGGCGGGTCACGCTGCTGGAACGGCTGGACCACGTCGGGGGCGCCGCGGTGTCCGCGCACGCGTTCGACGGTGTGGACGCCCGGTTGTCCCGCTACTCCTACCTGGTGAGCCTGTTGCCCCGCCGCATCATCGAGGATCTCGGTGCCCGGTTCCGGTTGGCACGTCGCCGCTATTCGTCCTACACGCCGGATCCGGCCAACCGGGGCGCCACCGGTCTGTTGATCGGACCGCGAAACACGTTCGCCGCCATCGGCGCAGGCCCCGACGAGGCGCGGTTCAACGAGTTCTACCGGCGCGCACGGCTGGTGACCGGTGCCGTGTGGCCGACGATGATGTCACCGCTGACCACCCGCAACACCCTCCACAACCGCGTACTGGCCGCCGGTGACCCGGCCGCCGGCGCCGCCTGGCAGGCGCTGATCGAGACACCCATCGGGCGCACCGTGACCGAGGCGGTGCGCCACGACCTGGTGCGCGGGGTGATCGCCACCGACGCACTGATCGGTACCTTCGCCGCCACCGACGACCCGTCACTGGTGCAGAACATCTGTTTCCTCTACCACCTGCTCGGCGGCGGCACCGGCGACTGGGACGTCCCGGTCGGTGGGATGGGCGCGGTCACCGGTGCGCTGACTGCGGCCGCCTGCGGTTTCGGCGCCGAGATCCGCACCGGCGCCGAGGTGTATGCGATCAGCCCGGACGGTGACGTCAGCTACCGCACCCGCGATGGTGAGCACACCATCCACGGTCGGCACGTGCTGGCCGGGGTGACCCCCGCGGTGCTGGCCCGGCTGCTCGGCGAGCCCGAGCCGAAAGTCGCTCCGGGCGCCCAGATCAAGGTCAATCTGATGCTGAAGCGACTGCCCCGGCTGCGCGATCAGTGGGTCGGCCCGGAGCAGGCGTTCGCCGGCACCTTCCACATCAACGAGACACTGCGTCAGCTCGACGGCGCCTATGCGGCAGCGGCGTCGGGCGCGATACCCGATCCGCTGCCGTGCGAGGTGTACTGCCACTCGCTGACCGATCCCAGCATCCTGTCCGAACCGTTGCGCAGCAGCGGCGCCCACACCCTGACCGTGTTCGGACTGCACACCCCGCACGGTCTGCTCGCCGAGTTGGATCCGGACACCGTCCGCATCAAACTGGCTGCGGCGGCACTGCATTCGCTGAACTCGGTGCTGGCCGAGCCGATCCAGGACGTCGTGATGCATGATTCGGACGGCCGGCCGTGCGTGGAGGCCAAGACCACCACCGATCTGGAGAACGCACTGGGCATGACGGCGGGCAACATCTTCCACGGCGCGCTGGGCTGGCCGTTCGCCGAGGATGACGAGGAGCTCGACACCCCGGCCCGGCGCTGGGGCGTGGCCACCGACCACGACGCCATCCTGCTGTGCGGTTCGGGTACCCGCCGCGGCGGCGCGGTGTCCGGTATCGGCGGGCACAATGCGGCGATGGCGGTGCTGGAGAGCTGACCCGGCGGCTACCTGGTCGGGCAGGCGACTGATGCGGTCCCGCCGCCGGCAATTGTCACCAACCGCCGACCCAGCCGTCGAAGATCGCGTCGGGTTCGGCGTCGGGGTGTTCGGAGCGCCCGGTCAGAAAGTCGAAATCGCATCCCTGATGGGCTTGCAGAACCCGATCGACATACATGGCGGCGTAACCGCGCGCGGGGCGGGCCTTCGCCGGCGGGAGGGCGGCCCGGCGAGCCTCCAGTTCGGAATCCGACACCAGGACATCCAGTATGCCGTGGTGCGCATCCAGTGTGATGATGTCGCCGTCGCGCACCAACCCCAGCGGGCCGCCGGCCGCCGACTCCGGGCTGACGTGCAGAACGCAGGTGCCGTAGGCAGTTCCACTCATCCTGGCATCGGAGATGCGCACCATGTCGGTGACACCCTGCCTGAGCAGCTTGCTGGGTATCGGCAGCTGGCCCCACTCGGGCATTCCGGGCGCGCCCTGCGGTCCGGCCGACCGCAGCACCATGACGGAGTCCGCCGTCACCGCCGGTTCGGGATCGTCGTAGCGCGCCATCAGGTCTCGCATGTTCTCGAAGACCACTGCGGGCCCCTGATGCACCAGCAGTTCGGGTGTGGCCGCACTGCATTTGATCACCGCACCGTCGGGGGCGAGGTTGCCTCGCACCACCGCGAGCCCCTGCGGCGGCTGGAAGGGGGCGGTCGGTGAGGCGATGACGGCCGTGTCGGTCGCGCGGTCTGCCGGAAGGTTGTCGGCGACTGTCTTGCCTGTCACCGTCAGCGCCTGGGTGTGCAGCAGTGCCTCGGCGGCCTTCATGACCGCAGGAATGCCGCCGGCGTGGAAGACCTGTTCGACGAGGTGCTCACCGGCGGGCCGGACATTGACCAGCAACGGTGTGCGTGAGGACAGTTCATGGAATCGGTCCAAGGTCAGCGGCACTCCGGCCCGACCGGCGATCGCCAGGAGGTGCACGATCGCATTGGTGGACCCTCCGACGGCCAGCATCAGCGTGATGGCGTTGTCGAAGGCTTCCGGTGTCAGGATGTGGGAAGGCCGCAGACCCTCCAACGCCAACCCGACGGCGCGCGCCCCACATTCCTCGGCGACGTGCAGTCGCCGAGAATCCATCGCGGGTACCGCCGCTGCGCCCGGCAGCGTCATCCCCAGACCTTCGACGATGGTGGCCATGGTGGAGGCCGTGCCCATCTCGGGGCAGTGTCCCCGCGACGGGCCGGCCGCCGCCTCGAGGCGTTCGTAGTCGGCCATCGACATCCGCCCGGCCCGGACGTCATCGATGTACTCCCACAGATCGGTGCCCACCCCGAGTTGCTTGCCCCGGAAGACTGCAGGGGCGGCTGGTCCGCCGGTCAACACGATGGCGGGAACGTCCGCGCTGGCGGCGCCCATCAGTTGTGCGGGAACGGTCTTGTCGCAGCCACCGAGCAGCACAACGGCATCGAAGGGGTAGGCGCGGATGGATTCTTCGACGTCCATCGCCATCAGGTTGCGAAACAGCATGGTGGTGGGTTTCATCAGCTGTTCGCCGAGGGAGATGGTGGGGAACTCCAGCGGGAATCCCCCCGCAGCCAACACCCCCCCGGCGCACGGAGTCGGCCATCCCGCGGAAATGCATGTTGCAGTTGACGGCCTCGGACCACGAATTGCAGATACCCACGATCGGCTTGCCCTCGAACGCCATCCGGGAGAACCCCGACGCCCGCATGGCCGATCGGTGCACGAAGCCCGGGACACTCTGTCCGGCAAACCATTTGGCGCTGCGCAGACCGCCCGGCGCGCTGGTCACCGTACGCGCGCCGCGTAGGCGGTGATCTTGCGCAGCGCGGGTTGGCGCGCGGCCTGGTATCCGAACCAGCGGCCCGGCCTGGTGGACATCAGCGCACCGACCGTCCGCTGCTGCCATGGCGCCTTCCCGCCGGCAGTGCGCCGCGCCGCCGCGGGCGTCGGCACACCTGCGGCATCATCGAGTGCGACTCTGGCGGCGTTATGTCCGTTGGCTCCCATCACGCCACCGCCCGGGTGGGTGCCCGAGCCGCACAGGTAGTAGTTACGCACCGGGGTGCGGTAATTGGCCAGCTCGGGGATGGGACGGGCACCGAACAGCTGATCGAGCATCATGCTGCCGTGGAAGATGTTGCCGTCGGTGATCAGGTACTCGTTGTCCAGATCGTCGGGGGTGATGATGACCCGGTCGACGATGTGATCACGCAGATTGGGCGCGTAGGTGAACAGATCCTCCAGCACCAGGTCGGCCCAGTTCTCCTTCTCGGCGGCCCAGGTGGTGCCGGTCAGCTCGGAGGGCAACTGCTGGATGCCCAGGCTCATCGTGTGCAGTCCTGCCGGTGCCAGCGAATCGTCGGTCACCGATTGGGTGACGGCCTCGATGACGAACGTGCTGGGGAACGTACCGCGGCGTTGCGCTTCGTAGGCCTCCTCGAAGGCCTCCCGGCTGGGACCCAACAGTTGGTGGCCGTGGTGCTGCGGCCCTTCCGTGGCGTCCGTGAACGGAAGATATTGCGGCAGTTCGTCGATCAAGAGGTGGATGCGGGCCATCGAGCCTCGGGTGTCGATGTTGTGCACATCGCGGACCAGCTTCGCGGGCAGCACACCCGGATCGAGGAGTCCCAGCAGCGAGCGCTTGGGGTCGGCGTTGGAGAACACCTGTGCCGCGGTGATCACCGAGCCGTCGTGAAGTCGGACCCCGGTGGCCACGCCCTTCTCGACGACCACCTTGTCCACGGGTGTGGACGTGCGGATGGTGGCGCCGTGATGGCGCGCTCCGGCGGCCAGCGCCTCGCCGATCGCGCCCATGCCACCGCGCGCCAGACCGAACTGGCCGAAGTTGCCGTTGAACTCGCCCCAAGAGTGATGGCCGTAGGTGTACGCAGTGCCCGGTGTCGAGGGCCCGCCGAAGATGGACACCATGCCAAAGAAGGTGAGCATGCTCTTGAGTCGCTCGTCCTCGAAGTACCGGTCCAACAGATCACGGACCGAGAGCAGGGTGAATTCGTCGAACAAGGTCTGCTCACCGGCGGCTTCGAAGGCCGCGAAAACCTCGGAGCGCTCCGGCGGCGGCTTGAGCAGGTAGGGGGTGACCAGACCGGCGAACCGCTGCAACCGCACCCCGAAGTCCAGGAATGCCTGGGCGTCCTTTTTGCTGAGCTTCTCGAGTTCGCGCAGGGTGCGGTCGGTTTCCTTCCACATGGTGAAGGAAGTGCCGTCGCGGAACAGGCTGTAGGACAGCGCGTCACCCTGGTAGAGGTCCAGGCCGAACCTGCTCAGTTCCAGTTCCTCGATGATCTCCGGCCGGAGCAGGCCGGCGATGAAGGCGCAGGACGACCATTTCGAGCCGGGAATCAGCTCCTCGGTGACGCAGGCGCCGCCCACGACGTCCCGGGCCTCGAGTACCAGCACCTTCTTGCCGGCGCGCGCCAGATAGTTCGCCGTGACCAGGCCGTTGTGGCCGGCGCCGATGATGATGGCGTCATATTCGGATGACATCTAGAGCTCCTGGGACAGAGGGGAATTACGGGTGAGGACGGTGGTGACGCTGCCGGGCTCGACGAGTTCGTCGAAGCGCGCGACGACATCCTGGAGCTCGGGTGCGGAGTCTCGGACCTTCTCCCACTCCGGCCAGGAGGCCACCGTCATCACCTCGATGACGTCGATGTCGGAAGAGTCGGCCTCGTCGACGAAGTAGACCTCGAAGCCCAGGACCACATCGAGAGCCAGACACCGGGGCCGGTCGAGTTCCACCGAGAACTGCTCGAAGTCCTTCGCGCTCACCCCGGGCCGCAGCCGGAACGTGTTGATGGCGTGGGTGGTCATGTCAGGCGCTCTCGCGGTTGATCATCACGTGCTTGATCTCGGTGTACTCCTCGAGGGCGTACACCGACATGTCCTTGCCGTTACCGGACTGCTTGAAGCCGCCGTGCGGCATCTCCGGTGTGACGGGCAGGTGGTCGTTGACCCAGACGGTGCCGAACTGCAGGTCGCTGGAGGCGGTCATGGCCCGGCTGATGTCCTGGGTGAACACCGAAGCGGCAAGGCCGTATTCGGTGTCATTGGCCCAGGCGATGACGTCGTCGTTGTCGCCGAACTTCGTCACCGAGGTCACGGGACCGAACACCTCGGTGCTGACGATCTCGTCGCCTTGGAGGGCGCCGACCACCACGGTGGGAGCGGTGTAGAAGCCGGTGCCGGGGTTGTCGCCCTGGATCAGCTCGGTGTGGCCGGTGGCCTTCGCCCGCGCCACGAAGCCCTCGACCCGGTCGCGGTGCTCGGCGGTGATGACCGGTCCCATGGCGGTGTTCTCGTCGGCGATGTCACCGAGATCGAGTTCTTTGACCGCCTTTTCGAGACCGGACACCAGGTCGTCGTGCACCGACTCGTGCACGTAGATGCGCGAGGCCGCCATGCAGTCCTGACCGGAGTTGCAGAACGCACCCTCCATGATCTTGGCGACTGTGAGCGCGATATCGGCGTCGGGGTACACCAGGACCGGCGCCTTGCCGCCGAGCTCAAGGTGCAGCCGCTTGAGGTTGGAGTCCGCCGAGGCGCGCATGAGTGCGCGGCCGGTGTCGACGGAACCGGTCAGCGAGGACATCCGCACCAGAGGGTGCGAGACCAGCCGGGCGCCGACGTCCTCGCCGTCGCCGGTGACGACGTTGAATACCCCGGCTGGGAACAGGTCTGCGGCGAGCTCAGCGAGGCGCAGCACCGAGAACGGGGTGTGCTCGGAGGGCTTGAGCACCAGGGTGTTGCCGGTGAGCAGGGCGGGCGAGATCTTCCAGATGGCCATCAGCAGTGGGTAGTTCCACGGCGCCACCGATCCGACGACGCCCAGGGGGTCGCGGCGAATGATGCTGGTCTTGCCGGCGACGAACTCCGCTGCCGCGCGGCCTTCCATGGTGCGGGAAGCGCCGGCGAAGAATCGGAGATGATCGGGAATCATCTCCATCTCTTCCAGCGCCAGACCGATGGGCTTGCCGACATTGCGCGATTCGATCTCGGCAAGGGTGCGCTGGTCCGCTTCGATCCGGTCGGCGAGCGTGAGGAAGGCGCGAGCCCGTTCGCCGGCCGGGGTGCGCGCCCACGCCGGGAACGCGGCGTGCGCGGCGGCCACCGCGCGATCGACGTCGGCAACGGTGCCGTGCGCGATCTCGGCGAACGATTCTCCGGTGGTGGGTGCAGGCACCTGGTCGACCGCTCCGTCGGAGGCGTCAGCCCAGCTGCCGTCGATGAACATTTTGGTGTGGAAGGTCATGTCTACTCCGATTCGGTGTGGGGTGTTGCGTTCAGCGCGTTGCCGGCATTGGCTGCGGTGGCCAAGAGTGTTCGCACCGCATTCTTCGAAATAGCTTGTTGGGCAACCGACATGTGCACCATCAAGCCTTCGATCACGACGTCGAGCAGGTGTGCGGTAGCGCGGTCGAAGTGTTGGGCCAACGCGTCCTGCGCCCGGTCCATCCAGGCCTGGGTCAGCCGCTTGTTGTCGGTCCGGCGCACGGTGTCGCCGTACAGTTCGTAGGTCACGGCGAGTTCGTTCGGGTTGGCGGCCAGATCGTCGGTGATCGCGGCCGTGATGCAGTCGAGGAGATCGGCTCCGGGCGCACAGTGCGCCAACCGGTCTTCGAAACGTTTCGCCAGTTTCTCGACGTGGGTCTGGAAGGCGAGTTGGACGATGTCGTCGAGGGTGGCGAAGTGATATGTGATGGATCCCAGTGGAACGTCCGCCTGTTCGGCGATGGCGCGATGGGTTATTCCGGCAACCCCGTTGAGGATGTCGAGAACGCCTTCGTCCCAGACGAGTACACCACGGATACCGGTGGAGAAAATCCGCAGATAGTCATCCAGCAGGTAACGGACGTTGTCGAGTCCGCGGACCCGCCGACCGCCGGCGGTGCCCTCGGTGCTCAGCGCCTGACGTCCGAGGTCCCAGCCCGTGCGGGGGCCGGGCACCGCGATCAGTTCGATGTGGTTCTGCGCGGCCAGCTCGGCGACGTCGCGCAGTTCCCCGGTGTTGAGCAGGGTGGTGCCGCCACCGAACGCGATGATGCGGTGGATGTACACATCTTGCTTTGCGGCCTCGTCCAGGAGCACCTCCAGGGTCGAAAGGCGTTCGACACCAGAGATTTCCAGTCGGTAGGCGCCACCGTCGTCGAACGCCTTGGTGGACGCGGCGAGGGTGTAGTCGTCGGCCGACAAGAGGCCCTGCGAAGCCAGAATGCTGGCCCCGTCGACCTGTGATGAACGGCTGTCGGCTGCAGTGGGCATTGCGTCTCCTTCGAGCTGATGGGGTCGGCGCCGCTTGAATTTCACTGAGTGATATTCAACTGCGCTGAATGAAATCTAGAAGACGTACCCACCGCTGTCAACAGGAAGCCAAGGGTCGACATGGCTGTCACTGAGCACTGGTAACCTTCACTGGGTGAAAATGCAGACGCGACCCGACAAAGGTGCGAGCCTCATCGGCGTCGAACGCACAGCGCGAATTCTCAGCGCGGTGGCCGAAGCGGAAACCGGCAATCTGACCGAAATCTCAAGGCGCACAGAGCTCAACGAAGCCACCGTGCTGCGGTATCTGAACAGTCTTGCTGCGCTGGGATACGTCGAGCGGTTCAACACCGCCCAGTACCGGCTCGGCTGGGAGATCTTCCGATTGGGACAGCGCGCCTTCTCCGGCCAGGTTCCCACTGACGCGGTGCTGCCCACCATGGAGCGGTTGATGGAGGAGTTCAACGAGACGGTGAACTTCGCGGTACACAAAGACCGCAGCGTCGTCATCCTTGAAGTCGTCGAGAGCCGCCGCGCCGTGAAAAAGGTCAGCGACGTCGGACAGTCCGACCCCTGGCATGCATCGGCACTGGGCAAAGCGCTGATGGCGACCATGACCGACAGTGTTTGGCGAGATATCGTGGCCTCGGCGGGTCTGCCGGAGCTGACCCCACACACCATCACCTCGATGAAGAAGATGGCAGCCGAGATCTCCGACATCCGCGAACAGGGTTTCGCCGTCGACCGCGAGGAGGCTGCCGAGGAACTGACCTGTGTGGCCGCCGCGGTTCCTGCCGCCAACGGCGGTCCGTCACGGTACGCGCTGAGCATCAGCTTCCTCACCCACCGCCTGACCCCGGAACGTCTGGAACATGCTGGTGCGCAGGTGAAAGCGGGCGCCCTGGAAATCTCTGCCAAGCTGCCGTGATGCAGCCCCGCGCAGTGTCCGGACGTCTGGACGGCAAGGCCGTCGTGGTCACCGGAGCCACATCGGGAATCGGTCAGGTCACAGCGGCCCGCCTGCATGCCGAAGGAGCGCGAGTCCTGGCGACCGGCCGCGATATCGACGCAGGACGGCAACTGGCCCGGTCGCTGGACAAGCGGGTACGGTTCATCGCCGCCGACCTCACCGAAACCGATGCGCCGACCGTCGTCATCGACGCGTGCCGAGACGCATTCGGCTACATCGACGGGTTGGTCAACAACGCGGCGCTCGATCACACCGACGAGCTGGTTTCCACGCCGATGCTCGCTGTCCGCCGTGTCTTCGAGGTCAACACCTTCGCCGCCATCGCCATGATTCAGGCGGGTGCTGCGGCCATGGAGCGTGGCGGGTCGATCGTCAACATCACCTCACGCCTGGCTGTCGCCGGGGTGCCAACAATGGGTGTCTATGCCGCGTCCAAGGGCGCGTTGCGGGCGCTGACGCTGTCGGCGGCGGTCGAGCTTGCGCCACTGGCCATCCGGGTCAACGACGTGGCGCCGGGAATGACCAGGACGCCGCTCTATGACACCTGGCTGGCCCGCACGCCTGATCCGGCCCGCACCGAGCGCGACGTGGTGGCGCAGATACCTCTGAGACGCCTGGCCGTGCCGGAGGACGTCGCAGCTGCCGTCGCCTATCTGATGTCCGACGACGCACGGTACGTCACCGGTACCACCATCAGAGTCGACGGCGGGTACACCGCACAGTGACCTTCCGACCGCACTGATCGCGCAGCATGGGCGTCAGCCCAACTTGCGCAGAAGCGCCTGCAGCGCAGCGAGATCCGCATCATCGAGACGACGCAGCGGTGCGGGCGCCGGGTTCTCGACGGCGTCGATGACCGCCAGCAGCTCACGCCCGGCGGGGGTCAGCGACACCGTTTTGGAGCGGCGGTTGCCCGGGTCGATCTGCCGGACCACCAGACCGCGCTCCTCCAGATCGTTGACGGCCACGGTCGCGGCGGGGGCATCGATGGTGGCGGCGGCCGCGATCTGCTTGACCGACAGCGGCTCGCGGGCCAACCGGCTGAGGATGCGAATCCTGCTGAACGGCAGACCGGTTCGGTCCACCACGGCGCGTTTCCAGGTGTCCTGATTGTTGATCACCGTCGACGACATCAGCCGCCAGACCTCGTCGGCCAGATCATCGGGCATCGGCCGCCGCCTTCGGGGCGTCGATGAGCGGGGCGAGTCTGCGGGCCGAGTCCATGGCCCGCGGCGATGTCGACACGAAGCCCAGCACCGTGATGACCACGCCCAGCGCCACACACACCAGCCAGAGCGGGCGCGCCGCGGCGGTGAAGTCCCCGGCGCCTGCCAGTGCCGCCCCGGCCACCGAACCGCACAGGGCCACACCGATACTCACGCCGATCTGGCGGCTGGTGCTGGTCACCGCGGAGGCGGCACCGGCCCGGTCCAGCGGCATCCCGCTGACCGCCGCGTTGGTGATGGGCGCGTTGACCATCGAGAAGCCGATACCGAACACCGCGAACACCGTCATCAGCGCCCACACCGGCGCGGACTCCGGCAGCAGCGCCAGCACGGTGGAGGCCACCGCGATCATCACCCCGGACACCAGTAGGGACGGCCGGGCCCCGTAGCGGCCCACGAGCCGGCCCGACAGCGGCGAGAACACCAGCGCACCGACCGCGATCGGCAGGTAGATCAGTCCGGTCTGGACGGCCGAATAGCCGCGCGCACCCTGCAGATACAGCGACATCATGAACAGCAGCGCACCCCAGGAGGCGAATGCGCAGATGGCGATCACCGTCGCGGAGGCGAACGGCACGCTGCGGAAGAAGCGCAGATCGATGAACGGGTCGGTGCGCCGCGACTCATAGCGCAGGAAGGCCGCGAAGGTCAGCACCGACACCGCGCCCGCGGCGATGACCCGCACGTTGTCCCAGCCCAGGGCGGGGCCCTCGATGAGGGTGAAGACGGCGCCGAACAGGAACGCGACCGCCAGCAACTGGCCGACCGGGTCGATGTTGCGCATCGTCGCCGAACGGGTCTCCGGCACGAAGATCGCCGTCAGCACGATGGCCGCCAGGCAGATCGGCAGGTTGATCCAGAACACCGCCCGCCAGCTGATCAGATGGATGAGCAGGCCGCCGACGGTGGGGCCCAGCGCCATGGAGATGCCGACCACCGCGCCCCAGATACCGATCGCCCGGGCACGTTCGACCGGACCGGTGAACACCTGCGAGATGATGGACAGCGCCACCGGATTGAGCATCGAGCCGCCGATGGCCTGCAGGAACCGCGCGGCGATCAGGGCGTCGATGCCCGGAGCCAGGCTGCACAGCAGCGAGCCGATGGCGAAGATCAACAGTCCGGTCTGGAACACCCGGCGCCGGCCGAAGCGGTCGCCCATCGCGCCGGAGAGCATCAGCAGCGAGGCGAGCACCAGGGTGTAGACGTCGATGACCCACTGCAGCTGCGATGCCGTCGCACCCAGATCGGCGCGGATCGACGGGATCGCGACGTTGACGATGGTCGCGTCCATCGACACGATCAGCAAACTCAGACAACAGGACGCGAGGACGATCGCCTTGCGCCGTGGCGTCAGCGTGCCGATGGTGTCATTCACACAACTATTGTGAAACTACAACCTTTTCCGGAGCAAGGCGCGACGGCAGTGAGAAATCTCTCTGCGGCGGAGACGGGTCAGCGGCCGCCGAGGTCGACGTAATCGCGTTCGGTGTAGCCGGTGTAGATCTGGCGCGGACGGCCGATCTTGCCGGGCTCGGAGTGCATCTCGCGCCAGTGCGCGATCCAGCCGGGCAGCCGGCCGAGCGCGAACAGCACGGTGAACATGCGGGTCGGGAAGCCCATCGCCCGGTAGATGACGCCGGTGTAGTAGTCGACGTTCGGGTAGAGCTTGCGCTCGACGAAGAAGTCGTCGGTCAGCGCGATCTCCTCGAGCTGCTTGGCGATGTCCAGCAGTGGATCGTCGACCCCGAGCTTGGCCAGGATCTTGTCGGCCTGCTCCTTGACGATGCGCGCCCGCGGATCGTAGTTCTTGTAGACGCGGTGCCCGAAGCCCATCAGCTTCACGCCGTCCTCGCGGTTCTTCACCTTCTTGACGAAGGTCTCGACATCGTCGCCGCCGTCGCGGATCTTGGTGAGCATCTCCAGCACGGCCTGGTTGGCGCCGCCGTGCAGCGGGCCCCACAGCGCGTTGATGCCGCCGGAGATCGAGGTGAACAGGTTGGCCTGCGAGGACCCGACGAGGCGCACCGTCGAGGTCGAGCAGTTCTGCTCGTGATCGGCGTGCAGGATCAGCAGCATGTCCAGCGCGCGGACGATCTCGGGATCGACCTCGTAGGGCTCGGCCGGGAAGCCGAACGTCATCCGCAGGAAGTTCTCCACCAGCGTCAACGAGTTGTCCGGGTACAGGAACGGCTGCCCCTCGGACTTCTTGTAGGCGTACGCCGCGATGGTCGGCAGCTTGGCCAGCAGCCGGATCGTCGACAATTCGACCTGCTTGTTGTCCAGCGGGTCCAGCGAGTCCTGGTAGTAGGCGCTCAGCGCGTTGACCGCCGAGGACAGCACCGGCATGGGGTGCGCGTTGCGCGGGAACCCGTCGAAGAAGCGCTTGAGATCCTCGTGCAGCAGGGTGTGGCGCTGGATCTGGTTGGTGAACGACGCGAGCTCATCGGAGGTCGGCAGCTCACCGTAGATGAGCAGGTAGCTGACCTCGATGAAGGTCGACTTCTCGGCGAGCTGCTCGATCGGGATACCGCGGTAACGCAGGATGCCCGCGTCACCGTCGATGTAGGTGATCGCACTCTTGGTCGACGAGGTGTTGACGAAACCGCCGTCGAACGTGGTGTAGCCGGTCTTGGCCAGCAGCGGCCCCAGCGCGATACCGTCCGAACCTTCAGAGGCGTGGACGATCTCCAAGTCCAGGGAGCCGCCCGGATAGGACAGGGTGGCTTTCTCGTCAGGGCTGGAGTTGTCGGCCACTGGAACCCCTTCTCTGGGCGTCGGCATGGGTGAGGCGACCGGAAGCCGTCTCTTGATACTGGACGGTAGTCGCTAACAATCCGGCGCGCTTGCGGGGGGTTCCCCGGCGGGCGGATCTGTCGGCTCCGGGGCCGAGGTCCACGGCCGCCACGTCCGGGTCAAGGTCTCATAGGCCGCCGAGATGCGCGCAGCAACGATCTCGGGCTCGATGGGCGGGTGACCGGGCGTGCCCAGGCCCCGGGTCGCGGAGTTCATCAACGCGGTCCAGGTCTCCAGCACCATGTGCACCGCGTCATGGTCTTTGGGTAGGCCCATCCGCTTGGCGACGGCGACGACCGTCGGGAACTGGTCCTGCTGCGAGCGGTACGGGATGTTGGTCACCGCGAGGCTCGCCGAGGAGTTCACGATCCGGATCAGCGCCGCCATCCGATGGAAGATCGGCGTCGGCCGGCCGTCCCGGCCGGGTTGCACCGCCTTGAGGTGGGCCCGCAACATCGCCTCGAACTCGTTGATATCGGTGGGCAGGCGCTCCAGTTCGTCGGCGACGAATGCGGCGGTGTCCTCGATGATGGCGAAGATCACCGCTTCCTTGGTCGGGAAGTACCGGCTGAAGGTGCGCGGCGAGACATCCGCGGCGGCGGCGATCTGCTCGACGGTGGTGTTGTCGAAACCCTGCCGCTCACACAGTTCTGCCGCGGTCTCGATCAACGTGACGCGGGTCCGCAGCTTCTTGCGCTCCCGCAGCCCACTCGGCTGCCGCTCAGACATTCGCCGGGATATCGTCGACGGCGGCCTGTTGGCCCGGGCTGGTGTCGAAGATCTGGCCGGCGAAGCCGGCGACCTGTTCGCAGGCCTGGTTGAGCCGCTCGATCATCAGCAGCGGGCCCAGCGGTATCCCATCGACGTCCTCGACCAGGTCGCCGCATGCGGCGATGATGATCGCGGAGAAGACCGAAACCCCCAGCAACAACCGACGGTCATCCTCCTCGACGCCCATCAGTTCGGCCAGAGCGGCCAGCACCGCGGGAGACCTGAATTGGAATGCACTCTGCCGCAGGGCCTCTGCGCTGTTGATCACCCGAAGGGTGAGAACGACGCGGTCACTGGTGAAGCCACCGACCTGACCGGCGGCGGACTTGGTGAGTACCGCGATGTGGGCGGCCCGCAGCGCCTCGATCGGGCCGATACCGCGCGGCAGAAGAGCCACTTCGGCAGCGATCTCGTGGGACAGATCCTCCAGCAGGGTGAGGAAGACGGCTTCCTTGCTGGCGAAGTACCGGCTGTAGGTACGCGGCGCCACCTCGGCCACCGCAGCAATCTGGTCGACGGTCGTCTGCTCGTAGCCGTGACGCAGGCAGAGCTCCAGCGCCGCGTCGATCAGGATCGCCCGGGTGCGTAGCTTTTTTCGTTCGCGCAAACCGAGATCGGTTTCCCTGTCCGCAGCGGCCACGAAGGAATCGTAACCCGACCACCTGTGAGAGCGCCGGAGGTTACGGCTGAAGGCGCTCCACCCGTCCGTCCGCCGGCGTGATCCGAATCCTGTTATGTACCCGGTTTTCCCGGCCCTGCCAGAATTCGACGACCTCGGGCGCGATCAGGTATCCACCCCAATTGGGCGGAACAGGAACGGCTTCGAGGTCGGCGAACCGGGCCGTGACATCGGCGAGCCGACCGAGCAGCGCCGCCCGGGAGGCGATCGGCGCGGACTGCTGCGAAGCCCACGCGCCGAGCTGCGAGCCGCGCGGCCGCTTGGACCAGTAGTCGGCGGTCGCCTCGGCCGACACCCGGATCACCGGGCCGCGCAGGTGAATCTGGCGCCCCAGCCCGTACCAGGGGAAGGTCGCGGAGGCATACGGCTGTATTGCCAATTGCTCGCCCTTGGCGGAGTCGTAGTTGGTGTAGAAGGAGATCCCGTATTCGTCGGCGCTCTTACACAACACCGTGCGCGTCACCGGCCTGCCGGAAGCGTCGACCGTGCCGACCACCATCGCGTTGGGCTCGGACAGCCCGGCTTCGTGGGCCTCGGCCAACCATCGGTCGAACAACACCAGCCATCCGTCGGCCACCCAGTCCGCGTCGAGATCCGCGCTGCCGTCCTTCTCGACCGACCCGTATTCGGCCCGCATCCGTGCGAGCTGTTCCGGTTCCATCTGCAGAACGGTACGCGCGCGGCGGCGGTTGCGGACGAGTGCGAGAATCGGCGCATGACGGAGCTGTCGTCGGTGCCGAAGGATTTCGTTCCCGGACTCGCGGGGGTGGTGGCGTTCACCACCGAGATCGCCGAGCCGGACAAGGACGGCGGCGCGCTGCGTTACCGCGGCGTCGACATCGAGGACCTGGTGGACCGCCGGGTCACCTTCGGCGAGGTCTGGGGCCTCCTGGTCGACGGCGACTTCGAGCACGGGCTGCCACCGGCCGAACCGTTCCCGCTGCCGATCCACTCCGGCGACGTCCGGGTCGATGTCCAGGCCGGGCTGGCCATGCTGGCCCCGATCTGGGGGTACGCGCCGATCCTCGACATCGATGACGCCACCGCCCGTGATCAGCTCGCCCGCGCATCCGCGATGGCGCTGTCCTACGTCGCCCAGTCCGCCCGCGGGATCTACCAGCCCGCCGTTCCGCAGCGCTCCATCGATGAATGTGCCACCGTCACGGCACGTTTCATGACCCGCTGGCAGGGTGACCCGGACCCCCGGCACGTCGAGGCCATCGACGCCTACTGGGTGACAGCCGCCGAACACGGGATGAATGCCTCCACCTTCACCGCCCGCGTGATCGCCTCCACCGGTGCGGATGTGGCGGCGGCGCTGTCCGGCGCGGTCGGCGCCATGAGCGGGCCACTGCACGGCGGCGCGCCCGCCCGGGTGCTGCCGATGCTCGACGAAGCCGAACGCAGCGGTGACGCCCGGGCGGTGGTGCAGGGCATCCTGGACCGCAACGACAAGCTGATGGGCTTCGGGCACCGCGTGTACCGGTCCGAGGATCCCCGGGCCCGGGTGTTGCGCGCGACGGCGAAACGTCTCGGCGTGCCCCGGTACGAGGTGGCCGCGGCCTTCGAGCAGGCCGCGCTCGCCGAACTGCGCGAGCGGCGGCCCGACCGCGCCATCGAGACCAATGTGGAGTTCTGGGCCGCGGTCATCCTGGATTTCGCCCAGGTGCCGCCGAAGATGATGCCCGCGATGTTCACCTGCGGACGGACCGCAGGCTGGTGTGCGCACATCCTGGAGCAGAAGCGACTGGGCAAGCTGGTGCGCCCGTCGGCGGTGTACGTCGGGCCCGACCCGCGCTCCCCGGAGTCGGTCACCGGGTGGGACCGCATCGCCGCGTCATGACCTCTTCGGTATTCGCCTCCGCCGCTGCGGCTTTCGCGCGGCTGGTGCGGGCGATACCCGAAACGTCCTGGGAAGGACCGGGCTTGGGCGACTGGGACATGCGCGCGTTGGTCGGACACACCTCACGCTCGCTCGTCACCGTCAGCGAGTACCTGCGCGCGCCCGCCGATCATGAGGATGTCGACGACGCCGTGGCCTACTACGTGTGGGTCCGGGACTTCATGGGTTCCGCCGGCGCCGAGGCCATCAACGAACGCGGCCGCCAGGCCGGGCGTGATCTCGGGGCCGACCCGGTCGACGCCGTGGACCGCCTCGTCGCCCGGGCACTGGCCGACGTGGAGAACGCCGGCGACCCGGTCATCAGCGTCATCGGCGGACTGGGCATCCGGTTGTCGCACTACCTGCAGACCCGGGTGTTCGAGCTGACGGTGCACGGTGTGGACATCGCACGGGCGGCAGGCCTGGATGTCGAGCCACCCGCCGATGCCATGGAACAGTCCGCGGTGCTGGCCACCCGGGTGGCCGCCCGGCTGGGACAGGGCGAAACGGTGCTGTCGGCGCTAACCGGTCGATCCGCACTACCACCCGGCTACTCGGTGGTCTGACGACGTGTCACACCCTCGTGGTTGTCTGCGATGAGATCGGGCCGCGTCCCCGGTCTATAGATCGTCAGTCGCCCGAGATCAGGAGAAACATCATGGCCATCGAAGTCACCCCCGCCGTCATCCCGCACCTGTGCGTCGACGATGCCCCCGCCGCCATCGACTTCTATGTCAAGGCATTCGGCGCCACAGAGATGGGCCGGGTGCCGCAGGCCGACGGCCGGCTCATCCATGCGGCAGTGCAGATCAACGGTTCCACCATCATGCTGAACGACGATTTCCCCGAGTTCGACAACGGCAAGTCCCAGACCCCGAAGGCCTTCGGCGGCACCCCGGTCACCATCCACCTCACCGTCACCGATGTGGATGCCGAGTTCGCGCGGGCCGTCGAGGCCGGCGCAGAGGTGATCATGCCGCTGGACAACCAGTTCTGGGGCGACCGCTACGGCATGGTGCGCGACCCGTTCGGCCACCAGTGGTCGCTGGGACAACCGGTCCGTGAGGTCAGCATGGACGAGATCGCCGCGGCTATGCAGGAACAGTCGTAGCCCCGGGCAGGTAGAGCGCCAACAGGCCCGTCGGCAGCGCGTTCGCGCCGGTGATCTGGCTGATCGCCGAGATGCTGGCGGGCTTGGGGGTGCGCTCGAGCTCGGGTGTGCCGGGGTCGGACCCGTACAGGCCGAACTGCAGGTGGTAGCCCTCCGACCATTCCAGATTGTCCACGAAGGACCAGTAGGTGTAGCCGCGGATGTCGGTACCGTGGGCCACCAAATCCTGCACGACGGCGATGTGGTTCACGATGTAGGACGGCCGCTTGGTGTCGTCATCGTCGGCGACGCCGTTCTCGGTGATCCACAACGGTTTACCGTAGGAGGCAGCGACTTCGAGCACCTCGCGGAAGCCGCCCGGGTCGATGGGCTGGTTGAAATCGCTGCAGCTCTGCGCGGACGGCTCACAGCGGAACGGGATGCCCTGCAGGAAGTTGAAGCCCGGCAGCGTGGCGAAGCCGAAGCCGCCCATGGGCTGCGAGCCGTAGTACTGCACACCCAGGAAGTCGACCTTGTCGGCGAACTCGGGGTGGATCTCGTTCGCGGTCTTCTTCCCGTCGAAGTCGGCGTCGATCCAGCCGTCGATGACCGCGTTGGGGAACCACTGGTTGAAGACCTTGTTCCAGGCGTCGGCGGCGGCCACATCGTTCGTGTTGAGCGGGTTGGCCGGCCGTGCCGGCACCATGTTGTTGGCGAAGCCGACGAACGCGGTGTCATCCCACGCGTGGATCGCGTCATAGGCGGCGACATGCCCCTTGGCCTCGTTGGTCACGAAGCGGGCGGCCAGATCCGGGCGCAGCACCCCCGGCGGCCAACTCGGCACCAGACCGGGAATGGCCAGGAACTCGGTCATCACCGGCGGGAACGGTTCGTTGAGTGTCACCCAGTTGTCCACCTGGTCGCCGTAGGTCCAGGCCAGGAAGGCGGCGTACTTCTCGAACTCCACCGGCGTCTGATCCGACAGCCAGCCCGCGGCGGGCGCGGGCAGCCCCAGTTGGATGAGCGGGCGCGCGGTGATCGGGTCGTGCACCCACAGCGGCAGGGTGAAGTGGTTGACGGTCACCAACGGCTCCAGCCCGTGGGCGCGCAGCGCGTCGAACACGGCCCGGTAGTGCGCCACCTCGACAGGGTTGGCCAATGCCCGCAGGGCCTGCAGATCGGCCAGGCTCACGCCGCCGCCCTCATCCGAGATATCGATGCCGGCAGTGGAATTGGGGAAGATCCGGCTCCACTCGATCGACATCCGGAAGGTATTCATGCCGAGTTCGTTCTTGGCCAGCGCGGCATCGGAGTCGTAGGAGACGTAGGTGCCCGGCCCGTTCTCCGGGACACCGTTGGTCAGGCCCAGCTGCTGGTTGAGCGGGTGGTGCACCCACTTGTACCAGTCGGAGTTCGGGTCGATCGGCGATCCGGGCCCGCCTTCGGCCTGGAATCCGGCATGCGCCACGCCCCAATGGAAATCGTCGGGGAAGGACAGGTCCACACCCTCCACCGGCTCGACGTTCACCGTGATGGTGCGGGCCACTCCGTGCCCGCCGCCGGGGCGGATCAGGTTGTCCAGAATGGGGACGTGCGCCAGGAAACCGAGCGGGCCGTGCCAGTGCACGCCGGCGCGTTCATCGTCGACCACGACGGTGAACGAGTCGGTGCCACCGGTGGCGGCCATGGCGTTCGTCGGTCGATAGATGAAATCGCCTGTGCTCTGGTCGATCTGGACCACGCCACCATTGACGGGGCGGCCGATCACGGTGTAGGTGAGTGGGTCGCCGTCGGGATCGGAAGCACCGACGTTGCCGAGCACCTGACCGGTGCTGGTCTGCGTCGTCTCGCCGGTGTCGTCGATCTTCGGTGAGCCGTTGAACAATTCGCGGCGCACCCAGGCCAGCACCGCCCACACCGAGGGCGGTCCCACGGGTCCCGCGGGCAGTCCCGCGGCGAACGGGCTGAGCACCGCGCCGACCAGACTCTTGACGACATTGGCCACGTAGCGGATCGCGGTGACCGGGTTGGGCAGGGTCGACGTCCATGCCACCGGGGCGGCTGCGGTGGCCGCCACCGGGGCGACGGCCGCGACCACCGGCGCTGCCGCCTGCACCTGAGCCCGCTCAGACACAGGCGGAGTTGCGGGCGTGGCGGTGTTCTCGGGTTCGGTGTCCTCGGGCTCGGCACCGTCGCCCTCGTCGACCGCCGGAGTGCCCGATGTCGGGCCGCTCAGGCGCGGCGAGGACAACCCCCCGCGCGGGCTGGTCTGCGCCTGCCGGACGGTCCGCGGCGCCACCCGGCGCTCGGGCTTGGTGACCGCCGGTTTCGGCTCGGACTCTGCCTCGGGCGTCGAGGTTTGCGCCGTGCCCTGGTCGGAGCCCTGCTCGGTGCCCTGCTGGGCGCCCGGGGTCTCGGCCGCGGCCAGACCCGGATACCCCAACCCGGTCGCCGACCAGATGCCGACCACCACTGCCACACCCGCGACCCGACCACTACGCATTCACTTCGTATACACGCTGCGGTGTGGCGACGGACCTGCTTTCGCAGGAGTCAGCGGCGCAGGCCGGCCAACAGCCGTTTGTGCGCGGGCGGTCGCGGCGCCGTCGCCGCGGCCGCGAGCATCTCGGCGATGTCGACGAACTTGTCCCGCGGGCGCTGTCCTCCGCCGCGGGCGATCTCGGCGGCGTCGATGGCTCGCCAGCCCGCGGCGTCGACGACCGCGGGTTGGCGGCCGCGGACCAGCTTGTCCAGCGCCGCCGGCTTGTGGGCCGGGTCGCCGAGTTGCCCCCGGCTGTAGTCCTCCACCAGGTTGCGCACCGTCTCGGCCGCGCACGACTTGTTGGTGCCGATGAAGCCCGTCGGGCCGCGTTTGATCCATCCCGCGACGTACGCACCGGCGGTGTCGAGCACCCGGCCGCCGTCGTTGGGCACCACCGCGGTCACCTCGTCGAACGGCAGATCGGCAATTGCCTTGCCGCGGTATCCGATCGAGGTCAGCACCATCCCGGCATCCAGCGTCTCGCCGCCCGCGAACTCGATGCCGGTGATCCGCTCGTCACCGAGCAGGCGCTGCGGGACGAGCTGGTAGGCCAGCCGGATCCGCGGTCGGGTGATGGGTGCCGAGGCGTCCCCCAGCTTGGTCAGGATCTCCAGCTTGTTGCGGGTGAGCCGGTCCTCGACCGTGGCCAGATCGGCGACGACCCGCCGGTGGTCGGCGGCGTCGAGCACCACATCGCAGGTGGCGGTCAATCCGATGAGCTCGGGCAGTGTGAACGCCGAGAACGCGGGCCCACGCCGGGCCGCGATCACCACCTCCTGCACCTTCGAGGTCCGCAGCGCGGCCAACGCATGATCGGCGATATCCGTGCGCGCCAAGGCATCCGGATCCGAGGTGAGAATGCGTGCGACGTCGAGCGCGACATTGCCGTTACCGACGATGACGACGCGCTCGTGACCGAGGTCCACCGGCAGGTCCGTGAAATCGGGGTGACCGTTGAACCAGGCCACCACCTCGGTCGCGGTGGCGCTACCCGGCAGTCCCATCCCCGCGATGTCGAGGCGACGGTCGTTGGGCGCGCCGACGGCGTAGAGCACGGCGTGATGATGCTCGAGCAGATCGGCATGGCTCAGGTGCCTGCCCACCTCCACATTGAGGAAGGCCGTGAACCCGGCGTGCTCGGACACCCGGTCGAAAAGACGGGTGACCCGTTTGGTGCTCTGATGATCGGGCGCCACCCCGGCCCGCACCAATCCATAAGGCGTGGGGAGCTTCTCGAAGATGTTCACCCGGACCCCTCGCTGGGTGAGCAGTTCGTCGGCGGCGTACATCGCGGCAGGCCCCGAGCCGACGATCGCGACCCGCAGCGGTCCACCGGGACGCGGTGACACCATCGGCGCCGGCAGCACCGGGGCCAATTTGGACGTCGGCGGCAGCTTGCCTTCCCGCTTCGGGTAGAAGCCGGCGTTCAATTCGATGAACGGAAGCTGATTGTCGGTGAGCTTGCTGTCCGGAGCGATTGCACCCACCGGGCAGGCGCTGACGCAGGCACCGCAATCCACGCACGCGTCGGGGTCGATGTACAACATCTCGGCGGTCGCGAAGCCCGGCTCATCCGGCGAGGGATGAATGCAGTTGACCGGACAGGCATAAACGCAGGACCCGTCGCTGCAACACGACTGGGTGATGACGTGGGGCATGACTCAGGACGCGACCGAGACCAGGTGCTCGCGCTGGGGCTCGCTGCGGTAGCGGCTGGGTGCGCCGTCGATGCGGCACATCTTCCACACCAGTTTGGCCAGCGGGTTCATCAGCCCGGAGTCGGTGGCCAGCATCCGCACATCACCGAACATGTCGCGCAGCATCTGACGCGACTCTGGCGAGGAGAAGAAGATCTCCTTGCGCACCGAACGCGGGATGTCGAAGTTCTTCCAGAACGCCCGCGGCGGAACGATGATGGCCGAACACAGCACGCGCATCACGACCGGCACGTAGAGCGACAGCCAGAACCGCTTGGCCCTGGACAGATGCGGAACACGCTTGCGCAGGTACTCGTGGGCGAACGAGATGTGCCGGGCTTCCTCGGCGACGTGGATCGCCATCACCCGCTCCATGATCGGGTGCAGCGCCTTGCCCTCGCGCAGCACGTTCTTCTGGGTGTGGTCGATGGGCTCCTCGCCGGCGAGGATGCCGAACCAGAACGGAATCGGCGCCGGTCCGGCGACCAGCGGGATCCCCGGCTGAATCCACTTGAGCAGCTTCGGCATCCCTGGCACGTCCGCGCCGATGTGGTTCACCATCTCCTGGAACATCAGGGTGTGGTTGCACTCCTCGACCGCCTCGTGCAGGCAGTACCGGTACTCCGGGGAGCCGTTCGGCGTCCAGAACGCGTACTCCATCAGGCCGCGGATGAGGATCGACTCGAAGTGCAGGCCGACCTTGGCGACGTTGGCCTGGCGCCACATACCGATCTCGATCTGACGCTCCAACGGCTGGCTCTGGTACCAGGCGTGCTTACCGATCGGATCGGTCGCGGGCAGGATCCAGCGCTCGTCGTCGGGGACCACGGCGAACTCCGGCGAATCCCAGTCGATGTCCGTATAGGGATTGAAGTTCCGCCGGACCGACCCCTCCGACAGGGTGGTCAGCATGTCGACGTATTCGGTGTCGTCGCTGACGTCCATGTTCTTGCGCCACCGGCGGATCATGCGTGTCCTGGCTTCTTTGACAGCCATTCGGGGGGCCTCCATGCCTACCGTCAGATTTACATTCGGTCGCTTGCTGTCTAAGCACAGTACCCGCGGTACCAGATTCTAACCAGGGCGTTTTCTCAGTGTGGGCCACCGGCGTTATCCAGGTCACATGTGACCCAGGTCACGAATGATGAATCAAGATCAGGCTAGACTGATGCCCCGTCATCCCGGCTGGTGTGCAGCTTGGGCAACAGATTCGGGGAGCCATGGGTCGTCGGACTAAGGCCATCACCATCGGCGCGGTGGGCATCGTCGCCCTGCTGTTCTCCGGTGTCGTGCTGTCGAGTTGCGCAACTCAGATCGGTCCGGGGCAGACCGCCATCAAGGTGGACGACTACCTGCTGATCCCCGCCGACCCCAAGGTGGACGGCTGCATCGACCCGGAGACCTCGGCCTTCAACCCGCCGGGCGGGTTCAAGGCCTACCGGTACCCGTCGCGCCAGATCAGCTGGGACGCGACCGGCAGCCCCGACTCCGAAGCGGAACCCACCATCGTGGTGTCCAACGCCACCGCGCCCGCCGAGTTGCGGGTCCCGGTGGTCATCACCTTCGACCTGACCAGCGACTGCGACATGTTGATGGACTTCCATCGCGATTTCGGCACCAAGTACCAGGGCTGGCTCGACAACGACGGCCTGGTCACCACCGGCTGGGTGAACCTGCTGCGCTACGTGATCGGCCAGCCCGCCGAGCAGGTGCTGATCAGCGTCGCGCAGAAGTACACCTGGCGCGAGATCTGGAATGACGAGAAGGTGCGTATCGAGTTCCAGAACGCCCTGCGTGACGCGCTGCCCGGCGCGTCGCGGGCCCGCACCGACGGCCGGGAGTTCTTCACCAACTTCCAGGTGACGGTCATGAAACCGGACCCGGTGGACGAGGGCCTCAAGGACGCCATCATCGCCGAGCAGAAGGCCATCGCCGATGCGCGCGCGGCCGAGGCCAAGGGTGTCGCCGATGCGAATGCCGCGCGGGCCAAGGCCGAGGCCGACAAGGTCACCGCCCAGGCCCAGACCGAGCTGGCCCGGCAGGTCGCGCTGCAGAAACAGGCCGAGATCGCCGGCTACCCCAATGTGGAGGCGTATCTGCGGGCGCTGGCGATCGAGAGTGGGCAGAACCCCTACCAGCCGACGTACGTGGTGCCCCAGGCCGGATGACATCGGCTCGGCCGATAATCTGGTGGTCATGGCCGAACTGACGATCCCCGCCGATATCAAGCCCAAAGACGGCCGCTTCGGCTGCGGCCCCTCCAAGGTGCGCCCCGAGCAGTTGGCGGCCCTGGCTGCCGCGGGCGACCTGTTCGGCACCTCGCACCGGCAGGCGCCGGTGAAGAACGTGGTCGGCCGGGTGCGCGACGGACTGCGCCAGCTGTTCGCGCTGCCCGACGGCTACGAGGTGATCCTGGGCAACGGAGGATCGACCGCCTTCTGGGATGCCGCCGCGTTCGGGCTCGTCGACAAGAAGTCACTGCACCTGACCTACGGCGAGTTCAGCGCCAAGTTCGCGTCCTGCGTGGCGAAGAACCCGTTCGTCGGCGACCCCATCATCGTCAAGGCCGACGCCGGCAGTGCCCCCGAACCCGTGTCGGATCCGTCGGTCGACGTCGTCGCGTGGGCCCACAACGAGACGTCCACCGGTGTGGCCGTGCCGGTGCAGCGCCCGGCCGGTGACGCCCTGGTGCTCATCGACGCCACCTCTGCCGCCGGCGGCCTGCCGGTCGACATCCGCGATACCGACGCCTACTACTTCGCACCGCAGAAGAACTTCGCCAGCGATGGCGGCCTGTGGTTCGCCGCGCTCTCCCCCGCGGCGCTGGCCCGGATCGACGCCATCGCGGCCACCGACCGCTGGGTGCCCGACTTCCTGTCGCTGCCCATCGCGGTCGAGAACAGCCTGAAGAACCAGACGTACAACACCCCGGCGATCGGCACGTTGATCCTGATGGCCGAGCAGATCGACTGGATGCTGGCCAACGGCGGGCTGGACTGGGCCGTGAAGCGCACCGCAGATTCCTCGGCGCGGCTGTACTCGTGGGCCGAGAACTCTTCTTTCGCAACGCCGTTCGTGACCGATCCGACGCTGCGGTCCCAGGTCGTCGGCACCATCGATTTCGCCGATTCGGTGGATGCCGCGGCGGTCGCCAAGGCGCTTCGGGCCAACGGCATCGTCGATACCGAGCCGTACCGGAAGCTGGGCCGCAACCAGCTGCGGGTCGCGATGTTCCCGGCGGTCGATCCCGAGGATGTCAGCGCGCTGACGGCGTGCGTGGATTGGGTTGTGGAGCGAATCTGAGCACGGCTTCCGCCGGCAATCTGCGTGTCTGCACGGTAACGGCCGGATAACAAAGTAGGGTGCGCGATGGAGGTGCACTATGCGGGAACTCAAGGTCGTCGGGCTCGACGTGGACGGCAAGCGGCTCATCTGCGAGGCCCCCGACTCCGGTGACAATTTCGCCATTCGTGTCGACAACCGTCTGCGGGCCGCCGTGCGCGGCGACAAGGCCACCTCCAATCAAACCGAGATCGAGGTCGAGGTGAGCCCAGGCTTGCGTCCCAAGGAGATCCAGTCCCGCATCCGTGCGGGCGCTTCCGTGGAGCAGGTCGCCGCACTGGCCGGTGAGGACATCGACCGGATCCGACGGTTCGCCAACCCGGTGCTGCTGGAGCGCTCGCGAGCGGCCGAACTGGCCACCGCGGCGCACCCGGTGCTGTCTGACGGTCCGTCGGTGCTGACGCTGCTCGAGACGATCACCACCGCACTGATCTCCCGCGGCCTGGACCCAAACGCCACGAACTGGGATGCCTGGCGCAATGAGGATGGGCGCTGGACGGTGCAGCTGGCCTGGAAAGCCGGCAAGTCCGATCTGCAGGCCCATTTCCGGTTCACGCCCGGTTCGCACGGCGGCACGGTGGTGGCGTTCGACGACAGTGCAGCGGAACTGATCGACCCGAGTTTTGCCCGGCCGTTGCGCCCAGTGGCAGCCGTCGCCCAACTCGACTTCGAGGTGGCGCCGGTCGCGGTGCATGCCCCGGTGCACCCGTCCCAGACTCCGGTGCACCCGTCCCAGGTGGTACTGCCGCCGCAGGCCCCGGCACCCGTGGCCGCGGCTCCTCCTGTTGCCTCCCCAGCCCCAGCCCCGGCCCCGCCGGCCCCGGCACCCGCACCGCAGTCCGCTCCGGCGGCCGCCGGCACCGAAGGCGAGATCGACGACGAGCCGGCACCGACCGCGCCGAAACGTCGTGCCCGCAAGGCCAAGCCATCCGTCCCGGCATGGGAAGACGTCCTGCTGGGCGTGCGGTCCGGCACCCAGCGCTGACAGACCACTCTTTCGAGCAGCCGACCCATCGCCCTCAGAAGGGTGGTGGGTCGCTGTCATTCTGGGCGCGTTCGAGGGCGCGTTGGAGTTGGTTGCGTGCGCGTTCGGTGGTGATGCGTTGGGCGCGGTCTTGTACGCGGGTGCGTTGTCGGACCGGCATCTTGGTGTCGCGGTCGTGGTCGTTGATGAGGGTGATGGCCCGTTTTCGTGGGATGGGTGTCTGGATGTTCCAGTGCGGGAACAGGATTGCCGCGCCGGGAGCCTTTGCGTAGCTGTGTCCGGTGGGTGCGGTCCAGTGGGTGGTGCCGTCGGATTGGGCGGTGGGGGTCCAGCCGCCGAAGGTCTTGACCAGATGGTGCAGACGGCATAGCGGCCCGAGGTTGCCCGGATGCGTCGCCCCTGCCGGCCATGGGGTGATGTGGTCGAGGTCGCAGCGGTGCGCGGCGCGGTTGCAGCCGGGGAAGCTGCAGGTCATAGCGCGCATGCGGACGAACGCGGTCAAGGCGGTCGAGGGCCGGTATCGGGATTCAGCGGGCAGGTCGGCGATCTCCGATAGCGGTTTGATGGTGGCGCCGGCGGCGATGAGTTCGGCGAGCATGGCGGCGGGAATGATGGCGCCATCGAGCATCACCCCAGGGCTGGGATTGCACGCCGCGGGAGCGGCGGGCTGGGTGTCAGCGGCCGGCGCGGTGGGCTCGGGCTCCTCTTGCTCTGGCGCGGCCTCGGTCGCGATGGGCTCGGAGTCTGGGGTGCCCGCAGCACCGGGCCTGGTTTGGCGGGGGCTGTCTTCACTGGCGGTGGGCACTTGGTCGGTCAGCGCGTAGATGGTGAGTGCGCCCGCGCGTGGATCTTTCCCGCTGCCCACACACTTCACGTTGAACCGTCCTGGGTCTGGTGGAGATCGTGAACGCACCAGGAGGATGTTGTTGTGGCTGCGCCGAGGAAGTTCGACCCAGAGACCCGTGAGCGGGCGGTACGGATGTATCAGGACCGGATTTCCCAGACTGGGGATTCCAAGCGAGGGGCCCGCCGGTATGTCGGCGAGATCCTCGGAATCAATGAAGCTACGTTGCGCAACTGGGTAGAGAATCGCTACGGCAGCAGCGACTCGGCGGTTGTCGATGGGGCTGTGGATTCTTCTGCGGAGTTGAAGTCGTTGCGCCGAGAGAACGCCGAATTGCGCAGGGCCAATGAGATTCTCAAGACAGCGACAGCGTTTTTCGCAGCGGCGGAGGTCGACCGCCGACTTCGGTGATCGTCGATTACATCGATGCCCACCGTCACCAGTTCGGGGTCGACCCGATCTGCACCGTGCTCACCAGCTACGGCGTCAAGATCGCCCCGTCCACCTATTACGCGGCCAAAGCCCGCGGCCCGGTCAGCGACACTGCCTGGACCGAGGCGCACGCCGCCAACACCGTGCACCGGTTGTTTGTGTCCAACCGGCGGCTTTACGGGGTCCGCAAGATGTGGCACGCGATGAAACATGCAGGCCATGATGTGGGCCGTGACCAGGTCAGCCGGCTGATGGGCATCTGCGGCATCAGCGGAGCCGTTCGTGGCCGGCGGCGCACCACGGTGACCACGACCGCTGATCCGGGCGCACCGCGCCATCCCGATCTGATCGCCCGCCAGTGGGGTGCTCCGAGACGGCCTGATCAATGGTGGGTGGCCGATTTCACCTACACCTGGACCTTGGCGGGGTTCGTCTACACCGCGTTCTGCGTGGATGTGTACTCACGCCGAATTCTGGGGTGGCGGGTGATGTCGCCCAAGGCGACACCGATGGTTCACAGCGTGCCGGAACAGGCTGTGTTCACCCGTCGCAGAACCGATTTCCGTTTCACGACAACGGGTTTGATACATCACTCCGATGCCGGAAGTCAGTACACATCTCTGGCCTTCACCGATGCTCTGCACGACTCGGGAATCGCAGGATCGATCGGCTCGGTCGGTGATGCTTTGGACAATGCACTGATGGAATCAGCGATCGGTCTCTATAAGACCGAGTTGATCAATCGGGCCCAGCCCTGGACCGGGCGCTCCGAGGTGGAACGCGAAACCGCCGCCTGGGTGCATTGGTACAACACCACCCGCCTGCACTCGGCCCTGGGCTATCTCTCGCCCTCGGAGTACGAGGACCGGTACCGTCACACCGTCGCCTCAACCGCGGAGGTGGCATAACCGAGGTCTCCATCCAGACCAGGACGGTTCACGTCCCCGCACTCACAGGCCAGGCGCTCCAGGGCAGGCCCGACCACACCCAACGCCGCCAGCGCCGCGGCACGCAGTTCGCCGCGGCGGCGGGGATCATTAGGGCAGACCGTGTCGGCCAGGTTGTTGAGGCGTTGTTCGAGGATCTTTTTGTCGGTGATGCGCAGCCGCCCCCAGAACGAGGCCACCCCGTTCGGGTCATCCTTGTCATCGAACTCGACATACAGGTCCTTGGCCGCCCGCTTAGAGCGCACCACGGCGTCGGGGTCGAATTTCTCCACCCACAGATCCACCGCCCCGATCAGTTGCTTCTCCGAGTGCGCCCCGTACTCGCCCGCCTCCCCGGCGATGGCGGTGTCGATCAACCCCAGCGCGTCCTCGTCGACGACGAGGTGGGTGCGCCAGGTGATCGCATCGATCACCCTCGCCGAGATCACCCCGGTGGCGAACAGGGCCGCAGTCCCGGGCAGCCGGTCACGCAGGGCTTGAGCGATGCGCATCTGCTTGGACGCCCCATGCGAATTCAGATTGCACGCCGCAGACACCGCGGCCTGCGCCCACGCCCACCCATCGATGACCTGATGGGCGACCACATCGTCCTCGTCATCACACTGGCGGGCGATCACTTCGCCGATCAGGGCCAGTCGCTGCGCGGCGGCCTTGGCCTCGGTCTGGGTCATGGTGGTGACCGCGGAGATGAGCGCCTCATCGCTCAGCCCGGCGAGTGCGCCACGATCCAAGACTTCGAACATATGTGCGATACTACTCCGCACCTGTGACGCGTCGAAGATAGTTTTCGCGGCCTGTGGATAAATGTGCCTCCCCTCGGACCGCAGCGACACGAGGCGGGTAACCAACAACCGGGCGCACAAAAAAGGGAAGGCCCTTGCCTTCCCACTCTCAATTTATAGCGCACCCCGGGGCTTGCGGCAAGACCCGGGTCATGCCGCAAAATCGCTCGCCTGAAAGGCAATTCACCACATCAGGGGCCACCATGCGAGTTCTGCTCTACACATTCGGTTCACGCGGGGACGTCGAGCCACTGCTGGCGCTGGCGCTCGAACTACAGAACCAGGGCGCCGAAGCCCTGGTCTGCGCACCGCCGGATTTCACCGAACTGCTCGCGGCAGCGGGAGTCCCGATGGTCCCGACCGGTCCGTCGGTGCGCGAGCTGGTGCACGTCCAGAAGGCCACACACAAGGACGCGCCGGCGCTCGCCGCAGCACTCGTGGCCGGCCAGTTCGATCTTCTCGACACCTCCAGGGGATGCGACGCGATCGTCGCGACCGGTCTGATGCCCGCCGGGATGCGCTCGATCGCCGAACTGGTCGGCGTGCCCTACCGATGCGTGATGTTCACTCCGCAGGTGCTGCCGTCTCCGGACTACCGCCCGTTGCCGCGACCGGGTAAACCGTTCCCCGAGGACGAGACCGACAACCGGGTGCTGTGGGATCTGGATGCCGAGAAGGTCAATGCGCTCTACGGGCCGGCCCTGAACGAACACCGAAAGGCGAGGGGCCTGGCACCGGTCGGCAATGTCCGCGACCACACGTTCACCCGCACCCCGTGGCTGGCGTCCGACCCGGTGCTGAGCCCGCTGCACGCCCATCCCGGGCTCGACGTCGTGCAGACCGGCGCCTGGATCGTGCCCGATGAGCGCCCGCTGACACCCGGCCTGGAGGCCTTCCTCGATTCCGGCGAACCCCCGGTCTACGTCGGCTTCGGCAGTGTGACGGCACCCGAGCGGGCCGCCGAGGTGGCCATCGAGGCGATCCGGGCGCACGGTCGGCGGGTGCTGATCGGCAGCGGCTGGGCCGGTCTGACGACGGCCGACCCGGACTGTTTGATCATCGGCGAGGTCAACCAGCAGGCGCTTTTCCCGCGCGTCGCCGCGGTGGTGCATCACGGCGGCGCCGGCACCACGACGACGGCCGCCCGGGCCGGCGCGCCGCAGGTGGTGATCCCGCAGATCGTCGATCAGCCCTACTGGGCGGGCCGGGTCGCCGACCTGGGCATCGGGGTGGCGCACGACGACCCGACGCCGATCGTCCACTCACTCGCCGAGGCGCTTAGGCTGGTACTGACCCTCGAGACCCGAAACAGAGCGATCGCCGTGGCCGGCACCATTCGCACCGACGGGGCCGCAACGGCCGCAAGGGCGCTGCTGGGCGAATGATACATACTGTACGAAATAACAAGGGGCACATGACAACCCAGGACTACCAGGCAGAACTAGAGGCCGAGCGGAAATACGTGGCCGCGCTGTATGACCGGCTGGATGCCGAACGGGCGCGCGCCAAGGACCGCTACTCCGCGGCGCTCAAGGGCGATATCGACAAGCAGGACGGTTCGACGCTGGTGAACCGCGACGCCGACGTGCGCGCGTTGGGCAAAGAGGTCAGCAGGCTCGACGTGGCCGACAGCGGATTGTGCTTCGGCCAACTCGAGAGCATCGAGGGTGAGCGGTCCTACATCGGGCGGCTCGGGCTGTTCGACAACGAGAACGACTACGAGCCACTGCTGCTGGACTGGCGGGCACCCGCGGCCCGGGCGTTCTACGTGGCCACCGCCGCCAGCCCGGAGAACATGCGGCGCCGGCGCCAGTTCCACACCCGCGGGCGCGCAGTGCTCGACTTCACCGACGAGGTACTGGGCCGCCCCGACGCCGGCGAGCGCGGCGACGCGGCACTGCTGGCGGCGGTCAACGCGCCGCGCACCGAGGGTATGAGCGATATCGTCGCGACGATCCAGGCCGAGCAGGACGAGATCATCCGGCTCGATCAATCCGGAGTGCTCGTCATCGAGGGCGGTCCGGGCACCGGAAAGACGGTGGTCGCGCTGCACCGCGTCGCCTACCTGCTCTACACCCAGCGGGAGCGGATGGAGCGGCACGGGGTGCTGGTCATCGGGCCCAGCCCGGCGTTCCTCAACCATGTCGGCCGGGTGCTGCCCTCGCTCGGTGAGACCAACGTGGTGTTCATGACCACCGGCGATCTGGTCCCGGGGCTGCACACCACCGCCGAGGACACCCCGGATGCCGCGCGGGCCAAGGGTTCTCTGAAGATGCTCGAGGTCCTGGCGGCCGCCGTCGCCGACCGTCAGCGCACCCCCGAGGAGCCGCTGCCCATCAAGCTGGCCGACGTCACGGTCGAGATCAACGCCGAGGCCGCCGCCTGGGCGATCGAGGAGGCGCGCGAGGCGGGTCTGCCGCACAACGACGCCCGGGCGGTATTCACCGACGTGATCACCTGGGTGCTCACCGAACGTGCGATCGCGCGAATCGGCAAGGGCTGGTTGACCCGTGACGACAAGCAGGCCTGGGAACACCTCCGCGCCGAACTGCTCGACGAGCTCGAAGATCACGACGCGTTCAAGGCCGCGCTGGACGAGCTGTGGCCGGAGCTGACACCGGAATCGCTGCTGGGGGCGCTCTACGAATCCCCCGAGCGGCTCGCGGCCGCCGGTGCCGATGAGTCGTTGTGGCGGCCGGACGGGCGGGCCTGGACGGTGTCGGATGTCCCACTGCTCGACGAGCTGGTGGATCTGCTGGGCGGAATCAAACCCGACGCGGCCGCGGAGAAGGAACGCCAGGAGGAGGCGGCGTACGCCGCGGGCGTGCTGGACCTGATGGTGGCCCGCGAGGACTTGATGGACGACGAGGACCATCTGATCGCGGCCGACCTGATCGGCGCCGAGGAACTCGCCGACAGGTTCATCGAACAGGACAACCGCGAACTGGCCGAACGTGCTGCCGCGGACCGGGATTGGACCTACCGCCACGTGGTGGTCGACGAGGCCCAGGAGCTCTCCGAGATGGACTGGCGGGTGCTGATGCGGCGCTGCCCGGCCCGGTCCTTCACCATCGTCGGCGACCTGGCGCAACGCCGTTCCGAAGCGGGTGCACGGTCCTGGCAGGCCATGCTGGCGCCCCATGTGCAAAAGCGCTGGGCCTATCGGCCGCTGACGGTGAACTACCGCACCCCGGCGGAGATCATGGCCGTCGCCGCTGCGGTGCTTTCCGAGTTCGCGCCGGGCATTCAGCCACCGGAATCGGTGCGCTCCTGCGGTGTGCAGCCGTGGTCGAAGAAGGTGAGCGAAGACGAACTCGGCACGGCCATCAAAGAATTCGTCGAAGACGAGGCCGCCCGGGAGGGTACCAGTGTGGTGATCGGGCCGCCCGGGGTGCCCGGCACGGTGCCGGCCGCGCTGACCAAGGGCCTGGAATTCGACGCCGTCCTGGTGGTGGCACCGGAGCGGATCATCGCCGACGGACCACGCGGGGCGGCCGAACTCTACGTCGCCCTCACCCGCGCCACCCAGCGCCTCGGCGTGCTGCACCATGGCGACCTCCCGCCATCACTGAAAGGGCTTGACCTGAAGAATGCTTGAGGTTCTACGGTCTGAGCCATGAGTGCGATCGGGCTGGCCAGCAGCAATCCCTACACCGACGACGCAGCCGTCGTTGCCGAGGAGGCGCGCCACGCCCAGGACCTCGGATACGCCACCCTGTGGCGTTCCGGCGACCTGCCGATGGTCGCGGCGGCGGTGCGGGCCACCACCACCATCCCCGTCGCCACCGGGATCATCTCGGTGTCGCGGGTGCCCGCCGCCGACGTCATCGCGCTGCACGCCGACCTGGAACCCGGCCGGTTCGTGGCGGGAATCGGTGGCGCGCACGGCCCGCGGCCACTGGAGTCCATCAGCGGGTACCTCGACGAACTGGACTCGGCCGGCATCCGCGCCGGGGTGCTGGCCGCGCTCGGGCCGAACATGCTGGCGCTGGCGCGCGAACGTGCCGGAGGCGCGTATCCCTATCTGGTCACACCCGAGTATGTGGCACAGGCCAGAAAGCAACTCGGCGCGGACCGCGTCCTGGTGGTGCTCCAGATGGTGATTCCGCTGACCGCCCGCGACGATGCGCGCCGTGCGGCATCCGGCCCGCTGGAGTTCCTGGCCTGGAAACCGGGCGGCTACCGCCGAAACCTGTTGCGCCAGGGGTTCACCGAATCCGATATCGATCGGGTGAGCGACCGGCTGCTCGATGGCATCACCGCCTGGGGTGAACCGCAGCGCATCGCCGAACGCGTTGCCGAGTACCACGCGGCCGGCGCCGATCAGGTGGTGCTGCGCATCGTCGGCGCGGATGACATCGCCGCCTGGCGGGCCAAACTTGCTGCGACGCTGATCAATTAGGAAAAGGCGAGTGCCAGCGCGACGATCCAGCCGACCGCCACCCCGACCGCGGATCCCAGCACGAACCACCGCAAGACCGGCTTGCGGCGCCAGCCCCACACCGTGGGTGCCAAACCTCCGACGGCGACCAGATTGAGACCCACCGCCAGCAGCGGATGGATACTGATCAACCCGCGGCTCAGGACCACGATCGCCACGCCCACCACCGCGGCCACGAAGGCCGCGACCGTCAGGCCGGTGCCCCAGGGAGTCTCGGCTTCGGTCACGGGTCCAACCTAGCGCGCTCATAGAAGGCCAGCGCGGCGGCGGTGGCGACGTTCAGTGAGTCGGTGCCCCGTGCCATCGGGATGCGCACCCGCACATCGGCGGAGCGCATGGTGTGCTCCTTGAGGCCCGGCCCCTCGGCGCCGACCATCATCGCCACCTTGTCCCCCGCCAGGTCCGTCATTGCCGACGCCAGCGTGGGCGCGGCGGGATTCGGTGTCATCGCCAGTACCCGGAAGCCTCTGGTGCGCAACACGTCCAGATCTTCCGGCCAGGACGCTGCCCATGCGTAGGGCACCAGCAGGGCGTGCCCCATCGAGACCCGCACCGCCCGGCGGTACAGCGGGTCCGCACATCCGATACCGAAGAGCACACCGTCGACGCCCAGCCCGGCGGCGTTGCGGAAGATCGAGCCCAGGTTCTCGTGGTCGTTGACGCCCTCGAGCACCGCCAGGGTGCGCGCATTCCCGATCACCTCGTCGACGGTCAGCTCGCCCGGTCGCGGCGCGGCGGCCAGCACACCGCGGTTGAGGTGGAACCCCACCACGGCGGCCATCACCTCCGCACTTGCCCGGTAGAACGGGACGTCGACGCCGGCCAGGTCGTCGGTCAGCTCGCCCAGCCTGCGGGCGGTGCCCAGCAGCGCGCGCGGGCGGAAGCGGGAGGCCAGCATGCGCTGCACCACCAGCACACCCTCGGCGATCACCAGTCCCTTGCCGCTGGGCAGGTCGGGGCGGCGGTCGACGCTGTTGAGGTCGCGGAAATCATCGAGGCGCGGATCGGCGGGATCCTCGATCTCGACTATGTGAGCCAGTTCAGGCGCCTTCGTCCACGATGGCCAGCATCAGGTCCGCGGCGGCGAGCAGCGTGGCCCGCTCCGCGGCGGTCAACGCGGCCAGCCGCTGGGTCAGCCATTCCCGGCTGGCCCGGCGCTCGGCCTCGATGAGATCGACGCCGGCCGCGGACACCGAGACCAGCACCTGCCGGCCGTCGTCGGGGTGCGCGGACCGGTCGACGAACCCGAGATCCACCAGCGAGGCGATCACCCGGGTCATCGACGGCGGGCGAACCCGCTCGCGGGCGGCCAGCGCGCCGGGGGTCATCGGGCCCTCCTTGAACACCGTGGCCAGCGCCGACAACTGCGTGAGCGACACCGGCGAATCGGGCCGGCGGAATCGGAGCTGACGGGCGAGTCGCACCACGGCCAACGACAGATCACTCGGTAACCGGGCATCGACGTCGTCAGTCACAGGTCCGAACAATACCCAGCGGGTATCGGCTAGGTTGACATGCGATGACCGCGAATCCGCCGCCCGAGCCGCCTGCGCTGCCGGCGCGGTTGCTCGAACCGGCACCGGTGATCATCGTGCTCGCCCTCGGCTGGTTGATCGCGGTGGCGCTGGCCTTCACCGTTCCCGGCCTGCACGAGTGGCGGCCGATCACGATTGCCGGGCTGGGCGTCGGCCTGCTCGGCACCTCCATCTTCCTGCTGCAGCGTCGCTCCGCCCGTCGCGGTGATCGCGGTGCCCAGCAGGGGCTGACCTGACAACTCAAGGAGCACAATGGGAGCCCCGCTACTGCAGGCGCAGATCGACATCGCCGCCCCGCCGGCCACGGTGTGGGCGCTGATCTCGGATCTGAAGAAGATGCCGCAGTGGAGCCCGCAGACCAAGGTGATGAAGATGTTCGGGCCACTGCGCGTCGGCGCCAAGACGGTGAACGTCAACCGGCGCCGACTGCTGGTCTGGCCGACCAGCAGCACCATCACCGCGGTCGAGCCGGAGCGCAAGCTGGCCTTCCGCGTCGATGCGAACGGCACCGAGTGGAGCTACGAGCTCGAGCCGATCGACGGCGGCACCCGCGTCGTGGAAAGCCGCCGCGCACCCAATGGCATCAAGAAGTTCTCCACGGTCACGGTGAACGCCGTGATGGGCGGGGTGCCCAGCTTCGAGAACGAGCTGGTCGAGGGGATGAACGAGACGCTGAGCCGGCTCAAGGCCGCCGCCGAAGGCGCCTAGGCCCGTCGATCAGGCCGCCGCCGAAGGCGCCTAGCTCAGGTGTTCAGGTCGAGCACGCCGTCGTCATACGGCACGTAGAGCGGCGAACCGGTGCCCGCGGGCACCGGGGTGTCCGAATGCGCGCCGCAGCCGTATTCGCATTCCACGACGCGCCCGTCGGCGGACAACTCGTTGCAGCAGACCCCGAACAGCGTGCCCAGCGATCCGGACAACGGAACATAGAAACCACATTCGCGGCACGTCCGGCGGGTGGCGCGGGCCATCGCCGACGCCGGCCCGAACTCACCGTCATGCCAGCGCTCGGCGGCGTCGAGGCGGCCTTCCAGGCTGAGCACCCGGCGGCGGCCGAGTCCGACCTCGCCGGCCAGCTCGTCGAGCTCGGGATCGCCACTGGACATGAAGCCCGGCACCAGGCGCGGGTCGTCGGGCGGGGTGGCGAGCAGGTCACCGGGGCCGAGGTCACCCGGCTGGACACGCTGATCCCAGGGCACCCACTGCGGCGCCAGCAGCGCCGTCGGGCCGGGGACCAGCACTGCTTCACTGATGGTCACATGGTCGGTGCCCGGATAGCCGGCCACCACGACAGCCCACTGCCAGCCCTGGTAACCGGGCAGGACGGCCAGGAAGCGGTGCGTGGCCGCGGTCTGATCGTCGAACACCGCGCCGAGGTACTCGCCCACGCTGTCGGGGCCACTGAGTTCCTCGACGGCGCTACGGGCGGTATCGACGGCGCCCATCAACAGGGCCTCCAGTGCCGGCGGCCGTTCTTGCGGCAGCTCGATATCCGGGGCCTGCTCGGTCACTTCCGTCATGCTGTCCATCGGTGTCCATATTGCCTGACCATGCGCGCCAGAGCCACACCGGAGGCCTGCACACCGTGGCCGCCGCTTTGAGGGACAATCGACAACGTGTCTTCCCGGGATCCCCGCTACTACCCGCCGCGGCCTCCGTCCGGCGACGAGCACCCCGGCATGGCGAACTATCCGAGCGACGGTGAAATGCCGCGCCGAGGGCAGACACCCCGGGGTGGGCAGGGCAACCCGCACAACCCGAGCGCCAACCGATGGTTGCCGCCGCTGGACGACCACGACGCGGCCCGGCGCCGCACCGATCCCCCACCGAGGGCCGGCGCCGCCGCGGGCGAGCGCGTCACCGTCACCCGCGCGGCCGCCCAGCGCAGCCGGGAGATGGGTTCCAAAATGTACGGGCTGGTGCACCGGGCGGCCACCGCCGACGGCGCCGACAAGTCCGGGCTGACGGCGCTGACGTGGCCGGTGGTCGCGAACTTCGCCGTCGACGCCGCCATGGCCGTCGCACTGGCCAACACGCTGTTCTTCGCCGCGGCCTCCGGGGAGAGCAAGAGCAAGGTCGCGCTGTACCTGCTCATCACCATCGCTCCCTTCGCGGTGATCGCGCCGCTGATCGGTCCGGCGCTGGACCGCCTGCAGCACGGCCGCCGGATCGCACTGGCGATGTCGTTTGCGGCCCGCACCGTGCTCGCGGTCGTGCTGATCGCCAACTATGACGGTGCCACCGGCAGCTTCCCGTCCTGGGTGCTCTACCCGTGTGCACTCGGAATGATGGTGCTGTCCAAGTCGTTCAGCGTGCTGCGCAGCGCGGTGACGCCACGGGTGCTGCCGCCGACCATCGATCTGGTCCGGGTGAACTCCCGGCTGACGACGTTCGGACTGCTGTTCGGGACGGTGATCGGCGGCGGCCTGGCGGCCGGTGCGGAGTACCTGTTCAACATGTTCGAGCTGCCCGGGGCGCTGTACGTACTGGTGGCCGCGACCGTCGGCGGCGCCTTCCTGGCGATGCGGATCCCGAAGTGGGTCGAGGTGACCGCCGGTGAGGTGCCGGCCACCCTGAGCTATCACGGCGGTACCGATCAGCTGCGTCGTCATCCGGAGCGTTCGGCGGCCCGGCAGCCGTTGGGCCGCAACATCATCACCTCGCTGTGGGGTAACTGCACCATCAAGGTGATGGTCGGATTCCTGTTCCTCTATCCGGCGTTCGTCGCGAAGGCCCACGGCGACGGCGGCTGGGAACAACTGCGCATCCTCGGCCTGATCGGTGCGGCCGCGGCGATCGGTAACTTCACCGGAAACTTCACCGCGGCCCGTCTCAAACTGGGCCGCCCGGCGCTGCTGGTGGTCCGCGCGGCGATCGCGGTGACGCTGTCGGCCCTGGCCGCCGCGCTCACCGGCAACCTGATCGTCGTCGCGGTGGCCACCCTCATCACCTCGGGCGCCAGTGCCATCGCGAAGGCCTCGCTGGACGCCTCGCTGCAGGACGATCTTCCCGAGGAGTCGCGGGCGTCGGCGTTCGGCCGTTCCGAGTCGGTGCTACAGCTGGCCTGGGTGATCGGCGGGGCGACCGGGGTGCTGATCTACACCGAACTGTGGGCGGGGTTCACCGCCATCACCGCGATTCTCATAGTCGGGCTGGCGCAGACGCTGGTCAGCTACAACGGCGCATCACTCATCCCGGGCTTCGGCGGCAACCGCCCGATCCTGGCCGAAACCGAAGGCGGACCCCTGAATTTCTCCAGAAGCACCGCGGCGGGCCGACGATGAAGCGGGCGGTGGCGCTGCTCGCTGTGGTCGCGTTGCTCTCCACCGCGGGCACCGGCGTGCTGGTGTGGCAACTCAGCAAGGATCACGGGCCGGGCTATCCCGAGATCAGCGCGTACGCGCACGGCAAAACGGTGCGGGTGGGGCCGTACTTCTACTGCGATGTGGTGAACCTCGACGCCTGCGAGAACCCGGAAACCACCGGCGAACTCACGGTGACATCGCGAGGTCCGGTGCAGCTTGCCGTGGATCCGCCCATCGCCGACGCGCCCTGGCTGCTGTTGCGCACCTATGAGGACGCCGAGGCTCCGGTCGCCCAGGAATTCCGGCCCGGCGCCGCGCAGGCGATCACCGTGCCCAGCGTCGACGCGCTGTACGGCAAGCTGACCGGCATCGTGGTGCAACTGCCGACGCTGGTGCGCGACGAGGCCGGCAACGAGTTCCCACTGCCGCACGCCGAGTGGTCGGTGCGGACGATCTGGGATCCGGCCGCTGAGTACTCGGAATCCGTTTCGGACTACCCGGCGGAGTGACCCGCCGGGACCTCCTCACCGGCTTTGGTCGGTCCGGGTGGGGTCCCATCACCGAATGGCCTGCCGCCCAGGGCTTCCCGACCGTGCGGGGTCAGCCAGTTCGCCAGGTCGGGCCCCTTCGGGACGACCTGGGTGGGATTGATGTCGGTGTGCACGATGTAGTAGTGCTGCTTGATCTGCACGAAGTCGGTGGTGTCCCCGAAGCCGGGGGTCTGAAAGAGGTCGCGGGCATAGGCCCACAGCACGGGCATCTCGGCGAGCTTGGACCGGTTGCACTTGAAGTGCCCGTGATACACCGGGTCGAACCGGGCCAGCGTGGTGAACAGCCGGACATCGGCCTCGGTGATGGTGTCGCCGACGAGATACCGCTGAGTGGACAATCTTTCGGTCAGCCAGTCCAGTGTGCCGAAAAGCCGGTCATAGGCCTTGTCGTAAGCCCCCTGCGAGCCGGCGAACCCGCATCGGTACACACCGTTGTTCACCTCGGTATAGATGCGTTTGGCGACCTCGTCGATCTCGTCACGCAGATTCTCGGGGTAGAGCTGGGGCGCGCCCTCGCGGTGATACTCGGTCCATTCGGTGGAGAAATCCAGGGTGATCTGCGCGAAATCGTTGGTGGCCACCGCCCCGGTCGGCACATCAACGATGGCGGGCACCGTGATGCCTTTCGGATAGTCCGGATCGCGCTTGAAGTAGGCGTCCTGGATCCGCGGGATCTTGAGCACCGGGTCGACGCCGCCGGGATCGAGGTCGAAGGTCCAGCTGCGCTCGTCATGGGTGGGCCCGCAGAACCCGATGGACAGCACGTCTTCCAGGCCGAGCAGACGCCGCACGATGATGGTGCGGTTGGCCCACGGGCAGGCCCGCGCCACGACGAGCCGGTAGCGGCCGGGCTCGACCGGGTAGCCGTCTCGGCCGTCAGCGGTGATGCGGGTGCTGATGTAGTTGGTGTCCCGGTTGAACTCGCCCTGCTTGTTGACGTAGGTCATGGGGATCAGTGTTCCCGCCGAACGTCGAGTTGATGTCGATCAAACTCAAATTCCTCGACGAAAAGTCGACGCTGGGCGAAAGGTGGAACCGATCGGGCCCGCGCGGAGTCCAACTACACGTGGGCAATCTCGGGTGGCCGTTCCTCGGGACGGAAGCGCGTGCCGCCGGCCTCGTCACCGACTACCGCCTGCGCACGGCGTACACCGCAGTGCACCGAAATGTGTACGTGCCGCGCGGAGTGGAACTCGATGCCAGGGACAGGGCGGTAGCTGCGTGGTTGTGGTCGGGGCGGCGGGGCGTGCTTGCCGGGCTTTCGGCTGCAGCGCTCCACAACACGCGCTGGATCGACGCGAACCTGCCTGCGGAGCTGAACCGGTCATCCCGAGACAAGGTCCGCGGGATCATCCTGCACAGCGATACCCTCGCCGCAGACGAGGTCTGTCAGCGCCGCAGGATGCTCACCACCACCGCGGCGCGTACCGCCTTCGACGTTGGCCGTATCTCCGACGTGCCCACCGCGGTCATCCGACTCGACGCCCTACGAAACGCCACCGGTGTCAGCGTGGACCAGATCGACAGCATCATTGCCCGCTACCCCGGCGCGCGAAGAATCCGGCACCTGCGGGAGGCCGTCGCACTCTCGGATGCCGGCGCCGAGTCCCCGCAGGAAACACGGACGCGCCTGCTTCTGATCAAGGGCGGGTTGCCCACCCCGAGTACTCAGATCGCGGTCTACGACGACCATTCGTTTGTCGCCAGGCTCGATATGGGGTGGCCCCGCTACCAGGTGGCGGTGGAATTCGACGGCGCCCAGCACTGGACCGACGCAAGGCAGCGCAGCCGCGACATCGACCGGATCGCCGAACTCGAGGCGCTGGGCTGGATCATCATCAGGGTCAGCTTCGAGATGTTGTGCGCACGGCCGCATGTCATCCTGCGACGGGCACGGCACGCCCTCGCCCAGCGTGGACTTGTCGTCGAAAAATCAGCGTGACGCCGACGAAAAGTCGACGCTCGGCGTCAAAGGTCAGGCGTCGAGCTCCGCGGCGACGGCCTTCACGACCTCGGACACCCGGCGGGCGACCTTGCGGTCGGGGTACTTGCCCTTGCGCAGATCCGGCTGGATGGTGTTCTCCAACAGGGTGATCAGGTCGCCGACCATGCCGTGCAGCTCATCGGGGGTGTGCTTGTGCTCCACGGTCACCGCTTCGCGGCGCGTCTTGGCCAGGCTCGGCGGCGGGTCGATCAGCTTGACCTGCAGCGCCTGCGGACCACGACGCCCGGCGGCCAGACCGAACTCGACCTTCTGCCCGGCCTTGAGCCCCTCGACACCTGCGGGCAGCGCCGACGAACGCACGTAGACGTCCTCGCCTTCCTCCTGAGAGAGGAAGCCGAAGCCCTTCTCGGAGTCGTACCACTTCACCTTGCCGGTCGGCACTGCTGTCACCCGTTCGTCGTGATAGATCGCATAAGTAATGCGTCCCGCCTGCGCAGGACGCAATGGGAGGCATCCTACTAGCCTCTCGGTAGGCTGACAGCGACAGCCTCGGAGGAGACCATGCGCCTGATCCTGAACATCATCTGGTTGATCTTCGGCGGCCTGTGGCTGGCGCTCGGATATTTCCTGGCCGGAATCATCTGCTTCATCCTCATCATCACGATTCCGTTCGGGTTCGCCGCCTTCCGAATCGGCATCTACGCGCTGTGGCCGTTCGGCTACACCGTCGTCGACAAGCCGGGACCGCGGCCCGGTGCCGCCATCGGCAACGTCATCTGGCTCATCGTCGCCGGTATCTGGCTGGCGATCGGGCACGTGCTGACGGCGATCGCGATGGCGATCACGATCATCGGTATCCCGCTGGCCATCGCGAACATCAAACTCATCCCGGTGTCGCTGCTACCGCTGGGTAAAGAGATCGTCCCCTCGGACCAGCCGTTCGCCGGGGTATCACGGTGACGTTGACCGATCTCGGACTGCCGATGCCGACCCGCCCGGTCGCCGCGGGCATGCCGGCCAGCGGCCCTCTGCTGGATACCTACGGCCGCGCCGCCACCGACCTGCGGGTATCGCTGACCGACCGGTGCAATCTGCGCTGCACCTACTGCATGCCGGCCGAGGGCCTGGACTGGCTGCCCGACAGTCAGCTGCTCAACGCCGACGAACTGGCCCGCCTGCTGCGGATCGCGGTCACCCGGCTCGGCATCACCAGCGTGCGGTTCACCGGCGGCGAGCCGCTGGTCTCCCCGCACCTGGATCAGACCATCGCCGCCGCGGCCGCCCTGCGGCCCCGCCCGGAGATCGCGGTGACCACGAACGGGTTGGGTCTGGCCAAGCGTGCCGCGAGGCTGAAGGCGGCCGGGCTCAACCGGGTCAACGTCTCCCTGGACACCGTGAACGCCGAGCACTTCGCCGAGATCACCCGGCGCGACCGGCTGGCCGACGTGCTGGCCGGGCTGGCGGCGGCCGCCGACGCCGGGCTGGGACCGATCAAGGTCAACGCCGTGCTGGACCCGCGCACCGGCCTCGATGACGTCGTGCCCCTGCTGCGGTTCTGCCTGGAGCACGGATACCAGCTGCGGATCATCGAGCAGATGCCGCTGGACGCCGGCCATGAGTGGACCCGGGACAAGACGATCGACGCCGATATCGTGCTGACCACGCTGCGCAGGCATTTCGATCTGCGCCCCGATCCGGGCCCGCGCGGCTCGGCCCCCGCGCAGCTGTGGCGGGTGAACGGCAGCGAGGGCACCGTCGGGGTCATCGCGTCGGTCTCAGAGTCGTTCTGCGGGGCGTGTGACCGCACCCGGCTGACCGCCGACGGTCAGATCCGCAGCTGCCTGTTCTCCTCCACCGAAACCGACCTACGCGCCCTGCTGCGCGACGGCGCCGACGATGACGCGCTGGAGGCGGCCTGGCGGACGGCGATGTGGGCGAAACCGGCCGGGCACGGGATCAACGATCCGAGCTTCATCCAGCCGGTCCGGCCGATGAGCGCCATCGGCGGTTGAACGTGTCCGAAGTACAGGTCACCATCCGATATTTCGCCGCCGCACGGGCCGCTGCCGGAATCGAGACCGAAACGTTGTCGGTCCCGGCGGGCACCACCGTCGACGGACTGGTCACCGATCTGTCGGGTCGCGGACCCGAACTGGCGAAAGTGCTTGCACGCTGCTCGTATCTGCGCGACGGCGTCGCGGTGCGAGACAAAGATGTCGCGCTCCAAACGCGCGAGACGGTCGATGTGTTACCCCCATTCGCCGGCGGCTAGCCGTGATTTGCATCACATCACAAAATGGTCACAAAGTAGCTGCCTGCGGTTTGAGTCGCGGAAACACCTGCGGAAACGCCCGGACTCCCTGCACCTTTAATGTCCTCTCATAGTTCTTAAGCACCGGAAACGCCGGGCGCCCGCCGAGATGACGCCCGGTGGGAGAACGGTTACCGTCTTGCCAAGCCGTTCGACCCACATTGATCGGCCCGCCTTCCCCGATTGCGCCGAGCTCCATCCATCGGGACAAGGACACCCACGAACCACTGGATGGAGGCGGGGGACCCAACCGGTCCGCCGACAAGCAGACCAGGAACGCCATCACCGGTTCCTTGGGGTGAAGCCAGAAATCGTCTCTGACGAACGAAGGCCGGGCAACCTCTCCTGCCCGAACCCGACAGCTGACCTCGCGGGCGCTGACGAGAGGAATTTCCAGTTTTATGAGTGGTCGGCACCGTAAGCCCACAACTTCGTCTGTAAGCGTCGCCAAGATCGCCTTCACCGGTGCGGTCATCGGCGGCGGCAGCCTCGCCCTCGCGGGTCAGGCCGGCGCCGCGACCGACGGCGAATGGGACACCGTCGCCAGCTGCGAGTCCGGCGGCAACTGGGCCATCAACACCGGCAACGGCTACCACGGCGGTCTGCAGTTCTCGCCGAGCACCTGGTCCGGACACGGTGGCGGGGAATTCGCCCCCTCGGCATTCCTGGCCACCAAGGAAGAACAGATCGCTGTCGCCGAGCGCGTGCTCGCCAGCCAGGGCAAGGGCGCCTGGCCCACCTGCGGACGCGGTCTCTCCGGTGCCACCCCGCGCAACGTCGTCGCCGAGCCTGCACCCCAGCCGCTCGACAACCCCCTGATCAATGGCGAGCTCCCGCCGCCGCCCCCGCCGGCACCCGAACTGCTGCCGCCCGCACCGATCGATGCGCTCGCCGCCCCGGCCCCGCTGCCCATCGATGCCCCGCTGCCGCCTGCCCCGCCGGCCCCGC
>JAUKNU010000001.1:2403707-2531854 GCA_030499155.1 Mycolicibacterium frederiksbergense | reverse complement strand
CGCCGGCCCCGCCGGCCCCGCTGCCGCCGGCCCCCGAGTTCGTCGCCGTGGCGCTGGATGCCCCGCTGCCGCCCGCACCGCCGGTCGACGTACCGCCGCCCCCGGCGCCCGTCGAGACCGTCGCCTCGCTGACCCACGATCAGCTGGCTGCGCTGCCGGCCATCCAGGTTGCCGACTGGGATGTCGCCCCGGCACCCGAGGGCCAGCCGCAGCTGTGGTCGCTGGACGCCCCGCTGCCCCTGGAGCCGGTGCTACCCGCGCCTCCGGCCCCGGCGCCGGTCCCCGCGCCCGCCGTCGCACCCGCACCTGTGCCCGCCCCGGCGGCCGCTCCCGCCGTGATCGCCGCCCCCGCGGCCGATCCGCTGGCCCCGGTCCCGGCCGAGGGCGTCCCGCACCTGATCAGCCCGGAGAACCTGCCACCGGGAGCGACGCTGGACCCGAATACGCTGCCCAACGAGAGCCCCAACGTCAGCTACCTGCGCCAGATCTGGAATGCCGTGCAGGACCAGCAGATCACCGGCAAGGACGCGCTCATCGCCGTCACCACCCAGCGCTCGCTGACCGGAACCCCTGCGGGCGTCCAGCAGACCCCGCTGCCCCCGCCGAATGCACCGGTGCTGCCGGCCCCGGCGCCGGGTGCTCCGGTTCCGCCGCCCGCGCCCGGCGCACCGGTACTGCCGCCCGCGCCGCTGCCGGCACCGTAAGACCGCATACACCGAAGCCGCACTCCCGATGGGAGTGCGGCTTCGGTGCTGTCTAGGCCGAGTTGACCCATTCGTCGGAACCGTCGCCGAAGTGCTGGTGCTTCCACACCGGCAGCCGGTCCTTGACCGTGTCGACGAGCAGCGCGCACGTTTCGAATGCCGCGCGCCGATGATCGGCGGCCACCGCGACGACGAGGGCGGCATCCCCGATGCGCAGATCGCCGATCCGGTGGCTGACGGCGACGGCACGCACACCACGGCTCTCCCGGGCCACCTCGTGCACCACCTCGGTCAAAGTCTCCAACGCCGACGGATGCGCGGAGTACTCCAGCCGCGTCACCGAGCGGCCGCCGTCGTGGTCGCGGACGACCCCGGAGAACCCGACGACCGCGCCGGCGGCTTCGTGGGCGACCAGCGTTTCGTGCTCGGGCAGCGAGATGGGATCCTCGGACAGCGCGACGTGAACGACCTCAGCGCCGGTCTCCTCTTCGCGCAAGCGCTCATCAGCGGGCATGATCACCTCCGGCCAGTTGGTCCAGCGCATGCTCCAGCACGTCGGCCAGCACACCCAGTCCGTCTTTGACACCGCCGGTGGACCCCGGCAGGTTGATGATCAGCACCCCGTCGCGCACGCCGCACACCCCGCGAGACAGCACCGAGGTCGGCACCTTCGGCAGACCGGACCGGCGGATCGCGTCGGCCAGGCCCGGAATCTGGTAGTCGACCAGCTCGGCCGTGATGTCGGCGGTGCGGTCCGTCGGCGAGATGCCGGTGCCCCCGGAGGTGATGATCAGCGAGATCCGGTCCGCCAGCGCCTGCCGCAGGGCCGCCTCGACATCACTGCCGTCGGCGGCGACCACGGCAGCGGGCACGTCGAATCCGCGCTCACCGAGCCACTCCACGATGACGGGGCCGGTGCGGTCCTCGTAGATGCCCGCGGCGGCGCGGGTGGAGGCGATGACGACGCGCGCCGAGCGCATCAGGCGGGCGTCCAGGTCCCGGTCTTGCCGCCCTCTTTGCGCACCACGTGCAGGTCCTCGATCCGGGCGGCCGGGTCGACGGCCTTGATCATGTCGTAGACCGTCAGCGCGGCCACGCTCACCGCGGTGAGTGCCTCCATCTCGACGCCGGTGCGGTCGGTGGTGCGCACTGTGGCGGTGATGGTGACTTCGGTTGTGCCGATGGCGAATTCGACGTCCACCCCGGTCAACGCCAACTGATGGCAGAGCGGGATCAGATCGCTGGTGCGTTTGGCCGCCATGATCCCGGCGACCCGGGCGGTGGGTAGTGCGTCACCCTTGGGCAGCCCGCCGCCGGCGATCAGTTCGATGACATCGGCGCGGGTGTGCACCGCGCCCTGCGCGACAGCGGTGCGCTTGGTGGCGGTCTTGGCCGTGACGTCGACCATGTGGGCCGCGCCCGATTCGTCGAGGTGCGAGAGCCCGCTCACCGGTTACTTGTTGACGACGGTGACCGGGTGAATGTAGGGCAGTTCCTCTGCGGGCAACGGGAAGGTCACGTCCCCGAACGGGGACAACGAACCGGTGCGATCGCTGACGAGCTCGCTCACCGCGTGATCGCCCTCGGCCACCTCGGGCCAGCCATTGTCGACGTACTGCTTCTTGTCTGCCACCCCCACATTGTGGCAGGTACCACGAGCGGTGGCGAGAGCGGGACGCTGGCTTAGGCTGGTCAGCAATGACCAAAGTAGGTGGGGCCGGCGTGCCGCTCGGCGTCTGGTTGGCCGACCTGCCCGACGAGAGCCTGGTCCGGCTGCTCGAATGCCGGCCCGACCTGACCCAGCCGCCGCCGGGCACCATTGCCGCGCTGGCCGCCCGCGCCCAGGCCCGCCAGTCGGTCAAGGCCGCCACCGACGCCCTGGACTTCCTGCACCTGGCGGTGCTGGACGCTCTTCTCGTGCTGCACGCCGACACCGCCCCGGTGCCGCGGGACATGCTGCTGGAGTATCTCGGTGACCGCGCCGACAGCGCCGCGCTGAAGGAGGCGCTCGACGCGTTGGCCGACCGCGCCCTGATCTGGGGTGAGGACGTGCTGCGGGTGGTGGCCGAGACCGCGGCCGGACTGCCCTGGTACCCCGGCCAGGCCGTGCCCGATGTGCCCGATCTGCCCGCCGACGAGATCCCGGCGTTGCTCGAGGACCTCGACGACCCGTCGCGTGAACTGCTGACCCGGCTGGTCGAGGGCTCACCGGTCGGCCGTACCCGCGATGCACTGCCCGGGACACCCGCCGACCGGCCGGTGCAGCGGCTGCTGGCCGCCGGGCTGCTGCACCGTATCGGCAGTGACACCGGGGACACCGTCATCCTGCCGCGGGTCGTCGCCCAGGTGATGCGCGGTGACCTGCCCGGTCCGACCGGTCTGCGCACGCCGGACCCGACGATGCACACCACGACGCAGGCCGACGTCGACTCGGTGGCCGCCGGCGCCGCCATCGACCTGCTCCGCGAGTTCGACGTGCTGATCCAGACGCTGTCGTCCACCCCGGTGCCCGAACTGCGCAGCGGCGGGCTCGGCGTGCGCGAGGTCAAGAAGCTGACCAAGCTGACCGGTATCGACGAGCAGCGCCTGGGCCTGATCCTGGAGGTGGCCGCGGCGGCGGGACTGATCGCGCCCGGCACCCCGGACCCCGAACCTGCCGACGGCAACGCCCCGTACTGGGCGCCGACGGTCGCCGCGGATCGATTCATCGAGATCTCGACCGCCGCGCGCTGGCAGCTGGTCGCCTGGACCTGGCTGAACCTGCCCGCGCGGCCGAGCTTGGTGGGCAGCCGCGGTCCCGACGGTAAGCCGTTCGGTGTGCTCTCGGATGCGCTGTACTCGACCGCCGCCCCGCTGGACCGTCGCCTGCTGCTGACGGTGCTGAACGATCTGCCCGCCGGTGCGGGCGTGGAACCCGAATCGGCGGCGCTGGCGATGGTGTGGCAGCGGCCGCGCTGGGCCGCCCGGCTGCAGCTCGACCCGGTGACCAACCTGCTGCGCGAAGCCCACGCGGTCGGGCTGGTCGGGCGCGGGGCGATCGCCACCCCGGCCCGGCTGCTGCTGAACCAGCGCAGCGACGACGACGCCGAGGCCGTCATCAACGCGATGGCCAAGGTGCTACCCGCACCGCTGGACCATTTCCTGCTGCAGGCCGATCTGACGGTGGTGGTGCCCGGCCCGCTGCTGCGCGAGCTCGCCGAACAGCTGGACGCGGTGGCCACCGTGGAATCGGCCGGCGCCGCGATGGTCTACCGGATCAGCGAACCGTCGATCCGGCGCGCTCTCGATGCCGGGCACACCGCGGGCGGCCTGCACGCGTTCTTCGAGAAGCACTCGAAAACGCCTGTGCCACAAGGTTTGACGTATCTGATCGATGATGTCGCGCGCCGGCACGGTCAGCTGCGGGTCGGGATGGCGGCCTCGTTCGTGCGCTGCGAGGACCCGGCACTGCTGGCCCAGGCGGTGTCCACGCCCGCCGCCGAACCGCTGGAACTGCGCATCCTGGCGCCCACCGTCGCGGTGTCACAGGCCTCGATCGGCGATGTGCTGGCGGCCCTGCGCGCCGGCGGGTTCGTGCCCGCTGCCGAGGACTCCACCGGTGCGGTCGTCGACATCCGCGCCCGCGGCGCCCGGGTGCCCGCGCCCGGGCGGCGCCGGGTGTTCCGGCCGCTGACCGCTCCCGGAACCCAGACCCTGGGCGCGATCGTCGCGGTGATGCGCAGCGTGGCGGCCTCGCCGCGCTCCGGTGAACGCCTGGATCCGGCGGTGCTCATCGCGCTGCTGCAGCAGGCTGCGCTGGAGCAGACCTCGGTGGTCATGGGTTACGTGGATCCGGCGGGGGTGGCCACCCAGCGCGTGGTGTCCCCGATCAACATCCGCGGCGGCCAGTTGACCGCGTTCGATCCGGCCTCGGGGCGGGTGCGGGAGTTTGCCATCCACCGCGTGACGTCCGTGGTGTCGGCCGACTCTGGATAATGGACGGAATGACCGACGGCCCCCTGATCGTGCAGTCCGACAAAACCGTGCTGCTCGAAGTCGACCACGAACTCGCCGGTGCGGCGCGGGCGGCGATCGCCCCGTTCGCCGAGCTCGAGCGCGCCCCCGAACACATCCACACCTACCGCATCACGCCACTGGCCCTGTGGAACGCCCGCGCCGCCGGGCACGACGCCGAGCAGGTGGTCGACGCCCTGGTGAGCTTCTCCCGGTACGCGGTGCCGCAGCCGTTGCTGGTCGACATCGTGGACACCATGGGCCGCTACGGCAGGCTGCAACTGATCAAGAGTCCGGTGCACGGACTGGTGCTGGTGAGCCTGGACCGCGCCGTCCTCGAAGAGGTGCTGCGCAACAAGAAGATCGCCCCGATGCTGGGCGCCCGCATCGACGACGACATGGTGATCGTGCACGCCAGCGAGCGCGGGCGGGTCAAACAGATGTTGCTGAAGATCGGCTGGCCCGCCGAGGACCTGGCCGGCTACGTCAACGGCGAGGCGCACCCGATCACCCTCGCCCAGGACGGCTGGGTCCTGCGCGACTACCAGGAGATGGCCGCCGACTCGTTCTGGGCCGGTGGGTCCGGGGTCGTGGTGCTGCCCTGCGGTGCGGGCAAGACCCTGGTCGGCGCGGCCGCCATGGCCAAGGCCGGTGCGACCACGCTGATCCTGGTCACCAACACCGTCGCAGGCAGGCAGTGGAAGCGTGAGCTGATCGCGCGGACCTCGCTGACCGAGGAAGAGATCGGCGAGTACTCCGGCGAACGCAAGGAGATCCGCCCGGTCACCATCGCGACCTATCAGGTGATCACCCGGCGCACCAAGGGCGAGTACAAGCACCTGGAGCTGTTCGACAGCCGTGACTGGGGCCTGATCATCTACGACGAGGTGCACCTGCTGCCCGCGCCGGTGTTCCGGATGACCGCGGATCTGCAGTCGCGGCGCCGGCTCGGGCTGACCGCGACACTGATCCGCGAGGACGGCCGCGAAGGCGACGTGTTCTCCCTCATCGGCCCCAAGCGTTACGACGCGCCGTGGAAGGACATCGAGGCGCAGGGCTGGATCGCGCCGGCTGAGTGCATCGAGGTCCGGGTGACGATGACCGACAACGAGCGGATGCTCTACGCGGTCGCCGAACCCGAGGAACGCTACAAGTTGTGCTCCACCGCGCATTCCAAGATCGCGGTGGTGAAGTCGATCCTGGAGCGCCATCCCAAGGAGCCGACGCTGGTGATCGGCGCCTACCTCGATCAGCTCGACGAGCTCGGCCGGGAGCTGGACGCCCCGGTGATCCAGGGCTCGACCAAGAACGCCGAACGCGAGCTGCTGTTCGACCAGTTCCGGCGCGGTGAGATCCGCACCCTGGTGGTGTCCAAGGTGGCGAACTTCTCCATCGACCTTCCGGAAGCCTCTGTCGCCGTTCAGGTTTCGGGAACATTTGGTTCGCGTCAGGAGGAGGCGCAGCGGCTGGGACGGTTGCTGCGGCCCAAGGCCGACGGTGGCGGTGCGGTGTTCTATTCGGTGGTCAGCCGCGACAGCCTGGACGCGGAGTACGCCGCGCACCGGCAGCGTTTCCTGGCCGAGCAGGGCTACGGCTACATCATCAAGGACGCCGACGATCTGCTGGGCCCGGCCATATGACGGTCGGGCGGGTGGTGCCGATCCTCACCGTCACCGACATCGAGGCGACCCGCGACGCGTATGTCGCCACGCTCGGCCTGACCGAGGTGATGAACCACGGGTGGATCGTCACTCTCGCCGACGCCGAGCATCGGCACCAGCTCAGCTTGATGACGAAGGACCTGACCGCGCCGGTCAACCCGACGGTGTCGATCGAGGTCGACGATGTCGAGGCCGCGCACGCCGCCGCGCTCGCCGCGGGCCTGCGGATCGTGCACCCGCTGTCCGACGAGGAATGGGGCGTGCGGCGGTTCTTCTTCGCCGACGGCGCCGGCAACGTCGTCAACGTCCTGGCGCACCGCTGACATCGTCACGCAAAGATGCGGTCAAGCCACCGAGGGCGGCGATTTAGACTGAAAGGACCCTTACGCAAGGAGTTCGACGGTGACGAGTAACGACGGGGGCTACTACCCGCCACCAGGTGGACAACCCTGGGGCGGCCCGCAGGGACCGCCGCCCGGCTACCCGGTCCATCCCGGCTATCCGCAACAGCCGCCGCCCAAAGGCAAGAGCCGGTGGCCGTGGATCATCGGGGGCGTAGTTGTTCTCGTTCTCGTGGCCGCCGTGGGGCTTGTCGTGATCAGTTCCGGCGGCGATGACGATCGCTACGATTCGCACCGCACCGTGGTGACCTATTCGGTGACCGGTGCTGCAGAGTCGGTGGAACTCGTATATCAGAGTGCCGACGGTGAGGTCCATGTGCAAACCGTCCCTCTACCGTGGGGTGAGACCGTGACACTTGAGGGTGAGGACGCCTACTTCGAGGTCTCGGCGCAGACGACCGATGGATCCGACCAGGAACTTGCGTGCCGGGTGATCACGTACGGGACAACGCTTGTCGAGGATCGAACCGTCGGCGGGTCCGTGAGCTGCGACGGCCGCGTGAACGGACAGTGACCCACACCGATATCTCAGTGCGCATCCTCGCCGTACCTGGCGGCGAAGACTTCGGCGATGTTCTCGGCGGCCTGCTCCGGTGACGGCAGCTGAATGGCGGTGCTCAGGATGGAACTCCATTCTGAACGGTCATTTCCCATCCGGGCCAACCCCTCAAGTAGGAACCCGTGCATCACGGATCGTGCCTTGAGCTGCGCCAGCTCGGCGATCACCCGAATCTCTTCCGCCAGTTCACGTTCGGTCATCTTCACCACACTCGGGTCGAGATCTACCCGCTGAACCGGTCCGGTGAGGTACGCCGACACCGATACTGTGCCGGCCGGATTTGTCACAGTGAAGACCGGGACCTCTGAGTCGTCATCTTCGTCAGTCCCTGTGTGCGGGGTGTCCCGCGGCTCGTCATCAGCCGGCGGAGAGAAATCCAGGGCAGCGAGTTCGCCGCCCTGCTGCTCGGCGTCGTAGTCGTCCACGGTGTCGTCGTCCCAACCAACGCCACTCACCGGCGGGCTACCTTCGGTTCAGCCACCGGGCTGCATCTGCCGATCGATGTCGCGCTTGCCCTGCGCGTCGATGGCGTCGTATCTCTCGGCCGCGCGCTCGAGCTTGACTGCGAGATCGTCGGACTGCGCTCGCACCATGTTGGTTGCTTGCTTGCGTACTTCCTCCGCCCGCTTGAGCGCCTTGGCAGTGTCATCGCAGACGGTTCCGTGCGTCTTCTCCACCCCCGTGTGGACCCCGACCGCCTTGAGTCGCGCGTCCCATATCGCCCGTGAAGCCTGGTTCTGCTGATCGGCCAGCACGCGGATGTGCCCGGCGGTGATCTGCAGTGGGCTCAATGGTTGGCTCATCGTCATCTCCCTGCCGGCGGGGGCATCCGCGGATCGTAGTCATTGGCGGAATCAGAGATCGTGACGCCGTCCGCGATCTTCTGGTACTCGTCGCCGACTTTGGCGACCGACCGGGCGATCGCATCGGCCTCGTCCTGCATGCTTTCGTATTCCGGAATGGCCTGGGCCAGGGTGGTGGCGACCATCGCGACCTCCATCGCGTACTGCGCCGCCTTGCCGTACGCCCCCATCCTTCCGACGTACTGGGTGAAATTGCCGAAGTCGGCCAGGTCGTTGTGGTGGATCTCCAGGGACCTGCGAACCGGCGGAAGCAGGTCCGCCTCGTTGCTGATCAATCGGTGGATCTCGCGGTCCAGATCGGCAAGGGTCACCACGCGATTGTGTTGCTCTCTGTTCCGCTCCGAGTAGCGGTCGGCCGCGGTCCCACCGGACCATTGATCGCCGGGATACGCGCCGGCCAGCGGGAGCTCGGCCGCATCGAAAGCCTCGGCGGAGTCCGTGAATTCGTTGGCATGGTCCGGGTCGCCCTCACCACAGGACTTCAGCATCCGGTCGATCTGCTTCTGCCCCTCCTGGAGCACGACCGTCGGGGCAATGATGAGTTTCCCGGCCTGATGCTCGATCGTCCTGGCCGTCTCGCCCAGGCTGGGCATGCCGAGTTTCTCCGCGGTCTCGGCGACCCATTCGGCGGCCTTCTTGGCCTTTTCTGCCACCTCGGACACACCGTCGACGACGTCGTCGACAAAGCCCCAGAACCCCACGCTGCCATCACCTCCGCCGCATTCGAGGCTAACATCGCCCCACCAGGCGCAGCTGCACCAAATTCGCTCGGTTCGGGAGTCAGGTTTCCAGCGCGCCGGCAGCCACCGCGGCCGCATTGATCCGGGTCAGCACCGAGTGCAGATGCTCCAGTTCGGCGAGGTCGACGCCGAGCCGGGCCACCACGGCGGGCGGGATGTCCAGGGCCTTGCGACGCAGCGCCGCACCGCCGGCGGTCAGCGAGATGAGCGTGGTGCGCTCATCGGCAGCGCTACGGGTCCGGGTGATGAAACCGAGCGTCTCCAGCCGCTTGAGCATGGGTGACGTGGTGGCCGGGTCCAGCTGCAGCAGGGCGGCAATCTGCTTGACGGACAACGGTTCTCCATCGACATTGGCGTTGTCCCACAGCGCCAGCATCACCAGGTACTGCGGATGGGTGAGCCCCAGCGGCTCCAGCAGGGGCCGGTACACCGCCAGCACGGCGCGGTTGGTCACCGCGAGCGCGAAACACACCTGACGCTCCAGTGCGAGCGGATCGACTTCATGGGACACCGTGGTCATGCTCACAATAGTAGCCCACTAATAGTTAGGGTACTATTTAAATCATGGCCGACACTCCCACCTTCGTTCAGCGGGTTCTCTACGCGTACGGGCGGCGTCTGCCCGATTCCATGCAGGACTGGGTCGCCGCCGACCTGTCCGGCCCGGGCGCAATCCGCCGCCACATGATCCGCTACGCGATCCCGCCGGCGTTGATCCTCGCGCCGCTCTGGCTGCTGCCGGCCTCGCTGTACGTGCACCTGGAGATGACCGTGCCGATCTACACCTGGGCGCTGATCATGGGCTACGTACTGAACAAGGTGTGGCGACGGCACCGCCTGGCCCAGCACGGTCTGAACCCCAACCTGGTCGACAGCATCAATCGCGAGAAGAACGCCCGGGTGCACGAGGACTATGCCCGGCGCTACGGCGCCCGCCCCGAAGAGGCGCGCTGGCAGTCGAACTCCAGTCCCTTCTGAGGCGCCGCCCCGTCAGACGTGCGGGCCGACCTGTTTGGCCACCGTCAGCAGCACCACCGAATCCTCGATCGCGGCCAGCGCGTGCCGGGTGCGCGGGAGCACCAGGTGGTCACCGGCCGAACCTTCCCAGCCGGCGTCGGCGGTACTCACCCGGACCCGGCCGTGGAGCACCTGCACCGTCGCCTCTCCCGGACTCTCGTGATCGTCGAGACCGTTGCCCGCGGTCAGCGCCATCAGGGTCTGCCGCAGGCTGTGCTCGTGACCGCCGTAGACCGTGTGCGCGCTGCGACCGCTGGTGGCGGCGCGGGCGGTTTCCAGGTGCTCACGCGCGAGGGCAGTGAGCGAGATCTTCTCCATGAACTCAACTATCGCACCTCTGACAAGGCCGCCTTCGCCCTTCGGGCCCAGTCGTCGGCCAGGATCTCGGTCACCCCGTTCAGCACCCCGTCGACGGCCAGCCGGGCCACCGCGGAGGGATCGGTTTTCTGTTCCGCCGGAATGTAACTGACCATGTCGGTGTCCATGTACCCGACGTGCAGTGCCGAGACCTCGATCCCACGCGGGGCGAGTTCGTCGCGGACCGCATCGGTGAGCGCCCAGGCCGCCGCCTTCGCCGAGGCGTAGGCGCCCGAGGTGGCCGGGTGCATCCAGGACAGCACCGACAGCACGTTGAGGATCGCGCCGCCACCATTGCGCTCGATGACGGGAGCGAACTCCCGGATGACGTTGAGCGTGCCGAAGTAGTGCGTCTCCATCTCGGCGCGCACATCCTCGATGGGCCCGGTCAACAGCCCGGCCCGGGTCGAGATGCCGGCGTTGTTCACCAAAACGGTGACATCGGCGGCGACCTCGGCGGCCCGGCGCACCGAGTCCGGATCGGTGATGTCCAGCTCCACGGGATGACGCCGGCGGTGCCGACGGTCTCGGGACGGCGCGCGCCCGCGTACACCTTGGCGCCGCGCGCGACGAACTCTTCGGCGATCTTCCTGCCCAGCCCGCGGTTGCCACCGGTGACCAGTACGGTGATGTTCTCGTTCATGATCCGCTCCTTGTCGTGTCTTGCCTGTTCGGTCTCAACGGGTTTCGCCGCTGCGGCCATCCCGCGGGCTGGGAGGTTCCGGCTCGCAGCTGAGAGCGTTCGGGTCGTGGTGAACAGCGCCGGGTCCTCGCATCCTCGAGCGATGCAGCACCACCCCCACGGGTCGGCCAGATCGTCGGCCCGCTGCTGGTCGCCCCATTGCTGGACAACGGTTTTCATCACGCACTGATGGCTGGAGCGCTGGTGGTGTCAGTGGCCGGGCTGGTCTGCGCGGCGATATGGGTCATCGGCGGGCAGCCAGACACCGGCGGCATCGACACCGAGGTCACCAATGTCACGGGTGAAGGCCTCCACGACGGCGAGCACCGACGCACGGTCCTCATCCCGCCGCCACACCAGTGACCACGTCCACAGCGGCACCGGGCCGATCACCGGTCGGCGCACCAGATCGCTTGACTCGGTGTCATTCTGGCCCTTGGGATTGTTGAGCACCGGCCGGCCCAGCCGACGCACGTGTTCGAAGAAGGTCGGGCCGGTGACCCCGCCGTCATCGGTGCGCATGACCCGCGCCCCGGTATCGGCGGCGAACTGCTCGGCGTAGCGGTTCCATGACGACCAGCTCGCGGTGTCGGTATCGACCAGCACCACAGTGTCTTTCGCGGGCACCGGCGCATCGTCGGCGCCCGGGCACACGGCGTAGAGCCGGTCCACCCCGACCAGACGTGCCTCGAGCTCCAGCGACATCAGGTCCTCGTTCTGCACCCAGCAGATCGCCAGATCGAGGCTGCCGTCGGCGACCCGGGCGGCCTGCGCGTGCGAGGGCATCACCCAGGTGTCCACCCGCAGGGTGGCGACCCCGGCGGCCCGCTCGGACCAGTCGACCGGGCACCAGTTCACGCAGCCGATGCGCACCGGGTCATCCGTCGCCAGATTCATTGCCCGCCTGCGTAACTCATCGGCGTGGCGGACCAGCGAGCGGGCATCGGGCAGCAGCGCGGTCCCCGCCGGGGTGAGCGCCACCGACCGGCGGTCCCGGTCGAACAGCTGAACCTTGAGATCGCGTTCCAGCGCCTTGATCTGCTGGGACAGCGACGGTCCCGCGATGCGCAGCCGCTCGGCCGCCCTGCCGAAGTTCAGTTCCTCGGCGACCGTCACGAAATACCGCAGCTGCCGCAGTTCCACCCGGTGCAGCCTAGTAGGCCCGCGCTATCACCAGCGAGTTTTCCGGTCCTATCGACCAGGCATGGGTGCCGCCGTGAATGCGGTTGAGGCGAACAGATCACCCCCAGAAAGGCTCAGCTCATGAACAACACCACCCGCGTCGCGATCATCACCGGCGCATCCCAGGGAATCGGCGCGGCACTGGTCGAGGGCTACCGCACGCTCGGCTACGCCGTCGTCGCCAACTCACGCACCATCGCCGCGAGCGATGACCCGATGGTGCACGCGGTACCCGGCGATATCGGTGAACCCGGTGTCGGCCGGCGCATCATCGACGCCGCATTGGAGCACTTCGGCCGCGTCGACACCGTCGTGAACAACGCAGGCATCTTCATCGCCAAACCGTTCACCGAGTACACCGACGCCGATTACGACGCCATCACCGGGGTGAACCTGCGCGGCTTCTTCGAGGTGACCCGGGCCGCGGTCGCCGCGATGGAATCCCATGGCGGCGGCAACATCATCAGCATCTCGACCAGCCTGGTCGACCACGCGAACTCGCAGGTTCCCTCGGCACTGGCATCGCTGACCAAGGGTGGCCTGAATGCGGCGACCAAGGCACTGGCCATCGAGTATGCGGGACGCGGCATCCGCTCCAATGCGGTGGCGCTGGGCATCATCGATACCCCGATGCACCCACCGGAGACCCACGAGTTCCTGGCCGCGCTGCACCCGGTCGGCCATCTCGGTGCCATCGACGATGTGGTGGACGCGGTGCTCTACCTGGAGAACGCCGGTTTCGTCACCGGCGAGATCCTGCATGTCGACGGCGGCCAGGCAGCGGGGTACTGATCATGAGCGAGCAAGTGATCCGCGAGGTCCTGGACGTCTGGCAGGCCGGCATCGACGCCCACGAGCCCGATCGGGTCGCGCAGGTGTTCACCGCGGACGCGGTCTTCCAGGGGCTGCGCCCCTACAGCGTGGGGCGCGCGGGCGTCCGCGACTACTACGCGTCACAGCCGCTCGGGCTCACCGTGCGCTACCGCATCCTGGAGAGCCGCAGTCCCGCCGATGGCGTGGTGCTCGGCTACACACAGGCCGATTTCACCTTCCCCGACGGCGCCACCGTCACCCTGAATCTGAGCGTGCTCGTCACCCGCACACCGGACGGCTGGCGGATCGCGCACTACCAGGTCAGCCCAGTGCAGGGATGACCTCACGCTCGAACAACTCGATACCGGAACGGTCGTACGCGGCTTCGGGGAAGTACACGATGGCGTATTCACACCCGAGGTCGCGCAGCCGCGTCAGCCGTTCGATGACCTGTTCGGGGGTGCCGGTGGCCGAGTCCGGTGAGGCGACATTGGACAGCATGGCATCGACGGCGTCCTCGCCGGCCTTGGGCACCTGCCGGTCCCGGATGGCCTTGAGCCGGTCCTTGACCTCGGACTCGGAGCCGGCGATCACGGAGTTGACGTTGGCCGACCGCACGATCGCGCCGAAATCGGTGCCGACCTCGCCGCAGTGCCCGGCCAGGATCTGCGACTTACGCTCGAACTCCTCGGGCGCGCTGCTGAAGTTGGTGTACTGCGCGTATTTGGCGGCGATGCGCAGGGTGACCTTCTCGCCGCCGCCGGCGATCCACAGCGGCAGCCCACCCTCCTGCGGCGGCCTGGGGGCAACGATGGCACCGTCCACCTGGTAGTACTTCCCGTCGAAGGTGACCCGGCCGTCACGCCAGGCGTCCCGCATGATCTGCACGCCCTCATCGAGGCGGCCCAAGCGCTCACCCGCGGACGGGAATCCGTACCCGTAGGCGCGCCATTCGTGTTCGTACCAACCGCCGCCGATACCCATCTGGGTGCGGCCGCCGGCGATCACGTCGACGGTTGCTGCGACTTTTGCCAGGTAGGCCGGATTCCGGTAACTCATGGCGGTACACATCTGGCCGAGTTTGACCCGTTCGGTGGTGGCCGCGAACGCCGCCATCAGGGTCCAGGCCTCGTGGGTGGCCTCATCGGTGGGGACCGGAACGGTGTGGAAGTGGTCGTAGACCCACACCGAGTCCCACGTGCTGTTATCGGCGTAGGTGGCCAGGTCACGCATCACTGACCAGTGCTTATCGGTGGGAATGTCGACGAGGTCGAGTCGCCAACCCTGCGGGATGAAGAGTCCGAAGCGCATACCTCCGAACTCTAGGCGTCCCCACCCGATTCTTAAATCGTCTACACTCCAGATAAATCATTCGCTGGATCAACGCTGAGGACTGGTCATGACCGCCATCAAACGTCGCTTCGCGGCCGCTTCGCTGGCCACGCTGATGCCGCTGGCCGCCATCTCGATCGCCACCGCGGCACCGAGCGTTGCAGAGAGCACCTGCGGTGCCGGCCAGTCCGAGTTCAACGGCAGCTGCGTGGACAACTGCAACAAGTCGCAGGTCCGCAACTCCGATACCGGCAAGTGCCAGTCGCTGTTGTCGGCCGCGCTGCAGAAGGCCGAGACCCCGGCCGTCGCCAAGTTGACCCCCGAGCAGATGGGTGGCGCCTGGCAGCTCGCCCAGCAGGCCCAGATGATCCCCGAGGGCACCCGGGTCTGGAACTCGGTCGTCGGCACGGTCGACACCGTGGTGGGCTGGCCGGTGCTGGCCACCTCCGCCGCCGCCGACGTCGCCGGCACCCTCGCCTTCCTGGGCCTGGTCCCCGGGCAGGGTGGCGGCAACTTCCGGGTCGCCAGCCAGGGCTTTTCAGCCGCCAATGACATTGCCCAGGTCGCGCGGGCGCTCCCGTCCCCGCAGATCGGCCTGCCGAAGATCGGCATGCCGCCGCACCCCAAGCTCGGCTTCCCGCCGCACCCGAAGATCGGGATGCCCCGTATCGGCATGCCGAAGCTGGGCGCCTCGGGTATCTGTGGACCGAAGCTGCTGTTCTTCACCCCCTGCCTCTGACCGATGGCTCTCTCTCGGGAAGAACGCGAAACCTTCCTTGCTGAGCCCCATGTTGCCGCTCTGTCGGTAAGCGCCGGGAAAGATCGCGGTCCGTTGACCGTGCCGATCTGGTACCAGTACGCCCCCGGTGGTCAGCCCTGGTTCATCACCGGCACCGGGTCACGAAAGCACCGGCTGATCGAGGCCGCCGGATACCTCTCGTTGATGGTCGAGCGCGTCGAACCCACCGTCCGTTATGTCGCGGTGGACGGCGCGGTGGACCGGATCGAGGACGGCACCGACGACCAACTCGTCGAGATGACCAGGCGTTACCTGCCGCCCGAGGCGGTCGAACCGTATCTGGAGATGGCCCGGCGCGAGCACGGCCCCAGCGTGGCGGTGTTCATGAAACCTCAGCACTGGCTGTCGGCCGATCTGGGCGGTTTCTGACTCAGCCCCAGCGCGTCCAGCGCCCCAGCGACACCCGCGGCCCGCAGTGCATCGGCCGGCGTATCGGGAAACTGCAGGCAGCAATCCTGTAACCCGCCCAGCGCGATCACGGCGCGCACGTCCTGTTCCAGCGTGAGGTCCGGCCCGAAGATCACCCGTCCGAGGCGTTCCCGCCAGGCCAGCATGCTGTCGATCAGCCCGAGGTCGGCGATGGTGCTCAGCTCAGACACCACGGTCACCAGAGCGGCGCGATGTAGGTAGAAGTAGTCGAAATAGCGCCCGAGAAGCTCGGTGGGGGTCAGTCCGTCGGCCCGCTCACATTCGGCGACGAACTGTTCCCCGCCATCGATCAGAGGCGCAACGATGCTGCGCACCAAGTCTTCTCGCGACGAGAAGTGGTGATACAACGCCGGTTTGGTGATGCCCAGCCGGGCCGCGATGTCCTGCAGGCTGGTGCGCTGCACACCCTTCTCGGCAAACAGTTCGCGCGCCACCTCCTGGATGCGTTGGCGGGTGTCCGACCGGGGTGCGCTCACGTATCCAGCCTAACTGACCGATCGTTAAGTAAGCTGATAGGCATTCGCTTACCGACCGTTAAGTAAGGAGCTGATCATGCGGGTTCTGATTTCGGGTGCGAGCATCGCCGGACCGGTGCTCGCCTATTGGCTGAGCCGTCACGGCTTCGAGGTCACGGTGGTCGAACGGGCGCCGCAACTGCGCAAGACCGGCGGGCACGCCATCGACCTGTTCGGGCCGGCGATGGGGATAGCCGAGAAAATGGGTGTGCTCGACGCCGTCATGTCCCACGCCACCGGCACCGAGCGGATCATCTTCCACCGCCGGGGCGCCCGCCGCCCAGCGCAGATCGACTACCACAAGTTGTCCTCCGCGCTGTCGGACCGGCACGTCGAGATCATGCGCGACGACCTGAGCGAGATCTTCTACGACGCGGGCCGCGACGCCGTCGAGTATCTGTTCGGCGATCACATCACCGCAATCGGCGCGGACGGCACCGTGACGTTCGCGCGGGGCGCGGCACGGCAGTTCGATCTGGTGATCGGCGCAGACGGGCTGCACTCCGGCGTCCGGCAGCTGGTGTTCGGGGCGGACAGCGGGCACGAGGAATTCCTGGGCGCCTACCTCTCGGTGGTCTCGGTGCCGAAATCGCTGGCGCGAGATGGAGAAATGGCGGGCTTCATCGACGTGGACCGCACCGCGATGATCTACACCGCCGATCACCTCGACGATGCGCGGGCGGTCTTCATCTTCCGGCCGGTGAACGACTTTCACTACGACCACCGCGATACGCCGGGCCAGCAGCGCCAGCTGACCGACCGGTTCGCCGGGATGAGCGCCGAGGTGGACCGCTGGTTGACCGAGCTCGGACGCACGCCGACCTTCTATTTCGATGCCATCACCCAGCTGCAACTGACCAGCTGGTCGCGCGGACGGGTGACCTTGGTCGGCGATGCCGGCTACTGTCCGGGTCCCGCGGTCGGCGGCAGCACCAGCCTCGCGGTGATCGGCGCCTACGTGCTGGCCGGCGAACTGCAGCGGGCCGGCGGTGATCCGGCCGTCGCCTACCCCGCCTATGAGCGCGTGATGCGCGAGCCGGTGCTCGGCGCCCGGGCGCTGGCCAAGTCCATGGCGAAGAACATTCTGCCGTCATCGCCGCTGGGCATCCGGGCGTTGATCGTTGCCGGACAGCTGATCTCGGTGTTGCCGACCCGGGTGACCGCCGTGCTGGCCGGACTGAACAGCAAGGGCATTCGGCTCTACGACTCGATCGAGGTGCCGCAGTACCAGCTATCCGACGTCTGAGCCGTCGCGGCGGGCACGGTCCCGGCCCCGGTACAGCTCGGCATCGGCCCGCGCGTACAGATCGGCAATGTCGACCGGGCCAGAGGTCCGGGTGGCGGTGCCGATGCTGACCCGCGGCGTGCTCGACCGCACGTCGTCGAGGAACCCCTCGACATCATCCCCGGCGATGCAGGCGGCGAACTCGTCGCCGCCGAGTCGTGCCAGCACCGCGCCGCGGGGAGCGGCTCGTGCCCAGTGCCGGGCGTACTCGATGATCAGACGATCCCCGGCGGGATGTCCCTGGGTGTCGTTGAGCCCCTTCAGATCATCGATGTCGAGCGCGACGACGGTGATCGCCGACGGCGCACGGAGCGCGGCAAGCAGGTCGGTGGTGGCGATCTCCCAGCCGGCCCGGTTCAGCAGGCCGGTGAGCGGGTCGGTGCAGGCCGCGGTGAACATCGCCCGCATCAGCAACCCGAAGGACTCGGCAGCGCCGGCGATCGCCACCACGATGATCAGGAGGGTGATGACACCCACGTGCGGTGCCGGCGCGATGGCGACAGCCGCCACGCAGGCCAGGATCAGGATGCCGATGAGCATGCACGCCTGCCGGGGCGGATGGAAGGCCCGGATGTACATCGCCAGGAACATCGGCGCGATCAGGCAGACGTACTCGGCGGTGAGCGTGACGTGAAAGGCCATCACGACCGGCGTGGCGATGACAGCGACCGCAGTGGCGAACATGGCACGGTTCGGCCTGACGGACAGCTGCACGAGGCCGAGAACACCCAGCACGATGGCGATGATGCCGCCGACCGGGTTGCCGTAGGCCAGGTCGGTGCGGACCGGGAACAGCGTGAACACCACGCCGTAGGTGAAGAGAAATGTCGTCGCACCCAGGTAGATGCGCAGCAATCTGACACGCTGCTCACCGATGAAATGACCCCTCGCCCCGGCGAGGGAGGTGATGCGGGACATGACCGACAGCCTGCTCTACGTCGCGGGCCGATACAACGCCGCCACCCCGGGCACGCTCACCTTGAGCGACGGGGTGCGGGGTAGCTCGTCGACGAAGACGACCGAGACCGGAACATGATGTGCCGGTAGCGCCGCGCGCACGGCCGAGAGCAGGTCCGCTTCGGTGGCGGTCGCGCCCGGCACGGTCTCGACGGCCGCGAAGGGCACCTCCCCGAGTCTGGCGTCGGGCACCCCGACCACTCCGGCATCGCGCACCGCGGGATGCGAGATGAGCACGCCCCGAACCGTTTCCGGGATGATCTTGAAGCCGCCCCGGTTGATCGCGCCATCAGCCCGGCCGTGCACGGTGATGAACCCGTCTTCGTCGATCGACGCAATATCGGTGGTACGCACCCAGTCCGGACCCAGTAGCGGGACCTTCGCGGTCAGGATGCCCGGCTCCCCGGTCGGTGCCGCGGCACCGGTGTCGCCGTCGATGATCCGGACCTCGACGCCGGACAGTGCACGTCCGGAGCTGGCGCGTTTGCGGGCGCCGAACTCCCGGTAGAGATCCGGCGTCCAGGTGCATACCGAACCGGCGAATTCCGTTGCACCGTAGGCGGTGAGCACCGGGATGCCGTATCGCTGCTCGAAGGCGTCGCGGGTGGGCACATCGAGTGGGCCCGACGCGCTCATGACGAACTGCAGCGAGGACAGATCCGCGGCGGGCAGGTCGGCCTCCAGCAGCATGCGCACCACCGCCGGTTGCACGCCGACGCGTTGCAGACCATGGCTTTTCACCACATCAACCCAGGCCGCCACACTGAAGCGCTCCATCAGCACCATGCGCTTGCCGACGTAGACACCGGTGACCAGCTGGCAGACACCGCCGATCCCGCCGAGCGGCCAGTAGACGAGTTCCGGGGGTTCATCGGGCGCCGCTTGCCCCCCGGTGACGCTGAACACGGTGTGCTCCAGTACCGCGGAGCGCACCACGAATCGCTTGGGCGGCCCGGTGGTTCCGCTGGTGAGGATGGTCAGGGCACCGTGCACCTGCGGACGCTGCCGGGTGGTGTCGGCCTCGGCAACCGCGGCCACCTCGGCGCTCAGCGAGACTCCGGCAGCGCCGATGCGGTGCACCGCGGCCAGGACGGGATCGGTCCAGTCCTGCGGGTCGGCGAGTACGGCCGCGACGTCGAGGCGTTCGATATCGGCGGCGATCGCCTCGGGTGACTGGAACGAGTAGACCATCACCGCCGGGCGACCGGCCGCGAGTGCCGCGATGACGGCGGCGGCATGCGGATAGCGATTGCGCACCACCACCCCGACCGGTGCGTCCGGGGCGAGGCCGGCGGCGTCGAGCAGTGCGGTGATGGCGGCGCCATAGGCAGCGACCTGGTCGCCGGAGTGCCAGCGCCCCTCGAACTCGATACACGGCCGGTCACGGTAGCTCGCCAGGCCTGCCGCAAACCTTTCGGTAAAGCTTTCGGTCACGGGTTCATTGTGCACCCTGACGTCACGCGGCAGCGTCCCTCTTCGGGTCGCCGTTCGCTTCTTTGTCAACCGAGCCGACACCGGTGTCAGCACCGGGGCCGGCGCCTGGGGCCGTGTCTTTCGGTGTGGTCAGCCCGGTTTCCGGGCCTTCCTCGTCCTCGTCATCGTCCTTCGGCGGGGTTACCCCATCGGCCACGTCCGGCGCATCCACCGAGTCGATCTCTTCTTCGCCCACCTCGCCGTCGGCTCCCCCGTCGGTCGCGGGCTCACCGATCGCTTCGGTGCCCTCCTGCTCGAGATTGTCACCTTTGCCCTCCTGGGCCTTGGGTTCTTCCGCCTCGCCCTTCGGCGACTCGATCAGCTCGTCAGGTGCGGCCGGGACTCCCTCGGCCACAACGGATTCGGCGGCTTGGGCGCCGGCCTTCCCCAACGTCAGGGTCACGGTGTTCGGACCGGTGGTGGACTGGGCCCCACCCAGACCGACCGTGGATTCGACCGAAGGTGCCCGCAGGGCCGAGAACGGCGGCGGTGGCGGCGCCGTCGCCAATGCGGTGGCGATACCCAACTGTGCGGCTTCGATCCCGTCGATGATGGAGCCTGCGCCCTCGCCGATGGCGAGCAGAAAGTTCCGGGTGCCGTCGATCACGGCGTCCACAATGTTGCCTAGATTGAAACTCAGCACCGCGCCCACCAGATCCTGGACTCCCTGGATGAGCGAGACGACAACGACGTTTCCGGCCACCAGGAAACCGTTGGTCACATCGAGGAATGCCTGCGGCACCGCGGACCGCAATGCGGCCTCCACCACGTAGTACTTCTGGTTGCGCCACACCAGCGAATTCAGCAGCGGCTCACCGATGGCCACCGCCGAGTCGCGGATCGCCGTCGTGAAGGTTTCGAAGGCTCCCACGAAGTTGAGCGCGAAGACCTCTTGGATGATCTCTCTCGTCACACCGGGAATCGACAGCAGCGATTCCACAGTGCCGATGCCGGCTTTGGCGAGCCCGCCCAGGTAGACCACCCAGTTCTCGGCCCAGTTCTTGACGGCTTGCCGCACGACGGGCAGCGTGAGGAGGTACGGCAGGTCCAACGCGGCCAGCTGGACCTCAGGTGAGATCGTCCTGACCGATGCCCGCGCCTCCCACACCGACGCCGAGGCCGAGGCCGTCGGCATGATCGGACTGATCGGGGCCAGCGCTATCGCGCTCGCGCCGGCGATCGCGATCCCTCTGCCGAACCACAGCGGTACTGAAGCGTCCATCGGTCTCGCCTGTTCGGCACGCGCTCATCACACCCGGAGCATCAACGTATCCGCTGGAAAGCCTGCTCATAGCGGGTTCTCCGCATTATTAACCAAAGCGTCAAAATGACGGTGTGCTGTCGAGCCCGCCCGCTGCCCGCGCGGGTGCCCCGGACACCGCGGCCCACCCGGTGAAGCAACTGCGGTAATCGCTGGGCGTGGTGTGCATCTGCTTGCCGAAGTGGTGACGGAAGGTCACCGGGGACTCGAATCCGACGCGCGCCGAGATCTGTTCGATCGAGAGATCGGAGGACTCCAGCAACGCGAGGCTGGCCTGGATGCGCTGTTCGATGAGCCATTTGATGGGCGTGGTGCCGGTGGCCTTGGCGAACTGGCGCAGATAGCTGCGCCGCGACATCGTCGACTGCGCGGCCAGCTCATCGAGGGTGATCGGACCGTCGAGATGCTCCATCGCCCAAGCCATTCCGGCGGCGATCCGCCCGTCGGCAGTCGGCTCGGGGATCGGGGTGTCGATGTACTGGGCCTGCCCGCCGGCGCGATGCGGGGAGATCACCAGTCGCCGTGCGACGTCGTTGGCGACCCGCATCCCGTGGTCGGACCGCACGATGTGCAGGCAGAGGTCCAGCCCCGCCGCGCAACCCGCACTCGTGAGCACCCGCCCGTTGTCGACGTAGAGCGGCGCGGGGTCGACGTCGATCTCGGGGTATTGCCGGGCGAGCATGTCGGCGTAGACCCAGTGGGTGGTGGCCGAGCGACCGTCGAGCACGCCGGCGGCGGCCAGCGCGAACGCACCCGAGCAGATCGACACCAGCCGCGCCCCGCGGGCATCGGCGGCCCTGATCGCGTCGATGAGCCCGTCCGATGGGCGTTGCCGCACATCGCGCACGCTGGGGATCAGCACGGTATCCGCGGCCGCCAGGTCGTCGATGCCATAGGACGTGCGCACCGTCGCCCCGCCGAGCATCCGGACCTCGGCTTGCTCCGAGCACAGTTGCACCGCGTATCCGGGCGGCGCGACCCCGGCCGAGAACAACGCGGGTAGCTCGGCCATCCCGAAGATCTCCGCGGCCAGGCCCGATTCGAAGCCGGACATGCCGTCATAGGCAAGAATCGCGACCGTATGCATGTCACTATATTATCGAATAGCGGCACCAGTGCCACTGTTCGCGCCCGCCAGGCTGCGGCATCGTCGACACCATGACGAAGAAGCGCACGCCTTTCCGCACCCTCGCAGCCTTCGCCGCCGGCCTGCACGCCGCCAACGGCCTGGCCCACGGGGTCCAGCCGTCCGCGCACTCGGCGGCACGCACGAAGAAACCCCCGGGCTGGTCGCTTCGAGGACGACTGGCCCGGGGGTCTCTGGTCTTACCGCGTGACTACGCCTCCAGCGAGGCGGGCGGGTTGAAGCGGTCGCCGTAGCGGGCGGCCAGTTCCTTGGCGCGGGCCACGAACGCGGCCTTGCCGACCCCGAGGGGCCCTTCGTAGCCGACGATGAACTGCGCGGAGCCACCGGTGTACGGCGGGAAGCCGATACCCATGATGGAGCCGATGTTGGCGTCGGCGGTCGAGGTGAGCACACCCTCGTCGAGGCACTTCTGGGTCTCCAGTGCCTCGGCGAACAGCATGCGGTCGATCGCGTCCTGCAACGGGATCTCCGTGGTGCCCGAGTTGAAGGTCTCCTTCAGTCCCGGCCACAGCCCGGTGCGCTTGCCGTCGACGTACTCGTAGAAACCGGCACCCTTGAGCCGCGAGGGACGACCGATCTCGATCATCTTCTCCACGACGGCCTCGGCCGGGTGCGGCACGTGGGTGCCACCGGCCTCCTCGACGCCCTGTCGGGTCGCGACCGCGATCTTGTGCATGAGCTCCAGGTTGAGCTCATCGGAGAGCTGCAGCGGTGCCGCCGGGTAACCGGCCTGCGCGCCCGCCTGCTCGATGGTGGCGGGCTCGACACCCTCACCCAGCATGGCCAGCGCCTCGTTGACGAAGGTGCCGATGACGCGGCTGGTGAAGAAGCCGCGGCTGTCGTTGACCACGATCGGGGTCTTCTTGATCGCCAGGGTGTAGTCGAACACCCGGGCCAGCGCCTCGTCAGAGGTCTTCTCGCCCTTGATGATCTCCACCAGCGGCATCTTGTCGACGGGGCTGAAGAAGTGGATGCCGATGAAGTCCTCCTGGCGCTTCACCCCGGTCGCCAGACCGGTGATGGGCAGCGTGGAGGTGTTCGAGCCGAGGATGGCGTTGGGTTCCACGATGTCCTCGATCTCCTGGAACACCTTGTGCTTGAGTTCCTGGCTCTCGAAGACGGCCTCGATCACGAAGTCGACACCGGCGAAGTCCGCAGCGTCGGCCGTCGGGGTGATCTTGGCCAGCAGCGCGTCGCTGCGCTCCTGGGTGGTCTTGCCACGCTTGAGCGCCTTGGCCTCGATGGCCTCGGAGTACGCCTTGCCCTTCTGGGCGGCTTCGATGGTGACGTCCTTGAGCACCACGTCGTAACCGGCCTTGGCCGAGACGTAGGCGATACCGGCGCCCATCATGCCCGCGCCCAGCACACCGATCTTGCGGATCTCGACCGGCGCGATGCCCTCGGGCCGCGAGGCACCGCCGTTGATCGCCTGCAGATCCAGGAAGAAGGCCTGGATCATGTTCTTGGCGACCTGGCCGGTGACCAGCTGGGTGAAGTAGCGGCTCTCGATGCGGGTGGCGGTGTCGAAGTCGACCTGCGCGCCCTCGACGGCCGCGTTCAGGATCGCCCGCGGCGCCGGCATCGGCGCACCCTTGAGCTGCTTCTTCAGCAGCGCCGGGAAGGACGGCAGGATGGCGGCCAGTCCGGGGCTGGACGGGGTGCCGCCGGGCATCTTGTAGCCCTTGACATCCCAGGGCTGCACGCCACCTTCGGGATTGTCCTTGATCCACTTCTTGGCGGCCGGGATGAGCTCGTCGACGCTCTTGACCAGCTCGTGGACCAGCCCGATCTCCTTGGCCTTGGCCGGGCTGAACCGGGTGCCCTGGCTCAGGACCTCCATGAACGCCTTCTGGATGCCGAACAGCCGCACGGTGCGGGCGACACCGCCGCCGCCGGGCAGCAGGCCCAGGGTCACCTCGGGCAGGCCGATGACGACACCCTTGACGTCGGCGGCGATGCGGTGGTGAGTGGCCAGTGCGATCTCCAGGCCACCGCCGAGGGCGGCGCCGTTGATGGCGGTCACGACGGGCTTGCCGAGGGTCTCCAGCTTGCGCAGGTCGGCCTTGATGAATTCGACCTCGTCGAACGCCTGCTGGGCGTCGTCGGGGCCGATGTTGATCATGCCCTTGAGGTCACCGCCGGCGAAGAAGGTCTTCTTCGCGCTCGCGATGACCACACCGGTGATCGAATCCTTCTCGGCCACAAGGCGTTCCACCGCATTGTGCATGGATTCCTTGTAGTGCTCGTTCATCACGTTGGCCGAGCCGGTGGGGTCGTCCAGCGTCAGCGTGACGATGCCGTCGGCATCCTGGTCCCACTGAATAGTGTTCTCTGCCATGACTTTTCCTCAGACCCTCTCGATGATGGTGGCCACGCCCATGCCGCCGCCGACACACAGCGTGATCAGGGCACGCTTGGCGCCGCGGCGCTCCAGCTCGTCGACCATGGTGCCGGTGATCATGGCGCCGGTGGCGCCGAGCGGGTGGCCCATCGCGATGGCGCCACCGTTGACGTTGAGCTTCTCGTCCGGGATGCCCAGATCCTTCTGGAACTTCAGCACCACCGAAGCGAAGGCCTCGTTCAGCTCGAAGAGGTCGATGTCATCGACGGTCAGCCCGGCGCGGTCGAGCACCTTCTTGGTGGCCGGGGTGGGGCCGGTCAGCATGATGACCGGATCGGCACCGCTGGTGGCGGTCGCCACGACGCGGGCGCGCGGGGTCAGTCCCTGCGACTTTCCTGCGGCCTCGCTGCCGATGAGCACCAGGGCGGCGCCGTCGACGATGCCCGAGCTGTTGCCACCGGTGTGGATGTGGTTGATCTTCTCGACGTAGTGGTACTTCTGCAGCGCCACATCGTCGAACCCGCCCATGGCGCCGATACCGTCGAACGCGGTCTTCAGCTTGCCGAGGCTCTCCACGGTCGAACCCGGACGCATGTGCTCGTCATGGTCCAGCACGACGAGGCCGTTCTGATCCTTGACCGGGACGACGGACTTGGCGAAGTAACCGCCCGACCATGCTGCGGCGGCGCGCTCCTGCGAGCGGGCGGCGTAGGCGTCGACATCCTCGCGGGAGAAGCCCTCGATGGTGGCGATCAGATCGGCGCCGATGCCCTGCGGGACGAAGCCGACGCGGTAGTTGGTGTCGGGATCAGAGGCCCAGGCGCCACCGTCGGCACCCATCGGGACGCGGCTCATCGACTCGACGCCACCGGCGAGCACCAGGTCGTCCCAGCCGGAGGCGACCTTCTGAGCGGCCAGGTTGACGGCCTCCAGGCCGGAAGCGCAGAAGCGGTTGAGCTGGAAGCCACCGGTGGTCTCCGGCAGTCCGGCCACCAGGGTGGCGGTGCGGGCGATATCGCCGCCCTGATCCCCGACCGGGGAGACGACGCCCAGGATCAGGTCGCTGATCAGGTTCTCGTCCAGGTCGGGGAAGCGGGAGCGGAGCTCGTCGATCAGGCCGACGACCAGGCGCACAGGCTTGATCTCGTTGAGGGCGCCGCCGCGCTGCTTGCCGCGCGGCGTGCGGATCGCCTCGTAGATGAAGGCATCGGACATGTGTTGTTCCCTTTCGGGTGGGTGACAGGGGACGTCCATCGGGACGGTAGTCCACTGGACGCGCAGCCTAGCAAAACCGCAAACCAACCTGTTGGTTGGGCGCCTGTTCCTCGATACGCGAATGGCCACTTATCGCACGCCTCCGGGGAGAAAACGTGCAACAAGTGGCCATTCGAGCGCCGGGATATCAGGCGGGGCGGGCGTCCGCCAGCTCGTCGAGCGTCGGGTAGTCGATGTACCCCGCCGGCCCGGAGGCGTAGAACGTGCTCACATCGGGCTCGTTCAGCTCGGCGCCGAGCACCAACCGGTCGATCAGGTCGGGGTTGGCCAGCCAGGTCCGCCCGACGGCGACCGCGCTGGCGGCACCCCAGTCCGCCAGGCTCTCCAGCTGGCAGAAGTCGGTGCCGGTGTCGCGCCCGGTGTTGAGCACCAGGGTGCCGCTCCACAGCGCCCGCAGCGCCCCGAAGGTCTGGGTGGACGGGTCGATCAGCACGTGCAGGTAGGCGATGCCCAGGCCCGCGATGCGATTCAGCAGGGCCTCGTAGGCACCGACGGGGTCGTTCTCGTGCATGTCCCCCGCGGCGTTTCCGGGCGAGATCCGCAGCCCGACCCGCTCGGCGCCGATCTCGTCGGCGATGGCCTCCACGACCTCGGCGGTGAACCGGGCCCGGTTCTGCGGGGAACCCCCGTAGCCGTCGGTGCGGACGTTGACGACATCGGAGAGGAACTCGTGCAACAGATAGCCGTTGGCGGAGTGGATCTCCACCCCGTCCATACCGGCGTCGACGGCCCGGCGCGCGGCGGAACGGAACTGTCCGACGATGGACTCGATCTCGTCGACCCGCAGCGCCCGCGGCACCGTCAGCTGCTGCTTACCCGACGGAGTGTGGGTCACCGCGTCGGCGGCGATGGCCGACGGGGCGACCACATCGAAGCCACTGATCTCGGGATGGGCCATCCGGCCGACGTGCCACAGCTGGACGAACATCTTGCCGCCCTTGGCGTGCACCGCGGACGCGATCTCCGACCACACCGCCTGGTGGCGGTCGGTGTAGATGCCCGGTGTGTTCATGTAGGCACCGTTGGCCTGCTCGCACACCGCGGTGGCCTCGCTGATGATGATGCCGGCACCGGCCCGCTGCGAGTAGTACTCGGCGGCCAGATCCGATGGGGTGCCATCGGATTGGGCGCGCGAGCGGGTCAGCGGTGCCATGAAGATCCGGTTGGCGGCTTCGGTCGCGCCGACGCGCAGCGGTGTGAGCAGAGTGGCATCGGGGGCGAGCGTGAACGTCATGCTGCACTCAGCACCGCCACCGGGCCGTTCATTCCCGCCGCAGACAATGTCACATTCTCAGATCAGGATGGTCAGCGGATTCTCGATCCTGCGCGTGAAGGCCGCCATCCATTGGGCGGCCACCGCGCCGTCGATGGCCCGGTGATCGGCCGACAGGGTCACCGACATGACCGTGCCGACGGCCAACTCACCGTCGATGACCACGGGCCGCTGGGAGGCGCCGCCGACGGCGAGGATGCCCGAGTGCGGCGGGTTGAGAATGGCGGAGAATGCGTCGACGCCGTACATACCGAGATTCGACACCGAGAAACTGCCGCCTTCGAGTTCCTGCTGCTTGATCCCGCCCGCGCGGGCGCGGGCGGCCAGGTCGGCGACCTGGGCTGCGACCGAGGAGATCGGTAGCCGGTCGACGCCACGCAGGACCGGGGTGAGCAGGCCACCGTCGACGGCGACGGCCACCGCGATGTCCGCGCCGGTGAACCGGCGGATCGAATCGCCGTGCCAGATCGAATTCGCCTCGGGCACTTCGACGAGAGCCGCCGCCACCGCCTTGAGGATGAAGTCGTTGACCGACACCTTGGCGGGGGCGGCCGCGTTGACGTTCCTGCGCAGTTCCAGTAGGGCGTCGACCCGGCAGTCGGCACTGACATAGAAGTGCGGCACGGTGGTCTTGCTCTCGGTGAGCCGCCGCGCGATCGCCGTGCGCATGCCGGTCAGCGGAATGTCGATGTAGCCGGTCTGCCCCTGATCAGCCGCCGTGACGGCCGGAGCCGGAACCGCAACGGGTTCTGGTGCGGGCAGCCGGTCCAGATCGCGCCGCACGATGCGGCCCGACGGCCCGGTGCCCGACACCGTCGTGAGGTCGATCCCTTTCTCACGGGCGATCTTTCGGACCAGTGGAGTGGCAAAAAGACGGTGGCCGTTCGGTGGTGGCGCAGGCTCGGCGATCTCGGCGATCTTCTCGATCACCGGCGCCGCCGACTCCGGGTCCCGTGCGCTGATATCGACCGCGTCGGCCGTCTCGCCCGGCGCCGTCACCACGGCGATGGGTTCACCCACCGCGATGGTCGCGCCCTGCTCGGCCACCAGCTGGGCGATGATGCCCTCGACTTCGGCGGCGTACTCGACGACCGCCTTCTCCGTTTCGATTTCGGCGATCGGGTCGCCGATGGCGATCTCCTGACCGACCGATACCAGCCAGGTCTGGATGATGGCCTCACCGGAGTTGGCGAGCACCTCGGGCATCCGAACCACGGTGGCCATCAGGCTCGTCCCATCGCGGCGCGCATCTTCTCCAGGCCGACCACGATCTCCTCGGTGCCGGCGATGGCCGCCCTCTCCAAAACCCGAGAGATGCTGGGCGAGGCTTCTTCCCCCGACACCCGTTCGATCGGCTGATCGAGCCAGTCGAAGAGCCGCCGTTGAATCTCGTCGGCGAGCCACCCGCCGTAGGAACTGCCCCGCGCCCCCTGCTCGACGATCAGCACCGCATTCGTCTTCTTCACACTCGCTTCGATGGTGTCCCAGTCGATCGATGCCCGGTCCAGCCAGCGCAGGTCGATCAGCTCGGCGTCGATACCGGTCTGTTCGATGGCCTCGGCGCAGCGCGCCACCATCGACAGGTAGCTGATGACGGTGACATCGTTGCCGGCCCGCCGGATGGCAGCGGTACCCGGGGCGATGATGTAGTCGAGCTCCCCGTCGGGAACCTGGTCGGCGGTGCCGTACAGGTCGACGTGCTCGATCACCAGCACTGGATCGTGCAGCGCCAGAGCTGCGTTCATCAGACCCACATAGTCTGCGGCCGTCGACGGCGCGACGATCCGCCAGCCAGGGCTGGTGGCGAAGATCCCGGCCGGGTCCATCAGGTGCTGAGAGCCGTAGCCCGAACCCATCGCCACCTTGGTCCGGAGCACCAACGGCACCGCGTTGTCGCCACCGAACATGTGGCGCGCCTTGCCGATCTGATTGAACACCTGATCGGCCGCCACCCACATGAAGTCCGGATACATGAACTCCACCACCGGCCGGAACCGGCCGTCGAGTGCGAGGCCGCCGCCCAGGCCGGTGAAGGCGTTCTCGCTGATGGGCGTGCCCACCAGGCGTTGCTCGCCGTACTTGGCCAGGCCCTTGGTGGCGCCGTTGGTGCCGCCGTTGAGGCGGTGGACGTCCTCACCGAAAATCACGATGCGCTCGTCGGTGGCCATCCGCCGGTCCATCACGCCGGCGACGGCTTCGATGAATTTCAGTGCACGCCAGGGCCCCTGGTGGGCGGTGGGTTCCAGCACCTCGAGTGCGGACAGCTCACCGGCGTCGCCGCGAACGCCGACGTTGACGAAGCTCGGGTCGGGCCACAGTTCGGGCCGGATGCGCCGCTTGCCCGGCGACTCCGGATCGGTCTCCAGCAGCTCGGCCACTGCGGAGGTCATCGCCTGCTGGGCCTGCCTGCGCAGTTCGGCCACGCCGGCCTGGTCGATCAGCCCGCGCCTGGCCATCTGGGTGGCCATCTTGTCCAGCGGGTCACGCGCGCGCCACTGCGACTCTTCGTCCTTGTTGCGGTACCCGAACGCACTGCCCGGGTACGGGCCGTTCTGGTGGAAGAAGCGGTAGACCTCGACCTCGATGACGGCAGGACCCTGGCCCCCGCGCATCCGTTCGGCCGCCTGCTGTGTCGCCAGGTGCACCGCGAGTGGATCCATCCCGTCGACCCGCCAGCCCGGAATGCCGAACCCCTGGCCCCGGACCGACAGCCGTGGGTCCGCGGTGATCTCGTCGACCCGCGTCGAGACGGCGTACAGGTTGTTCTCGATGAAGAAGCAGAACGGGAGCTTCCAGGCTGCGGCCAGGTTCATCGACTCCAGCACCGAACCGATCTGGCTGGATCCGTCGCCGAAGTAACTGATCGTCAGATCGGTGGTCCCACTGTGCTTTTGCGCCCAGGCGTTCCCGGCGCCCATCGGGACGCCACCGCCGACGATGGCGTTGGTGCCCAGCGCGCCGGCCTCGAACCACTGCAGGTGCATGGATCCACCGCGACCTCGGCAGTAGCCCTGCGCCAGACCGAGGATCTCGGCCAGGGTGCGCTGCAGCACCCGCTGGATCTTCGGGGTGACGGCGGCTGCGGGATCGATGACACCGCCGGATACGTGGGTGAGCGCCTTGGCCAGGAACTGGTGGTGACCGCGGTGGGAACCGTTGACCGCGTCGGTGGACCGCAGCCCGACGATGGACCCGACAGCGCCGCCCTCCTGCCCGATGCTGGAGTGCGCGGGCCCGTGCACCAACCCTTCCCCGGCCAGTTCGAGGACGGTTTCCTCGAAGGCCCGGATGAGGTGCAGCTGGCCCAGCATCGTGCCGAGCAGCACCGGGTCGGCGGCGTCGTAGTCCGCGTCGGTGGTGCCGAGTTCGATCCACGGAGAGCCCGTCTCCAGGCGGGTTTCGGTTGGCATTGCCCTCAATCTCCATCGGCCGGACGTCCGGGTGGCGGTGTGTGACGCAGGCCCCAACGGTAACTCAATTGGATCCACTTTGACCAGATCTATTCCAAAAGTGCCCGCCGTGGCGGTACTCTTGCCCAGTATTGGATCCACTAGGGAAGGTTCATTGCATGCCGTTGCCCGGCCTGGTCGGTACCGACCACATCGGATTCACCGTGCCCGACCTGGACGAGGCGCACGACTTCTTCGTCCGCGTGCTCGGGTGCGCGCACGTCTACACGCTGGGCCCCTACGCCCATGACGACGACTGGATGGCCGAGCACCTCAACGTCCACCCCCGCACGGTCATGCGCGAGTTGCGGTTCTACCGGTGCGGCACGGGCGCCAACTTCGAGGTGTTCCAGTACGAGGCCGCCGACGGCCAGGCGGCGCAACCCCGCAACAGCGATATCGGCGGGCATCACCTGGCGTTCTACGTCGACGATATCGACGCCGCTGTCGCCTATCTGCGCGCCGCGGGTATCCGCGTGCTGGGTGCCCCGACCGTCAGTAGAAACGCCAGCCAGGGACAGCGCTGGGTGTACTTTTTGAGCCCGTGGGGCATGCAATTCGAACTGGTCAGTTTCCCGGGCGGCAAAGCCTACGAGGCCAATGCACCGGTGTTGCTGTGGAATCCGAATCACCCGGCGAGCTGACATGACCCAACCTCCGCCGGTGCGCGACGGGATCACCGGGGCCCGAGTCGCCGACGAACTGCGCGAAGCCATCCTGACCGGTGGGTACCCGCCGGGCACCCGGCTGCGACAGGAGGCGCTGGCCGAACGGTACGGAGCCAGCCGGGTGCCGGTTCGGGAAGCGCTGCGCATCCTGGAGGCCGACGGCCTGGTGACGACGGTGGCCAACGCCGGCGCGTGGATCGCCTCACTCAGCCTCGACGAATGCGTGGAGCTCTACCAGGTCCGCGAGCGCATCGAGCCGCTGCTGCTGCGGTACAGCCTGCCGCACCTCGACGACCCGAGCGTCGAGCGGTTGGCCGAACTCGCCGAGCAGATGCGCGGCACCAGCGACGTCGAGCAGTTCCTGGCACTGGACCGCGAGTTCCACCTGGGCAGCTATGCCGGTGCCGGAACCTCGTTTCTGGGGCCCACCGTGGAGCGGCTGTGGAACACCACCCAGCACTACCGTCGCGCGTTCACCCGGCTGCTCGACGATGACAGCCACCGCATCGTGCACGACGAACATCACATGCTGGTCGCGGCGATCCGCGATCAGGACTCCGAGGAGGCCGAACGTGTACTGCTCGGCCATATCCGGCGTACTCGGCGCCAACTCGCGCGCCACCCAGAAGTTTTCGACTGAGCCGTCCCCGAGAGAAGGAATTCATGGCAATCGCAACGATCAATCCGGCGACCGGTGAGACGGTCGAGACCTTCCAGGCGCATTCCGCGGACGAGGTGCAGCGACGAATCGCGCAAGCCTTCGACGCAAGTCAGAAGCTGCGCACCACCACCTATGCGCAGCGCGCCCAGTGGATGCACGCCACCGCGGACCTGCTGGAGGCCGACGTCGACAAGGCCGCGGAGATGATCACCGTCGAGATGGGCAAACCCATCGCCCAGTCGCGGGCCGAGGTGCTCAAGTGCGCCAAGAACATCCGCTACTACGCCGACAACGCCGAGTCCTTCCTGGCCGCAGAGCAACTGGCCGATCCGTCGTCGGTGGCGGCGTCGGCCGCGGGCACGGTGTGGCAGCCGCTCGGTGTGGTGCTGGCGGTGATGCCGTGGAATTACCCACTGTGGCAGGTGATCCGCTTCGCCGCCCCGGCACTGATGGCGGGCAACACCGGGCTGCTCAAACACGCATCGAACGTCCCGCGGTCTGCGCTCTATCTCGACGACCTCTTCGAGCGGGGTGGTTTTCCGGCCGGCTCGTTCCGCACCCTGCTGATCGGTGCGGGTGACGTCGCGGCCGTGATCGAGGACAGCCGGGTCACCGCCGTCACACTCACCGGCTCCGAACCCGCCGGGCGCTCGGTGGCCGGTATCGCCGGGCAGCAGATCAAGAAGGCTGTCCTCGAACTCGGCGGCTCCGACCCGTTCGTCGTGATGCCCAGCGCCGACATCGAAGCAGCCGCCACCACCGCAGTGAAGGCCCGCATCTCCAACAACGGTCAATCCTGCATCGCGGGAAAGCGTTTCATCGTCCACGCGGACATCTACGACGAGTTCACCCGACTGTTCGTCGCCAAGATGAATGCGCTCAAGGTCGGTGACCCGCTCGACGAAACCACCGACGTCGGACCGCTGGCCACCGAGTCCGGCCGTACCGACGTCGCCGAACTCGTGGACGATGCCGTGGTCAAGGGGGCCGAGGTGCTCGCCGGCGGCAGCGCACCCGAGCGGGCGGGTTGGTACTACAACCCGACCGTGCTGGCCGGGCTGACCGACGAGATGCGGATCGTGCTCGAGGAAACATTCGGACCGGTCGCCTCGGTGTACAAGGTGGCCGACCGCGAGGAAGCCGTCCGCATCGCGAACCAGACCACCTTCGGGCTGAGTTCGGCGGTGTGGAGCAACGACCCGGAAGAACAGGATTGGTTCGTCGCCCGCCTCGATGCGGGTGCGGTGTTCCTCAACGGCATGACGGTGTCCTACCCCGAACTGCCGTTCGGCGGCATCAAGGACTCCGGCTACGGCCGCGAGCTCGCCGCGGCCGGCATCCGGGAGTTCTGCAACCTCAAGACGGTCTGGAAGGCGTAAAGATGGCACGTATCAGCTATGTCCGGCCGGAGAGCGTCACCGAGCCCGATCTGGTCGACATCCTGGCGCAGTCCCGCACCTTCGGCACGCCCCGCCTGGAGAGTCAGGCCATCCGCGCCCATGTGCCCGCTGTGCTGCGCACCTTCACCGCGTCGTGGCAGCAGACGTTCCGCGACGGGGTGCTCGACCATGCGATCAAGGAACTCGCGCGCGTGTTCATCGCCAAGAGTCTGGACTGCGGCTACTGCGCGGGGCAGCGTTCACACCTGGGCGCCGAGGCGGGCCTGACCGAGCGCGAGTTCGACGAGGTGATCGAGTTCCGTGACTCGACCGTGCTCGGCGACCGGGAGAAATCTGCGCTGATGTGGGCCGAGGCCATCGCCTGGGATCCCAACCTGGCCGACGACGCGCTGTGGGAGAAACTGCACGCCCACTTCACCGAACCCGAACTGGTCGAACTGGGCTATTTCATCGCACTGACCATGGGCCAGCAGAAATTCCTCAAGACCCTGGACCTGCGCCACGGCGATCTCGGGGTGGAGAGCCTCGCCGGACTCGCCCCCGAGATCGCCGAGCGGCTGCGCGGCTAGTACTCGTTGGCCACGAACAGCTCCTGGGCCGGGAACTTGGTGAGGATCACCGGACCGTCGTCGGTGACCACCACTTCCTCCTCGATCCGGGCCGCCGACGTCCCGTCCGAAGCCGGGCAGTACGTTTCCATCGCGAACACCATGCCGGCCTGCAACTCGACCGGATTCTCCAGCGAGTTCAGCCGCGAGATGATCGGCCGCTCATGCAATCCCAACCCCAGACCGTGGGCGAACTGCAGACCGAAGGCCGCCATCTCGTTCTCGAACCCGAAGTCCTCGGCCTTGGGCAGCAGCCGGGCGATGTGATCCGACCCCACCCCGGGGCGGATCGCTTCGATCGAGCGGTCCATCCACTCCCGCGCGGTCTTGTAGGCATCCCGTTGACTCTGGGTCGCCGAACCGACGCCGAAGGTCCGGTAGTAGCAGGTCCGATACCCGTTGTAGGAGTGGATGATATCGAAGAACGCCTGATCTCCCGGACGGATGATCCGGTCGGTGAAGTTGTGCGGATGTGGATTACACCGCTCTCCGGAGATCGCGTTGACGGCCTCCACCTGATCGGATCCGAGCTCGTAGAGCCGCTTGTTGGCCAGCGCGACGATCTCGTTCTCGCGCACACCGGGTTTGAGCACGTCGACGATGTCCTGGTACACACCGTCGACCATGGCCGCGGCCTGATTGAGCAGCATGATCTCGTCGGAGGACTTGATCACCCGGGCATCGAGCATGCTCTGCTGCGCGTCCACCACGGTCAGACCCTGGCGCTGCATCTCGAAGAGGAACGGCGGCTCCACGATGTCCATGCCCACCGGTGCGTCGGCGACCCCGGCTTCGACGAGGATGGCTTTGATCTCGGTGACAGCGTCGCGCATCAGGCCCGCGTCCGGGGCGACCGCTCCGCGGAATCCGAGGAACCCGGCCCGCCAGTTCTCCTGCGGCAGCCACGGGCTGTAGAGCTTGTGATGGCGCACCGCCGAACCGAAGTCCCACAGGATCGGGTCCCGGTCGCGGGTCAAAAGACAGTAGCGAATCATCTTGTCGCCCAACGCCCCGCCGATCCACGTCTGCGTGGTGTAGCGGATGTTGTAGAAATCGAACAGCAGGAAGGCGCCACAGCCACTGGCCTCCAGCGCCGCCTTCGCCCGGGAGATCCGGTAGTCCCGGAGCCGGGCGAAGTCGACGCGCTCCTCGTAGTCGACGCCCATGTGGCCGGGCGCCCCCAGCTGCCGCATGGTGCTCACGTGTGCACTGGCGGGGTCAGGCCGTCATCGACGGCGACGTTCTCGGCCGCGAGCTCGAGGCCCGCGCCGCGGGCCACCTCGAGCAGCAGTGTCGCGAAGTCCTCCTCGACACCGACACCGGCGCCGGCGGCCTGAGCCACGATCTGCCGGGTGGCCGACGCGATGGGCATGGGCGACTTGAGCTGGTAGGCGGCTTCGAGTCCGAGGTCGAAATCCTTCTGCAGCAGGCCCATGGTGAACGTCGGTGTGAAGTCGAGGTTGACGAAGGCCGGCGACTTGTACTGTGTGAAGGTCGATCCCATCACCGAGTCGTTCAGGAACGCCAGGAAGTCGGCGCGGCTCACTCCGCCCTTCTCGACCAGCACGGTGATCTCGGCCAGGCACTGGGTCACCACGCCGAGCATCAGGTTGTGGGCGATCTTGACCAACCGCGCCACCTCCCCTTCGCCGACGTAGGTGACACTGCGGCCGAACACAGCCAGCACCGGTTCCACGGTCTCGAAGACCTCGCGCGGGCCCGACACCGCGACGGTGAGCTTGCCCGCCGCAATGACTTTCGGGTTTCCACTGACCGGAGTTGCCAGGAAATCACACCCACGGGAGTTGGCCGCTTCCCGGATCTTGGCGCTGGCCTCGGCGGAGACCGTCGACGAGTCGGCGATGACCCGCGGCGAGGCGCTACCGGTCAGCAGACCACCTTCCCCGAGCATCACCTGCTCGAGGTCGGCCGACGTGGACACCATCGCGAACACCAGGTCCCGGTCGGCCAGGTCCACCGGCTTGGTGACGACCTTGGCGCCCTTCTCGACCAGTGCGGCGGCTTTGGCGGCGGTGCGGTTGTACACGGTGACGTCATAGCCCGCGTCCAACAGCCGGGTGACGAGCTGGGCACCCATCCGGCCTGCGCCGATCCAGCCGATCTTCAGATTCGAGGTAGACATGTTCTGGTTCCTTTTCTTTCTCAGGCTGTCGGTTGTGTTGCCGGCGTGTCGGATGTGCTGGGTGCATGCACCGCACCACCGAAGTAGAGGTCGGCGATCTCAGGGTTTTCCAGGACGGATCGCGCGGGGCCGGTGAGGAGCACCCGGCCGCTTTCCATCACGATGCCGGTCGATGCCATCCGAAGTCCGAACCGGACGTTCTGTTCCACCATCAGGATGGCCTTGCCCTGCGACCGCATGATCGCGACGGCCTCGTCGATCACCGTGAGCGACTTGGGATCCAGGCCCAACGACGGTTCGTCGAGCAGAACCAGTTTCGGGTCCAGCATCAGCGAACGCGCGAATTCGACCATCCGGCGCTGGCCACCGGAAAGGTTGCCGCAGCGGATCCTCGTCTTGTCTTTCACCAGCGGGAACATGCCGAGCACCTCGTCGTAGCGTTGTTTGACCAGGGCCCGTTGCCTGCGGATGACGTAGGCGCCCATCAGGATGTTCTCCTTGACGGTCAGCGTCGGGAACAACCCGTTGCTCTGCGGCACCTGCGTGACGCCGCAGCCGAGCACCTGATCGGGGGCGAGGCCGGTGATGTCCTTGCCGTCCAGCAGGATCCGGCCCGCACTGGGCTTGAGGATGCCACTGACGGCCCGCAGCACCGTGGATTTTCCTGCGCCGTTGGGGCCGACGATACAGCCGAGCTCACCCGGACCCACCTCGAGATCGACACCTTGCAGGACATTGCCGCCGCCGTAGCCGGCAACCACCCCTTCCAGTTTGATCATGCTGGGTTTCCTTCCCGGATTCCTTGAGCGACAGTTGCTTTCGAGCCCTTCGAAGGCGCTTCGAGCAGGTAGTCGTCACCGAGGTAGGCGTCGAGCACCAGCGGGTCCTTCTGGATCTGCTCCGGGCTGCCCTGCGCGATCACCGCGCCGCGGGCGAGCACCCGGATCGGATCGCACAGGCCGACCACGAACGGCATGTTGTGTTCGACCAGCAGGAAGGTCTTGCCGCCCGCGTTGAGTTCGCGGATCAGATCGCCCATCCGCTCGATCAGCGTCGGGTTGATGCCGCCTGCGGGTTCGTCGAGCAGGATCAACTTCGGATCGAGCATCAGGACCTGGGCGAGTTCGACGAGCTTCTGCTGGCCATAGGACAGTGCCCCGGCTTGCGCATCGCGGTATGCGGCCATCCCGACGAACTCCAGGAGTTCCTCGGCCCGAGCGGCCTCCGTGCCGCTGACCGCGCCGAGCCCCAGCTGGGACACCGAGAAGTCCCGTAGCGGTGCGACGACGTTCTCCAGCACCGTCATCTCGCGGAACAGGCGGGTGATCTGGAACGTCCTGCCCAGTCCCCGGTGTGCCCGCGACCACGGTGAGAGCGCCTCCATGTGCTCGCCACCCAGCAGGATCTCGCCCTTGTCCGGGGCCATGGTGCCCGAGATCAGATTGAACACCGTCGTCTTACCCGAACCGTTGGGTCCGATCAGTGCGGTGATGGATCCTTCGGGAACGGTGAAGCTGCAATCGTTGACGGCGTGGTTTCCACCGAAGCTCTTGAACAGCCCGCGCACCTCCAGGATCGTCTTGCCTGTCGGTTCCGGTCTGCGTATCTCGGTGCGGACCAGGGGGCGGTCGAGAGGATTGAGGCGGGCACCGGAAAGCCCAACGGTACCTTTGGTTCTGGCCTTTTCGATCAAGGCCGCCGCGGTAGGCAGGATGCCCTTGGGCAGCAGGATCACCAGCAGCACCAGCAGTCCGCCGAAGAGCACCAGCCGCGCGTTACCGCCACCGAACGCCTGGTTGGCGTAGATGTTGACCGGCTGAATGATGAAGGCGCCCAGAACCGGACCCCACAGCGTGCCACGGCCGCCCAGGATCACCGCGAGCACGATCAGCGCGCTGGTGATGATCGAGAACATGCCGATCGGGTCGACGAAGGACAGGTAGTACCCGTACACCGAGCCGGCCATCCCGACGAACAGCGCGGACAGACCGAAGGCCAGCAGCTTGTAGACGGGGGCGTTCACACCGATGGTGCCGGCCTTGCCTTCGTCCTCCCGGATGGCGATCAGGCCCATGCCGAACTTGGTGCGCCGGATCCACCACGTCATCGACACGGAGGCGGCCAGCAGCGCGACCAGGATCAGATGGAAGGGCCAGTTACCCCACGCCTCAGGCCAATCCGGTAGCGGCAGGGTCAGACCGGAGCTGCCGTTGGTGACCGACACCCATTCGATGGCGACGAACTGGACGAGGAACAGGAACGCCACGGTGATGATGACGAACGCCGGGCCACGGGACCGGTAGGTGACGAGTCCGAGCAGCATCGCGATCAATGCGGCGATCACGCCGGCCACCGGAACCCACACCAGGGGTTCGATATCCGGGAACCGGTTGGCCATGATGGCGCCGACATAGGCGCCGATACCGATGAAAGCGCCCTGGCTCAGGGACAGGTACCCGGTGAATCCGGTGATGATGTTCAGCCCGCTGGCCCCGATCGCCAGCACCAGCGACAGGATGACGATGTTCTGCGCGGACATGCTGGGCGACAACGGGAACAGCAGGATCACGACGGCCGCGACAGTGAGCACACCGCGGCTCACCCTCTTGTGCAGGGTGGAATCGAGCAGCCGTGACGTGGTATCGGAGGTACTCATGCGACCGCGTCCTCTCGGAGTCGGGTGCCCATCAGACCCTGTGGTCGGGTGATCAGCACGACGATGATGACGAGGAAGGGCACCGCTACCGGCCAGGCCGCTCCGACGTAGGCGGTGGCCGCCATCTCACCGATGCCGATCACCAGCGCGCCGAGCACCGCTCCCGGCAGGCTGCCGAGGCCACCGAGGACGACGATCGCGAGCAGTCGGGCAATCCACTGGTAGTGGGTGCCGGGCAGGAACGGGTAGATGGTCGACAGCATCGCGCCGCCGGCGCCGAGGGTGGCCACACCGATGGCGAAGGTGAGTGCGGCGATGGTCGCGACGCTCACCCCCACCAGCAGCGCACCACTCTCGTTGGAGGACGCCGCACGGATCGCCCGGCCCGCCCAGGTGTGATTGAGCAGGAGGTAGAGCGCGCCCATCACCGCGGCCGCGATGACCGCGGCGATGAGCATGGCCTGCGGAATGTAGATCGATCCGAGCGTCAGCGACGCGTCGGTGTAGGACACCACCACCGTGGTCGAGGTGTTACCCCAGATGAAGCCCATGATGCCCTCGAGCATCAGCGCGATGCCGAAGGTGGCCAGCACCGTCATCGTCACGTGGGCTCCGCGGACATGCCGGATGACCAGCACGTACACCAGCCAGCCGAACCCGAACATCACCACCATGACGATGGGGATGGACAGCAGCGGGTCCAGGCCGAGGCTGCGCCACAGCGTGAAGGTGAGGAACGCCGCGAGCACCGCGAACGCCCCGTGGGCCAGATTGATCACCCGCATGACCCCGAAGATCAGGGTCAGTCCGGATGCCATCAGCGCGTACAGCGCGCCGACGAGCACACCGAGGATGAGCGTTTGCACGAGGGATGTCATGAGAAATGGCTCCTAATCAGGTGTGCCGGAATCAGATGTCCCCGCCGCGCCAGCGGAAGATCTGATCCGAGGTGGCCACCTCGGTGGGAAGGACAACCTGGGAGACACCGGCCTGCCACTGCCCGACCAGGAAGTCACCCTTGGGGCTGCCGTCCTCGTTCCAGCTGAGGGTGCCCAGTAGGGTGTCGACACTGTTGCTGCGCAACCAGTCTGCGAGGGCTGCCTGGTCGTCGATGGAGCCGACCGCGGTGACCGCGGCCGCGAGTACCTGTCCGGCGGCGAACCCGTCGGCGGCGTCCTCGGGCGGGCTCTGGCCGAACTTCTCCTCGAAGCGCTCGACGAACTCGGCGTTGTCGGTGGTGTCGGACAGCGGGCTGTAACTCGACGAGAAGAACACACCCTCGGCGTTGTCGGCCCCGACGGCGTCGAGGTACTGCTGGCCGTAGGTGGGTGAGCTGCTCTGGTACAGGATCGACGGTTGGTAGTTGGCCCGGTTCATCGACCGGATCATGTTGACCCCGTCCTCGAATTGCGCTCCCTGCACCACGATTTCGGCGCCGGCATCACGCATGGCGTTGACCACCGAGTCGAAGTTCTTGGTGGTGGCGGGGTACTTGTCCTTGTAGACGGTTCGGATGCCTGCTGCGGACAGGATCTTCTCGGCGCCCTCGACCACCGGCCCGGCGAACGGGTCGTCCAGCGTCGGGTAGGCGGCGGTCGTCGGGCGCTGCTCCGGTGGCAGCGCGGCGACCCATTCGGCGAACACCTTGGCCTGGTCGGTGGCGATGGCCTGCTGTGAGAAGAAGATGTAGGAGAACCCGCGGCTGAACATGTCCGGCGAACCGCAGGACGGGCAGACAAAGAGCTTCTTGTTCTTCTCCGCGATCGCCGAGGCCGGGATGTTCAGCAGCGAGGACTGACTGCCCAGCAACAGGTCGACCCGGTCCTGCGAGATCAGGTTGTTGTAGTTGCTGACCGCCGTTTCCTGCTGGGTGGCATCGTCTTTGACGATGATCTCGACCTGCTTGCCGAGCAGCCCGCCCTTTTCGTTGGTCATCTCGACCCAGGTCTCATAGCCCCGCTGGGTGTCCAGGCCGCCCTGGCTGAACTCGCCGGTCAGCGGCAGCGAGGCGCCGATCCGGAGGGTATCGCCGTCACCGCCCCCGTCCGCAGAACACGCCGACACGGTCAACGCGATCGCCGCAGTCGCGGCGATCGCGCCAAATACTTTGGTAAAGCGCATGTCCAACCTCTCTGTCAGACCGATTGCCCCGATGGCGGTGGCTCAGTGTTGCCCACATCACTTGCAATCGATTGCAGTGAATCGTCACACAGTGCCGAGGCGTAGTCAACAGCTTCCCGGCAGTCCGTCACGGCAACAGCACACTCCCAACGGCACATACGTCGCCACAGGCCGGTATCTACAACAAAGGGCTTCCACCGAGGCCAGGCCAGGTCTATAGTCGACCGCAATCGATTGCAGTGCCACCGACTCGCGATGGAGCGCCCATGACCCAGGCCGACACCAGGACCACCCGGCCGGCGCCGCTGCCGCGCTCCGAATGGGGCGCCTTCATCGACGGCGGCTTCGTCCCGGTCGGCGGTCTGCCGACATTCGAGGTGGTCGAGCCGTCGACTGCCACGGCAATCGCCACCGTCGTCAGCGCCGATGACGCCCTGGTCGACCGCGCGGTGCGGTCGGCCCGCGCGGCACTGCCCGCCTGGCGCGACCTGTCGGGCCGGCAGCGCGGCGCCTACCTCAAACAGGTCGCCGAGCGCATCCGTGCCCACGCCGACGAACTGGGCGAGCTGGTGTCCCGGGAGAACGGCAAGCCCAAACGGGATGCGCTGGCCAACGACGTGGCCTTCAGCTCCAACTGTTTCGAGTTCTTCGCCGGCCTCGGCGACAGCCTGCCCGGTGAGATCATCGACCAGGGCCCGATCGAGACCCGGGTCGTCTATGAGCCCTACGGTGTGGTCGCCTGCATCCTGCCGTTCAACTGGCCGCCCATCCATTTCGCCAAGAAGGGCGCGCCCGCGCTGATCACGGGCAACACCGTGGTCATCAAGCCGGGCGAGCAAGCCCCGCTGACGGTGCTGCGGCTCGTCGAGATCGCCAACGAGGTGCTGCCGCCGGGTGTCCTGAACGCGGTGCCCGGATTGACGGCCGGGGCCGCGCTGGCCGGCCACCCCGGCGTCGAGCGCATCAGCTTCACCGGTGCCACCGCCACCGGCAGGCGCGTGCTGGAGACGGCCGCACAGAATCTGACCTATGCGACCATGGAACTCGGTGGCAAGAACGCCCTGATGGTCTTTCCCGACGCCGACCTCGACCTGGCGGTCACGGTGTCGATCGAGGCGATGTTCTACAACCAGGGCGAGGCCTGCACATCGACGGCACGAATCCTGGTGCAGGACGCTGTATATGACACCTTCCTGGAAAAATTCACCGCCGCGGCGACGGCGCTCGTGGTGGGTGACGGTTTGGACGCGCACACCGACATCGGTCCGATGGTCGATGCCAGACACCGCGACCGGGTACTGGATTACCTGCAGACCGCCCTCGACGAGGGCGCCCGCATCGTCGGTCAGGGTACGGTGCCCACCGCGGCGCCCTATACCGACGGTTATTGGGTGCCACCGACGGTGCTCGCCGACGTGGCCCCCGATTCGACTGTCGGACAGGAGGAGATCTTCGGTCCGATCGCGCTGCTGATGCGGTATCACACCCTGGACGAGGCGGTCGAGATCGCCAACGGCACGGCCTACGGCCTCACCGCCGCCATGATCACCCGCGACGAGGCGGCGGCCTGGCACATTGCGCAACGTCTGGAAGCCGGCATGGTGTTCGTGAACAACTACATGCGCCGTTCCTTCCTCGGGTCGCCGTTCGGGGGCCAGAAGGGCAGCGGGTTCGGCCGCGAGAACGCTCCGGAGACGCTGCACGAGTTCGTCCGGTCGAAGGCCGTCCGGTTTCGGTCCGGCCGCGGAGAGGTGCCGGTGTGGCCGCCTAGATGATCCTGATCATCGGCGCCTTCGTCTCGCTGATCGACCGTTCGGTGATGCCGCCACTGGTCCCCGTCATCGCGGCGGACTTCGGTACCTCGATCGAGGCGATCGGCCACTCGCTGACGGTCTACGCGGTGGTCTACGCGGCGTCCCAATTGATCTGGAGCACGCTCGCGGCGCGCTACGGCCGGATCCGCATCCTGGTCATCTCGACCATGCTCGGCGGGTTGGCCAACCTGGCAACCGCATTCACCCATGACGCGGCGTCCTACAACATCGCGCGCGCCGCGTCGGCAGCCGCGTTCGCCGCGACCATCACCACGGTGCTGATCTACTACGGTGAGACCCTGACGATCAGACAGCGCGCGGTCGCCACCGCCAACCTCGCCGCCGCGATCGCGATCGGCCTGTCCGCGGGCACGGTGGGCGCCGGTGTCATCGCCCAATGGCTGGGCTGGCGCTGGGTGTACGTGGTGATCTTCGCGATATCGCTGGTGCTGGCACTGGGTTTCACGCGACTCAAGGGATCGGCGAACGACGTGCCGGAGCGCCTGGTCCCGTCGCTGCGCCGACTGGCGGGCAATCGGTGGGCCCTGGCGATCCTGGCGTTCACGGTCGCCGAGGGTGCACTGTTGGTCGGCGTGTTCAACTATCTCGCGGTGGCGTTACAGACGACGGGCGCCTCGGTGCTGGTCGCCGGGGTGGCGACCGCCATGTTCGGCGCCGCGGTCGTGATCGTCAGTCAGTCGATGAAGCTCATCCTGGACCGCTGGCCCAGCTGGGTGTTGATGCTGTTGGCCGGGTTGAGCACGGTGAGCGCGTATGTGGCCGTCGCGCTTCAGATCTCGCTGGGCACCGTGTCGGCCGCCGCGATTCTGCTCGGGGTGGCCTGGGCCTGCGGGCACACCACGATGCAGACCTGGATGACCGACGCTGCGGCCGACAGCCGCGCCATCGGCATGTCGTTCTTCTCGATCGCGTTGTTCGTCGGCGCGTCCGCCGGCGCCGCGGCCGGAAACATCGCGGCGGGCGCCGACCGCTTCGGCACACTGTTCGCACTCGCCGCGGTCGCATCGGTCGTCTACGCCGCCGTCACCACAGTGGCCCGCGCCCGCTATGTCGTCCGGGAGTGACTCCTCAGCCCGCCAGCACGCTCGGGCGTACCACCTCGCCGAACCGCGCGGCGAGACCGTCGAGCTCGGGCATCGGCAGGAACTGCCTGCGCAACCCGACGAGGGTGCCCAGCGCGGCCACATCGACCGCCCCGTTGCCGATCAGGCCCCGCAGGGGATCCTTCAGCACACCAACATGTTCGGCGGCCAACTCCGGACCCAGATCGAGCAACCGGGCGGCGGCCGCACCGGCCGGAGCGTCCAGCGCCCCGGAACGGATGGCCCGCGCGGTCTCCCCCAGCACCTCGACCAGCCGATCGACGGCGCCGGCACCGTTGCCGTCACGCAACCGGGCCACGACGGTGCCCAGGTAGGGCCCCAACCGCGTGACCTCGGCGAGCAGCAGGCAGCCGTGCGCCCGCGCCGTCAGCTCGTTGCCGGCGTTGAGCACCGTCAGATCGCAGCCGCCGCTGTGTAAGGCGTTGGCCCGCTTGGGTGTGGAACCCAGCGCGACGACCTCCAGGTTGTCCCGGGAGATCCCGAGCTCGGCGAGCAGCGCGTAGCCGACGAAGGCGAATCCCGAGTTCGGGACATCGACGCCCAGGCGTCCACCGGCGACCTCGCCGAGTCCCGTCACGCGGGGACGCGCCGCGAGGCACAACCGCAGCCCGCGGTCGATACCGGCGACGATCTCGACGTCGAGCAGCTCCCCCAACGGGTTTCTCGGCAAGAACCGGTAGGCGAGAACGTTGTCGGGACTGGTGAATACAGCATCGAACTCGCCGGCTCGCAGGGAGGTGAACTGGGCGGGCGAGGACGGCACCGGCACATCGCGCACCTGGAGTCCGGCGTCGGAGAGCCGACCGGTGCTGCGGGCGACGTCGAGCAGCACCGACGGGCTGAACACTCCGAGCGTGATCTGATCCATGACTCTGCAATCGATTGTAGGAATGCTCCCCCGAAGCCTAGCGCGACCCGGCCGAACACCGGTCAGTTCTTCGCCGGCCCCGTGGAACCCCGCGCCACCAGCGATACCGGCAGCGTCAGTGTCGCCGCCTCCTGCTCGCCCGACTCGATTCCGCGCAGCAACAGGCGGGCGGCCTCGGCGCCGATCTCGCGCAGCGGCATCCGCACCGTGGTCAGGGGCGGCCAGAAGTCACCGGCGAACGGCATGTCGTTGAACCCGACCACCGAAACGTCCTCCGGGCAGTGCAAGCCCTCGGCACGCAGCCGGCGGATCAGGCCCAGCGCCACCAGATCGTTGCCCGCGACCAGAGCCGTGGGATCGATCGTGTTGTGGGCCAGCAGTTGGTCAGCGGCAGCCACCCCGGCCTCGATGGTCAGCGCCGACGCGTAGATCGTCTGATGTTGCACCCCGGCCCTGGTGGCCGCGGCCTCGAACGCCTCGGCCCGCGAACGCGTCGTGGAGAAATTCGTCGGCCCCGCGGCGTGGATGATCCGGCGGTGCCCCAGCCCGACCAGATGCTCCAGCGCCAACTCGATACCGCGCGCATTGTCACCGGTCACCAGGGGGAAGTCGCCGAGTCCGGCATCGCGGTTGACCAGCACCACCGGCACGGCGGCGGCCGCCGCCTCCTCGACCACCGACTGGTCGTCGAGCCGGCCGGTGGCCAGCAGGAAACCGTCGACCCGGCGTTGCAGCAGCGACTCGAAGACCGAGATCTCGACGTCATCGTGGGAATCGGTGTTGGCGATCAGCACGGTGTAGCCCTGCGCCTGCAGCACATGCTCGATCCCCCGGATGATCGGCGGGAAGATCGGATTCATCAGATCCGGGATGATCACGCCGATGGTCATCGACCTGCTGGTCCGCAGGCTGCGGGCCATGGCGTTGGGGACGTAACCCAGTTGCCGGGCAGCCCGTTTGACCCGTTTGAGCGTCTCGGCGTTGACCTGATCGCGCGTGCGGGCGTTGAGCGCCCTCGACACCGTGGCCTTGTGCACCTCCGCCAGGCGCGCCACATCGTCGATGGTCACTCGTCGCGGCATACTCGGCGTTCCCCCACCCCTGCTCAGAGCCCCGGCTATCGGGCTCAGGGGTCAGATTACCGCGCCACATCCGCCCTTCCCGGGAGGTGGTGCAATCGATCGCATTCCGGTCTAAGCGGTGCGCGCGGCCGCTTCGTTCCCGGCCAGCAGCCTGCCGGACACCAGACCCCACGAGACCGCCTGCGACACACAGGCCGCCCGGTTGCCCGCGCCCAGCTTGGCCATGGCGCTCTCCAGGTGATGACCCGCGGTGCGGACGCTGATGAACAGTTGCGCCGCGATCTGGTTGTTCGTCAGCCCCTGGATCGCCAGGGTGAGTGCGTCGAGTTCGCGCGGCGTGATCGCGAAGGGCAACGGGTCGGCGGTGACGAGTACCACCGCGTCCAGGCTGTCGTGGCGGTACCGCGGGGCGGTGGCGATATGACGGACGTGCAGCCATCCGGTGCCGTCGTGCCAGCGGGTCGCCTCGGGACGGAAACCCAGTCCGGGCGTGTGCGCGGCCAGCGCCATATCGGCCACCAGATCACGGTCGATCGGGCGGTCGAAGGTGTCTCCGAGGCTCAGCAGATGGGCGCGGCCGCCGGCATCCACCGCCCACGCCTGAGCCTGGGGCGCCAGCAGATCGGCGACCATCCGGGGCCGCACCGAGAAGTCCAGATGCTCGGCCATCTGCGCGCGCAACGCATTGATCTCGCCCACATCGGCATCACTGGGATAGCGGGCGTCGTCACAGTTGACGTGGATGGTGCCGGCATAGGTTCCGTCTGCGGTGATCAGTCGTGCCGACAGTCCCTCGTCGAAACCGGCGGGCGCGAAAACGCCCTGCACCGAATAGGTATCGCGGTACTCGGGGAAGTCCCGCCACCGCAGCGCACCGAGACCGCGCGCCCGCATGGTCTCGAAGAGCGGATCGTGGTCGATGAACCAGGTGTTCAAATGGTCCATCACCGTGTCGGGATAACCGTGGTTGGCCACCGCGACATGGCAGCGGCGGATGGGATCCCACAGACTGATCGCCGATGCCGAGGACGCTGCCTTGGCGCTGAGCGCGTCCAGCATGTCGTGCGCCCGGGTTTCGATGCTGGACGTGCTGCCCAGCACCTCGCCGTATGCACCCATCGGTCATCCTTTGTACGGTTCTGCCCCTCGAAAGCATCATGTGCAGGCCATGTTTCGAGGATGTTTCCGGGCTGCGGCGGACACGCAACGGCGTCGGCACAAATGGGAGATTCCTCCCATAGCCCCCGGCCGCCGGGAATTCCTACGCTGGGCGCCAACGATCCCTGACCTCGAAGGCGGCCCCTCATGAAACGACTGCGCGTCGGCGTGGCACTGCTCGCGGCGACCACGATGCTCACCGCCGGTTGCGGTAGTCGCGCCGGCGACACCGATACCGCGGCCGCACAGGACTGTGTGGACACCTCGGGCCCCAGCGTGAAGGTCGGGGCGGTCAACTCGCTGTCCGGCGGGTTGGCGGTCAGCGAATCGGTGATCCACGACGCCATCGTGATGGCCGTCGAGCAGATCAACGCCGAAGGCGGGGTGCTGGGCAAGCAACTCGACCTGCTCTCCGAGGACGGCGCCTCCGAGCCGACGACATTCGCCGAGAAGGCCCAGAAGCTCGTCAACAGTGACTGTGTCGCAGCGGTTTTCGGCGGCTATACCTCGGCAAGCCGCAAGGCCATGCTGCCGGTCTTCGAGGGCTCGGATGCGCTGCTGTACTACGGCCAGCAGTACGAGGGGCTGGAATCCTCGCCGAACATCTACTACTCGGGCGCCACCACCAACCAGCAGATCATCCCGTCGCTGGACTATCTCAAGGAGCAGGGCGTCAAGTCGCTCTACCTGGTGGGCAGCGACTACGTGTTCCCGCGCACCTCCAACGCCATCGTGAAGGCCTACGCCGCGGCCAACGGCATCGAGATCAAGGGTGAGGATTACGTGCCGCTGGACAGCACCAACTTCTCCACGATCGTCAACAAGATCCGCACCGCCGACGCCGACGCGGTGTTCAACGTCGTGGTCGGTGGGTCACTGACCTCCTTCTTCCGTGAATACAACAGCGCCGGGCTCACCGCGGAGACGATGCCGGTGATGTCGATGTGCGTCGGCGAGGAAGAGGTGCGCAGCATCGGCGCCGACTCGCTGGTCGGCCAGCTGTCCTCGTGGAACTACTACCAGACCCTGGACACCCCGGCGAACAATGCCTTCGTCGCGGACTTCAAGGAGCGTTTCGGCGCCGACCGGGTGACCTCCGATCCGATGGAATCCGCTTACACCGCAGTGAAACTGTGGCAGGCGAGCGTCGAGAAGGCGCAATCGTTCGCGGTCCCCGACATCCAGGGCGCGGCCGGCGGCGTCAGCGTCGACGCACCCGAGGGGACCGTCACCATCGACGGGGAGAACCACCATGTCACCAAGACCGCGCGCATCGGGAAGGTCGCCCCGGACGGCCTGATCCAGCAGGTGTGGGAATCCCCGCAGCCCATCACCCCGGACCCGTATCTCAAGGAATACCCCTGGGCCGAGGGCATCACGGGCTGACACGATGCATCTGACCCCGAAGGACGAAGACCGGCTGCTGCTGTTCCTGGCCGCCGAACTGGCCCGCAAGCACCGCGCCGCCGGGCTGGCACTCAGTTACGCCGAGGCCCGTGCCCTGATCGCCGATGAGGTCGTGGAGGCCGCCCGCGCCGGTGCGAACGTCGCCGATGCGGCGGCACACGGAGCGCGTGTGCTCACCGATGACGATGTGCTGCCCGGGGTGCGGACCCTGCTGGGTTCGGTTCAGGTGGAGGCGTTCTTCGCCGACGGGCAGAAGCTGGTCACCGTGCACGACGCCATCGGGCCCGGCAACCGCAGCGCCGAGGAACTCGCCGTGATACCCGGCGAGGTGTTTCCCGCCGAGGGCGATCTGGACCTCAACGACGGCCGGCCGACCGCGACGGTCACGGTGGAGAACACCGGCGACCGGCCCATCCAGGTCGGGTCGCACTTCCATTTCTTCGAGACCAACCGGGCGCTGCGTTTCGACCGGCGATCGGCCTACGGCATGCGCCTGGACATCCCGTCCGGCACCGCGGTGCGCTTCGAACCGGGTGAAGCACAGGCGGTTTCGCTGACCAGCTACGGCGGTGAACAACTGGTGATCGGGCAGAACGATGTCACCAACGCACGCACCGACACGTCCCCGAGCGAGGAGCTCATGACCAGCATGCACACGCTCCGATTCCTGGACGCGGGATCCTGAGATGGCCTACCGCATCAGCCGGGCCCGCTACGCGGAGTTGTACGGACCCACCACCGGCGACCGGGTCCGCCTCGCCGACACCGAACTGCTGGCCAAGGTCGAGGCCGACTCCACGGTCTATGGCGACGAGGCCGTGTTCGGTGGCGGCAAGACCATGCGCGAGGGGATGGCGGTGCACGGCGACCTCACCAATGCCGATGGCGCCCTGGACTTCGTGATCACCAACGCGCTGATCATCGACGCGGTGCTCGGCATCCGCAAGGCCGATATCGGCATCCGCGACGGACGCATCGTCGGCGTCGGCAAGGCTGGCAATCCGCGCACCATGGACGGGGTGGATCCGGAGCTGATCATCGGCGCGGGCACCGATATCCGCTCCGGGGAGGGCATGATCGCCACCGCCGGGGCCATCGACGTGCACGTGCACTTCGACAGCGCCGGCCTGGTCGAGGAGGCCATCTCCAGCGGGATCACCACGATGATCGGCGGCGGCCTCGGGCCCGTCACCGTGGGGATCACCTCATCGGGACCGAACAACCTGGCCCGCATGCTCGGTGCCGCCGAGGCCTTCCCGATGAACTTCGGCTTCATCGGCAATGGCAGTGCGTCGAGCACCGCACCGCTGATCGAGCAGGGCCTGGCCGGGGCGATCGGCTACAAGATTCACGAAGACTGGGGCGCCACCCCGGCCGCGATCCGGGCCTCCCTGGACGCCGGTGACGAACTCGACCTGCAGGTGCAGATCCACACCGACACCCTCAACGAGTCCGGGTTCTACGAGGACACGATGGCCGCGATCGGCGGCCGGCCCATCCACACCTATCACGCCGAGGGCGCCGGCGGCGGCCACGCCCCCGATATCATGCGGGTGGTGGGTGAACCGTATTGCCTTCCGTCCTCGACGAATCCGACCAACCCGTACACACTGAACACCTTCGATGAGCATCTGGACATGGTGATGGTGTGCCACCACCTCAATCCGCGGATCCCCGAGGACGTGGCCTTCGCGGAGTCACGGATCCGGCGCGAGACCATCGCCGCCGAGGATGTGCTGCACGACCTGGGCGCCATCTCGGCGATGGGTTCGGATTCCCAGGGCATGGGTCGCATCGGTGAAACGATCGCGCGCACCTGGCAATTGGCCTCCCACATGCGAGCCACCCGCGGACCGCTGCCGGCCGATGTGGGCACCGGAGCCGACAATGCCCGCATCCTGCGCTATATCGCCAAATTGACCATCAACCCGGCGAAACTGTTCGGCATCGATCACGAGGTCGGATCGCTGGAGCCGGGCAAGCTCGCCGATATCGTGCTGTGGGAGCCCAAGTTCTTCGGCATCCGGCCCGAGGTGGTGTTCAAGGGCGGGTTCCCGGCCTGGTCGGTGATGGGCGAGGCGAACGCCTCCCTGATGACCTGCGAGCCGTTGAAATACCGGCCGCAGTGGGCCGCCTACGGCCGCACCCCGGCCGATGTGTCGGTCAACTTCGTCGCGGCGGCGGCCATCGAGGCCGGCCTGGGCACCCGCCTGGGACTGAGTACCCCACTGGTGGCCTGCCGCGGAGCCCGGGCGCTGACCAAGGCCGACCTGCTGCACAACGATTACCTGCCCGAGATCACCATCGAACCGGACACCTACCGGGTGATGGTCGACGGTCAGGTGTGCACCAGTACACCGATGACGACGGTGCCGCTGGGCCGCCGCTACACACTGAAATAGCAGGGAGATCACCATGACTGAGGTACTCCGCGTCGGCATCGGAGGTCCGGTCGGCTCCGGCAAGACCCGGCTGGTGGAGATGCTGGTTCCCGAACTGAGCCGGATGGGCCTCAGCGTCGCCGTCATCACCAACGACCTCGTCACCGACGAGGACGCCCAACGTGTCCGCCGTAGCGGCGTGATCGACCCGCGGCGGGTGCTGGCGGTGGAGACCGGCGCCTGCCCGCACACGGCCATCCGCGAAGATCCGTCGGCCAACCTGGCCGCCGCACGCCGGTTGTGCGCCGAGTTCGACGATCTCGACATCATCCTCATCGAGTCCGGCGGCGACAATCTGGCGGCCACCTTCACCTCCGATCTGGTGGACTACTGGATCTTCGTGATCGACACCGCGGGCGGTGACGACATCCCCCGCAAGAAGGGCATCGGACTGCTGCAGGCCGACCTGTTGGTGGTCAACAAGATCGATCTGGCCGAGCTGGTGGGAGCCGATCTGGAGGGGATGCGCCGCGACTGCGCCGTCGCCCGCCCGGTCAAGCCGACCGTATTCACCGATCTGCGCTCCGGCACCGGTCTCGACGCGCTCACCGAGGAACTGTTACGCGGTGTGATGCTGACGGCCACAGCATGATCGCGCCCGGCGAGCTGACGGTGCACACCCTGGCCGACGCCACCGGCGCCACCCGGATCGCCGAGCTACGGCAACGCTATCCACAGCGGGTGACCACCGCGCTGCACACCGACGCCGAATTCCCGCACGCCGCGGTGCTGTGCGTGCAGAGCCCCAGCGGCGGCACCTTCTCCGATGACGATCTGCAGACCACCGTGCACTGCGCTGCCGGGACCCACCTGCACATGACCAGCCAGGCCGCCACCCAGGTGTTCGCCGGGACCGGCCCCGGCGCCCGGCACCGCGTGCGGTTCAGTGTCCGATCCGGCGCCGTGCTGGAATACCTGCCCAAAACTCTCATTCCGCAATCGGATTCGTCGTGGACCCAGAGCATCGAGCTGGACGTCGACGAGGGCGGGACCTACATCGGCTGGGATGCCATCGCCGCGGGCCGCATCGCGCACGGGGAACGTTTCCGCTACGCCACCATCGACAACGCGTTCACCGTGCGGGTGGGCGGGCAGGTGGTCGCGCGGGATCGCCAGCTCATCACCGCACGGGCGGGTCTGGACAGCGACTATCTGGCCACCCTGCTCATCGTCGCACCCGGCCTGTCGCCCGAACCGGCGCTGGCCGCGGTCCGGGCGATCCTTGCCGGGTGTGCGGGTGTGCTCGGCGGTGCCGGTGAACTTCCGCACCGGGCGGGTGTTTTCGCGCGTCTGACCACCGCCCGGGCGCCCGAGTTGAACGAGGTGTGCCGCGCGCTGCTTGCCGCGGCGCGCCGCAGTGTGCTGTCCCCACCGATCGCAAGGAGCGCCTGACGTGCTGGCCGATGCCGTTCTCGGAACCGCCGACGACCCGGGCTTCGCCGGGCGCCGCCACCACCACGTCGACATCGGCTGGGGTGATGCCGGCAAGCACCGCCAGCTCGTCACGACCGATACCGGGATCGAGGTGCGGATCATGTTGCCGCGCGGCGCCTTCCTGCGCCACGACATGGTGATCGCCGACGATGGTGTCAATGTCGTGGTGGTACGGCGCCCGCGCGAACCGGCCATCCGGGTCCGCTTCGCGGACAACACCGCACGCGCCATGCTGCTGCTCGGCCACACGCTGGGCAATCAGCACGCGCCCATCGACGTCGACCACGACACGCTGACCGCGCCGCTGTTCACCAGCGCGGCGGCCGCCCGGGAAATGCTCGCCGGGCTCGGCGTGATCGGCGAGGTCACCGAGATGGCGATGGCCACCGACGGGTGGTCGGCGACCTCAGCCGACCACCATGCCGGCCATCACCACTGACCCCGCCACCGCGATCGCGCTGTGGGTGCAGTTGCACGACAGCGCGTTTCCGGCCGGGCGGATGGTGCACAGCCACGGACTCGAGGAATGGCTGGCCCAGCGGCCCGATGCCGGAGCCGATGCGATCGAGGCGGCGGTGTGCGGTTACCTCACCCACGGTTACGCGACGCTGGACGCCACAGTCACCGCCGCCGCCTGGCGGGGCTGGCAGTCGGCGCAACGCCTGACCGAGCTCGACGAGCTGATCGCGTCCTACAAGTTGTTCGACAATTCCCGCACCGCGTCGGTGTCGGCGGGCAGGCAGCTGACCGCGACGGCCTGCGATATCGGTATCGCCGAGCAGCACCCGTACCTGCGCGCCGTGCTGGCCGGTAGCACCCACGGTCACGCCGCCGTCGTGGACGGCGTGGTGCAGGCCCATCTGGGTGTCACCGAGCAACTCGCCGTGCTGGGTTCGCTGCGGTCGCTGATGGCATCGATGCTCAGTGCCGCGGTGCGATTGGGCCGGCTGGGCCCGCTGCAGAGCCAGCGTATCCAGTTACGCACTGCCGCAACGATGACGCAGGCGGCGGCGTCGGCGTGCGAGCGCCCGTTGTCGGAGCTGAGCAGCGTGTCCCCCACGCTGGAGATCAGCGGGATGTGTCACGAGGAGCGCACGTCGCGGTTGTTCGCCACCTGAGGCCGCGGCTCAGTTCACCGTGAGCGCCGCCTTGCCGGCCACCCGCCGGCCGAGCAGGGCGTCGATCGCGGCATCGAGATTGTCCCAGGAATCGCGGTAGCTCACCTGAGCGTCCAGCAGTCCGCGGCCGGTGAGATCCAGCACGTACTGCAACTCCTCGCCCAGCGGCCAGTTCGCCATGAACGATTCGATACTGTTGTTCTTCCGGGCCATTCGCGCCGCCTCGAAATCGATCAACGTCGACTGACCGGACGCCGATCCGACCGACATCAGCGTGCCGCCGTCGGCGAGCAGTCCGTACGCAGCGGCCAGCATGGTGCCGCCGATGTGTTCGAGCACGCCGTGCACCGGGTCGACCCCGCCGAGGCCGACCACGATCTCGTCGGCGCCGAGTTCGTGCAGGCCCGCTCCGCGCTCGGGGCTGCCGACCGCGGCGATCACGTGCGCACCCGCCCGGGCGGCCAATTGGACGGCCAGTCGGCCGACACCACCGGAGGCTCCGGTCACCAGCACCCGCTTGCCGAGTACCGGACCGAGCCGGCGGATGGTCTGGACGGCCGTCACCCCGGCGACCGGCAGCGCGGCCGCGGTGTCGAAATCGACCGAATCGGGGATCACCGCAACGTTTTCCGACGCCAGCACCCGACGTTGCGCCCAGCCCTTCGACCAGGAAGCCCCGGCCACCCTGGTGCCCACCGGCGGACCGGAGCCGTCGGCGGCGGCGGCGATCACGACGCCGGCGCTGTCCCAGCCGGGGATGTCGCCGGGGTGTTCGGCGTTGTCGCCGTAGTACACCTCACCGAAGTTCAGCGAGATGGCCCTGACCTCGATGAGCAGTTCGTTCGGCGCCGTGGGCACCGGGTCGGGGGCATCGGCGAAGGCGAAGTTGCGCGGGGCATCGGGGTCGAAGACGATGGCGCGCATCAGCTCTCGACCACTGCGGTGACGCGGATCTCGATGCGCATCTTCGGTGCCCCGAGCGCGGTGACGCCGGTCTCGGTCCAGATGGGCGGCCGGTCCGGCATCCACTGACGAAGCTGCGCGAACATGACCTCGTTGTGGGCGTCGAAGTTCTCGTCCGACTCCTTGAGCACGTGGTAGGAGTTCACCTGCACGACATCGCGCCAGGATGCGCCGGCCACGGCGAGGGTGCGCTCCACGTTCTCGAAAGCCCGGACGATCTCGTCCTCCAGTGACTCCGGGAAGTTGAGATCGTCGTCCCAGCCTCCCTGACCGGAGATCTCCACCCTGTCGCCGATCCGCACGGCCTGGTGGTAATGCCGCTCGGCCAGGGCGCTCTGCCCGTAGCCCGGCGTCACGAAGAACTCGATGTCATTTTTTACTTCACGCATGAAGTTAAACGTACATCCTATGACTTCATGCGTAAAGTCATCGCGATGGCGAGCACCGACGCACCCCAGTGGTTGTCCGACGACGAGAAGCAGGCATGGACGGGTCTGATCTCGCTGATCCTGCTGATGCCCGGGCAACTCGAGGCTCCGCTGCGCCACGTCGACCTCACCCTTTTCGAGTATCTGACGCTCAGTCACATCTCCGATGCCCCGAATCGGCGAATCCGGATGAGCGAGTTGGCGTTCCTGGCCAACGGATCCCTGTCGCGGCTGTCCAATGTGGTGAAACGCTTCGAGCAGCGCGGTTGGGTGACCCGCTTCCCGGACCCCGACGACGGCCGCTACACGCTGGCCGAGCTCACCGACGACGGCCACCGGCTGGTCGTCGAGGCCGCGCCGATCCACGTGCGTGCGGTTCGCGAACTGATCATCGACCCGCTCACGGCTGCCGACCTGGCGGCGCTGACGCGGATCGCCGCCAAGCTGCGGGTGGTGCCACCCGGGTTCAGATCCCAGCACGGATAGGGTCGACGCCATGACCGTGCGCAGACTCCAGCCGTACGCGGTGACGATCTTCGCCGAGATGTCGGCACTGGCGGCCCGCATCGGCGCGGTGAATCTCGGGCAGGGTTTTCCCGACGAGGACGGCCCCGCCGGCATGCTGAAGGTCGCCCAGGACGCCATCGCCGAGGGCATCAACCAGTACCCACCCGGCCTGGGCATCCCGGCGCTACGTGAGGCCATCGCCGAGCAGCGCCGCCGGCTGTACGGCGTCAGCTACGACCCGGACTCGGAGATCCTGGTCACCGTCGGGGCCACCGAGGCCATCGCCGCATCGGTCATCGGGCTGGTAGAACCCGGCTCCGAGGTGTTGGTGATCGAGCCGTTCTACGACTCCTACTCGCCGGTGATCGCGATGGCCGGCTGCCACCGGGTCGCCGTGCCGATGGTCTCCGACGCTCCCGGGTTCGCCATCGACGTCGAGGCACTACGCGACGCGGTGACGCCGAACACCCGCGCGCTCATCCTCAATTCGCCGCACAACCCCACCGGCAGCGTCGCCTCGGCCGAGGAGCTGGCCGCGATCGCCGAACTGGCGATCGCGCGCGACCTGCTGGTCATCACCGACGAGGTGTACGAGAACCTGGTGTTCGACGGCCTGCGGCACCGGCCGCTGGCGGCGCTGCCCGGCATGGCGGAGCGGACCGTCACCATCTCGAGTGCGGCCAAGATGTTCAACGTCACCGGCTGGAAGATCGGCTGGGCATGCGGCCCGGCCGACCTCATCGCGGGCGTGCGGGCGGCCAAGCAGTACCTGAGCTACGTGGGCGGCGCGCCATTCCAGCCGGCGGTCGCCAAGGCCCTCAACGACGAGGACGGCTGGTCGCTGGCCCTGCGCGATACGTTGCAGGCCCGGCGTGACCAGCTGGCCGCGGCCCTGACCGATATCGGGTTCGGGGTGCATGCCAGCCACGGCACCTATTTCCTGTGTGCGGACCCGCGGCCGCTCGGATACGCCGACTCCACCACGTTCTGTGCCGAACTGCCCGAGCGCGCCGGGGTTGCGGCGATTCCCATGTCGGCGTTCACCAGCGGCGATCACGGTTGGAATCACCTGGTGCGCTTCGCTTTCTGCAAACGCGACGCGACGATGAACGAGGCGATCCGCCGCCTCGGGGTGCTCAAGTCGCGCTGACACGGCAGGATGGACCGATGCCCACTGTGCGCCGAGTCCCCGAGGACACGCTCACACGTCTCGACACCCTGCTCGAGGGTGTCGACGCCGCGCTGGCCGCGCGATACCCGGGGGACCGCGCCGACAGCCAGCCGATGCACACCGTGTACGTCAGTGCCGCGGACGCCGGCCCGGCCACCGTCATCGAGTGGGGCGCGCACGCGCTCGAACTGCTGGACCGCTACCCCGATGTGTTCGCCGAGCTCGGGGATGAGACCACCCTGGCGATGGTCAGGGACCGGCTGCGCACCGCCCCCATCGCGGATCTGCGGCTGGATTTCGAGGACGGTTACGGGCGGCGCGCCGACGAGGCCGAGGACGCCGACGCGGTGCGGGCCGGAGACACCCTGCGTGCGCTGGCGCTGGGCAGTTCCGGCATCCGGATCAAGGGGTTGACCGCCGCGGACCGGCGCCGCTCGGTGCGCACCCTGGAACTGGTGCTCGACGGCGGCGTCCCAACGGGTTTCGTGTTCACCGTGCCGAAACTGCGTGCGGCCGAACAGGTCACCGCCACGGTGTGGCTGTGCGAGGCCCTGGAGCAGGAGCACGGACTGCCCGCGGGCACTCTCCGGTTCGAGTTGCAGATCGAGAGTCCGCAGGCCGTCATCGGACCCGACGGCGCCGCGACAGTGGCCCGGGCCATCGATCTGGCCGAGGGCCGATGCAGCGGATTGCATTATGGCACCTACGACTACAGCGCGGCCTGCGGTATCGCGCCGCAGCAGCAGTCCCTCGACCATCCCATCGCCGACCACGCCAAGGCCGTCATGCAGACCGCCGCCGCCCAGACCGGGGTGTGGATCGCCGACGGGTCCACCCAGGTGTTCCCCGTCGGGTCCGACGAGCAGGTGGTGGCCGCCATCCGCAGACATCATCGGTTGGTGACCCGGTCCCTGGAACGCGGCTACTACCAGGGCTGGGATATGCACGCCGGCCATCTGGTGACCCGATGGCTGGCCACCTTCACCTTCTTCCGCGCAGCGGTCGTTGCGGCCGCACCCCGACTGCAGGCCTACCTGGAACGACGAGGCGGCGCGATCGTCGATGAACCCGCCACCGCGGAGGCGCTGTCGACGGTCGTCCTGCGCGGACTGGACTGCGGCGCGTTCGACGCCGACGACGTCGCAACCCTGGCCCCCGCGGCCACCATCGATGTACTGCGAAAGCTCAAGGACCGGAAGCTGATATGACCGAATCTCTCCCCGACTTCACCTGGCTGCCGGATCTGGCGCTACGCACTCTCGGCGGCGCCGTCGTCTGGGCGAACGACGAGTCCTTCGCCGAGAAGGAAAACCTGATCTCGCAGGGGCCGTCGACGTACCGGCCCGCCTCGTTCGGGCACAAGGGCCAGGTCTACGACGGCTGGGAGACAAGGCGCCGCCGCGAAACCGGCCATGACACCGCGATCGTCCGGCTCGGGGTGCCCGGAGTGATCCGCGGCGTGGTGGTGGACACCGCATGGTTCAAGGGCAACTACCCGCCCGCCATCTCGCTGGACGCGCTCGAGGTCGACGGCTACCCCACCGCCGAACAGCTGGCCGCCGACCAGAATTGGACGCCGCTGATCGAACGCAGCCGGGCCTACGGGGACACCCGCAACAACTTCGAGGTCAGTTCCGAAAACCGTTGGACCCATGTGCGACTCAACATCTACCCCGACGGTGGGGTGGCGCGTCTGCGGGTGCACGGGGAAGGCCTGCCGGACAAGCGTTTCTTCGGTGTCGGCCCGCTGGACCTCGCCGCGCTGGAGAACGGGGGCCTGGTCCTCGACTGCTCCAACCGGTTCTACAGTTCCCCGCAGAAACTGATCTTCCCGGGCTACGCCCAGGTGATGGGCGACGGCTGGGAGACTGCACGCCGCCGCGATGACGCCAACGACTGGGTGCGGTTCCGGCTGGCCGGTCCCGGCCGCATCAATCTGGCCGAGATCGACACCTCGTATTTCATCGGCAACTCCCCGGGCTCGGCCGCGCTCACCGGGTTCCGCGCCAACGGTGACCGGGTGGAATTGTTGCCACGCACCGATCTGCTACCCGATACCCGGCACAAGTTCCTGATCGACGCCGACGACGTGCTCACCGAGGTACGGCTGGACATCTACCCGGACGGCGGGCTCGCGCGGCTGCGGCTGTACGGGGAGCTGGCGTGACGTATCCCCGCGACCTGATCGGATACGGGCGCAGCACACCCGATCCGCGGTGGCCCGGCGGCGCCGCGATCGCCGTGCAGTTCGTGCTGAATTATGAAGAGGGTGCCGAGAACTCGATCCTGGACGGAGATCCGGCGTCGGAGACGTTCCTGTCCGAGATCACCCCGGCCGAGGCGTTCGGCAACCGGCACATGAGCATGGAGTCGATGTACGAGTACGGCTCTCGCGCGGGGCTGTGGCGGATCCTGCGGATCTTCGAGCAGCGCGGCCTGCCACTCACCATCTTCGCGGTGGCACGCGCCATGCAGCGCAATCCCGAAGCGGTGGCTGCGTTCTCGGAGCTGAGTCATGAGATCGCCTGCCACGGGCTGCGCTGGAAGTCCTATCAGCTGATCGGCGAGGACACCGAGCGCGCCCATATGGCCGAGGCCATGCAGATCCTGACCGAGCTGACCGGTGCGGCACCACTGGGCTGGTACACCGGTCGGGATTCCCCGCACACCCGCGAGCTGGTGGTGGAGCACGGCGGGTTCGTCTACGACTCCGATTCCTACGCCGACGACCTGCCGTACTGGGTGAAGGTGCGCGACACCGATCACTTGGTGGTGCCCTACACCCTGGACACCAACGATATGCGGTTCTCGTCGCCGGCCGGGTTCGCCAACGGCGACGAGTTCTACGCGCACCTGCGCGACGCCTTCGACGTGCTCTACGCCGAAGGTGTTGCCGGGCAGCCGAAGATGTTGTCCGTGGGTCTGCACTGCCGGCTGGTCGGCCGGCCCGCGCGGGCGGCGGCTCTGCAGCGGTTCCTGGACCACGTGCAGTCACACGACCGCGTGTGGGTGGCGCGACGCATCGAGATCGCCGAGCACTGGCGGGTGGTTCACCCGGCGCCGGTCGCGTAGCTCTGGACTTGTCGTACCGCGCCTGAGCACCGCGGCCGGCCCGTCAATCTGCACAGTGTCACCGATGTCCTGGTGCAGAACTGTCACCGACGTCTTGAGACAAAACACTTGCACGCCACCGTTTTGCGGCGTACGATCGAACACAAGTTCGAATGCGACGTTGCTCCCATCGCCACCCGGTGAGCACAGACCGCGACTCCGGTCGCCGCGAGGTTCGACGGTCCTACGGGACTGTGCGAGCCGTATTGACTGATCGTGCCCCGTTGGGCACCTTCTGTGAAAGTCGGTATCCCTATGGACGCCACCCATCTCGACACGTTCATTGATGCGCTGATCGATGATCTTGCTGCGCGGCCAGCGCCCGAGGACGATGCCGATCGCCGGTTGTGTGATCTGTTGGATTCTCCGCGGCGGGTGATCGATGAGCAACCGTTGCTGGCGGTGTTGGCGGCGGCGGTGACCTTGCGCAATCTGTTCGATCATGTGATCGCCCAGGCGGTTGCGGCCGCGGAGCGGGCCGGGATCCCGGCGCGCAAACACCTGCGCACGGGCGCCGACCTGCTCACCAGCCTGGGTGTGGCACCCGGTGCGGCGTACCGGGCGGCCCGGGTGGGGCGGGCGGCGCCGACGTTGCCGGCGTTGACCCGGGCCCAGCGTCTGGGTGGGGTCGGTATCGAGTTCGCCGACGCGGTTGGCAAGGGCGTCGCCCACATCCACAACCGGGTGCCGTTGTGCGACGAAGACCGGGCGGGCGTCGTGACAACGTTGATGATTCAGACCACCCCGTCCGGGGTGGACAAGAAGGCCCGCGAGATCGCCATCGCCAGAACCGCCGCTCAGCCTGTCGAGGACGGCGCGGTGCCGGTGGCCGAAAACCCCGACCTCAACGACATGACCGTCGTACAGGGCGAGGACGGGCGGGTCGCGGCCAGCCTGGACCTCGACGCGCTCACCGCAGAGGAACTGTTGGCCGCGTTGGATCCGTTGTTCCGGCCCGTCCCGCTGCCCGACGGTCGCCGGACCCCCGCCCGGTCGGGCGGCGCCGCGCCGATGCGTTCGGGCAGATCATGCGCACCTACCTGTCGAATTCGCAGCGTCCGATGAGCGGTGGCGTGCTCCCGCACGTCACCCTGATCCGGCCTACCCCGGTGGGTGTGGACTGCCTCGGGTTCGGCGGGCCCATCAGCACCAGCACCGCGGATCTGATTGCCTGCGACAGCACCCTGACCACGGTGCTCGTCGACGCCGCGGGCGCACCGTTGGATGTGGGCCGCGCCGAGCGATCGTTCACGCCGCTGATTCGTAAAGGGTTGGCGGTCCGCGACCGTGGGTGCGCGCACCCCGGCTGCGGACGACCCGCGTCCTGGTGCGACGCCCACCACATCACCCCCTGGGCCAGCGGCGGCCACACCAGCATCGACAACGGCGTGCTGCTATGCCGACTCCACCACACCGCGATCCATCACGGTGGCTGGCAGGTCTACCTCGGCCCCGACCGCCACCCCTGGTTCATCCCACCGCACGACCCGGCCGGCCCCCAACCCGCACACCTGCGATCCCACGCCCGACGCACCATGACCGACCTACCCACCGCCGCATAAACCACGACTCAGCACCTTGAAAACTGAACAGAGAACATCACCCGCACAGCGGGTCCGGCGGGAGCAACACGCCGCCGGACCCGCCACGACGGATTAGGGTTTGTAAACGTACTCCTTGGCCGGCGGCGTCGCGAACTCGCCGCGCTTACCGGTACGCAGGCCCATCGCCACCAGCGACTGCACGGTCAGCGTGGCGGCGGTGACACCGTCGACCACGGGGACACCGATCTCCTCCGAGATGTGCCTGCACATTTCGGCCATCCCCGCGCAGCCCAGCACCACCGCGTCGGAACGGTCCCGCTCCACCGCCTCCCGGCAGGCGTCGGTGACGAGTTTCGTTGCCATCGGATCGGTTTCGAGATCCAGCACCGGTATCTCGCAGGCGTGGAAGCCGCGGCAGAACCGGCTCATCCCGTAGCGTTCGGCCAGCTCCTCGGCCCGCCCGATGGTGCGGCCCAGCGTCGTCACGATGCTGAACCCGCGGCCCAGGTGACTCGCGGTCTGCATGGCGGCCTCAGCGATGCCGATCACCGGTCCGGTGGCCAGTTCCCGTGCGGCGTCCAGGCCCGGGTCCCCGAAACAGGCGATGACATAACCGTCGACGCCCTCGGCCTCACCGCGCTGGATCGCCGCCAACAGGCCCGGCACACTCATCGCCTCGTCATAGTGGCTCTCGATGGACGGCGGCCCGAACTCGGAGGTCACGCCGGTGACATCCACCCCCTCAGCCGCCACCGCCCGGGCGCAGACCTCGATCGTCGAGGTCATTGCCCGGGTGGTGTTCGGGTTGATCACCCAAATACGCTTCACGACAACGATTCTGCCACCAGGGCGTCCCGCTTGCCCCACAGGTAGTAGATCGCGAAGCCGACTCCGCAACCGATGAACCAGCTGTATTGGGCGGCGGCAGCCATGCCCGCCACGGAACCACCGAGCAGCACCGGAATCATGGCCAAGATGGCACCGATGACGGTGGCGACGACGGCCACCTTGTTGTATCCCTTTTTGTACCAGTACTTTCCGGACTCATCCATGGTGAACAGATCATCGAGCACCACCTTCTGCTTGCGGATCAGGTAGTAGTCGGCGATCAGCACACCGAACAGCGGGCCGATGAAGGCGCCCAGAGTTTCCAGCGTGTAGTGGATGACCTCGGGGTTGTTGTACAGGTTCCACGGTGTGATCAGCACCGAGCCGACGGCGGCGATCATGCCGCCGGCACGCCAGCTGATGCGCTGCGGGCTGACGTTGGAGAAGTCGAACGCCGGGGAGATGAAGTTGGCAACGATGTTGATACCGATGGTGGCGATGGCAAAGGTCAACGCGCCCAGCACGATCGCGAAGGTGCTGTCGATGCGGGCCACCGTCTCCACCGGGTCGGTGATGAGCTCACCGAACACCGGCAGGGTCAGCGATGCGGTGACGACCACCAGCACCGAGAACACCAGGAAGTTGACCGGCAGGCCGAGGAAGTTGCCCTTCTTGACGGCCGCGAACGACTTGCCGTAGCGGGAGAAGTCGCCGAAATTGAGCATCGGGCCGGAGAAGTAGGAGACCACCAGCGCGATGGCACCCAGCATCACCGGAACCGAGGACCAACCGGTGTAGGTGACCCCGCCGAGGTTCAGATCGATGGCGGCCCAACCGGCCTTGTAGATCAGGTAGCCACAGAGCATGAACATGACGACGTACACGGCGGGCCCGCAAAAGTCGATGAACTTGCGGATCGACTCCATACCGCGCCAGAACACGCAGGCCTGCAACACCCACAGCAGCAGGAAGCTACCCCAGCCCAGCAGTGACAACCCGGCGAATCCGTAGTCCGCGACCACCGCGTAGGGGGCCAGGCTGGGAAAGAGTTTGATCAGCACGATGTCCAGTGCCGCCGAGGCCAGGAAGGTCTGGATGCCGTACCAGGCCACCGCGATCAAACCGCGGATGATGGCCGGGATGTTGGCGCCCAGCACACCGAAGACGGTTCGACAGATCACCGGATACGGCACCCCGGTCGCCTGGCTGGGCTTGGCCACCAGGTTGCAGAAGAAGTACACGATGCTGATGCCGACCAAGAGCGCGATCAGCACCTGCCAGCTGGCCAGGCCGAGGGCGAACAGGCTGCCGGCGGTGACATAGCCGCCGACGCTGTGCACATCGGACATCCAGAACGCGAAGATGTTGTAGGACGTCCAGGTCTGCTTGCCCAGCGGGGCGAGATCCTCGTTCGTCAGGCGGGGGTCGTAGCCGGGCTTGATGACGCCGCCGCCGACCGGATGGCCGGCGGCTTCGACAATGTCACCGGCACCGACAACGGCTCCCGGGGGCGCGTCATGCGGAGGTACAACGGTATCGGTCATGGTTGCCGACTATGGGACCGGATTGTTTCCCCACCGTTTCGGCCGACTTATCGGTCGGTTGCGCCGGAAATATATTCGCTCACGCCAGCAGACCGGTGTCACGCGGCAAGGTGGCGATGACGGCGTTGAGGCGGGCGGCATGCTGTTCGGAGATGGCCAGCAGCGTATCGACGTCGCCGGCCAGGAACGCCTCCAGCATGGCGCGGTGATCGGCGTGCAGATCAGCCCGATCGGCGGGGCTGACATGCACCATCGACTGCACCGGCTCGGTGACGTTCCAGGCGGCCTCCAGCATGTGCAGCAGCCGGTGCATCCGCGAGGGTCCGGTCAGCGCGGCATGAAACTGCCTGCTGCCACGGTGATACGCGGCCGCATCCCCGTCCCGGATGGCCTGTTCCAGGCGCTGGTTGGCGATCACCGCGGTGGCACGATCGGTGTCGGTGGCGTTGTGCACCGCTGCGGCCAGGGATGCCGATTCCAATGTCTCACGCACGATGTACATCTCGCGCAGTTCCTGCGCGGTCAGCAGCGCGACGGTGTAACCACCGTTGCGGCGGTGCGAGATCAGTCCCTCGGCGACAAGGGTCTTCAGCGCCTCGCGGATCGGGATCTGACTCACCCCGAAAATTTCGGCGACCTCGGCCAGCGGGATCTGGGTGCCCGGCGGGACGCCACCATCCAGGATGGCGCGCCGCAGTTCACCGAGCACACCGTCATGCGAGGTGCCTGCCCGTTCGGCGACCAGGCATTCGAGCAGAACCGAGCGCCGCACCCACATCGGCTGAGATTAGGCCGGTCGTGTTGCGCCGCTGTTTCGGCGCCGTTAGGCGCTCAGCCGTGGAAGCGGGTGACCCGGGTGCGGAGCCGGTCCACGGCCGCGTCGAGCACCATCGCCTTGGCCCTGCGCAACAGGAACTCCGGGATCGGCGCGACCAGATCGATGAAGAGGTCGAACCGGACGCGGGTGCGGTCACCCTCACGGATCAGCTTGTACTCGCCGTGCTGGCCGCGCTGCTGGAAAGTGTCCTGCGCGTCCCAGACCATCCAGTCGTCGCCCCAGTGATATTCCAGCATCTCCCTGTCGGTGATCCCCATGATCTTGACCGTCGCCCTGACGTGATGGGGCCTGCCATCGGGATGGCGGTCCACCACCTCGGCGGACCGGTGCAGGGTGGACCAGGTCGGCACCTCGTCGATGGCGGCGAGCGCATCAAGGATCGCCTCCGGCGAGGCGTCGAAGAGGATTTCTCTCGACGCTCTGACAGCCATCAGGCAAATATAAGACCGCCCTTATATTGATGCAAGGATTTCGGCCAACTGGGCATTGATAATTTACGTCCACGCCAGCAGCAAATCCGGCTCACCAACCGACCCGGTCAAGCGCCGTGGTCTGCCGCGGGGGTCGGCCGATCGGCCCGGCCGGGGTGCGGGAGAACCGCGGCGCCGGCGCGGCCTGGCGCACCCCGTGCTCGTCGACCAGCGTGTCCCTGGCGCGCAGGTGCTCATTCTCGGCGGCTTCGGCCCAGTTCAGCACCGGGGTGACGCAGGCATCGGTGCCCGCGAAGGTCGCCGTCCACTGCGCCCGGGTGCGCGCGGCGAACCGAGCCTCGAACACCGCACGCATGCCGGGCCAGCGCTCCCGGTCGAACTGGGCCGGCACCTCGCCGGCGTCCACGCCGAGTCCGGCGAGCAGCGCCGCGAAGAACTGCGGCTCGATGGAACCCACCGCCATGTGCCCGCCGTCGGAGGTCTCGTAGACCCGGTAGAACGGAGCCCCGCCGTCGAGCAGGAACGACTCCCGTTGATCGGCAAGCGAACCCGTCGCGTTCATGGTCCACATCATCTGCGCCAACATGCTGACCCCATCGACCATGGCGGCGTCGATCACCTGCCCGGCACCGGACTTCTCCCGCTCGAACAGGGCGGTCACGATACCCACCAGCACCAGCATCGAGCCGCCGCCGAAATCGGCGACCAGGTTCAGCGGCGCGACCGGCGGACGGTCCCGGTAGCCGATGGCGCTCAGCACGCCCGTCTGCGACAGGTAGTTGATGTCGTGCCCCGCGGTCTGGGCCAGCGGCCCGTCCTGCCCCCACCCGGTGATGCGCGCGAAGATCAGCCGCGGGTTGACGGCGGCGCAGTCCTGCGGCCCGATCCCGAGACGCTCGCAGGTGCCCGGCCGGAAGCAGTCCAGCAGCACATCGGCCTTCGCGGCGAGCGCGAGCAGCTTCCCGGTTTCGTTCTTGACGTCCAGGTCGACGATCCGCTTGCCGCGGTGCAGCAGGTCGACGTTCTCGGCCGGCATCTGCAGCGGGCGCTTTTTCCCGTCGCTTCGCTCGCCTGGATCGGGCCGACGCACGCGCACCACGTCGGCACCGAGGTCGGCCAGCATCATCGCCGCATGCGGCCCGGGCCCGATGCCACCGAGTTCCAGGACCCGGACACCGGCCAGCGGGCCGGACGGCGTCATCCCTTCTTGACCTTCAGCACCTGCTTGCGCAGGCCGCTGGTGGCGACATCGATGGCGCCCTTCATCACCTGCTTGAGCACGAACCCGGGCAGCGGGATCGCCAGATCGATGGTCATGTCGAACCGGACCCGCGTCTTGTCGCCCTCGGGGGTCAGCGTGTAACTGCACTCCTGGGATTTCAGCTGACTGGCCTTCACCAGTACCCAGCTGACCTTGTGCTCCTCCCAGGTGTAATCGATCGTCAGCTGATCGCTGATGCCGACCGTCTTAATGGTCTGGATGACCCGGTGTGGACGGCCCTCGGCATCGCGGTCCACCACCTCGGCCTTCTGGTACTGGGGTGACCAGCTCGGGGTGGATTCGACGTCGGCGACGACGGCGAAGATCTCCTCGGGGGACGCCTCGATCACCACTTCACGGGAAACGCTGGTTGCCATGGCCTGACAGTAGCGATGTCGCGCAGCGTTAACGTGCGGATGGCAACATCGCCGCCATGGCCGCAGAGAACCCCCAGACCATCGCCTACCCGGCTCCCGGGTCCCGTCCGCACCGTCGCGACGACGAGGCGCTCGCCCCGCATGTCATCGTGTTGTTCGGGGCGACCGGTGATCTCGCCAAACGCAAACTGCTGCCCGGAATGGCGCACCTGGTGGAGTCGGCGCTGGCCCCCAAGATCCGGGTGGTCGGCACCTCACTGGAGGATCTGACCCCCGAGGAGTTCCGTGCGCTGACCCGGGAAGCGGTCAACGCATTCGGCAACCACAAGCTCACCGATGAGCAGTGGGCCGCGTTCGCCGGTCGCATCACCTACGTCCCACAGGGCGCCGGGCCCGAGGCACTCGCCGCAGCCGTCGCCGATGCCGAGGCCGAGCTCGGGCCCGAAACACAACGGCTGCATTATCTTTCGGTGCCACCGAAGGCGGCCCGAGCGGTGATCACCATGCTGAAGGACGCCAACCTGGTGGAACGCTCCCGGGTGGTGATGGAGAAGCCGTTCGGCACCGACCTCGCCAGTGCCATCGAGCTCAACGACTTCGTGCATGAGACCTTCCGGGAGCGCCAGATCTTCCGGATCGACCACTTCCTGGGCAAGGAGGCCGCCCAGAACATTCTCGCGTTCCGATTCGCCAACGGCCTTTTCGAGCCGATCTGGAACCGCAACTTCATCGACCACATCCAGATCGACATCCCCGAGACGCTCGGCCTGGACCAACGGGCCAACTTCTACGAGAGCACCGGAGCATTCAAGGACATGGTGGTCACCCACCTGTTCCAGGTGATGGCATTCGTGGTGATGGAACCGCCCACCGCGCTGGAACCCCGCGCCATCAGCGAGGAGAAGAACAAGGTCTTCCGCTCGATGCTGCCCATCCAGTGCGGCGACGTGGTGCGCGGACAGTACGCCGGGTATCGCGAAGAGACGGGTGTGGCAAGGGATTCCGACACCGAGACGTTCATCGCTCTGAAGGTCGGTATCGACAACTGGCGGTGGGCCGGCGTCCCGATCTACCTGCGGACCGGCAAGAAGATGGCCGAAGGTATGCGCATCATCTCGATCGCCTTCAAGGAGGCCCCGCGCACGATGTTCCCGGCGGGCTCCGGTGTGGGATCACAGGGCCCGGACCATCTCACCTTCGATCTGGCCGACGCGTCCAAGGTGTCGCTGTCCTTCTACGGCAAGCGGCCCGGGCCGGGCATGAAGCTGGACAAGATGTCGATGCAGTTCTCCACTCAGGAGACCGCGCAGCTGGGCGATGTGCTGGAAGCCTACGAGCGCCTCATCCTGGACGCGATGCGCGGTGACCACACCCTGTTCACCACCGCCGAGGGTATCGAATCCCTCTGGGAGCGTTCGGCTCATCTGCTCGACGACCCGCCGCCGGTGAAGCTCTATCAGCCCGGTACCTGGGGGCCGAACGCCATCCACCAACTGATCGCCCCCAACGCGTGGCGGCTGCCGTTCGAGCGCGCCTGGCGGGAGCGCAAGTAGACTCGTCCAGGTGGACATCGACCCCGCCAAGCCCCCGAGCGGTACCGGATGTGTGGAGTGCGACGCCGGCGGCGGATGGTGGGTACACCTGCGCCGGTGCGCGGCCTGCGGCCATATCGGTTGCTGCGACGACTCACTGGCCAAACACGCCTCCCAGCACTGGCGTGATACCGGGCATCCCATCATCCGCAGCTTCGAACCCGGCGAGGACTGGTTCTGGAACTACGCCACCGATGAGTACTACGACGGCCCCGACCTGGCTGCGCCGCAGGCGCACCCGGCCGACCAACCGACGCCGGGACCGCGTGATCGGGTACCCCGGGACTGGATGCGCCAACTCCAGGGCGGCTGACCGGTGTCGGCGCTGACCGTTTCCGAACCCGACACAACGGGTACTGCACCTTCGTGAGCGCAGATCCCAAGACCACCGAGTCAGACGCAGGCCCTGAGGGTGCCGAGGACGACGTCCAGAGCGATCCCGCCAAGGGCGCCGGGGACCGGGCGGACTGGTCCGACGAGGGCGGCGCCACCGCCGAAGGCAGCGCGGTCGACGACGCCTAACGCGCCTCGGCCAGTGCCGCCTTGGCGGCGTTGTAGCCGGGGATGAAGATGATACCCGGCCCGCCGTGGCATCCCGCGCTGCCCAGGTACAGCCCGGCGACCGGGAGTTCCTGATCACCGTAACCTCTGGGACCGGGCCGGTTGGGTCCCATCTGTTCGGGGTGGATCAGGCCATGGCAGTAGTCACCGCCCGGCGCCCCGAACATGGTGCCCATGTGCTTCGGGGTGAAAGTCGTGTGCCGGGAAATCAGGCTCTCGAAATCCGGTGCCAGCCTGGTGATCTTGTCGATCACCCGTTGACCCATCTCCTTCTTCAGGTCACCGTATGAAGAACCCGCAGTGTCCTCCACGGGGAACCACAACGAGAACGCGGACACCGCATGCTTGCCCGGCGGGGCGAGGCCGGGATCCTGCACCGACGGCATCTGCATGGCGATGGCCGGATCGGCGGGCACGATACCGCGCCGGCAATCCTCCCACTGCTGCTGCAGTTCCTCGGGGGTATTGAAAAGGCCGATGGCCGACTGCATTTCGGGGTCGTTGAGCATGCCATACGGGTCGGCGAAGGTCGGGATGCCGTCGAGCGCGAAGTGCATCTGCAGATAGCTGCCACGGTGGTCGATATGGGTGTAACGCTCGCGCGCCTCGGCGGGCACGGCCGCGGAATCCAACAGGCCCGTCACGGTGAGATCGGGCGCCAGCGCAGAGATGACGATCGGCGCATCGATGGTGGAACCGTCGGCCAACCGCACCCCGGTGACGCGGCCGGCGGCGGTGAGGATCTCCTCGACCTGGGACCGTAACCGCAGCTCTCCCCCGCCCCCGGTCAGGAGGTCACTCAGATGCGCGGTGAGCGCGCCGATGCCGCCGCGTAGCTTCTTCATCAGCACGGCGTTCTCGTCGGGCACGGCCAGCCCGAAGGCCAGCGCTGCCGCACTGCCGGGGGTGGCCGGTCCGCGGTAGGTGGTGTTGACGGCCAGAAAGCTGAGCATGCCACGCAGCGCACCGTGTTTCTCGGCATCGGGCAGATAGCGATCGAGCACATCGGTGACCGAGCCGAACAGCATGTCGGTGATGGCCGAACGCTCGAATTCGTTGTGCGCGCAGGCATACATCTCGTCGAGCGTCTTCGCCGGCGTCTCGGCGTCGAAGCGGCCGAGCGCGCGGGTGGGTGCCAGGCTCCATGCCATCAGGCCGGCCATGCCGTTGACCGCCTCGGCGCCGTGCACCTCGTTGAGATGGGTGAGCAGCTTCATCGGATCGGTGTAGTAGATGACGGGTTCGTCGCCGATGCCGCGCAGCGATACCGACATGACGTCGACATCGACGCATGGCAGCGTGTCGAGGCCCAGTTCGCGGCTGACCACCGCCGAGGTCGGGAACTGCAGCGAGCCCGCGATCTCGAATTTGTAGCCGTCGAAAAGCTCTACGGTGGAAGCCATTCCACCGGCATATAGCTTGGCGTCCAGACACAGGGTGCGCATCCCGGCGCGTTGCAGCAGAGCGGCGGCGGCCAGGCCGTTGTGGCCCGCGCCGATGACGATCGCGTCGAAATCCGGCATCAGCCCAGGTTCCACCCCCATGTTTTGTCAATAATGACAAAACTATCCCGTCGGGATGACCCCGGATTCCAGCGAGTCGAGCGCCATCCGGCAGAGCCTGGCCAGTTCGGGCAGTGAGCGCTCCTCGGCCAGCATCCACACCTCCATGGCGCCGAACACCGCCGCGGCGATGCAACGGGCGGCAACAGTGACCCGCAGCGCGGCATCCGAGCCCGGCCGCGGCGGATCATCATGGCGCAGGTGCTCCTCGACGACCTCGGCGAAGGACGCCTCGACCTGCCGGATGTGGCGCACGATGCGGCCCGGGTCGAGCTCGTCGGCGCGCAGCTCGGCGATCTTGGCCACAGCGTCCACGTCGTAGGGCGATTGCAGGATCGCCGAGTGCACCGCCTCGACGATCGGCTCCTGCGGGGAGCGGTTGGCCAGCGCGGTGCGGAACCATTCCAGGCCGGCGTCGTAGTCGACGAACAGCAGATCGTGCTTGGACGAGAAATGCCGGTAGAAGGTCCGCAGCGACACCCCGGCGTCGGCGGCGATCTGTTCGGCCGAGGTGTCCTCCACGCCCTGGGCGAGGAAGCGCACCATGGCCGCCTGGCGGAGCGCGTCGCGCGTGCGCTCACTGCGCGCCGTCTGAGCGGGCCGAACCATCAGCTCAACGTACCGGAGAGGTCGAGACGTGGAAGCCGGTCAGCGCGGGGCGAACAGCGCGATGGTGGCGTCGACGGCTTCCTCGGTGATATCGCTCATCTTCCCGCCGTTCTCGACGGTGATGGCGGTGAGTTCGCGCAGGCCGCCGAGCAACATGACGATGCGCTGCCGCGACACCGGGCCGATCCCGGCGGCACGAAACTGTGGGCTGTCCATCAGCGCGGTGACCATGTCGACGAAATGCTCCATGGACTCCCGGGTGAGCTCGCGGCCCGCCGCCCCCAGCGAGGGGCCGTCACGGATCCAGCTCAGCGTGAGGTCGGGCCGGGACTCTCCCGAGGCGATCCACGCCTCGATGGCCTGGCGGGCCTGCTGCTGCCACGGCGCCTCGGGGTCGACGGCCCCGGCGATGGACCGGACCTGTTCGGCGTTGGCCTCGGCGAGCAGCGCCATGAAGCACTCATCCTTGCTGGCGAAGTGCTCGTAGAACGTCCGGCGCGAGGTCCGGGCCCGGCGCACGATGTCCGCGATCGTCGTCTTGGCGTAGCCGTCCTCGGCGATCGAGGCCTCGAACGCCGCAAGCAGGCGGGCCCGGAAGTCCCCGGCGGCAGCGTCCGTCGTCACCCGGCCACCTTAGAACGGCTCAGCCGATCGGGGTCAGCGGGCTGAGCACGTCCCGGATGAACTGGGTGATGTTGGTCTGTGGATTGCCGTCCGGGAAGCTGACGGTGGCCAGCATGTTGCCGCCCGCGTCGGCGAAGTTCCCGTCGGCGCGACCCTGATGGGTCGAGGACGTCACCAGGATGATCCCCGTGGTGTCGGCCTTCTCGGCCAGCGGTACCGAGAACTGGGCGTTCTGGACCGTGCTGTTGGCCTTGTCCTCGACGATGATCCGGTTGGCGGGGAATCCGAGCAGACGCAGCAGGTTGCGCATCTCGCCCGCCTCCGTGCGCCCGTTCTTCGGGTTGCCACCGGTGACGATGATCGGGGACTGCGGAAAGGCCTGCGCGACGGCCAGTCCGGTCAGCACCCGGGTGTAGAGGATCGGGCGCATCCAGCCGTCCGGGGTGAGCCCATAGCCCAGGATCACGATGGCGGGCTTGGTGAAATCCTTGCCGGCGGGTTGGGCGGCGGCCTGCGGCGCCGCCGCGCACCCGAACGCCAACGCGACGAGCACGGCGCCGATGACGGCCTTGAAACGACTGCGCTTTTCATCCCCGAATGAGTGCGACACGTGAACTTGATCGTGATCAGTGGGGCGAATGTTACGGAAAGGACAATTAAGTCCGGTGAAGTGGCCAGGGCCGGGATCGAACCGGCGACCTTCCGCTTTTCAGGCGGACGCTCGTACCAACTGAGCTACCTGGCCGGAAGGCTCCGGCCTTGCGACCGGAATACCTCGCCGAAATGGCGACCCTGACGGGACTCGAACCCGCGACCTCCGCCGTGACAGGGCGGCGCGCTAACCAACTGCGCCACAGGGCCTTGCTCTTTACTGCTTCGCTCCGGTGTGTCACCACCGTCGCGCCGTACCCCCAACGGGATTCGAACCCGTGCTACCGCCGTGAAAGGGCGGCGTCCTAGGCCGCTAAACGATGGGGGCCTATCCGAATTTCTCCGGGCCGCTCTCAACGCCGGTGACGTTGGAAGCTTCGATAGCTTAGGACACAGCCCTGCGAAATCCCAAACCGGATACCCCCATCCGTCCGGGAGGGCCGCCCAGTATCCTTTTGCACCACGCCCCTATAGCTCAGTTGGTAGAGCTACGGACTTTTAATCCGCAGGTCCCAGGTTCGAGCCCTGGTGGGGGCACCACGCCTGCCTCATCCGTCATCACCGCGATTGGGTTTCGGCCCTTTGCCGTTCTCTCCCCTCTTGTTCTCCCCGTTCCCGCGGCCCCGCGTCGGGGCAGGCTGCTGCTCGATCGTGGTGGCCGGACTGGTCGTCGTGGTGGTCGACGGCACCGCCGTCGTGGTGGTAGGCGCCTGCGTCGTCGTGGTGGTCACCGGCGTGGGCGTCCCCGACCGCGACGCGGTGTCCACCACGAACGCGACGACGAGCACGACGATGGCCAGCAGCGCCCCGGCGATACCCATCAGCTGTCTGCGGTGACTGCGCGGCGTCGGCACCGGCGCCGGCACGTACGCGGTGGCCGGATCGGGCAGCGGTTGGTCCAGGAACAGCGTCTGGGGCCGCACCGCACTCAGGGCGGCCCGCATCTGATCGGCACCGGCGAACCGCGCCCGCGGGTCCGTCGCGGTGGCGCGCTGCACGACCGACGCCAGCCCCGGATCGATATCCGGCCGCAGCGCGGTCAGGTTGTCCTGCGGGCCCGGAACACGCCCCGTGAGCGCCTCGAAGGCCAGCACTCCCACCGCGTACAGATCGTCGGCAGTCGTCGCGGGCCGCCCGGCGAGTCGGTCCGGACTGAGGTAGCCGAGCGTGCCGACCACCAGCCCGGTCATGGTGTGGCTGGACTCCGGGCTCTTCGCGATGCCGAAGTCGGCGACCTTGGGCACACCGTCGTCGGTCAGCAAGATGTTGGCCGGCTTGATATCGCGGTGCAGGACACCGGCGGCGTGCGCCGCCGACAGTGCCGAGAGCACATCGTCGAGCAGTGCGCGGATCTGCGGCAACGGCATCGGCCCCTGCGCAATCAGGTCGGCGACCGTGCGACCACTGAGACGTTCCATGACGATGTAGGGCGTGCCATCGTGCTCACCGCTGTCGTGCACCGCGACGATGTGGGGGTTGCTGAGCCGCGCCGCGGCCCGCGCCTCCACCTCGAAACGGCGGCGGTTCTCGGGCTGCGCGGCCAGCGCCGGGTACATCAGCTTGATCGCGACGGCGCGACCGAGTCGGGTGTCCCAGCCTTCGTGGACTTCCGCCATACCGCCGCGGCCCAGCATCCCCCGCAGTTCATAGCGGCCGCCGAGAATTTCGGGCCCCTGCATGGGCCCTACGGTAGCCCGTGCGGCTAGCCGACCTTGGGGCAGTAGAAGTTCGGGCTGTCCCGGTACTCGATGGGCGGCAGGTTGCGCGCGGGCGTCTGGACCAACGGCGAATCCGCGGGCAGCCGGCCCGAGGCCCGGTCCACCGCGGAACGCTTGCGCGGATGCATCAGCGAGCGTCTGGGCAGCACCTTGGTGGCCAGCGTGATGACATTGCACAGCCGGTCGTGCAAAAACTGCTGGCGCGGTGTCCAGGTGTAGCCCATCAGGTCACGCACCGGCTGGTCGTAGAGGGCGACGGTCATGAAGGTCAGGAATCGCTGCATGACCTTCAGGTTGAGCGCCCATATCGGGTCCGGGATCCATTGCAGGGAAGGATGTTTGGGCATGGTCGACAGGTCCATGACCTCGCGCGCGGCGTAGTTGTTCTCCAACACGTTGCGGCACATGTGATCCCAGTACTGTTCGAACTCCTCCCAGGAGTTCGGTACCGGCCGCATGCTCATCCCGTACATCCGGTACCAGGCGACGTGCTCGTCGAACAGTTGACGCTTGTCGGCCAGGGAGATCCCACCGCCGAACTTCTCGGCGGCCAGCAGGGTGGACTTGAAGAACGTGGCGTGCGCCCAGTAGAAGACGTCGGGATTCAGCGCGCTGTAGCGGCGCCCCTGCTTGTCCACACCCTTGATGCCGATGTGATAGTCGCGGACCTCGGCGCCGGTCTTGGGTGCGCGGTCCCCGTCGAAGACCACACCGCCGATCGGGTAGATCGAGCGCAGCAGCCGCGGGATCCGCTCGATGAAGAAGATGGAGTGCTCCTCGACCGCCGCGCCGAGCTGTGGGTGCATGTTCTGCATCGACCCGGCCCAGGTGCCCTGGAACAGCCCCGTCCACTGGCCAAAATATCGCCAGGTCAGCGAGTCCGGCCCGAGCGGCATCGCGGGGGTGTCATAGCCACCGGCACTGACGGGGCAGCCCGCCGCCACCTCGGCGGATGCGCTGGTCACCGGGCACGTCTCGGACGTATCTTGAGTCACTGGCGTACTTCCCGTCCCGATCAGAAACAATTCTGACTACACTCGTTGTCACTACGCAGCTTAGGAGTGATGTGCCGTCCGGTCAACGACGCGGTCGATGGTCCGGCGTTCCCCTGCAGGATCGCCAGACATTGCGGCGCGGTGAACTCATCGCCGCCGGGGTGACCCTGCTCGGCGGGGCGGCCGGCCCGGCGCTGACGGTGCGCGCGGTCTGCCGCCAAGCAAGCCTCACCGAACGGTATTTCTACGAGAGCTTCACCGACCGCGACGAATTCGTGCGCGCGGTCTACGACGACGTGTGCAGCACCGCGATGAAGGCGCTGCTGTCCTCGCAGACGCCCCGTGACGCCGTCGAGGCGTTCGTGGCGCTGATGGTCGACGATCCGAGCCGCGGCCGGGTGCTGCTGCTCGCCCCCGAGCGGGAACCGGTGCTCACCAAGTCCGGCGCGGAATGGATGCCCAACTTCATCGCGCTGCTGCAGCACAAGCTCACCGAGATCACCGATCCGGCTTTGCAGGCGATGGTCGCGACCGGCCTCGTCGGAGCGCTGACAGCGTTGTTCACCGCCTATCTGAACGGCAGGCTGGCGGCCACGCGCGAGCAGTTCGTGGACTATTGCACCGACATGCTGCTCAGCCGCGCCACAGTTCGCTGAGTGTTGCCGGCCCAGCGTCGCCAGATCGATTGAGAACCGTTACCAGACGCACAGGCGGCGTAACTTGATGTCACTGGTGGGCACAGATATATTGAGTGCTACCAACAGGTACAGATAACTGGGAGTGAACGTGTCGCAAGACCTACCCGACGTGCAATTGCTGCGCGAGCTCGAGCCTGTCGTCGAGAAGAACATCAACCGGCACCTCGCCATGCGCAAGGACTGGAATCCGCACGACTACATCCCGTGGTCGGACGGCAAGAATTTCTACGCCCTCGGCGGGCAGGACTGGCACCCCGAGCAGTCCAAGCTCTCCGAGGTCGCCCAGACCGCGATGGTGCAGAACCTGCTGACCGAGGACAATCTGCCCTCCTATCACCGCGAGATCGCGATGAACTTCACCATGGACGGCCCGTGGGGCTGGTGGGTGAACCGCTGGACCGCCGAGGAGAACCGGCACGGAATCGCGCTGCGCGACTACCTGCTGGTCACCCGCGCCATCGACCCCGTCGAACTCGAAGAGCTGCGCGTCGAGCAGGTCACCCGCGGCTTCTCCCCCGGCCAGAACCAGCAGGGCGACCTGTTCGCGTCCACCCTGTTCGACTCCGTGGTCTACGTGACCTTCCAGGAATTGGCCACCCGCGTCTCGCACCGCAACACCGGCAAGGCCTGTGAAGAGACCATCGCCGATCAGTTGCTGGGCCGCATCTCCGCCGACGAGAACCTGCACATGATCTTCTACCGCGACGTCAGCGCCGCCGGTCTGGACATGGTGCCCAACCAGGCGATGAAGTCCCTGCACCGGGTGCTGCGCAACTTCAAGATGCCCGGGTACACCGTGCCCGAGTTCCGCCGCAAGGCCGTCACCATCGCCGTCGGCGGTGTGTACGACCCGCGCATCCACCTTGAGGACGTCGTGATGCCGGTGCTCAAGAAATGGCGCATCTTCGAACGTGAGGATTTCACCGGCGAGGGCGCCCGGCTGCGTGACGACCTCGGCGAGCTGGTCAAGGAGCTCGAGGACACCTGCGTGAAGTTCGAAGTGGCCAAGGAGCGCCGCCTGGAGCGCGAGCGCAAGGTCGCCGAGAAGAAGGCCATGAAGAACCTGTTGGTGACATCATCGGCAGCCTCCTAGCCCCAGCACCCAGCGAAACGGCCCGGTCTGGCTTGCAGATCGGGCCGCTCGCGTTGCGCAGCCCGGTCGTGCTGGCGCCGATGGCGGGTGTGACAAATGTCGCGTTCCGGACGCTGTGCCGTGAACTCGAGGTGGCCCGGGCCGGCACCGTCAGCGGTCTCTACGTCTGCGAGATGGTGACCGCGCGTGCCCTCGTCGAGCGGCACCCGGTCACCATGCACATGACGACCTTCGCGCCCGACGAGTCGCCGCGGTCGCTGCAGCTCTACACCGTGGACCCGGACACCACCTACGCGGCGGCCAAGATGATCGTCGACGAGAATCTGGCCGACCACATCGACATGAACTTCGGCTGCCCCGTCCCCAAGGTCACCAAGCGCGGCGGCGGGTCCGCGATCCCCTACAAGCGCAAGCTGTTCGGCAAGATCGTCGCGGCCGCGGTACGGGCCACACAGGGCACCGATGTCCCGGTGACGGTGAAGTTCCGGATCGGCATCGACGACGACCACCACACCCACCTGGACGCCGGCCGCATCGCCGAGTCCGAGGGCGCGGCGGCCGTGGCGCTGCACGCCCGCACCGCCGCACAGCGGTACTCGGGGACCGCCGACTGGAGCCAGATCGCCGCGCTCAAGCAGCACGTGACCACCATCCCGGTGCTCGGCAACGGCGATATCTTCGACGCCACCGACGCTTTGGCGATGATGGAACAGACCGGGTGTGACGGAGTCGTCATCGGCCGCGGCTGTCTGGGCCGGCCATGGCTGTTCGCCGAACTGTCGGCGGCGTTCAACGGGCGCCCGATCGCGACCCCACCGACGCTCGGCGAGGTCGCCCATATCGTGCGTCGCCACGGCGAGTTGCTCGCCGCCCACTTCGGTGAGGACAAGGGCATGCGCGACATCCGCAAGCATGTCGCCTGGTACATGCACGGCTTCCCCGCCGGCGCCGACCTGCGTCGGGCATTGGCACTGGTCAAGACCATGAGTGAGCTCGACGAACTGCTCGGTGCACTCGACGCGGATGTGCCGTTCCCGGAGGTCGCTGGCGGGCCGCGCGGCCGCCAGGGCTCCCCCGGATCGGTCAGCCTGCCCCAGGGTTGGCTCGATGATCCCGATGACCTGACGGTGCCCACCGGCGCGGATGTGATGAACTCCGGCGGCTGACTCTTCCGAGATGCTCCCGAGACCGCTCCGTCACGTCAGCGCGCTGTCCGACTCTCAGGTTGTCTCAGTACGATGAAAGGCCACCTGACCGGGCTCCGGTGGCGGAGCCACGTGCAGTGCTGCTAAAAGGATTAGCAGCAGCTTTTCATTAAGCACCGATGAGAACGTGTGCAACGGCGCGCACGACCCCACGAGCCGAAGGCCGGTAGGACATGAGTGACGGCGATAACGCCACTCCTGACCGGCCCGACCGCGCGCCCGGGGCGGACAATCAATGGCTTACCCGATCCCCGCGATCGGCACCAGGCGCCACGCCGTGGGAACGCGCCCAGCAGTCGGTTCCGCCGGATACCGCGACGGGCAATCACACCGACGGCGTCACTGTCGCCGACCTGATCGCCAAACTGGCGGCCGACCAGCCCACCGGCACTGGCCGTAAACGGCGCCGGGCGGACCCCGACGAGGACGACGAGACACCCGCCCCCGAGAGTGCCGCCGAGATCACCGACCCGGTCGAACCGATCGACGCCGCGATCTTCGAGCCGGCCCCGTCCGATGACCCGATCCGGCGCGACCCGACCGAGCCCGTCACCGAGGTCATGCACGTGCCCTCGGCCTATGCCGCCGAACTGCCCGACCTGGCGGCGGTCCGGCCGCCGCGGCCCCTGCACACCTCGCGCCCGGCGCCGGTGCAGCATCATCGGGCCCGCACCGTCGGACGGGTGGCCGCCGCCCTGATCGCGGTGTGTGCGCTGGCGCTGACCGGCGGCGCCTGGCAATGGCAGTCGATGAAGAACAACAGCCTCAACCAGGTGTCCGCGCTGGACCCCAATTCGCGCGATATCGTCGACCCCAACGCCCAGTTCGGCGACGAGAACTTCCTGATCGTCGGCACCGACACCCGCATCGGCCAGAACAGTGAGGTGGGCGCGGGCACCACCGATGACGCGGCAGGCGCCCGGTCGGACACCATCATGCTGGTCAACATTCCGGCTGACCGCAAACGTGTTGTCGCCGTGTCGTTCCCGCGAGATCTGGCGATCACGCCGATCAAGTGCGAACCGTGGGATCCCGAGACCGGGGTCTACGGGCCGATCACCGACGAAGAATCTCCGATGTACGGCATGGACGAGGCCTGGACCGAGACCAAGCTGAATTCCGCCTACGCCGTCGGCGGACCCAAGTGCCTGGTGAAGGTGATCCAGAAGCTCTCCGGCCTGTCGGTCAACCGCTTCATGGCCGTCGACTTCACCGGCTTCGCCAAGATGGTCGACGCGCTCGGCGGCGTCGAGGTGTGCAGCACCACCCCGCTGGAGGACTACGAACTGGGCACCGTGCTGGCCAACCCGGGCCGGCAGATGGTCGACGGACACACCGCGCTGAACTACGTGCGCGCCCGCCAAGTGACCACCGAGGTCAACGGCGATTACGGCCGCATCAAGCGCCAGCAGCTCTTTCTGTCCTCGCTGTTGCGCTCCCTGATCTCCAAAGAGGTGTTCTTCAGCCTCAGCAAGCTCAACAACGTCGTCAACATGTTCATCGAGGACAGTTTCGTCGACAACATCAGGACCAAGGATCTCGTCGACCTCGGCCAGTCCGTGCAGGGCGTGAACGCCGGACGGATCACCTTTGTCACGGTGCCCACCACCGGCTATGCCGACGACTACGGCAATGAGCAGCCCCGCGTCGACGACATGGCCGCGCTGTTCGAGGCGATCATCAACGATGATCCGCTGCCCGAGGAACGCAACGCGGACAACACCCCGGTGCCCGAGACCTCCGAAACCGGCAGCCACTCACCGTCATCGGCCGATCCGGACGGCGAGTTGGTCGATGCGGTGGCCACCGATCCCGGTGCGGTCACGGTGCGGGTGTCGAACTCGACCGGCGAATCCGGATTGGCCAGCAATGCCGCCGATGTGTTGCAGCAACATGGATTCAACATCGACACCCCCGATGACTACCCCGGCCCGCTGAGCTCGACGACGGTGTTCTTCTCGCCGGGCAACGAGCAGGCTGCCGCGACCGTGGCCTCGTCGTTCGACAACGCCACCATCGAGCGGGTGACGGGTATGGGCGACGTGGTGCGGGTGGTGCTCGGCTCCGATTTCAGCTCCGTGACCCCGCCCTCGCCGAGCGGATCGCCGGTGCAGGTGCACATGGTGCGCGGAACCAGCAGTGCGCCGACCACCGAACTCCCCGAAGATCTCACCGTCACCAACGCGGCCGACACCACCTGCGAATAGTTCGATCCCACCCGCGCGATGGGCATTCACCTTTCGTTCATCTGTGGCATCGTGACCTTCGGGCCCGGCAACCGTAAGGTAATTGCATGCGTACTGCGTATCAAGAACAGCTGTCTTCCTTGACCGTTCAGCTCGGCGAGATGTGCGGCCTGGCCGGCGTGGCCATGGAACGTGCGACCCAGTCGTTGCTGCAGGCGGATCTGGCACTGGCCGAACAGGTCATCTCCGACCACGACCGCATCAGCGAGATCAGCGTCCGCGCCGAGGAAGCCGCTTTCATGCTGCTGGCCCTGCAGGGACCGGTTGCCGGAGATCTGCGCGCGATCGTCAGCGGGATCCAGATCGTCGCCGACGTCGACCGGATGGGCGCGCTCGCCCTGCACGTCGCCAAGATCGCCCGCCGCCGCCATCCCCAGCACGCCCTGCCCGAGGAGGTCAACGGGTACTTCGCCGAAATGGGCCGGGTTGCAGTCGAATTGAGCCGTAGCGCGCAAGAGGTGCTGGAGACCCTGGACCCGGAGAAGGCCTCCCGGATCCGCGAGGAAGACGATGCGATGGACGATCTGCATCGCCACCTGTTCTCGGTGCTGATGGACAAGGACTGGAAGTACGGCGTCACCGCCGCCGTCGATGTGACGTTGCTGAGTCGCTTCTACGAGCGCTTCGCCGACCACGCCGTCGAAGTGGCCCGCCGGGTGATCTTCACCGCCACCGGATCGTTCCCGGAGGACACGACGTTCGACGAGCCGCGCTGACGTCAGCTCTCGGCCGCCACGATCCGCACCCCCTCCTTGCGGGCGGCCAGCAGGTCCCGTAGCACCGTTTCCAGTACCTTCAGGTCGGCGTTGCTGTAGCGCTGCAGGAATTCACGCAGGCCCAGGTCCATCTCGGCGTGCATCTCCCGGTGCGCGGCGCTGACCAGCGCACCGTCCGCGGTGAGCTCCAGCTGGATCTCTTTGCGGTTGCCGGGCACCGGTGTGCGCACCACCAGACCGGCCTCGACCAGGCGTTGCACATGCTTGGACACCGTTCCCTTGAGCTGGCCGGATTTGCCGGCCAGCCCGACCAGGCTCATCGGCCCGGCCGCGATGGCGCCGAGCAGATGCATCGACAGTGTCGGCAGTCCGCGAACGGTCCCCTCCAGCCGTTTCGGGCAGCGCTGGGCGATGAAATCGCGCTCCGGGTCGCCGTCCTCGTCGGCATCGAACTTGTCCCCGACCGCGCCGATCAGCGTGTTGATCGCGTCGATCAGCGCCAATTTGGTTTTCACGGAAACCATATTGCCATCCCCGGACTCGCGCCGTACATTGTTTCCATAGAAACCATATTCATGGAAACCATGGGAGCAGATCATGAAGGCAGCGGTCGTCACCGAATGGGGCCAGTCACCCACCTACACCGACTTCGCCGACCCGCGGCCCGGTGACGGTACCGTCGCAGCGACGGTCGAAGCCTGCGCACTGACCAACCTCACCAAGGCGCTCATCAGCGGGAAGCATTACGCCAGTGGTGAACTCACGCTTCCCGCGATCCCCGGAGCGGACGGCGTGGCCCGGCTCGACGACGGCCGCCGGGTGTACACCGGCGCGGTGCCGCCCTACGGCATGATGGCCGAGCGCACGCTGATCAGCGCCCACGGATTCGTCGAACTGCCGGAGGGCGTGGATGCCGTGACCGCTGCCGCCGTACCGAATCCCGGCATATCGGCCTGGGCCGCACTGGAGTTCGCCGCCGGCCTGCAACCCGGACAGAGCGTGCTGGTTCTCGGGGCCACCGGCGTCACCGGATCGATGGCCGTGCAGCTGGCCAGGTCGGTGTTCGGCGCCGGGCGCGTGGTCGTCACCGGCCGCGACGAGAGCCGGCTGCAGTGGCTACGCACCGTCGGCGCCGACGAGGCCATCAGCCTCGGCGGCGCCGACGTGAGCGAGCAGATCAGCACACTGCATGCCGAGCGACCGTTCGACGTGGTGCTGGACTACCTCTGGGGCGAGCCGGCCGCGAAGACCCTCACCGCGCTGGCCGCCGGCCACCCGGCCGCGCACCACCACCACACCCGGTTCGTGCAGATCGGATCGATGGCCGGACCCGATATCGAGTTGCCGGCCGCCATCCTGCGCGGCACCGGCATCACCCTGTCGGGTGTCGGTATCGGCAGTGTGCCCCCAGAGGTGCTGGTGCGGATACGCACCGAGGCCCTGCCGCGGCTCTTCGATATGGTCGCCACCGGTGCCATCGAACTGCGCACGCGAACCCGCCCGCTTGCCGAGGTCACCGACGCCTGGACCATCGCCGAGCCGTCCGGCACCAGGGTGGTGCTGGTCCCCTAGCCGAAGCGGCCGGAGATGTAGTCCTCGGTGGCCTTCTGGGTGGGGTTGGAGAAGATCTTCTCGGTGTCGTCGATCTCGATGAGCTGGCCGGGCTTGCCGGTGGCCTCGAGGTTGAAGAACGCCGTCTGATCGCTGACCCGGGCGGCCTGCTGCATGTTGTGCGTGACGATGACGATGGTGAAATCCTGCTTCAGCGTCGAGATCAGGTCCTCGATCGCCAGCGTGGAGATCGGATCCAGCGCCGAACACGGCTCATCCATCAGCAGCACATCGGGCTGCACCGCGATGGCGCGGGCGATGCACAGACGCTGCTGCTGACCGCCGGAGAGCCCACCACCGGGCTTGTCGAGGCGGTCCTTGACCTCGTTCCACAGGTTGGCGCCCTTGAGCGAACGCTCGGTGGTCTCATCGAGGGTCTTCTTGTTGCGGACGCCCTGCAGCTTCAGACCGGCCACCACGTTGTCGCGGATCGACATGGTGGGAAACGGGTTCGGACGCTGGAACACCATGCCGATGGTCTTGCGCACACCCACCGGGTCGACGCCGGCGCCGTAGATGTCGTCGCCGTCCAGCAGCACCGAGCCCTTGACGTACGCGCCGGGGATGACCTCGTGCATGCGGTTCAGCGTGCGCAACACGGTGGACTTGCCGCAGCCCGACGGGCCGATGAACGCCGTCACGCTGCGCGGTTCGACCGACAGCGACACGTTCTGCACGGCGTGGAACGCACCGTAGTAGATGTTGACGTCTTTGAGATCCAGCCGCTTGGCCATGTCAGATAACTCCTAAACCTTCTTGGGGGCGAAGAACTTGGCGATGAACCGCGCGCCGACATTGAGCAGCGCGATGAGGACCACGAGAGTGAGCGCAGCGCCCCACAGCCGGTCGGTCGGAACCGGGTTGGCGCCGGCGCCCGCCGAAGTCTGATCGAACATCATGCCGGGCAGCGAACCCATGAAGCCGCTGAACATGTCGAAGTTCATGGCCTGGGCGTAGCCCACCAGGATCAACAGCGGCGCCGTCTCGCCCATCACGCGGGCCAGCGACAGCAGGATGCCGGTGACGATGCCCGACAGCGCGGTGGGCACCACGATGGCCGAGATGGTCTTCCATTTCGGCACCCCGAGTGCGTAACTCGCCTCGCGCAGGTCCATCGGCACGATGCGGAGCATCTCCTCGGTGGCGCGCACGATGACCGGAATCATCAAGAGCACCAAGGCGAGTGACACCGCCAGGCCGGAACGCTGGAAGCCCAGCGTCGCCACCCACAGCGCATAGATGAACAGGGCCGCCACGATGGAGGGCACGCCGGTGAGGATGTCGACCATGAAGGTGGTCACCTTGCCCAGTCGGGTTCCGCCGCCGTACTCCACCAGATAGATGGCGACGAAGATGCCGATCGGGATGGAGATGACCGCACAGACCAGGGCTTGCAGCAGCGAGCCGACGATGGCGTGGTAAGCACCGCCACCGGGCTGGAAGGCCGTCATACCTGCCTGCGAGTTCATCCACCAGGTGCTCGACAGCACCACACCGATGCCCTTGGAGACCACGGTGTAGAGCACCCACACCAGCGGGACGATCGCCACGACCACCGACGCGGTGACGAGCACCGTGGCGAGATTGTCGGTGAACTTCCTTCTGCCACTGACGCCCTGGAAGGTGGGGGCCTTGATCGGTTGATCCAGCGTTGCGGTCATGAGGCGGACCGGTCCTTTCCGGAAACCGCGGCACGGGCCAGCGAGTTCACCACGAACGTGAGGATGAACAGCACCAGGCCTGCCGCGATATAGGCACCGGCCTTGTACTGGTCGTTGAATTCCGAAGCGGCCGAGGCGATCTTGCTGGCGAAGGTGAAGCCACCGTCGAACAGCGACCAACCGAACGCGGTCTGGGTGCCGCGCAGGATGATCAGCAGGGCGATGGTCTCACCGAGGGCGCGGCCCAAGCCGAGCATGGCGCCGCTGATGTAGCCCGACATGCCGAACGGCAGCACCGTCGTGCGCACGACCTCCCAGCGGGTGGCGCCCAGCGCCAGCGCGGCCTCGATCTGGCCGCGCGGTGTCTGGACGAACACCTCACGGGTGACGGCGGTGATGATCGGCAGGATCATCACCGCGAGCACGATGCCCGCGGTGAAGATCGTGCCACCGCCGGCCACCGACGCGTTGCCCGTGGAGAACAGGAACAGCCAGCTCATGTTCTCGTTGAGCCACACCGCCACCGGTTTGATGGCCGGGGCGAGGACGTACAGACCCCATACGCCGTAGATGATCGACGGCACCGCGGCCAAAAGGTCGACCAGGTAGGCCAGCGGGCCCTTGACCCGCTTGTGCGCATAGTTGGTCAGGTAGATCGCGATACCGAGGGCCACCGGCATCGCCAGCAGCAGGGCGAACACCGAGACGAACACCGTGACCTGCAGCAGGTCCAGGATGCCGAACGACATCGCCGACGTGTCGGTGGTGATCCAGTTGCCGCCGAAGAGGAAGAAGTTCTCCTGATTGCGGGTCAGCGCCGGGATCGCCCGCCACAGCAGGAAGATGCCGATCGCGGCGATGATCGCGATGACCAGGACGCCCGAGCCGGTGGCGAGCCCGCTGAAGATGCGGTCGCCAGGCCGCATCTTCGAGTTCTTCGACGGGTCCGTCGAGATCGGAGTGGGCTCGGGGAAGGGTGCGGCAAGGGCCCCACCAGACCCCGAGTCTGCTGGATTCGGAATAGTCACGGAACTACCGTCTGAACCCTTCTCGATACCTTGATACGTCATGCGGTCTCCGCACCCATCCTCGCCTCGATTTAGCCGCTACGCCAGTGGACTAGGAAGCCGGCCCGATGGCCTCGATGGAGGTCAGCAGACGCTCCTTGAACTTCTCCGGCAGCGGCACGTAGCCGGCCGAGGACAGTCCGGCCTGTCCGTCATTGGCGGCGACGGTCAGGAACGACTTGACGGCCGCGGCGGTCTCGGCGTCGTAACCGTCCGAGCAGACGACCTCGTAGGTGGCCAGCACCAGCGGGTAGGCGCCGGGCTCCTGCGTGCCGTACAGCGAGGCCAGATCCAGCGTCAGGTCATTGCCCTCAGCGGCGAACTTGGCGGCGTCGATGGCCTTACCAGCCGACTCGTCGGTCAGCTCGACCGCGCCGCCGCCGTTGTCGATCTGCGCGTAGGGAATGCCTGCCTGATCGGCGAAGCCCTTCTCCACGTAGCCGATGGAGCCCGGGGTGGCCTGCACGGCCTGCGCAACGCCCGCGGACTTCTGCGCACCCTCGCCCGCGCCGCCCTGGAACTCGCTGCCGTCGCCCTTGGTCCACGCGCCGGCCGAGGCGGCGTCCAGGTACTTCTGGAAGTTGTCGGTGGTGCCCGAGGAATCGGAACGGAAGATCGGGGTGATGTCGGTGTCGGGCAGGGTCTTGCCCTCGTTCAGCGCGGCGATGGCCGGGTCGTTCCACTTGGTGATCTGGCCCTGGAAGATCTTGGCCAGGGTGTCACCGTTGAGCACCAGACCGTCGACGCCCTCGATGTTGTAGGCCATGGCGATGGGCCCGAAGACCAGCGGCAGGTTCCAGGCCGGGTTGCCACCACAACGCTCGGCGGCCTGCTGCGCCTGATCTTCCTTGATCGCCGAGTCGGAGCCTGCGAAATCCACGTTGCCCGCGACGAACTGCTCACGGCCCGCACCCGAGCCGGTGGGGTTGTACGAGAGGTTCTTGCCCTGGCACTTCTGGCCCCACACCTGGTTGAACAGTGCGACAGCGTTCTGCTGCGCGGTCGAACCCTCGGCGGTGATCGAGTTCTTGCCGCCGCAGTCCGCGGACGCCGACGACGTACCGGAATCCGAGCCGCTGGTGGCGGTGCTGCCCGAGTTGTTGTCGCTTCCACATGCGGACAGCAGCAGGGTGCCGGCGGCCAACATGCTCAGCGCGGCACCAGATCGATTGGCCTTCACGAAGCTCCTTCAAATACGGATGTGTGGGGAGGAAACGCATGTCGCGTCGAGCAGATCTTTCGTCGCTCGGCTGTGAACCTAGGGGCCACCCGTGAATCGATGCCCTACGGATGGTGAACGAGAGATGAACCGACAAGGGCCGACCGGGAAGAACACGCCAGCGGCGTTGACATCAGCGAATTGACTCAGTAAATATTGAGTCAATGTCTACTGAGGTGAATGCCGGAAGCACCGACCGGGTCGCGGTGTTCGGCGCCCTCGCCGATCCGGTGCGACTGGCCATCGTCGATCACCTGCTCGGCGCCGACGCTTCACCGTCGGAACTGCAGGCGATGCTGTCGATGCCCTCCAACCTGCTGGCCCACCACCTGAAGGTGCTGGAGCGAGCTCGCGTCGTCGAGAGGTCCCGTTCGGAGGCCGACCGCCGGCGCATCTATCTCAGGCTCAATCACGCCGCGCTGGAGACCCTGGTTCCAGCGGTGAGCCGACGGGCACATCGCGTGGTCTTCGTCTGCACCCAGAACTCGGCTCGCAGCCAACTGGCCGCGGCCATCTGGAACCGGCACAGCCCGGTGCCCGCCACCTCGGCCGGCACCCAACCGGCCCGGCAGGTACACCCCGGCGCCGTGGACGCGGCACGGCGCAACAACCTCGACCTGCGTCCGACCAAACCCCGCCATCTCGACGACATTCTGACTCCGTCGGATCTCGTGATCGCGGTGTGCGACAACGCGCACGAAGAGTTGCCGCCCGAGCTCACCCGCATGCACTGGTCGGTCCGCGATCCCGCACGGACAGCTCTGCCTGCCGCCTTCGACGACGCGGTGCACGAACTCACCGACCGCATCGACCGCATCGCCCCCACCCTCCAACCCCTCTGATTAGGGAGCAGCACATGAGCGACAACATCACCGATAGCCATCCGCACCTGCGTCACGACCTGTCGATCGACCAGCGACTGGCCCTGAAGACAGCCGCAACACGGCTTCAGAAGGACTTCGAGAGCATGTTCGGCACCGAGACGATCGAGCTGTTCCTGCACACGTCCTACGAACAGTTCGCCGGCCGGGCCAGCGTGCCCAACTTTCTGCCCCTGCTCGCCGAGCGCTTCGCCCGTCAACGCCTGCGCGCCCTGGCCAAGGTCGAGGGCAAGGCCAACGACGGAAAGCCGGTCGTGCTGTTCCTGTGCACCCACAACGCCGGCCGCTCGCAGATGGCGCTGGGCTTCTTCACCCATCTCGCCGGCGATGCCGCGGTCGCGTGGTCGGGCGGTTCCGAACCCGGTGACGAAGTGAACCCCGCCGCCATCGCCGCGATGGCCGAACGGGGCATCGACATCTCCCGTGAATACCCGAAGCCGTGGACGGACGAGATCGTGCAGGCAGCCGACGCGATCATCACCATGGGGTGCGGCGATGCCTGTCCGATCTTCCCGGGACGCCGCTATGAGGAGTGGGTGCTCGAAGACCCGCACGGCCAGGGCGTCGACGCGGTCAGGCCCATCCGCGACGAGATCGAGCGGCGGGTCCGCATCCTGCTCGCCGAACTCGACGTGCCGGTGCACGCATAGCGCGCCCGATTCGAAGATGTCGTACTACCGGGCCATTCCCGGAGCACTACACCAGCTTTCGACCATCCTGCAGGTCGAGAGCGGAACCCCCACACCATCCGATGCTTGTACCGAGGAGACCGTGCGATGAGCACCACCCCCACCACCGCCGATCAGTCCGCGGTGGTCAAGAAACTGTCCGCGCTGGACCGCATGCTGCCGGTGTGGATCGGCATCGCCATGGTGGCAGGCCTACTGCTCGGCAGGCTCATTCCCGGCCTCGGCGACACGCTCGGTGCCGTCGAGTTCGACGGCGTTTCGCTCCCGATCGCCATCGGCCTGTTGGTGATGATGTATCCGGTGCTGGCCAAGGTCCGCTACGACCGCCTCGACTCGGTGACCGGGGACCGCAAATTGCTGCTGTCTTCGCTGGTACTGAACTGGCTGTTCGGTCCGGCACTGATGTTCGCACTGGCCTGGCTGATGTTGCCGGACCTACCCGAGTACCGCACCGGACTGATCATCGTGGGCCTGGCCCGCTGCATCGCCATGGTCATCATCTGGAACGACCTGGCCTGTGGGGACCGGGAGGCCGCCGCCGTCCTGGTCGCCATCAACTCGGTGTTCCAGGTGTTCATGTTCGCCGTCCTGGGGTGGTTCTACCTGTCCGTGCTGCCGGGCTGGCTCGGTCTGGAGCAGACGTCCATCGACACCTCGGTATGGCAGATCGCCAAGTCGGTCCTCATTTTCCTCGGCATTCCGCTGATAGCCGGCTACCTCACCCGCCGGTTCGGCGAAAAAGCCAAGGGCCGCGACTGGTACGAGTCCCGGTTCCTGCCCAAGATCGGTCCGTGGGCGCTCTACGGCCTGCTCTTCACCATCGTCATTCTTTTTGCCCTGCAGGGTGATCAGATCATCTCGCGGCCGTGGGATGTCGCGCGGATCGCGCTACCGTTGCTGGCCTACTTCGCCATCATGTGGGGCGGCGGCTACCTGCTGGGCGCCGCGATCGGACTCGGCTACGAGCGCACCACCACCTTGGCGTTCACCGCGGCAGGCAACAATTTCGAGCTGGCGATCGCGGTGGCCATCGCCACCTACGGCGTGACGTCCGGGCAGGCCCTGGCCGGAGTCGTCGGCCCACTCATCGAGGTCCCCGTCCTGGTTGCACTGGTGTACGTATCGCTGGCGCTGCGTGGACGATTCACGAACCAGGCCCCCGCCGTGACCGAGGAGAAGAAGTGAACCGGAAACCCTCCGTGCTGTTCGTCTGCGCGAAGAACGGCGGCAAATCGCAGATGGCGGCCGGGCTGATGCGCCGGCTCGCCGGTGACGAGGTCGAGGTTCATTCCGCCGGTACCACACCGGGATCCACTATCAACGCGCTCTCCGCGGAGAGCCTGTGCGAGGTCGGGGTAGATATCAGCGGCGAAACACCGAAAGCGGTTGACCCACAACTGGTTCACGATGTCGACGTGGTGGTGATCCTCGGACGGGAAGCCCAGCTCGAACCGGTCCTCGGCACCGTATTCCAGAACTGGGACACCGACGAGCCCTCCGAACGCGGAATCGACGGCATCGAACGGATGCGCCTGGTGCGCGACGACATCGCGGCCCGGGTCCGCGTGCTCGCGCAGCAGCTCCAGAGCACCGCGCTATGCGCGGTGCTCGATCCCCACTGCTGCACCTGAGCTGCCGGCATAGGCGACATCGGCGCTGTAGACGACAAACCCCAGCCGCCGATAGGTTTTCACCGCGGCGGTGTTGTCGCCCTCCACGTACAGCGTGACGTCGGCCTCGGGACCCAGTCGCGCGGCAAGATGATGCAGCCCCAGCAACGTCAGCTCGGCACCGAGGCCGCGTCCCTGCGCGTCGGGGTCCACACCGACGACGTACACCTCACCGAGATCCCGGGAATGGACCTTCGTCCAGTGAAAACCCAACAGCCGCGGCCCTTCGAAGGCCAGGAACAGTCCGGCGGGATCGAACCACGATTCGGCGCGGCGCTCGTCGATGTCGGCCTCGGTCCAGCCACCCTGCTCGGGATGCCAGGAGAAGGCAGCGTTGTTGACCCGCAGCAACTCGGCATCGTCGCCGGGGCCGGCGTAGGTGCGGATCTCGTGCGTCCCGGCGGTAGCCGCCTTACCCGTCGCTTCGCTCGCCCCGGAAGGCCTACCCGTCGCTTCGCTCGCCCCGGAAGGCAGGTCGCTGAGCGGGCGGCGCATCTGCAGTAACTCCCGGACCGGGTGCAGACCCAGCCCGGAGGCCAGACCCCGGGCGGCCGGTAGATCTCCGTGCGCCCAGATCCGGGTCTGCGGCCCGCCCTCGGCGAGCCCGGTGCGGACCAACTCGGTCCCGATACCGCGGCGCCGCGCGTCGGGATGGACCACGGCCTCGGCCATACCGGGCGCGAGGTTCAGATAACCGAGCACCGCGTCCCCGTCGCGGGCGAGCAGGTGCCGGGTGTCGTCGCGGGCCAGCTCACGCAGTACCTGATCGCCGACCGGGGCGACGCCGTCGCGTGCGGTCGCCGACGTGACGATGTCGGTGATCCCGGCCCGGTCCGTGGCGGACAGCCCGGTGCGCCATTCGATCACTGGCTGTGCAGCGGGCCGAACGAACCTGCGGCCGAACCGAAGTCGGATTCGCCGAGTTCCCCGTCGAGTTCCCCGTCGTAGTCGTCGGTGTCCTCGAGTTCATCGGCCGCCGGGGCCGGCGTGCGCCCACGCGCGGGGCGAACCGCCTTGTACCCGACGTTGCGGACGGTCCCGATCAACGCTTCGTACTCCGGCCCGAGCTTGGCACGCAGCCGTCGCACGTGCACATCGACGGTGCGGGTGCCGCCGAAGAAGTCATACCCCCAGACCTCCTGCAGCAGCTGGGCACGCGTGAACACCCGGCCCGCGTGCTGGGCGAGGTACTTGAGGAGTTCGAACTCCTTGTAGGTCAGGTCGAGCGGGCGCCCGCGCAGCCGCGCGGTGTAGGTGCCCTCGTCGATGACGAGCTCGCCGAGCGTCACCTTGCCCACGCTCTCCTGATCGGCGACCCCGCCGCGACGACCGACCAACAGCCGCAGCCGCGCGTCGATCTCGGCGGGCCCGGTGCCGGGCAGCAGGATCTCGTCGAGTCCCCATTCCACGTTGACGGCGACCAGGCCGCCTTCATTCACCACGGCCACCACTGGGATCGAGGTCCCGGTGGTGCCCAGCAGACGACACAGGCCACGCGCGGCGGCCAGGTCGGTGCGCGCGTCGACGATCGCAATGTCGGCGGTTCCGGCTTCGAGCAGGGAAGATACTTCGGTCGGTGCCGTCCGCACGTTGTGCGCCAGCAGCGACAGCGAAGGCAGCACGGTGTCCGGGTGCGGGTCAACGGTCAGAAGTAATAGTTCCAAAATGTCCTCCTGAGTCCTGGATCATCCCCGGGACATCGGTGTCGGAGGTCATCTTCCAGATTCATGGTTGACACGTGGCCGTTACGACCGACGATCGCCTAACAATACCGTGCTACCTGCTGGTTAGCAGACCGGAACCGATAGGTGTCCGTTCGGCGGCCCGGTGCGTGCGACAGAATGTGGCAGTGCGCAAGCTGCTGACCGGTGTCCTCGCCACCCTCGTGGCGGTGGTGCTCGGCGCCGTCGGAACCGATTTCGGCGCGGCCATCTACGCCGAATACCGGCTGGCCCGCAGCGTGCGCACCGCCGCGCAGCTGCACTTCGACCCGTGGGCCAGCATCCTGGGATTCCCCTTCATCACCCAGGCACGCGCGCATCATTACCGTGAGATCGAGATCCGCGCCAACGGCGTGCCGCACCCGGTCACCGGCAGGGTGTCGCTGGAGGCGACGCTGCACTCGATCGACCTGGCGGACTCGACCTGGCTGATCGGCCCGGACGCCACGCTGCCGGTCGGCGTCGCCGAGGCCCGGATCATCATCGACTCGACGCACGTCGGAAAGTTCATGGGCATCAAGGACCTGTTGGTCGAGGCACCGACCCGGGAAACCGAGGACGGCCTCAAGGGCGTCACCGAGTCGGGCATCTCCAGCGGCAAGGATCTGGTATTCACCGGCACCCCGACGGCCGCGGACCTGGACGAGCGGGTCAGCGTCGCGGCGGACCTGACCGTCGCCGATCCCGACGGCAGCACGCTGGTCCTGACCGCCACCGGGGTGCTGACCGGCCCGGGCACCGCGGACAAGGCGGTACCCGAGGACAAGACCGCCGCCGTGCTCAAGGCATTCAGCACCCGGATACCGGGGCAGCGGCTGCCGTTCGGCCTGACACCCACGACCGCGGGCGCCCGCGGATCGGACATCATCGTCGAGGGCATCACGGAGGGACTAACCGTGCGACTGGACGAGTTCAGACAGTCATGAACACCTCGCTGACGCTCGTCATCGTGATCGTGATCGCGGTGCTCGGCATCGGGTACCTGGTGGGCAAGATGATCACGCTGCGGTCGGGGATGTTGCGGGCAGCGGCCGAAGCCTCCGATATCGACACCAGCGGGCTCGGCCTCTCCACCACAGGGCCGACCATCCTGCACTTCACCGCAACGTGGTGCGGCCCCTGCGCGGCGGTGCGCCGGGTGGTCGATCAGGTGTGTGCCGACCTTCCGGCGGTGGCCCATGTCGAGATCGATATGGACCAGAATCCCGAAGCTGCGCGCCGGCTTTCGGTGTTGTCCCTGCCGACCACCGTCATCTTCGACGGCGACGGGCGTCCGCGGTACCGGACCACCGGCGTCCCGAAAGCCGCTGACCTGCGCTCGGCGCTCGAACCGCTATTGGCTTGATGGCGGTGCCTACAGGTATTGTGTACGTCGTGACCGCCCGTCTTGAGCTTCTGCTCACCAAACGCCGCGCAGTCGATCTGTGCCGCACCGCGGGTTGTTGCTGTTGTTGTCGTAGCTGCTGATAGCCGCGCCCTCATCTTGGTGCGCCGCTTTCACCCGGCGCCTTCGTGGCCTGCCAGCCCAGCCCAGCCAAGCAACAGGAGCATTCACATGTCAGCCGATACCGACCAGGTGGACGTCCGCGGACCCCGGTTCGTCGCCTGGATCACCACTGCTGTCCTGATCGTCACCCTGCTCGCCTCGTCGGTGAGCATGCCCGTCGCCGCCGCCATCCTGGGTCTGCAGACGGTGGTTTTCGCCATTGGTGCCGCACGGGGTCCACGGCGACATCCCTACGGCGCGGTGTTCGCCACGTTCATCGCACCGCGGTTGAGCCCCGTCACCGAGCGCGAACCGGTCGCTCCGCTGCAGTTCGCACAGCTGGTCGGATTCGTCTTCGGAGCCGTCGGCACCGTCGGCTTCGCACTCGATGTTGCGCCGGCCGGCCTGATCGCCACCGGCTTCGCACTGTTCGCCGCATTTCTCAACGCCGCCTTCGGCATCTGCCTGGGCTGCCAGATCTACCCGCTCGTCGCGCGGTTCCGCCGCGTTCCCGCCTGACCTTCACGCACCACACAACCGAAAGGAACCACTTCATGGCACGCTCCGACGTCCTGGTCTCCACCGACTGGGCCGAGAGCAATCTCGACGCACCGAAAACGGTCTTCGTCGAGGTCGACGAGGACACGTCCGCCTACGAGGGCGGTCACATCCAGGGCGCCGTGCGCCTGGATTGGAAGACCGAGCTGCAGGATCAGGTGAAGCGCGACTTCGTCGACCAGCAGCAGTTCTCGAAGCTGTTGTCCGACAAGGGCATCGCCAATGACGACACCGTCATCCTGTACGGCGGCAACAACAACTGGTTCGCCGCCTACGCCTACTGGTACTTCAAGCTGTACGGGCACGAGGACGTCAAGCTGCTCGACGGCGGACGCAAGAAGTGGGAGCTCGACGGGCGCCCCCTGGTCACCGAGGTGCCCACCCGCGCGGCCACTTCGTACTCGGCGAAGGCGCCCAACAACGACATCCGCGCCTTCCGCGACGAGGTCATCGCCGCGATCGGTGAGAAGAACCTGGTCGACGTCCGCTCCCCCGACGAGTTCTCCGGCAAGATCCTGGCCCCGGCGCACCTGCCGCAGGAGCAGAGCCAGCGCGCCGGCCACATCCCCACCGCCATCAGCGTGCCGTGGAGCAAGGCGGCCAACGAGGACGGCACCTTCAAGTCCGACGAAGACCTGGCGAAGCTGTACGCCGAGGCCGGTCTGGACGGCGACAAGCTGACCATCGCCTACTGCCGCATCGGTGAGCGTTCCTCGCACACCTGGTTCGTGCTGCAGGAGCTGCTGGGTCATAAGAACGTCAAGAACTACGACGGTAGTTGGACGGAATACGGCTCCCTCGTGGGCGCCCCGATCGAGTTGGGAAGTTGATATGTGCTCTGCACCGAAGCAAGGACTGACGTTGCCCGCCGGCGTCGACCTGGAGAAGGAAACGGTCATCACCGGCCGTGTCGTGGACGGCTCCGGCCAGACCGTCGGCGGGGCTTTCGTGCGCCTGCTGGACGGCTCCGACGAGTTCACCGCCGAGGTCGTCGCGTCGGCCACCGGTGACTTCCGGTTCTTCGCCGCCCCCGGCAACTGGACGCTGCGGGCGCTCTCCCCCGCCGGCAACGGCGATGCCACCATCGCCCCCACCGGTGCCGGCATCCACGAAATCGACATCAAGGTCGCCTAGGTCGATCTCGCTCAGTCACTCCACCGGTCACCGCGTTCGGGCCTCGGCTCGAGCGCGGTGGCCTCTGGCGGTTAGGATCATCCCTGTGGTGCTGTTCTTCGAATTCCTGCTCGTGGTGGCCGTCGTCGTCATCACCTGGTTTGCGCTGTACACCGTCTATCGGCTCGTCACCGACGAGGGGTGAGCTCCGACAGCGACGCAGTCGTCCCCGGCTCGGGTGACCGGGCAGTGGCCTCTGCGCTGGAACGGGCCAAGATCACCGCGGCCCGCAACATCCCCGCGTTCGACGATCTGCCGATCACCGCGGACACCGCCAACCTGCGCGCGGGCGCTGACCTGCATCCGGCGCTGCTGGCCCTGTTGCCGCTCGTCGGCGTGTGGCGCGGCGAGGGTGAGGGCCGCGACGCCGACGGTGACTACCGGTTCGGCCAGCAGATCATCGTCTCCCATGACGGCCGCGACTACCTGAACTGGGATTCCCGGTCCTGGCGGTTGAACGCGGACGGCGACTTCCAGGAACCCGGCCTCCGTGAGACCGGATACTGGCGGTTCGTCAACGACCCGGCCGACCTGAACGAAACCCAGGCCATCGAGCTGCTGCTCGCCCATTCGGCGGGCTTCGTCGAGTTGTTCTACGGCAGCCCGCTCAACCAGGCGTCCTGGGAGCTGGCCACCGACGCCCTGGCCCGCAGCAAGTCCGGCGTGCTCGTCGGCGGCGCCAAACGGCTCTACGGGATCGTCGAGGGCGGTGACCTCGCCTATGTCGAGGAGCGAGTGGACGCCGACGGCGGCCTGGTGCCGCACCTGTCGGCTCGGCTGGTCCGCTACATCGGCTGACCGGCCCCGGACATGGAGCAGCCCCCGAGCCGTTGTTCCTGGTTGGACAAACCAAGGGCTCGGGGGCCGGGTGGCTGCTTGGAATTCGCCAGCGCTCGCAGGATGCACGATGCGCATGTGCGAAAGAGCCAAGAGCTCCGTCACACTCCTGGTGCTGCTAGCTAGCAGCCACCTCACTTGTCCGTATGTCACTCAATTTCTCGGACCACCTCCTCTCCTGTGTACGAGCGACCGTACTCCCGAAACCGTGACCCGACAACCGATTTAGCGCGACACCGCGAGGTCCACCAGACGGGCCAGCTCGCCGGCGGCCGGCGCCGGCGGCAGCCCCACCCCGTCGAGGGTGTGCACACGCGCACTGAGGGTCACCGAGGACAGCAGCCAAATACCCTCGGCAGCAAGGAGATCCGCCACCCGCAGCGGGCGGTAGGCGCTGCGCGTGACGATCTCGAACAGCGCGGCGACCGTGGTGCCGGCCAGGATCGGCAGCGTCGGCGGCGGGCTCAGCAGGGTTTCGCTCTGCGCGATCACCACCGAGGAGCGCGGCCCCTCCAGCACCCACCCGTCGTGGTCGACGAAGATCGCGTCGTCGGCGCCGCGGCGCGCCGCCTCCTGCAGCGCCGCGACATTGAGCGCATAGGACAACGACTTCGCGCCCGTCAGCGCACCGCGCGGACCGGGGTTCAGCGTCACCGCCGCCAACCCGTCCCGCCGGGCGGCAACGGCGCGGGCCGGCACCGCGGACACAGTGACGAACGACGCCCCCCGCCCGTGCACCAGCCGCAGCACGCCGTCCACAGATCGGTCCCACTGCACGGCCGCGATATCCACCGCCGCTCGCCAGCGGTCCAGGTCCGGCCCGGGCAGGCCGGCGACCGACGCGGAGTGCTCCAGACGTGCCAGATGGGCGTCCAGCAGACACGGACGGCCGGCGCGCAGCAGCGTGGTCTCGAAGACACCGTCGCCATGGGTGAGTACCGGGTCGACGGCCCGCACCAGCGGCGCGGTGGACCCGTGCCGGACGCCGTCGAGATCCACCACCACATCCGCGGACCGGGCAGCCATGGCCCGAGCGTAACCGCCGTAAGGTGGCGGTATGTCTGCAGTTCCCGCACCTGAAACCGGACCCGACGCCGGCGCCGTCTGGCATTTCGGCGACCCGTTCGGCGAGCAACGCGCCGCCCAGGGCGCCGCCGTCGTGGTGGACCGCTCGCACCGCGCGGTCCTGCAACTGACCGGTCCGGCGCGCCGCAGCTGGTTGCACACCATTTCCAGCCAGCACGTCAGCGACCTGCCCGACGGGGCTGTCGCACAGAATCTGAGCCTGGACGGGCAGGGTCGTGTCGAAGATCACTGGATCCAGACCGAGCTCGACGGGGTCACCGTGCTGGACACCGAACCGTGGCGCGGTGAAACGCTGCTGGCCTTCCTGCGCAAGATGATCTTCTGGGCCGATGTCACCGTCGACCCCGCGGACCTGGCGGTGCTCTCACTGCTGGGCCCCGGTCTGTCCGGGCCCGACGTGCTGAGCGCTCTCGGGGTCGAAGCGCTGCCGGCCCCGTGGACCGCGGTACCGCTGCCCGCGGGCGGATTCCTGCGCGGCACCCACCCCGGCGAATACGACCTGCTGGTGCCGCGGACAGCCAAGGGCGACTGGATCGCCGCGCTGACCGCCGCGGGCGTCACCAGGGCCGGCGTGTGGGCCTATGAGGCGCACCGGGTGGCCGCCATCCGCCCGCGCCTGGGCGTAGACACCGACGAGCGCACCATTCCGCACGAGATCGGCTGGATCGGCGGCCCCGGTGTGGGTGCAGTACACCTGGACAAGGGCTGCTATCGCGGCCAGGAGACCGTCGCGCGCGTCCACAATCTCGGGAAACCGCCCCGCATGTTGGTGCTCGTACATCTGGACGGGTCCGCGGACCGTCCGGCGACCGGCGATCCGCTGCTGGCCGGAGGCCGCGCGGTCGGGCGGCTGGGCTCCGTCGTCGACCACGCCGACGACGGTCCGATCGCCTTGGCGCTGGTGAAACGAACGCTGCCCGCCGACACCGAGCTGACCACCGGTGGCGAGTCGGCGGTGGCGGCGGTGATCGACGCGGACTCGGTCCAGGACGTCGACGGCGTCGGCGCGGGACGGCTGGCGGTGGAGCGCCTGCGCAGCGGAGGGCGGTGAGAACCGCGGCAAGGAAGGGCCTACCAGCGGCCCGGCGCGGGGCACGGTAAAGTGTTGGCAGGACAATTAGACACACACAGATCGGAGCCGCCTGCATGTCGGGCCGCTCCGTTATTGCGCGAGGGGGTCCCAATGGGCCGCGGCCGAGCTAAGGCAAAGCAGACCAAGGTTGCTCGTGACCTGAAATACAACACGCCGGAGACTGATTTCGAGCGGCTTCAGCGCGAGCTGTCCAACAGCAGCGCCGCCGACGACTTCAACACCAGCGACGGTCCCTCCGACCGCTACGCCGACGAGGACGACTGGCGGCGCTGACCGCCCGGCGGCCCGCCGCGTGTTCTTCTCAGAACCGCGGATGCTGCCCGACGAGCTGAGCTCGCACCCCATCCTTGGTGCCCTTTGCGACGGTTCCGACCGTCCAGCAGGCCAGGTGGCGTGCGGTGAGAATCGCCAACGCGCGGTCGGTGTCCTCCGGCGCGACGATGGCGACCATGCCGACGCCCATGTTGAACGTCTTCTCCATCTCGGCGCGCTCGATGCGCCCGCGCTGGGCGATCATGCCGAAGACGGGTGCCGGGGTCCAGGTGCCGCGATCCACCTCGGCCACCAGGCCGGGCGGGATGATGCGTTCCAGGTTGCCCGCGAAACCGCCACCGGTGACGTGGCAGAAGGTGCGCACATGCGTCTCGGCGGCCAGCGCCAGGCAGTCCTTGGCGTAGATGTAGGTCGGCTCGAGCAGTTCTTCACCGAGCGTGCGACCGAACTCCTCGACATGACCCGAGAGGTCCATCCGGTCGATCTCCAGGAGCACCTTGCGGGCCAGCGAGTACCCGTTGGAATGCAGTCCGGTCGAGGCCATCGCGATGATCACGTCTCCGGGCTTGACTCGCTCCGGGCCCAGCACGTTGTCCGCCTCGACGACACCGACGCCGGTGGCCGAGATGTCGTAGTGGTCGGGCTCCATCAGCCCGGGATGCTCGGCGGTCTCGCCGCCCAGCAGGGCGCACCCGGCGAGCACGCAGCCGTCGGCGATGCCTGAGACGATCGCGGCGACCCGTTCCGGCACGGTACGGCCGACGGCGATGTAGTCCTGCAGGAACAGCGGCTCGGCGCCACACACCACCAGGTCATCGACCACCATGGCGACCAGGTCCAGGCCGACGGTGTCGTGCTTGTCCATCGCCTGGGCGATGGCCAGTTTGGTGCCGACGCCGTCGGTCGAGGACGCCAGCAACGGCTCGCGATAGCCATCTCGCAGGGCGAACAGCCCGGCGAACCCCCCGAGGCCACCACGGACCTCGGGCCGGGTGGCCTTCTTGGCAAGGGGTTTGAACAGCTCGACGGCGCGATCGCCCGCCTCGATATCCACTCCGGCGGTTGCATACGAGATGCCGTGTTGTTCGGCGCGGCCTTTACCCATGGTCACCGGCTCGCCAGTCGAAGCTCGCTCATCGTGCCCAAGGTTACCGGTCGCACCCCGCGCACCGCATGGGCGGTGACCTCAACGCTTTCTCCCGAGTGCCGCCGCGAGCGCGCGCACTGTGACACCGTGACCGTTCATGACAGCAATTCGCTCCTTGGCACTGGCCGCCGTCGCCTGCGCGGCGCTGGTGGCGGCGCCGGCCGCGTCCGCAACACCCAGCGTCGGCGTCGAGGCGCAGGTCTTGTCCCAATCCACCTCGGACGGTCAGGACTTCATCACCAAGGAGCTCACCATCGCCCCCGGCGGGAGCACCGGCTGGCATTGGCATCCGGGCCAGGTGTACGGCGTGATCCGGGCCGGCACGCTGACCCACTACGGGGCGGACTGCGATATCGACGGCGTCTATCCGACCGGCGGTGCGATCACCGAGCAGAGCGGTCCCGGGTACGTCCACCTCGGCCGAAACCTCGGACCCGACCCGCTGGTGATGTGGGTCGGCTATATCGATCCGGCGGGCTCTGCGCAGGCCAACCCGGTCCCCAACCCGGGTTGCCCGTTTGAGTGAGCCGCACCCGGGTATCCAGATCCGCGTCGGCTCCGAATACCTCATGAGACGCCGTCGTGAATCGGAGGACCCGTGCCGGATACGAACCCACGCTGCTTGGTGACCGGCGCAACAGGCTACATCGGCGGGAACCTGGTGCCGGTGCTGCTGGAACGCGGCTATCCGGTGCGTGCGCTGGCCCGCACCCCGGCGAAGCTGGACGACCGTCCCTGGCGGGACCGCATCGAGGTGGCCCGCGGGGATCTCGGGGACCCCGACTCGTTGACCGCAGCCTTCGAAGGCATCGATGTCATCTACTATCTGGTGCACTCGATGGGCACCTCGAAGGACTTCGTCGCCGAGGAGGAGCGCTCGGCACGCAATGTGGTGGCTGCGGCCAAGAGCGCCGGCGTGCGCCGCATCGTGTATCTCAGCGGTCTGCACCCCGAGGGCATCGAGCTGTCGCGTCACCTCAAATCGCGCGCGCTGGTCGGGCAGATCCTCATCGAGTCGGGTATCGAGACCGTGGTGCTACAGGCGGGCATCGTGATCGGGTCGGGTTCGGCCTCGTTCGAAATGATCCGTCATCTCACCGACCGGCTGCCCGCGATGACGACCCCCAAATGGGTGCACAACAAGATCCAGCCGATCTCGGTCGCCGATGCGCTGCACTACCTCGCGGAGGCCGCAACGGCACCGGTGCCGTCGTCGCGGACCTGGGATATCGGGGGGCCCGATGTGATGGAGTACGGCGACGCGATGCAGGGTTACGCCGATATCGCGGGCCTGCGCCCCCGCGTGATCGTGGTGCTGCCGTTCCTGACCCCGACGATCGCGAGTTGGTGGGTCGGACTGGTCACGCCGATCCCGTCGGGTCTGGCCCGGCCACTGGTCGAATCACTGGAATGCGATGCGGTGATGCACGAGCACGATATCGACTCGGTGATCACGCCACCGGCCGGCGGTCTGACCGGCTATCGGGACGCGGTCCGGGAGGCGCTGGCCCAAGACGGCACGGGAACCCGCGGCGGCAAACGCCATCTGCTGCGGTTCAGCCCGGCGGCGCCGGAGTAGTCAGGGCCGTCGCGACGGCGGTGCCGTCAGGGTCGCCGGAGCGCGTCGGCGTTGTCGCCGCCGGCCTTGACCGATTCCAGCGGGAGTCCGTTGCGTGCCGCATTGGCCAGCATGTGCTCGATGACGTTCTTGCCCAGCGCGGTCTCGCCGGGCAGCTCGATCGGGTAGTTGCCGTCGAAGCATGCCGAACACAGCCGGGTGGCCGGCTGTTCGGTCGCGGCGACCATGCCGTGGTGGCTGATGTACCCGAGGGTGTCGGCGCCGACCGCGCGCCGCACGCCTTCGAGCATCTCGTCCTCGTCGGCGGAGTTGCTCGCCGCGTTCGCAATCAGCTCGGCCGGGGTGGCGAAATCGATACCGTAGAAACAGGGCCACTTCACCGGCGGGGACGCGATCCGCACGTGCACCTCGAGCGCACCCGCCTCGCGCAGCATCCGGATGAGCGCCCGTTGGGTGTTGCCGCGCACGATCGAGTCATCGACCACGATCAGCCGTTTACCGCGGATGACTTCCTTGAGCGGGTTCAGCTTCAGCCGGATACCCAGCTGACGGATGGTCTGCGAGGGCTGGATGAAGGTGCGGCCGACGTAGGCGTTCTTCATCAGCCCCTGGCCGTAGGGGATGCCCGAACCCTGCGCATACCCGACCGCGGCCGGTATCCCCGACTCCGGGACACCGATCACCAGGTCGGCCTCCACCGGATTCTCGGCGGCCAGTCGGCGTCCGATGTCGACGCGGGTGGCGTGCACGGAACGACCGCCGATGATGCTGTCGGGCCGGGCCAGGTAGACGTACTCGAAGACGCAGCCCTTGGGGGTGGGATTGGCGAACCGGGTGGAGCGCACGCCGTCGGCGTCGATGGCCAACAGCTCGCCGGGTTCGATATCGCGGACGAACGAGGCGCCGACGATGTCCAGGGCCGCGGTCTCGGAGGCGACCACCCAGCCGCGGTCCAGCCGGCCGAGCGACAGCGGACGCACGCCGTGCGGGTCGCGGGCGGCATAGAGGGTGTTCTCGTCCATGAAGGTCAGGCAGAACGCGCCACGCACGGTGGGCAGCAGTTCCAGTGCGGCCTGCTCCAGCGAGGAATCGGCGGCGCCGTGCGCCAGCAGCGCGCCCAGGATGTCGGAGTCGGTGGTGGCTGCCGGGGCACCGCGGGTCTCGATCAGCCCCGCGTCGCGGGCCCGGGTGGCCAGCTCGGCGGTGTTGACCAGATTGCCGTTGTGGCCCAACGCCACCCCGGTACCTGCGGCGGTGTTCCGGAAGACCGGCTGGGCGTTCTCCCAGGTGGTCGAGCCGGTGGTGGAGTAGCGACAGTGCCCGACAGCGACGTGGCCGTGCATGGCCGCCAGCGTCTGCTCGTCGAACACCTGGCTGACCAGTCCGAGGTCCTTGAACACCAACACCTGGGAGCCGTCGGCGACGGCGATGCCGGCCGCCTCCTGGCCACGGTGCTGCAGCGCATACAGGCCGTAATAGGTGAGCTTGGCCACATCCTCGCCCGGGGCCCAGACGCCGAAGACGCCGCATTCCTCTTTTGGCTCGTTCTCTTCCGGCACGACAGGCTCGAAGGTCACGATGGCTGCTCCCTGGGGGCTGTGGGTGACGCGGCCCAGTCTACGGTCATCCGGCCCGAATAACTCAACCGGACGCCGGTTTTCGTCGTCACCTGAGCCAACCGCGGAGCCGGGGGTCTACATTCCCACCGACTACCGTGGGGTGACGTGTGGCATCCAGTGACGCGCGTCGCATTCCGGTTCTGCTTCCTGTACTTCGGGTTGTTCTGTCTGTGGTTCGCCCAGATCACCTACGCGTTCGCCGGTCTGCTGGCGGTCTGGCTGCCTGCGGGGGCGGTGATGTGGCAGATGTTGCTGACCGCGCCGGCCACCGGATGGGTGGGCCGCACGCTGTTCGGGGTCGACGCGACCCTGCGTCCCGGGTCGGGCAGCGGGGATCAGGCCGCGATCTGGGTGTCGATGGCCTGCCTGCTGCTGATCGCGCTCGTCGGTACCGCCGTGTGGTCGGTGCTGGACCGGCGGCGCACCCAGTACACCCGGCTGGCCGCCTGGTTCACCGTGTTCCTGCGGTTGTGCCTGGGCGGGCAGATGTTGTTCTACGGTTTCGCGAAGCTCATCCCCACCCAGATGCCTGCCCCGCCGCTGGCGGCGCTGCTGCAGCCGTTCGGCCAGTTCAGCCCGATGTCGGTGCTGTGGCTGCAGGTCGGCAGTTCGGCCCCCTACGAGATGGCACTGGGCGCGGTGGAGGTCGCCGCGGGACTGCTGTTGTTCTGGCCCCGGACCGCGGTGCTGGGTGCGCTGCTCAGCGTGCTGAGCATGGGCCAGGTGTTCCTGATGAACATGGCCTTCGACGTGCCGGTGAAGATCCTGTCGTCGCACCTGCTGCTGATCAGTCTGGTGCTGCTCGCACCTCATCTCCGGCGGCTGGCCGATGTTGTTGTGCTGGAACGCCGTTCGGAACCGGTGCGGACACCGCAGTTGTTCACCGGGCGGCGCGCCAACCGTATCGCCACGGCAGCGCAGGTGGGTCTGGGTATCTGGATCAGCGTCGGTCTCGTCGTGGTGGGCTGGCAGTCCTGGCGTGAGTACGGCGACGGCCGGCCCAGGCCGGAGCTGTACGGCATCTGGGCGGTCTCCGAGTTCAGCGTGGACGGGAAGGTGGCGCCGCCGCTAACCACCGATGGGTTCCGGTGGAACCACCTCGTTGTCGACCGGCCCGGGTTGATCACCTACCAGCTGATGGACGGCACGCTGCGCGACGCGCCCGCGCAGGTGGACGGCGGCCACCTCACGGCCACCGCGCCGCTGCCGCTGCCGGACGGGAAGACCGCCCCCGTACCGGATCCGGCGCCGTTCGCCGACTTCCGCGTCACCCGCCCGGCACCGGACCGCCTGGAGCTGACCGGGCTGCTGGAGGGACGCCCCGTCAACATGGCGCTGCGCGAGGTCGACCTGTCGAGCTTCACCCTGCGCAACCGCGGATTCCACTGGGTGCAGGAGTATCCGTACTTCCGCTAGGAATTCAGGTCCACCAGCGGCAACCAGTGCGCGATCTCGGCGGCGCGCGATCCGGACAGGTGCAGCGCGGGCGCGTCGATCCCGATCAGCCCGGTGATCAGCAACAGCCAGGTGCGCGGATCGGTTTCCACGACATTGGGCGGCGTGCCCCGGGTGTGCCGGGGCCCTTCGATGCACTGCACCGCCACGAACGGCGGCACCCGGACCTCCACGCTGGCGCCCGGCGCCATCGCGGCCAGCGTGCGTGCGGTGAGGCGCACCGCGGCGGCCAACTCATCGCGCGCCGGTGCCGGCGCGGAATCGTCGCGCAACCACTGCGCCACCGCGAGTACCGCGGCGCGTGTCTCTGCCGGATCCGCAGTGCGACGGGCCATCATCGGTTTAGTGTCGCAAAGTGGCTGTCGTCGACCGTCCGGCACCGCCGTACAAGACGGTCGGCGCCATCGCCCTCATCGTGCTGATCGTCGGCGCCGCGCTGATCTGGGGGCAGTTCCGCGGCGAGTTCCGCTCACGCACCGACCTGACGCTGATATCACCGCGGGCCGGGCTGGTCGTCGATCCGGGATCGAAGGTCACGCTCAACGGCGTCGAGATCGGCCGGGTCGGCGATATCGCGGCGACCAGCATCGCGGGTACCCCACATGCCCGGCTGACCCTGCAGGTCGACCCGCGGTATCTGCACCTCATCCCGGCGAACGTCAGCGCCGACATCAATGCCAGCACCGTGTTCGGCAACAAATACATCGCGCTGCGTTCACCGGAAAGCCCTTCTCCCCAACGGATATCGGCCGGCAGCGAGATCACCGCCACCTGGGTGAGCACCGAGTTCAACACCCTCTTCGAGACGATCATGGCGATCTCGGAGCGGGTCGACCCGGTCAAGCTGAACCAGACCCTGACCGCCGCGGCGCAGGCGCTCGGCGGGATGGGCACCGCGTTCGGTGAGTCGCTGACCGACGGCAACGCCATCCTGGAACGCCTCAACACCCAGATGCCGCAGTTCCGCCGCGATCTGCGCGGCCTGACCGAACTGGCCGATATCTACGCCGATGCCGCACCCGATCTGTTCGACGGGCTCGCGTCCGCGGCGGTGACCGCGGGCACGCTGCACGATCAGCGCACAGCGGTCGACGACGCCCTGATGGCGGCCATCGGGTTCAGTGGCACCGCCGGTGACATCCTGGACCGGGGCGGGCCGTATCTGGTCCGCGGTGCGCAGGATCTGATCCCCACCGCGACACTGTTCGACTACTACAGCCCGCAACTGTTCTGCACCATCCGCAACTATCACGACGCGGCCCCGCTGATGGCCGAGGTGTTCGGCGGCGACAACGGGTACTCGCTGGCCTCGGCGGGCACGATCTTCGGCATGGGCGTGCCCAATACCTATGTGTTCCCGGACAATCTGCCGCGGGTGAACGCCCGCGGCGGGCCGGGCGGGCGACCGGGCTGCTGGCAGAAGATCACCCGCGAGCTGTGGCCGGCACCGTACCTGGTGATGGACACCGGGTTGTCGATCGCGCCCTACAACCACTTCGAACTGGGCCAGCCGATCTTCACCGAGTATGTATGGGGCCGCCAGATCGGTGCGCCCACCATCAATCCCTGAGCCCTTGACCTCAACGGACATTGAGGTTTTACGGTGGCGGCATGTCCATGAAACCGCACGAGATCGATTTCCTGAACCGGGCCGATATCGGCCGCCTCGCGACCGTACAACGCAACGGCACACCCCAGAACAGTCCGGTCGGCTTCAGCTACAACGCCGAGCTGGGCACCATCGACATCGCCGGATACCGCATGTCGGCCAGCCAGAAATGGCGCAACATCGCGCACCATCCGAAGGTGGCGTTCGTGGTGGACGATATCGCCTCCCGCGACCCGTGGCGGGTGCGCTGCCTGGAGATCCGGGGCACCGCCGAGCAGGCCTGGACACAACCCGCCGCGGGGCGGGCCGGCGACCAGCTCGACGCCGGCATCATCAGGATCACGCCCACCCGCATCATCAGCTTCGGGATCGACGACCCGGACACCGAACCGCACGGGCTGGTGGCCGACAGCCGAGACGTCTAGGTCTCCGGGCCATCCACACCGGCCTTGTCGTCCAGGTCGTGGCGGATGCGTTCGGTGTCCGCCGGCGTCCACCCGTCCGGTGCGGCGACGGCCACCAGACCGTCGAGCACGGTGTCGGAGTAGTTGTGCCCGTGGCCTTCCGGCACCCCCGCCGCATTCGTCATATCGGCGCTGACCTGCCAGAACGTCACGATCGGGTACCAGCGCATGGACGCGGTGCGGTCGGCTCCCGGCGGCTCCCGCAGCCAATCCGGCCGGGAGAACAGCAGATTCGGCGACCACCAGACGATGGGGTCCGAGGCGTGCTGCAGAAACAGCACCCGGGTGCCGCTCCACGGCGGGGCGGCGACCCGCTGCACATCTGCCGGGTCGGCCGCCTGCGAGAAACGCACCGTGCTGCCGTTGTCATAGCGCGGCTCGACCTCCGGGGTGCCCGGGTCGCGACGCAGCACCAGCCCGCTCCACAACGAACTCTCGTGTGGCGGACCGACCCACAGCACCCCCGAGAAGTCCATCTCGGCGATATCGGGGAGCCAGCCGAATGCGCCCTGGCCGGCATAGGAGCCCAGGCTCTCGCCGTACAGCACCAGTTTCGGCCGGTCGTTCTCCGGCAACTCCGACCACCGTCGGTGGATACCGTCGATCATCATCCGGGCCGACTCGACGGACTTCTGCCGGTCGCCGAGGAACGAAATCCAGCTGGGCAGATAGGAATACTGCATGCCGACCAGCGCGGTGTCGCCGTTGTACATGGACTCGACGGCGCGCGCGGCGACCGGGTTGACCCAGCCCGTGCCGGTCGTCGGGATGATGACGAGCAGTTCACGCTCGTAGGCGCCGGTGCGTTCCAGCTCGCTGAGCAGTACCGCCATCCGGCTCTCGTCGCTGTCGGCGGTCTGCAGCCCGGCGTACACCCGGATCGGCTCCAGCGCGGGCGCACCGTTGAGCTGGGTGAGCTCAGCGGCGCGCGGCCCGCCCGCCACGAAGTTGCGCCCCTGGAAACCGAGCGAATCCCAGGACGCGAAAGATATTGGGCTACCCGACTTCTCGGGCTCCATCGGCTGGACGACACCGGCCATACTGGTGGAGTTCTGCGGCTGGAAGACCTGACTGGCGCCCAGCAGGAATCCGCGGTAGAGCACGCCGTTGACCAACATCACGAACAGCACCGCGATGATCGCGGTGCCGATGAAGAAGGCGACCTCGCTGTGCAGCCGCCACCGCCGGATCAGCAGGCGGGCGATGAGCTTCACCAGATCGGCCAGCACACGCCACACGGCGATACAGGCCGCACCGACCAGGACGGCCAGCAGCACCGTCCGTAGGTAACCCAGTGTCGCCGGACCCTCGATGCCCATCAGCGCGGACACCTGACGCTGCCAGCGGGCGGCCGGGATCACGATGAGAACGGGCACCGTCAGCGCGCCCGCCACCACCACGACCTTGGCCACCCGCAACGTCGATGTGCTCGGCGGCCACCATGATCGGTGCCGTAATACGAAGCGGTGCATAATTTTTCGAATCAGCACCCCGATCCCGTAACCGATGGCGGCGTTGATACCGCCGATCAGGCCGGCGAACAGCCAGTCCCTCGGCAGCAACGACGGGGTCAGGGACAGACAAAAGAACAATGCGCCGACGGGGATGCCGACGAAATCGAGTCGGACCAGACTCCAGGCCCACACCAATAATGGGTGCCGGAATGTGGTCCGGTCAATCACCCGAACAACCCGGGCAGCACGCCCTCGGAGGTGGCCCGCAACTCGGCGAGCGTCACGGTGAACTGACCCTGCACTTCGATGGACTGACTACCCTCGTCGGACACACCGATCCGGGTCACCGGCAGGCCACGCGCCTCACACATGGCCCGGAACCGGCTCTCCTCGGTGCGCGGAACCGCGACCAGGACGCGGCCCGCCGACTCGGAGAACAGGTAGACGAACGGGTCCACACCTTCGGGCAGCACGACGCGGCTGCCGGTCTCCCCCGCCAGGGATGCCTCGATGACGGCCTGGATGAGCCCGCCCTCGCTCAGATCGTGAGCGGCCGAGACCAATCCGTCCCGGGAAGCCGCGGTCAGCACCTCGGCCAGCAGCTTCTCGCGTGCCAGGTCGACCTGCGGTGGCACGCCGCCGAGGTGGTCGCCGGTCACCTGCGCCCAGATCGACCCGTCGAACTCGTCGCGGGTGTCGCCGAGCAGCAGCAGCGTCTCGCCCGGTTCGTTACCGAGACCGGTCGGGATGCGGCGCGTGACATCGTCGATGACACCCAGCACACCCACCACCGGGGTGGGCAGGATCGGCGTACTGCCGGTCTGGTTGTAGAAACTGACGTTACCGCCGGTCACCGGAATCGCCAGCGCCGCACACCCGTCGGCGAGCCCGCGGACCGCCTGGGAGAACTGCCACATGACACCCGGATCCTCCGGTGAGCCGAAGTTCAGGCAGTTGGTCACCGCGACGGGGGTGGCGCCGGTGACGGCCACGTTGCGGTAGGCCTCGGCCAGCGCCAGCTGAGCGCCGGCGTAGGGGTCGAGCTGGGTGTAGCGCCCGGAGGCATCCGTGGAGATCGCCACGCCGCGGCCGGTGGCCTCGTCGATGCGCAGCACGCCTCCGTCGGCATGTTCGGCGAGCACGGTGTTACCGCGCACATAGCGGTCGTACTGTTCGGTGATGAACGCCCGGCTGCACAGGTGCGGGCTGCCCAGCAGCGCAAGCACGGTCGCCTTGAGCTCGTCGCCGGTGGCCGGCCGGGGCAGCCTGGCCGAGGTGTCCGCGATCAGCGCATCCTGGGTGTCCGGCCGCGCGACGGGCCGCTGGTACACCGGGCCCTCGTGGGCGACGGTGCGCGGCGGCACGTCCACGACTGTCTCACCGTGCCAGGTGATCTCGAGGCGGTCACCGTCGGTGACCTCTCCGATGACACTGGCCAGCACATCCCACTTGCGGCAGACGGCCATGAACTTGTCCACGTTCTCCGGTGTCACCACCGCGCACATGCGTTCCTGGGATTCCGAGGACAGGATCTCGGCCGGGGTCATGTCGGCGGCGCGCTGGGGTACCGCTTCCAGTTCCACCCGCATGCCGCCGTCACCGGCGGATGCCAGTTCCGATGTGGCGCAAGACAGTCCGGCACCACCGAGGTCCTGGATGCCGACCACCAGGTCGGCCGCGTAGAGCTCCAGGCAGCACTCGATGAGCACCTTCTCCATGAACGGATCGCCGACCTGCACCGCGGGCAGCTTCTTGCGCCCGGGACCGGATCCCTCGTCGCCGCCGAAGGTTTCGCTGGCCAGCACGCTCACGCCGCCGATGCCGTCCAGGCCGGTGCGGGCGCCGAACAGGATGATCTTGTTGCCGGTGCCGGACGCGAAGGCCAGGTGCAGGTCCTCCTTGCGGAGCACACCGACGCACAGCGCGTTCACCAGCGGGTTGCCCGCGTAGGAGGCGTCGAAGACGGTCTCACCGCCGATGTTGGGCAGGCCCAGCGAGTTGCCGTAGCCGCCGATGCCGCGGACCACGCCGTCGAGCACACGCCGGGTGTCGGGGGCGTCGGCAGCGCCGAAGCGCAGCTGGTCCATCACCGCGACCGGGCGGGCACCCATGGCCATGATGTCGCGGACGATGCCACCGACGCCGGTGGCCGCGCCCTGGTACGGCTCGACGTAGGAGGGGTGGTTGTGCGACTCGACCTTGAAGGTGACCGCCCAACCGTCGCCGATGTCGACCACACCGGCGTTCTCACCGATACCGGCCAGCATCCCGGCCCGCATCTCGTCGGTGGTCGTCTCACCGAAGTAGCGCAGGTGCACCTTGGAGGACTTGTAGGAGCAGTGCTCGCTCCACATCACCGAGTACATCGCCAGTTCGGCATCGGTGGGGCGCCGGCCCAGGATCTCGCGGATGCGCTGGTACTCGTCATCCTTGAGACCCAGCTCACGGAAGGGCTGGGGTTGGTCGGGGGTGGCGGCTGCCCGGTCAACGGTATCGATCATGGCAGGGGTACCGACGGTATCGAGCGGAGAGGCCTCATGGGTCACCTGGGCATTCTATTCGTTGGCCGTACGGAGCCGCCCGGGTCGGTCCTCGACCGCGACGCACGATCCAGTCCACCATGCGTCCGTCTCCCGCCATGGCCTATCCAGACCCGCGATCGGGTGCCTAACATCGCGACGGCTGCGGCCTGGCCGCGGCCTGCCAACCGCGAAAGGAAAGCCATGACCATCGCAACGAAACGCAACGCATCCATCGCCAGCGCGATCCTCGGGTTTGCACTGATCGGTTCGGGCTGCCAAGCGGCCCAGGACACCGCCGACGAGGCCGCCAGTTCGGCGAGCTCGGTTGGATCATCCGTCTCCTCGGCCGTCGACGCGCCCGACGCGACCACCACGGCCCCCGAGCCGACAACCACCGGTGCCGCGCCCGGAACGGGCACGGACACCGAGGAGACCACGATCGCCGGCGCCGACGGCACCGAGTACACCGTGTCGGGGCCCGTCCTTGCCAAGTACAACACCCTCGACGAGGCCGGCAAGAACGCCCTGGGCGCGCCGACCGGCGAACAACAGGCCAACCCCGACGGTGGCGTCTACCAGCAGTTCGATGGTGGCGTCATCATCCACTCCGCCGCGGGTTCCCACGTGGTGTGGGGCAAGATCCGGGACAAGTGGAACGAACTGGGCGGCTCGCAGGGTGAACTGGGGTATCCGACCAGCGACGAGACCGACACTGCCGAGGGCAACAAGCAGACCACCTTCGAGCGCGGCACCGTCACCTGGAATCCCACCACCGATGAGGTCGTCGTCACCATGAACTGAGCCCGCGGGCGGGCGGGGAGGCCGGGTTGTCGCGGTAACGCCGTCAACGTCGAGGTCAGCTACCGGCGATGCAGAAGGCGTTGCCTTCCGGGTCGGCCAGCACCACCCACTGGAACTCCTCGCCGAAGCTGTTGCGCCCGGTCTCGGTCGCGCCGAGACCGACCAGCCGGGCCACCTCGGCCTCCTTGTCCGCGGAATGGAAGTCCAGGTGCACCTTGTTCTTGCCCGGCGTCGGGTCGGGGACCCGCTGAAAGCCCAGCGCGGGACGCCCCTCGCTGGTCACCATGACGAATTCGCCTGGCGCCACGGCGTTCACGTCACCGCCGGCAGCCTTGGACCACCAGTCGGCAAGGCCGTCGGGATCCACACAGTCGAACGTGATCATCTCCACACTCAATGCCATGGTCCAACCCTAAGACAGGGCACCGACTACCTCCCGGGTAATTGAGGAGTCGGTGCGGGCGCAGCAGGCTGTCGGGCATGACACAGACCCCCGTCGCATCGACGTTCACCGCCGCCACCTGGGCGGCATTCTGGGCCGCGCCCGACCCGTCCCGGGTGGCCGGGCTGCTGGCCGAGGACATCGTCGGGCACTGGCCCGATGACCCGTCGCCGGTCCGTGGGCGCACGGCCTACATCGGCAAGATCGCCGAACTGGTGGCCGCCGTCCCCGATCTGCGGCTGACACTGGTGGACAGCGCGACCGTCCCGGGCCCCGCCGAGGGCGACGAGCTGGTGTTCCTGCACTACACCGGGACCGGGACCACCGCGGCCGGCCCGATCACGATCCGCGGGATGGACCGGGTGCGCACCCGCGACGGGATCGTGGTGGAGAACGTCATCCGCTACGGCGATTCGGAGATCTAGGCACAATCGACGTGTGCGCACACGACTGGCCTTCAGCGGTCACATCGCCGGCTTCGGTACCGACGCAGGCATCCGGATGGTGGTGGGTGTGTGGCAGTCCTCCCCGTTCGGCGCCTTCGCCGATGTGATGGTGCAGACCGCCGATGACCAGCGGCTGTTGCTCGCCCCCACCGTGGAGGTCGCCGATTTCGTCTCGGCCACTTACGCTTTCGACGACATCCGGGTCGGTGCGGTCACCGCGGAGCTGGCGGCCGACCGGCTCACCGTCGCCACGGCGGACCTCGAGGTCGCCGTCGAGCTGGGCGGCCCGGCGCGGTTCGACCGGCTGCTGCGGCTGGTCCCCGGGCCGCTGGCGAGCGCCCCGTGGTGGCTGCGGGTCATCAATCCGGTCGCCGGGCTGCTGGTGCCGGGGGTCCACACCGCCGGGACCGCCGGCGGCGGGCGCCGGGAGTACTACGGGGTGCGGCGGTCGCGGCGCATCGCAGCACTGTCCGGCCAGTTCGGCGGGGTTCCGCTGGGCGGGCTGGCCGAGCTGGATCCGCCGGTGCGGTTCGGCTTCTCCTCGGCCCCCACCGACCCGCAGCTGGTGGCGGTCACCACCACCATCGACCTGCCTTAGGCGGGAGCCAGGAACCCCGCCAGCGCCGCCGAGTACGCCGCGACATCGGCCGCGCCCATCACCTCGCGGGCCGAGTGCATGGCCAGCTGCGCGGCGCCGACATCGACGGTCGGGATACCGGTGCCCGCCGCGGTCATCGGGCCGATGGTGGACCCGCACGGCAGATCCGCGCGGTGCTCATAACGCTGCAGCGGCACACCGGCCTGCCGGCAGGCCAGGGCGAACGCCGCCGCCGTCCGGCCGTCGGTCGCGTAGCGCAGATTCGGCTGCACCTTGAGCACCGGGCCACCGTTCACCGCGATCTGGTGGCCGGGTTCGTGGCGCTCCGGATAGTTGGGGTGGGTGGCGTGCGCCATGTCCCCCGAGGCCACCATCGACGCGGACAGCCTGCGCAGGAAGTCCTCCCGCCCACCGCCGCCGGCCAGGGTGATGCGTTCCAGGACCGTCAGCAGCAGATCGGACTGGGCGCCGTGATCGGACTGCGAGCCGACCTCCTCGTGGTCGAACAGCGCGAGCACCGGCACGAACGCGGTGGCGGGTGCGGTCAGCAGCGCTTCCAGCCCGGCATAACAGGTGGCCTGGTTGTCCAGCCGCGGTGCGCTGACGAAGTCCCCGTCGGCCCCGGTGATCGCCGATGCGGTGAGGTCATGGGTCATCAGGTCGAAGCCGAGCACCGCGGACTCGTCGACCCCGGCCCGCTCGGCGACGTAGCCGAGGAAGGACCGTCGGTCGCCGACTCCCCAGACCGCGTTGACGTGGCGCTGCGGGTCGAGGCTGACACCCTTGCGGTCCTCGGAGAGATGGATCGCCAGCTGCGGCACCCGCAGGATCGGGTCGTCGATGCGGACGAGCCGGTGGTCGACAAGACCCTCCGCGGAGACCACCGACAGCCGGCCGCTGATCCCGAGGTCGCGGTCCAGCCAGGAGTTCAGCCACGCTCCGCCGTAGGGCTGCAGCGCCACCACCTGCCAGCCGGCGATCACCCGGTCCGGGTGCTGCTTGACGCGCAGGTTCGGACTGTCGGTGTGCGCGCCGACGATCCGGAACGGCACCTCCGGGGTGGTGGAATCCCATGCCACCAGTGAACCCGCGCGGATGGTGAAGAATCTGCCCGCGGCGGGCCAGGCGTCCGCCTCGAACAATTCGCGGTACCCCGTGGCCGTCAGCCGCTGCGCCGCGGTGGCGCATACGTGGTACGGCGACGGCGAGGCGTCGATGAACTCACACAGACCCTGGGGGCTAGCTGCCATCTTTGTATCTTGACCCGCGCAGCGAAGGCCGGTGGCGCTAGGGTCGCTTTGTGCCGGATCCGCTGCCGCAACAGATAGTCGATCCGTTGACGTCGGCGGCCATCTTTCTGGTCGCCACCATCGACGACGGCGGCGAGCAGACCGTCCACGACGCGCTACCCGAGATCTCGGGCATGGTCGGCGCCATCGGATTCCGCGACCCGAGCAAGAAGCTGTCGGTGGTGACATCGATCGGCTCGCCGGCCTGGGACCGATTGTTCGCCGGGCCTCGGCCTGCCGACCTGCATCCGTTCATCGCGCTGGCCGGGCCGCGCCATCACGCCCCGGCCACCGCGGGGGATCTGCTGTGGCACATCCGCGCCGAGACCATGGACGTCTGTTTCGAACTGGCCGGCCGGCTCATGGAGGCGATGGCCGGGGCGGTGACGGTCGTCGACGAGGTGCACGGCTTCAACTATTTCGACAACCGCGATCTGCTCGGTTTCGTCGACGGCACCGAGAACCCCACCGGCGCGACCGCCGACAACGCCACCGTGATCGGCGCCGAGGATCCCGATTTCGCGGGCGGGTGCTACGTGCACGTTCAGCGCTACGTGCACGACATGTCGGCCTGGCGAGCGCTGTCGGTCGACGAGCAGCAGAATGTGATCGGGCGCACCAAGTTCGACGATATCGAGATGGACGACGACGTGAAGCCGGCCAATTCGCATATCGCGCTGAACGTCATCACCGACGAGGACGGCAACGAGTTGAAGATCGTGCGCCGCAACATGCCCTACGGCGCCGTCGGCAAGGGCGAGTTCGGCACGTACTTCATCGGTTACTCGCGCACACCGGCGGTCACCGAGCGGATGCTCACCAACATGTTCATCGGCAGCCCGCCCGGCAACACCGACCGGATCCTGGATTTCTCCACCGCCGTCACCGGCGGGATGTTCTTCGTCCCCACCGTCGATTTCCTGGATGACCCGCCGCCCCTTCCGATCCCGGAAGCCCCGGCCGAAGCCAAGGCGTCGGATTACTCGCTTGCGATCGGCAGCCTGAAAGGAACCCCGCAATGAACAACCTGTACCGCGACCTCGCCCCCATCACCGAGGCGGCCTGGGCCGAGATCGAACAGGAGGCCACCCGGACCTTCAAACGTCATATCGCGGGCCGCCGGGTGGTCGACGTCAGCGAGCCCGGCGGCTCGGTGACCGCCGCCGTGAGCACCGGACACCTGCGCGATGTCGATTCCCCCGGCGACGGGGTCATCGCGCATCTGCGGGAGTCCAAGCCGTTGGTGCGGTTGCGGGTGCCGTTCAGCGTGGGCCGTCGCGACGTCGACGATGTGGAGCGCGGTTCGCAGGACTCGGACTGGGATCCGGTCAAGGACGCCGCCAAGAAGCTGGCGTTCGCCGAGGACCGCGCGATCTTCGAGGGCTACCCGGCGGCCTCGATCGAGGGCATCCGCACGTCGAGTTCGTGCCCCAATCTGGCGCTGCCCGCCGATCCGCGGGAGATGCCCGACATCATCAGCCAGGCGCTCTCGGAGCTGCGGCTGGCCGGTGTCGACGGGCCTTACAGCGTGCTGCTCTCAGCCGACGTGTACACGCAGGTCAGCGAGACCACCGTCAACGGCTATCCGATCCGCGAGCATCTCAACCGGCTGGTGGACGGCGAGATCATCTGGGCCCCGGCCATCGACGGTGCGTTCGTATTATCCACCCGCGGAGGCGATTTCGATCTACAGCTGGGCACCGACGTGTGCATCGGCTACCTGTCCCACGATGCCGACACCATCCAGCTGTACCTGCAGGAGACCTTCACGTTCCTGTCCTACACCGCGGAGGCCTCGGTCTCGCTGAACCGCTGAGGTTTACGCGGTCAGCACCGCATCCAGGGCGGAGTAGAACAGGCCGAGCCCGTCATCGGAGGGGCCGGTGAGCGGTTCGGTGGCGTGCTCGGGGTGCGGCATCAGCCCGACCACGCGGCCGTTGGCCGAGCTCACGCCGGCGATACCGCGCATGGAACCGTTCAGGTTGTCGCGGTAGCGGAAGACCACCCGGCCCTCGCCCTCGAGCTCGTCGAGCACCGACTCGGCGGCCACGTAGCGGCCCTCGCCGGACTTCAGCGGCACCAGCAGGTCCGCACCCGTGTCGTAACGCGTGGTCCAGGCGGTCGAATTCGAGGCGACCTCCAGCCACACGTCCCGGCAGATGAAGTGCAGCCCGGCGTTGCGGGTCAGCGCGCCCGGCAGCAGCCCGGCCTCGCACAGCACCTGAAAGCCGTTGCAGATCCCCAACACCGGCAGACCGCGGCCCGCGGCTTCCACGACCGAACCCATCACGGGGGCGAATTTGGCGATCGCGCCGCAGCGCAGGTAGTCGCCGTAGGAGAACCCGCCGGGCACCACCACCGCGTCGACACCCTTGAGGTCGGCATCGCCGTGCCACAGGCTGACGGCCTCCCCGCCGGCGAGGCGCACCGCCCGGGCGGCGTCGACATCGTCGAGCGTGCCGGGGAAGGTGATGACCCCTACTTTGCCGGTCACGAATCCTCCCGGCTCACCGAGAACTCCTCGATGACGGTGTTGGCCAGCAGCGATTCGGCGATCTCGTGCAGTGCCTCATCGGACACCGAGTCGTCGACCTCGAGTTCAAACCGCTTGCCCTGACGGACATCCGCGACACCACCATGGCCGAGACGGCCCAGCGCGCCGACGATCGCCTGCCCCTGCGGGTCGAGGATCTCAGCCTTGGGCATCACGTGCACTACGACGCGGGCCACGTGGACTCCTTCGTTTCGGACCGGTCTTGATCGGTGATGACTCTACCGGCGACGTCTCGGGCCACAATGGAGCCATGCAACTGACGCACTTCGGACACTCGTGCCTGCTGGCAGGCTTCGCCACCGGTGACGGCGCCCAGACCACGGTGCTGTTCGATCCGGGCACCTTCTCGCACGGTTTCGAGGGCATCACCGGCCTGGACGCCATCCTGATCACCCATCAGCATCCCGATCACGCCGACACCGAACGACTGCCCGCCCTGCTGGCCGCCAATCCGCAGGCCACGCTGTACGCCGACCCGCAGACCGCGGCCCAGCTCGGCGAGCCGTGGCAGGCCGTGCACGCCGGGGACGCATTCCGCGTCGGGCACCTTTCGGTGCGCGGCGTCGGCGGCACCCACGCCGTGATCCATCCGGAGATCCCGGTGATCGACAACACCTCCTACCTCATCGGCGACGCCGACCACCCGGCCCGGTTGATGCACCCCGGCGATGCCCTGTTCGTGCCCGACGAGCCGATCGATGTGCTCGCCGTCCCCGCGGCGGCGCCGTGGATGAAGATCTCCGAGGCCGTCGACTACCTGCGGGCGGTGGCCCCGGCCCGGGCCGTCCCGATCCACCAGGGCATCGTGGAACCGTCCGCCCGGGGCATCTACTACGGCCGGCTCTCGGAGATGACCGACACCGATGTCCAGGTGCTCGCCGCGGAGAACGGAACCGCGTTCTGAGGCCGCGCACTCTGCTGCTGTGGTGGCCGCCCATCGCCATCACCGCGATGGTCGTGCTGGGTGTCGTGGTCGGCCACGGACCCACCGCGTTCGACGACTGGGCGCTGCGGGTGATGCAGCGGGTGTTCGGCCCCGACCCGCACTGGATGCTGTGGTTCAGCTGGGGTCTGGCGATGATGGTGACCCTCGCGGTGGCCGTGGTGGTCGCACTGCTGCGCAGGCGGTGGCGGCTGGCCGTGGTGGTGGCGCTGTGCCCGGTGCTCTCGGTGATCGCGACCCGGCTGCTCAAACCGTTGTTCGGCCGCTACAAGGGCGAGGCGCTGGCCTACCCGAGCGGGCACACCACCGTCGTCATCACGGTGATGGCGATGCTGGTGCTCGCCGCCGGCTACCGGGTGTGGCTGATGGTCATCGCCGGCGTGGTCATCTCGATCGGCGGGTTGAGCATGGCGGCCACCGACCTGCACTATCTGACCGACAACATCGGTGCGGTGTTCCTGGCGTCCGCGGCGGTCTGCCTGGCGGTGCTGGCCGCGGATCCTCAGGCGGTTTCGCGGGCGGCGGCCCGGCCCGCCGCGCGGCCCGAGAACACGCAGCCGCCCAGGAATGTGCCCTCCAAGGACCGGTAGCCGTGCACGCCGCCGCCCCCGAAACCGGCGGCCTCCCCGGCGGCGTACAGCCCGTCGAGCACCGATCCGTCGCCCTTGAGTACCCGTGAGTCCAGGTCGGTTTCCAGTCCGCCCAACGACTTCCGGGTCAGGATGTGCAGCTTGACCGCGATCAGCGGTCCGGCCTTCGGATCGGTGAGGCGGTGTGGGGCCACCACCCGGGCGATGCGGTCGGGCAGGTACTCGCGGGCCGCCCGGATCGCGGTGATCTGACTGTCCTTGGTGAACTTGTTGACCACCTCGCGGTCACGGGCGGTCACCTCGGCCTCGACGGTCGCGTAGTCCAGCGGCTCGACACCGGGAACGCCGTTCATCGCGGTCACCAGTTCGCGCAGGGAGTTGCCGGTGACGAAGTCCACGCCCTTGTCGACGAAGGCCCGTACCGGCGCCGGACCGCCGTCACGTCCGCGGGCCAGCACCGCCCTGACGCTGCGGCCGGTGAGGTCGGGGTTCTGCTCCTGGCCGGACAAGCCGAATTCCTTGGCGATGATGCGGGCGTTGAGCACGAACCAGGTGTAGTCCTGGCCGGTGGTGGTGATGTGTTCCAGCGTGCCCAGGGTGTCGAACCCCGGATACAGCGGCACCGGCAGCCGTTTCCCGGTGGCGTCCAGCCACAGCGACGACGGGCCGGGCAGGATGCGGATGCCGTGGCTGGGCCACACCGGGTCGTAGTTGGTGATGCCCTCGGTGTAATGCCACATCCGGTCGCTGTTGATGACGCGCGCGCCTGCGGTCTCGCTGATGCCGATCATCCGGCCGTCGACGTGTGCGGGCACACCGGAGAGCAGTTGCTGCGGGACGCGTCCCATCCTCGGCGGCCAGTTCTTGCGCACCAGATCGTGGTTGCCGCCGATACCGCCACTGGCGACGATCACCGCCTGGGCCCGGAACTCGAACTCCCCCGACGATTCCCGCGACGACGCCACGCCGCGTGCGGCGTCGCTGGGTTCCAGCACGGTGCCGCGGACGCCGGTCACCGCACCGTCCTCGACGATCAGCTCGTCGACGCGGTGCCGGTGGGCGAACGTCGCCCTGGGCTGCCCCAGCAGCCGGCGCGCGAAGATGTCGACCAGCGCCGGCCCGGTGCCCCAGGTGATGTGGAAGCGCGGCACCGAGTTGCCGTGCCCGAGAGCGCCGTAGCCGCCCCGTTCGGCCCAACCGACCATGGCGAAGGTCTCCCACCCGCGCTCGCGCAGCCAGCTGCGCTTCTCCCCGGCGGCAAAGTCCACATAGGCGTGCGCCCACTGCCGCGGCCAGTGGTCCTCAGCGCGGTCGAAGCCGGCGCTGCCCAGCCAGTCCTGCAGGGCGAGCTCGTGGCTGTCCTTGATGCCGAGGCGGCGCTGCTCGGGACTGTCCACCAGGAACAGCCCGCCGAACGACCAAAAGGCCTGACCGCCCAGGTTGGCGGCATTCTCCTGGTCGACGATCAGGACGCGCCTGCCCCGTTCGATCAGTTCCGCGGCGGCGACCAGTCCGGCCAGCCCCGCACCCACCACGATCACATCGGCATCGGCCATGCCGACAACTTAGTCTCAGGCGGCGTCGGTGAGGGCGGGATCCGCCTCCCAGCGGTAGGTCTCCGGGACGCAGCCGTGCATGAGTGCCAGGTCGATGGCATCGGAGACGGCCTGCCGAGGCCCGGCGTGGCGGAGCTGACGCGCCGAGACCGCCAGCCGCACCGTGCCGCCGCGGCGCGCGGTGCGTTCGGCCGACAGCACCAGGGTGCGGCACCACCAGGGTTCGGTGAGGAATCCGGCGCCGATGCCGAGCACACGCGCCGGGGCGGTGCTGTCGCGCACCAGGTCGGTGACACCGCTCAGTCCGGCCAGCAGCCGGAAGCCGTTGCGCGGCAACGCCATGACAGTGCCCTCGGACACCGCCCAGCCCGGTGCGGCGAACAACCGGGTGCGCAGGCCCAGGTGTTCCATCACCCGGTCGGCACCCATCAGCCGCAGATTCGCCTCATGCGCTTGCAGGGTGGCGAATTCGCTGCGGCGGTTCTTGGTCGCTGCCTCGTCAAAACCGTGCAGCACGACGGCATCCCCGCCGGCACGGCGCTCGGCCAGCCAGAACAATGTCGCCGGGTCGCGCTCCAGCCGGTAGCCACCTTTCAAGCGGGGCGCCACCAGCAGGGACACCGGCACACCGCGGGCGTCGAGTTCCTCGCAGAAGGTGTCGACGGCGGGCAGCGTGCGGTCCCTGATCCCGGAAATCGAGACGATCAGCTCTGCGGTCACGCGCTTCAGTGTCGCAACATCAGGTGTCACAACGGTTGCGAACACCCGGACACGAAGTGAGCATTCGGCTCGGCTATCTGTCCAGGACGGCTTCGATGGCCGCGATCACCTCGGGTGCGTCCGGTTCGGTCCGCGGACGGAACCGCTTGACCACCAAACCGCCCGGGGCCACCAGGAACTTCTCGAAGTTCCACTGGATGTCTCCGGCCTGCCCCTCGGCATCGGCGGTCTTGGTCAGTTCGGCGTACAGCGGGTGCCGATCGTCGCCGTTGACATCGGTCTTGGCCAGCAGCGGGAAGGTCACGCCGTAGGTGGTGGAGCAGAAGGTCTGGATCTCCTCGGCGGTGCCCGGCTCCTGGCCCATGAACTGGTTACACGGCACGCCGATGACGGTCAGGCCCCGGCCGGCGTAGTTTTTGGCGATCTTCTCCAGCGCGGTGTACTGCGGGGTCAGACCGCATTTGGAGGCGACGTTCACCACCAGCGTTGCATGAGAGGACAATTCGCCGAGCGTGGTGTCCTTGCCGTCGAGGGTGGTCAGCGGAATCTGGTTGAGGCTCAACGGATCGACGCTAGCCGTCGAACAGGATCGCCGCCAGCCTCTCGACCGTCGCGATCGGGTCACCGGCGGTGTCGACGGCCTCGTTGAGCCAGAGCTGGGCGAATCCGTGCACCATCGACCAGGCCGCAAGAGCGGCGGCCTCGGGGTCGGCCGCGGCGTGCGGGTCGGCGAGGGTGCCCACACCGCGGTTCAGTTCCAGGTAGGCCGCCGCCGAGGCCTGCTGCACCCGTTCGTCGGCGGCGTCGAAGAGCGATTTGTCGAACATCACCTCGAAGTGCCCGGGGTGCGCCAGGGCAAACCGCACGTAGGCCTTGGCCGCATCGACGAACTCGGGCCGGGCGTCGGTCAGTTCGGCCGTCAGGATCTGGAATCCCTCGGCGGCGAGCGCGGTGAACAGACCGCGCCGATCCCCGAAGTGGTGCGCCGGGGCCGCGTGGGACACCCCGGCAGCACGGGCGAGTTCCCGCAGGGAGATGCCGTCGGCGCCACGCACGGCGACCAGCTCGGCCGCCTCGGCCAGGATCACCGCCCGCAGGTCGCCGTGGTGGTAACTCGGCTTGCTCACCGGGCCAGCATAACCGCGATCTTGACAGCGCCTAGATGAATCTCAGGTGCGCGGACCACCGAACAGGCTGCCCACCTGACCGTCGCCGTGATTCTCCGGATCCGCGGTCGCCAGCAGCCAGGCGTACTGGAAGGCGGCTTCCTTCCAGCGTTCGTAGCGGCCGCTGATACCACCGTGACCGGCCACCATCTCGGTCTTCAGCAGCACCCTGGCCGCGCCGGCCACCGGATCCAGTTGCGCATGCCGAAGGGCCGCAACCCATTTCGCCGGCTCCACGTAGTACACCCGGGTGTCGTTGAGCGAGGTCATCGCCAGCACCGCCGGGTAGTCCAGGGACGTGACGTTCTCGTATGGCGAGTACGACTTCATGTACTCGTAGACATCCTTGTCCGCCAACGGGTTTCCCCACTCGTCCCACTCGGTGACGGTGAGCGGCAACGATGGATCCAGGATCGTGGTCAGCGGGTCGACGAACGGAACCTGAGCCAGCACTCCGGCGAACAGGTGCGGGGCCAGGTTGAGCACCGCGCCGACCAGCAGACCCCCCGCGCTGCCACCAAGGGCGACCAGATTGGCCGGCCGGGTCAGATCGGTGAGCACGAGATGTTCTGCCACCGCGATGAAATCGGTGAAGGTGTTGCGCTTGTGCAGGAGCTTGCCGTCCTCGTACCACGGCCGGCCGAGTTCACCGCCGCCGCGCACATGGGCGACGGCAAAAGCCATCCCCCGGTCCAGCAGCGACAACCGGGCGATCGAGAAACGTGGATCCTCGCATGATTCGTAGGCGCCGTAGCCGTACAGCAACGTCGGAGCCGGGAACGCCAGGCCCGCGCGGTGCACGATCGAGATCGGGATCCTGGCCCCGTCGGGGGCGACCGCCCAGTCCCGGCGCTCGACGTACTCCTCTGGCCGGTAGTCGCCCAGCACCGGCTGCTCGCGCAGCAGCGTCCGCTCCCCGGTCACCAGGTCCAGGTCATAGATACGCACCGGGATCACCCAGGACACCGCACCCACCCGCAGCTTCGGTGAGGACCAGTTCGGGTTACCGCTGAGCCCCGCCGACATCAGCTCGGACTCGAAGGCGATCTCCTGCGGTTCCCCGTAGCTGCCATCGGCACCGATGGGCCACAACTGAATTCGGGGTAACGCCTCGCGACGGTAGCTGACCACGAGGTGGCCCTCGAAGGCGTCGACACCGTCGAGGCGGACATCCTCGCGGTGCTCGATGAGCGTGCGGAACGCGCTCGGGTCACTCACCGGAGCCTCGACCAGGGTGAAGTTCACCGCCCCGTCGTTGTGCAGGATGAGGAAGCGGTCCTCGCCGCCGACCACCGCATGCTCGACGGAGTACTCCACCCGATCGCGGCGTGGCAGCACCACGGTGAACTCGGCATCCGGGTCGGTGGCATCGGCGTAGCGCACCTCCGAGGTGACCGCACTGCCCGCGGCGATGATGACGTACTTGTCGCTGCGGGTGCGCCCCACGCCGAGCCAATAGCGTTCGTCGGCTTCGTGATACACCTTCTGCGCGGGCAGACCGGACCCCAGGCGATGACGCCACACCGTGTCCGGCCGCCACGCCTCGTCGACGGTGACGTAATACACGGAGTGGTTGTCCGCGCCCCAGGTCGCCCCGGCGCCGATCCCGGTGATGGTGTCCTCGTAGAGCTCACCGGTCCGGAGATCCTTGAAGCGCAACGTGTACCGCTCGTCGCCCTTGACGTCCACCGAGAAGGCCAGGATGTTGCCGTCGACGCTGACGCTGATGGCTCCGAGGGAGAAGAACTCGTGCCCCTGCGCCTCGGCGTTCTCGTCGAGCAGGATCTGCTCGCCGGGAATGGCGGTGTGCTCGTCGAGTTCCGGCGGGGTCCAGTCATCCACGCCGCTGATCGGGCAACGGGCGTGGACCCCGTACTGCTGCCCCTCGAAGCTACGGGCGTAGTACCACCATTGACCGCGGCGGGTCGGGACCGAAAGGTCGGTCTCCTTGGTGCGCGCCTTGATCTCGTCGAAGATCTTCTGCCGCAACGGCGCCAGTGCCGAGGTGGCGGCCTCGGTATGGGCGTTCTCGGCTTCCAGATGGGCGATCACCTCGGGGCTGGACTTGTCGCGCAGCCACTCATAGGGGTCGATGAAGACATCGCCGTGATGCTCACGGCGATGCTCGACCCGCTTGGCGACAGGAGCTGAGGTCATGCACCGATCCAATCGTCGAAGCTGAGTCCGGAAATGCGTTCGTAGGCCTCGATATAACGCGCACGGGTGGCCGCGGCGATCTCGGCGGGCAGGGGTGGCGGCGGGGCGTCACCATGGCGGTCCCAGCCCGAGTCGGGCCCGGTCAGCCAGTTGCGGACGAATTGTTTGTCATAGCTGGGCTGCACCTCCCCGGGCCGGTAGCTGTCGGCCGGCCAGTAGCGCGACGAATCCGGCGTGAGCACCTCATCGGCCAGCACCAGCCGGCCCTCGGCATCCACCCCGAACTCGAACTTGGTGTCGGCGACGATGATGCCCTTGCTCAGGGCATGCTCGGCGGCCTTGAGGTAGATCTGCAGCGTCGCCTCGCGCAGTTCTGCTGCCCGCTGCGCACCGACCAGTTCGACCACCGCGTCGAAGGACACGTTCTCGTCGTGCTCGCCCAACTCGGCTTTGGTGGCCGGAGTGAACAGCGGCTCCTCGAACCTGCTGGCCTCACCGAGCCCGGCGGGCAGCGCGATCCCGCACACCGATCCGGACTGCCGGTAGTCGATCAGCCCGGAACCGGTCAGGTAGCCGCGCGCGACACATTCGACCGGCAGCATCTCCAGCGCACGGACGACGAGGGCGCGGCCCAGGACCTCTTCGGGGATCCGCTCGTCGTCGGGCGGGCCCGCGAGGTGGTTGGGGACACCGAGGTGATCGAAGAAGAACACGCTCATCGCGGTCAGGATCCGGCCCTTGTCCGGAATCTCGGTGTCCAGGATGTGGTCGAAAGCCGAGATGCGGTCACTGGCCACGAACAGCAGGTGGTCGTCGTCGATGCGGTACAGCTCGCGAACTTTGCCGCTGGCCAGATGCCGGTAGTCGGTCAGAGCGGGGCGCATTGACTCACCCTATGTGCTGGGATCGAGGCCATGAGATTGCGGTACCTGCCCTATGCCACCCGGCCCGGTCGCCTGCTGGCCCAGCTTGTCAGCGACGTCACCGTCCTCATCTGGACGGTGATCTGGGTGATGGTGGGCAGCGCGGTCTACACGGCGGTGGCCACCATCGCCGAAGTGGGCCGTCAGGTGCAGGACGGCGCCGACGGGGTCGCGGGCAACCTGAACACCGCCGGCGACAGCGCCGATGACTTCCCGTTGATCGGCGATGCGCTGGCCGGACCGCTGCGCGCCGCCAGCGACGCCGCCGGGGAGATCGCCGGCGCAGGTCAGAGTCTGGACAGCACCGCGACCTGGCTGGCCTGGGTGCTGGCGCTGGCGGTGGCGGCCACCCCGATCCTGGCGGTCGCCATGCCGTGGCTGTTCCTGCGCCTGCGGTTCTTCCGGCGCAAGCTGACGGTGCTGACGCTGGCCTCCACGCACGCCGGCCAGGAACTGCTGGCGATGCGGGCACTGGCCAACCGGCCGCTGGCCAAGCTCACCGCGATCGATCCCGACCCGATCGGGGCCTGGCGCCGCGACGACCGTCCGGCCATCCGCGGCCTGGCACTGCTGGAGATCCATGCGGCGGGCGTGAAGCTCTGAGGGCTGCCGGCCGACCGCCAGATTCTTAGGTTAGCCTGCACAACATGCCGCTCGAACTCGCCGGCGGCGGCAGCACCGACGTCACCACCAGGGATCGTCGCCTGCCCGGCCTGGCACTCTGCGCGGCACTGCTGCTGGTGGTGTCGATACTCAGCCTGGCGATCGGTACCCAGAGTGTCGACCTGTCGACGGTGTGGCACGCGGTCACCGACTACACCGACACCGCTGACGAGTGGATCGTGCACGACCTGCGGATCCCGCGCACCCTGCTGGGCATCATCGTCGGCATCGCATTGGGGCTGTCCGGCGCCCTCATCCAGGGCATCACCCGCAACCCGCTCGCCGACAGCCAGATCCTGGGCATCGAGGCCGTCACCGGCCTTTTCGTCGTGCTGGCCATCGCCTTCCTGGGCCTGCACACCACGCTGTCCTACATCTGGTTCGCGTTCCTCGGGGCGTTCGTCGCGATGCTGCTGGTGTATGCCATCGGGGCGACCGGGCGCACGCTGATGACGCCGGTGCGGATGCTGCTGGCCGGCGTCGCGGTGGGTGCCGTCGCCGACGGCATCTCCTTCGCGATTCGACTGCACCACCCGCGGGCCTTCGACTCGATGCGATTCTGGGACGCCGGCGCCTTGGACGGTCGCCCGCTGGCGGTGTTCTGGGTGGTCGCGCCGTTCATCGTGCTCGGGGCCGGCTTGTGCCTCTACGTCAGCCGCGGGCTGAACGCCATCGCCCTCGGTGACGATCTCGCGGTCGCCATGGGCGGCAACGTGGTTCGCACGCGGGTCCTCGGGCTGATCGCGGTCACTATGCTCGCCGGGGCGGCCACCGCCGCGGCCGGCCCGATCGGTTTCGTCGGGCTGATGGTCCCGCACGTGGTGCGCTGGTTCACCGGCCCCGACTGGCGGTGGATCTGCGCCTACAGCCTTTTCGCCGCGCCCGCACTGTTACTCGCCGCCGATATCGTCGGCCGGGTCGTGGTGCCCCCGGGTGAACTGCCGGCCGGTATCGTCACCGCGTTCATCGGTGCCCCGGTGCTGATCTGGCTGGTCCGCCGGTCAAAGGCCAGTGGCCTGTGACCCCGGTCGATTTCGGGCAGCGTCAGCTGGTGCTGCGCCGCGAACCGGTGCTGGCGCTGCGTGCCTCCTGGCGCAGCATCGGGGTGCTGTCCGCGCTCGGGCTGGGTGCGGTGGCACTGGCCGTGCTGGCGTTGGGGGTCGGCGAATATCCGGTCTCCCCCGCCGAGGTGCTGGCCGTGTTGACCGGCAGCGACACCGGATTCACCAGCGTGGTGGTGCTCGACTGGCGGATGCCGCGGATCGTCCTGGCCCTGGTGATCGGTGCGGCTCTGGGCATCTCGGGAGCGATCTTCCAGGCGATCACCCGCAACCCGTTGGGCAGCCCGGACGTCATCGGTTTCGGATTCGGGTCCTACACCGGCGCGCTCGTGTCGATCGCCCTGTTCGGTGGCGGCTACTACCTGACGGCCACCGGTGCGGTGGCGGGCGGTCTGCTGACGGCGGCGGCGGTGTATCTACTCGCCTACCGCAACGGGCTGGCCGGTTTCCGGCTGATCATCGTCGGCATCGCGGTGAGTGCGATGCTGAGCTCGCTGAACCAGTGGATCATCCTGAAACTGAAGCTGCATCAGGCGATCACCGCGGCCATCTGGCAACAGGGCACGCTCAACGGGTTGCACTGGGAGCAGGCCCTCCCGGTGCTGGTATGTGTGGTACCCGCCCTGGTGTGGTTGGCGTGCCTCGGTCCGCAGCTGCCGATCCTGCAGATGGGCGATGACGCGGCCGGTGCGCTCGGGGTCCAGCCGGAACGGGTGCGGCTGGCCTACTTCGTGATCGGCGTGCTGCTCATCGCCATCGCCACCGCAGCCGCCGGGCCCATCTCGTTCGTCGCGCTCGCCGCACCGCAACTGGCGCGCCGACTCACCGCCTCCCCCGGCGTCGGCCTGGTGTCGTCGGCATTCATGGGTGCATTTCTGCTGCTGGCCAGCGATCTGGTGGCGCTGCGGATCTTCGCGCCCGCCGAGCTGCCGGTAGGCGCGGTCACCGTCGTCGCCGGTGGGGCGTACCTCATCTGGCTTCTGGTCGTCCAGGCACGGAAGCAGTAGGAAGGACACGGTATGTCAACGCTGCGGGCGCAGGACCTGTCGCTGGGCTACGGCGCCACGCCGATCGTGGACGGGTTGTCGGTGGACATCGTCGACGGCGCCGTCACCGCGATCGTCGGGCCGAATGCCTGCGGCAAGTCGACATTGTTGCGTGGCCTGGCCCGCTTGCTGAAACCGGTCGGCGGGCAGGTGATCCTCGACGGCGCCGACATCTCCAGTCTGCGTACCAGGGATGTGGCCCGCAAGCTGGGCTTGCTCCCGCAGTCCTCGATCGCACCGGAGGGCATCACCGTCGCCGATCTCGTTGCCCGCGGCCGTTTTCCGCATCAGCGGGTGCTGCGTCAGTACGCCCGCGAGGACGAGCAGGCGGTGGCCGAGGCGATGGCGGCCACCGGCGTGACGGCGATCGCCGGCCGGCCCGTCGACGAGCTGTCCGGTGGTCAGCGCCAACGGGTCTGGGTGTCGATGGTGCTCGCCCAGCAGACCCCGCTCATCCTGCTCGACGAGCCCACCACCTTCCTGGACATCGCGCACCAGATCGAACTGCTGGATCTGTTCGCCGAGCTGAACTCCGAGCAGGGCCGCACCATCGTCGCCGTGCTGCACGACCTGAACCACGCCTGCCGGTTCGCCGATCACATCATCGCGATGAAGTCCGGGCGCATCGTCGCCCAGGGCGCACCGTCGGTGGTGATCACCGCCGATCTCGTCGAGCAGGTGTACGGGCTGAGATGCCAGATCATCGCGGACCCGCAGACCGGTACCCCGTTGGTGATACCTCGCGCGTCGGCACGCGACAAGGCTCGGGCCCGCAGCCGCTAGGAGTTCGACAGGTCCGCGACCGGCCGACCTTGCAACGCATTGCTCAACTGCGGGGTCAGCACGTCCAGCGCATACAGCAGGGCGTCGGGCCCGCTGTAGGTCAGCGCTCCGCTGAGTGTGGAATCGGAGCCGGCATAAAGCGTACGGCCCTCGCGAACCACGTTGAGCCGCTGGAACGCCGGCGAACCCGCCAACTGCTCCTTGGTCACGCCGTTGACGAACAACAGGTCGCCCTCCAGCAGCGACAACCGCTCCTGTGAGACATCGCCGACCGTCTCCTGCGCGCCGAAGCCGAGCGCATCGAACAGCGTGCGGCGCGGGTCGCCTGCGCCGATCAGATAGGGCGCGTCGACCTCGGAGCTGAAATCCGCCACCAGCGTCTTACCGGCGAACTCAGGGTGCTGCTGCTTGGCAGCGTCGATCCTGGCGTTGACCTCGTCGACCAGTCCCTGTGCCTGCTGCTGCTTGCCGAGCGCCTCGCCGGTGGTCAGAAGCTGGACATCCCAGGGGGTTTCCTCATCGGGGTACTCATCCGACTGGATGACGGTCGGGGCGATCTGGGACAGTTGGTCGTAGGTCTTCTGGTCGATGCTCTCGTAGATGGCGAAGATGACATCGGGCTGCGCCTTGGCGATCGCCTCGAAATTGATGGTGTCGCCCTCGATGACCGGCACGCCCTTGCCGTCGGTGGCCTCCTTGACCCACGGGAAATCGTTGTAGTTCTCGAACCAGCTGCGGGTGCCCACCGGCACCACGCCCAGGGCCAGCACGAAGTCCTGGTCGTTCCAGCCGACGGTGACGACCCTTTCGGGATCTGCCGGGACGGTGGTCTCGCCGAACTTGTGGGCGATGGTCACCGAATCGGCGGAGGGCTCCGGCCCGGCGGACCGGTCGCCGGAACCGGCACAGCCCGCGAGCAGGCCGACTCCGAGCGCAAACGCCGCCAACAGCACCAATACCCGCGACTTCTTCAACATTAGGTCACCCTAACTCAACCGGGCCCCTGCGATTTGCGCACATCCACCGGCGGTGAGCGCCGGTGGATGTGCGC
>JAUKNU010000001.1:2183810-2403697 GCA_030499155.1 Mycolicibacterium frederiksbergense | reverse complement strand
CACCGGCGGTGAGCGCCGGTGGATGTGCGCAAGTCGCGGTGGGTGGAACCGTCCGGCCGGGCATTGCGTCCAAATAGACATGCTGGCCCAACTGTTGTGCGATCACGACGGTGTGATCACACTCGCCCAGTCCAAGCTGGCGGGACTGAGCCAGGATGCCTTGAATCGCAGGGTCCGCTCCGGGCACTGGCTGCGCTGCTCACCCGGCGTGTATTTCGTCGATGATCGTCTGTTCACCGACCGAGCGCGTATCCGGGCCGCGGTCTGGGGATACGGTCCACGCGCGGTCGCCAGCGGCATGACCGCGGCATGGTGGCTCGAGATCACCAGATACCCACCCGAGACGGTGGAAGTGACCGTGCCCGCCGTCAGCAACCCGCGACGGCGCTCCGGCATCCGCACCCGCCGCCGCGACCTGGACCCCGCCGATTGCGTGACGCGCCAGGGGCTGCGGGTGACCGCTCCACCGCTGACGGTCGTGGAGGCCGCCGCCCGCCGGGGCGGCGGCATGAAGATCATCGACACGGCACTGCAGCGGCATCTGTTGGAGCTGCGCGACCTCTGGGGCGCTCACCTGCGCAACAAGGGCCGGCACGGTTCACCCGCCGCGCGCAGACTGTTGCGGGCCGCCGACAGCGGGGCGCACTCCGAGGCGGAACGGCTCCTGGTGGGGCTGCTGCGGCAGGCACGCATCACCGGATGGAAGGCCAACCAGCGCCTCGGCCGCTGGGAGATCGATGTGCTCTTCCGCGGTCCCAAGATCGCGATCGAGGTGGACGGCCTGGCCTTCCACACCGACCCCGAAGCCTTCCAACGGGATCGGGTCAAGCAGAACGAACTCGCGCTGATGGGCTACCAGGTGCTGCGTTTCACTTGGCTGGATCTCACCGAGTACCCGGAGCGGGTGATCGCCGAGATCGAGTTTGCGCTCAGCCGCCGTGCAGACGCCGCAGCCAGCTACCGAACGGGTGCCGCACACTGACCGACCCCATCCTGACCTTGCCACGCACGATGACGTGCAGCTGATCGGGCTGGCGGAGGTTACGCACCTTGACGGTGGCGCTGCCGGCGATGGCGTCGACACCGTTGAGGTCCGCGGTGGCCCCGGCCGGCACGATGAGCTCCGTGGAACTCAGGTAGTCGTCGATGTTCACCTCGACGACCGGTCCGGGCAGCACCGCGGAGGTGAAGTCCAGGGTGGTGCTGCACATTCGGGTGTTCAGGTTGATGACCGGCGCCACCGTCCACGGCCCGCGCCGAACGATCGAGGTCATCCAGCCACCCAGTGCCTCCGGCTGTGCGCTGCTCCGGGCCACCGGCGCCTGCGCGGCATGCAGGTCCATATCCGGCAGGTCGACCAGCACGGCCCGCAACTCGCCGCGGGTGCGGGCGGCCAGCGCGGCATCGGTGCGCTCGGCGAACTCGTCGAGCGTGATCATGCCGTCGGCGACCGCGCGCTCGAGCAGGCCGCTCACGTGCGCGCGGTCGGCATTGGAGACTCGGAGGTTGTCGTTCTGGCCGAAGTCCATATCTGCGAGGGTAGCGATCAGTCGAATTCGACGAACAGGTGCCGGATACCGGTGTGGCGATTGCTGCGGGTCCACTCGACCGGCGCGGCCAGCCGCGCGCTGCGGAACCGGGGCATCAGTTCCCCGAACAGCACCCGTAGCTCCAGCCGTGCCAGGTTGGCGCCCAGACAGTAGTGCACACCATGACCGAACCCCAAGTGCGCATTGGGCTTACGCGCGATATCGAAGACATCGGGATCCTGGAACACCGCCGGGTCTCGATTCGCCGAACCCTCCCAGATCTGCACCTTCTGCCCCGCCTCGATGGCGCAGCCGCCCAAGGTCACCGAACGCGTGGCGGTGCGCCGTTTCGACGGTGACGGTGTCGTCCAGCGCACCATCTCCTCGATCGCCGACGGCAGCAGTTCCGGGTCGGCTTGCAGGCGGCGCATCTGCTCGGGGTGCTCGATGAGCGCCAGCAGGCCCCCGGCCACCGAGTTGCGGGTGGTCTCCGCCCCGGCGCTGAACAGCAGACTGAAGAACAGGTAGAGCTCAAGGTCGGAGAGCTCGGCAACTTCGTCATCGCGGAAGGCGTTGGCCACCACCGACAACATGTCATCGCCCGGCGCAGCGCGTTTGGCCGCGATCAGCTCTTGTCCGTATTCGTACATCCGCGTTCCGGCCTCTTCGGGTGATAGCTGCCCGACGGCAGCCGAGCGGGCACCGCCGAAGTCGAACTGCGGCTCGATCGCCTCGAACAGCCAATGCCGTTCGGATTCAGGCACTCCCAGCAGGATGCAGATCATCTGCATGGGCAGCTCGGCGGCCACCTCCACGAGAAAGTCCAGCGCCACCCCGGGCTCGACAGCGTCCAGCAGGGTCCGGGCCCGGCCGCGCAGATCATCGGTGACCCGGGTGATCATCCGGGGTGTCAGCCCCGAGCTGACCAGCCTGCGGATCTGGGCATGCCGCGGGTCGTCCATCATGTTGAGCACCTGGCCCGCGACGGAGAGATCCTGCAGCAGGGTGCCGCCGAACGGCCGGGTTCCGCCGGTCACCGACGAGTACGTCTCCGGATCACGCAGCACGGCAAGGGTTTCGGCGTAGGTCGCGACCGACCAGAAGCCCTCCCCGTCCGGGGTGTGCTCGGTGGGCTCATGCCAGTAGACCGGAGCCTCACGGCGGTGCACCTCGAACAGATCGTGCGGAAAACCCGCGGCGAAGTTGTCGAGATCGGTGAGGTCGGCCAATGTCACAAGATGGCACCCGAGGTGTACTTGGCCGCCTCGGGGTAGCGGCCGACCAGATCACCGACCGCGGAAACCACATCGTCGACCTGCGCGCCCGCGGCGCCGGTGAACGCTTCCTTGTCCGCCAGCGCCGCATCCAGGGCGACCCGGTCCAGCGGCAGCCGCGGATCGGCGGCGAGCCGGTCCAGCAGGTCGGGCTCCTGGCCCTTTTCCCGCATGGCCAGCGCGACCGCGACCGCGTGCTCCTTGATGACCTCGTGCGCGGACTCCCGGCCCACGCCGGCCCGCACAGCCGCGATGAGGATGCGGGTGGTCGCCAGGAACGGCAGATAGCGATCGAGTTCACGCTGGATCACCGCGGGGTAGGCGCCGAACTCGTCGAGCACGGTCAGGAAGGTCTCGATCTGGCCGTCGACGGCGAAGAACGCGTCGGGCAGCGCGACGCGGCGCACCACCGAGCAGAACACATCACCCTCGTTCCACTGGGCACCGGCCAGTTCGGCGGCCATCGACGCGTAGCCACGCAGCACCACCTGCAGGCCGTTGACGCGTTCACACGACCGGGTGTTCATCTTGTGCGGCATGGCCGAGGAACCGACCTGGCCCGGAGCGAACCCCTCGGTGACCAGTTCGTGCCCGGCCATCAGCCGGATGGTGTGCGCGAAGGAGGACGGGCCGGCGCCGAGTTGCACCAGGGCAGAGACCACATCGTGGTCCAGCGAACGCGGGTAGACCTGTCCGACGCTGGTGAAAACATCTGTGAATCCCAGGAATTGGGCGACACGCCGTTCCAGTTCGGCGAGCCGGGCGGTGTCACCGTCGAACAGGTCCAGCATGTCCTGGGCGGTCCCCATCGGGCCCTTGATCCCGCGGAGCGGGTACCGGTCGATCAGCTCACGCAGCCGGGTCAGCGCGAGCAGTGTCTCCTCGGCGGCCGAGGCGAACCGCTTGCCCAGTGTGGTGGCCTGCGCGGCGACGTTGTGACTGCGTCCGGCCATCACCACGTCGCGGTACACGATCGAGCGTTCGGCCAGCCGCGCCACCACCGCCACACCGTGAGCGAACACCAGTTCCAGTGAGCGGCGGATCTGCAGCTGCTCGACGTTCTCGGTGAGGTCGCGGCTGGTCATGCCCTTGTGCACGTGCTCGTGGCCGGCCAGTGCGTTGAACTCCTCGATGCGGGCCTTCACGTCGTGGCGGGTCACCCGTTCGCGCGCCGCGATGGAGCCCAGGTCGACGTTCTCCAGCACCCGTTCGTAGTCCTGCACGACACCGTCGGGCACCGGGACCCCGAGCTCGGACTGCGCGCGCAGCACCGCCAGCCACAGTCGGCGCTCGGCGATGATCTTCGCCTCGGGCGACCAGATGGCCGTCATCTCCTCGCTGGCGTAGCGGTTGGCCAGAACATTCGGGATCGTCACGAGCACACAGCTTACGAGCCGGCCTACGGAGAGTCGCTCAGGTGCGTCGGATCGATGATGCCTTTACCGCGGATACCGAGCTGGCGGTTGATCAGGGTGGTGATGCCGAACAGCACGATCCCGATCACGATCAGGATCCCGGCCAGCACGTACTGCTGCGCGGGGCGCCCGGAGAACGGCAGCACCAGGTACGCCGAGGCGATGAACCCGATGATGGGCAGCACCGTCGGTGTCCGGAAGTGCCCACCCGTGGCCTGCACGTCGCGGCGCAGCACCAGCACCGCCACGTTCACCATCGCGAACACCGCGAGCAGCAGCAGCGACGTGGTGCCGCCGAGCACCGCGATGGCGCTGCTGTTGGCTACCGCGGAGACGTAGAAGATCAGGCCGAACGCGATGAGGGTGGTGAAGATGATGGCCACCCACGGGCTGTGCCGCTTGGGGTGGACGGTCCCCAGGACCGGCGGCAACACGTGCTGGCGGGCCATGCCGTAGATCAGCCGACTGGCCATCAACATGTTGATCAGCGCGGTGTTGGCCACCGCGAACATGGAGATGAAGGGCAGGATCGCTTCGATCGGCAACCCGGGGGCACCCGCCTTGACGACCTCGATCAGCGGGGTCTCACTGTCGGCCAGGACGCCGACGGGCACCAGTGCCACCGCGACGATGGCGACCACGACGTAGACGACCCCGGCGATACCCAGCCCGGTCAGCAGCACCTTGGGAAAGATCCGCACCGGGTCCTTGGTCTCCTCGGCCATGTTGACCGAGTCCTCGAATCCGACCATCGCGAAGAATGCCAGCGAGGTGGCGGTGGTGACGGCCAGGAAGGTGCCCTTGTCGGCCGGGGTGTCGAAGGCCACGACGCGGGCGAAGTCGACATCGGCGCCGCCGCCGGTGAACGCCCAGACGCCCACCAGGATCACCATGGCCAGACCGGTGATCTCGACGATGGTCAGCACCACGTTGAGCTTGACGCTCTCGCCGACGCCCCGGAAGTTCACCAATGCGATCAGCGCCATGAACAACAGCGCCAGCACCACCACACCGACCTTGCCCCAGTCGATGTCGAAGGCGGTGAAGAAGTTCGCCGCGAAGAATCGCGAAGCCGTTGAGGCGGAGGTGATTCCGGAGCACATCACCACGAAGGCCACCAGGAAGGTGACGAACTGGATGCCGAAGGCCTTGTGCGCGTACAGCGCTGCGCCGGCGGCCTGCGGGTACTTGGTGACCAGCTCCAGATAACTGAACGCGGTGATCGTGGCGATCAGGAAGGCCACCAGGAAGGGAAGCCACGCGGCGCCACCGACTTCCTTGGCAACCTGCCCGGTGAGGGCATAGACACCCGTGCCGAGGATGTCGCCCACCACGAACAGCAGCAGTAGCCCCGGGCCCATCACCCGCCGAAGTTGTGGCTCCTCCGTGGTTTCCGACTGCGTCATCCCGCCCCTTTGCTCAACTCAGACGTGCACGGCCCGTTCGTCGACGGGTGCGAGCACATCGATCACGTCGATCAGAGTTGCGCGGGCATTGGCCCGCGGCCCCTCTCCCTCATCCACCAATGAGGCAACCACAGCTCCGTCCACCGCGCACACCAGGGCGGTGACGAGTTCGGATCGCACGGCGCGACCGGACCGTTCGACCACCTCGAGGACGGCGTCGGTGCGTTGCCGAAGGATCCGCCGCTGGATGTCGCGGAGCCCGGGTTGCCGCGCGCAGGCGATGTAGCGCTCGTAGCGGGAGATCAGTTGTTCGGACACGCGTGCACCCGGATCATCACCGACCAGCAGATCGACCAGCAGGTCGGCGGTCGACTCGGCGCCGCGACGCCGGCGCGACAATGCGGCGACCTGGAGCTCCAGTTGCTCGGCCTCGCGCGCGCCCACATGCTCGACGGCCTTGGCGATCAGATCGTCGAGTGAGGAGAAGTAGTACGTCGTCGACGCCAGCGGCAGGCCGGCACGCCGCGCCACCGCCCGATGGCGGACCGCGTCGATTCCGCCCTCGCACAGCAGATCGGCGGCGGCGCTCACCAGAGCGCCCCGCCGACGTTCTCCCTTGGGAGTCACCGCCGCTGTCACGCCTTGCATGCTGCCAGCAAAATCCCAGTTGTATGGCGGTTTTCGGCAATCACAACAAGTTGGCAGACAGCGCCACAGCGGCCAGTGGCAAGATGGCGCGAATGTCAGCCCAGAACCGTCGGACCGTGCTGCGGATGGGTCTCGGCGCCGCCCTCGGTGCCGTCGCCGCCGGTGCGGGCGCCCTGCCCCGTGCCGCCGCCGAACCCGCCGCCACCTACCAGTCGGGTTCCTTCGTCTCGGCCGCGCGCGGTGGGGTGCGCACCAACTGGGCGATCGCCAGGCCGCCGGGACAGACCACACCGCTGCGTCCGGTGATCGCGTTGCACGGCAAGGGCAGCGATGCCGCGACGGTGATGGCCGGCGGTGTCGAGCAGGGTCTCGCAGACGCCGTCGCAGCCGGCCTGCCACCGTTTGCCGTGGTGGCCGTCGACGGCGGCGGCGGTTACTGGCACAGGCGCGCATCCGGGGACGATGCCGGCGCGATGGTGCTGGATGAGCTGATCCCGATGCTGACCCAACAGGGTTTGGATACGTCCCGGGTCGGCTTCATCGGCTGGTCGATGGGCGGCTACGGGGCTTTGCTGCTCGGGTCCCGGTTGGGCCCGGCCCGCGCCGCGGCGATCTGTGCGGTGAGCCCCGCGTTGTGGACGTCGCCCGGCGCGGCGGCCCCCGGTGCGTTCGACGGCGCCCAGGACTACGAGGCCAACAGTGTGTGGGGGTTGCCGGCGCTGGACGCGATCCCGATCCGCATCGACTGCGGGAACGGTGATCCGTTCGCCGCCGCGACAGGTGCGTTCATAGCCCAGCTCGGCACTCCGCCGGCCGGCGGATTCTCCCCGGGTGGGCACGACGGCGCGTTCTGGAGTTCCCAGCTTCCTGCCGAGATCTCTTGGCTGGCACCGATACTCGTTGCCTGAGCGGTTAGACCGAGATACGCCCCTCGGCCGCCGCCAGTCCGATGTCGGTGCGGAAATGGCTGCCCGGCAGACGAATTGACTTGATTGCCGCATATGCCGCAGCGCGGGCGGCGTCGAGATCTTGGCCGGTTCCGACCACCGAGAGCACCCGACCACCGGTGGACACCACCGCACCGTCCTCGCGCCGGGCGGTGCCCGCGTGCAGGACGGCGTCGGCCTCGGAGCCGGTGATGACGTCACCGACCCGCGGCCGGCCCGGATAGTTCTCGGCGGCGACGACCACGGTGACCGCGACCCCGTCCCGCCACCGCAGTTCCTCGAAGGACGCCAGCGTGCCGGTGGCGGCCGCATGGAGCAGCCCGCCCAGCGGGGAATCCAGCAGGGCGAGCACCGCCTGGGTCTCCGGGTCACCGAACCGGCAGTTGAACTCCACCACCGACGGGCCCGCAGAGGTGATCGCCAGGCCCGCATAGAGCAGGCCGGAGAACGCACTCCCTCGCGAGACCATCTCGGCAGCAACGGGTTTGACGATCTCATCGACGATCTGGGCAAGCACCGCCGCAGGCAGCCACGGCAGCGGTGTGTAGGCACCCATCCCGCCGGTGTTCGGGCCGGTGTCGTCGTCACCGACCCGCTTGAAGTCCTGCGCGGGCAACAGCGGCACCACGGTCTCACCGTCGACGACGCAGAACAGCGACACCTCGGGGCCGTCCAGGAAGGACTCCAGCAGCACCGGATGCCCGGAGTCCAGCAGTCCGGCGGCGTGCACACGCGCCGCGTCACGGTCCGTGGTGACCACGACACCCTTGCCCGCGGCCAACCCGTCATCCTTGACCACCCACGCGGCCTGCCCGGCCGGCGGGCCGAACCGGTTCAGCGCGGCGTCCAGGTTGGCGGGGTTGTCCACGATCTCGCTGGTCGCGGTCCGCACGCCGGCGGCGGCCATCACATCCTTGGCGAAGGCCTTGGAGCCCTCGATGCGGGCGGCGTCTCTGGACGGCCCGAAGCAGGCGATACCCGCGGCGCGCACCGCGTCGGCCACACCGAGCACCAGCGGCACCTCCGGCCCCACCACCACCAGGTCGGACCCGAGGCGCTGGGCCAGCGCGACGACCGCGGGACCCGAGCTGATGTCGACGTCGTACTGGTCGGCGACGGCCGCGGTGCCGGCATTGCCCGGCGCCACCGCCAGCTGTTCGACCTGCGGGTCGCGCCGCAGCGCGAGCAGCAGGGCATGTTCACGGGCTCCGGATCCGATGACGAGGACGCGCACGGTCAACCACCCTAATCGCCTCGGCGGCCGCACGGCGCCAGACCCGCGGCCATACACTTCCGATTTAGGTGTATGGTCGGTGCAGCGAGTGCGATGCGTCACACCAGGAGGGCCTCTATGACGACCACGAATACCTGCCCATTCGGAGCGGGCGGTGCCGACCCCCAGGTCGCTCCGCTCCTGCCCCCGGGGATGGACTTCACCGACCCCGAGGTGCTGCTCCAGGGCATTCCCGTGACCGAGTTCGCGCACCTGCGCAAGACCGCCCCGGTGTGGTGGAACGAGCAGGGCGAGTCGATCTTCGATGACGGCGGCTACTGGGTGGTGACCCGTCACGAAGACATCAAGGCCATCTCGCGCAACGGCGAGCTGTGGTCCACCAACGCCAAAGGCGCGGTGATGCGGCTACCCGACGGGGTCACCGCCGACCAGCTCGATCTGACCAAGGCCCTGCTGATCAATCACGACGCCCCCGAACACACCCGGCTGCGCAAGCTGGTGTCGCGCCTGTTCACCCCGCGGTCGGTGGCCGCGCTGGAGGAGAAGCTGGCCGTCGCCGCCCGCGAGATCGTGGCCGCGGCCTCGGAACGCAACTCCGGCAATTTCGTCGATGACGTGGCGATGCCGCTGCCGCTGCTGGCCATCGCCGACCTGATCGGCGTGCCCGAAGAAGACCGGGAGAAGATCTTCCACTGGTCCAACAGCATCATGAACACCGACGATCCCGACTTCGACAGTGACCCGACGGTCGCCAATGCCGAACTCATGGGTTACGCGTACACCATGGCCGAGCAACGCCGGAAGTGCCCGGCCGATGACATCGTCACCCGGCTGGTACAGGCCGATATGGGAGACGAAGCCGGGATCACCGAGGTCGAGTTCGCGTTCTTCGTCATCCTGCTCGCCGTCGCCGGGAACGAGACCACCCGCAATGCCATGACACACGGGATGAACGCCTTCTTCGAAAACCCGGACCAGTGGGAGCTTTTCACACGTGAGCGGCCCGACACCGCGATCGAGGAGATCATCCGCTGGGCCACCCCGGTGCACTGCTTCCAGCGCACCGCGACAGCAGACACCGAACTCGGCGGGGTAACCATCCGCAAGGGTCAGCGCGTCGGGCTGTTCTACAGCTCGGCCAACTACGACGAGGACGTCTTCGAGAACCCGTTCCAGTTCGACATCCTGCGCAACCCGAACCCGCACCTCGCGTTCGGCGGCAATGGCGCACACTTCTGCATCGGCGCCAACCTGGCCCGCATGGAGATCAAGCTGATGTTCCACGAGATCGCGAACCAGATTCCCGACATCTCGAAACTGGCCGAGCCGAAACGACTTCGGTCCGGCTGGATCAACGGCGTGAAGGATCTGCAGGTTTCCTACCACTAGCTCGCTACAATTCCGGCGTGCGAACCCACGGGTGGTCCGGAGCCGCGCCGGCAAGTGACGAGGAAGCCGTCGCCCGGATTCTCGCTGCGGCAGGCAAGGCGATCGACGAGCGCGGGGCGGACTTCTCCATCGCCGACGTTGCCCGCACGCTGGGTGTCACCCGCCAGACGGTGTACCGCTACTTCCCCAGTACCGAGGCGCTGTTGATGCAGGCCGGTGTCGTCGCGGCCACCGACTTCCTGGAGCGGCTGTCCACCCACCTGCAGGGCATCACCGATCCGGCCGACGCGGCCACCGAGGCCATCGCGACCGCACTGGAGTGGCTGCCCAAGGACAAACACATCGGGCTGCTGCTGGCACCGGGCCGCACACCCGCCTTCACCGAGTCCGTGACCTCCGATATCGCGCTGCAGTTCGCGCAGTCGGTGGTGCGGCAGTTCGACGTCGATTGGGCGGCAGCGGGTTTCGCCGATGCCGATCTCGATGAGCTCGCCGAGCACCTGCTGCGCATCATCCAGTCGTTCGTGATCGACCCCGGACGCCCGCCCCGCACCGGCGCCGCGCTGCGGGCTTACTTGCGGCGCTGGGTGGCCCCGGCACTACGCAACCCGTGATTTGTGGAGTTTTCGTCGGAACAGGTCCGACGAAAACTCCACAAATCGCTAGACGACGGTCAGTGGCAGCGACCTACGCTCCTCGAACACCCACGAAGCGCCACCGCTGAACTCGCACACCTCGACCTCGGGCAGCTTCTTTGCCGCCGTGTCGGTTTCGATGACACGGACGGTCCAGTCCGACTCGGTACCCGACACCTCGGCACGCAGATGCGGGTCGACGGCCTGCACGATGGCCTGCAAGGGGGCATCGACCACCGGGGAGACCAGCGAGATCCAGGATCCGTCCTCGTAGGCCGGCGAGCGGCGCACGTGCACGAATCCCGGGTCCACATCGGCCGACACATAGGCCGCCGGGTTGAGCAACGGGTGCAGCTCGAGCACCCGCAACGCACCCTTGGCATCGGTGCTCAGCTTGAGCGCCTTGTGGATCCGCTCGGCGGCCACACCGGCGATGCCGATCAGCTGCTTGGTGCGGATCGACCGGGCCAGTGCCGCATCATCCTTGGCGCGCTTCTCCACGGCGATGGTGAACGATTTGACCAGCAGGTGCATCTGGATGCACACCTCGTCGGCGATCCGCACCAGCGCCGAATGGGAGAACGCACCGAAGTCGACGTCGGCGAGCAGATCCCCCGAATAGTCCGCCATGCCTTCGGCATCCGGGTCGATCGGATCGAGCTCGATCGAGTGGGCGTGGGTGGCGCCGACGAGGTCCATCTCCGGGATGAACGGCACCTCCGGGTAGGACTCGTCGATGATGACGGTCCAGCGGCAGTGCGGGTGCTGATCCGACGGTGTCCTGGGTGGCCGGTGGATGGGCCGGACCTGGGCCTTGCGGTTGGTCGCCAGCGCGGTGGCATCGAAGGTGGGGTCCTCGATGTCATGGCACATGCCCTTGACGTAGTGCTCGCCCATCGGCTCGACGTCGAGCAGCGCACCGCAGTGATCCAGGTAGAACTCGCCGTGCCACCGGTCATGCACGACATAGCGGAAATCCATGAACTGCGGCGGCGCGCCGATGTCGAGCTGCAGCCCCTTGAAGAGCGTGAAGATGTCGACGCCTTCGTATTTGAGCGCCTTCTGCATCCGCCGGGTGTAGAGCGGGCTGGACGCCGCCCATTCCTCGATGGCGATCTGCAGCATCTCCTCGCGGCCGAACGACGATATGCACCAAGCCATTCCGGACCGGTCGATCAACTGACCGATCAGCAGCAGTTCGGGAACCAGGGTCGCCAGCTCGTCGCGGGTGAGCGAGGCGTATCTACTCATCATCGAGGGACTTCCCGGAGTGCATCTTCACCGCGGCGTTCACGTTGCTCTTCTTGTCCTCAGCGCCGCCCTTTTCGGCGGCCTTCTTGCGGTTGCGCACCACCTTGCTGACCGCACCGTCCAGTTTGGAGCCCAACGGGAATCCCAGGTAATGGGTCAGGAACACCGAGACCTCCTTGAGCTCCTCGGCGGTGATCTCTCCGTTGTGCAGTGCGGCGTTGACCTGGATCTCGGCCAGATCCGAGTTGCCCACCGCGGTCACCGCGGCGAGCGTCAGCAGACGCTTGTCCCGCATCGACAGTCCCGGCCGGGTCCAGATGGTGCCGAAGAGATGCTCGACGGTCAGATCGAAGTACGGGTCGCCCTGGATGTCGGGCATCTCCCAGCCGTAGACCTCGTTCATCTTCTGCAGGCCCTGCTTGCGACGATCGGTCATACTCACTGCTCCTTGGTGTGCGGTACTCCGAGACCGTCGGCCAGGCGCTGTAGCGCCACCTCGGCCAACGGAAGATCCACTCCCACAGACTCGCCCAGCCCGAGGGCCAGCGCAAGGTCCTTTTCGCCGAGCCCGCGGGTGTGGGTGAACATGTCGAACAACCAGTGCTCAGGTGCCAACGGTGACATGTCGTCGCGCAGGATGATCGCGCCGGGCCCACCGCTCTGCGCGTCGCTGTGCCGGACCACCCGGCCCAGCTTCTGCAGATCGATCCCGGCGGCCTGGGCCAGGAACTGAGCCTCGTTGGCGGCGGCGAACCCGATGAACGTCAGCATGTTGCGGGCCAGCTTCATCCGGGTGCCCGCACCCGGTTCGCCGGCGCGCACCACCAGCGAGGCCCACTTCTTGAACACCGGCTTGACCGTGTTGTAGGCGTCTTCGTCGGCGCCGACCATGACGGCCAGCTCACCCTTGTCGGCGGCACCGGCCCCTCCGCTGACCGGCGCATCCACGATGTGAACTCCCTTGGGCCGCAACTGCTCGGCCAGCTCGGGCGCGGTCGCGGGCTCGATGGTGGAGTGGATCGCGATCACGGTGCCCGCCGCGGCGTGCTCGCCGAGCTGGGTCACCACGTCGCGCACCTGGGCATCGTTGAGCACCGTGACACTGATGACGTCGGCCTTGGCGACATCGGCGACGCTGTCGGCCAGCGAGGCCCCCAGTTCCGCCAGCGGCGTCATCGCCTCGGTGCGGACGTCGAAGACGATCAGCCCGCCCGGCCAGTCGGCCAGCCGCTTGGCCATCGGGGCACCCTGATTGCCCAGACCGATGTACCCCAGCTTCGGTTCGCTCATGACCGGATGATCTGTCCGCCGTCGACGTTGTAGATCTGGCCGGTGATCCACTTGGCCTGATCCGACAGCAGGAACAGGCACATGCCGACGAGATCCTCCGGCTGGCCCATCCGGGACAGCGGGATTCCCTTCACGATATCGGCGACCATTTCCTGCGGTGTGGTGGTGCGGTTCGCCTCGGTGTCGATCGGCCCGGGCGCGATCGCATTGATGCGGATGTTCTGCCCGCCGAGTTCCCGGGACAGCTGCTGGGTCAGTCCGTTGATGCCGACCTTGGCCAGACCGTAGAAGTTGGCGTACATCCAGGCCGCCGTGGAGGACTGGTTGATGATCGCTCCGCCACCGCGCTTGGCCATCTTCTTGTAAACCGCGCGGGTGCACCAGAGCGCGCCGTCGAGGTTGACGCTCATGAACTTGCGGTAGTACTCCGGGTCGACGGTGACCAGGAAGTCCAGCTTCATGCCGCCGAAGATGGCCGCGTTGTTGACCAGGTAGTCGATACCGCCGAACTCCGAAAGCGTCTGTGCCGCCATCTCCCTGGCCGACTCCGGGTCGGACACGTCAACCCGCACGGCCAGCGCGTTGCCGCCCTCGCCATTGATACCGTCGGCGACCTTCTGGGCGCCTTCGAGGTTGATATCGGCCACCACCACGGCCGCACCCTCGCGTGCCAGCGCCTCGGCGTACACCTGACCGATGCCGCCGCCGGCACCGGTGATGATGCCGACCTTGTCCTTGAATTCCGGGTATTGCGCCATGATTTCCTCTCGCCGAGCCGGCGGGCCGGCAGCTGTGTGTGTGACTGTGTGTGTCTAGGTCGCGATGGTCGCGATGAGTTTGGTTTCCAGGTATTCCTCGAAGCCGGCCACACCCATCTCGCGGCCGACCCCGGATTGCTTGTAGCCGCCGAACGGCGCGTCCGCTGAGTACCAGACACCGCCGTTGACGTTCACGGTGCCCACCCGGAGGCGTGACGCCACGGCCTGGGCGCGGTCGTCGCTGCCGAACACCGTGCCCGACAGGCCGTACGGGGAATCGTTGGCGATGCGCACCGCATCGTCGTCACCGTCGTGGGCGATCACCGTCAACACCGGGCCGAAGATCTCCTCCCGCGACACCTTGGCCGAGTTGTCCAGTCCGGCAATCACGGTCGGTTCGATATAGAAACCACGATCCATGTCCGCAGGCCTGCCGCCGCCACAGGCGAAGCGGCCGCCCTCGGCGATCGCGGAGTCCAGATAGCCCTGGATGCGATCGCGCTGGCGCGCCGAGATCACCGGGCCGCACACGGTGCGCTTGCTGTTGGGGTCCCCCGGCTTGATGCCACCGAGCGTTGCCGCCGCAGCCTCGACCGCCTCGTCGTACGCGGCCCTCGGCACGACCAGCCGGGTGGTGATCGCACAACCCTGCCCGGCGTGCATGGCGACGGTGAAAGCAGCCATGGCGCAGGCCCCGCCCAGGTCGGCGTCGTCGAGCACGATGAAGGCGGACTTGCCGCCGAGCTCCAGGAAGACCTTCTTGATGGTCACCGCCGAGTCCGTCATCACGGCCCGGCCGGTGTTGGTCGATCCGGTGAACGACACCATGTCCACCCGTGGGTCTTTGGACAGCAGCGCACCGACACCGTGGTCATCAGAGGTGACGATGTTGATCACACCCGCCGGGAAATCGGTGTGCTCGGCGATGATCTCGCCGAGCACGGCGGCCATCCACGGGGTGTCCGGGGCGGGCTTGAGGACCAGCGTGTTGCCGGCGGCCAGCGCCGGCCCGACCTTGGCGAGGTTGATCTGGTGCGGGAAGTTCCACGGGGTGATGGCGCCGACGACGCCGACGGCTTCCCGCGCGACGACGCGATTGGTCGGAATACCCTGCGGTGTCGCATATCCCAGATCGGAGCGCCACGCGTAGCTCTCTGCCGTGTCGGCGGAGAACGCCAGATCGTCTATCGGGCCCTCCAATTGGGCCCCCGCGGTCAGCATCCGGGGTGCTCCCACCTCGCTGATCGTCAGCTCCCGCAGGTCCTCCAGGTTGGCGTGCATCGCTTCACGCAGCTGGCGCAGACAGCGCACCCGCAGCTCGGTGTTGGTGGACCAATCGGTGTCGTCGAAGGCGGTGCGGGCGGCGCCGATGGCCGCGCTCATGTCCGCTTCGTCGGCGTTGGCCGCAACACCGAGTACCTCTTCGGTGGCGGGGTTGACCGTCTCGAACGTTCCCCCGCTTCCGGCGACGAGCTTGCCGTCTATGAACAACCGGCTCTCGCGATCCGCCAGAATCGACATCCCACTCCTAGGGTTTGGTGACCGATATTCTCTGGACAAGTGTCCGACAACAATCCACCGCACCATAACCTCAGGCGCGCGGCGGTGGCAAGGCCGATCGTGTTCGCCCCGCACCCCGTTGCGTCATCGACCCAGTTGTGCTGGCAATTTCGGAGGATCGCTTGCTCATCGCCGACCCTTTCCGATAACTTGGACATGTGTCCAGCGATTCGGTGGTTGCCGTCACAGCCCAGACAGACGGCGAGCCAGTGGGAACGCCGCGCAACCGGCGTCAGGAAGAGACCTTCCGCAGGGTGCTCGCAGCCGGTGTCGAGATGCTGCGCGAGTCGTCCTACGCCGACCTCACGGTGCGCGCCGTCGCCGCCCGCGCCAAGGTCGCGCCGGCCACCGCGTACACCTACTTCTCGTCGAAGAACCATCTGATCGCCGAGGTCTATCTCGACCTGGTCAAACAGGTCCCGTACTTCACCGACGTCAACGACTCGATGACCACCCGCGTCGACAAGGCGGTACGCGCCCTGACCCTGGTCGTCGCCGACGAACCCGAGGTCGCCGCCGCCTGCACCACCGCCCTGCTCGGTGGGGGCAGCGACCCCGCGGTCCGCACCGTCCGCGACCGCATCGGTGCCGAGATTCACAAGCGCATCCGTTCGGCGGTCGGCCCCGACGCCGACCCCCGCATTGTCTCAGCCCTGGAGATGACGTTCTTCGGTGCGCTGGTCAACGCCGGCAGCGGCGCGTTCACCTACCACCAGATCGCCGACCGGCTCACGTATGTGGTCGGCCTGCTCCTCGGAGAGGACAAAACAGCATGAGCCTCGGAGAGAACCGTTGAGCCTCGAAACAGCCCCGCCGATCCTCGATCCCTACGACTACGACTTCCACGAGGACCCGTACCCGTACTACAAGCGGCTGCGCGACGAAGCCCCGCTCTATCACAACGAGGAGCGCAACTTCTGGGCGCTGTCGCGGCACAAGGACGTGGTGGCCGGCTTCCGCAACAGCGTCACCTTGTCCAACAAACACGGTGTGTCACTGGATCCAATCTCCCGCAACGACGAAGCCCACCGTGTCATGTCGTTTTTGGCCCTCGACGATCCCGGCCATCTTCGCCTGCGCACGCTGGTATCGAAGGGCTTCACCCCGAGGCGCATCCGCGAGCTCGAAGGACGGGTCACCGAGATCGCCCACCAGCATCTGGATGTGGCACTGCAGAGCGCCTCGTTCGACTTCGTCGACGAGTTCGTGGGCAAGCTGCCGATGGACGTCATCTCCGAACTGATGGGGGTGCCGGACGAGGATCGGGTCCGGATCCGAGCCCTCGCCGACGGTGTGATGCACCGCGAGGACGGCGTCGCCGATGTGCCCACCTCGGCCATCGAGGCCTCCGGCGAACTGCTGGTCTACTACGCCGACATGGTCAAGCAGCGCCGTAAGCACACCTCCGATGATCTGACCTCGGCGCTGGTGGAGGCCGAGATCGACGGGGACAAGCTCACCGACGACGAGATCATGGCGTTCCTGTTCCTGATGGTCGTCGCGGGCAACGAGACGACGACCAAACTCCTTGCCAATGCCGCATATTGGGGCTACAAGAACCCCGACCAGCTGGCCCCGGTGTTCGACAACCACGACCTGGTGACACCGTGGGTGGAAGAGACGCTGCGTTATGACGCCTCCAGCCAGATCCTGGCGCGCGCGGTCGTCGAAGACCTCACGTTCTATGACACCGTCGTCCCCGCGGATGACGTGCTGGTGCTGCTGATCGGCTCCGCCAACCGCGACGCGCGGGTCTTCGAGAATCCCGACGAGTACCGCATCGACCGCGAAATCGGGCCGAAGCTGGTGAGTTTCGGCAGCGGCGCCCATTTCTGCCTCGGCGCGCATCTCGCGCGCATGGAGGCCAGGGTGGCACTGACCGAGTTGTTCAAGCGAATCCGCGGATATGAGGTCGACGAGGCCAATGCCGTCCGCGTCCACTCCAGCAGCGTCCGCGGTTTCGCTCATCTCCCCATCACAGTCCAGCTCCGCTGAAAGGCCCGCTGAATGCCCCGTTTTGATCCCCTCCCCGACCGTCGTCCCGCCCTGGTCGCCGGCGCTTCCTCCGGTATCGGAGAGGCAACCGCGATCCGGCTCGCCCGCAACGGTTTCCCGGTCGCCCTCGGCGCCCGCCGCGTGGAGAAGCTCGATGAGATCGTCGCCAAGATCCGTGCCGACGGCAGCGAGGCCATCGCCGTGCACCTCGATGTCACCGACCCGGATTCGGTGAAGGCCGCCGTCGAACAGACCACCGCCGAACTCGGCGATATCGAGGTTCTGGTGGCCGGGGCGGGCGACACCTACTTCGGCAAGCTGGACTCGATCAGCACCGAGCAGTTCGATTCGCAGATCCAGATTCATCTGGTCGGTGCCAACCGGGTGGCCGGCGCGGTGCTGCCCGGCATGATCGAGCGCCGCCGCGGCGACCTGATCTTCGTGGGATCCGATGTCTCACTGCGCCAGCGGCCACATATGGGTGCCTACGGGGCGGCCAAGGCCGCCCTGGTGGCGATGGTCAACAACTACCAGATGGAGCTGGAGGGCACCGGCGTGCGCGCATCGATCGTGCATCCGGGGCCGACCAAGACCTCCATGGGCTGGAGCCTGCCCGCCGAACTGATCGGTCCTGCGCTGGAGGACTGGGCCAAGTGGGGACAGGCGCGCCACGACTACTTCCTGCGCGCGGACGACCTCGCCCGGGCCATCGCCTTTGTCGCCGAGACGCCACGCGGCGGCTTCATCGCGAACATGGAACTCCAGCCCGAGGCTCCGCTGTCCGACGTCAAGGACCGCCAGAAACTCGCCCTCGGCGAGGAAGGAATGCCGTCATGACGCTGAAGGAAGTGGAACGCGTCTCGGGTGGCGAGGCCGAGGAGCACGGTCACCTGGAGGAATTCCGCACCGACCCCATCGGCCTGATGTGGCGCGTGCGCCACGAATGCGGGGACGCCGGCTGGTTCCAGCTCGCCGACAAACAGGTCGTGCTGCTGTCCGGCGCCGAGGCGAACGAGTTCTTCTTCCGCTCCAATGACAGCGAGCTCAACCAGGCCGAGGCCTACCCCTTCATGACTCCGATCTTCGGTGAGGGCGTGGTGTTCGACGCGGATCCCGAGCGCCGTGCCGAGATGCTGCACAACACCGCGCTGCGCGGTGAGCAGATGAAGGGCCATGCCGCGACTATCGAGAACGAGGTCAAGAAGGTCATCGCCGATTGGGGCGATGAAGGCGAGATCGAGCTGCTCGACTTCTTCTCCGAGCTGACGATCTACACCTCGACGGCCTGCCTCATCGGACTGAAGTTCCGTGAGCAGCTCGACAGCCGCTTCGCCCAGTACTACCACCAGCTGGAGCGCGGCACCGACCCGCTCTGCTACGTCGACCCCTATCTGGATATCGAGAGCTTCCGCATCCGCGACGAGTCGCGCGTCAAACTCGTTGCGCTGGTGCAGGAGATCATGGATGGCCGGATCGCCAACCCGCCCACGGACAAGAGCGACCGCGACCTGCTCGACGTGCTGGTCTCGATCAAGGACGACGAGGGCAACCCGCGCTTCACCGCCAACGAGGTCACCGGCATGTTCATCTCACTGATGTTCGCCGGCCACCACACCAGTTCGGGCACCTCGTCGTGGACGCTGATCGAACTGCTGCGCCATCCCGACTTCTACGCCCAGGTCCAGACCGAGCTCGACGAGCTCTACGCCGACGGCCAGGAGGTGAGCTTCCATGCGCTGCGCCAGATCCCGAAGATCGACAACGCACTCAAGGAGACGCTGCGCCTGCATCCGCCGCTGATCATCCTGATGCGGGTCGCCCAGGACGAGTTCGAGGTCGCCGGCCATCCCATCCACAAGGGTCAGATGGTGGCCGCCTCGCCGGCCATCTCCAACCGGATTCCCGAGGACTTCCCGGACCCGGATGCCTTCGATCCGAGCCGCTACGAGAAGCCCCGCCAGGAAGACCTGATCAACCGGTGGACCTGGATCCCGTTCGGCGCGGGCAAGCACCGCTGCGTCGGTGCCGCGTTCGCGCAGATGCAGATCAAGGCGATCTTCTCGGTGCTGCTGCGCGAGTACGAGTTCGAACTGTCGCAGCCCCCGGAGAGCTATCAGAACGACCACTCCAAGATGGTCGTGCAGCTGGCACAACCGGCCAAGGTGCGCTACCGCAAGCGTGCTTCCGGCGGGCTGGGGGCACCTCCCGCTCGCGGGGGAGAGCGCAGCGACCCGGGGATCGGTGAGGCCTGAGGTGGGCTGCTACCGAATAGAACTCGACGAGGACCTGTGCCAGGGCCACGCCATGTGCGAGCTGGAGGCCCCGGATGTGTTCCGGGTACCCAAGCGCGGCGTCGTCGAGATCCTCGACCCCGAACCCCCGGACGAGCTCCGCGATGCCGTGGAGCTGGCAGTCGACATGTGTCCCACCCGTGCCCTAACCCTCGTAGAAAAGGACTGACAATGGCGTCACGCGAACAACTTGAAGACTGGGTCGCCCGCTGGCTCAAGGCCAACCAGGACGCCGAGGCGGCTGGTGACTGGAAACCGTTGGCGGACTTCTACACCGAGGACGCCACCTACGGCTGGAACATCGGCCCCAAGGAAGACGTCATGTGCGTCAACCGCGACGAGATCCGCGACGTCGCGCTCGGCCTGGAGATGGAAGGCCTGGAGAACTGGGTCTACGAGTACCAGAAAACCCTGATCGACGAGAAGCAGAACGAGATCGTCGGCTTCTGGAAGCAGATCGCCAACAAGTCCGACGGCACCAGCGATGAGATCTACGGAATCGGCGGCAGCTGGTTCCGGCTCAACGATCAGCTCCTGATCGAATGGCAGCGCGATTTCTTCGACTTCGGGCACGTGCAGAAGGCCTTCCTGAAGCTCATCGAGTCCGGTGACCTCACGCCCACCATGCAGAAGCGCATCGAGCGGTCGATGGCCGGCGAGAAACTCCCGGGCTACTACCCGCTGGGTCAGGCACCCGTCCCGATCTGGTGAAAAAACCCGGCCAAGCAGTTGCTTGGGGGTGGCTGTGACGCACGTAACTAATGGCTCTAGTCTGGGTGCATCGAAGCTCTAGTGGAAGGCACATGCGGATGAAGACCAAAGGCGCTCTCATCAGGGAGTTCAACCAGCCCTGGGCGATCGAGGAGATCGAGATCGGCGACCCCGTGAAGGACGAGGTCAAGATCCAGATGGAAGCCTCGGGGATGTGCCACTCGGATCACCACCTGGTGACCGGGGACATTCCGATGGCCGGCTTCCCGGTGCTCGGCGGCCACGAGGGCGCCGGGATCATCACCGAGGTCGGCCCCGGGGTCGAAGGCCTCGAGCCCGGCGATCACGTGGTGCTCTCCTTCATCCCGTCGTGCGGTGCGTGTCCGTCGTGTCAGGCGGGCCTGCGCAACCTCTGCGACCTGGGGGCCATGCTGCTGCAGGGCACCGCCGTCTCGGACAACACCCACCGCATCCACACCGCCGACGGCGCCCCCGTGATCCCGATGACGCTGCTGGGAACCTTCAGCCCGTACATGGTGGTGCACAAGAGCTCCGTGGTGAAGATCGATCCGTCCATCCCGTTCGAGGTCGCCTGCCTCGTGGGCTGCGGCGTCACCACCGGCTATGGCTCCGCCGTGCGCAGCGCCAACGTCCGCCCGGGCGACGACGTCGTCATCGCCGGCATCGGCGGCGTCGGCATGGGTGCACTGCAGGGTGCGCTGAACGCCGGCGCCCGCAACATCTTCGCCGTCGACCCGGTCGAGTGGAAGCGCGACCAGGCCTTGAAGTTCGGCGCCACCCACGCCTACCCCGACATCTTCGCCGCGATGGCGGGCGTCGCCGAGGTCACTGCGGGCCGCATGGCCTCCAAGACCATCATCACCACCGGTGAGCTGCACGGCGAGGAGATCGACAACTACCTCAACATCACCGCCAAGGGTGGCACGTGCGTGGTGACCGCGGTCGCCAACATGGCCAAGTCCGATGTGACGCTGAACCTGTCGATGCTGACCCTGCTGCAGAAGAACCTGCAGGGCACCATCTTCGGTGGCGGCAACCCGCATCACGACATCCCGCAGTTGCTGTCGATGTACAAGGCCGGGCGTCTCAACCTCGACGACATGGTCACCCGCCAGTACAAGCTGGAGCAGATCAACGACGGCTATAAGGACATGCTGGAGGGCCGCAACATCCGCGGCGTCATCCGCTACACCGACGCGGACCGGTAGCCAGTCATGACCGAAACGGTATTGGCACCGGTTGTCGCAGCGTCTCAGAACTCGTGGCGCTGCGTGCAATCCGGTGACCGGGAGGGCTGGCTGGCGCTGATGTCGGAGGACATCGTCGTCGAGGACCCGATCGGTGAGGCCGTCACCAACCCGGACGGCACCGGAGTGCGGGGCAAGGAGGCACTGGCCGCGTTCTACGACGCGAACATCGGCCCCAACACCCTGACGGTCACCTGCGAGGAGACGTTCCCGTCCAGCTCGCCGACCGAGATCGCCTACATCCTGGTGCTGCGCACCGAGTTTCCGAACGGCTTCACCGCCACCGTGCGAGGCGTGTTCACCTACCGGGTCGATGACGCCGGGCTGATCACGAACTTGCGCGGCTACTGGAACATGGACGCGATGACATTCGCCGAGGGAGAGAAAGCCGATTAGTGGATTGCTCGCCGGCCGCGCCGCGGTCGTGGTCGGCGGCACCCGCGGTATCGGGCTCGCGGTCGCCGAACTGCTCGCCGCCCAGGGGGCGCGGGTGGTCGTCAACGGTCGCGACCCGGATGCGGTGCACGAAGCCGCACAACGTGTTTCGGGTATCGGTCAGGCCGGCTCGCCGGCCGACCCACAGGTCGCCGATGCGCTGGTCGACGCCTGTGTGGCCGAATTCGGCAGCATCGACATCCTGATCAACTGCGCGGGGACCGCCGAACCGGCCGGCTCCTCGATCGTGAATGCGACCAGTGCCGAGTTCCGAGAGTTGCTCGACGCCCATCTGCTCACCGCGTTCGAGGTCGCCAGGGCGGCCGCTCCGCATATGGTGCGGCAGCGTTCCGGGGCGATCGTCAACACCAGCTCGTTCGCCTTCCTCGGTGACTACGGAGGCACCGGCTACCCGGCGGGCAAGGGCGGCGTCAACGGCCTCACCCTGGCCGTCGCGGCCGAACTCAAGGCCCACAACGTGCGGGCCAACGTGGTCTGCCCCGGTGCCAGGACTCGGCTGTCGACCGGTGCCGACTACGAACAGCACGTCACCGACCTCAACCGCCGGGGGCTACTCGACGACGCCAGCCTGGCGGGTGCACTGGACGCCGGGCCGCCCGAATACGTCGCCCCCACCTACGCGTATCTGGCCAGCGATCTGGCCATGGACGTCACCGGCCGGATCTTCATCGCCGCGGGCGGATTCGTCGGCGAGTTCGCCCGCCCGGCACCGGGTTTCATCGGCTACCGCGACCACCACGACACCGCGCCGTACACCGTCGAAGAAGTGCACGGGCTGATCGGCACGCGGTAGCCCGCTCAGCCGACCCGCAACTCGCGCCGGGCCGCCTCCGGGGCGAGCAACCGATCGCGCTGTTCCTCGAACCGGACCACATTGACCGCCAGGCCCTCCAGGAAGGCCGCCAACTGGTCGCGGCGGGCCTCGCCGTGGGCGCTGAAATCCGTGCGATCGAAGATCCGCCATTTGCGCAGCACCGGCACCACCACCTCGTCCAGGTGCTGACGCAGATCGTAGATTCCGTGCTTGGCCATGATCACCCCGTTCCGCCGGAAGTCGGGCATTCCCTGCCCGGGCATCCGGAAGTTCTCCACGACGGCTGCCACCGCATCCAGTGTCTGGTCGGGTGAAAGGTCAAGAGCCGCATCACAAATATTGCGGTAGAAGATCATGTGCAGGTTCTCGTCAGCTGCGATCCGGCTCAGCAGCCGATCCGCGATCGGGTCGTCGCAGACCCTTCCGGTGTTGCGGTGGCTCACCCGGGTGGCCAGTTCCTGGAACGTCACATAGGCGACCGACATCAGGAAGTCCGAATCATATTTGGACAGTTCTTCTTTGGTCGCCGCGAAACCGTTCGTCACATGCTCCATGCGGGCCCGCTCCAGCGCAGCCAGATCCACCGCACGGGTGACCACCAGATAGTCGCGGATGGCGATACCGTGCCGGTTCTCCTCGGCGGTCCAACGGTTCACCCACGCACCCCACGGACCGTCCTGGGAGAAACTGCCCGCGGCCTGACGGTGGTAGGACGGCAGGTTGTCCTCGGTCAGCAGATTGGTGATCATCGCCGCGCGCGCCACCTCGCCGAGCGAGGACTGCCCGGGTTCCCAGTCCGCGCCACCGGTGGCCGCGAAATTGCGGCCCTCCTGCCATGGCACATAGTCGTGCGGGTACCAGTCCTTGGTGGTGGCAAGATGCCGGTTGACGTTGTCCTCGGCAATGGATTCGAGCTCGTGCAACAGCACAGCATCCGTCATCGGCTTCTGCATGAGCCACACATCCCGTCGGTGTCGACCCGATCGCTGTTGTGCGATCGGCTATTTCCGAGTCGGGCTCCGGCACGTCGGTTTCTGCGGAGAGCGCCTGAGTGGCGGTCAAGATCAGCATAAATGGCGCGGCCGTGAATTGGCTGAGCGACCCGCCTATGCTCGACCACATGGCGACCGTATTCACCATGATCATCAACGGCGATATCCCTGGTCGATTCGTCTACGAGGACGACGAGATCGTCGCGTTCCTGACGATCGAGCCGATGACCCAGGGCCACACGCTGGTGGTGCCGCGCGCCGAGGTGGACAACTGGCAGGACCTCGACCCCGCCCTGTTCGGCCGGGTGATGGCCGTCGCACAGCGGATCGGCAAGGCGGTGTGCGCGGCCTTCGACGCCGAGCGCGCCGGTGTGATCATCGCGGGGCTGGAGGTTCCGCACCTGCATGTGCATGTGTTCCCGGCCCGTGACCTCAGCGATTTCGGGTTCGCCGGCGTCGACCGCAACCCGTCACCGGAGTCCCTGGACGAGGCGCAGGCCAAGATCAAGGCCGCACTCGCTCAGCTGGGCTGAGCCGTTGCGTCCACGATTCTGGGCAGGCTGACCCGGAACCGGCAGCCCTGACCCGGTGCGGTGTCCACCGATACCGCACCGCCGTGCGCGTCGACCAGCGAGTCGACGATCGACAGGCCCAACCCGAACCCTCCGCTGGCACGGGTCCGCGACGAGTCGGCGCGATAGAAGCGCTCGAAAACCCGCTGCGCGTCCTCGGCAGTCATGCCGGGGCCTTCATCGCACACCTCCAGCACCGCGTTGTCCTCGTCGGTGCCCACCCGGACCGTGATACCGGCCGACGTCGGGGTGTGTTGCACCGCATTGGACATCAGATTGCTGAACAACTGGCGCAGACGGGCCTCGTCCCCCAGCACCTCCGGGGTGCCCGGGCCGTCGAACACCTCCATCCGGATCTTGCGCTCCGGCGCCACCGTCTGCGCATCGTGCACCGCGTCGCTGGCCAGGGCCAGCAGATCCACCCGCCGTTGATCGAGCGGACGCTGTTCATCCAGGCGGGCCAGCAGCAGCAGATCCTCGACGAGCAGGCCCATCCGGCCGGCCTCACTCTCGATGCGCCCCATCAGCATGTCGGTATCGCGGGCCGCACCCTGGCGGTACAGCTCGGCGTAGCCGCGGATGGTGGTCAGCGGGGTCCGCAGATCATGGCTGGCATCGCCGACGAAACGCCGCATGCGTTCTTCCGATTCCCGTGCCATTTCCGCCGACTGCGCCGAGGACGCCATTGCGCGCTGTATCTGCGCCAGCATCCCATTCAGCGCCAGCGACAGCCGTCCCACCTCGGTGCGCGGATCGCGTTGCGGCACACGGCGATCCAACTCGCCGGCGGCTATCGCGGCGGCAGTCTGCTCCACCTCGGCGAGGGGGCGCAGGCTGCGCCGCACCACCGCGTAGCCGACCACGCCGAGCACCAGAAGCACAGCCGCCCCGATGGCGAACTGCGACCAGATCAGGGCCCGCATGGTGGATTCGACCTCGGTCAGATCGATGGCGACGGTGGTCAGCTCACCGTCGGGGCCACGCACCGTCACCGCCCGCCACTCCACCTCCGAGGCGTCATCGGAGCCGACGGTCACCGGGTTCGGGCCGACATCGTTGTTCGCGGGCAACACCGGGTCGGACACCCCGTTCTTGACGGCCAGCCGGACGCTACCGTCGGCGTCGGTGCCACGCACGTAGAAGTTCGACGGTGGATAGGCCGGGCTCGGATCGGGCGTGTGCGTCGGGGTCATCATCGGCGCCCGTGCCCAGCCACCCGAAGCCTCCAGCAGCGTCTGGTCGATGCGCTGAATCTCGGTGTGCCGCATCAGCGACGTGACCGCCACGCCGGACGCCAGCAGGCCCAGTCCCACCAGGACCAGGGTGGCCGCGACCAAACCGACCCGTAGCGGAACCCCGCGCAGCATTCCCCCGTCGCTTCGCTCGCCCGGGTAACCCTTGGTCATCCCCCGCGACTAGCGCGGTTCACGCAGGACGTAGCCGACGCCCCGCAGCGTGTGCAGCAGTCGTCTGTCACCGGTGTCGATCTTGCGGCGAAGATAGGAGACGTAGGACTCGACGACGTTGACGTCACCGCCGAAGTCGTAGCGCCACACGTGGTCGAGGATCTTCGGCTTGCTCAGCACGGTGCCCGCGTTGATGACGAAGTACCGGAGCAGGGTGAACTCGGTGGGCGACAGTGACACCGGTTCGCCGGCCTTCCACACCTCGTGGGTCTCCTCGTCGAGTTCGATATCGGCGAACGACAGCCGGGCATTGCGGGGTTCCTCGACGCCGCGGCCGACGCGGCGCAGGATGACCCGCAGCCGCGCCACCACCTCTTCGAGGCTGAACGGCTTGGTGACATAGTCGTCACCGCCGAGGGTGAGGCCGGTGATCTTGTCCTGCAGGTTGTCGCGGGCGGTGAGGAACAGTGCCGGTGCGTCGATACCGTCGGCCCGCATCCGGCGCAGCACCCCGAACCCGTCCATACCGGGCATCATCACGTCCAGGATCACCGCGTCGGGCCGGATCTCGCGGGCCTTGTCCAGCGCATCGGTGCCGCTGGAGGCGGTGTGCACCTCGAAACCCTGGAACTTCAGACTGACCGACAGCAGCTCGACGATATTGGTCTCGTCGTCGACGACGAGCACCCGAGCCTCGGGGATGCTGTCCGCTGATTCCGATATTGCCGCCATTGCCATTCCTACACAATCCTCCCTCTGGATGAAGCCAAGCTGCGTAGTAGTTGTGAACTTGCTGAGAATGCGGTCGGGCGTCGCCCTAGACTGACGGCATGAACCTGGCCAACTCGATCGTGCAGGTTGCTACGGCCCCGGTCCGGGTCGGCCTCGCCGTCGCCGATCTGGGCCTCAACATCGCAAGTGGCACGCTCAAGGTCGTCCAGCGGTCGCTCAACGACGCGAGCCCGTCCAGCGGCACCACCGGCTTTGCGGCGATGCTCGGCATCGACGATGCCGTCGACCGGGCGAACCGGCTGGCCCGACTGATGGACGATGACGCCCCGCTGGGCCGGGCACTGGCCCCGGAGGGCCCGCTCAATCAGTTGCTCCGCCCGGGCGGGCTGGTCGACCAGCTCACCGCCCCCGGCGGACTGCTGGACCGGCTCAACGCCCAGAGCGGACCGGTCGCCCGTGCCCTCGCCCCGGACGGCCTGATCGACCAGGTGACCGCCGAGGGCGGGCTGGTGGATCGGCTGACCGTCGAAGGTGGGGTCGTCCAGCGGGTGATCGCCCCCGGTGGGCTGGCCGACCGGCTGCTGGCCGACGAGGGCCTGGTGGAACGGGCGCTGCGTGAGGACGGCGTCGCCGAACAGCTGCTCTCCGAAAACGGCCCGGTGGGCCGCGCCCTGGCCAAGGGCGGGCTCGTCGACCAGATCACCGCCGAGGGCGGCCTGATCGACCGGCTCACCACCGACAGTGGCGCACTGTCCCGGGTGATCGCCCCCGGCGGGCTGGCCGACCAGCTGCTCGCCGACGACGGACTGATCGAGCGGATCCTGCGTGAAGACGGCGTGGCCGACACCCTGCTGTCCGAGGGCGGGCTGCTGGACACCCTGACCGATCCGGACGGCCCGCTGCTCAAGCTGGCCGACGTCGCCGACACCCTGAACCGGCTGGCGCCCGGGCTGGAGGCACTCGCCCCGACGATCGACGCCCTGCACGAGGCCGTCATCACGCTCAGCCAGGTGGTCAATCCGCTGAGCAATATCGCCGGGCGCATCCCGCTGCCGCGGCAGCGCAGCCGTCGCAGTAGCAGCGGGCCGCGCGCGGTGGTCTCCGAACGGATCATCGACGAGGAACGCTAAGCTGTCCGCCGTACCAACGCCTCCTTAGCTCAGTGGTAGAGCATTCGCCTTGTAAGCGAAATGTCATCGGTTCAATCCCGATAGGAGGCTCCACACGGTCATCAACTTGTCGGTGGCTGCCCGTAATTTCAGATCATGAGAATCTGCCTCGGCTGCGGCGCAACGCTTTCCAAGCGCAGCCAGAAAATCTACTGCGACAACACCTGTCAGGCGGTGGCCCGGCGAAATGCCAGTGTCAAGCTTTGGCTGGAAACCGGCGAAGCATGGGTGGGCAGCAGCCGCGGCCACTACGTGCGTACGTATCTGGCCGAAGCCCAATCGGGCTGCTGTGCCATCTGTGGTTCATCCAACACTTGGCAGGGACTCCCCCTCGTGCTGGTCGTGGACCATATCGATGGCAATCCCACCAATAACTGGCGCGACAACCTGCGCCTGGTCTGCCCGAACTGCGATTCCCAGCTGCCGACCTACAAGAGCCGCAACCGCGGCAGCGGACGCGCCTTCCGCCGTCAGCGCTACGCCGAGGGCAAGTCCTTCTAGGACATTCGACAACTCGACCGAGACGCGGGTTACCCCGCCAGCCAACCGGCGTTGACTCGCGCCAACAATAGTTGGCAACTTGCCAGAATAGTTGGAGAGGTTTGGCGCTCGCTGTCGTCCGACGAGCACAAAAGAGCGTCCCGAGCGGCCGGCCGGCTGGTCGAAGCGGCCAAACGAGCGGCGGCAGGGATTCGGTAGCGGCAGCGGACGCGCCTTCCGCCGTCAGCGCTACGCCGAGGGCAAGTCCTTCTAGCGGTCCTCCATGGTGATGGTGAACGTCATCCGGTCGCCGCGGTACAGCGAGCGTCGTTGCTCGATCGGCACCCCGTGCTGGTCATAGGACACCCGGTTCAGCAGGAACATCGGGGTGCGCGCGTCGACGGTCAGCAGGGCCGACTCCCGGGCATCCGGCAGCGCGGTGTCGATGGTGTCGACGGTGCGCCCGAATATCACTCCCCTGCTTCGGATCTCGGCGTAGAGCGAGGTCCGGTAGTCGAAGCTCTCACGCAGGCCCGGGTAGCGATGCGCGGGTAGCTTCGAGGTTTCCAGCCCGACCCGTACCCCGTCGGTGGTGAAGACACGCTCCAGCTGCAGAATCGGTGCACCCACCTCGACGTGCAGCACCCCGGCCAGCGCCTCATCGGCATCGAAGGTGGTCCAGCCGACCAGGAACCGGTCCACGCTGTGCCCCTCCTCGCGGGCGGCCTCGGTGTAGGACCCCATGCCCAGCGGTTGCAGCAGCTTGGGCGCGGCGACCACGGTGGTGCGCCCACGCCGTTCGACGCGGCCGGCCAGCAGAAGTTCGCGCACCGCTTGGCGCACTGTCTCGCGGGCCACGTCGAACATGTCGGCGATCTCGCGTTCGGCCGGGAACGGGTCGCCCACCTGCAGCCCGTCCAGCAGCCGATCCAGCTGCGCGCGCACGACCTGATGCTTCAGCACCCGCGGCTGCGCACTGCTCATCACCCTTCTGACCATAGCAAACGTTGGCATAGACCATGGTCTAGACCAAGGCGTCGAATGGTGTTCACCGAGCGTTCGCCATCGATACACGCCTTGGTATAGACCAACTGTCAGGGTGGGCTCATGCACACGATCGAACTCGCCGTTCTCGACATGGCAGGCACCACCGTGACCGATGACGGACTGGTCCTGCGCGCCTTCGACGAAGCGGCCACCGCCGTCGGAGTCCCCGAATCCGGCGAGGAACGCGAGGCTGCACGCACCTATGTCCGCGACACCATGGGCCAGTCCAAGATCGAGGTGTTCCGGCACCTCTTCGGCGCCGAGGACCGCGCCCAGCAGGCCAACGCGACCTTCGAAGGGGTCTACACCGACAGCATCGACGGCGGCGTCGCTCCGGTGCCCGGCGCCACCGAGGCGATCACCCGACTGCGCGCGGCCGGCGTGAAGGTCGCACTCACCACCGGCTTCAGCCCCGCCACCCAGCAGCGCATCATCGACGCGCTCGACTGGGCCGATATCGCCGATCTGGCGCTCGCTCCCGGGGACGGCGGGCGCGGGCGGCCCTACCCCGACCTGATCCTGAACTCCCTGCTGCGCACCGGTATCGACGATGTCGCCAAGGTCGCCGTGCTCGGCGACACCTCCAGCGACATCCTGTCCGGCCTGCGCGCCGGCGCCTCCGTCGTCGCAGGCACCCTGACCGGCGCGCACGGCGCCGACACCCTGACCGCCGCCGGGGCCACCCACGTGGTGGCCTCGGTCGCAGATTTTCCCGCACTCTTCCTCCCCCAGCACTGAAAGGACCTCTCAGACATGAAGATCCGCATCGCCGCAGTGGCAGCCGCAGCGGCCGCCCTCGCCCTGTCCGGCTGTTCGAGCACCGACTCCGGCTCCGAGGCCGCCAATGCCCAGGGCTTCCCGGACACCATCACGCTGGCCGCCATCCCGGCCGAGAACTCCTCGGACCTCAAGGCCAGCTATGAACCACTGATCAAGCTGCTGGAGAAGGAGACCGGCTCCACGATCGAGTTCGTCCAGGCCTCCGATTACGCCGGTGTCGTCGAGGGCATGATCGCCGAGAACGTCGACCTCGCCTTCTTCGGCCCGTTCGCCTATGTGGTGGCCAAGGTCAACGGCGCCAAGATCACCCCGCTCGGCGCGGTGATCGGCGAGGAGGGCGAGCAGCCCGGCTACCAGTCCTACGGGCTGACCCGCTCCGACGTCGCGGATATCAACGGCCTCAAGGACTTTGCCGGAAAGAAGGTCTGCTTCGTCGATCCGGGCTCCACCTCCGGCTTCCTCTACCCGACGGCGGGCCTCATCGAAGAAGGCGTCATCACGTCCGGGTCGGAGGCCGATGTATCGGCGGCCATGTCGCCGGTCTTCGCCGGCGGACATGACGCCTCGGCGCTGTCCATCGCCAACGGTGACTGCGATGCCGGTTTCGCCTTCGACACCATGGTCGACCAGACCATGATCGAGAAGGGCGATCTGCAGCCCGGTCAGCTGAAGACGGTGTGGAAGTCGGAGATGATCGCGGGCTCGGTGTTCGCAGCCAACGACTCGCTGGGCACCGAGGCCATCGACAAGCTCACCGCGCTGTTCACCGAGAAGGTGAATGTCAACAGCCTTGAGGCCGAGGGCTTCTGCAAGGGCGACGAATGCCGCATCACCGACGAGCGCGCCTGGGGCGTCGTCCCGGCCTCCGATGCCGACTACGACGGTGTGCGCCACGTCTGTGACGTCACCGGCTCCGAGAAGTGCAAGGGCTGATATGGCGCTCCCGGTCGGTCCCGGCCATCCCGTCGCGGGCGACGACCTCGTCATCGTCGCCCGCGACGTCACCAAGAAGTTCGGTGACACCGTTGCGCTGAACAACGTCTCGCTCGATGTGCGGCGCAGCGAACTGTTGGTGCTGCTCGGGCTCTCCGGCTCCGGGAAATCGACACTGCTGCGGTGCTTCAACGGGCTGCACCCGGTCACCTCCGGCCACATCGACGTCGGTGGCACCCGGGTCGACCAGGCCTCGGCGGCCCAGCTGCGGGCATTGCGTACCCGGGTGGGTTTCGTGTTCCAGCATTTCAATCTGGTCGGCCGGCTCAGCTGCCTGGAGAACGTGCTGATCGGCGGTCTCGGGCAACTGAAGTTCCCCCGCTACGGCGCGCTGACCTACCCGAAGCACATGCGGGCAGCCGCCCTGGCGCACCTCGACCGGGTCGGCCTGGCCGACTTCGCCGAGCGCCGCGCCGACACGCTGTCCGGCGGCCAGCAGCAACGGATCGCCATCGCACGCACGCTCATGCAGCGTCCAGCGCTGTTGCTGGCCGATGAGCCGGTCGCCTCCCTGGACCCCGAGAATGCCGGTGTCGTCATGGATCTGCTGTTCCAGATCTGTGTCGAGGAGAAGCTCACCGTGGTCTGCACCCTGCATCAGGTCGACCTCGCACTGGGCTGGGCGCACCGGCTGGTAGGGCTGCGCAACGGCGAGAAGGTGCTCGACCGGCCCGCCGTCGGCATGACCCGCGACGAGGTGATGGCGATCTACCAGCGCGTCGACCCGGCCGTCGATCCGTCCGTGAAGCAGCGGACGTGACCGTACCCGTCGCGGACCGCCGCAGCGCCCCCGATCGCGCCAGGCGGCCGCGGCCGGACCTGCTGCACCTGGTCGCGGTGGCGGCGCTGATCGCCACTCTGCTGTCGGCGTGGTCGATCGACTTCTTCCCGTCCGAACTCATCGACGGATTCGACGACATCGTGCGACTGCTGGAACGCATGCTGCCGCCGCGCCTCGACGACCCCGGGCGCATCGGCGTGCTGGCCGTCGAAACCCTGTTTATGGCGGTGCTGGGCACCGTGCTCGCCGCGATCGTCTCGGTTCCGTTGGCGTTCATGGCCGCGCGCAACACCACGCCGCACCCGGCCGTCTACGCCGCAGCCCGGGCGATCATCACGTTCTGCCGGGCCATGCCGGATCTGCTGTTCGCGGTGCTGTTCGTGCGCGCGCTCGGCATCGGGGTTCTCCCGGGCATCCTGGCATTGGCACTGCACTCCATCGGCATGCTGGCCAAGCTGTTCGCCGATGCCATCGAACAGACTGATCCCGGCCCCCGCGAGGCGGTCCGCAGTACCGGCGTCGGCTACTTCCGCGAGATGCTCAATGCCGTCATCCCGCAGGTCATCCCGTCCTGGATCGGCACGTTCGTCTACCGCATCGACATCAACCTGCGGATGTCGGTGGTGCTCGGATTCGTCGGCGCCGGCGGTATCGGCTTCGCCTTGCAGGACGCGTTGCGCGGCCTGATCTATCCGCGGGCGCTCGGCATCGTCTGCGTCATCCTGGTGATCATCGTCGCGATGGAACTGCTGTCCATCGTGATCCGGCGAATGTTGTTGGCGCCGGCACAGTCCGACCCGCGGCGTGACCGGGCCATGCGATTCGGTTTCTCCGGCCTGCTCGTCGGCACCGTCATCGCGGCGTTCGTGGTACTGCGGATCAACCCGCTGTCGTTGTTCACCTGGATCATTCCGTCCGCCGAGGTGTTCACCCGGATGATCCCGCCCAACTTCAGCGCGCTGGGCTGGGACCTGTTCGACGCCGCCGCGCAGACCGTCGCGATCGGGGTGGTGTCCACCGCGATCGGCGTGGTGTTGTCCATCCCGGTGGGAATCCTGGCCGCCCGCAACGTCTCTCCCAGCTCCACCGTGTACTGGCTGGCTCGCGGCTGGATCCTGGCCGTGCGCGCGGTACCCGAACTGATCCTGGCCGTGGTGTTCGTCGCCGCGCTGGGTCTGGGACCCATCGCGGGTACCTGTGCCCTGGCCATCGGCTCGGTGGGATTCCTGGCCAAACTCGTCGCCGACGCGGTCGAGGAGATCGATCCCGGACCAATGGAGGCTGTCCGCTCGGTGGGCGGCGGATGGTGGAAGACGTTGTTCTCCGCGGTCATTCCGCAGTCGATGCCCGCGCTGGTCGGGTCGAGTCTCTACCTGTTCGACGTCAACATCCGCACCTCCACGGTGCTGGGCATCGTGGGCGCCGGTGGGGTGGGTTTCTTGCTCTTCGAGTCGATCCGGACGCTGAACTTCGATGTGGCCGGCGCGATCGTGATCATCATCTTCGTCATCGTGTACTCGATCGAAAGGCTGTCCGGATGGATACGTTCGCGCCTGGTGTGACCACCGCCGCGGTGTGGACGGGCGGATCCGGCATCTCGCTGGAGAAGGTCGACATCCCGCCGTTGCGGGACGGCGAGACCCTGGTCCGGGTCCGGCTGGCCACCATCTGCGGCAGCGACCTGCACACCGTCACCGGGCGGCGGCCCGCGCCGTGCCCGTCGGTGCTCGGGCACGAGGCCGTCGGTGACGTGATGGCCGTCGGGCCCGGCGCGAGCGCCGAACGCGGACAACGCATCGTCTGGTCGGTGACGGTGAGCTGCGGCGAATGCTCCCGGTGCGGATCCGGTCGCACGGCCAAGTGCACGGCGGTGCGCAAGACCGGTCACGAACCGTTTCACGGGGACTGGCCGCTGTCGGGCTCCTACGCCGAGCACATCGTGCTGCCCCGCGGGACCGCCGTGGCCGTGGTGCCGGCCCGGATGCCCGACGCCGTCGCCGCGCCGGCGGCCTGCGCGACGGCCACCGTGATGGCGACCCTGGAAGCAGCCGGCCCGCTGTCGGGTAAGCGGGTACTGATCGGCGGTGCCGGAATGCTCGGACTGACGGCCGTCGCGGCATGCCTGGACGCCGGCGCGCAGGTCCAGGTGATCGACAATCACCCCGACCGGCTCGCACTGGCCACCGGATTCGGGGCGCTGCCCAGCGACGGCGGACCCGTCGACGTGGCCATCGACTACACCGGCTCCACCGATGCGGTGAGTGGTGCGCTGGCCCGGCTGGATATCGGCGGCGTGCTGGTGCTGGCCGGGTCGGTACTACCCGGGCCCACGCTTGGCGTGGATCCGGAGACAGTCGTCCGGCGCTGGCTGACCATCACCGGGGTGCACAACTACGAGCCCCGGCACCTGCACGAGGCGGTGCGATTCCTGGACCGCACGCTCGACCGGCATCCGTGGCACCGCCTGGTCACCGACCCGGTGCCGCTGGCCGACCTGTCGGCCGCGCTGCGCCCGCCGCCGACACGGACGCTGCGCACCGCGGTGGCGCCCTGAGAGCTGTGTAGCTTCGGGGCAGACGCCCAGCAGGAGGTTCACCATGTCCGACGCCGGATTCTGGATCGCGTGGGGTCTGCCGACCCAGGGTCGCGAACCGCAGGCCCTCGACACGCTCAAGAGGTCGCGGGCCTTCCTGGCCGAACTCGCCGAGACCGGCCGCATCGAACGGTACGACGCGGTGATCCTGCGGCCGCAGACCAGCGAACTCGGCGGCTTCTTCCTGGTGCAGGGCAGCACACAGCAGATCGACCAGCTGCGGCGCGACGCCGACTTCGAAAGCTGGGTCAACCGCGTGCAGATCGTCGCCGACCGGGTCGGCATCGTCGACGCCTGGGTCAACGACGGCCTCGACGAGGCCACCGACCTGTACACCGACGCCCTGCGCGAGGCCGGTCTGATCCACTGAAAGACCAGATCACCTGCAACGCCTGTGACCCGTGGGGTATTTGCCTCTTCCACTATCGGCCGCGCTGAGGTTTGATGAGCAGTACTTGTTGGGCCGGGGGCGGACAGCACGGAGGCACCTTCATGGGCTCATCGGCTTATTTTGGGCGGGGCGGTGGGCTGGCAATAGGCCGGGTCGGGGGCCTGGCCGTCGCACTCGGCGTCGGCACCGCGATCGCCACCGGCCACGGCATCGCCGCGGCCGCTCCCGGCGACTCGTCGGCCGGGTCCTCAGCTAAGGACTCCACCACCAGCTCCGCCGGATCCGAGTCCACCACCGGTTCCGGCGACCCGACCGAATCCGGCGACACCCAGACGGATACGAAGCCCGACGGCGCATCCGAGACCGGCACCATCACCGATCCGGGGAAGCCGGACAAGCCGAGCACCGTGAAGCCGCGGCCCAGCCTGCGCACGGCCGACAAGAAACCGTTCTCGCCGAGGCGGGCCGGCCGGCCTGCGGCATCCACCGCGGTTCCCGAAACGAAGGCAACCGCAGCGGCGGCCACCGCACCGGTGACGACGACAGCACCCTTGGCCGCCGAACCCGTCCGGGCCGAAGACCCCACCGACACTCTCCAGAGCGCGGACAAGGTGGCCGTCTTCGCCTCGGCAGCGGCCCTGGCATCGGCGACCGCAACACAGGTCGAGCGCCGGGTCACGCCGATCGCGGCGGCGCCGCCGCACCCGTTGACGCCGGTCGTCAAGGTGGTGGCCAAGGTGCTGGACTGGGCGGCCGGCGCCGTTCCCGGATCGCCGGCCAGCCCCACATTGGCCTGGACACTGCTGGCCTTCGCCCGCCGCGAGGTCGACAACCTGCTGACCCGGATGAACCCGTCGAGCGCGGTATCCACCGGAGGTGTTGCCACCGACACCATCTCGCGGGCGCTGGCCGCGGTGAACCCGCGCCCGACCTTCCCCCGTCCGGGCTACCAGTTCAGTCAGTCCACCAGTTTCGTGGACTGGGTGACCGGGAACTGGGCACCCAACGACACCTTCAACCGGTATGGCATCTGGGGCACCGATATCGGGACCATGTGGGACAACGGAATTCCCGATGACCCGGCCACCCCCATCAACGAGAACCAGGTCCTCATCGCCTTCGGTGACACCTTCGGCGGGCCGAACATGACCGGCACCTGGAGGTTGAACACCCTGTTCCGCAGCCCGGACCGTGACCTGTCGAACGGAATGGCCGTCCCGGACGGGCAGTGGCTCAACGGCAACATGTTCGGCGGATCGCCGCTGTGGGAGGAGCACTACGCCCGCCAGATCATCCTGCCGGAGCGGCTGCCGCGTGGTCTGCCGACCGGGGTGACGCTCATCCCCACCGCGGGCATCTCGGTGCCCACCCCGGGCACCCAGTTCGGGGTCACCCAGTACCTCAGTTTCATGTCGGTCAAACAGTGGGGCGCGGCCGGTTCCTGGTCGACGAACTACTCGGCGATCGCCTATTCCGAGGACAACGGCGAGAACTGGTACGTCGCGCCACAGAGTGTGCGGACCAACTCGCCGATCGGCGGCAACAAGAACTTCCAGCAGGCCGCCTTCGTGCGCCCCGGTGACGGTTTCGTGTACTCCTACGGCACGCCCAACGGGCGGCAGGGCCAGGCCTACCTCTCCCGGGTCGCCGAGGCCGACATCCTCAACGTCACCAAATACGAGTACTACAGCAAGGGCAGCAAGGGCGGGATCTTCGGGTGGGGCGCCTACAAGGCGGGCTGGTACCGCAACGACCCGTCGAAGGCCTCACCGATCTTCGGCAAGGAGAGCGGCGCCTGCGGCGTCGGTAAGGCCGGCAACCAGGTCAGCGAGATGTCGGTGCAGTACAACAAGACGCTCGGCAAATACGTGGCAATGCACGGCGATCAGTTCAACAACGTCATCCTGCGCACCTCCGATACTCCAGAGGGCGCCTGGTCCGGCCCGACCGTCGTGATGGGTCAGCAAGGCGGCGGCATCTACGCCCCGATGATGCACCCGTGGTCGCCGTCCACCCTGGGCACCGGTGACGACCTGTACTTCAACCTGTCGGTCTGGAACGACTACAACGTCTGGCTGGTCAAGACCGATCTCACCAAGCTGTAGCCGTGCGCGGCCTCGTCATCGTCCTACTCGGCGCGGCCTTCGCGTCGGTCGCTCCCGCCCACGCCGAACCGGCTGTGCCGCAGCTGGACTCGGTGTGCGCACCGGATCTGACCGCGGCCACCACACTGCCCCCGGGCACCTCGGCGCCGCTGGTCTGTTCGGCCGGACGCTGGCGGGCGACGGCGGCTCCCGCCGATCCCAGCGACCGCTGGGTCAGCTTCGGTCCGGCCATCGCGCTGCACGGTGAAGGTCTGCGCAACCCCAATCTGCTGCCCGGCGCCTGGACCGCGACACCCCTGGACCCGGACACCCGATGCGGGGCGACTCAGCAGACCGTCATCAGCGCGGGCGTCGTCGGGCCTCCGGCGATCACCGAAGGCGCTCCGGGACAACAGCTTTCATTCGAGGTGGCGCCCAGACTGTTCGATATCACCATGTCCGGGCACTGCCTGTGGGTCCGCTCCCCCTAAGGGCACCACGTCACGACGCCATAGGGGCCGGTCACGCACGGAAGGTTGATGTGCAGACCGGATCGGCGCCCGTCGTCACGCCAGCCGTTGTCATGACCGCGCCACCCGCGGTCGTCGTGTCGATCCTTGACCCACGGGGGGTCCTGAGCGAACTCGATACCGCCACCGCCGGGCGGCGCGGCATGGGCGGCCCCGGCGCCGATTCCCAGCACCATTCCGAGCGATCCGGCGCCGACCGCGCCCACGATGCCCGCACTCCGTACGAGTTTCTTCAATTCGATCACGATGATCTCCCCTCTTCCAAGCCGGCATTCGATGCTCACGTCCCCCGACACGTCATCGATGCGCCCATCGGGAGCACCCGACACCCACCAAAAATTAGCACAGCTAATCGATGCCGAGCCGTCGCCCCGACCCACGCACCTAGACTCCCAGATGTGCGCGAAGTCCTCGACGACCTGATGACCACCTGGCGGGCCGGCGGCACCGCCGGCCTGGCCACCGTCGTGCGCACCATCAAGTCCGCGCCCCGGCCGGCCGGGGCCGCACTGGTGGTCGCACCCGACGGCAGCGTGGCGGGATCGGTGTCGGGCGGCTGTGTCGAGGGGGCGGTCTACGAACTGGCCACCGAGGTGGTGGACACCGGGACACCGGCATTGCAGCGCTACGGTTTCAGCGATGATGACGCCTTCGCCGTCGGACTGACCTGCGGCGGCATCCTGGACGTGTTCGTCGAACCGGTGTCGCAGCAGACCTTTCCACAGCTCGCCCACGTCGCTGAAGCCATCGACGCGCACCGCCCGATTGCGGTGGCCACGATCATCGCCCACCCCGACCCCGAGCGGTTGGGCCGCCGACTCATCGTCGAACCGGATGTCGCGATCGGTGCGCTCGGGTCCGCGCGGGCCGATGCCGCGGTCGCCGACGATGCCCGCGGCCTGCTGCTGGCCGGCCGTACCGCGGTGCTGTCCTACGGGCCCGACGGCGAGCGGGTGGACGAGACGGCCGAGACCGGCATGGCGGTGTTCGTCGCGAGCTACGCCCCGCGGCCGCGCATGCTGATCTTCGGCGCCATCGATTTCGCGGCCGCCCTGGCCCAGCAGGGGACCTTCCTCGGCTATCGGGTGACGGTCTGCGATGCCCGGCCGGTCTTCGCCACCGCGGCCCGCTTCCCGGCCGCCGACGACGTGGTCGTCGACTGGCCCGACCGCTACCTGCGGGGTCAGCAGGCGCTCGGCGGCGTCGACGCCCGTACCGCGATCTGCGTGCTCACCCACGACCCCAAGTTCGACGTGCCCGCCCTCGAGGTGGCGCTGCGGCTGCCGCAGATCGGCTATGTCGGGGCCATGGGATCGCGGCGCACCCACCTCGACCGCCTCGCCCGGCTGCGCGAGGCCGGGCTCACCGAACCCGATCTGGCGCGCCTGTCCAGCCCGATCGGGCTGGACCTCGGGGCGCGCACCCCCGAGGAGACGGCGGTGTCGATCGTGGCCGAGATCATCGCTCACCGGTGGGGCGGCGGTGGCCGCCCACTGACCGCGGTGGACGGCCGAATCCACCACGAACCGGCCTGACTACCAGCACCAACGTGCGGTAACGCCACTCTCTTCTTTTGGAATGCTGCTTCTCGGGGTAGGCTAACGCCGCTCGCAGAATGCGTGTGACTCAGCCCACTTACACGCGCAAGTAGTCCATGAACAGGAGCCCCCGTGACGGGAACCGTCGCCGCCCGCTACGCCGGCACCCGGGTGCCGCGCATCGAAGATGCCCGCCTGCTCACCGGCAAGGGCACCTTCGTCGACGACGTGCAGCGGCCCGGCATGCTGCACGCCTGCTTCGTGCGCAGCCCCTTCGCGCACGCCACCATCAACGGCATCGACACCGCGGCCGCGCTCGCGCTGCCCGGTGTGCACGCCGTGTTCACCGCCGCCGATATCAACCCCGGCGTGCACGAGGCCTGGCACGCCGTCGCCGGTAAGGATGTCCCCGACACCCCGCGCCCGCCGCTGGCCGAAGGCGAGGTGAAATTCGTCGGCGACCCGGTGGCCATCGTGATCGCCGAGAGCCGCCGGCTGGCCGAGGATGCCGTCGATCTCGTCGACGTCGACTACACCCAGCTGCCCGCCGTCGCCGACTTCCGCAAAGCCGTCGGATCCGATGTCGTGGTGCACGAGGCCTACCCCGACAACGTCGCGGGCGGCATGGGCGGCATGCCGCCGGACGAGGAACTGTTCGCCTCGGCGGCCCATGTGGTCCAAGAGCGGATCTACCAACAGATGTATGTGCCGGTACCGATGGAGACCCGCGGCATCGTCGTCGAGTGGACGGCCGGTACCTCCGAGCTCACCATCTGGGGGTCGACGCAGACACCGCACGAACTGCGTGCCTTCGCCGCCCGGCTGCTGGGCATCCCCGCCCACGGCGTTCGGGTCATCGTCCGCGACACCGGCGGTGGCTTCGGACAGAAGGTCGTCCCGATGCGCGAGGACATGAGCATCATGCTCGCCGCTCGCCGGGTGCCTGCGCCGCTGAAGTGGATCGAGGATCGCCGCGAGAACCTGATGTCGGCCGGGCAGTCCCGGCACGTCGACGGCACCGTCAGGATGGCCTTCGATGCCGACGGCAAGATCCTGGCCGCCGATATCGACTTCGTCCAGGACGTCGGGTCCTACCCGACGCCGTACCCGGTGCTCACCACCGCCGCGATCGGCATGTTCTTCCCCGGCCCGTACCGGGTGCCCAAGGCGAGTTTCAACTACAAGACGGTGTTCTCCAACACGCCAGGACTGCATGCCTACCGCGGCCCGTGGCAGTACGAAACCCTCACCCGGGAAATGCTTCTCGACATCGCGGCACGAAAGATCGGGATGGACCCCGCGGAACTGCGGCGCATCAACATCCTGCGCGGTGACGAGATGCCGTACTTCAATCCCAACGGGATGCCGTATGACAACTGTGCCCCCGCGGACACCTTCGAGCAGGCGGTCAAGATCCTCGACCTTGAGGGCTTCCGCAAGGAACAGGCCGAGGCGCTGGCCCAGGGCCGCTATATCGGTCTCGGATTCTCCGCCTATATCGAGCCCACCGGCGCAGCGACCGGAAACCTCGCCACCGAGGGCGCCACCATCCGGATGGAATCGACGGGCAAGATCAATGTCTACGTCAACGGTGGTTCCAGCGGCAACAGCATCGAGACCACCGTCGTCCAGCTCACCGCAGACGTGTTGGGCGCCAACATCGACGACGTGGCCACCATCCAGGGTGACACCGCGGTGACACCGTACGGCGCGGGCACCCAGGGCAGTCGCAGCGCACCCATGACCGCGGGCGCGGTCAACGAGGCGGGCACCGTCCTGCGCGGGCAGATCGTCGCGATCGCGGCCCAACTGCTCGGCGCCGAGGCCGACGATATCGAGCTCACCGATTCACGGGCGGTCCTCATCAGTGACCGCGACAAGAGCGTCGGCTTCGCCGACATCGCCTACCGGTCCTACTACGACCCCGCTGCGCTGGCCGGCGTCTCCCCCACCCTGGAGGCGACCGCACGATTCAACTCCCAGGCGATGATCCACTGGGCCAACGCCACTCACGCCTGCACCTGCGAGGTCGACATCGTGACCGGCCAGGTCACACTGACCCGCTACATCGTCAGCGAGGACGTCGGGCCGATGATCAACCCGAACGTGGTCGAAGGCCAGGTGGCCGGCGGCACCGTGCAGGGCATCGGCGGCGCGCTGCTCGAGCAGCTGGCCTACGACGACGCAGGCAACCCGATCGCCTCCACCTTCGTGGACTACCTGTTGCCCACCGCCACCGAGGTTCCGGCGATCGAGTTCGGCCACATCGAGATTCCGGGACCCGGTGTCGGCGGCTACAAGGGCGCCGGTGAGGGCGGCGCCATCGGATCGCCGCCGGCGGTCATCAACGCCATCAACGACGCGCTGGCCCCGCTGGGCGTGACCGTCACCCAGATGCCCGCCACCCCGGCCAAGATCATCGAACTCATCGAGGCACATGCAGAAGGGACCCGCTGAAACGTGGAGCTCAACAACGAATTCCGGGTCGCGGTACCCGCCGCCACCGTCTGGGACGTGTTCACCGACGTCGAACGGGTGGCCCCGTGCCTGCCCGGCGCCACCCTGCTGAGCGTCGACGGCGATGACTTCACCGGCGCGGTGAAGGTCAAGGTCGGACCGATCACCGTGTCCTACAAGGGTGTTGCCGCCTATCAGGAGAAGGACAGCGCGGCCCAGCGGATCGTGCTCAAGGCCGAGGGTAAGGAAACCCGGGGCAATGGCACCGCGGCCGCCACCGTGACCGCCCAACTCAAGGACGAGGGTGACTCGACGACGGTGGTGATCTGCACCGATCTCGCGATCTCCGGTAAGGCCGCCCAGTTCGGCCGCGGCGTTCTCGCCGATGTCTCGGGCAATCTGATCGCCCAGTTCGCCCGCAGCCTGGAGGCCGAACTGCTGGGTGCCGCACCGGCTTCCACGGCCGCACCGTCCACCGAGGCGGCCACGGCCGCCGCGCAACCCGCCGACTCCGTCGACCTGCTGAAGGTGGTCGCCGTGCCGGTCGCAAAGCGCTACGGGCCCGCCCTGGCCGCCGCCGCGACCGCCGGCGCGATCGGATTCCTGGTGGGCCGGCGCACGCGGACCGCCGCGCCCACGGCATCCGCCGAACTGCAGGCCCTGCTGACGCGGCTGCTCGCGTGAAAGCCGCACCGTTCGCCTATCACCGGGCCGAGTCGGTGAAGGAGGCAGCGGACGTGCTCGCCGAGTTCGGCGACGAAGCCAAGGTGCTCGCGGGCGGACAGAGCCTGATTCCCCTGCTGGCGATGCGACTGACGCATTTCGAGAACCTGGTCGACATCTCCCGGGTACCCGAACTGCAGGGCATCGATCTGATCGACGATCAGGTGGTCATCGGGGCGGGCACCGCGCATGCGCTGGTGGGCATGGACGACGAGGTGGCCGATTCGGTGCCGCTGCTGTCACTGGTCACCCCCCATATCGGGCACTTCCAGATCCGCAACCGGGGCACACTCGGCGGCGCGATCGCCCACGCCGACCCGGCGGCCGAGTACGCCGCGGTGGCGCTGACACTGGACGCCACCATCGATGCGGCGTCGTCGCGTGGTGACCGCCAGATCGCGGCAGCCGATTTCTTCACCGGCCTGTGGGAGAACTCGCTGGCCGCCGACGAACTGCTGCGCGCGGTGCGCTTCCCGGTCTGGTCCGGCCGAACCGGTTTCGCCGTGCACGAGTTCGCACGCAGGCATGGCGACTTCGCGATCGCGGGCGCGACGGTGGCCGTCGAACTCGATAGCGAGGACCGGGTGAAGCGTTGCGCGGTGGGCCTGCTCGGGTTGGGTTCGACACCCGAGCGGGGCACCCCGGCCGAGCGGGCGATCACCGGCCGGGCCGTCTCCGACATCACCGCGGCGGAATTCGGGCGGCTGGCGCTGTCCGAACTCGAAGACATCCCGGCCGATCTGCAAGGGTCGGCGTCCTACCGCGCCCGGGTGGGAGCGGCGATGGTCGCCCGAGCCTGGACCGACGCAACCACGGAGGCACTCGATGCATGATCTACCCGTCGCGGTGTCGGTGAACGGTCGCCAGTACCGCGACACCGTCGAACCGCGCGTGACGCTGGCCGATCACCTCCGGGAGAACTGCGGGCTGACCGGCACCCACCTTGGCTGTGAGCACGGCGCCTGCGGCGCCTGCACGGTGTTGCTGGACGGCCAGGCCGTACGGTCCTGCCTGGTGCTGGCCGTGCAGGCCGACGGCCGGGAGGTGACCACCGTGGAGGGCATCGCATCCCCCGACGGTGAGCTCTCACCGGTACAGGCCGCCATGCGGGAATGCCACGGCCTGCAGTGCGGCTTCTGCACGCCCGGTTTCGTCACCTCCATCACCGCGCTGCTGGCCGACAATCCGTCCCCCACCGATGCCGAGATCCGGGAGGGCCTGTCCGGCAACTTCTGTCGGTGCACCGGCTATCAGGGCATCGTCAACGCGGTGAAACGCGCCGCCGAGCACATCGACGAGGGTGCCACTCCGTAACGCAGCCGCTTCACCTGCCGATATTCACCACAGTGCGCGTGTGCGTACTGTGCGTTGGTGACGGGACAGGAGAACCGATGAGTTTCAAGAGCGTCATGGGCGCGGTCATCGTGGCCGTCGGCGCCGCCACCGCGCTCGCGGCACCGGCCGCGGCCGACGAACCGACCGAGACCGATCAGCAGTTCCTGGCGGCACTCACCGAGCACGGTGTGCAGGTCGGCACCGACTCCAAGGCGATCGACATGGCCCAGTCGATGTGCCGCAAGCTGGGCAACGGCGGCGACAAGGGCATCGAGAAGGCGCTGTACTACATCAAGGACAACGCCGACCTGTCCAACGACGAGATCACCACCTTCGCCGGTATCGCCGCGCAGGCGTACTGCGCAGAGAAGCTGCAGAAGTAGTCCGGCTAGCGCTCGACGACCCCGCGCAGCCCGTCCGCACCGAAGACCGGCTCCAGCATCGCCGACAGATCGGGTCCGCGCCGCAGACCGTGACCGCCGTCGATATTGATCACCTGACCGGTGATCCAGCCCGAGGCATCGCTGAGCAGGAACACCGCGGCATTCGCGATGTCTTCCACCTCGCCGTGGCGCGGCAGCGGGGTCTGGGCCGCATAGTCACCGCTGAGTTCCGGCATGGACAGGATCGGGGCGACCATATCGGTGGCGATCAGGCCCGGCCGGATGGAGTTCACCCGCACCCAGGACGGCCCGAGTTCGTCGGCGGCCAGCATCATCAGGTGATCCAGCGCGGCCTTGGTGACCCCGTAGGCACCGAACCAGCGGTGGGTGTTGCTCGCGGCGATCGACGAGATCCCGATGAAGGACCCACCGCCGCCGCGCACCAGTTCGCGCGCCGAATGCTTGAGCACGTACATGCTGCCGTTGACATTCAGGTCGACCGCGCGGCGCCAGCCCTCGGAATCGACCTGCGTCAGCGGGCCGATGGTCTCGGTGCCGCCCGCACAGTGCACCACTCCGTTCAGCCGGCCCGTCCACGCCGTCGCCGCGTCGACCGCGCGGGCCACCTCGTCCTCGTTGGTGACATCGGCGGGTTCGAAGCGCACCTCGCCATCCCCGGGCCCCGCGGTGATCTCGTCCACCGCCGCCGACAGCTTGTCGGCGTTGCGCCCGACCAGCATGGCGTTGCCGCCGCTGGCGACCACCTCCGCCGCCACACCCTTGCCGATACCGCTTCCACCGCCGGTCACCAGGACCGTCTGTCCTGCCAAAGTAATTTGCACAGCTACACATTTACACGGGTGCCGACGGCGATGGCCGGGACTTCGCCTAGAATTATGTGATGCCCGCCAAAACAGATAGCGCCGAGATCGGCGACGTCGAGCCCGTGGCCGACGACACCGCCAGCATGGCTCGCCGTGTGGTGGCCGCCTACGCCACCGACGCCGACGAATGTCGCACCTTCCTCGCCATGCTCGGTATCGGACCGGCAAAGCTCGAGGCCTAGGTGTCGATGGGAGTCGATACCGACGACTCCGCCCCAGAGGGGGGCCAAGCCGATTTCGTCGTGGTCGCCAATCGGCTGCCGATCGATCAGGTGGTGCTACCCGATGGCACCACCACCTGGAAGCGCAGCCCCGGTGGGCTGGTCACCGCCCTGGAACCGATCCTGCGCAAGCAACGCGGCGCCTGGATCGGCTGGCCCGGTGTCGCCGACGGCGACGAGGAACCCATCGTCGCCGATGACCTGCAGCTCTATCCGGTGCGGCTGTCCGCCGATGACGTCGCGTTGTACTACGAGGGTTTCTCCAACGCCACGCTGTGGCCGCTGTACCACGATGTCATCGTCAAGCCGACCTACCACCGGCAGTGGTGGGAGCGCTACGTCGAGGTGAACCGGCGGTTCGCCGAGGCCACCTCGCGGGCCGCGGCCCCGGGGGCCACCATCTGGATCCAGGACTACCAGCTCCAGCTGGTGCCGAAGATGCTGCGCATGCTGCGCCCCGATGTGACCATCGGGTTCTTCCTGCACATCCCGTTCCCCCCGGTCGAGCTGTTCATGCAGATGCCCTGGCGCACCGAGATCATCGAGGGCCTGCTGGGTGCCGATCTGGTCGGTTTCCACCTGGCCGGTGGCGCCCAGAACTTCCTGATCCTGGCGCGGCGGCTGATCGGCGCCAACACCTCGCGCGCCTCGATCGGCGTGCGCTCCCGTTTCGGCGAGGTCCAGGTCGGGTTCCGCACCGTCAAGGTCGGCGCGTTCCCCATCTCCATCGACTCCGCCGATCTGGACCGCAAGGCTCGGGACAAGGCTGTCCGGCAGCGGGCCCGTCAGATCCGCGCCGAGCTGGGCAACCCGCGCAAGATCCTGCTCGGGGTCGACCGGCTGGACTACACCAAGGGCATCGACGTCCGCCTCACCGCGTTCTCCGAACTGCTGGAACAAAACCGCGCCGACCGCAGCGACACCGTGCTGATCCAGCTGGCCACACCCAGCCGGGAGCGCGTCGAGAGCTATATCGAGATGCGCGAGGGCATCGAGCGTCAGGTCGGCCACATCAACGGCGAGTACGGCGAGGTCGGGCATGCGGTGGTGCATTACATCCACCGGCCGCTACCCCGGGATGAGCTGATCGCGTTCTTCGTGGCGGCCGACGTGATGCTGGTGACGCCGCTGCGCGACGGGATGAACCTGGTCGCCAAGGAGTACGTGGCCTGCCGCAGCGATCTCGGCGGGGCGCTGGTGCTTTCCGAATTCACCGGTGCCGCAGCCGAACTCCGCCAGGCCTACCTGTGCAACCCGCACCACACCGACGGTGTTCGCGATGCCATCGAGCAGGCGCTGAATCAGACCGTCGAGGACGGTAAGCGCCGGATGCGCGCGTTGCGCCGGCAGGTGCTCGCCCACGACGTGGACCGCTGGGCGCGGTCGTTCCTGGACGCGCTGGCCACCGCTAAATCGGAGTGATGTAGCTGATCAACCACTTGCCGTCGATCTTCTGGTAGTCGACGCGCAGGCGGCTACCGTCATAGACGGGCTGCTTCGCCTTGTCAGTCACGGTCCGGTTCATGAACACCAGTACCGACGCCGAATCCCGTTGTGCGCTCATCAGACCCGCGCCGACGGCGTGCGCCTGGCTGATCACCTGACGTTCACGCGCCTGCGGGATGATGTCCCTGGTGGCCCGATCCTGGAATTCCCGGCGGTACTCCGGCGTCAGCAACGTCGCGGCATCGGTCAGGCTGCGCTCGACGGTTTGGAAGTCATAGCCGAACACCCGCGGGATCTGCTCGATCGCCAGGCCCGGGAGCACCGCCTCGGCCTGCTCGGCGGCGCGGGTCTGCACCCGGTCCCAGTACAACCCTCCCGCCGCAGCGGACAGCGCGATCAGGCCGAGTGCGAACACCGCGACGGCCAGCTGAAGGAGTTTGCCGCGCATCAGTTGCCACCCTCGGGGTACTTCAGGTCGTATCCGGTCATGTGACCGTTGTCGTCCTCGTGCACGATCACCCGCATCCGGTAGGGCTGCGACGGCTTGTTGACACCCTCCAGGTCGGTCACGGTGACCCGCACGGAGACCAGCACCGCGGCGTTGCCGCCGATCTCGTCGACCTTCTCCAGCGCGGCACCGCTGATGACCGCCTCGGAGGTGGCATTGGTGTCGCGGAAGATCGCCTTGAGATTGTCGACGTTGTTGTCCTGGCTCAGCATGTCCCGCAACGGACCGCTGGTGCCGTCGACGAACCGGTTCACGCTCTCGTCGATGGTGTTCTGGTCGTAGCTGAACATGTTCATCACGGTCTGTTCGGCGGTGTCGACGAACCGCTGATCCCGCGCCTGCACATCCTCCGCGTGACGGTGCTGCACCATCAGCACGGCCACCACCGCCACCAGTGCGGCAGCAGCGATCAGCGCGGCCACCCCGGACACCAGGGCGACCATCGCACGATGGGGTTGGCGCGGGGGCAGCGCGATGGGCGCCGACGGTGTCGGGCGGGGCACCGGCGCGCTCACGACCACCTTGGCGGTGGGCTCGCCCACCGGCGCGGCCGCCGGGCCCGCAGCCCGTGATGCCCGCCTCCGGGTCCGCCTGCTCTCGATGCTCTCTTCGGTGTTGTGCTCAGTGTCGTTCAGGTCAGGCATCTACATCTGCCTCGGCGCCATCATCAGATCCACCCAGTTCTCCGCGGGTGTGAACTCGTCGCTACCGGGTGCGAACACCCCGGTCTCGCCGCTCGCCGGGTCGGCGAAGACACCCGTCTTCGGATCGTAGGTGCTCGTCAATGCAGCGCTGGCAAGGGGCTGTTCAGCCGGCAGCGGACCCGGAGCCGGCGGCGGTGGGCCCGGCGCGGGCGGCGGGGGCAGCAGCGCCTCCGGCGGCGGAGCCAGTCCGGGCGCCGTCGAGCCCGGGGGCCGGTAGATCGGCGTACCCGGCGGCAATGGCGGCATCGGGACCTGGCGGCCGTAGGGGGGCAGTACCTGGTCCGGCGGCGCGTAGTACGGCCACGGTGGTGCGGGCGCATTGTCGTTCGGCGGCACCGGATTCGGGAACGGTGCATTCGGGGCCGGACCCGGTCCCGGTGTCACACCCGGAGGCAGCTGGACCGCGGGTGCGCCCGGGTCGTAATCGTTGGCCGGTGGGATGTTCGGGAACTTGTTCGGCGGCGTGATGTTCCGCGGATCGGTGATCGGGGTGTCATACGGCACCGGCGGACCACGCCACGGGTTGCTGCCGATCGGCACATAACCGGCCGGGTCACGGCACAGCTGCACGGTGGGCGCGCGCTTACCGGGGAACTCCTGGCACGGGTAGTTGCGGGCACCGCGCACCACCGCGGGGTCGTTCTGCGCTGTCTTGCAGTACAGGTCCGTCGGCAGCTCACGCAGGGTGGTATCGGCCGGCGAGCGGATCTCCGAGGGCGGGATGAAGCCCGTGGAGCACGGCGGCGAATCGCCGAGGTTGACCTTGAAGTCGAGCTTGCCGCCCTCGTCGGCGGGCACACCGCTGGCGACGGTGAGCAACGCGGCCATCAACGCCGGGAAGATGACCAGGGCCTGCTCGATCGACTTGTGATAGATCACTCCGATGCGGCCGAAGTTGGCCAGGTTCGCGGCCAGCACCGGGAACGTCGGCCGGATACCTTCGAACGTGGTGTTCGCCTCCGCCACCGCCCCGGGCACGGTCTGCAACGTCGAACGGAACTGGGAGTCGGCGTTGGCGACCTCGGTGGTCAGCCGGGCCAGCCCGTCCGCACTGGAACGGATGTCGTCACCCGCGGTGATCTGGGAGTCCAGGAACGGGCCGGCCTGATCGATCAGCTGGCTGGTCTGCCCGTAACTCGCGTTCGCCTCGTCGATCAGATCGCGCCCGGACTGGATCAGCCGCGCCAGCTCCGGCCCGGATCCGTTGAACGCCTTGAACGTCTCCTTCAGCAGGTCCTGGATCCGGGCGTCGCCGACGCTGGCCACCAGGTCATCGGCCTGCTTGAGCATCCCGGCGATGTCCTGGCCGATCGCGGTGCGCTCGACCCCGATGTTCGATCCGTTGCGCAGCAGTCCGGGGGCCGCGCCGCCGTCCTCATCGCTGGGTGGCACCAGGTCGATGTACTGTTCGCCGACCGCGGAGACGCTCTTCACGGTGGCCGTCACGTTCTCCGGCACCTCGGTATCGGTGTTGAGCCGCATCTGCGCCTGCACACCGTCGTTCGTCAACCCGACCGCTTCGACGCGCCCGATGGTCACGCCCCGGTAGGTGACGTTGGCGTTCGAGTACAGCCCGCCCCCGGCCTTGAACTCCGCGGTGACGTCGTAGGTGCCGATCCCCATGGCGGCGGGGACGTGCAGATAGAAGGCCGAGATCGCGGTGACGGTCAGCACCGTCACCACCGCGAAGATGGACAACTGCAAACGGGTCAGCATTACGGCGTCCCCCCATCGTGCTGAGTCGCGGTGCCCGGCGGGATCTTGAACGGATCGGCCGCCTGCCCGGAGAGATTGGCCATCGCACCGGTCAAGAAGTCCGGCGGGTTGATCACCTCGCTGAGTCGTTTCATGTTCGGGTCGAAGAACGACGTGGTGAACACCGACTCACCGAGGCGCCGCACGGTCAGGTCGAACGTCACGAACACGTTCAAATAGTCACCGCGGACGGCATTACGCATGTACTTGTAGTGGAACGGGAAGGTCGGAAGAAACTCGAGATCCTTAATGAAGTCATCGGCATTGTCGTTGAGCGCCTTGACAACCGGGAACAGGTCCTTCATGTCGGCCGCGAAATCGGTCTTGGTCTCCGAGAGCACCCGCGAACCCACTTCCGCGAAACTCTTCAGCGCCGCGAAGGCGTCGACGATGTTGTCGCGGTTGTTGTTCAGCACCAGCAACGCGTTCGGCAGGCTGTCCAGCGTGCGGCCGAGATTGTCCTTGCTCTGCGCCAGGATCGAGGCAAACCGGTTGAGCCCTTCGGCCGCAGTGAGGATGTCCTCGGTCTGGCGGTCCAGTGATGCGGTCAGTTCGGCCAGCCGGGGCAGCAGGTCGGCGAAGCTACCGGTCCGCCCCGCAACCGCCGCGTATGCCTCATCGGTGATGTCCTGCAGCGCACCGAGGTTGCCCTTGTTGACCACCACGCCGAGCGCGGACAGCACCTCTTCGGTGGTCGGGTAGCGCCCGATCGCGCCGATCGGGATGTTCGAGCCCTGCTTCAGTTTGCCCACGGGATCATCGAGCGGCGGAGCGAGCTGCACGTGTTGGGATCCCAACAGCGAGGTCTGCGCCACGGTGGCCGTCGAGTTCTGCGGCAGGTCGATATCGCCGTCCAGCGACAGCTGCACCGCGGCGTAGAACGTCCCGTCGGGCCGCTGCACCGCCTCGATGCCCGAGACGCTGCCGACGGTGACATCGTCGAGCATCACCGGCGAGTTCTGCGGCAGCGTCGCGACATCGGGCAGTTCGACGGTGATGGTGTACGAGCCGGTGCCGTGCCCGGCGGTGCCGGGCATGTTCAGCGAGTTCAGCCCGCCGAACTGGCAACCGGCCAGCATCAGCGTGCCGCCGCCGAGGGCGGTTCCTCGCATCAGGATGGATTTGATCGATGTCATCCGCCCGCCCCTTCCGCAGGCGCCGGGGCAGGCCCCGGCAGCGGGCCCGCACCCATCGGCGGAGCCGGCGGCACCGGACCTGCCGGTGAGATCTGACCGGGCACCGCCGGTGGCGGCAGGATCAGCTGGCTGAGGTTGCCACCGGGCGGTGCGACCGGCGGGGTGACCCCGGGCGCGGGCTGCCACTGCAGGTACGGCACCGGTGTCTCGGCCTTCGCCTGGGTTTCCGGGGTGTCGTAGATGATCTGCCCCTTATAAGCGGTGATGCTGTCGATCGGGTGGAAAAGGATCGGCGGGTAATTCATGGTGATCCGCTTGAGCACCGGCGCCATCCGCTGGCGGCAGATCTCGGCGCGCTTGTAGTTGTCCGGGGACGTACCGACATCGAAGGTGCCACCGCAGATGAACTGCACCGGGTTGGCGAAGTTCGGCAGCGACAGCAGGCCGCCGACGGTGCCCTGCGCCGGGTTGTAGATGTTGTAGAAGTTCGACAGACCGTTCGGTGTGACATGCAGGATCTGCTCGATGTCATCGCTGTGGTCGGTGAGGATCTGGGTGAACTCACTGAGCCTGCCGACAGACTGGATCAGCGAGGCGTTGGACTCGCTGAGCAGACCGCGGACATCGCCGAGCGCCTGGTTGAGCGCGCCCAGGGTGGCGTCGAGATCCTGGGTGCTCGCGGCCAGCACCTGCGATACCGAGGACACGTGATTGGTGAACTGCACGATCTGCTCGTTGCTGTTGGACAGCGCATTCACCAGCACCTGCAGGTTGCGGATGGTGCCGAACAGGTCGGTGCGCGAATCCCCCAGGCGCCCGGCGGTCTGCGAGAGTTCGCGAAGTGCCTGGCGGAACGAGTCACCGTTGTTGTCGAACGTATCGGCGGCCTGGTTGACGAACTGGGTGAGCGGCCCCTGCAGGCCACCCTCCTGCGGGCCGAGTTGCGTGCTCAACGCGGTGAGCTGCTCCTTGACCTCGTCCCACTCGACCGGCACACCGGTGCGGTCCAGCCCGATCTCCGCACCGTCGGCCAGCACATCACCGTCGGTGTAGGCCGGTGTCAGCTGGATGAACCTGGCCGACACCAGATTCGGCGCGATGATGATCGCCTGGGCATTCGCCGGCACCTGGATGCCGTCATCCAGCGTCATGCTGATCTTGACGTCCTGGGCGCGCGGCTGGATCGCATCGATGCGCCCCACCGGTACACCCACGATCCGGACGTCGTCGCCCGGGTATAGCCCGACCGCGGTCGGGAAGTAGGCGACGACCCGGTGACCGCCGCGGCTCGGCCACACCAGATAGACACCGACGGCCAACAGGACCGCGAGCACCACCGCAAGGGTTCTGCGCAGCCATGTGCTCTTGCCAGATGTATTGTCCGTCATGGCGACTTAGGCCTTACGAGAGTGCGCTCCGAGATCAGTCCGCGCAGGTAGTCGGCGAGGCTGTCCGGCAGCTTGCCCGGCTGGAAGTAGCCGTCCAGCAGTACTTCGGCAATGCTCGCCGGCGGCAGGCCGTACAGGTTGATGTTGAAGCCGGGCCCGTTACCGACCACCTCGGCCAGCGTCGTGGCGTACGGCGGCAGCCGCCTGAGCGCCTCACCGATGTGTTCCTTGCGCTCCAGCAGGTTGGCCATCACCGCATCGAGGCGTTGCAGCACCGGCAGGAACTCCCGCTTGTTGTCGGCGACGAAACCGGAAAGCTGATGCGAGACATCGTCGATACCGGCGATGAGGGTACTGAGCGCCTGCCTGCGCTCGTCGAGGGCGGCGAACAATTGGTTGCCGTCGGTGATCAGCTGGTTCACCTGACCGGCGCGCTGGGCCAGCGTGTCCGAGACTTTCTTGGCGTGCAACAGCAACTCTTCGAGCGCCTGATCACGCGTGTTCAGGCTGCGGCTCAGATTCGCCACCCCGTCGAGCGCTCCGCGCAACTGCGGGGTCGCATCGCGCAGGGTGTCGGTGAGGGTCTGCAGCGCCTGTTCGAACTGCGGCTTGTCGAGCGCGCTGACGTTGCCGCCGAGGTCCTGCAGCGCGGTGTTCAGGGTGTACGGGGTGGTGGTGCGCCCGACCGGGATGACGGTCGAATCGCCGCTGCCGCCGGGGGTCACCGACAGCGACTTCTGGCCCAGCACGGTGTCGGTCTTGATGGCCACCAGAGTCTGGTTGCCCACCTTAATGTTCCGGTCAACGGTGAAGCCCACCTTGGCCTGGTCGCCGGCCAGCGAGACCGAGGTCACGCTACCGACCTTGATGCCGGACACCGCGACATCGTTACCCGGCGAGATGCCACCGGCGTCGGAGAAATAGGCCTCGTAATCGCGGCCCTGCGGGTACCACGGCAGGCCGGTGTAACCGAAGGACACCAGCACCAAGCACGCCACCACAAAGATGCCGAGAATCCCGGTGCGCAGCGGATTGCTGCGGTCTGGACTAACCATTTTCCGAACACCTCCCCTTCGTCGGGTCCGGCGGGCCACCGAACGGGATCAGGATGTCGCTGCCGGCCGGACCGTTGATCTTCATTCGGATGGAGCAGTAATAGATGTTGAAGAACGCGCCGTAGGCACCCAGCGCATTCAGCCGGAGGTAGTTCTCCGCGAGCGGTTCGATCACCTTGTTGATATCGGCCTTGCGCTCGTCCATCCTCTGCAGCAGCGGGCGGGCGTTTTCGATGACACCCTGCAGCGGGCGGCGCGAGAGCTCCAGCATCTCGGTCAGGTCGTTCTCCGCCGATGCCAGCGGCGCGATCGCCCCGGCGATGGGGTCGCGGTTCTCGGCCAGACCGGTGATGAGCTTCTGCAGTTCGTCGACGCTGGCGTTGAACTGCTCGCCCTTCTCGTCGACCGTGCCGAGCACGGTGTTCAGGTTGGTGATCACGTCACCGATCAGCTGATCCCGGTCGGCCAGGCGCTGGCTGAACGAGCTCGTGTTGGACAGCAGGCTCTGGATCGCGCCGCCCTGACCCTGCAGCAGTTCGATGACCGCGTTGCTGACCTCGTTGACCTTGTCCCCGTCCAGCCCCTTGAGCACCGGCTTCAATCCGCCCAGCAGTGCGTCGAGATCCAGTGCGGGCTCGGTGTTGTCCTTGGAGATCGTGGCCCCGGCCGGCAGCTTCTTCAGCTCGCCCGGGCCGGAGGTGATCTCCATGTAGCGGTCGCCGACCAGGTTCTCGTAGCGCACCGCCACACGGGTGGAGGTGTAGAGCTGGTAGCGCTTGTCCACATCGAAGGTGACGTTGACGGTGTTGTCCGGGTTGAGCCTCACGTCGCCGACCGAGCCGACCGGCACGCCCGAGATGCGGACATCGTTGCCGGATTTCAGCCGCGACGCCTCGGTAAAGGTGGCCGAGAACTGGTTGCTCGAGGCGAACCGGAACTGTCCGAACACCACCACCAGTCCGGCGGCCACCAACACCATCGCCAGGGTGAACACGATGACGTTCACCAGGGTTCTCGTCTGATTCATCAGAAATCATCCCGTTCCGCGAACGCGCCGTTGAACAGGAACTGCAGCGTCGAGGGCGCATTGAACTGCAGTTCGGTGTTCGGCTGGTAGGGCACGTAGGCGTTGTCGGTCACCAGGAACGGCGTGTGGTACCAAGATCCGCCGAGCTGCTTGCCCGGGACATCGGGCAGCCCGCGGCAGTTCGGTCCGCCCGATGCATTCACCACCGGCAGACCCTCTGGGTAGGTGTAGGCCGGCGCGCCGGGCAGAAAGCTAGACGATACATAAAGGCCGGGCCGGATACCGCCGATGATAGGGGCGAAGTTGTCCAGCGCCTTTGACGTGCCCTGCAGGAGACAACCGATCACCGGCGAATAGTCGCCGGCCACCTTGAGCACCGCGCGCATCCGCTGGATCGCCGCGATGTAGTCGTCGGCGGCCGGTTCCAGTGTGGCGGTGCCGTTCTGGGCGAACCCGGTGGCGGCCAGCAGTGCGGCGTTGAGGTTGTCCTGCTCGTCGACGATCGTCTGGGCCAGCCGGGGCGCATTGTCCAGGATGGTCGCCAGGTCCTCGCCGGCGTCACCGTAGATGTTGGCCACCACGGCGGTCTTGCGGAAGTCCTCGGCCACCGTCGGCAGCTTCGGGTTGAGCTGGGCCAGATAACTGTTCAGCCCCGCCATCGCGGCGCCGGCGTCGTCACCGTTACCCCGCAACCCCTCCCCCAGGGCGCTGAGCGTCGCGTTCAGGTTGATCGGGTCGATCTTGTGCAGCACGTCGGTGAGGGTCTGGAAGAGCGTGTTGACCTCGAGTTGCACGTCGGCGGCGGCGACACTGGTGCCGGACCGCAGCGGGGTGTCCCGCGGATCCTCGGGTGGCAGGAACTCCACCGACTTCGCGCCGAACACCGTGGTTCCGGCGATCTTCACGATCGCGTTCGACGGGATGAAGCGCATCTGGTCGCGGTTGATGGACAGCGTCAGCTCCGCCTGGTCGCCGGCGTAGGCGATCTCGCTGACCTTGCCGATCTGGATACCGCGGTACTTGACCTTGGCGTCTCGCTCCATCACCAGGCCGGCCCGCTGCGAGGTCACGGTGACGGTGTCGGTGGGGGTGAACGCCGCGGTGAAGAACAGATACGTGAACAACACCGCGAGGACGACGATCGTCGCCAGGATCGCGGCGGCGATCCTGACATGACTCCGTTTGGCAGTTCCTTCGGACATCGCTTGCCTACCCGGAGAGGTTGAAGTTGCCGGACGCGCCGTACACGGCGAGTGAGATGAACAGGGTGATGGTGACGACGACGATCAGCGAGGTGCGCACGGCCTGGCCGACCGCGATGCCCACGCCGACGGGGCCGCCGGAGGCGTTGTAGCCGTAGTAGGTGTGCACCAGCATGACGGCGACCGACATGACGATGGCCTGCAGGAACGACCACAACAGGTCACTCGGTATCAGGAACGTGTTGAAGTAGTGGTCGTACAGCCCCGCACTCTGGCCGTTGATGTACACGGTGGTGAAGCGGGCGGCGAAGAACGCGGCGAGCACCGACAACGAGTACAGCGGGACGATGGCGATCAGTCCGGCGATGATCCGGGTCGACACCAGATACGAAACCGCGTGCACCGCCATGGCTTCCACGGCGTCGATCTCCTCGGCCACCCGCATGGCGCCCAGCTGTGCCGTCGTACCGGCGCCGATGGTGGCCGCCAACGCGATACCGGCGATCACCGGGGCGACGATGCGCACGTTGAGGAATGCGGACAGGAAGCCGGTCAACGCCTCGATGCCGATGTTGCCCAGCGACGAATATCCCTGCACCGCGATGACGCCGCCGGAGGCCAGCGTGAGGAACGCCGCGACACCGACCGTTCCGCCGATCATCACCAGCGCGCCTGCGCCCATGGTCATCTCGGCGACCAGGCGGATGGTCTCCTTGCGGTAACGAGTGAGTGCGTTGGGGAGGTAACGCAGCGACTCGCCGTAGAACAGTGCCTGCTCACCGATGTTGTCCACCGCGCGGGGCACACCGCTGAAGAAGCGCCGAAACCGCAGTGTCGCGTCGTAACTCATGTCAGCGCTCCAGGACCCGGACGCCGACGGCGGTCAGGATCACGTTGACGACGAACAGGCAGATGAAGGCGTAGACCACGGTCTCGTTCACCGCGATGCCCACACCCTTCGGGCCGCCCTTAACGGTCAGCCCGCGGTAGCAGCCGACCAGACCGGCCAGCAGCCCGAACAGCAGCGCCTTGAACATGGCGAGCACGAGCTCGCCGAGTCCGGTCAAGATGGTCAGCCCGTTGATGAACGCTCCCGGGTTGACGCCCTGCAGGAACACCGAGAACACGTAGCCGCCGGACAGGCCGATGGCGCACACCAGACCGTTGAGCAGCACCGCCACGACGGTCGAGGCGAGCACGCGGGGTACCACGAGTCGCTGGATCGGATCGATGCCCAGCACGCGCATGGCGTCGATCTCTTCACGGATGGTGCGGGCGCCGAGGTCGGCGCAGATCGCGGTGGCGCCGGCGCCGGCGACCACCAGCACGGTCACCACCGGTCCGAGCTGGGTGATGGTGCCGAAAGCGGTGCCCGCGCCGGACAGGTCGGCCGCGCCGATCTCGCGAAGAAGGATGTTGAGCGTGAAGGCGACCAGGACCGTGAACGGGATGGACACCAGGAGCGTCGGAACCAATGACACCCGCGCGATCATCCACGTCTGGTCCAGAAATTCGCGGAACTGGAAGGGCCGGCGCCACATCTTGACGAAGGTGTCGATGGTCATTTCGACGAACCCACCCACGGCCCGCGCCGGAGCCGCAAGCTGTTCGATCAACCTCGACTCCATTCTCGAACGGGGTTGGCGTCCCGCACTGGCGAAGAACCCGACAATAGCCGGAATCTGTCCGCTCTGGCGGTCTTTCCACCCTCGGTGTGCACGCTGCGCTTAGTGAGCGGGCTCATAGTAACTAGAACACGTTCACAGTGTCAAAGAACCGCAATCTTCGTGGAAATCTCCCGTTTTTGCTGGTCACAGCCGGTGTGATCGAGGTCATTCTAGAACGTGTTCTATCGGCTCCGAACCGCGCGGATATGTAATTCTCCGAAGTCAAGAACCCATCAGCGCAGTAGCGGAGAATCCCATTTCCGGATCCCTCTCAGCAAAGAAGTCCCCGAGCGTTGCGCTGAGTGCCGCCGGGTCCCAGGCGTCGCCGCCCGCATCGAAACGCTGCGCGGCCACCGGCGCGGCAACCAGGGTCACCGTCGGGCCGTACACGATGAACAGCTGACCGTTGACCCGGTCCGACGCCGGGGACGCCAGGTAGCTCACCAGGGTGACGACGTGTTCGGGTGACAGCGCGTCGACCTGACCCTCGCCGAGTTCGGGCGCGTCGCCGAACACGTCGGCGGTCATCGCCGTGCGTGCGCGCGGCGCGATCGCATTGGCGCGCACGCCGTAGCGGCTCAGGCCGCGCGCCGCCGACAGCGTCAATGCGGTGATACCGGCCTTGGCCGCACCGTAGTTGGCCTGCCCGACCGGCCCGGCGATACCGGCCTCCGAGGACGTGTTGATGATCCGGCCGTACACCTGACCCTCGGCCGACTCCTTGGCCTTGGCCTTCCAGTAGGCCGCGGCATTGCGGGTCAGCAGGAAATGACCACGCAGATGCACGGCGATCACCGCATCCCAGTCATCGTCGGACATGTTGAACAGCATGCGGTCCCGGGTGATGCCGGCGTTGTTGACCACGATGCCCAGGCCCCCCAGCCGATCCGCGGTCTCCACCAGTTCGTCCGCGGTGCTGCGGGCGCTGATATCGCCGGCCACCGCCACACCCTTGGACCCGGCGGCCTCGATCTCGGCGAGCACATCGGATGCGTCGAGCGCGCCGGCCATGTCGTTGACCACCACGGTCGCGCCGGCTCGGGCCAGCCCGATCGCCTCGGCGCGGCCGAGGCCTGCGGCCGCGCCGGTGACGACGGCGACCTTGCCGGACAGATCGATCGGATTTTCGTTCGCTGCGGTGTCTGGAGCCACTGTACGAATACCTCTAGTCTCTTTAGTCTTTTCGGATCAGGGCAGCCCGTGGGCATTCTGCGATGGACTGCTCGGCCAGGTCCTCCTGGTCGGCGGGCACCGGGTCGGCCTTCACCACCGCGTAGTCATCGTCATCGAGATCAAACAGGTCGGGGGCGATACCGAGACACACCGCATTGCCTTCGCAGCGGTCACGATCGACTTCTACGTGCATGACAACCTCCTCGCACTCCGGGTCAGGGCGGGCTGTCCCTGTGCTGTCCGACAATACCGCCCTGGACCGCAAGACTAGAACGTGTTACAACGAGACAGATGGACGGGTACCACCATGTGCCCGCCGGTGCGCCGGCAACCAACCCCGAACAGTGAGGACGTCCCCATGCGGATCGGTTATACCGCCGAGCAGGAGGAGTTGCGCCGCGAACTGCGGTCGTACTTCCAGAAACTGATGACTCCGGAGCGGGCCGAGGCACTGGGGGCCAGCGATGGCGAGATGGGCCGCGGCAATGTCTACCGCGAAACCGTCGAACAGATGGGCAAGGACGGCTGGCTGACACTGTCCTGGCCCAAGGAGTACGGCGGCCAGGCGCGCCCGCCGATGGACGGCCTGATCTTCAACGACGAGGCCTCGATCGCCAATGTGCCGGTGCCGTTCCTGACCATCAACTCGGTCGCGCCGACCATCATGCATTTCGGCACCGAGGAGCAGAAGCAGTTCTTCCTGCCCAAGATCGCGGCCGGCCAGTTGCATTTCTCCATCGGCTACTCCGAGCCGGGCGCGGGCACCGACCTTGCCTCGCTGCGGACCACCGCCGTGCGCAGCGGCGACGAATACGTCATCAACGGCCAGAAGATGTGGACCAGCCTGATCGCCTACGCCGATTACGTGTGGCTGGCGGTGCGCACCAACCCGGAAGCCAAGAAGCACCGCGGCATCTCGATGCTGATCGTGCCGACCACCGCCGAGGGCTTCTCCTGGACCCCGGTGCACACCATGTCCGGGGTCGACACCAGCGCCACCTACTACCAGGATGTCCGGGTGCCGACCAGCGCCCTGGTCGGCGAGGAGAACGCCGGCTGGAAGCTGGTCACCAACCAGCTCAACCACGAGCGGGTCGCGCTGGTGTCGGCGCAGCCGATCTTCGTCGCGCTCAACGGTGTTCGCGAATGGGCGCAGAACACCAAGGATGTGCACGGCAAGCGGCTGATCGACTCCGAGTGGGTCCAGCTCAACCTGGCCCGGGTGCACGCCAAGGCCGAGGTGCTCAAGCTCATCAACTGGGAGCTGGCGTCCAGCGATGCCGCCCCGTCCCCGGCCGATGCGTCCGCGGCCAAGGTGTTCGGGACCGAACTCGCCACCGAGGCCTACCGCCTGCTGATGGAGGTGCTCGGCACCTCGGCGACGCTGCGGACCGGGTCGCCCGGAGCGCTGCTGCGCGGGCGGGTCGAGCGCATGCACCGCTCCTGCCTGATCCTGACGTTCGGCGGCGGTACCAACGAGATCCAGCGCGACATCATCGGCATGGTCGCACTCGGCCTGCCCCGAGTGAACCGTTAAGGAACAGACATGGACTTCACCCCTACCGAAGCCTCCGTCGATCTCGGCGGCCTGGTGCGCACCATCACCGAATCGGTGGTCACCCCCGAGCACCAGCGCGTGCTCGACGGGCTCGACGAGCGCTTCGACCGCGACCTGTGGGCCAAGCTGATCGAGGCCGACATCCTGTCCACCGCAGCCCCGGAGTCCCTGGGCGGCGGCGGATTCGGCGTCCTCGAGCAGGCGGCCGTGCTGACCGCACTGGGGCGGCAACTGTCCGCGGTCCCCTACCTGGAATCGGCCGTGCTCGCCGCCGGCGCGCTGGAGCGGTTCGCGTCCGAAGCGCTGCAGCAGGAGTGGGCGGTGCCCGCCGTCAACGGCAGCAAGATCGTCACGGTGGCGCTGGACGGCGAGATGGGCCAGGGCCCGGTCCAGGCTGCATCCGTGGAAGGCCCTGAGGGTGCCGGGTTCCGGCTGACCGGCTCACGGACCCAGGTGGCCTACGGCCCGGTGGCCGATGCCTACCTGGTTCCCGCAGAGACCGACGCGGGTACCAAGGTCTTCCTGGTGACCGCCGATGATCCCGCCGTCACGCTGAGCACGCTGGACACCACCGGCCACGGCGCCGTCGGCCACCTTGAGCTCGGCGGCACGAGCGTCGACGCCGATCGCGTCATCGGAGACGGCGAGGTGCTCAACTGGCTCACCGTGCGGGCAGCGCTGGGCCGCAGCGCGTTCCAGCTCGGCGTGCTGGAACGCGCCCTGGAACTCACCGCGGTGTACGCCCGCGAACGTGAGCAGTTCGATCGTCCGATCGGCAGCTTCCAGGCCGTGTCGGCACGGCTGGCCGACGGCTATATCGACGTCAAGGCATTGCGCTCGACGCTCACCCAGGCCGCCTGGCGGCTGTCCGAGGACCTGCCCGCCGATATCGACGTGGCCGGCGCCGCGTTCTGGGCGGCCGATGCCGGCCACCGCGTCGCCCACACCGCCGTGCACGTGCACGGTGGGGTCGGGATCGACATGGATCACCCCATTCACCGGTACTTCCTGGCCGCCAAGCAGACCGAGTTCGCGGTCGGCGGGGCGACCGGCCAGCTGCTGCGGATCGGCCGTGAGCTGGCCGACACCCCCGTCTAGCCGGTGACCGGAACCCTCGGTCCCACCGTCACCGAACTGCTGGCGCCACTGATCGACGTCACTGATCGTGGTGTCTACGAAAGTGATTCGTTCAGCAGCTGGCGAGATCACATCGCCTCCGGCGCCCAGCTGGCGGCGGCTCTGGGCGCCCGGCTGGACCCTTCCCGGCCCCCGCATATCGGCGCACTGCTCGGCAACACCTCGTTCTTCTCGACGCTGTTGGTGGCGGCCGGCCTGCGGGGTCTGGTCCCGGTGGGGCTGAATCCGACCCGTCGCGGTGCGGCGCTGGCCTCCGATATCGCCCGGGCCGACTGCCAGCTGGTCCTCACCGACGATCCGAGCGTGGTGCCGACCGGGGTCGACTTCATCGACGTCGAATCTCCCTCGTGGGCAGCCGAGCTCGCCGGGTACGCCGGCGAACCGGTGGCTTTCGCCGACCTTGCCGGTGATGACCTGTTCATGCTGATCTTCACCTCCGGGACCAGCGGTGAGCCCAAGGCGGTGCGGGTGACCCATGACAAGGTCGCCTTCCCCGGACGGATGCTGGCCGAACGGTTCGGGCTGGGGCCCGAGGACACCTGCTATCTGTCCATGCCGTTGTTCCACTCCAACGCGATCATGGCCGGCTGGTCGGTGGCGGTAGCCGCCGGCGCCTCGATTGCGCTGCGCCGTAAATTCTCCGCATCACAGTTCATTCCGGACGTCCGCCGCTACGGCGCCACCTACGCCAACTATGTCGGCAAGCCGCTGTCCTACATCCTGGCCACCCCCGAACATCCCGACGATGCCGACAATCCGCTGAAGTTCCTGTACGGCAACGAGGGCGCACCCCGCGATCTGCCGCGTTTCGCCGCCCGTTTCGGCGTCCGGGTGATCGACGGATTCGGTTCCACCGAGGGCGGGGTGGCGATCGCGCGCACCCCCGACACCCCGGACGGTTCGCTGGGACCGCTGACCGACGAGGTGGCGATCCTCGACGTCGAGACCGGGCAGCCGTGCGCTCCCGGCGTGGTCGGCGAGTTGGTGAACCCGACCGGTGCCGGCTGGTTTCGTGGCTACTACAACTCCCCCGACGCCGAGGCCGACCGGATGGCCGACGGTATCTATCACACCGGGGACCTGGCCTACCGCGACGAAGCCGGCTACATCTACTTCGCCGGACGGCTCGGCGATTGGATGCGGGTGGACGGCGAGAACCTGGGCACCGCCCCCATCGAGCGGATCCTGTTGCGCCATATCGACATCGTCGAGGTCGCCGTGTACCCGATCCCGGACCCGGCGGTCGGTGACCGGGTGATGGCCGCGGTGGTGCTCGCGCGCGGAGCGACCTTCGACGCCGAGGCGTTCCGCGGCTTCCTGGACGAGCAGCCCGATCTCGGTCCGAAGCAGTGGCCGTCGTTCGTCCGGGTGGCCACCGAACTGCCCCGCACCGAGACCTTCAAGGTGCTCAAACGCGAACTGTCCGCGCAGGCAACCGACTGCGCTGATCCGGTGTATCCGATCCCGCGAACGTGAACTAGATCGCGACAACTTGGCGTTCACCCGCCATCGTCTTCACGCTGAGCGGGATATGGTCCGGGCATGCCGATCACGCCATCCGCAGTATCACTTCAAGGACGGGTCGCGATCGTCACCGGTGGTGGCGCCGGCATCGGCCGGGGCATCGCCGCCGGCCTGACCGCCTTCGGCGCCACGGTGGCGATCTGGGAACGCGACGCGACCAGCGCCGCCGCGGTGGCGACCGAGACCGGCGGGCTGGCCCTGGTGACCGATGTCCGGGATTCCGCACAGGTGGATGCGGCGCTGGCTCGCACCGTCGAGCAACTCGGGCCGCCGCAGATCCTGGTCAACAACGCGGGCGGCACCTTCAGCTCACCGCTGCTGGAGACGTCCGAGAACGGTTGGGATGCGTTGTACCGGGCCAATCTCGGGAGTGTTCTCCTGTGCACCCAGCGGGTCGCCCGGGTCATGGTCGAGGCGGCCGACGGCGGCAGCATCATCAACATCACCTCGATCGAAGGGGTCCGCGCCGCACCCGGTTACGCGGCGTATGCCGCGGCGAAGGCCGGTGTCATCAACTACACCAGGACCGCCGCGCTCGAACTGGCCGAACACGGCATCCGGGTCAACGGTCTGGCCCCGGATTTCACCGTGACCGAGGGGCTCGCCGCGATGACCGGGCCGCAACGTCTGCGGGATGCGGAGCGGATGGTCCCGATGGGGCGTGGCGGTCACGTCGATGAAATGGCCGGTGCCGCGGTGTTCCTGGCCTCGGATCTGTCCGGTTACGTGACCGGCCAGACGATTCATGTCGACGGCGGGACGCACGCCGCCGGTGGCTGGTACCGGCACCCGGAGTCCGGCCAGTACGTGCTCGGGCCCGGGTAAGAACATCCCGGCCGAATTTGCTGTCGCCGCCGATACCTGTCCGGGCGCATTTTTGAGTACTTCTACCTACCATGTAGAGGCAATTTCTGGGCTACGCTTCCGGACGAATGATCATGGCAAGTGTTTGCCATGAATAAGACTTTCACGACGAGGGGTTCATGATGAAGACATCTGCAGTTGCCGGTGTTGCCGCAATAGCCACCACGTTGGGCTTGATCCTGTCCGGTTGCGGATCGGACACCAAGACCACCGAGGGGTCCGCCAAGGCCAGCGCCGCGGAATCCTCGGAGGAATCGACGAGCGAATCCGCACCGGAGACAACGAAGCCCAAGGTCGCCCCGCGCGACGAGGTCACCGAGGGATCCGGGCCGAACGAAACGATCGCCAGCTACATCCAGGAGAACGGCATCCAGGAGACCCCGGTCCAGCGTGGCGATCCGGGGTCGCCGACCATCGACCTGCCCTTCCCCGACGGGTGGGAGGATGCCGGTTCCGATACGCCCGAATGGGCCTATGGCGCAATCGTCTACACCGGACCCGAGGCCGCCGAGTACACGCCGAGCATCGTCGCGATCGTCTCCAAGCTGACCGGAAATGTCGATCCGCAGCGGATCATCGATCTTGCCGGTGGCGAGTTGCAGAACCTGCCGGACTACGAGGGCTGGAACGAGGGTGCGGTCAGCACCCTCGGTGAGTATCCGGCCTACCAGCTCGGTGGCACCTGGATCCAGGACGGTCTGACCAAGATCGTGGCGCAGAAGACGGTCGTGATCCCGGGCGCCGACGGGCTCTACGTCCTGCAACTCAACGCAGACGGCACCGAGGATCAGGCCGATATCGTGGGCACGGCAACCGATATCATCGACTCCGAGACCGTCATCACGCCCTAGCCCTGCCCATGCAGGAACGGCCCGAGCCACAACTGTGGACGATGCCGGCGCACCGCAGCTTCCACGCGGGCGCCGGCATCGCTGTACGGGGACACCGTGTAGCGGAAGCAGCCCGCCGACAGACCGGGTACGGGGGCGGGGATCTCCTGCCAGTCACCGCGTAGCCGCGGATGCCGTGCGGCGTCGGTCGCATCGGTCAGGTAGATCTCCAGTCCCGCAATCGTTGTGGTCTGCAGACCACGGTAGGTTCCCGCGTACGATCCGAATCCGACAGCGGCGATCTCATGCCATCCGATGGTGTCCGTCGTGCCGCCGTCGAAGGGGTGGATACCGGCGGCATCCACCGTCAGGCCCATGCCGCGCACCGTCTTCGGGACCCGCCAGGCCACCCAGAGGAACGGCACGGCCAGTACCGCCACCCCTGCCCAGCGCAGCGCGAGGTCCGTCCCCCGATAGGACCCGACGAGCAGATAGGCCAGCGGGACCATCCACAACGTGGCGGTCACCGCCAGGATGCCCGCGGCCAGCGCGGGGGCCCACCGCACCACAACGATCCGTTCGGCCATCCGGTGATTATCGGATGACGCAGCGGGTTCCGCCATAGACCGTCGGCATGCATTTCATGCAGTGCACGCACAGTCCGGCGGTCGCGGTCTCGTCCCGGAACCGGTTGACCAGTCCGGGATCCCGCAACAGCGCACGGGCCATCGCCACGAAGCCGAAGCCCTCCGCCAGCGCACCGTGCACGGTGTCCAGCTCGTTGATACCGCCCAACAGGATCAGCGGCATGTCGAGTGCCTCGCGGAACTGGCGGGCCAGCGGCAGGAAGAAGGCCTCCTCGAACGGGTACTCGCGGAACAGTCGCCTGCCGATGACCCGTAGCCCGAGCCCGACCGGCGCCGGTTGGGAGGCGATGAACTCGGCCATGGGTACCGGTCCGCGGAAGTAGTACATCGGGTTGAGCAGCGAACTGCCCCCGGTGAGTTGCAGCGCGTCGAGGTGTCCGTCGGACTGCAGAAGCCGGGCGGTCGGCACGCTGTCGCCGAGCCAGAGGCCCCCGCGCACACCGTCGTCCATGTTGAATTTGGCTGTCACGGCCACGGATTCGCCCGCACAGGCGCGGACCCGCTCGGCCACCCGACGGGCCAGTTCGGCGCGCCGGGAAGTGTCCCCGCCGAATTCGTCGGTGCGGCGATTGAGGTTCGGACTCAAGAACGAACTGAGGAGATAGCCGTGACCCATGTGGATCTCGATGGCATCGAACCCGGCCTCGACCGCATGGCGGGCCGCGGCACCGAACTCCTCGACCACGGCGTCGAGCTGGGCGGCGGTGGCGGCCTTGACCCGGCCCATCGCGGGAGCGCTGAAGCGGGCGCTCGGCGCCAGCGACGGGGTGCGGTTGGACAGCGTATTGGCGACCAGCCCGGCGTGCCCGATCTGAGCACATGCCAAAGCACCTTCGGCGTGCACCACGTCGGTCAGTCGACGCAGCGCCGGCACCTGGGCAGCATCCAGCACGATGGTGTCGCGGTGCACCCGGCCGCCCGGTGAGATCGCCAGATAGGCAACGGTGGTCATCGCCGCACCTCCGCGCGCCACATCGGCGTGGAACTCGATCAGTGCGTCGCTGACCTGGCCACGGGCCATCACACCCTCGAAGGTCGCGGCTTTGATGAACCTGTTCTTCAGCGACAGCGGACCCAGGGCCCCCGGCGCGAATGCTTTCGATACCATTGGCATCGAAATATAGCAGGAGGATCACATTGCGCATCGCGATCACCGGGGGCACCGGCTATCTGGGCGCCCACACCGTCCGCCGTCTGCTCGAGGCCGGGCATCAGATCCGGCTGCTCGTCGCCCCGGGTTGCGGCGGAGACCCGGTGATCCCACGCCTCGCCGCGCTCGGCGACGTGCACGTCCTGGACGGCGACATCCGGGCAGCCGGCACCGTCGCAGCCCTGTTGGAGAGGTGCGACGCCGTCATCCACGCCGCCGGGGTGGTCGGCACCGACCGCCGGCGCGAAGCCCTGATGTGGGACATCAACGCCCACGCCACCGAGGCGCTGCTGACCCGTGCCGTGGAGGCCGGGCTGGATCCGGTTGTCTCGGTGAGCAGCTACAGCGCACTCTTCCCACCACCGGATGGCGTGATCACCGCCGACACGCCCACCGCTGCGGGGCGCAGCCCGTACGCACAGACCAAGGCGTATGCCGACCGGATCGCGCGACGCCTGCAGGAGCGCGGCGCACCGGTGGTCGTCACCTACCCGTCCAGCGTCGTCGGCCCCGCCTTCTGGACCGCAGCCGGGGTGACCGAACGCGGCTGGGGCCCGATGGTGCGCGCCGGCGCCGCACCACGCATGCCCGGGGGGATGCAGATGATCGACGTGCGCGATGTCGCCGACGTGCACGCCGCGCTGATGCTCCCCGGGCGCGGACCCCGGCGCTATGTGTGCGGTGGGGTCATGCTGACGTTCGACGCGATGGTCGACGCGCTCGAGCGGGGATCGGGCCACCGTATTCGGCGAATACCGCTTTCCCCCAGACTTTTTCGAAGCATCGGCTGGATCGCCGATCAATGCAGCCGGGTCGTGCCGCTCGGTGACGGCCTCAGCCACGAGGCGGCGACGCTGCTGACCGCGGCGACCCCGACCGACGATGAGCGCACGCTCACCGATCTCGGCCTGGCGGGCTGGCGTTCACCACAGCGCGCGATCATCGACTCATTCCGGCGGTAGGGCGCCCAGGGCGGTGCACAGCATCTGCACCAGCCGGTCCTGTAGCACCGGCGCGTCATCGTCGACGGCGACGGTGGTGACGAACAACGCTGCCCCCGCGGCCATCGCCAGCGCCGCGCGCGCATCCACCTCGGCGCCGTAGCCCTGCGCGGCGAAGAGCTCGATCGCCGGCCCGCTGAACCCGTCCCAGAGCGCGCTGCGCATCTCATCGTCCTCGCGCAGCGCCAGCAACAGACCGGGCACGGCCGCCCTGACATCGGGGCGACCGAACAACAGGTGGCTGCCGCGCACCACCCATTCGATCCACCCCGCCAGGTCGGTACCCGAGAACGGCGACATATCGGGGGTCTCGCCGAGAATCGCGTGCAACACCAGTTCGGCCTTGGAGGACCAGCGCCGATTCAGGCTGGCCCGCCCGACCCCGGCGCGGGCGGCCACCAACCGCACGCTCAGATCGTCCCAACCGACCTCGACCAGCAGTTCCCGCGTCACGGCCAGCACGCGCTCGTCGATGGAGGCGTCCCGTGGCCGTCCCGTCATGCCCCAGATTCAACCGCATCGGCCTTGGCCGGAACCGCCGGTACCAGGTATGTTGGGCGCCACCAGCAAGTTACTCACCAGTAGGGAGAGTTTGCCATGCCCGCTCCGTCCGCCGCCGACTTCGCCCGCCTCCGGGCGTTGTGCGCCATCGAGGACATCGACGCCCGCCCATCCCGGCATATTTACGAGGTCTTCACCGGCAGGGAGCTCACCACCATTCCGGTCGGCACCACCGAGGATGTCTCCGCCGCGTTCGCGAAGGCCCGTGCGGCACAGGTTGGCTGGGCCGCCCGCCCGGCCCGCGAGCGCGCCGCCATCATGGAGCGGTTCCGCAGCCTGGTCATCGAGCACCGCGACTTCCTGATGGACGTGGCGCAGGCCGAGACCGGCAAGGCGCGGGCAGCCGCCCAGGAGGAGATCCTCGACATCATGCTCAACGCGCGCTACTACGCGCGTGAGGCGAACAGGCTCCTGTCCCCCAAACGCGTTCAGGGCCTGCTGCCCGGGCTGGTCAAGACCGTCGTCAACCACTGGCCCAAGGGTGTCATCGGTGTCATCTCGCCGTGGAACTATCCGATGGCGCTGTCGATCTCGGACTCCATACCGGCCCTGCTGGCCGGCAACGCGGTGGTGGTCAAGCCCGACAGCCAAACCCCGTACTGCACGTTGGCCAATGCTGAATTGCTCTATGCGGCAGGCGTTCCCCGCGAGGTGTTCGCGGTGGTACCCGGGCCGGGCTCGGTGGTGGGCACTGCCATCGTGGAGCACTGTGACTACCTGATGTTCACCGGTTCCACGGCCACCGGCCGCACCCTGGCCGAACAGTGCGGACGTCGCCTCATCGGTTTCTCCGCCGAACTGGGCGGCAAGAACCCGATGATCGTCACCAAGGACGCGAACATCGACGTGGCCGCCAAGGCCGCCACCCGGGCCTGTTTCTCCAACGCCGGACAGCTCTGCATCTCCATCGAACGCATCTACGTCGAACGCGAGGTCGCCGACGAGTTCACCGCCAAGTTCGGTGACCGGGTCCGGAACATGCGGCTGTCCACGGCCTACGACTTCACCGGCGATATGGGCAGCCTGATGTCCGAGGACCAGGTGAAGACCATGTCTAACCATGTCGATGATGCAAAGGTCAAGGGCGCCAAAGTGATTGCCGGCGGCAATGCCCGGCCCGACCTCGGCCCGCTGTTCTACGAGCCCACCGTGCTGACCGAGGTGACCGACGAGATGGAATGCGGGCGCAACGAGACCTTCGGTCCGCTGGTGTCGATCTATCCGGTGGCCGATGTTGAGGAGGCCATCGAGCGGGCCAACGACACCGAATACGGGCTCAATGCCAGCGTCTGGGCGGGCAGCAAGGCCGAGGGCGAGGCGATCGCCGCACGGCTGCACGCCGGTACCGTCAACGTCGACGAGGGCTACGCCCTGGCCTTCGGTAGTACCGCCGCACCCATGGGCGGGATGAAGGCCTCCGGCGTCGGCCGTCGGCACGGCGCGGACGGAATACTCAAGTACACCGAATCCCAGACCGTCTCCACCGCGCGGGTGATCAACCTCGATGCCCCGCTGGGGATCTCGCAGACGCTGTGGCAGAAGGCACTGAACCCGATGATCCAGCTGGTGCAGAAGCTGCCCGGGCGCTAGCCTTCGGCGATCCCGTCGAGACGCTTGGTGGCCTCCTCGAATCCGCTGACCAGCTCACCGATGATGTCGGCGACAGGGCGGATCTCGTTCATCCGGCCCACGATCTGACCGACCGGCATCGCGACGGCGGTCGGATCCGACGATTCGTTCATCCGCTGATGGGCCTCGCTGACGAGGATGTTCTGCAGCGGCATCGGCAGCGGGTCGGGTGCGTTCTCGGCATCCCAGGCATCGGTCCAGCGGCTCTTGAGCAGCCGGGCCGGCTTACCGGTGTAGATCTTGCGGCGCACGGTGTCGCTGGAGGTGGCATCGAGCATGGCCTGCTGGATGGTCGACACCCCGGAGTCCTGCCGCACGCCGAGGTCGTACTCGGCAGAGGTCAGGAACGCCGAGCCCATCCAGACGCCCTGCGCCCCCAGCGCCAGCGCCGCGGCCACCTGGCGCCCGGTGCCGATACCGCCGGCCGCGAGCACCGGGGCCTTGCCGTCGAGCGCGTCGACGATCTCGGGCCACAGCACCATCGACCCGATCTCACCGGTGTGCCCGCCCGCCTCATGACCCTGGGCGACGACGATGTCCACGCCGTTCTCGGCATGGCGCAGAGCGTGTTTGGCGCTACCGGCCAGCGCGGCCACCGGAACCCCGGCGGCATGCGCCTGGTCGATGACGTCCTTGGGCGGTGAGCCGAGTGCGTTGGCGATCAGCTTGATCGGATGCTTGAGGGCCACGTCGACGTGGCTGCGGGCCACCGAATGCAGCCAGCCCAGCACGCCCTCGGACTTTTCCTCGTCCTCGGGCAGCGGAGGCACGCCGAGATCGGCGAGCGTCTTGGCCACGAAATCGCGGTGGGTCTGCGGGATCAGCTTGTTGATGTCCACGCTGGTGCCCTCGGTGGGCACCTTGGCCGGCATCACGATGTCCACGCCGTAGGGCTTGCCGTCGGTATTGGCGTCCATCCACTGCAGGACGTTCTCCAGATCGTCGGCATCGTTGAACCGCACGCAGCCCAGCACGCCGAGACCGCCGGCCTTGCTCACCGCGGCGGCCACCTTCTCCGACGGGGTGAAGACGAAGATCGGGTATTCGATCCCGAAGCGTTCACAGAGTTCGGTTTTCACAGTGTCATCTCCCGTCGCTTCGCTCGCCCCATCAGCGAGCTCCCGCGTGCTTGGCATGGATGTCATCGGCCGGGCGTTCCTCGGTGGTGTCCTTGGCCCACCGGTAGTCCGGCTTGCCCGCGGGTGACCGCTTCACCTCGTCGACCAACCAAAGACTGCGCGGCACTTTGTATCCCGCGATCTCGCTGCGCACGAACGCATCCAGGTCGGCCAGCGTCGGCCGGGTCCCCTCGCGGGCCTGCACGACGGCAGCGACGTGCTGGCCGAACCGTTCGTCGGGCACGCCGACCACGAGCGCGTCGAACACATCGGGATGACCCTTGAGCGCGGCCTCGACCTCTTCGGGGTAGATCTTCTCGCCGCCGCTGTTGATGGACACCGAACCGCGGCCCAGCATCGTCACGCTGCCGTCGGCCTCGACCTCGGCGTAGTCGCCCGGAATCGCATACCGCACACCGTTATACGTGCGGAACGTCTCGGCGGTCTTTTTCTCGTCCTTGAAGTAGCCGACCGGGATATGACCGCACTTGGCGATGATGCCGCGTACACCCGAACCCGGCACGACCTCATTGCCGTCCTCGTCGAGCACCTTGGTGTTCTTGTCGATGGTGACCCGCGGACCGCCGGTGTGCGACTGCCCCTTGGCCACGATGCTGGTCCCGCCGAAACCGGTCTCCGACGATCCGATGGAGTCGGTGATGACCCGGTTGGGCAGCAGCTCGAGGAACTTCTCCTTCAGGCTGGTGGAGAACAGTGCCGCGGTGCTGGCCAGCAGGAACAGCGACGACAGGTCGTACGTGTTGCCCTCGTCCTGGTGCGCGAGCAGGGCGTCGAGCAGCGGGCGCGCCATCGCGTCGCCGGTGAAGAAGAGCAGATTGACCTTGTGGTCGTGGATCAGACGCCACACCTGATCGGCGTCGAACTCCGGTGTCAGCACCACGGTCTGACCGGAGAACAGCGCCATCCAGGTGGCCGACTGGGTGGCGCCGTGGATCATCGGCGGGATGGGCAACCGGATCATCGGCGCGTTGGCAGCGGCCTGCTTGGACAGGTCGTACTCGTCGGCGATGGGCTCCCCGGTGGCGAAGTCGGTGCCACCGAACAAGACCCGGTAGATGTCCTCGTGGCGCCACATCACGCCCTTGGGGAAGCCGGTGGTGCCGCCGGTGTAGAGCAGGTAGATGTCGTCCTCGCTGCGCGGGCCGAAATCGCGTTCCGGTGAGCCCTGAGCCAGCGCGGCCTCGAAGTCGACGCCGCCGTAGCGCTGGTAGTCGTCGTCGGACCCGTCCTCGACGACCAGCACGGTCTTGACGTTCGGTGTTTCGGGCAGCACGTTGGCGACCCGGTCCGCATAGCGGCGCTCGTGGATGAGCGCGACCATGTCGGAGTTGTCGAAGAGGTACTTGAGTTCGCCCTCGACATAGCGGAAGTTGACGTTGACCAGGATTGCCCCGGCCTTGACGATGCCGAGCATCCCGATCACGATCTCGATCCGGTTGCGGCAGTACAGGCCGACCTTGTCGTCCTTCTTGACACCCTGGTCCTGGAGGTAGTGGGCCAGGCGATTGGCCTTGTCCTCCAACTGGGCGTAGGTCAGTTGTTCGTCACCACATATCAGGGCGACGCGGTCCGGCACGGCGTCGATGGCATGCTCGGCGAGATCGGCGATGTTCAGGGCCATGGCACTAAACTAGAACGTGTTACATTTCGAGACAAGTCCGGGTCACGAACGCAAGGAGGCGGACGCCCATGAGCGAAGCAAACGGAACCCCCGACGCCCTCATCGAGCAGCGCGGACACACCCTCATCGTGACGCTCAACCGGCCCGAGGCGCGCAACGCGCTGTCCACCGAGATGCTCTCGATAATGGTCGAGGCCTGGGATCGGGTGGACAGCGATCCGGAGATCCGCACCTGCATCCTGACCGGTGCCGGCGGCTACTTCTGCGCGGGCATGGACCTCAAGGGCGCCACCAAGAAGCCGCCGGGCGACTCCTTCAAGGACGGTAGTTACGACCCGTCACGCATCGACGGTCTGCTGAAGGGCCGTCGTCTGACCAAGCCGTTGATCGCCGCGGTGGAGGGGCCCGCCATTGCCGGCGGTACCGAAATCCTGCAGGGCACCGATATCCGGGTCGCCGGCGAGAGCGCGAAGTTCGGCATCTCCGAGGCGAAGTGGAGCCTGTACCCGATGGGCGGCTCCGCAGTGCGCCTGGTGCGCCAGATTCCGTACACCATCGCCTGCGACATGCTGTTGACCGGCCGCCACATCACCGCGGCCCAGGCCCTGGAGTACGGGTTGATCGGTCACGTGGTGCCCGACGGCACCGCGCTGGACAAGGCCCTCGAGATCGCCGAGATCATCAACAACAACGGACCGCTGGCCGTGCAGGCCATCCTCAAGACCATCCGCGAGACCGAGGGCATGCACGAGCTCGATGCCTTCAAACCCGATACCGCCAACGGCATCCCGGTGTTCCTCAGCGATGACGCCAAGGAAGGGCCGCGGGCGTTCGCCGAGAAGCGGCCACCCAACTTCCAGATGAAGTAGGCTCCCTTGGTACGTGGCTTCAGTCAGCACAGCCCGCGGCCTCGCCTGGCTGAACTCACGTAGCTCCCGGCACCGATTCACCTACCCGGTCTCAGCCGAAACCCAGTCGAGTACCGCGGCGGCTGAAGCCAGGGAGATTTCGGTCTCCGGCGGACCACTCCGCGGCAGCACCGTGGACTCAGCCGTGGCGGCGGCGGTACTCGGCGGCGGCGCCGGGGTGAAGCGCGATGGTGCCGGTCTGGATCAACGATTGCGCATCGAGGAACTGGCTTCCGATCGCCTGCGCCGGTACCAGCGCGGACGGGTCGTCCAGGAGTAGGTCCACCATGGCCGCGACCACCGGATCAGCGAGGTCCCGGCTGGCCAGGAGCAGGTTGGCCACGCCCAAGGTGATCACCGCGGGGTGGCGCCCATAGACGTTCGCGGGCACCGACACCGGTTCATAGATTGTTCCGTAGGTCCGCCGTAACGCATCGACCGCGGCCGCCAGGTCCAGCAGTCGGAGGTCGACGGCGGCCTCCGCGAGGGCGGGTGTGGGTAATCCGCCCGCCCACATGACCGCATCCACCGTGCCGGCGCCCAGAGCCGCCGCGGCATCACGCATCGGTTGCCGCACGCGGCGCACGGCATCCGGGCCCGGCAGGCCGGCGGCAGCGAGCACCCGCTCGGACAAGGTGGTCGCCCCCGACCCCGGAGCCCCGACACTCACGACGCGGCCCGCCAGCTCCGTCGGCGATGTGACGGTGGAATCGTGACGCACGGCCACCTGAAAGTAGTTCTCGTACACGCGGCCGACCGCTGTGAGGTCGGCCGCCGCAGGGTGGTCCTGCGCAGTGTCACTGAGGCTCATCGCCAGGTCGGCCCGTCCCGAGCGGAGCATCTCCAGGTTTTCCGCGGAGCCGCCGGTGCGCAATGGCTCCAGCCGCGCCGCCCCGGCGCGGTCTGCCGCCGCGGCCAGCAGGCCCGAGAACTCCCAGAAGAAGCCGCCGGGCTCGCCGGCCGCCAGCCGTACCGGCGGCCGGTCACCGCTACCGCACGACGAAACCGCCAGGCCGGCCGTCAGCGTCGCGATGCCCCGCAGCGCAGACCGACGGTCCAGCACCGGGGGCCCCGACGACGCAGACGACACAGTCACCTCAGCGTAGAACGTCAGACGAACGCGCGACCCTGTTCACGGTCCAGCGGTGTCTCGGACTTGTTCTTCAGCACGAACACGTAGACCACGAGCGACACCGCGACCACCACCGTGACGTAGCCGATGAACCACGGGACGTGGCCACCTTCCTTGGCCGCCTGGTAGATCAGCGGCGCGGTGCCGCCGAACGCGGAGTTGGCCAGCGCGTAACCCAGACCCACGCCCAGCGCGCGAATGTGCGACGGGAACAGCTCGGCTTTCACGATCGCGTTGATCGAGGTGTACCCGGTCAGGATGACGTAACCGACGCACACGAGCGTGAGGGAGGCTGCCACCGAGGTGGTTCGGGGCAGATAGGTGATCAGCACGTAGGTGTAGACCAGCGCGCCGACGCCGAAGAACACCAGCACGGGCTTGCGGCCCACCTTGTCGCTGATCATCCCGCCGATCGGCTGGATGACCATCAGAAACGTCAGACCGACCAGGTTGATCCAGGTCGCCGTCATGCCATGGTCCTCATAGGCCGACTTGACGATCGCCGGCGCGTTGACGCTGTAGGTGTAGAACGCGATGGTGCCGCCGATGGTGACCAGGAAACAGGTCAACAGTGCCCGCCCGTGCCGCGTCACCAGCTCGCGGATCGACCCCGAACCGTGGTCCTCGCCGCGTCGCACCGCGTCGAGCTGTTCGGTGGTGAGCGACTCGTCCATGCTGCGGCGCAACCAGAAGACCACCACCGCGGCCACCCCACCGATGAAGAACGCGATGCGCCAACCGAACTCCGCAATCTGCTCGCGGTCCAGGAACGTCTGCATGATCAGCAGCGTCAGCTGCGCGAGCACGTGCCCGCCGACGAGCGTGACGTACTGGAACGACGAGAAGAAGCCGCGCCGCTCCCGGGTCGCCGCCTCGGACATGTAGGTCGCGGAGGTCCCGTATTCACCGCCGGTGGCGAAGCCCTGAACCAGCCGGCACAGCACCAGGATCACGGCTGCCCACACGCCGATGCTCTCCCGGCCCGGTGTCAACGCGATCACCAGCGAGCACGCTGCCATCAGCGAGACGCTGAACGTCAGCGCCGTGCGCCGGCCCCGCCGGTCGGCGAAGCGGCCGAAGAACCACGAACCGACCGGGCGCATCACGAACGTCACCGCGAAGATCGCGTAGACGTAGAGCGTCGAGTTCTTGTCCGCGGAGTCGAAGAACTGGTTCTCGAAGTACGACGCGAACACCGTGTAGACGTAGACGTCGTACCACTCGACGAGGTTGCCGGACGAGCCGCGCAGCGTGTTGAAGATCGCCCGGCGGGTGGCCGCCGCTGACGACGGCGCCGCCGATCCGGTGCCGCCGCCGGCCGGCTCTCGGGTGGCCGAACTGGTCATTGCTGTTCCCTCCTGATCCGCGACGCACCGGGCGGGCTACCGCGTCGCCGACGTCGTCGTCGCCCCCACTGTGAAGGCTGTCACAGCCACTTCGGAAGGCGTCGACGGCAGTCCTAACACTCCCTTAGCCTGGATCCACCGACGGACCGCGGTGGCTGATGCCGGGCTTGTTGTTGTTGATCGTCGGGTGTGTGGGCATGAGGTAGCTGCTGGTCTGTCCAGCTTTTCCTCTGCGCTCCGGTCGGGCCTTTCGGCGGGTGGTCAGGGTGTCGCGGTCAGTGGTGGACTGTGTCCGATGGTGTTGTGCCACAGCGTAAGCCAGGCCTTCGACCAGGGCCAGCGGCTGGGTAGGTGCAGGATCGGTCGGCGTTGCGGTCTGGCGAGTCGGGCGGGAATGTTGATGATCCGGCGGCGGAGGGTGGATCCGCGTGCGCGGGTCTGGTGGTCACCGGCGAGCACGCTGGCAGCGCGCAGCAGGTTGTGGGCGATCGCCGCGCACAGGATCCAGGCGGAGTTCGCCCCGAAGCGGCCCGACGGAATGTGTGCCAGCGGTCCGTCGATCAGGTCGGCGAACACGGTCTCGATGATCGCGTGCTGGCGGTGGGTGATGTCGGCCTGATCGGCGGGCAGGTCGGTGTTGGTGAAGAACGGGTGATATCGCCAGATCGGGAAGAGCGCGTCGGGAAACCGGGCGTCTTTGACTCGGCGCACGATGAGGCGGGCGGTGATTCGATCGGGGGTGGATGCAAAAGCGGTGTAGGGGATCTCGGCGACCTCGGCATCGGAGATCCAGGCGCCGGTGTCGGGGTCACGGACCGCACCCGGGTAAGACACCGGGGTCCACGCGCTCTCGTCGATGGCGGCCAGCGCGCGTTCGACGGCGGGGTTTCGGATCATCACCAGCGAGAATCGGGCGCCCGCGCGCAGGCAGGTCCGCACCACCGCCCGGTTGCCGTAGGCCGAGTCGCCGCGCACCAGGATCTGCCCGCTGGCTCCGGCGGCGCGGGCGGTGCTGACGGCTTGGGCGACCATCCGCCCGGCACCCTTGGCTGAGCCGGTCTTGCCAGCGCGCAGCCGCATCCCGGCGATCACCGGTGCCGACCCCGCGGTGCTGATGGTGGTGGCCAGCGGTGAGAGTCCCTTGCGCAGGATCTGCTTGCCGGCGATCTTGGTGTGTCCGTAGGAGGCGCCCTGTTTGGCGTGCCCATAGACCGGGCGTAGCAGCGAGTCGATGTCGATGAACACCAGGTGCGTGGCGGCCTCGGGGAGCAGGTCGACGCTCCCGCACAGCGCCACGAGGTGTTCGCGCAACACCGATTCGAGTTGGCGGGCGTGACCGAAAGTGAACTCCCGCAGCAAAGTACCGACCGTGGAGGGTGCGTATACGCCGTCGAACAGCGTCTTCATTCCGCCGCTGCGGAGCAGGTCGATGTCATCGATGCAGTCCGCGCCCGCGCACATGCCCGCCACCACGGTGGCCAGCTTCGGCGCCAGGTTCGCCGACCCAGACTTGATCCGGGGCGCGACGATCTGGACCTTCTCCGAGAGAAGCCGAGTCAGCCCGGTCTGCTGGGCCAACGTCATCACCGGCACTAGGCCCGCCGACGACACGAGATTGTCCTCATCGAACACCGCTGATTCCGCGGCCAACCTATGCGAAACTTGCACTGGAAGTGCCTTTCCGAACCGGGACCTGATTGCTGCGTGAGAACTACAATCATCCCAGTTCAGAGGGCACTTTCCTCATTCCGACACCCCGGACAACACCCACGTCCGTCGGTGGATCGAAGCTTAGGACGAATCCTCCGCGCGGCCGACGCCGGGTAATCGCGCCTCGACACGTAAGCCCCCGGTCGGCACCGCGCTGACGCGCAACGATCCACCGGCGCGTTCGGTGCGGGCGCGGGCGATGGCCAGACCGAGACCGGTGCCCTGACCGACCGTGTTGGCGGCCCGGAAGAAACGGGACGTGACCAGCGGGAGATCCTGCGCGGATACGCCGCGGCCGTCGTCCTGCACCCAGAGGATCACCTCATCGCCGTCGCGGCGGGCGACGACCTCGGCGCGCGTGCCCGCACCGCTGTACTTGGCCGTGTTGCTCAGCGCGATGTCCAGGATCCCGGTGAGGTCACGCGCAGGGATGGCCGCGCCGAGGCCGGCGGGGACATCGGCGACGACGGTGACGCCGGCCTCGGCCAGCGCGGCCGACCAGAACTCGACGCGTTCGATGATCGCGGCGCCGACGTCCGTGGCGACCGGTGCATCGTCGGCGTCGGGACGGCTCTCGGCCGTGGCCAGCGCGAGCAGGTCGGTGACGATGCTCGTCAGACGGTCGACCTCCACGATCGCCTTCTCGTGCGCGGCCACCGACGATTCGGGAAGCCCCATGCCCAGCATGTCGAGCCGCATGCGTAGCGCGGCGAGCGGGTTGCGCAGGGCGTGGGCAGAGTCGGCGACCAGCCTGCGTTGCGCGTCGGCGGCCGCATCGACATCGCGGGCCATCGCGTCGAAGGCGGCCGCGAGATGGCGCACCTCGTAGGGGCCTGCGTAGCGGCCCGGGGGCGGTTCGTCGACGCCGGCGCCGGGATCGGCCGCTGTCCGGTCGCGCACCCGGCGGCGCAGCGACGCCGCCCGGTCGGCCAGATCGGTCACCGGCCGCACTGTCCAGCGCGACAGCGCAACGGCGATGGCCGACGCGATGCACAGCAACGCCACCGCACCTGCGGCGATCAGCGCCCACACGCGCATGACCTCTTCGCGGGCGGCGGCCGTCGAGGCGGCCAGCACCACGGCGCCGTCGACCTGCGTGCCGGTACCGACCGGGACTGCCACCAGCAGCCGGCGCGGCGACCAGGGCGTCACGGTGTCAGGGACGCGGCTGCGCTGATTGCGCAGCGCTTCGGAGACTGCGTCGGCGATCTCACCGGAGATGTCGTCCACACCGGCCGCGGCGCGCGGTGCTCCGTCCCTGCCGACGATGACCACCGGCTCGCCGTAGAGGCTGTGGTAGCGATCTACCACCTGCTGCAATTCGAGATCGCGCGAATCATGCTCGCGCGCAGCGAGATCAGAGAAATAGGAGGCCGCGGCCATCCGGTTCTCATTCAAGCGTTGCATCCGTTCGCGCCCCAGCGTCACCGCCAGCGGCACCGCCAGCCCGACGACGACGATGGTCGAGTAGACGACGAGGACCAGCAGGACGCGCCGCCACATGTCACGAACTCCACCGGTAGCCGTACCCGCGGATGGTCGCGATCGCGTCCGGTCTGCCCAGCTTGGCCCGAAGTGATGTCATGTGGACGTCGAGACTTCTCGAGATCGCCACGTAGGCGTCGCCCCAGATCGCGTCCATCAGCTCCTGCCGGCTGACCGCTTCGCCGCGGCGGACCACGAGATACGCCAGGACCTCGAATTCCTTGGGCGCAAGCGCGATCTCGGCACCGCAGATCTCGACCCGCCGGGCACTCAGGTCGACGACGATATCGCCGGCCTCGACCACGTCGGGTTCCGACGTTGCCATGGACGTGCCCCTGCGGCGGGCGGCCACCTCGATTCGGGCCCGCAGTTCACCCAGGCGTGCGGGCTTCACCACGTAGTCGTCGGCACCTGTGCGCAGCGCCCGCACCACGGAGCGTTCGTCGTCACGGGCGGTCAACACCACCACCGGGATCTGGCTGACTCCCCGTAACCGGCGCAGGATGGTCAGCCCATCGTCATCGGGCAGACCGAGGTCGAGCAGGACCAGGTCGACATCGCGGTGACCGAGCAGCAGGTCGGAGCCGCGGCGCATCCGCACCGGTGAGTGGCCCACTCCGGCCAGCGCATCGACCAACGCCTCGCCGAGGCCGTCGTCGTCCTCCACCACCGCGATGCGCATCGGGTCCAAGGTACGACACCCGCGCGCCCTACCGCGGCTCCCAGAGCCGGTCGATCTGTTCCTGCCCGTCCGCCAGGCTCTGCGCGGCCGGCCCGCGCAGATCGGCCATCGCAGGATTCGTCTCGGCCATGGTGAGTTCGACGACGACGAAACGGGGCTGCAAACCCGTGAGGGACACGCCGTGGGTCAGCCAGGACTGCGCGTGATCCCAGCCCTCGCGCGGGGTGCCGGGCCCGTAACCGCCGCCGCGGGTTTCGATGGCCACCAGGTCGGTGTCGCCGAGCAGGCCGGCACCGGTGTTCTCGTCGACCGAGAGGCCGACCGCGACGATGTGATCGACCCACGCCTTGACGGTGCTCGGCGGGCCGAAGTTGTAGAGCGGCAGGCCGACGATGACGGTGTCGGCCGCCTTGACCTCGTCGATCAGTGTCGCGCTCAGGGTTGCCGAGGTGCGCGGGTCCAGGTGGGGCAGCGGGTCCGCGAAGAGGTCGCGGTAGGTCACCGTTCCGTCCGGGTGGGCAGCGCGCCAGCGATCTGCGGCGCGGGCGCTGAGACGGCGGCTGACCGAACGGTCCTCCTGGACCGACGAGTCGATGTGAAGCAGGTGCGGCATTTCCGGTCCTCTACATATCGTTTGTGTAGTACAAACTATCTATACCACGGTATGCATTGGTTCATTCCCGTACTCTTGCCCGGATGAAGGACAGTCCGGTGCACGACCAGCTACTGGGACCGTTACTGGACCTGCTCGCCCGCAGGTTGCGTGGCGCCGCCGAGTCCGAACTCGCCGCGTTCGATCTGCGCCCCCGCCACGTGATCGGACTTACCCTGTTGCGCGACTTCGGCGAACACAGCCAGACCGCACTCGCCGCGAGCCTCGGGATCGATCCGACCAATGTGGTGGCACTGCTCAACGAACTCGAATCGGCCGGGCTGATCGAGCGCCGCCGGTCACCGCAGGACCGCCGGCGCCACACCGTCGTACTGACGCCGGCGGGCGCACAGCGACTGGCCGAGGTCGAGCACGCGCTGGCCCGCCTGGAACATCGACTGTTCGCGGAAATGGACAGCGAGGAACAGACCGCGTTGTACGGCCTGCTGCAGCGGGCCGCATCGGCCACTGCCGACGCCCACGGGTCACCGGAGCTCGGATGCTCCGGTGCCGCGGATGAGAACTGTTAAGCCCGAACCGGTTTCGTCGGGGTGAACACCACCGGCATGGACTCCAGCCCGCTGACGAAGTTCGCAGGTCGTAGCCCCAGCTTGTTCTCGTCGGCCAGCCGCAGGTCCGGCAGCCGCTGCAACACCTTGGTCAGCATGATCTTCAGCTCCAGGCGCGCCAGCTGGTTCCCCATGCAGAAGTGCGTGCCGAAGCCGAAGGCGAGGTGGTTGTTCGGGTTTCGGTCGATCCGGAAGTTCTCCGGGTCACCGAACACCTCCTCGTCGAAGTTCGCGGCCTCGAACATCAACATGATCTTCTCGTCCTTGCGCAACTGGGTGCCGTGGAATTCGGTGTCCGCGGTGAGGGTGCGGCACATGTTCTTCACCGGCGAGGTCCAGCGCAGCATTTCCTCGATCGCCATCGGCAGCTTCTCGGGATCGGCGGTGAGCTGATTCCACTGATCACGATGGCGCAGAATCTGTTCGGTGCCACCGGAGAGCGTGTGCCGGGTCGTCTCGTCACCGCCGATGAGGATCAGCAGCGTCTCCATGACGATCTCGGCGTCCTCCATCCGGGAGCCCTCGACCTCGGAGTTGACCAGGATCGAGAACAGGTCGTCGGTCGGTTCGGCGCGCCGCTTGCCGATCACGTCCATGGTGAACGCGGTGTAGGCGGCAAAGGTGTCCATCAGCAGCTTGATGGTGTCCTCATCGACGTGCGAGCTCAGCCCGCACACCAGGTCGTCGGACCACTTGAGCAGCAGGTCCCGCTCCTGGGGTGCCACCCCGAGCATGTCACCGATCACCGCCATCGGCAGCGGGGCGGCGATATCGCGGACGAAATCGCATTCACCCTTCTCACACACCGCGTCGATCAGGGTGTCGCACAGGTTGCCGATGGAGGGCAGCTTGTCCATCACCCGCTTGCGGGTGAACCCGGCGTTGACCAGCTTGCGCCGCAACAGATGTGCGGGGTCGTCCATGTCGATCATGTACGGCATGCCGGGCTGGTCGGGGCGGATCCCACCGGCGCTGGAGAACAGCTCGGGATTGCGCTCGGCATCGAGCAGCGCGGCATGACTGGCCGCGGCGGCCTGCCCATTACGGTCACGGAACACCGGTTCGTTGGCCCGCATCCAGCGGTAGGCCTCGCGCGCGGTGGTGCCGTCGGCGTAGAACCGGCCGTCGGCCAGGTCCACATCGGGCCGTGCTTTCGTGGACGGACCCGTCAGAACCCCTGTCATGCAATCTCCTTGGCATCACCGAATGTCATCTGTACGTTCTCCGCCGAGCTCGAGACCAGCGCGCGTTTGGGCAATCCGAGCGCGGCGAGTTCGCGTCCGATCGGATGGCCGCCGAGGCGCACGGACACGCCCCCGGGCCGGTAGCGCACACCCGAAAGCCGCATCTCCCCCGCGGTTTCGCGGGTGACGCCGTCCAGATGTGAGTAGGTCGGATGCACCTGCGGTTTCGACGTGAACGCCGCGGGCACCGCCAGCCCCTTGCCGAACTCCATGCTCACCGCGTGCCGACCATCGACGCTGACGTCGAATCCGAAACTCTGCCCTTCGCGGAAACGGCGGGCAGGAGCGGAGCGACCAGGGGATCGAATGGTGAAGTCCGCCATCACTTTCGGGTAGCCCCAGATATGGCGGCCCGCCTCCATGGTGAACGCACCGTCCACCGGCAGGTGGTGGATGAACGCCGCCGCCTGCCCCAGCGCGCGCAGACCCGATGCCGTGGATCCCGGTGGGTTCACCATGACGTTGGTGCCGTACTCCAGGTACGGGCCGAGGTCCCCGTCGACGTAGTGCATCAACATCAGGATCACCATGGCGCGGCGCGGCCGGTACCGGCACACCTGCAGTCCGCTGTAGTCGATCATCCGCTGCGCGGCATCGGCGTCAACGGAGAACATGGCCATGTGCTGGGTGGCCCGGCGGATCTGCACGGGCATCGTCACGGTTTCACCCGCGATCACGTATTGCGATGTGGCGTGGGTCACGCGCCCCAATCTAGAGCGCGCAGTAGACACATTGCAAGGAAGTGTCTAGTCGGCGAGCTACACCAGCGCGGCGAGATCCTTGATCTGCTCGCTGGAACGGGCACCGACGACCATCATCGTCACCCCGGCGGCCTCCCACGCGACGATCTGCTCCTTCACGTAGTCGAGGTTGCCGACGATCGCCGAGTCGTCCACGAGCTCGTCGGGGATCACCTTGGCAGCCTCGTCCTTTCGATCGGTACGGAACAGCTTCGTCACGTCGTCGACGACCTCGGCGTAGCCCATCCGGCGGTACACGTCGGCATGGAAGTTGGTGTCCTCGGCGCCCATGCCGCCCATATAGAGCGCCAGGTGCGGCTTCATCAGCTCCATGATGGCCGGGCGGTCATCGGTGACGACGACCTGCGCGGTCGCGCAGACCTCGAAGGTTTCGCGGGTGCGCCGCGCGCCGGGGCGGGCGAAGCCCTCGTCGAGCCACTCGTTGTACATGCCGGCGATGCGCGGTGAGTAGAAGATCGGCAGCCAGCCGTCGGCGATCTCGGCGGCCAGCGCCACGTTCTTGGGACCCTCGGCGCCCAGCATCACCGGGATGTCGGCGCGCAACGGGTGGGTGATCGGCTTGAGGTTCTTGCCCAGTCCGGTGGTGCCCTCGCCGGTCAGCGGCAGCGGATAGTGCGGGCCGTCGCTGCGCACCGGCGCCTCACGGGCCCAGACCTGGCGCAGGATGTCGATGTATTCGCGGGTGCGGGCCAGCGGCTTGGGGAACTTCGCGCCGTACCAGCCCTCGACCACCTGCGGCCCGGAGACACCGAGGCCGACGATGTGCCGCCCGCCGGAGAGATGATCGAGCGTCAGCGCGGCCATGGCGAGCGCCGTGGGCGTGCGGGCCGAGAGCTGCAGGACCGAGGTGCCCAGCCGCATGCGCGTGGTCTCACGTCCCCACCAGGCCAGCGGGGTGTAGGCGTCGGAGCCCCACGCCTCGGCGGTGAAGACGGTGTCGAAGCCCTCGGCTTCGGCCGTGGCGACCAGTTCGGCATGGTCGGTCGGCGGCTGTGCGCCCCAGTAACCGAGCTGAAGACCCAACTTCATTTAGATCACCTTCCGACGCATGGTTGAAACCATTCTTAGAACCTGTTCTACTCGATGCCGTGACCACAGGCCAAAGCAGCCCGGTGCAGATCGACGAGCATGAGCGGCCCCTCTCGGCGCCGCTGAAGCTCTCATTCGACTACACCCGTTCAGTCGGACCACTCCTATCCCAGTTCTTCACCGCACTGCGCGGACGACGCATCGTCGGCGTGCGCGGTTCGGATGGCCGGGTGCACGTACCACCCGCTGAGTATGACCCGGTCACCTACGAGGCCCTGACCGAGGTCGTGCCCGTCAGCGCCGTCGGCACCGTGCTGTCCTGGACCTGGCAGCCGGCCCCCCTGGAGGGCCAGCCGCTGGACCGTCCGTTCGCCTGGGCGCTGATCAAACTCGACGGGGCGGACACCCCGTTGCTGCACGCGGTGGACGCCCCGGAGGGCTCCCTCAAGACCGGTGACCGGGTGCACGCGCACTGGGTCGACGAGCCGGTCGGCGCGATCACCGATATCGCCTGGTTCGTGCCCGGCGACCAAGAGGAACCAGTGGGACCATCCTCCGGTGCCGATGACCGCGACCCGGTCACGGTGCAGGTGACGCCCAGCTTCATCGAGATCCAGCACACCGCGTCCCTGCCCGAGACCACCTTCCTCAAGGCGCTCGAGGAGGGCAAACTGCTCGGCGGCCGCACCAGGAGTGGTCGCGACGGCAAGCCCGGCAAGGTGTATTTCCCGCCCAAGGAAGCCGATCCCGCAACCGGTTTGGCGCTCGACGAGTTCCTGGAGCTGCCCGACGTCGGCACCGTCACGACCTTCGCGATCATCAACATCCCGTTCCCCGGGCAGCGCATCAAGCCGCCCTATGTGGCGGCCTATGTGCTGCTCGACGGCGCCGATATCCCGTTCCTGCACCTGGTGGTCGAGATCGACCCGGCCGATGTGCGGATGGGGATGCGCGTGCAGGCCGTGTGGAAACCGCGCGAAGAGTGGGGCCTGGGCATCGACAACATCGACTACTTCAAGCCCACCGGCGAACCCGACGCCGACTACGACACCTACAAGCACCACCTGTAAAGGGCCCGAACTGATGACTGAAATCGCAGTGGTGGGCTTCGCACACGCGCCCCACGTCCGCCGCACCGACGGCACCACCAACGGCGTCGAGATGTTGATGCCGTGTTTCCACCAGCTCTACACCGAACTCGGCCTCAAGCAGACCGATATCGGCTTCTGGTGCTCGGGGTCCTCGGATTACCTTGCCGGCCGCGCCTTCTCGTTCATCTCGGCCATCGACTCGATCGGCGCGATCCCGCCGATCAACGAGTCGCATGTCGAGATGGATGCCGCCTGGGCGCTGTATGAGGCCTATATCAAGCTGCTGACCGGCCAGGTCGAGACCGCGCTGGTCTACGGATTCGGCAAGTCCTCGGCGGGCACCCTGCGCCGCGTGCTCGCCATGCAGACCGATCCGTACACCGTGGCGCCGCTGTGGCCGGACTCGGTGTCGATGGCCGGCCTGCAGGCCCGGGCCGGCCTGGACGCCGGCACGTGGACCGCCGAGCAGATGGCCCAGGTCGCACTGGATTCCTATGCCGCGGCGGGTCGCACCGACAGGGAGGAGGTCACCGGCAGCATCGACGAGCTGCTGTCCCGGCCGTACTTCGCCGACCCGTTGCGCCGCCACGACATCGCGCCGATCACCGATGGTGCGTCCGCGATCGTGCTGGCCGCCGGCGACAGGGCCCGGGAACTCCGGGAGAACCCGGCCTGGATAACGGGTATCGAGCACCGCATCGAGACGCCGATCCTGGGTGCCCGCGATCTGACGACCTCACCGTCGACGGCGGCGTCGGCCAAGGCGGCCACCGGGGGCGACACCGGTTCGATCGATGTCGCCGAGATCTATGCGCCGTTCACCCACCAGCAGCTGATCCTGACCGAGGCGATCGGGCTGGGGGCGCAGACCAAGGTCAACCCGTCCGGTGGTGCACTGGCCGCCAACCCGATGTTCTCCGCCGGACTGGAGCGCATCGGCTTCGCCGCTCAGCACATCTTCGATGGCTCCGCCGGCCGCGTACTGGCGCACGCCACCAGCGGCCCCGCGCTGCAACAGAATCTCGTCGCCGTGCTGGAAGGGAAATAACTCATGGCAGGCAAGCTCGCCGCGGTGCTGGGAACCGGGCAGACCAAGTACGTCGCCAAGCGCCATGACGTGTCGATGAACGGCCTCGTGCGCGAGGCGATCGACCGGGCCCTGGCGGACTCCGGGTCGACATTCGACGATATCGACGCCGTGGTCGTCGGCAAGGCGCCCGACTTCTTCGAGGGCGTGATGATGCCCGAGCTGTTCATGGCCGATGCCACCGGTGCGACGAACAAGCCGCTGATCCGGGTGCACACCGCCGGTTCGGTGGGTGGCTCGACCGCGATCGTGGCGGCCAGCCTGGTGCAGTCGGGCAAGTACAAGCGCGTGCTGACGATGGCGTGGGAGAAGCAGTCGGAATCGAATGCCATGTGGGCGTTGAGCATTCCGGTGCCGTTCACCAAACCGGTCGGTGCCGGCGCGGGCGGGTACTTCGCTCCGCACATCCGCGCGTACATCCGGCGCTCCGGCGCCCCCGATCACATCGGCGCCATCGTGGCGGTCAAGGACCGGCTCAACGGCGCGAAGAACCCGCTGGCCCATCTGCACCAGCCGGACATCACCCTGGAGAAGGTGATGGCCTCCCCCATGCTGTGGGATCCGATCCGCTATGACGAGACCTGCCCGTCGTCCGACGGTGCGGCGGCCATGGTGATCGGCAACGAGGAAGCGGCGGAAGCGCATCTGGCCAACGGGAACCCGGTCGCCTGGATCCACGCCACCGCGCTGCGCACCGAACCACTGGCCTACGCCGGTCGCGATCAGGTGAACCCGCAGGCCAGCCGCGATGCCGCGGCCGCGCTGTGGCGGGACGCCGGGATCACCTCACCCATCGACGAGATCGACGCCGCCGAGGTCTACGTCCCGTTCTCCTGGTATGAGCCGATGTGGCTGGAGAGCCTCGGTTTCGCCGCCGAGGGCGAGGGCTGGAAACTCACCGAGGCCGGTGAGACCGCGATCGGCGGGCGGATTCCGTTCAACGCCTCCGGTGGCGTGCTGTCCTCGAACCCGATCGGCGCCTCCGGCATGATCCGCTTCGCCGAGTCGGCCATCCAGGTGATGGGCAAGGCCGGTGACCACCAGGTGCCCGGCGCCCGCAAGGCCCTCGGACACGCCTACGGCGGCGGCGCACAGTACTACTCGATGTGGGTCGTCTCCAGCGACAAACCGGCCGCCACCTCCTGATGACCGCCCCGGTGACCCTGGCGGGCCGACGGTCGCGGGAAGCGGCCGTCGCCCGCGACAAGGAGGCCTGGCTGGCGCTGTTCGCCGACGACGCGATCGTCGAGGACCCCATCGGCCCGTCGCACTTCGACCCGGACGGCACAGGGCACCGCGGTAAGGAGGCGATCGCCGCCTTCTTCGACAAGGCGATCGCGCCCAGCGAGCTGGAGTTCCACTTCGAGAAGTCGTACGTGTGCGGTGACGAGGAAGCCAACACGGGACACATCGTGATCGTGGCGAGCGGATACCGGGTGGTGGCCGAGGGTGTGTTCACCTACCGGGTGAACGCCGACGGCAAGATCGCGGCGTTGCGGGCGTACTGGGAGTTGGACAAGGCGGCGGCCAGCGCGCAGCCTGTCTGAACGGCGGGCTGGAGCGAAGCGACCGGGGAATCGATCCAGCCCGATCGCGTACTGTGGTAGGCGATTTCATCCTGCACACCCAGAAGAGCTGTTGAGTTTCACACTTATGTTGTCCCGATCACACTTTGCCGCCGCCGCCCTGCTCGTCGTCACCGTCAGCGCCTGTGCGCCCACCGAACCCGGTGGTGCCACCAGCGCACCGGCACCGACGCTGCCCGCGTTCACCACCAGCTCCACGCCCACGTCGACGTCCGTGGCGGCCGAGGCCGCCGACTACCGGGATCTGCTGCTGACGGCCGGCGACCTCACCGACGCCGATGACACCTTCGTGGAGCGGTCCCGCGAACCTTCGCCCGACGGCCACGCCGGCGCGACCGCCTTCTTCGTCAACGAGCAGGACACCCGCGCCATCATCGACACCGTGCTGATCTACCCCGACGACGCGGCGGCCGCGGCCGCGCTGCAGCAGGCGGTGAACACCCGCAAGGTGTCCGGCGATCCGCAGCCGATGGGTGTCGGCCAGGGCGGTGTGGTGATCCGGGGCACCCGACCGGATGAGGACAAGGCCGTCACCCTGCTGCTGTTCACCGAGGGTCCTGCGCTGGTCCGACTCGAGTTCCAGAGTGCCGACGGAGACGTCACCACCGATCCGTTCGTCACCAGCGTCGGCAAGATGCAGCAGATCGCGCTGCGGGTCGGCCTCGCCGACAATGCGCAGTAGCGCTCACAGCTCCTTGAGCCCAGCGCGGTAGCGCAGGGCCAGCTCGCGGTAGATCTCGGAACTGGTCTTCACCCACCGTTCGGCGCCGGTGCCCGCGACCGGGCCGCGGATCTTCGCCGGCGCCCCGGCCACCACCACTTCATCGGGGATCTTGGTGCCGGGAACCACCAGCGCGTACGCGGCCACCAGACTTCGGGCGCCGATGATCACCCCGTCGAGCACGGTGGCGTGGTTGGCGATCACGGCGTCGGCACCGATATGGGCGCCGTGCACCACACAGGCGTGCCCGATGGTGGCACCCGGCCCCACGTCCACCGGAATCCCCGGCGGCGCGTGCAGCACCGATCCGTCCTGCACGTTGGCATCGGCGCGGATGACGATCGGCGCGAAGTCCCCGCGCAGCACCGTGTTGAACCAGACCGAGGCGCCCGCTTCGACCGTCACATCGCCGATCAGGGTCGCCGTGGGAGCCACGAATGCCTCCGGATCGATTCGGGGTATACGGCCTTCGAACGAATAAACCGGCATCGTCTACATATACAGCGTGGTCGGTGCAGGTAGCAGTGGTTACGTTGCGCGAAGGCGGGACAAAACTGTAACGTGTTCTAGTTAGAGAGACCAGATACGGGAGGCCCACCGTGACTACCGAGACTGCCGGCATTCGTGAAATCGACACCGGCGACCTGCCCGACCGCTACGCCCGCGGATGGCACTGCCTAGGACCAGTGACGAATTTCCTGGACGGCGAGCCACACGGTGTCGAGATCTTCGGCACCATGCTGGTGGTGTTCGCCGACTCCGAAGGCAACCTGAAGGTGCTGGACGGCTACTGCCGACACATGGGCGGCAACCTCGCCCAGGGCACCATCAAGGGCGACACCGTGGCCTGCCCGTTCCACGACTGGCGCTGGGGCGGGGACGGAAAGTGCAAGCTCGTCCCCTACGCCAAGCGCACACCGCGACTGGCCCGCACCCGCTCCTGGGAGACCGACGTGCGCGGCGGACTGCTGTTCGTCTGGCACGACGCCGAGGGCAACCCGCCGCAACCCGAGGTCCGCATCCCCGAGATCCCCGAGGCCGCCGACGACCAGTGGACCGAGTGGCGCTGGAACACGATGCTCATCGAGGGCTCCAACTGCCGCGAGATCATCGACAACGTCACCGACATGGCGCACTTCTTCTACATCCATTACGGGTTGCCGACGTACTTCAAGAACGTCTTCGAGGGCCACATCGCCAGCCAGTACCTGCACAATGTGGGGCGCGCGGACATCAGCGATCTGGGCACCACCTACGGTGAGGCGCACCTGGATTCGGAGGCCTCGTACTTCGGACCGTCGTTCATGATCAACTGGCTGCACAACAACTATGGCGGTTTCAAGGCCGAGTCCATCCTGATCAACTGCCATTACCCGGTCAGCCAGAACTCGTTCATGTTGCAGTGGGGCGTCATCGTCGAAAAGCCCAAGGGGCTCGACGAGAAGACCACCGACAAGCTGGCCCGGGTGTTCACCGAAGGTGTGTCCAAGGGCTTCCTGCAGGACGTGGAGATCTGGAAGCACAAGACCCGCATCGACAATCCGTTGCTGGTCGAGGAGGACGGTGCCGTCTACCAGATGCGCCGCTGGTACCAGCAGTTCTACGTCGACGTCGCCGATGTCACCCCGGAGATGACCGACCGGTTCGAGATGGAGGTCGACACCACCGCCGCGAACGAGAAGTGGGCCGTCGAGGTTCAGGAGAATCTGCAGCAGCAGGAGAACCTCAAGCAGGCAGAACAGAAGGAATCGGCGGAGCAGTCGAGCTGATGACCGCCGGCAACGAGCAGGCCCGGACGCCCGACGTCGATCGTCTGGCCCGCTCGATGCTGCTGTTGGCCGGGCATGACGACGATGATCACGACCACAGCCATCCCGAGCCTCGGCCCAGCACCGGAAATTGGTCCAAGGCACCAGATTTCGTCTCCGATCCGCAGCGCGCCGCAGCGGTGCACGAGGCCACCGCGCGCGACAAGGAACGGTATCTGACCTCGGGGCTGGCCTCGGTGGACTGCCGGTTCTGCCATGCGACCGTTCAGGTCAAGAAGCTCGGCCCCGAACACACCACGGTGCAGTGGAACGGCCAGGCCGCCAAACGCTGCGCGGTGTTCGATGAGATCCGTTCGGCCGGGGGCGATCCCGCACGCGCCAAGTCATGTCACCGGCTCACCGATAGCATCAGGCACGCCATCGCCGAGGGCTGCCTGGAGGAGATCTCCAGCGCACCGTCCCCCGGCGACGGCTGACTCGCCTAGAGCCCTTTGAAGCGCTCCCTGACCTGCTCGTCGGTCAACCCGTAGTCACTCAGCGAGTAGGTGTGCTTCGGCGCGCGCGGCCCCTTTTTGCTTTCCTCGTGGCTGGCCGAGATCGCCTGCCGGGCATCGTCGGTCAAGTCGATGCCGAAAGTACGATAGATGCCTTCGACGGCACCGACCGGGTCCTTGATGAACTCGAAGTAGTCGACATCGCAGAACTGGGCGGGATCGTGCTTGGCCCGTTCGGTATCGAACAGCTCAAGGCCACGCGACCACGTCTCCAGCGAGTCTTCGCCGATCACCCTGCCGGAGAAACTGTTCGACCATCCCTCGGTGGTGTGCTGAGCCAGCGAGCACATCGAGGCCATGATCGTCTCCGCGGGCCGGTGACATTGCACCACCAGCGCATCCGGGTAGGTCGCGAACAATGCGTCCAGCGCGAACAGATGGCTGGGATTCTTTAGCACCCAGCGCTTCTCGGGTTCGTTCAGTCCGATCAGCTGCAAATTGCGGCGGTGGCGCCGATACGACTTGGTCCAGTCCTGCTGTGCCAGCCACCGCGAATAGGTGGGGATGTGCGCCAGCGTCTCATAGGACACCGAATGCAGCGACTGACGCAACAGTTGCCAGCATTCCTCGACCTCGTCGGCGGTCATGTAATGCAGACCGGTGTACTCCGGGTTCTCCTCGTGCGCCTTGCTGAACTGCGCGTCGAGCTGCTGGAAAACCGGATTCTGCGACCAGGTTTCGCGCGGCGGGCGCGGCTGGGGGAACTCAGCCAGCCACAGTTCCAGACCCTGGTGCCGCGGATCCGCGGTGAGCAGACGGTGGATCACGGTGGTGCCGGTCCGTGGCAGCCCGGTCACGAAGATGGGCCGCTCGATGGGTACGTCGGTGTGCTGCGGATACTGCTTGAAGGCCGCCTCCGACACCAGCCGGGCCACCAGGGCGTTGCGGACGAAGAAGCGCTGCATCTTGCTGCCGAACTCGGTCAGATCGGCATCGCGCTGGTAGGCCTCGAGCAGGACGCTCAACGCCTCTTTGTAGTTGTCGTCGTCGGAGCCGAAATCATCGAGCCCGCAGGCCTTCACGGCCGAGGCGTGCAGGTCCTCGACGGTGCCGACATTGGTACGAGATGTGCTGGCGCTGCTCATTGTTCGACTCCCACTCGCTCCGGTCCTCGCTCGTACCTCGCTGCGATCCTCACTCGCGCTCGTCTTCGCATCAGTAGTGGTACTCCCCGCAGTTGACATCCAGCGTCTGCCCGGTGATCCCGCTGGAAAGGTCGCTCGCCATGAACAGGATGGCCGAGGCCACCTCGTCTTCGGTCGGTAGCTTTTTCAGGTCGCTGTTGGCGGCCGCCGCCTTGTAGATCTCGTCGACCGTGGTGCCGTACTTGCCGGCCTGGTGCTCGAAGTAACTCTTCAAGGTGCCGCCCCAGATGTAGCCGGGCAGCACGGAGTTCACCCTGATTCCGGCCTCACCGAGTTCACTGGCCAACGACTGCGACATGGCCAGCAGCGCCGACTTGGCCATCTTGTACGCACCCTGCTTGGGGTCAGAGTGCCGGACCACCATCGAGTTGACGTTGACCACCGAACCCTTCGCCTCGGTGAGTGCGGGGGTGAAACCCTGGATCAGCCGCAGCGCGCCGAGCACGGTGAGCTCGATCGTGTCGCGAATGTGGTCGAAACCGGTCTTGGCGAACGGTTTCATCGACGGCACCCGGAACGCGTTGTTGATCAGCACGTCGACCTTGCCGAACTCCGCGATCGAAGTGGACACCAGATTGGCGACCTGCGCCTCGTCGGTGATGTCGGTGCCGACCGCCAGGGCACGCCGGCCCAGCGCGGTGACCTGACCGGCGACATCCTCCAGGCGCTCGACGGTGCGGGCGGCCAGGATGAGATCGGCGCCCTCCTCGGCGCACCGCCGGGCCAGCGTGGTGCCCAGTGCCGGGCCCACGCCACTGATGACGACAACCTTGTCCTGCAACAAACCCGCCATGGTCAACCCACCATTCTTTCGCCGATCAGCTTCTGGCGCAGGGCGATCCGCTGCCGCCAGTCCTCATCCGAGATGATGTTCGATGCGTGGTACGGCAGCACATCGGGGACCTCGGCCACGTCGACGACCTGCAGGGTCGGCCCGTCGGCCTCGGTCAACTCCCGCGATACCCGCTGCCAGCGGAACTGCAGATAGCCCTTGGGATGCCCGAGGGTCTCGCACCAGTTCGTCACGCCGGGATTGGCATCGGACACCACGATGCGGATCTTGCCGTCCGGATCGGCCTGCGCCTGAGTGCCGTTCAGCGAGGTCTGATGGTTGATGTAGTCCAGCGAGATGTACCAGAGGCTGCCCAGCTGGAAGCCGAGGTAGGGCGCGTCGGTGACCGGCAGCGTGATGACGAGCGCCTGCTGCGGCGCGAGATCGAAGTGGCCGACCGAGGAGTATTGGGTGGCCAGTCCCCCCGGCGTCAGCCGCGGCGCGGTCAGCGTGTTGACGGGCAGGTTGTCATAGAACCACTTGGGGAACTGCAGCCAGGTCTTCACCCGCTGGATGAGCTGCTTTCCCGCGACGGTGTAGCGCTTCTCGATGAGTTCCCTGGTCAGCGCCGGCGGTGCGGTGCCCTCGGTATCGGCACGGGCGATGGCGAAGGTGCCGCGTTGGGCCGACCAGTCGTTGTAGACCTCCCGGATCACCAGTTGCGCGGGCTTGTCCGGGGTGAACCGCCACTCGAAGGTGCCGTCGGCGGCGATGTCGAGCTTGCGGTCGTCGAACGCGGTCTCGCTGTCGGGCACCACCTCATCGGTGTACTCGCCGCCGATCAGCTGGAAGCTGACATCGGTGGTGGTCCCGCGGCGGCCCGTGACGACATATTCATGGCCGGGCTGCACCCGGGTGCCGAAGTACATCGTGTCGGGATTGTCCAGGCCCATCTTGGTGAAGGGACCGGTTCCGCTGTGCAGGAAGGGATGGTCGCGGTCGTAGTCGAAGGCGACATGGGTGCAGGCCGCGATGCAGCCGGCGAGATACTGCAGGCCCTCCAGCAGGTCGGCCTCGGACTCGATGAAGGGCGCCTCGGCGACCAGGCGCTCGGCCTCGGCGATGGCTTCCGCCAACGGCTGTGAATACATGGCTTCCCTTCTATCGGTCCAATATTGGACCGAAGTGGTAGAGTTTCCGTTCCGAGACTAGAACGCGTTCTAATTCGAGTCAACGCCCGGAGGTGTGCGCTGCATGTCGGTCCCCGAAGCACCCGGCCGGGCGTCGCCGCCCACCGCGCGGGTGATCGCCGTACTGACGTTCCTGGCCCGCCATCCGCATGACCGATTCGGGCTCTCCGAACTCGCGCGTCGCGTCGAACTGAGCAAGCCGACCTGCCTGGGCATCCTGACCTCGCTCACCGAGGCCGGCTACCTGGTGCGCGACGCCGGGGAGACCGGCCGTGACAAGACCTACCGCCTGGGACCTGCGCTGATCACCCTCGGCCACCTCGCGCAGGAATCGCTGCGGGTCAGCCCGTCCGCCCGCGATGAATTGCGCCTGCTGTCGCAGACCTACGGCGCCACCGCCGCACTGTCCGGGGTGATCGACGACCGGATTACCCTGCTCGAACTGGTGGCACCGTCCGGCGCGCCCGCCACCGTGCAGGTCGGGCAGAGCTATCCGTTCGCTCCGCCGGTGGGACTGATGTTCGTGCTGTGGGACGAACGCGCGGTCCGCGACTGGCTGGACAAGGAACCGACGATTCCGCTGCGTACCGATACCGACCGCTTCGAGCGGGTGATCGCCGAGTGCCGCACCGCGGGGTACCTGGTGGAACGACTCACCCCCGGCGGACGGCGGCTGTACGCCTTGATGGCGGGCATGTCCAACACCTTGCCCGACGAATTGCGGGCCCTGCTGGGCGAATTGGTCTCCGATATCGGCGAGCGGGTCTACCTGCGCGGCGAGGACGGACCCGAGGCCCGGCATGACATTAGCGTCATCGCCGCCCCGGTCTACGACCACCATCAACGCCAGGTGATGGTGGCCACGATGCAGATCGGGCACGCGATCACCGACGACGAGATCGCCGACCGGGCGTCGGCCCTGGTCAAGACCGCGGATGCGGTGACCCGGTCACTGAGTGGTTCCAAGGCGCGCTGGTAGCCCGTTTCGGGTGGCGGTGCGGTGGGTAACCTCGACGGCGTCTGGGGGTCTTCGAGAATCCGAATCTGAGGAGTCCATCGTGAAGATCAAGACAACTGCAGCGGGTCTGGCCACAGCACTGGCACTGGGCCTGGGAGCGTTCGCCTCCGCCGGTGCCGTGGGCGCCGATCCGGGCAAGGATGACATCTGGCTGCCCGGTGATCCGCCCGGACAGAATCCCTTCGGTCCGCCCGGGCAGGTGAAGCAGGCACCGGGGCCGTTCTACGGCGTGCCACCCGGGCACTGGGGCGATCCGGTGCGGGCCGGTCTGCCGCCGTTCTGGCTTCCACCGGTCGACCTGCTTCCGGCGGGCTATCCGATTCCCGGCGGCCCGCTGCCGGTGGTGTGGAACCCGGGGAACAACGGCTTCGGAGTCTGGCTCGGCGACATCTTCATCGCCTTCCCGGCCCGGTAGTCAGCTCACCGCCGCCAGCGCGAAGGGCAGCACGTCGGTTGCGCCGGCCGCCCGCACCGAGCGGGCCGCCATCGTCAGCGTCCACCCCGTGTCGGTGACGTCGTCGACCAGCAGCACGATATCGCCGTCGATCACGGGCGGCGGCATCCATGCACCGTGCAGCGCGGCCACCCGATAAGCCGAGTTGGCGGCGGCCACCGGCCGGTGCTCGGGCGAATACTGCAGCACACCAAGGTTTTTCAGCCGACCGACCTCGGCCAGCCGTGCTGCCAATGTGGCTGTCAGCACCGGGTGACTGACCGAATCCAGCGCCAGCACCGCGGTCGGCCGCTGCGCCCAATTCCACGATTTGAGCACCGCGACGGCGGCGGTGATCATCTCGTCGGGCACCTCCGCATCGGGGGCGTCGAGCAACTTCCGCAGCCGGGCACCCCAGCCCAGGTCGGTGAGCCTGCCGATGACGCGGCCCGCGGCGGGACCGTCGTTGATCTTTCCGGACTGCTCGATGCCGAGCTTGCCCAGTCCGGTGGGCCACTGCTTGCGTGGGGTGATCTCGACACCGGGGCGCATCAACTGTTCGCGGGTGGCCTCGGCGGCAGCGGCATCCACATCGGCGTGGAAGGACGACCCGGCGCAGTTATCGCAGCGGCCGCACGGCTGCGGGCCGAGTTCCGGATCGTCGAGTTGCTTGCGCAGGAAGGACATCCGGCAATCCGTGGTGCTCTGATAGTCGAGCATCGCCTGCTGTTCGCGTTTGCGTGCCTCATCGAGGTGGCGGTAGCGGGGTTCGTCGTACTCCCAGGGCTGCCCGGTGCCGATCCAACCGCCCTTCACCCGGCGCACGGCACCGTCGACGTCGAGCACCTTGAGCACCATCTCCAGCCGGGACCTGTTGAGGTCCACCAGTGGTTCCAGTGCGGCGGTGGACAGCGCCCGGTCCGGTTCCAGCGCGTCGATCACATGTCGCACCATGGCTTCCGACGGGAAGGCCACCGATGCGAAATAGCGCCACACATCGGCGTCCTCGCGCCCGGGCAGCAGGATCACTTCGGCGCTGGCGGTCGAACGACCGGCGCGGCCCACCTGCTGGTAGTAGGCGATCGGCGAGGACGGGGCGCCCAGGTGGACGACGAAGCCGAGATCGGGCTTGTCGAAACCCATCCCCAGTGCCGAGGTGGCGATCAGCGCCTTGACGTTGTTGTTCAGCAGGTCGGCCTCGAGTTGCTCGCGTTCGGCGGCTTCGGTGGCGCCGGTGTAGGCCGCCACGGCGTGCCCCTGGTCGCGCAACAGGGTCGCGACATCGTGGGCCTGCGCGACGGTCAGGGTGTAGACGATGCCCGATCCGGGCAGCGAATCGATATGTGCTGCCAACCACGCCGCGCGCTGCGCCGGACCGCCCGCCTGCACCACCGACAGTCTCAACGATTCCCGGTCCAGCCCGCCGCGCAGCACCAGGGTGTCCCCACCGCCGACGCCCAGCTGCGCGGCGACATCGGCGACCACCCGGTCGTTGGCCGTGGCGGTGGTCGCCAGCACCGGGACATCGGAGCCCAGCTCGGCGATCAACGTGCGGATACGCCGGTAGTCCGGCCGGAAATCGTGGCCCCAGTCGGAGACGCAGTGCGCCTCGTCGACCACCACCAGGCCGGCGTCGGCGGCCAGCGCGGGCAGCACGGCGTCCCGGAAGTCGGGATTGTTCAGGCGTTCCGGGCTGACGAGCAGAACGTCCAGATCGCCGGCATTCACCCGCTCATGCACGGTGTCCCATTCGGTGACATTGCTGGAGTTGATCGTGGCCGCCTTGACGCCGGCCCGCTCCGCCGCGGCCACCTGGTTGCGCATCAGCGCAAGCAGCGGGGACACGATGACCGTCGGCCCGCGGCCCTCGGCGCGCAACAGCTTGGCGGCGATGAAGTACACCGCGGACTTGCCCCAGCCGGTGCGCTGCACCACCAGCGCCCGTCTGCGCTGCACCACGAGCGCCTCGATCGCGATCCACTGGTCGTCGCGCAGAACCGCAGCCGGCCCGGCGAGCTGTTCGAGGATGGCCTGCGCCTCGGTGCGAGTGGCCGGCACAGGCGAGCGAAGCGACGGGGAGGTGTCCATGGTCCCATCGTGCCGGTCGGGTATGACCTCTCGGTCAGTGCACCCTGGCGATGACGTCGAGTTCGACGCCGCGCGCCACCGCGAGGTGCACCGGGTGCCGGGCCGCCCCCCGGCGGAGATCGACAGGTCCGTGTGGTGAATCCCAGCCGCATCCGTCGAACGCGCGGCGGGCGTCTTCGACGGTGGGCACCGATGTGGTGGCGATCCCGGCGAGCAGATGCAGCCCGGAGTACGTCGTTTCGGCCATGGTTCCGGGCTGCGGCGCGGCCGACTCGCCGATCGGGCCGGTCCCGTTGACCAGGTCGAAGGCCCGGCTGAACCCGGCACTGAATTCCGCGGCCGATGCCGAAGCCAACCCGGCGAACCAGCCAGCCGAGATGAACAGGTTCCTGGTCGCGGGGCTTCCGCTGGCGAGCACCACGGTTTCGTCGGTGAACGGGCTGAAGCGGGTGACCGTGGCGTCCAGGCCGGACTCGGCGAAAGCCCTGTTGAAGCGCACCGCATCGGATCCCACCAGCAGGGTGACGACGCCGTCCGGATCGGCCGCCACGATATCTGCCAGCACCCGATCCCAGCCGTGTGGATCATCGACACCCAGCGGCACGAACCGTTCACCCAGGATCGAGATGTCGGTGCCCGTCAGCCCGGCCCTGGTGGCCGCCGCCGAGCCGCGCGGCCACACATAGTCGTTTCCCACGATGAACCACCGGCGTAGCCGCAGTTCGGTGCGCAGCCAGCGCAGGGAGGCGATGATCTGGTCGCCGGGCACCTCACCGCTGCACAGCACGCCGTCGCTGCGCTCGCCGCCCTCGTACGCCGCGGCGTATACGTAGGGAATCCGGCCGCGGACCACCTTGGCGATGGCCTGCCGGGCATTGGACAGATGCCACCCGGTGACGGCATCGACCGAGCCGGCATCCACCAGGTCCCGGATGCTGTCGGCCACCGCTGCCGGATCGCCGCCGGCGTCCACGTGTACGAACTGCACCGACCGGCCTGCGACCCCACCGGCGGCGTCGATCTCCGCAGCAGCCAGTTCGGCCGCCGCGCGGCATTCCAGCCCGAAGATCCCCGCCGGACCGCGACGCGGTAGGGCCAAGGCCACCCGGAACTCGGTGCGGTGGGGACGAGGTCGTTCCGTCCGGGTGGCGGTTTCTGGCATGCTGTGGATTCCCGATCCAGAAGGCAAGTCATGGACGACCTCGTCGAGGCACTCGCGTTGCTCAGGCGTGCCGCCGTCGTCGCCGCCGGGATCGACGGCGCGCTCGCCGGTACCGACCTCACCGTGGACCGCTGGCGCGCGCTGCACGTCGTGCACCAGAATCCGGGATGCTCGATGTCGGATATCGTCGACGCACTGGCAGTTCCGTCCACCTCCGCCACACGCATCGTCGATGCGCTGGTCGAACTCGGCGCCGTCTACCGCACCGTGTCGCAGCAGGACCGCCGCCGAACCACGTTGCGAGCGTCGTCGCATGGTGCCGAACTCCTTCGAACTGCGGAGTCAGCAATCACCCCAATGGTTTTCCTCAAGGACAGTGACCCCACGCCAATCTAGGACGTGCGTGTTGCGCCATTGTAAATCCGTCGCGCTGGGTCTACACGCCGATCGGCGGCAGACGTGACAACCCTGTGAACAATCGCTCCCGCCCCGAACGCGTGGCACGTTGTCCCTTGACGTTGCGTCCCGCGGGTGTAGGTTCGACATTATTCCCAAATGGGAACATTCGAACGATCGGTGGAGGATTCCATGCCACGTTATCGCTATCGCTGCGCCGCTGACGGCCCGTTCGACCTGCACTTCGCCATGGGCAGCGCCCCCACCTCGGTGGAATGCGAAACATGTTGCGGCAGAAGCACTCGGGTGTACTCCCTGGGCGGGATGCTGACATCCGACCCGGTCGGCGAGCGCATCCTCGATCTGCACGCGCAGTCCCAGTCGGCGCCCGGCGTCGTCCACACAACGGCAGGCACCGCAGGACCGTCGACCCGCCGCTACGCGGATCCGCGTCACCGCATGTTGCCCACACCGTAAACCGTTTCTTCAGAACACATTCCCGATATCGAGGAGTCATCCATGCCTGAAGTGATCTTTCCCGTCGACCAGAGCAAACCGTTCCGCGAGCAGGCTCTGGTGGGCCACAACCGATGGCATCCCGACATCCCGGCTGTGGCGACGGTGAAATCCGGCGACAGCTTCCGCGTCGAGTCCAAGGAGTGGTTCGACGGCACGATCGTCAACACCGACGATGCCAACGACATCCGCGACTGCGATCTGTCGATGGTGCACCAGCTCTCAGGCCCCTTCGCGGTCGAGGGTGCACAGCCCGGTGACCTGCTGGTCGTGGATATCCTCGACGTCGGCCCGGTACCGCAACAGACCGGACCGGTGGCCGGCCAGGGATGGGGCTACACCGGAATTTTCGCCAGGGAGAACGGTGGCGGCTTTCTCACCGACTGGTTCCCCGCCGCGTACAAGGCGGTCTGGGATTTCACCGGCCAGAAGGCCACCAGCAGGCACATCCCCGGCGTCGAATTCACCGGACTCATCCACCCGGGCTTGATGGGCACGGCGCCGAGCGCCGGGCTGCTCTCCGAGTGGAATCACCGGGAAGCTCAGTTGATCTCCACCGATCCGGACCGCGTGCCGCCGCTCGCGCTGCCGCCTCAACCGTCGAATGCGGTGCTGGGCAGCCTGGCCGGCGCCGACTACGAACGCGTGGCCGCCGAGGCCGCTCGGACCGCACCACCCCGGGAGAACGGGGGTAACCAGGACATCAAGAACCTCTCCAAGGGCAGCCGGATCTTCTACCCGGTGTTCGTCGACGGGGCGAACCTCTCGCTCGGCGACCTGCACTTCTCCCAGGGAGACGGTGAGATAACCTTCTGTGGCGCAATAGAGATGGGAGGTTATATCGACCTGCGGGTGGAGATCATCAAGGGCGGGATGCAGACCTACGGCGTCACCACCAACCCGATCTTCATGCCCGGAATCGTCGAGCCCCGGTACTCCGAGTTCCTGACTTTCGTCGGATTCTCGGTGGACCGCAACGGTACTCAGCATTTCCTCGACACCACGCTGGCCTACCAGAACGCCTGCCTCAACGCCATCGAGTACCTCTCCAAGTTCGGCTGGACCAAGGAGCAGGCGTACCTGATGCTCGGTGCCGCTCCCGTGGAGGGACGCCTCTCCGGTGTCGTGGATGTACCCAATTCGTGTGCCACGCTGTATGTCCCGACGGCGATCTTCGATATCGACATACGGCCGTCGGCCACCCCACCGCAGCGTATCGACCGCGGGCAGTGCGCGGTGAGCAGCTGATGCCCGCACCGACCGACGCCGAGTACTTCGATCTCGGGGACTTCACCCTGCAGAGTGGTTACACGCTGCGCGGCGCCACACTGGCCTACCGGACCTACGGCACGCTCAACGCCGACAGGTCCAACGTGATCGTCTACCCCACCTGGTATTCCGGGTGGCACACCGACAACGAGTGGCTCATCGGGCCCGGCCGTACGCTCGATCCCGCCGAGAAGTTCATCATCATTCCCAACATGTTGGGCAACGGGCTGTCCTCGTCACCGTCGAACACCCCCGCACCCTATGACGGGCCGCGCTTTCCCGCCGTCACGTTCCATGACCAGGTGGAAGCGCAGTATCGGCTGGTCACCGAGAAGTTCGGCATCTCCTCGATCGCACTTGTCACTGGGTGGTCGATGGGCGCAGGCCAGACGTATCAGTGGGCGGTCAGCCATCCCGAGATGGTGCAACGGGCCGCACCCTTCTGTGGATCCAGCATCACCGCACCGCACAACAAGGTTTTCCTGGAGTCGCTGGTCGCAGCGCTCACCGCCGACGCCGACTTCGCCGGCGGGGACTACGAGCCGGATAGGCTGCCGGTCAAGGGGTTACGCGCGTTCGCGCGGGTCTACTCCGGCTGGGGCTATTCCCAGGCGTTCTACTGGCAGGAGACCTGGCGCGAACTCGGCTACACATCCTTCGACGACTTCCTCTACGGGTTCTGGGAGGGGTTCTTCCGCGACGGCCGCGACCCGAACAACCTGATCGCCATGATCGGTACCTGGCACAGCGGAAATGTCGGGGAAACACCGGGATTCGACGGCGATGTGAAGAAGGCGCTGGCGTCCATCAAGTGCCCGCTGCTGGCCATGCCCGCCGAGAAGGACCTGTACTTCCCACCGGAGGACGAGCAGTGGGCGAGCGAGTTCATTCCGCACGGCGAGGTCAGGGTGATCCCGGGCATCTGGGGGCACTTCGCCGGTGGCGGCGCCAACGACGTGGACACCGACTTCATCGACGCCGGGTTGCGCGAACTGATGGCAAAGCCGGGATACTCGCCCACCGAGTAGCCGTATCGTCGCAGGCCGGCGCCCCGGTCACCGGTGTTCGGCGGCCGGGGCGCGGCTCCTTCTTCTCAGGCGTATCCGAGCGCGAGGTTCTCGGCAGTGATCCGGACGCGCAATACCGCCGCGTTGGCGATGGTGAACACGATCGCGGTCAGCCACGCCGAATGCACCAGCGGCAGGGCGGCGACTTCCACGGCGACCGCGGTGTAGTTGGGATGATGTATCCAGCGGTAGGGGCCGCTGCGCACCAGTTCGGCGCCGGGCACGATGATGAGTCTCGGATTCCAGTGCTTGCCGAGCGTGGCGGCACACCACCAGCGGACGACGGTGCTGGCGGCCACCACGGCAACCATTGGCCACCCCAGTGCGGGGATGAACGGACGGTGCGCGAAGGCGACTTCGGCCATGCACGACAGCAGCAGTGCGCTGTGCATCGCCACCATCACCGGGTAGTGCCCCTGACCGAACTCCCGGCCCCCACGGGCGAAGGACCAGTTGGCGTTTCGGCGCGAAACCGCCAGCTCGACCAGCCGCTCGAGACCGATCAGCACGATGAACAGGTAATACATCGCCGACCGCCTACCAGCCCAGCAACACGAGCTCGAAGCTGAATCCGGGACCCATGGCCAGCAGCAGGCCCGTCGATCCCCGGTCCGGCGGTTCGGCCAGTGTGCGGTCCAGCACGTCCAGCACGGACGCTGACGAGATATTGCCGTTGTCCCGCATGGACTCCCCGCTGTGCCGGAACTCGACGGGTGGAACGTCCAGTGCCTCCGACACCGCATCGAGCACCTTGGGTCCACCCGGGTGACACACCCAGGTGAATCGCCCCGTGTTTGATGCACACCTTCTTTCGAGGGAAGGTAGTTCGCATCATGCCGAAGAAGTACGACGACGATTTCAAGACCCGGGCGGTGCGGTTGGTCACCGACCATGCCGAGGAGTACGACACCCGGACGGCCTGCGTGGCTGCGGTCGCCAAGCGACTGGGTATCGCGCCGGAGACGCTGCGCCGGTGGATCACTCAAATTGAGGTTGATGCCGGGGTCCGCGACGGGGTGCCCTCCGAGATCGCACGGGAGAACCGGGAACTCAAACGCAAGAACCGCGAGCTCGAGGAAACCATCGAAATCCTCAAAGCCGCAACAACTTTCTTCGCGCGGGAGAGCGACCCGCGACACCGTTGATCTGTGCGTTCATCGCCGAGCATCGTGCTCGGTTCGGGGTCGCTCCGATCTGCCGCGTGCTCACCGAGCACGGCGTCACGATCGCCCCGAGAACGTTCTACGCCTGGTTGTCGAGACCCCCATCAGCGCGGGCGCTGTGGGATACGGTCATCACCGAGGTGCTGGCCGGCCATTACGAGCCCGACGAGCACGGCCGCCGCACACCCGAGTCGCTGTACGGGGCCACCAAGATGTGGGCTCACCTGCAGCGTCAGGGCATCATGGTGGCCCGTTGCACCGTGGAGCGCCTCATGCGTGCCAACGGCTGGCGCGGGGTCACCCGCCGCAAGAAGGTCCGCACTACGATCGCCGATCCAGCCGCAGCGCGTGCCGCCGATCTGGTCAAGCGTCAATTCCGGGTGCCTGCACCCAACATGCTGCTCGTCGCGGACTTCACCTACGTCCGGCTGGCCAGCGGGGTGTTCGTCTACACCGCGTTCGCGATCGACGCCTACGCTGGTCGCATCGTGGGCTGGACCTGCTCGGCGGGCAAGAGTGATGCGTTCGTGCGCCGGGCGATCCGCCACGCCGCGCAACTCCGCATCGGGGAAGGTAACCCACTGTCGGGCAACACTATTCACCACAGCGATGCCGGCTCGCAGTACACGTCTGTACGCCTTGGGGAAACCCTGACCTTGTCGGGGCTGGTGCCCTCGATCGGCTCGGTGGGCGACGCCTTCGACAACGCCCTGGCCGAGACGACGATCGGGTTGTACAAGAACGAAGCCGTCCGCGACGACTCACCATTTCGACGCGGCCCGCTGCACCGGCTGACCGACGTCGAATTGCTCACCGCCGACTGGGTCGGCTGGTACAACACCGACCGCCTCATACACCGCCTGGGTCGCATCCCACCAATCGAATACGAAGCCAACCACTACGCTGCAATCACAGCCCCATCCGCGGCTGCACACCAGTAACCACGTGTGCATCGAACCCGGGGCGATTCAAGGTGGACACGTCGGCGGTCGTCAGGCCGTGGTCGGACAGGAAGTCGGTGACCTCGGCACCCAGGTGATCCGAGGCCATCCGCGGAACGTCGCGCGACATCACCAGCTGAAAACCGCTCGCGCTGACATTCCAGCCCATCACGTCGACGGTGTCGGGGAACAGCCGGCTGCGGGTGGCCAGCACCCGCGGCCTGCCGATGAGGTTGGGCCCGGTCGGCGTTCGATCGGCGCCGGTTGCCACGACGGCACCGGCGCCGTCACCGAACAGGCACAGTCCGATCAGCGCCGGGATGGAGGTGTCGTCACGTTGCAGGGTCAGCGAGCACAATTCCACCGACAGCAGCAGCGCCACCTGGTCGGGGAAACCGCGAAGGTAGTCGTGCGTCCGGGCCAGGCCGGCGGCACCGGCGACACAGCCCAGGCCGAAGAGCGGGAGCCGCTTCACGTCGGGCCGCAACCCCAGCCGGGAGAAGATCCGGGCATCGATCGTCGGAACGGCGACGCCCGTGCTCGACACCGCGATCACGGCATCCACGTCCTCCGGCCGCAGATGGGCGTCGTCCAGCGCCGTGCGTGCGGCACGCTCACCGAGTCTGTCGCGACCTGCAGGTAGGCCTCGTTTGCCTCGGTGAAGCCCGACAGCGTCGCGTAGCGATCCAGCGGCAGGGCGAGGCTACGGGTCGCGATTCCGCTGGTGCTCGCGAACCTGGTGAATGCCGGGTCGATGATCGTGCCGAGCTCCCGGACGACCTCGTCCTGCGAGTACCGGTGCGGTGTCATTGCCACCCCGGTGCCTGCGATGTGCGGGGCGCCCGGACGCGGGCCGCCGAGGGTGCTGATGAATGGGGTTTCCGATGTATCTGTCATGCCCATTGAACGTGGGACGACCCCGAATCAGTTCATCCGAATCGCCATTTGTGAAATACCGCTCCAATTCACTTTATTTTCACAAATGCGCGCTATAACCGCATGTCATCGCGCTTTTCTGATAAATTACACAGTCCCGGTATCCATTTTTTCGGGACTTCCCAGAAATAATTGGATTTCTGACTGTCACTTATCGTTTTGCTGATGATCGGCTGGTACCCGCCGCTCCGGCTGACGCTATGTTGTGGCGGCGGCCTCTTGCTCGCGCTTGATCTCCAGGGCGATGTCGATGAGCTGGTCTTCCTGGCCGCCGATCAGTTTGCGTTGCCCGGCGCGGTGCAGCAGCTGATGTGCCGGCACCCCGTAGCGCTCGGACTGGCGGATGGCGTGCTTGAGGAAGCTGGAGTACACCCCGGAATACCCCATGATCAGGGCGTTGCGGTCGAGCAGGCATTCGGCCGGCATCGCCGGGCGGACCACATCCTCGGCAGCATCAGCGATCTCGAAGAAATCGATACCGGTCTTCACCCCGATCTTGTCGAACACCCCGATCATCGCCTCCACCGGCGCGTTACCCGCACCGGCACCGAACCGGCGGGTGCTGCCGTCGATCTGCTTGGCCCCCGCCCGCACGGCCTCGATGCTGTTGGCCACTCCCAGGCCGAGATTCTCATGCCCGTGAAAACCCACCTGGGCGTCATCGCCGAGTTCGGCGACCAGCGCGGCCACCCGATCGGCCACCTGATCGAGCACCAACGCACCCGCCGAATCCACCACATACACACACTGACAACCCGCATCGGCCATGATCCGGGCCTGGGCCGCCAGCTTCTCCGGAGAAATCGTGTGGCTCATCATCAAAAAGCCGACGGTCTCCAACCCGAGTTCGCGGGCCAACCCGAAGTGCTGGATCGACACATCGGCCTCGGTGCAGTGCGTGGCGATCCGGCAGATCTCACCACCATTGTTCTGCGCCTCCTTGATGTCCTCCTTGGTGCCCACACCCGGCAGCATCAAAAAGGCGATCTTGGCGTCCTTGGCCGTCTGCGCCGCGAGCTTGATCAGCTCCTGCTCAGGGGTTTTGGAGAACCCGTAATTGAAGCTCGACCCACCCAGCCCGTCACCATGGGTGACCTCGATGACCGGCACCCCGGCCACATCCAGCGCCGCGACGATCGAGCGCACCTCATCGGCGCTGAACTGATGGCGCTTGTGATGGCTCCCGTCCCGCAACGACGTATCGGTCATCCGCACGTCCCACACCGGGTTGAAGAAGATGTCACTCATGCTTGTGCTCCTGCGCTCGTCGCCGACACACGTTCCTTCGCGATCTCCTCGCCCACCTTGGTGGCCGCCGCGGTCATGATGTCCAGATTCCCCGCATACGGGGGCAGGTAATCCCCGGCACCCTCGACCTCGACGAACGTGGTCACCAGATGGTTGCCGCCGTTGAACACCGTCGGCTCATCGAACTGCGGCTCATTGAGCAACCGGTAACCGGGCACATAAGTCTGCACCTGCGCCACGACCTCCTTGATCGACGCCGTGATCGCGTCATGATCGGCATCCTCGGGGATCGCGCAGAAAATGGTGTCGCGCATGATCATCGGCGGCTCCGCCGGATTCAAGATGATGATCGCCTTACCCGAACGCGCACCACCGATGTGCTGCACACCCGCACTGGTCGTCTTGGTGAACTCATCGATATTGGCCCGCGTCCCCGGACCCGCCGAAGCACTCGACACCGACGCCACGATCTCGGCATAGGACACATCCACCACCCGAGACACCGCGTACACCATCGGAATGGTCGCCTGCCCACCACAGGTCACCATGTTCACATTCGGCGCATCCAGATGCGCCCGCAGATTCGCCGGCGGAATCACCCCCGGCCCGACCGCCGCAGGCGTCAGATCGATCGCGGTGATCCCCGCCTCCTGATAGCGCGGCGCGGCATCACGGTGCACATAGGCACTGGTCGCCTCGAACACGATATCGGGGCGCTCGGACTGGCCCAACAGCCAATCCACCCCCTCATGGGAGGTCTCCAACCCCAGCTTGCGGGCACGGGCCAGACCCTCGGACGCCGGATCGATCCCGATCATCCAGCGCGGCTCCAGCCAGTCCGACCGCAACAACTTGTACAGCAGATCGGTGCTGATATTGCCCGACCCCACAATCGCAACACTCAACTTCTCAGCCATACGTGGCTCCTATTCGAAAGAAAGACGAACTGAACCTAGCCCGTCGAAATCTGCTACGAAATCGTCACCGGGACGAGCATCTATCGCACGCATGCAGGCACCCGGCAACACGATGTCCCCCGCCTTCAGGCGAACCCCGAACTGATCGACCTTGCGCGCCAACCACGCCACCGAGGTGACGGGATTGCCCAGCACGGCGTCGCTGCGACCTTCGGCGACCACCTCGCCGTTGCGTTTCAAGACGGCATTGATGGCTTTTATATCGATGTCCTTGGGCGACACCCGTTCCGGGCCAAGCACCCAACCCGCAGACGACGCGTTGTCGGCGATCGTGTCGCACAGCTTGATCTTCCAGTCGGTGATCCGGGTGTCGATCAGCTCGATCGACGGCGCGAACGCCGCCGTGGCAGCCAGCACATCGTCCTCGGTGCACCCCGCCCCGGGCAGGTCATCGGCCAGGATGAACCCCACCTCGACCTCGACCCGCGGATACAGAAACCGGCCCGCCGCAACAGGTTTGTCCTCGAAGACCTCCATATCGGCGAGCAGATGTCCGTAATCGGGCTCATCCACCCCCATCATCTTCTGCATCGCCTCCGACGACAGACCCACCTTGTGCCCGATCACCCGAGCGCCCTCGGCAACACGCTGCCGGATATTGATCAGCTGGATCTCGTAGGCATCGACGACGTCGATATCGGCATACCGATCCGTCAACGGGGTCGTCGGCACCCGGCTACGCTCCGCCTCGGCCAGATCGGCAGCGAGCTCGTCACGGACCTCGACACTGAGCATCTTGGTGAATTCCCCTCATAACTCGATTAGGGCCTCGACCGGCACAGTTGCGGGCCTGTTGTCGAAAGGCACTGCAATTCTATAACGTGTTCTACATGACTGGACAGGAGTACGACGTCGTCGTGGTCGGCAGCGGCGCTGCCGGCATGGTCGCCGCCCTCACCGCTGCTCACCAGGGCCTCTCGACAGTAGTCGTCGAGAAGGCTCCGCACTACGGTGGTTCCACTGCGCGGTCAGGTGGCGGCGTGTGGATCCCGAACAACGAGATCCTCAAGCGTGACGGGGTCAAAGACACAGCCGAGGCGGCGCGCCAGTACCTGCACGCCATCATCGGCGACGCGGTGCCGGCCGACAAGATCGACACCTACCTGGACCGCAGTCCGGAGATGCTGTCGTTCGTCCTCAAGAACTCCCCACTCAAGCTGTGTTGGGTGCCCGGCTACTCCGACTACTACCCGGAGACCCCGGGCGGTAAGGCCACCGGTCGCTCGGTGGAACCCAAACCGTTCAACGCCAAGAAGCTCGGTGCCGACGAGAAGGGCCTCGAGCCGCCGTACGGCAAGGTGCCGATGAACATGGTGGTGCTGCAGCAGGACTATGTGCGGCTCAACCAGCTCAAGCGCCACCCGCGGGGTGTGCTGCGCAGCATCAAGGTCGGCGTGCGCTCCGTCTGGGCCAACGCGACCGGCAAGAACCTGGTCGGCATGGGCCGGGCGCTGATCGCTCCACTGCGCATCGGGCTGCAGAAGGCCGGCGTGCCGGTGCTGCTCAACACCGCGCTGACCGATCTGTACGTCGAGGACGGCGTGGTGCGCGGGATCTATGTCCGTAACACGCAGGACCCCGAAAGCGCTGAGCCGACGCTGATCCGGGCCCGCAAGGGTGTGATCCTGGGTTCCGGCGGGTTCGAGCACAACGAGCAGATGCGGGTGAAGTACCAACGCGCTCCGATCACCACCGAATGGACCGTGGGCGCTGCCGCCAACACCGGCGACGGCATCCTCGCCGCCGAAAAGCTCGGTGCCGCACTGGAGCTCATGGAGGATTCCTGGTGGGGCCCGACGGTTCCACTGGTCGACGCGCCGTGGTTCGCGCTCTCGGAACGCAATTCGCCCGGGTCGATCATCGTCAACATGTCCGCCAAGCGGTTCATGAACGAGTCGATGCCCTACGTCGAGGCCTGCCACCACATGTACGGCGGGCAGTACGGGCAGGGCGAGGGCCCCGGCGAGAACGTACCGGCCTGGCTGATCTTCGACCAGCAGTACCGCGACCGCTACATCTTCGCGGGGCTGCAACCCGGACAACGCATCCCGAAGAAGTGGCTGGAGTCCGGTGTCGTCGTCAAGGCCGCGACCCTGGCCGAGCTGGCGGAGAAGACCGGGCTGTCCGCGGAGGCGCTGGCCGGCACCGTCGACCGTTTCAACGGGTTCGCACGCTCGGGCGTCGACGAGGACTTCCACCGCGGCGACAGCGCCTATGACCGCTACTACGGCGACCCCACCATCAAGCCCAACCCGAACCTGGGCGAGATCAAGCACGGCCCCTTCTACGCCGCGAAGATGGTGCCCGGCGATCTCGGCACCAAGGGCGGTATCCGCACCGACAACGACGGGCGCGCACTGCGCGACGACAACTCCGTGATCGAGGGGCTGTACGCCGCAGGTAATGTCAGCTCGCCGGTGATGGGCCACACCTATCCCGGCCCTGGCGGGACCATCGGACCCGCCATGACCTTCGGATACCTGGCTGCGCTCGCCATAGCAGGAAAGGCCCGCTAGTGCCCATCGATGTAGCGAAGGCGCTCGCCGCCGAACTGGATCCCATCGAGTTCTCCTGGACCAGTAGCGATATCCAGCTGTACCACCTCGGCCTCGGCGCCGGTGCCGACCCGATGGATGAGCGCGAGCTGCGCTACCTGACCGACAACACCCCGCAGGTGTTGCCCACGTTCGGCAATGTCGCGGTCAGCTTCCACATGACCGAGGCGCCGACGGTGCAGTTCCCCGGTATCGACATCGAGCTGTCCAAGGTGCTGCACGCCAGCGAGGCGGTGACCGTCCCCGGGCCCATCCCGACCAGCGGCAAGGCCTGGTCCACGCAGCGCTTCACCGAGATCTGGGACAAGGGCAAGGCCGCCGTCATCGTCAGCGAATCCACCGTCACCGATGAGTCCGGGACGGTGCTGTGGACGACGAAGCGCTCCATCTTCGCCCGCGGTGAGGGCGGATTCGGCGGTGAGCGCGGGCCGTCCACGTCGGTGGAACTGCCCGACCGCGCACCCGATGCCGAGATCGCCATCCCGACGCTGCCCCAGCAGGCACTGCTGTACCGGTTGTGCGGTGACCGCAATCCGCTGCACTCGGATCCCGGCTTCGCCAAGGCCGCCGGTTTCGACCGGCCCATCCTGCACGGGCTGTGCACCTACGGCATCGGCGCCAAGGCCATCGTCGATCGCTTCCTGGATGCCGACGTGTCCCGGGTCGGCAGCTACGGCGCCCGGTTCGCGGGCACCGTCATTCCCGGCGAGACGTTGCAGGCCAACATCTGGCACCAGGACGGCAAGTACATCGGGACGCTCACCGCCCCCAGCCGGGACAACACCGTGGTGCTCTCCGGAGTGGAGCTCATTCCCTCCGGCTAGATCCCACCCGTGGAGCGGTGATCCCGCACGCCGGCCCGAGCAGTCCGAAGTGCTGTTACTCCGGTCCGTTGGCGGTACGCTGGCTGCGGATCTGGACACGCCGACCAGGCGATACGGTATCCGAGCCACGGGAGGCGGTGCCTTGTGCCCTCCCCTCCCGGCCCCGGCCCAGCCGACCGGACCGACATCCGCGCCCGCTTTCTCGCCGCCGCCGGCCAGTCACCGGCGGACGGCCGTGGCGCCGACAAGCTGTGCACCGCCTGTCTGGTGACACTCCCGGTGCACCGGGTCGGCATATCCGTCATATCCGGCGACGGCGGCCACGAATTACTCTGCGCCAGTGATGATGTGGCAGAGCGGATGGAGTGGGCACAGATCGCTCTGGGCGAAGGACCCGCCAGGGACGCCTTCAGCACCGGTGGCCCGGTCTCCACACCGGATGCCTCCCTGCCCGACCCCCGGTGGCCTCTCCTTGCCCGGCAAGCGGAGGCAGCCCAGGCGGGGCCTGTGTACGCACTACCGTTGCAGCTCGGGGCCATCCAGGTCGGGGTTCTCAGCCTCTACCTGAAGCCCGGGACCCGGCTGAACAATCGCGATTTCGGCGACGCCATCGCGGTCGCGGACCTCGTCACATCGTTACTGCTCGCATCGGGGACCACCGATGGGCCGGATCCACTCGACTATTGGTGGGTTCAGCCGCCATCATCCCGGGAAATCCATCAGGCCACCGGGATGGTCGTCGCCCAACTGGGTGTGAGTGCGCGCGACGCGTACGCGCTGTTGCAGGGGTATGCCTTCGCCCGGGGCCGCGGGCTCGATGAGGTGGCGGCCGAGGTGGTGCACCGCCGCCTGCGCATCGACGTGGATCCAGAGGATGACCAGGCCCCGGCGTCATGACCAGACCGAATGAACACCAGGCCACGCCGTGGCAGAATGCCGTAGGGGGAGATATGGACCGATACGAAGGTTTGGCCCGCGCGTTCGTGGGATTGGCGGACACGCTGGTCGCAGATTTCGACGTGGTCGAGCTGGCCCAGCAGCTGGTGGAGAACGCCATGACGCTGCTTCCGATCGACGCCGCGGGGATCGTCCTCGCCGATGTGCACGGCAAATTCCAAGTGCTGGCCTCCAACAGCGAACAGACCCGCTTGCTCGAACTGTTCCAGATCCAGCATGACAACGGCCCGTGCCTGCGGTCCTACCGCACCGGTGAGCAAGTGGTCGTCGATGATCTGCGGATCGGCGTCGACGGCTGGCCGGAGTTCGCCGCACGGGCCATCGAGTACGGCTTCCTTTCTGTCCATGCGTTACCGCTGCGGTTGCGCAGCGATCGGGTGGGAGCATTGAATCTGCTTCGCTTCGAGTCCGGCAAGATGTCGGATACCGATCTCGCGATCGGTCAGGCGCTCGCCGATGTGGCGACGATCGGGATCGTGCATCAGCGCGTCGCGCTGCAGTCCGATGTCCTCAATCAGCAACTGCAGACCGCGTTGAATACGCGGACGGTCATCGAGCAGGCCAAGGGTGTTCTCGCCGAGCGCGGCGGTGTCGACATGGACGCGGCATTCCGTCTGTTGCGCGGATACGCCAGACGCAACAACAGGCGACTCGCCGAGCTCGCACGATCGGTCGTCGACGGCACCGATACCGCCGCCATCCTCAACCCGAGCTGACCGTTGTGGGTCGACAGGCAGCGACTGCGACCCGCCGATGGTAGGTCCGCTCCACCCAATCGATGACTTTCCCGGCCGAGCCGTCCCACGAATAGCGGCCTGCGTTCAGAAAAGCCCGACCCCTCAAGTCCTCGACAAGTCCGACCTCCCGGTCGATCCGGTCCAGCTGAGTCGTCAACATCTCTGGATCATCGGGATCGAAGTAGAGCGCGCTGTCGCCGCAAACCTCTGGCAGCGCAGCGGAATCCGCACACACAACCGGGCAGCCCATGGCCTGCGCCTCGAGCACCGAAAGCCCGAAGCCGGCGTATGAGGTGGGCAAGACGAGCGCTTGACAGCGCCGATACAGCCACACCAACTCGGCATCGGTCACCTGTTCGGCGCACACCACCGATGGATTCACCGCCAGCTCTGACCCGTTCATCCCGACGATGACCACCCGGCGGCCCGAGCCCGCCATCGTCGCCGCCGCGACAGCGATGTTCTCGTGCGGCGCCGCGGTACCGATCACGAGGTGATAGTCCCGGTGCACCGGCAGTGCGGGCCGGACGGGCTCCACGTCGTTCAGTGAATCGGCCGCCCCACCCGCCACGATGAACCGATCGACATCGACCCTCAACACATCAGCGAGTTCGTGTGCGCTGTACACAGACCCGGTGAGCACACCATCGGCCGTTCTGGCGAGCCAACGATAGGTCAGGGTATGGAGTAGCAGGTAGCTTCTGCTGAATCCGGACGGACGACGGAAAGGGGCGGCGTCGTGCATCGTCACCAACTGCCGACGCTTGAGGATCGGCGCGCCGCCCTCGAAAGTCAGGAGCACTTCGCCGGCAGTAGCCGCTGGGAGGTAGACCTGTTCGAACACCCTGCCGCTGAACATCGACCGTCGGATCTCGATGTGGTTGACCCCGGTCCAGGCAGAAATTGCCACATCCGCGTCGGCGGGCACGTGCAGAATCAGATCGACCCGTTCGATAGATGCCAACGCCCGCAACATCTTCGCGGCGTAGCGACCGGCGGATGTGCTGCGGTGCGCCAGCCACGCTCCGTTGACGTGAAGTTGACCTGCCGACCGCCGGCGAGCGCGGACACCGAGATTCCATGCCCGTTCACGATCCGGCCGCCCCCGATCCGGATTCCACAGCGCCAGCCGGTAGACCGCGGCCGCCAATGCTGAATTCATCGAGCCCCCTCACCCCACACGATGCGAATACACAATCACTGCCGACCTGCCACGCTGACCGACGAATAGGTCCGGTGAACCATCGAATAGCCCTGCGAAACAAAGACACTCGCGGACGCAACAACGGTCGCCCCCCGCGCGAACCAGTCACGACCCACCATTGCGCGCACCCCGTTCGCGCCGTCACCCACCCCCAATGAGCAGCCCACCAACGGTGAGTTAATTCTGAGGTTTGACTCGAACCCGGAGACTCAGCGGACCCCTCAGACCGTTCAGAACTCCGACCAACTGTGCTTCAGCCTGCGCAACCAGGGTCTGGGGTGGCGAGATGGCTCACACATTAAGTGACGCTGTGACAAGTCCGCAAGGTTTCTGCCATGCCGGCGCACGCATCCATGGCGAGGGTATGTCGATTCGCCACAACCTCGCCGCGGATTCAACGATCGTCATACCGTCGGCATCCCCTCGCGACCACCACGGCCGCCTGCCCGGTTATCCGGCGGCAAAGGCATTGGCGCACAGGACTATTGGCTTCCCCAGGCGCTCCCGACCGAGGCTGCAGGAACACGTCTGAAGGTAGACCGCCGGCTACACCCGCGTGGACAGATCCTCACCACCGGTCGGGCGCGAGGGACCATGCGGTGCGACGGGCGCCGGCCCCGCGGTGGAACCACCGGCCGCCGCCTGGTCGCGCGAATCCAGCGCCGCCTGGCGCTGATCCTGTTGCTGATCGCGGGCGTCCTGGGCCGCCTGGCGCTGGTCCTGCCGATCCTCGCGTTGGTTCTGCTGGTCGTCGCGGGCGTTCTGTTGAGTGTCCCGCTGCTCGGGTGCCGGTGCCGCGGACATCCCAGGAGGCGGGCCACCGGCAGGCCCGCCCGGTTGTTGCTCCTGGCCCTGCTGCGCGGCCTGGGTACCCTGCTGCACCGCGCCCTGCGCCGCCTGCATGGCCTGCTGCATCAGCTGGCCGAAGCCGCCGCCCTGGCCACCGCCGCCACCACCCTGACCACCTCCGAGGCTGCTCGCCGCCTGCTGCGGCATCTGGGCCAACTGTCCGAGCTGGCCGGTGAGCTGTCCCAGCATGTCGCCGGACTGGCCGACCGACTGACCGGCCGATTCGTCACCCACGTTGTAGGCGGCCTGCGCCGCTCCGACCTTGCCGGAGAACGTGTTCTCCTTGGCCGCAAGCGAAGTCACGTTGGCGGTCATCGCCGCTTCCAGGGTCGGGAGCACGGCCGCGATCGTCATGCTCATCGCATCGGCTCCCGGTGGGATGACCGGCATCGGGGGCAGTTCCACCGAGGCGGCGCCCCAACTGATGCCCTCAGGTTTGCGAAGTGGGCTCGACATGGTTGCTCACCAATCCTCGTCGACGTCGTCTTCGGCCAGGTCGTATTCCAGGGCCTCGGGCAGTGCCAAGCCGGTTGTCGTGCCGCCGCTGGTCCCGCGCTGCCCCATCATCGGCCCCATGCCACCCCCCATCCCGCCACCGGCTGCCACCGGCGCCATACCGCCGATCGCGCCGCTGCCGGCACCCGCTCCGGGCGCCGGTGCCACCGACACGGGCACGGTGCTACCAACCAGACTGGCCATCAACGGGGACTGCGCGGGCCCACCGCCACCACCGGGCAGTCCGGCCGCACGCACCATGCCCGCTCCCGCCCCCGCCCCACCGCCACCGGCCAATGGGTGGTTGGAGAACGCGGAGAAGGGCGACACCGCACCGAGACCCGCTCCCCCGCCGCCCTGGCCGAACATCGAGGTGAGCTGCTGCAGCGGCTGGCCGACGGTCTGCGCGAGCTGCTGCGGGGCCTGGGTCACCTGGCCCATGGCCTGACCGAGCATCTGCGGGATCTGACCGACCAGCCCGGCCAGCTGACCCATCATCTGCATGGCCTGCGACGGGTCCTGCCCCGCGACCTGCTGCGGCCCCACCGGCGGTGTTCCCGTGGTGGGCGTGCTCGCCGGGGCGCCGATGCTGTTGGCCATCGTGCTCGCGTTGGCCGTCACGGTGGCCGAATTCTGCGACAGCCCCAGCATGATCCGGCTCTGCACCAGCGCCTGGGTATTGCTGACCGGCATCGACTGGATCGCCATGCACTCGGCCTGGGTTTCCTGGGCGACGATATTCGCCATCGTCTTGGTCTGGATGACGGCGGCCTCCATGGTGCGCAGCTTGGCCGCGATGGCGGCGGCCTGAGCGGCGTTGGCCTCGTGCCCACCGATGATCGTGGTGGCCTCACCGGCGGCGGCCATCGAACCGCCGCCCTCCCAGGTGTCGGTGAGTTTCATCAGCTGGCTCTGTTGCTGCGGCACCACGGTGCCGCCGATCTTGGCCGCGAGTGCCTCGTACTGCGCTGCCGCCGCGGCCAGCGCGTTCTCGTCGACGTTCGGCCACCCCGGGCCGGTGACCGTCTGCCCCCCGTATGGGCTCACATCGGGCTGGATCCCCATGGCCTCGAGATTACCGTGCCCCCGACCGGGGTCGGCACACTAATTACCCGAGGATCAGACCCGAGGTCGGCACGCCCGTACCCGCCGTGACCAGCACGTGCTCCACATTGTCGACCTGGTTGACCGAGGTTCCGCGCAACTGCCGCACACCCTCGGCGATGCCGTTCATACCGTGGATGTACGCCTCACCGAGCTGTCCGCCGTGGGTATTGATCGGCAGTCGTCCACCCAGCTCGATGGCGCCCCCGGCGATGAAATCCTTGGCCTCCCCCTTGCCGCAGAAGCCGAGCTCTTCCAACTGGATGAGTGTGTAGGGAGTGAAGTGGTCGTACAGGATCGCGGTCTGGATATCGGCGGGCGACAGTCCGCTCTGCTCCCAGAGTTGGCGGCCGACCAGGCCCATCTCGGGCAGTCCGAGCTCGTCGCGATAGTAGGAGTACATGGTGAACTGATCGGCACCCGCGCCCTGCGCGGCGGCCTCGATGATCGCCGGGCGGTGCTTGAGGTCCTTGGCCCGCTCCGGGGTGGTGACCACGATGGCCACCCCGCCGTCGGTTTCCTGACAGCAGTCCAGCAGCCGTAGCGGCTCGGCGATCCACCGCGAGCTCTGATGGTCCTCGATGGTGATCGGCTTGCCGAAGAAATGTGCCTTCGGGTTGTTCGCGGCGTGCTTGCGATCGGCGACCGAGACGGCACCGAAATCTGCGCTGGTGGCCCCGTATTCGTGCATGTAGCGCTGCGCGATCATCGCCACCGAGGCGGCCGGAGTGCTCAGTCCGTGCGGGTAGGACCAGCTGTACTCCACGCCGCGGGAATCGGCGTTGACGGTCAGGCCGCTCATCACCTGACCGAAGCGGAACTCCGAGCGCTCGTTGAACGCCCGGTAGGCCACCACGACATCCGCGACTCCCGTGGCGACCGCCAGGGCAGCCTGCTGCACCGTCGCGGCCGCCGCGCCGCCGCCGTAGCCGATCTGGCTGAAGAACTTCAGATCCCCGATCCCGGTGGATCGTGCGACGGCCGTCTCCAGGTTGGAGTCCATGGTGAAGGTGACCAGGCCGTCGACATCGGCCGGGGTCAGGCCCGCATCGTCGAGCGCGTCCAGCACCGCCTCGGCGGCCAGGCGCAGCTCGCTGCGGCCGGAGTTCTTGGAGAAGTCGGTGGCGCCGATACCGGCGATCGCCGCTTTACCCGACAGGCTCACTGTCCGCCTCCCAGCGTAAGGGTCGATGTCGCGATGACGTGGGCACCAAGGCTGTTGTTGCCCACCACTTTCAGCGTGATCAGGTCGCCGTCGACGGCGGTGACCTCACCGGTGAACGTGATGGTGTCATAGGCGTACCACGGCACCCCGAGGCGGAGCTTGATCGACCTGACGACGGCGTTCGGGCCGGCCCAGTCGGTCACATAGCGCCCCACCAGACCGGTGTCGGTGAGGATGTTGACGAAGATGTCCTTGGACCCCTTGGCCTGCGCCTTGTCCCGGTCGTGGTGCACGTCCTGGTAGTCGCGCGTCGCGATGGCGGTCGACACGATGAACGTCGGATCACCGTAGATCTTCAGTTCGGGCAGCGTGGTACCCACGGTGACGCTCACGCGGTGGCCTCCCATGCGTACAGGGTCCAGGCCGGACTGACATCACTGTCCGGGAAATCGAGATACGTTGCCCGCACCGGCATTCCGATCCTCACATCGCTCGCGTCGACACCGCGCAGCTCACCGAGCATCCGGACGCCCTCGTCGAGTTCGACGAGCGCGATCACGAACGGCAACGTGCGCCCGGGCACCTTCGGCGCATGGTGCACCACGTGGCTGAACACGGTGCCCTTGCCCGAGGCGACAACGTAATCGGCGGGCGCGTCCTTGTCGGCCCAGACCGCGGGCACCGGGGGATGCTGCAACGTGCCGTCCGGACGGCGCTGGATCCGCAACTCATGGGCGTTGATGCCGTCCCAGAAGAACTTGGTGTCGCGCGAGGACGACGGCCGCATCAGCTTGTCCGGATCGAGATCCTCCGGGATCACCGCGGTCTGCGCGGCGCCTTGACTGGCAGCAGGCAGGAATTTCATGATGCGCCAGTCCATCTCGGCGACCTCTTCATCGCCCACGTGCCAGCGGATCTTCTGGTTGATGAAGTAACCCTCGCCCAGCGCGGTCTGCTTGGGCCCCACCACATCGGTGATCTCGGCGCTCATGGCGACGAGCTCGCCGGGTTTCAGATAGCGGTGATAGGTCTGATCGCAGTTGGTGGCGACCACGCCGACATATCCGGCATCATCGAACAGCTTCATGGCCCTAGCCAGCGGATCGTCATCGGAGCGGGCGCGCCCCAGACCCATCATGGTCCAGACCTGGATCATGGCCGGCGGGGCCACGATGCCGTCATACCCGGCCGCCTTGGCGGCGTCCTCGTCGACGTAGATCGGGTTGCTATCACCGATCGCATCGGTCCAGTGGTGAATCATCGGCTGGTTCACCGGATCCCGGGCGATGGTGGGCTCACCGCCTCCGGCAGCGACAATGGCATCGATGCCACTCTGCAGATCACTCACCTGGGCACCCTCGGCACCTTGAGCCCCGAGGCCGCGATCATCTCGCGCATCACCTCGTTGACACCGCCGCCGAAGGTGATGACCAGGTTGCGCTTGGTCATCTTGTCCAGCCAGTCCTGCAGCCGGGCGGTTTCCGGGTCGGCGGGGTTGCCGTACCGGCCGACGAGCTCTTCGGCGAGCCTGCCGACCTCCTGGATCCGTTCGGTGGAAAACACTTTCGTCGCTGCGGCATCGGCCACCGCGATGGTCTCGCCGGAGGCGGCGACCTGCCAGTTCAGCAGTTCGTTGACCCGCCAGATCGACTTGATCTGGCCGAGCAAGCGGCGTGCACCCTCCTGCTCCAGCGGTGTGACGCCGTCCGAACCGGGCTTGGCCAACCACTCGTAGACCTCGTCGTAGATGCCGGCGATACGCCCGGCCGGTCCCAGTCCGACGCGCTCGTGGTTGAGCTGGGTGGTGATGAGCTTCCAGCCGCCGTGCTCCTCACCGACCAGCATGTCGGCGGGCACCCGCACCTCGTTGTAGTACGAGGCATTGGTGTGATGCGCTCCGTCGGACAGGATGATCGGCGTCCAGGAGTAGCCGGGATCCTTGGTGTCGACGATCAGGATCGAGATGCCCTTGTGCTTGGCGGCCTCCGGATCGGTGCGGCAGGCCAGCCAGATGTAATCGGCATCGTGTGCCCCGGTGGTCCACATCTTCTGCCCATTGACGATGTATTCGTCGCCGTGCCGAATGGCGGAGGTCCGCAGGGACGCCAGGTCGGTGCCGGCCTCCGGTTCCGAGTAGCCGATCGCGAAATGCACTTCACCGGCCAGGATCCCGGGCAGGAACTTCTTCTTCTGCGTCTCGGTACCGTGCACCTGCAGGGTGGGTCCGACGGTCTGCAGCGTCACCATCGGCAGCGGCACATCGGCCCGGTTGGCCTCGTTGACGAAGATCTGCTGTTCGATCGGCCCAAAGCCGAGACCGCCGTATTCCTTGGGCCAGCCGACACCGAGTTTGCCGTCCGAGCCCATCCGCTTGATGACCGTGCGGTAGGCCTCGTTGTGCCGGTCGGACTCCATCGCCGCCGCCTCTTCGGGCGTGATGAGGGTCGAGAAGTACTCGCGCAGTTCAGCTTGCAGTGACCGCTGCTCCGAGGTCAGTTCGATGAACATCAGGCTCCCACCAGGTCCAGCCGATAAGAAGGTCCGCCCAGCAAGCGGGTCAGATCCTTGATCGAAGAGAAGTAACGGTCCATGGGATAGGTGATGTCCATACCCATGCCGCCGTGCAGGTGATGACACAGCCGCATCGCCGGCGGCGCCTGCGATGTCAGCCAGTAGCCGAGCAACGCCAGATCGTCCTCGGTATCCAGGCCCTCGGCGAGCCGCCACACCACCGACGTGGCCACCAGCGAGATGGTCCGCGAAGCGATGTAGATCTCGGACAGCTGAGCGGCGACCGTCTGGAAGGTCGACAGCGGCCGGCCGAACTGCTCGCGGGTCGCCACGTAGTCCGCGGTGAGCCGCAACGCACCGGCGACCAGGCCGGCGGCGAAGGCCCCGATGGCCGCCAGCGCCAACTGGTTCACCCTGGTGACGCTCGCTCCCTCCAGGATGCCGTCGATCTCGGCGTCGTCGAACACCACCGCGTACTCGTCGGACCCGTTGGAGCTCGGGGTCTTGGTGAGCGTCACACCGGCGGCCTGCGGGGAGATCACCACGACCGCGCCGGCCGCGGTGACCACCAGCCACTGCGCCGTCTCGGCATAGGGCACACCGATCTTGGTGCCGCTGAGCTTCCCGTCGGTCAGGGTGACCGACGGTTTCTCAGGCAATGTCGTCCCGGGCTCGTTGAGCGCTGCCGACAGCACCGCGCCGCCGGCCACGCCGGCCAGGTAGCGGTCCTGCTGCGCCTCGGAGGCGAGATCCAGCAACGGCACCAGTCCGAACCCGAGGGTGGCCAGTGCCTGACCGACCGTGCCGTGCCGGCCGATCTCGGTCAGCGCGGTCGCCACCTCGGCCAGCCCCAACCCGTCACCACCGAGTCGCTCGGGCACGGCGAGCGCGGCGACGCCACCGGAAACCAGTGCGTCCCAACTATTGTCCCGGTCCAGCACGGAGGTCACCACATCGGCGACAGCCTGCTGCTCCGGATTCGGCGAGAAGTCCACCCGTTCTGCTCCTTGATATGTGCTAGTTGGAGACGGCTGATCCGGCGCCGGTGTAATCGACCTGCCAGTGCTTGATGCCGTTGAGCCAGCCCGACTTCAGCCGCTCGGGATCACCGACGGGCTTGATGTCGGGCATCACATCTGCGATGGCGTTGAAGATCAGGTTGATGGTCATCCGGGCCAGGTTGGCGCCGATGCAGTAGTGCGCACCGGTGCCGCCGAAGCCGACGTGCGGGTTCGGGTCGCGCAGGATGTTGAACTGCTCCGGGTTCTCGAACGCGTCCTCGTCGAAGTTGGCCGAGCGGTAGGACATCACCACGCGCTCACCCTTCTTGATCTTCACTCCGTTCAGTTCGGTGTCCTCCAGGGCGGTGCGCTGGAATGCCGAAACGGGTGTGGCCCAACGGATGATCTCGTCGGCCGCAGTTCCCGGGCGCTCCTTCTTGTACAGCTCCCACTGTTCGGGGTGCTGAGCGAAGGCGATCATGCCGTGCGTCGTCGAGTTGCGGGTGGTTTCGTTGCCGGCCACCGCCAGCATGATCACGAAGAACCCGAACTCGTCATCGGAGAGCTTCTCGCCGTCGATGTCGGCCTCGATCAGCTTCGTGACGATGTCTTCGGTCGGATTCTTGGACCGGTCCTCGGCCATCTTCATGGCGTAGGTGATCAGCTCGAAGGAGGACATCGCCGGATCGACGTCGGCGTACTCCTCGTCCTCGCCCGCGGTCATCTCGTTGGACCAGCGGAACAGCTTGTCACGGTCCTCCTGCGGCACGCCGAGGAGCTCGGCGATGGCCTGGAGCGGGAGCTCGCTGGCGACCTGCTCGACGAAATCACCGACCCCGCCGGCCGCGGCGGTCTCGGCGATCTTGCGCGCGCGTGCCCGCAGCTCGTCTTCGAGCCGGCCCACCGCACGCGGGGTGAAACCGCGGGAGATGATCTTGCGCAGCCGGGTGTGCTGCGGGGCGTCCATGTTCAGCAGCACGGCCTTCTGCAGGTCGATGGCGTCGCGCTGCATCTCCTGCGGCCAGACCGGGATGGCGCCGTCGGGCGAGCTGCCGAACACATCGCTGCGCTTGGACACCTCTTTGACATCGGCGTGCTTGGTGACGATCCAGTAGCCCTTGTCGCCGAAACCGCCGGTTCCCCCCGGCACATCGACCCAGTGGATGGGTTCGGATTTTCGAATTTCCGCCAACTCTTCTACGGGCAGCCGTTCGAGGTTCAGGCTCGCATCGAGCGGATCGAAGCCGTCGGGCAGGTTCGGGCTGGCCATGCAGATCTCCTTTGCGCAAAGTCCGGGCACATGTCGAGGTTGGAAACAATTCCTTCTAGTGCCACTTGCGAACCATTGAAACATGCCTTCACCGCAGATAAAAGGCACGGGGGCATCGTCGCTTGTCAGACTAATGAAACGTGTTCTAGCCTGACATCATGGGTAATCCTGTCATCGTCGAAGCCACCCGCAGCCCGATCGGCAAGCGCAATGGGTGGCTGTCCGGGCTGCACGCCACCGAACTTCTGGGCGCGGTCCAGAAGGCTGTCGTCGAGAAAGCCGGTATCGATGCCGGGGACGTCGAGCAACTCATCGGCGGCTGCGTCACCCAGTTCGGCGAGCAGTCCAACAACATCACCCGGGTCGGCTGGCTGACCGCCGGCCTGCCCGAGCACGTCGGCGCCACCACCATCGACTGCCAGTGCGGCAGCGCTCAGCAGGCCAACCATCTGATCGCCGGGCTGATCGCCACCGGCGCCATCGACATCGGCATCGCCTGCGGTGTCGAAGCGATGAGCCGGGTCGGTCTGGGCGCCAACGCCGGTCCCGATCGCAGCATCATCCGCGCCTCGTCGTGGGATATCGACATGCCGAACCAATTCGAGGCCGCCGAACGGATCGCCAAGCGCCGCGGCATCACCCGGGCGGACCTCGACGCGCTCGGTCTGGCCTCGCAGGCCAAGGCCAAGCAGGCCTGGGCCGAGGGCCGTTTCGACCGCGAGATCTCCCCGATCTCCGCTCCGGTACTGGATGAGAACAAGCGTCCGACCGACGAGTGGGCGCTGGTGACCCGCGACCAGGGGCTGCGGGACACCACCGCCGAGGGTCTGGCCGCGCTCAAGCCGGTGATGGAGGGCGCCATGCACACCGCGGGCACCTCATCGCAGATCTCCGACGGCGCGGCCGCGGTGCTCTGGATGGACGAAGACGTCGCCAAAGCTCACGGTTTGACGCCGCGGGCGCGGATCGTCGCGCAGGCCAACGTCGGATCCGAGACCTTCTACCACCTGGACGGACCGGTGCAGTCGACGGCGAAGGTGCTGGAGAAGGCCGGGATGAAGATGGGCGATATCGACCTGGTCGAGATCAACGAGGCGTTCGCGTCGGTGGTGCTGTCCTGGGCACAGGTGCACGGCGCCGATATGGACAAGGTGAACGTCAACGGCGGCGCCATCGCGCTCGGACATCCCGTCGGCTCCACCGGCGCCCGACTGATCACCACCGCTCTGCACGAACTGGAGCGCACCGGGAAGAGCACCGCGCTGATCACCATGTGCGCCGGCGGCGCTTTGAGCACGGGCACCATCATCGAGCGGATCTGACTTGACTGCGTCAGAGGCGGACCGCATCGCGGCCGCCCAGTCCTATATCGACGCGCTGTCCACCCATCGGGCCGATGCGGTCCCGTTCGCACCGGACTGCATCCGCATCGAGATGGGGCTCAAGACCGGGCGCTCGGGAGATCACCTGCGGCGCAGTCTGAACAACGGCCCCCAGTTCAAGCTGATCGAACAGACGACGCCACCCAGGTTCACCGTCGACGGTGACCACATCCGGGCCGAGTTCGACGTGCTGACCAAACCGCGACTGTTCGGCCGCCGGGTCTGCTCACACGTCGACGAGACCTTTCTGATCCCCGCCGACGATCCCCGAATCCACCACATCCGGGCGTCGCTGAAGCCGTTCATCGGGCGATAGGTTCAGCTCATGCCAGATACACCCAAGCCGCTCAACCCCAAACAGGTCGAACGGCTCAATGCGCCGGCCACCGGGACCGCCATCAAGTGGATGTCCCGCGCCCAGACCTGGATCTTCAAGAAGACGAACGGCAGGTTCGGGAACAAGTTCCTGCACGGCGCCGAGGTCGGCATCCTGACCACCATCGGGCGCAAGTCCGGAGAGCCCCGGGACAGTCCGCTGCTGTTCCTGCAGGAGGGCACGCGCATCGTCCTGGTCGCCTCCCAGGGCGGTCGGGCCACCAACCCCATGTGGTACCTGAACATCACGGCCAACCCGAACATCTCCTTTCAGACCAAGAAGGAGAAACTGGATCTGGTGGCCCGCGAGGCCACCGACGCCGAACGTGACCAGTACTGGCCGAAGCTGGACGCGATGTACGCCGATTTCGCCAATTACCGGTCCTACACCGACCGCAAGATCCCGATCCTCATCTGCGATCCCGCGTAGTTCGCTACTGTTATCCGATGGTCCTCGGGTCCCGCAGGCGCTCACTGAAACTCCTGCTCGCGGCGCTGACCGCAGCCGTCCTGTTCGTCATCACCGCCCTCCCGGCGGCCGCCATGACGGTGACCTTCGTCCGGCACGGCGAGTCCGAGGCCAATGCGTCGCACACGATCGACAACTCGATTCCCGGTGCCTCCCTGACGCCGCTGGGCCAGGCCCAGGCGGCGGCGGTCGCGGCAGCCCTGGCCACCGACGGCGTCGACTACGACGCCGTCTACGCGTCGAACATGCGGCGCACCACCGAAACCGCCGCACCGTTCGCGGCCGCCACCGGGCTCACCCCCACCGTGTTGCCCGGGTTCCGCGAGATCAACGCCGGCTGGTTCGAGCGGTCGTCGGACTCCGGACTCGGCGGGATCGGCTACGTGCTGGCGCCCGCACTGTGGACATTGGGCGCGCGGTCGGTGCCGGTTCCCGGCGGCGGAGACGGCAACGCCTTCGACGCACGCATGGATTCCGCCCTGAAGGTCGTCGAGGAGTCCGGAGCGCAGAATCCCGTCGTGTTCTCCCATGCCGCGACGATCATGTTCTGGACGATGATGAACGTCGACAACCCGGACCTGGGGCTGATGCTGCGCCACCGACTGGACAACACCGGGATCGTGGTCGTGGAGGGCAGCGCCGACGAGGGTTGGACGCTGAAGACCTGGGCCGGCCTGCCGGTCGGACCGGCGAGCCTGGGCACCAAACTGTTCGTCAACGCCCGCGACCTCGCGGTGACACCGCAGACCGCGGCCTACAACGTGGTGCGGGCATTCGGCACCGGGGATATCGGCCAGATCGCGTCGGCCATCCGCGACGGCGTGGGCGCGGTCGTGCGGGCGCCGATCACGTTCACGGTCGCTGTGGTGCGCGATGTTGTCGACGAGGTCACGAAGAAGATCCGGCCGAGCGCGCCGGACACCACGACCACCGACACTCTGGCGGCAGCGGCCGCGCCGGCCCGGATCACGGCGCCGGAGGCCGTGGCGCACGAACCGGAGAACGCCGCGCCCATCAAGAAGCTGCGCACCGCACGCACGGCCAAAAAGCCCGGCCGCCCCAGCGTGGCGATCACCGAAAAAGACCCGCACACAGCCGATCTCAGCACCGATCGCAAGGTCTCTCCGATCACCGCCAAGCAGGCGGAGCGCCCGGACAGCAAGCCCGCCGACGGCGATTCAGGCGCCGAGAAGGAAGCCGCCTGACGCTGCGCCGCAGCGGGTTTCAGGCTCCGAACACCGGCAGCGGTGTGCGGGACCTGGCCAGCAGGTCGGTGACCACCGGGCCGAGTTCGGCCGGATCCCACTTCGCGCCCTTGTCGATCTCGCCGCCGCGCGCCCAACCCTCGGCCACCCGGATGATGCCGCCTTCGACCTCGAAGATCCGGCCGGTGACATCACGGGATTCGACGCTGCCGAGCCAGACGACCAGCGGGGAGATGTTCTCCGGCGCCATCGCATCGAAGGCGGCGTCCTGGGTCGACATCATCTCGGCGAACACCGTCTCGGTCATCCGGGTGCGGGCCGACGGCGCGATGGCGTTCACGGTGACGCCGATGCGCCCCATCTCGGCCGCCGCGACCAGGGTCAGCGCGGCGATCCCGGCCTTGGAGGCGCTGTAGGTCGCCTGCCCGACACTGCCCTGCAGACCCGCGCCCGAGCTGGTGTTGATGATGCGAGCGTCGACCGTGTTGCCGGCCTTGGACTGGGCGCGCCAGTACGCACCGGCATGCTTCATGGTGGCGAAATGTCCCTTGAGATGCACGGCGGTGACGGCGTCGAACTCCTCCTCGGTGGCGTTGACGAACATCCGGTCCCGGACGATGCCCGCATTGTTGACCAGGACGTCGAGGCCGCCGAAGGAATCCACGGCGGTCTGGATGAGCCCCTCGGCCTGACCCCAATCCGCGACATTGGCACCGCTGGTGACGGCTTCGCCGCCGGCGGCGACGATCTCGTCGACCACGGTCTGCGCGGCGCTGCCGCCGCCGGCCGGTGACCCGTCGAGTCCCACACCGATGTCGTTGACCACCACGCGTGCGCCCTCGGTGGCGAAGGCGAGTGCGTGTTCGCGCCCGATACCACCACCGGCACCCGTCACGATGACTACCCGGCCGTCAAGCAAACCCATTGCTGTTCTCCTTTATTTGATGTCCGCGGTGGTGGTCGACAGGTAGTGCGGTGGCTCGCCGCCGCCGTGCACCTGCAACGACGCACCACTGATATAGGAAGCCGCTTCGGATGCCAGAAACGCGGTGGCCCAGCCGATATCGGCCGGCTTGGCCAGCCGCCCCAGCGGCACATTCTTCGAGATGGCCGCGATCGAATCCGCGTCGCCGTAGAACAACTCGGCCTGTTCGGTCTCGACCATGCCGACGACCACCGAGTTGACCCGCACCTTGGGGGCCCATTCCACGGCCAGAGTCGAGGTGAGGTTGTCGATGCCGGCCTTGGCGGCGCCGTAGGCGGCCGTGCCCGGTGTGGGGCGGTGCCCACTGACACTGGAGATGTTGACGATGGAACCGCCGGAATCCTGTTTCTGCATGACCGCGTTGGCGTGCGTGGAGACCGACAGCGCACCGATCAGATTGAGTTCGATGATCTTCGTGCTGAACTTTGCCGACGCATCGGCGGCCAGCACATAGGGCGAACCGCCGGCATTGTTGACCACCACATCCAAGCGGCCGTGCTGGGCGACGATCGCGCCGATGAGGGCACGCACCGAGTCGTCGTCACGGATGTCGCACGGGTGGAACTCGTACGGCGAACCCGGGACGGGGCGACGTGCACACGTCACCACGGTGGCACCCTGAGCAGCGAAGACGGCGCTGATCCCGGCACCGACGCCGCGCACTCCGCCGGTCACCAGCACCACCCGGCCGTCCAGTTGCAGATTGATTCCAGCCGCGTCAGTCACTGTGCTAGCGTACCAAGCAAGTGCTTGCTTAGGTAGCGACCCCTCCAGGAAGTGACTGATGATCACCACCACCACTGTCGAACCGGGCATCGTCTCGGTGACCGTGAACTACCCGCCCGTCAACGCCATTCCGTCTCGCGGTTGGTTCGAACTCGGCGACGCCATCACCGCCGCGGGACGTGACCGCAGCACCCACGTGGTGATCCTGCGCGCAGAGGGACGCGGCTTCAACGCCGGCGTGGACATCAAGGAGATGCAGAACACCGAGGGCTTCACCGCGCTCATCGACGCCAACCGTGGCTGCTACCACGCGTTCAAGGCGGTCTACGAATGCGAGGTACCCGTGATCGCGGCCGTGAACGGCTTCTGCGTCGGCGGCGGCATCGGACTGGTCGGCAACGCCGATGTCATCGTCGCCTCCGATGACGCCAAATTCGGTCTGCCCGAGGTGGAACGCGGCGCGCTCGGTGCCGCCACGCATCTGTCGCGGCTGGTCCCCCAGCATCTGATGCGCCGGCTGTTCTTCACCGCCGCCACCGTGGATGCGAACACCCTGCACCACTTCGGTTCCGTCCACGAGGTGGTGCCGCGGGCCGATCTGGACGAATCCGCGCTGCGGGTGGCCCGCGATATCGCCAACAAGGACACCCGGGTGATCCGGGCGGCCAAGGAGGCATTGAACTTCATCGACGTGCAGCCGGTCACCGCGAGATACCGCATGGAACAAGGGTTCACGTTCGAGTTGAACCTGGCGGGGGTGTCCGATGAGCATCGTGACGCGTTCGCCGGGACCTCGAAGAAAGAGGGCAAATAGCTATGGCAGACAAGAGAACAACTCTGGACGAGGCCGTCTCGTCCATCGAGAGCGGGATGACCATCGGCATCGGCGGCTGGGGGTCGCGACGCAAGCCGATGGCCTTCATCCGCGCGCTGTTGCGCACCGATGTCAAGGATCTGACCGTGGTCACCTACGGCGGGCCCGACCTGGGTCTGCTGTGCTCGGCCGACAAGGTCAAGCGCGTGTACTACGGCTTCGTCTCGCTGGACTCACCGCCGTTCTACGACCCCTGGTTCGCCAAGGCCCGCACCACCGGAGCCATCGAGGCCCGCGAGATGGACGAGGGCATGCTGCGCTGCGGGCTGCAGGCCGCCGCGCAACGGCTGCCGTTCCTGCCGATCCGCGCCGGACTGGGCAGCGACGTGCGGACTTTCTGGGGTGACGAACTCAAGACCGTCACATCGCCCTACGGCGACGAAGAATTGGTGGCGATGCCGGCGCTGAACCTGGACGCCGCGTTCGTGCACCTGAACCTGGGTGATGCCCGCGGCAATGCGGCCTACACCGGGATCGACCCGTACTTCGACGATCTGTTCCTGATGTCGGCGCAGCGGCGCTTCCTGTCCGTGGAGAAGCTGGTGTCCACCGAGGAGCTGGTCAGTTCGGTGGTGCCGCAACAGCTGCTGATCAACCGGATGATGGTCGACACCGTGGTGGAGGCACCGAACGGTGCACATTTCACCACGAACGAACCCGATTACAAGCGCGACGAGAAGTTCCAGCGCCACTACGCCGAGGCGGCGGGATCCGACGAGACCTGGGCCAAGTTCGTGAAGACCTATCTGTCCGGCAGCGAGGCCGACTACCAGGCGGCCGTGCGGAAATTCCAGGAGGACCAGTGATGTCGGTGACCCGTGCCGAGGTGTGCGCCGTCGCGTGCGCCGAATTGTTCCGTGACGCAGGCGAGATCATGGTCTCGCCGATGACCACGATCGTCCAGATCGGGGCCCGGTTGGCTCGATTGACCTTCTCCCCCGACATCGTGCTGACCGATGGGGAGGCCCGCATCATCGCCGATACCCCGGCCATCGGAGCACCCGCGGCGATCGAGGGCTGGATGCCGTTCAACCGGGTCTTCGAGACCCTGTCCTGGGGTCGGCGCCATGTGGTGATGGGCGCCAACCAGATCGACCGCTTCGGGAACCAGAACCTTTCGGCGTTCGGCCCGATCCAGCATCCGACCCGGCAGATGTTCGGTGTGCGCGGCGCGCCCGGCAACAGCATCAACCACGCCACCAGCTACTTCGTGGGTAACCACTCCAAGCGGGTGTTCACCGATTCCGTCGATATCGTCTCCGGGATCGGCTGGGACAAGGTCGATCCCGCCAACCCGGCCTTCCGGTTCGCCAATATCTACCGGGTGGTGACCAACCTCGGTGTCTTCGATTTCAACGGCCCCGATCACCAGTTCCGCGCGGTCTCGCTGCACCCCGGTGTCGAGGCGGATCAGGTCGCCGAGAACACATCTTTCGAGGTGCACGGCCTGAGCGAGGCCGATACCACCCGCGTCCCCAGCGGCGATGAGCAGAAACTGCTCCGCGAGGTCATCGACCCGAAGGCGCTGCGCGACAAAGAGGTCAAGGTCTAGATCATGACCACGCTGAAGACTCCGCTGACCGAACTGGTCGGCATCGAGCACCCCGTCGTCCAGACCGGCATGGGCTGGGTGGCGGGCGCCCGGCTGGTGGCGGCCACTTCCAACGCCGGCGGCCTGGGCATCCTGGCCTCGGCGACGATGACGCTGGCGGAGCTCACCACGGCCGTCGCCAAGGTCAAGGCGGCCACCGACAAACCGTTCGGCATCAACATCCGCGCCGACGCCGGCGACGCGAACGACCGCGTCGACCTCCTGATCCGCGAAGGAGTCAAAGTTGCCTCCTTCGCTTTAGCGCCCAAGCCCGACCTGATCGCCAGGCTCAAAGAGGCCGGCGTGGTGGTCATTCCGTCGGTCGGGCTGGCCAAGCACGCCAAGAAGGTCGCCGGCTGGGGCGCGGACGCGGTGATCGTGCAGGGCGGTGAGGGCGGCGGCCACACCGGCCCGATCGCCACCACCCTGCTGCTGCCGTCGGTGCTCGACGCCGTCGCCGACACCGGTATGCCGGTGATCGCCGCGGGTGGCTTCTTCGACGGTCGCGGCCTGGCCGCGGCGTTGTCCTACGGTGCGGCCGGGGTCGCGATGGGCACCCGGTTCCTGCTGACCTCGGACTCGACCGTCCCCGACGCCGTCAAACGGCGCTACCTGGACGCGGCACTGGACGGCACCGTCGTCTCCACCCGCGTGGACGGCATGCCGCACCGGGTGCTGCGCACCGGATTGGTCGAGAAGCTGGAGAGCGGTTCACCGGTGCGCGGTTTCGCGGCGGCGATCGGCAATGCGCAGAAGTTCAAGAAGCTGTCCGGGATGACCTGGAAATCCATGGTCACCGACGGGCTGGCCATGCGGCACGGCAAGGACCTCACGTGGTCGCAGGTCGTGATGGCGGCAAACACCCCGATGCTGCTCAAGGCCGGTCTGGTCGAGGGCAACACCGACGCCGGCGTGCTGGCCTCCGGTCAGGTGGCCGGCATTCTGGACGACCTGCCGTCGTGCGCGGAGTTGGTGCCACAGATCGTGGCCGAGGCCGTGGCACACCTACGGGGCGCGTCCTCGTTCATCACGTCGTGATGAAGTAAATAGCTTCACCACGTCAAGGTGAAGCCATTTTCTTCACCTGACACAGGTGCAGGGGCATTACGCGCGAAACCATCTCGGCGCCACACCCGCATTCCTACACTCCAGACATGAAGACCAACGCGGCGATTCTGTGGGAGTACGGCGGCGACTGGACCGTGGAGGAGATCGATCTCGACCCGCCGGGCGACGGTGAGGTCCTGGTCTCCTGGGAGGCGACCGGGCTGTGCCACTCCGACGAACACATCCGGACCGGTGACCTGCCCGCCCCGCTGCCCCTGATCGGGGGCCATGAGGGAGCCGGGATCGTGCGCGAGGTCGGCGCCGGCGTCATCGGGCTCACCCCCGGCGATCACGTGGTCGCCTCGTTCCTGCCCGCGTGCGGACGCTGCCGGTTCTGCTCGACCGGTCACCAGAACCTCTGCGATCTCGGCGCGATGATCATGGCGGGCACCCAGCTCGACGGCACCTACCGGCGCCGGGCACGGGACCAGAACATCGGGGTGATGGCCCTGGTCGGCACGTTCTCCCAATACGGCACCGTGCCCGAGGCCTCCATTGTCAAGATCGACGACGACATCCCGCTGTCGCGGGCCTGCCTGCTCGGCTGCGGCGTCACCACCGGCTGGGGTTCGGCGGTCAACACCGCGGACGTCGCACCCGGTGACACGGTCGTGATCATCGGGCTCGGCGGTATCGGCAGCGGCGCCGTCCAGGGCGCGCGGCTGGCCGGTGCCGAGAAGATCATCGTCGTCGAACCGGTGGAAGCCAAGCGGGAGTTGGCTTTCCGATTCGGCGCCACCCACTTTGCCACCTCACTGCCCGAGGCCACCGCACTGGTCGCCGAGCTGACCCGCGGGGTGATGGCGGATTCGGCGATCCTCACCGTCGGCCTGCTGGAGGGCGCCATGCTCGAGGACGCCGCCAACATCATCCGCAAGGGCGGCGCGGTGGTCATGACGGCGCTGTCGACGATGGCCGACAACTCCCCCACCCTCGGAATGATGATGTTCACGCTGTTCCAGAAGCGGCTGCTGGGCAGCCTCTACGGCGAGGCCAACCCGCGTGCGGACATCCCGCGGCTGCTGTCGCTGTACCGCGAGGGCAAGCTGCTGCTCGATGAGACCGTCACCCACGAGTACAAACTCGCCGAGGTCAACGAGGGTTACCAGGACATGCGCGAGGGCCGCAACATCCGCGGGGTGATACTGCACGACCACTGAACCCGTCAGTGCATATCGACCAGCGGCTGACCGACCGGGATGACGTAGGTGGACAACATCAGCGTGCGCACCTGACCCACGTTGACCGCGTCGTGGACCACGCCGGCCGGGATGAGGAACGGGTCCCGGGTGTGCACATACTGCGTGGGCCGGTCGTCGAACCGGAACTCGATGTCACCGGCCACTATGTAGCCCACCTCCGGCCCCGGATGGGAATGCCGGCCGGACCGGGTGCCCACCGGGATCTCGGTTCGGGTCTGCACGATCTCGAATGCCGGGTCCGGCGCGGGCAACCGCTGCAACTCGGTGCGCGTCACTCCCGCCGTCGGTTCGTTGTCGGCGCGGGCGACCCCGGCCTCCAGGGCACAGGCCGTGCCGGTGACGACGGCAAGAGCGGCCACGGCGGCGAAACGTGTCAGTGAATTCCTCATGTGCCCATGACAACAGCTCCAGGTGATCACGTCCAACGATGACTTTTGATGACTCGCATCGATGGTTTCGATGACCGGCTCCGCCCTGCGCGGTCCAGCGGCAACATCCCCGAAACGCGCAGGACACCGGAAAACAGCGAAGCTGCCCGATCCTGTTCCCATGTCGGCACCCACCAAGAGCAAGCGCAAGCGCGTGCACCCCGTTGACGAGGTGCTTCCCCTTCCGAAGCTGGCCGCCTACGGCTTCCAACACGTCGTCGCGTTCTACGCGGGCGCGGTGCTGGTGCCGATCCTGATCGCCAACGCCCTGGGGCTGTCCGGCGAAGAGCTCGTCATGCTGATCACCGCCGACCTCTTCACCTGTGGCGTGGCCTCCATCATCCAGGCGGTCGGGTTCAAGAACGTCGGGGTGCGGCTGCCGCTGCTGCAGGGCGTGACGTTCGCCGGGGTCGCCCCGATCATCGCGATCGGGCTGGCCCACGGCGGCGGCACGGCCAGCCTGCTCTACGTCTACGGCGCGGTGATCGTGGCCGGTGTCTTCACCTTCCTGATCGCCCCCGTCTTCGTGAAGCTGCTCAAGTTCTTCCCGCCCGTGGTGACCGGCACGCTCATCACCATCATCGGCTTGTGCCTGGTGCCCATCGGTGCGCTGGACGCGGTGACCAACCCGGCCACCCACGAGCCCGACCCCACCAACCTGCGCTGGGTGCTCTACGCGTTGGGCACCATCGCCGTGATCGTGGCGATCCAGCGGATCTTCCGCGGTTTCATGTCCACCATCGCCGTGCTGCTGGGCCTCATCGCCGGTTGCGCGGTGGCGTTCGCGTTGGGCGACATGAACTTCGACCGGGTCGGTGCGGCCTCGATGTTCGGGTTCACACCACCGTTCGTGTTCGGCATGCCCAAGTTCGACATCGTCGCGATCATCACGATGATCATCGTGATGATGATCATCGCGGTGGAGTCGACCGGCAGCACACTGGCCACCGGTGAGATCGTCGGCAAGCGGGTCCGCCCGTCCGATATCGGCAATGTGCTGCGTGCCGACGGCGTGGCCACCACCATCGGCGGCATCTTCAACTCGTTTCCCTATACCGCGTTCTCGGAGAATGTCGGACTGGTGCGCCTCACCGGGGTGAAGAGCCGGTGGGTGGTCGCGGCGGCAGGCGTCATCATGATCATGTTGGGCTTCCTGCCCAAGGTCGCCGCGATCGTCGCGTCGATCCCGAACCCGGTGCTCGGTGGCGCTGCCCTGGTGCTGTTCGCCACCGTCGCCGTCGTCGGCATCCAGACACTGGGCAAGGTCGACTTCACCGACCATCGCAACGTCATCATCGTGACCACCAGCCTGGCGCTGGCGCTGCTGGTCACGTCGTACCCGGGCATCTCCTCGGCACTGCCCGCCGGGCTGGACATCCTGTTCGGCAGCGGTATCAGCACCGGCGCCATCACCGCGATCGTGCTCAATATCGTGTTCTTCCACCTCGGGAAGAAGGGGCCGCGGGTTGCCGGCGGCGGCTCCATCTCCCTCGACGAGGTGAACACCATGACCCGGGAACGTTTCACCGAGGTGTTCGGGCACGTCGTACAGGACGTCGCGTGGGCGGCCGACCGGGCCTACGAGCAGCGACCGTTCACCGACACCACCGCACTGCGGGAGGCGTTCCAGGATGCGGTGCTGACCGGCACCACCGACCAGCAGGAGGAACTCCTCAACGCCTTCCATGATCTGGGCGCCGAGGACGAGACGGGGCAGGTGCTGGCGGTCGACCATGTGGCGCTGAGCAATCTCGACGAGGACGACCATCAGGACGTCGTGGGTCTGGCCGCCGCCTACCGCGAACACTTCGGCTTTCCACTGATCATCTGTGCGCGGGAGACCGAGCGCTTCGATAGGGTGCTGCGCAATGGTTGGTCGCGGATCGACAATTCCGCGGCCACCGAGAAGGCCTACGCGCTGATCGAGGTGGCAAAGATCGCCAACTACCGCTTCACCGATCTGGTCGCCGACGCCAATCCCATTGCCGCGGCCCGGTTCGGCAGGCTCAACGAACTCTCGTGAAGGCGATCGGACTGGAGGATTTCAACGCGCTGTCCGATCGGCAACGGATGCACCTGCTGTTCGAGGTGTGCTCATCGACGATCTGGGCGCGACGGGTGGTGGCGGGCTCGCCGTTCCGGGACGCCGAAGCCCTCTACGACCGAGCCGACCGGGTGCTCGCCGAACTACCCGACGCCGAGATCGACGCCGCGCTCGACGGCCACCCACGCATCGGCGCCTCGGTTTCGGCGGCGCACAGCCCGTCCTCAGCTCGTGAGCAGGCCCGCGTCGCCGACGCCGACGAAGCGGTGAAGGCCGCACTGGCAGAAAAGAACCGCGAGTACGAGGACAGGTTCGGCTATGTCTACCTGGTGTGCGCGAGCGGGCGCTCCGCCGATGAACTGCTGGCCATCCTGACCGACCGGCTCGACAACGATCCGGAGACCGAGCGCCGGGTCATGCGCAGCGAGCTGGCCAAGATCAACCGGCTGCGCCTGGAGCGCCTGCTGAGCGAGCCGACATGATAGGCAGCATGACCCTTTCCACACATGTCCTGGACGCCACCACGGGCCGGCCCGCCGTCGGCGTCGTCGTCACCCTCACCGCGGCGGGGACCAGGGTCGCCGACGGCATCACCGATGCGGACGGCCGCATCGCGGGACTCGGCGCGGAGCTGGCAGCCGGCGTCTACCGGCTGCATTTCGACACCGGCGCCTATTTCGCCGCCGAGGGGATCAACGGTTTCTATCCGGAGGTCGTGATCGCCTTCGAGATCACCGATCTGACCGGCCACTACCACGTGCCGCTGCTGCTGTCGCCGTACTCCTACTCCACCTATCGAGGGAGCTGAACGTGAAGGTCGTGATCATCGGTGCAGGCATGGGCGGAATGAGCGCCGCCATCGCCCTGCGCCAGATCGGCATCGAGACCGCAGTCTATGAGCGGGTCACCGAGAACAAGCCGGTCGGCGCCGCCATCTCAGTGTGGTCCAACGGGGTGAAATGTCTCAATTACCTTGGCCTGCAGGAAGAAACCGCGGAACTGGGTGGCATCGTCGAGACCATGAGTTACATCGACGCACACACCGGTGAGACCATGTGCCGCTTCTCGATGCAGCCACTGATCGACGAGGTCGGGCAGCGTCCGTACCCGATCGCACGGGCCGAACTGCAGTCGATGCTGATGCAGGCGTACGGCTTCGATCACATCAACTTCGGTATGAAGATGGTCAGCGTGGAGAACGATACGACCGGGACCACCGCGAAGGCGACCTTCGCCGACGGGACCACCGTGACCGCCGATGTGATCATCGGCGCCGACGGCGCGAGTTCGATCACCCGCGAATACGTGCTCGGCGCCCCGGTGACCCGGCGCTACGCGGGCTACGTCAACTTCAACGGACTGGTCGACACCGACGACACGATCGGGCCCGCCACCGAATGGACCACGTATGTCGGTGAAGGTAAACGTGTCTCGGTGATGCCGGTGGCGGGCGGACGCTTCTATTTCTTCTTCGACGTCGTCGAACCCGAGGGTCTCCCGTACGAGCGGGGGACCGCCCGCGAGGTGTTGCGCAGCCACTTCGCCGGCTGGGCTCCCGGGGTGCAGACGCTGATCGACAAGCTGGATCCGCAGACCACGAACCGGGTGGAGATCCTGGACCTGGATCCCTTCCACACCTGGGTCAAGGGCCGGGTCGCTGTCCTCGGCGATGCGGCGCACAACACCACACCCGATATCGGGCAGGGCGGCTGCTCGGCCATGGAGGACGCCATCGAACTGCAGTGGGCGTTCAAGGATCATCCCGACGATGTGCACGCCGCGCTGGCCGCGTATCAGTCCGCCCGCACCGAGCGGGCCGGTGAACTCGTGCTGCGGGCGCGCAAACGCTGCGATGTCACCCACGCCAAGGATCCGCAGGCGACCGCGCAGTGGTATGACGAACTGCGAAAAGAGGACGGCACCAACGTCATCCGCGGCATCGTCGGCAACATCCTGGGCGGTCCGCTCACCCCGGCCCGGTGACCAGCCGACCTCGTACGTAGACAGCCTCGATGGCGTCCTCACGCATGCTCATCAGCAGGGTGAACAGCACGCGGTCGGCATCCTCGGGGTCGATCCGCGCCAGCAGTTCGGGCAGGAGCGCCTGGCGTTGCGGGTCGACGACCACGAAGTCGGCCTCCTTACCGGCGTCCAGGTTGCCGATCCGGTCCTCCAGATCCAGGGCCCGCGCACCGGCCAGCGTCGCAGTGAACAGCAGGTCGGCGGGCGGGATCGAGAGACCCTGTCCCTCGGGCTCGCTGATGTGCACCTTGAAGCAGTCGTTGAGCACCCGGGCGATCAGCCATTCGTCCCCGGCGGAGACATCGGTACCCAGTGCCACGGTGACCCCGCTCGCGGTGGTGCGCCGCCACGGCATGGTGCCCGATCCGAGAAACAGCTGCGAGGTCGGGCAGTGTGCGATCGAGCTGCCGGTCTCGGCCAACCGTGACAGCTCATGGTCGGTGCAGTGCACGGCGTGCGCGAACACACTGCGCCGGCCCAGCAGCGAGACACCACCGCCCGCACACCGCCCGTCATAGGTGTCCAGGTAGTGCTCCACACCGTAATCGGCGCGTACCGCCTCGATCTCCCCGCGGTTCTCCGACAGGTGGGTGTGGAAGTAGACACCGTCGGCGCCGGCGTCCACGTACAGTTCGCCCAGTGCGCGCAGTGTCGTCTCGGTGACCGAGAGCGCGAAGCGGGGCACCACCGCCACCTGGGTGAGTCCGCCGGCGTGGTTGTGCCATCGTTGGATCTCGTTGTGGGTCAGACTGATTGCCTCGGCATCGCCGGTCAACAGCGGCCCGGCGGCCTCGGGGCCCACCGTCTGGATACCACGCCCGGATATCGTGCGCAGCCCCGCGGCGATCGATTCCTCGAACAGGGCGTCCTGGGCGTGCGGAAAGGCCGATCCGAACACCAGCGCGGTGGTGGTTCCGACGGCGATGCGCCGGCTGCAGAAGTCCTGCGCGACGCGGCGGGCGTAACCGGCGTCGGCCAGCATCGCCTCCGCCGGAAAGATGCAGCGCTGCAACCAGTCCAGTAGCTGACCACCGCCGTAGGAGTCCACACAGTGGGTCTGCGGGAAGTGGATGTGGGTGTCGACGAAACCGGGCAGCAGGAAGCCCGGACGGCAGTCGACGATCTCAGCGCCGGCCGCGGACTCGGGCAGCCCCGGGTAGGCACCGCTGTAGCCGATCATCCCGGCGTCATCGACTGCCAGCGCACCGTCGGGGATGCTCACCAGATGCTCGCGCGCACCATCGAGGCGCGGCGCACCGCCGATGTGGATCAGATGACCGCGGTACACACGCATAGACCGATTCTCACAGTGTCTGAGCCGCCGCGCAGGTCATCGGTTTCGGCCTGCACGCGCCCGGATCGGCGACTACGGTCGATAGATGGACCTCAACACCGTCGAGGCGGTGCACATCCCCACCCGCCGCGACGAGGTGTGGCCGCTCGGACCCACCGACGCCGTCCTCGCCGGCGGCACGTGGCTGTTCTCCGAACCGCAGCCGACGGTGACCCGACTTGTCGACATCACCCGGCTGGGGTGGCCGCCGGTCACCCTGGGGCCGGACGGGTTGGAACTCGCGGCGACCTGCACGCTCGACGAAGTCGCCGCGCTGTCAACGACGTTGCCCCCGCAGTGCGCGGCCGCCCCGTTGTTCCGGCAGTGTTGCACCGCGCTGCTCGCCTCGTTCAAGATCTGGCGCACCGCGACCGTCGGCGGCAACATCTGCCTGTCCTTTCCCGCCGGAGCGATGATCTCGCTGTGCACGGCGCTGGATGCCGCGGTGACTGTGTGGCGGGCCGACGGTTCCGAGTACACGTTGCCGGTCACCGAGTTCGTCACCGGCGCGGCCACCAACGTGCTTCAGACCGGTGACGTGCTTCGTGCCGTCCACATCCCCGTGGCGGCGCTGCGGGCCCGGACCGCGTACCGCAAGCTCGCACCGTCCCCGCTCGGCCGGTCCGGTGTGGTGATCATCGGGCGCAGCGACGAGGACGGTGGGTTCGTGCTGTCGGTGACGGCGGCCACCGTACGGCCCCACGTGTTCCGATTCTCCGCCGCGCCTTCCCCCGACGATCTGCGCGCGGCACTGGCCGGGATCCCGGAGGAGGACCTGACCCGCGATGCGCACGGCGACCCGGATTGGCGCCGGGCGGTGACGCTGACACTTGCCGAGCAGATCCGCGCCGAGTTGGCATGAAGCTCTCGGTCAATGGCTCCGACTACGACGGGGACCCACGCCCAGGTCAGTGTCTGCGCACCTTCCTGCGCGAACACGGTCACTTCGAGGTCAAGAAGGGCTGCGATGCCGGGGACTGCGGCGCGTGCTCGGTGCTCGTCGACGGCGTCGCGGTGCATTCCTGCGTGTTCCCGGCATTCCGGGCCGCGGGCTTGTCGGTGACGACCGCAGCCGGTCTGGGTACCCCGGATGACCTGCACCCCGTGCAGCGCCGCTTCGTGGAGGCGGCCGGATTCCAATGTGGATTCTGCACCGCCGGGATGATCACCACCGCAACCACATTGACCCAGGAGCAGATGTCGGATCTGCCGGAGCAACTCAAGGGCAACCTGTGCCGGTGTACCGGTTACCGGGCGATCACCGACGCGCTGGCCGGGGTGGTCAACATCGACAAATCCGATGTCCACGATGCGGGTCGGTCCATCGGCGCGCCGGCGGGGGTGCGGGTGGTCACCGGCACCGAGGAATACACCATGGACGACGCGCCCGCCGGGTTGCTGCACATGGCCGTGCTGCCGAGCCCGCTGGCCCACGCACGCATCCGGTCGATCGACACCGCGGCGGCCGAGGCGATGCCGGGGGTGCGCCTGGTCCTCACCCACCGGGACAGCCCGCCGGTGCTGTTCTCCACGGCGCGCCACGAACTGCGCGACGATGACCCCGATGACACCGCCATCCTGGACGACACCGTGCGTTTCGTCGGCCAGCGCGTCGCGGCGGTAGTGGCAGATCGCTACGATATCGCCGAAAATGCCTGCTGGGCCATCATTGTGGAGTACGAAGCACTACCCGCGGTCTTCGACCCCGACGCCGCCAGATCCGTGGACGCGCCGCTGTTGCACGCAGACAAGGACTCTGAGTCGCGCATCGCCGACCCGAGCCGCAATCTGGTGGCCGAACTGCACGGCGAGGTGGGCGATGTCGCCTACGGGATCGCCGCCGCCGAAGCCTCGGGCGGGGCCGTGGTGCGTGGCCGCTGGCAGACTCAGCGGGTTCAGCACGTGCACCTGGAGACCCACGGCTGCACCGGATGGCGCGACGATTCCGGGCGGCTGGTGATCCGCACCAGCACGCAGGTGCCCTTCCTGGTGCGCAACGAGTTGTGCCACATCTTCGGTCTCGGTGTCGATGACGTGCACGTGTTCACCAAGCGGGTGGGCGGCGGGTTCGGTGGGAAACAGGAGATGCTCACCGAGGACCTGGTGGCTCTGGCGGTGCTGCGTCTGGGAGTGCCGGTGCGCTACGAGTTCCAGCGCAGCGACCAGTTCACCGTGGCGCCGTGCCGGCACCCGTTCCGTGTCGACGTGACCGTGGCCGCCGACGGTAACGGGGTGCTCACCGCGCTGGCCATCGACGTGCTCGTCGACGCCGGCGCCTACGGCAACCACAGCCCGGGTGTGATGTTCCATGGCTGCGGCGAATCGGTTGCGGTGTACCGAAGTCCGAACAAACGCGTCGACGCTCAGGCCGTGTACACCAACAACCTGCCCTCCGGCGCCTTCCGCGGGTACGGGCTCGGCCAGGTCATGTTCGCGATCGAGTCCGCAATGGACCAGCTCGCCGAACGGCTCGGCATCGACCCCTTCGAATTCCGGCGCCGCAATGTCATCGTGCCCGGTGACAGTTTCGTGGATTCCCATGTGCTCGACGACGATCTGACCTTCGGCAGCTATGGGCTGGACCAGTGCCTCGATCTCACCGAAGCGGCCCTGCGGGCGGGCAACGGCATGGCGGCGCCCGCGGGATGGCGGGTCGGCGAGGGCATGGCGGTCGCCATGATCGCGACGATTCCCCCGCGCGGGCATTTCGCGGAGGCAACGGTGTCGGTCGACGCCGAGGGCATCTACACCCTGGACATCGGCACCACCGAGTTCGGCAACGGGACCACCACGGTGCACACGCAACTGGCCGCCGATGAGCTCAACACCGTCGCCGAGCAGATCAGGGTCCGTCAATCGGACACGGCCACCACCGGTTACGACACCGGCGCGTTCGGCTCGGCGGGCACGGTGGTCGCCGGCCGGGCGACCCTGCTGGCGAGCCGCCAATTACGCCGCGCTCTGGTGTCGGCGGCCGCCGATCTCGCCGGCATAACGCCGGCGCTGTGCACGCTGAATCGCAACGGGGTGCAGTGCGGTGAGCGACTCGTCGACTTCGGATCACTGCCGGTGCCGATGACCGGAAGTGGAAAGCACGACGGCACACCGCGTTCGGTGGCCTTCAATGTGCACGCGTTCCGGGTCGCGGTGAACCCCGAGACCGGTGAGGTGTCGATCCTGCAGTCGATACAGGCCGCCGACGCCGGGGTGGTGATGAACCCGCAACAGTGCCGCGGTCAGGTCGAGGGCGGCGTCGCGCAGGCGGTCGGGTCGGCGCTTTTCGAGGAGATCCAGATCGGTCCCGACGGCACGGTCGCCACCCAGACGCTGCGCAATTATCACGTCCCGCAGTTGGCGGACATCCCGGTGACGGAGGTCTTCTTCGCCGACACCTACGACGAGCTGGGACCCCTCGGTGCGAAGTCGATGAGCGAATCGCCGTACAACCCGGTCGCCCCCGCCCTGGCGAATGCCATCGCCCGGGCGTGCGGGGCGCGGGTCCATCAGTTGCCGATGACCCCGGCCCGGGTGTGGCGGGCGATCAGAGCCGTTCGATGATGGTGACGTTGGCGGTGCCGCCACCCTCGCACATGGTCTGCAGTCCGTAGCGACCGCCGGTGCGCTCCAACGTGTTCAGCATGGTGGCGAACAGCTTGGCACCGGTCGCGCCCAGCGGATGCCCCAGGGCGATGGCGCCGCCGCTGGGGTTGACCTTGGCCGGGTCGGCACCGGTCTCCTTGATCCAGGCCTGCACCACCGGCGCGAAGGCCTCGTTGATCTCGACGGTGTCGATATCGCTGATCGACAGGCCGGTCTTCTCCAGCGCGTAGTGGGTGGCCGGGATGGGTCCGGTCAGCATGTACACCGGGTCGGCGCCACGAGCGCTGATGTGGTGGATGCGGGCGCGTGGCTTGAGACCATGGGTCTTGACGGCGTTCTCCGACGCGAGCAGGACGGCACTGGCGCCGTCGGAGATCTGGCTGGCCATCGCGGCGGTCAGTCGTCCGCCCTCGACCAGGGTTTTGAGTCCGGCCATCTTCTCCAGCGAGGTCTCCCGCGGGCCCTCGTCGATGGCGAATCCGTCGACCGGGATGATCTCGTTCTCGAAGTACCCGGCCCGGATGGCTTCCTGGGCGCGCTGGTGGCTGGTCAACGCGAACTGCTCCATGTCCTCGCGGGACAGGTTCCATTTCTCGGCGATCATCTCCGAGCCCCGGAACTGTGAGATCTCCTGATCGCCGTAGCGATGCAGCCAGCTCTTGGACTCGTTGGTCGGCGAGGTGAAGCCGAACTGCTCACCGACGATCATCGCCGAGCTGATCGGGATCTGGCTCATGTTCTGCATGCCGCCGGCGACGATCACATCGGCGGTACCGGACATGATCGCCTGCGCGCCGAAGGAGATGGCCTGCTGGCTGGAGCCGCACTGGCGGTCCACGGTGACACCGGGCACCTCTTCGGGGAAGCCGGCGGCCAACCATGACAGCCGGGCGATATTGCCGGCCTGTCCACCGATGGCGTCCACGCAGCCGGCGATGACATCGTCGACGGCGCCCGGGTCCAGGTCCGTGCGCTCGAACAGTCCCCGCCAGGCCGCCGCGCCGAGATCGACCGGATGCAGACCGCTCAGCGACCCGTTGCGCTTGCCGATCGCGGTACGAACGGCATCGATGACGTACGCCTCAGCCATGTCAGACTCCTTTATCGGTGATTCCGCCAAGAACGATGGCGAGATATTGGCGGCCGACTTCCTCGGCCGTGAGGGGTCCGCCCGGCTGGTACCACCGGACCGACACCCAGGTGGTGTCACGGATGAAGCGATAGACCAGATCGACATCGAGGTCGGGCCGGAACGAGCCGTCGGCGATACCCTCGTGCAGCAGGTCGACCCACATCTTGCGCTGCTCGCGGTTGCGGTCGTCGACGAACGCGAACTGCGGAAGCGACGAGAGCCGCTTGGCCTCGTCCTGGTAGATGACCACCTGGGCGTGGCGGTGCTCGATTGCTTCGAAAGAGGCCATGAACAGCCCCTTCACCCGGTCCAGCGGGGTGGATTCTCCTACGACGATCTCCTGGTAGCGCTCGAACAGCCAGTCCAGGAAGTCCTTGAGCACCTCTTCGACCATCTGCTCTTTGGACTTGAAGTGGTGATACAGGCTGCCCGAGAGGATGCCCGCCGAGTCGGCGATATCGCGCACCGTGGTGGACTTGAGGCCGCGGTCGGCGAACATCGTCGCGGCGAGCTGCAGGAGCTCGTCGCGGCGGCTGGCCGGCTGTGTCATCTCCACAGCGTACCAACCAAGCACTTGCTAGGTCGAACGGTGCCGCGGGCGAGTCAGACAGCCATCAACGCGAAGATGCCCCACCCGAGATACTCGCGCTGATATCGCGTGTACCGGGCAGGTTCGGCCGTGAGTTCGGCGCGGACCTGCACCGCCAACTCGTCATCGGGATTGTCGTCGAGCCAGCGACGCATGGTGAGCCATTGCGCCGCTTGGTACTGGTCCCAACTCTCCTGATCGGCCAGCACCATCTGGACCACGTCGTAGCCGAGTCCACCGAACTGCTCGATCAACTCGGGCAGTCCCAGAAAGTCATCCTCACCGCCTGCGAGGCAAGCCCTGGCGGTATCCCGGTCCGGGACCCGCTTGCGCCAGAACGGCTCTCCGACCAGGATCAGTCCACCGGGACGCAGACTCCTGCCGAGCAGTTCGATGCTGCCCGCCACTCCGCCACCGATCCAGCTGGCACCAACGCAGGCGGCGAGATCAACCGGTTCCTCCGCGACGAATCCTGTCGCGTCACCGTGCAGGAACGTGACCTGTTCTGCCACACCGAGTTCCACGGCGCGCGCCCGGGCCTGCTCGGTGAACAGCGTGCTGATATCCACCCCGGTACCGATGACCTGGTGGTCGCGTGCCCAGGTGCAGAGCAATTCGCCCGAGCCACTTCCGAGGTCGAGCACCCTGGTGCCGGGCACCAGGTCCAGCGCCCGGCCCAGATAGGCGAGCTTGTCGGGGCTGAACGGGTTGTGGATACGGTGGTTGCTCTCCCGAATGGCGAAGATGCGCGGCAGATCCACCGGTCCGCTCCTGTCCGTCGTGCGGTGTTGGGCCCCGCGACGGTACTCGTTCGCGGGTCCGGAGTGCCAGCGAATTTGCTCAGCGATAGAACCCCGGCCAGTACTGCTCACACACCACCCGAAGATCGGCCTGATACCGGTCGTCCGCCGCCCGGGACCGGGACAGGTTGAACAGGTACCAGGGATCGCGCTCCGACCCCTCCCGATTCACGCACTGGCGCAGCGAATCCGGCAGGCGATGCAACGCCGGGTCGATATCGGAGGACAACCCGGACAGGTACTTCGCGTCGAACTGGCCGGTCTGCTCGAACCGGTCGATGTTGCGGTCCGCGATCAGGCGCTCGGGGTTCAGGCCCGCCAACCCGAGCAGGGCCGCCACTGCCGCCACCAGGACCGCCCGCGGCAGCCAGGATGCGGACATCCGGATACCGGTCACGGCGATCAGGATGAACACGGTTCCCAGCCACAACTCGATGGTGATGACCATCAGCCGTTCGGTGCTGAATCCGTACGCGTCCTGGTAAACCCACATCCGGTGGATCGCCGAGGCGACCACCACAATCGAAGTGGCGCAGAGGGTTCCGACCAGAATGCGCAGCATCCGGCGGTCCGTTCCGGTCGCCCGCGCGGCAACCCGGATCACGACGGCGATCACCAGCACGGTCAGCGCCGACACCCACAGCAACTGCCAGAAGCCCTGCCGCGCATATTCCGCGTAGGTCAACCCGTCGGTGGCCAGCACGTAGACGTGCCCACCGAACAGCATCGAGGCCTGGACGGCCACGAAGGTCAAGAACAATCCGTCGAGCACGGCCAGCGGTACCGCCCATTCCCAGCGCGGGATCGACTTCCCCGGTGCCGGGGCCAGCGCGTCGAGCTTCGGGGGGAATCGCACCAGATATCCACCGCCCAAAACGAACACCAGCACCAGGAAGAACACGACCGTCCGGGAGACGATGTCCTCGGTGTCGAACGACGGAACCAGGCGCTGCACCAACTCGTTGAAGACCGGGTCGGCACCGGCGAACAATCCGCCGAACACGCACACCAGGACGAAGGTGATCGCGGTGACCAGCGCGATTCGCCCGAGCTGAGGTATCTGCACGCGGCGCGGCGCGGCGCGCTGCACCCAGCCGATGACCCGCGCGGGCAGCACCCACGCCACGAACGCTCCCGCGATCACCGCGGTCCAGGTGCGCCCACCGGCCAGCGTGTGCCAGCCGATCAGCCAGGCCGCCACGATGCACAGCGCGTTCACCCACGGCGCGGCCAGCACCGCCGGGACCGCCAGCAGCGCCAGCGTCGCGGTGATGCCGATCGCCTCGAAGCTGCGCGGACGGCGCCCCACGGTCCCGTACACGGCGGCGAAGACCATCACACCGACCAGCAGATAGCCGATGCTGTGCACCGTCGGCCGCCACACCGCGGTGCCGATGAGCCCGACGGCCAGTGCGAGCGTCACGAACGGTAGCGGTGCGGCCGCCAGCGGGTTCAACGGCCAGACCCGGCGGGGAATCACGCCGTGTGGGGGCGGTACCGGCCCGAGCATCGGCGGCGGCATCATCGGATAGCCGCCCGGAGCCATCCTGGTCATGAGAGTTCCTCTCTGTCCGGGATGGTCACCCGGATCCGACAGCCGCTGGCCGCATCCAGTACTTCGATGGTGCCGCCGTGCAATTCGACTGCCCAGCGAGCGATGGCAAGACCCAGACCGGTACCGCCATCGGAGGTGTCACCGCGGGTGAACCGCTGGAACACCCGCTCACGCTCCGCGGCGGGGATGCCCGGACCGTCATCGCCGACATCCAGTTGCAGCCCCGAGCCGGCACGAGCCCGCACCCACACCCGCCCACCGGGTGGGTTGTGCCGGATGGCGTTGTCCACCAGGTTGACCACCACCTGGCGCAGTCGCGCCGGGTCGGCCACCGCGGTCAGCCCGGGCGAGTCGACGATCACCTCGACTGCGGTGTGCGCGACGGCATCGCGCAGGAACTCCTCGACGCCGAACCTGCTGAGCTGCAGGGAGATCGCGCCGCCTTCGAGGCGGGACAAGTCGAGTAGGTCGGTGACCAGCTCCCCGAGCCGCTCGGTCTGCTTCAGCGCCGCGCGCAACGTGTCCGGGTCGGGCTCGGCGACGCCGTCGACGATGTTCTCCAGCACCGCCTGCAGGGCGGCGATGGGGGTGCGAAGTTCATGGGAGACATTGCCGATCAGGCCGCGCCGATACTCGTCGGCGGCGCCGAGATCCGTGGCCATCTGGTTGAACGCCGACGCGAGCTGCCCGACCTCGTCCCGTGAGGTGGCACGCACCCGGATGCTGTAGTCGCCGCGCGCCATCGCGCGCGCCGCGGCCGTCATCTGCCGCAGTGGGGACGTCATACCGTGCGCGAGGAACTGTACGAACAGCATCGACGTCGTCAGCGCCGCCAGCAGCGCCCAGCGGAACTGCCAGCTGGCGCCGATCCAGAAGGTCAACGCCGCCAAGGTGATCGCGCTGCCCACCAGCAGGGTGGTCTTGACCTTGAAGGATGCCAGCGGATCCAATGGCCGGGGCAGTTTGTCCCACCAGTCCCGAGCGGTCATCTGGGGATCTCCAGGGCGTAGCCCACCCCGTGCACGGTGCGGATCAGATCGGGACCCAGCTTGCGCCGCAGTGCTTTCACATGGCTGTCGACCGTGCGGCTCTCCACCTCGGCGGCCCAGCCCCACACGTGCTCGAGCAGCGTCTCGCGGTCGACCGCGGCCCGGGGCCGCCCAGCCAGGAACACCAGCAGATCGAATTCCGTTCGGGTCAGGTAGATCTCCCGGTCGCCGTCATGAACCCGGCGTTCCTGCAGGTCGATCCGGTAGGGGCCGACGGCGAGCGGTTGCTGCCCGGCGGCACGTTCGACCCGGCGCAGGAGCACCTGTACCCGGGCCACCAACTCTCGCATGCTGAACGGTTTGGTCAGATAGTCGTCGGCGCCGACGCCCAGGCCGATGAGCATGTCTGTCTCATCGGTGCGGGCGGTCAGCATCAGGACCGGGACAGCCCGTTCGGCCTGGATACGACGACAGACTTCCAGGCCGTCGAATCCCGGCAGCATGACGTCGAGGACCACCAGATCCGGCGCGGAGGCCGCGGCGGCGGCGACGGCGGACGGGCCGTCGACCGCGGTGTCCACGGTGAACGACTCGGCGCGCAGCCGGTCGGCCACCGCGGCCAGGATGGTCGGCTCGTCGTCGACCACCAGGATTCGCTTCACACCGTGCACTGTATGCGCAGGCTGTGGTGCTTTCGGGCAGCGTTTGTGAAGGTTCTGTGGAGAATCAGGGGCGAGCGAGCGACGCGCCCGGGGCAAGGCGTCGACGTCTACGCCGGGCGGTGCTCGGCCAACTCACGGAAGGCCTGCACCGGCGAGGCGGGGCGCACCAACGTGCGTGAGGTTACCGCGGCGGACCCGGTGACACCGATCGGGTTCGGTGTGGGCCGATCGGATCGTCTGCGTTACAGACTGTTTCGCGGAATGAACTGGACGACGACCGCTGTCATTCCGGCGGTGTAGTGGTGCTGAAGATCGGCCAGCAGATCTCTGTGGCGGTGAAGTTGTACGGTTCCGAGGGCGTGGAGCCGATGTAGTGTTCGCGGATCGGTCCCTGGTCGCTGATCAGATGCTCGTTCACATACCGTCCCAAAGCCCCGTAACTGCGGTCGATGCCGTCGTGGCCGCCGGAATGGGAGAGCACCGCGAACTCGGATTGAGGCAGGATCTCGGCGCGGATGCCTGCCGGGGGGAGCACGGAAGGTGGAGCGGGTACGAAGAGAGTCGCCTCGCCCCGGGATTCGAGAAACAGCGCTCGGTCGTACAGACCACCCGGCACAAACCCGAGAGGTGCGCTTCCTGCCGCCGCGACCGCCTCTCGCAGCCTCCCCAGCGCCATCCCGAACCAGCTGTCGATCTCGGAGATGTCGATGGTGGCGCCAACGGACCACACCGCGAACGCCGGCTTGAGATGCAGCTCCACGTGGGTGGGGGTGTGCACGGGGGAAAGCAACTCGCGCAGCGCGCCAACGGCGTCACGAGTCTGCTGAAGCTGCTCCTCCATCTGTTCGAGATGGGTGGTGATGATCTCGGTGCGCGCCGCGGCGTCTTCTGTGCTCAGCAACGCCTTGATGTCGGGAATGGACATGCCCAGAGATCGAAACCGGCGGATGATATGTGCAGAATCGACCTGGCCGGTGTCGTAGAAGCGGTAGCCGGTATGGGAGTCGATGTGGGCCGGCTCGAGAATGCCGATGTCGTGATAGTGCCGTAGCGCCTTCCTGCTCAAGCTGGTCATCACGGCGAAGTCACCGATCGAGACCCGTGCGCCCATGGCATCCTCCTCTGCGATCCGCCGCCCTGACGTTTCGGGGTGAGGCCATCGTGCAGTCTCCCCCTAGGGCAAGGTCAACCTTGCGGCGCGGGTCCGAAATTTCTTCCGGCCGGGGGTTGACCTTCCCCTTGGGGGAAGCTCCAACGTGGGGTCATGACCACAGAATGGGATGCACTCCCGGACACCATAAAAACGTTCATGACCGCGGTCGATGCCCGTGAGGTGGACCATGCGCTGGCCACCCTCACCACCGATGCCGTGGTGACCGACGAAGGCCACGACTACAAGGGACACGACGAGATCGGAGCCTGGGTGGCAACCGCGGCCGCCGAGTACACCTACACCACCACATTCACCGGTGCTACCACCACCGAAGCAGGCATTGACGTCGGGCAGCACCTGGAGGGCAACTTCCCGGGCGGGGTCGCCGACCTGCACTACCGCTTCACCCTCGACGGCACGGTGATCAGCCGGGTGGTGATCGAGCCATGACGCGGCGCTGGTTCATCACCGGAGGCACACCCGGCAACTTCGGGATGGCGTTCGGCGAGACCGCACTCGAGGCCGGCGACCGGGTGGTACTCACCTCCCGGCGCCCGCAGGAGCTGGACACGTGGGCACAGCAGTACGGCGACCGCGTTCTCGTCGTGCCGCTGGAACTCACCGACGCCGCGCAGGTGCAGCGTGCGGTGCATGCCGCAGAGGCGCACTTCGGCGGCATCGACGTGCTGGTCAACAATGCCGGCCGCGGGTGGTACGGATCGATCGAAGGGATGGACGAGTCCTCGTTGCGGGCGATGTTCGAGCTGAACTTCTTCGCCGTGCTGTCGGTGACCCGTGCGGTGCTGCCAGGGATGCGTGCCCGCGGGAACGGGTGGATCGTCAACGTGTCGTCGGTGGCCGGGCTGGTATCAGCGCCCGGATTCGGCTACTACAGCGCGACGAAGTACGCCATCGAAGCGATCACCGATGCCCTGCGCGACGAGGTGGCTGCTCAGGGCATCTCCGTGCTGGCAGTCGAACCAGGTGCGTTCCGCACCAACGCCTACGCCGGCTTCGCCAACGAGCCCATCGAGGAGACGATTCCGGAGTATCACGACATGCTGGAGCAGGTCCGCGCCACCTTCGTCGGGATGGACGGGACGCAACCCGGCGATCCGCACCGTGGTGCCCGTGCGGTGATCGCGGCGATGGCTCAAGATCCGCCGCCACGCCGGCTGGTTCTGGGCAATGGCGGCTACGACGCCGTCATCGATACGCTGGAGCAAACCCTGGTCGACATCCGGGCCAACGAAACCCTTTCTCGCAGTGCGGATTTCCCTGACTGAACGGGAGAGGCTCCGGACATCGAGAAGCTAGGAAGAAATGCGAGACAACGACCATGGGTCACACACGAGGAACACGTTCCGAGGTTGTATTCAGCCGCTACGACTACGTGATAGTGGGCGCCGGATCGGCCGGCTGTGTGCTCGCAGCACGGCTGTCTGAGGATCCGACTGCTCGTGTGCTGTTGCTTGAGTCGGGTTCGGCCGACACCACACCTGGGATCGCTACGCCGCCGGCCTGGCCAACGCTGTGGGGTTCGAGCGTCGACTACGCATACAGCACCATTCCTCAGGCGAATACCGATGGTCTCAGCCACAATTGGCCGCGCGGCCACGCGCTGGGCGGGAGCGGTAGCATCAATGCCATGGTGTTCCTGCGCGGACACCACAGCGACTTCGATGCCTGGGCCGCGGCCGGTTGCACGGGTTGGGATTATGAGGCCGTGCTGCCCTACTTTCGGCGCATCGAGACGGTCAGCGGTCGGGATCCGCGATACCGCGGCACCGACGGACCGATGTCTCCCGCGCCGGCGTCCGCTGAGGCTGCCAACCCGCTATCCCAGGTCTTCCTGGAGGGCGCAGTTGCAGCCGGCTTCCCACCGACCGACGACTTCAACGGCGTGTGTGCCGAGGGCGCGGGCTGGCACGACCTGTCGATCGCGGGGGGCGCCCGCCAGAGCACTGCTGCCGCGTACCTGCGCCCGATAAGCCATCGGCCGAACCTGACGATCTCCACCGAGTCCCGGGTGCAAAGACTCCGCCTCGAAGGGAGCCATTGCGTCGGAGTCGATTTTGTCCGTGAGGGCAAGGTGGTGACCGCGTATGCCGACGCTGAAGTGGTGCTCACTGCGGGCGCGGTGGACTCGCCCCGATTGCTGCTCCTGTCCGGAATAGGGCCGTCCGCGGAACTCGAAACCGCCGGCGTCACCGCGGAACACGACTTGCCCGGGGTCGGCCGGAATCTGCACGACCATCCGCTCTGCGGTGTCGTCTATGAGGCGTCGCGGCCGATCCCCGCCGGCCGCAACAACCTCGCCGAGACGTCGATGTCGTGGCGCAGCGACGAGTCGCTTGCCGGACCGGACATGCAGCTGATGTTCATCCACGTCCCGTTCCATTTGCCGCACTGGACAACTCCTGCGAACAGCTTCACCCTGGCGATCACCACGGTGCCCGATGCCCGTGGCTCGATCAGTCTCGCAGGGCCAGACCCGATCACGCCGCCGCTGATCGACCCGAACTACCTCGGTACCGAGTCCGACGTGAAGCGAATGATCCACGGGTTGCAAGTGGCCCGCTCCATCGCGGCCAGCGAGCCTTTCGTGCCATGGCGCCGAAGCGAGGTGCTTCCCGGCCCGGACGTCACCGACGAGGCGGCATTACGCGTTTTTCTGGCGCGCAACACCGGCACGTACTTCCACCCGGTCGGCAGTTGCGCGATGGGCACCGGGCCTGATGCGGTGGTCGATCCCGAGCTGCGAGTGCACGGGCTCACCGGGCTGCGCGTAGCCGATGCATCCGTGATGCCCAGAATCCCACCCGTCAACACCAACGCCGCGACCATCATGATCGGAGAAAAGGCCGCCGACCTCATCCGGTCGTGACCGCTTCATTCGTGGTCGAAGCCGAACGCCCTGGCCATCCATCAAACGTGAGAAGCCACAGATCCGCTCAGGCTCGCTGGCTCGACACCGAGATCACTTCGCCGGTCAGGTAGCTGGAGTAGTCGCTGGCCAGGAAGGCGATGGTGGCGGCGACCTCCCAGGGTTCGGCGGCCCGGCCGAACGCCTCGTCACCGGCCAGCCGGTCCAGCAGCTCCGACGAGGACGTCTTCTCCAGGAACTTGTGCCGGGCGATGCTCGGTGACACCGCGTTGATGCGGACCCCGAACTCGACGGCTTCGATTGCGCTGCAACGGGTCAGCGCCATCACACCGGCCTTCGCAGCGGCGTAGTGCGACTGCGAATGCTGGGCGCGCCAGCCCAGCACGCTGGCGTTGTTGACGATGACGCCGCCGTGCTCGACATCCCGGAAGTAGCGCAGCGCGGCGCGAGTGGCGCGCATGACCGAGGTCAGCGTGACGTTCACGACGCGGTCCCACTCGTCGTCGGTCATGTCGATCACCGGTGTCTGCCCGCCCAGGCCGGCATTGTTGACCAGTACGTCCAGGCGTCCGGCCTTCGCCACGGCCTCGGCGATCAGGTTGTCCACGGCCTCGGTGGAGGTGACATCGCAGACCACGGCGTCGACCTTGCCCAACCCCAGTGCGGACAGTTCCTCGCGGGTCTCGCCGAGGCGGCGCTCGTGGAAGTCGGAGACCACGACGTCGGCGCCCTCCAGCAGCGCGCGGCGCGCGGTGGTCGACCCGATACCGGTACCTGCGGCGGCGGTCACCAGGACCACCTTGCCCTTCAGAAGTCCGTGGCCCTCGATCTCTTTGGGGACTGTGGAGAGGTCTGTCATCCTTTGGCTTCCCTCGGTAGGCCGAGCACGCGCTCGGCGATGATGTTGCGCTGAATCTCGTTGGATCCGCCGTAGATGGTGTCCGAACGGGAGAACAGATACAGCCGCTGCCATTCGTCGAACTCGGCGTTGTCGAGCGTGAGCCCGGCGGTCCCCTGCACATCCATGGCGATCTCACCGAGCTCGCGATGCCAGTTGGCCCACAACAGCTTCGACACGTTGTCTTGACCGGGTTGCTCGACATCCATGGTGGCCAGCGAGTAGGACCGCATGGCCTTCAGCCCGGTCCAGGATCGGGTCAACCGCTCCCGGATCAGCGGGTCGTCGGCGGCACCGGTCCGCTCTGCCAGCTGGACGAGGTTGGAATGCTCACGGGCGTAACGGATCTGCTGACCGAGCGTGGACACGCCACGCTCGAAGGTGAGCAGCCCCATTGCCACCCGCCAGCCGTCACCGGGCTCGCCGACCACCAGGGATGCTTCCGTGCGGGCGTCGTCGAAGAACACCTCGTTGAACTCGGAGTCGCCGGTGAGCTGGATGATCGGTCGGATCTGCACACCCGGCTGGTCGAGCGGCACCAGCAGGAAGGACAGCCCGGCGTGCCGCTTGGACCCCTTCTCGCTGCGGGCCACCACGAAGCACCACTGCGCCCAGTGTGCCAGCGAGGTCCACACCTTCTGGCCGTTGAGCACCCACTCGTCACCGACCAACTCGGCCGAGGTCGCCACGTTGGCGAGGTCGCTGCCGGCGCCGGGCTCGGAATAGCCCTGGCTCCACAGCTCGGTGACGTCGAGGATGCCGGGCAGGAAGCGCTGCTGCTGTTCGGGGGTGCCGTACGCGATGAGCGTGGGACCCAGCAGTTCCTCGCCGAAGTGGTTGACCTTGTCGGGGGCGTCCGCCTTGGCGTACTCCTCGTAGAACGCCACCCGGTGCGCGACGGTCAGACCGCGACCACCGTGCTCCTCGGGCCAGCCCAGGCAGGTCAGGCCCGCGGCGGCCAGATGCTGATTCCACGCCCGCCGTTCTTCGAATGCCTCGTGCTCACGTCCCGGGCCGCCGAGGCCCTTGAGCGCTGCATATTCGCCGACGAGATTATCGGCGAGCCATTGCCGGACCTCGGCCCGGAAGTCCTCGACCTCTATCACCCCTGTAGGCTAACCTACCAAGCACTTGCTTTGTTAGAGGAGCGTCAATGACGAGCGTGGAGCGGACCGTTCCAGCGGTGCTGGACCGGATTGCCGTACAGCTAACCGAGCATGACGCGCTGGTCACGCCGGGTAAACGACTCACCTATGGGCAGCTGCGCGACGAGGTACGACGGGCCGCAGCGGCCATGATCGACCTGGGGGTCGGCGTCGGCGACCGGGTCGCGATCTGGTCCCCCAACACCTGGCACTGGGTGGTCGCCGCACTGGCCACCCACTACGCCGGTGCCATCGTCGTCCCGTTGAACACCCGCTACACCGCCAGCGAGGCCACCGACATCCTGGCCCGCACGGAGGCCCCCCTGCTGATTGCGGCCGGCGAGTTCCTCGGGGCGGACCGCAGCACCCAACTCGACCGAACCGCACTTCCCGCCCTGCGTGACATCGTGCGGGTGCCGATCGACGCCGATGACGGAACCTGGGACGAGTTCGTGGCCCGCGGGACCGACCTGGATGCCGTGGACGCCCGCTCCGCGGCGGTCTCCCCCGATGACGTGTCCGACATCCTGTTCACCTCCGGCACCACCGGCCGCAGCAAGGGCGTGCGCTGCGCGCACCGCCAGTCGCTGGACGCCTCGGCGGCCTGGGCGGCCTGCGGTGAGCTCACCAGCGCTGATCGCTACCTGTGCATCAACCCGTTCTTTCACAATTTCGGTTACAAGGCCGGCATCCTGGCCTGCCTGCAGACCGGGGCCACGCTCTACCCGCTGCTCACCTTCGATCCCGAACAGGCGATGAAAGCCGTTGCCGAACACCGGATCACGGTGCTGCCCGGCCCGCCGACCATCTACCAGACCCTGCTGGACCACCCGCGCCGCGGTGAGCACGATCTGACCTCGCTGCGGTTCGCGGTGACCGGCGCGGCGGTGGTACCGGTGGTGCTGATCGAGCGGATGCAGTCCGAGTTGGACATCGACATCGTGCTGACGGCCTACGGACTGACCGAGGCCGCCGGCTTCGGCACCATGTGCAGCGCCGACGACGATGCCACCACCGTCGCCACCACCTGCGGGCGCCCGATCGCCGATTTCGAGTTGCGCCTCGACGACTCCGGCGAGGTGTTGTTGCGCGGTCCCAATGTCATGCTCGGCTATCTCGACGACCCGGAGGCGACCGCCGCGGCGATCGACACCGACGGCTGGCTGCACACCGGCGATATCGGAACCCTGGACGCGGCGGGCAATCTCACCATCACCGACCGGCTGAAGGACATGTACATCTGCGGCGGGTTCAACGTGTACCCGGCCGAGATCGAGCAGGTGCTGGCCCGCTTGGACGGGGTTGCCGAGGCCGCCGTCATCGGGGTCCCCGACCAACGGCTCGGCGAGGTCGGCAAGGCCTTCGTCGTGGTCAAGGCCGGTGCACAACTCGACGAGGCGACGGTGATCGCCTACACGCGCGAGCATCTGGCGAACTTCAAGGCGCCACGCTCGGTGGCCTTCCTCGATGTGCTGCCGCGAAACCCAGGAGGCAAAGTGGTCAAACCAATGCTCCGTGAGATCGACGGAAGGGCCTGAGGTGGACCTGAATTTCAATGAGGGCACCGAGGAATTCCGGGCCGAGGTCCGGGAGTTCTTGGCGGCCAACCGGGATGCGTTCCCGACCGAGTCCTACGACACCCGCGAGGGCTTCGAACAGCATCGTCGCTGGGACAAGGCGCTGTTCGACGCCGGGTTGTCGGTGATCGCATGGCCGAAGGAGTACGGCGGGCGCGACGCCACCCTGCTGCAGTGGGTGGCGTTCGAGGAGGAGTACTTCCGGGCCGGCGCGCCCGGGCGGGCCAGCGCCAACGGCACCTCCATGCTGGCGCCGACGCTGTTCGCGCACGGCACCAAGGAACAGCTGGACCGGGTGCTGCCGAAAATGGCCAGCGGCGAGGAGATCTGGGCGCAAGCCTGGTCCGAGCCGGAGTCCGGCAGCGACCTGGCCTCGCTGCGCTCCACGGCCACCAGGGTCGACGGCGGCTGGAAGCTCAACGGCCAGAAGATCTGGAGCTCGCGGGCCCCGTTCGGTGAACGCGCCTTCGGGCTGTTCCGCTCCGACCCACAGGCCCAGCGGCACAAGGGCCTCACCTATTTCATGTTCGACCTGCACGCCGACGGTGTCACCGTCCGGCCGATCGCGCAGCTCGGTGGCGACACCGGTTTCGGTGAGGTCTTCCTCGATGACGTGTTCGTCCCCGACGAGGACGTCATCGGCGAGGTGCACGACGGCTGGCGTGCGGCGATGAGCACATCGAGCAACGAGCGCGGCATGTCGCTACGCAGCCCGGCCCGCTTCCTGGCCCCCGCCGAACGGCTCGTCGCACTTTGGAAATCCAATCCAGACCCGGTGTTCACCGACCGGGTGGCCGATGCGTGGATCAAGGCACAGGCCTACCGGCTGCACACCTTCGGCACCGTCACCCGGCTGGCCGGCGGCGGTGAACTCGGTGCCGAATCCTCGGTGACCAAGGTGTTCTGGTCCGACCTGGATGTCGCACTGCACCAGACCGCCCTGGACCTGCAGGGCGCGGACGCCGAAATCGTCGACGACTGGACCGAGGGCCTGTTGTTCGCCCTGGGCGGCCCGATCTACGCCGGCACCAACGAGATCCAGCGCAATATCATCGCCGAGCGTCTGCTAGGTCTGCCCCGGGAGCCGAAGTAATGAATTTCGAGATCGACGAACAGCAGCGCGACTTCGCGTCCAGCATCGACGCGGCCCTGGGTGCGGCGAACGTCCCCGCCGCGGTCCGCGCCTGGGCCGACGGCGATACCACTGCGGGCCGCAAGGTCTGGAATCAGCTCGCCGAACTCGGCGTCACCGCGCTCCTGGTGGCCGAGAAGTTCGACGGTATCGATGCGCACCCGGTCGATGCCGTGGTGGCGCTGGAACGTCTCGGCTACTGGGCGGTGCCCGGGCCTGTCACCGAGTCGATCATCGTCGCACCGCTACTGCTGAGCGATGACGAACGGTCCGCCGCGCTGGCCGCGGGTGAATCGATCGCCACCGTCGCACTGCCGCCTCAGGTCCGCCACGCCGTCAACGCCGATTTCGCCGATCTGGTGCTGCTCGCGACCGACGGCCAGGTGTCCGATGCCGTCGCCGGTGCGGCGCATGACTCGGTGGATCCGGCGCGGAAGCTGTTCGAGGTCAGCGCTTCCGGGGCCGCACGGACCGCCGACACCGTGCGCGCGTACGAGTTCGGCGTGTTGGCCACGGCGGCGCAGCTGATCGGCGCGGGACAGGCCATGCTCGACCAGTCGGTGGCATACGCCAAGCAGCGCACCCAGTTCGGCCGCGTGATCGGTTCGTACCAGTCGATCAAACACAAGCTGGCCGATGTGCACATCGCACTCGAAATGGCCCGCCCGCTGGTGTACGGGGCGGCGCTCTCGATCGCCGACGGGTCGGCCGACACCGCCCGCGATGTCAGCGCGGCCAAGGTTGCCGCGGCCGATGCCGCGCTGCTGTCCGCCCGCTCGTCACTGCAGACCCACGGCGCCATCGGCTTCACCCAGGAGCACGACCTGTCGCTGCTGCTGCTGCGCGTGCAGGCGCTGCGCTCGGCCTGGGGCGATCCCACCTTGCACCGCCGCCGACTCCTGGAGGCTCTCTCGTCATGAGTGAAGAACGCGAACTACTGCGCACGACCGTCGCCGCGCTGGTCGACAAACACGCCAACCCCGAGGCCGTGCGGCGGGCGATGGAGTCCGAGCGCGGCTACGACGAGGCATTGTGGAAGCTGCTGTGCGAACAGGTCGGCGCCGCGGCACTTGTGGTGCCCGAGGACCTCGGCGGTGCCGGCGGCGAACTCGCGGATGCCGCGGTGGTGCTGGAGGAACTCGGCAAGGCGCTGGTTCCCACTCCGCTGCTGGGCACGACGCTCGCCGAGGTGGCGCTGCTGAGCGCCGAGGACCATGAGCCGCTGGACGGTCTGGCCGAGGGCGTCTCGATCGGGACGGTGGTGTTCGATCCCGAGTACGTCATCAACGGCGATATCGCCGATGTGGTGATCGCCGCGGACGGCGCGAACCTGACCCGCTGGAACACCTTCACCGCACGGGCCAAATCCACGATGGACCTGACCCGTCGGCTGTCCTCGGTCACTGCCGGCGAGACCACACCGCTGGGCGCCGATCCCGGACTGGCCGATACCGCGGCGCTGCTGATGGCCGCCGAACAGATCGGCGCGGCGGCGCGTGCCCTGGATCTGACGGTGGCCTACACCAAGGACCGGGTGCAGTTCGGCCGTCCGATCGGCAGTTTCCAGGCGCTCAAACACCGGATGGCCGATCTCTACGTCGCCGTCCAGACCGCACGCGCGGTCGTCTACGACGCCATCGCCGAACCCTCGCCCGCATCGGCTTCGCTGGCCCGCGTCTTCGCCAGCGAAGCGCTGACCTCCGTCGTCGGCGAAGCCGTGCAGATGCACGGCGGGATCGCGATCACCTGGGAGCACGATATCCAGCTGTATTTCAAGCGCGCCCATGGCAGCGCGCAGTTGCTCGGACCGCCGCGGGAGCATCTGCGCCGGCTCGAAGCCGAGGTGTTCCAGACCGCGGACTAGCCTGGACCCGATGACCGCAAACACCCGCCGGGTGGCGCTGCGCGCAGGGATTCCGCCGTTCTATGTGATGGACGTCTGGCTGGCCGCCGCCGAACGGCAGCGCACGCACGGCGACCTGGTCAACCTGTCCGCGGGCCAACCCAGTGCACAGGCACCGGCACCGGTGCGGGCCGCCGCCGCCGAGGCGCTGGAACACCACAACCTCGGATACACCGTGGCGCTGGGCATTCCGCAGCTGCGCGAGGCGATCGCCGCGTCCTATCTGGACCGGCACGACATCGATGTGGACCCCGACGCGGTCGTCATCACCACCGGTTCCACCGGCGGGTTCCTGTTGGCGTTCCTGTCCTGTTTCGACGTGGGTGACCGGGTGGCGGTGACCAGCCCCGGCTACCCGTGTTACCGGAACATCCTGTCCGCCCTCGGTTGTGAGCCGGTCGAGGTGCCATGCGGGCCGGAGACCCGCTTTCAGCCGACCGTGCAGATGCTCGACGCCCTCGACCCACCGGTCAAGGGGCTGATCATCGCCAGCCCGGCGAACCCCACCGGCACCGTCATCCCGCCCGCCGACCTGGCCGCGATCGTGAATTGGTGCGATGAGCGTGACGTGCAGTTGGTGAGCGACGAGCTGTACCACGGCCTGGTGTACCCGGGCGCACCGGCGACCAGTTGTGCGTGGGAGACATCACGCAATCCCATTGTGGTGAACAGTTTTTCGAAGTACTTCGCCATGACGGGCTGGCGGCTGGGCTGGCTGCTGGTACCGGAGCCGCTGCGCCGGGCGGTCGACCGGTTGACCGGCAACTTCTCCATCTGCCCGCCGACACTTCCGCAGTTGGCGGCGGTGGCGGCGTTCGATCCGGCGTCACTGGCCGAGGCCGACGGCCTGGTCGAGGAGTACACCGTCAACCGGGAGCTTTTGCTGACCGGCCTGGCCGAGATCGGCCTGGACCGGCTCGCCCCGGCCGACGGCGCGTTCTACGTGTACGCCGATATCTCCCGCTACTCCACCGACTCCCTCGACTTCTGCGCAAAACTGCTGGCCGACACCGGTGTTGCCATCGCCCCCGGTGTCGACTTCGACACCGTCAACGGCGGCTCGTTCGTCCGGATGTCCTTCGCCGGCGCAGCCTCCGACATCACCACCGCGCTGGAGCGCCTGGGACCATGGCTCAGGACTTCAGGAACGCCAGCAGATCGGCATTGATGACGTCGGCGTGCGTGGTCGGCATGCCGTGCGGGAAGTTGTCACCGTACGTTTTCAAGGTGCCGTTCTGCAGCAGCGCCGCGGACTTCGGCCCGGCCGCCACGTAGGGCACGATCTGGTCGTCGGTGCTGTGCATCACCAGCGTCGGCACGGTGATCTTCTTCAGATCTTCGGTGAAATCGGTCTGCGAGAAGGCGACGATCCCGTCATAGTGCGAGAAGGCGTCGCCCATCATGCCCTGGCGCCACCAGTTGGCGATGACAGCCTCGGACGACTCGACACCGGGCTTGTCGAAGTTGTAGAACGGGCCTGCGGGCAGGGCGCGGTAGAACTCCGAGCGGTTGGCCGCCAACTGCGCCTGCAGGTCGTCGAACACGCTCTTGGGCAAGCCTTCCGGGTTCGCCTCGGTCTGCACCATGAGCGGGGGCACCGCACTGATGATGACGGCCTTCGAAGCCCGGCTCTCGCCGTGGCGGGCCAGGAAGCGGACCACCTCGCCGCCGCCGGTGGAGTGCCCGATGTGAACGGCGTCGTGCAGGTCGAGGTGCTCGACGAGGGCGTGCAGGTCATCGGCGTAGTGGTCGAGATCGTGACCGCCCGGGGTCTGGGTGGACCGGCCGTGCCCGCGCCGGTCGTGGGCGATCACCCGGTAGCCCTGCCCCAGGAAGAACAACATCTGGGTGTCCCAGTCGTCAGAGGACAACGGCCAGCCGTGGCTGAACACGATCGGCTGGCCGCTCCCCCAGTCCTTGTAGAAGATGTCGGTGCCGTCGGCGGTGGTGAGGATGCTCATGGGCGATAACTCTGCTCGTTCAACAGGGTGATGTCGATACCGCTAGCCACCATTGTGTGTCGGTGCCAGCAGGTAGCATTTCGGATATGTTCGAAACTTTGTTCGATACCGACCCGGACTCCACCGAGGAGGAGTTACGGATCCAGGTCGAGCGCCTGGAACGGATGAAGTCGGCCGCCGCCGCGGCACAGGCTCGGGCCACCGCGCTATGGCGCAGCAAGAGACGCGCTGCCGAAGCGGCGAACGGTGTTCCTGCCGCCAAACGTGGCCGCGGCTTGGCCGGTGAAGTGGCCCTTGCCCGGCACGACTCGCCGGCGCGTGGCGGTACCCACCTCGGATTAGCGTCCGCATTGGTCGAGGAGATGCCACACACGCTGGCCGCGCTCGAATGTGGGGCGCTGTCGGAATGGCGCGCCACCCTGATCGTGCGCGAGTCGGCCTGCCTGAGTGTCGAGCACCGCCGCGAGTTCGACGCCGAGCTGTGTGCCGATGCGTCCCGGCTGGAGGGCTGGGGCGACAAGCGCGTGGTGGCCGAGGCCAAAGCCATCGTGGCGAGGCTGGATGTCGAGGCGGTGGTCGCGCGGTCGGCGAAGGCCGCCAAGGACCGCTGCGTCACCATCCGCCCGGCGCCGGACACCATGACCTACGTGACCGCACTGCTACCCGTCGCTCAGGGTGTGGCGGTGTATGCCGCCCTGAAGCGTGCCGCCGACACCACTTTCGATGACCGGTCGCGCGGCCAGATCATGGCGGACACCCTGGTCGAGCGCGTGACCGGCCGACCGGCCGAACGACCGGTCCCGATGACCCTGAACCTGGTGCTGGCCGACACCACCCTGGCCGGCGATGACGACGCACCCGGGTGGCTCGCCGACTTCGGTCCCATTCCGGCCGGTTTTGCGCGGAGCATGACCGGTGATGCCGCCGCGGACGCCGCGGTGAAGACGATGCTGCGCAGGCTGTACCGCCACCCGCGAAGCGGGCAGCTGGTGGCCATGGAATCACAGGCACGAATCTTCCCGAAGGGCCTGGCGACTTTCCTCGACCTGCGCGACCGGACCTGCCGCACACCGTATTGCGATGCACCGATCCGTCACCACGACCATGCCCGCCCGGCGCATCGGGGTGGTTCGACGAGTGCGCTGAACGGGCTCGGCGAATGCGAGGCGTGCAACTATGCCAAGGACGCACCCGGCTGGTCGGTCACCACCGTCGACGCCGACGGCGTGCACACCGCCGAATTCCGCACGCCCACCGGCGCGGTCTACCGATCGACCGCCCCGCCGCTGCCGGGACCGCCGATCAGGACGGTCAGCGTCATCGAGTGCGGGTTGAGTGTCGACCTGGTCAGGTTCGACGCTGCGTGACGTACCACTCCAGCAGGTCCGGGTCGTCGACGGCGCTGCGTTCCACCACTTTTGCGGCGTCCGCCCCCTGGAACAGCTTCTTGATCGGCACCTCGAGCTTCTTGCCGGTGCGGGTGTGCGGGATGCCGGGCGCCAGGATGATGTCGTCGGGAACGTGGCGCGGGGAGACCTCGGTGCGGATGGTGTTCTTGACCTTCTCCCGCAGCGCGTCATCCAGTTCGACACCGTCGGCGAGCACCACGAACAGCGGCATCCAGTAACCACCGTCGGGCTGCTCGGCTCCGATCACCAGTGCCTCGGCGATCTCGGGCAGTCGTTCCACCGCCTGATAGATATCGGCGCTGCCCATCCGGATACCGTGCCGGTTCAGGGTCGAGTCGGAGCGACCGTGCACGATGACGCTGCCGTGATCGGTGATGGTGATCCAGTCACCATGGCGCCAGACACCCGGGAACATCTCGAAATAGGCGTCGCGGTAGCGCGATCCGTCCGGGTCATTCCAGAAGGCGACGGGCATGGACGGCAGCGGCTTGGTGACGACCAGCTCTCCCACCTCGCCACGCACCGGGTTGCCCGACTCGTCCCAGGCGTCCAGTGCCACCCCGAGAAACGGGGCCGACAGCTCCCCCGGCCACACCGGCACCGTACGCACGCCGCCGATGAAGGCCGACACCACGTCGGTGCCCCCGCTGATCGACGCGACCTGCACATGCTCGCCGATGTTGTCGCGCATCCACAACGACGTCGAGGGCGGCAGCGATGACCCGGTGATCCCGACCGTCCGCAACGCGGCCAGATCGTGCTCGGTCCGCGGGACTGCGCCCGCCTTCATGCAGCCGAGCACATATCCCGGGCTGGTACCGAGCACGGTCGCACCGACATCGGCGGCGATGGCCCACAGCGCATCCGGCGCAGGGTAGGACGGGCTGCCGTCGTAGCAAACGATCGTGGCACCGACCAGCAACCCGGCGATCTGGAAGTTCCACATCATCCAGCTCGGGCTGGTGTACCAGAAGAAGGTGTCGCGCTCGCCGATATCACTTTGCAGGGCAACGGCCTTGAGGTGTTCCAGCAGCACTCCGCCGTGACCGTGGATGATGCCCTTGGGCAGGCCGGTGGTGCCCGAGGAGAACAGGATCCACAGCGGATGGTCGAAAGCAACGGCGCTGGTGACCAGTTCACCGCCACCGGAAGTCACGGCGTCCCAGTCGAGATGGTCACTGGGCGTGGGAGCCAGCCGCGATATCGAGATGGTGGCGCGCAGCGTGGGCAGCCCGGCCCGCAGCGCGGCGACATCGGCGCTCTTGTCGTGGCTCTTGCCGCCGAACCGGTACCCGTCGGTGGTCACCAGCACCACCGGTTCGAGCTGACCGAGCCGATCAAGCGCAGCCTTGGCCGAATAGTCCTGACCACACGCACTCCACACCGCCCCGACCGCGGCGGTGCCCAGGAAGGCGATGACCGCTTCGGCGATATTGGGCAGATAGCCGACCACCCGGTCACCGGCGCCCACTCCGAGATCGGCCAGCGACTTCGCGAATCCCGCTGTGCGGCTCAGGAGTTCGGACCAGGACAGCTCGACGGTCGGAGTGTCCTCGCTGAGGCACAGGATCGCGGGCCGGTCGGTGCGGGACTGCCGGACCACCTGGTCGACGAAGTTGAGCCGCGCGCCGGGAAACCAGCGTGCGCCGGGCATGTCGGTGCCGGCCAGCACCTCGCCGGGCACCTCACCGAGTCCGAAGTACTCCCACAGCGCACCCCAGAATGCGGCGGGCTCGTCCACCGACCATTGCCACAGCGCGTGATACTCGGCCGGGGCCCCGGCGAACCGCGCGAAATCGGTGACCCGGGCCTCGGCGATATCGGCGGCGGTGGGCTCCCACTGCGGCGCGGCGCTCACCGGGCGCTCCACCCACCGTCCATCGTGTACGACGCGCCGGTCACCATGCCGGCCTGCTCGGAGGCCAGCCAGCCCACCAGCGAGGCCACCTCCGCGGGTTCCACCAGTCGTTTGATGGCGCTCTCCTTCAGCAGGATCTGTTCGACGACCTGCTGCTCGCCGATACCGTGGGTGCGTGCCTGATCGGCGATCTGCTTGTCCACCAGCGCAGTTCGCACATATCCGGGGTTGACGCAGTTGCTGGTCACTCCGCGCGGGCCGCCCTCCAGGGCGGTCACCTTGGACAGTCCCTCCAGTGCGTGCTTGGCGGTCACGTAGGCGACCTTATATTCCGAGGCCCGCAGTCCGTGCACCGATGACAGATTGATGATCCGGCCGAAGCCCGCGTCGTACATGTGCCCCAGCGCGGCCCGGATGAGCAGGAACGGCACCTCGGTCATCAGCGCCAGCAGCATGCGGAAGTCCTCCGGCGGGAACTCGGTAATGGGAGCGACGCGTTGCACTCCGGCGTTGTTCACCAGGATGTCGGTGCTCAGCACCACGTCCTGCAGGGCGCGCACATCGAGGAGATCGACCGCCCATGCGGTGCCGCCGATCTCGTCGGCCAGTGCGCCGGCCCCGTCGCCGTCCCGGTCGGCCACGGTGACATGCGCACCGCGGGCTGCGAGTTCGCGCGCGCAGGCCGCACCGATGCCGCTGGCGCCGCCGGTGACCAGGGCGGTCTTACCGGAGAGCTCACTCATGCACGCGCCTCGGCGATGTCCCGCGCATCGGCAGCGTCCAGGGTCCGCAGGTCGATGCCGTTGGTCTCCCGGGTGAAGAGCACCGCGACCAGGGTGATGGTGCAGGCGATGGCCAGGTAGATCGAGATCGGCACCGGGGAGTCGTAGATGTCGAGCAACTTCACCGCGATCAGCGGCGCGAGCGAGCCCGCCACGATGGAGGTCACCTGATAGCCGAGGGACACCCCGGAGTAGCGCATACGGGTCGGGAACATCTCGGACATGATGGCCGGCTGCGGCGCGTACATGAGGGCGTGGATCATCAGGCCGAGGGTGATCGCGGCGGTGACGACGACGTAGTTGCCGCTGTTCATCATCGGGAAGGCGAAGAAGCCCCAGGTGCCGCCAAGCACCGCGCCCAGCATGTACACCGGGCGCCGGCCGAAGCGGTCGGCCAGGTAGCCCACCACCGGTACCGCGGCGAAGTGCACCGCGTGCGCGAACAGCAGGTACCACAGGATGGAACTGGTGTCCGCACCCACCGACACCTTCAGGTAGGTGATGGAGAACGTGACCACCAGGTAGTACATGATGTTCTCGCCGAATCGCAGACCCATCGCGGTGAACACACCACGCGGGTAGCGCTTGAGCACCTCGATGACGCTGAACGAGGTGGCCTTGATCTGCTCGGCCTCCTGTTGTGCCGCAACGAAGATCGGTGCGTCGGTGACCTTGGTGCGGATGTAGTAGCCGATCAGGACGACCACCGCCGACAGCCAGAACGCCACCCGCCAGCCCCAGGACAGGAAGGCCGCTTCCGACAGTGTCGCGGTGAGCACCAGCAGCACGACGGTGGCGAGCATGTTGCCCACCGGCACTCCGGCCTGCGGCCAGCTGGCCCAGAATCCGCGCCGGTTGTTCGGGCTGTGCTCGGCGACCAGCAGGATCGCGCCGCCCCATTCACCCCCGACGGCGAAACCCTGGATGAAGCGCAGCGTCACCAACAGTCCCGGCGCCCAGTAGCCGATCTGCCCGAACGTCGGCAGGCAACCCATCAGGAAGGTGGCGGCGCCGACGAGCAGCAGGGAGAACTGCAGGAGCTTCTTGCGACCGAACTTGTCGCCGTAATGGCCGAACACGATGCCGCCGAGCGGGCGGGCCACGAAGCCCACCGCGTAGGTCGCGAAGGCCAGGAAGATCGCGTTGAGCTCACTGGTCGTCTCGGCGAAGAACACCTTGCTGAACACCAGCGTCGCCGCGGTGCCGTACAGGAAGAACTCGTACCACTCCACGACCGTGCCGGCCATGGATGCGGTGACGACGCGTTTCAGGCCGGAGGTCTGAGCGGAATTGTGATCGGCAGCACACATACGGGTGAGTATTCATGCACGTCAAGATCGAAACAATGGTCAGATCTGCAGTACCTGTCTGCAAAAATGCAGATATGGGACTGCCGAGTGCCGACGATCTGCTGATCCTGCTGGCCGTCGGACGCACCGGTCGCTACATCAGCGCCGCCGAGGCGCTCGGCGTCAACCACACCACCATCTCGCGCCGCATCGCCGCCCTCGAGCAGGCCATCGGTACCAGGGTGCTGACCCGGGTGGGCGCGGGCTGGGAACTCACCGACCGTGGTCGCGAGGTGCTGGCCGCCGCCGAAGCGGTCGAGGCCGCGGTCCACTCCCTGGGCGGTGCCGCGGGCCAACCGCGCCCGCTCGAAGGTGTCGTGCGCATCTCGGCGACCGACGGTTTCAGCGCCTATATCGCCAGCCCCGCGGCGGCCGATGTGCAGCGCAGCCATCCCGGGGTGTCGGTGGAGATCGTCGCCGCGATCCGGCGGGCCAGCCAGCAACGGTCCAGCGTCGACATCGAGGTAGTGGTCGGCGAACCCACCGTGCACCGGGCGCAGGCGATCCGGCTGGGCGACTACTGCCTGGGCCTGTACGGTTCGGCGGGATACCTGGCCGAGCACGGCACGCCCACCGGACTCGATGAACTGAGCGAGCACCCGCTGGTCTACTTCATCGACTCCATGCTGCAGGTCGATGACCTCGACCATGCCACCGGCTTCGCCCCGAACATGCGGCAGTCGGTGTCCTCGACCAACGTCTTCGTCCACGTCGAGGCGACCCGCTCGGCGGCGGGTCTGGGGCTGCTGCCGTGTTTCATGGCCGACCGGCACGACGATCTGATCCGGGTGCTTCCCGACACCGTCGCGGTGGCGCTGACCTATTGGCTGGTGACCCGCGCCGAGACGCTGCGCAGGCCCGAAGTGGCGGCCATCATCGACGCGATCCGGGATCGGATGCGCGCAGACCGTAATGCCCTGCTCGGCAGGCCGACCTGAATATCGTGAGGCCATGCCCTTCCTGCAGACCGACACCGCCCGCGCCTACTACCGGCACTGGCCGGCCGCCGAACCCCGCGCCGCCGTCGTGTTCCTGCACGGGTTCGGCGAGCACACCGGGCTGTACCACCGCTACGGATTCACGCTCAATGCCGCGGGGATCGACCTGTGGGCCGTCGACCAGCTGGGGCATGGGCTCAGCCCGGGGCGCCGTGGAGATTTCGGCACCCTGGCGGACAGCTCGGCACTGGCCGAGGCGCTCACCGTCATCGTCGAGCAGCAGCGGCCCGGCCTGCCGCTGATCGCCGCGGGCCACTCGTTTGGATCCGTCGTCACCGCGTTGCGGTTGGTGGAGCAGCCGGCACGCTACCGCGCGGGCATCATCTCCGGCGCTCCGCTGGCCCCGGTCGCCGACCTGCTGGACGTGGACACCTCGTTGGATCTGGATCCGTCCTGGCTGTCCGGTGACCCGTTCTATCTCGATGCGCTGGAGAACGATCCGCTGGCTTTCGTCGAGGCGGACAGCGCGCCGCTCACTCGAGCACTGGATGCCGCCTGGGACCGTTTCGGTTCCGAGCTCCCGACGCTCGCGGTGCCGACGTTGGCCGTGCACGGCGTCGGCGATCCCATTGCACCCGTGGGACCGGTGCGGGCCTATGCCGAACAGATCGACGCCCTGCAGATCGCCGAATTCCCCGCCGCCAAACACGACATCCTCAACGAAACAGTGCACCGAGATGTCGCCACGACCGTCATTGCCTTCATCGCGGCGACGCTGGGATGGCATTCTGTTCGCGATGGCACTCGGGCTGAATAAAGACACCAAGCGCACACTGGTCAAACTGCTGGCGGCGATCGCGCTCATCGCCGTCATCCTCGGCGGTTTCGCGGCGTGCCTGTTCACCGTCCGCTCCGACAACGCGGCAACGGAGACGACTTCCGGACCGGCGCTGCAGGGCAGCTTCAAGGTCGACATCGGCCCGACCGCCACCCCGGACGGCAAGCCGGTGGCCGGCACCGCCCGCACCGAGACCTGGGCGGCCCGCTCGACGTGCCGCGGCACCGAATGTGTGGCGACGGTGTCGGTGGTCGATCCGAAGAACCCGTCCGGCCCACCGGCGCTCACGATGGTGTTCGACTACGTCGACGGTGACTGGCTGAGCGTGCGCGAGGCACCCGACACGTGCAAGGTCGGCGATGCCGACGTCGATGTCACCGGCTGGTCGATCATCTCGCTGCGGCCCCGGCTCGACGGGTCGATGTCCGGTGAGTACACCTGGGCGACGGCACCGGCCCTGTGCGCGAGCAAGCGTGCCGTCAATCTGTCTCCCACCAGTGGAGCAGGCACCGGCACCGAGGCGGCCGATCCGGCGAAGGAGCCGCCGCTGCGGGCCTCCCCCGGCGCGGCGCTGTGGGGCACCTACACCTATACCCAGACCTATCCGGCCACCGGCGAGGTCTTCCCTCCGCACGACTACCGCGCCACCACCCACTGCCTTCGTACCGGTGAGCGGTGCGTGACGTTGATGTCGACCATCGACACCAACAATCTGTTCGTCATGCAGTACGGCGACCGTCGCTTCACCGCGAGCTTCCCCGAGGGCGAAGCGCAGTGCACGGACGGAATCGGCAAGGTGCGCCAGTCATCCCGCGATGAACTACCACTGCCGCAGGGGCCGCAAAACCCGATCCAGACGTTGACCGGAAAGTCGTTCCAGGATTACACCGGAGACTGCCCGGCCCAGGTGGAACTGGACGTCCGGATCCAGCGCACCGGCGATTAGCGCACCCGCGGTCTAGAGCCAGGTGTCCGAGGTGGTCGCGGTGAGGAAGGCGTCCAGGTCATCGCGCCACTGGGCCGGTGTGTTCTTGTCCGGTTCGATACCGGTGTATTCGCCGCGGTAGAACAGCAGTGGCCGCGGCTTGAGGGCGGGCGGCTCCGACATCGACTGCACCGCACCGAACACCACGAAGTGATCGCCGCCGTTGTGCACCGAGGCCACCGTGCAGTCAATGTGGGCCAGACTGCCCTCGATCACCGGCGATCCGAGTTCAGAAGGGCGCCAGTCGATCCCGGCAAACTTGTCCGGAGCCTTGGACCCGAACTGCGCCGAGACGTGCTGCTGATTCTCGTGCAGCATGTTGACGCAGAACGTCCCGCTGGCCTCGATGGCCTGCCAGGCCCGGGACTGTTTGGTCGGGCAGAACAGCACCAGCGGCGGATCCAGCGACAGCGCGGCGAAGGACTGGCAGGCGAACCCGATCGGCAGCTCGTCGTGCACCGTCGTGATCACCGTGACGCCGGTGCAGAACTGGCCGAGCACATGCCGGAATGTGCGCGGGTCGATGGTCGCAGAACCCATGTCTACTTGAAGCCGACGCTGAAGTCGTGGCCCCACAGGCTGACCGCGGTGCTCTCCCGGGCCACCCAGCTGTGGTCCTCGACTTCGAGTCCCTCACAACCGAACTCGATATCGAAGCCGCCGGGGGTTTTGATGTAGAAGGACAGCATCTTGTCGTTGGTGTGTCTGCCCAGTGTTGCCGACATCTTCACCTTGCGGCGCAGCGCGCGGTCCAGGCAGAGGCCGACATCGTCGGATTCCTCGACCTCGACCATCAGATGGACGATGCCGGTCGGGTTGGGCATCGGCATGAAGGCCAGCGCATGATGGCGCGGGTTGCACCCGTAGAAGCGCAACCAGATCGGATCACTGTCGGCCGGGCGGCCGGCCAGCTGCGGCGGCAGGCTCATCGAATCCCGCAACCGGAAGCCGAGCACGTCTTGGTAGAACGCCTGTGCCGCAGCATCATCGTCACAGGTGAGCACCACGTGCCCCAGTCCCTGCTCGGCGGTGACGAACTTGTGGCCGTACGGGCTGACGAACCGGCGGCCCAGATACTGGGCGCCGTGGAAGGCCTCCAGCACGTTGCCCGCCGGGTCGGTGAAACGGATCAGGCCCTCGACGCGCCGTTCGGATTTCTCCTCGCGGGTGCCCTCGCTGAAATCGACGCCCGCCTTGGACAGCGTCTCACGCAGCGCCTGCAGCGCCGGCGCGTCGGCGACCTCCCAGCCCGAGATGAGCAGCCGGTCCTGCTCGCCGGGCACAATGACCAGCCGGGCCGCCATCTCGTCCATCCGCAGGTACAGCGCACCCGGGGTGGAGCCGTCGCCTTCGACCATGCCGAGCACCTTGAGCGCGAACTCGCGCCACGCCGCTACGTCGGTGGCTTCGATGCGCATGTATCCAAGAGCCTTGATGCTCATCGCTGTGCCCTCCTAGCTGAGGAAATCGGTGGTGAGCTTGTTGAACTCGTCGAACTTCTCGACCTGTGCCCAGTGTCCGCACTGCCCGAAGACGTGCAACTGCACGCGCGGAATCTGCTTGACCGCGACCAGCGCACCATCGAGCGGATTGACCCGGTCCTCACGGCCCCAGATCAACAGCACCGGCTGGCGCAGTTTGTACACCTCGCGCCACATCATGCCGAGCTCGAAGTCCGGTCCCGCGAACGATTTACCCATCGCCCGGGTGGCGGCCAGCGATTCCGGGGTGCTGGCGATCGCGAACCGCTCGTCGACCAGTTCCGGGGTGACCAGCTTCTGGTCGAACACCATGATGCGGATGAAGGCTTCGAGGTTCTCCCGCGTCGGCTCGTAGTTGAACTTGGCGAGCGCCTTGACACCCTCGGTCGGGTCGGGGGCGAACAGGTTGACGCTCAGTCCGCCGGGACCCATCAGGACGAGCTTGCCGGCCCGGTCCGGGTAGTCGAGCGCGAACCGCACCGCGGTACCGCCGCCGAGCGAGTTGCCCAGCAGCGGAATCCGACCCTGCACACCCAGGCGGTCGAGCAGACCGAGCACCGCCTTGGCGCTGTACCGGTTGTATTGCTCGTGCTCGGTGTGCTTGTCGGACAATCCGTATCCCGGCTGGTCGATCGCGATGACGTGGAACTTCTCGGCGAGCACGGCGATGTTGCGGCCGAAGTTCGACCAACTCGACGCGCCCGGCCCGCCGCCGTGCAACAGCACGATGGTCTGCGCCGTCGGGTCGCCCGCCTCGTGGTAGTGCAGGCGCATGGCCAACTCGCCGGCCTGCACATCCGCGTACCGGGAGGTGGATTCGAAGGTAGTCGCTCTTGTTGTCGACGATTCAGACACTGTCACTGTCAGACCATCGTGTCCGCGGGCGGCAGGCCGAATTCGTTGTTACCGAAGATCAGGTAGGCACGTTCGGGCTCGTTGGCGGCGTGCACCCGGCCGGCGTGGGCGTCACGCCAGAACCGCTGCAGCGGAGCGCCGGTCACCAGTGCGGTGGCACCGGCCGACTCGAACAGCAGGTCGATCGAGGCGATGGAGCGCGCCGTGGCACGCACCTGGTCGCGCCGGGCACGGGCGCGCAGCTCGAACGGAATCTCCTTGCCCGCCTGCAGCAGCGCGTACTCGTCACCGACGTTACCGATCAGCTGGCGCCAGGCGGCGTCGATATCGCTGGCCGCTTCGGCGATGCGGACCTTGGCGAACGGGTCGTCCTTGGACTTCTCGCCGGCGAAGGCCGCACGCACCCGCTTGCCCTGATGCTCGACATGGGCGGCGTAGGCGCCGTAGGCCATGCCGACGATCGGCGCGGAGATGGTGGTGGGATGCATGGTGCCCCACGGCATCTTGTACACCGGCGCGGTGTTGTTCTCGTAGCCGCCGGCGGTGCCGTCGTTCATCGCCTTGTAGGACAGGAAGCGGTGTGAGGGCACGAACACGTCCTTGACGACGACGGTGTTGCTGCCGGTGCCCTTCAGGCCGACGACATGCCACACATCGTCGATGGTGTATTCGGTGCGCGGGATGAGGAAGCTGCCGAAGTCGACCGGGCGCCCGTCCTTGATCACCGGGCCGCCGAGGAACGCCCAGGTGGCGTGCTCGCTACCGGAGGACCACTGCCAGGCGCCACTGACCAGGTAGCCACCGTCGACGACGGTGCCCGCGCCCATCGGCGCGTACGACGAGGACACCCGCACGGTGGGATCCTCGCCCCACACCTCGTCCTGGGCCCGCTGATCGAACAGCGCGAGGTGCCAGTTGTGCACACCGATGATCGAGCTGATCCAGCCGGTGGAACCGCAGGCGCTCGCCAGCCTGCGGACCGCCTCGTAGAAGTTCGTCGGGTCGGCCTGCAGACCGCCCCACTGCTCGGGCTGGAGCAGTTTGAAGAAGCCGACCTCGTCGAGTTCGTTGATGGTTTCGTAGGACACCTGGCGCCGATCTTCGGCGGCCTGGGCCCGTTCACGCAGCTTCGGCAACAGATCATCGATGCCGGCGAGCACCGCCTGCACGTCACGCTGTTCAATAGACGTCACTGAATTGCCTCCCGGATCGAGATCAAGCACTGGACAAAGATTAGAACACGTTACGATTTGTGTCGAGTAGCGTGCCGAATCATCGGCTGGACCTGCACATGTTCGGTTTTGTAACATGTTCTAGTTATGAGGGAAATGAGGGCAGGCCTGTGACGGATGAGCCGCTCGGCAGCCATGTGCTGGAACTGCAGGTGACCGAGGTCGTCGAGGAGACCGCCGACGCCCGCTCGCTGGTGTTCACGATTCCGGACGGGAGTGACATTCCCGCAGACCGGCTTCGCTACGCACCCGGCCAGTTCCTGACGCTACGGGTGCCCAGCGAGCGGACCGGTTCGGTGGCCCGCTGCTACTCGCTGTCGAGTGCGCCGACCATCGACAAACACCTCACCGTCACCGTCAAGAGAACCGCCGACGGTTACGCCTCGAACTGGTTGTGCGACAACGCCCACGCCGGGATGCGGATGCATGTGCTGGCCCCCTCGGGCACCTTCGTGCCCAAGAATCTGGATGCCGATCTGCTGTTGCTGGCCGCCGGCAGCGGGATCACGCCGATGATGGCGATCTGCAAATCGGCACTCGCCGAGGGCAGCGGAAAGATCGTGCTGGTCTACGCCAACCGCGACGAGAACTCGGTGATCTTCGCCGCCGCGCTGCGGGAGCTGGCGGCCGCACACCCGGACCGGTTGACGATCATCCACTGGCTGGAGACCGTGCAGGGCCTGCCCAGCACCGACGCGCTGGCCACCCTGCTACGCCCCTTCGCCGCGCACGAGGCGTTCATCTGCGGGCCCGGCCCGTTCATGGCGGCCGCCGAGGCCGCGTTGAAGACCGTCGACGCGAGACACATCCACATCGAGGTCTTCAAGTCCCTGGACTCCGATCCCTTCGCCGAGGTCGTCATCGAGATCGACGAGGAGGACGACCGCGGGCCGGCGCAGGCCATCGTCGAACTCGACGGCACCACCCACGAGATCGAGTGGCCGCGCAAGGCAAAGCTGCTCGACGTCCTGCTCAACAAGGGACTCGATGCTCCCTTCTCCTGCCGCGAGGGCCACTGCGGCGCCTGCGCGGTGCTGATGCGCAAGGGCGACGTGGACATGGAGATCAATGACGTGCTCGAACCGTCCGATCTCGACGAGGGGCTGATCCTGGCGTGCCAGGCGCTGCCCGCGTCGGATTCGGTGGAAGTCACCTACGACGAATAGCGCTCGGGCTAACATTCGCCCGGACCGGGAGGAACTGCCGTGAAGAGGATTCTTGGAGTGGCCGCGGCCGTCTGCGCCACCGCCGCGCTGACCGGTCCGGCTGTCGCGGGTGCCGCGACGAACACCGGTATGTCGTCGATACCGGCGCCGGGCGGCACGCTCGAACTGCACGCCACCGCCGACTGCGTGCAGGCGCAGGGACGGTGCTTCTTCAACACGCAGATGAACCTGCTCACCCCGCAAGGCCCCATCGGCTTCCCCCAGGAGTTCTGGGCACGCCAGACCATCACGCTGCGCAGCACCGATCGCAGCGTGTTCCAGGAAGTCAGCTACAGCGCACCGTCGGGTGCGCCGCCGGAAACCAAGGGCGCCAACATCAACAACGTCCTTTCCCGGTCCTTCAAGGCCGTCAGCGGCAATGAGATCTCGGTCACCTACTTCGGCGGCGGGCCCCTGGAGCGCTTCCGCACCGACGGTGTCGCCGTGCAAACCGACTGGGCCACCGGCAAACCCACGACCGAAGCCGGCTTCATCATGTGTTCGAACGTTCAGGTCGTCTACTCCGGGGTGAACTTCACCACCCCGGCGGCGTGCGCGCAGACCACCTTCAGCTGACCTACGGTGGCGACATGGCACCCACCGACCGGTTCCGTGCCCGCAAGCAGCCCCGACAGCAGCGTTCCGCGCAGACCCGCCGCGACATCCTCGACGCGGCGGCCCGCATTTTCGGCGAGTACGGCTACGCCGCCGGCACCACCAACCGCATCGCGGCCGCGGCGGGTGTGTCCATCGGCTCGCTGTACCAGTACTTTCCGAACAAGGACGCCATCCTCGCCGCGCTGAGCGACGCTCACATCGACGCCGGCACCACCCTGCTGGCCGAACGGCTGCGCGAGGGCCTACCCGAAGCGCTCGAGGATCTGGTGCGGCTGTTCGTACGCGCCGCCATCGACAATCACCGCGAGGACCCCGCGCTGCACCGGGTCCTCTTCGAGGAGGCGCCCCGTTCGGCGGCGCTGCTGGCCCGGCTGCGCGACACCGAGGCGCGTGTTGTCGCCGGTGTCACCGAACTGCTGCGCCGCCACCCCGAAGTCCGGGTCGCCGACCCGGAATTCGCGGCCCGGCTGACCATCGCGACCGTCGAATCGCTGGTGCACCGGCTCATCGTGGCGCCGGTCGATCCCGCCCAACTGGAGGACGAGGTGGTCCGGCTGCTGACGGGTTACCTGACGGCTAACGCGGCAGTCCCAGCAGCCGCTCCCCCGCCAGCGTGAGCAGGATCTGCTCGGTGCCGCCGGCGATGGACAGGCAGCGGGTGTTCAGGAAGTAGCGCACGTCCGGGGAATCGACGATGCCCGCGCCGTCCAGGAAGTCCATCACCGTCTCGGCCAGGCCCTGGCGGTAGCGCACCCCGATCAGCTTGCGCACGCTCGACGGCGCACCCGGATCGTTTCCACCGACCACCAGCCGCGCGATCAACTGATCCAGCAGCGAACCGACCTGTGCGGCAATGATCAACGTACCCAGCCGATCGGCCTCCGCGCCGTCGAGCGCGCGGTCGCCGATCACGTCCAACAGGTGTTCCATCCCCTTGTCCAGCGCCCCACCGGTGGCGATCGCGACGCGCTCGTTGGCCAGGGTGGTGCGGGCCAGCGGCCATCCGCCGTCGACGTCGCCGACCACCAGCTCATCGGGCACGAACAGGTCGTCGAAGAACACCTCGTTGAACAGGGCCTCTCCGGTGATCTCGCGCAGCGGGCGGATATCGATACCGGGCGAGTTCATTTCGACCAGGAAGTAGGTGATGCCCTTGTGTTTCGGCACATCGGGGTTGGTGCGGGCCAGGCAGATGCCCCAGTTCGCGCGGTGCGCGTTCGAGGTCCACACCTTCTGCCCGGTCAGACTCCAACCGGCCTTGCCATCGCGTTCGGTGCGAACGGCCTTGGTGCGCAGCGCGGCGAGGTCCGAACCGGCGCCGGGCTCGGAGAACAGCTGGCACCAGTACACGTCGCCGGTGAGGGTGCCGGGGATGAACCGGTCGATAAGTTCCGGGGTGCCCGCCGCCAGGATGGTCGGCGCGGCCCACCAGCCGATCGAGATGTCCGGGCGCGCCACCCCGGCCGCGTTCAGTTCCTCGTCGATGACCAGTTGCTCGGCGGGCGTCGCGTCCCGGCCGTAGGGCTTGGGCCAGTGCGGCGCCAGCAGCCCCGACTCGGCCAGTGCGCGCTGGCGCTGTTCTTCGGGCAGTTCGGCGATTTTCGCTGCGGCAGCGGCGATCTCGGAACGAAAGCGGTCCGCGTCGACGATGCTGTCTTCGATGTCCACGTGCAGTTGCCTGCGCACACCGGCACGGGTCAGTTCCACGGTGCGGCGCAGCCACCGGGACTGCCCGCCCAGGAACTGCGCGACGGCGTAGGCCCGGCGCATGTACAGGTGCGCGTCGTGCTCCCAGGTGATGCCGATACCGCCGAGCACCTGGATGCAGTCCCTGGCGTTCTTCTTGGCGGCATCGATACCGATGGACGCGGCGACCGCGGCGGCGATCGACAGCTGTTCGGCGTCATCGCCGGAAGCAGCAGCCGCGGCGTCGGCGGCCGCGACGGCGGCCTGCTGGCTGCGCAGCAGCATCTCGGCGCACATGTGCTTGACGGCCTGGAAGCTGCCGATCGGCTTGCCGAACTGCTCACGCACCTTGGCGTACTCGTTGGCGGTGTCCAGCAGCCAGCGGGCCAGCCCTGCCGCCTCGGCCGCCAGCACCGTGGCGATCAGATCGGTGACCCGCTGCCCGGAGGCGCCGAGCACCTGGGCGGGGGCGCCGGCGAGCACCACCCGGGCCAGCGGGCGGGAAAAGTCGGTGGCCGCCAACGGTTCGACCGTGACGCCCTCGCCGGCGCCGTCGACGAGGATCCAGCTGTAGCCGGCAGGAAGGATCAGCACTCCCGCCGGGTCGGCGCCCAGGACGAACGCCGCGGTCCCCGTCGCGGTGCCCGCATCGAAGGAGATATCGGACGCCAGGGCGATACCCGCGCTGCGCTCGCCGCCGGCCAGTGCCTCCAGCACGGCGGGATCGTCGACCACCAGGGTGGCCAGCGCGGTGGTGGCCAGCGGACCGGGTACCAGGGCGGCGGCGGCCTCATCGACCATGGCCAGCAGATCGCCGATGGTGCTACCCGCCCCGCCGAACTCCTCGGGGACCGCCACACCGAATGCCCCTAGTTGGGCGAAAGCGCTGTACGGGGCCCGCCAGGCATCGGGGTCACCGAGCTCCACATTGCGGGTCGCCTCGATCGCTCCGGAGCTCCCGGCCCAGCTACGGACCAGCTCACGGGCCGCAAACTCATCGGATGTGTCGGCCTGCACTGACAACACGGACACCGGCGACTCCTAGCCATTGGGTGAGAAGACTCCGCTTCCCACTAGAACGTGTTCTAATAGTGCCAGCGTGCGGACGTCAAGTCGACCACGGCCACGGCCGCGACGCGCCGTTGTGATCTCCGAGCGGGGAGGTGAGCGATCAACAGTCGGCATGCGTATCGTTTTCCCCTTAAGCGCATCACGAAGGAGTTGTCCGCCACATGTCGTCGCCTGCACAACCCGGATCGGGTTCTGACTCACCCCGTCAGGTGATGGCCGTGGCCGTTCTCTCCGAATCCGAGCTCGGATCCGAAGCGCAGCGCGAACGCCGCAAGCGCATCCTGGACGCCACTCTGGCCATCGCCTCCAAGGGCGGCTACGAGGCCGTCCAGATGCGGGCCGTCGCCGAGCGCGCCGATGTCGCCGTCGGGACCCTGTATCGCTACTTCCCGTCCAAGGTGCACCTGCTGGTGTCCGCACTGGGCCGGGAGTTCGAACGCATCGACGCCAAGACCGACCGCGCCACCCTGACCGGCGGCACCCCCTACGAGCGGCTCAACATCATGGTGGGCAGGCTGAACCGGTCGATGCAGCGCAACCCGCTGCTCACCGAGGCCATGACCCGTGCGTTCGTCTTCGCCGACGCGTCGGCCGCCGGCGAGGTCGATCATGTCGGCAAGCTGATGGATTCCATGTTCGCGCGCGCGATGAGCGAGGGCGAACCCACCGAGGACCAGTACCACATCGCCCGCGTCATCTCCGATGTGTGGCTGTCCAACCTGCTGGCCTGGCTCACGCGGCGCGCCTCGGCCACCGACGTGGCCAAGCGGCTCGACCTGGCGGTCCGGCTGCTCATCGGCGACGGAGAACAACCTAAGGTGTGAGGGGTGCTTGACCCCGATCTGCAGCGCGCCCTCACCACCGCTGCGGCCACCCCGCGCCTGCTGGTCACCTCCGATTTCGACGGCACCCTCGCGCCGATCGTGAACAACCCCGCCGATGCCCGGCCGCTGCCGGCGGCCGCGGCCGCACTCGAAGCGCTGGCCGTCCTGCCCGATACCGTCGCGGCGCTGATCTCCGGGCGGGCGCTGGGCGTGCTGCGCGAGCTGTCCGGGATGTCGGCTGCGGTGCAGGCGGTAGGTAGCCACGGCGCCGAATTCGAGACCGGCGGGCCGGAGCGAAGCGACTCGGGGAATGTGTCCGGATTCGCCCACGAGATCGACACCGCACTGCTGGCCCGAATCATCGATGAGCTCAACGCCATTGCCGCCGGCCGTCCCGGGGTGACCGTCGAGACCAAACCCGCCAGCGTGGCGCTGCACGTGCGCAACGCGTCCGACTCCGACGCTGCGGCCGCACTCGCCCTGGCCACCGCGGCCGCCGAATCCTGGGACGCCCACACCACCGCAGGAAAAGCGGTGTTGGAGTTCGCGGTGATCGTCACCGACAAGGGCGAGGCCATCGACATCCTGCGGAACCGTTGTGCGGCAACGGCAGTGGTCTTCCTCGGCGATGACGTCACCGACGAGAAGGCGTTCCGGCGGATGCGCGACGGCGATATCGGCATCAAGATCGGCCCCGGCGACACCCTGGCCGGCTTCCGGATCGACACCCCCGCCGATGTGGCGGCGGTGCTGCAGTACCTGGCCGACGCCCGCTTGCCGGATCAGCAAGACTGATTGCCGATCGGACCGCCGGCCACGCATCCTGGACCCATGACCGAGATGCCGACACATGCCCTGTTCGACGAATGGGACGAGCGCTACAACTCGTTCCTCGATCAGCTACCGGAACTGCGCCCCAACCCCGTCGTGATCACCGAGATCACCGGACGTCCAACGGGTTCGGCACTCGATATCGGTTGTGGTGTGGGCGCCGACGCGGTGTGGCTGGCCGGCCAGGGCTGGGATGTCACCGCCCTCGATGTCTCGCAGGTGGCCCTGGACCGGGCCGCCGCGGCCGCGGATCAAGCCGGTGTCACGGTGACCTGGATGCGGTCCCGACTGGAGGACCTCGACCTGCCGGAAGGCGGTTTCGACCTCGTCACCGCGCACTACCCGGCGCTGCTGCACTCCCCGGGCCGGGACGCCGAACGGGCACTGCTGGCCGCCGTCGCGCCGGGCGGTCTGCTGCTGGTGGTGCACCACGCCGATATCGACGTCGAGCTGGCCAAATCGCACGGATTCGATCCGGCCGTCTATCTGTTGCACGACGATGTGGTCGCCCTGCTGGGCACGGACTGGGAGGTCACCGTCGACCGTCGACGCCTACGGGACGTGCCGGCCGGACCGGAGGGACAGCACACCCACGATGACGTGGTGCTGGCCCGGCGCACCCGTTAGGCCGGTGGACCGGAGGTCCGCCCCCGCACGACTTCGGTGGCGAGCACCTCGACGACCGGCAGACCCGAGCGCGGCGGGTTGTGCAGCAGATCGCCCGCGCGCCGGCCCTTTTCCATGCTCGGCTGGATGACCGTCGTCAAGCCGCGCGCGAGCGCCTCGGGCACGCCGTCGAAACCGGTCACCGTGAGCTGGCCCGGCACGAAGATGCCGTGCGCCCGTAGATAGTCCATGGCCGAGACCGCCAGCACGTCAGCGGTGCACATCAGCGCGGTGATGCGCGGATTGGCGGCCAGTGCCACCTCCGCGGCCGCACCGCCGGACTGCGGCAGATGTTCGTAGCTCTCCACCACGGTCACCGATGCCGGATCGAGTCCGGCCGCTCTCATCGCGTCGTACACCCCGTGCACCCGCTCGCGCTGGACATGGAAATGCGGTGAGTTCAGCCGCTGCGGGTCAGCGACCATCGGCTTGGTGCTCGCATGCGGCCATTCCCGCCCCAGTCGCATCGTCAGCAGGCCGATCTCACGATGGCCCAGTCCCACAACATGTTCAGCCAGCTCGCGCATCGCCGCGCGATCATCGATGCCGACCCGCGACGCGCCGGGGACATCCCCGGGTTGATCGACGACCACCATCGGCAGCTGGCGTTGCAGCAGCACCGGCAGGTAGGGGTCGTCATCGGAGGCCGAGTAGACCACAAATCCGTCGACACCCGCCGAGAGCACGGCCGCCGATCCGTCGTCGACGCTGCGGTTGGGGCCGGCCGCGACCAGCAGCAGACCCTGTCCGGCCTCTTCACACGATTCGGCAAGTCCGGCAACAAAATCCAGCGCCGCCGGGTCACTGAACGCGTAGTTCAGCGGCTCGGTGATCATCAGGCCCACCGCGCCGGCCTTTCGGGTGCGCAGCGAACGCGCCACCGGGTCCGGGCCCGGGTATCCCAAATCCTTTGCCGCGGCGAGCACCCGCTCGCGCAGATCGGCCGACAACTGATCGGGCCGGTTGTAGGCATTGGAGATGGTGGTGCGCGAAACGTTGAGTTCGGCAGCCAACGATGCCAGGGTCGCGCGCCTGCGCGGCGCCGGACTTCTGGACATGCCTCATGAGGCTAGCGGACGACGGCACCGATCCGGTTACCCGACCACACCGCGAGCCAGATGGCGCACGCAATGGTGACGATGACGAAGCTCGGCGGCATGTTGAAAACTGCCGACACCGCCAGGCCCGCCCACACCGAGAGCAGGCTGATCACCGTCGAGATCGCCATCGCGGCCAGCGGTCGCGCGGTCAACATGATCGCGGTCGCGGCCGGCGTGACGACGAGAGCGAACAGCAGCAGGGTACCGACGGCCTGCACGGCCATCGTCACGGACAGTCCGAGCAGTGCCATGAAGACGATGGACAGGCCCCGCACCGGCACACCCTTGGCCTCGGCGACCTGGGCGTTGACCGAGGCGAACAGCAAGGGGCGGTAGACGATTACGACGGTTGCGGCGATCACCAACAGCAGTGCGGTGAAGGTCAGCAACTGCTGATGGGTGATCGCCAGCAGATTGCCGAACAGGACGTTGGTCAGCGTCGATGAGTTCTTGGTGGCCAGCGAGTTGAAGAACAGCCCGAACCCGGTCGCCAGCGCCAACACCGTGCCGGTGGTGACCTCGCGGTCGCCGGCGCGCTTGCCCATCGCCCCGATCACCAGCGCTCCGCCGATACAGAACACGCCCAGCCCGAGGACCACCGGAAGGCCGAGCAACGCCGCACCGGTTGCCCCCGGCAGGCCGATGTGGGCCAGCGCGTGTGCCGCGAACGCGGTGTTGCGCACGATGATGAAATAGCCGATCAGCCCGGCAGCCAGGGCGACCAGAGTGCCACCGATCAAGGCGTTGCGCATGAACGCCGAGGTCAGGATCTGCCACCAGTTCTCCTGATAGCCGAGCGCGAGATAAACCTGCGCGGTGCCGCCCGGCATCTACCCGCTCCTCATGTACAGCTGGCCCTGCAGGGTATTGGCGACCTGGATTGTGGTGCCGTAGAGGTGGGTCAGCAGATCGGCGTCGACGACCTCATCGATGGCGGCGTGATGGGCGTGCCCGTCGAGCAGGTACACCGCACTGTCCAGCACCGACAGCAGCGGGTTCAGATCATGGGCGACAACGAGAATGGTCACATCGTATTCGGAGTTCAACCGGGACAGCAGCGCGACGATCTCGTGCTGGTTACGCAGGTCGAGCGCGGCGAGCGGCTCGTCGAGGATGAGCAGCCGCGGATGGGACACCAGGGCATTGGCCAGGGCGATGCGTTGGCGCTGACCGCCGGACAGCTCGGACACCCGCCGGTCGGCGAACTCGTCGGCCTCGACGGCCCGCAACGCCTCGTCGACGCGGGCCCGGTCGGCCGCGGTGGCACGGTGCACCCCCCACCGGCGGCCGGTGAGCCCGAGCATCACGGCGTCACGCGCCCGGATCGCCTCGCCGGCACCGGCCACATAATCCTGCGGCACGTACCCGATGGCATCGTTGTTCGCCCCGGGCCGCCCGCCGAGCACCTGCACCGTGCCCGATGCCACCGGCAGCAGGCCGAGGACCACCTGCAGCAGCGTCGACTTGCCCGAGCCGTTCGATCCGATCACCGCCACGATGCCGCCGGCGGGGATCGCGAAGGTGCCTTCCGACCAGATCAGCCGGCCGCCGCGGACGACGCTGACATCGTCGAAGACAAGCGCGTTATCGGACACCGAGAGCCTCGGCAAGGGCGGTGAGTTGATCCACCTGCCAAGCCTCGAACGTCGGCGCGCCCGGCGCAGGAGTTTCGGTGACATTGACCACCGGAACCCCGGCGGACTCGGCGGCGGCGCGCAGCTGTTGGGGCACCGAGCCCTCGGTCTGGGTGTTGTAGATCAGCACGTCGACGCCGCGATCCGACAGCAGCCGCAGGAATGCGTCGAGGTCGGCCGGCGAGGGATCGGACTCGTTCGACGAAGCCACCTGGTAGCCCGGCGGGGTGCGGTTGGCCAGCCCGAGTTCGGCGGCCATATCGTCGAACAGGCTCTCGGTGGCGGCGTAGCTCTTGCCGGTTGCGCCGGCCTTGATCTCGGCGATGAGATCACGGTAGGGCTGCATCGCCGCAGTGAACTCCGTGTTGCGGGCGCTGAAGTATTCGCCTGCGGCCGGGGCGAGTTCGGTCAGTTTCGCAGTGACGGCCTCGGCCACATCGGTGACCGCGACCGGGCTGTACCAGGCGTGCGGGTTGGCGCCATCGCCGTGCCCTTCATGGCCGGGCTCCTCATGCCCCTCGTGATCGTGACCCTCGTGATCCCCGGTGAGGATTGCCATCGCATCCACGACCGGCGCGTCCGGGGCGGTGCTCTCGGCGAGCTTGGCGGCCCATTCGTCATAGTGGCCGCCGTTGATCACGACCAACTGGGCACCCTCGAAGGCCGCCGCATCCGAGGGAGTCGGTTCGAAATCGTGCGGGTCGACCGAGGAGCCGGACAGCACCGTGGTCACGTCGGCGCACGCCCCGGCGAGTGCCGACACGATCTTGCCCCATTGGTCGACGCTGACCACGACCTCGACGGGCTCGGTCGGGCAGTCCCCGGCCTGGGCCGCGGTCGACGCCGGAGCCGTGTCATCGCTCGTCCCGCAGGCGCTGAGAGCGAACGGAACGGCCAGGAGCAGGCCCGCGGCCAGCGCGCGGGACGACACAGATGTGATCACGCCGATAACGATAACCGTTTGCATTAATTAACGCCGCATCGGAGGATGCTTTATTGATAATCATTTTCAATAAGGAGCATCATGACAGCCCCCGCCCTACTTCCCGTCACCGTGCTGTCCGGCTTTCTCGGAGCGGGCAAGACCACGCTGCTGAACCACATTCTCACCAACCGCGAGGGCCGCCGTGTGGCGGTCATCGTCAACGATATGAGCGAGATCAACATCGACGCCGCCCTGATCGCCGGACAGGGACACCTCGAACGCACCGACGAGAAGCTCGTCGAACTCACCAATGGCTGCATCTGCTGCACCCTGCGTGAGGACCTGGTGGAGGCGGTCGGCACGCTGGCCCGGCAGAACCGGTTCGACCAGCTGGTCATCGAGTCGACCGGGATCTCCGAGCCGATGCCGGTGGCGGCCACCTTCGAGTGGGAGTTCGAGGACGGCTTCCAGCTGGGACAGCTCGCCACATTGGACACCATGGTCACGGTGGTGGACGCCTCGACCTTCCTGGCCGAGATCGCCAGAGGCGAATCCCTTGCCGACCGGGACCTTTCCGCAGGTGAGGGCGACGCTCGCAGCATCGCCGATCTGCTCACCGATCAGGTCGAGTTCGCGGATGTGTTGCTGCTCAACAAGACCGACCTGGTGAGCCCGTCCCAACTCGGCACGGTCGAAACCCTGTTGCGCCGGCTCAACCCCACCGCCAAGCTCATCAGGACCGATCACGGTGTCGTCGAGATCGGTGAGGTACTGGGCACCGGACTCTTCGATCCGATCGCCGCGGCGCAGTCCCCCGGCTGGGACGAGGAGATTACCGACGGGCACACGCCGGAGACCGAGGAGTACGGCATCAGCTCGATGACCTTCCGGTCCGACCGGCCGTTCCACCCCCAGCGTCTCGCCGACGCCCTCGCTCAGACCACCAGAGTGCTGCGCAGCAAGGGCTTCTGCTGGATCGCCAGCCGGCCCACGATCGCCGCCATCTGGTCACAGGCCGGGCCGAACCTGGTGATCGAACCGGCCCAGTACTGGTCGAACACCGAGATCACCCCCGGCCAGGAGATCGTCTTCATCGGCGTGAAACTGGACCGCGACAAGGTCCATCGCCTCTTGGACGAGGCGATTCTGACCGACGACGAAGTCGCCGAAGGGGAACAGGCCTGGCTGGCCTACTCCGACCCGCTCCCCGCTTGGGGTGTGACCCAACAACATTCACACTGACAGGAGAACCGGCCGAAGGCGCTGCCTCCGGCCGGTTCCCGAGCAGTCTCAGTGATCGTGGCCGACCGCGCCACTCAGCTCATTGGGGGTCTGCTCCAGCGTCACCGATTCGGTCACCGTGCCGGCGGCCAGATCCACCAGGTGGATCTGCTTGGTCGCCGGGTCACTCACATACACCGCGTCCTCACGGGTGAACACCGCCGGGCCCGGCTGCTGCCAGTCGTCAGGTTCGGTCCACGGCCCGGTCACCTCGATCGACGTGACCAGGTCGCCAGTCACCGGATCGAAGACGTGCAGCCTGCCGTCGGTCCCCAGGATGAGGGCCTCGGCCTGCGGCCCACGCCCCAGCGAACGGAACCAGTAGCTCACCCCCTCGGGGAGCGGGACCACCTTCAGCTGGTCGGTGGTGGTGGTGTCGATGAGCGAGAACTGGTTGGGCCGCTCCATCTCGGCATCGGCGTCGACCTTCATGTCACCCAGCACCACGGGCGAGTCCTCATGGCCACGGGTGTTGCCGATCCGGCCGTACGGGGTCGGGCTGGCGATCTTGGTGAATTCACCGTTCGCATAGGTGAGGACACCGTTCTCGCAGCCGATGACGACGACCTCGTCGGCGGCCACCGTCTCGCCGTGCACGCCCGGGCATTCCTCGTTGCGGGCGATCTCGCGGTCGCCTTCGAGCGCCACGGCCCCGACCCGGGTGTCCGGGTTGCCGAGCGAGTGGACAAGTGTGCCGTCGGTAAGGATCACCGCAACGCCGTGATGCGGTTCGGGGGTCTTCCAGTTCCGGGTCTCTGGCATGCCGCCGGCCTCCAGCGCGTGCGGATCGAAGGCGGTGATCTCGCCGGTGCCGTCGGCGAACAGCACGGTGTTCTCGCCGTGCGGGGTGACGTGGCCCGCCTCCGCACCCGGGAACGTGTCGTCGGTCAGCGTGCCATCGGCGGCGTCCAGAATGCGCCAGCCATCGGTGGTGGTGACCAGGAGGTGGCCGTGATCACCGGCGGGATTGATCCGCAGGAATCCGTCGAGCGGAATATCCTGCTTGACCTCCAAGGTCTCGCCGTCGAGGACGTAGAGTCCGCCGTCGTAGGTGGTCACCAGCGGCTCGGCGATCGGCGCGCTCGGCACCGCCGAGGCGGTACCCGAGGTCTCGGAAGTGCTTGTGCTGTCGGCACTGTCAGATCCCGACGAACATGCCGCCAGCGCCGCCGCCGTGAAGGTCACGGCTCCGACGCGGTACAACCACCGCGGATTGGACATGATTGTTGCTCCTTCTTTTTTGGGGGTAGTGAGATCTGCGGCTATCGCAGTCCGGTGATGATGGCGTCGGTGTTGGCGCGCATCATGTCGAGGTAGGTGTCGGCCTGCGAGCCGGCCGGACTGAGGGATTCGCTGTACAACGGCACGATTTGCACCTGTACTCCGGCATCCTGTGCCAGCACCCGCGCCAGCTTCTCCGGCTGCGACGAGTCGACGAAGATGGCTGGCACCCGGGCGGATTGGATCGCGCCGACCAGCGACTGCAGGTCGGATGCGCTCGGCGCGGCCAGTGTGGTGCCGCTGGGCACCACGGCACCGATCACCTCGAAATCGAAGCGCTGCGCCAGATACCCCAGCACATGATGGTTGGTCACCAGCCTGCGCCGGTCCGGTGGGAGCGCGGCGAAGCCCTGGCTCATCGTGTCGTCGAGCCGGCGCAGTTGTGCGCGATAGTTCTCGGCGTTGCGGGCGACGGCGTCGACGTCGACACCGGCGACATCGCGCACGATCGCTTCCTCGATGACATCGACGGCGGCGATCATCCGTTCCGGATCGGTCCAGAAGTGCGGATCCGGCATGCCCGCGCTGTCGCCCTCGGCGTACGTGATCGGGTCGATCCGTTCGCCGACCGCGAGTGTCGACACACCTTGCGAGGCAGCACTTTCGACGTTACGGGTGACGTTCTCTTCGAGTCCGAGACCGTTGTAGACGATGAGGCCCGGCGCCGTTCATCGCGGCGGCGTCCTGGGCCGAGACTCCGAACGAGTGTGGATCGGCGTTGGGTTGCATCAACACCCGGACCGCGGCCGCGTCCCCGACGATGTTGCGGACAACGTCACCGAGAATGTTGGTGGTCACCACGATCTCGCCGCTGTCACCGCCGGACCCGCCACCGCAGGCGGTGGCCAGGACGCTGATCAGAGCCGCGAGTGATGCGAGGGCCCGCCGTGTCACCGGCCGGCCTCGACCATGAGTCCCGGCGTGACCTCGGTGCGCAGGGTGCGAGCGATCCGCAGGCCATCGGCATAGTCGATCTCGTAGATCTCCTTGGCCGCCGCGTTGTTGACATAGGCACGGTCGGAATCGAGATCGACGACCGGCTGCGGCCCCACGGCGGGTACTCCGCCGGAGATCAAGGGGATCCGCGCAGTCTCGGCACGCGTCTGGACATCGAAGGAACTCAGGCTTCCGTCCCGGCGCAGCACCAATACGGTTCCGTCACCCGCGGTATTGGTGGCGACGGCATCGAGGACGGGGATGGGCGTCCAGGCGCGCTGCCGGCTGTCGAGCACCCAGACCGTTCCCGCGGCCACCCCGGCGAATACATCGGAGCGGTCCCGGTGTTCCATCTGAGCCGGATGTTGCACCGGTGCGTCTGCGGGATAGGGCATCGCGGTGACGGTGAGATCCTTCTCGCCGCCGGTGACCCGGACGGCGCCGTTCTCACAGCCGAAGACGACCGCCTTGCGGGTTGCCCTGGCCCAGGTCGGGCCGGCACAGTCAGCATCGAGTTCGGTCGTGCCGGCGTCACCGGTGACCTGAAGCCGACCACCGTTGGACACGGAGACGATCCTGCTGCCATAGGGCACCGCGGTCGCGGTGCCCGGTGGGGCCGCCGGCCCTTCCGGCGTCTCGATCGCCTTGGTGCCCAGCTTCTCTCGATCGAGAAGATCCACCGCACCGGACTCCGACCGGACCGCCACCGTGGAGCTGCTTGCGGCCACCGCCGCGACCGGCAGATCGAGGATCGCCACCTCGGCCGGTTCGCTGGCGAAGTAGTGGTAGTGCTCGCCATGGTCGAAGGTCCACGCGCCCGCATCAACCACGGCCGTCCGCTCCCCCGTTCGCAGATAGCCGAATCGGCCGTCCCCGTAGAGCGCAGAAACCGCTCCGTAGGAACCGATCTGGGTCTCGATCTTGTCCACGGCGTCATACACCGACGTCGCTCCGGTGGTCGGGTCGACCAGCACCAGCTTGGTCAGCGCACCGTCGATTTCGCGGGCGCCGTCTTCGATGTCCACCCCGTCGCCGGTGGAGGCCGAGGAGGTCTCCGGCGGCGCCGGGGGCGCTTGCGTGCTGGAACATCCCACCGCGACCACCGCCGTGGCGGCGACGACCGCGACGGGCTTCCAGCGGTTGCGCAGCAATGCGAGCGCGGTCGAGGCGAAGAACAGCAGCACCGCGACACCGGCGATGGTCGCTCCCCCCGCGGTACCGGCATACCAGGAGATCAGCAGCCCGAGGTAGACCGCCGCACTGCCGATCACCGCGGACAACACCATCACCCGGGGGATGGAGCGTGCCCACATGAGCGCGGCGGCCGGCGGCGCGACGAGCAGTCCGAGCACCAGCAGCGTGCCCACGACGTGGAAGGAGGCCACCATGGCCACCGCCATGAGCACGGTCATCGCGGGAATGGCCAGGTTCGGGCGAAGGCCCAGGGTGGCGGCCTTGCGCGGATCGAACGTCACCGCCACGAAAGCTCGGTGGCCGGCGACGACGGCGACGAAGGTCAGCAGCAGTGCCACCGCCAGGATGACGAGATCATTGGTCCGCACCGCGAAGACGTCTCCGAACAGGAAGCCGGTGAGGTCCACCGCAAAGCTCTGTGACCGCGACACCACGATGACGCCGAGGGCGAGCATGCCGACCAGCAGCAGACCGATGCTGGTATCCGAGGCCAGCTTCGAGGAACGCCCAATTGCCGCGACCCCGAAGGCCATGACCAGCGCCGCCACCAGCCCGCCGGCCATCAGGCTCATCCCCAGCAGCGCGGCGATCGCGACCCCGGGCAGCATGCCGTGCGTCATCGCCTCTCCCAGAAATACGCTGCGGCGCAACAGGACCCAGCACCCCACCAGGGAGCACAGGCAGGCGGCGATCACGCCGGCCACCAGTGCCCGAAGGACCATGTCGGCCTGGAACGGGTCGATCAGCCAGTGCGTCATGCCGTACACTCTTAGCAGTAATGAATGTCATTATCAATAAGGTGACCGCGGTCACCGCTCCGATCCGCGTCGCCGGCCTGGACTTCAGCTACGCCGGCGCGCCGGTCTTCCGTGGGCTCGACCTGACCATCCCGGTGGGGGTGGTGACCGCCCTCACCGGGCCCAACGGGTGCGGCAAGTCGACATTGCTCGGGCTCCTCGCCGGCGTCCAGCAACCCGACGCGGGCAGCATTCGCGCCGGCACGGACAACGTCGCATTCGCCGTGCAGCGCAGTCGGGTAACCGACTCGTTTCCGGTGACAGTGTCCGAGGCCGTGATGATGGGCCGGTGGCGGCATCTCGGATTGCTGCGCCGGCCCAAGGCTGCAGACCGGGCCATGGTCGAGCACTGGCTGGCGACACTGGGCATCGCCGAACTGCGGCACCGCACCCTCGGCGAACTGTCCGGTGGGCAGCGGCAACGGGTGCTGCTGGCGCAGGCTTTCGTCCAGGAGGCACCGCTGCTCCTGCTCGATGAACCCACCACCGGATTGGATGCCGCCTCGGCGGCGCTGCTGATCGCGCACCTGCGACGCCTCGCCGACGACGGCGCGACCGTCATCGCGGCCACCCACGACGCCGCCGTCATGCAGGCCGCCGACGGCCGACTGGACCTTACCGGGCAGGGCGGCGCACTAGGCTGAACGTCGTGACCTCGCACACCGTCGATCTGAACGCTGATCTCGGAGAGGGTTTCGGCGTCTGGACGCTCGGCGACGACGACGCCATGCTCGACATCGTGACATCGGCCAATGTCGCCTGCGGATTCCACGCCGGCGACCCGGCCGGGCTGCTGCGGGTCTGCCATGCCGCCGCCGCACACGGTGTGCGGATCGGCGCCCAGGTGGGGTACCGCGATCTGGCCGGCTTCGGGCGGCGGTTCATCGACGTGGATGCCCCGGACCTCACCGCCGACCTGATGTATCAGATCGGCGCCTTGTCGGCATTGGCACAGGCCGCCGGTACCGCGGTGACCTATGTGAAACCACATGGCGCCCTGTACAACACGATCGTCACTCACGAAGCGCAGGCCCGGGCGGTCGCCGAGGCGGTCTACACCGTGGATCCGGAGTTGCCGGTGCTGGGACTCAGCGGATCGGCATTCTTCGCCGCCGCGCAGGAACTCGGCGTGCGGACGGTCTCGGAGGCGTTCGCCGACCGGGCCTATCGGCCCGACGGACAGCTGGTGTCCCGCCGCGATCCCGGCGCCGTACTGCACGACACCGACGAGATCGCCGACCGGGTGCTGACGATGGTGACCGAGGGCCGGGTCACCGCCGTCGACGGCACGAGCGTCCCGGTCAACGCCGAATCGGTGTGCGTGCACGGGGATTCGCCCGGTGCGGTACAGATTGCGGCCGCAGTCCGGGCACGGCTCGCCGAGCGCGGGATCACGCCGGCTCCGTTCCGCTAGTGGTCGTCTCGGTCAGCTCGTAGCGGATGAGCCGGTACAGCTACTGAGGCGCGGCATCCCGGTTGGCGCCGACGACGACGCTGGCCAGCAATCCGGGCAGGGCCGACTCCACCGCGTCGCGGCGCAGCTTCTGATACGTCAGCCCATCGATCACCAGGCGTTCGGTGATACCTGCCTCACGCAGGATCTTGAAGTGGTGGGTAGCCGTGGATTTGTTGATGCCGTCGTAGAGCGCCACACACTGCAGCGGCGTCTGCGCGTTGTGCAGCCGGCGCACCATCTCCAACCGCACGGGATCGTGGATCGCCGCCAGCACCTTCTGCACGGAACCGACCGGGTGCACCGGATACTCGGTGACCAGCGCATTGTCTGCCATCGGAATAACCTCGGTCATATTCGGTTTGATCTCTGTCGAACCCAGCGTAGCCTCGGACGGGTTCGATGTCCGTCAAACCAGACACCGGAGGTGACCGCGATGGTGGCATTCGACCCTGCGGGCACCCCGAGCCAGCGCTGGGCCTACCCGCTGGTGCTGGTGCTGAGCGGCGTCGCGCTGGGCGTCTCCGGGTTGCCCGCCCCGCTGTACGGCATCTATGAGGCGAACTGGCACCTGTCCCCACTGGCCACCACCATCGTCTTCGCGGTGTACGCCCTGGCGGCCCTGGCGGCCGTGTTGGTGTCCGGAAAAATCTCCGATGTCGTCGGCCGCAAGCCGGTTCTGATCGGGGCGCTGGTGGCCTTGCTGATCGGCCTCGGGGTCTTCCTGATCGCCGACAGCATGGCGATGCTGCTGCTGGCCCGCACCATCCACGGCGCCGCGGTCGGCTCCATCGTCGTCGCCGGCGCGGCGGCACTGCTCGATCTGCGCCCCGACCGCGGGGTGCGCACCGGCCAACTCAGTGGTGTCAGCTTCAACATCGGGATGACGGTCGCCATCATCGGCTCGGCGCTGCTGGCCCAGTACGCGCCGCATCCGTTGCGCACGCCCTACGCCGTCGTCGCGGTGATCTGCCTGCTGATCGGCGTCGGCCTGCTCGCCCTCAACGAGCCACACACCGCGCGCACGCCCGGCCCCATCAGGCTGGCCAAACCGGCCGTGCCGGAAGAGATTCGGGCCGACTTCTGGTTCTCGGCACTGGGTGCCATGGCCTCCTGGTCGGTGCTCGGGGTGCTGCTGTCGCTGTACCCCTCGCTGGCCGCCCAGCAGACCCACATCGACAACCTGGTCTTCGGAGGCGCGGTGGTCGCCACCACCGCGTTCGCCGCCGCCATGGCCCAGCTCGGCGCCACCCGGCTGCCCGCCAGGTACTCGGCGATCATCGGCGATATCGGGATGGCCGTGTCGCTGCTGCTGACCATTCCGGTCCTGCTGACCCACCGCTGGGAGCTGGTGTTCGTGGCAGCGGTGCTGCTCGGCGCGACGTTCGGACTGGGATTCGGCGGCTCATTGCGCCACCTGTCCGACGTGGTGCCCCCGACGCGGCGCGGTGAGACGATGTCGGCGTTCTATCTGCTGGCCTACACCGCCATGGCCGTCCCGACCCTGATCGCCGGCTGGGCCGCCACCAGGTGGGATCTGGCATCCGTGTTCCCCTGGTTCGCCGGTGCCGTCGCCGCGGCGTGCCTCGGCGCGGCCGCGGCGGGGCTGCGCAGCACCAGGGCCGCCCGGGGTCTCTAGGCTGACGGGCGTGACCGATCACGCGTTCAGCGCCGCCGAGCGCCGGGCCGTCTACCGGACCATCGCCGAACGTCGGGATATGCGCCGCTTCGTTGCCGGCACCGCGGTCGACGAGGGCATCCTGGCCCGGCTGCTGCACGCCGCACACGCCGCACCGAGTGTCGGCCTGATGCAGCCGTGGCACTTCATCCGGGTCACCGATGCGCACCTGCGCCACGCGATTCATGACCTGGTCGATCAGGAACGCAAGCTGACCGCCGAGGCGCTGGGCCCGCGCGCCGAGGAGTTCCTGGAGCTCAAGGTCGAGGGCATCCTGGAATGCGCCGAACTATTGGTGGTCGCACTGCGCGACGATCGGCAGCGCCATGTATTCGGGCGGCGCACGATGCCGCAGATGGATCTGGCCTCGGTGTCGTGCGCGATCCAGAACATGTGGCTGGCCGCTCGCGCGGAAGGCCTCGGCATGGGCTGGGTGTCGATCTTCGAGCCGGCCCGGTTGGCCGAACTACTGGGCATGCCGCCGGGCGCCGATCCGGTGGCCATCCTCTGCCTGGGTCCGGTCCCGGAATTCCCGGACCGGCCCGCCCTGGAGATCGACCAGTGGACCGTCGGCCGGCCGCTGTCCGAGTTCGTCTCGGAGAACGGCTGGCCCACAGCATCTTCCAGAGTCGACGGCTAGGGTCCGCCGTAGGGCAGCAACGCCATTTCCCTGGCGTTCTTGATCGCGATCGCGACCTGCCGCTGCTGTTGCGGGGTGAGCCCGGTGACCCGACGGGACCTGATCTTGCCCCGGTCGGAGATGAACGTCCGCAGGACCGAGATGTCCTTGTAGTTGACCTCGGTGATACCCAGTGCCTTGAGCTTGTTCTGACGTGGCCGTTTGATCTCTTCGGGCGCGGGCCTGCGCTTCTTCGGTGCGCGGGGTGCCATCACCAGCTCGCTTTCCGGATGCCGGGCAGCTCACCACGGTGCGCCAGCTCGCGCGTGCGTACCCGCGACAGCCCGAACTTGCGCAGGTGGCCGCGCGGTCTCCCATCGACCGCATCGCGGTTGCGCACCCGGACCGGGCTGGCATCGCGCGGCATCTTCTGCAGCTCGACTTGGGCGGCAACGCGTTGCGCCGCATCGGTATCCGGCTTGCGGATCAGTTCTTTCAGTTCGGCACGACGCTCGGCATAGCGCGCCACCGTCTCGCGGCGCCGCTCGTTCGCGACGATCTTGGACTTCTTGGCCATCAGCGTTCTTCCTTGAAATCGACGTGCTTGCGCAGCACCGGGTCGTACTTCTTCAACACCAACCGGTCCGGATCGTTGCGTCGGTTCTTTCGAGTGACGTACGTATACCCGGTTCCTGCGGTGCTTTTCAGCTTGACGATGGGCCGGATGTCGTTGCTCTTGGCCATCAGATCTTCTGCCCTTCCCGGCGCAGCCGGCCCACCACGGCCTCGATCCCGTCGCGGTCGATGACCTTCATCCCTTTGGTGCTCACCCGCAGCCGGATACGCCGGTCCTCCGAGGGCAGGTAATAGGTCTTGATCTGGATATTGGGATCCCAGCGGCGACGGGTACGACGGTTGGAATGTGACACCCGGTTACCGAAACCCGGTGCGCGCCCGGTGACCTGGCAGTGCGCAGACATCGAGGGCTCCTCATACATGCTCGGTCGTTAATGAAAACGATTTTCGACAAGCTGACCGACACACGGTAACGTACGGACCGACTTATTGAAAATCGTTACCGATAGGGTGTGATGAGATGCGGACGCCAGTGATACTGGTAGCCGGTCAGGGTGCGGGGACCGACGCCGTGGACGTCCTGCTGCGCGACGCGGGAACCGCGGTGGTCGGCTACTCGGTCGACGGCCACGTGGTGGTCCGGCAGGTCAGCAACATGCGGGACACCAAGTTGGTGATCACCCAGTGGCCGCTGGAGATCACCAACTGCTGTGTCACCTGCACCATCCGCAATGATCTGCTGATCCTGCTGCGCCAGCTGCACCGGCGCGACGATGTGCAGCGCATTGTCGTGCAACTGATGGAATGGCTTGACCCGGAGGCGATCTGCACGGCCATCAACGACACCCCCGTGCAGCTCGGACCCGGCTACATCGACGGACCGGCCGGTCGCGACGTCGAGATCCAGGCCGTCGTGACATGTGTCGACACCGGTGTCTGGCTGAACCAGGCGCTCGGTGAGGACGAGCTCGACGACTCCCGCACCGTGGCGCAGGTGGTGGTCGGGCAGGCGGCCTTCGCCGATGTGCTGGTGCTGACCGAGGCCGACCGGGCCACTCTCGCCGTGCTGCGCAGGCTGGCGCCCCGGGCGCGGATCACGGTCGGGCTGCAGCACTTCACCACCGCCCTCAAACACCTCGACTCCCAATCGCGCCGGGGCCGCTCCGACGATCCGCACGATTCGCTGCTGGCCGGGCAGCCGCCGCTGCATCCCGACGGCGAAGTGGAACTGGTGGAATTCAACGCGCGCAGGCCGTTTCATCCCGAGCGTCTGCACCACGCCATCGATGCCCTACTCGACGGCGTGGTGCGGGTACGCGGACGGGCGTGGCTGGCCAGCCAACCCGACACCGTGGTGTGGATCGAATCGGCCGGCGGCGGCCTCGGCGTCGGCGACGCCGGGCGCTGGCTGGCAGGCATGTCGGAGCGTGATCGCGCCTACGTCGACCCCGAGCGCACGGCCATGGCCTCCTCGCACTGGGACGACCGATTCGGCGACCGGCACATCGCGCTGACCATCCTGGTCTGCGGGGCCGACCCGGCCACCATCACGACCGCACTGCAGGGCGCACTGCTCACCGACGCCGAACTGGACAGCCCGCAGGGCTGGGGCGGCTTCCCCGACCCGTTCGGGGAGTGGCACGAAGATCCCTGCTCCGAGCTTGCACACGACCTCACCGATGACCACATCATGCTGAACGGAGAAGAATGAAGCCCGATATCCACCCCGACTACCACCCGGTGGTCTTCCAGGACGCCGGCACCGGCAAGACCTTCCTGATCCGGTCGACGGTGACCAGCGACCGCACAATCGACTACCAGGGCGCCACCTACCCGCTGGTCGTCGTCGACGTCACCGCCGACTCACACCCGTTCTGGACCGGCACCAACCGCCACCTCGACACGGCCGGGCAGGTGGAGAAGTTCCGCCGCCGGTACGGGACCCGGTAGCGCAGGGGTCCGCCAGCTTCGGGCAATAGGCTCTGGGCATGCGCCTGAAAGCCGGCCGGCCCGATATCGACGATTACGCCCGGTACTTCGACCTGCCGCCGGCCGGTGCGACAGCAGCACCCACGGTGACCTGGGCCGGGGTCACCACGCTGCTGATCTCCGACGGCACATCGGCGGTGCTGACCGACGGCTTCTTCAGCAGGCCGTCGCTGCTGCAGGTCGGGCTGGGCCGGATCGCGCCCTCGCAGCCCCGCATCGACGGTTGCCTGGGCCGCCTCGGCGTGCGCAGCCTCGACGCGGTCCTCCCGGTGCACACCCACTTCGACCACGCCATGGACTCGGCGGTGGTGGCGCAGCGCACCGGCGCCACACTGGTCGGCGGTCACTCGGCCGCGCACATCGGGCACCGGTTGCCCGCCGACCGGGTCGTGGTCGCCACTCCGGGAGAATCGATGCGCCTCGGCAACTTTCAGATCACCCTGATCGTCGGCGACCACTGCCCGCCGGACCGCTTTCCCGGCGTCATCGACGCGCCGGTCGACCCTCCGGTGCGGGCCGCGGTGTACCGGTGCGGTGAGGCCTGGTCGGCGATGGTGGCGCACCGGCCCAGCGGGCGCGCGATGCTGGTCGTCGGCAGCGCCGGCTTCGTGCCGGGCGCGCTGGCCGGGCAGCGCGCCGAGGTGGTCTATCTGGGCATCGGGCAGCTCGGTCTGCAGCCCGAAGGCTACCTGCGCGACTACTGGGCCGAGACCGTCCGCACTGTCGGCGCGCGCCGCGTCGTGCTCATCCACTGGGATGACTTCTTCCGACCGCTGGATCGCCCGCTGCGGGCGTTGCCCTACGCCGGTGACGATCTGGACGTGTCGATGCGCACGCTGACCGCGCTGGCCGCGCAGGACGGGGTCGGCCTGCACCTGCCGACGCTGTGGCAGCCGACGGATCCGTGGCGCTGATCCTCTCCGTCGCCGCGCTCGCCGCGGTGCTCGGATTCGCACTGCTGCGCCCGCGTTTCCAGGCGGTGGTCGCGGTGGTGGCGGCGGCCACGGTGATCGCGGCCGGCGCGGTGCCCTGGGATGCGGCGGTCGCCGAGGTTTCCGAACTGGCGCCGGTGGTCGGATTCCTGGCGGCCATCCTGGTCCTGGCGCGACTGTGCGACGACGTCGGGCTGTTCCACGCCGCGGGTGTACTGATGGCGCGGATGACCTCCAGCGGCCAAAATCGGTTGCTCGTCTCGGTATTCGCCATCTCGGCGGCCGTCACTGCGGTGCTCAGCCTGGATGCCACCGTGGTGTTGCTGACACCGGTGGTGCTCGCCACCGCGCGCGCCCTGTCCGTGCCGGCCCGTCCGCACGCCTATGCCACGGCGCACCTGTCCAACACCGCGTCGCTGCTGCTGCCGGTGTCGAACCTGACCAATCTGCTGGCGTTCAGCGCGGCCGGTCTGACATTCCTGCATTTCGCCGCCACCATGGCGCTGCCCTGGCTGGCCGCGATCCTGGTCGAGTTCGTGCTGCTGCGATGGATCTTCGCCAAGGACCTGTCCGTCCAACCACACCACACCACACCGGATGAGCCCCTGCGGGTACCGGTCTTCGCGCTCACGGTCGTGTTCGCGACCCTCGCCGGATTCGCCGTCGCCTCACTGCTCGGCCTGTCACCCGCCTGGGCCGCGCTGGCCGGTGCACTCGTACTCGGCGTGCGCAACCTGGCCCAGAGGCGCAGCACCATCTCCGGGATCTTTGCCGCACTGGACCTTCCGTTCCTGGCATTCGTGCTGTGCCTGGGGGTCGTGGTCGCCGCCGTCATGAACAACGGTCTCGAGTCCGCGATGCACCGCCTCGTCCCCGACGGTCAGGGACTGCTCGCACTGTTGGGGATCGCCGCGGTGGCGGCGCTGCTGTCCAACGTCGTCAACAATCTGCCCGCGGTGCTGGTGATGCTGCCGCTGGTGACGTCGGTGGGACCGGCAGCGGTGCTGGCGGTGCTGATCGGGGTCAACATCGGGCCCAACCTGACCTACCCGGGCTCGCTGGCAAACCTGTTGTGGCGCGGGATCGTTCACCGGGACGGGATGCGGGCACGGTTCACCGAGTTCAGCAGGGTCGGGCTGTGCACCACCCCGCTGACGCTGATCGCCGCGGTGGTGTGCCTGTGGGCCGTCACCCGGGCGGGTTGATTCAGGACTGCAGGCGGGCGCGGACGGTGGCGAGCCGCGCTTCGAGCTCGGACTCGGTGATCACACCCCGCACGAGCAGCGAATGGGCCAAGGCCATCAACTGGTTCTCGGGGTAGGGCAGGGCCGCGTACAGGGTCGCCGCGAGCGCGTCCTCCTCGTCACGGCGTTCCTTGAAGCTCGGCACATCGGCGCTGCACGAAGCGGCGTCGAGGGCGTCGCACAGGCCGTCGAGGCTGGTCTTCCACGGCGGGACGGGATTGTCGACGCCGTACTTGGCAGCCATCCGCGGCCACACCTGATCGCGTTCGACGATCTGCTGCAGCGGGGCGATCGGGGTGTTCACGGCCGTTCCGGGATCGGGTGCACGGCCGGACGGGTGTCGGTGATGACATTGGTGGTGACGCCCGGCTTCGGTAACGCCACCCCGATCAGGGAATCACGGGTGACGACCTCGGCCAGTTGGTCCTCGGTCCAGTCCGCGGTGCCCTCCGGACGCATCGGCATGACCATGAAGCGGTGCTTCTGGTTCGAGTCCTGTACCCGCACCTCGATGTCGTCGGACAGGTACAGGCCGAACTCGGCAAGCACCTGCCTGGGCCAACGGACCAGTCGCCGACGGTAATTCGGCGTGCGATACCACTCAGGCGAGTTGCCGAGGATCGGTCTCGGATAGCACGAGCACAGCGCACAGACGATGACGTTGTGCAGGTGCGGGGTGTCCTCCAGGATCTGGAAGGCGGTGAAGTCGCTGGGCGTGCCGAAGCCGGTGGGTTCCATCCAGTCGACACCGACCTCTTTACTGGCCGACATCGGCTCGGCCAGCGCGAGTGCCTTGAACTCGGGATCCAGCCAGGCGCGCGCCACCAGATGCGCGGCCGGTGCCGGCCCGATCTGCTCGGCGAACTCGGTGAAGTGGCGGTGCTCGGCCGCGGTGAAGATGCCCTTCTCGATGCACAGCTCGCGCAGCGCGACTTCCAGCACTTCGAAATCGGTGATCTCGTCGACCATCGGCGCCACCGTGCGCTCGTGGTCATGGTCATGGTCGTGATGTGCGCCGTGCTCGGTCATGCAAAAACCCTTCTGCCAGAACTCAACTGGCGGGCCTGAGCCAATGTTCGGGGATCTCGGTCTGCAGGGTGTCGGTGGCGGTTCCGGTGTAACCGTGCCAGAGCTGGGACATGTTGAAACGCACCACATAGAACCATTCCGGGGGTGCGTCGGGGCGATCCCAGGTCTCGTCCTCGGCGGCCGGGCTCTCATAGGCCACCGCCGCGATCTCACCGGCGGCACCGCGGACGTATTCCGGTGTGCGGGTGTAGAACAGCACCGGTAGCTCGTCACGGACCACCACCCGGTCACCGACTCCGAACGCGGGGGTCCCGGCCAGTCCGGCGTAGACCTGCGGGTCACCCTTACCGACCGCGTGCAGATGGTGGCTGTTGCGCGTGACCCCGGACCCGTCACCTTCGAACCTGGGCTGAGCCTCTACCGCGCGGCCGTTGAGACCACCTGCGTAGCGGGCCTTGACCTCTGCCATCCGCTCGGTGAGTTCGGTGAGCCCGATGTGGTGCTTCTCCACCAGGATCCGCGCCACCGACAGCAGCCAGCGCCCGTAGTACGGGAGTCCCAGATATTCGGCGCGCCCGACATCGACATTGCCGATCCGGCGCCGCTCCTCGGACAGCCAGATACCGCGCCAGGCCAGCACCTCGCAGATCACATAGGTGAGTTCCTCCCACGCCTCGTACTGCTTGTTCTCGTACTTCATCGGGGCGTCCGGTTCGCCACCCACGTCGTGGACCGGCTTGAGATAAGCGGCGATGCGCTCGTGGTCGAGCAGATCAGGTGTCGGGGCGTCCGGTAGTTCGGGATAGGACGACTTGAGCCGGGCGACGAGTTCCAGCTGGGCGGCGCGCTGCGCGGGAGTACTCATGGGGACTTCCTCGGGCTCCACGGGGATGGGCCCTTCGACCATAACCCGCACGTGGAGACGACGCCCCCGAAACCGGCGAAGGGGTTTGCTAGCCGCGGCGGCGCTGGCGGGCGATCTCGGCAAGCACCACACCGGCGGCGACCGAGGCATTCAGCGACTCGGTGGGCCCGGCCATCGGTATCGAGACGATCGCGTCGCAGTTCTCCCGCACCAGCCGGGACAGCCCCTTGCCCTCGGAGCCCACCACCACCACCATCGGCCGGGAGGCATCCAGCTGGTCCAGTTCGGTGTCACCCTTGGCGTCCAGACCGACGACCTGCAGACCGGCGTCCGACCAGCTGTTCAGGGTGCGGTTCAGGTTCGTCGCCCGCGAGACCGGAAGGCGTGCCGCCGCACCGGCACTCGTCCGCCAGGCCACCGCGGTCACCGATGCCGAACGACGCTGCGGGATGACCACACCGTGCCCACCGAACGCCGCGACCGAGCGCACGATGGCACCGAGGTTGCGGGGGTCGGAGATGTTGTCCAGCGCCACCAGCAGGGCCGGGGTGCCGTCGCGCTGGGCGGCCTTGAGCAGATCATCGGGATGGGTGTACGAGTAGGGCGGTACCTGCAGCGCGAGGCCCTGGTGCAGCCCGTTGCTGGCGATCCGGTCCAGGTCGTGCTTCTGAACCTCCAGTATCGAGATGCCGGAATCTGCTGCGCGCTGCACGGATTCGGTGATCCGCTCATCGGCATCCACGCCGAGCATCACCCACAGCGCGGTGGCGGGGACGCCGGCGCGCAGACACTCCACCACGGGGTTGCGCCCGAGCACGACCTCGGTCTCGTCGGTCTTGCGGTGTCGGCCCTGCGCCGCGCGCGCTGCCTTGGCGGCCTTCTTGGCGGCGGGATGGTGCGGCCGGTCCTTGGCCGCCGGCGTGGCCTTCTTGCCTTCCAGCCCGCGCCGCCGCACTCCACCGGAGCCCACCACCGGGCCCTTCTTGGTGCCCTCTTTGCGGACAGCGCCGCGGCGCTGTGAATTGCCTGCCATTTACATATCCCCCTCGGTCAGCGACCACTGGGGTCCGTCTGCGGTGTCGGTGACCTCGATGCCGGCCTCTTTGAGCCGGTCCCTGATCGCGTCGGCGGCGGCCCAGTCACGCTTCTCGCGCGCCTCGGCACGCCCGGCAAGTGCCCAGTGCACCAGCACATCCACGGCGGCCAGCGCGGCCGAGGTCTCGTCCCGGGACTCCCAGCGCTCATCGAGCGGGTCGCAGCCGAGGATGCCCATCATGGCCCGGATCGACCGGGCCGCGGTCATCGCGCCGTCGTGATCACCGGCGTCGAGCGCCCGGTTGCCCTCGGCGCGGGCGGTGTGCACCTCGGCCAGCGCGATCGGCACCGCCAGATCGTCGTCGAGAGCCGCTTCGAACGTGTCGGTCCAGGTGCCCGGTTCCACCGCGCCGACGCGGTTGCGCACCCGGTGCAGGAACTCCTCGATGCCGGTATAGGCCTTCGCCGCGTCGGTCAGCGCGTTCTCGGAGAACTCCAGCATCGAACGGTAGTGCGCGCTGCCCAGGTAGTAACGCAGCTCGGCGGCTCGGACCCGTTGCAGCACAGCGGGAATCGCCAGCACATTGCCCAGCGACTTGCTCATCTTCTCGCCGCCCATGGTGACCCAGCCGTTGTGCAGCCAGTACCGGGCGAATCCGTCGCCGGCGGCCTCGGCCTGGGCGATCTCGTTCTCGTGGTGCGGGAACACCAGATCCATACCGCCGGCATGGATGTCGAACTCCGCACCCAGGTACGCCTCACACATGGCCACACATTCGGTGTGCCAACCGGGGCGGCCCGGGCCCCACGGCGTCGGCCACGACGGTTCGCCGGGCTTCGCGCCCTTCCACAGCGTGAAATCACGCGGATCACGCTTACCGGTGGCGGCGCCCTCGCCCTGGTGCACATCGTCGATGCGATGCCCGGAGAGCTTGCCGTATTCGGGCAGGCTGAGCACATCGAAGTAGACGTCCCCACCACCCTCATAGGCGTGCCCGCGCTGGATCATCCGCTCGATCAGTTCGACCATCTGGGTGATGTGCCCGGTGGCTCGTGGCTCGACCGACGGTGGCAGCACCCCCAGCGCCTCGTAGGCGTCGGTGAAGGCACGCTCGAAGGTCGCCGCCCATTCCCACCACGGGCGGCCGGCGTCGGCGGCCTTGTTGAGGATCTTGTCGTCGATATCGGTGACGTTGCGGACGAATGCGACGTCGAAGCCCTTGGCGGTCAACCACCGCCGCAGCACGTCGAAGGCCACACCGCTGCGCACATGCCCGATATGGGGTTGCCCCTGAACGGTGGCACCACACAGATAGATCGAGGCGTGGCCGGGGCGCAACGGCACGAAGTCACGAACGGCGCCCGCCATCGTGTCGTAAAGCCGCAGTCCAGTCACGACGTGCCAGCTTACCGGCCTTCTGGCGCCGGCCGCACCAGCCTCGTGGCGTTACCGTGGCGAACCGACGACAAGTGCGGTCGCGATGGCCGCCAGGCCCTCACCGCGACCGGTCAGACCGAGTCCGTCGGTGGTGGTGGCCGACACCGACACCGGTGCGCCGAGCAGTTCCGAGAGCAGGGTCTGGGCCTCGGTGCGGCGCGGCCCGATCTTGGGCCGATTGCCGATCACCTGCACGGCGGCATTTCCCACCCGGAAACCCTCGGCCGCCAGCAGGGTGTGGACGTGGCGGAGCATGTCCGCGCCGCCCACACCGTGCCATTGGGGTTGATCGGTACCGAAAACGGCACCGAGATCGCCGAGGCCGGCCGCGCTCAGCAGCGCATCGCACAGGGCATGAGCGGCGACGTCGCCGTCGGAATGACCGGCGCAGCCGTCAGCCTCGTCGAACAACAGGCAGAGCAACCAACACGGCCGCCCGACCTCGATGGGATGAACGTCGGTCCCGAGACCGACGCGCAGATCCGTCACATCATCGATTCGTGACGGCTAGGACGCTGCCGCAAGCGCCTCTTCGAGAATGATCTCGGCCTTGGCGTCGACGGTGTTCTCGGCGAGCGCGAGCTCACCGACGAGGATCTGGCGAGCCTTGGCCAGCATGCGCTTCTCGCCTGCGGACAGGCCGCGTTCCTGGTCCCGGCGCCACAGGTCACGAACCACCTCGGCGACCTTGTTCACGTCACCGGAAGCAAGCTTCTCCAGATTCGCCTTGTACCGGCGCGACCAGTTGGTCGGCTCCTCGGTGTGCGGAGCGCGCAGCACCTGGAAGACCTTGTCCAGGCCCTCTTGTCCGACCACATCACGCACACCGACGTACTCTGCGTTGTCAGCGGGAACACGAACAGTGAGATCTCCCTGCGAAACCTTCAGGACGAGATACTCTTTCTGCTCGCCCTTGATGGTTCGGGTTTCGATCGCCTCGATTAACGCCGCACCGTGGTGTGGATAGACAACGGTGTCTCCGACCTTGAAAATCATCAGTTTCGAGCCCCTTTCACCGCTCAATGTTAGCACGGAGCCCGGACACGCGCGGAACAACAATGCAGGTCAGGGGCATCGGCAACGAAGACCAGGGGTTGACACCGTGGCCGATACATGCACGTGGACGGCTGTCCGGGCGCCCAGTTCGGGGCTCGCCACGGCCCGGAGAAGCCCTCGGCTACCGCGCGCAATCAGCACCTACTACAGTGCATAGTCGAATCCGTCCGGTTGAGCAGGAGGCTCCAGTGGTCGCAGTGAACCGCTCCAATGTGCGCGCGTCCCGCCTGGCCGCCGGCGCCCTGATCGCCGGCCTCGCCCTCACCGGCTGCAGCGCCGGACAGGTGTCCCAGAGCGCCAATCAGGAACCCGCCGTCAACGGCACCGTCGACACCGTGGGTGACATCGCGCTGCGCAACGTGTTCCTGCGTGCGCCGCAGACCACCGACTACGTGCAGCCCGGCACCGATGTCGAACTCATCTTCGCGGCCGCCAACAACTCCGCGGACGTCGACGACACGTTGGTGTCGATCACCTCCGATGTCGGCACGGTGACCCTCACCGGCGACGCGGAGATCCCGGCCAGCGGCCTGCTGCTCGTCGGCGACCCCGACGGCCACGACGCGCTGGGCTCGGTCGAGCGCGAGGACGAGGTCCAGGCACAGGTCACCCTCACCGAGCCGATCTCCAACGGCCTCACCTACGACTTCACCTTCACCTTCGAGCGTGCCGGCGCCACCACGTTCACGGTGCCGATCTCGGCAGGCGAGGTGGCACGCCGCGACGGTGAGCCCGTCGTCGGCGGCGGACACGACACGGGTGGGCACTGACCTGACGATCTGACCGGTTTGTCGGGGGGAACCGATACCGTTCACAGCGTGGCTTCGAAAGTACGTTCGCAATACCGGTGTTCGGAATGCGGTCATGTCATGCCCAAATGGGTCGGGCGCTGCCCGGACTGCAGCACCTGGGGCACCGTCAACGAAGTCGCCGCGCTCACCGCGCTGAACGGCAGTTCCACCCGGCGCGCCGTCGCGCCGTCCTCCCCCGCGGTTCCGATCACGACGATCGATCCGGGGGTCACCAAGCACTTCCCCACCGGGGTGAGCGAACTCGACCGGGTGCTCGGCGGCGGGCTGGTGCCGGGCTCGGTGACACTGCTGGCCGGTGATCCCGGGGTGGGCAAGTCGACCCTGCTGCTCGAGGTCGCGCATCGCTGGGCCGGCAGGGGCCGGCGCGCGCTCTATCTGTCGGGAGAGGAATCGGCCGGGCAGATCCGATTGCGGGCCGAACGCACCGGGTGCACCCACGACGAGATGTATCTGGCCGCCGAATCCGATCTGCAGACCGCGCTGGGCCACATCGAAGAGGTCAAGCCCACCCTGGTGGTGGTCGACTCGGTGCAGACCATGTCCAGCTCCGAATCCGACGGGGTGACCGGCGGGGTCACCCAGGTGCGGGCGGTCACCACGGCGCTGACCTCCTACGCCAAGATGGCCCGCGCGGCCGACGGTGTCGCCCTGCTGCTGGTCGGCCATGTCACCAAGGACGGCGCCATCGCCGGCCCACGTTCACTGGAGCACCTCGTCGACGTCGTGCTGCACTTCGAGGGTGACCGCGCCTCGTCCCTGCGCATGGTGCGCGGGGTGAAGAACCGTTTCGGCGCATCCGATGAGGTCGGCTGTTTCCTGTTGCACGACAACGGGATCGAATGCGTGGAAGACCCGTCGGGGCTGTTCCGGGATCAGCGCCCCGCTCCGGTGCCGGGCACCGCCGTCACGGTGACGATGGACGGCAAGCGCCCGCTGCTCGGCGAGGTGCAGGCATTGATCGGCAACGTGGCCCAGGGCACCCCGCGGCGCGCCGTCAGCGGTATCGACTCCGCCCGTGCCGCGATGATCACCGCGGTGTTGGAGAAGCGAACCGGCCTGAAACTCGGGCAGCACGACATCTACCTGTCCACCGTCGGCGGTATGCGCCTGACCGACCCGTCCGCGGACCTGGCGGTGGCCATGGCCATCGCATCGGCCCAGACCGATGTGCCACTACCGGCCACGGCCATCGCCATCGGTGAGGTGGGGCTGGCCGGGGATCTGCGCCGGGTCGGCGGGATGGACCGCAGGCTCGCCGAGGCGGCCCGACTCGGCTTCACCGACGCGATCGTGCCGCCCGGGGTCAAGGATGTGCCCGCCGGTCTGCGCCTGACCACCGCGGACAACATCGGCACGGCATTGCGGGCACTCCGGTCGATCGACAACAATGGCGGCCGACGCTAGGAGGCGCGATGGCGGTGAAGTCCAGGGGCAGCCGGAACGTGGTGCATCTGGCCCGCCCCACGTTGCGCGAGACGCTCGGCAGGCTGGCGCCGGGCACCGACCTGCGGGACGGCCTGGAACGGATCCTGCGGGGGCGCACCGGTGCGCTGATCGTGCTCGGCTACGACGACAGCGTCGAGGCGATCTGCGACGGCGGCTTCAACCTCGACGTCCGCTACGCCCCCACCAAACTCCGCGAGCTGTCCAAGATGGACGGCGCGGTGGTGCTCTCCAGCGACGGCTCCCGCATCCTCAAGGCCAATGTGCAGCTGGTGCCCGACCCGTCCATCCCCACCGACGAATCCGGCACCCGGCACCGCTCCGCGGAGCGCGCGGCCGTGCAGACCGGCTACCCGGTCATCTCGGTCAGCCACTCGATGAGCATCGTCACGGTGTACGCCGCCGGGGAGCGGCACGTGGTGCCCGACACCCCGACCATCCTGTCCCGGGCCAACCAGACCATCGCGACGCTGGAGCGCTACAAGTCCCGTCTCGACGAGGTGAACCGGCAGCTGTCCACCGCGGAGATCGAGGACTTCGTGACGCTGCGCGACGTGATGACGGTCGCCCAGCGCCTGGAGATGGTCCGCCGGATCAGCCTGGAAATCGACGCAGACGTCGTCGAACTGGGCACCGACGGCCGCCAGCTCAAGCTGCAACTGGAGGAACTCGTCGGCGGCAACGACACCGCCCGCGAGCTCATCATGCGCGACTATCACGCCAATCCGGATCCGCCGAGCGCGGCCCAGGTGAGCGCCACGCTGGAGGAACTGGACGGACTGTCGGACAACGAGTTGCTCGACTTCACCGCGCTGGCAAGGGTTTTCGGTTATCCGTCGACCATCGAGGCGCAGGACTCGGCAATGAGTTCACGCGGCTATCGGGCGATGGCGGGCATCCCGCGGCTGCAGTTCGCCCATGTCGATCTACTCGTGCGGTCGTTCGGATCGCTGCAGGGTGTGCTCGCGGCGAGTGCCACCGACCTGCAGTCGGTGGACGGTATCGGCTCGATGTGGGCCCGCCACATCAGGGAGGGCCTGTCCCAGCTGGCCGAGTCGACGATCGCCGACCAACTGGCCTGAGAGCTGTGTCAGCCCGGTGCCTGCCCGCCACCCTCGTGCGGCTGGGCTTCCGCGGGAGGCGGCGCGTCGGCCGGTGGCGCCGGGGCCGCTTCGGACAGGACGAACGGCACCGAAGCCGACCGCAGGTTGCCGAGCTGAACCAGCAGGTTGTAGGTGCCCGGACCGATCGGCTGCCGGGGCAGCGGGCAGTTCGGGGCCGAGTCCATTCCGGTCCAGGTGACCTCGGTGGTCACCTGCTCGCCCGGGTTGAACGTCTTGACCAGCGTCTCGTTGGACGGCGCGCAGTCCAGGTTCGACCACAGCCGGTTGTTGTCCAGGGAATACACGTAGGCGGCCAGCACGGCGGCCCCGACGTCACGCTGGCAGGCCACCAGCCCGATATTGGTGACCACCATGGTGAACTTCGGCTGATCGCCCATCACATAGTCGGGGGCGCTGGTGATGCCCTTGACCGCCAAAGTGGAGTCTGGGCAGTCATCGCCCTCCTGCAACACCGGCGGCGGGACGACCGCGGTGGTCGGCGTCGGCACCGGCGGCGGAGCCTGGGCGGCGGGCGGAACGACCGGGGTCTTCACCCCGGGCTCCTCACCCGGCAACGGCGTGGGAGCCGGCGCGGCCTCGGTGTTGGCCGACGGATCAGCGGTGGCACCGTCGGATCCGGTGCTGTTGGCGACCACGACCGCCACGATGGCGGCGACGATGACGATCACCAGCACTGCGACACCTATCGCCAGCGCCCTGCGGCGCCGGTAGATCTCCGGTGGCAGCTGGCGCGGGGGCTCGGTGTCTAGCACGACCTCAACGGTAAGCCGCGGTCACCTGTAGTCGTTCGAGGCGTGTCGGCGTGTCGGGTGTGGTATCGGTCAGGCTTCGCCGATATCGCCCAAATGCTGGCGCAGCGCCACCCGGCCGTCGGCCAGATGGTAGGTCAGCCCCACGATCGCCAGGCTGCCCGCCTCGACCCGCTCGGCGATGACCGTCGAACGGGCCAGCAGCTGTGCGCCGGTCTCCACGACATGGCGGGCCTCGAACTCGTCGACCCTGGTCAGACCGTCGCGGCGGCCCAGCAGGATCGATGGCATGACCCGCTCGACGATGTCACGGATGTAGCCACCGGGAATCTCGCCCTCATCGAGCGCGTTCAGCGTGGCCTTCACCGCGCCGCAGCTGTCGTGTCCCAGCACCGCGATCAGCGGCACGTTGAGCACACCGACCGCGTACTCGATGGAACCGAGGACCGCCGAGTCGATGACATGACCGGCCGTGCGGACCACGAACATCTCGCCGAGACCCTGGTCGAAGATGAGCTCGGCCGCGACCCGGCTGTCACCGCAGCCGAACAGGACCGCGGTCGGCTTCTGCGCCTCGGTCAGCCGGGCACGGTCCTCGATCCCCTGGCTGGGATGCAGCGGCTTTCCGGCAACAAAACGCTCGTTACCCTCTTTGAGTGACTTCCACGCGGCGATGGGATTCGAGTTGGGCATGATCGGTATTGTGCCCGAGCCTGCTTTCGGTATCGACCCGGAGGAGCTGCTGGCCTGGTTCGACGAGGCCGAACGCGATCTCCCGTGGCGGCGGCCCGAGGTCACCGCGTGGCAGATCCTGGTCAGCGAGTTCATGCTGCAGCAGACGCCGGTGAACCGGGTGGAGCCGATCTGGCTGGCCTGGGTTGCCCGCTGGCCGACGCCGTCCGCGACCGCGGCGGCCGGCCCGGCCGATGTGCTGCGGGCGTGGGGCAAGTTGGGCTATCCGCGCCGCGCCAAGCGTCTGCACGAGTGTGCGGTGACCATCGCGACCCAGCACGGCGACGAGGTGCCCACCGATGTGGAGACCCTACTGACCCTGCCCGGCGTCGGGGCTTACACCGCAAGGGCCATCGCGTGTTTCGCCTATCGGCAGCGGGTCCCGGTGGTGGACACCAACGTCCGCCGGGTGGTCTCGCGGGTCACGCATGGCCTCGCCGAGGCGCCGGCCAGCACCCGCGATCTCGAGGAGGTGGCCGCGCTGCTGCCCGAAGGCGATGCGGCACCGCGCTTCTCGGCCGCCCTGATGGAACTCGGGGCCATTGTCTGCACCGCACGCTCCCCCAAATGCGGGCTGTGCCCGCTGAGCGCCTGCCGCTGGCGCAGCGCGGGGTATCCGGCCGCGTCCACACCGGCCCGACGGGTGCAGCGCTACGCCGGTACCGACCGGCAGTGCCGCGGACGACTGCTCGATGTGTTGCGCGCCAGCACCGACCCGGTCACCCGGGCGCAGTTGGATGTGGTGTGGCTGTCCGACACCGCGCAGCGCGACCGGGCGCTGGACTCGCTGCTGGTCGACGGCCTGGTCGAGCAGACGGCGGCGGGCCTGTTCGCCCTTGCCGGCGAAGGCGGCTAAGCGCTCTCCTCGCAGGCACTGTCGCAGGAGAAGCGGCGCCGGTAATCCGATGGCGTCACGCCGATGATGCGCCGGAAGTGGTGACGCAGCAACGTCGCGGTGCCGAACCCACAGCGGTCGGCAACCCGGTCGATGTCCAGATCGGTCTCCTCGAGCAGGCGTCGCGCGTACAGCACCCGCTGATCGGTCACCCACTGCATCGGGGTGCGCCCGGTCTCGTCGACGAACCTCCGGGCGAAGGTGCGCGCCGACATGTTGGCGCGGGCCGCGAGACTGGCCACGGTGTGCGGCTTGTCGAGGTTGGCCAGAATCCAATCCAGCTGCGGGGCAAAGCCTTCCGAGTAGCGAACCGGAATCGGCTGATCGATGTACTGACGCTGGCCGCCGTCTCGCTGGGGTGGGACCACCATCCGCCGGGCGATCTTGTTGGTGATCTCGGCGCCGAGTTCACGGCGTACCAGGTGCAGGCAGGCGTCGATGCCCGCGGCGGTTCCCGCACTGGTGATGAGATTCCCATCGTCGACGAACAGCACATTGCGGTCCACTCGCGCGGTCGGATGGGCGGTGGCCAGATCGTCGGCGTGCATCCAGTGGGTGGTGCACGGCCGACCGTCCAACAGGCCCGCCGCGCCGGCCAGGAAGGCACCGGAACAGACGGTCAGAACGGTCGAGCCGGAGTCGACGGCCTTGCGTACCGCGGCCAGCGCCTCGGGCGAGTAGTCGGTTCCGCTGATCGCCGGAATGGCCACCAGGTCGGCGCCGATCAGGTCGTCGAGCCCGTGGTCCGGGGTGAGGGTGGCGCCCACGGCGGTGCGGATCGGCCGGCCGGCCTCGGGCCCGCACACCCTGAAATCGAAGTTGGGCACACCGTCGGAGGAGCGGTCGATGCCGAAGACCTCGCAGATCACGCCGAACTCGAAAATCGCTAGACCGTCCAGCACCAGCACCGATACGCTCGATATCGCCATGGCAGCATTTTATCTCAAGGTGTCATTCCTGCCACTGTTGGCCGGATATTTATCAACGGAGACTTACTGCCATGACTACTCCACTGACCTACCTCGCACTGGGCGCCGTGCTGCTGGCACCGTTCGCGCTCACCTGGGCGCTCAGCCGCATCGCCCGCCGCACCGGGATCCTGCGGCTGCACCTGGACCAGTTCAGCGCCGCGGCGCCCTTCGTCGGCAGGCTTGCCGGCAGCGGTCATCCCGATGACCGCGACGGCCTACGGGCGATGCACGATATCGATGCCATCCGGACCCGCTTCGAGGATCAGCCGTCCTGGCCCACCTCAAGCGCCTCCGGCGAGCGCCGCTAGGAACGACTCCACGGCCTCGCGGTACACCTCCGGCGCATCATCGTGGATCAGATGACCCGCACCCGGAACCTGCAGGTACGTGGTCCGGTAACCGGTCTCGTGCATTTTGCGCATCTGACCGGGTGGAGCGACGGTGCCGCCGGCCTCCAGCAGCAGCACCGGCGCCCGCACCGCGTCCCACTGCGCCCAGTAATCGCGGGTGCCCCATTGCGCGGCGATCTCGATCCAGCGGGCGGTGTGGCCGTGCAGTCGCCAACCGGACTCGATTCGGTCGAACGCCTCCAGGAAATACTGGCCGGCGACCGGCCCGAACTCCCGGTAGACCTGCTCGGCGGAATCGAACTCGACGGGCAGTGCGTGCAGCCACGGCTCCCACGGGCCGGTGGTCCGGCCCCTGAAATCCGGCGCCATGTCCTCGACCACCACCGCGCGCACCAGATCCGGTCGCTCGGCCGCCAGACACCACGAGTGCAGACCACCCATCGAATGTCCGATCAAAGTCACCGGGCGCCCGAGCGAGTCCACCGCCGCGCCGAGATCCGCCACGAAACGCTCGGTGCTGATCGGGAACGGATCGCTGACATCGCGGCCGCGGTGCCAGGGCGCGTCATAGGTGTAGACCGGGCCGAATCGGGTCAGCCATGGCAGCTGCCGCGACCAGGTACTGCCGCGGCCCATCAGGCCGTGCACCAGCACGATAGGTGCGCCACCGGCATCCTCGGAGCCGCCGCGGGACGTGAGCGAAACGCTGCGCATGCCGCCATCCTGCCGCGACCGGGTCCGGGTAGCCTGAACCGCATGCCCGTCGTGAAGATCAATGCCATCGAGGTACCGGCCGACGCAGGCCCCGAGCTGGAGAAGCGGTTCGCCCATCGCGCACACGCGGTGGACAACCAGCCCGGATTCCTCGGCTTCCAGCTGCTGCGTCCGGTCAAGGGCGAGAACCGCTACTTCGTCGTCACCCAGTGGGAGTCCGACGAGGCGTTCGAGGCGTGGGCCAAGGGCCCGGCCGCGGAAGCCCACGCCGGGCAGCAGGCCAAGCCGGTTTCCACCGGTGCATCACTGCTGGAGTTCGAGGTTGTGTTGGACGTTGCGGGGACTGGCAAGTAGCACGCAGCGGCGCGCGCTCGGTGTCGGCGCGCTGGCCACCGCCGTCGTCCTGCTGGCCTCCGGCTGCGGGCAGACCGGGCCGCCGGTCGCCGACGCGGCCTACGGCATGCACATAGACACCAACACCCCGCAGGGGCTGCGCGCCAAACAGCTGCTGGACATGGTCAATTCCGACTGGCCGATCGGCACCGTCACCGTCGGGACGCTGGCGGTGCCCGACATGATCGAACCGGTCGGGGCGGCCATGGACCGGCTGTGGGCCGATCGCCCCATCACCGTCACCGCCATATCGTTGGGGGCCGGGCAGGCCACCCTGCACGTACGGAACTCCTACAGCGTCGGGCAGACCATCACGATGCGCACCGGTGACACCGGCCTGGTCGACCGCTTCGAGGTCGACATCGACAAGCCGGACATCGAGCAATGGCCGGATATCGACACCGAGATCGCCGAATCGGGCGCCGACTACGCCTATCAGGTGTCCAAGGTGTCCGGCGGTGAGTGCACCCGGGTGGCCGGCACCGACGTCGACCGGTCGATGCCACTCGCCTCCATCTTCAAGCTCTACGTGTTGCTCGCAGTCGCCGAGGCCGTCAACGACGGCACCATGACATGGAACGAACCGCTGACGATCACCGCGGCGAACAAGGCGGTCGGCTCCGCCGGCTTCAACGATCTGGAACCCGGCGCCAGGGTTTCGGTGAAAGATGCTGCCCAGCAGATGATTTCGGCCAGTGACAATATGGCCACCGATATGCTGATGGCCCGCCTCGGTCCCGGCGCCGTCGAGCGTGCCCTGGTGACAGCCGGCCACCACGACCCGTCCTCCATGACTCCCTTCCCCAGCACCTACGAACTGTTCGCCATCGGCTGGGGTAAACCCGATGTCCGTGAAGAGTGGAAGACGGCCTCGCCTGCGCACCGGGCCGAGATGCTCGCGCACACCAGAGCCGTTCCCTACGAACCCGATCCGATGCTCAACCGCACGCCGGCATCACCGTATGGCATCGAGTGGTACGGCACCCCGATGGATATCTGCCGGGTGCACGCCGCGCTTCAGGTCGCCGCCCACGGACCGGCCGCACCGGTGCGCGACATCCTGTCGGCCACCCCCGGTATCGAACTCGACGGCTCGAAATGGCGCTACGTCGGCGCCAAGGGCGGCAACCTGCCGGGCGATCTCACCTTCAGCTGGTACGCCGAGGACCACACCGGGCAGGGCTGGGTGGTGAGCTATCAGCTCAACTGGCCGAAGTATCGCAGCCTGACCGCGGCAACATGGCTGCTGTCGATCGCCACGCAGTCGTTCGGTCTCATCCCGGTGACCTGAGCGTCCAGACGTGCCCACGGAAATGCATGCAGGTGACGCTGGCGGGCTCGATATCGATGCGCCAGAACGACTTCGGCGGGGCGTTCAGGACGTGCACGATCGCCGCCCGGATGACGGCCGGGTGCGTCACCGCCAGCAGTCGTCCGCGCCGTAGCGCGACGGAGTCCATCCAGTCCCCGACCCGCCTGCACAGGGTGAGGACCGATTCCCCGCCGTGCGGGGCGGACGTCGGGTCGGTGAGCCAAGCGGTCATCTCGACGGGGCCCACACCGTCGAGTGCCGATCCGCGCCAGCGGCCATGATCGAGATCGGAGAGGCCCGACTCGATGACGGCGGGCACGCCCACCAGCGCGGCGGTCTGCACGACCCGCTGCTCCGGTCCGCAGAAGGCCTCGTCGAAGGTTCCGAGATCGCGGCAGCCGCCGACCTGACGGCGCCCCAGATCATTGAGTGGTTCGTCGGTGGGGAATCGTCCGGCTGCCATCGCATCGGTCATGCCGTGCGATAGAAGGGTCAGCCGGACGACCTCACTCAAGCGCTGCTCACACCGTGACTTCGTCGCGTTGCCGCTGGTCGAGCAGACGCGACACCAGCGCGGCGAACACCAGGCCGATGGTCGTCCACATCACGACCTGGGTGCCCAGCGAGTACAGCCGGAACTCGTAGAGGTCATCGGCCGGGAACGCGCCGAAGAGGATGGTGCCGGCATCGTCGGTGATCGGGCCGGGTGTCTCGGAGATGGTCGGCATGAGCAGGAACACCACGGCCATCGACACGATGTAGTCGGCGGCGCCGAGCAGGGCGGCGTTCCAGGCACCGAACTTGGGCGCCAGCTTGCGGGCCAGTAGGACCGACCCGACCAGCAGCGCCGCCGAGAGCACCGTCAGCAACAGATACAACAGGGTGCGCTGCTGAATGGTCTCGTCCAGGCTGACCGCCGGCGGGTTCGGCGGGTATTTCAGGGACGGCACGATCCACAGCGAGATCAGCATGGCGCCGGCCAGCAGCACCGCCGTCGCCCGAGCGGAGAGGCTGGTAATCCGTCCATAGGCCACACAGAAGAGCACCGCGAGCAGCGCGCCCATGGCGACGCTGAATGCCACCAGGCCGAAGCCCAGACCTATCGTGGACTGCACGGTGCGGGTGATCTCGATGCCACCCTCGGCACCGTGCTCATGGGCATGGCCACCGTGTTCGACGGCCTCATGGGCTGCGCTGACGCCGTCCTCGAACTCGATGGCACGGTCGATGACCGGCTCGATGAAGATCCAGGACCAGACGAATGCGAGTACGCCGCCGAGGGCGCCGGCCAGCAGGCCGCGCCCGATGATTCTCTTTTCCATCGGTGTTGTTTCTGCTTCCGGCGTCTAGTGGCAGGGGTAGCCGAGCAGATGCCGGGCGTCGTGCACGAATTCGTGGATGACGGTGTTGGCGCCGAACACCGACGTCGCACCCTGATCCATCCCGACGAAGTAGAGCACCAGCAGTGCCAGGAAGGCGGTCGCCGACAGCCACACCACCGCGGAGGCGGCGGAGAGGTCGATGGCGCGGGCCCGGGCGCCGAGCGCCTTGGGTGCCTCAGCAGAAGTCATATCCGATCCTTTCGGGAATTCGCGTCCCAGGTAGAAAAGCGGGTTGACGGGCTTCGGGTCTGACTTTCACAGTGGCGCGACCGTTCTGGGATTACACCAGATTCCGTTGTCCGTCGAGAGCAGTACGGATACTACGCCAAAGCCCCCGGCCGGATGCTCCGGTCGGGGGCTTTGTGCGTGTAACTGCTACTCAGCGGCCGTGGCCGCCAGGTCCGGCTCCTCGGTGGTGACAGCCTTGGGCCGTCCGGCGAAGGTGAACTTGGCGTTTTCGCCGGCACCCTCACCGTCCCAGCCCTCGACGTCGACCGTGACGACCTGACCCGGCCCGACCTCGTCGAACAGGATCTTCTCCGAGAGCGCGTCCTCGATCTCACGCTGGATGGTGCGACGCAGCGGCCGCGCACCCAACACCGGATCGAAGCCCCGCTTGGCCAGCAGCGACTTCGCCTGCTCGGTCAGCTCCATCGTCATGTCCTTGGCTGCGAGCTGCTTGGACACCCGGCCGATCATCAGGTCGACCATCTCGATGATCTCCTGCTGCGTCAGCTGGTGGAAGACGATGATGTCGTCGATACGGTTCAGGAACTCCGGGCGGAAGTGCTTCTTCAGCTCGTCGTTGACCTTGAGCTTCATCCGCTCGTAGTTGTTCTCGCCACCACCCTGGGTGAAGCCGAGCCCGACCGCCTTGGAGATGTCGCTGGTGCCGAGGTTGGACGTGAAGATCAGCACGGTGTTCTTGAAGTCGACCGTACGACCCTGCCCGTCGGTGAGGCGACCGTCCTCCAGGACCTGCAACAGGGTGTTGTAGATCTCCTGGTGGGCCTTCTCGATCTCGTCGAAGAGCACGACGGAGAACGGCTTGCGGCGCACCTTCTCGGTGAGCTGGCCGCCCTCTTCGTAGCCGACGTAACCCGGAGGGGCACCGAAGAGCCGCGACGCGGTGAAGCGGTCGTGGAACTCGCCCATGTCGATCTGGATGAGGGCGTCATCGTCGCCGAACAGGAAGTTGGCCAGCGCCTTGGACAGCTCGGTCTTACCCACGCCGGACGGGCCGGCGAAGATGAACGAACCGGACGGGCGCTTCGGGTCCTTCAGGCCGGCGCGGGTACGCCGGATGGCCTTGCTGACCGCCTTGACGGCGTCCTCCTGGCCGATGATGCGCTTGTGCAGCTCATCTTCCATGCGCAGCAGACGCGTGGTCTCGGCCTCGGTCAGCTTGAACACCGGGATACCGGTCCAGTTACCGAGCACCTCGGCGATCTGCTCATCGTCGACCTCGGCAACGACGTCGAGATCACCTGAGCGCCATTGCTTCTCACGCTCGGCACGCTGCGCGACGAGGGTCTTCTCCTTGTCGCGCAGGTTGGCAGCCTTCTCGAAGTCCTGCGCGTCGATCGCGGATTCCTTCTCCCGGCGCGCGTCGGCGATCTTCTCGTCGAACTCGCGCAGGTCCGGCGGTGCGGTCATCCGGCGGATGCGCATCCGGGCCCCGGCCTCGTCGATCAGGTCGATCGCCTTGTCGGGCAGGAAGCGGTCGTTGATGTAGCGGTCGGCCAGCGTGGCCGCGGCCACCAGCGCACCGTCGGTGATGGAGACGCGGTGATGCGCCTCGTAGCGGTCGCGCAGACCCTTGAGGATCTCGATGGTGTGCTCGACGGTGGGCTCACCGACCTGCACGGGCTGGAAGCGGCGCTCGAGCGCGGCGTCCTTCTCGATGTACTTGCGATACTCGTCGAGGGTCGTCGCACCGATGGTCTGCAGCTCACCGCGGGCCAGCTTCGGCTTCAGGATGCTGGCGGCATCGATCGCGCCCTCGGCGGCACCCGCCCCGACGAGCGTGTGCAGCTCGTCGATGAACAGGATGATGTCGCCGCGGGTGTTGATCTCCTTGAGCACCTTCTTCAGGCGCTCCTCGAAGTCGCCACGGTAGCGGCTGCCGGCGACCAGCGAGCCGAGGTCGAGGGTGTAGAGCTGCTTGTCCTTCAGCGTCTCGGGAACCTCGCCGTGCACGATGGCCTGGGCCAGGCCCTCCACGACGGCGGTCTTACCGACGCCGGGCTCACCGATCAGGACCGGGTTGTTCTTGGTGCGGCGGCTCAGCACCTGCATGACCCGCTCGATTTCCTTCTCGCGGCCGATCACGGGGTCGAGCTTGCCCTCCATGGCCGCGGCGGTCAGGTTGCGGCCGAACTGGTCCAGAACCAGCGACGTGGACGGGTTGCCCGCCTCGCCGCCGCGTCCGCCGGTACCGGCCTCGGCCGCTTCCTTGCCCTGGTAGCCGGAGAGCAACTGGATGACCTGCTGGCGCACCCGGGTGAGTTCGGCACCCAGTTTCACCAGGACCTGGGCGGCCACGCCCTCGCCCTCACGGATCAGCCCCAGCAGGATGTGCTCGGTGCCGATGTAGTTGTGGCCGAGCTGCAGGGCCTCACGCAGGGAGAGCTCAAGAACCTTCTTGGCGCGCGGCGTGAACGGGATGTGACCCGACGGCGCCTGCTGGCCCTGGCCGATGATCTCTTCGACCTGGCTGCGCACGCCTTCCAGGGAAATGCCCAGCGACTCGAGCGACTTGGCCGCTACGCCCTCACCCTCGTGGATGAGGCCGAGCAGGATGTGCTCGGTGCCGATGTAGTTGTGGTTGAGCATCCGGGCCTCTTCTTGGGCCAGGACGACCACCCGACGGGCACGGTCTGTGAATCTCTCGAACATCGGTTTACCTGCGCTTCCTCACATAGGGCGGCCACGTGCGCTGTACAGGAACTGCACAGGCACCGCACCTGCCGTCCACTGTAGTGGTCGGGGGAAACCCGTGCCCCTCTTGGTGTCGGGCCTTGCTACCGCCGTCTGTGGCATAACGCCCAGCACACGCCGAACGTTTCCGGAAAAGCACTTTGACGAGTTCGCCGTGAGCGAAGCAGCGGAGCGGCCCGGTCGTGGGCGAAAGAGAGCTGGCTACCGACCGTTATTTTGCGTGGGTCAATTTATGTCGCGGCGTGGAATGCGTCGATGACCTCGGCCGGAATACGCCCGCGGGTCGACACATTGTGACCGTTGCGCCGCGCCCATTCCCGGATGGCCGCGCTCTGCTCACGGTCGATCGCGGCGCGGCCGCGACCCGTTCCCGCCGAACGTCCCCGGCGGCGGCCTCCGACGCGGCGGCCGGCCTCCACCCACTGTTTGAGGTCGCCGCGCAGTTTGGCAGCGTTCTTCGAAGAAAGATCGATCTCATAGCTCACACCGTCGAGCGCGAATTCCACGGTCTCATCTGCCGCCGCTTCGCCGTCAAAATCGTCAACCAGTGTGACGGTGACTTTCTTCGCCATATAGCTCACACGACCCTTCTGTGGCCACTCGCAGATTCACCCCGGACCCCTGCGGTAATGCTTGCATACGGATGGAATTCATTCAACAACCACGAGCGGATATGCAGTCAGTTTGAGTGTCTGCGCACAATCGGGAACAAAACGGTCTCTCTAATCGTCAGCCCCGTCAAAGCCATCAAGAGACGGTCAATACCCATTCCGGTACCCGTGGTCGGCGGCATCGCGTACTCCAAAGCGGCGAGGAAATCCTCGTCGAGGCGCATCGCCTCATCATCGCCGGCGGCGGCCGCAGCGGCCTGCGCGACAAAACGTTCGCGCTGAATCACCGGGTCGATGAGCTCGGAGTATCCGGTGGCCAATTCGAATTTGCGCACATAGAGATCCCACTTCTCGGTGACGCCCGGAATGCTGCGGTGAGCGCGTGTCAGTGGGCTCGTCTCCACCGGGAAGTCACGGACGAAGGTCGGCGCCCACAGCGTTTCTCCGACCGTGTGCTCCCACAGTTCCTCGACCAATTTCCCGTGTCCATAACCGCGGTCGGCGGGAATCTCGATCTCAAGACGTTCGGCGATGGACAACAGATGTGGCAGGTCGGTGTCCGGGGTGATCTCTTCACCGAGTGCCGCCGACAGCGACGGATACATTTCCAGCGTCTGCCATTCGCCGTCCAAGTCATAGGTACTGCCGTCGGGCAGCTGGACCTCGCGCGTACCGAGGGCCTCATCGGCCACTTCTTGAATCAGTTCACGGGTGACGGTGGCGGAATCGTCATATGTGCCATACGCCTGATAAGTCTCCAGCATCGCAAATTCCGGAGAATGTGTGGAATCCGCACCCTCGTTGCGAAAGTTCCGGTTGAGCTCGAAAACCTTCTCGAAACCACCGACGAGACAGCGCTTGAGGAACAACTCCGGCGCGATTCGCAGATACAGGTCGGCGTCGAGGGCATTGGAGTGGGTGATGAACGGCCTGGCCGCCGCGCCGCCGGGCAGGGTCTGCAGCATCGGTGTCTCGACCTCGAGGAACCCGCGGCGCTCCAGCGCCGATCGCACCGCCCGCACGACCGCGATGCGCTGCCGGGCGATGGTGCGCGCCTCGGGCCGGACGATGAGGTCCACGTAGCGCTGCCGCACCCGCGATTCTTCACTCATCTCCTTGTGAGCCACCGGGAGCGGCCGCAACGCCTTGGAGACTATTTGCCAGGAATCCGCCAGCACAGACAGTTCCCCGCGCTTCGAACTGATGACCTGGCCGTGCGCGAAGACGATGTCGCCGAGGTCGACGTCCGCCTTCCAGGCATCCAATGACTCCTGGCCCACCTCTGCCAGGCTGACCATCAGCTGCAACTGGGTTCCGTCACCGTCCTGCAGGGTGGCGAAACACAGCTTTCCGGAGTTGCGGGCGAACACCACCCGGGCCGCGACGCCGACGACATCGCCGGTCTGGGTGTCCACCGGCAGATCCGGGTAGGCCGCCCGCAGTTCGGCCAGCGAATGGGTGCGCGCCACCTGCACCGGATACGGGTCACGACCCTCGGCGAGCAGCCGCTCGCGCTTGGCCTGACGGATCCGGTACTGCTCCGGGGTGTCGTCGTGCTCGGGCTGGGGCGGGGCGGCAGGCACGTCAGAAGAACTCACGGACAGCCAGCTTAATCAGCGGCGGCCGCGCTGGTTGTCGCGGTTGCGCTCGAACACCAACCGCAGCCCCTCCAAGGTCAGATGCTGGTCGTAATGTCCGACGGTGCGCAGATCGGGCAGCACCAGCGGAGCGGAGTTCCCGGTAGCGACCACCGCGACGTCGCTGCCGCCGAAACCCTCCACGTCGGCGCGGATGCGCTCCACCAGTCCGTCCACCAGCGAGGCGAATCCGAACACCGCACCGGCCTGCATGCACTCCACGGTGTTCTTGCCGATCACCGAGCGCGGACGGGTCAACTCCACCCGCCGCAGGGCTGCCGATCTGGCGGCCGCGGCATCGGAGGACACCTGCACTCCCGGCGCGATGGCGCCGCCGAGGAACTCCCCCTTGGCCGACACCACGTCGACACAGATGGAGGAACCGAGGTCGACCACGATGGCCGGCGAGTTGTACTTGTGAAAGGCAGCCAGGCAGTTGACGATCCGATCGGCCCCGACTTCCTTGGGGTTGTCCACCAGCAGCGGGATCCCGGTACGGACCCCCGGCTCGATGAGGACCTGCGGCACCGCGGGCCAATACTGCTCCAGCATCAGCCTGATCTCGTGCAACACCGAGGGCACCGTCGACAGCGCCGCCGCACCCGTCAGCCGCTCGACATCCTCACCGACCAGACCGTCGATGGTGAGCGCCAGTTCGTCGGCGGTCACTTCCGATTCGGTGCGGATCCGCCAGTGCTGCACTACTTTCGCGTTCTCGCCCGTACCGGAGATGAGCCCGACGATGGTGTGCGTGTTACGGACGTCTATGGCGAGCAGCATCAGCGCGGCGACATCAGGCCGGACGCATCGGCCGGCACGTGGGCGGGGTCGGCGCCCAAATCGATCTGACGGTTCCCGGCGTCGACGAAGACGATCCTGGGCTGGTATTCGCGCGCCTGCGCGTCCTCCATGGTGCCGTAGGCGATGAGGATGACCAGATCTCCTGGATGCACCAGATGCGCTGCAGCGCCGTTGATCCCGATCACACCGCTGCCACGCTCCCCGGTGATGGCGTAGGTGATCAGCCGGTTGCCGTTGTCGATGTCGACGATGGTGACCTGTTCACCTTCGAGCAGGTCGGCCGCATCCATCAGGTCCGCGTCGATGGTCACCGAACCCACGTAGTGCAGGTCGGCCTGGGTCACCGTGGCGCGGTGAATCTTCGATTTCAGCATCGTCCGTAACATCAGTTCCTCCAGGGCAATTCGTGTTCGTCGTACGCGACATCCGGACCGGCGCCCGAGGGCACCCCGATGTCGATGGCGATGTTGTCCAACAGTCGGGTGCCGCCGAGGCGAACCGCGACCAGCAGCCGGGCTGCTCCGGTCTGCGGCGCCGGCCCCAGCCAGGTGTTGCGCACCTCCAGATAGTCGACGCTGATCGCCGGGACCTCGTCGAGCACGGACCGGGCCGCGTCCAGTGCGGCATCGACACCCTCGCCCGCGGCGTACATGCCGGCCAGCAGCGCCGACGGTATGGCACAAGCCTGTTCGCGCTGCTCCTGGTCGAGGTAGCGGTTGCGCGAGGACATGGCCAGTCCGTCGGCCTCTCGCACGATCGGCACCCCAACGATGCGGGCACCGAGGTTCAGGTCGTCGGCCATCTGGCGGATCAACACCAATTGCTGATAGTCCTTCTCACCGAAGAACGCGTGATCCGGCCCGACGATCTGCAGCAACTTCATGACGACGGTCAGCATGCCGGCGAAATGTGTTGGCCGGGAGGCGCCTTCCAGTTCTGCACCGAGGGCCCCCGGGTGCACGCTGGTGCGTGGGCCGGCCGGGTACATATCCGCCGCGGTCGGCGTGAAGGCGATCTGCACCCCCTCTGCCCGCAGTGCCGCGAGATCGTCCTCCAGCGTGCGCGGGTAAGCGTCGAGATCCTCGCCGGCACCGAATTGCAGCGGATTGACGAAGATCGAAACCACCACCACCGCACCGGGAATGCGCTGGGCGTGCCGGACCAGCGTGAGGTGGCCCTCGTGCAGCGCGCCCATCGTCGGCACCAGCATGACCCGCCTGCCGGCCCCCCGCAGCGCCCTGGTGACGTCCGCGATATCGGCAGGCCGGGTGTAGACATTCAGTTCACCGGCGGCGTAGGCCGGCGGTTTGCGGTCGGTCACTTCTGCCCCGTCCCGGGTGTGGTCAGCACGTCGAACACGTCCTTCGGTGCGTGCGCCCGCTGAGCGGTGCGCAGTGAGTTGGATCGATATGCCTGCGCCAGTTCGGGATCCACCTCACCGAAGGCGCGCAGATGTGCGGCCACAGCGACCGCGTCACCGCGGGCCACCGGCCCGGTCAGCGCCGCCTGTCCCCGCTGCAGGGCGTTCTTCAGCGAGGCCCGGGCGAGCGGGCCGACGATGCGCTCGGCGAGTCCGCCGGGTGCGTCACCGACGAGTTCTTGACCGAGCAGCTCCTGGCCGCGCAGCGCGGAGCGCAGCGCCTCGACCGCGTCGAGCATGACGGTGATCAGATGGTTGCCGGCGTGCGCCAGCGCCGAGTGGTACAGCATGCGGGCGTCCTCGCGGACCCGGAATGGTTCACCGCCGATCTCCAGGACCAGCGCCTGACCGATCGCGTAACCGATCTCGTCGAGCGCGGTGACCCCGAAACAGGTGTCGGGCAGCCGGGCGATGTCCTCATCGGAGCCGGTGAAGGTCATCGCGGGGTGGATGGCCAGCGGGATGCAGCCCTGGGCCGTCAACGGTTCGAGTACGCCGACCCCGTTCATCCCCGAGGTGTGCACCACGATCGTGCCGGGACGCACCGCGTCGGTGGCGGCCAGCCCGGAGATCAGCGCCACCAGTTCGGCGTCCGGCACCGCGATGAGCAGCAGTTCTGCCCGCGCCGCGACGTCCTGCACGGGCAGCACGGCGGTGTCGGGGAGTCTGGCGGCCGCGCGTTCGCGGGACTGGTTGGAGATGGCACTGCAGGCCACCACGACATGTTCGGCGCGCTCAAGCGCCACGCCGAGAGCGGTTCCCACCCGGCCGGCCGAGATGATGCCGACAGTGAGCCGCGCCGGACGGAGTCCGTCGACCATGACAGACGACCTCGCAAATTCAGTCGTGATAAACGTTGCGGTCCCTTATCCGGGTACCGCACGGTCGGGGAGAGCCTAGCTCACTCCTCGCGGCGTCGGCGCCGGCCACCGCCGGTGGGGGTTGCCTGCAGGCGCGAGAGCAATTCGGAAACCGGCTGACCACCGGCGTGCTGACCGCCTTCGGGCTCCGGCTGCTCGGCTGCGCGCTGCAGTTCCTCGGCGCTGCGGTGGCGGGCCGCGGGCGGCGGGGTGGGCGACGGCACCGGCGGCGGGGTGGGCGACGGCACCGGCGGTGGGGAGGGCGAGGGCACGGGCGGAGCCGGGGGCTCACGGTCCGGCTGGGCCGCCCGGCGGGTCCGCG
>JAUKNU010000001.1:2067385-2183800 GCA_030499155.1 Mycolicibacterium frederiksbergense | reverse complement strand
CAGGTGGCGGCCGGAGGCGGCGACCACTGCGCGGCGGCCGGCTCCGGGATCGGCGGGGCAGCAGGTGGCGGCGGTGGCGGCGGCTGGGACGTGGCCGCGCGGCGCTGCCAGGGTGCGGGCTCCTCGGCGTCCGACGCCCGTCGATGCGCCCCACCGAACAGGTCGGGAGCGACCGGCTCGGGCCCGACCGGTTCGGGAGGTGCCCATTGATATTCCGGGGGGTGCGGTTCGGCCGGCACGTCGATGATCGGGCTTTCCTCGGTGCGCGGTTCGCGCGCCGGGCGGGGTGGTGGGAGAAACTCCGCGCGCACCGGGGTGTCGATGCGGCTGGCGATCACCCGGCCGGCGGGGCGCTCGGTCTCCAGCGCGGGCCGGTGGTCCAGGTCGGTGTCGAACAGGATCTCCAGGTTGGTGCGCAGCGCGGCGAGTTCGGCCCGCAGCGCGGCCACCTCGTCGGCGGCCTGGGCCCGTAACTCCGCCGACAGCTCGCGGCGCAGCTGGGCCTCGACCGCCAGTTCGTACTCGCGGCGCGCGGATATTTCGCGATCCAGCTGAAGGTCGTAGACGTATTTGAGGTCGCGCACCTTGGCCTGGTCGAGATCGCTCTGCCGCCGATAGATGAACGAGACGAACGCCGCGGCGACCGCCGCCCACAACGCCAGCACCACGGCGAGTTTGAGCAACTCGACCCGATTGGTGAAGACCAGCACCGTGCTGGCAACGATGGCGAGCACCAGCAACGCCGTCAGCAGGACCCAACCCGGCCTGCGGTTGACGCGTCGAACGCGCACGCCGCGGGACGGATCGGTCATGGGGCGACTGTACCGTTCACAGCTCGCATCGCGTGTCGACCTGCACGGCGATTCGGCTACTCGGCTGCGCCACTGTACGAGTCGGGTTTGTCGTTCGGCTCATCCGGAGACGTGCAGCAATGCTGCAGCCACAGCCCGGCCGCGAGCAATGCCAGTGCGCACAGTGCGGCCACCACAGCACCGGCGGTGTCCTCGCCCGCCACTCGCATGGTGCCGCGGCGCGGCACCAGATACGCGAGAACCCCGACCCACCAACCCAGTACCAGCGCGCCAACCCAGGCCGATGCCTTCGCGATCCCCACCGACCGGGCCACCGCCAGCGGATGCAGCCGTCCCGCACCGATGCCGATCTGGCCGTCGGCGATACGCGATCGCACGAGGTTTCCCCAGATCGCCTCGGCGATCGCCACCGCCAGCAGGGACAGTCCCGTCCAGAGCGTGATCGGCGGGAACCACCGGTACAGGAAGACGACCAGCAGGTAGCAGACGACGGCGGCGATACCCGTCGCTGCCGCGAGGTCGCGCTTACGGGTCGGTCCCATCAGGCTCGATGTCCCGGGGGATCCAGGCTCAGGCGGGTGGGCCGCACCCCGGCGCGTTCGGCTTGCTCCAGCCGCGCCACCAGCTCGGCCACCGGCGCGCCGGACAGCTCGGCGCCGGCATCGGCGGCCAGCCACGGCACCAGTACGAACGCACGCTGATGGGCGAACGGGTGCGGCAGGGTGAGTTCGGCGTCCTCGGAACGCAATTCGCCTGCCCCGTCGCGACAGGAAACGATGTCGACATCGAGGGTCCGCGGCCCCCAGTGCACCTCGCGCACCCTCGCGGCCGCGGACTCCAGTTGCTGTCCGCGCCGCAACCAGCCGTGGCCGTCGCAGGCCGGGTCCTCGACGATCAAAACCGCGTTGAGGAAGGCACCCTGTTCGACGCCACCCCACGCGTCGGTCTCATAGACCGGCGAGGCCGCCACGATCCGGCTGCCCAGCGCCGCCATGCCGTCGACCACCGACTGCAGATGCGCCAGCCGGTCGCCCAGGTTCGACCCGATGGACAGCACCGCTGTGCTCATGGCACCAGTCCCCGGCCGCGCCGGGACCGCCTCGCCACCACCGCGACGTCGGAGAAGGTCAGCGGGATCGGGGCGCTGGGCTTGTGCACGACCACTTCCACGGCATGCACGCGCTCATCGGTCATCACATCCTCGGCGATCTCGGCGGACACCGTCTCGATCAGATTGCGCGGTGGGCCCGCGACGATCGCGGCCGCCCGCTCCGCCAGCGTTCCGTAGTTCAGGGTGTCGGCGAGGTCGTCGGTCGCCGCGGCCCCGTCCAGATCGATCCACACCGTCACATCGATGACGAAGTCCTGACCGTCGCGGCGCTCATGGTCGAAGACGCCGTGGTTCCCGCGAACGGTCAACCCGCGCAGTTCGATTCGATCAGCCATGTTCTTCTCCCGAGTCGCTTCGCTCCTGCCCGCCGGACCACGCGTCCACCACCTTGAGCGCATCGACCGAGGCCTGCACATCGTGTACCCGCACGCCCCACGCGCCGGCCAGAACGGACAACGCGGAGATCACCGCGGTCGCGGTCTCGCGCCCGTCGGCCGGGCGCAACACCGCGTCGGGTCCTGCGAGCAGTGCGCCGAGGAACCGTTTGCGCGACGCCCCGACCAGGACCGGGAATCCGGTCGCCACGAACGTCGGCAGCGCGCGCAACAGTTGCCAGTTGTGGTGCGCGGTCTTGGCGAAACCGAGGCCAGGGTCGATGATCACCTTGCCCGGGTCCACGCCGGCCGCGACCGCGGCGTCCACGCTGCGCAACAGGTCCTCGTACACCTCGGCGACGACATCGTCGTAGGCGGGCACCTCGTGCGGGGCATCGGCGCGTACCGACCGCCAATGCATCAGCACCCATGGCACATTCGCCTCGGCCAGCACGGCGGCCATATTCGGGTCGGCCCGCCCGCCGGAGACATCGTTGACGATCTGCGCGCCGTTCTCCAGCGCCGCCGCGGCCACCGACGAGTGCATGGTGTCGATGCTGACGGTGACACCCGCGGTGGCCAGATCCCGGATCACGGGCAGCACCCGCGAGCTCTCCAGCTCCGGGGCGACCCGGGTGGCACCCGGGCGCGTCGATTCGCCGCCGACGTCGATGATCGCGGCCCCGGCGGCGACGAGCGCCATCGCCCGTTCCACGGCCCGGTCGCGATCGAGGAAGAGGCCGCCGTCGGAGAACGAGTCCTCGGTGACGTTGACGACACCCATCACCACCGGCACGGTCACTTCCGGAGGATCAGTTCCAGCGCCTCGGACCGTGATGCCTTGTCGGTCTTGAACTGTCCGCGCACCGCCGAGGTGGTGGTCACCGCGCCCGGCTTGCGCACACCGCGCATCGCCATGCACAGGTGCTCGGCCTCGACCACCACGATCGCCCCGCGCGGGTCCAGCTTGCGCATCAGGGCATCGGCGACCTGCGCGGTCAGCCGCTCCTGAACCTGCGGGCGTTTCGCATAGAGGTCGACAAGCCTGGCGATCTTCGACAGGCCGGTGACCCGGCCGTCGAGTCCGGGGATGTACCCGACATGGGCCACCCCGTGGAACGACACCAGGTGGTGTTCACAGGTGGAGTACATCGGGATTCCCTTGACCAGCACCAGCTCGTCATGCTGCTCGTCGAAGGTGGTGTTGAGCACCGTGTCGGGATCGGTGTAGAGGCCACCGAAGATCTCCCGGTACGCCCTTGCCACCCGCGCGGGGGTATCCACCAGACCGTGCCGGTCCGGATCCTCGCCGACCGCGATCAACAGCTCGCGGACCGCCGCTTCCGCGCGTTCCTGGTCGAAATTGGCCGGGGTGAAGGCTACCGCTGCCGACAGGTCGTTCCCTGACGTCGTCATCGACGCTCCGTTCTGTTCAGCCACGGTTCCGTGGGGCGTCCGGGCCCTGCTGATCGTTGCCGGGCGAATGCGGGGGCGGCGCGTACTGCGGTGGGTACGGGGGCGGCGGCGGGCCCGGCTGGTGCTGGGGTGGCTGATGCTGGGGTGGGTACCAGCCCTGCGGCGGAGGCGGCGGCTGCTGGGCACCTTCGGGACGCGGGGGCCAGCCCGGCGCGTGCCAGCCGGCCGGCGCGCCGTAGTCCGGCTGTGCCTGACCGTTGGGGGGTGCGCCGTTGGTGCCGTTGGTGCCGGGTCCGGCCGCGCCGTTCTGCCCGGCCGCTTCGGCGGCCTTGCTGGCCTCCACGATGGCGCTCTTGTAGGCCGGTTCGGCCACCGGGGGCGGCCACGGCTCGCCGCGTTCGATGGCCAGCTCGCCGGGGGTCTTGATCGGCGGCTTGTCCGACGGGATCCGGCCACCGAAGTCGTTGAAGATGGTGATCCGCGGACGCTTCTTCACCCCGTCGAAGATGGCCTTGAGCTCCTTGCGGTGCAACGTCTCCTTCTCCAGCAGTTCGCCGGCCAGGATGTCGAGCACATCGCGGTACTCGGTGAGGATCTCCCACGCCTCGGTGTGCGCGGCCTCGATCAGCTTGCGCACCTCGTCGTCGATGATCTGCGCGACCTCGTGGCTGTAGTCCGCCTGGGTCCCCATGGACCGGCCCAGGAACGGATCGCCGTGTTCGGTGCCGTAGCGGACTGCGCCCAGCTTGGCGCTCATGCCGTATTCGGTGACCATGGCGCGGGCGATCTTGGTGGCCTGCTCGATATCGGAGACCGCACCGGTGGTGGGCTCGCGGAACACCAGTTCCTCGGCGGCCCGGCCGCCCATCGCGAACACCAGGCGCGCGACCATCTCCGAGCGGGTCATCAGGCCCTTGTCGTCCTCGGGCACGGCGACGGCGTGGCCGCCGGTGCGCCCGCGCGCCAGGATCGTCACCTTGTAGATCGGCTCGATATCGGGCATCGCCCAGGCCGCCAGCGTGTGGCCGCCCTCGTGGTAGGCGGTGATCTTCTTCTCGTGCTCGCTGATGATGCGGCTCTTGCGGCGCGGACCGCCGACGACCCGGTCGACGGCCTCTTCCAGCGCCGCGCCGGTGATGACGGTGCCGTTCTCGCGTGCGGTCAGCAGCGCACCCTCGTTGATGACGTTGGCCAGATCGGCACCGGACATCCCGACGGTGCGCTTGGCCAGGCCCTCCAGATCGGCGTCGCCGGCGATGGGCTTGCCCGCCGAGTGCACCTTGAGAATGGCGCGCCTGCCGGCCAGGTCCGGGTTGGACACCGGGATCTGACGGTCGAACCGGCCGGGACGCAGCAGGGCCGGATCCAGGATGTCGGGGCGGTTGGTCGCGGCGATCAGGATGACGCCCTGACGCTCACCGAAACCGTCCATCTCGACCAGCAGCTGGTTCAGCGTCTGCTCACGCTCGTCGTGGCCGCCGCCCAGACCGGCGCCACGCTGACGCCCGACGGCGTCGATCTCGTCGACGAAGATGATGCAGGGACTGTTCTGCTTGGCCTGCTCGAACAGGTCACGCACCCGGGAGGCGCCGACGCCGACGAACATCTCGACGAAGTCCGAACCGGAAATCGTGAAGAACGGAACCCCGGCCTCACCGGCGACGGCACGGGCCAGCAGCGTCTTACCGGTTCCGGGCGGGCCGAACAACAGCACGCCCTTGGGGATCTTCGCGCCGAGCGCCTGGTAGCGGCTCGGGTTCTGCAGGAAGTCCTTGATCTCGTAGAGCTCTTCGACCGCCTCGTCGGCGCCGGCCACATCCGCGAAGGTGGTCTTGGGCATGTCCTTGGACAGCTGCTTGGCCTTGGACTTGCCGAAACCGAAGCCCATCCGGCCACCGGACTGCATACGGGAGAACATCACGAACAGGCCGACCAGCAGCAGCAGCGGCAACATGTAGATGAGCAGGGTGCCCAGCACGCTGCCCTGGTTGACCACCGTGTTGATCGTGGCGTTCTTGGCGCTCAACGCGTCGAACAGCTGCACGCCGACACCGGTCGGGTACTTGGTGAGGATCTTGTCGCTGTTCTCGGTGTCGCCGTTACCCGACTTCAGCTCGAGCCGGAGCTGCTGCTCACGGTCGTCGATCTGGGCGCTCTTGACGTTGTCCGCGTTGATCTGGGCCATCGCCACCGAGGTGTCGACCGGCTTGAATCCGCGGGTGTCGTCGCTGAAGTAGAAGAAGGACCAACCCAGCAGCAGCACGACGGCTATCGCCGACAGCGTGCGGATGACGTTTTTACGGTTCATCGATATCTCCGGCCTGCATAGGTGCGGCCGGCCCGGTCCTTCCGATAAGCGCAGTTGGAAAACTCAAGGCTACCGCTTGACCAACGATCAGAAGTTCCCCGCCCGGGATGCTCGCCCGCGCGGACCCCGTGTGCTTGGGTGAGATCGTGATCACACCAACCACCCGGTTAGTCGATACCAATGGCGTGACGTTGCGGGTGACCGAGGCCGGCGACCCCGGGAATCCGGTCGTCGTGCTGGCCCACGGCTTCCCCGAACTCGCCCATTCGTGGCGTCACCAGATCCCCGCGCTGGCGGCGGCGGGCTACCACGTGCTGGCCCCCGACCAGCGCGGATACGGCGGATCCTCGCGCCCAGAGGCGATCGAGGCCTACAACATCGCCGAACTGACCGCCGATATCGCCGGACTGCTCGACGACGTGGGCGCGCAGCGCGCCGTACTCGTCGGCCACGACTGGGGTTCGCCGGTAGTCACCAATTTCCCGCTGTATTACCCCGACCGGGTCAGCGCGGTGGCGGCGCTGAGCGTGCCGCCCATCCCGCGGGCCTCGGCCCCGCCCACCCAGATCTGGCGCACGATCTTCGGCGACAACTTCTTCTACATCCTCTACTTCCAGGAACCCGGTGTGGCCGACGCCGCGCTGAACGCCGATGTCCGCTCCTCGCTGCAGCGGATGGTGGCGCTGGAGGGATTCGGCGGCCCCGTCGATCAGATGACCGAACAGCCGCTGCCGCCGCTGCCCGACTGGCTGAGCACCGAGGAGTTCGACGAGTACGTGCGGGCGTTCGAGGTGACCGGCTTCACCGGACCGCTGAACTGGTACCGCAACTTCGACCGCAACTGGGAGCTCACCGATCCGGCGGCCGGCGGACTGGCGGCGCACACCATCACGGTGCCGCTGTTGTTCCTGGCCGGCAGCGCCGACCCGGTGCTGGGGTTCACCCCGCGTGACCGGGTGACCGAGGTGGCCACCGGCGGGTACCGAGAGGTGTTGCTCGACGGTGCGGGGCACTGGTTGCAGCAGGAGCGACCCGACGAGGTCAATGCGGTGCTGTTGGAGTTCCTCGGCGGATTGGACCTGACATGAACGCACCACTGGACTTCGGGGTCTTCATCACCCCGTTCCACCCGACCGGTCAGTCCCCCACGCTGGCGTTGCAGTACGACATGGATCGGGTGGAGGCGCTCGACCGGTTGGGCTACGACGAGGCCTGGTTCGGCGAACACCATTCCGGCGGCTACGAACTCATCGCCTGCCCGGAGGTGTTCATCGCCGCGGCCGCGGAGCGCACCCGCCACATCCGGCTCGGCACCGGTGTGGTGTCGCTGCCCTATCACCACCCGCTCATGGTCGCCGACCGTTGGGTGCTGCTCGACCACCTGACCAGGGGCCGGGTCATGTTCGGCACCGGGCCGGGGGCGCTGCCCTCCGATGCCTACATGATGGGCATCGACCCCGTCGACCAGCGCCGGATGATGCAGGAGTCCCTGGCCGCCATCCTGGCCCTCTTCCGGGCCGGCCCCGAGGAACGGATCGACCGGCAGACCGACTGGTTCACCCTGCGTGACGCGGCGCTACACATCCGCCCCTACACCTGGCCATACCCGGAAATATCCACCGCGGCAATGGTTTCGCCGTCCGGACCGCGGCTCGCCGGCCAGCTCGGCACCTCGTTGCTGTCGCTGTCGATGTCGGTGCCGGGCGGGGTTGCGGCCGTGGAGACGACCTGGGACATCGTGACCGAGCAGGCGCAGAAATGTGGACGCGACGCCCCCGACCGCAAGGACTGGCGGGTGCTGGGCATCGTGCACGTCGCCGACACCAAGGAACAGGCGATCGAGGACTGCACCTACGGGCTGCAGGATTTCGCGAACTACTTCGGTGCCGCGGGGTTCGTACCACTGTCCAACGCGGCCGACGGCGGCCAGGGCGATGCCCGGCAGTTCGTCGAAGACTATGCGGCCAAGGGCAACTGCTGCATCGGCACCACGGGAGAGGCCATCGCCTACATCCAGGATCTGTTGGACCGCTCCGGCGGGTTCGGCAAGTTCCTGCTACTCGGCCACGACTGGGCGTCACCGGCGGCCACCTACCACTCCTATGAGCTGTTCGCCCGGGAGGTCATCCCGCATTTCAAGGGACAGCTGTCCGCCCCGCAGGCCTCCCACGAGTGGGCCAAGGGCATCCGGGACCAGCTGTTCGGGCGCGCCGGGCAGGCCATCGTCAACGCCATCACCGAGCATGCCGGGGAAAAGCGCTGATGCGCACCGCGGTGCTGCGGGACGGCGCGATGGTGGTGCGCGATGACGTGCCCGAACCGACACCCGGTCCCGGCCAGGTGCTGGTGGCGGTGAAAGCGTGCGGAATCTGCGGATCCGACCTGCATTTCGCCTCGCACGGCGATCAGATGCTGGCCGCCGGCGCGGAGATGGAGGGGATGCCGGACACCCTGGCCGGTATCGACCTGGCGGCCGATGTCTACATGGGTCACGAGTTCAGCGCCGAGGTCCTGGAGGCCGGGCCGGGTACCGACGCGCCGGCCCCCGGGACCCTGGTGACCTCGGTGCCGGTGCTGCTGACCCCGACCGGGCTCGACATGATCGTCTACAGCAACACCACCGTCGGCGGATACTCCGAGCGCATGCTGCTGTCGGCCCCGCTGCTGCTGCCGGTACCCAACGGGCTGGACGCCCGCCACGCCGCCCTCACCGAGCCGATGGCGGTCGGCCTGCACGCCGTCAACACCTCGAAGATCGAACGCGGCGAGCCGGCGCTCGTCATCGGATGCGGGCCGATCGGTATCGCGATCATCGCCGCGCTGAAGTACCGCGGCGTGGAAACCATTGTGGCAGCCGACTTCTCCTCCACCCGGCGGGCGCTGGCCGAGACCGTCGGTGCTCATGTCACCGTCGACCCCGCGCAGCATTCGCCATTCCATCAGAGCACACCGGCGGTGGTGTTCGAGGCCGTCGGCGCCCCCGGCGTCATCGACGACGTGCTGCGCCGGGCACCGACCGGCACCCGCGTCGTGGTTGCCGGGGTGTGCATGCAACCCGACACCGTGCACCCGTTCTATGCCAGCGCCAAGCAGATCAGCCTGCACTTCGTATTCGGCTATGACCCATCCGAATTCGCCGAGTCGCTGCGGGCCATCGCCGAGGGCGATATCGATGTGACACCGCTGGTCACCGGCGAGGTGGACCTGGACGGGGTGGCCGGAGCATTCGCGGATCTGGCCGACCCGGAACGGCATTGCAAGATCGTCGTCACGCCGTGATGGTTGATCACAGTCACTCCGTGAGGCGCTATGGTGCGAACATGCCTCTCGCGCGACGATTGCCGGTCCGTGTCTGTCTCGCTCTCGCCGCGGCGGTGCTCGCCGTCGGAGTGAGCGCCTGTGATGCACAGTCGGGTCCTGTGCCGGTCGGTGACGCGTCCGCCGCGGCCGCCCGCCAGGTCACCGTCGTCGGCTCCGGTGAGGTGCAGGGCACCCCGGACACGCTGACCGTCTCTGCGGCAATGGAAGCCGTCGCCGCCGACGTCACCGGTGCGCTCAACCAGACCAGCCAGCGTCAGCAGGCCGTCCTCGACGCGCTGACCGGCGCGGGCATCGAGCAGAAGGACATCAGCACCACCCAGGTGACGCTGCAGCCGCAGTACAACTCCGATGGCACCAGCATCGCCTCCTACCGGGCGAGCAATGCCATCGACGTGAAGATCCGCGACGCCGACCGGGCATCGGACATCCTGGCCCTGATCGTCACCACCGGCGGGGACAACACCCGGATCAACTCGGTGAACTATTCGATCGCCGACGACTCCGCACTGGTGCGCGATGCGCGCACCCGCGCCTTCGAGGATGCCAAGGACCGCGCCCAGCAGTACGCCGAGCTGTCCGGCATGAGTCTGGGAGACGTCATCTCGATCTCGGAGGCCGACGGCACCACTCCGCCGCCGCCGGTCCCGATGCCGCGTGCGGCGATGGCCGAGTCGGTACCGCTTTCACCGGGCGAGCAGAGCGTGGGCTTCTCGGTGACGGTCATCTGGGAACTGACCTAGCGCCCGGAAGCGTTGGCCGTTTGCGTTAGTCGGGTTGGCCGCCAACGCAATCGGCGCTCCGGCCGGTTTCTCTGTGTAGTTTTCAAGGTGCTGAGTCGTGGTTATGCGGCCGTGGGCAGGTCGGTCATGGTGCGTCGGGCGTGGGATCTCAGGTGTACCGGTTGGGGGCCGGCCGGGTCATGCGGTGGGATGAACCAGGGGTGGCGGTCGGGGCCGAGGTAGACCTGCCAGCCGCCGTGGTGGATCGCGGTGTGGTGCAGTCGGCACAGCAGCACCCCGTTGTCGATGCTGGTGTGCCCCCCGCTGCTCCAGGGGTGGATGTGGTGGGCATCGCACCAGGACACGGGCCGGCCGCAGCCGGGGAATGCGCAGCCCCGGTCGCGGATGCCCAGGGCTTTGCGCAGCGCCGGGGTGAACAGTCGCTCGGCGCGCCCGAGGTCCAAGGGTATGCCGGCGTAGTCGACGAGCACCGTGGTCAGGGTGCTGTCGCAGGCAATCAGGTCCGCGGTGCGGGTGCTGACCGGGCCGGTGAACCCCAGTGAATCCACAGCCCCCTCGGCCCCCGCTGCGGACCCCACTGGTGCGGCGGGGCGGATGAGGGTGACATGCGGAAGGACACCCCCTGATGTGGGTCGCCGTTGGCCCGAAAGATAGTCGCGGATGATCTGTCCGAACGCGTCGGCGCGGCGCCGCCCGGTCGGGCGGGGATCCGGTGATCCATCCGGCAGCGGGATGGGCCGGCACAACGGGTCCAAGGCGGCGAGTAGTTCTTCCCCGGTGAGTATGTCGAGGTCCAGGCCGGCCGCGACCCGCCCGTCCTCGCCCTGCACCAGGGTCATGTCGTTGAGGTCGGTGTTCTCCGCGACCGGCACCGCCCCGTCGTCGACCGGCCGGGTCTTGGCTGTGGCGATGGCGATTCCGCGGGCCTTCTTCTGCACTGCTGCCGGGGTGGTCTCGATCATCAGCTTCGTCACGACCTCGGCCCTGTCCTCATCAGACAACGCGACCCTGCCCGACACATGCGCGACGCCCTTGCCAACCGCGTCGGCGAACTCGATACCCACCCCACCCAGGCGCTGCTGGTGGGTCAACGCCGGCATCGTGTGTGCCGCCCGCCCCACCCGCGCCGCCCGGTAGGCGGCGCCGGGAGCTACACCCAGACTGGTCAGCAGGTCGGCCCCCGACCCCAGGTGTTTACGTGCGGGGATCCCGGCCCGCTCCGCGGCCGCAACCGCCTGGGCGATCACGTGATCGAACAGATTCCGCGCGGTCACCGCGGCCGCCAACACCGCCAGCAACCGCTGTTCATCAACGATCCGCCGCGGACTGTCGAGCAGATGAAACAGAGTGCGATCCTCCTCCCGCGCAGGCACCGGGGTGAGGTCATCGATGAGCGCGTCAATGAACGTATCGAGATGGGTGGCGTCCATAGGGATACCGACTTTCACAGAAGGTGCCCAACGGGGCACGATCAGTCACAACGGTCCACACAGCCCCCACAGGGACCATCGAACCTCGCGGCGACCGGAGTCGCGGTCTGTGCTCACCGGATGGAGATGGGAGCAACGTCGCATTCGAACTTGTGTTCGATGCTACGCCCAAACAAGGCCTCGCGCAAGGGAGATGCATCGGGACATCGGAGCCAGTTTGGCGGGCCAGAGGGGGCGCGGGCATCCGACGCATTCCCGGAGCCAAGCGTCATCTCCGGGAACTGACCTACCGGTTCTCGTACACCCTGGGCTCCAGCGTGCCGATATAGGGCAGATCGCGGTAGCGCTCGGCGTAGTCCAGTCCATAGCCGACCACGAACTCGTTGGGGATGTCGAAGCCCACGTACTCGATCTCCACATCGGCGCGCACGGCATCGGGCTTGCGCAGCAGCGTGCACACCTTCAGCGACCGCGGACGCCGCGTCGCGAGGTTGCGCAGCAGCCAGGACAGGGTGAGCCCGGAGTCGACGATGTCCTCGACGATCAGCACATCACGGTCGTTGATATCGCGGTCGAGGTCCTTGAGGATGCGCACCACACCCGATGAGGATGTCGACGAGCCGTACGAGCTGACCGCCATGAACTCCAGCTGAGTGGGCACCGGGATGGCCCGGGCCAGGTCCGTGACGAAGAGCACCGCACCCTTGAGCACCGTGATCAGCAGCAGGTCCTGATCGGGCCCGCCGTCGCGGAAATCCGCGGCGATCAGTTCGGCCAGTTCGGCGGTCTTGGTCTTGATCTGGTCTTCGGACAGCAAGACCGACTTGATATCGCCCGGATACAACTCCGCAGTCACCGTCACAGCGTAGCCGGGATCAGGCGACCGGCTGACGGTAGAGCACCAGAGCGCCGTTCCGGCGGCCCGCGAACAGACGCTCCCGGGACAATCCGCCGGGCACCGCGACCCCGCCCTGACCCCGCCAGTCGGTGACCAGAGCATCGACGGAACGGATCTGGGCGTCGGTGAGATCACAGGCTCCCCCCGCCAGCAGCCAGCTGCGGATGACACGGCGCCGGACGGCGGCCGCCAGGCCGTGCAGGTCCGCGATCGGCAGCGCCTCCGCCGGGAGCCCGACCGCGGCGGCCGCGGCATCCAGCGCCTCGGTGTCCTCGCGCAACGCGGCAGCGGTGCGGGCCAGCGCCTCGGCGACCCCGCCGCCGAGCACCTGCTCCAGCAGTGGCAGCACCTCACTGCGCAGCCGGACCCGGGTGAAGCGTGGGTCGCTGTTGTGGGGGTCCTGCCAGGGCGCCAGGCCCAGTTCGGCGCACGCCGCGACCGTCGTCTCCCGCCGGATCCCGAGCAGCGGACGGCACCAGGGCGGGTCGTGGGCCCGCATGCCGGCCAGCGAACGGGCACCCGAGCCCCGCCCCAGGCCCAGCAGCACCGTCTCGGCCTGATCATCGAGGGTGTGCCCCAGCAGCACCGGCGCACCGTGCCGCGCGGTCTGCAGTGCGCCGTAGCGGGCCGTCCGGGCCGCCGCCTCCGGCCCTCCGGCAGTGCCGACGTCGACCGGAAGTATTTGTGCGTCAACGCATCCCAGCGCGGCGGCCTGCTCGCTGGCCCTTTTGGCGACGTCCGCCGAGCCGGCCTGCAGGCCGTGGTCCACGATCAGCGCCGTCGTGGGTCGCAACCGGGCGGCCACCGCCGTCAGTGCCAGTGAGTCCGCGCCGCCGGAGAGCCCCACACACCAGTGTGTGTCGTCGCCGAGATGGGTCCTGGCGAAGGCCGCGACCACCGCGCGTAACTGCGCTACAGGACCCGATCGATCCATCGCTGCGGCTCTTCGATCTCCTCGGGCCTGGGCAACGTGCCGGCGTCGGTCCAGATGACATTGAAGCGGTCCATCCCGACCCGCGCCACCACGTCGTCGACGAACACCTTGCCCCGGGTGTACTGGTTGAGCTTGGCGTCGAAACCGAGCAGGGTGCGGATGATGCGTTGCAGCGGTGGCTGTTTGCGTTGCCGCCGTTCGTCGAAGCGGCGGCGGATGGTCGCCACCGTCGGCACCACCGCGGGCCCGACGGCGTCCATCACGTGCTCGGCGTGCCCCTCCAGCAGGGTGCCCAGCACCAGCAGCCGGTCCAGCGCCTCGCGCTGCGGTTCGGCCTGCACGGCGCGCAGCAGACCGAGCACGCCCGCCGAGTTCGCGTCGACCGGCGTGCCGCTGCGCTGGGCACGGACATACGCGCCGAGCCGCCCGACGACGTCACCGACCTGCTCGCCACCGTCGTTGGTGAGCACGGCCAGCGAGGACGACATGTGTTCGGCCAGCCAGGGATTGGCCCGGAACTGCACCCGGTGGGTGACCTCGTGCAGGCACACCCAGAGCCGGAAGTCGGCGGGCTTGACCCGCAGTTGCCGTTCCACCGCAATGACATTCGGGTAGACCAACAAGAGTTCCCCGCCGGCACTGCCGAAGGGGTCGTACTGCCCCAGGATCCCCGACGAGATGAACGCCAGCACCGCACCGGTCTGGGCGCCGGTCGCCTTGGCCGTCAACACACCGGCCGGTCCCTTCGACGTCTGCTCGGCGCCGCCGGTCATCACCCGCATCGACCGGGTCGCCGCGCGCACCCACTGCGGCCGGTCGATCACGCGGGCCTCGGGAACCTCGGCACCCTCGTTGAGGTGGGTGACCTCGCGCACCGGCAGTTCCGCGGTGCGCGCCGATTCGTAGAGCTGCGCGATCGCCTGATCACGGGTGTAGTCGGTGGTCGCCGGGCCGGGCCTGCTCAGCTTCGCACCGATATCGGCGGCGAAGTCCCAGTCGACCGCACCCCCCACCGAGCTGCCTCCCCGGTCGCTGCGCTCCTGCCCGCCGGACGCCGGCGACGTCATCCGCCGCACCCGCAGGACCGCAGGGTGGCTGCCAGCGCGTCCAGAGAGGTGCGCCCGGTCGGCCCGGCGTTGTTGGAGATCAACGCGAAGGTCAGCACCCGGCCGCCGGAGTCGGTGACGATGCCGGCCAATGAGTTGGTGCCGGTCAGCGAGCCCGTCTTGGCGCGCAACCAGCCCGCCGTCGCCCGGCCCTCGTCGGTGTCCAGGTAGCGGTTGGACAGGGTGCCGCTGCCGCCGGCGATGGGGAGTAGGTCGACCAGCGGGCGCAGCTGCGGCTGGTCCTCACCGACCGCGGCGGCGATGACACCGTCGAGGGTCAACGCGGTGAGCCGGTTGTCCACGGACAACCCGCTGGAGTCCAGCAGGGTCACGTTCGCGGTGTCGACGCCGGCCCCGCGCAGTTGGCCGAGCACCGCCTGCACCGCCCCGTCGAAACTTTGCGGACGGTTCAGCGCGGCGGCCACCTCGCGGCCGATCGACTCGGCCATCACATTGTCGGAGTCGTTCATCATCTGGCGCAGCCGCTCGATGAGCGGGGGCGACTGCACCGCGGCCAGTTCCTCGGCGTCCGCCGCGATGGACGTCACCGTGACGGTGGCCGGGTCCACGCGCAGGGCGGTGGCCAGCGCGCGGCCCGCGTCCAGACCGGGTGTCCGCGATCGTCGCGACTCCGGGGAGACGGGCTGGGTCCGGCCGCCGTCGAGCATCACCGATTCGATCGGAGCGATATCGCCGCCGTCGATGTCCAGCGGATCCCAGCCGGGTGCCAACGTCGGCCCGCTGTACTCACCGAGGTCGACCTGCACCGCGGTGACCCGGGTGCCGCTCTCCCGGACCTGATCGGCCAGGTCACTGATCCGGGCCGCACCCTTGTACCAGGTGCGCTCGTCATCGGCGGCGGCCGACAACGTGGGGTCCCCACCGCCGTGCAGCACGACCACACCGGGCCGGTCACCGGCAACGACCCTGGTCGTCAGCGTCGCGTCCCGGTCCAGGGTCAGCAGCGCGGCCGCGGTGGTGAGCACCTTGTTCGTCGATGCCGGTTGCATCGGGATGCGCTCGCCCTGCTCCCACAATTCGGTGCCGTTGCCGGCGTCGGTGATCCGGCCGGTCAGCGCGCCCAGGTTCGGGTCGGCCAGCGCGGCGGCGAGCGTGGCGGCCAGACCTTTGGGGGTCGGTTCGGTGGTGGCTTCGCCGAGCGGGCGGACACCCGGCGCGGCCGACACGGCGGCCGGTTGCTCGGGCAGCGCCTTGTTCGCCGAGGTACGGGTGGACGTGACGACCGCGGCCACCCCGACCACGGCAGCCACGAGAACGAGTACCACCAGGCCGATCACCAGGTGGGTGGATCGGCGCCATCTCCCGGGCCGCATAACGTGCAGCGTATCGCTCCTCTAATGTGGACCCGCCAGACCAAGCCAGCCGAAGGAGCAACGCCGGTGTCGTTCGACGTCGTCATCGAGATCCCCAAGGGTTCGCGCAACAAGTACGAAGTGGACCACGAGACCGGCCGCGTCAAGCTCGACCGGTACCTCTACACCTCGTTCGGATACCCCGCCGACTACGGCTTCTTCGAAGACACCCTCGGCGAGGACGGCGATCCACTGGACGCGCTGGTGCTGCTGCCCGAGTCGGTGTTCCCGGGCTGCACCGTGGAGGCCCGTCCGGTCGCGATGTTCAAGATGACCGACGAGGCCGGCGGCGACGACAAGCTGCTGTGCGTGCCCGCAGGCGACCCGCGCTGGGACCACATCCAGGATCTGGCCGATGTGCCCCCGTTCGAGTTGGAAGCGATCAAGCACTTCTTCGTGCACTACAAGGACCTGGAGCCGGGCAAGTTCGTCAAGGCCGCCGATTGGGCGGGCCGCGAAGAGGCCGAGGCCGAGTTGCAGCGTTCGATCGAACGGTTCAAGAGCGCCGGTCACTGACGGGAATTGATTTAGCACCGCTGTAACACGCGGTAACCCGGGCGTGTCCTGGCCCTTTGATCATGGGTATGTGCTACTCCATCAAGGAATCGGCCTGGACGTGTTCAACACGTTGCCCGAACGCAAGGCCGTGCACGCGCTCTACGAGTGTTGCAACAGCTACGCGATGGCCCGTGAACTGGCCCGGGGGCGCGCCTACGGCGATCATGACGCCCTCTTCCGCCGCGCCGACGCGCTGCTGTTCGAACTCCCCGAGGCCGCCGTCGACCAGATTCTGGACACCTGCCCCGACATCGGGCGCCGCCCGCGCAGTGCCCGTTCCGCGGCCGAACAGTGCTCGGTGTGGGACGACGATGCCGCCACGATGACCGAACTCGGCACGGCATCGCGCCGCTACGTCGACCGGTACGGCTTCCCGTTCGTGATGTTCGTCGACGGGCACTGCGCCGGCGACGTGCTGCACGCGCTGACCGACCGCATGCACCACGACGTCGAGATGGAACGCAAGATCCTGCGCAATGAGCTGGCCAAGATCGGGCGCAGCCGGCTGGAACGGATGCTCGGCCCCGAAGGCGGATACCACAACTGGTGAGCCCCGCCCGGCGCATGATGTCGGGTATGGAGAACGTCGACGGCTACTTCGCCCCGAAATTCGCTGCGCTGGCCGAGGCACTGGATCGTGCCATCACCGCCGACGAGGAGTGCGGTGCCGCGATCGCCATCGATGTCGATGGTGAATCGGTGGTGGACATCTGGGGCGGGCACGCCGATGCGGACCGCACGACACCGTGGACGTCGGACACCATCGTCAATGTCTGGTCGTCGACCAAGAACATCACCGCACTGGCCGGGCTGATGCTCATCGACCGCGGGCTGATCGAGGCGCACACCCCGGTGGCCGAGGTCTGGCCGGAGTTCGGCGCGAACGGAAAGCAGCACATCGAGTTCCGCCACCTGCTCACCCATTCGTCGGGTCTGTCGGCGTGGGAGCAGCCCGTGGCGATCGAGGACGTTCTCGACTGGGACCGTTCGACGTCGATGCTCGCCGCGCAGGCGCCGTGGTGGCAGCCCGGCACGGCCACCGGTTACCACGCGCTCACCCACGGGCACCTGATCGGGGAGGTGCTGCGCCGAGTCAGCGGCCGGACCCTGAAGCGGTTCGTCGCCGAGGAGATCGCCGGCCCGCTGGGCGCGGACTTCCAGATCGGAGCGGCACCGCAGGACGACGGTCGCATCGCCGACATCATCGCTCCCACAGACCCATTCGAAGGCATTCCGCCGATGGATCAGTGGACCGAGCAGATGCTCAAGACGTTCACCGGACCGGCGCCCGACCCGCTGATCGCCAATACCGCGGCGTGGCGGGCGGCCGATGTCGGTGCCGCCAACGGACACACCAATGCGCGCGCCCTGACCAAGATCCTCTCGGCGATCTCGTTGGGCGGCACCGTCGACGGCGTGCAACTGCTGAGGCCGCAGACCGTCGAGCGCATCTTCGAGACCCAGATCCAGGGACCCGACCTGGTGCTCGCCGGGCATCACCTGCGCATGGGTCTCGGATTCGGTCTCCCGAGCCCCGCCATCGGATACATCCCGGACGGCAAGATCTGCTTCTGGGGCGGCTGGGGTGGGTCGTGGGAATCGATGAACCCGGACCGCCGCACCACCATCGCCTACGTGATGAACAAGATGGGCCCCGGGATCGAGGGCTCCGCGCGCACCGACCGCTACTTCCGGCTGATCTACGACACGCTGGGCTGAACCACGTTCTGCAGCGGCTCGTTTCGCAGCAGCCTGCCGATATTCGCGGCGATGTCGTCGCTTCTGCCCTTGAAGGTATCGGCGGTGACGCCGGAGGCATGCGGGGTCATCATCACGTTCGGCAACTCGGCGAACGGCAGCTCACTCGGTGAACACACCGCGCCGGCACCGTTCGCGGCATCGGGGTAGCGGTACCAGACGTCGATGGCGGCGGCCCCGACGCGGCCGGTGAGCAGCGCGTCGTATAGCGCGTTCTCATCGACGAGCGGGCCACGCCCGACATTGATCAACACACCGTCGGGCCCCAGCGCGCCCAGCTGGCTACTGCCGATCATGCCCGCGGTCTCCCGGGTCAGCGGCGCCGACACCACCAGCACATCCGATTCGCGGGCGAGGTCGTCGAGTCGGGACGCATCACCGGCCCAGGACAACCCCGCGCCGTCACGCACCCGCCCTGATCCGGTGACCGCAGCTCCCTGGCAACCCAAGGCGTTCAACAGTTTCCAGCTCTGCTGGCCGATATGACCGAACCCGACGAAACCGATCCGGGCGCCCTGCAGGGTGGGCGGCTGGACGATGGTGTCGTCATACACCGAACTGGCCCACACATCTCTGCGCAGTGCGCGGTCCTGCTTGAGGAAGCCCCGACGCAGCATGATGGCCGCCGCCAGGATGAACTCGGCGATGGAGCGTTCATGGTGGAAAGTGTTGGCCACCAAGACGTCAGCACCGAGCGCCGCGAAGGCGACACGGTCGGTTCCCGCGCCGGCCACGTGCACCAGGCGTAGCTTCTCGGCGGTGGCGGCCATCTCCGCGGTGAAGCGGCCGCCGACGAAGACCTGCGCGTCCCGCAGCCGCTCCGGGCCGATATCGCCGACCACCCAGGTCACCGTGACCTCAGGTGGGAGGGCGGCCTCGAACCGACGACGGTGCGGTACCAGGTTGCGATCGCCGACCAGAACTTTCATCGTCACGAGTTACGTTGCAGGCAGGGGCGTTTACTGTCGAAGCGCCAGCCAGGGACCAGATACTGCATCGCGACGGCGTCGTCGCGTGCACCGAGGCCCTCGGCCAGGTACAGCTCGTGCGCGGCGGCCACCCGTTCCTCGTCGAGTTCGACACCGAGGCCGGGTGCGGCAGGCACGTCGAGATAGCCGTCCACGATCCGGTAGGGCTGCTTGGTGATGCGCTGCCCGTCCTGCCAGATCCAGTGGGTGTCGATGGCGGTGATATCGCCGGGGGCGGCCGCGGCCACCTGGGTGAACATCGCCAGCGACACGTCGAAGTGGTTGTTGGAGTGCGATCCCCAGGTCAGTCCCCACGCGTCGCACAGCTGGGCGACGCGCACGGAACCACTCATGGTCCAGAAGTGCGGATCGGCCAGCGGGATGTCCACGGCGCCGGAGCGGATGGCATGGCCCATCTCCCGCCAGTCGGTGGCGATCATGTTGGTGGCGGTCGGCAGGCCGGTGGCCCGCTTGAACTCGGCCATCACCTCACGGCCGGAGAAACCGCCCTCGGGTCCCACCGGGTCCTCGGCATAGGCCAGCACGCCGGTCAGTTCACGGCAGGTGGTGATCGCGTCGGCGAGCAGCCAGCCGCCGTTGGGGTCCAGGGTGATCCGGGCATCGGGGAACCGATCGGCCAGCGCGATGACGGCCTTGGATTCGTCCGCGGCGGGCAGTACACCGCCCTTGAGCTTGAAATCGCGGAAGCCGTATCGTTCGCGAGCGGCCTCGGCCAGGCGCACCACACCTTCCGGGGTCATCGCCTCCTCGTGCCGGATCCGCAGCCAGTCGTCGGCGCCGGAATCCTCATCGGCGGGGCTGCGGTAGGCCAGGTCGGTGCGGGTGCGGTCCCCGACGAAGAACAGATATCCCAGGGCCTGCACCCGGTCTCGCTGTTGCCCGTCGCCGAGCAGGGCGGCCACCGAGACGCCGAGATGCCGGCCGAGCAGGTCGAGCATCGCCGATTCCACCGCGGTCACCGCGTGCACCGTGATCCGCAGGTCGAAGGTCTGCGCGCCGCGGCCGCCGGCGTCACGGTCGGCGAAGGCGCGCCGGATGTCGGCGAGCACGGCGTTGTAGGCGCCGATGCCGCGCCCCTCGACCAACGGGCGGGCATCCTCGAGCGTGGCCTGGATGGCCGCACCGCCGGGAACCTCTCCGACACCGGTGTTACCGTCGGAATCCCGCAGAATCACCAGGTTCCGGGTGAAGAACGGCCCGTGCGCACCGCTGAGATTCAGCAGCATGCTGTCGTGGCCGGCGATGGGGACGACCCGCATCTCGGTGACAATAGGGGTCTCGACGCTCATACCTGCCAGCCTATAAATCGCGGTTGATGCACGTCCAACACTGTTATCGCATCAATTGATCCAACACTGATATGGCCCACCTGGCCCGACACCCACCTCACCCGAACCACTTGTCACCGTTGGCGACAGGCCGCAGCACCCGGCTGACCTTGTCACCGACCGCACACAGCGCCTCGACCAATGCCTGCTCACGCTCGGCCGTCAGCCGCGACAGCGGCACCGAGGCGCTGATGGCGTCCTGGGCCGGCCGGGTATAGCGCAGCGGCACCGCGAAACACCGCACGCCCGCGGTGTTCTCCTCGTCATCGGTGGCGTAGCCGCGGATCCGGACGGTCTCCAGCGCGTCGTCGAGTTCACGGTGACAGGTGATCGTGCGCGGTGTCAGCGCGACCAACTCGTCGGTCAGGTGACTGCGACGCTCGGCCCCCACCCGCTCGGCCAGCAGCGCCTTACCGAGTGCGGTGGTGTGCGCGGGTAGCCGCCTGCCGACCCGACTGGTGGACCGCCGGTACTGCTGGGACTCGCGGGTGGCCAGGTAGACGATGTCGGTGCCGTCCAGGCGGCCCAGGTGGAAGGTCTCGCCCCACTGGGTGCGCAGGTCGTCCAGGAACGGCGCGATCATCGGCAGGTACGGATCCCCGTCGAGATAGCTGGTGCCCACCAGCAGTGCCCGGATACCGATCCCGTACAAGGTTCCCGTTTCATCCGGTCCGGTGCCCTCGGCGCGTACCCAGCCCCGGGCCACCAGGGTGCGCAGCAGGGCGTGGGCACTGCTGCGCGGCATTCCCAGCGCCTCGCCGATCTCGCGGACACGTGCGGGATTGTCCTGCCGGGCGGCGAGATACTCCAGCAGTTCGACGGTTCGGACAGCCGATTTCACGCCGGCGCGCGTCGTGGATTCGCTCATAGCAGACCCGTCTGTTGAATGATGAGAACCACCGCGCCGATCATGGACACCGTGATCGCGGTCCACCGCTGACGACTCGGGTTCAGGATCCGGTTTGCGTAGCGGGACAACACATATCCCAGCACCGCGGCGGGTATCAGGACACCGAACATCGCCACGGTGTGCCGGTCGATGGCGCCGGTCAGGGCGAGCATGGCGATCGACATCAGTGAACCGATCAGGAAGAAGCTGCTCATGGTGGCCCGCAACTTCGGGCCCTCACTGCGCTGCCAGACCAGCGCCATCGGCGGGCCGCCGATGGACGTCGCGGTGCCCAGGACTCCCGACGTTGCCCCGGCCAGCACCAGATTGCGCCGGCGCGGCGCGGGCACCCAGCCCAGCCCGGTCACCGCGACACCGCCGAGCACCACGACCGCGATGAGGATCGCCAGCGTGTGTTCGGGAATCGCGGCGAGCAGCAGGGCCCCGGCGATCGTGCCGGGCACCCGTCCGAGCAGTGCCCAGCCGGTGCCCGACACGTCGATCGCGCCGCGTTCCTTGATCACCACCATCAGGGTGAGCACGGTCGCCAGCATGATCAGCGTCCCCGGCACCAGACCGGGATCCACCACGGCGACCACCGGGGCGGCCAGCATTCCCATGCCGAACCCGATGGAACCCTGCAGGCAGGACGCGAAAAGGACCGCGATCGCCACGACCGCGAATCCCAGGAAGCTGCTCATTTCCCGTCGCTTCGCTCGCCCACGGCGCTCATTTCCCGTCGCTTCGCTCGCCCACGGCGCTCATTTCCCGTCGCTTCGCTCGCCCGCCATCACCCCGCTCACGCGTTGGACATTGCCGACTGTTGCTCGTCGATACGGGGATGGTGGCACTCGGCGGCGTGTCCGGGCACCAGCACATCCAGCGAACGCGGCGGGCGCTGCTCGGCGCAGATCTCGGTGGCGGCCGCGCACCGGGTGCGGAACCGGCACCCCGACGGCGGGTTGAGCGGTGAGGGCACCTCGCCCTTGAGCAGGATGCGCTCGCCGCGCTGCTCGTCACGCAGTTTCGGGGCCGCCGACATCAGCGCCGAGGTGTAATGATGCGACGCCCGGTCGAAAACGGCTTCGGTCGGGCCGTTTTCGATGATCCGGCCGAGATACATGACGGCCACCCGGTCGGCGACGTGGCGCACCACGGACAGGTCGTGCGAGATGAAGACGTAGGAGATCTTCAGTTCCTGCTGCAGATCGTTGAGCAGGTTGAGCACCTGTGCCTGCACCGAGAGGTCGAGCGCGGATACCGGTTCGTCACAGATGATGACCTCGGGGTTGAGCGCCAGCGCCCGCGCGATGCCGATGCGCTGGCGCTGACCGCCGGAGAACTCCTGCGGGTACTTGCCGAAGGCCTTGGCGCCCAGGCCGACCAGATCGAGCAGACCGCGGACCCGCATGTCCCGGTCCGCCCGCGAGCTGTACAGCGTCTTGTGGGTGCGCCACGGCTCGGCGATGATCTCGGCCGCGGTCATCCGGGAGTTCAGCGAGGCGTAGGGGTCCTGGAACACCATCTGCACGCGGCGGCGGAACTTCAGCAGGTCCTTGCCCTTCAGACCGAACGGATCGATACCGTCGAAGGTGACCGAACCGGAGTCCGGACGTTCGAGCATCATCAGGGTGCGCGCCAGTGTGGACTTGCCACAACCGGATTCACCGACCAGGCCCAGGGTCTCACCGCGGGCCAGATCCAGGTTGATGCCGTCCAGGGCCCGCAGCTTCTTACCGCCGGACACCCGGAACGATTTTGTCAGGTCGCGGACCGACAACACCTGCTCGGCCTCGTGGTTCTCAGTCATGTGAAACCTCCCCGGGGAAATGGCATGCGGACTTGCGCCGGCTGCCGACGTCCTGCAGAGCCGGGCGGGTGCTACGACAGATGTCGCGGACCAACGGGCAGCGGTCCTGGTAGACGCAGCCGGACGGGATGGAGTGCAGATCCGGCGGTGAGCCGCCGATGGATTTCAGTTCGGCGCCGCGTTCGGCGGCGACGGGCACCGAGTCCAGCAGACCCTTGGTGTAGGGATGCTTCGGATCGCCGAAAACCTCCGCTACCGAGCCGGTTTCGACGATGCTGCCGGCGTACATCACCGCGACCCGGTCGGCCTCCTCGGCGACCAGCGCGAGATCGTGGGTGATCAGCACGACGGCCATGTCGTACTCGGTGCGCAGACTCTTGAGCAGCGCCATGATCTGCGCCTGCACCGTGACATCCAGTGCTGTCGTCGGCTCATCGGCGATCAGCACCTTGGGGTTCAGCGCGACGGCCATCGCGATGAGCAGGCGCTGCCGCATACCGCCGGAGAACTGATGCGGGTAGGCCTTCATCCGCTCCTCGGGCTGCGGGATACCCACGCGCACCATGAGTTCCATGGCCCGCCGTTTGGCTTCCTTGGCCTTCATCCCGTGGTGGATGCGAAACGGTTCGGCGAGCTGGGTGCCCACGGTGTAGAGCGGGTTGAGGGCGGTGAGCGCGTCCTGGAAGACGATCGCGAGCTCGGGGCCGGCCATCTCGCGGCGCTTCTTGCGGTCAGCGGTGATCAGATCGGTGTCACCGATGCGCGCCGATCCGTCCACCACCTGGGCGACCGGCTCCAGCAGGCCGACCAGCGCGGTGGCGGTCATCGACTTACCGCAGCCCGATTCCCCGAGCAGCGCCAGCGTCTCACCGCTGCGGGCGGCGAAGCTGACGTGGTCGACGGCGCGGACGGTGCCGGCGATGGTGCGGATGTCGACGGTGAGATCCTCCACCCGCAACGCGGGGTCGGCGTCCGTCCGATCCACGGGCGGGTGTTCGGCGACAGCAGTCATCACAGAGCCTTTCCGGACTTGGCGAAGCGGGACAGTCGCTTCTGCGGAACAGTCAGCCGCCACCGCTGGGCGGGATCGGTGGCGATACGTGCCCAGGCCGCCAGGATGGTGGCCGACACCGTGGTGATGACGATGGCGAGGCCCGGCAGGAAGGACAGCCACCACGCGGTGTGCAGGTAGGTGCGGCCCTGGGCGACCATCAGGCCCCAGCTGACGTCGGGGGGCTGAATTCCGATGCCCAGGAAGCTCAGCGAGCTCTCGGCCAGCATCACGTAACAGAAGTCCAGGGTGGCCACCGTCAGCAGGGTCGGCAGCACGATGGGCAGCACATGCCGGGTGATGATCGAGGTGCCGCTGGCGCCGAAGGTGCGGGCGGCGTCGACGAACACCCGGGTGGACAGCTCAGCGGACTCGGCGCGGGCGGTGCGCAGGTAGACCGGGATACGGGTGATCGCCAGCACCGCAACAATATTGGCCGCGCTCGGGGAAAACACGTAGAGCACGACCACGGCGAGCAACAGCGACGGGAAGCTCATGATGACGTCGGCGACCCGCATCGCGACGGTCTCACGCCACCCGCGGTAGTAGCCGGCCCACATGCCGATGATGGATCCGACGACGGCCGAGATCACCACGGCGGGTATGGCCACCGACAGGGTGGTCTGGCAGGCGACGATGAGACGGGCCAGCATGCTGCGGCCCAGCGGGTCGGTGCCGAGCACGTTGGCCCAGCCGTGGGCGAGGGTGAAGGGCGCCTGGTTGGAGTTGTCCAGGTCGATGTCGGTGGCCAGATCGCCGACCAGCATCGGGCCGAACAGCGCGGTCAACGCGACCAGGCCGAGGACGGTGGCGGCGACGGCCGCCACCCGGTCGTTGACCAGCATGCGGAACCACACCGAGCGACCGGAAGTCTTGCGCGATCCCGGTTCTCCGACGATGGCGGTGGTCGGCTTTACCGGCACCAGATCGATTTGAGTCATCTGTTTTTCCTTAAACCTTGGCCGGTTCCCGGACGCGTGCGTCGAGCAACGCGTAGCAGGCGTCGATGGCGATGTTGAGGATGAAGATGCTGACGGCGGTGAGCAGAACCGCTGCCTGCAGCACCGCGAAATCACGTTGCAGGATGGCGTCGATCATCAGCTTGCCGATACCTGGCCAACCGAAGATGGCCTCCACCACCACGGCGCCGTTGATCAGCCCGACGGCCAGGTCCCCGGCCACGGTCAGCGCGGGAGCCGCCGCATTGCGCAGCGCGTGGTGGGTGACCACCCGAAAATCGCTGGCGCCCTTGCTACGGGCCAGCCGGACATAGGGAGCCGACAGTGCCGACACCATGGCGCCGCGCACCACCTGCGTCAGCACGCCGAGCGGCCGGATCATCAGGGTGGCGATCGGCAGCACCCAGGACAACACCCCCGCGTCGGTACCCGAGGTGGGCAGCCAACCCATCAGCACCGAGAACAGCCAGACACCGGTGATGGCGAACCAGAAGTCCGGGATGGATGCCGCGGTCATGGACAGCAGGCTGGAGAACCGGTCGGCCAGCGAGTTGGGCCGGTAGGCGGCCCAGCAGCCGATGACGACGGCGCCGATGATGGCGAGCAGCATGGTCACGAAGGCCAGCTGCAGGGTGGCGGGAAAGGCGCGCAGCGCCATCTCGGATGCGGATTCGCCGGTGCGCAGCGAGGTTCCGAAGTCCAGGTGGACGATGCCCTTGAAGTAGTCGAAGAGCTGGACGATCAGTGGGTCGTTGAAGCCGTTGGCGTCGGCGAAGGCCTGGCGCTGATCGGGTGTCGCGGATTCGGGCAGGTACAGGTTGGTGGGATCGCCGGTGAGCCTGGCAAGCAGGAACACCCCCAGCAGCACGATCACCAACGGTAATGCGCTGGTGTACATCCGGCGTCGAACGAAGGAGAACATAACGGGCGGGACCCTTCAGGAGAGGATGTTGACTGTCAGGACTGGTCGGTGCGGTCGGATGCGGCGGGCGTCATCGTGGCCAGCAGCATTTCGTCGCCGGTCGCCGGGTTGGGTTCGTAGTCGACCCGCGCAGACTTGCCGAGGATGCCCCGCATGTGGGCGATATAGGCGAACTGCAGGATCTTCTCCGGTTCGTCGGCGAAGATCTGGGCGTAGGCCTGTTGGCGCTGTTCGCCGGTGAGCCTGCCGGCCGCGTCGATCTGCTCATCGAAAGCGGGCGTGCCGAAAGCACTCTGGGCACCGTCCGAGCGCATGTACTGATCGACGGAGAAGGCGGCGTCACCGGCCTGGTTGCCGTGCTGGATCAAGGCCAGGAACGGTCCGGCATTGGCCGGGAACGGCTGTAGCTGATATTCCAGTTGGGCTGCGGTATCCATCATCTCGATCTTGACGTTGAGTCCGGCGTCGGCCAATTCGCTCTGGATCACCTCGACCGTCTCGGTGACGCCCGGGAACTGACTGTTGCGGCCGATCAACCGGATCTGGCGGTCCACCGGCACCCCGTCGGCCCGCGCCTCGTCGACGAGTTGGCGGGCTTTGTCCGGGTCGTGCGGCCACAGCGCCAGATCGGAGTTAAAACCGACGACCCCCTCGGGGATCAGCTGCGCCGCAGGCTCGCCCAGCCCGCGGAACAACGCCTTCACGATGCCGGTGCGGTTGACCGAATAGTTGATGGCCTGGCGCACCCGCATATCGTTCAGCGGCGCCTCGGTCCCGGTGATGCGCAGCGCGGTGGTCTCGTTGTTCTGGAACGGCACACCGAGATCTCCGGCCCCGTCCTCGGGTCCGAGCCCGGTCGCGATGTCCACCTCGTCGTTGGTGAGCATCGCGGCGCGCACACTTCCCTCACTGCGCCACTTGTATTCGGCGCGCGCGAAGGCCGGCGGGGTTCCCCAGTAGGTGGGGTTGCGCGCCAGGGTGAGTTTCTGGCCGTAATCCCAGCGCTCGATCGCGTACGGTCCGGTGCCGATGGGCTCACGGACCTTCTCGGTCATGCTGGTGGTCACCGGCACCATCTCGACGAACGAAATACGCAGCGGCAGAATCGGATCGGGCTCAGTGGTGCCGACGACGACGGTGCGCTCGTCGGGCGTCTGCAGGGCCAGCACCTCGTCACCGAAGACATAGCCGTCGACGTTGCACTGCAGATCGGAGTTGACCGCGCGGTCGATGGAGAACGCGGCGTCGGCTGAGGTGAACGGCGCTCCGTTGGAGAAGGTCACACCGTCGCGCAGGGTGAAGGTCCACTCGTTGGGCGACGTCTGCTCCCACCCGGTGGCCAGCAACGGCAGCAGATCGCCGGTGGTGGAATCACGCTCGGCGAGCGGCTCGGTGATGTTGGAGCGGGTCACGATGCCGGTCGAGGTCAGCGAGCCCTCGCACGGCTCCAGCGTGGGCGGCTCCTGGGGGAGCACGATCCGCAGGGTGTCGGGGTCATAACCACCGCTGCCGGTATTGGCGACGCTGCATCCGGTGGCCAGCACGGCCACGCTGGTGAGAAGGGCGAGCCGGCGCAGCGAGGCTCGGGCAACTGTCGCGGCCATCGGGACCTCCAGATCAAGGATGTGGGCTGTACTACCTGCGATCATCGGCAGTGACGTCTACGTATGTGGACATTGCCTGTGACGGTAGACACACCGTAGGAGCGGTTCTCGGACAGCGTCAACCGCCCGAAAAGGGGCGCTGACCGGTTCGCGCGGCTCGACCGACGCCGCAGATGGGCCGCGGAAATCGCCGTTGAACTGGGACTTTCACCGAGCGACCGAGGCTTTGATACCCGGGGCGGGCGCAGAATTGCCTAGTCATGCGGGTTCTGCATTAACCCATGCTATTTCCGTGTTGGACAGGTATCCGTAGCTCTCAATACCGTACGTAGTGAGCAGCGAAGGAGCAGCCATGCCCGATTCAGCCAACATCCTGCAGGTCGGCCCCCTCAAGCCGTCCCTGGCCGAGACCCTGCGTACCCGTTACCGGGCGCAGATCCTCCCCGACGATGCCGCTGCGCGCGCGGAGTTCCTCGCCGGTTCCGCCGCCGACATCACCGCCGTCGTCACTTCCGGCCGCACCGGCGTGGACGCGGCACTGATGGCCGAGTTGCCCCGCCTCGGGGCGGTGGTGAACTTCGGCGTCGGCTACGACACCACCGATGTCGAGGCCGCCGAAGCTCGGGGCGTCGGGGTGAGTAACACCCCCGACGTCCTGACAGACTGCGTCGCCGATACGGCGGTGGGCCTGTTGATCGACACCATGCGCCAGTTCTCCGCAGCCGACCGCTACGTGCGGGCCGGCCAGTGGTCGGCCGGTGGCAACTACCCGCTGACCCGGCAGGTGAGCAACACCCGGGTGGGGATCATCGGACTGGGCCGCATCGGTGGTGCAATCGCCAAGCGGCTCAGCGCGTTCGGATGCACGATCAGCTACCACAACCGTCGCGAGGTCCCCGGCTCCGCGTACACCTACGTCGGGTCGCCGGCCGAACTCGCGCAGCGCGTCGACGTGCTGGTGGTCGCCGCGGCCGGCGGCAGCAGCACCAAGAGGCTGGTCGACGCCGCGGTCCTCGACGCGCTCGGGGCCGACGGCTACCTGATCAACATCGCCCGCGGCAGCGTTGTCGACGAGGCCGCCCTGGTGGCGGCCCTGCGCGACGGCCGACTGGCCGGCGCCGGGCTCGACGTGTTCGCCGACGAGCCCAACGTCCCTTCCGAGTTGCTCGGACTGGACAACGTGGTGCTGCTCCCCCATGTCGGCAGCGGCACCGTGCAGACCCGCGCGGCGATGGAGGACCTCACGCTGCGCAATCTCGACGAATTCCTGGCCACCGGCAGGTTGGTCACCCCCGTGCTGCAGCCCGGCGCACGCGTCTAGACGATCACCTGTTCCACCAGGTCATCGGTCGTCCACTCGCGGGGCGGCAGCACATCGCGCAGCAGCCTCAGCAGCGCCGGGTTGGTGCTGTCCCCGCGCCACGCGGCGTCGAGTTCGACCGGGCGTTCCCGGAACACCCCGATGGTCCGGAACATCACCCCCTCGGGGTGCAGCGTCGCCGCCGAGGCCGGGACCAGCGCGATCCCGATCCCGGAACGCACCAGCACGAGCATGGTGTGCACCTGGGTGACGAACTGCACGAAGCGCGGCGTCGCGCCGGCGATGGTGAATGTGCTGATCAGCAGTTCGTTGAAATACCGCGCCTGCACCGGCGAGTACATCACGAAGTCCTGGCCGTCGAGATCGTTGAGGGTGAGCTGACGTGCCTGCTCGGTGAGCGGGTGCCCGGCGGGCAGCGCGGCCACCAACTGCTCGTGCAGCAACGGACGGGACACGATGCCGGGCCGCTTCAGGGGTGGCCGCGCCATCCCGAGATCGATCTCGCCGCTCATCAGCGCCTCGATCTGCACCGATGAAACCATCTCGCGCAGTTCGAGTTTCACATCGGGAAGGATGCTGCGCGTCTGCTCGAGCAGGCGCGGGAGCACCGCATGCGCGGACGCCGCGGTGAATCCGACCACCACCGTGCCCAGGTCACCCGCCGGCACCCGGCGCACGGTGAGCGCGGCGCTCTCGGCCAGCGCCACGATGCGGCGCGCGTCGGGCAGGAAGGCCACTCCGGCCGGGGTCAGGGTCACCGAGCGGGTGGTCCGGTCGATGAGTTGCACGCCGAGTTCGGTTTCCAGCTGCTGGATCTGGCGACTCAGCGGGGGCTGGGTCATGTGCAGACGCTCGGCGGCGCGGCCGAAATGCAGTTCCTCGGCGACGGCGATGAAACAGGACAGCCGGGCCAGTGAGAACATCCATGCACTCCTCGTATCACCGCACCGATGCGGGACGTCAGCAGTGCATCAGTCTAGCTCGCGGCCGGCGCGAAGGACTCCAACTCGTATTTGTGGTGGAAGGCGCGCAACTGTTCATAGCGGTACCGGTTGTAGGCCATCGGTTCCAGCAGTGCCCACTTCGGCAACCAGCGCCGCGCGGCCCGGATGCCGGCCCGGTAGCAGGCGAATTCGAGCTGCTTTCGCGAGTTCCAGCTGCTGCCCAGCAATTCCATCATCTTCGGATGGGTGGTCGACTCCGCGCAGATGCGGGCCGGCCGGGCCAGCACCGGGGCCGCCAACCGCCAGGCCGGCGCGATGGCCCGGTGCAGCCAGCGCGGGCCGAACAACGTCGGCACCGGCGGCGCGCCGAACTGGTCGGCGGCCCAGAGCAGGAACGGATTGACCGCCAGTTCGGTGGCCGCGATCTCGTCGTAGTACGCCTGCATCTCGGCCACTGTCGGCGGGACTTCGGATGCGGTGCTGGGCAACCCGAAATCGGCCATGGCGCACACCGTTCGATACACGACCTCGCACTGCTCGGCGGTCAGATCCTTACCGTAGACCGCGACGTAGCCGGCGTAGAAGATGTTCAGCGATGTGGTGCCGACCCATTTCCACAGTGCGGGATCCAGCGCGCTGAAACGTTCGCCCTCGAAATCGCCTGTGCCGACACCGCGAACCGCCCCGTGTTTGGACTTCAGCCGGTCCTGGGCGGCGCGGCGGTCGGCGTCATCGCCGAAGGTCAGCGGGCCGTTCCACAGATAGCTGTTCAGCCCACGGTCGGTGAAGTTCGAGGCGAAGCGCCCACTGGCATCGACGGCGGCGGCGACCTTGCGGTAGGCCACCTGGTCGAGCGCCAGCCGTCCGAACAGACCGAACGCCAACGGCATCCCCATCCACCAGCGCACATCGGCGGCCAGCTCGTGATGCGGCTGCCCGGGGTCCCAGGGCTTCGGAACTGCCGTGCTCGTTTCGATTGCGGTGCCGGTCATCTGATCTCCCATCACAAAACAGGAAACACTTGTGTGCAGATTGAGGAAACCAGCCTGATATGCACTGTGTCAAGATGGTTCGATGGTTACCCGGCGGTATGGTGGGCAGACCGCCGGTGACCGGATCGCCGAACGCCGCGCCCGGTTGCTCGCCGCCGGACTCGACCTGATGGGCACCCGCGGTATCGCGGGCACCACGGTGCGCGGCGTCACCGAGGCCTCGGGGGTCGCGGCACGCTACTTCTACGAGAGTTTCCCCGACATCGAGGCGCTGCATCTGGCCGTCTACGACATGGTCGTCGAGGAGAGCGCGCGCCGGTCGGTCACCGCGCTGGCCGAAGCGCCCGATGACGGCCTCGCGAGAACCAGAGCGGTGCTGGCCGAACTGGTCGACCTGATTCTGGCCGACCCACGCAAGGGCCGGATCCTGGTGTTGGAGGCCACCGCATCGCCGGCGTTGGGCCGGCGCAGCCTGCAGGAATCCAGCCGGTTCGCCGGCATGCTGGCATCCACGGCATCCAGTGGCGATCCGAGCCTGCCCACCGACGACCTCCCCACCGAACTGCGGCTGGTCTCGCAGTTCCTGGTCGGTGGCGTCATCAGCACCATCGGAGCGGTGCTGCTCGGCGATGTCGAGGTCGACCGCGAGCACCTGGTGGAGGTGCTGGTGCGACTGTTCGGAGCGGTGCGCGCGCCGGCCGCACGCCAACCACGAGATGACGACTAACGGAGAGACAACGGACGACTGCGCGTCACCTGCGGGCAAGGTCGGCATCTGACACTGCGGCGTGTCGACGAATCTCAGCCGCCGGGCGTTGCTCGGCGGGGCCTTGGCCGTCGCGGCGGTTCCGCTGGTCGGCTTCGGCCGGTCCGGTTCGCCCGCCGACCCGTTCACCCTCGGGGTGGCCTCCGGTGAACCGGTCCCCGATGGCGCGGTGATCTGGACGCGACTGGCGCCGGTCCCGCTGGCCGATGACGGCCACGGCGGAATGCCCTGGCGGACGGTCGATGTCGAGTGGGAGGTCGCCACCGACGACCGCTTCCGCGGTGTCGAACAGCGCGGGATGGCGGTGGCCGCACCGGAATCGGCGCATTCGGTGCGCATCGAACTCGCCGGCCTGCGTCCGGGCACCGAGTACTTCTACCGGTTTCGCACCGGTGGGTACCTGTCGGCAACCGGGCGGACCCGCACGGCACCGGAGCCCGGCGCGCTGGCGCCCCTGACGATGTGTGTCGCGTCGTGCTCGAACTATGAACAGGGCTGGTTCACCAGCTACCGACGACTCGCCGAGGACCACCCGGATCTCGTGGTGCACCTGGGTGACTACCAGTACGAGTACGCCGGCCGTGACGGCGGTGTGCGCAGGCACATAGGACCGGAAACCGTCACGCTGGCCCACTACCGCCAGCGGTTCGCGCAGTACAAGACCGATCCCGATCTGCAGGCCGCACACGCCGCCGCACCGTGGCTGGTGGTGTTCGACGACCACGAACTGGACAACAACTGGGCCGCCGATACGCCCGAGGAACCACAACCGGGCTTCCCCGCCCGGCGCGCCGCGGCGATGCAGGCCTACTACGAGAACATGCCGCTGCGTGCCCCGGCAAGGCCGCAGGGGGCCGCGATGCAGCTCTACCGGCGCGTGCAGTGGGGCGCGCTGGCGACCTTTCACATGCTCGACACCCGCCAGTACCGGACCGATCAGGCCTGCGGCGATGCGTATGACGCCGACTGCCCGGAGCTCAACTCCGCGGGACGCACACTGACCGGGCCCGCGCAGGAACGCTGGCTGCTCGACGGCCTGCGGGATTCACGGGCCCGCTGGGACTTCCTCGGCCAGCAGGTGTTCTTCGCGCCGCTGGATGTGGTGGCGGGACCCCGACGCGGCGTCAACGCCGACGCATGGGACGGATACGCAGCCGGCCGCGACCGGATCACCGCCGGGCTGGCGGGTGCGCGCAACCCCGTCGTGCTGACCGGCGATGTGCACTCGCATTGGGCCGCGGAGATCAGCGATCCCCGGACGGGGCCGGTGGCAACGGAATTGGTGACGACATCGATCTCGTCGGGTGGAGACGGTTCGGACTCCCGCCCGGATGTGGACGCGATCCTTCCGGAGAACCCGCACATCAAATATTTCAGCAACCGCAGGGGCTACGTCCGCACCCGCATCACGGCCGACGAACTGCGAGCCGACTTCCGGACGCTACCGTTCGTGACCCGTCCCGGTGCGCCGGCACGCACGGATGCGACGTTCGTCATCGCCGACCGCGCCCCGGTCCTCACGTGAGCTTGATGGCCGCGATCTTCATCCGGCGCACGGATTCCTCCCACTCGGCGAGGGTGGGATACGCCCCGCCGCGGAAGGCCATCCCCATCTGCCGTTGCGCCTTCTTCGGGCTGTAGGACCTGGCGATCCGGTCGGCGATGCCGGCGACGGCGGCGGGTTCGGTGATGAGTTCGCCGCGCATGGTGCTGGTCTTACCGCGGTAGGACACCTGTGCGTCGGCGCCGTCGCGGAAGTTGTACTTCCACTGCGCCTCCAGCACGACATAGAGCGCACCGCCGAGCGCATGCGCGCTCACCGGCGTCGCATAACGCTTCCCGGTCTTGCGACCGGTGAAGGCCACCAGCATGAAATCGCCGACGACGCCGCCCAGTGGGGTCTTGAGGGCAACCTTCAACACCCGGTTGACGGCGTTGAGCAGCAACTGCGGTGGGTGGGCGACGTCAACTGCCGACTGGTCTTCCATCCACCCACCGTAACGGGGCGAGCGAAGCGACGGGGATAAGGGCAGGGGCGAGCGAAGCGGGGGGAGAAAAGACAGGACCTACCAGCGTGGGCTGACCAGTTCGAAGTTCGGGTCGACCGTCTGCATGTAGCCGGTGTCGTCGCGATCCCGGATCCCACAGCGCAGGTACTGCTCGTGCAGTGCGGCCAGCGAGTCCTCGTCGATCTCGACGCCCAGGCCCGGCGAGGTGGGCACCGGGACGGAGCCGTCCACGAAGCACAGCGCACCGTCCTTGACGACCTCTTCGGTCTTCCACGGCCAGTGCGTGTCACAGGCGTAGCTGAGGTTCGGTGTCGCGCCGGCCAGGTGCACCATCGCGGCCAGGCTGATGCCCAGATGGGAGTTGGAATGCATGGACAGGCCGAGACCGAACGTCTCGCAGATCCCGGCGAGCAGCCGGGATCGCTGCAGCCCGCCCCAGTAATGGTGATCGGAGAGCACGACTTTCACCGAGCCCTTGGCCACGGCGGGTGCCAGCTGATCGAACGCGACGACGCACATGTTGGTGGCCAGTGGAAGCGGCGACTCACTGGCCACGGAGGCCATCCCGTCCAGGCCCGGCGTCGGATCCTCCAGATACTGCAGGATGCCGGCCAGTCCGGAAGCCACCTTCACCGAGGTCTGCGGGGTCCACGCGGCGTTGGGATCCAGCCGCAGCGGCATGCCGGGGAACGCCTCGGCCAGCGCCTCGATGGCCGCCATCTCCTCCTCGGGAGGGAACACTCCACCCTTGAGTTTGATTGCGGTGAAACCGTATTCGTCGATGATGCACCGCGCCTGGGCCACCAGGCCGGCCGGATCGAGGGCTTCGCCGAAGCGATCGGGCTGCCGGCCGGGGTGGGCGGCCCATTTGTAGAACAGGTAGGCGCTGAACGGGACGGCATCGCGGACCTTGCCGCCCAGCAGATCCGATACCGGCCGGCCCAGGATGTGGCCCTGCACATCGAGGCAGGCCACCTCGAACGGCGAGAACACCTGATCCACCGCACTGGCCGTGGTGATCATGCCCGCCGTGCCGACGGCGGCGTCATCACCGGCCAGCCGGACGGCGATCGCGGACCGGATCTCGTTGAGCGCGAACACATCCAAACCGGTGATCGCCACGGCTGCGGCGTTCAGCCTGGCCAGATGGCGGGTGTCCGCGTAGGTCTCGCCGAGGCCCACCAGGCCCGCATCGGTATCCAGCTGGATGATCGCGCGCAGCGCGTAGGGCTGGTGCACCCCGACCGTGTTGAGCAACGGCGGGTCGACGAACGCGACCGGGGTTATGCGGGCTCCGGTGATCCTGATCGGCGCCATGATCAGCGGGCCTCGCTCAACGAGGCGGCCAGCACCGCACGTCCGGCGGCGATGATCGAGTTCAGCTGGGCCAGGTCATCGGCGTGCGGCATCACCAGCGGCGGACGCACCGGACCTGCAGGCACACCCTCCATCGTCACGCCGGCCTTGACCAGCGAGACGGCGTAGCCGGGAACGGTGTCGCGTAGCTGCACCAGCGGGATGAAGAAGGCGTTGAGCAGCGCGTTGGTCAGCTCGGTGTTGCCGGATTCCAGCGAGTTGTAGAACGCCAGCGCCAGGTCGGGCGCGAAGGCGAACGTCGCCGACGAGTACAGCGGCACGCCGATGGCGCGGAACGCGAGCTGGGTGGTCTCGGCGGTGGGCAGACCGTTGAAGAACAGGAAGTCGGGGTCGACCTCGCTCTTCACCGCGGCCACGATGCGCGCGACCTGATCGAAATTGCCGGTGCCGTCCTTGAATCCGATGACATTGGAGATCTTGGCGACGGCGACGGCGGAGGCCTCGGTGAACTTCGCGTTGTTGCGGTTGTAGACGATGACCGGCAGTTCGGTCGCCCCGGCGACGGCGGCGACGAAGTCGACAAGACCGGGCTGCGGTACCTCGACGAGGTAGGGCGGCAGCAGCAGCAGGCCGTCGGCGCCGGCTTCCTGCGCGGTGACGGCGAAGCGCTTGGCCTGGGCCACCGAGCCACCCGCACCGGCGTACACCGGGACGCGGCCGGCGACGACCTTGACCGCGGTGGTGACGATATCGCGGAACTCGTCCTCGTCGATGGCGTGGAATTCGCCGGTGCCGCAGGCGATGAAGATCCCGCCGGGGCCGGCCTCCAGACCCTTGGTCAGGTGGGCGGCCAGGGCTTCGAGATCGACCGCACCGGATTCGGTGAAGGGCGTGACGGGAAAGAACAGGACGCCGTCAAAGTTCGGACGCATGGGCGGGCCTTTCGAGTGTGGTGTGGGTGTGTGTCAGTCTTGGGAGAGTCGGCCGTCGATGCGACGCCAGATCTGCTCGGGGTTTCCGTCGGCAATGGCGCTGGGCAGCAAGGCCTTCGGGACGTCCTGGTAGGCGACCGGACGCAGGAAGCGCTCGATGGCGCGGGCCCCGACCGAGGTGGTCCGGGAATCCGAGGTGGCCGGGAACGGGCCACCGTGCACCATGGCGTGGCACACCTCGACACCGGTCGGCCAGCCGTTGAACAGAATCCGGCCCGCCTTGAGTTCGAGCAGCGGCAGCAACTCTCGTGCGGCGTCGCCATCGGAGTCATCGGCGTGCACGGTCGCAGTCAGCTGACCCTCGATGCCCTGGGCGACAACGGCAACCTCCGCCGCGTCGGCGCAGCGTACGATCAGGCTCGACGCCCCGAACACCTCGGCCTGCAGGTCCTCCGACGCCAGGAAGCTCTTCGCATCGGTGGTGAAAAGTGCTGCTTGGCCGCAGGTTTCACTTCCTTCGACGCCGCGTGCGACCAGCTCGGCGGCGGCCGCGAGCGACTCCACGCCGGACGCGTAGCTGCCGGCGATGTTCGGCGTGAGCATCGGGGTGGCGGGGGCGGCCGAGACGGCCTCCCTGGCTGCGGCGACGAAGGCGTCCAGGCCGGGTCCGTCGACGGCGATGACCAGGCCCGGGTTGGTGCAGAACTGGCCCGAGCCCATGGTGAGCGAGCCGATGAACGCCTTGCCGAGTTCGGCGCCGCGGGTGCTCAGCGCCCCGTCGAGCAGGAACACCGGGTTGATCGAGCTCATCTCGGCGTAGACCGGGATGGGTTCGGGGCGGGCCGCGGCCGCGGCTACCAGAGCCGTTCCGCCGGTGCGGGATCCGGTGAAGCCGACGGCCTTGATCCGCGGATCGGTGACCAGCGCGATGCCCAGCTTCTGGCCGGTGCCGAACAGCAGCGAGAACGTCCCGGCGGGCAGCCCGCTCTCGGCGACGGCCTCGGTGATGGCGCGCGCCACGATCTCGGAGGTGCCGGGGTGCGCGTCGTGACCCTTGACGACCACGGGGCACCCGGCGGCCAGGGCCGAGGCGGTGTCACCGCCGGCGACGGAGAACGCCAGTGGGAAGTTCGAGGCGCTGAACACGGCGACCGGGCCGAGCGGGATGAAACGCTGACGGATGTCGGGGCGGGGCAGCGGCGCACGGTCGGGCAGTGCGTTGTCGATGCGGGCGCCGTTCCAGCTGCCCTCGCGCAGCACTTCGGCGAACAGCCGGAGCTGGCCGGTGGTGCGCCCGACCTCGCCGGTGATGCGGGCCTGGGGTAGACCGCTCTCGGCGACGGCGCGGGCGATCAGGGTTTCCTTGACCGCTTCGATGCGCGCGGCGATGGCCTCCAGAAACTGGGCGCGCTGCTCGGACGTGGTGGCCCGGTAGACCGGGAACGCGGCGGCGGCCGCGGCGGCGGCGGCCTCGACATCGGCGCTGTCGCCGTGCCGGTAGGCCGGTTCGAGCGGTTGACCGGCGGCGGGGTCGAATCCGCGGATCTCGGCACCGGTTCCGCTGACGGGCGATCCCGCGATGATCATCTGTCCGGTCAGCTGATGGGCGAGGGTGGCAGTCATGGCTCTAACGCTAAGACGCCGATCCATTCATGTCCAAGACCGATTCAGTGCCAACTAATGCAGTGCATGAATCAATCTGACGGCCCCGCGCTAAGCGCAGATTCGGCTGCGCTGCTCGAGAACCGCCAGCACGGTACGGCCGATCTCAGCCAGGTCCAGCGGTGTGGCGCTCGGCGGTGACGCGACGCCCACCAGCGTGACGCCGTCGGCCACCCCGGCGGTCTCGATATCGGCGATCAGACCGGCCAGCCCGCGCACGGTGCCCGCGTAGCGCACACCGCGGACGGACTCGTCGGTGCCGAACGAGGCACAGGCGGCGCGCACATCCCCGGCGACCGCGACCGTGACGTCCAGGATCACCGCCACATCGCCGTCGTCATCGCGGAGCCGGGCACGGGCCCGGCGGGCTTGCTGCAGGTCGTCGGCGGCCACCCGGACCACCGGCTCGGGACCGCAGGTCAGTTCACTCCACGCTTCATCCGCCACGAATAACCGCACCCCGCCACGCTACGAAGAGGGGCACGACCCGCCCACGGTTGCGATCAGCACGACTTGAACGCAACATGGCGGGGCAGCGCGCCGCGCGCGGGCCGGTCGGGTGGCTTAGTAGTTTGTAACAGTGACAGCGGAGCCCGGGCAGGCCATACCTCCCCAGTACCTACTTTCCCCGGCGGCAGCTCCCCCGCGGACCCTGATCGACGTCCTCTACGACACCGCGAACCGTTTCCCGGATGCCCCCGCGATCGATGACGGCGACGTGCAGCTGACCTATTCGGAACTGGTCAGCGATATCGAAGAGAGCGTGCAGTGGCTCGCGGCCCGCGGCATCGGCCGCGGCGACCGCGTCGGCATCCGGATGGCCTCGGGCAGCTACGCGCTCTACACCGCGATCCTGGCCACCCTGGCCACCGGCGCCGCCTACGTCCCGGTCGACGCCGACGACCCCGAAGAACGCGCCGCACTCGTCTTCGGGGAGGCACAGGTGGTGGCCATCATCACCGACGCGGGCCTGGTGCGCGGCCCGGGATCCTCGCGCGGCTGGCGGGCCGCGGCACCGCTGACCCGCGACGACGCCTGGATCATCTTCACCTCCGGATCCACCGGCACACCCAAGGGTGTGGCGGTCACCCACCGCAACGCCGCCGCCTTCGTCGACGCCGAAGCCCGGATGTTCCTGCGGGACTCGCCGCTGGGCCCCGGTGACCGGGTGCTCGCCGGGCTGTCGGTCGCCTTCGACGCGTCCTGCGAGGAGATGTGGCTGGCCTGGCGCCACGGCGCGTGCCTGGTGCCCGCTCCGCGGTCGCTGGTGCGCAGCGGTATGGACCTGGGTCCATGGCTGGTGACCCGCGACATCACCGTCGTCTCGACCGTCCCGACCCTGGCCGCGCTGTGGCCCGCCGAGGCGCTGGAAGCGGTCCGGCTGCTGATCTTCGGCGGCGAGGCCTGCCCGCCCGAACTGGCCGAACGCCTCGCCGTCGACGGTCGCGAGGTATGGAACACCTACGGCCCCACCGAGGCGACCGTGGTGGCCTGCGCGGCGCCGCTGGACGGGAAGTCCGCGGTGAGCATCGGGCTGCCGCTGGCCGGTTGGGACCTCGTCGTCGTCGACAAGGACGGGCTGCCGGTCGGGCTGGGCGACACCGGCGAACTCGTCATCGGTGGTGTCGGGCTGGCCCGGTACCTGGACCCCGAGAAGGATGCCGAGAAGTACGCACCGATGCCGACGCTGGGGTGGGAGCGCGCCTACCGCAGTGGGGACCTGGTGCGGCTGGAGGCCGACGGCCTGTACTTCCAGGGCCGCGCCGACGACCAGGTCAAGGTCGGTGGACGCCGCATCGAGCTGGGCGAGGTGGACGCCGCGCTGGTGAACCTGCCCGGCGTCAGCGGCGGGGCGGCCGCGGTTCGCCGTACCACCAGCGGCACTCCCCTGCTGGTCGGCTACATCGCCAGTGCCGATCCGGCCTTCGACGTGGCCGCGGCCCGCACCGCGCTGTCGGAGGCCCTGCCCGCGGCGTTGGTGCCCCGGCTGGTCCTGCTCGACGAACTGCCCACCCGGACCTCGGGCAAGGTGGACCGCAACGCGCTGCCGTGGCCCCCGCCCGGAGCGGCCGCGGAGGAGGAACCCGACCTCGGCGGCACCATGGGCTGGCTGGCCGGGCTGTGGCGCGATGTGCTGGCCGCGGCGGTGGATGGCCCGGAGGCGGACTTCTTCGCCCTCGGCGGTGGATCCCTGTCGGCCGCGCAACTGGTCACCGCGGTCCGCGGCCGCTATCCGCAGGTGACTGTCGCCGATCTGTACGACCATCCCCGGCTCGGCTCGCTGGCCGGTTACCTCGACGAGCTGGCCCCGCCGCCGGAGGTGGTGCGCCGCGATGTGGCACCGACGCCCATCCTGACCCAAGTGGCGCAGGTGGCGATGTCGTTGCCGCTGGCGACGCTGACCGGCCTGCAGTGGGTGATCTGGCTGGCGATCCTCAACAACATCGCGGCCGCCACCGAGCTGGTGCCGTGGGCGGCACCGACGAACTGGTGGTGGATCATCGCCGGCTTCCTGCTCTTCATCACCCCGCCGGGCCGGATGGGCATCGCCGTGCTCGGTGCCCGCACCCTGCTGTCGGGATTGCAGCCGGGCAGCTACCGCCGCGGCGGTAGCGAGCATCTGCGCGTCTGGTTCGCCGAGCGACTGGCCGAGGCCAGCGGTGCGGAGAATCAGGCCGGCGCCCCGTGGCTGGTGTATTACGCTCGCGCCCTTGGCAATACGGTCGGCAAGGGGGTCGACCTGCACTCCGCGCCGCCGGTCACCGGCATGCTGACCCTGGGCCACCGCTGTTCCATCGAACCCGAGGTCGACCTGACCGGGCACTGGATCGACGGCGACGTATTCCATGTCGGACCGATCACCGTCGGCAACGACTCCACCATCGGCGCCCGCACCACCCTCTTCCCCGGCGCGGTCGTCGGCAAGAACGCCGATGTCGCCGCCGGCTCCGGTGTGGTCGGCAAGGTGAAGAACGGCCAGTACTGGAAGGGTTCGCCGGCAGCGAAATCCGGTAAGGCACGCCACCCCTGGCCGCAGGAGCGGCCCGGCCGGGCACCGGTGTGGGTGGCCTTCTACAGCGTGACGTCGATGCTGCTGGGTGGGCTGCCGCTGGCCGCACTGGCCGCCGGGCTCGCCGTGCTGGGCTGGGCCATCCGCGGTACCGCCACCCCGGCCGACGCGTTGCTCCCCGCCCTGGCCTGGACACCGGTGGCGGCGCTGGTGGCGATGGTGGTGTACGCGGGGCTGACGGTGATCGGGGTGCGTCTGCTCTCGGCGGGCCTGACCGAGGGCTATCACCCGGTGCGCAGCCGCGTCGGCTGGCAGTTGTGGGCCACCGAGCGGCTGATGGATGCCGCACGCAACTATCTGTTCCCCATCTACGCCAGCCTGCTGACACCGTGGTGGTTGCGCCTGCTCGGCGCGAAAATCGGTAAGGACACCGAGATCTCGACAGCGCTGCTGACCCCGAAGTTCACCGAGGTGCAGGACGGCGCGTTCCTGGCCGATGACACCATGGTGGCCTCCTACGAACTCGGCGGCGGATGGATCCACGTCGCGAAGGCCACCATCGGCAAACGGGCCTTCCTCGGTAACTCCGGTATCACCCAGCCGGGACGGCGAGTCCCCGACGACGGTTTGGTGGCGGTGCTGTCGGCGGCACCGCACAAGGCCAAGGCCGGCTCGTCATGGCTGGGTAGCCCGCCGATCCGGTTGCGCCGCAAGCCCACCACCGCCGATGTGATGCGCACCTTCAATCCGTCGGTCAAGCTGCGGGTGATGCGCTCGGCCGTGGAGACCTGCCGCATCATCCCGGTCATCGTGACCTTCGCGATCGGCGTGGCGGTGCTGGCCGCGCTGCACCAGCTGGCCCATCTCATAGGCTACGGCTGGACCGCGCTGGCCGGTGGCCTCGTGCTGCTGATCGCCGGGGCGGTGGCCGGCGCCATCGCGGTGGCGGCGAAATGGCTTGTGGTGGGCCGTATCGATGCCATCGAGCACCCGCTGTGGTCGTCGTTCGTGTGGCGCAATGAGGTCTCGGACACCTTCGTGGAGACGGTGGCCGCACCGTGGTTCGCCCGGGCCGCCACCGGCACCCCGGTGATGAACATCTGGCTGCGCGGGCTCGGCGCGACGATCGGCCGCGGGGTGTGGTGCGAGACGTACTGGCTGCCCGAGGCGGACCTGATCACCCTGGGCGACGGCAGCACCGTCAACCGGGGCTGCGTGGTGCAGACCCACCTCTTCCACGACCGGATCATGCGGATGGACACCGTCATCCTCGACGAGGGCGCGACGCTGGGCCCGCACTGTGTGGCGCTGCCGGCATCGCGAATCGGCGCGGGCGCCACCGTCGGCCCGGCATCGCTGGTGATGCGTGGTGACGAAGTGCCGCCGTGGACCAGGTGGCAGGGCAACCCGATTGCGCCGTGGACGATCAAGCGACCGAAGAAGCATGACCGGTGACACCGGCCAAGAAAGCTGCCCGCAAGGCGGCACACCAGCCCCCGGTGATCGACCCCTACCTGCCCCGCAACGGTAACTTCGGCTACCGGGTCTCGCGCTACGAACTGGATCTCGAATACAAGGTGGCGATCAACCGTCTCGCCGGGACCGTCACGATCACCGCGGCGACGCTGGCCGCCCTGCGCACCTTCACCCTGGACCTGTCCGACGCGCTGTCGGTGTCGAAGGTGACGGTCAACGGCCGGCGCCCCGCCCAGTTCCGGACGTCGGCGGGCAAGCTACACATCACGCTCGGCGCCACGCTGCCCGCCGGTGCGGCGATGACCGTCGCGGTCCGCTACGGCGGAACCCCCAAGCCGCTGCGAACCCTATGGGGCGAGGTCGGTTTCGAGGAGCTGTCCAACGGCGCCCTGGTGGCCGGACAGCCCAACGGCGCGGCCTCCTGGTTCCCCTGCGACGATCATCCGGCCGCCAAGGCCAGCTTCCACATCCGGATCAGCACCGAAAGCCCGTACTACGCGCTGGCCAACGGTGAACTGCTGTCCAAGCAGGTGCGGGCCAGCTTCACCACCTGGGTCTACGAGCAGACCGAGCCGACCTCGACCTACCTCATCACCCTGCAGATCGGCGAGTACAACCGCCACCGGCTGCAGAAGAGCCCGGTACCCATGCACGCCGTCCTCCCGGACCGGTTGCGGCGCAACTTCGAACACGATTTCGGCCGGCAGCCCCAGATGATGAAGCTGTTCACCCGCCAGTTCGGCCCCTACCCGCTCGCGGGCGGTTACACCGTCGTCGTCACCGATGACGATCTGGAGATACCACTTGAGGCGCAAGGGCTTTCGATATTCGGAGCCAACCATTGCGACGGCAGGCGCAGCGCGGAGCGGTTGATCGCCCACGAACTCGCCCATCAGTGGTTCGGCAACTCGGTGACGGTGCGCCGCTGGCGTGACATCTGGTTGCACGAGGGATTCGCCTGCTATGCGGAGTGGCTGTGGTCCGAGGAGTCCGGCGGCCCCAGCGCCGACGAGCGGGCGCGGTCGTATCACCGCAGGCTGAAGGACTCACCCCAGAACCTGCTGCTGACCGACCCGGGCCCGGCCGATATGTTCGACGACCGGGTGTACAAACGGGGCGCGCTCACCCTGCACGCGCTGCGCGGCGTGATCGGCGACGATAACTTCTTTGCGCTGCTTCGTGATTGGACCACTCGGTACCGGCACAGCACGGCCGTCACCGACGACTTCACCGGGCTGGCGGCCAACCACGCCGACGTGTCGCTGCGTGCACTGTGGGACCGCTGGCTGTACTCCAAGGACGTACCGGACCTGTGACCGACGCCAGCGCGGCGGTGCCGGCCCGCGGTCCGGTGACACGGGGAAGCGTCGCCCGCGTCGGGATCGCCACCGCACTGTCCGCGCTGTGCGGGTATGCCGTGCTCTATCTGGCCGCCCGCGATCTGGACCCGGCCGGGTTCTCCCTGTTCGGGGTGTTCTGGGGGGCATTCGGGCTGGTCAGCGGCGCCGCCAACGGCCTGTTGCAGGAATCCACCCGCGAGGTCCGCGCGATGCGTGGGCAACACCGTCCCGCCTCGACCACGCGGCCCATGCGGATCGCCGCCGTCGTCGGCATCGGCTCCGCGGTGCTGATCGCGGTCACCGCGCCGCTGTGGTCGGCCCGGGTGTTCACCGAGGACCAGCTGCTGAGCGTGGTCCTGCTGAGCATCGGGCTGGCCGGATTCTGCTTGCACGCAACGCTGCTCGGGATGCTCGCCGGAGTGGACCGCTGGACGCAGTACGGATCGCTGATGGTGACCGATGCGGTGTTTCGGGTGGCGATCGCCGCAACCGCCTTCGTGCTGGGGTGGGGGCTGGCGGGTTTCCTGTGGGCCACCGTCGCCGGGTCGGTGGCCTGGCTGATCCTGCTGGCGCTTTCGCCGGCCACTCGGGACGCGGCCCGGCTGACCGCCGCGGGCAGCGCCCGGACCTTTCTGACCGGAGCCTTCCACTCGGTGGCCGCGGCCGGCGCCAGCGCCGTCCTCATCATGGGTTTCCCGGTGCTGCTCAAGGCCACCACCGGTGAGCTCGGCGCGGCAGGGGGTGTGGTGATCCTGGCGGTGACACTCACCCGGGCACCGCTGCTGGTACCGCTGACCGCCATGCAGGGCAACCTGATCGCGCACTTCGTGGACCAGAGCCACCGTCGTCTGCGAGCGCTGGTGGTGCCGGCCGTGGCGGTGACCACGATCGGCGGCGTTGGTGTGGTGGCCGCCTGGTCGGCCGGACCGTGGCTGCTGCGCAGCGCCTTCGGCCCCGACTATCAGATCGCGGGCGGGCTGCTGGCCTGGTTCACCGCGGGTGCGGTGGCCATCGCCCTGCTCACCCTCACCGGTGCGGCTGCCGTCGCGGCGGCGCTGCACCGCGCGTATGCGGCGGGGTGGGTCGGCGCCACGCTGGCCGCGGTGGCGCTGCTGCTGCTCCCGCTGGACCTGGAGACCCGGACCGTCATCGCGCTGCTGTGCGGGCCGATCGTGGGCATCGCCGTGCATCTGTACGCACTCGCCGCGGCCGATCGCGGGTAGTCAGTAGCGGCCGAGCATCTCGGCCAGCATCGCGAGTTTGCGCTCCTCGAACTCCGAGTCGGCCATCACCGGCCGCAGGATGGCCGCCCCGTCGAAGGTGTTCGTCAGGATCGCCGTCAGCACGGCCCGGGCGTCGCCGGGGAGTCCATCTGTGGGCGTGACCGCGCCGGCGGCATCGAAGATCTTGGCGCTGTATTCGGTGAGTACGACATGCAGTGTGGCGCGCAGCTTTTCATCGGTACGGGCGGCGACCATCAACTCGTAGAGCACAGCGTTGGTGTCGCTGGCCGTGATATCGCGCAGCACGGAGAGCACTGCCGGCAGCGCCGGTTCACCGCTCGGGATCTGAGCCACCTGCTTGCTGAACGATTCGAGCTGCCTGCGCAACACCTCATACCCGGTGGCGGCCATGAAGTCCCCCATCGTCGGGTAATGCCGGAACAACGCACCGACCGAAAGGCCGGCCCGCTTGGCGATGACCGCCGCCGATGCCCGCGCGTAACCCATCTCGACGATGGTCGCGATGCTGGCGTCCAGCAGCCGCGCAATGGTGTCCGCGCGGCGCTGCTGCTGGGTGCGGGCCATCTCAGACGGTGGCCGAGCCGGTCGAGCGCACGGACGGGGACTCCGATGCGCCGGCGCGCAGGTAGCGCCCGGATCGCACCGTCGTGCCGTAGCCGTCACGGAACTCGCCCCGGGTGAACACCACCTGGCCGTTGACGCCGGTGGCGATGACGGTGGCGTCGTTGCGGTTCACCATGCGGCTCAGGTCACCATAGAAGGGCACCGTCGCCTCGTGATAGGCGTTGACCGAATCATCCAGCGCGCTCACGTCTATCACCACGAAGTCGGCACGGTCACCGCGGCGCAAGGTGCCGGCGTCCAGCCCGAACCAATCGGCCACCTCGGCCGTCAGCCGGTGCACCGCGCGTTGCGGGGTGAGAAACGGCCGGCCCGCCTCATCGGCATCGCGCACCCGCTTGAGCAGCCGCAGCGCATAGTTGTAGAACGCCATATTGCGAAGGTGCGCACCGGCATCCGAGAACCCCATGTGCACCGACGGCTCGTCGGCGAGCTTGTCGAGCTGCTTCGGGCGATGGTTGGCCACGATGGTCGTCCACCGCACATTGCGCTCGCCGTTCTCCACGAGCACGTCCAGGAAGGCGTCCAGCGGGTGGATACCGCGCTCATCGGCGATCTGACCGAAACTCTTGCCGATCAACGACGCATCGGGGCAGCCCACGATCTTGGCGTCGTGGAAGTCGCGGTGCCACAACGCGGGTCCGAGCTTGCGGCGGTCGAAGGACCTGCGGAACCGGCGGCGGTATTCGGGGTCGGCGAGCAGCGTGTTGCGCTCCAGCTGATCGCGCAGGTGCAGCGCCGCCGTACCAGCCCCGAACTCCTCGAACACCGGCAGATCGATTCCGTCGGAATACAGTTCGAACGGCACCGGCAGATGCTGGAACCGCACCTTCGCGTCCAGTACCCGGTTCAACAGCCGGGTACCGCGGCCCAGCACGTGCACGGCCCCGGGTGCGGACTTGGCGTCGGCCGAGACCAGCAGGCTCATCTTCACCCCGCGCCGACGGCCGAACATTGCACTGCTCTCCAGGAAGAAGTTCAACGCCTGATGGGCCTTGGCGACGTTCGGTGCGCTCTGCAGGATGCGGCCGCGCCGGCGCAGCACCTTGATCAGCCGGCGACGTTCGCGCCAGGTGGCGAAGGTGGAGGGCAAGGCGCGGGACCGGAACCGGTCGCCGTCGAGTTTGTCGATGGCGGCGTCCATCCCGGACATGCCGAGCATCCCGGCGTCCAGCGCGGCATCGAGGCGCTGCGCCATCGTCTCCAGCTCGGCCTCGGTGGGCGTCACGTCACGGGTGGTGGCACGGTCGAGTCCCAGCACCGAGGCGCGCAGATCCGAGTGCCCCAGCAGCGAGGCGATGTTCGGGCCCAGCGGCAGCGCGTCGATGGCGGCCACGTACTCGGCGGGGTTCGACCACGTCTTGTGCTCGGCCAGCGCACCGAGCACGAACTGCCGCGGCACGGCCTCGACGCGGCTGAACAGGTCGGCGGCGTCCTCGGAATCGGCGTACACGGTGGACAGTGAGCACATGCCGAGCAGCACGGTGGTGACACCGTGGCGCACCGATTCGCGCAGACCCGGGTCGAGCAGCACCTCGGCGTCGTAGTGGGTGTGCACATCGATGAAACCGGGGGTCACCCATTTGCCGGTCGCGTCGATGACCTCGGGGCAACCGGTCTCGTCCAGCGCAGTGGCCGACACCTCGGCGACGAGGCCATCGCGAATACCCAGGGAGCGGGTCAGCGGCGGGCGCCCGGTCCCGTCGAACCACAGACCGTTGCGGATGATCACGTCATAGGGCATGGGCCCAGGCTAGGTTAGATAGTGATCACTCACAATCTTTTTCGCCGGTCTCATCGCGATGGCACCCGGAGCCGTTTGCCTGCCACGGGTCTGTGACAGCATGGTGACCTCGGACGATACGCAGACAGGGAGACCACGTGACCTGGTTGGTTACCGGAGGTGCAGGCTATATCGGATCGCATGTCGTCCGGGCGCTCACCGACGCGAACACCCCGGTGGTCGTCATCGATGACCTCTCCACCGGGCTGGCGCAGTTCGTCCCCGATGGCGTCGAACTCGTCAGAGCAAATCTGCTCGATGCCGACACCGTCGAGTCGACGCTGCGAGATCACCGGGTGACCGGAGTGGTGCACGTCGCCGGATACAAATATGCGGGCGAGTCGGTGAAGCACCCGCTGCACACCTACCAGCAGAACGTCACGGCCATGACGGTGCTGCTCGCGGCGATGGCCAAGACCGGCGTGAACCAGATCGTCTTCTCCAGCAGCGCGGCGACCTACGGAACCCCCGATGTCGAGGTGGTCGACGAGCGAACCCCCACGTCGCCCGAATCGCCCTATGGCGAAAGCAAACTCATCGGGGAATGGCTCCTTCGCGACGTAGCCCGCTCGGGAGAACTGCGCCACACCAGCCTGCGGTATTTCAACGTGGTCGGGTCCGGCTCGCCCGACATCTACGACCGCAGCCCGCACAACCTGTTCCCCAAGGTGTTGGACATGCTCTTCCACGGCCAGATCCCGCAGATCAACGGCGGGGACTACGCCACACCCGACGGAACCTGCGTGCGCGATTACGTGCACGTCTCGGATCTGGCCTCGGCACACGTCGCGGCCGCGCACCGACTGACGACAGGTGAACCCGTCGAGGCCGTCTACAACTTGGGCAGCGGCTCGGGCACATCGGTACGCGAGATCATGACGGCCATCCGCGACGTCACCGGAATCGATTTCGACCCTGCGGTCACCCCGCGCAGGCCGGGAGATCCAGCGCGCATCGTGGCGGCCGGGGACCTCGCGGCGCGCGATCTGGACTGGCGGATGCGACATTCGCTGACCGATATGGTGGCATCGGCGTGGGAGGCTCGCCAGGCGGCCGGCGAAAGCTATCCAACCGCGGGCTGAAGGCAACGGCTCCGTACAGTCGCAACCGATGAACTGGGTCGCTAGGAGTGCCGTCGCGCTGATCGCGGTGCAGCTGCTGGTCCGTTCCGTGCTGGCCTTCGGCGGCGACTTCTACTGGGATGACCTGATCCTGGTCGGCCGGGCCGGCACCCAGAGCCTGCTGTCCGCGCAGTACCTGTTCGACGATCATGACGGGCACGTGATGCCGGGGGCCTTCCTGGTGGCCGGCGCCATCACCCGGCTGGCGCCACTGGAATGGGCAGGCCCGGCGATCAGCCTGCTGGTGCTGCAACTGCTGGCCTCGGCGGCGTTGCTGCGGGCACTGCACGTGATCCTGGGCTGGCGCCCGGTGCTGCTGATACCGCTGACCTTTGCGCTGTTCACCCCGCTGACGGTGCCCGGTTTCGCGTGGTGGGCGGCCGGATTGAACTCGTTGCCCATGCTGGCCGCGCTGGCCTGGGTGAGCGCCGACGCGATCCTGTTGGTACGCACCGGGAATCGGCGCTACGCCGTGACCGGCACCCTGGTTTATCTCGGCGGGCTGCTGTTCTTCGAGAAGTCCGCAGTCATCCCGTTCGTGGCGTTCGCGGTGGCGGCGCTGCTGGCCTGGGTGACCGGCGCCTCCGTCGCGGAGGTCTGGCGCCGCGGAATCCGGCTCTGGAGTGGACTTCTCGCGGTGACCGCCGCCTGGATCGGGGTGTACCTGATCGTTGTCGACCAGCAGCGGTGGTCGCTGGACCTCGGCATGACCTGGGATCTGCTCCTGCGTTCGGTGACCCACGGCATCGTTCCTGGGTTGGCCGGCGGACCGTGGGACTGGCAGCGCTGGGCGCCGGCGTCCCCGTGGGCCACGCCGTCGGTGACGGTGATGGTGCTGGGCTGGCTGGTGCTGGCCGCGGTGGTGGCGGTATCGCTGGCTCGCAAGGAGCGCATCGGCCCGGTGTGGCTGGCCGCCGTCGGCTATGCGGTGGCCTGCCAGGTGCCGATCTACCTGATGCGCTCATCGCAGTTCACTGCGCTGGAGCTGGCCCAGACCCTGCGTTATCTGCCCGATCTGGTGGTGGTCCTGGCCCTGCTCACCGCGGTGGCCTTCTGTGCCCCGAACCGGGCATCGTCACGGCTCCTGGATGCCTCACCTGCCCGATCCGTGGTGGTCACCGTGGTCGCGGCGGCTTTCGTCGGCAGCAGCCTGTACTCGACGGTGACCTTCCTGCGGGTCTGGCAGGACAGTCCGGTCCCGGCCTACCTGGACAACGCGCGCACCGGGTTGTCCTCGATGGACCCGCTGGCGGCGCCACTGCTGGATCAGGAGGTCGACCCCATGATCATGCAGCGGGTGGCCGCCCCGGAGAATCTGGCCAGCCACATGTTCGCGCTGCTGCCCGAACGCCCCGAATTCAGCAGCGCCACCACAGAACTGAGAGTTCTCGACAGCACAGGGCGGCTGCGCGACGCGCTGGTCACCTGGGTCCGCACCATCGTCCCCGGGCCCGCGCCCAACTGCGGCTACCTGGTGCAGACCGAGGACTCCGAGGTCGTCATGCCGCTGGACGGGCCGTTGCTGCCCGCGGACTGGACCGCGGAGATCAACTATCTGGCCAACAGCGAGGGATCACTCACCATGTCGCTGACCGAGGGTGTGCCGGTGAAGGTTCCGGTGCATCCCGGGCTGAACCGGGTGTTCGTGCGGCTGTCCGGGGCGGGTGACGCCGTCCGGGTGAGCGCGAACACCGCAGCGCTGTCGGTGTGTGTCGCCTCCGGTCCGATCGGATTCGTGGCGCCCCGATAGTTTCCACCCGACACGGCGTGTGCGGACCCGACATGTCGGTAGGTGTACCTAGCCTGATCACATGGACCGGACAGACTCGCGACCGTCGGTGGTCGCGCCGTGCAAGCACTGCGGCACCGACACGGTCTGGTTGCAGATGGCCTATGGCGGCTGGCGACTGTTCCACGCCGAGATGTTCGCCACCGATGAGAGCGCGGCCGGAAACCGGTTCGCGATCCGGCGTTCGACGCGTCAGGTCATCGACCTCGACGACGAGCACGAGCCGCGCTGGCCGGCAAAATGTCTGCAGCTGCACCGTTTTCACTGCCCGGCCAGCCATGACGACTCGCTGTTCCATCACCGCCGGCCGCGCCAGCCCAACGATATCGATCTCGAGGACCTGTGGCGGCGGCTCGCCGAGCGCAAGGAATGCCAGCGCAGGGCCGGTTAGGGCCGCGTCGCGATCAGTCGACGTGCGGCGTCGACCGCGACGGCACGCCGGTGGGCAAGGATCCCGGAATCGCCGGTGGTGGCGTCGGGGTGCGGCGAATGCGCCCAGGACAGCCCGATGGCGAACAGCAGCACGATCAGATCGTCGGGCCGCCACGCGGAATCGACATGCCCGGCATCTTGGGCCACCTCGATGGCCCGGATCGCCTGATCCGGAAAGGGCCGGCCATCGACTTCCGGCGGACCGAGGGCGAACCCTTCGAGCTGTGCCCAGGTGATCATCCGGAGGTGGGCGGGTTCGCGGCAGGCCAGGTCGAAGATGCCGCCGACGAATTCCTCGACGGCCTCCGGCCGCAGCGTGACCGAACGGTAGAACTCGGCGGCGTCGGCGGCAAGGACCTCCCTGAACAACGTCTCTTTGTCCCCGAAATGCGCGTACAACCGTTCCTTGCTGGCGTGGGCCGCGCGCGCGATGCGATCGATCCGGGCACCGGCCAGTCCGTGCTGCGCGAACTCGGCGCGCGCCGCGGCAAGGATCTCGGCGCGCAGTTCGGTCGTGGTTCTCACAGGGAAAGCATAACCAGACGAACCAGTTCGTTCGGTATTGTGAAGTCATGACAGTCATGACGAACACCGAGAGATTGATGGACCAGCCGAGTCGCATCCAGGCGATCCGGCGGGTGGTCGAGACGGTCGCCGACAACGCAGCCCCGCTCATCGACCTCTGGCGGCCCTTTGTCGACGGACTCGAGCACCTCCCCCGCGACGGACGATTCCTGTTGGTGGGCAATCACACCCAGTCCGGCACCGAGGGATTCCTGATCCCGTATCTGGTCCGTCGTGAAATCGGCACGTTGGTGCGCCCGCTGACCGATCGCCGGTTCGCCACCATGCCCGGGCCCGCGGCCGACCTGCTGGCGGCCTGCGGCGCGACGGTCGGTTCCCCGGAATCCGCCGGCGAGTTGATGCGCCATGACCAGACGATCCTGGTGTTCCCCGGCGGCGGACGTGAGATCGCGAAGTTCAAGGGCGAGGAGAACACCCTGCGCTGGCAGGACCGGGCCGGATTCGCGCGCATCTCGGCCGAACACGACTATCCGATCGTGCCGGCCGGGCTCATCGGCGGCGACGAGGTGTACCGCAGCCTGACGTCCCGCGACGGGCTGTTCGGGCGGTTCAGCCAGCGCATCGCCAAGGCGCTCGGAGCCCCCGGCGATATGGCGATGCCGCTGTTGCGCGGTATCGGCCCCACCCTGATCCCGCGCCCGCAGCGGATGTACCTGCGCTTCGCCGAGCCGATCGACACCGCCAAGCCGGCCGGCGTATCCGCGCCGGAGTGGGCGGACACCGTGAAACAACGGACCCAGACATCGCTGGAGGCCGTACTGGCCGACTTGCAGGAGATCCGGGCCGCCGACCCCTACCGCGAGTTGAATCCGCTGGCCTGGCGCGATGCCGTGCAGCCGTGACGGCCGCGGTGCACGAAAACGTGGAGCCACCTAGGAGAATCGAACTCCTGACCTATTCATTACGAGTGAATTGCTCTACCGACTGAGCTAAGGTGGCGAGCCTGCCTACGCAGGCGGGACGAGTCTACGGCAGCGCCCACCGATGACCCAACTTGATCCCCGGGTCCTCCCACCCGCCACCCAATTCAGGTTTTCAGCGCCTGCCCCACCGTCGCCACCATCGCGTCCACGGCGAACTTCGGTTTCACGTTGACCGCGAGCGCCTCCCGGCAGTCCAGCACGGCCTCGATACAGCGCAGCAGCTTGTCCGGCGCCACGTGCGCGGCCATCGCCCCCACTTTCTCGGCCATGTCCGGATGGTTGGCCGCCACCCCGCCGGCGCCCGCCGACACCACCAGCGCGTCACGGAAGTAGGTGGCCAGGTCCATCAGCGCGCGGTCCAGCGCGTCCCGGCCGGCCCGGGTCTGGCGGGACTTCTGCCGCGCCTCGAGCTGTTTCATCGCGCCGCTGGCACCGCGCATCGTGCCCGCGGTGCCCTTACCGGTGCCACCGGCACCCAGCGCGGTTCGCAGTTCCTCGGCCTCGCTCTCATTGCGGTCGACGGTCAGCGCCTTGGCCTCCGCCTCGGCGGTGGCGACCAGCTCCTCGGCAGCTCCGAAGGCGCGTGACGGCGTCGCGGCGTCCCGCGCCAGGCTCAGCGCGCGTTCGCGGCGCAGCCGGGACTCCGGATCGGTCGCCAACCGCCGGGCGCGGCCCACATGTCCGCCGCTGACCGACGCCGCCCAGGCCGCCGTTTCGGCGTCGATCCCGTCGCGCCCGGTCAGCACCTCGGCGATCGACGCGGTCGGCGGGGTCACCAGCGGGACGTGCCGGCACCGCGACCGCAGGGTGACCGAGATGTCCTCGGGATCCACCGATGGCGCACACAGCAGGAACACCGTCGACTGCGGCGGCTCCTCCACCACCTTGAGCAGTGCGTTCGCCGCACCCTCGGTGAGCCGATCGGCATCTTCGACCACCACGATCTGCCAGCGCCCGGTGCCGGGCCGCCGAGACGCGATCTGCACGATCTCGCGCATCTCCTTCACCCCGATGGACAGCCCCTCCGGGATGATCCGGCGGACATCGGCGTGGGTGCCCGCCATGGTCGTGGTGCACGGGCGGCATTCACCGCAGCCCGGCTGGCCCTCTGACGTGCACTGCAGCGCGGCGGCGAAGCACAGCGCGGCGATCGAACGACCGGAACCGGGCGGGCCGGTGATCAGCCAGGCATGGGTCATACCGCCTGCTGTGAGTCCGCTGTGAGACTTTTCACCACGGGCGGATCTGGCGGCCGCGAGCAGCTCCTCCTCGACGAGGTGTTGGCCCACCAGACGCGAAAAAACACCGCTATGCACCGGTCAACAGTAGTGGCACCGCCCGACACGACACGGACTCACCGGCGCGACACGTCGCCGGTGACCGATACGGTGAACGGGTGAGTGCGGAGGTGACACTGGTCGGACGCGTCAGCGCGTTCCTCCGTTGGGTGGCCCGCACGCCATGGCCGGTGTTCGGCTTGGGCATGGTGCAGGCCGATATCATCGGTGCGCTGCTGGTCCTGGGCTTTCTACGCTACGGCCTGCCGCCCGAGGACCGCATCCAGCTCCAGGAGCTTCCGGCATTCAACCTGGCGGTCTTCCTGGCCTACCTCTTCGTCTCGTTCACCATCGCCGCCTACATCACCCTGCGGATGCTCATCCCGGTGATCCGCTGGCAGCGCCGCGACACGTTGCTCGGTGACACCTCGACCACCATCACCGAGGTGGCCCGGGTCCGGGCGCTGAAGATGCCCTTCTACCGGTCGGTCATCAACGTCACCAACTGGTGCCTGGGCTCCATCGTCTTCATCGTCGCGAGCTGGCCGGTGGCCAGCAAGTCGGCGCCCGTCGTCGCGGTCGCCACCGCCCTGGGCGCCACCGCGGTGGCCATCATCGGCTACCTGCAGTCCGAACGGGTGCTCCGCCCGGTGGCGGTGGCCGCACTGCGCACCGGCGTACCGGAGAACTTCCGGGCCCCCGGGGTCATCCTGCGACAGGTGCTGACCTGGGTGCTGTCCACCGGCGTGCCGATCCTGGCCATCGTGCTGGCCGTGGTGGCGAGCAAGTTCGAGATCCTCAACGCACCCGCCGAGAAGCTGACCACCCCGATCCTGCTGCTGGCCATCGCCGCCCTGCTGATCGGTCTGGTCGGCACCGTCCTGGTCTCCATGTCGATCGCCGACCCGCTGCGCCAGCTGCGCTGGGCACTGGGCGAGGTGCAGCGCGGAAACTACAACGCGCACATGCAGATCTATGACGCCAGCGAGCTGGGCCTGCTGCAGGCCGGCTTCAACGACATGGTGCGCGATCTGGCCGAACGGCAGCGCCTGCGGGATCTGTTCGGCCGTTACGTCGGCGAGGACGTGGCGCGGCGCGCCCTGGAACGCGGCACCGAACTCGGCGGGCAGGAACGCGATGTCGCGGTGCTGTTCGTCGACCTGGTCGGCTCGACGCAGCTGGCCTCCACCATCCCCGCCTCCGAAGTGGTGAACCTGCTCAACGAGTTCTTCCGCGTCATCGTCGACACCGTGAACAAGCACGGCGGGTTCGTCAACAAGTTCCAGGGTGACGCCGCGCTGGCCATCTTCGGCGCCCCGATCGAGCACCCCGACGCCTCCGGGGCCGCACTGGCGGCCTCCCGTGAGCTGCACGACGAGCTGGTGAATGTGTTGGGGCAGACGGAGTTCGGCATCGGCGTGTCCGCCGGACGCGCGATCGCCGGTCATATCGGCGCCCAGGCCCGCTTCGAATACACCGTGATCGGTGATCCGGTGAACGAGGCTGCCCGGCTCACCGAGCTGGCCAAGCTGGAGGTGGGCCACGTGCTCGCCTCGGCCATCGCGGTCAGCGGTGCGCTCGACGCCGAGGCCCTGTGCTGGGATGTCGGCGAGATCGTCGAGTTGCGTGGCCGCCAGGCGCCCACTCAGCTGGCCCGGCCCGCCCGGTCGTTCCACCGCGCGGTGTCGAACTAAGCCTTCTTGACGGCCTTCTTGGCGGGCGCCTTCTTCGCGGCGGCCTTCTTGACGGCCTTTTTCGCCGGCGCCTTCTTGGCCGCCTTCTTCACCGGGCCACGGGCACGGCGATCGGCAAGCAGTTCGGACGCGCGGGCGTCGGTGATCGACAGCACGTCGTCACCCTTGCGCAGGCTGGCGTTGGTCTCGCCGTCGGTGACGTACGGACCGAACCGGCCGTCCTTGATCACCATCGGCTTCTCCGACACCGGATCGTTGCCGAGTTCACGCAGCGGCGGGGTGGCCGCACCCTGGCGACCGCGCCGCTTGGGCTCGGCGTAGATCTTCAGCGCCTCGTCGAGGGTGATGGTGAACATCTGCTCTTCAGTGGCCAGCGAACGAGAATCGGTGCCGCGCTTCAGATATGGGCCGTAGCGGCCGTTCTGCGCGGTGATCTCCTCGTTGTTGGCGGGGTCGACGCCGACGACGCGCGGCAGCGACAGCAGCTTGAGGGCGTCCTCCAGCGTCACCGTCTCCAGGTCCATCGTGCGCAGCAGCGAACCGGTCCGCGGTTTCGGGCCGGTCGGCTTCTTGCCCTTCTTGGCCGCCACCCCGTCTTCGGGATCCTCGGGCGGCTCGGGCAGCACCTCGGTGACATACGGGCCGTACCGGCCGTCCTTGGCCACGATCTCGTGACCGGACTCCGGATCGACACCCAGCGAGCGCCCCTCTTGGGGTGTGGCGAAAGCCTTTTCGGCCAACTCCAGAGTCAGCTCGTCGGGCGTCAGCTCATCCTTGAGGTTGGCGCGCTGCGGCTTGAGCTCACCGGGATTGTCCGGATCGGCGATCATCCGCTCCAGGTACGGGCCGTTGCGGCCGACCCGGACGTTGACGGCGCGTCCCTCTTCGTCGTCGAACAGCTTGATGGAGTTGACCAGTCGCGCGTCGATCTCCTCGAGGTTGCCGCCCACGAGCTGCTTGAGACCACCCGCGCGGGCGATCGAGCCCTCGACGCCGTGCTCACCGCCGAAGTAGAAGTTGTTGAGCCAGTTGGTACGTCGCTCATTGCCCGAGGCGATCGCGTCGAGCTCGTCCTCCATGGCGGCGGTGAAGTCGTAGTCCACCAAACGGCTGAAATGCTGCTCGAGCAGGCCGATCACCGCGAACGCCACCCAGGACGGCACCAGCGCGCTGCCCTTCTTGTGGACGTAGCCGCGGTCCTGGATGGTCTTGATGATCGAGCTGTAGGTCGAGGGGCGCCCGATGCCCAGTTCCTCCAGTGCCTTGATCAGCGAGGCCTCGGTGTAGCGCGCCGGCGGCGAGGTGGTGTGGCCGTCGGCGGTCAGATCGGCGGCGTCCACCCGCTGGCCCTGAGTGAGGTTGGGCAGCCGGCTCTCGGCGTCGTCGGCCTCACCGCCGGCCTGCTCGTCGAGGCTCTCGACGTAGGCCTTGAGGAAGCCCGGGAAGGTGAGCGTACGACCGCTGGCGTTGAACACCACCTGCTCACCCGAGGCCGCCTGCCCGGCGATGCGCAGGCTCAGCGTGGTGCCGCGCGCGTCGGCCATCTGCGAGGCCACCGTGCGCTGCCAGATCAGTTCGTAGAGCCGGAACTCGTCGTTGTCCAGGGCGCTGTGCAGCTGGCCCGGGGTCTGGAACACGTCACCGGAGGGCCGGATCGCCTCGTGGGCCTCCTGCGCGTTCTTCACCTTGCGGGTGAACTGGCGCGGGGTCGGATGCACGTATTCCTGGCCGTAGAGCTGGCCGGCCTGGTTACGCGCCGCCGTGATCGCCGACTCCGACAGCGTCGTGGAGTCGGTGCGCATGTAGGTGATGTAGCCGTTCTCGTACAACCGCTGCGCGATGCTCATGGTGCGCTCGGAGGAGAACCGCAGCTTGCGGCCCGCCTCCTGCTGCAGCGTGGAGGTCATGAACGGCGGGTAGGGCTTGCGGGTGTAGGGCTTCTGTTCCACCGACGAGACGGCCAGCTGGGCCCCGCGCAGGCCACCGGCCAGCGCCGCGGCCGCGGCCTCGTCGAGCACCAGCACCTCATCGGGCTTCTTGACCCCACCCAGGGAGTCGAAATCGCGTCCGGCCGCGACCCGGCGTCCGTCGACGGTGTTGAGTTTCGCGGTGAATCGCGGCGGGGTGGCCTGCGGGTCGGACACGCTGGCATCGAGTTCGGCGGTGACATCCCAGTACCCGGCGCTGCGGAAGGCCATCCGCTCGCGCTCGCGCTGGACGATGATGCGGGTCGCCACCGACTGCACACGGCCGGCCGACAGCTTCGGCGCGACCTTCTTCCACAGCACGGGGGACACCTCGTAGCCGTAGAGGCGGTCCAGGATGCGGCGGGTCTCCTGCGCGTCGACCAGGTCGGTATCGAGGTCACGGGGGCTTTCCGCGGCGGCCCGGATGGCCGGCTCGGTGATCTCGTGGAACACCATCCGCTTGACCGGAATGCGCGGTTTGAGGGTTTCGAGCAGATGCCAGGCGATGGCCTCACCCTCACGGTCACCGTCCGTCGCGAGATAGAGCTCGTCGACATCCTTGAGCAGGGCCTTGAGCTCGGTGACCGTGCTCTTCTTGTCCGGGCTGACGATGTAGAGCGGTTCGAAATCCGCGTCGACGTTGACGCCCAGGCGCGCCCACGGCTCGGATTTGTACTTGGCGGGCACGTCGGCGGCCGCCCGCGGCAGGTCGCGGATGTGACCGCGCGAGGACTCGACGATGTAGTTGGAGCCGAGGTAGCCCGCGATCTTGCGCGCTTTGGTCGGCGACTCGACTATCACGAGCCGCCGAACGTTACCGGCGCCTGCCCGGCTCCGGTCGTCGTCAGCCACCTGCTCTTACACTCCACTTCTCTGTTGCCAAGCTGCCGTGCGGCGCGCTGGCAACTGACAATTTCGCATCCTGGGCGAACCAACGCAAACTGGCTCGCCCGTCAGCTTTCCTTATATTCGCGGCCATTGTGCAAACGCGTCGTCGTCCACGGGAGGTTCCCCGACGTTCTCCACCAGCCGTGACAGCCGTCTTCTCCCACTGATCCGCAACGCCGGCCGCGCCCCTCTGGTGCCGATCAATGTCGGAGCGATACCCACCCGCATCAGCGCCGATGCCAGCACCGGATGGGTATCGGGTGCGTGCGGATCCAATCCCAGCAAGTACCGGTCGGCGGCCTCGGGGGTGCCTGCGGCCAGCGTCCAGGCACGTAATTCCCGCGCACCGGGCAGCCAATCGCCGGGAACGGTCTTCACCGCACCGCGGGTCCACTCGGCGGCGATGCCCACCAACCGGCTGTCCATTCCGGTGCGCACCAGCGGTGTGCTCTCGTCGGTGCGCGCGATCTCGGGCTCCAGCCCGACCTCGGTGATCATCGCGGCCAGTTCCCGGGCACGCCAGAGGTCGTCGACCACGATCGACAGGCGCGCCTCACCGCCGTGGATCACCACCTGACCATGGGCAGCCAGCAGCCCGGTCAGGTCCTCGACGGCCGGCGGCACCGACTCCGCCGAGAAGAACGACAGCTGGCTCACACGAACGACACTATCGGCGTCCGATACGAAAACACCCCCGGCGGGGCCGGGGGTGTCTTCCTAGTGCGATTGCTCAGACGGCGCGAACGCCGGTGGCCTGCGGCCCCTTGGGGCTCTGGCCGACCTCGAACTCAACCTTCTGGTTCTCCTCCAGGGTGCGGAAGCCCGACCCCTGGATCTCCGTGTAGTGGACAAACACGTCAGCGGAGCCGTCCTCGGGGGCGATGAAGCCGAAGCCCTTCTCCGCGTTGAACCACTTCACAGTTCCCTGTGGCATCTCTCGTACATTCCTTCTCTTACCGGGTGCGGTTCACCGACTTCCGGTGTACCGGGCCCGTTCCGACCGCCATACCAACGCGTGTGTCGCCGGAACTCGACCCGACCTACAACCTCGCAGGAACCGCGATCGCAACGTTCGATCCTGCGGGTGCTGAAACACGAACACAGAAGCTGCGACCACGTTCAGTCAACCACGTTCAACGCGCCAGCGACAGTCTCGGAAATGATCATGTAGTTAACAATTCACCTGGGTACACATCAAAACGATCTTGAGAGGCGACTGTTGTCTGGTTCCGCGGCAGATTCCGGGTCCGATTTCGGCCGGGACCTGCTCCTCCGCGCGATCGAGGGCACCGCCCCCGACGAGCATCCGGTGCGCCACGTCGAGCACCTGCCACCGCGCCGCAGCGAGCACCGGGACTGGCCGCAGTGGGCCGATCCGCGCATCGTCGCGGCGTTCGCCGACCGCGGCGTCGGCACACCCTGGTCGCATCAGGCTGTCGCGGCCGATCTGGCCCACGCCGGACGGCACGTGGTGCTGTCCACCGGTACGGCATCAGGCAAGTCGCTCGGGTATCAGCTCCCCATCCTCACCGCGCTGGCCGCCGACCCGCGGGCCCGCGCGCTGTACCTGTCCCCCACCAAGGCCCTCGGGCACGATCAGCTGCGCGCGGCGCAGGCGCTGACCGATGCGGTGCCCAGCCTGCGCGATGTCGCACCCAGCGCCTATGACGGTGACGCGACCACCGATCTGCGCCGGTTCGCCCGCGAACGGTCGCGGTGGATCTTCTCCAACCCGGACATGATCCACCTCTCGCTGCTGCGCAACCACGCCAGGTGGGCGGTGTTCCTGCGGAACCTGCAGTTCATCGTGGTCGACGAATGCCATTACTACCGAGGCATTTTCGGCTCAAACGTCGCCATGGTGCTGCGACGTCTGTTACGCCTGTGCGAGCGGTACTCGGGCTCGCCGACGGTGTTCTTCGCCAGCGCCACCACCGCCGCACCCGCCGAGACCGCATCCGAGCTGATCGGGCAGACCGTCACCGCGGTCACCGAGGACGGTTCGCCGCAGGGCGGCCGGACGGTGGCGTTGTGGGAGCCGGCCCTGCTCGACGACCTGGTCGGGGAGAACGGTGCGCCGGTGCGGCGCTCGGCCGGCGCGGAGGCGTCCCGGGTGATGGCCGATCTGATGGCCGAGGGAGCGCGCACCCTGACCTTCGTGCGGTCCCGCCGCGGCGCCGAGCTGACCGCACTCGGCGCGCGGACCCGACTCGAGCAGGTCGCCCCGGACCTGGTCGAGGCGGTCGCCTCCTATCGCGCCGGCTACCTCGCCGAGGATCGCCGGACGCTGGAGCGCGCGCTGTCGGACGGTGCATTGCGCGGCCTGGCCACCACCAACGCCCTGGAGCTCGGGGTGGACATCGCCGGCCTCGACGCGGTGGTGCTGGCCGGCTTCCCAGGGACCGTCACGTCGTTCTGGCAGCAGGCCGGACGGTCCGGACGGCGCGGGCAGAGCGCGCTCATCGTGTTGATCGCCCGCGACGATCCCCTGGACACCTATCTGGTCCATCATCCGCAGGCACTGTTGAACAAGCCGATCGAGCGCGTCGTGATCGACCCACGAAATCCGTACGTGCTGGGCCCTCAGCTGCTGTGCGCGGCCACCGAACTGCCGCTCACCGATGCCGAGGTACGCAGCTGGGATGCCGAGGCGGTGGCAGCGGCGCTGATCGATGACGGCCTGCTGCGCCGCAGGCCGGGCGGCTACTTTCCGGCTCCCGGAGTCGATCCGCACCCCGCGGTCGACATCCGCGGCTCATCGGGTGGCCAGATCGCCATCCTGGAGACCGGGACCGGCCGCGTGCTGGGCACCACCGGGACCGGGCAGGCGCCGGCATCGGTGCATCCCGGGGCGGTGTATCTGCATCAGGGCGAGACCTACGTCGTCGACGCACTGGATTTCGAGGACGGTATCGCTCTGGTGCACGCCGGGGACCCTGGCTACACCACCTCGGCACGGGAGTTGACCGATATCGCGGTGACCGGAGACGGCGAGCTGCACGGCCACGGACCGGTGACCGTCGGCGTGGTGCCGGTGTCGGTGTCCAACACCGTGACGGGCTATCTCCGGCGGGCGCTGGACGGCGAAGTCATCGATTTCGTCGAGCTCGAGATGCCGACGGGCACCCTGGACACCGTCGCGGTGATGTGCACGATCACGCCGGAAGCGTTGGCGGACAACGGCGTCGAGGCACTCATGGTGCCGGGCGCCCTGCACGCCGCCGAGCACGCGGCGATCGGTCTGCTGCCGCTGGTGGCCAGTTGCGACCGCGGCGATATCGGTGGTGTGTCGACGGCCGCGGGTCCGGGACCGGGTGAGCTGGCGGGCCTACCGACGATCTTTGTGTACGACGGTCATCCCGGCGGGGCCGGGTTCGCCGAGCGGGGCTACCGGCAGATCGAAACGTGGTGGGCGGCGACCGCCGCGGCCATCGAGGCCTGCGAATGCCCGGCCGGCTGCCCGTCGTGTGTGCAGTCCCCCAAGTGCGGCAACGGCAACGACCCACTGGACAAGGCCGGGGCGGTGCGGGTGCTGCGCCTGGTGCTCGACGCGCTGGCGCGGCACTGATGCCGCGCAGCGGTCCACCCCTCGCCGACCGCCCCGTCCAGCAATGTGCCGATACCAGCGACGCCGAGCACACAGGCTTCGCGAAAAAACGGCCGGACAACGCGTTCCGTTTTCAATCCCGGAGATCCGGGCGCAGAGGGGAAAGTACCTCCTGAGCTCCGCAATCTGCAACTCAGAATCAGTGCACCGAGGTGTCCGAATCAGGCTTACAATCGCCGCCCGGCCGCGATGGACGACTGATTTCGCAGCCGGGGAAACCGCGGGTCAGCCACCGCCTTCCAGCTAAACTGCCCCCATGGACCACGACTGGTTGCTCGTGGAGACACTCGGGGACGAACCTGCCGTCGTCGCGCAGGGGTCCCGGACCAAGAACCTGGTACCGACCAGCAGTTTCCTGCGTCGCAACCCGCATCTGATGGCCATCCAGTCGGCCATCGGTGAAACCGTGCGCGCGGGCCACGCACTGAACATCATCACGCCCAAACACGATCGGGTGATCCGCACCGAGGTCGTGCACATGTCGGACGGGGTGATCCACGGCGTGCATCTGTGGATCGGGCCGCCCGCCGCCGAACCACCGGAGCGCCCGATTCCGGGACCGCTCAAGTGGGACCTGACCTCCGGGGTCGCCACCGACACACCGGAATCACTGGCCAACGCGGGCCGCGATATCGCCACCGAGGCGACCCATGGCCGGGCGTTCGCCGAGGATCTGCCCGCGCGGGCGCTGAACCCCATTGAGTCCAAGGTGTTGTCCATGGTCATCAAGGCGAAACCGGGCATGACGTTGTGCAGCACCTGGAATGTCACCGACTACCAGGGCCAGCCGATCACCGTGGGTTTCGTGGCCCGGGCGGTCCAGGAGCAGCAGGAGGACGGCAGCGAGCGGCTGATCTGCCGGGCCATGAACTGGCGCAGTGTGCGCGAGGGTCCGGTGGTGCGCCCCGATGATCTGGCGCAGCGGATCCTCAACGGACTGGCCGCCCCCGGCGTGCACCGGGCGCTGGTCGACATGAAGCACTGGCGGCTGCTCAAGTGGCTGGACCGGCCGAGCCCGCACTACGACTGGCGCGCCCGCGAACGCGGCGAACCGCCGCTGGATCCGGCGGACGAGCCTCTGGTCGCGTCGATGATGCAGGAATTCATGCACGGCCCGACCGCGCGGGTGCTGCGCCTGCCTGCCATCGGCGGCGGGTACACCCCCATCCACGTCACGGCCAACAAGGTCGAACTCGACGATGACACCTACGCCGCGCTGTTGTCCATGCGCTTGCCGACCGACGAGGAACTCGCCGCGTCTCAGCACGAAGCCACGGTGCTCGACGGCGCCGAGCCCACCGCCCGCCCCACGCTGAAATCGATACTGCGCATGGGGAAATCGGCGGAATCGACCGGCTAGCGGCCCGTTTCGGCCGGACCGGCCCGGGCCTTCGCGGAGGCCCGCCAACCCGGCACGCCCGCATCGGCCGCCACGGTGACGACGGTGTCCAGGCCCTGCACCGCACAGTCGGTCAGCGTCGTGCGCATCGCGGTGGCCACCGATAGCGCACGGGCACAGGCGATCTGGTGACCGGAGGCGATCCACGCAGCCGCCGAGAGTGCGGCCAGGTCGGCCGCTGACTGGGCGCGGTGCCGCGCGATCACCACCGCGCCCAGCACCGCCACACCGGCCGTCACCGCCAACAGCACCATGATCATGCCCAGCGCGGCCAGGCCGGCCGATCCGGTGTCCTCAGCGGCCCTGTTCGGCCACCGACACGGCTTCGGCGGCGATGGTGATTCCGGGCAGCAGAGCCGATGTCGTACTGATTCTGGCCACCAGCAGGTCACCCTCGCGATGCACCGACACCACGGCCCCGGCCGGACCGACGCGTCGTCCGGCCGCGACACCGTCATCCCCGCGGGCGGCGAGCCTTGCCGCCTCCCGTGCGGCATCGACACACCGGATCTGCAGCACCGCGGCATTGAGCCCGGCCAGGCAGACCACCAGAACCGATACCAGCGCGGCGATCGCGAAGGCGGCCTCGACGGTGACGGCACCGGTGTCACCGCTCAGACGCTGGTGTTCAGCGCACGCGTGATGATGTTGGACAGCGCACCGACGATGGAGTCGCCGGTCACCACCGTGTACAGGATCGCACCGAAGGCCGCCGCGGCGATCGTGCCGATGGCGTACTCGACGGTGCTCATCCCGGAGTCGTCGACCGCCGCCACCAGCAGCCGCGTCTGAAGCTCTCGAATTCTGTTGAGCATGTTTGCCTTTCCCTTTCACCACAGTCCTGACCACATCAGGTCACCGGCCAATCCGGCGACCACCGGGACGATTCCCAGGCATATGAACGCCGGCAGGTAGCAGAGTCCGAGCGGACCGGCGATCAGGACCGACGCCCGCTCGGCTGCGGCATCGGCCGCAGCCCCGGCATCGACACGGACCTGGTCGGCCAGCTCGGCCACACTGCCCGCCAGGGCGGCACCCGAGCTCGCCGACCGCCGCGCCAGCCGGGCCAACGCCGCGCCGTGCCGGTCGCCCGAGTCACCCGGATCAGCCCAGGCCCGGTCGGCTCCGGCGCCGAGGGCGAGCAGGTGCGCGGCCCGGGTCAGCTGGTCGGCCAGCGCCGGTGGCGCGAGACCGGCGGACGCGGCGGTGGCCGAGGCCGTCGCCATCCCCGCGGTCAGGCAGGCCGCCAGCACGTCGAAACAGGAGGCCGCCGCCAGCGGATCGACCCGCGGGCCGAACGACGCGGTGGCATCGGTGCCGCTTCCGCGGATCCGGTTGGGGCCGGCGCCCACCAAGAGCGCGGCGGCCAGGAGCAGCGCGGCCCAACTCATCTGGGCAATCCCGTCACGATGCGGTCCGACCACAACAGGCCCAGACAGGACAACGTGATCCCGACGACCAGCAGGACACCCCCGGCTCCCCCGGAGAGCAGGAACGCCAGCGGATCGGCACCGATCGCCTGCCCCAGCGCGATGCCGAGCAACGGCATCCCGGCCAGCACCGCGGCCGTCGTCCTCGCCCCCGCCAGCCCGGCGTCGACCCGGACGTGGAATCTCTCCCGTTCGACGATGTCATGGTGCGCGGCCCTCATCAGCGTGGCGATCGCCAGACCGTGCGACTGTGCCAGCTCCCAGCACACCGCGAGCCGCACCCAACATTCCGGCTGGGCGGAAACCGCTGCCACCGAACGGATCCCGGCACCGACGTCGGCGCCGAGACGCCCCCGTGCGGCCACCGCCTGCAACCGTTGACCCACATCCGCGCCGACCTCGGTGCCGGCCGCGTCGAAGGCTGCCACCGGGTGCGCGCCCGCCCGCAACTCACCGGTGAGGATGTCCAGCCCGTCCCGTAAGGCCGCTGCTTCGGCGCACCGGCGCCGCTTCGCCGATGAGCCGCGCCGGCGGACGAATACGGTGCCGAGCAGGATAGCCGCCGCCAGCACCACGGTCGGTTCCAGGGCGATGACCGCGATCAGGGCGAGCGGCACGACCGCACACCACAGCGCCCGGATCGGCGGTCGGCCGGGCCCGCCCGCGCCGATCAGCCTGGCCCGGGCCGGCGCCGGGGCCACCAGCAGCGCCACGGCCAGCAGGGCCGCCGCGGCGCTCATCGCGTGCTCCGCGCGTCGAGCAGTGCGGCCAATGTCTCTGCACCGGAGCAGAACCCGCGATCGGCATGCCACGCGGTGCGTGTCCCTACCCAGCCGTCGGGTCCGTGGTTCAGCACTGCGATCTCGGTGAGCCGCCGGCGTCCGGCGGAGTCCCGCCCCACCTGCAACACCACCTGCACCGCTGCGGCCAGCTGGCTGTGCAACGCCGCCCGGTCCAGTCCACCGAGGGCCGCCAGCGCCTCCAGGCGGGCGGGCACCTCGGCCGCGCTGTTGGCATGCACGGTGCCCGCTCCGCCGTCGTGCCCGGTGTTCAGGGCGGTGAGCAGGTCGACCACCTCGGCGCCGCGCACCTCACCGACCACGATGCGATCGGGGCGCATCCGCAGTGCCTGACGCACCAGGTCGCGTACCGTCACCTCGCCGACGCCCTCCACATTGGCGCCCCTGGCCACCAGGTTGACGACGTGCGGGTGCCGTGGCGCGAGTTCCGGTGCGTCCTCGACGCAGACGATGCGTTCTGCGGTGGAGACCGCACCCAGCGCGGCCGACAGCAGGGTCGTCTTTCCGGACCCGGTTCCGCCGCAGATGAGGAACGCCAGCCGGCCGGCGATGACCCCCCGCAGCAGTTCGGCGGCCGGGCCGGCGATGGCGCCGGTGGAGATCAACGCCGTGAGGTCCTGGCGCGCCGGGCGCAGCACCCGCAAGGAGATGCAGGTCCCGGCGGCCGCGACCGGGGGCAGCACGGCGTGCAGCCGGACCAGGTCGTCTCCGAGGCAGCTGAGCTGTCCATCCACCCAGGGCCGGCTGTCGTCGAGTCGGCGGCCCGCCGCCAGCGCCAGCCGTTGGGCCAGTCTGCGCACCGCATCCTCGTCAGGAAAACGGATCTGGCTGCGCCGCAGTCCGTTTCCGTCATCAATCCATATCGAATCGGGTGCGGTGACCAGCACGTCGGTGGTGTCCGCGCTACGCAGCAGCGGGTCGAGTATGCCTGCTCCGGTCAGCTCGGTCTGCAGGGTCCGCATCCCGGCCAGCACCTCGGTGTCACCGAGCAGCCCGCCGGATTCCGCCCGGATGGCCTCGGCCACGACGGTGGGGTGCAGCGGAGCCTGCTCGGCCGCGAGCCGCTCCCGGACCCGGTCGATCAGCGACCCGGTCACGACAGCATCCCCAAGACGTCCGCCGCGGCCCGTGCCAGCGGGGACCGCGCCCGCAGGCACAGGCCGCCCCGTTCCAGGGTGTCGGCCAGCCCGGGCTGCGGCCGCATCGCCGCGACCAGCGGCAGCGCGACGGTCGCGGCGATATCGGTCGCGCGCAGCCCGCCCGGTGCCGGGCCACGCACCACCAGACCGACGTTCGGATTGACCGTCCGGACCCATCCGGCGAGCGCACCGGCGGCCGCCGCCGCGCGGACGTCGGCCGGGACGATCATCACGACCAGATCCGCCGATGCCAGCGCGACCTCGACCGCGTGGGCCACCCGCCGCGGCACGTCACATACGACCGTCACCCCGGCGGTGCGGCCCGCATCGATGACCGCGCTCAGCGCTCCGCCGTCGATCTCTGTGCCATGGCGCCCGCCGGAGAGCACAGTGACGCCACGACGGCGGGGCAGTGCGCCGCGCAAGGCATCGAACCCGAGCCGGCCCTCGCGCAGCGTGAGGTCCTGCCACCGCAGTCCGGGTACCCGCTCGGTGCCCATCGCCAGGTCCAGGCCACCGCCCCAGGGATCGGTGTCGATGAGCAGCGATTGCGGTGCGGCCTGCGCCAGCGCCGCGGCGAACAGCGAGGCACCTGCCCCTCCGCACCCGCCGAGCGTCGCGACGACCGCACCTCGGTGGGCGTTGGGGCCGGCGCCCTGTGTTGCTGTGGCGAACGCATCGATCAATTCGCCGTCCTGCTCGGGCAGCCGGATAATCCGTTGCGCCCCAACGGATACCGCAGCTTTCCAGTCACCGTCGACAGGTTCGGCCAACCCCACCAGGAAGACCCGGTCACGACGCGGCATGCCGTCGTGAGCGCACCGGCCAGCCGCTGCCGAATCGAGCACCACCGCCTGAGCGCTCAACCAGACCGTGCGACTGGACGGACGGTGGGCGTGGACCACCCGCACCGACGCGGCGGCCGCCACCCGGTCGACGTCATCACGCAGCGTCCGGTCGTCGACCAGGGCGAGTACTGAGGTGGCCGGCGTCATTCATCCACCGTGCAGAAGAGGGCGCCGACGGCACCAGAGGGTGCGGCCGATCTGTGGATGAATCGGCGTTTGTGCACAACTCGACGGGCGTCTGATCTTGTGAAAATCCCGTTCCGCAACGATTCGCAGCTGTGCTGGAAACTTCGGTGCGGGCGGTGAACTTACCCGGAAAAAGGGACGACCCCCGCCAGGGGGGGAGGAGGCGGAGGTCGTCGTGTATCAGCCCCGGGGGGTCGGGCTGATCCACACTCGGACATAGCCGAGTAAGGCCCACTATACACACGGAATTGCCCGTCGGCGCAAGTAGCGATGCAGGACATTTGCCCGAAATACGAAAATTTGTGCAGTTTGCGACACGTGTCGTGAGCTGCCACTTTCCCAGGGTTGGGAAAGTACTCCCGAGGCCTCCCCCTATGCTGGAATCCGTGACGGCATCCGAGGGGCCCGCCGACGAATCCAGTGCGCCGGGGCCCGCATCGCACACCGGTCAACCTGTCCGCACGGCCGCCTTTTTCGACCTCGACAAGACAGTCATAGCAAAGTCGAGCACCCTCGCATTCAGCAAACCGTTTTTCGATCAGGGTCTGCTCAACCGCCGTGCCGTGCTGAAGTCGTCCTACGCTCAGTTCCTCTTTCTGATGTCCGGGGCCGATCACGATCAGATGGATCGGATGCGCACCTATCTGACCGACATGTGCACAGGTTGGGACGTCGAGCAGGTGCGCTCCGTGGTCAGTGAGACCCTGCACGAGATCGTCGATCCACTGGTCTTCGCGGAGGCCGCCAACCTGATCGCCGACCACAAGCTGTGCGGCCGGGACGTGGTGGTGGTGTCGGCATCCGGCGAAGAGATCGTGGCGCCGATCGCCCGCGCTCTCGGCGCCACCCACGCGATGGCCACCCGGATGGTCGCAGAAGATGGAAAGTACACCGGCGAGGTTGCCTTCTACTGTTTCGGCGAAGGCAAAGCCGAGGCGATCCGTGAGCTGGCCACCCGCGAGGGGTATGCGCTGGAGCATTGCTACGCCTACTCCGATTCGATCACCGACCTGCCGATGCTCGAGACCGTCGGGCACCCCTCTGTCGTAAATCCCGACCGCGGCCTGCGCAAGGAGGCCGCCGCGCGCGAGTGGCCGGTGCTCACCTTCAGCCGCCCGGTGCCGCTGCGGGACCGGCTGCCCGCCGCTCCGTCGGGCGCGGCCGTCGCCACGACGGTCGCGGTCGGGCTGAGCGCGCTGGCCGGCGGTGCGCTCACCTATTCCCTGCTCCGTAAGGTGCTGCCGCGCACCACTACCCGCCGGTAGCTACGCACGCCGGCGTAACGATCCGGATTCGCACCCGATTGGTACTTGCTGTGACCGCGGTCACGGAGTACAAAGGGAGGCACGGAAGCACGGCAAGGCCAAGGCCACACCGGAAGAGAAGGTGTGATCTCCCGAGTCGGGCATCCCAGCACGGATCACCGGAACCCACGCGGAGCACATGCCGCCATACAGGCAGAAGCGTTGTGGGCCTGCGGAATTGCGAAAAGCGAATGACGTCGACAATCTCTTGGGTGGGATTGCAGTCGTAGCGCATCGGAAGAACGCCGAGGCCACCCACACAACCCACCAGAGCACGCTTGGTAACCGGAGTCCGTGCTAGCGGGCGGCGAGCCGAATCGGACGAAAGTCCGATCACGGATCGTCGCCCGCTTCATTTGCTGGACGGTCCGGATCAGCCCTTCGCGGCCTGGGCGATCGAAAGCGCCTCGCGCGCACCGGCATGCAGACCTTGGCTGCTGAGGACCAACCACGCGCCCAACCCGTTCGGCGTTCCCGACGCGAATCCACGAGCGGCCGCCCGGTAGTTTCCGGACTGCTTCATCCAGAACATCTCCGGCACCCCGAGACCGTGCGGGTCCAGCCCGCTCGACATCGTGATGAGCCGCGACACGGCCCGCGCCACCACGCCGTCCGCGGTGCCGAACGGCTCGAGCGTCAACAGCTCCCCATGCGCGACGGCCGCCAGCACAAAGGCGGGCACATTGGTCCCGCCGGTCACCAGCTCGGCCAACATCTCCAGTCGGGGCCCCACCTCCGGCGCCGAGCGCGGACGGCCCAGATGCTCGTCATCGACCAGATCCGCCGCGGCCAGCGCGTGCAATCTGGCCAGCGCCTGCAGCGGCGCACGCTGCCATACCCCGGTCAGCGTATTCGCCCCGCCCTCCAGCGCCTCGGACACCCGCAGCGCGCCGGCCAACACCGGATCGGGCTCGCCGTTCTCGGACAGACTGAGCGAGCCGCCATCGAGCACCGACGACGCCCGTGCGGCCCGCAGCGCGGCTTCGGCGGCCGTGGCCGGCCATCCGCGGAGGTTGGTCCGGTGACGATGGGCCCGGCCCAGTTCCTCGCGGGCCTCTTCGCCGGCGGCCGCTACGCCTTCGAGTGCCACCAGCGGGGCAAGTGGATCGGTCATTGCCGTAACGCTAGCCGACCGCTGGGCTCGCAATCTTCGACGTTCGGCGCAGTACGCGCACCGCCCGCAGCGCATGTTGTGAGGCTCCAACGCCCGTGCAACGTTCGGTGACTAGGCTCACACACCATGAGCAACACCACAGCCACGCACACCGGCGTCCCGTCCGCCTACCCGCCGCCGGCGGACTTCGCGGCGAACGCCAATGCCACCAGTGACCTGTATGACGCGGCCGAGGCCGACCGGCTCGGGTTCTGGGCCGAGCAGGCCAACCGGCTGGCCTGGCAGACCCCGTTCGAAGAGGTACTGGACTGGTCGGACGCGCCGTTCGCGAAGTGGTTCGTGGGCGGCAAGCTCAACGTCGCCTACAACTGTGTGGACCGCCACGTCGAGGCCGGAAACGGTGACCGGGTCGCCATCCACTGGGTCGGCGAACCGGTCGACGACGCCCGCACACTCACATATTCAGAACTCAAGGACGAGGTCTGTAAGGCCGCCAACGCCCTGACCGAGCTGGGGCTGGTGTCCGGCGACCGCGTCGCCATCTACATGCCGATGGTGCCCGAGGCCATCGTGTCGATGCTGGCCTGCGCACGACTGGGCATCATGCACTCGGTGGTGTTCGCCGGGTACTCGGCGTCCGCGCTGCGGGCCCGCATCGATGATGCCGAGGCCAAGCTCGTCATCACCACCGATGGCCAGTACCGGCGCGGAAAGGCCGCCTCGCTCAAGGAGGCCGTGGACGACGCTGTTGAAGCATCCGAGTCCGTGGAACACGTACTGGTGGTGCGCCGCACAGGTATTGACATCACGTGGACCGAAGGCCGCGACATCTGGTGGCACGAGGCGGTGGACGGCGCGTCGACCGTGCACGAACCTGAGGCGTTCGATGCCGAGCATCCGCTGTTCCTGCTCTACACCTCGGGCACCACCGGTAAGCCCAAGGGCATCGTGCACACCACCGGTGGCTACCTCACGCAGTCGTCCTACACCCACTTCAACGTCTTCGACGTCAAGCCGGAGTCCGACGTGTACTGGTGCACAGCCGATATCGGCTGGGTGACCGGACACACGTACATCGTGTACGGACCGCTGTCCAACGGCGTCACCCAGGTGGTCTACGAGGGCACTCCGACCTCTCCCACCGAGCACCGTCACTTCGAGATCATCGAAAAGTACGGTGTGACAATCTATTACACCGCACCCACGCTGGTTCGCACGTTCATGAAGCTGGGACGTCAGATCCCCGCCGACCACGATCTGTCGAGCCTGCGACTGCTGGGCTCGGTCGGCGAACCCATCAACCCCGAGGCATGGCGTTGGTACCGCACCGTTTTCGGCGATGACAAAACCCCGATCGTCGACACCTGGTGGCAGACCGAGACCGGGTCGATCATGATCTCACCGCTGCCCGGCGTGACGTCCACCAAGCCGGGTTCGGCGATGCGACCGCTGCCGGGCATCTCGGCCAAGATCGTCGACGACGAGGGCAACGAGCTCAAACCGGGCACCGACCACGGTGAGCAGGCCAACGGCTATCTGGTGCTCGACAAGCCATGGCCGTCGATGCTGCGCGGCATCTGGGGTGACCCGGAGCGGTTCAAGGAGACCTACTGGTCGCGGTTCGCCGAGCAGGGCTGGTACTTCGCCGGCGACGGCGCGCGCTACGGCAGCGACGGCGAGATCTGGGTGCTGGGCCGCATCGACGATGTCATGAACATCTCCGGGCACCGCATCTCGACCGCCGAGGTCGAGTCCGCGTTGGTCGGGCACGCCGGGGTGGCCGAGGCCGCCGTCGTCGGAGCCACCGATGAGCAGACCGGGCAAGCCATCTGCGCATTCGTCATCCTGAAGGCCAGCGCCCACGGTGGCGCCGAGGGGATGGTCGACGAGTTGCGCGCCGAAGTGGCCAAGGAGATCTCGCCGATCGCCAAACCCCGCGAGATCCATGTCGTTCCGGAGCTGCCCAAGACCCGCAGCGGCAAGATCATGCGCCGGTTGCTGCGCGATGTGGCCGAGGGCCGCGAACTCGGCGACACCTCGACGCTGTTGGATCCCAGCGTGTTCGAGGCGATCCGCGCCAGCAAGTAGCTACGGCGGGCCAGAGCGCAGCAACCCGGGGATTCGGTCAGCTCAGGCGACCGGCACGAATCCGGTGCCCGGGCGGTTCTTGGTCGTGATGTCCGCCAGCACCGTGTTGATCGACACGGTGACGGCAGGGGTGTGCAGCGGCACGTACTTGACCACGCACGTCGGCAGTTCCTCGGTGAAGGCGCCGTGAATCATGCCGACGAGCCGGTTGTTCACCGTCACCGGCGCGCCGGAGTCGCCGGGCTGCCCGCACACCTGATTCAGGATGGTGCCCGGGTCCTGACCCGGGCCCCAGGTCACGCCGCAGGAGTATCCGGTGGTGCGGCCCAGCTTGCAGGCCACCTCACCGAACGACGGGTCCGGACCGAGCCCGAAGATCGAGAATCCGTTGACGGTGTTCACCGGGCGCACCTTGCGCTGATCGAACTCGATGACGGCGTAGTCGAGGCCATCATTGCCGGCGACCATGACGCCGACCGTGCCCGCCTTCGGCGCCGCCTCGGATGCGACGACCGCTCCCGGTCCGCCGCAGTGCGCAGAGGTGAACCCGATGAGCTTTCCCGCTGCGTCGTGACCGATCGAGGTGAGCGTGCAGAACGCATGCCCGTCGATGACGATGCCGGATCCGCCGCCGAGATCGACCGGTCCTTCGGCGTGGGCGGCCGGTCCCGTCGACAACGCGAGGGGGGCCAGCACCGCGAGCGAAACGAAACGCGCCAGGTACCGCCAGCGGTGTCTCAAGGTCTCCCCGTTCAATCGGTGCTCGCCATTCTATGTCGGCCGGGAGGAAACCTCGGCTGCTGGAACCTTCCCCGTCGCTTCGCTCGCCCCCGGACCATGGCAACATAGCCCCCATGAGCTCGAGCAACGGGGACCGCAAGAACGGCGTGCCCGCGACCGTCACATCGATTCCGCTCGTGGACCCGCACGCCCCGAAGGTCGATCCGTCGATCGGTGACCTGGTCAAGGATGCGACCGCGCAGGTTTCGACGCTGGTGCGCGCCGAGGTGGAACTGGCCAAGGCCGAGATCACCCGCGATGTGAAGAAGGGCCTCACCGGCAGCGTCTTCTTCATCGCGGCGCTGGTCGTGCTGTTCTACTCGACCTTCTTCCTGTTCTTCTTCATCGCCGAGTTGCTGGACACCTGGCTGTGGCGGTGGGCGGCGTTCCTGATCGTGTTCGGGATCATGGTGCTGACGACGGTTGCGCTGGCGCTGTTCGGCTACCTCAAGGTGCGCCGCATCCGGGGGCCGCAGCAGACCATCGAGTCGGTGAAGGAAACCAAGGAGGCGCTGACGCCGGGCCACGACAAGCCCGAGGCGCCGCGTCCCGCGCTCACCACCGACCCGTCGGGCTGGTAGCCGACGCCCCTCATGGCACCCCGGCCGGATCCGTCTGTTGTACGCATCGACGGACCGTGGCGACACCTGCAGATCCACGCCAACGGCATCCGCTTCCATGTCGTGGAGGGGCTGACCGGTTCCGAGCAGCCCGACCGCCCGCTGGTGATCCTGCTGCACGGCTTCGGGTCCTTCTGGTGGTCCTGGCGCCACCAGCTGCGCGGCCTGAGCGACGCCGGGGCGGCTCGGGTGGTCGCCGTCGATCTGCGCGGGTATGGCGGCAGCGACAAACCGCCTCGCGGGTATGACGGGTGGACGCTGGCCGGTGACACCGCCGGCCTGGTGCGCGCGCTCGGCCACAGTTCGGCGACGCTGATCGGCCATGCCGACGGCGGGCTGGTCTGCTGGGCCACCTCGATCCTGCATCCCCGGGCGGTCGACGCCGTCGCCCTGGTCAGCTCGCCGCACCCGGTGGCGCTGCGCGAATCGGTGCTCGCCAACTCCGCGCAGCGCCGGGCGCTGCTGCCATGGCTGTTGCGATACCAGCTGCCCATCTGGCCGGAGCGCAAGTTGATGCGCCACAACGCAATAGAGGTCGAGCGGGTGGTGCGCAGCCGCGCCGGTGACGCCTGGCTGGCCACCGAGGACTTCGCCGAGACGGTCCGGCACCTACGGCAGGCGATTCAGATCCCGGGCGCGGCCCATTCCACCTTGGAATACCAGCGCTGGGCGGTGCGCAGCCAGCTGCGCACCGAGGGACGACGATTCATGCAGTCGATGAAGCGACCGCTGGACATTCCGCTGCTCCATCTGCGCGGCGCGGCCGATCCGTATGTGCTGGCCGACTCGGTGCGCCGCACCGAGCCGTTCGTCTCACGCGGCCAGTTCGTCTCCGTACCCGGGGCCGGACATTTCGCGCACGAGGAGACCCCGGTGCCGGTCAACGCCGCGCTACAGCAGTTTCTGGCTGAGGTTTATCCCGGCTGACCGATGCACGTACCGGTGGGCACCGGCGCGGTGTTGCCGACCTCGAGCCGCTGCGGCAGTACCTCCTGCGCGGTCAGCACGAATCCGGTGTCCGCGTCGTCGACGGCGGCCCCGAACACCACACCGAGGACCCTGCCGTCCTTGTCGATCATCGGGCCACCGGAATTGCCTTGCCGGACAGTCCCCCTGACGGTGTACACGGTCCGGTTCACCGTCGTCGAGTTGTAGATGTCGGGACCGTTGAGCTCGATTGTCTCGCGCACGCGCGCCGGGGTCGCGGTGAAGTCCCCGCCACCCGGATAGCCCATCACGATGGCGTCGGTGGTCGGCTCGGCCTCGGAATCGTCGAAGATCAGCGGGACGGACGGCAATTCCGGGACGGCCAGGATGGAGATGTCCTGGTTGGGGTCATAGGCGACCACGCTGGCGTCATAGGACTGCCCGCCCACCTCCACGGTGACGGTCTCCGCGCCGGCGACCACGTGTGCGTTGGACATGACCCGGTTCGGTGCGATGACGAAGCCGCTGCCCTCCAACACCTTCTGGCAGCTGGGTGCGACTCCGCGGATCTTCACCACACTGTTCCTGGTGGCCTCGACAACCGGTGATGCCGACAGTGCCGCATCCGGTGCGTCGACGGCGACGATCGGGGTGCGGCTGAAGGGTTCGAGCACCGCGGGCAGGCCCGAGGTGTCCAGTAGACCGGCCAGCCGGGCGGGCACCTTCTTGAGCCACTCCGGGGCGAGGGCGTCGACCTCGCTGAGCACCTTGGAGCCGCGGACGGCCCCGGCCAGGGTGGGCTGGCTGGTCAGCGGGGTGGCCAGCAACCAGGCCGCCACCAGCACGGTGACCAGCTGCAGGGCCGCGCCGATGATCGAGTCGATGGTGCGCAGACCGCGGTTGCGCATGGCGCCGCGCACCGCTCGGCCCAGCACCACACCGGCGATCTCCCCGATGACCACCAGGGCCAGGATCAGGAACAGCGTCGCGAACAGTTTCGTGCGGGGCCCGTCGATGTTGCCGACGACATGTGGTGCCAGCAGCACGCCCGCGACGGCGCCGAGCACCACCCCGATGAACGACAGCAGCGAGCCGAGCGCGCCGGAGCGCCAGCCCGAGACCGCGGCCACGAAGGCGACGGCGAGGATGGCGAGGTCGAGCCACTGTGACGGTGTCATTGTTGGGCCTCACGGTACTGGCTGGCGCGTCCGACAAGCGCCATTGCCTCGTCCAACTCACGCAGGTTGTCGGTGTCCCACGGCTGCGCCCACCCGGCGACGTCGAGAATCGCCGAGATCACCTGACCGGTGAAACCCCACACCAGCATCTGGTTCAGCAGGAATGCCGGGCCGGCGAAACGGCTGGTGTTGGCCTCGCGGTAGACCATCAACCGGTTCTCCGGATTGATGAACGCGCGCAGCGGAACCCGCGCGACGATGGCCGCCTCCCCTGGGTCGACCACCCCGACTGGCCCCGGATCCGGCGAATAGGCCAGCACCGGAACGACGTGAAAACCGGTCGGCGGGATGAACATCCGGTCCAGGACGGCCAGCGGGGTCAACCGACCGGTGTCGACGCCGGTCTCCTCACGGGCCTCGCGCAGCGCGGTGGATACCGGGCCGTCGTCCTCCGGGTCGGACACCCCGCCGGGAAATGCGGCCTGTCCGGAGTGGTTGCGCAGTGTGGAGGCGCGCACGGTGACCAGGAGGTCGGTGTCCGGCGGCGGCCCGCCGACCGGGGCCTCGGCGGGGCCGGAGAACAGAACCAGCACCGCGGCATCGCGTTTGGTGCCCGCGCGGGTGGCGGTTTCGTTGGCGGCGGTGATGGCGGCGAGCACATCGGCGGGGACACGACTCCGGTAGGCATCGGGCACCGCGGCGACATTGTCGACCAGCGGCTGCAGCCAGCGCGGCGCGGCGTCCGGCGCCAGAACACTCCCCGGGTCGCTGCGCTCTTGCCCGCCGCGGGTGCTACTCAACCGGAACTCCTATCGACGGATTCACCGCCGCGGCGATCTCGTCGGCGTCGGTGAACGGGCGCGGCAGGATTTCGGCCACGCTACCGTCCGCCCGCAGCACGACGGTCGCAGGCATGACGTTGGGCACCTTGAGCGCGCCCGCGACGAGGCGGCGCCCGTCCTGCACCGTCGGCAACCGGACGCCCAGCTCGGCGAGGCGCAGCAGACCGGCGGTCTCGTTCTCGTCCTGGTGCACCGTCAGGACCGTCACCCGATCACCCATCCTCCGCTGGTATTCGGCCAGTGCGGGCAGCTCGTCCGCGCACGGTCCGCACCAGTACGCCCACAGGTTGAGCAGCACCGGCCGGCCCGCCAACCCCGGTGCGAGATCCATCGGGGTGCCGTCACCCGCGCATTCCAGGGTGATACCGCGCAACGCCTGCGGCCCGGGACCGGCCTCCGCGCTCGGGCAGGGCGCCAGGTCGGCACGCGCCCGGGGGCCGGCCAACGCCTCGGGGGTATCGGCATCGCGGTGATCGCGCGCGGCGGGTGTGCCGGCATCGACGGGGCCCGAGGTGTCGGTATCGAGTTCGCGCCACAGCGCGTAGCCCAGCGCCACCAGGATGATCAGTACTGCCGCGGTCCAGCGGGCCGAGCGGCTCACAGCCCGGCCAGCGCCAGCAGGTGCTCGGTCTCGGGACCCTTCACCAGCGCCGCCGCGGTGACCGGATCGGTGGGGCCGGCACCGAAGGACGGGCAGTCCTTGGCCAGCACGCACACCCCGCACGCCGGGCGACGGGCATGGCAGACGCGGCGGCCGTGAAAGATCACGCGATGGCTCAGCAGCGTCCATTCGCGGCGTTCGATCAACTCACCGACGATGTGCTCGACCTTCACCGGGTCCTCTTCGGCGGTCCAGCGCCAGCGCCGCACCAACCGGCCGAAGTGGGTGTCGACGGTGATGCCGGGGATGTCGAAGGCATTGCCCAGCACCACGTTGGCGGTCTTGCGGCCGACACCGGGCAAGGTGACGAGGTCGGCCAGGTTGTCGGGCACCTCACCGTCGAACCGGGCCTCCAACTCCTGGCCCAGGTTGATCAGCGAGTTGGCCTTGTTGCGGTAGAAACCGGTGGGCCGGATCAGCTCTTCGAGTTCGGTCCGGTCGGCCTGGGCGTAGTCCAGCGCGGTGCGGTACCGCTTGAACAACGCCGGGGTGGTCAGGTTGACGCGTTTGTCGGTGCACTGGGCCGACAGGATGGTCGCGACCGTGAGTTCGAGCGGGTTGGTGAAATCCAGCTCGCAATAGACGTGTGGGAAGGCCACCGCGAGCGCACGGTTCATCCGCCGGGCCCGGCGGACCAGACCGAGATGGGTCTCGCGGTCCCATGCGGCGGACGACTTGCTCCGGACGGTGCTCGCACTCACCCGATCAGCGTACTGACATGCGGACATGGGCGAGCGAAGCGACAGGGGAAGAAGGCCCGACAGTCCGGTTCCGACCGGTGACAAACCGTGATCGCGCTGAGACCTTCGCCGTGTTTACTCACCTGTGTGTCTTGGTTGCTGGTCGCCTTCATCCCCGGGTTGCTGATGCTGGCGACCTTCGGGCTCGAGCGCCTGGAAGCAAGCCTGGAGACCGATGAGACCACGACGCTGCGCCGCAATGTCGGCACGGATTTGCTGGAACGCAAACGCCCGGCCCCCCCGCGAACCGCGGGCGTTCACCGGTCTGCCGACCCGGTTGGCGACGTCCAGCGAGGGCAATCCGCAGTTTCCCGCGACTCGCCAGCCCAATCGTGTGTAGCGTTGGCTCGTCGTCGGCGGGCCAACCTCTAGACTGAATTCGCTAACAAGCTAGGCGGTCAGCCACCGCAGGTTTGATACGCATGACATATCACCCGATGAGCTTAAGAGGGGCAACGTGGACGAGATCCTGGCCAGGGCCGGAATCTTCCAAGGGGTAGAACCCACTGCGGTCGCTGCGCTGACCAAACAGCTGCAGCCCGTCGACTTTCCGCGCGGACACACGGTGTTCGCCGAAGGCGAGCCCGGTGACCGGCTCTACATCATCACGTCCGGCAAGGTGAAAATCGGCCGGCGTTCCCCTGACGGCCGGGAGAACCTGCTGACGATCATGGGCCCGTCCGACATGTTCGGCGAGCTGTCGATCTTCGACCCCGGCCCGCGTACCTCCAGTGCCACCACGATCACCGAGGTGCGCGCGGTCTCGATGGACCGCGAGGCGCTGCGCGCCTGGATCGCCGACCGCCCGGAGATCGCCGAGCAGCTGCTGCGCGTGTTGGCCCGCCGCCTGCGCCGCACCAACAACAACTTGGCCGACCTGATCTTCACCGATGTGCCCGGCCGGGTCGCCAAGCAGCTGCTGCAGCTGGCCCAGCGCTTCGGTACGCAGGAGGGTGGCGCCCTGCGCGTCACCCACGACCTGACGCAGGAAGAGATCGCCCAGCTCGTCGGCGCCTCCCGCGAGACCGTGAACAAGGCCCTGGCCGATTTCGCCCACCGCGGCTGGATCCGGCTCGAGGGCAAGAGCGTGCTGATCAGCGACAGCGAGCGGCTCGCACGGCGCGCCCGCTAGACCGATCTGCGGTTTGTGGAGTCTCCGTCGGAATGATTCCGACTGGGGCTCCGCAAGTCACTGTCTGAGGTAATCCAGCTGGGCCTGCGTCGATTTCTCGGCCGCGGGCCACAGCTTCTGGTCCACATCGGTGTAGACGTGGGCGACGACCTGCTTCGCGGTGGCGTCCTCACCCAGCACATGCAGGGCGCCGCGAACCTGTTCGAGTCGTTGTTCGCGATGGGCCAGGTAGGCGGTGGCGACATCGGCCAGATCGTCGAGTTCGGGGCCGTGCCCGGGCAGCACGGTGCGCGGCCCCAGTCCCCGTAGCCGGCGCAGCGATTCCAGGTAGGCCGCGAGGCTGCCGTCCTCGTCATCGATGACGGTGGTGCCGCGGCCCAGCACGGTGTCGGCGGTCAGCACCGCGTCGTCGACCAGGAATGACAGCGAGTCCACGGTGTGGCCGGGAGTGGCCATCACCGTGATGCGCAGACCGGCCGCGTCGATCACCTCGCCGTCGGTCAGTGGTCCGCCCATGCCCCGCAGGAATCCGCTGCCCACCGCGCGGACCACCGCGCCGGTGCGCTCCACCAGCATGTCGATGCCGTCGGTGTGGTCCCCGTGCTTGTGGCTGATCAACACCAACGGGATCTTCCCCAGTGCCGCGATGCGCTCGATGTGCTCGGCGTCGTCGGGCCCGGGGTCGACGATCACCATCTCGTCGCTGCGCGGGCCGCGCAGCACCCAGGTGTTGGTGCCGTCCAGCGTCATGATGCCCGGGTTGTCGCACAGTAAAACGGAGGCCGTCACAGTGTCCGTTTCCAAGACCGGCCTCAGCACGCCGTACGCGGGATGGGTCGTCACGCGACCTCGACGATCACTTCCACTTCCACCGGGGCGTTGCGCGGCAGCTCGGACACCCCGACCGCGGACCGCGCGTGTGCGCCGGCCTCGCCGAAGATCTCACCGAACAGTTCGGAGGCCCCGTTGATGACGCCGGGCTGTCCGTCGAATCCGGGCGCCGAGGCCACGAAGCCGACGACCTTGACCACCTTGACGACCGAGTCGATGCCCACCAGCGCGTGCACGGCCGCCAGTGCGTTGAGCCCACATTGACGGGCCAGGTCCTTGGCCTGCTCGGCGGTGACCTCGGCGCCGACCTTGCCGGTGGCCAGCAGTGCACCGTCGCTGATCGGCAGCTGTCCTGCGGTGTAGACCAGATTGCCGGTGCGCACCGCGGGGACGTACGCCGCCAGCGGCGCGACCACCGCGGGCAGTGCGATGCCCAGCTCGGCCAGCTTCGCCGAGGCGGCGCTCACTTGGGCCGCTTCAGGTAGGCGACATGCTGCTCACCGGTGGGGCCGGGCAGCACCGACACCAGTTCCCAGCCGTCGACACCCCAGGTATCCAGGATCTGCTTGGTGGCGTGCGTCAGCAACGGAACTGTGGCGTATTCCCAACGGGTTAACTCGCTCATGTGGGCGAGCTTATCCGGCCATCCGTCACGCATGGATAGCATGCAGGCGTGGAACAAGAATCCAACGACCGCAAACCGGTCGGCTGGCCGTCCCGCCTGACCAAGGCACGGCTGCACTTCGTCACCGGAAAGGGCGGCACCGGCAAGTCGACGATCGCGGCGGCGCTGGCACTGGCGCTGGCCGCCGGGGGCCGCAAGGTACTGCTGGTGGAGGTCGAAGGACGCCAAGGCATCGCCCAACTCTTCGACGTGCCGCCGCTTCCCTACAAGGAAGTCAAGATCGCCACCGCCGACGGTGGGGGACAGGTCAACGCGCTGGCCATCGACACCGAGGCGGCGTTTCTGGAATACCTCGACATGTTCTACAACCTCGGCATCGCCGGCCGCGCGATGCGCCGCATCGGTGCGGTCGAGTTCGCCACCACGATCGCCCCGGGCCTGCGGGATGTGCTGCTCACCGGCAAGATCAAGGAGATCGTGGTGCGCAACGACAAGCCGGCCAAGACCGGCCAGACCGCCTACGACGCGATCGTGGTCGACGCTCCCCCGACGGGGCGCATCTCACGTTTTCTCGATGTCACCAAGGCGGTGTCCGAGTTGGCCAAGGGCGGTCCGGTGCACTCGCAGGCCGACGGTGTGGTCAAGATCCTGCATTCGGATCTGACCGCCATCCACCTGGTGACCCTGTTGGAGGCGCTGCCCGTGCAGGAGACCATCGAGGCGATCAGCGAACTGCGCGCACTCGATCTGCCCATCGGCAGCGTGATCGTCAACCGCAACATCCCCTCGTACCTGTCCGCCGCGGACCTCACCAAGGCCGCCGAGGGCGACATCGACGCCGACGCCGTCCGCGGCGGACTCGATGCCGCCGGGATCACGTTGTCGGACAATGATTTCGCCGGACTGCTCACCGAGTCCATCCAGCATGCCACCCGGATCGCCGCACGCGCCGAGAGCGCGGAACTGCTCGAAGATCTCGACGTGGCCCGGTTGGAACTTCCCGCCATCGCCGATGGCGTCGACCTCGGCAGCCTGTACGAACTCGCCGAAGCACTTGCCGCCCAAGGAGTGAGGTAACCCGTGAGTACGACTCCGCCGGCCCTGGATCTGGGTGCCATCCTTGCCGATACCGCCAACCGGGTCGTCGTGTGCTGCGGCGCCGGCGGCGTCGGTAAGACGACGACCGCCGCCGCGATGGCGCTGCGGGCCGCCGAAGGTGGCCGCACGGTGGTCGTTCTGACCATCGACCCGGCCAAGCGACTGGCGCAGGCACTGGGCATCGAGAGCCTGGGCAACAACCCGCAGCGGGTGCCGCTGGCTCCGGAGGTGACCGGCGAACTACACGCCATGATGCTCGATATGCGCCGCACCTTCGATGAGATGGTGCTGCAGTACTCATCGGATTCCGAACGCGCAGAAGCAATTCTGGAGAACCAGTTCTACCAGACGGTGGCCACCTCGCTGGCGGGCACGCAGGAGTACATGGCGATGGAGAAGCTCGGCCAGTTGCTGGCCGAGGACAAGTGGGACCTGATCGTGGTGGACACCCCGCCGTCGCGCAACGCGCTGGACTTCCTGGACGCGCCCAAACGGCTCGGCAGCTTCATGGACAGCCGGCTGTGGCGACTGCTGCTGGCCCCGGGCCGCGGGATCGGCAAGCTCGTCACCGGCGCCGTCGGACTGGCGATGAAGGCGCTGTCAACGGTGCTCGGATCCCAGATGTTGGCTGACGCAGCAGGTTTCGTGCAGGCGCTGGACGCCACCTTTGACGGGTTCCGGCAGAAGGCGGACAAGACCTACGAGCTGCTCAAGCGCCGCGGCACCCAGTTCGTGGTGGTGTCGGCGGCCGAACCGGATGCGCTGCGCGAGGCTTCGTTCTTCGTCGACCGCTTGTCTCAGGAGAAGATGCCGCTGGCCGGCCTGATTCTCAACCGCACCCACCCGACGCTGACCAGCCTGGCCGGCGAGAAGGCCGCCGAGGCCGCCGATCAGCTCGATGCCGAGCAGGGTGCGGGCGGGTTGACCGCTGCGGTGCTGCGGGTGCACGCCGCGCGGGCGGCCACCGCCAAGCGCGAGGTGCGACTGCTGTCCCGGTTCACCGGCGCCAACCCGCATGTCGCGATCGTCGGGGTGCCGTCACTTCCATTCGACGTATCGGATCTGGAAGCGCTGCGCGCCATCGGCGATCAGCTCACGGGCGCCGCGGCGAGCTAGACCGCGCTGCGGTGCTTGCGCTGGGCGGCGAAGAATTCTGCCCAGGACACGACCTCGGGGTGCTGCTTGAGCAGGGCGCGGCGCTGGCGCTCGGTCATGCCGCCCCAGACACCGAACTCCACCTTGTTGTCCAGGGCGTCGGCACCGCATTCGGCGATGACGGGGCAATGCCGGCAGATGACTGCCGCCTTGCGCTGGGCGGCTCCGCGTACGAAAAGCTCATCGGGGTCTGCCTGCCGGCAGCGCGCCTGCGAAACCCACGCGATCCTTGCCTCGGCCTCAGCCCCGGGGGCGGCAGCGTGGAGTTGGGGGCTAACGCCAATCTTGTGCGTGGCAGATGATGTGACTGACACCAGCGATCCCTTCGTCCGGACTACATAACACGTAGATGTAATCTGCGCCACATTGCGTCCAGAGTGTTACCTGAATCGCATTGTGTGTCCAAGCTAGGTGGTCAGTGGCCTTTTACGCAACAGTCAGATCACGCTTTTTTGGGACGACCGTGCCGTCAGGGCCCCGAAAGCGGCATTCGCCCGGCTCGCGGGCCCCGATTGGACCCGCTGGCTACTCTGTAACTCATGCCTGAGCAGCCCCCGACACGTCCGCCGGTAGCGGTGACGGTCATCAAACTGATGTGGTGCTGTCTGCTGGCCGCCGTCATCGCCGCCGGATTGATGTTCCCGGTCGTCGGCGGGATAGGCCTGATGTCCAATCGGGCCTCTGATGTGGTCGCCAATGGATCGGCGCAATTGGTCGAGGGCGACATCCCGGCGGTGTCGACGATGACCGACGCCCGCGGCAACCCAATCGCCTGGCTGTACACGCAGCGCCGCTTCGAGGTGCCCACCGATCAGATCGCCAACGCCATGAAGCTGGCCATCGTCTCGATCGAGGACAAGCGGTTCGCCGAGCACAACGGTGTGGACTGGCAGGGCACGCTGACCGGCCTGTCCGGTTATCTCTCCGGCAACCTGGACACCCGTGGCGGCTCCACCATCGAGCAGCAGTACGTGAAGAACTATCAACTGCTGGTGGTCGCCCAGACCGACGCCGAGAAGCGCGCGGCCGTCGAGACCACCCCCGCCCGCAAGCTGCGCGAGATCCGGATGGCGCTGACGCTGGACAAGACGCTCACCAAACCGGAGATCCTGACCCGATACCTGAACCTGGTGTCCTTCGGTAACGGCGCCTTCGGTATCCAGGACGCCGCCCAGACCTACTTCGGGGTCAACGCCTCCGAGCTGAACTGGCAGCAGGCCGCGCTGCTGGCCGGCATGGTTCAGTCGACCAGCGTGCTGAACCCCTACACCAACCCCGAGGGTGCATTGGCCCGGCGGAACCTGGTGCTGGACACCATGATCGAGAACGTGCCGCAGGAAGCCGAGGCGCTGCGCGCGGCCAAGCTGGAACCACTCGGCGTGCTGCCGACGCCCAACGAGTTGCCGCGCGGATGCATCGCGGCCGGGGACCGCGCCTTCTTCTGCGACTACGCGCTGGACTACCTGGCAAGGGCCGGTATCAGCAAGGAGCAGATATCCAAGGGCGGATATCTGATCAAGACGACGCTGGATCCCGATGTACAGGCCAACATCAAATCGGCCGTCAACCAGTACGCCCCGTCGGATATCACCGGCGTCGCCAGTGTGATGAGCGTCGTCAGGCCGGGCAAGGAAGCCCACCCGGTGGTGGCGATGGCCAGTAACCGCACCTACGGCCTGAACACCGACGCCGGCGAGACCATGCAGCCGCAGCCCTTCTCGCTGGCCGGAAACGGTGCGGGTTCGGTGTTCAAGATCTTCACCGTCGCCGCCGGCATGGAGATGGGCATGGGCATCGACACCCAGCTTCCGGTGCCGCCGGCATTCCAGGCCAAGGGACTGGGCAGCAGCAGTTCGCCCGGTTGCCCGCCGGCCACCTGGTGCGTACGCAACGCCGGTGGCTACAGCGGCTCGATGAACATCACCGATGCGCTGGCCACCTCGCCGAACACTGCCTTTGCGAAGCTGATCTCCCAGGTGGGCGTGCAGCGGGCCGTCGACATGTCGGTGCGGCTGGGCCTGCGGTCCTACGCGCTGCCCGGTACCGCCCGCGACTACGACCCGGACAGCAACGAGAGCCTCGCCGATTTCGTGAAACGGCAGAACCTCGGCTCGTTCACCCTGGGCCCCATCGAGGTCAACGGGCTCGAGCTGTCCAACGTCGCCGCCACGATCGCCTCGGGTGGCACCTGGTGCCCGCCGAATCCGATCGACAAGGTCTTCGACCGCAACGGCACCGAGGTCGCGGTGACCACCGAGACCTGCGAGCAGGTCGTGCCCGAGGGCCTGGCCAATACCCTGGCCAATGCGCTGAGCAAGGACGACACCGGCGCGGGTACCGCCGCCGCGGCGGCGGGATCGGTGGGCTGGAACCTGCCGATGTCCGGCAAGACCGGCACCACCGAATCGAACCGCTCCTCGGCCTTCCTGGGTTTCACCAGTGAGTTCGCCGCCGCCAACTACATCTACGACGACTCCACCACCCCCAGCGAGCTGTGCTCGTTCCCGTTGCGTCAGTGCGGTTCGGGAAACCTGTTCGGCGGCAACGAGCCGGCCCGGACCTGGTTCGCGGCGATGAAGCCGATCACCCCGGACACCGTGGTGCTGCCGCCGACCGATCCCCGCTACGTCGAGGGTGGGCCGGGTTCCCGGGTGCCCAGCGTGGGCGGGATGAACCTCGATCTGGCCCGCCAGCGGCTCCGTGAGGCCGGTTTCCAGGTCGCCGCCGACCCGCAGCCGGTCAACAGCACCTCACCGGCCGGTTACGTGGTGGGGACATCGCCGTCCGGGCAGACCATCCCCGGCTCGATCATCACGATCCAGACCAGCAACGGCATCGCGCCGCCCCCACCGCCGCCACCGGCGGGCATCCCCGGCTTGCCACCGCCGGTCGGCGAAACGGTGATCCAGATTCCCGGTCTGCCGCCGATCACGGTGCCGGTGCTGGGGCCACCACCTCCCCCGCCACCCCCTCCCGCACCATGATCGAGCAGTAAGCTGCTCACATGTCGCACCTGAAGAACACTGCCGCGATCGCCGCCGGCACCCTGGCCGCAGGCATCGGCTATGCGTCGTTGATCGAGCGCAACGCGTTCGCACTTCGGGAACTGACGATGCCGGTGCTGACACCGGGATCGACGCCATTGCGGGTGCTGCACCTGTCCGACCTGCACATGCTGCCGCGTCAGCGGCGCAAGCAGGCCTGGCTGCGGGAGCTGGCTTCGCTGCAGCCGGATTTCGTGGTGAACACCGGGGACAACCTGTCGCATCAGAAGGCGGTGCCCGCCGTCGTGCAGGCGCTCGGCGATCTGTTGTCGGTGCCCGGGGTGTTCGTGTTCGGCAGCAACGACTATTTCGCGCCGAGGCCCAAGAACCCGACGAACTACCTGTTCAACAAGAAGCGCCGGATCCACGGTGACCCGCTGCCCTGGCAGGACCTGCGGGCGGCCTTCACCGAGCGGGGCTGGCTGGACATGACGCACACCCGCCGCGAGTTCGATGTCGCCGGGCTGCGGATCGCCGCGGCCGGGGTGGACGACCCGCACCTCAAGCGGGACCGCTACGAGACCATCGCCGGAGCCCCCAGCCCGACCGCGAACCTGTCCCTGGGCGTCACCCACTCCCCCGAGCCGTGGGTACTCGACCGGTTCGCCGCGGACGGCTATCAGCTGGTGATGGCCGGGCACACGCACGGCGGTCAGCTGTGCCTGCCGTTCTACGGTGCCGTCGCGACCAACTGCGAACTGGACCGCAGCCGCGCCAAGGGCCCGTCGCAGTGGGGCGCGGATATGAAACTGCATGTGTCCGCGGGCATCGGTACCTCCCCGTACGCACCGGTGCGGTTCTGCTGCCGGCCGGAGGCCACGCTGCTGACCTTGGTGGCCACGCCCACCAAGAGCTCGCTGCTGGGTACCCGTGCCGGACAAGCACATCCGACCGTATCGGCACGGTGAGCGTCGAGGGCGATATCGCCTGTAGTGGGCCTCGGGACTGGGTGGACAATGCCGTCCGGTTGATCGAGGCCGACGCACGCCGCAGCGCGGACACCCACCTGTTGCGCTATCCGCTGCCGCCGTGGGCCGACGAGTTCGACGTTCAGCTGTATCTCAAGGACGAGACGACGCACATCACCGGCAGCCTCAAGCACCGGTTGGCGCGCTCACTGTTCCTCTACGCGCTGTGCAACGGCTGGATCGGCGAGGGCACCACCGTCATCGAGGCCTCGTCGGGTTCCACCGCGGTATCCGAGGCGTATTTCGCCGCGCTCCTGGGCGTGCCGTTCATCGCGGTGATGCCGTCCTCCACCAGCGCGTCGAAGATCGCCCTCATCGAATCCCAAGGTGGGCGTTGCCATTTCGTCGCGACATCGGCCCAGGTCTACGCGGAGGCCGAACGGCTGGCAGAGCAGACCGGTGGGCACTACCTGGATCAGTTCACCAACGCCGAACGTGCCACCGACTGGCGCGGCAACAACAACATCGCCGAATCGATCTTTGACCAGATGTGCCAGGAGACGCACCCCGTGCCGGACTGGATCGTGGTGGGCGCCGGGACGGGAGGCACCAGTGCCACCATCGGCCGCTATCTGCGCTACCGCCGCCACCGGACCCGGTTGTGCGTCGTCGATCCCGAGAACTCGGCCTTCTACCCGTCCTACGCGCAACGCGATCCGGCGTTCGCGACCGGGGCGTCCTCACGCATCGAGGGAATCGGCCGGCCGCGGGTCGAGCCGTCATTTTTACCGGGCGTGGTGGACCGGATGATGACGGTGCCCGATGCGGCGTCGGTGGCCGCCGCGCATCACGTGGGCCGGGTACTGGGACGCCGGGTGGGCCCGTCGACGGGCACCAACATCTGGGGTGCTTTCCGGCTGCTGGCCGAGATGATCTCTCAGCAACGCAGCGGCTCGGTGGTGACCCTGCTGGCCGACAGCGGCGACCGTTACGCGAATACCTACTTCGACAGTGAGTGGCTGGCCAGCCACGGGTTGAACCCCTCGGAACCGGCCTCGGCGCTGGCCCAGTTCGAATCCTCGGGCCGCTGGGCCTGATCCTCTCGCCGGCCGCTCAGGTACAGCCAGAGCGCAGCCAGGACGAAGAACCCGATGTAGATCGACGCTCCCAACCCGGTCATATCTGCCTCACTTCATGTCATGGGCCGCCCCCGACGGCGTCCTTGATGTCTATAACAACACCGGGGTCCGACATCCTTCCCGGAAGGCGATAGCCGTTTGGCTTTCCGGCCACCCGGTGCGATACGCTGTCGTGGCTTCACGCGGGGTGTGGCGCAGCTTGGTAGCGTGCTTCGTTCGGGACGAAGAGGTCGTGGGTTCGAATCCCGCCACCCCGACTCGTGTGATCGCAGGTAGAGGCCCTGACCGGGAATTCCGGTCGGGGCCTTCTTACTTCCCAGTCCGCAGCTGGTCCGCAGTGGCTGCCAGAGACCGCATTCGCGCGGCATCTAGTGCAACCGAAACTTGCTCCAGGTCGTCGGGGAACAGGTCGGCATACGTATCCAGGGTCAAGACCGCAGAAGCGTGTCCCAGCATCGTCTGAACAGCCTTGACGTTGGCCCCGGCGCTGATCGACAAGGACGCTGCCGTATGACGAAGGTCGTGAGGCGTGACGGTGGGATACGCCGGGTCTGCTTCCTGAAGCCGTTGGACAGCCATGTTGAACACCCGCGGCCGCCACGTCGACACTCGCAACAATGCTCCGCCGGGTGACGTGAACACCAAATCGTCTCGTCGCTTGCCGATCATGATCGCGGCCAGCGGATCAGCAAGGAACGCAGGGAAGGGCACCGAGCGACGCTCGTGGGATTTGGGTGACGACCACACCACACGTCCCTTGACCTCGGCGACCGCCTCACGGATATTTACCCTCCGGCGGAGCATGTCGAAGGACTCCACCCGTAGCGCTGCCATCTCGCCCCAGCGCAGCCCGGTGTAGGCCAGGAATCGAACAACAACGGCGTACTCGCCGACCTCGCGGGCCAGAAGCTCCACCTGCTGGTGTGTCAGGTAGCCCCGCGCTCGGTGCTGTCGTCGCGGCGACTTCACTCCTGTGCACGGATTGCGGGGGATCCGTCGATCGTCGACGGCCATCTCCAAGATCTGCCTCAGGACGCTGAGCGCGTTCTCGATGGTGGCCGGTTTGGCTCCGCCCGCCGCCAATTGCTGCACCCACGCCCTGATATCCGACGATTGCACGTCGGCTACAGCGACCGCGGCCCACCGGCCTTCGACGTAGCCCGACCAGGCGAATGCGCGTGTCGCAACCGTCGTCTCCTTCAAATGACCCTGTGTGCCAAGCCATTTCCCATGCAGCTCACGGACGGTGATGCGCCCGGCTTTCGGCGCGACATAGGTGCCGATCGTCTGAGCGGCCGTGATCTCATTGAGAAAGGCCTGAGCGTCCACCTTGCGGTCGAACGAACGCGTGTTCTCCCCGCCTTGGTCGTCGACGTAACGGGCCAACCAGCGGCGGCCCATACCGCTACGTGCGGTGGGGCTCCCGTCTGATCGACGCCACCGGTCCTCGACACCAGCCCGACGGTTTCGTCGCTGCAAGTCGACCACCTCCTCTACCGCCAGTTTCACACCGACCACCGACAGCCGACGAAAGCGTTCGGCTGGAGTCAATTTGTAGGCGAAGTTGAGGGTACTGGTGGACAAATGCAGGGCGCCACCACCACCGTTGGATTCGTTGACAGAACCCACCATTGAGGAGCAGCTACATGGATCTACTGAGCGCCAAACAGGTTTCGGACATCATCGGCGTCCCCGTTGGAACTCTCCGCTACTGGCGCCACTGCGATATCGGGCCGGCCAGTTTCACCTTGGGCCGCCGGGTCGTGTACCGGCGCGACGAGGTACTGCGATGGATCGCGGAACAAGAAACCGCGACCCGGCGGGGAGGCGGAGACGCCGCGTGAACCGCGCCCACGAAAAAGACCCCGGGGCCTAGCCGAGGTCTTTGTTCGAACCACCTGATCATCCGACACGGAAGTTCCACATGAGAATAGCTCGTCAACGCAGCCTGCATAAGCACGGTGTGCAGGAAATCCTATGAGCGACAACACCGAGACGGACAAGAAGTCGGTGGCCGCGCGCTTGGTCGGCATGGCACAGGAACGCTACCTGCTCGGACTCTCCGATGAGGGTGAGCCGTTCGGAGCTGACCGCGATCGCCCGCACTTGGTCATGCTCCTCCGCGCCGGCAAGGCCGGTCTACGCGCCGACCTAGCCACACGGTACTTCGCCGAGACCGGCGCGGTCGCCGGCGGCCAGGCCCTGACTGACGCCACGCTGATCCTTGAAGGATTGGCTGCCACGAAGCCGCCCGAACGCCTGAACCTCCGCGTCGCTGACGATGACGGCACGATCTACATCGATACCGGACTACCCAACGGCCAGGTGATTCGTATCCGACAGGGCCGGTGGACGCTGACCGAGCGGGCACCTGTGCGCTTTCTAGGCACCAAGTTGACCGGAGCGATGCCGCTGCCGGCTCAGGGCGGGGATATCGAGAAGCTCTGGGATTTCGTCAACGTCGACTTCGAAGACCGACCGGTCCTCCTCGCTGCCCTCATTGCCGCTCTTGTCCAGACCGACGTCCCACACCCGATCTTGGCGCTGTTCGCCGAGCAGGGCAGCGCCAAGAGCACAACCACCCGCATGCTGGTCGATCTCATCGACCCGTCACCGGTTCCCCTACGGCAGGCACCGCGTGATTCCGATTCGTGGGTCACTGCGGCGTCCGGGTCGTGGGTTGTTGCCTTGGACAATCTGTCGACGATTCCGCCCTGGTTGTCGGATTCCCTGTGCCGTGCCGCCACAGGCGACGGCAACGTCAAACGGGCGTTGTACACGGACTCCGATCTCGCGGTGATCAAATTCCGGCGGTGCGTCATCATCAACGGCATCGACGTCGGCGCAGTGCGACCCGACCTCGCGGAGCGACTGGCGACAGTCGACCTGCGACGCATTGATCGCCACATGCGACAACCGGAAGCCACGATGCGACAACAGTGGCGCACGGCTCTACCAGGCATTTTGGGCGGGCTTCTTGATCTGGCCGCCGTGGTTCATCAACGGCTGGAAACCATTTCGGTCGACGTGTCGCCACGGATGGCGGACTTCAGTCGCACGCTGGCGGCCGTTGACGAGATTCTGTCGACCCATGGCTTCCGGCGTTACTTGTCACGCGCCAGTCAACTCTCCGAGGACAGCCTGTCCGCCGACCCGTTCATCGAACAGCTAAGGCTGCACATCCGGGAACCGCTCATCGGAAAGTCCGGCGGCGACCTGCTGGCGACAGTCACGCCGACCGGCGACACCTGGCGCAGACCAAAGGAGTGGCCTCGGAACGGCCGGGATGTCACAGCCGTCCTGCGACGGCACGCACCTGCGCTCCGGAGTCTGGGTTGGGCGATCGAAGACGATGGCGCTCGAAATCATCGGAACGTGCTGCTGTGGACCATCTATCCGCCCTACAAAGATGTGTCGGCCAAACAACCCTCGCAATCCTCGCGTCCCTCGCGCATTTCGGCTCCGCGTGAGCTGTCGTCCTTTGTTCAAGATCTGCCGGCGCCCCACCAGACCATCCCGAACAAGCATTCGGGCGACAATCTCGACGTCGAGGCCTCATGACCGCGCTCGTCGTCACGGCTGCGCCGGACCTTTCGGGCACAATCAGCACCACGTCCCTCTACGTGAGGAGTTGGTGTCCGTGAGCGCGCAATTCGAGGCGATCGCCCAGGCGGTCATCCACGACTGGCCTGACTACGGGTGGTCCGGCCGATTGGAGGCGGCCATCAAGCAGCTGTATCTGTCAGAACTTACTTATCCGGCAACATGGTCCAGCGACCGTTGCGCGGAGTTCGCAGAGAGCCACGCCGGCGACGACGCGCTCCTTCTCACCAGCTCACTGGACGACCTCATCGATACCGTCACAGATTGCTATGTGCGCGATCACGGAGTTCTCCCCCATCGTGACGATTCAGCTCTATTACTTACAGCGGCGCGTCGGGACGTGCTCGACGAGCTGGAGCTCCGGTTCGCGGCTGACCTACCTGCCGAGATCGCCGCGTTGACAGCCCACGGTGTTGGAAGGGCAAATGGCTCTCTGACGGCGTGCGGGCCGGCCCAACGGCGGCAGAGCAGCACACTGCGCCTAAGCCGTCCTTAGGTAGGTTCCGTTTTGCGGCGGCACCATCCGCTTCGAAATGGCCTTTCGCACTCCCGTGTCGACAGACGAGATGCGATCGAGCGGCGCATAGATCCCTTGAAGCCGCGTTCGCTATTTCCGGACCGGGGGCGCTGCCTCTCCTGCTCCTCATCTCTGACGATAGCGCCTACACTTGTCGGTAGGTGCATCTAAGGTGCATCTCTATGGACAGGACAGTATGACCATCGATCCACACACACTTCGCCCAGCTGAGGACGTTCCATTGGGGGGGCTGCCCTCGGCCGATCCGACCCTGCTCGGAAACGCTCCCCTCGAAGTCGCAGTGATCGAGATCCGGTATACCGCCCGTACCGACGAGATCACACCGGAGGTCGCCGCTGCTTTCCGGGACGACCTTGTGGAGAACACGGGGGTGGACTTCCCGAGCATTCAACCCACCGTCCAACAGCAGATGAGGATCGACTTCGGGGCCAACGGCGTTTCCCAGGTGGCAGCGGAGTCCAGTGGGTGGCAAATTGCTTCCGCGGACGGAGCACACGTCACGCTCATGCCCGACATCCTGATCATGCAGGTCAACCGCTACGAGCGATGGCGTACCAGCATGAAGGCTCCGCTAACCGTTCTGGTCGAATCTCTCGGACGGTTAGTCAAGCCATCGTTGGTGCACCGCATCGGTCTGCGGTACGTCGACCGCTTCCATGACAGTGGGTTCAACTCTGCAGAGGCTTGGCGTGGCCGGATCGACGACACCCTTCTGGGCCCTGTGCTTAACCCAGTGTTCGGCGGCAGTGTTCGAGGTGCTCAACAGCAGGTGGAGATCCGGCTTGATGATCATCACGGCGCGTTGCTGCGGCATGGACCAGTTCGCGATGATTCGGGCAAGTGCGTGCAGTATCTACTCGATACGGACGTGTTCCGCCACTCCTCATTCACGTTCGACGTGCGAGAGGTCGTCATCTCAGCGGAGCGGCTGAACCGCACTTCGTTGTCACTTTTTCAGGCGTCGGTTACCGATACCTACCTGAAAGAGCTTCGAGAAGGGAGCGCGAAATGACGATCATGGAGCAGCAGCCGACCGGCTCCCGCGTGCTCCGGTCACCTTCCTGGGCCCGAGCACAAAAGGGCCTGTACCCGGCCCCTTGCGAGGACGGACTCTGGTCCAGCACGTTCGTGGAGATGAGTTCATCGCCGGGGTTGCGGGATGTCGTCGCGCATTTCTCTGGAGCCCTCGACCCGTGCGGATGGGATCAGGTTCGCGTCGAAGTTTTCAAGAGTCTCGACGGGCAGATGAACCTTCCGGGCTCGGCGCTGTGGTTGACGATGCCGTATACATTCATCGATACGGTGCTGTCCGACGAGCAACAGATCGACGAGACGGTCGACGTTCTTGATGCCTTCGAACGAATCCGAGCCGAACTGGGCCTAACGCAGAAGGAGATGTTCAAGGCCACCGGCATCAACAAGCGCACGTTCCACTCGTGGGCGGCAAAGCCCCCCGCCAGCCGGCCCCGTGTAGCCAGCTTGGGTGGACTGTGGGAGTTGGCGGACGCCGTCGACGACCTCCGCAGCACACTGGACCAGCCGATGAACAGGTGGCTGCGTGCCGACAAGAAGCGAGCCTCCGCACTACTCGACGGCCGGTTCGACGACCTCGTTGACCTGGCTGTGGATCGGACGCCGTTCCCTCGGCGAGAGATCGGCACTTCGGTATACGAGGGGATCGCCGAACACGTCGAGACACCGATCATTCGAACCGGTGGTCCGGTGGTGACCGAGAACGTCGAGGACGGATTCGCCCGGTGACTATTGATCGACTCCTGCCGGAGCGATGGCCCCCGCACACGCTTCTCGCTCTGGAGCGGTGGCGGCAAGGGCATCTTCTCCCGATGGATCGCGGCGCATGGATCGTCCCAGCGTGGGTAGATGACCCTGTAACCGGAGAACCCGCTGCCGATGGAGCGTTGGGTGAGGTGCGTGCTCGGTCAGCACCATTGAGCGACAGCGGGTATGCCGCGGTGGTGTCACAGACCTGCGACATTGCGGGCGGTCCCGGGATGCGGCATCCGCTGGTGCAGGCATGCCCGGTACGCGACATCTCAGTCTTTTCGACGGAGAAGGTCCAGCAGATCAAAGACCATCAGCTCTCCGACTACGTCTGGCTAAGTGAGCCTCCGGTTCCTGGAGCGGTTTGGGCCGTGGACCTGCGCGCGATCGTTCCGGTCAGCAAGGGTTTGCTCGCTGCGCAGGAATCCGGTCGTGGGGTTCGCCTCGATTGAGGACGAGCTCATTCTCGGACAGCGCCTTGCCAGCAAACTTGGCCGGCCTGCTGTGCACGATGCGCTTGCCGGTCCGGTATTCGAAGCTCTGCGCAAACTCATTTCGAAGGCGAAGAAGTCGCAGGACTGGTGCGATGACGTCGAACAGCTTCGTTTGGAGATCGTCGAGGGGACCACACTGTATCCGAAGCGTGTGCGACTACTCGTGCTGACAGACGTCCGCTTCGGACCGTCGGAGAAGAAACCGCTTCGCGACGAATGGAAGTCCCATCGGAAGTCATTGAACGCCGCCGGGATTACTTGGGAACCAATCCATTTCCTCACGGTCGACAAATGCCCCGTGCGACTCTATCGCGCGTCGGTACCCATCGAAGCGCCGACTCTCGAGCGCGGACGGTTTGCATAGACCCACTCGGGGTGTCCGCCTCACCAATCGCACAGCTGATTTCGGACAGGGTGGCCCCACGTACCTATCGAAGCACGCCGCGGTCCGCTCCCGGCCGGATCGCGGAGTCAGAAGGCAGGTTACGAGCGACTGCGCTCACTGGCGACGGATCCGCCCTAGGGCGCTCGGCAACGCCGATGCCGATGTTGCGCAGGACGCACATCGATTGCCTGGCGGGTTATCTGCCACGTGACCCAGGTTACGCAGCGCGCATCACGCGGGCACAACGGGCGTTGACGACCAGATGATCGATACGGTTGCTGAGCCGTTCAGGCGCGATACGGATAAACAGCTTTGGCGAGATCACGCGCCGCCGTCAGAGTCGCTCGGTCGAGGTCCTTGTGCCGTGCCCGTTCCGTGAGCCTCGCTAGCAGCGTGCACAGCGCCCGCTCGTCCCGGGAGGCAATGTCTGCGGCGTCGAGCGCGCTGACAGGGACAGGAGCCGGTGAATCTTCAGGCGTCAGGGCGAGGTCGGTCGCGGAACCGGCCCTCGGCACCTCGACGACGCGGATCGGCGTTCCGTGGCGCTCGGCAGCCATGCGTGCAGCAGATGAGTCGCGCCGACACGTGTCCGAGCAGTAGAGCCGGCGGCGTCCGCGACGTGGCCTGTCTTCAGGATCCATCATCAACACATCGCATCGCACGCACCGCGGCCACTCCGTGTCCACACGAGCGTCGCGCCATGCATCAGCGCGCGCAGCCGGTTGCTTCTTAACGGTTTTCGCCGCCTTGCTGCGCAGCAGCGCGCGTATCTCTCTGACATCAGCACCGACCAGCTCGGCGATAGCCGCCAACGTCGCGCCACGTTCCCGCATGTCCTTGATCGATGCACAGGCTTCCGCGTAATAGCGGCTGCGCCTGCGCTGCGCCTCCGCCTCCGCTTGCTGGCGAGACTGCGCGACGCGACGGGCCTGCCATTCGTCCACATCCTGCAGGCGTCCGATCAACGCCCGAACGGCGGTCGCGTCATCGGCGTTGGCACGGTCCTGCTGCGCTCGCACTTCGTTCGCTCGGCGTTGCGCCTCGACGGCGCGACGACGCGCCTCCAGTTTCGACACAGCAGTCATGTCGACAACCTGCGAAGCAACACGAGGTTTGGTCCACGACCACAGCCACATTCGTCTCAGTTCCGCGCGTCGCTCAGCGTCACTTCCGATGGCGCGCCCCGGCCGCTGTCGTCACTGCCGAGTAACCCGCCCCGCTTGCCACCAAGCCATCCCTGCCAGCCAGTTCCTCCAATTCCGACACACCTCTTGCACTCTGGGGCCAGCACGATCACTTTTCGTCGGACGATAAACACGCATCGATCCGCAATGCCATTGACGAAAGTGCTACGGGGTCTCAACGCGAGCAACCGCACTGCGAACGCTGAGGCGGTTCACGTCGCCTGGCCCGACATAGTCGTCGTGGGCATGCCTGCGATCTGCGTGCACGGCCCCTAGCGAGTGACGGCGAACATTTCGCCGGTGCCATCGCCGACGTGACTGGAGTGCAGAGGAAAGTTCGAAGACCAGCCAGACTGGGCGCAGTGAAACTCGTTGTGCTAGAGGGCTATGCGAGCGGTCGCCGTGCATGCAGACTGGCGGCCTTCACGCGCTTGGTCTCGCCATCGTCGCTCTTGCAGTGGGCGGCGAGAAAGCCATCGACGAGGTTCACGCAGTCGTCGTGAGTGATGGCGCGAATGCCGGTCATCCGGGCAAACGCCACTGGGCCGACCAGTTGGCACAGCGCCAGTTCTCGGTCGAAGTTCTCCAACTCGGCTTGCGCCGTCGGGCTAGAGAGTATGGCGTCGAACGGTTGCCGGTACTGCTCGACGACTCGGGCCCGCAACGCGCCGGATGTGTGTCGATCATCGGCTTCGTTCGTCGGGCCGGTGGGACCAAGGGACAGCCATGCCAGCGTCGTGACATGCAGTGGCGCGTCGTTGAAAAGAGCGGCTTGGCGGCTTAGCAATTCGATCAACTGGTCACGCAGAGGGCCGCTGGTCGGTACCGGAGTCGTCACCTGGGGAAGCAAGCGTTCGAACGTGGCTGCGAGCAGGTGCGACGAACTTTGGAAATGGCGGTAAAGCGTGGTTCTGGCCACTTTGGACGCTTTGGTGACGGCATCGATCGTGACGGCTTCCACGCCGCCAGTGCTCAGAAGGGTCGCGGCTGCATCCAGCAGTCGATTTCGAGACCGGATTCGCCGCGGGTCCACGTCATCGTCAGGGACCGGCGCTGGCTGACTGTCGCTCACTCATTCACCTCGGCGGTCGATTTCACGCGATGCTGTCCTGGCAGTCTAGCAGTGTGGTACTAACGGTATCGAAGCGAAACCGATAGTATTGGAGCGTGATTGTGCCGGAAAGCGCGTCGCTGCCGAAGCGGTTACCTTCGCACACGACAACGTGCATGGGTTGCGGCCCCGACAATCCCCACGGACTGCAGTTGGTGGTGCACCGCCGCGGCGACGCGGTGTACTCCGACGTGATTTTCGACGAGCGCCACATTGGGGCTCCTGGGCTGGCCCATGGCGGAGCAGTTGCGGCGGCGTGCGATGACGTCTTGGGATTCACATTGTGGATCGCCGGCACACCAGCGGTGACTCGCAGCCTGACAGTGGAGTATCTGCGGCCGGTACCTCTGCATCAACCCCACAGGATCACCGCCCACATCCGGTCCCGCGAAGGACGGGCTCTGCACGTCATGGCGACGGGCACTGATTCCGATGGGGCCAACCGCTTCACCGCCACTGCGGTATTTGTCGCAGTCAGCACGGATCACTTCGCTGCGCACGGCGACGTCAGTGCTTTTGGCGGCCTTCTCGAGCAGTTCTCACGTCACGGCGGCCTCGACGACGGGCGATTATGACGCACGCTCTTTCTCGCAGCCATGGCAAAACCCGACCGCTGGAAGCAAATTCGGCTGGCGGTCAGACGCGGACCGCTGTAGCGCCCGCCTCGCGTTCATCCGCCCAGCGCCGGGAAGCGATTCTGGACGCGGCCCTGCTCGTGGCCACGTCAGGTGGCTATGAGGCGGTTCAGATGCGGTCGGTTGCCGAGCGGGCCGGTATCGCCGTCGGCACGCTCTACCGCCACTTCCCGGCGAAGACCAACTTGTTGGTGGCGGCGCTATCGCGCGAGTTTCGCCGACTCGACTCGGCTGACGACTGGGCTAGCGGTGACGGCACGCCATTGGAACGGCTCGAACGTCTCACCACACACCTACATGACCGCTGGCAGCGCGATCCCTGGCTGACATCAGCCATGACACGAGCGTTCGCCGTTGCAGACACCCGGGCAGCCGCAGAACTAGACTGCGCCGCCGCCGAAATTCAGACCCTGCTGGCCCGCACGCTCAGGGGCGGCGAACCGACTCCCGCCGATTTACACATCGCCGCGATCATCTCCGACGTGTGGCTGGCCAACCTCGTGGCCTTTTGTGGCCACCGAGCGTCGGCCGCCGATACTCGCGAACGCATCGACCTGGCCACTCGGCGCGTGGTGACCAGCCGCGCACGACCCGCGGAAACCGCATAACGCTACTAGTAGTATCGCAGCGCTACCTAAAGTACCCTTAGGGCGAGGCTCGATGACGCGGCGAAGGAGAGTGCCATGTATACCCAATGGATCGAAAATTGTGTCGTGCAACGCGTCTCCGTGCGCGACGGCCTGGTCCTGGACCTGGACGACTACAACGAGATTGTCATCTCGTGCCCCTTGCTGCTGACACTGCCTGCGGTCGACCCGTATCCCGCAGAAGCGGTACGCATCGATCCACTCAAGATCGCGACTGACGAACGCCCGTTGTTGAACCTCGCCGGCGCGGTGTGCACTCAGGCCTGGTCCGGCGACGATGGAGGGCTACACCTGAGGTTCTCGCGTGGACACAGCATCGACGTCGACCCCGATTCCGAGGAAACGGCATGGGAGTTGTACGGCAAGCGCCACGGCTACATGGCATGCCTACCCCGGGGGCGGGTACGCGTGGTCCGCCACGACCTCCCCGACAGCGACGACGCCAACATCCTCAACAACGCCGCACAACCGTCGGCGGGGTCGGCGCGACAGACGCACTAAATGCGACCGCGGACGGGGACGGGTCAACTTCGGCGGCAATGCGTGGATCAGATTGAACGTGGACCGGACTGCCCTGGCGACATCGAGGCGGGCGAGCATTCCCGAATGATGCTGTCGAGGTTTTGCTGCACGCGCTCGGGAGCGATGCCAACCGATGGTGAATACAGCATGATGTGGTCGAGGACGCCGTCGTAGCGTCTCAGCTGTTCACGGACCTCGTGTGCCGTCCCCGCGACGCCCATGGTGTCGATCATCTCCTCGGACACCGCGGCGAACATCGCCGGGAAATCGCGCTGGGCGAATGCTTCCCGGATGGTTCGGCCTTCGCTGGCGAAGCCGTTCACATCAAGTACCGTCTCGTAGGATTTGACCGAGGAGTAGAACGCAATCTGCTGCGCCAGTTCGCGCCTGGCGACCTCGGCGTCGTCGTGGATGGCGCACATCACCATGGAAATGATTTCCACGTCATTGGGGTCGCGGCCGGTGTGCGCGGCACCCCTGGCGATAGCGGGCCGGACGATCTCCTCGACGTAGGTGGTGGTGAACAGGGGATGTCCGGCCAGCCCGTCGGCCACCCGCCCGGCCGCCTCGCACATCCGAGGCCGGACACCGGCGGTGACGATCGGGATCGGCCGGCTGGAGGGTCCCACGTCGCCGGTCGGCGTGAGATTCATTCTGTAAAAACGACCCTCGTGATGGATCGGGCCTTCATGCAGGTTCCATATCCGGCGCAGCAGCATCACGAGTTCTTCCATCCGCAGCGCGGGCGCGGAGGTGTCGGGCACGCCGTGCCAGTCGCTCATCATCCGCTTGGTGCCGTTGCCGATGCCCAGCACCAGCCGTCCGTTGGAGAGTTCGTCGAGATCACGCGCCTCGGTGGCCAGCACCAGGGGGCTTCGGCCGACGCCGTAGAGAATGGAGGAACCGATCCGGCAGTTCTGTGTGCAGTTGGCCATCGCGGCCATGGAGATCGAACCCGACCGGGAGTAGAACTCCGAGGCCCATACGGCGTCGAACCCGGCCGCATCGGCGGCGTGTGCGGTCTGGGCCAGTGACTTCAAATCCGCGCCGAGAACCGACAGGCCGTAGGTGCTCATGACCGGTCTCCTGTGCGCGGGCGCGGGCCGTCGAATACGACGGCGCTGACCCGTGGCCGCCGTCTGGTGGAGGTGATCCTCGGCGACCAGGTACATGAGTGCGTTGATGATGTTTGCGTCGAGCGGGGTAAGAGACGTGGAACGCGCGCGGCCAGCCGTGCGCCACCTCCAAGGCTGGTGCTCAGCATCTTCCCTCCCTGGGTGACCGCACAATGCAGGGTGTCGAAGTCGCCTTCTGTATGGAACTAGTGAAGTGCGCCATCGTGACGACGACGAATAACCCTGAGGCGGACGCGACTAGCTGACCGGTAGTCTCCTCGCGCAATTCTGTCCGGACTTCGAGTTTCCGGCCGGTCTTGGACACCAGCTCCGCGCTGACCTCGTAGGGGACCCCCAGCAACACCGGCGCGTAGAACTCGGTATCGAACCTGCGGGTGACGGCCATCTCACCGACGACGTACAGCAACATGCCCACCATGTCGTCGAGTACGGTCATGACTGCGCCGCCATGTGCGATACCGGGTGCGCCGCGATGTCTGCCGTCGAAGATATGCCTGGCACCCACCCCGTCGCCATGCCGACGCGCTCGCAGGCGATGACCGTGCGGATTGTCTGTGCCGCAACCAAGGCACCACGGGTGGTGCGCATCAAGGTAGTCGCCGTCGGCGGCGACAGCACGATCCTGAAAGCTATGCCACCATGCGATGGCCGAATCTTCTTCCGCTTGCTCTTCGATGACGAAACCCTCCTAAATAGACCCTCGTAGCGCGTGGTTCACCACACGACTGAAGAATTGCGCCGGCGTCGACTGGGCTGATCGCCGGTAGATATGTATGTAGGACTCGTTAGCCCGCCGAGATCATCGCTGCGACACACCTTCCGATTAGGACACTGTCGGCTATCTGGTCCTGCCCGTAATCCCTTGGACTGCAGTGTATTCATAGCCGGCCAGATCGCGTCACAATGAACTGGCACACAGTCCGCAGCGCCTCACAACTCCTGGGAGAAGGCGTCACGCTGGGCTCCAGCACCAGCCATGAGCGGGCCGTACCGGTGATGCAACTCTGTAACGATGTCGGTGAAGGGGAGATCGTGGTACCAACCGCGGTCGTTGAGGTACTCCATGTGTTGGCTTCCCCCACCGTCGTAGGCATGGAGGAGCGCATCGGTGTGGCCGTCGAAGTCGATCGGAGGTACACCGAATCGCGCGCAGAGCTCGGCATTGAACGCCGGAGTAGCCTTCACCCAGCGGTTGTTGAGTTGTAATTCGCTATATCCGTGGTAGACGAACACGTCGGTACCTCCCATCCGGGCACGCAATGTGGTGGTCTGCAGATGGTTGCGCACGTCCGCGAATCCGAGCCGGGCCGGAATGCCCGCCGCACGAGCTGCCGCGGTCAGCAGCACCGCCTTCGGTATGCAATACGCCCTCGACGCTGTCGCTACATAGCTCGCCCGATAATGCTCGGGATCGTCGTCGGTGCTATAGGGATCGTACCAAATCCTGTCCCGCACAGCGGTGAAGATCAACCTCGCCTTCTGCACAGGGTCACGAACGTCACCGACCGCGTCCTCGGTGAAGCGCTGTACATCGTCGTGCTGCCAATCGAGGAACCCAGTTGTCTCCAGGAAACTCGATTCGTTTGAAGTGTCGCTCACAGATAGCCTTTCAGATAAGCCTCGAGGCCGGTATCGACAGTGCCAACGGATCGACTGGCCGTTTCGAGGGCTTCGACGAGGCGTGTTTCGGAGTCCGGGATCGTCGCGGCGATTTTGGCCGCAGCGAGACTACGACTCCGTAGCGATGTGCCGGCATCGGTGGCTGCGGCCGCAAGCTCAGACCACGCTTGGGAAGCGTGTCGGGCCGCGGCCGCCGCTTCGGCTGCGGCGGCGTCCCCGAGGAGATCGGCGATATTCTGGCAACCTTGTGCTTGCAGCATACGAAAGAGCCCGCCACCGGTTCCGGCTTTCTCGATGAACGCCCCGAGCCCGAACAATGCCGCGGTCAGGGCGTCGTCATCAAACACCGTTGGCCAATGCCGTACGTCATCGGCGAACTCCTGCACACCCTTCAAACCGGAAGCCTCGACTTCAGCTGCCTCGATGCGCAGTAGCGGCGCACCTACGGCACCGCCGCGCATGAAAGCTGCGCTCGCGGCTAATGCAGTGGCGGCAATCGGCCCAAGGTCGGGCACTCGCTCCGGCCAGTCGACGTGATATGTGGTGTGCCGGGTCGGTGTAGGGAACCCTACCGAGGACCGCGCCCGGCGCAGGTCATCATAAGCCACCGTTTGGGTGGTCTCGCGGTCATTATCGACCACATAGGCAACCCCTTGTTCGTCATCATATCCGGTGATGACGATGTCGTGACGGCTCATGTGCAATCGGACGCGCAGGTAAGGAAGTTCGCCGATGTCAGCCCAGACCATGACGGGTCGGCCCTTGTCGACTTCGTCGGTAACAAATGACCATCCCACGTCTGCGTCATCGGTCGATCGCACGACGCAGTTTGCACCAACTCGGGAGAGGTAGTCTTTTTCCAGGTCGCTTCCTCGTCCTACCAGGTAGATCTGGGGAAACAATTGCGTAGAGCGGACGTACGAGAAGTCCAAGGCTCCGCCGAGGGTGAAGACCAATCCTTCACTGAGTGTTTCTGTCCCCCATCCTAGTTGTGCCCATTCAGTAAGGTCACGCAGCGCACCGGAACCACAGTGCCCTCCTCTCCTATGGAGATAGGGAATTTCAATCCTCGCCATCGCCGCTTCCTCTCTTATCCAATAGCACTGTTAACACTCATCGAAAGCTACATACCATCAAGGCGTCCCGGCTGGCGGTAGGTGCCAGAACTGTTCGACCGCAGCCAATCTCACCCGCGCAGCTCGAGCGCCTATGACTATGGGAAACATTGCTTTCGATCGCTATCCCGCATCGAAGCGTCAACGGTGAGAGCCCCTGACCCGCAGCATCGCCATCGTTGTACTGAGCTCGCTTGGTGCCGTTTTGCGCTTCCCTGCTTTGGGTGCTCTGTCAGAATCGGATGAGTCCTCGGATGTTGCGGCCTGACCGCATGTCGTCGTAGCCCTCGTTGATCTGATCGAGGGTGTACTCACGGGTGATCAGCTCGTCGAGTTTGAGGTGTCCGGAGTTGTAGAGTTCGACGAGCCGCGGGATGTCGTGGGCGGCGTTGGACGAGCCGTAGAGGGCGCCGCGGATCTGCTTTTCATACAGCGTTAATTCCAGCAGTGAACCCGACATCGATGTGTCTTCGGGGTGCCCGATCGCGGTAACGACCACACGACCGCGTTTACCGACCAAGGACAGCGCCTCACCGATGTAGGACCCTTCGGCGACATCGGTGGTCAACACGCAGACATCGGCGAGTTTGCCGCGGGTGATGTCACTGATCAGTGACCAGGCCTCGTCGACCGTGCCAACGGCATGCGTCGCACCGAAACCACCGGCTTGTTCACGCTTGAACGCCACCGGATCGACAGCCACGATGTTCAACGCGCCCGCGATGCGGGCACCCTGAATCGCATTCATACCGATGCCACCGGCTCCGATCACCACCACGGTGTCCCCGGCACGCACCTCACCGGTGCGCACCGCCGACCCGTACCCGGTCGTCACACCACACCCGATCAACGCCGCCTTGTCCAGCGGTGTCCCCTGGTCGATTTTGACCAGAGACGCCTTGGGGACCACGGTGTATTCCGAGAACGTGCCCAGCAGGCACATCTGGCCGACGTCCTCACCGCGGGCATGGAAACGGTACGTCCCGTCGATCTGGGGTCCCATCATGAGCGCCGCACCCAAGTCGCACATGTTGCCCATCCCCCGCGCGCAATAGGAACAGTGCCCACACGACGGCAGGAACGTCAGGATCACCGAATCGCCCTCGGCGACGTTCTCGACACCCGCACCCACTTCGACCACGGTGCCGGCACCCTCGTGGCCACCGACGACGGGCAGCGGAATGGGCAGGTCACCGGTCACGAGGTGCTCATCTGAATGGCACAACCCGGTCGCGGTCAACCGGACCAGCACCTCATCGGGGCCGGGCGGATCCAACTCGACCTCCTCGACCTCCCACTTCTCTCCCAGGCCCCAGAGCACTGCAGCGCGTGTCTTCATATGTGTCTCCTTAACATCGATGTTTCGGTCGCAGTGGATTGATGATTCACGCCAGTGTCTCGACGGTGAGATCACCGTCGGCGTACTGGCGGCGCAGCTTCTTCTTGTCGAACTTGCCGGTCGAGGTCAGCGGAATGTCGGTGACGAACGCCCACCGTTCCGGTAGCCACCACTTGGCCACCCGCGGACGGAGGAACTCGGTCAATTCCGCGGCGGTGGCGGTGCGGTCGGCAGCCAGGACGACCACCGCCAGCGGTCGTTCCTGCCACTTGTCATCGGGAACCCCGATCACGGTGGCGGTGCGCACCGCAGGGTGAGCGGCCAAATCGTTCTCCAGCTCCACCGAGGAGATCCATTCGCCCCCGGACTTGATGACGTCCTTGGAACGGTCGGTCAGCGTGATGAACGCATCCGGGCTGATCGTCCCGACGTCTTCCGGTGCGCAACCACCCGTCCGGCGACACCGCCGAAGTGTCATGCTCGTAATACGACCCGGTGATCCACGGGCCGCGGATCTGAATCTCCCCCACCGACTTTCCGTCCCAGGGCTGCTCGGCGCCGGCGTCGTCGACGATGCGGGCTTGCACACCGGCCACCACTCGGCCCTGGGTTCCGCGCAGGTAAAGGGACCTCTCCGGGGTGTCGCTGTTCCGCGGCAATGCGACCGCGGCCAGCGGGGACGTCTCGGTCATCCCCCAGGCCTGCACAATGCGGACGCCCAGCTCGTCATAGGCGGTCATCAACGACCGCGGAACCGCCGAACCACCGCAGGCCACCATCTTCAGCGAACTCACGTCGTGGCCGGGATTGTCGCGAAGATAGTGCAGAACGTCGGTCCAGATCGTCGGCACAGCGCCCGCCATCGTCGGGCGCGCGGCCTCGATCATCTCCACCAAGGGCGCCGCCTGCAGGAAACGGTCGGGCAGCAGAAGCTGCGCGCCCGCCATCATCGCCGCGTACGGGAGCCCCCACGCGTTGGCGTGGAACATCGGAACGATCGCCAACACCGTGTCGTCAGGACCGATGCCCAAGGCATTCGTGGTGCACGCCGCCTGAGAGTGCAACCACGTCGAACGATGACTGTAGACAACGCCCTTCGGGTGCCCGGTGGTACCGCTGGTGTAGCACATCGCGGCGGCCGACTGCTCGTCGACGTCGGGCCAGTCGAACGTGCTCGGCTGGTCGGCCACCACGTCGTCGTACCGAAGGACGTCCTTGCCGCACCCCTGGACCGCGGCGAGGTCACCCGTGCCGGTCACCAGCACCGTGCGGACCGAGGTCATCGACGGCAACGCCGTCGCCAACAGGCCCAGCACCGTACCGTCGACGATGATCACCCGATCATCGGCGTGATTGGCGATCCACGTCAGCTGGTCCGGCGGCAGCCGCAGGTTCAACGTGTGCAGCACCGCGCCCATCGACGGCACCGCCGCGTAGGCATCCAGATGCTCCTGGTTGCTCCACTGCAGCGTCGCGACACGCTCGTCTCCACGAATGCCGATCTCGCGCAACGCATTCGCCAGCCGTGCCGCGCGCTCCCCCACCTCGCGGTAGGACACCCGAGAGATCTGTCCGGGCCCTCGCGCCGTCAGCACATCGCGATCGCCGTGGATCGTCGAGGCGTGGCGCACGATCCCGGCCACCGTCAACGGAACATCCTGCATGGTGCTCTTCATCGCACGCCCGTCCTGCAGCCCGCGGTGAAGCGTCGTTCACGCATCGATGAGGTCCTGCCGATTCTCGTTCTGCAACAGCAACCGGTACTCCGGGAACAGGTTCTTGGCCTGCGGGATCATTTTGATCAGCTTCGCCGCCGGGCCCTTTGCGCGCACCGTTCCCCTGGCCATCGCCATCGTCAGGTTCACCTTGCCCAACCAGAACTTGTTCCCGGTGTCTGCCGACATGAACAGCTCGACATTGGGCACCGCGGTGCTGTCCGCACCCGTCTCCACCACCTTGTTCGCCATGTCCACTGTCACCACTGCGTCCGGATCGGTGTAGTGCACCCGCAACACCACACCCGAACTCACGAGCTTATCGGCCAGCCCTTCCTTCTCCAGGCCCCGCCGAAAGATTCCAGCCAGAAAGGTATAGACCTCGTCCTCATCCTTGAAAACCGCCATCGTCAACCTCCACCAATCTCGTTGTCAGCATTAAAATATCGCGAGCATCGACTCCATCACGATGCCCTCACTGGATAGTAAACCGTCACACCGCTTCGCAAACCCCACTCGGTCCTCATGCCGGACGCCGCCCAGAACGCGGGCGTACGACCGGGGTCCGCACGAGGCGGGGCGGCCGCGCAGCGGCGGGGTCTTCGCCTCAGGCCGAGCCGGCGAGCACCAGTTCGGCCCGGTCGACGGGGACCTGCTGCGTGATGACCCGCTTGCTGAACATGAAGTCGCGGGGGCGGTTGACGCAGTCGGCGGCGATGAGCTCGCCGGCGCGCAGGTAGAAGCAGGTGAAGTCGCGGTCCCGGGTCGGGTCGCCGCTGAGGACGACCTCGTCGTAGCCGGTGTTAAGACCGGCGATCTGGAGCTTGAGGTCGTATTGATCTGACCAGAACCAGGGCAGCGCCGCTATCGTCTTGGACTTCCCGCAGATGGTCGCCGCGGCGACTTTGGCCTGCTCGGCCGCGCTGGGCACGGACTCCAGGCGTATGCGGCGCCCGTAACGGGCCATGTCGTGGCTGACGCAGTCCCCGGCGGCCACGATCGCGGGGTCGCTGGTCCGGGCCTGGTCGTCGATCACGACGCCGTTGTCGACGACCAAGCCCGCGGCGGCGGCGAGCTCAGTGTTCGGCTCGACGCCGATGCCGACGATGACGAGGTCGGCGGGAATCGATTCACCACCGGCCAGGACTACTTCGCGGACCCTGCCGTCGCCGGACAGAGCCTCGACCAGCGCACCCGTCCGGATGTTGACGCCCTCCTCCCGGTGGATCCGGTCGAAGAACGCCGATACCTCCGGGGCGGTGACCCGTTCGAGGACACGCTCGGTCGCCTCGAGCACGGTGACCTCCAGGCCCAACGCACGCAACGAGGCGGCCGTCTCCAGTCCGATGTAGCCGCCGCCGACGATCACGGCTCGACGCCCCGGTCTGGTGGCGTCTCGGATCTTCTCGACGTCCGCCGCGGTGCGTAGGTAGAAGACTCCGGCCAGGTCGGCTCCCGGGGTGGGGAGCCGACGAGGGCGGGCGCCCGTGCACAGCGCGAGCCTGTCGTAGGGCAGCGACTCGCCGGTGCTCAGCGAGAGGTGGCCCGCCGCACGGTCGACCGCCTCCACCGTCGCATCCAGGAGTTGGATTCGCTGCTTGGTGTAGAACTCGGCGCTGCGGATCGCGAGCTCCTCGAGGGTGCACTTGCCGGCCAGGTATGCCTTCGACAGCGGAGGGCGTTGGTAGGGCAGCGCCGACTCGTCGCCGACGAGGACGATCTCACCGGTCCACCCTTCCTGGCGCAGACTGGCCGAGAGTTGGGCCCCGGCATGGCTGGCCCCGACGATGAGCGCCCGCTCCAATGTCATGCGTCGGATTTCGGGGTGAGGCGGACCATCAGCTTGCTGATACCCCTCACGAAGTTGGACTGCACGTACTCGGGTTCGCCGACGACCTCGATGTTCTCGAAGCGAGGAAGCAGCTCCTCCCAGAGAATCCGCAGCTGCAGCTCGGCCAGCCGGTTGCCCATGCAACGGTGGACACCGAAGCCGAAGGAGATGTGGTTGCGGGCGTTGGCCCGGTCGATGATGAAGTCGTCGGGCTGATCGAATACGCGCTCGTCGCGGTTGCCCGAGGCGTACCACATCACCACCTTGTCGCCCTTGCGAATGAACTGCCCGTTGAGCATGGTGTCGGCCGTGGCGATCCGGCGCATATAGGCCAGCGGCGTCTGCCACCGAATGATCTCCGAGTTCATGTTGGGGATCAGGTCGGGGTTGGCCTTCAGCTTCTCGAACTGGTCCGGGTACCGGTTCAACGCGAGAACACCGCCGCTCATCGAGTTCCGGGTGGTGTCGTTGCCTCCGACGATCAGCAGCACGAGGTTGCCCAAGAACTCCATCGGTCGTTTGATCAGATCCTTGGTGCTCTCGTTGCTCTGCAACATGGTGATCAGATCGAAGCCGGGTTCCTCCCCGGCAGCGGTCCGGGCCGCCTTGTCGTGCCAGTGCTCGCTGAGACCCCGCGCCATATCGCGCATGCCTGCGAACGTCTCGTCAAGGTCCGAGGGACCGCCATTGGCCTGCTCCATCGAGGTTGCCAGATCTGACCACTCGACGAGCTTGCGACGCTGCTCGTACGGGAAGTCCAGGAGGGTCGCAAGCATCCGAGCGGTCAGCTCGATCGAGACATTCTGCACCCAGTCGAACGGCTGATCCAGGGGCAGATCGTCCAGCACCTCCTGGACGCGCGAGCGGATCAGCCCCTCCATCTCACGCAGGTTCTTGGGCGCGACCACCCCTTGGACGGCGGCCCGCTGCCTGTCGTGGCGTGGCGGATCCATCGCGATGAACATCGCGACATCCAGGAAACGAGGGGGGGACCCGATGACGATGAACGGCTCGGAGGAGAAGACCTCATGGTTCTTCTCGACGGTCACGATGTCGGCATGCCGCGTGACCGACCAGAACGGACCGAACGGACTGTTGGGCTGGTAGTGGACCGGAGCTTCGTTGCGCAGGCGCTCGTAGTACGACTGCCAGAGCCCCTGACGATAGAGGAAAGGGTTGCTGAGGTCGATGTCGGCGAGTTCGACGTCCTCGACCGGCGGGAGGGGGCTCTCGACGAAGATCTTCTTGCCGTTCGTTCCGGTCACCAAACGCCGGGTCTTGTCATACAGGTGTGCACCTTGAATCTGCAGGTCGATCGGGATGGTCGCCTGAACTTTCTCGGTGATTGCTTCAGAAACCTTCATTACGTCTTATTCCTTTTCGCTCGTCATTACATCTGGAACTCGGGCAGTTGGACGATCAAGCCGTCCCACTCCTCGGAGACCGGCATCTGACAGGACAGCCGGGAGGTCGGGTGACGCTCCGGGTTCATCGCGAGCATCTCTTCTTCAGCGGGGCCGGAGAGGCCGACCTTGTCGGTCCATTGCGGATCGACGATCACATGGCAGGTGCCGCACGCGGCTTCGCCTCCGCAGTCGCCGTCGATGCCGGGTACCGCATTGTTGGTCGCGACCTGCATCAGTGACTGGCCTTCATCGAGAGGCACCTGGTGCTTGTCGCCGTCGTGGGAGACAAAAGTGACAACGGCCATTACCGACTCCTCTTAAGTTGCCCTGAATGTGAATACTTGTTAACAGGATTGTCCAATCCGAGCGCTTCCGCTATGTTTGCGCGGATCAGGAACTTGTGGATTGGGCTCAGGGGGCACGATCGGTGAAGTTCAGCAACGCCGGTGTGCCTCCGGTCGCGTTCGTGCAAATGCTGGAGAGCCAGGCACTCGACCCGGACGCCGTCGCGCGGCTTCGCACCATCATGGCGCGCGAGGGAACCGACGAGGCGACGCTGATGCAGCACGATGTCCAGGCGCCACTGCGGTGGTTTCGCGATCTGTACCCCGATCTAGACGTCGACCGGGCAACCCTGCTCGGCTTCTCGTTTGCAGGACAGGCACAGTTGACATCTTTCGGCCCGTTGAGCGTCCCGCTGGTCAGCGCAGGCTCGGTAGCCGAGATCGTCGAGCTGCTCACCTATCTACCGTTGATCACCACGGCGATCAATGCACAATTCCGTCCAAACGACCAAGGTCTCACCGTCGGGCTCTGGGGGCACACAGGCGATCGGGCCCTGGACTGCTTAGCAGTCACATATACCGGCTTGGCGTTGTTACGACTGCTGGACATGCTCGTCAGTGACGCGCTGACCGTCACGCTCCACTTGAGTTGGTCAGCGCCGGTCTCCCTGAACAAACTCGCGGCAGAGATGGTACTAGCCGGGCGCCTGTTCTTTGACGCACCGATGTCCTACCTTCATGTTCCCGTCAACGCGCTCAATGAAGTGTGCCGGTTCTCCGATCCCCTTGCGTATCGACTCGCCGTCGCCGAGCTGAGGCGGACCCTCGACGAGCAGAGCGGAGCCACGTCCTTCTCCAAGAAGGTGAGACGGTTGTTGGACGAGGATCCCGGACAGCGAAGTTGCCAGCGGGTCGCAGACGAACTCTCGGTATCCACCAGCACACTCAAACGCCGGCTCGCCGAAGAGGGCACCACCTTTCGCGAGTTGCGCCAGTCGTGTCTGCGGGAGAGCGCGATGATGCTGTTAATCACCCGATCAATGTCGGCAAGCCAGATCGCGACCGAGCTCGGATACGGCGATCTTGCTAACTTCTCACACGCCTTCAAGCGATGGACCGGCCGCTCTCCGAGCGAGTACCGACGCTCACAACGCTGAGGATGTCCCCGCACGCCCGGAGATAGCCGGTCATGGGTAGCTTCTTCTTCTGAAAAGATGTAACCGGTGCTTAAGAATCAGCCACGACGTCACCGAACGGCCGTGGAGGCCGCTGACCGAAGTCGAGTGAGTCATCAGTAGCAGGCCAAACCGTGCCCGACACGGCGACTGAACGGCAGAGCCGGGCGCTGGTGTGAATAGTCATTCGCTATTGTCGATACATGCCAGCGAAGACAGTCCGCACCGAACTCACCTCGGGCGCCATCGAAGGATTCACGCGGGACGGCGTCAATCGCTGGCGTTCCATTCCCTACGCCAAGCCACCAGTCGGCGCGCTGCGGTTCAAGGCTCCCCAGCCGGTCGAAGCGTGGGACGGCGTCCGACCCTGCCACCGATTCCGCTACTGCGCTCCACAGCCCCGCCGATACACCATCGTCGGTCCGGGCAAGTTCCAGCCCATGAGCGAGGACTGCCTCACCCTCAATGTCGTTGCACCCGACGGCGGCTCGGACCGACCTCTGCCCGTGATGTTCTTCATTCACGGCGGGGCGTACTTCCTGGGCAGTTCCGCGACACCGATCTATGATGGCGCGTCGCTTGCCCGCAGCGGTTGCGTGTACGTATCGACAAACTACCGCCTCGGCGCGCTAGGGGCTGTCGACCTGTCGTCGCTGTCCACCGCAGACATCCATATTGACGACAACCTCTACTTGCGTGACCTCGTGTCGGCGCTCAGGTGGGTACGCGAGAACATCGCGGCATTCGGCGGCGATCCCGATAACGTGACGATCTTCGGAGAGAGCGCGGGCGCGCACGCCGTTACCACTTTGCTGGCCGTGCCAGCGGCTAAAGGGCTTTTCGCACAGGCTATCTCACAAAGTCCGGCCGGCGCGCTATCCCGCTCCCAGGAGCTGGCCGCGGAGTTCGCCGCCAAGTTCGCATCCATTCTCTGCGCCGACGAGCGGGAGCCCGCCCGCCTCCTGTTGGCGGCGCGTCCGGCTCAACTGGTGAATGCATTCGATCGCTTGCTCACCACGAGTGCATCGGACCTTGCTGGCGGTTACCCGGTGGGATGCACATTCGGAACCGACTATCTACCGTCCGAGCCCATTCAAGCGATGCGCGACGGCAAGGCGTACCGTGTGCCGCTGATCGTCGGTACGAACGCCGACGAGGGCCGGTTGTTCACTCGCTTCCTCAAACTCCTCCCGACGAACGAAGCCAAGATCGAAGCGTTACTAGCGGGAGCGGAACCCACCTGTCGCGAGCGAATTACTGCTGCCTATCCCGAATATCCGGCCCCCGATGCCTGTATCCGACTGGGGGCCGACTTCACATTCGGATCGACACTGTGGCAGCTCGCGGATTCCCACAGTCGGCACGCCCCCACATATCTGTACCGCTATGACTTCGCCCCGCGAACTCTGCAATGGGCCGGGCTGGGTGCCACCCATGCGACGGAGCTTCTTGCGGTGTTCGACGCCTACCGCACGCCGCTCGGTCGGCTACTCAGCGCCGGAGCCGATCGCCGCTCGGCCCTACGCGTGAGCGACGACATGCAAGGGCGCTGGGATGCTTTCGCACGCACCGGAGTTCCAGGAGACGGCTGGCCGCGCTACACCAGCGACGCCCGTCCGGTCCTCGTCTTCGATCGCGCTTCGCGAGTGGACAACGACCCCCACGCCGACCGCCGGAAAGCATGGGAAGGTTTTCAAGTCCTCGGACGCTGACGAGCGGTTCCCCGCGGCGACGCATGCGTTCACAGCATTTGGCACCGATTGTTTCTGGGAGCCAAGGGTGAAACGGTGGCAAGGAGCACCTCCGGCGTGCCAATCCCAAAAGGCCGAAGAGGGCCACATTCTTGCCGAGGACTTGACGTACGAATGCAACCCCGTGTTGCGGCCTTGGGATCCGATCTCGTCAATCGCTCGAACCGAATGCGGCCGACGAGGTGGCGAACCCAACATTTACGGAGCTGGCCACGCCGGTCGGGTTGCGCCGCCGGACGCAACGCGTTCGCTCACCAACTGGTCCTCGCGACATTCTGCCGGGTAACGTACTGCGAGTGAACGAGCCCTCACATCGGGAGGGCGGGTGCCGATCAGGACGGGGATTGATGAGCGAGGAAGCGATCACCTACGAGGTCGTCGACGGGGTGGCCTGGTTGACGATCAATCGCCCCGAGGCACGGAACGCGCTCAACGGGGCGGTCCGGCAGGGACTGTTCCACAGCGTTCACCGCTTCAACGCCGACGACTCCGCCAAGGTTCTGGTGCTGACCGGGGCAGGCGATAAGGCGTTCTGCGCCGGAGGGGACCTTAAAGAGATGGCGGAGACGGCGCTCACGGTTCCGCCGCCAGACTTCGCGCCGCAATTCGGGCGCAACATCCAGGTCGCCAAGCCGACCATCGCCGCGGTGAACGGCGTCGCCTTCGCCGGCGGATTCCTACTGGCCCAGCAGTGCGACCTCGTCATCGCAGCCGAGCACGCCAGGTTCGCGGTCAGCGAGGTCAAGGTAGGCCGCGGCTCGCCATGGGCTGTCCCGCTGTCGTGGCTGCTGCCGCCGCGGATTGCGCTGCAGATTTTGATGACCGGCGACCCGATCACTGCCGAGCGCGCCCGCGAGGTAGGCATGGTGAACGAGGTCGTGCCCGCAGCGGAGCTGCGGGTACGAGTTCAGGAGATCGCCCTGCGGATCGCTTCCAACGCACCGCTGTCCGTACTCGCGGCAAAAAAGACCGTATACCTCTCCGCAGCGCACCACCTGACGGAGGCCTACGCCCACGCCGACCAGATATGGGAGCCGGTGTACCTCAGCGCCGACGCGCTAGAGGGTCCCGCCGCGTTCCGCGAGAAGCGCACACCGGTTTGGAAGGGACGTTAGACGTGGCCGTGCCGATGGAGTCCTTGATCACCGACATCGGGGCGGAAACGGCCGAGCTGTGGTCACTGATCGCCGAGCTGCCCGAGGGGCAAGCCGGGTGGGACGCGCCCACCCCCGCGGCAGGCTGGGCGGTCCGCGATCAGATCAGCCATCTTGCGTTCTTCGACGACGCCGCGGTGCGCTCAGCCACCGACCCCGAAGGGTTCACGGCCGAGGTGCTGCCCATGCTCGCCGACGGCCGGATCTCCCCGGACACCATCGCCGAGCGCTACCGGCCGATGCCGACAGCGGAGCTGCTGTCCTGGTTCGACGGCGCGCGCCGCGCCCTCGTCGCTGCCTTCGCAGCGATCGACCCCTCGATGCGGGTGCCGTGGTTCGGCCTCCCTATGAGCGCGGCTTCCTCGCTGACCGCGCGGATCATGGAGACCTGGGCGCACGGTCAGGACATCGCCGACGCGCTGGGAGTGACCCGTGTGCCCTCGGCCCGGTTGCGCCACGTCGCCCACATCGGCGTGGGAGCGCGGGCGTTCAGCTACATGGCCAACGGCCTGGAGGTGCCCGAGGAACCCGTCCGTGTCGAGCTCACCGCACCGGGGGGCACGCTGTGGACCTGGGGCCCCGACGGCGTGCCCAACCGGGTCACCGGCACTGCGCACGACTTCTGCCTGCTCGTCACCCAGCGCAGGCATCGCGACGACACCGCACTGCACGTCACCGGTCCGCTCGCCGACCAGTGGCTCTCCATCGCGCAGGCCTTCGCCGGACCTCCCGGTGGCGGGCGCACCGCAGGACAGTTCGACGGAGGTGTGTCGTGAGGGACCCGGTACGCATCGGAAATTGCTCGGGCTTCTACGGCGACCGGATCGCCGCGGCGCGGGAGATGGTCGAGGGCGGGACGGGCGAGCAGAGCATCGACGTGCTGTGCGGGGACTACCTCGCTGAACTGACGATGCTCATCCTGGCGAAGGCCCAGGCGAAGGATCCGGCGGGCGGTTACGCGCGCACGTTCCTGACCCAGATGGAGCAGGTGTTGGGCACCTGTTCCGACCGCGGTATCAAGATCGTGGCCAACGCCGGTGGGCTCAACCCGGCCGGGCTGGCCGTCAGATTGCGCGAGCTTGCGGACCGGCTCGGTATCACCGTCCGGATCGCCCACATCGAAGGTGACGACTTGCGCGGGAACCTCTCCGCGATCACCCCTGCGGTCGGTGAGGTCAAGCCGGTCTCGGCCAACGCCTACCTCGGGGGTTGGGGTATCGCCGAAGCGCTGGGTGCGGGCGCCGACGTCGTCGTCACCGGACGGGTGACAGACGCCTCGCTGGTCGTCGGCCCGGCCGCCTGGTGGCACGGGTGGGAGCGCACCGACTGGGACCGGCTCGCCGGTGCCGTCGTGGCCGGCCACGTCATCGAATGCGGACCACAGGCCACGGGCGGCAACTACGCCTTCCTCGACGAGATCACCGACCGTCGCTACCCGGGCTTCCCGATCGCGGAGGTGGCGGCCGACGGCTCGTCGGTGATCACCAAGCACGCCGACACCGGGGGGCTGGTGTCGGTCGGTACGGTCACCGCCCAGCTGCTCTACGAGATCGCCGAGCCGGCCTATCTGGGGCCCGACGTGGTGACTCACTTCGACACGATCTCGCTGGCCCAGCAGGCCGAGCACCGGGTGGCGATCACGGGTGTCACCGGCAGCCCGCCACCGGAGACGCTCAAGGTGGCGCTGAACGAGGTCGGGGGCTACCGGAACACCATGACGATGGTGCTCACCGGCTTGGACCTGGAGGCGAAAGCCGCGTTCGCGCAGCAGCAGCTGTTCGACATCCTCGGCGGCCGGGGATCCTTCGCCGAGGTCGACGTCCGGTTTCTGCGTTTCGACACACCGGATGCCCCCACCAACGACCAGGCGTGCGCGCACTTGCGGATCACGGTCAAGGACACCGACCCGCGCAAGGTCGGCCGGGCGTTCTCGAGCGCAATCATGGAGATCGCTCTGGCCGGGTATGCCGGCTTCCACACCACCACGCCACCCACGTCGGAGTCAGTGTTCGGCGTGTATCGCCCAGCGACCGTGCCCCGGTCGAGCGTGACGCAGGTCGTGGTGCTGCCCAACGGTGAGCGCCGGAGGATCGCCGATCCGCCGACCGGTAGCGTGCCGGCCGCGAAGGTCCGGGGCAGCGCGGCAGCCGCGCCGCCGACCGAGCCGACATGCCGCGCGCCGCTGGGCGCGGTTCTGGGCGCGCGGTCCGGCGACAAGGGCGGCAACGCCAATATTGGTCTCTGGGCCCGCGACGACGCCGGCTATGCCTGGGTGCGCGAGCACTTAACCGTCGAGCGACTGCGCGGGCTGCTCGGCCCGGAGGCTGCGCAGCTGCGCATAGAGCGATTCGAGCTGCCCAACCTGCGTGCGCTCAACGTTGTGGTGCACGGGCTGCTGGGGGAAGGCGTGGCATCCTCGACCCGGCCGGATGCCCAGGCGAAGGGCTTGTGCGAGTACCTGCGCTCCCGCATCGTGGACATACCGCAATCCCTTGTCGGCGCGACCTGACAAATCCCGAATTTGGAGTAGCCGGGCCACTCTGTCGACGTATCGCCAATCAAGTCGCCGTCCTCTGCCTGCTGCTTGACGTAGCCCCTTTGCCAAAGCCGTGTTGCCGAACGATGTGATGACGATCGGATGACGCCAACAGCGTCCGGCAGACGGAGAGATGGCTTTGTCCAGTTCCTTGCCGAACTGGACATCCAAAGAGGGCGCAGCGATCTGCCCACGCGGTTGCCGATCTTGGCCAATGAGCGGGCACATCCACGAATGGGGATCACACGCGCAGGCGCCAGCCACCTGCCACTGGGCGTCTACATTTCAACTCAACCTGGGATTGTGAGCAGGTGTTAACGTTCGTAGTGTAGCTCCCGGCGCTGCAGTGCTGCGCGAGCCCTGGTTGCGAGCGAAGGAAGGTAGTAGTGAACAAGGTGGTCGTTGCCGGACGTACCCGGGTCGGCGGCGAACGTCGGGAACGGATTCTCGCCTCTGCCACCGAGTTGATTGCCGAGCGGGGCTACCACGCTGTCTCCATGGCCGACATCGGCGTTGCATCAGGGGTTGTCGGGCCGGCCATCTATCGCCATTTCAACAGTAAGAGCGATCTACTGGCGGCCCTCTTCGAGCGAGTGGTGGACAAACTCCTTAAGCGTGCGACGGCGATCGTCGAGCAGTCCCGCGACGAGGCGGAGGCGCTGACCCTGCTGGTGTCAGAGAGGATGTCCCAAGTTCCGTGGAACTTCGGTGGCGGTCCGGTGAGCATCAGGCTGCGCTCACCTGATCATTGTGCACGACGGGTACGACATGTTCGGCAACCTCGCGTTCGAGGGCTGCTCGCAGTGCCGGCAGGTGCAGGTGGCCGTTCACCCGGCGGAATTGCTTGCCGGCCTCGACCATCCCGGCGGCGCACCAGCGCAGCGCCATCTGCCCGTCGCGCCAGCGCTTGACGTTGCCGGCATGTTCGCGGCAGACCGAGATCATCGACTCGATGCAGTTGGTCGAGCGCAGCGTGCGGGCCAGCGTGGGCGGTACCCCCAAACGCAAGACTGTGAGCGTCTCATCGAGGCCCTCGCGCAGACTCGCCGCCGCGCTGGGGTGGGTGCGGTCGA
>JAUKNU010000001.1:1990931-2066686 GCA_030499155.1 Mycolicibacterium frederiksbergense | reverse complement strand
CTCAGTATGTCTGCACGACGGTCTTGAGGGCGACAGCCGCCAGGAAAGGACTCATCTAATTGCCTGGCTGCATGCCCAGGGCTTCACGATTGATCAAAGCCGACTGGTGGCCCCAACCCCTCTCCTTCTTCCTACAAGCCGCGTACTGGGTGATGAGGGACGGTACGTCTCTCTGCGCGAGCTGAGCACGGAAACCGGAATCCAGACTGTTGACGACGGTCGAAAAGTAGGCCAGAAGCGACGGTGAAAAGTAGGCCACGTGGTCGTGGTTATTGTGCCGTGTTGTCGGCTCTGGCGGAGGGCAAGGTGTCGATTCCGGTGTCTTTGAGCCGATAGCTGGAGCCTTTGAGGGTCAGGACGTCGGCGTGGTGCACGATGCGGTCGATCATCGCCGCAGCCACCACTTGGTCACCAAACACGTCGCCCCAGCGGGCGAAGGGCAGGTTCGAGGTCAGGATCAGTGAGGCGTGTTCGTAGCGGCTGGAAACCAGTTGGAAAAACAGGTTCGCCGCGTCCTGCTCGAAGGGGATGTAGCCGACCTCGTCGACGACGAGCAGACCGATGCGCCGCAGCTTGACCAGCTCGGCCGGGAGCCGCCCGGCGTTGTGGGCGGCCTTGAGGCGGGCGACCCAATCCACGGCGGTGGCGAACGCGATGCGGTGCCCGGTCTGGGCAGCTTTGACCGCCAATCCGATCGCGAGGTGGGTCTTGCCAGTTCCGGGTGGCCCGAGGAGTACCACGTTGGAGGCCTTGGCCAGGAACGCGCCGGTGCCTAGGTGGGCGATCATGTCCCGGTTCAGCGCCGGCTGGTGATCGAAGTTGAAGTCCTCCAACGATTTGCGGGTCGGGAAACCGGCGGATCGGATACGCGTCGCCGCGCCGGAGGCTTCCCGGGCCGCGACCTCCCGTGACAGGACCGCGGCGAGGTATTCCTCGTGGGTCCAGCCCGCGTCGCGGGCTTGCTCGGCCAGTCGGGCAGCCGAGTCGCGGATGCGCGGCGCCTTGAGCGCTTGGGCGTAGTGCAGGACGGCCTTCATCGGGTCCTCGGCCATGCTCATGCCACCTCGCCATCGGAAGTGAATGTGCCCGTGGTGAAGTCGACGCCGAATGCCCGGTCGTAGTCAGCCAGGTCGCGCACGAGCTGATCACCTGCGGCCGGTGGCGGGCCGGCCTGGAACTGGTGGCGCAGCACCGCGGCAGCCTGCACGTGGGTGGGATCGGTGAGGGTTTGGCGCGCCGCCCAGCAGCGGTCGTGAGCCGCCAGCAAGCGCCCCGGCCGGGTCACCGTCACACGGCTCAGGGTGGTGCTCACCTCGACGAGTTGGCCGATCGCATGGGGGTCCACGGAGTAGTCATTGCCGGCCACCCGCACGTAGTAGTCGCGTCCCAGCCGCACCGAGGTCACCGTCTCGACGGTCGGCGGCACCGGTGGCAGCGCCAGCATGTGCGCGCGATCGATATCGAGGAAGTCGACCGGACGACCATCCAACACCCGCACCCGTCGGTTGTTGGCAAGCGGAAGCCACTGCCCGAGCTGATCATTGAAGTCGTGCGGTGAGCTGAAGCTGCGACCGGGCAGAAACGAGGTCTCCAGATACCGGTTGACTCGCTCCACCATTCCTTTGGATTCGGGGTCGTTAGGCTTCATCTGCACCAGTCGGGACCCCAGCGTGCCCACCAAGGCCGTCACGGGCTCGGTCAATCGGCCGCGACGGCCGATCCCGGCTTCGTTGTCCCACCACAACTCGTGGGGCACCGTGGTGAAGTTCTGCGAGAGCAGCTGCCACATCCCGGCCACGAGGTCCATCGTTTGGCGCGAGGGCAGCATCACCGCGGCGACGAACCGCGAGAACGCGGCCACCATCACCAGCACCGGCAGCATCGCCTCCTGACCGAACCCGACCGCAATCCTCGGTGCCGGGAACCACAGGTCGCACTGGATCACCCGACCCGGCGGATGCTCGAGGCGATCGACCGGATCAGCAGGCAGATACTCCGGGCGAAGCGCCCGGACCCGCTCCCGGAACCAGGAGATCGAGCCGGTCCATCCGACCCGCTCGGCGAGCACCGTCGCCGGCATCCGGGGATAGTCCGACAACAACGCCCGAAGCCGCGGCTCCACCTCGGTGATCGCCGACGGAGCTGCCGCCCGCTCGTACTTCGGCGGACCATCGCTGGCCAACGCGCTGGCCACCGTGTCTCGCGCGATGCTCAGCTGCCGTGCGATAGCCCGCTGCGACAACCCTTCGCTGCGGTGAAGATGCCGGATCAAGGCCCAGTCTTCCAAGGAGATCACCCATCCAATCTGATTGGGTGGCCTACTTTTCAACCGTCGCGACTGGCCGGATTTTCAACCGTCGTCAACACAGACGAAACAGTCGCCATATTGCGGGCCCTCACGGAAGGCATCGGGCAGGCCACGGAGATGATGCGTGGCTTCGCGCGCTGAACATGTTGAAAGCTTCAGCCCGACGATTTGGAGAGGCTCGCGAATCGACTCGCGACTGCTGCGCGCGAGGCTGCCAACCCACCGGTTGAGATTCGTGAAACCCTCGGGGCGCGGTCATGCTGGTCTCATCACGACCGACGCCGCTGGTGACGACGATGCTGGACCTGATCGACAGCGCGTCAGCAAATGACCTGCCTTCCTTGAGGATTGGCGTGGCGTCCGGGTCAGCGGTCTCGCGCGCGGGCGACTGGTTCGGCAACCCCGTGAACCTGGCCAGCCGAGTGAGCGCGGCGGCGCGGCCAGGCGCAGTGTTGGTGGGACTCCACGCGGGTGATCGTCGACGACGCAGGCCTCCGGTGGTCGTCCGCCGGCGCATATCGTCTGAAGGGCGTCAGCAGCAAGGTCAACCTGTCTCGGGCGCGGCGCGCCCAGGCCGGCCGATTAAGGCCCCCGTTTGAAGCGAGCTCGCCGGGTATCCGCCTAGTGAACAGTGACCGCCTAATGAACAGTCACCACCGACTTGATAAGCGAACGCCACCTCGCTATCGCGGCCCCTCGTAACCAATCTAGCGGTCGAATTCGATCTAAAGCGACCGAGCAATGATCTCCTTCATAATCTCGTTTGTCCCACCGTAGATCTTCTGAACGCGAGCATCGGCCCACATCCTGCCGATGGGATACTCGGTCATATAGCCGTAGCCGCCGTGGAGCTGCAAGCAGTCATCAAGGGCGACCATCGCACGCTCAGTAGTCCACCATTTCGCCATCGCGACGGTGGGGATGTCGAGTTCACCGCGCAGATGGCGGGCGACGCAGTCGTCGATGAAAACGCGGCTGATGTGGGCGTCGGTGGCGACCTCGGCGAGCTTGAACTTGGTGTTTTGGAAGGCGAAGACGGGCTTGCCGAAGGCATGCCGATCTTTGGTGTATTCCACAGTGAACTCGAGCGCTGTTTCTAGTACTGTCACTGCACCAAGCGCAAGGATCAATCGCTCTTGGGGAAGTTGCTGCATCAACTGAATGAACCCCTGGCCTTCAGTCGTACCCAGGAGGTTCTCAACCGGAATGTGCACATCTTCGAAATAGAGCTCGGAGGTGTCCTGTCCGCGCTGACCGACCTTGTCCAACACCCGACCCCGCCGAAAGCCCGGTCGATCGCCTTCGACCAAAACCAACGAGATTCCGTTCGCTCCGGCAGTCGGGTCGGTCTTGGCGACGACGATGATCAAGTCGGCCTGAGCGCCATTGGTGATGAATGTCTTGGAACCGTTGACAACGTATTCGTCTCCAACGCGCAGTGCCTTGGTCGTAACAGATTGGAGATCGGAGCCCGTGCCTGGCTCCGTCATCGCAATCGCGCCAACCATCTCACCAGTTGCCAGTCGGGGCAGAAAACGTTCCTTCTGCTCGTCGGTGCCATACTCGAGCAGGTAGTGGGCGACGATTCCGCTATGCAGCGCCGCACCCCATGCTGAATCACCGATGCGGGCCTGTTCCTCGATCAAGACCGCCTCATGGGCGAATGTTCCACCACCTCCGCCGTACTGTTCGGGGATTGACATGCACAGCAACCCCAGATCACCCGCCCGGGTCCACAGGTCTCGATCCACGTGGTGCTGCTCGATGAAGCGGGCACTGTGCGGCGCGATCTCCTTCTCACAGAACGTGCGCGCCAAATCGCGGAGTGCATCGAGGTCGTCGTCCATCCAGCTAGAGCGATTGGCTGCCATTAGAGAGTCCTCACTGTTATTACTTGCGCACCGATCCCGCAATGGGTCTCGCTACACGCTTATGGGTACATGGTGTACCACGAAACGGACACTGGGTACAACACGTACCCAGAACTTTCCAGAGCGCGGGGCGTTACGGTGAGCATCGTGGAGCGAAAGCAATGGGCGGACACCACAGCGGGACGCCGTGCAACCAGTAAGTTGCCAGGCCGCGAACTACGTCGTGAACAGATCATCGAAGCAGCGCTCAGCGCAATCGAAGAGAACGGACCCCACGCACTCACCGGCCAGATCGCAGACAAGGCCGGTTTAGTCCGCACGCACTTTTACCGCCACTTCGCAAGTAAAGAAGAACTCGATCTAGCCGTCGCCCGCCACGTCCACCGCGAACTCACTGCAAAGATTCGCCTAACTCTGGATGTGCAGGGATCACCGCTAGACGTGATTCGCGCGCCGGTCACACAGCACGTCATGTGGGCTGACGAACACCCCAACCTCTATCGGTTCTTGGTGAACCGACACTATCGGCGCAGCACCGAGAAAACCTCGCCCGGCACCAGTGCATTCGCCTCCGAACTCGCCGTCGCGGGTGCCCGTTACTTTCCTCGCTACGGCGAGGACTCAGAGGCGGCAGACCGCAATGTCGCCGCCATCATGGGCCTGATGGACGCTTCGGTCCTATGGTGGCTGGACCATCGCGACTCCACTCGTGACGAACTCGTCATTCGATTGACACGGCAAACCTGGTTGATAATCAATGACAGGCTGCAGGAACTGGGATTCCAGCTTGATCCCCACTTACCTCTCTGCGAACCGAAAACCTCATCAGGTACAACTCGAGCCTCCCCACGCTAAACCCTCCGTCTTAGACCTGACTTAGGACATGGTCGGTTGAATTCTGTGGTGGCAGTTCTTTGACCTGCGGCTCCTCTGGGTTTAGTGCCCTGTTTGGGGCACTAAACGGGTAGGTTCTGGCGGTGACGTACGTGCGGAAGGTGCGCACGGCCTCGGGTGCGGTAGCGGTGCAGGTTGTGCGTAAACATCGAGGTAAGCGGACCATTCTGGCCCACGTCGGGTCTGCGCATACCGATGCCCAGCTCGGGATTCTGCTTGAACGAGCCCGTCAGATCGCTGCCGAGGATCAAGGTGTTCTCGATATCGAGGTCCCGGCGCGGACTCAATCCGTTGATGGGATCGCCGACTGGCGAACCGGAATCTTACCGTTGTCTCCGGGCGTCCCCAGGGGTGTCCCGGTTCGGCCGGGACGTACCACCGCGACGCATTCGAGGTTGCTTTACGAGGTGCTCGGCGCGGTGTATGACTGGCTTGGTTTCGACGCTGTCGACGACGCGGTGTTTCGGGATCTGGTGATCGCCCGAATCGTCGAGCCCACCAGCAAAGCTGGCGCGGCGCGGGTGCTGACTGATCTGGGCGCAGACACGGTGTCGTACAGGACGATTCAACGTCACCTGGTGAAGGTCAACACCGGAAAGTACCGTGACGCCATCGCCGGGATGTGCTTCACCCATGCCGCGGACCGGGGTGGGTTGAGTCTGCTGCTCTACGACGTCACGACACTGTATTTCGAGGCCGAGAATGAAGACGACCTGCGCAAGGTCGGCTACTCGAAGGAACGCCGCGTTGACCCGCAGATCGTCGTCGGTGTGCTGGTTGATCGCACCGGGTTCCCGTTGGAGATCGGCTGTTTCGAAGGCAACACCGCCGAGACCACCACCCTGGTGCCGATCATCACCGCCTTCGCCGACCGTCACGACCTGACCGGTACACCGATGGTGGTGGCCGCGGACGCGGGCATGCTCTCAGCGTCGAACCTGGCCGCACTCGATGAGGCCGGGTTGGGCTTCATCGTAGGCTCCCGGGCGGTGAAGGCGCCAATCGACCTCGCCAGCCATTTCCATTGGAACGGTGATGTTTTCGCCGATGGGCAGATCATCGACACCGTCACCCCTCGGCACGCCAAGAGCACTGTCAACGACCTCGCACACCGGGCCGAACCGGTGTGGAATCCCGACGATCACGTCGGGGCGTGGCGGGCGATCTGGGCGTATTCGGCCAAACGAGCGCGCCGCGATCAGAAGACGCTCTACGCCCAAGAGGCCCGCGCCCGCGCGGTCATCGCCGGCGAACGCGTCGCCAAAGCCACCCGCTTCGTCAAGACCCGTGCCGGGGACCGCATCCTCGACGAGGCCAGCCTGGCCCGCGCGCAATCACTGGTCGGACTCAAGGGCTACGTCACCAACATCCCCACCACGGAGATGGCCGCGAGCGAGGTGATCGGCAAGTACCACGACCTATGGCACGTCGAACGCTCATTTCGGATGTCCAAGAGCGACCTTCGCGCCCGCCCGATGTTTCACCGCACCCGCGACGCCATCGAAGCCCACCTGAGCATCGTGTTCACCGCCCTGGCCGTCTCCCACGCCATCCAGGAACGCACCGGCCTGGCCATCGCCAACGTCATCAAGCAACTACGGCCACTACGGTCGGCGACCATCGTCATCAACGGCGCCACCGAGACATTCCCACCCGAGGTCCCAGCGCCGCAACGAAAAATCATGGCCAGCCTCGGCATCCCCGAACCGGGGCACTAAGCGAAATGTCCTAACTCAGGACGCTAAACCCTCCGTCTTAGACACCGCCATCAACGATGATTGCGTTGGCGCCGCTCACCAACGCCGCGCATCAACGCGAAAGCTCTCAACCCGAGCGACGGCGCAGCATCGCTAGTGCGCGCAACTACGCCGCGCCACCGAGGAACTACCCGGAATATCTGGCGACTCTCCAGCAACTCGAGTCCTGCGCGGGCCACGGCCGCCGCATCCATTGGACGAGGTCCGGCGAACAGTAGCGCCGCCCCAGGGTCGGCGACTCGGTCGGTGACCATTTTCGTACTCACCACGTCGGGGCATAGCGCCCGGGCACGGATTTGCAATCCCGCATGGTCAAGATCGCCTTGCAGCGATGTGGTGAACGACAATACGGCGGCTTTAGTGGCTGCGTACATCGCGAGTCCAGGGATGGGGGCCAGAGCCGAGAGCGACGCGATGTTGAGGATCGCACCCCCACCTGCGCCCATGGCGGCAACTGCCGCGTGTGACCCGGCAACGACACCTCGTACATTTACATCGAGGATCGACGCAATCTCGGCATCGCTGTGACTCCAGCTGTTACCCGCGATTAGGATCCCAGCGTTGTTTACCCACACCGCCAGAGGGCCAGCGGCTAAAGCCTGAGCAGCGACTTCCCGATGACCCGACGGATCTCGTACGTCGTGCGTGGCGCTCCAAGCGCCACCGCCGACCTCGGTGGCAGCGCGCTCCGCCGCGTCGCCATCGACATCCGTGAGCAAAACCTTGTGACCGGCAGCGGCGAGTTGTCTCGCGATCTCCAGACCAATCCCTCGACCTGCTCCTGTGACGACGGCTGTTGATGGTTCTAGCATGACCATCCTTTCCGGCAGTTTGCGTAGGTTTGCCGACTACGGTTCGCCGGGGTTTGTTGAGGATCTCCGAGGCCACTTGGAGGACTGCGTCGATTCTGCCGGCGCCCTGTGAGGGCGATGTGCTCGGCCAAGCACTCAAAAGTCTCGTGGAATGACCTAGATATCATCGGCGACACAACGTAATAGGTAGGCCGTCGACAGGGACAGGCAGGGACGTATTGTCCCACCGAACGCGGTAGCCGTCATCCAGACTCCAGGTGAATTCCCGCAGCATCTCGTGCAGTATTGCCTTCACCTCCAAGGTGCCGAAGTGCATCCCGATGCACTTGTGCGCGCCTCCTCCGAACGGAAGCCAGGCGAAGCGGTGGGCGTGATCCTCGCGCCGTGGCGGCTCGAATCGCGTTGGGTCAAACCGGTCCGGCTCGGTCCACACTGTGGGCGCAAAGTGGTTGACCGCAGGCGTGATGGCGACAAGCACTCCGGAGGGGACGTAGTAGCCATCAATTGCGGTGTCGGTCACCGTCTTACGCATAACCAACGGTACCGGTGCAACTAGTCTGAGCGACTCCTTGATGACCAAGTCCATCGCCGTGAGCCCCTCCAGGTCCTCAATGTCCGGCAGATCGTCGCCTAGACGGTCAGACTCAGCACGAAGTCGATCCTGCCATTCAGGATTCTTCGCCAAGAAGTACGCCACAGCGGCAGTGGTGATCGTTGACGTGTCATGAGCGGCCATCATCAGAAAGATCATGTGATTTATGATGTCCGCATCAGTGAAGCGTTCGCCGTCCTCGGCGCGCGCCTCACATAGCGCGGCGAATAAATCATCATTCTGCCCCGAGCGTGCCGCCGGTAAGTGCCGGGCGAAGTACGCCTCCAGCAACCGGCGACCGCGCACTCCGGCGCGGTACCGCGTCCCGGGCAGAGGAGCACGCACGATCGCACTGGCAGCGCGGACGGTTGCTACAAAGGCTCGATTTACTGAACGGCTGTCCTCTTTCCCGCGGCCGCCCATGAACACATCGGTTGCCACGTTGAGCGTCAAATCCTTCAACAGGGGATACAAGCGGACACCCGAACCGGTCGGCCACTTCGGTACGCTAGAACGAACCGATGGCCCGACCTGCTTGACATAACCGGTTAGTCGCGGACGTGTGAACGCCTCCTGCATGATTCGCCGATGCATCAGATGCTCATCGAAGCTCATCAGCATCAGCCCCCGATGAAAGAACGCATCGATGAGAAAACCCCAACCATCTTGCGAGAAAGCCTTGGCTTTGGTGGTGAGTGCTTCTTGAGTTGCCTGCGGTCCCGCAATGACGACCATCTTGGTGCCAAACGCCCCCATCCACGAGACCGAACCAAATCTCTCGTACCGCTCTCTACTGAGGTCAGAGCCGAAGCGAATGTAGTCCAGTGTGTGGCCAACGAGAGGCAATCCCTGATCGCCGATAACTGGCTTCAATCCGCTACCTGTCGGCGGCGCGGCAAGTTCGCGAACCGGCCATCGTCGACTCACCTCCTGGATAGCGCGCTCGACGCGCTGCGGGAGGGGATTCAGTAGTACCGACGACAGACGGTCACGGGACTTGCTTGCCGAACCGGACGGCGATTTGGTCATCGAGTGCCCCCTTGATGTTGTTTCTCGCATTATCGGAAGGATTTCACCCATCGTTTACACCGGTGACCACCCTGTCAACGGCGATCACAGTTGCCGCTCGAATGTCAGCGACTCCCCGCCGTCCTCGGATACCCGTCACTGAACAGAGCCGCCACTAGTCGACGCTATCGGCCCCGCTGGGGGCATAGGGCATGTCGGCCAGATGGGTGTTGGCCGGCTCGGGTGTCCCCCTGCGCGACGAGTTCGCGGGCGCGGGACGCGACAGGACGTAAGCGCGCCGCTTCGGCCTGCGCGCACGAAGGCGATACAGGAAGGTCGGGCTGGGCCAGTTGGTGGATATCGAACCGCGCGCCGAGCGATACCAGCTCGTGCACATAGTCCACACGGATTTGTCCAGGCGGCGACCCAACCGGTCGTTGAAGCGCTTCTCCACGTCGGCACGCACCTCGATGACACTTCGCGGATGGGCACGGAGAACCTTCATCAACCTGACGATGTGTCGGGCCTGCGACTCGAGCATGTAGACAATCGACCCGGATCCCACGTTGGTGTTCGGCCCGTACATCATGAGGAAATTCGGGAAATCTGGCACCGACAGGCCGTAGTAGGCGTGCGCGCCATCTGCCCACACGTCCGACAATGTTCGGTCCGAACGGCCGTGGACCTCCATCGGGGAAAGAAACTCGGTGGCACTAAAGCCGGTGCCGTAGATGATGACGTCGGCGGCATGGAATTCGCCGTCCACCGTGCGAATTCCGCCGGGTTCTACTGCCTCAATATCGTCGGTCACCAGTGCGACGTTGGGACGGGCGAGTGCGGGGTAGTAGTCGCTGGAGAACAGGATCCTCTTGCATCCGGGCGCATAGTCCGGTGTCAGTTGGGAACGCAGCCGCGCGTCGTGCACCTGGCGACCTAGGTGCCTGAGGGCGACGCCGCCAAGGACTCGCGCCACTGGCTTCGCATCGACGAGTGCCAACGCCAAGAACTCGAATATCGTCCAGATCATCAGACGTTCGCTGAGCCGCAGAATGGGTAACTTGCGCAGCAGTTGGTGATGCCGCCCACCGTACTGACGATCGAATTTGGGCAGCACCCATGGGGCTGACCGTTGGAAAACATCCAAGTGCGCGGCGCATGCAGCGACCACCGGGACGAATTGCACCGCACTTGCGCCAGTGCCGACGACCGCAATGCGCTTGCCGCTGAGATTCAGATCGTGGTCCCAATTGGCGGAATGAAACGACGGGCCCGCGAACCCCGACATTCCAGGAATGTTCGGGATCGAAGGGCGCGACAGCTGTCCCACGGCCGAAATGACGACATCACACTCCAATTCTTCGTTGGAAGTCGTGGTCAGACGCCATGTGTTCGAGCGCTCATCGAAGGCTGCCTTGGCGACTTCGGTCTTCGTCCGAAGGAGGGGCAGCAATCCACTTTCGTCGACGACGCGGCGAAGGTAGGCGAGGATGTCGCGTTGTTCCGCGTAACGCCGGCCCCACGTGGGATTTGGCGCCGAGGAGATCGAGTACAGCTGCGACGGGACATCACAGGCAGCCCCCGGGTAGGTGTTCTCCCGCCAGACTCCCCCGACACCATCGCCCTTTTCGACGATGAGGACCCTGTCGAACCCCGCGCGTGTGAGGCGGAGTGCCAGGGTAATTCCGGCGAAGCCGGCGCCGATGATGACGATCGAGGGGTTACCAGGGGGATTGTCCTGGGTTTGTTCACGTTTCACGGGTTTCATCGTTAGCTCATACAACCTTCGTGCTGGGGCGCCTCGTGGTCAAGGCGTGCGCAGGGACGCTGTCAACGGACGGTGGCCGAAGTAGCCAAGAACTCGCCACCGAGCCTGAGGGCCTCACGCGCTTCGGGCAATAGGCGAAACATCGCCTGGAAGACATGGATCTGGCCGCGGAAAACTTGCAACTGCGAGGAGACCCCTGCAGTCTGCAGACGTTTGGCAAAGACTCTGGAGTCGTCGAGCAACATCTCTCGTCCGCCGACCTGAATCAAAGTTGGTGGCATGTCCGTGAGATCAGCGTCGAGCACGCTTATCCTCGGGTCGGCTGGATCGGCGCCCGCCACGTACAGACCCATTGTTCTCGACGCAGAGATGGCGGACGCAAAGGGGTCCCGTCTGCGCAGATCACGGTCCATCGCAAGTTGACATGTCAAATCCAGCACCGGCGACATCAGCAGCATGGCATCCGGCGTCGGCAGTCGATGTTCCCGAGCGCCAAGCGCCGTCGCCGCAGCAAGCTGGCCGCCTGCGGAATCTCCGGCGAGCGCCACCGTGCCAGAAGACGCGGTGATCGCGCTTCCCTCTGTCAACCATCGATAAGCGATCAGTGCATCATCTGCGGCCGCCGGGAAGGGATATTTCGGGACCAATCGATAGCGCACGGCAAATACCGGCCTGCGGGCGGCCGCGGACAGTTCGCTGATGAGGCCACGGTGGGTCTCGGGAGAGCACATAGAAAATGCGCCGCCGTGTATATAAAGAATCGGCGGAGCATCCGAGGCCACGTTGGCCGCCTTGACCCAGTCGCCTCGCACACGTTCACCGGCGAAGGGCGTGTCTACCTTCTCGACACTGATTGCGCGCCTTGGCCGCGACACCACGAGTGTTCCCCGTAGCACGCGGTCCATGACCGCGAAGCCATGCTCGTTGGCCGGAATCACCTGCGTGAGAGGTCGAAGAACGCGTCGCGCCGTTGCCGCGACCAGGTGGCTCGCCATGCTCGGATTCGGCCTGGCAGGTGAACTCATCCGGCGGTGACCACCTTCTGTGGGGCAGTGTCCGCCTTTTTCGCCGGTCGTCGTTCGAAACGGTAGTCGGCCAGGTCGAATCGTCGACTGCGCCAGATCGACTCGACCGTCGTCGTCGGACGCAGAGGCACGTCCCCATGCTTGTCGAAGTAATAGCTGTTCGCGCCCGCGCAGCTGTCCTGCCAGAAGACCTGCGTATGCCGCCGTGCCAGCATCTCCGCGAAGAAGCGTTGATTCGCCTCCTCGCGTACCTCGACGTAGTTCGAGCCGGCCGTCCTGGCCTGCCGGAGGCAACGGAGAATGTGACCCGCCTGTGCCTCGATGAGTGCGAAGTAGGACGAGCCGTTGTATCCGTACGGGCCAAACACTGAGAAATGGTTCGGGAATCCTGGCACGCTGACGCCCTCATATGCCTGGAGTCGGTTCTCGTCCCACCACTGTGCCTGGTCTCGGCCGGCGACACCTCTGAGCGAGTAGGTGGGCATGCTGTCCGATTCCATGACCTTGAATCCCGTTGCCAGCACGAGCACGTCGATCTCGTGTCTGGCGCCATCGGCCGTAATTACCGCGGTTTCATCCACCCGGGTGATGGGGTTGGTTTCAAGATGGACGTTGCCGCGGTTGAACGTCTTGAGATATTCGTTGTGAAAGCTTGGCCGCTTGCAGCCCAGCGCGTAGCGCGGTGTCAGCTTATCCCGAACGACCGGGTCTGTGACCTGCCGACGCATGTAGCTGATCGCTGCACGCTCGATCGCCGACGCCAGCGGTATGGCGGTATGGAAGTGCGCTGCGACGGGAAAGGTGAGTTCGACAAACGCCTGGCTGGCTGCCCGCGCGGCGATCTGCGCTCCGGGTGCGAGCCGGAGAAGAGCACTCAGCGGGCGGGGCACCGCGAAGTCGAATTTCGGTAGACACCATATCGGGGTGCGCTGAAAGACGGTGAGTGTGTCCACGTCCTTGGCTATCGAGGGGATCAGTTGCACCGCCGAGGCGCCCGTCCCGATGACGGCGACCCTCTTTCCGGTGAGGGTCTGCTGGTGGTCCCAGCGCGACGTGTGCATCGTGACCCCGCCGAAGTCCCCGACCCCCGGTATGTCCGGCGTTTTTGGTCGCGTGAGAACCCCGGAGGCATTGATGACGAACCTGGCTGTCAGTTCCTCATCTGTCGAGGTGAACAAACGCCACAATGTCGATTCTTCGTCGAACTCAGCCCTCACAACCGTGACTCCGAAGCGGATGCGCGACGCGAGGCCATATTTTTCCACGCAATGCTTCGCGTAGTTCTTCAGTTCGATCCCCGGCGCATAGGTACGTGACCACGACGGGCGTTTCTCAAAGGAGAATTGGTAACTATATGACGGAATGTCTACTGCAATCCCCGGGTAGGTATTCCAGTACCAGGTTCCACCCACCCCTTGGGCCTCATCAACGATGAGGAAGTCTGAGAAACCTTCCTTCAGCAGCTTGATGCCCACCCCGATCCCGGAGAATCCAGCTCCGATGACCAATATCTCGTGGGTGGGGACCTCGTGGGTGGGGACCTCGTGGGTGGGGACCTCGTACGTAGAGGCTCCGGAGGTGGGGGCATTCTCGTCGCCCGCGACATGGACACTCAAGCGTCTTTCCTCACTCTCGAGGCTGCGCGCTTAGGCGGTACTTTCCCGACGCCCACGTCCAGGATGTCGGCTTTGACGTCAGACCGCGTTGGCAGGGCGCCTGCGCTTTTTCGGCCCTGGGTTACCTTGGCCTTGCGGCCCTGGGCAACCTTGGCCACATTCGAGCCGTTTTGGGCGTGTTCGGTTGGGTGGTGCTCAGTTCGTGCGGTTGTCGGGGTCGTTACATAATCACCCATGTCGACCTTGGACAGTGCGCGCACGAACTGGGTGGCGAAACCGGGGTACATGGTGCCGTTGTATCCGTCATTCGTGAGGTACCAGCTCTTGCAACCCGAATTCCAAGTCGTACTTCCCAACCGCTGCTGTACCTCGCCGTGGTAATTATTTTGCCGATCTTCGCGGACCTCGAGCGTACTGAGATCATTCGCGATGATCGCGCCGATGGCTTTGACGATGTAGTTGATCTCGGCCTCCATGTACACGAGGGCCGAGTTATGGCCGGGCCCTGAATTCGGACCGAAGGTGAAGAACAGATTGGGATAGCCCGCAACGGTGACGCTCCGGTACGCATAGGCGCCCTGGGACCACTCGTCGGAGAGCTCACGACCAGCTGCGCAGATGGGAAAAGGCGTGCCGGCCTTGCATACATCGAAGCCGGTGGCAAAGACGATGCAGTCCACTTCGTGTTCGATGCCATCTGCGGTCCGTATGCCATTCGGCGACAGGGTCGCGATCGGCCATGAGATGAGCTTGCAGTTGTCGCGTTGAAGAGCGGGGTAGTAATCGCTGCTCATCAGCATCCGTTTGCAGCCGGCGCGGAAGTTCGGCGTCAGCTGGCGCCTGAGCCAAGTATCCGATACCTGCCTCCGTAAATTCGCCTTCGCCACCAGCTGGATGCCGGTGGTGACCGGGGTATCCCAGACCATGCCGACGGCCATGAGCTCGTGCACCCAGAACCACGCCTGCCGTGCGGCTTTCTGCACGAGAGGCGCTCGACGAAACGCCGTGCGCGCCCACTGCGGATGGGAGAAGTCGGGCCGAGGGAGGACCCAGCCGGGGGTGCGTTGGAAGACCTTCACCGACCGCGCAGTCTTCACCAGTTCGGGAATGATCTGAACAGCGCTGGCTCCGGTGCCGATCACGGCGACACGTTTGTCGCTCATGTCGTAGTCGTGATCCCAACGCGCACTGTGGATCTTGTGACCATCGAAGGTGTCCAGTCCGCGGATGTCCGGCAGGCTCGCATTCGCCAGCGGCCCACTGGCCATCACTGCGGTGCGCGCCGTGAACTGCGAGCCGTCAGCTGTCTGCGCCGTCCACAGTGCGCTTTCCTCGTCGAACTCCAGACCGGTGACGTTCACTCCGAACCGGATGAAACGCGACAGCGAGTACTTGTCCACCATCGTCTTGATGTAGCCGAGGATCTCGGCGCTGCCCGAATACGCGCGGGACCAGTCCGGATTTTGCTCGAACCCGTAGGAATAGAGCAGCGACGGGATGTCGCACGCCGCGCCGGGATAGGTGTTGTCCCGCCAGGTACCACCCACCTCGTCGGCACGTTCAAGGACAACGAAATCGTCGATACCCTGTTGTAGCAACCGGATTGCGGTTCCCAGGCCGGCGAAACCCGCACCGACGATCAAGACGGTCGTGGTGTCGCTCATCTGGCCACCGGTTCGTAGGTCAGCTCTTCTGTCCACGTCGGTGACTTACCGAGCACCTCGGTGGGGAAGTGGTCGATCGCGGTACCCAGCCGCTGCGAAATGAAATGCAATGGCTGAGAACGCTTGATGCTGGCGGACATGTGAGCCTTCAAGATGTGGTAGCCCGGAACGCGGCGCGTGAACTCACTACGATCTCCGACGTTCTCGTACCGCATCACCGCGTTGTAGAGCTTCTCCTCCGACAATCCCATGGCGTTGAGATTGGTCAACATCCTGGTGAGCAACGGCACGTAGAGGACGCCGCCGAGAAGGATTCTCGGGTCGATGAGCGCCCCCATCGTCTGAGTCGCATGAATGCGCATGGGGCTGGCGCCGAGGTCGTTCAGAACCTGGAATCCCACTGCCAAGTGCCGCGATTCGTCGTTGTTGACCTTGTTGAAGACCTCGGCGCAGAGCGGATCCTGCACCTCGTCGAGAAGGAACTTGAGCAATGCTCCGTCGAGCGCAGTCTCCAAGGCTGGGATCGCCGCTCCGATCACCGTCAGCGGGAGGGCCTCGGCGTATCGGTCGATCCACTCGATGACCAGTCGAATATTCTTGTTCGGCACCGGGATTTCCCCTTCCTCGAGCATCCCCCACCGCTGCATGAGCGCCAGCTCCGCGTTGGCGTGCCGCTGCTCCTCGGCATGGAAATACCGGTAGATGTCACCTAGAGCCTCGAACGGCGCTTTCGGCGCCATGGCGGCGAACGCGCGTGCACCGACGTGTTCTATCCACACCACGTCAGCCATGAACTGCTTCAGTTCGGGCCGCTGCTCATCAGTGATTTTATCGGCGCCCGGCGCATCCCAATCGATGTCGGCCAGCGCCCACTGCCGATTCTTGATCGTCTCGAGCATATCGCTGTATTTGAATGCCATTGGAGTCTCCTTTGTCTTTGTCTGGAATGACTTAGCGCGCGATTCGCTCAACCAAACCGAGCGCACGGGTATACGTGGCAGGCACTGCCCGCTTAAATAACCAGAGAATCTTCGCGTCGACTTGGGGTAGGACGTGCAACTGACCGCGATCGTTCGCGTCCAACGTTTTGCGCGCCACCGATTCCGCCGACACGCCGGTCCACTTCATCAAATTCGTTGCCAGCTTGGCGGCCGACTCCTCAATACCAGGGTTATCGACGATGTTGGTCTTGACAAATGTCGGGCACAGTACAGTCACCGCCACACCAGTACCACTCAGCTCGGCCGCCAAAGTCTCGGATAGCGAGAGCACTCCGGCCTTGCTGACGTTGTAGGCAGCCATCCGAGGCGCCGCTCCGAAACTTGCAGCCGACGCGACGTTGATAATTCCGCCGCTGCCCCTCGCGCGAAGCCGCGGTACGAAGATCTCGCAGCCGTAGATCACTCCCCACAAGTTGATTGAGAGCGTCGTCTCCCAGTCGCGTTTAGCCGTCGCGCCGATGACATTGCCACCGACTCCGATGCCCGCGTTGTTGATCACCAGGCTGGGCGACTCCCCAAACCACTCTTCAGCGCTGTGGGCGAGTTCGCGGACCTGTTCTTCATCGGAGACATCGCACACGATGTCGAGGCCATCACCGCCCGCTTGGACGACGAGACCGACCGTCTCCTTGGCACGCACGGGATCGATGTCGGCGCATACCACCCGCCCGCCTCTGCGGGCGAGCTCTACCGCAAAAGCGCGACCAATTCCACTGCCAGCCCCTGTAACAACCGCGTTCGCGCGGTCACTTCTGCGAGGCGACTTGCCCCACCACAAGAAATCCATCAGTACCGAGTCCTTGGCAGATCGGAGCATGCTGATCCGGTGAACCAAGCCAATCTGCTGCCGCTTGGTGGCAGTGAACACAATTGTGGTCGCATGCCACCAGTTTGGCGGGGGTGCTATGTCTTTGTCAAGATGTATGCGTGCGGACAAAGGCAGCAAGGTGGGGCGGGCGTACAGGCGCCGAACGACGGGCTGACCGGAGGCAGCGCCTAGTCGCCGCCGCAACAGATATCTGGACGGAAAGCGGATGGGCAGCGGTTACCATGCGTGGGGTCTGCTCCAGAGCCGCGCTGAACGACCGCTATTACTATGAGGAGTTCAAGACCCGCGATGAGTTGCTCGTAGCAGCGTGGGACGGTGTCCGAAACCAGATGCTCGGCGAGGTTTCAGCAACGTTTGCCGAACGCGTCGGTCAACCACCTGTCGAGACCATTCGCGCCGCGATCTCGATCGTCGTCCTCCGCATTTCGCAAGATGCCGGCCGAGCCCAGATTCTGCTGACGCAACACGTCGGCAGTTCAACATTGCAAGATCGTCGTGCGGTGGCCTTGCAGGAAGCCACCCAGCTCGTCATGGCCGCCAGCAAGCCGCATCTGAAGCCTGACGCAGACGAAATGGCCTTGCGCATGGACACGTTTGTAGCGGTCGGCGGCTTCGTCGAACTGATCAGCGCCTGGCACGCAGGACTACTCGTCGACGTAAGTCAAGTCGACATCGTCGAACATACGAGCAGACTTGCTGAAACACTGGCTCGCCGCTACGTGGTTGATACGTCTCGCTAGCTGGTACTCGGGATGCAATTTCCCGGTGGCGAAGGCTGCATTGGCCGCAGGGGGCGTGACACACCGTTGACTTACCTTAGAAACGGTGGAAGGTCCGTCTCGTCGACCTGCCAAGCCGACGCTCCTGCTGTCGAATGGCGGCTTCACTCAGAGGCCAATCTGCTTGGCGATGATCTCCTTCATGATTTCGGTGGTGCCGCCCCCGATACCCAGGATGCGCGAATCGCGATAGTGCCGTTCGACCTCGGTCTCGCGCAGATAGCCCATGCCACCGTAGAGCTGCACGGCGGTGTCGACGGCAAGCGCACAGGCTTCCACGGCCTGGTTCTTCGCCATCGAGACCATCCGCACGTCGGTGTCACCCGCGATGATGCGGTCCACGGCGGCGCGGGTATAGGTACGGGCAACGTCTACGGCCGTGGCCATGTCGACGATCTTGTGCCGCACCACCTGTCGGGTGGATAGCGGTCGACCGAAGGTTTCGCGCTGCTTGACCCACTCCAGCGTCAGGTCGAGGCAGCGCTGGGCCGTGGCGTAGCACTGGACGGCGATGAAAGCACGTTCGACTTGGAACTGTTGCATGATCTGCAGGAATCCGCTGCCTTCGGGGCCAACCAGATTGACCACCGGCACGCGCACGTCGCTGAATCCGAGTTCAGCGGTGTCGGAGCACAGCCAGCCCATCTTCTTCAGTGTCCGCGAGACCGCGAAACCCGCGGCGCCACGCTCCACCACGAGCAGTGAAATCCCCGACGGGCCCGGGCCGCCGGTACGCACGGCGGTGGTCACGAAATCGGCGCGGACACCCGAGGTGATGAACAGCTTCGCACCGTTGACCACGTAATGGTCGCCGTCGCGCCGTGCGGTAGTACGGATGCCGGCGACGTCAGAACCGGTGTCGGGTTCGGTGATGCCGAGGCTGCCGATCTTCTCCCCGGCCAGGGTCGGCACCACGAAGCTGCGGATCTGCTCGGGATCGCCCTGCGCGGCCATATGGGGCACTGCGATGTGATGCGTAAGTAGGCTGGCCAGCAAGCCCGAGGAGCCGCCGGCCTCCATCACGGCCTCAGTGAGCAGCACCAGGTCGCGCAGGTCACCGCCGGAGCCACCGATCTCTTCCGCGAACCCGATGCCCAGCAACCCCGCTGCGGCTGCGCGGCGGTGGAGTTCTCTAGGGAGTTCTCCGGCGTCCTCCCAGTCTTGCAGGTGAGGAACGATCTCCTTCTGGGTGAACGACATGGCGAGGTTGCGCAACGAGATGCGCTCGGGCGTCATCCACGGGTCGGCTGCGGCCGCCTCCGCTTCCCGCTGATCCGGCTGTTTCATGTGAGTTGCTCCTGCTGTGATCACTCGGGGACGGCACGATTGCCACGTCGACCCCATTGTCGTCGAATGTTAATGACCGATAACGTAGCGTGTCAGGAGATCGACGTTGATGTCACCTGGAGGAAAGTTGATTGACGTCCTGCCCGACCGGGTCGACACCCGCGCGCCGGTATACCTCGAGAATCGCGAGGGACTCATCGCGCAGCTCCATGCGCTCGCCGAACAGCTGGCGCTGGCCAACGGTGGCGGCGGCGAGAAGTACGTCGCCCGGCACCGTAGCCGCGGCAAGATGCTGGCTCGGGAGCGCGTCGAGCTGCTCATCGACCCCGACACGGCCTTCCTGGAACTCTGTCCGTTCGCGGCGTGGGGCACGAAGTTTCCGGTGGGCGGCAGCGTTGTGGTCGGCATCGGCATCGTCGAAGGCGTCGAGTCGATGATCATCGCGCACGACCCGACCGTGCGCGGCGGAGCCTCGAACCCCTACACCTTCCGAAAAGTGTTCCGGGGCATGGCAGTCGCCCGCGAGAACCGGCTGCCCATCATCAACGTCGTCGAGTCGGGCGGGGCGGACCTGCCCACGCAGGCCGAGATCTTCGTGCCCGGGGGCCAGCTATTCAACGACCTCACCCAGCACAGCGCGCAGGGCCTGCCGACACTGGCGCTGGTATTCGGTAACTCGACGGCAGGCGGCGCGTACATCCCCGGCATGTGTGATTACGTGGTGATGGTCCGCAACCGGTCCAAGGTCTTCCTCGGTGGTCCGCCGCTGGTGAAGATGGCGACCGGCGAAGTGTCCGACGACGAGTCGCTCGGCGGCGCCGACATGCACGCCCGCACCTCCGGGCTGGCCGACTACATGGCCGAGGACGAGCAGGACGCCATCCGGATCGGGCGGCGCATCATGGCCAGACTGAACTGGCGCAAGCTCGGGCCCGGCCCGACACAGCCACCGACCCCCCCGCTGCGAGACCCCGACCAACTCCTCGGGATCGCTTCGGTGGACCCGAAGGTTCCCTTCGACCCACGTGATGTCATCGCCCGAATCGTGGACGGGTCCGCCTTCGACGAGTTCAAGCCGCTATACGGCACCTCGCTGGTCACCGGTTGGGCCTCGATCCACGGATACCCGGTAGGGATCCTTGCCAACGCGCGCGGAATCCTGTTCAGCGAGGAGGCGGAGAAGGCCGCCCAGTTTATTCAGCTGGCGAACCAGATCGACACGCCACTGGTGTTTCTGCAGAACACCACCGGCTACATGGTCGGCGCGGAGTACGAGCAGGGTGGCATCATCAAGGACGGCGCGAAGATGATCAACGCCGTCTCCAACAGCGCTGTCCCACACCTGACGATCGTGATGGGCGCGTCCTACGGTGCGGGCAATTACGGGATGTGCGGGCGGTCCTACTCTCCCCGCTTCCTGTTCACCTGGCCCAACTCGCGTTCGGCCGTCATGGGCCCGGCCCAGCTCGCGGGCGTGCTGTCGATCGTGGCCCGCGAGTCGGCCGCCGACCGGGGGCTCCCGTTCGACGAGGAGGCCGACGCCCAGATGCGCGCTGCCGTCGAGGGCCAGATCGAGCGTGAGTCGTTGGCGCTGGCCAACAGCGGCAGGCTCTACGACGACGGGATCATCGACCCGCGCGACACCCGTACCGTTCTCGGGTTCTGCCTTTCCGTGGTCCACAACAGCGAGATCCGTGGCCAGCGTGGCTACGGCGTGTTCCGGATGTGATGGCGATGCCCGTGATCAAGAAGCTGCTGGTGGCCAACCGGGGAGAGATCGCCCGACGCGTGTTTCGCACCTGTCGCGAACTCGGCATCGCGACCGTCGCCGTGTACTCCGACGCCGACGCCGACGCCTGGCACGTGGACGATGCCGACGAGGCCGTCCGGCTACCGGGTTCCTCGCCGGCGGAGACCTACCTCGACGGTGACCGGGTGATCGCCGCCGCCCTCCTCACCGGCGCCGACGCCGTGCATCCCGGCTACGGCTTCATGTCGGAGAACGCCGGCTTCGCGCGGGCCTGCGCCGACGCCGGGCTCGTGTTCGTCGGCCCGCCGCCGGATGCCATCGACGCGATGGGTTCCAAGCTGACGGCCAAGGCGATGATGGCCGATGCGGGCGTGCCGGTTCTCCCGGGCGGCGACGCGACCGGCCTGGACCCCGACAAGCTGCGCAAGCTCGGCGCCGAGATCGGCTACCCGCTGCTGGTCAAGGCGAGCGCGGGTGGCGGCGGGCGCGGCATGCGGGTTGTCGAGTCGGCCGACGACCTCGACGGAGCCGTGGCCTCGGCCTCGCGCGAGGCGATGTCGGCGTTCTCGGACGGCACGGTGTTCCTCGAGCGGTACGTGCAGCGTCCCCGCCACGTTGAGATCCAGCTGTTGGCCGACATGCACGGCACGGTTGTCTCGCTGTTCGAGCGGGAGTGCTCGGTGCAGCGCCGCCACCAAAAGGTCATCGAGGAGGCGCCCTCGCCCGTCGTCGACGACGACCTGCGCGCCCGGATGGGCGCGGCGGCGGTCGCGGCGGCACAGGCCGTGGGTTACGTCGGGGCCGGAACGGTCGAGTTCGTCCTCGACGCGAACGGCGGCGATGACGACGGGACGTTCGCCTTCCTGGAGATGAACACCCGGCTGCAGGTCGAGCACCCGGTCACCGAACTCGTCACCGGGCTCGACCTCGTGCGCCTGCAGTTGCTGGTGGCGATGGGTCGGCCACTGCCTGCCGAGGTGAGCAAGCCGCGGATCACCGGCCACGCGGTCGAGGCCCGGCTCTACGCCGAGGACCCCACGAAGGGCTACCTGCCGCAGACCGGAACGCTGCGCACGATGCAGATCCCCGACCACGTCGGGGTCCGGGTGGACTCCGGCGTGCGCGACGGCTCGGTGGTCAGCCACCACTATGACGCCATGCTGGCCAAGGTGATCGCCTGGGCGCCCACCCGCGCCGAGGCGCTCGGCGCGCTGTCCGCCGCGCTCGCCGGCGCCCGGATCCACGGACTCACCACCAACCGGGATCTGCTGGTTCGCGTTCTGCGCCACGACGAGTTCGCCGGACGCGGCACCGACACCGGGTTCCTCGACCGCCACGACGTGGCCGACCTCGGCGCAGCCCTCATCGACCGCGACGGGGAGGGCTTGCACGCCATCGCGGCCACACTCGCCCAGGTCGCGGGACGCCGCGCGGCGGCCCCCGTCCAGCCGACGCTGCCTGCCGGGTGGCGCAACAACCCGTCCCAACTGCAGTCCACCGGATGGCTGACCGCCGACGGCCGCGAGCGTCGGGTGGGCTATGCGCTGCTCCGCGACGGCGTCGAGGTCGAAGTCGACGGCAAGCCCGTCGAAGACGTCAGCGTGCTCGTGCAGCGGCCGGACCGGGTGGTCCTGGAGACCGGCGGGGTGCGGCGCGGCTACGACGTCGTCCTCGACGCCGACATTGCCTATGTCGACAGCCCTGCCGGGTCCACTGCGTTTACGCAGGTACCACGGTTCCTGGACCCGAGCGCGCTAAAGCCGGCGGGCTCGCTGACGGCGCCTATGCCGGGTTCGGTGATCCGGCTGCCCGTCGCCGCGGGCGACGTCGTGACGGCCGGGCAGGCGCTGGTGGTGGTGGAGGCGATGAAGATGGAACACACCATCGTCAGCCCAATCGACGGGATCGTCGCCGAGCTTTCGGTCGAGGTGGGTCAGCAAGTGTCCACCGGCGATGCCCTCGCGGTGGTCGGAGCGGCCGCCGGTGCAGATCAGGATTGAGCACCATCGGACCCGTCACCGGCCCCGGTGGCCGGTGACATCGAAGTAGGAGAGCGGTATGGAACTGCACGAGACCGAGGAGCGGCGAGCGCTGCGCAAGGCCGTGTCCGAGATCGCCAAGGACTTCGGGCACGACTACTACGTGGCCAAGTCGCTCGGCGGGGAAAAGAGTTCGGAACTCTGGCACGCCGTCGGGGAACAGGGGTTCCTCGGGATCAACATCGCCGAGGAGTACGGCGGCGGTGGCGGCGGCATCTACGACATGCAGATCGTCGGTGAGGAACTGGCCGCGGCCGGCTGCCCGCTGCTGATGACGGTGGTCTCCCCCACCATCTGCGGCACGATCATCCAGGCTTTCGGCAGCGACGAACTCAAGGCACGCTGGCTGCCGGGCATCGCCAGCGGCGAGGTCATCATGGCGTTCGCGATCACCGAGCCGGATGCGGGCTCGAACTCGCACAACATCTCCACCTACGCCAAGCGCGTCGGCGGGGATTGGATACTCAACGGCACCAAGTACTACATTTCCGGCGTCGACGAGGCGGAGGCCATCCTGGTCGTCACCCGCACCGCGACCGACGACCGCGGACGCGGACGGCTGAGCCTGCTCGTGGTCCCGACCGACGCGCCCGGGCTGACCAAGACCCTCATCCCGGTGCAGGCGGTGACACCTGAAAAGCAGTTCACGCTGTTCTTCGACGACGTGCGGGTGCCGGCCGAGAACCTGATCGGCGCGGAAAACGACGGTTTGCGTCAGGTATTCATGGGCCTCAACCCCGAACGCATCATGGGCGCCGCCCTGGGAAACGGCATCGGCCGCTACGCGCTGGACAAGGCCTCTGCCTACGCGCGCGAGCGCAAGGTCTGGGACGTGCCGATCGGAGCCCACCAGGGCCTGTCCCACCCGCTTGCGCACGCTAAAATCCAGCTGGAGCTGGCCCGGCTGATGACCCAGCGGGCGGCCTCATTGCACGACGCCGGCGATCCCGGTTCCGCGGAGGCGTCGAACATGGCCAAATACGCTGCGGCCGAGGCGGGCATCCTCGCCCTCGACCAGGCGATCCAGACCCACGGCGGCAACGGGTTGGCCACCGAGTACGGGCTGGCCACTCTCTGGGGCCCGGCACGGCTGATGCGGACCGCGCCGATCAGCCGAGAGATGATCCTCAACTACGTGGCACAGCACAGCCTCAACCTGCCACGATCGTACTGAGCATCCTTCATCCGTTCCTGTCCGCTTCCGTCTACCAAGACGGACAGTGGTGATCGGTCGCCCGCCGGGGCCGGGTCCTGCCTTAACGAGCATTTGTCAACCAAAACTGCCGAGGAGGCAAATCAACATGGATCGCGGTATCGGTCAGTGGGTCACCAAACGGGCCTTCCTCAACGGGCAGCGCACAGCGCTCGTCCAAGGTGACACCAGCTTCACGTACTCCGACTTCGATCGGCGCACCAACCAGGTGGCCTCGAGCCTGTTGCGTCTCGGTGTCCGTAAGGGGGACCGGGTGGCCATACTGCTGGTGAACTCGGTCGAGTTCCTGGAGGTCCTCCTCGGCTGCGCGAAGATCGGCGCCATCACCATCCCGATCAACGTCCGGCTCGCCGGCCCGGAGATCGGCTACATCCTCGCCGACTCCGGCGCCGACGTGTTCGTGTTCCACGCGCCGCTAGCAGCGGCGGCGGTCAGCGCGCTGACCGAGCCTGGGGTCCGGGTCCGCCACACCCTCCGGGCCGGGGGCGCCCCGGCCGACGGCGAGATCCCCTACACCGACCTGCTCTCCGACGGTGCGCCCGCGCCACTCGACAGCGACGTCGAGGGCCGCGACCCCGCGTTCATCATGTACACCTCGGGCACCACCGGCCGCCCGAAGGGCGCCATCCTCACCCACGACAACCTACTGTGGAACGCCATCAACGTGCTGGGCGCCGAACAAGGCCTGACCGGCAGCGACGTGACTGTCGCAGTCGCCCCGATGTTCCACATCGGCGGGCTCGGGGTACATACGTTGCCGTTGCTCTACGTCGGCGGGACCAGCGTGATCCTGCCGTCGTTCGACCCGGTGGGCACGCTCAAGGCGATGGCCGAGAGCCGGGCCACCGTCCAGTTCATGGTGCCGGCGATGTGGTCGGCGCTGACCCAGGTGCCCGACTTCGACTCCTACGACCTCTCCGCGCTGCGTCTGGCCATGGGCGGCGGCGCACCGATGCCGCTGACTGTCATCGACTTCATGCACCAACGCGGAGTCCCCTTCACCGAGGGATTCGGGATGACCGAGACCGCCCCCATGGTCTCGGTCTTGGACGCCGCCAACATCACCACGCGGGCCGGGTCGATCGGCCGGGTCGCCATGCACGTCGATGCCCGAATCGTCGACGCCGACGACCGGGACGTCCCGGCCGACACCGTCGGCGAGCTCCTGGTGCGCGGACCCAACGTGTTCGTCGGGTACTGGATGAAGCCGGCGACCACCGCCGAGGCCTTCCGGGGCGGCTGGTTCCACACCGGCGATCTCGGCCGGATCGACGTCGACGGCTACATCACGCTCGTCGACCGCAAGAAGGACATGATCATCTCGGGCGGGGAAAATGTCTACCCCATCGAGGTCGAGCAGGTGCTGTTCCGTCACCCCGGTGTGCTCGACGCCGCGGTCGTCGGCGGTCCGGACGACAAGTGGGGTGAGCGCGTCGTCGCCGTGGTGGTGGCCGACCCAGCCGCCGAACAGGTACCCGGCGCCGACGAACTGATCGCCTGGTGCCGCGAACGGCTGGCGCATTTCAAGTGCCCGCGCGAGGTGCACTTCCTTGCCGAGCTGCCCCGCAACGCCACCGGCAAGCTCCTCAAGACCGAGCTGCGCAGGCGATTCACCGGTGTCGAGGGCGGCGTCGTCCAGCGCTGAGGCACGACACCGGAGGCGGAGCTCGGGTTTGGGAAGTGTTGTCGCGACGAGTAGCCAAGGTCACCGCTGCAAATAGCTGAAGATGTTATTTGTCGCTAACGTTTAGAGGCGCAGGGTTGGGACTTGTCGGCCGAGACAACCGGGAGGAACACGACATCCGGCATGTGTTGCGGGTGGGTCTTGCCATGCGCTCGCCTGTCACCTTGCGATAGGTGCTTGAGCGTCCCTGACGCCCATGAGCTTCGGCGAAAGGGGGGTGCTTCAGTGTCGTACGGCGGCGACCGACGACTCCACCCGATCAGCCTTCCCGCAGTAGAGCCCGGTGGCAGCGTCGAAACATGAATCGGACTCGGACCACGAGGCCCGAGACATCCGGATCGCCGTCGGTCACCACACCCATCCGTCCGAGACTACCGGTGTTACTACGCTGCGAGGAGTACCGCGGTCGACTGCGGCCAAGCCCACGCTCTGGCGTGGCGCACCCAGCTGAGATCCACCGTCACCGATTACGCGTTGATTCACGCATCGGTTTCTCGGACAGTCCTCGTTCATCACCGCGCGGGTGTCAGCCGAATCGGCAGATAAGTGGTGCCCCGAAGTGAGCTGTTGGTTGACCAGGTGGCCGAACCGGCCGCTGCGATGGCCGAGGCTTGGGAAGTGAGTTCGCGGAGCACCGCCTGGCCCTCCATGCGACTGAGGGTTGCTCCGATGCACATGTGAACGCCGTAGCCGAATGCGATGTGATTGCGCGGATTTCGGTCAGCGCGGTAGGTATCGGGATCCTCGAAGACCTCAGGGTCGCGATTGGCCGCGCCGAATGCCAACAAGAGCCGCGACCCGCTCGGGATAGTCACCTCGCCGACCCTGTAGTCGGTGCGAGTGTAGCGGTACAGGTTTTGGATGGGCGCCGAGTACCGCAGCTGTTCCTCGACAGCGCTGGGGATCAGGTCGGGATCGTCTCGGATCATGGCGAACTGATCGGGGGCGTGGGCAAGGGTGTCGAACATCCCGCCGATGAGGTTGGTGGTGGTTTCATTCCCAGCGAATAACAGGAGCATCGCGATGAAGAAGAGCTCGTCGTCGGAGAGCTTGCCGTCCTCGTTGTTATCGACGAGCCGACCCAGTACGGTATCTGACCCCTTGAGCTTGCCCGAGGCCAACTGATCCTTGAAGTACCGGCGCAGTGCCGCAATCGCCCGAACCCCCTTGAGCCCCTGCCGCAGCCCGGCGGGGCTCACGCCGGCATTGATGACGCCGACACCGTCTTCGGACCATGATCGGAAGTTCTGGACATCTTCGGGCGGAATCCCGATTATGTGCGCGATCATTCGGATGGGCAAAGGCACGGCGAGGCGCTCCATAACGTCGCAACCGGGGTTGGCGACGACGTCGGCGACGAGTTCTTTGGCGAGTTGGTCTGCCATCCCCTGCCAGTCGCTCATAGCTCCCCTGGTGAACCCGGGTTGAACCTGTTTGCGAAGCCGGGTGTGGTCATCGCCGTCGGTGAGCACCAAGATCGGTGCCGAGATCTTCATTCGGGTGACGCCCTGGCTACTTGTGACGGCGTCGGTGTCGCGTAGGGCTGCTCGGATGTCTTCGTGTCGGCTCAGAATGAAGGTCGCACGTTTGGGGTTGTAGTGCACCCGCCCTCCGGCGTGCAGCGCGCGATAGGCATCGAATGGCTGCGCCGCGGTCGCTGGATCGAGTGGATCGTAATCGGTGTTTACCGCACCGGTCCATCCTGCATAGCCACGGCGCCGGACCCGTACGGCCGCAGCAATGTTCATTCCGACAGCCGCCACCACCGGTGCCCCGATTTGCCGCACCGCGCTATCCGAGCGCCATCTACTCATCGGTAGTCCCCGCTAAGGTCGCCGGACGGTTGGTGCCTGAGCGCGCTGCGCAGTATGTCATGGCATCAAGGCTGGCCAACGGCGATCCACCGCGTCAATGGTGCGGCAACAGTTGATAGGAAATCGTCTGCCCTCGGCGGGTCTGGATTATCACTATAGAGCTGTGAAATGCTAATACTGCGATTGGGAGAGTCTATTAATTCTCATTCCGAGAATTCTCCCAAGCCGACCAGGGGTGTCGAACATCGGAAGGCCTTGGAAGTGACAGGCAACGACTGGCTACTCGAGCAGCCCAGAGCGGCCGCTGCGACTGAAAGGATTCTCCAGGCGGCCGCGAGTTTGATCGGACGCCGAGGCTTCGATGATTTCTCCATCCACGAACTCGCCGCGTCGGTCCACTGTTCGCCGGCAACGATCTACCGTCACGCGGGTGGGAAAGCCGCGATTTGCGAAGCGGTCGTGGTGAGGCTGTCGTCGCGCATCGTAAACGCCGTGGACGACGCAATCTGCGATTTGACAGGGCATGAGCGGATCGTCGTCGCCGTCAGCGTGGCCCTACACCACCTCCGCACGGAACACATTGTCCAACAACTGCTTCGGTCATCCAATCCGAAGAACCGGCGATGGATCGAGACCTCGCCCATCGTCACCGGCATCGCGACAAGCATGATCGGCTCAGACCGTCACGACGAGGCCGCCGCCCAGTGGTTCGTACGCGCAGTGCTTGCGCTGTGGCACTGGCCGGCAAGCGTTCCTGGCACAGAACGTGAGATCATTGAGCGGTTCCTCGGGCCAGCTTTGAGCGCGTAAAGAGCGTGCCACTGAGCCCAGCAAGGCCTTCGCCTTCGTCTCCCCAAGCCGATCTCATTGTCGATGTTGACGACGGTTGAAAACCCGGCCAGTTGCGACGTTGATAGAACTCATCCCGGAACTACCTCCTCGCCTTTCGGCCGGATATGACAGCCGCGGGGTGTTGGGATCCGGGTGTGCAGCGTCGAGTTCCGTGGTCGGCGTCTTGTGCTCCGGGCCCCGCTGGAGGTGTGGACGTGGAAGCTCATCTTCGTCGGTCTGGCCGTTGCTCGGTCTGGCGTTGTCGGTATTTTCGTTTGGCATCGAGGCCTTCGTACCCGCGGATGTGCAACCCCCCCGAGGAATGCGTTCACGGAAGCGGTTCGTGAGGCCTTGACAACCTGACGTCGCCGGGCCGCGGCCATCGCAAGGCCCTGAAAGACGCTCAGTCCGACGAGTCGTTCAGCGTGCGGTCGAGAAAATCTGCGACTGCCGAAGTGAAGGCGTCGTTGTCGTCGCCCGCAACCATGTGGCCCGTGCCCGAAACGTCGACAGCCTCGGCGTGCGGTACGACTTCGAGGAACTCCTCGACCGACTGCTGCGACGTCACGTCGGAGTGAACGCCGCGAATGAGAAGCGTTGGTGCTCGCACGCGGCGGGCCCCTTCGATGAGAAGGTCGCTTATGGCGCCGAATTCTTTGGCACCAGTTGCTGGGTCGCCCTGCAGGAACTCGAAGTTGGAAGCTATGAACGCCGGATCCCATCGCCAGATCCACCGACCGTCGTCGCGCTGCTGCAAGACCTTTCGGAGACCGTCCAAGTTCTTGGGCCGAGCGCGATGCCGGTTGTACTGGGCAATGACGTCCGCGGCCGCGTCGAGCGTATCGAATCCGTCGGGATGGGCGCCCATGAAAGACACGACGCGGCGTGCTCCGTGAAACTCCATTCGCGGAGTTATGTCGACCAGTACGACGGCTCCCCACAGATCGGCAGGCGCCACCAAATGCGTTCCCAACACCGTCATGCCGCCCAAGGATGCGCCAACGACAGCTGGCGGGCGGCCATCGCTGGCATATCGGCGAATCGACAGCAGGTCGGATGCAAGTCGGTCGAGATCGTATCGACCATCGGGGTCCCACTCGCTGTCGCCGTGACCGCGGGCGTCGTAAGCGACGACGGTATACCCGCGCGCGTGTAAGCGGCGCGCCGTAGTCGCCCAGGCATGGCGGTTCTGTCCACCGCCGTGCAGCAGTATGACGACCGCGCGGGCGGATTCGTGTCGGTAGACATCGGCTGCAAGGGCGGTTCCGTCTTCGTTGCGGACGCGCTCGAACGTTGAGGTCATTTGCTGTGTCCTCGATGGTCGCCTTGGGCAGCGTTCTCGTTCCGCGACCGGATCACGAGGCGCTCTGGGCGACGACGGTCACTGTTCCCTGTGCGGCGCATACCGGGCGTCCCGTATTGGTGATGTCGATCCTGGCGACGCCGCTACGCTTCCCCAGCGCGATGATGTCGGCGACCGCAACGCAGACTCCACTGGACACCGGACGTAGGAGGTTCAGTTTGAATTCGGTTGTGGCCACCCATGACCCAGGTGGGATCACCGGATAGAACACCACGCCCAAGCAGTGGTCGACCATCGCTGACAGGCATCCGCCATGCAGAGTGCCGAAAGGAGTCAACAAATCGGCTCGGGCGTCCATTTCCACTACCAGTCTCCCGGCGGAGAACTCGATGTGGCGGAAGTCCAAGTACTTGGCGAGCCCTCCCGAGGTTCCCCCCGCGTGCTGGAGCTCCTCGGCTATTTGCTTGTTGAACTGGGGGAAGTCCATGGTCAGCGCCTCGTTTCGTTCAGCGATACCGATGCCATCGCTGAGACACTACTCCGCAGTTGTCGCAGCAATGCAACTGTGAGTGTCGGCCAGTAGCGCGGGAAGCAGGAATCGGCGCAAGAAAGCATCGATTCCTTCGGGGCTGCGGTGCCGGGGGCCGCGAACCGCGAGCAAGCTGAGGATGATGCGCAAAATCCATTCGGCGGCGTCATCGACCGAAACGCCGGCTTCGAGTTGATGCCAGTGTGCGGCGAACACGGGTCGCAGAAACTCGGCGACGAGTTCGAACAGCGCCACCGACGTTCCCTCGGCCAGTCCCACGCCGGCGAGTTCATCGTCGCTGGCGAAGAGCATGCCGATTATCGGTTCGCGGCGTGCCGCGCGCACCGTGACTGCAACGAAGTCCAATATGGCAGAGCCCAAGTCGGTGTGCGCCAAGATCCGTCCGCTGGTGCGGTGCAGGTAGCGTTCCGCTGCGCGGACGATGACACCGGATACGACGGATTCGCGACTAGCGAAGTAGCGATAGACCGTGGCGCGCGATACGCCCGCATGCCTGGCGATATCCTCCATCGTGGTGCCCGACAGCCCCTCGCCTTGCAGGCACGTTTCGGCGGCGTCGAGTAGGCGATCGCGCGCCATATCGCGGTTTCGCCCAGGAGTCGCGTCGCCCCGCCGCAACGATCTCTTCGTCACGGGTACGAGTATGCCCTGTCAAGGGACTCGCTCTGTCGAACACCCGCGGTTGTCGCATGGAAACGGATGTGACAATATCGCAGTCGTGTCGCATAGAAGACCTCGACGATGAGCGTGATCTGACCGTTGGCCATCCCACCACGCACTCCGGTTGTCGTCGGCGTCGGTGAACTCACACATCGCGGTGAAGGCACCGTCGATCCCATCGATTTGGCCGCCGAGGCCGCGCGTCGAGCGCTGCATGATGCTTCGGCCGCGATCGGGCATCGCATCGATACCGTGGCGACGCCCGGAATCTTGATGATCCCACGCGACAACCCCGCGTCGAGGATTGCCGAAGCGACTGGGCTGACGCCGGATCATCGCATCAGTTGTCCGGTCGGCGGCAACACCCCCCAGTATCTGGTCGAGGTCCTCGGCCGCCGCATTTGGCGCGGCGTCAGCGACGCGGCTCTGATCGTCGGAGCGGAAAGCGGCGCGTCAGCACGCAAAGTCGCATCCGGTAGCGCACTTTTGGAGCCCAAACCCATCGCAGCACAGGACGAGTCACTCGGTGACACCCGCCCGGGACTGAGCGAAGCCGAGGTGGGCGCCGGGTTACATTGGCCGCACGAGGTGTACCCGATCTTCGAATCCGCGATCGCGGCCCGATCAGGCCGCACATTCGACGAACAGCGCCGCTGGCTGGGTGACTTGATGGCTCCGTTCACGGTTGAGGCGTCCCGACATCTCGAGCAGGCCTGGTTTCCGCGTGCCCGTAGCGCAGACGAGCTCAGCACGGTCTCCCCGGCTAACCGGATGGTGTGCGAGCCGTACCCGAAGCTGCTCAACAGCATCATCGCCGTGGATATGGCTGCCGCTTTCGTGATCATGGCCGCCGAAGTCGCCGAGGAACTCGGAGTGCCCAGTGATCGTTGGGTCTTCCCGTGGTCGTCGGCCACATGCAACGACGTGTATTTCCCGGTTCAGCGGCCTGATCTGGGTCGTTCCGCCGGAATAAGGGCCGCCGGCAAGGCGGTATTGGCGGCCAGTGGACTTCACATCGACGACATTAGATGGTTTGATTTCTACTCTTGCTTTCCTTCCGCGGTCGAGGCGGCGATCGACGCCTTGGATCTCGACCCGGCGGATGACCGCGGGTTCACGGTGACCGGCGGACTGCCCTACCACGGAGGGCCGGGTAACAACTATGTCAGCCATTCGATCGTCGAGATGGTGCGACGCTGCAGGAGCGACCCGGACGCCGTCGGGCTCGTGTCCGGACTGGGCTGGTACATCACAAAGCACTCGCTGGGTCTGTGGTCGGCGACTCCACCGCCAACGGGATGGCAGACTCCGGACATGGCCGATGCGCAGTCTGCGATCGACGGCACCTCCCTCCCGGTCGCTTCTCCCGCCGACGCATCCGGAGAGGCGACCATAGATGGATACACCGTCGTGCACGACCGTGACCAAGGCCCCTCCTGGGTGCCGATTTTCGCGCGCATGACCGACGGCCGCCGCGTCGCGGCGCGCAGTGACGATGCCGAGGTGGCGGTGGCAATGTCACGAGACATGTGCGTCGGACACCAAGTCGCCGTGCGGCAGGCGGACGGACACGTCGAATTCGAACTGTCGTGAACGCCGACGCGCTCGTGCTGACCAAGCCGCGCACCCTTGAACGGCGGCATCTTCCGGTGCCGCGCATCGACGACGAGTCCGGTCTCCTGCGGATCGAGGCGTGCGGGCTCTGCGGAACCGACCACGAGCAGTTCAGCGGACACCTGCCGACGGGGTTCGCCTTCATCCCCGGACACGAGATCATCGGCGTCATCGAGGGAATCGGTGACGCCGCGCGCGAGCGTTGGGGCGTCTCGGTGGGTCAGCGAGTCGCCGTCGAGGTGTTCCGATCGTGTCGGGAGTGCGACTCGTGCGGCCGCGGCGAGTATCGCAGGTGCTCGAGCAACGGCCTCGCCACCATGTTCGGCTTCGTCGACGTGAACATCCCGCCCGGCCTGTGGGGAGGCTATGCAACCCACCTGCATCTGCCGTTCGATTCCATGCCGTTGCCGGTCCCGGACGGACTCGACCCGATCGTCGCGACGTTGTTCAATCCGCTTGGGGCAGGGATCAAATGGGCTGCCATGTTGCCCGAGACAAGCCCGGGCGACGTCGTCGCGGTCCTCGGACCAGGGATCCGCGGGATTTGTGCTGCCGTAGCCGCCAAGGAGGCCGGAGCGGCATTCGTCGCGATGACCGGGGTCGGCCCTCGCGACCGAACTCGGCTAGCCGCAGCCCACCAGTTCGGCGTGGACCTGACCATCGACGTCACCGAAGACGACCCGGCGCAGGCCCTGCAAATGGCGACCGGCCGGCTCGCAGATGTCGTCGTCGACGTCACCGCGAAGGCGCCAGCCGCATTCGCGGACGCCGTCGCACTCGCGCAGCCCGGCGGACGCGTGGTGGTCGCGGGCACACGCGGCGGCGGCGGAGCGCCGGGCTTCGAGCCAGACCTGCTCGTATTCAAGGAACTACGCATCTTCGGTTCGTTGGGGGTCGACTACCCCGCCTACCAGAGCGCCATCGAGCTGCTGGTCTCTAGGCGTTGGCCCTTCGAAGAATTGCACCGCGAGATCACCGGTTTCGCCGGCCTGCCCGGGCTGCTCGACCTTCTGGCCGGCAACGAGCCGGACCGGGTCCCCGCTCTGCACAACGTCTTTGTGCCGATCGCCTGACAGCGCCAACTAGCGCCCAACCGGAAGGATCCACCGTGAGCAGCCAAAGCCGGGTTGACATGCTTGCCCTGACAGATGCCCGCGAGCGCGCCGCTCAATGCGGGATTCCGGACGCCATGGCTGAACTGTCTGTTTTCAGGATCGCGCTTCATCAGCCCCCTGTAGCCGTCGCATTGCATGGAATGCTGGAGGCGTTGCTGTGGAAAGGCGCGCTGGATGCGCGGCTACGGGAGCTGATCATCATGCGAATCGGCTGGGTCACTGATTCGGTCTATGAGTGGACGCAACACTGGAGGGTTGCCCGCTTGCTCGATGTGCCCGAACGCGACCTGCTCGGGGTGCGCGACTGGCAGAACGCCGGCCACTTCGGCGAAGCCGAGCGGGCGGTACTGGCGGCGACAGACGAGACGTTGCGTGACGGCACCATCTCGGATGAAACCTGGGCTGAGTGTCAGCGCGCGTTGCACGGGGACCCGGCCGTCCTCGTCGAACTCGTCGCCGCGATCGGGAATTGGAGATTGTTCTCAGCGCTGCTGCGGTCCTTGCACGTGCCGCTAGAAGACGGCCTCGAAGGATGGCCCCCTGACGGAGTTCGACCCTCCGTTGACTGAAGGGTGATCGGCTCGCCATGTCGACTCCGTGCTATGACTCTGCCCCTAGCACCTGTTGGTCGGGATCTGACGATGTCGAACGGTCGGGCGGTTGCATCTGCAGACGGCGATTCCACCACCGAGGATTGCGCCGGGCCTGAAGACTGAGCCGACGGAATTCCATCCGCTGCAGTCGAAGGAGAACTGGAACACCCAGCAGCGGGACGATCGCACCACGGACCGCACCTCGGCGACCATTCTCCAGCAATCCGGCTACAGCACTGAGCCCCGAAATGTAAAGAATACCGTTGTAAGGCACCAGGATTGGGCCGCATAGTCCTTCGCACTCGGACAGGCTTGGCACACCAAATCTCCAGCGCTTCGGCCAGTGTATGAAGTGAGCCAACACGGTCGTCAGGAACAGGCCGTTCACAACACCGAGGACAGCCTCGTGACGCTTATCGGCACGTTCCGCCATGCGAAGTACTACTGCGGTGCTCATGCCCCAACCCGTCGCTGCCGGCACCGGACCAATCACCGACGCGAACGGCATCGCAACTCCGGACAGCAATTCGTAGAAGACATGCGCGCTCGCTGACACGGCGCCAACTTGTGTGCAGATTTGCCGGGACGTCTTCGGACGCTGACGGGACGGCGGTAATGGCCCTTCCGCCCGCATCAGCGGAATGCCTGAACGCGCGATGCGGCCACGGCGCAACGCACTTCTTCGTGAAGAGGTCGTTCCATATGGCGGCGTTCACCACAAAAGTACTTGTCGACCTACACGTTACTCCGTAGCTGTTGGCCGCCATCGGCGTCGAAGAGTTCCTTGGTCCAACGTTCGAGGATTTCTGCGCTATCCCAGTCGTCGGGATGGAACCCGGCGTGGGTGTAGGAACGGAAGCGCTCAATCGCTGCTCGGCTGAACAGCGGGTTATGACGGAAGGCTCGAAGGCTGCGCAGCAACCGCACCGGGTTGTAGGCGGCACGATCGCCGGCCAGAGAGCGGGTGGTCTGGATGACCAACTCGGTGAACAATAGGAGACTGGCGATCCGCATTCCCCAGACCCTGGTGCGTTCGCTTCCACCGACCGTCTCGTAGACATCGAAAGCGACGGCCTTGTGCTCGCATTCCTCCAGTGCGTGCCAAAGCAGAATCGGCCGCACCTCGGTGTAGCCGATCAGTTCTTGAGCTTCGTCGCTGGTGAGAATGATCTCGGCGAATGTCGCCGTGTAGTGCTCGAGGGCTGCCGTCACAGCCAGGCGCATCTTGGGAGAAAAACGCTTCTCGAGTCGGCCAACCAACTTCTTGATATGCCGATCGATCCCCTCGGTGGGATAGCCCATCGCTTGAAGGCGATCGTTGAGCAGCCGATGCTGGTGCCGGTGGGTGGCCTCTTGAGCGATGAATCCCTTGACCGCCTCCTTCAGGTCAGCGTCGCTGATGTGGTCCCGGTACTCGCGGACTGACCGGATGAAGAAGTCTTCGCCTTCGGGGAACGTGGCCGACAAGGTGGACACAAAGTGGCTCATCACCAAGTCGCCATCGACGAAGTGCTGCCGACTGGTCTCAGCAGGCATGTCGAATCGGACACGGCGGGGCTTCGGCACGACCCGCGTGGTGGGCCGTGTGGACGAATCGTCGCTCATGTTGTTCTCCTGTTGTCATGGGCACTGATGATCTGACTTTACGCCTAGTCAGAATTAGATGGCAAGCTATGCGTTGTGCGATCGGTGCGGGTGTACAGCGGGATGTCCGCCGAGGAGCGTCACCGGAACAGGCGCACGCGTCTCATCGAGGCCGCGATGGAGTTGATCGGCACGCACGGCGTTGCCGCCGCCACGGTGACTGCCGTATGCGCTGAGTCCGGCGTGACGTCACGCTACTTCTATCAGCATTTCCCTGACAGAGACGCCCTCTTGCGAGCTGTCTACCAGCAGCTCTACGCAACCTTCCAGGAGGTGATAGTTGACGCGATCCCCGATGCCGGCGCCCCACCCGAGGTGCTCGCGTACGCGCCGATCCGCGGGCTGGTCAGCATGATCAACAATGATCCTCGACTGGGTCGGATCTTGTTCGTGGAATCTGCAACGGAGCCGCTGCTTCGGGAGTTACGCAGCGACATGATGACCGGTTTCACCGACCTCGTATTGCGTGAGGCCAGACTTCACCTTGACATCGCCGACTCCGCAGTGGGCGTTGCCCATTTGGCCTCGACATTGGGTGTGGGTGGGTTATTCGAAGTCTTGCGCCGCTGGCTCGACGGAGAACTCGAGTTCACCACCGATGAACTCGTTCAGCACTGCGCAGGTTTCCTGGGCAGCCTCGGCAGCTATGTGCTGCTGCAGAACGCAGTCGAGTCGGCCACGACCAAAGCCAAACCTCAGAGTTAGCTTCTGGCGCCTCCCGGCCGCGCTTCGCGAATGTCGAGGTGCCTCCGCTTGCTTCATTCCGGACTGAACACATGAACGCCGCTGTACAACATTAGAGGCCAGCGTCGTCGACCAAATAACGTTCGGCGAGCGTCTCGGCAAGCCGACTCGTGTGCTCCACGATCTCCCCCTGGATGACGTCAAGCAAACCTGCATGCCATGCGGTGATCAATTCGACGAAGCCACCAACGGCCACCAGTGTGTCCATCCGAAGGGCGGTTTCATCGGCTTCCGGCCTCAGGTGTGGCTCACTGGCTGCGATCACCAGGTGTGTCGCCTCCTGCAGTGCGACAGCGCGCCGATCCTGAAGCGGGGAACTGCCCACGTGTTGAGCCAGTAGAATCTTCGCCCTGCCCGGATCCTCTGCAATCCGGTCGACCACCGCGGCGATGGTCACGCGGATGGTCTCCATCGGCGGCTGCCCGATGCGTTCTGCGAGCGTCGCAGAAACCTCACCGAGCATCTCGTTGCGCACGCCGTCCCATGCAGCGACAAGTAACTCGTCGCGGGTCTTGAAGTCTTCGTAGAAGTAACGGTCGTTCAGGCCGGTTTTGGCGCACACTCCTCTCATCGTGACTGCTGCCCAACCGCTTTCACTCTAGATTTCCGTCGCGGCATCAATGAGGCGCTGACGGCGCTCCGCCCGGCGTTCAGCACCGGTACGCCCGCCCCATCTCTTCGACCGGGTCCGCACATGTCCATCTTGGCAAACCACAGTAGGTCGCAGCACTTTGGTAGCATCCGCCCCCAATGGGGGCGCGTGCCACCATAGGACTCCGCGGAGGGCAGCGATTGACGATCAGAACGCTCAAACTTCGAGTTCTCAGAGACGTGGCAGCGGCTGTCGTCATTCCCGCCCCCAGCAGTGATCGTGCGGCACTGGCGACGGTGGCGGTAGGAGGCGCCCTGCACGCCGTGCAGGTATTCGCGGCCGACTGGCCCGCCGCAATCCCGTAGGGAGTCGACTCATCACGCTCTTGAGCGAGGCCCCCACCGGTCGCCGTCACCACTTGCACTACGTGCGGTAGCGTACCGATACCGGCAGTATCGCTACCAGTGGAGGCCAAGTGACCGACGGCAGTGCAGATGCCCCAAGCCAGGCCAAGCGGCCTGGTCGGCGCGCCAACGGATCCACCGATCCGGCCGACACTCGCGAGTACAGCGAACGGTTGGCGACCCTGGCCCGGTTCACCCTCCGACACAAAGCGCTCGTCATCGGGGTATGGCTAGGCGCCGCGGTGGTTCTCGCGCTGCTGTTCCCACAGCTGGAAACCGTGGTGCGCCAACAGTCGGTGGACCTCATTCCTCGCGACGCCCCGTCCTTGCAGACGGTTGACCGCATGAGCGCCGCGTTCGGCGAAGAAGGCTCGAAAACCATGGTGTTCGTCGCCATGGAAGACCCCACTGGCTTGACTCCAACTGCACGGCAGCGCTACGGCGAACTCGTGCGCCGGTTGCAGGCCGAGGGCGACCACGTCCTGCTGGTGCAGGACCTGCTGGCCGATCCGATTACCGAAGCTCAGGCAGTCAGCGCCGACCGCAAAGCCTGGTATCTGCCCGTCGGTGTCACCGGCACCCTCGGAGACCCCACGGCAGCCGAATCCTTGAACGCGGTGCGCGACATCGCCGCGGAGGTGTTCACCGGATCGACCACGACCGTCCAAGTGACGGGACCACCGGCGACCTTCAGCGACATGATCGCCTCCGCCGAGCACGACCTGCTGTTGATCTCGATCGCTACCGCCGGCGTGATCGCCCTGATCTTGCTGATCGTCTACCGGTCAGTGTTCACCGCGCTGTTGCCACTGCTGGTAATCGGGTTGAGCCTGGCGGTTGGGCGCGGCGTGCTATCCGCCCTCGGCGAGATGGGCATGCCGGTCTCCCAGTTCACCGTCGCATTCATGACGGCGATCCTGCTCGGCGCCGGAACTGATTACACAGTTTTTCTGATCAGCCGGTACCACGAGCAGCGCCGCGCCCAAGTACCCGCCGATCAGGCGATCATCCACGCCACCGCCAGCATCGGGCGCGTCATCCTGGCGTCCGCCGCCACCGTGGCACTCGCGTTCTTGGCCATGGTCTTCGCGCGGCTCAGCGTCTTCGCCGCCCTGGGCCCCGCGTGCGCCATCGCCGTGCTGTTCGGATTTCTGGCGACCGTCACCCTGCTGCCACCCGTGCTGTCGCTAGCCGCCAAACGCGGCATCGGTGAACCCAAATCCGATCGCACCCGCCGCTACTGGAACAGCGTCGCCGTCGCCGTGGTCCGCCGTCCGGTGCCACTGCTGATCGTCAGCCTGGCCATCCTGCTCGCCCTATCGGCAGCCGCTGCGACCATCAAAATCAGCTACGACGACCGCAAGGGACAACCAGACACCACGGCCAGCAACCAGGGCTACCAACTTCTGGACCGCCACTTCCGCAAGGACGTCGTCATCAGCGAGTTCCTCGTCGTAGAGAACCCGACCGACATGCGGACCGGGAGGGGGCTGGCCGATCTCGACGAGATGGCCTCTCGCGTCTCCCAGATCCCCGGCGTCACCAGGGTGTCCGGAGTCACCCGCCCCACCGGGGAGCGCCTCGACCAAGCAGAACTGGCCTGGCAGAACGGCCAGATCGGCGACAAAATGGCCGGCGCGGTCGCCGAGGGCAACTCACGCAAAGACGACCTCGCCAAACTCACAGGCGGCGCCGACCAGCTCGCCGACGGCCTCGCCCAACTCGATGGCACGGTGCGCACCGCCCTCGCGCCACTGGCCGGAATCCTCACCCAAGCTCAATCCGCGGGAACTCAGGTCAACCAGTTCCGCCCGCTGCTGCAACAACTTTCCGCCACCGCCCCCGCCGTCGACCAAGCCATCCAATCCGGCCCAGGACTGCGACCGCTGGCCAACCAGGCGCAGAACGCGATCACCCAGCTCGATCCACTCGTGGGCGCGCTCAACACCTCACCGTGGTGTGCCGCCACCCCGCAGTGCGCCCAAATTCGTGACCAGGTGAAGATTTTGGTCAGCCTGCGCGACAGCGGATTCTTCGACCAGATCGCCGACCTCGGGGACCGCTACGATCCCGCGACCAATGCCACCGTTGGTGGCACCCTCGCCAACGTCCAGAACGCAGTCGCCTCGCTGGACAAGGCATTCGGAGCCCTGGGTGATCCCGACGACCTGGCCACCAACCTCCGCCGACTACAGGAGGGAATCGGACAGCTGGCCTCCGGCGCTCAAGCACTCGCGACCGGTGTCCGCACCCTCGCCGACAGCAACATCGAAATGCTGTCCGGTATGAGCCAGATCGCCACCCAACTACAGAATTCCTCACGCGCAGCGGCGGACTCCGACTCCTCGAGCGGTTTCTACTTGCCCGCTAATGCATTCGAGAACCGGCAATTCACCGATGTTGCCAAGCAATTCCTCTCACCGGACGGCAAGACCGCGCGGTTCATGATCGAAAGCAGCCACGACCCTTACAGCGTCGAAGCCATGGAGCTCGCCAGCCGCATCACCGACACCGCCAACACCGCACGACCCAACACGTCGCTCGCCGACGCCACCGTATCCGTCGCCGGCTTCCCCGCCGTCAACTCCGATATCCAACGATTCCTATGGGCCGACTTCGCACAACTGGCCGTCGCCACCATAATCATCGTCGGCGTCATCCTGGTCCTACTGCTGCGCGCACTCCTGGCGCCGCTCTACCTCTTAGGCACCGTCGTGCTCAACTACCTCGCCTCGCTCGGCATCGGCGTTGTGGTATTCCAATGGGGACTGGGCTACGAAATCGCTTGGCCCGTACCATTACTGGCATTCATCATCCTCGTCGCCGTCGGCGCCGACTACAACATGCTGCTCGTCTCACGGCTCCGCGAAGAATCCGGGACCAACATCCGCGTCGGCGTCCTGCGCACCGTGGCAAACACCGGAGCCGTCATCACCTCAGCTGGTCTGATATTCGCCGCCAGCATGTTCGGCCTCATGGTCGGCTCAGTCGCCATCATGATCCAAGCCGGCCTCATCATCGGCTTCGGATTGCTGCTCGATACCTTCCTCGTGCGCACCCTCACCGTGCCCGCCATCGCCACACTTCTACGCGAAGCCAGCTGGTGGCCTTCCAAAGCAACGCGGACCCCAGTAGCTGACACCGCCACGCAGAAATAAGGAGCAACGCACTACTAGTGGAAGCGAGGAATGCGAGGAACGCGAGGTCCATTCGCAGACGTGATCTTTGGTTGCGGATCCGTCGTGATCTGGTGTTGCAAGCCCGTCGAGTAAGCGTCCAAACTGACATCCTGATTTCAAGGTTCCCGCTCTCGGTAAATCAAAGGCGGCCTTGACCACCAGGTGCCTCAGTCCGCAGGCAGTCCGCAGTAGATTTTCGCGACTCCTGCGCGCGCCAACCCACCCAATGCAGCTGAGCTGGGAAAACTTACGCGGGCCAACGTACCCAACGTCATCAAAACCCCAGGTGGCGTGGTTCGGGACGAAGAGGTCGTGGGTTCAAATCCCGCCACCCCGACTCGTGGGAAAAGCAGGTGAGAGGCCCTGATGTCAACGACGGCTGAAATCTCACCCCTTTTCGGCGGTTGAAAGTTGACCCCCTGCTGGTTGGTTGTCGGTCAGTCTTCGGTTGTCGTGGCCGCTGTGGGGACGCGGCCCAGGTCTCGGTTCTTGAGTCGGTAGCTGTCTCCTTTGAGTCCGATGACTTCGGCGTGATGGACGAGGCGGTCGATCATGGCCGCGGCAACGACATCGTCGCCGAACACTTCACCCCAACGTCCGAATTGCTTGTTGGAGGTGACGATGAGGCTGGCCCGCTCGTAACGCGAGGACACTAGCTGGAAGAACAGGTTGGCGGCTTCGGGTTCGAACGGGATGTAGCCGACCTCGTCGATGACCAGCAGTGGGTAGCGGCCCAGGCGAACCAGTTCGGCCTGAAGCTTGCCGGCGTGATGGGCTTGGGCCAGCACGTTGACCCAGTCTGCGGCGGTGGCGAAGAGAACTCGGTGCCCGGCCTGGCAGGCTCTGATCGCCAGGCCGATCGCGAGGTGGGTCTTGCCGGTGCCAGGTGGGCCCAGGAATACCACGTTGTCCTTGGCGACCACGAAGTCCAGGGTGCCCAAGTGGGCGATGAGGTCGCGTTTGAGTCCTCGGGCGTGGTCGAAGTCGAACTCCTCCAATGACTTTCGGGCCGGGAACCGTGCTGCCCGGATGCGGCCCTCACCCCCGTGTGACTCGCGTGCCGACACCTCGCGCTGCAGACACGCCACCAGGAACTCCTCGTGGCTCCAGGATTCCGCCCGGGCCCGCTCAGCGAGGCGATCCACCGACTCGCGCAGCGTTGGTGCCTTGAGTGCCCGAGTCAGGTAGGCCACCTCGGCAGTGAGGTCGCGTGCCGGCTTGGCCGCAGAAGCGCGGGCGGCCATCACGCCACCCCGCCATCGAGGCCGTCGATCCCGAGTGCGGTGTCGTAGTCACTCAAGGCCCGCTGCTCGACGTCGAGTTCGGCGACCGGGTGCAGCACCGCGACCCGCTCACGGCGCAGCGATCGCGCGGCCGCGACGTGCTCGGGATCGGAGATCGTCTGATGCCACGCCCAGATCCGTTCGTGATCGGCGACGACCCTTCCGTCGCACACTGCCCGGACTCGCGCGAGGTCGGCGATCACCTCGATACGGCGCCCGATCACCGAGGGGTGCACCGAGTAGTCGTTGCCATCGAGGCGGACGTAGTGATCGCGAGCCAACCGCGTCGCTGATCGCCACCCCGTCGCCGGCGGGACCGGCGGCAGGGCCAGCATCGCTTGGCGATCAGCGGTAATCCGTTCCGTCGGAGCACATCCCAAGGCTCGACGCCGGCGTGTGTTCACTAACGAGATCCACTGCTGCAGTTGGACGTTGAAGTCCATCGGTGAGGCGAAGGAGCGTCCCGGCAGAAACGACCGCTCCAGGTGATCGTGACAGCGTTCGATCAACCCCTTCGCTTCGGGGTCGGCGGGTTTGCAGACCAACACTCTCGCGCCCAGCGTCCCGCGGAAGGCTTGGCACTGCTCGGTGAGCTCGACCTTCCCGGCCCGCCACCGACCGATCGCGCCCTCGCCATCCCAGACCAGCACCCGCGGCACCGCCGCCAACGCCTCGATCAGCTGCCACCATCCGGTGAACAGATCTCCCGCCGAGCGAGTCGGCAGCAGCAGCGCCGAGAGCCACCGCGAGTACCCGGTGATCATCGTCAACACCGGCAGCAGCGCGGGGCGACGTACCTGTCCGAACCCGACCGGCAGCTCGATCGGTGGGAACCACAAATCGCACTGGGCGATCTCCCCGGCCACATACGTCGTCCGTCCCGCCGGATCCGGCGGCAGATACACCGGGCGCAGCTCGGCGACCCGTTCCTTGAACACCGTCAACCCGCGTTCCCAGCCGATCCGCTCGGCGATCACCGTTGCCGGCATCCGCGGATAGCTTTGCAGCAGTTCACGAATGCGTGGCTCGACCTCATCGACGATCGACCCCGCCGGGGTGCGTTCGTACTTTGGCGGCGCGTCCGAGGCGATCGCCGCCCGCACCGTGTTCCTCGAAATGCCCAGCACCCGCACAATTGCCTTGATCGGTAACCCCTCCGCTCGATGCAGCCTGCGGATCTCAGCCCAGTCCTCCACGGATAACACCCCTTCATCTCCCTCGGCTCGGTAAGCCGAGGATCAGTCGCAGGGGGTCAAAATTCAGACGTCGACACGGGGTTATCTTTCAGGCGTCGCCGACACCTGACCGGGAAACCGGTTCAGGGCCTTCTTGCTTTTCAACGCAGCGGGCCCGCAGAAACCTGCTCGAGGTCGCCGGGGAACAGGTCGGGATGGGTATCCAAAGGTCAGGTACCGCCGAAGCGTGTCCAAGCATCGTCTGGACGGTCTTGACGTTGGCCCCGGCGCTGGTCGAAAAGGACCTGTTCCGCAGTGCGTTTGGGACAGCTCGATAGGTCCCTCCCATGACAGAAGAGTCTCAATTGAGCTGAGATGTGGTGTCGGCTGACGGTGTTGCCGCGAGGGTGCTGTCATCATCGGACGGTGGCTATCAAGGCGGCGCCCCGAACCGACAGCAGATTGGCTGCCCGTTGTGCCGCACTAGCTTCGCTCGGGGCCGCAGTCGTCCATTTTGCGGTGGTTCCGGCGCACTGGCAGGAATGGCCGCTGTCAGGGCTATTCTTCGGCGCACTGGCCCTGCTTCAACTGATGTGGGCACGGGCGGTGCTCGTCAGGACTACAACGCCGGTACTTGCTGCCGGGATCTTGCTCAACGTGGGCGCCGTGGCCCTATGGGCTCTGTCCCGCACTGCTGGCGCGCCGTTCGGTCCGCATGCCGGTCAGCCGGAACTGGTTCAGGGCGCTGATTTGTGTGCATTGTTGCTTCAGATCTACATCGTGATGGGTGCTGGCTGGATCTGGTATCGCGGGCTGCAAGGCGAACCGGTTTCGGCGCTGACAAGTGCTGGGGTCTTACTCGGGGCGGTCAGTATTGTCGTACTGGCATCGACGGTGGGCGTCGTTTCTGGCCAGCGGCATGGCGACCACCACGGTCCTGCTGAGGCCGGTGCCGGCCATCACGGAACCGAAGTCGGCCACACCGAGGGTCCGCACGGCCACGAGCCCGATCCGGCACCGGTCGTTCCGCTGAACCTCAAACCAGTCCAGCCACCGCAGGCCCCGCCACCTGGCGAAGCCACCGTCGCTCCCGCGGCACCGCCGACTATGGAAGCGCCGGCACAGCCACTGCATGATCACACCAGTCACGGCCACTAGCAATGTCGCAGCAGCCTGCTTCAGGCTGTGGGAATTCTGAATGATGACGGACCACGGTGCGGCTAGCGCTGCAATACGGCCTGGGTGCTGGCCTCGGGTCTAAGGTCCAGACGCCGCAACAGTTGTGCGTTGAGTGCGACGACGATGGTCGACAGCGACATGAGAATGGCGCCGACTGACATCGGCAGTACGAAGCCGACGGGTGCCAGGATCCCGGCGGCCAACGGTACCGAGATGAGGTTGTAGCCCGCGCCCCACCAGAGATTCTGTTTCATCTTGCGGTAGCTGGCACGGGACAGTTCGATCACCGAGAGCACCGAACGCGGGTCTGAGCTGGCGAGGATGACTCCGGCGGAGGCGATCGCGACATCGGTTCCGGCGCCGATGGCGATGCCGACGTCGGCTTGTGCGAGTGCGGGAGCGTCGTTGACGCCGTCGCCGACCATGGCGACTTTCTTGCCTTCGTGTTGCAGCGCCGCCACTTTGGATGCTTTGTCTTCCGGGCGGACGCCGGCGAAGACTCGGTCGACGCCTAGTTCCTGTCCCACGGTGTTGGCGACAGCTTCGGCGTCGCCGGTGATCATGACGACTTCGACGCCGAGCTTGTGCAGCGCATCGACGGCCTCGCGAGATTCGGGGCGTACCTCGTCGGCCAGGCTCAGACCACCGATGACGACCCCGTCGCGGACCACGTGCAGGATGATGGCGCCATGGGCGCGCCATTGCTCGGCTGCTTCGATTTCGGGTTCACCAAGTTCTTCGAGCAGTCGAGGGCCGCCCACCTGTACTTGGCGGCCGTCGATGGATGCGCTGACGCCTACGGCCGGCGAGGATGTGAAGCCACTGGCGCGCGGAACATCGAGTCCTCGATCGATGGCGGCTTTGACGATGGCTTTGGCCAGTGGGTGCTCGCTGTCTGTTTCTGCCGCGGCGGCCAGCGCGAGGACGGTTGCTTCATCGTGGTCGGCGACCGTCTGCACCGCTGTGACAATGGGCTCGCCTTTTGTCAGAGTGCCGGTCTTGTCGAAGAGCACCGCGTTCACGGTGCGCATGCCCTCTAATGCGATCCGGTCTTTGATGAGCACGCCGCCGCGTGCGGCGCGCTCGGTGGCGATGGACACGACCAGTGGGATGGCCAGTCCCAGAGCGTGCGGGCAGGCGATCACGAGGACGGTGATGGCACGAACCACCGAAGCGTCTGGATCCCCGACGACGGCCCAGATCAGCGCGGTGATGGCCGCGGTGGCGACCGCGAACCAGAACAACCAGCCGGCGGCGCGGTCGGCCAGGCGCTGAGCCCGTGAGGACGAGTTCTGCGCTTCGGTCACCAGGCGTTGGATACCGGCGAGGGCGGTATCGTCCCCGGTCGCGGTGATCCGTACGCGCAGACCGGAGTCGGTGGCGACCGTGCCTGCGGTGACGGCATCGCCGACGCTGCGGTTGACCGGTCGGGATTCACCGGTCACCATCGACTCGTCGATGTCCGCGCGCCCGTCGACGATGGTTCCGTCGGCGGGAACGCTTCCACCCGGGCGAATCACCACCACATCGCCGACCCGCAGCTCTGCCGGGGACACTGTGACGGTGTGCTCGCCTTCGACCTTCTCTGCTTCGTCGGGCAGCAAGGCCGCTAAAGAGTCCAGCGCTGATGTCGTCTGGGCCAGTGAGCGCATCTCCACCCAGTGCCCCAGCAACATGATGACGATGAGTAGGGCCAGTTCCCACCAGAATTCCAGTTCGTGGTGCAGCAAGCCCAAGCTCGCACCCCACGATGCCAGGAACGCGACCGTGATGGCCAGCCCTATCAGCAGCATCATTCCCGGTGTCCGGGACCGAATTTCGCTGACCGCGCCGGTGAGGAAGGGGCGCCCACCCACGAAGTACATGACGGTGCCTAACGCGGGTGCGACCCACTGTGCACCATTGAAGTCCGGGACGTCGTAGCCGACGAGCATGGCGAACATTGATGAGAAAGCCACGACCGGGATGGCGATGATCATGTTGACCCAGAACAGCTTTCGGAACTGCGCAACGTGGTCTCCGTGACCGCCGTGACCGCCGTGACCGTCGTGGCCCCCGTGCCCTTGGTGGTGTTGTTGGGTGTCAGCTGCTCCGTCCGCCGCGTGGTTGTAGTGATTGCCATGTTCGGCATGCCGATCAGCGTGGAAGGGCGTTTCGGCGGGGTCGGGATGGTGTGTCATGTGTGTCCTTGAGCTCGTCGATCGGCGGCGCTGGGACGGCTCGCGCAACGCTAGGAGCGCACGAGCCGGGCGACCGCCTCGGTTGCTTCGGTCAGTTTTGCTTCTGCCGCAGGGCCGCCCGCTGCGGCGGCGTTTCGGACGCAATGGCGCAGGTGGTCGTCTAGCAGTCCGAGTGCTACCCCTTGCAGAGCTTTGGTCAGGGCGTCGACCTGGGTGAGGATGTCGATGCAGTAGCGATCCTGCTCGATCATCCTACTGATTCCGCGGGCTTGGCCCTCGATGCGCTTGAGCCGTGCGAGGTACCGCTCTTTGTCAGTGATGTAGCCGTGGTGGCCGTCATCCGGTGCCGCGCAGTGGTCCGTACCTTTTGATGTGGTCATTCGTTTCTCACGCCCACACTCGGAGACCGCGGTGCGGCGGCGCTTCGCCAGTCGATATCTAGCAGGTTCGGTGCCGCAGAGATGTCTGTCGCTGCTGCAGCCTCTTTCCCGTCGGCGCAGCAGCAGCCGGCCCGTTGCAGTTGTTCAGTCACGACTGTCCTTTCTGTCGTTCTCTGTGTGGTCGAAGGTGCTGGCGAAGGCGCGCAACCGCAGGCTGTTACCGACGACGAAGACGCTGGAGAAGGCCATCGCCGCGCCGGCGAGCATGGGGTTGAGCATGCCCAAGGCGGCCACGGGGATGGCAGCGACGTTGTAGGCGAACGCCCAGAACAGGTTGGTCTTGATGGTCGACAATGTCTTGCGTGATAGCCGGATTGCGTCGACGGCGCTGCGCAGATCGCCGCGCACCAGGGTGATGTCGGACGCCTCGATCGCGACGTCGGTGCCGGTACCCATGGCCAGACCGAGGTCGGCTTGAGCCAGAGCTGCAGCGTCGTTGACACCGTCGCCGATCATCGCGACTGTCTTACCCTCGGACTGCAGGCCGGTGATCACCTGCACCTTCCCTTCGGGCATGACCTCGGCGATGAAGGTGTCGATACCGACGTCCTCGGCGATGCGGCGGGCGACGGCCTCGTTGTCTCCGGTCAGCAGCACAGGGGTGAGGCCAAGTTGCTTGAGTTGCGCAATGGCCTGTGCGCTGGTGGGTTTGACGGTGTCCGCGGTGACCAGGATGCCGCGGGCCTGTCCGTCCCAGCCGACAGCGACCACGGTCTTTCCCTCAGCTTCGGCGTGGCGTTTTGCCTGGGTCAGCTCGGTGTCGAGGTGTTGCGCCCAGTCGGCCAGCAGACTCTCTCGGCCGACGACGACGGCATGCCCGTCGACGATGCCCTGCACACCCTTGCCTTCCACGTTCGCGAAATCCTCGACCGTCGGAAGTGCTCCGGTCTCGTCTCTGGCCGCGGTGGCGATCGCCTGGGCAATGGGGTGTTCGGAGGCGTCTTCGATGGCGCCGGCCAGCCGAAGCAGGTCGCTGCGGGTGGTTCCCGGCGCCGCAACCACGTCGACGAGGGCCATTTTTCCGGTGGTGACGGTGCCTGTCTTGTCCAGTACCACGGTGTCCACGGTGCGGGTGGACTCCAGCACTTCGGGTCCTTTGATCAGGATGCCCATCTGTGCACCACGGCCGGTTCCCACGAGTAGGGCGGTGGGGGTGGCCAGTCCGAGCGCGCAGGGGCAGGCGATCACGAGGACTGCGACGGCCGCGGTGAACGCGGCTGCGACGGGAAATCCGGCCCCGAGCCATGCACCGAGGGTGATCACCGCGACGGCGATCACGATCGGCACGAAGACCCCGGAGATCCGGTCAGCCAGACGCTGCACTTCGGCTTTGCCAGTTTGCGCGTTCTCGACCAGTTTCGCCATGTGAGCCAGCTGCGTGTCGGAACCGACGCGGCTGGCCCGCACGACCAGGCGGCCTCCGGCGTTTACCGTCGCGCCCACCACGCTGTCGCCGGCGCCGACTTCTACCGGAACGGATTCGCCGGTCAGCATGGACGAGTCAACTGCCGAGGTGCCGGACACCACCATGCCGTCGGTGGCGATCTTTTCCCCTGGCCTGACGACGAATTCGTCGCCGACGGCAAGCTCGTCGACAGGGATTTTAGTTTCGGTGCCGTCGCGAAGTACCGAGACTTCCTTGGCGCCCAGCTCCAAGAGTGCGCGGAGTGCGGCGCCGGCTTGGCGCTTGGACCGTTTCTCGAAGTAGCGACCGGCCAGAATGAAGGTCGTCACCCCGGCGGCTACTTCAAGGTAGATGTTGGCTGCGCCATGAGAGGGGGCCAAGGTAAGCGTGAAGGGGTGGTTCATGCCGGCTGCCCCTGCGGAGCCGAGGAACAACGCGTAGAGCGACCACAGGAACGCCGAAAGGGTGCCCATCGAGATGAGTGTGTCCATGGTGGCGCTGCCGTGGCGCAGGTTGGCCCACGCCGCACGGTGAAACGGCCATGCAGCCCACAGGACGACTGGGGCTGCCAGCGTCAGTGATGCCCACTGCCAGTAAGTGAATTGCAGTGCCGGGATCATCGCCATCGCGATGACTGGCACCGACAACGCGGTGGCCGCATTGAGGCGGTGCCGCAGCGCGACCAATTCGGGGTCGTCTTCGCTCGCGACGCTGTCATCTGTGGTCTCGACCGTGGTCGCCGCCAGTGTGGCGGCGTAGCCGGTCGCTTCGACCGCGCTGATCAGCTGCGTCGGGTCGTAGCCTTCGGGCGCGGCCACCGTGGCCTTCTCGGTCGCATAGTTGACCGATGCGGTGACGCCGTCGATCTTGTTGAGTGTGCGCTCAATTCGGTTGGCGCATGAGGCGCACGTCATGCCGCTGATCTGCAGTTCGATACTCGTGGCGGGCACCGGTGTCGATGTCGTCATGGATGCTCTCCTTTCTGAGTGGTCGGTATCGCGGTCAGTGCCCGCTGTGGCCGGCGTCGTGATCCGGGCCCGGTGTCTGTGCGGTAGCGCTGGGGCCGCCGCGGGTGGCATCGACGACGAATGTCGCGGTGTGAACCGTGTCCTGGACTTGAAAGTCGAGGTAGAGGAGGTAACGGCCCGCAGTCGGTGCGGTGGCCGCGAACGGCACCGTTGGGCCACCGTGGTCCCCCGGTGATGGCTCAGCGCCTTCGGGATGTACATGCAGGTAGGCAAGGTCGCCTTCACGGAGCGCAACAAGGTGCCCGAACGCTCCCAGATAAGGTTGCAGCGCTGTCACCGGTAGTCCGTCGCGGGTGATGCGAGCGGTGAGCTGCGCCGATGTGCCCGCGGTCAGAGTTCCCTGCAGCTCTACGGCGTATCCGGCGACCCGGTCCACCGTGCGCGGGCCTACACCTTGCGAAGGGATAACCGTTCCGGCTACCTCAACGACACGAGTGAGCGTGAGCGGGCTGCTATCTGTGGGAGCGAAGTCTGCGAAGACCCGGTAGGTGCCTGCCGCGTTCCAGGTCCACGGAATCGACCACGTGCCACTTCGGAGATCCAGGGCGGGGTGCACATGGGCGAAATGGCTTCCGTCAGAGCGCACGACGATCAAGTGCAGCTGCTTGTCATGCACGGTGTCGTAATTTCGCAGTGGTTCTCCCATGGGATCCAGGATCGAAAAACTCAGGATGCCGGGAGCCTCGGCGCTTGGCGCCGTCACCGGCGACAGCTGGTATCCGTCACGGGCCAGCGACAATCCCGAGGGGTCCCCCACCAGCGTGGCTGCCGGCGCCGCCTGCTGAAGCTCGTTGCCGGAGAGCGATTCTGATGTCGAGCTGACATGCCTTTGCACTGCCGGGGCGGGAACGACAGCCGCCGCGGTGGCGTACGCAGCACCGAACGCCACGGCCAGTCCCACACTGAAGGCGGCCAGTCGTCCCGCGGCGTTCATGCGACCCGCACTGCCGTGTAGCCAGCCTCGGCTACGGCAGCAACAACCTGCGCGTCATCGACTGAGCCGTCAGAGGTGACGCTCAGTGCGCCGGCCCTGGCGCTCACTTCGATATCTCGGATGCCGGCGATGCCGCCGACCTCCTCGCGCACGGATGCCTCGCAATGCCCGCAGGACATACCCGTCACGGTGTAGGTGATCGTCATCATTGCTTCTCCACTCCTCCTTATTTATACCCATACAGGGTATGGGTAAGTGAGCGTATACCCCCAAGGGGTATATTGCAAGGGTGCGCTCAGGGCCCCCCAAGCCCTGGAAGCGCCATAGCTCGTTAGCTTTACGAAATCTTCATGGAAGGACTGGCAAAGGCATACGCCCGCGGCTCAAACTAAGAGGACTCAACAGACAGGGTTCAGGGCCGAGCCATGCACACCGCAACCCTGTCGGCGTTGAGCGAGAACACAACCGGAGAGGACACATGACCTCGCCGCATAGCGACTGCCGAAGCAGGGCGGCGGTCGCACATCCACTGCGGCGTCGCGTCCACGTAACGAGCCGGTCAGGCGTAGAGCGTCGCCGCACCACATCGCCACTGACACAACGAAATTCCACGCTGGTAATTCAGTGACAAATGTTTCTTGTGTGACTCATGTGAGTTACGGTATCTACGTACTAGATACGTATGTTGTTGTCAGGCTGGTTATTCCGCGTGAAGCGGACCAATCCGAGGGCACATCATCAGCGGCAGCATGAGGGAGACGATGTGACACTCGGCGAAGGATTTGCACGCGCGGGGAGGATGCGTCTAAACAGGCCGCAACCAGAGGTACGCAAAGCACAGATCGCCGCACGTCGCCTTGTCACGATCTGCGCCGTTGCGGCGTCCCTGCTCGCTCTGTTCGCACCGGCGGCAACCGCAGAACATACGGGCGGACACTGGGATCCGACCTTGCCGCAGGTCGCCAGCGCGGGAGCCCCCGGCGACCCCATTGCCATCGCGAATGCATCGCTGCAGGCCAGCGCGGCCGCAACACAGACCGCATGGAACATGGGCCGGCGATTCCTGAGCAGCCTGGGCATCCTTGGTCCGACGGCTAGTCCGTCCACCAGCATTCGCGGTAACCGACTCTATGGCGCGCAGGCCATAGAGCACGTCATCCGCAGAGCCGGTACCCAACTGGGCGTGCCCTACTCGTGGGGCGGGGGCACTATGGATGGACCGAGTCGCGGCGTCAACCAGGGCGCGGGAACCGTCGGCTTTGATTGCTCGGGTCTGACCCGATACGCATTCGCCGGCGTGGGAATCGTGCTCCCCCGCTATTCCGGCGACCAGTACGAAGCAGGCCGCAAAGTCCCTCCGTCCGAAGCCAAACGAGGTGACCTACTCTTCTGGGGACCCAGCGGCAGCCAACACGAAGCGATCTACCTGGGCGGGGGCCGGATGATCGAGGCTCAGCAGACCGGCGTACCCATCAAGGTCTCGCCGGTGCGGACCTCCGGCATGACCCCCTACGTCGTCCGCATCATCGAGAGCTGACCCGCCACGGTGCCGTCTCATTGGCAGTCGACTCCACCTGCCGCCGGCGCCGGTTCAAGGCGTCCGCGTCGATCCAGCCGGTACAACCCGCAGGCCGAGATGACACCGATCCCGATGAGCAGCAACCAGATCAACTCAGGTCGACCTAGCGTCTCTGTCGTCTGCATCAGCCAACCGGTCGCGAGGTTGCCGGCCAGGATACCCACGCCGACAATCGTGTTGTAGAAGCCGTAGTGCGTACCGACGAGCCGACCGTTGGCCAGTGACACCACAGTGTCCATCTCGAACGGGAAGACTGCGGCTGAGCCTACGGCCAGCACCCCGGTCGTCAAAAGAAGCGCTGCTATTGCCGCGATGGCGCCTGCCCGCGCATCATCCGGCAACACGACCAGCGGTAAGAATGCTCCCGCCAAGATCAGCATGCCGACCGTCAAGGACCGCCCCGAGCCCCATCGGCCAGAAAACCATCGAGTGATGCGCATCTGACCGGCGATCGCGACGAGCGCGGACACGACGAAAATCATGGCGGTGACTACTGAATCGTTGCCCGGAAGGAGGACCCGGGCGTGCAGGGGCAGCGCGAGATAGACCTGGAAGGACAGCACATATGAGCCGATCATGGCCGCCGCAAACAGCAGAAATGAGCGGTTGGACGCAACCACTCGCCAATCCTGGAGCACGCTCGTTTTCTCTCGTGGCCCGGTCGCGACGCGTTGCGGCAGAGCGAACAACTGGGCCACCGTCAAAGCGGCGAACACTGCGGCCGAGGCGGCCGCCGTCATCCGGAAGTCCACGAACATCAGTGCCAGACCCACGAGCGGACCGGCCAGAATTCCTGCCTGATAGAAGACGTTGAAGAGTGCAAATGCCTCAACCCTGCGCGGTCCCGCATCAGCGGCCAGATAGGAACGCACAGCGGGATTGAATAGAGCACCGGCGAAACCTGTTGCCGCCGAGGCAATCAACACGAAGGGCAGCGAATCAGCGACGACGAGCATCGCAAAGCCGACCGTGCGCAGCACACAGCCTCCAACGATCAGCGGCTTGCATCCGAGCCGGTCTGCCAATGTGCCGCCGATGATGAACATGCCCTGCTGAGAGAAGTTGCGCACTCCGAGGACCAGACCGACCGCCCAGGCAGCCAGGCCCAGGGTCCCAGCCAAATAGGCGGCCAGATAGGGCATGAGCATGTAGAAGCCCAGGTTGATCCCGAACTGATTCACCATGAGCAGTCGGCTCGGCCAACCAAAACTACGGAACTGGGAGACCAGACCCATCAGCGGTTCGCCTTCCTAGGATCGACGACGTGTGCACACCGTGTCCAGGAGGTGACCACATGCGATAGCGGATCGTCGATGGTGGCAGGCTCTGATGGCGGCACGGCACCGAGCAAATCGTGGGTCCGGCAGTAGCCGTCGTTGTACACGGTGTCGAAGTATCGCTGCGGACCGTCGGGGAAGACAGCGGCGATCGTAGCGCCGGCAGGGCAAGTCCGCGCGACCCAGCCGGCCACCAGCGCGACCGCTCCCACACTCCATCCGCCGCTGGCGTAGTGAGTGGAGGCCAAGGTCCGACATGCCCATACGGCCTCCTGCGGAGCCACCCAGTGCACCTCATCGAAAGCGCGGTAATCGACGTTGCCGGGATAAATACTCGACCCCAGGCCGCGCATCAGCCGGGTGCTGGCTGATTGACCGAAGATGGTGGAGCCGACGGTGTCGACGCCGATCAACTTCATCTGTGGATTGAACTGCCGCAAGACGCGCGCGACGCCTGCCGAGTGGCCGCCGGTTCCCACCGAGCACACCAGCACGTCCACCGGCCCCAATTGCTGATGTAGCTCCAGTGCCAGTCCGCGGTATGCATCGACGTTGTGCGGATTGTTGTACTGGTCTGGATGCCACGCCTGGGGCGTTGATTGCAATATTTCTGCCACGCGGTCCCTGCGGGCCTGCTGCCAGCCGCCATCGGGATGCGGCTCGGTGACCAGATCGACCTCAGCGCCAAATGCGGCGAGCATGTTCTGAATAATCGGTTCCAAGCCAGGGTCGGTAACCAGAGTCACGGGATGGCCGTAGACCGTCGCAGCCAATGCTAGCCCTAAACCTAGTGTGCCACTGGTGGATTCAACTATCCGAGCTCCTGGGACCAAGGAGCCTTCAGCGCGTGCGCGGGCGACCATGTGCAAGGCTGGGCGGTCTTTCATCCCACCGGGGTTAAACCCTTCGAGTTTCGCCCAAAAGCCCGTTTCGGCGGACGTGAACGGCTCGGTGATGCGCAACACCGGCGTCTGGCCGACCATAGTGGCGGGTCGTTCATATCGGCCCAGGTCAGGCTGCTCAGCTAACGCAGATGTGCGGGCAATATGGATCGACAGGACATGGTTCATCGCGGAGGTCGCTTCTGTGAATACCGCGACTGAGCGCGGCAGCTGATGACGGACGTTAGTCACCGGTGTTGTCCTCGAAAGAGGGACTCAACCTGGCGCTAACCGATCAGCGGCGCTCGATGCAGAACTGAGCGAGAACGTCTCGCCCTGACAGCGTGTGGGAACTCGCTCGGGGCGGCGCCCGCGGGGCCGATACAACCCGATGCCGCCACAACAGTGGAACACCCACCAGGAACGCCAGCAGGGCAACGACCAGCAGCGAAACTGTCCCGCGGGGAAGGACAGCCTCGGCAAAGGTGTCCGGCGAGAGCGGGGTATCGCCACGAGAAACATGAGGGTGCTCGATCGCCACCAGCACTGAAGCATCGGCAGCGTGGGCAATCAGCGCGTGCGGCCCGTGCGTGTCCGGAGCCGACTGTCTGCCCACCAGTGCCGATTCCGCGCCGACGATCACCACCCAGAACGCGACCATGGCGGCCACGACTGCCCGTCGTCGCCGCGCCGAAGTCGCATCGCGGTAGCTCACAGTGTTGCCCACTGTAACAGTGCAACCACCCTAGCCTGGACCGCTCCGCAGTCGACATCGGGTTGTGACCTGTCTGCGATCTCGCATCAAGCTGGCTGGAGCACCCACGCCTGCTGTCCGCCCAGTTTCCTAAAATGAGTGTCAGTCAGTAACTTTCGTTGCAAGGCGGCGCTGGCGCCAGATACGTGGCGCGCTGCGGCGGCCCTGGTCATCTACGGTTTCACTACGTAGATGCTCAGTTGGCAACCTTGCCTGTGGCCTTGTCATACAGTTTGCTGAAATCGCACCTTAGGCGCATCAAAACTCATCGCCGATCTGCTTTCAGCCTCCCGACAGTGGGTCCGGATCCGGAAAGTGTTGTGTGAAGATCTGCTCAAGATCGGACCTATACGCACTTCGGTGCGGCTCGTTTCCCACGCCAGCAGGCACGATGAGAACCATGGAGCACGCAGGAGGTCCGTCATCGGTGCCGGCCAAGGGCTATCGGGCGCTCGTCGTCGATGATGAAGTGCCCTTGGCGGAGGTAGTGGCCAGTTACCTGGAACGCGAGCACTTCGAAACCATCGTCGCTGAGAACGGCATCGATGCGATCGCGGTGGCCCGTGAGCTCGATCCCGATGTCGTCATCCTTGATCTGGGCCTGCCGGGTATCGACGGCCTGGAGGTGTGCCGGCAGCTGCGGACCTTCTCCGACGCCTACGTCGTGATGTTGACGGCCCGCGATACCGAAATCGACACCATCCTTGGTCTGACCGTCGGGGCCGATGACTACATCACCAAGCCGTTCAGCCCGCGCGAGCTGGTCGCTCGCATTCGGGCCATGCTGCGGCGTCCCCGCGTCCAGCCAGCAGCAACGCCCACATCCGGTGCCGGGCGTCCACCCACACCGTCGCGACGATTCGGAGCCCTGAGTATCGACGTCGACGCCCGTGAAGTACGCCTCGTCGACGAGCCGATTCTGCTCACCCGCACTGAGTTCGACATCTTGGAAGCCTTGTCCGGTAGGCCTGGCGTCGTGCTCAGCCGCCGCCAACTGCTCGAAATCGTGCGTGACGGCCCGTGGGTAGGCAACGAGCACCTCGTCGACGTCCACATCGGACATCTTCGACGCAAGCTTGGCGACGATGCGGCCCAACCGCGCTATATCGCCACGGTGCGCGGGGTGGGTTATCGCATGGGCGCCGGCCAATGACCACACCAGAAGCACGGCCGCTGCGTTCACGCCGCCCCGGCATCGGACTACGGCTTCTGGCCGCGCAAGCGATTGTGGTCATCACCGGAGCGCTGACGACCACCGCGGTGGCTAGCATCGTTGGTCCGCCTTTGTTTCGTGAACACCTCCACCGGGCCGGAGTACCGCCGGATTCGATGGAGGAGGTCCACGCTGAAGAGGCCTACGGCTACGCCACCGTCATATCCATTGGGGTGGCGGTAGCGGTCTCGGCCCTGGTGGCGCTAGCGGTCAGCTACTACGTCAGCCGGCGTTTGCAGCGATCGGTCACCGAGGTTGCTGCGGCGGCCAAGGCAGTCGCCCGAGGGCAATACGACACCCGAGTTTCACCACCGGATCTCGGAGATGATTTCGATGCACTCGCGGTGGCCTTCAATCAGATGGCGTCCCGGCTGCAAACTGTCGACTCGACGCGACAGCGACTGTTCCGTGACCTGGCGCACGAGATCCGAACACCCGTAGCGGTATTGGAGGCCTATATCGAGGCACTCGAAGACGGAGTGCGCACCTTGACACCGGAGACCGCGGCGATGCTGCGCGACCAAACACGACGGCTCGTGCGTTTCTCTGAGGACGTCGCAGCCCTGGCCAAAGCGGAAGAGAGCTCATTCGCGCTGGCCCACAACATGATCGATGTCGGCAATGTCGCACGCCGCTGCATCGCCGCAGCCCAAGAGCGGTACGCCAATAAGGGCGTAGCGATCAGGTTCAACCAGACCCATGAACCGCCGGCGCTGTGGGCTGACGAGCAACGCCTCGCCCAAGTACTTGGCAATCTTCTCGACAATGCGCTCCAGCACACCCCAGCCGGCGGCTCCGTCGAACTCACGTGCGCCCACAACGGCGACAACGTGACCATCACGGTGGCAGATGATGGCGAAGGGATCTCCGAAGAGCACCTGTCGAGAATCTTTGAACGGTTCTACCGTGCCGACGCCGCCCGCGATCGTGGGCATGGCGGAGCCGGCTTGGGTCTGGCTATCGCCAAAGCCCTCGTCGAAGCGCACGCGGGCACGATCGCTGTTATCAGCTCCGGGCCGGGCATGGGCAGCACTTTCACGGTTGAACTACCTGTCACCCCGCGCAACGGTGCGACAGTTGGCGCCGATACCGACCATTGACGGCACTGACTACACAGGTCCTACTTCTCCAACAGTGCACGCATCTCGTCGATCTCGGCCTGCTGAGATGTCACAATCGTTCGCGCCATGCCGACTGCGTCCGGAAACTGACCCTTGTCAATCTCCTGCTGCGCCATGGTGATTGCACCCTCATGATGCTTGATCATCTGCTCAAGAAACAGCTTGCCGGCTTCGGCGCCTTGGGCGTTTTGCAGCGCAGCCATATCAGCTTCCGACATCATGCCGTGACCACCGCTGCCCATGCCGGGCATGTCGCCCATGCCCCCGCCGGGCATGTCGCCCATGCCTCCGCCGGACATGTCATGACCAGGCATGGAATGTCCCGGCATGTCGGTGCTGCTTGTTGCCGGTGCGGACGATGCGCCCCACTGCTGCAACCAGCCCTGCATTTTCTCGATCTCGGGTGCCTGCGCAGCCTTTATTTCTTCGGCCAAAGACAGCACGGCCGGATCCACACCCTGTTTCCCGAGGAGCATGTCACTCATCTCGATCGCCTGTTCGTGATGGGGGATCATGCCTTGAGCGAAAGCCACGTCGGCCTCATTGTGGGAACTGGCATCAGCCGAGGTACTGACCGAGGTCGTTATCGCCGGTGACGAGGCCGCCGACGAGGACTCGTTCGTGGTTGACCCGCCCGAACAGGCCGTAAGAACTACGGCGGACGCAGCCAGCGCCACAAACCCGTACCCATATCGATTGTGCTGCATCGCACGCCCTTCCTCGACTCAATCTGACAACAGATGTCAAAGGGCACCACCGATAGGCGCCCGCTACACCAGCGTCCGCCTCGTGAGTATGGGTCTCTGTCACTTCCGATAAAGATCTGATGAAGGCCCACGCCGTCGACGCCGCGAGATGGGCCACACCCCGTACGCGAGGTTCGCATGCGGAACAAATCTGGCGCCCTGGAACGCCCCACAAATGCCAACGTGTGGTCAGTACTCCAAAGCCGCCAACACACCGTCGCGCTGAAAAAGAGGTCGTGAGTTCGATCCCGCCGCCCCGACCGGTGGGAGAAACAGTTGAGAGGCCCTGACCCGGAAACCGGTTCAGGGCCGTTTTGCTGTCATGGTGAGACGGCCAACCGCCGGAGAACAGCGGGCGGTCCGATCATCGCCGGCCGCGACCACCGCCAGCGTCACCGACGCCGCACAGCCGCCGGGTCCCGCACCCGCACCGAGGTGGCCATCGCCAGCAGCGCCCCGGCGGCCGCGATCGCGCCCAGGGCGATGAACATCGCGGCGTATCCGCCCAGGATGCTGGCCAGCGCCGCGCCGACGAACGGACCGACCGCGGTGGCGATCATCACCGGTGCATTCAAAATCCCGCTGAGATGCCCGTAATGCGTTGGGCCCCAACGCTCGGTGACGGCCGTGGCTTGCAGAAGCGTCATGATGCCCCGCATCACACCGGCACCGAGGGCCACGACCAGCAGTGCCCCGTAGCTGCTGAACGCGCCCAGCAGCGCGGTGGTGGCGGCGACACCGGCCATGATGATCACCGTCCGGGGTACCACCCCGACACGCCGCACCAGGGTTTGATATCCGAGCCGGCCCAGTGCCTGTCCGGCACCACCGAGGCCGAGTGCGAGCGCCGCGGCGCCGGTGCTGATGCCGCGCTGGCTCATCAACGGCACCAGATTGGCGATCACTGCGTAGGACGCGAGACCGGCAAGAGCGAACGCCGTCACCAACGCGAGGAACGGCAGGCTACGGGCGGTGCGGGTCGGCGTCTGCGCCTCGTGCGCGGTCGTCATCGACGGCCACGGGCGGCGCAGCCCGAAGAAGTGCGCTGGAACCGTGATCACCGCCAGCACCGCAGCCAGGACGAGATAGGTGTGGCGCCAACTCATCTGCGCCGCCAGGGCGGCAGTCAGCGGCGCGAAGACGGTGCTGGCGAATCCAGCGACCAGCGTCAACACCGTCAGCGCGCGCACCGCGCGGGTGCCGAAGTACCGGGTCAGGGCGGCGAACGCGGGCGCATAGAACACCGCGCTCATCGCCACCCCGGCCAGTACCCAGGCCGCGACGAACCATCCGTAGTTCGGCGCGGCCACCACCGACAGCACCGCCACACAGCCCAGCACCGAACCGGCCGTCATGATCCAGCGTGGACCGACCCGGTCCAACAGCCCGCCGACCGGGATTCCGACCAACGCCGCGGTGACCAGGCCCGCGGAGAACGCCGCGGTCACAGCGGGCGCCGACCAGCCGGTGTCGGCGCTGATCTGTTCGGACAGCACGGTGAAGGCGTAGTACAGCACGCCCCAACTGGTGATCTCGGTGACGCAGAGGGTCAGCAGCACCCAGCGCAGCGTCCCCGTCATCCGCCCACAGGGTCGAGCGACAAGGACAACGGCTGCGGGGATGGCTGTGCCGCTCCACAGCATCCATCACCGGCGTTCTCCCCGTCGGGGGTGTCGAACAGTCCTGCGCCGTTGCACACCCCCGTGTCGGGCAACGTGAGCTCGACTCGGCCGGCGGCCTCGTGGTCGCCGGCCAGTTCGGCGGCGATGCTGCGGACCTGCTCGTAGCCGGTCATCGCCAGGAACGTCGGCGCCCGGCCGTAGGACTTCATGCCCACGATGTAGAGATCCGGCTCGGGGTGGGCCAATTCGGCTGCGCCATGGGGCAAGACACTGCCACAGGAGTGCATGTTCGGATCGATCGACGGCGCCAACGTGACCGGCGCCTGCAGAATCGGGTCGAGCTCGATGCGCATCTCGGACAGGAACGACAGATCCGGACGGAACCCGGTGAGCACCACCACGTGATCGGCCGGCGCCAGTGCCCGGCCGTCCTCCGCCGTCACGACGGCGCGTCCGTCCGCCCACTCGATGCGCTCGCTACGGAACCCGGTGAGCAGCGAAACGCGGCCCGCCGCAACTGCTTCCTGTGACTGCACGCCCAGGGCGCCACGTTGCGGGAGTTCATCGGCGGCGCCACCGCCGAAGGTGTCATCGCCGACTCCCCTGCGCAGAACCCACGTCACCGAGGTTGACGGGTCCTTGCGTACCACCTCGCCGAGTTGAATGACCGCGGTCATCGCCGAGTGCCCGCTGCCGATCACCACGACATGCCGACCCGCAAGCGCCGTAGCCTGCGCCAACGTCGGCGGGATGTAGCTGAGTACGCCGGCCGCCGCAGCTTCGCGCTCACCGATCGCGGGGACTCCGTCGGCGCCTGCAGGATTGGGCTGTCCCCAGGTGCCCGAGGCGTCGATGACCGCCCGCGCCTGCACCCGGTATTCGGCGTCTGCCGAATTGCGGACATGCACGACGAATGGCGTCTCGGCCCGGCCCGGACTGACCAGCCGGTCCCGGCCCAGCCGTGACACCGCCTGCACCTTCGTACCGAACTGCACACGTTCACCCAACACATCGGCCAACGGCGCCAGGTACGCGTCGATCCACTCCCGCCCGGTGGGGAACCCGGATTCGGCAGCCACCCAGCCGGTCGGCTCCAACAGCCGCACTGCGGCTGGATCGATCAGTTCGGGCCAGGGCGAGAAGGTGCGCACGTGCGCCCACTGTTCGACTGCCGATCCCGGCCCGGCGCCGGCTTCCAGGACCAGGGGCGTCAGCCCGCGCTCCAGCAGGTGTGCGGCGGCTGCCAAACCCAACGGTCCGGCACCGATGACGACAACGGGCAGCTCTGACATGGTTCGATCCTCTCATCGACAGCCTTCGATGAATCGATCGTGGTCGATGTATCGATGTTTGTCAATATGTATGTCATCATGGAAGTCGTGACCACTTCCGTGACCGCCGGCGATGTGACCGCCTGCTGCTCGCCGCTCACCGGGGGCGCCTTGGATTCCGCTGCCGCCGAACGTCTTGCGTCGGTTTTCAAAGCGCTCGGCGATCCGGCTCGGGTCAAGCTGGTGTCCCTCATCGCCGCCTCCGAAGGCGGCGAAGCCTGCATCTGCGACCTCACCGGACCACTGGGATTGAGCCAGCCCACGGTCTCGCACCACATGAGAATGCTGGTCGATGTCGGCCTCGTCAGTCGCGAGCAACGCGGCAAGTGGGCCTACTACCGGGTCGTTTCGGAGGCTCTGGACCGCATCGCCGCCGCGGTGTCGACTCGGATCTAGCCCGCGCGTCGACCGGGACGGTGACCGAGGAATCTCAGCTTCGACGCAAGCTCGGCGACGTTGCGCATGGGCTCCGGACAATCACCGCAGACCCGAAGCTCAGATCGCCTGGACGATCCGGTCCACCTGCCCTTGTCGGCCACGGCCCGCTGAGGCGCCCACCCTGGGCGTCCTCTTGGCCAGCAAGGTCTGCATCTCGTCGATCTCCTGCTGGGCCATGACGATCGCGCCCTCGTGGTGCTCGATCATCTGCTCCAAGAACAACCGCCCGGCGTCGGCGCCCTGCGCGTTCTGCAGCGCCGCCATGTCGGCGTCGGACATCATGCCGTGACCGCCGCCGCCCATACCCGGCATATCGCCCATACCGCCCCCGCCCGACATGTCATGTCCGGGCATGTTGTGGCCGGGCATGTCAGCGCCGCTCATCGCCGGTGCAGCCGGGACGCCCCACTGCTGCAGCCAGCCCTGCATCGTCTCGATCTCGGGCGCCTGAGCGCCCTTGATCTTGTCGGCCAGCGAAACCACCGCAGGGTCCACGCCCTGCTTCCCGAGGAGCATGTCGCTCATCTCGATCGCCTGCTCGTGGTGCGGGATCATGCCCTGCGCAAATGCCACGTCGGCGTCGTTGTGCGTGCCGGCGTCGGCCGAAGCACTGGCCGATGTCGACATCGACGTGGTGACCGACGACGCCTCGCCGGTGCTCGCCGTCCCCGAACAGGCGCTCACGAACAGAGCCGACGCAGCGAGCGCCGCAACCCCATATCCATACCGATGACGCTGCATCGCACATCCCTCCTGGGCACACTCTGTGACCTCTTCAGCGTCGATCACCTGGGTATGGGTCGGCTCGACGTCCGATAAAGATCTGATGAAGATGCGCTTGCGCTGCACGGTGGCGTCCACCCGCGCCCCGTCCCAACCGAGCGGTTGATACGGTCCGGGTATGACCACCAAGAGCTGGATCGCCGGCCTGCTCGACTTCGATCGCGATGGCGATGTGTTCATCGCCCCGCAGTGGAGCGGGCCGGGTGCGCGGTTGTTCGGCGGACTCATCGCCGCCCAGTCGCTGGGCGCCGCGGGCGTGACCGTCGATCCCGACAAACGGCCGCAATCGCTGCACGCCTACTTCGTCCGCGGTGGACAGCACGGGGTCGATGTCGAACTGCAGGTCGAGCGCACCCGCGATGGCCGATCCTTCGACACCCGCCGCGTCACCGCCCGGCAGCAGGGCAAAGTCATCCTGGAGATGATCGCGTCCTTCCAGGTCGACGAGGCGGGCGCGGACTGGTTCCCGGCTCGGCCGCCCAGCGTTGAGTTCGACGATGCGGTACCCAAGAATCCCGACCTGGACGTGGTGGACCGGTTCGAACTGCGCTGCAATCCCGACGACGACTCGCCGTTCGCGGTCCCGCCGTTCTGGATCCGCACCCGCGACCGCATCGAGGACGATCCGCTGATCCGGGCCTGCACCCTGACCTACATGTCCGACCTGGGCCCGGTCCCCGCCGCCCGCCCGCCCGGCACCCCGGTCGCCGAAGACGTCGGCTACGCGGCCAGCCTGGACCATTCGGTGTGGTTCCACCGCCCGTTCATCCCCGACGCGTGGCATCGCTACGAGGTCGACTCGCTGGGCAACAGCCATTCCCGTGGCCTGGTCGCCGGCGGTGTGTACGACGAAACCGGATCGCTCATCGCGAACACCAGCCAGCAGGCCCTGTGGCGGCTCGGCGGGCAGGAGCGCAGCGACCCGGGAGGTGTTCCTGACCGCGTGTGAGCAAAGACGCGCCGCACCGATTTGACCAGCTCGTCGACGGTCAACAATGATCTTGCTGTGCTCAAGATCGATGAAGGTGAACAGATCGCGAACGTCCAAGACCGCCTCATGAAACGTTTCACCGACGTGCCCGCGGAGCAGGTCAGTGCCACCGTCGCGCAGGCCCACAAACACTTCATCACCAGCACGGTCCGCGACTACGTCGCGCTGCTCGTCGAGCGCCGCGCCCACGCGGAGCTACAGGCGAGCCTTCACCGCCGCGGATAACCGGGCCCCGTCGGCCTTGCCGGCGGCGATGATGGTGGCCGCCCTCATCACCTGACCCATCTGCCTGGCCCCGGGCCGCTCACCGAGTTCCTCGGCGACCTGGGCCAGCGCGGTGTCCACCACATCGGCCAACTCGGCATCGGTCAACGGTGTGGGCAGGTACTCGTCGATGACCCGGGCCTCGGCGTGCTCGTTGGCCGCCAGCTCACCGCGCCCGTTCTGGGTGTAGATCTCGGCGGCCTCACCGCGTTTCTTCGCCTCCCGCGCCAGCACCTTCAGCACATCCTCGTCGGAGAGCTCATGGGCCTGTTTGCCCGAAACCTCTTCGGACTGGATCGATGCCAGCAACATGCGCAACGTCGCGGTGCGCAGTTTGTCCTGGGCCTTCATCGCCGCAGTCAGATCGGTCCGCAGCCTGGCCTTCAATTCCGACATGGCTGCGACGCTACGCCAATGACAGGATGGAACCATGAGTAGCGACGCAGGCGGGTACTACCCGTACTACCCGCCACCGCCTCCCTACCCCACATACCACCAACCGCCGCCGTACTATCAGCCGCCCATCAAGCCCGGCATCATCGCGCTGCGCCCGCTGAACCTGTCCGACATCTTCAACGGAGCCTTCGCCTATATCCGGGCCAACCCGAAGACCACCCTGGGCGTCACCGCCATCGTCGTCGTCATCGCCCAATTGTTGGCCCTGCTTCTGCAGTTCGGGCCGTTGGCCGCCAGCGGGATCCTGGAGCCGCCGAATCTGACCGGCCCTGATCCCGACGTCTCGATCCTGGTCGGGTCCGTCCTCGGCGCTCTGGCCGGTGGTCTGGCCACGTGGATCTCGACGATTCTGCTCAGCGGACTGCTCACGGTGATCGTCGGCCGGGCGGTGTTCGGCTCGCCCATCACCATCGCCGAGGCATGGCAGCGGGTGAAGGGCAGACTGCTCGCGCTGCTGGTCTACGCCGCGCTGGAATCGTTGGGTGCTGTCCTGCTGGTGGCGGCGGTCGCCGGGGTCATCACCGCGGTCGCATTCGCCCTGAACGGCTGGTTCGCATTCGCCGTGGGCTTGCCACTGGTGCTCGGTTCGGTTGTGGCGCTGGCATTCCTGTTCACCAAGCTCAGCTTCGCGCCCACCCTGATCGTGCTGGAGCGACTCCCCGTCCTCGCCGCGATCGAGCGGTCCTTTGCCCTGGTGCGCCATGACTTCTGGCGAGTTCTCGGTATCCGGCTGCTGGCGGTGCTGGTCGCCGGGCTCATCTCCGGGGCGGTCGCCATGCCGTTCAGCCTCGGATCGCAGGCGCTGATCATCATGGGCGGTTCGGCCGGCACCGCACTGGCCGGGCTGGCGCTCGCCTCCATCGGCGGCGCGATCGGGCAGATCCTCACCGCCCCGTTCACCGCCGGGGTGGTGGTACTGCAGTACACCGATCGGCGCATCCGCGCCGAGGCCTTCGACCTCGTGCTGCAGACCGGCGCCGGTATCGGTCCGGCCTCCCCCGCCGATTCCACCGACTACCTGTGGCTGACCCGACGGCCCTGACGTGACCGGTATCAACATCGACGGCGACGCCGCGCACGATGCTGCCCAGCGCGAACTCGGCAAGCCGATCTATCCCCGACCGTCACTGACCGAACAACTGCTGGCCTGGCTCGACGAGATCCTCTACAAGGTCTTCACGAACGGATCGTGGTTACCCGGCGGTTGGATCACCCTGGCGCTGCTGCTGACCGTCATCGCCGTGGCGGTCTTCGTGGCGATCCGGATCGCCCGGCGCACCATGCGCACGAATCGCGGACCGGCACGCTCGCTGTTCGGTGATCATGATCTCAGCGCCGCACAACACCGCGCCGAGGCCGAGAGGTGTGCTGCACAAGGCGATTGGGCGCTGGCCATCCGGCACCGGTTACGCGCGGTGGCGCGTGGGCTCGAGGAGACGGGCTTCCTGGATGCGGTGCCCGGCCGCACGGCGACCGAGCTGGCCCGCGACGCCGCCGCGGCGCGACCTGACCTGGAAGACGAATTCGGTTACGCGGCAGATACGTTCAACGGCGTCAGCTACGGGGCACAGCAGGGCACCGAAACCGGCTACCGGCAGATCGCCGCACTGGATCGTGAGCTGCTGCGGGCGGGCACACCGTGACGAAGCAACGTTGGCGGACAGCACGCTGGGTTCTCCTCGCGCTGTTGGTGATTGCGCTGGTGTCCACGCTCAGCACCTATCTCACCGCGCCGCGTCCGGGTGGCCTGATGGAGGCCGACTCGACCTCCCCCGACGGCGCGCACGCTCTGGTCGCGCTTCTGGAGGACCAGGGGGTCGACGTGTTGGTCGCCGAGGAGGTCGATGATGTCGCCGCGGCGGCGCGTCCGGACACGCTGGTCGTCATCGCGCAGACCTTTTTCCTGCTCGACGACGCCGGTCTGGCCACACTGGCCGAGCTTCCCGGCGACCGGTTGTTGGTCGCCCCCGCCGCACGCACCCGGGAACGACTGGCACCGTCGATCCGGCTGGACGGTTCGGTGCAGTTCGGCGGCCAACCCGGTTGCGATCTGCGGGAAGCCGTGACATCGGGTGACGTGCAGTTCGGCGTCAGCGACAGCTACCGCAGCGACGGCGACCTGCCGGTCACGCGCTGCTATGACGGTGCGCTGGTGCGCTTCACCGAATCCGGGCGCACCACCACCGTGGTCGGCAGCGCGGATTTCATGACCAACGCCGGCCTGCTGGGTCAGGGCAGCGCGGCGCTGGCGATGAATCTGGCGGGCACCCGCGACCGGGTGATCTGGTATGCGCCGCAGCGCCTCCAGGGCGAATCCTCCGGTGAGGCATCGTTGTTGGACCTGGCGCCCAGCCAGGTCGGCTGGGCGGTCCTGCAGTTGTGCCTCGCGGTGGTGCTGGTCGCCTGGTGGCGCGGGCGCCGCCTGGGCCCGCTGGTCGCCGAGCAACTGCCCGTCGTGGTGCGGGCATCGGAGACGGTGGAGGGCCGGGCCCGGCTGTACCGCTCACACCGCGCACGTGACCGCGCGGCCGAAGCACTGCGCACCGCGGCGCTCGACCGGCTGCTTCCCCGCCTCGGTCTCGGACGCACCGCGTCGCCACCGGCGGTGACCGCGGCGCTCACCCAACGTGTCGGCCGGGACGGCGGCTCCGTGCTGTTCGGTCCGGCCCCCGAGACCGACGCCGAACTTCTCGAACTCGCTCACCAACTCGATGATCTCGAAAGGCAGGTCGCACAGTCGTGACGTCACCTTCGCACCCGGATGCCGCCAGGGAGGCGCTGCTCGCGCTGCGCACCGAAATCTCCAAGGCCGTGGTCGGTCAGGACGCCGTGGTCAGCGGACTCGTCATCGCGCTGCTCTGCCGCGGCCACGTGCTGCTCGAAGGCGTACCGGGTGTGGCGAAGACGCTGCTGGTGCGCAGCCTGGCCGCCACGCTGCAGCTCGATTTCAAACGGGTCCAGTTCACCCCGGACCTGATGCCCGGCGATGTCACCGGATCCCTGGTGTACGACGCCCGCACCGCGGAGTTCGAGTTTCGGGCCGGCCCGGTGTTCGCCAACCTGCTGCTGGCCGATGAGATCAACCGCACCCCGCCGAAAACCCAGGCGGCGCTGCTGGAGGCGATGGAGGAACGACAGGTCACCGTCGACGGCCAGGCCCGTCCGCTGCCGGATCCGTTCATTGTGGCGGCCACCCAGAACCCCATCGAGTACGAAGGCACCTACCAACTTCCCGAGGCCCAACTGGATCGTTTCCTGCTGAAACTGAATGTGCCGCTGCCGCCGCGTGATCAGGAGATCGCCATCCTGGGCAGACATGCCGCCGGATTCGACCCCCGCGATCTGTCCGGGCTCACCGCGGTCGCCGGGCCCGCCGAACTGGCCGCCGGCCGCGCGGCGGTGCGCAAGGTCCTGGTGGCCCAGGAGATCCTCGGCTACCTCGTCGACATCGCCGGCGCCACCAGACATTCCCCGGCCCTGCAACTCGGGGTCTCACCGCGCGGCACGACCGCCCTGCTGGCCACGGCACGGTCCTGGGCCTGGCTGTCGGGCCGCGATTACGTGACCCCCGACGATGTGAAGGCGATGGCCAGGCCCACTCTGCGTCACCGGATTGCACTACGGCCGGAGGCCGAGCTCGAAGGCGCCAGCCCCGACGGCGTGCTCGACGGCATCCTGGCCTCGGTCCCGGTGCCACGCTGGTGATCCTGACCGGCCGGGCCGGCCTGCTGGCGCTGATCGGCATCCTGCCGATCGTGGTGACGCCCTGGCCCGCTACGACGTTCGCCGTCGTGCTGGTGGTGATCGCCGTGACGCTGATCGCCGACACCGCGTTGGCAGCGAGCCCGGGAAAGCTGGTGCTGTCCCGCTCCGGTGACACCTCGGCACGGCTGGGGCAGCCGGTGGACATCATCGTGGAGGTGCACAATCCGGGGGCGCGGCGGGTGCGCGGTGAGATCCGCGATGCGTGGGCGCCCAGCGCCCGCGCGCAGCCGCGGACCCGGCCGGTCGTCATCCCGGCCGGTGGGCGGGCACGTCTGGCCACCACCTTGACACCCGCGCGACGCGGCGACCAGGAAGGTGCACAGGTCACCGTGCGCACCGTCGGCCCGCTCGGGCTGGCCGGACGGCAACGCTCCCACGTCGTGCCCTGGCGGGTGCACGTCCTGCCGCCATTCCTGTCCCGCAAGCACCTGCCCTCGCGCCTGGCCAAACTGCGCGAGCTCGACGGCATGGTGCCGATCCTGATCCGCGGCCAGGGCACCGAGTTCGATTCGCTGCGTGAATACGTCGTCGGAGACGACGTGCGGTCCATCGACTGGCGCGCGACGGCCCGCCGAGCCGACGTGGTGGTGCGCACCTGGCGTCCCGAACGTGACCGGCGGGTGGTCATCGTGCTGGATACCGGCCGGACATCGGCGGGGCGGATCGGGGTGGACCCGCTGTCGTCGGATCCCGCGGGCTGGCCGCGGCTGGACTGGTCGATGGATGCGGCACTGCTGCTGGCCGCGCTGGCGGCCCGGGCCGGTGATCACGTGGATTTCCTTGCCCACGACCGGATTTCCCGGGCCGGCCTGTTCAACGCGTCCCGCCGCGAACTGCTCGCCCAGCTGGTGACGGCGATGGCGCCCCTGCAGCCGGCACTGGTGGAATCCGATGCCGCGGCGATGGTCGCCGCGGTCCACCGACGGGTACGCCGCCGGGCCCTGGTCGTGCTACTCACCGACCTGAACGCCTCGGCCCTCAACGAGGGTCTGATGAGCGTGCTGCCGCAGCTGTGCGCGAAGCACCAGGTGATGCTGGCGGCCGTCTCCGACCCGCGGGTGGATGCGCTGGCGGCCGGCCGCGCCGATGCCGCGCAGGCGTACGACGCGGCGGCGGCCGAACGCGCCCGCACCGAGCGGCACGCGATCGCCACCCGGCTACGCAACCACGGCGTCGACGTCATCGACGCGCTCCCCGATGACCTCGCGCCGGCACTGGCGGACCGCTACCTCGCCATGAAGGCGGCCGGGAAGCTCTAACCGGTGGGCACCACGTCCGGCGCATCGTCGAGATCGCCGGTCTCCCCGGCCCGCGAGGCCTTGCGCCCGAAGTGGAACACATAGGCCAGGAAGGCGATCTCGGCGGCGACACCGATCGCGATGCGGGCGTAGGTCGGCAGTGGTGAGGGGGTCACCAGCGCCTCGATCAACCCCGATATCAGCAGCACCACGACCAGTCCCCCGGCCACCGAGACCACGGCGCGGCCCCGTTCGGCCAGCACCTGTCCGCGCGGCCGGCCCCCCGGTGCGATCACCGACCAGCCCAGTCGCATTCCGGCCGCGGCGGCCAGGAACACCGCCGTCAACTCCAGCAGACCGTGCGGGGTCAGCAGCCCGAGGAACAGATCGCCCTTCCCGGCACCGAACATCAGCCCGCCGGACACCCCGACGTTGGCGGCGTTCTGGAACAGCACCCACGGAATCGGCAAGCCCAGCAGGATGGCGAAGGCGATGCACTGCGCGGCCACCCAGGCGTTGTTCACCCACACCCGCAGCCCGAACGACCCTGCCGGGTTCTCGCTGTAATACGACTCGAAGTCGTGGTTGATCAGCCGCTCGAGCTCGGCCGGCGTGCCCAGGGTGGCGCGCACCTCCGGGCTACCGGCGACCCAGAATCCGATCACGATCGCGACGACCAGAAAGCCCAGCGCCGAACCCAGCCACCAGCGCCGGCAGTCGTAGGCGACGACCGGGAACGAGACGGTCCAGAACCGGACGAACTCACTGCCCAGCGGTGCATGCGCGCCCGTGACCACGGCGCGCGCCCGCGCCACCAGACCCGAGAGCCTGCCGACCAGCACCGCGTCACCTGTCGCGCTGCGCGCCATCGAAAGATGGGTCGACACCCGCTGATACAGGTCGACGAGTTCGTCGACCTCGGCTCCGGTCAGCTTGCGGCGGCGCTTGACCAAGTGCTCGAGACGGTCCCATGTCGGGCTGTGGGCGAGCACGAACGCGTCGACATCCACTCCTGCGATCCTAGTAGCGTCTGTTGCATGGTCTTCCAGCCAGAACCCGTGGTGACCGGTGATGCCGTCCAGCTCGAGGTGTCGATCGCCCAGCTGCCGGTGCGGGCCGCGGCGGCGCTGATCGACGTCGCGGTGATGGCCACCGGCTATGCGGTACTGGCCATGTTGTGGGCACTGACCTTGTCCGAGCTGGATCCGGCGCTCTCGGCGGCGGTGCTGCTCATCTTCATGGTGCTGGTTCTCGTCGGATATCCGGTGGTGTTCGAAACCGCCACCCGCGGCAGATCGCTGGGCAAGATGGCCCTGGGACTGCGGGTGGTTTCCGATGACGGCGGCCCAGAGCGGTTACGGCAGGCAGTTTTTCGCGCCCTGTCCAGCGTCATCGAGATCTGGATGCTGACCGGGGGGCCCGCGGTCATCTGCAGCATGATCTCGCCGCGGGGCAAGCGCATCGGCGACGTGTTCGCCGGCACCATGGTGATCAGCGAGCGTGCCCCGAAGCTGAATCCGCCGCCGCTGATGCCGCCGGAACTGGCCTGGTGGGCGGCGAGCCTGCAGCTGTCCGGACTCGGTGGCGAACAGGCCGACATGGCGCGACAGTTCCTGTCCCGGGCCGGCCAGCTGGATCCCGGGATGCGCGAACAGATGGCGCACCGCATCGCCGGTGACGTGGTGGCGCGCATCGCTCCGCCGCCACCGCCGGGTGCGCCTCCGGAGTACGTACTGGCCGCCGTGCTTGCCGAGCGGCACCGCCGCGAACTGGCCCGACTCCAGGTGAGGCCACCCACCTGAACCAAAGTGGGACACCGATGTCCCATTTTGGGATAATGTTGCTACAGTTGGCGCCATGAGTGTCCTTGACATGGGTGAACCGGGTGCGCGTGGCCGCACCCGGCGTGCCATCATCGAGGCCGCCATCTCGGTCATCACCGACAATCCGGCGGCCACCCTGACCGATATCGCCGAGGTCGCCGGTGTCGGGCGCAGCACACTGCACCGCCACTTCCCCGAGCGCAGCGATCTGCTCCGCGCGGTCGCCCTGCAGGTGCACGCCGCCAGCAATGCCGCCATCGAAGCCGCCGACCCGAACTGCGGTCCCGTGCACGCGGCGCTGCGCCGGGTGGTGGAGAGCCAGCTCGACCTGGGGCCGATCGTGCTCTTCGTCTACACCGAGCCGACGATTCAGGCCGATCCCGACCTGGCCGCCCACCTCGACACCGGTGATGAGGCGATCGCCGAGATCCTGGCGCGCGCGAGCGCGGACAAGCCGGAGTATCCGCCCGGGTGGTCGCGACGGGTGTTCTGGTCACTGCTGCTGTCGGGCTATGAAGCCATGAAGCAGGACCGCACACCGCGACACCAGATCGTCGACGCCATCATGAACAGCCTCACCGAAGGAACCATCAAATGACCACCCGGTCGGCAACACCGCCGACGACCACACTCCGGCGGTCCTGGATAGCGCTCGCGGTCCTGACCCTGCCGGTGATGCTGATCGCGATCGACAACACCGTTCTGGCCTTCGCACTCCCGGCGATCGCCGAGGATTTCCGGCCCGCGGCGTCCACCCAGTTGTGGATCGTCGATGTGTACTCGCTGGTGCTGGCCGCCCTTCTGGTCGCCATGGGCAGCCTCGGGGATCGCATCGGCAGGCGGCGGCTGTTGATGATCGGGGCCGCCGGCTTTGCCATCGTGTCCGCCGTTGCGGCGTTTGCGCCCAGCGCCGAGATGCTGGTGCTCGCCCGCGCCGTGCTGGGCTTCTTCGGCGCCATGCTGATGCCATCGACCCTGTCGTTGATCCGCAACATCTTCACCGAGGCGTCGGCACGCCGGCTGGCCATCGCCATCTGGGCCTCCTGCTTCACCGCCGGATCGACCCTCGGGCCGATCGTCGGTGGCGCGTTGCTCGAGCATTTCCATTGGGGCTCGGTCTTTTTGATCGCGATACCGATCCTGCTGCCGCTGCTGATCCTGGCTCCGAAGCTGGTGCCCGAGTCCCGTGACCCGAATCCGGGCCCGATGGACCTGGTCAGCGTGGTGCTTTCCTTCGTGGCGATGCTGCCGCTGGTGTGGGCCATCAAGACCGCCGCGCACGACGGGCCGTCGCTGCTCGTCGCAGCCGCGGTGGTGGTGGGCATCGGCGCGGGCGTGCTGTTCGTGCGGCGCCAGAATCGCAGGCCCATACCGATGCTCGACATGGAGCTGTTCCGCTCGGGGCCGTTCACCTCGTCGGTGCTGGCGAACTTCCTGTCGATCGTCGGGCTGATCGGGTTCATTTTCTTCGTGTCCCAGCACCTGCAGCTGGTTCTCGGGCTGAGCCCGCTGGAGGCCGGTCTGGTCACCCTGCCCGGCGCCGTGGTTTCGATGATCGCCGGCATCTCGGTGGTCAAGGCGGCCAAGCACTTCAGCGCTCAGACCCTGATCGTCTTCGGCCTGGTGTTCGTCGCGGCCGGCTTCATCTTGATCCTGCTGTTCCGACACGATCTGTCGGTGGGCGCGATCATCGTGTCGTTCATCGTGCTCGAACTCGGTGTCGGTGTTTCGCAGACGATCTCGAACGACACCATCGTGGCCTCGGTGCCGGCGGCGAAAGCCGGTGCTGCATCGGCCGTTTCGGAGACGGCATACGAGCTGGGCGCGGTGGTGGGCGCGGCGACACTCGGCACCATCTTCACGGCGTTCTACCGCTCCAACGTCGATGTACCCGCCGGGCTGACCCCCGTTCAGGCCGGGGACGCAGCGGAGAGCATCGGGGGCGCGACCGCGGTGGCGCGCGAGTTGCCCGCGCCGACCGCGCAGAAGCTGCTGGAATCGGCGCATACCGCCTTCGATTCGGGGATCGCACCGACCGCGACCTTGGCGGCGACACTGGCCCTCGCGGCCGCCGTGATCGTCATCGTCGCGTTCCGGCGATCACCAGCAGCACCGCTCCCAGCAGACCGGTGACCGTCCGGCCGTGGTTCCACGCGGTCCACGGCCCCAGATAGGACGCCCAGTCCAGGCCGGCCTCCAGCCGATTGTTCAAAGGCACGTTGAAGGCGATCGTAATGACCGTCGGCAGCAACGCGAGCACCGCACCCGCCAGCAGATAGCCGTCCCCGTTGATGGCCGCGACAACGGCAAGCACCAGTGCCAGCGCGCCGGTTCCCAGGAACAACACCAGGAATGGCGCGTTCGCCTGGGCTTCGGCATTGATCCCGCGCATCGCCACGGTCGCTTCGGCGGGATCGGTGCGGTCCAGGCCGCGCATGACGAACGTCGAGAAGGCGTAGAAGAGACCGCCGACCGCCGCGCTACCGACGGCAGTCACCACGGTCAACACCAGAACAGGGCTGAACATACGAGTAGTCTCCCCCGCCGACCGGCGAGGGAGACCACTCATGGACGTGCGGTCAGGCCGCGGCGCGCGGGTTACCCGCCCGCTTGGGCGCGGTTTTGCCGGACCCGGCCTTCTTGAGGGTGGGCCGGGCGGCGGGCTCGGCTGCCTCCTCCGCCTCTTCCGGCGCCTCCACCTCATCGACCGGCGCCTCATCAACCGGTAGCTCCGCGACTTCCTCGATCGGCGTTTCGGTCACGGGCTCCTCGGCGGGCACCTCGGCCGGTGCTTCGACGGGAGCTTGCGCCGGCGCCTCAGCCGACTCCTCGCCACTGCTCACCGGGGTCACCTCCGTTGCGGCGCCGCCGGTTTCGGTGCCGGGGATGGTGATCGTGACGGTCGGGGCGTCGGCCGCCGGCGCGGTCGCCACCGAGGTCGCCGTCGCGGTCGCGGTCGCCGGCTGACCGGCCTTGAGCGCGTTGACGATCACGCCGCGGATGTAGGGCACCGTCTGGACCATGAAATCGCTGAGATGCGTCACCGCGTTCAGCAGCACGTCGGCGACGCCGTTCTGGACGGCATTGATGATGTTGATCGGATTCAGTGTCCCGATCGACGTGAGCACCGACTCGGTGACCGTGATCAGGTTCTGCAGAACCGGAGTGGTCCCCACCGGGAAGCCGATGCCGATGAACGTCTGCGCCAGCGCCACCGTGAGGGCGAGCCCACTCTCGAACGCCGCGGCGACCAGTTCCTGGCCAACGGCAAACGGACGTTCGAACGCATCCTGTAGCGGCACGGTGACGCCGGTGATGAAGTTGAGGATCGGCCCGAGGCCGCTGGCAACCAGGCTGTCGATCGCGCCGTTGACATCACCGGTGCGCAGGATGGCGCCGGCGGCCTGCAGGGCCGAGGGCAGTCCCTGCACCAGTTCGGTGAGTGCGGCACCGCCACCGTTGATCGCCGCCAGCAGCTTGGAGACCGTGTACTGCTGGTTGGCGAAAATCTGACGCAGGATGGGGAACGGATCGGCGAACTCGGCCTGCAGCGTCTCCCGGATCAGGTCACCCGCGGCATTGACGACCGGCGTGAAGACCGTGATCGGGTTCTCGATGGATGCCGCCAGGTTGACCGACGGCAGGTGCAGATCGGCCCGCGGGGCGATCGGTGCCACCGCGATCACGCTGGCCCCGACCAGCGCAACGCCGGCCGTCACGTACGGCTTCATGGTCAATTGCATGGACATGTTCTCTTTGCCATCCCTTCAGGCGGTTCCCCCGGACCGGAGAAAACTTACTCATCGGTAAGTTGCCGTCAAGAGGCGCACTGGAAGTGGCACCCGCTGCCACGTTTTCCGCGATCACACCTTGCGGTTTCGTAACGTTGCTGCTGAGGGGCAGTTTTGCCGCACTTTTCACTTTCGGCAAACTATCGCTCCCGACAGCTCCATAGTTTCTTACGCAAACGATCTAGTTGTCTGCGCAACTATCGTCCGCACCGCTGAGGTGTTTGCCGCACGCGGATTACCGCCCGGTAGGACCTGCGTGATTCAGCACACAACCAGCCCGTGGTGTGGTGCGCGCCATGCGCCCACAGGGAATCCCGTCGCGCCGTACGGGCACGTTCGCTTCTCGCGCGGAACGGTCATCTCAGCAACAGCACGCGACCGTTGACGCCTTGTTGCCGGGACCGCCGGTACCGTGCAACCGGTGCGAATTCCTCGCGTCCACATCGTGAGATGGCGGCTTCAGTCGCTGATCCAGTTGCCAGTGGAACTGGGGGCTGGACGCTGGGCAACATTGGCTCGCATCAATATTGCTAGTTTCCGCAGGTAGTAGACGTTGGTTGCGTTGACAGCGAATGATGGCAGACGTAGATGCTGCGGACGGGTCTGCTGCACGATCAGGTGACAGTTGCGGTCACGCGGCCTGACTGGCCGGTGTGGTCATGATTGCTTCGAATTCGATCGGGGTCAACCGCCCGAGACCCGCCTGGCGCCGGCGACGATGATAGGTCCGTTCGATCCAGGTGACGATCGCGATCCGCAGCTCCTCGCGGGTGTCCCAGCGGCGACGATCGAGCACGTTCTTCTGCAGCAGACTAAACTTCGATCCACCGACGGACGTGGGTGTTGTCCGGGGTGTCGGAATGAGGAAAGTGCCCTCTGAACTGGGATGATTGTAGTTCTCACGCAGCAATCAGGTCCCGGTTCGGAAAGGCACTTCCAGTGCAAGTTTCGCATAGGTTGGCCGCGGAATCAGCGGTGTTCGATGAGGACAATCTCGTGTCGTCGGCGGGCCTAGTGCCGGTGATGACGTTGGCCCAGCAGACCGGGCTGACTCGGCTTCTCTCGGAGAAGGTCCAGATCGTCGCGCCCCGGATCAAGTCTGGGTCGGCGAACCTGGCGCC
>JAUKNU010000001.1:1531000-1990356 GCA_030499155.1 Mycolicibacterium frederiksbergense | reverse complement strand
CGTCGGGCCGCTTCGGGGCGAACTCCGCCTGGATCCTGTGCGCGGCGATCGCCCACAACCTGCTGCGCGCTGCCAGCGTGCTCGCCGGTGACCACCAGACCCGCGCACGCGGATCCACCCTCCGCCGCCGGATCATCAACATTCCCGCCCGACTCGCCAGACCGCAACGCCGACCGATCCTGCACCTACCCAGCCGCTGGCCCTGGTCGAAGGCCTGGCTTACGCTGTGGCACAACACCATCGGACACAGTCCACCACTGACCGCGACACCCTGACCACCCGCCGAAAGGCCCGACCGGAGCGCAGAGGAAAAGCTGGACAGACCAGCAGCTACCTCATGCCCACACACCCGACGATCAACAACAACAAGCCCGGCATCAGCCACCGCGGTCCGTCGGTGGATCCAGGCTAAAGAAGCTCTCCATGGCCGCGTTGTCGCCGGCTGCGCCGACACGGCCCATCGATCCGACCATCTCGAAGCGGCCCAGAGCATGCACGAATCTCCTTGACCTGAACTGAGATCCGCGATCGGAATGCAGAATGCATCCGGCCACCTCGCCGCGGCGTGCCACCGCGTTGCTCAAGGCCGTGGTCGCTAACCGGGACTTCATTCGGGAGTCGATCGAGTACCCGACGATGCGGTTGGAGTACACGTCCTTGATCGCACACAGATAGAGCTTGCCTTCACCGGTGCGATGCTCGGTGATATCGCTGAGCCACAACTGATTTGGACCGCCAGCGGTGAAGTCACGCTCGACAAGATCATCGTGCACCGGCGGACCGACCTTGCCGTTCTTGCCGCGTTTCTTACCGAACACACTCCACAATCGATTCTGCGAGCAGATCCGCCAGGCGGTGCGCTCAGCCATCGGCTCGCCGACATCGCGGGCCTCTTGGACCAGGTAGCGGTACCCGAACTCCGGGTCGTCCTTGTGGGCGTCGAACAGGGCGTTGGCGCGGTAGGCCTCGATCATCTCGGCGTCGGTGATCGGCTGGGCCAGCCAGCGGTAGTACGGCTGGCGGGCGAGCTTGAGTACCCGGCACGTCACCGCGACGGGGATCCCGTCGGCGGCGAGCTCACTTACGAGCGGGTAGATCCTTTTCCCGGCAGGTTGGCCTGCGACAGATAGGCCGCCGCGCGGCGCAGGACCTCGTTCTCCTGCTCCAACAACCGATTCCGGCGGCGCAGCTCCCGTAACTCAGCCGAATCGCTGGTGCTCTTGCCGGGCTTGGCACCTTCATCGATATCGGCTTGGCGCATCCACTTGTGCAGCGTCATCGGGTGCACACCGAAATCAGTGGCGATGTGCTCGATCGTCACGCCGTCGTCGCGGTTGCGGGCCACACGGACGACATCATCGCGGAACTCTCGGGGGTAGGGCCTGGGCACACTGACATCCTTCCAGCTCACCCGTTCCGGGCAAGCCAACTCAGATGTCACCTATTCGTGCAGCAGACCCGACGGCCCAGCCAGGGGACTCAGGGGCCCGCCCCGCCCTCCGCCTCATCAAACAAAGTAGGCGTCGCTCCCGCTGATCGCTTAGCCCGGCTTCGCCTAGGCTTGCTTTTATCCGGAAACTTCGGGCCGGGTCCGTATTTGACGGCCTTGCCCCGCGTTTGGGTCGAGACACGGGTCAGTATCTCGCGGCCGACCAAATTGCTCAGTATGTCGCGAGCTCCATATACGTCAATGTCGAAGAGTCTCTGAATAGTGCCATTGTTGATCGATAGGTACTCACGAACGTGTTCGACGATCTTGCGGTCACGGTCGCTACTCGTTCGCGAGTGGTATGCAACCGCTGGGCCGAGTCGGGCGAGCACTTCACCGCGGAACGCGTAGTTGGGCATCTTGCGTGTTCTAGTGCCAGGTGTGGGCTCGATTAGATCTACATCCGGCTGGCTGGCCTGCCGCAGTGCGGTCTCGGAGTCAACGACGGAGCGTTGGATTATCGGAGCGATCTGCTGCGCCGTAACGCTTTTCTTCGAACAGAGGGTTATTAGTATCAGAAGAGTGTCCGTGTCGTCTTTCAAATGCTCAGGCAACTCGGCGACAACTCTGGCGACGTTCGAATTAGGCGGATCCCCACGGAAACGAACCTCTACCCGGTCTTGATCGCTCGTTATCGCAGGAAGTGGACGGCCGCTCCGAGCCATCTCACGAAACATTCGATTGACGCCCTGCCCGAGATACTCGCCCCACCCCAGCGCGTTGAAAGCCTTTGACAGAGAGGGATACCGGGGCTTTGTTCCACGGGTCAGGATGTTGTCAGGTGTGACGCCAGCGACAAGTGGGCCCGGCGAAATGATGGACAGCACCGCGGGCGAGTGATCTACGTGGACAGGTTGATTCTCCCTGAGATCTCGGTGAATGAGCGCATTCGCCATTGCTTCGCGAATCGCAATCGAGGGAAAATCCTCAATGCTGAGCTGCTGGCCAGATCGAACCGTAACTGGCGTGATAGTCAGCCGCGCTGCGACAGTTTCCAAGACCTCGGCGTACGTGAGCACGAGGGGGCCGCCCCACCTCCGGCTGTAGTCAGCTTCGCCACCAGGTGTCTTGCGGTGCTGATAGACGAGCAGTTCCTGCGGCGCGCTCTCCGCGTTCTCGACCAGCAAGAGTTCGCCTGCCCGGGTGAGGAACCCACTGTCCGTTACCAAGCCGAGCTTTCTGACGATCTCCTCCGACGTTGCTCTTGCGAGTCTGGCCTTTGAGTCGTCGCCAGTCAGGCGAAGCAACTCACGGACCTTATCGATCGCAGCCGGCGATATATCGCCAGGCGTACTGCTCGACGGATCTGCTGACCAGTCCGCACCCCGACGTTCGTCGCTCAAGCGCGCGACGGCGGCCGGCGCCATCGGACGGCACTCTGCCTGCCAACGCTGGCTATACCCACCCTTCGAAGTGCAGTGGACTTCCAGTCCTTCCGGGACTGTGATTATGAGCAAGCGGACAGCCCCAGCGCTGTGCTCTGCAATCGTGACGTTCATGTGAGGCTGCGTCTTGTCGTAAATCGCCGACCTCAGCTCATCGATGCCCAGTGCAGTCCCTACAAGTGCGTCCTCACCGCCCGGTCGATCCTTGACCCCCACCACTAGCTGCCCGCCGATTCCGTTGGCGAAGCAAACGCAAGCTTCCGCCAGATCCGATGCCGTGTCCTTGAAGGTTGGTTTCTCAGTCTTGAAATCAAGCACGGAGCTCTCCAGACTGGCCGGAGAGTGGCCATTCCGAATCTTGTTGACCAGCGCATCGATATCTGACACGTATTTGATCGTACTTTGGGGTGAGTTCAAAATCGTAAGTTCCCCCAAAGTCGCCTCAAAGTAGCGGCTGAATGCCAGCAAAGCACGTGCTCACAGGCCTATTCGAGTTGCGAAGTCAACATCGATTCACCCACAATGGGCGGGCGCACAGTGTCGTTCCGACCTCGTTGTCGGGGCCCTGCCTCTGGGCAATCAGGGCCGTCCAGGTGCGCAGTGCGTCGCGGCCGCCGTTAGTAGAGAACGCTCGGGCGCCGGTGCACTAAGCGACGGTGGGCCGCGCGTGGCGGGCGGCCCGTGGCGCGCAAGCGCACCGACTGCACGACCTGCGGCACTTCTACGCCTCGGGGCTCATTGCGGCCGGGTGCGCCGTTGTGACGGTCCAGCGGGCGCTCGGGCATTCATCGGCGGCCGAGACGCTATCGACGTACAGCCATCTGTGGCCTGACGCATCCGACCGGACGCGCAAGGCCGCGGGCGAGCTCGCCGCCCTGGCGCTCGCACCCGTTTCGGACGCACTGCGGACGGAAGGCCAGAAAACCGCCTCTGACTAGGCGTGTATCCAGTTTCCGTGGAAACCGAACGGCACGCGCCGCGGCAGCGCGATCGTGGCCACCGGTGGCGCGCCGAAATTCGAGGCGTCCAGGATCACCAGATCACTACCGTCGCGCACCGGGTCGTACACGTAGCTGAGGTACCAGCCGCTGCTCTCATCGGCCGGACCGGCCGCCGGCACGAATACCGCCTCACCGGACACCCCCGGCCCGAAAGAGTGCGTCTCGGCGGCACCCGTGGACAGATCGTGCCGCACCAGTTCGGCATCGCCCACCGAGACCGCGTAGCGAGCCGGCAGCCCCGCCAGCCGATCGTCGATCCGCGGAAACTCGATCTCGCGATCGTCGAGCTGACGCTCGGTGACCGCGCCGGCGTTCAGGGCGATCCGCCACTCCCACAGCACCGCCTTATCACCGAAGGCGCCGTCGTTGCGCCACAACTCCGGGTATCGAGCCGCTTGCAACACAATCGAATTCCTGTCGTCGAAGGCGTTCGCGACATGGAAGACGTAGCACGGGTCGATATCGAACCAGCGGATGGCGCCGAAGGGATCATCGCGGCGCAGCACGCCGAACCGGGCACCGTAGGTATCGCTCCAGCGGTACGGCATGTCACCCTCCCCCTTGCCCGCCACCTCCAGGTCGAAGACGATCGGCAGGTCCATGAAGATCACGTGATCGGCGGTCATGGCGAAGTCGTGCATCATGGTGTGCGCCTTAACATCCACCGGCCGGTTGATGATCAGCGCCCCGTCCGCGGCCACCCGGTGGTAGGTGACATAGGGCTCGAAGAGGCTTCCGTAGCCGAAGAAGTGCATCTCACCGGTGGTCGGGCAGATCTTCGGGTGGGCGGTCATCGAGTTGGTGAGCTTGCCCCCGAAGTCGTAGGCGCCCAACGTTTCCAGCTCACTGTTGATCTCGTAGGGGAACGACGATTCGACCAGGGCCAGGGTCTTCCCGGCGTGGTTGACCACGTGCGTGTTGGCGACCGCGGCGCGCAGGTTGCGGGATCCGTCGGCGTTGTACAGCGGGAAATCCGCCACGAAGCTATCGGTGCGGACCCAACGGTTGCGGTACCACTTCGCCGCCCCGCCCTCGAGCCGGACGCCGTGGATCATGCCGTCACCGGCGAACCAGTGCGCGTTGGCCGTGCGCGGATTTGGCCCGTTGCGCAGGTACCACCCGTTGATCTCGGGCGGGATCACGCCCTGGACGGACAGGTCGTATTCGCTGAGCTCATCGGCAACGGGCGCGTAGTTGCCGCGCCGGAAGAAGTCACCCTCGGCGGGCAGTGCGGAGGCTGTGGTCATGCCACCACGATGACATTCCACTAGTGACATGTCAAGACTGGAATGTAGGATACCCGCCATGAGCTTGCGAATGGCAGCACTCGGCCTGCTGAGCCAACAACCGGGCAGCGGGTACGACCTGCTCAAACGGTTCGAGAAGTCGATGGCCAATGTCTGGCCGGCCACCCAGAGCCAGCTCTACGGCGAGCTGAACCGGTTGGCGGACAACGGATTCATCGAGGTCACCGAGATCGGCCCGCGCGGGCGCAAGGCGTATCGGGTCACCGAATCCGGGCGTGCCGAACTCCTGCGGTGGGTGACCAACCCGCAGGACGACCCACCCGGCCGCAGCCCGGAACTGTTGCGCATCTTCCTGCTCGGCGAACTCCCGCGCCGCGACGCCGCCGCCCACGTCCAAGCGCTCGTCGAGCACGCCGAATCCGAACTGGCACGCCTGCGAGCACTGCGCGAGAGCCTGCATTTCGACGGCTCCGACAACTCCTTCTATGGCAACGCCGCCCTGGAATACGGCCTGCGTTTCGAGGCCATGCAGGCGGACTGGGCGCGCTGGCTGGTGACCGCCATCGAAGATCGCTTCGAAAACTAGTTGCATCGCGATAGCTTCCGATATATCGTTACTGCATCGGAAGCGCACACCGCGCTTCCTCTCACGAAAGAAGCACCCCATGAACACCCCCTTCACACCCCCCAACCCCGCATTCGGCTTCGGCCCGGCAGCCTTCGGCCCCGTCGGTTTCGATCGACGTCACGCCCGCCGCGAGTTCCGCGACCACATCCGCGAGCAGGCCGCCGGCCAGCAGGGTCCGTTCGGACCGGGATTCGGTCCCGGCTTCGGCAGAGGATTCGGCCCAGGTTTCGGTGGGCCAGGCTTCGGCGGCCCCCGTGGCCGCGGCGGCCGCGGCCGCGGCAGGCGCGGTGACGTGCGCGCCGCGATCCTGACCCTGCTCACCGAACGTCCCATGCACGGGTACGAGATGACCCAGGAGATCGCTGCCCGCAGCAACGATCTGTGGAAGCCGAGCCCCGGGTCGGTCTACCCGACCTTGCAACTGCTGGTCGACGAGGGTCTGATCACCCCGACCGAGAGCGAAGGCAGCAAGAAGACCTTCGAGCTCACCGAGGAGGGCCGCGCGGCGGCCGCCAAGATCGAGACCGCCCCGTGGGATGAGATCGCCGAGGACGCCGATCCCAACGCGGTGAACCTGCGGGCAGCGCTGGGCCAGTTGTTCGGCGCCGTCGGGCAGTCGGCGCACGCCGCCTCCACAGATCAGCAACGCCGCATCCTCGACATCGTCAACAACGCACGCCGGGAGATCTATCAAATTCTCGGCGAGGAGTGACGCCCGTAGCATGGCCAGACGATGATCACCGGTAATTTTCTCGATGTTCTGATCCCGCTGTTGGTCGCGGTTCTCGCCGCGGCCGGCAGCGTGATCGGGATCCCGTTCCGCGACGCCGATTCCTACACCCGCCGCCGCGGCATGTGGCTGCTGATGTTGGTCGCGGTGTCGGCGATCGCCACCTACGCCGCGCTCGATTCGACCTCCGCGGGAGGGAGCGCACTCGAGGCTGCGGGGCTGGCAGCCGCGGCCGTCGCCGCCGCCGTCGGCGCCCATGTGCTCTGGCGCAGAGTCGTTCTCGATGCCGACCGGGGCACCGCCACGAAGGCCACCGTCGCCACCGGACTGGCTGTGGCGGTCATCATCGCGGCGGTGTCGTTCAGTTACGTCGACGGGAAAGCCTGCCGTCAGGTCGAACCACTCATCGCGCTGAGCGCCCAATCGTTCGTGATGCCGAGCTTCACAAACGAGCCAGGACCTACGCCCGGCGATTTCGACGAACGCGCCCGGGCAATCCGCGATGAGGCGCGTCAGATCGCTCCCGGCGAGATCGCGGATCACGCCGGCAGGCTGGCCGATCTGGCCGGCCAGATCGCCTTTGCGGTCCGAAACGACGACACCGCCCAGCACGCCTTGCTGGGCGCCCAGTACTACGAAGAACTGAAGCCCATCCTGCGCACGTGCCGGATCGGTCTGAGCAGCTAGCTTCGGATCACGGCAAGTCCAACCCTGGCGCCGGCGCGGCAGGCCCGCCATATTCCGACCGGTGACCATCACCGACAGCCCACCGCCCGACCAGACCGCCGCGGATCGTTCCACCGTCCGCACGGCCCTCACCGCCAGTCTGGTCGGCACCACCATCGAGTGGTACGACTTCTTCCTCTACGCCACCGCGGCAAGCCTGGTGTTCAACACCGCGTTCTTTCCGGACCAGAGCTCCTTCGTCGGCACCCTGCTGGCCTTCGCCACCTTCGCCGTCGGCTTCCTGGTCCGGCCCATCGGCGGGTTCGTCTTCGGGCACATCGGCGACCGCATCGGCCGCAAACGCACCCTCGCGTGGACGATGTTGCTGATGGGCGGGGCCACCGCGCTCATGGGGTTGCTGCCCACCGCCGCCCAGATCGGTGTCGCCGCGCCGATCCTGTTGCTGCTGCTGCGCATCGTGCAGGGCTTCGCGCTCGGCGGTGAATGGGCCGGTGCGGTGCTGCTGGCGGTCGAGCACAGCACCCCGAAACGGCGCGGTTTCGCCGGCAGCATCCCGCAGGTCGGGCTGGCCCTCGGTCTGGCGCTGGGCACCGGCGTCTTCGCCCTGCTGCAGACGGTGATGTCGGCCGAGGCATTCCTGTCCTATGGCTGGCGCATCGCCTTCCTGTTCAGCATTGTCCTGGTGGTGTTCGGCGTCGTCGTACGGCTCAAGGCCGCCGAGACCCCGGCCTTCGAGAAGCTCAGAGCCGACGATGACCTGGCGCCGACGCCGCTGCGGGAGCTGTTCGGTGGAGCGTCGCTGCGTCCCACGCTGCTGGGCATGCTGAGCCGCTGGGGCGAGGGCGCGGCGTTCAACACCTGGGGAGTGTTCGCCATCGCCTACGCCACCAGCGCGACCGGCCCGCTGCACCTGGGCAAGGTCGACGTGCTGATCGTGGTGACCGCGGCCGCCCTGCTGATGGCGGCGCTGCTGCCCGTGTCGGGTCTGCTCGCCGACCGCTTCGGACCCCAACGCGTCTACGCGACCGGTATCGCCGCCTACGCGGTGGCGGTGTTCCCGGTGTTCGCGCTGTTCAACACCGGGAGTCTGGCGGCTTTCACGATCGGCATCGTCATCGTGTTCGGCGTCATTCACGCCTGGTTCTACGGCGCGCAGGGCACGCTGTACGCCTCGCTGTTCCCGACCCGGATCCGGTACACCGGCCTGTCCACGGTCTATCAGCTCTCCGGCGTCTGATCCTCGGGCCTGACCCCGCTGATCCTGACCACGCTGATCGCGCTCGGCGGTGACGCACCGTGGTTGGCCTGCGGCTACCTGGTGGCCACGGCGCTCATCAGCGTGGTGGCGACGCTGCTGCTCAAGCCCAAGGACCTGGCCGACTTGTAGCCTGACGGACGTGACCGACCTGGATCGCATGCCCCGCGGTGGCCCCGATGCGTCCTGTCTGGACCGACTGCTGCAGACCGACCGGCCCGAGTATCTGGATCGCACAGATGTCGATCCCGCGGTCAAACGCAGCGTGGTGGATGCGTTGGACTGGACCGGCCGGGTGTTCGGCAACCACCGGCAGTTCGGGCACCTGGTGCTCGACGAGATCGCCGACGTACCGGATCCGAAGGTGCTCGAACTGGGAGCCGGGCATGGGGCGCTGTCGGCGGTCATTCTCGAAGGACACCCCACCGCCCGCGTGACGGTGACCGATATCGAGCCGGACTCGGTCGCCGCGATGGCCGCCGGTGAGCTGGGCAGCCATCCGCGCGCCCTGGTGCGGGCGATGGACGCCACCGCGGTCGACGCACCCGACGGCCATTTCGCGCTCGCGGTGTTCGCCCTGTCCTTTCATCACCTGCCGCCCGCGACGGCCGCCGCGGTGCTCGCCGAGGGCACCCGCGTCGCGGACAAGCTGCTGATCATCGACCTGCCCCGACCACCGGCACCGTTGCATGTGCTGCGGCTGGCCACGATGCTGCCGCTGGCCCCGTTCATCCCGTTCGTGCACGACGGTGTCATCAGTTCGCTGCGCAGCTACAGTCCGTCGGCGCTGCGCGCGCTGGCCGAGCACGCCGGTGTCGACATCGAATTACGGGGCGGTCTGCTCAGTCCACAGATCGCGGTGGCCGTTCGACGCTAGTGTCGACGCTGTGGGCGAAGAGGTTTCCCGCACGGAATTCAGCCGCGCACAGCGCCGCGAATACCGGCGCAAGGTCCAGCTGTGCCTGGACGTGTTCGAGACGATGCTGTCCCAGTCCAGCTTCGAGTTCGACCGGCCGCTCACCGGCATGGAGATCGAATGCAACCTGGTCGACGCTGACTACCAGCCGGCACTGCGCAATCAGGAGGTGCTGGCCTCCATCGCCGACCCGGCATATCAGACCGAACTGGGCGCCTACAACATCGAATTCAACGTTCCGCCCCGCCCACTGCCCGGACAGTCCGCGCTGGAACTGGAGGCCGAGGTACGTGCCAGCCTGAACGCCGCGGAGGCCAAGGCAACCGAGGACGGCGCGCACATCGTCATGATCGGCATCCTGCCCACGCTCATGCCCGAACATCTGGAGTCAGGGTGGATGAGCCAGTCGACCCGCTACCAGGCGCTCAACGACTCCATCTTCACCGCACGCGGCGAGGATATCGACATCGACATCACCGGGCCCGAACGCCTGTCGCTGCAGTCGGCCGATATCGCACCCGAATCCGCTTGCACCAGTATGCAACTGCATCTGCAGGTGTCGCCGGCGGAGTTCGCGCAGAACTGGAACGCCGCGCAGGTGCTGGCCGGCCCGCAACTCGCGCTGGGCGCCAACTCGCCGTACTTCTTCGGCCACGAGCTGTGGGCCGAGACCCGCATCGAACTGTTCGGTCAAGCCACCGACACCCGGCCCGACGAACTCAAGACCCAGGGTGTACGCCCACGCGTCTGGTTCGGTGAACGATGGATCACCTCGATCTTCGACCTGTTCGAGGAGAACGTCCGCTACTTCCCGGCGCTGCTGCCGGAGATCTCCGAGGAGGACCCCGTCGCCGAGCTCGCGGCCGGGCGCACCCCGCAACTCTCGGAGTTGCGCCTGCACAACGGCACCATCTACCGGTGGAACCGGCCCGTCTATGACGTGGTGAACGACAAACCACACCTGCGTGTCGAGAACCGGGTGCTGCCCGCCGGGCCCACGGTACTCGACATGCTGGCCAATTCGGCGTTCTACTACGGCACCTTGCGGGCCCTTACCGACGAGGACCGCCCCCTGTGGAGCAAAATGAGTTTTGCTGCGGCACAGCATAATTTCTTCGAATCGGCGCGGCACGGAATGGACGCCCGGCTGTACTGGCCCGGCCTGGGCGAGGTGACGGCCGACGAACTCGTGTTGCGGGAGCTGCTGCCGCTGGCCCATGACGGACTCCGACGCTGGGGCGTCGCCGCCGACGTGCGGGAACGGTTCCTCGGGGTCATCGAGGCACGCGCCAAGACCGGTCGCAACGGAGCCGCGTGGCAGACCGCCACCGTCCGTGCGCTGCAGGAACGTGGTCTGGCGCGGCCCGCGGCGCTGGCGGAGATGCTGCGTATGTACTGCGAGCACATGCATACCAATGCACCGGTACACACGTGGGAGACACCCACCGCGTGAGCGCGCGTACGTTGGATGTCATGGCATCTGAGGTACTGGACTGGGACAGCGCATACCGCCACGACGGCGAGTTCCAGGGACCACCGCCGTGGAGCATCGGTGAACCGCAACCCGAACTGGCAGCGCTGATCTCGGCGGGCAAGGTGCGCAGCGACGTCCTGGACGCCGGCTGCGGGCATGCCGAGCTGTCCCTGTCACTGGCATCAGACGGCTACACCGTGGTGGGCCTGGATATTTCGCCGACCGCCATCGCCGTGGCGAATCGTGCAGCGCAGGAACGTAACCTGCGCTACGCCAGCTTTGCCCAGGCCGATATCACCTCCTTCACCGGCTACGACGGCCGTTTCCACACCGTCATCGATTCGACGCTGTTTCATTCGCTGCCCGTCGACGGTAGGCACAATTACCTGCATGCGGTGCAGCGTGCCGCGGCCCCGGGCGCGCGCTACTACGTCCTGGTGTTCGCGAAGGGGGCGTTCCCCGCCGAGTCGGAGAGCAAGCCGAACGAGGTCGACGAGTACGAACTGCGCGATATCGTGGCGGCGCACTGGACCGTGGACGACATCCGGCCCGCGTTCATCCACGCCAACATGCCGTCGGGGCCGGGGGCGCCGTTCGACATGCCCCCGCATGACCATGACGACAACGGCCGGATGAAGCTGCCGGCCTTCCTGCTGACCGCGCACAAGTAACCTCGAGCTCCCCGATACTGCCCGAACGGGCAGTAAAGGCCGACCATTCGGCTCGCGCGCCAACCGCTGTTGGCCAATAGCGTTGTCCAGCATGAGCATTACCGCCGTCCGGCCGGCCGAGGTCGATCCGTTGAGCCCGGTGCCCGATGGTGTGTGGCGCGGGAGCGGCGTACGGGTGCGGCGACGGGCCGGTACCCGAGGGGAGCATCTCGACAGGCCACGGTTCTGTGCCGACCGCCGCGGCGGCATCCTCACCGTCGAACATGACCTCACCCCCGATGAGTTGTCCGACACCCTGGCCGTGCTGCTGACCGAACAACTGGACGGAACGCTGCTGGGCCGCCACGATTTCGAGTCGGTGTTCACCGGGGTCGTGCGCACCACCGTGCCCGGCGGGATCGCCGCGTGGTCACGGTTCTACCGTAACTCGCTGGATGCGCTGGAATCCGGGCAGACCGCCTTCGCGACGATCCATCGGCGGGCAGCCGGCCTGGTGACCGGGCCGTGGCTGCTGGACCTCGGATCATGCTTCGGTTTCTTCCCGCTGCGGATGAGCCGGCTGGGCTACGAGGTGACGGCAACCGATCTGAGCGCACCGACGATGGATCTTCTTGCGCGCGTGAGCTCTCGATTGGACCGGCCGCTGCGCACCATCGCCTGCGACGCCGCGCAGGTTCCGCGTCCCGACGGCGCGGCCGATACCGTCACCGCGCTGCATCTGCTGGAGCATCTCGATCCCGACACCGGCGACGCGGTGCTGGCCGAAGCGTTGCGGCTGGCGCGTCGCCGGGTGGTGGTGGCGGTGCCGTTCGAGGATGTACCGCAGGCCTGCTACGGGCATGTCCGCACCTTCGACATGGCGACGTTGCGCGATCTGGGTGCGCGGTTCACCGGTGTGCGCGCCAGGGTCTTCGAACATCACGGCGGCTGGCTGGTGCTGGACCGGATCTAGATCAGCCCGCGCTTGCTGGCCGCGTAGACCGCTTCGGCCCGCCGGCTCACCTGGAGCTTGCGCATGATGTTGCTGACGTGGAATTTCGCGGTGGTGGCGGAGATGAACAGCTTCTCGCCGATCTTGCTGTTGGACAACCCGGTTGCCAGTAACCGCAGCACTTCCAGCTCACGGTCGGTGAGCTGTTCGCGGTGTTCGGTGCGGCCATTGAGCGAGCGCACGACCGCCGCGGCGCTGCGTGAATCGAAGGCGCTCTCCCCCGCCGAGATGGCACGGATCGCCCGGACCAGTTCGGTGGTGTCGACGTCCTTGACCACATACCCCCTGGCCCCGGCGTGCACGGCGCGCACCACCAGGTCCTCGTCCAGGAAGGTCGTCAGCACCAGCAGTCCCAGCTCGGGGTACGCGGCGGAGAGCTTCGTGCACAACGACAACCCCTCGAAATCCGAACCCGCCGAGAGTTTCAGGTCGAGCAGCACGACGTCCGGCCGCACCGCCGACACCATGGCCTCGGCCTCCGGCTCCGTCGAGGCCTCTCCGACGACCACCAGATCGACCTCGCGCTCCAGCAGTGAGCGCAGCCCCTGCCGCAGGATGGCGTGATCGTCGACCAGTGCCAACTGAATCGTCATCGTGCACTCTTTTCCCTGGGAATGGTCGCGACCAGCCGCACCCCACCGATTCGGGAGCGTTGCACCGCAAGCGATCCGCCGTGTTCACGACAGCGGGCGAGCATATTGGCCAGGCCACGGTGGTGCCCGTCGACATCGGTGGCATCGGCCATCCGCAGCATCAGGCGCAGCTTCTCCGGATCACCGCAGCCATCGTCGGCGATGGACAAGGTGACCGTCTGGGCCCGGTACTGCAAGCGCAGGATCGCCCGGCTGCCCTTGCCGTGCATCGCCGCGTTGAACAGGGCTTCGCCGGCCACCCGCAGCAGCGCGTGCTCGACGGCACTGGGTAATTCCGTCACGGCCCCTTCGACTTTCAGGGTCACCCGCAGATCATCGGGCATATGGACGGTGGCCAACTGCGCCAGCAGTTCCGGAAGGCTGGAGCGGCCGGCGTCCTCGGGATGGTTGAGCGCATAGATCGCCGAGCGCAGCTGCTCGGTCGCCGAGCGGGTCAGCGTCTTGGCCATGTCCAGGCGGTCGACGAGATCGGAGTTGCCGGCGTGAGAGCGGATCTCGCTGCGGCACACCTCGATCTGCATACCGGCCGACAACACCGTCTGAGTGACGCTGTCGTGCAGCTCACGGGCGATGCGGTGCCGCTCGTTGTCGAGCACCTGATGGCGTTGGGCGGCGCCGAGCTCGCGTTGGGTGGCCAGCAGCTGGGCGTTGCGCGCCTCGGACTGGGCCAGCAACGCCTGCGAGCGCTGGAACAGCTCGCAGTTGTGCAGCGCGACGGCGGTCTGGCTGGACAGGATCCGCATTACCGTCTCGTCGGTACCGTCCAACGTGCGGTGACTGGGTGTCCATGCCGCGAAGGCGCCGATCACGCCGCCGTCGAGTTCGATGGGCACATGGGCGTGGTGCGGTTCGATCACCGGCAGCCGGAACTGGGCAAGTTGCCCGCGCAGGATGTCGTTGAGCCGGTTGAGCACCACGTCGGGCAGGTGCGGAACCGGATGCTTTGCCCCGGAGAGCCCTTCGAATGAATACGGGTTGCCGTCGGCGTCGAGGATGAGGTGGCGCGGGCGGGCCTCGGGCAATGCACCGTCGGCCAACGCGAGCAGCACCCATTCGGCGCCGAGATGGACCCGGGCCGCCTCGGCGGCCGCCCGGACCAGCTTCTCCGGCCCGTTCACCGTCTGCACCAGGGCGCGCGAGATGGCGTCGAGGGCGGCGATGACGCGTTCGGTGCGCTGTGCGGCGACCCGGAACTCCGGGTAGAACGTCGGCTTGCCGGAGCGCACTCCGGTCAACCGCTCCAGATCCGGCTGGGCCCTCACAGTGCGGCCCGGAACAGCGCCTGCAGCTGCGCCTCGTCGGCCGCGCGGGGGTTGGTGGTGATGCACGCGTCGGCCATGGCGTTGCGAGCGAGCACCGGTACGTCGGTGTCATGTACGCCCAGATCGGCAAGCCCGCGGGGCACACCGACCTTCTGTGCCAGCTGTTGCAGGTGATCGGCAAGAGCCAGTGCGGATTCCAGCTCGGGCGCGCGTGCGTCGGCGATGCCCAGACTGGCTGCGATGACGGCGAACGGAGCCGGGTCGGCCTCGGCGTTGAACCGCACCACATGCGGCAGCAACACGCCATTGATGACACCGTGTGGCAGATCGAGCAGCCCGCCGACCTGATGACTCATCGCATGGGCGGCGCCCAGGATGGCGTTGGTGAACGCGAGCCCGGCCTCCAGCGCAGCCTGCGCCATCAACACCCGGGCGCTCATCTCGCGTGGTTGTTCGATGGTGGTCACCAGGTTCTCGGTCACCATCACCACCGCTCGCAGCGCGTGATGGTCGGTGAGCTGGTTGTGCCCGAGGGATACGAACGCCTCGATACCGTGGGTCAGGGCGTCCAATCCGGTGGCGGCATTGAGCCATTCCGGCATCGTGGTGAGCAGGCGCGGGTCGATCACGGTGATATCGGGGACCAGTGCACGCCCCAAGATGGTGATCTTGGTGTTGCGGGTGGTGTCGGTGACGATGCAGAACTGCGAGACGTCCGCGCCGGTGCCCGAGGTCGACGGCAGCACCACCAGCGGCGGGATCGGCATGGTGGCCTTGTCGACGCCGGCGTAGTCGAGGATGTCGCCGCCGTTGGCGGCCAGGATCGCGATGCCCTTGGCGGCGTCGATCACCGAGCCCCCACCCAGCGCGATCAGCACATCGCAGCCACGGGACCGGTAGAACTCGTGCCCGGCGGTGATCTCGTGGTCCTTGGGGTTGGGGGTGAGCGCGCTCCACACCTGGGCCTGGACGCCCTGGTCGCGCAGATGGTCGACGAGCTCGTCCACCCAACCGGCCTCGATCAGGCCGGGATCGGTGACCAGGAGCGGACGCTGGCCGCCGAGCCGGAGCGCGGCGTGCGCGGCCTCGGCCATCGAGTCGATACCGAACACGATCTCGGGGGCGTGAAATTTGAGCAGGCGAGAAGGCACCGCACGACCTCCCTGCCGCTGTGTGATCCACGTAACACGAACAGCCTACGTTGCCCGTCAGGCCCAACCAATGTGCAGGTGGGCAGGCTTTCACCTACCCGATCGGGCAGGTGGCACGCTCATGAGAGGGCGTGCGCGAGCTCCGCCGCCTTGGCCGTCAGCGCCTCGGCATCGCTGGCCACCACCACGCGATCGCACACCGGCGCGTAGTCCGGCATGGCGCAGGTGGCCTGGCGCCAGTAGCGCTGCGGCTCGGGCGTCACCCACGCCAACCGGTGCACCCGCCCGCGCAGCGCCCGCAGCCGGTCGACCCCGGGCGGCAGGCCGCCGCTGCGGCCGTCGCCGACGATCAGCACCGCGGTCCGGGAATCCAGGGCGTCGGCCTGGCCGCGCAGCATCTCCTCGAACACCTGCCCGTAATCGCTGCTGGCCTGTAGATCCAGGTGCCGCTCGGCCAGCACCGCGGCCAGCGCGTCATCCCCGCCTGCGCGCAGCAGGATCTCGGTGACGTCCACGGGGCGGTCCACGAACGCCATCACCCGGCAGCGGTGTGCCCGCCGGTGCATGGCCTGCGCCAGCCGCAGTGTGAACGCGGTGACCGGGCGCACCGACAGCGACACGTCCGCGATGACCAGCAGCCGGATCCGGTCCGGCAGCGGGGTGCGGGTCATGAGGTGGAAGGGCACGCCGTCGGTACGCATGCTGGCCCGGACCGTGCGCCGCATGTCGAGCCGGCCGCGGCCGCGCTCGCGGGGACGGGCCCGCGGTGCCCCGCGCATCCGGCGCAGCACCTCATGGCAGGCCAGGTCGATATCGGCGGCCAGCCCTGCACCGGAATCGGTTTCGCGGAGTTCGGGTTCGGCGGCCAGTCCGCTGCGCCGCGCCAGTGCCGCGACGAACCCCTCGACCGCCTGCGTCAACTGGTCGAGCTGCTCGGCGGTCAGCGGTTCCTCACCGGCGTCGCCACCGTAGGTGCGAGTCGGGTCGTAGGCGTCCAGCCAGGCCAGGATGGCGTCCGGGTCGTCGAAGCTCAGCGAGCCGGCCACCACGGGTGCCACCGAATCGGCCAGCTCGCCCGCCCCGCGGGACACGGCCCGATCCACTTCGACGGTGTAGCGCATGCCGCGGCGGCCACCGTCGGCCTCGGAGGACACCGTCAGCTGGTCATCGGCACCGGTCACGCTGAAATCGTCGTCGTCCTTGTGCGGGTTGAAGCCCCGCTCCGCGTCGGGGGTGTCGAAGTGGTCGCCGACCTCGGCGGCCCGTTCGTTGTATTCGGCGTACCGACCGACCTCGAGGCCCTCGTCGACATCGAGTTGGTCGGGCAGGCCCGAGCCGGTGTGCGCACGGCTCGGGCCCGCCCCCGGCTCCTGATCTTTCGTGCCGCGCCGGCCGAACAGGGCATCGAAGGCGCGGTCGAAACCGCGTTGTTCGCGTTGATATTTCGCGCACGTGGCCCGCAGTGCCGCCCGGAGCCCGCGGCGGTCGGCGGCGCCGAGCAACCCCAGCACGCGTCGCACCTCGATGACCTCCGCAGGTGAGGTCGCCACCCCGGCGCGGCGCAGCAGCTGCCCGAATGCCGCCGCAACGGCGTCCAGAATTTCCGACGGAGTCACCGCCCACCACGCCCGCGAAACGCCGAGGTGGTGGTGTTGGCCGGACGCGATGCCACCGTCACCCGCTCCGGGACAACAGTTTCCGCCGCGTGGCTGGGTGCGTCACCGAGGTGGCGCAGCGCGATATCGCGGTCACTGGTGAACTTCACCAACGCCGAGAGCAACACCGCGTCGGTGCTGCCGTGGCCGAGCAGCGTGGCCGCCCTGGCACCGTCGATCACCTCGGATATCGACGGACTCTTACGCAGCGGCAATTCGCGCAGCGTGCGCGCGAGTTCGACGACGGTGACGACCACCCCGGGTTCGACGTCCGGCGCGCGGACCGCGACGATCTCCCGTTCCCGCTGCGGGGTGGGGAAACCCAGGTGGTAGTGAAGGCACCGGCGCTTGAGGGCGGCGGACAGTTCCCGGGTGTCGTTGGAGGTCAGCACCACCCACGGCACCGACCGTGCCACGAAGGTGCCGATCTCGGGGATGGTGACCTGGCGTTCGGCGAGCACCTCGAGCAGCAAGGCCTCCATGGCTTCTTCGGTGCGGTCCACCTCGTCGATGAGCAGCACCACCGGCTGATCGGAGAGCACCGACTCCAGCAGCGGCCGCACCGACAGGAACTCCTCGGTGTAGAGGTCCGCCGCCTCGATCACCCTGTCCCGCATCATCTGTACGTGCAGCAACTGTTTGGCGTAGTCCCATTCGTAGAGCACCCGGTTGTCGTCGAGTCCCTCGTAGCACTGGAGCCGGATCAGTCGCCGGCCACCCGCCGCGGCGAGCGCCTTGGCCAGCTCGGTCTTGCCGACCCCCGCCGGGCCTTCCAGTAGCAGCGGTCGGTCCAGCGCGGTGGCCAGATGCACCACGGTGGCCAGATCGTCGTCGGCGATGTAGTCCTGCTCGCGCAGCGATTCGGCGAGTTCGGTTGCGGTGCCGAATGTTATCGGATCATCACGCATAGGTATGTGCGCAGTGGTCACGGCGGGCTCCTCACACGACAGATCAGTAGGTTTCGTTGATCGCGTGCCCGACAACGGGAATCATCGAACCGACGGTGACCTCACGCGGGTTGCCCGGGGTGCACCAGTCGTCCTGGATGTGCTCCGAGATCGCCAGTACGGTCTTGTCGTCGCCCAAGATCACGTCACCGCGACCGGAGTACTTGCCGGTGTTCATCCGGTTCTTCTCGTACGAGTCGGTGCGGACCGCGGAGAAGTTGTCCGGGATCCCGACGTCCTGGGAGAGCCGGATGGCCGCTTCGACGGCGGCGTCGGCGGCCTGCACGGTGGTCATGTTGCGGGTGTCGACTCCCATCGCGGTGGCCAGCTGCGCGTACCGCTCGTAGCGCGAGGGCAGGTTGTACTCCCACACCCGGGGCAGCGCGATGGCGTTGTTCAGTCCGTGGTGGCTGTCGAAGAAGGCGCTGACGGCGTGGCTGATCGAGTGCACGATGCCCAGGCCACCGGAGTTGAATGCCTGACCGGCGATGTACTGCGCGTTCATCATGCCTTCGCGGGCCTTGAGGTTACGTGGCTCGAACACCGCCTCCCGCAGATTCTTGGCGACGAGTTCCACCGAGTACAGCGCATTTCCGAGCGATGGCGCGAAGTCGAGCCGGGACACGAACGGCTCGCTGCCGTGCGCGAGCACGTCGAAACCGCAGTAGGCGGTGAAGTGCTGTGGGCAGGTGTAGTACAGCAGCGGGTCGTCGATGGCCAGCGTGACGATGGTGGCCTCGTCGAAGCCGACCCACTTGTGCGGGTGCTCCATGTCCGAGGTGTCGGTGATGACATAGGCCCACGAGGTCTCCGAACCCGTTCCGGCCGTGGTGGATACCGCGATATGCGGTGGGTTCTCCTTGTTGGTGGACTTGGCGAAGCCCTCGAACTCGTTGATGTTGCGGCCGTCGTGCGCGATCACCACGCGGGCGCCCTTGGCGGCGTCATGGCTGGAGCCACCACCGATGGAGATGATGCTGTCGCACTTCTCCTGCTGATAGAGCGCGGCGGCCTCCATGACGTTGTAGTCCTTGGGGTTGGACTCCACCTTGTCGTAGAGCACGACCTCGACGCCCTGGTACTCGATCTTGCCGGTGAGTTCTTCGATGATCCCCGAGCCGCGCAGGCCGGTGGTCATCAGCAGGGCGCGCTTGAAGCCGAGGTTCTTGGCCTCCACTCCGATGATGTCGTGTGCGCCGACACCGAGCAGGGCACGGGGGAACGGGTGGAACTCCTTGATCGGAAAATCCCAAATCTGGTTCAGCTCAATGGCCATCGGTCGACTCCTCGTGGTATCGGACGGGCGGAAGATTCTCCTGACACCACCGTGGACCTTCGTGGTCCGCGTCACAACGATGTTGCGCTGCTACCCGCCGTCCAGCACACGTAAACTGCCCGATCGGGTAGGCGTCACAGTCCGCCTCGCGACACCAGTTGGGCAGCGATGACGTTGCGCTGGATCTCGTTGGTGCCCTCTCCGACGATCATCAGCGGGGCGTCGCGGAAGTAGCGTTCCACGTCGTACTCGGTCGAGTAGCCGTAGCCGCCGTGGATGCGCACCGCATTCAGTGCGATCTCCATCGCGACCTCGGAGGCGAAGAGTTTGGCCATGCCGGCCTCCATATCGCAGCGCTCACCGCTGTCATAGCGCTCGGCGGCATACCAGGTCAGTTGGCGGGCGGCGGTGAGCTTGGTGGCCATATCGGCGAGGTAGTTGCCGATGGCTTGGTGTTTCCAGATCGGCCGGCCGAAGCTTTCGCGCTGTTGGGCGTAGGCCAGCGAGTCTTCGAGTGCGGCGGTGGCCACCCCCAGCGCGCGGGAGGCGACCTGGATGCGGCCGGTTTCCAGGCCCTTCATCATCTGCGCGAAGCCCTTGCCAGGGGTGGCGCCGAGGATGGCGGTGGCCGGGATGCGGTAGTCGTCGAAGGACAACTCGCAGGATTCCACACCCTTGTAGCCGAGCTTGGGCAGATCGCGGGAGACCGTCAGGCCGGGGCCGTGCTCGACGAGCACGATGGAGATGCCCTTGTGCTTGGGCTGCGCGCTCGGATCCGTTTTGCACAGCAGCGCAATCAGATCCGAGCGCCGGGCGTTGGAGATCCAGGTCTTGGCGCCCGAGATCACCAGGTCTTCGCCGTCGGTCCTCGCCACGGTGGTCATGGCCTGCAGGTCGGAGCCGCCGCCCGGTTCGGTGAGCGCCATGGTGGCACGGACCTCGCCGGTGGCCATCCGCGGTAGATACGTCTGCTTCTGTTCCTCGGTGCCGAACAGCGTCAGCAGTTTGGCCACCACGGTGTGTCCGCCCATCGCGCCGGCCAGGCTCATCCACCCGCGGGAGAGTTCCTGGGTGACCCGCGCGTAGCAGGGCATCGATACCGGCGATCCGCCGTAGGCCTCCGGCACCGCCAACCCGTAGATGCCGATCTGCTTCATCTGCTCGATCCAGCGTTCGGGGTACTCGTTCGCGTGCTCGAGCGTCTGCACGCTCGGCTTGACCTCCCGGTCGACGAACTCGCGCACCGTCTGGATCAGGAAGGTCTCTTCGTCGTTGAGCGGGGCCATCCGCTCACATTAGAGCCCGGTCGACGAGCGCCGCCGCCGCGAGATCGCGTCCACGCTGGCCGCCAGCAGCAGCACCCCACCTGTGACCAGGAAGTTGATATAGGACGACTGATTCAGCAGGCCCAGTCCGTTCGCGATCGTGGCGACCACCACGCCACCGATCACGGCGTCGATGGCCCGGCCCTTGCCGCCGAAGAGGCTGGTGCCGCCGATCACCGCCGCGCCGACCGCGTACAGCAGCACGTTGCCCGCGCCGGAGGACGCCGACACCTTTCCCGCGTAGGACGCCGCGATGATTCCGCTCAGCGCGGCCAGTGACGAGCAGACGACGAACACCGAAATCCGGATGCGGTCCACGGGGATCCCTGCGCGGCGCGCGGCCTCGGCGTTGCCGCCCACGGCATAGATGTGCCTGCCGAACGTCGTGCGCCTGAGCACCAGCGTCATGGCGATGAGGAGTACCAGGATCAACGGCAGTACGTACGGAATGCCGCTGATATCCACGTTCGGGTTGACGCTGCGGTTGACGCTGAGCACGAACGTGACACCGAGGATGACGGCGGCCACCGCGGCCACCCGCGCGATCACCACGCCCAGCGGGGCGTGCGACAGCTGCAGGGACTTCTTGCGCCGGTACTGGTAGACCTCGAGACCGGTGAAACCGACGACCACCACCAGCGCGATCGCCCAGCCGGCGGGAACGGGCAGGTTGCTGATGGTCAGGCCGCGGATCACCGGGTCGTCGACCCGGACGGATCCACCCTCACCGATCAGTTTCAGCGTCACGCCCTGCAGTCCGAGGAAGAATGCCAACGTGACCACGAATGATGGAATCCCGAGTTTGGCGCGCAGCACGCCGATGGCGAGACCGATCAATGCGCCGCAGGCGATTCCGGTCAGGATGGCCGCCCACCACGGCCAGCTCAGGCTGACGATGGTCAACCCCATCGCGCAGGCCGCCACTCCGCCGGCGACTCCCGCCGACAGGTCGATGTCACCGAGCAGCAGGACGAACACCAGCCCCATCGCCAGCACACAGATGGATCCGGCCTGGGTGACCAGGTTGGCAAGGTTCAGCGCCGACAGGAAGCGGTCGTTCGCCAATCCGAACACCACGAACAGCACGACCAGTCCGAGGATGGCGGGCAGTGAACCCATGTCGCCGCCGCGCACGCGCTGCAGGTAGCCGCGCACCGCCTCGCCGAACGTCTGATCGGAACTGATGTCACCGACGAAGTCGGCATCGGCGAGTGCGCCATCGGATCGAGAAGTGGCGGTGCTTGTTTCGGTGCCCATCGGGGTTTCCCTCAAGTTTCCATCTCGGTCGTGCACGTCGGAGCTCACATCGACTCGGCGGCCTGTGCCGGCGCCAGTCCGAGACCGCCGGAACGTCCGGCGGTGATGAGTTCGACGATCTGGCCGTGGGTGACCTCGGATGCCTTGACATCGGCGGCCACCCGACCGAGGTACAGCGCGCAGATCCGGTCGGCCACCTCGAAGACGTCGACCATGTTGTGCGAGATGAGCACCACCCCGACACCCTGACCGGCGAGTCGACGCACCAGCTCGATCACCTGCCGCGTCTGGGCGACACCGAGCGCTGCGGTCGGTTCGTCGAGCAGCACCACCTTCGAGTTCCACAGCACCGATTTGGCGATGGCCACGGTCTGGCGCTGACCACCGGACAGGCTCGACACCGTCTGCCGCACGGATTTCACGGTCCGTACCGACAGCGACGTGAGGGCGTCACGGGCCATCGTCTCCATCCGGGCCTCGTCGAGCAATCCTCGGCTCGTGAGTTCCCTTCCGAGGAACATGTTCTCGACGATGTCGAGGTTGTCGCACAACGCGAGGTCCTGGTAGACGACCTCCACCCCGAGCGCCGCAACCTCGTTCGGACTGTGCACTGTGACCGGCCGGCCCTCGAAGAGGTAGGTGCCGGTGTCGATGGGGTGGATTCCGGCGATCGCCTTGACCAGAGTGGACTTTCCGGCGCCATTGTCACCGACCAGGGCCGTCACCTGACCGGGGTAGATGCAGAAGTCGACGTCATGCAGCACGTGGACTACACCGAAACTCTTGTTGACACCCTGCAATTCGAGGATCGGTTCCACCGATGGCACTGGAGGGGTCATCGGCGCTCAGGCCCCCGCGGCGGTGCACATGGGCGCGAACTGTCCCGTGCACACCTCGTCTCTGGACTGGCCGCCGTCCTCGAAGACAACGCCCACGGTGTCCTTCGTGATCGACTTCGGCGTCAACAGCACCGACGGGACGTCGCGCTCGCCGGTATCGTCGCGCGACGTGCTGGTGGCCTTCGGCTCCTCACCGTTGGCGAGCGCGATCGCCACTTCGGCAAGCGCGTTCGCCTCTTCGGTCGCCGACTTGTAGACGGTCATGCACTGTGTTCCGGCGAGGATGTTCTGCAGGCCCTCGACGGTCGCATCCTGGCCGGTGACCGGAACCTGGCCGGCACGGCGGTTCTTCTCCAGGATCGAGATCACCGAGCCGGCCAGACCGTCGTTGGCCGCGTACACCCCGTCCACGCGGCCGTCGGCCGCGGTGTAGAGCTGCTCGAAGATGGTCACCGCCGCGTCGGTGTCCCAGTCCGGCACTGCTTGCTCCCCGACGACGGTGATGGTGGGCGTCCCGTCGATCGCCGAGTGTGCCCCGGCGCTGAACAACGTCGCGTTGTTGTCGGTCGGAGAACCGTTGAGGAACACCACATTCGCCGGCCTGCCGCCGAGGCAGTCGACGAGCCCCTGCCCCTGGAGCTCACCGACAGTGGTGTTGTCGAACGACACATAGATGTCGGCGGAGCCGCCCAGCGTGAGGCGGTCGTAGTCAATGGTCTTGACGCCCTGGGTAGCGGCCTTCTGCTGAATCGACGCGCCGCTGTCGGAGTCGAGGTTCACGATCGCCAGCACAGTGACGCCATCGGCGATCATCCCGTCGGCGATCGTGGCCATCGTGTCGGCGGATCCTTCCGCGTTCTGGATGGTGTAGTCCACACCGGCCGCCTTGAATGCCGCCTCCAACGCGGGGCGGTCTTTGGTCTCCCAGCGAACCGACGACTTGGTGTCAGGCAGGATCACCCCGACCTTGCCCGTCGCTGAGCTGGTCGACTCCGAACCCGAATCCGATCCGCAGGCCGTCAGTGTCAAGCCGGCTCCGACGACGGTCGCGACGAGCAGGGTGCTGATTCGATTCACGAGGATCCCTCCAATGGGACGTGGATTTGTTGTCGGTGATGACATATTCGGTGATCCAGATCACCTTGGGGGCGGTATCGCAGGATTCGGGCGCGTGCAGGCGTCACCGGGCACCCATCAGATGCTCGATCGCCAGCTGGTTGAGAGCGACGAAACCGCAACCCTTTCCACCGAAATAGGCACCGGTGTCGAACTGTTCATAGGCGGTCTGGTCTGCCAGCAGATCGGCATAGGTCTCGCCGGCGCCCAGCGTGGGTTCGCGTAGCTCGGTCACTTTGGCCGCCGCCATCGCCGCCTGGACCGCAGGGTCGGCGCGGAACGCCGCGGCGCGCTGGCGCAGCAGCAGGTACATCCGCATATTGGCCGCCGCAGACGCCCACACACCGTCGGCGTCCTCGGTCCGGCTGGGTTTGTAGTCGAAATGCCGCGGTCCGTCATAGGCCGGGCCGCCACCGGGGCCGCCGTGCTCGAGGAGATCGACCAACGCGAACGCGTTGACGAGATCACCGTGGCCGAACACCAGGTCCTGGTCGAACTTGATACCGCGCTGACCGTTCAAGTCGATGTGAAACAGCTTGCCGCTGTAAAGGGCTTGGGAGATACCGTGCACGAAGTTCAGCCCGGCCATCTGCTCGTGCCCGGTCTCGGGGTTGACGCCGACCATCTCCGGGTGGGCAAGGGTCTCGATGAACGCCAGTGCGTGCCCCACTGTGGGCAGCAAGATGTCACCGCGTGGCTCGTTGGGCTTGGGCTCGATGGCGAACCGGAGCCCGCTGCCCTGGTCGATCACGTACTGGCACAACATGTCCAGCGCCTCGCGGTAGCGCTCCAAGGCGGCCTGGACGTCCTTGGCCGAGTCGTACTCGCTGCCTTCCCGGCCGCCCCACATCACGAAGGTCTCGGCACCGAGCTCGCCTGCCAGATCGATATTGCGCAGCACCTTGCGCAAGGCGAAGCGGCGCACCCCGCGGTCGTTGCTGGTGAACCCGCCGTCCTTGAACACCGGCTGGGTGAACAGGTTGGTGGTGACCATCGGCACGACCAGTCCGCAGGCACTCAGCGCGGAGGTCAACGTGTCGATCATCCGCCGTCGCTCGGCATCGGAGCTGCCGAACGCGAACAGGTCGTCGTCGTGCAGGGTCAGTCCGTACGCCCCCAGCGCGGCCAAACGCTCGACGGCCTCGACGACGTCGAGCGCGGGTCGGGTGGCGACACCGAACGGGTCGGCACCCGGCCAGCCGACGGTCCACAGTCCGAACGAGAACTTGTCGGAAGGGCTCGGAATCAAACCCTCCGATGTCGGGACGCCGGCCTCCAGGACGGTCATGGGGTCCTCCTCGGGGATCATGGCACCTGTCGGTGCGGTTCAGTGCGATGAAACCTATATTTGTTCTCTGTGCGAACATAAGATGTGGCCTGTGACACTGTCAAGGCTGAAAGTGAGGGGTTGATGTGTCGGTGACCGGATCGGAAGCCCATCGAGCCGTCAGGGTGGGAACGAGCACCGACGACGTTCGGCGACGGAATCTGTCCAGCGTGCTCACCCTGGTCCACCGCCACCGGGCGCTCAGCCGCGCCGAGTTGACCCGCCACACCGGCCTTTCCCGGTCGACCACCAAGGATCTGGTCGAGGAGTTGGTGGCACGGCGCCTGGTCGAGGAGACACCGGCGCCGTCGGTATCGCAGGTGGGACGGCCCAGCCCCATCGTGCGCCCCGGCAATCGGGCGCTCGCGGTGACGGTCAGCCCGGAGGTCGATGCGGTGACCGTCGGAGTCGTGGCGATGGGGGGCGCGGTGCTCGACATGGTGCGCTACCCGACAGAGCGGGTTCCGACCCCGGCGGACACCGTGGCCATCACCACCGAGGCGGTCGGCCGGATTCGCGCCGGCCTCCACGACGGTCAGGCACTGACCGCGGTCGGGGTGGCGGTGCCCGGGCTCGTGCACGGTCGTGAATCGGCGGTGCAGCTGGCGCCCAATCTCGACTGGCACGATGTAGAGATCGGCCAGATGATCAGCACTGCAACGGATTTACCGGTCTACGCGGCCAACGACGCCAACGTCGGCGCGATCGCCGAGCACCTGTTCGGCAATCACATCGATGCCGATCATCTGATCTACGTCAACGGCGGTCCCAGCGGTATCGGGGCAGGTGTCATTGTCGCCGGCGCACTGCTCGAAGGTGTGGCAGGCTACGCGGGCGAACTTGGCCATACCTACGTCGGCGGGCGCGACAAGTGCCATTGCGGCAGTGTCGGCTGTCTGGAGACCGAGGTGACCCAGCCGCCGTTGGCCCGCCTGCTGGCCGAGCTCGACGGCGTGCCCGCCGACACAGTGCCCAGCCCCAGCTCCGCGGAGACCGATGTGCTGGATCGGCAAGCCCGCGCCCTGGCCATCACCCTCGGCAATGCCGTCAACATGTTGAATCCCCGGTTGATCGTGCTCGGCGGATTCCTGCGGGTCTTCCCCGCCTGCGCGGCGGCGGTCCTGCGTTCCGAATTGGCGCGCCGCAGCATGCGGGCCCCACGCGAGCTGGTCCGCGTGGTACCCGCAACCCTGGGCGCCGATACGTTGGTGATCGGCGCGGCCGAGTTGGCATTCGCACCCGTGCTCACCGATCCCGGGAGGTTCTGAACGTGACACTCGTGGCGGGCATCGACTCGTCCACCCAGTCCTGCAAGGTCGTGATCTGCGACGCCGAGACCGGCAGCATCGTGCGTTCGGCGTCATCGCCGCACCCCGGAGGAACCGAGGTCGATCCGGAGCTGTGGTGGCGTGCGCTGCAGCGCACACTGGCCATAGCGGGCGGAGTCGACGCCGTGTCAGCGATAGCGGTGGGCGGCCAACAACACGGAATGGTGTGCCTGGACTCGACCGGCACGGTGATACGAGATGCCCTGCTGTGGAACGATACTCGATCCGGTACGGCCGCCGAGCAACTCGTCGGTGAACTCGGCGGTCCCGCACGATGGGCCGCACGGATCGGCGTCGTCCCGGTCGCGTCGATCACCGCCACCAAGCTGCGCTGGCTGGCCGATCACGAACCCCATCACGCCGACGCGACCGCGGCGGTCTGCCTTCCCCACGACTGGCTGACCTGGCGGCTGGGCGGCCGCTCCGATATTGCGGATCTGCGTACCGACCGCAGCGATGCGAGCGGCACCGGCTACTACTCGGCCGACACCGACAGCTATCAGACCGACCTGCTCGAGCTTGCCTTCCGAGGCCGGCGGCCGATGGTTCCGCACGTCCTGGGACCCCACGACCCGGCGGGCGAGACGCCGCAGGGAATCCTGCTGGGACCCGGGGCCGGTGACAACGCCGCTGCCGCGCTGGGGCTGGGCGCCGGAGCCGGTGACTGTGTCGTGTCGCTGGGAACCTCGGGAGTGGTGAGCGCGGTCGGATCGGCGGCCCCGCACGACCCGGAGGGCATCGTGGCGGGTTTTGCCGATGCGACCGGACGTCATCTTCCGCTGGTGTGCACCCTCAACGGCGCGCCGGTGCTGGCCGCGGTCGCGACGATGCTGGGTGTGGATTTCGACGAGTTCGACCGGCTCGCCCTGTCGGCCCCGGCGGGGGCCGAAGGCCTGGTACTGGTTCCGTACTTCGACGGGGAACGGTCGCCGAACCTGCGCGAGGCAGCCGGTGCATTGCACGGAATGACGACCCGAAACCTGAGCTCCGCGAACATCGCCCGTGCCGCGGTGGAGGGGCTGCTCAGCTCGATGGCCTACTGCATCGACACGATCACCGCACAGGGCGTCGACGTCGAGCGCATCATCCTGGTCGGTGGTGGCGCGCGGTCGGAGGCCGTGCGGCGCATCGCGCCGGCCATCTTCGGCACCGCGGTGCAGGTGCCGACCCCGGCGGAATACGTGGCACTCGGCGCGGCCCGTCAGGCGGCGTGGGTGCTGTCCGGTGCGGAGCTGCCACCGGCGTGGTCGGTCGGCGAAACCGCCCGCTACGAGGCCGAGGCAACACCCGGGGTGCTGGCGCGCTATCGGACGGCGCACCCACTGACCTTCAGGTGACCGCGACGAGCGCCTCGGCGAAAAGCTCCAGTTCCGCGGCCTCGACATCCACATGCGGAGACACCCGCAGCACCGGCCCGGCCATCTCGCCGGGAGCCCGTGCCACCTCGCACGCCGTGGTGACGATCCGGTGTTCGGCGATCAGCGTGGCGCGCACCGGTGTCGGTTCGGCACCCTGGGTGGGCCGCAGCGTCGTGATCGCGGTCGGCTCGTCCACGGGTTCGACCACCTCCCATCCGGGGATGTCGGCGAGCACCGTCCGGGTGAGCCGGCCGACCTCGGCCAGCCGGGCCCGCACCAGCTCCGGGCCGGCGGCCAGATGCTCCCCCAATGCCAGCGAAAAACCAAGGCGCGAGCCGATATTGGCCTCGTGCAACTCCATCGGCGCCCATCGCGGCGTCAACCGGCCGTACAACTCGGGCCGCACCGCCAGCGCGCCGACACCACGCGGCCCGGCCACCCACTTGCGCGAGGACGAATACAGGACGTCGGCGCCCACCGCGCAGTCCACGTGCCCGAGCCCCTGGGCCGCGTCGACCACCAGGGGCAGGCCGAGCGACCGGCATACCGGCACCAACTCGGCCAGCGGTTGCGCCACCCCGCGGTGGCTGCCGAGCACGGTCAGATGCACCAGCGCCGGCGGATCGGCCTCCAACACCGCGGCGGCCTCGTCGACCCGCAGCCGGCCCAGCTCGTCGACGGGCAGGGTGCGTACCTCGAACCCGTTGGCCGCCATGATGACCAGGTTCGGGCCGTACTCTCCGGGCGGGCATGCCACGGTGCGTGGTCCGGTCCAGCTGCTCAACAACAGATCCAGCGCGTGATTGGAGCCGGTGGTGAAGATGACTTCGGCATCGGGCATCCCGGCCAGGGCGCGCACCGCGGCCCGTCCGGCGTCCAGCGCCGGCACCGCGGCCTCGCCGGCGACGTAGCCACCGACCTCGGCCTCGTGCCGGGCGTGGGTGGCTGCCGCGTCGATCACCGCATTGCTCTGCCGCGAGCAGGCCGCGCTGTCCAGATGCAGGCCCGCCACCGGCACCCGGGCCGCCCGCCACGTGTCGGGCAGGCTCATTTCACCGCCAGCGAGAGACCGAAATCGCCTGCGTCATCGGTCCACCAGTGGGTGCGGCGCAGTCCGGCGGCAGCCAACTCGGCTTCCACACCCTCGGGGCGGAATTTGCAGGACACCTCGGTCAGCATTTCCTCTCCGGCGGCGAACTCGACGGTCAGATCGAGCTGCGCGATCCGGACCCGTTGATCCGCGGTCGAGCGCAACCACATCTCGATGCGCTCCTCATCGGGGTTCCACCGCGCGACATGATCGAAGGCGTCCAGGTCGAAGTCCGCGTCGAGCTCGCGGTTCACCACGGTCAGCACATTGCGGTTGAACGCGGCCGTGACACCGGCACTGTCGTCATAGGCGCGCACCAGCCGGCCGACATCCTTGACCAGATCGGTGCCCAGCAGCAGCGAGTCGCCCGGCTGCATGGTGTCGGCGACCGCGGCAAGGAACTCGGCGCGGGGTTCGGGGGTGAGATTCCCGATCGTGGACCCGAGGAAGACCACCATCCGGCGGCCGACCTTGGGCACGGTGCCCAGGTCCTGCTCGAAATCACCGCACACCACCTCGATCTCGATATCGGGGTATTCGGCGTGCAGCGCGCGGGCGGCATCGCGCAGCACACTGGGGTCGACGTCGAACGGGATGAAGCGCTTCAGCGCACCGCTGTCCCGCAGGGCATCGAGCAGCAGTCGCGTCTTCTCCGACGTGCCGCTGCCCAACTCGACCAGAGTGTCGGCGCCCGAGGCGGCCGCGATATCGGCTGCCCGGTCCTGCAGGATCGAGGCCTCGGTACGGGTGGGATAGTACTCGGGCAGCCGGGTGATCTGGTCGAAGAGATCACTGCCCTTCGCGTCGTAGAACCATTTGGGCGGCAGAGTTTTCGGCGATTGCGCCAGGCCGTGCCGGACGTCGCGACGCAGAGCTTTGGACAGGTCCGAGGCCGTGCCGGTGGTCATGAGGGTCCTTCCAGGGGAGTGAGCGTGAGGTTCGTGCCGGTCACCTCGACGAGGTGCCGGTCGGGGATATCACGCCAGGAGGGGTCGTCGTCATAGGGTTCGCTGGCCAGCACGATGCCGTCATCGCGGTGCAGAGAGAACAGGGTGTCGCCCCAGGTGGTGGCGAGCAGGCTGGAACCGTTGGCGGCCAGAATGTTCAGCCGGGCACCCGGGTCTCGGGTACCGACGCGGGCGACGGTGTCCCCGAGCGCGCCCATGCCGCGCTCGAAGATATGCGCGGCCAGCACCGCACTGTCGACGGTGGATTCGGCCGTCGCCGAGGCCGGAAGGACGGCGCGGTCGACGATCCCGTTGTGCGAGAGCAGCCAGGTGCCATCGCTGAACGGCGCCGAGGCCGACGGCTCGATCGGCATGCCGACCGTCGCCGAACGCACCGCGGCGACGAAGCAGTCACTGCGTAGCGCCGGAGCCACCGACGCAAACGATGCGTCGCCCCACAACGGTTTGTCGCTGCGCCAACGGCGCACACCGCCATCGAAGAACCCGACGCCCCAACCGTCGGCATTGATGGTGCCGTGCTTCTGCCGACGTGGCGAATACGACTGCACCAGAAGACCACTCGGCGGATCGAGCACCAATGCGGACACCGGTACCGGCGCACCGAGCCAGCCCAGGTGGCGACACATCAGGCGTCCCAGGCCAGGCGGACACCGGAGAAGATCTGCCGGCGGATCGGATGGTCCCAGTTGCGGAAGCTGGGCCGCAGGATGCCCGCGGCCACCGCCCAGGACCCGCCGCGCAGGACCCGGTAGTCGCCGTCGAAGAACGGGACCGTGTATTGGTCGTAGATCATCGGAGTGAACCCGGGCCAGGGTCGCAGGGGCGAGGTGGTCCACTCCCACACATCGCCGAGCATCTGCTCCGCCCCGTAGGCCGACGCCCCCGCCGGGTAGGCGCCCACCGGCGCGGGCCGCAGAGCATCGCCGCCGAGATTGGCCAGCTCGGATGTGGGTTGTGCTTCGCCCCAAGGGAATCGGCGACGCGCCCCGGCCACCGGGTCCCACGCGCAGGCCTTCTCCCACTCGATCTCGGTCGGCAACCGGGCACCCGACCACGCCGCGAACGCCTCGGCCTCGAAGTAGGTGATGTGCTGCACCGGTTCGTCATCCGGGATGGTCTCGCGGTGGCCGAACCGGGTGCGACTGCCGTCGGCGTGCCAGAATGCGGGCGCGCTCAGACCGGCCTGCTCGCGGTGCTTCCACCCACGCTCGGACCACCACTGCGGTGTCCGGTAGCCGCCGTCGTCGATGAACTCGCGCCATTGCGCGTTGGTGACCGGTACCCGCCCGATCCGGAACGGCTCGACGTGCACCACATGGCCGGGACGTTCGTTGTCCAGCGAGTACGGCTCCTCGGATGCGTTGACACCCAGGGTGAACGGGCCCCCGGGGATGAGCACCGAGGTTCCGGCCACACCGGCGCGGCCGCGCGGCAACACCGCGCCCGTGCTCAGCAGCGCGGGGCCCGCGCGCAGGTTGAGCGCCTGCAACATGGTCTCGTCGTGCTGGTTCTCGTGGGAGACGACCATTCCGAAGCGGAACAACGCCTCGTCACCGTCGGTGCGGTCGAGCACGTCGAGGGCACGGTCTCGGACGGTGCGGCAGTAGGTGCGGGCGTCGGCGGGCGGGAGCAGCGGAAGGTCGACGCGGCTGGCGCGGGAATGCACGAATGCGTCATAGAGCGAGTCGATCTCGGGGGCCAGGATGCCGGGGGCGTTGGGGTTGCCATCGCGCAGCAGCCAGAACTCCTCCTGCTGCCCGATATGGGCCAGGTCCCACACCAGCGGGCTCATCAGCGGGTCGTACTGGCGGTGCAGTTCGGCGTCGTCGAAGTCGACCAGGGCCAGGGTGCGCTCCCGGGCCCGGGTCAATTCGGTGGCCAGCGCTTGCGGTGATGTCACGAATCGTTCCTCGCCAGTTGGGTCAGCGCCGTCGGTATCCCATGTTCGACAACGAGATCGGAGAAGTCATCGCCTGGGCAGCGGCCGGCCTCGACGTCGGCGAGCAGCCGGGCCATCGCATCGGCCAGTTCGGCCGGGGCATGCTCGGCGGCGGCGGCCACACATGTCACCGCGGCGGCCCGCAGGCCCGGGTCGGCCAGGCCGGCCCGGGCAGCCAGATCCCATTCCCCGGTGACCGATTCGGTGGCACTGGTGGCGATCTCGGCGGCTGCGGGATTGTCCAACAACGTGACCAGGGTGAACACCACGGCCGGCCAGATGGAGTCGGGCACGCTGTCGAGGTACCGGATTTCCAGCCAGCGCCGCGGCCGCACCGGAGGGAAGAGCGTGGTCAGGTGGTACTCGAGATCCTCATCGCCGGGCAGCCGGGCATCCAGGGGGACGCGGCCATCGGCCCAGTCGGCGTAGGAGACGAACTCGGTCATCGGTACCGCGTCGGGCGTGCGGACCAGCATCACCGGGGCGTGCAGCGCGTAGCGCGCCCAGTCGGCGGAGGGATCGTCGCCGCTGTCGCCCAGCACCGGGCCACACCGTGCCGAGTCCAGCTGCCCCCAGACGCGTTGGCGGGAGCTGCGCCATCCGGTGAAGTGTCCGCCCAGCAGGGGCGAGTTCGCCGACAACGCGATCATGGTCGGGCCCAGCGCGTGGGCCAGCCGGACCCGGTCCGCCCAGCCCGCCCGCGGGCCGGCCTCGATGTTGATCTGGACCGAGGCCGTCGACGTCATCATGGCCGCCCCGGCCGCGGCGGTACCCGTCGCGGTGAAGAAGCTCTCCATCGCCTGATACCGGGCGCCGGGGTTGATGCGCTGTGCGGGCCGCAGCGGATCGGCGCCGAGCAACACCAGGCCCAGTCCGCGCGCGGCGAAATGGTGCGTGAGCACGGTGCGGTCGGCGGCCATGGTGGTGATCGCGTCGGCGACGCCGTCGGCCGGTGGGCCGGACAGTTCCACGGCGCCGCCCGGTTCGACGGTGATGGCACTGCCGCCGGGCAGGGTGGGCACCGTCGCGATGATGTCGCTGAGCTCATCCCAGCCGGGCCTGCGCAGGGGATCGGTGATGTCGAAGCAGTGCGCCTCGATCTCCAGACCGACCTTGCCGATCGGCCCGTCGTGCAGACAGTTCGCCGCGATCGCGGCGGCAGCCCGCCCGGACGCGCACTCCATGTCCCGCGCGGCAGCGGTGGTCATCCGCACCACTCCTCCCCCGGACCTGGACGCTGGGAGCCCTCAACCCGATGCGCCCGTGTTACTTCAATCTTCCAGACAGGTCTGACATATTCCCAAGGGTTTTGCTCGCCGCTATTGCCCGAGGGTGTTCTGCATGGCCCCGGCCAGCACGTTGACCGCGGGCCCACCGTTGCCGGGTTGGCAGACTTTCGCCTGCAGCAGAACGTTTTCCCGCAAGCGGGTCTGGACGAAACACCGGCGGTCGGTCCCGCCCTCCTGTTTCACCCAGACCGCGTCGGTCAGCGTCGCGGTGCCGCCGGAGAACGTCCACACCTGGTTGACGAAGTTGTCCAGGTGCATCGTGGTGGTCTGGCCGGCGCATCCGGCGGTGCGGTCGGTCACGCGTTGGTACGCGCGGGTGGCCGCGTCGTCGGTGGCGAAGACGCCGACCGACTGCTTGACCAGGCGGGTCGTATCCGTGGCGGAGGTCTGCGCGACGGCGCCGTTGAACGACGCCAGGTCAGGATCGGCGTACACGTCGGGCAGGCCGATGTCGGCCCAGTTGTTGCAGGCCGGGTTGTCGACGTAGAACGCCTGGACCGGGTTGCTGAACTCGGCTTCCCAGGCCAGCGGTGCGCCGATGATGTTACTGACCGACCCTTTCGACAGGACCGCGTAACTGACGACGCCGGGATCGGACGGTCGGGCCGAAGCCGGAGCGGCGAGGGCCAGAGCCACTCCCACCCCGGCGGCCAGTGCAGTCAGCCGCATGGCTCGATCATGCCAAAGTCAGAAAAGTGTCTGCGTGCAGTACGTGCGGGCCGGCGCGGGATACGGCCAAGCGTAGGAACCGGCGATCACCGGGCACGCGGACTGATCCCGGACGTCCAGACGCTGGGTGACCTGCACCAGCACACCGTCGTCGCGGTCATCGCAGGAGGCCTTCTCGACCAGCCCGATCGGCATCTCCATGAGGTAGCACTGGTTGGCGACCAGATTGGGCACCAGGCACAGCCGGGCGGTCGACGGTTCGGCGTAGTCGGTCGGCAGATGCTGGTACTCGGTGGTCGGGCACTCGCCGGCGGCGTTGGTGGTGGCCCCGACGGTGTAGCTCGGGTCCTGGGTGCAGGACACCTCGCTGGCCTGCACCGGATCCGGCGTCGGGGCCGCGTCCGCGTCGATTTCCACGCAGTCCCCGACGGCGAATACCGTCGAGGCGGCGACGTCGGGCGCGGCCCCGCGCAGGCCACAGCCGGGAAGGCCCGCCATTACCACGAGGGCCGCAACAAACGCGGCAATGCGCAGCGGTCGGCGTGTCATGGTTAGCGACACTCTCACGGATGAGGTCAGAGTGCCAAGAGTTACGGATGATTCCTCACGTGGCCGCGAGGGTCCTCTTAATGTTTCAGGGGCGCGGTGGCGTGGCCGGTGCGTTTCCGGGCCCCGGGCCCTGACCCTGCTGTGGGCCCTGGAATCCCGGTCCGAACCCTGGGCCACCCTGGGCGCCCGGTCCACCGGGTCCACCCGGTCCGCCCGGGAAGAAGATGTGCGGCGGTCCCATCGGCGGCCCGCCACGGTGGAACATCCCGCTCTCGCGGTCCGGCCCGCCGCGATGGTGCCCGCCACCGTCGGAGCTCTTGCCCAGGATGAAGCCGGAGAAGAAGATCACGGCGACGACGAAGGTGACGCCGGCGACGATGCCCACCCAGGCGGCCACCTGGGTGACCCGGTTACGTCGAGGGTGCTCTTCGGTCGGCACCACCACTGCGGGGGGCGGCGGGGGTGCTGCGGCTGCTGCCACGGGTGCCGTGGTGCTGGTCGAGTTGTCGGCTTCTTCGCTCATGGATTCATGATGCCGACGAGCGGCAATGTGGCAGCTGGATAGAGCATGTGAATCAGCTATGAAACGGATGCACCGCGTACTGGATCACCCGGTAGGGCGTGCCGCCGCGGGGCGTGGTGTTCCACTGGCTGACGAAGACCCGCAGATCGTCCAGCGTCGAGGCCGGCGAGATGTAGCCGCCGTACGGCTGGGCCAGCCGATTGTCCCGGGGCGCGGGCAGATCCTCCGGCCGATCCGGCCACGGCGAGCCGACCACCACCGTCGTCACCGGCGCGGAGCCGAGCTTGGTCGGGTCGGTCGCCACCCGGACCTCCATGTTGCCGGTGCCGGCGTTGAAGTAGGACAACACCGTCTTGCCGTCGATCTGGCGCACACTCAGCTCACCCACCCGGTCGGGCCACAACGGGGTCGGTTCCTGGCCCCACCCCTTCACCTCCGACCAGCCCTGCCAGGCGCTGCGATCGGTGAAGTTCTGCGGCGCCACGCGATACAGCGTCGCCGGTGAACTACGGTCGAAGTTGTCGGCCACGATGTAGACCCAGCCACGTTCGGAATCCGAGGTCGGGATGGGGTCGTAGTAGCCGCTGATCTGGGACTGCCCACCGCCCGCAAAATCGGCCGGCCGCTCCGATCCCACGATCGTGGGCCAATTGCCCTTCGCGGCATCGGCTTTCACCAGACGCGAGCTGGACGGGCGGAGGTTCTGCGTGGTCGTGACCAGCATGTAGTTCTCGCGGTTGATCGACACGATGCCCGCCGGGAGCTGCGACGCGCCGGCGGGCGTGGGGTCGGCCAGCAGCGGTGTCGAGGTACCGGTCACCCCGGTGATGCGGATTCCCGCCGGGGCGTCGATCGAGTCGGGGTCCACGTGCAGGGCGATCGGGGAGTACCAGCCGCCGTAGCCGACGCCCTGCCCCGCGAAGCTGTCACCACACACCTGCAGCAGCCGGCTGGGGAACTCCATGAACTCACACAGATCGGTCGCGCCGATCCCGTAATCCCCTGTCGCAGTGCCCGTTCCGGCCACCGGTCCGAGCATGATGACCTGGCCCGGTTGCAGGGCCAGATCAGCGTGCGCGGGCGCCGAGACCACCAATGCCGACACCACGGCCCCCGAGACTGCGTTCCAGAAGGTGGTTACTCGCACTTTTCCTTCTGGAATACAGTTTCGGCGAGGATCAGAGTTGGGCGGCGAGCAACTCGGCAATCTGAATGGTGTTCAGCGCGGCACCTTTTCGCAGGTTGTCACCGGACACGAACAGCGCAAGGCCGCGACCTTCCGGCGCACCCGGATCCTGGCGGATCCGACCGACCAGCGAGTCGTCGGCCCCGGCGGCGGCCAGCGGCGTCGGCACGTCCACCAGCGTCACGCCCGGCGCGCCGGCCAGCAGCTCCTGGGCCCGCGTAGGCGAAAGCGGTTGGGCGAACTCAGCATTGATGGACAGCGAGTGCCCGGTGAATACCGGCACCCGCACACAGGTGCCCGACACCAGCAACTCCGGGATACCGAGGATCTTGCGGCTCTCGTTGCGCAGCTTCTGGTCTTCGTCGGTCTCGCCGGAGCCGTCGTCGACGAGCGCACCGGCCAGCGGCACCACGTTGAAGGCGATCGGCGCGACGTACTTGACCGGCGCCGGGTAGTTCAGCGCCGAGCCGTCGTGCACCAGCTGCTCGACCCCGTCGATCACGGCACGCGCCTGTGACGCGAGTTCCTCCACCCCGGCCAGCCCGCTGCCCGAAACCGCCTGGTAGCTCGACACGATCAGCCGGGTCAGGCCGGCCTCGTCGTGCAGCGGCTTGAGCACCGGCATCGCGGCCATGGTGGTGCAGTTCGGGTTGGCGATGATGCCCTTCGGCCGGTTCGCCGCGTCGCGGTCGAAGTTGACCTCGCTGACGATCAGCGGCACCTCGGGGTCCTTGCGCCACGCCGAGGAGTTGTCGACGACGACGGCGCCTGCCGCGGCGAACCGCGGCGCCTGCACCCGCGACATGGTCGCGCCCGCGGAGAACAACGCGATATCCAGCCCGGAGGGGTCGGCGGTCTCGCTGTTCTCGACCTCGATCTCCTGGCCGCGGAAGGTCAGCTTCTTACCCTCGGAACGCGCCGAGGCGAAGAACCGCACCGAGCTCGCCGGGAAGTTGCGCTCCTCGAGCAGCGCGCGCATCACCTGGCCGACCTGACCGGTCGCGCCGACTACACCGATGGAAACCATCAGATACCACTCCCCGCGTACACGACAGCCTCTTCATCGCCACCGAGGCCGAACGCCTCGTGCAGCACCGCGACGGCCTTGTCCAGGTCCGTGTCCTTGATCAGCACCGAGATGCGGATCTCGGAGGTGGAGATCAGGTCGATGTTGATACCGGCCTCGGCCAGCGTCTCGCAGAAGGTGGCGGTGACGCCGGGGTGGGTGCGCATACCCGCGCCGACCAGGGACACCTTGCCGATGTGATCGTCGTAGAGCACCTGGGTGAACCCGATCTCGCCCTGCAGCGAGGCGAGCTTCTGCACGGCCGACGGGCCGTTCTCCCGTGAGCAGGTGAAGGTGATATCGGTCTTGCCGTCCTCGATCTTGGAGATGTTCTGCAGCACCATGTCGATGTTCACGTCGACATCGGCGATGGCGCGGAACACCTTGGCGGCGTATCCGGGTACGTCGGGCAGGCCCACGACGGTGACCTTCGCCTCGCTGCGGTCGTGGGCGACTCCGGTCAGAATGGCGTCTTCCATGGGGATGTCCTCGATCGATCCGTTGACGATGGTGCCGGGCTTATCCGAGTACGACGAGCGGACGTGTATCGGAACGTTGTAGCGGCGCGCGTATTCCACGCAGCGCAGCATCAGTACCTTGGCGCCGCACGCCGCCATCTCCAGCATCTCCTCGAAGGAGACGCTGTCGAGGTGCTTGGCGTTGGGCACGATGCGCGGGTCGGCGGTGAAGATGCCGTCGACATCGGTGTAGATCTCGCAGATGTCGGCGTTCAGCGCCGCGGCCAGCGCGACCGCGGTGGTGTCCGAGCCGCCGCGGCCCATGGTGGTGACGTCCTTGCTGTCCTGGCTGACGCCTTGGAAGCCGGCGACCAGCACGATGACGCCTTCGTCCAGCGCATCACGCAGGCGACCGGGGGTGACGTCGATGATCTTGGCATTGCCGTGGGTGCCGGTGGTGACGATGCCGGCCTGCGAGCCGGTGAAGGACCGGGCCTGCGCACCGAGGGACTCGATGGCCATCGCGACCAGGGCGTTGGAGATGCGCTCACCGGCGGTCAGCAGCATGTCCATCTCGCGGGCCGGCGGGGCCGGGGACACCTGACGGGCGAGATCCAGCAGGTCGTCGGTGGTATCGCCCATCGCCGAGCAGACCACGACGACGTCGTTACCCGCCTTCTTGGTCTCCACGATGCGCTCGGCGACGCGCCGGATCCGATCGGCGTCCGCCACCGATGATCCGCCGTATTTCTGCACGACGAGCGCCACTGTGAACCTCTCAACCAGCCGGGGATGTCCTGACAAGGATAAGGGGTCGATGCACGGCCTTTTACTCCTCCACCTTCGAGGCGCTCGACTTGCGGCGAAACCGTTTACCCGGCCGCAACGCAACGATCCCGTCCACGTAACAGAACCGGAGGTTACTGCCAGTGGTCGGCCCGCTCGGGCCGCGCACTTCAGGAGACGTTGATGGATACAGGTACTACGGCCTTCATTCTCTGTTGCATCATCGGCCTCACGCTGATGATTCCCGGTCTGGCGCTCTTCTACGGCGGCATGGTCTCGGTCAAGAGTTCGACCAACATGATGATGATGACGTTCGGCGCGGTCGCGATCGTCGGCCTGCTCTGGGTGCTCTTCGGCTTCTCGATGGTGTTCGGCACCTCGATGGGCGGCTTCGTCGGCGACATCACCGAATTCGCCGGTATGACAGACCTACTCGAACCGATGACCACCATCGACGGCCTACCGATCAGCCTGTTCGCGCTGTTCCAGGCGCTGTTCGCGGTGATCACCGTCGCCCTGATCTCCGGTGCGGTCGCCGATCGGATGAAGTTCGGCGCGTGGATGGTGTTCGCGGCCGTGTGGGCGGTGCTGGTCTACTTCCCGGTCGCGCACTGGGTGTTCGCGTTCGACGGTGTGGTCACCGAGAACTCGGTGGGTGGCTGGATCGCCAACACGCTGGGCGCCGTCGACTTCGCCGGCGGGACCGCGGTGCACATCAATGCCGGCGCGGCCGCGCTGGCGGTGGCCATCGTGCTCGGCAAGTCCGCGATGTTCGGTCAGCTGCGCAAGCCGCACAATGTGCCGCTGACGCTGCTGGGCGCGGGCATGCTCTGGGCCGGCTGGTACGCCTTCAACGGCGGATCGGCACTTGCGGCCGGCAATTCAGCCGCGATCGTCATGGTCACCACGTTCGTGGCGACCTGCGCGGCGGTCCTGGCCTGGCTGGCGGTGGAGAAGATCAAGACCGGTCACGTCACCGGCGTCGGCGCGGCCTCGGGTGCGATCACGGGACTGGTCGCCATCACCCCGGCCTGTGGCGCGGTCACGCCGATCGGCGCCATCTTCGTCGGTGGTATCGCCGGGGCGATCTGCGTGTACGCGGTCGGCGTCAAGGACAAGTTCGGTTACGACGACTCACTGGACGTGGTCGGCGTGCACCTGGTGGGCGGCGTCGTGGGCACCCTGCTGATCGGCTTCTTCGCCAGCGAGGGCATGCCCAACGGCGTCAACGGCCTGCTCTACGGGGGCGGTATCGACCTGATCTGGAAGCAGGCCGTGGCGGCCGGCGCGGTGATGGCGTATTCGTTCGTCATCGCCTTCGCGATCGCCTTCGCCATCAAGAAGACGATGGGCATCCGCATCTCCCCGGATGAGGAAGAGAAGGGTATCGACGCCAAGTTCCATCGCGATTCGGCGTACGAGCTCGAATACTCCTGATCCACCGATGATTCCCCGGTGACCATCGGTCGCCGGGGTTTCCTCGGCTTGCGTGTGTTTCTTACAGTGATACTCTGTTTCTTACAAAGAGACGAGTCATAACACGATGACGAAAGTTCTGGTAACCATGACCACCGATCTCGCCACCCTCGCCGAGCAGTCCGGCACCCGGTTCATCCTCGCGCTGTTCGTCGACCTGCGCGGAAAGCCTTGCGCCAAGCTGGTTCCCGTCGAAGCCGTCGACCAGCTGGCCACCGAGGGCGTCGGCTTCGCCGGCTACGCGGTGGGCGCCATGGGCCAGGAACCCAAGGACCCCGACCTGATCGCCGTTCCCGATCCGGCCTCGTTCACGCCCATCCCGTTCATCAAAGAGGGTCTGGCGCTGGTGCACTGCGACCCGCACGTGGAGGGCAAGCCATGGCCGTACGCACCGCGGGTCATTCTCAAGAACCTCGTGGCCCAGGCCGCCGATGCCGGGTTCGAGCCGTGGGTCGGCGCCGAGGTGGAGTACTTCCTGTTGCGCCGCAACGACGATGGCGCCCTGGTCACCGCCGACGCGGCCGACACCGCCGCCCAACCCTGCTATGACGCCCGCGGCGTCACCCGGATGTACGAGCACCTCACCGCGATCTCCACGGCGATGAACTCCCTCGGCTGGTCCAACTACGCCAACGACCACGAAGACGGCAACGGGCAATTCGAGCAGAACTTCGCGTTCGCCGAGGCACTGGTGACGGCCGACCGGGTGATCACCCTGCGCTACCTGCTGTCGATGATCGCCGCCGAACGAGACATGGTGGCCACCTTCATGCCCAAGCCGTTCGCCGACCGCACCGGCAGTGGACTGCACTTCCACCTCTCGCTCACCAGCGCCGGCAATCCGATCTTTCCCGCCGACACCGATGACCGCGGTCTGGGACTGTCCGACACCGCGTACGCCTTCATCGCCGGGATCCTCGAGCATGCCTGCGCACTGCAGTCCGTCATCGCACCAACTGTCAACTCCTACAAGCGAACCGGTGCCACCACCACCGCATCGGGAGCCTCCTGGGCACCCCGCAAGCCCAGTTACGGCGGCAATGATCGCACCCACTACATCCGGGTTCCGGACAACCAGCGGGTCGAACTCCGCGGCGGGGACGGTTCGGCCAACCCCTATCTGGCCATCGCCGCCGCATTGGGCGCCGGGCTGGACGGAATCAAACGCAGCCTGGATCCCGGCGCGGTCGGCGCCCAGGGCCCCGCCAATCTGCCGCCCACGCTGCTACATGCGGTCGATGAGCTGGACGCCGATCCGGTGGTGGCCGGGGTGCTCGACGCCGCCGGCGACGGTGTGGCCGCCTACTTCGCCGGCATCAAACGCGGGGAGTTCTTCACCTACCACGGCACCGTCAGCCCGTGGGAAGTCGACCAGTACCTGACAGCCTTCTAGAAAGGAACGCTATGTGCGGGATCGTGGGTTTGCACCTGCGCACAGCTGAGCTCTACCCCCGGCTGGGGGAACTGCTCGGCGGGATGCTCGGTGAGATGTCGGACCGGGGGGCCGATTCGGCCGGGGTCGCGGTCTACGGGGACCCGGTGTGGTCCCCGCCGGGCCGGGGTTGCGTGTCGGTGACCGACATCGAGGTGGTGCCCGATCTCGGAGCCGATGTCGAGGTGGTGCAGGTGGATTCGAGCTATCTGCTCTCGGCCGAGTGCTCCTCCGAAGAGTTGCTGGAGCGGGTGCGGGCGTCCTATCCCGAGGCGCTCATCGCCGGCTTCGGCGCCGACCTGGCGGTGCTCAAGGGAGTCGGGCATCCGCGCGCGCTGACCGACGCGTGGGGCCTGGCCAAGGCTCAGGGCTGGCAGGGAGTCGGGCACACCCGGATGGCCACCGAATCGGCGGTGACGCCGTCGGGATGCCATCCCTATACCGTCGGCCCACAACAGTGCCTGGTGCACAACGGATCCTTCGCCAACCACGCCACCATCCGGCGTGACCTGCGCCGGGCCGGGGTGGTCTTCGACAGCGAGAACGACACCGAGGTGGGTGCGCGGTTCGTGGCGCAGCAGCTGGCCGCCGGCCGTGATGTGGAAAACGCGTTGAAGGAACTCTGCGCCACCTTCGACGGTTTCTACACCCTGTTGGTGTCCAACCACGATTCGTTCGCCGTGGTCCGCGACGCCATCGCCTGCAAGCCCGCCGTCATCGCCGAGACCGCCGACTGGGTGGCCATGGCCAGCGAGTACCGCGCGCTCTCCGAGTTGCCCGGTGTCGAATCGGCCAAGATCTGGGAACCCGAACCGGAGGTGGTGTACGCATGGACACGCTAGTCCGATACGACTTGGCCACAACACCACTGCGCGAGGTCAACTCGGCTCTGCACAAGCCCGGCATCACCGGCGAATACGTCATCGACCATCCCGACGGCGCGCACAACGTCGCAGTCGGCGTGAACGCACCGGTGCGCGTCACGGTCAATGGCCACGTCGGCTACTACGCGGCCGGAATGAACCAGCACGCCGAGATCGTCATCAACGGCAACGCCGGAACCGGCGTCGCCGAGAACATGATGAGTGGCGCGGTGCGGGTGAACGGCAACGCCTCCCAATCCGCCGGCGCCACCGCCCATGGCGGCCTGCTGGTCATCCAGGGAGACGCTGCCGCGCGCTGCGGCATCTCCATGAAGGGTGTCGACATCGTGGTGGGCGGCGATATCGGCCACATGAGTGCGTTCATGGCACAGGCCGGGCGACTGGTGGTGCGGGGCAACGCCGGTGAGGCACTGGGTGACTCGATCTACGAGGCCCGCATCTACGTGCGCGGCGCGGTCGCTTCGCTGGGGGCGGACTGCGTCAAGAAGGACATGCGGCCCGAACACCACACCGAGCTGGCCGAACTTCTCGCCGCCGCCGGGTTCACCGACGAGACCACGGAGTACACCCGCTACGGCTCGGCCCGCAACCTGTACCACTTCCACGTCGACAACTCTGCGAGCTACTAGATGACTGCCACCGATGACCGGGCCCGCCGCGGCCTGCGCGAGTCCGCCACGTTCGACCGGCCCACCATCGCCGCCATTCAGCGCGCCGCCGAGACCGGCATCTACGACATCCGCGGCTGGGGCGCCAAACGGCCACTGCCACACTTCGACGACCTGCTGTTCCTGGGCGCGTCGATGTCGCGGTATCCGTTGGAGGGCTACCGCGAGCGCTGCGGCACCGATGTGGTGCTCGGTGACCGGCACGCCAAACATCCGCTGCACCTGGATATTCCGGTCACGATCGCCGGTATGAGCTTCGGCGCGCTGTCCGGGCCCGCCAAGGAGGCCCTGGGCCGCGGTGCGAGCGAGGCGGGCACCTCGACCACCACCGGTGACGGCGGCATGACTCCCGAGGAACGCGGCCAGAGCAAGAACCTTGTCTACCAGTACCTTCCGTCGCGCTACGGGATGAACCCCGACGACCTGCGCAAGGCGGACGCCATCGAGATCGTGCTCGGCCAGGGCGCCAAGCCCGGTGGCGGCGGAATGCTGCTGGGACAGAAGATCTCCCCGCGGGTCGCCGGGATGCGCACCCTGCCCGAGGGCATCGACCAGCGCAGCGCCTGCCGACACCCGGACTGGACCGGACCCGATGACCTGACCATCAAGATCAACGAGCTGCGTGAGATCACCGACTGGGAAAAGCCGATCTATGTCAAGGTCGGCGCCACCCGCACCTACTACGACGTGAAACTCGCGGTGCACGCCGGCGCCGATGTGGTGGTGGTCGACGGGATGCAGGGCGGCACCGCCGCCACCCAGGACGTGTTCATCGAACACGTCGGCATCCCCACCCTGGCCGCGGTACCGCAGGCCGTGCAGGCCCTGCAGGAACTCGATGTGCACAGAAAAGTTCAACTCATTGTCAGCGGCGGCATCCGCAACGGCGCCGATGTGGCCAAGGCGCTCGCGCTGGGCGCCGACGCCGTCGCGATCGGCACCGCGGCGCTGATCGCGCTCGGCGACAATCACCCCCGCTATGAGGCCGAGTACCAAAAGCTCGGCAGCGCAGCCGGTTCCTACGATGACTTCCAGGACGGTCGCGACCCCGCCGGGATCAGCACGCAGGACCCGGAACTGGCCGCCCGCTTCGACCCCGTCGAAGGTGGGCGCCAGCTGGCCAACTACCTGCGCGTGCTCACCATGGAGGCCCAGACCATCGCCCGGGCCTGCGGCAAGGCCCATGTCACCCATCTGGAGCCCGAGGACCTGGTCGCGGTGACCATCGAAGCGGCCGCCATGGCCCGGGTGCCGCTGGCCGGCACTGAGTGGATTCCTGGCCGGGGCCCCGGAGCAGGGCTGTGAACCAGACCGCGGACGTCGCCATCGTCGGTGGCGGTCTGGAAGGTGCGGCGGCGGCCTGGGCATTGAGCCAACGCGGTGTCACCGATGTCTTTGTCGCCGAGCGCAACACCGTCGGCTCGGGGATGACCGGAAAGTCCAGCGGCATCGTGCGTTGCCATTATGGGGTCAGCTCGCTGGCCGCGATGGCGGCGTCCAGCCTGGAGGTGTTCGAGAAGCCTCAGCAGTTCATGGGTGATCACGCCACCGATATCGGCTTCCGCCAGACCGGCTATGTCGTCGGTGTCGGCGCCGCCAACGTCGAGTCGATGCGCAAAAGCCTTGCCGCGCAACGCGCCGTCGGGGTACAGACCGAAGAGATCGGTGTCGACGAGGTTGCCAAGATGTGGCCGACCGCCGATCTGAGCCCGTTCGCGGCGTTCGGTTGGGAGGCGCGCGGCGGATACGGGGACGCCTACCAGACGGCACAGGCGTTTGCGGTGTCGGCGCGTGCCGCCGGGGTACGAATCCGGCAGGGCACCAACGTCACCGATCTGCTCACCGACGGTGACCGCGTCACCGGCATCCGGTTGGCCGACGGCACGGAGGTCGCGGCCGGCACCGTCGTGGTCGCCACCGGCGCGTGGACACGTGCGTTCCTGGCCCGCTACGGCGTCGACGTGCCGATCCGCGTGGTGCGCGAGCAGATCGTCACGATCTCCCCCGGAATGGATCTCGGGCCGGTGCCGGTGTTCTCCGATCTGGTCTCGCTGCAATACGTGCGCCCGGAACTGGGTGGGGAGATCCTGTTCGGCAACAGCGACCTCGCGCACTGCGAAGAGGCCGACCCCGACGACTACCTGAACCGGGCCACCGACGCCTTCCTGGAGATGACGGTCGACAAGGTCGGTACGCGGTTCCCGGGGCTGACCGACGCGAGGATCACCGGCAGCTATGCGGGCTGCTACGACGTCACCCCGGACTGGAATCCGGTGATCTCCGCGGGCGGGCCGGACGGGCTGGTGGTGGCGGCCGGGTTCAGCGGGCACGGCTTCAAGATCGCCCCCGCGGTCGGACGGCTGGTCGCCGACCTGGTGACCGACGGTCGCAGTGCCGACGCGCGCATTCCGGAGACCGACTTTGCGCTCTCCCGGTTCGCCGGTGGCACACTGCTCAGAAGCCCGTATCCGTACGTGGGTGCCGGGGAGATGCGTTAGACGACAGGGGGGCCGGCCGTGAGTGACGTTCCGCTGCTGCGCAACCAGTCCGGAACGGCTCGCGAGCGGGACCCGCACGAGCCGGTCGAGGAACTGGAGTTCGAGGCCGCGATCGGCCGCAACGTGCGTCAACTGCGCCAGCAGCACGGGCTCACCGTCGCCGAGATGGCGGCCAGGGTCGGCATCTCCAAGGCGATGATGTCCAAGATCGAGAACGCGCAGACCTCGTGCAGCCTGTCCACCCTGGCGCTACTGGCCCGCGGGCTGGACGTCCCGGTGACCAGCCTGTTCCGCGGTGCCGACGTGGAACGCCCGGCCGCGTTCGTCAAGGCCGGCACCGGTGCGGAGATCGTGCGCAACGGCACCAAGCAGGGCCACGAGTACCAACTGCTGAGCTCATTGCGCGGGGAGCACAAGCGCCTCGAGTGCCTGCACGTCACGCTGACCGAGAAGAGTCAGACCTACCCGCTGTTCCAGCATCCCGGCACCGAGTTCATCTACATGCTCGAAGGGGTGATGGACTACAGCCACAGCCGGTCGGTGTACCGGCTGCATGCCGGGGATTCACTGCAGATCGACGGCGAGGGCGCCCACGGCCCAGTGGACCTGGTGGAGCTACCCATTCGGTTCCTGTCGGTGATCGCGTTCCCGGACTCACAGGTGTAGGTCGGGCAGTGGCCCAGCGGGATTGCGCTCTAGCCAGTCGTAATGGCTCCGGCCAGCAATTGACTGTAGGCAAGTCTTCCTAGTAGTTGGAAGCACGCGTCCGATTCTGTTCGCAATCGAACAAGACCATTCTTGTTGCCCCGCTCGTACCAGTAGACCTCCCATGTGCCATCTGGCGTCTGCTCCACGCACCACGAGTAGTCCGCGTGACCTCCCAGCGCCAGCACTTGTGGAGAAATGCCGATAGCCGCCAGTACTCGCGCAAGTTCGGTCAGGTTCACAGCTTGACCTCTCTTAGATATCCGGCGTTGACAAGGTCAACGATGCCGCGGGGAAAGTAGTACCGAAGCCCCTTCTGGCCGACCCAGAGCGGGCGCAATCGGGTGGCCACTACGCCTTGATGCGGCGCCACGGCGTTCTGAAGCAACTCGACAAGCGTGGTCACGCCGGTCAGCCCACCAGCGGCGGTTGCGACCAACCCTCTGGCTTCGAACGACGCCGCCACACCATTAAGCATCACGCCAAGGTACGTGCCGCTCGCCCTACCAACACGATCTGCGGCGAGACATACGGCGTGAAATCCCATGGCTGCGTGGCGATCTTCTTCAGTTCGATCATCGCATCCCCAAGACAATGCTACTCACGTCGGCTTGACCGTGAACAGCGGTTTACCAGACGGGTCCAGGTACGAGGACTTGACGGCCTCAACACCCGAGGCGAGGTAGTAGGTAAGACACACCAGCTCTGCAGTACCGCCAATCTTGCCAGATGTAGTCAGCGCAATCGCCGAGCCTTGTGAATCGACTAGCGCAAGATTCTCCCGACCCTCAAACAATGCCGTCCCCAAGCTATATCCGCCGACCGTGTCATCTGCCGAACGCGGGTACTTCAAAACCGGCAGCTTAAGAGAACTTCTAAGGGACAACCCGCACTTTCCGTAGAAGTAGAGTTCGATCAGGTGCATGGTCTCCGCTGCAAAAGCCAATACCTCTTCGGACATTCGTTCGGATGCCGTCACGTAGAACCACCCACTGGGATGGCAGCCGATGAAGTAGCGAATCTCGCCGTGGTTAGCCCAGATTACGGCTCGTCCATCGTTCTCCTCGTGACCATTCAACGAAGGTTGAGATCCTTGATTCACCTCGTAGCCCGCCTGGATTGCCCAATCCGCTAGGTCTTCCGAGACATCCACAACGCCAGTCATCGCCGTATCACTCCATCGTCAATGGTGAGCAATTCCTCCACAGGCCAGAACTTCCCGGTCTCATCCATGATCCTGGCTTGAAGTCCTCCCCCGGGCTGTCCCAAACCGGAGGCGATCTCCGAGACCTCGATCTTCCAACCTTCAGGAAGGTGATCGACAGTAAAAGTGCTGTAGGGATCGCGCAGGCTGCTCACATGCATAGCACGCTCCTCCCAGCTCGCCGGACGACCATCTTCGATGACCCCAAAATACTTCCCCTTGTCGTCACCGATGCGGTCGAATTGATTCCCGTAATCCCGGGTGAACTGATCAAAGTCGCTATAAGCGACCCTCGTTCCCGGCACTGCGCCGTCGTTGTCAGGGAAGTTGACCCAGTGCTGACCTTTCGGCCCCAAATTGTTGAACTCTTCGGCATACCTTTCGGAGGTATACGGATTGCCATCACTGTCTCGCCCGAGTGGCGCTGAAGGATCTTGCATCAGATCGGCTACGTCCGGCGTTATCCGTTCTGCGTCTGCGGGATCATCCGGGAAATCCCACGGCTCGGATGGCTCAGGATCTCTGAAATTGTCAGGAAGACGTTCCCAGCCCGGACCCTCCGTGTCGTTCGAGTGAACTGGATCTTGACGTTCATAAGTCCCATTTGGACTGGAATCCGACTCCAAATCGGTACCTGTCTGGTCGCCATCGGTCTTGGATGGCGCTGGGTCCGTACCCGGCGATCGGTATTCCGGGTCGGCACCGTCGGAGTGTGGAGTTCGACTCGGTCCATCGTGACCCGCCGCACCACCAGACGGGTTTGATCCCTGTTCGCTTGGTGACCCGTTGCTCGACCCATTATCGAAACGGGAGCCCCCACCGTCCGAAGACCCGCTACCCGGACCATCCCCGCCACCGGCAGGACTCGGCCCACTCGACCCCGGCGAATCACCAGGCGGGCTCATCGGCGGGGACACCGGCGCGCCACTCGACGGCTTGCTCGGCCCGTCACCGCCGTCGGAACTGGGCGAACCGCCCGTCGGGACAGGCCCATTCGACGACGAACCGCTGTCGCCACCTGGGCTCGGCGAGCCCCCGGTCGGAGCGGGACCGTTCGAGGACGAGCTGCCGGGCCCCGCTCCCCCACCAGACTGGCTGGGCCCAGACCCGTTGGGCGACGGCCCGGTTGGCCCGGAACCGCCGCCAGACCCGGACCCCGGCGATGTCGGAGCCGACGGTGTGGGGCTCGATGGGCCACCGGGGCCCAGCACCGACCCGGGTATCCCCGGCGGCGGGGTGAATTCCGGAACATGGGGCACGCCAGGCACATCCGGCAGCTCGGGCGCATCCGGGGTTCTGCCGCCACCGAGTCCCGGCAGCCTGCCCAGCGATCCGAGCTCGCCCTTCTGAAGCAAATTGCGGGTGGCAGCCAGCCCCTTGGCCACTGCACCGCCCTTCGCGAACGCCCCGCCCGGGACGAACAACGAGGCCACGTTGACCGCGGCCTCACCGAAGCCACGGCCCGGATTGTCGCCCTGCCACTGGTCCAATGCGATGAACTCGCTGCCCATCTGCTTGAGCACATCGTCGATCAGCGACGGGTCCTTGGCGACCATCAGCGCCGTATCGGCGATGCCCTTCCAGGTATCGGGATCAGCCAGCGCGACCGTGCCGGACACCAGGGCGATCAGGCCCGTTGCCCCACCCACCTGGATGTCGGTGAACAGCTTGATCCCGTCGGCCAGAGCATTGCCGGCGCCTTCCCCGAAAGTCTCTACCAGGACCGGCCTTATCCACTTCTGGAAGGCGTCGGCAGCCTCCCCGAGTAGGGTCGCGAGTTCTTCGAGGAGCCCCAGGACACCCTTGACCTGATTCTGGAAGTTCTCCAGCACCGTGCTGACATCGTCGGCGATCTCCCGCAGGACCCTGTCGCCGTCACCGCTGAGGAAGCCCGTGACGGTGTCCCACAGTCCGTCGAGCGAGATCCGGTCCAGCAGATCCCTGATCGCGTCTTGGGTCTCAAGCACGCCGGTCGCGAAATCGCTGATGGACGTGGCTAGTCCGTCGGCGACGCCCGCCAGCGTAGTCGTTCCGCTGCCCAGATCCGACAGCGCGGTGGTGATGGTGGCGCCTTCGGGGATGTCCTGGGCGCCGACCGCGGCTTTCGCCCCGCTGAGTGCCGACTCGAAGACCTTCAGCCCCTGCCCGATGTTGCGCCATTGCGCGGCAGTCACATTCATCATGCCGGAGTTACCGCTGGGCCAGGTCATCGCGACGCCGGCCGCCATCCCGAAGGCGGGGATCAGCCGGATGAACGGGGTGATCAGATGGTACTTCGTGGGCGGGGTCACGATGCTGCCGTTGGGCCCGTAGGGGGCATCGGCGGCCGTCGTCTCGGCCGGTTCTCCGCTCACACTGCCGGAAGGCCCCGACCCGCCCGCCACCGACGCTTGATCGGCATGCTGATTGTTGTAGCCGGTGGCCTCCAACATGAGCCCGACGTTCTTGAACGCGTTGGCGGCCTGGGCCAGGTACTGGCCGAACTGATCGGCCTGACGTCCGTAGGAGATCCCGAAGTTCAGCCCGGCCGGATCTGCGCCGGACGCGATACCGCTGGCAAGCACCTGACCCATCGCGTCGGACAGCGCACCCAGCTGGACGCCGAGAGAGCCGACCTGTTTACCCGCATCGATGAGCGCCTGCGGTTCTACCTCAATCCGCACGCGATCAGCCCGCCCACATCTTCCCGTTCTTGTCCACGGCGTCGGTGTAGTTCTTGTGCGCGTTCTCGGCGACCTTGCGCAGCGCCTCCAGCGATGTCTTCATCTGCTCGGCGCCGTCCTCCCACAGCTGCTGCGACTGCGCCTGGGTGTCTGAGGCCTGCCCTTCCCAGTTGGCCCGCAGCGCGGCCATCGCCTGGTCGATCTCCTCGAGCACCTCGGCGACCTCGCGCCCGAACTGCTCCATGTGATCGATGGCACCCTGCAACTGCGGAAAGTCCACCACCAATTTCGACATCAGAGACTCCGACCCGGCGTTTCCTCCGGCCCGGATGTGCCGGCCCCCGCACGGGGTGCCTCGACCGGCGCCGGTCCCGCCGGCGCCTCGCCGCCCGCCGCGGCCTCGGGCTGCGGCTTTTCGGATTCCACCTCGACAGCTTCGGACTCCGCGGCGGCAGCGTGCGCTTCCTGCGCCAGCTGCGTCGCCGCCTGCACGGCCTGCTGCGCTACGCCGGCCGCCATCGTCCCGGCCTGCATCAATCCACCCGCCACCTGCCCCGCGACCTGCGCGGGGATACCCGCTGCCTGCGACATCGGAGCCATCGTCCCGCCGAGATTCATCTGCTCCGCCAGACCCGACGGCGCGCCGGTCGGGCCGCCGGTATCTTCCGCGCCGGCAGCACCCGCCCCGGTCGGGGCACCGCCAGCGGTCGGGGCACCGCCACCGGTCCCCGCCCCTGAGCCACCACCGCTCTGCATGGTCGACCCCAGCGCGCCGCCGGCCTGCTCATCGGCCGCCTGATAGTTCGTGGCGGCCGTGTCCAGGGCCTCCGACATGGTCTGCAGAGCCCGCACCACCTGGCCCGCCCCGTTGTGCCATTGCTCCCAGTACGTGTCGAAGGCGGTGGCCGCCTCGCCCTTCCAGCCGGACGCAAGCAGGTTGCCGGTCTCCAGATCCACCGCGGACAGCCCATCCTGCAGGCGCTGTCCCGCACCCCGTAAACGGTCCGCTGCCAGGTGCAGCTCCGAGGTGACAACCTCGACCGACTCGCCCATCCGACCCCCGAATCCGTAGCTCATAAGCACCCTAAACCGGGTTCGGGACCCCGCCGTGCACCAATTCCGCGACTGCCGTTTTGGCCCGCGCCCCTCCCGGAGTACAGTTGCCCACGTGCAGCGGGTGCTCCTTCTCGGACGCCGCGACGGGGTCTGATCCAGACTGGCCTCCCGTCGCGGGTTTTCGCGATGCGCCGGTCTGAAATCCACACAAGACCCCGGAGCCAACATCATGACCACCCCTGATATCTCATCTGACGCCTTCTCGTCCGTCCGCGCGATCTCCACCCCGGCCGGTCCCCGCAACCCCGGCCAGCCCTCCTGGAACACCCAGCGTGCATCCTCGATGCCGGTGAGCCGGTACCGCACTTTTGCCGAAGAGGTCGAACCGGTCACCGTGCCGGACCGCACCTGGCCCGACAAGGTCATCGACACCGCCCCGCAGTGGTGTGCGGTGGACCTGCGTGACGGCAACCAGGCACTGATCGACCCGATGAGCCCGGCGCGCAAGCGCCGCATGTTCGACCTGCTGGTCCGGATGGGCTACAAGGAGATCGAGGTCGGCTTCCCGTCGGCCAGCCAGACCGACTTCGACTTCGTCCGCGAGATCATCGAGCAGGGCGCCATCCCCGATGATGTCACCATCCAGGTGCTGACCCAGTGCCGTCCCGAGCTGATCTCGAAGACCTTTGAGGCGTGCGCCGGTGCGCCGCAGGCGATCGTGCACTTCTACAACTCGACATCGATCCTGCAGCGCCGGGTGGTCTTCCGCGCCGATCGCGCCGCCGTGAAGAAGATCGCCACCGACGGTGCGCGGATGTGTGTCGAAGAGGCCAAGAAGTACCCGGACACCCGGTGGCGCTATGAGTACAGCCCGGAGTCCTACACGGGCACCGAACTGGAATACGCGGTGGATGTCTGCAACGCGGTCGCCGAGATCGTGCAGCCGACGCCCGAGGTGCCGCTGATCGTCAATCTGCCCGCGACGGTCGAGATGGCCACCCCGAACGTGTACGCCGATTCCATCGAGTGGATGAACCGGCACCTGGCGCCCCGGGACAGCATCATCTTGAGCCTGCACCCGCACAATGACCGCGGAACCGCCGTCGCCGCAGCCGAACTGGGCTACCAGGCCGGAGCGGACCGCATCGAGGGCTGCCTGTTCGGCAACGGCGAGCGTACCGGCAACGTGTGCCTGGTGACGTTGGGCCTGAACCTGTTCAGCCGCGGCGTCGACCCGCAGATCGACTTCTCCAATATCGACGAGATCCGCCGCACCGTGGAGTACTGCAACCAGCTGCCCGTGCACGAACGCCATCCCTACGGTGGCGATCTGGTGTACACCGCGTTCTCCGGCAGCCACCAGGACGCCATCAACAAGGGCCTCGATGCGATGAAAGTCGCTGCCGACGAAGCGGATTCCGATGTCGACGACATCCTGTGGCAGGTTCCGTACCTGCCGATCGACCCCAAGGACGTCGGCCGCACGTACGAGGCCGTCATCCGGGTGAACTCGCAGTCCGGTAAGGGCGGCGTCGCCTACATCATGAAGGCCGATCACGGTCTGGCGTTGCCCCGGCGGCTGCAGATCGAGTTCAGCCAGGCCATCCAGCAGATCACCGACGGCGAAGGCGGCGAAGTCTCACCCAAGGAGATCTGGGACGTCTTCTCCGAGGAGTACCTGTCCCCGATCCGGCCACTGGAGCGCATGCGGCAGAAGGTCGACGCCTCAGAGGTGGACGGCGGGACGGACACCATCACCGCGATCGTCAAGATCGACGGTGAGGAACGTGAGATCGTCGGTGCCGGTAACGGTCCGCTGGCCGCGTTCGTGGACGCCATCGGTGCGGTCGGCTTCCAGGTGAACGTGCTGGACTACTCCGAGCACGCGTTGTCCGCCGGCGAAGAGGCCCAGGCCGCGGCCTACGTCGAAGCCTCCATCGGCGGTAAGACGGTCTGGGGCGTCGGCATCGCCACATCCATCACCACCGCGTCGCTGCGCGCCGTGGTGTCCGCGGTGAACCGGGCGGCGCGGTAGCTCAGGCGAAGACGCCGGCGGTCACGGCCGCGAGCGCAGCAGCAGCCGCCCTGTCCGCGTCTGCCCGGCGCAGTGGTTCGGTATCGGTGAGCAGGCTGTAGTACAACGGGGCAGAGACGTACCGGATCACTGCGGCGGGATCGGTTCCCCGCGGGGCCTCACCGCGCTCGATCGCGTCCAGGATGATCGGAGCCATCTCGCCGATGCGTACCCGGTAGAAGCCGGCGAGCGCCGCGGCGGTGCGCACATCGCAGGTGCCGGCGGCGAGGATTGCCTTGAAAAGGCTGCCCTGGCGTCGATCGGCCAGCGTCCGTTGGATGAGTCTGGCCACGCTCACCAGGTCATCCCGGAGGCTGCCGGTCGTCGGACGCGGTCGCGACGTCTCTGCCATATCGGCCAGCAGGTCGTCGACGAGGGCAGACACAGTTCCCCAGCGTCGGTAGACCGTCGATTTGCCGACACCGGCCCGGTCGGCGACCGCCGTCAACTCCAGCCCCACCAGACCGTTCTCGATGAGCAGGTCGACAGTCGCGGTGAGCACCGCGGATCGCACCGCGGCGGTCCTGCCTCCGGGTCTGGTCGCCATGATCCCATCTTAACGGGACTGCCGTTTCCTTAACGTGCAACCGGTGCTACTCTCACTTAACGGGAATATAATCTCTTTAAGGAGTGCTGGTGGAGTACCGTCATCTAGGCCGATCCGGCCTGATCGTTTCCGAATTGGCTTTCGGTACAGCGACATTCGGCGCAAGCGGTGAGTTCTTCGGGGCGTGGGCAGATACCGGAATCGATGAGGCACGCACCATGGTGGAAATCTGCCTCGAGGCCGGGATCACCCTGTTCGACACCGCCGATGTCTACTCCGACGGTGCATCGGAATCCGTGCTCGGCGCAGCGCTACAGGGCCGGCGCGATTCCGTAGTGATCTCGACCAAGGCCGCACTACCCGTCGGCTCCGGACCCGACGACGCGGGCACGTCACGGCGGCGCCTGATCACCGCCGTCGAAGCAGCACTTCGCCGCTTGCGCACCGATCACATCGACATGTTCCAGCTCCATGCCTACGACGCTGCGACACCGGTCGAGGAAGTGGTGGACACGCTCGATGTCCTGGTGCAACAGGGGAAGATCCGCTACACGGGCGTTTCGAATTTTGCCGGCTGGCAGCTCATGAAATCCCTTGCCGCGGCGGACGCGTCGCACCGCGTGCGATATGTCGCCCACCAGGTGTACTACTCGCTGATCGGCCGGGACTACGAATGGGACCTGATGCCACTGGGCCTCGACCAGGGGGTGGGCGCGCTGGTCTGGAGCCCACTGGGCTGGGGACGACTGACGGGACGGATACGACGCGGAACGGGTCTCCCGCCCGTCAGTCGCCTGCACAGGACGGCCGATGCCGGGCCACCTGTGGACGATGATGTGCTCTTCGATGTCGTCGACGAACTCTCCGCTATCGCCGACGAGACGGGACGTTCCATCCCGCAGGTCGCGCTCAACTGGGTACTTCGCCGTCCCACGGTCGCGTCGGTCATCGTGGGCGCCCGCACCCCCGCGCAGCTGCTAGAGAATCTCGGTGCGGTCGGCTGGACCCTGACCGGCGAGCAGATCGCGCGTCTGGATGCCGTCAGCGCACCCGAGCCGTCCTATCCACATTTCCCCTACGTACGACAAGCGGGGTTCGCGCGGCTGAATCCGCCACTGTTCGCCTGACCGGCGCGCTAAGCCCGCACTCCGTGGTATCCGGCATCGATGACCCATCGCAGCGGGATATCGATCGCGTCCACCACCCGGTTGAGCCAGGTGATACCACTGCGCAGCGGGCGCGTCAGCGGCAACGTGTCGGACTTCACCAGCACATGAATATTGCTGCCGCCCTTTCTGTTGCGCTCCGTGGTGATCACACGGTCGCGGTCCTGGGTGTCATCGGAGTGCACGCCCTGGCCACGCTGCGCCGCGGTGATCTCCGACCAGGCCATCCGGTAGCCCAGGTGGTCCTTGGCCGACAGCAGCGAGTTGTACACGGCCACCAGGTTCCAGGGGCGGTCCGGGAAGTCGGCGATGCGGTCGTACTCCTGGGCCACCGTGGTGGTGGAGAACACCGTCTCGTCATCGGCGGTCAACGGCGGCAGGAGGTCGCCCAGGTTGATCCGATGGCGACGCATGAACGGCATCTCGCCGCCCTTGCTGTTCGTCGGGTCACCGAACGTGACGAACGTGTAGTCCGCGCCGGTGACGGCGGGATCGCCGGCCAGGATCTTCTTGAGCTGTTGGGCGATCACGGCGCCCTGGCTGTAACCGATCACGGTGTCGCCGGGCTCGACCACGGCCACGGCATTGGCCGTGCCCTCCCGCACCGCCGCGCCGAAGGGGCCGCCGGTGTGCACACCGTCGCGGCTGTACTGGATCACCGCGTCGATGCGCGGGTCGGCCCCCTGGTCGCCGAGGCGCTCCCGGGCCTGCTCGATGGTCAGCTCCGACGGCGACCCGGCGGTGCGTCCGCCGCCGAGGAACCAGGTGGTGCCCTCGGTGTCGGCGGTCGCCGACGGTGCCAGCGCAAGCGCGGAAGCGAGCAGGATCGCCGGGATGCTGCGTTTCACCCGGTGATCATCGTTCAGAACAGCGCGTACTGGTCGCCGTCCGCGGTGGTGTCGGTGAACTCCTCGACATCGGTGCCGCCGACGGCTTGCCCGATGCGTGTCATGAACTCGGCGTCTCCCATCAGCGGGATGCCCTGCTCGACCGCCTGGTAGCCCTTGCCCTGTGCGGGTGCGGCGTCATTGCACACCACCAGGGAGGTCTGCCCGTCGACGTTCTCCGCATAGGAGAGGCCGGCGTCGAGGATCCGCTCGATGACCTCTTCGTGGGTGTGCGTCATCTCGGCCGACAGCGCGATCCGCATCCCCTGCACCAGCGGCCGCCCGGCGACATAGAGCCCCGGATTCAGGTGATCGCACGGCATCCGTGCCGCCAGCACCTTCAGCGGCCGCAGCTCCTCGTGGGTGATCTGGCCGTTGGGCCAGATCCGGCGGCTCACCGAACGGATCGGCAGCCAGGATCTGCGCTCACGCGCCTGCACCAGCGCGGGCTTGAGGATCTGCGCGAGCACCAGCGCGTCATCGAGCGCGTCGTGCGGACGCAACTGGGTCGCGCCCCAGTGCCGCGCCAACGTCTCCAGGCGCAGGTTCTCGGTACCCAGATTCAGCCGACGCGCCAGCTCGACCGTGCACATGACGGTGTCGACCGGCAGTTGAGCGCCGACGAGTTCGGCCTCGGCCGCCAGGAATGCGTAGTCGAACGCGACGTTGTGCGCGACCAGCGTCCGGCCGTGCAGTACCTCGATGAGCTGAGGTGCGATATCGCCGAACGTGGGTTGGCCCGCCAGCATCTCGGCGGTCAGTCCGTGCACATGGGTGGGGCCAGGGTCGACGCCGGGGTTCAGCAGGGAGGAGACGCTGTGCTCGACGCTGCCGTCGTCGCCGACGGCCAGGGCGGCGACGCTGACGACACGGGCCTGGCCCGGCCGGAACCCGGTGGTCTCCACGTCCACGACGGCCCACCCGGCCCCCGCCTCGGCCCCCGCCTCGGCCGCCGGTCGGCCCCAGCACTGGCTCATATTCCGAGGATGGCACGGTGGTCCGACAACACCGGATCGCAGCTGCGCGTGTCGGGCCCCTAAAATTCCCAGGATGGTCACCCCTAGAGCACGGCTGGCGCTGGGCGCCGGGGCCGCCGCACGCTGGGCCTCCCGGGTGACCGGCCGCGGCGCCGGGGCGATGATCGGCGGCCTGGTGGCGATGTCGATCGACAAGTCGATCCTGGGCCAACTCGCCAAGAACCGCCGCACGGTGGTCGTGACCGGTACGAACGGTAAATCGACGACCACCAGGATGACTGCCGCGGCGCTGTCCACGCTGGGCCCGGTGGCCACCAACGCCGAGGGCGCCAACATGGACGCCGGGCTGGTCGCCGCGCTGGCCGGGGCCCGCAAGGCCGAGCTGGCCGCACTGGAAGTCGACGAGATGCACGTGCCCCATGTCAGTGACGCGGTGTCACCGGCGGTGATCGTGCTGCTCAATCTGTCCCGCGATCAGCTCGATCGCGTCGGTGAAATCAATCACATCGAACGCACGCTGCGCGCCGGGTTGGCCCGCCACCCGGACGCCGTGGTGATCGCCAATTGTGATGACGTCCTGATGACCTCGGCGGCCTACGACTGCCCGAACGTGGTGTGGGTGGCGGCCGGTGGCAGCTGGGCCGGCGATTCGGTGAGCTGTCCCCGCTCCGGGGAGATCATCGTCCGCGACGGCAACCACTGGCACTCCACCGGTACCGATTTCAAGAGACCCACACCGCAGTGGACCTATGACGACACCGATATCCACGGCCCCGACGGCCTCGCCGTGCCGATGACGCTCGCGCTGCCGGGTGCGGTCAACCGCGGGAACGCCACCCAGGCCGTTGCCGCGGCGGTGGCGCTGGGTGCCGACCCGGTCAAGGCGGTGGCCGCGGTATCGACGGTCGACGAGGTGGCCGGGCGGTACCGGACCGTGAAGGTCGGTGCCCACACCGCACGCCTGCTCCTGGCCAAGAATCCCGCGGGCTGGCAGGAGGCCTTGTCGATGATCGACAAGGACGCTGCGGGAGTGGTCATCTCGGTCAACGGACAGGTCCCCGACGGGGAGGATCTGTCCTGGCTGTGGGATGTCCGGTTCGAGCATTTCGAACGCACCCAGGTGGTCGCGGCCGGCGAACGCGGCACCGACCTGGCGGTGCGCCTCGGCTATGCCGGGGTGGAGCACACTCTGGTGCATGACACCGTCGCCGCAATCGCGTCCTGCCCGCCCGGGCATGTCGAGGTGATCGCCAACTACACGGCCTTCCTGCAGCTGAACCGGAAGGTCGGCGGCGGGCAGGAGCGCAGCGACCGGGGGAATGTTCAATGACCGTCCGGATCGGGCTGGTGCTGCCCGATGTGATGGGCACCTACGGTGACAGCGGCAACGCCGTGGTGCTGCGACAACGCCTGCGACTGCGCGGGATCGACGCCGAGATCGTCGAGATCACGCTGGCCGACCCGGTACCGGACTCGCTGGACATCTACACGTTGGGCGGCGCCGAGGACTACGCCCAGCGGCTGGCGACCAAGCATCTGATCCGCTACCCGGGTCTGCAGCGCGCCGCGGTGCGCGGGGCCCCGGTGCTCGCGATCTGCGCGGCCATCCAGGTGCTCGGACACTGGTATGAGACGTCGGCCGGTGAACGGGTCGACGGCGTCGGTCTGCTCGATGTCACCACCGCGCCGCAGGCGGCTCGCACCATCGGGGAGGTGTCGGCGACACCGTTGCTGAGCGGTCTCACCCAGCCCCTGACCGGTTTCGAAAATCACCGGGGCGGAACGGTTCTCGGGCGTGACGCCGAGCCGCTGAGCGCGGTCACCAAGGGGGCGGGCAACCGCGCCGGTGACGGTTATGACGGCGCGGTGCAGGGCAGTGTGGTGGCCACCTATCTGCACGGACCGTGCCTGGCACGCAATCCGGAACTGGCCGACCACCTGCTCAGCCAGGTGGTGGGTGAGCTTCCTGCGCTGCCCCTTGCCGAGGTGGATCAGCTGCGCACCGAGCGACTGGCGGCGCCGCGCCGGGTCTAACCCGCGACCAGCGCCCGCAACCGGCCGCGCACGCCGTCGAGTTCGGCTCGTGCGCCACTGATGCGACGGCTCACGGCCGCCGGATCGGCGAACATCTCCGCGAGATAGCTCTTGATGGCGCCCGGGTCCTGCGAAGGCAGGTCGAACCCGCCGGGTTTGAGCATCCGGACGGCCTTCTCGGTCGTCCAGTTCGACAGGGCCAACGGTATGGCGCCCTCGGTCGCGGCGATGATCAGGGCGTGCAACCGGTCGCTGACGACGATCGCAGAATCCCGATACAGGTTGCGCATCAGCGCTTCCCATTCACCATGGGTCTCATCGCGCATCACCATCGCCGCCGTGCCGGGATGCAGGATCTCGGCCAGTTCCTCCATCGTGGCGCGGTCCCGGCGCACCTGGCTGTACACCTGGATCCGCAACCCGTGCATGTGCGCGATCTCCCGGATCAGCGCAATCTTGTCCTCGGTCAACACATCCCGGTCCGAACGCATGGTCACCGCCAGCACCTTGCGCTCCGACGGCGCCGGGCCCAGACCGCCGGCCGGATCGGGGCCCTCCCCGAACGCCCAGTCCGGGGCGACGTCACCGACCTGGAATGAGTTGCGGGTGTTGGCATCTCGCCATGCCACCACCGGCATATTGCGCCGCGCGATCCGCTCCAGCGGCGGTACCTCGATGTGTTCCCGAACGACACGGGTGCCGTCCTCTTTGCCCTTGCCGACGGTCGCCATCCGGACCCCGGCACCGACCTGCACCATGGCGCCGCCGCGACTCTTGGCTCCGAGCGCCCCGATGAGGGTCCACCATCCCCAGTAACGGCGGAAGCGCTCGGGCATGAGAATCTCACCGGTCGGCATGACCAGGATCGTGCGCGCCGCGGCCGAACTACCGAGAGCCCGGAACAGCCAGCCGGCGGCCGTGTCGTACTGCTTCTCGGTGCCGTCGAGACCGATCGCGGTCACATAGTCTTCGGAATTGGGATCGAAATCCTTGCGGCCCACATGGACGTGCAGTTGGGCGCCCTCGATGTTCTGGAACGTGCGAAGTTGACCGCGCCGCAAAATCGAATCGCCGATGTTGTCGCTCTGCCCCCAGGTCGAAAGGAAGACGCGAGTCACCTTCACCGCCTTTCACGAACACGCGCACCGACACGCAATTTCAGCAAACCACCAGCCGCTCGGCAGCCGGTAGACATATTGCCGTCTCTGTCATCTAGACCATAGCGCGACGGCCGGCGAGCGCACGTCCTAGCGTCAATTCGTCGGCAAACTCCAGGTCACCGCCCATGGGCAGACCGGATGCAATTCGGCTGACGGTCAATCCGGGAATATCGCGCAGCATCCGCATGAGATACGTCGCGGTCGCCTCGCCCTCGGTGTTGGGGTCGGTAGCAATGATCACCTCGGCAACGTCGACACCGTCGACCCGCTCCCCGATCCGGTTGAGCAGTTCGCGGATGCGCAGCTGATCGGGCCCCACCCCGGACAACGGATCCAGCGCCCCGCCCAGCACGTGGTAGCGGCCCCGGAACTCACGGGTGCGCTCCACCGCCTGGATGTCCTTGGGTTCTTCGACGACACACACCAGGGAGGCGTCGCGGCGGGCATCTTTGCAGATCCGGCAGCGTTCCTCGTCGGAGACGTTGCCGCACACCGCGCAGAACGTGACACCGTCGCGGACTCGGCCGAGCACCGCGGTCAGCCGGTCGATATCCGGCGGCTCCACCGACAACAGATGGAACGCGATGCGCTGGGCACTCTTGGGCCCGATCCCCGGCAGCTTGCCGAGCTCGTCGATCAGATCTTGTACCGGCCCCTCGAACAACTCAGGTACCCGGCAGTCCGAAACCACCCAGGCCACCGGCCAGCGGCCCGAGCCGCGTCTGGGCGAGGATGGTGACCTGCTTGGACGCGTCGGCGAGCGCCCCGACGATGAGATCCTGCAGCGTCTCGGGATCCGACGGGTCGATCACCTTCGGGTCGATGGCCACCGCGATGACCTCACCGCTGCCCTTCATGGTGACCTGCACCAGGCCCCCGCCACCCTGGCCGTGCACCTCGGCGTTTGCCAGCGCCTCCTGAGCCTCCATCAGCTGCTGCTGCACCTGCTGTGCCTGCGCGAGCAACGCGGACATATCGGGCTGACCACCACCGGGTTGCATGACTGTCCCCTCTTGATTTCGACCGGGTCTCGACTTCATTTCACTCACGAGTCCGAGACGATTTGCTCTTCAACACTAGCCGTCACGGCGACTACCGTGGCGGCGTGCACGTCCCCTCCAGCTTGCGTGTCGGCGCCATCACAGCGGCGACGATGCTCGTCGCCGCCAGTCTGTCCGGCTCGGCCGCCCCGTTGGCCGGCGCCGCGCCCAACACCATCGCCGGCAAGATCGTGTTCCTCGATCCGGGCCACAACGGCGCCAACGACGCGTCCATCAGCCGCCAGGTCCCCACCGGACGGGGCGGCACCAAGGACTGCCAGGCCAGCGGCACCACCACGAACTCGGGCTACCCCGAGCACACGTTCAACTGGGATGTCACGCTCCGGGTCCGCGCGATCCTGGATGCCAACGGTGTCAGGACCGCGATGTCACGCGGCAACGACGATGCGGTGGGTCCGTGCGTCGACGAGCGCGCCGCCATGGCCAACGCCCTGCGACCCAACGCCATCGTCAGCATTCACGCCGACGGCGGCCCGGCCACCGGTCGCGGTTTCCACGTGCTCTACTCGGACCCGCCGCTGAACACCGTCCAGGCCGGCCCCTCGGTGCAGTTCGCGCAGATCATGCGCGATCAACTACGCGGCTCGGGGATCCCGCCGGCCAACTACATCGGCTCAGGGGGCCTCAACCCGCGCTCGGACATCGCCGGGCTCAACCATGCGCAGTTCCCGTCGGTGCTGGTGGAGCTGGGCAATATGAAGAACCCGGCCGACTCCGCGTTGATGGAGTCCGAGGCCGGACGCCAGAAGCTGGCCGAGGCGGTGGCCCGGGGCGTCGCGACCTGGCTGGCCAACACCTAGGAAGCCGTTTCGAGTTCCTTCTTCAGGTTGCCCAGCACCTCGTCCTGAATCTTGCGCAGGCCCAGCGGGGCGAAGGTCTTCTCGAAGAAGCCCTTGATACCGCCCGCGCCGTTCCACGACGTCTTGACGGTGACGGTCGAACCGGTGCCTGCGGGCGCCACCGTCCAGTTGGTCACCAGGGTGGAGTTGGCGTCCTTCTCGATGACGGTCTTGCCGGCGACGTCGACGCTGGCCTTCACATCGCGGGAGCGGGACTCGGTGGCCTGCAGCTTCCAGGTGACGACGGTGCCTGCGCCCTGCCCGCCCTGCAGCACGGAGTAGTTGCTGTAATGCGACGAGAGGATCTTGGGCCGCACCGTCTGGTAATCGGAGACCGCGGCAAGCACAGCTTCCGGTGCGGCATCTATCAACACAGTGCTGGAAGCGCTGACCTGTCCCATGAGTGCAAAACTCCTGTCATCACGTATCGGTGCGGTCGCGGCTTCGGCGACCGAGGACTAGCGTATATGTGTGTCTGTTGTGGCAACTGACGCACAAGCTGTACACGGGGCGGGCGTGCAGCGACTACTGGCCAGTTACCGGGCCATCCCCCCGACAGCGACTGTGCGACTGCGCAAACCCACGTCGAACCTGTTCCGGGCGCGGGAGAAGATCGCTGCCGAAGGTCTGGACACCTCCGGGCTCACCGGCGTCATCGCCGTCGACCCCGCAGCCCGCACCGCCGACGTCTCGGGTATGTGCACCTACGAGGATCTGGTGGCCGCCACCCTGGCCCACGGCCTGTCCCCACTGGTGGTTCCCCAGCTCAAGACGATCACGCTCGGCGGAGCCGTCACCGGTCTCGGTATCGAATCGGCCTCCTTCCGCAACGGCCTGCCCCACGAGTCGGTGCTCGAACTCGACGTCCTCACCGGCGCAGGTGAGCTGGTGACCGCCGACCGGGACACCCATCCAGACCTCTTTCATGCGTTTCCGAACTCCTATGGCACCCTCGGCTATTCGGTGCGGCTACGGATCGAATTGGAATCCGTCCAGCCCTTCGTCGCGCTGCGCCATCTGCGGTTCCATTCGCTCGACGAGATGGTCGCTGAGATGGACCGCATCATCGAGACCCGCGGCTACCAGGGTGTGCCCGTGCACTACCTCGACGGCGTGGTGTTCAGCGCCGACGAGAGCTACCTGTGTCTGGGCATTCAGACCGACACCGCGGGCCCGGTCAGCGACTACACCGGCCGCGACATCTATTACCGCTCCATTCAGCACGCCGAGGGCGAGCGCCACGACCGCCTCACCATCGCCGACTACCTGTGGCGCTGGGACACCGATTGGTTCTGGTGTTCAAGGGCTTTCGGCGCCCAGCATCCGGTGCTGCGCCGGCTGTGGCCGCGCCGCTACCGTCGCAGCAGTTTCTACTGGAAGCTCATCGGTTACGACCAGCGGTTCGGGATCGCCGACCGAATCGAGAAGCGTAACGGCCGTCCCCCCAGGGAGCGGGTGGTCCAGGACGTCGAGGTGCCACTGGAGAACTGCACCACCTTCCTGAACTGGTTCCTGGACAACGTTCCCATCGAACCGATCTGGCTGTGCCCGCTGCGGTTGCGCGACCACGGTGCACAGTGGCCGCTGTATCCGCTGCGACCCGGTCACACCTACGTCAACATCGGCTTCTGGTCCTCGGCACCGGCCGGTCCCGCACCGGGACACACCAACCGACTCATCGAACGCAAGGTCGCCGAACTGAACGGCCACAAGTCGCTGTACTCGGAATCCTTCTACGGCGCCGACGAGTTCGACGCCCTCTACGGCGGCGAGACCTACCGATCCGTGAAGAAAACCTACGACCCCGACTCACGGTTACTCGACCTGTACGCGAAGGCGGTGCACAACCGATGACGACGTTCAAAGATCACGCCGATCAGGGTCGGCTCAGTCTCGCCGAGGTGCTCGAAGTCTTCACCGCCGGCAAGCTCCCCCTGAAGTTCACCGCGTACGACGGCAGCACATCGGGACCGGCGGATGCCACCGTCGGCCTGTCGCTGACGTCTCCGCGCGGCACCACATACCTGGCCACCGCACCGGGCGAACTGGGCCTGGCCCGTGCCTACGTCGCCGGCGATATCGAGCCGCTGGGGGTGCATCCCGGCGATCCCTACGACCTGTTGCGGGCACTCGCGGACAAGATGGCGATCAAACGCCCGCCCGCCCGCGTGCTGGCCAATGTCATCGGTTCGATAGGCCTGGAGCATCTGTTCCCCATCGCACCGCCCCCTCAGGAGGCGCTTCCGCGCTGGCGACGCGTCGCAGAAGGGCTGCGGCACAGCAAGAAACGCGACGCCGAGGCGATACACCATCACTACGATGTGTCGAATATCTTCTACGAACGCGTACTCGGCCCATCGATGACCTACACCTGCGCGTGCTACCCGGATGAGCATGCCTCGCTGGAAGATGCCCAGGACAACAAGTACCGGCTGGTCTTCGAGAAGCTGCGCTTGCAACCCGGGGACCGACTGCTCGATGTGGGCTGCGGCTGGGGCAGCATGGTTCGCTACGCGGCCCGCAGAGGCGTCCGGGTGCTGGGCGTGACCCTGTCGGCCGAGCAGGCGGCGTGGGCGCAGCGCGCCATCGCCGATGAGGGGTTGTCCGGTCTGGCCGAGGTGCGCCACGGCGACTATCGCGATATCACCGAGTCCGGATTCGACGCGGTGTCCTCGATCGGGCTGACCGAGCACATCGGTGTGGCGAACTACCCCGCCTATTTCGCCTTCCTGCAGGCGAGGATGCGTCCGGGTGCCCTGCTGCTCAACCACAGCATCACCCGCCCCAACAACCGTGCCGGCGCCTCGGCCAGCTTCTTCATCGATCGCTACGTCTTCCCCGACGGCGAGCTGACGGGATCCGGACGCATCATCGCCGAGGCGCAGGACGTAGGGCTGGAAGTGCTGCACGAGGAGAATCTGCGCAAGCACTACGCACTCACATTGCGGGACTGGGGCCGCAACCTGGTCGAGCACTGGGATGAGGCGGTCGCCGAGGTCGGCCTGCCCACCGCCAGGGTGTGGGGTCTGTACATGGCCGGGTCCCGGCTCGGTTTCGAGTCGAATGTGGTTCAGCTACACCAGGTTCTGGCAGTCAAGCTGGATGACCGTGGCCGCGATGGCGATCTGCCGATGCGGCCATGGTGGGCTCCGTAGCGTAGACGGCACACGTCGCACCGCCCGGCCGCTTGGCGTCATACATTGCCGCGTCGGCGTGCCTGAGCACGTCATCGACGGTGAAGTGCGGATCGGCGGCGCTCAGGGCGGCGATGCCGACGCTGGCGGTCAGGACCACCCCGGCGGCATCGGCGATGGTGAGCGGAGCGAGTCTGTCGAGCAGTTCCTCGACGGCATCTTCCGGATCGGCCGCAAAGGCCACGAGCACGAGTTCGTCACCCCCGATACGCGCGGTGAGTTCGTTCGGCGAGGCCAGGGATTTCAGCCGACGGGCCATCTCGGCCAGCGCGGCGTCACCGGCCGCGTGCCCCGCGCTGTCGTTGAGTTGCTTGAACTTGTCGATATCGCAGACGGCCGCGACGACCGTCACCGGCTCCGCGGCGCCCGCGAGGCTGTCTTTGATGGCGGTGTACATGCCACGGCGGTTACGCAGGCCCGTCAACGGATCGTGGTGCGCTGACCGCGCGGTCTTTCGCAGCGCCCGGCGGCCGTGCTCGACCAATAGGCCGCCACACAGGGACACGACGATGACCCAGGTAACGGTCGGGAACAGCATCATCGTCATGTCCCAGAGCTGCGCGCGGTCCGTGCGCACCGCCTGGGTCGCGATGACCGCGATGATCGCCCCGCTGAAGATGAGATGAGCCAGCAGTGTTCGCCACCCCAGCAGGAACGCCACGTACACGCCGTTGACACTCAGGAACGCCGCAATGCACAGGGCGGTGATGGAGGTCGACATGGTCAGGGCGACGGTGGCGATGGCCAGGTCGAGCCACACCGCGAAGGCCACCGCCTGCGGATGGGTCAGCCAGGGCGGACGGAGCCAACGAATGCCCATCGCCACGGCCGACAACGCGATCGCGAACTGCACGAGGTGTGCTCCGGCGCCGCTGGGCCCCGCCGGGTGGAACCCGGCGATGACGACCAGCCCGGCCAGCCCGAAGCACCCCGCCGCCGCGATCTTGGCGAACAGCCGCATGAAACGTCCCTCGTGCAGCGCGCCGGTCGCGAATCGGTACTCTCGCGCACCCCAGAATTCAGCAACCGGGTTTGCCACTGCCAACCTCCCAGAATCAACCGTTCCGGCAAACAGCCTAGCGTGACCCGTGAGAAGTGGCAGCTAACTCTTTTCGATGCGCTTGGCGCCCAGTTCGTTCTGCAGCAGTTCGATCGCCACTTCCTCCGGGTCGCGGCGCACCACCTCCGAGGTGTCGCTGTTGGCCTCGGCCAGCATGCGTTCCTCTTCGGCCCGCTGGTCCGGGCGCGGAGCCGGACCGGCATCGGACGGGGCGGGTTCGCCCGAGTCCGGCACGCAGCGGATCTGCCAGTTCACCCCGAGCGCGTCCTTGAGCGCCTCACGGATGACGTCGACATTGCGTGGCTCACTGAGCCGCTTGGCCAGCGGCGGAGCCCGATGGCTGAGCACCAGCGTGTCACCGTCCACCGCGCGCACGATCGCATCGGCCAGCATCGCGTTGACCGGCTTGCTGCGGGCATTCACCTTTTCCCGCACGGTGTCCCACATCGAGCGGACGGCCGCGGCATCCGGTTGCCCGACGGCGGCGGGCGGCGGCACCGCAGCAGGAGCCGGTTCGGGTTCGGGTTCGGGAGCAGGTCGGGGCGGGGGCACCGGCGCGGGAGCCGGCGTGGGCACCGGCGGCGTCACCGGCTCGGGAGCCGGCGTGGGCACCGGCGGCGTCACCGGCTCGGGAGCCGGCGTGGGTTCGGGTGTCGGCAGCGGCCTGGGCTGGGGAATCGGCGCGGGCGTGGGTTCGGGCTTCGGCTCGGGAGCCGCCTCGGCCGCGGCCTGGGCCCGGCTGGCCCGCACGAACTGCTTGGCCGACATCGCAGCCGCGGCAGGTGCCGGGGCCGAACCGTCAGCCGGTATGGCCATGTCCAGCCGGGTCTCGATCCGCTCGATGCGTTGCAGCAGAGCCGATTCCGTGTCGTGGGCCGACGGCAACAGCAGCCTGGCGCAGACCACTTCGAGCAACAGCCGCGGCGCGGTGGCGCCGCGCATCTCGCCGAGCCCGGCATGCACCACCTCGGCGTAACGCGCCAGCGTGGCCGAGCCCACCTTGGCGGCCTGTTCGCGCATTCGGTCCAGCACCCCGTCCGGGGCATCGACCACCCCGCGGTCCGCGGCATCCGGAACGGCTTGCAGCACAATGAGATCGCGGAACCGTTCCAGCAGATCCACAGCGAATCGGCGCGGGTCGTGGCCGGCGTCGATCACCGATTCCACCGCCCCGAACAGTGCGGCGGCATCGCCGGCGGCCAGCGCGTCGACGGCGTCGTCGATCAGCGCGACATCGGTGGCGCCCAACAGCGACAGCGCCCGCTGATAGACGACGTGATTGTTGTCGGCCCCGGCGACCAGCTGATCGAGCACCGAGAGACTGTCGCGCGGCGATCCGCCGCCCGCCCGGATCACCAGCGGGTAGACGGCGTCCTCCACCGTCACGCCCTCGTCGCGGCAGATGCGTTCCAGCAGGGTGCGCATCGTCTTGGGCGCCAACAACCGGAACGGGTAGTGATGGGTGCGGGACCGGATGGTGGGCAGCACCTTTTCCGGTTCGGTGGTGGCGAACACGAAGATCAGGTGGTCCGGCGGCTCCTCGACGATCTTGAGCAGCGCGTTGAAACCCGCATTGGTGACCATGTGCGCTTCGTCGATGATGAAGATGCGGTACCGCGACTGGGCCGGCGCGTAGAACGCGCGGTCGCGCAGTTCACGGGTGTCGTCCACGCCGCCGTGGCTGGCCGCGTCCAGTTCGGACACGTCCACGTTGCCCGGGCCGTTGGGTGCCAGCGCCACACAGGAGTCGCACACCCCGCACGGCGTCGGGGTGGGCCCCTGCTCGCAGTTCAGCGACCGGGCCAGTATGCGGGCCGAGGAGGTCTTGCCGCAGCCACGCGGGCCGGAGAACAGATACGCGTGGTTGATGCGGCCGGCGGACAGCGCCGTCGACAACGGTGCGGTGACATGCTCCTGGCCGACGACCTCGGCGAAGCTTGCGGGTCGGTACTTCCGGTAGAGCGCCACGGTCAGCAGGGTACCGAGCGGGGGCGACTAATCACGAGCCAGCAGCGACTCGGTGGCCGCCAGCAGGGCACACGTCGAAAGACCATCGATGGCGGCACGCAGGTCGGACTCCGGCGGGAAGCTCGGTGCAATCCGGATGTTCTTGTCCTCCGGGTCTTTTCCGTACGGGAAGGCCGCACCGGCGGCGGTGACGGCGATACCGGCGTCCTTGGCCAGCGCGATGGTGCGCCGCGCCGTACCGGGCCAGACGTCCAGGCTGACGAAGTATCCGCCATTGGGATCGGTCCATGACGCGATCTTGGCGGCGTCCAGGCGGTCGGCCAGGATCTCGGCGACCAGCGCGAACTTGGGCGCCAGCAGGTCCCGGTGGCGCTGCATGTGCCGCCGGACGCCATCGGCGTCACCGAAGAAACGCAGATGCCGCAGTTGGTTGACCTTGTCCGGGCCGATCGACTTCTTGCCGGCGTGCTTGAGGTACCAGGCGATGTTGTCCGCCGAGGCACCGAGGAAACTCACCCCGGCACCGGCGAAGGTCATCTTGGAGGTGGACGCGAACACCAGCGGCCGGTTGGGGTGGCCCGCGTCCGCAGCGATGGCGAGCACATCGATCGGCTCGACGAAATCGGAGGTGATGGTGTGCACCGCGTAGGCGTTGTCCCAGAACAACCGGAAGTCCGACGCCGCGGTGCGCATCTGCAGCAGCCGGGTGACCGTCTCCGGGGAATAGGTCGTGCCGGTCGGATTCGAGTACACCGGCACGCACCACATACCCCGGACCGCCGGGTCGGCGGCGACGAGTTCCTCGATGAGGTCCACATCGGGGCCGTCCTCGCGCAGCGGCACCGGCATCATCTCGATGCCGAAGCTCTCGGTGATGGCGAAGTGCCGGTCATAACCCGGCGACGGGCAGAGGAACTTCACGCCCGGCTCCTGCGACCAGGGCCGCGGAGAATCGACGCCACCGTGCAGCAGGGAGAACACCACCGCGTCGTGCATGAATTCCAGGCTGGCGTTGTTACCGGCGATCAGATTCTGCACCGGGATGTCCAGCAGCTCACCGAAGATCGAGCGCAGTTCGGGAAGACCATGCAGGCCACCGTAGTTGCGGGTGTCGGTACCGTCGGCGTCCCGGTAGGCATCGCTGCCCGGTAGGTCGAGCAGACCGTTGGACAGATCCAACTGCGCCGCCGACGGCTTTCCGCGGGTCAGGTCGAGGGTGAGACCTTTGGCCTGCAGCTCGGTGTAGCTGCGCTGCAGCAGCTCGTGCTGGGCCGTCAGCTCGTCGCGGCTCAGTGACTCGAACGACGAGGACTCAAACGACACGGCGGACCTTTCACGCGAAGCCGCGAACACGGATTGCACAGGACATCGGGAAAGCGGGGTGCTTCCACAACGTAAGGGGACCCCGCGCACCCGCCAGAGCCCATTGACCCTTGCTGCCTTCCGGCCCTGGGGGAGTTCACAGGATGGACGCCGCGCGGGGTCCGAGTGCCGAGTGTAGTACCCCGCCGCGTTGCGGAGGGTGGTCGGGCGTCTCCCGGCGGTCGGCTACCATGGCCAACGGAGGATTCGCCTAGTGGCCTATGGCGCTCGCCTGGAACGCGGGTTGGGTTAATAGCCCTCAGGGGTTCAAATCCCCTATCCTCCGCAGTTGGTCCGGGGCGTGACCGAAGATCGATCTGGTCGCGCCCCGGGACCACAAACTCGTTCTAGGAGGAGTATGCGGCGCGGTATCGCATCGCTGTGGCACGCGTCATCGCTGGTACTCGCCGGGGTTCTGTTCTTCCTCTTTGTGCTTCCACGCTGGTTCGAGCTGACCGGACAGTGGCCGGGCACCCTGGGCACCGCACTGCGCATCGTGTGCGGCGTGCTGGTGGGTCTGACGGCGCTGCCGGTGGTGCTGACCCTGGCGCGTACCCGCAAACCCGCGCTCGGCACGCCGGCGCTGGCGCTGTCGCTGCGGGTCTGGTCGATCGTCGGACATATCGCGGCCGGGGTGCTGATCACGGGTGCCGCCATCAGCGAGATCTGGCTGGATCTGGATACCGCCGGCCAGTGGCTGTTCGGCATCTACGGCGCCGCTGCCGCGATCGCCCTGCTGGCCGCCTTCGCGTTCTACCTGGCCTTCGTGGCCGAGTTGCCGCCGCCGCCGCCGAAACCGCTCAAGGTGAAGTCCGAGCAGCAGAGCCGGCGCGGACGCGGCGCGGACGCCTCGAGCACCACCGACGAGACCGTCGCCGAGCCTGCCGAGGACACCCCGGAGGGCAACTCGGAGGCCACCGAAGATCCCGATTCCGACGAATCCGATTCTGCGGAGTCCGCCGACACCGCGGACGAGCCCGAGTCGACCGAGGACGCCGAACCGGTCCAGGAAAACGCCGCTGACGAGGGCAAACTGCGCAATCGCCGGCCGTCGGGGAAGTCCCGCCGGGGCCGCACGCGCGGTGGCATCGCCACCGAGGATTGACGTTCCCGGCGTCAATTACGTCGACAGTTCGCCCACTCACAGTCACTATTGAGGGGAAACCTCTGGCGCTCGGAAGGCGGCGAATGCGCAAGGTCCACTCGCGGCGGTGGCTCACCGCCTTGGTCTCCGCCACTGCTGCCGTTCTGCTGGTCTCCCCTGCCACCGCTCTCGCCGAGCCGGCCGACCTGTCCCGGGCCGCCGATCAGGTCGAGCCGTCGGTGGTCCGACTGGACACCGTCGTCGACTATCAGCGCGTGATGGGCACCGGCACCGGTTTCGTGATCGACGGCGGCGGTCAGGTGCTGACCAACTACCACGTCGTTCAGGGTGCCGATGTGATCACCGCCGTGGTGGGCGGGCGCTCCTTCGGCGCCGATATCGTCGGCTACGACCGTGGCCGCGACATCTCGGTACTGCAGTTGCGTGGGGCCGGCGGGTTGCCGCCCGCGGCACTGGGCGATTCCAACGGCATCGTGATCGGGGAGCCCGTCATCGCCATCGGCAACGCCCGGGGCAGCAACAGTCCGCTGACCCGCGAATCCGGCACGGTCACCGCACTGGGCCGCACGATCAGCGCCGAGGACGAGCTCACCGGCGCCAAGTCCCAGATGAACGGACTGTTCGAGATCGCCGCACCCGTGCGGGCCGGTGACTCCGGAGGTCCCGTGGTCAACGGCGCCGGGCAGGTCATCGGCGTGACGACTGCGGCGACCGTGAACTTCCGGACCGACCCCGGTGGTGAGGGTTTCGCCATTCCGATCAACGACGCGATGGCGATCGCCAATCAGATCCGGTCGCGCATACCCTCGGACACCGTGCACATCGGCCCGCCGACGCTGCTGGGAGTCGGGGTCAGCAGCGCCGAACAGCACGAGGCATTTCCCGGCGTGCTCGTGCGTGAGGTGCTGCCGGGCGGTCCGGCCGAGATGGCCGGACTCGCCAATGGTGATGTGATCCTGACCATCGACGAGACCCCGATCGAGTCTGCCGCCGATCTGACCCAGGTATTGGACCGGCACTACCCGGGCGATGTGATCGGGTTGACGTGGATCGATCGCGCGGGGCAGCAACGCACCGGCAAAGCCGCACTGACACCCGGCCCCTAGGTTTTGCTGAGCGATCGCTCAACACTGGAAAACCCCGCCTGACGGCGCCCACGCGCGTCGCCGCGGAAATTCACCAATTTCCTGCTCACGGGTCGCGTTGCCGCACACGGCGTTGCTCGATCCGGTGTCGGCGACCCTTGTGACCGGCCTTACATCGCGGCGCCGATGAGGTCACGGACACCGTCCAACGATGTGGCGGCCTCCGCCCGTCCCGACGGCGGCGGTCACGGGGACGCCCGGGCGGGTCATCGGCGCGCCGATTCCAGGCGCACCTCGTGTGTGACATCCCGCCACGCCGGCTCCCCGCGGATCCACGCGGGAGCTGCCCCCGCACAGCCCTTCGCATCGACACCGGATCCTCGGTGAGGCAAAGCATTTCGAGTGCACGATGCACCGGAGGGGGGTACGGACGCGCGGGCCCTCCTGGCACCGGACCGGACCGGACCCGTCGGGCCGGCGAACCGGCCCGCAGTACCGGACCGCACCGGACCGCCGCGGCCCCGACACCCACACAGAACCGTTGCCGGCACCCCCGGACGGTCCGTCTCCAACGACTTAGGCCTGGCTAACTTCCGGGTGGGGCTGGCAACCGACTGTGAGGTTGCTGGAGGGACGATTAGGTCTTTGACCAGGCAAATGTCGGCAAACTCGGGGGCGCGTTGGGGCTTCCGCCAAGATCAGGTGGAGGTTACATTTAGCTGAACATCGCGCCCAGGCTTGTGCATCACACGCCCCGCTGCCGATGAAGTGGGGAGACACCGTGGTCCAGACAGCAGTCATCGCGTACCTGATCGGATGGGTGGCCAGCGCCGCCGTCGTCTACGTGGCGAGCCGCCGTCTCAACGATCCCCGCAACCCGGCCCCGCACATCCTGATCCTCAGCGCCGTGGCCGGCGCCCTGTGGCCGATGCTGCTGCTCGGAGCCGTCGAGTTCAGCTCGCTGGTGGCGTGCTCGAACGCCGCTTCGCATCTGAAGGTCGACGGTCCCGAACTCGTCGGCGCGGGCGTCGTGCCGCTGCGCTGAACCGCCTCACTCCGCGATCCGGTTACCCTCGGCATCCCAGTGCTCGGCGACCTTCTTGCTGGGCTGCACACGCGGAGGCTCGCCCGGCATCTTCGGATAGCTGGGCGGGTACGCAAGATCGCCCAGCCCACGCTCCTCGTCCTCCCGCACCATGTCCAGTAGCAACTCGATCGACTGCGCGGTCTCATCGATGCCGGCCCACGGATCTGGTCGGCCGGCAACGAAGCCCGGCACCGTGGCGATCGTGTAGTCGTCCGGGTCGGCGTCACGCAGTTCGTCCCACGTCAAGGGCGTCGACACCGTCGCTATCGGCGTCTTGCGGGCCGAGTACGCCGATGCGAACGTGCGGTCCCGGGCGTTCTGGTTGTAATCGATGAACAACCGCGCCCCTCGCTCCTCCTTCCACCACGACGTCGTCACGGCTGCCGGCGCGCGCCGCTCGATCTCGCGGGCCAGGGCAATGCCGGCGCGGCGCACCGCGATGAAATCCCAGTCGGTGGCGATCCGCAGGAAGACGTGGACGCCGCGCCCGCCCGAGGTTTTCGGATAGCCCACCAGACCGAGCTCGTCGAGCAGCGGTTTGAGCACGTCCACGGCGACCTCGCGCGCCTGCGCGAACCCGGTACCCGGCTGCGGGTCGAGGTCGATACGCAACTCGTCGGGATGCTCGGTGTCCGGGCAGCGCACCTGCCACGGGTGCAGCGTCACCGCACCCATCTGGGCGGCCCACGCAATGGCGGACGGATGAGTGATCTTCAGCGCGTCGGCGGTGCGACCCGAGGGGAAGGTGACGGTACAGGTCTGCAGATAGTCGGGATGCTTCTGCGGAACCCGCTTCTGGTAGATCTCCTCGCCGTCGATGCCGTCGGGGAAACGCTGTAGATGAACCGGCCTGTCCCGCAACAGGTTCACCATCGGACCAGCGACCGAGAGGTAGTAGTCGAACAACGCACCCTTGGTGCCCTTGGCGCCGAGCGCCGGGAAGTACGGCTTGTCACGGTTGGTCAACCGCACGGCCACACCGTCGACGTCGACCTCTTCGGCTTTGCTTGCCATCAGTTCTTCTCCAGGACGTCGGACAGGTCGTAGTTCAGCGGCACGTCGAGTTGGCCGAACGTGCAGCTGCGCGGTTCGCGGTCGGGCCGCCAGCGCAGGAACTTCACCGCATGCCGGAACCGCCGGCCATGTTGGCTGTTGCCCTCCATCTGGTCATAGGCCACCTCACACACCCGCTCCGGGCGCACCGGAATCCAGCGTTTGTCGGCAGCAGAGTTCCACCGGCTCGGTTCGCCGTCGTTGACCTGATCACCTTCGCGCAGCGGCTCCAGGTCGGCCAGCAATGACAGCCGCGCCTTCGCGGTGAATGATGCTGCGCCGCCGACCATCTGCAGTTCACCGTCCTCGCGGTACAGGCCGAGCAGGATCGAACCGATGCCCTCACCGCTCTTGTGGATGCGGTAGCCGATGGCCACGCAGTCCGCATCGCGGTGGTGCTTGACCTTCACCATCTCCCGCTTACCCGGCAGGTACGGCCCGTCGAGGCGTTTGGCGATCACGCCGTCGAGTCCGGCGCCCTCGAACTCCGCCAACCACCGCGTCCCGAGAGCGGGGTCCTCGGTGGTGCGGGTGACGTGGCACCACCGTTTTTCCTGCACGGATTCGATCAACGCCTGCCGGCGGATCCGGAACGGTTCGCCCAGCAGTGACCGATCGCCCACGGCCAGCGCGTCGAAACCGATGAAGTGCGCCGGGGTCTCGCCGGCGAGTTTGGTGATGCGGCTTTCCGCGGGGTGGATGCGCTGACTCAGCGACTCCCAGTCCAGCCGGGTCCGGCCTGCGATCTCCCGGGGCACCACGATCTCGCCGTCCAGCACGCACCGCGGGGTCAATTCGTCGCGGACCGCGTCGATGACCTCGGGAAAGTACCGGCCCAGGTCCTTTCCGCTGCGGGACAACAGCACGACGGCGTCATCGTCACGGAAGACCAGCGCCCGGAACCCGTCCCATTTCGGCTCGAAGGACCAGACACCGTCCTCGGCCGGCACCTTCGTGGCCGCCTTGGCCAGCATCGGCTCCAGCGGGGGCTGCACGGGTAGTCCCATGGGTTCCATAGTCACGTAGACCCGGGTACCCCCACAATCTCATCGCCGCGTCCGGTCGGCGGACAGATATGGCACCGTCATCTGCGTGACCAACTTCTTGCTGATACCCGGCGGGGGCTCCGATCCGTCGTACTGGCAGTTCGTGGTGACCGAGCTGGCCGGACTCGGGCATCGTGGGGTCCCGATCGACCTTCCCTGCGCCGACGACTCCGCGGATCTGCGCGCCTACGTCGACGCGGTCGTCGCGCAGAACCCCGACGACGGCACCCGGCCCGTCGTCGTCGCACACTCGCTGGGCGGATTCACCGGCCCACTCGCCTGCCCACGGGTTGACGCCGCTGCTCTGGTCTACCTGTCCGGGATGATCCCTTGTCCCGGTGAGCGGCCCGACGAGTGGTGGGCGGCCACCGGATGCGACGAGGCTCAACGCGAGGCGGCTGCGGCGGGTGGCTACGACGTCGATGATGTGAACGCCTTGTTCTACAACGACGTCGATCCCTCGGTGGTGGCCGGTGTCGTGGAGCGCGAGCAGTCGGACACCCCGATGGTCGCCCCGTGGCCGGGCGACGCCCTACCGGAGCTGCCGACGCGGTTCGTGCTGCTCCGCGACGACCGATTCTTCCCCGAGCCGTTCATGCGGAGGGTCGTGGCGCAGCGTCTGGGCATTGAACCCGACGTGATGCCCGGTGGGCATATGGCCATGCTGTCGCACCCTGCCGAGCTCTCGGCCCTCCTCGTGGCCGCCATCCCGCCGACCGGCTGATCCGGCGCGCGGGCTGGCACGATCGATCCCATGCCCGTCCCCACCCTCCACGATCCCGACCGTCGCGGCTTCGCGAGCGACAACTACGCCGGCGTGCACCCGGAGGCGCTCGCCGCGATCGCGGCCGCCAACGGTGGCCACGAGATCGCCTACGGCGAAGACGCGTACACCACGCGCCTGCGCGAGGTCATCCGTGCCCATTTCGGTGCGGCCGCGCAGACGTTTCCCGTCTTCAACGGCACCGGCGCCAATGTCGTCGGGCTGACCAGCATGCTGCCGCGCTGGGGTGCGGTCATCGCGGCGTCGACCGCGCACATCAATACCGATGAGGCCGGCGCCCCGGAGCGGGTGATGGGCCACAAACTGCTCACCGTGCCCACCCCGGACGGCAAGCTGACACCCGAGCTGGTGGCCCGTGAGGCGTACGGCTGGGGTGACGAGCACCGGGCCCAGCCGCTGGCCGTGAGCATCACCCAGACCACCGAACTCGGCACCCTGTACACCCCCGCCGAAATTCGAGCGATCGCTGATCTCGCCCACTCCCATGGCATGGCGCTGCACCTGGACGGGGCGCGGCTGTGGAACGCGGCCGCTGCGCTGGATATGCCGTTCGGCGCGTTCACCACCGAAGCCGGGGTCGATGTGCTCAGCCTGGGCGGCACCAAGAACGGTCTGCTCGGCGCGGAGGCCGTCGTGGTGCTGGACACGGCGCGGGCCGACGGGCTGGTGTACCTGCGCAAGCTCACGATGCAGCTGTCAAGCAAGATGCGCTTCGCCTCGGCCCAGTTGCTCAGCCTGTTCGACGATGATCTGGGTCTGCGCAGCGCACGGCACGCCAATGCGATGACCCAGCGCCTGCGTGCCGCGTTGGAGGCCGAGTTGGCCGCCGGGTCGCTGGCCGGACTGGCGTTCAGCCAACCCAGCCCGGCCAACGCGATCTTCGCGACGCTGCCCACTGCCGTCGCTGACCGGATCCGCGAGCGGGTCCGGTTCTACGACTGGGACCGGGCGCGCGGCGAGGTGCGCTGGATGACCGCGTGGGACACCACACCCGAGGATGTCGATAATTTTGTGTCGGTGATCCGCGAGGAACTCATGCGTTAGACGAGCACGCTGGCCAGCGCATCGTCGAGGATGTCGAGGCCCTCGTGCAGTTCGGACTCCGCGATGGTCAGCGGCGGGGCAATCCGGAAGATGCCGCCCATCCCCGGCAACTGCACGATGTTCATGTGCAGGCCGCGTTTCAGGCAGGCCGCGGTGACCTCGGCGCCGAGTGCATCGGCCGGCGCCTTGGTGGTCTTGTCGGCCACCAACTCCAGCCCCTGCAACAGCCCGCGGCCGCGGATGTCACCCACCTGCTCGTGGCGCTCGCGCATCCGGTTCAAACGGGCGCCGAGCGTCCCACCCAGCCGGGCGGCCCGCTCCACGAGTCCGTCGCGCTCGACGACCGTCAGCACCGTCGAGGCCACCGCCGCGGCCAGCGGATCGGACACGTGGGTGGTGAAAAACAGGAAACCCCGGTCGTGGCAGACCTGTTCGATCTCCGCGGTGGTGGCCACGGCCGCGACGGGCAGTCCCGCCCCCAGGGTCTTCGACAGCGTCAACAGATCGGGCACCACACCGTCACGCTCGAATGCGTACATCGTCCCGGTGCGCCCGATACCGGTCTGCGCCTCATCGAAGATCAGCAGCATGCCGCGCTCGGCGCACAGTTCGGCGAGCCGGCGCAGGTAGCCCGGCGGTGGCTCGATGATCCCGCCCGAGGACAGGATCGGCTCGACCAGGCAGGCCGCCAGGCTGCCCGACGACTGCGCATCGACCATCGCGAATCCGTAGTCGAGTTCGGTTGCCCAGTCATAGCTTCCGTCGGTGTGCCGGAAGGGCGAGCGATACGCGTTGGGAGTGGGCAGCGTCAGATTCCCGGGCAGCGGCGGCCCGTACCCGCGCCGACCTGCGCTGAAGGTCGCCGAGGCCGCGCCCGAGGTCATACCGTGCCAGGACCGGTCGAAGGACACCACTTCGTAGCGGCCGGTGTACAGCTTGGCCATCTTGATGGCCGCTTCGTTGGATTCGGCACCGGTGGTCAGCAGCAGCACCTTCTGCAGCGACGCGGGCAGGGTGGCAGCCAGGGCACGCGCGAACTCGACCACCGGCACGCTCAGCATGCCGCTGTAGAGGTGATCCAGGGTGGCCATCGATTCGTTGACGGTGGCCACCACATCGGGATGCGAGTGCCCGAGCACCGAGCTCATCTGGCCGGACGTGAAGTCGAGCAGCGCCGCACCATCCTGGTCGAAGACGTGACTTCCTTTGGCGGAGCTGATGATCCGTGGCACGAATGATGCACCGTAACGCACCAGGTGACGATCGGCCGCTGCCCAGAAGTGCTCTGCATCCATGGGTCTATCTTGGACCACGATGAGACTGCCCGTCATGCCGCCGGTGTCACCGATGCTGTCGAGATCGGTCCCGGAGATCCCGCCCGGTGCGTCCTACGAACCCAAGTGGGACGGCTTCCGGTCGATCCTGTTCCGCGACGGTGACGAGGTCGAGCTGGGCAGCCGCAACGAGCGGCGGTTGACCCGGTATTTCCCCGAGCTCGTCGACGCGGCCCGCGCAGAAATCCCCGCCCGCTGCGTCATCGACGGCGAGATCGTGATCGCGACCGGCAGCGGTCTCGATTTCGAGGCGCTGCAACTGCGTCTGCATCCGGCGGCCTCGCGGGTGGCGAAGCTGGCGGCCGAGACACCGGCCGCCTTCATCGCCTTCGATCTGCTCGCGCTCGGCGATATCGATCACACCTCGCGACCGTTCCTGGAGCGCCGGGCGGCACTCGTCGAGGCGCTGCACGGATGCGGCCCCACCTTCCACGTCACCCCGGCGACCACGGATCCCGGCACCGCGCAGCGTTGGTTCTCCGAATTCGAGGGTGCCGGGCTGGACGGCGTGATCGCCAAACCTCTCGAAGGCAGCTACCAGCCCGACAAACGGGCGATGTTCAAGATCAAGCACGCCCGCACCGCCGACTGCGTGGTGGCCGGCTACCGGCTGCACAAATCGGGCGACGATGCGGTCGGATCGCTCATGCTCGGGCTCTACGGCGACGACGGTTCACTGTCGGCGGTCGGCGTCATCGGCGCGTTCACGATGGCTCGGCGGCGCGAACTTTTCGACGAATTACAGCCACTGATAACGACTTTCGATGACCATCCATGGAACTGGGCGGCGCAGGTGGCCGCCGGCCCATCGATGCGCCGCACCGCGAACTCGCGCTGGAACCCCGACAAGAGCCTGTCCTTCGTGCCGCTGCGCCCGGAGCGCGTGGTCGAGGTCCGCTATGACCACATGGAAGGGAGGCGCTTCCGGCACACCGCCCAGTTCAACCGGTGGCGCCCCGACCGCGAGCCGCGCTCGTGCACGTACGCGCAGCTCGAACGGCCGGTGACGTACCGGCTCGGCGACATCATCGGCGGCCTCGGCCCGCAACACGATTGAGCGGCCGTGCCAGGTCAAAGATGCCCAATCGGCCATCCCCCCGTGCCGCCCGGGTCGACAATCATGACGTACCGCTCGCCATGACCCCGTAGCGGCCTGATGAAAGGGATCCACCAATGAGGCTGACACTGAACCGACTCAGGGGTGCCGGCGCGCTCGCGCTTGCCACCGGCGCCCTCCTGGGTGGGGCCACGGCCCAGGCGGAGCCGCCCGCCGAGCCCCCGCGACCACCGCACTGTTCTGCCGCCGATCTGGCCGGAATCGCCTCCGGGGTGGCCGCCGCGACGTCGGCGTACCTGTTCACCCATCCAGAGCTGAACACATTTTTCACCGATCTCCACGGTCGCCCGCAGGATGAGGTTCCCGAATCCACCAGGGTCTACTTCGACGCCCATCCGCAGGAGCACGCAGAGCTGAGGGGTATCCGCCAGCCGATGGTCGATTTCCGCAACCGCTGCGGCTATAACGCACCCAATCCCCTTGGAGGACAACAGTCGTGAAGAGCTCGAGTAGGTCGATCCGGGCCCGCGTCATGGCGGTCGCGTTCGCGTTCCTGACCCTGCCCGGCGTGATCGTGTTGGCCGCGCCGGCCGGTACTGCCCTTGCCGACGTGTGTGCCAGCGCCGGGCGCCGGATCTCCGTGGGTGGATGCGTCAACATCGCCGACGCGGTGGCACCCTACGTGCCGCCTCCGGCGTACTACGCCCCGCTACCCGAGGACCCGCCACCGCCACCGCCGCCACCGCCCGGTTCGAACGTCACCGGCTGCATCGGCTACAACGGGCGGTGGGTCAGCGCCGGCGGCTGTAACTGACACCGCCCCGCGGGGCAGGTAAAACCGCTTGACCTCAACCATGGTTGATGTTGAAGGCTGGGTGCACGACGACGAGGAGGCACCCATGCGGCAGATCCGCTCCGACCTGTGGGAGACCCGCCAGGACAGCCCGTTTCCCGGCCTGACCACCCACGCCTACCTGTGGACCGGTGGCCCGGGCGGCAACGTGCTGTTCTACAGCACCCACACCGAGGCCGACTTCGCCGAGCTGCAACGGCTCGGCGGAGTCGCCCATCAATACCTGTCCCACCGCGACGAAGCAGGTCCGATGCTGGGCCGCATCGCCGCGCAGTTCGGTGCCCGCCTGCACGCACCGGCGGCAGAACTGGTCGATATCGGCAGGCACGCCCACATCGAGGTCCCGATCGCCAGCAGGCATGTCGACGCCAACGGCATCGAGGTCATCCCCACCCCTGGCCACTCCCCCGGCAGCACCAGCTATCTGGTGCCCGGCGCCAACGGCCAGAGCTACCTGTTCACCGGCGACACCATCTTCCTCGGCGAAGACGGCGACTGGACCGCCGGCCATCTGCCCGGCATCAGCGACGCCGCCCAGTTGCAGGACAGCCTGCAGGTGCTGGGCAGGTTGCATCCCGATCTGGTGATCTCCAGCGCCTTCCCGTCGGAGTCCGGCGTGCAGGTTCCCGGCCCGCGGTGGGCACAGTGCGCGGCGGAGGCCCGTGATCGGCTGGCGGAGGTAGCCTGACGAGCTATGCCAGGCCGGGGCGAGCGAAGCGACGGGGGACGTTCCGGCCGGTTCGCCCCCAGCCCGTCGGCCGATCTGCACATCGGCAATCTGCGCACGGCGGTATTGGCCTGGTTGTTCGCCAGGTCCACGGGGCGCCGGTTCCTGATCCGGGTCGAGGATCTCGACGACCGCACGTTCAGCGATGTGGCGGCCCGGCAGCTGGCCGACCTGACCGCGATCGGGGTGATCCCCGATGATCCGCCCGAGTATCAGACCGCCCACGCGGGCCGCTACGACACCGTGATCGAAGAGCTGTCCCGGCGCGGCCTGGTGTACGAATGCTACTGCAGCAGAAAGGATATACTCGGCGCTCCGCGGGCTCCGCACGCGCCCGAGGGCGCCTATCCGGGAACCTGCCGGGATCGCGAACCCCCGGCCGATTCCGACCGGCCCCCGGCTTTGCGGTTGCGCAGCGACACCTTCTCCTACACCGTCACCGATGTCCTGCACGGTGAATTCACCGGTGTGGTCGATGATTTCGTGCTGCGACGCGGCGACGGGGTGACCGCCTACAACCTGGCGGTGGTCGTCGATGACGCCGCCCAGGATATCGATCAGGTGGTGCGCGGTGACGATCTGCTGTCGTCCTCGCCGCGGCAGGCCTATCTCGCGGCGCTGCTGGGCTACCCCCCGGTCACCTACGCGCACGTTCCGCTGGTACTCAACGCCGCGGGCAAGCGGCTGGCCAAGCGTGACGGCGCGGTGACACTCGCCGAGATCGGTGTGGCGCCGGCGCTGGCTCTGATCGCGGACTCCCTGGGCTATTCGGCCACCACGCTCGACGGCATGCTCGGCGAATTCGATCCCATGTCTGTTCCGCGGCAGCCCTGGGTATACCGCCCCGTGTGAGCGAAACCCTGTGCACTGCGGACAAGCATTGTTACGGTCCGCCCGTGCTCGGAAACCTCCGGCGGGTACTGCTCGCCACACTGCTCACCGCCGCGGTGATCCTCGGCGCCGTCGGCTGCGGCTCACCCGAGGGCACCGGCACGGACCCGATCCAGTCGGCGGGCGTGCTGCGGGTCGGGACCGAGGGCACCTACGCGCCGTTCAGCTACCACGACCCCGGCACCGGCGAACTGGTCGGCTATGACATCGACGTCGCCAGGGCGGTCGGCGACCAACTGGGTGTGACCGTCGAATTCGTGGAAACGCCATGGGATTCCATCTTCGCGGCACTGGAAGCCAACCGGTTCGACATCGTCGCCAACCAAGTCACCATCAACCCCGAACGCCAGGCCAAATACGACCTGTCCCAGCCCTACACCGTCGGCGAAGGCGTCATCGTCACGAGAGCCGACGACGACTCGATCAGCTCGCTCGAGGATCTGTCGGGCAAGACCACCGCCCAGTCGATCACCAGCAACTGGGCGCAGGTCGCCCGCGACGCCGGCGCCACGGTCGAAGGTGTGGAGGGCTTCGCGCAGGCGATCACCCTGCTCAACCAGGGCCGCATCGACGCCACTGTGAACGACAGCGTCGCGGTGTACGCCTACCTCGCCGAGACCGGTGACACCTCGGTCAAGATCGCCGCGCAGACCGGTGAGACCAGCGATCAGGGCTTCGCCGCCCGTAAGGACAGCGGTCTGCTGCCCGAACTCAACGGCGCCCTCGACCAACTGCGCGCCGACGGCAGACTGACCGCGATCTCGGAGAAGTACCTGAAGGCCGACGCGACCGGCGGCGCCACAGCCACAGCCCAGACCCCCGGCGCGACTCCGGAGGTGCGCTCAGCGTTCCAGCTGGTGCTCGACAACCTCTGGCCGCTCGCCAAGGCCGCGCTCACCATGACGATTCCGCTGACGGTCATCAGCTTCATCATCGGCCTGGTGATCGCGCTGGCGGTGGCGCTGGCCCGGTTGTCGTCGAACGTGGTGGTGAGCAATGTGGCGCGGTTCTACATCTCGATCATCCGCGGCACACCGCTGCTGGTGCAGCTGTTCATCGTGTTCTACGCGCTGCCGGAGTTCGGGGTGCGGATCGACCCGTTCCCCGCGGCGGTGATCGCCTTCAGCCTCAACGTCGGCGGCTACGCGGCCGAGATCATCCGTTCCGCGATCTTGAGCGTGCCGAAGGGGCAGTGGGAGGCAGCCGAGACCATCGGCTACCACTACGCCGGCGCGCTGCGGCGCATCATCCTGCCCCAGGCCGCCCGGGTCGCCGTCCCGCCGCTGTCCAACACGTTGATCTCGCTGGTCAAGGACACATCCCTGGCGTCGACGATTTTGGTCACCGAGTTGCTGCGACAGGCTCAGATCGTCGCGGCGCCCACGTTCGAGTTCTTCGCGCTCTACGGCACGGCGGCGATCTACTACTGGGTGATCTGCCTGGCGCTGTCCTTCGGGCAGGCCAGGGTGGAACACCGACTGGAAAGGTACGTGGCGAGATGACCGAATACCGTGTCGAGGCTCGGGGCATCGAGAAGTCGTTCGGCGACAACAAGGTGCTGCGCGACGTGTCCTTCACGGTGGCCACCGGCACCGCGACGGCGATCATCGGGCCGTCCGGGTCGGGAAAGACCACCCTGCTGCGCACCCTGAACGCGCTGGACCGCGCCGACGCCGGGGTGATCCGGGTCGACGATGTCGAGATCGACTTCGCCACCCCGACCCCGAAACCCGAGATACGCCGTTTCCAGTCGCGCAGCGGCTTCGTGTTCCAGGGCCACAACCTGTTCCCACACAAGACGGTGCTGGAGAACATCATCGAGGGCCCGGTGATCGTGCAGAAGCGCCCCAAGGACGAAGTGGTCGCCGAGGCCGTCGCGTTGCTCGACCAGGTGGGGCTCGCCGAGAAGCAGGACCAGTACCCGTTCCAGCTGTCCGGCGGCCAGCAGCAGCGCGTCGGTATCGCGCGGGCACTGGCGCTCAAGCCCAAGCTGGTGCTCTTCGACGAACCGACGTCGGCCCTGGACCCGGAACTCGTGGGCGAGGTGCTCTCGGTGATCAAGGATCTCGCCGTGCAGGGGTGGACCCTGGTGATCGTCACGCACGAAATCCAATTCGCCCGACAGGTTTCCAATCAGGTGTTGTTCACCGACAACGGCGTCATCCTGGAACAGGGCACACCCGAAGAGGTCATCGGGAACCCCCGGCAGGAGCGCACCCGGCAGTTTCTGGACCGGATCCTCAACCCGCTGTGACGCCCGCCGCCCAGCCCACCAGCGACCCGAGGTAGGACAACATCTCCGCATCGGGATGCGCGGCCGGATCGTCGAGATGCAGCCGGGCCAATTCCTCGATGGCGGCCAACAGGATTCGTACCGTCGTGCTGTCCGGGTCGACCCGCAGGTGCCGAGCCGCCACCGACCTGGCGTAGGCGCGGCCCAGCTCGATGCGCACCCGCACCTCCGGCGGCGCACCTTCGGGTGGCCGCAGAATGATCCGCCAACTTGTCGGGGCGGCGTGCAGATACGTCAGGATGCCACGCCCCAGTTCGTCGATGTCGCGCGCGCCCTGCACGCTGCCGATCCCGGCGAACGCCACGGCGGATTCGCGATCCAGCAGTGCGGTCAGCAACCCTGACAGATCGGTGAACTGCTGGTAGACAACGGCTCTGGTCACCCCGGAGCCGCCGGCGACCCGATCGACGGTGAGCGCCGAGTAGCCGTCGGCGGCGACGATATCGCGGGCCACATCGAGAAGCTGGGACCGGCGTTCGGCACCGGTGAGCCGTTGCCTGGTCATTTCAGAAGCAGGTCGACGGCCTTGGCGGCACTCTGCACGGCGCTCTCCATGGTGGCCGACCAGTCGGTCGCGGTCCAGTCCCCGGCCAACACCAGCGAGGGCACCGAGGTGCGTTGCGGCGGGCGCAGCGATTCGGTGCCGACCACCTGGGAGAAGGTGGCCCGCGGCATCTTGACCACCTGGGCCTCAAGCACTTTCGCCTCCGCGGCCGCCGGGTAGTACCGCCGCAGCAGTGCCAGCTGCTCGTCGACGATCTCCTCGTTGCTCTTGTGGATCTGCTCGTAGGCGCCGCTGGTGGTCAGGCAGTACAACCACGACCGTTCGGTGCTGCGGCCGTGCATGATCTGCCGGTCGAAGACCTCGTCGATGACACCGGTGCCGCCGATCAGCCCCTCGAAGGCGGACTCGGTACCCAGCGGCCGGTCCAGATACAGGTTGGTGCTGACGATCGGCGTGTAGCCCAACTTGTCTGCCGCGGCGTAGATTTCCGGGTGCTCCGGCAGGTCGTCGAGCAGGCCGGCGATATTGGAGTTGGGGACGGCGCACACCACGGCGTCGGCGGGGATCTCGGTCCCGTCGGCGAGCTGCACTCCGGTCACCGCGCCGTCGGTGATGGTGATCTTTCGGGCCACCGCGCGGTAGCGCACATCGACACCGCGCTCCTCGAACACCGTCAGGGCGCCCTCGATGTAGAGGGTGTCCAGGTCGACAGTCGGGTACCCGATGGTGACGGGGGTGCGATGTTTGATCCCGAGCCGGATACCGGTGCCCAGCACATTGGCGAACACCTTCGCCGACTCCTGCGCGACCGGCTCGGCGGCGATGCCCAGCGCCAGCCAGTCCCACAACGCTTCTCGGGCCGGGGCGGGCATACCGACGCGGTCGAACCACTGCTCGGTGGAGAGGTCCGCAAGATCAGCGGGCTGGCGCAGCGCCTGCCAGCCCAGCAGCATGGTGGCGCGTGCGGCACGCAACCGGTCCACCCAGCTCGCGTCCGGGTGCACCCCGAACAGGGTGCGGATGGCGCCGACCCCGGTGGTCTGCATGGTGACCTTGCGCCCGTCGGGCCAGCGCAGTGTGGAGGATTTCGGGAACGCGATGTGTTCCCGCGTGCCCACGCTGGTCAGATACCGGTACAGGTGCTGATATCCGCTGGCGATGACGTGCTGACCGTTGTCCGGCACGTCGCCCGGGCCATTGCTGCCGGCCTCCGCGCGCATGGCGTGGGTGCGGCCGCCGAGACTGCCGCGGCGCTCCAGCAGAGTCACCGTGCACCCGGCCTCCGCGAGCCAGACAGCCGAGGCCAACCCCGCCAGCCCGCCGCCGATGACCACGAAGCGCCGTGCGTCGTCCTCCATCCGCCGACTGTAACTTACATTTTGTAAGTTACAAGAGGACGGTGCGGTCCGGGACCGGTGAGCGCCCCTTGGCCGCCCGCGCAGCGGCCGCCAGCAGACCGTCCCGGAACTGCGGATCGGCGATGGCCGCCAACGCCTCGCCCCGCTCGCGCACCGTCAGGCCCTCCAGTTCGGCGGTGCCGTGTTCGGTGACGATGACGTCGACGTGATGGCGCGGCGTGGTGATCACCGCGCCGGGTCCGAACCACGGCACGATGCGCGAACGCAGTTCACCGTCCTTCAGGTAGGTCGACGGCAGGCAGATCAGTGAGCGGTCGGACAACTCGAGGCCGGCGCCGGCCACGAAATCCTCGGCCCCGCCGATCCCGCTGAACTGACCGCCGTCGATGGTGTCGGCGACCACCTGACCGTGGATGTCGATGCCCAGCGCACCGTTGATGGTGACCATGCGGTGGTTGTCGGCGATCACCTCGGGTGCGTTGACCACCTCCACCGGCAGGAAGGCCACCTCCCGGTTGCCGTCGAGCCAGTCATAGAGTTCGGCCGAACCGAACGCGAAGGTCGTCACACTGACACCGTCGAACTGGCCCTTGTGGGCGTTGGCGATCTTGCCCGCCCGGTGCAGGCGCATGCAGCCATCGGTGAACATCTCGCTGTGCAAGCCGAAGTCGCCGCCGTCGCCCTCGGCGAGCAGGGTGGCGATCTGGTTGGGGATCGAGCCGATACCGGTCTGCAGGGTCACGCCCGACGGCATGTAGGCCACGGCGTTCTTCGCGATGGCGCGGTCGACGTCGCTGGGCGGAGTGTCGCCTCCGGGCAGCGCGAGCGGCGCCTCCGAGGATCGCACCAGGATGTCGATTTCGTCGACGTGCAGGGCGTGCCGGTGATCGCCCATCCCGTAGGTCCGCGGGAACGCATCGGAGGCCTCGACGATGAGCAACCGGTCGGGATCCGCTCCGGCACGCCGCAATTCGTCGATGGTACCACCGGCGTGCAGGGACAGCGAACACCAGCCGTCGGCATCCGGCGCTGCCGTGACCGTCGTCATCACCCGCGGTGACTGCCGCTGCAACAGCGGGCCGAAGCGCCGGAAGTCCGCGGGCGCGAACTCGACGTCGGCACCGCCGTCGCGCAGCGCCCGGTCCAGCGGACCGTAGAACCCGGACAGGTAGTGCACGCCCTTGCGGGTGAACAATTCGGTGAGCACCGCCAGCAGTGCGCCGTAGATCCGCAGATCGGTCCAGTCGTCGCGCTCGCCCAGTGCCCGCAGGAACGCCGGCGGCTGGCCGGGCCCCAACGGAATTCCCAAGGTGTCGGTCGCCTGCAGCCGCGCGGCGGCCTGCTCGGCGGTGAGCTCGGTCGGCATCTGCCCGACGCTACGCGATCATCGTGAGAGGGTGTCGTACATGGCAAGCGATGAAGCGGACGTCCTGATCATCGGTGCCGGGCTGTCCGGTCTGATCGCGGCGCGCACGGTGCTGGCGGCCGGGTTCACACCGCTGATCCTGGAGGCGGACACCCGCGTCGGCGGACGCATCCTCACCGAGGATCTGGCCGGTCTGCCGATGGAACTGGGCGCGCAGTGGATCGGCGATACCCATCACCGCATGTTCGCGTTGGCCGCAGAACTCGGTGTCGAGACCTACCAGCAGTACGACGAGGGTGAGACGTCCTACGAGCTTGCCGGCACAGGAATTCTGCGCGGCAACGATTTTCACGACCGATTCGGCGATGAACTGGCAGAGCTGGAGACGGTGCTGCGGCGCCTGGACGAGCTGTCGGCCGAGGTATCACCGGCGACTCCATGGACCGCACCGCACGCCGCCGAATGGGACGCCATCACCGCCGGCGCGTGGTACGACGCACAGGGTCTGTCACCGGTCGCGCGCACCCTGCTGGAAATCTGCACCGTCGGAATCCTCGCCGTGCCGACGGTCGAAGTCTCCTTTCTGCATCTGCTGTTCACCATCCAGACCTGCGGAGTGACCGCCGAGCTGTTCGCCGAGTCCGAGGGTGGGGCACAAACCACCCGGTTCGTCGGCGGGACCGCCCAGATACCGCAGCGGCTGGCGGCGCTGGTCACCGACCACCTGGTGTTCGACGCCCCTGTGCAGCTGATCGAGCACGGCACCGATTCCGTCACGGTGCACTGCCGCGGCGGGCGCACCGCGCGCGGGCGCCGCGTGATCGTCGCGCTCTCACCGATGCTGGCCGGACGCATCATGTACGACCCGCCACTGTCCGGGTACCGCGATCAACTGACTCAACGAATGCCGAATTCAGCTGCCATGAAGGCGTTCTTCGTCTACGACGAACCCTTCTGGCGGACAGACGGACTCAACGGGCAGTTGATCTCCGATATCGGGCCCGCCCGGATGTCGAATGACACCTGCATCCAGGGTGACGGGCACGGTGTGATCCTGCTGTTCCTGGAAGGCGAGCAGGCCCGCACGCACGCCCACTGGTCAGAAGCCGATCGCCGCGCGGCGCTGACCACCGAACTGGTGCGGCATTTCGGTGATCAGGCGGCAAAGCCGCTGCACTACATCGACGGCGAATGGGGCAACCGGCAGTGGACCCGCGGCTGTTACAACGCCAACTGCGGTCCGCTGGTGTGGACCACCTACGGACCCGCGTTGGCCGAACCGATCGGCCCGATCCACTGGGCGTCCACTGACACCGCCACACAGTGGAGTGCCTATATGGAGGGCGCCGTCGAGTCCGGTGAGCGCGCCGCCTGCGAAGTCATCGCGGCGCTCACCTGAGCGCCGGCCGCGCGGTTTCTCTGTTCAGTTATCAAGGTGCGCAAGAGTTTATGCGGCGGTGGGTAGGTCGGTCATGGTGCGTCGGGCGTGGGAGCGTAGGTGTGCCGGTTCGGGCTCGGCTGGGTCGTGGGGTGGGATGAACCGGGGGTGGCGGTCGGGGCCGAGGTAGACCTGCCAGCCGCCGTGGTGGATCGCGGTGTGGTGCAGTCGACACAGCAGCACCCCGTTGTCGATGCTGGTGTGCCCGCCACCGCTCCAGGGAGTGATGTGGTGGGCGTCGCACCAGGACACCGGCCTGCCGCAGCCGGGGAATGCGCACCCACCATCGCGGACCGCCAACCCTTTACGAATCAGCGGCGTGAACAATCGTTCGGCGCGCCCCACATCCAGCGGGGCGCCGGCCTCATCGACGAGTACCGCGGTCAGCGTGCTGTCGCAGGTGATCAGGTCGGCGGTGCGGGCGCTGACGGGCCCGCCGAACCCGAGGGTGTCGACGCGCCCGTCACTGCGGATCAAGGTGACGTGCGGCAGCACGCCACCGCTCATCGGGCGCAGGGAGTTCGACAGATACGTCCGCATGATCTGCCCGAACGCGTCCGCGCGGCGCCGCCCGATCGGGCGGGGGTCCGGCGACCCGTCGGGCAGCGGTACCGGCCGGCACAACGGATCCAGCGCGGCCAACAGTTCCTCAGCGGTGAGTGCGTCGAGATCCAGCGCGGCACTGACCCGCCCGTCCGCGGTCTGCACCACGGTCATGTCGTTGAGGTCGGCGTTCTCCGCGACCGGCACCGCCCCGTCGTCGACCGGCCGGTTCTTGGCTCTGGCGATGGCGATCGCCCGGGCCTTCTTATCGACACCAGAGGGGGTGGTCTCGATCATCAACGTCGTCACGACCTCGGCCCGGTCCTCATCAGACAAGGCGACTCGCGCATTGATGTGGGCGACGCCCTTGCCAACCGCGTCGGCGAACTCGATACCCACCCCACCCAGGCGCTGCTGCGCGGTCAGCGCGTGCATCGTGTGCGCGGCGCGCCCCACCCGTGCAGCCCGGTACGCCGCACCCGGCGCCACCCCCAGGCCGGTCAGCAGATCGGCGCCCGTGCGCAGGTGTTTGCGCGCCGGGATCCCGGCCCGCTCCGCGGCCGCAACCGCCTGAGCGATCACATGATCGAACAGATTGCGCAAGGTCACCGCCGCCGTCAGCACCGCCAGCAACCGCTGTTCATCAACGACCCGGCGCGGGCAGTCGAGCAGATGAAACAGAGTGCGATCCTCCTCCCGCGCAGGCACCGGGGTGAGGTCATCGATCAGCGCATCAATGATGGAATCGAGATGGGTGGCGTCCATAGGGATACCGACTTTCACAGAAGGTGCCCACCAACAGAGGACACGATCAGGCACTACGATCCGCACAGCCCCCAGGGGACCGTCGAACCTCGCGGCGACCGGAGTCGCGGTCTGTGCTCACCGGGTGGCGATGGGAGCAACGTCGCATTCGAACTTGTGTTCGATACTACGCCGAATCACGGCCCCGCGCAAGGGCTATTTCAAGGCGACTGAAAGCGTAGCCAGCCCACGCAAGGTGACATTCGGCTTGTACCCCGGGTCGGCGTTCAACCGCGCGTGCGGGAATCGCGCGGTCAACTTCGACAGCGCCACCCGCGCCTCCAACCGCGCCAGCGGTGCGCCCAGGCAGAAGTGCGGGCCCAGCCCGAAGGACAGGTGGCGCAACGATTCCCGGCCGGGCCGGAACCGGTCGGGTTCGTCGTACATATCGGGATCGCGTTGCGCGGCGGCCAGCAGCAACAGCATGGTGTCACCCGCCTGGATGTCCTGCGCGCCGATCCGCATGTCCGCCCCGGCGATCCGCATGACCAGCTGGACCGGCGGATCGAACCGCAACGTCTCCTCGACGATCGCACCCGCCAGTTCGGCATCGGCGGCCAGCGCCGCCCAGTGCTCGGGGTTACGCAACATCTCCTGTGCCGCATTGGCAATCAGGTTGACCGTGGTCTCGTGCCCGGCAATCAGCAGCAGATTGCAGGTCGCGACGATCTCGTCCGCGGTCAGCTGATCGCCGCCCTCCTCGGCGGCGATCAGCGCCGAGATCAGGTCCTCCCGCGGGTCCGCGCGCCGCTGCTCGACCAGCTCACCCAGGTACTCACGCAACCACGCCCCGGCTTCCAGGCGAGCATCGGCCTCCGGGTCGGGGGCACCGGTGATCGACATGATCGGGTCCAGCGCCTGCGCGACCAGGGCGGCGGCACTGCTGAACCGCGATTCGTCGGCCACCGGCACACCGAGCAGCCGGCAGATCACGGCCACCGGCAGCGGGTAGGCCAGACCGGAGACGAGATCAGCCGAGCCGGCGGCGGCCATCGCGTCTAGCAGTCCGTCGACCGTGGCGGCAATCTCGGGCTCCAGCGCCCGCACCACCCTCGGCGCGAACGCCTGCTGGGCGAGCTTGCGCAGCCGGGTGTGATCCGGCGGGTCCAGGAAGAGGAATCCGGGCGTGTTTCCACGAGGGGGCATCGCGTCGGACGCCAGTTGACGTTGCACGACAGAGGATTTCATGCTGTCGCTGCACGAGTCCGGATGCCGCAGCACCTCGTCGCAGTCGGCGAACGACGAGAGCACCGTCATGTTCGACTCCGGCATGAGCAGCGGTCCGAGCTCACGGATCTGCGCGAACAGTGGGTAGGGGTTGGCCCGGTTGACGGGGTCGAGCATCTGGAGCAGCAGCATCTGCGGATCCGCAGTACTAGTCATCGCCTTATTGTACAAACGTCTAAGAGGCCCGCGAGCTGCCGTAATACCGGCCCAGGACGTCGGCCTGCAGCTCGTCGAACCGGTCGTCGAGGATCGCCTGCCGGATCCGGTCGACCAACCGGACCGTGAACCGCTCGTTGTGGATCGTGCACAGCGTCGAGGACAACATCTCCTTGGCCTTGAACAGGTGATGGATATACGCCTTGGTGTAGTGCGCGCAGGTATAGCAGTCACATTCGGCATCGATCGGCGTGAAATCGCGCTTGTAGCGCGCGCCGGTGATGTTGAACCGGCCCGTGGCCGAGTAGACGGCGGCGTTGCGCGCCACCCGGGACGGGGACACGCAGTCGAAGGTGTCCGCGCCGGCGGCGACCGCGGCGAACAGGTCGTCGGGTTCGCTGATGCCGAGCAGATGGCGCGGCTTGTCCTCGGGCAACTCATCGGTCACCCATCCGACGATGGTGGCCAGATTCTGCTTCTCCAGTGCGCCACCGATGCCGAACCCGTCGAAACCGATACCGGCCAGACCGCGGGCGGCCTGACGGCGCAGGTCCTCGTACTGGGCGCCCTGCACCACCCCGAACAGCGCCTGATACGGCTTGTCATGGCGCACCTCGGTGAGCCGGCGATGCTCGGCCACGCAGCGCACCGCCCAGTCGTGGGTGCGGCGCACCGACTGTTCCTGGTAGCTGCGGGTGTTGACCAGTGTGGTCAGCTCGTCGAAGGCAAAGATGATGTCGGCGCCCAGCTGATGCTGGATGCCGATGGAGACCTCGGGGGTGAACCGGTGCGAGGAGCCGTCGCGGTGCGAGCGAAACGTCACCCCGTCCTCGTCGACATGGGCGAGGCGTTCCTTACCCTCGGCGATGACATCGTCGGCCTGTACCCGGGTGGTGTCCATCGACAGCACCTTCTTGAACCCGACACCCAGTGACATCACCTGGAATCCGCCGCTGTCGGTGAAGGTCGGGCCCGGCCAGTTCATGAAGGCGCCCAGTCCCCCGGCCTCGTCCACCACGTCGGGCCCCGGCTGCAGATAGAGATGATAGGCATTGGACAGAACCGCCTGTGCACCAAGATCTTTCATGGTTTCCGGCAGTACCGCCTTGACGGTGGCCGCGGTGCCGACCGCGATGAACGCCGGGGTCCGGATATCTCCGTGGGGCGTGTGGATGGTGCCGACCCGCCCGGACCGCCCGGGCAGTTCGGCCTGTACCTCGAAGAACGGCTCACTCACCGGGACATTCAACCAAGTCGACATTCAACAAAGACACAGCGGCCCGCCCCGCTCCGGCCGTACATTCGATGCATGAGAATCGGAGCGTTGGCCCTGATCGCGGGCGCTGTGGCGGCATGCGCGGCGTGTTCGTCGGAGCCCAAGGCCGCCCCACTGCCCGAGGGCGTGCTCGCCGCGGGCACCGCACAGATCACCGTCGACGGCCGCGATGGCGGCACCACCCACCAGGTCCAATGTTCGTCGATGGGCTTTCAGACCGCCATCACCACCGGTGACCGGACCTCGGGGACGACAGCCCTGGTCACCGGTGGCGACGAACTCACCGCCCAGTCGGTCGGCATTCGTGACCTCGGCGGATTCACCGGCAGCTATAACGCGGGCCTGGGTGAGCCGGCGGCCGAGGTCACCATGACGGGCCCGACGTTCGTCATCTCCGGAACCGCGACGGGCTTTCGCACCGACGCGGCCAGTTTCACCGCCGACGGCACGTTCACCCTGCGGGTGTCGTGCTGACCCGTCAGGGCCAGACAAGATTTTCGGGCAATTCGATGACTACGGGTCCGGCGGCGCACATACTGCTGAGGTTCATCCGGCGATCTTGATTGATCGCACAACCTAAGGAGATCAGTGGTGAAGCGTGGCTTCGTAGTTGCCGTGAGTGGTGCGGCGCTCCTCATCGCCGGCTTGTCCGGCTGTTCCTCGGACGACAAATCCTCATCCAGCAGTGCCTCTTCGGAGACGAGTGCAGCCGTCACGTCGGAGGAGACGGCAGCATCCGCAACCGAGTCGCCCACCGCCGCCACCGGGTCGGGCACCACCAGGGTCGTCATCGACGGCGCAGAACAGTCCGTCAACGGCAGCATCGTGTGCGCAGCCATGGGCGGCAACGTCAACATCGCCATCGGTGAGGCCACCACCGGCATCGCCGCCGTGGTCAGCGAGGGCGACGCCCCCACCGTCACCTCGGTGGGTCTGGGCAACGTCAACGGGGTGACCCTCGGCTACGCCGCCGGTGCGGGTGGCGAGGCGACGGCCGAGAAGGACGGCAACACCTACAAGATCACCGGGACCGCCACGGGCATCGACATGGCCAACCCGATGACACCGGTGAACAAGCCCTTCGAGATCGAGGTCACCTGCCCCTGACCGGGGTCAGACGAGCGACGGCGGCATCCTTGTCCGGGGGTGCCGCCGTTCTCGTGTCAGGCGGTGTATCCGGCGGCCGATTCGCGCAGCTGCCAGATCTGCGCAGGGCACAACTCGTTGACCGCCTGGTTGATCAGGTATCCGGCCTGGTAGTAGTCGCTGGTGTGGAAATCGACCTTGAGCTGGTCGACCAACTGGGCGTAGGGCATCTTGGCGGCCACCCGGTCACACACGGTCCGGCCGTAGGCGATCGCCACGTCGCCGTTGGGGAAGTTGTACCCGGGCCGCACGTGCACGTTGACCAGATAGGCCACCACATCGGCGCCGGCCGCGGGGGCCGCCGTGGTGGCAAGTCCGCCGAGGCCCGCCGTGACCGCGGCCGCCGCGACAATTCCCCGTAAGACCTTCATGCGGGCTGACTCTAATCCCCCGACGGTGCGAACGCGGCAAATCTCCTCTGCGCGCTGCAATACCGGGGTACGGTCCTGTTCGTCGAGGGAGCACACATGGCCGGATCACGGCTCAGAACGCTCACGACGGCGCTGTTCGCCGTCGTGGTTTCGATCGCGCTCGTCTGCGGGCAGGCGATCGGGACCAACGGTTTCGGCCCGTTGGTGGGGCTGGTCAATACCGTCATCGGCATCGGCGGCAGCAGCGACCCGGTGTCCGAGCGGCTGCCGGCCAAGCTGAGCAACACCATCGTGCAGCCCGGAGACACCTACATCGGCACCGAGTATCCGGCGTCGCTCAACCTCGATCGCAGCGTGCGCATCGGCATGCCGGTGCTGCAGCAGCACCTGGTCACCACCTCCGGGAAGGTGCTCGTCGCGGGTTACTCGCTGGGCGCCCTGCTGGTGGAGCAGCTCAAACGGGACGTCGCGCAGTCCGATGAGCCACCGTCGCCGCTGGACCTCAGCTTCCTGCAGATCGCCACCCCGTTCGTCCCGAACGGGGGCATCTTCGCGCGGTTCCCCGGCATCGCGATCCCGGACGTGGTCTCCCCGATGGGTCCGGGACGGCCGACGCAGTACGACACCACCTACGTCGTCAACGAGTACGACCTGTGGGGCGACTTCCCGGCCTACTTCAATCCGGTGTCGATCCTGAACGCCGTACTCGGGCACGAGTACGCCCACGTCGACACCTGGTATGACGCGGTCGACCCCACCGACCCGGCCAATCACGTCAAGGTGATGACCAATTCCGCCGGCGGTACCGACACCTACATCCTGGTGCCGGCATCGCGGCTTCCGCTGCTCGGCCCGCTGCGCGACATCGCCTATCACCTGGGGGTGTCGGCCCCCGCCGAACGACTGCTAGGCCTGATCGAGCCTCTGCTGAAGGTCATCGTCGACATGGGCTACACCGACCGACTGAACCTGAACCCCGAAGTGCGCAAGCCTTTTTCGTTGTTCACCCCGCCGCACAAGATCGCCGAGGCGCTGAACGCGGTGCCCGGTGCGGTGCGCGAAGGCCTGGAGAATCTGCTGGGCATCACGCGCACCCCGGCCGCTCCCGCGGTAGCGCCACCGGCCGCCGCGGCGGCCGTGCAGCCGGCCGCACAGCCCGAGTCCGCAGTGGTGCAGAGCGCGACGGCTCCCGAGGATGAAGCGGCCTCCGACGACGAGGACGAGTTGGAGACGCCGCCGTCGACACGGACGACCCCCGGCCGACCCGTCATCACCCTGCGCGACGGACCGCGAAGCGCGTTCGGCGGCAACCGGACCGCCCCCAGGACCGCACAGTCACCGGCCCGCTCGGAGAGGTCCGGTCAGGACACCCGCGACGCCGGTGCGGAGGCGGCCTGACGCCGCTGACGGCGGCGCAGCCGCGCCAGCAACACCCGGCGGTGCACCTCGAACGACAACGACAGCGGGTCACGCCATGTCACGTTGTTACCCATAGTTTCTCAACTGTCGCACACGTCACGCGCCAACGCGGTTGACGCGCCCCGTGTTTGACCAATGTCACCGACGAAAAGAACTGCCGGTGAACGGTTTTCAAGCGACAGGCGAACCCGGTTCGACGGCCGGGCTACGCGGATCGATCAGGATCTTGGCCTGTGATTCCGGGTCCCCGAGCGCCTGGAACGCGGCCGCCACCCCGTCCAGGCCGACCCGGCCGGTGACCAGAGCCGACGCATCGACCTTGCCGTCGGCCAGCAGGTACAGGGTGTCCCGGAATTCCAAGGGCGTATAGCCGAAGACGAACCGCAGATCGATCTCCTTACCGTTGGCCATCGCCGGCCGCAGCCGGTCATCACCCATGCAGACCCCGACCACGATGACCTTGCTGGCCACGGGGGCGGCGGCGATCGCGCCGTCGATCATGCCCGGCACCCCGACGCACTCGAAGATGACCGGGCTCTTCGGTCCGGCCGCACCCAGCTTGTCCGCGAGCCGATAGAGATGGGCCCAGCCCGGAACCCTGCGCAACTTCTCCATCGAGCTCATACCGAGCTCGTAGAGGTCGGGGGCCGCGGTGATTACACCCTTCTTCTGGGCGGCCCGGTCATACGGCGAGTCCCGCGCCGGATCGACCACCACGTGGGCGCCACAACGCGCGGCAAGCGCGCGGCGGGTCGGCGAGTAGTCGCTGGCGATGACGGTGGCCACGCCCATGGCCTTGAGGTGACAGATGACGGCCAGCCCGACCGGTCCGCAGCCGATCACGACGGCGGTGTCCCGGCGCCCGATATCGCTGCGCCGGACCGCGTGCAGCGCCACCGCCATCGGTTCGGTGAGCGCGGCGGTGTCGACGTCCAGACCGTTGGGCACCACGAAGCTCATGGCGGCCTCGCCGAGGACCTGCTCGGCATATCCGCCGGGCGCCAAGGGCGACAGCCCCGTCAGATGCACGCCACCGTTTGCCCGCAGCAGCGGAAAGGACACCACCGTGGTGCCGACCTTGAATTCTTTGGCGACACCGGGGCCACGCTCGGCGACTTCGCCGCAGAATTCGTGGCCCATCACCACCGGGGTGTCCCCGCGCATGAAGTCGGGGTACCCGACCGCGTCCATCACCTCGGTCAGCTCGTCGGCGTGGTCCTTGGCGTGCAGGTCGGACCCGCAGATACCGCATCGGCGCACGTCGAGCAGCAACTGCCCACGGGCGGGCTGCGGGGTGGGGATCTCGACCACGGACAGCTCGCCGGACAGACAACTGACAGCCTTCATGAGTATTTCCCTTCGTCAGTATCTGAGTATGGCGGTCCGGCAAAACCACCCAGGTAGCTTTCGCCCGTGTCAATAATCAGGCAGGATGGTGTTTGCTTCTTTTTCAGCGTCAGGGGATTTTATGGAACGGCTGCCGATGTGGGTGAGTGCCGGGCTGTTGTCGGCCGGTGTCTCGGCGGCGGTTCTCGCCGGCGCGGGCGTGGCGCTCGCCGACGACTCGACGACCGGATCCGGATCGGAGTCGGCGTCCGACCCGTCCACCGCGGCGGGTGGCAGCCAGTCTGAGAGCCCCTCGGGTGACACCACACCCGAGGCCTCGCCAGACGCCGAGGCCGGCGTCGAGGCGCCCGAGAAGTCCGGCGACGACGCCCTCAGCGACACCCCGAAGAAAAAGAAGAAGAACCTGACCGCGCGCACCGACGCGATGACGGCTCTGCGGCCGCACTCGGCGCCGATGACCGCGAGCGCACCCGAACGGACGACGACGCTCCCCGCCGAGACCGCGGTGGCCACGCCGACCATCTCGACGCCCACCGTCTCGACGCCAGCGGTCACCGATATCGGTGCCGGCGGCGCGGCCACCGTCGCGAAGATCGCCGCGCAGCCGAGTGCGTCACTGGCCCTGGCCGCACCGGAAGCCGCCGCACCCGTGCAGGCCGCGGCTGCCTCGCCCCCGAACCTGATCCGCTGGCTGCAGGGCGTGACGGACCGGATCACCAGCGGCATCGGCTCCTTGGTGTTCAACTCGCTGCAGGCGCTGGAGGCACTGGTCACCGGCCCGCCGGTGCTGCCCCCGAACAGCACTGTGACGGTGCGTAACTCGACGATCCTGCTGTCCACCGGACAGCGGGTGAAGGCGAATTGGTACTACCCCGAGGGCGATGCGGTGCCGGAGAAGCTGATCGTGTTGCAGCACGGCTTCTTCGCACTCGGCCCGATGTACAGCTTCACCGCGGCCAACCTCGCCGCGTCTACCGGAGCCATCGTGGTCACCCCGACGATCTCCTCGAATCCGTTCGCCGGAGACGACAACTGGATCAACGGAGACGGGATGGCCGCCGCCATCGCCGACCTGTTCGTCGGCGACCGGACGGCGTTGACCGACAGCGCGCTCGCCGCGGGCTTCGCCACCCGGTACGGCCTGGACCCGGCGGACGCACGGCTGCCCGAGAAGTTCGGCCTGGCCGGGCATTCGGCCGGCGGTGGCCTGGTTGCCGCGGTCGCCGGGTACCTCGTCGACAACGGCGCCGCGGACGACCTGGTCGGGGTGATCACCCTGGACGGTGTGCCGACCGGCAGCACCATGGCGGTCGCGCTGCGCAAGCTGCAGGCCTACGAGGACGAGACCGGCCGTTACATCCCGGTCCGCGAGATCGGCGCGCCCCGCAACGCCTTCAACTTCATCAGCACCCTCAGAGCGGACCTGAACGCGGCGCGGCCCGGGCGGTTCAACGGTGTGGTGCTCGCCGGCGGCGTGCACATGGACTCGATGCAGGGCGGCAACGCGCTCATCCAGTTCGGCGCCCAGTTGTTGGCGGGTTTCCCGCAGCCGCAGAACCCGCCGGCCGTCGGTGAGTTGTCCGCCGACTGGTTCAACGACTGGTTCGCCGGTGACACCGACAACGGCGACGAACTCGTACCCGGGTCGATTTTGCCGATCAGCACACCCAAGGGAACGGCCCAGGGCACGGTGATCGGGTCCGCGGTACCGGCCAGCAGGTTCGTCACCGTCGCGGTCTGAGCGAATGTGCCAGGCTGGAGACCATGCTTGTCGCCTTCAGCTTGACCCCGTCCGCCGCCGATGACGATGGCGGTGTGCACCGCGCGGTCGCCGAGGCCGTGCGCATCGTCCGCGCATCCGGACTGCCCAACGAAACGAACGCGATGTTCACCAACATCGAGGGCGAGTGGGACGAGGTGATGGCCGTCATCAAGCAGGCCGTGGACGCCGTCGCGGCCGTCTCACCGCGGGTCGGCTTGGTGCTGAAGGCCGATATCCGCCCCGGGCACACCGGCCAGCTCAGCGCGAAGGTGCAGCGCCTGGAAGACGCACTCGAGAGCTCATAGCGCAGCAACTAGCCCCCCACCTGGGCGAGCAGGTGAGGGGCTATGGCGGTGGCGGAGGGATTTGAACCCTCGGACGGGGGTTACCCGTCACACGCTTTCGAGGCGTGCTCCTTAGGCCGCTCGGACACGCCACCGCGTGGCAGCTTACCGGGGACAGCCGGTTGGCCATAATCGCGCCGATTTCTACGTCACGGTCGCGATCGGCGGGCGCTGACGACCCTGGTGTAGAAAACGGCGCAGCACTCAGCGCTGCCGGGCGAAGAACTCCTCCAGCGGGGCCGCACACTCCTGCGCGAGCACCCCACCGCGCACCTGCGGCCGGTGCACGAGCCGGCGATCGCGCACCACATCCCACAGCGAGCCGACGGCCCCGGTCTTCGGCTCCCACGCCCCGAACACCAGCAACCCGATCCGGGCCATCACCAGCGCCCCCGCGCACATGGTGCACGGCTCGACGGTGACCGCCAGTGTGCAGCCCTCCAGCCGCCACCCGTCACCGAGGCGTGCGGCGGCTGCCCGCATCGCCAGGATCTCGGCATGCGCGGTCGGGTCGCCCAGTGCTTCCCGGGCATTGGCGGCGCGGGCCAGTTCGGTGCCGTCGGGCCCGAAGACCACCGCACCGATCGGCACATCGCCGGCGGGCGCGGCGCGGGCCACCTCCAGAGCCAGCCGGATCAGCTCCTGATCCGGCCTCACCGACCCAGTTTGTCGAGCACCGCGGACAGTTCGTTCTCGAAGCCCATCCGCTCGGCGATCGCGGTGATCTGCTCGTCGATCTCCAGATCGTCGTCGGAGATGATCACACCGAGCACACCCGCGGGCAGCCCGACATCGGCGAGCAACCCCAGGTCGCCCTCCTCGAACGGGTCAGCGTCCTCAAGGTCGTCGTCGTCGATATCGGAGTCCAGCTTGTCGAGCACCTCGGCGGCGATGTCGTAGTCCAGCGCGGCGGTGGCATCCGAGAGCAGCAACCGCGTGCCCGCCGGGGCCGGCCGGACGATGACGAAGAACTCCTCGTCGATGTCGAGCAGCCCGAAAACGGCGCCGGCGCTACGCAGCTCCCGCAGTTCGGTCTCGGCCGCAGTCAGGCTGTTGAGCGCACCCTTGCGCAACGGGGTACACCGCCATTTGCCGTCCTCACGGACGACCGCGACCCCGAATCCGCCCGGCAGGTTGGCAGCCTCCTGCGCCGGCGCACGCTGTGCTCCCATGGGGGCTAACGCTAGTCCCCGCCCGTCACCTTTGACCACCTATTCACCGGCCGGCAACCCGGCGTCCGGGCCGTGTGCCAACCTAGAGCCGTGACCGAGACTCCGGTGTGCGTGCTGGGACTGGGATTGATCGGCGGATCGCTGATGCGGGCGGCGGCCGCGGCCGGCCGAGAGGTGTTCGGCTACAACCGCTCGGTGGACGGTGTGCAGGCCGCCCGGTTCGACGGATTCGACGCCACCACGGCCCTCGACGATGCCCTGGCGCGTGCCGCGGACACCGGGGCGCTGATCGTGCTGGCCGTCCCGATGCCGGCACTCGGCGTCATGCTCGAGCACATTCGCGCCACGGCGCCGGACTGCGCGCTGACCGACGTCATCAGCGTCAAGGATGCGGTGCTGGCGCAGGTCGACTCGGCGGGGCTGCGGGCACGGTTCGTCGGCGGTCATCCGATGACCGGAACCGCGCACTCCGGGTGGTCGGCGGGCGACAAGGACCTGTTCGCCGCCACCCCGTGGGTGGTGGCCGTCGATGACGGGGTCGACGCCGAGGTGTGGGCCGCGGTGGCGCAGCTGGCGCTGGACTGCCGGGCGTTCGTGGTGCCGGCCCGCTCCGATGAGCACGACGCGGCGGCCGCGGCGATATCGCATCTGCCCCATCTGCTGGCCGAGACGCTGGCCGTCACCGCGAGTGAAGTCCCCCTGGCCTTCGCGCTGGCCGCCGGGTCGTTCCGGGACGGCACCCGGGTCGCAGCCACCGCGCCGGACCTGGTGCGTGCCATGTGCGAGGCGAACTCCGAGCAGCTGCTGACCGGTCTGGACCGCAGCATCGAACTGCTCACCCTGGCCCGCGAGCACCTGGCCGCACACGCCTCGGTGGCCGATCTCGTCGAAGCCGGCCACGCGGCGCGAATCCGCTACGACAGTTTCAGCAGGCCCGACATCCTGGCGGTCACCATCGGTGCACCGGGCTGGCGGGAAGAACTCGCCGCCGCCGGCCGCGCCGGCGGGGTGATCAGATCCGCGTTGCCAGTCCGGGATAGTCGAGGATGAACCCGTCGTCGTCGACGGTGATGGTGGTGTCGGCGATCGGCGATTTCAGTCCGATCTCTGCCCCGCCGGCGCTGCTGTAGCTGATCGTCTCCAGCTCCACCGTCAGTTCGGGCAGACGCACGTACACGACGGGAACCTCCAGCGACTCCGCCCGCTGGTGCAGTCCGGTACGGCGGATGGGCAGCGCGTTGAAGAACGGGCTGAACACGACGTCGACATCCATTGCGCCCTCGTAGGCGGCGCGACTGGTCTGATTCTGGTGGTCACGCACCAGCCACATGCCCTCCTCGTCGCGGGCGATGGACAGCTGGCGTTCCCGCTCGGCCAGCGTCATGGTCAGCGACAACCGCTTGGTGGCACCGGTCTCATCGGTGACCAGGTCATAGGAGGCGCTGAACGCGGGGTCCGAGGAGGTGGCGGCCGAGACGATGCGGCCGTACGCCTTGATGCGGTTGCCGGACAGTTGCACACGCACCGACTCCATCCGCGGTACATCGTGCGCACGCCAGGTCAGGATCGCCGGCCAGGCGCCTGCAGTTTCGTCTGTGGCGCCCGTGCCTGATTGTGGGGATGGTTCAGTCACCCTCATACCGTATGCGAACGTCCCCACGCTTCGTACCCGCGTTGGACGATTCGAGTGCTACTTCGTCATCAAGCAGTGGCTGCGGCAGGCGGTCGGCCTGCCTGCCGAAACGGTCGGCACCCGGCTGGGACAGCCACACCGCCAGGGCCAGCACCCCGTCGAGGATGAGTGCGAGCAACGTCACCAACAGCGCACCGACCAGTGCCAGGTAGAACTCGCGCACCTTGATGCCGTCGATCAGGTAGCGCCCCAGCCCGCCGAGGCTGGCGTAGGCCGCGACGGTGGCGGTGGCCACGATCTGCAGGGTCGCGGTGCGCAGGCCGCCGAGGATCAGGGGGAGCGCGTTGGGCACCTCGACGCGCAGCAGGACCTGCCGTTCCGTCATGCCCATCGCCCTGGCCGCATCCACGACGGCGCGGTCCACGTTGGCGATACCCGAGTAGGTGCCGGCCAGCAGCGGCGGGATACCCAGCAGCATGAGCGCCACCGTCGGCGGGATGAGGCCCAGCCCCCACAACAGCACACCGAGCAGCAGCACACCCAGCGTCGGCAGCGCCCGCAGCGCGTTGACACCGGTGACCACCAGGAAGGTGCCACGGCCGGTGTGCCCGATGATCAGCCCGATCGGGATGGCGACCAGCACGGAGAACACCACCGCGATCGCGGTGTATTGCAGGTGTTCGACGATGCGGATACCGATGCCCGCGGGGCCCGACCAGTTCGCCGAGGTGAAGATGTAGGACAGCGCCTCCTGCAGGAAGTTCATCGCGCACCCGCCTTGGTTCGGGCGCCTCTGTCCCAAGGGGTCAGCGCCTTGCCCGCCAACAGGATCAGCGTGTCGATCACCACCGCCAGCACGAAGATGGCGATGATGCCCGCGATGATCTGGCCGCTCTTGTTGGCCTGATAGCCCTCGGTGAACCAGGTGCCCAGGCCGCCGATGCCGATCACCGAACCCACCGACACCATCGAGATGTTGGTCACCGCGACCACGCGCAGGCTGGCGACGAGTACCGGGATGGCAAGCGGCAGTTCGACTTTGAGCACCCGGGTGAGTGGCCGGTAGCCGACGGCGGTGGCCGAGTCGAGCACCTCGGGTGGGACCGCATCCAGCGCTTCGGGGACGGCCCGCACCAGCAGCGCAGTGGTGTAGAGCGTCAGCGCAATGATGACGTTCGCCTCGTCGAGGATGCGGGTCGGGATGACCAGCGGCAGCACCACGAACAGCGCGAGCGACGGGATGGTGAAGATGATGCTGGCAAGCACCGTGACGACGCGGCGCGGCTGGGTGGTGCGCTGGATGAGGGCGCCGATGGGTACCGCGATGAGCAATCCGAGCACGACCGGCACCAGCGACAGCCGCAGATGGATCAGCGTCAGCGTCCAGGCGTCATCGAGGTGGGTCAGCAGGTAGTTCACTTACCCGACCTTCGGGACCCGGCGCTGTTGCTTCAGCGCGGCCAGCACGTCATCGGCCTGCACACCGCCGAGCAGGCGCCCGTCCTCGTCGACGGCCACCCCCAGACCCGACGGCGAGGACAGGGCGGCGTCCAGTGCCAGTCGCAGCGAGCCGTCGGGGCGGAAGAACGACCCACCGCCGATGGTGCTGTCGTACAAGGCACTTCCGCTGCGGTGGACCTCCACTCCCTCGGCGTTGATCCAGGCGAACGGCTTCCCGTCAGCGCGCAGCACCAGCGCCCAGTCGCCGGGCGCCAGCTGCAACTGGTCGATATCGTCCTCGGCGACCTGCCGGATATCGTGCAGCGGCAGCCCGGTCGCCGCGAAGAACTGCAGACCGCGATAACCGCGGTCTGCCCCGACGAAACCGGATACCAGCTCGTTGGCCGGATTGGACAGCACGAACGACGGCTCCGCGTACTGCTGTAACACCCCGCCCCTGCCGAACACTGCGACCTTGTCCCCGAGCTTGACCGCCTCGTCGATATCGTGGGTGACGAACACGATGGTCTTGCGCAATTCGCTTTGCAGCCGCAGAATCTCGGCCTGCAACTCCTCACGCACCACCGGGTCCACGGCACTGAACGGTTCGTCCATCAGCAGGATGGGCGGATCGGCGGCCAGCGCCCGAGCCACCCCGACGCGCTGCTGCTGACCACCCGAGAGCTGGGATGGATAGCGTTGCGCCAGTTTCGGGTCCAGACCGACACGCTCCAGCACCTCGAGGGCGGCCTTGCGCGCGCTGCGCCGCGACTCCCCCTTGAGCACCGGCACCGTGGCGACGTTGTCGACGACCCGCTGATGCGGCATGAGCCCGGCGCTCTGGATCACGTACCCGATGCCCAGGCGCAGCTTGACCGGGTCGACCTTGGTCACGTCCTCGCCGTTGACGGTCAGGGTGCCCGAGGTGGGCTCGATCATCCGGTTGATCATCCGCATCGAGGTCGTCTTACCGCAGCCCGACGGGCCGACGAACGCCGCCAGTGTGCCCTCGGGGACATCGAGGGTGAGGTCGTCGACGGCGACGGTTCCGTCCGGATACTTCTTGGTGACGTTGCTGAACGTGATCATCGCGTTCTCACTTACCTGGCAGTGGTTGGTCGAAACCGTTGTCGCTGATCCATTTTGCGGCCGCTTCGTCGGGATCGACACCCTGGTTGCCCTCGACCGACGTGTTCAGCTCGATCAGCGCTTCGGTGGTCAGCTTGGCGCTGACGGCGTCGAGCACGGATTTGAGATCGTTCGACATCTTCTGCGAGGCGACCAGTGGCACCACATTGGCCGCCAGGAACACGCTCTCGGGATCTTCGAGCACCACCAGATTGTTCTTCTCGATGGCCGGCGATGTGCTGAAGATGTTGGCGGCGGTGACGGTGCCGCCGGTCAGGGCCTGCACGGTCGCCGGCCCGCCGCCGTCGCTGATCGCCACGAAGTTGGCGGGTGCGATATCGAGTCCGTACTTCTGCTTGAGGCCCACCAGCCCGGTGACGCGGGTCTGAAACTCCGATGGCCCACCGACTTTGACCTCCGGTGAGCGCTTGGCCAGATCGGCGATGGACGTCAGATTCCACTCCTGCGCGATGTTCTCCGACACCGCGAGGGTGTCCTTGTCCTCGGCCGGTGACGGATACAGGATCGACAAGTCGCCGGGCAGCGCCTTCAGCAGAGCCAGCAGCACGGCATCGGACGTGGTGGCGGTCGCCTCTGGATCGAAGTACTGCAGCAGGTTGCCGGTGTACTCGGGGATCAGGTCGATGGAATGATCCTGCACGGCAGGGATATAGGTCTCCCGGCTGCCGATACCGAACTGCCGCTTGATGGTGAAGTCGTTGGCCTCCAAGGCCTGGGCGTAGATCTCGGCGATGATCTTCGATTCGGTGAAGTCCGCGGAGCCGACGGCGATCGTCTTGAGGTCGCCGGAGATCTCACCTCCACCGAGCGGATTCGAACTGCCACAACCGGCAACCGACAGGGTGAGCACAGCGGTACACAAGACGATGAACTTACGGATGCGGCGCATACCGTCCCCTCGGCCATTGGTGCGTCGATGCGTGGCAATTTTCTCGACAGTAACGGGCCCGGCCGGGACATGCCGGGCTTTAACTCACCGTGAGATGGTTTGAAATCGTGTGTGAACGGGCAAAATGAATGCCATGACGACCGACCCGCACGCGTTGCCCGCTGATCCGGAGCAACCTTACGAACCTCTGGGCGCAGCGGAACCGCCCCCGCCTCCACCGGAGGACGCGGTCAAGTTCACCAGGGCGGCAGCGCTCTGGACCTCACTGATCGCCGGATTCCTGATCCTGATCGTCTTGCTGATCTTCATCGCGCAGAACACCGACCCGGGCACCTTCCATTTCCTGGGCTGGAACTGGACACTGCCATTGGGTGTGGCGCTACTGCTGGCCGCGGTGGGCGGCGGGCTGCTCGCGGTGATGGTCGGTGCGGCCCGCATCGTGCAACTGCGGCTGGCGGCCCGGAAGAATCTGAAGGCGGCCCGCCGGACTTTCTAGACGAGCTTGAGCCCCTCGGCGATCAGCGGGGCCACGGCTGCGCCGACGGCCGCGGGTGCGTCGCCGCCCTCGCGTCCGCGGAAGTCGATCCCCGCGGCGATGATGGCCAGCTTGAAATAGGCCAGGGCCATGTAGAAATCCCAGTTCTGCAATTCCTGGCCACTGGCGACCGCGTAGCGCTGGGCCAGCTCATCGGCGGGCGGCAACAGCTCCGAGGTCCAGGCCGCCCGCATGCCGAGCACATCGTCGAAGTTCGGGTTGCGGTAGACGCACATCAACGCCGCATCCGACAGCGGGTCACCGAGGGTGGACAACTCCCAATCCAGCACCGCCCGCACCACCGTCGGATCCTGGGCGTCCAGGATGGTGTTGTCGATGCGGTAGTCGCCGTGCACGATGGAGGCCCGTGGGCTGGCCGGGATCCGTTCCGACAGAACCGAATGCAGCTTCTTCACATCGGCGTCGCGGGTATCGTCGGGCAGCCGCACATGATCCCACTGCGAACCCCAGCGGCGCACCTGGCGTTCCAAATAGCCGTCGGCCTTGCCGAAGTCACCGAGCCCGACGGCCACCGGATCGACGGCGTGCAGGTCGGCGAGCACCGTGATCAGCGAATCGACGCAACCCTCGACGACGGCGGCGTCGCCGAGCGCCGCGAGTTCGTCGGCACTGCGCACCACGTTGCCCTCGACGTTCTCCACCATCTGGAACGGCGCTCCCAGCACGGAGTCGTCGTTGCGCATGGTCACCGCGCGGGCCACCGGCACCGGGGTGTCGGCGAGTGCGGCGACCACCTTGTACTCGCGGGCCATATCGTGCGCCGACGGGGTCAGACCGTGCAGCGGCGGCCGGCGCAGCACCCACTTCGACGCATCGTCGAACACCCGGAAGGTCAGATTGGAGCGGCCACCGGAGATCAGCTCGCTGCGCAATTCGCCGGTGCGGGCGATACCTTCCGCGCGCAGGTGGGCGTCCAGGGCGTCGAGATCAAGGCCGGCCAGAGAGTTCACCGGGCTTTTCTACCATTGCTGGTTCCGCGGCAGCAGGTCCCATACGTGTTCGGTGCCATTGACCGAGGCCACCGAGAGCCGGCCACCGCGAGAGGACAACACCCGGGTGACGCCCACGTAGTCGACCTGGACGCACAGCAGCCGCGCCGTCTTCATCACCCGGTGCACCACCGCGTTGATCACACCGCCGTGGCTGAACACCGCCACGGTGTCATCGTGGCCGGCCGCCGCCACGATGTCGTCGATGCCCGCCCAGATCCTGGCCTGGAAGGCGACAGGATCCACGTCACCGGGCAGATGCCCGTCGATGAGTCGCTGCAGGTCTTCTTTGGAGACTTCCTCGATCGGTGTGTAGTGCGACAGTCCGTAGTCGTACTCGGCAAGCCGTTCGTCGACGTCGACGGGCAGCCCGAGCGCGTCGGCGACGGGCTGTGCGGTCTGCTGTGCCCGGCGCTGCGGACTGCTCACCAGCCGGGTGATCGGGAAACGGGACAGCGCGTCGGGTAGCCGAGCGGCCTGGGCCAGCCCCTCCTCGGACAGGTGCGGATCGGACCCCTCGCCGGGTTCACTCCGCAGCGGCAGCGCATGTCGGACCAGAAGAAGTTGCACCGTGACACCATAGGGCGGCGCAGCGAGGAGGACCGGGCATGGGCTATGCCGACGAACTGTTCGACCTGACCGACCGGGTGGTGCTGATCACCGGTGGCAGCCGCGGGCTGGGCCGCGAGATGGCCTTCGCGATGGCCGGGTGCGGCGCCGATGTGATCATCGCCAGCCGCAAGTACGAGTCGTGTGTCGCCACCGCCGAGGAGATCACCGCGGCGACCGGCCGGGCCGCATTCCCCTACGCGGTGCACGTCGGGCGCTGGGATCAGCTCGACGGGTTGGTCGACGCGTCCTACGAGCGGTTCGGCAAGGTCGACGTGCTGATCAACAACGCGGGCATGTCGCCGCTTTACGATTCGCTGACCTCGGTGTCCGAGAAGCTCTTCGACTCCGTGATGAACCTGAACTTCAAGGGCCCGTTCCGGCTTTCGGCGCTGGTCGGGGAGCGCATGGTCGCCGCCGGCGGCGGATCGATCATCAACGTCAGCACCAGCGGCTCGCGCAGGCCCGATCCCGCCTTTCTGCCCTACGCCGCCTCCAAGGCCGGGCTCAATGCGCTGACCGAGGGGTTCGCCTTGGCCTTCGGCCCGACGGTACGGGTGAACACGCTCATGCCGGGCCCGTTCCTGACCGACATCAGCGACGCGTGGGATATCGAAGCGACCCGGGCCGGTGCGCAGCACTTTGCGCTGAAGCGGCTCGGCAAACCGCCCGAGATCATCGGAGCCGCACTGTTTCTGGCTTCCGATGCGTCGAGTTACACCAGCGGGTCGACCCTGCGCGTCGACGGCGGCATGCCCTAGTTCGCTCCGCACGCCCCACTAGGGGGTGATGATGTTGAAGCCGGGGTCCGGTCGGTCCAGCACGGCGAGCAGCGTGGGCAGCGCCTCGGTGTCACCGGTGAACTCCACCCCGGGCGAGTCGCGGTCACCGGCGGCGAAGGCCAGCAGCCGCAACTTGGTCGCGAACGTGACGGTCGCCGTCGCCGTCGAGGGATCGGCTGGAGCCTTGCGGTGCACCAGCACGCCGTTGCGCAACGTCAGCCGGTAATCGGTCGCGAGGTCGACGAACGTCACATCGATCGTGAGGTCCAGATCCCACGAGCGCGGCCCGTTGATGTTGATCGCCAGCATGTCGAATATCTGCTCCGGAGTCAGCTGACTCATCAGCGACGGGGAGGCCGTCTGCGTGGGAGTGCCGAAATTTCCGTCCCGCAGTTCGGTGGCCCCGGACAGGAAGAAGTTGCGCCACACCGCGTTCTCCGCGCCGTAGGCCAGCTGCTCGAGCGTGTCGCCGTACAATTCGCGGGCACCCGGATGGTTCTCGTCGGTGAAGATCGCATGGTCGAGCAGCGTTGCCGCCCAACGGTAGTCACCGTCATCGAAGGCGGACCTGGCGAGCTCGACCACCCGATCGATGCCGCCGATCGCCTCCACATAGCGCGGGCCCAGCGCTTGCGGCGGGTGCTGCCAGAGGCGGCCGGGGTTGCCGTCGAACCAGCCCATGTAGCGCTGGTAGACGGCCTTGACGTTGTGGCTGACCGACCCGTAGTAGCCGTGTGTGTGCCAGGCCTTCTCGAGTGCGGGCGGCATCTGGAAGGTCTCGGCGATCTCGATGCCGGTGAACCCCTGGTTGAGCTGGCGCAGCGTCTGGTCGTGCAGATAGGCGTACAGATCCCGCTGCACCGACAGATATTCGACGATGTTGTCCCGCCCCCAGGTGGGCCAGTGGTGCGAGGCGAACACCACATCGGTGCGATCGGAGAAGGCGTCGATCGCCTCGGTGAGATAGCCGGCCCAGCCGTGTGGGTCACGCACCAGCGCACCGCGCAGCGTCAGCAGGTTGTGCAGATTGTGGGTGGCGTTCTCGGCCATGCAGAGCGCCCGGAACTTCGGGAAATAGAAGTGCATCTCGGCGGGGGCCTCGGTGCCAGGCGCCATCTGGAACTCGATCTCGACGCCGTCCACGGTGTAGGTCTGGCCGGTCTGCTCGATGTCCACGGTGGGCACGATCAGCGCCACCTCACCCAGGGACGGCGTCTGCCCCAGGCCACAGCCGACCTGTCCTTGCGGGCCGCGGGCCAGCACCGCGCCGTACATGTAGGAGGCACGGCGGGCCATGGCGGTGCCGGCGTAGACGTTCTCCTGCACGGCGTGCTCGGTGAATCCCTCCGGCGCGATGACCGCGACCTTGCCGGCATCGACATCAGCCTGGGACGTCACGCCGAGCACACCGCCGAAGTGGTCGACATGGCTGTGGGTGTAGATCACCGCGACGACGGGGCGGTCTCCGCGGTGCGTCCGGTACAGGGCCAACGCCGCCGCGGCGGTCTCGGTGGACACCAGTGGGTCGATGACGATGATGCCGGTGTCGCCCTCGATGAAGCTGATATTGGACAGGTCCAGCCCGCGGACCTGGTAGATGCCGGGGACCACCTCGTAGAGCCCCTGCTTGGCGCACAGCTGGGACTGCCGCCACAGGCTCGGGTGCACGCTGCCCGGCGCGTCACCGGCCAGGAACCCATAGGAGTCGTTGTCCCACACCACCCTTCCGTCCGCAGCGGTGACCACGCACGGCTCCAGGGCTCCGAGGAAGCCGCGGTCTGCGTCCTCGAAATCCCGGGTGTCCTCGAACGGCAGGCCGTCGCGCTGGGCGAGGTTGGCAGCGGCGATGGTGGCGGTGGGCGGCTTCTGCTCCATGGATACGACCCTGCCATGCAGAGCTGTCCGGCGCGCCGGTATCACGGAGCCAGGGCGCTGATCTCGTGCGCACCGTGCCCGTCGGCCACCGCCTTCTCGACGATGCGCGCAAACGCCTCCAGTGCACCGGCATCCGCGCCCACGTCGCGCGAGGTGGCGATCAGATGACGCAGCGAAGCCGCCACCGAGGACACCGGTGCGTCGGCCTGCCCGTGCTCTCCGGTTTCGACCCGCTCGGTGATCTCGGTGAAGATCGGGGTGAGGATGTCGACGATGCCGGTGGCGTGCTGCCCGGCGTCTCACAGAAGATGCTGACCCAGCATCTGAAGGAATTACAGCGTCACGGTGTGGTGCACCGCGAGAGCTACCACGAGGTGCCGCCACGGGTGGAGTACTCGATGACCCCGGCCGGCGAGGCGCTGCTGAAAGCCCTTGCACCACTGAGCGACTGGGCCGAAGAGCACATCGAACTGATCTGTGCCGCTAGACCCGATGCAGGGTGACGTCGGTGAGCACGCCGTCGTCGACCGAGGCGGTCATATAGGTGCAGAAAGGCTGGCGCCGGCGGTCGGTCGGCGAGCCCGGATTGAGCAGTCGCAGACCGGTGGAGGCCGTCGCGTCCCAGGGGATGTGGCTGTGCCCGAAGACCAGCACATCGGTGTCCGGGTAGAGCCGGGCCATCCGTTCGTCACGCCCGGTCGATACACCCGCCTCGTGCGTGACGGTGAACCGCAACCCGCCGAGCGTGACGTCAGCCCGCTCGGGCAGCCGCGCCCGCAACTCGTCACCGTCATTGTTTCCCCAGCACGCCACCAGCAACCGGGCACGGTCCTGCAACCGGTCCAACAATTCCGGCGCCATCCAGTCACCCGCATGCAGCACCGCGTCGGCCTCATCGATTGCGTCCCACACCACCGCCGGTATATCCCGTGCCCGGTTGGGGACGTGGGTGTCGGATATCAGCAAAAGACGCATCCTTGGCAGGCTATCGCAGCCTCATGATGTTGCTGGACCGGCTGGGCCAATTAGCATCCTCGGCACCCGAAGACCACTCTAAGCTGCATGTAATGCGCATGATCAGGTCGAACCCCAGCTACGCCGCCGGCTTGGCGGTCTACCTGGTGTTTGTTTGCTGGTTGCTTGCCGGTTGGGGCGGTACGCAGGTGACGACCGTGGTCAGCTCGGTCGGCTTCGTTGCGTTCAGTGGACTGACCTGTGCATGCGCCGTCATGGCCGCCCGCGCCGGCCGGGGCAGGATCCGGATCGGATGGATCGCCATTGCCTTCGGCTGCCTGGGCTGGGTCGCCGGCAGCCTGGTGTGGCTCTATTCCACGACGGTCCTCCAGATCGACCCGTCGTTCCCATCCGTGGCCGATATCGGCTTTCTGGCGCTCCCCTTGGCGGTCGGCATCGTCTGGATGTTGCGCGCCGCGAACAGCAGGCTTTCCGTCTTCCGGCAGCTGCTCGATGGCACGGTGATCGCCTCCGCGCTGTTCCTGTTGGTCTGGGTGGCGGTGTTGCACCGCGTGTTCCACGACCATCGTTTCGACACCATCGACGCCGCGTTGACCGCGATCTACCCGATCGCCGCGCTGACCATGGTCACCCTGTCGGTGCTGGTGCTGACCACCGTGCCGGCGGGTCGTCGCTACATTCTCGGCGTCTTCACCGCGGGCATCATCGCCATCGCGATGGGAGACGTCGCGGCGCTGTACCTGCAACTGGAGGGCAACCACTCGATCGGTGGCTTCCCGATCATCAGCAAGGTCACCGGGCTGCTGATGATCGCGGCCGCGGCGAAGATGTCGGCCGACGTGAAACGGGGCTCGGCCACTTCGGGTAGCCGCGTGATGCCGACAACCATCATGTGGTTGCCGTACGCGACGATGCCGTTCGCCGTCGTCGCCGCGGTGGCGTCCCTGTGGCCCGACACGAATGCCCGCCCGGTGCTGGTCGGGGTGGCGATCCTGGTGATCGCCGCACTGATCCGTCAGCTCACCGTCTTGCTGGAGAATCGACAACTGCTCGGGGAAGTCGCCGAGCACGCGTTCCGCGACCCGCTCACCGGGCTCGCCAACCGGCTGTTGTTCACCGATCGCCTCGATCACGCCATCGCGCTGCAGCATCGCGACGGGCGACAGGTGGCTGTGCTGTCGCTGGACCTCGACGACTTCAAGCTGGTCAACGACAATCTCGGGCACCACTGCGGGGATGAGTTGCTGCGCGAGATCGCGGGCCGGCTGGTACGCAGCGTTCCTCCGGGCCACACCGTTGCCCGGCTCGGTGGCGACGAGTTCGCGATCATCCTCGAGGCCGGTCCGGAAACCCCCGAGCAAATCGCGGGTCGGGTCATGCACGCCTTCGATGACGCGTTCCAGCTCGACGGTGAGGACGTCTACATCCACCCCAGCATCGGCTTGGTCGCCGCGCCGGGGCACTCGGAGCCGCCGATCAACACCGAGGAACTGCTCAAGCGGGCCGATGTGGCGATGTATGTGGCGAAGCGTTCGGGCGTCGGCGGGATCCAGGTGTTCGTCCCCGGCATGCAGATCGGCGATGTGGACACCGCGCCGGCGTGGGGGGACAGCGGGCAGATCCGTCTTCCGCCGGTCTCGGAGATCCGGCTGCTCGGAGAGTTGCGCCGGGTGGTCGACGGCGGCGATCTGCGGCTGGCCTATCAGCCGCAGATCTCGCTGGCGACCGGCGACATCGTTGGTGTCGAGGCGCTGGTGCGGTGGCCGCATCCCGACCTCGGTGTGCTCACACCCCATCAGTTCCTGCCGCTCATCCGGCGCAACGGCCTGATGGGCGCCGTGACGGATCTGGTGCTGGAACAGGCGGCCCGCGATGCCGCCGCCTGGTACCGGCCCGGGGTCCGCGAGGTGCCGGTCGCCATCAACCTGTTCGCGCCGTCGTTCAACGATGCGACGCTGCCCGAGCGGATCGGCGCGGTGCTGGCCGGTCACGGCCTGCCCCCGGAGGCGGTGACCATCGAGATCACCGAGCACTACCTGCTGGCCAATGCGCTCCAGGCCCGTGACGTCATCGAGCGGCTCCGCAGGGCCGGGTTCCGGGTCTCCATCGACGATTTCGGCAGCGGGTACGCGACCATGAGCTATCTGCGGGATCTGCCGATCGACGAGCTGAAACTGGACAGCAACTTCGTGGCGCCCATGTTGGCGAACCCGAGGGCGGCCGCGATCGTGCATTCGGTGATCAAACTGACCCACACGCTGGGCATCACCAGCGTCGCCGAAGGTGTCGAAGATGCCGAGACCGCCGAACTGCTGCGCGGGTACGGCTGCACCGTGGCTCAGGGCAACTACTTTGCCGAGCCGGTGTTCACCACCGCCCTGCAGGCCCAGCTGGACGTCACGGCCCGCCGAGCAGCTCCGCCATCCGCGGTATGACCGCCTGCAGGCCCTTGAACGGCCTGATCATCACCTTGAACGAGATGATCTTGCCGTCCTCGCCCCAGTGGATCATGTCGATACCGTCGACCACCACACCGTCGAGGGTGGCCTGGAACTCCAGAATCGCCGAGTTCTCGCCGTACCACTGCTCGACGTAGTGGAAGTCGGTGCCGCCGAAGAGTTTCGCGGCGGCGTTCAAATACCTGGCCGTGGTGGCCTTGCCCCGCTGCGGGGTGAACACCGCCGGTGAATAGAACACCGCGTCCTCGGCGAGCAGCTCGTCGAGGACGGCCGGGTCGTGGTTGTCGATGTAGTCGATCCAGCGCTGGATCACCTGCGGGGTCATGGACTCATAGTGCCTGGTGACTTCGCCGGCGGCGACCTCTGATCTCGGCCGCGACGAATCGGAACCACCAGGTCGCCCGCCGGCCCCTGGTCCGCAACTTGAAGCCGACACTGGGGTGCGGCGCGAAGTGCCACACCGGAGTGTCGGCCCAATGGGTCAGCGCCTGATATCCCAACGGCTCGAGGAACTCAGTGAGAACCCGGAGGTCCTTCTTGGTACCGGCTTCGAGGAACAGGTGCGGTTGACATCGCTTCAACGTCTCAACGGCACCTTGAAGCACTTGGAGCTCCATACCTTCGACGTCGACTTTGATCAACGCCACCTGTACGTCCCGACATTGTTCGTCGAGTGTGCTGATTTCGATGTCGCCGCCGTCGATGATGCGGGCGTTGCCCCGGTTGCCTTGATCCCAGACGTCCATCTGCCCGCGGGACTCCGATGCCCCCAGACCCTTCTCGATGACCTTGACGTGCACATGATTGGCAGCAAGGTTCGACTTCAACAACGGCAACACATCTGGGTTCGGTTCGAAGGCGATGAGTGGAGTCCGGACGAACTCGGCGAGAAAGATGGTGTGGTTGCCGATGTTTGCCCCCACGTCCACGGCGACCCCGACTGGCAAGACATCCTTGAGGGATTCGATGTACGTGAGCAGGTCGATTTCATAGAACGTGCCGTAGTGGGCAATCCGCTCCATCAAGTGATCGCTGTCGTCAATGCCTTCGATATGAAATTCGCGCCCCCGGTGCGCAAGGTCAGCCCCCATTGCCGCAGCGTAGCCAACAGCGACGGGCGACAATTGCGAACTGGTGGACCCAGTCGAACCCTGGCGAATCTCAGCACAGAACGTGTCGCGGTCGCGGGGTGCCTCGGCTGAATAGAAAAGTGCGCCCGAAGGGATTCGAACCCCTAACCTTCTGATCCGTAGTCAGATGCTCTATCCGTTGAGCTACGGGCGCTTGGTCGTGCTGGTGGAGCGTCGTGCTGGTCTTGCCTGGTCTTGCCGGTCGAACTATTCAGTTATGCAGCGGAGGCGAGAGGATTTGAACCTCCGGTCCGCTTTAAGGCGGACAACTCATTAGCAGTGAGTCCCATTCGGCCGCTCTGGCACGCCTCCTGAACGATCTGAGGGTACCGGACCCCCGGAACCGCCGAGCGCACAGATTACACAGGCCGGACGGCGGAAGGCAAAGCGCGCCTTCCACGCACCCCTAGAATGGCTGGGTGACTGCCCGTCTGCGACCCGAGCTGGCCGATCTGCCGGCCTACACGCCGGGCCGCACCGTGCCCGGCGCCATCAAGATCGCCAGCAACGAGACCGTGGACGGGCCGCTGCCCGGCGTGATGGAAGCCATCACCGCCGCTGCCGCCGGCATCAACCGGTACCCCGACAACGGTTACCTGGATCTGCGCGAGCGCCTCGCCAAGCACGTCGAGTTCGCGCCGGAGAACATCTCGGTGGGCTCCGGTTCGGTGAGCCTGTGCCAGCAGCTCATCCAGATCACCTCCACCGTCGGCGACGAGGTGGTGTTCGGCTGGCGCAGTTTCGAGATCTACCCGCTGCAGGTGCGCACCGCCGGGGCCACCCCGGTCGCGGTGCCGCTCAAGGACCACACCCACGATCTGGACGCCATGCTGGCCGCCGTCACCGGCCGCACCCGCCTGATCTTCGTCTGCAACCCGAACAACCCGACCTCCACCGTCGTCGAGCCGGCCGCACTGGAGGCGTTCGTCGCGGCGGTCCCCTCCGATGTCCTGATCGTCATCGACGAGGCCTATGTGGAGTACATCCGCGACGGGCTGCTGCCGGACAGCCTCGGCCTGGTCCGCCGATACCCGAACGTCGTTGTGCTGCGCACCTTCTCGAAGGCCTACGGGCTGGCCGGGCTGCGCATCGGCTACGCAGTCGCCGATCCGGACATCGTCACCGCGCTGGGCAAGGTGTACGTGCCGTTCACCGCGACGACCATCTCGCAGGCCGCGGCCATCGCTTCCATCGACGCCGCCGACGAACTGCTGGCCCGCACCGACGCCGTCGTCGCCGAACGCACCCGGGTGAGCGCGGCGTTGACCGCCGCGGGATACGACCTGCCCGCCTCGCAGGCCAACTTCGTCTGGCTGCCGCTGCCGGGGCGATGCGACGCGTTCACCAACGCCGCGGCCGACAACCGGCTGCTGGTGCGCCCCTACGGACAGGACGGCGTCCGTGTCACGGTCGCCGCCCCGCACGAGAACGATGCGTTTCTGGCGTTCGCCCAACAGTGGATCAGAGGAGAACAGCCATGATGCGCACTGTGGTGGCCGCCGGCGCGGGACTGATCGCCCTCGGCCTGCTGACCGGATGCGGACGCAGCACCGACGGCACCGTCGCCATGACCACCGAACCGGGTCCGCCGCTGAGCTCGGAGCCGACCACCACGCGTGACCGCGGCATCCCGGGATTGCCACAGATCCCCGGGCTCCCGGATATCACCATCCCCAACTTCCCCATGCCGGGTCAGGAGTCCGACGTTCCCGATGTTCCGGCGCCGCCGGATGCACTGACGATGAAGTGCTCGGAGTTCAACGAACTCGATGCCGCCAACAGGAAGGCTGTCGTCAACGCCATCCTGGAGGGCGAGGATTCGATCCTGGGACCGGAGAATGTGGACATCGCCCGATCGCTGGCCGAGGCGGTGTGCCAGTTCATGACCGACAGCACCGTCAGCGAGGTGCTGCTCGGAGGGCCCGTTCCGTAGCCGGTTAGCCTTCACGCCATGGCATATGAATCCGTCACGGTGGAGATCGCCGACCATATCGCCCGGGTGACCCTGATCGGCCCCGGCAAGGGCAACGCGATGGGGCCCGCGTTCTGGGCCGAGCTGCCCGAGGTGTTCGGCACGCTGGACGCCGATCCCGAGGTGCGGGCCATCGTGCTGACCGGTTCGGGCAAGAACTTCAGTTACGGCCTGGATCTGGCCGCCATGGGCGCCACCTTGCCCGGCCTGGACGCCGGCGCCAAGGACCGCCTCGGCTTCCACCAGAAGCTCATCAAGATGCAGGGCGCCATCAGCGCCGTGGCCGACTGCCGCACGCCGACCATCGCCTCGGTGCACGGCTGGTGCATCGGCGGCGGCGTCGACCTGATCAGCGCGGTGGACATCCGATACGCCAGCGCGGACGCCAAGTTCTCGGTGCGGGAGGTGAAGCTGGCCATCGTCGCCGATGTGGGCTCGCTGGCCCGGCTACCGCTGATCCTGTCCGACGGGCATCTGCGCGAGCTCACGCTCACCGGCAAGGACATCGATGCCGCGCGCGCCGAGAAGATCGGTCTGGTCAACGACGTCCACGCCGACGCCGAGGCCTCCCTCGCCGCCGCGCACGCCACCGCCGCCGAGATCGCGGCCAACCCGCCGCTGACCGTGCACGGCGTCAAGGACGTGCTGGACCAACAGCGCATCGGCCGGGTGTCGGAGAGCCTGCGCTATGTGGCGGCGTGGAACTCGGCGTTCCTGCCGTCGAAGGACCTGGGCGAGGCCGTCACCGCGATGTTCCAGAAGCGGCCCGCGCAGTTCACCGGGGAGTAGCCCGGTTCTACTCGGGTGGTGGCGCTTTCGAGGCGGCCGCGTCCTCCAGCTGTGTGAGCAGTTGCAGCGACAGGAACGTCATCGGGCCGGTGTCCTCGAAGTGGCCGGACACATTGCCCGCGATACCGCCGTGCACGGCCAGCTGGCTCTGCAGGTCGAGCTTGAGCTGCGGGCTGCCCTCGGCGAAGTCGAGGTCGGCCAGATCGACCCAGACGATGTTCGGCCGGGTGGTCGACTCGTAGACGTAGCGCTTGTTCGTCAGATCCAGCACCACCTGCCAGATGGTCTGCGATGCGTCGGGTTTGCCCGGGTCGGGGATGCGGAAGGGCTGGGCCGCATTGCGGATGACCGAGAACATCGAGGCGATCGCCTCGACCTGACTTGCGGGCTCGGGTAGTCGCCCGGCGTAGTAGCTGGCCCGGGCGAACCGGTCGGCGGCAAGTGTCGAACCGGGCAACGGGGCCGAACCACCCAGCCCGGTGAACGATTTCACCAGTTCCAGCTGCTGGTCGAAGGTCGGAGAATTGGTCATCACCCGGTAGGCGCGGTCGTGGTACACCTTCGCCTTGCCGTCGATGTACTCGATGATCGCCGAGTCCCCGGACGCATCGTCGAGTGCCAGGTGGATGGCCGGCGGACCGCCCCCGGTGGGATCGTCCATCTGAACGACCTGCACATCGGTCCGGGCGATCCAGGCCACGGCATCTGCCACCGTGGCGAAGTTGTCCAGGAAGTACTGCAGCCAGACCGCCTGGCTCAGCTGGGTCCGGCCGGCGTCCGGTGTGCCATAGGTGGACTCGGCGAGCCACAGCACGTGACCGGCCAGCCCGGCCTCGTTGAGTCCGTCCACGGAGATGATGTCGAACGCCGCGGCGATGACGCTGCCGTATTTCGAGGTCCAGCTGAGCTTGCCGGTGACGCCGTCGTCTCGGGTGACACCCCGGGGCTGTTTCCACAGGTTGGTCATCAGATCCTTGTGGAAGTCCATGTTTCGGCCCACCAGGACGGCCCCACCGGCCTCCGGCCAGATCACACGCGTGCACATGCCGGACAGCCTATCCACCGATTGTCCCGCTACGGTTCTGGCGCAAGAAAGTGGTTGCCGCCCAGTCGCTCCCGCGGACGCAACCACAAACCGACGGTCGCCAAAGGCCTGTGCGTCAGCGTCACGCAACATCTGCACGCCGACGCCGGGTACCGGTTCAGCGCCGAGTCAGCGCTGACCGCCGAACTTCAGCCGTCGGGTCACAGCGACCATCGCGCCGGGCACACCGTGCAATCGCCCAGCCTGCACTCACAGGCGTTACGGGCTGCCGAGGTGAAGTCGGTGCGCGGCCACTCGTCGACACCGTACCCCCGGTCAGTGCGCCGCTGGCCGGAAAGCGCGGCGCTGACCAGCATCACTGCTGTCGAAGTTGCTGCCATCATCAACAGCGATCCGTCTGCTATTGCTGACCGCATCCCCACCGTCCTGCCGAAGTGACACGAAATGGGAACCTCGTGTCTATCGAAACCCAGCGAAAGTTGCCGAGCACATATCAAGATCGTTGCTTGGGACCCTCGCACGCAAGCTGGATTCCGTCAATATGGTCCGGAACACACCCCTGTGGACAGCGTCCATCGCGACACGAACGACCCGAGTCGGGCCGTTCTCGTCAGTCGGCACTTCGCGGGTAGGTCAGGGCTGCTGCGCACCGGCCGGGGATTCCCCGATGCCGGCGTCATGCTCGACCACGGTGCCCGCCACTCAGCAGTGGGCCGTGCGCAGATGCAGGAATATCCGGTCGGCCTCGGTCCCGAGCGTGGCAACACGCGCCGCGACAGCCTCGCAATCGATATGCCGCAGTATGGCATCCGCGCCGACGACTCCGGGATCAGGAGAGACCATGCGGACATCGTAGAAGATTTCCTGCATTCGCTGTCAGTCAAAATCTACCGTGGCTGGGGTAGACATCTGTGGCTGGGTGCGCTACATTCGGTCTCGTTGAGAACAAAGAGGGTATGTGGGCGCGGGAGATGACGAACTACCCGCGAAGCAGGAGATCGAAAGCGGCCCAGCGGTATCGACCGGATGCTCCACATCGGTCCGGGTCGCTGCAGTACCCAACGAGAAGTGCCGAGCAGGTCTACACACTCGGCGGCAAGAAAGGAGGAGCTACCGTCGGATCGCCCGCACGAGTACGGGGCCGATACCGCAGCTACGAAGCAGTGTCGAAAGATGGTAACCATCTCCTCAGGGCCGGCGGCCCGGCGCGTTTCATGGCCGGGTTGCCGGCCCTTCTATTTCCTGCGGTAAATTCCAGGCCTTGAAGAGTTCCTCCGGTAAGGCCGTGGAAGGCGCTGTGGTACCCCCGAAGAACACATCCGGCACGAGCCCCGACGACAGGTTCGATGACGAGGACTACCCCGCCTACAGCATGGGTAGCGCCGCTCAGATGTTGGGGACGACGCCGGGCTTTCTGCGCAGCCTCGACGAGGCGAAGCTGCTGACCCCGCAACGCTCCGAGGGCGGGCACCGCAGGTACTCCCGCTATCAACTCCGCATCGCCGCGCGTGCCCGCGAGCTGGTCGACCAGGGGACCGCCCTGGAGGCGGCGTGCCGAATCATCATCCTCGAAGACCAGCTTGCCGAAGCCCAGGCGATCAATGCCGAACTCCACAGCCGCCTGACCGACACCGATGCCCCCACCGGAGACGGCAACAAAAGCTAGCCGGCGGTGCTGTCCGAGTCCCCGCTGCGATCGGAGGAATCCGACTCTCCCGACTTGGGTGACGAAGCAGCACTGTCGTTGTCCGCCTGCACGTTCGCCACAGGGGCACCCGACGTAGTCGTGGCCGGTCGGGTTGTCTTCTTGGACGTCGGGAACTTCAGCGTCGGCAGTTTCAGCTTCGGCAGCTTGAGGGTGGGGAACTTGAAGGTGGGCTTCTTCGGCACGGACGTCACGACGTCGGTGATTTCCGGGGCGTCGAGGACAGCGGCCTCTCCGGTGATCTCCGCCCCACCGGCCTTGGCCTGATCGTCGTCGTTCGTTGTCGTGTCAGCGGTCGCGTGCGTAAGTCCTGTTGCCGGCGCAGAGTCCGTCTGCGCGGTTGACAACGTCACCACCGACGCCGCGTCCGGGAGTTCGGTCGATGACACCTCCGGCGTCCCGGCCGTCGCTCCAGATACCTTGGGGGCCAACGTCGACTGGCCGAACAGTGCTTTCTCGGCGGCGACGAAGCCCTCAAGGGCGGTCTTCACCGCATCGACGAAGAAGCTCAGCGCCTCCGCCGGAGTGAACTTGCCGTACACATAGGTTCCCTCCAGCCCGCCCACCAGCGCGGTCTGCACGGCCACGGCGATCGGGAGCACGAGACTCCGGGCGATCAACTGAGGCTGCTGGGCCCACCGCGGGTCAAGACCTGCCTCGGTGAGCGCCTGCGTCGCCCCGTCGAAGGTCGGCAGCAGCAGCGCGGTCTGAGTCGCGAACACCGTCGTCAGCGCGTAGCCGACCACACCGACCGGCTGTGCGTAGGGAACGAACGGGTTATAGGCCGTCAACTGCACCGGCAGTGACTTCACCTCGTGCACGACAGCCGGCACGAGGTTCTCCGCTGCATGTTGCACCGGTGGAGCGCTCACTGCGGTGGCAGTCGCGATCACCACCGCACCGGTGAACGCCACCATCGGCGCCGTCCGTACCCGCACATAACCTTGAGCGTCCACCGCTCCCCCTTCGGTTGGATGAGAAGCTCATATAACCACATGGACGTTTGCTGCGTGACGTGAATTGTCCTACTGCCAATCGGATTTGTCATGAACCAAGGTTGCTCTGCACTGCGCGTTCGGCGCGTCTCTTCGAACCCCATGCCTGCGAGCAAACGCCCCCACGTGCCGGCAGCACACCGCCGAGCGCAACAATGCGAAGCCACACCGGCAGGCCGCAGGTGTGGTCTGGATTCCTCACGCGCGCAGGAGATTCCACGCCATGCGACTTCGGCCGCCCACGGAGTGGTCCCATTCACGGGTTCCGGACCGAATCGTGCTCGGCGACAGATCACGCGCGGCCACGCCTGAGTTTGCTGGTGGACCCCCGGGACACCGATTGCGGTCGGCCGCGCCGTGGCCGGAGGATCGGTGGCGTCGCCGACAGGGCGTACCGACGCGAAACGCCGCGGGCCTATTCAGTTCCGACCACACCGAGATCGCACCCGGCTTTCGCCGAGTTCGAGCAAACGCAACTTGGCGGTGGCGGAGGGATTTGAACCCCCGGTCGGTGTTAGCCGACTCTCGCTTTCAAGGCGAGTGCATTAGGCCGCTCTGCCACGCCACCGTGGACAAGCCTAAGCGGTCTATACCCGTCCGAGTTTCGCGGGCCGCCCGTCGGCCTGTAGGCCAACACTGATCCGGCGGCAGTTCTCGCCCGTCGCGGTGATCTGCGAGCGCGACAGCCGGCCCAGGTAGTGGTTGCGCACGCCGGCACTGTAGGTCTGCATCGCCTCGGCCAGCAGGGCGCGGCCGTCATCGGTGATGGTGGCCAGCACGCCGCGGCGGTCCTCCGGGCTGGCGACCCGGGTCACCAGGTTCAGCTTCTCCAGCCGGTGGATCTGCCGGGTCACCCGGCTGGGTAGTGACATCAGCCCCTCGGCGAGGTCGCCCATGCGTGCCGAACCGCTGTCCGAGCTGTCCAGGATGTCGAGCAACCGTACGTCGTTCAGCGCCAGCCCGTGGGCATCCACCAGTGACCTGTTCAATGTGGCATAGATGCGCAACGCCGAGTCCAGAAAGTTTTGCCACGATTTCTGCTCAGCGATATCCAGCCCCGGCATGGTGCTTGCCGTGCGCCCTCCGATGATCGCTTCCATCGCGTAATCGTACGGCTGAAACGAGTAGTAGCGTAGGGCCAATGTGGGCCATAGTTGCGGTTTCAACCGAACGTATGACATGGCAAGAAGTTCCTGACGTCGCAGCTCACGCGGGTGAAGTGGTGATCAAGGTCGCCGCGGCGGGCGTGAATCGCGCCGATCTGCTCCAAGCCGGAGGTAGCTATCCGCCTCCGCCGGGTGCCAGCGACATCCTCGGGCTCGAGGTCTCGGGGACCATCGCCGAGATCGGACCCGGTGTCACTGGCTGGTCGGTGGGCCAAACGGTGTGCGCTTTGCTGGCGGGCGGCGGGTACGCCGAGTACGTCGCGGTGCCCGCCGCACAGTTGCTACCGGTGCCCGACGGCGTCGAACTCGCGGCGGCGGCGGCGCTGCCCGAGGTGGCATGCACGGTCTGGTCCAACATGATGATGACCGCCCGGCTGCGGCCCGGCGGTCTGCTTCTCGTCCACGGCGGCGCCAGCGGAATCGGCACCCACGCCATCCAAGTGGCCCGCGAGCTCGGCACCCGGGTCGCCGTGACCGCGGGATCGGCCGAGAAGCTGGCTGTCTGCGCCGAGCTCGGTGCGCAGATCCTCATCAACTACCGCGACGAGGACTTCGCCGAACGGATCCGTGAGGCAGGCGGCGCCGATGTCATCTTCGACATCATGGGGGCCAAATACCTGAGTCGGAACATCGACGCACTCGCCGACGGCGGACGCCTGGTGATCATCGGTATGCAGGGCGGGATCAAGGCGGAACTGAACATCGCCACGTTGCTCGGCAAGCGCGCCGGGGTCATCGCCACCGCGCTGCGGTCACGACCGGTCGACGGTCCGGACGGCAAGGGCGCGATCGTCGAACAGGTGACCGCCAACGTGTGGCCGCTGGTCGCGGCGGGCAAGGTGCGCCCGATCATCGGAGCGGAACTGCCCGTGCAGGACGCCGCCGAAGCGCACCGGCTGTTGCACGCCGGTGAGGTGACCGGCAAGGTGCTGCTGCGCGTCGGCTGATCAGCCCAGCGAGGCCAGCACCCGCACCAACTGATCGACCTCTGCCGCGGTGGTGTAGTGCGACAGTCCGATCGTCACCGCACCACCGATGTCATTGACGCCCAGGGCATCCAGCACGCGCGAATGTTCGCTGCTACCGACCAGGACCCCGTTGTCGGCCAGTCGCTGGATCACCCGTTCGGCCGGGACACCGTCGACGGCCAGGCTCAGCACCGGGATGCGTTCGCCTGGGCTGCCCAGCACCATCACCAGCGGCAGCGAGCGCAGCGAGGACAGCAGGTAGTTGAACAGCCGATCCAGGTACAGCGCAGCAGACTCCATGGAAACCGACAGCCGCTCGCGGCGTGATCCGGAGGCCGACTCGTCCAGATTGGCGAGGTACTCGATGCTGGCCACCACGCCGCCCAGCAAACCGTACTGGTGGATACCGGTCTCCAACCGTGCCGGACCGGTCGCGTACGGATCCAGGGAGACCGAACTGAACTGATCGATGACCGCCGGGTCGCGGAACACCAGCGCGCCGATCGGCGGGCCACCCCAGGCCACCGCGTTCAGGGCCACCACATCGGCATCGATGTCGTCGATGTCGATCATCCGGTAGGGCGCCGCGGCGGAATGATCCACGATCACCAGGCCGCTGTTCTCGTGCACGAGTTTGGTCACCGGAGTCAGATCGGTGACGGTGCCCAGCGTCGCCGAGGCCGAGGTGATCGCCACCAGGCGGGTGGGTGCGGTGATCAAGCCCTCCCACTGCCAGGGCGGCAGTTCACCGGTCTCGATGTCGACCTCGGCCCATTTGACCTTGGCGCCGTACCGGTTCGCGGCCCGCAGCCACGGCGCGATGTTTGCCTCGTCGTCCAGCCGGGACAGCACGATCTCGTAGCCCAGGCCCACCCGCACCGATGCGGCGTCGGCCAGCGAGGTCAGCAGCACCGCCCGGTCGGCGCCGAGCACCACGCCCTGGGGATCGGCGCCCACGAAATCGGCGATCGCCTGCCGGGCCGCGGCCAGCACCGTGGCGCTGCGGCGGGCCGACGGATGCGGGCCCGTCGCGATCGGCTTGGAGCCTCGGAACGCGGTCGACACGGTGGTGGCCACCGAGTCCGGCAGCAGCATCCCGTTCTGCGCGTCGAGGTGCACCCAGCCGTCGCCCAGCGACGGGTGCAGCCCCCGCACCCGGGCAACGTCGTACGCCATGTCAGCCACCTTAGAACGTCCGTGAAACGCACAGACGAACACACATTGGGTAAAGGATCCGGCCGCACCGCACGGTAGGGGCCTTGATCACATCGGCAGCCATACTAATGCAGTGGGCTCGACGTGCGGGGTGCTAATAGCCCTGTTGCTGTTGGTGAGCCCCGCCGGTCCGTCATGCACGACGGACTAGTGTCGCTAGACAGCTCACGGTCGTGGACGAGAATCCATGACAACGGTGCGTCCCGCAGATAAGACGACAGGAAAGCAATGACGATCCCCCCTGACGATGACGACAACGTCGAGATTCTCACCGGTGATCCGGCCGAGACCGGTGCCGGCGACGAAGGCGGTCTGACCGGTCTGGTCGAGCAGCCCGCCAAGGTGATGCGGATCGGCACGATGATCAAGCAGCTGCTGGAAGAGGTGCGCGCGGCACCGCTGGACGAGGCGAGCCGCAGCAAGCTGGCCACCATCCACCGCAGCAGCATCCGCGAGCTCGAGGACGGTCTGGCCCCGGAACTGCGCGAGGAGCTGGAGCGGCTGACCCTGCCGTTCAGTGACGACGCCGTGCCCACCGACGGTGAGCTGCGCATCGCGCAGGCCCAGCTGGTCGGCTGGCTCGAAGGTCTGTTCCACGGCATCCAGACCGCGCTGTTCGCCCAGCAGATGGCCGCCCGCGCGCAGTTGGAGCAGATGCGCCAGCTACCGCCGGGAGCAGCACCGGGCCACCGCGGTCCGGGACATCCGGGCACCGGGCAGTACCTGTAGCCGCCCGTGTCGAACAGTCCGTTCATCTCCACCGAGAACGCCTGGGTGGAGTTCCCGATCTTCGATGCCAAGTCGCGGTCGCTGAAAAAGGCGTTCCTCGGTAAGGCCGGCGGCACCATCGGCCGCAACGAATCCAACGTCGTCGTCATCGAGGCGCTGCGCGACATCACCATGTCCCTGCAGATGGGTGACCGGGTCGGGCTCGTCGGGCACAACGGCGCGGGCAAGTCGACACTGCTGCGGTTGCTGTCGGGCATCTACGAACCCACCCGCGGATCGGCCACGGTACGGGGCCGGGTGGCGCCGGTGTTCGACCTCGGCGTCGGCATGGACCCGGAGATCTCCGGTTTCGAGAACATCATCATCCGTGGGCTGTTCCTCGGGCAGACCCGAAAGCAGATGCTGGCCAAGGTCGACGAGATCGCCGACTTCACCGAACTGGGCGACTACCTGTCCATGCCGCTACGCACCTACTCCACCGGTATGCGGGTGCGGTTGGCCATGGGCGTGGTCACCAGCATCGACCCGGAGATCCTGCTGCTCGACGAGGGGATCGGTGCGGTCGACGCGGAGTTCATGAAGAAGGCCCGCACCCGGCTGCAGAGCCTGGTCGCCCGCTCCGGAATCCTGGTGTTCGCCAGCCATTCCAACGAGTTCCTGGCCCAGCTGTGCAAGACCGCCATGTGGGTCGATCACGGCACCATCAAAATGACCGGCGGAATCGAAGAGGTCGTCGGCGCCTACGAGGGTCCCGACGCGGCCCGGCATGTGCGCGAGGTGCTGGTCGAGAATGCGCGTGATGACGCCTGATTCCGTGATCGCGGTCATCGTGACCCACCGCCGGGTCGAGGCCCTGGCGGTCTCCTTGCAGGCGGTGAGCGGCCAGACCCGCCCGCCCGACCATCTCATCGTGGTGGACAACGACGACGATCCGCGGGTGCGCGAGCTGGTGGACTCCCAACCGGTGCCGTCGACCTATCTCGGGTCACGCCGAAACCTTGGTGGCGCAGGAGGTTTCGCGCTCGGCATGCTGCATGCTCTCGCCCTCGGCGCGGACTGGGTGTGGCTGGCCGACGATGACGGCAGACCCGCTGATTCTTCGGTGTTGCAGACTCTCTTGGCTTGCGCGGCAAAGCACTCGCTGGCCGAGGTGTCGCCGATGGTGTGCGATCTCGATGACCCGACGCGCCTGGCCTTCCCGCTGCGGCGGGGCATCGCGTGGCGGCGGCACGTCGCGGAACTGAAGGTCGACGGCTCCGATGACCTGCTGCCCGGGATCGCGTCGCTGTTCAACGGTGCGCTGTTCACCGCGGCGGCGCTGGAATCCGTCGGCGTACCGGACCTGCGACTGTTCATCCGTGGTGACGAGACCGATGTGCACCGCCGCCTCGTGCAGTCCGGGCTGCCGTTCGGCACCTGCCTGGATGCGGCCTACCTGCACCCGCACGGCGCCGACGAGTTCAAGCCGATCCTCGGCGGGCGCATGCACACCCAGTACCCCGATGACGCTGCCAAGCGCTTCTTCACCTATCGCAATCGCGGATACCTGCAGGCGCAGCGCGGTCTGCGGCGGCTGGTCCCGCAGGAATGGGTGCGCTTCGGCTGGTTCTTCCTGGTGACACGCCGCGATCCGGCCGGGCTGCGGGAGTGGTTGCGGCTGCGGCGGTTGGGCAGGCATGAGAAGTTCGAAAGGTTTCAGAGGAGCAGCACCCCATGACTTTCGTTGACGCAGCAGCCAACTCCAAGACGTTCGCCCGCGCCTGGGGCGATATGGCGTCCGGGTTCGGCAAGCGCGAACTGTGGCTGCACCTGGGCTGGCAGGACATCAAGCAGCGCTACCGACGCTCGGTGCTCGGCCCGTTCTGGATCACCATCGCCACCGGCACCATGGCCGTCGCGCTGGGCGGTCTGTACTCGAAGCTGTTCAAACTCGAACTCTCCGAGCACCTGCCCTACGTCACCCTGGGCCTGATCATCTGGAACCTGATCAATGCCGCCATCATCGAGGGCGCCGACGTGTTCGTCGCCAACGAGGGCCTGATCAAACAGCTGCCGACACCGTTGAGCGTGCACGTCTACCGGCTGGTGTGGCGACAGGTGATCCTGTTCGCGCACAACATCATCATCTTCGTGGTGATCGCGATCATCTTCCCGCAGCCGTGGAAGTGGACCGACCTGGCGTTCATCCCGGCGTTGTTCCTGATCGTGCTCAACTGTGTCTGGGTGGCCCTGGTTTTCGGCATCCTGGCCACCCGGTACCGGGATATCAGCCCGCTGCTGTTCAGCCTGGTGCAGCTGCTGTTCTACATGACACCGATCATCTGGAACGACCAGACGCTGCGTGATCAGGGCGCCGGCGGCTGGGCGAAGATCATCGAGTTCAACCCGCTGCTGCACTATGTCGACATCGTCCGCGCCCCGCTGCTGGGCGCCGATCAGGAACTGCGGCACTGGATCGTGGTGCTGGTCTGCACGGCGCTCGGTTGGATCGCCGCCGCGTTCGCGATGCGTCAGTACCGAGCGCGCGTGCCGTACTGGGTGTAGCCGCCGGTGTCACCCGGTGGCCATCTGGATGCCACCGGGGAGTCGGATGTGGCGCGTTCAATGGCCTTTCATGACCGACACCGTCACCCCCGAGAACACCGCGAACACCGCTGCCCCCGCCCCGGACAGCTTCATCGATGCCGAGATCGTCCCGGTGGTGGATGACGCCGCCGAGGTGGAGGCCGATATCCGCCGACGCGCCCTCGCCATCCGCGAAGCACTGGAACGGCAACTCGGCGCCGGCCAGGGCCTGAGCGAGGAGCTCTTGGGCGCCGCCACCGATGCGGGCGTCGCGGTTGTGGAGTCCCCGGCCAGAGTGATCGCCGCGGTCCGCGGTGGCGCCACCCTGCCCGCCGCCTTCGGTGAGACCGGCGACACCGTCGGGGATTCCGTTGCCGCGGCGGGCAGCCGGATCCGCACCGCCGTCGGCGAGTACGTCGGCCGCCAAGCGGTACTGCCGAACGCCGTGATCGTCGGGGCGGCCGAAGTGGCCGGTGCGCTGGTGCGCGCTCAGGGCGAACTGGCGTCCTGCGCCGTGGACGGGGCGTTCGCGGTGGCCACCACCGCCAGCCACCGTGGCGACGTCCGCGACGCCATCGATCGCGAATGGAGCGAATTCAACGCCACCGCCGTCGAACTGCGCGACACGGTCGAGGCCCGCATTTCGGTGGCGCGGCAGTCAATCCGGGACGCCATCGCTTAACGTGCCCCTCGTGGGCATCGAACTGACTTCCCCGGACGGCACCGAACTCGTCGCCGAGGTGACGGGCTCGGGCCCTCCGGTCGTATTCGTGCACGGGTCCAACGGCGGCCTGGAGTCATGGGCCGATATCGGCGCACGGCTCACGGGCTATCAGGTGGTGCGCTACGCGCGGCGTAATCATCAGCCAAGCGGGGTCGGCCCCGCGCCGAACAGCTTCACCGTCGAGGCCGACGACCTGCAGACGGTGCTCGAGTCCGTCGGCCGGGCCCATGTGGTGGGCGGATCCTACGGCGCGACGGTGGCGCTGCATGCCGCACGGGCCGACGCGGATCGGATCGCGTCGCTGGCTCTGTTCGAACCACCGATACTGCTGTCGGGTGCCCACCTGATGCCGGTGATCGAGCACTACCAAAGGCTTTTCACCACAGTGCGATACGCCGACGCACTTGAGCTGTTCCTGCGTGAGGCCGCCCAGATACCGGCCGAGGTGCTTGCGGACGGGCCTCCGATTCCCGACGATCCGGTGGCGGCGATGGCCGCACTCGCCGATCTGGAGGCGATGGCCGACGATGGCACCGACACCGCGCGGTGGGCAGACATCGGTGTGCCGGTTCTGCTGATGCAGGGCGGACAGAGCTGGTCTCCACTCCCTGAGGGCATGGACCTGCTGGCCGCCGCGTTGCCGCATGCCGAGCGAGTGACGTGGCCCGACCAGTCGCACTTCGCCACCGCGACCGTGCCTGATCTGGTGGCGGCGGCGCTGCAGACGTTCTTCGATTCACGTGTCGGTGGGTCGACGTAGAATCGCACACATGTTCGAAGATCGGGGTGCTACTGCTCACCTCGATGGTGCGCGCGAACAGCTGCGCGCCGAACGGATGGCGGTGGCTCTCAAGGTGATCGAGGCCGGCCGGTTCGCGCTGGCCAGGATGGCCGAACTGGGGCACGCGTTCGAGGACCTCATCGTCGATGACTGGGAACTGGCCGCCGCCGAACTGGGTGCCGAACTCGGGATCAGCCGCGGCCGGGCCTGCACCCTGATCACCCAGGGCCGCGATCTGCTCACCCGGTTGCCGGCGTTCACCGACATTTTCGCCACCGGCACCGTGGACCTTCGCGTCCTGCGCGTCATCCTGCACCGCACCGCCCTGATCACCGATCCCGACGTCCTGTCGGTCCTCGACGCGCAGCTGGCCGCGGCGGCACCGTCATGGAACGCGCGCTCGGATGAACGCCTCACCGAACTGGTGGACTGGATGATCATCGAGGTGGACCCCGAGGCCGTACGCCGGGCACGGCAGGCGCGCCGGCAGCGTGGGATCACGGTCGAACCGATCGGGGACGGGATGGTGGAGATCCACGGGCGCGTCGATGCCGCCAAGGGCGCGGTCTTCGATCAGCGCCTCGATGAACTGGCCCGCACCACCTGCCCCGATGACCCCCGCACCTTCGATGAGCGCCGTGCCGATGCCATCGACCTGCCGGCCCTGGGTGCGACCGCGTTGCCGTGCGAGTGCGGCAAGGACACCTGCGCTGCCGCCGGTACCGAGGCACCCACCGGCCATATCGTCCTTCACCTGCATGGTGACCGTGACACTGTCGAGGGCCGCTCGGATCGTCCGGCCCTGCTGCCCGGGTATGGGCCGATTCCGGCCGAGCAGGTCCGCAGGATGGCCCCGCGGGCCGAGGTTCGGCCGGTGCCGGTGGCGGCCGATCTGAGAACCGAGGGTGGCTACCAGCCATCACGCACGCTCGCCGAGTTCATCGCCTGCCGGGATCTGACGTGCCGCTGGCCCGGCTGCAACGTCCCGGTTGCCCGCTGCGATATCGACCACACCACGCCGTGGCCCTACGGCCCGACCCATCCGTCCAACACCAAGCTGTATTGCCGGATCCATCACCTGATCAAGACTTTTCACTGCGGCCCGCAGGGTTGGCGCGATCAGCAGCATCCCGACGGCACCATCACGATCACCGCACCCAACGGCCGGGTGTACACCACCAAACCCGACGGCGCCCTGTACTTCCCACAGCTCGATACCCCCACCGCGACACTGGTGATGCCACCGGCGCCACCGCCGAGCCGACACCGTGAACTCGCCGCCCCCCAACGCACCCGCACCCGGGCACAGAACCTCGCCTACCGAATAGCCCACGAACGAGCGCTCAACCGCGCCGATATCGAAGCCAACCCACCGCCTTTCTAGGTCTCGGCACTTCAGCGGCGGTTCATGCGTTGTGCACATATGAGCATTCCGCCATATGAGCCACCGAAGCCCGCCAACCCCTTTCCCGGGGGTGTGGGCAACACCCTGCTGTGCCCGAAGTGTGCGGGGGTGATGAAGACCTATGAGCGCAACGGCATCCATCTGGAGCAGTGCGACTCCTGCCGCGGGATCTTCCTGGACTTCGGCGAGCTCGAGTCGCTGACCCAGATGGAGAACCGGTTCGTACAGTCGGCTCCACCGCCACCGCCGCAACACGGCTACGGATCGGGTTACGGCCCAGACCCCGGCTTCGGGCCCGGCTGGGGCCATCGCGGTAACAAGCACTACCGCAAGCAGGGCTTCGGCCGGCTGTTCTTCTCCAGCTAAGGCTGCGCGACCGCCGGCTCGGCGTCGGCCGGAGCCGTCTTCAACACCGCGGGACGGTACCGCTGCGGCAAGGCGCGCAGGCCCAGCGCGAAGAGTGCCAGGACGGCGGCGGTGCCCATGGCGACCGCCCAGAACGGCATGCTCGCGAACACGTTCTCCAGCAGCATGAACACGCCGAACAACAGGAACAGCGCGGCCGCGCCGAGCTGGATGACGCGCTCCGGAAGATGCTTACCCGCCACCGCGCCCACGATGATCGCCAGGCCGTCGGCGACCACCATGCCCAGCGTCGATCCGATCCAGACGCCCAGCCAGTCGTTGTCGGCGGCCAGCGTGATGGTGGCGAGCATGGTCTTGTCACCGAGTTCGGCCAGGAAGAATGCCGAGGTGACCACGAAGAACGCGATACCGGACGCGCGCTGCACCCGGCTCTTCTCCTCATCGCTGAGGCTGTCCCCGCGCAGCGTCCACAGTCCGAAGAAGACGAACATGGCACCGGCGATGATGCCGAGCAGATGCCCGGGCAGGGCGGCACCCAGGTAGTGACCGATGGCAACGGAGAGCACGTGCACCAGCGTCGTCGCGGCGGTGATCGCACCAAGCACGACCCACCAGCGGTAGCGCAGCGCGAATGTCATCGCCACGAGCTGAGTCTTGTCACCCAACTCGGCGATGAAGATGACTGCGAAGCTCAACAGGAGCGCGGAGATCACGGACAACCCCTCGATCAGTGGCTTCCGAGGGGGATCAAAAGATGCCTCCGGCCAGAAACCAATACGGTCTACTACGGCCGAAGGTCTCGCCCACCGGCGTAGATGCCGGTTCGGTGACCGGGCTTTGCGGGTACCGCTGGGCCAGTGTGTCGATCAACCGATTTGGGGGCTACTCCCCTTCGCGCTCCAAGCTTGACACACCGCGGCCGGTATCGCAAACCCACGTCGGTGAAAGCTGTTACGTATCAATAGTTTTCACTTACCCATAGTGAAAGTTCGAACTATCGAACAATTCTGTTCCGGTGCCGGTCAGCTCATCCGCGCACAGGCCGCAACCAGCAGCTCATCATCGGGATGATTGGCCGCCGCGGTGATCACGGCGGCGCGGGCGAAGGGATCCAGCGCCGGCCACGGATCGCTGTCGGGCAGCGCCGGTCCGCCGGCGCGGCGGTACCCGTCCAGGAAGGCATGCCAATCGGCGTCCGGCACCATGCCCGCGGCCCAGAAGCCCGCCGGCCGCGACAGATCCCAGCTCGCGTCTCCGGCGCCCAGATCATCGAGATCGATGAGCACCCACCGCCCGCCGTGGCGGCCGAGCTGCCCCAGATGAAAGTCACCGTGGGCCAGGCGCACCGGCCCGGTGGGGAACTCGAGGCGGTCCGCTGCGCGGCGGATGACATCGGCGACCGGGCCCGCGTCCAGCCTGGCCAGCGCCCGAGCCAACCGCGCGGGCGCACCGTGTGGAACTGCGAAGTCGCCCAACGGTTCCCGATGCAGCCGGGCGAGCAACGCGCCGGCCTGCGCCCACGGCAACCCCACCGGGTCCTGCGCGACCATCTCGATTCTCGGCCAACGGGTCAACCACCGATCGCCCACCGCTTCGGGTTCCGTGCTGACCGGGGACAACAGCTCCGGGCACCGCACAGCGACCCGCAGGCGTTCACGCAGCGCCTGCGGGTCGGTATCCGGTGGGTGGAGTTTGGCGACTAGCGACGGGGCGCCGGCATCCGGGTGGCGACGTTGAACCGGTTCCATGCATTGATGGTGACGGCCATCGCGATCACCTGCGCGAGTTCTTTCTCACTGAACACCGCGGCGGCCTTGGCGTAGACCTCGTCGGAGACGTGGCCGTGGTGCAGCTCGGTGATGGCCTCGGTGAGTTCCAGGGCGGCCCGCTCCTGCTCGGTGAACAGGTTGCCGGCCTCCTCCCACGCCGCGATGAGCGCCAGCCGCTGCTCGGTCTCGCCCTGCTTGCGCGCGTCGGCGACGTGCATGTCCAGGCAGAACGCGCAGTGGTTGATCTGCGAGGCGCGGATCTTGATGAGCTCACCGATGGCCGGGTCGATGTCCTTGGTCGACGCGGTGGACAGCTTCATCATGGCGTCGTAGAGCTCCGGGGACACCTTGTAGATGTTGAGCCTGTCCAGGGCGGTGGGGTTCTCCAATGTCTGTGTCATGACGCCAACGCTATCCGGCTAAAGACCCGCTTACATGGTTCAATTTTGCGGTGACTTTATGGGCCAATTCTGGTGCCCGGGATCTGCATCTGGAACTGCGGCACGCCATCGTTCCCGGTGCACGCGGCGCACGGGACGCACTGGTCGAGGCCCTGCGCGCCACCATCCGATCCGGCCGCCTGGCTCCCGCGGCGATGCTGCCGCCGTCGCGCAGCCTGGCCACCGACCTCGGATTGGCCCGCAACACCGTCGCCGAGGCCTACGCCGAGTTGGTCGCCGAGGGCTGGCTGGCGTCGCGGCAGGGCGCGGGTACCTGGGTGGTCAACTCGCGGGGCAACCCACTGCCACCGCGGCCACGCGGTGTCACCGGTATCCCGACCCACAATCTGATGCCGGGCTCCCCCGATGTCTCCCAGTTCCCCCGCAACGCCTGGCTGGCGTCGACCAAACGCGCGCTGGCCACCGCACCCAACGAGGCACTACGAATGGGTGACCCGTTGGGCCGCATCGAATTGCGGGTTGCGCTCACCGAGTACCTGGGACGGGTCCGCGGTGTACGCACCAGCCCGGACGACATCGTCATCTGCGCGGGCACCCGGCACGCCGTCGAGATCCTGGCCCGAGTGCTGGGCGGCCCCGACAAACCCATCGCCGTCGAGGCCTACGGGCTGCACCTGTTCCGGGAAGCGCTGGCCGCCCAGGGCGTGCGCACCGTGCCCGTCAACGTCGATGACGACGGTGCGGTGATCACCGGCCTGGAGGGCACCGAAGCCGCCGCCGCCCTGCTCACCCCGGCGCATCATTTCCCGCACGGCGTCCCGTTGCACCCAGGCCGACGAAAGGCAGTGCTGGACTGGGCACATCGCACCGACGGGTACCTGCTCGAGGACGATTACGACGGCGAGTTCCGCTACGACCGCCAGCCCATCGGCTCCGTGCAGGGTCTCGACCCGGATCGGGTGGTGTACCTGGGTTCGGCCAGCAAGAGCCTGTCCCCGGTACTGCGGCTGGGCTGGATGGTGCTGCCCGCGGTACTGGTCGACAAGGTGGTCGCGGCGCTGGGCGGCCAACAGTTCTACGTCAACGCCCTGGCGCAGCTCACCATGGCCGACTTCATCGCAAACGGTGCCTACGACAAGCACATCCGACGAATGCGCGCGACCTATCGGCGCCGCCGCGACCTGCTTGCCCAGGCGCTGCAGCCCTACGATGTCGGCGTCCGCGGACTGTCGGCGGGTCTGCATCTGCAGTTGACGCTGCCCGAGGGCACCGAGGCCGAGGTGATGCGGCGCGCCGGTGAAGCGGGTATCGCCCTGTCCGGGCTACGGCTGCTGCGACATCCCGACGCCGGCCCCGATATCCCCGGCGCCGACGGCGTGGTGGTCAGCTTCGGCACCCCGGCCGACCACGCCTTCGGCGCGGCGGTCGACGCGTTGTGCCGGGTGCTGGACGGTCTCAGTCGCTGAGGGTGCGCAGTTCCGAGGACAGATTCCGCCGGGCCGCGTCCTCCCACAGCCGCCGCGCGTCCGCTGTGCGGTACAGCGCCGGAGCCGCCAGCAGCGCCTCGATGACGCGGGCACGCCCGGCCCGGAAGTCGTCATCGGAGACGTGGCCGTACTCGGCACGCACCTTGGCGGTGTTGCTGCGGTAGTCCTCGGGCGCCAGTGCCAGCACCGCCAGGTCCGCATCCGAGAGCACCTGCCCGTTGCGGTCCGCGGGCCCCGGGTCGTGCTGGACGGTCAGTCGCACCAACCGGGCCACCTCGGCCACCAGCCCGGCAGGCAGTCCCAGGGCGCCCAGATCGGTCTCGGCCAGTCGCGCGCTGTTCTCCTCGTCATCGGGGGCGCCCGCATAGACCGCGTCGTGATACCAGGCCGCCAGTCGCACCGCATCGGCATCCTCGGCGAATCCGGCCAGGTCATCGACGGCGTCCAGGACACCCAGCAGATGGGCCACATCGTGGTAGCGGCGGTGCGGTTCAGACCAGCGGGCCAGCAGCGCAGCACCCACGGCGGCGATATCCGGCGACGCGCTGTGGCGCGCGAGGAGTGCACGCCACTCGTCGAGCAGATCGGTCACCCGCCCATTCTCGCCCCGTATGCTGCCCGCGTGGCCGACACCCCGGATAACGCTCCCCTGAGCCTCACAACCCAGGCGGTCCGTTTCATCGTCACCGGTGGTCTGTCGGCGGTCGTCGACTTCGGGCTCTACATCCTGCTGCTGAAGCTCGGTCTGCACGTCAACGTGGCCAAGACGCTCAGTTTCATCGCCGGTACCACCACCGCGTACCTGATCAACCGGCGCTGGACCTTCCAGGCCGCACCCAGCCGGGCCCGGTTCCTGGCGGTGATGGCGCTCTACGCGCTCACCTACGCCGTTCAGGTCGGCATCAATTACCTGTTCTACCTGCAGTTCGCCGGGCAGTCATGGCAGGTCCCGGCCGCTTTCGTCATCGCGCAGGGCACCGCGACGGTGATCAACTTCGTGGTGCAGAGGGCCGTGATATTCCGGCTGAGGTGAATCGGCTCCGGTATCCCGACCGGTATCGTCTGCCACTGATATGTCTACCGACCTTCCCCTCACACCCCGATCCCTCACCGGGTTCGGCCAGACCGCGCCCAGCGTGGCGCAGGTGCTGGCCACCCCCGATGTCGAGGTGATCGCTGCCGCCGTCCGGCAGGTGGCCGACGCCTCACCGGCCAGTCCGTCCTACCTGCGGCGCGGCATCGTGGCCCGCGGCCTGGGCCGGTCCTACGGTGACCACGCCTGCAACGGCGGCGGCATCGTCGTCGACATGACCCGGTTGAACCGCATCCATTCGCTGTCCTCGGAGACCGCGATCGCCGATGTGGACGCCGGGGTCAGCCTCGACCAGTTGATGAAGACCGCGCTCCCGTTCGGGCTCTGGGTCCCGGTGCTCCCGGGCACCCGGCAGGTGACCGTCGGCGGCGCCATCGGCTCGGACATCCACGGCAAGAACCACCACAGCGCCGGGAGCTTCGGCAATCATGTGCTGTCGCTGGACCTGTTGATGGCCGACGGCGAGGTCCGCACTCTCACCCCCGATGGTCCGGACAGTGAACTGTTCTGGGCCACGATCGGCGGAAACGGTTTGACCGGCATCGTGATCCGCGCCCGGATCGCCATGACGCGCACCGAGACCGCGTATTTCATCGCCGACGGTATCGCCACCGCTGATCTCGACGAGACGATCGCCGTGCACACCGACGGCAGCGAGGACAACTTCACCTACTCCAGCGCCTGGTTCGACCTGATCAGCGCGCCGCCGAAGCTGGGCCGCGCCGCCGTCAGCCGCGGCAGCCTGGCCAAGCTGGATCAGCTGCCCGCCAAGCTGGCCAAGAACCCGCTGAAATTCGATGCGCCGCAACTGTTGAAGGTGCCCGACATCTTCCCGGTGAGCGCGATGAACAAGCTGTCCTTCACCGCCATCGGCGAGGTCTACTACCGCCTCGGCGGCACCTACAGCGGCAAGATCATGAATCTTTCGCAGTTCTACCACATGCTCGACCTGGTCAGCGGCTGGAACAATGCCTACGGCCCAAAGGGTTTCGCTCAGCACCAGTTCCTGGTTCCGCCCGATGCGCTGGACGAGTTCAAGGCCATCATTCGCTGGATCCAGACCAGTGGGCAGTACTCGGCACTGAACGTGTTCAAGCTCTTCGGCCCCGGCAACCGGGCCCCGCTGAGCTTCCCGATGGCCGGCTGGAACGTGGCGATGGACTTCCCCGTCAAGGCCGGCGTCAACGAGTTCCTCAACGAACTCGACGAGCGCGCAATGGAATTCGGCGGACGGGTCTACACCGCCAAGGACTCCCGGGTCAGCGCGGAGAAGTTCCACCGGATGTACCCGCGCATCGACGAATGGATCGCCACCCGCCGCAAGGCCGACCCGCACGGCGTGTTCGCCTCCGATATGGCCCGTCGCCTCGAACTGCTCTAGCCTCGAATTGCTCCAGAAAGGCCACACCCCCACATGATCGACGCCACCGGTAACCCGCAGACCATCCTGCTGCTGGGCGGAACGTCCGAGATCGCCTTGGCCATCGCCGAGCGGTACCTACGCAACGCGAAGGCCCGGATCATCCTGGCCGATCTGCCCGGCGCCCCCAAGAAGGACGCCGCCATCGCGCAGCTGCAGGCCGCCGGCGCCAAGTCGGTCGAGTACCTGGACTTCGATGCTCTCGACCCGAGTTCCCATCCCGCCGTCATCGAAAAGGCCTGGGCAAACGGCGATGTCGACGTCGCCGTGGTGGCCTTCGGGGTGCTCGGTGACGCCGAGGAACTGTGGCAGAACCAGGCCAAGGCGGTACTGACCGCACAGATCAACTACGTCGCGGCGGTATCGGTCGGCGTGCTGATCGCCGAGAAGCTGCGCGCCCAGGGCTTCGGACAGATCATTGCGATGTCCTCGGTGGCCGGCGAGCGGGTGCGCCGCTCCAACTTCGTGTACGGCTCGACCAAGGCCGGCCTGGACGGCTTCTACCTCGGCCTCGGCGAGGCGCTGCGGGAGTTCGGGGTCAAGGTGCTGGTGATCCGTCCCGGACAGGTGCGCACCACCACCACGCTGGCGCACTGGAAGGCCACCGGCGCCAAGGAGGCACCCTTCACCGTCGACAAGGAGGACGTCGCCGAACTGGCCGTCACCTCGGCGGCCAAGGGCAAGGACCTGGTATGGGCACCGGGCCAGGTGCGGGTGCTGATGTCGGTGCTGCGGCACATCCCGCGGCCGGTCTTCCGCAAGCTGCCCTTCTGATGCTCGCCGGCCTGGCCGGCCCGGCCAGAACGGTGGGCCAGATGGCCGCCGCAGCCGCTACGGCAGCGGTCCTGGCCGTCGTCGCCCTGCTGGCGATCGCCCGGGTGGAGTGGCCCGCCTACAACTCGTCCAACCAGCTGCATGCCCTCACCACAGTGGGCCAGTTCGCCTGTCTGGCCGGCATATTCGGCGCCGGCGCACTGTGGCGCCACGGCCGCCGCCTGCTGGCGCGGAGCGCGGCGGTGGTCTTCCTGTCGGCATTCTCGGTGGTCACCCTGGCGATGCCGCTCGGTGCCACCCGGCTGTATCTGTTCGGCATCTCGGTGGACCAGCAGTTCCGCACGGAATACCTGACCAGACTGGCCGACAGTCCCGCACTGCACGATATGACCTACATCGGCCTGCCGCCGTTCTATCCGGCGGGCTGGTTCTGGATCGGCGGTCGGCTCGCCGATCTGACCGGCATGCCCGCCTGGGAGATGTTCAAGCCGTGGGCGATCATCTCGATCACCGCCGCGATCGCGGTAGCGCTGGTGCTGTGGTCGGCGATGCTGCGTTTCGAGATCGCGCTCGCGGTGTCCACCGCCACCGCAGCGGTGACGCTGGCCTACACGTCGGCCGAGCCGTACGCCGCCGTGATCACCGTGCTGCTGCCACCGATCTTCGTGCTGGCGTGGTCGGGGCTCAAGCGCACGGACAAAGCCCCCTGGGGCGCCGTTGTCGGCGTCGGGCTCTTCCTCGGCATGGCCGCGTTGTTCTACACCCTGCTGCTGGGCTATGCGGCGTTCACCGTCACCCTGATGGCGCTACTGCTGGCAATCTCGCGGCGCAGCATCGCCCCGCTGCTTCGGCTGGCGGTCATGGGTGTCATCGCCGGCGCGCTGGCGCTGCTCACCTGGGGCCCCTACCTGCTGGCCGCGGCCCGCGGGGAACCGGCCGACAGCGGCACCGCCCAGCACTACCTGCCGATCGACGGCGCCGAGCTGACCTTCCCGATGCTGGACTTCACCCTGCTGGGCGCGCTGTGCATGCTCGGCACCATCTGGCTGGTCGTGTATGCCCGCACCTCCACCCGCGCCGGCGGGCTGGCCGTCGGGGTGTTGGCCGTCTACGCCTGGTCGCTGCTGTCCATGCTGACCACACTGGTCGGCACCACCCTGTTGTCCTTCCGCCTACAGCCCACGCTGTCGGTCCTGCTGGCCGCCGCGGGCACCTTCGGGTTCATCTGGGTGGCCCAGGCCGTCATGGCCCGCTACCAGCACCCTGGCCGGCACGTGGTGGCGATCGCCGCGACCATCGGCGCCATCGGCGCGGTCACCTTCAGCCAGGACATCCCCGATGTGCTGCGCACCGACATCAACGTCGCCTACACCGACACCGACGGCTACGGAGAGCGCGCCGACCGGCGCCCACCCGGCGCGGAGCAGTATTACCGCGCACTCGACGAGCGGATTCTGCAGGTGACCGGCGTGCCGCGCACCGAGACGGTCGTGATGACCGCGGACTACAGCTTCCTGTCCTACTACCCGTACTACGGCTTCCAGGGCCTCACCTCGCACTACGCAAACCCGTTGGCGCAGTTCGAGGCCCGCTCGGCGGCCATCGAGAGCTGGGCGCTGCTCAGCACGCCCGAGGAGTTCGTCACCGCGCTGGACCAGCTGCCCTGGCAGGCACCCACGGTGTTCCTGATGCGCCGCGGCGGTCCGGACAGCTACACGCTGCGGCTGGCCTCGGACGTCTATCCGAACCAGCCGAACGTCAAGCGGTATCAGGTCGAGCTGAATGCGGCGCTGTTCGAGGATCCGCGCTGGGACGTGTCCACCGACGGCCCGTTCGTTCTGGCCATCCGTAAACCGCAGGCGGGTGATTGATGGCCGGACAACTAGCATCTAGCTCCGTGAACGACGCGCCGGCCAATCACCGCACCACCAGACTGGTCGCTGTCGTCGCCGGGTTGCTCGGCACGATCCTGGCCATCGCCACCCCGTTCCTGCCGGTCACCGAGACCACCGCGACGCTGAACTGGCCGCAGAACGGGACGCTGGACAGCGTCGACGCACCGCTGATCGGCTATGTCGCGACCGACCTGAACATCACCATCCCGTGCGCCGCGGCCGCCGAACTCACCGGTACGCGCAACGTGCTGTTGTCCACGGTGCCAAAGCAGGCGCCCAAGGCCGTCGACCGCGGGCTGCTCATCGAGCGGGTCAACAACGAGTTGCTGGTCATCGTGCGCAACACCCCGGTGGTCAGCGCACCGCTCAGTGAGGTGCTCAGCCCGGCCTGCCGCGAACTGACGTTCACCGCCCACGCGGACACGGTGACCGGAGAGTTCGTCGGCCTGACCGCCGGTCCGGATGACGAGAATCCGGGTGAGCCGCTGCGCGGCGAACGCGGCGGCTACGACTTCCGCCCGCAGATCGTGGGCGTCTACACCGACCTGGTCGGCCCGGCGCCGCCCGGCCTGGAACTCTCCGCGACCATCGACACCCGGTACAGCAGCTCACCCACGCTTCTCAAGACGCTGGTGATGGTGCTGGGTGTGGTGATGACGATCGCGGCGCTGGTCGCGTTGCACCGCCTCGACGTCGCCGACGGCATGCGGCACCGCCGTTTCCTGCCGCAGCGCTGGTGGTCGCTGACCAAGCTCGACGCACTGGTGGCCGCCCTGCTGGTGTGGTGGCACTTCGTCGGGGCCAACACCGCCGACGACGGCTACATCCTGACCATGGCCCGGGTCTCCGAGCACGCCGGCTACATGGCCAACTACTACCGCTGGTTCGGCACCCCGGAGGCGCCGTTCGGCTGGTACTACGACCTGCTCGCGCTGTGGGCCCAGGTGTCCACCGCCAGCATCTGGGTGCGGCTGCCCACCCTGCTGATGGGCCTGGCCTGCTGGTGGATCATCAGCCGCGAGGTGATCCCGCGGCTCGGGGCGGCGGTCAAGAAGAGCCGCCCCGCGGCCTGGACCGCGGCCGCGATGTTCCTGGCTTTCTGGCTGCCGCTGAACAACGGCCTGCGGCCCGAACCGATCATCGCCGTCGGCATCCTGCTGACCTGGTGCTCGGTGGAGCGCGGCGTGGCGACCAGCCGGCTGCTGCCGGTGGCGGTGGCCATCATCATCGGGGCGCTGACCCTGTTCTCCGGGCCCACCGGCATCGCCGCGGTCGGCGCGCTGCTGGTTGCCGTCGGCCCACTGAGAACCATTGTGGCCGCCCATGTCTCACGCTTCGGCTACGCCGCACTGCTGGCGCCCATCGCCGCCGCGGGCACCGTCACCATCTTCCTGATCTTCCGGGACCAGACGTTGGTCGGCGAGCTGCAGGCCAGCTCGTTCAAGTCCACCATCGGGCCCAGCCTGGCCTGGTTCGACGAACACATCCGCTACTCCCGGTTGTTCACCACCAGCCCCGACGGTTCGGTGGCCCGGCGTTTCGCGGTACTCACCCTGCTGCTGGCGGTGGCCATCGCGGTGGCGATGACGCTGCGCAAGGGGCGCATTCCCGGTACCGCGATCGGGCCCGCCCAGCGCATGATCGGCATCACCGTCATCTCGTTCCTGTCGCTGATGTTCACCCCGACCAAGTGGACGCATCACTTCGGTGTGTTCGCCGGCCTGGCAGGCTCGCTGGGCGCGCTGGCCGCGGTGGCCATCGCCGCGACCGCCATGACGTCCAGACGCAACCGCACCGTGGTCACCGCCGTGGTGTTGTTCGTGACCGCACTGTCGTTCGCCACCGTGAACGGCTGGTGGTACGTGTCGAACTTCGGCGTCCCGTGGTCGAATGAATTCCCGGAGTGGAAGTTCGGTTTCACCACGATGCTGCTGGGCCTGTCGGTGCTGGCCCTGCTGGTGGCGGCCTGGCTGCATTTCGCCGGCGGCGAGGACCGGGAGCGGCCCTGGACCCGGTTCAGCGGAGCTCCGCTGGCCGTCGTGACGTGGGCGGTGGTGCTGTTCCAGGTGATCTCACTGACGCTGGCGGTCACGGCGCAGTACCCGGCATGGTCGGTCGGGCGCTCCAATCTGGATGCGTTGCGCGGCAAGACCTGTGGGCTGGCCACCGATGTGATGGTCGAGCAGGACCCGAACGTCGGGATGCTCACCCCGATCGACGAGCCGGTCGGCGAGGCGCTGGGCGCGGGCACCGCACAGAACTTCCGTCCCGACGGGATTCCGTCCGACATCTCCGCGGACTCGGTGTCCGAGCAGCCCGGTTCCAGTAATTTCGCCGACTCCGCGGACAGCGACGAGTCCGGTAGCGAGCCCGGTACCGAGGGCGGTACCACCGCCGCGGCCGGCGTGAACGGGTCACAGGCCCGCCTGCCCTACAACCTCGACCCGGCCCGCACCCCGGTGCTGGGCAGCTGGCGGGCGGGGCCCCAGGCCCCCGCGACGCTGCGCTCGGCCTGGTACCGGCTGCCCCCGAGCGGTGAACGCGGTCCACTGCTGGTGGTGTCGGCGGCCGGCCGCTTCGACGCCAACGAGGTCTTGGTGCAGTGGGCCACCGAGGAGCAGGCCGCCGACGGAAAGCCCGGTGGGACCATCGGTTTCGCCGATGTCGGGGCCGTGCCCGCGTGGCGCAATCTGCGCGCCCCGATGTCCGCGATCCCCGAGCAGGCCACCCGGGTGCGGCTGGTGGCCTCCGATGACGACCTGTCTCCCCAGCACTGGATCGCCGTCACCCCGCCGCGCATCCCGGAACTGCGCAGCCTGCAGGATGTCGTCGGGTCCACCGATCCGGTCATGCTGGATTGGCTTGTCGGACTGGCGTTCCCGTGTCAGCGACCGTTCTTCCACCGGTACGGCGTCACCGAGGTGCCCAAGTGGCGCATCCTGCCGGACCGGTTCGGGGCCGAGGCCAACTCACCGGTGATGGACTACCTGGGCGGCGGGCCGCTGGGCATCACCGAGTTGCTGCTGCGCGCGATCCCGGTGCCGACCTACCTGCAGGACGACTGGTTCCGCGATTGGGGTTCCCTGCAACAACTTCGGCAGTTCTACCCGAACGCGAAGACCGCGGAACTGGAACTCGGCACCACCACCCGCAGCGGGTTGTGGAGCCCGGCGCCGCTGCGGCCCAGCTAGCGGCGCCCGGCCAGCGAAGATCTACCAGGTTTCAGCCTCGTGGCACCGTTGCCCTCTCTACTGACACCAGGTACGAATCGGGGCGTCCGGACGTACCTCATGTCAGCCGGGCAGGCAGATCAACGACGAGACTGAAATCAGGTAGACCCGCCTAATCAGCTAGCGGCGCCCGGCCAGGATCGCTTCGATATTGCGCTCGGCCAGTGCGGTGATGGACATGAACGGGTTGCAGCCGATGTACCCCGGGACCAGCGACGCATCGTTGACGTACAACTTCTCGTGACCGTTGACCCGCCCGAACAGGTCGGTCGCCGCCCCACGCACGCAACCGCCCAACGGGTGGACGGTGTTGGGCGCGAACGCCTTTCCTTCGAACAGATCGTCGCGGTAGTCGACCCCGTTGGCCTGGGTCACCCGGTCGAACACCAGGCGCGCACGCTCGATCAGATGGTCGGTGTGACTCTGCGGCCAGTCGATGCCGATGGAGTCCGACTGGCGGTCATAGCTGATCGTCGCCCGGTCACCGGTGCGCACCATGGCGTAGTAGCCCAGCGCATTCGTCTCCAGCGGCAGTGGTAGCGAGAACATGCTGGCGTACACCGGATTATCCGGGTCGGACCGACCGTCCAGGTTGATCATGCCGAGCAGGGACTGCTGGGTGCCCACCGGTTCGGCGGTGTTGTGCGACACCATGATGTCACCGTTGTTGCCGTAGCCGTTGCCGACCTCGTCGTGCAGGTTGGCCAGATCGCCGTTCTCCCGGGCACGCAGCAGCAGGTGCGTGGTGCCCAGCACACCCGCCGCCAGATACAGCTGCTCACAACCGATCTCATCACGGGTCAGCTCCGTGCCCCAACGGTCGATCTCGCGGATCGACACCACGTACTCACCCGAGGGTTCCTGGCGGATACCGGTCACCTCGGTGAGCGGTCGCAGTTGCACGTTGCCGGTCTTCAGCGCCGCGGCGACATAGGTCTGGTCGACGCTGCCGAGTCGGCCGTGATTGTTGCCGTACTGGCACTCCCAGTCCAGCGCCGAACGCGGCACCTCACCGGCGGCCTCACGCATCATGTAGTCGAACGAGTAGGCGCTGCCGTTGATGTCGACGCCGTACCCGGCCGCCTCGGCATAGGCGCGCCCGACCCGGGCGTACTGGAAGTACGGGGTCTGCTCGAACCAGCCCGTGTCGCGGTAGCTGATCTGCAGCGCGGATCTGGCCCGCTCGACATAGGTGCCCAGGAACTCGTTCGGATCGATATCGGGGAACGCGACCCGCACCTGGTCGGGTGTCGGCACGGCGGCGATGGCGGCGTTGACCATGGAACCCCCGCCGACGGCGATGCCGCGGAACACGTCGTGCGCGCCGAAGGTGACCTTGTCGCAGATTCCGGCCTGGATGGGCTGGGACCCCGGATTCTGTGCCGCCACCGCGTTCACCGACACGCCACGGAACGACGGCACCAGACTGGGCGGCACCTCGCGGAACCACCCAGCGCGGGTGTCCGCCGGCAACATCTTGGTGAAACGTTTCCCGTCCTCGTCGGGGGTGTCCCACAACCGCCCGCGCTCCAGGATGAGGGTGTCCACTCCGGCCTCGCCGAGGCGCAACGCGCTCACACCCCCGCCGTAGCCGCTTCCCACCACGATGGTCTGGTGGAATACCCGTGACGCGGGGCGCTCCTCGGGCCGGTTCGACGAACAGGCGCCCACTCCCACGGCGCCGGCCGCCAGACCCGCAGCGGCGCCCAGAAAACGCCGCCGTGTCACTTTGATCTTGAGCACCCGTCCACCAACCTCACAGCAAAATCCTCATTCGTTACGGCTCCGTGTTTGCACTGCTCTGGCAACCAGGTTAAATAGGCACCAGGAATCCATTCGCTCCATCCCCCAGCAAGGATACGAAGTGACCGACGCGCAGACCCGCAGAACGCCCACGTGGCGGGCCGTAAAGCGGTATCTGTGGCTGCTCGGCGCGATTGTCCCCGGGATGGTGGGACTGGCCTGGCTACTGGTCCAGCTGACCGGTCAACCGGTGTTCTGGTGGGTGGGCCCGCTGCTGGCCTTCGTCGTGATTCCGGTCCTTGACCAGCTAATTGGCGCCGACGAAACTGGCGTCCCCGGCGCCACCCTCGAAGATCTCGAAAACGACACGTTCTATCGCTGGGTCAATTATCTTTACCTGCCCAACCAGTACCTTTCGCTGATCTTCGCGTGCTGGCTGTGGAGCGGTGGCGGATGGCTGACCATGACCGTCATCGACAAGGTCGGTCTCATGGTCACCGTCGGCATCGTCGGCGGGACCGCCATCAACGCCGCCCACGAATTGGGCCACCGCCGCGCCAGTGCCGAGAAGCGGTTGTGCAAGGTCGCCCTGGCGCAAACCGGATACGGCCATTTCTTCGTCGAACACAACCGCGGCCATCATCTGCGGGTGGCGACCGTGGAGGATCCCGCCAGCGCACGGCTGGGCGAGAGCGTCTTCCACTTCATCCCGCGCTCGGTGCTCGGCGGACTGCGCTCGGCGTGGCAGTTGGAGGGCGCCCGGCTGGCCCAGGCCGGCCGGTCCCGGTGGTCGCTGCGCAACGACATCCTGAACGCCTGGCTGCTGTCGGCGGCCATCTTCGCGGGGCTGGTCGCCTGGTTCGGCGTCGTCATCATCCCGTGGCTCCTCGGGCAGGCGATCATCGGCGTCTGCCTGCTTGAGACCGTGAATTACCTCGAGCACTACGGTCTGCGGCGGCAGCGGCTGGCTGATGGCCGCTACGAGCGGGTCGACCAGCGGCACAGCTGGAACAGCGACACCCTGATCGCCAATGTGTTCCTGTACCACCTGCAGCGTCACTCGGATCACCACGCCAATCCGCAGAAGCGCTACCAGACGCTGCAGCACTCGGATCAGGCTCCGCAGTTGCCCACCGGATACGGCAGCATGCTGGTGTTGGCCTGGTGCCCACCGTTGTGGCGCCGGGTGATGGATCGCCGGGTGTTGGCGCACTACGGCGGCGATATCCGGCTGGCTGCGCTGCAACCCGACAAGGCCTAGCGCGGGTCGTCCGGCCGTGCCCGCCCCGCTGTCGCCTAATCTTGAGCATCGTGCCCGTTAGGACTGTCCGCCTTCTCGCCGTCATCACGGGCCTTGTCGGCTTTCTGCTCTGCGCCCTGGCCCCGTTGCTGCCGGTACGGCAGAGCACCGCGGCGGTCCAGTGGCCGCAGTCCGTGAACGCCGACGGCTTCGTCGGTGACGTCACCGCGCCGCTGGTCTCGGGCGCGCCCAGATCGCTCGACGTGACCATCCCGTGCCGAACCGTGGCCAGCCTGCCCGCCGACGGCGGCCTGGTGTTCTCCACCATCCCGCCGGGCGGAATCGACGCCGGCCGCAACGGGCTGTTCGTCAATGCCAACGCCGATGTCGTATATGTCGCGTTCCGGGACACCGTGGCCGCGGTCGCGCCACGCGCCGCCGTCGACTCCGGGGCCTGCAGCGAGCTGCGCATCTGGGCGAACGTCGGCGCTGTGGGCGCCGACTTCGTCGGCATCCCCGGCGCCTCCGGCACTCTCGGCCTCGACAAGCGCCCCCAGGTGGCGGGCATCTTCACCGACCTGCGCGTCGGGCCGGATGCCGGTGTGAGCGCGCACGTCGACATCGACACCCGCTTCATCACCTCGCCGACCGCGCTGAAGATCGCGGTGATGGTGCTCGGCGTGGCCGCCGTCCTGGCCTCCATCGTCGCGCTGGCGCTGCTGGACCGCACCGCCGGACGGCGGCCACCACCGGGCAATCGGCGCCGCACAGGCCTGTCTGTGTGGCTCGCCGACGCCGGCGTGGTGGGCGGACTCCTGGTATGGCACATTGTCGGCCCCCCGACCACCGATGACGGTTACAACCTGACCATGGCCCGGGTGTCCGAAGAGGCCGGGTACATCACCAACTACTACCGCTACTTCGGCGCCTCGGAAGCCCCGTTCGACTGGTACCAGAGCGTGCTCGCACAGCTCGCCTCGATCAGCACCGCCGGGGTCTGGATGCGGCTGCCCGCCACCGCCGCCGCGATCGGCACCTGGTTGTTGCTGAGCCACGTCGTGCTGCCCCGGCTCGGGAACCGGCTGGCCCGCAACCGGGCCGCCGTGTGGACCGCGGGCGCGGTGTTCCTGGCCGCCTGGCTGCCATTCAACAACGGGCTGCGCCCCGAACCGCTCATCGCGTTCGGCGTGGTGCTCATCTGGGTGCTCGTGGAACTGTCGGTGGGCCGCCGCCGGCTGTGGCCGACCGCGGCCGCGATCGTCGTCGCGGTGTTCTGCGCGACGCTGGCGCCGCAGGGTCTGATCGCGCTGGCGCCGCTGCTCGTCGGAGCACGGGCGATCACCCGGGTGATCTCCGAGCGCCGCCCCGCGTTGGGTCTGGCGGCGCAGCTGGCACCGCTGACGGCGGCGGCCGGACTGATCTTCGTGATCGTGTTCCGCGACCAGACGCTGGCCACCGTGGCCGAGTCGGCGCGCATCAAATACGTGGTCGGCCCGACGATCCCGTGGTACCAGGAGTTCCTGCGCTACTACTTCCTCACCGTCGAGGACAGCGTCGACGGGTCGCTGACCCGCCGCTTCGCGGTGCTGATCCTGCTGCTGTGCCTGTTCGGTCTGTTGATGGTGCTGCTGCGCCGTGGCACCGTGCCCGGCGCCGTGAACGGCCCGGTGTGGCGGCTGATCGGCACCACCGGCATCGGGCTGCTGCTGCTGACGTTCACCCCGACGAAGTGGGCCATCCAGTTCGGCGCGTTCGCGGGTCTGGCCGGAGCGCTGGGCGGCGTGACGGCGTTCGCGCTGGCCCGGGTCGGGCTGCACAGCAGGCGTAACCTCGCGCTGTACGTGACCGCGCTGCTGTTCGTACTGGCGTGGGCCACCTCGGGTCTCAACGGCTTCTTCTACACCGGCAACTACGGGGTGCCGTGGTTCGACAAGCAGCCCGTCATCGTCGGGTTCCCGGTCACCACGATCTTCCTGGTCCTGGCGATCGCCGGTGGCCTGCTGACCGCCTGGCTGCACTTCCGTATCGACTACGCCGGGCACACCGAGGTCGCCGACACCGGGCGCAACCGGGCGCTGGCGTCCACCCCGCTGCTGGTCGTCGCGGTCATCATGGTCGTCCTGGAGCTGGGCTCGATGCTCAAGGCCACCGCGAGCCGCTACCCCGTCTACACCACCGGCTCGGCCAACCTGGCCGCCCTGCGGTCCGGGCTGTCCGCGGACAGCTGCGCCATGGCCGACGCCGTGCTGGTGGAGGCCGATACCAATGCCGGTCTGCTGCAACCGGTTCCGGGCCAGCGCTTCGGTGAGTACGGCCCACTCGGCGGCGAGGAGCCCATCGGGTTCACCCCCAACGGCGTCAGTGACACCTTGGAACCGCCCGAACCGGTGGCCGCCAACCCCGGCACCCCGAACTCGGACGGCCCGGTCGACAAGCCGAATGTCGGCGTCGGCTATGCGGCGGGCACCGGCGGCGGTTACGGCCCCGAGGGCGTCAACGGATCCCGGGTGTATCTGCCGTTCGGGCTGGACCCGGAAACCACTCCGGTGATGGGCAGCTTCGACGAGAACACCCTCGCGGCCAAGGCCACCTCGGCCTGGTACCAGCTGCCGCCCCGCACCCCGGACCGTCCACTGGTGACGGTTGCCGCGGTGGGCGCGATCTGGTTCTACGAGGAGGACGGCTCCTTCAACTACGGCCAGTCGCTGAAACTGCAGTGGGGTGTGCACCGGCCCGACGGCAGCTACCAGGCCCTGTCCGAGGTACAGCCGATCGACACCTTCTATCAGAAGGCTTGGCGCAACCTGCGTTTCCCGCTCGCCTCGGCTCCGCCGGAGGCCAACGTGGCCCGCATCGTCGCCGATGACCCGAACCTCTCCGAGGACCAGTGGTTCGGCTTCACGCCCCCGCGGGTGCCGGTTCTGCAGACCGCGCAGGAGTACCTCGGCACGCAGACCCCGGTGCTGATGGACATCGCCACCGCGGCCAACTTCCCCTGCCAGCGGCCCTTCGCCGAACGTCTCGGTGTCGCCGAACTGCCGGACTACCGGATCATTCCGAACTTCAAGCAGATGGTGGCATCCTCGAACCAGTGGCAGTCCGCCGACGACGGAGGGCCGTTCCTGTTCATCCAGGCACTGCTACGAACCTCGACCATCCCGACGTATCTGCGTAACGACTGGTACCGCGACTGGGGTTCGATCGAGCGTTATATCCGGGTGGTGCCGCGCGATGTCGCGCCCGACGCCGTCATCGAAGAAGGGACTGCAAACGTGTTCGGCTGGAGTCGCGGCGGACCGATCAGGGCCCTCCCGTGAGTGAACCCGTGAACGAACCGAAGGCCCGCAACGATGTGAAGATCGCCCGCTGGGTCGCCACCATCGCCGGCCTGCTGGGCTTCGTGATGGCGGTCGCCGTACCACTGCTGCCGGTCACCCAGACCACCGCGACCCTGAATTGGCCGCAGGCGGGCCAGCTCTCGAATGTCACCGCTCCGCTGATCTCGCAGGCCCCGGTGACCCTGACCGCCACGGTGCCGTGCTCGGTGATCCGGGACATGCCCGCCGAGGGCGGTCTGGTGCTGGGCACCGCGCCCGCCGAGGGCCGGGACGCGGCACTGAATGCGATGCTGGTCAACGTCACCGAGCCGAGCGCGGACGGCCCGGGCCGGGTCGACGTCATCGTGCGCAATGTGGTGGTGGCCAGCGTCGAACGCGACCGGGCCGCAGACTGTTCCGACCTCCGGATCATCTCCGACCATGACGGCACCTACGCCGAGTTCGTCGGGCTGACCCAGGAGGACGGCACCCCGCAGCGCACCGGTTTTCCCGACCCCAATCTGCGGCCGGCCGTCGTCGGCGTGTTCACCGACCTGACCGGCCCTGCGCCGCAAGGACTGTCGCTGACAGCCGATATCGACACCCGGTTCACCACGCATCCGACCGCGCTGAAACTCACCGCGATCGTGCTGGCGATCCTCTCGACGATCATCGCGGTGCTGGCGCTGTGGCGCCTGGACCGCCTCGACGGCCGGCGCATGCACCGGCTCCTCCCCACCCGCTGGAAGACGGCGACTCCGGTCGACGGTGTCGTGGTGGGCGGGTTCGCGCTCTGGTACGTCATCGGTACCAACTCCTCGGACGACGGCTACATCCTGCAGATGGCCCGGGTCGCCGATCACGGCGGCTACATGGCCAACTACTTCCGCTGGTTCGGCAGCCCCGAGGACCCGTTCGGCTGGTACTACAACGTGCTGGCGCTGATGACCCGGGTGAGCGACGCCAGCATCTGGATCCGGTTGCCCGACCTGATCTGTGCGCTGGTGTGCTGGCTGCTGCTGTCCCGCGAGGTGCTACCGCGGCTGGGGCCCGCGGTGGTCGCCAGCCGTCCGGCGCTGTGGGCGGCCGGCCTGGTACTGCTGGGCGCCTGGATGCCGTTCAACAACGGGCTGCGCCCCGAGGGCCAGATCGCCACCGGCGCGCTGATCACCTATGTACTGATCGAACGCGCGGTCACCTCCGGGCGGCTGACACCCGCGGCGCTGGCCATCGTCTCGGCGGCCTTCACGCTCGGCATCCAGCCGACCGGACTGATCGCGGTGGCCGCCCTGGTGGCCGGTGGCCGCCCCATCCTGCGCATCCTGATGCGCCGCAGGGCCGTCGTGGGCACCTGGCCGCTGCTGGCACCGCTACTGGCCGCGGGCACCGTGATCCTGGCGGTGGTGTTCGCCGATCAGACATTCGCCACGGTGCTCGAGGCCACCAGGATCCGCACCGCGATCGGACCCAGCCAGGCGTGGTACACCGAGGTTCTGCGGTACTACTACCTGGTCCTGCCGACGGTCGACGGCGCGATCTCGCGCCGGTTCGCGTTCCTGTTCAGCGTCATGTGCCTGTTCCCGGCGCTGTTCATGATGTTGCGCCGCAAGCGGATCGCCGGCATCGCGCGAGGGCCGGCCTGGCGGTTGATGGGCATCATCTTCGCCACGATCTTCTTCCTGATGTTCACCCCCACCAAGTGGATTCACCACTTCGGCCTGTTCGCTGCGGTGGCGGGTGCGATGGCCGCGCTGGCCACGGTGATGGTGTCACCGGTGGTGCTGCGGTCGGCACGCAACCGGATGGCGTTCCTGTCGCTGGTGTTCTTCGTGCTGGCCCTGTGCTTCGCCTCGGTCAACGGATGGTGGTACGTCTCGAACTTCGGCGTCCCGTTCAACACCGCGGTGCCGGCGATCGGCGGGGTGACGGTCAGCACGATGTTCTTCGTGCTGTTCGTGATCGCGGCGCTGTGGGCGTTCTGGTTGCACGTCTCGGGGGGCGGGGAGTCCCGTGTCGTCGACCGGCTCACCGCCGCACCGATTCCGATCGCCGCCGGCTTCATGGTCGTGGTGTTCGTGGCGTCGATGGCCATCGGCATGGTGCGCCAGTACCCGACCTACTCCAACGGTTGGGCCAACGTGCGCGCCTTCGCCGGCGGTTGCGGCATGGCCGACGACGTGCTGGTCGAACCCGACTCCAATGACGGCTTCCTGCGGGCGCTGCCCGGCGATTACGGTCCACTGGGACCGCTGGGCGGGGCCGGCGCGCCCGGCTTCTCCCCCGACGGTGTGCCGGATCGGATCATCGCCGAGGCCATCCGGCTGAACAATCCGCAGCCCGGCACCGACTACGACTGGAACCGGCCGATGCGGCTGCCGCGGCCCGGCGTCAACGGGTCGCGGGTGCCGTTGCCGTACGGACTGAACCCCGCGCGTGTACCGGTCGCCGGGACGTATTCGACCGGGGCACAACAGGAAAGCCGGCTGTCTTCGGCCTGGTACGAGTTACCCGCCGCCGACGACGCGCACCCGTTGGTCACCGTCACCGCGGCAGGCACCATCTCCGGCGTCAACGTCGCCAAGGGTGAGGTCTCCGGTCAGACCGTCGAGCTGGAGTACGCGGTCGCCGGACCGGACGGCGCACCGGTGCCGGCCGGACGAGTCAGCCCGTATGACATCGGCCCGACACCGTCGTGGCGCAACCTGCGCTACCCGCGTGAGCAGATCCCGGCCGAGGCGATCGCGGTCCGGGTGATCGCCGAGGATCTGTCACTGGGCCAGGGCGATTGGGTCGCGGTGACGCCCCCGCGGGTACCTGAGGTGCGCTCGGTGCAGGAGTACATCGGCTCCCAGCAGCCCGTGCTGCTGGACTGGGCGGTCGGCCTTGCCTTCCCGTGCCAGCAGCCGATGCTGCACGCCAACGGGGTAACCGAAGTCCCGAAGTACCGGATCTCACCGGATTACTTCGCCAAGCTGCAGAGCACCGACACCTGGCAGAACGGCCTGGAGGGTGGGTTGCTCGGCATCACCGATCTGCTGCTGCGGGCCTCGGTGATGTCGACCTACCTGTCCAACGACTGGGGCCAGGACTGGGGCTCGCTGCGGCGCTTCGACACCATCGTCGATGCCGAACCGGCCCAGCTCGAGCTGGGTAGTTCCACGCACTCCGGGCTGTACTCGCCCGGTGAGATCCGCATCGGGCCGTAGCCATGGTTGATCGGGCACGCCTCGGAAACGCCGTTCTGACAAGGGTATTGGAGACGTCGTTCGAACCGGGTGTCGAGATGTTCGGGCACACACCGGAGCAGGCCTGGACCGATCACGCCGACCTGCTGGTGCCCACCTTCCTGAACCCGGACACTGGCCGGTGGCGGGTGGCGATCCAGACCTGGGTGATCGATGTCGACGGGCTGCGGGTGCTCGTCGACACCGGCGTCGGCAACGGGCGCGAAAGAGCTGTCCCGGTGCTGAACGACCTGGACACCGGTTTTCTGGATGCGCTTGCGGCCGCGGGTGTCAGCCCGGACAGCGTCGACGTGGTGCTCAACACCCATCTGCACACCGATCACGTCGGGTGGAACACCACCGCATCCGGCGGGGGCTGGGTGCCCACCTTCCCGAATGCCCGTTATCTGCTGCCCGAGGCCGACTTCCGGTATTTCGGACCTGGCGGCGCCGGCTGCGACGCCGCGGCACGGGTGGTGTTCGATGACAGTGTGGCGCCCGTGTACGAGGCCGGGCAGGTCGAATTGTTCAGCGGGGAACACCAATTGAGCGAATCGGTGTGGCTGCGGCCCGCGGCGGGACACACCCCGGGGTCATCGGTGCTGTGGCTGGACGCCGGCAGACCCGCGGTGTTCGTCGGGGACCTGACGCACTGCCCCATCCAGATTCCGCGGCCCTCGGATCCGTGCGCGTTCGATCTGGACGCCGACGCCGCCGCGGCGACCCGTAAGCGGGTGTTCACCGAGGCCGCGCGCCGGCGCGCGACCGTCATCCCCGCGCACTATCCGGGCCACGGCGGCGCCACCCTGGTCGCCCGCGGGGATGGGTTCCAGATCGACGACTGGCTGGACCTGCCTGCGCTCTGAGGTCAACCGACCTAGACCTTGGCGTAGACCACCCGGCTCCCCAACACCACGTCCTGCAGCGAACGGCGGCGCGCATCGACGGCGACCCACAGCAGTCCCACCGGGAACAGCACACAGGCCACCGCGCGGATCAACGCGATCAACGGTGGCACCCGGCCACCACGGCGCCCGGTCACCCGCAGCCCCATGGTGACCGCACCGACGGTGCAGCCCGACACCGCCCAGCACGCGGCCAGGTAGAACACCGCGACACCGAACATGACCGCCGTGGAGAACACCACACTGACAGTCGGGAAGCTGAACGAGGACGGGTTGAACATCAACCGGGCCAGGATGAGACCCACGTAGAGTGCGCCGAGTACCACTCCGACGAACAGCAGATCGATGACGGCGGCCACCCCGCGGCTGACGATGCCGGCTGAGCGAGGCTTGCCGAGCGAACCATCGGGCACTGAGCGAGGTTACACCGTGGTTCCCGGCCCAGCAGGCGGTCGACGAACCCGGACACCAGATCGTCGGCCCGCTCGCCCTGGGTCCGCACATCGCTCATCACCTCGGCGGTCACCGAGTCGGTGGACTGCCGGATGATGGCGGGCAGATCGATCCCGTCCACCACCTCATCGGCCAGCCCGATGAGGTCGAGCCGCTCACGTGCCAACGCGTTCAGATCGAGCTCGTCGAGGATCGTCTCGATACCGGCGGCCAGCACCCGTTCGCCGCGCGCCTGCAGGTCCAGCCGGCCGCGCCGCAGCCAGGACCCGACCATCGGCAGGCCCTCGACACCCCGGTAGACCACGGCGACACCGTCCGCGGCGCTCGCGACGACCCCGAGTGCCACGGCGACCGCAGGCGGCAACGCCTTGTCCGACATCGTTGCATCGTAGTGCGCTACCGGAGGTGCTGTTTGGCCTCTTCGTAGGACCCGGACGCCCGGAGCGCGACAGTTCAGCGGCAGCGCAGGTTGCCACACCGGGCGCTGCCGCCCTCCATGCCGGTTACAGCGGCGTCAGGCCGTGCTTGCGCAGCACCTTGTTGACGGGCTGCTTGTCACGCAGCAACCGCAGCGACTGACGGATCAGCAGCCGGGTCTGGTGAGGTTCGATGACCCCGTCGATGTAGCCACGTTCGGCGGCGATCCACGGCGTGGCCAGGTTGGCGTTGTAGCCCTCGATGAAATCGGCGCGGATCTTCTGCACCTCGGGCGCGGTGGGATCGGGGAAGCGCTTGACCAGCAGCTGGGCGGCACCCTCGGCGCCGATCACCGCGATGCGCGCGGTGGGCCAGGCGAAGTTGAGGTCCGCGGAGAGCTGCTTGGAGCCCATCACCGCATACCCGCCGCCGTAGGCCTTGCGCACCACGATGGTCACCTTGGGCACATCGGCCTCGACGATGGCGTTGAAGAACCGGCCACCGCGCTTGATGATGCCGCCCTTCTCCTCTTCCAGACCGGGCATCGCGCCGGGGGTGTCGACGACGAAAACCAGTGGCAGGTTGAATGAATCGCAGAACCGGATGAAGCCGGCCGCCTTGTCGGAGGCTTCGTTGCCCACCGCGCCGGACATGTGCATGGGCTGGTTGGCGATCACCCCGACGGGGCGGCCGTCGACACGGGCGAACGCGGTGATCATCGAGGGGCTGCGCTGATCGGCGATCTCGAACACGTCGCCGTCATCGAAGATCCGCAGCAGGATCTCATGCATGTCGTAGGCCTGGTTGTCCGAGTCTGGCACGATCGTGTCGAGTTCCAGGTCGGACGGCGTGATCTCGGGCTCCAGACCCGGGTTCACGATCGGCACGTCGTCGAAGTGGTTGGACGGCAGGAAACTCAGGTAGTCCCGCACGTACTGGTAGGCGGCCGACTCCGACTCGACCACCTTGTGGATGTTGCCGCGCTGCGCCTGCACGTCGGCGCCGCCGAGTTCGTCGAAGGAAACATCCTCACCGGTGACGTCCTTGATGACATCTGGACCGGTGATGAACATGTAACCCTGATCGCGCACGGCGACAACGAGATCGGTCTGGATGGGCGAGTACACCGCACCACCGGCGCACTTGCCGAAGATCAGCGAGATCTCCGGAACCAGGCCACGCAACATCTCGTGCCGGCGGCCGAGTTCGGCGTACCAGGCCAGCGAGGTCGCGGTGTCCTGGATGCGGGCGCCCGCCGAGTCGTTGATGCCGATGATCGGGCAGCCGACCATGGCCACCCACTCCATCAGCTTGGCTACCTTGCGGCCGAACATCTCGCCGACCGAACCCTGGAACACGGTCTGGTCGTGGCTGAACACGCCGACGGGGCGGCCGTCGATGGTGCCGTGACCGGTCACCACACCATCGCCGAAGAACGCGTTCGGGTCACCGGGAGTCTTGGCCAGCGCGCCGATCTCCAGGAAGCTGCCGGGGTCCAGTAGCGCGCTGATCCGGGCGCGGGCGCTCGGAATACCCTTCTTGTCGCGCCGGGCCTTGGCTTTTTCGTCGCCGGGATCCTTGGCCAGCTCCAGTTGCTCGCGGAGTTCGGCGAGCTTCTCGGCGGTGGTGTGCAACGTGGGCTGCACGGGGGTTTCCGTCACTTGGAGTCCTTCTCGGCTTCGATGCGGTTGATGGCCTCGCTCATGTGAGCACCGACCTTCGCGATATAGGGCTCGTCGATGGCCTGGATGTGCTCACCACCGATCGGCACCACCTCCAGCTCGGACACGTACTCACCCCAGCCGCCGTCGGGCTTGCGGGTGGCATATGCCGGCTCGAAGACGATGGCGTCATCGTGGTAGCGATCGGCCAGATAGAGCGCGACGTGCCCGTCGTAGGGCTGGACCTCGATGGTGGCCAGCGCCCGCTGGTCCAGATACGAGGTGCGCTGGTGCTCGATGATCCCGCCGGGGATCTGCACCCCGCTCTGGGAGACGGCATCCAGCACGAACTTCACCTGACCCTCGTCATCGAGCTTCTCCAGTTCCTCATAGGGGATCTCGGGAATCTCGACGTTGAAGGTGCGCTGCGCGAACAGCGCGTACCGGTCCCAGCGTGCCCGCATCCCGGCCTTCGACTGATCGATCGGCTCACCGGGCAGGGCGAGGTCGATCAGACCCACGAAGCGCACGTCGGCGCCGGCCTGCTTGAGCCCGATGGCGCAGGCGTAGGCCAGCGCACCACCAAGCGACCAGCCGGCCAGCACGAACGGACCGTCGTGCAGTTCCAGCAGTTTGGGCACGTACTCGGCGGCCCGTTCCTCGATGGAACCCTCGACCCGCTCGATGCCGTACACCGGGACGTCCGCGGGCAGCCGGTTGATCAGCGGCTCGTAGACCACGGTGGACCCGCCGGCCGGGTGGAACACGAACAGCGGCAGGGCCTTCGAACCCTCTGGCGCCGCGCGCAAGGTGCGCACGAATCCGTCGACCACGCCGTCTTCGAGCTGGTTGCGGACGTGCGTGGCCAGTTCCTCGATGGTCTTGGCCGAGGTCACGTTCTCGACGGTGATGGTGCCCTCGGCGCGTTCGGACAGCCGGCCCGCCAGCTTCGCGGCAGCTTCGGCATCCAACGACGGCAGCTCGTTGAAGACGCCACCGGGCGACTTTCCGGTCACGATCGCCCAGGTGGCGAAGGTGACGCGCTCGGCCGCATCACGCGGGGGGACATCGGCGCCGAGTGCCTCGGTGACAGCCTCCTGGGTGAGCACCTTGGCCGCGGCCGCGGCCGCCGTTGCGCTCGGCTTCGCGGGATCAGCCTGCGCCGGACCACTGGGGTCCGTTGGCGGCGGCGGGATTTCGATACCCACCTCGGCCAGCGAATCGGCGGTGTCATCGGTCGGCTCCGCTGTGATCGGATGCCCGACCGCCGGATCATTCCCCGTCGCTGCGCTCGCCTCGGCCAGCTTGGCCTCCAGCTCGGCGACGGTGGTCGCGCCGCCCATCAGCTCGGCCTGCGCCGCGGCGATCTCCTCGGCGCTCTGACCCTTCTGCGCCTCGGCCAGTTCGCCGACCTCGTCGCGGTGCTCGATGGCGTACTGGATCAGCTTCTCCACCGCGTACAGGTTGGCATCGCGTACCGCGGTCAGCTGAATCGGCGGCAGATCGAAGTCGTACTCGACGCGGTTCTTGATGCGCACGGCCATCAGGGAATCCAGGCCGAGTTCGATCAGCGGAACCTCCCAGGGCAGATCCTCGGGCTCGTAACCCATGGCGCTGCCGACGATCGTGCCCAGCCGGTCTGCCACCGTCTCGCCGGTGTCCGGGGACCATTTGGCGAAGTTCGCACCGATGTTCGCACCGGCGGTGAGGTTGTCGGCCTCGAATGCCGGGGCCGCGGTGTCCTCGACAATGGCGGGCGCGGAGGCGATCTCGGTGACGGTGACGGTGGCGGCACCGACGGCGGTCGGCAGCGCGGCCTGCTGGCCGCCGCGGGTGACGATGGCGTCGTAGACGAGCGTGAAGGATTCATCGATGCGGGCATGCACCTGGACCGTCGCGCCGCCGGGGTGCCGGGTGAGCGTGGTGACCAGGCGGGCATTGTCGGCCGGTACCGCGCGCTGCTCGAACGCCGTCAGCTGGGCATCGGGGAGCACCTGGGCGGCAGCGGCTTTCACCAACGCCGGGAGGTCGGCCGCACCGTCGGGTGCGTACTCCCAGACGTGCCGCCCGTCCGGGGTGGCCACATGAGTGCCCGGCATCAGCACCGAGCTGTCCCCGGTGAACCGGGCGTCCAGCCAGTGCTGCTTGCGGCGGAAGCGGGTGAGCGGGATATCGGCGTAGTCCAGCGCACCGGCCAGGCCGCGGGCCCGGCGCGGGAACAGCGAGCGCGGATCCAGATCATGACCGTGCACGAACAGGGTGGCCATCGCCACCGTCATCGAGTCGACCTCGTCCTGCTTGCGGGCCAGCGTGGCGATCAGCTGCGCGTCGTGCAGACCGGCCGACGCCGTGGTCAGTCCGACCTGCATGAGCGCCACCGGGTTCGGCGCCAGCTCCAGGAAGGTGGTGTGCCCGTTGTCCACCGCGTTGCGGATGCCGTGGGTGAAGTAGACGCTGTGCCGCAGCCCCTTCTTCCAGTAGTCGACATCGTGGATCGGGTCCGCGCCGACCCGGACCAGCTGACCCTCGTGCACCGTCGAGTAGTACGGGACCTTCGTGGGGCGCGCTTCGATGCCCTGGATTTCGGCGGCCAGTTCACCGAGCAGCGGATCCATCTGCTGGGTGTGGCTGGCGCCCTTGGTCTGGAACTTGCGGGCGAACTTGCCCTCGGATTCGGCGCGGGCGATGATCGCGTCGATCTGCTCGGGCGGACCGCCGATGACGGTCTGGGTGGGGGCGGCGTAGACGCACACCTCCAGCCCCGGGTAATCGGAGAAGACCGTCTTGATCTCGTCGGACGAGTACTCGACCAGCGCCATCAGCCGGATGTACTCGCCGAACAGCATTGCCTCGCCCTCCCCCATCAGGTGGGCACGCGAACAGATGGTGCGGGTGGCATCGGCCAGGCTCAGTCCACCGGAGAAGTAGGCGGCCGCCGCCTCGCCGAGCGACTGCCCCACCAGCGCACCGGGTTTGGCGCCATGCGCCTTGAGCACCTCACCGAGCGCGATCTGGATGGCGAAGATCACCGTCTGGACCACCTCGATGGGATATTCGCAGGTCGCGTCGGTGTAGTCGATGGCGTCGTCGAGAATCAGCTCGACCACGGAGTAGCCGCGCTCGTCCTGCACGTGGGCGTCGACCTTGTTGATCCACTCGGCGAAGACCTCGCTGCGCAGGTACAGGCTCTTGCCCATCTTGCGGTGCTGCGCACCGAAACCGGCCAGCACCCACACCGGTCCGTTGGTGACCGGGCCGTCGGCGGCCAGCACCAGGGGGCTGGGCTTACCGTCGGCAAGGGCACGCAGACCCTTGACGGCCTCGTCATGGTCGTGGGCCAGCACCACGGCGCGGGAGCGGCCGTGGTTGCGCCGCGACAGCGAGCGGCCGATCGACTCCAGCGACGAGGCACGTCCGGCCGCACTGTCGATCCAGTCCGCGAGCTCGGCGGCGGCGGTGCGCTTGCGTGAGGTCAGGAACCCGGAAAGGAACAGCGGGACAACGGGTGTCGGCTGTTCCTGCGTCTCGAGTTCGGCGCGGGCCACCTCGAGCAGCCGCTTGGCCTCATCGGTCAGTCCGGGCAGTTCGTAGTTGTCCTCGTCATAGCTCGGGTATGCGGGCTCGTCGGTGATGAACTCGCCGTACTCGTCCATCCGGACTCCGCCGACGGACACCGCGTCCTGCGCCGGCTTCTCGTCGGCGACAGGGGCTTCCGGCTCGGCTTCGGGCTCGACCAGGTCAGCGGCCAGCACCTCCCGCAGCACCAGGTGGGCGTTGGCACCACCGAAGCCGAAGCCCGAGACACCCGCGATGGCATGACCGCTGTAGCGGGGCCAGTCGCTGACGGTGTCGTTGACCTTCAGATGTTCCTTGTCGAAATCGATGTACGGGTTGGGGCCGGCGTAGTTGATCGACGGCGGCAGCTTGTCGTGCTGCAGCGACAGCGCCATCTTCGCCAGGCTGGCCGCACCGGCCGCTGATTCCAGGTGTCCCACATTGGATTTCACCGCACCCAGTAACGCGGGCTTGTCATCGGCGCGGCCGAGGCCGATCACCCGGCCGAGCGCGTCGGCCTCGATCGGGTCACCCAGGATGGTGCCGGTGCCGTGCGCCTCGATGTAGTCGACATCGCGCGGGTTGATCCCGGCGTCCTTGTAGGCCTTGCGCAGCACCGCGGCCTGGGCGTCCGGGTTGGGCGCGAGCATGCCGTTGGAACGGCCGTCGTGGTTGACCGCGCTGCCGGCGATGACGGCGATGATCTCGTCACCGTCGCGCCGCGCGTCGGCGACCCGCTTGAGCACCAGCATGCCGCCGCCCTCGGACCGGGCGTAGCCGTTGGCGTCCGAGGAGAACGACTTGCACCGGCCGTCCGGGGCCAGCACCCCGCCGACCTCGTCGAACCCGATCGTGACGATCGGTGTCACCATGGCGTTCACGCCGCCGACGATCGCCACATCGATCTCGCCGGTGCGCAGCGCGCGCACACCCTGGTGCGCGGCGACCAGCGAGCTGGAGCAGGCGGTGTCGATGGACTCCGACGGACCGCGGAAGTCGTAGAAGTAGGACACCCGGTTGGCGATGATGGAGCTGGTGGTCCCGGTGATGGCGTACGGGTGCGCGGTGGTGGGGTCGGCGACGGCCAGGAACATGTAGTCGTTGTTCGAACTGCCCACGTACACACCGACATCGCCGCCGCGCAGGCTGGACGCCGGGATGCGGGCGTGCTCGAGGGCTTCCCAGGTCAGCTCGAGGGCCATCCGCTGCTGCGGGTCGAGGTTGTCGGCCTCCATCTTCGACAGTGCGAAGAACTCCGAGTCGAAACCCTTGATATCGGAGAGGTAGCCGCCGCGGGTGTGCGCCTTGGCGACCCGTTCGGCGATGCGGGGCTCACCCAGGAATTCCGACCAGCGACCTTCGGGCAGATCCGAGCTGGCATCGCGGCCCTCGAGCAGGGCGGCCCACATCTCGTCGGCGCTGTTCATGTCGCCGGGGAACCGGGTGGCCAGACCGACGATCGCGATGTCGTCCACGCCGGGCGCGCGGGTCCAGTCCTCATCGGCGTCGAGCACGGGTTCGGGCTCACCCTCGACGATGACGGTGGCCAGCGACTCGATGGTCGGGTTGCGGAACACCACGGTGGCGGTCAGCGTGACACCGGTCAGGTCCTCGATATCGCTGGCCATGGCCACCGCGTCGCGTGAGGACAGCCCGAGTTCGACCACCGGTGCCGACTCGTTGATGGTGTCGGCGGACTGACCGGTCGCGTTGGCGATCCAGTTGCGCAGCCATTCGCGCATCTCGTTGACCGTCAGGTCACCCCGAGCGGCCGGAACCGCTCCGGCGGCGTTCTTCGGCTGGCGTGAATTATCTTGTGCTTCAGTCATTTTCACTGTTCACTTTCGCCGCCGTGCGGCCTTGGTGACGCGGCCGGAAACCCAGTCGGTCTCAGTCGGTCTCATCGGGGAAGTCGTTGGCGATCTTGCCGCTGCGCAGGCTGCCGTCGAGGTAGCCGTTGCGGCAGGCCCGGCGGCCGATCTTGCCGCTGGAGGTACGCGGGATGGCGCCCGCCGCGGTGAGCAGGACATCGCGGACGGTGACACCGTGGCGCACCGCGATCGCTGCGCGGATGTCGTCGACGATCGGGCCCAGTTCCAGCTTGTGCGAACCGGCCGCCCGCTCGGCGACGATGACCAGCTGCTCCGAGGTGTCCTCGGCGTCGAACTTCAGGCCCGCGTGGGTGTCGTCGAACACCTCGGCGGGCAGCTGGTTGGCCGGTACCGAGAAGGCCGCGACGAACCCGGTGCGCAGCGCCTTGGAGGCCTCCTGCGCGGAGTACTCCAGGTCCTGCGGGTAGTGGTTGCGGCCGTCGATGATGACCAGATCCTTGACGCGACCGGTGATGTAGAGGTCACCGTCGTGGAACGCGCCGTAGTCACCGGTGCGCACCCAGGTCGCGTCATCGGCGGCGCCCTCGGCGTGCGAGGGGCTGGTCCGCGACTTCAGGATGTTCTGGAACGTCTCGCGGCTCTCGGTGTCCTTACCCCAGTAGCCGGTGCCCATGTTGGGGCCGCTGATCCAGATCTCGCCGATCTGGCCGTCGGGCAGTTCGGTGGCGGACTCGGCGTCCACGATGACGGCCCACTCCGAGACGCCGACCTTGCCGGCGGAGGCCTGCGCGACGGCGGACTGCGAGTCGGCGTCGACCTCGACGATGCGGTTGTTGTTCAGCGCGTCGCGGTCGACGTAGATGATCTTGGGCTCTTCGGAGGCCGGGGTGGTGGAGACGAACAGCGTGGCCTCGGCCAGTCCGTAGGACGGCTTGATGGCCTTGGGCTGGAAGCCGTAGGGCCCGAACGCCTCGTTGAAGCGGCGCACCGTGGCCGCCGAGATGGGCTCACTGCCGTTGAGGACCGCCTTGACATTGGACAGGTCCAGCGGCGGCTCGCCGTCCTTGGGCAGGCCGCGCGCGGCGGCGTGATCGAAGGCGAAGTTCGGTGCCACCGAGATGACACCGCCGGTGTCACCGGGCTTACGGGCCATCTCGCGGATCCAGCGGCTGGGCCGGCGCACGAAGGCCGCCGGGGTCATGAAGGTGAAGTTGTGCCCGATCATCGGGGACAGCAGCGCGGTGATCAGACCCATGTCGTGGAAGAAGGGCAGCCAGGACAGACCGCGGTCGCCCTCTTCGGCTTCCAGCGCCTCGATGATCTGCACGATGTTGGTGGCCAGGTTGAGGTGGGTGATCTGCACGCCGGTCGGGATGCGCGTCGAGCCCGAGGTGTACTGCAGGTAGGCGACCGTGTCGATGGTGACATCCATCGGTTCCCAGGTGGCGGCGACCTCGGCGGGCACGGCATCCACGGCGATGACGCGCGGACGCTGGTTGGCCGGGCGGCTGCGGAAGAACTTGCGGACGCCCTCGGCGGCGGCGGTGGTGGTCAGGATGGCCGACGGCTGGCAGTTGTCCAGCACGGCATGCAGGCGGCCGACGTGGCCGGGCTCGGACGGGTCGAACAGCGGGACCGCGATACGGCCGGCGTAGATGGCGCCGTACATGGCGACCAGGTAGTCCAGGTTCTGCGGGCAGAGGATCGCGACGCGGTCGCCGACCTCGGTGACCTGCTGCAGGCGCGCGGCAACGGCGCGGTTGCGGGCACTGAACTGCGACCAGGTCATATCGCACTCGACACCGTCACGCTCGGTGGAGTAGTCCAGGAAACGATAGGCGAGCTTGTCGCCGCGAACCTTGGCCCAACGCTCGACGTGGGAGACGATGCTGGCGCTGTCCGGGAACTTGATCTGACCGTTCTTGATGAACGGGTTATGGAACGGCATCAAATACTCCTGTCACAGCACACTCATCGCACGGTCGGCGCGAGCCTCCGGAATCGTACCGGCGCACGGATCACGGCCTCTGGACGACCACTGGCCGACCGCTCACCACTCTTAGTTTTCTCTTAATGTTAGGTGACCGATTCCCGCAGGCCAAATCTGGTTACCGGCGAGTCGGCTTCCTGGGCGAGCAAAGCGACGGGGAGATCGACATTGTCACCATGAGCTCAGCCGTGTTTGGGGTGCGGCGCGTTCTCCAGCAGGTTGCGCGCCCAGTCCAGCGTCCACTGCGGCGCCGGCTTGCCATCCAGCGTCCAGAACTGCGGCGTGTTGTACAGCGCGTGCACCGGACCCTTCGTGCTGCCCAGCAGGGTTTCGAGGGTGGCGGGCAGGTTCCCGACCGAGAACGCCGATTCGGGCGCGGCACAGATCAGGTCGCCGGAACCACAGATCTGGTAGGTGCGGTCGTCGAGCGCGCCGAACCCACCGTCCCGCGGACCGGTCATCGACAGGCCCAGTGCCGACAACATCGGCAGCTCGTGCAGCGTGATCTCGGCACCCTGCCCGGGCGGGTTGGGGCTGAGGTTCTGGCCCACGCCGTCCTGCCTGCGGCCGTCGGCGATCAGCATGGCGCCGAGCACCAGGTCCTGATCCACCGGGCCCCGGCCGTTGCCGATATCGCTGGCGATATCACCGGCGATCACCGCACCCTGCGAGAAACCCACCAGCACATAGCTTGTCAACGGGCACCGGTTGTTCATGTCGGTCATCGCCCGCACCGCCGCGTTGAAGCCCTCGGTGCGACTGTCGTTGTAGGACATCTGGCCGTCGGCGGAGAACGGATTGTGGAACTGCGCGGTGTAGGGAACGGTGTAGATCTCCACCCGGTCGGTGCCGAATTCGGCGCGCAGCGGGTTGGTCACGTTGAGCAGCAGCGCGATCGGGAACTGCACCGGGTTGTACGGATCGAGTTGCGGCGAGGACTCCCAGGTGCCGGGAATCGAGATCAGCTGCACATCGGGGCAGCTCGCATCCTGGAACTCGGGCCGCGGCTTGCCCGTGGGTGGCACGGCCGACGGACCGTCGGTGGGCACCCCGGGCTGGGTGGCGATCGGCGGGGTGTCGGGCTGGCGCATGAAGACCACCACACCGGCGACGACCACCGCCACCAGCACCGCGACCGCCGCGGCCGCAGCCAGGGCGAGAATGCGATGCCGTTTACGTCTGCTGTTCTTGGTCGCCATGAGTCCTTGATGTTCCGTCCTGTGAGCCCTGCGGGTACTCCGTCGGGCTAGCAGAGCCGTTCGGTTGCGATGCGAATGTAGTCAGCGGTCGCCGAGTTGACCTCACCGACCTCCGGGGCCATCGACGTGGCGTGCGCGTCGTCGACGTCATCGCGGACCAGCGGCAGGACGAAATCCCACACCGCCTGCTCGGACTGTTTGGCGGCGCGGGCCTGGCAGACGTAGGCGCCGATGCTCAGCGCCATCAGCTCGTCGGAGGGCTGCACACCCGCGTCGGCGAGCGCCTTCAGATAGTCCTGCTGGTGCGGGGTCGCCGCGAAGTGATCCTCGACATGGGGGTCATCGTGGACCGCCCCCTGCAGGCCCTGTGCCCGCGCATCGGTGGACTGGCCGGCGGGTTGGCCGATGGTGGTGAGCGTGGTGTCGCCCAGCGAACAACCACCGGTCATGACGGCGACCGAAGCCAGCATCACCGGGGTCAACATCACGAACGACGGGGATACCACCGGCCACTTTGCCAGGGTCGCGGTCCACCGTCGGTTGTGCTGCACGATTCCACGGTACCGGCTGCCCGGCACCGGACCTCGAACGCGACTGTGACCGTTATCGCACCGACGCCTGCTCAGGCGATGGCCGCCGCCAGGTCGCCGCGCAGCGCGCCCAGCTGGGCCGACCAGCTACCCCAGTCGTGCTGGCCGGTGGTCGGGAAGTCGAAGTGCCCGTTGCGGCCGCCGATGGAGCGGTAGTGCGAATAGAACGTGCGGTTGCTGCCCTGGGCCTGGGCGCAGTCGTTGATCATCGCGGGAACGTCACTGCAGGTGGTGGTCTGCGGGCTGAAGATCCACAGCCGGGTGTTGTTGTCCACCAGCAGCTGGGCGTGCACATCGGGGTCGTGCCACTTCCAGCGGCCGAACTGCACCGGCCCCCACATGTTGTGGGTGTCGACGCCACCGAACTGGGCCATGCCCGCGGTGATCGCGCCGTTCTCGTAGGTACGCGACGGGGTCAGGAAGCCCGACAGCGAACCCGCGTAGCGGAACCGGTCCGGGTGGAAGGTGGCCAGCATCAGTGCACCGGTACCGCCCTGGGACGCGCCGACCACCCCGTGCCCGCCGGGGGACAGGCCCTTGTTCGCCGCCAGCCAGTTCGGCAACTCGGTCGCCAGGAAGGTCTCCCACTGCTTGCTGCCGTCCTGCTCCCAGTTGGTGTAGAGGCTCCACGCCCCACCGGCCGGGGCGGCCACCGAGACACCGGAGCCGGCCAGGGTGTTCATCGCGTTGCCTGCGGTCACCCAGTTGCTGACGTCGGGGGCGCCGTTGAAGGCATCGAGCAGGTAGACCGCATGCGGTCCACCGGCCTGAAAAGCGACCGGGATGGCGCGGCCCATCGCGGCCGAGGGCACCATCAGGTACTCGACACCGTCGGCCTTCGCCGCGGTGTCGACCGCGGCCGACGCCGTCCACAGACCCATAGCCAGCAACACCGCGCACACCATTGCGTGCAGCCTCATGTCCCACCTCTTATCTGGCCGCATAACCCGGCGCCGAATCCCCACCAACGGGTTGTAGTGAATCACATCACCGCAATGACACGCGCCGGAAACGACTGACGGCGGTGACCCCGAGGGATCACCGCCGCCTGCCGTCGGTCGTCGTTGGTGCCGCTACTGCGTCACAGTCGGCGTCGCACCCAGCACGCGCTGGATGTCGGGCTTCATGGCCTGCAGTTGCGATCCCCAGTAGCCCCAGCTGTGGGTGCCGTTCTCGGGGAAGTTGAACACGCCGTTGGTGCCTCCGTTGGCGATGTAGGTGTCGCGGAAGGTCTTGTTGGTGCGCAGCGTGAAGCTCTCCAGGAACTTCGCGTTGAACAGGTTGCCCGCGCTGGCGCCCGCGTCCAGATCCGACGGGGTGCCGTCACCGCAGTAGACCCAGATGCGGGTGTTGTTGGCGATCAGCGTGTTGATGTTGACGTAGGGGTCGTTGCGCTTCCAGGCCGGATCGCTGGACGGGCCCCACATGTCCTCGGACTTGAAACCGCCCGCGTCACCCATCGACAGCCCGACCAGCATCGGCCACCAGCCCTCGGACAGGTTCAGGAAGCCCGACAGCGAGGCCGCGTACGGGAACTGCTGCGGGTGGTGGACGGCCAGTGTGAAGGCGGCCGAGCCGGCCATCGACAGACCGACCGCGGCGCTACCGGTCGGTTTGACGCCCCGGTTGGCCTGCAGCCAGGCCGGCAGCTCCTGGGTGAGAAAGGTCTCCCACTTGTAGGTGTAGGTGCCGCTCTTACCCTTGGCCGGCTTGTACCAGTCGGAGTAGAAGCTGGACTGGCCGCCGACGGGCATCATCACCGACAGGCCCGAGTCGTGGTACCACTCGAACGCGGCGGTGTTGATATCCCAGCCGTTGAAGTCATCCTGGGCCCGCAGGCCGTCCAGCAGGTAGAGCGCGGGCGAACCCTCGCCACCGCTCTGGAACTGGATGCGGATGTCGCGGCCCATTCCCGCCGACGGAACGTCCAGGTATTCGACCGGCAGACCGGGCCGGGAGAAGGCCCCCGCCGTCGCCGAGCCGCCGACGGCACTCACCAGGCCGGGCAGCACCGCGACCGCTGCGGTCGCGACCACCACTCGGCGCGTAGCGCCGCGCCACTTCTGAACGAAACTCATCCGTATGTCAATCCCATCGTTTTTCGGACCACAACTGGCCGCACTGCCCGTGTAGTCAACCACAACCCGGTGGGACTTCTCTCTCCGGCGAAAACCGTTCTCAGCGATTGAGAGTGGCGATCAGATCTGGCTTCAGAGCTTGCAATTGGGCTCCCCAGTACGCCCACGAATGGTTGCCGGCGGACGGGAAATTGAACGTCGCGTTGCGTCCACCAGCGGCGGTGTACCGATCCTGGAACTTCTTGTTGCTGCCGATCGCCAGACCTTCCAGGCTGTCGGCATTGAACTTCTGACCGGGATCGGCGTTCTCGTCCAGAGGTGTGGAACCCCCTGGCGCACAGTAGATCCACAGTCGAGTGCCAGCCGCCACCAGCTTGCCGACCTGCGCCACGGGGTCATTGCGCTTCCAGGCCGGGTCCCATGGCGGTCCCCACATGTTGTCCACGTTGTATCCGCCGGCGTCGAGCATGGCGACCCGGATGGCCTGCTTCATGAACGGTGTGGAGGGGTTCAGGAATCCCGACAGCGCTGCGGCATAAGTGAACTGGGCCGGATGGTAGGCGGCCAGAATCAGCGCCGCCCCACCTGCCATCGACAATCCGACCACGCCGTTTCCGGTGGGCGAGATCTGCTTGTTGGCGGCCAGCCACTGCGGTAACTCGTTGGACAGGAAGGTTTCCCACTTGTAGGTATAGGCCTGGTTGTTGAAGCTCGACGGTGAGTACCAGTCACTGTAGAAGCTGGACTGCCCGCCGACCGGCATCACGACCGAAACGCCGGATTCGTAGAACCATTCGAAGGCGGCGGTGTTGATATCCCAGCCGTTGTAATCGTCCTGGGCGCGCAGACCGTCGAGCAGGTAGACCGCTTTGGGGCCGCCGGGCTGGAACTGCACGCGGATATTGCGGTTCATCGCCGCGGAGAACACATCGAGGTACTCGACGGGCAGACCCTCGCGGGAGAAGGCGCCGGCGGCCGGCGCGGGCACCACGACGATCGTTGCTGCGGCCGCGACCGCCGCCATGGTCATCTGGAGGAGTCGACGAGCGCCCGCTCCGAATTTTCTACGCATGTGTTGTCTATCCGTCCATCTCATAGGCAACGCGATGTAGCGCTTTGCCACGCGGAGTTCCGCGGCGGGCATCTGTGGCCACGCTTGTGTATCGCCACAACATAACCGCGCCGTTACCGGTGCTGCAAAACCGCAGTGACCTTGCTCACGGTCCGGTGGCGGGCAGCCCGGTGTACTCGGGTACCTTCGGCGGCGGTATTGCCAGCCCGCATCGGCGCAGCTCATAGATGGGAACACGATCGATGCGGTACTGGCCGAAACCCAGTGCGTGCACGACATTGGACAGGAAGCGGCGCGGACCCAACGGGGCGCGCACCGCGTTCAATTTCGCCTCGGTGTCAGGGCATTTCAGGGCGGCCTCGGCCTGGATGATCCAATCCTCGTCCAGATACGGCGGGATGAACGGCCGCTCCTTGAGGAACGGCCCCTCGGCCACCGCCCAGTCCGGGAACAGGTTCTTGTCGTGGCCGATGCGCGCGTCCTCCAGACGTGCGGTGTGCGCGGCCAGCGGATTGGTCAGCCCGATCTGGTCGATGACCCGGACATCGAGACCGACGTTCATACCGAGCATGCCCATATTGGTGAAAAAGACTGTGTGCGGCCCATTTTCGCCAGGTGGCCGTGGGCTGTCCGGAGGTGGCGGAATCGCCGGAACCACATCCCAGACGTCATAGTTGCCCGACGGCAGCAGCAATGCCCCATCCGGGGTGTTGCGCAATGCCACGAGGACGGCGCGCATTCGGGGATAGTCCAGATAGTCGGCGGCGGTCAGCGGATGCGCGTGGCCGGTGGCCTGCGCGTAGAAGCGCCGCTCATCCACGATGCCGGTGTAGGTGACCCGGGTGGCGTCGTCGCCCATTCCCGGCGAATTCGCGGCCCACAGCGACCATCCCGCGAGCGACACCCACAGCAGACTGGTCGCGCCCGCCAGCAGATAGCCGGTGCGACTGCTGAACCTCGCGGCGTCGGGGATCGCGATCGGCACCACCGCCACCGGTGCCAGCATCAGGAACAGCGCGGTCAGCAGGACCCGGCCGTGCATGAAGTCACCGCCCTGGCGCACCCAGTAGACGGCCTGGATCGCTCCGCTGAGCACAATGAAAACCACAGCAGCGGTAGGGCTCTGGACTGCGCGGCGCCAGTTTCGGTTTCGTTCGGGGGCATTCGGGCGGGTCCGTGAGACCGCCAGCAGTACCGCCAGGATCACCATCATCACGGCCGGAATCCACAGCAGATAGGGCGCGTTGAAATTGCTCAGGTAGGTGAACCCCTGCGACCACTTGGCACCCGAGGCGTCCTTGGCGATCGCCGTCTGGGGCACCAGCAGCCCGTAGTAGCCCATCCGGAAGATCTGATAGGCCACCGGAAGCGCGCCGCCGGCTGCCACGATCAGCAGGCGCCGCCGCCAGTTGTCCGCGGCGAGCACCATCATCACCAACGCCAGCCCGCCGACCAACGCCAGCTCGGGGCGCACCAGTACGCTCAGCCCCGCCACGAAGGCCAGCGCCGCGGTCAGATACCGTCCGGCCCGCCCACGCCCGGTGTGGGGCGCCTGCGACCAGCACACCATCAGCCACCACAGCAGGCCGACATAGGCGAGTACCAAACCGTTTTCGAGCCCGGAGGAGGCGAAGTCACGGGCCGGCGGAATGGCGATGTAGATCAGCACGCCGGCCGGGAGCAGCAGCGCCCGCCTGCCCTGCAGCCCCGGCGCATACAGCCGCGCGGCGCCGAGCATCACGAACACCACGCCGGCCACGCTCAGCCCGAGCGTCAGGGCCAGCGTCACGTACTCCAGGCGCAGCGGTCCTGCGACCCAACTGGCCGCGGTGATCAGGTAGGTCCACAGGGTGGAGGTGTTGGATTCGACGCGCTCCCCCGCATTGAACACCGGGCCGTTGCCGGCCAACAGGTTCCGTACGGTGCGCAGCACGATCAGGCCGTCATCGGCCATCCAGCGACGCTGCCAGGCCCCCCAGCCGAACAGTCCGGCGATCACCAGGACCGACAACCACAGGCTGATCCGGACCGACAGACTGTACCGGTAGGCCGGCCAGTCGCTCAGGCGCGCCGCCACGGCGGCGCCCAGGCGATCAACTGAGGATTGCAGCCGCACAGACGGTTCCGATCCATGCCACCGCGAGCAGCTGCAGCACGCGGTCCCCCAGCGCGATCTCCTCGGGTTCACCGGCATGCCCACCGTCGACGTCGACCGCGTACCGCAGGATCGCCACGGTGAACGGGATCATCGAGACGGCGAACCACGAACCTTCGGCGCCATCGCGTTCGAAGGCCCACAGGCCGTAGCAGAGCACCAGCGCGGTCGCCGACAGCGTCCACACGAATCGCAGGTAGGAACTGGTGTAGCTCTCCAGGGATTTGCGGATCTTGGCGCCCGTGCGTTCGGCGAGCTGCAGCTCGGCGTACCGCTTGCCGGCGGCCATGAACAGCGAGCCGAAGGCCATGGTCAGCAGGAACCACTGCGACAGCGGCACACCGGCGGCGACACCACCGGCGATCGCCCGGATCAGGAAGCCCGAGGACACGATGCAGATGTCGATGACCGGCTGGTGCTTGAGGCCGAAGCAATAGGCCAGCTGGATCGCGATGTAGATACCGATCACCGCGGCCAGGTTCGGTGACACCAACCAGGAGATCGCCAGCGATGCGGCGCCGAGCACCACGGCCAGGGTGTAGGCCAGGGACTCCGGCACGACCCCGGCGGCGATCGGGCGGAACCGTTTGGTGGGATGTGCGCGGTCGGCCTCGACGTCACGCGCGTCGTTGACCAGGTAGACCGAGGACGCGGCGAGGCTGAACACCGCGAATGCGATCAGGACGTTGACCAGGACTTCGCGCAGGTCGTAGACATAGCGGTCGTCCCCGAGGGCGGCCACCGGGGCGGCGAAGACCAGGACATTCTTCACCCATTGCCGCGGCCGCAACGCCTTGACGATGCCGGCTGCCAGGTTCTTCGGCGGGCCGGCGGTCGGGAGGGGTTCTTCGCTCACAGCTCAGTCTCCTTCACAGCGGCGTCGTTCACCGCAGCGACGCTCCGGGCGACGACCGCACCGACCGCGACTCCGGTCAGCACGTCGGTCGGGTAATGCACGCCGAGCACCAGTCGCGACAGCGCCATCACCGGGATGAGCACCAGCGGCAGGCGCGTTCCGGTGACCCGCGCCAGCAGGATCGCCGCCGCGGTGGTCGACGTCGCATGCGCCGACGGGAAGCTCAGCCTGCTCGGTGTGCCCACGTTCACCGCGATCGCCGGGTGGTGCGGGCGCTGTCGTTTGACGACCCGCTTGATCACCACGGCGGCCGCGTGGGCGATAAAGGCACCGGCGCCCACGGCCAGCCACTGCCTGCGCTGCCGCGGCGCCACGACGGCCCCGAGCAGCGCGACGCCGACCCAGCCCGCGCTGTGCTCACCGAAATGCGACAGCGTGCGCGCGGTCGTCAGCACACCCGGGCGGCCGGCCAGCGCAGCCTGCACCACCACCAGCGCCGTCTCCTCGGGCGCCAGATCGTCGGCCACGTCAGGCCTTTTCCAGCGCCGGCGGCACCACGCCCGCCGGTTCCAGCACGGCTTCCCAGCTCTCGGTGCTGGTCAGTTGCGGCAGCGCGTTGCGGTAGACCTTGCGCATCTTGTTGAACTTACGACCCAGCTGGATCTGGCGGGTCACCGACTCACGAAGCAGCTCGAACATCTTGGCGCGGTCGCGCTGCCGGTAGACGACACCGCGGCCGTCGGCCGTGGTGACGGTGACGCCGTCGACCTTGCACAGCGAGAACCAGCGAGCATCCTGGGTGGCGACGTTGATCTGCGGGCGCACATGATGCTCCGGGTTGTGCGCCGAAAGCTGATGCAGCACAGCACGAGTCAGCCGCACGGAGATCGACAGCGGGTTGGTCGGGATGTTGACCTTCTTGCGCCAGCGCTTGTCCGACGGGGCGGGCAGCGCGGCCGCGCTCTCCAACACCACCGCGTCCGGGAACTGGGCGCGCATCTTGCGCACCTCGGGCAGCGCGGATTCCAGGATGGAGAAGATGTGGTCCGGTCCGGCCAGGAAGTCGTCCATCGCCTTGTTCTGGATGGCGACGGTCGAATATTCGAGGCAGAGAAGGTGTTTGAGCGTTGCCTTGAGATGGCTCGCGATCAGGCCGCTGATCTTGCCGTCCCAGTGCAGTGCGGCGACGACCAGCCGGTTGCGCAGGTGGAAGTAGGCCTGCCAGTCGATGGCGTCGTCTTTGTCGCTCCAGGCCATGTGCCAGATCGCCGCTCCGGGCAGCGTCACGGTCGGGTAGCCGTGCTCACCGGCACGCAGTCCGTACTCCGAGTCGTCCCACTTGATGAACAGCGGCAGCGGCTGGCCGAGTTCCTCGGCGACCCGGCGCGGGATCATGCACATCCACCAGCCGTTGTAGTCGACGTCGATGCGGCGGTGCAGCAGTCGGCTGCGCTCGTGCTCTTCGTCGTTCAGCGGGTACTTGGCGAAGTTGTGGTCGTACTCGGTGTTCACCGCCCCGGTCCACATGAAGTTCTCGGCGTCGACCATCTCGCCCATCACATGCAGGTGCGAGGGCTCCTGCAGGTTGAGCATCTGGCCGCCGACGAGGGTCGGCTTCTTGGCGAAACGGCTGAATGCCAGCGCCCGCAGGATCGAATCCGGCTCGACCCGGATGTCGTCGTCCATGAACAGGATCTGTTCGCAGTCAGAGTGTTTGAGCGCCTCGTACATCACCCGGCTGTAACCACCGGAGCCGCCGAGGTTGGGCTGGTTGTGGATGGTCAGCCGGTCACCGAGCGCGGCGGCGGCATCGTCGAAGCCCGGGTGGTCCTTGGCCTTGCTGGTGCCCTGATCGGAGACGATCACCTTGGTGACCACCGCGTCCACCAGGGGATCCGACGTCAGCGCGGCGAGGGCGTTGACGGCATCGGCGGGCCGGTTGAAGGTCGGGATCCCGACGGCGACATCGGCACGGCCCGGGGCCGTCTGCGGCGCGAACCAGCCGGCGCTGTGCACCGTCACCTTCGTGTCGGTGGTGATGTCGAACCAGATCCAGCCGCCATCCTCGAACGGGGCGAGGTCGACCTCGAACTCCACCACGCCGGGGGCACCGTCCTCGGTGCCCGCCGCCGCGGTGCCGCCGACGGTGATCCGCGCACCGGTGGCCTTGGACCGGTACAGGTCCACCCGCGCGGTACCGGTGAGCTCGACCCGCAGCACGACCGATTCCAGGATCGACCAGCGCCGCCAGTAGCTGGCGGGGAAGGCGTTGAAGTAGGTGGCGAAGGACACCTCGGACTCGGCGCCGATCTCGAGCGTCGTGCGGGTCGGGGCGTGCGCCCGTCGCGCGTTGGTGTCGGATTCCTCGATGTAGAGCTTGCGCACATCGAGTGGCTCGCCGGGCCGCGGCAGAATCACCCGCGACAGCAGGCTCACCGCTTTGGATTCCGTCGAGTCGAGTGCTCCGGACGGGATGTCGCTCATGAGTTGCCTTCGTCTTGGACAGTCAGGGCCGCACCGTCGCGCAGGTGCGGCGCCAGGATGTTGTCGTACATGTTGAGCGCACTGGCGATGGCCATGTGCATGTCGAGGTACTGGTAGGTGCCCAGCCGGCCGCCGAAGAGCACGCCCGCGGCCGCGGTCTCGGCCTTGGCCCGGTTCCGGTACCCGGCCAGCAGCGCGCGGTCGGCATCGGTGTTGATCGGGTAGTAGGGCTCGTCATCGGCCTCGGCGAAGCGGGAGTACTCCCGCATGATGACCGTCTTGTCGGTGGGATAGTCGCGCTCCGGGTGGAAATGCCGGAACTCGTGGATGCGGGTGAACGGCACGTCCGGGTCGTTGTAGTTCATCACCGGGGTGCCCTGGAAGTCTCCGGTCGCCACGACCTCGGTCTCGAAGTCCAGCGTCCGCCAGCCGAGCCGCCCGTCGACATAATCGAAGTAACGGTCCAGCGGCCCTGTGTAGATCACCGGCGCCTCCGGGTTGGCCGCCCGGAGTTCGTCGCGCACCGCGAACCAATCGGTGTCCAGGCGGACCTCGATGTTCTCGTGATCGGCCATGTTCTGCAGCCACCGGGTGTACCCGTCGACCGGCAGACCCTCGTAGGTGTCGTTGAAGTACCGGTTGTCGAACGTGTACCGGACCGGCAACCGACTGATGACGGCCGCGGGCAGGTCCGTCGGGTCGGTCTGCCACTGCTTGGCGGTGTAGTGCTTGACGAAGGCCTCATACAGCGGGCGCCCGATCAGCGAGATGGCCTTCTCTTCGAGGTTGCGTGCCTGCGCGGTGTCGATCTCGCTGGCCTGCTCGGCGATCAGCGCCCTGGCCTCGTCCGGGCTGAAGTACCGGCCGAAGAATTGCGACACCAGACCCAGGCCCATCGGGAACTGATACGCCTGCCCCTTGTGCAGGGCGAAGACCCGGTGCTGGTAGCCGGTGAAGTCGGTGAACCGCCGGACGTAGTCCCAGACCCGCTGGTTGGAGGTGTGGAAGAGGTGCGCGCCGTACCGGTGCACCTCGATACCGGTCTCCGGATCGGGCTCGGAGTAGGCGTTACCTCCTATATGGGAGCGCCGTTCGACGACGAGCACTCGCTTGCCCAGTTCATTGGCCACGCGCTCGGCGATCGTCAGGCCGAAGAATCCGGAGCCGACGACAAGCAGATCTGCGCGATGAGATTCAGCGGACATCGGCAGCAAGGGTATCCGACCGGGGCCTGCCGTCTCGAAACGTGTGATGTGCCCGGCCTCGTGTGGCCTGTCGGCACGGCGTGCGGCAGGTCGCAATTAGCTCACGATTCCGCATCGTCACTCTAGACACAGGAGTCACAGCAGTACCATCAATCACGTTGGTGGAAGGCGGGAACCCGGGCACGAGAACCGCAGTCACCGATGCGAAATATCCGCAACACACCCGAAAACACGTAGTCCATGTATTGAGGAGACTTCCGTGCCGAACCGACGTCGACGCAAGCTCTCGACAGCCATGAGCGCAGTCGCCGCCCTGGCCGTCGCAAGTCCAGTCGCCATTGCCGCCGTTTCCGAGATGTCCGAGGCCAACGAGCCTCAGCATCGCGAATTCGTCCACGCCGCCATGATCACCGATCTGCCCGGCGAATTGATCAACGCGCTGTCCCAGGGCCTGTCACAGTTCGGCGTCAACATGCCGCCGATGCCGACCGGTCTGTTGACCGGATCGCCGGCCGCCAGCCCGACGCTCGTCTCTCCCGGGCTGGGCGCAACCGGTCTGACCTCGCCCGGCCTGACCTCGCCGGGTCTCACCTCGCCGGGATTGACCGCGCCGGGTCTGACCACGCCGGGTCTGACGAGTCCAGAACTCACCACCCCCGGCCTGACCGCACCCGGGCTCACCACCCCGGGCCTGACCACGCCGGAGCTCACCACCCCCGGGCTGAGCACGCCTGAGCTGACCACCCCCGGCCTGAGCATTCCGCCGGTGGGCGCAGCGGGTCCGTCGTTGTCGCCGGCCTCACTGTCGCCCGGTTCCCTGACCGATCCCGGACTGGCCGGCCTGACGCCGGGCCTGACGGATCCGGGGCTGGGCACCGGTTTCCCCGGCGAGATTCCCATCGCCGCACCCATCGGCCTGGATCCGATGGCGGGCACCTACCCGATTCTGGGCGCGGACCCGTCGCTGGCCATGCCGGCCTCCACCGGCGGTGGCGGCCTGCTGGGCACCATCAACAGTGCCGCCGAGCAACTCGGCGCCGGCCAGGCGATCGATCTGCTCAAGGGCATGGTGATGCCCGCCATCATGTCGGCGGTCAAGAGCGCGGCACCTGCCGCGGCCCCCGCCGCAGCAGCGGCTCCGGCCGCTGCCGGCGCCGCCCAGGCCGGCCTCGGTGCGGCCGAGGCCGCAACCGGTGTCGCCGCCGCGGCAGCATCGGGAGCCGGGGCCTGACCCACTGATCCTGTTACCGAACGGCACCGCAGAAGCCAGCGTGGGCTCTGCGGTGCCGTTACAGGTTTGGCGCTCGGAGCGCACGGGTAAAAACTTTGGCACCACGCGCCCGTGTCGCAACACTGGTAACAGTGAGCACATACGTAACATCAGCTCGTGCCACGTCGTCGCCCTGCACCCTCCTTGCTGCTGTCTGCAGTGCTGGGCACGGTCGCGATCCTGCCGTGGGCGATCAGCGGTCTCCCCGACGGTGCGCCCACGGAGAACTCCGCGACCGCGATCACCCAGCAGCCGCTCTCCGAACTCGGTGGCGGCGAGACGATCCGGGAGATACACCAGGACACCCCGTTCTCGATGGTGGCGCTGACCGCCGACAGCCTCGACGGGACGACAGCCCGGATCCGCGCCCAGCGCGCCGATGGCAGCTGGGGTCCCTGGTACGACGCCGAATCCCTGGAGGGTGTGGGACCGGACCGGCCCGACACCCACGGCACCGAACCGGTCTTCGTCGGGCGCACCAACACCGTGCAGATCTCGGTCACCCACACCGCACAACCACCGGCCGCAGCAGCCCCCGCGGCAGGCCCCGGGCTGGGCTATATCCCCGCCAACGTCGAACATCCGTTGCCGCAGAACGTCAATGCGGTCCTCATCAGCCCGCCCGAGGCGCCGGTGGACGTGCAATTCCCACCGCCCACCGCGGCGACCGTCCCCGGCCAGGCACCACAGGTCATCACCCGCGCCCAGTGGGGCGCCAACGAATCGATGAAGTGCGGCGCCCCCATCTACGACCGGGGGATCCGGGCGGCCGTCCTGCATCACACCGCGGGCAGCAACGACTACACGCCGCAGGACTCGGCGGGCATCGTCCGGTCCATCTACGAGTACCACGCCCGCACCCTGGGCTGGTGCGATATCGCCTACAACGCCATGGTGGACAAGTACGGACAGGTCTTCGAGGGCCGTGCCGGTGGTATGAGCCGGGCCGTGCAGGGCGCGCACACCGGCGGCTTCAACTCCGACACCTGGGGTGTGGCGATGCTCGGCGATTTCAACACCGAGCCGCCGACGCCGATCCAATTACGTACCACCGGAAGGCTGCTCGGCTGGCGACTCGGCCTGGACCGCGTCGACCCGCACGGCAGTGTGGCACTGACCTCGGCGGGTGGCAGCTTCACCCTGTTCCCGCGCGGCGCCACGCCCACCCTGCCCAATATCTTCACCCACCGCGATGTCGGCAACACCGACTGCCCGGGCGATGCCGCCTACGCACAGATGGGTCTGTTGCGCGATATCGCCGCCCGGTTCAATCAGCCACCGGGACCGCAGGATCTGGTCGACACGCTGCGCGGTGGCGCCATCTTCACCAAGTGGCAGGCGCTGCGCAGCGAGGCCGGACCGCTGGGCATGCCGACCTCACCGGAGGGTTACGGTTTCGGGGCCACCCGGTACGTCACCTTCGACCGCGGCGCCATGTACTGGGCACCGGAGACCGGCGCCCAACCCGTCACCGGTGCGATCTACGAGGCCTGGGGCACACTGGGATTCGAGCGCGGCGCACTGGGGTTGCCGACAAGTGCCGAGATTCCCGAACCACTGTGGATCAAGCAGAACTTCCAGCACGGCACGCTCAACTTCGACCGCGAGACCGGTCTGGTCACCCGCGTGATCGACGGTGTGCCGGTGCAGCTTCCGCGCCCCGACCATTCCCCCGTGCAGCTGGAGCGGTTCACCCCGATCAACAACCGGGCCTGAACCGGCCGGACCCAATGACCGGGCTCCTCAACGCGACTCGTCCCTCGCCGCTCGATCGGTCGCCCGGCTAGAGCCACCAGCGTTCGAGCACGCGGGCCAGACCGTCATCGGTATTCGGCGCGGTGACCTCATCGGCGGCCGCCATCGCGTCCGGATGGGCGTTGCCCATGGCCACGCCCAGCCCGGCCCAACGCAGCATGGGGATGTCATTGGGCATATCGCCGAAGGCCACGATATCGGCGGCCTCGATGCCCAGCGGGCCGGCGATCTCGGCGATCCCGGTCGCCTTGCTCAGTCCGCGCGGCAGTACCTCGATGAGCCCGTTGTTGGTCGAGTAGGTCAGGTCGCCCTCGATACCGACGTGCGGGGCGAGTGCGGCGGCCATGTCCCCGCTGCGCGCGCCGGCCTTGCGGATCAACAGCTTCACCGCCGGTGCGCTCAACAGGTCCTCCAGCGACACCTCGGTGTTGTCCGGGTTGAGCCAGGCGTGTTCGTAACCGGGCGAGCTGACGAACTGCGGGGTCGCCGCATCGTGGGCGCTGCGGCCGACCCGCTCCACCGCCAGGCCGGCGCCGGGGATCACCCGGGCCGCGACCTCGGCCAGTGTGATCAACTGCTGCACCGACAGGGTGCGGGCCGAGATGATGCGGTCGGTCTCCGGGTCGTAGACCACCGCACCGTTGGCGCAGACCGACATCGGTGCGAAGCCGAGTTGCTCGACGACCGGAGGCACCCAGCGCGGCGGCCTGCCGGTCGCCAGGACGAAACGGGTGCCGGCGGCAACGGCGGCACGCACGGCCGCGGCGGTGCGCGGTGTCACCCGTTCGTGCTCGTCGAGCAGCGTGCCGTCGACGTCGGTGGCGATCATTGTGGGCAGCATCAGCCGCCCTCGCCCGGGGGCTTGGCCGCCCGCTTGGCCGCCTTCTCGGCGGCCTCCTCCATGTCCATCCGGTTCGCCTCGGCCAACGTCGGCGCACCGCCACCCAACCGGTGCGGCACCCAGAACTCGCCCCTGGGATGCGACCCGTAGGACTCCTGCACCTTCTCCAGCAGATGCTGCATCCGGTGGTGCAGCAGTTCGGTCAGCTCGGCAGGCGGCAGCGTCGGATAGATCGGTTCGCCGACGGCGATCGAGATCGGCACCTTGGGCCTGCGCATATTGCGCGGGTGCCCCTTGGTCCAGACCCGCTGGGCACCCCAGATGATGTGCGGGATGATCGGCACGTCGGCCGCGATCGCCATCCGCGCCGCCCCGGACTTGAATCCCTTGATCTCGAAGCTGCGGCTGATGGTCGCCTCGGGGTAGACGCCGACCAGCTCGCCCGCCTTCAGCGCCGCGCAGGCCGCGGCGAAGGAGTCGGCGCCACTGGCCCGGTCCACCTCGATATGGCGCAGGCTGCGCATCAGCGGCCCGCCGATCTTGTGGTCGAAGACTTCCTTCTTCGCCATGAAGCGGACCTTGCGGCCGCGGCCCTGCCGGTAGGCGGGCAGACCGGCGAAGGTGAAGTCGAAGTAGCTGGTGTGGTTCACGGCGATGACGGCACCGCCGGTCACCGGCAGGTTCTCCACACCGGTCACGGTGAACTTCAGCCCCTGCAGCCGCCAGACCAGCCGGGCGGCTTGGATGACTGTCCCGTATACCGGTTCCACACGCCCCAGCCTAGTTCCACCGGCCCGCCGGGGCGGAAGAGCGCCCGCTCTGGCGATAGACTCGGGACCGAGCAACAACCACCAGGAAGGTCATTCGTGCAGGTCACAAGCGTCGGGCACGCCGGTTTTCGGATAGACACGGAAGCCGGCAGCATCCTGTGCGACCCCTGGGTCAATCCGGCCTACTTCGCGTCCTGGTTCCCGTTCCCGGACAACAGCGGACTGGACTGGGACGCGCTGGGCGACTGCGACTACCTCTACGTCAGTCACCTGCACAAGGATCATTTCGACCCGGCACTGCTGCGCGCACACGTCAACAAGGATGCCGTCGTGCTGCTGCCCGATTACCCCGTGCCGGATCTGCGCCGCGCACTGGAGTCGCTGGGTTTCCACACGTTCGTCGAGACCGCCGATTCGGTGAAGCACCGGGTCAGCGGGCCCAAGGGCGACCTCGACGTGATGATCGTCGCGCTGCGGGCACCGGCCGACGGGCCGATCGGAGACTCCGGGCTGGTGGTGTCCGACGGCGCCACAACCGCTTTCAACATGAACGACGCCCGGCCGATCGACCTCGACATGCTGGCCGCCGAGTTCGGCCATATCGACGTGCACATGCTGCAGTACTCCGGGGCCATCTGGTACCCGATGGTCTACGACATGCCGGCCCGGGCCAAGGAGGCGTTCGGCACCCAGAAGCGGCAGCGCCAGATGGATCGCTGCCGCCAGTACATCGCCCAGGTGGGCGCCACCTGGGTGGTGCCCTCGGCCGGTCCGCCCTGCTTCCTGGACCCCGCCCTGCGCGATCTCAACGACGACCAGGGCGATCCGGCCAACATCTTCCCGGACCAGATCGTGTTCCTGGACCAGATGCGCCGCCACGGGCACGACGGTGGCCTGCTGATGATCCCCGGATCGACCGCGGATTTCACCGGCTCGCAGCTCAATTCGCTCACCCACCCGGTCGCGGACCCGGAGTCCATCTTCACCACCGGCAAGGCGGCCTACATCGAGGAGTACGCGCAGCGCCAGGCGCCGGTGCTGGCCGCGGAGAAGGCATCGTGGGCCCCAGCCGACGGCGAGCCGCTGCTGGAGCCGTTGCGCGCCCTGTTCGAGCCGATCATGCTGCAATCCGATCAGATCTGCGACGGCATCGGCTATCCCGTCGAGCTACGCCTACCGGGCGACAAGAGCATCGAGACCGTGGTCATCGACTTTCCGAAACGGGCTGTGCGTGAACCTGTTCCGGACGAGAAGTTCCGCTACGGGTTCGAGATCCCGGCGCAGCTGGTCCGCACGGTGGTCCGCGACAGCGAGCCCGACTGGGTGAACACCATCTTCCTGTCCACCCGGTTCAAGGCGTGGCGGGTCGGCGGATACAACGAGTACCTGTACACCTTCTTCAAATGTCTCACCGACGAGCGGATCGCCTATGCCGACGGATGGTTCGCCGAGGCACACGATGACAGCGCCTCGACCGTCCTGGATGGCTGGGACATTCAGCGCCGCTGCCCGCACCTGAAGGCCGATCTGTCCAAATTCGGCGTGGTCGAGGGATCCACGCTCACGTGCAACCTGCACGGCTGGCAGTGGAACCTGGAGACCGGGCGTTGCCTGACAGCCAAGGGCCACCAGCTCAGGAGCTCGAGAACGTCATGACCACGACGGTGTCCTACGACGACGGCCTGATCCAGCTCGATCGCCAGGCCCTGACGCTGCGGCGTTACCATTTTCCGTCGGGCACCTCAAAAATCATTCCGCTGCAAGCGATCCGCGGCTATCGCGCTGAGTCGATGGGCTTGGTGTTCGACCGGTTCCGAATCTGGGGCCCCTCCGACGATCCGCGACGCTGGCTACCGCTGGACGTGTGGCGCCCCATCAAATCGACCCTGGTGGTGCTCGACGTTCCCGGCACCCGGCCCAGCCCGGCGTTCACCCCGCTACGCGTCAAGGAGTTCCTGTCGGTACTCGAGGAACTACTGGCGGCCTAACGTTCCCGCAGCACAGTCGCCTCCAGAAACCGCTGCACGCCCTTGGTCGCCGATTTGTTCATGGTCGTGACGGCGCGCTGGAATGCGTTGGGCGGCTTGACGGCATGAACCCGAACCTCGTCACCGACGCTGACCAGTCCGGAAGCCGACACATCGGCGTAGACGCCCAGGAAACGGTTGGTGCGTTCGGCCAGCTGCCGGGTGATGGCCTTGTCCAGTTCGACGCCGGGCTGCGGACGGGTCGGCACCACACACCGGATGGTCGGGATGGTGACCTCAAGCCGAGCCGTCCCGATGCTCAACTCGCCACCCACCCATACCGATTCGGGGAAATCCGGACCGCCCTCGCCGGTGTCGACGAGTACGTTGGGGCGGAACCGGCGCACATCGTAGGGTTCGGGACCGGGCGCCAGCTGGCGCAGGCTCGCAGTGCTCATCAGGTGCACCGGGCTCAGGTCGGCGAAGCTGCCCGGCGGTGTGGAGAACCGGGCCAGCGTGATGATGTCCTTGGTCGAGAAGACCGACGTGTCCGGCAATGCCTCGTCCTCGCCGAGCCCGAAGTCCTTGCGCACCTGCGCGGCCCGGAAGTTGGCCAGCGAGTCCGACACCGACATCCGGTGCTGGCTGGTGTCCTCGACCGGAGGCAGTGCCACCAGCCTCATCTCCCGGCCGGCCAGTTGCGACAGCGCGTCGTCGATCGCCCGATCGTCGGAGGTCAGTTCGCTGCCGTCGGGGAAGGTCACCACGACGGACGGGACATTGCCCGGCCCGGCGTCCACACCGGGTTCGTCCAGATAGCGCGCGGTGCAGCCGAGCAGCACCGGCAGGCGCCGCGCCGAGGCCGTGACCCCCTTCTCCACATCGCGGACCGCCCACAGCCGGTCGGCGTGTACGCCGCGGCGATCGATGCGCACCCGATCGACTCGGCTGCCGCCCATCGACTTGACCGGGAAACGCCAGAGCTCGCGCACCGTGCCTGTCATCGGACCTACTTACCCGAAACCGTCTGCCGCAGTTCCGAAACCGCGTCGGATGCGGTGTCATAGACGCGCACGACAGCCTCGTCGCCGAGCGACAGGTAGGTCGACTCGCCCAGTTCGGTGTAGCGCGTCGCACCGATACCGATGAGCACATGCTCGGGATGGCCGGAGGCCACCATCAGCGCGCCGACGTCCTCCAGTGGCGTCTCCGGCGAACCCTTCTGGTTGGCCAACCGCTCGGTGATCCAGTCCAGCAGCACCTCGCCGTAGTAGGAGTAGCCCAGCAACGGGCTGTCCACCCCGTACTCGTGCTGCTGCCCGTCGGCACTGTTGAGGTAGCAGACCAGCCGCAGGGTGGCGGTCGGGCCGTCCGGCGTCAGGTCGTGGGCGTCGAAGAACTGGCGCGCAACACCTTTGGAGGCCGGCCCCCAGTTTTTCTTATAGCTGATCTTGGGCGCTCCCGGTCGACGGATCGAGCAGTCGTTGAATGCGCCGAGGGCAAACGGCTCCAGTGATGCCACCGTGTCCCCGCGCCACACCACCCGGCAGGCCAGACCGACCTCGGGTTCGATCTGCAGGTTCAGCGGCTCGTCGCTGGCCGGCAGGGTGATGGCATCGTGCGACAGCGGGAATTCACCGAGGAAGGTGTCATTACCCGGGGCATACCACGGGAAGATACCCTTGGGCGCCGTTCCCTCGGAGACGACGTTGACGAAATCGTCTGCCTCCCCGGCCTGTTCGAGGTGACCGGCGAAGTTGCCGGCCACTCCGAAGCCGAACCATGTGCGCAGTTCCGCGGTGTCGATCTCGATCATGGCTGCCACCCTACTGCGGGCACCTCAAGCCGGTGACAACTCGTCCTTAAGTCGACCGCGTCAGGCTGTGTCCGACCAGTTCAGGTCCGAGAACGCCGCAGCTGCCCGCCGAGGAGGACCGCCATGCCCGCCACCACCCCCGTCGTACCCCGCAATCCGGGTGATCCGATTCCAGACGTGCTGGACATGACGCTGGCACACCGTGCGATGTCGACCGACCTGCGCCGCCTGGCCGAACTGGCCGGCGCAGTGCGCGACCGCAACCTGACATGCACCCCAGGCCGGAGCCGGGCCATCGCACGGTACGTGGAGTTGCTGTGCACTTCGATCCGTCACCACCACGCCGCCGAGGACGTCATGCTGTGGCCGTTGATCCGCGCGAGCGTCGGTGACCACCTCGACCTCAGTGAGCTCACCGACGATCACCGGGCACTCGATCTCAGGCTGGATCAATTGCAGGCCCGGGCCGCCGCCTTCCGGCTGTGGCGGGGCAGCCCGCAAATCGCCGGACTGGTGGCCGTCGCACTCACCGAACTCACCGCACTGCTCGGCGAGCACATCCGAGATGAGGAGTCCGTGGTCTTACCGGCGATCACCGAACACGTCTCGGCAACCGACTGGGCCACCATGCAGACAGCGGCCCGGGCCGGGCGCCGGATGTCGTTCGACGACCCGCGCGAACACGCGGTGCTCAACCCGGACGAGCGCGCCGCCCGTGCCCGCGGCAGCGGGATCGGGCGGCGCGTACACCTGCTGGTACTCCGGCTATGGCATCGCAGGCTGGAACGGGCGGCCTTCGGTGGCACCCTCCTCAGTCGATGAAGCGACGAGCTTCGCCGGCGAGCCGTACCCGCAGGGCCGCGGCCACCGCGCGGCGGTGGCGGGCCTCATCGGGCCGGCCGAGCGCCTCGGCCGCGACCGCGAGCGCCTCATCGACCGGGCCGACCATCAAGCCGTCCACTCCCAGCCCGGCGATCCGTCCCGAATACGGAGCAAGATCAGTTGCCCTGGCACTGGCCTCCTCGAGGTCACCGAGCGCCGCAGCGGCATGGACGCGGAGCACCGTGAACGGCAGCCAGAAGTACGCCCGCTCGATGGGCGCGCGGTCCTGCCACAGCTCTCGGGCTTCGGCCTCGCGGCCGCGCGCCATGAGGGCCAGCACCGTGGCGTCCAACGCGGCAACCGACACCTCCCGGTAGAAGAACATCAGCTCATCGGCCAGCGTTCCCAGATCTCCCAGGCAGAACTCGCCTGTCACCCGGCCCACCATGGCCAGCTTCGCCCCGTTGGCCGCGCCGTTTTCGACCATGCGCACCGCCAGATCCGTGTAGGCACTCACGGCCTCGTCCAGGTTCCCGGTCAGCAGGTGCATCCTGGCTTCGAACAGCCCCAGCACCCCGAGCAGGTGCACGAGTTGGCCGGTGGCTGCCCGAGACACCGCCAGGTCGACATGCCGTTTCGCGGCCGCCAGATCGTTACGATGCCCGGCGGCCAGTGACAGCAGCCAGTGCGCCACCGCCTGGTAGTCGGCCTGCTCGGTGACTTCCGCGGTCTGCAGAAGTTCGGCTGCGATCGATTCGCGCTCGGCGTCGAGATCGGGCCCGAGCGAGCAGTACGCGCGCACATTCAGCGCCGTGCACAACAGACGGCCTGCCGATTCCGGTTGTTCGGCGTAGGCCCCTCGCGCCAGCTCGAGAAGTTCGGTGCTGACGGCCAATGCGGCGTCCGGGTCGGCGCCCTCGATCTCGACATACAAGGCCTTGAGCAGCTTGATCCGCTCGGTCCGGGTCACCGGACCGAGCAGCGCCCGCCGAAGCTGCCCGATCATCTGGGCATCGGATCCGTCGTACTCGCGATCCCGCCACACCAGCGGGGTGTCCCATGCGGTGAGCACCCGGACCGTCAGGTCGTCGCGGGACCGGCCAGACAGCAACTGCAGCGCAGCCTTCAATTCGGTGCGCGCGGCAACAGAGTCACCCGACCGGGCGAGGGCGCCGATCAAGCCACAGCGCACCTCGATCTCGTGCTCGACGGCAAGGGGGTCCGGGGCGAGTCTGCGACCGGCCAGTTCGAGCATCTGCACCGCGGCACGCCATTGTCTGGCCGCTTCCACGTGGGCACCCACCGACTCCGCCTCCCGCGCCGCGGCCTTGGCGAAACCCGCAGCGACCAAAGATGTCTCGGCGGTTGCGGACGCGACGGCGTGATGGGCCAGTTCGGCAGGGTCGGCGGATCGCCCGGGACGCCGGAGCAACTCCAACGCCGCCGCGTGCAACCGGGAACGGCGCAGTTTGGAGGTGTCCTCGTAGAGCGTGTCGCGGACCAGCGCATGCCCGAAGCGCAGGGTGCCGGGTTCCGGCTCGTCGAGCAGGCCGAGCAGGACCGCCGGCTCCAGCGCGTCCAGCAGGTGGTCGGGGTCGTTGTGACCCAGGGCGGCGAGCAGATCGACGTCGATGTCCCGGCCGAGCACAGCGGCCTGCCGCAGCGCGGTCAAGGTGGGGCCCGGCAACCGGGCCAACCGGCGGCGCAGCACATCGCGCACCCCGACCGGCACCGACGCGAACACGGCCTCCGTGCCCTCGGCCGCCATCAGCCGGGCCAGCTCGCGCACGAAAAGCGGGTTGCCCCCGGTACGTTCGCGCAGCAGCCGCAGTGCCTCGCCGCTGGTGGCAGCCAAGCCGCAGTCCGCGGCCAGGGCGGCAGTGGCGGCGGCATCCAGACCGCCCAGCGTCAGATGTGCGGCGGTATGCACGGTCAGCGCCGCCCGGGCCGCTTCCAACTCACCGCCATCCTCGGAGGGCCGGTAGGTCGCGATGACCATCACCTGGCGGTCCTGCAGCCGATCGGCCACCAGTCGCAACAGCTCCAGGGTCAGGCCGTCGGTGCGGTGCAGGTCGTCGAGCACGACCGCGAGCGGCCGGCGATCAGCGGCGGACCGCAGGACATCGGCGACCGCCTGACCCAGCCAGAACGTGCCTGGCTCTGCCGCCACGCCGTCGTGCAACAACGGCCCCAGGGCTGCCCGCTGCGACTCGGTGCTCGCAGGGTCGATCAGGTCGCGCAGCACCTCGGTCCAAGCCCACCCCGGCGGCGCGCCGTTCACCTCGGGGCTACGGCCGTGCACGGTGCGCCAGCCTGCGGACCGCAATCTGCTCGCCGCGGTATCGGCCAGCGTGGTTTTGCCCGAACCCGCTTCGCCGCCGATCCACAGCACGGCACTGCTACCGGCGGTGACCGCCTGCGCGACACTCTCGATCGTCGCGAGCTCCTCGGTTCGGCCGTGGGCCGCACGATCATCCGGACGCGGCGCATGCACCGTCAGCGGCGGCGGAGCCGGCCGCGACGGATCCTCCAGGTGCTCGGCCTGCCGCAGGATGTCGTGCTCCAGCTCGCGGAGCATCCGCCCAGGCTCAAGACCCAACTCGTCGGCGAGGTGCCTGCAGGTCCGTCGCAACACCTGCAGGGCGGCGTCCTGCCGCCCCGTCCGGTACAGGGCCGTCGCGAGCGTTGCCGACGCGCCCTCGCGCCCGGGGTGCTTGCGCACGTGCTGCTCCAGGGTTGCGATGGCCAGTCCGTGCCTACCCAGTTCCACCTGCGACGAGGCCTGGCCTTCGACCGCCGTCAGGCGCATCTCGGTCAAGCGGGCCACCTCCGGTAGCACCCACAACGCGTCGCCGACGCCGGCGAACGGTTCCCCCGACCAGTCGGCCAGCGCTTCATCCAAGAGCTGCAGGCGTCGCTGCGAATCCGATTCCTGGTACGCCGCGGCGATTCTCGCCTCGACCCGCCAAGCGTCGACCGCGTCGTCGGGCAGCCGCAATGCATAGCCCGGCGCGGCGCTGACCAAGATGCACGCAGGTGTCCTCGGTGCCCGCCCCGGCTCAAGCGCACGCCGCAGATGCGACACATACACCTGTAAGGCCGATAACGCCTTCGGCGGCGGCTCGCTTTCCCACAGATCGTCGATGAGCCGGTCGACGGAGACCGTGAAGCCGTGCGCCACCACCAACCTGGCCAGCAGCGCACGCTGCAGCCGCGCCCCCAGATCCGCCGGTTCGTCACCGGTCCATGCCCGCACCGGTCCGAGGACCGCCACCCTTACGGGCCTCTCCAGAATCATCCCGGTGTGCGCTGCGGTTACCTGCTGGGCTCCAGCACCGCGGTGCCCACGTAGGGCACCAGGGCGGCGGGCACCCGCACGCTGCCGTCTGGCTGCTGGTGGTTCTCCAGGATGGCGACCAGCCAACGGGTGGTCGCCAGGGTGCCGTTCAGGGTCGCCGCGGTCTGCGGCTTGCCGTTCTCGTCGCGATAGCGGGTCGACAGCCTACGCGCCTGGAACGTCGAACAATTCGACGTCGACGTCAGCTCCCGGTACGTGCCCTGGGTCGGCACCCATGCCTCGCAGTCGTACTTGCGCGCGGCCGAGGAGCCCAGATCCCCTGCGGCGACGTCGATCACCCGGTAGGGCACCTCGATGGCCGCCAACATCTCGCGCTGCCAGCCGAGCAGGCGCTGGTGCTCGGCTTCGGCGTCCTCGGGTTTGCAGTAGACGAAGGCCTCGACCTTGTCGAACTGGTGCACCCGGATGATGCCGCGGGTGTCCTTGCCGTAGCTGCCCGCCTCGCGGCGGAAACACGACGACCAACCCGCGTAGCGCAACGGTCCCGCGCTCAGGTCGAGGATCTCGTCGCTGTGATACCCCGCCAGCGGAACCTCCGAGGTACCCACCAGGTAGAGATCGTCGGCCTCCAGCCGGTAGATCTCGTCGGCGTGAGCGCCCAGGAATCCGGTGCCCGCCATCACCTCCGGCCGCACCAGCACCGGCGGGATCATCAGCGTGAAACCGTTGGTCGTGGCCAACCGGACGGCCAGTTGCAGCAGGCCCAGTTGCAGCAGCGCACCCTGGCCGGTCAGGAAGTAGAACCGCGACCCCGACACCTTGGCGCCGCGTTCCATATCCATCAGGCCGAGGGCCTCACCGAGTTCGAGGTGGTCGCGCGGATTCTCGATCGCCGGCGGTTCACCCACGGTGTCGAGCAGCGCGAAGTCGTCCTCGCCGCCGGCAGGCACACCGTCGACGATGACGTTGGAGACCGCCATGTGCGCCGCGACGAACGCGGACTCCGCGTCGGCCTGCTGCGCCTCGGCGGCCTTGACCTCGTCGGCGAGTTCCTTGGCGCGGGCCAGCAGCGCCGGGCGCTCGTCGGGAGACGCCTTACCGACCAGCTTGCTGGCGGCCTTCTGATCGGCGCGCAGGGTGTCGGCGGTGGAGATGGCCGACCGGCGCGCGGTATCGGCGGCCAGCAGGGCGTCCACCCGGGCCGGATCCTCGCCGCGGGCGCGTTGTGAGGCGCGTACCCGATCGGGCTCTTCGCGTAGCAGCTTGAGGTCGATCACGGCGGTAACCCTACTTGCGCGCCGCCCGGTCACGGCCCGCGGGCCACAACCACATAACATTACAAGCGCATCACTTGTCACACATCGTGACACGCCTGTCACAATGGGAGGCGATGTTGGACGCACCCGATAGCCAGGAACCGTTTCTGCACGAGGCCCAGGCCTCGCAGAAGCCGGTGCCCCGATGGCGCGCGGCGCTGTCCCTGAGCAGCCCGCTCAGCCCGACCCGCCGGGCACTGCTGCTCACGGCACTGGGCGGACTGATGATCGCCGGCGTCATCACCGTGCTGCCCGATTCCGCCGCCGGTGGCCGGCTGGCCGGGCTGAACTCCGGTACCGGCGCACTGGGCTTGCGCACCAACAGCACCTTCGACAATGCCAAGGGCGGGGACTGCCTGAACTGGCCGGAACGCACACCCGATGCCGCACAGATCGTGGACTGCACCACCGAGCACCGGTTCGAGGTCGCCGAATCCATCGACATGCGGACCTTCCCGGGCACCGAATACGGCCCGGACGCCGCACCCCCGTCACCGGCCCGCATCCAGCAGATCAGCCAGGAGCAGTGCCAGAGCGCGGTGCAGCGTTACCTCGGTGACCGGTACGACCCCAACGGGCGCTTCAGCGTCAGCCTGCTCTGGTCGGGCGAGAAGACCTGGCGCCAGGCCGGTGAACGACGGATGCTGTGCGGTCTGCAGCTGCCCGGCGCCAACAACCAGCAGCAGGCGTTCCAGGGGAAGGTCGCCGATATCGATCAGTCCAAGGTCTGGCCGGCGGGAACCTGCCTGGGCATCGACCCGGCCACCAACCAGCCCACCGACATCCCGGTGGACTGCGCGGGGCCGCATTCGCTGGAGGTGACCGGCGCGGTCAACCTCGCCGAGAAGTTCCCCGAGGGCCTGCCGCCGGAGGCCGACCAGGACACGTTCGTCAAGGACAACTGTTCGCGGGTCACCGACGCCTATCTCGCGCCGCTGGAACTGCGCACCACCACGTTGACGCTGGTGTACAGCACCATCGCGTTGCCGAGCTGGTCCGCGGGCAGCCATCAGGTGTCCTGCAGCATCGGCGCCACCCTCGGCAACGGCGGCTGGTCGACACTGCTGAACAGCGCCAAGGGCCCGCTGATGATCAACGGCCGCCCGCCGGTCCCGCCGCCGGACATCCCGGACGAGCGCCTGAACATCCCGGCCATCCCGTTGCCGCCGATCGACACGTCGTCGCAGATCACCTACGACGAGTCCTACAGCAGCGGAAGCAGCAGTAGCGGAAGCAGCAGTAGCCAGCAGACCGAGTCCAACGAGCACCTGCCCGGGCAGCCCGCGCAGACCACCGAGCAGGCACCTGCGACCGAGGCTCCGGCGGGCGGCAACACCTTCCTCAACGGTCCGCCGCTCCCACCACCGCCGCCGCCGGCTGCCGGTCCCCCGATGGAAGGCCTGCCGCCGGGCGCCCCGCCGCCCGCGCCCGGGGCCCTACCCGCCCCGCCGCCCGGGCCCGCTCCGGTCGAGCCCGTTCCGCCGCCGCTCCCGTAACGGCGTGCCGGTCTCGATGAGCCCGCAGCGGTTCGAGGAACTGGTCTCCGATGCGCTCGATCTGATCCCGTCCGAACTCGCCGCCGCGGCCAACAACGTCGTCTTCCTGGTCGAGGCGAGCCATCCCGACGAGCCCGACCTGCTCGGGCTCTACGAAGGCATCGCGCTGACCGAGCGTGACTCGACGTATGCCGGTGCACTGCCCGATGCCATCACCATCTACCGGGACGCGCTGCTGGACATGTGTGAGACCGAGGATGAGGTGGTCGACGAGGTCGCCATCACGGTGGTGCACGAGCTCGCTCACCACTTCGGGATCGATGACGAGCGCCTGCACGAACTGGGCTGGGCGTGAACCGGGGCGAGCGAAGCGACGGGGGATGGATCCCCGAGCGAAGGAGCATCGATCAAGCCGGGTCGGAACCGGGACCTGTCGGTGCGCGGTGCGAGAATTACTCCCATGAGCGCGACATGTCGGGAATGCGGTGCCGATATCGAGCACGACCACTGCCACGGCACCGTCATCGTGCACATCGGACAACGCCCGGAGTGCACGGAAGCCGATTGCAGCACACCCGAGGCCGTCCACGACTACTCCATCGACTGCCACGCCGTGGGGTGCGGGTGTGCGCGGGATCAGCCCATGGGGCCCGCGGTGTCGGGCGTTTCCTTCTCGTCGGCGTCGGGATAGAACGGCGGGGTCAGCGGACCCCACCGCACGCAACTCCACCGGCCGTCGGTGATCGGGCTGAGCACCACGGGGTCGGTGTTGTTCAGGTGATGGTCCAGGGCGAAGGTACTGTCCACCCCCGCCAGCACGGATGCCACCAGCCGGATCGCGGCGCCGTGGCTGACCACCACGATGTCCCCGTGCCGGCGGCGATCGTCGAGATGGCGCAGACGTAATTCCGTCAGCACCGGCACCATCCGGTCCAGTACCTGCTGCCCGGTCTCGCCGCCGGGAGCCGCGGCGTCGAGGTCGCCGCGATGCCAGCTGCGGTACACCGCCTCGAAGGTCTCGATCGCGGCATCGTCATTGCGGTTCTCCAGCTCACCGACCTGCACCTCGTGGATGCCTTCGTATTCGTGGGCCGCCATGTCGAGATGCCCGGCGATCCCGGCCGCGGTCTCACGTGCCCTGGTGGCCACCGAATGGGCCACCATGGCGATCGGGTTGGTCCAGTCGCGGGCGAAGGTGCGGGCCTGCCGGTGGCCGAGGTCGGTCAGCGCGGCACCCGGCGGCAGGGTGTCGAGACGGCGCTCGACGTTGCCGTAGGACTGTCCGTGCCGAACCAGCACCAGCCGACCCGTCATGCCGATCCTCCTGTCCGCGTTGCCTGCAACCAGCCCGCCGCCTCGTCGACACCCGGCGGCGGTGCCCCGGCCGCGGCACCGGTCGGCCACGAACCCAGGTACCGCACGTCGGCGCAGCGCCGGTGCAGCGCCTTGAGCGCCTCCCCGACGGCCTCGTCGGCGATATGGCCGACACAGTCGAGAAAAAACTTGTAGGTACCCAATTCTGTTCGGGTGGGCCGGGATTCGATGCGGGTCAGATCGATGCCCCGGATCGACAGTTCGGTCATCGCCGACACCAGCGCACCAGGAACATTGTCCAGGCGCAGCACCACCGAGGTGCGATCGGCGCCGGTACGGGCCGGCGGGGGCCCTGGCGGGCCGACCAGCACGAAGCGGGTGCGCGCGCTGGCCTCGTCGACGATATCGGCAGCCAGCACCGCCAGTCGGTAGCGCTGCGCGGCGAGCGCGGTGCTCACCCCGGCATCGGCGCCACCGCCCGCGACGTCCTGGGCGGCGGCGGCATTGGAGTAGGCCGGCACGATGCGGGCGTTCGGCAGTTCGGCGGCCAGCCACTTGCGGACCTGCGCGGCGGCGACCGGGAACGCGGCCACCGTCTCGATATCGGCGGCAGCCACCCCGGCCCGGGTCACGATGGTGAATGCCACATCGAGGGTGTGCTCGGCGTAGATCTGCAGTGCGGAACCGTCTGCCAGGCCGTCGAGGGTGGGGATGACAGAACCGTCGATCGAATTCTCGATGGGCACGCACGCGTAGTCGGTGTCACCGGTCCGGATCGCTTCCAGGGCGCCGCCCGCACTGTCGTAGGGCAGCGGGACGACCTCGGCGGACACGTTGTCCGAGGGCACCATTCCGCCCGCCACCATCTGCAGCAATGCCGCCTCGGTGAAGGTTCCCTCGGGCCCGAGGTAGGCGATGCGTGGCACGCCCTCAACCCTAATGGCTCCGCGCCCGGCCCTCCGTCACGCGGGGAAACCTTGCGCATCCAGCAGCATCTGTAGTTAAGTAAGGCTTACCTCACTAACTGGAAGGTGATCAGATGCCTGTGACGGCACCGACGACAGCCGAGCGGATCCGCAGCGCGTGCGCCCGCGCCGGCGGCGCGATGCTGGCGGTGGAGGGCCTCGAGCCCGCCGCCACGCCGGTCCACCATCTGCTCGGTGACGGCTCATTCGCCATCACCGTCCCCGCCGACGGGCTGCTGGCAGGCATGGTGGTCTCGGCCGGCTCCGCGGGCATCCAGGCCGTATTGGAGATGACCGACTACGCACCGCTGCCGCTGCGCGAACCGGTGCGCTCGCTGGTGTGGATCCAGGGCCGGATGTTCCTGGTACCCGACGGCGAAGTGGCCGGGATGCTCGACGTGGTCGCCGCCGAGAATCCCAATCCGGCTCTGCTACAGGTGAATACCGGCAGTGCCCAAGCATCCCGCGGGGACACCCCGTACGCGCTGGCTCGCCTGGAGATCGAATCCGTGGTGGTCGCCGATTCCACCGGCGCCGAGTCCGTCGGTCTGGGTGCGCTGCTGGCCGCCCGACCGGATCCGTTCTGCGAGCTGGAGTCGTGCTGGTTGCGTCACCTGGAGTCCGCGCACCGCGAAGTGGTGGAACGGCTGGCCACCCGGCTACCCCAGACCCTGCGCGGTGGCCGGGTCCGCCCGCTCGGCCTGGACCGCTACGGCGTGCAACTGCGGGTAGAGGACGAGTCCGGCGATCACGATGTCCGGCTACCCTTCGCCAAACCGGTCGACGACGTCACCGGCCTCAGCCAGGCCATCCGGGTACTGATGGGCTGCCCGTTCCTCAACGGGTTGCGCGCGCGGCGCATCTGAGGCGCCATTAGCCTGGCGGCGGTGACCGCACCCCCTGGGCCGCTGCCGTCCCCCCGCACCCTGCGGATCGAGATCGCCGTCGTGCTGGCGGTCACCTTCGGCTTGAGCGCCTACGTCGCACTGCTCAATCTCATCGAGGCGGTGCTGCTCGGACTGGGCGGGCAGACCGTGGCGCTCAACCAGCGCCGCTCGCCCTTCGACCTGATCGACCTCGGCCTCAACGTGGCCTCGGTCGTGCAACTGCTGGCCTGGGGCGCTCTCGGCCTCTACCTGTTGTGGCGTACCGGGACCGGACCCGCCCAGATCGGCCTCGGCCGCTTCACGCTGCACCCCGACCTGACCGGCGGTCTCGGCCTGGCCGCGCTGATCGGCATTCCGGGACTCGCGCTGTACGTGGCGGCTCGTGTCCTGGGACTCAGCGCCGCGGTGGAACCGGCCGAACTCAACGACACCTGGTGGCGGATACCACTGCTGCTGATGATCGCGTTCGCCAACGGCTGGGCCGAGGAGATCATCGTCGTCGCCTTCCTGATCACCCGGTTGCGGCAGCTCCACATCAGCGCGGGCGCCGCACTGCTGATCTCGGCGCTGCTGCGCGGCGGCTACCACCTCTACCAGGGCTACAGCGCCGGGCTCGGCAACATCGTGATGGGCCTGGTGTTCGGCTACGTGTGGATGCGCACCGGCAAGCTCTGGCCGCTGATCGTCGCGCACGGCCTGATCGATGCGGTCGCCTTCGTCGGCTATTCACTGGCCGCCGGCGAGCTGGACTGGTTGAGCTAGGAACCACCCGCCGAGCAGTACATTCGCAGGTGTGAACGAGAACCCGCCGCACCATCCCGGGGCTCCCCGGCGGGAACCGTCACCGCAGATCCGCCGCGATCCGCGCCATCGTCCGCCCCCGGTCTGGCCGCCCAACCCACCCACGCCGGCGGTACCGCCCGCCGCGCGGCCGCCCGTTCAGCGGCGACCCGCACCCCGGCAGCCACCGCCGCCACCACGCCGCGCGGTCCCCCCGACTCCGGCACCGCCACCGCCGCGGGCGTCGACCAAGAGACCACGGCGCCTGCGCCGGTGGTTCGGCCTGCTGCTCGCCGCGATGCTGGTGCTGCTCTGCGCCGGAGTCGCCGGTGCATTCTGGCTCGACTCGACACTGCAGCGTGCGCCCGTGCTCGCCGACTACCCCGAACGGCCGCCGGCGGGCCGCGGCACCACCTGGCTGCTGGTGGGCTCCGACAGCAGGCAGGGCCTGTCGGTCGATGAGCAGGGCACGCTGGCCACCGGCGGCGACACCGGCAACGGCCGCACCGACACCCTGCTGATGTTGCACATCGGCGGGTTGTTCTCCGGTACGCAGCCGACGCTGGTGTCGCTGCCGCGCGACTCCTACGTCCCGATCCCGGGCTACGGCGAGGACAAGATCAACGCGGCCTACGCCTTCGGCGGTGCCCCGTTGCTGGTGCAGACCGTCGAACAGGCCACCGGGCTCCGGCTCGATCACTACGCCGAGATCGGGTTCGGCGGTTTCGCCGAGCTCGTCGACGCGGTCGGCGGGGTGACGATGTGCCCCGGCGAGCCGATCAGCGACCCGCTCGCCGGTATCGATCTGCCCGCCGGCTGCCAGGAACTGGACGGCCGCAACGCCCTCGGCTTCGTCCGCTCACGAGCCACCGCCCGCGCAGACCTGGACCGGATGACCAATCAGCGGGCCTTCATGTCCGCCTTGCTCACGCGTGCGATCAGCCCGTCGGTGCTGCTCAATCCGTTGCGCTGGTACCCCATGGCCACCGCCGCCACCGGCGCGGTGACTCTCGATGCGGGTGGGCATGTCTGGGACCTGGCCCGGCTGGCCTGGGCGCTGCAGGACAACCCGACCACGACGACCGTCCCGATCGCCGAATACACCACCAGCGATGTCGGATCGATCGTCATCTGGGACAGCGAGGCCGCCGGCCGGCTGTTCGGCGCGCTGGCCCAGGATGCACCGGTCCCGGCCGACGTGGTGAACACCGACCAGCCGTGACTGCGCAGCGCCGTTTCACAAGCCATCCAGCAAACTATTTTGACGCGATGTAACAGCCATCACAGCGGTAAGGAATGGCTAACCTGATTAAGGGTGACCTTGGATGACATGCCGTCTGACCTGGCCTATTGTGGTCGACATGAGTGATGCCAACACCCACGAGACCAAATTCGACACCCTGCTCCGCGAGCAAATTCGTAGCGAGTTCACCGCGTCGCAGCAGTACGTCGCCATTGCCGTCTACTTCGACGGCGCGGACCTGCCGCAGCTGGCCAAGCACTTCTACGCGCAGGCCGTCGAGGAGCGCAATCACGCCATGATGTTGGTGCAGTACCTGCTCGACCGCGACATCGATGTCGAGATCCCCGGCATCGACGCGGTCCAGAACCAGTTCGACACCCCGGCGCAGGCCCTGCGGCTGTCCCTCGATCAGGAGCGCGCGGTCACCGAACAGGTCACCCGGCTGGCCAGTGTCGCCCGTGAAGAGGGCGACTACCTGGGCGAGCAGTTCATGCAGTGGTTCCTCAAGGAGCAGGTCGAAGAGGTCGCGACCATCACCACCTTGGTGCGCATCTCGGAGCGGGCCGGGGCGAATCTGTTCCACCTCGAGGACTTCGTCGCCCGAGAGCTTTCGGTGGCCGGCGCCGACCTGAGCGCACCGAAGGCCGCAGGCGGCAACCTGTAATTCAGTCCCGACCGGCTCCGGTGAGCCCGTTCTCCAGCCAGTCCTTGGTGCGGCCGGGATGATTCGTGGCGACCCACGCCACTCCGACATCCCGGCAGTACCGGACATCCTCGTAATGGTCGACGGTCCAGCAGTACAGGGCCCGCCCCTGGGCGGCCGCGCGATCGACCAGTTCCGGGTGCTCACGCAGCGTGGCGATGGACGGGCCCACCGCGGTCGCACCGACCGTGGTCGCGGCGCCACCGCCCAGGTAGCGCGAGGTCTCACCGAGCAGCACGGTCGGCAGCATCGGCGCGGCGCGCCGGATCCGCCAGACCGCGGCCGCCGAGAAGGACATCACCACCGCCCTGGCCAGGTCCGCCGATGCCGGGGCGGCGATCCCGTAGCGGTGCAGCAACGCCAGCACCTTGCTCTCCACCAGCGCTCCGTACCGCACCGGATGCTTGGTCTCGATGAAGATCTTCACCGGCCGTTTCGTGTCCAGCACCAGCGTGAGCAGGGTATCGAGGGTCAACAGTCCGGTGTCGCCGCCGGCATCGCCGTCCCGCCGGCCGGCATGCCAGGAACCGAAATCCAGCTCACGCAGCTCGGCGAGCGTCATCTCCGAGACCAGCCCCGATCCATCCGATGTCCGGTCGACCCGGCGATCGTGCACGCAGACGAGGTGACCGTCGCGGGTCAGCCGGACGTCGCATTCGACGCCGTCGGCGCCCTCCCGCAGCGCGAGTTCGTAGGCAGCGACGGTGTGTTCGGGCCGGTCGGCGGAGGCGCCCCGGTGTGCCACGACGAACGGGTGACCCGTCGTGGCCGTTCCGGCAGTATCAGCGTCCCCCGCGGTCATATGGCTATGCTGCCGGGTTCCGGTCCTCGGCCTCAACCGGAACGACGGATTCGTCGGCCTCACGTTCCTGCCCGGCAGGCGGTTGTCCCGCCGCGACCATCACCCAGCGTCGCGACGGCCGATCCACCGGCTGCCGTTCGAAGCCCTGATACACCTGAAGCGCCAACAGCAACGCTGCCAGCGCGATCAGGTAGGCGATGGTGGTGATCACGGTGTTGTCGGCAATGCGCTGGGCACCGTCGTAGAAGATCGTCAGCACCGTGGTGACGATGGATGCCGTCGACAGCGCGTAGCTGACGAACCAGGTGATCCACCAGCTGATGATGCGTAACCCGGTGCGCTGCTCGGCGCGAGCGAGTTCGATCACGAAGACCGGTGCGAGCACGAGGTTCACCAACGGGATCAGACAGCCCGCCCACAGCTCCCGCGGGCTACGCGGGTCCGGGCTGCCCACATGTGCGTAGGCGGCCGCCCGGCGGGCGATCAGCCAGTTGGTCAGCACCAGGGTGGTGGCCACCACGGCGAAGAACGCCGCCACACTCGCCAACACCGGCAGCCAAGTCGCCAGCGCCGCGACGATCGGATCCAGCAGGACGGTGCGGTTGATCAACAGCAGGCCGTACCGGATCACGTGCAGGGCCGCCGCCGCACCCAGTAGCGCCATGGTGATGACGACGGTGCGGCGCACCAGTGCCGATGACGGGGCGCTGCGCCCGGCAGTGACCTGGTCGGCCGCCTCCTCGTCGTCGAAGCGTTCATACAGACCCCAGCGCGGAATCTGGGAGTACCGCGGCGTGGGTCCCAGCGGCGCACGTTTGCGGCGCTGCGCCGGTGGCGCACCGGGGCGCACCGCGATCCAGCGGTACCCGGCGGGCGCGCGGCCCGGTTGGCCCGTGGCGGGCCGACCGGCGACCGGCGGCGCCGTGGTGCCCGCAGCGCCCTGCGCCCCCGGGGCCAGCAGCGTGCCACGGCAGCGCGGGCACCAGACCCGCTGGCGGTCGCGCACATTCCACCGCGTCCCGCATTGGGCACAGACCTGGATCACCGGACCAGCCTACGACGCGCTCAGACGGTGCCGGCGCTGCCGTCGTCGGCACGCACCGGTCGCCCGGCCTGCGCCCAGGACAACATGCCGCCCGTCACGTTGATCGGTTCGAAGCCGTTGCGGGCCAGATACTGCGCGACCCGCTGGGAGCGCCCACCGGCGTGGCAGATCACGTAGAGGGTGGCATCCCGGTCGATCTCGTCGATGCGGGCGGGGACATCTGCCATCGGAATGTGCTGGGCACCGGTCACGTGGCCGCGCTGCCATTCGTCGGGCTCCCGCACGTCGAGCAGCACCACCGAGTCGTCGAGGGTCAGTGGCAACGCACCGACCTCGATCTGCATCACATCGTCAGACATGCCGTCCATGCTGGCACGCACGGCATCCGGTCGCACCAGATTCCCGCGTGGCGCAAGGTGTCGCACCGCGACAGCAATTTCGACGCTATCCACAGTTTCCACAGGTTCATCCACAGGCTGCGGCACCCCCACTCCGCCGGTTTCCCTGGACTTCTGTCCAGTACCTGTGGATAAACCGGGGTTCACATCCGGGCATGATCAACACCTTCAAAAGCGGTCTGAGCAAAATGATCAGGCTCCGGCGATCTCGGCGGCGGACATCCGGATCGGCCGGATTCGATCGCGGACCCCCGCCCGGGCCCGATTTTTCTGCGGGCGAAACAAGGTCTATGATCGGCGTCACAACACACCGTGTGACAGATCTCACTGGGGGATGGTTTGATCGTGCAGGTCAGGAGCTTGTGATGGCAGCACACCCGCTTGGTCCGGGTTCGGGGACGTCGTCTGATTGGCAGTCCTCGCGCCAGTACACCAACAACCAGGTCGTTGCCCTCATTCGCGCCTCGGTGATCGCGCTCGTGCTGCTGGGCGTCCTGGCAGCCATCGTCTTGCTCTGACCGCCTCCGAGGTTTCGGCGGATCCCTGACGGGAACCCCCGTCCTTGCGGTGCACGCGGGTATGGACCAAGGTTGAGGTCGAGCTTGTTGTCGATATACGCGACGCCGAACTCCCTCGCGATCCATGATTAGGAAGGAACCCAGTGGCTGAATACACACTGCCAGAACTCGATTACGACTATGGCGCGCTGGAGCCCCACATTTCCGGGCAGATCAACGAGATCCACCACAGCAAGCACCACGCCACCTACGTCAAGGGCCTCAACGACGCCCTGGCCAAGCTCGAAGAAGCCCGCGCCGGCGACGACCAGTCGGCGATCTTCCTCAACGAGAAGAACCTCGCCTTCCACCTCGGCGGACACGTCAACCACAGCATCTGGTGGAAGAACCTGTCCCCCAACGGCGGCGACAAGCCCGAAGGCGAACTGGCCGCCGCCATCGACGACCAGTTCGGATCCTTCGACAAGTTCCGCGCCCAGTTCACCGCCGCGGCCAACGGCCTGCAGGGATCGGGCTGGGCCGTGCTGGGCTACGACAGCCTGGGCCAGCGCCTGCTGACCTTCCAGCTCTACGATCAGCAGGCCAACGTGCCCCTGGGCATCATCCCGCTGCTGCAGGTCGACATGTGGGAGCACGCCTTCTACCTGCAGTACAAGAACGTCAAGGCCGATTACGTCAAGGCCTTCTGGAACGTCGTCAACTGGGCCGACGTCCAGGACCGCTACGCCAAGGCCACCGCGAACACCGGCGGACTCATCTTCGGCTGAGTTCACCTCCTCTCACGTCAAGAGCCCCGCGCGCTTCGGCACGCGGGGCTCTTTACTTTTCGTACATCCGCTGTTCTGGCACTCGTGTCCTCTTGCGTGCCAGTGCCGAACTACCGCATCCTGTGCACAGCGACCCACAGCAGTGTCGGAGGCGGTTACCAGCAAGCACCACTGTCGGGAGGCCACATGGACACCGGAGCAGGTAGAGCGGTGGAGATCGCACCGTTCCATTCGCGGGGCACCCTCAAGGGATTCGTGGTGTCGGGCCGTTGGCCGGATTCCACCAAGGAGTGGGCACAACTGCTCATCGTCGCGGTCCGGGTGGCGTCACTGCCCGGGCTGCTGTCCACCACAACGATTTTCGGTGTCCGCGAGGAACTTCCCGAGAAACCGGAGCCCGGCACCGTCGGCCTGGTGCTGGCGGAGGGCCCTGTCGTCGGTGAATCCGCGGTTCCGCCGGGCTTCTTCGCCGACCATCAGCCCGCGGCGCTGCTGATGCTGCACCCGCCCTCGGAGACCACACCGTCACTGCCCGAATGCGCCGGCGCGGCGTCGGGGTGCGTGTTGTTGCCCGGCATCCCCCATCTGGGCCTGGAGCACCGCGCCGCCTGGGTCGAGGCCGAGGCCGATGGCACCATCACCTCGATGGTGAGCCGGGTGGGCGTCGACCCGATCAGCCATCCCGACACCGCGATCCTGGCCATGCTGCTGGCCGCATAGCCCTCGGCTCTTTTCGCGGGGCCACCTCTTCCCACGCTCCGCCGAGCGTGGGCTCAGCAAACCTCTTCATAACATTTCGGCCACGGTTCGGCCACGATGCCGCGTCCGGCAGATGCCGAGCTCAGCAATTGTGTCCTCAACTCAGGGCCCGCCGATGTCTACCCGTCCCCCACTTCGCCGGTACTGACAGCAAAGGTGAAGTGCAGATTTGCTGTGCGACGCCCGAACGCTGCCGGTCAGCTATGGGGTTACTGTGACAACACATCAAGATCAACGGATCTCGGCAAAACAGCGCGGCCGTTAGTTTTTGGTTCGCCAGATCACAACGTCGCAGCGTGGGCGCGAGGTTGACGTGCTGCTACAGGACCCTGCAGCGACCCTTTGAGCAGGGTAGTGTTACTTTTCTGTGGTTTGCACTTGGTTGTGGCGAGATCACTCGCTACGATGATCAGCAAATACGAACCTATTGCAGACAGCTCGTAGGCCATGTGGAGGAAAGTTAGATGAGCAAGACGTTCGCCGCCCGACTGAACCGCCTCTTCGATACGGTTTACCCTCCTGGGCGCGGGCCGCACACATCCGCTGAGGTGATCGGCGCACTCAAGGCAGAGGGTGTCACGATGTCCGCTCCTTACCTTTCGCAGCTGCGGTCCGGCAACCGCACCAACCCGTCCGTGACGACCATGGCCGCCCTGGCCAACTTCTTCCGGATCAAGCCGGCGTACTTCACCGACGACGAGTACTACGAGAAGCTGGACAAGGAACTGACCTGGCTGGCCAGCATGCGCGACGAGGGCGTGCGCCGCATCGCCGCACGCACCGTCGGCCTGTCCCCCGAGTCCCAGCAGGATCTTGCCCTCAAGGTCGACGAGCTGCGTCGCCGGGAAAATCTCGACGGCTGATCCCGTTCGGGATCACCGCCACAAACGGTGTCGTCACGCGCAAGCGTGACGACACCGTTTGTGCGTTCAGGCCCGAGACGGCGTGCCGATCTCCAGTTCGCGAAATTGCTCGGCGATGGCAAGTATCCACTCCCGGTCCGAGTAGGTCGTCGGCTGGCGCAGCCAGTTCAGCCCCGGAAAGGCCGCGTGCGCTTCTTCACGGCCCGCACCGCGGCCCGCAAAGATCCACTCCGCGATACCGCGGGCTTGTTCGTCGGCGGGCACCGGCGGCGAATCGAGATCCGCGATATCGGCGATGTTCAGGGACTCCTCGATATCGCGCTGGCCCGCGGTGGCATCCACCGTGCGAAGCCGCGCGCCCTCGGCCGCAATGGCTTCCAGGTACAGCGAATCCGAGATCAGTGACATCTGCTCGGCGACCCGGAACAACAGCGGTCCACGGGGCCGCACCCCGATACCCACGTCCGGGTGCCGGGTGTTGAGCTCGGCCAGCAGCGGCTGAATCGTGCGCAGCTCCCGGCGCGCACCGAACCAGTCCTCCACGCTGGGCAACAGCGATCCGCCGGCCACCACCAGCATCGCGCAACCCAGCAGCGTCGCGGCCGCACCCACACCGAGGACGTCGGTGTTGCCCACCGCGCGGAGCAGAAAGAAGGCACTCGACAGGACCATGAGAACCATGCCGATGCTGAAGACGAAGAGGGCACGGCCACGCCGGGTCCGGTTGGAATGACGCACCCCCGCCCACGCGACGAGAGTCAGCGCGAGCAGCACGTAGAGCAGTGGCAGCAGCCACGACGACGAGCCGCCCGGCGCCAGGTTGCGCCGCATGTACTCCTCGGGCGCCATCTCCGGCATCTGCGGGGCCCGGAAGAACGCCACCAGGGTGGCCACCGCGATGGCGGCCGCAACGATGTATTGGCCGATGGCGATGCGGCGAATGACGGTCGGTTTACGCTCCGACGCGACCGTCGTGATCATCACGCAGCTGCCCGCCGCGCAGCCGATCAACGCAACCTGACTGAGCGCGACCGCGACGTTCGGCCACCGCAGGGCGGTGTCGATCAGCAAGGTCAACGGCTGCCAGTTGAGCGCTGCGACGATACCGAGACTGCCCAGCGCGAGGATCATCGCGGTGCTCACCAGGGATTGCTTGTTGACCAGCGCCCACCCGATTCGCAAGCCGGTCGCCAGCCCGAGGAGACCGGCGATCACCCAGACGATCAACCAAACGCCTCCCCGAGCCGCACCTGCACGATCGACGAGCGATCGGACGGTAGCCGGCCAAGACGATAGATGAGCAGCGCGGCGAAGTCCTCGGCCTCCTGCTCGGCCTCTTCACCCGCGGGCCCCATACACCCGGTCCGCTGATTGAGCATGTACCCGATGAGGTCGGACCCGGCCAGCTCCATGGTCTCTCGCGCGGCCTCCACCACCGGGGTGCCTGCGTGACCGAGCACGAGATGGCCCAGCTCGTGGGCCAGCGTGCGGTCCCAGGCGGGCAGCCCCTTCTGGATCAGAAAGACATCATGGTCGGCGTATTGGCGCCACTGTCCACAGACACCCGGGGGCAGATCGGCCATCTTGATCCTGATCGGGCGGCCCTGATCCTCGGCGACCGCTTCGACCAGACGCGGCAACGACACCTCGCCCCGGCGTGGCGCAAGGTCGAGCACGGAACTGACCGCGCGGGTCACGCGGCGACTTGCCGGCATGGCCTTCTCCTTTCCCTCAGGTCCACTATGGCGCTCCACTGTCTGGCAGATGCCCGAATCCGGTCAACTCGAGAACCTTGCTGAACCACTGGCCCGGATCGCCAGTCCGGCACGCGCCTGCCGATAGCCGATCAACCCGCCCAGGCCGGTGAGCAGCATGATGGCGGTTGCTCCCGGGACCGCGACGGCGATGACTTGAGGCATTCCGGCGGTCCGGAGGTATTCGCCGTACCCCGCACGATAGGACGCAGGCACCACGGTGTCATTGCGCGGTGCGGCGGGGCGTTCGGCCGGCGTGACCCGTGACGGGGCGGGCGGCCTCGCGGGACTCCCGGGTGCCTGCGCTCGCGGTCCCGCGCCGCCTCCACCTCCCAACCCGGGCAACGGCGGCGGCAGCACGATGACGGGCATCGACAGCACCGGCATGGCCGCCGGCGCGACAAGTCCGGGCAGGGGTTCCTGGGGGTCGGGGACCACCGGCAGCACCGGGGATTCCGGGAGCAGCTCGCGCGGCGGCGGTATCTCCAGCCCGAGGGGAGCACCCGGCCGGCCGGCCGGCGGCTGAGCGGTCGACGGCGCGCCGCCTCCGTAACCGTCGCCGCCGTTCGGCGCCGACGGGTCGCTGTCGGGCGGCAGTGGCCACCAGCCCCATCCGCACTCGTCATCTTCTTCGTCGTCGGCTTTGGCGTCGCCCGTGTCGTCTCCTTCGGCGGTCGGCACACTGACGTCGTGTTCGCCGGGAGCAACGCCGGGCGGGGCCTCTCCGGCCTCGGGTGCGGCCTCGGAGAGTTTGCTGGAGTCGCCCTCCGCGGAGTCGGCCGAGCGCGCCGGAAGGTCCGCGATTCGCGCTGGTGAACCCACCGGACGCGGGCCCGGCGAACCCGGTCCGGCCCGGGTCACCGTATCGACGCCGCGCGGTGCACTGCGACGGGGCTGACCAGCAGTCTCGTCCGAGCCTCGACCCGCCGCACCGGCACCCGCGGCGTCGCCGCTGCTGTCGGGTTCGGCTAACGCCACCGCTCCGGACACACCACCCACGAACAGCCCCGATGACACCAGGCAGGCAGCCGCGGCGACTCGCATGCGCGAACCCACGTCGTCACCACCCCTCATGGCGTCTCACGGCGCACAGGCAATCTTTCGGCAATTGTCGCATACACCGGTGTACGTGTTTGCTGCCGAAAGTGATCCGGTTCCACGCAAGGCCGCCGAGAGTGGTATGGCCGGCAGAACGATAGGGTTGGCCGCATCGTGGCACCGTGATCGGGGCGACGCGGACGAGATGACCGGGAGGCAATGCCGATGGGCCTGTTCACGCAACGCAAGAGCCGGTCGGCCCGTCGCGCCGAGGCTCGGGCCATCGGGCGCGCGACCAAACGTGCGCTCACCAAGGGAGCCAAGCTGGAGGCCAAACTCGCGGCGCGCAACGACGCGCGGCGCATCAAGGCCGATCGCAAGGCGCAGACCCAGGCGGTCAAGGCCCAGCTCAAGGCCCAACGGGACAGCGACCGTGCCGCACTCAAGGTTGCTGAGACCCAACTCAAGGCAGTCCGCGAGGGCAAACTGCTGTCCCCGATGAAGATTCGCCGGACACTGACCGTGTCCCGGCTGCTGGCGCCGGTCCTGGTGCCGCTGGCCTACCGCGGTGCGATCGCGATCCGCGGCCTGCTCGACCAGCGCCGCGCCGATCAGCTCGGTGTACCGCTGGCCCAGATCGGTCAGTTCTCCGGGCATGGGGCGATCCTGTCGGCCCGGATCAATGGTGCCGAACAGGCCACCCGGCGGGTCGCCGAGAAGAACCCCAAGGACGTCGAGACCAAGCAGTTCGTGGCCGCCATCAACGACCGGTTGACCGACCTGTCCGCTGCCGTCACCGCCGCGGAGAACATGCCCACGGCGCGCCGAAAGGCCGCCCACGCGGCCATCGGCCAGCAGCTCGACGGTATCGACGCCGACGTGATGGCGCGGCTCGGCCTGGTCTGATGACGATCTACGCACGGATCCTGGCACCCCTGTTGGCTCTGCTCCTGACGGGGCTTTCCTTGGCCGGGGCCGGCCCCGCCGCGGCGCACGCCACACTGATCTCCTCGGATCCGGCGCCCGGCACGGCACTGGCTGCGGCGCCCGCCAAGGTCAGCGCCACCTTCAGCGAAGACCTGCAGACCGCGTTCGCGGCGATGACCGTCGTCGGCCCGGACGGCAATCTGTGGTCCACCGGTGACGTCCGGGTGAACGGCCCGGTGGCAGAGGTCGACGTGCGCCCACTCGGTCCGGCGGGTACCTATACGGCCAACTACCGCGTCACCTCCGCGGACGGCCATGTCATCACCGGATCCTGGGCTTTCGAGCTGACCGCCGCCGCAACGGGTACGCCCGGTCCGTCGGTCGCACCCGCTGCCGCACCCGCTGCCGCGCCGGCAGCGGCCACTGATGACGGCCTCCCGGTGTGGCCGTTCGTGATCGCGGCGGTGGTGCTCGTCGGTGCCGGCGTGTGGTGGAGCCGACGCCGCACGTGACGCCGACCCGGCGGGCGTGCCTGGGCGCACTCGTCGTCGCCCTCAGCATCGCGCTGGCCTGGATTCTCAGCCGCCCCGCCGATGCTCTCGTGGCGACCCTCACCCGGCTGCTCGCCGACGGTGCCGCCGTGCTGGTGCTCGGCCTCGCGGTGGTGCCGTGGCTCGACACCGCGCGCTACCGCGCCGAACTCGCCCGGCGCAGCACCGCCGTCCTCGCGGTGGCAGCCTGGGTGTGGCTGGCCGCCGAACTGATCCGGCTGGTGCAGACCGCGGCCGATACCGCCGCAATCACGGTGCGCGACCTCGGTGTACGGACCGCGTTCGAGTTCGCCGTGTCGACGACGGCCGGTCGGGCCGATCTGATCTGCGTGGTGGCGGCACTGCTGGTGGTCGTGCTGACCATCGCGGTACGTAACCCAGGCGGGTCCCTGGTGATCGCCGGCGTCGCCGCACTCGGTACCGCCGCGCGCACCCTGGCCGGGCATCTGTCCGAGAGCGCACTCGGCGGACTGGCGGTCACGCTGCACGCCTTGGCGGCGGCGCTGTGGTGCGGTGTGCTCGCGGCGATCGTGCTGGTGGTGGACCACCGCGGCCAGTGGGCCCGGGTGCTGCCCCGTTTCTCGGCACTGTCGTTGTGGTCGGTGCTGGTGCTGTTGGCGGGCGGGGTGCTCAGCGCCGCGGTGGTGATCGGGGCCCCGGCCGAGCTGGTCGGCACCGGATACGGCCGGCTGTTGGTGGCGAAGGTCGTCGTGACCGCGGTGCTGATGGCGCTGGCCTGGCAGAACAGGTCCCGGTGGTTGCCGTCGGCACGTGGTCACCGGGCCAGCGCCGAGCTCTCGACCCGGCGCGCCGATACCGAGCTCGCCCTGATGGCGGTGGCATTGACGTTGGCCGCCGCGCTGGCGGTCACGGGGTGACGCCGATCGCCGGGCTGGCATGATGGGTTGCACTGCGCTGGACGACACTGCAAAGGAGCAGCACCATGGGCGACGAGCAGGACCTTCCCGAACAGAAGGCCCCCGCTGAGCAGGTCCCGGTTGACCCACCTGCTGCGCCTCCGGCCGCCAAGACTCCGGCAAAGAAGGCACCGGTCAAAAAGGCAACCGCCGCGAAGAAGGCCGCCCCCGCCAAGAAGGCGCCCGTGAAGAAGGCCGCACCGGCCAAGAAAGCTCCCGCCGCGAAGAAGGCGCCGCCGGTCAAGGCCACACCGGCCGAGCCGGCGCCGGTCGTTGCGGACCCGGCCGAACCGACGGCAGTAGCCAAAGAAGCCGCCAAAGAAGTTGCCGCGCAGGCGAAATCCGCGGTGGCTGCCGCCATGCCAACACCGTCCGCGGTGCCGGCGCTGGGTCCGGATCAGTCCCGGCTGCCGCTGGTGGCCGCGATTGCCGTCGGTCTGCTCGCGGTCGTGGTCGTGCTGCTGGCCCGCCGCGGTTCCGACGAGGACTGAGGTTTCCCGCGGCGGGGCTTGACCCTCACGCGACGTCAGGGCAGATAGTGGGTCCATGGACGTGAGAACCGTCGGCAGCGTCGCCGCCCTGACCGGGCTCTCCGTGCGCACCTTGCACCATTACGACCACATCGGTCTGGTGGTGCCCGGCGTGCGAACCCCGGCGGGTTACCGCGGCTACACCGACGCCGATGTCGAGCGATTACACCTGGTGCTGGTGTACCGCGCGGCGGGGCTGCCGCTGGATGAGATCCGCGTCCTGCTCGACGACCCCGAGGTCGACGGGCTGACCCGGCTGCAGCGCCAGCACGCCCTGCTCCTCGAGCGGGCCGAAGGTCTGCAGCGCACGATCAAGGCAGTGGAGGAACTCATGGACGCGCATCGCAGCGGCATTCAGCTGACCGCCGAAGAACAGGTCGAGATCTTCGGGACCACGGCATTCGGCGAGGAGTATGCGGTCGAAGCCGAGCAGCGCTGGGGCGACACCGATGAATGGAAGCAGTCCCGGCAGCGGGTGGCCCAGCTGACGAAACAGGACTGGATCGATCTCAAGGCCGAGGGGGACGCGCTCCTGGAAGACCTGGCGGCCGCCAAGCGGGCCGGCGTGCGCCCCGGCGAACCGGAGGCCGACGCACTGGCCGCCCGGCACCGCGCGAGTATCGAGCGCTTCTACGACTGCGGCAGCGAGATGCACCGCGGACTGGTCGAGATGTACCTGGCCGATCCGAGGTTCACGGCTTACTACGACGATGTCGAACCGGGTCTGGCGCAGTTCGTGCACGATGTGGTGCTCGCTAGCATCATGGCGTGAGCATCGAACCGCGCGCGACCGCTGACCTTGTCGACGAGATCTACCCCGACGTCCGCAGCTGCGATCTGCAGTTGCGCAATTACGGGGGTGTCACGTCCTTCGCCGGCCGAATCACCACGGTGCGCTGCTTCGAGGACAACGCCCTGCTCAAGTCGATCCTGTCCACGCCGGGTGACGGCGGGGTGCTGGTGGTCGACGGTGGCGGTTCGCTGCACACCGCGCTGGTCGGTGACATCATCGCCGGGCTGGCCGCCGAGAACGGCTGGGCCGGAGTGATCGTGCACGGCGTGGTACGCGATGCGGCCGCGCTGCGCACCATCGACGTGGGCATCAAGGCGCTGGGCACCAATCCGCGCAAGGGCACCAAAACTGGTGCGGGAGAACGTGATATCGAGGTTTCCTTCGGCGGGGTCACGTTCGTCCCCGGTGAGATCGCCTACAGCGACGAGGACGGGATCGTCGTCGTCGCTGCAGGCGACCAGACAGCCGCGTCGCTGTAGGCGGGTGACGCTAGGCCGATACGGCCGCGCGGTGCTTGGTGAAGTGCAGGGACTCCTCGTCGACCTTGCCGTGCCGGATGAGGCGCAGATCGAAGAAGTAGTTCTGCTTCAGCTTCCAGGGCGCCTCCGAGCCGGACTTCGGCAGGGTATCCATGGCACGGCGGAAGTATCCGGGCGTGAAGTCCATGAACGGCTCTTCGTCGATCGAATCGCCCGGATGCTGCGGTTCGACCCGGTCGAAACCGTTGGCGTCCATGTAGTTCAGTACCCGGCAGATGAACTCGGAGACCAGGTCGGCCTTCAGCGTCCATGACGCGTTGGTGTAGCCGAAGGTGATGGCCATGTTGGGCACGCCGGACAGCATCAGGCCCTTGTAGGTCATCGACTTGGTCAGGTCGATCGGCTCGCCGTTGCGGGTCGCCGTGGCACCGCCGAACAGCTGCATGTTCAAACCCGTTGCGGTGATGATGATATCGGCCTGCAACTCCTCGCCGGATGTCAGCTTGATACCGGTTTCGGTGAAGGTCTCGATGGTGTCGGTGACGACGTCGGCCTTTCCGGCCTTGATGGTCTTGAAGAAATCACCGTTGGGGGCCAGGCAGACTCGCTCATCCCACGGGTTGTAACGGGGGCTGAAGTGCTTCTCGTAGTCGAAGCCGTCCGGCAGCCGCCGAGTCGCCATGTCCTTGAGCGCCTTCTTGAACATCTTCGGGAACTTGCGCGCCAGCTGGTACTGACCGGTGGCCATCGCGATTGCCTTCCACCGGTTGACCGCGTGGGCGACATTCTTCGGCAGGTACTTGTTGGCTTGTGCGGCAACCGGATCCACCAGCGGCAGAGACCCGATGTAGGTCGGCGAGCGCTGCAGCATGGTGACGTGGCCCGCGCCCTCGTTGACCAGCGACGGGATCAGTGTGATCGCGGTGGCGCCGGATCCGATGACGACGATCTTCTTCCCGGTGTAGTCCAGCCCCTCGGGCCAGTGCTGGGGGTGGATGATCTGGCCCGTGAAGTCCGCGGCGCCCGGGAACTCGGGCGCGTAGCCCTCGTCGTAGTTGTAGTAACCGCTGCAGACCGACAGGAACGACGCGGTGATCTGCGTGCGCTCACCGGCATGCTCGATGTTGATGGTCCAGCGATTGTCGGCATCCGACCAGTCCACCGAGGTGACGCGATGTCCGGTGCGGATGTGCTTGTCGATCCCGTTCTCGACGGCGGCCTCGTTGATGTAATTCCAGATGGACGCGCCGTCGGCGATCGCCTTGGCCGAGGTCCAGGGCTTGAACCGGAATCCGAGGGTGAACATGTCGGAATCCGAGCGGATACCCGGGTATTTGAACAGGTCCCAGGTGCCGCCGATGTTCTCGCGGCGTTCCAGGATGGCATAGCTCTTGGTTGGGCAGCGGTCCTGCAGATGCCAGGCCGTGCTGATGCCGGAAATACCGGCGCCGACGATCACAACGTCGAGGTGTTCATTCATGGTACCGACGGTATCAACATGGTGTTGAGTGAGTCAACGGTGTGTTGAGAAAGTCGACACGGTGTTAAGGTGGGGCCGTGACCACCGCCAGCCCGAGTCGCGGCCGCCGGGCCGCCCGCCCCTCTGGCGACGAACGGCAGCAGGCGATCCTGGACACCGCCGCCCGGCTCATCCAGCAGCGGTCCTTCGCCGATATCTCCGTCGACGACCTGGCCAAGGGCGCCGGCATATCGCGACCGACCTTCTACTTCTATTTCGCCTCCAAGGAGGCGGTCCTGCTGTCACTGATGGATCCGCTGATCACACGCGCCGACACCGGTTTCGACAATGCGATGGACTCCATGCCCACCGAACCACACGAGGCAATCCGGCGCGGGATCGAGATCTTCTTCAGTTCCTTCGGGTCGCACCCGGCGACAGCGCGCGCCGGCGCGGAGGCCGTGAACAGCAGCCCCGAGTTCCGTGCCATCTGGGCGGGGCTGATGCAGAAGTGGATCGGCCTCACCGCGGCGCTGATCAACGCCGAACGCCAACGGGGGGCGGCCCCGGAGACGCTGCCCGCACTGGACCTGGCCACCTCATTGAACCTGATGAACGAGAAGATGATGATGGCGACACTCGCCGATGACCGGCCGTCGGTCGAGCATGACCGCGTCGTGGACACGCTCACTCACATCTGGCTGACCAGCATCTACGGCAGCACGCCCTAGTTCGCTGTCGGACTCGGATGCGAACATATGTTCGTGTCCCACTCCGGGCAGGCCAGCATTCTGCACGCCGATCTCGACTCGTTCTACGCCTCGGTCGAGCAGCGCGATGACCCCACCCTGCGCGGCCTGCCGGTGATCGTCGGTGGCGGGGTGGTGCTGGCCGCCAGTTATGAGGCCAAGGCGTACGGGGTGCGCACCGCGATGGGCGGCGGTCAGGCCCGACGGCTCTGCCCGCAGGTCATTGTCGTGCCGCCGCGGATGCGCGCGTACACCGAGGCCAGTCGGGCGGTCTTCGAGATCTTCCGCGACACCACTCCCCTGGTCGAACCGGTCTCGGTGGACGAGGCGTTCCTCGATGTCGGCGGGCTGCGCCGGGTGTCGGGTACTCCGGTACAGATCGGTGCCCGGCTGCGCGAACGGGTCAGGGTGGACGTCGGTCTTCCCATCACCGTCGGGATCGCCCGCACCAAGTTCCTGGCCAAGGTGGCCAGCCAGGAGGCCAAGCCCGACGGACTGCTGCTGGTGCCGCCCGACCGCGAGCTCGCGTTCCTGCACCCGCTGCCGGTGCGCCGGCTCTGGGGCGTCGGGGCCAAGACCGCGGAGAAGTTGCGGCTGCATGGCATTCACACGGTTGCCGACGTGGCCGAGCTCAGCGAGACATCGCTGGGTGCCATGGTCGGCCCGGGCATGGGCAGGCAGCTCTTCGCGCTGGCCCACAACATCGATCGCCGCCGGGTGGTGACGGGGGTGCGCCGGCGCTCCGTCGGCGCACAGCGGGCCCTCGGTCGCGCCGGAAACACCATGTCCGCTGCTGAGATCGATGCCGTCGTGGTGAATCTCGTCGACCGCATCACCGGCCGGATGCGGGCCGCCGGACGTACCGGTCGCACCGTGGTGCTGCGGCTGCGCTTCGACGACTTCGGCCGCGTCACCCGCTCGCACACGCTGCCGCGCGCCACCGCGTCGACCGAGGCCGTGCTGGGCGCCGCCCGGGACTTGGTGGCCGCCGCCGCTCCGCTGATCGCCGAGCGCGGCCTGACACTGGTCGGCTTCGCGGTCGCCAATATCGACCGCGACGGCGCGGCCCAGTTGGAACTACCGTTCGACCGCGGGGCCGACCCGATCGCCCTGGATGCCGCCGTCGACGAGGTGCGGCAGCGGTTCGGCAATGCCTCGGTGACCCGCGGGGTGCTGCTCGGCCGCGATCAGGGACTGGAGATGCCGATGCTGCCCGAGTCACCGACGTGATTCAGTGCGCCCACTCCAGCAGCCGCTCGGCGGACCAGGTGTTGACGATGCGGTCCACCGGCACCCCCGCATCCAGGGCACGTTGCGCTCCGTAGCCGAGGAAGTCGAGCTGGCCCGGGGCATGCGCGTCGGTGTCGATCGAGAAGTCGCAGCCGATCTGCAGCGCCAGATCCAGTAGCCGGCTCGGCGGATCGCGCCGCTCGGGTCGCGAATTGATCTCCACCGCAACACCGTTGTCCCGGCAGGCGGTGAACACCTCCTCGGCGTCGAACGCGGACTCCGGACGTATCCCCCGGTTTCCCTCCACCAGGCGCCCGGTGCAGTGGCCCAGGACATCGGCGTGACCCCCGGACACCGCACGCACCATGCGCCGGGTCATCGCCGGCGCGTCCATCTTCAGCTTCGAATGGACGCTGGCCACCACGATGTCGAGCCGCTCCAGCAGTTCCGGCTCCTGGTCCAGGGTGCCGTCATCGAGGATGTCGACTTCGATCCCGGTCAGAATGCGCATCGGCCAAAAGCGTTCGCGCAGTTCGTCGATGACGTCGAGTTGCTTGCGCAGGCGCTCCGCCGATAGCCCGTTGGCGACGGTCAGCCGCGGCGAATGGTCTGTCAGGGCACAGTATTCGTGGCCGAGCTCATGCGCGGTGGCCATCATCTCCTCGATCGGGGCGGACCCGTCGGACCAATTCGAATGCAGATGCAGGTCACCCTTGATCGCGGCGCGGATCGCTCCTCCCCCGAGATCGGCGGCGGCCTCCCGCAGTTCGACCAGGGTGTCGGGCTCGCGGCCGGCCCAGGCCTGGGCGATGACCTTGGCGGTCTTGGGTCCGATACCCGGTAGCGTCTGCCAGCTGTTGGCCTTGCCGACCTTGTCCCGGTGCTCGGGTGTCATCGCCTCGACCACGTCGGCGGCCTTGCGGTAGGCCATCACCCGGCGCGAGTCCTCCCGGGCCCGGTCCTTGTAGTACGCGATGCGGCGCAGCGCGGCGATCGGGTCCACGGGGTCCATGGTTTCAAGTGTGCCCGTGGCGGCGCCCGATCACACCCGGTGCCATGCCGGGTCGCGGCCGCTCAACGCCAGCGCGCGCGCAAAAGCACCGGAGTCACCGCCCACAGCCACCGGCGGGCCGAACAGCCCCTCGACCGGGCCGTCGGCGGTGAACGCGGTCAGGTGCTCCAGCAACACCGCCGCAGTGTCGTCATCCACGGTGTACGCCTGCCCGGTGGCGATCGCCACATCCCAGCCATGCACCACCACCTCGGTCAGCGCCACCAGCCCGCACACCGCGCCCGGCAGGTCGACGGCACCCACCCGGGTCATCCCTTCCCAGGCCTGCGGCGCCTGCCAGGCCTTCGCGAATGCGGCGAGCCGGGCGGGATAGTCGTCGCGCCAGCCCTCGTCCAGCAGATAGCCGTCCGCACCGGGTGGGCTGTCGGTGAGGTCACCGAGATTCTTGGCCGCCGCGGCCCCGAAGGCCGGTGCCAGTTGACCGATATGTGCCGCCACCTCGCGCACGGACAGTTCCGTGCACGGCGTGGGCCCGCCCAGTTGATCGTCGCGCACACCGCCGAGCACCGCGGCGGTGCGCGCGCTTGCCATCGTCATATCGATCATGGTCATACCGACCGGCGCGGCCTACCGAATTCATCGCGCCCGCCCTGGCGTCGGGTACAGGAATTATCGACCGCCGACGGTCGTTTCCCAGGTGTGGACTTTGCCTTCAAGACTTCCCCCCAGAACACGACCTGGTCCGACATGCTGGCCATCTGGAAAGCAGCGGACGATATCGATGTCTTCCAGTCCGGCTGGACCTTCGACCACTTCTATCCGATCTTCTCCGATCCCACCGGCCCCTGCCTGGAGGGCTGGACCACGCTGACAGCGCTGGCGCAGGCCACCGAGCGGTTGCGCGTCGGCGTGCTCGTCACCGGCATCCATTACCGGCATCCCGCGGTGCTGGCCAATATGGCCTCCGCACTGGACATCATCTCGAACGGCCGCCTCGAGCTCGGCATCGGCGCCGGCTGGAACGAGGAGGAGTCCGGCGCCTACGGCATCGAGCTGGGCACCATCAAGGAGCGTTTCGACCGCTTCGAGGAGGCCTGCGAGATCCTCAAGGGTCTGCTGAGCCAGGAGACCACCACCTTCGACGGCCAGTTCTATCAACTCAAGGACGCCCGCAACGAGCCCAAAGGGCCGCAGCAGCCGCACCCGCCGTTCTGTATCGGCGGCAACGGCGAGAAGCGCACCCTGAAGATCACCGCAAAATACGCCGATCACTGGAACTTCGTCGGCGGCACGCCCGCGGAGTTCGCCCGCAAGCGCGACGTACTGGCTGCGCACTGCGCCGATATCGGCCGGGACCCGAAGGAGATCACGCTGTCGGCGCACATCCGCCTCGGCGAGGACCGGAACTACCGCAGAGTGGTCGAGGACGCGATAGCGCTGGGGGCCGAGGGACTGGATCTGGCGATCATCTACCTGCCGCCGCCCTATGACCCCGCGGTACTGGAACCGCTCGCGGAGACAATTCGAGACTCCGGGCTGCTGACCAGCACGTAGAACTGACGGTCACGAGATTATTACGATCTGGCAAACGAGTGCCGCGCGGGTACCGGACCGGGATCCGCGCGGCGCCCCGGTCGCTCAATACCCGTAACGCAGTAACTCGTCGGGGGTGATCAGCCGCTCGTGCTTGGCGGGGAATTCACGGCATCGGACCGGGTGGCGGAACCATGACCAGGCGATTCGACTCACTCGGGACCGTGAAATGGGATTGTTGTACACGGTAAGAACTCCTGCGGTCGGCTAATAGCTGCACCGTGGGGCCACATTACCGGATGACCCCGCCGCCATCATTAGACACCTGTGACGCGGCTAACACCAACCGGCACGCCGATTAAAAATCGGATGTTTCTCGTGTGACTGAAGTTGCTGATGTTGCCTAACGCTGCGGGGCGGCCGTCGGCTCGATCGGCCGGGGCAACGCCGACTGGCCCATGAGATACCGATCCACACCGGCAGCCGCGGCGCGGCCCTCGGCGATCGCCCACACGATCAGCGACTGTCCCCGGCCCATGTCGCCGGCCACGAAGACGCCGGGAACGGTCGTCTGGAAGTCCCTGTCGCGTGCCACGTTGCCGCGGTCGGTCAGTTCGACGCCGAGGTCGGTCAGCAGACCCTCGCGCTCGGGACCCGCGAAGCCCATGGCCAGGAAGACGATGTCGGCGTCGAGGTCGAAGTCCGACCCCTCGACCTTCTCGAATTTGCCGGCCTTCATCTCGACCTCGTGCACCTTGAGCGTGGTCACCTTGCCGTCGGAGCCGACGAACTGCTCGGTGTTCACCGAGAACACCCGCTCGCCACCCTCTTCGTGCGCGGAGGCCACCCGGAACATCAGCGGGTAGGTCGGCCACGGGGTGGAGTCCGCCCGGGTCTCCGGCGGTCGCGGCATGATCTCGAACTGGTGGATGCTCGCGGCACCCTGACGGTGTGCGGTGCCCAGGCAGTCCGCGCCGGTGTCACCGCCGCCGATGATGACGACCTTCTTGTCCTTCGCGGTGATGGGCGGCTCACCGTCCGGGCCCGCGACATCGTCGCCCTGCTGCAGCTTGTTGGCCCACGGCAGGTACTCCATGGCCTGGTGGATGCCCTCGAGCTCACGTCCCGGGATCGGCAGGTCCCGCCAGGCGGTCGCACCGCCGGCCAGCACCACCGCGTCGAAGTCTTCGTCGAGTTGTTCGACGGTGATGTCGACGCCGACATTGACGCCGGTGCGGAACTGGGTGCCCTCGGCCGTCATCTGCTCCAGGCGACGGTCGATATGGCGCTTCTCCATCTTGAACTCGGGGATGCCGTAACGCAGCAGACCGCCGATGCGGTCGGCACGTTCGAACACGGTGACCGAGTGCCCGGCCCGGGTCAGCTGCTGAGCGGCGGCCAGACCGGCGGGGCCGGACCCGACGACGGCGACCTTCTTCATGGTGCGCACCGTCGGGATCATCGGCTTGACCCAGTCGTTGTCGAAGGCGTGGTCGATGATCTCGACCTCGACCTGCTTGATGGTCACCGCATCCTGGTTGATGCCGAGCACGCAGGAGGCCTCGCACGGCGCCGGGCACAGCCGCCCGGTGAACTCCGGGAAGTTGTTGGTGGCGTGCAGCCGTTCGATGGCATCGCGCCACCGGTCCCGGTACACCAGGTCGTTCCACTCGGGAATCAGATTCCCCAGCGGACAACCGTTGTGACAGAACGGGATACCGCAGTCCATACAGCGCGAGGCCTGGACCTTCAGGGTCTCGTCGGAGAACTCCTCGTAGACCTCTTTCCAGTCCTGCAGGCGCAGGTCCACCGGCCGACGGGCCGGGGTCTGGCGGACGGTGTGCTTGAGGAAGCCGTTCGGATCAGCCACGAGCGGCCGCCATGATCGCTTCGCCGACATCCTGGCCCGCGGCCTCGGCCTCCGAGATCGCCAGCAGCACCTTCTTGAAATCGCGGGGCATCACCTTCACGAAGTGCGCCTGCTGCGCCGGCCAGTCCGCCAAGACCCGCCGGCCCACCGCCGAATCGGTGGCGTCGACGTGTGCCACGATCAACTCCTGCAACCCTTCGAGGTCATCGTCATCCAGTGCGTCAAGATCGACCATCTCTCCGTTGACGTTGCCCGGCAACTTCTTCTCCGGGTCGTACACATAGGCGACACCGCCCGACATACCCGCCGCGAAGTTGCGGCCGGTCTGGCCCAGGATCACCACCCGGCCACCGGTCATGTACTCGCAGCCGTGGTCGCCCACACCCTCGACGACAGCATGTGCGCCGGAGTTGCGGACCGCGAACCGCTCGCCCACCACACCGCGCAGGAATGCCTGACCGCTGGTGGCGCCGAACAGAATGACGTTGCCGCCGATGATGTTGTCCTCAGCGACGTAGTCGCTGGGCGCCTTGTCCGACGGGCGCACCACGATGCGGCCCCCGGAAAGTCCCTTTCCGACGTAATCGTTGGCATCGCCGTACACCCGCAGCGTAATACCGCGCGGCACGAAGGCGCCGAAACTGTTACCGGCCGACCCCTCGAAGGTGATGTCGATGGTTCCGTCCGGAAGCCCCTGACCGCCATAGGCTTTGGTCACCTCGTGACCCAGCATCGTTCCCACGGTGCGGTTCACGTTGGCGATCTTGGTGCTGAATCGCACCGGCGTGCCGGAGTCCAGCGCCTCACGGCACTGGACGATCAGCTGCTGATCCAGCGCCTTGTCCAGACCGTGATCCTGGCGTGAGCTGCAGTACAGGTCCTGGTTCATGAACGCCGACTCGGGCTCGTGCAGCACCGGGGCCAGATCCAGCTTGTGCGCCTTCCAGTGCTCGGCCGCCTGGGTGGTGTCCAGCGCGCCGACCTGTCCGACCATCTCGTTGACGGTGCGGAAGCCCAACTGCGCCATCAGTTCCCGGACCTCTTCGGCGATGAAGAGGAAGAAGTTCTCCACGAACTCGGGCTTGCCGTTGAAACGCTCACGCAGCACCGGGTTCTGGGTGGCCACACCCACCGGGCAGGTGTCCAGGTGGCAGACCCGCATCATGATGCAGCCCGACACCACCAGCGGTGCGGTCGCGAAACCGAATTCCTCACCGCCGAGCAGCGCGGCGATCACGACGTCGCGGCCGGTTTTGAGCTGCCCGTCGACCTGCACCACGATGCGGTCGCGAAGCCCGTTGAGCAGCAACGTCTGCTGCGTTTCGGCCAGACCCAGCTCCCAGGGGGCACCGGCGTGCTTCTGCGAGGTCAGCGGTGTGGCACCGGTGCCGCCGTCGTGCCCGGAGATGAGCACCACGTCGGCATGCGCCTTGGAGACACCGGCCGCCACCGTTCCCACGCCGTTCTCCGACACCAGCTTGACGTGGATACGCGCGGCCGGGTTGGCGTTCTTCAGATCGTGGATCAGCTGCGCCAGATCCTCGATCGAGTAGATGTCGTGATGCGGCGGCGGTGAGATCAGGCCGACACCGGGCGTCGAGTGCCGAACCTCGGCCACCCACGGATACACCTTGTGACCCGGAAGCTGCCCGCCCTCACCGGGTTTGGCGCCCTGAGCCATCTTGATCTGGATATCGGTACAGTTCGACAGGTAGTGGCTCGTGACGCCGAAGCGACCGGAGGCCACCTGCTTGATGGCGCTGCGGCGCCAGTCACCGTTCGCGTCGGGTTCGAAGCGGTCGACGCTCTCACCGCCCTCACCGGAGTTGGACCGGCCGCCCAGCCTGTTCATGGCGATGGCCAGCGTCTCGTGCGCCTCGGCGGAGATGGAGCCGTAGCTCATCGCACCGGTCGAGAAACGCTTGACGATCTCGGTGGCGGGCTCGACTTCCTCGATCGGAACCGACTCGCGCTCTTTGAATTTGAGCAGACCACGCAGCGACGCCATCCGCTCGCTCTGGTCGTCGATCAGCTTGGTGTACTCCTTGAAGACCGAGTACTGCCCGGTCCTGGTGGAGTGCTGCAGCTTGAACACGGTGTCCGGGTTGAACAGGTGGTATTCACCCTCGCGGCGCCACTGGTACTCGCCGCCCACCTCGAGCTCGCGGTGTGCCCACTCGTCGGGACGATCCAGGTAGGCCAGCTCATGGCGGGCCGCGACATCGGAAGCAATGTCGTCCAGGTCGATTCCGCCGGTGGGGCAGTGCAATCCGGAGAAGTACTCGTCCAGCACCCGCTGGTTGATCCCGATGGCCTGGAACAGCTGGGCGCCGGTGTAGGACGCCAGCGTCGAGATGCCCATCTTGGACATCACCTTCAGCACGCCCTTGCCCGCGGCCTTGACGTAGTTGGCCTTGGCCTGGTCGCTGGACAGCCCGGTGATCACGCCGCGGTCGATCATGTCGTCGATCGACTCGAAGGCCATGTACGGGTTGATCGCCGCCGCGCCGAAGCCGCACAGCATCGCCATATGGTGCACCTCGCGGGCGTCGCCGGATTCGACGACGAGACCGATCTGGGTGCGGGTACGTTCCCGGACCAGGTGATGGTGCACCGCGGCGACCGAGAGCAGCGACGGGATGGGGGCCAGCCACTCGTTGGACTCGCGGTCGCTGAGCACGATGATGCGGGCCCCGTTGCGGATCGCCTGCGAGACCTTGGTGCGGACATCCTCCAACGCCCGGCGTAGCCCCGCACCACCGTCGGCCACCGGATACAGGCAGCTGACCACGGCCGCGCGCATACCGTGCTTGCGGCCGCGGATCTCGTGATCGGGATCCACGTCGATCAGCTTGGACAGATCCGCGTTGCGCAGGATCGGCTGCGGAAGCACGATCTGGCGGCACGAGTTCTCGTCCGGGTTGAGCAGGTCGCCCTCGGGCCCGACGGTGCCCTGCAGGCTGGTCACCACCTCTTCGCGGATGGCGTCCAGCGGCGGATTGGTCACCTGGGCGAACAACTGCTGGAAGTAGTCGTAGAGCATCCGGGGCCGCTGGGACAGCACGGCGATCGGGGTGTCGGTGCCCATCGAGCCCAGCGCCTCGGCGCCGGTGCGCGCCATCGGTGCCACCAGGAGGTTCAGTTCCTCGTAGGTGTAGCCGAACGCCTGCTGCCGCATGACCACCCGGTGGTGGGGCATCTTGACGTACTTGCCCGGCGGCAGTTCGTCGACGTGGAACAGCCCGCCGTCGAGCCACTCCTGATAGGGATGCTCGGCGGCCAGCTGTGCCTTGATCTCCTCGTCGGCCACGATGCGGCCCTGTGCGGTGTCCACCAGGAACATCCGGCCGGGCTGCAGGCGGATCTTCTGCACGACGGTGGACGGGTCCAGGTCGAGGACGCCGGCCTCGGATGCCATCACGACGAGCCCGTCGCTGGTGACCCACACGCGGGAGGGGCGCAGGCCGTTGCGGTCGAGCACGGCGCCGATGACGGTCCCGTCGGTGAAGCACACCGACGCCGGGCCGTCCCAGGGCTCCATCAGCGACCCGTGGTACTGGTAGAACGCCCGCAGCGCGGGGTCCATCTCCTCGTTGCGCTCCCAGGCCTCGGGGATCATCATCAGCACCGAATGCGCGATGCTGCGCCCGCCCAGGTGCAGCAGTTCCAGCACCTCGTCGAACCGCGCGGTGTCGGATGCGCCGGGAGTGCAGACCGGGAAGATCTTGTTCAGGTCGTTGTGATAGCCGAACACGTCGGTGTGGATGAGCGCCTCGCGGGCCTTCATCCAGTTCTCGTTGCCGGTGACCGTGTTGATCTCGCCGTTGTGCGCGACGCGGCGGAACGGGTGCGCCAGCGGCCAGGACGGAAAGGTGTTCGTCGAGAACCGCGAGTGTACGATGCCGAGCGCGCTGGTCAGCCGCTCATCTTGCAGATCGAGGTAGAAGGCCCGCAACTGCGGGGTGGTCAGCATGCCCTTGAAGACGAATGTCTGGCCGGAAAGGCTTGGGAAGTAGACGGTTTCCCGCCCCGGGCCGTCCTGCCCCGGGCCCTTGGTGCCGAGCTCGTGCTCGGCGCGCTTGCGGATCACGAAGGCACGGCGCTCCAGGTCCATGCCGGAGGCGCCGGCGATGAACACCTGGCGCAGGGTCGGCATGGCATCGCGGGCCAGCGCACCGAGCGAGGAGTCGTCGTGCGGGACGTCGCGCCATCCGAGCAGCTGCAGGCCCTCGGCCTCGACGATCTTGGCGACCGCCTCGCAGGCCAGGGTGGCGTCACGGGCGGACTGCGGCAGGAAGGCGATACCGGTGGCGTAGCTGCCCTCCTCGGGCAGTTCGAAGTCGACCACTGCCCGCAGGAACGCGTCGGGCACCTGCAGCAGGATGCCCGCACCGTCGCCGGTGTTGGGCTCTGCGCCGGCGGCTCCGCGGTGCTCGAGGTTCAGCAGCGCGGTGATCGCCTTGTCGACGATGTCGCGACTACGACGGCCGTGGATATCGGCAACCATCGCCACACCACAGGAGTCGTGCTCGTATGCGGGGTTGTACAGACCCTGCTTGGCCGTCATTCCCACCTGACCCTTTACTCTCAGAGCCTGCGCGCTGCTCATGTACTGCCGGCTGTCACCAGCGGCATCCGGTGGTCACCGGCTGGGCGATCGCGGTGCCTTCGTGCAGCACTGAACGACGGATTTGTCCCGCTCGCCACAAGTGCTCAAAACGATATGACAAACACCGGGTGACGTGCCAACTTAGTCAGACCTAAGTAGCTGTCCATCGGTGCGGTGCGCACCACTCGGGGCGGGTAGCCCGGGAATCGGCAATAGCGTTGGCGGCGAGCGATTTTCGGGCGCGAGACCACAATTGGCCCCGACACCGGTGCGCGAGCCGCAATCGAGACCCTCGTCACACCCATTTGCCAGCCATTGATCGAATCGGCACTCAGCTGGTATTACGAATGAACATCTGTTTGCTGAAAGCCTCGTCAGATTCTTAGACATGTCGCTTTTTCCACGTTAGATACCCCGCGGGGGTACCTGCCCGCGGCGACGGCACGAAGCTGGACCCCGATGGCATATCCGCTGACCACCCCACCCGGCCGCTTCGGTATCGACAATGTCGAGACCGGGCCCGCCCAGTACGCCGCCACCATGCTCGTGGACGGCTTGCTGAACCCCTTCACAGGTTCGGCCACCCTGGGCCCGCTGGCGGTCCTGGTCGACCACATCGCCGGCTTCGCCAACCACGACCGCCGGCCCGCGGAGCACTGGACGGTCTCCAGCGAGCTCGCCATGGAGTTCGCGCCGGACGCCCACGCGATCCTGGCCAAGGACCCTGCGACGCCCGTACTGGCCGTCAGCAGGCCCGTGGGCGCGGCGGGCGCCACCTCGCTGTCGGAGTGTGTGCTGACCCACCGCGGCACCGAGATCGGCCTCGCCACGGTGCGCACGTTCTACATCACCGCAGCCGTGCACGTACCGGGCGCCTTCGAGCAACCCGCCGAACCGGCAGAACCCCCGCCGACCGGCCTCGCCGACCTGATGGCCGTCGAGATCGCCGAAACCGGCGGCGCCGGGGTTGTGCTGCACCAGCGCGCGCACTCGGCGGTCAACAACACCCTGGGTGCCGTCCACGGCGGGGTGGCCGCCGCGGGTCTGGAGTTGGTGGGCTCGGCCGTCCTCAACACCGACCGCGCCGACTCGCCGCTGCTGACGGCCTCACTGCGGATCAACTACCTTCGCCGACTGATCGGCGGTGGCCGCGCGCACTACACGGCGACGCCGGTTCATGCGGGGCGCAGCAGCGGAGTGGCAGACGCACAGGGCATCGGCGATGACGGAAAAGTGGCGTTGACCGCCCGGTTGACTGCCTACCGTTGACAACTTCTGCGTCACCGTAGCGCCAAGATTTGGTGACAATCGCTTGTGCCGCAGGCAAATCGTGCGACTCTCAGCACGTAAGCATGCCTCCGGCGAAGGGTAGCACCATGACGACCCCCACGATGTCGCACAGGCTGGCCGCCGAGTTCATCGGCACCTTCTGGCTCGTGCTCGGCGGCTGCGGCAGCGCAGTGTTCGCCGCAAAGTTCCTGTCCGATGACGGCGTATCGCTGGGCATCGGATTCCTCGGCGTCGCACTGGCTTTCGGCCTGACGGTGCTCACCGGCGTGTACGCGTTCGGCACCATATCGGGCGGCCACTTCAATCCCGCGGTGACATTGGGGGCCGCGCTGGCCAAACGGGTCGAATGGTCCGCGGTGGTGCCCTACTGGATCACCCAGGTGATCGGTGGGTTTGTCGCCGGCGCGGTCATCTACGTGATCGCCGGCGGCAAGGACGGCTGGACGGCGACCGGGAACATGGCCGCCAACGGTTTCGGCGACCACTCCCCGGGCGGCTACTCGCTGCTCGCGGTCCTCGTCACCGAGATCGTGCTCACCTTCATCTTCCTACTGGTGATCCTCGGCTCCACCGACAACCGGGCGCCAAAAGGCTTCGCGGGCTTGTCCATCGGACTGACACTGACCCTGATCCACCTGATCTCGATCCCGATCTCGAACACCTCGGTCAACCCGGCCAGGTCCACCGGCGTCGCGTTCTTCAACGGCGACGGCGCACCGAGCCAGCTGTGGCTGTTCTGGATTGCCCCGCTGGTCGGTGCCGCCATCGCCGGTGTCGCCTACCCGTTGTTGTTCGGGGTGGCAGAAGAACTCGCCGACCGCCCGGTCCGCGACGACGCCCTCGACGCGAAGACGGACTGAGTTATTTGCGGGCCTTGCCGGCCGCGCCCTTCTCGGTCTTCTTGCCCTCGTGGGCCAGCTGGCCGCCCGAGCTCTCCAGGTGCGCCCGGACGAACCACTGGAACTTCTCCAGCTCGCCGGTCTGACCGATGAGCAGATCCTGTGAGACCAGGTCGAGATCGTCGAGGCGGTCGATGCCCTTACGGGTGTCTTCGATGATGCCGGTGTAGACGAGGTCCAGTGCGGCCAGGTGGGCCTGCACATTGTCGCGGTTGACCGAGTAGTCATCCCAGGTGCGGTCGTTGATGATGGCGCCCGGGGTGCCCAGCGGCGAGGCGCCCAGCGCCGCGATACGTTCGGCGACCTCGTCGGCGTAGCCACGCACCAATTCGACCTGCGGGTCGATCATCTCGTGCACACCGATGAAATTGGGTCCGACGACGTTCCAGTGCACATGCTTGAGCGTCAGGTGCAGGTCGTTGTAGCGGCTCAGCTGCTTCTGCAGCAGCTCGGCCACCTCGGCACCCTGCTTGTCGGAAAGTCCCGGAAGAGTGAATGTGGTCATTGTGGCTCCTTCATGTCGGCGTCATTGCGTCGTCTGGCTCCCCCGACGCATACCCATAGAGCCCGATCGGTAACCCATCTGGGCACCGCGCTCAGAGCGCCCGCAGGTTGGGTATCGCCTGACGCGGCCCGCGCCGTTGCCGGACGGCCAGCCCACTGGCCTCCAGTAGCCGCACCGCCCGGTGCCGGTGCGGGCGCAACGGTTCGAGCAACTCCACCATCTCGGCATCGTCGATGGGCCTGCCCAACAGGGTCAGCCCGACCACCTTCGCCAGGTGGTAGTCACCGACCGACAAGGCGTCGGCGTCACCGAACGCGCGCTGCATCGTCTCCGCCGCCGTCCACACACCGACACCGGGCAGCGATGTCAGGCCGGCCGCCGCCTTCGCGGGGTGCAGCCGCTCCAGCGCGTCGGCGCGTTGCGCACACCCCACCACGGTGCGGGCCCGGCCCGGGTCCACGTTGGCGAGATGGAACTCCCAGGACGGAATGCGGCGCCACACCTCGGCGGTGGGCGGCACCCGCATGCCGGCAGGTGCCGGACCGGGCGCCGGTGCGCCGAACTTGGTGGTCAGCAGACGCCATGCGCGGAAGGCGTCCTTGCCGTACACCCGCTGCTCGAGGACCGCCGGGATCAGGGCCTCCAGCACCCGACCGGTCCGGCCCAGCCGCAGGTGGGGCACCCGCCGATGGGCTTCGGCAACCGTCGGCTCCGCCGGGTCGAAACCCGAAGCGTCATCCTCGGATCCGAGCAGCCCGCCGAAACCGTCCAGGAACTCGGCGGCACCGGGACCCCACGCCTCACATTCCACGGTGTCCGGCGCGGTCTTGCGGATCCGTGCGGTCACCGCGCCGGTGCGCGTCATCGATGTGCGCCAGGTGTCGCCGGCGATCAGCTGGAAGCACGGGTCGCCGCTGCCGCGGCGCAACGGCGACAGGGTGAACCCGGGACTCACGGGTCCGCCGAAGGTCACCGTTGTGGTGGGCACCTGCCCAATCTAGGCCAGCGAGATCTGCGCCTTATCCGGATAGAAGGCAACCTTGCCGGCGATATCGGCGACCGCGGGGTACGGCTGCGCGTAGGTCCAGATGGCGTCCTGCACATCTGCCACGTGGAAGTAGCTGGCCTCACCCTTGTAGGGGCAGTAGGAGGTCGTCTCGCTGGGCACCAGGGTCGTGGGCACCACATCTTCGCGCGGGATGTACTGCACCGCCGGATACGTGCTCTCCTGCAGCGTCACCGCACCGTCCGATTCGGCGACGACCACGCCGTTCACCGTGACGGTGACGTGCCGGCCGGTCGGTGCCACGGTGATCGGATGCTCGGCGGTGGGCTGCCACACGGGACGCTCGCTCATGTTCCGGACAACGCCGGCCCCGATGCGGTGATTCCCGCCACCCTGATCGCTACGATCGGCCCATGAATGCACCGATTACCGGGTCCGTGTCGATCGCGGCCGATCCAGCGAAGGTATACGAGCTGATCACCGACCTGTCGACGCTGGCAGCGCTGGCCGAAGAAGCCCACGCCATGCACTGGGCGAAGGGACACTCCGCGGTCGCCCCGGGAGCCGTGTTCAAGGGCGAGAACCGCAACGGTTCGAAGTCCTGGACCACCACCTGCACCATCACCGATGCCGCCCCCGGGTCGACGTTCGCGTTCGACGTGAAATCGGCGGTGTTCCCGGTGGCGCATTGGCGCTACGACATCGCCCCGGCCGACGGCGGGTGCACCGTCACCGAGTCGATGTGGGACCGTCGGGCCGGATGGTTCAAGAAGGTCGCCGGCCTGGCCACCGGCGTCAGCGACCGGGCCGGCGCGAACGCCGAGCACATCAAGGTCACCCTGCAGCGGCTCAAGGAGCGCGCGGAAGGTTAGACGCGTGCGGTCAGGGCTTCCGCGTGATGACGTCGGCGACCCTGGCGATGGGTGAGGTCGTGCGGCGTCCGTTGGCCTCATGCCGGTCGGCGAGTTTGTAAGCGATGTAGAGCCCGCGCACCCCGAGCCAGCGCATCGGCTCGGGCTCCCAGTTGCGCGACTGGTGGCCGACCCAGGGCAGTTCGGTGATCGGTGTGTTGCGGGTCAGCACCAGGTCGGCCAGGGTGCGGCCGGCGAGGTTCGTCGCCGTCACACCGTGCCCGACATAGCCGCCCGCCCAGCCCAGGCCGGTGGCGCGGTCCAGCGCGACGCCGGCTTCCCAGTCGCGTGGCACCGCGAGCACGCCGCACCAGCCGTGCGCGATGGGAATGTCGCGGACCTGCGGCAGGATCGAGTGCAGCACGTCGGCCAGCAGACGGATGGTGCGGGCGGGCACCTGGCCGTCCTGATCGGTGCGTGACCCGAACCGGTAGGGCACGCTGCGGCCGCCGATGGCGATGCGGTCATCGACGGTGCGCTGCGCATAGAAGAATCCGTGCGCGGTGTCGCCCACGGTTTCGCATCCCTGCCAACCGATTTCGTCCCAGATGTGAGCGGGTACCGGGTCGGTGGCGATCATCGAGCTGTTCATCGGCAGCCAGCGCCTGCGCAATCCGGGAAGCGCGGGCGTGAAGCCCTCGGTGGCCCGCAGCACGATCGGCGCGCGCACGGTGCCGGTCCTGGTGACGGCCCGGCCCTGCTGAATCTCGATGACCGCGGACTGTTCGTGGATGGTGACGCCGAGGCGTTCCACGGTGTCGGCCAGACCCGCGGCCAGCGCGGCCGGCTGGATCCGCGCACAGTCCGGGCTGTGATAGGCCGCGACCAGACCGTCGATGTTGATGCGTTGCGCTGCTTGCTCTTTGGTCAGTTCGACGACATCGTTACACCAGCGGCGCTCTTCGGCGGCACTCGCCACCAATCGCGCCGCCTGCGCGGGGTTGCGGGCGATCTCCAGGTTGCCGCCCTTGACCGCGCCCGCGTCGATCCCTTCCCGGTCGGCCACCTCGATGACCTCGTCGACGGACTCGTTGAGCGCCCGTTGCCAGGCCAGAACCTTGTCGCGGCCATAGGTTTTCGCCATCCGGTTACGATCGCCGGGAACCAGACCGGACAGCCAGCCACCGTTACGGCCCGATGCGCCGAAGCCGGCGAAGCGGGCTTCCAGCACGGTGATGCGCAGCGACGGGTCGGCCTTCTTGAGGTAGTAGGCCGTCCACAGACCGGTGTAGCCGGCACCGACGATGCAGACATCGGCGTCGCGGTCCCCTGGCAGCCGTGGCCGTAGCGACGGCATCTTGTCGAACCAGTGCGAGACACGACCGTTGATGGTGGACACCCAGCGATTCTGCCAGGTCGGGTTGTCGGTGGTGCGGCGCATCGTGTCTGCCAAGACCGACGAAAGGGGCACACCATGTGCTGGCAATGCGATCACCCGGGGGCAACCCGGCAGGACTACCTCGATGTGCTGCGGGGCGTGGTCATCCAGAACGGCTGGGCGGGGCAGTATGTCGAGGCCGACCCGCCGTTCGCGTACACCGTAGGGCTGAGCGGGGCCGGCCTGCCCGAACTGCTCATCACCGGCCTTCCGCCCGCGCGGTCCATGCTGCTGCTGAACGAGATGGCGCACTACATGGTGCACAAGGTCGAGCCCGCGCCCGGCGACACCATGACGTTTCCGGACGATTCGTGTGCGGAGTTCGTCGAGGTGACTCACCCGGACGTCCACATGGGGTGGGCGGTGGCGTTCCACGGCGGGCCGATCCGGGGCCTGCAGATCGTCTGGCGAGACGAACGTGGACATTCGCCGTGGTGCCCCGATTTCAACAGCGGGGGCCGGCGGCAGCCGGTTCTCGGGACGCGGGGGCCGGTCGACGCCTGAGCGTAGACGGCGGGAGGGCGCCCGATCCGGGCTTTTCCTCCCGCCGTCCTCGCCCCAAGTCTCCGGATAGCTCCACCTCGAAAGTGCCCGCCTATGAGCGACTTTCGAGCGACAGTCGAGTCCCAGGAATTTCTTTGGGCTCATTGATCACATCGGTCACTTTGTCGAGTTTCTTGTCGGTGGTCGCACGTATGTTCGAGTCATGAACAGTGATGTGGCCGGCGGTCGGGACGCGGTGCAACACGCCCGCTCCGACCGCGCCGCATCCGTCAAAGCGCTGCTGGATGCTGATTTCGCGGTGTTCGACACCGCCGAACTGCTCGGATTGTTGTCTGAGCGTGAGCAGCAGGCCCGCGCCGATACCGCGGTCGATCACCGCATCCTGGCCGCCCTGATGGACCGGGCCACCCCGCACGAGATCGGCGGGAAAACCTGGACCGACGTGCTGGTCACCCGCGACCGCATCAGCGCCACCGACGCCGCACGCCGCATCACGGGCGCCCGCGACCTCGGGCCCCGGCAGACCATGACCGGTGAGGTCCTGGAACCGGTGCTGGCGGCGTGCGCGGCCGCCCTGGCCGCCGCCACCATCACCACCGCCCACATCACCATCATCCGCACCACCCTGAACAAGGCCTCGACGTATCTGGATGCCACCGCACGCGGGCAGCTGGAATTCACCCTGGTCGATATCGCCGCCACCAACACCCCCGAAACGTTGCAGAGGGCCGCCGATCACGCGCTGGCCCTGATCAACCCCGACGGGGATGGCCCCGACCCCGCCCGGCACAAGCGTGGGCTGAGCATCGGTCCCCAGGATGTTGACGGTATGGCCAAAGTGTCGGGCTGGGTGGACGCGGAGTTCGCCGCCTACCTACGCACCATCCTGGACGTGTGGGCACGCCCGGGCATCAACAACCCCGACGATGAGCAACCCCAGCACAATCCCGACTCCAACCCGCTGGAAGACGACGCTGCGGACGACGCGGTTGTCGACAACGAGGGTGTGGACGACGAGGGTGTCGAGCCCCCGCCGCCCGCCCGGGACCAGGCCGGGCCCGAACCCGAGGACCAGGGCGAGGACGAGACAGAGGCGGAGGCGGAGGCCGAGACGGAGGTCGGGGGCGAGTTCGAGTGGGCGGTCGAACCCGAGTCCGAGACCGAGACCGAGGCGGAGGTCGAATCGGAGGTTGAGGCGGAGGTGCCCGCGCCGTGGGCGCCCGTGCCGGTCGAGCCGCCGTCCGCCTGGGACCCCGAGACATTTCTGCGCGACCCCCGCAGCCAGGCCCAACGCAACCACGACGCCATCAAAGCCGTCCTGCGCGACACCCTGGCCTCCAAAAGGCTCGGCCAGTTCAACGGGCTCCCGGTCACCGTGGTCGTCTCCACCACCCTCAGGGAGTTGGAGGCTGCCGCCGGGATCGCGGTCACCGGCGCGGGCACCCGCATGCCCATGCGCGACCTGATCCGGCTGGCCGAACACGCCCACCACTACCTGATCGTCTACCGGCACCACACCGCCGAACCGCTCTACCTGGGCCGCTCCAAACGCCTGGCCACCAAAGCCCAACGGCTACTGCTCTACAACAGGGATCGCGGCTGCACCCGGCCAGGCTGCACCCAAGCGGCATGTCGCTGCCAGGCACACCACGCCAACCCCAGCTGGAAAGACGGCGGACTCACCGACGCACCCGACCTCGGCCTGGGCTGCGGACCCGACAACCAACTCGCCGAACTGGGCTGGACCAACACCATCGACCCCACCACCGGCCGCGTCCACTGGCACCCACCACCACTCATGGACACCGGCAGCGACACCCTCAACCACCACTTCCACCCCGAAGAACTCTTCCCGCCACCACAACCCGACGGAGACGACTCGTGACTGCCTCAGAACGAATAGCGGTGGTACTGCGCCATATAACGCAACACCGACACCCTCGACATGGCATTGGCCAGCAGCCGATAGGCGGGGCGCACCAAATCGAAGGCCACGGTGTCGAACGGCGACACCCAGGCCAGCAACCGCGTGCCCGGGACACTCCGCAGGATGTCATCGGGACCGTTGACCGCCCAGCGCAGGGTGGCACCCGAACGGCGCACCACCGAATTGGACCACTGCGATCTGATGCCCAGCGAATTGAAGGCGTCGAACTGCAATTCCCCGGTGCCGCAATGCCCGACGACCCGGTTGAGCAGATCGAGACCGTCGGACTCGGTGAGATACATCGTCAACCCCTCCCCGATGGCCAGCACCGGCGACCCGACCGGGATGTCCCGCAGCCACGCCGGATCGGTGACGGAGGCGGGCACCACGTGATAGCCCTCTCCACCGGCCGGCAGCAGACGGCCGCGCAGCTCGGCGACCTCCGGGTAGTCGATGTCGTACCACTGCACGTCCGGTCCCGGCGCCACCCGGAAATACCTGCTGTCCAGTCCGCAACCGAGATGCAGCACAGTGGCTTTCGGGTTGACCGCCAGGAACTGGTGCACCCAGGTGTCGAAATGTGCCGAGCGGGTGGTGACGGCCGGGGACCGCCGCGCGGTGATGGTGGTCTGCGTCCAGTCGTAGTCGATACGCGCGACCGCCTGTTTGGCCCAGCGGTCGTTGAGAATGGGCCGCGGCAGGTCGGCATCCAGCGCCTTGGCGTACAGCGTCGCGAGCATGGTCTGCGGCGCGCCGGTCAGATCGACGCGCACGTGGTCATCGGCGCTCATGAATCACCACGGTAGTAGCGCAGGCCCAACGCTCCGATCGTTGAACGGCACCGGGCGTGGTGTTCAGCCCGCCTTTTGGCGCTTGGCCGCACGCAGCCCCACCCAGAACCGGGCTGCCTCGCGAATGGAATCTTCCACCGGCGCCGGCTGCCAGCCGAGTTCGCGGGCGGCCTTGCCGTGATCGACCGGGGCCTCGGCACGCATCAGCCGCAGCGACGCCAACGAGAGCCGCTCGTCGGTGCGGCGCAACCGCCCCTTGATGGTGCCCATGGCGGCCAGCAGGTAGGTCAGCGGCAGCGGAATGGACCGGGTGGGAGCGGGAACACCGGCTGCCTCGGCCGCGATCCGGGCAACCTCGGCGTTGCTGATCATCTTCTCCGAGATCAGGTACCGCTCACCGACGCGTCCCTTCTCGGCGGCCAGGATCAGCGCCCGGGCTGCATCGTTGACACCTACCGCTTCGAGTTCGATACCGCTCATCACGAACGGCAGCTTGCCGAAGGCTGCGCCGGCGATGATGGCGCCGTGCGGAGTCCGGCCCCAATCGGTGCCGCCGTAGGTAGTCGACACACACATCGCGACCGCGGGCAGCCCGCGCTCCCGCGCGTACTGCAACACCAGCTTCTCGGCCTGCACGCGAGAGCGCACATACGGCGTGAGCTTCCGCTCGTCGGCGATGTCCTCCTCGGTGGACACCTGACCGCGACGCCGCCCCACCGTGGCATAGCTACTGGTGAAGACGAATTTCTTCAATCCCGAGGCGATCTCGGGGCGCACCGCAATGTCCAGCACGTGCCGGGTGCCGTCGACATTGGTGTGGAACAGCGGTGCCGGGTCACGCAACCAGCCGCGGGTGTCCACGACGCAGTAGTAGATGACATCGACTCCGGTCATCGCTGCCGTGAGCGCATCGTCATCCCAGATGTCGCCGATGAACCGCTGCACGTCTAGATCGTCGATGCCGATGGTGTTGGCCCCCTCACGCACCATCACCCGCACATCCTGTCCGTCGGCGACCAGTTGACGCACCACATGCGAGCCGAGGTAACCGTTGGCGCCGATGACGAGGGCCTGGGCGAGCGGAGCGACGGGAGATTCAGCCTGGGCGAGCGGAGCGACGGGAGATTCAGCCTGGGCGAGCGGAGCGACGGGAGATGTGTCGGTCATCGGGCCATGCTCTTCATCCATTCGGCTGCCTCGTCGTCGAGCGTGCCGAGTTCCTGCGCCTTCTTGCACCACTTCATCGCCGCGGACAGAAAGCGCAGCGGGTTGTAGACGTCCTCCTGGCGGCGCCACAGCCCGTCACCGGCATAGGTGAGGATCGACATGTTGGTGGCGCTGATGATGGTGCCGTCACCGGGGTCGCGCATCGGGTTGTCGAGCTCGCAGATCACCCGCGAGGTGGCCTCGTCGATGACGGTCCACAATGCCGGGAACGCGGTCATGTGGTTTCCGGGAAAACTCTCCATCGTCTTCCAGATCCACGGGCGCACCTGGTCTCGACCGCGCATGGCGCCCGCGGCGTGCTCCACGTATTCGACGTCGACGGTGTACTGGTCCACCCACGGATCCCAGTTCCGGGTGCGCGCGGCCTCGGCGACCGTCTGCTCGAATGTCGCGAATGCGTCTGTCAGCTCATCACGGGTGAACAGCGTGCTCGTCACACCACAAACTAGAACACGTTCTATCTGAGTTTGTCGAGGGTGGTCCCCGCCGCCAGCACCACCCGGTCGCCGAGGGGTTCGTCCAGCGCGATGTCCAGCGTGCCGGGCACCGCCAGCGTGATGCACATCCGCCCGATGGCCTCCGGCGGCACACCACTGTCGAGGTTCACCGTCACCTCCTGGGCGGTCTCCTCCACAGTGGCGTGCACGCCGAAACACTCCGCGGGGCCCGCGGTGAAGTTGACGGCCAGCCCGTCACCGGTGCGCGTCCACGACTCGACGCTGGTCACATGCGGGTTCAGGATCATCGGATTCTCGGCGAACACCGTGCGCCACTGATCGGCGGGTACCTCGGGCGGGGCATCCACCGGCGGCACGGGCGGGTCGGCGGAGGCCGGTGGCGCGGCGGCTATCAGGAAGCCGCCGGCCAGGATTAACCCGGCGTGCGCTGTGGTTACAGCTCTACGCATGGGTCCACCGTAGCGGCGGAGCACAATGGATGCTGACCGTGTACGTGACTGCTGAAGGAGTGATGGCGCATGAGCGACAACCAGAAGGCGATCCTGGCCGGCGGCTGCTTCTGGGGTATGCAGGACCTGATCCGCAAGCAGCCCGGTGTGGTGTCCACCCGGGTGGGCTACACGGGCGGGCAGAACGACCACGCGACCTACCGCAACCACCCCGGCCACGCGGAGGCCATCGAGATCGTGTTCGATCCGGCCCTTACCGACTACCGGTCCATCCTGGAGTTCTTCTTCCAGATCCACGATCCGTCGACCAAGAACCGGCAGGGCAACGATGTCGGTTCCAGTTACCGCTCGGCGATCTTCTACGTCGACGACGACCAGAAGGCCGTAGCACTGGACACCATCGCCGATGTCGACGCCTCCGGTCTGTGGCCGGGCAAGGTCGTCACCGAGGTCGTCCCCGAGGCGGACTTCTGGGAGGCCGAGCCCGAGCACCAGGACTATCTGGTCCGCTACCCGACCGGGTACACCTGCCACTTCCCGCGCCCGGGCTGGAAGCTGCCCAAGCGGGCCGAGGTCTAAGCGACCACCCTCCGGTGCAGAACCACGCGGCCGCCACGCTTGGGGGTGAAGGCCACTCCCCGTGAGTGCACCTTCTCCCCCGGCGCGGTGGTCGTGGCAATGGTGAAGTGCCGCAACACGGTGCGCAGCACGATGTCCATCTCCACATTGGCGAACACCGCGCCGACGCAGCGCCGGGTCCCGCCGCCGTAGGGCACCCAGGCCAGCGGCGGACGGTTTCCGATGAACCGCTGCGGGTCGAACCGTTCGGCATCCTCGAACTCGCGCTCGTGCAACTGGGACAGGCTGACCACGATCGAATGACCCTGCGGTATCACCCATTCGCCGAGCTCGAAGGTCGGCGCGTAGACGTCCCTGCCGGAGAAGTCGATGACGGTCCTGGCCCGCTGGGTCTCCAGGATGACGGCCTGGCGATACTCGTTGTCGTCGCCTGCAGCCTCCTCGACCAGCCTGGCCAGCACGTCGGGATGCCGGCTGATCCGCTCGAACACCCAGCCCATGGTGGACGCCGTCGTCTCGTGCCCGGCGGCCAGCAGGGTCAGGAGTTCGTCGGCGATGTCCTGGCGCGACATCGCCGAGCCGTCCTCATAGGTACTGCGCAGCAGCAGCGCCAGCACGTCATCGCGTTCGTCGAGCCGTGGATCGGCGGCGACATCATCGATGAGACGTCCGACGACATCGTCGTAGCGGCGGCGGTAGTCGGCAAGCCGGCCCCACGGGTGCCAGCGGCCGTGCTCCCGCTTGGGAGTCGGCAGGGTCGCGCAACGCGAGCCCAGCGTCACCCACGGCGGAATGATCCGGCGGAGCTCGTCCAGGTGTGCACCGTCGGCGCCGAACACCGCCCGCAGTATCGCGTTCAGGGTGATCCGCATCATCGGATCGAGCGTCGGGAACTCCTGCCCTACAGGCCAATTCGCGGACTCGCGGAGCGTCTCCTCTTCGAAGATCTGCTCGTAGTTCTTGATGCTCTTGCCGTGGAAAGGCGGCGTCAGCAACCTGCGCCTGCGCTTGTGCTCGCCGCGGTCGAGCGCGAACACCGAACCGGGCCCGAGGATCCGGGACAGGTTCGGCTGGATATTGCCGACATCATCGGGGCTGGCGGTGAACAACTGCTTGGCCAGTTGGGAATCGGTGACGATCACGGTGGGGCCGAAAACCGGCAGTTTCATCGTGAACGCCGGGCCGTAGCGGCGCGCCAACCGCGCGACGACGGGGCGGCGGAACAGTGCGAATCCGATACCGGTCAACGTCTTGCCGGCGGTGGGGCCGGGTGGCAGATGTACGGCGGGAACTTCGGTGATGGTCGCTTCGCTCATGGACGCACTCCAGACCGGGTGTTGGTACTGCGCTGTACCGCAGGTGTGTGAGCTACGGTACTCCGTGGTACCAGCGGTAGGCAAGAGTAATCGGCAAGGATGGCGCGATGGAGGCAAGTCGGCCATTTCGCACCCGCCTGTTCGACGGCCTGGCGTCTTCCATCGCCGAACGCGGATACCGCGCGACCACGGTCGCCGACATCGTGCGGCACGCCCGCACCTCGAAGCGCACGTTCTACAGCGAATTCACGGACAAGGAAGAGTGTTTCGTCGAGCTGCTACGTGCCGACCACGAGCAACTACTGGTGGCGATCCGGACCGCCGTGGACCCCGAATCGGACTGGCGGAAGCAGATCCGCCAGGCCGCCACCGCCTATGTGGACCACATCGGCGCGCGGCCGGAGATCACGCTGAGCTGGATCCGGGAGCTGCCCGCCCTCGGCGCCACCGTGCGGTCCATCCAGCGCGCAGCCATGAGCGGGCTGACCGAACTGCTCGTCGACCTGTCCGACAGCCCGGGCTTCCGGCGTGCCGAACTCGCACCGGTACGGCGGGAGCTCGCCGTCGTCCTGCTCGGCGGGCTGCGGGAACTGACGGCACTCACCGTGGAGGACGAGCTGCCCACCGCGTCCATCCTGGAGCCCGCGGTGCTCGCCTCCGAAGCGCTGCTCAGCGCAGGATCAGCCGCGCCGATTTGAGCAGTCGCAGGGAAATCTCCGGGTACGCCTCATATCCCATCCCGGCCCACACCAGCGTTCCGGTGTAGAGCAGTTCGAGCGCTTCGATGACATCGGGGTCCACCGCAGCGCCCAGGGCCGCGACCAGGCGCGCCCGGATGTCCGCGCCGATGCGCCCACGCAGCACATCGACATCGGGATCCTTGCCGAGCAGCGCGTTGGTCACCGCGCCCGCGAACTCGGGTTCACCGGCCACCAACGACGAGATCTGCTCAAGCACCTCGAGCACCCGCGTCGCCGGATCCGACGATTCGTGCTCGGCGAGCGGGGATTCGACGAGTCTGCGCCAGAACACCTCGGCGACGAGGTGCTCCTTGGAGGAGAAGTAGGTATAGGCGGTGGCCGCTCCGACACCGGCCTGCGCGGCCACGCGGCGCACCGTCAGCGCCGAAAATCCCTCGCGGCCCAGCAGTTCGAGCGCGGCCTTGCCGAGCCGGTCGACAGTATCGGCCTGCTTGGCGCTCAACCGACGGCGCGTCGACTCCAAGGCCGTATCGGACACGTGTCCAGACACTACTGCAACCCCTCATCACCAGCAACGGTAGGTTTATCTCCCATGAGCACCGCCGACACCGCCCTGCCCGCCGAGGCCGCCCGCCTGTTCGAATTCGCCGAGCAGGTCATCGGCTTCATGCCCGCCGACGAGGGCCGCGCCCTCTACGACGCCGCCGTGCACCATCTGGCCGGCGGCGTCGGTGTCGAGATCGGCACCTACTGCGGCAAGTCCACCGTGCTGCTGGGTGCCGCCGCCGCTCAGGTCGACGGCGTCGTCTACACCGTCGACCACCATCACGGGTCCGAGGAACACCAGCCCGGCTGGGAGTACCACGACACCGGGCTCGTCGACCCGGTCACCCAGCGCTTCGACACCCTGCCCACGATGCGCCACACCCTGGACCTGGCCGGCCTGGAGGACCACGTGGTGGCCATAGTCGGCAAGTCTCCCACCGTCGCCCGGGTCTGGGGCACCCCCGTGCAGTTCCTCTTCATCGACGGCGGCCATACCGAGGAGGCCGCCCAGCGTGACTACGACGGCTGGGCCAAGTGGGTGGCGCCCGGGGGCGGACTGGTCATCCACGATGTGTTCCCCGACCCGAACGACGGCGGACAGGCTCCGTTCCACATCTACCGCCGCGCCATCGATTCCGGTGATTTCAAGGAGATTTCGGCGACCGGATCGCTGCGGCTGCTGGAACGGGTCTAGACGCGGTCGCAGGCGCAGTCGAATTCGCCCTCCAGGCCGCGCGGCAGCTCGGCACCGTGGAAGATGCCGCCGGCCGGGGTGGTCCGGGACAGCGCATCGGCGGCCAGCACCATCGCCGCGCCGGTCCAGGTGGTGCGCTCCACCGGCCAACGCTTACCATCGGTGAAAACCAGCCCGGTCCAATAGGATCCGTCCACCTCACGCAGATGCTGCATGGCGGTGAACTGCTCCAGGGCACGCGTGCGGTCACCGACGGCATCCAGCGCCATGACCAGTTCGCAGGTCTCCGCGCCGGTCACCCACGGCCGGTGGTCGACGCAGCGGATACCGAGACCCGGCACCACGAAGTCATCCCAGCGGGATTCGATGCGAGACAACGCGGCTTCACCCTGGACGGCTCCCCCGAGCACCGGGTAGTACCACTCCATCGCGTGCGTGTCCTTGGCGTTGAACAGCTCCGGATGCTCGGCGATCGCATGCCCGAGCTGACCGACGGCGACCTCCCACTCGGGCTGCGGATCGTCGAGGTAATTCGCCAGCGCAAGGGCGCACCGGATGCTGTGGTAGATGCTCGCGCAACCGGTGAGCAGGGCCTCGTCCATCATCCCGGCATCGCTTCTGGCCCAGCTGATCTGACCGCCCGGCAACTGCATGCTGAGCACGAGCTCGATCGCCCGGCTGACCGTCGGCCACATCTGCACCGCGAACCGCCGGTCCCCGGTGATGAGCACGTGATGCCACACGCCGGTGGCGATGTAGGCGCAGAAGTTGCTGTCGGTGTTGGCATCCTCGATGACACCGTTGCGCAACTGGATCGGCCAGGAACCGTCGGCTCGTTGCGTGCGGCGGCACCAGTCGAATCCGGCGCGCGCCGGCTCGAGCAGACCTGCGACGGTCAAGGCCATCAGGTTCTCGACGTGGTCCCACGGGTCGGTGTGACCACCGACCGACCAGGGGATCGCACCATCGGACTCCTGGGTGTCGGCAATGGACTGGGCCGTCTGCAGGCACTGCTGCGGCGTCAGTACGCCTGACACGCCGGGAATCTCGTGGCGACGCATGGTGGCTAGGCCACCGGCTTTTCGACGTCCGCCGGCTTCTCGAAGTACAGCGCGACGCTCTTACCGATCACCGGGTTGAGCGCGGCCTCGGCCTGCCGGGTCAGCCACGGCCGGCTCATCATGTCCCACACCAGCAGCTTGTGGTAGGCAGTCACCACGGGATGATTCGGCTTGTCCACCCCGACAGCGCATTTCAGCCACCAGAACGGCGCGTGCAGCGAATGCGCATGCTCGCGGTGGGCGAATCGCATGCCACGGCTCACGACCTTGTCGCGCAGTTCATCGGCCCGATAGATCCGGATGTGTCCACCCTCGTTGGCGTGGTACTCGTCCGAGAGCAGCCAGCATACCTTTTCGGGTAGCCAGCGGGGTACGGTGATGGCAAGTACGCCACCGGGTTTGAGCACCCGGACCAGCTCGGCGATGGCGGCGTCATCCGCCGGGACATGCTCGAGGATCTCCGAGGCGATGACACAGTCGAAGCTGCCGTCGGCGTAGGGCAGCGCCAGGGCGTCGCCCTTGACGGCCTCCGCGGTGGCCGAGGCGGGCGCTTCGCCCTGCTCCTTCATCGCGGTCAGGATGGCGTCGACATCGTTGAGATCCTCGACGCTCTGATCGAAGGCGATGACATCGGCGCCACGCCGGTAGGCCTCGAAGGAGTGCCTGCCCGCGCCGCAACCGACATCGATGACCGATGTTCCCGGCCCGACGCCGAGCCGGTCGTAGTCAACGGTCAGCACGCTGTGCGCCCTTTCTTCATGGTGACGGCGGTTCTCTCGATGGCCCGCTCATACACGGCGACGGTCTGCGCCGCAACGGATTCCCAGCTGAACACGTCCAATGCCCGACGCCGGCCCGCGGCACCGAGGCGGTGCCGTTCGGCCGGTGAGTCCAGCAGTTCGCCGAGCACCCCGGTCAGCTCCTCGACATCGGCGGGCCGCACCAGGCGCGCACACTCACCCTCTTCGCCGAGTACCTCGGGCAGCGCGCCGGCCCGGCTCGCCACGATCGGGGTGCCACTGGCCATCGCCTCCACCGCGGGCAACGAGAATCCCTCGTACAGCGAAGGGATGCAGGCGATCTCGGCCGATGACAGCAGCTCGGCAAGCGCTTCGTCGGACAGTCCGCTGGACACGTTGACGATATCGGAGATGCCCAGTTCGGCGATCAGCTTCTCGGTCGGCCCGTTGGGCTCGAGTTTGGACACCAGTTGCACATCCAGGTTGTGATGCGCACGCAACCGCGCCACCGCGTGTAACAGATTGCCCACACCCTTGAGCGGCACATCGGCGCTGGCGATCGCGATGATCCGACCGGGCACCCGGTCGGCAGCCGGCTTGAACAGTTCGGTGTCCACACCGAGGGGCACGACGTGCAACTGCTCATCGCTCACGCCGAAGTCCTCGGCGATATCGGCGGCCGACGTCGAGGAGACGGTCAGCAGTTCCGGGATCGCCCGCGCGACCTTCTTCTGCGTCTCGGCGAACGCGTACCAGCGCCGCACCAGCGGTTTGCGCCACCACGTGGCGGCGGCCACCTCGAGCACCCGGTCACGGGTGATCGGGTGGTGCACGGTGGCGACCACCGGCAGACCGCGCCTCGCGATCGTCAACAGCGCCGAACCCAGGCTCTGGTTGTCGTGGATGACGTCGAACTCGTCACCGCGTTCGGCCATGATCCGGGCCACCCGCAGACAGAACGTCTTGGGTTCCGGGAATCCGGCCGACCACATGGTTGCCAGCTCGAGCAGGTCGATGCGGTCCCGGATCTCGCGGGGGTGCGGCACCCGGAACGGATCGGGTTCGCGATAGAGGTCCAGGCTCGGCACCTTGGTGAGCCGTACCCGCGGGTCCAGCCCGTCTGGGTAGGGCTGACCGGAGAACACCTCGACCTCGTGGCCGAGCTCGGCGAGGCCCTGGGACAGGTAGCGGACGTAGACACCCTGGCCACCGCAATGGGTTTTGCTGCGATAGGACAGAAGGGCTATGCGCACGTCAGCTCAATCCGCTGAACTGCAGCGCAAGCATACTGGACATGTGTCCAGACTATAGTTCGGCGGGCTAGGTGGCGCAACGCGGCCGGAGCCGCCCGGCGACGGGTAGGACAAAGGCGAACGGCCTCGGGAAGCCCAGGCCGGTGAGCTCAGCGCGCCGCACCGCACCAACGTCCACCACGCGCGTTGCCCCCGATGACGGCTCGTAGCAACGCAATTGACCTGCCCCGGCCGGCGCGCCGTCGACGGCAACGATCAGCACCCAGTGCCGGGGAATGAACCTGCCGACCAGCATCGCGACCGGGAAGCCGTCGCGCACGGCAGCCACCACGTCGTCGAGTGGATCTGTTCTGCGCAGCAGGCCCAGGCACAGTCGCCACCGGTACCGCACCGGACTGTGCTCGCCGATGGCGCGGGCCAGCCCACCCGGCGTCATCCCCAGACGCCGGGGCCAGATCCGGTTGACCGCATGATGAACCCGTCGCTGCTCGGCGTCGAACCAGGACGCCGCGCCGGCGCCGCCGAGCGGCCTGCCGTAATCGGCTTTCAGCAACGCGGCGGCCAGCACCGCGACGGACGGGCCGCAGCTGATTCCGTCGCGTTGCCGCAGGCGCAGACCGGCGAACTTCATGACCTCCCAGGGTAGCCATTTCTGGTACCCCTGGTATCGGGTATCTGTTTCTGGCAACATTACCGACCAGTAAATCCGCAGGGTGGCAAACGGGGGTGGCATGTCAGGCACGTTGAGCGTGTTGGCGGCGGCGGGCACCGAGGGTGGCGGCGCAGATCTCGATCAGATCATCGGCGTATCCATCGCCACCGGCATCATCACCGCCGGGCTGTTGTGGATCGGCATCCTGCATCGGACGCGCCGCATCACCTGGCTGGACACGCTGGCCACCAAGGTGGGCAACAAGATGAACCGGCCACCGTGGGTGGCGCTGCCGACGTTGCTGTTCACCTCGACGATCATCTGCGCGATGTTCGGGTTCATCTGGGACGTCAGCCTGCACATCGGCAAGGGCCGCGACTCGGGTCCGCTGGCCAACCCCGCGCACTACTTCATCCTCGTCGGGCTGTTCCTGCTGTTCATCGCCGGATCGCTGGCGATCATCCTGCCCTACGAGAAGCCGGGTCCGGCCGCGCTGAGGATCACCAGAACCTGGTACGCGCCCGTCGGCGGGGTACTAATGGCGGCATGCGGGCTGTACGCCCTCATCGGCTTCCCGCTCGATGACGTCTGGCACCGCATCTTCGGTCAGGACGTCACCCTGTGGGGTCCCACCCACCTGATGCTGATCGGCGGCGCCGGCCTGTCCCTGGTCGCCGTGCTGCTGCTGGAACACGAGGGCAACATCGCGAAGGGTTCCGAGACCCTCGCGCCGGGAAAGATACTGCGCTACTTCGCCTTCGGCGGGCTGGTGATCGGACTGTCGGTGTTCCCCGTCGAATACGACTTCGGCATCGAACAGTTCCGACTCGTCCTGCACCCCATGCTGATCGCGGCCGCCGCATCGCTGGCCCTGGTCGCCGCCCGGATCACCCTGGGCCGGGGCGCGGCGCTGGCCGCTGTGCTGTTCGCCCTGCTGATCCGCGGACTGGTCGCGGTCGCGGTGGGCCCGGTGCTCGGCGCGCCCTACAGCTGGTTCGCCCTCTACCTCGGCCCCGCCATCGTCGTCGAACTGCTGGCACTCACACCACTTCTGCGGCGCCCCATCCTGTTCGGTGCCGTTGCCGGTGCCGGTATCGGCACGGTCGGCTTGTGGCTGGAATCGTTCTGGATCGACGCGGTCTTCATGTACCCGTGGCCGGCCTCAATGTGGGTCGAGGCCGTGGTCACCTCGGTGCCGGTGGCCGTCCTGATGGGGATGTGCGGCGGGCTGCTCGCCACCGTGCTCACCGGCCGCCCGTTGCCCCGGCGTGCCGCGAGCATCGGGGTGGTGGCGCTGACCGTGCTGACCGTCGGTGCGGCGGTCGGCAACGGCCTGAACATCTCAGTGCCGGAAAACGCCAGCGCGCAGATCACCCTCACCGAGTTGCCCAGCCCCGCCGGGCAGCGGCTGGTGAGCGCCGACATCCGGGTCACCCCGACCGACCTCGTCAGCGATGACCCCCAATGGATTTCGATGCTGTCCTGGCAAGGTGGGCTCGACAACGAGCGCGGGTTGATCGTGGACACGCTGGAGCGCCTCGGACCCGGCCACTACCGCACCACCCGCCCGGTCCCGGTCTGGGGCACCTGGAAGACCTTGGTACGGGTGCAGGACGGCCGCACCATGACCGCCGTCCCGATCTTCCTGCCCGCCGACCCGGGCATCGGCGCCACCGAGCTGCACGCCGAGGCGTCGATGACACGGGAGTTCACCCAGGAGATCGAAATCCTGCAGCGCGAACGCAATCTGGACGTGCCGAGCTGGCTGTTCACCGCGGCATCCCTCGTCGTCCTGCTGTGCTCGCTCATCCTGATCGCGGCGCTGAGCTGGGGAGCCGGCCGGATCAACGACCGGGAGATGCGTGCGCACAGCAGCGCTGAGACCAAGCAGCCCGTCCCGCTGACGTGACCTACCTGGCCGACCACTCCCTGCTGCTCGCCCTGCCGGCGTTCGCGCCCGCGGTGGTGCTCGCCGGGGTGGTGGCGTGGGTGGCCATCAAGGACCGGCGCAACCCCGACCCCGACGACGAGAATCCAAGTGAGGACCCAGATTGAGGACATTGTTGGCGGCGACCGTGGTGCTGACGGGTGCCGTGCTGGCCACCGCGGGCTGCACAAGTTCCACCGAGGAACCGGCCGACCGGTCCTCGGCAACCGCCGCGCCCGCGCTCTCCGATCAGCAGGCGCCGCCGGCGCGGGTCGTCATCGACGTGACCATCAAGGACGGACAGGCGACACCGGTCAATCAGCAGGTGCAGGCCGCGGTCAAGCAGCCGATCATCATCCGGGTCACCAGTGACGCCGAGGACGAACTGCACGTACACGCCAGCCCCGAACACACCTTCGCCGTGAAACCCGAGTCGCTGCAGTCCTTTCAATTCGCGGTCGAGGTGCCCGGCAAGGTCGACGTAGAGCTGCACGATCTGAACCGGGTCGTCGCGACCATCACGGTGCAGTGACCACCACGGCGGTCCTCGCCCACGGCCTGGGCGGCTCGGCCGATCTGCCCATCCCGTTCACCTACGCGGTGGTCGGTGCCGCCTGGACGCTGACCTTCACCTTCGCCGTGGTCGCACTGGCCTGGCGTAAGCCACGTTTCGACCCTGACATCCCGGGCCGTCCGCTGCCGGTCTGGGTCACCACCGTCGTCGACGCACCGGTGACCAGATGGCTGATCGGCGCGGCCGGCCTGGCATTCACCGCCTGGGTGGCCGTCGCGGCCGTCACCGGTCCGCAGGATTCCCGCAATGCGCTGCCCGGGGTCTTCTACGTCCTGCTGTGGGTCGGGCTGGTGGCGTTGTCACTGTTCCTCGGCCCGGTGTGGCGGGTGATCTCACCGGTACGCACGGTCCTGCGCCTGGTGCGTGTCACCCGCGACGGCGTGGCTTTCCCCCGTCGCTACCCGCGCCGCCTCGGCTATTGGCCTGCCGCCGCAGGATTGTTCGCCTTCGTCTGGCTCGAGTTGGCCAGCCCCGATCCGGGATCGCTGACCGCGGTGAAGATCTGGCTGCTGATCTACCTTGCGGTGACACTCGCGGGCGCGCTGCTGAGCGGACCGCGCTGGTGTTCTCACGCCGACCCGTTCGAGGTCTACAGCATGATCGCCTCACGGTGTGCACCGTGGCGCCGCAACACCGATGGCCGCATCGCCATCGCCAATCCATTCAACCGGCTGCTGTCGCTTCCGGTGCGGCCCGGCACCGTGACCGTGCTGGCCGTGTTGCTGGGATCGACCGCGTTCGACAGCTTTTCCGCGATGCCGGTGTGGCGCAACTTCGTCGACACCCACACCTCGGGTACGTGGGACGCCAGCGCGGTCAAGACCGCGGGGCTGCTGCTCTTCGTGGTGACCGTGGCGGTGACGTTCAGCCTGGCCGCCGCGGCGACCGGAGGTGTGGACCGCGAAGGCCGCCGCGCACTGCCCGGCCTGATGGCGCACTCGTTGATCCCGATCGTGATCGGCTACGTCTTCGCCCACTACCTCACCTATCTGGTCGAGAAGGGCCAGCAGACCGTGCACGCGCTCATGGGATCCCATGACGCCGAGGTGTATTACCTGCTGTCCATGCATCCGTCGGTACTGGCTTCGCTCAAGGTCGGGTTTGTGCTGCTCGGGCATGTGGCCGGTGTCATCGCCGCACACGACCGCGCGCTGCGGGTGTTGCCCAAGGGCCATCAGATGACCGGGCAGCTGGCGATGATGCTGGTGATGGTCGGCTACACATTCACCGGCCTGTACCTGCTCTTCGGCGGGTGAGGGGACTACGGTTGTGCCATGCGTGCGTTGATCGTGGTCGATGTGCAGAAGGACTTCTGCGAAGGTGGGTCCCTGGCGGTTGACGGCGGCGCCGCCGTCGCACGGGGTATCAGCGAGTTGCTGAGCGGGCACGATTACGACCATGTGGTCGCCACCATGGACTTCCACATCGATCCGGGCGAACACTTCTCCGACACCCCCGACTACCGGGTGTCCTGGCCGCGGCACTGCGTCGTGGGCACCCCGGGGGTGGACTTCCACGAGGATCTCGATCCGGCCGCGGTGCAGGCGGTGTTCACCAAGGGTGAGTTCTCGGCCGCCTACAGCGGTTTCGAGGGCACCGATGCCGACGGTACGACGCTGACGGACTGGCTGGCCCGCCGCAAGGTGGATACCGTCGACGTGGTGGGTATCGCCACCGACTACTGCGTGCGGGCCACCGCACTGGATGCCGCGGCGACCGGGTTGCGCACCCGCGTGCTGCTGCCGCTGTGCGCCGGGGTGGCCGCGGACTCCACCGCCGAGGCGGTGGCCCTGCTGCGGGCCCGCGGCGTCGAGGTCACCGGTTAGCGCCGAAGCGGGCCAACTGCGCGGTGAGTTCCTCGGCGTAGGCAAGTTGCCTGCTGAGTTTGGTGCACGCCTGCTGTGCGCGTTCGTGACACTCGGCGAGATGACGCAGCGCGTGCGCGCGGCGCTCATCGGCCGCCCCGCCCTGATGCACGATGTCGAGCGCGCCGAGCAGCTCCCCCATCTCCTCAAGGGTGAAGCCGAGCGGCTTCATCCGCCGAATGGAGAGCAACCGGTCGACATCTCCGGCGGTGTACAGCCGGAACCCGCCGGCCGAGCGGGCCGACGGGGTGACCAGCCCGACATCGTCGTAGTGCCGAATCGTCTTGATCGACAGTTCCGTTCGGGCGGCCACATCACCGATCTGCAAGAGTTCGCGATCGTCGGCGCCGTCATCCATCCTGGTGTCCCTCCAGCCGGCCGCTGAGCCGGGCGTGCCGCTGCGCGCTCTGCTCATTCATCCCGATGATGGTGACATTCTTGCCTTTTGCCGCGTATTTGGTGGTGATCGCATCCAGGCTCGCCACCGTCGAGGCATCCCAGATGTTGGCCTCGCTCATATCGATGACGATATTGGTGGGGTCACCGACGTAGTCGAACTGGTAGACCAGATCGTTGCTCGAGGCGAAGAACAGTTCCCCGCGCACCGCATAGACCCGGGAATCCTCGTCCGGGTGCGCGATGTCGACGACCTCGGTCAGATGGGCGACCCGGCGGGCGAACAACACCATGGCGGTCAGGGTGCCGACCGCCACACCGTAGGCGAGATTGTCGGTGGCCACCGTGACCGCGACGGTGGCGAGCATGACCGCGGTCTCGCTCTTGGGCATGCGCCGCAAGGTCTTCGGATGGATGCTGTGCCAGTCCAGGGTGGCCACCGACACCATGATCATGACGGCGACCAGGGCGGCCATCGGTATCTCGGCGACCAGATCGCCCAGCCCGACGACGAGTCCGAGCAGGAACGCCCCGGCCAGAAACGTCGAGATCCGGGTGCGGGCGCCGGAAACCTTGACGTTGATCATGGTCTGGCCGATCATCGCGCACCCGCCCATCCCGCCGAAGAAGCCGGTGACGATGTTGGCGACGCCCTGGCCGGCCGCCTCGCGGGACTTGTCGGAGTGGGTGTCGGTGATGTCATCGACCAATTTCGCGGTCATCAGTGATTCCAGCAGGCCGACGATGGCCATCGTGAGCGCATAGGGGGCGATGATGCCCAGCGTCTGCCAGGTCCACGGCACATCAGGGATGAGCAACGTCGGCAGGCTCGACGGCAGCTGCCCCTCGTCACCGACATCGGGTACCGCCCAGCCCAATCCGACGGTGGCGGCGGTCAGCACCACGATCGCCACCAGCGGCGCCGGGATCACCGTGGTGATCTTGGGCAGCACGACCATCAGCACGATGCCCGCGGCAACCATCGGGTACACCAGCCACGGCACCCCCAGCAGGTGCGGCAGCTGGGAGACGAAGATCAGGATCGCCAGCGCGTTGACGAAGCCCACCATGACGCTGCGCGGCACGAACCGCATCAGCCGGGCTACGCCGAGACCGCCGAGGACTAGCTGCAGGACACCGGCCAGGATCACCGCCGCGATCAGGTAGTCCAGGCCGTGGCTGCGCACCAGCGGTGCCACCACGAGCGCGACGGCACCGGTGGCGGCACTGATCATGGCCGGTCGGCCACCGACGACGGCGATGGTGACGGCCATGGTGAACGAGGCGAACAGCCCGACCCGCGGATCGACACCGGCGATGATGGAGAACGAGATCGCCTCCGGGATCAGGGCGAGCGCCACCACCAGCCCGGCGAGCACCTCGGTGCGCAGCCGTCGCGGTGAGCGCAGGGCGGCGAGCACCGATTGCTCCTGCTGCGGGCTTTTTGTCGCCGGTGGTGCGTTCACAACAGCTCCTCGGTCCACGAAGGCACGCAGCACCGACCCGGTTCGCGTGAAAAGTATTGGCTGAAGGCATTTCTGGCGCCGTTGCCGATCTCTCATCCGCAGCCACGGCAACTCTACCCTCACTGGAGGGTTGCCCGTCAAATCAGACGGTGGGGTCCACCGGGCGCCCGGCCCACCGCGGGGGGCGCCGTTCCAGTAGTGCCCGCACCCCCTCGGCAGCGTCATCGTGACCCATCAGCTTCAGGTGGATCTCCGTCTCGCGCGCCCCGACCTGTTCACGGGTCAGATCGAACGAATCCCACAGCAGCCGCTTGCTGGCCGCCACCGACATCGGCGCGGTGTTCTCGGCGATATCGCGGGCGATCGCGAGCGCCGCGGGCAGCACGTCGGCGGCCGGCAGTACCCGGCTGCCCAGCCCGAGCGCCACCGCCCGGTGACCGTCGAACATCGCTCCGGTCAAGAGGATCTCGGCCGCCGTGGCGATGCCCACCAGCCGCGGGAGCACCCAGTGCGAGTAGGCATCGCCCACCACGCCACGGCGCACCTGCACGATGCCGTACGAGGCGTCGGCGGCGAAGAACCGGATGTCGCACTGCAGCGCCAGCGTCAGGCCGAGCCCGATCGCGTGCCCGTTGACCGCGGCGATCACCGGTTTGGCCAGCGTCCATGCCGGCACCGGGAAGCCGGCCGCACTGAACCCCTCGCCGGGCGCGGCGAAGGTCTGCTCGCCGGCACCCAGGTCGGCTCCCGCGCAGAACGCCGGCGGCGTGCCGGTCAGCACGATGGCGCGGATCTCGTGGGCCGCGTCGCACCGCGTCAGCGCATCGGCCAGTTCCTCGCGCATCCCGTCACCGACGGCGTTGCGCCGCTCGGGACGGTTCAGCGTCACGGTGGCGACGCCGGCGTGCACGCCGGTCAGCAGCGTTCGGTACTCGGGCAGCACGGGCACTCCTTCCGCTCGATCAATATATCTGTAGCAGAGGTACCCTTTGTGGGTGGACACGCGCAGCGATCTGGTCGGTGAACTGTTCGCCGTGGTCGGCCGGTTCCGGCGACAACTGCGACGCTCCACCGGCGGCGGATTCGACCGCACCGGACTCACGCAGTCCCAGGCCGAACTACTCCGGCTCGTCGGTCGCCGCCCCGACATCTCGGTCCGCGAGGCGGCCGCCGAGCTCGGACTGGCCGCCAATACCGCCTCCACCCTGGTGTCCCGACTCGCCGCCGACGATCTGCTGACCCGCACCGTCGACAGCGCCGACCGCCGGGTCGGCCGGTTACGCCTCACCGAGGCCGCCCAGGAGGTCGCCGACCGCTCGCGGCTCGCCAGGCGCGCAGCGCTGGCCGGCGCCCTGGAGTCGCTCGATGAAGCCCAGATCGAAGATCTGACACGGGGTTTGACCGTCATCGCCGAGCTGACCCGACTTCTGCAGGAGGATCCGAGATGACCCAGCCACCGGCCGTCGACTGCCGGGGCCTGTCCCACCGCTATGGCAAGTTCACCGCGGTGTCCGGCCTCGACCTGCAGGTTGCGGCGGGTGAGACCGTCGGACTGCTCGGCCCCAACGGCGCGGGCAAGACAACCGTCATCCGCGTGCTGACCACCCTGACCCCGGTGCAGCAGGGCGAGGTGCGCATCTTCGGCCTCGACGCCCGGCGCGACACCATGGACATCCGTTACAACATCGGCTATGTCCCACAACAACTTTCCATCGAGTCGGCGCTGACCGGGCGGCAGAATGTGGACCTGTTCGCCCGGCTCTACGATGTGCCGCGCCGCGAGCGCGCCGACCGGGTCGCCCAGGCGCTGGCCTCGATGCAACTGTCCGATGTGGCCGACAACGTGGCGGGCACCTACTCCGGAGGGATGGTGCGGCGCCTGGAGCTGGCCCAGGCACTGGTCAACCGCCCGTCCCTGCTGCTGCTCGACGAGCCCACGGTCGGCCTGGATCCCATTGCCCGCGACAGTGTCTGGGATCAGGTGGACCGCATGCAGACGGAGTTCGGTATGGCGGTGCTGCTGACCACGCATTACATGGGCGAAGCCGACGCGCTGTGTGACCGCGTGGTGCTGATGCACCACGGCGAGTTGCAGGCGCAGGGCAGCCCCGCCGAACTCAAGGCCGGCCTCAAGAACGACGTCGGTCCGGATGTCTCCCTGGAAGACGTGTTCCGCCACTACGCCGGTTCCGATCTCGACGAATCCACCCCCGCGGGCCTGCGCCAGGTCCGTGCCGCCCGAAGGACGGCCCGCCGTGTCGGCTGACACCACCATCACCCTGATCCGGGCACCCCGCGGCTGGCGGCGACTTCCCGGAATCGGGAACCGCATCGGCGCTTTCGCACTCGTCGAACTGCAGAAGCTGCGTCACGACCGCACCGAACTGTTCACCCGGATGGTGCAACCCGCGCTGTGGCTGCTGATCTTCGGCCAGACCTTCTCCCGGCTCGATGTGATCGACACCGGCGACGTGCCCTACCTGGCCTTCCTGGCACCGGGGATCATCGCGCAGTCCGCGCTGTTCATCTCGATCTTCTACGGCATCCAGATCATCTGGGACCGGGACGCCGGGATCCTCGCCAAATTGATGGTGACCCCCGCCCCGCCCACCGCACTGATCACCGGGAAAGCCTTTGCCGCAGGTGTCCGTTCGGTCGTTCAGGTCATCGGTGTCGTCGCGCTGGCCTATCTGCTCGGCGTGCACATGACGGTGAATCCGCTGCGGATCCTGGGGGCGATGGGCGTGGTGGTGCTCGGGTCGGCGTTCTTCGCCTGCCTGTCGATGTCGCTGGCCGGCCTGGTCCGCAACCGGGACCGGTTGATGGGCATCGGGCAGGCCATCACCATGCCGCTCTTCTTCGCCTCCAACGCGCTCTACCCGGTGGAATTGATGCCGCAGTGGCTGCGCTGGCTGTCGGCGATCAATCCGCTGAGCTACGAGGTCAATGCGCTACGCGGACTGCTGATCGGCACACCCACCAACGCCGTCCTGGACATCACGGTGCTCGTGGTGGCCGCCGCGCTCGGCGTGGTGACGGCCGCGGCGCTGCTGCGCAGGCTGGTTCGCTAGGTTTTTCGCTGGGTATTCAGAAGGCGCTCAATCGCATTCAGGGGAATCGGCAACCAGTCCGGCCGGTAGCGCGCCTCGTAGCCCGCCTCGTACACGGCCTTGTCCAGTTCATAGGCGCGCAGCACCGCGGCGGCGGCGAGTGGGTCGGTATCGCCGACCGAGGCGTAGCCCGCGCAGAACGCCGCGTTGTTGTCATCGGCCCACTGCCGCGCCGCGTCCTCGTCACCGCCGGCGCTCAGCAGTCGCTGGTGCGCGGCGTAGTCGTAGGAACGCAGCATGCCCGCGACATCGCGCAGTGGCGAATCGGGACGCCGGCGCTCCTCCAGCGGTTGCCCCGGTTCGCCCTCGAAGTCGATGACCAGCCAACCCTGCGGGGTGTGTAGCACCTGCCCCAGGTGAAGATCGCCATGGATGCGGTGTTCGGTCGACGCCTCGCCGGCCACCGCGCGATAGTGCTGCTCGATCGCCGGAACGTGGTCGCGCAATTCGGGTACCCGTGCCGCGACGGCGTGCAGCCGGTCGGTCATGGTCTGTGCCGGGAAGGCGCCCACCCGCGTACCCAGGGCCTCGGCGAGCGCACGGTGCACCGAGCCGACGGCCACGCCGAGTTCGCGGGACTGCTCGACAAAGTCGTCGCCGGCGCCGGTGATCGCCACCTGCCAGCCGTCCACCGAGTGCGGCGCGAACGCGCTCGCCATGCCGAGCATGTACTGCTGTGCGCCCCAATCGATCTCGTACGAGCCGAGCAACGCCGTGACGTACGGATTGCCGGCGAGCGCCCGGGTCAGCTCGATATCGGGATTGATTCCCGGCGTGACACGGCGGAACACCTTGAAGATCGTCTGCGCACCGAACACCACGCTGGTGTTGGACTGTTCGCCGCCGAGGACCCGGACCGGGGTGCCCGGACCCAGATCCGCGCCCGGTTCGCGGATGAACCGGACCGGCCCGATCCGCGTGGACGCCTCGAGGAGCGACAGCAGCGCACCGGCGGCCTCCGGGTCGGCCAACGCGTCGAATGCAGACCGGTTTCCGTCGGCACCGATCAGCGCCGAGTCCGCGCCGGTGTCCCAGCGCACCAGCACCTGGTAACCCTCGACCGGGCCGTCGGTGTAGGCGACCTCCAGCAGCACCAGGTCCAGGTCGGATCCCAGCGCCTCCACCACGACCGGGCGAACCTCCGCGATCTGCCGTCCTCGGCCCGAGTACCAGCGCTGTGCGGGCAGCCAGCGGTCAAAGGGCAGATTCATGGTCATGATCTTTCCCGTACCCGACTGCGCGCGCTCGTACACGTGACGTCGGCTCGGTTACAGTGCCGACGTGGCTGAATTGCGTGATCACGGTGACCCCGGCGACGCTCCGTCGGTGCCGCCACCGCTGACCCCGCCGGTGGACATGACCCGTCCGTCGGCCGCCGAGGAGGCGCGCACCATCGCCGCCGCCACCAATACAGGCACGTTGGCCACCCTGACCGCCGACGGCGACCCCTGGGCCTCGTTCGTCACCTACGGGCTGCACGACGGCGCCCCGGTGCTGTGTGTGTCCAACATGGCCGAGCACGGCCGCAACCTCGCGGGCGATCAGCGCGCGAGCATCGCGATCGTCGCGCCGGACGCCCCGGAGGACCCGTTGGCCTCCGGACGCATCACGCTGGCCGGCACGGTCGTGCGGCCCACCGGGGACGCCCTGGCCGGCGCCCGGGCCGCCCACCTGGCGGCCGTGCCCGCCGCCAAGTACTACATCGACTACAGCGATTTCGCGCTGTGGGTGCTGCAGGTGCAGCGGGTCCGCTGGGTCGGCGGGTACGGCCGGATGGACTCCACCTCGGGCGCCGACTACACCGCGGCCGCGCCCGACCCGGTGGCACCGCACTCCGCCGGGGCCGTCGCCCACCTCAACGCAGACCACGCCGACGCGCTGGTCGCGATGGCGCAGAACCTGGGTGGCTACCCCGATGCCACCGCGGCGACCTGCACCGCGGCCGACCGGTACGGCCTCGACCTCCGGGTCAGCACGCCCCGCGGGATCGCCTACACCCGGGCCGGATACCTGGCACCGATCAATGGCATCGATGAATTGCGCTCGGCCGCAGTCGAGCTGACCCGGAGGGCACGGCAGGGCTGATCGTGCCCGTGCTCGTGCAATACGATTTCGGGTATGCAGCGCCCGGAGAGTTGGCAAGCGGCTTTCGAGCTGATCAAGACGCGCGGTTATGAGCATCGCGAGGAGCCGTTCAAGCTCGTCAGCGGTCAGCTCAGCCACGACTACATCGACGGCAAGTACGCCATCGACAACGGCGAGCGGCTGACCACCGTCAGCCGGGCCGTCGCCGACCTGGCCGCCCGCAGCGGTATCGAGTTCGACGCCGTCGGCGGACTCACCATGGGCGCCGACCCGCTGGCCCACGGCGTGGCGATGGTGACCGGCGCCGCCTGGTTCTCGGTGCGCAAGGAGCAGAAGGCCCGCGGCCGTGAGCAGTGGATCGAGGGCACCCGCATCGAGCCGGGCACCCGGGTCCTGCTGGTCGACGATGTCATCAGCACCGGGGGCTCCACCGCCAAGGCCTACGACCGCGTCACCGCGGCCGGCGCCGTGGTCACCGGGGTGATCCCGATGGTCGACCGCGGCGATATCGCCGCCGACCTGTTCGCCGGCATGGGCGTGCCGTTCGTCGCGCTGGTGACCTACAAGGACCTGGGCATCGAACCGGTGAAGGCTGTCTAGACCACCAGCACGCCGGCACTGTCGATGCCCGGCCGAACCCGGTCCCCCGGCCCGAAGCTCTGCCCGCTGACCTGGGCGATGACCGACGAGCCGTCATCGAGTGCCACCGTGACGCGCGAGACCGCGCCGAGGAAGGCCACCGACTGCACGGTGGCCGCGCCGGCCGGATCGACCGTCAGCCGGATCGCCTCCGGCCGGACCAGGGCGCTCCCCGCGCCCACCGATCCGGGTAGCGCCGCTACCGGATGACCCCACAGCCGCACCCGGCCGTCGACCACCGTGGCGGGCAGCCGGTTGTGCAGGCCGACGAATTCGGCCACGAACGGAGTCGCCGGCCGGGTGTAGAGCTCGGCCGGCGCCGCCAGCTGTTCCAGGCGGCCGCCGTTCATCACCGCCACCCGGTCGGCCACCGCCAGCGCCTCCTCCTGGTCGTGGGTCACGAACAGCGTCGTGGTCCCCACCTCCTGCTGCACCCGGCGGATCTCGTCGCGCAACTGGCCGCGCACCTGGGCGTCCAGCGCCGACAGCGGCTCATCGAGCAGCAGCACCCGCGGCCGGATGGCCAGCGCCCGGGCCAGCGCCACCCGCTGCTGCTGCCCGCCGGACAGCTCATCGGCATACCGCCCCGCCTGTGCGGCCAGTCCCACCAGCTCCAGCATCTCGGCGGCCCGCCCGGCACGCTCCCGCGGACCGACGCCACGCATCTTGAGTCCGAAGGCGACATTGTCGAGGACCGTCAGGTGTGGGAAAAGGCTGTAGGCCTGGAAGACCAGCCCGATATCGCGCTTGTTGGCCGGCACCCGGCTGATATCGCGGCCGCCGATGGCCACCGAGCCCGCGTCGGCCTCGTCCAGGCCGGCCAGGATGCGCAGCGCGGTGGTCTTGCCGCATCCCGAGGGGCCCAGCAGGGCCACCAGCTCGCCCGGCTGGATCTGCAGGGTCAGTCCGTCCAGGGCGCGCACCGCACCGTAGCTGCGGGTCAGGTCGACGAACTCGACCGCTACGCCCCCTGGCCCATCCCCCGTCGCTACGCTCGCCCGAGTCATGCGCGACGCCTCCCTCTGCTCACCAAGGACAACACCAACAACAACGCGAACCCGAAGATCAGGGTGGCCAGCGAGGCCGCCACCGATGTCGGCCCGTCGCTCTTGCCGATCTCCACGATCTGCACCGGCAGCGTCTGGAAACCGGACAGCGACGCCACCGTGTACTCGCCGAGCACCACCGCGATCGAGATGAACGCCGCCGACAGGATGCCCGCGCGGATGTTCGGCACGATCACCGCCACGATCGTCGATGCCCAGCCCGCGCCCAGCGACCGTGCCGCCTCGGCGAGGGTCTGCAGATCGATCGCGGACAACGCGGCGTCCAGCGCCCGATAGGCGAACGGCAGCACCAACACCACGTAGACGAAGGTGAGCGTCAGCGCCGACTCGCCCAGCAGGTAGGTGACCCAGAGGTAGACGTTGCGCAGGCCGACGACCACCACCAGCGCCGGGATCGTCAACGGCAGCAGGCAGAGAAACTCGATGAACCTGCTCGCCCACGGTGCGCGCAGCCGGACCCAGATCATCGTCGGCACCAGCAGCGCCAGCATGGCCGTCACCGTCAGCACCGCGAGCGACAGCGACGTCAGGATCGCGGCGAACAGGGCATCGTCGGCGAACAGATTGACCCACGCCGCCATGGTGCGCCCACCCGAGCGCAGATCGCGGGTGGCGAAATCGCCCATGGCATAGAGCGGGAACAGGAAGAAGGCGCCGAACAGCAGCCAGAGAAGTGGACGCAGGAGTTTCATCGCAACCACCGCGCCGTGCGGCGCACCAGCAGGTTGTAGGCGATCATCACCACGGCCACCACGACGATCATCTCCAGCGCCAGCGCATAGGCCAGCCCGGCCCGCCCCAGCACCACCTCGCTGGTCAGCGCCGACCGGATGAGCAGCGGCACAATGGGACTGCCCTGACTGACCAGCGCCGCCGCGGTCGCGTAGGCGGCAAAGGCGTTGGCGAACAACAGCAGCAGCGAGCCCAGGAAGGCCGGTGTCAGCAGTGGCATCGCCACCTCGCGCCAGTACTGCCAGGTGCTCGCCCCGAGGCTCACCGCCGCCTCCCGCCATTGGGTGCGCAGTCCGTCCAGCGCGGGCAGGAACACGATGACCATGAGCGGGATCTGAAAATAGGTGTACACCAGCACGAGTCCGCCCACGCTGTACAGCCAGCCACCGGCGGCGACGTCGATTCCGAGCCACTGTTGCAGCCACAGCGTCAACACACCGTTGAGGCCGACCGTCGCCAGGAAGGCGAACGCCAGTGCCACACCACCGAACTGGGCCAGCACGCTGGCCAGCGACAGCACCGCCCGGCGCAGCAGGGAGTCCGGCGGGCTGCTCAGGATCAACCAGGCCAACACGGCACCGAGCACCGCACCGATCACCGCGCTGCTCGCCGAGAGCGCCACACTGCGCACCAGGGCGGCCAGCGGCGCCTCGGTGAACAGCGCCGCGACCAGGTCCAGCGAGAACCGGCCGTCCACCACGAAGGCGTTCACGATCACGGTGCCGGTCGGGATGATGAGGAAGACCAGCACCACCGCCAGGAACGGCAGCAGCGCCACGGCCTGCCGGAGGTACCGCACGGTCAGCCGATGGCCTTGGCCCAGTTGGCTTCCAGATACTCGGTCGCCGCCTCGTTCTGCTCCACCGACACGAATGTCGCCGCGCCGTCCACCGGCGGCAACCCCCCGTAGACCACCCGGTCGATGCTGCCCCGGGTCACCATCGAATCGGCCCGCACCGGCCGGGCGCCACCGCCCAGGTACAGGTTCTGCCCCTCATCGCTGTAGAGGAACTCCTGCCACAGCCGGGCGGCAGCCGGGTGCGGAGCATCGGCGTTGATGGCCTGGAAGTAGTAACCGGCGACGGCGGCGTTGTGCGGGATGATCACCTTCCAGCCCGGAACCTTCTTGGACTGTTCGACATTCAGGTAATCCCAGTCGATGACCACCGGGGTTTGGCCGGAGGCGATGGTGGCCGGTGTCGGGTCGACCGGCAGGAAGTTGCCCGCCTCGCTGAGTTTGGCGAAGAATTCCACGCCCGGCGCGATGTCATCGGGTGAGCCGCCCTGGGCGATCGAGGCCATCATCACCCCGGAGAACGCCGCCCCGGACTGGGTGGGATCGCCATTGAGTGCGACCTTGCCCGCGAACTCGGGTTTCAACAGATCATCGACGCCCGCGACCGTCGGCACCTTGGTCGAGTCGTAGCCGATGGACATGTAGCCGCCGTAGTCGTTGACCCAGGTGCCGTCCGGGTCCTTGAACGCGTCCGAGATCTCGGCGAAGTGTTCCACCTTGTACGGGGCGAACATCTCGGTGTTGGCCAGCGCGACGGACTGTCCCAGATCGAAGACGTCGGGTGCGGTGCTGCGGCCCTTCTGCTGGATCGCGGCGTTGATCTCCTCCTGGCTGCTGGCGCCCGGTTGCGCCGAGTTCACCGTGATGCCGTACTTCTCGGTGAACGCCTCGATGATCCGGCCGTAGTTCGCCCAGTCCGGCGGCAGCGCGATGACGTTGAGTTCGCCCTCGGCCTTGGCGGCCTCGATCAGACCCTCCATACCGCCGAAGTCGGCGGCCGAGGTGGCGGTGCGTGCGTCGCCCTCGGCGGGCTGCTCGTCCTTCCCCGGTGGGGCGCAGGCGACAAGGCCGACGGTCAGCAGTGCGGCGGCAGCCAGACCCAGGAACGAATTCTTCATTGCCGAACCTTCCGATGGACAGGCGGCCAGCTGGTGACCTGTCGGTGACATCGCAGTGAACGGGATCCGACGCTACCGGCAATCCTGTCGACCGGGCGGCCTAACATCGGGTGTGTGCCCGACCATGATGCCGTCGAACTGTTCACCGGCGGCACCGTCGCCGCGCTCGCCACGGCGGGAACCGATGCCGCACCGCATCTGGTCCCGGTCGTCTTCGCCGTCGAGGGGGACACCGTCTACACCGCCGTCGACGCGAAACGTAAGTCCACCCAACGCCTGCGCCGGCTGGCCAATATCGAGGCCAACCCGCGGGTGAGTCTGCTGGTCGACCACTACACCGAGGACTGGGACCAACTGTGGTGGGTGCGGGCCGACGGCCTGGCCAGCGTGCATCACGACGGCGAGCAGATGGCCATCGGCTACGGGCTGCTGCGCGCCAAGTATGCGCAGTACGCGCGCACCGCCCTGGACGGCCCGGTGGTGGCGATCGCCGTCACGAACTGGTCGTCCTGGCACGCCTGACGCCGATCTATAGGATCGGAAGTCAGAAAAGGGGCGCCACCATGAAGCAACTGGCATCGATCACCGCCGGCCTGGCCGCGGCCATAGTGGGATTCGCCGCGCCGGCAGCCGCGACGCCCGACGACATATCGGGCACAGCCCAGCAGACGATCGATGGACTGCGGGCCCAGGGTTACCGCGTGATCGTCAGCCGGCTGAGCAGCCGGCCACTGTCCGAGGCGGTCGTGGTCGGCATCCGGCAGGGCCAGAACTTCCGCCAGAACTGGATCGTCGACGACGAGGACCGCGACTACGTGTACAACGCGCTGGCCGGGCAGACCGTGTACGTCGACGTGAACTGATACCGCACAACGAGAATGGGGCACCCCGGTCGGGGTGCCCCATTCTCGCGCGGTGGGTCAGAGCAGGCCGAGCAGCTCCAGATCCGTCGCGTACTTCACGATGACCTCCCGGCTCACGTGCGGAATGTCCTTGTCCGGACCGATCTTTGCGTCCTGCACCGCGGTGCGGAACACCTCGGTCGGTGCCATCGCCCCGTTCACCGGCACACCCGGTGCGGTGTAGTTGTGCAGCAACGGCAGCAGTGACGCCTGGCGCTGCCTGTCCGGCAGGGCGCGCAGCGCGGTCTCGAACCGGGACAGCCACTGCGCGTAGTCACCGACCCGCTCGATCGGGTAGCCGGCCTCGACCAGCCAGTCGACGAAGGTGTCCATGCCGATGCCGTCGTCGTACGGGTTCATCACGTGATACGTCTCGAACGCCGCGCCGGGCTCCAGCGCCACCTGGGTGCCCAGCGTCGAGATCGCCTCGGCGATGAACTCCACCGGCAGCCCGTCGTAGTGGCTGCGCTGTGGATTGCCCTCGGCGTCAAGCTCGTTGAAGGATCCGGGGGCGATACCGGCGGCGACCAGACTGAGCATCATCCGGGTGAACATGTCGGGCAGGTTCAGCTGCCCGGCGTAGGTGGTGTCGGCCAGGATCATGTCGCACCGGAACACCGACACCGGTAGACCGGTCAGGTCGTGCGCCTCGCGCAGCAGCACCTCGCCGGCCCATTTACTGGTGCCGTACCCGTTGGCGTAGGTGTCATCGACGCGTCGGGTGGCGGAGATGGTGCGGATATCGGCGTCCTCGACGAAGTTGCCGGGCTCGATACCCCAGCCGACCCCGATGGTGGACACGTAGGCGAACGGCTTGATCCTGGTGGTCAAGGCAATACGGATCAGTTCGGCGGTGCCGAGGGCGTTGGGGCCGAACAACTCGCTGTAGGGCAGCACGTGGTTGACCAGTGCGGCCGGATCCACGATGAGGTCCACGGTGTCGGCCAGTCGCTGCCAGACCGCCGGTGCCAGACCGAGATCGGCCTCGCCCTTGTCGCCCGCGATGACCTCCAGATGGCGGTCGGCAAGGTCGCGGTAGTGTGCGACCAGCTTCGGGTCACCGGTCTGGAAGGTCTTGTCCAGCCGTGCCCGAGCCTCCTCGTCGGACTTGGCGCGGACCAGGCAGATCACCTTGCCGTCCACCAGGTCCATCCGCTCCAGCCACTCCAGTGCCAGATAGCGGCCCAGGAAGCCGGTGGCGCCGGTCAGCAACACGGTGCGGATCTCGCTCACCGGACCCGGAAGCGACGGCGCGGCAGCCAGAGTCGCGGCGTCGATGAACTTGTCCAGGGTGAGATCGGCGGCGTGCACCTCGGTCGCGCCGGCGCCATGCACGGAGGCGAACGTCGGGCGGCCGGTGCCCCCGGCGCGCTGGGTCTCGATGTGATCGGCGATGGCCTGCAGATCCGAGGCCGGGCTCACGATCACCGAGACCGGGACCTCGACGTCGAAGATGTCGGCCAGCAGGTTGCCGAAGGTCAACGCCGACAACGAATCTCCGCCCAGATCGGTGAAGTGCACATCGGGTGCGATATCGGAGCTGGCCGCTCCCAGCAGCGCGACCGCGGCCCGGCTGACGGTGTCGAGCACCGGTCCGGTGGCCCCCGCGGCGCGCAGCGCCTGCAACTCCTGCGCCTGACCGTCGGCCAGGTCGGCGTAGAGCTGCTCCAGTTCGGCGCCGTAGCGCTCCTTGAGCTTGGGCCAGGCGAGCTTACGGATGCCGGTGAGCAGCCCGTTCTCCACCGTGAACGGTGTCGTCTCGATCAGGAAATCCCTTGGCAGCTCGTAAGATTGCAGATTCGCGGCCCGGGCGGCGTCCTTCAGCGAGGCGGCGATCTCGGCCTTGGTGGCGCCGCTGTCGGTGGGCACCACCACCGCGAGCAGATAGGGCCGGGCGCTGTTGCCGTAGATGTAGATCTGACGCACCAGCGGCGCGGTGTTGAAGGCGGCCTCCAGTGTGGAGACCGTGACGAACTCACCCTGGGACAGCTTGAGCACATTGTTGCGCCGGTCGACATAGGCGACCTGATCGGGTCCGAGTTCGGCGACGATATCGCCGGTCCGGTAGAAGCCGTCCTCGTCGAACACCTGCGCGGTGATCTCGGGGCGCTTGTAGTAGCCGGGGAACAGCTGCTCGGAGCGCACCAGCAACTCGCCACGCGGGTGCGGCCGGTCGGTCAGGTGGTAGCCGAGCTCCGGCACGTCGACGAGCTTGTACTCCAGCACCGGCGGCCGGGTGATCTTGCCGTCCACGAACACCGCACCCGCCTCGGTGGAGCCGTAACCCTCCAGCAGGTGCATGCCGAGCAGCCGCTCCACCCACGCCTTGAGTTCGGGTGAGATGGGCGCCGAACCGGTCAGCGCACTGACATAGCGTCCGCCCAGCAGGTTCTCCCGCATGTCGGCCAGCAGTGTGGCCTCGTCGGCGCCGTGGGCGATCCGGCTCTGGTACTCGCCGAACAGCATGTCCCAGATGCGCGGCACGAAGTTCATCTGGGTGGGCCGGGTCAGGGCCAGGTCTTCCAGGAAGGTGGACAGGTCGGCGCGGGCGGCGAAGTTCACCGAGCCGCCGCTGGCCAGCGCGCTGTAGAGGATGCCGCGCCCCATGACGTGGCTCATCGGCATGAAGCTCAGCACGATCGACGGCACCACGCCCTGGCTGTCGTCCCAGTGTGCGTTGGCTGCGGGCCGCCAGATGTCGGCGACCTTGCTCGCCGGGTACATCGCACCCTTGGGCGCTCCGGTGCTGCCGGAGGTGTAGATCAGCAGCGACAGCGGATCCGATTCCTCCTGCGCGGCAATCGGTTCGACGGTGGAGGCCGGTCGGGCCAGCACATCGTCGAGGGTCTCGAGGGTGACCCGATCACCGAGGCGGGCCGTCGCCACCACCAGCGCGTCGCGCTGGTCGTCGACCTGGGGCCGGTAGTCGAACACCACGAGCCGCCCAGCACTGGATCCGAGCGCGAGTTCCACGGCGTCATCGAGGTAGTCGATGCTCGACGCGATGAGCACCGGTTCGGTTTCGGCGATGATCGGGGCGAGGGCGGCCGCCGATGCGCTGGTCTGCAGCGGCACCGAGACGGCGCCGAGCTGGGTGAGCGCGATATCGGCGACGGTGTAATCGACGCTGGTGAACCCCAGCAGCGCGACGCGGTCCCCGGGGTTCACGGGGTCACCGCGCCACGCGTCGGCCAGCGCGCGCACGCGCTCCCACAGCTGTCCATGGGTGATGGTCTCGAACCGCGGCTGCAGCTCGGCGACGGTGCGGCCGGTTTCGTCGGTGACGAACTCGACGGCGCGGGCGCCCAGCGCGGGCCGGTCGGCGTAGCCGGTCAGGACGGTGCGCACGATCTCGGGCAGTGTCAGGCCGGGCTCGTTGACGGCGGCGTTGACCGACGCGCTGGGCGTGGCGGCGGCGAACTCGGCGTCGGTGGCATAGAGCCGCGCGAGGCGGTCATCAAAGTTTTCTTCGGACATGAGTAATCCTTCGGTTCTCTATCGCTGTTCGTGGGCCGGGCGAGCGGAGCGACGGGAAATCGCTCCGGGGACCTCGTCGTCCGCGCCGGCCGTCCGCTACAACGTTAGCAAAACTAAAGATATGCCCGAGGGCCCGCGACCTGCGGATTTCCTGTGAAAACAACTCTCAGGCGGTGCGTGATGTGGCTTCCAACTCGGCCTCATAGGCGCCTTCGTCACGCCCGAGCGCGATGGTGGCCGCGGTCATGGCGAACACCGCGACGGTCAGCACCACCGCCTCCCACCGGTTCGCGGTGAGCGTCTCCCCGAGCAGGAACACCCCCAGCAGCACGGCGGCCATGGGTTCGATCACCAGCATGGTCGGCACCGAGGTCTGCAGCGATCCGGCGTGGAACGCCGACTGCTGCAGCAGGGTCGCGAGCACGCCCAGCAGCACCAGCGCGTACGGCAGCGGAGTCGCCAGCACCTCGGCGATCGAGTTCCGGTCCAGCTGGTGCATGAGCATCTTGGTGAGCACCGCGACCAGACCGAACAGCACACCGACGGCGACGGCCAGTGGCACCGCGCGCTGCCAGCCCGTCCGGCGCACCGCGATCACCACGGCGACGAGGACCACCACCGAGCACACCGCGGCCACCACCGCGATGGTGGTCACCGGGGCCACCTGATCGCTCACCCGCGGATGGGCGAGCAGGATGAAGATCGCCAGCGACACCGTGAGCAGCAGCGCCCACAACCAGGCGCCCCTGCTGACCCGGCGGTGCGCCAACCGGGCGCTCAGCGGCAGCGCGAACAACAGCGCCGACACCAGCAGTGGCTGCACCACGATCAGCGATCCGTTGTCCAGGGCCAGGGCCTGGAACACGAAGCCGGCCACCGCCGCGGCGGTACCGGCCCACCACAGCGGACGGCGCAGCAGGGTGGCCAGCATGACCGTGCTGACCCCGTACTCCTCGGGCACATCGATCGTCGCGCGCTGGCGCACCACGATGCCGACGGCCGCGAAAATGGCTGCGCACAGGGCGAAGACGACGACGAGCAGCTGATCGATCACCGTCGCAGCGCTCTCGTCACGCCACCAAGACTAGGTGGTCAATTCCGCCAGAGCCTCCGAGGTGTTCAGGTCCTGGTAGGCGGCGCTGTAACGCTGCGCCAATGCCAGCGCGATGTCGGGGCGCTGCCACAACTCGCCCGCGCTGGCGGTGGCCAGCCAGGTGGTCAGGCCGTGTGCGACCGACGCCCGGTAGCGCAGCCAGATCTCCTCGGCCGAGGGCAGTTCGCCGGCGGGCAGACCCAGGCTGTCCCGGTACACACCGAGCAGTTCGCGCTCATGGACGCGCCGGTCCTCGGTGATCAGCGCGCCCTGCAGGAAGTAGCCCAGGTCGACGGAGAAGTTCCCGCGCCGGGCCACCTGCCAGTCCAGGAATCCGAGCTCCCCGCCGGGGGTCAGGTAGGTGTTCCCGATGTGCGGGTCCCCGTGCAGCAGGGTGGTGGGCACACCCGGCGCAGACAGCGTCCGGATGAACGGTTTCCAGATGCCTTCCACCAGTTGGTCGATGGTCAGTGCCTGTACCGAGGCCGGCGCGTCGTCGCCGAGTCGCTCCAGCGCCGCGGGCAGGGGTGCGTACTGCATGCCGTCCCAGGCCACGAACGGTTCCAGCCACTCCAGGCCGGGCCGCGCCAGCCGCTCACCCCAGAACGCGCCGTGCAGGCGGGCCAGGCCGCGCACCCCGCTGGCCGCCTGCTCGGGAGTGAGCGGCCGGGTGGCGTCGCGCGGATCGGCACCGCGGGCGGTCAGGTCCTCCATGACCAGCATGAAGTCCTCGGCGGCCTCGTCGATCGGCGCGGCGTACACCGCCGGGTGTTCCAGCGGTAGCCCGACACCGGAGGTGAAGAGCCGGGGCTCGTGCAGCAGCCCGCTGGTGTACTTGATCATCTCCTTGTGGCCCGGGTCGACGGCCTTGACGAACACCGCGGCCGGCCCCGCCCCCTCGGCGTAGCGGACACCGAGGCGGGCCCGCCGGTTGGTGCCGTCATCGCGCATCTGCACGGTCACGTCGGCGACCACCGCACCCGGGAAGTCACGGGCCAGTGCCGCGGTCAGCCACGCGGGGGTGACGTCCTCCCACGAAGCGGGGACCGTCAGGGTCGCGCTCACGGAATGAAGACCGGCATCGAGTCCCACCCGCGCACCGTCGAGGTCGGCGACAGCGTGGCGTTCGGCAGATCGACCTCCCACTCGGGGAACCGCTTGAGCATCTCCTCCAGCGCGATCCGGCCTTCCAGGCGCGCCAGTGCCGAGCCCAGGCAGAAGTGTGTGCCGACGCTGAACGCCAGGTGCTGGCGCTGTTCGCGGTGGATGTCGAACACCTCACCGTCGGGCGGGAACTGGCGGCTGTCACGCACGGCCGAGGCGATCAGCATCATCATCGACGCACCCTCGGGCACCGTCTGGCCGTAGTACTCGACATCGCGCGTGACGTAGCGCGCCACGTGCGGAGCGGGCGGTTCGAAGCGCAGCAGTTCCTCGATGGCCTGCGGGATCAGCGCCGGGTTCTCGACGAGCTGGCGGCGCTGGTCGGGATGCTCGGCGAGCACCTTGGCCGCCCAGCCGATCAGCCGGGTCGTCGTCTCGTTACCGGCGCCGGCGACCACGTTGATGTAGATGAGCAACTCTTCGCGGGTGAGTCTGCGGGTCACGCCCTGCTCGTCGGTGAACTCGACGTTGAGCAGGTCGGTCATGATGTCGTCGGACGGGTTGTCCTTGCGCCAATCGATATAGGTCTCGAAGATCGAACCGTCGATCATCCCTTCCGAGGCGGCCTTCATCGGCTTGCCCGCCTCGGTGCGCATCTGGTCGTTGCCGTGGTCGCGGATCATCTCCTGGTCGTCCTCGGGGATGCCGAGCAGGGTGCTGATCACCTGCATCGGCATGATCGCGCCGAAGTCGGTGATGAAGTCGAGACTCCCCGCGCCCACCAGCGGGTCGAGCGCCGCCGCGCAGTACTCGCGGATCTTGGGTTCCAGCGCGGCGATCTTGCGCGGGGTGAACATCCGGGCGAGCAGCTTGCGGTGGGTGGTGTGGATCGGCGGATCCTCGAAGATCAGCGCGCCCGAGGGAATCTCGATATTGGCCTTGATCAGTTCGATGATCGCGCCGCGGGCCGAGCTGAACGTCTCATGGTCGATGAGCGCCTTGTTCACATCGGCGAAGCGGCTCAGCGCGTAGAAGTCGAACTCTTCGTTGTAGTAGAGCGGCGCCTCCTCCCGCAGCCGGGCGAACGCCGGATAGGGGTTGGCGTTGATCTCGACGTTGTACGGGTCGAAATACACGTCACCGACGGCGGTGCCGTCAGTCTGTCCTGGGCTCGCGTCGACGGTCACCTGATCACACCTCTCCGGGGCTGCTACTTACTCGCGTAAGTTACGCGGATCACTCCCCCGAGGGCAAGCGTGGACATGCGGCGTCAGGTGGAGGCGCGCTGGATCAGGTGCGCGACGTTCTCGCTACTGGGTTCCCGGACGCTGGGAAATCCGAGCTCGGTCATCATGGCCGCCACCGACACCTCGACGATCGTCTTGGCGTCCAGACCCACCGAGGTCAGCGGCGGCCCGCTGACCGCGCCCAGGGGAATCGCGTCGACACCCATCACCGCGAGATCCTGCGGGCAGCGCAGCCCGGCCTCCCTGATGCCGTGCAGCACCACCAGGGCGGTCTCGTCACTCTGCGCGCACACCGCCGTCACGCCGGCCGCCATCCAGTTCCGCACCACCGCCGCGGCATCGGAGCCGTCGGCGGAGACGGTCGCGGTGGCGATCTCGGGGAGTTCCGCGGCGGCCGCCTGCAGGCCGCTCAGCCAGTAGTCGCCGAGTGGCCGCAGCGTCTCGTCCCCGGCGAAGGCGAACGCCAGGCGGCGATGGCCCCGGGCCACCAGGTGCTCGACGCGCATCCGGCCGATCGACAGGTGTAGCTCGCCCATCGCGTGCAGTTGCGCACTGCCGAGGTAGATCTGCGGGATGCCCGCGGCCGTCACCGCCTCCAGTGCGGCACCGCCGAGCGGGAACACACTGGTCACCGCGATCGGGTTCAGATCGGCCACGGCGTCGACGACATTGCGTCCGTCATCGGTCTCGAATTGCAATGACAACACCACGCCGTGGCGGGCCAGCTCCGTGGTCAGCCGGCTGCCGACCTCAAGGAGCAACTCGCCCAACGAAATTCGCGGGACGATGTAGAGCACCACGCCGCTGCCGCCGCGGGCGAGATTGCGGGCGGCCAGGTTTGGCCGGTAGCCGAGGGATTTGGCTGCGTCCTGCACGGCGGCACGGGTCTGCGCCGAGATGGTCTGGCCCTTGACGTTGTTGAGCACATAGCTGACGGTCGCCGGTGAGACGTTGGCCAGCCGCGCGACGTCCGCTTTGGTCGGCCTGGTCCCCGGTCTCATTCCGACATCATCGCAGGCTGACCCACCCTCAGGTGGCAGCCAGCGGTTTGCCCGCCGATTCACGCAGGGTCAGCACCGTGCCCAGCGACAGCACCGCGGCGGTCACCAGATAGAACGCGGCCGCCCGCGGATTGCCGGTCTCGGCCGTCAGCCAGGTCACCGCGTACGGCGTGGTGCCACCGAACACCGCGACGCAGATGTTGTAGCCGACGGCGAAGCCGCTGTAGCGCACCCGGGTGGCGAACAGCTCGACGCCCGCGGTGACCGCGGTGGAGATGTAGATCGATTCGATCGCGGCGAGCACGCAGTGCGCGGTGATGGCCGCCGCCAGCGATCCGGACGTCAGCAGCAGGAAGAGCGGATAGCTCAGGACCACGAAGGCGAGCGCGCCGGCGATCAGCATCGGCTTTCGCCCGATCCGGTCCGACAGCACGGCGAACGGCAGCGTCAGCACGAGTGCCACCAGGCTGGCCAGCGTGATGGAGAGAAACGATGCGGTCTTGGAGAACTCGAGGGTCTTGATCAGGTAGGTCGGCAAAAAGGTGAACACCACGTAGTAGCCGACGTTGAAGATCATGAACAGCCCGATGACCTGCAGGATCGGTCGCCACGAGGTGCTGAAGGCCTCCCGCAGCGGGCGGTCGGCGACCTTGTCGCGGCTGCTCAGCTCGGTGAACTCCGGGGTGTCGTCCAGCCGCAGCCGGATGTACAGGCCGACCAGCCCCAGCGGCGCGGCGAGCAGGAACGGGATGCGCCAGCCATAGCTGTCCATCGCGGCGGCGGACAGCCCCGCCTGCAGCAGGGTGACGGTGATCGACCCGATCAGGAAGCCGAGCACCCCCGACCACACCATGAAGGTGACGACGAATCCGCGCCGCCTGTCGGTGGCGTATTCGGCCAGATACACCGCACCGCCGCCGTATTCACCGCCCGCCGAGAAGCCCTGCACACACCGCAGGACCAACAGCAGCAGCGGGGCGGCCACTCCGATGGCCGAATAGGTCGGCAGCAGGCCGATCAGCAGGGTGGCCGCCGACATCAGCAGGATGACCAGGGCCAGCACCTTCTGCCGTCCGATGCGGTCCCCGAGCGGCCCGAAGACGAACCCACCGAGTGGACGCATGAAGAACGCGGCCGCGAAGATCGCGAAGGTGTTCAGCAACGCCGCCGTCTCGTTGTCCGCCGGGAAGAAGTTGGCGGCGATATAGGTGGCCAGGAACCCGTAGATGGCGAAATCGAACCATTCCACGGCATTGCCGATGGACGCGCCGATGACGGCTTTGCGGACGGCTGCAGGTTCGGGGCGAGCGAAGCGACGGGGGAAAGTCTCGGGGCGAGCGCGGGCGGACGGCATGCCGACATACGTTAACGAATTGACCGGCGGGATAACGGGTTTGAGCGGGGCGCTTACAGCAGCGCCCCGCTCCGACAACTACTCGGCCGGCTTGACCGGCGCTTCCCCGTCGGCCGTATCTTCGGCGGCGGCGTCGTCGGCCTTCTTGTCGACGACCCGGGTCTTGTACAGGCTGGCGACGGTGGTGATGACCAGCGTGACGATGATGACGCCCAGGCTGGCCAGCGTCGGGATCGTCGGTACGTGCAGCGGCTCGCCACCGTTGATGAACGGCAGTTCGTTCTCGTGCAGGGCGTGCAGCACCAGCTTGACGCCGATGAAGCCGAGGATGAAGGACAGGCCCTGGGACAGGTAGACCAGGCGCTTGAGCAGGTCACCGAGCAGGAAGTACAGCTGGCGCAGACCCATCAGGGCGAACACGTTCGCGGTGAACACCAGGTAGGGCTCCTGGGTGAGCCCGTAGATGGCCGGGATCGAATCCAGGGCGAACAGCAGGTCGGTGGTGCCCAGCGCGACGATCACCAGGAACATCGGCGTCATGACGCGCTTGGAACCCTCGACCACCGTGAGCTTCAGACCGTGCCACTTGTCGGTGGTGTTCAGGTAGTTACGCGCGAACCGGACGACACCGTTCTCGGCGTCGTCGTCGTGATCGGTGTCCTTGGCCAGCTTGATCGCGGTGTAGATCAGGAATGCGCCGAAGATGTAGAAGATCCAGGAGAACTGCTCGATGGCCACCGCGCCGAGGGCGATGAAGATGCCGCGGAAGATCAGCGCCAGGATGATGCCCACCAGCAGCGCCTGCTGCTGATAGATCCTGGGCACCTTGAAGCTGGCCATGATGATCAAGAAGATGAACAGGTTGTCGACCGAGAGGCTGTACTCGGTGAGCCAGCCGGCGAAGAATTCGACACCGAACTGGCTGCCGTGGAAGGTCCAGGTCCAGATGCCGAAGGCGATGGCGAGGCTGACGTAGAACGTCAGCGCGATGGAGGTCTCTTTGGTGGACGGCTCATGTGGCCGTCGGCCGAACACCAGGACATCCACGAGCAGGACGCCCAAGGTGACGGCGAGGGTGATGCCCCACTCGAGTGCGGACACGTTCATATGGTTGGAGCCTCCGGTCGTCGATCAACGGCCGAGGTCTCTTCCGCCCGCGCAGACATCGCGTGGACCTGCAGCACCGGTCGTCCGATGACGGACGACGTGATGACGACACCGCAGCGCAGGAGTACTCCCCTCGGGGCTGATTCTGTCAGACGATCACATCCCCAGCGAATCGGCTGGCTAAACGCTCATCCTGGTTCCGTCGTGGTGGTGGCGAACGGGTTCAGGATGAACGGGTTCTCGTCATCCAGCGACGGGGTCGTGGTCGTGGTGGTCGACTCCGTCGTCGTGGTGGTCGACTCCGTGGTCGTGGTGGTCGTGGATCTGGTGGTCCGCGATGTGGTCGTGGACGTGGATGTGGCGCTGGCGGTCGACGCGGAATAGTCGGTGTAGTTCTGCGGGCCGTAGGACGGCTCCACCGAGTTCTCGGCGGTCTGCACGACGGCGTAGATCAGTACGCCGACCGCCAGCACCCCGGCCGCCCCGGCGGTGACCACCGCCCACGATTCCTCGTACCACGGGATCGGCGCCGGTTCACCGCGCTGGTCGTCCACCACAGCCGATGATCGTAACGAGCTTTCAGCCCGCCACGATCGAATCACCCCGGACTGTGATCGGAGCCGGGGCCAGCGGCTCGCGCGCCGGGCCGGAGATCACCGCCCCGTCCAATCCGAAGGTGCTGCCGTGGCACGGACAGCTGACCTGAGCGCCGTCGACCTTGGACACCGCGCACCCGGCGTGCGGGCAGACCGCGGAGAACCCGGTGAACTCACCGGCCACCGGCTGTGTCAGCACGATGTCGTCCACGATGAGCGCCGACCCGACGGGCACCTGCGCGGTGGTCGCGAGGACGCCGGATTCGCCCTGGGCCGACGCGGGTTCGTCCGCGGTGCCCGCACACGAGACCAACGCCCCGGCGCCGACCACGGCACCCGCGCCGACGATCATGTGCCTGCGGGTCAGCGGAGTGGCCATGGGAGTCATTGTCGGTGTTTCAGCGCCGGAACACCACCAGCCGCATCGCGGTGTACATGTAGACCGCCTCGCAGCAGCCGGCGAGCAGCCGGGCCAGGTGATACTGCAGGCCCGCCGCGGCCAGCGAGGTCGGCAGCGCGACGATGAATGCCGCGTAGTTGACCGCGACCACCACCACGTAGACGACCAGTTGCGGGCCGACGGTGGCGTGCGAGCGGAAGTTCAGGGTCCGGTTCAGGAAGAACGCCAGCGTGAATGCGCATACGTAGCCCACCGTGAGGGCGACCGGCAGCGGCACCGCGAATCCGCTGTGCAGCACCGTCAACAACACCATGTCCACCCCGAAGGTGAAGCTGTTGATCAGGGTGAAGCCGAGAAATGTGGGGGCGACAACGGAATTCAGGCCCAATGGCAGTCGCGCGACCACCCGCGTGCAGAACCGGTGAAACCGCTCGACAAGCGTCGGTACCGACTCCAGGTGATCGAGGTCGCCGGTCACAGCAGTGACTGTCCCACCGGCAGGTGACAGCCCGGTTATGCCCCGACCAACGGCCGGGTGTGACCGGACGGGACCCGGCTACCCGACGGGAAGCGTGGTGCCCGTTTCGTGCTCGGCGAACTGGAAGACCCGCGCTGCCGTCGCGTAGTCACATGCCAGCGCCGATCGCCCGATCAGCACCGGGCGCCCACGCAGACCGAACCTGCCCTCCACTCCGACGTAGCTGCCCGGCGGGATCGGCTCGGTGATGCAGTACAGCGTGGTGGCGGCGCCGGCCGCCGGGTCGTTGGCCAGCGCGCCGGCCACCAGTTTGACGCCGCGCTGCACCACACCCATCAGCGGGGCGTCCGACAGCTGGGGCAGATTCGAGTCCACCCATCCCGGGTGGGTGAGGTGGCTGACGATCGGCGACCTGGCGGCCCGCAGGCGCCGGTCCAGTTCCAGTCCCCACAGCATGACCACGAGCTTCGACTGCGCGTAGGCGCCCATCACCGTCCATTTGTGGGCCCGCAGATGCAGGTCGTCCAGGTGCAGCGTGGCCGACTCGTGAGCCTGGGAACCGACCGTGACGATCTGGGTACGCACCCGGTCCAGGAGAAGATTGGTCAACGCGAACGGGCCGAGCAGGTTGGTGCCGATGGTCGTCTCGAAACCGTCGACGGTCTCGGCCCGCTTCTCGGCCAGGGTCCCGGCGTTGTTGACGAGGATGTCCACCGCCTCGATGCCGTGATCGTCGAGCAATCCGGGGAAAGCGCGCACCGAGGAGAGGTCCGCCAGATCCAGTCGCAGCACCGAGGTGCGCCCGCCGATCTCGGCCGCCCGCTGCGCCCCGAGTTCGGTGTTGCGCACCGCCATCACCACATGCGCGCCGGCCCGCGTCAGTGCGGCCGCGGTCGCCAGTCCGACTCCGTTGGTCGCTCCGGTCACGATGACCGTCTGGCCGGTCATATCGCCAAGTCGCGCTGTCGTCCATCGGGATGCCATAGGGCCAGGCTAGCGGCGGCGATGCTGGTACCGTTCGCAGATGCTGTGGGGGCGTAATTGTGCACGGCTCGCTTCCGGGTGCGCCGGCCCGTGGTGATTCCTTCGCGGTGGCGACACGGCGGCGACCACTACGAGTGGTTGACCGCGTTTCTGGCCGCCCGCGATCTGCAGGTCGCGACGTGCAGGGTGGTCGCCTGGATCATCGGAAGCCTGGGGGCCGTCTCGGTTCTGGTGATCGTCGCCTCCACCGGTTCCGGGCAGTCGTACCGACCGGCCATCGCGGGTCTGCTGTTCGTCGCGTGCGCGGTGATGGCCTTCCTCTGGTTGCGCTCGGACTGGCCCTCCCGGCGGCAATCTCAGTCCTGCCTGATCCTGGGCACCGCGCTCATCTCCGCGGTGTGCCTGCTGGAGCCCGACCCGGTGCTGGGGCTGCTGAGCAGCTCGGCATTCACGGTCACCACGGCGTATGCGGTGTTCTTCCACTCCCGCATGTGGCTCGTTCCGATCTGGGCGGTGCAGACCGTCACCCTGTTGGTGTTGGCCTGGCGCCTCGTGGAGATCGACTATGCACTCGCGCTGGCCGGCGTCGTGTTCGTCGCGCTGATCACCTCGTTCGTGGCGTTCGCGTGCGAGCTGGTGCTGCGGATCGTCGGATCGGAGAAGCCGCACGGTGAGATCGAACCGCTGACCGGTCTGCCCAACCGGCAGAGTTTCTATGACAGCGTGGCCACCCTGATCGGCTCACGCAGTCGCCGCGACGATCGCTACCTCATCCTCATCGTGGTGAACCTGGACAGTTTCTCCCTGTTGACCGCCATGTCCGGCAAGGCCGGTGGCAACAAGGCCCGCGTCGCGATCGGCCAGCGGCTGCGCGAGACGGTACGCGGCGACGCCGTGATCGGCGCGCTCGGTGAGGCCGAGTACCTGGTCGCCGATGTGTTCACCACACCGGACCCGACACCGCTGGCCGAACGAATTCTGGGCACCATCAAATCGGCGCCGTTCCGGTTGACGGCGAGCCTGGGCGTGATCAGTACCCCGCTGAAGCCGTTGACCGGCCAGGGATCTCACGATGTGCTCGACGAACTCGTCACCATCGGGACCAACGCGATGTACGAGGCGCGAAAGTCCGGCGGCAACCAGATGCGACTGCTGCTGTCACCCGCGCTGGCCACCGTCGAGGACGCCGCACCCGAGGACGGTCCCGACGTCGGCCGGTCCGCTTAGGGCAGCGGGTCGGCGATGGTGATCTGGATCGGGAACTGCACCGGTCCGTCCTGTAGCAGTGCGACAGTCGGGATGGCGATGGCCGCCAGGGCGACCGCGGACGCGACGACCGACTGCACGAATCGTCTTGTGGTGAGCATGTAGGTGACAACACTGCGCGACGGCAGTCTCATCCCGGACGCGACGGGCCGGCCGCGGCCGGGTCAGGCGGTGACCAGCAGACGATCGCGGAACAGGTCCAGCACCTGATCGAGCGCCACCCTGGTCGGCTGCCCCGGCTCGTCGATCAGGTGCTCGGTGAGCACCGAATGTGGGGGCATCGCCCCCTCCGGATTGGCGTCCGCGCCGCTCAGCTCGACCGCGACGAAGGCGTCGCCCAGTTGCTCGCGCAGGAACTCGAAACGCTCCGGCGGAACGAATTTGTCGGAGTCGAACCGCAATCCGAGGACGGTCAGCCCGCGCGCGCAGCGCCCCTTCACGATCTCCAGGTCCGCCGGTGAGATGTCGATGGACCGCCGTTGCGCCTTCGTCAGGCCGACCGGCATCGACGGCTGGGACAACACCGGCGCCAGCAACACGTCATCGGTCGCCATCGCCAGCGCGTACCCGCCGGTGAAACACATCCCGACGGCCCCGACACCGGGGCCACCGCACCGGGCGTGCTCGGAGCGGGCCAACGCCCGCAGCCAGTCGATGACCGGCGAGGTGCGGCCGGTGGCCAGCACCACGAATTCCTTGCTGACACAGGCCGGCACCATTGCGGACGCCAGTGTCGTGAGCGCAACCTGCTTGCTGGCGTTGGGATCCCGGCCCGGCACCCCGAACAGATGCGGGAGCACCGCGGTGCATCCGATGCCGGCGACCTGACGCGCGAAGGCCAGTACCTTCGGGGTGATACCGGGCATCTCGGCGATCACGATGACCGCCGGCCCGGTGCCCTTGCGGTACACCGAGCGGGTCTTCCCGTCGTGGGTGAACTCGGTCCGTTCGAAATCGGACAGCTCGTCATCCGACATGACAGTGCTCCTCTACGGATCCGGTGATCAGCATCATCGGCCACAGTAGGGTGGTCGCGCCGAAGGAGGCCACATCCGCGCCGGCCGGCTGCTGGGTCTGCACCTGCTTCTCCAGCGCGCGCACATCGTCGGGATGGGTGACGGTGAAGACCAGGCCGATGACGACATAGGGCAGCGCCAGCCACATCAGGGTCTCGATCATCGCCTCGACCGTGACCCGCCGGCTCAGCAGCCCGGTCATAACCCGCAGAAGCTGTAGAGCAGCAGCAGGGGCCAGGCCAGCACCGAACCGAGGAACGGACCGGAATGCGTGAAGGCCCAGACGGTTCCGATCACCAGATAGGGCACGGCAAGCAGAATCGCCAAGCCGATCCACTCCGAGATCGCCATCTCGTAACCCAAGACCCTGCGCACGGTCTCCAGCACGGTCGTCCCCCCACCCGCCATCTCAGGACAGTACCGCGCGCCCCTGCGCATCCAGCACCATAAGCGCAACATGCAGCGAGGTCATCGACTCGCCGTCGTCGAGGTCCACCCCGAGCGCGGACCGCACCGCGGCGAGCCGCTTGTACAGCGCAGGTCGGCTGATGTGCAGCCGGGCGGCGACCGCGGCCTTGTTCCCCGCCAGTTTCAGATACTCGCGCAGCAGGTCGAGATGTGCCGGGTCGCCGGCCAGCAGGGCCCGCAGTTCGGTCTCGGCGAAGGTCTGGACCCGTGGGTCGTCGCGCAGCAGCGAGATCAGCCCGTGCAAGCGGACATCGGCGGCCCGATAGAACGGAGCCCCCTCGTCCTGGGCGGATCCGGCACCACGCATGGCGAGCGCCACCTCGGCGATGTGGGCGGCTTCACCGAGGCCGGTGACGGCGTCGACCACGCCGTCGGCCGCGGGCCCCACGGCGAGCACCGCACCCGCGGTGCCGTCCACCCGGGCGATCTCGGTCCGCAGCGCCGTGCCCAGCGCCGCCAGCGCCTCCTCGGGGGGCCTGGTCACGCCGAGCGCGAGCACCGCGCCGACCTCACCGTCGCGCCTGAGCGCACACAGCCCGGTGTGCCCCGAGGCATTCACGGTGTGTAGCACCGTGTCGACCAACAGCACGTTACGCCGTTGTCCGGCAACGGGATCCGATGTCGGCGTGCGGTCCACCCGCACCACCACCGGCAGGTAGCGGGCGGCGGATCGCAGGCCGAGCGCGTGGGCGCGGGCCGCCACTTCCCGCTCGTCGGCGATGCGGCCGCGCGAGACATCGTCGATCAGTCCGCTCTGGGCCTGGTGGTGCAGCCCGGTCCGGTCGCGTTCGATCATCCGCTGCAGCGCCAAGGCCACCGCGGCGCGCTCCAGCACCATCCGGGTGCGGTCCGGATCGGGGGACGGTTGCGGGACGATCAGCCGGCCCCACTGTTCGGCTCGCGGACCCACCGCGGTCACCGCCCACCCTTCGGCCGTCGCCCGCAGCCGGGAGCGCCGCTCCCAGTCCCGCAGCACGTCCGCGGGGCGTCCCCGCAGCGAGACCGCCAGCGCGCGGTGCGTCAGGTCCTCGAGCACGACGGGTTCATCCAGGATCGCCGCGGCGGCCTCGACGACGCCGGCCGCCGACGGACGTTTCAGGCTGAGCTCGGTGAAGGTCTCGTGCACCCGCCGATCGAAATCCACCCGTTCGTACTGGTCGGCGACGATCAAACGGTGCACGGCCTCGGTCACCTCGACGAACCGCACCTGCCGGTGCAGCGCCACCAGCGCCAGATCGAACTCCGCGGCGATGACCCCCATCCCGGGGTCCAGATCTGCGTCGCCGATCTCGACAACCACCCCGAGCACTCCCGCCTCGGCCATCCCGCTGAGGTACCGGCGCGGCGAATCCCGCAGCGCCGCACCGGTTGTCAGTACCAGCTCACCACCCTGCACCAGCGCCGACAGGTCGGGAACGTCGCTGACGTGCACCCAGCGGATGGTTTCGGTGAAGCGGTGCGCGCTGAGCACCTCGGGATCACCGGCCTGAATGACCGGCAGCGCAATCACCTCGGCGACCGTCAGCTGCATTTACACAGTGTAATCAGCAGGGCTTTTTTGCAGACAGTCCGTCACCCTTCGGGTGCCGAGTCAGACCCCACACTGGGAAGCAACCCGACAGAAAGTGAGCTCATCGCGATGCAGGCCACCGTTCAGCACTGGAGTCACGGCACGTTCTTCGAAGGGACCGCCGGCAAGACCGCTCCGGTCACGAATCCGGCGACCGGGCAGGTCACCGGCCAGGTGGCCCTGGGCAGTGACGCCGATGCCCGCGTGGTCATCGACGCCGCCGCCGCGGCGTTCCCGGCCTGGCGCGACACCAGCCTGGCCAAGCGCACCCAGGTGCTCTTCGCCTTCCGCGAACTGCTCAACGAACGCAAGGGCGAACTCGCCGAAATCATCACCAGCGAGCACGGCAAGGTCGTCTCCGACGCCCTCGGCGAGGTCGCCCGCGGCCAGGAAGTCGTCGAATTCGCCTGCGGAATCCCCCACCTGCTCAAAGGCGGATTCACCGAGAACGCCTCCACCAAGGTCGACGTCTACTCCATCCGCCAAGCGCTCGGGCCGGTCGGCATCATCTCCCCGTTCAACTTCCCCGCCATGGTGCCCATGTGGTTCTTCCCCGTCGCCATCGCCTGCGGCAACACCGTCGTGCTCAAGCCCTCGGAGAAGGACCCCTCCGCCGCACTGTGGCTGGCCGCGCTGTGGAAAGAAGCCGGCCTGCCCGACGGCGTGTTCAACGTCCTGCAAGGTGACAAGACCTCGGTCGATGAGTTGTTGACGAACCCGAAGATCAAAGCGGTGTCTTTCGTGGGGTCCACCCCGATCGCCCAATACGTCTACGCCACCGGCACCGCCGCCGGCAAACGCGTCCAGGCCCTGGGCGGGGCCAAGAACCACGCCGTCATCCTGCCCGACGCCGACCTCGACCTGGCCGCCGACGCCATGGTCAACGCCGGTTTCGGCTCCGCAGGCGAACGCTGCATGGCCATCTCCGCGTGCGTGGCCGTCGGCCCCGTCGCCGACGACCTCATCGCCAAGATCACCGAACGCACCGTCGGCCTCAAGATCGGCGACGGCACCAAAGACTCCGATATGGGCCCCCTGGTCACCCAAGCCCACCGCGACAAGGTCGCCTCCTACATCGACGCCGGCGAAGCCGACGGCGCCAAGCTCGTCGTCGACGGGCGACAGGTGCAGGCCGATGGCGGAGCCGAGGGATTCTGGCTCGGACCCACCCTGCTCGACAACGTCACCCCCGAGATGAGCGTCTACACCGACGAAATCTTCGGCCCCGTCCTCTCGGTGCTGCGCGTCGACACCTACGACCAGGCACTGGAACTCATCAACACCAACCCCTACGGCAACGGCACCGCCATCTTCACCAACGACGGCGGCGCCGCCCGGCGCTTCCAAAACGAGGTCGAAGTCGGCATGGTCGGCATCAACGTCCCCATCCCCGTCCCGATGGCCTACTACAGCTTCGGCGGCTGGAAAGCCTCCCTGTTCGGCGACAGCCACGCCCACGGCATGGACGGCGTCAACTTCTTCACCCGGCAGAAGGCCATCACCAGCCGTTGGCTGGATCCGTCGCACGGCGGCATCAACCTCGGCTTCCCCGAGAACCAGTGAGAGAATCACACCCATGACCGTCACCAAAGAAGCCGCCGTGCTGCCCAACGGACTGACCGTCGACGCCGCCCGCGCCGAGGCAGCCCGCACCTACGAACTGGACCGCGCGCACGTGTTCCACTCGTGGTCCGCGCAGGCGCAGATCAAGCCGATGACCATCGTGGCGTCGGACGGCTCCTACGTGTGGGACGGCGAGGGCAACAAGCTGCTCGACTTCTCCGGGCAGTTGGTCTTCACCAATATCGGGCATCAGCACCCGAAGGTGGTCGCGGCCATCCAGGCCCAGGCCGCCAAGCTCTGCACGGTGGCGCCGCAGCACGCCAACGATGCGCGCTCGGAGGCGGCCCGCCTGATCGCCGAGCGCACCCCCGGCAATCTGAACAAGGTGTTCTTCACCAACGGCGGCGCCGACGCCGTCGAGCACGCGGTCCGGATGGCACGGCTGCACACCGGCCGCTACAAGGTGCTCTCGCGCTACCGCTCCTATCACGGTGGCACCGACACCGCGATCAACCTGACCGGTGACCCGCGCCGCTACCCGAACGACTACGCCAGCGCCGGCGTCGTGCATTTCAACGGTCCGTTCCTGTACCGCAGTTCGTTCCACGCCGAGAACGAGCAGCAGGAGTCCGAGCGCGCGCTGGAGTACCTGGACCGGCTCATCCAGCACGAAGGCGCGTCGTCGTTCGCCGCGATCATCCTCGAGTCGGTGCCCGGCACCGCGGGCATCATGGTGCCGCCGCCCGGGTACATGGCCGGCGTGCGGGAGATCTGCGACAAGTACGGCATCGTGATGATCGCCGATGAGGTGATGGCCGGATTCGGACGCACCGGAGAATGGTTCGCGATCCAGAACTTCGGCGTGACGCCGGATCTCATCACGTTCGCCAAGGGCGTCACGTCCGGTTACGTCCCGCTGGGCGGCGTGGCGATCAGCGACGAGATCGCTGCCACCTTCGCCGACCGCGCCTACCCGGGCGGCCTGACCTACTCCGGTCACCCGCTGGCGTGTGCGGCGGCCGTGGCCACCATCAACGCGATGGAGGACGAGGGCATGGTGGCCAATGCCAAGCGCATCGGCTCCGACGTGCTCGGCCCCGGTCTGCGCGAGCTGGCCGGCAAGCATCGTTGCGTGGGCGAGGTCCGCGGTCTCGGGGTGTTCTGGGCGATCGAGCTGGTGGCCGATCAGCAGACGCGTGAACCGTTGGCGCCGTACGGCGGCTCGAGTCCCGCGATGAATGCGGTCATCGCCGCGTGCAAGTCCGGCGGGCTGTTGCCGTTCGCGAACTTCAATCGCATCCACGCCGTGCCGGCCTGCAACATCACCGACGACGAGGTGCGCGCGGGTCTGGCGATCCTGGACACCGCGCTGGACGCTGCCGATCAGGCGGTCTGACCTACGCCCGCAGCAGGTGCGCGCCGAGTAGTTCGCGCGCCTGCTGCGGGATCGGCATCGGGCCGTCATCGCCGAGCATCACCAGGACGGTGTCGCACAAACCGACGCAGTCCTCGCCGACGAACAACGCCGTCGACACCACATACGAGGTCCGGCCCAGCCGTCCTATGCCCAGGCCGGTCTCGATGGTCGACGGCCAGTGCACCTCTGCCAGGAAATGCACCACGTTGTTGGCCGTCACCAGCCGGATCGTGCGGGTCGCCGGGTCATAGATGCCCGGAAAGATGCACTCGTTGAATTCCGCGCGGGCGTTCTCGTGCATCGCCTCCAGCGCCAGATTGTTCACATGCCCGTTGGCGTCCATATCGCCGTAGCGTGTGAGCGCAACCCCGGTCACCGGGTACAACGCCTTGGACAGTCGGGCTGGATGCGGGCGCTCCACGGCCGGAACGAGGGCGATATCAGAGGTCATAACGGCGTCACTACACCACTTCCATCGGGCGAAGTAACGTTGGCCCCATGGTCGACCTGCACCCCGCGGTGGCGGTACTCGCTCCCCTGGTGGGTACCTGGACCGGGTCCGGCACCGGCGAATACCCCACCATCGAGACGTTCGGATATTCGGAGACCGTCACCTTCGGCCACATCGGCAAGCCGTTCCTGGCCTACACCCAGCGCACCAAGGCCGTCGATGACGACCGGGCGCTGCACGCCGAGACCGGATACGTCCGGGTCCCCGCGCCGGGGCGGGTGGAATGGCTGCTGGCTCACCCCACCGGCATCGTGGAGGTGCTGGAAGGCCCGCTGGACATCGCCGCCGACGGCACCGTGACCATGCAACTCACCTCCGGTATCGGGCGCTCCGCGTCCGCCAAGGAGGTCACCGCGCTGTCACGCACCCTCACCATGCGTGGTGACCATCTGAGCTACACGGTGCGGATGGCCGCGGTCGGCCAACCGCTGCAGCACCATCTCGCCGCCGTGCTGCGAAAGGAACAACCGTGACCGACGACCGACGCATCCGGGTTCCCGCCGACCTCGACGCCGTCACCGACCGCGGCGAGGAGGACCATTCCGAGGTCGATCCCGCTGCGGTGGAACGTATCTGGGACGCCGCCCGGCACTGGTACTCCGCCGGGATGCATCCGGCGATCCAGGTGTGCCTGCGCCGCAACGGCAAGGTGATCCTCGACCGGGCCGTCGGGCACGGCTGGGGCAACGGCCCAGGTGATTCCGTTGACGCCGAACAGATTCCGGTCGCCACCAGCACCCCGTTCTGCGTGTATTCGACCGCCAAGGCGATCACCACCACCGTCACCCACATGCTGGTCGAGCGCGGCGCGTTCTCCCTGGAAGACCGGGTGTGCGATTACCTGCCCAACTACACCAGCCACGGCAAGGACCGCACCACCATCCGGCACGTGGTGACCCACAGCGCGGGCATCCCGTTCGCGACCGGCCCCAAGCCGGATCTCAAACGGATGGACGACAGCGAGTACGCCCGCGACATGCTCGGCCGGATGAAACCGGTGTACCGGCCCGGCCTGGTGCACATCTATCACGGTGTGACCTGGGGCCCGCTGATGCGCGAGATCATCTCCGCCGCAACCGGGCGCAGCATCCGCGACATCCTTGCCGAGCAGATCCTCGATCCGCTGGGGTTCCGCTGGACGAACTATGGCGTTGCGGCGCAGGATGTTCCGCTGGTCGCCCCGAGCCATGTCACCGGCAAACCGCTACCCGCGCCGATCGCCAAAGCCTTCAAGACGGCGGTCGGCGGCACCCCGCAGCAGATCATCCCGTTCTCGAACACACCGGAGTTCCTCACCGGCGTCGTCCCCTCGTCGAACACCGTGTCCAACGCCCACGAGCTGTCGCGTTTCGCCGAGATCCTCTGCCGCGGCGGTGAACTCGACGGAGTCCGGGTGCTCTCGCCCGAGGCGCTGCGAGCCGCAACCACGCAGGCCCGCCGGCTGCGCCCGGACCTCGCGACCGGCCTGGCGCCCATGCGGTGGGGTACCGGGTACATGCTCGGATCCAAGCGGTTCGGGCCGTTCGGCCGCGACGCCGACGGCGCGTTCGGGCACACCGGGCTGACCGATATCGCGATGTGGGCGGACCCGCAGCGCGCTCTCTCGGTGGCGGTGGTCAGCAGCGGTAAGCCGAGCGGGCATCCGGAGGCCAAGCGCTATCCGGCGCTGCTGAACGCGATCAACGCGGAGATCCCACGCATCACCTGAGCGATGTCCTGTGAGCAGCCTCACGCCGGCTACAGCGTGCGGTTCCGATGTCCGGTCACGACCAATAGACATCAACTCACACGATAAGGACAGCACCATGGGTGACATCTCCAACAAGGCCGAAGAGCTCACCGGCAGTGCCAAGCAGGCCGTCGGCGACATCACCGGTGATGACGAGCTGCGTGCCGAAGGCGCCGCCGACAAGGCCGCCGCGCAGGTCACACAGGGCGTCGAGGCGGTGGCAGACAAGGCGCAGGAGGCGGCGGACGAGGTCAAGCAGGCCGTCTCGCAGACCGTCGACTCGCGGGTGGTCATCGCCGCGCTCGCCAGCATCGCCGTCGTGGTGGCCCTGACCATTCGCCGTAACCGCCGCACGTCGCGGTCGAAGCAGCACCCGGTCGCCAAGAAGGTGGCCGCGGCCGGCATCGCCCGCGCTTTGACCCGCTGACCAATCCGGTCAGCGGACCTCCGGAGAAAAGGAAATGAAAATGGGAATTGTGGACAAGGCCAAGAACGCAGCCGAGGACGCCATCGGCAAGGCCAAGGAGGTCGTCGGGGACGTCACCAACAACGACGAACTCAAGGCCGAAGGCAAGAAGGATCAGGGTGTCTCGGGTGTCAAGAAGGTCGGCGAGAACATCAAGGACAAGTTCACCAACTGATCTGATGCAGCGGCGGGCCATCCGGCCCGCCGCTGTTGTCAGATCGCCAACGCGGCGTTCGCCGAGTCGAGGTGTTCCACCGTGGTGAAGACCAGTTCGGTGTCGCCGACGTTCTCGATATCGTGCAGCAGGTACTCACCGGCCGCGAAGCTGAAGTGCCGGGTCTCACCGGCGGCATAGGACACCTCGCGGGTGGTGCCGTCGGAGGTGTGCTGGCGGCTGCTACCGGCGTTGACCGCCGTCCAGAAGTAGTCCAGCACATGGCGGTGGGCGTGCCAGCGCTCACCGGGTGCCAGCCGGATCTCCCACACCCGGACCCGCTCGTTCTGGCTCAGCAGCCGGGAGCCGACGTAACCGTCATGGGAGTAGGTGTCGAACTCGGCGCGCAGGTCGGCGCTCCAGCCCTCGAAGTCGGTACCGATCAAGGTGCCGGCCAGTGGGGCGTCGGTGAGGAAATCGTGCGTGCTTGACATGTCTTCTCCTTGAGGGTGTTCAGTGGCCGGGGCCGTAGAGGCCGAACCGGTTGTCGGGGTCGCCGGGCACCCAGGTGCAGTCCACCTGCGAGCGGGTGCCCATCTCCTTGACCCTCCGCATCAGGCTGTGCGCCAGTTCGAGCTGGCCTGGCTCCCACTTGGCGAGCGCTTCGGCGATATCGGCACTGTCCGAGAGCGCGTCGTACAACGCCCAGGCGTTCGCGGCGGCCTTGGCGGTGCCCGCGGCGGCATGCGGGCGTGCGGCGCTGGCCGCATCGCCGATGAGGGCGACACGCCCGGTCACCATCTGCTGGGCCTGCACGTCGTAGACCGCCTGCAGGTAGGGCTGTTCGGTACGCAGCACCACCTCGGCCGCCGCCGGCGCCAGCAGTTCCGGTGCTGCCGCGCGCATCTCGTCGATGAACCTGTCCTGCACCTGTCCTGGGTGCAGGGACACCCCCGCCAGGAAACCGCGCTTGTCGGTCATCAGCTCGTCGAGCTCGTGGCCCTCGGCGACGTTGCGGTACCAGACATAGTTCAGCAGGCGTTCCCCCACACCGAGGCCACCGTCACCGGACGGTATCGGGTATACGTTGATGTGGGTGTGCGGTGCGACGCTGTAGCTGATCGCATCGTGCAGCAGCTCGAAGGTCGCTGCACTGACCTGACTTTCGGGCACGGTGCCGCGCCAGCCGACATAGCCCGAGTACTCCACCGTGGATCCGGGTGAGATCCGGCGCCGGCTCGGCGAACTGATCCCGTCGGCGAACACCACCAGATCGGCGCGCTCGCGCCGGCCCGAGGTGAATCGCACCTCGACACCGTCGGCATCCTGGTCATAGCCGGCCGCGTACTCACCCAGGTGGTAGTGCGCCGAGCCGAAGTCGGACAGTAGCGCACGGTAGAAGGTGCCCCAGGACGTGTAGCTCCACGGCGCCGGGTCGCGGTGCAGGACCTCGTTGTCCCGGCCCAGGTACTGCACGAAATGGGTGGATGTGCTGACGTTCTCGGGATGCTGTTGGCTGCACTCCACGAACCAGCGCAGGGTGTCGGGCTGCAGCACGATGCCGCCGCCCCGGCCGTCCAGCGATGTCGGGGTGCGCTCATACACGTCGACGTCGAAGCCAAGCCTGCGCAGCAGCAGCGCCGTGGTCAGCCCGCCGATCGAGCCGCCGATCACCAGCGCCCGGTGCCCGGCCCAGTTCTTGTGCGCCTCGCTCATGCTGTCTCTCCTGCGATGTCGAGCCCGAGGAACGCCCGGGCGTTGGTCTCCAGTGCGGTGTCGTCGATCCCGACGGCACGCGGAAGCCCCAGCGGGTCATGGGTTCCCATGTCGAACGGATAGTCGCTGCCGCACATCAGGTGGGTGGGGTCGGACTGGGCGCGCAGCAGTTCCAGCGCGGCCACATCGTGGGTGAGCGTGTCGAACCACAGGTCGGCGAACGCTTCCCGCGGGGGCCGGCTGTTCCCCGAACGCACGTCCGCGCGCTGATCCCAGCCGTGCTGCCAGCGGCCGACGATCGCCGGGGCGCACCCGCCGCCGTGCACCAGCACGATGCGTAGCGTGGGCAGCGCGTCCAGCACGCCGCCGAGGGTCAGCGCGGCGGCCGCCGTCGCGGACTCCACCGGGTTGCCGATCAGGTTGGCCAGGTAGTACGACGACCATTCCGGGCGCGGCAGCTGCATCGGGTGCACCAGGACGGCCATGTCGTTCTCGGTTGCGGCGGTGAGGATTTCGCGCATCGGGTCCGCGTCGAAGGAGGTGGTGCCGAGCAGCGGGGGCACCGCGATACCGCGGATCACCGATGCGGCGGCCATCGCCTCGATCTGTTTGCGAGCGGCGGCCGGGTCGTGCAACGTCACCAGTCCCAGCCCGAGCAGCCTGTCCGGGTGGTCGCGGCACACCTTCTCCAGTGCCCCGTTGAACTCGCCGACGAATTCGTCGACACCGTCGGCGTGGGTGACGGGAAACGCGAACGGTGGCGCCGACAGCACCCGGGAACCCAGGCCTGCCGCATCGGTGTCGGCGAGCACGCGGTGCACGTCGCTCATCGCGCCGGTCTCGATGGACAACGGTAGTTCGCCCAGGAACAGCTGTCCGGCGCGATCCTGCATCGGGGGCAACGGCGATCCGGGCGCGAGCCCGAACAGTTCCTGCGGTAACCAGTGTGCGTGGACGTCGATGGGTCCGGGGCGCAGAATCACGAGGCAACGCCCATCGCTTCGAGCGCCTCGAATCGAGCCAGTACCTCGGCCTGCAGCACCGCGACGGCCGGGTCGGACGCCCGGCGAGGCCGGGGCAGGTCCACGTCGATCACCTCGTGCACACGGCCGCCCGGAGCCAGCACCACGATGCGATCGGACAGCTGCACCGCCTCGGTCACATCATGGGTCACGAACATCACCGTCCGGCGGGATTCCAGCCAGATGCGTTCCAGGTGTTCGCGCAGAGTACGCGAGGTCATCGCGTCGAGGTGGCTGAACGGTTCGTCCATCAGCAGCACATCGGGTTCGACGGCGAAGGCCCGCGCGATACCGATGCGCTGCTGCTGTCCACCGGACAGCTGGGCGGGGAACCGGTTGGCACAATGACTCAGCCCGACCAGCTCGAGGTAGTGCTCGGCGCGCTGCTGCCAGCCGTCCCGCTCGTGCTGGACGAAGCCGAGGTTGGCCATCACGGTGCGCCACGGCAACAGCCGGGGGTCCTGGAAGACGTAGCCAACGCGGGCGTCACGCCCATCCGAGTGCAACCGCACGCTGCCCGAGGTGTGCGTCTCGATGCCCGAGACGATGTTGAGCAGCGTGGTCTTGCCGCTGCCCGACGGCCCGACGACCGAGACGAAGGTCTCGCCGGTGATGGTCAGGTCGATGCCGTCGATCACGCGGGTGACATCGCCGCGCCGGTCGGTGAATTCCTTGACCAGGTTCTGGATTTCGATGGAGGCCATGTTGTCGCTCTCTTTCTAGGCGGTGCGCCAGCGGGTGGCGTAGCGCTCGATGGGGCCGAGGATGAGCAGGTCGGCGATGACCAGCAGCAGGATGAAGACCAGCACCCAGGCCAGGAAGCCGTCGAGCTGGTTGGCGTCGTACCAGTAGCGCGACCGCCACCCGACACCGGAAGTGGAGCCGAACCACTCCGCGAGCAGTAGCCCGTTCCAGGCGCTCATGATCGCGAAACGCACTGCTGCCACCGTGGATCCGGCGACCGCGGGAGCCACGATCTCCCGCAGTACCCGGGTGCGGGAGACCCCGAACGCCCGTGCCATCAGGATCAGGTCGGCGGGTACCGCCCTGGTGGCCTTGGCGATGTTGACGACGACGAACGGCACTCCGGAGAGGAACACCGTCACCACCGGGGTCAGCCAGCCGAAACCGAACCACATGGTGGTCAACAGCGCCCAGATCACCGCCGGAATGGCCAGCGCCGCCGCGTTCAGGTCGGAGAAGGCGAGGTCGGCGATCTTGGACAGTCCCATCAGGACGCCGATCACCGCGCCGACCACCAGCGCAGCGACGAGTCCCAGCAGGAACCGGTTCATGCTGATGGCCAGGTTTCCCCAGAGCTCGCCGATGGCGGCTTCGGCTCCGAGCCTGCCGATGGTGTCGGACAGCGAGGGCACCCGGTTTCCAAAGATCACCGCGAGCTGCCAGGCCCCGATGATGGTCGCCAGGGCCGCGAGAACGGCTGCGGCGGAGGTACTCTGGCCGCGGAATCGGTGCTGCCAGGTGGTCAGGGTGGTCATGCGATTTCCTTCCGCCATGCGAAGAAGCGGGTCTCCAGATGAGCCAGGCCGCGCTCGATGAGTACCATCGCGATGATGAACAGCGCGGTCCAGGCGAGCATGTCGTCGACCTGGAATTCCTGGTAGGCCTTGCGGATCATGAATCCGACACCGCTGCTGGCGCCGAACACCTCGGTCAGCGCCTCGACCTTCCATGCCATGGCGAATCCGTAACGCACACCGGCGAATACGAAGGTCGTCACCGCCGGCAGGTACAGGTGGCGCAGAATGTCGGAGCGCCGGCGTTCGAAGGCGTGGCACATCGCCAGCAGGTTGCCGTCCACCGACCGCACCCCCTCCGCCACGTTCATCGCGATGAACGGGGTGGCCACCAGCGCGGAGACCACGATCGGTCCCCCGGCGCCCACACCGAAGATCAGCAGGCCGAATACCGCGTAGGTCAGGCCGGGCATGTTGCCGAGCACGAACAGCGGCAGCGAGAAGTAGGACGTCATGAATCTGGAACGGCCCATGGCGAATCCGATGACCAGCCCGACCACCATGGCGATCGCGAAACCGGCGGCGATCTTGCCGATGCTGGCCGCGAAGTTCGTCACCGCCTCACCGGAGACGATGATGGCGAGCACCCGGTCGGCGACGTCGGCGGGGTTCGGCAGGATCGGATCGTTGACGATGACCGCGGCCAGCGCCCACAATCCGACCGCGCCGATCAACGCCAACCCGGAGACCAGCCAGCGGCGGCTCCCCCAGGGCCGGTGGACGGCTACTCGTGGCGGCGTGTCGCGCGGATCGCGCTGAGCCGGCCGGGCCGTGACGGTCTGGGTCACTGGTGGACTCCTTCTGCTGGCAGGAACTGCGGATCGGTGATGTCGTCGCCGATCACGCCGGTGGTACGCATCAGGTCGAAGATCGAGCTCTCGTCATCGGCCCACTTCTGGTCGAAGCGAACCTCGTCGACCACCCAGTCATGTTCGGCCACATAGTCCTTCATGAACTCGATGTCCTCGGGGGTGGAGACGGCGAAGTGCTGCGGGTAGCGCTCGATCATCACGTCGCGGTGTTGCTGCCATTCCCGCAGGCCGCGGTCCCACAGATCCAGGAAGGCCGACACCTCGCCGGGATGGCCGTCGACCCAGTCCTTGCGGGCGACGAACACATTGCCCATCGGGCCGTCGTGACCCGGTGCGTTGAATTCGGCGAACAGATCCGCCGAGGATTTCCCGTCGTAGAGCGGCCGCACCGCACCGCTGCGCAGCTCCCGCGCGGACAGGTCCGGATAGCAGATGCAGGCGTCGATCTCGCCGCGGGCCAACAGGTTCGACAGGTTCTGGATATCGGCGACGACGACGTCGAAGTCGCCGTCGAGCAGCTGCATATCGTGCATCTGCTTGACCAGCGCGCTCCACACCAGCGTGCCCGACACCGTGGTGAACACCCCGAGGCGGCGGCCGCGCAGGTCCTCAAGGGACTGGGCGGGATCATCGGTACGGACCAGGATGCGGCTGCGCTCGGCGTTGTAACGCCCGATGATGAGGGTTTCGCGCTGGGTCTGTTCCTCCAGGGCGGGCACCTCGAAGGAGGCCGTCGAGATGATGTCGGCGTGCCCACCGGCGAACAGGCCGAATTCGTCCCAGGTGGCGCTGGTCTCGATGGTGTAGCCGGTGTCGCGCTGCCACTGCTCGACGATGCCGGCGTCGTGCATGTAGTCCCAGATCGGGTCCGGGGCGAAGGTGAAGCGGATGACGCCGTCCTGGGCGGACCGCGATGACGCGGGCCCGCCGAGCCCTGCCGAGCAGGCCGTGGTCAGTGCCAGGACGGCGGTGGCCATCAAGGCCACCAGAGTTTTGGCAGTTCTGCGCATCGGCACTCTCCTCGAACGGATTCTTGTGACGGTGATCACGAGACCCACCATGCTCGGGATCCAACCGGTCAGGCAATGTCGATCGGCACACACTTATGCTGACTGTTATGTCCTCCACGACACATCCTGCCGGCGACCCGACGCTGGAACGCTGGCTGCACGCGCTGGCCGGCATCGGTGAGGCGGTCGGTGGAGACGAGCCCGTCGCCCAATTGCTGGACCGGGTGGCCCGCACCGCGTGCACCCTGCTCGGTTATGACTTCTGCGCGGTGTTCCTGCCCGACGACGCCCGCGCGGCGCTGACCATCGTCGGTTCGCACGGCCTGTCCGGCGACTACATCGCGCAGGTCAATGCCGACCGTCCGATCCTGCTGGACGTCGACGGCGAACAGGAGGCACCGACCAGCATCGCGTTCCGCACCGGCGAGGTGGTGATCCTGGAAGACATCGAGTTGGTCCCCGAGTTCGGCTGGGGCGGGGTGGCCCACGAACAGGGCTACCGGGCGCTGATCTCCGTGCCGCTGCGCCGGGCCGGAGCGGTCATCGGTGCGCTCAACGGTTACCGCACCGGGCCGCACAGCTTCGATGCCGCCGAGGTCAGCCTCGTAACGACGCTCGCCACCCAGGTGGCGATCGCCCTGGGGACCGCACAACTGCGGGCCCAAGAGCAGGCCACCATCCGGGAACTCCGCCGCGCCGAGGAGGTGCACGGGCTGCTGATGGCCACCGCACTGCGCGGCGAGGGTGTCGCGGGGGTGGCCGATGCACTGGCCGAGTTGCTGGGGCGCGCCGTGCTGATCGACGAGGTTCACGGCGGCGAGCTCACCCCCACCGTGATCCCCGTCGATGATCACTGGGAATCCGGAGTGGTCCTCGGCGGAACCGTGGTGGCCAGGATCCAGGTCGCCGGCGAGCATGCGTTGTCCGCACTCGATGTCCGCGCGGTGGAACATGCCGCGGTGGTGACCGCGCTGGAGCTGCTGCGAGCCCGCACCGCCGCCGAGGTGGAACAGCGCCTGCGCGGTTCGCTGCTCGCCGACCTGCTGACCGCGGATGTCGCCGATGCCCAGGCCACGGGCTCGCTGCTGGAGCGGGCGCGGCGTCTCGGCTGGGACCTGTCCGGCAGCCAGACGTTGATCACCATCCGGTGGCCGGAAGCCGAACGGGCCGAGCGGATTCTGGCGATCACCGACCGGTTCGCCGCCGATTTCACCCCCAGACCGCTGGCCGCGCTGTATCGCGGCGATCTGGTGCTGGTGTGCTCCTGGGAATCACACTCGAAGGCCGTGGATCTGGCCGGCAAGCTCGCCGGCACCCTGTCGGCATCCGGCGCCGCCGAATTCGCCGTGGCAGCCGTCTCCGCCACGGGCACGGTGACGGATCTGCCGGATGCCTACCGAACCCTCTGCGGTGCAATGAATCTCGCCTCGGACACCCAATCGACGACAGTGATCGACATGGCCGATGTCACGATCGGCCATCTGCTGCTGCAACTCGACGACCCGCAGCGGCTACGGGCGTTCGCCCGCGCCGTGCTGGGCCCCGTCCTCGACTACGACCGGAGCCGGCAGACCGAACTCATCCACACCGCGCGCGTGCACCTGGAGCACAGTCTGGACCGGCGTGCCACCGCGAACGCACTTCACCTGCATCCCAACACCGTTGCCCAGCGGATCAGACGCCTGGAAGAGCTGACCGGGCTGCAGTTGTCGCGGCCGCGGGATCTGCTGCGGCTCACCTCGGCGCTGACGGTCGCCCAGGTCGCGGCACTGGGCTAGAGGTCCGCCAGCGTCACCGAGGCCATGACTTCCGCGCGGTTGGCATAGGTGTCGGAGGCGATGGCCAACAACGCCCGTGCGATGTCGGGGCTGTCGTGGCGGATGGCGGCGTCGACCAGGGAGTCCTTGCTCGCCGGGAACTCGACATCGACCAGGCACGCGCGGATGCGCTCATGCGCGGCGGACACGGTCATCATTTCCTCCTGTCGGATCATCTCCGCTCGGGGTTGCCCGTCCGCAGGCATCCGAAAACACGGGAGCGAACCGGTCCCTCGGATCTCAGCCGGACCAGACAAGCCGGTTTCGGCCGTCGTCGTAGCTCACCCCGGTCGGGGCCGGCCCGGTGACGTCGAAATAGATCTTCCCGTCGGATGCCCCGCCCTCCCTCAGTGGAGAGACGCTGAGATCGGGAGCCAACGCCTGCACGAGAACGCGGTAGCTCTGGCCGTCGAAGGTGCGCGCGCTGAAGTACTGCATTGCGGGTACCACCGAGCCCGCGACGGCGTCGACATCGATGCGCGCCTCCCACAGCACGCCCGCGAGCGGCACATCGCCGATGACCGGCACACTCAACACGTCGGTGCCGCTGGGCTGCAGATTGTGGACGGTGTAGCCGCCGACTCCCGCGCCGTCGATGTCGGCGGCCCGTAACTGAGTTCCGAATCCGGCAACGGTGGGATCGGCGGATGCGAGTGGGCCGTTGGTTGGCCCCACTGCGACGACGGCGGCTCCGGCCGCCACCGCTGCGAATTTCCTGGCGTTCATGGCGTTCGTCTCCTGAAAGGCGGTTTTCCGCTTCCTTATAAGGAGGTGCCCGCTTCACAACGCCCGAAACACATGAATTGGTGGTCGGGTGCTAGCCCGCCGCGCGCGAGGAGGCCCGTACCAGCAGCCGCAGCAGAACCTGCCCGATTCCGGCGAGCGGGATCTTCACCAGCGGGAACGTGGCGGTCGAGCCGATGGTGTATTCGATGTGGGTGCTCGTGCCGGCTTCGGTCAGTCGCACCTCGCCGGTGTAGCCGGGGAACGGGGTGCCCGAGAGCGCCTTGTAGCCGAACACGTGTGGCGCGTCGAAGGTCACCACCTCTTCGACGATGTCCGGACCCGGGCCCGGGGTGCTGATCCGGCGGACCGCGCCCAACCCGTTCGGATCGGGGGTGCCGGGCTTGCCGAGGGTGACCGTGACACCCGGACCCCAGCCGGCCATGCCGACGTGGTCGGTCAGGGTGGCCCACACCGTGTCGATGGGGACGTTGACGGTGGCGTTCGCTGTGACGTGCATGAACCACATCCTGCCCCACCGGTTGGTAGACCCGCCTACGTGACGTCGATCACTCTTACCTAGGGTGGCTGGATGAGCGCGAAAGCCGATGCGGACCGGGTCGCCGACCTGGCCCGGCAGGTCGTGGCGGACCACGACCCGAAGAAGGTCCCGATCCCGGAGTTCCTGACGGCGAGCTATGACGCCGGGCTGTCCTGGGTGCACTTCCCGGAGGGGCTCGGCGGATTGGGAGTCTCCCGCGGGCTGCAGGCCGTCGCGGACGGCATCCTGCAGGGCGCCGGCGGTCCGATGCCGCTGGGGCTCAACCCGATGGGTTACGGGATGGCCGCGCCGACGGTGCGCGAGCATGCACAGTCCGAGGACCTCAAGAGGTTCTGGCTGCGACCGCTGGCCAGCACCGAGGACATCTGGTGTCAGCTGTTCTCCGAGCCCGGCGCCGGCTCCGATCTGGCCGGGTTGGCGACCTCCGCCGTCCGCGACGGTGACGACTGGGTCATCAACGGGCAGAAGGTGTGGACCAGCCTGGCCCACCGAGCGCGGTGGGGGCTGCTGCTGGCGCGCACGAATCCCGATGTGGCCAAGCACAAGGGCCTGACCTATTTCGTGCTGGACATGCACGCCCCCGGTGTCGAGACGCGGCCGCTGCGGCAGCTCACCGGGCAGGCCGAGTTCAACGAGGTCTACATCACCGACGCCCGCATCCCCGATGCGCACCGGCTCGGCGAGGTCGGCAACGGCTGGGGCGTGGCGATGACGACGCTGATGAACGAGCGCAGTGCGCTCGGCGGCAGCGGTGCCAAGCGCGGCGCGGGCACCATCGCCGAGGCCGTCGGGCTGTGGGCCGCACGGCCGGATCTGCAGACCCCGGTGCTGCGCGACCGGCTCACCCAGCTGTGGCTGCGTTCGGAGGCCCAGCGGCTGACCGCGCAGCGGTCCCGGGCCACCGCGACCGTCGGCGGGCCGGGGCCGGAGGGTTCGATCGGCAAGCTGGTCGGCGCCGAACTCAACCAGCACATCTACACCTGGTGCATGGATCTGCTTGGCGCCGAAGGCCTGCTGTATCACGGGTACGGGCTGCACGACAGTGACGACGAATCGGATTGGCGCGGGCCCATCCAGCAGCGCTTCCTGCGCAGCAAGGCCAACACCATCGAAGGCGGGACATCGGAAGTGATGCGCAACATCCTGGCCGAGCGGATTCTGGGCCTGCCCGGCGATCTGCGGGCCGACGCCGGTATGCCGTGGAAAGAGGTGCCGCGTGGCTGAGGAGTTTACGGATCAGCCCGACAATGTGGCTGATTCGCAGGAGTTCGTGTTCACCGGCGAGCAGGCCCAACTCCGGGATGCGGTGCGCAAATTCAGCGCCGACAATTTCGGCGAGGCCAAGGCCCGTACGCAGATGGAATCCGAGCCGCGCTTCGACCGGAAAGTCTGGCAGCGCTTGGGATCCGAGCTCGGTGTACTCGGGCTGTCGGTACCCGAGTCCGCCGGTGGCGCCGGCGGCACGCTGGTCGATCAGGCCATCGCGGTGGAGGAACTCGGTGCTGCGCTGGCGACCGGGCCGCTCTTCGGCACCGTGTTCCTGGCCATCCCGGCGCTGGTCGCCGCATCAGCCGGCCCGGACCGTGATGATCTGCTCGGCGCCCTGGTCGAGGGCACCCGCACGGCGGCCTTCGCGGTCCCGGACCGGGCCGGCGCCTTCGACCCCACCGTCATCACCGTCACCGGAACCGAGCGGCTGACCGGACGGGTCGAACGCATCGTCGACGCCGATGCCGCCGACGAACTCCTGGTTGCCGCAACGGGTCCCGGGGGCGTGGCGCTGTATGCCGTCGACGTGAACGGCCCCGGCGTGCAGCGCACCCCGTTGGTCACCCTCGACCTGACCAGGCCGCAGGCGACCATTGAGCTGTCCGATGCGCCGGCGCGGCTGCTGGCCGGACCGGAGGAGGCCGACCGGGCGATCACCCACGCGCTGCAGGTCGGCTCGGCATTGCTGGCCGCCGAACAGATCGGCGGCGCGGCACATCTGCTGAATCTCGCCGTCGAGTACGCGAAGTCCCGGCTACAGTTCGGCCGCCCGATCGGGTCCTTCCAGGCCGTCAAGCACCGACTGGCCGAGGGCATGGTCGATCTGGAACATGCCCGCTCGGCGACCTATCACGCGGTGTGGGCGCTGAGCGACGGCTCCGACGACCCGGCCCTGTCGGCCGCCATCGCGCAGGCCCTGGCGTCGGCGGCGTTCTCCCGCATCGCCACCGACACCATCCAGGTGCACGGCGGGATCGGCTTCACCTGGGAGCACCAGGCGCACCTGTACTTCAAGCGGGCCACCACCGATGCGGCGCTGCTGGGCAGCGCCGAAGCGCACCGCAACCGGGTGGCCGAGCTGGTCCTCGACACCGCGCCGGCGGACCGGGCACCACGGGTCGCCACCGGCCTGTAGCAGACACCACGCGGGTCGCACAAGGGGCGGCGGGGCGGGATTCTCGGGCCTCCGGGCGGATTCCTGCCGTCACCGGGCGCCGAAGACTCGACGTGTGCCCCTCTTGTCCCGCCGACAGCTCCTCGTCGGCCTCACCGCAACCCCGTTGGTCCTGACGCTGGCCTGCTCGGGCCCCCAGCCCGACCGCCGCGCGCAGGCCTTGACCCGTCCGTTGCCGATCCCGCCGCTGGCCGACTCGACCGTCGGCCCCGACGGCACCCGTACCTTCACCCTGCGGGCGATGGCCGGCGAGACCGAGATGCTGCCCGGGGTGCGCACCGCCACCTGGGGATTCAACGGCTCGATTCTGGGGCCGACGCTGCGCGCCCAGCGCGGTGAATCGGTGGCGGTCCAGGTCGAGAACGCGCTGACCGAGCCGACCACCGTGCACTGGCACGGTATGCACGTGCCGGCCCAGTGCGATGGCGGCCCCCACCAGACGGTGCCGGCCGGCGGGCAATGGCAGCCCCGCTGGCAGGTGCGCCAGCCCGCGGCGACACTCTGGTATCACCCGCATCCGCACGGCGCGACCGAGAAGCACATCTACCGGGGACTGGCCGGCATGTTCCTCATCGACGACGACGGCACTGTGGGTCTCCCGCGCGATTACGGCGTCGACGACATCCCGCTGATCATCCAGGACCGCCGCTTCACGCCCGCGGGTGCGCTCGACGAATCCGATCCGACAGACATCGGCCTGCTCGGCGACACCATCGTGACCAATGGCATTGCCGGAGCCCATCTCACGGTGCGCACCGAGCGGGTCCGGCTGCGCATTCTCAACGGTTCCGGCGGCCGGCTGTACAACCTGGGTTTCTCCGACGGCCGGGCCTTTCACATCGTCGCCGGCGACGGCGGACTGCTCACCGCTCCCGTTCCGGCCACCCGGGTGCAGCTGAGTCCGGGCGAGCGGGCCGAGATCATCGTCGACTGCTCGGCGGGTAATTCCGCTGTGCTGCAATCATTCCCGATCGATGGCCGGGCCGGCCTGGACGCCGAGGAGGCCGCCCGTTTCGGCGTCGGTGACTCGTTCACCATCCTGCGGCTGGAACCGGAGCCCACCCTGCGCCCGAGCGCCGCGCTCCCCGCAGCGCTCCCCGCAGCGCTCGCCGTATTGCCGGCGCTGCCGGATCCGGCGCGCTCGGTGCACCGCGAGTTCGAACTGCAGTGGTTCATGATCAACCGGAACCGGATGGACATGAACCGCATCGACTTCCAGGCGACCGTGGACACCGACGAGATCTGGACGGTGCGCAACGTGGACAACTGGCCGCACAATTTCCACGTGCACGACACCCAGTTCCGGGTCATCGACATCGACGGCATGCCGCCACCGCCGCAGCTGGCAGGCTACAAGGACACGGTGTATACCCCACCGGGGCAACGGATACGGCTAGCGGTCCGCTTCTCGGACTACACCGATCCCACCTTCCCATACATGTATCACTGCCATCTGGCCCTGCATGAGGACCAGGGCATGATGGGTCAGTTCCTGGTGCTCGATCCCGGGCAGCACGCCGAGCCGATGGCCATGGACATGGCTCACGCCATGCGTTGATATCCGAACACCGCGAGTTGCACCCGGTTCTGCGCACCGAGCTTGTCGATCAGGTTCGCCACGTGCGTCTTGACGGTCGTGACGCCGAGGTGCAGCCGATCGGCGATCTCCTGATTGGACAGACCCTCGACGAGCAGGGGCAGCACATCCTCTTCACGCGCGGTCAGCGGCGCCGCAGTGCGGCCATCGGGAACACGTGCGTCGACCGCCCGGGATACCAACCGCTGCAGAAGATGCGGTGACAGCACGAAGTCACCTGCGGCCACCCGATGTACCGCGGCAATCAGTTCGGCGGGGTCGGTGTCCTTGACCAGGAAGCCCGCAGCCCCGGCGGCCAGCGCGGGATACAGATGGTCGTCGTCGTCAAAGGTGGTGAGCACCAGTATCTTTGCCTCGGGACGTCCGGAGAGCACCTGCCCGATGGCGGTGATACCGTCGACCCCTGGCATCCGGAGATCCATCAGGATCACATCCGGCGTCAACTCGGCGGCCAACCGCACCGCCTGCGCACCGTCGGCGGCCTCACCGACCACCTGCACACCGTCCGTCGATTCGCACAGCATGCGCAGTCCGGCCCGGACCAGGCGTTGGTCATCGGCGATCAGGACGCGGGTAGCCATGCCCGTACCTTCCAGCCCTGCTCGCTGCGGCCGGCGGCGAATGTGCCGCCGCAGAGGTCCATCCGCTCCGACATGCCGATGATGCCCAGGCCACCCTGCTGCTCGTCGACCCCGACGCTGTCGACGCCGATCTCCACACCGCCATCGCGGCGCGCGATGGACAGCTGCACGGGGCCTTCCGGATCGGCATGTTTCATCACATTGGTGAGCGCCTCCTGCGTCACCCGCAATGCGGTGAGGCGCGCCATCGCGTCCAGCCCAGTGATCGTCGCGTCGATATCCGCCTCGACGGTGAAACCCGCTGCGCGGGTGCGGTGCACGGCGGCATCGATCTCGCCCCAGAGCGCCTCGGGTTCCACCATGGCCACCTCGTGCAGGGCCGGGTCACGCAGGGCCGCCTGCCAGCGCCGGATATCGGCCAGCGCGTCGGCCGCGGTGCGGTGCACATCGTCGCGCACCTCGGCGACCCGCGGATCCGCCCCGCCGATCACGTGTTCGGCAACCCCGGTGCGCAGCGCGATGGACGCCATGTGATGGGCGACGAGATCGTGCAGCTCACGCGCCATGGCGCCCCGTTCCTGGGCACGGACCTGCGATTCCGCGAGTGCCCGGACCCGTCGCTGACCGCGCAGGTACAGCCCGAGCAGCAGCGGCAGTCCGAACGCCGCCACCACGGTGGTGATATCGGCGGCGCTCCACCGTGCGGCGTGATCGTCGAGTTGCACCCCCACCACCAGTGCCAGCAGCCAGCCGGTGGCGGCGATGGCGATGATCGGATCGCGGTCGGTGCGTGCCGCCAGCTCGGCCAGCGCCAACGCACCGATATAGGGCACCAGACCGGACAGGCCCCACGCCTGGGCGGCGAACAGCGGCACCGCGAGTGCGGACAGCGCGAGCGACACCGGAAACGGCCATCGCCCGCCGAAGAGGAAGACCAGGGCCGCCGTGCAGGCGAGTACCCAGTAGCCGGCCGATACCCGGAACTCGCCGGGAAACGTACTCACCGCCAGGAGCACCGGCGTCAACAGCAGCGGCGCGCTCCGGAGCAGGAGGGAGGGCACATGGTCAGGCTATCGCGCCGGCGTCCTTCAACTCCTCGATGCGATCCCATTCCAGCCCGATCTCCATCAGCACGAGCTCGGTGTGTTCGGAGGCCTGCGGCGCACGGGTGGTCTGCAGCGGTTCGTGGTTGAACTGCACCGGACCGCGCACCACCTTGAACGGCGTGCCGTCGGCGCCCTCGACCTCGGTGACCATGTCATTGGCCAGCGCCTGCTCATCGCTGCCCAGGTCCACCAGGCTCTGGAACGGCGCCCACTGGCCTCTCATCGTCTTGAGGTGCGTGCGCCAGTATTCGAACGGCTTGCTGGCAATCGACTCGGTGATCAATTCGACGGCGGCCGCGGCATTTTCGATCAGCGGCAGCACATCGGAGAAGCGCGGGTCGTCGGCCAGTTCGGGCAGCCCGAGATGCTCGAAGGCGTCCCGGATATATCCGGTCGGGCTGACGATGCACAGGTTGATGGTGCCACCGTCGGAGGTCAGGTAGTTGCCCAGGAAGGGGTTCACCGTGGGGCCAACGGAATTCGGCATCACCGAGCGCATGGTCTCCCCGGTCTCCATGCCTTGGGTGACGCTGGCGCCGGCCGCCCACCACGCCGTGCTCAGCAGGGAGACATCGATTTCGGAGGTGTCGCCGGTGCGCTCCCGGTGGAACAGCGCCGCGGAGATACCACCGGCGATGTTCATCCCGCCGATCGAGTCACCGAAGGCCGGGATGCCCTGTGACAGTGCACCGCCGAGTTCTTCGGGAGTCAGCGCGTGCCCGACGCCGCTGCGGGTCCAGAACGCGGTGCCATCGAAACCGCCGGTGTCGCGTTCGGCGCCCTTGTCGCCGTAGGCGCTGCCGCGGGCGTAGATGATGTTCGGGTTGACCGCCCGGATGTGCTCGATATCGAATTTGTTCTTCTGCCGCTGAGCGGGCAGGTAGTTGGTCAGGAAGACGTCGGCGGTCTTGGCGATCTCGTAGAGCACCTCCTGGCCGCCCGGGGTGGAAACGTCGATGCCGACGCTGCGCTTGCCACGGTTGGGATGCTCGATCAAGGGATGCCTGTTGGGGTCGAGCGCGAAACCGCCCATGTTGATGAACCCGCGTTGGGTGTCACCGCGCACCGGGTGTTCGACCTTGATGACGTCGGCGCCCCAGTCGGCGAGGATTGCGCCGGCGGCGGGGACGAAGGTGAACTGTGCGACCTCCAGGACGCGGACGCCCTCCATGACCTTACCCATACCGCCGACCGTACCGTATTGGCGACGGTATATACCTGCGTGATTCGGGAAGACTTGAGCCGTTGGCAGGCGATGCACCTACCGAAGGGAGAACGTGACTATGACCATCGGCATCATCATCGGATCGATACGGGAGGGCCGCGCCGGCGCCTCCGTCGCGCAGTGGGTCGCCGAACATGCGGCCCGCCGGGACGCCACCGAGTTCGAGGTCATCGACCTCAAGGAGTTCGATGTCCCGCTGCTGACCGCGCCGCTGCGGCCCGCCGCGGCGAACCGTGAGTACGACTCGGAGAACGTACGCCGGTGGAGCCGGGCGATCGATGCCTGCGAGGGTTTCGTCTTCGTCACCCCCGAGTACAACCACGGCGTGCCCGGTGCGCTGAAGAATGCGGTCGACAGCCTGGGACCCGAATGGACCGGCAAGGCGGTCGGGTTCGTGTCCTACGGGGCGGACGGCGGTGTGCGCGCTGTGGAGCAGTGGCGCCAGATCGTGGCAAACTTTCAGATGTTCGATGTCCGGGCCCAGGTCGCGCTGTCCCTGTTCCAGGAGTTCGGCGCGGACGGATTCACCCCGCAGGAACGCCGCGCGGGTGAACTCGACACGCTGCTGGATCAGTTGATCAGCCTGACCGCACGCCTCGGTATATCCCCCGCTTGACGACCCACGGCTGCAGGACGTTGCGCACCGACCAGGCCGGGAACCGGACCGCCTGACCGGACGGGGCGAACACCTCCAGGCCGTCGGCCTGGGCGCCGAGCACCGATCCCCAGCGCGCCTTCGGCGGCGTGTAGGCACGCAGCGGCCTGCCGGCGGCGTGAGCCGCGATATTGCGGGCGAGCAGACCGTCGGCGCGGCTGCGCGCCGAGGCGCGCAGCGGATCGGTGGCCGCGACATCGCCTATCGCGAAGACCTCCGGGTGGCCGGGTACCTGCAGTTGCGGTGTGACGCGGACGAATCCGCCGTCGTCGAGCACATCGGCGGGCAGCCAGCCGGTGTTCGGGCTGACCCGGCCGATCGCCCACAGCACCGCATCGGCGGTGACCGCGGGCTGCCCGGTGCTCCAGTGCACCGGATCGCCGGTGATCTCGTCATGGTCTGCGGGGATGACGGCACGGTGCCCCGGATTGAGCGCCACTCCGGAAGCGGTGAGCCGCGATTCGATCCGCCGCCACACGCGGCGATGATGCTGTGGCAGCGCATGTTCGCCGGGGTAGTACAGACCGATCGCGGCGTGGGGCAGCGCGACCGCCAGGTTGGCCGCCGCGCTCACCGCCGCGGCGCCTCCCCCGATCACCGCGATGGACTTGGCACCGGCCAGGCGGCGGTGCACTGCCTGCAGGTCCGCGTCGATCTCGTCGGCGGACTGCAGGTGCGGCCGGCGCCAGAATCCGTTCGTGACACCGGTGGAGATGACCAGGATGTCGTAGGGCACCTGCTCGACGGTGCCGGCACGGTCGACGCCGACGCTGCGGGCGGCCAGATCGAGCCCGGTCAGGGTGCCGTGCACGGTGCGTACCCGGTCCAGTCCGCGGAACCGGTCGAAGCCGGTCCAGTAGTCGCGGGCCCATTCGTGCGGGCGGGCCACCCGCACCCCGAGTTCCTGTCCGCTGAGCAGGCCGGGTTTGGCGGAGATACCGGTGACCTCGAAGCGCTTGGCCAGCTTGAGCGCGGTCAGGACTCCGGTGTCGCCGAGCCCGGCGATGACAACACGCTGCACCACGACACGGTAACCGGCGGCACGTCTTTCGGTGGCGTTTTTGATAGCTGAGCTAATTTCAAGCGGTACGCCGCCGTCCGTAGTATTGGGCCCATGAAGCTGCGCCGCGTTCGCACCGAAGCTGGTCTGCAACTGGAAATGCTTGCTGCCGATGGCAATTGGGGACCCACTGCGGACACCTCGGCGCTCGGCGGGCAGATCTTCGACGCACACTGGGAAGCCGCGACCGCCGACCGACATCTGCGGCACAGCGACCACCTGTTGCCGTTCCAGCCGCTGTCGTTTCGCGACTTCATGCTCTTCGAGCAGCACAATATCGACGCCGCTCGCGGGCTGATCGAGCGCTTCCACCCCGCACTTCACCGGGTGACCGCCACCTACGAGCGCGTCCTGGGCAGGCCCGTCCCGCAGTTCAAGCCGAAACCACTGTTCTACCGGCAACCCATCTACTACATGGGCAACGCCCAGACGTTCGTCCCGACCGGCACACCGGTCGCGGCGCCGGAATACTCACACGCACTGGACTTCGAACTGGAACTCGGATTCGTGCTCTCGGCTCCCTTGTTCGACGCGACGCCTGCCGAAGCGCTCGACGCGATCGGAGCGTTTGTGGTGGTCAACGATTTCAGCGCCCGCGATGTGCAACGACCGGAGATGGACAGCGGATTCGGCCCGCAGAAATCCAAACACTTCCTGAGCTCGATGTCGGAGACCGCCGTGACCGCCGACGAGGTGTTGTCGCGGATCGACAGCCTCACCGGCTCGGTCACCATCAACGGCAGCCCGGTCAGCTCCGTGTCCAGCGCCGGTATGCAGCACAGCATCGGCGATGTGCTGGCGCACGCGTCCCGCAGCGAACAGCTCTGCGCCGGAGAGCTGTTCGCCACCGGAACGTTGACCGGCGGGTCCGGCATGGAAACCGGGCACTGGCTGCGCCCCGGTGACACGCTGACGCTGACGCTCGACGGAATCGGTCAGGTCGAGCACGACATCCGTTAGCTGATCGCCGCTATCGCCTTGTAGATCCGCTGCTCGCTGACCGGGCGCGGGGTACCCAGCTGCTGGGCCCACAGACTGACCCGTAATTCCTCTATCTGCCAACCGATATCACCGACATCGGCCCCGGCGGCGCGGGCCGGGGACAGCGTCCGTACCAGGTCGTCATAGGCATCCTCCACGGCGTGCACCCGGTCCATTCGCTCGCGGTCGGCGCCGAGCGCGTGCGGCAGCCGTTCCAGCCGCCGGCCGATCGCCAACAGGTAACGGGTCAGATCGGCCAACCGGGTGACACCGGTGATCGTGACGAAACCCTTGGGCAGCAGCCGATCCAGCTGCGCCCGGATATCGGCGACGGCGTCGGCCTGCGCTGCCGGCGGCCGGTCCGGAATGGCCACCTGCGCCTCGTGGGCAGCTGCCAGCACCTTGCCGACCCGCGTGGCGATATCGGAGGTCGTCACCGCCAACCCCTTGCCCACCCGGGCCGTCAGCACGTCGAAATCGGCTTTGGTCCAGACCATTTCCCGGGCCAACGCATCGACGGCGGCGTCGGCGCAATCCTCCAGCAGAGCGGTCAGCGAGCCGTCCGGGTTGGCGTTGAGGGCGAGCCTGGCCCGGGTGTCGAGTCCGCGTTCCACCGCCTTGACCGGCGACGGCGCGGTCAGCCGCAGCAGCCGGCGCAGACCCGGCCGCATCGTCGCGGTCTGTTCGGCCTTGGTCGCGAACACCCGCACATCCACCGCGGCACCGGTGTCCACGAAGGCCGGAAACCCGCGGACGGTATGTCCGCCGCTGAGTTGTTCGACCGTGCGCGGCAATTCGGCCAGATCGGCCGGCCACGATGTCAGACCGGTGCGCCGCCACTCGCCGGCGACGGCCTGGGCCACCGCGCGTTGCACCGGGGCCGCCAGCCGATCCTGCAGCCCGGCAAGGTCCTTGCCCCGGGCCACCTCGGTGCCATCGGCGGTCTCCACCGCGAAGGTGACCCGCAGATGGTCGGGGATCTTGCTCAGGTCGAACGCCTCGATCGGCACGACCACGCCGCTGCGCCTGCGCAACTCGCGGGCCATCTCGGTCAGCAGGGACTCGTCTCCGGGGTTCAGGTCGTCGAGAATGGCCCGTGCGGTGTCCGGGGCGGGCACGAAGTTGCGGCGCAGATCCTTGGGCAGCGATTTGATCAGCGCGGTCACCAGTTCCTCCCGCAAGGCGGGTACCTGCCAGGCGAACCCGTCGCCTCCGATGCGGGTCAGCACCTCGACCGGGATGTGCACCGTCACACCGTCGTCGGCCGCACCCGGCTCGAATCGGTAGGTGAGCGGTAGCGCCAGATCCTCGGTGCGCCAGGTGTCCGGATGTTCGTCGGCTGCATCGGAGCGCAGCAGTTCGGCGCGGGTGAAGGTGAGCAGATCGGGTGTCTTGTGCCGCTGCTTCTTCCACCATGCGTCGAAGTGCCTGGCCGACACCGCTTCCGGTGGAATGCGCGCATCGTAGAGCGCGAAGAGTTCCTGGTCGTCGATCACCAGGTCACGCCGGCGGGCGCGTTCCTCCATCTCCTCCAGTTCGGCGCGCAACGCGGTGTTGTCCTGGAAGAAGTGGTGCCGGGTCTGCCAGTCACCCTCGACCAGCGCATGCTGGATGAACAGGTCGCGGGACACCGCCGGGTCGACCTGTGCGTAGCCAACGGTCCGGCGTGGCACCAGCGGCAGCCCGTACAGCGTGACCCGCTCGAACGCCATCACCGCCCCGCGCTGCGCATTCCAGTGCGGCTCGCTGTAGGTGCGCTGCACCAGATGCCCGGCCACCCGTTCGATGGATTCCGGGTCGACCCGGGCGGCGGTGCGGCCGAACAGCCTGCTGGTCTCCACCAGATCGGCGACGACGATCCAGCGCGGCGGCTTCTTGGACAGCACCGATCCCGGAGCCAGCACGAATTTGGTGTTGCGGGCGCCGGTGTAGTCGCGGGAGTCGCCCTCACGCAACCCGATATGGGACAGCAGTCCGGCGGTCAGCGCGGCATGTACCCGGGCAGGGTCGGCGTCTTCGCCGGATTCCCGGATACCCAGGTCGCCGGCGATGCTGCGCAGCTGCCCCACCAGGTCCTGCCATTCCCGGATCCGCAGGTAGTGCAGGAACTCGTCGCGGCACATCCGCCGGAAGGCGCTGCCGGACCGCTCTTTCCGTTGCTCACCCAGGTAGCGCCACAGGTTCAGGTACGACACGAAGTCGGAGTGCTCGTCGGCGAACCGCGCGTGCTTCTGCCCGGCCGCCTCCTCCCGGTCCACCGGGCGCTCCCGCGGGTCCGGGATCGACAGCGCAGCGGCCAGCACCAGCACCTCGCGCACACAGTTCTCGGTGTCGGCGGCCAGGATCATCCGCCCGATGCGCGGATCCAGCGGCAGCCGGGCCAGCCGGGTTCCCACCTCGGTGAGCGCGCCTGTCCCGTCGAACGCGCCGAGCTCCTGCAGCAGCTGCACACCGTCGCGGATGCTGCGTGCGTCGGGCGGGTCCAGGAACGGAAAGTCCTCGATGTCACCGAGTTTGAGCGCGGCCATCTGCAGGATGACCGCGGCCAGGTTGGTGCGCAGGATCTCCGGATCGGTGTAGCGGGGCCGGGATTCGAAATCGTCCTCCGAGTACAGCCGGATGCAGACGCCCGGGGCGGTGCGGCCCGATCGGCCGGCCCGCTGCGCGGCCGAGGCCTGCGAGATGGGTTCGATGGGCAGCCGCTGCACCTTGGTGCGCCTGCTGTAGCGGGAGATCCGCGCGGTACCCGGGTCGACCACGTAGCGGATGCCCGGGACCGTCAGCGAGGTCTCGGCGACGTTGGTGGCCAACACGATTCGCCGCCGTGCGGTGCTGGGCGTGAACACCTTCTGCTGCTCTGCGGTGGACAACCGGGCATACAGCGGGAGTACCTCGGTGCCCTGATCCACCAGACCACGTAGGGCGTCCGCGGTGTCGCGGATCTCGCGTTCCCCGGACAGGAAAACCAGCACGTCGCCGGCCGGTTCGGCCTCCAATTCGCCGATGGCGTCGACGATGGCCTCGGTCGGATCGCGGTTCTCGGTGCGCACGATCTCGTGGTCGGGGTCGTCGGGATCGTCGCCCGCCTCGGTGGCCACCGGCACCTCGAGCGGCCGGTACCGGATCTCCACCGGGTAGGTGCGCCCCGACACCTCCACGATGGGCGCGCCGTTGAAGTGCTCGGCGAAGCGCTCGGGCTCGATGGTCGCCGAGGTGACGATCACCTTGAGGTCGGGTCGGCGCGGCAACAGCTCGCGCAGGTAGCCGAGCAGGAAGTCGATGTTGAGACTGCGCTCGTGCGCCTCGTCGAGGATCAAGGTGTCGTAGCGCAGCAGCCGGCGGTCACGCTGGATCTCGGCCAGCAGAATGCCATCGGTCATCAGTTTGATCAGTGTCGAGTCGCTGGCCTGATCGGTGAACCGGACGGTGTAGCCGACTGTGGAACCGAGCGGGGTCCCGAGCTCGTCGGCGATGCGCTGGGCCACCGTGCGGGCGGCCAGCCGGCGCGGCTGGGTGTGACCGATGGTGCCGCGGATACCCCGGCCCAGCTCCAGACAGATCTTGGGCAGCTGGGTGGTCTTGCCCGAACCGGTGGCCCCGGCGACGATCACCACCTGGTTGTCGCTGATGGCTTTGGCCAGCTCGGCGCGGCTGTCGGTCACCGGCAGGTCCGGGTAGGTGATCTCCGGGACGGCGGCCTGCCGGGTGAGCACCAGCGCTTCGGCGGCGGCGAACTGCTTGATCAGCGCTTCCGGGGCGTCACCGTGCAACCCCTTGAGCCGCCGCCCGAGGCGCGAGGCGTCCCGGAATGTCAGATCGTCCAGCTTGGTGCGCAGCGCACGCACAGAGTGATCGGACACTCGCGCCAGGATAGGCGGTTGACCATCACCCCCGCCCGGGTGCACGCTCGAGGTCTGGGAGGTGTCCATGAACGACTACTTCGGCACCATGCTTCGCGACTGCCTCGATGTCGGGAGCCGCTCCAGTCCGCAGATCGCCCGCGCGCAGTTCCCGGAGCTGATCACCGACGATGTCCGGCTGCACGTGCTGGCCGGCCGGATGGCCGCCGCCGAATGGGGCCACACCGAGGCGCGTGCGCCGGTGCACGTCACCGCCACCCACATCGTGGCCACCGAGCACGGTCTGCTGTATGCGGCGATGCTGACCGCCCCGCACCACGCCCCGTGGCATTACCTGGCCGTGCCGCACGCGCTGTTCGACCGGATCGCCGACCGGGTGCACGACGCGCCGCCGGCGAGCGGTGCGGTCGCGGCGGTGGACTGTCGCCTCGACCATGACCTGACCTCGATGTGGCAGTTCGAGGCCGCGCTGCGCAGGATGCTGGACGACTACCCGGCGTTCGAGCTGGAGCTTTCCGGCGCCCAGTAGTCGAGCATCGCGGCGAAGGTGTCGAAGGCCGGCGCCGACGGGCCGTAGGCCGCCTCGAAGTGCACGCTCAGCGGGAAGCCGAGCCCGCCGACACCGTCGACCACCCGCTTGTACAGATCCAGCATCTCCCGGCGCTTCGCGTCGGGGTCCAGCGGCGCCAGCCTGCTGACGAACTCCTGTTCGGCGGCCACGGCCGCGTTACCGGAATCCTGGATGAGCCAGTTGATCAGACCGATCTTGGTCTCCAGCTTCGGCACGAAACCGAAGGACAGCAGGATTTCGGGACGGTGTTCGGTGGTGCGGGCGAATTCGGTGAGGAAACCGACGATGGCGTCCGAGTACAGCAGCTGGGTCATCCCGTAGGTGGCGCCCTGGTTGCACTTGAAGTTGAAGCGGCCCTGCTCGCCGTCGCGGGTCGGGATCAGGATGACCCCGCGGTTGGGCACCAGGCTCTCGAACGTGGACAGGGCGTCGGTGGGGGCGACACCGCCGCCCTCGCCGTCGCTGAGCGTGCGCGGCACCCCGACGAAAGCGATGCCGTCGAAGTTCGCCCCGTTCAGCTCGGTGAGCCTGCCGCGCAACGCCGGTTCGTCCAGGAATGACGTGACCTGGGTGCACAGTCCGCGGGATCCGGGCAGTTCGGGCTGGATCAGTGACCAGTACTCCAGCACGTCCATCTTGGGCTTCATCTCGATCGGGCGGTCGTCGTCCTCGTCGATCATCCCGGGGATCATGACGTGCCCGATCCCGACGCCCGTCTCCTGCGACAACGTTCGGACCTTGATCGCCTCTTCGACGGCGTACTGCGCACCCCGTTCCACGTTCGGTGGGACGAGTTCGAGCGCGACGGTATTGAGCGGCACGAACGCCACCCTAAGGTGCGGGGCATCGCCGTGGTAAACCCTGGGCATGGCTGAACGCGTCACCTTCCACAGCGCGACCGGACCCGCCCTGGCCGGTCTCATCGACCTGCCCGAGGGTCCGGTACGCGGTTGGGGGGTCTTTTCGCACGGATTCACCCTCGGCAAGGACTCGCCCGCCGCGGCGCGGATCTGCAAGCAGCTCGCCTCCGACGGGATCGGCATGCTCCGCTTCGACGCGCTCGGCCTCGGCGGCTCCGAGGGCGACTGGGGTGACGGATCGTTCACCTGCAAGGTCGACGATGTCATCGCGGCATGCCATTTCATGACCGCGCGCGGTACCCCCGCCGATCTGCTGGTGGGCCATTCGTGGGGCGGCGCGGCGGTGCTGGCCTGCGCGCGTGACTGCGCCGGGGTGCGCGCCGTGGTCACCGTGGGCGCGCCGTTCGACCCGACCCATGTCGAGCACCAGTACGACGCCTGTCTGGATCAGGTGTTCGCCGAGGGCAGCGGGCAGTGGATGGCGGGCGGCAAGACCCTGACGCTCAAGCGCGCCTTCGTCGAGGACGTGCGGCGCGCCAAGCTGGACGACAAGATCAAGGGTCTGCGGTTGCCGCTGCTGATCCTGCACTCGCCGACCGACAACACCGTCGGCATCGAGAACGCCAGCGATATCTTCCGGATGGCACGCCACCCTCGCAGCTTCGTCTCGCTGGAGGGTTCCGAGCACCTGCTCACCGGGACCGGTCAGGCCAAGCGGGCCGGCCGCATCATCGGGGCGTGGGCGGACGCCTACCTGCGGTGATCATGTCCGCCCGCGGCACCAGCTTGACCCGTTCACGGCCCTGCTCGGCACCGAGGGCGACCTCGTGGGCATCGAGTCGTTCCCATTCGGCCCAGGTGGTGTAGTCGACCCCGTTGCCGGACAGGTGGCCCAGGATGGCGTCCGGATCATCGACCTCGGGCGGGCGCAGTCCCGGCAGGTCGGCCAGCAGGCTGGCGATCGTCTCGGCCGCATCGGATTTGGTGTGGCCGATCAGGCCGATCGGTCCGCGCTTGATCCAGCCCGTGACGTAGGTGGCGTCCACCACCATCCAGTCCGCATCGAGCACCCGGCCCGCGTCGTTGGGGACGACACCGCCGTGGTGGTCGAACGGCAGATCGGCCAGATGCGAGGACAGGTAGCCGACCGCACGGTAGACGGCCTGCACCGGCCAGTCGGTGAATTCCCCGGTACCCCGCACGGTTCCGTCGCCGATCAGCTCGGTGCGTTCGGTGCGCAGGCCCTCCACCGCATCGGTGCCGAGCACCGCGACGGGCGACTGGCAGAGGTGCATGTGGATCCGGCGCGGCGCGTCGGTGGACTCCCGGTCCATGTACTTCATCATGGTGTCGACGACGAGCTTGATGGACTTGGTCGAGTTGATGGCCTTCTGGCTGGCTTCGTCGATCTCGAATCCCTCCGGGTGCACGATGACGTCCACACTCGGCGAGTGCGACAGTTCACGAAACTCCATGGGCGAGAACTTGATCTGGGCCGGACCGCGTCGGGCGAAGACATGGATGTCGGTCGCCTTGTTCAGGGCGAGCCCCTGATAGACGTTGCCGGCGATCTCGGTGCCGAGCTGTTCATCGGCGGGCTTGGCCAGCATCCGGGCGATGTCGAGGGCCACATTGCCCGCGCCCAGGACGGCGACCTCGCGGGCCTCCAACGGCCAGGTGCGCGGCACGTCGGGATGTCCGTCGTACCAGGACACGAAGTCCGCGGCGCCGTAGCTGCCGGGCAGGTCGATACCCGGGATGTCGAGCGGGCGGTCGCGACGCGCGCCGGTGGAAAAGATGACGGCGTCGTAGTGGCGGCGCAGGTCGGTCAGCGTGATGTCGGTGCCGTAGTGCACGTTGCCGATGAAGCGGATCTCGTCGCGCGAGAGCACCCTGCGCAGCGCCTTGATGATCTCCTTGATCCGTGGATGATCGGGCGCGACGCCGTAGCGGACCAGGCCGTACGGGGCCGGCAACCGATCGAACAGGTCGACCGTGGCCGCCTCGTACTCGCTGGTCAGGATGTCGGACGCATAAATGCCGGCCGGACCGGCTCCGATGACAGCAACCCGGAGTTTTCGCATGAGCACCTCACTCGAACAGTAGGTAAGGTGACCCTAACTTGGTACGCGCGTACCGCAAGACTTTCCCTCAGAGATCCCGGTCACAGGCTCTGATCGCGGATGGCGCGCACCGCGGGCGCCGATGACCCGGGCAGCAACGCGCCCGGATCCGCCGGCCTGCACACGTCCACCACGACGCCATCGGTGAAGCGATACGGCTGCCCGGCGATCAGACCGACCAGTTGCCGTCGCAGCCGGGACATCTCGGCGCGGACGGTGACCACCCGGGAGCGGTCGCCGTACAGGTCGGCGGCCAGCTCCGGGGCGCTGCGCCCCTCGGGGCGGGTGGCCAGCACCAGCAGTATCTCGGCGTGCCGCGGGGAGATGTCGCGGCACCAGGTGCCCGACCGACCCACCATCGACAGCGTCGGCGCGCTGTGGTTGCGCAGGTCCAGCGTGGCACGCCCGGCCGGGCCGTCGGCGGCCATCTCCTCGACCGGACGCACCAGCCAGCCGCCCGACAGCGGCTCCAGCTCACAGGCACCCAAGGCCGGTATCCACGCCCGGCCGGCTCCGGCATTGTGCGGCAACAGGATCCGGTTGTGCGGCGGTAGCGAATCCACTGCGGCCACCCAGCCCTCCGGGTCGACCGCCAGCGCCGGCGAGCTCATCCTGGCCAGCATCGGAGCGGCGACTGCCCGCAACTGGTTCAGCGTGCGTTCGTGGGCTTCGCGCAGCCGCGATTCCGCCAGGCGCGCCACCAGATCCACCAGTGCCACAGTGGTGGGGTGCACCGTGGACGCGGGTCCGGACACGTCGACGGCGCCGATCACGTGCCCGGTGCGGGGGTCGCGGATGGGCGCTCCGGCGCACGTCCAGGCGTGGTGGCTGCGCAGGAAGTGCTCGGCGGAGAAGATCTGCACCGCCCGCCGGGAGACCAGCGCGGTGCCGATCGCATTGGTCCCCACCGCGGGCTCCCCCCAGTTGGCGCCCTCGACGAAGCCCAGCCGGTCGGCCTGCGACAGCACCCTCGGCGTGCCCGACCGCCACAGCACCCGGCCGCGGGCATCCGCCACCACCAGGATGTTGTTGCCGTCGGCGATCACCGACTCCAGCCCGCGCGAGATGTCCTCGAGTACCGCCGTCAGGCCCGAGGACTGCCGCAACAGATCCAGCCCACTGCGGTCCACATCCGGCGGGTCGTGATGCTCGGGGTCAATTCCACTGCCCAGCAGCCTGTTCCAGGAATCCGCGATGACCGATCGCGGCTTCGCGGGCGCCCGGGATCCGGCCATCGTCGCGTCGTACACCTCGGACAGCAGCATGGCGTACCGACGCGGGTCGTCACCGACGGCGACCGCGGGCTCGGGGATCGAGGAGCCGGCCATTGCCCCGATTGTGCTCCCCGTCACACGGGGTGTCACGTGCAGGTCACCGGTAGACCATGCCCCCGTCGATCAGGCCGGCCTGTCCGGTCATGTAGTCCGCGCCAGGCCCGGCCAGGTAGGCGACGAATCCGGCGACATCCTCCGGCGTCTCCGGCCTGCCGAGCGCAATGGTGGCGGAGAACTTCTCGAAGGTCTCCCCCTCGGCGGCGCCGGTCAGTTCGGCGAACCGCTTGTCGATCTCGACCCACATGTCGGTGCCGACGACGCCCGGGCAGTACGCGTTGACGGTGATGCCGTCCGCGGCGTGCTCCTTGGCCGCGGCCTGGGTGAGCGCCCGGACCGCGAACTTGGTGGCGCTGTAGGGGCCGAGCATCGCGAACCCCTCGTGGCCCGCGATGGACGAGGCATTGATCACCTTGCCCCTCGTGCCGAGCTGGGTGAACTTGGCGACCGCGGCCTGGATGCCCCACAGCACACCGTCGACGTTGATCGCCCACAGCCGGGACAACTGTTCGGGTGTCACCTCGGCGATCGGACCCACCAGGGCGATGCCGGCGTTGTTCACCATGATGTCGAATCCGCCGAGCGCGGTCGCCGCGTGCTCCACGGCCTCGAAGACGGCCACGCGGTCGGAGACATCGGCGACGAATGTGGTGACCTTGGAGCCGATCTCGGTGATCTCGTCGGCGACGGCGGCCAGCGCGTCGGCGCTGACATCGACCAGTGCGAGGTCGGCGCCCTGGCCGGCCAGCTCATGGGCGATGCCGCGGCCGATGCCGCGGCCGGCGCCGGTCACCAGTGCCACCTTGCCGAGCAGCGGGGCGGGGATCGTGCGTGTCATGACGGGTCCTTCGGGTTGGCGGGATCGACCAGAACCTTCATCTTGGTTCCGGCATGCAGGGCCTCGAAGCCCTCGTCGATGACGTCCTCGATACCGATGGCGGTCACCCAGCCGGTGGTGTCATAGGCCCCGCGCGACATCAGGCCGATGACGGCCTCGAAATCGGCTGCCGTGTAGCAGAGCGAGCCCTGGATGCGGGATTCGTTCATCACCAGGTTCAGCAGCGGGGTGGTCAGCGGTTTCTCGTAGATCGCCACGCTGACCATGGCCTTGCGCGCACCGACGCAGGCCAGTGCCGTCTCGACGGCGGGCGCCACCCCGGCCGCGTCATACACCGCGCCTGCGCCCCGACCGCTGGTGTGGTCGGCGATGAAGGACGGTACGTCGACGGCTGCCGGATCCAGGGTGCGGGCGCCGAGCGCCTCGATGGCGGCGCGCCGCGTGGCGGACGGTTCGACGACGAAGGTGTCCTCGATGCCCTTGCCGCGCAGAGCGAACCACAGTCCGATGCCGATGGGGCCCGCCCCGAACACCATCGCGGTGTCACCGGGGTGGGCGTCACCGAGGGTCGCCGCGTGATAGGCCACCGACATCGGCTCCACCAAGGCGCCCAGTTCCAGCGACACATTGTCGGGCAGCTTGTGCAGCATGTCGGTGGGCACGACGGTGTATTCGGCCATCCCGCCGTCGGACATCAGCCCGTGGAAGCCGATCTGCGCGCAGATGTTGTAGGTGCCGGCCTGACACGGCCCGCACTTCCCGCACCGATAGATCGGCTCGATCGCCACCCGGTCCCCCTCGGCCCAACCCCGGACGTCAGCACCGAGCGCGGTGATGGTGCCGGAGAATTCGTGGCCCATCACCAGGGGGAGTTGCCGGCCGGTCAGCGGGTGCGGTTCGGTCGGCACGAAGATCGGCCCGGCATAGTATTCGTGCAGGTCCGTGCCGCAGATGCCGTTGAATCCGACCTGGACCTTGACGGTCCCCGGCCCCGGCTCGGGCTCGGGTACATCGGTCACATCGACTTTGTTCGGCCCGTAGTACACAGCTGCTCTCATGCATGCAGTTCTATGTGACCTGGCGCACAATGCAAAAGAGTTGCAGGGGGTTGCAGCCCTTGCGTTAGCGTCGCAGCCGGGTGTGTGCTGGCTCACATGACACAGATCGCTGATCTTCACGATGCCCCCGCGACCACCCGGACGCCGCAAGAACGTGTGGACGCCTGGCTGTCCGAGTTCGGGACGGTCCTGGCCACCCGCGATATCGCACGGGCCACCGGGATGTTCGCCGTCGACAGCTTCTGGCGTGACCTGGTGTCGTTCACCTGGAACCTGAAGACGATGGAAGGCCGCGACGCGATCGGCGAGATGCTTCAGAGCCGGCTCACCGGCACGGATCCATCCCGGTTCCGCACCCGTGAGCCGGCCACCGACGACGGTGACGGCGTCGTCTCGGCGTTCATCGAGTTCGAGACCGCGGTGGGCCGCGGCACCGGGCACCTTCGCCTGAAGGGATGCGACGACGGATCGGACACAGCGTGGACCCTGCTGACCGCACTGCAGGAACTCAAGGACCATGAGGAGCGCAAGGGCCCCACCCGGGTGCTCGGCGCGGTGCACGGGTCAGACCCGGACACCCGCTCGTGGGCGGAACGCAAGCTCGACGAGGACCGCGCGCTCGGCTACTCCGAGCAGCCCTACATCTTGGTCATCGGTGGCGGGCAGGGCGGAATCGCGTTGGGCGCCAGGCTGCGTCAGCTCGGTGTACCGGCCATCGTGGTCGACAAACACGAACGGCCCGGCGATCAGTGGCGCAAGCGCTACAAGTCGCTGTGCCTGCACGACCCGGTCTGGTACGACCATCTGCCCTATCTGCCGTTCCCGCAGAACTGGCCGGTGTTCGCGCCGAAGGACAAGATCGGTGACTGGCTGGAGTTCTACACCCGGGTCATGGAGGTGCCGTACTGGTCGAAGACCACCTGCCTGTCCGCCTCGTTCGACGAGGCCGAACAGCGCTGGACCGTCGAGGTCGACCGTGACGGTGAGCGACTCACCCTGCACCCGACACAGCTCGTCCTGGCCACCGGCATGTCCGGCAAGCCGCATGTGCCGACGTTCCCCGGACAGGACGAATTCACCGGGGATCAACATCATTCGAGCCACCACCCGGGCCCGGATCAGTACGCCGGTAAGCGCGCCGTGGTCATCGGATCCAACAACTCCGCGCACGACATCTGCAAGGCACTGGTCGAGAACGGCGTCGACGTCACGATGGTGCAGCGCTCATCCACCCACATCGTGAAATCGGATTCGCTGATGGATCTCGGGCTCGGCGATCTGTACTCCGAGCGCGCGCTGGCGGCCGGAATGACCACCGAGAAGGCCGATCTGACGTTCGCGTCGCTGCCGTACCGGATCATGCACCAGTTCCAAATTCCGATCTACGACGCGATTCGCGAGCGGGACAAAGACTTCTATGACCGGCTGGAATCTGCCGGGTTCGACCTTGACTGGGGCGATGACGGCTCGGGGTTGTTCATGAAGTACCTGCGCCGCGGGTCCGGCTACTACATCGACGTCGGCGCATGTGATCTGATCGCCGACGGCAGCATCAAGCTCGCGCACGGCGACGTGTCACACCTGACCGCGGACAGCGTCGTGCTGGCCGACGGTACGGAGTTGCCCGCCGATGTGGTGGTGTACGCCACCGGGTTCGGTTCGATGAACGGCTGGGCGGCCGATCTGATCGGACAGGAGGTCGCCGACAAGGTCGGCAAGGTGTGGGGCCTGGGCAGTGCGACGACCAAGGATCCCGGACCGTGGGAGGGCGAGCAGCGCAACATGTGGAAGCCCACCCAACAACCCAATCTGTGGTTCCACGGCGGGAACCTCCATCAGTCGCGGCACTATTCGCTGTATCTGGCCCTGCAGTTGAAGGCCCGCTACGAAGGACTACCGACGCCGGTGTACGGGCTGCAGGAAGTCCATCACCTCAGCTAGCAACCGCCGTCGACGGTGCGGTCCGGCCGGCCGTCACCGTCGACGGCGATGTCGACGACGCCGCTGGACAGCGTCACCCGCAGCGTCCGCGGCCCGGTCCAGTCGATGCCGTTGAGCGACAGCACATCCGCGTTCACGCAGCCCAGATCGTTCTCCTGGGACAGGAGACCCTGGCGGGTGTGCAGCCGCAGCTCCCATATCGGATCAGGGGCCATGACGGCGCTGCCGGTGTAGACGACCAGTTCCATGCTGCCGTCGGCGGACTCCAGGCGCGATTCTGCTGTCAGGTCCGTCTGGAATGCCGACGCGAACCAGCCGATGAAACCGATGACGGCAGCACCCAGTAGACACACCACCACTGCGGGCCAACGGACGACCGGGCGGCGCAGACCCAGACCGCAGGCGAGGGCAAGTGCTATACCACCGGTGACCCCGAACAGCAACGGGTGGAACAGATACGGGCGCAGCAGGTAGAAGCGGTATGCCACGAACCCGCCGATGGCCACCGCGCACAACAGCGCGCCGACAATGGTGAGGACGCCGGCCGCGGTCCGCTTCTTCTGCACCCGGTCAATCTATCGGGCGCGCCCCGAATGTGAATTCTCGTCGAGGCTCGGCGCGTTGGGCCGCAGACGTTTCACACTCGGCGCGGGCCAGTGAGGTCCGCGGGCGTCACCAGACCCAGACGGACATGTCGTTGGGTGGGTAGTTCATGCAGACCGCGGTCGAGTGCGCGACCACGCCCTTGTTGTTGAAGAAGATTTTTGCCCAGTTGGGCCAGTTCCAGGCCAGTTGTTCGTAGAAGGCGTTGGTGGCGGTGTCTTCGGAGTATTGGCGTCGGCCGGCGTAGTCCATGGAGAAGAACCAGTGGATGCGGTCCTGGACGGCGCGGTGTACCTCGGGGGACTTGTTGTTGTAGTCGATCATGTAGCGCTCGTAGTAGACCGGGTCGGTGTCGCGGGTGGCGGCCAGGATCTGCTCGGCGGTGCACGGGGTGTGCAGGATCTTGCGCGGGATCGGGTAGTCCTCGGTGGCGTCGGCCGAGGCGGTCGCCGGGGCGAGGGTGAGGGCGGCGGCCGCGGCCAGCGTCGCGAGGCTCAGCTTCTTGAGTTTCATCGGTTTCCCTACTGTTGTGTGAGCAGGACGCGCTTGGCGGGGCAGTAGTAGTTCATTGCCGCGCCGAGGAATTGGTAGGCCTGTTCGGTGCTGGTGCCGCGCAGTAGTTGGTCAGAGACGAATTTGGCCGAGTCCGCTGCGGTGACGTCGACACCGCGGTCGAGGCGTTTGCAGGCGATCTTGGCGATCCAGGCGTTGAAGTCCTTCTGCCCGTAGATGCCGTAGGTGTGCAACTCCTTGGCGAAATCGCTGTCCGGATCGGCCTGCGCCGGGGCCGCGAAGGTGAGTGCGGCCAGGCCGGCGAACAACACGGCCCATGTCTTCTTCAACATCATCAACTCGTTTCCTGCGAAGAACTTCCGGCGGCGACGGGCTGCTGGGGCCACGGCTGGGCGATCGGACGCTGGCGCACCCGTGTCGGCCACCAGAACCATTTGCCCAGCAGGGCCGCGATGGACGGTGTCATGAACGCCCGGATCACCAGCGTGTCGAACAACAGACCCAGGCCGATCGTGGTGCCCACCTGCCCGATCACCGTCAGCTCACTGACCGCCATCGAGATCATGGTGAACGCGAAGACCAGACCCGCGGCCGTCACCACCGAGCCGCTGCCGCCCATGGCGCGGATGATGCCGGTGTTCAGGCCGGCATGTATCTCTTCCTTCAACCGGGCGACCAGCAACAGGTTGTAGTCCGCGCCGACGGCCAACAGGATGATCACCGACATCGGGAGCACCATCCAGTGCAGCGGGATCCCGATCAGGTGCTGCCAGATCAACACCGACAGCCCGAACGCCGAACCCAGCGAGATCGCCACCGTGCCGACGATCACCGCGGCCGCCACGATGCTGCGGGTGATGATCAGCATGATGATGAAAATCAGTCCGATGGAGGCGATCCCGGCGATGATCAGATCCCAGTTCGCGCCTTCCTGCATGTCCTTGAAGGTTGCCGCGGTGCCACCGAGATAGATCTTGGAGCCCTCCAGCGGGGTGCCCTTGATGGCTTCCTTGGCGGCCAGCTTGATGGCGTCGATGCGCTGGATACCCTCGGCGCTCAGCGGATCCCCGTCATGGCTGATGATGAAGCGCACCGCATGCCCGTTGGGGGACAGGAAGTTCTTCATGCCGCGCTTGAAGTCTTCGTTCTCGAAGGTCTCCGGCGGCAGATAGAAGGAGTCGTCGTTCTGGGCGGCGTCGAAGGCCTCACCCATGGCCGACGAGTTGTCCTGCATCGCCGACATCTGATCCTGTATGCCCTTCTGGGTCTGATACATCGTCAGCATGTAGGTGCGCATGTTCTTCATCGTCGCGATCATCGACGGCATCAACGCCACCATCTGCGGCATGAGCGCATCCAGGCGCTCCATGTCCGGGATGATGTCCTGAATACCGTCGGTCATCACGTCGATACCGTCGAGGGTGTCGAAGATCGAGCGCAGCGCCCAGCAACCGGGAATGTTGAAGCAGTGCGGTTCCCAGTAGAAGTAGTTGCGGATCGGGCGGAAGAAATCGTCGAAATTGCTGATGTTGTCCCGCAATTCGGCGATGTCGAGCGTCATCGTCTTCATCTTGCCGACCATGGAATGCGTCACCGCGGCCATCTGCACGGTGATGGCGCTCATCTTTTCCATGTTGGTGATGGTCGTCAACATGTCGTCGGCCTGCTTGAGCATGTTGGCCATCATGTCCTGCTGGTACTTCTCGTTCATTTTCTGCGTGGTGCCCTGCATGCTGATCTGGAACGGGATCGAGGTGTGCTCGATCGGGGTTCCCTGCGGGCGGGTGATGGCCTGCACGCGGCCCACACCCTCGGTGCGGAAGATCGCCTTGGCGATCTTGTCGATCACCAGGAAGTCCGCAGAGTTACGCAGATCGTGATCGCTTTCCACCAGCAGCAGTTCGGGATTCATCCGGGCCTGCGAGAAATGCCGGTCCGCGGCCGCGTACCCCTCGTTCGCGGGCAGGTCGGCGGGCAGGTATTCGCGATCGTTGTAGTTGGTCTGATAGCCGGGCAGTGCCAGCAGTCCCACCATGGTGATGGCGATGGTGCTGACCAGGATGGGGCCGGGCCAGCGCACCACGGCCGCACCGATCTTGCGCCAGCCGCGGGTGCGCATGGCGCGCTTGGGCTCCAGCGTCTTGCCGAACTTGGTGGCCACGGTGATCATCGCCGGGCCCAGCGTCAGAGCGGCGAGCACCACGGTGATCATGCCGATCGCCAGTGGGATACCCAGGGTCACGAAGTAGGGCAGCCTGGTGAAGTGCAGGCAGAACGTGGCGCCGGCAATGGTCAGGCCCGAGCCGAGCACGACGTGCGCGGTGCCGTGGAACATGGTGTAGTACGCGGTTTCCCGGTCCTCACCCTCGGCGCGGGCTTCCTGATATCGGCCCAGCAGGAATATCGCGTAGTCCGTGGACGCGGCGATCGCCAGGGTCACCAACAGGCTGGTGGCGAACGTCGAGAGTCCGATGATCTCGTGATAGCCCAGGAAGGCCACCACGCCGCGGGCGGCGAGCAGTTCGAACACCACCATGACGATGGTGATGAGCATGGTGATGAACGACCGGTAGATCAGCAGCAGCATCACGATGATGACGGTGAACGTCAGCGCCTCGATCATCCGCAGGCTGCGGTCGCCGGCGATCTGCTGATCCGCTTGCAGGGCAGCGGGTCCGGTCACGAAGACCTTCAGGCCCGGCGGCGCCTGCATCCCGTAGACGATGTCCTGGACGGCCTCGATGGACTCGTTGGCCAGCGCCTCGCCCTGGTTACCGGCGGTGTAGACCTGCACATAGGTGGACTGGCCGTCGGCGCTCTGCGCTCCGGAAGCGGTCAGCGGATCGCCCCAGAAGTCCTGGATGTGCTGGACGTGTATCGGATCGGTCTCCAGCTTGGAGATCATCTCTTTGTAGAAGTCGCGGTCGGCTTCGTCGAGCTTGTGGTCCGCTTCCAGCACGATCATGATCGAGCTGTCGGAGTTGTACTCCTCGAACACGTTGCCGACCCGCTTGGTGGCGATCACCGACGGTGCGTTGTCCGGGCTCATCGAGACCGAGCGCATCTGCCCGACCTCTTCGAGCTGCGGGACCGAGACGTTCAGGAACCCGATGATCACCACCCAGCCGATGATGATCGGGACGGCCAGCGTGCGAACCCACTTGGCGATCCCGCCGCGATGCTGGGGCTGTGCCACCGGAATGGCGTCGGTGCGCGGCTCGTTCGAGGTCATGCGCTCTTCACCAGGCAGTAGGTGTGCGCGCCGACGCCGTCGACGGTGCGTTCATCCTTCACCTCGTCATCGACGGTGATCCGGCACGACAGCGTGCTGCCATCACCCTGCCCGGAGATGGTCGGGAACACCGAGGGCGCCGTCGTGCTCAGCGTGATCTCCCACGGCAACGTCACATTGTCGGCGCGCACCGGACGGGCATCGAGATCCATGTAGTTCACATTGGCCGTCGCCCCGGGCTCGCCCCACACCTCGTACTTGACGACCTTGGGATCGAACGGCTCGGTGTCATCGGAGGCGCTGTTCTCGGTCGAGATATAGCCCGGGCCGGTCCCGAAAAAGGTCCGCACCCGCATCACGGTGAACGTCGCCACCAGGACCACCGCCACGATGACCAGGGGGATCCAGATCCGCTTCAGCACGTTCACCGCTGGGACGCCATTCGCCTGTTTGGCCTTTCACATAGCCTTGCTAACCGACTGCGGTCAGGTTAGCCACACGGCTAAGCTAGTACAAGTCGCACGGCTAGAAAATGTGACGCGGACAACTTATCGACCGCGTGGCGTCCCCCGACATGTCACAGTGTCCGGAATGTCGTGTCGGTGAGCAAGTGGAATACGTCGGTGACCGAGTCTACGAAGGAGGGACGATGGCCAAGCCGGTATCGCAGCGCGGGTTCGCGCGCGAGCGGGTGATCGAGGCCTCGCTGTCCCTCTTCGCCGAGCGCGGCGTCAACGGCACGTCGCTGCAGATGATCGCCGACCACCTCGGCGTCCGGAAAGCCGCCATCTACTACCAGTTCCACACCAAGGACGACATCGTGCTGGCGGTGGTCCGGCCCGTCTTCGACGATATGGCGCGGCTGGTGCGCATCGCCGAGTCCATCGCCTCCCCTGACTCCCGCCGCGACGCGACCATCAGCGGTTTCGTCGAGCTCGCCGTGCGTCATCGCCGTATCGGGTCGCTGTTCTACGGCGATCCCGCGGTGATCTCGCTGGTGCAGTCGCATCAGGAATTCGAGGAGATCTCCAACAGCCTGCGCGAACTCCTCATCGGCGCCGCCCACGACATCGGCACCCGCGTCGCGATCGCCATGATCACCGCGGGAGTCTTCGGGAGTACCGCCGAGCCGCATCTGCAGGACGTCAGCGACGCAGATCTGCACCGGGTCCTGCTGGACTGCGCGCAGAACCTGTTGCATTCACCGCACTCAGCCGGCGCCCGCCTCAGCGGGTAGCGGAGGCGGCAGCGGCGACGTCGAGGTCCGCGTCGTCGAAGTCTGGGTCGCGGTGGTGACCGCACTGGCGCCCCCGGAGGTGTGCACATCGAGCAGCGGTTCGTCCCGGATCACCTCGTCCCCCGAGCTCACCACCAGCGACTCGGTGGTGACGGTGTAGGACAGGCCGTCGTTCTCCGCCACATATCCGTCACCGTTCGACGTGGCCGGCAGCACCAACCGGGCCCCGTCGCGCACCCGAACGCCGCGGTACTGGAAGCTGCCGTCGGACTGTTCGCAGATCGCGATCCGCGATGTCTCGGTGCTGCCGAAGATGACGGCGGTGGCCGGGGACGCGCAGCGCGCGGTGGAATCGAGATAGCCCTGACTGTCGGACTCCGGCGCGGCATCGGCCGAGGCCGACAGCACGAGCACGGTGGCGCCCGCCGCCGCGGCCACGGCCAGGGCGACCGCCAGGCGGCGTGACGGGTGGGCGGTGGAAGATCCTGGAGCAGACATCGATTCCAGCTGACCACGACCACGGCACGTACGGCCACCGGTGATGCCGACCCGTGATGATTTCGCGCCCGTGGCGCAGTCTGTTGGGTATGACCACACGCACAGCACTCATCACCGGCGGGGCACGCGGGCAGGGCCGCGCGCACGCGATCGCCCTCGCCCGGGCGGGCAACGACATCGTGTTCTGCGATATCGCAGACCAGATCGAAGAAGTGGACTACCAACTCCCCACCCCCGCCGACATTCAGGACACGGTCCGCGCCGTCGAGGCGACCGGCAGGGGATGCGTCGCGCTCACCGCCGACGTCCGGAACCTGAGCGATATGCAGGCGGTCGCCGATGCCGCGTTCGACCGATTCGGGCGCCTCGACATCGTCATCGCGAACGCCGGGATCGCCAGCGGTTCCCCGCTCGCGTCCATGTCCGAGCAGCGCTGGCGCACCATGATCGACGTCAACCTCACCGGCGTGTTCAACACCTTCCGCGCGGTACTGCCGCGGCTCATCGAGCAGGGCACCGGCGGGCGGCTCATCGCCACCGCATCCAGCGTCGCGACCACCGGCGCCCGCGATGCCGCCCACTATGCGGCGGCCAAGGCCGGTGTCGTCGCGCTGGTGCGGTCGCTGTCCTATGAGGTCGCCGAGCACGGCATCACCGTCAATGCCCTGCTGCCCTCCGGCGTGGACACCCCGATGATCCACAATCCGATGACCTACCGGACCATCCGGCCCGATCTGTCCGACCCGGGGCGCGCCGACGTCGAGGAGATCTTCGCCAAGGGCCGCCCCCGACCCGGGCTGCTGGAACCCGAGGACGTCGCCAATGCGGTGCTCTATCTGGTATCCGATCAGGGACGGCTGCGCTCCGGAGACACTCTGACCCTGTCCAACGGATTGGATTGAGCGGCAACGCTATTCCGGGTCACCGTATTCGTCGAACCAGTACGCCAGTTTGCCACGGCGGCTGACCGCACGCAGCCGTGCCTCCGCGGCGGCCCGCATCGTGCTGGTGGTGACGATCAGCAACTCGTCACCGGTGGCCAGCCGGGTGTCGGGCAGCGGGACGAAGGTGTGCCCGTCGCGGATGATCAACGTGATCACCGCCGGGTCGGGCAGCCGCAGCTCCAGGATCGTCACATTGTGCAGACGCGACGGCGACTGCACCTTCATGGTCAGTAGTTCGGCGTCCAGGACGTCCAGCGGCGCCGCCTCCACCTGGATCTCGCGGGTGGCCTCCCCGCCGGTCAGGCCCAGCAGCCGGGCCATCAGGTGCAGGCTCGGTGCCTGGATCAGCGTGAAGATCACCACCAGGATGAAGACGATGTTGAGCAGCCGCGAGCTGCCCGCCACCCCGGCGACGATCGGGAAGGTCGCCAGCACGATGGGCACCGCACCGCGCAGACCGGCCCAGGACAGGAAGAGCTGTTCGCGGAACGCGATGCCGAACCCGACGAGGGACGCCGCCACCGATACCGGCCGGGCCACCAGGAGCAGAATCGTCCCGATGACGATCGCCGGCACGATGTCACGCGGTAGTTCGCTCGGGTCGACCAGTAGACCGAGCAGCACGAAGAGCCCGATCTGAGCCAGCCAGCCGAGCCCCTCGGCGAACGACCGAGTCGCCGAGCGGTGCGGTAGACCCGAATTGGCGAGCACCACCGCGGCGAGATAGGCGGCCAGGAATCCGCTGCCGTGCAGGCTGCCGGCGGTGGCGAACGCCACCACACCCAGCCCGAAGGTGGCGATCGGGTACAGACCGGACGCCGGTAGGGCGATGCTCCGAAGTGTGAGCGCGCCGAAAAAGCCGACGCCCAAACCGATCACGGCTCCGGCCACCAGTTCGAAGATGATCCCGCCGAGTGCGCCGGCCGGTTCGAACACGAACGGCACCACGCTGAACATCAGCACCAGGATCACCGCGGGTGCGTCGTTGAACCCGGACTCCGCCTCCAACAGCCCGGCCAGCCGCCGCGGCAGCGGGAGCACCCGCAGCACCGAGAACACGGCCGCCGCATCGGTCGACGACACGATCGCGCCCAGCAGCAGTGCGAGCTGCCAGTCGAACCGGAGCAGGAAGTGCGCGGCGGCAGCGGTGATCAGGGTGCTCACCACCACGCCGACGGTGGCCAGCGCCCCCGCCGGCGCAAGCACCTTGCGGATATCGGAATACCTGGTGGTCAAACCGCCTTCGACGAGGATCACCGCGAGCGCGGCAGTGCACACGTTGCGGGCGATCTCCACGCTGTCGAAGTCCAGGCCCAGCCCGTCCTCGCCGAGCACCACCCCGACCAGCAGGAAGAACAGCAGGGCGGGAAAGCCGACGCGCGTCGCGACCCGGGTACCGATGATGCTCGCGAGCAGCACGAGGCCGCCGATCAGCATCGCCAGGTACAACTGGTGCAACGTCATAGAGTTAAGTCAAGATAGCCCGATGGCAGTGCGCAAGATGCGGATCGGGATAGCGGGCGCCGGTAATGTCGGCCGCTCCGTCGCGCGCGAACTGCTCGAATACGGTCACAAGGTGCTGCTCATCGAACGCGAGCGGCGGCGCTTCGAGCCGCACACCGTTCCCGGCGCGGACTGGTTGCTCTCCGACGCCTGCGAACTGTCCGCGCTGCAGGAGGCCGGGGCACAGACCTGCGATGTGGTGATCGCCGCGACCGGCGACGACAAGGCCAACCTGGTCGTCGGCCTGCTCGCCAAGACCGAGTTCGGGGTGCGGCGGGTGGTGGCACGCATCAACGATGTCGACAACCAGTGGCTGTTCAGCCAGGCGTGGGGCATCGATGTGGCGGTGTCGACACCGGGCGCGCTGGCCGCCGGTATCGAGGGCGCGATCGACGTCGGCCATCTCGTCCGGTTGATGGGCCTGCGCGAGGGCCGCGCCAATCTGACCAAACTGACTCTGCCCGAGGATAATTCGCTCGTCGGGCAACGGGTCGATCAGCTGGATCTACCCGTCAACACCGCTCTGGTGACGCTGCTGCGCGGTGACCAGGTGCTGGTTCCCCGCCCCGACGATGTTTTCCGGGCCGGTGATGAACTGCTCCTGATCGCCGACAGCGCACTGCCCGACGCGGTCATCACTTCGCCTCGGCGACCGGAACCAACAGGTTACTGATCACGCCATCGACGTCGTATGAGTTTGATACGGGTCGTGCACCAGTGTCCCGGGCGCGGACAGCCAGTCGGCGACGTTACGGATGTAATCCTTGAACGCCTGCAGCGGATATGGATCGTCTTTGATCCCGGTGCCGGGGGGCTCGGTGACGAAATCCGGTGCACCCAGGTCGATGTCCCAGTTGTAATCGGCGAAGTGGTGGAACGTGGACGCCGCCAGCGCCCGGCCCAGCTTGCGGCCGTCGGGAGCTGTCTCGCCGTCGAGCAGGACGGCGAGGTTGAACCGCCGGCCGGTGTGAGCGCTGCGTCCCTGCGCCAGCACGCTGGCATGCGGGCCGTCGGCCGATACCGCGCCCTCATGCGGATGCGCGGGAAACCATTCGATGCGCCCGCTGCGGGTCTGCGCGGTACGCAGCAACTCGTGTACGGGGTCACCGCTGAGCACCGGCTGGTAGTCACCGTTGGCGCCGGAATGGTAGTTGGGCCAGGCGATATCGGGGTTGTCCTGGTCATCGCACAGCGCCACCGGATCGTCCACCGTGTGGTGGAACTGGTTGACCGCGCCCAGTGATCCCAGTTGCAGCAGGCAGCAACCCAGGTTCTGGTGATCGCGGGCGGTGAGCACTCCACCGCCGTTGTGCCGGAACCGCACGATCGCCTCGGCATCGGCGGCGCTGAGCCCGTCGCCGACATCCACCGCCATCAGCCACACCTGATCGACGCCGAGACTGTCGACGTGGCTCAGCACGGGATCATCGTCGGCGCCGTCCACCCGGTTCCGCGCGATGACGTGATGCCCGGCGTCACGCAGCTCCCGGGCCAGCAGCGAGAAGCGGCTGATGTCCCAGTCGCCCGGGTTCTCCGCGATGGTGGTCTGCAGCAGGATCTTCGCCATTTCAGGCACACTTCTGGGCGGACAACCAGTCGGCGAAGGTGGTCTCGAAGAGGGTCGCGGGACCGGCGGGCACGATGCTGTGGTCATCGATGACGGCGCCGAAGTAGGGCGCGGCGGGATCGGTGATGACTGCGCGTGGGTCGCCCTTGGCCGCCAGACCGGTGCGCACGAAATCATCCATCCCGATCTTCTGAGGTCCGGCGATCTCCACGGCGCCGTTCACCGGTCCGCCGACGGCTGCGCGGGTGACGCCGGTGGCGACGTCTTCGGCGGCGATCGGCTGCATGGCGGCGTGCGGCAGGCGGATGGTGTCGCCGTCGGCGGCCGACCCGGCGATGGCCTCGACGAACTCGAAGAACTGGGTGGCGCGCACGATGGTGTACGGAACGCCGGATTCGACGATCAACTTCTCCTGCGCCACCTTGGCGCGCATGTATCCGCTGTCGGCGACACCACCGGCGCCCACCACCGACAGCGCCACATGGTGGCCCACACCCTGTGCCCGCTCGGCGGCCAGCAGGTTCCGGGTCGAGGTGGTGAAGAACGCCAGCACATCGTCGTCGGCGAAGGACGGTGAGTTGGTGACGTCGACGACGACCTGGGCGCCGGTCAGCGCCGACTCCACGCCCTCACCCGAGATGGTGTCCACCCCGGAACGCGGCGAGACACCCACCGCGTCATGTCCCAGTTCGGTGAGCTTGGCGACGACTTTCGAGCCGATCAGACCACTTCCCCCGATGACTACGATCCTCATTTTTGACGCCTTTCCGAAGTGTTCGAACTGTCCACTTCAGCTTGGTCGCCCGGGCCCCCCGGAGAAACCCTTGATAGTCCGTAGTCAACGGGGCGCGGCGAGCTCCCGCAGCGCCGACAGGAACAACTCGTCCATCCGGGGGCTCAGCTCGGCGAGCGACGCGCCTGCCGCGTTGCACGCCGATCCGAACACCCGCTGGAGTTCCTCCCCGGTACTACCTGCTCCGATGGACAGGCACAGGCAGGCGACACCGGCGGACCGGAGCTCTGCGAGTGCCGCGTGCGCGTCGGCCTCCGCGTATCGGCCCTCATATCCGCTGTCATACGGGTAACCGTCCGACAGGACGACCAGCAGCCGATTCGGGGTGCCCGCCGCGTTCTGCAGGATCTCCCCTGCGCCGCGGATGGCCGCACCGAGGCGGGTGTATCCGGATGGTTGCAGCTGATTCAACCGCGCTCGTTCCGCCGCCCCGAACCGTTGCTCGAACGTCTTGATGGCCGGCAGGTGCACCGCATTGCGCCCTTGCGACCGGAACGCGTAGACCGCCACCCGGTCTCCGAGTTCCTCCAGCGTGGCGGCCATGGTGGCGGCCGCACGGCGCTGATGTTCGTGGACGGCCAGGCCGTCCGGATCGGCGTCGGTGGCCGACCCGGAGGCGTCGACCAGGATCAGGACACCCAGATTGCGTTCGAGCTTGCGCCGTTCGAGGTAGACGTTGTCCGGCGGTGAGAAGCCGGCCCGCAGGTCCACGCACATGGCGATGAGGGCTTCGGTGTCCAGCTCGTCGCCGTCGGCGCGGGCCCGTAACCTTTTCAGTCCCAGACCGATTCGTGCGAGCCGCTGACGCAACACCGCATCCTGAGGCACCTCGGCGGCCGAGACGTCGACGTCGCTGACGAGCGGGAAGTCGATGACCCGGCACCAGTCGGGGCGGTACCGGTTGTGGTGCACGTCCCATTCCGGGAACAGCGCGCCCCGCACACCCACAGCAGCTCCGGGCTTCTCGGCGCCGGTGAAGCGGATCCGGGTCGGTACCGGGCGGGCGTTGATTCCGAGCCGCTGCACCTGCCGGACCGAGCCGACCCGCAGATCGCCGCCGGCGGCATCGTCCTCGTTCGACTTCGCGCCGCCGAACAGCTTGCGCAGGAACTCCGAAAGTGCTTGCGAGTTGACCGGCGCCTCGAACAGTTTGAGGATCTTGCTCGTGCCGCCCGGTACGTCGTCGTCCCCGGTTTCCTCCTCACCGGTGGACAGCGCGCCGGGATCGTCCTCGCCGGCAGCAGCGCCCGGCCCGGCCGCCGCGGGCACCACGGCTCGGGGTTTGATGACACCGAACCAGTCCGGCGGGTCGGGCACCGGCTTTCGGCTACGCGCCAGTGCCAGCGACTCGGCGGCACCGGCGGTGTACGGCCCACCCTCGGACGGCAGCGTGGCGGCGATCGGCAGGCGCTGCGCCAGCTCGTCCAGAACCCGCCGGCCCTCCAGAGCCAGATACCGGCGCGTGGTCGACGGTCTCGCCCGTAATGCCTTCAAATACCCGGCAGACAGGCTGCCGGCGCCGAGAAGCGCGCTCTGCAACAGCATCTCGCGGCGCATCTGGTCGAAGGACGCGCCCGCCGTCACATAGACCGTCTGCCCGTCGGTGTAGGCCGGGTGTCCATCGGGGGCCTGTGCCACGTCGAGCGACACTCCGGCCACGAAGGTGGCGAGCAGCCGCAGCCGGTCGGGCTCGGTCACGCCTGAGGCAACATCGCATCGACGAGTTCGCCCAGCCCGCGCACGATGTCGGCGTCGTCGGTCAACACCTGCACCATCGCCGACTGCACGGCGCTGCGCATACTGAGTCCCTCGGCGATCAGTCCGCCGGTGAGGATCAGCATCCTGGTCGACGATGCCTCGCGTAGCGGCGAGCCGTCCAGGTTACGGATGGCGCCGGCGAGGCGCACGAGTGTTCGGGCGGTTTCCTGATCGATCCCGGCCTCGTGGGCGACGACCTCGGTCTCGATGTCCGGCGGCGGGAAGCCCAGTTCGATGGCGACGAAGCGCTGGCGGGTCGACTCCTTGAGACTCTTCAGCACACTCTGGTAGCCCGGGTTGTAGGAGATCACCAGCTGAAAGCCCGGTGCCGCAGGCAGAGTCACGCCGAGCCGGTCCACGGGGAGTTCGCGCCGGTGATCGGCCAGCGGGTGGATCACCACGGTGGTGTCCTGGCGTGCTTCGACCACCTCGTCGAGATAGAACACCGCACCTTCGCGGACCGCCCTGGTCAGCGGTCCGTCCACCCACACGGTTTCGGCGCCCTTGAGCAGGAAGCGCCCGACCAGGTCCGCCGACGTCATGTCCTCGTGCCCGGCGACGGTGATCAGTTCCCGCCCGAGTTCGTTGGCCATGGCTTCGACGAAGCGGGTCTTCCCGCAGCCTGTCGGCCCCTTCAGCAGTACCGGAGATCCTCGTCGCGCCGCAGCCCGGAAAACCTCACGCTCTTCGCCGACCGATCGGTAGAACGTTGCGGGCATGACGGTTTCGATCACTGACCGGGCCGTTCAAAGGGGATCACCGGTGGCATCGTCGCGCCCTCGGGCAGCACGAGTTCTCCATCGTTGTTGATGTATCCCGAGTGGTTCCTGGGCAGCGGCAGGTCCGGATGCGGACACGGCTTGTCGGTGCCCTCACCGCAGATCCCGCCGTTGAAATAGGAACGCTTCTGATGGTCCTCCGGCCACGGGTCGGCGTGCATCCCGAGGTAGATCGCCGGCACGTTGTAGAAGAAGAAGAAACAGGCGCTGACCCCGGCGAAGATGGCCAGGAACCGGGTGAACTGCTGCCGGACGAATCCGCCTCGCACACTGTCCAATCCACGTTCCATGATGGTGCGTCCGCGATCGTCGGTGAAGTAGCGCAGGCAGCACAGCGCGGCCTGCACCCCACCCCACATCAGTCCTTCGTAGATAGGCCATTGATAGTAGGTGCCGGCGTTGAACGAAACCGACTGAATGGCACCGGGATAGGTGTACAACCCGATCGGCAGCATCACCAGTGCCTCCATGACGAAATCGAAGACGATGGCGATTCCGTAGGTGGCGACGATGAGCCGGAAGTTGCTGATGGTGGGCCACCGGGACTTGATCTTGCGCATGATCCAGCAGCCGACGATGGTGATGAGCAGGACCCCGTAGGCATAGCCCGGCGCGTTGGTGAGCAACGGTTCGGCGACCATCGCCCCGGGTTCCTCCATATTCGTCGTACCGGGTAGGTACGGCGCCCAGGAGCCCATGTTGAACAGCCAGGTGTTGTACGTGCACCAGGTGTTGAAGTAGTTCAGGAACGGATCCTGGAAGAACATCAGCGCCATCGACGCCAGCAGCATGCCGTCGAGGGTGATCCGGCGCTCGCGTACCCAGGGCCTGATGATGAAGAACCACAGCGCGAACGGCAATCCGACCCACAGCACAACGGCATTCGCCATCAGCGGGATCTTCATGTACAGCGGCGGCTCGCTGGGCCCCGATGGGACCCGCTCGAAGTAGGGCCCGGTGATCCACCGGATCCAGACATACAGCTGCAGCGCGAGGATGGCGCCGCCGATGCCTGCCAGAACCTTGACCCGGTTGGAGGACCGTGGACCCGGCTCCTTGGGTATTGCTGCGTCGCTGAGCGATTCGGTACTCACTTCGCAAAGATACCCATTGGTATCTCAGTAACTCAAGGGTTTCTTGGATTCTGTGCCAGACTGATGCCCATGGTGGAGCAGTGGACGCGCGACAAACGCCTCGAGCGGACGCGCTCTCTGCTGCTCGACGCCGCCGAGGAAGTCTTCGCGGACAAGGGCTTCGCGCCGGCCAGTCTCGACGACATCGCCCGGGCCGCGGGCTACACCAAGGGTGCGATCTACAAGCACTTCGCCACCAAGGAAGATCTGTTCTTCGCGGTCAGCGACCGCTACTGGCGACGGTATTTCGACAACTTCGCCGAAGTGCTGTCCTCGGCCACCGAGGTCGGTGCGCGCGAACTCGACGCCATCGCGGCGCGGTGGCGTCAGCTGAGCCTGGATCGTGGGGCCGAACACAGTGCATTGGGCCACGAGTTCACCCTCTACCTGCTGCGCAATCCGGAGGCGCGGGAGCGGGTCGCCGGCAAGCGGTCGGAAGTCGTTGAGGCACTGAGTTCCTTCATCAGTGCAGGGATGGAACAGCTGGGCGCGACGCTGCTCATCCCGCCGCTGACCTTCGCGCAGGTGCTCGTGGCCACCAGCGACTCGGTGGTCCTCGGCAGCCAGCTCGACGACGTCGACCTCTACCGGCCCATCGTGGAGATGTACATGTCGGCCATCAACCTGGGCTGACGTATGCTCGGGGCTTCAATGCCAAGTAGTTGATACCCGAGGGGGCTGGCGTGCTCAAACTGGTTTCTCCGCACACCGAGGAACTGCTCGCCGAGGTCCCGATCTCCACTGCCGAGGAAATCGACGCCGCCGTGAACGCGGCCCGCGCCGCCATCGACTCCGGCCCCTGGCCGCGGATGGCCCCGGGTGAGCGGGTCGAGGTGCTGCGCCGGTTCGCCGATGTCTATCGCGCGCACGGCAAGGAGATCGCCCAGCTCATCACCGCCGAGATCGGCGCGCCGATCACCTTCGCCCAGCGCGCCCAGATCGGCTTGCCGGCCATGATGATCGGCGCGTTCTGCGATACCGCGCAGGGTTACGACTGGCAGGAGATCCGGCCCGGATTCTTCGGCGCCGATATCCACATCCGCAAGGAACCGGTCGGGGTGGTGGCCGCGATCGTGCCGTGGAACATGCCGCAGTTCCTCACCATCGCCAAGCTGGTGCCCGCGCTGCTGGCCGGCTGCGCCGTCATCGTCAAACCGGCGCCGGAGACCTCGTTGGACGCGCTGTACCTGGTGAAGCTGTTCGAGGAAGTGGGACTGCCGCCCGGGGTGATGACGGTGCTGCCCGGCGACAACACCGTCGGCGAGCGACTGGTCGGCCATCCCGGCATCGACAAGGTGTCGTTCACCGGGTCCACGGCCGTGGGCAGGACGGTAGCTGCCGCGTGTGCGGCCAACCTCACCAAGGTGAGCCTGGAACTCGGCGGCAAGTCGGCGGCCATCGTCCTCGACGACGCCGACCCCGCCACCGTCGCCGCCGGGGTGCGCTCGGCCAGCCTGTCCAACAGCGGCCAGATCTGCAATGCGTTGACCCGCATTCTCGTTCCGGCGCCCCGGCAGCAGGAGTTCGTCGATGCGCTCGCCGCGGAGATCGCCGCCATCAAGGTCGGCGACCCGACCGATCCGCAGACCCAACTCGGGCCACTGGTGAACCGGCGCCAACAGCAGCGGGTGCTGGACTACATCGGGATCGGGCAGAGCGAGGGTGCGCGCCTGGTGGTGGGCGGCACCGATGCGCCCGCCGGCATCGACCGCGGCTGGTACGTCCGCCCCACCTTGTTCGCCGAGGCGCAGAACTCCATGCGCATCGCGCAGGAGGAGATCTTCGGACCGGTGCTGACCGTCATCGGGTACCGCGACGAGCAGGAGGCCGCCGCGCTCGCCAACGACTCCGGGTACGGACTGGCGGGGTCGGTGTGGACGGCCGACACCGACCGCGGGCTGGCCATCGCCGCGCAGATCAAGACGGGCACCTTCGGCGTCAACCAGGGCTACACGATGGACCCCTTCGCACCGTTCGGTGGCGTCAAGGACAGTGGGTACGGCCGCGAGCTCGGCCGCGAGGGTCTGGAAGGCTACCTCGATACCAAATCAATCGCCGTCGCGGCAGGAGTGTGATCGTTTGTCCACGTTGAGTTTCGATGGTCGAGTCGTCGTGGTGACCGGTGCCGGGGGCGGCCTCGGCCGTTGCCATGCCCTCGAATTCGCCCGCCGCGGTGCCCATGTCGTCGTCAACGACGTGGGCGCGGCGGTCGACGGCACCGGACCGGCGACTTCGGCCGCGCAGGCCGTGGTCGACGAGATCACCGCGGCCGGCGGGTCGGCGGTCGCGAACACCGATTCGGTGGCCACCGACGAGGGCGGCAAGGGCATCATCGCCACCGCGACCGAAGCCTTCGGGCGCGTCGACGTGCTGATCAACAATGCCGGCATCCTGCGCGATGCCGCGTTCAAGAACATGACCGCCGACCAGGTCAATGCCGTGCTGGATGTGCATCTGCGGGGCGCCTTCAATGTCACCCGAGCGGTGTGGCCGGTGTTCCGCGAGCAGGAGTACGGACGCATCGTCATGACGACGTCGGGCTCCGGCCTGTTCGGCACCTTCGGGCAGTCGAACTACGGGGCGGCCAAGACGGGTCTGGTCGGACTGATGAACGTGCTGGCGATCGAGGGACAGCGCAACAACATTCGGGTCAACGCCATCTCCCCCATCGCCAAGACGCGGATGACGGAAAACACCATGACCGAGCTCGTGAAGGATCTCGCGCCCGAGGATGTCACCCCGGTGGTGGTGTATCTGGCGCACGAGAGTTGCGAGCGGACCGCCAACATCTACCGGGTCGGCGGTAAGCACGTGTCGCGGGTCTTCATCGCCGAGACCGCGGGTGTCGACCTGGAGGCCCCGACCGCGGAGGCCTTCGCCGCCGAGATCGACGCCATCGATGACGCCGGGTCGTTCACGATCCGGGGTGGACCGGCGCGCGCGTAGTCCTCGTCGATTAGGTGGGCTACCAAAATCGGGCCCGTGCAACATCTTTCGGTTAGTCGTACTAATCGACGCGGACGACGCCGCCACGTCTCGCCGCCCAGAACATGTCAGACCGTCGCACTAGTGTTCGAATCATGGTGGACGAAGAACTGGCATACGAAGAAGAGGAACGTCGCGCGGCCCTGGCGGTCGACAATATCGGCGCCGAAGCCCGCGAGGAAAACGCCTGCGGAGCCCGCCGGTTGTTCGCGATCGGCCAACTCTACGAGGTGCGCGCTCCGGACGACGACACCGAGAAGCTGTGCTGGGCCATCGACGGGCACACCAGCCTGGTGGCTGAAGTCGCCACCGCACTAGGGGTAAGCCGCTGTCGGGCGGCCGCTCAGGTCAAGATGGCAATCGCACTCTATACGAAGCTCCCACGGGTCCTCCGCACCGCGAAGAGCGGCTGGTTGGACTACCGCATGCTCGCATCCATCGTGTCCCGCACCGAGCTGATTGTCGATCGGGGCGTGCTGGAACGTGTCGATGACCGGTTGGCCGAGAGAGCCCCGAAATGGGCACGGCTGTCCGAACCGAAGATCGAAGCCCGGATCAACGCCGTCATCGCCGCGCAAGATCCCGAAGCGGTGCGCATCCGCGAACAAATCCGTCACGACCGCGAGGTCGGGGGGTGCGCCGATGGCGACGGCACCGCCGAGATCTGGGGCCGCATCGACGTCGCCGCACTGGCCGCGATGAATGCCGTCCTGGACGCCATGGCCGGCAGCGTGTGTCATGCAGACCCACGGTCCAAAGACGCCCGACGCTCGGATGCATTCTTCGCCGTGTTCGCGGGGAAAGCCCTGTCGTGTCGGTGCGGACAATCTGACTGCCCCGCCGAACCGCTCACCGTCTCCAGTACCGCACCCGCCGCGAAATTGGTGGTGCACCTCATCGCCGACCGTGCAGGCACCACCGCCCTGACGGGCAGCCTCGACCGGATCGACGCCGAAGCCCTCGCGGCCGCCGTCGAACACGCCACTGTGCGCGAGGTCGAACCCGGTACCGTCACCGTGGAGCAGGGCCGCTTCCCGTCCGCCAAGCTCGCCGAATTCCTCCGCTGCCGCGACCTCACCTGCCGCTTCCCCGGCTGCGACGTCCCGGCCTGGAACACCGATATCGACCACACCGTGGCCTGGCCCGCCGGTCCAACCCATCCGTCGAACCTCAAATGCCTATGCCGAACGCATTAGCGGCTGCTCAAAGTACAGTCTAGTTTATGACGATCAAGCAGGCCACCCCCGCCGCGATCTACCTGCGCATTTCTGCCGACCCGACCGGCCAGCAACTCGGCGTCAACCGTCAACGCGAGGACTGCCTACGTCTTTGCGCCGAAAAGGGTTGGACACCAGTCGAATACGTCGACAACGACGTCAGCGCATCATCGGGCAAGAAGCGACCCGCCTACGAACGGATGCTCGACGACATCCGCGACGGCCGTATTGGCGCGGTGGTGTGCTGGCACCTGGACCGCCTGCACCGGCAGCCCATCGAGCTTGAGCAGTTCATGGAACTGGCGGACACACACCGGGTGTCGCTGGCTACAGTGACCGGCGACGTCGACCTATCCACCGATGACGGCCGTTTCATGGCTCGCATCATGGGCGCGGTGGCCCGCAAGGAGATCGAGCGCAAGCGCGCCCGACAGTTGCGTGCGGCCCAGCAGAAGGCCGAGTTGGGGCGTCCACAATGGCGGCGCGCGTTCGGCTACCTGTCCACCGATGGCGGCCCGGTGCCCGACCCGGTCACAGGGCCGTTGGTCGCGCAGGCGTACGCCTCGGTGATCGCTGGCGGGTCGATCACCGACGTGGCCAAGCATTGGAACAAGATCGGAGCGACCGCCATCACCGGCAAGCCGTGGACCGTCCCCACGTTGTCGCTGTTCCTGCGGGCTCCGCGCAACGCGGGATTGCGCGCCCACAATGACGTGATCGTCGGCAAGGGCACCTGGCAGCCACTGGTAGAGGAAACCACCTGGCGGGCCGCGCAGGCGGTGCTGAACTCCCCCGGCCGGGCACGCCCGAAGACGGTGCGGCGGCACCTGCTCACGGGTCTACTGACCTGTGGTCAGGACGGTTGCGGTGGTGTGCTGGCCGCTTGTGCGACGTTCGTGCACACCGGCAACGCGCCGGGCCGCCCGAAGGCCGGGGAGACGAAACCGCCCAAGCGCCGCGAGTACCGGCTGGTGTACCGCTGCAAAACCTGTTTCGGGGTGGCGGTGCCCGCCGAACCCATCGAACAGTTCTGCCGTGACCTGGTTGCGGTGCGGCTGGCTAAGCCCGACGCCGTGGACCTGCTCAAGACCGAACTCCACGACGTTGCGGAGGCCGAGCGCCTGCGCACCGCGGCGAACACACTGCTGGCCCGGCTCGATGAGATCGCCGACGAACGTGCCGATGGCCTGCTGACTGGTGCGCAGGCCCGCCGGGCGACAGAACGCATTGAGGGCAAGCTGGCCGAGATTGACCGCGCGCAGCAGGATTCGGAGCGGTTGCGGGTATTCGACGGGATTCCGTTGGGCACGCCCGAGGTTGCCGCCGCTGTCGATGAACTGAGCGCCGACCGGTTCCGCACGGTGCTGGCGGTGCTGGCCACCGTGACGATTGAGCCGTGCGGCCGGGGCCGTCGCCGCTTGGTGGACGGCGAGCTGGACCCGGACCTGATCACTGTCAAGTGGGCATAAAACACTTCCCGCCAACAGGTTTCGCGTGGGCGACACTGCGTGTCAGGCCGAGGGCCAAGCGCTGCTAGCTGCTACAGTCGGCAGTAATCCGCAGAGCTGCCCTAGTCGGCGGAACCGTTCGCGAGGCGTGTGATCGAGGAGTAATCCCGGGTCGCATGTGCACGGCGGTTCCAGCCTTGGGCCGACTGTCGCCGCAGTGGCGTTCGCCGACCGAGTGGGTCCTACCGAATAGGTGGGGCTCTCCTATGCCCGAAGTCATTTCGTCCGCCACCCGCATCGCACGCGCCGTCAAAGCCCGCGATCCCGAAGCCGAAGCGCAGGCCCGCCGCGAACTCGCCGAGGCCAAGATCGCCGATTACATCCGCCGCGTTGTCGACGCCGCGCCACCACTGACCGATGAGCAGCGGACCCGGCTCGCCGAACTGCTGCGCCCGGTTCGCCGCGAAGGCGGTGCCGCGTGAACGACGATGGCCGACCCCCGAAGGAACCGGCCACCGCCAACAACACCCCATCCGCCACGACACCCGCCACAGGAGCCGAGGCGCGTCTCGATTCTACCGGCGGTGCGTCGGGCTATGCCGATGCCGAGCAGGTGTACTGGGAATCGGGCTGGCGTGGGATTCTCCCCCTGAAACGCGCCACCAAGTGGCCGCCGCCGCAAGGGTTCACCGGGCACGACGGCGCGATTCCCTCGTATGCCGACGTTTCGCAATGGGCCGAGCTCTACCCTGACGGCAACGTGGCGGTGCGACTGCCCGATGGCGTGATCGGGATCGACGTGGACGCCTACGGCGCCAAGACCGGCGGCGAGACGCTGGCCGAGGCCGAACGCCGCTGGGGTCCGCTACCCGATGGGCCGCGCTCATCGAGTCGCCCCGACGATCCGGTGTCCGGTATCCGTTTGTTCCGCGTGCCCGCCGGAACCCGGCTCGTCACCATGCTCGGGTTCCCCGAATTGTCGATCGGGGATGTCGAGATCATCCAACGTCACCACCGCTACGCCGTGTGCTGGCCATCGATTCATCCGGACACCGGCCAGACGTACCAGTGGTACGGCCCCGACGGCACGGTCACCGACCCACCCACCGTGGACGGCCTGCCCGACCTGCCACCGGAATGGCTGGCCGGGCTGGCCGACGATGACCCGGTCGGCGCCAACCTCACCGAGGAGCGTGCGGACATCGGGGCGTGCCTGACCGAGGGCGAGCCGTCGTCGCGGGTCACCAAGAAGCTGAACGCCGCGTTGGTCGCCTGCGCGGGGTCGAGCCGCCACGACAACACCCTCCGCAACGTGATGGCGCTGCTGCGGTTCGGCCGGCAAAACGAACCCGGCGTGAAGACGGCAGTGCAGGCACTGGGTCAGGTGTTCATCGCCGCCGTGACACCCGAACGCGGCGCGGCCGAGGCGGCCTCGGAATACCGCCGCATGGTGTACAGCGAGCGGGTCGCCTCGGAACTCGCCTACGACGACACCGATTGGATGCGGAGGCTTACCGAACGCGCCGCCGCCAACGGCAACGGCATGTCACCACCCGTTGGCCGGCTCAAACAGGTGGCCGACGAACCGCCGGGTGCTGAGGCGCCGGGAGCCGACGACGAGGACCGTGTCGAGGCGCACAAGTTCCCCGACAAATACCGGCCCACCGATGTCGGAAACGCTGGGCGGCTGCTGGCCCACGCCCGCGGACGCATCCGCTACGTGCACGCCTGGGGGAAATGGATCGTCTACCAGAACGGCCGATGGATCATCGACGAGAAGGATGCCCTCGTCAGCGAGATCGCCAAGATAGTGCCGAGGAGGCTCTACGAGCTGGCCGCAGAGACCGCGATGAAGGACACCGACAAAGCCAAACCCATTTGGAACTGGGCACTCAAATCGGACACCTCCAACAACATCGCCGCCATGATCCGACTTGCCCGAGGAATGCAAGGCGTCATAGTCGATCACGACAAGCTCGATGCCGACCCGTGGCTTCTCAACTGCCGCAACGGCACCATCGACTTGCGCACCGGGGAACTGTTGGATCACGACCCCGCAGACCTGTGCACCCTGCAGGCACCCGTGCGCTTTGACCCTGAGGCCGCCGCACCGCTCTGGGAGTCGTGCCTACAACGCTGGCAACCCGGTGACGATGTCCGCGACTACCTACAGGTCCGGGCCGGAGCCGGAGCCAGCGGCATGCCCACCGAAACCGTGGACATCGACTACGGCGGCGGCGGCAACGGTAAATCGAAGTTCCACGGTGCCGTCCAACACGTGCTTGGTCCCTACGCCTGCGTGCCACACAAGAGCCTGCTCGTCGCCGGCCGCTTCGAACAGCACCCCACCGTCATCGCCGATCTGTTCCGCAAGCGGCTGGCGGTGGCATCCGAAACCAAGCAGGCCGAGAATCTTGACGACGAGTCCGTGAAGAACCTCACCGGCGGTGACCGTCTCAAGGGCCGCAGGATGAAGGAGGACCCGTGGGAGTTCTGGCCCACCCACACGTTGATCATGCTCTCCAATCACCTGCCCACCGTGCAGGGCCGTGACGAGGGGATCTGGCGGCGGCTACGCCTGGTGCCGTGGACCGTCACCATCGGCGAAGATGAACGCGATGAGCGCCTGGCTGCCAAACTCCGCGAAGAAGCTCCGGGCATCCTGAACTGGATCGTCGCCGGTGCCGTCAGGTTCTATCGTGACGGCCTCAATCCGCCCGATTCGGTGCGCGCTGCTACTGACGGCTACCGGGCCGAAGAAGATGTCATCGGACGGTTCATCACCGAGTGCCTGTCCATCGACACCACCGCCTGGTGCCACTCCACCGACATTCAGGCCGAGCTTGACTCCTGGTGCGCTGAGCAAAGCATCGCGGCGGTACCGCGGATGAATGAGGTCGCGGCAACTCTGCGCGAGCGCGGTTGCAAATCCGGCGGGCGAAAGCAGGTCGGCGGGAAGCGGTCCACCATCTGGCGCGGCGTCAGTGTCACCCAAGCAGGAGACGAAACCGTGTGACCTGCACTTCTGCCACCCCTGCCACCCTCTCCTTATTCGCCGTAGAGAAACCCCTTCGCGCGAGACTAACCAACGGTGGGTGGCATGGGTGGCAGGGACCGACCGTCAGCAAACACCAGCGCGGGGGTTGCTACCGGCGTCGGACTGCTTGCTCGTCGGCGGGGCGGGGCGGTCGGCCAGGCCAGAACGGGTGTTCGGGTGTTGCGCGGCGCAACGTCGCGCCTATCGGCACGCGGGCACCGGAGTCGGATGCCCAATTGCCTTGGCGCACTTGGTGATTGGCCATCCAGAATGTGCTCTGGCCCTTGGGGTTTCGGGTGCGGCGGCCCCGGTCGAGACGAGTGGTACGCCGGTACCATTTATCGGTTTTTTTATCGCCGCACCGGGGCACGACATTCGTCGAGCCGCGATCTATGTACCGCCATTTTGACTAGTGCATAAGATGAACATCAAAGATGACGTGAAAGGTGTTCTCTACCAACAGGATTAGCGCCAAACGATGACGTATTAGATCGACTGCGGCACACCATATTTCGAGCACCTTGCCATCAAGGATGCGTTCATAAGATGAGCCGTGAAATAGACGGCGCTGCAATGCAACCGAGTCTGTCAAGCGGGCCGAAATAGATTCCTGCACAGCGTGACCCGCCGAGGCCGGGGCAGACGTACCCCGCCTGCCGACGGGCAAGCCAATTAACCCTTGGCAGACTGCCCCGGCGGGTCCTGCTCGATCTTCGCACGCCCGCCCCCGGCCGTGGCACAATCTCGGGTGACGCCGCGTTGCGTCTTGGCCCAGGGGGTACGACGACCCGGGCCGTCGCTGGCCGAGTGGGCTGACCCCGAAGGGTCTCGGTGGCTGAGTGGGCTGACTCGAAGGGGTCTCGGTGGCTGAGCGGGCCGTTGGAAACCAGCACCCTGCCCCGAAGGACCGGAAAAAAATGTCCACCATCAGCCAAGACCGCGACCCCGACTACTTGACCAACTTGCCGCCGAGCGAGGTCGAGCACCGGATCGCGCGCGTCGCCGAGCGCGTTGAAGCGCGCGCCCGCCGCGCCAGCTCCGAGAACCGGGATTTATCCCCCGCCGAGCAGCGGGCGACATCCGAGGACATCACCGAGGCGGCAGCGTTGCGGATCGCCGCCGACCGGCACCAGCAGATCGAAACCCGCGGCCGCGCCATCGGCGAAGCCGTCGACAACTACCGGCGCGGTGTCGAGAACCGGTCACGGCCGACGCTGCTCGTCTCCGAGGAACATCTACAGCAGCATGCCGCCGCCCTGGCCGATGGCCGCCCCTACGGTGCCGTCGAAACCCGTGCGCGGGTCACCGCTGGCGGCGATCTGGGATCGGCCGGGGCGTGGCACCCCGGCGCGCCAAACGAACCGCGGCACCTGATTGCGTTCGCCGGAATCCCGGTCAGCGAGTTGACCGGCAAAACGGCTCAGGTTCCGCAGTACGTCGGGCCGACCGCCGCCGCCGGTGCCGATGAAGGCGTCGATCACGGCGAGTACGACACCGTCGCTCCCGTGAGCTTGGTCGCGCTGCGGTACGGCCGATGGAGCGAAGTCTCGGCGCTGGCCAACGTGGTGGATGACCTGATCGGCCTCAATCAGATGCACGCATGGGGCATCGCCCGCGATTTGGACGCTATGGCCGTCGCCGCAATCGAATCGGCGGCCGGGTCACTCGGTGTCGGTACCGGTGATCTTGACGAGGCGACGCGGCAGGCGATTCTGACCGTGAGCGCCACCGTCTACAGCGATGAAACGTCCCTAGTGATTGTCGGTCGGCCCGCCGAACTCGCCGAACTGACGGGCACCCAACCGGCCAACGCCGACGATCTCGGCAGCTATGCGGTCCGCTTCGCCGGTGCACGGCTGTACCCGACGCTTGCGGCCAGCGCCAACGAATTGACGGTGTTCGCGCCGAGCGCGTTCCGGGTGTTCCAAGCGCCGTTACAGTCGGCCAGCCTCATTGACCCGCAGGACGGCTCGCACCGATTCGGTAGCTGGCTGCACAGCACAGGGGTGGCCAACCAGATCATCGGCGCGGCGGTCACGGTGGGTGCATCCTGACGTGACGTGGGGCGTGTTGAGTCGGTCGGACCCTCGCCGCGTCAGTCAGTATCCGGCGGTGGACCTGCTGGCGGTGGTGCTGCGCTGTCAGCCAGCGCTACCCGGCGCTCTGTGTCGTGGCCGGTCTGACCTGTTCGACTCCGAGGAACCCGACGACGTTGCCGAGGCAGTCGCCCTGTGCGGCAGCTGCCCAGACCTGGACAGCTGCCGAGCGTGGGTCGGCACCCTGACAGCGAGAAACCGCCCCGCCGGGGTGGTGGCGGGGCGGCTCTATCGGACGGTTGGGTACGCGACGACCCGCGTTCGGTCAGGGTCAGTCGTCTAGCCAGCCGTCCGGATTGTCGCGCTGGCGAAGGCTGTCGCGGTCGTCGATGGCGGCCTGCAACGCACTCAACAGGCTGTGCGCTTCATCGACCCCGATCACGAACGCGGCGGCCGGGCCATTCGGCCCGTCGGTGAGGCGGGCCGCTGCCAGCGCATCCCTACTGATCCACAGGGCAAGATCTCGCTCGTCGTAGGTGATGGTCAGGTCGGGCTGCTGTTCGGGCTGGTCGGTCATCAGAGTCCCCGTTCTGCCAACTTGGCGCTGGCCTTTTCCAGGGTCGCCACAGCGTCGGCCCGGTCCAGGCACCACTCGTTGTTGTGCTCGATTACGGCGGCCTGGCTGGAGCCGTCGAACGGCTGGCCTTGCACTTCGGCGGCCACTTCGGCAAGCGCGTCGGTGGCCGTGCTGACGGCAGCGTGTCGGGCTCGCCAGTCGCGGCCGTAGTGCCCCCTCGCCGCAAAATGGAGCCCCCCTAGTAGGCAGGCGGCGAGTTTCTCGTCGTAGAAATTTCCCTGAATCCAGCCGTGCGAGTCCAGCCAGCGGCCAGCCTCGGCCAGTAGCTCACTCGGCGTCATCGGTGACATAGGTTCGGGTGTGGGTTTGTTGGCCATTCGGCTTCTACTCCTGGGGTGAAGGTTTTTCGCGCAGTCGCCAACATCATCTTCTGAAGACGTTCTTCGACGACTGGAACGACGTGCAGCTGGCCAACGGCACCGTCGTATGGACCTCGCCGACCGGTCATGTGTACACCACCGAACCCGAAGGCGCACAATGGTTCGCCGGTCTCGGAGACCCCACCGGCGAACCCACCCTGCAGGCTATCGTGCCGACCCTCGCCAAACGGTGCATGAAGATGCCCACCCGTGAACGGCCGCGCCACGAGGACACCCGCCGACGCATCACCGCCGAACGCCACGCCAACCAACGACGTCTGCACCAACAAGAACAGGACCACCAAGCGTGGCTCGCCGCCCACGACGAACCCGCACCCTTCTAGACGATGGGTTCATCCCCGAGCACCGTGGTGCGCAACATCTCTCGGGGTGAGTTCGGCTCGTACGGCGCGGCACGGTGCAGCACGCCCTGGTTGTCCCAGATCACCGTGTCCCCCACCGACCACTTGTGGCTGTACACCTTGTCAGGCGTCGTGGAGTGCTCCAGCAACTCGGCGAGCAGCGCGCGGCCCTCGTCCAGCTCCATGCCCACGATGTAGTCCGCCGACGCGCCGAGCACCAGCGACTTTCGGCCGTTGCGGTGTGTCCAGACCAACGGATTCTCGTGCGTGGGACGGGATTTCCAGCGCTCCAGCTGCTCCGGGGTTGGATCGGGATAGACCCGGCGCTGCGAGGCCTCCAACGAATGCACGACACGCAACGAGGCGTACCGCTCCTTCTCCCCGTCGCTGAGCGTCTCATAGGCGGCATAGGAATTCGCGAACTCGGTTTCCCCGCCGCGGGCGGCGACCTGGATCGCCGACAGCACCGTGGCCTTCTGCGGGCATTCATCGGCCGTCGGCGTGCAACCGTCGATATGCCAGTCGAAGGTCGCCTTGAGATATTCGGCCGCCTTGTTCTTGGTCTTGTCCAGCGTGATCGGATAGATGCCCGATACCGGGTGGTGGCCGTCGGCCGACCGGTCGATCTCGCCGAGACGCTCGCAGAACGTTACCTGCGCCTGCGGGCTCAGGTGCAGGTCCAGGTCGTGGAAGACCAGGACGCCGTTGTCTTCGAGCGCTTCGAGGACGGCGGAGGCCAATCCGTCGTCTGCGGCCAAGCGATCCGGGTCCACTCCGGCGACTTCGGCACCGACCGAAGATGTGAGCTTGTTGATGGTGAGCACACTCATGGTGCGTCCTCTCTCAGGGTGTGGGTTCGCCGGTGCGGATCATCACCGCGTCGGCGGCGTCCACGGGCTCGGGTTGATGCATGATCTCGATCGACATCGCGACCATCACCAGGGAGTAGATGAGGTGCAGCAGATTGGTGGCATCCTCGGGCAGATCGTCGAGGGGGAACTTGTCGCAGTAGTCGATGGCCTCTTCCAGTCGCGGGAAGAAGGCATCGTAAAAGGCCTGCATCGTCGGCATGGAGCTCGCCAGCCGCTGCTCCCAGCGCTCCGTCTCGGTGGCCAGACACCAGGTTTCGGTGAAGGGTTCCAGTTCTTCAAATGGGGCCGGTAGTTGCTTGTCGGTCATCGGCTCTGATACTCCTGGACCCAGTCGACGGCCACCTTGTGCAGGTGGCGAACCAGGATCTCCTGGTCATTGACCGGGAACTCGTCGATGACGTCGTACTCCAGCGCCGCCTGGGTCCCGCCCAGCATGCCGGCATCCTGCAACGCGAACTCCTTGAGCACCACCGCGGCCACTTCGTGCTCGATGCGTTCGCGCACCGACCGCGCCGGGTGGAAATACGTGTACGCCTCGAAGCGGTGGGTGTTGTGCGAGGTCGGCCAGTACCGGTAGAGCAGGTACCAGCCGCCATAGATCAGGATCTCCAGGTTGGGGAAAATCTGGAAGTTGCTGATACCCCACGGTTGGATACCACCAGGATTCAGGCCCGCGGGCAGCTCGCCGATATCCGGCGTGCGCCACGGCCCCACCAATCCGCTCTGGGTGGCCCGCTCGATCGGGTACATGTATTCGTCGGCGAGCAGCCAGCGCCGCGTCCCGGCCGTGGAGACCAGGCGATGCGGTCCGTCGAGCTGGAAGTGCCCGCAGGTGAAGCCGGCACTGGGATTGCGCACTTCGGCAGGAACCTGCTGGGTGTGCAGCGACGGCACATGGTAGTACTCCTGGAAGGCGTCGGCGAAGATCTTCCAGTTGCTGTTGTTGTGGGCGACCCATTCGTAGGTCTCGGTCAGCTTCCCGAAGGGGTAGTCGTCAAGCCCGGTGACCATGGGGCCCAAGAACTCCCGCAGGCTCTGCCGGGGCTCGACATCCAGATTGACGAAGATGAATCCGGCCCACACATCGCAGTGCACCTCGAGCAGTCCGTAGTCTGCGGCGTCGAAGTCCGCGAATGACTCGGGATTGGGGACGTGCACCAGCGTGCCGTCCACGGCGTATCGCCAACCGCACTTCGCACAGCTCAACTCCGCACTCTGACCCGGCTTTTCACCGACCAGTCGGTTGCCCCGGTGCCGGCACACGTTGTGGAATGCCCGCACGGTGTCATCGTCGCCGCGCACGAGGATCAGCGATGCGTTGACGACCTCGATCTCCTTGGCGAGGTAACTGCCCACCCACGGCAGCTCCTCGACGCGGGCCAGGTTCAGCCAGGCCCGCTTGAAAACGGCTTCCTTTTCCAGCTCGTAAAACTCAGGCGACGTGGAGTCCCGGAACGATATCGGTCCGGTGCCGAGCTCCGGATAGTGCTCAGTCCAGGACCCCTCAACCGGTTTCGGCCATTGCGTCATCACATCACCGCCCCACCGTTGACACCGAGCGTCTGTCCGGTGATGAACTTGGCCTCCTCGGAGCACAGGAAGGCCACCGCCGCAGCGATATCGTCCCCGGTGCCGAGATGCCCGACCGGGATGTTCGCGGCGATCTCCTCGTTGCTCTTGAGATAGCCGGCGGCCTGACCCGCATGCTGCATGGGCGTCTCGATACCCGAAGGCGGGATGTTGTTGACCGTGATGCCGCGGGCTGCGTACTCGCGGGCCAACGATTTCGTCAGCGTCAGCAGCGCGCCCTTGGACGCCGCATAGTGGGCGGCGAACGGCGAACCCCGCTGCGCGCTCGACGACGAGATCATCACGATGCGACCCCAACTGGCCGCCACCATGTCCGGCAGCGCGGCCTGACAGCAGTGGAACGTACCGGTGAGGTTCACCTCGATGATGCGCGTCCATGATTCGGCAGTGATCTCCTCGAACGGCGCGAACCCGAACAGCCCCGCGCTGGTCACCAGGATCTCGATCGGGCCCAGTTCACTGCGGATCTTGGCGTAGGCGTCATCGACGGCGGCCCGGTCGGAAACGTCTCCGGCCACGGCCACCGCGGTGATTCCCTCGGCGCGCAGTTCTTCGGTGACACGTTGGGCCGCTTGCGCATTCACATCGAAGACGGCGACCTTGTGGCCGCGCCTGCCCAGCTCATGGCAGGTGGCCTCACCCATCCCGGATGCTCCGCCGGTCACCACTGCCACGCGACTCATCGCATCCCCCTGCTGTTACTCATAGACGAACCGGATGGTCGGACTGGTGGGAATTGCCTGGCAGGTGACCACCAGGCCCTCGGCGACTTCGTCCTCGTCGAGGGCATCGTTGTTCAGCAGCCGGGCCTCGCCCTCGGTCACCAGGGCGATACACGTTCCGCACGAACCTGTTTCACAGGATGACGGCGCCCTGAGCCCGGCCATCCGGGCCATCTGCAGCAGGGTGTGTCCGGCCCGATAGTCCACGGTGACCGTTTCCCGGTCCAGTTCTATCGTCACGGTCTCGGTCACCTGGGCGCTGGACGGCGGGATCGGGACCGGCGCCACGGTGAAACGCTCCAGATGCACCTGCTCGGCCGGGACTCCGGCGTCCAGCAGTGCGCGCTCGACGGTGTCCATGAACGGTCCCGGCCCACAGACGTAACAGTCCGCGTCGGTGCCTGCCTCGGCGATGAAAGCAGCGATCTTCTCCGCGGTCACCACCCCCTGCTCGACGTCGAGGTGGTGCTGGAGTCCGAATCGGTCGCCGTGCTCATCGACGAGGCCATCGAGAGCCTCCCGGAAGATGACCGACGTGGCCTCACGATTGGCATACAACAACCGCGCCCGACCGGCGGACTCGGCCAACTCGGTCTGGATCAGCGAAAACACCGGCGTGATACCGCTTCCGCCGGCAAATGCCACCAGCTCGCGATCCTTACCGGATCGGACGAAGCGACCCTCGGGTGCTGCGACACTGATCCGATCCCCCGGCTCCGCATGGTCATTGAGCCAGTTGGACACCACGCCGTCGCGGTCACGTTTGATCGTGACCCGCAGATCCTGGTGCTTCACCGGCGAGGACGACATCGAATAGCAGCGGCGGTACTCCTGGCCGTCCACCTGGACGCGGAGGGCGAGGTACTGCCCGGCGCGGTAGGAGAAATGTTCGGCCAGGTGCGGCGGCACATCGAAGACGATCGAGATCGCGTCGTCGGTCTCCCGCACCACATTCTTGATCCGCAGCGACGTGAAACCGTCCGCGTCAGCGGTTTCGGCGGCAGCTTCGGTCGGGAAGGTCATCCCGACCAGGTTATCAAGTACTTGTCATATATCTCAAGTACTAGATATCGTGGTCGACGTGGTCCGCGTACAGGGTGTGACCGGTCCCCTGCTCGACGACTCTGCCGAGCAGGGCGCGTAGCTGCTCCTGCTCGTCGCGGTTGAGCACGCCGAACACCTTGTCGTGCGCCTCGATGGCATCGCTGACCACCGCCGCGGCGACCGCACGCCCCTCGTCGGTCAGGAAGGCCTGCAGGATGCGGCCGTGCTGCGGATCCTGCTTGCGCTCCACGAGGCCGCGCTTCTCCAGGGCGGTCAGCGCCAGCTGCACGCCCTGCGGGCTGATCAACAGCCGGCGCGCGAGTTCGGCCCCGGACAGGCCGGGCTGGTTGGTCAGCTGGCGCAGCACGCCGATCTGGGCGGTGCTCACACCGTGCGGTTTCACCGCGTCGTTGACGGAGGTGAGGGAGAAGTAGAAGGCCTGCTTGAGAAGCCAGAGGACGTTGTCGGTGAGTTCAATGCTCATGTCGTCGCCCATCCTCAACTGCCCATCTGCTAGCTCCGGACCACCACACCGTCCTTCATGACGAATCTGACGTCCTGCGTGGCCGCGATATCCCGGGACACGTCGCCCGGTACAGCGATGATATCGGCCAGGTAGCCCGAGGCGAGCCGTCCCAGCTCGTGCTCGGCATCGATCAGTTCGGCACTGACCACGGTGGCCGCCCTGATCGCCTGCATCGGGGTCATGCCGCGCTGCACCAGCGCACCGAGTTCCTTGGCGTTCTGGCCGTGCGGGATCGCCGGCGCGTCGGTGCCGCAGGCGATCCGCACCCCGGCCGCTATCGCCTTGGGCAGCATCGCCTTCGCCTGCGGGAACACCTCCAGGGCCTTCTTGCGCAACTCCGGCGCGATGCGGTCGATCGCCATCGCGTCGGTGAGGTAGGTCGTCGACACCAGAAAGGTCCCGTGGTCGACCATCATCTGGATCGTCTCGTCGCTGGCGAGAAATCCGTGTTCGATACAGTCGATACCGGCTCGGATGCACGCCTGAATTGCTTTGTCGCCCACCGCATGCGCGGCCACTCGCACACCGGCTCGGTGTGCCTCGTCCGCGATGGCCTCGAACTCGGCATCCGAGTACTGCTGGGCCCCCGGCGATGTGCTGTGCGACATCACCCCGCCCGATGCGGACACCTTGATCAGCTTGGCGCCGTGCCTGATCTGGTAGCGCACACAGGCGATGACATCGGGCACCCCGTTGGCGATGCCCTCGGCCACCGACAGTGGCATCACGCCCGGCGCGAGTCGCTGAAACACGGTCGGATCGAGGTGCCCACCATAGGGCGTGACGGCATGTCCGGCGGGCCAGATGCGCGGGCCGGGGTGCCAGCCCTGGTCGATGGCCCGCTGCAAGGCGACGTCGAGCAGATATCCACCGGTCTTCACCATGAGGCCCAGATTGCGAACCGTGGTGAACCCCGCCTGCAACGTGGTGGCCGCATTGACCGCGCCGCGCAGGGTGCGATACGCCGGGTCGTCCTGCACGCCGTGCATCGGTGTCGGCAGACCCTCCGGGCTTCCCGGTCCCCCGATGAGCAGGTTCAGCTCCATGTCCATCAGGCCCGGCAACAGCGTCACGTCGCCCAGATCGATCTCGACGGCCGAATCCGGCAGTGGCCCGTCGGGATTGACGGCGGTGATGCGGTTACCCTCGATCACCACCACTGCCGGCGCGTGGACCTCACCGGAGACGACATCGGCCCAGCGGTCTGCCCGCAGAACGGTTACGGTCACGGAACCGGCTCGTAGACACAGTCCAGCCGGGTGGCTCCGGAATCCGGCACGCGTGGCTGCTTCCAGCACTCCACCGAGAACGACACCGTCACCATCGAATACAGCAGCCGCATCAGGTTGAGAACATCCTCGGGCATATCGTCGAGGCTGAATTTGTCGCAGTAGGTAATAGCCTCTTCGGCGCGCGCGGTGATGGCGTCGTAGAAGGGCTGTATCTCGACCATGGTGCTGCCCAGCCGCTTGCTGTAACGCTGCGCCTCGGTGGCCAGGCACCAGTCCGAGAACTGTTCCAGGTCAGCGAATTCCACTGGTAGCACGGTGCTCACTCTCCCGCTGGTAGGCGTCGATCCACGATGCGGTCTCCTTGTGCAGGTGCCGCAGCAGTATCTCCTGATCGCAGTACAGGAACTCCTCCACCGCACGGGATTCGATGCTGGTCTGGGTCGCCTCCAGGGTGTTGGCATCCTGCAGCCCATATTCTTTGAACGTCGCTGCGGCCAGTTCCTGGCCCAGACGTTCCCGCGGCGTGCGTGGCTGCGGGAAGTACAGCGTGCACTCGAAGGTGTGGGTGTTGTACGACGTCGGCCAGTAGTGATAGGTGAGGTACCAACCCTGGCCCCAGAACAGGATGACGAAGTTGGGGAACAACTGGAACGAATCCAGGCCCCACGGTTCGCATTTGGCAGGATTCAGGCCCACCGGCATCGCACCGAGATCGGGAGCGTCCCACGGCCCGAACAGACCGCTCTTGCAGATGTCCTCGATCGGCTTGCGCAATTCGTCGGCCATCTCCCAGGGCCGCACACCGGACGTGCTCACCAGCCGGTGCGGTCCATCGATGCGGTAGTGCGGCGCCTCGAACCCGGCCTGTGCGGCGGCCTTCGAGTACGCGGTGGGCGTCTGGTTCGCGTGCAGCACCGGTGCGTGATAAAACTCCTGGAAGGCGTCCATGTAGAGCTTCCAGTTGGCCTTCACCTCCGAGCGATAGGTGAATCGCGACGTCATCTTGTCGAACGGGTAGCCCGCCAGATCGGTGATCATCGGGCCCAGGAAATCGGTCAGCGTCTGTTCCGGTTCGGCGGCGAAATTGACGAAGATGAACCCTTCCCAGACCTCGCAGTGCACCGGCACCAGTCCGTAGCGCTCCTTGTCCAGGTCGAAGAACTCCTCCTCCTGCTGGACGTAGGTGAGTGTGCCTTCCAGGTCGTACCGCCACGCGTGGTACTTGCAGATGAACTGGCGGCAGGTCCCGCTGGTCTCCTCCAGCGGCATGTCGTTCCAGACGAGTTTGTTCCCGCGGTGCCTGCAGATGTTGTGGTAAGCCCGCACTTCACCTTTCGTGGTGCGGCACACGATGATCGAGGTGTTGGCGGCCTTCATCTCCTTGGTGAAGTAGCTGCCCTTGCGTGGTAGCAACTCCACCCGTCCGACGTTCAGCCACGCCCGTTTGAAGATCGCGTGGCGTTCCAGTTCGTAGATCTCGGGGTTGATCGAATCCTCGTAGGAGACCGGGCCGGTGCCCAGTTCCGGGTAGTGCTCGGTCCAACTGCCCTCTGCCGGTTTCGGGAAACGCGCCATGCGACGACGGTATCGTCGCGCGAGATGAATGACAAGTAGTTGATACTGCCCGCCGTGGCGGCGACACGGGGCGTCGGGCAGGCTGAAGGTCATCATGGACGCCCTACCCCTGCCCGCCGTCGGGTCCGACCCCGACGGGTTGTTCACCGCGTTCGGCGAGTGGGCGGCCGCCGGCGGCACGGTGCTCTACCCGGCGCAGGAAGAGGCGCTGATCGAACTGGTCAGTGGGGCCAACGTCATCCTCGCCACGCCCACCGGCTCCGGGAAATCACTGGTGGCCACCGGCGCCATTTATGCGGCGCTCGGGGCGGACCGCACCAGCTTCTACACCGCGCCGATCAAGGCGCTGGTCAGCGAGAAGTTCTTCGCCCTGTGCGAGGTGTTCGGCGCCGCCAATGTCGGCATGCTCACCGGGGATGCCGCGGTGAACGCCGACGCGCCGATCATCGCCTGCACCGCCGAGATCCTCGCCAACATCGCGCTGCGCGAAGGCGCCGACGCCGATATCGGCCTGGTGGTCATGGACGAGTTCCATTTCTACGGCGACCCGGACCGCGGCTGGGCCTGGCAGGTGCCGCTGCTCGAACTGCCCCGCGCCCAGTTCCTGTTGATGTCGGCCACCCTCGGCGACGTCACGTTCCTGCGCGCGGACCTGAGCCGGCGGACCGGTCGCGAGACCGCGCTGGTCACCGGTGCCGAACGGCCGGTGCCGCTGTTCTACTCATACGCCACCACCGCCATGCACGAAACGATCGGCGACCTGCTCGACACCAGGCAGGCGCCGATCTACGTCGTGCACTTCACCCAGGCCTCCGCGCTGGAACGGGCCCAGGCGCTGATGAGTGTGAACGTCAGCACCAAGGAGGAGAAGGCCGCTATCGCCGACATGATCGGTGCCTTCCGCTTTTCCACGGCCTTCGGCGCCACCCTGTCCCGCCTGGTCCGCCACGGGATCGGCGTGCACCACGCCGGGATGCTGCCCAAGTACCGGCGTCTCGTCGAGCAACTCGCCCAGGCCGGCCTGCTCAAGGTCATCTGCGGCACCGACACCCTCGGCGTCGGCATCAATGTCCCGATCCGCACCGTGGTCTTCTCGGCGTTGTCCAAGTACGACGGCGTGCGGACCCGCCTGCTCAATGCCCGCGAGTTCCATCAGATCGCCGGACGGGCCGGCCGGGCCGGATATGACACCGCGGGCACCGTGGTGGTGCAGGCCCCCGACCACGAGGTGGAGAATCTCAAACAGTTCGCGAAGGTGGCCGACGATCCGAAGAAGCGGCGGAAACTGGTGCGGCGCAAGGTTCCCGAAGGCATGGTGCCGTGGAGCGAGAAGACCATGACCCGGTTGGTCGAGGCAACCCCGGAGCCGCTGCACAGCAACATGAAGGTGACCACGGCGATGATCCTCGACGTGGTCGACCGGCCTGGCGATCCCTTCATCGCGATGCGGCGGCTGCTCACCGAGAACCACGAGCCGCGAAAACGCCAGCTCCGGTTGATCCGCGAGGCGGTCGGTATCGCCCGCTCGCTGCTGCAGGCCGGCGTCCTGGAGCGGTTGCCCGAACCGGAGGCCGATGGGCGTCGCTACCGGCTGACGGTGGACCTGCCGCTGAACTTCGCCCTCAACCAGCCGCTGTCCACATTCGCGCTGGCCGCCGTCGACACGCTCGATACCACATCGGAAACCTATGCTCTGGACGTGGTTTCGGTCATCGAGGCCACACTGGAGGATCCCCGGCAGATCATGGCCGCCCAGCTGAAGAAGGCCCGCGGCGAGGCCGTGGCGGCGATGAAGGCCGAGGGCATCGAGTACGACGAGCGGATGGAACTGCTCGACGAGGTGACCTACCCCAAACCGCTGCAGGAACTGCTCGGTCACGCGTTCGCGGTGTATCTGCAGACCAACCCGTGGGCGGCGGACGGGCAGCTGTCACCGAAGTCCGTGGTGCGCGAGATGTGGGAGCGCGCCATGACCTTCCGCGAGTACGTCAGCCAGTACGGCCTGACCCGCTCCGAAGGCGCGGTGCTGCGCTACCTGTCGGACGCGTTCAAGGCGCTGCGCTCGGGGGTTCCCGCCTCGGCCCGCACCGAAGAGCTCAACGATATCGTCGAGTGGATCGGTGAGCTTGTGCGGCAGGTCGATTCGAGCCTGCTCGACGAGTGGGAGCAGCTGACCAGCCCCGACCAGCCACACGATGTGCCGGTGGCGGTACCGGCCCGGCCGCGCCCCCTGACCGGTAATGAGCGGGCCTTCATGGCGATGGTGCGCAACGCACTCTTCCGCAGGGTGGAGTTGTTCGCCCGCCGGCGCTGGTACGACCTGGGCGAATTGGACGCCGCCTCAGGGTGGACGTCCGAACGCTGGCAGGGGGTCGGCGAGGAGTACTTCGCCGAACACGACGATGTGGGCATCGGGGCCGATGCGCGGGGCCCGGCACTGTTGCTCATCGAGCGCCGGCCCGACATATGGCAGGTACGCCAGATTCTGGACGACCCGGCCGGCGACCACGACTGGGCCTTGCTGGCCGAGGTCGATCTGGAAGCCTCCGACGAGGAGGGCGCCGCGGTGATCCGGCTGGTAGGTGCCGGTCTGCTGGACTGACGGTCTACCGGTTACCTGCAAACCTGCTCGGCTCCGGTCGTTTTCAGGTCAAGGCCGGGTTGTCGGGGTAAAGGTCTCGTCTCGGGCGGGCGAGAAGACCGACAAGCTGCGCTCGACGATGTCGATGAGGACACCGATCGCCGCCGGGTCACCCGTCGCCTCGACCTGCCCGGTACCGACCGCCTCGGCCATGGTGATGCGCTGCCCAGCGATGGACCCGAGCACGCCCGCCGAGGTGCGGACCACCACATCGGCGGTGGTACCGGCGAGTCCGGGAACGACGGACATCCGGCCGTCGCGAAGGCGCAGGCACGCCACGCTGTCACCGATATGGAATTCGTAGAGGGCTTCCAGATCCGGCGGGACTCCGCCGGCACCGCTACCCGCAAGGAAACCCAGCGCCCATTCCGCACGGAACACCTCTCCCCCGGCGTCGGCCTCGGACAGCTGATGGCGGGCGCCCCACAGGGCCAACGGTATGACCGCCGTCGCCAGCTCGCGGCCGGCCTCGGTGAGTTCGTAGGCCACCGCGGAACTCGGCTGATCGAGCAGTAACCGGCGTTGGATCACGCCATCGGACTCCAGTTGACGGACCCGGGTCGCCAACAGGCTGGTCCCGATGCCGGGCAGCGCCTCGGCCAGGTTCGTGTACCGCTTCGGGCCCGAGCTGAGTTCGCGCACGACAAGCAGTGTCCAGCGCTCGCCGACGACATCGAGTGCGTGGGCCAGGCCGCAGTACTGGCTGTAATTCCGTCGGGTCATGGATTCAGGCTACCGACCGCTACTCGTTTTGGTGGCACACTTCTATTTAATGTAGTGAACTTCTATTTCTTATGTTACGTTCGCTTCAGCGAGAGGAGCCACCCATGGCCTCACTGATCAATGCCCGTCCCACCGCCGGACTTCTGGCCGCGCTGCTCCACAGCCTGCGCCGCAGGGAGTGGGCGGCCCGCACACCGCGGGACCGTCGGCACTACCCACCCCAGCGCGACAAGGTGATCGAGGACGCCGCGATGGCACGGGAGATGTTCCGCCTCTAGCGACACCTTGACAGGCAAGAAATCACTTGCCTATCGTGGCGCTAGTGGGTGACGTCTTCAAGGCACTGGCGGATGCCACGCGCCGCACCATCCTCGATGAGCTCACCGAACGTGACGGACAGACGCTCTTCGAGATCTGCGGCCGGCTCACGACCAGGCACGGGCTGAACTCATCGCGGCAGGCGATCTCGCAGCACCTGGACGTGCTCGAATCGGCCGGTCTTGTGCAGACGCGGCGCGAGGGACGGTACAAGTTCCACCACATCAACACCGCGCCGCTGGAACCCGTCATCGCACGATGGCTCAAGAAGCCCGGGAAGGAAACACCATGCGAATCAGCCTGACCAGCGTGATGGTCGATGATCAGGACAAGGCGCTGCGCTTCTATACCGACACGCTCGGCTTCCGGCCCAAACACGACATCCCGATGGGGGACGCGCGCTGGATCACCGTGGTGTCACCCGACAGTCCCGAAGGCACCGAGCTGGTGCTGGAACCCGACGGCCATCCGGCGGCAAAGCCGTTCAAGGACGCCTTGGTACACGACGGAATCCCCTTCACCGCGTTCGAAGTCGACGATGTGCGCGCCGAATTCGATCGGCTGAGGGGGCTGGGCGTGCGGTTCACCCAACAACCCACCGAGATGGGTCCGGTGGTGACCGCGGTGCTCGATGACACCTGCGGCAACCTCATCCAGATCCAGTCAGCCTCCTGATCGTGTCGACCTCGTGCGGCCGGTAGGGGCGCCCGTCGGCGAACGCCAGATCGTGAAACCACTCCCTCGGAGGCTTCAGGTACGGCTTGTCCCAAGAGTCCCACGGCAGCCAGGTCTGCGTCTTGCCGGCGAACAGACCCCACGTGTAGGCACCGACGTGCCGACGTTTGGCCACCGGTAGCACCCCTTCGATGGTGCTTCCCTCGGTGCGGGCCAGGTACTCGGTGCACATGATGGGCCGACCCCACGGCTGGAGTTCGTCGACGCGGGCCTCGAACCCGGCCGGGTTGTCGTAGCTGTGGAAGGACAGCACATCGGCGAGATCGAGCTGAATGCTCGCCATCTCACTGCGTCGCGCCGCATCCGCCCATTCGCCCTCCCAGACACCGGTGGTCAACGGCTGAACCGGGTCCACCGTCCGCGCCCAGCGAAAGACCTGAGGCAACAGGTCGGCGACGAGTTCGGGTTTGTCGTCGCGCTCCACCGTCTTGTAGACCGCCGCCGGATTATCGGGTTCGTTCCACAGATCCCAGCCCAGGATGCGTTGGTCGTTGCGGAACTGGGTCAGGATGCGCACCACGTATTCCTGGAGGACCTGACGGTAGCGTCGGTCGTCGAGCCGCTCGGCGCCCGGACTCTGCACCCACCCGGAGTTGTGGATGCCCGGCCGGGGCGCACGCTGCAGGCCGCTTCTGGGCAGCGGATCCCAGCACGAATCGAAAAGCACCAGTAGCGGTTTGATCTCATGCCGGGCCGCGATGTCGACAAAGTGCGCGAGCCGACGCTGAAAGCCGACGCGGTCCTGGGTCCACAGTTGATCGTGCAGGAAGACCCGCACGGTGTTCAGGCCCATGGATCGCGCCATCCGCAGCTCGCCGTCGATGCGCTGCGGGTCGAAGGTGCCCTGCTGAAACATCTCGAGCTGGTTGATCGCGTTCGACGTGATGTAGTTCGCGCCGACCAGCCAGCCCTGCCCGCGGAACCAGCGATGCGCACGATCGTTGGACCAGCGGCCCGGCGCGGCGGACGCCCGCGGCGCGTTGGTCAATGACAGCGCGGCGACGGCGGGCGGCGCAAGGAGCGGAAGTTTGAGAAGTGTTCTGCGGCGCACCGATTGTTTGTGGTCAATTCCATTGGCGTGTCCCAGATCACGTACCAAGTTGTCCTCGAATTCGTAGACGTCATCGACATCGACCCCCCGGACCATCGTCACGGTACCCGCATCGGGTGACGGCTACAGAACCCCCAGCTCAGCGCTACGGGGTGAGGACGACCTTCACCGCACCGTCGGCCTTGCGCTGGAAGATGTCATACGCGTGCGGCGCCTCGTCCAGAGGCAGCGTGTGGGTGGCAAAACCGTCCACCCCGAGCGGATCCTCGTCGGTCAGCAGAGGCAGGATGTCGGGCACCCACTTCTTCACGTTCGCCTGGCCCATCCGAATCTGCACCTGCTTGTCGAACAGGGTGAGCATCGGCAGAGGGTCTGCCATCCCTCCGTAGACACCGATCAGAGATATGGTGCCACCGCGCCGCACGATATCGATGGCCGAGTACAGCGCGTCGAGGCGATCCAGCCCCGCCTTCTCCATGAACGGCTTGGCCAGAAAATCCGGGAGCAAGCCGGTGAGTTGCTGCGCCGTCTTGATGACCGGTGATCCGTGGGCTTCCATGCCGACGGCGTCGATCACCGAATCGGTGCCGCGGCCGCCGGTCAGTTCGCGGATGACATCCCCGATGGGATTCTCCTGCATGCCGAGATCGACGGTGCGTATCCCGCGGTCCTGCGCCCGCTTCAGCCGCTCGGGTACCCGGTCGACCGCGATGACCTCATAGCCGAGATGGGCAGCAATGCGGGCGGCCATGTCACCGATGGGGCCCAGCCCCAGAACGGTGACCGATCCGCCGTCGGGGATGTCTGCGTAGGCCACCGCCTGCCATGCGGTGGGCAGCACGTCGGAGAGGTAGACGAAGCGGGCGTCGGGCGGGCCGTCGGGCACCTTGATGTGGGTGAACTGGGCCTGCGGTACCCGCAACAGCTCCGCCTGCCCGCCCGGCACGCTGCCATAGAGCTCCGAATATCCGAAAAGCGCTGCGCCCATGCCCTGTTCGCGAACCTGGGTGGTCTCACACTGGGTGTACAACTCACGATCACACATGAAGCAGCTGCCGCACGAAATCTGGAACGGGATGACAACCCGGTCCCCCACGGCCAAATTGCTGACGCCGGAACCGACTTCGCGCACGATCCCCATCGGCTCGTGGCCGAGGATGTCGCCCGGGTTCATGAACGCGCCCAGCACTTCATAGAGATGGAGATCTGAACCGCAGATGTTGGTCGAGGTCACCTCGATGATCGCGTCGGTGGGTTCCTCGATCTTCGGATCGGGCACCCGATCTACCCGGACGTCGCGCTTACCGTGCCAAGTGATTGCCTTCATACCCGGGCGATACCCGCCGATCGGCCACCGAAACCTCGTCAGCCGGGTGGAGAGACGTGAACGACCTTCGTGGTGCTCATCTCATCGAGCAGCTCGGGCCCGTATCCAAAGCCGGAACCACTGTCACGGCGTGGTTCGGCCGACCCGCCCGGTGCACCGCCGAACACGGCGTTGATCTTCACCGTGCCCACCGGCAGGCTCCGCCACGCCTGCTGTGCGTGACCCATGTCGGCGGTCAGCACCGTCGCGGCCAGCCCGAACCGATCATGGGCTGCCTCGGCGAGCGCAGTATCGAAGTCGGGAACCGCGCGGACCGCCGCGACCGGACCGAAGGTCTCCTCACTGAACACCAGCATGTCCGGGGTGCATCCGGTCAGGACCGTCGGTGGGTAATACGTTCCGGTGCGCGTCGCCTCGCCTCCGATCAAGACCTGCGCGCCACTGCGGGTGGCATCGCGCACATGCCGGTGCACATGGTCGCGATGCCGCTCATCGACAAGCGGGCCGATCCGATCGGCCCATATCCGTGCCTGGGCGACGAGTGCGTCGAGGAACCCCTGCGCCTGTGACTCCATGACGTAGATGCGTTCCACCGACACACATATCTGCCCAGCATTGGCGAATGCGCCCACCGCGGCTTGTTCAGCCGCCCAATCGGCCGACACCCCTGTGTCCACGATCAGCGCATCGTTGCCACCGTTCTCCAACAGCGCCTTGGCACCGCGCTCCGCACACAATCGGGCGATGGCCCTGCCGGTAGCACTGCTACCCACGTGGGCGACCACGTCGACCTCTCCGGAGGCCGCCAATCGTGAGCCCACCGCTCCGTCCCCGTCGACGATCTCCAGCACGCCGTCGGGCAGCTGCGCCGCGAGCAGCTCAGCGAAGCACCTTCCGGTTTCGGGGCAACGCTCGCTGGGCTTGTGCACCACGGTGTTGCCGGTGACCAGGGCGGCGCCGAGCAGGCCGGCCGCCACCGCCACCGGGTCGTTCCACGGGGTCAGCACCGCGACCACCCCGCGCGGCTCGGGCACCATCAGATCGGTGGAGTTCCACGATCCCTGCAGGCTGCGCCCGCGGTGCAGCGGTCCCAGCTGCGCGTACTGCAACAGCGTGCCGACCGCGGCCTCGACGCCGCCCACGGCGTCGTCGCGCGTCTTACCGGTCTCCCGTTCGTTGAGATCGGCCAGATCCCCGACGGCGGCGTTCACCGCCGCTGCCGCGGCCGCCAGCGTGGCCGCCCGGTCCACAGCCGGGGTGCGTGCCCAACCGTCGAAGGCCCGGCGCGCGCGGGCGATGGCATTGTCACATTCCGCTGCGCCGACGTTGGGCGGGCGGGTCATGGTCAGTTCCATGCCGCTCAGGTACCCGGCGAACGGCGTTTGACACCACCGCGTTTACACCAGTTCGCCCCGGGCACTCAACACCGCATGACCGCGCAACCGCCCGACCCTGACCCGATCGACACCCCCGACCTGGAACCCGGAGGTGGGGTGCGCCCCGGCAGCACGCCGCCGGATTCGGCGCAGACATCGGGTCTTGCCGAACCCGAACCGCGGCCTCGGCACCGATACACGCGTACTCAGGTCATCACGCTGATCGCACTGGCGATCTTCATCCTCATCTTCGCGGCCGCGGCGGTCGGGTTGCTCGCGGATATGGCCGCCTAATCCGGGGAGCCCTCGCTGTCGTCGAAAAACGCCCACCCATCATCGGACTTGACTTCCATACGCCAGCCGAGCTCGGAGTTGTCGGCCTTGGCGTCGACAAACCAGGCATGGGCGTCTCCGGCGCTTTCGATGTCTTTGGTGTCGACGACGTCGCCGTGCGGGTTAAGAACTCGATAGGTAGCCATGGGTTCTGCTTTCCCGTTGTGTACGTCCGTTAATCGTGGGTAGCCGGGTTTCTATGACAGACACAGATACGAAACTGGCATTGATCACCGGCGCGTCGAAGGGCATCGGCCTCGAGTTGGCGAAACTGTTCGCAGAGAACGGCTATGACCTCGTGGTGGCCGCCGACGGCGACGGAATCCAATGGGTTCCAGAGCAATTGGCCAGCTACGATATCCGGGTTCAGGCGGTGCAGGTGGACTTACGCATACCGGCCGAGGTCGAACACCTCTACAACACCACGATCGACGGTGGTCGCACGATCGCGGCTGCAGCGCTCAACGCCGGTGTCGGGACCGGTGACATGTTCCTCAAGACCGAACTCGCCGACGACATGTCCGTGATCGACCTGAACGTCCGGTCGACGGTGCATTTGGCGAAGCTCGTGCTGCGCGATATGGCCAACCAGGGGGAGGGCAAGCTGCTGTTCACCTCGTCGGTGGCTTCCATGATGCCGGGGTCATATCAGAGCGTGTACAACGCGTCGAAGTCCTTCATCCAGTCGTTCAGCGAAGCAGTGCGCGACAAACTGCGTGACATGCCGATCACCGTGACCGCGCTGATGCCCGGTCCGACCGACACGAACTTCTTCCGCCGGGCCGGGCTGGCTGACACACCGGTCGGCACGATGCCCAAGGACGACCCCGCTCAGGTGGCACGGCAGGGTTTCGACGCGTTGATGCGGGGCGAGCAGAAGGTGGTCGGTGGCTCCGCCATGTCCAAGGTGATGGGCACAGTGACCCGGGTGCTCCCGGACACGGTCAAGGCGGCCGGGAGCCGACTGCTGTCGGTGCCCTTCAGCCGGCCGCACGCTTGACGAGGTCATCCATCACCGACGGGTCGTCGCGGTCGACGACCGGAAATCCGGCCCCTGGTTCGCCCTCCCAGTGCAGCTCGATCCCCGGATTGTGCACGTCGTACCCCTCGCCGAGAAAGAAGTGCGGGCTGCCCTGCACGGACGGGGACTGCTCGCGGTACACCTGCATCATCTGGCCGCGGGCGGCCCCGTCATCCAGGTCGCGACGCAGCACACCGGCGTCCACGCACTCGCAGGCTTCGGCCACACCGAGGATCTCGTGCAGCAGTGCGATGGGCCTGCTGTCGGTGAAGAAGGCGTGCCGCAAAGCCATGTCGATCTCCTCGGCGGCGCGCATCGACTGGCGTTTGGCGGCGTGCACGGCTTCGTTGGCGAGCAACGAAGTGATCGGCCATGTCGCCGAGTCGCCCTGCCATGGTTTCCAGCCGAAGTCCGGTGCCAGCGATCCGACCACCGGTATCTCGGCGTCCAGGAAGCGCTTCGGTATCGGGAATTTGTTGAGATCTTCCAGTAGGAACAACTGGTGGTCGACACGCAGCGTATCGGACAGTCCGGCGCGCTCGCGGGCTTGATAGAACCGGTGCAGCGCGACGGTGGACCATCCACACACCACATCGGTGAAGACAACGACGGTTCCTGGTTCCACGTTCATAGCGGTCGACTTCCCGCGCTTGCACGGGCCAAACCTGGGTATCCACATCCGATGAGCAATCCAGATTCTGAGCAGCGTGACTCCGAGGCAAGCGAATCCGACGTCGAGAACGATCCCAAGGTGGCGAGTTCTCGCGCGGACGACGACCAGGGTGGCTCCTACGTGGGTCGTACATTCTCCGATGACGACTTCGACAGCGGCGAAACGGGAGCGGAAGCACGCTCGAAGGACTAACCCAATTCGATGTCGACGGCCAGCGGTCGGTGATCGGACAACGCGGCGACGGGCGCCATTGTGTGGTGCGCGCACAGCGCCGGGTCGTCGGTGAGGATGTGATCGAGCTGTCGGGTCGGTACGTCGGCGGGAAACGTGGGAGCGCTGGCCAGCGATCGCATGGCCGTACATCGCGACGCGGCCTCCGGTGTGAGATTGAGATCGCCTGCCAGCAGGTGCGGGCCCGGCAAACCCTTCAGATCTTTCACCAGTCGTCGCAATTGCCTGCGGTTCCACCCCGGGACGAACGAAAGGTGGGTATTGGCAACGGACATCGGGCCCAGCGGTGTGTCGAGTTGAGCGATCACCGCGGCACGCGGTTCTTCATTGACGATCATCATCTTGTCCGGGCCGGGTAGATACATCGGGAATCGCATCGGGATCCGCGGTAGCCGGACAACCTGCCAACTCGTCGCCGGGAACCGTGACAACAGTGCGATGCCGTAGGCCGCGGTACCGGGTTGCTCTTCGCCGGTGGCGGCCATCCAGGTGGCCCCCGGCGTTCCGGAGATCGCCGCGACGAAGCGGTGCGACACGGCGCCCATCGCCTCCGCAGCGACCGCGGTGAGATCGGTACGTCCGGAACGCTGCTGTTCCAGATCCACTTCCTGCAGCGCAAGAATGTCAGGATCGAGTTCACGGACACAATCGGCCAGGCGGTCCGGATGGACGCCGCCACCGACGGTGCGGCCATGCAGAATGTTGAACGTCGCAATACGCATCCGTAGTGGGTACCCAGGTTGGGCCATGGCAACTACCGGAGGGCCGTCGATGTCGACACATGAGGAGCTCAGAGCGGCGCTGCGCACCGCGGCGTCGGCGTTCAAACAACACGGGCCGAGATTCGCCCTCGCAGGCAGTTATGCGCTGTGGGTGTCCGGTGGGCCCGAACCGGTCCACGATGTCGACTTCGTGGTCGCCGAAGCGGACACCGAGACTGCCGCGACGACGCTGTGCAAGGCCGGCTTCAGGATCGAGCGGCCACCCGAGGACTGGCTGTTCAAGGCCCATTCCGATGGTGCTCTCGTCGATGTCCTGCACCGGCTCAACGGTGTCCCTGTGACACCCGAGACGCTCGATTGCGCCGAGGAGCACGATGTTATCGCCATCAGGATGCCGGTGCTCCCCGTGACATACGTGCTAACCCAGAAGTTGCGCGCGCTCAACGAGCATTACTGTGATTTCGCGTCTCTGCTGCCGGCCGCACGGGCGGTGCGCGAGAAGGTGGACTGGCACGCGGTACGGCGGGACACCGCGGACAACGATTTCGCCGTCGCGTTCTTGACGCTCGCCGATCGGCTGGGTATCAGTGCTCGCGCAGCTTGTTGACCAGCTCGTCCTTGGTCAGGTCGGAGTATCCCGTCATCCCCAGTTCCTTGGCGCGTCTCTTGAGGTCCGACACATTCCAGTCCTCGTAGGACCCCGGACTCTCCACCCTTACGCCCCACGGCGGATTTGCCGCGTGCCGCAGCGGCGTTGGAGATCCGCGCCGCCTTCTCCTTGGACGCGCCGTCCTCACGCAGGTCCTCGTACATCTTCTCGTTCTTGATCGACGAATTCGGCATCGTCATCACCTCCGTTGGATCGAGTGCCCGGCCCGGGACCCGCCGAAACGCGATCAGCCTTTGGCGACCTTTCGCACCAGCGTGCGGGTGGCCTTCTCCAGGGTGCAGGTCGCAGCCGTCGGATTCTGCTGCCTGGCGGCCCGCCTGACGGCCCCGGCGATGGTGATCCCCCGCTGGTAGCCGGTGACCACCCGAGGATCCACATAGGAACTGCGCGCGACGGCGGGCGTGTTGCCCAACTCCTCGGACACCTCTTTCATGACCGCGGAGACGGCCCGTTTGGCCCTCCGCTCGGTCTCGGGCGGATCAGCTTGGGCGAATGCGGCCGCGGCCAGCACGGTGCCGTGCCAGGTACGCAGGTCCTTCACGCTGAACTCGTCGCCCACCAACTCCTTGAACCTCGCGTTGAGATCGGCGGCATGGATGTCGACCCATTCGGAACCGCTGCGGCACACCAATAATCGGTCGGTACGCTCGTCACGTCGCAACAGTGCACGCACGGCCCGCACGATCTCGGGGTCCTTGACCTCCAAGGTGCGGCGCACCCCACTCTTGGCGGGATAGTCGAAGGCCACCGCCCCGTGCCGGAGGCTGACGTGTTCGCGTTGCAAGGTCGCCAGACCATAAGATTCGTGCTCCTCGGCGTACTGTTCACCGCCCGCACGGAAGTATCCCCGGTCCAGAAGTTGCAGCGCCAGCGCGAGCACCCGTTCCCGCGACAGCCCACGGCGGGCGAGATCCTCGACGATACGTTCGCGCCACGCAGGCAGTCGGGTCGACATGTCGAGCACCCGGTCGAATTTCTCTTCCGCTCGCTCGTCCTGCCAGGCCTGGTGATAGAGGTACTGCCGGCGACCGGCAGCGTCCGTTCCGACGGCCTGGATATGCGCATTCTCATGCGGGCTGATCCATACCTGCCGCCACGCCGGGGGGATGACGAGATCCTTGATGCGCGCCAGTGCATCGGCATCGTCCACGGGGTGGCCATCCGGGCCCCGATAGGTGAAGCCCTTGCCGCTGCGCCTGCGGGTGATACCGGGACCGCTCAGGTCGCTGCGCCGCAGCCGCATGTGCACCTCCAGTGCCGGGATCGATGACGAACCCGGATTACCCTGCCGAGAGGGCTTTACACCGTTAGGCGGCTGTATTTGAGGAAGACGTAGTCCTGGTGGACCAGCACATGGTCCAGTCGCATCCCGCAGGGCACCGCCAGCGGGGCCACCGCAGTTCCATCGTGGATCGGTTGGCTTGCAGCGAGTTTGGGTGCCAGCGTCACGCAGATCTCGTCCAGCACCGCCGCCTCGGTCAGCTCGCCGAGCAGGGCGGGCCCACCTTCGCAGAGAATGCGCGGCATGCCCGCTTCGCTGAGTAGTTTCACCGCGCGGCCGATGTCCACCGAGTCGGCCCCTGCGGCGAACACCCGGGACAACCGGTCGGCAGGTTCGTGACGGCTCGGCGCGGCGCTCTCGGTCGTCACCAGGATGGGCTGCTGGTACGGGTCACTGAACAGCCTGTCCGGCAGCACCTTTCCGGTGCGGCTGACCACCGCGACCGGGGGCGGATCGGGGCGACCCTCGTAATCCCGTTCCGCCTGTTGCGCCTGGGTGAGCCGAACCGGGCCGTAGTTCTCTGCGCGCGCCGTGCCGGCCCCCACCAGCACCACATCGGCGAAACCGCGCAGTGCGCGCAACAGCTCCTGGTCCACCGAGTATGAGAGGGGGCCGACCCGACCCCCGAACGCCGCGGCGCCGTCCGCACTGAAGATCATGTTGGCGCGCACCCCCGCGGGCGGGTCGGCGTAGAACGGCAGTAGGTCGGCGATACCGTCCACCGAGGCCATCGCGGCGGTCATGCTCGGATATATGCCCGTTGGCTAGGTGTTTGAACCCACCCTCGACCGTTCCCGGATGGATGCGACGACGCCCCCGTCATTAAGGATGTCGGTGCCGGTGAGGTAACCGGCTCTGTCGCTGACACAGAATGCGAAGAGTTCGGCCATCTCCTCGGCTTTTCCCCAACGCGGTACCGCGGCGTCGGCAACCAGTGCGCCCGCACCGTGCTTTTCCTCCAGCCGACCCATCTCGGTGTCCACCGAGCCCGGTGACACCGAGACGATCCGCAATCCGCGCCCGTTGAACCGTTCGGCCCGCGCACTGCTGTACCACTTGACGAAGTTCTTGCTGATCGCGTAGGCGATACCCGATCGCTGCTGCTCACCGGCGATATCGCAGGCCGCCAAGGTGGCGGTGAGGAAGCCGGCCTCATCGGCGAACGCCAGCGGGAAGGCGGCGACCGGAATGAGTTCTTCGGGCAAGATGTGGGCCGCCATCGACGCGACGTTAACAATGGCGGCTCCGCTTTCGGCGCCGTCATAGAAAACTTCGTTGACGTTGAGCGTGCCGATGGCGTTGGTACGCATGACGTACTCCGCGTCGCCCATGGCCGGGCTCACGCCGGCGGTGTGTACCACCGCCGTGACGGTGCCGAGTCCGGCGGCGGTCTCGAACAGCGTGTCGACGGCGTCACGGTCGGTGACATCGCAGTTCACCGCCGTCGCAGCGATCCCCTCTTCGGCGAGGACGGCGGCGGCGGCCGCGAGCCGGTCCGCCCGGATATCGCAGAGCACGACGGTGTGCTCGCGTCCCGCGATCCGCGCGGTCGCCACGCCCATACCGCCCGCGCCGCCGGTGATGATCGTCACTGGAGTCATCTTCGGACCGTATCGGACGACGGGACCGGCCTTGTGGTCGGACACCCGTCGGAGCAGACTCGACAGAAATGATCGCCCCGACCGGGGAATCCCCGGAAGAACGTCCGTACAGCTCGCCGTCGGCCAGAGCCGGAGCTGCTCAGCGGCGCGCCGCCGAACTGAACGCGCGGCACCACGAACTGGGTGGCGGTATGGCGGCCACCCCGCACACCGCAGACCTGGCGCGTGAACGCGCCGAGCAATCACTGCAGCGCGCACTCGCCGCCCATCGTTCGGCCTCCGAGCACCACCGGGACGCCGAGCATGTCCACCATCGCGCGGCTGCCGCGCACGAACAGGCCGCGCTGTACGCCGACGATGCGCACGGCAACGCACATCAAGATGCCGCCGAACGGCATCGCGCCGCCGCGGAGGTGCACAAGGCAGCCGCCGCGGTGCAGTTCGTCAAGGCGCATCCTCCATCAGGAGGAGCGCTCCGCTGATCGACTCGGCGCCGCCGGAGAACGATGAAATCGTCACCCGGACAGTGATATTGCGGCCGCGCCGGTTGACCGCATCCAGTGAGATCTCGCCGGTCGCCTGGGTGTCGACGAAGGCGTTCCCGATCAGGGGCTTGAGCTCTGTCACGGGTATCCCGATGTCCAGCTCGCCGAACGTGCGTCCAACCGCCTCTTCGGTGCGAAGGCCCCACATGTTCTCGGATGCACGGTTCCAGGCCACCACTCGCATTTCCCTGTCCACCACCACCAGGCCGAATTTGACGGAATCGATCAACGCTGCCGCGAAGAATCGCGCGTCGTCGAGTTCGGTGGTGCACTCACGCAGCGTGTCGTTGATGGTGTGCAGTTCGTCGTTGGTGGACTGCAGTTCCTCGTTCATCGTCTCGAGCTCTTCATTGGTGGACTGCAACTCTTCGTTGGTGGTCTCCAACTCCTCGACCGTGGACTGCAGTTCTTCGTTGGTCGTCTCGAGTTCCTCGTTGGTGGACTGCAGCTCCTCATAGGCGGTTTCGAGCTGGCGGTTGCTCTGCACCACCTTGTCCAAGAGCGTCCGCGTCGACGACACGTCGAAGAAGGCGACCGAGACGCCCTGTACGGCATTGTCCGGCGCCACCAAGGGATCGATCTGCACGTCGTACCAGGACGGGTCGCCTGCGGAGCGCTGCCACTTCACGTCCGGTATCCGCGCCGGGCGCCGTTCCAGCTTCGCCTGCTCGATATACGCGCGCAGTTCCACAGGACGATAAGAGATTTCAAGGTCGCGCAGCAGCCTGCCGACATCGCGGACGGAAAGTCCGAAGGTGGCCTCGGCCTGCTGGTTGATCAGTGCGATGGTGTCGTCCTCGGAGACCACGATCTGGGCCACCGGGCAGGCCCGGAAGGCAAGGTCGCGAAGATGCGGCAAAGCGGGAAGTGCGCCGTGTCGATCGACGTCAGGCGCCACGACGTCGAACCTGTCCGTCGACGCCCGCGTCCCGCCGGCACTGCGGAACACCCGATGCTTGAGACTCAACGGGGTGAAACGCTCGGTGTGGCTGAGCAGCATCTCGGCATGGCCCAGAAACAGCACGCCGTCGGGCGCCAACGCGAAGTTGAGCCGGTTCAGGACATTGCGTTGTGTCTCGGCGTTGAAGTACATCAGGGTGTTGCGGCACAGCAGCAGATCGATCCGCGATATCGGCGCATCCCGCACCAGATCGTTGCGGCCGAAGATCACCGCACGGCGGAGATCCTTGTGCAAGACGTACCGGTTTCCGACCAGGTCGAAATGGCGGTGCACGACGAGCTCGGGCAACGACTCGACCGCTTTGGGGGTGTACGACGCCGCCCGCGCCTCGTTGAGGGCGTCTTCGTCGACGTCGGTGGCGTAGATCTTCACCCGCTGCCGGAACGCTTCCGGTGACATCGCCTCGGCCAGCATCATCGCCAGTGAGTAGGGCTCCTGCCCGGAGGCGCAACCCGCACTCCAGAGCCGCACTGGGTCGTCCGGGCCGAGACTGTCCAGTAGTGCCGGCACGACCTCGCTGCGGATGAAATCCCATGCGTCCGGATCCCGGAAGAAATCGGTCACATTGATCAGAATGGTGTTGAACAGCGCGGCGAACTCGTCGGAGCTGGCCTGCAGAGTGTCCAGATACTCGTCAAAGGACTCGACTCCCACCTGTTCCATGCGATGCCGGACCCGCCGCATCAGCGACGCCCGCTTGTAACCGGTGAAATCGAATCCACGGGTGTCCCGCAGGTAGTGCAGGACGGCCTCGAAGGCGTCGTCGGTGTCGTCGCTCATTCCGTTCCCGCCCGTCTGCCCGGTTGCCAGCCCGACAGTACCTGTCGGCCGTCCACGTTCATGGGTGAGTCAGTTTCGCCGACAGCACCTTGCACGCGTGTTCGGCTTGATCGGCCATATCCGTATAACGCGCGTATGCGGCGCCGTGGCCTGCCTGGTCGGCCAGCGTGCGCGACAGCTTCGCCTTCTCCTGCAGGCTGCGCAAGGCCACCCAGAGCGCCCCCTCGAATTCCTGATCCTGCGCCGCCAGCAAAGCTGCGGCGGTCCAGGCATAACCCACCCGGCACCGGTAATTACCAGTCGAGACGGTCAACAGCGAACCGTTGCAGTCCGGGCAGGAGTATCCCGCGGCCGGCCCCAGCGCGTCGCCGTCGACATCCGTGGAGAACCGCCCACTCATCGCGATGCGGTTCTCCAGCTCCATCTGCGGGTCCGGTTCTGTGTGGCGCTCCTCGACGCGACGGTCGGCAAGACGCGCCAACAGTGGACCGATATCGGCTGCCGCCGCACGGTGGTCGGCGTGACCGTGTGCGATTGCGTTGAGCGGCATCCCGGTGAACATTGCGTCGGACGGTTCCTGGACCACGGCCGTCCCGCCCCTCGATCTGATCGCGCCGAGCCCGAGCACACCGTCGTCGAGCACGCCGGACAGCAGCACGCCGATCGCTCTCGGTCCGAATTGCAGTGCGGTGGAACGGAATAGTGCATTGATGGCGGGTCGGTGCCTGTTCTCCGTCGGCCCTTGCGAGAGCACGCAACGGTGATCGTCCACGAGCAGATGCCGGTCCGGCACCGCCACGTAGATCCGGCCCGCATCAAGCGATTCCCCGTCGCGGGCGGCGACCGCCGGAAGCGGCCCGCTGCGGTCGATGATCGCCGCCAGCACGCTGGGCGCGCCGGCGGACATGTGCAGCGTCACCAGCACGGCATAGGGCAGGTCCGGAGGCAGGCCGCCGGCCATGTCCTTGAGGGCCTCGACGCCCCCGGCCGAGGCTCCCACTGCCACCACGCCACGAGTCCGCATGGTGCCGGGATACCCGGATGGTGCGCCGCCAACCCGGGCCGCCTGTGCTGCGAAATTTCGCCAGGTGGCTCACTGCTGCGGATGTTTTCGTTCTCGGCGCTGTACCTCTGAATCGTGTCGTGTCATCATCCGTGGACGGCGCGGGCGGGGGCCCGCGATGGGGGACGATGGCGATGACGATCCATGGGTCGACTCTGGCCGATCGGGCCGGTACACCTGGTCAACTCGGGAAAACGGTTTTGCGACAACCGAACTGGCAGTATCGCAGCACCGGTGGTGCGCAATGGGACTTCGCAATTGCCGTTTCCGACGCGTACCGCCGGCGTGCAGGAACGGCTATACTGTTCGACAAAGATGGGTTCAGATCGAGGCCCTTTCGGTGCTGTGCCCCGGAGTCCTGATGAATACCAACTTCCATCTCCAACATCCCGAGCGCGCCGGCATCGACACCAGCGATGCCGAGCTCATTCAGAAGTATCTGGACCAGACCTACTCCACCCGCTTCTCCATCAAGAGATGCGGGTACTCGGAGACCGACAGCTTCTGCTCGCACACGCGGATCGACGTGGGCGCCTACGCCCTCGAAGAGATCCGACACAGCGGCGAAGTCCGAGTACGGGCCGATCGCATGACATCGGTCGTCGCCCTGCACGTGCTGCACGGACGGGTCGAGTGCCACTACGGTGATCTGACCGGGGTCGCAGGTCCGGGCGAATGGGTACTCGCCTCCACCGGCTTCGACGGCGTGCGGGTTCGACTCAAGGACGCACACGTGCGGTCGGTCGTGCTGAACAGATCGTTGCTCGCCGAAGCGGCGGGCGATTCCGTCGACGGTGATCCGGAGCTGTCGGTCATCCGGTTCACCGGGCTCACCCCCACCAACGGGACGATCGGCGGGACGCTGGCAGCCGCCGAGCGATTCGTGGGTCATGTACTGGTGACACATGAAACCCATGGGACGCCGATACTGCTGGAATCAGCGGGCCGGATGCTGGCAGACGCGGTGCTGGCGGCCTTTCCCAACGAGTTGCCCTCGGACCTCGCCGATGACAACGACGGGGACAGCCACCCCCTGCTGCTGCGTCAGGCTGTCGACTACATCCAGGAGAACGTCGCCCGGGACATCGGCATCGGCGATATCGCGGCCGCGGTATACCTCACACCGCGCACCGTGCAGTACATGTTCCGTCGCCACCTCGGCACGACACCGACGGCTTATCTACGGGATGTGCGACTGAGCCAGGCCCGCCATGACCTGATCGCCGGCTACCGCGGTCTCACCACGGTGGCCGAGACCGCTGCGCGGTGGGGGTTTGCCCACACCGGGCGCTTCGCGGTGCTCTACCGCAACACCTACGGCGAGAGTCCGCACGAAACCCTGCGGCGCTGACTCAAAGCTGGCTGAGGGCGACTTCGGTCGCCGAGAGCACATCCGCGGTCGAAATATCCAACAGGCCGGCATCGGGTCGGGAAGCGTGCGGATCACCTGTGTGACCCCGCCACAACACCTGGTGAGGACCGCCGGAGCGCGGACCCCAGCGTGATGGCGGGGTGGGCCCGAAGAGCAGGACCGATGGCGTCGCGGTCGCGGTCGCGATGTGCGCGACACCGGTATCGCCGCAGATCAACAAGCGGGCGTCGTTGATCACCGCCACCAGGTCGGTCACCGAGAGGCGACCTGCCGACACCGAGTTCGCCGGCAGGCCGGCGCGTTCGGCGACGAACTCGGCGAGTGCCCTCTCGCGCGCGCTGCCGGTGATCACCACCGGTAGGCCCAGGCTGTGCAGCCGGGCGGCCACCGCGACGTAACGGTGCACGGGCCAACGGCGGCTCATCGCCGAGGCGCCCGGATGGATGACGACCGCCCCTGGGTGCTTCGACGTCCGGAAGACGCTGAGATGCAGATCATCTGGTGCGCACGTCACGCCGTACCAGGCCAGCATCTGGCACCACCGATCAACCTCGTGACACTCCGACTGCCAGGACGGACCCACGAGATCCGGGAACCGCCGGTGGTGGTGCGTGAGGAGCCGGAGCGGGCGCAATGTGCGTAGGTCAGCGATGCTCTCGGGGCCACGCCCGTGCAGGTTGACCGCAAGGTCCGGCGGCGCTGCCGCCGCGGCGAGTTCGCCCAGTCCCGCAATCGACACGACAACATCCACCGCGCCGGTGAGCATGGCGAGCTCGTGCAGCGGCTGCGGGGTCGCCAGCGTGATCTCGGCGTCGGGAAAGGCGCAGCGCAATCCGCGCAGTGCCGGCACGGCGGTCAGCAGATCCCCGAGGCCCAACGCCCGCAACACGAAGATCGACTCGGGCCAGTCGCTTCCCGTCGGTGTCAGGGCCACGACGACTCCGTCGAGGCGCACACCACGAGTTCGCGGAGTTCACATCCGGCGGGCTGCCCGAGCGCGAAGATGACGGTATCGGCGACATGGTCGGGATCATTGAGTACGGCGTCGGCGGGCGGCTTGTACTGCGCGGTCCTGCTCTCGAAGAACGCGGTGTGCATGCCGCCCGGGACCAGCAGGGTCACACCGACGTCACCGGCGAGTTCCGCGGCGAGCGCACGACTGAAACCGACGACGCCGAACTTGGATGCACAGTAGGCGGTGGCGTCACTGACGGCCTTGATGCCGAGCGTCGAAGCGCAGGTGACGATCCGGCCCTTCGATTGCTTCAGGTACGGCAGGGCGGCGCGGATGACTGCGGCGGTGCCGAACAAGTTGACCTGCACGACCCGCTCCCAGTCCCTGGCCGCGACGTCGTCGAGCGGGCCACAGGAGTCGATGCCCGCCGCGGTGAAGACACCGTCGAGCCGGCCATCGGCCCGGTCCGCCAGCGCTGCCACGGCGTCATGGACCGCGCCGGTATCGGCCAGATCGACACACTCGAACGGCACGTCGATGTCGGGTGCATTCTTGTCCAGGACAAGGGGATTCGCACCGCGTGACAGCAGCGCACGGACGGTGGCGGCTCCGAGACCGGAGGATCCGCCCGAGACGATGACGTTTCCGAGTGAGCTCTTCATGGTGTGACCTTTCGTGTGGATGTCAGGACCGAGCGGCCGCGATCAGCCGGGACGACGAGTAACCGGGCACCGTGGGCAGCAGCACCACATCGCCGCCATGGGACCGCACCACGCCGGCCTCGGGTAGGTCGGCGGCCGTGTAGTCGCCGCCCTTGACCCAGACGTCGGGCTGCAACGTCGCCAGCGCCGTCTCCGGTGACAGTTCGTCGAAGATGCACACCGCGTCGACGCATGCCAGCGCCGCGAGCACCCGCGCCCGGTCTTCCGCGGGCATCACCGGCCGGGTGGGGCCTTTCAGTGCCCGCACCGAGGCATCCGAGTTGAGCAGCACCACGAGCGCGCCGCCGAGCTGACGGGCCCGGTGCAGCAGCCGTACGTGTCCGGTGTGCAGGAGGTCGAAGCAGCCACCGGTGGCGACCACTCTGCCGCCGCTGCGGCGCAGCCGCCGCGCCACGTCGGCGAGGTCGTCGGTGATCGGGGCAAAGCCACGCGGTAGCCGATCCTCGGTCAACACGTGTGGCAGCGCGGTGACCGTCGACATGGACCCGGCCCCGCCCGCACCGACAAAGCGGGTGGCGGCGTCGACTGCGTGCGCCACCGCGGAGGCGACATCGGCGTCGCCGGCCAAGGCCATCGCCGCCGCGACGGCGAACCGGTCGCCCGCCCCGCAGGTGTCGGCACGGGCAACCACGGAGTGCTCCGGTGCGAGGTGAGCGCAACTGTCGGCACCGGTGGCCAGGACCGCACCGCGAGGACCCAGGGTCACACACACCGCACGTGCGCCCCACCGGCTTCGCAGTTCCTCCGCGGAACCCGAGAAATGCTCGGCCTCGGCCTCGTTGGGCGTCACCAGGGCCGCACCGGCCGTCGGCGCCGATCCGCGTGGATGTGGATCCCAGATCACCGGGATGTCCGCAGCAATGCCGGTGAGCAGTGCCCGTACCCCCGCGTCGGCGCACATGCCCTTGCCGTAGTCGGCTGCCACCACCGCGTGTGCCGACCTGAGGAGCCCGTCAAGTTCCGCGGGCACAGTGAATGTGCCCGCGGTGCCGGTGCCCTGGTCCAATCGCACGACGTTCTGGCCGTCGGCGCGCACCCGGGTCTTGCAGGCGGTGCTGCCGGCGACAGGCAGGGCGAGGACATCCACACCGACATCGGCCAACAGTCGGTGCAGCGTGCGGCCGTGCCCGTCGTCACCGATCGCCGTCACCAACGTGACCTCCGCGCCGTGGCGGGCGGCGAGTGCAGCCGCCAGCCCGGCACCGCCGGGCCGCTGACCGAGCTGTTCACCGTCCACCACCGGCACCGGTGCCTCGGGGCTGAGACGAGTTGCGGTGCCGTCGATATCGATGTCGAGCATCGAGTCACCGATGACGACCAGCCGCAGCCTCATGACGCCGCCAGTGTCGCGTCCACGGCCATGCACAACGCATGCACCAACAGCAGGTGCATCTCCTGCACTGTGGCGGTGGACTCGGCCTGCACGCAGATCGCGTCATCACACATCGCGGCGAGCGGATTCGGTCCTGGGCCCGTCAGCGCCCAGCTGCGCATCCCCATTTCATGAGCGGATTTGACGGCGGTCAGCACATTGCGACTCGTCCCACTGGTCGACAAGGCGATCAGCACATCCCCACGACGCCCGTGAGCGCGCACCCCGCGGGCGAACATCTCGTCCTCGCCGTAATCGTTCATCAGGGCGGTCAGAGCGGAAGTATCCGCATGTAACGCGATGGCCGACAGTGGTTTCCGTTCGTCGCGGAAACGGCCGACCAGTTCGGCGGTCAGATGCTGCGCCTCGGCGGCGCTGCCACCGTTGCCACAGGCCAGTAGCCGGCCACCGTCGGCCAGCACGCCGCCCAGATGGTCCCCCCAGGCCGCGATCGTAGGCGCGGCGACCCGGTGACGATCGACGGCCTGTTCGAGCGCGGTGAAATGATCGGTGATCATGGTCGACCTCCCAATTGTGTAACAGCATCCAGTAATTCGGCATCGGTGATGCCATCCAGGCACGGATGGTGTGGTACCGGGCAGCGCCGCGCACGAGTAGCGCGACACGGTGCCTCCTGATCCCCCAGCACGATGACCGGCAGACCCAGCGGTTTCCATTGCGCGGCGGGCACGACGGGCGCGAAAAGCGATACGACCGGTGCACCGACCGCCGCGGCCAGATGCGCGGGCCCGGTGTTCGGCGCCACCACCGCCCGGGCCGCCGAGTAGACGGCGGCCAATTCGGGCAGCGCGGTCCGGCCCGCCAGGTTGATCGCGGCACCGGCCGAAACCTGTTCGGCCACCGCGAACTCTGATTCGGAACCGGTGACGACCACCCGGTATCCGGCACCGACGAGGGCTGTGACCATGGCCGCACTCCGTCGCGGGCTGGGCATCCGCGCCGGTACCGCGGCGCAGGGGTGAAACACCACGAACGGAGCGGTGCCGATCGAGTCGCGCAGGTGCTCCGGTATCGCGCCCACCGACCGTACCCGCAGCCGGCCATCGTCATTCGGAGGAAGGGCGTGCCCACCCGCCTCGGCCAGTGACAGTGCCCGCCACGATTCTGGGAGGCCGTCGGCGACGTGGTGGCGCAGATCCAGCAGTGTGCCCGGATAGTCCTCGCAGATGGCCGCGATCCACCGCACCGACGCCATTCGGCAGATCAGCGCGAGGGGCAACGGTGACTGATGGAAGGAGGTGAAGATGAAGACCCGGTCCGGCCCGAGATCTCTGAGCTGCTTGACCAACGACTCGACGTGATCGGCCGTGAGGTCCGGAGAGTCGAAGTCCACCCACGGTGCCTGCCACTCGATGACCTCGTCGACACCGGGCAACAGCTCGGCCGCGGCACGGCCGCGAGGCCCGGCGAGAAATACCAGCCGGTCGTGCGCGGCAGCCACCGCCCGCACCGCGGGGCCGGTGATCAGGACATCACCGGCGCTGTCGAGTCGGGCGACCAGCGCGGTACTCATCGGCACTCCCGCAGGACCATGGCCACCGCAGCCGACAGATCCGGGGCGACGCGGGCTCGACGACGCGCCGCGGTGACCTCATGGGGCAGAGTGCGGGCGGTCGGCACCAGCACCGCCCGCGCGCGGGCGTTCAGCGCCGCGCTGACATCACCCCCGGTGTCGCCGATCAGCACGCATCGACTCGGATCGACATCCAGATCGGCCGCCGCGGCCAGCACCATGCCCGGTTCGGGTTTGCGGCATGGGCAACCGTCATGGGTGTCGTGCACGCAGATCTGCCAACAGTGGAACGGCCCCAGTGCGGACTCGACCCGGGCGTTGACGGCGCGCAACTGGTCATCGGTGATCAGGCCGCGGGCCACACCCGACTGGTTGGTGACCACACCGACCAGCAGACCCTTCTCCCGGAGCTCCGAGAGTGCCTCATAGGCACCGGGTTTGGGGCGCACGCCGTCAGGGTCGTTCAGGAAGGGGCCATCCTCGATGATGGTGTCGTCGCGGTCGAACAGCACCGCCAGCGGCGGGTTCCGCCGGGCCCTGCGGAACGTCCACTCACCGACCAGCCGGTGGCCGACGGCAACCGGCGGGATCAGCGTGCTCGTCAACGTCAGCGCCGCGATGGTGGCCGGGTTCTTCGGACCGGGGGCGATCCGCCGCAGCGCGAACTGCGCGGTGAGCGCCAGCCAGGTCAGCGCCGCGTAACCGGCTGTGCGCCTGCGCCCCGACACCGCACCGATGACGAAAGTGCCGATGGCCGCAGTGGTCACCAGGTGGGCCGGCATCCGCCCCGGTCCTTCGCCGATCGCCCGGCGCCAGCGCCAACCGTGTTTGCGCCGCATCAGCGCGTTGTCCCGGTTTCCGACTTGCGCACGCACGCAGCTGAAGGTGTCCGAGGTCGCCACCGGGTGGGTGCTGCTGCGCGTGCCCCGAATGATGTGGTGTCCGGCCCGCACGACCCGCACTGCGAGGTCGGAGTCCTCCCGGTAGGCGCGCGGGAACCGCTCGTCGAACCCACCGGCCTGCACCAGGACATCGCGCCGGTAGGCCATATCGGCGGTGATCCAGCGGGCGGTAGCCAGTTGGGTGGTGCGGCGCTCGTCGTCACTGACGCGGCGGTCGATCGGTACCGGCACCCGGATCTCGGCCTGGGAGGCGGCCGCGTCGGCGGTATCGGCCGCCCGCAGATCGGCAGCCGCGGCGGTGAACCAGTCATGGCCGGGGATCACGTCGTCATCGAGGAAGCACACCCACCGGGTGGTGGTGGCCCGCCAGCCGATGTTCCTGGCGGCGGCCGGGCCACGGCCACCGCTGCGCAGCACCCTGATCGGCAGCGAGGTGACGAACGCGGGCAGGGGTGTGGGCTCGCGCCTGTCATCCACGATGACAACCGCCTGGGGCCGCGGGCCTTCCGCGGTCTCCAGGGCGGTGATCAGGCCCTGGAGCGCGGGTCGGCCGATGGTCGGGATGACGATCGAGAATTCGCTGCGCGTCATCGGCGCCTCCGTACCAGGTAGGGACCGATCGCCAGTACATCGATCGGTGCGCTGCCGAAACACTCGAGCGCATCGCGTGGGCTGTCCACCATCGGCCGTCCCGCGGTGTTGAAGCTGGTGTTCACCACGACGGGCACACCGGTGCGGCCCGCGAAATGTCCGATGGTGTCCCGCAGCAGCGGATCGGAGTCGTCGACCGTCTGGATCCTGGCAGTGCCGTCGACATGGGTGACGGCGGGGATGCGGTCTCGCCAGTGCGGTAGCACCTCGTGGACGAACAACATGTAAGGACTGGGTATCGGACCGCCGGTGAAGATCTCGGCCGCCCGGTCGGCCAGCACCATCGGCGCCACCGGGCGGAACTGTTCACGCCCCTTCACGGTGTTCAGCCGCTCCAGATTGTCGATGCGACGCGGGTCGGCCAGCAAGGACCGCCCGCCCAGTGCACGGGGACCGTATTCGGCACGGCCCTGGAACCAGGCGACCAACTGGTTGGCGGCCAGTGCGTCCCCCACGGCCTCGGCGAACGCGGTGGGCCGGCTGTACTCGATCTCGGCCTCGTCGAGGATGGCGCCGATCTCGTCATCCGACCAGCCACGCCCCAGCCGGGCGTTCGGCATCGGGGTCAAGGACTCACCGGCCTCGGCGGCCAGGGTCAGCGCGGCGCCCAAGGCGGTTCCGGAGTCTCCGGCCGCCGGCTGGATCCAGACATCGGAGAAACCGCCGTGACGCCAAAGCTTGGAGTTGGCAACACAGTTGAGCGCCACGCCGCCGGCCATGGCGAGCTGCTCGCAGTCCACCCGTTCCCGCAGCCAGTGCACCAGGTCCAGCAGCACCTCCTCGACCACCAGCTGCGCGCTGCACGCCAGATCGGCATGTTCGGGTTCCGGGCGGGCAAGCGCCGACCCGTCACCGACGGAACCGCTGCGCGGCGGTGTCAGCGCATCCCAGTCGATCGGTTCGGTGCGAAAGCCACCGTCACCGGTCGCGTACACCCGTCGTCGCAATTCGTCGGCGAACCGCGGTGTCCCGTAGGACCCCATCGCCATGACCTTGTACTCGTCGCTGGACCGTGTGAAACCGAGATGCTCGGTGAGGTCCTCGTAGAACAGGCCCAGCGAATGCGGCAGTTCTTGGGAGGCCAGCACGTCGATCTTGCCGTCACGGTACCGGCCTGCGAGCATCGAGGTCCGCTCACCACGACCGTCGGCGACCAGCACCGCCGATTCGGGTTTCGGCGAGGCCAGTGCGGCGGACGCCGCATGCGCAACGTGATGGCGGACGTGGCGCACCACGCCCGGATCGAGGCCGGGCAGTGCGGTCGCCAGGAAGCGCGGTGCGCGGGCCGCGTAGAGCGTGCGCAGGTACTCCCAGTCATTGTCCAGGCCGGCCGGCGCGTCGCTGCGGCCCTCCATCAGGCTGGGGTCATAGGAATACCCCACCCCGTCGAGGTCCTCCGGTGCCAGACCGGCCTCCGCCAGGCACCACCGTGCCGCTTCCACCGGCAATTCCCAGGTAGAGAAGGGAACGGCCTGCTTGCCGTGTTTACGCCGGGTGAAACGCTCCTCCTCCGCGGCGGCGACGATCTGGCCATCGACCACGACCGCGGCGGCCATGTCGTGGAAGACGGCATTGACTCCGAGAATCTTCACGATGCGCTCCGTACCGCCGTGCCACTCGACATCCATGCGGAGTCGAATGCCGATGGGTGTCCTTCGCCGTGCCCGCCCATGACAGCCTGGAACCACCGCACCGTGGTCGCGAGACCGTCGCGGTGGCTGACCTCGGGTCGCCATCCGATCTCCCGCCCGGCCACGTCGATATCCGGGCAGCGGCGCTTCGGATCATCGGTGGCGGCAGGCACATTCACTATCGGTGAACTGCTTTCGGCGAGCTCGCGGATGAGTTCGGCGGTCTGCGCGACGGTGAGTTCGTGCGGGTTGCCGATGTTGACCGGGCCGCTGGATTCCGATTGCGCCAGCGCGATCAGACCGGCCACCGTGTCACGCACGAAGCACAGTGACCGGGTCTGGCTGCCGTCACCTTCCACGGTGATCGGCTCACCGGTGACCGCCTGGCGGCAGAAGGTGGGCACCATCCGTCCGTCGTCGACGCGCATCCGCGGGCCATAGGTGTTGAAGATGCGGGCCACCCCGATATCGGCGGAGCGGGTCCGTTCGTAGGCAAACATCAGCGCTTCGGCGAACCTCTTGGCCTCGTCATACACGCTGCGTGGCCCAATGGGATTCACGTTTCCCCAGTATGTTTCGCGTTGCGGATGCTCCAAGGGGTCGCCATAGACCTCACTGGTCGACGCGAGCACCACTCGGGCGCCGTGCCGCTCCGCGATCTCCAATACCACCGCGGTGCCGAGCGCGCCGACGCGTAGCGTCTGCACCGGCAACCGGAAGTAATCGGCCGGCGAAGCCGGGGAGGCCAGGTGGAACACCGTGTCGAACGCCATTGCCGCCCAGGGCTGCGGAAGCGGCTGGGTGATGTCATGCCGGACGAATTCGTATCCCGGTCGGCCACGCAGCACGCTTTCGGCTCCACTGACCGATGTGGACAGATTGTCGACGCAGCACACCTCGACGCCTTCGTCGAGCAGGCGTGCACACAGGTAGCTACCGAGGAACCCGGCACCACCGGTGACCAATACTCTGCGCATGTCACGAGTCATGTTGCAACACTTTCAATTAGGATGTTTTCGGTGCCGGTCACGGGGTAGTGGTGACCGATATGACTGCTTCCGCGGCTCCGCGCACCACTTTCGTGATAGCCACCCGTAACAGGGCGCCCGAGCTGGAAGGTGTGCTGAATCGCCTGCTGGCCACCACGGACTGCCCGATTATTGTGGTAGACAACGCTTCCGACGACGATACGGCCGGGGTGGCGCACCACCTGGCGAACGCACACGCCGGTCGGGTCGCCGTCGTCGAACTGGATGACAATCTTGGCGCGGTAGGCCGCAATATCGGCGTGGAGCGCTGCACGACACCGTATGTAGCCTTCTGCGACGACGACTCGTGGTGGGAACCGGACTCGATCACCCGTGCCGAACAGATCTTCGATGCGCACCCCACCGTCGGGCTGCTCGCCGCCCGGACGGTGGTGTGGCCGCAACGCCGAGATGACCCGGTGGTGGCCGCGCTCGCAGGTAGCGCGCTGGGCCGGCGTCCCGGTCTGCCCGGGCCGTCGATACTCGGCTTCCTGGCCTGCTCCGCGCTGGTACGCAAGTCCGCCTTCGAAGGCGCCGGCGGTTTCTCCCCGCTGTTGCACTTCCGCGGTGAGGAGCAACTGCTCGCGCTCGACATGGCCACCCGGGGCTGGGATCTCTGCTACTGCCCGGACCTCACCGCGGTCCATCAGCCCTCCAGCGTCCGGCCCCCCGGCCGTGCACAACAGGCGCGGAGTCGGCGCAATGCCATGCTGACGGCCTGGTTGCGCCGCCCGCTGTCGCTGTGCCTGAGCACCACGGCGGAACTGGCGAAATGGGCCCTGCGCAACCGTGAGGACCGTCGCGCCCTGCTCGAGGCAGCACGCATGGCGCCGAAGGTGTGGCGCCAACGCAGGCAGCTGCCCGCGTCCGTGGAGGCCGATGCTGCCGCACTGGGGCGTCATGGCTGAATCACGTTTCATCGGCTCTGCGCCATCGACTCAGCGGCGCTGGGTACCAATCGGTCGTAGATCCGCAGGGTGTCCAAGGCAATCCGGTCCCATGAGTAGCGGGACACCGCGCGGTCACGCCCGGCCGAGCCAAGGCTGCGGGCCACCCAGGGGTCCTGCAGGATCGCGTTCGCGGCCTGCGCACACTTCACCGGATTCTGTGGGGGGACCAGCCGTCCGGTCACGCCATCGACCACGGTGTCGGTGAAGCCTCCGACGGCGTTGGCGATCACCGGCACGCTGCAGGCCATCGCCTCCAGTGGCACGATGCCAAAGGGCTCGTACCAGGGCGTACAGGCCACCAGATCGGCCGAACGGTACAGCGCGGGCATGTCCGGATGCCGCACGGCGCCGAGCAACCGCACGCGGTGACCGACACCGAGTTCGTCCGCCAGTGCCCGCAGCCGGCGGGCCTCCGGATCCGCGTCCAGTCGGTCGGCGGACGGTCCGCCGGCGATGACCAGTTCGGCATCGCGTATCCCCGGAAGCGCGCGGATCATCGTGTCGAACCCCTTTCGGGGAACCAACCTGCCGACCGACAGAATTCGCGGGCGTTGGCCGTGTTCGGCCTGCTCGCCGGTCGGGTTGAAGACCTCGGCGTCCACTCCGCACGGCACCACGGATATCCGGGACCGCGCGCGACCCATCCTGATCAGTTCGAACACTTCGTCGGTGCAGGTCGCCGCCACCCAGTCGGCATGTTCGGCGACGACGGATTCCAGCGTCTGGCGCTGCTTCGGACTGCTGTCATCGGCGCCCTGGAAGCGGCGTTTCACCACGCCGAGCGCGTGGAACGTCTGCACTGTCGGCACCCCGGAGCGTCGGGCGGCCAGTTGCGTGGCGATCCCGGACATCCAGAAGTGTGCGTGGGCGACGTCCGCGGGACACCGGCTCCACTCGTCATCGAGGAACTGGCCGAATGTTCCGATATAGGGCAGCAACTCGTCCTTGGGCAACGCCGTGGCCGGCCCGGCCGGCACATGGGTGACCCAGTACCCGTCGTCGGTGGCGATGGTGGGCGGCAGTTCCGGATCGTCGCGCCGGGTGTAGACGGTCACCTCGTGGCCATGGCGGGCCATGGCCGCGGCCAGCGCGGCGACGTGCACGTTCTGCCCACCGGCGTCCACTCCGCCGAGAACTGCCAGGGGGCTGGCATGTTCGGAGACCATTGCGATCTTCATGGTTGCGCTCCTTTCCTTTCGCACAGGGCGTCGATGACGACCTCCCACTCCTCGAGGAACCGCTCCAGGGAGAAATGCGCCATTGCGAACTCCCTGGCCGCCTTGCCGGCGAGGGTGGCGGCGGCGACGTCGGTGACGAATCCGGTCACCGCGTTGCCCAGCGTGGCGATATCGGCGCTCACCACACCGGCCTCGCCGGGCACCACCAGCGGTGCCATCGTGGAGCCGACGCACACCACCGGCATGCCGAGGTACATCGCCTCGATCAGCGACAACCCGAGCGATGTCCACCGCGCGGTATGCAGGTAGACCCGGCGGGCGGCGACGGCCGCCATCAGATCGTCATGCGCTGCGTCACCCCGGCCGGTCACGCCAGGCACCCGGTGGGCCGCGTCGTTCAGTGCGTCGGTACCGATGCCCCACACGTCGATCGGGGCAGCGCCCGCCAGGGCGCCGAGCAGGTCGGTTCCGACGATCCGGTTGCGCCTGATCGGTTCGTTGATCATCGTTGCGGCCGCCGCTACCCGGCCGCTGTAGAGATAGCCGGGATCGGCGATGCCGTGGGCGATAACGGTCACATCAGCTATCCCGTTGTCCCACATCAGTTTGTTGTAATCAGTGACGTGAATCAGCGGTATGTCGCGCTGGTGGGCCAGGGGGTGCACGCTGTCCACTGCGGACGGCCGCGGGGCGTTGTGCTCGACATACACGGCCGGCACATCTTTTCCCGGCACCCGGCCGAGCAGCTCGGTGGCGAGTGCCAACTCATGGGGGCGTTGAAGAACAACGAGATCAATTGCAGTAGAGCTCATTTCGCCATGGCTAACTTCGGCCGCCCGAGGCCACCGGCGACCGGCAAGCCCGAGGCCGTCGGCGTCTCGCGCATCGTTGACCGGCAGCAGGTAACGGTGACGACCTCGGACAAAAGCATCGGTCCAAGAGCCGTGCACGTGCCACAGCAGTACCGATCGATCCTCAGGATCGACTGTCATGCAACGGCGGCTAGCCGCGAAACTCAGCCCAGAAACACCGGCGGGAGAACCACTTCGCTGACCGGATGAGCGACTTCGTCTGTCGGATTCAGCGATCGCATACCAAAACTTTCGCGTGCAATTGCCGCATCAAGTGCTTACATTGAAGCTGGTTCAGCAGCAGCCATCCACACCGAACGAGCAGCTGGGGGCCAGATGACACATTTTCAATTGGAGCCGATCCCATCGACTCGGGCTTTCGGCAAGCCAACGGCGGCGCGAAGCTCGGCGTTCTGTCCGCGCATTGAAATATCCACGCAGTGGCCGAACTTCGACGTTGCACTGATTACGGTGGAGGGGGAGGTCGATGCGGCCGGCCACGCCGAACTATTGGACCACGCATTGAGCAAGGCCCCGCTGTGCCGGCTGCTCATCCTCGATCTGGAACGGGTCTCGTTCCTCTCGTGCAGCGGCTACGACATGCTGAGGACCCTTGAGCGTCGGTGCGCGATGGCAGACGTCGAACTGAGCGTGTTGTATGGAGCGAGCGCGAGACGGATGGTGGAAGTGTGCGAGAGGGCTCACCGAAAAGCGTCCTGATCGCCTGTGCAGCAGACTATCTCGCAGCGTCGCGGAGAATATCGCGTAGCCGCTCAACGGGGTCACCCTCGCCGGGATTGAGGCGGAGCTCTCGGTCCAGCGCGGGAGCGCTGCCCGGCGCCGGCGCCGCCGGGGCCGTCACCGGCGGTGCCGGCGGCGAGGGTGGCGGCGGGGGCGCCGTCACCCCGGCGATCTTGGCGTCCAGCCGGACCAGCGTGTCGGCGCGCACGGCCCTGCGCTCCCGGTCTGAGTCGGTGTTTCCGGCGAAGCAACCCTGCGGTGCCTGCTCGACGACCCGCCTGGCAGCGAGATAGTGCTCGACTGCCGGTTCAGGTTCGAAGGCGGCCGCGGCACTGTCGCCGAGCGATTCCCGTACGAGTTCGAGGTTGACGCGCACCGGGCACGACTCGTCAAATGCGGTGCGCGTCAGCACAAGTGAGAATTCGTGCTCCGCGTCGGCGAACCGCTTTTCCAGTGCGGCGAGCGTGCCGGCCGCGAAGTGGGCTTTGGCAGGCTCGATGATGTTGACCGTCCGCAAGATGTCCACGTCGTCTGCCAGGGCCGTGACGTCGGCCTTCGCGAAATTCGAGGCCGCCGAGTTACCCGCAACGGCCGTCGAGATCAGCTTGGCCGCGAGCAGCAACACCACCAGCACCACAGGCATCGAGTACACCAGCAATCGGCGACGCGGCGTCATCGGCTCACCTCGATCCGGTCGAGGCGGGTCCGCCGCAGTTGCCGCAATGCGCGGTACAGCTCAAACAGGAGAGCCAGCCCCGCAAGGCCGGCCAGAACCCAGTACAGCTCGAAACCTGACGATGCCGCGGCGGCCTCGGCGGGCGGCGGCGCCGGTGTGTCCTCGTTGGCCGGTTCGTCCGGTGCTCCGTCCAGGTCACCCGATACATACGGCACCCCGATCTGGGCGGCGACCGCCCGCAATCGTGCCTCGGCCGCAGGTCCGTAGCCCAGCACCGCGCCACCGTCCACCGCGCCCTCCGGCACCCGGAACTCTCGTTGCGGCGCTGTCGAGTCCGGTGCGCCGGCACCGAAATAGAAGACGAGATTGCGGGCCCGAGGGAACTGCTGGACGGCGCCGATGAGTTGGTAGCGCAGCACGTTGGCGGCCGCGCCGACATTCGTCACGGGCTCACCGCTGCGGGCGTTGGGCGTCACGGCATCGAGGGTGGGACGCAGACTCCAGGAATCAGGCGACAACGGCCAGTCCAGGGACGGCCGGGCGTCGAACGTCATGAGGGCGAACCGGGCATCGGGGTGGCGGTCGATGACGTCGTCGATATCGGCCCGTGCTTCGGCGGCGGCGGCCGACATATCCGCCGAGCGGTCCACGACGAGGAAGATGTTGGGCTGCCGTTCGCCGGCGATACCGGTCACGGCCGGCTCAGCGCCGCCGAGAACCGGCCGGGCCGAAGCGGCCAGAAGCAGTACGGCCGCGATCACCAGTCCGTACGCCGGCCCGGCGCGTCTGCGTCGGCGCAGCAGTACCACCGCGACGATCAGCACACCCACCGCACCGAGCAGCAGTGGTGGCAGGGCCGGTTGCAAAGTCATCGGCGCACCACCAGCGGCCAGGCCAAGAGGGCGATCACCGCACCCAGTCCGATCAGCAACACCAGGTCCGGCGTTTCGGCCGTCGGGGTGGCCGCCTGCTCACTGTTGCGCCGGGACTCGGGCGGGTGCTCGCGGATATCTCGGAGGTAGGCGCTGATATCGCCGCCGGCCGGGCGCACCCGGCCCCCGTTGTCACGGGCCAGATCGGCGGGAAAGCTCCGCTCATCGGTGATGGCATTGACCTGGACGCCGGCGTCGGCGGCCATGTCGCGCACCCGTTGCGGGGTGAACAGGGCAGGCCCACCGTCACGGTCCAGCGTGCCGGGGCCGACATAGATCAGTGAACGGCGCACCGGCGCTTCGGTGTCGAACTCGGGGAACCCGGTCAGACACATGGCCAGTACATCTTCGATGGTGGCGGTGTAGTCGGTGTAGGTCACTGACGACACCAGCGGCTGCGGTTGGGCATACCCGGCGAACCGGCCGGCCGCATACTGGTAATCGCGCGTCAGCGGTATCAGCCTGCGGTCCGGCGATGTGAGGCCGATGCGTTCGGTCCCGAATCCGCGGACCGCCTCTGCGAAGTACCGCAGCGTGCCGTTGACGGCCGGATCCTCGCCCGGCGCGCCGACGCAGACCATGATGTCCTCGGGCTGCTCGGTGCCTGCTGCCCGGTTCAGCGCCGGTAGTCCGGTCGGTCTCGCGGCCGCGAAGGCTGCGGCGACGAAGCACAAGACGAGTACCGCAACGGCCGCGGCGGCAGTGACGGTGTGGCGGCGGACGGCCCGGGCATACTCGGGCAGTCCGGTCAGCCTTCCGGTGTTGGCCAGGGCCCGCAGCCGTTCGGGCTGGTCGCGCCGGGGCGGCAGCAGTGCAGCGGCGATGCAGGCGGCCAGGGCTACACAGCCGACGATCGCCACACCCCAATAGATCACGTCCATTGCCGCACCAACTCCTCGGCGGCCTGCCCGGTGGCACCGATATCGACGCCCGAGCCTGCATTGAACTGCGCGTCCTCCAGGTCTGCCAGCACCGGCGCGGCAGGGGCCAGCACACCCCCGGACACCGCCGCGATGTCGGGAACCTGTACGTACTCGGCGCGCACGCCGGTGGCGTCGTGCAGAAAACGGCGGACTTGCTCGCCGAGCGCCGCTGCGGCGGCGACAGCCGTCAGTTCACCTGTGCGGTAATGATTTTGGATGTCATGGATGGCCCGCAATGCGCGGCGACGCTGCAGCGCGACGCGTGCCGAACCGATCACCGACGGCTCACTGCGGGTGCGTCCCGGAGCGGTCCACCAGAAGACCCCGATGTACCAGAGCGCCGTCAGCACGGCCAGCGCCACCGCGAGCCACAACCAGACCGACGAATACGGCGTCGGGCCGATGAGACCGCCGAGCAGGTCATCCGGCACGCGCGTACACCCCCGTCATTGCCACCAGCGCGGGCATGATGCCGCCACTGGAGGCGATGCGCGCGTGCGGAATGCGCTGTGCGGTAAGAAACTCCGACAACTCCCTGCGGCGCTGCTCCTCGGCCTGCCGGTAGGCCATGATGACCCGTTCGCCGACGATGTCAGCGCCCAGCAGTGTCCGCCCGTCGGCGACGTCGTAGCCCAGCCCCGAGTCCTCGGGGCCGATCGCGGGCATGTCGGTCACCATGGCCCAGAGCACGTCGTGGCGGCCGGTCAACGGCGGCAATACCTCCCGCAGACGCTCGTCGAGCTCGGGTTCGTCCGAGACGACCACGATGAACATCGGGTGCCGGTAGTGGCGGGCCACCCATTCGAGTTGGGTGACGATATCGCTGCGGTCAGGGTTGGCATCGGTCTGCTGGAGGAAGCGGTGCAGGATGCGCTCGATATGGGTTTCGCCCCGGCGCAGCCGGATGTCGATGCTGCCCCGGCGGTCACCGGCTACCATCCCGATCTCGTCGGAGCGTGGCAGGGTGACGAGCCCAACCGCGCCGATGATGTGGGCCGCGACTTCACTTTTCGGCTGACCGGTCGGCGTGAGAGCAGCCGTGTTGCGGCCGGTGTCGGCCACGATCAGGATCTTGTGGTGCTTCTCGGAGACGAACTGTTTGATCAGCGTGTGCCCGGAGCGGGCGGAGGCTTTCCAATCGATATCGCGCACATCGTCGCCGGGAACGTAGGGGCGCAGCTCGTCGAATTCCAGGCTGCGGGTGTGCACGAGCGCATAGCGCCCGCCGGCCAGAAGTCCCGCGGCATCACGGGATACGTGCGCCTTCGCGGCATCGAGGTGTTTACCCATGCCGGCCTCACGGCACCGGAACTGTGTGCAGCACTGCGTCGATCACGGTGTCGGGTGTGATCCGTGCGCTGGCGGCCTCGAAACCGAGGACCAGTCGGTGACGCAGTACGCGGTGCGCAAGCCGCGCGATGTCGTCGGGCAGCACGTGGTTGCGCCCCCGCAGCACCGCCAGTGCTCGTGCGGTGCGGCACAGGGCGATGGTCGCGCGCGGGCTCGCCCCGTACTCGATGAGACGGGCGAGATTGGCGGGCAGGTGGCGTTCGGGGTCGCGTGTGACCCCGACCAGCCGGCTGGCGTATTCGACGAGCGCCCGATCCATGTGCACGGACCGGACGGCGACCCGGGCCCGGCGCACATCGGCAAGGGTGACGACGGGGGCGGAGCGGTGGTCGCGGTCGTACAGGCCGGCGTCCATCCGGTCGATGATCTCGACCTCCTCCTCGACGGAGGGGTACTGCACGATGTCCTTGAGCATGAAGCGGTCGGTCTGCGCTTCCGACAGCGGGTAGGTGCCCTCCTGGTCCACGGGGTTCTGGGTGGCGATGACCAGGAACGGTTCCGGGATCGGGTACTCGACACCGGCGATGGTGGTCTGGCGTTCCTCCATCGCCTCCAGCATCGCGCTCTGCGTTTTGGCGCTGGACCGGTTGATCTCGTCGAGCAGCACGATGTTGGCGTGCACCGGGCCGAGCTGGGTGGCGAAGGTGTTGCTGGCCGCCTCGTAGATCTGCGTGCCGATGATGTCACTGGGCAGCAGATCCGGTGTGCACTGGATGCGGCGGAAGCTGCCGTCGATCGCCTCGGCGACGACGCGCGCCGCCGTGGTCTTGGCCAGGCCGGGGACGCTTTCGATGAGCAGGTGACCGCCCGAGAGCAGGACGAGCAGCATGGACTCGCGCAGGGGCGTCTGACCGACCACCTTGGCGGAGAACGCGGTGGCCACCGCGCCGACGACATCTCTGATGTCGGCTCCGGTGGCCTGATCGGCCTGCAGGCGAGGTGCTGTCATGGGTCCTTCCGGGTTCGATCCACTGACCGACCCGGGTACCCAGATTTTGCTGAAGCGAAGCAGTAGGGGCCGGGTAACCTGCCTGCATGTCCGAGCCGCCGCCGTTCAGCCCCACCATCGGGTTGCTGACGTTGAGCCGGATATGGGACGCCGCGCTCGCCGACGCGCTGAAGCCGCTGGGCCTCACGACGCGCAAGTACGGACTACTCGGCCACATCCGCGGCATGCCGGGCATCTCCTTCAGCGAACTGGCCCGGCGCTCGCGGATCACCGTGCAGAGTGCGCACGCGGCGGTGTCGGCGTTCGCGGAGGCCGGTCTCGTCGACGATCAGACCGCGCACGCCGGCGCGGCATCCAGTCTGCGGGTCACCGCGAAGGGCGAGTCCCTGTTGATGGAGGCGGCCGCGGAGTTGACGCGCCTGGATGCCGCATTCTCCACGCAGCACCCCGGGCTGACCGCGGCGCTTCGTGAACTGATGAGGGACCGGCTTCCATAACCTTCAGTTAAGCTGAAGGTTATGGAAGCCCTTCTGCTGTCGGTGCACGTCGTGGCCGGCATCCTGTTCGTCGGCCCGGTCGCCGTATCGGCCAGCTTGTTTCCCCGCTACGTACCCGAGGCCGGGCAGGTGGCGCAGGTACTACACCGCATCACCCGGGTGTACGGACTGCTGGCGGTGATCGTGCCGGTGGTCGGCCTGGCCCTGGCCTTCGCGCAGGGACGCACAACAGAGGTATGGGTTCTGGTCGCCATGCTGCTGACCGCCATCGCCGGGGGCCTGCTCGCATGGCAGATCACCCCGCGCCAGCGTGACGCGCTCGCGACTCCGGGCAGCGCCGCCGGATTGCGACAGCTCGGCAAGCTGACCGGTGCCTTCAACCTGCTCTGGATGGTCGTGGTGGTGCTGATGATCGTCCGGCCGGGATCGAGCTACGCATGAGAGTAAATTTGTATGTGCTAAACATATTTAATGCCCGCGACGCCCTTCGACCACCTGGATGACCTGCTCACCCGCATCCACGTGGCACGGCAGCGGCCCTCGTGGCGGCGGCGCCTGCTCGACGGCGCGGATCCGGTGACCAACGTCTCGACACTGCGGACGCTGCGCGCGGTCGAGCACCATCAGCGCCACGGCGGCGGCGCGTCGATCGGCGATGTCGCGGAATACCTGGCCGTCGAGCACTCGACCGCCAGCAGGACCGTGTCGGCGGTGGTCGCGGCCGGGTTGCTCACCAAATCTCCGGCCGACGACGACCAGCGTCGCAGTGTCCTGGTGCTCACCGATATCGGCGTGAAGGCGCTGGCCGCCGTGACGGACCGGCGGCGCGATCTGGTCGCCGAGACCGTCGCAGACTGGGATACCGCGGATATCGACCGGCTCGTCACCCTGCTTGAGCGCCTGACCGAGCGGATCGAAGCGGCGGCCAGTCGGTGAGCACCGTCCTGACGCGGCCCCGCGGCGCACTGGCGCTGATGTTCGACCCCGTCTTCGGGGCCCTGTTCTGGGGCAAGATGTTCTCCGTCGTCGCGGTGTGGACGCACAGCATCATCGCGGCGGTCGTGATGTACGAGGCGACCGGTTCGGCTCTGATGGTCGGCCTGGTGGGTGTCGTGCAGTTCGGACCCCAACTCATCCTCAGCCCGATCAGCGGCAAGTGGGCCGACAGCGGTGATCCGGGCCGGCAGATCCTGCTCGGTCGCGTGCTGTGTATGGCCGGGTCGGGCTTGGTCGCGGTGTGGATGTTCATCGAACCCGGACTTCAGGGCAGTTCGGCCGCCGTTCCGGTGCTGCTCGGGTCCACGCTGGTCGGATTCGGCTTCGTGGTCGGCGGACCGGCCATGCAGTCGATCGTGCCGGACATCATTCGCGAGGGCGAACTCTCGACGGCGATGGCGCTCAACAGCATTCCGATGACGATCGGCCGAATCCTGGGCCCCGCTGCCGGCGCCTATCTGGCCGCACACTTCGGCGCCGCCACCGGATTCGCCGTCAGCGCCGGCCTGCATCTGGTGTTCGCCTTGTTCCTGGTCGTGATCCGTCTGCCCGCAGCGTCCGAGAAGGTGTCCGGCACCGACTATCGCGTGCGCACCGCACTGAAGTACGTGTGGCGGGACCGGCCGTTGCTGTTGGCACTGGTTGCGGTGACGACGGTCGGCGTCGCGGCGGACCCGTCGATCACGCTGGCGCCCTCGCTGGCCGATGCGCTCGGCGGGGACACCCGTATGGTCGGCACGCTCTCGGCGGTGTTCGGCCTCGGTGCGGCGATGGGCATGATCGTGCTCGCACTGATGCGCGGCCGGATGGCCTCAGCGCAGGTCTCGTCCTTCGGTCTGGCCGGGCTCGGCCTGGGATGTGCGCTGCTGGCGGCGAGTGTGTTGCCCTGGATCGCGCTGGCCGGTTTCGCTCTGGCCGGTCTGGGGTTCGGCTGGGCACTTACCGGCCTGAGCACGGTGGTCCAGGAACGCGCGCCCCAGGAGTTGCGCGGCCGGATCATGGCCCTGTGGCTGGTCGGCTTCCTGGGTTCGCGACCCATCGCCGCGGCACTGCTCGGCGGGACGGCTGATCTCACAAATGTGCAGGTGGCGTTCGCGGTGGCCGCGGTGCTCACGCTCTCGGTGGCGCTAGTCTGCCGCCCGTCGCGGTTGTCCGGCGATCTTCCTCGACGCTGAATCGTTATCGAGGTTTACCCCGATTGTCACACGGGTAACTCTGGTCACAGCGTGGAGCGCGATCCACGCGACCCGTAAGCGACAAGAGAGCCGAATGGATCATCTGAATGAATACCGTCCTGTACTTCAGCGCCAATGGCGCCGCATACGAAACCCGCGCATATAGCGCCGTCGACATCACCCGTTTGGTGCGCAATCAGGGACTGCAGTCACTGACCAGCGCAGACAGGCAGTTCGATTTCTGGTTCAGCCCCTCCAACCGCGGATGCCAACGCCGGGTCAACCGCAATGCAACCGAACTGCTGCTCGCCACAACGAATTTGGATGCGAAGACGGTCCCGCTGCTGCGCGGCGCTGTCGTCATCGCCACCCACGACTCCGACGGTGACCTCGACGGGCTCAGCTGGCAGCAACTCGATCTGCTCGCAGCGCGCAGCCGCACATTGACCAAGCGCGACGAACGTTGCCTGCACCGGCGCATCCAACGTGTCGAACGTCGACTGCGCCGCACCGCTGCACCCGCCGCCACCGCGACGCGTACCGTCACGTCCCACGCGCACGCTCACTGACCTACAGTGAGCCGGTGGCTGCACTGGCGATCAACGGCGGTGACGTCGTCTACGAGATCCTCGGTGCGACCGGAGATCTCATCGTTCTGACACCGGGTGGCCGGTTCGGCAAGGACATCCCCGGCCTGCGGCCGCTGGCCGAAGCACTGGTCGACGGCGGGTACCGAGTGCTGCTCTGGGATCGGCCGAACTGCGGGCATTCCGATGTGCAGTTCTACGGTCAGAGCGAATCGCACATGCGTGCCGAAACCCTGCACCGCCTGTTGACCGCGTTGGGCGCCGGTCCGTGCGTCATCGCCGGCGGTTCCGGAGGCGCCCGCGATTCGATGCTGGCGGCGATGCTCTACCCGGAGCACTTCACCAAACTGGTGGTGTGGAACATCGTCGGTGGCGTGTACGGCGGGTTCGTTCTCGGGCACTACTACGTGGTGCCGAGCATTCTCGCGGTCAGGGGCCGGGGAATCGACGGACTGCTGACGGTTCCCGAGTGGCGGGACCGCATCGACGCGAACCCGGCGAACCGGCGGCGCCTGACCGAACTCGATGCAGGCGAGTTCCTGCGGGTCATGCGCTCCTGGCTCAACGCATTCGTGCCGAAGCCGGGGCAGACCATTCCCGGCGTCGACGACGAGATGTTCGACGCCATCACCATTCCCACCCTGATCATTCGTGGCGGCGAGAACGACTGGGACCATCCCAAGCGGACGTCACTGGAGATTCACTGCCTCATCAAGGGATCCCAACTCATCGACCCGCCGTGGCCCGAGGATGCCTGGGAGCGTGCCAGCGAGCTGCGCGCATCGGGAAAGGTCGCGCGGTACAACGGTTTCGATACATGGGTGCTGGCCGCTCCGGCGTTCCTTGAGTTTCTGGGACGCTGACTCAGCGCTCCGGCGACCGACGTTCGGCGATGGCGGCGAGGCGCTGAGTGCACTCTCGATTTCGGGGGACGGCTGCGGCGAGCGCGAGCCGCTCGGGGATCCATCCCATCGGGAATCCCACCGGCACCTCGGACATCTCGATACGGCACCCGCCGTCAGCGGTGTCCGAGAGCCGGAGCGTGACCCGCGCCTTGCCGAACGGACGGCCCTTCGCCAACAGAACAATCTGTCGCCGCGGCTCACAGTCCTCGACCACCGTCTGGTCATCCACCAGTAGCGGCCACACCCCGATCGAATGATCGATCGTGCTGGACACCTCCGGCCACCGTGGATCGACCGCACGCATCCGACTGTTGCCCACCACCCACTGTGAGTAGGTCCAGCCGTCGGCGATGACGGCCCACACCTGTTCGCGCGTGGCGGCGGTCTCGCGTGTCACGGTCAGTGCGCTGTCGACCTCGTCGGAGTGCGCCATCGGCATTCCTTCCTGCGAAACCGGGCTGTGTTCGGTGAAGTACCCATCCCGCGGCGAATGAACCACACCCGAGGAGATGACCGATATTTTCGTTTGCCCGCACCGACGGGTTAAGATCGGGCGAACGTGGGTTCAGGTCGATGCCCATCCGGTGCTGTTTCTTGTGTGGAGCCGTGATGAAAGCCGACCGCGTCGATGTGTGCCCTGAGCGTACCGACATCGACTCCAACGATTCAGACCTGATCCACAAGCATCTTGATCAGGCGTATTCCGCTCGATTCACCATCACCCGCGCCGGCGATGCCTCCACCGGGTGTTCCTGCACGCACTCACGGATCGACGTCGGTAGCTACGCGATCGAAGAGATCCGGCACGACGGCGACGTCATGCTGCGGGCCGACCGCGTGCCCTCGGTGGTCGCACTGTTCGTGTGTAGCGGCCGCGCCGAAGTGACGCACGGCCGGCTCGTCGGTACTGCAGGCCCGGGCGAATGGGTGCTCGCCTCCACCGGCGTCGGTGGTGTCCAGGTCCGCCTCGTTGGAGCCGCGCTGCGCTCGGTGGTGCTGTCCCGGACGCTGTTGACCGAGGTGGCGGCCATCGATACCAATGCGGCATCGGTGCCGCGCTTCACCGGTCTCACCCCGATGACCGGGACCGCCGGGGGCACCCTCGACGCCACCGAACGCTTCCTCCATCGCATACTGACCGCTCCAGAGCCGCCCGAGAACCGCGTGCTGTTGACTTCGGCGGGCCGGATGCTGGCCAGCGCGATCCTCACCGCATTCCCGAACGACCTACCCGCCGACGGCACGGCCGACACCGCCGGCAACGCACACCCCGCGTTACTCCGCCAGGCGGTCGACTTCATCCAGGACAACGCCGCTCATGACATCGGGGTCGGGGATGTGGCCTCCGCGCTGTACCTGTCACCGCGCACGGTGCAGTACATGTTCCGCCGACACCTCGACACCACACCCACGGCCTATCTGCGCGAAGTCAGGCTCGCCCGGGCACGCGAGGAACTCATCGCCAGTGATCGCAGCGTCACCACCGTGGCTGCCACCGCGGCGCGCTGGGGGTTTGCCCACACGGGTCGCTTCGCGGTCCTGTACCGGCGCACCTTCGGCGAAAGCCCACACGAAACGCTGCGCCGCTGAGTACCCACGCAGCATGCGTTTTGTGGACCACAAAAATCGGATTGTGGACCCAGGCCGGGCGTACCGTTGGTACTGGTTCAGCAGCAGCCATCACGTCACCCCCAGCGGAGGCTGCCATGACGGAAATGCTCACCAACGGCGCGCAGGCGCGTCCCGGATCCGCGGGGTTGGAATTCACGACCGAGTGGCGCGATATCGATCTGGCGGTGATCACCGTGGTCGGCGACATCGACGCCGCGAACACCCACGAGTTGCTCGACTACACCTTGAGCAAGGTGCTGCTGTGCAGGCGGATGATCCTCGACCTCTCGCATGTCAGCTTCTTCGCCAGCGACGGCTACTGGATGCTCAAAACCCTCGATTCACGCTGCGTATTGGCCGATGTCGAGTTCCACCTCGTCCCCGGAGCCCACGTCGGTCGCACGCTGCAGATCTGCCGACAGGCCGACCAGCACGAACTCTGAGCTGCAGTGATCGAACCCGGAGGCCTCGCTGTCACCGTCCGTACAGGAAGTTGTGCTCGCCGGTGGCGTGAGTCGACACCGTCTGCACCGTGCTCGCATCGGGGGTGACGGCGGTGGCGGCCATGGCCTGGTTGGTGGTCATGGCGCCGACCGCCAGGATGGCTGCGGCGCCGAGCAGTGCGAATCCGGCGGCGAACTGGTGGCCGATGCTCTTCATGTCGTAATCTCCTCTGCTGCTGGGCTTTCGATTACTCAACAATGCGCCGCGGCGCACCAGGAGTCTGTCGGCTGACCGGCCCCCGCACCGGGGGAATCGCGTGTCCCCCGATCGGGGGAACAGCGGACGGTGTCCGGCCCGCCGCTGTGACAGACTTGCCACGATGACTGCGCTTCCCGGTCGTGCCGCCGAGTGCCGCGTGCTGGACGACCTGCTGAAGACAGTCCGCGCCGGCGGCAGCGAAGTGCGGGTGCTGCTCGGCCAGGCGGGCGTCGGCAAATCGTCTCTGCTGCAGTACCTGCGCGTGTCGGCGTCGGGATTCCTGCCGCTCGGCGCCACCGGCATCGAGTCGGATATGGAGCTCCCGTACGCCGGTCTGCACCAGGTCTGCGCACCGATCCTCGAACTGCGGCAGACATTGCCCGCCCCGCAGCGCGCCGCATTGGAGGGAGCCTTCGGGCTCAGCGACTCCGCACCCGCGCCGGAGCGGTTCCTGGTGGGTCTGGCCGTGGTCGGCCTGCTGGCGGCCGCGTCCACCGAGAAGCCGGTCCTGCTCGTCATCGACGACGTGCAGTGGCTCGACACGGTGTCCGCGCAGACGCTGTTCTTCGTCGCGCGACGCCTGCTCGCCGAACGGGTCTGCCTGGTGCTGGCGTTGCGGACGCCGATCGACGGCATTGCGGGGCTACCGTCGATCGCGGTGGGCGGACTCGCCGACGAGGACGCTCGCGGACTCCTGGATACCCACTTTCCCGGACGGCTGGACCCCGCGGTCCGTGATCGCATCGTCGCCGAAGCGCGCGGCAACCCGCTCGCGCTGTTGTCGATCACCAAGGACTTGAGCGCTGTGGAACTGGCCGGGGGCTACCAGCGACCCGACAAACGGCCCGTCGTCGCCGAGATCGAAGATCGCTATCAGGCCATCGTGCAGTCATTGCCGCCCGTGGCCCGGCAGGTTCTGCTGCTCGCGGCCTCCGAACCCGTCGGTGATCCGGTCTTGTTGCGGCGCGCGATGGACCATCTCGGCCTTCCGCCCGGTGCGGCGACGGCAGCCGAGGATGCCGGACTGATCACCATCGACACCCGGGTGCAGTTCCAGCATCCACTTGCGCGCGGAGTCGTCTATCGGTCGGCCGCCCTGCAGGAGCGCCGCACCGTGCACTCGGCACTGGCGGCGTGCACCGACCCTGCAACCGATCCCGACCGCCGCGCCTGGCACCGGGCGCTGGCGGCGGACACCGTCGATGCCCCGGTCGCCGACGAGTTGGAAGCGTCCGCCCGGCGGGCCCGGCTCAGGGGCGGCACGGCGGCCTCCGCGGCGTTTCTCACCCATGCGGTCGAACTGACCCCCGATGCCGCCCTCCGGGGCGCGCGGGCACTCGCCGCCGCCGAGGCGCACCGCGAAGTCGCCTCATTCGCAGCGGCGCAACAGTTGCTGGCCACGGCCGAGCTCTGCCCGCTCTCGGAATTGCAGCGGGCACGGCTGGCTCAATTACGCACCCGGCTGGCGTTCGTATCGGCACGGATCAGAGGTGACGGCGAGGCCCTCGTCGCGGCCGTCGACGGGTTCAGCTCCGTGGCAGCACAACTGGAGAGCCTCGACGCCGAGATGGCGACCGAGGCGTATCTCGAGGCGATGAGTGCCGCCATGTATCTCGGGCGGCGGGGCGGCTCGAAAGCCGAGCAGATCGCCATGGCGGCACGACGGGCTTTCGACGGCATACATCCCGCGCGCCCATTGGACGATGTGACCCATGCGCTGGCCGATCGACTGGCCCTCGGCGCGGAGGCGTCGATGCCGGCCATGGTGCGCGCGGTCGCGACCCTCAAACGCGCCGGACGCGACGAGGTCGCGGGCCAGAGCAACCGCTGGTTCTGGCTCGGGTTCCCGATTGTGCACGAGTCGCTGATCCATGAGGCGTGGGATGACGACGGCTGGCATGAGATCGCCTCTTCTGCAATGAGTCTCGCCACCGAGCGCGGCGCACTGGCCCTACTTCCATCTGCGCTGCTGGCACGCGCCGGGGCACATATGGAGGGCGGCGATCTGGAGTCGGCGCGGGCGTGTGTTGCCGAGGCCAACGAGACCGCCCTCGCCACCGGTTACACACCGCTCAAGTACCACCGGCTGATTCTGTCCGCATGGCGCGGCGATGACGCGGAGGCGACGCGTCTGATCAATTCGGCACTCAAGGACAGCGCGGCCCGCGGTGAGGGCCGCATCGCGGGCCTTGCGTACCTCGGCACCGCGATTCTGAACAACGGCAAGGGCCGATACCCCGAGGCGCGAGACGCCGCGCTGCGCGCCTTCGAATACGAGGACCTCGGTTTCTTCAGTGAATTGCTGATCGAACTCATCGAGGCCGCCGTCCGCGCCGATGATCCCGACAGCGCCGCCGAGGCCATGCAGCGGCTGGAAGCCCGCACTCTGGCCTGCGGCAATCCGCGTGCCCTCGGCTCGCTGGCGAGGTCGCGGGCGTTGCTCGCCGGCGAAACGGAGGCCGAGCAGCTGTTCCTGGAAGCGCTCGACCAGTTCGGCCGCACCCGCCAAGCCATGCACCTCGCCCGCACCCAGCTGCTCTACGGGGAATGGCTACGCAGACACCGTGCCGCCAAGCAGGCCCGGGAACAGCTGCGCGCGGCACATGTTTCGCTCCAACAGATGGGTGCCGCCGGCTTCGCCGAACGTGCCAGACGCGAACTGCAGGCGGCCGGCGCCAAGACCCGCAAGCAACCGACGGCCACCGGTGATGCGCTGACGGCACAGGAGCATCAGATCGCACAGCTGGCCGGCCGGGGACTGACCAATCAGGAGATTGCCGGCCAGCTGTTCATCAGCCCGCACACCGTCGAATACCACTTGCGGAAAGTGTTCGCCAAGTTGAACATCCGATCCCGTCGTGAGCTCCGCGCGTCGGTCACAGGATGACGACGTTGTCGTTCACCGCGTTGCGCGGGATGCTCAGGTTGTTCGCCGGGAAGTCGGGATCGGCGTAGCCGATACACAACCCGCACAGCACGTTCAGTTCAGCGGGGATGCCGAGTTGTTCGCGGACGATGTCTGGGTACAGCGCGGTGGACACCTGCACGCAGCTGTCGATCCCGCGTTCGGTCAGCGCGAGCAGCAGGGTCTGCAGGTACATCCCCACCCCGAGTGCGTCGGGAAGTCCGAGATCGCGGTGCATGCAGACCATTCCGGCCACCGGCGCGCCGAAGAACTCGAAGTTGCGCAATTGGGCCGCCCATCGGCCTTCGGCGTCGTCCCGGGCCACCCCCATCGCACCGTAGACCAGCGCACCCAGCTCGCGCCGCAGCGGCGCGAACGTCTCGGGGAGTCCGAGATCGGTGGGCGGATGCAGGTGCGCCTGCGCCGACAACGCGGCGGCCAGTGTGTCGCGACGCGCCCCGGTCGCCAGGTACAGCCGCCACGGCTGCACATTGGAGTTCGACGGCGCCCGCCGCGCCAACGTCAGGGCCTCCTCGAGCAGATCGACCGGGACGGGTTTGTCCGGCAGGAACATTCGCGACGAGTGCCTGCGGTTCACGACCGCGCTGAGCGTGCTCATCGCGCACCGAGCCAGTCGGAGAGCCGGGTTGTCCCCCGCTCCGCGTCGTCGCCGGCGACCAGGCTGTTCTCGGTGATCGGGGTTCCGAAGTAGGTGGCGGCCGGGTCGACGACGGCGGGACGGTCGTCACCCTGAAAGCGCAGGACCAGGGTTGCCATCTCGGCGAAGGTCAGCTTGTCGGGACCGCCCAGGTCGTGCACACCGTCGGCGGGCGGTTCGGTGCAGATCCGGGCGAGCACCGCGGCCACCTCGGCCGCAGCGATCGGCTGAATCAGCGCATCGGGAGCATGCACCTCGCCACCGACGATCAGGGAGCCGGCGATCGATTCGGTGAGCTCGTGGAACTGTGTGGCCCGCACGATGGTGTACGGAAGCCCGGATTCGGCGACGGTTCGCTCCTGCACAACCTTCCCGCGCAGGTAGCCGCCACCTTCGAGGGCATCCACGCCGACGATGGACAACAGCACGTAGTGCCGTACGCCCGCTCTCTTCGCGGCGACGGTCAGGTTGGACGATGTCGCGGTGAAGAAGGCCAGTGCGGCATCGTCTTCCACGGTCGGGGAGTTGAGTACGTCGAGGACGGCATCGGCATCGCGCAACGCCGCATCCAGGCCCGATCCGATGGCCGCGTCGACCCCCGATTCACGAGAGGCCGCGGTGACCTGATGGCCTGCCGCCGTCAGTAGCGGGATGACCTGGTTGCCGATCTGTCCGGTGGCTCCGACGACGGTGATCTTCATGTCGACATCTCCGTGTCCGGGGTGTGCAACCACTGATCGAAGGTGAGCCGGCCCTGGACGCTGTCGCTGGTACCGCGCAGCGCACCGGCACGGGCGGCGCGCCAGTACTTTCCGGGCAGCACTGCACTGATGGGGCGGCGCTTGATGCCGTCGTGTGCGAAGGTCTTTCGCACCATGCCGATCAGCGTCTCCTCGCGCGGTCCCACGAAGTCCTGTACCCGTCCGGCCGGTCCGGCCTCGGCGAGGTCGAGCAGGCGTTCGGCGACCTCGCGGGCTGCCACCGGGCGGAGCAACATCTTGGGCACCAGGACGATCGGTCCGACCGTGCTCTGCGCGACGACCTGCCCGGCGAATTCGTGGAACTGGGTGGCACGCTGCAGGGTCCACGGGACCTCGGACTCTGACACCAACCGTTCCTGGGCGAGTTTGCCGGCGTTGTAACCGGTGTCGAGACCGTCGATGCCGACGATGGAGAGCGCCACATGGTGACCGACGCCGGCCGCACGCTCGGCGGCCAGCAGGTGGCGGGTCGCGTCCGTGAAGAAGGCGACCGCCTTCTTGGTGTTCATGATCATCTGGCTGGACACGTCGATGACGGCATCAGCGCCGACCATCGCCGCCGGCAGGCCCTGACCGGTCGTCACGTCCTGACCGGACGCACGGGACAGGGCGACGACATCGTGGCCGCGCCGGCGACCCTCGTTCACGACATGCCTTCCCACGTTGCCGGTCGCGCCGGCGATCACGATTCTCATTTCGCATCCCCCGGCACCCGACGGTCACGGCGGGCTTCGAGTTCGGCATCGTCGACGAGGACGAACATCTGCTGCTCGGGTGAGCACAGCATGGTGACCAGGAAGCGCAGCGGCACGTCGTCGCGGACGTTGCCGTCCGAATAGTGGATGACATCACCGCCCGGCTCCCAGAATGCCTCGCCGGCCTTGATGACGCGCGGGGCCTCACCTTCGAGTTCGAAGAGCATCTCGCCTTCGAGCACATAGCCGAAGCAGGGCCCGCCGGGATGGCGATGCGGCGGTGCGCCGGGATCACCCGGTCCCCATTCGATGATCGCGGTCATCGCGTGGGCGCCCTCGGGGATGAACGGCGGTTGCACCCCCTGGATGACCTTCATCGCCTTGGCAAGTTTTTCCAGTTCGTCCGACATGGGCTTCCCTCTCTCGGTGTGGCGTGCTCTCACGACAATCGCACCGGGCGAGGGGTCCCGGAATCACGGAAAACCCGTAGTCCCCCTCGCGGGGGGGACTACGGGTTTTCGGGTGGGCCGGGGTCCTAGTCGGACGCGTCGGTGTCCTCGGTCGGCAGCGCCTGGGCACCGGGTGTCGCCGGGGCGAGCACCTCTTCTTCGGCGGCCTGAACGTCGGTCGGCTTCGGGTCCTGAGCTGTCATTGCGCGCTCCTCACGATTGGTGGGCACCTTGTCCGAACCCTGTACCCAGACCGGCGCGGGGGCAATCAGCGACGGTGGTAGTAGCCGTGATGGTGGCGCCGGCTCAGACTGGTGACGCCGGTCTGCGAGGTCTGGTTCGGGTGGGTGGCGGCGGCCTGGCTGGTGGTGGGCCCGTAGGTGTTCACCGCAACGGCCTGGGCGTGGCAGGTGGTGGCGGCACCCACCGCGATGATGGCCGGCGCGGCGGCGACGGCGAATCCGGTGGCGATACGGCGGGTCAAGGCGTTCATTTTGTAATCCTCTGTCTTGCTGGAGCTTTGATGACTCCAGCATGCCGCCGGCAGCGGGCCACGGCTGTCGGGAGACCGGCCCCCGCACCGGATGAACCCGATGTCCCCCGATCGGGGGAAGGCTCAGCCCGCGGTCAGCAGGATGTACTGCGCCGCCATCTGCTGATGGGCCTGCGGCAGCGATTCGGCATTGACCTCGACGGCATAGCGACCCGCCGAGGCGACGCAGTAGAACGCCTTTCCGCGCTCCGAGCAGTGGCTGTCGGGCAATGCGGGCACCGGCTCGGCGGGCGCCGCGCCCTGCGCGGTGACCTCCTTGCTGAAGGAGCCGACCACCATCGATGCCAGACCGGGGCTCTTCGCCTCGTAGACGTTCGTCAACGCCATCGCCACGGCCGTCACACCGGTGTCGGTGAACAGCGTCTTGGAGGCGATCGGGTTGCTCTGGAAGTGCACCGCGCCGCGACGGGTATAGACGGCGTTCTTCGTCGGGGCGGCGCTGCCCGCCAGGGGCAACGTCTTGGCCAGCAGACCGGTGGGGTCCAGCGGAACGTCGGCCAGCGCATCGGCCGGGGCCGGCCGAAACTCGTCGATCCGCGGGCCCTGCACATCGATGGCCTTCTGCACCAGCGCCGCGGCCGGATCGAAACCGTCGACGGACTGCACCAGCTGCATGAACACGTAGGGGCCGTGCGGAGCGAACGACCGGATCACCGTCCACTCCTTGTCCGATTCGTGCGGAGTGAAGGGGTACGTCGAGGCGGCCGCCTCGGGATGACCGGGAATCACCGCCGGGGTGGGGGTGGCGCCGCGGACGGCCTGAGCGGCGGCACCGGAGTTCATGTCCCCCGCGGCGGCGGTGGCGGCCGCCGCGTCGGGGAACCGGAACACCGCATTCATCATCACCGTCTTGTCGGTGACCTGCCGGGCGGAGGCGAACCCGTTGACCATGCCGTGACGCTCGGCCCGTTGCGCGACGGACTCGGGTGCGAACTGCATCAACGCCCCCGAGGAGTCGAGCAGGTAGTAGGTGGCCAGGTACGGGGTGACCAGGGCCTCGTCGGCCTCCCACGGACCGACCACGAAATCGGCGAGGTGCTGGGCATCGGCGATCGCTCCGGTACGTGGATCAGCGGCGTTGCCCAGGGGTGGTCGCGGCGCCGTCGGGTAGCTCCCGGCATCGAGCTGGGCGGGGCTCACGATGGGCGCCACGGTGGTGGTCGGCACATTCGCCGCCGGCGCACCGGGCGAGTCCGCGGTGGTGGAATCACCGGGTGCTGCACAGGCAGCAAACACCAGCACACTGGCGGCGAGGGCGCCTACTTTGCTCAAGCGGCGCAACGTATCTGAAGTGTCCATGCTGGCCCGACCCTATCGGGGCGACAGCATGCCGGCGACGAGTTCGCCGAAGTTCACGCCGTGGCGTCGACCACCACGGGCACCGGGCTCGAGCTCATCACCAGGTTGTACAACGGCCCACCCCAGGCGTGCGGTCCGCTGACCGCGGGGGCGTAGGCGGTGTGGATGGCGATGGCCGAGGCCGGCAGCTCTTCGGCGTCGGCGTCGTAGTCACACACCGGATCGCCCACATCGCAGACGCTGACGGTGCGTGCACCGATGGCCGGCGGCAGCGGCGAGGTGTCGGTCGATGCCAGGAAGGAGTGCTCCTGCGCGACACCCATGCCGACGCCCGGCAGCGCCGCCGTCGTTCCCAGGTTGATGGTGGTGTCGGCGGGCAACCGGTCACCGTCGGCGACCAGCAGCGCGGCCGCCAGGTTCGGGGCCTCGGCCAGGTCGTGCAGATTGCGGTGGATCACCATCGCGCCCTGGGAGTAGCCGGCGAGCACCACCTTGGTCTGCGGGCACCTCTCGGTGAACGCCTCGAGCTGATCGGCGGCGGCGTCGGTGCCGTCCTCGACGCTGTCCATGAAGTCCATCCAGCCGCCGAGCCCGCCGCCGAGCGGGACCGGTGCCGCCGGGTACTGCACGGCCTCTGCCGTGATGGTCCGCCCGCTGGCGGCCAGTTCGGCGCTGAGCTGCTGGTAGGACTGATAGACCACATCGCCCATACCGCCGTTGGCGGTCAGATTGGCGCCGTCACGCTGGCCCGAACCGGCGGCGCCGAGCCAGTGGAAGTCCGCGCACGCGGGCTCGGCCGCGGCGGTCCCGCCGGCCAGTCCGACCAAGGCCGTCGCCGCTACCGCGACCGCCATCCCCAAACGAATGAACATGCTGGGTACATCGTCGGAGGCCCCGCCCGCCGTTACGCCCCGGCGGTCAGGGCCGCGAGGGTCACCACCGGTCGGGGCAGGTGACTGAGGTCGCACTCCTGGCACACGGCCCGATCGACGACGTCGACGATGGCTGCCGCGCGCAGGTGATCGTTGCGCCACAGCCCGGTCGATCCGCCGCTGAGCGCGATCCGTTTCACGGTGGATCCGCAGGCCTGCAGGACCGCGGCGCGACGCACCAGCCCCACGGCCGCCGTCGCCCATGCCGCTGGTGCCGCGGCGTCGCCGACGTCGGCGTGCAGTCCGATCACCTTCAAGCGCCGGTCCCCCAGCATCAACGGGGCGCGCTCGTCGAGGTACAGGTACCTGGTCCCGGCTGCGCATTCGTCGAGGCGGGCCATCTGATGCGCGGTGCACACCACGAAACGGCGGACCCCGAGGCCGGCCGCCCGGCGGGTGGCAGCGCTGTCGGGTCCGCACCGGTACACGACCTGGACGGGCCGAATGCGGTGGCGGCGCACCAGGTCGAGGTCGCGGCCATCATGGGCGGTCACCGAGACACTGTGCGCGCGAGCCCACGCGGCCAGCGTCGGGTCGATCAGCGCGGCGGCGGGCAGGCTGTGGGCGGCTATCGCGAGCGTCATGCATCCAGGTCTACGTCGGGCCCTGCGGTGCGGCCGCGTTCCGAACGCAACTTTGACGTCCGCGGGGCCTGTCCTTACGCGATGTTGATGCGGCGGAACTCGCTGGGATTGACGCCACGCACCCGTTTGAACGCGGCACTGAAGGTGAAGGGATCGGTGTAGCCGACGGCGCGGGCGACCTCCCTGACCGTCGCCGTCCGCTGCTCGATCAGCAGGTCCATCGCCAGCGTCATCCGCCACCCGGTGAGGTAGGTCAGCGGCGGCTCACCGACCAGATCGTTGAAACGTTTGGCCAGCGTCGACCGGGACACGCCCGCCTGCGCCGCCAGCGACGAAACCGTCCATGGCGCAGCGGGATCGGCGTGCAGCAGTCTCAGCGCGTCACCGACGACCGGATCCCGTTGGGCTGTCCACCAGGTCGGTGGGTGCCCCTCCGGGCTGTCGAACCAGGTCCGCAATGTGCACACCAGCATCCAGTCCAGCAAGCGGTCCAGGACCACCTGTTGACCGGGGATGTCGAGCGCCGCCTCGGCGGCCAGCTGGTCCAGCACCGCGTCGCCGTTTCCACCGCTGGGCAGGTGCAGCACCGCGGGCAACGCGTCCAGCAGGCGGCGGCTGATCTCGCCCCGCACCGGGTAGGCGCCGACCACCAAGGTGGTGGTCCCGGGACCGGCCGCGCAGTCGTCATTCCAGCCGATCCGGTGCCGGGTGCCGCCGTACTCGGGTTTCGCGCACATCTCCCCGCACGCGATCGGCTCCGCGGCGGTGTCCAGATCGTCGACGAAGGTGAACGTGTCCGGGCCCTTCACCACGACGGTGTCACGATCGCGCAGCTGCACGGGGGCGCCGTGCTCGGGAACCAGCCAACCCTGGCCGTCGAGAACGGTGCACAACGTCAGCGGCGCACCGTCCACGAAACGCAGGGACCAGGGCGCGGACAGCTGCGAGCTGCCGAACAGCGAGCCGTGGGCACGTACGCCGCGGCACAGGTCACCGAATACGTCCATGCATCGAGCCTAGACGAATTCACATGCAAACCGGCGTCTTGACCATGGAATCGTCCGATTCCGCGGTCTTGAATGGGTCCATGAGTACAGAAACGATCCTTGTCCTGGCCGCGACCGGGAAGACCGGTCGCCGCATCGCCGCCCGCCTGCGGTTGCGCGGCATCGCCACCCGGCTCGCCTCCCGGTCCAGCCCGACCCCCTTCGACTGGTCAGACCCCGCCGGCTGGGATGCGGCGCTGGAGGGCATCACCGCGGTGTACATGGTCGCGCCCGCCACGGTGGGCCCCGCACCGGAGTTCGTCGCCAGGGCGCAGGCCGCCGGGGTGCAACGGCTGGTGCTGCTGTCCGGGCGCGGCGCCGACACCTGGGGCGACTCACGTTTCGGGCTGGACATGCGTTCGGCCGAGGAAGCCGTGCGCGGCTCGGCATTGGAGTGGACCGTCCTGCGGCCCAACAACTTCGCGCAGAATTTCGACGAGGACCTGTTCCACGCGCCGCTGGTCGCCGGGGAGCTCGCGTTGCCCGCCGGCGAAACCCCCGAACCGTTCATCGACATCGAGGATGTCGCCGACGTCGCGGCCACGGTATTGACCGAGCCCGGCCGGCACGCCGGGCAGATCTACGAGCTGACCGGCCCGGACGCACTGACCTTCGCCGAAGCTGTCGACATGATCTCCCGGGCATCGGGGCAGCCCATCACCTACAAGCAGATCAGCCCGGCCGAATACACCGCGCTGCTGGTGGAACAGGGCGTCGGCGAGCCCGATTCCGAACACGTCACCGAGATGTTCGTGATGATGGACGGTGGCCCGCTCGCCACGACCACCGGCGGGGTGGCATCCGTGCTGGGCAGAGCGCCCCGAACCTTCGAGGACTACGTGCTGCGGACGGCGGCCAGTGGGGCGTGGTCGCGGTGACGCTGACGCCTGGGGACCTGGAGTTCCTGCGCCGCCCGCTCTACGGGTTCTTCACCGTGGCCGCCGGCGCCGACCCGCCGCAGCCCCGTCCGGTGTGGTTCGAGGCCACCGAACACGGAACCATCGAACTGTTCACCCTCACCGACGCGGCGAAGGTCCGGCGCCTGCGCACCGACCCCCGCGCGTCTCTGGTGGTCGCCGCCCCGGTGGGCGAACGCGAGCGCTGGGTGTCGGTCGCCGGTACCACGACGCTGGAAAGCCAAGGAGCGCAGCAACTTGCCACCCGACTGGCCGACCGGTACTGGGACCTCACCGACGAGGGCCGGGCCGCCGAACTTCAGCAGATGCTGGGCGCCGACCTGCTGCGGCTGGTCATCCACCCGGACAAGGTCACGCGCTACACGCCGTGAATCTGCCCGTTCTCGACGCGCCACGTCCGATCCAGCCGCACATTCTGCAGCATCCGGCGATCGTGGGTGACCAGCAGCAGCGCACCGTCATAGCTCTCCAGGGCCTGCTCGAGTTGCTCGATGGCGGGCAGGTCCAGATGATTGGTCGGTTCGTCGAGCACCAGCACGTTGACGCCGCGGGCCTGCAGCAGCGCCAGGCCGGCCCGGGTGCGCTCACCGGGTGACAGCTCGTGCGCGGCGCGCTCCACATGGTCGGCGCCCAGACCGAACTTCGCCAACAACGTGCGCACCTCGGCGGTCGGCCAGTCCGGCACGTACTGTTCGAAACGATCGAGCAGCCGCCCCGGCCCGTCGAATTCGGCACGGGCCTGGTCGATCTCGCCGACGGCGACGTTCGCGCCCAGACCGGCCCGGCCCTCGTCGGGTGGCGTCCGGCCCAGCAGTAACCCCAACAGTGTCGACTTACCCGCGCCGTTCGGGCCGGTGATGCCGATCCGCTCGCCGGCGTCGACCTGTAACGAGACCGGGCCCAGCACGAATTCACCTTGGCGCACAACGGCGTTGTCGAGGGTCGCCACCACCGAACTCGACCGCGGGGCCGATCCGATGGTGAACTGCAGCGTCCATTCCTTGCGGGGCTCCTCGACCTCCTCCATGCGGGCGATCCGGCTCTCCATCTGGCGCACCTTCTGCGCCTGCTTTTCACTGGATTCGGTCTGGGCGCGGCGCCGGTTCTTGTCGTTGTCGGGGGCCTTGCGCATCGCGTTGCGCACGCCCTGGCTGGACCATTCGCGTTGGGTCCGGGCGCGCGCCACCAGGTCGGCCTTCTTGTCGGCGAACTCCTCGTACTGTTCGCGCTTGTGCCGGCGGTTGACCGCGCGCTCCTGAAGATAGCTGTCGTAACCACCGCCGAAGACCGTGGTGGTGTTCTGCGCCAGGTCCAGTTCGAGCACCCGGGACACACTGCGCGCGAGGAACTCCCGGTCATGGCTGACCAGCACCACTCCGCCGCGCAGCTCGCCGACGAAACGCTCCAGGCGGGCCAGACCATCCAGGTCCAGATCGTTGGTCGGCTCGTCCAGCAGCACGATGTCGAAGCGGGACAACAGGAGTGCGGCCAGACCGACCCGTGCCGCCTGCCCGCCCGACAGTGCGGTCATCGGCGTCGAGTCCGGCACCGACCCGGAGTCCAGACCCAGGTCGGCGAGCACCGCGGGCAGTCGCTCCTCCAGGTCCGCCGCACCGGTGGCCAGCCAGTGATCCAGCGCCGACGAGTACTCATCGGCCGTGGCCCCGGAATCGGACAGGCCCTCGGCCGCGGCTTCCATCGCCGATGTTGCCGCGGCGCAACCGGTACGCCGGGCGATGTAGCCGGCGACCGTCTCCCCCGGGAGCCGTTCGTGTTCCTGGGGCAGCCACCCGACGAAGGCGTCGGTCGGGGCGACGCTGACCGTGCCGCCGAGCGGGTCGAGATCGCCGGCCAGGATGCGCAACAGCGTGCTCTTGCCCGCCCCGTTGGCGCCGACGACGCCGATGACATCGCCGGGCGCCACGGTCAGGTCGACGTGCTCGAACAGTGTGCGATGGGCGTGTCCGCCGGCCACATCCTTGGCGACAAGCGTTGCGGTCATGGACCCATCTTCACACCACCGGTCAGGCCGGGTTGAACAGGCGCGGTTCCAGCCAGGCGTCATTCTTGTACCGCTCGAGGGCCTTCGCGCCGGCCAACACGGCCAGGTCGGTCAGCGGTTCGACGACGATCACCAGCATGTACGCGGCACCGAACGTCGCGATGCTCGCGATCGTCTGCCCGCTGAGGCCCTCACCGTAGAGCGCCCAGAACCCCACCCACGACACGATGCCCGCCTGATAGGTCATCGAGAGCGTGAGGGCCTGCCGGTATCTCAGGGCGGTATAGGGCGTCTGTGGTGCGATGGTCCGGGCTGCCACGTACTGCAGCGCGAACAGCGGCACCAACAGCGTGGTCAGATTCATGCCGTACTGCGGAAGATCGAAGGGGGCCAGGAACATGCCCTGGATCAGCAGGCCCAACGCCAAGCCGAACGCCGCGGGCGCGACGCCGAACAGCAAGAACAGCGTCGAGCCGAGGATGAGGTGCACCTCGGAGACGCCCACCGGGAAGTGCGGGAGGATCTCGAAGAACACCAGGACCAGCGCCGTGGTCACCGACGTGCCGAGCAGCATTGACCCCGGGCCCCGCTCCTTGAGGTGTTTCCACCCCATCGTCAGCGCGTAGGCGCCGGCGCCACCGGCGGTGGCATAACTCAGGACGATCTTCGCGCCGTCCACGATTCCTGGTTCGATGTGCATCTGCGCTTCCTTTCGCGAGGGTCAGTGGTGGTCGTCGTGCACGGCGTGGTCACCGTCATCGGTGATCAGTGGGGCGGTAAGGATCTTCCGATGGTCCACAACGTGTTCCAGCGCTGCGACCCAGTGGTCGTAGTACTCCCATTCACCTCGGGCGGGTGCGGGCGCCGACTCCCACGCACCGATCGTGTCGATCAGGCTCTGCTGAAACTCGGCCCACGGGTAGTGACCGAACTCGGACAAGGCAAGGGCCAGGCCGAAGGCCCGTCGTTGCCAATCGTGGTCGAACGACGGCGCGGCCTGATCCGTCGTGCAGGTCTGGTGCAGTTTCATGCCGGCTGCCCTGCCAGTGCGACGCCCATCATCGACTCGGTGGTGACCAGTCCCATCAGTTGCTCCTCGGTGAAATCCTCGGTTCCCGCGGGCCGTTCGGGGATGACGAACCACCGCGAATGCCCACTGGAATCCCACACCTTGATTTCGGTGTCCTCGGCCAGGTCCACTCCGACCTCGGTCAGCACCGTGCGGGGCTCCCGGGCGGCACGTGCCCGGAACACCGGGTCCTTGTACCAATACGGGGGCAATCCCAGCACCGGCCAGGGAAAGCACGAGCACAGCGTGCAGATGACAAGGTTGTGCACCCCGGGCTCGTTGGCCACCGCCTGCAGGTGCTCGCCTTCCGCGCCGGCCATCCCCTCGGGCAGGTCCAGTTCGGCCAGCGCTCCCGGGGTGTCGACGACCACCCGGGCGGCGAAATCCGGGTCCGTCCAGGCCTTCACGACGATCTTCTGACCGTTCAGCGGGGTCATCTCGGACTCGAAGTAGGCGAGCACCTTGTCCACCGTCTCACCGGTGATGACCCCCTTCTCGATCAGCAGCCGCTCCAGGGCCCCGACCCGATCGGCGCTGGATTGCTCACGATCGGACGGGTACGAAAACTGCTCGGTCACTTGTCCTCCTCGACGGGTTGCAGATAGGCCTCGAACAGTTCGGCGTACAGCGTGTTGGCGCCCGGTTCCGCCCGGACACCCCAGAGTTCCTCAGGGGTGAACTCGACGATGTAGATCGGCATCGGGTCACCGATTCCGTCGCCGGTGTGGACGAAGTAGCCGTAGTCACCCTCGAAGATCCTGGTGACGGTGCCCACCCGGGTCCGCAGGTACCCCGGCAGCCGGGTGTGGGCTCCGGCAGGCAGGTTCGCGATGCGAACCTGTTCTCCCACAGCGAACTTCGGATGTGCGGTGTCACGGCGCGGGCTGTCGCCGCGGCGCAGGTAATCGATCACCTGGTCATCGATCGCCGGATCACCGCCGCTCGGGACGGCTGCCGGGGCCGCGATCAGGGCACTGATCTCCTCCTCCGACACGTACCCCTGGTCGATGAAGAACTGGCTGATCCCGCCGAGCCACTTCTCGTAGTAGCGGAACTTGAAGTAGTCGAAGGGATTCATGCCCTCGGCGCCGGTGCGCAGCGAAGCCCACGTCCACTCGTCCCGGAACTCGGTGGGCACCTCGGCGATCGGGTACTCGGGCAGGGCCGAGCCCAGGTGCGCGCTCAGACCCATCATGGCGACGTGGATGCCGAAGATGCGCTTTTCCCACTCTTCGACGAACACCCGCTTCTCCAGCGTGAGCGGTTCGGGCAGGCCCTCCAGACCACCCAGATAATGCTGCAGTTTCATGCCGGTGCACCTTCCGTTCCGGTACGGCTGGCCGGGGCCGTACGTGTCATCACATTGGCCAGGTACTCCGAGGCGATACCGAACGTCGCGCCCAGCACGCAGGCGCAGGCCGCCACCAACCCCGGGTGGGAGATGCTCGTCGCGGTCACCAGTTGCCCCGTCCCGGCCACGGTCGAGACCGTCGATGCGAACCCCACCACCACCGCGGGTGTCGTGGACAGCAGACCGACCCAGGACGCCTGCACCATCAGCGCACTTCCCACACCCACGGCGATGGCCGTGACGGTCAGACTGCCGCCGAGCAGATGCGCGGCGTACAGGCTGGCGCTGGCGATGAGGACACCCACCAGATTCGACGACACCGACCGCACCCAACCGCCCGGGCCTCCCCCGACGAAGAAGAAGGAAGCCCAGGACAGGAAGACCACCCAGATGGGGACCGTGATCACGGTCGCGGTGAGCGCCACCGCGACCCCGCCGAGCACACCGATGCTCAATGTCAGAGCTGATCGTGAATCCATGCAGTCCACCCTTGTCATCGCGGTATCGAGATCTGCTTCGTGGCAACAACGTTGGGCCGGTGGTGTTTCGGACTGGTAAACCCCGCTTATCGATTGTCCGCCGAGGTGGACATCTTCTGCGCGAAACGGGACCTCGCCGGCCGCGGCCGACCGACACGGACAGGAGGCGCGAAAATCCGGACATCGGATCGCACGCGCACCGCGGTGGGCGCACCCTTGGCTGATGTGCCACTACGTCGAGCACCGTTCGCGTCGCATCGCGATGCTGGCCTGCGACGGCGTCCGGACCTTGGATGTCACCGGTCCGCTGGAGGTGTTCGACGTGGCCCGCACTCTCGGCTACGACTACGCGGTGTCGCTGCACACCTACGGGGATTCCTCGGCGATCCGTTGTTCGTCGGGACTCACATTCGCGGCCACACCGGCCGCGCTACTGGACATGGCGCCGGACACGTTGATCCTGCTTGGCGGCAAAAGCTATACCTGCGAGCCTGTTCCGTCGTATGTTCAGCAGTCTGTCCGAACCCGCACTGCCGGTGTGCGGCGGATCGCCGCCATCGACGCCGGTGTCTTCGCGTTGGGCGCCACCGGCCTGCTCGACGGCCGTCGCGCGACCACGCACTGGCGCCACCTGGACGCCTTCGTCACCCGCTGTCCGTCCACCATCGTGGACCGCGAGTCCGTGTTCGTCCGCGACGACGACATCTGGACCGCCGCGGGTTCCGCAGCCGGCATCGACCTGGCGCTCGCGCTGGTCGCCGATGACCACGGAGCCGACCTCGCGCACGAGATCTCCAGGGAGATGGTGGTTCTCAGCAGGCGTATGGAGGGCCACCCCCAGATCTCCGCGTCCGCCAGGACTCCGCGGCCCAAACACGCCGAGCTGGAGCGCTTGATGGCGACCGTCAGCGCGGATCCGGCCGGACACTACGAGCTGGACGTCGTGGCGGCCCAGATCGGGATGAGTCCACGGCATCTGGCCCGGCTGTTCAAGGCGCAGGTCGGGGTGACGCTGCGCCAGTACGTGTACGAGGTCCGGTTGGAGAATGCGGTCGGCCTGGTATTGGCCGGTGAATCCTTCCACGCCGCGGCACAGCGCAGCGGGCTGCGGTACGGGGCCCGCATCCGCGACCATCTGGAAGCACACCGCGTGCTGCCGGCACCGACTCGGCCCGCTCCGCTACTGATCGATCCCGGTGGTGCGGAAGCGGTTCCGATATACGCCGGGTGACACGCCGAGGTTTCGGCGGAAGGTGCGCCGCATGGTGTCCGTGGTACCGAAGCCCGCCCGGCGTGCCACCGAATCCTGGCTCTGATCACCGGTCGCGAGGAGCACTTTGGCGGCCTCCAGCCGGGCCTGTTCGACGAATCGCGCCGGTGTCATCCCGATCTGGTCGTGGAACATCCGGGCGAGGTGCCGCTCACTGACGGCCGCCTTGACCGCCATCGATGCGATGGAATGGTCCGCGCCGGGGTCGGCGATCACCGCATCCACGATATCGCGCAGCCCACCCGAGACCGGCAGCGCCGAGTCGGCCCACACGCTGAATTGCGCCTGCCCGCCCGGGCGTTGGAGGAAAACGACCATCCAGCGCGCCACCCGCCGGGCCACCGTCGGGCCGTAGTCACTCTCGACAAGGGCCAGCGCCAGGTCGATACCCGCGGTGATACCCGCACCCGTGATGAACGGCCCGTCCTGGACGAACAGCGAATCCGGATCCACCCGTACGTTCGGGTATCTGCGCGCCAATGTCTGACAGTGCGCCCAATGGGTGGTCGCGCGTCGCCCTTCGAGAAGCCCGAGGGCGGCGAGCACGAACGCGCCGGTGCACACCGAGGCCACCCGACGGGCCCGCGGCGCGAGCAGTCGCACCATGTCCAGGGCGTCCGGCACCGTATCGGGTGTCGGCTCCTCGGGAATATCGTGCAGGCCCGGGGTGAAGGAGAAATCCGCTGGCACACCGCCGGGTACCAGCAGCGTGTCGATCCTCGCGGGCACGTCGGTGAGCGCCAGATTCACGTCCAGGCGCGCGTAGGCCGTGGTGCCGACCGCCGCACCGGTCGGCGAGACCAGCAGCACGTGGTAGTTCGCCCCGAAGTCGTTGGCACGGGCGAAGATCTCCAAGGGCGCCGCCACGTCCTGCAGGGTGACCTTGTCATAGAGGGCGAACACGACCGTGCGTGCCGCCGGGTTCTCCTGGCTTGGTTCGTCGGCCACGTCTCGCTGGTGCCCTTTCACTGCCCCCCGCGGTTTCGGCGCTGCTGCGAATCTAGCGGGCCTCTGTTTCCGTCAGGTTGCATCCGCTCGCGCAGGCTGTCGTAGATGGGCGGCGATTTCAACAGTTCGGCGGCCAGCACGGCCGCGGCGGTTGCCGCCAGCATCGGCACGACCAGCGATGTGGTGGCGGTCATCTCGATCACCAGCACGATCGCGGTCACCGGCGCCCGCACGACGGCACCGAAGAAGGCGGCCATGCCGACGATGGCCATCGGCACCACGAGCGACGGATTGTTCTCGGGTATGAGGACATTCAGGCCGCCGGTGAACAACACACCCCACAGCGCACCGACGGCCAGCAGGGGCGCGAACAGACCACCGGGCACCGCGGCCGCGTAGGACAGCGGGCCGGCCACCAGCCGCACCAACAGATACCCCAGAGCCATCGGCAATGCCAGGGCGCCTCCTCCGACGATCAGCTGAGTCAGCCCGTCACCGCCACCGACGGCACGCGGGTCCACGAACGCCACCAGCCCGATGATCGCGCCGATGATCGCCGCCTTCGCGACCGCCGGAATCCGGGGAACGGCGGCGACGCCGTCGAGGAAGCTCAGCACGAGCCGGCTGTAGAGCGCGCCCAGGCAGCCGGTGACCAGACCGAACACGATGAAGACGGGGACCAGCGTGCTCGACGGCGCCGCCACCGGATCGACCTGGAAATCCGGCTGATCGCCGAGGATCAGCCGGGCACAGGCCACCGCAGTGGCGGCCGAGAACAGGGTCACGAGCACGGTGCGCAGGTGCACGGATTTGGTGGCCTCTTCGAGGGTGAACAGCGCCCCGCCGATCGGCGCGTTGAACGCGACGGCCAGTCCGGCACCGCCCAGCGCCGTCTGCATCATGCGCACGTCACGATCGTCCAGTCCGCCGCGCCGCGCGGCCTGGGCACCGATCACCGCGCCCATGTGCACCGTCGGACCTTCTCTGCCGAGCACCAGACCCGAGCCGATCGCGAGGACACCCCCGACGAACTTGGCCGGCAACAGCAACAGGCTCGGCGGCCGGGCCGTCCCGCGGTAGACGGCCTCGACGTGCTGAATGCCGCTACCGGCGGCCAGCGGCACCCACCGAACCACGACGGCGGCCAGCGTCGCTCCGAGGGCGGCCACGGCGATCGGCACCAACCACCCGGGACCGGGCAGGTCGTGGGCCCAGGTGACCAGGTCGACCCGCCAGCGGTCGGCCAGTTGCAGACACCACCGGAACGCGCCGCCGACGAAGCCGATCACCACGCCGGCCAGGACCGACACGGTGCAGACCCACACCAGTCCCGATCTCGTCCGGGGCCTCAACGCGCCACCGTCATGAACGATGTCGCCATATCGCTCCCGCCCCGCAGCTTGCGCGCCCTGTCACTTAGTGACACAGTGGCGATGTCACTAAGTGTCAGGAGGCCTTCACCATCGCCACCCAGGATATCCGCGGCACGCACAATCGCAGGCAGGCGCAGGCCCGGCTGGCCGTCTCCCGCCATGCCTGTGCGCTGTTCTGGGAGCGTGGTGTCTCCGGCACCAGCGGTGACGATATCGCCGCCGCCGCGGGGCTCTCCACCCGCACCATCTGGCGGTACTTCCGGAGCAAGGAAAGCTGCGTCGAACCGATGCTGTCCCTGTCCGCGCAACGCTTCATCGCGCTGGCGCACCGGTGGCCGGCCGAACTGTCACTCGCCGAGCACATGGCGGCCGACATGGCCGAGCATCCGCTCGGTGAGCAGGAACTCGCCGATGAGATCAGCGCGCTGCGCATCGCCACCATGTCCGCCCAGGAACCCGCGCTGCGGACGGCCTACCTGATGGTGCACGACGAGATGGAGCGCGGTTTCGTTCCGGTTGTCGCCGGGCGACTCGGCCTGCCGGACGGCGATCTGACCGCCCGCCTCTGCGCGGCAGCGGTGGTCGGGGCATTCCGGGTCATCGACGAGGACGTGGGGCGGCGCGTCATCGTCGAGAAAGAGAAGGTCAGCCAGGAGGAGGCCCTCGAGCTGATCGATCGGGCGGTCCGGAACGCGACCAACGGACGGTTCGGGGGGCCTATATCCCCGCGTTGAGCGCCAGGTCGATCGCGTACTGGTTGACGAACGTGCCCGCGCCGGGCTCGCCGCGCCCGCAGGACCCGTCGGACTCACCAACACGCTTGACCCACAGGAAGGCATCGACGTTCGGGTTCCCGGTGGCCGTCGTCGGTGGGACGCCCAACGCCCGGCCCTTCGGGTTGCACCAGGCCATATCGCTGTCGCTCTCGGGTCCGCGACCGTTGCGCGAGGTGTCGATGACGTAGTGCGAGCCACCCGTCATCCCCGAGATGGCGTTGCCGTAGCCCATCTGCTCTTCGGTGGTGTAGTAGTTCGTGGTGTTCAGGCTGAAGCCCTGCGCGCGGGCCACGCCGACATCGTTGAGCATCGCGGCCATCTTGTCCGCGCTCACCCAGCGGGAGTGCCCGGCATCGATGTACACCGCGGCAGCCGGGTCACGGGTCAGGGTGTCCACGGCGTAGCGGATAAGGTCGAAACGTTCCGCACGTTGATCCGCCGTCAGGCAGTCGGCCATCGCAAGCGCATCGGGTTCCAGGATGATCGCGGCCGGTGCGGATCCCAGGCCGGCCGAGATGGCGTCGATCCATGCCCGGTAACCGTCGGCCGAGCCGAAGCCTCCGGCGGCGTAGCTGTAGCAGTCACGGTGCGGAAGCGCGTAGATCGACAGCACCGGCGTGGCGCCCGCCGCCTGCGCGGCGCCGACGAGCTTGCTCACAGTGCCGCCGACGCTGGACGCCGGGAACGCCTGATCGAGCCAGTAGGCCTGCGGCGTGTTCGCCACGTAGTCCAGTTGCGGGCTCGGGTTGCTCTGCGCGGCGCGCATCGCCTTGGAGATCGGGTCGACGTAGAAGGGCTTACCGACCAGCGGGTTGGCCTCACTGGCCAACTGGATCTGCGGGGCCTGCACCGGGGACGCAACGCCTGCGACGACGGCCGCGACGGCGAGGAAGGGGGCCAGCCACCGCGCGGCGGTGCCAGTAACGGAAGACTTCACCGTAAGAAAGTTAGTGCGCCTCAATGGGCAATGCCAATCGCGAAACGGCAGGTCACCGCACGAAAATGTGCTGGGCAAACACCTTTCGCGCGGTCGTCACCAGGTCATGGACATCCAGCAACACCTCAGCCTTTGCGGGCCAGTCGCAGTTGCAGTCCGTCGATGACGACGTCGAGGCTGAACTCGAAATCGTCGGCGGTGCCGGCGACCGCCCGATCGGCGATGACCGCCCCGAGCAACGCAAACCGGCCGGCCGGCGCTTCACCGAGCGCCCGGGCAACCTCGGAGGTGTGCTGGCTCCTGGATTGCTCTCCGCCGAGCAGGTCCCGCGCCGCGGTGTAAGCGACACCGGACACCAGCGACAGGATGTGACCGCCCTCGGCCACGGTGAAGCCCGCCGCCGTCAGCGCTTCCAGCACGCGTTCGGCCAGTGCCAGGCTGTGGGTGCCGCGCAACTGGAATTGGGCGGCGGTGGCCTGTAGATGAACGACGCCCCGGTGCACGGCCTTGCCGTAGGCGCGCAGGACGCCGGTCCAGTCGGCATCATCGGGCAGCTCGAAGTCCCGCAGTTCGGCGTCGAAGAGGTCGGTGACGATCAGCTCGAGCAGGCCACCCCGATCACCGACGTAGTAGTTCAGTGAGCTGCGGTCCACACCGAGTGCATCGGCCACCGCCTGCATGGTCAGGTCCTCGGGCGCGATGGCCCGTGCCGCCGCGACGATGCGGGCCCGGTCGATGCGCGGAGGCCGGCCGCGGCGGGCGCCTGTCGTCATTTGACGAACATAGCGGCTGGGTCCATGTTATTTTTCCACCACCGTGGAAAATGATTTCGACAAAGGAGCCCTCGGCATGCGCGTCATCCAATGGACCACCGGCAAGGTGGGAAAGCTCAGCCTGCGTGGCATTCTCGATGACCCCCGCCTCGAACTCGCCGGCGTGTACGCCTTCTCCGAGGAGAAGGCCGGTACCGACGCCGGGCAGCTGTGCAGCCGCCCGGACACCGGGGTGCCGGCCACGACCGATATCGACGCGCTCATCGCGCTGCAGGCCGATGCCGTGCTCTACACGCCGTTCATGGCCGATGTCGACCACGTCGTCAGACTGTTGGAGAGCGGGCTCAATGTACTGAGCACGAACCTCTTCCTCAATGTCGGCGGCGTCCAGGGCGAGACCCGCGCGGCCCTCGCCGCTGCGTGCGAGCGCGGCAACAGCTCGCTGTACATCACCGGCATCCATCCCGGCTGGGCCAACTCCATCACCACCGCCCTGACCGCGGTCTGCCGCGACGTGCAGTCGATCACCATCGTCGAGGCCGCGGATGTCTCGGTCTACGAGTCCGTCGAAACATGGGAGATGCTGGGTATTTCCAAGCGTGAGGCCTCCCCCGACGTCATCGAGATCGCCAAGCTGGGGATGATCAGCTTCCGCGATTCGGTCGAAAGAATGGGGGTGGCACTGGGTTTCGACGAGTTCGACAGCATCGACTTCGACATCGAGTTCGCCACCGCAGCCGAGACCGTCGATCTCGGCTGGATGCGCATCGAGAAGGACACCATCGCCGCGCTGCGCGGTGGTTGGAGTGCGACACTCGACGGCAAGACCATCCTGCGCACCGCCGTGGTCTGGCATCTGACCAAGAAGCTCAACGCGGACTGGGACCTGGACGAGGACCACTACAACATCGCGATCCACGGCGAACCCGAAGTGCGGACCCGGATCCGGTTCGTGCCGCCCGAGACGTGGGGTAATCACGAGTGGGACACCATGACCGCGATGCCGGCGGTCAACGCCGTCATCGACGTCGTGCGGGCACCCGCCGGCATCCTGGCCCTCAAGGATGTCGGGCTCACCTGCGCGCCCGCGAGGGCCTGGCTCGACAGCTGAGGCGTGACCCGCCGGGGTATCGGAATACGTTCGGAGACGTCACGTTTGGGTGACGGTTCTGTGCTCGGCATTTCCCTGGTTTATCTGTTTTCTGGTACGCACGAACCAGTCGAGTCGGTATCGGCCGAATGCGCCAGGGCTTTACCCGCATCGAACCGCGCGCATTTTTACCCTGCAGCAAATTATTACTGATCGAAACGTTTGTCGTGGCAAACAGCCGGTCCCGGCCGGCGTCCCTGGACCGGCGGCGTCCGTGGCGACAGCGCCGGTCTTTGCTGCGTCGCGATGCCTGCGCGCAAATACCGGCCCGCCGGGCACGGCCGGTAGCTCTGCAGCAACCCCCGAACGTCGGTCTCGCGTGCCGAATCATGGCATGCGGCAACGTGGTTCACATGCCTACATTGAGCGTCGTCACATGCCGTGTTGCACCGGAGCGCCAGAAAGGCCGCCATGCCCGCCCACCTGTTACGCGCGCTCGCCCTGGTTCTGTGCATGGTGGCCGGCCAACTCGCCTCCCCGGTGACCGCCCCCGCGGCCGCCGCCGCGCTGGCACCGGTCAACACCGCGCCGACCGCGCTCGGCATCGCCGAATCGAACCTGTACTTCATGACCGCCGATGAGTTGGCCACCGCGATGCAGGCCTTCGAAGAGATGGGCGTGCAACAGATCCGGATCTTCCTGCCCTGGCGGGCCATGGAACCCTCCAGGGGTACCTACAACTGGGTGGTCGCCGACCGCATCCTGGATGCCGCCGCAGCCCGGGGCATCGCCGTCGTCGGCGCGGTGACGAGCACACCGATCTGGGCCTCTCGCAACGGCTTCTGGCTGCCCAACGCGGCACCGGACGATCCGAACACCTACGCCCAATTCATGGTGCAGCTGGCCCAGCGCTACGGATCGGGCAGCGCGCAGCCACGCATCGCGGCCTACGAGATCTGGAATGAACCCAACGCCAACATCGGCTGGTCACCGCAACCCAATGTCGCCGGATACACCGAACTGCTCAAACTGGCCTACACGGCCATCAAGGCCGTCGAACCCACCGCGACGGTGGTCGGCGGTGTGCTGGGCGCCGGACTCTCGTTCGGCACCTGGACCATCAACCCGGTCAACTATCTGACCCAGATGTACGCCGCAGGCGCCCAAGGGTACTTCGATGCCCTGTCTTTCCACCCCTACAATTTCTCCAGCAGCTTCTCGGCGGGAGCGCCGTACGCCAACACGCCCTACCGGCAGTTGCTGTCGCTGCGGGCGTTGATGGAGTCGGCGGGTGACGGCGAGAAGAAGATCTGGACAACGGAATACGGTGTACCGACCTCGGCTGTCAGCGGCGCCACCCAGGCCGCCTGGATCACCGACTTCGCCACCACATGGTCGGGGCTCGACGGTGTAGGACCGATGTTCATCTACTCACTGGTCGACCGCCCCAACGAGACACCCTGGGGTGTCTTCGACCGCAACTGGGTCGCCAAGCCCGCCGTCGAGGCCATCCGGACCTGGATCGCCGCGCAGCAGAGTCAGATTCCGTAGCGCAGTTTGATGCTGTGATACCGATCGAGCAGTTGCTGCGCGCGTTCGGTGGCATCCACCGTGACGGTGCCGGGTGGCAGCACGTCGAGGATCTCCGCATGCTTCACCAGCTGGGTGCGGAAGGTTGCGGCATTCCGGCTCAACAGGTTCCGGTAGGTGAGATTGCCATCCGAGAACCCCTGGGTGTCCAGCCAGTTGTGCACCCCGGGATCAGCGTGGGCGATGACCAATCGCACGACGGCATCGCCGTCGACGACCGTGCGGGCCGGCGTGTAGCTCACCGGCCGGTGCAGGAAGTCCATGCTGCCCGCGAACACCCCGCCCATACCGAAGACCCAGAAGCCGTCATGGTTGTCCATCTCGACGATGAGTGCCTCATCGGGTCGCAGCCGCCACACCATGTGTGCGGCCATCCGGCCCCGCTTCATATCGGTCTCGGTGTCGGCGACCTTGTCCGGCGGGAACCGATTCAGATAGGCCGGATCGCATACGCCGCCGGAGTATTTCCACGAGTGCTCCGGCCAGTCGCGCATCGCACCGGTCAGGAAGTCCCCGGCCCAGTCCATTGCCTCGATCACCGATTCCGGGTCCGGCAGCGGTCGGGGAGCCCGCATACCGATCCGTTCGATGGTGAGCGTCGTCGGCGTCTCGAACCAGCCATCGAAGGCCTCGCGGATGAAGAGCTTTCGGCTGCCCGCTGTGGTGGGAAGCCAGTTCTCTGCGCGTTCGGGACCGCCGATGAACAGCTCGAAGTTCCCCGCATCATCGGTGCGCAACTGATGACCGAACATGTTCGCCTCCGGTATGTCGCCGAAGGGTTCGTGCAGTGAGGGCCAGTCGGTTCCCGGAATGGTGTCCGGGCGGGGCCCTTGCACCGTGACATTGAGCCACCGCGCCGTGCCGCGCCTACCGGAGATCTTGTATTGGTGGCGGCCATCGATCCATGCCTGCCGATAGCTGAAATCAGCGACGTCACCACCCAGTTTCCGGTTGGGCGTGCACAACTGGTGGAACTGCGGGAAAGCCGGATCCCGGGTCTCCAGCGCCAGGTCGAAAGCTTGCCCGAGATTCTGGGTGAGGGAACGCATCGCGTCGGCCCGGTGCAGCGGTGTGGCCGGGTTGGCGTCCTTGAACACCAGGTCCCCGGCGCTCCGGAGCCGGTCACAGAAGTGCTGCCAGGCGTCGCGCAGCGACTCGTCGGCCGTTCCGTCGCCAAAGGCCATGTCACGCTCCCAGTTCGGTGAGGATGTCCGACACCCGTTGAGCGGCACGGGCGGTGGCCACGCGAGGGCCTTCCTCATCGATCCGGGGACCGACCAGCTCGATATCGAAGACCCCGGTGTAGCCGGCGTCCAGAGCGTCTCCGATGATGCGGTGCAGCGGTATCACGCCGTCACCGGGTACGGCCCGGCACGGTGCACAACGGTCACCGAGCACGTAGTCGCTGACCTGGATGAGGCCCGTCAGCGGCATCGCACGGTGGATCAGGTCACTCAGCCCGGCCTCGGCCCAGCAGGCGTGCACGTCGACGCACACGCCGATACCGGCCCCCGAGGCCAGGGCGATCGTGTCGGCGAGGGTGTGCGCGATATGAATATCGGCGTTGAACGCCGATGCATTTTCCACCAGCAGCCGCACCCCTTCGGTGTCGGCCCGTGCCGTGCAGGGTGCGATGAGTTCACCGAAGCGCCGGGCGGCCCGCTCCCAGCTCAGTGTTCCGCGTCCGCCGGTCAGCAGGTAGATATCGGGCTTCCCGAGGGCCACCGCGGCATCGATGACATCGTTGAGGGCCTGCGTGGCCCGCCGGTCGTCGTGCTCCAGATCCGGTTGCACGGCAAAGGGATGATTGATGCCGGTGATACTCACCCCGGCCCCAGCGGCCTCCGCTACGGCACCCTTCTGCATCAGGATGGGAGTGACCAGCGTCGCGTGCTGCACACCGATGTCGAGGCAGTGCCGGAGAAATGCCGTTGTGCTCTCGTGCAGAAAGGCCACCTGATGGAGGCCGACGCGCGGATGCACGCTCAGCCCCGATCTTCCATCGCGACGCCGAAGCGTTCACGGAACGGCCTGAACTCCTCGTGCAGGGCGTCGAGATCTTCCCCGATGTCGGTCAACAGGGAGGTCGAGTAGTGGAACTTTCCGTGCCGGTCGCCTTTGTTGTGCGCCAGGTAGTTCCGCATCGCCTGCTCCGCAGGTGTTGTCAGCGCCCGGCCGGCGAACCGGTAGTAGCGCCGGATCGTGTCGATGGGGTCGGCGACGAAATCCCGGTACCGGACGTGCAGGATGCGCGGGTCGTCGGCCAGCGGATGGGACATCGTGTTGGCGATGCTCGCCCGGGTCAGGTCCAGGTGCAACCTGGCGGTGGCCTTGAGATCCACCGGTCCGGTGATGCCGTCCATGATGTCGGCCATCATCATGGTGCGCGATGCCGCGACCTGGACCGGGTCCCGGTGCAGCCAGGCGAGGGTGGCGTCGGGATATGCGTCGAAGAACTCACGCAGCCGGAAGCCGTGAAATCCCTTGAGCACCCAGCGCTTCTCCGGCCTGCCGAACTGGCACTGCTGCAACATCATCCGGTGAATCCGGTACTGGGCTGCCGCGTCGGTGGGCAGGCCCTGCACCACGGTCGGGACCGGAACCCGCCACCACGCCGTCGGCGTCATCACCCGGAAATCGAAGGCCCAGGTGCGTTCGTCCTCGGGCAGTCCGTCACCGAGCATGTCGTTGTAGGGGTGCGAATGCAGCCACTTCGGCAGCTTGGCATTGATCTCACGCCAGTCCGCATCGGCACGCGCGCGGCGCGGATCATCGACTGCGGCAAGCCCTGGCGGGCCGGACGGGTACATGACCTCCCAGAACCGCAGGGCGCGTGCCTCCGGATCGACGGCCATCAGTGCATGCATCAGGGTGGTGCCGGTGCGCGGTTCGCCGGTCACGAACAGCGGCGCCGCGATCGCCTCCTGGGCGACCGGGTGGCGCCGGCGGTCTTCGAAGAATTCCAGCCGCGAGGTGAGCAGGCCGGTGCAGACCGCCGCCGCGGCGCGCTGTCCGTCGGCATCCATACCGGCCGCTCCGAGATGCTCGACCGTGGTGGCGAATCGTCCGGGCAGCGTGTCATCGCCCCAGTCGGCGAGCCCTGTTCGGGCCTGCGCGTCGGCCAGCAACTCGCTGGCATTCAGGTCAGCCATGTCCGGCTCCCACCAGCCGCAGAATCTCGTCTTCGGTTGCGCGCACCTTGTCGGCGGACCGCGCACTGAACCGCAGCCCGGCCATGCTGCCGTACTCCATCAGCTTGAACACCCGCATGCCGGCATCGCAGAACCCTTTCACTTGGCGCGCGACCTGTTTCGGGTTTCCGCACGGGAACATGTCGGTGATGGCCCGGGTGTCGACCTGCTCGCAGAATCTGATGATCTTGTCCCGAGAGAGTTGGACGGGATCGAAGTCCTGCACGCCGCGCCACTGCGGTCCCATCGGATGCTCGTAGCCGAAGCGGAGCAGGTCCTCGGCGTTGATCAACAGGATGATCGCCTTCACCAGTGGCGCCTTCAGCATGTCGGCGACCTCGTCGTCATCACCGATGAGGCAGATCTGGGTGACCGCGGGGGTGATGGCCGCCGGATCGCGACCGGCGCGCTCGGCCGCCTCACGCACGATCGTCAGCTTCTGGTGGTAGTCCTCGGGCGTGTAGGCACCGTTGGGCCACCACCCGTCGGCGTGCCGGCCGGTGATGCGCAGCATCCGTGGCCCGGCCGCCCCGATCCAGATCGGCGGACGCTTGCCGTCGTAGGGCTCGGTATCCAGCCGCGCGTGCTCGAGGCGGTGAAATCGGCCCTCGAAGTCGACGGGTCCGTCACTGTCCCAGAGCATCTTGATGACTTCGATGGCTTCTTCGAACCGGGCCACCGGTTTCTCGAAGTCGAACCCGTACGGCACCGTGTTCTCCAGTTCCCCCGAGCCCAGCCCCAGCACGAACCGCCCCCGGGAGAGGTGGTCGAGGGTGAGCGCCGACTGGGCCAGCATGGCCGGGTGCCTGCGCACGGTGTCCACCACCGTGGTGACGATCGGGGTGTTGCGGGTGAGTACCGCGGCGGCGGCCGCCACGGCCATCCCGTCGAGGTGTCGGTGCGGTGACGGTGAGACGGTGGCGAGATCGGTGAACTCCGGTGTCCAGATCGACTCGGGCCAGAAGCTGACCATGTGATCGGGCAGCCAGATCGAGTGGTAGCGGCCAGAGTCGTACTGCCCGAGCATGTCCAGCCCGAGCGGCAACGTGGTGCGCAGAAAAGCGGCGGGCTGGACCTTCACGCGAGCATCTGCTCCAGGCCGGCGATGACAACGGCAAGACTGAACTCGAACTGCGCGGCGCCGTCCCGATCCATACCGGTCGATTCGATCACCTGGCGCAGTATCGAAAAGTCCTTGTCGGCGGCATGTTCGAGGGCATCGGCGATCTCGGGCACGTTCGGATGGATCCCGCTCTGGGCCGCCAGCACCGCGGCCCGGCCGGCGGCGTACGCCGTGTCGCTGATCTGGGTGAGCGCGCGGCCGGCCTGGGCGGCATCGAATCCGGCGTCGACGAGGGCCTGCAGCAGGGTTTCGACGGGCGCCAGGGCCGTCAGCCCTGTCGCGGCGGGCAGATGAAACGAGGCGGCCAGCACACCGACCTTGAGATAGGCGTCGCGGATCGCGCCTGCGAAGGAGCGGGCCACCACCCGCCAGTCGCCGTCGGCGGGTAACTCGACCCGCCGCAGTTCAGATTCGAAGACGTCCAGCGCGACGAGACCACGCAGACCGTCCCGGTCGCCCACGTGATAGTTGAGCGCCTTCGGGTCCACCCCGAGGACCCCGGCCACCGCCTGCATGGTCAACCCCTCGGGCGGCAGATCGCGTGCCGCCGAGACGATCCGCTCCCGGCTGATCTGCCGGGGTCTGCCACGCTGCCGATTCACCACGGACCGAGTCTAGTATTTTTTCCCGTTCGGGAGTATGAATATCAGCGTGTCCATCCCGACCACGACGCGACCCGGCATCTGCCGGATCTGTTCGGCGCATTGCGGCGTGCTGGCCACGGTCACCGACGGCAGGCTGACGAAGGTGACCGGCGATCCGGACAACCCGATGTTCAAGGGCTACACCTGCGCCAAGGGACGCGCCCTGCCCGAGATCCACAACAACCCGAGCCGGCTGCTGCACAGTCAGAAGCGGCAGCCCGACGGGAGCCACCGACCGATCGGGGCCGAGCTGGCGATGGACGAGATCGCCGCACGGTTGCAGCAGCTGATCGACGCGCACGGACCCCGTTCGGTGGCCATCTATCTCGGCACCAACGGTCTGCCCTATCCCGCCTCGGCCTTGATGGCCAACGCCTTCATCCGGGGTATCGAGTCCCCGATGTTCTTCACCGCCAACACCATCGACCAGCCCGGCAAACAGATCGCGCTCGCCGCGCACGGCCACTGGCTCGGTGGCGATGTCGACTTCCATGAGGCCGACAGCTGGATGCTCATCGGAACCAACCCACTGGTGTCCAAGGCCATCGGCATCCCCGGCCAGAATCCCGGGCAGGGGCTGCGCAGCGCCCTGGCCCGCGGCATGAAGCTGATCGTCATCGATCCACGTCGCTCACAGACCGCGGCGCGCGCGGCCATCCACCTTCAGCCGCGCCCCGGCGAGGACGTGACGATCGTGGCGGGCATCATCAACTTCGTCATCGCCGAAGGGCTCTGCGATACCGCGTTCCTGGCCGACAACGTCACCGGGTTCGGCGAACTGGCCGCGGCGGTATCGGGTTTCACGCCGGAGTACGTGGCCGAGCGCGCCGACGTCCCGATCGAGCAATTCATCGCCGCGGCCACCACCTTCGCGACCCACGGGACGCGGCGGGGCATGGTCAACGCGGGTACCGGTGCCAACTTCGCCGCCCACGGCAGCCTGCTCGAATATCTCTGCCTGTGCCTCACCACGATCTGCGGCCGGTGGCAGCGGGCCGGGCAGCCGGTGGTGCGCCCGAACACGTTGATGCCCGCGTTCACCGCCAAAGCCCAACCCCACCCGCCGTACGAGGGCTGGGGATACGGCGAGCGGCTGCGGGTCCGGGGATTGACCGACACCGTGGCCGGGATGCCGACCGCGGCGCTGGCCGACGAGATTCTGCTGGAGGGCGAGGGCCAGGTGAAGGCGCTGATCTGCATCGGGGGCAACCCGATGGCGGCCTGGCCGGATCAGCGAAAGACGTTGCGCGCACTCGAAGAACTGGATCTGCTGGTCACTCTCGACACCGAGATGTCGCTGACCTCGCGGCTGGCCGACTATGTCATCGCGCCCATGATGCAGATGGAAACACCCGCCATGACGATGGGCAGCGAGCTCATCAAGTACTACACCAGCGGCACCGGCATCCCCGCGGCGTACGGGCAGTACGTGCCGCGCCTCGTCGAGCCGCCGGCGGGCTCGGATCTGACCGAGGAGTGGCAGTTCTTCCTCGGCCTCACCAAGCGCATGCACCTCGACCTGTGGTTCGTGAACTTCTTCGGCGGCGGTGGCGGGCGCTTCATGGAATCCCCACCCGTGGTGATCAACATGAACGCCGACACCGCGCTCACCACCGAGGAACTGTTCGCCCAGATGTGCTCGACATCGCGCATCCCCTTCGACGAGGTTGCCGGCCATCCGCACGGCAAGATCTTCGATGTCGACGAGGTGGTCGCCGAACGGGACGCCGACTGCGAAGCGCGCCTGGATGTCGGCAACACCGTCCTGCTCGGCGAACTGGGCGAGGTGCTGGCCGAGGATTTCGCCGGCGCGCAGGACACCGCCGAGTATCCGTTGCGGCTGATCCCGCGCCGGCACGGGAGCTTCATGAACTCCTCGGGCACCAACCTTTCCGCACTGAACCGCGGCAAGCCCTACAACCCGGCGTATATGCATCCCGCTGCCATCGCCGCGCTGGGGCTGCGCTCCGGTGATCTCGTCACCGTCACCTCCCCGCACGACAGCATCCCGAGCGTGGTCGAGGCCGATGACAGCCTGCGCCCCGATGTCATCGCCATGCATCACGCGTTCGGCGGGCTACCGAGTGAGGATGGCGAAGTCCGTTCCCGCGGCAGCAATGTCGGCCGCCTGGTGCCGACCGATATCGAGTACGACCCGATCACGGGGCTTCCCCGCCAGGGGAACATCCCGGTGTCGGTGACCGCGGGGATCAGCTAGCCGCGACCGAGGCGCCGCAGATGCCGCACGCCTCGAACTGCCGGCGCTTCCAGCGCGCAATCGGGACGAAGAACAACGTGAACTGGTTGAACTGGCGCAGCCGCATCCACTGGGTGGTGTTGTGACAGCGCGGGCAGGTACGCACGTCGCCGGGGCCGAGGGGCTTCTGCTTGGTGCCGAAGCCGAACAGGAAGAACATGCCACCAGCGTAGAGACGCACGACGTACCTGGTTTCCGTCTCGCGACGCCCGACCCCTGCCAGACGGAAGCCAGGTACGTGTCAGGACCGTTTCACGTCCACCGTCTCAGCCTCTCGGCACGATGGCCCGGGACACTGAAACCACGTACATGCGCCGCGCTCAGGCAGCCGGGACGGGTACGGCGAGCGTCGTGATACGCCGCTGGACCTCGTCGAGAAGTTCAGGAATGGAGGGGAATTCGTCGGGATGGATGGGATCGCCGAACAGCACGTGCACGGTGTGCCCGAGAACCGGGAACCGCCGGTCCAGCGGCAGCACCTTGTTCGCGTTGACCAGACGAACCGGGATGATCGGGACACCGGTGCGCTTGGACAGCACCGCGACACCCGGCCGGTACGGCGCGATCTCGCCGGGCCGCACGCACTTCTGCTCGGGGAAGATCCCGACCAGCGCCCCGTCTTCCAAGGCGTTCGTGGCGCTTTCCATGGCCTGCTTGCCGGAGTCGGAGTCGCCCCGGACCACCGGGATCTGCCCCAGCACCTCCACCAGCCAACGGGTGAGCGGTGATTTCCACAGTTCGGCCATCGCCATCGCGATCGCCTCTCGGCGCAGCGCCCCGAGGATGAAGAAGACGTCGACCATGGAGGTGTGGTTGGCGGCCAGGATCACCGCGCCCCTGTCGGGCACGATATCGGCGTTCACGATCTCGGTTCTGATGATGCGGGTGAAGCCCAACGTCCACAGCATCAGCCGAATGGTCCACGTGAGCAGCCACGCGCGCTTGCCGAGTCCGCGTGCACGAGGACGTCTCAGTCGCATTGCTCCATCGTCGCATCCGGCTGTGGGATGAAGATCGCGATGACGGTGCACAGCACGGCCGCGCCGAGCCCGAACATGAAGGCCGACTGGAAGCCGGCCGTACTGGGCACGGGCAAGCCGCCGATGTCCACGGTGTAGCGGGCCAGCACCGCGGCGATGACGGCGGCCGCGGTGGCGGTTCCCAGCGAGCGCATCAGGGTGTTGAGGCCGTTGGCGGCACCGGTCTCCGAGGCCGGAACGGCCCGCATGATCAGCGTCGGCATGGCCGCGTAGCCGAGCCCGATACCGATACCGATCAGCACGTTGATGATCAGGATGTGCCCGGCGTGCAAGTCGGAGAACAGCGCGACGAGGTAGCCCGTCCCCATGATGGCCGCGCCACCGACCAGCAGCGGCTTGGGTCCCCAGATCCGGCCGAGGCGGCCGGCCAGTGGTGACATGACGAGCATCGCCAGCCCGGCCGGCATCAGGAACAGACTGGCCTGCAGCAGCGGCATGCCCAGTCCGCCCGCCTCTTTCGGCAGCTCGAGAAGTTGCGGGAAGGCGATCTGCGAGGAGAACAGCGCGAAACCCATCGCGATCGAGGCGAGGTTGGTCAGCAGCACCGGGCCGCGGGCGCTCACCCGCAGATCGACCAGTGGCTCGTTGATCCGCAGTTCCAGCCAGCCCCAGATCAGCAGCACGACGACGCCACCCACCAGGAAGCCGACCGTCCGCGTCGAGGTCCAGCCCCAGTCGTTGCCCCGGGAGATGGCCAGCAGCACTCCCGACAGACCGACGGCGAGGCCGATGATGCCGATCACGTCCACCCGGCCACCGACGCGCAATCTGCTCTCCGGCACGAAGGACGCCATCAGGACGAACGCGATCAGGCCCAGACACGCGGCGACCCAGAAGAGGGCATGCCAGTCGAAATGTTCGGTGACGAAGGCACTGATCGGCAGCCCGAGTGCGCCACCGACGCCCAGAGTGGCGCTGACCAGGGCGATGGCCGAGCCGAGCCGGTCGGCGGGAAGCGTGTCGCGCAGGATCGCGATGCCCAGCGGGATGACACCCATGCCCATCCCCTGCAGGCCGCGTCCCACGATCAGCGGGGCCACTGTCGGCGACAGCGCAGCGACCACCGAGCCGAGCATCAGGATGCCGAGCAGGATGAGCGCGACACGGCGTTTGCCGTACATGTCGCCCAACTTGCCGGAGATGGGCGTGCAGATCGCCGCCACCAGCAACGTGATCGTGATGACCCATGCCGTGTCGCTGCTGGATGCGTTCAGCAGCAGCGGCAGTTCGCCCTGGATCGGGATGAGGATGGTCTGGGTGAACGCCGCGCACATGCCGGCGAAGGCCAGAACCGCCACCACTGCGCCGGTGCGCGCGGGCCGCGTCGGGGTACCGGATTGCGGGCCGATCGCCGTCGGGGCGTCGACTGTCATCAACCCACCTTTCGTCGGACTACCGGAACCACCGTACCGGTCGCTGAGACTGAGTATCAACTTGCAGTCGACGTATCATTTCTGACATTCAGAATCAGCTTCGGTTACGCTGAGCCGATGACCGCAGGAGTGCGCGAGCGTGCACGACTCGCACTACGCACCGAGATCGCGCAGGCGATCAGCATCGTGTTCGCCGAACGAGGCTTCGACGAGGTGACCGTCGAAGAGGCGGCCGGCGAGGTCGGCATCTCGCGAGCGACGTTCTTCCGCTATTTCGGCTCCAAGGAGGACGCCGTGCTGGCCGCCATCGAAGCATCGTCCATCGACTACGCCGCGCACGTGGAGACCCTGCCCGCCGTCGACGGCGAGAATCCGTGGCAGCTGCTGCACCGCGCCTTCAAGCACGCTCTCTCCCAGCGCGAGGAACACTCCGAACTGGAGCGCTCCCGGGTCCGGATGATCAATTCCACCGTCTCGCTGCGCACCAGGATGGCACAGCGCCGTTTCGCGCACGAGGACGCCCTCACCCCGGTGCTCGCCGCGCGGATCGACGCGCCCGAGGCCGCGCGCACCCTCGCCGTCACGGCGTTCGCCGGCCTGGACCTGGCCTGGCGGCGCTGGGCGGCCGGCGAGGAAGCGACCATCTCGGCGTCTCTCGACCATGTCTTCGCTCAGCTGTTGTCCGCGAATACCCTTGCTGTCCGCTGATTTTCGCTACATGCGCAGATAGGTCAGCACCGCGAGCACCCGGCGATGCTGGGCGCCGTCGGGCGGCAACCCGAGCTTGGTGAAGATGTTGCTGATGTGTTTTTCCACCGCGCCGTCGGACACCACGAGTGCGCGCGCGATGTTCGTATTGGAGCGGCCCTCGGCCATCAACGCCAGCACCTCCTGCTCCCGTAAGGTCAGCTGCCGCAACGGATCGTCGCGGCGGCGGCGCACCAGCAGCTGCGCCACCACGTCCGGGTCGAGAACGGTGCCGCCCGAGGCGACGCGAGCCACCGCGTCGAGGAAGTCGGCGACCGCGGCGACGCGGTCCTTGAGCAGATAGCCGATCGCCCCGGCGCCGTCGGCCAGCAGGTCGTCGGCGTAGGACACCTCGACGTACTGCGACAGCACCAGGATCGGCGAACGCGGCACCAGGTGGCGGGCTTCGACCGCCGCGCGCAGCCCCTCATCGGTGTGTGACGGCGGCATCCGGACATCGACCACCGAGACGTCCGGCCGGTGCGCGGCGACGGCCTGCACCAGCGAGGGTCCGTCCCCGACTGCAGCGAGCACCTCGTGGCCGTTCTCGGTGAGCAGCCGAATGAGCCCTTCCCGCAACAGCACCGAATCGTCGGCGACGATGACTCTCATACCGGCAATTCCGCCCTGATCGTCGTCGGTCCGCCATTGGGGCTGGTCACGGTCAACGTACCGCCGCCGGCCCGGATGCGGTCGGCCAGTCCGGAAAGCCCGTGCCCCTTGGCCACATGCGCGCCACCGCTGCCGTCGTCGACGATGTCGACACCGACCCGAACGGGTCCCGATGCGACCGTCACCCAGCAGTGCGTGGCGCCGCTGTGCTTGGCGACATTCGTCAGCGCCTCGGCGACCGCGAAATAGACGGTGGTCTCCACCGCGGGATCGAGCCGGCCCACCGGCGTGCCGAGGTCGGGGTCGACGGCCAGCTCAACCGGCACAGTGCACCGGATGGCCAGTGCGGCAAGCGCACTCGGCAGGCCGCGATCGGTGAGCACGGGCGGTGCGATACCGCGGGACAACGCACGCAGCTCATCGAGGGTCTCCTGGGTCTGGGCGATCGCCTCATCGAGGGTGTCGCGCACCGGTCCGGGTTCGCTGCTCTGCCTGGCCCGGCCGAGGTCCATCGCCAACCGGATGAGGCGCTGCTGGGGGCCGTCGTGGATATCGCGTTCCAGCCGACGCAGGGCATGCGCCTCGGCCGAGGCGGCGGCCGACTTCTGCTCTGTCAGCACGGTGATCGTCTGGCGCAGCTCGGCCACACCGGTCAGCAGGATGCGCGCGAACCCGGCTTCCAGCAACGCGCAGGCCCGCACGATGAACGGCAACGTGATCAGGCAGAGCAGGCCGATGGCGGTCTGGAACCCGATGCGCGCCGCCGCGCTGTCACCGAGGCCGACCAGTTGGGCCAGCGAGGTGTTGTCCGGCCCGCGCGGAATCGCCCAGTCCCAGGCGATGGTCAGGGTGCCCGCGATCGCGACCGCCCACCAGCTGATCACGATGACGAAGGTCACCACCGCGATCGGAAATCTCGCGACCGCGTGCGTGAGGTCCAGCCAGGACTGACCGTCACCCAGCGGCGTGATGAGTCGTCGCCACCACGCGGCATCCGGTGCGGCCTTGCGGTATGCCGGCCGCGCACGCGGTTGTCTCAGCACCGCGGGGTAGCGGAACCGCTCGATGTCGGCGAAGACCCGCGCGACGAACACCGAGCCCACCAGGACCGGCACGCCGACGAAGACGACCAGCAGGCCGACGCCCGCCGACAACCCGGTCACGATGACGCTGAAGCTCAGCACGGCGAGCGGGAAGCCGAGCAGGACGTAGCCGGTCTCGACGCCGAGCCGGCGCAACATGGCGGGGCGTGCAGTGGTGGTCACGGCGTCGACGCTAGGCATCTGACTGATCCACCCCCAACCGGTGCGCCTGCGTGTTCGGGGTAGGGCTGTCCCCACCCTGCCCTCACCGCGCGAGTGCCGCCGTCACGGCGGCCTGCACACCGTGCCCGGCGCTGACGATCGGCTCGACCGAGCGCAGGGTGCGGCACAGCACGAAGGCGCCCTCCAGGGCGGTGAGGGTGATCAGGGCCAGCTGCCGGCTCTGTTCCTCGGTGATGTCGAGCTGGCCGAACCACTGGGCGATCCCGCCCAGCCATCCCTCGAACACCGTTGCCGACTCCTGACGGAGCAGCTCATTGGTGCTGGCCACCTCCAGCGCGATGGTCTCGATGGAGCATGCCTCGCTGTAATCCTGCGATTCCATCAGCTTGCCGGCGTTCTCGAACAGCTGCGGGATGCCGGTCGCGGGGTCGGTGTGCGCCAGCTGCTCGCCGACGAACTCGCCGTACCGGACGCCTTCGCCGCGGATGACCTCGGCGGTGATCGACTCCTTGCCTCCGGGGAAGTGATGGTAGATCGAACCGAACGGCGCACGGGCCGCCCCGGAGATCTGTTTGAGGCCGGTGGCCGCCATCCCCTGACGCCGGTAGAGCTCGGCCGTCGCCTCCAGGATGCGGTCGCGGGTGCCGGGCTCCGCCATCGCAGCTCCTCCTTGCGCAGTGTGTGGGTGCAGCATATCGTGACCCCAAATAGAATGATCTATCTAGGAGGCGCTCATGCCGACGGTCGACGTACCCTCCGGTCGCATCGCCTACGGAGACACCGGCGGCGACGGGCCCGTCCTGGTGTTCGGGCACGGCCTGCTGATGGACGGGCGGCAGTGGCGCAAGGTCATCCCGCAACTGCCCGAATACCGGTGCATCACGCCGACACTGCCCATGGGTGCGCACCGGGAACCGATGCATCCCGACGCCGATCTGACCGAACAGGGAGTGGCCGGCATCCTCGCCGATGTCCTCGACGCCCTCGACCTGCACGACGTCACGCTGGTCCTCAATGACTGGGGCGGCGGACAGTTCATGATCTCCGACGGCCGGGACACCCGGCTCGGACGGCTGGTACTGGCGTCGTGCACGGCGTTCGACAACTACCCACCCAAACCGGCACGGCCCGCTGCGCTGTTGTGCAGCCTGCCCGGTGGCGGATGGGTGATCTCCAAGTTGCTGGGCACCAGGTTCTTTCGGCACAGCAACCGTGCCTACGGTGCGCTCGCCAAGCGCGGGCTGCCCGATGAGCTGTTCGACGACTGGTTCGCGCCGGCCGTGGAGAACCCCGCCGTACGCCGGGACCTGGTCAAGTTCGCCACCGGCGCTCCCTCCCGGGGCAAGCTGCTCGAACTCTCCGAGCAGATGCGGACGTTCACCCGGCCCGTCCTGGTCCTCTGGGCCCGCGAGGACCAGATGATGCCGCTGGCCCATGCGGATCGGTTGGTCGAGCTCTATCCCCATGCCGGCAAGGAGATCGTCGAGGACTCCTGGACGCTGATCCCCGAGGACCAGCCGGTGATCATGATCGAGGCGCTGCGGAACTTCGTGGGGTAGTTCCGCAGCCTCGCCATGCCCGGGCCGCAAACGCCGCCGTTTCTTGCTGCAGAGCCCAGCGCGTTAATCTGCTGTATCGGCCTCAGCCAACGAGCAGATAGAAGAGTTGAGCACAGTCATGACCGCAGCAGCAGAAACCTCCGCCCTCGAAGACCGGGTCGGCCACTGGTACCAGATGGACGACACCTACCTCGTCGGGCGCGAGAAGATCCGTGAGTTCGCTCGCGCCGTTCAGGACAACCACCCCGCCCACTGGAAGGTCGCCGAAGCCCAGAGGCTCGGCTACCCGGGCCTGGTGGCACCGCTGACCTTCACCTCGGGCCCGGCGATGGCGTGCAACCAGCGGATGTTCGAGGAGGTCGTCGTCGGCTACGACATGTACCTGCAGACCGAGGAGGTCTTCGAGCAGCACCGCCCGATCGTCGAGGGTGACGAGCTGACCATCGACGTCGAGTTGACGTCGGTGCGCAGGATCGCCGGCCGCGACCTGATCACGGTCACCAACACCTTCACCGATACCGCCGGCGAGGTCGTGCACACCTTGTACACCACCGTCGTGGGCATCGGCAGCGACGATGTCGACCCGGCCATCCGGCCGGCCGTGGCGAGCGTGATGATGCACGGCATCAACATGCTCGGCACCGACAACAACAGCGAGGCCTATCGCAAGACCGAACGGCCCGAGGGCGCCCAGCGGATTGCCGAATCCGGCCATACGCCCAACTCGCCGTCGTTCGACGGACTCAACGTCGGCGACGAGTTGCCGGTGCACCACACCCGGCTCTCCCGGGGCGACCTGGTGAACTATGCCGGCGTGGCCGGTGACGCCAACCCGCTGCACTGGGACGACAAAGTCGCCAAGCTCGCCGGCCAGCCAGATGTGCTGGCACACGGCATGCTCACCATGGGGCTCGGCGCGAGCTTCGGCACGTCCTGGACCGGTGACCCGGGTTCGGTGACCCGGTACGCGGTGCGGCTGTCACAGCCCGCGACGGTGCCCGCCGATGGCGGAGCCGATATCGAGTACAGCGGCCGCATCAAGTCGCTGGACCCCGAGACCCGCTCCGGCGTCGTCATCGTCGGCGCAAAATCGCAGGGCCGAAAGATCTTCGGCCTCGCGACGCTGAACGTCCGCTTCAGCTGAACCGCGCGGTCACCAGACCGACAGGGTCAGTGCGCCGGCCGAACTGTTCACGCCATCGGTGTCGGTGGCGACGATCAGAATGGTCCGGGTCGTCCACCCGCCCTGGGTGGCCGTGAACGTCACGGCCTTCAGCGCATCCTCGTACTGCTGTTTGGTCGCGACGCCCGACAGGGTCAGCGTCCTGGTCCCGGCATCGTAGGTCGCCGTGACCGGGTTGCCGGACAGCCCGGCGAAGGTCAGGGTGTCCCCGGCCTTGCCGAACGTCGTGACACTCATGGTGACCTTTTGCAGATGGCTGGAGTCGGCGTCGACGATGCTGACGGAAGCGACCGGCTTCACCGGGGAGTCACCGATCGTGTACGACCGCCCGCCGATCGGGGTCACCAGCGGCACGTAGCGGGTCGGGGACGAAACACCCAGTGTCACAAAGCCGGGGGCAATGTTCGCGATGCCGTGTTCGTCGGTCGCCGAGATCGAGAGCCCGCGCACCAGAGCCGCGCCCTGCGTGGCCGTGAACGTCACGGCCTTGAGCGCCTCCTCGTACTGAGCCAGGGTGCCGGCACCGGTCAGCGTCAGGGTGAAGTCCGCTGCGTTCCACGTCGCGGTCACCGGGTTACCGGACGGCGCAACGTAGTTCAGCACGTCCCCGCTCTGCGCGAAGGTCACGATCCTGACGGTCAGCTTGGACAGCTTGCCCGAATCACCGTCGACGATATCGACGGCGGACACCACATTCGCCGGGTTGCCACCGAGGGTGAACCCACCCCCGGCGATCGGGGTGACCAGCGGCGGCAGGGTCGGCGCGGGGGCGACACCGACGGTGACGAACCCGGGAGCGATGTTGTCCACGCCGTCCTCATCGGTGGCCGAGATGGACAACCCACGCACCAGCAGCGCACCGCCGGTGGCCGAGAAGGTCACCGCCTTGAGCGCCTCCTCGTACTGCGCGATCGTTCCCGCACCGGACAAGGTCAGCGTGCGCTCGACCGCATCCCATGCTCCGATGATCGGATTACCCTCCGGTGCCACGTAGTTCAGCACATCACCGGACTGAGCCAGCGTCGCGATCTTCACCGTCAGCTTCGACAGCTTGCCCGAATCACCGTCGACGATATCGACGGCGGAGACGATCTTGGTGGGGTTGCCTCCGAGGGTGAAACCGCCGCCGGCGATCGGGGTGACCAACGGAGGGAGCTTCGCGGCGGGCCAGACACCCACCGCGACGAACCCGGGCGCGATGTTGTCCACATCATCTTCGTCGGTGGCCGAGATGCTCAGTCCGCGCACCAGTAAGGCGCCCTGGGTCGCCGAGAACGTCACCGCCTCGATGGCTTCTTCGTACTGCGCAAGGGTGCCCGAGCCGGACAGGGTGAGGGTCAGTGTCTCGGCATCCCAGGATCCGACGATGGGGCTGTCGACCGGAGCGTTGTAGGTCAGCACGTCGCCGACCTGGGCGAGGGTGGCGACCTTGATGACCACCCGCTTCAACCCGATCGAGTCACCGTCGACGATGTCGACCGTGGACACGATGTGGGCCGGCTCTTTGCCGATCGTGTAGCCGCCGCCGGCGATCGGGGTGACCAACGGGGGCGCCTGGTAGACGGGGTCGACGGTGACCGGGATGGTGACCGTCAGATTATCGGCCTGGGCGATTCCGAGGAAGCGGGTGACGGTTTCGACCACCGTCTGGATCTGGCCGAGGACACCGGGCAGGTGTTCGGAGTCGTCGTGCACGACGATCTTGAAGCTGTCCACGAGCGGCTGTCCGGTGACCAGCGCCCACGGGGTGTAGACGAACTTCCCGCTGATGAGATCGCGGTACACCCAACCCTTTTCGGGTTGGATGATCTCGTAGGTGAGGACATCACCGTTGGGATCGGTGGCGTTGAGATCGATGTAGACCTGACCGAGGACGTTCTGCTCGTAGACGATCGGACCGGCGACGGGCGTCCGGTTGACGAATGTATGGCTGATCTGACGCGCGACCCACGCCATCATGGTGTTGACCAGAAGATCCAGCGGGTTCGGCGTGGTCGCCGACTGGGTGCCGAGGGTGGCGCTGGCCGCGGTCATCTTCGGCGTCACGGCGCCGACGGTCGGCGTGGTGTCCTCGACCGCCGGAGCCTTCGGCACCTCGACCGCTGGAGCCTCGGCCGGCGCCTGATCGGTGTCGGTCACCACCGGCGCCACCGACTCGGAGGTGAGTTCCGGGGCGGCCTGCACCTCCGCGGTGACCACCTTCTGGACCTCGAGGGGCTTGTCGAGCTGGACATGGGTCCGCGTTTTGCGTTCCGGTCCGTCGACCGACACCGCCGGGTCATCGCTGGAAACCGGCTCCGCGGCCTCCACGTCGGGATCGGTGATCTCGGGATCGTCGTCGGTCGGGGAGGCGACCGGCTTGGCCGCCGTCTTGGGTCCGCGCTTGCGGTTGATGGCCGGACGCTCGGGGGCGTCACCGGACGACGCGGACGGCGTGCGGGGGCCCGCCGGGGTGGACGAATCCGAACCCGACGAATCCGAGGACGACGGGTCCGAGGACGACTCATTGCCCGACGTCGTCCCGGTGTCCGCATAGGCCGGCTGCGCGGCACCGGCGATCGCGAACCCGACGCCCAGCGACACCGCCAGCGCACCCACGCGGCCGACGGTCAGCGCGTGATTGGTGGGATTCTTGCGTGCGTGGCGCACCGCCCCACGGGAGTCAGATGCCGACAGCAGCCGTTGGGCAAGCCACAGCTGCTCGTTGTCCCGAGGACCTCCGCTGCGCTCGACGCGATGACGGGCGGGGGCTGCGCACATAGGTTGTTCTCCATCGTTGTGTCCGTGCCCCCGGTCCGTTCGGCGCCGGACGAGCTCCCCCACGTCCACCGCGTCGTACCGCTGTTGCCATCGAGACTGTAAATGGAATTACGATCCGGGCGTAGCGATATTGAACATGGTCGTTGCTGACGCAACAAATCAGCTACCCGCGGGGTCGCTTTATCCCATGTTCAGTGCGCTTGGTCCTGAAATCCAGCAAATAGACATCGGCGTAAAAAGCGTGTGTTGGCCGCGCACCGTCCGGGCGGCGCCGCGCTTCATCGGGCACAGCTGTCCCGGCGCGACCGCCGCAACAGTCTGTGCACAAGCCGAGAATCTCCTGTTGAAATCTGGTTAGCTTTGCAGGTCAGGACTACCGACCCGGCGTCCTGCCACCTGTCGGGCATCTCCCCGACCATCGATCACAAAGGAGCCGATCAATGTCGCTCAACGTCCGTCGCACGGTCGCCGGAATCCTAGGAGCCGGCGCGTTCACCGGTGCGACGCTGTTCGCCGCCATCCCCACCGCCTTCGCCGAGCCGGTGCCCCCGCCGAACTGCACCGCGGCCGACCTTGCCGGGGTGTCCTCGGGCGTCTCCGCAGCCACTTCGGCCTACCTCTTCACCCACCCCGAGGTGAACAACTTCTTCACCGGTCTGCACGGTCTTCCGCACAGTGAGATGGAGACCAAGGTCAACGAGTACTTCGACGCCAACCCGCAGATCGGCGCGGAGCTCAAGGGCATCCGGAAGCCGCTGCAGGACGTACGGATTCGGTGTGGCGACACCGACGGTGACGGCGACGTCGACATCCTCTGACCACCGCGGCCATCAACCTCTTCGCTTCATCCACCCAATGAAAGGGACCCCTGTGATCAAGTCACGTTGGACCGCCGCCGCACTGCTCGCTGCGGCAGGCGCCGCCGGCGCCATCGTCGCCGCCCCGATGGCGTCGGCCGAACCCACCAACTGCACCAACACCGGAAACATCGTGTCCGGCACCAGCAATGTCTGCGTGAGCCCGGGCAACGCCCAGATCACCAGCTCGCCGGGCCAGCTCGGTGAATCACAGTTCGGCATGTGGCCCTGGGGCTACGGCGGCTACGGCGGCATCGGCATCCTGTAACAGACCGGCAGACTTCGCCGAACGACTGAGGGCGCCCACAAAGTGGGCGCCCTCAGTTCTTTTCGGTCGATCAGTTGCGCACGGAGGTATCCACGTGCGGCACGTGCACCCGCGGCACGAGCTGATTGAGCCAGGGGTAGTTGCTGTCATTGTCGTAGATGTCGTAGACACCCGAACCGTTGCCCAGCGCGGTGATGCCCTGCACGTCCACACCGGCCTGTGCCGGTCCGGCGAAGCCGATCACCGCTGCCGAGAGTGCTCCCGCGACCAGTCCTGCCACTGCGAAATTCTTCATCGCTCTCGCCTCTTACGTCTGTGAGCCGCTGTCGGGGGCAATCGCCCGGCGACCTTCGGTGTAACGGGCGCACGGGGAGTTTGATTCCGTCAGCCGTAAGTGGCATCGAGGAAACGGCCACGCACCTCGGGAGAGGGGATGGGGCAGGTGTCGTACTTGCCCCCGACGCGGTATCGGACGGCCGCGAACCCGGCGTACAGCCGGTCCCGGATGAACGCCGGTATCACCCGCGCCGCCATCGCAAGCTTCCAGAAGCCGCCGAGGTAATCGGCGACCTCCAGCAGTGCGGCGGACTCGGTGCTCACCGTCTCCGCAGGGCCGCCGGCGTCACGCACGAACACCACCGAGTCCAGCCCGACCAGTCGCGGGTGGCGACCGATGATGTCGCGTGCCACATCGCTGTCCAGCGCGGCGAAGCGGAGGGTGCCACGGCGGTCGAATCGCAGGATGGTGCGCACGGCGCCATTGCAGACTCCGCAGACACCGTCGTACAGCAGTACCGGTGGGGATGCGTCCATGCCCCGAGTATTCCCTCATCCACGCATCCGTACACCGTCGAGAAGGATCGCCGTCGTGCTGTCCACCCAGGCCTCGGTCAGACCGTCCGGTCCGCGGACCAGGATGGCCGCCAGCGCGGTGCCGATGACCATCTCGAGCAGGACGCCGGCGTCGAACCCGGGTTTGAGCTGACCTTGCGCGGTGGCCTCGGCCAGGTAGGCGTCCAGTCCGCTCCAGCCTCGCCCCGAGAACCGGTCCAGTAGGCGCTGGTTCAGCGACGGGTCCGATGCTGCCTCGCCGATCAGGCCGGGAACGGCGACCCGCGCCAGTGGCGACGTGAGCAGCGCCGCGGTGCGCGCCACGATCGCGCGCAGATCCTCGTCCAAGCGCCCCGTGGCGGGCACGGTCGAGGTGTCCGCGTCACGGAAAACGGTCTCGTGTACCAGGTGTGCCTTGCTGGGCCAGCGCCGATACACCGCGGGCCGCGAGGTGCCAGCGCGGTCGGCGATGGCCGCGACGGTCAGTTCCGCATAGCCGACCTCGAGGAGCAGCGTCGCGGCGGCGTCGAGGACCGCCGCATCGATGCGCGCGTCCCGTGGCCGTCCATTTTCTGCCGTCATATACGTGACACATGTAACGTTACTGCGGTGTCTGACGCAATATCGACCGTCCTCGACCTCGGTGACGTGGTGGACGACAGCTTCGGCGGCAAAGCTCTGGGCCTGGCCGAGCTGATCCGGCTCGGCGTGTCCGTGCCCACCGGTTTCGTGATCTCGCACGCGTTGACCTCGGGGCTCAACGACGCAGTGATGGAACGGTTCTCACGGATGCAGGCGGCCGGCTCGACGCCGGTGGCGGTACGTTCCTCAGCCGCCGGCGAGGACGGCGCCGAGCAGTCCTTTGCCGGCCAGTACGACACCGTGCTGGGCGTCGACTCCGTCGAGAGTCTCGCCGCCGCGATCGCCCGGTGCGTGAGATCGGTGTCCTCCGAGCGCGCATCGTCCTACACCGGTTCGCGTGCCGAGATGCATCTGGTGGTGCAGCAGATGGTGGACGCCCGCGCAGCGGGCGTGGTGTTCACCGCCGACCCGACCTCGGGGCGGCGCGACCTGGTGGTCATCGACGCGGTCCGCGGGCTGGGCGAGGCCCTGGTCGACGGTTCCACCTCCTCGGACCACCACGTGTTGACCCACGCCGGAGTGCGGGTGGCCGCCGAGATGGGCCCTGAGCCCGCGTTGTCCGCGGGCGAGATCACCCGGATTCGCGAAGGAGCGCTGCTGGCGGCCGGGCGCTGGGGCCGTCCGCTGGATCTCGAGTGGGCCATCGATCAATCCGGTGAGCTGTGGTGGCTGCAGGCCCGGCCCATCACCACGCTGCCGGGCGACCTGAACGAGATGGACACTCCCGTCACCGGTCCCGCGCACGTGTACACCCGCTGCAATATCGGCGAGATGATGCCCGGCGCCTTCTGCCCGCTCACCGCGTCGGTCAGCGGGCATGCCATCGATTACGCCATGCAGATGGTCCAGGTCGCGGGCGGGGTGCAGCAACAGTACGAGGACCGCTGGCCGCAGGTCGGCTACTTCTACGGCCACATGTTCCTCAACATGACCGAGGGCACCGCGCTGAGCTCCGGAATCCTCGGCAACTCCCGCGAGCAGTTCTCCCTGTCGATCTGCGGTCGCGTGGTCGACGAACTGGAAGCCGGTCCGCCGAAACCGTTCGCGCGCAGGCTGGTCAACACCATCCGGCTGAGTGCGTTCGCGTTGAGCGCCGGCCCGGCCATCGCACGCATGCCGGCCACTATCGCGGGCTTCCCGGTGTTCACCAGCCGCGATCCGCGGGTCGTACTGGCACAGCTGGAGACCGGAGTCGAGATCTACCGCGACGTCACCCTCACTCACGTCCGGTCCTCGTCACGGTCCGCGGTCGCCGCGAATGTGTTGGAGAGCCATCTCATTCGGCAGGCCGTCAAGCGTGGCGCCGGTGAAACCGAGGGCAGCGCCGAGGCGATCCGGATGATGACCGGCGCCGGCGTCGAGAGCGCGCAGATGGTCGAGGAATTGAACGCCGTGGTGCGGACGCTGCGCCGCGACCGCGCCGCCACCGAGGAGTTCCTGGCCTCCTCGCCGGCCGATGCTGTCGCCGGTGTGCGCGCAGCCGGCGGTCCCGCCGGCGTCGCGCTGCGGCAGTTCCTCGACGCTCACGGCCACCGCGGCTACCGCGAGCTGTGCATGCGCGATCCATCCTGGGCCGACGATCCCGCGGGACTCGGCGCGATGATGCAGGTGATGCTGCGCGCGCCCGCGCAGGACGAATCCGCCGCGGCCGCTGTCGCCCCGCCGCGGTCACGGCTGCTGCGCACGCTGGCTCGTCTTGCCCAGGGCGGAGCACGCGGCCGGGAAGAGACCAAGTCACGAATGGCGTTGGTGGCACACCTTCTCAAGCGCGGCTACCGACACCTCGGCGAGGTGCTGCGTGACGCCGGGCGGCTACCGGACGCCGATCTGGTGTTCTTCTTCGATCGCTGTGAGCTGCCCGATCTGGTGAACGGTGCCGATCCGTCCGCACTCGTGGCCCGCGCGGTGGCCCGCCGCGAGGCGCTGGCCTTTCAGGCCGCGCTGGAGTTCGACGACGTGTCGGTGGGCCGGCCGAGCCCGGTGGTGCGCACGGCGGCGGCCGCCTCCGACGGACAGATCGTGGGCCGGCCCGCCGGCCGCGGATCGGTGGAAGGCATTGTCCGCGTGGCCCGTTCGGTGGTGGAAGCGCAAGAGCTGCAGCCGGGCGAGATCCTGGTGGCGCCGGTCACCGATGTCGGGTGGACGCCGTATTTCGCCGTCATCTCCGCCCTGGTCACCGATATCGGAAGCTCGGTGTCACACGGCGCGGTGGTGGCCCGCGAGTACGGGTTGCCTTGTGTCGTCAATACGTTGGTGGCCACCCGGGTGCTGCGCACCGGGGACCGGGTGCGGGTCGACGGCGATCGCGGGTTGGTCACCGTGCTGGATCAGCAGCCCTCGACGGTGGCCGCCGCGGACGACTCGATCACATCGGACACCTGACGGCGGCGTTCCCAGGCGGCGCGCTGACGCATGGCGCCGTTGCCCTGTTCATGGATGCGACTCAACTCGTCGGTGACGAATTCCAGGTCGCCGACCCTGCGCAATGCCGGTGCGATCATGTCGACGAAGGCCCGCAGCAGTTCGTAGGCCGGTGCGGCACCGTAGCCGCCCAGCAGGTCCACTGCCTGCCCGTCCAGCCCGTCGTGCGCGGATTTCCAGTACGCCGCATCCAACGCGTGCGAGGCGATGGGCGAGACGCCGACGCCGCGTTCGTCCTCGTCCAGTGCTGTCATCACCGCGCCACGGGTCAGCGCCGCCAACAGCACCGACTCGGCAATCGTGGCCGGAACATCGGAGACGCGCACCTCCACCGTCGGGAAGTTCGCCGACGGGCGAATGTCCCAATAGACCATGCCGTCGTCGAGCATCGCGCCGATGTCCTGCATCATCTGCACCGCGCCGTCATAGGCGTCGAGCGAATCGAAGTACGGTGGCGGACCGGCGCTCGGCCACCGCGACCACAGCACATGACGCCAGCTGGCATGTCCGCTGTCGGCGTTGCGGTAGATCGCCGAGTTGGCGGTCAGCGCCAGCAGCAACGGCAGCCACTGCCGAATCCGGTTGCTGACCCGGATCGCCGCAGCCCGGTTCGGTACCGCGACATGCACATGGCAGCCGCTGATGCCCTGTTCGTGCGCAATCATCCCGAACTGCTTCGCGATACGGCCGTAGCGCGGCGTGTCCGTGATCGGGAACTGGCGCGGAAGCGTCGGCGGCAATCCGACGGCCAACAGCCGGGCCCCGGCGGCGTCGGCTGCCGCGCCGGCGACCCGCCGCAAACGTTGGAGTTGGGACCGCACATCGGCGACGGTGTCGGCGACCTCGGTGGCGGTCTCCACCTGACAGCTGGTCAGCTCCAGCTGCAGATCCACACCGTCGGCCTTCGCGATCTCGGCGACCCGCGTATTGAGCGGGACCGGCTCACCCGAGTCCGGGTCGATGAGCAGAAACTCTTCTTCCACACCAAAGGTGGGATGGTCGGCCATGATCTCCCCGAACGATTGACCCTGTGTCGGCCCAGGGGTCCCTGCGCGCTAGCTGGATTGCCCGTTTTCCGGCCGCACCAAACGGGCGAGCTGTTCGGCAAGCTGGACGTTCTCCCGCCGCAATGCCGCGAGTTCTTCGTGCAGCGGCGCGAGGCGGGGTTCGAGGTCCGCGGCACTGAACCGGGTGGTGATGTGCTGGGGACAGTTCCAGTCATAGGCCTCGACGGTGATCAGCACGGCACGTTCGACCACGGCATCGTAGTCCGGGTCGGCGAAGGCCTCCAGCAAGGCCGGCTCGTCCTCGACGGTGACCACCCGCGCATGGCCGAAGATCTTCAGCCGGCGCCGGTGGACGTAGTCGACGGCGATCAGCGCGACCCGGTCATTCCCAGTGAGATTGCCGGTGCTGATGTATTGCAGGTTGCCGCGAAAGTCGGCCCACCCGATGGTGTTGTCATCGACGGTGCGCAGGAAACCGGCAGGGCCACCGCGGAACTGAACGTAGGGCCAGCCGGTTTCGCCGACCGACGCCAGATAGAAGCTGTCCCGCTCGGCGAGGTAGTCCTTCTCGTCATCGGTCAGCGCGTCCGTGCCGGGCACCGCCGTTCCCTGGACCCGTTTGCGAGCGTAGAAGCCGTCGCTGCCGTAGCGGTGCTGAACATCGCGCACCGCGTCGGTGAACGCGATCGCGCCATAATGTGTGCTCACCGGTTCATGAAAGCACGGCTGCCGGATGCCGGTATCGGTCTGCGACTCATCGCTACACGAAATCGCCCGGAAGATAAGGGCATCGGGAACTTTCGCCGGTTCGTTCAGCGATGACGCGTCGGCCGATGTCAGAACGGCTTCCACGTCACTGTCAGCGCGCCCAGTTCGCACACTCGCTCCACGACATGGCCACACCCGAGGTGTAGTAGGCACGCCCGGGGACGGTTGGCCGAAGACGGGGCTGGGTACTCCGTCGCGTCACGCCAGCACCCGATCGTGAGGATGTCCATGAGCAGGACGAGCCAGCGCGATCTGGGCAGTTCCGGCAGCCCGATCGAGGACGAGTTGGAGGATGCCTTCAACCGGATGGTCGACGAGGGCACCCAGCGCCTGCACCGCAGCTGGCGCGAGGTGCTGGTGACCGGATTCTTCGGTGGTACCGAAGTGGCGATGGGGGTGCTCGCGTACCTCTCGGTACTGCACGCCACCGGCGATCACCTACTTGCCGGGCTCGCGTTCTCGATCGGCTTCCTGGCACTGTTACTCGGCCGCAGCGAATTGTTCACCGAGGGATTCCTCATCCCGATCACCACGGTGGCCGCGAAAAGGGCGAGTGGGCGGCAGCTGCTCACACTCTGGAGTGGCACCCTGGTCGCCAATCTCGCCGGGGGGTGGGTGCTGATGTGGCTGATCATGCGGGCGTTCCCCAAGCTGCACGAGCAGACCGTCGAGTCGGCCTCGCACTTCGTCACGGCCCCGGTGTCGGTGGAGACGGTGGCGTTATCCCTGCTCGGCGGGATGGCGATCACGCTGATGACCCGCATGCAGCACGGCACCGATTCGGTGTTCGGCAAGATCGCGGCCGCCGTGGCCGGCGCCTTCCTGCTCGCCGGCCTGCAGATGTTCCACTCCATCCTGGATTCACTGCTGATCTTCGGCGCGCTGAGCACCGGAGAGGTCCCGTTCGGATATCTCGACTGGCTCGGCTGGTTCGGCTACGTCCTGGTCGGCAATGTCGCCGGCGGCCTCGGCCTGGTCACACTGCTGCGGCTGTTGCGCAGCAAGGACCGCATCCAGGAGGAGCGCACGGAGGCCAGGCGTGGAAATCCGCCGAGTGGGGCATCCTCCGACGATGACTGACAACACTGCAGCACCGAAGCCTCCCGGCCCCACCGACCAGGGCCGCACCGGCGGGATGGCCACCCGGGAAGTGGCCCCGGATGTGGTGGAGAAACACCGCGGTGGCGTGCCCAAGGACGCCACCGAGGTCACCGAGGCGCAGGCCGAACAACAGGAGCAGCAGGAGCATCGCAACGATGATCCCGACGCACCCGGACGGCATCAGGACCGCCACCAGATCGCCGACGAGACGTAGCCGTCAGTGGGCGGGCGCTGCCTGAGGCGTCACCCGAGTGCCCCGACCAGGTCGCGGCAGGCCTGGCTGCACGCTCGGCACACCTGCGCGCAGACCTCGCAGTGCCGATGATGCGCGCTGTGCTCGGCGCACTCCTGCGCGCAGCTCTCGCAGGCGGTCACACACGCGGTGAGGAGCTGGTCGACGAGCCCGGAATCGGGCGCGGTGCGTCGGGACAGCACCCTGGCCGTCGTGCCACAGATGTCGGCGCAATCGAGATCTGTGCGTATGCATCGGATCAACTCCGAAACCGACTCCTCAGCCAGACATGCGTCCGCGCACGCGGTGCACGCCTGAGCACATTCGGTCATCAACTCGATACATCGGGCGAGCTTTTCGTGGTCGATGGCTCCCCGACTGGTCGGATGGCTGTCCAACATCGCAGCTACGCTGCTCATCTTCACTCCTTCGTCGTTGTGCCGGTTCGCTGACCGAACCCGGTCACAGCCGCCGTTTACCCGCCTCGCCGACCGATATACCCGGGGTCGCCCGATAGGCCTACTCGATGTCGATGACGACCTTGACATCGTCATGAGTGTCCGAGTTGAACGCCTCCGCTGCCCTGTGCAGGGGTATCCGACGGGTGATCAACGAATGCAGCCACGGTTGGTCCGCGTGGGCGAGCGCCTGCGCAGCCTCCCGGTAGTGCCGCAAGTTCGCGTTCACCGATCCGACCACCGCATCGTTCTCCAACACGATGTCGCGATTGAGTGCGCCGGCATCGATGTGCAGCGTGCGCCCGGCAGGCGAAACCCCGGTCAGGCAGACGATGCCGTAGCGATCGGTGGCACACATGGCGTCGATCACCACCTGGCTGGATCCGGTGGCTTCGATGATCACGTCGGGTCGCAGTCGTGCGGTGACGACATCCGACGCCTCGCGATGGTAGGTGGCGCCCAGGGATTCGACCAACCCCGGCTTGGGCCCCGTCGTGGCCCGGTCGAGCACATGTACATCGAGCCCGCGTTGTACGGCCAGCAGTGCCGCGAGCAGGCCGATCGGGCCCGCGCCGGTGACCAGCACCCGGCGCGGGTCGAACCAGCTCCGTTCGCCAATCCGGTAGACCTGCTCCCAGGCCTTGGCGACCACCGATGTCGGCTCCAGCAGCACGCCGACCCTGGCGAGTTCGGCGTCGACGACCACCGCATAGTCGGCGTGCACCGCCCACCGCTCGCTGGCGTAGCCGTGGATCGCCTTGATGCCGCGCTCGGTGTAGCGCCCGTTGCGGCACATGTCGAACTCGCCGCGTGCACAGGCGCCGCACGGTACGGGGTCCGGCCGGCGTACCACCCCGACGACGAGATCGCCCTCGGCGATGTCGCTGCCCGGCGGTGCCTTCGCAACCCGGCCCAGCGACTCGTGGCCGATGACGAGCCGTTGCTGTCCCGGCGGCGCCGCGCCGTAGTCACCGCGCGCAATCTCCCGGTCGGTGCCACACACCCCGACCGACAGCCCGTTCACCAGCAGCTCGTCGGCGCCGGGCCGCGGTTCCGGGACCTCCTCCACGCGTAGCGAATCGACAGTGCCGGGTTCGACGGTCAGCGCAAGCATCGGTGCTCCCTTCTCACGAGCTGTGGCGTTGGTGGCCTTGCAGACCGATCGCTGCTGCTTTCTTCGGACATCCCGCCCGAGACGAGGCCGCGCACGACCCCGTGCCCGAGCCACCGATTTGTCGGTCGCCCACCGGGTAGCCCACGCACGAGGCGGGAAACCTCGTGTCGATACCGGAGGTGCGTATGGCTGCAGCCGCGCGGCGGCTCACGCGGGCACTGCCCGCCGTCACCGTCGACCGCAACACCGCACTGGTCCTGGTGAAGTGCATCATCGCGGGAACCGCCGCCTGGATCGTGGCGACCGATGTCTTTCACGCCACCTACGCGACATTCGCGACGTTTTCGGCGATGCTGCTCATGCACCAGACCATCGCGGAGTCGGTGGAGAAAGCGGCCCACTACACCGCCGCGGTACTTCTCGGGATCGCGCTGGTAGGCGGGGCTGTCCTGGCGGCCGGCGTGCAGCCATGGCTGCTACCGATCATCCTGGCGGTGACGCTCGTGATCGGGCATTGGCACCGCTTGGGCAGCCAGGGCTTCAACGTGACGGTGGCGGCGGTATTCGCCTACGGCGTGTTCGCCATCCCGTCGTCCGACAAGCCCGCATTGACCCTGATCCGCGACCTTGCCGGGATGGTGCTGCTGGGCGCAACCGTCGCCATCGTCACCAATCTGCTCATCGCACCGCCATTGCGATACCGCAGTGCCACGGGCGCGGTCGAAGGTTACTTCCGGGCCGCCACCCAGCTGCTCGAGGACATGGCCGCCGCAATGGACTCCGGAATACCCGAACCCGACGCCGCTCGGGAGTGGCGGCGGCGCAGCGACGACCTGCCGCGGATGGCCGCTCAGACCCGCAGCACCATCGATCACGCCTGGGAAACGCACAAACTGAATCCGCGCCGCCTGCTCGCCCGCGATCGGAGCGATCTGACCGTCTACCGGATAACGGTGCACGGCGTCGACCGCATCGCCGAACAACTCCGGTTCGTCACGGCCGGTCTGGTCCGGGTATCCCAGGAAAGAAATCGTGAACAAGTGGCGCAGGAGATTCCGCGCAACGAATTTCATCGGCACTACGCCGGCGTGCTGGCCGCGGTCTGCGATGCCGTCGCCGCAGCGGCGACGATCCACTCGATGGCAGACCTGAAGCCCGGTGACGCTCTCTCCGAAGCATCCCGCCGTTGTGAAAGCGCCCTCCGGCTCCTCGGCGCCACCGCCGATATCCACCGACTGGACCTGCCCGACGATTGGGCGCTCTACGGCGCGCTCTACACCGATGCGGAGCGTCTGTGTGAGGAGGTTCGATCCCTGCGCGAGGCCCTGCGCGACGCGTTTCCGCCGCATCGGTGACCGGCTTCACCGGCACGGATACGCTGAGATGTCGGGTCGGCGGACTACCATTCCTCCGGCAATCCCACCCGGCCCAGACGGAGACAACCAGCAGTGAGTTACAACGCCGCAGACATCACCGAGCTCGACGATGTCCAGCACACGCGCCTGCGGCCGGCGGTGAACCTGGGCCTCGACGTGCTCAACACCGCCCTGCGCGAGTTGGTCGACAACGCCATCGAAGAGGTCGCCGATCCCAGCCACGGCGGCTCCACGGTGACCATCACCCTGCACGCCGACGGATCGGTCAGTGTCGCCGACGACGGCCGCGGCCTGCCCGTCGACTCGGACCCCACGACCGGTAAGAACGGCATCGTCAAGACCCTGGGCACGGCGCGCGCAGGTGGAAAGTTCTCCGCGCATTCCGATGCCACCAGCACCGGAGCCGGCCTGAACGGGATCGGCGCCGCGGCAGCGGTGTTCATCTCTGCGCGTACCGACGTGACCGTGCGCCGCGCCGGCAAGACCTACCTGCAGAGCTTCGGCGCGGGCTACCCCGGTTCGTTCGAAGGCAACGAGTTCGATCCGGACGCGCCGTTCACCCGCGCCGACAACCAGAAGCTGCGCGGCACCGGTAACCGCAAGCCGGACGCGCACGGCACCACGGTGCGCATCCTGTTCGACCCGATCGTGGTGCCCGACTCGACCGTGGACGTCGGTGAGGTGCTGCTGCGTGCGCACGCCGCCGCCCGGATGTCCCCCGGCGTGCACCTGACGGTGGTCGACGAAGGCTGGCCCGGCCACGAGGTGCCGCCGGCATTGCTCGAACCCTTCAGCGGCCCGTGGGGCAGCGACACCCTCCTGGACCTGATGTGCACCGCGGCGGGCACTCCCCTGCCCGGTGTCCGCGCCGTCGTGGAGGGCCGGGGCGAGTACACCACCGGCCGCGGCCCGACACCGTTCCGCTGGTCCTTGACCGCCGGCCCGGCAGAACCCGCCACGATCGCCGCGTTCTGCAACACCGTGCGCACCCCAGGTGGAGGGTCCCACCTGACGGCCGCGATGAAGGGCCTGTCCGAAGCGCTGGCCGACCGCGCCTCCCGGATCCGCGATCTCGGCCTGGCCAAAGGTGAGGACGGCCCGGAGCCACAAGATTTCGTGGCCGTGACCGCACTGGCCGTCGACACCCGCGCCCCCGACGTGGCGTGGGACTCGCAGGCCAAGACCGCGGTCTCCTCACGATCGCTCAACCTGGCCATGGCCCCCGATGTGGCGCGCAGCGTCACCATCTGGGCGGCCAACCCGGCCAACAGCGACGCCGTGTCGCTGTGGACGAAGCTGGCCCTGGAGTCGGCGCGGGCACGTCGCAGCGCCGAGGGCGCCAAGGCCCGGTCCCGCGCGGCGTCGAAGGCCAAGGGGCTGGGCACCAACCTGTCGCTGCCGCCCAAGCTGCTGCCCAGCCGGGAAACCGGACGCGGGTCGGGCGCCGAATTGTTTCTGTGCGAGGGCGACTCGGCGCTGGGCACCATCAAGGCGGCCCGCGACGCCACGTTCCAGGCCGCCTTCCCACTGAAAGGTAAGCCGCCCAACGTCTATGGGTTCACCGTCAACAAGGCCAGGGTCAAGGACGAATTCGATTCGATCGAACGCATCCTGGGCTGCGGGGTGCGTGAGCACTGCGACCCCGAGCAGTGCCGCTATGACCGCATCCTGTTCGCCTCCGACGCCGACCCCGACGGCGGCAACATCAACTCCAGCCTCATCTCGATGTTTCTGGACTTCTACCGGCCACTGGTGGAAGCCGGGATGGTCTATGTGACGCTGCCACCGCTGTTCGTGGTCAAGGACGGCAACGAGCGCATCTACTGCCAGGACGAATCCGAGCGTGACACCGCGGTGGCGCAGCTGAAGGCCACCTCCAAACGCAAGGTGGAAGTGCAACGGAACAAGGGTCTCGGCGAGATGGACGCCGATGACTTCTGGAACACCGTGCTCGATCCGCAACGGCGCACCGTGATTCGGGTGCACCTCGACGACGGTGACGCCAAGTTGCACCACACCCTGTTCGGCGGGCCTCCGGAGGGCCGGCGCACGTGGATGGCCGATGTCGCCGCCCGTGTCGACACCGCCGCACTGGACTTGAGCTAGAAGATTTAGGAAATCACTGTGACCGCCATCATCGAGCAGAATCCCGATCTGGTGCTCGACCAGAGCGCCGACGACTACTGGAACCACTACCAGCTGACGTTCGCGCTCTACAGCGTCAGCGACCGCGCCATCCCGTCGGCGTTCGACGGGCTCAAACCCGGCCAGCGACGCCTGCTCTACCAGATGCACGACTCGAGGCTGCTGCCCGGAAACAAGCCGCAGAAGTCCTCGAAGGTGTGCTCGGCGGTCACCGGGAACCTGCACCCGCACGGCGGCGCGTCCATGTACGGGGCCGCGGCGCTGATGGCCGCAGAGTTCCAGCGGGTGAAAGTGATTGACGGACAGGGCGCTTTCCCTCGCATCCAGGGCGACATTCCCGCCGCCGACCGATACACCGAGATGCGGCTGTCGGCACCCGGGGCCGCGCTGACCGCCGAGCTCGACGACCACGCCGTACCGATGGTCTCGACGTTCGACGGTGAATGGATCGAACCGACCATGCTGCCGGCCCAATGGCCGGTGCTGCTGTGCAACGGTGCCGTCGGCATCGCCGAGGGCTGGGCCACCAAGGTGCCCGCGCACAATCCGCGCGAGATCATGGCCGCCTGCCGGGCGCTACTGGCGCGGCCGAACACGACCGACGACACCCTGATGAAGCTCATTCCGGGCCCCGACTGGGGATGCGGGTCCACCGTGGTGGGCACCGCGGGTCTGCGGGAGTACATCACCACCGGGCGCGGGCAGCTCACGGTACGCGGCACGGTGTCGGTGGACGGCAAGAACGTCATCGTCACCGAACTGCCGCCCGGGGTTGCGAGCAACACGGTGCAGGAACGCATCCGGGCGCTGGTCGAATCCGGGGAGATGTCGGGGGTGGCCGACATGTCGGACCTGACCGACCGCCGGAACGGGCTGCGCATCGTGGTCACCGCCAAGCGCGGACACAGCGCCGAGACGATCCGAGACCAGTTGCTCGCGCTGACGCCACTGGAATCGACGTTCGCGGCCAGCCTGGTCGCGCTCGACGAGGACCGGGTGCCGCGCTGGTGGACGGTGCGCGAACTGATCGGCGCATTCCTGCACCTGCGCGACTCGGTGGTGTTGCGCCGCAGCGAATACCGACTGGAGAAGGTCACCGCGCGGCGGCACCTGGTCGCCGGTCTGATGACCATTCACCTGGACATCGACGCCGCGGTCGCGGTGATCCGCAACTCCGACACCGTCGACGATGCCCGCCGCGGCCTGCAGGATCGCTTCGCGATCGACGAGGAGCAGGCCAATTACGTGCTGGCGCTGCAGCTTCGACGGCTCACCAAGCTCGACGTCATCGAGCTGCAGGCCGAAGCGGACAAACTGGACGCCGAGTTCATCGAGCTGACCGAGCTGGTGACCAACCCCGATGCCCGCCGCAAGGTGATCGACAAGGAGCTGGTGGAGACCGCCAAACTGTTCAAGGGGCCCGAGTTCGACCGGCGCACCGTCCTGGACCCCGACGCGGCACCGGTCACCGCCGGCGCCGACGACGACGGGCCCCGCGAGAAGAAGGTCAACGCCGCCTGGCGTCTCGATGACCGCGGCGTGTTCTCCGACAGCCACGGCGAACTGCTCAGCTCAGGGCTGGGCTGGGCAGTGTGGACCGACGGACGGATCAAGTTCACCAACGGCAACGGCCTGCCCTACAAGATCCGCGATATCCCGGTCGCACCGGATATCACCGGACTACTGGCATCGGGGGTGCTGGCCGACGGCTACCACCTGGCGCTGGTGACGCGCCGCGGGAAGGTGTTGCGGATCGACCCGGCGGCAGTGAATCCGCAAGGCGCAGCGGGTAACGGCGTGGCGGGGGTGAAGCTCGCCGCCGAAGACGACGCGGTGATCGCGGCGCTGCCGGTGTCGTGCGGCAACGGTGAAGCGATTCTGTCGATCTCCGAAAAGGCCTGGAAGGTCACCGAAGTCGCCGATATCCCGGTGAAGGGCCGGGGTGGGGCCGGCGTCGGTTTCCATCCGCTCGTCAACGGCGAGACCGCGCTGGTGGCGGCGACCATCTCGGCGACCGGGTTCGTGCGCGGGAAGCGGGCGGTCCGGGCGGAGAAGCGCGCCAAGGCTTCGGTCAAGGGCTCCGGGACGGATGTGACCCCGGCGGAGTAGCGAAGGCTCGCCGTCAACCGCCGAGGATGAGTCCGGTGAGCCAGACCAGCGCGGCACTGCAGGCTTCGTCCGCCTCCTCCAAGGATTGCGTGCTGGTCAGGAACGCCAGCCGCAGCCCGTCGACGGCGGCCACCACGATTTGTCCCGCCAGCGTGGGCTGGGGTGCGCCGAGCACGCCGAACAGGTGCGCGAAGAGGTCGTTGGTCTCGTCCTGCCAGGCACCGACCTCGTCACGCATGGACGGCTTGGCCACGGCATACAGTTGCAGTTCGTACTGGGCACGCATGTAGACCCGGCCACGCGGTTCGGACACCATGATCTGGCGCAGCCACTCGTCCACCGCGGTGCGCACCTTCGCCGGCTCGCTCTGAGCCATGGCCGCCAACCGGGCGGTGTTCGCCCTCATCTCGGCCAGCTCCGTGGCCACGGTGTGCCGGAAGGCCGCGGCGATGATGTCCTCGCGGGACGCGTAGTGGTAGGTGGTCGACGACAGCGAGACCCCGGCCGCCTGTGCGACAGCCCGGTGCGTCAATGCGTCGATACCCTTGTGACCGGCCACCTCGATGGCCGCGTCGACGATGTCAGCGCAGATCTGTTCCGCCGTCTTGCGGGTAGCGATCGCCCACTCTCCTACTTTCGGTACCGGGGTACCGGCGGTACAGGTGTACTTGCAGATCATTCAGCTTACTCAGGCTTCGACGCCGCGGGCCGCTCACACACCGGCGTGGCCGAGGGGCGGTTGCGGTACAAATGTACTTACGGTACAAATGTACTCGTAGGTCGCCGACACCCCGGACGGGAGACACCGTGGAGCACCTTCCGGCACCGTCGGGCGGGGGTGACCGGTCTGTGGCCGGCGCCGAGCTGGTCGCACGTTTCGAGCGCGATGCACTGCCCATGCGGGACCTCATCTTCTGCAGCGCGCTGAAGATGACGCGGCATCGCGCCGACGCCGAGGACCTCACCCAAGAGGTGATGCTCAAGGCATTCCGGAGTTTTCATTCGTTCCGGCCGGGGACCAATCTGCGCGCATGGCTCTTTCGGGTGCTCACCAACACCCACATCAGCAACCATCGCCGCCGGTCGAGCCGCCCCACCGAAGTGACAGCAGCCGAGTTCACCGACGACCAGCTTGCGGCCGACAGCCGCTACCGGATGCGATCCGCCGAGGCGATGGCACTGGACTCCCTGCCCGACCGCGCGGTCACCGACGCCCTGACCGCATTGCCCGAGAACTTTCGGATCGCGGTGTTCTATGCGGATGTCGTGGGCCTGTCCTACCGGGACATTGCCGCCATCACCGGCACACCGGTGGGCACCGTCATGTCGCGGTTGCACCGCGGCCGCGCCCAGTTGCGCCACCTGCTCACCGACGTCGCCACCGACTACGGCTACGGCCACGGTCCGCGGCTGAAGGCATCATGAGAGCAGTCGGCGCAGTCCGCACTTCCCGAACACCACTGGCAAGGCCGCAATCTGAGACAAAGGAGAACGTCATGAGCGAATCCGCGGCGGGGTGGCCGGCACTGCGTGTCGACGATTGGGAGCCCACGCGCCAGGCGCTGCACATGTGGACCCAGATCATCGGCAAAATACGACTGGCGCATGCACCGTTGCTCAACCATTGGTGGCAGGTGCCGTTATACGTGTCACCGCGTGGACTGACGACCTCGGCAATTCCGGTGGACACGAGGCTGTTCGACGTGGAGTTCGACTTCGTCGACCATGCGCTGAAGGTCCGGGTGAGCGATGGCGGTTCCGGCTCGATTTCGTTGCGCGACCTGTCCGTTGCGCAGTTCCACAGCGAGGTGCTGGGCCTGCTCGCCCGGCTGGGGATCGAGGTGCAGATCTCCGCGGGCCCCAACGAGGTGGACCCGGCCGTTCCCTTCGTCGAGGATGACCGGGCCGCGTATGACGCGGACGCGGTCGGCAAGTTCTGGCAGCAGCTGATCCAGGCCGACCGGGTCATCGGCGAGTTCCGATCCCGGTTCATCGGGAAGGTCAGTCCGGTGCACTTCTTCTGGGGTTCCTTCGATCTGGCATGCAGCCGGTTCTCCGGACGTCCCGCGCCGCCGCACCCCGGCGGGGCACCGAACTGTGGCGACTGGGTCATGGTCGAGGGGTACTCCCACGAACTGACCAGTTGCGGCTTCTGGCCCGGGGGTGGCGACGAGGGCGCGTTCTACGCCTACGCATACCCGGAGCCGGCCGGTTACGCCGAGTTCCCGGGTTGCCCCGATGGGGCCTTCTACGACGGCAAGCTCCGGCAGTACCTGTTGCCGTATGAGGCGGTGCGCACGGCGAACGATCCGGAGCAATTGGTGCTGGACTTCCTGGAGTTCACCTACGTTGCGGCGGCGGATCTGGCGGGATGGGACCGCGCAGCGCTCGAAGCCGATCCCAAGCGTTGGCACTGAAGGTGCCGGCTCGTCCAAATCGCCGTCGGCGCACGTTTCATCGGCTAGCCTGCGTTCAGTCCGCTCCACCGATGGTCGAGTTGTAACGAATATCGCTTGGCGTCAATATGTTTGGTCGGCGGATCGCCGGGAGGCCCGACGGAGGAGCGCGCGATGAGATGGACCGCCACCGGATTACGATGCGCCGCGACGAAAAGCGTTGCGGGCGGTGCGCTCATCGTCCTTGCGGCCACCGCCGCCTCCGCGCAGGCGTTCGCGATGCCCGCCACCGCCGGCATCTTCGGCGCGCCTGTGCCGCTCGAACCTCCCGGGCCGTTCGGGCCTCCCACCGGGCCGGACGACGACTCCTGCATCAGCCAGCCCGCCGATCCGGTGTGCGGAGGCGGCCCGTACGCGCTGCCATCTCCTCCGACGATTCCCATGCCGTCGCCCGCAGTGGACGGCGGGATGCCCGGCATTGCCGGCATCGGCGGGATGCCCGGGACCATCTGACCCCGTCCGCGGCGCCGCTACCACCGTCAACGAGAGGAACACCATGACCATCACCGGCGGGCGGTCCGCGATGTTCATCATCGCGGCGGGCGTGGCGGTCGGATCGGCAGGCACCGCGTGGGCCGGCGGGCCGCCCGGCGCCATATCGGGTGAACTGAGCGGCACCTACAGCTATCGGTCCGACACCGGACGGCTCACCACCTGGGTGATCACGCCGTGCGGACCCGGATGCGCCGACATGGCCGTCACGCCCGTCACCGACCCGAGAGTGCACCCCCACGGCGGGCAGGCGCGGATGACCGACGGACGTTGGGTACTGGTCGTTCCGTCCGCCCAGGCCGTCCGGTGCAAGCCGCCCAACGATGGTGTGACCGTCCCTGGAACCGTCACCTTTTCACTCGATGCAGGGTCGCTGAGCGGTACCGCCGTCCACGTTCAGTCCGCCGCGGGCTGCGGCGATCCGGCCGGGGCAACCTATCGGAGTGGGTTCACCCTGACGAAGGTCGGATAGCGCGGGTCCCGCCTAGCGCATCGCCCGTCCCGCCGATCCCAGCATCTGCGCGGCTTCGACAACCCTTGCCGCCATGGCATTCTCGGCCGGCTTGCCCCAGGACCTCGGGTCGTAGGCCTTCTTGTTGCCGTAGCCACCGTCGACCTTCAGCACCTGGTCGTAGTGGGAGATCATGTGGCCTGCGATCGACCTGGTGAACGCATACTGGGTGTCGGTGTCGACGTTCATCTTGACGACGCCGCTGGCAACGGCCGACGCGATGTCCTCGGCGCTGGAACCCGACCCGCCGTGGAAGACGAGGTCGAATGGCTTGGCCCGGCCGGTTTCGGCACCGATGACGGTCTGGATCTCCTCGAGGATCTCCGGGCGCAGGTGCACCGACTCCGGGTGGTAGACACCGTGCACGTTGCCGAAGGTCAGCGCGGTCAGATAGCGACCGCGCTCCCCTGTCCCCAAGGCCTGCACGGTGGCCCGCGCGTCCTCGACGGTGGAGTACAGCTTGTCGTTGATCTCGTGGGACACCCCGTCCTCCTCGCCGCCGATCACACCGACCTCGATCTCCAACAGGGTGTTCGCTTCCACCGACGCGGCCAGCAGTCCTTCGGCGATACGCAGGTTCTCGTCGAGGGGCACCGCGGATCCGTCCCACATGTGCGACTGGTACAGCGGATCCAGCCCGCGGCTACGTCGTTCTGTCGCATCGGCGATCAGTGGCCGGACCCAGTCGTCGAGATTCTCCGCGGGGCAGTGATCGGTGTGCAGCGCGACGGTCACCGGATAATGCTGCGCGACCTCGTGCGCGTAGAGCGCCAGCGCCTTCGACCCCGCGAAGCGGTTCTGCACCGCATTGCCGGACAGGTAGAGCGCGGTGCCCAGTGACACCTGGATGATGCCGTCGCTGTCGGCCTCCGCGAACCCCTGCAGGGCGGCGTTGAGGGTCTGTGAGCTGGTCACGTTGATGGCCGGATACGCGAACCCGCCCTCCTTGGCGCGATCCAGCATCGCCACATAGTGATCAGGGGTTGCAATCGGCATGATCGACGGTCCTATCGGTGGTTATGTGCACCCGCACGAATTGCGGTGGTGGAAGGTCGTGGGCACGCGAATCTGCTGCGGCGCGTCATCGCTTCCGTGGATGCGGCGCAGCAGCAGTTCGGCCGCGGTGACACCGATCGTCTCGACGTCCTGTGCCGCGGCGGTGAGCCTGGGCGCGAAGAGATCGGACCATTCGAAGTCGTCGTAGCACGAGAAGGCAACTTCACCCGGTATCGACAAGCCAAGTCTGCGAAGAGCTTTGAGTGTTCCGATCGTCATGGCGTTGTTCAGGGAGACCAGCGCGCCCGGCCGATCGGCACGCGACATCAGGGCATGCACCTCACGTTCGGCCACGTCGGTGTTGGAGTCACCGTCGAGGACCAGCGCGGGGTCCACGGCGATACCACGATCGGCCAGCGCCGCGCAGTATCCGTCGAATCTCTCGATCGTGGAGGAGATCCCGGCCAGGCCGCGCACGACGGCGATGCGTCGGTGCCCGAGGTCGAGCAGATGCGCGGTCAACGACCGCGCCGAGGCGAAGTTCTCCGGGCCGACCTGATCGCACCCGGCGTCGACACCGCGGTCGATCAGCACGAGCGGGGTTCCGGTGCGGGTGATCTCGGGCAAGGTGATCCGCTCCGACCCGGCCGCGGGCGCCACGATCATCCCGTCGACCTGGCGGTCCAGCAGCGAGCCGGTCACACGCTGCTCCGAGGTCACATCGTCATGGGAGTCGCCGACGATCAGGACGTACCCGGCGTCGGACAGCGCCCGCTCCACGGCGTGCACCAGGCTGCCGAAGTACGGGTTGGTCAGCGCGGAGATGGACAGTCCGACCGTGTGTGTGCGGCCCGCGGCAAGCGATCGGGCCACCCCGTTGCGGCGGTATCCGGTTTCCTCGATGGCCGCCTCGACGCGCAGTCGCGTGGCGGTGTTGACCTTGCGGGTGCCGTTGAGCACATGTGACACCGTGGACGCCGAGACACCGGCGATACGCGCGACATCGCCCATGGTCTTCATCGGAGACGCACGATGCGGTCCGCGCGGCCGGCGGTCGACTCGATCAACTGCGCGTTGCGCTCGTCGGATCCGAGCGCCCAGAACGTCGCTTCTTCCGGGGACTTTCCGTACGACTCGTGCCGACGCACGAGCCGGGTATGCCGAATGTCGGTGTCGGGAGCCAGGAACCACACCTGGTCGATATGGGACCGCGCCGTGGGCCACGCGTCGGATTCCAGCAGCAGGTAGTTGCCTTCGGTGACCACGAGCGGCACCGCAGCCGGGACGGGAATGGAGGAGCCGATCGACTCTTCGATCTCACGCCGGAACCGCGGGGCGTAGATGACGGGGTCGTCCCCGCGCTGGGCCCGCAGGCTCGCGATCAGCCGCGCATACCCACCGTCGTCGAAGGTGTCGTGCGCGCCCTTGCGGTTCAGCCGACCCAGGTCGATCAGCACCTCGTTGGCCAGGTGGAAGCCGTCCATGGGCACCAGTACCGCGACCTCGGGGCCCAGTGCGGTGACGAGTTGCTCGGCCACGGTGGACTTCCCGGCGCCCGGGGCGCCGGTGAGTCCGAGGATGCGGCGTTCCCCGGGCACGACGAGGCCGCCGGCCGACTCGACCAGCTGGTCCAGGGTGGCGTCCTGCACGTCCTGCTCGAAGGTCACCATTCTCGCTTTCGGGTGTGTGTGGTGTGAAGGTCGCTGGGGAGTTGGTCCAGCCATGCCCGCGGCCCGACTATCGAACACCGTAGTGCCGCCACCCGGGCGGAGCGATCGATGCGCTCGGTGATGCTGCTCGCGCTCTGCGCCGCGTAATACGAGTACGCACCGTGGAAGGTGTCACCGGCGCCCAACGTGTCGACCACCTCCACCCGCGGCACCGGCACGGATCCAGAGCTGCCGTCCGACCACCACTGCACGGGCTCGCCGCCATGTGTGGTGACGACGGTGCGCACACCGGCGCGCACCAGCGCCGCCGCGCTGGATTCCGGACCGTCGGCCCCCGGAACCCGGAAGTCGTTGGAGCACACCATATCCGTCGCGTGCGGGATGATATCGGTCATCACCGGTTTCCAGCGGCCGGCGTCGACGACGAGGGTGACCGCCCGTGCTGCGGCATGCCGGGCAGCGTCGCGGGCGATCAGTGGGTGGTGTCCGTCGACGAGCACCACGTCGGCATCCTTGATCATCTCGCCCAGCGCCGCCGGTGGCGATGCGTCGGAGGTCACCGCGTCCAGCGAGACCACCGAACGGTCGCCGGTCGATTCGACGACCGACACCGCGGAGACGGGTACCGCGCGGTTGGTGCCCGCCGCGGCGTCGACCACGCGCACCCCGTGTCCGGCGAGATCGGCCCGGACCAGGTCGGCGACCGGATCGTCACCGAGAGCGGTCACCAGGGTTGCGTCCCCGCCCAATGCCGCGAAGGTGACGGCCGCATTTGCCGCCGGTCCGCCCGCCGCCACGAACTGTGCCGTCGACGTGATCTTCTCGTTCACCGCAGGCGCTTTCGCGATCCGGTGAATCACGTCCAGCGTTGCCAATCCGACGAAGACCCCGACCGGGGCCTTCTCAGATACCGGCGCGTTCCTCATCGGTCGGCTCCTCCGCACCCGTCATGAGCGCGACCACCTCGGACATCGAGCGCTTCTTGGGATCGACGACACCGGCACGCTTGCCGAGGCGGTGGATGTGGATCCGGTCGGCCACCTCGAACACATGCGGCATGTCGTGGCTGATGAGCACCACGGGGATACCACGGTCGCGGATCGACCGGATCAGGTCGATCACCTGTCCCGACTCGCGAACGCCGAGAGCGGCCGTGGGCTCGTCCATGATGATCACGCCGCGGCCGAAAGCGGCGGCCCGCGCCACCGCGACACCTTGTCGCTGCCCACCCGAGAGCGTCTCGACGGCCTGGTTCACGGACTTGATGCCGATTTTGAGGTCGGCGAGGTGCTGCGCGGCCTCCTGCCGCATTCTCGGCATGTCCAGCCGGCGGAAGATGCTGCCGGCAATGCCTTTACGCCGCATCTCACGCCCGAGGTAGAGATTCGAAGCGATGTCGAGAGCAGGAACCACCGCGAGATCCTGGTAGACCGTTTCGATGCCGGCGGCCCTGGCGTCCCGGGTGTTCTTGAACGACATGGGTGTTCCGTTCATCAGGATCTGCCCGGCGTCCGGTACCACGGCGCCGGCCAGCGCCTTGATCAGGCTCGACTTTCCGGCACCGTTGTCGCCGATGACGGCGAGGACCTCGCCCTCGTGCAGCGCGAAGTCCGCGCCGTTGATCGCCGTCACGCTGCCGTACTTCTTGACCAGTCCGCGCGCCTCCAGCACCGGTGTGCCGCTCGTCGTGATCGTCACTGTGACCTCCTGCGCGCGAACTGATCCACGGCGACCGCGACGATCACGAGAATTCCGGTCGCGATGTTCTGGTAGAGATTGTCGACACCGGCCTGGGTGAGGCCATTACGGAGCACCCCGACGATGAGCGTGCCGACCAGGGTTCCGCCCACGCCGCCGCGTCCACCGAACAAGCTGGTCCCGCCGATGACGACCGCGGTGATCGACTCGAGATTGGCGTTCTGGTAGGCGTTCGGGTCGGCGTTGGGGATGCGCCCGAGAGCGGCCCACGCGGCGATGGCCGCGATCACGCCCGTGGTGATGTAGACCGACAGCAGCACCCGCCCGGATTTGATGCCGGACAGCATGGACGCCTGCGGGTTGCCGCCGACCGCGTAAACATGCTTACCCCAAGATGTTTGGGACAACGCGTACCACATGACGAGGTAGACCAGCAGCATCGCGACCACACCGTAGGTGGTCGAGAACGAGCCGATGCGAAAGGACGTGCCCAGGAAGGTGAGCGGGCCCTGCTCCACGCGGTAGGTCTCGGAGCCGGCGAGCAGCCGGGTCGCCGCCTGGATCGCGGTGAAGGTGCCCAGCGTGACGATGAACGGTGGTAGCCGCAGCATCGTGACGAGCCCGCCGTTGATCGCCCCGAACGCCACACACACCAGCAGCGTGGCCCCCAATGCCACGAAAGGCCCGTTCGCGCCGGCAGTCTGGGCCATCACGATGCTGCCGAAGACGGCGACCGCGCCGATGGAGAGATCGATACCGGAGGTGAGGATGATCAACGTCTGACCGACGGCCAGAATGCCGACGACCACCGACTGTTGCAGGATCAGGGAGACGTTCTGCGGGTTGAGGAACGAGTCCGAGACCGCGCTGAAGATGACGATGGCCAGCAGGAGTGCGACCATCGGCCCGAGCAGCGGTTCACGCAGGATGCTGCCCGCGTTGAACCGGCTCGCTACCGAGGGCTTAGCCGTAGAGGGAGCCGTCGAGGAAGCGCCGGTGCTCATGGCCGGGCTCAGCCCCAGCAGTTCTGTTCGGCCCAGGCGGTGTCCTTGGATTCGAGCCCGGCGACGGGCTTGTCGGTGATGAGCTCCGAACCGGTGTCATTGAATCCGCTCGGCTTGGTGCCGTCGGTGGCGAACTTGACCACGGCCTGCACGCCTTGCTCGGCCATCTTCGCCGGGAACTGCATCACCGTGGCGCCGATCTTGCCGGATTTCACATCGGCGACGCCGGTGCAGCTGCCGTCGATCGACCCGATGGTGATCTGGTCGGTGCGGCCGGCCGACTGGATAGCCTGATACGCACCGGCGGCCGCGGGCTCGTTGATGGTGTAGAGCGCGTTGATGCCCGGTGCACGCTGGAGGATGTTCTCCATGGCGGTCTGGGCCTTGGTCTGGTCTCCGTTGGTGTTCTCCTGGCCGACGATCTCCGGGGAGCCCTCGGTGATGCCGAAGCCCTCCAGGAATCCGTCGTGCCGGAAGGTGTCGACGGTGCCGCCGGGGGTGCCGTCCAGCATCACGATCTGGGGCGGCGCGTCACCGAGGGCGGCCTTCACCCATTTGCCCTGGCTGACGCCGGCGGCCAGGTTGTCGGTGGCGAACGTCGCGTCGACGGCATCCTCGGGGTCGGTCGCGGTGTCGAGCGCGATGACCACGACGCCGGCGTCGCGGGCCTTCTTGATCGCGTCGAGCACCCCGGTGGAGGAGTTCGGGGTGATCAGGATGCCCTTGACGCCCTGGCCGACCATGTTCTCGATGGCCGCGACCTGGCCCTCGTTGTCGCCATCGAAAGCGCCGGCCAGCGCGATCAACTCGGCGCCGTCCTTGTCGGCCTGCGCCTTGGCGGCCTCGCGCAGCTTCACGAAGAACGGATTCGAATCGGTCTTGGTGATCAGTCCGACCTTGATGGCGTCCGAATCCGATCCGCCGCAGGCCGTCAGGCCCAGAACCAGCGAGCCGGCCATGAGAACCATTCCGACGGGGTGCGTGCTGCGCTTCCCGAACATGTGGACTCCCTTGTCCCCGATGTGACGCGGATCGCATCACGTGATCTTCGGGAGCCTAAACCGTAGGCAAGCGCTTGCGCATGCGCTTTCGCAGAAATGTGAATCGGTTCAATCCAGGCCGAGCTTCTCGGCGAGGTCGAGCACCGCCTGCGCGCGGGCCCGGGTGGGTCCGACGCTGCCGTCATAGGGCCCGGTGGGCGCGTCGAGGCGCGCCAGCGTCCGGCGTGCCTCGTCGATGTCCAGCGCCGACGGGCTGAGCAGACTGTTGATCGTCTCGGCGTGCTCGGGATCCAGACACAGCCGCCCGGTCATGCCCGCGGCGTTGGCCACCGCGGTCTCCCGGGCCAGGTGACGCGACTGATCGCGCAGGGTCGGCCCGTCGATCGGCGCCGCGAGGCCGGCGGCACGGCTGGCGATCACCAGCCGGGCGCGCGGATACGCCAGCACCATCGGATCCTGGCTCATCCCGGTGTCCCGGCGAAAATCACCGAGCCCGAACGCGATCCGAGAGCACCCCGGCCTCCGTGCGATCTCGGTGACCGATTCGATGCCCAGCGCCGATTCGACCAGGGCCACCACCGGCGTTCCGGATGGCAACCGCGCGGCGGTGGCGGCGATATCGTCGCCGGATTCGGTCTTGGCCAGCATCACGCCGACGAGCCCGGGGGTATTCGCCACGGCGTCCAGGTCGGCCGACCACGCCGGGGTCGCCACGCTGTTGATCCGCACCCACGCCTGCGCCCCGGCGCTCAGCCATTCGGCCACCGACACCCGGCCTGCGGGTTTCTGTGCGTCGGGCAGTCCGTCCTCGATGTCCAACACGACGGCATCGGCGGGTCCGGCGACGGCTGCGTCATACGCCTCGCCGCCCGCGGGGATACCGGGCTGCAGCAGCCACGTGCGGGCCAGTGACCAGTGCGGCTTCCGGCGTCGCTGCGTTGCCTGCGGTGAGACTGTCACACGTGGACCTTTCGCTCGGCGATGTCCCTTCCATCGTCCGAGCCCATCAGCGCGATGGCCAGATTAAGCACATAATGTTCACCGGCCGGTGGGCTGCTGCACGTCAGGGCATCGCTTTCGGCGTTTCTCTGCACCGCGGGGGCCAAGGTGTTGTGAAATGGCGGGACACACGATGCCGATGCGGGGCTCCATGCACAAGCTGACGGCGGTCCTGGCCGCCTCTCTCGACCCAGTATCCCTGATGAGCAGGATCGCCGAGCAGACGTGTTTGTTCACCCCCAAGGCCGACGGTGCCGCAATCAGCATCTACACCCAGGACAAGAAATTCGTCGTCGTGTCAGCCCATGGGTTGGTGGCGTCGCTGCTCGGCCTGGTACTGCCCGGAGAGGGCACATTCCAGGGGCGTGCGATCGCCACCGGGCAGCCCCAGGTGAGCCACGAAACCTCGTCCGACATGACGCTGACTTCCGAGGTCCGTGAGATCGGCAACCGGTTGGGCATCCACTCCCTGGTGGTGATTCCGTTGATGCACAACGGCATAGCGATCGGCGCTCTGTCTGTCACGGCGACCGAAGCCCATCGGTTCAACGACGCCGATGTTCTCGCCATCACCTCGATCAGCCAGTTCGTCTCGGCGCTGATCGACTCGCACTCGGAGTTGTCGCGGCTACTCGATGTCCTGCTCGACGACCCCCGCACGCCGAACGCCGAATCGGCGGCTCGATTTCTGGCATCGGTGTTGCTACCCGAGGCTCTACGGGAAGACCAGTTTCACGACCAGTTGGACGCCCTGCTGTCGACGCCGGCCGAGCTGCAGCCGGTCTTCCAACCCATTGTCGACCTGGCCAGCGGCCGCACGCTGGGCTTCGAGGGCTTGTCCCGATTCCCGGCACAGCCGGAGGTGAGCCCCGCCCAGTGGTTCGACACCGCGCGCCGGCTCGGCCGCAGCTATCCGCTGGAACTGCTGGCATTGCGGCGCATCCTCGCCGCCGCGCGTGCCATCCCGAACGAGTGCTTTCTGGCGGTCAATCTGAGTCCGCTGACGGCGCTCGATCCGACCGTGCAGGACATCCTGACCGGCGCCGAGTATCGACTCGTGGTGGAGATCACCGAGCACGAGCCGTTTCCCGAGGACTTCGCCGTCCGGTTGAAGCCGTTGCGGGACAAAGGTATCGACCTGGCCATCGATGACGCCGGTGCCGGATTCGCCAGCTTCACCCAGCTGCTGCGGCTTCGACCGGACATGATCAAGATCGACGGCGAGTTGACCTCCGATATCGAGAACGACCCGGTCAAACGAGCGCTGGCCACATCCATCGTGCAACTCGCCACCGAGCTGGGTTCGTCGACGGTCGCCGAGGCCATCGAGAACCCGCAGCAGATGCGCGCCCTGCGGGCCCTGGGAATCCAGTGTGGGCAGGGGTACCTGCTCGGCCGACCGGGCCACATCGGCTGACGGCCCGCCGGTCACCGTCGTCGTGCGCCGGGAGGTCACGCCGCGGAATAGCGCCCCGCGGCCGGGCGTTGGCGCCACTATGAAGATCGGAATCATCGGAGCAGGGCTGATCGGCGGGACACTGACCCGTCGGCTGCGCGAACTGGGCCACGACGTGACCGTGGCGAATTCGCGGGCGCCCGAGACGCTCGCGGACCTGGCCAACGAAACGGGCGCGACGGCGGTGTGGGCCAAGGACGCCGCGGCCGGCGCCGACCTCGTCATCGTGAGCATCCCGCAGAAGAACGTGCCCGATCTCGCCGACGGCATCGTCGATGCGCGCAAGCCCGGCGCACCGGTGATCGAGACCAACAACTACTACCCGCAGCAACGCGACGGGGAGATCTCGGCCATCGAGGACGGTCAGGCCGAAAGCGCCTGGGTCGCCGAGCAGATCGGTGCGCCGGTGTACAAGGTGTTCAACGGGATCTTCTGGAAGCATCTGCTGAAGAAGGGCACGCCCAGCGGTGCGTCCGATCGCATCGCGCTCCCGATCGCCGGCGAGGACGGACCGGGACGGGAGTTGGTGCACGGGATCGTCGAGCAGCTCGGGTTCGATCCGGTCGACGCCGGGCCGATCTCCGAGTCGTGGCGACAACAACCCGGGACGCCGGTGTACGGCAAGGACTTCGACGTGGAGAACACGCTGAAGGCACTGGCCGAGGCGACATCCGAGCGCACGGCCGAGTGGAGCGCGCGCACGACGTAGGCCACCCGTCGCTCCGTGACATCGTCGCCGTCGCGGGCTGGCCTTGTTCCGATCGGTCCGCCATGTTGTGATGGACATCACCTCGCCGGCAAACGACTGACTGGAGAAATCCGTGACGACCGGTGTGAGTGCGGCGGTGCACATCGGCAGGATCGGTGGTCTGGCGGCGGCCCTGGGAATCGGGGCGGCGGTCCTCTGCGGGAGGATGTCCCAAGTTCCGTGGAACTTCGGTGGCGGTCCGGTGAGCATCAGGCTGCGCTCACCTGATCATTGTGCACGACGGGTACGACATGTTCGGCAACCTCGCGTTCGAGGGCTGCTCGCAGTGCCGGCAGGTGCAGGTGGCCGTTCACCCGGCGGAATTGCTTGCCGGCCTCGACCATCCCGGCGGCGCACCAGCGCAGCGCCATCTGCCCGTCGCGCCAGCGCTTGACGTTGCCGGCATGTTCGCGGCAGACCGAGATCATCGACTCGATGCAGTTGGTCGAGCGCAGCGTGCGGGCCAGCGTGGGCGGTACCCCCAAACGCAAGACTGTGAGCGTCTCATCGAGGCCCTCGCGCAGACTCGCCGCCGCGCTGGGGT
>JAUKNU010000001.1:1497522-1530722 GCA_030499155.1 Mycolicibacterium frederiksbergense | reverse complement strand
CAGGATCTCCGTGGAACTGAACAGCTCATAGGACGCGACCGCCAACTCGCCCGTCCCGTCGGCGGCGCGCACCCGGGGCCGGGTCACCGGCACCCGTCGCCCACCCAAGGTCACCGAGCCGCGTTCACGACCGTGCCGCACCGCGGTCCTGGCCTGATCGTGGCGACCCTTCGGGCCAGCCAGCGCGGTGACGTCAGCCTCCATCAACGCCGCCATCACCTGCAGGCCCGCGCCGACAGCCAACGCCAGCAGGCCCTCGCTCATGTTTCCGGCGATCTCGCTCATCGCCACACTGACCCGTTCGGGAACCGCGGATGCACTCACATCGACGGACTGAATCTGGTTACTCTTCTTCATGGTGGTCCCCTTGCTGTAGGAGTTCTTGGCGGAACGCCCGATACCTACCACACGGCAGGTTTCGAGCAGGGGACCGCCACCTCAACTTCTACGAGACTCGGGACAACCTCCCTCTGCGGCACCGCGTGGGCGGCTCCGGCTGACGGTTCGGGCGACGGTACAACATCTGCGGCGTCCAGCACAGCACCGGCGCGGACCGCAGAACCCGACGAGCGATCGGAGCCCGATACCCCGCGATCGGGCACACTTCGGGTCGCGAGGTCCGCGAAGTCGGCGGCGTCGCTGGAACCTCCGAAGCGGGCCGCGGCCGGCTCCGCCGACAGCTCTTCGGATGACCCGATCGTCATCACCCCGGCGGCCGTGACGGAAGTCGCCGACGCCCTGACCGCGCCACGCACAGTGCGCACGGCGCGCACCGCCAAGGACAGACCCACGGCGCCGGTGGATCCACCGCTGTCGTGGACGATGCTCGCCGCCGCGAGCAGGAACACCCTCGCCCCCACCGCCGCCACGTCACGGGTCGTCGACCCGGTCACCCAGGCGCCGGTCATCGCGACACCGAAGACACCGCTGCTGGAGCCGCTGCAGCAGATCCCGGTCTTCGCACCGCTGTTCGTCACGCCGATCATCGCGGCGATCAACCGGATACCGGTGGTCAGCGACCTGCTGCATCCGATCTTCGGCTACCCGCTGGCGGCCGGCCGCCCGCCGGGGGCTCCGCGTCCGCGCGACGTGATGCTGACGTCATTCGACGGCACCCGGATCTACGCGCACTTCATGCCCGCCGTAGGGCTGCGGCCCGGCGAGCGGGCGGCCACGATCCTGCAGGCCCCCGGTCTGCTGCTGCCGGGCGCCACGAACCTGAATGTCACGCCGCTGGACGGCATCATCGCCGACACCTCGGGCCTGGTGTACGTCGGGACGCTGCGCGCCGCCGGCTACAACGTGGTGACCTGGGATCCGCGCGGCGAGAACAGCTCCGGCGGACGACTCGAGCAGGGCTCCTCCGAGTTCGACGCCAAGGATGTCTCCGCGATCATCAGCTGGGTGGCCACCCAGCCCGAGGCCCGGCTCGACCCCGGCGTGCTCGATCCCCGCATCGGCATGACCGGCGCCTCCTACGGCGGCGGCATCCAGCTCGTGAGCGCCGCCACCGACCCGCGCATCGACGCGATCGTGCCGGCGATCGCCTGGAACACCCTGAACACCGCGACGTACAAGAACCAGGCATTCAAGAGCAGCTGGGCGTCGATCCTGACCGCCGGTATCACCCTGTTCACCCGTCCGAATCCGGCGATCCTGCCCGCCACCATCTTCGGAGTGCTGACCGGCAGGCAAACAGCCGCCGAACAGGACCGGCTGGCGCAACTCGGCCCCGGCGGCCCGCTCGACCTCGTCGGCAAGATCACCGCGCCCACGTTGCTGATCCAGGGCACCGTGGACACCCTGTTCTCGTTGCAGGAGGCCGACAGCACCGCCCAGACCCTCCTCGCCAACGGTGTGCCGACGAAGGTGATCTGGTTCTGCGGCGGACACGGACTGTGCGCCAATGACCTCTTCGACCCCACCGACGGCGTCGTGATCCAGCGGGCGACCCTCGCCTGGCTCGACCGGTATGTCAACGGCAACACCACGGCGGTGACCGGTCCGCAGTTCGAGTTCGTCGACCAGCGCGGGCAGTTCTACGCGTCGGACACCTACTCGATCGTCAACGGCAGCCCCCTCACCGCCGGCAGTGCCGGCGGTCTGCTGCCGTTGGTGCCGTTCCTCGGCGGTTGCGGACCGATGTTCGGGGTGTTGCCGATCGGCGGCTCGAGAGCCTTCAACGCGCTGAACCTCACGACGCCCGCACCGACCGCGACCACCGTTGTGGTGGGCGCACCTCAACTGACGCTGCGCTACCGCGGCACCGGCATCGCCCGGCACGTGTACGCACAGCTGGTCGACGATTCCACCGGAATGGTGCTGGGCAGCCAGGTCACCCCCATACCGGTCACCCTCGACGGTCAGACGCACACGATCAGCATCCCGCTCGAACCTGTCGCCCACGCCTTGAAGCCCGGTCAGACGGTCACCGTGCAACTGGTGGCCTCGTCCACGACCTACGCCACCGCCACCGCCTTCAGGTCGTTGCGGGTCACCGACATGCTCCTCACCCTGCCCACCGCTGATCCGGCGACGATCACCCCCCGCGCATTGGCCTCCTAGGTACGTATCGTTCGACTGTGACCTCGCGACCGCAGCTGGACGTTCTGGTGGTGGGCGCCGGGCCCGCGGGCATGGCGTTGGCGGCGGCGTGCGGGCGGGTCGGGCTGGTCACCGGATTGCTGGACCCCTCCCCGGACCGGCCCTGGACGGCCACGTACGGAATGTGGAGCCCGGAGGTACCGGCGGACCTGCCCGCATCGGTGATCGCGGCGCGGGCCGACGGCCGCGCGATCGCACTGACCGAGCACCAATTGGGTTGGGAATACGCCGTTCTGGACGTGCCCGCGCTGCATCGTCACCTCGCCGATCAACTGGCCGGGGTGCACATTCACACCGGGCGCGCGCTCGGATCACCGGAGCGTGGGGTCATCACGCTGGCCGACGGATCGGAGCTACGCGCCGCCGTCGTCGTCGACGCCGGCGGCCGGGCGCGCCCGCTGCATCCCCGCCCGGCGCGCGGCACGTCCGCAGACCAGACGGCCTACGGGGTGGTGGTCGACGAGGACGCGGCGGCACCGCTCACCCGGCCCGGAGACGCCCTGTTCATGGACTGGCGCACCGACCACGGGGAGCCCGGTTGGCCGACGTTCCTGTACGCGGTGCCCCTCGGCGGTGGCCAGGTACTGCTGGAAGAGACCTCGCTGGCCCGGCGGCCGGGCCTGCCGCTGCCCGTGCTGCGCCGCCGGCTGCAGGCCCGGCTGGCCCGGCACGGCGTACGGATCCCGGAAGGCGCACGCAGCGAGAAGGTTTCGTTTCCGCTGGATCAACCACGACACATCGGCAGAGATTCGCTCGGGTTCGGCGCGGCAGCGCCGTTGATCCACCCGGCGACGGGGTTCAGCGTGGCCGCATCGCTGCACCTCGCCCCGCCGGTGGCCGCAGCGTTGGCCGCGCACCTACCGGCGGGCCCGGACGCCGCCCTGGCAGCAGCGCGTCACATCGTCTGGTCGCGCCCGGCACGAGCGATCCACCGCTTCCGGCAGATCGGCCTGGAAGCACTCCTGCGGATGCCTGCCGAGGAGGTCCCGAGCTTCTTCGAGACCTTCTTCTCATTGCCCGAGGCGCACCGCTGGACCTACCTGACCGCACGCGACGATGTGCGCGGCACGGCCGTGGCCATGAGTCACCTGTTCCGGCTGGCGGACGGGCGGTTACGCCGCCATCTCGTCAGCTCGGCGTTCCGCCGGTCGGCGCCCGCCGTTGTTTCAGCGCCTCGAGCAATCGATGCTCGGCCTCCTGGCCCGGCTTGATTCCCGTCGGGATACGCAGCAGGAAGAACGCGCCGAGAATCCACCAGGCGCCGAACAGAATCCACGGCTGCACGTCGAGGAATGCGGGCATACCCGGCAGATAGAGGCTGAGCAGCCCGGTGCAGAGCACCACGGCGGCGCCGCCGATCAGCAGGCCGCCCTTCCCCTTGCCACCGACGCGCAACGGCCGGTCCATCTGCGGTTCGCGGCGACGAAGAACGAGGAACACGACCGACACCAGCAGGTAGGCGATGACGATGCTCGGCGAGCCCGAGTCGACGAGCCACACCAGCATCGCCTCCCCCAGAAACGGGGCGATGAAGGACAGGCCGCCGATGAACAGCAGCGCGTTGATCGGGGTGCGGAACCGCGGGTGAAGCTTGCCGAACCAGGCGGGCAGCATGCCCGAGCGCGCCATCGAGTACATCAGTCGCGATGCGCCCAGCAGCAACGAGTTCCAGGACGTCAGGATTCCGGCGATGCCGCCCGCGATCAGCAGTTTCGCCATGACGTCGTTACCGAACATGGCACCGAATGCATCGGCTGTGGCGATGTCGGCCTCGGCCAGTTCGCCGGCCGGCATCGCCGACGACGTTGTCACGATGGTGATGAGGTACCAGATCGTCGCCAGCACCACGGCGATGACGACCAGGCGACCGATTTGACGGGCGGGCACGTTGACTTCCTCGGCCGACTGCGGGATGACGTCGAAACCGACGAACAGGAACGGCACCACCACGAGCACGGCGAAGAACCCTGCCGTGCCACCGGTGATGAGCGGTTGCATGTTCTCGATCGACCCGCCGGTGAAGGACCCGAACACCAGCATCAGACCGATGATCAGCAGTAGCACGACGACGAAAGTCTGTGCCACGCTGGCGAATTTGACCCCGAGAATGTTGACGGTGGTGATCACCACCGCTGCAATCGCGCCCACCAGCGCCCAGGTGAGATACACCTCGCTACCGGCGACGTCCCACAACTTCACCTGGTTGAGGTCGGGAAAGAGGTACAGCGCTGTTCGCGGAAGGGCCACGGCCTCGAACGCCACGATGGTGACGTAGCCGCCGACGATCCCCCACGAGCCCATGAATGACCACCGTGGTCCCATGCCGCGGAGCAGGAAGTTGTGCTCGCCGCCTGCCTTCGGCATGGCTGCGGTGAGCTCGGCATAGGTCAGGCCGACGACGCCCATGATCACACCGCCGGCGATCATCGCCAGCACGGCACCGAGCGTTCCCGCCGACCCGATCCAGTCCCCGGTCAGCACCACCCAGCCGAAGCCGATCATGGCTCCGAATCCGAGGGCCAGCACATCCCAGTTGCCGAGAACCTTCAACAACGAGGCTTCTTCGGTCGTGTCGATTGCGTTTCGCTCCATCGGAACTCACCTCTCCGGTGCTCGTCCTCGTTGCGGTCGTGCGGGTGGACTCACGGTAGCTGTTTCGGCGGCGTCCGGTGGCCGGTGACGACGAAAAGAGTGATGGCTGCGAAGAATGGTTTCGCCGCAAGGTGCTGCAGCCAGCTCCGGCCCTGTTCGCTGGTGAGGTAGCCGGCGGCCACGGCGCGTTCGGTGACCGAACGGATGGTGAGGACCTCATCGGCTTCGGTCGCGTCGGTGAAGACTGCGGTAGCGGGTGTGATCGCGTCGAGCGTCAGCCCGGCGTCGCACAGCAGCCGTGGCAACGCCCGTCCCACGGTGGCGTGGGGAACCGTGCGCTCGACGTTGAACCTGGTGTAAGCGGCGGCTGCGGCGGTATCAGGGTGGTCGATGACGACGGTGGCCCAGTCGGGTTCGACGCACACGATCCGGCCCCCGGTGCGCAACGTCCGGGCAGCTTCGCCGATCACCGTGGCGGGCGAGGACACGTGCTGGAGCACTCGGTCGATGTGCACCCGGTCCACGGATCCGCTTTCCACCGGTAGGTCGTGAATGTCGGCCGTCTCGACCGTCACATTGGACAGGTGCGCGGTATGGGCCCGCGCGTGCCGGACGAGGTCCTCATCGTGGTCGATGCCGATGACTGTCCCGGTCGGGCCGACCGCTTCGGCGTAGGTGACCAGATCCGTCCCCGGACCGCACCCCAGGTCGGCGACGACATGTCCGGGTTCGAGCTCGAGTTCGGCGGTGGCGACCGACTTGAACCCTTTGCCGACACCGGAGTGGGCGAGCCGGCGCAGGTAGTCGTGCGAGCGCGCAGCTTGCTGCGGTGTGCGGTGCATGGCGTCGAGCCTAGTGCGGAAGCTGACTATTGCCTCCGAATCGCCGGACGAATAGTCCTCAGTGTCAATAAGTTTGGACGCACTGTCCCGCGGGGCTGTCGCGATCCGGCCCGGTGAGCGCCGCGGCCCGCGTCAGCCTCCGCCGCAGATCACCGTGGGGATGGGATCGTAGATCACGGTGTGGGACTCGGTTCGCGTTTCGCCAGTGGCGATCTCGCGAAGGGTCCGGGTGTCGGTGATGGTGAACCCCGGCGCACCACCGCTGGGGCTGCAGGCTTCACCGGACGGGATGGTGATGGTCCGCGGGCTCGTCGGCCGGCTGCGCGGGCTCTGCTCCGATGTCACCTCGTAGCGCTTGATGCCGACCAGCCGGGCGGTGATCGAACTCGAGGTCCACTCGGTCTGTATCTGCACCGAGGTGGGACCGTTGTTGCGGAACTTCACGTCGAGCACATCGCCGAACACGGTGGCCTCGCGCCCGGCCGGGTAGCGGCTGATGTAGTAGCTGTGCTCGTGATGTTCGATGTCTTCCATGCCCGCGAAGTACGCGGCATTGAACAGGGTGGTGGCCATCTGGGAGACCCCGCCCCCGATACCCGTTGCGGGCCTGCCGTCTTCGATGATCCCGGCCTCGACATAGCCCGCTGCCGCGTTGCGCGGATTGGTTGCTCCGTTGAGGCTGAACGTCTCCCCCGGCCGGACCACGATGCCGTCGATCTGTTGCGCAGCACGCCTGATGTTCCGGCCGGAGGAACTGGCGAAACCACTCGTCTGGAATTCACCGATGACCTCGACGGGCCCCAGTTCGTCGAGCTCGTCAACGGTCAATGCCGGCTCTTCGTCGACGTAGACCGCGGTGATCTCCCGGTTCTCGGTGCTGCTGAGCACCGAGACCAGATCCGCCAGGGTGGCGTCGTAGTCGACCCGGCGGCCGGTCTGTTCGGCGACTTTGACCGGCGGGGTGACGGCGAAGTCGATATCGGCGTCGCGGCGGGGGGTTTCCGAGGCGGCGAGTTGGGGGCGCAGCGCGTCGGCGAGCAGGTCGATGTCGATGACCGGGGACAGCCGCCCGTCCTCGGTGTCGAAGGTCAGCGCGGCCGCGATGACGTCTTCGGACAGCAGCGCACGGGTGTCGTTGTCACCGTCGACGCGGACCGGTCCGGACACCGCCGGTATGGCGACGTCGTCCATGGCGGTCGCGACATCGGCATCGGTGGTGCTCGGTGCGAGTGCCACCATCGGCAGATCGAGGGGCTCATCGAGTGCCCAGTCCCGCACGAGCACGCCGGCGGCGGCGGCGACATTGAGCCGTCGGCCGTTCTGCGGATCTGACGACACGGGTTCGCCGTCGACGAATTCGACGGAACCCTCGACCGGGTCTTCGGCGACGGTGGCCCCCAGGTCTTCCAGGGTTGCGGTCAGGGCCTGTTCGTCGACTGCCGTGACCACCCCGATCGGGGTGTCCACGAAGAACGACATGAGGCGGGTCACCGGGTTCAGCGGTTGGGTATCTGTCTGCTCGACAGTGGCGCGGGAGTCCACGGTCAGGCCGATCCGGCGCGGGTCCACCTCTGCTTGCACGGTCGCCATGGTGACCGCGATCGGCTGGGCGGCGCGCGGGGCGACCACGCTCTGCAGGCGCTGGTCCGCGGCGTCGGGGGTGAGCCCGCCGAGCGGCACCCCGGCTGCGGTGACCCCGCGGGGAACCTTCCCCGAGGTGAACGTCAGATCGGCGATGTACAGCGAGGCCAGGACGACGACTGGGAAGCCGACGGCCAGGTAGAGCCGTCGACGCCGGCTCTGGAACGCACCGGGGAGCTTCCGCTGAGCGAAGCTCAGCCAGGTGGCCTGCATGGTTTTCGTACCTCAAACATCGTCAGGCTCGGAATGTCCGGAGCCGGCACTGCTCTGACCGGCGGTGTGCTCGGTACCTTCCAGGCTATCGACCGCTGCGCTCGGCGTCGGCCGGTCTGGGGCAGGAGTGCCCGGCGAGGTCACGACTGTCACAGCAGTCACCCTGTTAACATCGCGCCATGCAGGACTCGCCGTCCACCATCGGCCCGCGTCGATCGCGGCCCGTCTCCCGGCGTGACGCGCTGCGCTTTGCATCGGCAGCCCTGGCCGGGCTCGGGGCCGCGTCGGTCGCCCACGCACCGGCGGCCTCGGCCGCCGCACCCACCTTGATCGACTTCGCGATGCGCCAGATCCCGGCCCAGGACATCCGGGCTGCCGGACATTCCGGGGTGATCAATTACGTGTCGACCTCGCGACCCGGCTCATCCTTCGGCGCCAAGCCGATCACGCTGCCCTACGCCCAGTCACTGACCTCCGCCGGGTTGATCATCGTCAGTAACTACCAGTACGGAAAGCCGGGCGGGACCGCACCTTCGGATTTCACCCGCGGGTATGCCGGCGGCGTCGCCGACGCCAAGACCGCCTGGGCGCTACACACTGCCGCGGGTGGCGGAAAAAGCGCACCGATCTTCTTCAGCGTCGATGACGATATCGACCGCAACACCTGGAACAGCGTTGCACTGCAATGGTTTCGCGGAATCAACTCGGTGATCGGGGTCATGCGCACCGGGATCTACGCCGGCATCAATCCATCCCAATGGGCCATCGAAGACGGCGTGATCGGCAGGTCGAGTTCGGCCGGCAAGGCGTGGATCTGGCAGACCCGGTCGTGGTCCAAGGGGCAGATCCATCCCGCCGCCGTGCTCTACCAGCGGGTCATCGACACCGCCTCGAATCCCGGGCCGATCGTCGGCGGCATCCGCGTCGACGTCAACGATGTGCTGGCCCAGGATTGCGGCCAGTGGAACAAGCACCCCTGAATCAGCGGCGCGGCGTCACGGTGATGTGCACGTGGTCGAAGTGGCCGTAGCCGGACGCCTGCGGGCCGGCCGGCGTGTAGTAGGTGCCGCGCCAGATCACGTCCTGCACCCCGAACCTGCCGGCGTTGGCCATCGCGAACGCCATGATCTGATCGCCGAGCGCGATGCCCTCCGGGCTGCCGGAGTTCGGGATCATGATGTCGATCGCCAGGCCGCTCGGGTGCCAGGGCTTGGAGTCCGGCCGCACCCCGCCGATCTCGCCGATCTGCGGGAACTGTGCGCTGACGGCCCGGGCCGCCAGAATCGCGTTGGGCTGCAGTCCTGCCTCGTTGGCGACGCCGACGGGCAGGGCCGCCTCCGGGATGTCCATGACGGCGGCCGCCAGCGACGGCGGGCCGGGCATCGCGATGATCGCCGGGTCCTGTGGTGCGGGCGCGGCCGGCGGCGGCGGCGCGAGGTCGACAGCGGCCTGCTGCTGCGGTGTCAGCGCCGCATACTGCGCCTCCGCGGCGGCGATCTGCTTCAGCATCTCGCTCAACTTCGATTGCATGTCAGCGCGCACCGCGGCGGCCTTCTCGGCGGCGGCGCGGGCGCCGGCGGCCGATTTCTCCGAGGCCTGCGCGGCGGTGGCCGCGCGCTCACGAGTGGCCAAAAAGATCTTCATCTGGTCGGCCGCCTGCGCGGCCACCGTCCGCTGCAGTGACAGGCGGTCGATGAGCTGCTGTGGGGAGCCGGCCGTCAGCACCGCCGCCATCTGACCGCTGCGTCCGCTCATGTACTCCATGGCGGCCACCCGGTTGATCGAGGCCTGATAGGGCTGCAGCGCAGCGTTGGCAGCCTCGAGGGCCTGCACGTCGGCGCGATGACGGTCGTCGGCCGCGGCCTGAACGGCCACGGTGGCGTCGACGTCGCGTTGGGCTGCGGTGACGGCCTGGCGGCTCTGCACCGCCTGCTGGGACAACTCGTTGAGTTTGGCCAGCGCATCGGCCGCAGGATCGGCGTAGGCGCCGCCCACCGACGCACCCAGGACCAGAACCGTAGTCGCGAAACCGCACACCACTCGCCGAAGTGACTGGCGCACCGCGGGCATTCGGATTGTCACGATCCTTCGCGTCAAGGACCGATCTTGGCCCGGCTGTCGACTGTCCCTGGACACGGTACGAACTGGCACCGGCGATGTCCACCCGGCCCCGGAAGTGGTCGCTCTGGCGACTGCCGATCAGATCGGATACGCCCGCGAATGGTGCTGCACCGATATCCAGTGGTCGGTGGTGAACTCGTCGATTGCCCACTGTCCACCGAAGCGCCCGATGCCCGAGTCCTTCTCGCCACCGAAGGCGGTGTTGGCGTCGTCGTTGACCGGTGCGTCGTTCACATGCGTCATCCCGGCGTCGATGCGTCGCGCGAACCGCACGGCTCGGTCGACATCGCGGCTGAAGACTGCCGATGACAGTCCATAGGGGGTGTCGTTGGCGATGTCCAGCGCATCGGCTTCGTCATCGGCCCGGATCACGGTGATCACCGGACCGAAGACCTCTTCGCGGGCGGTGGCGACGTCGTTGGTGCCGCTCAGCACGTGCGGCGGCAGGCACGAGCCGATCGGACCGAAGGGGTCTCCGCCGAGCAGCAGTTGGGCGCCGTCCTGCTGGGCGCGGCGCAGCTTGTCCTGAATTCCCTCCAGTTGGGACGCGTTGATGATCGGCCCGAGCTGCGTGTCGGACTGTGACGGATCACCTACCACCAGCGACTTCGCGGCGTCCACGAAGCGGTTCAGGAACTCGTCGTGCACGGCGGCCTCGACGATGACGCGGTTGGCGATCATGCAGATCTGTCCCTGATGGAAGAACGAGCCGAACACCGCCGCGCGCACCGCGAGGTCGAGGTCTGCGTCGTCGAGAACGACCAGTGGCCCGTTACCGCCGAGCTCAAGTGCGAGTTTCTTGATACCGGCCTTCTCCGTGATGCCCCGACCCACCGGTGTCGACCCGGTGAACGACACCACCCGCGGCACCGGATGCTCCACGATGGCATCGCCGATCTCCGAACCCGAGCCGACCACCACGGACAACAGCCCCGGCGGCAATCCCGCCTCTTCGAGGATGCGGGCGAGCAGGAGTCCGCCGGTGACCGGTGTGTCCCCGGCGGGCTTGAGCACGACCGCATTGCCCACGGCCAGCGCAGGAGCCACCGAGCGCGCCGACAACTGCAGCGGGAAATTCCAGGGCGAGATGACAGCCACCACCCCGACCGGCCGACGATGGACGCGATTCTCCTTGCCACCGATATCCGACGGCAGAATGCGTCCCTCGACGCGGTGCGGCATCGAGGCCGCCTCCCACATCACCGAACGCACCAGCCCCCATTCCAATTCAGCCTTCGCCAGCGTGCCGCCGGTCTCGCGGACGAGCCACCGGGTGATTTCCTCCTTGCGTTCGACCATCACTCCGGCGGCAGCACGCAGCACCTCCGCCCGTTCGCTGGGCGATGCATCGGCCCAGTCGTGCTGGATCCGCACCGCCGAGGCATACGCCGCGTCCAGGTCCGCGGTGTCGGCCTGCCTCAACTCCGCCAGCGTCTCGCCGTTGTAAGGATCGGTGCTGGCACGCGTGCTGTCCGACGAGCCCGCGCGCCACGAACCTGCGATGGGCATCATGTCGAACGCGGGATAGGCGGTCATTCCGGCACCACGGCGATCTTCGAGTGCGGACTGTCGGCCTGTGCCTGCCAGGCTTCGGCGGCATCGGCGAGGGGGTACCGGGTGGTCTCAACCCGGATGCGGCCTTCGGCGGCGTGCGCGGTCAGCTCTTCATACGCCGCCCGCACGACCTCTGGCGGCATGGCGTCGTTGAGGTGGCCGATGTGGGTGCGCCCCATCAACTTCCGAAACGGGATGTCGGCGCTGGGACCCGCCCCCTGGCCGACGGTGATCAGCGTTGCGCCGAGTGCCGTCGCGTCGAGGGCGGCCAGGAACGGGTCGCCGTACACCATGTCGATCACGACGTCGTACCCTTCGCCGGCCTCGTTGCGTAACGCGTACGGAGTGTCGTCTTCGAGTTGAACGACGGCGTCGGCGCCCAGGTCGCGCGTCTTCTCCAGCGCGTCGGCGTCGCGTCCCGCGGCGACCACGCGCGCCGCATACAGCAGCTTGGCCGCCTGCACGGCGATGTTGCCGACCACGCCGGTCGCGCCCAGTATGAGCACCGACTTGCCTTCCACGTGTGCGTGGCGCGTGAGCGGAAGCCAGGCGGCCAGGCCGGCTATACCGAGCGCCACCGCGAGATCATCATCGACACCCTCGGGAACCGGATAGACCTTCGCCGGGTCCACCCGAACGCGCTGCGCCCATGACCCGAATGGCGAGGGCGGCGAATCGAAATACACGCGCGCGCCCTCGGCCGTCAGGCCGACACCCTCCTTGCCCACGACCTTGGGCACACCGGGGTCGCCCATCGCTCCTGATGCCAGGGCCAGATCAACGGGATTGCAACCGGCCAATCTCACATCGACGACGTCCTTGCCATCGGGTTCCTCGAAATCCCGTACCACGGGTGTCTCTCCGGGCTTTTCCAGTACTGCCGCGCGCATAGCCTTGCTCCGTCCGTTGGGGGAAGCGGCGATTCCACCGCCCGCGAAATCGCATACCCCGGCGATGGGCCACCAAACGGATGCGACGCGGCGCTACCGCGCTACCCAGTCCCGGACTGCGGCGACGAACTCCTCGGGCGCGTCGGACTGCACGTAGGTGCCGGCACCTTCGACGATGACCGTCTCGTGATCGGCGAAGATGGCTTCCAGGCGTTCGCGCTCTTGCGGCCGGAAGGCGATGTCGGCGTCGCCCCACACGATCAGGGTGGGCAGGTGGGCCAGGTCGGCGAGGCCCGCCTCGAGGTCGGCCAAGAAATCGTGGCTGGCGAGCACCCGGCCGGGGAGCACGGCACTGGCCTGGCGTCGCTCGGCGGTGCCCAGCGCCTGCCGGTAGTGGGCCATCTCGGCGGGGGTCGGCGTGCGCCGGCGGTGACCGGTGGGGATGAAGGCGTTGACGAGGAGGTTGAACTGCCGGACCAGGAATCGCATCGGGAGCCCACCGACGATCCGGGCGAAGGCTTCGAAATGCAGGACACCGTTGACCGGCCACGCCCAGGTGTTGGCGAGTACCAGCCGTTCGAAGATGTCTGGCCGCCGCTGCGCGGCCGCCAGGCCGATCGGGCCGCCCCAGTCCTGCGCGACCAGCGTCACGTGTTCCAGTCCGAGGGCGTCGACGAAACCCGTGACCACGTCTGTGTGCTGCTCGGGGAGGAAGCGGTATCCCGGTTTGGCCTCCGACAGTCCAAACCCCGGGTAGTCCATTGCGACGCAGCGGAAGTCGTCCCGCAACGCGGCGATCACGTCACGCCAGAGGAACGACCAGGTCGGGTTGCCATGCAGGAGAAGCAATGTCGGCCCGGCACCCTCGTCGACATAGTGCACGGTATGTCCGTCGATCTCGACGAAGCGGCTCTGGAACGGAAACAGGTCGTCGTCGACCCAGGCGGGCCGCGTGCTCCTGGTGGATTTGGTCATGATGCCTCCTGGCGTACCGGCTACGTGTTGCTTGAACTTTTCATATACACTTGAGAAAATCAAGTGTCGGAGGTGCGATGCGTAGCTATGGTCAGTACTGCGGGTTGGCCCGCTCGCTGGAGGTCGTCGGAGATCGGTGGAACCTGCTGATCGTGCGTCAACTCCTCATCTCCCCCGCCCGCTATCGCGACCTCGTCAATGGCCTGCCCGGTATCGCGACCAACCTGCTCGCCGACCGACTCCGCGACCTCGAGTCCTCGGGGGTCATCGAGCGCCGGTTGGCCGGCGAGGGCAGTGCGGTCGAGTACAGCCTCACTCCGTGGGGGGCCGAACTGCGGCGACCGATCGAGAACCTGATCGCCTGGTCCACCCCGCTGATGGTGCGCGGCCCCGAGGGTGATTCCTTCCGCCCCGAGTGGTTCACGCTCGCCATTCCCGCCCTGCTCGGCGCCCGGGTCAAGGTCCGGTCCTCGGCGACGGTCGGCCTCGACATCGGTGAGCTACTGACGCTTCGCGCGACGCGGGCGGGCTTCGAGGTCGGCACGCACCAGGGCGGAGATCTCGATGCGACCGTCCGCGCCGAACCGGCCTACGTCCTCGGACTCGCCGCCGGAGCCCTCACACTCGACGATGCCCAGGCCCTCGGACTGGTCGCGATCGACGGAGACGAGTCCGTGGTGCGTGCGGTGTTCGCCGCCTGACCGGTGTGCCCACCACCGTCAGGCGTCGTAGTCCACGGCGACCGTTGCGGTGCTGGGATGGGACTGGCACGTCAGGATGAACCCGGCCTCGAGCTCGGCTTTGTCGAGCACAAAGTTCTGCTCCATCGACACCGCTCCGGATAGCACCTTGGCTTTGCATGTGCCGCAGGCGCCGCCCATACAGGCATACGGCGCGTCGATATCGTTCTTCAGGGCGGATTCGAGGATGGACTCACCGGCGGCGAGTTCCACGGTCTGTGTCGCCCCGGCCAGCGTGACGCTCACCTGCGCTTCGGGATATGCGCCGACGTGCGTGGGTTGTGTTGCACCGCGGAACAGTTCGAGGCGCACCCGCTCGGACGGCACTCCCTCGGACGTGAGGCCCCGGTGCAGGGTCGTGACGAGATCACTTGGGCCGCAGAGGTACCAGCGCTCGACCGAGGTGATCTCACCACCGAGCAGTCGAAGGATCATGGCCAGGTCGATGCGTCCGCGAAGATACTCCGGATGGTGCGCCTCGGTAGAGCGGATGTGAAAGATGCGCAGCCGGTCGGCGTATCGCGCTTCGAGTTCGTCGAGTTCGGCCGCAAACATGGTCGAGTCAGCGGTTCGGTTGCCGTAGAAGAGGGTGAAGCGGCTCTCGGTTTCGATCTCCATGGTGGTGCGCACGATCGACAGGATGGGCGTGATGCCGCTGCCGGCCGCCACCGCGACATAGTCGTGGCGAGCGAGCGGGTGAAGGGATGCTCCGAAATGACCCGTGGGTGTCATCAGTTCCAGGACATCACCGGCGCGCAGAGATTCGACCGCGAACGTGGAGAACGCCCCACCGGCAATGTGTCGCACCCCGATCGCCAGTTCGCCCGAGGTGGCCGACGTGCAGATCGAGTAGTTTCGCCGCACCACGTCCCCACCGATACGGTGCTTCACGGTCAGATGCTGGCCGGCCCGGAAGTGGAACTGGTCCGCGAGGTGATCGGGCACCGCGAAACTGACTTTGACGCTGTCCGGCGTCAGTCGCTCGACGCTCTTGACCGCAATCGGGTGCGTACCGGCACTGCCCGTCGCAGCGGGGCGTGGCATGCGGACGGGCAGCAGTGCAGCCAGTTTGCCGTTGAGGCGTTTCCACTCGCGGTACTGCGGGGCGTCGAGCTGCTGTCCGAAGACCGTACTGATTGCCGCGTCGCGCTCCAGGTAGGCGGCTTCATTGCGTTGCCACGCAGCGACATAGCGATAGAACGGAATGGAGGGATGGAGGTGGTGGACGAGGTGGTAGTTCTGTGACAACAGCAGCGGGGTCAGGATCCACTCGGAGCCGACGCGGTTGCGGGTCGCACGGTAGCGGTTCTCGCGCTGGGTGTCTTCCAGGTCATGATGCGGCAGCCAGTCGAACCACCAGGCGAGCACCGCCATGGCCACCCGCTCGGGAATCAGGTAGATCACCGCGAGCGTCCACAGCTGACCGGTGGCGGCGGCCGACACGATGACCACCACCGCGACCGCCATCAACGTTGCCGTTTCCGCGATCTCGGCGCGTGGCCGCTTGCGCCAATGGCGCACCAGGAAGCGGAGGTACGGCAGATCCATGGCGGGGAAGCGGAAGGGCAGCTGCCACCACGGCGCGGCGCTCACGAAATGATCGGGATCGGCGTCACCGTCGTTGGTGTTGCGGTGATGCTCGATGTGGATGAACGCGAACGACTTGAACGAAATCAGCGGCGAGACAAAGAACATCGCGACACGACCGAACGCGACGTTGACCCAACGCCTCGAGCTGATCGAGTAGTGCGACGCGTCGTGCAACACGGTGAACAACACGAAGATCGCGACGGCGCTCGCGGCGATGGTGGCGACCGCAGGCAACGTGTCGGTGAGGGCGGCCCAGGTTGACGCGCCGAAGAGCGCAAGCGCGAAGGCGAAGACGCCGACGATGGGCCAGGACAGCGCGGGCACCCGCTCACCCGGATCCGGCAGGGCCTGCAGCGAGCCCGCTGCACGGGGTTGGGAGTGTGCGTGTTCCGTCGTGGTCGACATCGGACTCCTCGATCGCGCTGCGGATGAGATGCCCAACCTACAAACGGCCGGCGACGGTCAACAAGGCCCTCACAGCCCTCCGCAGTGTGCTGACAGCACATTGCGACGTGGCCCAATACCCGGTGGCGCGGCTAGGCCTCGGGCAACACCGAGGCTCCCAGCACGTCGCACACGAGCAGTGCAGCGTGCAGTTCGGCGACCTTGACCGTCGCGGGCCGGCCCCGGCGTTCCTCGGCACGACGCACCCGTTGCAGCACCGTGTTCTTGTGGATTCCCAAGGTGCGGGCGGCGGCGGTCAGACTCCCCTGCGCGTCGAGAACGGCCAGCAGAGCGGCCCGCTCACCGCGCTCTTTGGCGCCGTCGCGCGCGAGGTCACCGAGCTGTGCGGCAACGAAAGACCGCGCCGTGTCCAGGTCGCGTGCGACAGCGTCCACCAACGCGACATCGCCGAACTCGGTGATCGACGGCGCCCCGCGTCCCGACAGTTCGACGACCCGCCGCGTGCGCACCGCCTCCAGATGCGTCGCGCGAAAACCCGCAGCGCCGGGATGGGGTGAGCCCACCGCCAGGTGGACGTGCTCCGATGGGCCCGGGAATTCCGCCGCCAAGCGTGCGAGCGAAACCGCCCCCTCGTCCCTGGCCGAGGACCACCCCCACACCGCGAGTGGTCCGTCCGCCACGACGAGCGGATGACCGTCTCCGAGATGGCGGCCCACGTGCTTGGCGAATCCCTCCAGGTCCACGCCGCGGTCCTTGACCCAACACACGAATCCGATCTGCCGGCCGGTGAGCCGGTGGCTGAGCACACGCTCGGCCCGGGCGCTGTCGACCCGCTCGCCGGCGAGCAGTGCCCGCACCACGTCGTCGCGGTCGGCTCTCGCCTGGTTCTGCCGTCGGTCGAGTTCGGCGACATACTCGGCCGCCACCAGCGAGGAGATGCGGTCGATGTAGCGAAACCCGAAACGCTCGAGCTCGGCGAAGGTGCGCAGTGCCACAGCGGGATCGTCGATCCAGTTCATGAGCGAATCGGCGAGCTTCTCGGTGAAGTACTCATGACCCAGGCGGTAGAACCGCAACATGACATCGACGCTGTGCCCGCGCGCTGCCATGGCCCGCGCGTGCTCGAGCGCAGTGACCGGTGCCTCCGCCGCCGCGACATCGATGCCATGACGGAACATCGACAGGACCGCTTCGAGATTCGATGAGCACGAGCCCAGGGTGAGGCCGCGAAGCTCGGCATCTCCACCGACCTCCGGTATCCGATCGACCAGGTAGTTCAGCATGTCGTCGGCCAGGCTGGACACGTCCCCCAGCAGTGAGGCCGCGACACCCCTTCCGGCGACCGCGCCGTCAGCCGACTCGCGCGGGTCCATGCCTGCAGACTAACCGCGACGCGGGTGGGCGGCGCACAGAAAGAGCACGTGGGCCAGAGAGCCTCCGGAATCATCCAGAGACCGAACACCTCTCGGTCCTGGACCATCCGGGCCGCATCAGAGGTACACATGGCGCCCGAAGCCTTGTACCATGAGCACTGGTTCAGCAGCAGCCTTCCGCACCAGCAGATGGAGGCTGACATGACCGACGTTCAATCCAGGATCTTGCAGTCGCCGCGGGACACAGCGTGGCCACAGCCCGCCGGAGGGTCTCCGGCCTTCGAAATGTCCACCCGATGGCTTACTTTCGATGTCGCGGTGCTGTCGGTTGAAGGCCAACTGAACGACGCGGCCACCGCCGAGTTGCTCGAATACGCATCGAGCAAGGCGCTACTGTGCCGGCTGCTGATCCTCAACTTGGAGCGGGTCAGGTCTCTTTCCCGCGGCGGCTACGACATGCTCAGAATGCTCGAGAGCCGATGCGCGGCGGCAGACGTTGCGCTCAGTGTGCTGCACGGCAGATACGCCGACACCGGATAGCGACGGGCCGCCGGGTGTCAGACCGCTACGGTGACGAGACGGCTGGCCGGAAGTGCTGAGACCGTGCGACCGATGACCACGCCTTGAGCGGTCCCCTTCGGCGTCGTGATGGGCAGAGTCGATCCCGGGAGCAGATCGTCACCGTTGTCGGTGTCTCCGGAGAACCACTCGTTGAACCAGGTGGTGGCCAGCACCGTCACGGCAGCCTGGTTCTGCGGCTTCGGGAAGCCCGCGGCGATGAAGGCGGCGAACTGGATGAGCGGGTTGCCGCCCCGCATCGAATCCATGTGCACACCCCCCTTCAGCACCACCCCGTTGAACCGGCCGGGCCGCGCCTCGTTGAGCGCCTCCTTGACGTTGCTCGTCGAGTTCAGGAAGTTCGACGGTGCACCGATCTCGCGAATCGGGATGAAGCGACCGGTGGCATCCTCATACGCGGACAACTTGGCCAAGGTGTCGACCATCGTCGTGCCGGTCGGGACCCCGTCCAGCGTGATCACTCCGACCAGGTTCTCGACGGCACCGTTGTCGACCAGGTAGCCGGCGGCTGCTGAAACCAGCTGCCCGCCAAGGGAATGGCCGGCGAGCCCGAACTTCTCGGGCAGCTGTGCAGTGGCCGGGTCCACGCCGTAACGGGTGGCGAAGCCGGCGGCACGGGCACTGTCGGTCAGCGCCGTCCGCTCGCCGACGAACAGATCGGCGATGGCCTTCGCCATGCCCTCACCGCCGAGCCAGCGGTCATCGCCGGCGAAAATGTTCGACGGGATCGACGGGGTGACGACGATGCTGCCGGTCGAGGCGGCGAGGTCGGCCGCGGTGTAGCTGTACATCGGGCCCAGCGCCAACAACCCGTGCTGCAGGACGATCAGCTTGTCCGGCACCACATCCCCTTCGGGGTAGTACCAGTTCGCCTTGATCCGCTGCCCGTTGGAGAGCACGATGGAGGAGCTTCGCACCGTCACGGTGCTGTTCGGCGGTAGCGACGGCGGCCCGGTCACCAGAGCCTCCAGCGCCTGGATGGTGTTCACGGCCAGCGAACCGATGGTGTTGACGACGGCATTGGCCACACTTCGGACCCAGCCCAGCAGTGACGGCGTGCGTGGCGCGGCGGCCTGCACCGGCGCCGCCGCGTCGGGCGTGGCCAGCGCCAGCGACGCGGTCGACTGCGCAGAGATCCGCGCGGAGAGCGGGCCACCGGAGCCGATTTCGGTCGGTGCGGGCGGCGACACAGTGGGAGTACGCAGCACGGGACCGGCCTGGGCGGCAACCACCAGGGCGGGCCCGAGCACCCTCGGGGTCGCCGGCGCGGAATGTACCCGTGGCGCCGTCACCGCGGCGGTCCTGGCGGTCAGGTTCCTCTTCTTTTTCTTCGGCGGTTCAGTGAGGCTGTCTGCCGGGTCGGAGATTTCGGGAGACTCCGCCAAGGGAGCGCCCGATTCCGGCTCGGTGTCGGGCTTCTCACTCTGCGCGACGTCTCGGACGGTAGTGAGCCGGGGCCCGCGGACGGTGCCCGTTGTCGGGCCTTCCGCAGGGCTTGAGGCCGAGCCGCTCTGCGGGCCCGACACATCGTCCGCGACAGCAGCACCTGCACCCGCGAACACGGCAGCTGTGACCCCGCCGGATAGCAGCCCGGCGCTGACCCACGCAGTTAGTCGTTCCACCATTCCCCAACGCCTTTGCAATAGTGAATGAACCTAACTTTCGTGGAGACTAACGCCGGCTTGCGGTTTCGCGTGCTGTTTTGCGGTTACCGCGCTGGTCACCTGGCGGCCGGGCAATGAGTCCAACCCCCGCTCCCGGCGTCGGTGCACAAATCCACCGAGTGGGTACTCCCCCATCCATGACGAGTACGGAGACCTCCGGGCACGAGCACGACCAGACCGATGTCACGGCCGTGCCGAAGAAACCGCAGACCGTTGTCATATTCGCCCCGTCGCCCGTGCTGACCGTCACCATCGAGGACCGCTCCGGGGAGGCCGACGTTCATGTACACGCGGGGGGACAGGGCGTATGGCAGTCCCGCATGGTGTCCTCACTCGGCGTGCCGACCGTGCTGTGCGCAGCACTCGGCGGGGAAACCGGCTCCGTGCTCGGACATCTCCTGCCCACAGCGGACATTACGGTGCGAAGCGTTCCGGTCAGCGCACGCAACGGGGCATATGTGCACGACCGCCGCTCCGGGGATCGAGACATCATCGCCGAGAGCCCCGGGAGCCCGCTGGACCGCCACGAGCTCGACTCGCTCTACGAACTGACCCTGACCGACGGTCTCATTCACGGGTGGGTGCTGCTGTCCGGGCCGCAGGACGACCGGGTTGTCCCGGCCGACCTGTACCGTCGCCTGGCCACCGACCTCGGTGCCAACGGGTGCAAGGTCGCCGCCGACCTCGCCGGCGAGCGACTTGAGGCGGTACTCGCGGGTGGGCCGGATCTGATCAAGGTCAGTCACGAGGAACTGCTCGACGACGGCCGGGCGACATCCGACGATGCCGAAGACCTCGTCGCGGCCATGCGATCGATGCGCGACGACGGCGCAGGCACGATCGTCGTGTCGCGTTCCGGAGCCGCACCCGCCCTGGCCCTGCTCGACGAACACGACGCAGGAGCCGACGGGACGCGAGGCGGTGCCGTCCTGGAAGTCGAGATGCCGAAGCTGGAGCCGGCGGACCCGGCCGGTGCCGGGGACTCGATGACGGCAGGCATGGTCGCCGCGCTGGCAGCCGGCCGTTCGCTGCGCCGAGCCTTGCAGATCGGCGCGGCGTGCGGGGCGCTCAATGTGGTGCGCCACGGCTTGGGCACCGGCGGCGCGCAGGCCGTGGAGACACTCGCCGAGCGGGTCGAGCTGCGCCCGTGGGGATAGGACGAGGGGAAGGACGACAGGTGCCACGTGCATTGGTGACCAACGATGACGGGATCGACTCGGCCGGCCTGCACGCGCTGGCCGTCGCGGCACGGCGGGCGGGGCTGGACGTGATCGTGGCCGCGCCCGCGGAGCAGGCCAGCGGCGCCAGTGCGTCCCTGACCGCGGTCCGCCGAGACGGCCGCACGATCGTCGAGCGCCGCGAGGTGCCCGGGTTGGACGGCATCGAGGCCTGGGCCGTCCGGGCGCAACCCGGGCACATCGTTACCGCGGCGCTGAGCGGCTGGCTCGATCCGCGTCCGGACCTGGTGCTGTCCGGGATCAATCACGGCGCGAATGTTGGTCAGGCGGTGCTGCATTCGGGGACCGTCGGCGCGGCGTTGACCGCGAAGACCAACGGTGTCCGCGCATTGGCAGTGTCTTTGGATGTAGCGCTGCGCCCCAGTGGGCAGCGCCACTGGGCAACCGCCGCTGGTCTCGTGGCGCCGGTGCTGCAGTTGCTGCTCGATGCGCCCGAGGCCACCGTGCTGTCCTTCAACGTCCCTGACCGGCCGGCATCCGAGGTCGGTCCGATCCGGCATGCCCCGCTGGCGCGTGGCGGGGCGGTGCAGGCGCGGGTCGACGAGGTTCGCGATGGCGACGTCCGGCTGGCCGAGTTCGAGATGAGCGAGGATCCCGAACCCGGCACCGACAGCGCTCTGCTGGCTGCCGGGCACCCGACGCTCACCGAGCTCCGGTCCGTCGAGGCGCACAACGGTGGGCTGGTGCAGCACTGGCTGAGAGCGAGGACCGCGGGGGCTACCAGCTGACGCCGGGGCGCCCCGACGTGTGCGCGGCCTCAGGCCCCGGCCGGCACCGGGTAGCGGTCGTTGATGTCGGCGCCGGATGCTTTGCGCGCGCAGTGGGCGCAACAGAAGATGCCCTCGTCCGCCTCCACTCCATGGCCGAGGATCCGGCAGCCGCAGTGCGCGCAATCGGGTGCGAGCTGGACAGCAGCACATTCCACGCTGTCGAAAGTCGCCGAATGCCCGTCCGCGAAGGTCACCGAGAATGCCTTGTCGTAGTCGTTGCCGCAGGTATCGCAGATTGCCATGAGAACTCCTCACATTGCAGTTCGGCAATGAGTGCCCGGCCGCGCGGGTCGGCAAACGGGCAGGCGGTCTCGACCTCGACAACCCGGCATGCGTCGGTAAAGTCGATGATCATCATGGTCGAGAAGCGCAGTGTTCGGCGGTCGGCGTTCCTGCTGATTGCTCTGGTGATGGGCGCCGTCCTCGGATCGGCTCCCGCCGTGGCCGCCGAACTCAGCGACTACCGCTGGAAAAGTCGACCCTTGCTGCTGTTCGCGCCTACCGGCAGCGATCCCAGGCTCGTGGAAACGCTGAGCCGAATCGAGGCCAGCCGATGTGACTTTGTCAGTCGTGACATGGTGATCGGCCTGGTGGTGATCGACGGCACCAGCACGCTCGATGGCCACGTCCTCAACGCCGATCAGTCACAGGGGCTGGCAAGCCAATATGCGATCGGGGAAAACGCGTTCAGCGTGCTGTTGATCGGAAAGGACGGCGGCGAAAAGCTGCGCGTCAACCAGGTACCGGATCTTCACACGGTCTATGCCGTGGTCGACGGCATGCCCATGCGCAACCGCGAGATGGCCACCGATCCGAGTCGGTGTTGATGACCGACGTGCTCCGATAGAAGCGGACAGTGACCTCATGAAGAATTGCCGGCACCGCACGTTCCGAGGTCATCGGCCACAGCGTGGGCTGGCCGGCGTCGTCCTTGCGTGCTCGGCGCTCCTGGTCGCGTCATGCGGAGGCGCCGAGCGATCCGCCAGCGCAGACAAGACGACGACCACGCCGGAAACTCCTCGCTCGTCTGTACTCGTCGACCTCGACGATGCCGGCGAGGTCGCCACCTGGACAACCGTCAACGACCCGGTCATGGGCGGAAGGTCCACCTCGAAGATCGCATTCGGCGATGGTGGACTCGTGTTCTCCGGCACTCTCTCGCTGGAGAACAATGGCGGGTTCGCCTCGGCCCGCAGCCCGCAGGACCCCGAACTCGGGCGGCGAGCAACAGGTGCGACGTCGCTTCGCGTGCACGCGCGGGGCGACGGAAAGACCTACCTGTTGAAGGTGGGAATTGCCGGGCAGCCATGGTCCTACGTGCAGCGTTTCCCCACCCAGGCCGCCGTACCCGAGGTCCACGAACTACCCATCGAGGGCTTCCGGCCGGTCGGGATGCGCCTCGATCCGGCGCCCGATGCGCCACAGACCCTGGAACCTTCAGGCATCAACCAGGTTTCGATCTACATTCTCGACAAACAGCAGGGCCGGTTCGAACTCACCATCAGCGCAGTCGATGCCACCACCTGAGAATTCCTCCGGCAGCGCATATCTCGCCGGAACACCCCAACAACGCGAACCGTGGCGGTAGCCTTCACCGATGGCGTCGACGCCTCTCCCCGTGGTTTTGGCCACGCTCGCCCTGCGCCGCAGGCTCAAGCAGTTCGCAGACATGCTCGTGCCGCCGCAGATCGCGATGCTGGACCTCGGTGAGGGTGTTGCCGGCGTCCAGATCGCCGCAGCCATCGCCGAACTCGGAATTGCCGATGTGCTTGCCGATGGGCCGATGACCGGCCCGCAGATCGCCGGACGGATCGACTGCGATGCAGAGACCACATATCGCCTGTTGCGCGGCGCCGTCGCATGCGACCTGTGCACGATGGATCACCGCACCGGTGCGGTGAAACTGACCCGCAAGGGCGCGGTGTTGCGCGGCGACCATCCTGCGTCGCTGCGGGCCTGGATGCGCTACAAGGGGATGCGGTCGACCGTCGATGCCTGGGGCGGCCTGGCCGCCAGCGTGCGCAGTGGTCACAGCGCGTTCGAGATCGTGCACGGTATGTCGGTGTGGGAGTGGTTCGCCACGCACCCCGACGAGCAGCGGGTGTTCGCCGCGACCATGCGTCAGGCCACCGAGATCAGTGCCCGCGCCATCGCCCGGGTGTATCCGTGGCCCGACGGAGCGGTGGTGTGTGACGTGGCCGGTGGGATCGGCACGCTGTTGTCGGTCATCGTGGCCGAGTCGCGCGCGAACCTGCGCGGGGTTCTGGTCGACAGTGCGGGAATGATCGCCGAGGCAGAAGGATTCCTCGCAGAGCGCGCGGTTGCCGACCTCATCGACCGCGTCGAGGGTGACATCTTCCGCGCCGTACCCGCCACCGCCGACGTCTACCTGCTCAAGGATGTGCTGCACGACTGGGACGACGAACGCTGCGCGAAAATCCTCGACGCGGTCGCCGCGAGCATGCCCCGTGGCAGCAGGCTGGTGGTGATCGAGTACCTGCAGCCACCAAATCGGCCGAATCCGTTCTCACCGCTCCTCGACCTGCACACGTTGACCCAGCGGGACGGCGGACGTCTGCGCTCGTTGGACGAACTGTCGGCGTTGTTCACCGGAGCCGGCTTGCGCCCCACCGGCCGCAGGTTCTCCGTCGTGCCGCACGACCTCATCGAGGCAGAGAAGATCTAGGCGCGGGTTCTCCCGCACGGTCAGCTAAACCTGCCGGCGGTGTTAGGCATGTCATGCCATGTTGGGCGTGCGGATTCGGCTGCGGCATACGTCTATTCAAGTAGCTGACCAGAAGGCCGGCAATCTCAGAAAGTAGGCCACATCGGCGCTGACAGCACGAAAGCGGCACGGCGACAAGCCATCAACCCCATCAACTGAAGGAGCAGCATCATCAGCACTTCCACCGCCGATCACATCCCCAGCCGCCGTGCCGGCGGCCTGGCCGCCAAGTTCGGACTGATCGTCGCTCTCGTCCTCGTCGTGGCCCTCGCCATCTTCGCGCTGCAGAACACGGTTCACACCACGGTGAATTTCCTCGGGTGGAACGTCGATCTGGCCCAAGGTGTCTGGCTGATCGGCGCCGCAGTGGTCGGCGCCGTCATCGCACTGATCGTCAGCGCGGCCATTCGGGTGCGGCGCGCGATCACGTGAGCCGTGCTCTGATCAGGTGGGCGGGCTCGACGCGCCGGGACATGGCGCGGGGCCATTGATCGGGCAATGGACGCGCTCTTCGACGCGCACGCGATCCCCCGCGACCACGACGGCGCGGCGGGGCCTGATCCCGACGCCGGCGAGAATGGCAGCGCCCAACAATAGGGCCGCGGCGATCACGATGGTGATGCGGAACCCGGCGCCGAACGCGGTGGGATCGGCGTAGTCGGTGCCGCCGATACCGGCTATGCCCGGTAGGACGGCCACGGCCAGGAGTCCTCCGGCTCGGGCCACCGCGTTGTTGACTCCGGATGCCGCTCCCGCGAGTCGGTCCGGTGCGGAGTCGAGAACGGCGGCCGTCAGTGGTGCCACGACCATCGCGAGGCCGGCGCCGAACACCAGCGCGGCGGGCAGGACGTCGGCGACCCATGACGCCTCCGGGCCGATGCGCAGCATCAGCAACAGTCCGGCCGCCGAGAGCAGCGGACCCAGGGTCATGGGCAGCCGCGGTCCGATCCTGCTGGCGAGTGCGCCGGCGCGGGAGGAGAACACCAGCATGATTGCCGTTACCGGCAGCAGGGCGGCACCGGCCGCAACGGGACTGAATCCGGCAACGGTCTGCAGCTGCAAGACCAGAACCAGGAAGACCACTCCCAGTGCCCCGTAGATCAGCAATGTCATGGCGTTCGCCACACGAAACGTGTTGTCGCTGAACAGCGACGGCGGCACCAACGGATGCGCGGATCGCCGCTCCACCACGACGAACGCGGCCAGCGCCAGCACACCGGCGCCGACCGCCACCAGTCCGCCGGCCGTGACACCCGAACTGCCCAGGCTGGTCAGACCGAACGTCAGCGCGCCAAGGCCCAGCGCGGCGAGGACCGTGCCACTGATGTCCAGGCCCGGCGGAGACTGATGATCGCGACTTTCGGGCACGCGGAGCACCGTTACCGCGATGACCACGGCGGCCAGCGGCAGATTGACGAGAAAGACTGCCCGCCAGCTCCACTCGACAAGGAAGCCCCCCACAAACGGGCCCACCGCGCCGGCCAGCCCACCCAGCCCTGACCACGCGCCGATCGCGGCGGCGCGGTCGACACCGCGGAACGACGCCGAGATCAAGGCCAGGCTGCCCGGGGTGAGCAGCGCGCCGCCCACCCCCTGCAACGCCCGGGCGGCAATCAGTGTCTCGACGTTCGGCGCCACGCCGCAGGCGGCCGAGGCGACCGCGAACCACACCACTCCGATCACGAATACTCGCCGGCGGCCGAAGTGGTCGCCGAGTGAACCGCCGAGCAGGATCAGTGCCGCCAGCGTCAGTGTGTAGGCGTTGATGACCCACTGCAGACCACCGAAGCCGGCACCCAGGTCGGCACCGATGTGCGGCAACGCCACGTTCACCACGGTGCTGTCGATCATCACGATGCCGGACCCGAGCACAGTGGCAAGCAGGACCCACCGGCCGGCGGCGGTCCCCATCCGCAGTCCGCTCGGATCGATCACGCCGCCCTCCACGCCCACTAGAAGCATCGTCCGCGCGAACGGTACCCGCACTGTCCGTCTGTCACGCCCCGGCACGAGGCGGACTGGCGTGGCTCGCCACGTCGAAGCGGCCTGAGTACTCGGGGAACACCACCAGGGTGGACACTAGGACGTGGCCCTTTCAGCAACAGTGTTCAAAGTCGAACTTGGCGTCTCCGATGTCGATCACGGTTACTACGCCGATCACACGCTGACCGTGGCCCGTCATCCCAGTGAAACCGACGAGCGGATGGTAGTGCGCTTATTGGCGTTTGGGCTGCGCGCACACCGGCTCAGCGACGTCGACGGTGAGTTGACGTTCGGAGCCGGCCTGTCCACCCCGGGGGTCCCGGACCTGCGGCTCGCCAACTACACGGGCCGCATCCTGGAGTGGATCAACGTCGGCCAACCCGATGAACGCGCCTTGGGCAAGGCGGCCGGCCAGGCCGATCAGGTGCTGCTGTATCCGTTCGCCGCCGGCGTGGCCACCTGGTGGCGCACCGTGGGACCCAAGGTGGCGGGGTTGTCGAACCTGTCGGTGGTGCAGATTCCGCATGCGGCGGTGCAGCAGCTGGCCCAGACCGTTGACCGACGGGTCTCGGCGCAGGTGATGTTGATGGAAGGTCAGGTGACGATGACCGTGGGCGATGTCGACGTCACCTTCACGCCCGAGCCGATGGAGTGAACGCCTGAGCGCGAGGTGCTGATCGGGCTGGCACTACCGAGCGCAATGAACGTCTCGGGCGGTTGCCGACGAATCAGGCACCAAGACCTTATCGCCAGGGTGAGGCACAAAGCCAACACGGAAATGTCGCGCGCGTCACATCTCGGTCGCATACTGTCAGTCAACAGGTCTCCGCCGATGAGGGGCATCCAGATGGCGCAACCGTGGGAACTCATTCTTCACCACAGTTATAGCGGCACGCCGGGGGTGATTTTCGACCAGTCTCCGGCCCGCGGAAGCCACGGTACGGCAGTCGGACTCACCGGCGACGACTACCTACGTGACGGCATCAGCGAGGGTTCCGGAGCCATCCAGTTCGGACCAGGAAAAGCTGTCCGGGTACCGACGTCGAAGGCTTGGCATCCATGCCGGGGTGTGATGGTCGAGGTGGTCTGCCGGCGTGATGCGCCGAGCGAGGCCAACCTGATCACCGGACCGTCATTCGGCTTCGGTGTGGCCGACCATTACATGTGGGCCGGCTACGGGGTTGTCGGCGGCGGTGGCGGCGGTTCGAATACCCGCCAGCAACCGATCACCGTGCCGGTGGGCGAGTGGGTCACACTGCGCTGGGTGTTCGATGGTTACTTCAGCCAGTCCTACTGGCTGAACGGCGAGTTGGTGCTGACAGGCAAGTGGACCTGGCCGCTGGCCCAGTCAGGGGGGTCGGTTTTCATCGGCGCGCACCGTTCCCACGCAACCGGCCTCTTGGACAACGAGTTCGACGGCTTGATCGATGACGTGAAGGTCTGGCGGGCCAACCCGCACAAGATCGATGACGAGTTCACCAGCCGACCGACCGACCCGGCAATCGCGGAGTGCTGGCAGAAGTGGGTCCGTGATTTGACCGCCGTGTTCGCGGCCAGCCCCGACTGCGCCCGGGAGTTCAACGATGCACTGCAGAAGGTGATGGCGGCGGGACGGCTACTGGTTGTTGCCAATGGCGAGCCGTTGGCCACCACGTTCGCCGTATTGCAAGCGCGCTACCAGGAGTTGTGGCTGCAAGGCCGGCTCGACGAGATCCCCGCGGTGCTGGCCGACCTTCTTGCGGCAGTTCACGACGCGGGCATCGACGTGCTGAACACCGACGAGGTCAAAGAGTTTCAGCAGAACTCCTGTGTGCAGGAGCTCATGAGCCAGCTAAAACCCCCGGATTGCGACGCCGAGTTCGTCGACATGGCTACGGGCGTGAAGTTCTAGGGACGACACCGTGAACGTGAACGCTCTCACCTCTGATATCTCCGCCAACGATGCCAAGCGCTACACCACGGCATCGGTCTCCCCCGGCGCCAACCGCTTGGTACTCGTCTACATCACCAGCGCCACACCGACATTGGGCGGTGCGCCCGACGTGCCGACCATCACCGGCAGCGGCTTGACCTGGGACAAGGTAGCAGACCGGCCGTTCGGCAACGACGGTCGCCGCCTGAGTTGTTTCCGGGCGCTCGGACCGGCGCCTGCGGCGGGTCCGCTGACAATCGACTTCGGCAATCAGAATCAGGATCTGTGTGCATGGTCGGTAATCGAGATCGACGGCGTGAACCAGTCCGGGACATCGGGTTCCGGCGCAATCGCGCAATCGGTTTCCGACGCGGTGAATGCAAGCAGTCTGTCGATTCCGTTGCCGCTTCCGCCGGGACCCAATGCCATCCGCGTCGGCGGCATAGCTTTGGCGGAGAAGCACGCCATCACCGCCGGCGCAGGCACCACCGAGATCCACCAAAAGAGTGTGGATCAGGGCCTCGCAAAGGACGCCACCTTGCAGACCGAGCGAGCCACCGCTGCGGCTACCACGCTGGCCTGGTCCTGGACTGGCAGTTCTGTCGCGGCGGCTATCGTCGTCGAAGTCAAGGCTGCCCCCACCACTGGCCCGCCCCCACCGGACACCAGCGACGAGGGCTTGGCGCGCCGCTTCGAACCGGTACTCCTCCTGCACCCGGCTGAGACGTTCTTCCCCTCTGACGCCAAACGTTTCGTCGAACGGGCGGCACTGTGGTCAGCGACCTCCCCCGCTGACGACAAGAACAACTGGACATCCGTGGTGCCTGCGCAGGGCCTTGCCGCGGCCGAATCCGAGCCCGGCGACTTCCTGGGCGACCATTTGAGCGGCGGGGGCGAACTGTTCCTGGAGATCGGCGGCTGGACCGATACCGATGGCGTCGCCGAACCGGATGTGTCCGCCGCGACCAGCAACAAGTACGCCAACCACGCAGAGATCGAGTCGATCTACGGGTCAGAGCTTCAGAGCGGCCGGTTTTGGTATCACGCGGAGGTGATCCGTGGCGAACGCCTGCAGAGCCTGGCTGGTGGGCCGCCGGATTTCCGTAAAACGCTGACGAGCCTCCGACTGACGGACCCGACGTTGTTGTGTTACTACTTCTTGTTCCCCGACCATGAGCAGCCGGTGACCGGGGCCGGCTGCTCGTCCGTCACCAGCGCCGCTGAATTGGCCGGCCACGCCGGCGACTGGCAATGTCTGACTATCCTGCTCGACGGAGACGGCTCGAACGAGGTCGACAAGTACGTGCCGAAGTTCTTCGGTGTCACCGGTTTACGCCCTGCGCCGGTCGAGGTCGACGGTGAACTCAAATACCGGCCGCATCAATTCGATGATGAGTTCCGCGCCGTGATGAAGGTTGAGCGGTGGAAGCCGGACTCCCGGCTACCGGAGCTGGCCTCGGATCATCCGCAACTCTATGTCGCACGTGGCTCGCATAGCTTTTACGTGACGGCGGGCGATGCGACTGTGGACCCCTACCCCGATGACAAGGTTTCCCACGGCTGCGGCTCCTATCCGACTCCCGGACTGACTCCGCCCGAAATCCCGGGTGAAGATTCACTGTCAACCCCTGAGTGGATCGCCGTCATCGCAAAGATGGTGACATTCGGGTGGCCGCTGAACGTCGTCGTCGGGTGGGCCGCGGCGATCATCGAGATGGTGGAAGGTATGGGGTCCTTCGGCGCCGCTTCACCCGACGCCGACCGGCCGATTCCTGACAGATTGCCCGCGTCGGTGGCGCAGAGCATCGTGGTGCGGCCGTCGTCGGTGACGGTGCCTGCGGCGACCGGCCGGGTCGAAACCTGGCGCAATCAACAGAATCTGGAGATCAATGGTCGCCGGTATGACTTCCTCGTGGATCGCGAGAACCAGGTCTGGTGGCCGCATGACGACAATGAGCGCGGCTTCCGAGGCCGGTGGGGGCAGCGTGTGAGCTCCGACCCGATTTCGCGGCAGTGCGGGCCGCCGTTCCCGAACTACGTCGGTATGTTCCTGGGCGCGCTGGAGGACGGTGTCACCCGCAAGTTCTTCGCGGTGGACGGCTGACGGGCTCGCTCGCTTCATGGTTCCGAACCAGGATTTTCCGGCGGCGACTCGATCCACCGACCAGCGCCGTGTAATGACCGTTCGCTGTGACCTGGCCCGGCTGTTCGCCTTGTCGATGACGGGGACAGTCAGGTCCGACTATCCGAGCTCGCTGGCGGCGACCAGTCCGGTCAAGCCCGCCCCGGACAACGTGATCAGCGCCGGCACGCAGTTACGGCAAATTATCTACACACGCGTCAAAACGCGCTAACTTGACGGTAGTCAACCTAACGATCTCTGGAGGCGGCGTGTCGCACTTTTCGGCGTGGATGGGTGCGGGTGTGGTCACGGCGGGGGTCTCCGCCGCGATGATCATCGGGGCTGACGTGGCGAGCGCTGAAACTGGACCAGACTCCTCGCCCGACTCAACTGCGAGTTCCTCCGAGGGTGATCGGACGCGTCCCGGCTCATCGCAGGATGCCTCCGATCACGACGCATCCGAGAACGCCCCAGGCACCGACAACGACAACGACAACGGTATCGACAGCGACAGTGGTATCGACCGCGACAACGGTATCGACGACGCCAGCAGTATCGACCCCGATGACGGTATCGACGACGATGACGCCCACGACGACATCGACATCGTTCCAGGGGCCGCAAACGGACGAGATGCAGACGACACGGAGGACATTGACAGAGGTGCCGTCGAGTCCCCGAAACCGGATGTCACCGACCTCCAGGCCGAGAAACCTCTCGTTTCCGAAGAAGAGGAGGATGGGCTTCCGGTCGGGGAGGGACCTTCCTTCGTAGAGTCCTACAGCGACGGGAATGACACCGCAGCCAAGCCGCAGGCCGCAAAGGTGACTCCGGCGGCCGCGACGACACTGGCGGCGGCAATCGCGCCAGCGGCTTCCACCACAGCGGCCGTGGCGCCACAGCGGTCGCTACAGGACATCATCGCGTCGTTCATCTTCGATTTCGTGGGGGTGGCCGTCACCTTCATCGCTGGGCCGCCGGTGGTACCGCGCGGCAGCTCGGTGACGGTGAAGACGTCGACGCTGAAGATCGACGACCAGCACACCGTGCCCGCGCACTGGTACTACCCCGAGGGTGATGAACCCCCGCAGCGGATCATCTACCTGCAGCACGGGTTCCTGGGTGTCGGCGCGATGTACAGCTACACGGCCGCCAATCTGGCCGAAACCACCAACAGCATCGTCGTGGTGCCGACGCTGACCTCCAACCGCAACGTCGCGGACGGGTTCTGGCTGGGCAGCGATCAGGCTCTGCGGGCCACGTCTGCGTTGTTCCTCGGGAGCCGGGAGGCTTTGACCGACAGCGCAATTGCCGCCGGTTATGCCCAGAGATACGGCGCTGAGGTCGCGCTGCCGGAACGTTTCGCACTGGTCGGGCACTCTCTCGGCGGCAATCTGGTGGCCGGCGCCGCGGGCTACTACGCCGATGCCGTCGCTGCCGGAGGCGTGGCCAACCAGCTGGCCGGGGTGGTACTGCTCGACGCGGCACCGCAAGGCAGCGTGCTGTCCGACGCGCTGGTCAAACTGGACGGGGTGGGCACCTACATACCGGTGTTCGAACTCGGCGCGCCGAAAGAGTTCCGCCGGGTGGATGCGGACCTGACCGAACACCGGCCGGGCAAGTTCAACGGCCTCGTGCTGGAGAACGGCAAGCACCTGGATTCGATGGACGGCGGTACCTGGCTGATCCAGTTTGTCTCGCATGTCTACCAGGGCTTTCCGACGGCTCAAAACCAGGCAGCGGCGCAGATACTCATCGGCGGCTGGGTGGGCGACATTCTCGACGGTCGCATCGACCCGCTCACCGGCAGATGCGACGGTGACGAGTGCGCCAGGCATCTACGGCGATCTGGGGCAGACGGTGGATCTCGACACCCCGGCCGGACCGACGCGCGGGGCAGTGATCGGAGTCCCCTTGCCCGTGCGATCCACCGAGTTCCAGCCAGAGTCGGTGACCGCCATGGTGGCTCCGCGATTGGCCGCGGGCCGGGCTCTGCTACTGCGCACCTGAGGCCATCACTTTCAGCGGTGCCGATCGCGGTCCGGAATGACCTCTAGCCCAGCAGGTGCAAACCGCGACCCTCCAGCTCGCCGACAACGGTCGCATGTCGCCCGGTCATGGCCAAGAGCAAAGCCTCGCCCGTACCGCGTACCTCGGGACCTCTGCCAGCCGACCAATCGATGTCAGTGGCTTCCAGACGCACACCGCGAGTGCGGCGAGCACGGGTCTGCTGCACGATCAGGTGACAGTTGCGGTCACGCGGCCTGACTGGCCGGTGTGGTCATGATTGCTTCGAATTCGATCGGGGTCAACCGCCCGAGACCCGCCTGGCGCCGGCGACGATGATAGGTCCGTTCGATCCAGGTGACGATCGCGATCCGCAGCTCCTCGCGGGTGTCCCAGCGGCGACGATCGAGCACGTTCTTCTGCAGCAGACTAAAGAAGCTCTCCATGGCCGCGTTGTCGCCGGCTGCGCCGACACGGCCCATCGATCCGACCATCTCGAAGCGGCCCAGAGCATGCACGAATCTCCTTGACCTGAACTGAGATCCGCGATCGGAATGCAGAATGCATCCGGCCACCTCGCCGCGGCGTGCCACCGCGTTGCTCAAGGCCGTGGTCGCTAACCGGGACTTCATTCGGGAGTCGATCGAGTACCCGACGATG
>JAUKNU010000001.1:1360954-1497320 GCA_030499155.1 Mycolicibacterium frederiksbergense | reverse complement strand
GAGCTCACTTACGAGCGGGTAGATCCTTTTCCCGGCAGGTTGGCCTGCGACAGATAGGCCGCCGCGCGGCGCAGGACCTCGTTCTCCTGCTCCAACAACCGATTCCGGCGGCGCAGCTCCCGTAACTCAGCCGAATCGCTGGTGCTCTTGCCGGGCTTGGCACCTTCATCGATATCGGCTTGGCGCATCCACTTGTGCAGCGTCATCGGGTGCACACCGAAATCAGTGGCGATGTGCTCGATCGTCACGCCGTCGTCGCGGTTGCGGGCCACACGGACGACATCATCGCGGAACTCTCGGGGGTAGGGCCTGGGCACACTGACATCCTTCCAGCTCACCCGTTCCGGGCAAGCCAACTCAGATGTCACCTATTCGTGCAGCAGACCCCACCGCCGATCACCGGACTGATCCGGGCATAGTTCAACGAGGCGCGAACGCGGTCGTGTGGGATCGCTCGCACCGAGCCCAGAGGACGCCGAACATCTTGTTGATGGATCAGGCATTCGATGAGTGCCACGCGACCACCGAAAAGCGCACCGGCCCCTGACGGCTCGATCCCTCGACGCATCATCTCGACGAGGTCATCGGGTGTCCGGTCGGCGAAGTGCTCCAACGCCTTTGCGTTCAAACGGTCGATACTCCATCGATGGCGAAGCATCTCGACCATCAAACTCGTTCGCGATTGATCAAGATAGGCAATCGTGTGCAAGACGACATCGCGCACTGTCCATCCACGGCATACGCTCCCCGCGCTCCACTGTTGTGGTGTCAGCGAGGCCAAGAAATCGGCGAACTCTAACCGCTCCTGGCGTGCCAGCGCACGCACTGTCGACATGCACCCAGTGTCGCCTGTCCGCCGCGGAAGTCGGTGCAGCAACTGGCCCAGACTGTCGGGCGACGGGTCCCGGCGCAGGTGATGGTGATGGACGGCCAGGCGACGATGGCCGTGGTCGATGGTGTGGACGCCTGGTTCCGTTTACGCCATCAAGACTTGTCGGCGCGAAGCTAAGCCTGGTCCGGCGTCGGACTGGCGTAGTCCCAAGACAACGTTCTCAGGGGTGTCATGCGGATGTAGGCGGTGCCCGCTCGCGGTTGGGTAGGCCATTCGGACTCTGGCACGCCGCGCTTCCGCGCGCCTGCTCTCGCGAGCTCGAGTGCTTCGCCGGGTTCGCGCACGATGCGGGCGTGACCTTGGAACAACACCCCTCGGATATCTGTCATGCTCGAGCCGTCTTCGAGCATGACACTCACGTTCTGGTTGCTTTCGACGTTGGCAACTTTGCGTGTCCCGTCTCGCACACCCATGATGATGTCGCGGCCAAGGCGAAAGTAGCCCAGGGGTACCGAGTGCGGGAATCCGTCCTTGTCGATGGTGCTCAGTACTGCCCAGGACGGGCGGCTGTCGAGATACGCCTCAATTTGTTCGTCACTCATTTTTCCTGGCATGAGTGAGGGTACCAAGCACCAAATCGGCCCTTAGCGTGGCAGTTCGGCAACATCCATCGTGATCAAGGGAGCACTAGGCTGCTGGCCGGACTCGCCACCGAGACTTGTCCGCAGCAGGATCCTCGGGATTCAGCCTGTCTCAGGCGCGCTCGGCATGACGGGCTGCCGAGCGCGACGATCACAAGCCGAGGTCGGACAAGCTGGGGTGATCCTCCGGTCGCGGTGCGTTCTGGTCCCAGAAGAACTTGCGCTCATCTTCGTCGATCTGCACGTCGTTGATACTGGCGTGGCGGTGGGTCATCAGACCGTGTTCGTTGTATAGCCAGTTCTCATTGCCGTAGGCGCGAAACCATTGACCCGCATCGTCGTGGCATTCGTAGGCAAAGCGGACCGCAATGCGGTTCTCGCTGTGTGCCCACAACTCTTTGATGAGGCGGTACTCGTGTTCGCGTTCCCACTTGCCGCTCAGGAAGTCGATGATCTGTTCTCGGCCTGTCACGAACACGGAGCGATTGCGCCAGACGCTATCGATTGAGTAGGCCTGCGCCACAACCTGCGGATCGCGGCTATTCCAGGCGTTCTCAGCCAGCCGGACCTTCAGGGTGGCCGATTCATCGGTGAACGGTGGGACGGGAGGCTTCGCAGGGATGGCGGTAGTCATGGTCATGATGGTCTTTCTGTGGGGAGTTGGTTTCATTACCTTTGCCATGTAGACGTACCTGTCTACTTGGCCAGTACGGTACGTCATGTAGACAGAGTTGTCCACCGGGGCCTGGTGGCTATGTGGACAGAACTGTCTACTATGGTGGTGTGAGCATCTCCCAGACTCTTGATCCGCATGTTGATGTGCCGACCCTGCCGGCTCGGGAACGGATACTGGCAACCGCGTATCGGCTGTTCTACCGCGAGGGAATTCGAGCTACCGGCATCGACAAGGTGATAGCCGAAGCCGGCGTCACCAAAGTGACGTTCTATCGCCATTTTCCGAGCAAGGACGCACTGATACTGGCGTTTTTGGACTTGCGGCATCGGCGTTGGATGGACTGGTTTGTCGATGCGCTTGATCGCCACGCTGCTGGTAGTCGTCGTCGGGTCGCTGTGGTCGCCGCGGTCGAGGAATGGCTGACGGCGGACTCCTTCCGGGGGTGCGCCTTCATCAACAGCGTCAATGAGATCGGCGGCGAACTGCCCGAGGTCTACGCCATCACCGCTCGCCATAAAGCGGATATGGTCGCGGCGATCAAGGCGACACTTCCGCCGGGTCCGAATAGAGCCCGGACGGCGCAAGCGCTCGGCGTCGCGATTGATGGTGCTGTTGTGCAAGCGCAGTGCCAGCGCGACGCCACACCGGCGGTGAGAGCGTTGACGACGATCGCGTCAACGCTGCTGACGAATGTGTAACACCTAATCACGCATTGTCGCCCAGGCAGGACTATCGATAACTCTTGCGACCTGCACCGGGCGGTGGTGGGCGTGACGGCGCCGGGCTCGGACACCTCACCGAGGCGGGTTCGGCGCCTCAAAGCCCGCTGCATCAGTACTGAGTTAGCAAGCAGCAGAAGTGAGTTCGTAGCTGTCCCGCCACAGGCAGACACGGCAGGCCGTCATCCCCCGGAAATGTTGGCAGCACTGCGATCTCGTCGCCGGCACCGACGGGCGTCCGGCCCGTCATGAGATTCCGCCATCTGCCGTGAGAACCTACAGGTTTCTGATCACCGCGCCATATTCGTAAACCGCGACAGGTGCAGTTGGTGTGCCACAGTGATATTCGCGGTCGGTCCGTTACGGTGCTTGCCGAGGATGATGTCGGCCTCGCCGCCGCGCGGGTCCTCACGGTCGAACGCGTCGGGCCGGTGCAGCAGCATGACCATATCCGCGTCCTGCTCCAGCGAGTTGTGCGCCGAAATCCCCTGTGCCACAAAGTTATGCGTGCCGGGAACAGTCCCGTCGAATACATCGTGCATGCCGATGCTGGTGATCTCGACGATCTCGTCCCAGAACACATCGTTGGTGGCGAGATCATCCAGGACTTCGTCCTTGAGCAGCGTCGCCACCCGGCGCAGCCGCTCCCGGCTCGGCGAGTGCTTCCACATTGTCGAGCCGCAGAATTGCGATCCCATCGCGGCAGCGAACTGCCGGTGTGTCATGCCCTCACGCGTGAGTGCCGACTTCACCTGCAGCCACACCTCTTTGGGCACCGTGTCCAGGTTGGTGTTGCAGCTGATGGCCGTCAGGTGGCTCAGCACATCGCGCGCCAGCACGCCGCGGGCACCGTGCACACCGATGTCGTTCAGGAAACGCTTCTGGTTCTCCGCGCCGTAGATCAGCACATGCCAGCAGTCGCGGTACCCGGGCTTCTGCGCCCGCTTGATCCTGGCGTACACGCCGAGGCGCAGCAGCAGCTGCACCACATCGTCGGCGAGCTGCCGACTGGTGGTGGCGTAATAGATGCGGCCCTGGTTGACCTTGGCGTCCCAGCGCACCGACCCGTCGGTCGCCCACAGGTGCTTCAAGAACAGCGCCACCTGATCGTTGGGCAGCGCGAAAACCGGCTTGGGCACGAACTTTTCGTAGCTGCGCAGCCCGAACAGTCCCAGCTGGTCCAGCCAGGCCGCGATGGGGTTGCGCTTGCCGTGCGTCAGCCGATAGGGCGCCGCCATCCTCAACGTCGTCACCCGGGCGGCCGCGTACTCATCGCGCACCGCGGTGATCCCGAAGTGGGTCGCCGCCCGCGCCACGGCGACCAGGTTCTCCTCATCGACCGAGGCGTACCGGATGGGCTGCCGCTTCACGCACGACCCATCACCGATCATGTGCGCGAGCATCACGATCTCGGACTCGTCCATCCGCTCGGTGTGCACCGGCTCGGGCACCGAGCGCGGAGTCGCCAGCTTCTCACCAACGGCCAACTCGCCCAACGGAACCCACCCACCCAGCGTCATGAACGGGTGATTGGCGGTGGCCTCCACCTCACGACCGGAGGCCAGCCGCAGCGTGAAGACCTCTTTGTGCCCACTGGGGAACACGTTGGTCATCGGCCGGGCCACCATGCGCTTGCGCTCATCCAACGACCACACCAGGGGCCGCTCACCGGTCTCCATCAGCTCACCGAAGGTGACCTCAGCACCCGTGTCGGCCCGCAGGATTCGGGTGTTGGCGGTCATGCAGCCTGACTCACGAAGGTCGGAGACCTGTGGCCGCTTATCCGTACGCTGCTCGGGACCACGGTTCAGCTGGCTGATCGCGACCACCGGCACGTGCAGTTCCTTGGCCATCAGCTTGAGGCTTCGGGAGAAGTCCGAGACTTCCTGCTGGCGCGAATCGTATTTCTTGCCCGAGCTCATCAGCTGCAGGTAATCGACCACGATGAGCTGCAGATCGGCTTTTTTCTTCAGGCGTCGCGCCTTGGCCCGGATCTCCATCATGGTCAGGTTCGGCGAATCGTCGATGTAGAGCGGCGCCTCACTGATCTCGCTCATCCGTCGCGCCAGCCGCGTCCAGTCGTCATCATTCATGCGCCCGGACCGCATATCGCCGAGCTTGATGTTGGCCTCCGCCGACAGCAGACGCATGACGATCTCGGACTTGCTCATTTCCAGCGAGAAGATGACGCTGGCCTGCCGGTGTTTGATGGAGCAGGACCGCATGAAGTCCAGGCCCAGCGTCGAGTTGTGCGTGGGCACCATGCCGCGACCGGCCAGGTACAGGTGCGCGTGGTTGTCCACCTCCACGCAGCGCACCGCGACACTATCGACGCGGCGCACCTCGACGATCTGCAGCGGCGGCGCCAGCACCATCGCGGTGCCGTGCGCTGAGGCCACCGGCGCACCCGCGGGGGCGACACTGTCCAGCCCGCTGCGCAGCTGCGTCGTGGTGCGGACCCCGAAACCCGTCGGCCACTGGTGCTGCGCGTCGGCGACGATGACGGTGCCGTCGGAGAATTCGACTTCGTAGCAGGGCCGGCCGAGCAGGATGCCGCTCTCGGCCACGACGCGGGTCGGCTCCCCGTCGGCGCCCAGCAGCTCATCCCCCACCGAGACATCACCCATGGTGGTCCAGCCGGTCGGCGTCGGCAGCGGGGTGTCCAGCGCCAGCGCCTTACCCACGCCAGGCCGCGCCGCGATGATGATCATCTGCCCGCCGTGCAGACCGTTGGTGATCTCGTCGAGGTCGACGAACCCGGTCGGGATTCCGCGCGAGATACCCCCGGAGGACGCGATGGCGTCGATCTCGTCCATGGTGGGCTGCAGCAGGTCTTCGAGGGCGACGAAGTCCTCGGACTGCCGCCGGTCGGCGACGTCATAGATCTCGGACTGGGCGCGGTCCACGATGTCGTGCACATCGGCCCCGTCGGCACCGGCATAGCCGTATTGCACGACGCGTGTGCCGGCCTCCACGAGGCGGCGCAGCAGCGCCTTCTCGGCCACGATGGTGGCGTAGTAGCCCGCGTTGGCCGCGGTCGGCACGGTGGAGATCAGGGTGTGCAGATAGGGGGCCCCGCCGACGCGACGCAGCAGCCCGCGCCGGTCGAGATCGGAGGCGACGGTGACGGCGTCGGCCGGCTCACCGCGGTCGTAGAGATCCAGAATCGTCTCGGCGACATCCTGGTGGGCGGGCCGGTAGAAATCGCTGGGCCGCATCTTCTCCAAGACGTCGGCGATCGCATCCTTGGACAGCAGCATGCCGCCCAGCACGGCCTGTTCGGCCGCCATGTCCTGCGGGGGCTGGCGCCCGATGTCCTCGCGGGGCGGCTCATCGATTCCCGGGTCACCACCACGACTGAAATCGTCTACGACAGCCACTGAGCGTCCCACCTCCCCCTCTGAAACACATCGCACATACATTCGATGCCACCTGCGCGCGACAGTAACGAACGCCCCCGACAAGTAGCGCGGAGGTGGTCGCGACGGCAAACGTAAGGCTTTGCTGTGTCGCGTGCAACCGGGCCCTGTTAGCGAACCTGTGGATGCCGTGTGCACAGCTTCGGTCAGCGGTGTTGACGGGTTGTGGACAACCTGTGCACAAACTTCCGACTTCGGCGACCCGCTGCAGGTGGGGACCGATTTCCCGAGATATGACGCTGTGGACACTAACTGCCACGGCGTGTCGGGTTAGGTTGCACTTCCGGGCGTGTTGGATTGCGCCGAGAAGCCGAACAGGTTAACAGCAGGGTTGTGTTGCTGTATGTGGATTACGCAGACCAGTTTCGCTGGGCCCGTCCCTCACGACACAGCAACGCCCGGGTGGGAAGCGGTGAGCTTCCGACCCGGGCGTTTGAGGACTGCTCTTACTCCGCAGTGACGTTCAGCGAGACCGCGGCGGTGACGCCGGGGTGCAGCTTGACGCCGATCTGGTAGGTGCCGGTGGCCTTGATATGGGCCTTCGGCAGTTCCACGGTGCGCTTGTCGAGGTTCGGTCCGCCGGCCTTCTTGATGGCGGTGACGACCGAGGTCGGGGTTACCGAGCCGAACAGCTTGCCGCCGTTGGACGCGGCGCGGACCGGGAGCGTGACGGCGCCCAGGCCCTCGAGCGCGGTCTTCAGTTCGTTGGCGTGCTCGACGCCACGAACTTCCTTGATCTCGCGGGCACGACGGATCTCTTCGGCCTGGCGCTCGGCGCCACGGCTGGCCGCGATCGCCAGACCGCGGGGCAGCAGGTAGTTACGGCCGTAGCCGTCCTTCACCTCGACCGAATCGCCGGCGATACCCAGGTGTTCCACCTCAGCGGTGAGAATCAGCTTCATGGTGTGTCTCTCCCCTACCGCGTCGACGAACCGAACGGCAGCAGAGCCACCTCGCGGGCATTCTTGACCGCGACGGCGACGTCGCGCTGGTGCTGGACGCAGTTACCGGTCACCCGGCGGGCGCGGATCTTGCCGCGCTCGCTGATGTAGGTGCGGAGCAGCCCGGTGTCCTTGTAATCGATGATCTGGTTCTTGCCCTTCTTCGAGCAGAACACGCACTTGCGGGTCTTGACCGGCTTTTCCGGTGCCGGCCGCCGCTTGTTGGTCTTGGCCATGGGTCAATCTCTTTCTTGAAAACTGCTGAAAATACTTGTCAGAAGGGCGGTTCGTCGTCGCTGCCGCTGTAGGAACCGGCCGCCGGGGCGCTGCCCCACGGATCGTCCTTGGGCTGCTGTTCGGAACCGCCGCCGCCGCGTGGCGCACCACCGCCGCTGTTACCACCGCCGCCGCCGAACCCACCGCCGCCACCGCCACCACGGCTGGCCTTGTTGACCTTGGCCGTGGCGTAGCGCAGCGAGGGGCCGATCTCGTCGACCTCGAGTTCGACAACGGTGCGCTTCTCACCCTCGCGGGTTTCGAAGGACCGCTGCTTGAGCCGACCGGACACGATCACCCGCGAACCGCGGGTGAGGCTCTCGGCCACGTTCTCGGCCGCCTCACGCCAGATGTTGCAGCGGAGGAACAGCGCTTCGCCGTCCTTCCACTCATTGGTCTGACGGTCGAACGTCCGCGGCGTGGAAGCCACGGTGAAGTTCGCGACCGCGGCACCGGACGGCGTGAAACGCAGTTCCGGGTCAGCGGTCAGGTTTCCGATAACAGTGATGACGGTGTCACCAGCCACGAGATCCTCCTGGGCGTGTAGTCAAAGCGGCGTATGCGTACAAGTGCAGTCGCAGGCGAGCCTACGGACTTGCACCGACGTACACAGTGGTGTCGCGTCGACTCAGTGCTTGTCGGTCCGCATCACCTTGGTGCGCAGCACGGACTCGTTCAGATTGAGCTGGCGATCCAGCTCGGAGACGGTCGCGGGCTCAGCCTTCAGATCGACGACGGCGTAGATGCCCTCGGCGTGCTTGGCGATCTCGTAGGCCAGCCGGCGGCGGCCCCAGATATCGACCTTGTCGACACTGCCACCGTCCTTGCGGATGACGTTCAGGAACGTCTCCAGCGAGGGAGCTACGGTGCGCTCGTCAAGAGTGGGGTCAAGGATGACCATGACTTCGTATGGACGCATAAGGAACCCATCACCTCCTATGGTCGTTGCGGCCACGGCGTGTTCCGTGGCAGGAGGGTCGCCTGCGTCGGCAACCGGGCTAGGTTACCGGAACGGGTGCTGATCTGCGAAATCGTCACCCCGGGCGTCCTTGGGTGGGGGCGCCGGCAGCGGCTCCGGCTCGGTCGGACGCAGCCACGTCGGCAGCCAGCGCGGCGGGTTGTCCGGGGCGCGGTCGAACACCCCGCCGGACGGGTCGTCGACGGCACCGTGATGGCGGACCAGGTCCAGCTCGGGCCTGCGGATCTGGCGGATCACCAGCACGATCAGCACCACCACCGCGATATCGCGCAGCAACACGGTGGTGGTGAACCACTGCTCGGGCAGCCCACGGTTCTGCTCGCCGTACAGATAGAGCATCCGCGGAATCCAGACCAGCGCATCGATCGTCATCCAGGCCAACAGGATTCGGCGGTGCGGCAGCGCCAGCACGGCCAGCGGCACCAGCCACAGCGAGAACTGCGGGCTCCACACCTTGTTGGTCAGCAGGAACGCGGCCACCACCAGGAACGCCAACTGAGCCAGCCGCGGGCGCTGGGCCGCCGTCAGCGCCAGATAGCCGATCCCCGCGCAGCACAGTCCGAACAGCACCGCGGTCACCGCATTGGTGACCGTCGGCGGCTCCCAGAACCCCAACCCCGGGTCGAAGCCCTGCCAGCCGGTGAACGATTTCACAACGTTGTAGATGGAGTCCATATCGTCACCGCGGCGGGTGTTGAGCCGGAAGAATTCCGACCAGCCGCGCGGGAACAGCACCAGCACAGGCAGATTGACCACCACCCAGGCAAGGACCGCGGCGACCGTCGTGCGAGTGAACTCCCGCATCCGCCCGGTCCGCAGGCACAGCACCAGCAGCGGCCCGAGCAGCAGCAGCGGATAGAGCTTGAGCGCCACCCCGATTCCGATCAGCGCACCGGCCAGCACGGGTCTGCGTCGCGACCAGGCCAGCAGCGCGGCCGTCGCGCAGGCCACCGCCAACGCGTCGAAGTTGGTGAAGATCTGGAAGATCAACAGCGGCGACGCCGCCACCAGGGCGGCATCCCAGATGCGCCGGCCGGCCAGCAGTGCGGTCGCCCAGACCGTCAGCAGCCAGGCCAGCGCCAGCCCGAACGCGGAGATGTTGAAGAACATCACCACCTCGGCCACCAACGGCACCGACACCAGCGTCGTCAGCGCCGAATAGGTTTTCGCCAGCGACATCGACAGGTACTGATAGATGCCGGTCAGGACCGGATACTCCATGTAGCGGATGGGCGGGCTGCCGTCGAACACGACGTGCGGGTTGCCGTCGCCGTCCTTCTCGATCCAGCTGGACTTGTACGGAAACTTGCCCTGGTTCAACAGTTCCGCGGTGTACAGCGGGACCGTGTCCGAGTAGCACAGCGAGTAGTAGGCGCGCTGGTTCTCCCAGTTGGCGACGCGCTGCGCGGCGGTGCCGGTGTCGGTGGACTGCAGGCAGGCCGCCTTGGTGGAGTAACCCAGCGCCAAGAAGATGACGCCGATCAGCAGCATCACCCGCAGCGGTGTCCAGAACCGAGAACGACCGATCATCGCGTGGCGACCGACCGGGCCGCCCACGGTCGCAGCGAGCGCCGAGCCGATCGCGTCATTGCGGCTGGGCATGTCCCGGCCGTCGTCACTGCGCCGGTCAGCCGCGAGCGGCGCGGGTGAAACAGTGCCCGCGTCGCGCTCGGTCACGGCGGCGGCGGGATCGGTGCGCCCGGCGCGACCGGTGCGCCGGGCGGGGGCGGCGGTGCGTTGGGATCACCGGGCGGCGGCGGCGGACCGACCGGCACCGTCGTCGGCGGACCCCACGGAATGGTGATGCCCGGGGCGATCTCCAGCGTCGGCTGGATCACCGTCTCCGACGGCGGCGGCGGGATGGCCGGATCTGAGGACGGCGGCGGCGGGGGTGGAGCGGCCGGCGGGCCGGCGTAGCCGCCGATCTCGGGCGGCTTCGGGAACGTCTCGTTGTCGGTGCCGTCGAGGGCACCGTCCATGGTGGCCTTCCAGATGTCCGACGGCAGCCCCGAGCCGTAGACCGGGCCACCCCACTCGTTGACCAGCGGCTTGTCCCCGCCGGTGGTGCCCACCCAGACCGCGGTGGACAGCGACGGCGTGAAGCCGACCATCCAGGCATCCCGGTTGGCCCCGGTATCACCGAGCTGGTTGGTGCCGGTCTTGGCGGCCGACGGACGCCCGCCGGCCAGATTGTGGCCGTTGGAGTAACCGGCGATCGGCTGCATCGCGGCGGTCACGTTGTCGGCGACGGCGGAGTCGATGCGCTGCTCGCCCTCGTCGCCCCCGGAGTTGTCGAACAGCACGTTGCCCTGCGAATCCTCCACCTTCTGCACGAAATGCGGCCGGTGGTAGACCCCGGAGTTGGCCAGGGTGGCGTACGCGGACGCCATGTCGATGACCCGGCTCTGGTACTGCCCGAGCACGACGCCGTTGTTGGGGGGACCGCCCTGGCCGTCCTCGCTCAGCGTGTGTTCCACGCCGGGGAAGCTCTCGGCGATACCGGCCTCGTGCGCGGCGTCGGCCACGTCCTGCGGGCCGTTCTGCAGCTTGAGCATCAGCCGGTAGTAACTGGTGTTCAGCGACCGCTTGAGCGCCTCGGCGATATTGCAGGTGCCGCAGCCACCACCCTCGACGTTGGTGATCTTGATGCCGTTGAGTTCCAGCGGTGAGCTGTCGATGTTGTAGCCCAGCCCGATGCCCTGTTGCAGGGCCGCCACCAGAGCGAACACCTTGAACGAGGAGCCGGTCGGCAGACCGGCCTGCGCGAAGTCGAAGCCGTTGGCATCCGATCCGCCGTAGTACGCCTTCACCCCGCCGGTGCGCGGGTCGATCGACACCACCGCCGACCGCATATCGGGCTCCTGGTCTTCCAGGGTCTCGGCGACGGCTTCCTCGGCGGCCCGCTGCGCCTGCGGGTCGATCGTGGTGGTGATCTTCAGGCCCTCGGTGTTCAGCGTCTGCTCGGTGATGTCGAAGAGCTCGAGGAGCTCCTTGGTCACCTGGCGCTCGATGAGTCCGTTGGGGCCGGTGGTCTGGTTGGCCGTGCTCGCGAAATCGGGTGCCACCGTGGGTGGGAACACCTGGGCGGCCCGGTCTGCCGGGGACAGCGCTCCGATCTCGACCATCCCGTCGAGCACCCAGTTCCAGCGGTCGGCCGCGCCCTCGGGATCCACCGCCGGATCCAGCGTGGAGGGCCGCTGGATGAGCGCCGCCAGCAGCGCACCCTCGGCCACGTTGAGCTGCTCCACCGGCTTGCCGAAGTACGCCTGGGCCGCCGCGGAGATGCCGTACGAGCCGCGGCCGAAGTAGATGATGTTCAGGTAGGACTCGAGCACCTGGTCCTTGGACCACTCCCCCGACATCTTGGTGGAGATGACGAGTTCCTTGGCTTTTCGCACCAACCCGCCGACGCCGGAGCGTTCGTCGCCGACAAGGGCGTTCTTGACGTACTGCTGGGTGATGGTCGATCCGCCCTGCAGCCCGCTGCCACTACCGAACAGGTTGTTCAGGAAAGCGCGCGCGAATCCGGTGAAGGAGAAGCCCGGATTGGAGTAGAAGTCCCGGTCCTCGGCGGCCATCACCGCGTTGCGGACCTGCACCGGGATCTGGTCGATCTTCACATCGACGCGGTTGCCCTCGGGGGGAATGATTTTCGCGAGCTCGCTGCCATCGCTGGCCAGGATCGTGGAGACCTGCGCGGTGCGGATGTCACCCGGTTTGGGCACGTCGACGATCAGGTACGCCATGCCGAAGGTGATCATCGGCAGCGCCACGAACAGCACCAGCGCGGCATAGAGCGTGCGGCGCACCCACTTCCACTGGAAGCCGGGTCCGGACTTGGGGGCGGGAGCCCCGGGAGGCGGCCCACCGGGGCCACCCGGACCGCCGGGGCCACCGGGCGGCGGGGGCGGGAACGGCGGCCGACGCGGCGGCCCACCGTCGAGGGCGGCCTTGACGACATCGATCGGGTCGCGCAGGTGCGGTGCCACCTCGTGGCGGACCGGCGGGATCAGCGCGGTCCTACGGTCGTCCGGGACACCGCCGGTGGGCGGTTTGCGGTGCGCGGGCGGGTTCGGGCGCGCAGGGCTCGCGCCAGCGGACCGCTCGTTTCCGGCTTCGTCCGCTGACCTGCTTTGGCGCCCTTCGCTATTCACTGGCCGTACGCGCGTCGGAACGCGCCGTTCGAGTGCTCTTGCCGCGTGTCCCGTTCTTCGGGCGCGGCGTGCCGAGCACGTACGACTTGACCAGATGGTTCCAACTGCAAGTGCGGCATACCTCCACCACATGGACGGCGAATTCGTCGAAACGGGTCGCGAGCAGCACCAACTCCTCAGCGGTGCGCGCCGAACCCGACACCGCGCCGAGGTGCTCCCCGAACACCCAGGACACCAGGGTCAGCTGTTCCTTACGGCAGATCGGACACATCACCGAGCTGGTTTTCCCGTGGTACTTGGCGGCGCGCAACAGGTAGGGGTTCGCATCGCAGACCTCGGTGACACCGGTCCGCCCGGAATACACCTCGGCCAGCAGGGACCGACGCCGCAGGGCGTAGTCCACCACCTGTCGCTGCAATCGCACGACCACCAGAGTACGTCGGTGCCCCAGCTACCGAGGCGCGACGGCAGCGGGATGGCCGCAGAACTTCTAGCATCATTCGTCGTGGCGGGACGGCAGACAGCACGAACACGGGCGCGTGACACCGACCGCGATGCCGCGTGCAAGGCGCTGGACAACGCGTTCAGCGAAGGCCAGCTCGCGATGGACGAGCACCAGCGGCGCATCGACGCCGCCATCGCCGCGACCACCCTGGCGCAACTGCACGGACTGCTCGCCGACCTGCAGATCGACGATCCGCTGCCGCAGCCGTCACCGCCGTCACCGCGTCGCCGCGGAATCGCCGTGGCGGTGGCCGGCGGGCTGGTCGCGCTCATCGTGGCCGTCGGCTGGGCCGTCAGCTCGGAGCCCGAGACGCCCACCGAAACGCCGACCGCCGCCGTCCCGGAGGCCCCGGCGCCCGACAGCACCGAAGCGCCGGCGCCCCCGGTCGACGATGTGCCGCCGCTGGTGCTGAACCTGCCGCGGCACATGGACACCGTCGAGGGGATGACCGGCATCCTCGACGAGATCCGCAAGCGGTTCGGCAGCACGATGGGCTACGAACTGGCCTTCAAGCCCGACATCGCCTACGTCTATCTGCCGGACCCGGTTGACGATTCACGCAAGCTGCTCTACACCTACCGCGGCGGGTGGGGGAATCCGTCGGCCACCTCGCGGTCAGATACCGATGACCTGACCGATCTCGGTGCCTTCGACGTCGCGGCCACGGTCGCCGCGTGGCAGGCGGCGCCGGCCACGCTGCAGATCGCACCCGGCGATGTGCAGGACAGCTATCTCGATATCGATCACATCGCCGAGGCCGGTGGGTTGGAGACCCTGATCCGGGTCACCACCACGTCGGGGCGCGACGGCTACATCTATCTGGACCCGTCCGGCGCCGTCACACGCGTCGAAAACCCAAGCTGAGCTCCTGCGTCTTACGATCATCTACCGTGGCGACACGGCAGACAGCGGGCACCCGGGCGAAAGACTCCGACCGCGATGACACGTGCAAGGTTCTCGACAGCGCGCTGAGCGAGGGCCAGCTGTCCATGGAGGAACACCGGCAGCGGGTCGCCGCGGCGACCCAGGCGGCCACGCTCGGTGATCTGCAGTCGCTGGTCTCCGATCTGCAGACCACGAGCTCACCGATCAAGCTGCCGAAACTGCAGCCCGAACGCTCCGCGGTCGCCATCGGCCCCGGCGCGGGCTGGGGGATCCGCATCGCGACGGCCGTGGTCCTGGTCGTCCTCGGGATCGCGATCGGCTGGGGGCTGTACGGCAACACGTCCTCACCGCTGAGCTTTCAGACCGATCCCGGAGCCAAGGACGACGGGATTCCCGCGACCGTGCTGACCGCGCCGCGTCAACTGCAGTCCCTCGGCGGCCTCAACGGGCTGTTCCAGCAGATGAAGACGAAATTCGGTGACACCAAGGGTTATGACCTGACGATCTTCGACGACTACGCGTCGCTGGAACGTCCCGACCCGAACGAGCCGCGCCGGGTGCTGCGCTACAGCTACCGCGGCGGCTGGGACGACCCGTCGGAGACCAGCGTCAGCAGCGATGCCCGGCTCGTCGACCTGGCCGCCTTCGACGTACCCACCTTCGTCGGCCTGATCCGCGGCGCCCCGGAAACCCTCGGTATCGACCCCGCCGAGGTGAAGCAGATCCACATCAGCGTCGGCCCGAACTCCGATATCACCGCGCCGCCGGAGAGCATCGAGATCAGCGTCTACGTCTCGCCGCAGTTCGGGAACAGCGGTTATATCGAGTTCAACGGCGATGCCTCGGTGAAGCGGATCAACTACCCGAGCCCCTAGCCACACACGCGGTTTGTGGAGTTCTTGTCGGAATGAGTCCGACAAGAACTCCACAAATCGCCGGGGTTTGGTCCCTCATGTAGCGCCGTATATATCGGCGCGATACACTTTGCCGACGTGTTGGTCCGTCGTAGCGACCAACACAGCGATGGCAGGGGAGGTGATTCGATGCTGGAGCTCGCCATTCTGGGACTTCTGCTGGAGTCGCCGATGCACGGCTACGAACTTCGCAAGCGCCTTACAGGGCTGTTGGGCGCCTTCCGTGCGTTTTCCTACGGCTCCCTGTACCCAGCGCTGCGGCGCATGCAGGCCGACGGCCTCATCGTCGAGGACGCCGCACCGGACGGAACCCCCAAGATGCGGCGCGCCCGTCGCGTCTACCAACTCAGCGATACCGGCAAGGCGCGTTTCGCCGAACTGGTGGCTGACACCGGACCGCAGAACTACACCGACGACGGCTTCGGCGTGCACCTGGCGTTCTTCAACCGCACCCCCGCCGAGGCCAGGATGCGCATCCTGGAAGGCCGCCGCCGTCAGGTGGAGGAACGCCGCGAAGGTCTGCGGGAGGCGGTCGCGCGGGCCAGTACCTCACTGGACCGCTACACCCGGCAGTTGCACCAGCTGGGCCTGGAGTCCAGCGAGCGCGAAGTCAAATGGCTCAACGAACTGATCGCGGCCGAACGCGTCGCACAGGGCAACCCGGAAACACAGCCGTGAACACCACCGAGCACGAGGATCCAAAGGAGAATGACCATGTCGAAGCCTGAGTCCACCGAAGTCAGGGTCGCGATTGTCGGAGTCGGCAACTGCGCGTCCTCCTTGGTCCAGGGTGTGCAGTACTACCGCGACGCGGACGAGAACACCAATGTGCCTGGGTTGATGCACGTGAAGTTCGGGCCGTACCACGTCCGCGACGTGAAGTTCGTCGCCGCGTTCGACGTGGACGCCAAGAAGGTTGGCTTCGACCTGTCCGAGGCCATCGGTGCGTCGGAGAACAACACCATCAAGATCGCCGACGTGCCGCCGACCGACATCATCGTGCAGCGCGGACCGACCCTCGACGGCATCGGCAAGTACTACTCCGAGACCATCGAGGTCTCCGACGCCGACCCGGTCGACGTCGTGAAGGTCCTCAAGGACGCCAAGGTCGACGTGCTGGTGTCCTACCTGCCCGTCGGTTCCGAAGAGGCCGACAAGTTCTACGCCCAGTGCGCCATCGACGCCAAGGTCGCGTTCGTCAACGCGCTGCCGGTGTTCATCGCCTCGGACCCGGTGTGGGCCAAGAAGTTCGCCGATGCCGGTGTGCCGATCGTCGGTGACGACATCAAGAGCCAGGTCGGCGCCACCATCACCCACCGCGTGATGGCCAAGCTGTTCGAGGATCGCGGCGTCACCCTGGACCGCACCTACCAACTCAACGTCGGCGGCAACATGGACTTCAAGAACATGCTCGAGCGTGAGCGCCTGGAGTCCAAGAAGGTGTCCAAGACCCAGGCCGTCACCAGCAACCTGACCGGCTCGCTGGCCGACAAGGTGTACGACAAGAACGTGCACATCGGCCCGTCGGATTACGTCGCCTGGCTCGATGACCGCAAGTGGGCCTACGTGCGCCTGGAGGGCCGCGCCTTCGGTGACGTGCCGCTGAACCTGGAGTACAAGCTCGAGGTCTGGGACTCCCCCAACTCCGCGGGCATCATCATCGACGCCGTGCGCGCCGCGAAGATCGCCCTGGACCGTGGCCTGGGCGGCCCGATCCTGCCCGCCTCGGCCTACCTGATGAAGAGCCCGCCGGAGCAGCTGGCCGACGATGTCGCCCGCACCCAGCTGGAAGCCTTCATCGAGGGCTGATTCTTTTCACCGAGAGTGCGGTGAGATCGCGTTTCCCTCCGAAATGGCGATCTCACCGCACTCTCGTCGCTTCAGGGGACGTATAAAGAGTTCGTGAGCTTCCCCGAGATCTCCGATGACGAACTACTGGACCTCGACGAATTCGCCCTGCTCCACGAGAACGCCGAACAGGCCGGGGTCACCGAGGTTCCCCCGGCGCAGCGAATCGACCTCGGCGAGATCAGCGCCGTCAAGTGGGGTGCGGAGTCACCGGCGGTGGTGTTCCTGCACGGCGGCGGCCAGAACGCGCACACCTGGGACACCGTCATCCTCGGACTCGGGCTGCCCGCGTTGGCCATCGACCTACCCGGGCACGGCCGCTCGGCCTGGCGCGAGGACGGGGACTACGGCCCCAAGCTCAACGCCGAGACCGTCAAACCCGTGCTGCGCGAGCACGCCGCCGACGCCCGCCTCGTGGTCGGTATGTCGCTGGGCGGGCTGACCGCCCTGCGCGTCGCGGCCACCGAACCGGCGCTGGTGCCCGAGTTGGTGCTCGTCGACGTCACCCCGTCGGCACCCGAACGGCACGAGCAGATGTCGAAGGCCCAGCTCGGGGCGGTCGCCCTGGTACAGGGTGAGCGCACCTTCCCGTCGTTTGCGGCGATGCTCGACGTGACCGTCGCCGCCGCCCCGCACCGCGACCGGAACTCGTTGCGCCGCGGCGTGTTCCACAACGCCAAACGCCTCGACGACGGCACCTGGACCTGGCGGTATGACACCATCCGCCGGGGCGCCACCGACAAGAGCGAGGGCATGCCGGAATCCTTCACCGGCCTCTGGGAGGACGTCCCCGCCATCACCATGCCGACCACGCTGGTGCGCGGCGCGAACTCGTTCTTCGTCAACGACGAGGACGCCGCGGCGTTCGCCGACGGTGCACCCGGCTTCCAGCAGACCCATGTCGTGGAGGGGGCCGGCCACTCGGTGCAGGGCGATCAGCCGCGCAAGCTGATCGAGATCCTGCGCGGCATCGTCAGCGGCTGACCGGCACCACGAGATAGCCGAGGTCGCGCAGCATGCCGACCTCGAGCGCGCTGAGCACCCGGACGCCCAGGCCGGTGCCGGTCATGGCGTTCATCAGCAGCTGGTCCTCGCCGGCGAAGGTGATGTCGTCGGTGTGGTGGGCCGAGCTGCCCGGCTCCCACGGAGACGGGTAGTACAGCGGAACGAAGCCGCCGTAGGCGGCAACCGCGTTCCGCCCCGAGAAGTACAGGCCACCGTCCTGCCCAACCAGGTAGCCATCGAAATCACTGTTCCACAGGAAGTTTCGGCCAATAGGGCGGTCGCCGGCAGCCGTCACCACGAATCGGTCCAGAATCACCCAGTTCCGGCCCTCGTTGGCACCGGCGTCCCCGATCCCCGACAGGAATCCGAACGAGTGCAGCAACTCGTGCATCGCCGTGGAATGGAAGTCGTACTCGTCGGCTCCGACCGCCTGGCCCAGCCCCCAGCCGTAGCCGAAATTCCAGGTGATCTCGCCATCAGCAGCAGCGCCGTTCGCATCGGCACCGGTGAGCAATTTGTGCTGAACCACGGTGTCCCAGAATCCGGGGTCCCCGCTCACCGGGTCGCTGCCCGCGGAGGCCAAGGACGATTGCGGGTCACGGTCGTCCTCGCCCTCCACGTCGTAGCGCAGGGTGACCGGGTTCTTCACGCGGAAGTAGAGGATCAAGGCATCGGCCGCACGCTGCAACGCTTCCCGGCGCTCGGTGGTCCAGTTCTCGGCGCCCACGGTGTAGTTGAAGGCGAATGTCACCGCACCCTGATTGATCAACGACCGCAACGGGTTACTGCCCACCGGCCGCAGTGGTTCGAGCAGATTGGTGTGGAAGCCGATGTCGATGGCGGTGACCCGGAAGGCGTCCACCCCGTCGAAGTCGTCGCCGGGGGTGTAGGTGAAGGTGCCGTCGCGGTCGATGTGCACGGTGCCCGATTTCGGCCCTCGGGTCAGCACGTAGATCAGCCGGTCACCGTCGGGGTCGTGGCCCCCCAGGGTGCCGGTGACCGGGCCGTCGAGGACACCGCTGATCTGGACCGGGTCGATGGTGGGCGCCTGGTTGAAGAAGGTGCGGCGGATCGTGAAGAACGACGCCTCCAGCTGCTGCTTGGTGCGGTCGGATGTCTGCAGCGATTCGATCCAGCCGAGGCTGTCGGTGGTCCAGGCGTCCAGCGATCGGGCCACCCAGCGCTGATAAGGGCTCTGCCATGATCGGGTGGGCGACGGAGCAGCCGTGGGCGTCGAGACAGGCTGTGCTGCAGCGGTGTTCACCGTCTCGTCGACTGCTGTCGTTTGCGCATCACTGACATCGCGCTCCGGGCGTTCGGCCTCGAGATCGGCATCGTCGTCGCTATCGGTGTCGTTTTCATCGTCAAGGGCCGACGAGCGCTGCGTGCGCCGTGGATCGTCCGCCGAACGGACCGTCCGCACGGACCGCACCGATCGTGTGCTGTCCGACGACGAGCTCGAGGACGCCGAAGACGCGCCCCCGCTGTCCGCCACCGCGACGCCGGCCTGCGGGCCGGCGACCGAAAAACCCCATAGCGCGGCACCGAGACCGGCCGAGGCCGCACCCAGTTGCAGCCAACGCCGGACGGCGAATCCTTCAGCGCGACGAACCGACATATTTGACTCTTTCGTCAATAGGTATCCAGGGACTATAAGGCGACCACGGCGCATGGCGGCAGCAAATTCCGTGACGCGGCAAACATTGCGTTTGGTGGACAGGTGAGTCCGTCGACTGCCGTTCACCTTCTGGTTGCCATCTGCTAGTCCGGCTCCCGTAACTTTCCCCCGAGCCGACGTCCAGCCCACGCCGGCGTTCGAGGTGGAAGGATTCCCGCAGCCATGGCGCTCATCCCATTGAATCTCTTTGTCGCGCATCAAGGTCGGTCGTCGCGCCAGCACATCACCTGCCGCAACCGGTGTGGTGACGCGTGTTCCAAGCCCGCACCCAACACCAGCGACAACGAGTACTTCGGCGATATCGTGCAGGCGATGTCGCGGCGCAATGTGCTGCGCGTGGGTGGGGTGGCCGTCCTGGCCGTCGGCGCGGGCACTGCGCTGGCCGCCTGCAGCACCGGCGAAAAGCCCGCTGCCACCGAAACTTCGACCGCACCGGCGGAGGTCCCCGAGACCCCTTCGGGGATGCGTTTCGACAGCGTGGACGTCAACACCGAGGACGCCGTCGTGGTGCCGGCGGGATACCAGCAGCGCGTGGTGATCGGCTGGGGCGACCCGGTTCTGCCCGGCGCACCGGTGTTCGACATCGCCAAACAGACCGGCGCCTCCCAGCGCCAGCAGTTCGGTTTCAACAATGACTTCGCCGCGCTGCTGCCGATCCAGGGTCAGGCCGGCCGTTACCTGATGGTCGTCAACCACGAGTACAACAGCCCGCAGTTCATGTTCCCCAACTACGACGCCAAGGCTCCGACCCGGGAACAGTTCGACGTCGAGATCGCCGCCGTCGGCCTGTCGGTCGTCGAGGTGGAGCGCAGCCCCCAGGGCGGACTGCGTCCGGTTCTGGGCCGCTACAACCGCCGCATCACCGCCGATACCCCGTTCACGCTCAGCGGCCCGGCCGCCGGGGCCGATACCGTCAAGACGCCCGCCGACCCGACCGGACGGACCGTGCTCGGCACCTTCGCCAACTGCGCCGGCGGCGTAACACCTTGGGGCACAATTCTTTCCGGCGAAGAGAACTTCAACGCGTACTTCGGCGCAGCGGAGGGCACCCCGCTGCCCGACGCCGATCGGGCCGACCGCTACGGGGTGGCCGCCGAACCGTCCGAGCACCTGTGGGAGACATTCGACCCGCGCTTCGACCTGGCCGCCTCCCCCAACGAGGTGAACCGGTTCGGTTATGTCATCGAACTGGACCCGTGGAACCCGACCTCGGTGCCGGTCAAGCATTCCGCGCTGGGCCGGCTCAAGCACGAGGGCGCCAACGTGCACGTCACCGACGACGGGACGGTGGTGGTCTACACCGGTGACGACGAACGCTTCGACTACATGTACAAATTCGTGTCGGACAAGAAGATGCAGCCCGGCACCGGGGCAGAGGCGGTGGCGCACAACATGACGCTGCTGTCCGAGGGCACCCTGTACGTCGCCAAGCTGTCCAGCGAGATCCCGGCCGGCGAGATCGACGGTTCCGGCAAGCTGCCGTCCACCGGCGCGTTCACCGGCACCGGCACCTGGATTCCGCTACTGCACTCCGGTCCCGACGGCAAGGCCGAAGCCCTGGTCGACGGATTCACCCCGCAGGACGTCGCGGTGTTCACCCGGTTGGCCGCCGACAAGGCCGGCGCCACCAAGATGGACCGGCCCGAGGATTTCGACGTGAACCCGAAGACCGGCAAGGTGTACGTCGCGCTGACCAACAACGACAAACGCGGCACCGACGGCACGGCACCGGTCGACGCGGCCAACCCCCGCAACGAGAACAAGAACGGTCAGGTGCTCGAGCTCACCGACAACCACGCGGGTAGCGACTTCACCTGGGGTCTGCTGCTGGTGTGCGGCGACCCGGCCGCCGCCGACACCTACTACGGCGGTTTCGACAAGACCAAGGTCAGCCCGATCTCCTGCCCGGACAACCTCGCCTTCGACAGCCATGGCAACCTGTGGATCTCGACCGACGGCAACGCACTGGAGGGTAACGACGGGCTGTTCGCCGTCGCGCTGGACGGACCGAGCCGCGGTGAGACCAAGCAGTTCCTCACCGTCCCCGTCGGCGCCGAGACCTGTGGTCCCGTCGTCACCGACGACCTGATCACCGTCAGCGTCCAACACCCCGGTGAGGGCGATGATTACAGCCTGGAGAACCCACTGTCACACTGGCCCGACGGCGGCAACGCCCCGGCCCGGCCCGCGGTCGTCGCGGTGTGGCGTGACGGCGGCAATATCGGCGTCTGAGCGCACGCGACGACCATCGACCCCGACTGAGGCATAACGTGGAAGACATGAGCCTTCCCATCCGAGTCGGTGTCCAGCTCCAGCCCCAGCACATGACCGAATACGGTCAGGTGCGCGACGCGGTGCGCCGCTGCGAGGACATCGGGGTCGACGTCGCGTTCAACTGGGACCACTTCTTTCCGCTGTACGGAGATCCCGACGGCCCGCACTACGAGTGCTGGACCATGCTGGCCGCCTGGGCCGAGCAGACCTCGCGCATCGAGATCGGCGCGCTGGTCACCTGCAACTCCTACCGCAACCCGGAGTTGCTCGCCGACATGGCCCGCACCGTCGACAACATCTCCGGCGGCAGGCTGATCCTGGGCATCGGATCGGGCTGGAAGGAGAAGGACTATGACGAGTACGGCTACGAGTTCGGTACCGCGGGAGGGCGTCTCGACGACCTGGCGGCGGCGCTGCCGCGCATCGAGTCCCGGCTGGCGAAACTGAATCCTGCTCCGCTGCGCGAGATCCCGGTCCTGATCGGCGGACAGGGCAAGCGCAAGACGCTGCGGCTGGTCGCCGAGCACGCGCACATCTGGCACGGTTTCACCGACGCGAGCACCTACCCCGGCCTGGCCGAGGTGCTCGACGGGCACTGCGCCGACGTCGGCCGTGACCCGGCCGCCATCGAGCGATCCTCCGGTGTGCCGGAGAAGAGCGTCGAGGCCGCGCTCGCCGGCGCCGAATCGCTCGTCGGCCTGGGAGTCACCCTGCTGACCATCGGGGTCAACGGCCCCGACTACGACCTGTCGATCGCCGAGGCGCTGGTCGCGTGGCGTGACGAACGGGCCGCCGGCTGACAAAGAGAGCGGCCCGCGGCGGGAGTCTGCGTGAGAGACTTCACCCGCTATGCCCAAGAAGTACGGGGTCAAAGAGAAAGACCTGGTAGTCACCTACGTGGTGAACCTGATCCTCACCGGAAAGCTCCGGTCGGGGGATCGGTTGGACCGCAACGAGATCGCCGAGGACCTCGGCATCAGCAGGGTGCCCATCCAGGAGGCCGTGGTGCAACTCGAGCACGACGGGATCGTCTCGACGCAGTATCACCGCGGCGCCTTCATCCACCGCTTCGATGGCGACGTGCTGCGCGAACACCACGAGCTCTACGGGGTGCTCAACGGTATCGCCTCGGCGCGGGCGGCCACCGAGGCCGACCCGGAACTGCAGACCACGCTGCGGGCGCTGGCCGCGGGGCTGCGCACCAGCCGTGATGCCCGCAGCTTCCACGAGACGGCCTGGCAGTACCGCGAGGCGGTCACCGACGCCCACGCCGGTCCACGGCTGCAGGCAGCGATCCGGGCGGCGCAGACCTTCATCCCACGGTCCTATTGGTCGGCCTACCTCGACGCGCCCGCGGCGTTGCTCGCCCACTACGAGGCCGAGACCGCCGCCATCACCGATCAGGACCCGGATTCGGCGCGTGCGGCCTGCGCTGCGGCGGCGGATCTCATGGGGCAGATCATGGCGACCGAGCTGGTGCGCCGCGGCGTGCTCGAGGGGCCGGCAACCCGGGACCCCTTTGCGTTCGAAATGAGCTGAAGGCTCCGGCCTCGGCGACCCAGCGACTAGTTTTCTACAGATGACCACGTTGCTTCGCCCGGTGCTTGCGGTGCTGATCGCGCTGCTGGCCGGCGCAATCGGGCTGGCCGCGCCGGCCGCCGCCGACCAGTGCGCCCCGCCGGGTATCGACAGTGCCAGCGCGCTGCCCACCAATCTGGCGGCCGCCGCCCAGGGCCCGGGTGCGGACAAGTACACCACCGCCGGCGTCGAACCGCTGGACGGCATCGACACCGCCGCGCTGGGCCTCGGCACCCCCGGGGTGCTGACCGTGGGCACCCTGTCCGACGCACCGCCCAGCATCTGCATCAACGCGGCCAGCCAGTTCACCGGGTTCGACAACGAGGTGCTGCGGGCGATCGCGGACAAACTGGGGCTGCGGATCAACTTCGTCGGCACCGACTTCTCCGGGCTGCTGGCCCAGGTGGCCTCCGGGCGGTTCGACGTCGGCTCCTCGTCGATCACCACCACCGATGCCCGGCGCCAGACGGTCGGCTTCACCAACGGCTACGACTTCGGGTACTTCTCGTTGGTGGTGCCGGCGGGCTCACCGATCACCAGCTTCTCCCAGCTGGCCGCCGGGCAGCGCATCGGTGTCGTGCAGGGCACCGTGCAGGAGGCCTACGTCGTCGACACCCTCGGGCTGGATCCGGTGAAGTTCCCGGACTACAACACGGTCTACGGCAGCCTGAAAACCCGCCAGATCGATGCCTGGGTGGCGCCGTCGCAGCAGGCCGTGGGCACCGTGCAGCCCGGCGACCAGGCCACCATCATCGAGAACACGTTCAGCCTGGACAACTTCGTGGCCTACGCCGTCGCCAAGGAGAACACCCCGCTGATCGACGCGCTCAACGCCGGGCTGGACGCGGTGATCGCCGACGGCACCTGGTCCCAGCTCTACACCGACTGGGTGCCCCGGGCCCTGCCGCCGGGCTGGAAACCCGGCTCCAAAGCTGCACCGGCGCCGCAACTTCCGGACTTCGCCGCCATCGCCGCCGAACGCCCCGCGGCCACCGACCAGGGCGCGCCTCCGGCTCCCCGATCCGTGTTGGGCCAGCTCGCCGACTCGTTCCTGAACTGGGATCTGTACCGCCAGGCCATCCCCGACCTGCTCAAGACGGGGCTGCCGAACACCCTGATCCTCACCGCCGGGGCCGCCGTGATCGGCGTGGTGCTGGGCCTGCTGCTGGCCGTCGCCGGAATCTCGCGTTCACGTCTGCTGCGCTGGCCGGCCCGCGTCTACACCGACATCTTCCGCGGCCTGCCCGAGGTGGTGATCATCCTGATCATCGGTCTGGGCATCGGGCCGATCGTCGGGGGCCTGACCGGGAACAACCCCTATCCGCTGGGTATCGCCGCGCTGGGCCTGATGTCGGCGGCCTATGTCGGCGAGATCTTCCGGTCGGGCATCCAGAGTGTGGAGACCGGCCAGATGGAGGCGTCCCGCGCGCTGGGATTCAGCTACTCGTCGTCGATGAAGCTGGTGATCATCCCGCAGGGCATCCGCCGGGTGCTGCCCGCGCTGGTGAACCAGTTCATCTCCCTGCTGAAGGCGTCCTCGCTGGTGTACTTCCTGGGGCTGGTGGCCAACCAACGGGAGCTGTTCCAGGTGGGCCGTGACCTCAACGCGCAGACCGGCAGCCTGTCGCCGCTGGTGGCCGCCGGTCTGTTCTACCTGATCCTGACCATCCCGCTCACCCATCTGGTCAACGTGATCGACGCACGCCTACGCACCGGGAAACAGCCCGCCCCGATCCAAGAGGAGATGATCTGATGGCTGAGGCAGTCTCTTTGGCCGCCGAGGATATTCACCTTTCCTTCGGCGCCAATCCGGTGTTGCGCGGGGTCGACCTGGAGGTGCCCGCCGGTAGCACCACGGCCGTCATCGGCCCGTCCGGATCGGGGAAGTCGACGCTGCTGCGGACGCTGAATCGGCTGTATGAGCCCGACAAGGGGGACATCCTGCTGGACGGCCGGTCGGTGCTCGCCGACAACCCCGACCAGCTGCGCCAGCGCATCGGCATGGTGTTCCAGCAGTTCAACCTGTTCCCGCACCGCACCGTGCTGGACAACGTGACGTTGGCGCTGCGCAAGCTCAAGGGCATGTCCCCCGACGCGGCGCGCGAGCTGGGGCTGGCCCAGCTGGATCGGGTTGGGCTGCGGCACAAGGCCGATGTGCGTCCGGCCACCCTGTCCGGCGGACAGCAGCAACGGGTGGCGATCGCCCGTGCCCTGGCGATGGCGCCGCAGGTGATGTTCTTCGACGAGGCCACCTCGGCGCTGGATCCGGAACTGGTCAAGGGGGTGCTCGAGCTGATCGCCGACCTCGGTTCCACCGGCATGACCATGGTGGTGGTGACACACGAGATGGGCTTCGCCCGGTCGGCCGCCGATTCGGTGGTCTTCATGGACAACGGCACGGTCGTCGAAGCCGGGCCACCCGAGGTCATCTTCGAGAATGCCGAGACCGAGCGGCTGCGGCGCTTCCTGGACCAGGTTCTTTGATATTCAGCGCGTTCCATCCTGACAGGGACCGTCAGGTTAGACTAGCGAACTATGGTCGAGACCGAACCGCAGGCCGCTGAGCTGGCTGGAGAGCTGCAACGTGTGCTCTCCAAGCTGTTTTCGGTGCTGCGTCGTGGGGACACCCGTGGTGCCGGCAACACCGGCGCCGGCGACCTCACGCTGGCTCAGCTCTCGATTCTGCTGACCCTGCTGGAGTCCGGACCGATCCGGATGACCGAGCTCGCCGCCCACGAACGGGTCCGCACGCCCACCACCACGGTCGCCATCCGCCGGCTGGAGAAGCTCGGACTGGTCAAGCGCTCCCGCGATCCCTCCGATCTGCGTGCGGTGCTTGTCGAGGTGACCCCGCGCGGGCTGGTCCAGCACCGCGAGGCACTGGAAGCGCGGCGGGCATTCCTGGCCAGCATGCTGGCCAACCTGAGCTCCGAGGACCGGGCCACCCTCAACGCCGCGATCGGTTCATTGGAGCGTCTCGGCGAGCAGCCGACCAGCTAGCACCGGCGGGCAGGAGCGCAGCGACCCGGGGGATCAGCCAAGCCAGTCCAGCACCGCCGCGGCCGTCCAGGACTGCTGCATGCTGCCCAGCGCCTCACCGGTGAAGGGTTCGTAGTACTCGGCGAAGCTACCGTCGCTGGCCTGACGCAGGCCCTCCTGACGCAACGCGGTGGCGCGTTCGGCCCAGCCGCGTCGCGCGAAACACCACGAGAACAGCCACGTCGTCACCGGCCACACCGGGCCGCGCCAGTACTCGCGGGGCCGGAAGTCCCGGGAGACCGGCGAGGTCGTCGGGATCAGCGAATAACGCAGGTCCGGATGGCTGCTGAAACGCGGACCGTCCAGCAGCTTCAGCAGCGCCCGCTCCTTGTCGTGCGGCAACCCCCCGCACAACAGCGGAGCGAACTGCGCGACCGTCTCGGTGGCCACCCACTTGTCCGCTCGGACATCGAAATCCCGTGCGGCTCCGGTTCTTTGGTCGGTGGCATCGACGACACCCGCGCGGAACTTGTCGGCCCAGGCGTACAGGTCCCGCACATCGGACGGGGAGCGCTTGTAGTCCTCGCCGATCTCGGCGAGCACCGTGCACGCCACCGAGAAGATCGCCGAGACGAACACGTCCTCGACGGCGAAGCTCATGGACTTGGCGAGCAGTTCGTCGTCGTAACGGGCGGTCTTCATCTCCTCCAGCAGCCACAGATACCGGTCGTACTCGGTGTCCGACGGCCGCTGCGTGGAGTCGGTGTTGATCTTGTTGTCCTCGCGCTGATACTCCGGGACGATGCCCGGAATCACATTGGCGTAGGCGCTGTCCCAGCGCGGGGAGTTGTCCATCCCGGACTCCCAGCCGTGGTACAGCGTGATGCGGCCCTGGCCGCGCAGGTCGCGGCACTCGGCCAGCCACCGATGCCAGCGCACCAGATCATCCCAGCGCCGGTCCAGAAACGCCTCGGCGACCGCCCGGGTGGAGCGCCCGCGGGTCTTGGCCCGGTCCAGGATCCGCTGCACCGCGATGGCATGCACCGGCGGTTGGGTGATACCCGAGGTGTGCCGGGTGCGCGGCGCGTGCTCGGCCAGCGCGGAGGTCGCCCAGCGCGCGGGTCCGGGGAAGTACCCGTCCACCCCGTTGGCGAACACGATGTGCGGGATCATCCCGTTGCCCCACTGCGCCGAGAGCAGGGTGTCCAGTTCGACGACGGCGCGCTCCACGCTCAGCGGGGCCAGCCCGATCGCGACGAACGCGGCGTCCCAGCTCCACATGTGCGGGTAGAGCAGCGGGGCGGCAGTGGTCATCACACCCAGGTCATTACCGCGCAACAGGTAGGCCGCGCGCGCTGCGAGCTGGGTGGGGGCGAAGCTTGGGTCCGGTGGCATCGCATCAATAATGCGACGCCGCGGCCCGGCGTGCAGTGTCGGTAGTGTTTTCTCCTGTGCCCACTGCCCTGATCACCGGCGCCGGCGGCGGGATCGGCTCGGCCGTCGCCGCCGCCCTCGCCCCGACGCACACCCTGCTGCTGGCCGGTCGCCCGTCCGCGCACCTGGACGCGCTGGCCGAACGTCTCGGTGCGCCGACCTGGCCGCTGGACCTCACCGACCAGGAGTCCATCGAGTCCGCCGCCGAACCGCTGGCCGAGCTCGACGTCCTGGTGCACAACGCCGGGGTGCTGTTCCCGGGCAGCGTCGCCGAGTCCTCCGCCGACGAGTGGCGGGCCAGCTTCGAGGTGAATGTCACCGGCGCCGTCGCGCTGACGCTGGCGCTGCTGCCGGCCCTGCGGGCCGCAGGCGGGCAGGTGGTGTTCATCAATTCCGGCGCCGGCCAGAAGGTTTCGGCAGGCATGGCGTCGTACTCGGCGAGCAAGTTCGCGCTGCGCGCATTCGCCGACTCGCTGCGCACCGACGAGCCGGCACTGCGGGTGACCTCGATCTTCCCGGGCCGTACCGACTCGGAGATGCAGCGCGACCTGGTCGCCTACGAGGGTGGAACCTACGACCCGGCGCGATTTCTGCGGGCCGAGACCGTGGGCGGGCTCGTCGCGCAGGCGGTGAACACCCCACGCGACGGCTCCGTCCACGAGATCACGGTCCGGCCCGGCTGACTAGGCGGGCACCATCCCGTGCGGGTCCAGCACGAACTTCTGGGCCACGCCCGAGTCGAAGGCGGCGTACCCCTCCGGCGCGTCCTCGAGCCCGATCACGGTCGCGTTCACCGCATCGGCGATATGCGCCTTGTCGTGCAGGATGCTCATCATCAGGCCGCGGTTGTACTTCAGCACCGGGCACTGGCCGGTGTAGAAGCTGTGGCTCTTGGCCCAGCCCAGACCCAGCCGGACCTTGAGCGTGCCGTGCTTGGCGTCGTCATCGGTGCCACCAGGGTCGCCGGTGACGTAGAGGCCGGGGATCCCCAGCGAGCCGCCCGCCCGGGTGGCGTTCATGATCGAGTTCAGCACCGCGGCCGGCTGCTCACCGGCCCCCTGGCCGTGTCCGCTGGCCTCGAATCCGACGGCGTCGACGGCGCAGTCGACCTCGTTGGTGTTCAGGATCTCGGCGATCTGGTCTTCCAGGGTGGCGTCGGCGCTGATGTCGACGGTCTCGCACCCGAACGACCTGGCCTGCGCGAGCCGGTCGGCGTTCAGGTCGCCGACGATCACCACGGCGGCACCCAGCAGGTGCGCCGAGTACGCGGCGGCCAGACCCACCGGGCCCGCCCCCGCGACGTACACCGTCGAGCCGGTGGTGACGCCCGCGGTCTTGGCGCCGTGGTAGCCGGTCGGGAAGATGTCCGACAGCATGGTGAGGTCGCGGATTTTGGCCAGTGCGGCGTCGCGGTCCGGAAACTTCAGCAGATTGAAGTCGGCGAAGGGCACCATCACGTAGTCGGCCTGACCGCCCAGCCAGCCACCCATGTCGACGTAACCGTAGGCCGAACCGGCGCGGGCCGGGTTGACGTTCAGGCAGATGCCGGTCTGCCCCTCACGGCAGTTGCGGCACCGCCCGCAGGCGATGTTGAACGGCACCGAGCAGATATCGCCGACTTCGAGAAACTGGACGTCCGAGCCTTTTTCGACGATCTCGCCGGTGATCTCATGGCCGAGGGTCTGACCGACCGGCGCGGTCGTGCGACCCCGGACCATGTGCTGGTCCGAGCCGCAGATATTGGTCGACACGCACTTGAGGATGACGCCGTGGTCCGCCTTGCGGGTCATGCCCATCGCGTCGGCGACCTCGCCGGGAACCTCGAGCTTCGGGTAGGGCAGCGTCTCGACGGCGACCTGGCCGGGACCCTTGTAGACGACGATCCGGTTATCGGACATTGCGCGCTCCAGACTGGGCCGCTGTCACCGTATGTCGTTCTCGCAGACAGGATTTCCGCCGCTACGCCGCGGCCCTGTCATCCAGTATCCGCGCGCCGGTATGCGCAAAGTCGAATACGTGCACATCGGGGTGAGAAACTAGCCCAACGGCGAGGTCCGCCCCCACCGTCGGGCCAGTTTCGATTCGAGGAGTGTTCGTCGGACTCATTCCGACTACGGCTCCACGAATCGCAAAGAACTAGACGACGAAGTTGACCAGCCGTCCGGGCACCACGATGACCTTCTTCGGCGTGGCCCCGGCCAGGAAGGCCTGCACCTTCTCATCGGCGAGCGCCGCGGCTTCCAGCGCCGCCTTGTCGGCGTCGGCGGCGACGGTGATCTTGCCGCGCACCTTCCCGTTGACCTGGATCGGCAACTCGACGGTGTCGTCCACCAGGTAGCGCTCGTCCACCGCCGGGAACGGTCCGTGCGCCAGCGAGCCGTCGTGACCCAGCCTCCGCCACAGTTCCTCGGCCAGGTGCGGTGCCAGCGGAGCGACCATCAGCACCAGCGGCTCGATCGCCGCCCGCGCGGTCACCCCCTCCTTGGTCAGGTGGTTGGTGTACTCGATCAACTTGGCCGCCGCGGTGTTGTTCCGCAGCGCCGCATAGTCTTCGGCCACCCCGGCGATCGTCTTGTGCAGCGCGCGCAGGGTGTCCTCGGAGACCTGCTCGTCATCGCTGACCCGCTCGGCACCCGTCGTCTCGTCGATGACCGCGCGCCAGACCCGCTGCAGGAAACGGTGCGCGCCGACGACATCCTTGGTGGCCCACGGACGCGAAGCCTCCAGCGGGCCCATCGACATCTCGTAGACCCGCAGCGTGTCCGCGCCGTACTCATCGCAGATCTCGTCCGGGGACACCGAGTTCTTCAGGCTCTTGCCGATCTTGCCGAACTCCTGGTTGACCTGCTGGTCCTCGTACCAGAACGCGCCGTCCCGCTCGATGACCTCGGCGGCGGGCACGTAGGAGCCGCGCGCGTCGGTGTAGGCGAAGGCCTGGATGTAGCCCTGGTTGACCAGCCGGCGGTAGGGCTCACTGGAGCTGACATGCCCCAGGTCGAAGAGCACCTTGTGCCAGAACCGCGAATACAGCAGGTGCAGCACCGCGTGTTCGACGCCACCGACATACAGGTCGACACCGCCGGGATCCTTCGGCCCGTGGATCTCCGGGCGCGGTCCCATCCAGTAGGCCTCGTTCTCCTTGGCGCAGAACGTGTCCGGGTTGTGCGGATCGGCGTACCGCAGTTCATACCAGGAGCTTCCGGCCCACTGCGGCATCACGTTGGTATCGCGGGTGTAGGACTGCAGACCGTCGCCCAGGTCCAGCTCGACGTTCACCCATTCGGTGGCCTTGCCCAGCGGCGGCGACGGTTCACTGTCGGCGTCGTCGGGATCGAACATCACCGGCGCGTAGTCCGGGATGTCCGGGAGTTCCACCGGCAGAGCCGATTCCGGCAGCGGGTGGGCTCGGCCGTCGGCGTCGTAGACGATGGGGAACGGCTCGCCCCAGTACCGCTGGCGGGCGAACAGCCAATCCCGCAGCTTGAACTCGACGCGGGCCCGGCCGGCGCCGTCGGCTTCCAGGCGCGCGATGATGGCCTCCTTGGCCGCCGCCACGGTCATGCCGTTGAGGTAGTCGCTGTTGACCAGTTCACCGTCGCCGCCGTACGCGCCCTCGCTGACGTCACCACTCGGTCCATCCCCCGGTCGCTGCGCTCCACCCGGCACCACCACCTGGATTATGGGCAGTCCGAACGCGGTGGCGAATTCCCAGTCCCGCTGATCCCCGCTGGGCACCGCCATGATGGCACCGGTGCCGTAGCCGGCCAGCACGTAGTCGGCGATGAACACCGGGATCTGTTGTCCGTTCACCGGATTGGTGGCATAGGCACCGATGAAGACGCCCGTCTTGGACTTGTTCTCCTGGCGCTCCAGATCCGATTTGGCCGCGATATCGGACCGGTAGGCCGCCACGGCCTGCGCGGGGGTGGCCGCGCCGTAGGTCCATCGCTCGTCGGTACCCGCAGGCCACTGGTCCCCCACGAGCGCGTCGACCAGTTCGTGTTCGGGGGCCAACACCATGTAGGTGGCGCCGAACAGGGTGTCGGGCCGGGTGGTGAACACCTCGATCGGACCGGCCTCGGTGGCGAAGCGGACCTCGGCCCCGGTGGACCGGCCGATCCAGTTGCGTTGCATGGCCTTGACCTTGTCCGGCCAGTCCAGCACGTCCAGGTCATCGAGCAGCCGGTCAGAGTACGCGGTGATGCGCATCATCCACTGCCGCAACCGCTTCCGGAAAACCGGATAGTTGCCGCGGTCGCTGCGGCCATCGGAGGTGACCTCCTCGTTGGCCAGCACGGTGCCCAGCCCGGGGCACCAGTTCACCACCGAGTCGGCGCGGTAGACCAACCGATGCGAGTCCACGACATCGGCACGTTCGCCCGCCGACAGGTCCTGCCAGGCCCGGCCGTCGGCGAGCGGCCGCGACCCGGACGAGAACTCGGCGATCAGTTCGTCGATGCGGCGGGCGCGGTTCTGGTCGGTATCGAACCAGGCGTTGTAGATCTGCAGGAAGATCCACTGCGTCCACTTGTAGAAGTCCACATCGGTGGTGGAGAAGCTGCGCCGCGAGTCATGGCCCAGCCCCAGCCTGCCCAGCTGACGCCGGAAGTTGACGATGTTGGCCTCGGTGCGAGTGCGCGGATGGGTGCCGGTCTGCACCGCGTACTGCTCAGCGGGCAGACCGAAGGCGTCGAAGCCCAGCGCGTGCAGCACATTGCGCCCGGTCATCCGGAAATAGCGCGCGTAAACATCGGTGGCGATGTAGCCGAGCGGGTGCCCGACGTGCAGACCCTCGCCCGACGGGTACGGGAACATGTCCTGCACGAACATCTTGTCGGCGGGCACCGCGGAGCCGTCGGCGGGCGCCAGCGAGCCCACCGGGTTGGGCACATGGAAGGTCCCCAGCACATGCCAGCGCTGCTGCCAGGTCTGCTCGATCTCACCGGCCAACTGCGCGTTGTAGCGGTGGCTCGGGGCGTCGGCGTCGGCGGCAGCTGCGTCGGCGGAGGGTTCTGTCACGCCAAACAGGGTATAAGCGCCGTTCGCGAGCGCTTCGGCCACGGGTTGGTATCGGTTCCGTTGCAGCCCGCTCACCGCACGGTTGCAGCTCTGTTCCGGCCCTGGTGACCTTGAACCACAGCTGGTTACAGTCGGCCCCTGACCCAGGCACGTGCTACTCGGAAGGACCGGCGTCAGATGAACGAGACCTCGTACCGTTGGCGGATTCTGCTCGCGGGGACCGTCGCCGGTTTCGCCGGTGTGGTGGGCCTGACCGGCCCGACCGCCGCCGCCGAGCCGCTCGCTCCGCAGCCGTCGCCACCGGGCCCCGCCACCGTCACCCAGACCGTGACCGTCACCCCGCAGGCCGCACCCGCCGTCCCCGGACCCTCGCAGCCCGTCGGGCCCGCCGCCGTACCCGCCTCGGGGGCGGGTGTGCTGCCGGCCGCCGTGCCGCCCGGCACCACCACCACCGCTGCCGTCCCCCGCCCGGTGTCCGTGCCACTGTCGCCGAACCCGGCGGGCACCATCCGCGACTACCTGTCGAGCAGGAACGTGGCGATGGAGCCCCAGACCCCGAACGGGTTCACCGCACTCAACATCGTGCTGCCCCGTCCCACCGGCTGGACCCAGGTCCCGGACCCGAATGTGCCCGACGCCTTCGCGGTGATCGCCGACCGGGTCGGCGGTGACGGGCTGTACACGTCGAACGCGCAGGTGGTGGTGTACAAGCTCGTCGGCGATTTCGATCCCCGCGAGGCCATCCGGCACGGCTTCGTCGACAGCCAGCAGCTCACCGCGTGGCGGGCCACCGGCGGATCGATCGCCGAGATCGGCGGGGTGCCCACGTCGATCATCGAAGGCACCTTCCGCGAGAACAACATGACGCTGAACACCTCGCGGCGGCATATCGTCGCGACCTCGGGTACCGATCGCTACCTGGTGTCGCTGTCGGTGACGACCGCCGAATCGCAGTCGGTGGCATCCGCGGCCGCCACCGACGCGATCGTCAACGGGTTCCGGGTGGCCGCACCCGTCGCGGCGCCCGCTCCGGCCCCGGCCGCGCTGACGCCTCCGGTTCCCGCCGCCGCACCCGCGGCCGGAGCCACCGTTCCGGTCAGCATGGCGGGAACATCGCCCGCCGCGGTGCTCGCCCCGGCCGCCGCACCGGCAATCGGCCTCCCCGGCTGACCGCTGCCCGCGCTGCCTCGTATCCTTGGCAGATGCTCATCGCCGCGGTGCTCTGCCTGTGCGTGGCAGTGGCGACCGCCGGTGTTGCCACCTGGTCACTGAACCGTCCATACGCGGCCGACCCGGTTCGCCAGGTGCTGCGCGCCGTCGCGCCCACCCAGTTCGCCGCGGCCGCCATGCTGGCTGCCGGCGGCGTCGTCGCACTGTCGGCACCCGCCCAGATGGGTGTGCTGGTGCTGGTGGTCTGCGTCATCGGGGCGGTCGGCACCGTCGCGGCCGGCTGTTGGCAGAGCGCGAAGGTGGTCGCTGCCAAGGAGGCTCAGCAGGAGGCTCGACGCGAGGAGGGCGGCGGCTGCGCCGGGTCCTGTGTGTCGTGCACTCTGTCACCCGCCGATTCGGCCGGTCGCTCTAGTTGCGGCTGAGGTCGATCGGGTGCGTCGCCAGCATCGACAGCGGTAGCGGCTGACGACGCAGCACCCGGGCCCACAGATCGACCCGCGGTTCCACGAGCACATCCGAGGGAAGAGCCGAGAGCACGATCCAGTCGTCGCGCTCGATCTCGCCTTCCAGCTGGCCGGTGGTCCATCCGGAGTACCCCGCGAAGATTCGTACCCCTTCGAGTGCCGGAGCGATCTGGTCGGGATCGGAGTCCAGATCGACCATGACGATGCGGCCCTGCACATGCCGCACTCCCGGCAGCCCGGCGATGTCCACACCGACCCGCACGGTCGCCAGGCACAGCGCCGAATCGCGCTTCACCGGACCACCGACGAACATGCTCTTCGGCTTGATGGCCAGCTTCGCCCACTGCGGCAGCACGTTGTACACGGCGGTCTCGCTGGGCCGGTTGAGCACGACCCCGAGGGTGCCGCCCTCGTTGTGTTCGACGATGTAGATGACGCTGCGCCGAAACGTCGGTTCGAGCAGGTCGGTGTCGGCGAGCAACAGGGTTCCGGCGCGCACACGCGGTGCCGTCGGAGTGACATGGTCCTCCGGTTCCTCGGGCTGTCCCACTGGTCCATCATGACACCAGCAGCCCCGTGCGGCGGCGAACAACAAGCGGCCCGCCGAGATATTTGTACTGTTGATCCGGGTGCCGATCGCAGTCCCGGCCCGGACAGGATCTGATCTGATGACTGACACCCGCAATCCGCCGGGAACCTGGCAGGCCGTGCGCGGTCTGCCCGAGTTCCGGCGGCTGCTGGAGTTGCGAGCGGTCAGCCAGTTCGGCGACGGCCTGTTCCAGGCCGGGCTGGCCGGGGCCATCCTGTTCAACCCGGAACGCGCCGCCGACCCGTGGGCGATCGCCGGTGCGTTCGCCGTGCTCTTCCTGCCTTATTCGGCCCTGGGTCCGTTTGCCGGGGCGCTGCTGGACCGCTGGGACCGGCGCCTGGTCCTGATCGGCGCCAACATCGGCAGGCTGCTGCTGGTGCTCGCGGTCGGGGCGGCGCTGGCGGTCAGCTCGGGCGATCTGGTGCTGTTGTTCGGCGCGCTCATCGTCAACGGGTTCACCCGCTTCGTGTCTTCCGGTCTGTCGGCCGCGCTGCCGCACGTGGTGCCCCGCGACAAGGTGCTGACGATGAACTCGGTGGCGACCGCCACGGGCGCGCTGGCAACGTTCGTGGGCGCCAACTTCATGTTGCTGCCGCGCTGGCTGCTCGGCGCCGATGACGCCGGCGCCTCGGCGGTGATCTTCCTGGCCGCCATACCCGTGGCTCTCGCACTGGTGCTGTCGGTGCGCTTCTCCCCCCATGTCCTGGGCCCCGACGACAGCGCCCGCGCCGTGCACGGGTCGGCCGCCTACGCGGTGTCCACCGGCTGGGTGCACGGCATCCGGACGGTCGCCGCGGTCCCGACGGTGGCCGCCACGCTCAGCGGGCTGGCCGCGCATCGGATGGTGTTCGGGATCAACACGCTGCTGGTGCTGGTGATCGTCCGGCACACCGGCGACCATGAGGTGGCCGGCCTCGGCCTGGGCACCGCGGTGGTCTTCGTCGCCGCGACGGGGACCGGGTCGTTTCTGTCCACGGTGATCACCCCGGCGGCGGTCGGGCGCTGGGGTCGCTACCGCACCGCGAACGGCGCGCTGCTGCTGGCCGCGGCGGTGCAGGTGTTCGCCGCGTGGCTGTATCTGCCGGTGATGATCGGCTGCGGGTTCGTGCTGGGCGCGTCCGGGCAGGTGGTGAAACTGTGCGCGGACAGTGCCATGCAGATCGACGTGGACGACGCGCTGCGCGGCCATGTCTTCACCGTCCAGGACGCCCTGTTCTGGGTGACGTTCGTGGCCGCCATCGCCGGGGCGGCGATGGTGATCCCGGCCGACGGGCGCTCGGTGCCGCTGGTGCTGGTCGGGTCGGTGCTCTATCTGCTGGGCTTCGCCGTGCACGCCGGTATCGGCCGGCGGGCCTCCCCGGTTTAGAGTTCAGCCATGGCTGGAGCCGGGCCGATGGTGGCCGATCTGCGCGCCGAGAGCGATGCCCTGGACACCCTGGTGGCCGACCTTCCCGACGCCGGCTGGCAGACCGCGACGCCGGCCGCCGGCTGGACCGTCGCGCACCAGATCGCCCACCTGTGGTGGACCGACCGGGTGTCGCTGACATCCATCACCGATGCGGACGCGTTCGCCGCGGTGCTCGGTGCGGCAGCCAAGGATCCACTCGGCTTCGTCGATGCCGGCGCCGAGGAGCTGGCGCTCACCCCGCCCACGGAGCTGCTCACCTCCTGGCGGCGTGACCGGGCCGCGCTGCACGACGCACTGCTGGGTGTCGCCGATGGTCGCAAGCTGCCCTGGTTCGGCCCGCCGATGAGCGCACCGTCGATGGCCACGGCACGGCTGATGGAGACCTGGGCGCACGGGCTGGATGTCGCCGACGCGCTCGGCGTCCGGCGTCCGCCCACCGCGAGGTTGCGCTCGGTTGCCCATATCGGTGTGCGCACAAGAGATTTCGCGTTCACCGTGCACGGGCTCACCCCGCCGGCGGAGTTGTTTCACGTGGAACTGAGCGGTCCGGACGGCGAGCTGTGGTCGTGGGGGCCCGATGATGCCGCCCAGACCGTGACCGGGTCGGCCGAGCATTTCTGCATGCTGGTCACCCAGCGGAGGGCACCACGCGACCTCGACGTGGTCGCCGTCGGGCCCGATGCGCAGAAGTGGCTGAGCATTGCGCAGGCGTTCGCCGGGCCGCCGGGGGCGGGCCGCGGGTAGCATCCCTGTCGGGCGCGCAGGACCGCCCGACGTCCGCTCGAAGAGGCTCAGCCTCCCTGCTGCAGTTGCCAACCGATGACCTCTTCTCGGCCCGGCATCGCGGACGACGGGCTCTCGAGAGGAGGCCGTCATGGCCAGTTCCCTGCCCGACAATCCCTCGCTGACCCGGCTGCGTGAAGAAGCCAGGCGTCTGCAGCGTGGCATCTCCGACCCGGCCGCGCTGGCGCTGGTCCGCGAGCACCATCCGCAACCCGAGACCGCACTGCGCCGCGATCGCTTCGCACTGCACGATGCGCACCTCACCGTCGCCCGCAAGTACGGCTTCAGCGGGTGGCCCGCACTCGTGCACTATCTGGAGGCCGCCGCGGAACTGAGCGTCGACCCGGCCCGGTTCGACGAGACCGCCGCCGACCCGGCCGACCGGTTCTGCGCGCTGGCCACGCTGCGCTATGACGAGGCCGACGCCCCGCCCCGCCGGCAGGCCGCCGCCGAACTCCTGCGCGCCGACCCCAGCCTGACCGAACACCATGTGTGGGCGGCCGCCGCGGCAGCGGATCCCCGGGCGCTGTCCGCCCTGTTGCGCCGGCACCCGGCCCTGGCCGGGGCCACCGGCGGTCCGCACGGCTGGGTCCCGTTGATGTATCTGGCGTACGCACGAACACCGCAGCACGACAGCGTGGCCGCGGCCGCGCTGCTGCTCGACGCCGGCGCCGACCCGAACGCCGGCTACCTGTGGCGCGGGATGGCGACCCCGTTCACCGTGCTGACCGGGGTGTTCGGCGAAGGTGAGCAGGGACCGCGCCGGCAGCCCCGGCATCCGCTCGCCGCCGACCTGGCCGAGCTGCTGTTGCGCCGCGGGGCTCATCCGGTCGACCAGCAGACCCTCTACAACCGGATGTTCCGGCCGGACGATGCGCACCTGGAGCTGCTGTTCGCCCACGGTCTCGCCGACGCGGGTCCCAGCCCGTGGGAGCGGCGGCTCGGCGAGGCGATGGAGAGCCGCGCGCAGATGTGGCAGCGGCAGGTGTCCTGGGCCGCCGAGAACGGCTTCACCGATCGGCTGGACCTGCTCGCCCGGCACGGTATCGATATCTCGGGAGTCGATCCCGTGCTTCCCCGGCTCCCCGATCAGCCCAACGCCCGCGACGCCGGGGGCGCCACCGCCCTGCACCACGCCGCGTGGTCCGGCGACCTCACCCTCATCCGGCAGCTGCTCGACGCGGGCGCGGACCCGACCCTGCGGGACGGCCGGTTCGACGCAACACCCCAGGGCTGGGCCGAGCACGCCTACCAGGACGAGGCGGCCGAGTTGCTCCGACTCAACTCAGATCGGTAGCCGAGTCCGCGACGCCGTCGGAGTCGGTATCGGTGAACTGCACATCCCAGCTGCCATCACCGTCGCGATCGGCGTAGGCGGTGCCGTCCCCCAGCACCCGGTCCGCCAGCCCGTCGGCGTCGACGTCGAGCAACCGGTCGTCGGTGTGGCCGTCCCCGTCGAAATCCACCATGGGTCCGCCGGCCGCCTCCACCCCGTCCAGGCCGAACCAGCGCAGCTGTCCGGCCCGGTCGATCGCCACCGCCCAGGTGCCCGATCCGTCATCGGTGAAGTAGGCCGGCGCCGGGCCGTCCCTGTCGTGCACCGCGTGATCGGCCAACCCGCTGGCGTCAAGATCGGCCAGCGCGTCATCGGGGCGGCCGTCCCCGTCGAGATCCAGCGGAAAAGCGTCGAGCACCCCGTCACCGTCCACGTCGACGGTCGGGTCGGCGGTCCAGATCTGCGCGCCGCCGGCCCCGTCACCCAGGCAATAGTCCATGCCTGTTCAGACGCATCAGGACTGCTGTGCGTTCCACCAGCGGTGAAGTTCGGCGATCGCCTCGTCATGGTCGAGTGGCCCGCGGTCCAGCCGGAGCTCCTTGAGGTGGTTCCACGCCTTGCCGACCAGCGGGCCCGGCGGGATACCGAGGATCTCCATGATGGCGTTGCCGTCCAGGTCCGGGCGCACCCGCTGCAGATCCTCCTTGGCGGCCAGCTCGGCGATGCGTGCCTCGAGCTCGTCGTAGTTGGCCTGCAGCCGCGCCGCCCGGCGCTTGTTGCGGGTGGTGCAGTCGGCACGGACCAGTTTGTGCAGCCGGTCCAGCAGCGGACCCGCGTCGGTGACATAGCGGCGCACCGCCGAGTCGGTCCACCGGCCGTCGCCGTATCCGTGGAAGCGCAGATGCAGGTACACCAGCTGCGACACGTCGTCGACCATCTGCTTGGAGTACTTCAACGCCCGCATCCGTTTGCGGACCATTTTCGCGCCGACCACCTCATGGTGATGGAAGCTGACTCCCCCGTCGGGTTCGTGACGGCGCGTGCCGGGCTTGCCGATGTCGTGCAGCAGCGCCGCCCACCGCAGCACCAGATCGGGGCCGGATGTTTCCAGGTCCACGGCCTGTTTCAGCACCGTCAGCGAATGCCAGTACACGTCCTTGTGCTGGTGATGCTCGTCGATGGCCATCCGCATCTCGCCGACCTCCGGCAGCACCACCGCACCCAGTCCGGTCTGCACCATCAGGTCGACGCCGCCCACCGGATCGGCACCCAGCAGCAACTTGTCCAGCTCGGCGGCCACCCGCTCCGCGGTGATCCGGCCCAGCTGCGGCGCCATCTCCAGCAGCGCCTCCAGCACCCGCGGCGCCACCGCGAACCCGAGCTGTGACACGAATCGCGCCGCCCGCAGCATCCGCAGCGGATCATCGCCGAAGGACACCTGCGGGGCCGACGGGGTGTCCAGCACGCGGTTCCGCAGGGCCGCCAGCCCGCCCAGCGGATCGAGGAACTCGGCCGGGCCCGCCGCGGTGATCCGCACCGCCATCGCGTTCACGGTGAAGTCGCGGCGCACCAGGTCGTCCTCGAGCGTGTCGCCGAAACGGACCTGCGGATTGCGCGACACCTGGTCATAGCTGTCGGCCCGGAACGTGGTGATCTCGAATCGGTGTCCGGCCTTGCCCACGCCGATGGTGCCGAACTCGATCCCGGTGTCCCACAACGCATCCGCCCAGCCGCGGAGCAGCTTCTGCATCTGTTCGGGGCGGGCGTCGGTGGTGAAGTCGAGATCCGAGTACAGCCGTCCCAGCAGGGCGTCGCGGACGCTGCCGCCCACCAGGTACAGCTCGTGGCCGGCGGCGGCGAACACCGCACCGATATCGCGGAGCACATCGCCGTAGCTGTTCAGCGCGACCCAGGCCCCCGCCAGCAGTTCGGCGTCGGCTGCGTCATGGGTCGGGTCGGTCGGCACGTTCGGTGAGCCTAATCGGTCTCCCAGCCTGGTAACGACCCGGCGACAGCCCGGCCACGACCGGCGCGTGTGGCGAGCAGGTAAACCTGCGGCAACTACTATCGCTTAAGTGTCGGACGGTGATAACGCCAAGCCGCGACGGCGCCGAGGGCGTCGCCGCGGCCGTCGCGCTGCCGGTCCGCCCGAAGCCGACGCCGAACGCGGCACTTCCTCGGGGGAAACGGCTTCCTCGTCATCCGACCAGGGGGCCGCCGAGCGCGCCGGCCAGCCGGCAAAGCCCGGCCAGAACCGCAAGCCCCGACCCTCCCGACGCGCACCCGAACGGCTGCGCACCGTGCACGAGACCTCCGCGGGCGGGCTCGTCATCGACGGTCTCGACGGGCCGAAGGACACCCAGGTCGCGGCATTGATCGGCCGGATCGACCGACGCGGTCGCATGCTGTGGTCGCTGCCCAAGGGACATATCGAGGTCGGTGAGACCGCCGAGCAGACCGCGGTCCGTGAGGTCGCCGAAGAGACCGGCGTGCAGGGCAGCGTGCTGGCAGCGCTGGGCAGCATCGACTACTGGTTCGTGACCGAGGGCCGGCGCGTGCACAAGACGGTGCACCATTACCTGATGCGATTCCTGGGCGGTGACCTCTCCGACGAGGACATGGAGGTCACCGAGGTGGCCTGGGTTCCGCTGCGTGACCTGCCGGCCCGGCTGGCCTACGCCGACGAACGCCGCCTGGCCGTGGTGGCCGGCGAGCTCATCGACAAACTGCACACCGACGGCGAGAGCGCGTTGCCGCCGCTGCCGCACAGTTCGCCGCGGCGGCGCCCGCAGACCCATTCGCACACCCGCAACCGTCGCCCCGAGGAGTCACCGCCCCGGCGTGCGAACGGCTGCGGTCCGGCCCAGTGAGCTTCGCGAGGGTGCTTCGCGTCCTCACCGCCGCCGTACTGCTGCTGCTCTTCGCCACCCCCGCACTGCTGCCGCGCGCCGCCGCCGGCGAACCGGGGTCCACCACGTTCCTGAAGCTGCAGATCGACCGCGTCACCCCCGACGCCGTCACGACCACCACCGGCGCGATCGTCACCGTCGCCGGTACCGTCCGCAACATCGGCGACCGGCCGGTGCGCGACGTCGTGGTGCGTCTCGAACATGCACCCGCGGTCACCGGGTCGGCCGGGCTGCGCACCAATCTGTCCGGAAACCTCGACCAGTACGCGGCCGTCGCACCGTTCATCACCCTGTCCACCGAGTTGCAACGCGGCCAAGAGGTGCCGTTCACGCTGTCCTACCCGGTGCGCGGAACCCAGGAGCCGTCGCTGCAGATCGACGAGCCCGGCATCTACCCGGTGTTGGTGAACGTCAACGGCACCCCCGACTACGGCGCTCCCGCCCGGCTCGACGATGCCCGCTTCCTGCTCCCCGTCCTCGGTGTCCCACCCGACCCCGTGACCGGAGACGCCGAAGGGGTGAGTGCGGTGGTACCGCCGGACACCTCCCGACCGGTGGCGATGACGGTGCTGTGGCCGCTGGCCGACCGTCCGCGGCTGGCCGCCGGAATCCCCGGCGGGACCACCCCGGTCCGCCTGCTCGACGATGACCTGGCCACCTCGCTGGCGTCCGGCGGGCGGCTCGACACCCTGCTGTCGGCCGCGGATTTCGCCACCAGCGCCCAGGTCGACGACGAGGGCGCCCTGGGTGACGCCCTGTGTCTGGCCGTCGACCCCGACCTGCTGATCACCGTCAACGCGATGACGAGCGGCTATGTGGTCAGCGACGACCCCAACGGCGGCCTCAACGCACCCACCCGTCCCGGGAGCGGCCAGGAGGCCGCCGTCGACTGGCTGACCCGGCTTCGGGCGCTGGCCCAGCGCACCTGCGTCACCTCGACCGTCTACGCCCAGGCCGACCTCGACGCCCTCCAACGCGTCGGCGACACCGGCCTGAGCACCGTCGCCACCCGCGGGGCCGCCGATATCGTCGACCAGATTCTCGGGGTGCGTTCGGTACGCGGCGCCACTCTGATCGGCGACGGGCCGCTGACGCCCGCCGCGGTCTCGCTGCTCGGCGCGCAGGGCCCCACGGTCGCGGTGGCTCCCGCCCCACTGACGGCCGGCGACGCCGGCGCCGCGGACCTCGCCCCGCAACGCAACTCCCTGGACGTCGTCACCGCCCCGTTCGACCCCGGCCTGGCGGCCGCACTGGCCGGTGCCGGCGGCGCCCCGATCACCCCGAGTTACCTCGATGACGCGCTGCGCATCCCGCTGCAGCACGACTCACGGGCGGCCCGGCTGCAGAACGCGATCGGGTCGCTGTTGTGGCGCGGGCTGGCCCCCGGGACCGAACCCCGCACCCAGATCGTGATGCCGCCGCTGACCTGGGATCTCGATCCCGATGAGGCGCAGCGGGTGCTGACCTCGGTCGCGACCGCCATCGGGGCCGGGCTGGCCTATCCACGACCGCTGCGCGCGGTGATCGTCGAGACGCCGCGCACCGCCCCACCGGCGCCCGCAGCGCCGTCCCCACCGGCCGGCGAACCCGCCGGCCGGTTCGACAACGGCGTGACGTCCGGCATCGCCGCCATCACCGGCAGGCTCTGGGGCCTGACCTCGGCGCTGACCGTCGATCAGCGCACCGGCCTGACCGGCATCCAGTACACCGCGCCGCTGCGGGAGGACATGCTGCGCGCGCTGAGCCAGTCGGTACCCGGCGATGAGCGCAACGCCGCCGCCCAACAACGTCTTTCGACCGTCAGCCGCACCGTCGCCGATCTTTTCGGGGCGGTCACCGTGGTGAACCCCGGCGGCTCCTACACCCTGGCCACCGAACGCAGCCCGCTGCCACTTGCCCTGCGCAACGACCTGCCGGTGCCGATCCGGGTCCGGCTGCAGATCGCCGCCCCGCCCGGCATGACGGTGACCGACCCCGGTGAGATCGAACTGCCGCCGGGGTTTCTGCCCCTGCGGGTGCCGATCGAGGTGCACTTCACCCAGCGGTTCGCCGTCGATGTGAACCTGAGCACCGCCGACGGACTGCCGCTCGGCGATCCGGTCCGGCTGTCGGTGCATTCCAACGCCTACGGCAAGGTGCTGTTCTTCATCACATTGACCGGCGGCGCGATCCTGGCTCTGCTGGTCGGCCGGCGGCTCTGGCACCGGTTCCGCGGCGAACCCGACCGCGCGGACCTCGCCCCGCCGACCCGGCGGCCCGATCCGCTGGACACCGCGCTGGCCCACGGCTCCGACCGCGCCCGCCCCGGCGACGAGCCGCGATGAACGCTCCGCAACGGGTACCGCGTGGGCACGACACCCGGCGCCGGGCCGGTGGTCCACGCGACCAGGACCCGACGGCGCGGCAGCCCCGTCAAGAGCTCTCGGACTCCGCGGTGGTGTCCCGGTCCTGGGGGATGGCGCTGGCCACCCTGGTCAGCAGGCTCACCGGGTTCGCCCGGATGGTGCTGCTGGCGCTCCTCCTGGGCGGGCCGCTGCTCAGTTCGTTCACGGTGGCCAACCAGCTGCCGAACCTGATCGCCGCCCTGGTGCTGGAGGCGACGTTCACCGCGATCTTCGTTCCGATCCTGGCGCGCGCCGAACGCGACGATCCCGACGGCGGGACCGCGTTCGTACGGCGCCTGGTCACCCTGGCCACCGCGCTGCTCATCGTCGCGACCATTCTGTCGGTAGCGGCCGCGCCACTGCTGGTGGATCTGATGCTCGGCAGCGACCCGCTGGTGAACCGGCCGCTGACCACCGCGTTCGCCTACCTGCTGCTCCCCCAGGTCGTCTTCTACGGACTGTCCTCGGTGTACATGGCCATCCTGAACACCCGCAACGTGTTCGGCCCGCCCGCCTGGGCACCGGTGCTGAACAACATCGTCGCGATCCTGACGCTGGCGGTCTATCTGCTGGTGCCCGGCGAGCTGTCCATCGACCCGGTCGAGATGGGCAACGCCAAACTGCTCGTGCTCGGCATCGGCACCACCCTCGGCGTGGTGGCCCAGGCACTGGTGCTGATCCTGGCGATCCGCCGGGAACGCATCAGCCTGCGCCCGTTGTGGGGTATCGACGACCGGCTCAAGCAGTTCGGCATGATGGCGCTGGCGATGGTGCTCTACGTGCTCATCAGCCAGATCGGCCTGATCGTCGGCAACCAGATCGCCAGCGCCGCAGCCGCGTCCGGGCCCGCGATCTACAACTACACCTGGCTGATCCTGCAGTTGCCGTTCGGCATCATCGGGGTGACGGTCCTGACGGTGGTGATGCCACGGTTGTCCCGCAACGCCGCCGCCGACGACGGCCCCGCGGTGCTGGCCGACCTGAACCTCGCGACCCGGCTGACCATGCTGACGCTCATCCCGATCGTGGCGATGATGACCGTCGGCGGCCCCGCCATCGGCAGCGCCCTGTTCTCCTACGGCAACTTCGGCCAGACCGATGCGGGCTACCTCGGCATGGCGATCTCACTGTCCGCGTTCACCCTGATCCCCTACACCCTGGTGCTGCTGCAGCTGCGGGTGTTCTACGCGCGCCAACAGCCGTGGACGCCGATCGTGCTGATCCTGGTGATCACCGCGGTGAAGATCGCCGCATCGGTCGCGGTACCGCATCTGGTGTCGGATCCGGGCATGGTCGCCGGATACCTGGGGCTGGCCAACGGGCTGGGCTTCCTGGCCGGCGCCACCATCGGCTACCTGGTACTACGGGCCAATCTGAACCCCCCCGGCGGGAAGATGATCAGCCTCGACGTGGTGCGCACCATCCTGGTCACGATCGTCGCCTCGATGATCGCCGGCCTGGCCGCCCACATCGTCGACCAACTGCTCGGGCTCGAGTCGCTGACCGAGCACGGCGGCGGCTTGGGCTCACTGCTCCGACTGATCGTACTCGGGGTGATCATGCTGCCGATCCTGGGCGGGGTGCTGTGGGCGGCCAAGGTGCCCGACGCGCTGGCGGTGGGTGCGGCGATCCGGCGCCGGCTGCCGGGCGGCGCCTCGGTGGTCACACCTCCGCCTTCCAGGCCTGGTGACCGGCCTGTCACGTACTCTGATCAGAGCAATTCGCATCCGATGCGGCCTCCACGCCCCCCGGCTGCCCGCCGGTACGGACCGCACGCGGGGATTGCGCAGCAGCAGATGCCGAAAGGACCAGCGGTGAGCGATAAACCCGTCAGCGGTTCGGCGCCCGGGGCAGGTGCGCGACCCGAATCCGACCCCGAGTCCGGGGCGACGACACGCATCCCCCTGACCCCCGATTCGCGACCCTCGGCCGGTGACTTCCAGCCGGACACCGGTGGCTTCAGCACCCGGCCGCCCGCCGACTACGGCGGCGACCCCACCCGCGCACCGTTGGGGTTCGATCCGCCGCACGAGCCCCCGCTGGAGGCGGCCACCGCCGACGAGGACATCCACCTCATCCCGGGCGCCACCATCGCCGCCGGACGCTACCGGCTGCTGGTGTTCCACGGCGGCCCGCCGCATCTGCAGTTCTGGCACGCCTTGGACACCGCACTGGACCGGCAGGTCGCGTTGACCTTCGTCGACCCCGACGCCGTCCTGCCCGACAGCGAATTGCAGGAGATCCTCACCCGCACGATGCGGCTGTCCAAGGTGGAGACCACCGGAATCGCCCGCGTGCTCGATGTCGCACGCACCGGCTCGGGTGGGCTGGTGGTCGCGGAGTGGATCCGCGGCGGATCGCTGGCCGAGGTCGCCGAGACCTCGCCGTCACCCATCGGCGGTGCCCGCGCGATCCAGTCGCTGGCCGCCGCCGCCGAGGCCGCACACCGCGCCGGTGTGGCGCTGTCCATCGACGACCCGAGCCGGGTCCGCGTCAGCATCGAGGGCGATGTGGTGCTCGCCTTCCCCGCCACCCTGCCCGACGCCACGCCCGAGGACGACATCCGCGGGATCGGCGCCTCGTTGTACGCGCTGCTGATCAACCGGTGGCCGCTGGCCGAGTCCGGTCTGCACAGCGGGCTGGAGGCCGCCGACCTCAACGCGGCGGGCCAGCCCGTGGAACCTCAGTCGGTCGACGGGAACATCCCGTTCCAGATCTCGGCCGCCGCGGCCCGCGCCGTGCAGGAGGAGGGCGGCATCCGCAGCGCCCCCACGCTGCTGAATCTGCTGCAGCAGGCCACCGCGGTCGCCGACCGCACCGAGTTCATCGCACCGGTCGACGAACCGCCGGCCGCGTCAGTGGCCCGGCCGGGCCCCGGCGGCACCGATCCGGAGGCGGCCGCGCGCCGCCGCAAGGGCATGATCATCGGCCTGGCCGCCGGCGGTGTCGTCGTGGTGGTCGCCCTGGTGGTCCTCGCGACCGTGCTCAGCCGCATCTTCGGGGACGTCGGGGGCGGACTGGACCGCGACGAACTCGGGTTGAACAATCCGAGCACCTCGGCCGAAGCCGAGTCGGGCAACACCGTCAAACCGGTGCGCGCCACGGTGTACTCCCCCGAGGGTGAGGCCGACGCACCCGCGGACGCGGGCCTGGCCATCGACGGGAATCCGTCCACCGTGTGGCCGACGGACACCTACTCCGATCCCGCCCCGTTCCCCGGTTTCAAGAACGGCGTCGGCCTGATGCTGCAGCTGCCCAGGCCGACCGCGATCGCGTCGGTCACCCTCGATGTCTCCAGCACGGGCACCGCCGTCCAGATCCGCGGTTCGGACAGCGCCAACCCGGCCGCCCTGGAGGACACCACCGCGCTGACCGATCCGACGCCGTTGAAGCGGGGCTCCAACACCATCGAGATCGCCGATCCCGTGGCCACCCCGTATGTGCTGGTGTGGATCTCCACGCTGGGCACGGTGGACGGCAAGAGCCGCTCCGATATCTCCGAGATCACGCTCCGATCCGGGTCCTGACGACGTTATCCCCAGCCCCGGCACCCCAAACCCGCAGTTCAGCGCGCCGCGGGAAAGAGGTGCCGAAAGGGGTGCGCCGCCGGCCATAGTGTTCGGCAGGTGGGGAGTTTCGGCGGACGCTCGGGGCACGATCGCACCGATGAGCAGTTGCTGGCGGCGCACGTCGCCGGGGACCGCTTCGCGTTCGAGGAGCTGTTCCACCGGTATCAGCCGCAGCTCTATCAGCTGGCGCGGATCACCATCCGATGCCCCGACGACGCCCGTGACGCCCTGCAGGACGCGATGTTGTCCGCGCACTGCGGCGCGCCGAAGTTCCGGCACGATTGCTCGGTGAGCAGCTGGCTCTACCGCATCGTGGTCAACGCCTGCCTGGACCGGTTGCGCCGGCACAAGGCGCGTCCGACGACGCCGCTGGAGGCGATGACGTCCGCCGGATCGGTCGGCGATCCGGCGCCGGGGGTGGATACCGCCATCGTCGTCGAATTGGCGCTCATGCGCCTGCCGGTCGAACAACGGGCGGCCATCGTGGCCGTGGACATGCAGGGCTTCTCGGTCGCCGAGGCGGCCCGGATGCTGGGCGTGCCCGAGGGCACCGTGAAGAGCCGGCGCGCACGGGCCAGGACCAAGCTGGCCACCACGCTGGGCCACCTGTGCGCGCCGGTGGCTGCGGCCGAATCGAGCGTCGCCGCGCGATGATGGATGTGTGCAGCGCAACGCGCCCCACCGGGTCGTTCCCCCGGGGGGCGGACACCACCGGCAGCACCGGCCCGCGCCAGGTTGGCGCCAGGTAGCCGGTGTCACCGGCGCGCTGGCCGCCATCCTGGGCCTCGGCATCGGGCTGTACGCCGGGTCCGACGGCGATGACGCCTCCGACCCGGGTACCGCCCGGTCCCCGGAGACCAGCGCGCGTCACCTCATCACGGCGCGTTCGCCGTCGATGCCACTGACCGACCCGCAGATCCTTGCGCTGCTGCGGCGCCCGCCCGACATGGAGCCGCTCGTCGACCCGCAGGCCTGCCTGAACAGCCTCAACGGCCTGGCAAAGACCCGGATCCTGGGCGCCGCACCGGTATCGCTGAGCGCGCGCCCGGCGGTGCTGTTGGTGGTTCCCGCCCAGGACCCCTCGGCGGTCATAGCCGTGGTGGTGGCGCCGGATTGTCCGGCGCCGGGCACCGGGGCGCTGGCCCGGACGGAGTTGGCCCGGCCCTAACCAGCGAGCCGGGAACACCCCGGCCTACCCTGATGTTTGAACACACGGCCGCGTAAACGGCAGAAAGGCTGGGATATCCAGGATGTCCACCACTTCTGAGGTCACGTCCCCCATTCACGACGTGATCATCGTCGGCTCCGGCCCGGCCGGGTACACCGCGGCGGTTTACACCGCGCGCGCCCAACTGCATCCGCTGGTGTTCGAGGGCATCCAGTTCGGTGGCGCGTTGATGACGACCACCGAGGTGGAGAACTACCCGGGCTTCCGCGAAGGCATCACCGGTCCCAATCTGATGGAAGAGATGCGCGAGCAGGCACTGCGCTTCGGTGCCGATCTGCGGATGGAAGATGTCGACGCCGTCGACCTCACCGGTTCGATCAAGACGGTGACCGTCGGTGACGAAACCCACCGCGCCCGATCGGTGATCCTGGCGATGGGTGCCGCGGCCCGCCAACTCGGCGCGCCCGGCGAGATGGAACGCATCGGCATGGGCGTGAGCACCTGCGCCACCTGCGACGGATTCTTCTTCCGCGACCAGGATATTGCGGTCGTCGGCGGCGGCGATTCGGCGATGGAAGAAGCGATCTTCCTCACCAAGTTCGCCCGCAGCGTCACGCTGATCCACCGTCGCGAGGAGTTCCGCGCGTCGAAGATCATGCTGGACCGCGCCCAGGCCAACGAGAAGATCACCTTCCTGACCAACACCGCCATCACCGAGATCGAGGGTGACCCGAAGGTCACCGGAATTCGCTTGCAGGACACCGTGACCGGCGAGGAATCGAAGCTGGCGGTGACCGGCGTGTTCGTGGCGATCGGCCACATCCCCCGCTCGGACCTCGTCCGCGGACAGGTCGAGGTCGACGAGGACGGATACGTGCAGGTCCAGGGCCGGACCACCGCGACCTCGCTGGAAGGCGTGTTCGCCGCAGGTGATCTGGTGGACCACACCTACCGGCAGGCCATCACCGCCGCCGGGTCGGGCTGTGCGGCGGCCATCGACGCCGAGCGTTGGCTCACCGAATTCCCTGCTCCGACAGAAGATTAGACCCCACTCCAGTTAGGAACATCCGATGACCGAGAACTCCGCAACCGCCGTCGTCACCGACGACTCCTTTTCCCAGGACGTGCTGACCAGCTCCACGCCGGTGCTGGTCGATTTCTGGGCCACCTGGTGCGGCCCGTGCAAGATGATCGCTCCGGTCCTCGAAGAGATCGCCGCGGAGAAGGCCGGTGAACTCAAGGTGGTCAAGCTCGACGTGGACGCGAATCCGGCCACCGCGCGCGACTTCCAGGTGGTCTCGATCCCGACATTGATCCTGTTCAAGGATGGTGCACCGGTCAAACGTATCGTCGGAGCCAAGGGTAAGGCCGCCCTGCTCCGGGAGATCGCCGAGCACGCCTGACGGCGGGCGCACCCTGCCGAATCACACCCTCGGGTTTTCCGGATTTTCGCGGGCATCTGAGACAATACTGACAGTCCGAACTGCAACCGTCGGCGTCCTGTGGGCGGTGCAGCGTGTCTGAAAGGCCAGGTATGTCGATTCTGCGTCGCGGCGACCGGGGAAGCGCGGTCATCGAGATCAGGTCGGCACTGGCGGGTCTCGGGCTGATCAACAGCCCCGATGCCGACCTGAGCACCGGCAGGCACGTCGCGGTGGACGTCTTCGACGCCGATCTCGACCACGCGGTGCGCGCGTTCCAGCAGCAGCGCGGTCTGCTGGTGGACGGCATGGTCGGCGAGGCGACCGCGCGTGCCTTGCGCGAGGCCTCCTACCAACTCGGCGCTCGCACGCTGTCGCACCAATTCGGTGCGCCGATGTACGGCGACGATGTGGCCACCCTGCAGGCCCGCCTCCAGGACCTCGGCTTCTACACCGGGCTGGTGGACGGTCACTTCGGTCTGCAGACTCACAATTCGCTGATGTTCTTCCAGCGCGAGTACGGGCTGTTTCCGGACGGCATCTGCGGCCCGGAAACGTTGCGGTCCTTGTACTTCCTGGGTTCCCGGGTGACCGGCGGATCTCCGCACGCGATCCGCGAGGAAGAGCTGGTTCGCAGCTCGGGCCCGCGGCTGTCCGGAAAGCGGGTGATCATCGATCCGGGCCGCGGCGGTGACGACATCGGTGCCATCGTCCAAGGACCCGAAGGCCCGCTCAGCGAGGCAGATATCTTGTGGGACTTGGCGAGCCGGCTCGAGGGCCGGATGACGGCCATCGGGATGGACACCTTCCTGTCCCGGCCCGCCGGGCATTGCCCGACCGACGCAGAACGCGCCGCGACCGCCAATACCGTTGGCGCAGACCTGATGATCAGCCTGCGCTGCACCAGCCACCAGAGCCCGTCGGCCAACGGCGTGGCGTCATTCCACTTCGGCAATTCGCACGGCTCGGTGTCCACCATCGGTCGCAACCTCGCAGATTTCATTCAACGAGAACTGGTGGCGCGCACCGGATCCAGTGACTGCCGCGTTCACGGCCGCACCTGGGATCTGCTGCGGCTGACCCGGATGCCCACTGTCCAGGTCGATTTGGGCTACCTGACCAACCCGCAGGACCGCGCACTACTGGCCACCAGCCAGTCTCGTGATGCGATCGCCGAGGGCATGCTGGCCGCGGTGAAGCGGCTGTATCTGCTCGGCAAGAACGACCGGCCGACCGGTACCTTCACCTTCGCCGAACTGCTGGCCCACGAGCTGTCGGTCGAGCAAGCCGGCCGCTGACGGCACCCGCTGCGGCCGAAGTCGAAGCGGCGCAGCCCTATCTGGTTTTGGTCGGCGTGAACACGGCGAGCGCCGGTGACCCCGCCCCCACCGGCGCCTGCAGGCGCGCACTCTCCAGCAGACGCTCGAGGGCGGCCTCCACATCGGCCTTCCAGCCCAGTCCCTGCTCGAGCTCCAGCCGCAGCCGGGGGAAGTAGGGGTGCGGTGCGACAACCTCGAAACCCATATCGATGAGTAGGTCTGCGTCGATGATGCACTGACCGGCCGAACAGTCGCCGAGCACCTCGATGACCTGCTCCAGATCGGACGGCACGCCGGAGTCCGGACACAGATCCTCCACCAGCGCGGTCCGCCCGAATGCCTCGAGCGCGCGAACGCCTCGGCGCACCAGATCGGCCACCACCGCGGTGATCAGGCCGCGCGAGAGGTTGTCGCCGTCGTCGGCGGATTCCAGACCGATGGAGGTCAGCAGGACAGCATCGGCGCTGACCGGTCCGGTCGGGAACTTCCGGGCCCGCGGTACCGCACCGGGCGGCGCATAGAAGACGTAGCCGAGACAGGATTCGTCGCTGAAGACATCGGGGCGATCGATGTCCTGCTCCCCCGGTTCGACCGCACCCTGGATTGCCAACTGGGCGCACGATCCCCACTCCAGCATGACCATCGACAGCCACGCTTCCTTCTCGAATTCGGGATCGGCAAGGTGGTCATCGCCGCGCAGGGTCGAGGGATCGACTTCCCAGAACACGCATCGCCTCGCATGCTTCGGCAACTGCTCGAATGCCTCGAGCCGCAGCGGGCTGATACGTGCTGACACTTCGACTCCCCAACCTTCACATGGTTCCGGCGCGCACGGATGCCACTCCAGGATAGGAGAATGCACTCCGTTCGGCCCATCCAGCCTGGCTAAGTTCATCGAGCCGGTGTTGGACGTCAAAGCTGTTGTCAGACATGACATCTCCTTTCCCACTCGATGTTTCAGCGACCTTCCGCGGATTCAGTGTCACAGTGACGTAATTCGCCTGTGTCTCTGGTCCTGAGCGTGCAACGCGGAATCGGCCATTTTCGCGACCTCTACTGCTTCGCCGAGTTCATCAGTTCGACGATCCGTTGCAGATCGTCGACCGAGCCGAACTCCACCACGATCTTGCCCTTGCGTTTGCCCAAACTGACGGTGACCCGGGTGTCGAAGGCCGTGGAGAGTTGTTCGGCAACGTCCTGCAGACCCGGCATCTGGATCGGCTTGCGCCGGGGTGCGGGCGGGTCGCTCGGACCGTTGCGGTTCGCCAGCGTGACGGCTTCCTCGGTGGCGCGCACCGACAGACCCTCCGCGACGATCCGTGCCGCCAACTCTTCCTGCTTCTCCGGACCACCCTCCAGCGACAGCAGTGCGCGGGCGTGACCCGCCGACAACACACCAGCCGCCACCCGTCGCTGCACCGGAATCGGCAGACGCAGCAGGCGGATCATATTGGAGATCAGCGGCCGCGATCGACCGATGCGTGTGGCCAGTTCGTCGTGGGTGACGCCGAACTCGTCGAGCAGCTGCTGATAGGCTGCCGCCTCTTCCAGTGGATTCAGCTGAGCCCGGTGGATGTTCTCCAGCAAGGCATCGCGCAACATGCTGTCATCCGCGGTCTCACGGACGATCGCCGGGATGGTGTCCAGACCCGCCTGCTGGGTCGCCCGCCAGCGGCGCTCCCCCATCACGAGCTGATAGCGGGTCATCCCGTCGGCGGCCGGCATCGCTCGCACCACGATCGGCTGCATGACCCCGAACTCGCGGATGGAGTGCACCAATTCCGACAGTGCTTCCTCGTCGAAAACCTGCCGCGGCTGGCGTGGGTTGGGGTCGATCAGACCCGGATCGATCTCGCGGTAGACCGCGCCGAACTCCGATGCCCCGGCCGCCGGGGTGTCGTCGGTGATGGTCGGTGCCGGTGCGCCACCCATCAGAATGTCGGCGGTGGCCGCGCCGATCCGCGGTCCGCCGAGCGCTTCACCCTCTGCCGGACCGGTGGGGATCAGGGATGCCAGGCCACGACCCAAGCCACTGCGTTTCTTCGCCTGGTTCATGATGCTGCCCGTCCCCCTATGTGGATTCTCTTGCTACCAAAATACGTGGCGCCCGGCCGCGCGCCCGGCCGTCGGCACCCTCCCCGGATCGCTCCGTCGAGAACGCTACTGCTCATTCGCGTGGGCCGCCCTTGGTTCTGCCGCGTTCGGCGATCTCCCGGCTGGCGTCGATATAGCTCATCGCTCCACGTGAACCCGGGTCGTAGTCGAGAATCGTCATCCCGTACCCGGGCGCCTCCGAGACCTTCACGCTGCGCGGGATCACGGTGCGGAGCACCTTGTCGCCGAAGTGCGCCCGGACATCCTCGGCCACCTGATCGGCCAGCCGGGTCCGCCCGTCATACATGGTGAGAACGACGGTGGTGACGTCGAGTTCGGGGTTCAGATGCGCCTTGACCATCTCGATATTGCGCAGCAGCTGGCCCACTCCCTCCAGTGCGTAGTACTCGCACTGGATCGGGATCAGCACCTCGGGCGCGGCGACGAGCGCGTTGATGGTCAGCAGCCCCAGCGACGGCGGGCAGTCGATGAAGACGTAGTCGAAGCTGTGTTCCTTCAGTCCCGCCAGTGCGGCCCGAAGCCGGCCCTCGCGAGCGACCATGCTGACGAGTTCGATCTCGGCGCCCGCCAGATCGATGGTCGCCGGCACACAGTAGAGGCGTTCGTTGTGCGGGCTGCGCTGCAGCGCCGCCTCCAGCGGGATCTCACCGATCAGGACTTCGTAGGAAGACGGTGTGCCCTCGCGGTGCTCGATACCGAGCGCGGTGCTCGCGTTGCCCTGCGGGTCGAGGTCGATCACCAGGGTCTGGAGCCCCTGAAGCGCGAGCGCGGCCGCGACGTTGACCGCCGTCGTGGTCTTCCCCACGCCACCCTTTTGATTGGCAATGGTGAAGACGCGCTGCCGATCGGGGCGCGGCAGTTCCCCGTGGCGCTTGTGCAGCAGGCGAGTTGCCCGCTCCGCTTCGGCAGCAATGGGGGTGTCGGCGACCTGATCGCCCTTCCAGGTTCCCGCCTCCGGTGACCATGTTTCACGTGAAACGTCGCTCTGCGGAACGTCGCGGGCGGACGGCTGATGACTCGCGGTTCCGCGACTACCCCTGCCGAATTTCATCGTTTCCTCCTACCGGGTCGCGAGGCAACCGCTCCGCGTCGTGCGACCACCACGGTGGCAGGTGGCTGCAAAAAGTCCACGCCACATCTCACCACCTTCACCTCCGTGGCTCCAAGCGAGCTGAGTGTCCGCCGGTGCTCTTCGACCTCATCCACGGCACGTTCCCCCTTCAGTGCCAACATCCGACCGCCCGCACGCAACAGCGGCAGGCTCCACCGCGACAACTTGTCCAATGAGGCGACTGCACGGGACACCACCGCATCCATCTCGCCCGCTTCGTCCCGCACCGATCGATCTTCGGCGCGGCCGCGGATGACCGCGACGTCGAGTCCTAGCTCGTCGATCACTTCCCGCAAGAACTCGCTGCGCCGCAGCAGCGGCTCGATCAGCGTGACCTTCAGATCCGGCCGTGCAATCGCCAACGGTATACCGGGTAGCCCGGCCCCGCTCCCTATGTCGGCGACGCGCTCGCCCGGCTCGAACAGTTCGGCCATGGCGGCGCTGTTGACGAGATGGCGGTCCCACAACCGATCGACCTCCGACGGGCCGAGCAGCCCGCGTTCGATCCCCGCCCCGGCGAGGATCGCGCCGTACCGCTGCGCCACCGCCAAGCCCTCGCCAAAGCAAAGAGCCGCCGACTGGGGCGCCGGACTCAGTTCGCCATGTTTCACGTGAAACATCCTCCGGTTGCGCTCCAGGCCGACGGCCCTGAACTTATCGCTCGAACTACATGCGTGTAACTAGCTGACTCACGCGGGCAGCACGACGACGCGTCGTGACGGCTCAGCACCCTCGCTCTCGCTGCGGACACCATCCACGGCCGCCACGGCGTCGTGCACGATCTTGCGCTCGAACGGGGTCATCGGCGAGAGCTCCTCGCGCTCGCCCGACTCCAGCACCCGCTGCGCGATCTTGTCGCCCAGGGCCGCCAGCTCGTCGCGCCTACGGCGGCGCCAGCGGGCGATGTCCAGCATCAGCCGGCTGCGCTCACCGGTCTTCTGGTGTACGGCCAGACGGGTCAGCTCCTGCAGGGCGTCGAGCACCTCGCCCTTGCGACCGACCAACTTGTTCAGGTCGCTGCCGCCGTCGATGCTCACGACCGCGCGGTCGCCCTCGACGTCCAGATCGATGTCACCGTCGAAGTCCAGGAGGTCCAGCAGCTCCTCCAGGTAATCGCCGGCGATCTCACCTTCCGCGACCAGTCGATCTTCCAGGTCCTCGGTGGGCTCATCGTCGGGCGCTGTGTCGGCAACCAGCTCGCTGTCCTCGGGCGCGGCTTCGGTGCGCTCGGTGGTTTCGGCGTCAGTCATATCCGTGTTCTCCTTACTTCGCCACGTCCGCCCCCGGTGGGTTCCCGGGTCGATCGGCTCTCGGCTTGGCTTCTAGCGCTTGCGCTTCTTGGGGCGTGCGCCCGGCCGCGGAGTGCCCCCCGGCGTTCCGTTGGACGCATCGTTGTTGCTGCCCTTGGGGGCAGACGTCTGTGATTCGCCGGCGACCTCTTCGGCCGTTTCCGGCTCGGTGATCTCCTGGGCCGAACTCGCGGAAGTCGCGCCATCGATCGACGGATCCTTCGCGACCTTGCGGGCCTTGTTCGGCTTCTTACCCGGTGCCGGTGCGTTCGCCGAGCGCCGCTCGAGTGCCTCGGCCTTCTTCAGCTCTTCCTCGGCTTCGATCTTGCCGAACACATAGTGCTGCTGCGCGAAGGTCCACACGTTGTTGGACACCCAGTACAGGATGATCGCCAGCGGCAGGAACGGGCCGCCGACCACGACACCGAGTGGGAACACGTACAGCGCCAGCTTGTTCATCATGGCGGTCTGCGGGTTTGCGGCAGCCTCGGGACTCTGGCGAGCGACCGACGCGCGACTGTTGAAGTAGGTGGCGATACCGGCCAGGATCATCAACGGCACACCCACGCCGATGATCGCCGCGCGGCTCACGTCGAAACCGATGAACGCCTGCCAGCTGCTCTCCGACTGGATCATCGTCGCGCCCAGCGGGGCACCGAACAGATTCGCCTGCAGGAAGTGCTGCACGTCGATCGCGCTGAACACATAGTTGGGCAACTCTTTGTTCAGTTCCAGGTCCAGCCCCAACTCACCAAAGTTGTTACCGGTCCGGTTGAACGAGCGCAGCACATGGAACAGGCCCAGGAACACCGGCACCTGCGCCAGCATCGGCAGACAGCCGAGGATCGGATTGAATCCGTGTTCCTTCTGCAGCTTCTGCATCTCCAGGGCCATCCGCTGGCGGTCTTTTCCGTACTTCTTCTGCAGTGCCTTGATCTGGGGCTGCAGTTCCTGCATCTGCCGCGTGGTCCGGATCTGCTTGACGAAGGGCTTGTACAGGATCGCGCGCAACGTGAACACGAGGAACACCACCGACAGCGCCCATGCGAAGAAGTTCGTGGGTCCGAGGATGAAGGCGAACGCCTTGTACCACACCCACATGATCGCCGACACCGGGTAATAGATGATGTCCAGGCTGAACCAGTTAAACAACAGAATCGCTCCTGACGACTTCTACTGAAGTCTTATCGCCGGTCTTGTCGCCGCGCTCGGGTATCGGGTCCCATCCGCCACGGTGCCATGGACCGCATTTGGCCAACCGCACCGCGGCCAGCCAGCCGCCCCGGATCAGCCCGTATTCGGTCAGGGCATCCACGGCGTATTCGCTGCAGGTGGGAGTGAACCGGCACGACGGCAACCGCAGCGGAGAGATCATCGTCCGGTACAGCTGGATCAGGAAGATCACGCCGTTGGCGGCCCACCGGGTCACGGTCGGCTCGGCTTGTGGATACGGGTCTTCTTCAACGCAGTCCGGAGTTCGGATTCGAGGCGGGCCGAGATGGCATCCCGGCTACCGGGCAGCGCACGGATCACCACACGAGCGCGTGGGCCCAGCTCGGAAGCCTCGTCGTTGATGAGGTGGAAGGCCGCGTGGCGCAGCCGCCTCGACACGCGGTGGCGCTGCACCGCGGAGCCGACGGACTTGGACACCACAAGACCTATTTTGGGTCCGTCGTCACAGCCGTCGGAAAATCCGTCGTGCAACGCGTGCACGACGAGATCGGGCTGAACCGCCCGTACTCCTTGGCGAACCGTGACACCGAAATCAGACGACCGTGTCATCCGGTACCGGGCCGGAAGCACTGCCCTGAACCCTGCGTCGAATCACGCAGTCAGGGAGCGGCGGCCCTTGCTGCGGCGGCCCGACACGATGGCACGGCCGGCACGCGTGCGCATGCGCAACCGGAAACCGTGCACACGGGCCCGGCGGCGGTTGTTCGGCTGAAAAGTCCGCTTGCCCTTGGCCACGGTTGTTTCTCCTCGTTCGGTCTGGTGTCGACACCCTCGACCACCATGACAGTCATGGCAGCCGAGGACGCAGCCACCGTTGGTAAGCTCATCCATCTTGCCGGCGCGGCACCTCTGCGGTTCTCAAGAGAACCACCGAGTCGCAGCCGTATCGCCACGTGCGGGCGACTGCTCGAGGGTACTGACGAGATTTGCCTGGGTCAAACCTGGCCAGACCCGCTCCCGGTCCACGCGATGTCTGTCTCATCCGGCAACAAAAACCACACCTGTCACCCACTTTGCCGTTCCTGTCCGGAACCTGGCGGCAATGTTGCAGAACGGTTGGCACTCCGAGAGAAAACTGTTAGCTTTTCGCAATGCCGTTTCGAAGTTTGGAACGACGCCGGAACCAGAGCGGGGATGACACCGGCCGCGAGACCGCAGACCACAATCGGTCTGTGCCGAGCTCCGACACGGGATCCACGCCCACAGATAGCGCGACGATTTACTACTGATTACTGTCCACAGTCTGTGGATAACTATGTGGACAGTTTGTTATCGTCGCCCCCCGGGACATCCCGAGGAAGCCGTTAGGGGGTAGGCGTCGTTGACTGCGGACCCCGATTCCTCGTTCGTCACAGTCTGGACCAATGTCGTTTCCGAGCTCAACGGGGAGACACCGTTCGGCGAGACCGTCAACGGTGGCCCACGTGAGCAACTGCTCACCGCACAGCAACGTGCCTGGCTGAAACTCGTCAAACCCTTGGTCATCACCGAGGGGTTTGCCCTGCTGTCGGTGCCGTCCGCCTTCGTGCAGAACGAGATCGAACGACTGCGCGAACCGATCGTCTCGGCGCTCAGCAGACAACTCGGCCAACGCGTCGAGCTGGGCGTCCGCATCGCCACTCCGGGTCCCGACGACACCCCCGAACCCGAGGCTGCGTCGGCGACCGATGAGCAGCCCGCAACCGACAGCGAAGAAGTCGATGAGGACGGCGAAGCCCTCGCCAGTGCCGAAGCAAGCTGGCCGACGTACTTCAACCGTTCCCAGAACACCGCCCCCGAAGACAACGCCGTCAGCCTCAACCGGCGCTACACCTTCGAGACCTTCGTGATCGGCTCCTCCAACCGGTTCGCCCACGCCGCGACCCTTGCCATCTCCGAAGCACCGGCTCGGGCCTACAACCCGCTGTTCATCTGGGGCGAATCCGGCCTCGGCAAGACCCATCTGCTGCATGCGGCCGGCAACTATGCCCAACGGCTCTTTCCGGGGATGCGCGTGAAGTACGTCTCCACCGAGGAATTCACCAACGACTTCATCAACTCGTTGCGTGACGACCGCAAGGCGTCCTTCAAGCGCAGCTACCGCGATGTCGACATCCTGCTCGTCGATGACATTCAGTTCATCGAGGGCAAGGACGGCATCCAGGAAGAGTTCTTCCACACCTTCAACACGCTGCACAACGCGAACAAGCAGATCGTCATCTCCTCGGACCGCTCCCCCAAGCAGCTGGCCACCCTCGAGGACCGGCTGCGGACCCGATTCGAGTGGGGCCTGATCACCGATGTGCAGCCGCCCGAATTGGAGACCCGCATCGCGATTCTGCGCAAGAAGGCGCAGATGGATCGCCTGGATGTACCCGATGACGTGCTCGAGCTAATCGCCAGCCGCATCGAACGCAATATTCGTGAGCTCGAGGGCGCCCTCATCCGGGTCACCGCGTTCGCCTCGCTGAGCAAGACCACGATCGACAAATCGCTGGCCGAGATCGTCCTTCGGGATCTCATCTCGGACGCCAGCACCATGCAGATCAGTACCGCGACCATCATGGCCGCCACCGCCGAGTACTTCGAGACCACCATCGAAGAGCTCCGTGGCCCCGGTAAGACCCGCGCACTGGCACAGTCCCGCCAGATCGCCATGTACCTGTGCCGTGAGCTCACCGATCTGTCGCTGCCCCGTATCGGTGAAGCCTTCGGCCGCGACCACACCACGGTCATGTACGCCGAGCGCAAGATCCGCGACGGCATGGCCGAACGACGCGAGATCTTCGATCACGTCAAGGAACTCACCACCCGGATCCGCCAGCGCTCCAAGCGCTGAGCCCACTCTCGTGTCGTTCCGGCGACAAAAATTACGAAAAACTTGTGACCCGTTGGCACCACTCGTCACACAAAATCGGTGTGGAAACTGCTGTGCACAACCTGGGTGAAACCTCCGGTCAACCCGGCATCCACTCCACAATCACAAGGTTATCCACAGCCGGCCCCCATCCGTCCTCTTTTGCTCCACAGCCTGCACACACCCCCTGCAACGCCGCCACCTGCGTGGAGCCACCTCCATCCACAGCTTCCACAGGACCTATTACTGTTGCTTTTATCTCTAGAAGGTTCATCTTCTAAAAGCAGGCTGTTGGGGACAGAGCACGAACCCCTCGGATCGACGCTCCCGCCGAGCCACGCGCCCGGCGCTCGAATCGCTTTCAAGTTCGCGCCGAACGCTCTACGGTGGTGATTCGATACGCCGGTGCGATCGTCGACCAGTTCGCGACTACGCTCGGAGTGACACGGGGAATCCGCTGGTTGATGCTGGTTGATGCGGTAGATCGAAGGGACGTTATGGACGTGGTGACGACGAATGTTGGTCTCACCGATTTGAAGTTCCGTCTGGTACGTGAGGATTTTGCCGATGCGGTGGCGTGGGTTGCTCGCAGCCTGCCGTCGCGGCCTACCGTCCCGGTGCTCGCCGGCGTGCTTCTGACCGGCTCCGATGACGGCCTGACCATCTCCGGATACGACTACGAAACCTCCGCCGAGGTCCGCGTTGCAGCTGAGATCGCTTCTCCTGGAAGCGCTTTGGTTTCCGGTCGGTTGCTCTCAGATATCACCCGGTCATTGCCGGCCAAACCCGTGGACGTCAGCGTCGAGGGCACCCGGGTATCGCTGAGCTGCGGCAGCGCCCGCTTCTCGCTGCCGACGATGGCTGTCGAGGACTACCCGTCGTTGCCCGCGCTGCCCGACGAGACCGGGGTGGTGTCGGCCGATCTGTTCGGCGAGGCCATCGGTCAGGTCGCCGTCGCGGCCGGTCGCGATGACACTCTCCCGATGCTGACCGGCATCCGGGTGGAGATCTCCGGTGACAAGGTTGTTTTGGCTGCCACCGACCGTTTCCGGCTGGCGGTGCGTGAGCTGACCTGGTCGACGGACGCGGCCGGTGTCGAAGCCGCGGTGCTGGTACCGGCGAAAACCTTGTCCGAGGCCGCGAAGACGGGCACCGACGGGACCGAAGTTCATCTGGCGCTCGGTGCCGGCGCGGCCGTGGGTAAAGAGGGCCTGCTCGGTATCCGCAGCAACGGCAAGCGCACCACTACCCGGCTACTGGATGCCGAATTCCCGAAGTTCCGTCAGTTGCTCCCGACCGAACACACCGCTGTCGCAACGGTCGGTGTCGCGGAGTTGACCGAGGCGATCAAACGCGTCGCCCTGGTGGCCGACCGCGGTGCCCAGGTCCGGATGGAATTCAACGAGGACGGCGTGCGGCTGTCCGCGGGTGCCGACGATGTCGGCCGCGCCGAAGAAGACCTGCAGGTGGAGTTCGCCGGCGAGCCGCTGACCATTGCGTTCAATCCGACCTATCTGACCGATGGTCTGGGATCGCTACGCTCCGAGCGCGTCACATTCGGCTTCACGACACCCAGCCGTCCCGCGGTGTTGCGTCCCGCAGGGGACAATGGTGTCGAGGCCGGCGCAACGGGGCCCTTCCCCGCCGCGCAGACCGACTATGTCTATTTGTTGATGCCGGTGCGGCTTCCGGGCTGACCGGCTGACCGTCGCGGAGGGACGCACACATATGCAACTCGGGCTGATCGGGCTGGGCAAGATGGGCTTCAACATGCGGGAACGCCTGCGTGCCGGAGACCACGAGGTGGTCGGTTACGACCCTCGCCCAGAGGTCACAGATGTGCCGACGCTGGCCGCGCTGGCCGAGGCGTTGCCCGCACCGCGCACGGTGTGGGTGATGGTGCCCTCCGGTGAGGTGACCCGCACGACCATCGCCGAACTCGCCGAGGTGCTCGAGCCGGGAGACTTGGTGATCGATGGTGGCAACTCGCGCTACACCGAAGACGGACTGCACGCGAAACTTCTGGGAGACAAGGGAATTGCGTTCATCGATGCCGGGGTCTCCGGTGGTATCTGGGGTTTGACCGAGGGTTACGGACTGATGGTCGGCGGCAGTGACGAGGACGTCGCGCGCGCCATGCCGATCTTCGACACCTTGCGTCCCGGCGGCGAACAGGCCGACGGTTTCGTGCATGCCGGCCCGGTCGGTGCCGGGCATTTCACCAAGATGGTGCACAACGGCGTCGAGTACGCGTTGATGACGGCCTATGCCGAGGGCTACGAGATGCTTGCCGCCGAGGAGCTTGTCAAGGATCCGCAGGCGGTCTATCAGGCCTGGACGAACGGCACCGTGGTGCGGTCCTGGCTGCAGCAGCTGCTGGCCAAGGCGTTGAAGGAAGACCCGGGTCTGGACAATCTGACCGGATACACCGAAGACTCCGGTGAAGGACGTTGGACCGTCGAAGAAGCCATCCGGCTGCGGGTCCCGGTTCCCGGTATCGCCGCGTCGTTGTTCGCCAGATTCCTTTCCCGTCAGGAAGATTCACCGACCATGAAGGCTGTGGCCGCCCTTCGTAACCAGTTCGGCGGACATGCGGTGCAGCGGATTTCGGAATCCGGCTAGTTTTGTACGTACGCCATCTGGGATTGACGGACTTCAGGTCATGGCCGCGGGTCGACCTGGAACTCGAGCCCGGACAGACGGTCTTCGTCGCGCCCAATGGCTATGGCAAGACCAATCTCATTGAAGCACTGTGGTATTCGGCTACGCTCGGTTCACACCGGGTAGCCTCTGACGCACCGCTGATCCGTTCCGGTGCCGAGCGTGCCGTGGTCTCCACCATCGTGGTGAACGAGGGCCGGGAACTCGGGGTGGATCTGGAGATCACCACGGGTCGGGCCAACAAAGCCAGGCTCAATCGGTCTCCGGTCCGCAGCCCGCGGGAGATCCTGGGTGTTCTTCGGGCGGTGCTGTTCGCACCGGAGGATCTGGCGCTGGTACGTGGCGACCCGGCGGAACGACGCCGGTATCTCGACGAGGTCGCGACCACCCGACGACCCCGTATCGCGGGTGTGCGCGCCGACTACGACAAGGTCGTCCGGCAGCGCACCGCGTTGCTGAAGTCTGCCGGCCCCGCACGCCACCGCGGTGACACCTCGATGCTGGATACCCTGGAGTCCTGGGACGGCCACCTGGCTTCGCATGGCGCACAGCTCATCTCGGCGCGAGTGGACCTCGTCAACCAGCTCGCACCCGAGGTCGAGAAGGCCTATCAGTTACTGGCACCGGCATCACGGCCCGCGGCGATCAGATACCGGAGCTCGGTGGAGATCATCGAGAACGAGGCCGCGGCAGGAACCATTGACCCCGCGGTGTTCGAGACCGCACTGCTCGAGGAGTTGACCCGCAAGCGGTCCGCCGAGTTGGAACGCGGGGTCTGCCTGGTAGGGCCGCACCGCGACGACCTCGAGCTACGCCTTGGCGAGCAACCCGCGAAAGGGTTCGCCAGCCACGGCGAATCCTGGTCGATGGCTTTGGGTTTGAGGTTGGCGGCCTACGAATTGTTGCGTACCGAGGGTTCGGACCCGGTGCTCCTGCTCGATGATGTGTTCGCCGAACTCGACAGTGCGCGACGGCGGGCACTGGCCAAGGTGGCGGCATCGGCGGAGCAGGTTCTGGTGACCGCCGCGGTGCCGGAGGATCTGCCCGCGGACTGGGATGTGCGCCGAATAGCGGTCACCATGCGTGATGATGACAGTGGACGTATTTCGGAGGTGGTGACGTGACCGGGGACGACGAGGTGCAGGGTCCGCCGGACCATCTGGCCGGTCTGACCGGCATGGACATGGTGCGGCGCGCCCTCGAGGAGGCCCGCGTCGCCGCGCGCAGCCAGGGTAAAGATGTCGGGCGCGGCAGGGTGGCGCCGGCGAAGCGGGCTCCGATCACCGGTAAGCGTCGCAGATGGTCCGGACCCGGCCCCGATGCTCGCGATCCACAGTCGTTCAGCGCGGCGGCCCGCGACCTCGCACAATCGCGCGGTTGGTCCAAACAGGTGGCCGAAGGATCCGTGCTCGGTCAATGGTCCACGGTGGTCGGCGACCAGATCGCCGACCATGCGGTACCCATCAGCCTGCGGGACGGGGTGCTGACGGTATCGGCGGAATCCACGGCCTGGGCCACCCAGCTGCGGATGGTGCAGGCCCAACTCCTGGCCAAGATCGCGGCGGCCGTCGGGGACGGGGTGGTGACCACCATGAAGATCCAGGGACCGGTGGCGCCGTCGTGGCGGAAGGGTAATCGCAGCGTCCCGGGGCGCGGCCCCCGGGACACCTACGGATAGTGGTCCTCTCAGGCCCTCGATACGCCGGAAAACGAGCTGCTTGAGCGTCCCGACGCTCCGATGGCCCAGAAATTCCGCGCACGGCGCGGTTAGGTAGGTGGAAACGCCGCTACAGATTCAGTCCTGACAGTGTGTAACGGTAGACTGTGGGGAGCTTTGCCGGCGGTATCGAACCGCCCCCCGCGAACCCCAAGGAGACGCGTCCAACGTGGCTGCCCAGAAGAACAATGCCCCAACCGCATATGGCGCCGAGTCGATCAAGGTGCTCGAGGGTCTCGAGGCGGTCCGCAAGCGTCCGGGCATGTACATCGGATCCACCGGCGAGCGCGGTCTTCATCATCTGGTGTGGGAGGTCGTGGACAACGCCGTAGACGAGGCCATGGCAGGATTCGCCAGCAAGGTCGACGTCCGCATCCTCGAGGACGGTGGCGTCGAGGTCACCGATGACGGCCGCGGCATCCCCGTCGCGATGCACAGCACCGGGATCCCGACCGTCGATGTGGTCATGACCGTTCTGCACGCCGGCGGCAAGTTCGAAGAAGGCGCCTACCAGGTGTCCGGCGGGTTGCACGGCGTCGGCGTGTCCGTCGTCAACGCCTTGTCCACACGTCTGGAGGCCGACATCCGCACGGACGGCTCGGAGTGGTTCCAGACCTACGAATACTCGGTGCCCGGCACGCTGCGCCAAGGTGAACCCACGAAGAAGACCGGCACCACCATTCGGTTCTGGGCCGATCCCAACATCTTCGAAACCACGAACTACGACTTCGAGACCATCGCCCGCCGCCTCCAGGAGATGGCATTCCTCAACAAGGGATTGACCATCGACCTCGTCGACGAACGCGTCACCGCCGATGAGGTGGTCGATGAGGTGGTCAGCGATACCGCCGAGGCGCCGAAGTCCGCAGATGAGAAGGAAGCGGAGGCCAAGGGCCCGCACAAGGTCAAGCACCGCTCCTACCATTACCCCGGCGGTCTGGTCGACTTCGTCAAGCACATCAACCGCACCAAGACCGCAATCCAGCAGAGCATCATCGATTTCGACGGCAAGGGCCCAGGCCACGAGGTCGAGATCGCCATGCAGTGGAACGCCGGTTACTCCGAGTCGGTGCACACCTTCGCCAACACCATCAACACCCACGAAGGTGGCACCCATGAAGAGGGTTTCCGCAGCGCATTGACCACGGTGGTCAACAAGTACGCCAAGGACAAGAAACTGCTCAAGGAGAAGGACGCCAATCTCACCGGTGACGACATCCGGGAAGGTCTGGCAGCCGTCATCTCGGTCAAGGTGAGCGACCCGCAGTTCGAGGGTCAGACCAAGACCAAGCTGGGCAACACCGAGGTCAAGTCCTTCGTCCAGAAGATCTGCAACGAACAGCTCAGCCACTGGTTCGAGGCCAACCCGGCCGAAGCCAAGACTGTTGTGAACAAGGCGGTTTCGTCGGCGCAAGCCCGGATGGCGGCGCGCAAGGCGCGTGAGTTGGTGCGGCGTAAGAGCGCGACCGACATCGGTGGTCTGCCGGGCAAGCTCGCCGACTGCCGCTCGACAGATCCGCGACTGTCGGAAGTGTATGTGGTGGAGGGTGACTCGGCCGGTGGCTCGGCCAAGAGCGGCCGCGACTCCATGTATCAGGCGATTCTTCCGCTGCGCGGCAAGATCATCAACGTGGAGAAGGCCCGCATCGACCGGGTGCTGAAGAACACCGAAGTCCAGGCGATCATCACCGCACTCGGCACCGGCATCCACGATGAGTTCGACATCGCCAAACTGCGGTACCACAAGATCGTGCTGATGGCCGACGCCGACGTCGACGGTCAGCACATCTCGACGCTGCTGCTGACGCTGCTGTTCCGGTTCATGAAACCGCTCATCGAGAACGGGCATGTCTTCCTGGCCCAGCCGCCGCTGTACAAGCTGAAATGGCAACGCTCCGAACCAGAATTCGCGTATTCCGACCGCGAGCGGGACGGTCTGCTCGAGGCGGGTCGCGCGGCGGGTCGCAAGATCAACACCGAGGACGGCATCCAGCGCTACAAGGGCCTCGGCGAGATGGACGCGAAGGAACTGTGGGAGACCACCATGGATCCCAGCGCGCGGGTGCTGCGCCGAATCACCCTCGACGACGCGGCAGCCGCCGACGAACTGTTCTCCATCCTGATGGGCGAGGACGTGGAAGCCCGACGCAGCTTCATCACCCGCAACGCGAGAGACGTTCGCTTCCTTGACGTCTGACTCCCGCCGATGACCTTCCCCTTCCCATTCCCAGCTGCTCATAGACGAGCGAGGAGCACATGACAGACACCACCCAGCCCCCGGGCGACGACGGCGCCACCACCGATCGCATCGAACCGGTCGACATCCAGCAGGAAATGCAGCGCAGCTATATCGATTACGCGATGAGCGTCATCGTGGGGCGCGCACTCCCGGAGGTCCGCGACGGGCTCAAGCCGGTACACCGCCGTGTGCTCTACGCCATGTACGACTCGGGATTCCGGCCCGACCGCGGACACGCGAAATCCGCACGTTCGGTTGCCGAAACCATGGGCAACTACCACCCGCACGGGGACTCGTCGATCTACGACACCCTGGTCCGGATGGCCCAGCCGTGGTCGCTGCGCTACCCACTTGTCGACGGCCAGGGCAACTTCGGCTCGCCGGGCAACGACCCGCCGGCCGCCATGCGTTATTGCGTCACCGGCGATGCAATGGTCCGGTTGCCGATGGGGCAGTCGGTGCGCATCGACGGCATTGTGCCCGGACAGCGTCCGAACACCGATGCAGTGGTAGATCTGAAGGTTCTGGATCGACACGGCAATCCGGCGTCAGTGGACCGCGTCTTCCACTCCGGAGACCACGAGACCTTCACGGTGACCACCGATGAAGGATTCTCGGTTACCGGCACGGCCAACCACCCCTTGCTCTGCCTGGTGGACGTCGCGGGCGTTCCGACACTGTTGTGGAAGCTGACCGACGAGATTCGTCCGGGCGACGTGGTCGCGTTGCAGCGCACCCCGGCGACGGAGTTCGGATTCGACGATTGGCTGGCCGTGATGGAGGGCCTGCTCGCGGGCGCGTTCATCAGTGAGGGGTTTGTCTCGGAGAACCGGGCCGGGTTCAACAACCTGGACCGCGAGTTCTTCGACGTGGTGGTGGCAGCCTATGACGCTGTCGTCGGCGGTCCGCGGTACTTGTCCTCGCGCACAATCGCTTCCGGATCACTGCTGCACGAAATCGACATCCACAATGTCTCCGCTTTGAGGGCGTCGCGTCTGGGTGAGTTGTGCAACCAGCGTTCTGCCGCCAAGGTCGTGCCGCAGTGGTTGTGGAATTCCACCACCGGGGTCAAGCGGGCATTCCTGCAAGCGTTGTTCGAGGGTGACGGTTCCTGCTCGAGCCTGCCCCGCAGTACGGTTCAGATCTCCTACTCGACCCGCAGTCGCCAACTGGCAGTCGACGTCCAACAGCTACTCCTCGAGTTCGGTGTCGTCTCGCATCGCTATCGGCACGCGACCGGCGAGCACAAGGTCGTGATCACCAATCGCGGTCACGCGGAAACCTTCGCCGCCCAGATCGGCTTCGGGGGCGCCAAGCAGCAGAAGCTCCGCGAGATTCTCGGCGCTCTGCCGACCGTCGCGGCCGGCTTGGATCGCGATTTCGTTCCCGGTCTCGGGGAGTTGATCCGTACGCATGGCGGCGGGCGCTGGGTCGACAAGGAGTGGCTGCGCAAGCACAACATCGACCGGTTGTCGCGCTGGCGGAGCGGGGGCGCCGAGATCCTGTCCCACATCGCAGATGCGGATGTCCGCGCCATTGCAGCCGACCTCACCGACGGCCGTTTCTACTACGCACGGGTCGCGAGCGTCACCGAAGCCGGTCTGCAGCCGGTCTACAGCCTGCGAGTACAGACCGATGACCATGCGTTCATCACCAACGGCTTCGTCAGCCACAACACCGAGGCCCGGCTGACACCGCTGGCCATGGAGATGCTGCGCGAAATCGACGAAGAGACAGTCGATTTCATTCCGAACTACGACGGCCGCGTGCAGGAGCCGACCGTCCTTCCCAGCCGGTTCCCCAACCTGCTGGCCAACGGTTCGGGCGGCATCGCGGTCGGCATGGCCACCAACATGCCGCCGCACAACCTCCGTGAGCTTGCCGAGGCCGTCTTCTGGTGCCTGGACAACTACGAGGCCGATGAGGAAGAGACCCTGGCGGCCGTGTGCGAGCGGGTCAAGGGACCCGACTTCCCCACCTACGGTCTGATCGTCGGGTCCCAGGGCATCCACGACGCGTACACCACGGGCCGCGGTTCCATCCGCATGCGGGGTGTCGTAGAGGTCGAAGAGGACTCCCGGGGACGCACGCTGCTGGTGATCACCGAGCTGCCCTACCAGGTCAACCACGACAACTTCATCACCTCGATCGCCGACCAGGTGCGCGACGCCAAGCTCGCGGGCATCTCCAACATCGAAGACCAGAGCTCCGACCGGGTCGGCCTGCGGATCGTCGTCGAGGTCAAGCGCGACGCCGTGGCCAAGGTGGTGCTCAACAATCTCTACAAGCACACCCAGCTGCAGACCAGCTTCGGCGCGAACATGCTGTCGATCGTCGATGGCGTGCCCCGCACGCTGCGCATCGATCAGTTGATCCGGCTGTATGTGGTGCACCAGTTGGACGTCATCGTGCGGCGGACCATCTACCGGCTGCGCAAGGCCAACGAACGGGCCCACATCCTGCGCGGTCTGGTCAAGGCGCTCGACGCGCTCGACGAGGTCATCGCGTTGATCCGGGCGTCGGCCAACGTCGATGTCGCGCGGTCGGGCCTGATCGAGCTGCTCGACGTCGATGAGATCCAGGCGCAGGCGATCCTGGACATGCAGCTGCGTCGCCTCGCCGCTCTGGAGCGCCAGCGCATCGTCGACGACCTCGCCAAGATCGAAGCCGAGATCGCCGACCTCGAAGACATCCTGGCCAAGCCGGAGCGGCAGCGCGCGATCGTGCACGACGAGTTGGCCGAACTGGCCGACAAGTACGGCGATGACCGGCGCACCCGGATCGTCCCGGCCGACGGTGATGTCGCCGACGAGGACCTCATCGCCCGCGAAGAGGTCGTCGTCACGATCACCGAGACCGGCTATGCCAAGCGCACGAAGTCCGACCTCTACCGGAGCCAGAAGCGTGGCGGCAAGGGAGTCCAGGGCGCGGGGCTCAAGCAGGACGATATCGTCAACCACTTCTTCGTCTGCTCGACCCACGACTGGATCCTGTTCTTCACCACGCAGGGCCGGGTGTACCGGGCCAAGGCCTACGAGCTCCCGGAGGCATCCAGGACGGCGCGTGGGCAGCACGTGGCGAACCTGCTGGCATTCCAGCCCGAGGAGCGCATCGCCCAGGTCATTCAGCTCAAGAGTTACGAGGATGCCCCGTACCTGGTGTTGGCGACCCGCAAGGGATTGGTCAAGAAGTCCAAGCTCACCGACTTCGATTCGAACCGTTCCGGTGGCATCGTCGCGGTGAACCTGCGCGACGATGACGAGTTGGTCGGTGCGGTCCTCTGCTCGGCCGAGGAAGACCTGTTGCTGGTCAGCGCCAAGGGCCAGTCCATCCGCTTCTCGGCCACCGACGAGGCGCTGCGGCCGATGGGGCGCGCCACCTCCGGTGTGCAGGGCATGCGGTTCAACGAAGAGGACCAGCTGCTGTCGCTGAACGTCGTCCGTGAAGGCACGTATCTGCTGGTCGCGACCTCCGGCGGCTACGCCAAGCGCACCGCGATCGAGGAGTACTCCGCGCAGGGCCGTGGCGGCAAGGGCATCCTCACCGTCCAGTACGACCCCAAGCGTGGCAGTCTGGTTGGGGCGCTGATCGTCGACGATGAGACCGAGCTGTACGCCATCACTTCCGGCGGCGGTGTCATCAGGACGGCCGCTCGCCAGGTGCGCAAGGCCGGGCGCCAGACCAAGGGCGTCCGCTTGATGAACCTGGGCGAGGGCGACACACTGATTGCGATTGCGCGGAATGCCGAAGGCGGCGACGAGTCTGACGGCGACGAGGTCGAGGGCATCGAACCCGAAGCCATCGAACCCGACAGCACCGAACCCGACGCAACGTGACGCGACGCCGCTGCCATCTCGGCACGGCCTGAGACAAGGAGCCGCTAGGTGACCTCACCGAACGAGCCCGGACACCCGCGTGCGGGCGAGGGCCCCGGCAGCGCCAACGGAGCGCCTGCCGGGCCGCCGGGACGCGCGGCCGCCGAGTCCGGCGACGTTCCCCCGTGGCAACGGGGCCCGGCTGCCCGGGCGAACGGGCCGCGTCCCACGGAGCAGGGCACCCCGCCCCGTCCCGCGGAAGCGCCCCGCGGGGCCGAGGGGCCGCGGCCCACGGAGTCGCAACGCCCCGTCGAAGGGCCCCGGCCCACCGAGGCACAGCGTCCGCCGGAGGGACAGCGTCCCCCGGCCCGCTCCCCTGGTGCCGACGCCCGCCTCGGCCAGTTCATTGCCGGCGGGCCGAGCACGGCCCACCGGGACACCGAGGTCGTCCCGGCACGTGCCCCGGAACGGCCCGAGGGCGCGCGCCCGGAAGGCCGCCCGGAAAGTTACGCCAGCGAACTGCCGGATCTGTCCGCACAGTCGCGGCCTGCCCGCCCGGCGAACGCCCCCGCACCCGCCGAGCAGCGTCCGTCGGCCCCGGCCGGCCGCGTGCAGGTGGCCAAGAAATCGGCGGGCCCGGTGCGGGCGAGCATGCAGATCCGCCGAATCGATCCGTGGAGCACCCTCAAGGTCTCCCTGGTGCTCTCCGGCGCGCTGTTCTTCGTCTGGATGATCGCCGTCGCCTTCCTGTACCTGGTGCTCGGCGGGATGGGCGTGTGGACCAAGCTGAACAGCAACGTCGGCGACCTGCTGACCAGTGACAGCGGGACCGGTGGCGAACTCATCTCCAGCGGAACGATTTTCGGCGGCGCGACGCTGATCGGTCTGGTCAATATCGTGTTGCTGACGGCGATGGCGACCGCCGGTGCGTTCATCTACAACCTCATCACCGACCTGGTCGGCGGCGTCGAGGTGACCCTGGCGGATCGGGACTGATCCTCGCGGTTTGGGCGATGGGCCGTGGTTACGGTAATCTCGTCGCTCGGCCGTAAAGGTTGTTACGGGCCTATAGCTCAGGTGGTTAGAGCGCTTCGCTGATAACGAAGAGGTCGGAGGTTCGAGTCCTCCTAGGCCCACGGAAGGGTATGCACCATGAAGCTGGTGTTGGTGGCGGTGCTGGCAGCCGCAGCGGTGATCGTGTACCGATCCCGGCACGGTGTCGAGGTCTGGCACACCACCGAGGCCCGCCGCGCATAACCCCGTGAGGGGCCTTAGCTCAGTTGGTAGAGCGCTGCCTTTGCAAGGCAGATGTCAGGAGTTCGAATCTCCTAGGCTCCACAACTAAAACAGCAGGTCAGACCATATGTGGTCTGACCTGCTTTTGCGTTAAGCGGCGTCCGTGCCCACACTTTGCCCACACTCCCGAGTTAAAAGCGCGTTCATCGCCACCCCGACAGCCTCAACGTCCGATCCGTACAGGTGGCCATAGCGATCCAAGGTCAGTGCGGCCGACTCATGTCCGAGCATGTTTTGAAGGCTCTTGACGTTGGCGCCGGCCTGGATCGCCAGGGATGCCGCCGTGTGGCGCAACTCATGGATCTTGAAATTCTCGGGCAGACCCGCGGCCGCTACCGACTGGGACCACCAACGTCGCCTGACGTTCGTGCCGCGCATGTGACCGCCAGCAGTGTCGGAGAACACCAGGGTGCCTGCCTCCCCCGGTGTCAGCATCTCGGCCACGAAGGCCGGCAGGCTCACCGTGCGACCCTTGCCGCCCTTTGGTGTGCCCACTACGAACTTGCTGTCGACGAGGGTCACCGAGCGGGTGAGCCTGATCGACAGCCGGTCTAGATCCATGTCTCGCCACCTGAGTTCGGCGACCTCCCCGAAGCGCAGCCCGCACGCCCCCAGCACGTACACCAGGGGACGATTCTCACCGGCCGCATCAGCCAGCGCGTGCAACTGCTCCAACGTCAGGAAACGCTGCTCGACTGTCCCGACCGCCGGCAGTTCGACGCCATTGACCGGGTTGAGTACGAGCCGGTTGTCGGCCACCGCCATAGCCAGAACCTGACGCAGCACCCCGACCGCCTTGTGCACCGATGCTGGCGCATGACTCACGCTGAGATCAGACACCCAACCCCGGACCATCTCCCGGCTGATGTCACCGAGCGCAGTCTCCGAGTGACTGGCTATGAATGTATCGAGCACCACCTGATACCGGGATCGAGTCGACGGCTTCAGATTGTGTTTCGACCCCAGCCAATCCTTCGCGTACTCCCCCAACTTCACCCGGCCGGCCGCAGGTGCGACGTACGCGCCGCGCCGCTTATCGACCTCAAGCTGATTGGCGAACGCCTCGGCATCCCGCTTAGTTCTGAAGCCACGTTTGTCAGTCTGCTTCCGATCCGGCGTGCGGTACCGAACCCGGTAACGAGTTGTGCCCGAGGTGGTTTCGTACCGCTCAATCGTTGCCATCGGTCACATCCGATTCATCGAGCCAACCGGCCTCGGCAAGGTTTTGTTCCGACGCGAGAACCTCCGTTACCGCCTTCTCTCTTTCTTCGACGTGCTCATGGAGCCGCCACTCAGGCCAGGCCGCCGCGAAGAACACCCATCGAATCCGGTCGTCACCTTGCATTGGATAGTCAGCGCGCAACCACTTCCACAGCGCCGACGCAGAGATGGGATAGTCAACCCCCGTTACGGCCACTTCGTCCTGCCCAGTTGTCGAAGGCGGCATCAGGAGGGTGACGGGCGAAACCCCAAGGGCCGCAGCAAGTCCCACCAGATCATCCGCGTCGACACGACGGGTTTCGGCGACGATCTTCCGCAACCCCAGAGTCGGTATGGGACGGTCCAGCCGCTCCAATCGCTCGGACAGCGCCGCGAAAGTCAGATTCTGCGCGTTCCGTAGCCGCTCGACGTTAGCTGCAACAGCCTTCCCCGACGGGCCTAGAGGGTTCTTCGTCAGCGCCTTGGCTGTCTCTGGATTGTCGTCTGCCATGCCGCCACTGTAGCGATCCAAACGATCTCTTGGGCGATTCACTTGACGTGGTTACGAATCGTGATGCAATATGACTCCAGCAGCGATCCAAAAGATCTCTCAGTGCATCGAAAGGAAACAGACGAATGGCCGACCTCATCGCCCCGGAGGACCTGCCTCCACTGGCCACACCTGCTCAGGTGGCAGCCGTAATGCAGACCACCGTCGACGCCCTGTCCCAAGACAGGTACCGCCGGCGCGGATTGCCCTGGATAAAGGTGTCCGGCCGCATCCGCTACGCACGCGCCGATGTTCTGGCTCACCTGGTGGCCAACCGATACGGCGGTGACGCCGCCTAATGCGCGACTACCCAGCGCACGAAGATCTCGGCCTCGACCCCGAGGCTGACCGGACGGAAGATCGCCGGCCCGGAAACAGTGACGCCGTCAGGGCTGCCACCCCAACGGCGTCTGAACCAACCACCCAGCTGAAAACCGAGACGGAGAAGTTCTGATGACAACCATAACCCCTGAGTCGTGCAAGCACTGCACGGTTCCAACAACAGCCGACCAGGACGTGTGTGCATTCTGCGCTTCGTACACACCGCCGGAGACCGTCGCGCAGCAGCTCGACGTCGCGGTCAACCGCATCGACCTGTTGCGCCACGACCTCAACGAGGTACTGAACAGCCTGCCCGCCGGCGCGCCGCTGTTCGGGTGCGCAGACCTGGCCACCGGCATCTGCCACCTCAAGCGGGCAGCGGTGGCGATCGACCGTGCCACTGACGCTCTGGAAGCCGACGCCACGGCGGTGACCCGATGAGCAACGCCGACATCGATACGGCGTTCCAGGAAGCCCTTGCAGGGTGGGACGAGCAGGTTCGGTGCGCAATGGGGATGAAAACCCAGTGCAAGAGGACCGCGAACTGGATTGTCCGCTTGCACGGCTGCAAGGACTTCCTGGTGTGCGGTCAGCACTACAAGCTGAATTTCCTCGATCTCGCTGAGTCATGGATCGCGCAGACTGGCCGCGTCACTTGCCGATTCTGCAGACAAGATTTCCAAACAGTCGAATCGGCATTCACGGCGGTCCGGCTGTGAGCGGCCCTGTGACCCAAGCGAAGACGGAGACCCGCCCCCTCGCCGGGGCGGGTTCTCCCGCGTCTCAGACCGTCACCTGGTGGCCGTGCCATGAGTTCCTCGCTGCGCTGGTCGCCCAGTACAACCACCTGCCCACCGCCGGCACCCCGGCATGGCTACAGCTACCCGACTCCGATCCTCGGAAGTTGTTGGCGTTGGCCGCCGCTGGTGAGCACCACATCCTGCGCGTGGAGACCGCTCAGGCCGCGATGGCCGAGGCATCGAAATCGGTATCAGCCAGCCCCAACTGGCGCACCCGACCCCGAGGTGCCTCATACATTCCCCGCCGCAAGGAGATCGCATGAGGCGCCAACAGCAGGAGGTCTGCTGGGACTGCGAGGGCCCAGACGCACTCTGTGACAAGCACGCCGCCCAGAAACGGATCGCTGAATACGGGCGTCGAGCCAGCGTCGAATGGGCATCCGAAATCCGGCCCCGAAAGCAAGTGTGGATGTGGACGAACAGAATCCCCATCGGCACACCCTCGGCGCTCGCCGGTCGAGGCGGTACCGGCAAGACGAGTTACGTCCTCCACCTGATCGCACTGCTATCCCGTGGGCTCCTGCCCGGCGAATACCAGGGCACCCCACGCCGGTCGATCATCTGGTCCGGGGAAGACGCGTGGGACAAGGTGCTCGTCCCCCGCCTCATCGCCGCCGGCGCCGATCTCAGCATGGTCGGCCGCCTCAAACTCGACACGCTCGTCGACAACGAGAGCCTTGAAGTCACGCCCAAACTGCCACTGGACACCGCGACCATCGCCCAGGCCGTCACTGACAGCGGAGCCGCCTTGGTCTTCATCGACCCGATCGCCTCGACGATGAGCGGTGACCTCAACCGGGAAGCTGACGTCCGGTCTGCCGTCGATGCTCTGGCGCGGGTAGCTGAGGACACCGGCGCGGTCATGATGTTCGTGCGGCACTTTGGCAAGGGCGGCGGCAACGCCTCGGACAAGATGAGCGGCTCGCACGCCTTCCGTGACGCCGTGCGGTCGGTGTTCCTGTTCGCAGAAGACGAGGACGGTGACCGTGTCGTCGTCAGCCAGGACAAGGGCAACTACGCACCACGCGGTGAAGAGTCGTTCGCGTTCCGGCTTGAGAGCACCACCGTCGACACCGAAGACGGGCCCACCGAAGTAGCCCGCGTCATCGACCTCGGCGCATCGGATACCTCGGTCGGCGACATCATCAACCGCGCCTCCGAAGTCGGTCCCCAAGACGACATCGCGGAGTGGCTAACCGACCTGCTGGCAAACGAACCAGTGAAGGCCAACGAGGTCTACCAAGCCGCCCACGCCGCAGGCCATACCGTCGACCAAGCCAAGCGCGCCAAGAAGCGGCTGGGCATCCTCGCCGAGCGGCCAGTCAACCCTGGTCCGTGGTTCTGGAAACTCCCCGACCGCAAAGCAGGGAGCACAGAGCCAGCAGAGAGCACCCCGGACACACCTGAGACGTGCTCCCTGCTCCCTGTGAGGTCAGAGGTGGTAGAGCAGAGCGCAGAAGGGGGCAGGGAGCAGAGCGCAGGAGAGTGCTCCCTGCCCGCCCCTCAGCCCGACCTGCTGTCACCCCCAACGCCCCTCACCGCCCGCCTGCAGGAACTCAAGACTCGCCGCACCATCCGGGTCCGAGGCCAAGAGGTACCCCGCTGCTACGTCTGCGGCAAAGCTGTCGTCGCGGGCCAGGGCGAAGCGCACCTGTCATGCCTCAGCAAACAGGCAACAGCATGAGCACCCACCGCGTCATCTTCCCCGACCCCGACATCTGGACCACTCCCAAGGAGAGCACCATGACCGACCAGCCCGCACCCGTCGACCGCCCGCTCACCGATGCCGAACGCCACCTACTGAACGAGATCCTCGAATGGAAGATCGGGCACAACATCGCCCAACAAGGCGTGCACGTAGACCACGACTCAGTGACCGCCGCCCTCGACGACCTCAACAAGCGCACACCCCTGCACCGCCAGTACGACGAACACCACGTGCACATCCACACCGGCAACCCCGACCACACGATCCTCACCGTCCGCCGAACATGGCTCGCCTTCCACGCCAGCCCCTACGTCGCCGAGATCACCGAAGACGAACTCACCCGCGCAATGAGTAGAGGAGACATCACGTGACCCTGCGGCCTTGCTTGGAGTGCGGCGAGCCGAGCCCTGGCGCCCGCTGCGCATCATGCAGGGGATATGACTCGCAGCACGACAAACTGTCCAAGCGAGCGCGACGGCTACAGCCTTGGTGCAGCAGCTGCGGCGCAACCGAGAACCTGCAACTCGACCACGGCCCGCAGACATGGAAGCGCCGAGCCGAAGGTAAACCACTGCGATTGCAGGACTACCGAGGCGTCTACTGCGGCGACTGCAACCGAGCCAACGGACAAGCACGACCCGAACCAGGGGGGACACCCCCCGCAAAAGCCCTGGTCGGACCTCCCAGCCTTCTTTCCAGTTACACACCCCAGGGGGTATGCGATGCGCGCGGGTCCTAAGGCGGCGCCGAAGGGTGCACCGCTGCCCCTGCATGAGCTGCCCGAGGGTGGTTCGGCGCGGGTGGCGGCGTTCATCGAGACGTACTGCCGGGTGGTCAAGGGCGGTAAGGGCAATCCGGCGGGGGACCTGATCCGGCTGCGTCAGTGGCAGCGGGACTTCCTGGCTGATGTGTACGACCCGGAGCCGCGGCCCCGGCAGGGTCTGCTGTCAGTGGCCCGCAAGAACGGCAAGTCGCTGCTCGGTGCCTCGATTGCGCTGTACCACCTGTACGCCGATGACGAGGAATCTGCCGAGGTGCTGCTGGCGTCGAGCGACCAGCGCACCGCCGAGGTGATCTTCAAGGTTGCCCGCCGGATGGTCGAGCTGGATGAGCGGATGTTGGGCGTCACGCAGATCTTCCAGGATCGGATCTATGTGCCTGAGACGGATTCGGTGCTGGAGCCGTTGCCGGCCAACGCGAAGAACCTGCAGGGCAGGAATCCGAGCTGCAGTCTGATCGACGAGGTTCACGTGAGCGACGCCGACACCTGGGATGCGCTGGCGCTGGCCGGTGGCACTCGGGCGCGGCCGTTGACGCTGGGCCTGTCGACGGAATGCGGGGATGACCCGGACAACCTGATGGCGCGTCTGGTCGAGCACGGCCGCTATGGCGGTGACCCGTCGTTTGCGTTCCGGGAGTACACCGCGCCCATTGGCTGCGAATTGTCCGACCGGGATGCTTGGGCCGCCGCCAACCCGATGTTGGGTGACACTCTCGACGCCGACCACCTGGCGACGGTGCTGGGCACGACCCGAGAGCCTGCGTTCCGCCGCTACCACCTGAACCAGCGCGTGAACGCGGCCGGCTCCTGGCTGCCTCCTGGCGTCTGGGACGGCCTGTCCACGGGGAAGCCGGTCCCGGCGGGCGCGGAGGTCGTCGTGTCCTGCGACGGCTCTTACAACAGCGACGGCACGGGCCTGGTGATCGCCACCGTCAGCAAGACACCGCACCTCGACGTCTTGGGCTACTGGGAGCCGCCCGAGCGAGCTGTCGACTGGTCGGTGCCGCTCCACGACGTGATGGAGGAGATCCGTAAGGCGTGCCGCAGGTACCGCGTGACCGAGGTGGTGTTCGACCCGTTCCGTTACGCGCTGGTGATGCAGACCCTTGAGAGTGAACGCATCCCGGTCGTGGCATTCCCGTGGAGCCCTGCCCGGATCACCCCGGCGACCACCGAGTTGTTTCGGGCCGCCGTCAGCGGCGAACTGTCGCATTCCGGAGATCCACGGCTGGCGCGCCATGTCGCCAACGCGGTGCTCCGGGAGGACGCCAAGGGGGTTCGCTTGGACAAGGCCAAGCGTGGTTCTAAAGCCCGTATCGACCTTGCAGCGGCGATGCTGCAAGCCCATTCGCGTGCCACCTGGTGCGCGACCAAATCCCGTAAGAGAGCAAGGAGTTTCGTCGCATGAATGAACTACTGCTGCAACTGTTGCAGCGTCTCAATGAGCCGTCTGCCCGGTATGCCGAGCTGGATCGGTACTACTGCGGTAAGCAGCCGTTGGCGTTCCTGTCCCCGGAGGCGAAGACCGCGCTGGGCAACAGGTTCGGCCTGATGGCCTCCAACATCCCTCGCCTGGCCGTGACCGCGTTGGCTGAGAGGTTGCGCATCACCGGATTCTCGGATGCCGGTCTGTGGCCTGACTGGCTGCGTAATGACCTTGATCAGACCTCGGGTGTCGCGCACCGTGAGGCGCTGCTGATGGGTGACTCCTACGTCATCGTGTGGGCGGATCGGTTCGGCCGGCCCCGTGTCACGGTCGAGTCGGCCAAACAGGTTGCCGTGCTGACCGATCCCGGCACCCGCCAGATCGTCGCCGCACTGAAGCGCTGGGAGGAGAAGCCGGCCAACAGGACTCACGCCGTGGTGTACCTGCCTGACCGGATTGTGCGGCTCGTCGCCGAGCAGGTCGGCACCGTGACACCGACCGCGTTCACGGTGGTCGAGGAGATCGCCAACCCGCTGGGCGTGGTCCCGGTCGTGAACTTGCGTAACACCGATCGCATCCTCGGCGACTTCGGTGGCAGCGAGATTGACGACCTCAAGCCGCTGGTGGACAGCCTCAACAAGAGTTTGGCCGACATGATGGTGACCTCGGAGTATGTCGGCCGTCCTCGCCGCTGGGCCACCGGTATCGAGCTGGCCGAGGAACCTGTGCTCGACGACGACGGTAACCCGGTCCTCGATGAGGATGACCAGCCGGTGATGACGGAGGTCAATCCGATCCCCGAGGGTCACCGGGCGATGATCTCGGAGAACCACGAGGCGAAGTTCGGGCAGCTCAATGCTGCGGATCTCGGCGGGTACGAAGCGTCGGTGAGGGTGATCCTGGGCCAGATCATGGCCGTGTCAACGCTTCCCGCGCATTACGTCGGGGTGTTCTCCGATAACCCGGCATCTGCTGATGCGCTGCGGGCCGCTGAGGCATCGTTAACGGCGAGAGCTGAAGCGCGCCAGCAAACTTTTGGGAGATATTGGGAGCAGGTGGCCAAGCTGATGATCGCGGTACGAGATGGCCGCGATCCCAACCTGATCGACGACATCCGCGTGCACTGGGCCGACGCGGCTACCCGGTCGGTCGCGCAAGAGGCTGACGCCGTGGTGAAGCTCTACCAGGCCGGTCTGCTGCCGGCGCCGTACGCGCTGGCCAAGCTCGGTTACTCCGACGATGAGATCGCCAAGGTGCAGGCCGCCCGCCCACCGGCGCAGGTGGTGGCCTGATGAGACTCACCGCAAGGGAAACCGCACCGTTCGTGAACGTGATGCACGACTCCGTGCGCCCAATCCGCTTACGTGCCGGCGGACTCACGTTCGCAATGGAAACCGCGGAGGCCATCGAGTTGGCCACCCAACTCGCAGACGCCGTGACCCGAATCAACAAAGAACGAACAGGAGAGCACCATGTCTGACACCACCGACACCGCGAGCACCGACGAGGTTCTTACCGACGCCGATGAAAACCCAGAGGGTGGCATCTCGGATGCGACCCCCGACGAGTCCCTTTCCGATCTGAAATCGGAAAGCGACGACGAGATGTTCCCCCGGAAGGTGGTTGAGGATCTGCGGCAGGAGAACGGCCGATATCGGCAGCGCGCCCAGAAAGCCGACACCTACGCCCAGCGCCTCCACGAGCAGATGGTCAGGGCCACAGGAAAGCTGGCCGATCCGACCGACCTGGCGTTCGACGAGGAACACCTCGACGACCCCGACAAGTTGGTAGCCGCCGTCGATGAGTTGCTGGCCCGCAAGCCGCATCTGGCGACCCGCCGGCCCGCGGGTGATATTGGGCAAGGTAACCGGGGCGGATCGTCGGAACCGTTCTCGCTCCTCGGGTTACTGAAAGAACGGACCTGAGCGCGGTACACTCAACCTGTAGGGCCTGGCGCCCTCACCCCGATTGACGTCCTGGCGACGTGTCGACTCCCCCGAACCGACACAACGTTAGGACTCAATCGTGGCCATCGAAGTCACTGCCGACAACGGCACTCTCATTCAGTCGCAGGTCGCCTCCCTGCTCGTTCAGCCGCTCGAACAGGCTAGTTCATTCCTGGCTGCCGGCCCCGTCGTGCTCGACAGCTCCAGCCCCGTCCGGGTGCCGCGAGTCGTCAACGGCGTCACCGCCGGGTTCGTCGCCGAAGGCGCCCAGATCACCGATGGTGATGTGGCTTTCGACGAAGTGACCCTGCTGCCCTCCACCCTCAAGAGCCTCAAGGTTCTGGTCCGCATGACCAACGAGCTGATCCGTACCAGCGTGATCGGCCTCGAAGCGGTGCTGCAGACCCGCCTCGTCACCGACGTGGCCAATGCCCTGGACGCAGCCCTTTGGGACGGTGCTGGCACATCCAACACCATCAAGGGCATCCTGCGGGCCTCCGGTATCGCCACCGGCACACTGGATCTCACCGACGCCGACAGCCTCATCGACGGCATCGCCACCGCGCAGGGGAACAAGGTCAACCCGACGCACATGGTGATGACCTCGGCGTCGTTCGCCAAGCTGCGCAAGCTCAAGATCGCCGAGCCCGGCGCTACCTCGGATCAGGACTTCCGCCAGTACCTGTTCGATCCCAGCGGCATTCAGGGCGGCACCGCGTTCCAGATCTTCGGGCTGCCGGTCATCATCACCGACAACATTCCGGCCGTCTCCACCAAGAACCGGGTCGCCCTGGTCGACATGTCCAAGGTGGTCGTCGCCCGCGACGTGGACGCCCAGGTCAAGATCCTCGACCAGACGTGGGGCGACTACGACAGCATCGGTATCCGCGTGGTGAGTCGCTGGGACACCGCACTGCTGCAGAGCAAGGCCGTCACCCTGCTCACCGAGGCGTAAATGGCTGTCACCGGACAGGATGTGGCCGACTTCCTCGGCCAGGGCACAGACACCGCACTGGTGGCCCTGGCCGGGGAGGTCGTGCCCGTCATCACCGCCATGGTGCGCGCCTACACCCGAACACGCGGATTCACCGCCGCCGAACCGAACGACGAGCTGGCCGCAGTGATCACCACCGCGTCCGCCCGCATGGCCGCGAACCCCGAGCAGATCCAGAGCAAGGTGGGTTCCGTCGAGATCCGCGGCGGCTTCCAAGGATTCAGCCTCGCCGAGACGTTCGTGCTCAACCGCTACCGGAAGACTGCACTGTGATCCTCCACGACGAGGTGACCGTGCAATTCCTGTTGCCGTTCGACCCGCCGGTCTTCGATGACCTCGGCTACGAGCAGTTCGACTCCGTCGACGAGGTTGTGCGCGCCGAGGTGTTCCCGCTGGGCACCGAGGTCGTCGTGCGGGAGTCCGGCATCGTGTCCAGCCGCTACCGCATGGTCCTGGCACCGACCGTCAGCATCCCGCCGACAGTCGGTGACAGCCTGCGCCTCGGTTGGGGACCGTTCGTCATCGACCCCGACAACACCGCCAGCGGCCTACGGGTCGACGGCACCGTCGAGCGCCACCTCGTGCGCGGCCGGCTGCGCCACTACGAACTGATCACCAAGACCGTGGAGTAGGTTCGGCACCCACACCTTGCCCACAATCTGCCCACAGTCACAGATAACTACTGTTAACCACAGTTGTGTATTTCAGCAGGAAACCCTAGGCGAGAACCCCTGAACTGCACTATGATTCGCCTTTGCAAGGCAGATGTCAGGAGTTCGAATCTCCTAGGCTCCACAATTCTCTCTTCCCCGCGCGCGGTGTGAATCCGGTTGCGGGACAAACATATGAGCGGCTCAGGGCCGGGGTGTCACCTCGACGCTCGGGGGCAGCGTCGACGGCTCCGGACGCATCGAGCGCCGCACGATGGAGAACGTCACCGCCCCGACGGCCAGCACCCCCACCCCGGCCGCGACGAGCACGATGGGGCGCGGGCGACGCTTCGAACGCCGCGCCTCCTGTAGGGCCTGCGGCAGGTTGGAGATGACCTCCTGGGCGGCGGCGAGCTCGGTGGCCACCACATCCTGGGCGGTCTCCAGCTCCTCGCGCAGCCTGCCGCTGCGGTACTGATCGCGCAGCCAACCGACCGACGAGCCGACGGTGCCTGCGGTGATGCCCACCGCTCCCCTGGTGATGTCATACGGGCCCACCGTCGAGTACTTCAGGCCGCGGGCGAACCGCTCGCGGGGCGTCAACCGGGCGGTGGTCGTCTTCGCACTCATGAGCACAAGACTATTCGCGTGGGGCCGGGGGCGGTCGCCGAACCGCGAATGGCAGACTGGATTCCGTGACGAGCCCCATTCAGACAGCGACCGCGACGCTGCACACCAACCGTGGCGACATCAAGATTGCCCTGTTCGGCAACCACGCCCCCAAGACGGTCTCCAACTTCACCGGCCTGTCCAACGGCACCAAGGACTACAGCACCGAGAACGCCTCCGGCAGCACGTCGGGCCCGTTCTACGACGGTGCGGTGTTCCACCGGGTCATCGACGGCTTCATGATCCAGGGCGGCGACCCGACCGGTACCGGCCGTGGCGGCCCGGGCTACCAGTTCGCCGACGAGTTCCACCCGGAACTGCAGTTCGACAAGCCCTACCTGCTGGCCATGGCCAACGCCGGGCCGGGCACCAACGGTTCGCAGTTCTTCATCACTGTCGGCCCCACGCCGCACCTGAACCGCAAGCACACCATCTTCGGTGAGGTCGTCGATCCCGAATCGCAGAAGGTCGTCGACGCCATCGCCACCACGGCGGTCGATCGCAGTGACCGACCCACCGAGGCGGTCGTGATCGAGTCCGTCACCATCTCCTGACGTAAACCCCAGAAACGCACGTTCACCGGTTGCCGGTGAGCGTGCGTTTTCTCTGGGCGTCCAGCGGCGTGTCCGGGGGCAGACACGCACGCTCGCGGGTTCTAGGGTGTGTAGCCGGCGGCGGTGAGCGCGTCGAGCACCTGTAACGGGTCGGTGCCCAGGTCCCACCGGGTGAACACGTGCAGCCGGTCATCGGCCGTGTCGATCTCGAGCAGTCGCACCTTGCGTGCCAACCGGCGGAACTCGGTGATCCGGATCAGGGTGATGTCCGCCTTGGTCAGCACCCGGGTGCTCAGCCAGCCGCGGATCTCCAGGCCGGCGTCGGTGATTGCCAGTTTTGGACGTGCACGCCACGAAGCTGTTGCAAACAGCATCAAACCCAGCGCGGCAACCCCGCCCAGCACACGTCCCGGCAGGTCTGTGACCACGGTCACAGCGACAATGGCCATCGCCAGACCGATGATCCCGATCCAGACGATGCCGGTCGTCTTTGGAGCCCAACTAGTTTGCTGAATCACGTCAGTACACCGTCTCACCGGGGGCTTTGAAGTTATCCACAGGCGCTATCCCCAATGGGGATGAATCACAACGGTGTGATTGGGTTACGGGCAGGTTGCGGCTCGGGGAACGCATGGAAGCAATTTTGAATTCAAACCGGGACGCGCGGGCGTCAGCGCCACCGCATGGTGAGCAACAGTCCGGTGATCATGAAAGCAAAGGCGATCGCGTAGTTCCACGGGCCGAGATCGGCCATCCAGCCCAGCCAGGTCGGCGCGTCCAAACCGGTCGCACCCAGCTGGAAGACCAACAGCCACAACAGGCCCAGCAACATCAGGCCCACGAACAGCACCACGAACCACACACTCGAGGGGCCGGCCTTGACCTTGACCGGGGTCCGGCTCACCGGGTTGATGGTGAAGTCGTTCTTCTTACGGACTTTGGACTTGGGCATGGTTAACCTTTGAAGACGATGGACAGCGGCCGGGACTCGAACATGGATCAGAAACCTGAGCCTAACGCAGCCGCGCCCGCCGCCGGGAATTCCAACCGGCGACGCTCGCTCTGGCGATTCGGCGTTCCCGTGGTGTGCGTGTTCGCCGGCCTCCTGCTGTCCACCACCCATGGCGTCTCCGGCGGCGACGAGATCCGCCGCAGCGACTCCCCGCGCCTGGTGGACCTGGTGCGCGAAGCCAGTGCCAGCGTGGACCGTCTCGCTGCGCGGCGCGATGACTTGGTGAACTCCATCGATCACCGCCACGGTGGCTCCCCCGGCGCCGACGCCGCCCTGGCCGCCATCACCCGCCGTTCGGACACCCTCGCCGAGCAGGCGGGGCTGGATCCGCTGCGCGGGCCGGGCCTGGTGATCACCCTGAACGACGCCCAGCGCGACGCCGACGGCCGTTATCCCATCGACGCCGCCCCCGACGACCTGGTGGTGCATCAGCAGGACATCCAGGCGGTGCTCAACGCGCTGTGGAGTGCCGGTGCCGAGGGCGTCCAGATGCAGGATCAACGCATCGTCGCGACGTCGGCGCCGCTGTGCGTGGGGAACACCCTGCTGCTCAACGGGCGCACCTACAGCCCGCCGTATGTCATCACCGCCGTCGGCGACGTGCCGGCCATGCAGACCGCGCTGGCCGACGCCCCGCTGGTGACCTTGTACAAGCAGTACGTGCTGCGGTTCGAACTCGGGTACTCCGAGGAGGTCCGCGAGCAGGTGGAGCTGGTGGGTCACACCGCACCGGTGCGGATGCGCTACGCCAAGCCGCTCGGTCCGCTCGGATATTGAGGTGCGCAGGCCAGTAGCCTGAGCGCATGCAGGTTCTGGTCGTCGACAACTACGACAGCTTCGTGTTCAACCTGGTCCAGTACCTGGGCCAGCTCGGCGTCAACGCGCAGGTGTGGCGCAACGATGACGACCGGCTGTCGGATCCGGACGCGGTCGCCGCGGAGTTCGACGGCATCCTGCTCTCCCCCGGCCCCGGTACCCCGGAACGGGCCGGCGCATCGATCGCGCTCGTGCGGGCCTGCGCCAAGGCGCGCACCCCGTTGCTCGGTGTGTGCCTGGGCCACCAGGCCATCGGGGTCGCCTTCGGGGGCACCGTGGACCGCGCCCCGGAACTGCTGCACGGCAAGACGAGCATCGTGCATCACACCGATGCCGGTGTGCTGCAAGGGCTTCCGGAGCCCTTCACGGCGACCCGGTACCACTCGCTGACCATCCTGCCGGAGACCCTGCCCGACGTGCTGGAAGCAACCGGCCGCACCGACAGCGGCGTCATCATGGCGGTCCGGCACACCGAGTTGCCCATTCACGGCGTGCAGTTCCACCCCGAATCGATCCTCACCGAGGGCGGTCACCGGATGCTGGCGAACTGGCTCGGCTACTGCGGGGCCGCACCCGATGAGGGTCTGGTCCGCACGCTGGAGACCGAAGTGGCCGACACCGTCCGCGCGGCCACCGCCCGGACCTGAGTCCCGAGGCCGCTAGGACGCGAAGCTGATCGTGATCGAGTCCCGGTAGCCCACCCCGGCCCCCGGGGCCGGACTCTGGGTCACCACCGCGTTGGTCCGCTGGCCACTGTTGTCGACGTTGGCGCCCTTGATGAGCACCCCGGTCCACCCCAGTGCCCGCAGATTCGGCTCGGCGTCCACCCAGAACTGACCGGACAGGTTGGGCATCACGAACTGGTTGCCGCGTGAGACCTGCATCTGCACCACGGCGTCCTTGGGGGCGGGCTGACCGGCGGGCGGGTTCAGGCCCACGACCTGGCCCGCCGGGGCGGTGTCGTCCACCTCCACGGGCACGGAGTTGGGGAAGCCGGAGGCCTCCAGGATCTGCCGGCAGGTGTCGACGGACTGCCCCACGCAGTCCGGGACCACCACGCTGCCGGGCCCGGTACCGATGATGACCGTGATGACGTTGGTGATCGCCGAGGTGGCGTTGGCGGGCGGGTTGGTGCCCAGCACCTTGCCCTTGAGTTCGGGGGTGGACTCCGACTCCGAGGGCTGCACCCGACCGAAACCGGCGTCGAGCAGGTCGCGGGTCGCGTCGGCCAGCGAGGAGCCGCGCACGTCGGGCACCGCGCGCTGCTCCGGGCCGCCGGAGACGTTGATGGTGATCTCCTCGCCGGCGGCGACCGCGGTGTTGGCGGCCGGGTCGGTGCTGATCACGCGGCCTGGGGCAACGGTGTTGTCCGTCTGCAACGAGGTCCGGGTGGCGAACCCGCGGTTCTGCAGGGCGGCGATGGCATCCGCGGAGAGCTGCCCGGACACATCGGGGACCTGCACATCGCGGGTACTGCCGCCCAACGTGTTGATGGCGATGGTCACCACGACGGTCAGCACGGCCAGCACGGCCACGGCGATGAGCCAGCGTCCGATCGAACCGTTGCCCGAGGACTGGGCGTAGCCGGTGGCCGGGATGTGCTCGGTGGGCAGCGCGCGGGCATGCGGATCGCTGCTGGTCAGGATGTTGGTGCGCTCGGCATCGGTGAAGATCTTCGGTGCCTCGGGTGCCTCGCCGCTGTGCACCCGGATCAGGTCGGTGCGCATCTCGGCGGCGCTCTGGTACCGATTCTCCGGGTTCTTCGACAGTGCCTTGAGCACCACGGCGTCGAGGCCGGGGGACAGGCCGGCGTGCCTGGTCGACGGTGGCACCGGGTCCTCGCGGACGTGCTGGTAGGCCACCGCGACGGGGGAGTCACCGACGAAAGGTGGTTCGCCGGTGAGGATTTCGTAGAGCACGCAGCCCAGCGAATACACGTCGGAGCGGGCGTCGACGGACTCGCCGCGGGCCTGCTCGGGGGACAGGTACTGCGCGGTGCCGATGACGGCCGCGGTCTGGGTGACGCTGTTGCCGCTGTCGGCCAGCGCGCGGGCGATCCCGAAATCCATCACCTTCACCGCGCCGGCCTTGCTGATCATGATGTTGGCCGGCTTGACGTCGCGGTGGATGATGCCGTGCTGGTGGCTGAAGTTCAGCGCCTGGCAGGCGTCGGCGATGATCTCGATGGCCCGCTTGGGCTCCATCGGGCCCTCGGTGTGCACGATGTCGCGCAGTGTCACACCGTCCACGTACTCCATGACGATGTAGGGCAGCGGCCCGTTGGGGGTATCGGCCTCGCCGGTGTCGTAGACGGCGACGATGGCCGGGTGATTCAGCGCCGCGGCGTTCTGTGCCTCGCGCCGGAAGCGCAGATAGAAGCTCGGGTCGCGGGCCAGATCGGCACGCAGCACCTTGACCGCGACATCACGGTGGAGCCGGACGTCGCGGGCGATGTGGACCTCCGACATCCCGCCGAAGCCGAGGATCTCGCCGAGTTCGTACCGGTCCGACAGGTGCTGGGGGGTGGTCATGGCGTCTCACTCGGGGGTGGCTCGGGTGGCACGCCGATCACAGTGGTGCTGGTGGACGTTTCCTGCTGGACAGGACGGTCGCGTTTGTCCTGCGCGTTGACCACGATCAGCACGGCGATGATGATCGCCAGCGCACCGAGCACCCCGGCGGCCCACAGCAGGGCGCGCTGTCCGGGTGAGAAGGTCCGGCGCGGGGGCGGCGGACGGTGGTTGCCGGTGGTGGCCCGCGGGCGCGACGCCGTCGGCGGGGGCCGGTACTCGGCGGCCGCTGCGGCGCGGGCCTGGGTGACCGACGGGATGGCCGCCGGGGCGGCCCGACCGATCGTCGGAGCGGAGTTCGGCCGCGGCGGCCGGCGGCCGGCGCGGACCGCGGCGACGGCGTCGGAGAACGGGCCACCCGAGCGGTACCGGTGGTTGGGCTCCTTGGCCAGCGTGATCTCGATGAGCTCACGCACGTTGGGCGGCAGATCCGGCGGCAGCGGCGGCGGGGTCTCCTTGATGTGCTTCATCGCCACCGTCAGGGCGCCGTCGCCGGTGAACGGACGCTTGCCCGACACCGATTCGTAGCCGACGACGCCGAGCGAGTAGACGTCAGAGGCGGCGGTGGCGTCGCGGCCGAGGGCCTGTTCGGGCGCGATGTACTGCGCGGTGCCCATCACCATGCCGGTCTGGGTGACCGGCGCGGCGTCCACCGCCTTGGCGATACCGAAATCGGTGAGCTTCACCTGGCCGGTCGGGGTGATCAGGATGTTTCCGGGTTTGACGTCGCGGTGCACCAGGCCGGCGGTGTGCGCGACCTGCAGGGCGCGGCCGGTCTGCTCCAGCATGTCCAACGCGTGGCGCAGCGACAGGCGCCCGGTGCGCTTGATGACGGAGTTCAGCGGTTCGCCGTTGACGAGTTCCATCACCAGATAGGCGGTGCGGCCCTCACCGGCTTCGATCTCGGTCTCGCCGTAGTCGTAGACGCTGGCGATGCCGGGATGGTTGAGCATGGCGACGGTGCGCGCCTCGGCACGGAAGCGTTCGACGAACTCGGAGTCCTCGGAGAACTCGGCCTTGAGCACCTTGATCGCGACCTGGCGGCCGAGGCGGGTGTCGAGGCCTTCCCACACCTGTCCCATACCGCCGGTGGCGATGAGACGCTGCAGCCGGTAGCGGCCCGACAGCGTCACTCCCACCCGGGCCGTCATGATGCCTCCCGGAGTGCGGCGGCGATGGTGGCCCGCCCGATCGGGGCGGCCACTGCGCCGCCGGTGGCGGACAATCGGTCTCCGCCATTCTCCACGAGTACCGCGATGGCCACCTTCGGGGCCTGCGCCGGGGCGAACGCGATGTACCAGGCGTGGGGCGGGGTGTTGCGGGGATCCGTGCCGTGCTCGGCGGTGCCCGTTTTGGATGCGATCTGCACGCCGGCGATGGCTCCCTTCTGCTGCGTCACCTGCTCGGCGCCGACCATCAGGTCGGTAAGTGTAGCTGCGACCTGCGGTGACACCGCGCGTCGCTGCTCGGTGGGGGCAGTGGTGGCGATATTGGACAGGTCCGGTCCTTTGAGGGTATCGACCAGATAGGGCGTCATGGTGACGCCGTCGTTGGCGATGGTCGCCGCCACCATGGCGTTCTGCAGCGGGGTCACTGCGACATCGCGCTGCCCGATGCTGGACATGCCCAGCGCCGCGCCGTCGCTGATCGGGCCGACGGTGGACTCGGCGACCTGCAGCGGGATGGGCGCCGGCGGCGAATCCAGTCCGAACGCCGCAGCGGTGGAGCGCAGCTTGTCGGCGCCGGTGTCGAGCCCGAGTTCGACGAAGGCGGTGTTGCAGGACCGGGCGAAGGCCTCGCGCAGCGATGCGGTCGGCCCGCCGCCGCAGGCCGAGCCGCCGTAGTTCTCCAGCGTCGCGGTGCTGTCGGGCAGCGGGATGCGCGCGGCCGAGGTCAGCTGGGTGTCCGGGGTGCTGCCGGACTGCAGTGCGGCGGCGGTGGTGATGACCTTGAACGTGGAGCCCGGCGGGTAGGTCTCGGCGATCGCGCGGTTGACCAGCGGCGCGTTCGGGTCGTCGCGCAGCTGGTCCCAGGTGGCGGTCTGCACGGCGCCGTCGTGGCTGGCCAGCTTGTTCGGGTCATAGGACGGCGAGGACACCATCGCCAGGATCTTGCCGGTGGCGGGCTCGAGCGCCACCACGGCGCCCTTGCAGGGTCCGCCGTCGCAGCCCTCGGCCATCGCGTCCCAGGCGGCTTCTTGCACGTCGGGGCGCACCGTGGTGTCCACGGTGCCGCCGCGCGGGTCCCGGCCGGTGAAGAAATCGGCCAATCGCTTGCCGAAGAGCCGCTCGTCGGAGCCGTTGAGCACGGGGTCCTCGGCCCGCTCGAGGCCGCTGCTGGAGTAGCCCAGCGAGTAGAACCCGGTGACCGGGGCGTAGGTCTGCGGGTTGGGGTAGACGCGCAGGAAACGGAACCGGCCGTCGGTGGACACCGAGTAGGCCAGCAGTTGGCCGCCCGCGGTGATCTGGCCGCGCTGACGCGAATACTCGTCGAGCAGCACCCGCTGGTTGCGTGGGTCGGCGCGGTACCCGTCGGCGGTGAACACCTGGGTGAGGGTGGCGTTGGCCAGCAGCAGCACCACGAGTGCCATGAAGACGACCGAGAGCCGGCGCAGCGAGTCGTTCATACGCGGCCGATCACTTCGGTGGAGGCGGCGGCGATCGGCGCCGGGTTGGGTGCCCGGGCGGTGTCGATCGGTCGGCGGGCCGCGTGCGAGATGCGCACCAGGATGGCCAGCAGCACGTAGTTGGCCAGCAGCGACGAGCCGCCATAGGACATCCACGGCGTGGTGAGCCCGGTGAGCGGGATCAGCTTGGTGACACCGCCGACGACGATGAACAGCTGGATGGCCAGCGTGGAGGCCAACCCGGCTGCCAGCAGCTTGCCGAAGCTGTCCCGGACCGCGAGCGCGGTGCGCAGGCCCCGGATGATCAGGATCGTGTAGAGCATGAGAACGCCTGCGAGACCGACCAATCCGAGTTCCTCGCCGATGGCGGCGATGATGAAGTCGGTGGAAGCCGCGGGTACGGTGCCCGGTTGGCCGTTGCCGAGGCCGGTGCCGAAAATGCCACCGGTGGCGAAGCTGAACAGCGATTGCACCATCTGGTAGCCGGCGCCGTCGGGATCGGCGAACGGGTCCAGCCAGTTCTGCACCCGTACCCGGACGTGTCCGAACAGCTGATAGGCCACCACGCTGCCCGCGGCGAACAAGGCCAGCCCGATGACCACCCAGGACAGCCGGTCGGTGGCCACGTACAGCAGCACCAGGAACGACCCGTAGAGCAGAAGTGAAGTGCCCAAGTCCTTTTCGAACACCATCACACCGACCGAGGCGATCCAGGCCACCAGCAGCGGGGCCAGATCACGCGGGCGCGGCAGGTCGACACCGAGGACGTGCTTGCCGGCGTTGGTGAACAGTTCGCGCTTGGACACCAGCACCGCGGCGAAGAAGATCAGCAGCAGGATCTTGGAGAACTCGGCGGGCTGGATGGAGAAGCCCTCGAAGCGGATCCAGATCTTGGCGCCGTTCTGCTCGGAGAACCGGGCCGGCAGCAGAGCCGGAATGACAAGCAGCACAAAGCCGATCAGTCCGCAGGTGTAGCCGTAGCGGGCCAGCATCCGATGGTCGCGCAGCAGCGCCAGGACGGCGCAGAAGGCCGACACGCCGACCAGCGTCCACAGCATCTGCTGGTCGGCGTTGCCGCCGACGTTGTCCAGGCTCAGCTCGCGTTGGGCGAGGTCGAGGCGGTGGATCATGACCAGCCCCAAGCCGTTGAGCAGTGCCACCACCGGCAGCAGCAGCGGATCGGCGTAGGGCGCGTAGCGGCGGATCGCCAGGTGGGCGGCCCCGAACAGCGCGAGGTAGCCCAGGGTGTACTGGGCCAGGTCCCAGTCCAGGCCCTGCTCCTGATTGGCCTCCACGATGAGCAACGCCACGGTGGTGATCACCGCGGCGAAAATCAGCAGGGCCAGTTCGGAATTGCGTCGATTGGGCAGGGGAGGGGTGACCGAGACCGGTGACTGTGGCTGGGTCGACGAGGTCATGACGCCGTCCGGCAGTTGGTGCCCGGCTCCGGCGGTGGTGGGGGCAGAGCCGTGACGGTCGGGGAGGGGCTGGGACGCGGCGGCGGCGCGGTGGCGGTGGTCGGGGTCGCCGGCGCGGGTGTGGCGGGTCGAGGCGCAGCCGATGTCGCGGGCGGCGGGGTGGCGGGGCGCGGTGTGCCCGAGGCGGGCGGCGGGGGAGTTGTGGCCGGTGGCCGGGTGGGGCTCGGGGTGGTGGTGGGCGTCCGGGTCGGCAGCGCGCAGATGGGCAGCAGCGACGTCCGGGACAGTTCGTTGATCTGGCGGATCGCGTCATCGAGCGAACCGGAGGGCAGGCCGGCGGCGACCTGGGCGCGCTCGGACTCGCGGATGTCCTGCAGGCGCAGCACCTGGCAGTCCAGCGGCTCCTTGGACTGATTGAAGCTGATCAGCGACAACTCGTTTCGGGCATTCAGGCAGCCGACCAGAAAGGGCTCCTGCAGGGAAAGACCCAGAAACGAGGTCTGCACACCGCGCATGATCGCCACGGTGTCGTCCTGCTCGCTGACGTAGTAGTTGTTGCGAATGATCTCGCGGGCGATGGTCAGCCCCGCCACCACCACCAGCAGGACCACCACTGCGGCGATCAGCATCCGGCGTTTGGAGCGGGGCGGTCGTTGCTCCTCGGGTTGTGTGACAACCCTTTTGGGCTGGTTACGTTTCGGGTTGAACGCCGACGCGCGGCCCGCGGCGGTATTCGGCGGGATGGTGTCGTCATCCACACCGGAGACGGCTCCGGCCAGGATCGGCTGGGTCTGGCCGTAGTCGTAGTCCACGACGTCGGCGACCACCACGGTGACGTTGTCGGGGCCACCGCCGCGTAGCGCGAGTTCGATCAACCGGTCGGCGGCGTCGACGACATCGGGGATCTGCAGTGCCTCGGCGATGGTGTCGTGGCTGACCGGGTCGGACAGCCCGTCCGAACAGAGCAGGTAGCGATCGCCGACCTTGGCCTCGCGCATGATCAGCGCCGGTTCGACCTCGTGCCCGGTCAGGGCCTTCATGATCAGCGAGCGCTGCGGGTGGCTGTGCGCCTCCTCGGCGGTGATGCGACCCTCGTCGACCAGGGTTTGGACGAAGGTGTCGTCCTTGGTGATCTGGGTCAGCTCACCGTCGCGCATGAGGTAGCCGCGGGAGTCGCCGATGTGCACCAGCCCGAGCCGGCCACCGGTGAACAGGATGGCGGTCAGCGTGGTGCCCATGCCCTCGAGCTCGGGGTCGGCCTCCACGTGGGCGGCGATGGCCGAGTTGCCCTCGTGTACCGCCACATTGAGCTTGTTGAGCAGGTCCCCGCCTGGCTCGTCGTCATCGAGGTGGGCGAGCGCGGCGATGACCAGCTGGGAGGCCACCTCACCGGCGGCGTGGCCGCCCATACCGTCGGCCAGAGCCAGCAGCCGGGCACCGGCGTAGACCGAGTCCTCGTTGTTGGCGCGCACCAGACCCCGGTCGCTGCGTGCTGCATATCTGAGCACCAGTGTCACGGGCGCAACTCGATCACTGTCTTGCCGATTCGTACCGGCGTTCCCATCGGAACCCTTACCGCCGTAGTCACCTTCGCCCTGTCAAGGTATGTGCCGTTGGTCGATCCTAGGTCCTCCACGTACCATTCCGACCCCCGCGGTGACAGCCTGGCGTGCCGTGTCGACGCGTAATCGTCGGTGAGCACCAGGGTCGAGTCATCGGCACGGCCCATCAGCACCGGCTGGCTGCCCAGCGTGATGCGGGTACCGGCCAGCGCGCCTTCGGTGACCACCAGATGCCGGGCGATGTGCCGGCGTTCGCCCTTGGGCAGCAGCGAGCCGCGCAGCGCCAGTCCGCGGCGCACCATGACGGCACCGGTGGGGGCATAGATATCGGTGCGCAGGATGCGCAGCACCGACCAGATGAACAGCCACAGCAGCAGCAGGAATCCGACGCGCGTCAGCTGCAGTACTAGCCCCTGCATCCGACGTCCTCTCCGTCCCGGTTCCGTGCGAGTTCCGCCGTCACGATACTGGGAGGCGTAAAGGGCCGTTGCTGATCGGCGCTCAGTGGACCCGGACGATGATCTCGGAGTGGCCCAGCCGGATCACGTCACCGTCGGCGAGCTGCCACTCCTGCACCGGCGCATTGTTGACCGTGGTGCCGTTGGTGGAGTTCAGATCCGAGAGCAGCGCGACCTGGCCGTCCCAGCGGATCTCCAGGTGACGGCGGGACACACCGGTGTCGGGCAGCCGGAACTGGGCGTCCTGGCCGCGGCCGATCACGTTGGCGCCTTCACGCAGCTGGTAGGTGCGGCCACTGCCGTCGTCGAGCTGCAGGGTCACGGCCGCCGCGGCGCCGTAGCCGGCGCCGTACCCGGCGGGTGCTGCAGGCTGGGCACCGTAGTCGTATCCGGCGGGCTCGCCGTAACCCTGATCGGGGTACCCGCCCTGGGCGGGGGGCTCGCCGTAGCGGCCGTAATCGGGTGCTGCCGGTGCCGGCGGTGCCGCGTAGTCGGCGCGACCGTACTGCTGGCCGCCGTAGCCGCCCTGATCGGGATAGCCGCCCTGGTCCGGGTAGCCGCCCTGATCGGGGTAACCGGGAGCCGGCGGTGCGGGCGGACGGCCGTAGCCCTCGTCCTGGCGCGCCGGGGGGCGGCCGTAGTCGTAGTCGCCGTATCCGGGCGGCGGCGCTGCCGGCGGCTGGCCGTATCCGGCCGGCGGCGGCTGCTGGCGGTAGCCCTGGTCCGGGTACCCGGCCGGCGGCTGGCCGTATCCGGCGGGCGGGCGCTGCTCACCGGCGGGCGGGCGCTGATCGTAGGACGGCGGCGGGTAGCCCTGGTCCGGGTAACCGCCCTGCTCGGGGTATCCGGCGGGCGGACGCGGCTGGTAGGCGCCCTGGTCGGGGTAGCCACCCTGCTCCTGCGGGTAGCCGCCGCGGGCCTCTTCAGGCTGGCGGTACCGGTCGTCGTACTGGTCGTCGCCGGGCCGACCCTGTCCCTGGCCTCGGTAGCTCGGGTTGTCGGTCATCGCTGGTACTCCTGGTTCTGCGGTGGACGCGCGGTCTCGTTCTGCTGGTGCGGGTTCGTGGGTGGTCGAGTCTGGGTTGACCGCTCCACGGGCGCGGAACTGTCCGGTGTGCAGGCTCGGCGATGGCTCAAACCTGACGACCACATCACCATACGTTTGCCACCCCTGGTCATGGATGAAACCCTCCAGGTGACGGGCAAATGTGGTCGATGTCCGGTCGGGGTCGGCGCTCACCTTCTGGTAATCAGCCTCACTGAGGGTAATGACGTAGTCGTTGGGGGCCAAAATACGGCCGCCGGCGACGGCCCGTGATCTGGCCTCGGCCTCGCGGCGCAGCAGGGCCTCGACCTCCTGCGGGACGATAGACCCGCCGAAGACCCGGGCGAAGGCGTCACCGACGGTCGATTCGAGGCGTCGCTCGATACGGTCTGCCAGACCCATCTCACCGCCTCGTCCATTCGTCGTACTGTTCGTCGGTCCCCGCGCCGCGTGTCGCTCTGGCCACACTGCTCACAGGCATGTTATCGGCCCATCACACGAATACGTGACCAACAGATCTCTGAGAATCGGATCACGCCAGGTCAGCGGGGTGAGCTCTGTTGAGTTCTGGTGGTTTGGGCGGAAAAGGGCTCTAGTGATACGGTTGCGCGGTCATTCGGGCGAGTGGCGGAATGGCAGACGCGCTGGCTTCAGGTGCCAGTGTCCTTCGGGACGTGGGGGTTCAAGTCCCCCTTCGCCCACAACGAGCGGTTCTACGGACCGCGCCACAAGGGTCACGAACCAGAAATGGTTCGTGACCTTTGTGTTTGGTGGGTTTGGTCGGATGGATGTGGCTCGGGGCAGCCCAGGGGACTTCTACGGGCAGATCCCTGCAGCCTTGGACACGTCCTCGCCGTCAAGACTCATGAGCCGGACGGCCGTCGATGGCCGGATGCGGCAAGGATCGACCGCAGCTTCGCCAAAGCGGGCACCGCGGCTGCGACAGCTCGTTGTTCGTCGGCGCTCAACTCGTCCATAGCCGCATGCAGGATCGCTGCACTCGCGCCGTCGTAGCGGCGCAGGAGCTCCAAGGCCGCCGCGGTGGCGGTGACGTGGACGCGTCGCGCGTCCTCGACGTCGCGGGTCAGGTTGATCAGGTGCGCCCGTTGCATCGTCTTCATGAGGTTGCTGACCGTCGGCCGGGCGAGTCTGAGTTGCTCGGCGATTGCCGGTGGCCCCATCCCAGGGCTTTCAGCCACGGTGCGCAGCACTTCGATGTGGGCCTCCGGGAGGTCGGGCAGGTCTTCGGCCAGCCGCGTGGTGCGCATCACAGCGCGGCGCAGCGGGCCGAGCGTGTGGGATAGCGCTGCGGCCACGCCGTGGTCCGAGGCGTTCGGCAATTATGTTCCTAACAAACCTAGTTTGTCTTAAACTGACAATCGTGAGCATCGACGACACTACCGACAGCGACCACGATGCGGACGTTCCTGGCCTGGTGGGACACCGTTTTATCTACACCTACGCCAACGGATGGCAGTACGAGATGTACGTCAAGAACGCCACCACCATCGACTACCGGATCCACACCGGCCACGTCGGCGGCCGGTGGGTGCGAGACCAGACCGTCGACCTCGTCACCCTCACACCCGAGGTCTACAAGATCTCGTGGACCGAGCCCACCGGGACGAGCGTCGTCGTCAACGTCATGCCTGCGCTGAGGCGGCTGCACGGCACCATCTTCTTCCCCGAATGGATCCGCCTCGACGGGTCCAAGACGGTGCTCTTTCAGAACGAGCACCTCGACGAGATGCGGGCCCACTGCGACGCAGGCCCTACCTATCCCATCTACGTCGTCCCCGAGTTCGCCGACATCACCCTGTTCGAGTACGTCGGAGTCGATGACCAGGCGATCGTTGCCGCGGCGCCGGCCGACCTCCCGCCAGGCTTCGCCGACCGGCGGAACTGACGCCGTGACCGAGAAGCCCCCGCTCCTGCTGCTGCACGGTGTGACGATGTCAGCCGCCGCATGGGACGCCGTCGCGCCCCTGCTCGACGACCGCTTCGACCTGATCGTTCCCACCGCCGCCGGTCACCGCGGCGGGCCAACGCTTCAGGGACGGCCAACGATCGAAGCCCTCATCGACGCGACCGAGGCACTTCTCGACGAGCGCGGACTGGCCACCGTGCACGTCGCCGGCAACTCCATGGGCGGGTGGATCGCCGTCGAACTCGCGCGTCGCGGACGCGCCCGATCGGTGTGCGCATTTTCTCCCGCCGGCTTCTGGACCGCAGGCGAGCGCGACGAAACCCACGCCACCAATACGCTTCGACGCACCCGAAAGCTGGCTGCCGCAACGCGATTCGTCGCTCCGGCCGCACTGGGCGCGCCGATGGTTCGTCGTCTGGCGATGCGCGACGTCGCCGAACGCGCCGACCGCCTCACCCGTCGCCAGGCCGTCGAGTCGATGCGCGACCTACTCGGGTGCGACGCCGCCGACGACCTGCTGGGCACCACCGAGCAGGTGGAACCGTTGGGTCCTACGTGCCCGATCACCATCGCCTGGGCGGACGGCGACCGCATCTTCCCGCCTGAGGTCAACGGCGCGACCGCACGCGAACGAATCCCGCACGCGCACTTCGCCATGCTCCGCGGCGTAGGTCACGTCCCGATGATCGACGATCCCGCACTGTGTGCGCGGATCATCATCGACGCGACCGAGCACGGCGGCCCCTAACTTCGGCGAATGACCCAGTCGCATGGCGATGGGGTGATCGCCGCAATGATGGCAAGTACCACGCCCGTCGTCGACGAGGAACCGACGGGCCGACGACACCCAACGAGACAGCGACCTGATCGACCTCGTTTCTCTAGATCCGGTGTCAGGTCGACCATGGGGCAGCTGGCAACAGCGGCGATTCACGACAGATGCGCAGTCAGCTGTCGGCGTCGATGACGACGGGGAACGAGTAGTCGTCGTCGGCCAGATGTCCGGGGAAACACGGTGAGGACGCGATGAAACTCGGCGGGTACCCGGCCACGGCGGGTTGCTCGGTGCTGAGCCGGTAGCCGTCCGGGCTGACCCCGAACCGATTGGGTTGGCGGAACCGGTCGTCGGTGTACACCCGCCAGCCCCAGCTGCGCCAGACGTCCCCGAACGCTTCGGAGACGGCGACGTTGTCGACCCCCGGCGGGACCTTCAGATCGCCGGTGACGGTGAGCCGTACCGGGGCGTCGGGGCCCGTCGCGTTGTCGTCACAGCCGATGATCCCGCTTCCTGTTCCCCCGAAGCGGGTGGCATCGAGCGCGTAGCCCGGCGCCAGGGCCTGCAGGGTGCGTGTGATGTAGCCGAGCAGGGTGTCTTGCACCTGCTGCTGGCTCCCAGGTGAAATTTCTTGCGGCTCCTCGCCTGCAGGTGTGGACATGTGTGGTCCTCCAATATCGGTCGCACCGGTGGGGCTGGGGGGCCCGAGATCTCCGGCAGCACCACATCCGGATAACGCCAGGACCGCCGCCAGGCAGGCGAGCGGCGCGAGGGTGCGGTGCATCAGGGCAGTCGTTGTCGTCATGATCCGGGTGCGACCCCTCCGTCCGGTGTCACGATCTGCGCGGGCGGCAGACCGGCGATGATCGCGCCCATGTTCTGCAGCGCGGGATTGGACTGGCTGTCCCAGTAGCTGCTGTGGGCGCCCACGCTGCCGATGATCTCCGTGGGGTCCCAGCTGGTGCCGGGATCGGACAGCAGGCGGGTCGCACCGAAGTCGGTGGCGAACGGGTCGGCACCGAGGGTGGTATCGGTGGCCCAGCTGATGATGTCGTTGCGGGCGGTCATCGAGTAGACCTTGGCACCTTCGGCCAGGCTCAGATTGCTCGCGTGGTCGGTGAGCATGCCGGGGCTGCCGACGGCGATGACGTTGTCGGCGGCCAGGTGGTTGCCGCCGGTGGCCGCACCGCCGACCAATGTGGATCCGTAGCTGTGGCCGATGACGGTGTCGACCGCCGGCACCGCACCCGTGTGCGAGGCGTGCATGCCGTTGATGAAGGAGTCCAGTCCGGCGCCGCCGGCTTCGGCGCGGCCCGGGAAGGCGGCCTCGCCGAGGTGCATCGGCCGGTCGTAGCCCATCCACGTCGTCACGGCCACGTCGTGAGAGGACAACGCAGGATTGGCACGCAGGGCGGCGGCGAACATCTCCTCGGACTTGCGATCACTGCCCTGGAACGCCCCGAGATCCTGGCCGGTTCCGGGTACGAAAGTTGCTGTGTGACTGGCGGTATCCGGGTTGCCGATCGACACCGCGGCATGGCCGTGATCGTCGATCAGCGCCAGCAGCCGCGGCGGGCCGTCCCTGCCCTCCAACACACCGTTGACGGCCTTGTACCCGTCCAGGTGATGACGTGCCGCCGCCAGCTGCGGACCCAGCGCCGCCAGCTCGTTGCCGGTGGCTGCGCTGTGGTCGCCCATGTACACCCGCCGGGCGAGGTCGTCGAAACGCGACTGCATGTGATCGATGGTGCCCTGGGCGGTCTGCATCAGTTCGTCGAGATGGCGGCGGTTGTAGGTGTCCTTGTCCGCGAACGGCATCCCCGGGTGATTGCCGATGCTGTGGTCGCGCTCATAGAACCAGTCTTTCTGCTCGGGGGTCAGTTGGTCCCAGAGGTCGTTGAACTGCTGCGGATCCTCCGGCGGTGGCTTGCCCAGCGCTTCCTGGATCGCGGGTCGGTCATCGTGCGGCGCATCCGGGATCGGTGATTCGCCGATGGCCATGTTGATCGCCCGCGCCAGCTCTTGATCGATCCGGGCGGCCTCGGCGACGACGGCATCGAGCCCCGGCTGTAGCTGCATCTGCTTGAGCGTGATCTCCATCGGACCCGCGCCGGCCGCGCCCCTACCCGGCTCGATCGTGTTCGTGACGGGATCGACGATCATGCCCAACCGGTCGGCATCGTCGCGCAGTTGTGACAACCGGGATTTGACGTGCTCGATGTCGTCGGCGGCCGTGCCGGCCGCGGCGGCCACGGCCAGTGACTCGTTGCCGTGTGCGTCGAGGTCGAGGCGGGTGCGCCCGAGGGCGTCCTTGGCGGCCTCGGAGGCTTCGCCGCCCCACGAGCCGAAGGCCGGCAGCTCGGCGATTCCGTCGGCGGCTTCGCGGGCCGCCTCGGCCCGACTGCGCGTCGCGTGGAACACCTCACGCACGTCGCCGGAATCCCAGCGGTCGATCTCTGCGACAGAAACGCTCACCTGCGGACACCGTCACCGGACCGCCGCGTCGTCATCGACGCGCCCGTGGGCCCGCCCGGCCATCGGTGACACTGTGCAAAGGCTGCGGCATAGCATCCCCCTGTCCAACAACCCGTGTCGATCCAGACTACTGCGGGACACGGCGTGGCCTGTGCGGCAATTTTCGGCACAGCGCCGGCCGGGATCGAAATGGCAGGTCTCGAATCCGTACCAACTCTTCGCTATTCGCGACACGACGCTTGGGGTTCGAGGGTCGCGCGCCGCACCATCGAATGCGGGGAGCTGTCCAGGAGATGCCGTTTCGGCAAGGGGGAGAACACGGATGAAGATGCTGCGTGTCGCGTTGGCACTGTTGTTCGGCATGAGCGCGGCCATCTCGGCGCCGATCCCGGCGGCGGCCGCTCCGGGCCCGGGCGGTGCCACGGTGCTCACATTGGCTCCGGCATTCGGCCCGCTCGATGGGAACTGGCTGCGCGGAGAGCTGTTCGCCGCCCCCAACGAGGTGGTGAAGGTGCCCTACAACAACTTCCCCGGCGCCACCAACACCAACAAGGGCGCCGACAAGCTCAACGAGATGCTGCGCGCGATCCCGGGTACCAAGATCGTGGCGGGGCACAGCCAGGGCGCTCAGGTTGCCGATGCGTGGTTGCGCCGCTACGGCCCTACCAGCGATGTCGACCCTGCGACGGTGACCTTTGTGATGACCGGTGATCTGGAGAGCAAGTACAACGGGTGCGCCAACGTCCCGGGGAGCGGCTGCGTGGCCGCCTACGGCGGGAACGGATTTCCCGACGACACCCCGTACACCGTGAAAGTGATTGCCCGCCAATATGACTACTTTGCCGACTGTCCCAACGACCTGAGCAACGCCGACGCGAAGAAGAACCGCAGCGCCGCCAGCCTGGTCGGGGGCAAGGGCGAACTGAAACCGGTCCACAACGACTACAGCAAGATCGGCCTCGACGATCCCGCCAACAAGACCTTCGTCGAGGGCAACGCCACCTACATTCTGGGAGCGCCGGCCACCTATTTCCTGCCGATGGTGACCCAGCAGTGGACACCCAACAGCCAGAAGATCGGCGACGATGCGCGTCTGCGTCCCATCGTGGAATCGGCATACACCCGACCGATGGGCACGCTGCCGATCCCGGCGGCTTAGCGGACCGTCGCCGGCTTGTGCCGGGCGGCGTCCAGCGAGGTGCCCTCGATGTCCAGATCGGGAACATACCTGTCGAACCACCTGGAGCGCATCCACATCCGATCGCCGAGAATGCTCATGATCGCCGGGATCAGCGTGAGTCGCACGACGAACGCGTCGAGGAACACGCCGACGGCGAGGCTCAGGCCGATGGCCTTGATGATCGGGTCGTTGCCCGCCAGGAAGGCGATGAACACACCGAACATGATCAGGGCCGCCGCCGTCACGACCCGCGCCGACAGACCGACGCCGTTCCGCACGGCTTCGAGCGCGTCGGTGGTGTTGCCGAGCTCTTCCTTGATCCGGGAGACGACGAAGACCTCATAGTCGCTGGACAGCCCGAAGATGATGGCCAGCAGAATGATCGGCAGGAAGCTGATCGTTTCACCCGGTGTGACACCCAGAAGGCCTGCGCCCCAGCCCCATTGAAAGACCGCCACCTGTACGCCGAGCGCGGCGAACACCGACAGCAGGAATCCGATGATCGATGTGAGCGGCACCAGGGCAGCGCGGAAGGCGACGGTCAGCAGGATGAACGCCAGTCCCACCACCACGACCACGAAAATCGGCAGCGCTTCGGCGAGTTTGTCGGACGTGTCGATATTGGAGGCCGTGTTGCCGCCGACGAGAATGGTGGCGCTCGTGCCGGCTTCGATGGCGGTGCGATCGGCACGGATCTGCCGGACGAGGTCGGCCGTGGCGAGGTCGTTGGGCCCGGTTTCCGGGATCACCTGGATGACGGCGGTCCGGTTGTCTCCCCCGGCCGGGGCGGCCGCGACCACGCCGTCCTCCCGGCCGATATTGGCGGCGATGGTGGCCGCCGCACCCGGATCGGTTGCCTGCGACACATCGGCTACTACGAGCAGGGGGCCGTTGAATCCGGCGCCCAGATGCTCGGAGGTCAGGTCGTAGGCCTGGCGTGAGGTGTTCGATTCGGGTTGGGACGCGCCGCTGGGCAGGCCCAGATGCATGCCGAGGGCGGGCAGCCCGATCACGACCAGGGCCGCGGTCCCGCCGATCAGCAGCGGCTTGCGGAACCGCACCACGAACCGCGCCCACGCGGCGCCCATCGTCCGCTGCGGGGTGTAGGCAGCAACCTGCGCCACCTGCTTGGCGCGGCCGGGCTGCAGCGGGGTGTCGATGAACTTCGCCACCTTGCCGCCGGCGAATCCGCACATCGCCGGGAGCAGGGTCAGTGAGATCAGCATCGCGATGGACACCGATATCGCGGCGGCCACACCCATATAGGTCAGGAACGGGATGCCCACCACCGCAAGGCCACACAGGGCGATGATCACCGTCAGCGCGGCGAACACCACGGAACCGCCCGCGGTGCCGACGGCCAGTGCCGCCGCCTCGTCGCGGGGCATCAGCAACAGCAGATTGTTGCGGTAGCGGTTGAGGATGAACAGTGCGTAATCGATGCCGCAGGACAGGCCGAGCATGAGGGCCAGCGACTGGGTCGCCGATGGTATCTCGACGAACGCGGCGACCACGAAGATGCCGAAAAGACCGATCCCGACCCCGATTCCGGCGGTGATGATCGGCAGCCCCGCCGCCACCACCGCACCGAAGGTGACCAGCAGGATAAGGAACGCGACCACGACGCCGATGAGCTCGGCGGTCATGGGCGGTTCTACCTTGTAGCCCGGGTAGACGCTGCCGGAGTATTCGACCTGAAGCCCGGCCTCCTGTACGGGCGTCATCGCCGCCTCCAACTCGGCGAGAGCCGCATCGCTCACCTCGCCGAGCGGCGCCGTCCACTGCACCGTGCCCAGTCCGACCCGTCCGTCGGGGGCGATCTGACGAGTCTGGGCGGGCCCGGCCGCCGCGGTGACGTCAGGGATCGAGGTGAGGTTGGTGACCGCCTGCTCGATGGCCGGACCGAACGCAGGATCGGTGACCGCGCGGTTCTCCGGTGCGGCGATGACCAGCTGGGTTTGCGCGCCGGAGAACGCGGGCAGGTTTCGCTGCAGTTGCTCGACGGCCCGCTGGGACTCGGTGCCCGGGATCGTGAAATTGTCGCTGAGCGCGCCGCGCAGACCGATGAACGCCGATGCGGTCCCGAGCAGCACGGCCAGCCACAGGCCCAGCACCACCCATCGGCGACGGAAGCTGAATCTGCCGAGCATGTAGAGATAACGGGACACCACAACCCCCGATCGTTGGAGACAACACAACAGGCCGCGCTACGTATGCCCATCGATGGCGGTTTGACACGTGATGTCCCGTACAGCGACCGCCTCAGACGCTCAGCATCCGGACCAGAGTGTCGGCGCCGGTGATGACCGGTCCGTACCGGCGGCGCGCCGCCGAGTCCAGCCAGTCCCGGCGCCGTAGCTCGTAGACGTGCTCGGTGAACTCGCGGCCGTCCTCGACCAGGACATGGCTGTCGACCAACTGATAGCCGAGCGCGGTCGACACCCGCGCGCTGCTGGTGTTCTCCTCGAGCACCCAGGATTTCGCCGTATCGGCGTCCAGATGCCGGAACGCGAGTTCCAGCACGGCGGCCCGCGCCCGGGTGCCCAAGCCCCGGCCCTGGAACGGGGCGATCAACCACGACGTGGTGCCGACGGCGCGCCGTTGCGGCCACTGCTCGAATCCCGACACGCTCTGCAGGCCGACCGGCGCGCCGTCGACCAGGACCGCCAGATCGAGGGTCCAGCCCGGCCTCGTGGTCAGGTCGCGATTCGATTGCACGCGGGCGATGCGTTGGCGTTCGATCTCCGATGGTGTCCGGCCATCGATCCACTTGACGAAGTGCGTCTGATCGACGGGCAGTACCGCCCCCGGAGTCGCGGCGTGCCGGGCGAGTTCGGCGAGTTGGGCATCCGTCGGCGCAGCCAGCTGGGCACCACCCATGTCGATCCGCAACGCGAACTGTGCTGCGACAGTGCTCATGTCGACGAATCCGCAGACGGCGCAGCGTCATCGGCGGTAACGCTCTTGCGAGCGTTCTTGCGCCGGTACAGATCCCGGTCCGCCTCGGTGAGCATCCTGGCGAACGAACCCGGCTGGTAGGCGGGTCCGACCGCGATGCCGGTGCTGACATGTACCGGACCGTCGCCGCTGAGCGTATCGGCCAGTGCGCGGGCCTGGCCGTCGTCATATCCGGCGATGATCGCGACGAACTCGTCGCCGCCGAGTCGGCCGATGAGGGCAGCGGCCGGCAGTTGCCGGGTCCAGCGTCGGGTCAGCGCAATGAGTACGGTGTCACCGGCGGCGTGACCGTCGCGGTCGTTCACGGCTTTGAAATCGTCGATGTCGAGCACGATGACGGCCAGCGATTCTGCGTGCCGCCGCGCACGTGGAAGCAGAGCGTCGAGCTCCCGGTTCAACCCCGCGCGGTTCCACACCGATGTCAGCGGATCACGCAGGGCGGCCTCGATCAACGCCCCGTGCAGTAACCCCAGCAGCTCTGCGGCACCCAGAATGCACACCGGGAACAGCAGGAACCACAGCGCCGGAACCGGTGCCGGGGCAACCCACAGGCCCACCATGACCCCCGCGGCGAGCAGCGCGCCCACCAGCCGCGCGGTCGTCGGCCGGTGCCAGCTCCGGATGAACACGGCGATCAGGATCAACGGGATCAGGGCCCACACCTGCGCGGCAGGTTCGTGGTGACCCAGCACCGCGGCCAGCGGCGCGACACACGCACACACCAAAGCCACCGTGTACCGCCAGCCGCACAGTTGTCGGGGCGCCGCCGCGACCAACCCCACCGCGCTCACTGCCGCCGAGATCCACTCTCCCCACACATCTGGTCTGCCGAATGCGGTCACGATCGACAGGACGTACAGCACCAGCCCGGTTGTCAGATAGATCAGCAGCATCCGGCGACGCAGCACCGTATTCAGAATCGGCACGCCCCCACCCCGTCCCCCGCGTCGATCAGCAAACCATTCTGCCCATTCCTACCGGATCGCGGAGCGAGATGAGCAACGCACCGGAACTGGACGGCCGTCCCACGCCTGTCAGGTCACCGGCGCCCCGCCACCGACCCTTCGCAGGACGGACCGCCGGCCGATCCGGCGAAGGCGACGGCAGAACGGTGCTCGAGGGCGGTGCTGCTCGGCGGGGGCTGGCAAAGTTCCGCCGGAAGCAAGCAGGCGACGGAGTGGCAAACAATGAATACCCAGGTGGTGGGTGCCGAATCTTTCCCGAGTCCATCTCAGCAACGGGCGTGGTTACACAGATCGGCCGTTGGACCACGTGTCAGCCGATCGTCGGACATATGTGGCAAAGACTGACAGAATTGCGAAATCTGACTAACGTAACCGTCAATATCCAGCTCGCTATGACATTCGTCACGGCATAGGGCATATCTGCAACGAAACGAAGTGGGGAACATCGATGGCAGGTGGGCACCGGTTGCCGAAGGGCACCAAGACGAATCGGTCCGGCGGGAACGGACGTCGCGGGAGCCACCGCGTCAAGCGCAGCCGACCGGAACCGTACGCCTGGCTGGGGGCGAGCGCGGTGACCCTGGGTCTGGGTGCTGCCCTGGCCAGCGGCACCGGCGTTGCCTACGCCGATGATGGTTCGACCGGTTCGACGTCGACCACCAGCCAGTCGTCCACGTCGCCCGGCCAGAATTCGCCGGACAACCCGGCGCCGTCGTCGAACGATGCGCCCAGCGCCGGGCCGCAGACGACCGACGAGTCCGCAGACTCGGACGAGGGCGACGCCGACACCGGCATCGATGCGGGTATCGGCGCCGAGGAAGAAGCCGGTACCACCACGAAGAACACCCGCGGCGTCCACGTGCGCGCCGCGAAGTCCGTTCTGCAGAACCGGCTTTCGGCGGCGTCGGCGGCGAATGAGATCGCCGAGGCAGCCAAGGTCGGTATCGCGGCCGATGCCGACACCCTGGCGGGAGCAGGCTCTCCGGAGCCGGACACCACCGCCGCCGCGCCGGAGGTGAGCTCGTCGCCGACGGTCACCACCTACGCGGCGACCTCGCTGGCCGGTGCCAACCCCGTCTCGTCCAATGTGGCCGCGGCGGCCGAGCCCGCGCCCGTTCCGAAGGCGATCGCCATCCCGGTGCTGAAGTTCGTCGGCGGCATTCTGAACCTGTTCGGCGTCAACACCAATTCACCACTGCCGCAACTGGATGTGGGCCTTGCCGCCGCCTGGACGTGGTTCCGCCAGCTGCAGACCGAATGGGGCGTGGCGCCGCCGTCCGGTGTCATTGCCACGCCGACCGAGCCCGATCCGGAAACCGGGACCGTCACCGGATTCCTCACCGCAGACAACCCGTCCGGCCTGGCGCTGACCTACACGGTGGCCATCGATCCGCTGCTGGGGGAGGTCACGCTGGGCGCCAACGGAGCCTTCAGTTACACCCCATCGGAAGCGGCGCGACTCGCCGCCATCATCGCGCCGCTCAGCGATATCTTCACCGTCACCGTGTCCAACGGCATCGCGTCGAACTATGCATTGGTCACGGTGCCGATCGGGGCGACGACCGCCGGCACCCCGGGCATTCCGGCGACCGTGTCGCAAAGCACCAACACGACCACCGGACTGGTGACGGGGCAGGTCGGTTCGACCGGGCCCGCCGGACACACGCTCACCTATCAGGTGCTCACGTCGACGCTGGGCGGCCAGCTGACGTTCGACAACGCGACGGGCGAGTACACCTATCAGCCCTCGGCGCTGGCGATGGCGCTGGCCGCCCTCGGCATCGGCCCGGTCTCCGATGTGTTCACGGTGGTCGCCAAGAACGGTTCGCTGACGAGCCTGCCCGGGCTCATCACGGTGCCGATCACCGCAGGCAATGCCACGCCGAGCACACCGGTGTCGTTGTCGCAGAACACCAACACCACAACCGGTCAGGTCACCGGCCAGGTGGGGTCCACCGATCCGACCGGCCAGCCGGTGACCTACTCGGTGCTGACCGGGACGCTGGGCGGCACGCTGAATTTCGACAACAGCACCGGTGAGTACACCTATCAGCCGTCCGCGCTGGCGATGGCGCTGGCCGGCGCGGGTCTGGGCAGTGTGTCGGATGTGTTCACCGTGGTGGCCACCAACGGGTCCTTCACCAGCTCCCCGGCGATCATCACCGTCCCGATCACCGCGGCGAATGCGAAACCCGGCACGCCGGTCGGGGGAGCGCAGAGCACCAATGCGGTCACCGGGGTGGTCACCGGCAGCGTCTCGTCCACCGATCCGCTCGGTGCGGGGGTCACCTACGACGTGCTCACCTCGACCATCGCGGGCACGCTCGATTTCGACGAGGCCACCGGTGCCTACACATACACACCGTCGTCCGCCGCCCGGACGCTGGCCTCGGCCGGCATCACCACTCCGGATGTGTTCACCGTCGTCGCCACCAACGCCGCCGGTACCAGCAGCTTCGCCACCATCACCGTGCCGATCGCACCGAACCCGGCACCGCCGAGCGCCCCGTCGAAGGGTTCGCACACGATCAACACCAGTAACGGGTTGGTGACCAGCTCGGTTTCCGCGACAGATCCGTCCGGCCTCGCGCTGACGTACTCCGTCACCACCGGTGCCCTCAGCGGCACCGTGGTGATGAACTCGAACGGTTCCTTCACGTATCTGCCGACGACTGCGGCCCGCAGAGCATCGGCCTTAGCCGATCTGGTCGGCGACCCCCTCTCCGATATCTTCACGGTGACCGTGTCCAACGGATACAGCAGCAACTTCGCCATCATCACCGTGCCGATAAGCCCGAGGCTCTGATAGCTCCGGCGGGCAGGTTCGGCCATCCGGTCGGGCCTGCCCGTTCGGCTGTGGTGGCTAGGCTTCGAAGATGCCGACCGAGATCACGGTGCGCGGGACGTTCTCCGCCTTCCAGCCCCCCGAGCGCGGGACCGTCAAGGCCGCCATCACCTACGAGGGCCCCGACATCGGCACGGTGTATGACCGGGTGGCCCACGATCTCGCCGTGGTGAAGGACTCGATCAGGTGTTTGCAGAGCACCGATCCGGCGCCGGTCACGTGGTGGTCGGCCGAACAACTGCGTACCTGGTCACGGCGGCCCTGGCACAAGGACGGCAAGCAGCTGCCGATGGTGCACCACGCCAGCGTGGGAGTGGAGGTCAAATTCCGTGACTTTGCCGCGCTGTCGCGGTGGGTGGGCGAGCACGTGGCCGGAACGGGAGGATTCCGGGTGGCCCAGGTGATCTGGGCGCTCACGGCCGCCCGGCGGGATGCACTGGTCACCGACGCGCGCACCCGCGCCGTCCGTGATGCGGCGGCGCGGGCGCAACAGTACGCGGATGCGCTCGAGCTCGGCACGGTGCGGCCCGTGGCCATCGCGGACGCCGGAATGCTTGCCGCCCAACTTCATCCGGAGGGTGGCCAGGGTGGCACCTTCCTGCGGGCCGCGGCGAGCCCGGCCGGTGGCGGCGACGTCGAACTGCTGCCCGAGGACATCGAAGTGTCCGCGACGGTCGATGCCCGGTTCCTGGCCGGAGAGACCTAACCGAACGCGTTGCGCAGGAACGGGGTTGAATCGACCAGCGAGGCCAGCACCGTGCCGCTGTGATCCTCCTCCGGGTAGATGCGCAATTCGACGTTCTGGTTGTTGGCCACCAGCTGGTCGTAGAAGGCCAGCGTGGAGGCCGGAGGCACATCCCGGTCGAGCAGGCCCACCCCGAGGAACATCGGCCGGTCATAGCCCGACACCGGCGTGCCCATGAAAGCGTTCAGCGCGTCCTCGACTCCCGGGATCGAGATCAGCGGCGCCGAGAACATGGCGGCCGGGCTGAGTTGGGCGAGTTCGTCGGTGAGCGGGTGGACGCACACCGTCTCGGCGCGGGCGGCCGCGTTCAGGCCGGCCGGGGACAGCACGCTGTTGACATCGAGATCGGGCCGCGCCTCCCGCAGCGCCGCGATGATGTAGGCCGTGTAGGCGTTGGCCACCGGCCCCAGCTCGGGCAGCTGCAGATCGGGCCCGGCCTGCGCGACGAACTTCTGGATGTTCGCCTTCGTGCCGGTCGCGACCACGCCGCGGTAGTCGAGACCGCTGCCGGCGCTGAACTCGGTGGCCCACCGGGCACTGGCGACCGCCGCGCCACCGCCCTGGGACTGGCCGACGATGGCCCACTTCGGGGACAGCGCCAGGTCCATCCGGTGGGCGGCGATCACCGAATCGATGACACCGTGTGCGGTGGTGACGCTGTTCAGGTAGCTCATCAGACCCGGGGTGCCCAGGCCCGCGTAGTCGCTGGCCACGATGACGTACCCCTGGTCGAGTCAGTGCGACAGGTACTGGTCGTCGCGCGGGGTGCGCGGCAGCGCAGAAGGGGTGCAGTCGTCGCCGAGACCGACCGTGCCGTGGGCCCAGGCGATCACGGGGTAGCCGCCCGGCGGCGCCGGCGCGCGCGGGACGAACACCGCAGCGGTGCTCACCGCCGGCGCATCGTGCTGGTCGGTGGTGGAGTAGAGGATTCGGTAGGCGGTACCGGCACCGGCGATGGACAGTTCCGGTGCCAGCGGGACGGTTTCGATGAGATTGCCGGGCGCGGGTATCGGGCCGGCGAAGAAGCGGGCGTCCAGCCCGGACCAGTTCGGTGCGGCGGCGTGCGCGACGCCGGGCACCGTGAGAGCGATCGCGAGGATGAACATCAGGGTGGCGCGCAGAGCGCATCGCAGCCGGCCATGCCCGACACCTTAGGCGGGCCCGTGGTGATCGTTCTGCGCCGCCTGTGGGCGCACGAACTCGACCATCACTTTATCTTGACTAATTCCAGAATAGGGGACAGACTCGCCATGTGGACACGGCAGCGGACTTCCAGCAGATGCTGCGGGGAGCCTCGTTGCGCGTGACGCGCCCCCGGGTGGCGGTGCTCGGCGCCGTCTCCCGGCATCCGCACGCCGATACGGATTCGGTGATTCGCGCGGTACGCGCGGAATTGCCCGAGGTGTCGCACCAGACCGTCTATGACTCGCTCAACGCGTTGACTGCCGCCGGCCTGGTGCGCCGCATTCAGCCGTCCGGCTCCGTGGCTCGCTATGAGTCACGTATCGGCGACAACCACCATCACGTCGTGTGCCGGTCGTGTGGGGTCATCGCCGATGTCGACTGCGCGGTCGGGGAAGCCCCTTGTCTGACCGCCTCCGACGATCTCGGGTTCGCCATCGATGAAGCCGAGGTCATCTACTGGGGCCTGTGCCCCGAGTGCATTACCTTGCAGAGTGTTTCGCAGTAAACAACGAGTTCCGACAGCCCCCGGAAGGATCCACAATGGCCGAGACAAGTCCCCCGATAGGCGAGGCGCAGACCGAGCCCGCCGAGGCTCAGTGCCCGATGCTGATCAAGCCTCCCGTCGAGGGTGGCAGTAACCGCGACTGGTGGCCGAACGCGGTCAACTTGAAGATCCTGCAGAAGGACCCCGAGGTCATCAACCCGCATCCCGGGTTCGACTACCGCGAGGCCGTGAAGTCCCTCGATGTCGATGCGCTAGCCGCCGATGTCGATGCGGTGATGACCGATTCACAGGACTGGTGGCCGGCGGACTTCGGGCACTACGGACCGTTCTTCATCCGGATGACCTGGCACGCCGCGGGCACCTACCGGGTGGTCGACGGCCGTGGTGGCGGTGGCAAGGGCATGCAGCGCTTCGCCCCGCTCAACAGCTGGCCCGACAACGTCAGCCTCGACAAGGCCCGTCGTCTGCTGTGGCCGGTGAAGAAGAAGTACGGCAAGCAGCTGTCCTGGTCGGACCTGCTGGTCTTCGCGGGCAACCGTGCGCTCGAGCACATGGGCTTCAAGACCGCCGGATTCGCCTTCGGCCGCCCCGATTACTGGGAGCCCGAGGAGGACGTCTACTGGGGCGCCGAGCACGAGTGGCTGGGCAGCCAGGAGCGCTACGCCGGCGCCAACGGGGACCGGACCAAGCTGGAGAACCCGCTGGGCGCCAGCCACATGGGTCTGATCTACGTCAATCCCGAAGGCCCGGAAGGTAACCCGGATCCGTTGGCGGCAGCCACCGACATCCGCGAGACCTTCGGCCGGATGGCGATGAACGATGTCGAGACCGCGGCGCTGATCATCGGCGGCCACACCTTCGGCAAGACCCACGGCGCCACCGAGGTCGAGAACGGTGTCGAGCCCGAGGCCGCGCCGCTGGAGTCGCAGGGTCTGGGCTGGGCCAACTCGGGCGTCGGCAACGAGACCGTGAGCAGCGGCCTCGAGGTGACCTGGACGCACACGCCCACCAAGTGGGACAACAGCTTCCTGGAGATCCTCTACGGCAATGAGTGGGAGCTGTTCAAGAGCCCCGCGGGTGCCCACCAGTGGCGGCCCAAGGACGGCGGCTGGGCCAACTCGGTACCGATGGCCCAGGGCAACGGCAAGACTCATCCGGCGATGCTCACCACCGACCTCTCGATGCGGGTGGATCCCGGCTTCGAAAAGATCACCCGGCGCTGGCTGGATCACCCGGAGGAGCTGGCCGAGGAGTTCGCGAAGGCGTGGTTCAAGCTGCTGCACCGCGATATGGGCCCGGTGGAACGCTACCTCGGCCCGCTGGTTCCCCAGCAGACCTGGCTGTGGCAGGACGTCGTGCCGGCCGGAACCCCGCTCAGCGATGCCGACGTCGCAACGCTGAAGGCCGCGATCGGCGAATCGGGTCTGAGTGTGTCGCAGCTGGTGTCGACCGCGTGGAAATCGGCAGCGTCGTACCGCAACAGCGATATGCGCGGTGGCGCCAACGGTGGCCGCATCCGCCTGCAGCCCCAGATCGGCTGGGAGTCCAACGAGCCCGATGAGCTGGCCCAGGTGATCGCCAAGCTCGAGGAGATCCAGGCTTCGGCCGGCGTCACGGTGTCCTTCGCCGACCTGGTGGTCCTCGGGGGCGTCGTGGGTCTCGAAAAGGCCATCAAGGCAGCCGGATTCGATGTCGAGGTGCCGTTCACCTCCGGGCGCGGGGACGCCACCCAGGACCAGACCGACGTCGAGTCGTTCGGTTACCTGGAGCCCAAGGCGGACGGATTCCGCAACTACGTGGGCAAGGGTGCATCGCTGCCCGCCGAGTACGAGGTCATCGACAGGGCCAACCTGCTCGGTGTCTCGGGTCCGGAGATGACCGCCCTGATCGGTGGCCTGCGTGTGCTGGACACCAACTACGGCGGCACCAAACTCGGTGTGTTCACCGACAATCCGGGCGCCCTGACGAACGATTTCTTCGTCAATCTGCTGGACATGGGCACCAAGTGGGGACCGTCACCGGCTGATGACGGCACCTACGTGGGCACCGACCGCGCCAGCGGCGCAATGAAATACACCGCGAGCCGGGTCGATCTGCTGTTCGGGTCGAACTCGCAGCTTCGCGCATTGGCCGAGGTGTACGCCGAGGACGACGCGAAGGAGAAGTTCGTCAAGGACTTCGTCGCCGCGTGGACCAAGGTGGCCAACGCGGATCTGGTCTAACTGCAGCCCTCATTCCAGGCCGGTCCCTTCGGGGGCCGGCCTGGATGTGGTCAGTGGGCCTGTTTCTTCTTGCCGAACGGCAGCACGTGCACGACCACTGCGACGACGGCGCCGATCACCAGGCCCACCACCGCGGAGATCCCGGTGTTGACCAACCAGGCCACCCCGCCCTCGGCGACACCGATCGCGTGGGATACCCAGTGCTCGGCGTCGTGGACGAGGTCGTAGGGCGGCCGCAAACCGGCTTCGTAGCTCTGCGCCAGCAGGATGTGGCCGCCGACCCACAGCATCGCGACGGTGCCGATGATCGACAGTGCCCCCAACACCTTGGGCATCGCCGCGACCAGGCCGCGGCCCAGCTTCTGCGCGAACGCCGAGGACCGCTGCGCGAGTGCCAGACCGGCATCGTCCATCTTCACGATCAGGGCGACGACGCCGTAGACCGCCGCGGTGATGACGATGGCGACGACGATCAGGCTGGCCAGTCGCAGCCAGAACGTCTGGTCGGCCACCTCGTTGAGCGCGATGACCATGATCTCGGCCGACAGGATGAAGTCGGTGCGGATGGCGCCCGAGGTCAGGGTCTTCTCGGCGTCCTCGCCGGCCACGGCGACGGGAGCGGCGTGCGCGTCATGGCCGCTGATCCAGCCCCACACCTTCTCGGCGCCCTCGAAGCAGAGGAACGTCGCACCCGCCATGAGCAGATAGGGCAGTGCCCAGGGCGCGAAGATGCTCAGCAGCAGCGCCGCGGGCAGGATGAACAACAGCTTGTTGCGCAGCGACCCGATCGCGATGCGCTTGATCATCGGTAGCTCGCGGGACGCATGGATGCCCTGCACATATTGCGGTGTCACGGCGGTGTCGTCGATGACGACGCCTGCGGCCTTGACGGTGGCCTTACCCGCTGCGGCGCCGATGTCGTCGATCGACGCGGCGGCCAGGCGGGCCAGGACGGCGACATCGTCGAGGAGGGCGAACAGGCCTGCGCTCATGTACCGAAGGCTAGCCGGTGGTGCACGCCGGTGCGTACCGGCCTTTGTAACAGAGCAGATGCTCCGTTATAGTCGTGCCGTGCCCCCGCATCTATGACCTGGACACCGTGCTCGACGCGGTGGAGTCCCTCGCGGCGGCCCAGGGGCCGGCGGCGGTGACGGTGCGGGCCGTGGCCTCGGCGGCCGGAGTGTCCAATGGCGCCCTCTACCACAACTTCTCGTCCCGATCGGAGCTCATGGGCCGCGCCTGGTTGCGGGCCGGCACCCGATTTCTGGCTACTCAACGCGCGGCCGTCGGCGCCGCCGCCGGCGTCGAGGCCGTGGTGGCCGCCGCCCAGGCACCGGGCATCTTCGCCGAACACCACCCGGAATCGGCCCGGCTGGTCCTCACGGTGCGGCGCGAGGAGATCCTCGGACCCGAACTGTCCGACCAGCTCACCGCGGAGCTGCTCGGCCTCGACACCCTGCTGGTCGAGCTGATGATCGGGCTCGCCGAGCAGCTGTGGGACCGTCGCGACGCCGCCGCGGTCGACACCGTCACCGCCTGCATCGTCGATCTGCCCACCGCACTCCTGCTCAGCCGCAACCGGCTGCATGACCCGACCGCCCGCGCACAGTTGGGGGCTGCGGTGCGCGCGGTGCTCGAGACGGGACCCGCCCCACGAAAGGAAAAACACCGATGACACCGACCCTGAATCAGGTGGACGGTATCGCCGTCCTGACCCTCGGCGACGACGAGAACCGCTTCACCCCCGATTTCCTGGACACCGTGCACGCACTGCTCGATCAGGTGCTGGCCGACGGGGCAACCGGTCTGGTCACCACGGCGACCGGCAAGTTCTACACCAACGGTCTGGACCTGGACTGGCTGGCCGCCCACGGCGAGCAGACCCAGTGGTACGTCGGGCAGGTACAGACACTGTTGGCCCGTGTGCTCACCCTTCCCATCCCGACGGTCGCCGCCATCGTCGGGCATGCCTTCGGGGCCGGGGCGATGCTCGCCACCGCCCACGACTTCCGGGTGATGCGGACCGACCGCGGGTACTTCTGCTTTCCCGAGGCCGATATCCGGATTCCCTTCACCCCCGGCATGGCCGCGCTGATCCAGGCGAAGCTGACACCGCAGGCGGCCGTCGCCTCGATGACCACCGCCCGCCGGTTCGGCGCGCCGGACGCCCGGGCCTACGGGATCGTGGACGCCGTCGCCGACGAGGGAGCGGTCACCACCGCCGCGCTGGATCTGTTGCGGCCCTTGGCCGGAAAGGACCCGGGTACCCTCGGGGCGATCAAGACGACGATGTTCGGCCCGGCCGCCGAGACGCTGACGGCCGCCTCAACGGCATCCCGGTGACGGTCGCTGCCGCCACCCCCTGATAAGGATTGATCATGGGAACCAATCAGCGCGCCAAGATCGTGATGGCCGATGACGAAATCACCGAGTTCATCGACCGCAGCCGCACCGCCACCATGGCGACGGTGCTGCCCAACGGCCGGCCTCACCTGGTGGCCATGTGGTACGCCGTCCTCGACGGTGAGATCTGGTTCGAGACGAAGGCCAAATCGCAGAAGGCGGTGAACCTGCGACGCGACCCCACCATCACGGTGATGATCGAGGACGGCCACACCTACGACACCCTGCGCGGGGTGTCCATCGACGGCACCGCGGAGATCGTCGATGACCCGGAGACCAATCTGCGGGTCGGCATCAGTGTGTGGGAACGCTATACCGGGCCCTACACCGATGAGATGAAACCCTTTGTGGAGCAGATGATGAACAACCGGGTGAGCGTCCGGGTGGTCGAGTCGCGGCGGCGCAGCTGGGATCACCGCAAGCTGGGCATGCCCGCCGTGCCGCTCGGCGGCAGCACCGCCCAGTACCTGGATCAGTGATCCGGCGGCGCGAATCCCGGACTGAGCAGCGCGGTGGCGATACCGCTGCCGATCGGGCCGGACCGGTCGAACAGGGTGGCGGTCCCGGTGGCCACCCCCGCGTCGCTGTAGTGCGTGAGCGCGCTCAGCCCGATCTCCGGGCCCTCGGGTAGCCGGCTCAGAGTCAGCGTGTAGTCGGCGTTGATGTACAGCAGCCCGTCGGGCCCGAAGTGGGTCAGCGAGCTCACCACGTCACCGGCCATCGCGGCCCGGGCGAACGGTGTCATCGGCTGCCCCTCGACCAGCGGGGCGACGTTCTGCAGCCAGATGTGCTTGGGTCCGGTGTGTCGCCACGCGCTCAGATCTGAACTGCTGCCTGCGCCGTGCGCCACCAGCTGCATCGGCGCGTCGGTGGGTACGCGATCAGGCCCGGGCGGGGCAGGGATATCGACCGGAGTGGTCCAGATCCGGGTCGGCGCTGCCGGACCGCGGCGGAGCAGCACGACGCTGGCGCGGCCCACCACCTCGCCGCCTTGAACTGCCTGGGCATCAACGACCCGGATCCGACGGCCGGTGCGGATGGGCTCGGTGCGGATGGTCAGCGGCGCCAGTGCGGCGGGGCGGAACAGGTCGACGGTGAGGCGGGCCGGCTGCAGGTCGGGGTCGCCATAACCGCGGTCGATGACGTATCCCAGCAGTCCGCCGAGCACATTGCCGCTGATGGTCTCGCCCCACGGGCCGCGGGCGATGCTGGTGGGGATGAAGTCGTCACCGTCGGTGGTGTAGTACGCCGTCGGTCGTGCACTCACTGCTGATACTCGGGGTGCTTGCCGATGTACTGCGTCACCATCGAGCAGTGCGAGGCGATGCGCAGATCGGCGGCGCGGGCGGCCCGCAGGGCCTCTTCGACCAGGAGGGTGGCCAGCCCGCGTCCGCCGAACGCCGGATCGACCTCGGTGTGGGTGAAGGTGCGCACGCCGTCGCGGTCGTAGAAATCGATCAGACCCACCCGGTGGCCGTCGACCGAGATGGTGAATTGCCGGTCTCCGGCGGCGACGATGGCCTGTGCGCCGGTGCGGTCGGTGTGTTCAGCGGACACGGGGTTTGAGCCTAGTGCCGGGCATCGACGGAGCGGGAAGGCGGGGGACGGGCCCCTGGTATCCGGTGACCGCCCCGAACCTGTCGGCACCGTCCTGCCAGGCCTGCCGGTAGGCGACGATCTCGTCGTTGCTGCGGCCGACGAAGTTCCACCACATCAACAGGGCCTCGCCGAAAGGCGGCCCGCCCAGCAGGATCAGCCGGGCCGGCGCGTCTGAGCGGTTGATGATCTCGAGGCGATCCCAGCCGGGGGACTGGTAGGCGAGATCGGCGCGTTGCAGCGCGGTCCCCCCGACCTCGATGTCACCCGCGTCCAGCAGCACGCCGTGTTCGAAGGCCGGGTCCACGTCCAGGTTCACGGTCGCCCGCGGGTCGATATCGATCTGCGCGCCGAGCAGCGGGGTGAAGGTGTGCACCGGTGACCGGCTGCCGGCGATGTCGCCGAGGAAGACCCGCAGCGTCGCGCCGTCGACGGTGGTGGCCTCGGGTACGTGGTGGGCGAAATCGCGGCCGGTGTCGCGGGCGGAGTCCGGCAAGGCGACCCACAGCTGCACGCCGTGCAGGACGGTGGCCGCGGACGTCGACACCTCCGAATGACAGATCCCGGCGCCGGCGGTCATCAGGTTGAGCTCCCCGGGACGCACCATCGCATGCACACCCGCGCTGTCGCGGTGCTCGATCTCGCCTTGGAAAAGCCAACTGACGGTTTGCAATCCGGTGTGCGGGTGGGGCGGTACATCCATACCGGCGGAGGAACGGACGTCATGTGGGCCGTAATGGTCGGCGAAGCACCAGGCCCCGATCATCGAGCGCTGCGCGGCAGGAAGGGTGCGGCGGACCAGCATGGCCCGCGGGCCGCCGAGGGGCACCTCGCGGGCCTGCAGAACACCGGTGAATCGCGATGCGCGGCAATCGACTTCGTCGGGCGAGGGATCGACGTTGCTCACCGTGCCGATGGTAGACCGGGGGAGGTTCGAGGACGGTGCCGGCATGACGCCTCTCGGCAAGTGGTCGCACGAAGCGACGATTTTCTCAGTGGTACCCGGGGCATGACCGGCACCGTCGGACATGTCAACCGAGCGTGGGCCCGAGGTATTCCGCGCGATCGACGGTGACCACGATCACCCCCGACGACCGTCAAAGTTGACGTTCGAGAAGCTAAGATGCTACTGACGAGTAACTTCTGAAGGGTTGGGCGACATGGCGCGTCGGGGCGCAAAAGTGCTGATGGCCGCGGTGGCGGCGCTGTCGGCCAGTTCCGGCCTTGCGACAGCGGCACCCGCCGGTGCGGCCGTGATGCCCATGACCAGCATCGTGCGGGCCTGTGATTTCAGCGTCGCGGAGTACACCTGGCGCACCGGGTACGCCCGCGCCGTTGCCTTCGTACACCCGGCCGCCGCCGACTCCGTGGCGGTCGACGTGCAACTGCAGACCGCGCTGCCCGATACCGATTACTACGTGAAGGTCTTTCAGGTGCCGCGCGGATCGGCCGACTGCGGGGTCGCCCCCGTTCGGGTGCGCACCGATGGTGTGGGCGCGGCGTACGTCACGGTGACCACCCCGATCGATTCGGGCACCACCGGCGTCTGGGTCTCGGTGGAGCGTCCCTCCCCGTTCTCGCAGCAGCCCGCCGAGGTCTACACCTCGGATTTCATCGCCAAGGTCTGATCCGCCCCCGGAGCCCGGGCGCCACTCCCGCTGCCGGCCCCTCAAAACGGCAGCGGGAGCGGCAGGTCTAGGCGGATTCCAGGAAGAGCCTGCGAACCCGCACCGGATAGCCGTTGCGTTCGGCGAGTGAGCGCAGCTGGCGCAACGCGAAGGTGCGCCCGCGGCCGGCTTCGGGGACGGAGATTCCCGCCCAGATCCCTTCCGCGCGGGGCAGTTCACAGGCTTCCCGCGCACAGGCCCACCGGCGTGGGCACATCCGGCAGATCGCCTTGGCCTGCTCGTCTTCGGTGTTGGTCCAGAGGTCGGGATTGCGGGTGCATTCGCCGATCGGCAATCCGTCCATGCCCAGTGCATTCATGGTGTCTCTCCTTGTGCGGCGGCTCAACTGCCGTGGTGCACACGAATGTAGAACACAAACCGTAGCGTTGCAACAGTTAGTTGCTCGGGCCGATCCGGCTGGAACGTCCCGACAGTAGTGTCAACCGAGCGTTGAAATGCGCTGACATGCAGTAACGACCAGAAATGTGAGAGCGTGACGCTACGGTTTTGCCGTAGCAGCGAAACGGTTCGGGCGGAAAGCTCCCGCGTGGGCAGACACCCCCAGCCATAGCAGTGCTCTAGGTTTGGTTACCATCAGCGGATCACAACCGGCTGCCAGGAGGGACGTGCGCGTGGTCGAAGCCGAACCCGGTGACGACCCCGGCATGGTGCGCGCGGGAGCCGCTGCGGCGGCGCGTCGGCGCGCGCTCAACGTCAGCCAGCGCAGCCTGGCCGCGGACGGCGTGATCAACGCCGGCGCGCTCATCGCGTTCGAGAAGGGCCGCAGCTGGCCGCGGCAAGCCACCAGGGCCAAGCTGGAATCGGTGTTGCAGTGGCCGCCGGGCGCCATCGAACGGCTTCGCCGTGGAGAATCGGCCGACGGGACCGCGTCGCGTCGGGCCGCCGCGCCGCCTCCGATGGGGCCCGCCGATGAGGTCCCGCTGATCGCGCAGGCGGTGATCGCCGCTGCCAACACGTTCGGGTCGACAATCGATGCGTTACCGGCGGTCACCGAGCCCGAGTTCACCGTGCGCGCCACCGCGATCCTCGGCGATCTGCGCCAGCTGGAGGCGGTCGCTGCGCGCGCCGCGCGCATCCAGGTGACACCCGAACTCATCCGGGCGCTCAGCATGGTGCGCACCCGTGTCGACCAGCTGACGATGCGCGCGGCGACCGCCCCGACGGCGACCGTCGGCCAGCGGCTCTACGCCGCGCGCCGGGGTGCCAATCTGACGATCGCCGAAACCGCCCAAGCGGCCGGCGTCGCCGAGGATGTCATCCTGCTGGTCGAGGCGGAACAGCCGGTGTCCGCCGGCGATATCGCTGCCGTCGAGCAGCTCATCACCCAGATCGACTGGCACTGAGTCTCGTTCAGAAACGTTCCCGGTGGCGATCGTCGCCGGGCGGGAAATGCGCGGCGAGCGCGGCGGCGATCTCGAGGAACTTGCGCCGGGTCTGCGCCGACATCACCCGGGTGCCCGCGATGACACCACCGGGACGCAGGTGGCCGTCGAAGGGCACCTCCACCACCGTCTGGCCCTGACCGGAGAACTGCTGGGCCAGGATGCCGCGGGTGCGCTTGTCGGCATGTCCGTCGGAATCGTTGAGCACCACCACGGTGCGCTGCAGCAAGCCGGTCAACCCTCGGTTGGCCAGCCAGTCCATCGTCTGGCCGGCCGCTGCGGCGCCGTCCACCCACGGCGAGGACACCACGATCAGGGCGTCGAGGTCGCGCAACACCTCCTGGGTGACCGCGCTGTCCATGGTGGAACTGCAGTCGACGATGGAGATGCTGAAGTAGCGGTCCAACCGGGCGGTGGCCTCGCGGTAGATGGCCGGGTCGAGTACCCGGCGGCGCGCCGGGGTGCCCTCACCGGCGAGGACGAACAGGCCGGCGGCGTTGTTGCCGACCCGGCTTCGGATATCGGCGAACGTCTCCAGGTGCTGGTCGGAGGCCAACTCCCAGTAGGAGCCGACGGCCCTGGGGTCGACCCGGCTTCCGAGCTTGCCGAAGGCGGTGTCGGCGTCGATGGCCACCACCCGGTCATCCTGTCGCAGTTCTGCGAAAACCGAACCCACACTGGCGGATACGGTCGTCTTGCCGACGCCGCCCTTGCCCAGCACGCCGATCTTGTAGTGCCCGCGCAACACGCCGCGAATCCTGGCCTCCAGCTCGGCCTGACGCACTTCATCGGGGGAGGGCCCCAGATTGATCAGACCGAACGACGCCTGGAACACCAGCCGCCGCCAGCCCCGACCGGGTGGGGTCCGCTGGACGGGTACCAGATCGTGGACCGGGATGCGGTCCGCGTAGGACGCTGGTGGCGCGGCGGGCATCCGGTGCGGCGGGTGCCCGGGCGCCGGCCACACCGGAGCCGGGTATTGCTGCCCAGGTCCGGGGGCGCCGGGATGCGGCCGGTTCGGAGGTGGCCCCGCCACGGGTGCACGTCCCGGTGGCGGTCCCTGGGGTGGCCAGTTCGCCGGCGGCGCCGCGGGCCGTTGGGGTGGGATGGGGCCGGTATCGGCGCCGTGGGTCCTCGACTCCTGGGCGGGCGGCACGTAGTCGACCGGCGGTCGGGACGGCACGGGCTCGGGTGCAGGCTGGCCGCTCTTCTCCGCGGCAGGCTCATAATCGGTCTCCACGGGCCCCGTCCAGCCCAACTCGCGGCGCAGCGCGTCATCGCGGTCGCTCATCGCGGACCTCCTCCTGGGCCGTCGTCGCGTCGTTCACCGGCCCGCACCAGTATCAACCACCGCGCCGCGGGGTCGGGGTGCGGCCGTGCCGAGGCGACCAGCAGCACACGGGATCGTCCCAGGTGACGGACAAAAATTGGTGCATCTGGGGGTACTCGGGCGCTGTTAGGGTCGATGCAGGGGAAGGGATTCGGAGACGGCAGCCGACTCGCCGCGGCGAGTCGGCAATTGGTGTGAGAAGCGGAGGGGTCGAGACAGATGGGTCGAGCCGCCTTTACGGTAAATCCGGAGAATCGGCCCGCGCCGGCAGCGGCGGCGCGACGATTGTCACCAAGGGGGAACAGCAACATGGCACACCACGTTCGGCACACCAACCAGCGGCGTGCATCCGTCGCGCTGGGCTCTGCGGTGCGGGTGGGGTAGCCGGTGTCCAGCTCCTCCTTTGCCGGGCACGGTGAGCCCACCCATTACGACGACGTGATCGCCGTCGAGGTGACCATCGACGGCATGCTGGTCATCGCGGATCGCCTCGGTCTCGAGGAGTTCCCGCCCTCGCTGGGTATCCGGCCCAACATCCCGCAGCCTGAACTACGGGACAAGGTGTGGGAGAAGGTCGCCGGTGATCTCACCGACCAAGGGGTACTCGATCTGCACGGTAAGCCACACCCCGAGGTCGCGGCCATGGCCGACTCGCTGTCCCGCTCGGATCGCATGCTCGAGGGACGGTGGTGGCGCCGTGACATGGGTGGCAAGATGGTCCGCTTCGTGGTCTGCCGCAAAGGTGACCGCCATGTCATCGCCGCCAGGGACGGCGACCTGCTGGTGCTGCAACGGGTGGCTCCGCAGGTCGGTCTGGCCGGCATGGTGACCGCGGTGCTGGGAGCGGCCGAGCCCGCCGACGTGGAACCGATGACCGGGGTGTCGAGCCGGCTGGCCGAATCGCGTTCTCCGAATCAGTTGGCCCAGTTCGGTATCGCCCCCGCCTCGGCGCGTATCTATGCCGAGGCGACCGCCAACCCCAGCAGCTGGGTGGAGATCACCGCGACCGAACGCCACTCCGGGGGCACCTACACCCAGGCCGATGTGGCGGCCGGCGTGCTGGACTCCGCATTGGGTCGTATCGTGTCGATTCCGCGCAAGGTGAATGGCGAGTTGTTCGGCAGTTTCCTGCCCGGCACCCAGGCCAATCTGCAGCGGGCACTCGACGAACTGATGACATTCCTACCCGCGGGTGCCTGGTTCGAGGCAAAGGCCGACGCCGACTTCTACTACGACGGCGACTGAGGGCGACGATGGGGAATTCGCCGCACGCCGCCCACGGTGCCGAGGACGACGGTGACTACGGGCTCGACGCATTCGACGTCTATCAGCCGTGGGCACGTGCTGAACCCGACGTACCCGTCGAGTCGACCTTCACCGTCACCAATCCACCTGGCACCGTGACGGTTTCGGCATTCTTCGACGGGCGGGTGGACCGCGTCGAACTCTCCCCCGATGCGGCCGAGGCGGGCGAGGAACCGCTGGCGGCCGAGATCGTGGTGATCGCCGGGCTGGCCACCCAGCGCGCCAGGGCAGCGCAGTTCTCGTACATGCTCGAGGGCATGCAGGACCATGGACATGACACCGTCGACGCCCGGGACTTTCTGAACCGCGCCGTCGGGCTGCCGTCCCCGGAGGATGCCGACGCCGCGCGGGCAGAGGTTTTCGCGACCCGGTATCAAGGTGACCATGACTGAACACCTGGCAAGCCTGTTCGGTACGGCCGTCGGTATGTTGCCGACGGCCCCGCCCCGAGCCCTGGAGTTGTTCACCGAGATCACTTCCGTCGACGAGGCCGCCTGCGACGCCTGGGTGGGCCGGCTGCGCTGTGGTGACACCGACCGCGCCACCCTGTTCCGGGCGTGGTACTCGCGGAACAACTTCGGCCAGCTCGCCGGCGCAGCCGAGATCTCGATGAACAGCCTCAACGCCCGCATCCCGATCGGTGGTCTCTACGGCGACATCACCTACCCGGTGAATTCACCGCTGGCGATCACCATGGCGTTCGCGGTACGTGAGGCCGCCGAGGGCAACTTCGCCGATGCCTTGGAAGCGCTGGACGACGCCCCCGCGATGGGGGCCGAATACCTGGTGTCCTGGATCAAGGCGGTCATCTACGGTGCCGCCGAACGCTGGACCGACGTGATCGACGAGGTGCGCGCGGCATCCGGATGGCCGGACAAGTTCCTCGGTGCGGCCGCCGGTGTCGCGCACGGGGTCGCGGTGACCAACCTCGGGCTGTTCACCGAGGCCGAGCGGCGGCTCACCGAGTCCAACTCGTCGCCGGCGGGGGAGGCCTGCGCCCCGGCCATCGCCTGGTATCTGGCGATGGCGCGGCGTAGCCAGGGCAACGAGGATGCCGCGATCGCTCTGCTGGAGTGGCTGCAGGCCACCCACCCGTCTCCGAAAGTCTCTGCGGCCCTGAAGGATCCGTCCTATCGGCTGGTCACCACGACGGCCGAGAAGATCGCCGCCCGCACCGACCCGTGGGATCCGGCGAGCGTGCAGGCCGACACCTCCGGCCGGGAGAAACTGCTGGCCGACGCCCAGGCCGAGCTGGACCGCCAGATCGGTCTGAGCAGGGTCAAGGAGCAGATCGAGAAGTACCGGGCGGCGACCCAGATGGCGAAGGTACGTGCCGCCCGTGGCATGAAGGTCGCCCAGCAGTCCAAGCACATGATCTTCACCGGCCCGCCCGGCACCGGCAAGACCACCATCGCCAGGGTGGTGGCCAACATCCTGGCCGGCCTCGGCGTGATCGCCGAACCGAAACTGGTGGAGACCTCGCGCAAGGATTTCGTGGCCGAGTACGAGGGCCAGTCCTCGGTCAAGACCTCGCGCACCATCGACCGCGCCGTCGGCGGGGTGCTGTTCATCGACGAGGCGTACACGCTGGTGCAGGAGCGTGACGGGCGCGCCGACCCGTTCGGCACCGAGGCGTTGGACACGCTGCTGGCCAGGATGGAGAACGACCGCGACCGCCTGGTGGTGATCATCGCCGGCTACAGCGCCGACATCGACCGGTTGCTGGAGACCAATGACGGCCTGCGGTCCAGGTTCGCCACCCGGGTCGAGTTCGATTCCTACTCGGCCGACGATATCGTCGAGATCGCCAAAGTCATTGCCGAAGACAATGATTCACAGCTCAGCGAGGACGCCGCCAAGAGGGTGCACGACGCTGCGACGCTGCTGCACGACCGGTTGCTGAACGGCAAGCCGGCGCTGGACATCGCCGGAAACGGCCGCTACGCCCGCCAACTGGTGGAAGCCGGTGAGCAGAGCCGGGACATGCGGTTGGCCCGATCGCTGGACATCGAAAGCCTCGGCGTCGAACAGCTCAGCGAGATCAGTGGCGAAGACATGGCCGCCGCGATCGCCGCGGTGCACGGCCGATTGAACATCGGCGCGTAGCGATGGCAGGGTTCCGGTTGACCACCAAGGTCCAGGTCAGCGGCTGGCGCTTTCTGCTGCGCCGGGTCGAGCACGCCATCGTCCGGCGCGACACCCGGATGTTCGATGATCCCCTGCAGTTCTACAGCCGGGCGGTGACGGCCGGCATCGTCATCGCCGTGGTCGTCTGCCTGGGCGCGGTACTGCTCGCGTATTTCAAACCGCTCGGCAAGCGGGGCTCGGACACCCTGCTGGTGGATCGCACCACCAATCAGTTGTACGTGCTGGTTCCCGGCTCCGATGATCTGCGGCCGGTCTACAACCTGACCTCTGCGCGCCTGGTGCTGGGCAACCCGGCCAACCCGTCGGCGGTCAAGTCCGAAGAGCTGAACCGGATGACGAAGGGCCAGCCGATCGGCATCCCGGGTGCGCCCTACGCCACCCCGGTCGGCGCACCGACATCCTCGTGGTCGCTGTGCGACACGGTGATCAAGCCCGACAGTGTGGCTCCCGAGGTCCAGACCTCCGCGCTGGTGATGCCGCTGTCGGTGGACGGGTCGGTCGGGCCGATGACGCCGAGCCAGGGTGTCCTGGTCTCTTTCAAGGACCGCACCTGGTTGGTGACCGACGATGGCAGGCATTCCATCGACCTCGCCGACCGCGCCATCACCTCGGCCGTCGGCATTCCGGTCACCGCCAGGGCGACCCCGATCTCGGAGGGCCTGTTCAACGCGCTCCCCAACGTCGGCCCCTGGCAGCTGCCCGCGGTCCCGTCGGCCGGCGCACCGAACACCGTGGGGCTGCCACCGAATTTGGTGATCGGCGCGGTCTTCAAAACCATCACCGACAACACCGAACAACGCTATGTGGTGCTACCCGACGGGGTGGCGAAGGTCAACGGCACCACGGCCGCCGCGTTGCGGGCCACCAATTCATTCGGCCTCATCACCTCCCCATCGGTGGAGGCCAGTGATGTCGCGGCGATTCCCGAGCAGGTCTTCGTCTCGCCGCTGCCCGACGAGCCGATGGATATCAGACTGCGCCACGACGCTCCGACGCTGTGCTGGAGCTGGCAGCGCGAGCCCGGCGACCAGGCGCCGCGCCAGACCGTGATCAGCGGCAGGCACCTGCCCGTCCCGGCGTCGCGGCTCAACAGCGGTATCGAGCAGATTGCCGGTAACGCAACGGTGTTCATCGAAGGGGGGCAGTTCATCCGGTTGCAGTCACCGGATCCCCGGTACGGAGAAAGCCTCTACTACATCGACCCGCAGGGCGTGCGGTACGGGCTGCCGAACGAGGACACCGCGGGCGTCCTGGGCCTGAGCGGACCGGTGACCGCGCCCTGGCAGGTGGTCAGCCTGTTGATCGATGGCCCGGTGCTGACCAAACAGTCCGCGCTGCTCGAACACGACACGCTGCCCCCGGATCCGAACCCGCGCAAGGTCGATGGACTCAGCAACAACCAGGCGGCTCCGCCAGGCGCGCAGGCACCCGCCGCGCCGGGCGCCCCGGTCGGCGGGCTGCCCGCCCCGGCACCGGGTTCCCCGATGCCGCCCGAAGGAGCCGGTGGATGACGACGAAGAAATTCACCCCGATCATCAAGCGGGGGCCACGGCTCACGCCGGGCGAAATCAACATCACTCCACCGGATGACCTCGGAATAGACATCCCGCCCTCGGGCATCCAGAAGGCGTTGCCCTGGGTGATGGGCGGCGGGATGCTCGGGATGATCGGCATCATGATCTTCACCGGGATCCGGCAGCTGTCGCCCTACATGCTGATGATGCCGCTGATGATGATCATGGCGACCGTCGGCTTCATGGCCGGTGGCGGTCCGGGTGGCAAGCGGGTGCCTGAGATCAACGCCGACCGTAAGGAATACCTGCGCTATCTGGCCGGCCTGCGTGCCCGGGTGACCACCTCGGCGGCCGCACAGGTGACGTTCTTCAACTACCACGCGCCACATCCCGAAGACCTGTTGTCGATCATCGGGACCAACCGGCAGTGGTCGCGGCAGGCCAACGCCGACTTCTACGCCGCCGCCCGGATCGGTGTCGGCGCCGAGCCCGCGGTGGACCGGTTGCTCAAGCCCGCGGTGGGTGGCGAGCTGTCCGGGCCGTCGGGAGCACCGCAGCCCCACCTGGAGCCGGTGAGTCACATGTGGCTGATCAAGTTCCTGCGCACCCACGGCCTGATCCACGACTGCCCGAAGCTGGTGCAGCTGAGGACCTTCCCCACCATCGCGATCGGTGGTGACGGCGAGCGCGCGGCGGGACTGCTGACCGCGATGATCTGCCACCTGGCGGTCTTCCATCCGCCGGACCTGGTGCAGATCCGGGTGCTCACCGACAACCCGGAGGATCCGGACTGGACCTGGCTGAAATGGCTTCCGCACGTTCAGCATCAGACCGACACCGACGCGGCCGGGCCGACCCGGCTGGTCTTCACCCGCCCGGACGGTCTGTCCGATCTGACCGCGCGCGGGCCGCACACCGCCGATGCCGCTCCCAGCGGGCCCTACGTCGTCGTGGTCGATCTGACGGGCGGCAAGGCGGGATTTCCGGTGGACGGCCGGGCCGGCGTCACCGTCATCACCCTCGGCAACCATCGCGGGTCGGCCTATCGGATCCGGCTGGATGCCGACGGCAGTGCCGACGACCGGCTGCCGAACCAGACATTCCGGTTGGTGGTCAATGCGGCCGACCGCATGACGCCGGCGCAGGCCGGGCGGGTGGCCCGCAAGCTGGCCGGCTGGTCGATCACCGGGACGATCATCGACAAGAGCACCCGGGTGCAGAAGAAGGTCGCCACCGAATGGCATCAGCTGGTCGGTGCGCAGACGGTCGAGGAGGTGACGCCGTCGCGCTGGCGGATGTTCACCGACACCGACCGCGACCGGTTGAAGATCCCGTTCGGTCACGAACTCAAGACCGGCGACATCATGCACCTCGACATCAAGGAAGGTGCCGAGTTCGGTGCCGGACCGCACGGCATGCTGATCGGCACGACGGGCTCCGGTAAGTCGGAATTCCTTCGCACGCTCATCCTCTCACTCGCCGCCACCCACCATCCCGATCAGGTGAACCTGCTGCTCACCGACTTCAAGGGTGGGTCGACCTTCCTCGGCATGGAGAAGCTGCCCCACACCGCGGCGGTGGTGACCAACATGGAAGAAGAAGCCGAGTTGGTCAGCCGCATGGGCGAGGTGCTCTCCGGTGAACTCGACCGGCGGCAGTCGATCCTGCGTCAGGCCGGCATCCAGGTCGGGGCGGCCGGTGCACTCTCCGGTGTGGCCGAATACGAGAAACACCGGGAACGTGGAGCAGATCTGGCGCCGCTGCCCACCCTGTTCGTCGTGGTCGACGAGTTCGCCGAGCTGCTGCAGAATCACCCGGACTTCATCGCGCTGTTCGACCGCATCTGCCGTGTCGGCCGGTCGCTACGCGTGCATCTGCTGCTGGCGACCCAGTCGCTGAACACCGGCGGTGTGCGGATCGACAAGCTGGAACCCAACCTGACCTACCGAATTGCGCTGCGCACCACCAGCTCCGCCGAGTCCAAGGCGGTGATCGGTACCCCGGAGGCGCAGTACATCACCAACAAGGAGAGTGGCGTGGGCTTCTTGCGGGTCGGCATGGAGGATCCGGTGAAGTTCCGCAGCGTCTACACCGGCACCAACTACGTTCCGGCTTCGGCGATCACCGCCGACGGTGACGTGGCCCCGCGGCCGCACGCGCCCAGCCGGGTGCGGATCCAGCCGTTCACGGCCGCACCGATGATGGACGCCACGGAGGTGACGTCGCGATGACGTGCAGCGAGGATCGCGCATGACAACAGCAGAAGAGCCCCGCGTGCTGCGCGAGGTTGTGCTCGGCCAGCTGGCCACCGGCGAGGAACGCGCCTACAAGATGTGGCTGCCGCCGCTGACCGATCCGACGCCGGTGAATGAACTCGTGGAGCGGGATCAGGGTCAGCCCTTGCGCTTCGGACTCGGCATCATGGACGAGCCGCGCCGGCACCGCCAGGAGGTGTGGGGCATCGACGTGTCCGCGGCGGCGGGCAACATCGCGATCGGCGGGGCGCCACAGACGGGCAAGTCGACATTCCTGCAGACCCTGGTGCTCTCGGCGGCGGCCACCCACACCCCGCGTCAGGTGCAGTTCTACTGCATCGACCTCGGTGGCGGCGGCCTGATGTATCTGGAGGACCTGCCGCACGTCGGCGGGGTGGCCACCCGTTCCGAACCCGACCGGGTCAACCGGGCCGTCGCCGAGATGAAAGCCATACTGCGACAGCGGGAAGCGATGTTCAAGCAGTACCGCGTCGGCTCCATCGCGACCTACCGGCAGATGCGTGAAGACCCCAACCATCCGGCGTCCGCCGATCCGTTCGGGGATGTGTTCCTGGTGATCGACGGCTGGCCCGCGTTCGTGTCGGAATTCCCCGATCTGGAACCGGTGGTGCAGGATCTCGCCGGCCAGGGGCTCGCCTTCGGGGTGCACACCGTCATCTCCACGCCGCGCTGGACCGAGCTGAAGTCGCGGGTGCGTGACTATCTGGGCACCAAGGTCGAATTCCGCCTCGGCGATGTCAACGAGACCCAGGTCGACCGGATGACCCGGGACATCCCGGCCAACCGGCCGGGGCGTGCCATCTCGACCGAGAAGCATCACCTGATGATGGGTGTACCCCGCCTGGACGGCGTGCACAGCGCATCCGACATCGTGCCCGCCATCACCGCCGCGGTGGACCACATCGCCTCGCTGCACACCGACGAGGCACCGCGGGTGCGGGTGCTGCCGGAACGTATCCACCTGCACGAACTGGATCCGGCTCCGCCGGGGCCGGACGCCGACTACCGGACCAGATGGACGGTTCCGGTAGGCATTCGGGAATCCGATCTGTCGGTTGCCTACAACAGCATGTCGGTGACGCCGCATCTGCTGATCTTCGGCGCTCCGAAGTCGGGGAAGACGACGATCGCGGCTGCTGTGGCGCAGGCGATCTGCGCACGCAACGACCCGACCCAGGTCCGGTTCATGCTGGCCGATTACCGGTCCGGTCTGCTGGACGCGGTACCGCAGAGCCACCTGCTCGACGCGGGCGCCGTCAACCGCAACAGTGCCTCGCTGGATGAGTCGATCAAGGCGCTGGCCACCAACCTGAAGAAACGTCTGCCCCCACCTGACCTGACCACCGCACAGCTGCGGGCCAGATCGTGGTGGACAGGACCCGATGTGGTGCTGCTGGTCGACGACTGGCACATGATCGTGGCGGCCGGCGGAATGATCCCGCCGATGGCGCCGCTGGCCCCGCTGTTGCCGGCCTCCGCCGACATCGGCCTGCACGTCGTGGTGACCTGTCAGATGAGCCAGGCGCACCGGGCGACGATGGACAAGTTCGTCGGCGCCGCGTTCGGGGCGGGATCTCCGACCTTGTTCCTGTCCGGTGACAAGACGGAGTTCCCGTCGAGCCAGTTCAAGCTCAAGCGCAGACCTCCTGGCCAGGCACTTCTGGTGTCGCCGGACGGCAAGGAAGTGGTGCAGGCGGCCTATATCTACCCCCCCGAAGAATAAGTGTGTCGAGCACCCCCAAACCGCGGTTAGTATGGAATCTGAGCCGCTCAGCAAAATTGACGGCAACGCGCTAGCAAACGAGTCGGGGGAACGATTCTGATGCGACGGAGCAACAGCTGCGTCCCCCCTTTACAGGAGCTTTTCCAGCACGTTTGGAATCTGTGAGGAGTATCTGCACATGCAACCGCTGCAACACAATCCCGGGGTTCTGGGTATCGGTAATCAGGTCATCGCAAACGGTTCACGCGGTCTGGCGACCGGGACGGCCGCGACCACGGAGGCCGCCGCCCTGATCCCGGCCGGTGCCGAGGAGGTTTCGGCGCAGGCCGTGATGGCATTCGCCAGCGAAAGCGTCCAGATGGCTGCGCTGAATGCCTTTGCGCAGCAGGAGTTGGCCCGCACCGGAGCGGCCTACCTGGAGGCTTCCGGGATCTACACGACGGTGGACGCCGAGTCGGCTGCCACGCTTTCCTGACCGGTATTCCGCCGTCCTCGACGAGACTGGGTCCAGCAAACTATGACGACGGTACCCGCAATTGTGCCGATGCTGTATGCGGCATTGCCACCGGAGATCAACACCGGCCGATTGATGGCCGGTGCCGGTGCTGCGCCCATGTACCAGGCGGCGGCTGCCTGGGAGATGTTGTCCATCGCCATGGAGACCCAGGCAGAGGAGTTGTCGGCGAGCCTGGCGTCATTGGCGGGGTCATGGCAGGGCGGGGCCAGCGAGCGGGCGATCTCGTCGACCATGCCGATGGTGGTGTGGCTCCGGACCAGCGCTCTGCAGGCCCAGAAGCGGGCCATGCAGGCCATCGCGCAGGCAAACTCCTATTTGCTGGCGATGGCGGTCACACCACCGCTCGTCGAGATCGAGATGAATCACGTCACCCACGCGGTGCTGGAGGCGACCAACTTCCTCGGGGTGAATGCCGTGCCGATCGGCATCAACGAGTTCGACTATTTCGTGCGGATGTGGACGCAGGCGGCCGTGGCGATGCACGGGTACCAGTTGGAGACGGCCGCGAACACCGTTTTCGAGCCGATCGCGCCGCTGAAACCCATGGTGATGCCGGGCGTCGGTGAGGCCACTCTCGGCATGGCCACCGGCCGGATCGCAGCGACGCTGCCCGGTTCGGTCATGCGCGAGATGGCGTTCGGACACGTCGCGGCCCAGGCTTCGGTGGAATCCGCCGGCCTGCATGCCGGTCGCGCCGCCGCACAGGCGAACTTCTCATCGGTCGCGGCGCAGAGCCAGTCGCGCAAGGCGGAGAACACCGCGCAGCAGGCCCAGGGCGAGCCCGAGCAGCTGATGCAAGGTGTGCAGCAGGGCGCGCAGATGGGTATGCAGCTCGGTTCGCAACTGGGTTCCATGGCGATGCAGGCGCCCCAGCAGATGATGCAGACCGTGACCCAGCCGATGCAGCAGCTGGTTTCCCCACTGCAGCAGGTCAGCTCCATGTTCGGTCAGATGGGCTCCGGTGGCATGAACCAAGGGGCGCAGTTCGGGTTGATGGGGGCGAGCCCGTTCTCGAACCACCCGCTGGCCGGCGGAACGGGACCGGCTTCCGGCGCGGGCCTGGTGCGCGCAGCGTCGCTGCCGGGCGCGGGCGGCACGCTGGCGAGCACGCCGTTGATGAACAGCCTGATCGCCCAGCCGACGGCCGGTGCCGCTGTACCGACCGGTGCGGCTGCCGGCGGCGCCGGCGCGGGACTGGCACCGGTGGGGGCCGGGGCCGGTGGCGCCCCGATGGGCGGCATGGGCAATGCGGGTAAGCGGGGCGGCAACAGGCAGAGTCTCGCGACGCCGTCCCAGTTGGCCCACGATCTGGGCGAAGACGAAGAAGAAGATGATGACTGGTGAATCATCCACCAACACAAGACTTCCCGGCCGAGGGGGCTGGAAGACTCGCCATCCGTGGTGAGGACACAGGAAAACAGGAAGAGTACCGAGCATGGCACAGATGAATACAGATGCCGCTGTCCTCGCCAAGGAGGCAGCCCACTTCGAGACCATCTCCACAGAGCTGAAGACCGTCATCGGCCAGGTCGAATCCACTGGTGGGGCTTTGGCCGCCCAGATGGTCGGTCAGGCAGGCACCGCCGGGCAGGCCGCACTTCTGCGCTTCCACGAGGCCGCCATCCGCCAGGTCCAGGAGCTCAACGACATCACCCAGAACATCCAGACCTCGGGCACGCAGTACACCACAGCAGATGACGACCAGGCCGCAAACCTGTCGTCCGCGATGAACCTCTGATCCCGAGAAGCCACAGAAGGAGATAACACATGAGCAACCAGGTTTGGGAATTCGGCGGGATCGAAGGATCCGCCGGCGAGATCGACGGTTATGTCGCACGCACTCAGGGTCTGCTGGACGAGGGCAAGGCCTCGCTCGCATCGTTGGCCGCAGTGTGGGGTGGTTCCGGCTCGGAGGCCTATCAGGCCGTACAGGCGCGATGGGACAGCACCTCGGCGGAACTGAACGCCGCGTTGCAGAACCTCGCAGCGACCATCCGGGATTCCGGCCAGAACATGTTCCAGGTCGAGCAGGGTGTCACCGGGATGTTCATCTAGCACGACGGCGCGAGGGGTGGGCGGACCAGCCTTCGGGCGTCCGCCCACCCCGTGCGTACCGGCAACAGAACGACTTTGAGAGGTGCCTATGTCGGCCGACTATGACCGGCTGTTCCATTCCTCCGGTGCGTCCGACGCCGCCGACGAGGAAACCGCGGCCCACCGCGAATCCACGCCCCCGATGCCGGTCAACGCATCCGGTTCCGGCGCAGGCGGTTCGGGCTATACCGGAGAGCACGCCGCCCCACCGATGCCGATCGCGCCGACACAGACGTCGACGGCTCCGCCAACCGCGGCGCCACCGCCGCGGCCGAGTGAGGTCACCAGCCAGATTCCGGTGACGCCCTCGACCGGGCCGCAGCGGGTACAGAACGGGTTGTTGCGCACCCCGCAGGCCAACCCCGGCGCCGGGGCGCGGTTCGAGCAGCAGTACGCCGCTCCCGCGCCGCAGCCGCGCTCGGCTCCCGCACCCGCCCCCAGCCAGCACTTCAACGAGGCGCCGGAAACGGCGTGGTCCCAGGCCAATGCCCCGGCTCCGACGGGGCAGCCCGCACCCACGTCGGCGGCCACCATCGGCAACCATCGCGCGATCGACGCGCTGTCCCACGTCGGGGTGCGCTCCGCGGTGAAGATGCCGTCGCAACGTGGATGGCGGCACTGGCTCTACATGTTCACCCGCATCAACATGGGCCCGTCCCCGGACGAGATCTACGAGATGGACCTGCAGGCCCGTGTCCGCCGGAATGCCAGGGACTCCTACCAGATCGGCGTGTTCGGCCTCAAGGGCGGAGTCGGAAAGACCGCCGTCACGGTGGCGCTCGGTTCGGCGCTCAGCCGGGTCCGCGGTGACCGTATCCTGGCCATCGACGCCGACCCGGACGGCGGCAACCTCGCCGATCGCGCCGGCAGGCAGTCGGCGGCCACGGTATCGGATCTGCTGTCGGACAAGGAATTGTCCCGGTACAACGATATCCGCGCCTACACCAGCATGAACGCGGCAAACCTCGAGGTGCTGTCGTCGGAGGAGTACAGCGCCGCCCGGCGCGAGTTCAACGACGACGACTGGAAAGCCGCCGTCGGCGTGGTGTCCCGGTACTACAACCTGGTGTTGGCGGATTGCGGCGCGGGCCTGTTCACCCCGTCCTCGCGCGGGGTCCTGTCCACGGTGTCAGGCATGGTGATCGTGGCCAGCGCATCGATCGACGGAGCGCGCCAGGCCGCGGTGACGATGGACTGGTTGCGCCAGAACGGATATCAGGATCTGCTGGGCCGTTCCTGTGTGGTCATCAACCACGTCACCCCGGGTAAGACCAATATCGACGTCGATGATCTGGTGCAGCAGTTCGAGCGCCATGTCGCGCCCGGCCGGGTGGTGGTCCTGCCGTGGGACAAGCACATCGCCGCGGGTACCGAGATTCAGCTGGACCTGCTCGGCCAGACCTTCCAGCGTCGAATCCTGGAACTGGCGGCCTCGCTGTCCGATGACTTCGACCGGCTCGAACGGCGTTGACCGCCACCGCAATGTCGTCGGGGCCGTCGGCTGTCACTCCGGGCCGGCCGTCGACAACCCGGGTCACCATCCTCACCGGCCGGCGGATGACCGACCTGGTGCTGCCGGCGTCGGCGCCGATCGAGACCTATATCGACGAGACGGTCGCGGTGCTGGCGGAACTGCTGGACGACGCCCCCGCGGATGTGTTGGCGGGCTTCGACTTCAAGGCGCAGGGCGTCTGGGCCTTCGCCCGTCCGGGCGCACCCCCGCTGAAGGCCAGCGAATCGCTGGATGACGCCGGTGTCGTGGACGGTGCACTGCTGACCTTGGTTTCGGTCAGCCGCACCGAACGGTACCGGCCGTTGGTCGAGGATGTCATCGACGCCATCGCGGTGCTCGACGAATCCCCGGAGTTCGACCGCAGCGCGTTGAACCGGTTCGTCGGTCTGGCCATCCCTACGGTCTCGGTCGTCGGCACCCTCACCGCTCTGGTGGCCTGGACGCAGGCCGGGCAGTCCTGGTGGTGGGCGGTCGCTCTCGCGGTGCTGGGGCTGGGGTTGCTGGGTGGCGCCATGCTGTCGCAGAGCCGTTACCAGAGCATCGATCTGGCCGAGAGCCTGATGCTGTCCGCACTCCCACCGCTGGCCGCGGCCGCGGCGCTGGCGGTGCCGTTACCGCGCGAGGCCGACGGGCTGGGCGCCCCGCAGCTGGCCGCCGCCGCCGCGCTGACGCTGTTGTTCACCCTGTCCACCCGTGGCGGCCCACGGAAACGGGCCAGTGTGGCGGCGTTCTTCGCGGTACTCACGGTGGCCATCACCGCGGCCGCCGTCACCTATGGGTACGGCGGCCAGGAATGGGTGCCCGCCGGTGCCATCGCCTTCGGCCTGATCGTGGTGACCAACGCCGCCAAGTTGACCGTCGCCGTCGCGCGGATCGCCCTGCCGCCGATTCCGGCTCCGGGCGAGGCGGTGACCAATGAGGAACTGCTGGATCCGGTTTCGCGGCCCGACATCGCCGACGAGGAGTCTCCCACCTGGCAGGCGATCATCGCCTCGGTGCCGGATTCGGCGGCCCGCCTGACCGAGCGCAGCCGGCTCTCCAAACAGCTGCTGATCGGCTTCCTGACCGCCGGTGCGGTGGTGCTTGCCGCCGGTGCGATCTCGGTGGTGGTGCAGGGGCACTTCTTCCTGCACAGCATGATCGTGGCCGCACTGGTCACCGTCATCTGTGGATTCCGGTCCCGGCTGTACGCCGAAAGATGGTGTGCCTGGGCGTTGATGGCGGTGACCGTGGCGGTGCCGACCGGGGTGGCCGTCCGGTTGTGTCAGTGGTACCCGGATCGAGCCTGGCTCGTGTTGGCGATCTACCTGCTGGTGGCGCTCGTCGCGTTGATCACGGTGGCGGCCACCGACAACGTCAACCGGCTCTCACCGGTCACCAAGCGGATTTTCGAGTTGTTCGACGGTGCATCGATCGCCGCGGTGATACCGCTGCTGCTGTGGATATCCGGCGTGTACGACCTGCTGCGCAACCTGCGGTTCTAGGGAGTCGTCCCGGTGATCTCGGCGACCGCCTCGTTGAGGCGGTCCTGGTCGGCGGCAATCGATTCCGCGGCCTCGGCGGTCGCATTGAGCAGGGCCTCGTTCAGCCGCTGCTCGACCGTGCCGGCACCCAGCCGCAGCGTGCCGTCGGCGATGAACACATCGACGAGGTGGTGGTGACCGTTCAGCGTCACCTCGACGGTCTCGGTTTCGTCTGTCGCGGTGAAGGATTCGCTGGCCATCTTGTGCAGCTGCTGGTCCATCAGGTCCTGGAGGCGGCCGGCCTGGCGCAGCACTGCCGCCACCTCCGGGTGCATCTGCGCGCCGCCGTGATCGGTGCTCATTTGGGCTCCTTGTCCTGCACGTCCTTGCGCCTGCGGTTACCGATCACGGGCTCGGTGTAGGCGCGCTCCTCGACGTAGAGTTCTTCGTCCGGCGCGAAGCGGGGGTCACGGCGCTTCTCCTTGCCCTGCTGGCCGCCGCCGTGGCCCATACCGCCCATGCCGCCGCCCATGGCGCCCATCCCGCCACCCATGGCCGACGCCGGGATGGCCCCGGACCCACCGCCCCGCGCGCCACCGCCGGGGCTGGGTGCAACCGTTTCGGCACCGACGTTGGGCTGCAACGGCAGTGCCGGGGCGCCACCGCCACCAGCCCCGGATCCGCCGCCCGAGCCACCACCACCGACACCGGCCGGCGATATCCCGGGATCGTCGAGACCCGGTGCGGGCAGGCCGGTATCTGGTGTTCCGCCGCCCCCGGGCAGGCCGCCGCTCGGGAGACCGCCGCCTCCGCCGGGTTTGCCCGCCCCGGAGGGGGATCCGCCACCGGAAGGGGCACCACCGCTCGATGGTGCACCGGCCGAGGGCGGGGAACCGGCGGGCTGACCGGACTGCGTGGACAAGGGTGTCGTTGGGGGTTGCTGTGGGGTGGCCTGCGCCGGTGCGCCGCCGTGGGAGCCACCGCCGCCCGCCGGGTTC
>JAUKNU010000001.1:1117762-1360944 GCA_030499155.1 Mycolicibacterium frederiksbergense | reverse complement strand
TCCCGGCCCCGGCGGGCGGCGGCGCAGTCGGCCGGGTCGGCTCCTTGGACTTGCCTTTGTCCCAACCGGTCTGCAGCGCCTGCCGAATCGGCGGGGTCGGCGGTGTGACCGGGGTGACGGCCGCAGCCGCAGCGTAGTCGGCGAGCACCTCTTCGGACTTGGCTTGCAGCTTCTGGTACTCCGCAAGCAGCAGCGACATCTGTGTCGCGTCGGTGGTCGTACCGAGCTGTGCGGTGATCGCCTGCACCTCGGCGACGGTGGGGTGTGACGCGGCCGCCCATCGGTGGATGCGGGCGAGTTCTTTGGCGTGGTCAGCCATCTTCACTGCGGCGCGGGCCATTTCCTGCAGCCAGGTCTTGTGGCGCCGCAGCGCCGTGCCCGCAACTTCGGCAGCGGAGCCGTCCCAATCGACCGCGTCGAGGTCGAATTCCTCGGCTCGCGAAGCCAATTGGGCCGCATAGTCGCCCCAGTTCGCCGCGAAGCTGTCGAGCGTCGCGGCCTGGTCGGGTTGTGCGATCTGTTCTGCGGCAACCTCGACGGCCAGGTAGCCGGGTGGGGCAGGACAGGCGGCGACGGGCATCTGCGGCGCCGATACCGGCGCGTCCATCTTCGGAACCGGGATCTCCGCGATCTCGCCGACGGTGCCGTCGATCGCCGCGGCGCCGGCCCGATCGGTCGACTCGTAGGTGCTGGCCGCGGCCTTCAACGCCCCGGAGAGCAGGGCGGCTTCCTCCTGGCCGGCTGCGATGAAGGATTTCATCCCCTCGCCCTCGGCGCTGATCTGGCGCACGGCGATACCCGCGAGATCCAGGCCGCAGGGCGCCTGCGGCTGCTCCGGCGTGGGCGGCAGGGGTACGTCGAGGCTTGCGGCCTTACCGCGCAGGTCTGCCGGTTCAACCTTCAGCGGTGATGTCATGACACCCCCTCCAGCGCCATCTGGTATCGGCTCTCCTCGCGCGGATTGATCAGCCGGATGGGCAACTGGCTGTGCCGCGGGGTCTCGATGAAGTTGCTGCGCAGCACAACTCGGCCGACACCCGGGTGTGGTCCGAGGTAGGTGGTGGAATTCGGCCAGGACACCTTGGCGACCGGTCCGATCCGGCCGTTGACGAACCCGGCGAACTCGCGGAACTGCGGGCCCAGTGTCACCACCCCGCCGGCGGCCGCCGAGCGGATCACGAACTGGGTGAACAGCCGGGCATCGCCGAGGTTGACACTCACGTCGACATCATCGAAGGGCATGTAGACCGGGTAGCGGTCCGCGGTCTCACCGATCAGCACACCGGCCGAACCGATGGGCAGTTCGTAGTGCCGGTCGGTGACCGGGCTCTCGCCGAGCAGGGCGGCTCGCTGACCGCCGAACAGGCACGAGAATCCGCGCGGTGTCGAAGGATTGGCGAGCGTGGTGAGCAGCACCGTCGTGGTCGGCGCCGCGCCGGGGCGGATGCGCACCCGGGTGATGGTGTGGTCGGCGCGCGCCGACCACCACATGTCGGGACCGCCCGGGGCGACGTAGGCGGCGGTGAACGTGCTGCGTCCCTTGATCGACGACCAGGATTCCCGTTCGAAGCTGATCTCGGTGGCATGGTCGAAATCATCGAAGCTGCGGCTACAACGTGCATCGATTCCGTTGCTGGCCAACTGATCCGCGATCCGAGTGGCCGAGGCGACCAGATAGCGGGCCAGCCCCGACACCCCGGTGTCACGACGCTGTGCGGGCCGCCGCGTCACCTCGGGATCGGCACGCAGCACGATCCAGGTGCGCCGGTTCGCCGGGGCCGGGTAGGGGCCCACCACCTGTTCGTAGAGGGCGACCAGACCGGCCGGTGCCGACTTCCCGACCCGGTATCCGGCCGCCACCACGTCGGCCTCGAGCTCTGGGCAGTGCGCCCTGATCAGCTGCTCCACGACGCGGGTGTCGATCACGTCATCGGTGAAGGCCTCGCCGTCGACGAGGACAGTCGGGGTGAACGGCCGCGGGATGAGTTCGATGATCGCGACCAGGAAATCGTCCTGCCAGCGCACCGCGACGTGGTCGCCCGGCATGACGGTGGCCCCGACGGCGGGTGCCGAGGGCGCGGCGGGCGGTGTGGTGAGCCTTCGGCGCCACGAGAACAGGGCGGCGATCCAGCCGGTTATGCGGCGGCCACGCACGGTCAGCGTGACGGAGATCGCGAGCAGCACGGCCAGCGTGATGCCGAGCCACAACAGGTCCAGCGCGCTGAATACCGCGATACCGGCCGGAATGAGGACCGCCGCCCACAGCAGGTGCCCGGTGGTGAACCGGAACCCGAACTGGCCGAGGAACTCCTTCATCGGCGCCTCATGGCCCGCCGGGCCAGCGCCGCGATGCCCAGTACCAGCGCCAGCCCGGCGCCGGTCAGGACCACCATGGTGATCGGGCCGCGGTCGGGCGGTTCGATGACCACCGGCGGCGGCAGCTGCTTGACGCGGTACGGTGCCGCCTTCGGGCCGGGCGGTACATCCCAGGTCAGAGCCGCAACCGGATCGATGACGCCGGCGCCGACATAGTTGTCCACACCGCCCCCGGGATGGCGGGCGGTGGCGGTGATTCGGTTCATGACCTGTGCGGCCGTCAGGTCGGGGAACCGTTGCTTGAGCAGCGCGGCCAGCCCCGAAACATAGGCCGCGGCAAAGGATGTGCCGGCGATCGGGATGGGTCCCTCGGCGCCGTTGAGCGCATTGACCGGCTCGCCGCCATAGCCGAGCGCCGTGATGTTCTCGGCCGGCGCGGCGGCGTCGACCCAGGGGCCCGACATCGAGAAGGTGCTGGGCTGACCGGTCTGCCCGATGCCGCCGACGGTGAGCACCAGCGGCGAATACCAGGCGGGGGACACGATCGTCTGCACCTGTTTCCAGCCGCGCGGATCGTTGGGCACATCGGCCTCGGGCGGCGGGTTCTGGGTGCAGTCCTGGCCGGTGTTGCCCGCGGCCACCACCACGATCGCGCCCTTGATGTTGACGGCGAAGTTGATCGCCGCGCCGACGGTGGCCTCGTCGATCGGCCGCGTCGACTTGTAGCAGGCGGCCTCGCTGATGTTGATGACCTGTGCCCCCAGGTTGGCGGCATGCACGATCGAGCGCGCCAGGCTGCGCAACGAGCCCGCCGTCTGGGTGGTGTTCGGGTCATTGGGGTCGCTGCGTGAACCGACGGGCTGGAAGTTGTCCGAGGTCTGGCGCAACGACAGGATGCGCGCCTGCGGGGCAACGCCGATGAACCCGTCGGTGGGAGCGGGCCTGCCCGCGATGATTGCCGCGGTCAGTGTCCCGTGCGCGTCGCAGTCGGACATTCCGTTGCCGGCCTTGTCCACGAAGTCGCCGCCGGGTTCGGCAGGGACCCGGGCAGAGCCGTTGACCCCGGTGTCGATGACCGCGACGGTCACCCCGGCCCCGGTGGCGAATTTCTGCGCATCGGCAAGGCGCAGGTACTCGTTGGCCCACGGTTTGTCGATGAAATTCGAATCCGGGAAGCTGATCGGCGCCGAGCACTGCCGGCGTTGCTCGGTCGGCTGGTCAGGACCTGTTTCGTCGGGCGGGACGGCGGCCGGATCGATGACGGGCGGTTCGATCGCGGCGGCCGGCGGCGCCGTCAGCAGGACGAGTGCCAAAGCGGCCAGCAGCGCACCGATGCGTCGCACGGTTGTTCACTCCCCCTTGCAGTCCCCGGATGCGGGTTGTGCCGGCACACCCCGCAGCAAAGTGGAGGCCGCCTACCGGCGGCGCATCCTGTCACGACAGCCTAGGTGTGGACTTCCCATCCAGCTTTGCCAGAGTCATTTTACGGGGGTGCAGATGGGCCTCGTTCCGCTTTCTGGATCAGGCGTCGAGGTCCTTGGTCACCAGCTCGGCGATGGTGGCCAGCGCCGCGGCATCCTCCGATGCCACCGTCACCTGTGCGCCGTTTCCGGCGCCCAGCGTCATGATCATCAGTGCGGAGCCGGCGTCCACGGGTTCGCCACCGTCGACGGCGAGGGTGACCTCGACACCGGCGTTGACGACGGCCTCGGCGATGATCGCGGCGGGCCGGGCATGCAGGCCGATGGACGATCCGACGGTGACGGTCTTTTCGGGCATGTGCTTTCTCCTTGTGTGTTGGGGTTGTGGTCGAGGATGTCAGACGGATACGGCTTGGCGGGGCTTGATGAACTGCTTGGCCGTGACGACGGCGAGCGCGGAGACGACGGTGCCGGCCACGAGCGCGACGAGGAACATCGCCAGGTTGCCGATCGCGAAGAACACGAAGATGCCGCCGTGTGGCGCCCGCAGCGTCACACCGAACGCCATGCACAGTGCGCCGGTGATGGCGCCGCCGAACATCATCGACGGGATGACGCGCAGCGGGTCGGCCGCGGCGAACGGGATGGCGCCCTCGGAGATGAACGAGGCGCCGAGAAGCCAAGCTGCGCGGCCGTTTTCCTTCTCGGGTTCGCTGAACAGGCCGGGGCGGATGGTCGTTGCGAGAGCCATGGCCAGCGGCGGGACCATGCCGGCCGCCATCACCGTCGCCATGATTTCGAAGGATGCGGTGGTGGCCGCGGCGAGGCCGGCGGTGGCGAAGGCGTAGGCGGCCTTGTTGACCGGGCCGCCGAGGTCGAAGCACATCATCAGGCCGAGAATGACGCCGAGGAACACCGCCGAGGTGCCGGTCAGCCCGTTGAGCCAATCGGTGAGGCTGGTGTTGACCCAGGCCAGCGGGCGGCCGATCAGGAAGAACATGATCAGACCCACCGACAGTGACGCGATGAGCGGGATGATCACCACCGGCATGAGGCCGCGTAGCCATTGCGGGACTTTGAGGTTGCTGATCCACAGTGCGGTGAAGCCGGCGATCACGCCGCCGACGATGCCGCCGATGAAGCCGCCGCCGACGAACACCGCGAGCGCACCCGCGGTGAATCCCGGCGCGATACCGGGCCGGTCGGCGATGGCGAAGGATATGTAGCCGGCCAGCGCGGGCACCAGGAAGCTGAAGGCCAGCCCGCCCAGGGTGAACAGGATGGCGCCGAGGTACTGCATCATGCCGCCGTCGGGCAGGTTGGTCAGCGAGTTGTTGAGCGCGATGTCCTGGCCGTTGTCGGCGATCTCGTAGCCGCCGAACAGGAAGCCCAGCGCGATCAGCAGACCACCGGCCGCGACGAACGGGATCATGTAGCTCACGCCGGTGAGCAGGATCTGCCGGGTCCGGGTGCCCCAGCCGACGTTCGAGGAACCCTCGGTGCCGCTGTCGGCGCTGGCGGTTCCCTCCACCCGGGCGGCCCTCGGGTTATCCGCGGCGGCAACGGCTTCGGCGATCATGGTGTCGGGTTCATTGATGGCGCGTTTCACGCCGGAGGCGATCACCGGCTTGCCCGCGAACCGGCTGCGGTCCTTGACACCCACATCGGTGGCGAAGATGACGGCGTCGGCGGCGGCGATGGTCGAACCGGGTAGCGGTGTGCTGCCCGAGGAGCCCTGGGTCTCCACCACGAACTCGACGTCGGCGCGTTCGGCGGCCAGTTTCAGCGCGTCGGCCGCCATGTAGGTGTGCGCGATTCCGGTGGGGCAGGCGGTGATCGCCACGATCTTCTTCTTGGCGGCAGGTGCTGCGGAGGCGGCCGGCGCGGCGGCGGGTGCGTCGGGCGCGGGGGCGGGGTTCACCACGCCCTCGACCAGCGCGACCAGTTCACCGGCCGTGCCTGCGGACCGCAGCGACTCGACGAAGTCCTTGCGTACCAGCGCGCGGGCCAGGCTGGAGAGCAGCTTCATGTGTTCGGCGCCGCCGGAATCCGGTGCGGCGATGAGGAACACCAGATCGGCCGGACCGTCTGGGGCGCCGAAGTCGACTTTGGGGGACAGCCGGGCGAAACCGATGGTCGGGGTGTCGACATACGGTGACCGGCAGTGCGGGATGGCGATCCCGCCGGGCAGGCCGGTCGCGGACTGGGCCTCGCGCGCCATGGCGGCGGCGATCAGCCCGTCGGCGTCGGTGGTGCGGCCCGCGCCGACCAGGAGCCCGGCGATGCGGGAGATGACGGCCTGTTTGTCGCCGCCGGCGTCGGCGTCGAGCAGGACCAGGTCGGTGGTGATCACCGAGGGTGAACTGGACATGGAGTGACCTTCTGTTGTCAGGACTCGGAACGGGACAGTGAAATGGCCTTCACTGGTACGGCTTTCAGATCGATTTGGTCCGGGCGCGGCAGCGCGGAACCGGGCAGGGAGGCGGCGGCGCTGCCATAGGCGACAGCCATCCGCAGCCGGTCGGGGGCGTCCGCCCCGGACAGCGCCGCCCGTACGTAGCCGGCGAGTGCGGAATCACCGGCCCCCACCGTGCTGCGCGGGGTGATCGGCGGCGAACCGGCCAACCAGGCGCCGGACGGGTCGACGAGCACCGCGCCGGCCGCGCCCAGGGTGACCAGGATGGTGCGGGCGCCGCGGTCGACCAATCGGCGGGCCGCGGCGATCACCGGCATCGGATCACCTGCGGCGGCGGCATCTTCGAGCTCCTGGCCGGAGGTGCCGGTCAGTCCGGCGAGTTCCTCGGCGTTGGGTTTGATGAGATCGGGGGCCGCGCGGCCGAAGGACGCGGCCAACGCGGACAGCGGCGCGTCCGAGGTGTCCACCGCGACGAGGCAGTCCTTGTCGGACAGCAGGGCGACCACGTCGGCGTACCAGCTCACCGGCATGCCCGGTGGCAGCGACCCGGACATCACGATCCACTGCGCCCGGTGCCCGGCTTCCACCACGGTGCGGGTCAGGGCTTCCAGTGCGTCGGCGTCCAGTGTCGCGCCGGGCTCATTGAGTTTGGTTGTGGTGCCGTCATTTTCGGTGATCGCCACGTTGGTGCGGATCGTTCCGCGGACGGGCACCGTGGCGTAGGGAACCCCGGCGGCCCGCAGCGCGGTGAGCATCGGGTCGGCGTCGGCCGAGGGCAGCACGGCCAACGCGTCCAGACCTGCCAGGCCCAGCGCGCGTGCGACGTTGACGCCCTTGCCACCCGGTTCGTCGGTCACCGAATTGATCCGGTGGACCGCGCCGCGGGTCAAGGTGCCGGGCAGCGTGACGGTGCGGTCGATGCTGGGGTTGGGGGTGACGGTGACGATCATGCGGATGCTCCTGCACAGGTGACTTCGATTCCGAGGCCGATGAGCTCCTCGCGGGCGGTGTCGGCGATCTCGGTATCGGTGATGAGTGCGTCGACGGCGGAGATCGGCGCGAAGCTGTGGAGTTCTTCCCGGCCGATCTTCGAGGAATCGGCGACGACGACGACGTAATTCGCACACTTGACCATGGCGCGTTTGATGGCTGCCTCCTCGGTGTCCGGTGTGGACAGGCCGTGCCGGACGGTGATCCCGTTGGTGCCGATGAAGGCGATGTCGACCCGCAGCTGCTCGAGGGTCTGCAGGGCCTGCTCGCCGACGGTGGCCTGGGTCAGCCCGCGGACCCGTCCGCCGAGCAACTGCAGCGATACCGATGGCACCGCGGACAGCCGGGCGGCAACCGGTACCGAGTTGGTCACCACCACGAGCTCGCGGTCGGTCGGGATGAGTGCGGCGACCCGGCTGGTGGTGGTGCCGGCGTCCAGCAGCACGCTGGCACCACCGGCGGGGAACACGTCGGTGGCGGCCGCGGCGATGGCGTCCTTGTGGGCGGCCCGGGTCGCGTCCCGCTCGCCGACATCCTGTTCGACCAGGTGCAGGGCCCGCGCCGGGACGGCGCCGCCGTGGACCCGCCGCAGCAGGCCGGCCTTGTGCAGCACGGCGAGATCGCGGCGCACCGTTTCGGTGGTGACGTCGTAGGTGTGGGCCAGTTCGGTGACCGAGGCGCGCCCCTGCTGCATCACCAGGGTGGCGATGGCGTTCTGGCGTTCCTCGGCGTACATCCGTCTCCGTTCGGGTGAGCTGACCGGCTCAAATGTTGATATATGTGGTTTTACGCTTGAATCTGTTGACTTGTCAATGCTTTCTTGTAATCTGAATCGCATGAGCACTTCATCCGTGACTGAGACACAGGTTCTGACCGGCGTTCCGGTGGTGGCCGGAGTGGCCTACGCCCCGGTGATCCGGCCGGGAGCGCGACCGACCGCCCCGGTGTCGGCCGCCGATGTGCCCGAGGCGGACCGGCCGGGCGAGGTGGACCGGCTCAAAGCCGCGGCGGCCGCAGTCGCCGAGCGGCTGCGCGATCGGGCGGCCCACGCGACCGGCGTGGCTTCGGAGGTGCTGGCCACCACCGCCGCACTGGCCCAGGACCGGGCCTGGCTGCTGGACGCCGAAAAGCGGATCAAGGCGGGCAGTCCGGCCCATCATGCGGTGGGTGGGGCCATCGCCAAGATCTCTGACGCGCTGTCGAAGGCCGGCGACCTGATGGCCGAACGGGTGACCGACCTGCGGGACGTGCGTGACCGGGTGCTCGCTCAGCTGGCCGGGCTGCCCGAACCCGGCGTCCCGGTGCCGGATGTTCCCTCGGTGCTGTGCGCGGAGGACCTCGCGCCCGCCGACACCGCCGGCCTGGACCCGACCCTGGTGGTGGCGCTGGCCACCACTCTCGGCGGCCCGACGAGCCACACCGCGATCATCGCCCGCCAGCTCGGCATTCCGTGCGTGGTGGCGGTGGGCGGGCTGGACGCGGTGCCGGCCGGTGTGAAGGTGATGGTCAACGGTGCCCTCGGCACGGTGACGGTGTCCCCGGATGCCGAGCAGGCGCAGCGCGCCGTCGGGAAAGCACGCGAGGACGCCGCGCGCATCGCGCAATGGACCGGACCCGGCGCCACCGCCGACGGGCAGGCGGTGGCGGTACTGGCGAACGTCCAGGATGGTGCGGCGGCCCGGTCGGCGAGTCAGACTCCGGCCGAAGGCGTGGGGCTCTTCCGTACCGAACTGTGTTTCCTGAACCGCGATACCGAGCCGACGGTGGACGAGCAGGCGCGCATCTACGGTGAGGTGCTGACCGCGTTCGAGGGCCGCAAGGTTGTCATCCGCACCCTGGACGCCGGCTCGGACAAACCGCTGAAATTCGCCGGGCATGCGGATGAGGCCAACCCGGCACTGGGGGTGCGCGGCGTTCGCATCTCGTTCGGGAACCCGGGACTGCTCACCCGTCAGCTCGAGTCGATCGCCGCGGCGGCACAGGCCACCGGCAGCGATCCGTGGGTGATGGCGCCGATGATCGCCACTCCCGACGAAGCCAAAAACTTTGCCGCCCAAGCACGCTCCTTCGGGCTGACGCCTGGTGTGATGATCGAGATTCCGGCGGCGGCACTGCTGGCCGACCGCATCCTGAAGCATGTCGACTTCTTGTCGATCGGCACCAACGATCTGGCGCAGTACACGATGGCCGCCGACCGGATGTCGGCCGAACTGGCCACCCTGACCGATCCGTGGCAACCCGGCGTGCTGACCTTGGTCGCGATGACCGCCAAGGCCGGTGCGGCCGTGGGCAAGCCGGTCGGCGTGTGCGGTGAGGCGGCCGCGGACCCGCTACTGGCCTGCGTGCTGGTGGGGATGGGCGTGACGTCACTGTCGGCGGCCGCGACGGCGGTGCCGGGAGTGGGCGCCGCGCTGGCCGGGGTCACGCTGGAGCGGTGCCGTGCCGCGGCGCAGGCGGTGGTGCAGAAGGCAAGTGCCGCGGACGCCAGGTCCGCGGCACTTGCCGTGTTGGGGTAAAGCGGGCTAGAACCAGACTTTTCGACCACCGACCGGACGGCCGACGGCGCCCAGGATCCACAGCACGACGCCGACGACGACGAGAATCGCGCCGATCGTGTAGAGGATCGAGAGGCTGGTGAAGTATCCGATCAGCAGGAGCACGATGCCGAGCACAATCATGGTAATTCCCATCCTTGAGGTGATGCTGACGCGTTATCGCTTGCGGGGAATTTCCAAAACCGTCAAAATCCAAACCTGCGACGCGCCAGGAATGAATCGGACCACAGTCCGGTTAATCTGAGCATGCCTGCCATCACAGCCGATACGCTGACCCTGCCCCGCATCGCGGCGGCCTCGCCCGCCGAGACGGAGCGCCGCGTGCGCTCCATCACCACCGGCCCTCGCGGTTACGAGGGCGAGGGTTTCCCCGTTGTCCGCGCCTTCGCCGGCGTCAGCGCCGCCGATCTCGACCCCTTTGTGCACATGGACCAGATGGGCGAGATCGAATACCAGCCCGGTGAACCCCGTGGGACCGACTGGCATCCGCACCGCGGCTTCGAGACCGTCACCTACATGATCGACGGACGCTTCGCCCACCAGGACTCGCACGGCGGCGGCGGTCTGATCACCGACGGCGCCACCCAGTGGATGACGGCGGGTGCCGGCATCCTGCACATCGAGACCCCACCCGCCGAACTCGTCGAGAGCGGTGGTCTGTTCCACGGCGTCCAGCTCTGGGTGAACCTGCCCCGCAAGGACAAGTTCGCCGCCCCGCGTTACCAATCCATCGAAGGCGGTGCCGTGCAGCTGTTGTCCTCGGACGACGGTGGCGCGTTGGTCCGCGTCATCGCCGGTTCCATCGGTGACCATGCCGGACCGGGCCAGACCCACACCCCGATCGCGTTGGCCCATGCCACCATCGAGCCCGGCGCGCGGCTGAACCTGCCCTGGGATCGGCAGTTCAACGCATTGGTCTACGTGCTGTCCGGGCGGGGCAGCGTCGGGTCGGAGGGTCGCCCGATCCAGCAGGGCCAGCTGGCCGTGCTCGGCTCCGGTGACCGCATCGACATCGCCGCGGACTCCGGACAGGACGGCAACCGGCCGGCGCTGGAAGTGCTGCTGCTGGGCGGACGCCCGATCCGCGAGCCGGTGGTGCAGTACGGGCCGTTCGTCATGAATTCCAAATCGGAGGTGCGCCAAGCCATGGAGGACTTCAACGCCGGCCGGTTCGGGTCGCTGCCGCCGAATGCCCTCACCCCGCACCGGGTGCGCTGAACCCTTGTCCTGGCGGTTTGCTGAAAGGTCAATTTCGTGTGACTTCGCAATCATCCTCCGGTAGTGGGCCAGGTGATCTGTGGCACAATTTGACTGTGCCGCATATAGCCAGCAGAGGTCCGGGTCGTCCGCCTGCCGCCAAGGCAGCGGAGACCCGGGAGCGCATCCTGCAGGCCGCGCGCGAGGTATTCAGCGAACTCGGTTACGACGCAGCAACATTCCAGGCCATCGCGGTTCGTTCGGATCTGACCCGCCCGGCCATCAACCATTACTTCCAGAGCAAGCACCTGCTCTACCGGGAAGTGGTCGAGCACACCAACGCCGTCGTGGTGCGTGCCGGCATCGAGAAAGCCAAGGCCGAGCCGACACTTTTGAAGAGGCTGTCGGCGTTTTACGCGGTGGCGATGCAGGCCGACAGCAAGGACCGCTCGGTCGCGGCCTTCCTGGTGACCTCGGTGCTGGAGGCGCAGCGCCATCCCGAGCTCAGCCAGGACGAGCACGACCCGCTCGCGAACTCGCGGGCGTTCGTTCAGTGGGCCGTCGGCGATGCCATCGAGCGCGGCGAACTGACCACCGACACCGACGTCGCAACGTTGGTCGAGATGCTGGTCGCGGTGATGTGGGGGATGGGTTTCTACGCCGGTTACGTCGGGACGCATGACGAAGCCGCCGCGGTGGTCGAGCAATTGGAACTGCTGATGGCTAACAAGCTGTGGACGCTCTCGAAGTAGCTGCGCACCGGCGAAGACGGATAGATCACCTAACTATCGGTAGCATCGGGACATGAGCTCACTGCGCACCCACGATGACAGCTGGGATATCGCCTCCAGCGTAGGAACCACCGCCGTGATGGTCGCCGCAGCGCGAGCGGCCGAGACGGCCAGCGCCGACCCGCTGATCAGCGACCCGTACGCGCGCATGCTGGTCGAGGGCGCCGGCGGTGGTGTCTGGGGCCTGATGATGGACGAGGACTGGGTCGCCCGCGCGGTCGACATCGACCCCGAAGGCGCCGCCCTCTTCGCGCACATGGGTAGCTATCAGGCGGTGCGCACCCGCTTCTTCGACGATTTCTTCACCGCCGCCGCCGGCGCCGGGATCCGTCAGGTGGTGATCCTCGCGTCCGGCCTGGACTCGCGCGCCTACCGACTGAATTGGCCGGCCGGCACCACCGTCTTCGAGATAGACCAGCCCAAGGTGCTCGAATATAAGCACTCGGTGCTCTCCGAGCACGGTGTGCAGCCGACGTCGACCCGCCGGGAGGTCGCCGTCGACCTGCGCCACGACTGGCCGAAGGTGTTGCGCCAGGCCGGTTTTGACGCCTCGACGCCGACAGCCTGGCTGGCCGAGGGTCTGTTGATGTACCTGCCCGCGGACGCGCAGGACCGGCTCTTCACCCAGATCACCGAACTCAGCGCCGCGGGTAGCCGGATTGCGGTGGAGACAGCTCCGACGCAGGCCGAGGAACGTCGCCAGCAGATGAAGGAACGGTTCGAGGCCATCAAGGAGAAGTTCGGTATCACCGACAGCCTCGATGTCGGCGAGCTCATGTACAACGATCCGGACCGTGCCGATGTGGCCGAATGGCTCGGCGTGCACGGCTGGGACAGCGCCGCGGTGCAATCGGCCGCCGAGATGCGCCGGCTCGACCGTTGGGCGCTGCCCGATGGCCCGGATGCGCCCGCCGACGACGCGTTCTCCCAGTTCGTGACCGCCATCAGACGCTGAGAGCGGAATGAGGTCTTATGGACCGACCGACCGGATGGTTAGTATCAGATTTCCTCGGTCTGGAAGGACGCTCCAATGACCACGCATGCAGACGCACCCACTTCACCAGCGGTGACGGACATCCCGGCGGTCGTCGCCGGACTCCGCGCGGCCTACGCCACCGGCCGCACCCGCGACATCGAATGGCGTAAACAGCAGCTCCGCGCGCTGGAACGGATGGTCGTCGACAACGAGTCCGCCATCGCCGACGCGCTGGCATCGGACCTGGGCCGCAAGCCGTTCGAGGCGTGGCTGGCCGATATCGCCAGCACCGCCGCCGAGGCCCGCGACGCCGCCAAGCATCTGGGCAAGTGGGCCAAGCGCCGGTACCGGCTCCTGGAGCTGTCCCAGCTGCCGGCCCGCGGCTGGGTCGAGTACGAGCCCTTCGGCACCGTGCTCGTCATCGGCGCCTGGAACTTCCCGTTCGCGCTGACCCTCGGCCCCGCGGTGGGTGCCATCGCCGCCGGTAACACCGTCGCGCTCAAACCCTCCGAGCTGGCGCCCGCGTCCTCGGCGTTGATGGCCGAGCTGGTCCCGCGATACCTGGACCCCGAGGCCGTCGCGGTCATCGAGGGTGACGGTTCGGTCAGCCAGCTGCTCATCGACCAGGGTTTCGACAAGATCTGCTTCACCGGTGGCACCGAGATCGGCCGCAAGGTCTATCAAGCCGCGGCCGCGCATCTGACCCCGGTGACCCTGGAGCTGGGCGGCAAGAGCCCGGTCATCGTGGCCGCCGACGCCGACCTGGACGTCGCCGCCAAACGGATCGCCTGGACCAAGCTGATCAACTCCGGTCAGATCTGCATCGCCCCGGACTACGTGCTCGTCGACGCCGCGGTGCGTGACGAGCTGGTCGCCAAGGTCAAGGCCGCGGTACAGGTGTTCGAGGCCGACGCGACCGGCGGCAAGCGCATCGTGAACCGGCGCCACTTCGACCGGCTCGCCGCGGCGGTGGCCGCCACCGAGGGCGAGGTGGCGATCGGCGGCGGCACGAATGCCGCCGAGCTGGCGATCGAGCCGACCGTCGTGGTCGATCCGTCGCTGGACGAGCCACTGATGACCGATGAGATCTTCGGACCGGTCCTGCCGATCGTCACGGTCCAGAACCTGGACGAGGCAATCGCTTTCGTCAACGCGCGGCCCAAGCCGCTGGCCGCCTACCTGTTCACCAAGAGCAAGGCCACCCGAGAACGGGTGATCCGTGAGGTGCCCGCCGGCGGCATGGTGGTCAACCACCTGATCTTCCACTTCGCGACCACCAAGCTGCCGTTCGGTGGTGTCGGCCCGTCCGGGATGGGCGCCTATCACGGCCGGTACGGATTCGAGGAGTTCAGCCACCGCAAATCGGTGCTGACCAAGACCACCCGCCCCGACTTGGGGGCGATGATCTACCCGCCGTATACAGAGAAGGCGTGGAAACTGGCCCGGCGGCTTTTCTAGCGCGGGATCGACCACACAAGAACTGACCCAACACCGAGAGGAATGTTATGCCCGGAGTGCAGGATCGCGTTGTCGTCATCACCGGAGCCGGCGGTGGCCTCGGCCGCGAATACGCCCTGGCCCTGGCCCGCGAGGGTGCCAGTGTCGTCGTCAACGACCTCGGCGGTGCCCGCGACGGGTCCGGCGCCGGACACAACATGGCCGACGAGGTGGTCGCGGAGATCAAGGCCGCGGGTGGCCGCGCCGTTGCCAACTACGACAGCGTTGCCGAACCCGAGGGTGCGGAGAACATCATCAAGACCGCCGTCGACGAGTTCGGCAAGGTCGACGGTGTGGTGAGCAATGCCGGCATCCTGCGTGACGGCACGTTCCACAAGATGACCTTCGAGCAGTGGGATGCCGTGCTCAAGGTGCACCTGTACGGGGGGTACAACGTCATCCGGGCGGCGTGGCCGCACTTCCGTGAGCAAAGCTTCGGCCGCGTCGTCGTCGCCACCTCCACCAGCGGTCTGTTCGGCAACTTCGGTCAGGCCAACTACGGCGCCGCCAAGCTGGGCCTGGTCGGATTGATCAATACGCTGGCCCAGGAAGGCGCCAAGTACAACATCAAGACCAATGCCGTCGCGCCGATCGCCGCGACCCGCATGACCCAGGACATCCTGCCGCCCGAGGTGTTCGAGAAGCTGACCCCGGAATACGTTGCGCCCGTGGTCGCGTACCTGATGACCGAGGAACTGCCCGACACCGATTCGGTGTTCATCGTCGGCGGCGGCAAGGTGCAGCGCACCGCACTGTTCCAGAACGAGGGCGTCACCTTCACCGAGGTGCCGACCGTGGACGACATCGCCGGCAAATGGGGCGAGATCACCGACCTGTCGGCAGCGCAGGCCGCCAGCTTCAAACTCGGATGAAAGCGCTTGTCGCACAGGCGCTGACCGGTACCGACGGGCTGGCCTACCTCGATGTCGCCGATCCGGAATCAGCGGACTCGGTGATCATCGACGTCGGCGCGGCCGGTGTCTGCTTCCCCGACCTGCTGTTGCTGCGCGGTGAGTACCAGCTGCGCTTGGAGCCACCGTTCACTCCGGGCATGGAGGTGGCCGGCACCGTCCGGTCGGCTCCGGAGGGTTCGGGTTTCACCGTAGGCCAGCGGGTTTCGGCGATGTCCATGCTCGGTGGCTACGCCGAGCAGGTGGCGGTCGCGCCGTCGAGCGTGGTGCCCACCCCCGACGGTATCGACGACGCAGCGGCGACCGCGCTGCTGGGCAACTACTACACGATGTACTTCGCCCTGCACCGCCGTGCGGCGTTGCGGGCCGGGGAGACGGTGCTGGTGCTCGGCTCGGCCGGCGGCATCGGGGTGGCGGCCATCCAGGTCGCCAAGGCGCTCGGCGCCCGGGTGGTGGCGCTGGTGCACCGCCCCGACGCACAGGAATTCGTGGCGAGCGTGGGTGCCGATGTGGTGCTCCCGCTGACCGAGGGCTGGAAGCAGGCGGTGCTCGATGCCACCGGTGGCCGCGGCGTGGATGTGGTGGTCGACCCGGTCGGTGGTGACGTGTTCGACGACGCCATCCGGGTGATGGCCCCCGAAGGGCGGCTGCTGGTCATCGGCTTCGCTGCCGGACAGGGGATTCCGACGGTCAAGGTGAACAGGCTGCTGCTGCGCAACGTCAGTGTGGTCGGTGTCGGCTGGGGCGAGTTCGTCCGGCACTCGCCGGCCGCACAAGCCGAGGTCGGCGCCGGGCTCGCCGACCTGGTCGCCGCCGGGCTGCGGCCGCCGGCGCCGGTGACCTACCGGCTCGCCGACGGTGCCGCAGGTCTGCAGGCGCTGGCCGAGGGCAAGATCCGGGGCAAGCTCGTCCTGGAGCCGTAGTGGACGCTCCGCGCGCCTTGGCGTTCGACGTGTTCGGCACCGTGGTGGACTGGCGGTCCGGCATCATCGCCGAACTGCAATCCTTCGGGGCCCGCCATGGGCTGCAACGGGATTGGGCGTCCTTCGCCGATGCGTGGCGGGCCGGCTACGCCCCGGCCATGGACCGGGTGCGCCGGGGCGCGTTGCCCTGGACGCGCATCGACGATCTGCACCGCGAAATCCTGGTCGGTCTGCTCGAGGGTGTCCCGGTCGGCGAGGCCGAGCTCGACGACCTCAACCGGGCCTGGCACCGACTGCCCCCGTGGTCGGACGCGGTCTCCGGCCTGCACCGCCTGAAGCAGCGCTTCGTCATCACCACGCTGTCGAACGGCAACGTCTCGCTACTCACGCACATGGCCAAGAACGCCGGATTGCCATGGGACTGTGTCATCTCCGCCGAGCTGTTCGGCCATTACAAACCCGACCCCGAGGCCTATCTCGGCTGCGCCCGACTGCTCGATGTGGCACCTGAGGAGCTCATGCTCGTTGCCACCCACCCGAGCGATCTGCGGGCGGCGCGGGCCTGTGGCCTGCGCACCGGCTACGTCGTGCGCCCGCTCGAGCACGGCCCCGGCCATCGGCTGCCGAAAGTCACCGACGGTGAGTTCGAGCTTGTCGCGCAGGATTTCGTCGACCTGGCCCGACAGCTCGGCGCGTAGACCGTAGATTCAGGGGGTGAGCACCCTCGGGATCGTCCTGGTCGCGCTGGCCATCGCCGTCGGGCTGGCCGGCATCGTGATCCCGATCCTGCCCGGCGGACTGCTGGTGATGGCGTCGATCGGGGTGTGGGCCTACGTCGAGGGTTCGACCACGTCCTGGGTGACATTCGGTATCGCGGCGGCGTTCTTCGTCATCGCCGAGGTGATCAAGTACACCTGGCCCGTCCAGCGGATGCGCCGCGCAGAGGTCCGAACATCGGTGCTGGTGATCGGTGCAGTGGCCGGTACCGTCGGCTTCTTCGTCATTCCCGTCATCGGCCTGCTCATCGGATTCGTGCTCGGGGTGTTCGCCGCCGAACTCGCATTGCGACGTGACACCACCCGCGCGTGGGCCTCGACGGTGCACGCACTCAAGGGTGTGGCGCTGTCGGTCGGTGTGGAGCTGACCGGCGCGCTGCTGGCCACGGTCACCTGGGTCGTCGGCGTCCTGCTCAGCTAGTGAGGGACGTACGCAGCCGGGCCAGATCCGCCTCGGTCACCCCGGCGGCCTCCAGGAAACCGCCCACCGATCCGTAGAGCTCGTCGACCTTGCGGCCGGCCGCCTCAAGGTACTCCGCCCGAACACCGAGCACGGCATCGGTGAGCCGCGCCTCGGCGAAGGTCAGCACCTCGGGTGCCTCGCCGGCGCGGGCCCTCACCGATTCCATGATGCTCATCCGCAGCGGGTCGATGGCGTCATTACTGCGCAGGAAGTCGGTCAGGATCGCATCCCGCGGCACGCCGACGGCCTCCAGCACGGTGGCGACGGTGAACCCGGTGCGGTCCTTGCCGGCGAAACAGTGCGCGATGACCGGCCTGCCGTCGGCCAGCAGCGAGATCACCTGGCGCACGGCCACCTGCGCGCCGGTCAGCGACGGGAACTCCTCGTACACCTCGGTCATGTACCGCTTGGCGGACTCGGCGACGTCCTCACCGTCGGGGGACTCCGACATCACCCGCTGGAACGTGGCCTCGTGCGGTGCGTCCTGCTCGGAGTCGTCCTCGAAGTGGAACGGCAAGTGGTGCAAGGAAATGCTCGCCGGCACCTGGCCGGGGCCGCGGCGTTCCAGCTCGCGCCGCGAGCGCAGGTCGGCGACATCGTTGATGCCGAGTGCGAGCAGCGCGGCCTGTCCCTCGTCGGTGAGGCGGCTCAGTTCGCTGGACCTGAACAGCAGGCCGGGCCGGATGCCGGCGGACTCGGCAACGTCGCGAAAGTTCCAGGCGCCTGTCAGTTCCACGGTTTCTACTGTGTCACAGCCGTACTTGATTGGCGGCACGCCGCCGAAGCAAACGCCGACTTCTCCCTGCCGAGTTCGGCGCGGGCGATGGTGCGCATGTGCACCTCGTCGGGCCCGTCGAACAGCCGCATCGCGCGGTGCCAGCCGTACAGGCGGGCCAGTGGGAAGTCGTCGGAGACCCCGGCGCCGCCGTGCACCTGGATGGCCCGGTCGATGACGTCGCACGCGATCTGCGGTGCGACCGACTTGATCTGGGAGACCAGCACGTGGGCGGCCTTGTTGCCCTCCTGATCGATGGTCCAGGCGGCCTTCTCGCACAGCAGCCGGGCCTGGTCGATCTGGTTGCGCGACTTGGCGATCTGCTCGCGCACCACACCCTGCTCGGCCAGCGGCTTGCCGAACGCGATACGGGTCTGCACGCGGTCGATCATCAGCGCCAGCGCCCGCTCGGCGGCCCCGAGGGCGCGCATGCAGTGATGGATCCGGCCCGGACCGAGGCGGGCCTGGGCGATCGCGAAGCCGCTGCCCTCCTCGTGCAAGAGGTTTTCCGCGGGCACCCGAACATTGTCGAAGGTGATCTCGCAGTGTCCGTGCTGGTCCTGCCACCCGAAGACCGGCAACGACCGCTCGATCGATACGCCGGGGGTGTCGGCGGGCACCAGGATCATCGACTGCTGCTGATGGCTCGCGGCTTCGGGGTTGGTGCGGCCCATGACGATCAGCAGCTTGCAGCGCGGGTCGGCGGCCCCGGTGATCCACCACTTGCGGCCGTTGATCACGTAGTCGGCGCCGTCGCGCAGCATGGTGGTCTCGATATTGCGGGCATCGCTGGAGGCCACCGCGGGCTCGGTCATCGCGAACGCCGAGCGGATCTGTCCGGCCAGCAACGGCTCCAGCCACTGCTTGCTCTGCGCCTCGGTGGCGAACAGGTGCAGGGTCTCCATGTTGCCGGTGTCCGGTGCGGCGCAGTTGAGCACCTCGGGAGCGATCTCCATGCTCCACCCGGACAGCTCGGCCAGCGGGGCGTACTCGAGGTTGGTCAGCCCCGACTCCGAAGGCAGGAACAGATTCCACAACCCGGCGGACTTGGCCTTGGCCTTGAGCTCCTCGACCACCGGGGGCACCGTGTGATCCTTAGGCCCCTTTTCCTCGCGATAGGCGTGGTAGGCGGCCTCTGCCGGGAAGACGTTCTCGACCATGAAGTCGGAGAGCCGCTTGTGGTAATCAGCCGCCTTGGCAGACATCGCGAAGTCCATGACCGCCACGATATGTCACATGGTTAGACAAGTGGAATGGGGGCGGTGAGAGCCGCTGGCCGCCCGACTGTGAATCGTCGTCGGGAAACCGACCGGATCGTCGCCGAGGATTCACACCCGGTGCTCGACGCGAACACGACTTCCCAGTGTGGTGAGGGCAAGCGCACCCGCCAACACCGCAAGTCCGATGACCAGCCCGGCCACCGCCGGCCAGCCCGCGGCGTCGAATGCCAGCCCACCGAACCAGCCGACGGCACTGGACCCGGCGTAGTAGAAGAGGTTGTACAGCGAGGACGCCTGGGTCTTGCCGGCCCCGGCGGCGTAGGCGACCCAGCCCGACGCGATGGCGTGCGCGCCGAAGAACCCGGCGGTCGCGATGATGAGTCCGAGCAGCACCACGGCGATGTGATCGCTCATGGTGAGGGCGGTACCGACGACCATGGTGGCGATCGAAGCCAGCAAGACCTTGCGGCGGCCGAAGCGTCCGGCCCCGGCGCCGGCCCGCGCGGAGGTGAAGGTGCCCGCCAGATAGGCCAGGAACACCAGGCTGACCAGCGTCTGCGGCAGGTGGAACGGCGCTGCGGTCAGGCGGAACCCCAGGAAGTTGTAGAGGGCGACGAAGCCGCCCATCAGCAGGAAGGCCTGGCTGTAGAGCGCCAACTGACGTGGTGAGCGCAGGTTGTCGAGCAGTCGGCGGGCCAGGTCGCCGCCGGGGGCGGGCCGGAAACCCCGGGCCGGCGGGGCCAGGCGCACGAAGGCCACCGCAGACAGCCCGCAGAGCACGGCCACGGCCAGCACGCCGACCCGCCAGCCGGCGTACTCGGCGAGCGGGCCGGTGACCAGCCGTCCGGCCAACCCGCCGATCGTGGTGCCCGCGACGTAGCTGCCCGCCGCGCGAGCGGCGTTGCCGGCGTCGACCTCCTCGGTCAGGTAGGCGATTGCGATGGCCGGCACGCCGCCGAGCATCAGACCTTCGATGAAACGCCCGGACAGCAACAGGTCCGAAGTCGGCGCCAGCGGTACCAGTAGCCCCAGAACCGTTGCCGCCGTGATGGATAGCGTCATCGCCTGCACCCGGCCGATGCGGTCGGCCAGCGCGGCCCATGGGATGACGCCCAGCGCCAGACCGACGGTCGCGGCCGATACCGTCAGGGCGGCGTCCGCGGCGCCGGTGCCCAGGTCACGGGCGATCAGCGGAAGCACCGACTGTGGCGAGTACAGCTGCGCGAAGGTGGCCACGCCCCCGAAGAACAACGCGGCCAGTAGGCGCCGGTATTCGGCGGACCCACGCGAATGGCCCTGCCAGTCAACAGGGGTCACCGTGGTCGCCACCCGGACGACGCTAGGACGCTAGCGGTGATGTGTCCAATGCATGATATTAGTGCAGTTCATGACGAATCTGCATGAGAAAGTCCGCGAGACGCCGCGCCGTCGAAGCCATCTCACGGTCCGGGCTCCAGGTCAGACCGATCTGCCGTTTCGCCGTCGCCTCGGTCAGCGGGATGTACGCGGCGCCGGGTTCGGTGCGATCAGGCCGGGGAACCGGGACGACCGCGACACCGAACCCGGCCGCGACCAGACCCTCCATGGTCGGGATCTCCATGGCCTCGAATACCACCGGCGGGGAGATGCCGGCGGCGGCGCACAATTCGTCGGTGAGCAACCGCAGGCCGAAGCCCGGCCGCAGCGCCACGAACGGCTCGTCGGCGGCGTCGGCCAGCCGAACCCTGGACCGCCCGGCGAAGCGATGCCCCCGCGGCACCGCCAGACACAGCCGTTCGACGTACAGCACTCGCCAGGGGTGACCGTCGGGCCGCGGCGAAGTGATCGCGAGATCGGTCTGTCCGTTGGCCAGCCGCTCCGCAATCGCGTGTGCCGGTCCCTGGAAGAGTTCGAACTGCACGCGCGGGGCCTCGGCGCGGAACCGGCGCAGCAGGTCGGGCACGAATCCGCCGGCCTGTGAATGCAGGAAGGCCAGCCGCACCGTGCCGGTCTCCGGGTCGCGCAGGGTAGCGATACGTTCGGTGGCCGAACGCATTTCGTCGATGCTGCGGCGAGCGTGCTCCAGCAGGATCCGGCCATAACCGTTGAGTTGCAGCCGGCGGTTGAGACGGTCGAACAGCGGTGCCCCGACCTGCAACTCCAACCGGGCCAGTGATCGCGACAATGTCGGCTGACTGATGCCCAGTTCGGCCGCCGCCTCGGTGACATGCTCGACCTCGGCCAGCGTCACGAACCATTGCAGCTCTTCGATGTTCACCGCCACCGCCTCTCCCGCACCGAATCTTGCCACCCGGAGCCGTCCCGCTGTGACAAGCTGCTCACATGCAGGATTCGGCCCAGAAGGTGCGTGTGGTGGTCGGCGACGACCACCCGATGTTCCGGGACGGTGTGGTCCGGGCGCTGGCCGCCAGTGGATCGATCGACGTGGTCGCCGAGGCCGACGACGGGATCGCCGCGCTCGAACTGATCCGCGCCCACCGACCGGCGGTCGCGCTGCTGGACTACCGGATGCCCGGCATGGACGGCTCCGAGGTGGCCGCCGCGGTCACCCGCGACGATCTGCCGACCCGGGTGCTGCTCATCTCGGCTCATGACGAGTCGGCCATCGTCTACAAGGCGTTGCAGGACGGTGCCGCGGGGTTCCTGTCCAAGGAGTCGACACGCAGCGAACTGGTCGACGCCGTGCTGGCGTGCGCACGCGGCCGCGATGTCATCGCTCCCGCGCTGGCGGCGTCGCTGGCCGGCGAGATCCGCCGCCGCCATGAGCCCGATGTCCCCACGCTGTCGGCCCGGGAGGCCGAAGTGCTCGCGATGATCGCGCGCGGGCTGACGATTCCGGCGATGGCCAAGGAGCTCTACCTTGCGCCGTCGACGGTCAAGACCCATGTGCAACGGCTCTACGAGAAGCTCGGCGTGGGCGATCGGGGGGCTGCGGTGGCCGAGGCGATGCGCCGCAAGCTGCTCGACTGAGGTGACACGCCTGGTGGAGTTCTTCGCGGCCGAACCCGTTCGGGTGTCGGCGGTTCTGCGGCTGCCGTTGATCGCACTGATTGCCGTGCTGGTGTGGATCTGGGAGGTGGACCACTGGCTGCCCGGGCTGTATGCCGTGGTCCTCGGCGGCTACGCCATCGCCGCGGTGGTGTGGCTGTTGGCCGTGCTCAACGGACCGCTGCCGCGCTGGGCGGACTGGGCGTCGACCGGTGTCGACGTGCTGCTGATCGTGGTGTTGTGCGTGGTCTCGGGCGGCGCCACCGCCGCGCTGCTGCCGGTGTTCTTCCTGCTGCCCATCTCCGTGGCGTTCCAGGACCGGCCGTTGCTGACGGCGATCATCGGCACGGTCACCGCCGGCGCCTATCTGTCGGTGTGGATCGTCTACTCCAAACGTGATGATCGAATCGGCCTGCCGGACATGGTCTATACGCATTTCGGGTTCCTGTTGTGGCTGGCGGTCGCCACCACCGCGCTGTGCCTGGTGCTGTCCCTGCGGGCCGCTCGGGTGCGGACCCTGCTGGAAGTGCGCCGCCAACTGGTCGCCGAGGCGATGCAGGCCGACGAGCGGCAGAACAGGGAGGTCGCCGAAACCCTGCATGACGGACCGCTGCAGACACTGCTGGCGGCACGGATGGAGGTCGACCTGCTCCGCGATACCCACCCCGACCCCGCCCTGGACATGGTGTACGACGCGCTGCAGGACACCGCCGCCCTGCTGCGTTCGACCGTCACCGAGCTGCACCCGCAGGTACTCGCACAATTGGGCCTCGCCCCGGCGATCCGGGAACTGCTGCGCCAGTTCGAATCCCGCGGAGCCTATACAGTGTCTGCCGACCTGCAGGATGTCGGCAAGCCGGCATCCCAGACACTGCTGCACCGGGCCGCGCGCGAACTGCTGGCCAATATCCACAAACACGCGCGCGCCACGCAAGTCGCGGTCACCCTGCGGCGGGTGGGTGACCGGGTCGTGCTGGTGGTCTCCGATGACGGGCCCGGATTCGACCCGGCCGTCATCGCGGCGCGTCTGCAGGAGGGCCATATCGGGCTGGGCTCGCTGCTGGCGCGTTTCGAGGCGATGGGAGGTGCGCTGGAGATCGACTCGATGTCCGGTCGCGGCACCGTCATCACGGTGACCTCACCGCCGGAGTACTTTCCTCCTGCCGCGGATGCGGGGTGACGCCGGTGACTACTCGGTGAGTCCGCGGGCGATGACCAGCCGTTGAATCTGATTGGTGCCCTCGAATATCTGCGTGATCTTGGCTTCCCGCATGTACCGCTCGGCGCGGAAATCGCGGGTGTAGCCGACTCCGCCGAGCACCTGGACGGCATCGGTGGTGACCTTCATGGCGGCATCGGTGGCGACCAGTTTCGCGACGCTGGCCTGCGCGGAATACGGCAGCCCCAGATCCCGCCGGCGGGCCGCATCCAGGTAGGTGGCGCGGGCGCTGATCACCGCGGCCGCCATATCGGCCAGCAGGAATCCCAGCCCCTGATGATCGATGATCTTGCGGCCGAACGTGGTTCGCTCGTTTGCGTAGCGGGTCGCGTCGTCGAGTGCGGCCTGCGCGATGCCGACGGCGACCGCCGCGATGCCCAGTCGTCCCGAGTCCAGGGCGGAGAAGGCGATCGAAAGGCCTTGTCCCTCAGCGCCGATCAGCCGGTCGGCGTCGATGCGGGCATTGTCGTAGAACGCTGCGGTGGTGGGCACCGCGTGCAGGCCCATCTTCTCCTCGGGCTTGCCGAAGGTCAGGCCGTCCAGGTCGCCGGGTACCAGGAAGCAACTGATCCCCTTGGAGCCTTCACCGGTGCGTGCGAACAGTGTGTAGAAGTCCGCGACGCCCCCGTGGGTGATCCAGGATTTCGATCCGTTCAGCACATAGCCGTCGCCATCGGGGGTGGCCGCGCACCGCAGCGCCGCCGCATCGGAACCGGCCTGTGGTTCCGAGAGGCTGTACGCGCCGATCTGATCACCGGCGAGCATCCCTGGTAACCAGCGCCGCTTCTGCTCATCGGTGCCGAAGGCCAGCAGCGGATGCGAGGACAGGCTGTGCACGCTGACTGCGACCGCGACGGCCGCCCACCGCGCCGCGATCTCCTCGAGCACCTGCAGGTACACCTCGAAGGGTTGGCCGCCGCCGCCCCATTCCTCGGGCTGGGGCAGGCTCAGCAGCCCGGCCGCACCGAGTTGCGCGAACACCCCGTCGGGATAGGTTTCGGCCTTCTCGTGGGCGTCGACGATGGGGTCGAGCAGCTTGTCGGCGATATCGCGGGTGAGCGCGATGAGTTCTTTCGCCTCGTCGGACGGGAGCAGGCGGTCGACGGGCACGGCAGTCACCTCTCGGAAAACGGTACTCAGATCGATCGAACAGTACCATCCAGAGAGTACTGGAAGTTGGCGCTCAGTACTATTTAGGGATGTCCGACCTGCTGGGGGGCGGTTCTGGGCGTCAGGCGAACTCGTGTCAGGACTTGTCGGTGACCGAATGTATGTTCGAAGTATGAAGGCGGCGACGGAGGCGGTGACGGCACTGGACGCCGCACGCGAGCAGCTGCGCGCCGAACGCACCGCGGTGGCCGCGAAGATACTGGCCGCGGGCACCTTCGCGGTCGCCCGGATGGCGGAGCTGGGCAATGCGTTCGAGGACCTGATCGTCGATGACTGGGAGCTGGTCGCCGCCGAACTCGGCGCCGAACTCGGGCTCAGCCGCGGCCGCGCTTGCACCATGATCACCCAGGGCCGCACCCTGCTCGCCCACCTGCCCCGCTTCGCTGAGGTCTTCGCCGCCGGTGTGGTGGATCTACGGGTGCTGCGGATCATCCTGCACCGCACCGGGCTGATCACCGACCCCGACATCATGTCCGTCATCGACGCCCTGCTCGCCAAGGCGGCGCCCTCGTGGAACGGGCTCTCCGATGACCGCGTCTCCGAACTCGTCGATTGGATGGTCATCGACGTCGATCCCGATGCGGTGCGCCGGGCCCGGGAATCCCGGCGTGCCCGCAGCATCACGGTGGAGCCGTGCGGTGACGGGCTGGTCGAGATCTACGGCCGCCTCGATGCCACCGCCGGTGCGGTGCTCGATCAGCGCCTCGATGACCTGGTCCGCACGGTGTGCCCGGATGATCCACGCACGACCGCCGAACGCCGCGCCGATGCTGTCGAGCCGCTCGCCCTGGGCGCGACCAGCTCGCCGTGTTTGTGCGGGAAGCAGGAATGCCCGGCTGCCGGCAACGAGGCTCCCCACGGGCACATCGTCCTCCATCTGCACGGCGACCGGGACACTGTCGAGGGCAGCTCGGACCACCCCGCGCTACTGCCCGGCTATGGACCGGTCCCCGCCGAAAAGGTCCGCGAGATGAGACCGCGCGCCACGATCCGGCCCGTACCTGAGGTAGCCGATCTGGGGGCCGAGCGCGGCTACCAACCGTCCCGCGCGCTCACCGAGTTCATCGGCTGCCGGGATCTGACCTGCCGCTGGCCCGGGTGCAATGTCCCGGTCACGCGCTGCGATATCGACCATACGACCCCGTGGCCCTACGGCCCGACACATCCGTCGAACACGAAGCTGTATTGCCGGATTCATCACCTAATCAAGACGTTTCACTCCGGACCGGGTGGCTGGAACGACCAGCAGCACGCCGATGGCACGATCGCGATCACCGCCCCCAACGGCCGTATGTACACCACCACACCAGGCGGGACGCTGTTCTTCCCGCAGATCGCGCAGCCGACCGCAGCCCTCGTGTTGCCACCGGCCCCACCTCCCGGCACGCACCGAGTATTCGCCGCTCCCAAGCGAAAACGCACCCGGGCGCAGAACCGGGCATACCGAATAGCCCATGAACGTGGGCTCAACCGCGCCCACTACGAAGCGAACCCACCGCCCTTTTAGGTGTGCGGGCGACGGGTGACACTAGCCGCCGACCGGCCCCGTTACCGCGTCCTGCCCACCCGCGCTGATCACCAGAGCAGCCATCACCAGCGCAATGCCCGCCACCTCGGCCACCGCCGGAATCTGGTGCAGCATCAGGGCTCCGACGACGGCCGCGGTGGCCGGAAGCAACGCCAGCAGCAGCGCGAACCGTGCTCGGCCCACCCGGGTGAGCACCACCTGATCGAGCGCATACGGCACCGCGGTGGACAGCACGCCGACACCGAGACCGAACAGCCAGGTGCGTGGCTCGGCGAACACGGCCGCGTCCTCGAGCAGCTGGCCGCTCACCAGAGGTGCGGCCAGCACCGCCGCGGCCACCGCCATCCCGACCGCCAGCGAGTCCAGCCCGCCGCCCGCGTCGGCGACCCGCTTGCCGAGCAGGATGTAGCCGGCCCACAGCGCGGCGGCGACGAGCGCGAAGATGATGCCCAGTGTGTCGGCCCCGGTCTGGACCCCGGCCAGCAATGCGACGCCGGCGGCCACCAGCACCACCGCCAGCACGTCACGCGCGCGTCGCGAACCCAGCGTCGCGACCGCCACCGGCCCCAAAAACTCGATGGCGACGGCGGTGCCGAGCGGGATCCGGGCGATCGACTCGAAGAAGGCGACGTTCATGCCGACCGTCACGATGCCGAACCCACCGGCCACCGCGATACCGCGGCGCGTCCAGGCCCGCCGCCACGGCCGACGCCAGGCGATGAGCACCAGTGCGGCCGCCGCCGCGCGCAGCCAGGCGACCGCCGCGGGATCGGTCGTCTCGAACAGGAACACCCCGACCGCGGCACCGATGTACTGCGAGATCGCACCGACGATGAAGAACGCCGGCACCGACCAGGCGGGCACCCGCGTCACGGCATCACAGCGCGGCGTTGATCGCGTCCACCCGGTCCTTGGCGTCACCGAAGAGCATCTGGGTGTTGTCGCGGAAGAACAGTGGGTTCTGCACGCCCGCATAGCCCGAGGCCATGGAGCGTTTGAAGACGATGACGTTGTCGGCGTTCCAGACGGTGAGCACCGGCATACCGGCGATCGGGCTGGAGGGGTCCTCGGAGGCCGCCGGGTTGACGGTGTCGTTGGCGCCGATGACGAGCACGACGCTGGTGCCGTCGAAGTCGTCGTTGATCTCGTCCATTTCCAGCACGATGTCGTAGGGCACCTTGGCCTCGGCCAGCAGCACGTTCATGTGGCCGGGCAGCCGGCCCGCGACGGGGTGGATGCCGAAACGGACGGTGACACCGCGCTCGCGCAGCTTGCGGGTCAGATCGGCCACCCCGTACTGGGCCTGGGCCACGGCCATCCCGTAGCCGGGGGTGATGATCACCGAGGACGCCGAGGACAGCAGCTCGGCGGCGGCATCGGCGGTGATCTCGCGGTGCTCGCCGTAGTCCTTGTCCTCCGCCGGGCCGGCCTCGATGCCGAATCCGCCGGCGATGACCGAGATGAAGGAGCGGTTCATGGCCTTGCACATGATGTAGGACAGGTAGGCGCCCGAGGAGCCGACGAGTGCGCCGGTGACGATCAGCAGGTTATTGCCGAGCAGGAAACCCGCCGCGGCCGCGGCCCAGCCCGAGTAGCTGTTGAGCATCGACACCACGACCGGCATATCGCCACCGCCGATGGAGGCGACCAGATGCCAGCCCAGCAGCAGGGCCAGCACGGTGACCGCGATCAGCAGCCACAGGCTGGGGTCGATCACGAACCAGACGGTGAGCGCGGCGAATGCCACCAGCGACCCCAGGTTGAGGACGTTCTTGCCGGGCAGCATCAGCGGTGCGGACTTCATCCGGGCCGACAGCTTGAGGTTGGCCACGATCGACCCGGTGAAGGTCACCGCGCCGATGAAGACGCCGATGAACACCTCGGCGGAATGGATGCCCAGCATGCCCTGCTCGGACATCGCGATGGCGTCCGGTCCTTCGGGGTGCGCCTCGATGTGCAGGTAGCCGTTCCAGCCGACCAGCACCGCGGCCAGGCCGACGAACGAGTGCAGCAGCGCGATCAGCTCGGGCATGCCCGTCATCTCGACGATCCGGGCTCGCCACAGGCCGATGGTCGCGCCGATCGCCATGGCGCCGAACAGCAGCCCCAGGCCCAGCGGCTCGATCTGGTGGTTGATCGCCAGGGCGATGGTCGCGATGAGCGCGATCGCCATGCCCACGATGCCGAAGCTGATGCCGGCGCGGGACGTCTCATGCCTGGACAGTCCGGCCAGGGAGAGGACGAAGAGCAGTGCTGCCACGACGTAGGCCGCGGTCGCAGCGGTTTCCAGGGTCAACATGGGGAGATTGATTCCGATCGGGTAGGCAAGAGACGCTAGCTGCGGGAGAACATCGCGAGCATGCGGCGCGTGACCGCGAAGCCGCCGAAGATGTTGATACTGGCGAGCATGATGGCGACGGTGGCCAGGGCGGCGATGACAGCATCGGTTTCCCCGACCTGCAGCAGTGCGCCGACGACGATGATGCCCGAGATCGCGTTGGTCACCGACATCAGCGGTGTGTGCAACGCGTGGTGCACATTGCCGATCACGTAGTACCCGATGACGATGGCCAGGGCGAAGACCGTGAGGTGCATCTGCAGCGCGGCCGGCGACAGTGCCAACAGCACGAACAGGATGGCCGCCCCGGTCAGGGCGATGCCCAACCGGCGCCCGGTGGACATCGGCTCCTTGACCTTGGGCGCCTGCACCGGTTCGGCCTTGGCGGCTGCGGGTGCCGCCGATACCTGCACCGGCGGCGGCGGCCAGGTGGTCTGCCCGTCCCGTACGACGGTCACCGAACGCTGCACGACGTCCTCGAAGTCGAGCGCGAGTGCGCCGTCCTTGGCGGGGGTGAGAAGTTTGAGCAGGTTGACCAGGTTGGTGCCGTAGAGCTGGGAGGCGGTCGCAGGCAGCCGGCCGGCCAGGTCGGTGTACCCGATGATCGTCACGCCGTTGTCGGTGACGACGGCCTGATCCTTCACGGTGCCCTCGACATTGCCGCCGTTGGCTGCGGCCATGTCCACCAGCACGCTGCCGGGCTTCATCGAGGCGACCATGTCGGCGGTGATGATGCGTGGGGCGGGCCGGCCGGGGATCAGGGCGGTGGTGATGATGATGTCGACCTCGCGGGCCAACTCGGCGTAGACGGCGGCCTCGCGGGCCTTGTAGTCGTCGCCCATCTCCTTGGCGTAGCCGGTGGCCGAGACCTCGGCGGCGGCCGGGTCGACCGAGACGTATTCCCCGCCCAGGGACTTGACCTGATCGGCGACCTCGGGCCGCGGGTCGGTGGCCTTCACGATCGCGCCCAGGCTGCCTGCCGCGCCGATCGCGGCCAGGCCGGCCACTCCGGCGCCCACGACGAGCACCTTGGCCGGGGGCACCTTGCCCGCGGCGGTGACCTGACCGGTGAAGAACCGCCCGAACGCGTGCGCGGCCTCCACGACGGCGCGGTAGCCGGCGATGTTGGCCATCGAGGACAGCACGTCCAGTGACTGGGCCCGTGAGATGCGCGGCACCGCGTCCATGGCCAGCACGGTGATCGGGCGGGTCGACAGCTTCTCGACGAGCTCGGGCCGCAGCGCCGGGGAGATCAGGCTGACCAGGGTCGCGCCGTCCTTCAACGCGTCGATCTCGGTGTCATCCGGTGCGTTGACCTTCAGTACGACATCGGCGGACAGCGCTTGTACGGAGGACCCGATACTCGCCCCGGCCTCCTCATAGGCGGCATCCGAGAAGCTCGAAGCCGCGCCGGCGCCGGATTCGACGACGACGGAGTAGCCGAGCTTGAGGATCTGGCCGACGGTCTGCGGCGTGGCGGCAACGCGGGTCTCACCTGCTTGAGACTCGCGCGGTATCCCGATGATCATCCGAAGAGTCTCGCATCCGCGCCCCGTTTATGCGCACGCCCCTCGGGCGGTGAGCGGTCCGCTTAACTCGCCCAACGTGAAGAAATGCGCGATCTCCGGTCGGTAGGCCGCGCATCTGTGCACTTTCGGCACCGCAGTGGTTCAGGTGACGACCTGGTCGAAGTGGCGCGGGCAGTACGCCGCGGATGCCTCGAATACGTGGAGCGCCTAGAGCCAGTCGCGCCGCTTGAACATCACGTACAGGATCAGCACCAGCACGACGATCAGCGCCGAGCTGGTGAGGAAACCGCCGACGGTCTCCAGGCCCGGGTACATCACGTTCTGGCCGTAGAACCCGGTGATCGCGGTCGGTACGGCGATGATCGCGGCCCAGCCGGTCAGCTTCTTCATCACCGTGTTCAGCCGGGCGTCCTGCAGGGACAGATTCGTCTCGAACACGGTGGTGACCATGTCGCGCAGCGACTCGGTCCACTCCGAGGCACGCAGCACGTGGTCGTACAGGTCGGCGTAGAGCGGGTCGAGCTCGGGCGAGGTCTTGGCGTCGAGGCGGCGGTGCTGGATGGTGCTGACCACCTCGCGCACCGGCAGCACGACCCGCCGCAGGTCCACCAGATCCTTACGGACCCGAAAGGTTCGCCGCTGCAAGCCGTGTGCTGGTCCGGCGTCGGCGAACAGTTCGTCCTCCAGGGATTCGATGGCATCGTCGAGGGCCTGGACGGCGTCGAAGTGTCCGTCCACCACCACGTCGAGCAGGCCGTGCACCAGAGCGCCGACCCCGTGGGATTGCCCGCCGAGTTCATCGAAACGTCGCGACACCTCACCGATGTCGAAGGACGGTCGCTCGCCGTTGATGCTCGGCAGCCGAACGGTGATGAGTCCGCGGGGCAGCACGAAGGCCGAGATGCGGTGCTTGACCAGCATGGAATCGCTGTCGCCGCCGGTATCGCGGACATCCAGTGCGTACACCGTGAAGAACGTATGTGTCTGGTAGACAGCAGCTTTGGTGCGCTCTTTCGGTGCGATCGCATCCTCGACGGCCCACATGTTGAGGTGCAGTTCGTGGGCGAGCGCCAGCAGAGCGGTGTGGTCCGGGTCGTAGAGATCGGCCCACACCAGCTGATCGTCGGAGGCCAGACAGTCCGAGATGGCATCGAAGGTGAAGGCGTCGTCGCGCGGTTCGCCATCCCGCCATAGCCGGCCCGTCACTGTCGTCACGCCGCCATCATTGCGCGTCGGAGAGTTTCGGCGCACCCACTGCGGGGAATGCACGTAATTGCCGGGCGCGTCGATAAGCGCGGCTCGTCCACCCTCCGAAGGAGCCGAGATGTCTGACAACAACACCCTCTGGATCATTGTGGCGGCGGTGGTGGCCCTGGTGGTCGTCGTGGGCCTGGTCCTGCTGGCTCGCAACAAACGCACCCAGAGCAGGCGCGATGAAGCCCAGCGGCTGCGCACCGAACTCGAATCCGAGCGTGAGCAGGTCGCCAAGCGGCAGGCGCTGGCGGACGAGACCGATGCCAAGGCGCGTGCGGCCGCGGCCGAAGCCGAGGCCAAGGCCGCCGAGGCCCGGCGTCTCAGCGAGCGAGCCTCCTCGCATCAGGAGACGGCCGCGACGCACCTGGAGGATCTCGACGAGCGCAGCCGACACATCGACAAGCTCGATCCCGATGTGAAGACCCGGCGGCGCGATGGTGATGATGCTCCCGACCGCCAGGTGATCACCGATCCGCCGCCGCGCGTCGAGAACCCCCGCTAGTGGAAACCCAGGCCGCATCTCGGTTGCGCTGCGAACGTGCATCGACATGGGACAGATTGGTCCGCACCGCCGTGGGCGACCCCACCATGTACTCCATGGAATTCGTGGTCGAACGCGGTAAGGCCCGCTGCCCGCGTTGTGTCGCGGTGGCCGAGTACTCCTTTGTCGAGTTGGGACCGAATCTGCTTCGCTACGAAGTGAACTGCACGGGGTGCGGCGAGGACTACCGGGAGAAGCTGGGCCCGGTCGAGCCGAAGGCGGGTGTGCTCGCCACGGTCGACGATTGGTTGCCCGTCGTGCCGGAGCCCGGTGTGCCGCTGCGCGCGCGGATGGACGGCTGGGTCGTTACGGCCCGCCGCCGCGCCGCGTCGCTGTCCGCCGCGACGACGTCCGCGTGGGCGGCTGTCCGGGCGCGACGCCGGCCCGAAACCGTGGCGGAGCCCGTCGCCTAGGAGAGTCGGTACGCTCGGCGGATGTGAGGGACGCACCGCTGGACGGGCTGCTGGAACGAGCGGGCGGCGTCCGTGGGCTCATCTACTCCGCGCTGCCGGTCACCACCTATGCGGTGACGGCCGCCGCGCTGGGACGCATCCCCGCGATCATCGCGGCGCTGGCCGTCGCCGCGCTGGTACTGGCCTGGCAGGTGGCGCACCGGGAATCGTTGCGGCCGGCGTTGTGGGGATTTGCCGGTGTGGCGTTGTGTGCCGGACTGGCCTTGGTCACCGGGCAGGCCAAGGACTTCTATCTCCCCGGTATCGGGATCGCCCTGGTGAGGGGCCGTCCTGCTCACCGGGTCGATCCTGATCCGGCGCCCACTGGTCGGTGTGGTGTGGGCATGGGTGACGGGGCGCGACGGAGCGTGGCGGCGTGCCCCGCGGGTGCGGTTGGCCTTTGACGTCGTCACCGCGGTGATGGCCGCGGTCTCCTGGTCGCGCTTCCTGGTGCAGTACCACCTCTACGACAGTGACCAGGCCGAGCTGCTGGCAGTGGCGCGGCTGGCGATGGGCTGGCCGCTGTTCCTGGTCACCACCACGCTGATGGTGCTGGCGGTCCGGTACGCCATCCGGGTGTTGCCGCGACCGGCCCCGGCCTGACGGGATGCCTCGGAATGCAAAAAGCACCCGTCACGCCAAGGCGTGCGGGTGCTTTTTCGTCGGACTGTCTAGACCGGCGGGTAGGCCGGGGGCGGGTAGACGCCGCGCAGACCCCAGGCCAGCCAGCTGAAGAAGAACTCGCCTTCATCGCTGATGTCGTAATCAGGATTCGGATCCATCGGTACCTCCCAGGCACGGCCACTTTCTCAGGAGTTTAGACCTACTGGTAGATGTCGGGACACCGTAACCGCGTTAATGCCTACACTGGCCAACCAGTTGATTGGTAATCCCCGGGTCACCCCGGTCTGCAGATAGTGAGTAGTCATGTCCACCGAGTCCGCACCCAACGGTTCATCCCGCCGCGACGAGTTGCTGGCGGTCGCCGCCAAGCTGTTCGCCGCCCGGGGGTACCACGGCACCCGGATGGACGATGTCGCCGACGCGGTCGGCCTCAACAAGGCCACTGTCTACCACTATTACGCCAGCAAGTCGCTGATCCTCTGGGATATCTACAAACGCACCGCCGACTTCACCGTCGACGCCCTGCACGATGATCCCACCGCCACGGCCCGGGAGACGATCTACCACTTCACCCGGCGGCTGCTCACCGGCATCGCCAACGACCTGGAAGCGGCCGCCGTCTACTTCCAGGAGGGCCCCTACATCTCGGAGTGGTTCACCGAGGAGCAGGTCACCTATATCCGCAAGGCCGAATCCACCGTCTACGAGCATATCCGCGATGTCATCGACCGCGGCATCGCCAGCGGCGAGTTCTACGACTGCGATTCGCATGTGCTCGCACTCGGCTACATCGGGATGACGCTGGGCGCCTACCGCTGGCTGCGTCCGCACGGCCGCCGCACCGCCCAGGAGATCGCGGTGGAGTTCAGCACCGCGCTGCTGCGGGGGCTGATCCGCGATGAGACGGTCCGCAACGAACAGCCTCTCGGCGGTGCGCAGAAATGACCGGCCTGTTCGCCCTCGACGGCAAGGTCGCCGTGGTCACCGGTGGCGGCCGGGGCATCGGCGTGATGATCGCCCGCGGGCTGCTGGAGGCCGGCGCGGCCAAGGTCTACCTGGCGGCCCGCAAGGAGGCCGAGCTGGACGCCGTCGTGGCCGAGCTGTCCCCGCTGGGTGCCGTCGAGGGCATACCGGCCGATCTCGGCACCGCCGAGGGTGTGCAGACGCTGGCCGACGCGGTGGCGGCCCGTGAGGACGCCGTGCACGTGCTGTTCAACAATGCCGGTGCGGCCTGGGGTGCGCCGTTCGGCGAGTTCCCGGAGTCGGGCTTCGACAAGGTCTTCGACGTCAACGTCAAGGGCGTGTTCCTGCTGACCCGGGCGCTGGTGCCGCTGCTGGAGGCCGCCGCCACCGAACAGGACCCGGCCCGGGTGATCAACACCGGCAGCATCGACGGGTTCTTCGTGCCGGAGATCGGGCGCGACAACTTCTCCTACAGCGCCAGCAAGGCCGCCGTGCACATGCTGACCCGGCATCTGTCCGGCGAGCTGGCGCCCAAGATCCTGGTGAACGCGATCGCGCCGGGGCTCTTCCCGTCGAAGATGACCAAGGTGCTGATGTCGGCCGGGGAGGAGGCCGTCGGCGCGGCGCTGCCGCTGAAGCGCGTCGGGCAGCCCGATGACATGGCCGGTATCGCGGTGTTCCTGGCCAGCCGGGCCAGCAGTTACATCACCGGGACCATCATTCCGGTCGACGGCGGGCTCAGCACCATCCGCTGACGCACACCTCTTGGGCGGCGATGTGTGAACCGGGCCGCCGCGGGGTAGACCGGTGTACATGTGTTCACCGAAAACCGTCCCGAGGGGTGTGCCATGGTGCTGAATCTGAAGGGTCTGACGCGATGGAGTGAGGCCCCCGCACACGACGTGGCCACCGCCACCACGCCGAAGATCAACATGGTCCGAGGCCTGGCAGCGCGCATGACGACGCCGTTGCTGCCCGACGACTACCTGAAGATGCTCAACCCGCTGTGGACCGCGCGCGAACTGCGCGGCGAGGTGGTGGATGTGCGCAGGGAGACCGAGGACTCCGCCACGGTGATCATCAAACCGGGATGGGGATTCGCGGCCGACTACCAGCCCGGCCAGTACGTCGGGATCGGTCTGCGGATCAACGGCCGGTGGCACTGGCGGTCCTACTCGTTGACCTCGGTGCCCAAGCGCGACAACAAGCTCATCTCGATCACCGTCAAGGCCACGCCGGAGGGCTTCCTGTCGACACACCTGGTGAACGGGGTGGAACCCGGAACGATCGTTCGCCTGGCGGCGCCGAAGGGCGACTTCGCGATGCCCGACCCGCCGCCGGCCAAAGCGCTGTTCGTCACCGCGGGTAGCGGTATCACGCCGGTGATGGCGATGCTGCGGTCGATCGCCGCGCGTGGCCAGTCGGCCGACATCGTGCACGTGCACTCCGCCCCGTCCGCGGACGACGTGATCTTTCACGACGAGTTGCAGCAACTCCACGACGGCCGGACCGACTACCGGCTGCTCCTGCAGCTGACCGACGAGGCGGGGCACCTCGATTTCGGCAACCTCGAACACATCGTCGCGGACTGGAAGGAACGCCCCACCTGGGCGTGCGGCCCGCCCGCGATGCTCGACACGATCGAGAAGGTCTGGGCCGATGCCGGCGTGCCCGAGGACCGACTGCACATGGAGCGCTTCGTCATCGCCCGTACCGACAAGGGCGGTGAGGGCGGCACGGTGACGTTCGCTCTGTCGGACAAGACCGTCGACGTCGACGGTGCCACCTCGCTGCTGGAAGCCGGCGAGAAGGTGGGTATCCAGATGCCGTTCGGCTGCCGGATGGGTATCTGCCAAACCTGCGTGCTGCCTTTGGAATCCGGCCACGTCCGGGATTTCCGGTCGGGTACCGAGCACGGCGAGGGCGACCGAATTCAGACCTGTATCTCCGCAGTGTCCGGCAACTGCACCATCAACGTCTAGGAGGCTCAGCATGGCCATCACCGATATCAAGGAATATGCACACCTGACATCCGAGGACGTCGAGGAACTGGGGCGTGAACTGGACGCCATCCGGACCGACATCGAGGAATCCCGCGGCGAGCGCGACGCGCGCTACATCCGCAGAGCCATCCAGCTGCAGCGCGGACTGGCCGTGGGCGGACGCATCGCATTGTTCAAGAGCCGCAACAAGTTCGCCTGGGTGGCCGGAACCGGGATGCTCGCCGCGGCCAAGATCATCGAGAACATGGAACTCGGCCACAACATCACCCACGGTCAATGGGACTGGATGAACGACCCCGAGATCCACTCCACGGAATGGGAGTGGGACACCACCTCACCGACCGTGCACTGGAAGAAGTCGCACAACTACATCCATCACAAGTACACCAACGTCCTCGACCTCGACGACGATATCGGCTACGGCATCATGCGGCTCACCCGTGATCAGAAATGGGAGCGCTGGATGATCGGTAATCCGATCTACAACTTCCTGCTGGGCACGCTGTTCGAATGGGGGGTGGCGCTACACGGTGTCGAGACGACCAAGTGGCGCAAGGGTGAGAAGTCGATGGCCGAGGTGCGCAAGGACCTCCGGATCATCGGCCGCAAGGTCGGCAAGCAGGTCGGCAAGGACTACATCGTGTTCCCCGCCCTGGCCGGACGGAACTGGAAGCACACCCTGGGCGCCAACGCGGTGGCCAACCTGATCCGCAACTACTGGTCCTACATGGTCATCTTCTGCGGCCACTTCCCGGATGGCGCAGAGAAATTCACCAAGGAAGAGTTCGAGCAGGAAACCCACAACGAGTGGTACCTAAGGCAGATGCTGGGTTCGGCGAACTTCCATGCCGGGCCGACCATGGCCTTCATGAGCGGCAATCTCTGCTACCAGATCGAGCATCACCTGTTCCCCGATCTGCCGAGCAACCGGTACGCCGAGATCTCGCAACGGGTGCAGGCACTGTGCGACAAATACGATCTGCCCTACACGACGGGTCCCCTTCTGCGGCAATACAGTCAGTCGTTCTGGACAATCGCCAAGCTGGCCCTGCCGAACCGGTTCCTGAAGGCGACCGCCGATGATGCGCCGGAGACCAACTCCGAACTCAAGTTCCGGATCCGCGGTGGTGTGCGTGACACCTTCGGTGTGGACCCGAGCACGGGTAAGCGGCGCGGGCTGCGCACCGCGATCCGCGAGCTCAAGAATGAGGAGATCGCCGTCGGCTGACCCTGCGCCGGATGCCGACGGCTAACCTGGCGGCATGAAGTCGACCATCCTGTCCCGCCGTGACCTGGACTTCCTGCTGTACGAATGGCTGCGGGTGGAGCAGTTGACGGAGCGGCCGCGCTTCGCCGAGCATTCCCGCGAAACCTTCGACGGGGTGCTGGATCTGTGTGAGCAGCTGGCCGAGCGCTATTTCGCCCCGCACAACAAGCTCAGCGACGCGCACGAACCCCAGTTCGACGGCACCACGGTCACCGTCATCCCCGAGGTGAAGGCGGCGATCGAGGCCTTCGCCAAGGCCGACCTGATCGGCATGAGCTTCGACGCCGGACTCGGTGGCGCGCAGCTGCCGGCGACCGTCGCGCAGGCCGGCTTCGCGTGGATCTCGGCGGCCAACACCAGCACCTCCGGGTACCTGATGCTCACGATCGCCAACGCGAACCTGATCGCCAAGTTCGGCAGTCCCGAACAGATCGAGACGTTCGTCGAGCCGATGCTGGCCGGGCGCTTCACCGGCACCATGGCGCTGTCGGAAACCCAGGCCGGCTCCTCCCTGGCCGATATCACCACCCGCGCCGAAGCGCACGATGACGGCAGCTATCGGCTGTTCGGCACCAAGATGTGGATCTCCGGCGCCGAGCACGAACTCTCGGAGAACATCGTCAACCTGGTGCTGGCCAAGATCCCGGGCGGACCGGCGGGCACCAAGGGCATCTCGCTGTTCATCGTGCCGAAGTTCCTGGCCGACGGCACCCGCAACGGCGTCGCGATCTCCGGTCTCAATCACAAGATGGGCCAACGCGGTATCACCAACACCGTGCTCAACTTCGATGGCGCGGTCGGGTATCTGGTCGGGGAACCGCACCGCGGGCTGGTCTACATGTTCCACATGATGAACGAGGCCCGCCTCGGCGTCGGGATGGGCGCTGTCGCGCTCGGCTACACCGGCTACCTCAAATCGCTGGAGTACGCCCGGGAACGTCCGCAGGGCCGGCTGGTCAAGGACCCGGCGAGCCCGCAGGTCCCGATCATCGCGCACGCCGACGTCAAGCGGATGTTGTTGGCGCAGAAGGCCTATGTCGAAGGCGCGCTCGGACTCGCGCTGTACTGCGCGCGGCTGGCCGACGAAGAGAACACCGCCCTGCTGGACATTCTGACGCCGATCGCCAAGAGCTGGCCGTCGCAGTGGTGCCTGGAAGCCAACAGCCTGGCCATCCAGGTGCTCGGGGGCTACGGCTACACCCGTGAATACGATGTCGAGCAGCACTACCGGGACAACCGGCTCAACCCCATCCACGAGGGCACCCACGGGATACAGAGCCTGGACCTGTTGGGCCGCAAGGTCACCCAGAACGGCGGCGCCAGCCTGGCGGCGTTGTCGGAGCGGGTTTCGGTGACCATCGCCGAGGCCGGTGACGACCCGCTGGCCGCCCAACTGCAGGCCTCCTGGCAGCGGTTGGTGGCGGTGACCGCGGGCATGTTCGCCTCCGGCGACGTCGAGGCCGCGATGGCCAACAGCGCGATCTATCTGGAGGCTTTCGGCCATATCGTCATCGCCTGGATCTGGCTGGAGCAGTACCTGGTCGCCGGCGACCAGGGCGACGACTTCTACGAGGGCAAGCGCCAGGCCGCCCGCTTCTTCTTCCGCTACGAACTGCCCAAGACGGCAGCCCAGCTGGATCTGCTGGAAAGCCTGGACCGCACCACGCTGGAGATGCAGGACAGCTGGTTCTGAGAGCACCGCCGATTCAATGTCGGCATGAAGTGATACCAATTATGCCTTGGACAGGTATCGCTGCACTTCCTAAGTTAAGTGATGGCCGCCACACCGGTGGCGATTTGAGACTTGACCAACAGGAGGTGCCCGATGGCAATCGAAGCCACCCGCCGACGTCCCCGCGCCGCGCTGGCCGCCGCAGCCGCCGCCGGCCTGCTGCTCACCGCCTGCGGCGGAGTGCAGACCAGCACCGGAAGCGGATCCGGTGACGGCTGGCCGTCCGGCACCGTGGAGATGTACGTCGGCGCCTCGGCCGGGGGATCCAGCGACCTGATCAGCCGGGCCGTCTCCAAGGGCCTCAGCGATGACCTGGGAGCCTCGTTCCCGGTCATCAACCGTGAGGGTGCCAACGGTGCCCTGGCCGCGGCCGAGGTCGCGAACGCAGCTCCGGACGGCTCGAAGATCGCCATCCAGAACGCGTCGCTGTTCACCATCACCCCGCTCGCGGTGAGCCCCGACGAGGTAACCGACATCAACGCCTTCGACGTGGTCTACGGCGTGTCCCGCGACGACTACGTCCTGGTCGCGAGCCCCGGCAGCGGATTCAGGAGCATCCAGGACATGCAGAACGCCGACCGCACGGTGCGCTACGGCACCACCGGCGTCGGGACCGGCGCGCAGCTGTCTGCCGCACTGCTGTTCAAGACCAGCAATGTGCCGTCGGCGGCCGTTCCCTTCGACGGCGGCGCACCGGCGCTGGCCGCGGTGCTCGGCAATCAGGTCGAGGTTGCCTCCATCCAGGTCGGTGAGGCGATCGAGAACATCCAGTCCGGGAAGTTGGTGCCGCTGGCGGTGTTCGGTCCGGACCGGATCAGTTACCTGCCCGATGTTCCGACGGCCAAGGAGCAGGGTCTGGACGTCGAGGTGACGCAGTACCGGTTCATGACGGTTCCCAAGGGCACTCCCCAGGAGGTCAAGGACAAGCTCGTCGAGGGCCTGAAGGCGACGTTCGCCACCGAGGACTACAAGAAGTTCAACGAGCAGAACAGCCTCACGCCGATGGAGCTGTCCGGTGCGGACGTGCTGACCCAGCTCAACGAGGACAAGCAGCGCTACGCCGAGCTGGTCGGGCAGTACGACCTGGACCTGCGGAACGCGGGCTGATGACCGCCGTGGGTGAACCGCACGCAGCGCACGCACACGACGTCCTCGCCGAGATCGAGGCCGAGGTCGCTCACGAGCTGCACGAGGAGCGTCCGCCCGCGGGCGGCCCCGGCTATCAGATCGCGGGTGCGTTGACCGGTCTGGTGATCGGAGTTGCCGGCGCCGCGCTGGCCTCCGGCTACGGGCTGGGCTCGCTGCGCGAGCCCGGTCCCGGGCTGTGGCCCTTCGTGGTCAGCGTGCTCATCGCCGCACTGTCGCTGCTGCTGCTGGTGGTCGGACGCCGGCTCGACGACGCCGAAAAGTTCACCCGCAGCAGCCTTCTGGTGGCCATCGGCGCCGTCACCTTCGCGGGCTTCGGTCTGCTGATGCCGTTGATCGGCTTCGAGATCCCCGCGGTGGTGCTGTGTGTGATCTGGCTGCGTTTCCTGGGTGGTGAAAGCTGGCGCAGCACCGCGGTGATCAGCGTCGCCACCACGGCGGTGTTCTACGTCCTGTTCATCTACGGGCTGCGGGTTCCGCTCCCGCACCTGATTTCCTTCTGAACGAAGCCGAAAAGCCATGGACTTCAACGCATTCCTCGATGGTTTCGCCCTGGTGGCCGAACCGCAGAACCTGCTGTACTGCCTGATGGGCGTGCTCATCGGCATGATCATCGGTGTGCTGCCCGGCCTCGGCCCCGCCGCCACCATCGCGATCCTGCTGCCGATCACCTACACCATCGACCCGGTGGCCGCGATCATCATGCTGGCCGGCATCTACTACGGCGCCCAATACGGCGGCACCATCACCTCGGTGCTGTTGCGGCTCCCCGGCGAAGCGTCCTCGGTGGTCACCGTGTTCGACGGCTCCGCGCTCGCCAAACAGGGCAAGGCCGGCACCGCGTTGGGTATTGCGGCCATCGGATCCTTTGTCGGCGCGACGATCTCGATCATCGGGCTGACGCTGCTGGCCCCCGTGGTGGCCGAGATCGCGCTCGACTTCGGCCCGCCCGAGTACGCGGCTCTGGCGCTGCTCGGCGTGCTCCTGGTCGCCACCATCGGCAGCGGCAACAAGCTCAAGGCGCTGATCGCCGGTGCGGTGGGCCTGCTGCTCGCGACGGTGGGCCGGGACAGTTTCAGCGGTGCGTCCCGCTTCACCTTCGACAGCTTGCAGCTGGCCGACGGTATCGACTTCGTGGTCGTGGCGATGGGCGTGTTCGGCGTCGGGGAGATTCTGTACAACCTGGAGCAGCGCCACGGAAAGACGCATGTCCCGGCCAGGGTCGGCAACGTGTGGCCGTCGCGCAAGGATCTGCGGCAGTCCTCGGGTGCCATCGGGCGCGGTTCGATCATCGGTTTCGTCCTGGGTGTGCTGCCCGGCGGTGGTGCCACCCTGTCGTCGATCGTGGCCTACGCCACCGAGAAACGGCGCTCCAAGACCCCCGAGCGCTTCGGTCGTGGGGCCATCGAGGGTGTTGCCGCACCGGAGACGGCCAACAACGCGGCCGCCACCTCGTCGTTCATCCCGCTGCTCACCATCGGCCTGCCCGCCAACGCGTCGATGGCGATGCTGTTCGGCGCGCTGCTGATCCTGGGCATCTCGCCAGGACCGCAGCTTGTCGACGAGCATCCCGACGTGTTCTGGGGTGTCATCAACTCGATGTACATCGGCAACATCCTGCTGCTGATCCTGTCGATTCCGTTGGTGGGCCTGTTCGTCCGGATACTGCGGGTGCGCCCGGCGATCCTGGCGCCGATCACCGCGCTCATCACCATCCTGGGCGTCTACACCATCAACAACTCGACCTTCGACATCTTGGTCATGCTGGCCTTCGGCATCGTCGGCTACCTGATGAAGAAGGCGGGCTTCGACCCGGGGCCGATGGTGCTGGCGTTCGTGCTGGGCACCATCATCGAGGCCAGCACCCGGCGCTCCCTGCTGATCTTCGACGGCGACCCCACCGGATTCATCACCCGGCCGATCTCGGGCGGCATCCTGGCGGTCTTCCTGCTGCTGGTGCTGCTACCGGTGATCCAGTACGTGCGCCACCGGCGGGCCGCGGCTGCGGTGCCCGCCAAGGCCGATGACGCCGAAACGGTTGCACGCTAACGTTTTCCGGCGTCCAGCCGGCGCCGGGTGTTGCCCAGATGCAGGCGCATCGCCGCGCGGGCCAGTTCCGGGTCGCCGTCGATGACCGCCGTGGCGATGGCGTCATGCTCGCGGCGAATCCGTTCGGCGTGCGCCGCGTCGGTGATCGAGTGGGTGTCACCGAGACGGGTGCGGGGCAGCATGATCATCATCGGACCGAGTGAGTCGAGCAGGTCGAGATAGAAGCGGTTGCCGCTGACCGCGGCGACGGCGCGGTGAAAGCGGAAGTCGGCCTCGACGGCGTCTTCCGGCGCGGCCTCGGTGAACTCGGTGAGCGCGGTGCGCAGGGTCCGCGCGCCCGCCGGATCCACCCGGGAGGCGGCCAGTGCGGCTGCCTCGCATTCGATTCCGAGCCGGAAGTCGATCATGTCCAGCACGTCATGGTGGGAGCGGATGGCGGCGGATTCGACCGTGAACGACGTCGGCTCCGGCACGGCGAGCACGAATGACCCGCGGCCCTGGAAGGTTTCGACGAGGCCTTCGGCGCGGAGTCGGGTGACGGCCTCGCGCACCACGGTGCGCGACACCCCGAACTCCTCGACCAGTTCGGTTTCCGAGGGCAGCTTGTGCCCGGGCGGGAGATCGCCGGCGAAGATCTTGTCCTTCAGGCCGGCGACCACCCGTTGGGCCAACGAGGTCGTCATCGCAACATCATGACTGACCGAAGGTCGCGCTTTCCTTGGTGAGGGCCCGCATCTGATCGCTGAGCGTGAAGCCGAGTCCGGCGCGCTCGGGCAGCCACATCCGCCCGTCACGGATGTCGATGCGCTCGTTGAACAGCGGATTCAGCCATTCGAAATGCTCGACCCACGGCTCGGTCGGGTACGCGGCAGCCAGGTGCAGGTGAATCTCCATGGCGTAATGCGGGGCCAATGCCAACCCGGCGTGCGAGGCGAGCGTGGCGAAGCGCAGGAACGGCGTGATGCCGCCGATCCGCGGCGCGTCGGGTTGCACGATCCCGCGGTAGCCGGCGTCGATCAGCGCCATGTGCTCGGGGACGGAGGTGAGCATCTCGCCGGTGGCGATCGGGGTGTCGAAGACCCGCGACAGGTCGGCGTGGCCGACCGCGTCCCAGGCATCGAGGGGTTCCTCGATCCAGATCAGGTCATGGTGTTCGAGCTCGCGGCACATCCGGCGGGCACGCGCCCTGTCCCATTGCTGGTTGGCGTCCACCATCATCGGGGTGTCACCGAGATGTTCACGGATGGCCTCGACCCGGTCCAGGTCGGTCTTCCAATCCGGTTGGCCCACCTTGATCTTGATGCCGCCGATGCCGGACTCCAGCGAGGCGGTGGCCTTCTCTTTGATCTCGTCCACGGAGGCCTGCAGGAACCCGCCGGAGGTGTTGTACACCCGGCACGAGTCACGGTGCGCGCCGAGCAGCTTGGCCAACGGCAGTCCGGCCCGTCGAGCCTTGAGATCCCACAGTGCGACGTCGAGCGCGGCAATGGCCTGGGTGGCGACACCCGAGCGCCCGACCGAGGCGCCCGCCCACAGCAGGGACTGATAGATGCGCTCGATATCGGAGGGGTCCTGGCCGAGCGCGACATCGGCGATCTCGCAGAGGTGGGTGTACTGCGACGGGCCGCCGGCTCGCTTGGAGTAGCTGAAACCCATTCCCTCGAAGCCCTGCTCGGTGCTGACCTCGGCGAACAGCAGCACCGTTTCGGTCAGCGGCTTCTGACGGCCGGTGAGGACCTTGGCATCGCTGACCGGATTGGGCAACGGCAGCACGACATGGGACAGGCGGAGATGGCGAATGGCATCAGTCATATGATGAGCATACAACTCATCATACAAGTTGTGAAGGACGCGGTGCGGCACGATTGTGGGGTGCGTCTCGTTCGCGTGCGTGGTGCACACTGGTGCGCGACTCAGTAGATGAGTCCGCGCGGCTGATCGCCCGGAGCGAAGGAGGCGCTGATGACCATGGTCAAGGATCCGCTGCTGTCACCCGGCGAGACCTGCTGGCGCACCGCCGAGGCGGGTCGCTACGCCCCGATCATCGACGGTGCGGACTATCTCAGGCACGTGAAGTCCGCGATGCTGGGCGCCGAGAACCGGATTCTGCTGGTGGGCTGGGACTTCGACTCCCGCACGACGTTCGAGCCGGAGGGCGCGACGATGCCCGGCCCGAACCAGCTGGGCCCGTTCCTGTTCTGGCTGCTGTGGCGGCGGCCGCACCTCAAGGTCTACGTGCTGAAGTCGAATCTCCGTCTGCTCGCCGCCTTCGAACGGTATTGGTACAGCATCGTCCCGGTGCAGTGGCTCAACCGGATCACCTCGCAGCGCATGCACCTCGCCGTCGACGGCGCGCATCCGCTCGGCGCGGTGCACCACCAGAAGATCGTGGCGATCGATGATGCGGTGGCGTTCTGCGGCGGTATCGACCTGACGCTGGGGCGGTGGGACACCCGCGCGCACACCCCGAACGATCCCGGCCGGCACGCCGGGGGTGAGCCGTACGGCCCGCGTCATGAGGTGGCCACGGTGGTCGACGGGGACGCCGCCTCCTCGCTGGCCGAACTTGCCCGCGACCGGTGGCTTATGGCGACGGGGCAGACCCTGCCTCCGGTCCGGGCGGGCGCCGTGGCCTGGCCGCGGAACTGCGACCCGGCGTTGCGCCACGTCGAGGTCGGCATCGCCCGCACCCTGCCGCCGCTACCGGAGCGCGATGAGGTCCGCGAGGTGGAGGCGCTGAACCTCGCGGCCATCGGCGCCGCCAGGGACTTCATCTATCTGGAGAACCAGTACCTGGCCGCGCGCGGTATCTGTGAGGCGCTGGCGGTGCGGCTGCGCGAACCGGACGGGCCCGAGGTGGTGATCGTGCTGCCGCGGACATCGGAGAGCCAGTTGGAAACCGCCTCGATGGACAGTGCCCGCGAACGCATGGTCCGCCTGCTGTGGGAGGCCGACGAACACGGCCGGTTCGGTGTCTACTGGCCGGCAGTGCCCGGCGGAATGTCCCTGTACATCCACTCCAAGGTCATGGTCGTCGACGATCGCTTCCTGCGCATCGGATCATCCAACCTGAACAACCGGTCGCTGGGATTCGACAGTGAATGTGATCTCGCCCTTGACGATCCGGAGGGGCGCGACGATGTACGCGCCCTCATCGCATCGGTGCGGGACGGTCTGCTGGCAGAACATCTGGGAGTGACAGTCGAGGATTTGCGTGCCGAGATCAAAACCCGGGGTTCGGTGCTGGCCGCCGTCGACGGTCTGCGTGGCGCGGGTCGCTCGCTGCGCAAGTTCACCGCGCTCATGGTGTCGGCCGATGAGGGGCCGTTCGCCGAGAACGACCTGATGGATCCCGTCCGCGTGCCGGCCTCCCTCGCGCAGAGCGTGTGCTCGGTGGTCACCGCCGCGGTCACCTGGCCGCTGATGAAAGGCGCACCCGGGGTGTGGTCGGTGGTCCGGGCCGTCGGCCAGCGGATCGGGTTGCCGGTCTGACGTTCTGGGTTCAGAACTCGATGATCTGGCGGACCGCGTGCCCGTCGGCCAGTTCGTCCATACCGCTGTTGACCTCGTCGAGCGTCAGGGTCGCCGATACCAGCTTCTCCACCGGTAGCCGTCCGGCCCGCCACATTTCGACGAACCGCGGGATATCGCGGGCGGGCACCGCGGAACCGAGATAGCTGCCGATCAGTGTTCTGCCCTCGGCCACCAAACTCAACGGAGACAACGAGATCCGTGCATCCGGTGCGGGCAGTCCCACGGTGATCGTGCGTCCGCCCGGCGCGGTCATCCCGATCGCGCCCTCCAGCGCGCCGGCGTGCCCGACGGCCTCGATCACCACTGCGGCCTTCTCGGTGACCTGTTCGGGGGTGTACACCGCATGCGCGCCGAGATCCCTTGCCAGCGCGAGCTTGTCGGCAAGGCGGTCCACCGCGATGACCCGGACACCCTCGTGCGCGAGTGCGGTCAGCATGGCGGCCATCCCGACGCCGCCCATCCCGACAATGGCGACCGTCTGACCCGGCTGGGGCCGGCCCGCATTGAGCACCGCGCCACCGCCGGTCAGTACCGCGCATCCCAACAGCGAGGCCACCACGGCAGGGACATCGGCATCGACGGGCACCACCGAACGCCGATCCACCACGGCGTGGGTGGCGAAACCGGAGACCCCGAGGTGGTGCAGCACGCCCCCGCTCAGCCGCACCGAACCGCTGAGCAGGGTGCCCGCCCCGTTGGCGGCGCTCCCCGGGATGCACGGGGCCAGTCCGTCGGTGGCGCAGGCCGCACACTCGCCGCAGCGCGGTAGAAAGGTCATCACGACTCGCTGCCCGATCGCCAGGTCGGAGATGCCGCCGACCTGCTCGACGATGCCCGCGGCCTCGTGCCCGAGCAGCATCGGTACCGGCCGCACCCGGTTGCCGTCCACCACGGACAGATCGGAGTGGCACAGTCCGGCCGCCTCGATGCGCACCAGCAGTTCGCCGTCGCCCGGATCGTCGAGCTCCAGGTCCGTCACCACCAGCGGCCGGGATGCGGCGTAGGGCCGAGACGCACCGATCGTTTCGAGTACCGCACCGCGGATCTTCATGGTTCCAGCCTGACATGCTTGCCGGCATGGAACTGTCGAGCGCAGATTTCGGGGTGCATTGGCCGGTACAGACGCGGTGGACCGACAACGACATGTTCGGTCACCTCAACAACGCGATCTACTACCAACTGTTCGACACCGCCATCAACGCCTGGATCGGTAGCCGTGCCGGCGTGGACCCGATGGCCACGCCGTGGCTCGGGGTGGTCGCCGAATCGAGTTGCCGCTACTTCGCCGAGCTGAAGTTCCCGTCCGATCTGGTGGTCGGTCTGGCGGTGACCCGGCTGGGCACCAGCAGCGTCACCTATCGCACCGGGTTGTGGGCCGACGGCGGGCCCGTCGCCGCCGTCGGGTCATGGGTGCACGTCTACGTCGACCGGGAGACCCGTCGCCCCGTCCCGATCCCCGAGGAGATCCGGGCTCTGCTGGTCGGTATCACGACGGAGTGAGCGGCACCGATATGCTCGCCCGATGCCGATCGTCAGCAAGACCGTCGAGGTAGACGCACCCGCCGCCGCGATCATGGCGATCGTCGCCGACTTCGAGGCCTACCCGCAGTGGAACGAAGAGGTCGCCGGTGCGTGGGTGCTGGCCCGTTACGAGGACGGCCGCCCCAGCCAGCTGCGGCTGGACACCAAGGTGCAGGGCATGGACGGCACCTACATCCAGGCCGTGTACTACCCGGGTGAGAACCAGATCCAGACCGTGATGCAGCAGGGCAACCTGTTCTCCAAGCAGGAGCAGCTGTTCGCCGTGGTGGACATGGGTGCGACGAGCCTGCTCACCGTGGACATGGACGTCGAGGTCTCGATGGCCGGGATCCCCGCGATGATGGTCAAGAAGGTCGCCGGCGATGCGCTCGACCACCTGGCCGGGAACCTGAAGAAGCGGGCCGAGGAGCTCAACGCGTAATCATTGAATCCACGCGTTTGACGGGCCCTACTGACTCAGGTCCAGAGGCCGAGATCGTCGAGCAGGCTGGTCAGCAGCCGTGCGCCGTCCTCGAACTGGCTGCGCGTCAGCCGCACCACCTCGTCCACGTCGCGTCGCCGCATCGCCGCTAACAGTTGGCGGTGGTTGGCCACCGCCTCGACACCCCACTGGGGGTCGGACGCGTAAATGTGCGTCGGCAGATGGCGTGTGGCGTTCAGCAAAAACCAGGCCAGTTTCATCCGGTTGGTCGTCCGGTTGAACTTGCGGTGGAAGTTGAACTCGCCTCGCGCGATCGCCGCGACATCGCCGCCCTGCACCGCATCGTCCAGTGCATCGGTCAGCTGTTCCAGCTCGTCGATGTCGGCGTCGTCGGCACGCTGAGCCGCAGTCGACGCGAGTTCGGCGGCAATTGCCCCCTGCAGCCAGAAGATATCGGCGATGTCATCGCGGGTGAAGGGCGCCACCACATGTCCGCGGCGGGGCTCCAGCTGCACCAGGCCCTCGCCACGCAAGGTGTGCAGCGCCTCGCGAACAGGGGTAATGCTGACGCCGAGCTGTGCCGCGGTCTCGTCGAGCCTCACAAACGTTCCTGGTCGAAGAGACCCGGACATGATCGCGACCCGTAAGTATCCAGCCACCTCATCGGAGAGCTGTTCGCGGCGCCGGGCGGGCCGCAGTTTCGCGGGTGCGTTCATGGCTGCCGTCCTTTCGAGCTGCGGTGGTGTTGTCGGGGACGGGCTTGTCCAGATGGCAGTGTCGTCATAGTGTGACCGCGACGACATGATGTTTGATCAAATATAAACATTGCGCAAGCTCGGTTGCGCAGCCTTGACGAAAAGAGCCTTCGCGTTGACAGCCCACAGCACCGAACAACCCCATCTCGCCCGTCGGCAGAACTGGTCGAACCAACTGACCCGGCACGCGATGATGCAGCCAGATGAGACCGCGCTGCGTTTCCTCGGTCACACCACCACCTGGGCCGAACTCGACGCGCGGGTTACGAAGTTGGCCGGAGCGCTGCAGCGGCGCGGTGTAACATCCGGCGACCGGGTGCTGATCCTGATGCTCAACCGCACTGAGTTTGTCGAGTCCTTCCTGGCCGCTAACCGGCTCGGTGCGATCGCGGTACCGGTGAACTTCCGGATGACCCCGCCGGAGATCGCCTTCGTGGTCAGCGACTGCGCCGCTGAGGTCGTCGTCACCGAACGAGTTCTCACGCCGGTTGCCGCCGCGGTGCGCGCCCTGGACGCGACCTTGTCGACGGTGATCGTTGCCGGAGCCGCCACCGGAGATGACGTGCTCGGCTACGACGACTTGCTGGCTGAGCCTGGCGCGGCTCCCGCGCCCGCCGACATCCCGAACGATTCACCCGCGCTGATCATGTACACGTCTGGAACGACTGGCCGACCGAAGGGCGCGGTGCTCACCCACAGCAACATCGCCGGGCAGGCGCAGACGTTCCTGTTCACAAACGGCGCCGACCTGAACCACGATGTTGGTTTCATCGGCATTCCGCTGTTCCACATCGCCGGCATCGGCAACATGATCCCGGGTCTGTTGCTAGGCCGGCCGACGGTGCTCTATCCGCTCGGTGCTTTTGATCCGGGAGCCCTGCTCGACGTGCTTCAGGACGAGCAGGTGACGGGCATCTTCCTGGTGCCTGCGCAGTGGCAGGCCGTCTGCGCGGCCCAGCGCGCGCAGCCGCGCAACCTGCGGCTACGGGTGCTGTCCTGGGGTGCAGCGCCGGCGTCGGACACGTTGCTGAAGGATATGGCCGAAACCTTCCCCGGTGCCGGGATCCTGGCCGCGTTCGGGCAGACCGAGATGTCGCCGGTGACGTGTATGTTGTTGGGGGAGGACGCAATTCGCAAGCTGGGCTCTGTCGGCCGCGTCATCCCCACGGTGTCGGCCCGCATCGTTGATGAGGATATGCACGACGTTCCGATCGGTCAGGTGGGGGAGATCGTCTACCGTGCGCCGACGCTGATGTCGGGCTATTGGAACAACCCGAGGGCCACCGCCGAGTCATTTGCGGGCGGGTGGTTCCATTCCGGGGATCTCGTTCGCCAGGACGAGGAAGGTTACATCTGGGTCGTCGACCGTAAGAAGGACATGATTATCTCCGGCGGTGAGAACATCTACTGCGCAGAGGTGGAGAACGTTCTGGCCGCTCACCCGGCAATTGCCGAGGTTGCCGTGATCGGGCGTCCGCACCAGAAATGGGGCGAGGTTCCTGTTGCCGTTGTAGCTTTGTCCGCGACGAGTCTCACGCTCGCCGACCTCGACAATTTCCTCACCGAGAGGTTAGCCAGATACAAGCACCCCAAGGCGCTGGAGATCGTCGACACCCTACCCAGGAATCCCGCAGGTAAGGTGCTCAAAACCGAGCTGCGCTCGACTTTCGGTGCGCAGAGTTCCATTGACGCCAACGAAAGTTCCGCTGCGGCAACGGTTTCTGAAACGACTTCGGAGAGGGGACGGTAGGCGATGTGGTTGCTAGTCGTTGCCGAGTGAATACGGCCGATGTGCGACACCGCCGTTGCCGAATCGGGTACAGTCCTGTGGTCTGGCTTACTACCAACCGGTAGGTAGAGCGGTGTCACACCTTGATCGGACGCAAAGAGTCAGTGCAATTGGAGGAGGGGGCGTGCGACAGATAATGCCGCTACGCGACGAACTCATTTCCGAGGTGTGCCGGTGACGGCGGGCAACGGATTGGTCGACTACGTCAAGGAGCAGTTCGACAAACCGCTCACCATGGTCGGCGGCTTCTTCAAGATGTGCGTGCTGACCGGCAAAGCACTTCTCACTCGGCCCTTCCAGTTCAAGGAATTCGTACTGCAGAGCTGGTTCCTGATCCGGGTTGCGTTCCTGCCGACGCTGGCGGTGTCGATCCCGCTGACCGTGCTCATCATCTTCACGCTCAACATCTTGCTGGCCGAGTTCGGTGCGGCCGACGTCTCCGGCGCCGGCGCCGCGCTCGGGGCCGTCACCCAGCTTGGCCCGCTGGTCACGGTGCTCGTGGTGGCAGGGGCGGGATCCACGGCCATCTGTGCCGACCTCGGAGCCCGGACCGTTCGCGAAGAGATCGACGCGATGGAGGTGCTCGGCATCGATCCCATCGAACGCCTCGTGGCACCTCGTGTCGTGGCCGCGACCTTTGTGGCCTTCCTGCTCAACGGCGCAGTGATCACCATCGGACTGGTCGGCGGCTACTTCTTCGGTGTCTACATTCAGAACGTCAACGCCGGAGCGTACGTCTCCACCCTGACGCTCCTCACCGGATTCCCCGAGGTGATGATCTCGGTCATCAAGGCCACCCTGTTCGGACTCATTGCCGGGCTGGTGGGCTGTTACCGGGGACTGACTGTCGCAGGCGGATCGAAGGGCGTCGGGACCGCGGTGAATGAAACCCTGGTGCTCTGCGTGGTCGCGCTGTTCGCGGTCAACGTGGTGCTGACCACCATCGGGGTCCGCTTCGGAACGGGAGGCTGAGCGCCCATATGAGTACTTCGAGCAAAAGGCCGAAGGCGGATTGCGCATGAGCACATCAGCAGTCCTGCGGACTCGGTTCCCTCGCGCATTTGACCGCACCCGCGGCTTCGCCGGCCGGCCGGCCCGATTCCTCGACACCATCGGACATGTCGCCTGGTTCGTGGTGCAGGCGGTCGGTTCGTTGCCGCACGCGTTCAAGAATTATCGCCGCGAGGCCCTGCGCTTGGTCGCCGAGATCGGTATGGGCACCGGCGCGATGGCAGTGATCGGCGGCACCGTCGCCATCATCGGCTTCGTTACCCTATCCGCGGGCTCCCTGATCGCCATCCAGGGCTTCGCCTCCCTGGGCAATATCGGTGTCGAGGCCTTCACCGGATTCTTCGCCGCCCTGGCCAACATCCGGGTGGTCGCCCCCGTCGTCACCGGCCAGGCAATGGCCGCCACCGTCGGCGCTGGCGCGACCGCCGAACTGGGCGCCATGCGCATCAGTGAGGAGATCGACGCGCTGGAAGTGATGGGCATCAAGTCGATTTCCTACCTGGTGTCCACGCGGCTGATGGCCGGCGCAATCGTGATCGTCCCGCTCTACGCCATGGCGATCCTGTTGTCCTTCCTGTCCGCTCAGCTGGTCACCACGGTGTTCTATTCGCAGTCGGTCGGCACTTACGAGCACTACTTCCATACGTTCCTGCGCGTCGACGACGTCATGTGGTCGTTCCTGGAGGTCATCATCATGTCGATCATCATCATGCTGAATCACTGCTATTTCGGCTACTTCGCCAGCGGTGGCGCGGTGGGCGTAGGCGAGGCAGTCGGTCGCTCGATGCGTACTTCGCTGATCGCCATCGTGGTGGTCGTCCTGTTAGCTTCGTTGGCGCTGTACGGCACCGACCCGAACTTCAACCTGACGGTGTAACGCCATGACCGCACCTCTCAACAAGCCCAAGACCCCGCCCTACAAGTTGGCCGGCCTGGTGTTCTTGCTGATCAGCGCACTAATTCTCAGCCTCACCTGGCTGCAGTTCCGTGGCTTCTTCGAGAAGCGGGTGCAGCTCACGGTGATGGCCGAACGTGCCGGTCTGGCAATGGACCCCGGCTCGAAGGTCACCTTCAACGGCGTCCCGATCGGGCGTCTCACCGAGGCCGCTGTGGTCACCGTCCGTGAGGTGCCCAAGGCTAAGCTCACCCTCGATGTGGACCCGAAGTACCTGTCGCTCATCCCGTCCAACGTGGAAGCCGAACTGCGGGCCACCACGGTGTTCGGCAACAAGTACATCTCCTTCCTGTCACCGGACAACCCGGCCACCAGCCGGCTAGCGAGCGGCACCACCATCGAGGCCTCCGGCACCACCACTGAGTTCAACACCCTGTTCGAGACGATCATGAAGATCTCCGAGCAGATCGATCCGGTGAAGCTCAACCAGACCCTCACCGCCGCGGCCCAGGCGCTCGACGGCCTCGGTGACAAGTTCGGCCAGTCGATCGTGGACGGCAATGACATTCTCGGCGAACTGAATCCCCGAATGCCCCAGATCCGCCGCGATATCGCCGGCCTGGCCGATCTGGGGGAGGCGTACTCCGTTGCGGCACCAGATCTGTTCGATGGCCTGACCAATGCGGTGACGACCGCCCGGGCGCTCAACGATGAGCGGCCCAGTATCGACCAGGCGCTGATGGCCGCGGTGGGCTTCGGCAACACCGGCGCCGACATCTTTGAGCGTGGCGGGCCATATCTGGTGCGCGGTGCACAGGACCTTTTGCCAACCTCGAAGCTCCTGGACTACTACAGCCCCGAGTTGCTCTGCACGGTCCGCAACATCCACGATGTTGCGCCTAAGCTCGCCGCGGCACTAGGCGGCAACGGCTACTCCCTGTTGACGCGGTCGTCGGTGCTAGGCGCTGGAAACCCTTATGTGTTCCCGGACAACCTGCCTCGAGTCAATGCCAAGGGCGGACCCGGTGGGCGGCCCGGTTGCTGGCAGCCCATTACCCGCGACCTCTGGCCGTTGCCGTACCTGGTGATGGACACCGGCGCCAGCCTCGCGCCGTACAACCACTTCGAACTCGGCCAGCCGATCATGAACGAATACGTCTGGGGACGCCAAGTGGGGGAGAACACGATCAACCCATGAGTATTAAGGGAACGCTTCTCAAGTTGGGCGCGATATCGGCGGTGCTGCTCACCTTCACCGCGATCATTTTCGTGGTGTTCGCACAGCTCCGATTCGACCGCACCACCGGTTATTCGGCGGTTTTCGAGAACGCCAGCGGCTTGCGAGCTGGGCAGTTCGTGCGCGCCTACGGTGTCGAGGTCGGCAAGGTCGAGGATGTTGTCCTCATCGATGGCGGCACGCGGGTTCGAGTCGACTTCGCGGTGGAACGCAACCTGCAGCTGTATCAAGAGACCACCGCTGCAATCCGCTACCTGGATCTGATCGGCAACCGCTACGTGGAGTTGCGCCGCGGCGACAGCGACGCGGTGCTGCCCGGCGGCGGCACCATCCCCATGGAACGCACCGAACCCGCGCTCGATCTCGACGCGCTGGTCGGCGGCTTTCGTCCGCTATTCAAGTCCCTCGACGCGGACAAGGTCAACAACATCGCCACCTCGATCATCACGATCTTCCAGGGCCAGGGCGGGACAATAAACAACATCCTGGACCAGACCGCGGAGCTCACCTCCGCGCTGGCCGATCGTGACCAGGCCATCGGCGAGGTCATCGCCAACCTCAACACCGTTCTGGACACCACCGTCAAACACCAGAAGCAGTTTGACGACACGTTGAAGAATTTCGAGACGCTGATCACCGGGCTCAAGGACCGCGCCGAGCCGATTGGTTCCTCGGTTGCCGACATCAGCAATGCCGCGGGATCGCTTTCGGATCTGCTAGCCGACAACCGGCCACTGCTGCGAGACACCGTGGGGTACCTGGAGACCATCCAGCAGCCACTGGTCGATCAGATCGACAACGTCGAAGACATCGTCGCGCAGGTCCCGGCCGCGCTGCGGATCATTGGTCGCTCAGGTGGCATCTACGGAGATTTCTTCAACTTCTACGCCTGTGATCTCTCGCTGCGGCTCAACGGTCTTCAGCCTGGCGGACCGGTCCGCACCGTCAAGTTGACCGGCCAGCCGACGGGGAGGTGCACTCCGCAATGAGAACAATCCAGGGATCTGACCGCACCCGTAGGGGTGTAATGGGCGTGGTGACGGTGGCACTGGTGATCGGCGTCGGCACCAGTATCACCAGCGTGCCGATGCTGTTCGCGGTGCCGACCTATTTCGCACAATTCAATGACACCGGCGGCCTGAACGTGGCAGACAAGGTGCGTATCGCCGGCGTCGACGTCGGCACCGTACAGAGCATGGAGATCAAAGGCGACAAGGTCGAAATAGGCTACACCCTTGGTGGTCGCCAGATCGGCACCGAAAGCCGGGCCGCGATCCGCACCGACACCGTGCTGGGCCGCAAGAACATCGAGGTCGAGCCGCGCGGCGACACGCTGCTGAAACCGCGCGGTTTCCTCCCGGTGGAACAGACTCAAACCCCGTACCAAATTTACGACGCATTTATGGATGTGACCGAGGCATCCTCGGGTTGGGACACTCAGGCCGTCAAGCAGTCGCTGAATGTGTTGGCCGAGACTGTGGATCAGACCTACCCGCACCTGCAGGGAGCGTTGGAGGGTGTGCAGAGATTGTCGGACACGCTCGGTCAGCGCGATGACGAGCTCAAGCAGCTACTTGCCAGCGCCAACAAGATCGCCACCGTCCTCGGTGACCGCAGCGGACAGGTCAACGCGCTGCTGGTCAACGCGCAGACCCTGCTTGCCGCGATGAATGAGCGCAGCCAGGCTGTCAACCTGCTGCTGGAACGCGTCTCCGGGGTGTCCGAGCAGATCAACGGGTTCATCGACGAAAACCCGAACCTCAACAAGGTCCTGTCTCAGCTCAACACAGTCAGCGACACCCTTGTCGAGCGCAAGCAGGATCTAGCCGACTCCCTCAGTATATTAGGTAAGTTTGTCACTTCTCTGGCCGAGGCGATGGCGACCGGTCCCTACTTCAAGGTGATGCTCGTCAACCTGCTGCCGCCCACACTGTTGCAGCCTTTCGTTGATGCCGCGTTCAAGAAGCGCGGAATCAACCCAGAGGAGTTCTGGCGCAACGCCGGACTACCCGCTTTCCAGTTCCCGGATCCGAACGGCACCCGTTTCGAGAACGGCGCACCTCCGCCGGCGCCGCGGGTACTGGAAGGCACCCCGGAGTTCCCCGGCCCTGCGGTGCCGCCCGGATCGCCGTGTTCCTACACGCCGCCCGCCGACGGACTGCCGCGCCCAGGAAACCCCCTGCCCTGCGCGGACCTAACGGTCGGCCCGTTCGGCGACAATCCCTTCGGACCGAACTACCAGGGCCCCGTCGGAGTGCAGACCTCTGATCCGAATACTCACGGTCTCGGTCCGACACCGGGTATCCCCAGCGCAGGCATCCCCGGCCAGTTGCCGCCGAATGTGCCCGGCACCCCGGTGCCGCAAGTGCCCGGTCCGCCGGGGGCGCGCATCGTGCCGGTCGGCCCGCCCGGGGTTCCTGCCCCGCCGGGACCCCTTCCGAGTCGCGCGCCGCTGCCGCCGCCGCTGCCTGGACCGCCGCCACCGGCCGGACCGGGCCAACAGCTCTCGCCGGCGGGCACCGAGCCTCTTCCCGGCAACCCGCCGTTCCTTCCGCCAGGATCTCAGGGATAGGGCCGAGTAGATGTCGACCATCTTCAACATCCGCAACATCCAGTTGCCGCGCTTCTCGAAAGCGGCCGTCATCATGGGCGCCATCGTTCTCGCCGTCGCCGTCGGTGCCGCAGCCGTTGGCTGGAACGTCTACAAGAAGCTGAGCACCACGACAGCCACTGCCTACTTCCCAGAGGTACTGGCGCTGTATCCCGGCGACAAGGTGCTCATCATGGGCGTCAAGGTCGGTTCGATCGAATCGATCGAGCCCGACGGCGACCGGATGAAGGTCGTTCTGCGCTGGGACAGCAAGTACAAGGTCCCCGAGAACGCCAGCGCCTCGATCCTCAACCCGTCTCTGGTGTCGTCCCGAGTCGTACAGCTGTCCCCGCCCTATACCGGTGGACCGGCGATGCAGGATGGTGCGGTCATCGATGAGGATCGGACTCAGGTCCCTATCGAGTACGACGAGCTGCGTGAGCAGGTTACGCGGCTGCTGGCAGATCTCGGCCCGACACCGGAGCAGCCGAAGGGTCCGTTCGGTGACATCGTTGAGTCGTTCGCCGACGGTTTCGAGGGCAAGGGTGAGCAGTTCAACAAGACGCTCAAAGGTCTTTCAGATGCGGTTTCCGCGCTCAACGAGGGCCGCGGTGACTTCGTCGGCATCGTCAAGAGCCTGGCCGTGTTCGTCAATGCGCTGTATAAAAGCGACCAGCAATTCGTTGCGTTGAATAACGATCTTGCGCAGTTCACCAACTCATTCACCAACACCGACCGTGAGGTCGCCACCGCTCTGGAAGATCTGAACGCGGTACTGGCCACCACCCGGAAGTTCTTGGATGAGAACGGAGCGCCGCTCACCAACGATGTCAACAACCTGGCGGAGGTAACGAATGCGATCTTGCAGCCCGAGCCCCTCAATGGACTGGAAACCGGTCTGCACGTCTTTCCCAACCTGGTGGCCAACGTGCTCAACATCGCGTCGCCGAACCAGGGCGGCGTCGTCAACGTGCCGGTACTGCCCGGCGTCACGAACTTTTCCAATCCGCTGAACTTCATCTGCAGCTCGATCCAGGCCGGCAGCCGGCTCGGATACCAGGAGTCCGCGGAGCTGTGCGCGCAGTACCTGGCGCCGGTGATGGATGCGATGAAGTTCAACTTTCTCCCCTTTGGAGTGAATCTGGCGGCTGGTGCGATGACGCTGCCCAAACAGATTGCGTACTCCGAGCCGCGGCTGCGTCCGCCAGCGGGCTATAAGGACACCACCGTGCCAGGCATCTTCTCCCGCGACACGCTGTTCTCGCACGGCAACCATGAGCCGGGCTGGATCGTCGCGCCGGGCATGCAGGGCGTCGAGGTGCAGCCGTTCACCGCGAACATGCTGACCCCGGATTCGTTGGCCGCGTTGCTCGGTGGGCCCGATATCGTGCCGCCGCCGGCACCGCCGGCCTTCGGCGTGCCGCCCGGCGGCAACCTGCCCGGCCCGCCGAACGCGTACAGCGAGAACACGCCGCTGCCGCCACCGTGGTACCCGCAGCCCGGCCCCCCGCCCATCCCGGCGCCCGGGGTGATCCCCGGTGACCCACCACCACCGGCTGCGGCGGTGTCCGTGCCCCCAGCGCCCGCTGTGCCGGCACCGGCAGGGCCTGCGCTGCCCGCAGAGGCAGGTTCGCGATGAACGCGATTAAACTGAAGAAGATTGCGACACGCACCGTGGCGCTGGCGGCCGCCGGACTGATGCTGACCGGCTGTGGTCAGTGGCGCGGTATCGCCAACGTCCCGCTTCCCGGTGGTCCGGGCACCCAGGACGGCAGCACCACCATCTACATTCAGATGCCGGAAACGTTGGCGCTCAACGCCAACAGCCGGGTCCGGGTCGCCGATGTTTTCGTCGGCCGGGTGCGTAAAATCGAGCTGAAGAACTGGGTGCCGCTGCTGACGGTGGATCTGGAACCCGGGGTCGAACTGCCAGAGAACGCTGTGGCGCGCATCGGGCAGACCTCTCTGCTGGGTTCCCAGCACGTCGAACTGGACGAGCCAGAGGATCCGTCACCGCAGCCGCTGCTAAACGGTGCCACCATCCCGCTGGAGCGTTCGTCGGCATTCCCGACCATCGAGCGGACGCTGGCCAGTATCTCCGGCATCCTGACCGGCGGTGGCATCCCGAACATCGAGGTCATCAGCGACGAGGTTAACGCGATCCTCACGGGGCGTGCGGGTGAGATCCGGGAGTTCCTCAACCGGCTCGATACCTTCACCTTCGAGCTGAATGAGCAGCGCCGGGACATCGTGCGGGCCATCGACTCGACCGACCGGCTGTTGTCCATCGTCGCCGATCGCAACGACACCCTGGACAGGGTGCTCACCGAGTTCCCGCCGCTGATCGAACATTTCGCCGAAACGAGGGATCTTTTCGCCGATGCGGTGACCTCGCTGGGCCGGCTCAGCGCGACCGCAGACGACACGTTGAGCAATACCAACGCGAACCTGAACACCAACCTGAAGAACCTGCAGCGCCCGCTGCGGGAGCTAGGGAAAGCCACGCCGTATCTGGTGGGTGCACTGAAGCTACTGTTGACGGTGCCGTTCAACATCGATAACGTGCCGAAAGCGATCCGAGGTGACTACATCAACGTTTCAGTCAACATTGACCTCACCTTGAGTGCCATCGACAACGGCTTCCTTTCCGGTACGGGTATTTCCGGCATGCTACGGGCACTGGAACAGGCGTGGGGCCGGGATCCGGCGACAATGATTCCGGATGTGCGTTTCACGCCCAATCCGAATAGTGCGCCCGGTGGCCCGCTGATCGAAAGGTCGGAGTAGAGCATGCTGCTGACGCGAATGATCAAGGCGCAGTTACTCGTCTTTGTCGCGCTGACGGTGGTAGCGTTGGTCGTGCTCTCGCTGGGCTACCTGCGTCTGCCGGCGTACGCCGGGATCGGGATGTACCGCCTTAATGCGAATCTGCCTAACTCTGCTGGCCTGTATGAGACGGCAAACGTCACCTTCCGCGGAACCACCGTCGGCAAGGTCATCTCGGTGGAGCCCACCGAACAGGGCGCCCGGGTGGCGATGAACATCGAGGACGGCACCAAGGTGCCCGTCGACACCGTCGCCAACGTGCACTCGGTGTCGGCGGTGGGTGAGCAGTTCCTCGATCTAGTCTCCACGGCGAACACCGGCCAGTACTTCAAGGAGGGCGACACCATCACCAAGGGCCGAGTACCCGCGGAGGTCGGTCCCGCGCTCGACTCGGCCCAACGGGGGTTGGCGGCGCTCCCGGAGGAAAAGATCAGCGTCCTGCTCGACGAGACGGCTAAGGCGGTCGGCGGTCTTGGGCCGTCACTGCAGAGACTTGTCGACGGCACGCAGGCGCTGGCCGGGGACTTCCGAGAGAACTTGCCAGCTGTCACCGACATCGTCGAGAACTCCGGGCCGATCATTGACTCCCAGGTGAACTCGCGGGACGCCATCGCACGGTGGGCAGCAAATCTAAACACCGTCACCGCTCAGACTGCCGAGAAAGACGCCGCGCTGCGGAGTGGGCTGCAGCAGGCCGCTCCCACGGCCGATCAGCTCAACGCCGTGTTCGGCGATGTGCAAGAGTCGTTGCCGCAGACTCTGGCCAACCTCGAGGTCGTCATCGACATGCTCAAGCGGTACAACAAGAACGTCGAGCAGGTGCTCGTCGCGCTCCCGCAGGGCGGGGCGCTCGCGCAGACCGCAACGATCTTCGCGCCAGAAGGGTTGTTGCACTTCGCTCTCGGAATCAACACCCCACCGCCGTGCCTGACGGGCTTCCTGCCCGCCTCTCAGTGGCGGTCACCGGCCGACACCAAGGCGGAACCGACGCCCTCGGGGCTGTACTGCAAGATCCCGAAGGATGCGCCCAACGTCGTCCGCGGTGCGCGTAACTACCCGTGCGCCGATGTCCCGGGCAAGCGAGCCGCCAGTCCAGGGGAGTGTCGCAGCGAGGAGCCCTACGTCCCGCTGGGCACCAACCCCTGGTACGGCGACCCGAACCAGATCGTCGACTGTCCCGCCGCGGGTGCGCGCTGCACCCAGCCGGTCAACCCAGGTCAGGTGATCCCGGCGCCCTCGATCAACAACGGGATGAACCCGCTGCCGGCCAGCCAGCTGCCACCGCCGGAGTCGACGCTGCCGACCAGCGACCCGTTGACCCCGCCTGGCCAGGGCACGGTCACCTGCAGTGGACAGCAACCCAACCCGTGCATCTACACTCCGGCAGCAGGTCCATCGGCGGTCTACAGCCCGTCCAGCGGTGAGGTGGTCGGACCCGATGGGGTCAAGTACTCCGTCACCAACTCGAACAACTCAGGAGATAGCGGATGGAAGGAGATGCTGGCACCAGCCGGCTGAACCCCACCGACAACGAGCACGACGCCGCTGCCGATGAGGCGGCGGAGGAATCGACAACGGACTCCGGCGAGGATCTCGCAGAACGGGAATCCACCGAGGAACCGAATCACGGGCGATTCGGCCAGGGCTGGCTCGTCAGCATCTGCCTGGTGCTCTTCCTGGCGGCCGCGGCGCTGTCCGCGGGCGGCTATCTGCTGCTGCGGTCCAACGCGCAGAGCGAGCAGATCGCCCGCGATGACGCGGTCGCGCTGCAGGCCGCCAAGGACTGTGTGACGGCCACCCAGGCGCCCGACACCGCCTCCATGGGTGCCGCGCAGGCCAGGATCGTCGATTGTGCGACGGGTGATTTCGGTGCCCAGGCGGTGTTCTACAGCTCGATGATGTTGGAGGCCTATCAGGCCGCCGACGTCCAGGTCGAGGTCGCCGATCTGCGCGCCGCTGTGGAACGCCACAACGACGACGGCTCCGTCGATGTGCTGGTGGCGGTCCGCACCAAGGTGACCAATTCCGAGACCGCCGATCAGGAGCAGGGCTACCGGCTGCGGGTCACCATGCAACGCGCCGACGGTACCTACAAGATCGCCAACCTCGTCCAGGTCACCACGTGACGGCCGTGCTCGACGAGATCGACGACACCGAAGTGGCCGGGCTTGCGGTACCCGCATCCTGGGGTGCCCGGGCCGCCGCGCTGGGTATCGACGTGCTGTTCGGTGTGGCGCTGATCGTGACGCTGGCCCTGCTGGCCTGGACCGCGCCGCTGATGGGCTGGCTGTGGTGGGTGTACGTCGTGGTGGCGGTGCTGGCGGGCCTGGCGATGATGGTCAACCGCTGGGTGCTTCCGACGATCACGGGCTGGACGGTGGGCCGCGCCGTCACCGGTATCCGGGTGGTGGGCCGCGACGGCGCACCGGTGGGCACCGGCCGGCTGCTGGCCCGCGATCTCGCTCATCTGCTGGACACCGCCGCCGTGTTCCTGGGCTGGTTGTGGCCGTTGTGGGACCGGCGGCACCGGACCTTCGCAGACCTGTTGTTGCGCACCGAGGTTCACCGGGTGGGTGAACCCGAACGGAACCTGCGCCGGCCGGTGGCGATCGGGCTGGTGGCCACCACGCTGCTGTGCGCCGCCGCGACGGCCGCCGGCTATCTGATGGTGTACCGCCAGGACCGCGCACTGGACACCGCGCGCGCCGAGATCGCCGCGCAGGGCGCCCGCATCGTCGAGCAGATCCTGAGCTACGCCCCGGATACCGCCAAGGACGATTTCGCCCGCGCGCAGTCGCTGGCCAGTGACATCTACCGGCCGCAACTGATCGAGCAGCAGGAGACGCTGCAGAAGGCTCCGCTGGTGTCCAACGAGTACTGGACGGTCAACGGCGTGGTGCTGGAACAACCCGCGCCGACCACGAACACCGCATCGATGCTGTTGGCGATGCAGGGCCAGCGTGGCAGCGACCCGAATGCCATGCGGTTCATCACCGCCACGGTGCGGGCGGACTTCGTCAAGACCGGCGATCAATGGCAGGTGCAGAATCTGTCGGTGCTGACCAAGCCCCGCACCGGGGGCGGCCAATGAGCCCGCGCCGCGTCGTCGAGGCCGACGCACCGGAGTATTTCTACGCACCGGTCGATCCGCCGACGCGGTGGGGTCTGCCGTTGATCGCCGGGATCTCCGCGGTGTTGATCGCGGTGACGCTGGGGTTGGCGACGTTCATGACGGTCTCCCACGAGTCGGACCGCCGGATCCAGGTTCGCGACGCCGATGCACTCGGTTATGTGCGCGCCTTCATGACGGCCTACACCACGCTGGATCCGTTCAACGCCAACGATTACGCCGACCGGATCCTGGCGCAGGGCACCGGGGAGTTCGCCACGACGTTCACCGAGAAACAGAACGAGATCGTGCTGCAGGTGGCCCGCAACGAACCCACCAACGGTGAGGTGCTGGAAGCCGGCGTGCAGCGGTGGAACGATGACGGCAGCGCCGACGTACTGGTCGCGACCAAGATGACCACCACCACCCCCGACGGCAAGCAGACCATCGAGACCGGAAGTCGTTGGGTGGCAACGGCGATCAAGGAGGGACAGCAGTGGAAGATCAGCCGGCTGATTCAGGTGATCTGACCTCCGAGGCGGACGCCGAGACCAAGGCCGAGACCGCGACTGAGACCGAGGCGCACGACGAGGCCGCGGCCGCGGCCGACGTGGCGTCCGACGAGGCGGTCGCCGAACCCGTCCTGGTGCCGCACCGCCCGCCGGGCCGCGGCGTGAAGGTGGCTGCCGTGGCCGGCGCCGCCGTGTTCGTCGCCGCGGCCGCGTTCGCCGGGGCCAATGCGGCGCCGTACCTGAGCGACCGGGCACTGGTCCAGGTGAAGCTGGATATCGCCGGCACCGCCGCCGATGCCATCACCACATTGTGGACCTACACACCCGAGGACATGGAGACACTGCCCGATCGGGCCGCCAAGTTCCTCGGCGGTGACTTCCAGGCGGAGTACCGCAAGTACATCGACGCGATCGCCGCGCCCAACAAGCAGGCCCAGGTGTCCAACAACACCCAGGTGCTCGGCGCCGCGGTCGAATCGCTGGACACCGACAGCGCGTCGGCGATCGTCTACACGAATTCGGTGGCGACCAGCCCGGTGACCAAGAACATCCCGTCGCTGCGCTACCTGTCCTACCGCCTGACCATGGAAAAACGCGGCACAGACTGGCTCATCACCCAGATGAACGCGATCACCTCGCTGGACCTGACGCCCAGACTGTAGCGGCCTCGGGCGCACGTTCATGAAATCGCCTGTCTCGCATCGGCTGACCGCACGGCACTGCTGGTGCTCACTTCTGCCACCGCCGCGGTCGTCATGTCAGCGGCCCTGATCTTCGCATTCGGACCGCCGGCTGCCGATGCCGGATAGTCTGACCGCATGCCTTCAGTCCTGGTCACCGGCGCGGGCCGGGGTATCGGCCGCACCATCGCCGAACAGCTGGCCGCTCACGGGTGGGATGTCATCGCCGGCGTACGCAGCGAGGCCGATGGCGCGGCGCTGACAGCCGTTGATCCCCAGCGTATTTCGGCGATCATTCTCGACGTCAGCGACGACGGGCAGATCGCCGACCTCGAGGGCACGCTCCCCACGCGACTGGACGCGGTGGTGAACAACGCGGGTGTGGTGATGGCCGGGCCGATGGAAACCCTGACCAGCGAGCAGTGGCGTCGGCAGCTGGACGTGAATGTCGTCGGTCAGCTGGCGGTGACCAGGGCCGTCTTGCCCCGCCTGCGGGCCTCCCAGGGCAGGGTGCTGTTCATCTCGAGCGTGAACGGGCGGTTGTCCACCCCGTTGATCGGGGCGTACGCGGCGTCGAAGTTCGCGTTGGAGGCCGCCGCCGATGCTCTCCGAATGGAACTGAGCCCGTGGCGGATTCCGGTGGTTCTGATCGAACCCGCACAGACCGACACCGATATGTGGCGGACCGCAGGGACCATGGTCGATGATGTGGAGGCCGCGCTGACACCCGCCGAACGCGAGCTGTACGGGCGGCATATCGCCGGGATGCGCAAGTCCGTGCCGATTTCGCAAAGGATGGCGGTGGCACCGGAAAAGGTATCCGACGTGGTGCGCGCGGCGCTGACCGCCAAGCGACCCCGGGCCCGCTACATTGTCGGCGCCGGGCCTCGGCTCCAGGTGGCGCTGATGACGAATTTGCCAGCGCGCGTGCGGGACCGGGTGTTGCGGACGGTCATGCGCCAGCCCTGATCGACGGCTTCGATCATTCCCGACCAAACGCCCCAGCCCGGCGATCTTGAATGTTAAGTTTTCGCTGAGAACTGCATGGGGCAGCGGGGGAGGTGCGGGGTTGATGGCTGGAAAACACCGGAATGTGGCCGAGCGGACCAGGCGGGTCGCGGTGGTCACGGCGGCTGCTGCGACGGCGACGGCACTGACGGTCGGTGCGGCCGCACCGACGCCGCCGCCCCGCCCGGAGGAGCATTACCTCCGGGTGGTGGAGCAGCGGGTTGACCTGAGCGCGGCGGTCAGCCCGTTCGGTCCGCCCGGCAGCCTCTCCGACGTCACCGGCGGCTCGGGGCAGGCCGCCTACAACACCTTGCAGGAGTTCATCGCCGCCTACGAGCGGGCGCTGGCCGGCGTCAACCTGGCCGGTGGTTTCGGTCTGAATATCGAGACTCTGCTGGGCCAGATCCCGACGGCGTTCCTTGACGACATCCTGGGTGCGATCCCCATCGATCTGGGCTCGGTGCTGACGCCGATCCTGGGCGGTCTCGTCACCCCGCTGCTGATCAATATCCTTGACCTGCTGAACATCACGGACGCACAGGGCAACATCACCTTGTCGGCGGTGCTGGGCCTGGTCGGATTAGACCTGTCGGACCCCCTGAACCTGGCGGGGCTGAACATCCCGGGCGTCAACATCATCACCCCGGGTGAGCCGTTCCTGCTGCTGAAGATGTTGGCCGGGCTTGACCTCGGCTGGACCCCCGGCACCGCCAACGCCGTGGCCGACGCCATCAATCAGACGCCGTATCTGGAGGTCGGGGTCGAGAACCTGCTGGATGCGGTGCTCGACCTCGCGGGTGACGCCGTCGGGACCATCCCGCTGCTCGGTCCGCTGATCTCCGCGGTGCTGCAGGGCGTCGAAGACATCAATCTGCCGGATCTCAACGTCATCGATGTCCGCATCCCGATCGTGATCGGCTACGGATTCGGCGCGATGGCGGCCGGTTCAGCCTATGAGCAGGCGCTCGCGGACCTGGGCAACCAGCCGCGGCTCGGAGCCAATGGTGGTGGCCCGCTGGGCAGCCTCACCTTGCTGCCGATGATCCTCGCCAACAACGTCGGTCGCGCCAACGGCGGCATGCTCGCCCGGTTCTACCCGCTGTTCGAACTGCTCGGCATCGACATGATCACCCCCGATGTGCAGGCCACCAATGCCGGAACCGGGATCCCGGTGCTGGGCACCGGAATCGAACTCGGTGCGGCGAACCTCGTCCCGATCAAGGTGGACGCCACCGTCCAGTACCAGCCCTACTCGGACTTCGCGGCCTGGCCGAATCCGTTCACACTGTTCAACAACCTGCTGGCCGGAACCATCGGAGCGTCCTACATTCTGCGCGGTGTCGAGTTGGACAGTGCGCTGGACCAGATCCTCGACGAGGTCGGCGAGACGGTCAGCGATGCACTGGATCTCGGCAATCCGCTGAACATCAACATCTACCTGACATTGGCGACCAGTACCCTGCCGCTGCTGGAGCCGCTCTACCTGGCCGGCGATCTGCTGAACATGGTGAGCTTCGGGACGCTGGGCACTTTGCCGATCCGGTTGGCCAACGCGCTCGCCCCGGCCATGACAAGTCTGGTGAACCTGGGCTATACCGACGTGGTGCGCAACCCGGATGGGACCTACACCCGCACGCTGGACGACCCGGACACCGCGACGCCGTTCATGTCCTTCCCGGATGTGAACTGGGGCCGGGCCATCAACGATGTGCTGACCTCACTGGCGAACGGATTCCACAAGGAGTTCATCAGCGGCAATCCGACCGCGGCGCCGCCCAACGTGCTGGAGAACCTGGGCAAGCTGATCCAGACCCTCACCAAGGGGCTGAATCTGGGCGGTCTCACCGCCGGGTTGCAGGAGGGCCTCGACAACCTGGTCGCCGGTCTGACCGGGCAGGCGAGTCGCCAATCCCCGAATGCGGCGCGCACACTGGCCGCCGCGGCCGGCGATCTCCCAGATCCCGATGCCAAGCTCGTCACCCTCTCGGTGGATCCCGACGGAGACGTGCCGACCGGTAAGCACGCCGCCAATCCGAGCGCCGCAATCCCCGAGGACTCCGGTCTGGCGCCGAAGCACGCGGCGCCGGACGATGAGGAAGTGCCGGAGCCTCCCGAAGAGGCCGAAACCTCCTCGGAGGCCCAAACTCCCGCCGAGACGCCGGCCGAACCCGAACCCGAGGTCGATCCGGACGTTGAGGCCGTTCCCGACGCCGAGGCCACCCCCGGCGTTGAGGCCGAGGCTCCAGCGGTGAAGAAGCCGACGGTCAAGAAGAATCCCCTGCAGAACGTGGTTCGCGACATCACCAATGCGCTCACGCCCAAGAAGAAGAAGCCGGCGGCATCCACGTCGACGGCCACAGACGCTGAGGCTGACGCGAAGAAGTCCGAGCCTTCGGAGACCAAGAAGTCAGAGACCAAAAAGTCAGAGACGAAGAAGTCGGATAAAGAGGCCGCGTAGTCACCCGTTGTATCGGGTACAGGCCGTCGTCTGCGGTCCGCGCTCGACGAACCTCGCTTGGCGCGTGCGGAACACGCATACGTCGTTGTAGCGTGCGGAGCCCCATGGCGGACCTGCACGCACCGGTGATCCTCTGCACCGATTCTGCGAGTCGGCTTCTCGCGGGTCCCGTCGGCGTGCTCCGTGGTGGCGGGTCCGGCGGCGTGTTGCTGCCGCCGGACCCGCTGTGCGGGCTGTGTTCTCTGTTCAGTTTTCAAGGTGCTGAGTCGTGGTTTATGCGGCGGTGGGCAGGTCGGTCATGGTGCGTCGGGCGTGTGATCGCCGGTGTGCCGGTTGGGGGCCGGCCGGGTCGTGCGGTGGTATGAACCAGGGGTGGCGGTCGGCGCCGAGGTAGACCTGCCAGCCGCCGTGGTGGATGGCGGTGTGGTGCAGTCGGCACAGCAGGACGCCGTTGTCGATGCTGGTGTGCCCGCCGCTGTTCCAGGGCTGGATGTGGTGGGCGTCGCACCAGGACACGGGCCTGCCGCAGCCGGGGAATGCGCACCCCCCATCGCGGACCGCTAGGCCTTTACGAATCAGAGGTGTGAAGAGCCGTTCGGCGCGCCCGACATCCAGGGGTGCGCCCGCACTGTCGATGGTTACCGCGGTGAGAGTGCTGTCGCAGGTGATGAGGTCGGCGGTGGTGGTGCTGATGGGCCCGCCGAATCCCAGGGTGTCGACGCGCCCGTCGCTGCGGATCAGGGTGACGTGCGGGAGCACGCCACCGCTCATCGGGCGCTGCGAGCTCGACAGATACGTCCGCATGATCTGCCCGAACGCATCCGCGCGGCGCCGCCCGACCGAGCGGGGGTCCGGCGACCCGTCGGGCAGCGGTATCGGCCGGCACAGCGGGTCCAGCGCGGCGAGCAGTTCCTCTGCGGTGAGTGCGTCGAGATCGAGGCTGGCCGTTACCCGCCCGTCCTCGCCCTGCACCACGGTCATGTCGTTGAGGTCGGCGTTCTCCGCGACCGGCACCGCCCCGTCGTCGACCGGCTGGGCGGCGGTTCTGGCGATGGCGATCTCGCGGGCCTTCTTATCGACACCAGAGGGCGTGGTCTGAATCATCAACGACGTCACGACAGCGGCCCGGTCTTCGTCGCACAACGGCACCCGGTTGTGGATGTGAGCGACTCCTTTACCGATGGCGTCGGCGAACTCGATACCGACCCCACCCAGGCGCTGCTGCGCGGTCAACGCCGGCAGGGTGTGCGCCGCCCGCCCCACCCGGGCCGCCCGGTACGCGGCGCCGGGTGCCACACCCAGACTGGTCAGCAGATCAGCGCCCGTGCGCAGGTGTTTACGTGCCGGGATCCCGGCGCGCTCAGCGGCCGCAACCGCCTGGGCGATCACATGATCGAACAGATTGCGCAAGGTCACCGCCGCCGCCAACACCGCCAGCAACGGTTGCTCATCGATCACCCGCCGCGGAGAGTCCAACAGATCACACAACCGGCGATCGGCATCGTCATCGGGCGGCGGCGCAACAGCAAGATCATCGATCAGCGCATCAATGATGGAATCGAGATGGGTGGCGTCCATAGGGATACCGACTTTCACAGAAGGTGCCCAACGAGGCACGATCAGTCACAACGGTTCACACAGCCCCACAGGGGCCGTCGAACCTCGCGGCGACCGGAGTCGCGGTCTGTGCTCACCGGGTGGAGATGGGAGCAACGTCGCATTCGAATGTGTGTTCGACACTACGCCTACTCCGAGCCCCGTGCAAGGGGAAATTTTGAGGAAGCGGGTGACAGTTCGTACGGTCTAGGTGCCATTCTCGGTCTTGCCGAGTCGAGCCCGAAGCCGTTCCTGCACAACGCCAGTCGCACCTTTTGCGTGCCCTAGTTGAAGGCCAACCAGCTGGGTAGCGCGCGTTCCCGCGAATCGCAGAGCACCTGCAAGGTGTCGCACGATCCCTTGGGGACGCCGGCACCCGCCCACATGCCGCCGGTGTCGCGACGCAGCACAATCGCCGAGGATCCGCCGCCGTCGAGCAGCAGCGCGGTGTCACTTCCCAAGCCGCGGAACAGGTCCTGTATCTGATCGGGTGTGTAGCTGCCGCCCTGGAACACGTACATCTCGTCGCGGTCGCGTGCATAGGCCAACGCCGTGCGCGCCGCCGAGGGGCCCGGATCGTTCATCTGCCCGGTGTCACCCGGGGCGAGCAACCCGAGACCGCTGACCGCGACGAAACGGGTGCCCTTGTTCATCAGATCGGCGATCACCGGACCGGCCGCATCGAAGTCGTCGCCCGAGCGCGGCGTCACCACGAACGGTGCTCCCGCGACCGGCAGAATCATGGTGGACAGCGGGGTCCAGACCTCGTCACCCCCGGACAGGCCCTGTTTACCGGCGTAGGCCACGGTTCCGGTGAGTGGCACGTTCACTCGGCCGAGCCCGCGGGTGTTGTCGACATAGGCACCCAGCGGAGAGCTGCACCCGGTGGTCTTCCAGGATCCGCGCTGCTGGCCGCGGATGTCGAAGAAGTTGGCATTGATGGCAATGGTCGGCTGCCCCAACGCCTGCCACGCGGCGATCGGGGTGTAGAGCTCCGAGGCCTGCACCAGTCCGTCCCCGGTGCGGGCGCCCGGGGTGCGTTCGCACCGGGACTGGTAGCCGTTGTGGGTGTCGACCAGCAGTCGCGGTGCAAGCCGCTGGGAGGCGGATTTGATGATCATCAGGTGACCGCCGCCGCCGCCCTCGTACCAGTTGCCTGCGGCGTTGAGCATCGGTGTCGGGTTGCCGCCGCCGAAGTTGTACACCAGGTAGGAGCCGCGGGTGTTGGCGATGGCCGTCGCCAACAATGTCCGGCCGTCGGCCGCGGCAGCGATCGGCACCCCCGTGGTCGTCGCCAGTGCCGCGGTGACCGCCAGCGTGGCGATACCGGCGGCGAGACGCCGGAGACGGGCGGCAACGATCGGCACGGCGATCCCTTCGGGCTGGTGTGGGCAGACGACTCAGATTAATCACACCAGCAACACTGTCAACTTGCGTCACAACTGCATCTCAGTTGCGCATCGGGTTGTGCGCTTCAATGCGGTCAGAAAGGGGTAGCCAGGCGAAACCACTGGGCTAGGCCGTGTCTGATAAATGCGGTAGCCAGAGAGTGATCGCCCGTAGAACTGCTGCGCCGCGGTAGACGATGGCGAGTTTGTCGTAGCGGGTGGCCAGGCCGCGCCATTGCTTGACAGTATTGAAGTTGCGTTCAACGACGTTGCGGCCCTTGTAATCTTCGGCATCGAAGGCCGGTGGTCGTCCGCCCTGGGTGCCGCGGCGTTTGCGGTGACCGATCTGGTCAGACGGCTCCGGAATGACCGCGATGATCCCGCGTCGGCGTAGCCGCTGGCGGGTTGCTCGACTGGAATAGGCCTTATCGCCTCGCAGCCGGTCGGGACGGGTGCGTGGCCGGCCCCGCCCGCGGCGGCTGACTTTCAGGTGGGCGAGCAAATGCTCCAGGACAGGTCCGTCGTTGGCTTGGCCAGCACCCACGAGCACGACCAATGGGCGCCCGCGGCCGTCGACAAGGTGATGGATCTTGCTGGTCAGACCGCCTCGGGAACGGCCTATGCCGTGGTCAGGCGGCTCGCTCGCCAGATTTGTGTAATTCGACCCAGCCCCCTGTGTCGCGAGTGATGTTCGTGGCGTGTTGGTGAGCTCGGGCGATCGTGGAATCCACCGACACCGACCAGTCGATGACGCCGGCCTCATCAGCGGTGGCCAGCAATCGCGCCAGAACCAGATCCCAGGTGCCCTCGGCGCTCAACCGTCGATGCCAGGTCCAGATTGTCTGCCACGGCCCAAACACCTCGGGCACGTCTCGCCAGGCGATTCCGCACCGGTACCGATAGATAATCCCCTCGAGCATCTGGCGGGCATCTCGAAAAGGCCTGCCCTTCTTCCCTGTTCGCACAGGCAGAAGCTCTTCGATCAACGACCACTGAGCATCGGTGAGCAGCTGAAACCGCGACATCCCCTCATTCTCAGCTGAAACACTCGAATCAATTGTCAGACACGCCCTAGTTGAGGAGCACGTCATGATTGGAACCATTGTCAGTGCCTTGTTCGTCGGCCTGATCGTCGGCGTGTTGGCGCGCTTGATCCTTCCCGGCAAACAAAGCATCGGCATTCTGATGACTGTCCTGCTGGGTGCTTTGGGATCGGTGCTGGGGAGTTGGCTGACCTACCAACTCGGGTACGCGAACGCCAATGGCGGCTTCGCGATGATCCCGTTCCTGGTCGGCGTCGGGGTGGCCGTCATTTTGATCGCGCTCTACGCGGCGGTCACCGGCCGTAAGGGCACACCGGTCGCCCGAGCCGGCTATCCCGGCGGCGCGAGCCGGTACACCGCATCGGCGTAATCGTCGGTGACGTACACCGCGCCGTCGGGACCGGTCACAGCGGCAACCGGTCTGCCCCAACGACTCCCGTCGGGCGCCTGGAAACCGCCGACCAAGGTCTGCTGATCGCCGAGAACGCCGTCCCGCCACTGGAAGAACGAGACCTCGGGCTCCTGCGGGTTCTGGCGATTCCAGGACCCGTGCACGCCGATCAGTGCGCCACTGGCGTAGGGCGCGGGAAGCCGGCCGTCGGTGAAGCTCATTCCCAGCGGCGCCGAATGGGCGCCGAGGCTCTGCTCCACCCTGGGTAGTGCGGCGCAGTCCATCGCCTGGCCATCGGGATTGGTCTGGACATCACGGATCAGCTCGAGATCGGCCGGGCCGCCGTCGGGATTGCAATAGGGCCAGCCGAGTTCGCGGCCGGCCGTCAGCCGGGCGACCGATTCGGGCGGGTGGTCATCGACATAGGCGGGATCGACCGCACCCGTGCTCGGGTCCGCCACATTGTCGCGATTGTTCACTGCCGTCCACACTGCACCGTCGGGTGCGATGGCCAGGCCCGTGCCGTTGCGGACCCCGGTCGCGAACGGCTCCATCGCACCGCCGTCGGCGGGGACACGCATGATGGTCGCGCGCGGCGGGGTCGCCGTGCGGTCTTCCTCGGAGATGTTGCCGGTGGACCCGATGGAGAAGTACACGTCGCCGTCGGGGCCGACGGAGACGCTCTTCAGGGCGTGCGAGTAGGCGCCCCGCAGCTCGGGGCTGCGGGCATCGGGCAGGCCGTCGGCCAGGGTGCGGCGGTCGGTGGCGGCGCCATCACGGTAGGCGTAAACGTCGACCCGGTCGCTCTCGGCGATGTAGAGGGAATCGCCGGCGAAGGTGAGCCCATGCGGCTGGTTGAGACCGTCCAGGAGAACCTCGGTCTGCCCCGCGCGCATCGAGAGCACCTGTCCCGCACTGGGAACCGAGACCAGCATCGCTCCATCGGGTGCCCACGCGGCCAGCCGCGGCTTGGATGTTCTGGCCCATACCTCCAACGACCATCCCGCCGGGACCAGCGCGCGGCGGGGCTCGTCGAACGGGGCCTCGCCCATACCGTCGGGCACGGCGACCGTCACTTCGGTCAGGCCTGCTGCGGTCGGTGCGCTTGACGTGCCCGACGGTACGCTGCTCGGGCTGCCGGCGGAGGGCGGCCCGCCCGGCGTGCTGGTCGAGCAGGCGACCAGCATCGCTGCGCCGGCCAGGCCGCCGACGATTCTTCGGCTATCGGCCCAGACCGGCATGCATCTCCCAGAGCAGGATCTCGGAAGGCTCGGTGGCGGTGACCCGCTGTCCGCCGGTGGCCGTCAGGCGCGCCGCATCGCCCTCGAGCATTTCGCCGGCGCCTTCCAGGCTCACCGCCCCGCGCGGTACGAACAGATGCAGGTAGGGCGCCTGGGGCAGGTGCACCGATTCACCGGCCTGCAGCCGCGCACCATGAAGGGCGGCGTACTTGTTGCCGATGGTGATCGCCGACTGGTCGCGGTGCTCGGGCATCCCGGAGGCGATCGTGACCAGTCGGCCGCTCAGCAATTCGTCATCGATCTCCAGCTGCTGGTAACCGGGGTCGCGGCCGGACTCGTCCGGGACGACCCACATCTGCACGAAATGCACGGGCTCACTGTGTGTCTCGCGTCCGGTCAGGGTCCAGGAATCGTTCTTCTCCGAGTGCAGGATGCCGCGCCCGGCCGACATGCGTTGGGCGAGGCCCGGATAGATGACACCGTTGTTGCCGGTGGAGTCCTGATGGACCAGTGAGCCCTGCATCACCCAGGTCACGATCTCCATATCGCGGTGCGGGTGAGTATCGAAACCGGTACCCGGGGCCACTCGATCGTCGTTGTTGACCAGCAGCAGCCCGTGGTGGGTGTTGTCCGGCTCGTAGTGGCCGCCGAACGAGAACGAGTGCTTGGAATCGAGCCAGGAAATCCTGGTCGCCGCGCGATCCGCCGCGGGCCGGATGTCCACGGATGCGGTTCGGGTCATCGATGCTCCTCTGAGATCAGTGCCCAGCCTAGGCGCGGGGCGATGGACAGCACAACTTAAATGATGTGTCATGTATTCCATGTGGCTGGATGCGCGCGAGCAGGCGCTGTGGCGGAGATACCTGGCGATGACCGGACGGCTTCAGGCCGCGATGAACCGTCAGTTGCAGCAGGAATGCGGATTGTCGCTGGCCGACTATGACGTGCTGGTCGCGCTCGACGAGTCGCCGGGATGCCGGATGACCGATCTGGGGGAGCACCTGGGCTGGGAGCAAAGTCGCGTGTCACACCAACTGCGGCGGATGCGGGACCGCGGCCTGGTGGACAGCCACCACCCCGATGACGATCGGCGCGCGGCGATCGTCGAACTGACGGCGCAGGGTCGCACCGCGCTGGTCACCGCCGCGCCGGCGCACGCCGAACTGGTGCGCGCGGTGGTCTTCGAGGGGATGACGCCCGCTCAACTGCGCGCGGTCGACCAATGGGTGACCGGGGTGCTGGGCCGGCTCGGCTGACGCCGGTCCGGCACCCCCGCCGCCCGGTGAGGTCACTCCTGATTGGTGAGGCTGTCCCGGAAGAACGTCGTCAAGGTGTCGAACGGGATCACGTCCACGCGGTCATAGAGATCCACATGCCCGGCTCCAGGAATGATGACCAACTGCTTGGGCTCAGCGGCGAGTTGGTAGGCCTCCTCGCTGAACTCCCGGGAATGGGCCCGCTCACCCGCGATGAACAGCATCGGCCGAGGGGAGATCGTCTCGATACCCTCGAACGGATAGAAGTTCATGAAACGCACGTTGCTGGTCAGCGTGGGCTGCGTGGTGGTGTCCGGGCTGTTGCCGCGCGCGGTGCGGTAGAAGTCGTAGAACTCCCGGTCGATGGGGGTCGACTGATCGGTGAGGACTTCGGGTGTACCGCCGATGTATTCGGGCTCACCACCGCGGAATTCGACATCGCGTTGCGCTGCTGCCCGCTCAAGTATCGCCCGCCGCTGCTCGGGAGTGGTCGAGTGACCGAGACCATTGCGATTGACCCCGCCCATGTCGTACATGCTGATCGTCGCGATGGCTTTGATGCGTGGATCGATCTTGGCCGCACTGATGACAAAGCTCCCGCTGCCGCAGATGCCCAGGGCGCCGATCTGCTCGCCATCGACGAAGGGCTGGGTGCGCAGGTAGTCCACCGCGGCGTTGAAGTCCTCGGTGTAGACGTCGGGCGCCACCAGATTGGCCGGCTCGCCCTCACTTTCACCCCAGTACGACAGGTCGAGCGACATCGTGACGAAGCCTTGCTCGGCGAGCTTCGTGGCGTACAGGTTTGCGCTCTGCTCCTTGACCGCGCCCATCGGGTGCCCGACAACCATCGCCGAGGTCCGGATGTTGCGATCCAGATCTCTTGGTGTGAAGAGGTTTCCGCTGACGTTCATCTGGTATTGGTTCTTGAATGTGACCTTCTGCATGGTCACCCTGTCACTCGTGTAGAAATTGTCTGCTCCATTCGAGAGGTCACCCGCGGCCAGCGCCGCAGCCGGTCGGGTCGACGCCGTCGAGTGCGACTCGGCCGCTGGATCGGATGGCACACACCCTGCAGTCACCACAGCCCCCAATATTGCTGTGCTGCAGGCGAACCTCTTGATTCGACGGTGCCGCCTCGCGGCCCGTGCGGTGGAAGTTTCAGTGATCCCAGACGTCGTGTTCATGACAGGCGCTCCTCAGTGGTTGGGTGTCGATCTCGGCAGGTGCTTCAGGGCTTGCATCGAGGAAACACCGCACATGAACGGAAAGGGAGTTCCTGATGAGAGGTGTATTGCCGATATACCTCACGACCGACGCAGGCCGCAGCATCACGTCCGAGCCGGGAACGCCGCACGGTGGCCGCGGAGCACCCCGATGAATGCCGTGGCGGCCAGCACGATCATGAGCGCGGGTAATCCGATGCCCGGGTAGTGGGTGATCAGCAGCGCGCCGGCGACACCGCCACCGAAGATGGCCAGGTTGAAGGCGACCCCTACCAGAGAGTTCGCGACATCGGCATTGTCGCCACTCGCGTCGGCCATGGCTGTCTGCAACTGAGTGGCGGCGCCGCCGAACGCGGCGCCCCACAGCACGATGGCGAACAACACCGCAGCCGGTTGGTCGTGCCCCGCGATGAAGACGGCACCCGCGAGCACGAAGGAGGCGGTGCTGGCGAGGACGAGAATACGCAGGGCACGGTCGATCAGTGCGCCGGTGATCCAGACCCCCGCGATCGAGGCCACGCCGAAGGTGACCAGGGCGGCCTGCGTCGAGAGCCCGACGTCGGCGAATCGCAGGAACGATGCGACGTACGTGTAGAACGTGTTGTGCGCCAGCATCCAGGCGACGATCACGAACAGGATGACGCCGACGCCCGGTATGACGAAGACCTTGATGACCGGAGTCCGCGACGTGGGCCGCTGTCCGGGCGCGTCGGGTACCAGGAGCAGCGTCAGTGCAAGGGCGGCAACGCTCAGCGCAGCCAGTACCACGAAGGCATAGCGCCATCCCCACGCGGAACCGAGCCAGGAACCGAAAGGTGTACCCAGGGCGAGGCCGGCCGGCACGCCGATCGAGGCCACCGCCAACGCCCGTCCGGCGTGCCGCGGCGGACTGATGCGCCGGGCGTACCCGGCGAGCAGGCCCCAGAGCAGTCCTGAGCACGCGCCGGCGAGCACCCGCGCGATGAGTGTGAGGACGATATCCGACGACACGGCGGTGATCGCATTTGCGGCAAGAATGCCGAGCAGGCCGGCCATCGCGACGGGCTTGCGCCGCAACGCCTGCGTCTTGGCGGTCAAGGGGACGGCCGCGATCACGGTGCCCAGCGCATAGGCGCTGACCAACTGGCCCGCCGTCGCCTCGGCGATATCCAGGCCGGCCGCGATCTGAGGAAGCAGGCCTGCCGGCATGGTTTCCGAGGCGATCAGAACGAAACCCATCAAGGCCATGGTCACCAGTGCGGCCCACGGTATGCGGTCTGCATTTTTCTGATCGCCATCGATACGGTTCGGAATAGTCTTGGTGTTCAAGGGACTCCAGTGTCAAAGGGCCGCTGCCGGGTAGTCGGCGACGTTGTCCGGCTGAGTGATCTCTCCAATGAATCAGAGCCGTGGGGGATCAAACAGGTCGCGAGGATGCAGGTACCGGCAGTGCACCCCAGTGGGCGCAGGCGATGACCGAACTCGGGTTCGGCCCGGAATCGGCACAAGGTGCACCGTCGAAGCGTGTATTCACAGTGCATCCCACACATCGCCATCTGGTCGTACCGTCGTAAGAATGGACAACCGCGCCGAAGTCCGAGACTTCCTGACATCGCGTCGGGCCAAGGTGACCCCGGAGCAAGCCGGCCTGCCCGTCGTCGGCTCCCGGCGAGTGCCCGGGTTGCGCCGGGGCGAGGTCGCCACCTTGGCCGGGATGAGTGTCGAGTACTACGCCAAGCTCGAGCGCGGCGCTCTCGGCGGCGTGTCGGCGTCGGTGCTCGATGCGCTGGCCAGGGCTCTTCAACTCGACGATGCAGAGCGCGCCCACCTCTTCCACCTCGCGCACGCTGCGGATGGCACCAGTGCCGGCATGCGGCCCAGGCGGCGGCCCAGCCCGCGGTGGTCGCCACGTCCGGCCCTGCAATGGGTACTCGCCGGCATCACCCCGCCCGCGATCATCCGCAACGGGAGGATGGATCTGCTGGCCACGAATTCGCTCGGCCGCGCGATGCACTCGTGCATGTATGAATGCCGACCCGGCGACCCACCGAACTTCGCCCGGTACACGTTCCTCTTCGAGGACTCGCGGCGGTTCTACACCGATTGGGAGAGCGCGGCCGACACCTGTGTGGCGATCCTGCGGACCGAGGCCGGCCGCGATCCGCATGACAAGGCGCTGCACGATCTGGTCGGTGAATTGTCGACCCGCAGTGAGGAATTCCGCCGACGCTGGGGCGCACACGATGTCCGACTCCATGGTGCCGGGGTCAAACACTTCCATCACACCGTCGTCGGAAATCTCGAACTCGCCTACGAGAGTGTCGACATGATCTCCGACCCCGGTCTCACGCTGACCGTCTACGTCGCAGAGCCCGCCTCGCCCACCGCGCATGCCCTCGATCTGCTGGCCTCCTGGAACAGCACGGTCGTCGACCCCACAGTGGTCAGCTGATGGTACGAGCCTCGACGGGTCTGCGACTGCTGCCCTCGTGGGCCGCAGCAACACTGCTTCTGGCCTGTGCGACAACCGAGACCACCGCTGAGCCAGCGGGCATCGCGGCGTGCGTATCGGCCGGCTCGGCGATGCGGATGTGCGGCTGATCGCCGCTCAGCCGGATGGCTTCGAGGTGACGGTCGAACGGGGCTGAACGGTCCGCCTCAAGCCGGCCAGCCGGCCGGGTCCCAGCCGTGCATCGCGGCGTGCATCTGGTCCGCGTCGAGTGCGTCGGTGCCGAGCGGCTTCTGATCCGGGTGATACCGCATGCCCTCCAGCAGGAGTGCGACGTAGCGGCGCCACAGTTCGGGGTCGACGTGGCCGGCCCATTCGCTGACCGTTCCGGCCAGCAGGCCGATGATCGGGGTGTCGGAGTGTGCGATATCGGCGCGCAGGTAGCCGTCGCTGCGCGCCCGGTCGACGAGCTTGGAGATCAGCGGCACCAGCTCCTCGCGGGCGCAGTCGACCCGGTCACCGCCGTAGGCCTTGCTGTAGACCATCTCGCGCAGCCCCCGATCGGTGGCGGCCAATTCACAATGCCGCTCGATGAACCACACGAATCCGTCCCATGAATTCTTCTGCTGCAGAGCAGTTTCCGCCAGCCATACCACTTCGGCGATGCCTTCTTCGAAGATCGCCTCGACGAGTGCCTCTTTAGTGGCGAAGCGCCTGTACACCGTTCCCACGCCGACGCCGGCGTGATGAGCCACATCGTTGAGGGTCGCCTCCATGCCCTTGATGGCGAACAGCTCGCGCGCCGCGGTGAGCACGCGCTGTCGGTTGCGCTCCGCGTCCTTGCGCAGGCCACGGCATGGATTGTCAATCACGCAGCCCAGTTTAGTGATGTCTCTTACCAAAACGCTATAACCGGATTGACTCTATCCACTTGTGGGTTTAGATTCCAAGATCAGATCGCATGCCGCTGGCGGCTCGCGGGCCCCTCATCGAAAGGCAGGACATGCCTGTAGTTTTCGTGCGCCCTCTGAAGGCCTCGAAACCGTTAGCCGACAACGGTGGTGTCCGGCGATGACCGTCATCAAGCGGGTATGGCTGCCCGGCCTGGTGGTGTTCGCGATCGCCCTCGGCATGGTCGCCGTCTCGAATCTGCGCTCGGTATTCGGATCCGACGGTGCGATCGTCACTCCGATCGACGCCGATACCGCCGAGAACTTCAATCCCAAGGTCGTCACCTACGAGATCTTCGGGACGGGCTCCTACGCCTCCATCAACTACGCCGACCTGGACGGCAAGCCGCAGCGTACGGGCGAAGTCAGCCTGCCCTGGGCGCTGACCCTGGAGACCACGCTGCCGTCGGTCATGCCGAACATCATGGCCCAGGGCGACGGTTCCTCCATCACCTGCCGCGTCACCGTCGATGACGAGGTCAAAGACGAAAGGACGGCCGACGGTATGAACGCCGCCACCTACTGCCTGGTGAAGGCGGCATGACCACCTTCGTGGACGATTCGCCCACGGACGCCATGCCGCCGGCGCGGCACGCGGCCCGGCCGAAGTTGCCCCGCTTCATCAGAGCCTTCGCCGTACCGATCGTGCTGGCCTGGGTGGTCATCGTGGCGCTGCTCAACACGGTCGTCCCGCAGCTCGAAGAGGTCGGCAAGTTGCGCGCCGTCTCGATGAGTCCCAACGACGCACCCGCGCTGATCGCCACCAAACACGTCGGGCAGAAGTTCGAGGAGTACGACACCTCCAGCTCGGTGATGATCGTGCTGGAGGGCGAGCAGCCTCTGGGGGCGGACGCGCATGCGTTCTACGACGAGATAGTCCGAAAGCTCAACGCGGACAACACGCATGTGCAGCACGTGCAGGACTTCTGGGGCGACACGCTGACCGCCGCCGGCGCACAGAGCATCGACGGCAAGGCCTCCTACGTGCAGGTCTACATCGCCGGTGACCAGGGTGAGGCGCTGGCCAACGAGTCGGTACAGGCCGTGCGCGACACCGTCGAAGGCACCCAGGCCCCGTCGGGCGTGAAGGCCTACGTCACCGGGCCCGCGGCACTGACCAGCGACCAGAACGTAGTCGGCCACGCCAGCATGAAAACCATTGAGTTCGTGACGATCGCCATCATCATTGCGATGCTGCTGATCATCTACCGATCGGTCGTCACGATGCTCATCACCATGTCGATGGTGTTCGTGGGGCTGATGTCAGCCCGTGGCATCGTGTCCTTCCTCGGCTTCTACGAGGTTTTCGGGCTGACCACGTTCGCAACCAGCATGTTGGTGACCTTGGCGATCGCCGCCGCCACCGACTATGCGATCTTCCTGATCGGGCGTTATCAGGAGGCCCGGCGTTCAGGCATGGACAGGGAATCCGCCTACTACGACATGTTCCACGGCACCGCGCACGTGGTACTGGCATCGGGTTTGACGATTGCCGGTGCCACCGCCTGCCTGCATTTCACCCGGTTGCCGTACTTCCAGAGCATGGGTTTCCCGCTGGCGATCGGCATGACGATCGTGGTGGCAGCCGCGCTCACGCTGGGGCCGGCGCTGATCTCGATCGTGACTCGATTCGGAAAGGTGCTGGATCCCAAGGGTAATGGACGTGCCCGCGGCTGGCGCCGACTCGGTGCCGCAACGGTGCGCTGGCCGGGCGCGGTCCTGGTGACGGGGATCGTGCTGTGCATGGTGGGGCTGCTGGCGCTGCCGGGCTACCACACCATTTACAACGACCGCATCTACCTGCCCAGTGACGTGCCCGCCAACGTCGGCTACGCCGCATCGGACCGGCATTTCTCCGACGCGAAGATGAACCCCGACCTGGTGATGGTCGAGTCAGATCACGACATGCGTAATCCGGCAGACTTCCTGGTGATCGACAAGATCGCCAAGGCGCTGACCCGCGTGCACGGAATCGCCTCGGTGACCACGATTACGCGCCCGGACGGCAAACCTGTCAAGCACGCCTCGCTGGCGTACACGGTGAGCCAAGGCGGCAGTGCGCAGATCATGAACAACGATTTTCAGCAGAAGGTTCTGGATAACACGCTGCAGCAGGCAGACGAGATGCAGGTGACCATCGACTCGATGGAGAAGATGCACGGCATCACGTTGGAGCTGGCTGCTGTCACCGGGCGGATGTCGGACAAGATGAATGACACCTCTGCACACCTGAACGAGGTGCGGGATCATCTGGCCGATTTCGACGATCAGTTCCGTCCGCTCCGGAATTATTTCTATTGGGAGCCGCATTGCTTCGACATCCCGATGTGCTGGGCGCTTCGGTCGGTATTCGACAGCCTGGACGGCATCAACACGATGTCGGACGATTTCAGCGAACTCGTCCCAGATATCGAGCGGATGGCCGAATTGACACCTCAGATGGCGGCCCTGATGCCGGCGATGATCCAGACGATGAAGAACCAGAAGCAGATCATGCTGAACCAGTACCAGGCGCAGAAGATGCAACAGGATCAGAACATGGCGATGCAAGAGGACGGCACCGCGATGGGCGAAGCGTTCGACGCCGCCCGAAATGACGACACCTTCTATCTGCCGCCGGAAGCCTTCGAGACCGCCGATTTCCAGCGCGGTATGAAACTGATGATGTCGCCGGATGGAAAAGCGGTGCGGTTCACGGTGTTCCATCAGGGTGATCCACTGACCGAGGACGGCACCGAGCGCATCGACCCGCTGCGCATCGCCGCCGCCGACGCCATCAAAGGCACTCCGCTGGAGGGCTCCACCGTCTACGTCGGCGGTAGTGCCGCGATGTACAAGGACATGCAACAGGGCGCGGACTACGACCTGTTGATCGCCGCCGTCGCCTCGCTGGTCCTGATCTTCCTGATCATGGTGATCCTGACCCGGGCCATCGTGGCGGCCGCCGTCATCGTCGGCACGGTGGTGCTGAGTCTGGGGACATCCTTCGGCCTGTCGGTGCTGCTGTGGCAGCACATCGTCGGCATCCCGTTGGGCTGGATGGTGCTGCCGATGACGGTGATCGTGCTGCTCGCGGTCGGTGCCGATTACAACCTGCTGCTGGTCTCGCGCATGAAGGAGGAGATCGGCGCCGGGATCAACACCGGGATCGTGCGATCCATGGCCGGCACCGGATCAGTGGTCACCGCAGCGGGATTCGTGTTCGCCTTCACCATGATCGGCATGCTCGTCAGCGACATGATCGTGATCGGGCAGGTGGGTTCCACCATCGGTCTGGGCCTGTTGTTCGACACGCTGGTGGTGCGGTCGCTGATGACACCGTCGATCGCCGCACTCATGGGCAGATGGTTCTGGTGGCCGCTGCACGTGCGTCCGCGGCCGAAGCCACAGCCCTGGCCCAAGGTCACCCAGGAGGTGACCGCGTGAAGCGGCGGATGATCGCCGGGCTGGTGTCGGCATTGGTCGCGCTGCCGATCGCGCAGGCCCCCACCGCATCGGCGGACCGGGATACCGATTTCGCCACCGAACTGCACGGTTTCGGGATCTACGGCCAGCGCGACTACAACGCCTGGCTGGCGAAGATCACCTGCAAACGCCTGACCACCGGGGTGGACGCCGACGCCGCCGAATCGGCGGTCTTCCTGTCGGGCAACCTCGCGCGAACGGCAAGCACCGAACAGGTCTGGCAGTTCCTGGGCAGTGGGCTGCGGCTGTACTGCCCCGAACATCTCGGGAAACTCACCGCGATGTCCAACGACCCTTCGGAGGCGCCATGACCCTGCACAGCATTCGGTGGACGATGCGGGCGCTCCTGCTGATCGTCACGGCATCGGTCGCGGCGGCACTGCTCGCGTCGCCGCAGGCATTCGCGGATGCCACCGACGAATATCCGATCCCCAGCAAGCAGATCGAAACGTCATGCGACGCCGAGCAGTATCTGGCGGCGGCGCGCGACACCAGTCCGGTCTACTTCGAGCGGTACATGCTGGACAAGAGCAACCGGCCACTGGACGTGCAGCAGATGGCCGAAGACCGCATCCACTGGTTCTACTCGTTGGATGCCGCCGGGCGCCGCCAGTACTCCGAGGACACCGCCACCAACATCTATTACGAGCAAGTGGCCACCCGCTGGGGCAATTGGGCGAAGGTCTTCTTCAACAACAAGGGTGTGGTGGCCAAGGCGGCCGCGGTCTGCATGAACTATCCGCGGGGTGACCTGTCGGTGTGGGACTGGCCGGTGGCTCGCTGACCGACGGCCTACCATTGCGACGCATGGGAGAGCCGTACCCGGACGAGTACGACTACGACGAGTTCGCCGATCACGACGACGAGATACCGCCGCGTCCCAGCAACCGCGGTGCCGTGGGCATCTTCCTGCTCGGATGGCTCTTCCTGCCGACTGCCGGCATCCTGCTCAGCGAGTTGCAGAGCCCGTGGTTCGAGGTCGGTGCCGTCGTCACGCTGGCGTTCATCGCGGCCTTCGTGGTGGCGGTGGTGCGTGTGGTGAGGAACTTCTGAACGCTCAACCGACCGGTGGGCCGGGCGTCATCATCAGGCCTTAGTCTGTCGACGTGGATATCAATGGAGCTAGCGCAATCGTCACAGGTGGCGCGTCCGGCATCGGCGCGGCCTCGGCCCGTCAGCTGGCCGCCAAGGGCGCCAGGGTCGTCGTGGCCGACCTCAACGCCGAACGCGGGCAGGAACTCGCGCACCAGATCGGCGGCGTGTTCGTCACCGTCGACGTCACCAACACCGACCAGATCCTGGACGCGGTCAACACCGCGGTCGATCTCGGCCCGCTGCGTGCCCTGGTCAACTCGGCCGGCATCGGTTGGGCGCAGCGGACCATCGGGAAGGACGGTCAGTTCGATTCGGCGCACAACCTGGACGCCTACAAGAAGGTGCTCGCCATCAACCTGGTCGGCACCTTCGACTGCATTCGGCTGGCCGCCACCGCGATGAGCCGCAACGAGTTCACCGAGACCGGTGAGCGCGGGGCGATCGTCAACCTGACCAGTGTCGCGGCCTTCGACGGTCAGATCGGGCAGGCCGCCTACTCGTCCTCCAAGGGTGGCGTCGTGGGCCTCACCCTGCCGGTCGCGCGTGACCTGTCCGCATCGGGCATCCGCGTCAATACCGTCGCCCCGGGCCTGATCGACACCCCGATCTACGGGGAGGGCGAGGCCTCGGAGGCGTTCAAGGCGAAGCTGGGCGAGTCGGTGCTCTTCCCGCATCGTCTCGGCAAGCCCGAGGAGCTGGCCTCGATGGTCATCGAACTGCTCACCAACTCGTACATGAACGCCGAGGTTGTTCGCGTCGACGGCGGCATCCGGATGCCCCCGAAGTAAATTCCGCACTCTGCACAGCCCCCTCGCCCGGCTCGGGCGAGGGGGCCCTTTTGTGCGCGCGACCCGCCATCGTGGCGAAACTGCCGAAATGCGCACTATGTAGCGGAGAAATTTGCCCTATATGCAAATTCCGTCGAGGTGCGCGGGCCGGGGATGGGGCCGGTTGATACCTGGCCGCCGAACCACCGATTTCCGAAAGATCTTGATAGTTCGCGCTAAAACGAGCTGTTTGCCGGCAAGTCGGGCGTACAGTCAGCGCCACTGTCAGTACTTCGCACGGTGAGGCCGGGGATAAAAGTGAGCAACAAGCATCGTAGGAACAGTAGCCGGACGGTCCGCTCAGTGTTGCTGGGTGTCACCACGGCAACGGCGATGGCCGCCACCATCGCGGTATCGGCGCCGGTGCCGACACCGCCGGCGTTGCTCGCCCAGGAACAGCAGCTCTCAGCGCAGCGCAACGTCAGCCTGACCGCGGCGAGCACGCCCTATGAGCAACTCCAAGCCGTGATCAACACAGTGCTGCCCGGTCTGGTCAACACCTTCGGTGCGCAGCCGAGGGTCACCCTCGACACGCTGCTGGCGCAAGTCCCGGACAGCCTGCTGACCGACCTGCTCAATGCCAACGGCGGCACCGTCAACGTCGCCACGCTCCTGACGACTCTCGGTTTGAACGATCCAGGGTCGGACCTGAACACCGCCGTCACCGAGGCGATCAGTTCCGCACTGACGGATTTCCTCAACTCGGCGACCACCGGCGAGAACGCGGCGGCTCTCGAGGCCGAATTGCGGACCGCGATCGCCGCGGCAGTGAGAACACAATTGAACGGCATCAGCATTCGGGTGCCGGTGATCAATCGCAATCTCACGTTGCCGCAGCTCGTCGGGAACTCTGTCATCAACAACATCGCCAATGGCGTCGCCGGGAGCGTTGCCGACAGCGTCATGGGCAACATCACGGATATCCTGCCGACCGCCGACGAGCTGACCGCGGAGATCACCGCGGTACTTCCCGACCTGCTGACCACGCTGTTCAATGCCGCCGATCTGGCCGATGCGAACGGCGATTTCCAGCTCGGCAATCTGCTTGATCTGGTGGGGCTCAACCTGAGCAGTCTCGCCGACAGCGGTGCCCTCACGATCACCTCGGCGGGTCCTCTGTTCACCCTGGCCCGGCTGTTGGGCGGCGTCGATCTCGGCTGGACGCCGGGTACGCAATCGGCGATCGCCGACTCCATCAACGGCACCGGGTACCTGGATCTGGGCACCTCGACTTTGAAGACGAACCTCGCTGCGGCGCTGGCTGCGGCGCTGGCAGACGGGTCGCTGGCCGCCGATCTGGGCACGGTGCTGACACCGGCACTGAACAACATCGTGAACGATATCGTCGACAATGCGACGGCGACATTGGAGGAAGACCTTCGGGCCAGCCTCAACAGCGCCCTTGCCCCGTTGAACTACACGACCAGCATTCCGTTCGTCGGCACCATAACCATCCCGATCGGCAGCGCCCTGCAGGGAGCCATATCGCCACTGATCAGCAATCTGGCCAACAGCCTGAACGATGGAATCTCGGGCAACGTCGCCGATCTCGTCGACGGCGTCGTGGAAAGCGGCACCGGCAGCATCGGTGATGCGCTGAACGAGGCGGTCAACGGCGCCATCGATGCCATCCCCGACCAGGAGATCGCCTCGGTCCGCATCCCGATCGTCATCGGCAGCGGAATGGGCGCGTTCTCGGCCGATGCCGCCTACCGGGATGTGCTGGCGCAGCTGTCATCTCAGCCCGGCGGGGTGGACTACGTCGGCGAGAATCCGCTGCTGGGCAGCCTGACGATCCTGCCGGCGATCCTGCTCAACAATGCGGGCCGGGCCAACGGTGGAATCATGGCCAGGTTCGCCGACCTGTTCGCGATGCTCGGAATCGACGCCGTGACACCCGACGTCGCGATCAGCAGCAGCGGTGGCACGCCGATCGGTGACACCGGGCTGGCGCTGGGCGGGGCGAACCTGGTGCCGGTGAAGATCGACGCCACCGTCGAATACCAGCTGATGTCGGACTTCGCGGCATGGGCCAACCCGGTCACGCTGCTGAACAACGTGGTCGCCGGCCTGCTCCCGACCTACATGCTGCGCGGCGTGGATGTCACCGGTGCGGCCGGGCAGCTGACCTCGGAGCTGGAGGAACTGGTCGGCAGCCTGGCCGACCAGAATGCGGCGGACACCAATATCTACCTGACGGTGCGGGCCAACAGTCTTCCGATGCTGGAACCGCTCTACCTGATCGGTGACGTCATGCGGCTGGCGGGCCTGGCGCCGGTGGCGAACCTGGTGAACGGATTGGCCAATGCCCTGTCGCCGGCGTTGCGGAGTCTGACGAACCTGGGCTACTCGGACGCGTTCTGGAACCCCGAAACCGGGGCCTATGAGCGCACGCTCGACTCTGCGGCGACCCGAGTCCAATTCGGCACGCTGCCGAACGTCAATTGGGGTGAGGTGCTGCCGAATGTGCTCCGACAGCTCGGCAGCGGATTCCGGACCGCGATGACCACGAACAACAACACCGGCCCGAATGCGCTCTCGTCGGTGGGTGATCTGCTCAACGGCAATATCGGTGATGTGTTGTCCGGATTGACCGGTGCGGCCGATGATGCGCTGGCCGACGTCGAGATCACCGCGGACGCATCGGGGGATGCGGCCGGCACCGACGCTGCCGGCGAGGGGTCGGCGGCGAACCGTTCGGTAGCTGCGGATACTGCGCCGCCGGCGCAGGAGCCCGTCGAGCAGCCCGCGGAACCGGTCGCCTCCGAACCGGTCGAGGTGGTCGAGCCGGAGGTCAAGCGGTTACCGAAGACGCCGAAGCGGGTGCGGGAAGCGGCCAGGACCGCCGCCGAGCTCGCGGCGGCCAAGAAGCCCGCCGCCGAGAAGACGCCGAAGAAGCCCGACAACGATCAGGGTGACAGCGGCGGCCCGGATGCGACGTCCGAACCGAGCGGCGGCGACAGCGCCGGAGGACAGAACGCCGCCTGAGTGTCCGAAATACAGAACCGCCCGACTCCGAACGGAGTTGGGCGGTTCTGCCGTGTGCGTGGTGCTACCAGTCGGCCTCGTCGAAGCGGACGACACCGCGGATGTTGTTGCCGTCCAGCATGTCCTGGTAGCCCTGGTTGATGTCTTCCAGGCGGTAGGTGCGGGTGATCATGTCATCGATGTTCAGCAGCCCGGACTTGTAGAGCGCGGTCAGTCGCGGCGTCTCCACATGGGAGCTGCCGCCACCGAAGATGTTGCCCTTCAAGGTCTTCTGCAACATGGTGAACAGGAACAGGTTCAGCTTGACGTCGGCGTCCATCATCGAACCCATCCCCGTCACCACACAGGTGCCGGTCTTGGCGGTGAGGATCATCGCCTCTTCGATGTATTCGCCCAACATGTCACCGACGGCGATGATGACCTTGTCGGCCATCAGCCCGTGGGTGACGTCGATGACCGGCGCTATCGCCTCGGCCATGCTCGGGTACACGTGCGTGGCGCCGAACTTGATGGCCTGGTCGCGCTTCCATTCGTTCGTGTCGATCGCGATGACCTGCTTGGCCCCCGAGATCACCGCACCCTGCAACGCACTCATGCCGATACCGCCGACGCCGACGATGATGACTGTCTCGCCGGGCTTGACGTCGGCGACGTTGGTCGCCGATCCGAAGCCGGTGGGTACCGCGCAGCCCATGATGGCCGCGGTTTCGAAGGGGATGTCATCGTCGATCTTGACCACGGAATCCTTGTGCACCGTCATGTACGGGGCGAAGGTGCCGAGCAGGTTCATCGGCGACACCTCATGCGATCCCGCATGGATGCGACTGGTGCCGTCGGCGATGGCCTTGCCGCCGAGCAGCACGGCGCCGCGGTCACACAGCGAGCGGAAGCCCTTCAGGCACGGCGGGCAGGTACCGCAGGCCGGGATGAACGCCAGGATGACGTGATCCCCCTCGGCGACACCGGTGACGTTCCTGCCGACCTTCGTGACCACACCGGCGCCCTCGTGGCCGCCGAGGGCGGGCAGTCCGATCGGGGTCGCGCCGGTGGTGATGTGGTAGTCGGAGTGGCACATGCCGGCGGCGTGCATCTGGATCTGCACCTCGTCGGCCACCGGGTCGCCCAGATCGATCTCGTCAACCTTGAACGGCGAATTGAGCTCCCAGAGCAGGGCACCTTTGGTCTTCATGAAATCCGATAGTAGAACACGTTCCAGATCTCCACGTTACCCGGCTGTGAACTGCAGGTTTAGCGGCTTTCTCTCCTCGTTCACACGCCCCTGCGATGAATCCGGCGCGATGTCCAGGTCTATCCAGGACAGTGCCCACAACGGAAGAAGGTGCATGACCGATGGCTCAGATCAATGCCCGCATAGTCCCCAACCTGTGGTTCGACCGGCAAGCCCTCGAGGCCGCCGAGCATTACATTGCCGCCTTCGGGGGCAACGGCAGGATCGTCGGCACCACGCCTGCGCACCCGGGCGCCCCCGCTCCGCAGGATGTGCCGATGGTCGTCGAGTTCGAACTCGACGGTCAACCATTTGTCGGGATCAACGGCGGTCCGCAGTTCACCTTCAGCGAGGCCGTCTCACTGGAAGTGCGGGTGAAGGATCAGGAGGAACTGGACCGGATCTGGGCGGCCCTGGTCGAGGGTGGTGCGGAGCAGCCCTGCGGATGGTTGAAGGACAAGTACGGGTTGTCCTGGCAAATCACCCCGACGGCCTACTACGACCTGATGGCGCGAGGGGACGCGCAGGCCAATGAGCGGCTGATGAACGCGGTGATGGCCACGTTCGGCAAGTTCGACGTGGCGGCACTCGTGGCGGCCCACCGGTCAGAGGACGGGCGGTAGGCCGAACTTCTCGAACAGTCTGGTGTCCAGGAACGCCACCACATGGGTGATCCCGGCGCCGGTGACATCCAGGACGTGCAGTTGAAACGCCTCGTGCACACCGGTCTGCGGGTTGCGCAGGTACATTCCCGCGGCGGTCTGGCCGTTGGCGGTGGTCGACACCAGTCGCATGTCGCCCGGACGTTCGGCCGGGCACTTGTCGCGGGACAGGGCTCCGATGGCTGCGGGCCCCACGTACCAGCTGTCGAACGGGGGCATCTCCCAGATGGCGTCGTCGGTGAACAGCTTTTCCAGCTTGTCGATGTCGTAGGCCTCGAAGGCCGAGATGTAGCGCGTCAACAGCTCCTTCGCCTCCGGGGACTCCGGAGGGGTCAGCGGCTGATCCTCGCTGGGGCCGACGGCATCGAGTTGGGCGCGGGCCCGCTGTAACAGGCTGTTGACCGCGGCCGTCGACGAACCGACCGCGTCGGCCACCTCGGCGGCGCGCCACTGCAGCACATCGCGCAACACCAGCACCGCGCGCTGGCGCGGTGAGAGATGTTGCAGTGCCGCGACGAAGGCCAGTCGCACCGACTCGCGGGTGCCGGCCACTGCCTGCGGATCGGCCGGATCATCGGCATCGGGCAGCGGTTCCAGCCACGGGACCTCGTGCCGCTCATGGATATCCGCGTGCGGGTCGGAACTCTGGGTGCCCAGACCCGATGGCAGCGGACGGCGTTGCCTGCCCTCCAGCGCGGTCAGCGCGGTGTTGGTGGCGATGCGGTACAGCCAGGTGCGGACCGAGGATTTACCTTCGAATCGGTCGTAGGACTTCCAGGCGCGCAGGAATGTCTCCTGGACCAGATCCTCGGCGTCGTGCACCGACCCGGTCATCCGGTAGCAATGCGCCAGCAGCTCGCGCCGATAGCGCTGCGCATCGGCGAGGAACGCATCTCTGGAGTCGAATCTGTCATCTACTGCTGTGAGGACGCTCACGATGGCGAGCTTACCGACCCCCACCGACAAGCGGGATGCATCACCGGTTGCAGATAGGCTCGTCGGGTGGCGACAACCCGCAGTGAGCGCAGTTTCGACGGTGTCGGCGGCGTGCCGATCTTCTATGACGTGTGGACGCCCACCGTGGCTCCGAACGGCGTGGTCGTCATCTGCCACGGCTACGCCGAACACGCTCGCCGCTATGACCACGTCGCACAGCGGTTCGGTGCGGCCGGGCTGATCACCTATGCGCTGGACCTGCGCGGGCATGGCCGGTCCGGCGGCAAGCGGGTGTACCTCAAGAACATCTCCGAGTACACCGAGGACTTCCACCACCTGGTCGGGCTCGCCACTTCCGCGCACCCGGAACTCAAGCGGGTGGTGCTCGGGCACAGCATGGGTGGCGGGGTCGTCTTCTCCTACGGTGTGGAGCACCCCGACGATTACGCCGCGATGGTGCTGTCGGGCCCGGCCGTCTATGCGCAGGACGGGGTGTCGGCGGTGATGACCGTGGTGGCCAAGGTGCTGGGCGGTCTGGTCCCCGGGCTCCCGGTGGAGGATCTGCCCGCCGATGCCGTCTCCCGCGATCCCGAGGTGGTGGTGGCGTACGAGGCCGACCCGTTGGTGCATCACGGCAAGCTGCCGGCCGGTGTCGCCAAGGCGCTGATCGGTGTCGGGGAGACCATGCCGCAGCGGGCTGCCGCGCTGACCGCGCCGCTGCTGGTGGTACACGGCGGACAGGACAAGCTGATTCCGGTGGCAGGCAGTGAGCGGCTGGTGGAATGCGTCGGCTCCACGGACGTTGCGCTCAAGGTCTATCCGGAGCTGTATCACGAGGTGTTCAACGAACCCGAACGTGCCGTGGTGCTCGACGATGTCACTTCGTGGATCGAGACCAGACTGTGAAAAGAGCTGCCCGTCAACTGATCACCCTGCTGTTCGCGACCGTGCTGGTCGCCGGGTGTTCCTCCGGAGAGCAGCAGTCCACCCAGCAGGGCTGGGTGGAGGACGAGGTGTCCTTCACCGATTCCTCCGGTCTGACGCTGCACGGGACCTACCGGCACCACGGGGACGACACCGGACCTGCCGCGCTGCTGATCTCCGAGAGCGGCCAGACCGACCGCAACGGTGACAACGCGGTAGCCGGACCGGTGGGCAACATGCGCCAGCTCGCGGAGTATCTGTCCGAAAAGGGCATCGCTTCACTGCGCTACGACAAGGTCGGTACCGGCAAGACCGGTCTGGGACCGTACGCGCAACGCCCGGCCGATGTCGGCAGCGCGGCCTATTCGGCGGGCGCCCGTGCCGCGGTGCGATACCTGGCCGGCCGGCCGGGCACCGACGGCGCGCGGATCTCCGTCTACGCTCTCGGCGAGGGCACCATCCACGCGATGACACTGGCCGACGACCTCGAGCCGGATGCTCCGAAGATCCACTCGCTCGGGCTTTTTCAACCGCTGCCAGGCCGCTACCTCGACATCATCACCGACCGGGTGCGGGTCGACGTGGATGCCGCGGTCGACGCCGGAGCCAAGACACCGGAGCAGGGCAAGACCGTGCTCGACGCCTGGGCCGGGGCGGTCGACGAGGCACGGACCCGCGGCACCGCGCCGGCACAACTGCCCGACGGTCTCGGTGCAATTCTCAACGCGGGCAACGTGAAAGCCGTCGTCGAGGCCGACGCCATCGATCCGCTCGCGCTCGCGGCGAAGATACCCACCGGCACACCGGTGCTGCTGACATGCTCGGACTCCGACGGGCAGGCCAACTGTGAGTCCGTCCGTCCGTTGACGGCCTCGCTCAAGCACACCGCGCTGACCGTGGTGGACCTCAAAGGTGTCAACCATGTGCTGCGTGACGACCCGTCCGACAACGTCGCCAACTACGCGAAACCCGGCCCGTTGTCCCCGCAGTTGATCACGGCGCTGGACACCTTCGTCACCAGATAGACCCAAGGCTGTGGATGAATTCGCATCTGTGCACAACCCCCGAGACGAGACCGGATATGTCGGATCTGCTTTCTAGCGTGGACCTATGAGCAACGACAAGATGCTGGCCCGGATCGCGGCCCTGCTGCGCCAGGCCGAGGGCACCGACAACGTCCATGAGGCCGAGGCGTTCATGACCGCGGCGCAACGGCTCGCCACCGCGACGTCGATCGACCTGGCAGTGGCCCGTGCGCATTCGGCGCAACGCACCGCGGCACAGGCGCCGGTGCAGCGCACCATCACCATCGGAGAACCCGGCACCCGCGGGTTGCGCACCTACGTGCAACTCTTCGTGGTGATCGCGATGGCCAATGATGTGAAATGCGATGTGGCGTCCAATTCGACGTATGTGTACGCCTATGGCTTCGGCGAGGACATCGACGCCAGCCACGCCCTGTATGCGGGGTTGCTGGTGCAGATGGTGCGGGCATCCGACACCTATATCGCCACCGGGGCGCATCGCCCGACCCCGACGATCACCGCGCGGCTCAACTTCCACCTGGCCTTCGGCGCACGGGTGGGTCAGCGGCTGTCCGAGGCGCGTGACGAGGCCCGACGCGCGGCCACCGAGGACACCACGCGGGCTCCGGGAACCGCGCTGGCGTTGCGTAACAAGGATCTGGAACTCACATCGTTCTACCGCCGGTCGTCCGCGGCACGGGGCACCTGGCGGGCCGCCAGCGCATCGGCCGGATACTCGTCGGCGGCACGGCGCGCCGGGGATCGGGCCGGACGGCGCGCCCGGCTGGGGCCCAGCCAGGAGATCTCCGGGGCGCGGGCACCGCTGGAGGGCTAGTGCGTGACAGTCAGCGTGTGAAGGTTTATGCGGCAGAGGAATTCGTGCGCACCCTGTTCGACCGCGCCGCCCAGCACGGTAGCGGTTCGATCGATTTCTTCGGGACCGCGCTGACGCTGCCACCCGAGGCGCGGTTCGCCTCCGTCGAATCGGTGCGCCGCTACGTCGACGATGTGCTGGCGATGCCCGCGGTGCGTGCACGCTGGCCCGGTGCAGGACGGCTGGCGGTGCGGGCCCGCCGCGGGCAGACCGCGGCGCACTATGAATCCGGCACGATCGCGGTACCAGATCGGGACAGCACCTGGGCGCTTCGGGAGATGGTGGTGCTGCACGAGATCGCCCACCATCTGGCCGGGCCGGGTGCCCCGCACGGCAGGGAGTTCGTCGGCACGATGACCGAACTGGCAGGCTGGGTGATGGGACCCGAGGTCCAGCACGTGTTACGGGTGATCTATGCGAAAGAGGGGGTGTCCGGATGACCGAGCCTGCCGCGGTGGACGAGTTGTTCGACGAGCTGCTGCACACCGAGGACGACGCATTGATTGCGGCGCGGCTCTCGACCGAGCCGGCCGGGATGCCCGCCATCGAGGTGTCCGCGCAGCACGGTCACCTGCTGACGCTGTACGCCAAGCTGACCAACGCTCGGCGGGTGCTCGAAATCGGCACGCTCGCAGGGTATTCCACGATCTGCCTGGCGCGTGGCGTGGGTCCGCAGGGGCAGGTGGTCACCCTCGAGTACGAGCCCCGGCATGCCGAGGTGGCCGCGGCCAACCTGAGCAGAGCCGGGGTGGCAGACCGCGTCGAGGTGATCGTCGGGGCCGCGCTCGACACCCTGCCCACCCTGACCGGTCCGTTCGACCTCTTCTTCATCGATGCCGACAAGGAGAACAACCCGGCCTATGTGGAGGCGGCGATCGGACTGGCCGCTCCGGGCGCACTCATCGTGGTCGACAACATCGCCCGCGGTGGCCGGGTGCTCGACCCGGAACCGGGGGATGCGCAGGCCATCGCGGTCCGCGAGACGCTGGCGATGATGGGTGAGCATCCGCGCCTGGACGCGGCGGCCGTCCAGACCGTCGGCGCCAAGGGCTGGGACGGGTTCGCGGTCGCCATCGTCACCTGAATCCCTGCTCGTTCAGCAGCGAAGCGGTGCTCCCAGCGGGTAAGAACACTGGTATGCACAAGGCGCTTGCAGCCGGAATGACCGTCGCCTGCATGGTGCTGCCCTGCGCACCGTCGGCGCACGCCGACCGGGTCGAACCGGTGCCGATCTACGGCTATTACGAGGTCCTCATCGATTTTGCGAAGCAGACGTTCAACGGCGTGCCGACCCCAATGGATCCCGTCACCTATCCGACCGAATTTGCCACTCAATGTGACGTCAACGGTTGCGTTGCGCGGATGGACAACAGCGACGATCAGGCCCGTAATCCGGCCGCCCCCTTGGAGTTCGAGTATCGGTGGAATAGCGCACGCTGGGAAACCGGCGGTGAGCAGCCATACCTGTGTGACCGCACCGACCCCACCAGTGGCGTGCCCGCCACCCGCTCGGATTACTGGATCCCACATGGTGATGGCAGTTTCCACGGTGAGCGCACGCTGATCGTCGTCGGAACAGGGTGCCCGGGTGAAGGCCCGGGCACGCACCGGGTGCCGGTCAGCCTCACGCCGATCGAACCACCGCCGAACTGATCGGCTACTTGTCGGACCCCTCTTTTAGAATCGTGGTATGCCTCCGCCGACAACACCTTTCGCCGCACACGCACCTCGGGTGTCGCGGTTGGAGGTGTTGTTCGAGGAGATGGCGGAGTTGACGGGGCAGCGCAATGCGATCGATGGCCGGTTGGTGGAGATCGTCGCCGAGATCGACGGCAGGGGCACTGAGGACGGGAACTCGTTGTGGGGTGCGACCGGCTGCCGGTCCATCGAGGCGCTGGTGGCGTGGAAGACGGGGGTCAGCCCGCGCCGGGCCGAGACCATGGTGGCCGTCGCGCACCGTATCGACGAACTTCCCCGCTGCACCCAAGGGTTGCGGGACGGGCGGGTGTCACTCGATCAGATCGGGGTGATCGCCGAAGGTGGTGGGCAGGGCTGCGATGAGCACTATGCCGAGTTGGTGAAGGTCGCCACCGTGTCCCAGTTGCGCACCGCGGTCAAACAGGAACCCCGCCCCGAGCCCGAACAGAAGCCGGAGCCCAAGCGCAGGATCACCAAGATCGAGGCTGAGGAGTCCACGACGTGGCGGATCACCCTGCCCAAGGTGGAGGCCGCGAAATTCGAGGCCGGCCTGCAATCCCACCGCGACAAGCTGATCGCGGACTGGAAACGCGACCACGACACGCACGACAGCATCGACCCCGAGGACGGCAGCGCCCGCGTCTGGGACCAGGAATCCACGATCACCGAGCAGGCACCGCCGTTCCCCGACGGCGTCGATGCGTTCATGAGTTTGATCGAGGCCGGCTGGGACACCGACGTGGCGGCGCGCCCGCACGGCCAGCACACCACCGTGGTCATGCACCTCGACCTCGAGAAACGGGTCGCGGCGCTGCATCTGGGCCCGGCCCTCACCGCAGACGATCGCCGCTACCTCACGTGTGATGCGACGTGCGAGGTGTGGTTCGAGCGCCACGGCCGCCCCATCGGCGTCGGCCGGGCCACCCGCACCATCAACCGCCGGCTCCGCCGGGCTCTGGAGCACCGCGACCAGACCTGCGTGGTGCCCGGCTGCGGGGCCACCCGAGGGCTGCATGCCCATCACCTGGTGCACTGGGAGGACGGCGGGCCCACCGAGCTGTCCAACCCGGTCCTGCTGTGCCCGTTTCACCACCGCCTGCACCACAAGGGCGTCATCACCCTCACCGGGCCCGCCGACCAACTGAAAGTCACCGACGAAAACGGCGAAACCCTCACCGACGCGTCGCTGGCCAGACCACCCACCACACCACCACCAGACGTGCCACCGTGCCCCGGACCAAAAGGCGAACGGGCCCAATGGTGGTGGTACACCCCCTACACACCACCACCGACATCGGTGAATTAGGCGGTCACCGTTCGACGGACCGTCCCTGCGGGTATGCAGGCCCCATGTGGAAGGCGAGCCGGGACGTCGAGGCGTCCGCAGACAGGGTGTGGCAGATCCTCACCGACCTCGACGCCTGGCCGCGCTGGGGACTGACGGTCGCCAGGGCCGAACTCGACGGCACCGCGTTCCTGCTGGGCGCGACCGGCCGGGTGTGGACGCCGGTCGGCGTCCCGCTGCCCTTCGTGATCTCCGAACTCGATCCCGGCCGGACCTGGGGATGGGATGTGGCCGGGATACCGGCCACCCGGCACGGGGTGCAACCGACCGCCGGCGGCTGCCGGGTCTGGATGAGCGCGCCGTTCTGGGCACCGAGCTATCTGCCCGTGCTCGAGCTTGCCGTGCGCCGGATCGAGAACATGGCTCAGTAGAACCGAGCGCCCGCCGCCGTCCGGAACAGCGGCGGGCCCGGTTCAGATCGCGGGGAAGCTCAACTGCACACGGCGCCGACGGCCGCCGATCCGACCAGCTTGGTGTACTTGGCGAGCACCCCGGTCTTGTACACCGGGGGCAGTGGCTCGAAACCGGCCTTGCGCGACTCGAATTCGGCCTCGTCGACAAGCAGGTCCAGCGTGCCGTTGGCGACATCGAGACGGATCCGGTCGCCGTCGCGCACGAAGGCGATCGGGCCGCCGTCCACCGCTTCGGGTGCGATGTGGCCGACACACAGGCCGGTGGTGCCCCCGGAGAACCGACCGTCGGTCATCAACAGCACATCCTTGCCGAGTCCGGCGCCCTTGATGGCGCCGGTGATGGCCAGCATCTCGCGCATCCCCGGACCGCCCTTGGGGCCCTCGTAGCGGATGACGACGACATCGCCGTGCGTGATGGTGCCGTCCTCCAGCGCGTCCAGCGCCGCCCGCTCGCGCTCGAAAACCCTTGCGGTTCCCTCGAACACATCCGAGTCGAAACCTGCGGACTTGACCACGGCGCCCTCCGGCGCCAACGAGCCGTGCAGGATGGTGATACCGCCCGTGGGGTGGATCGGGTTGTTCATGGCGCGGAGCACCTTGCCGTCGGGGTCCGGCGGTTCGATGTGGGCCAGGTTCTCGGCCATCGTCTTTCCGGTGACGGTCAGGCAATCTCCGTGCAGCAGGCCCGCATCCAGCAGCGCACGCATGACGACCGGCACCCCGCCGATCTCGTCGACGTGCTTCATCACGTAGGCCCCGAAGGGTTTCACATCGGCGAGGTGCGGGACCTTCTGCCCGACGCGGGTGAAATCCGCCAGCGTCAGTTCGACGCCCGCCTCCCACGCGATGGCCAGCAGGTGCAGCACCGCGTTGGTGGAGCCGCCGAACGCCATCACCACGGCGATGGCGTTCTCGAACGCTTCCTTGGTGAGAATGTCGCGGGTGGTGATCCCGCGGCGCAGCAACTCCACGACGGCTTCGCCGGAGCGGCGGGCGTACTCGTCGCGACGCTTGTCGATGGCGACCGGAGATGCGCTGCCCGGCAACGACATCCCCAGCGCTTCGGCGGCCGAGGCCATGGTGTTGGCGGTGTACATACCGCCGCAGGCGCCCTCACCGGGACAGATGGCGCGCTCGATGATGTCCACGTCCTCGCGAGACATCAACCCGCGCGCGCACGCGCCGACCGCCTCGAAGGCGTCGATGATGGTGACTTCCCGCTCGCTGCCGTCGGTCATCTTCGCGACGCCCGGCATGATCGAGCCGTTGTAGAGGAAGACGCTGGCCAGGTTCAGCCGCGCCGCCGCCATCAGCATGCCGGGGATCGACTTGTCACAACCGGCCAGCAGCACCGAGCCGTCGAGGCGCTCTGCCTGCATGACGGTCTCGACGCTGTCGGCGATGACCTCGCGGGACACCAGCGAGAAGTGCATACCCTCGTGGCCCATCGAGATTCCGTCCGACACCGAGATCGTGCCGAACTCCAGGGGGTAGCCGCCGCCGGTGTGGACGCCGGCCTTGACGGCCTGCGCCAGCCGCTGCAGGGACATGTTGCAGGGAGTGATCTCGTTCCACGACGAGCCGACGCCGATCTGTGGCTTGGCCCAGTCGTCGTCACCCATGCCGACGGCGCGCAGCATGCCGCGGGCCGCGGTTTTCTCCAGGCCGTCGGTGACATCGCGACTACGCGGCTTGATGTCGATATCGGCCGTGGTGGGAAGAGAATCTGAGGCTAAGGGCATGAAAATAAGTATGCATTCGGCGTCGTTGCCAGCCCAAACTTATCGTCGATACCCCTCTGGGGTACCGGTAGCCTGGTCGGATGAGCCGAACGGGATTGCTGGCAGCATTGGCGCTCGCCGCGCTGATCTCGGGCTGTGGCGGCCAGGAATCCACCTCGGCCGGGTCGTCGGCCGCGTCGTCCTCGCAGCCCGCGGCCCTGACGCCCGGGGTCAACGCCACCGACCGGGCGTTCGCCTACGGGATGCTGGCGCAGCGGCCACAGGTCGACCACCTGGTCGCGCTGGCGCGCACCAATTCCGGCAACCCGTCGATGGTGGCGATGGCCGACACGCTTGCCGTCAGCGAGCAGCAGCAGAGCGAGACCATCAATGCGCTGCTGGTGCAGTGGACGGACGGCGAAGAGGGCGGTCAGGGCCCGCCGCCCGCCGGGCCCACGCTGTTCGACCGGGGCGCCGTCGAGCGACTCGGGTCGCTGCAGGGCACGGAATTCGACAAACTATGGCTTCAGGTCATGCTCAACCACCACCAGGCGGTGATGACCATGGCTTCCTCCGAGATCAGGGAGGGTGAGGACATCAACGCCAAGACGCTGGCGCAGGCGATCATCACCACCCGCCAGGAAGAGATCGTTCACATGCAGCAGCTGATGGGAGGCATTCCGCGATGAGTGAGGCACCGGAGCACGGCTACTCGCCGCAGAAGGAGAACTACGCCAAACGGCTGAGGCGCATCGAGGGCCAGGTCCGTGGGATCGCCAAGATGATCGACGACGACAAATACTGCATCGACATCCTGACCCAGATCAGCGCGGTCAACAGCGCACTGCAGTCGGTCGCCCTGGGGCTGCTCGACGAACACCTGGGCCACTGCGTCACCCAGGCCGTCGCCGAGGGTGGCACGCAGGCCGACGCCAAGCTCGCCGAGGCCTCGGCCGCCATCGCCCGGCTGGTGCGGTCCTGACGGACCGCTGAGAGAGATCACAGCTGTAACGAACCACGACCTAAAGGCGATGAAAGTCCCAGGTCAGTGCTGCAGGTCGGACGGCGATGAGGGGTCCGTCCGGCCTCGCCAGGGGTGGGCTCGTTCCCCTGTTATGACACACTGGACTGCAGATATGCCTGTGGAGGTGACATATGGCGCAGCGGACGAGAAGCACACTCGCCAGCGCGTTCCTGGCGGCCGGATTGGTCGTCGGACTCGGTTTCGGCAGCCCGGCTGCCTCGGCGGAACCCCCGGCGCCACCGCCGGCGCCGGCGTTCCCCAACCCGTTCGCACCGCCGCCGGCGGCCGAACCCGACCCGTTTGCACCGGTCGGCGGCCCGGGCGCGGTGCCCCTGGCGATCCCGGAAGGCACCCCGGCCGGCCAGAACCCGAACCCCTTCATCGGGATGCCGCCGTTCGTCCCGCCGTCCTTCAACCCGGTGAACGGGTCGATCGCGGGCGCGGCGAAGCCGATCTACATCAACTTCCAGCGGCCCATCGCCAACCGGCAGATGGCCCAGGACGCGGTGCACATCACGTCGAACCCGCCGGTGCCCGGCCGGTTCTACTGGGTCACCGACACCCAGCTGCGGTGGCGGCCCCAGGACTTCTGGCCGAAGGGCGCCGTGGTCAGCATCGACGCCGCGGGCACCAAGTCGACCTTCACCGTGCCGGAACAGCTGGTCGCGACCATCGACGACAGCACCAAGACCATGACCGTGGTGCGCAACGGCGAGGTCGAGAAGGAATTCCCGGTGTCCATGGGCAAGGCCGGCAATGACACCAAGAACGGCACCTATTACGTGCTGGAGAAGTTCGCCGACATGGTGATGGACTCTTCGACCTACGGAGTCCCGGTGGACTCCGCCGATGGCTACCGGACCAAGGTCAAGGACGCCGTGCGCATCGACAACAGCGGCATCTTCGTGCACGGCGCGCCGTGGTCGGTTGGCTCGCAGGGCGAAGAGAATGTCAGCCACGGCTGCATCAATCTCAGCCCGGCCGATGCCAAGTGGTTCTTCGACAACTTCGGCAGCGGTGACGCCGTCGTCATCAAGAACACCGACGGTGGGCTCTACGACCAGCCCGACGGTGCGTCCGACTGGCAGATGTTCTAGCCAGACCTCTCACCACGCAGAAATCCCCCGAAGCCTCGCGGTTCGGGGGATTTCTCGTTCGGTGCCTCAGCTCCAGATACGAACCCGGCGCTCCGGCTCCAGGTAGAGGGCATCGTCGGTACCGACCTCGAACGCGTCGTAGAACGCGTCGATATTGCGGATGACGCCATTGCAGCGGAACTCCGGCGGCGAGTGCGGGTCGGTGGCCAGCCGCCGGATCGCCTCGGCATCACGGGACTTCGTGCGCCACACCTGTGCCCAGCCGAACAGCACCCGCTGCACCCCGGTGAGTCCGTCGATCACCGGGGGTTCCTCGCCGCCCAGGGAGAGCTCATAGGCCAGCAGCGCGATGGACAGCCCGCCCAGATCGCCGATGTTCTCTCCGACGGTGAATGCGCCGTTGACGTGATGCGAAGCGTCCAGACTGCGCGGGCTGAAGGTCTCGTACTGATCGATCAACGCGGTGGTGCGCTGCCCGAACTCGTTGCGGTCGGCGTCGGTCCACCAGTCCACCAGGTTGCCGTCACCGTCATACTTGGCGCCCTGATCATCGAATCCGTGCCCGATTTCGTGCCCGATCACCGCACCGATCCCGCCGTAGTTTGCGGCATCGTCGGCCCCCGCATCGAAGAACGGCGGCTGCAGAATCGCTGCGGGGAAGACGATCTCATTCATCCCGGGGTTGTAGTAGGCGTTGACGGTCTGCGGTGTCATGAACCACTCGTCATGGTCGACCGGGCCGCCGAGCTTGGCCAGATCGCGGTCGTACTCGAGGGCGTACCCACGCTGGTAGTTGCCGTACAGATCGGTGCGGTCGACGACGAGCGCCGAATAGTCGCGCCAGCGTGCGGGATAGCCGATCTTCGGGGTGAACTTGTCGAGCTTGGCCAGTGCGCGTTCCCGGGTCTCGGGGGTCATCCAGGCCAGGTTGGTGATGCTCACCCGGTAGGCCTCACGCAGGTTGGCCACCAGTTCGTCCATCCGGGTCTTCGCCTCGGGCGGGAAGTGGCGCTCCACGTAGAGCTTTCCGACGGCGTCGCCCATCAGGCTCTCGACCAGGCCAACACCGCGCTTCCAGCGGTCGCGGATCGTCTCGGTGCCGCTGAGCGTCTTACCGTAGAACGCGAAGTTCTCGGCCACCAGTTCGTCGGTGAGCAGTGATGCCCGCGAGCTGATCACCCGCCAGCTCAACCAGTGCTTCCAGTCCTCCAGCGCCTCGGCGGACCACAGCGCCGCGAACGCGGTCAGATAATCGGGCTGGCGCACCACCACTTCTTCAGGCGCAGCGCCGAGCGCACCCACCCAGCCGGACCAGTCGAATCCCGGTGCCTCGCCTGCCAATTCGGTGAAGGCGCGCAGGTTGTAGGTGAGATCGGCGTCCCGGCGCTTCACCACGTCCCAATGCGCGGCCGCCAGCTTGGTCTCCAGCGCGACGATCCGGTCGGCGGTGGCGGTGTGATCGCCCTCCCCATGCACCAGACCCAGCATCCGCGCGATATGGCCGGGGTAGGCAGCCAGGATCTCGGCATGCGCGGCGTCGCGATAGTAGGACTCGTCGGGTAGGCCGAGTCCGGACTGCGACATGTGCAGCAGGTAGCGGGTGGAGTCCTTGGAATCGGTGTCGACGTAGACACCGGTGCCGCCGCCGATCCCGGTGCGCTGCAGCCGGCCCAACACGACGGCAAGCGCCTCCCGGTCGGGGGCGGCCGCGATGGTCGCCAGCTCGGCCAGCAGCGGGGCGACGCCGACCCGGGCGACGGTGTCGGTGTCCATGAAGCTGGCGTACAGGTCACCGATGCGCGTCGCATCAGTTGAGCCAGAGATGCGCGTCGCATCAATTGAGCCAGAGCTGCGCGCGGCGTCCGGCCCGCCCGCCGCGGATGCGGAGGTGATGATGTCGCGGACCTGCTCCTCGGCGCGATCGGCCAGGGTGCGGAAGGCTCCGTCGGTGGCCCGGTCGGCGGGAATGTCGTATTCATCGAGCCAGCGGCCGTTGACATGGCCGAACAGGTCATCCTGGGGACGCACCTCGGAGTCGACGAAACGCAGATCGATGCCGGAACGAATATCACTGTCCAGAGTCACTCTCACATCCTGCCAGAGCCGGTGACCCCGGCACCGGTAGCCTCACGGCCATGCCTGATGAGCAAACCCGGGGGCTGTCCGCGTACGGCATCGCCGCGATCGTGTTCGGCGTGATCGGTGTGGTCGCCGCGGTCCTGGCAACGATGATCTGGTCCGGACACCGCGGCGAGGTCGCCGAACGCGTGCACCAGACCGAGGTGCTGCAGGCGGCCGCGGACTGGACAGGGCTGCTGATCAACCTGAACAAGGACTCGGCCGCAGCGAACCTGCAGCAGCTGCGCGACGGCACCGTCGGCCAGCTCAACGTGGAGTTCGACAACACCATGGAGCCGTTCACCGGCCTGGTGACCAAACTGGACTCCAAGACCGTCGGCCAGGTCGAGTCGGTATCCATCGAGACGCTGCACCACCAGGTCGGGGACGCACAGGGCCGGCCGGAGGACTCCCAGCCCGAACTGGCGACGGTCGCCTCGCGCACCGACACCGTGCTGGTGGTGGCGACGTCGGTGAACCAGAACGCCGGCGCCGAACCGACAACCGTGCGCTGGCATCTGCGCTTGGGTGTCGCCGACGTGGACGGCACGCTGCTGATCTCGCAGCTGGAGACGATCCGATGAGGAACGGGCTGCGCGTACTCGCCGTCGACATCGTGGCCCCGCTGGCCGCGATCGCGGCGCTGGTGTTCACCGGTGCGGCGCTGGACTGGCCACGCTGGTGGGTGGCGGTGTGCACCGCGCTCGCGTTGTTGATCGTGCAGGGTGTGGTGGTCAACCTGGTGTTCTACCGCCGTGACGGGGTCACCGTCGGCACCGATGACGACGGGCCGTTGCTGCGCTTCGGCGTCGTCACCGCCGCCGCGGTGGCGCTGGCCGCCGGGGTATTCGTCGGCTACACGCAGTGGACGGTCCCGGACCGCGATCTCAACCGGGACAGCGCCGAGGTGGTGGGCATCGCCAGCAGCGTCTCGGAGGCCTCGGCGACGTTTTCACCGAGCAGTCCCAATGCGTCGATCGACCGGGCCACCGCCCTGATGTCACCGCGCCGGGCCGAGGCCTACCGCAGCGAATTCGCCGCGGTGGCAAAGGATCTGACCAGCCGAAACATCTCCGGCCAGGCGCAGACCGTCTCGGCCGGGGTGGAGGCCATCGGGCCTGCGGTGGCCAGCGTCGCCGTCGTGATGCGGGGCACCCAGAACGCGCCGGGCAAGCCCGCCGATGTGGCGGTGCTCGCGCTGCGCGTGACGCTGGAAAAGGAAGACGGCAGGTGGCTGGTGACCGACGTGACGCCGATCAACGCCCGCTGACGGCAGTGGCACTCAGCCCGAGTTGGCGGCGCGCTGGGCGCGGATCCGGGCGAACCGGTCCGACAGTCGGCGCATGCGGATCATCATCGAGGCCGACGGGGTGGTGGCCGCGTCCATGAAGCCGGTGAATTCGTCGCTGGGAACCCCGATGCGGGAGGCGAACTCCGGGGCGCCGAGACCCGAGCGTTTTAGTAACTGGCGTACGTGGCGGGCCACCTCGTCGCGTTCATTGGCCTCGAGGTGCTCCCGGGCCTTTTCCAGGACCTCGGCCAGCGCCGCCGACACGCCATAGGGCTGCTCGGTCTCCAGCACCTCTTCGACCTGACGGGCGGTCCTGCCGAAGGGGTCGCGCTTGATGGCGGCGACGATGCGCTGCCACACGTCCAGATCGTCGTTGTCGAGTGCGGCCCGGATCGCCGACGTCGGCCAGAATTCGACCGGCCGGACGTCGGGACGGGCGAATTTCCCGTCGCTGCGCTCGCCCGGACCGAACTTCGGATCGTCCTGTCGGCTCTGCGAGGGCTTCGCGGCCAAACTCACTTAGCCTCCTCCAGCATCGCTACGGCCACCGACAGGCATCGCTGCCGGACAGTGGCCCAATCGGCATCGGTCGGTTCCGGCGCATCCGGATCGTCCGATGGGCGTGGGTCTGCCAGGCGTCGAACCAGTTGCGTGGCCACCCATTGCGCCCGCGGGCGCTGTCCACAGTAGTACCGGTCCATACCGGTGAGGACCCGGGCCGCGGTGTGGGTTTCCATGGAATCCACCAGCCGGGCGAACTCGGTGTAGTCCTTGGTGCTGTTGCGGCACATCAGCAGGTAGCCCTTCAGCCGCAGCGTCTCGGCACCGGTCGGGATGAGCAGCCGGTCACCGGTGGGCAGCTGGACATTGGTGGCCTCCATCGGACCGCGCCGCTGAACCGGGAGTCGCTCGGAGTCCGAAGCGGTGGCCAGTGCGTCGAGTGCGACGTTGAGCCGTCCGCGCCACATGGTGATCGGGTGCAGGGGACGGGCCGCGGTGTTCGTCGGGATGCGCCCGCTGAACCGCCGCGCGCCGACGACATCGGGTGCCGGGCCGCAGCCGCTGAACGCCAGCGGGTCGGGCACCACCACGGTGTGTGGGGCAAGGCTTTTCAGCTTGGCGGCGGACTTGACCACCATTCGCAGGTCCGCCCCGGGCGCGGCGGCGGCGGTTTCGGGGACCATCACCAGGTCGGTGATGTCGACCTTGGGCAGCGGCTTCTCGAAGTCCACCGACGGCAGGATCCGGTCCAGCCAGCGCGGCAACCACCAATTCCACTGGTCGAACATCGCCATCAACGCCGGCACCAGCACCAGTCGCACGATCGTGGCGTCGACCGCGATGGCCGTCGCGCAGGCCACCCCGATCTGGGCGACCAGGGGCATGCCCGCGAAGGCGAAACCGATGAACACCGCGATCATGATCAGTGCCGCGCTGGTGATGGTGCGCGCGCTGGTCGACACGCCGTAGGTGACGGCGTCGCGGGTGTTGTTGGTGATCAGGTACCGCTCCCGGATCCGGGTCAGCAGGAAGATCTCGTAATCCATGGACAGGCCGAAGGTGATGGCCAGGACCAGCGGCGGGACGGTGCTGTCCAGCGACTCGAGCGGGGCGAAGCCGAGATCTTCCAGCCAGCCCCACTGGAACACCACCACCAGGCTGCCATAGGCGGCCCCCACCGACAGCACGGTCATCAGCACGCCCTTGAGGGCGAGGAACACCGACCGGATGGCGATCAGCAGCATCAGGAATGCGATCACCGACACGAACACGAACACCAACGGCTGGACGGTCGAGACCTGATCGTCGAAGTCCTTGATCAACGCCGTGGGGCCACCCACGTCGATGCGCAGGTTGCTGTCGACACCGGGTAGCTCGGCGCGCAACCAGTCGACGGCTTCGCGGGCCCGGAAGTCTTCGGGGTCCACCGAGAGCACCGCGGACAGCAACGCGCTGTCATTGTCCCTACCGAACGCCGGCGGGGACACCTCCGCGACATTGGGTCCCTGGGCCATCCGCTGCCCGATGGTGTCCAGGGTGCTCCGCGACGCCGGGCTGTCCGCGCCGCCGTCGGGGAAGGTCACCAATACCCGCACCGGACCGAGCGCGCCCGGTCCCAGCGCCTCGGACGCGGCGTTCACGCCGCCGCGGATCTCATGGCTGGGGTCGAACTGGCGCAGCATGCTGTTGCCGAGCGTCATCGCGAACGCCGGGGCGGCCATGATGAGCAGGACGGCGGCCGCCAGCGAAGCCGACAGCCAGGGCCGTCGCATCACGGCACCGATCCAGCGGGTCCAGAAGCGGGACTGGGTGACATCCGGGCGTCGCGACCAGTGCAGCAATCGCGAGCGTTTGGCCGCGGAGCGTCCGAAGGTGGCCAGCACCGCCGGGGTCAGCGTGGTCGAGGTGAGGACCGCGACGGCGACGGCGAGGATGGCACCGGTCGCCATGGACTGCAGCACCGGGGTGTTGATCAGGTAGATGCCGGTGACCGAGGCGATCACGGTGGCACCGGAGAGCACGACGGCCAGCCCGGAGGTCGCCATCGCCGCGTCGACGGCCTGCGCCGAATCCCGGCCGGCCCGAAGTTCCTCGCGATATCGCATCAGGATGAACAGGGAATAGTCGACCGCCAACGCGATCCCGAACATCGACACCGTCGATGTCGCGAACACGCTCATCGTGGTGACCGAGGACAACAGGAACACCACGCCCATCGTCACCACCACGGTGCACATCCCGAGCAGCAACGGCATCGCCGCGGCGGCCAGGGAACCGAACACCGCGAGCAGGATCACCAGGACGATCGGGAGGTTCCACTTCTCGGCCTGCGCGATGTCGTGTTTGGTCGCCTGTTGGGCGGCGGCCCCGAGCGCACCCTGTCCGATGACGTAGAGCCGGACCTTGCCGTTCTCGGACTGTCCCGCGGCCTCACCCTCGATGCCGACCTTGTCGCGCAGCTGATTGGCGATGTCAACGGCACCGCTGTTGTTGAAGTCCATCTGCAGCTGGACCACGTAGGGCCGATCCGGTGCCGGGGGCGGCTGTCGCGGGTTCGGTACTTCGGTGATGCTGGGCACCTCGGTGGCGATGCGTTGCAGCTGTGCGACGGCGGCGTTCATGTCCTCGAACGACGCGTCCGCCCGCGGGACGGCCACCAGGGCCAGCGGTGAGGCGCCCTGGTCCGGGAACTGCTCCTCGATCTGGTGCTGGACGCGCAGCGACTGCGAGCCCGCGACTTCGAAGCCACCGCCGGTGAGCTGGTCGGACTGGTTCATCGCCAGGTACACGGAGGGCACCAGAAGCAGAACCCAGACCACAAACACCGCCCAGCGATATCTGCGCAGGTTGCTGCTCAAGCGCATCATGAACTGCTGGATGGCGCCCTCTGCCTTTCTCCCCGCTGGCTGGTAGCGAGAGCCTACCGCAGCAGTCTGTGAGGTGGCGGGGCGTCGATTCCACTGTGACCAGGCCGGAATGTTCGCGTTTGCCGGCGTCGGCACCGGACACACCCAGGGCGACCAGCAAGTTTGCTGTGCGGATTGGTCGCGGGGTGCCGCGGATGGCATGATGGCCCCTGATCGTTTCTGGGTCGGGGATTCGAGCACCGTCGATCGCGACTGTTCGCGAGCGGTATCACGTGCATCACTCGAAGGAGTTACCCATGACTGTCACCACTGCGCCGCTGCGCCGCGGACTGTTCGCTGCGTTCGCTGGATCCGCGATCGGAGGGGCCGCGCTGCTCGGCATGTCCGCGGTGGGCGCGCCCGCAGCCGGTGCCGCGCCGGATCCGTGCGCCGCCAGCCACATCGCCAAGACCGTCGGCTCGGTCGCCACCTCGATGGGCACCTACCTGGACGCACACCCGGCGGCCAACCAGTCGCTCACCGCCATCGCGGCCCAACCGGCCGGCCCGCAGTCGCTGGTGGCGACGAAGAACTATCTGGATGCCAACCCCGAGACGGCCGCGGATCTGCAGCAGTTGCAGGCTCCGCTGGTGAAACTGTCGACCCAGTGCAAGCTACCGGTGACGTTGCCCCAGCTGCTCGGCCTGGTGCAGGCCGCTCAGGCGCCGGCCACGAACCTGCCGGGTGGTCTGGACGCGCTGGCCAATGTCGGTGCCCAGGGTGCCGCCGAGGTGGTGTCCTCGGGCACCGTGCCCGGCGTCGGTTCATTGACCGGTCCTGCCGCTGCCACACGCTGACACCGCTGATGCGGCCATAATCCAGGAGTGCGCACACACGAGCATTCGCCGTCGGAGAACACCGGCCGCACTGTCCTGATGGTCGACGACGATCCGGATGTGCGTACGTCGGTGGCCCGCGGGCTGCGCCATTCCGGGTTCGACGTCCGGGTCGCCTCCAACGGCAAGGAGGCGCTCCGGATGCTCTCCAACGAGGCGCACGACGCGCTGGTACTGGATGTGCAGATGCCCGAACTGGACGGGGTCGCCGTGGTGACGGCGCTGCGGGCGCTCGGCAACGACATCCCGATTTGCGTGCTGTCGGCGCGCGATACCGTCAACGACCGCATCGCCGGTCTGGAGGCGGGCGCCGACGACTATCTGACGAAACCGTTCGATCTGGGCGAGCTGGTGGCCCGGCTGCATGCCCTGCTGCGGCGGGCCAGCCATTCCGAACAGGAATCGGACGTCATGATCGTGGGCCCGCTGACCATCGACACCGCGCGGCGCCTGGTCTACGTGGACGGTGAACGCGCCGATCTGACCAAGCGCGAATTCGATCTGCTGGCGGTGCTGGCCGAGAACGCCGGTGTGGTGCTCACCCGGCAGCGTCTGTTGGAGCTGGTGTGGGGTTACGACTTCGACGTCGACACCAACGTCGCCGACGTCTTCATCTCCTATCTGCGGCGCAAGCTGGAACGTGAGGACCGCCCGCGGGTCATCCACACCGTGCGCGGTATCGGGTACGTGCTGCGGGAGGAGGCGTAATGAGAAGGGGCCGCCGATGCGCTTATCTCTGCCCCTGATCGGCCGGTCGGCCTCCCTGCGCACCCGGGTCGCCGTCGCCTCCGCGATCGCGGCCTCCGCGGTGGTCGCCGCTTTCACGGTGCTGACCACCGTCGTGCTGGTCAACAACGATGCGGCACAACTCGATCGGCGCCTGGACTCGATCGTCGAGGCCAGCATGTTCCCCGAGCAGCTGTCCGATCCGCGCCGCGGGGTGCTCACCACCGGCCGGTCCCGGTCCAGCGGCCAGGTGATGTTCCAGCGCGGATTCCAGCTACCTGCGTTGCCGCCGGGCACCGAGACCGTCGAGGTCAACGGTGTGGAGTACCGGGTCCGCACCATCCCGATGGACCAGCAGGGTGGCGGTGTGCTGCTGTCGATCGGCATCCGCGCCGACAGTATCCTCTTGAGCCAGGCCAGAATTCCGATCTACATCGCCGTCGGTGTGCTGACCGTGCTGGTGGCGGCCGGATTCGGCTGGCTGCTGGCCGGGCCCGCCGTCCGGCCGCTGCGCAGGCTCACCGAACAGACCAAGCTGCTCGGCAACGGCGCCAAACCGGGTGCGCAGATGCCGGCCGTCACCGGCGCCCGGGAAGCCGAGGAATTGTCCGATGCGATGGCGGGCATGCTCAGCAGGCTGGTGGCCGCCCAGCAGGCGACGACCCGGTCTCTGCAGGCCGCACAGGATTTCGCGGCCAACGCCGCGCACGAACTGCGTACCCCGCTGACCGCGATGCGCGCGGACCTGGACACCCTGCGCATCCACGATCTGCCGACCGAGGAGCGCGAGGAGGTGGTGGCCGACCTGCTGCGCGCACAGCGCAGAGTCGAAGCGATCATCACCGCGCTGGGTCAACTGGCGTCGGGTCAACTGGCGCAGGCCGAGGACCGCGAACTGATCGACATCACCGATCTGCTGGACCGGGTGGCGCGCGAGAACGCGCGCACCGATGCGCCGGTGGAGATCACGGTGGAGGCCGGCGACGATCTCGGCATGGTGTGGGGATGGCCCGGTGGTCTGCGCCTGGCGGTCGACAATCTGGTGCGCAACGCCGTCGCACACGGAGCGGCGCAGCGGATCGTGCTGTCCGGGATCCGCGGCGCGGACCGGCAGTTGCGCATCGTGGTCGACGATGACGGGCGCGGACTGCCCGCCGAGGAGCGCACGGCGGTGCTCGGCCGATTCGCGCGGGGGAGCACCGCCGCGCCCGGCGGTTCGGGTCTGGGACTGGCGCTGGTCACCCAGCAGGCGGCACTACACGGCGGCCGGTTGGAACTCTCGGACAGCCCACTGGGCGGGCTGCGGGCGACGCTGACGATCTCCGACCGTGCCCCGGATCAGATCGAAGACGGTGAGCAGCCCTCGGCGGTCAGCGCCGCGCCAGAACCGTCGCGATGGCGCGCCAGCCGAGCAGCAGGACGGCGGTCGTGACCGAGGCCACCACGATGAAGCTGCCTGCCGTGCCCGCGGAGGTGGCCTTGCGCAACAACATTCCGACGACCACGGTGAACACCCAGATGATCAGCCCGGTCGGATAGAGGCTTGCGGGCCGCTGCCAGGCCCGCGCGGCCAGCCAGCCCGCCAGCGTTCCGGTCAGAAACGGCCACGCCGTCTCGGCGATACCGGCGACGGTGAGCCCCTCGGCGTGGCTACGCCTGCCGATGGTGCAGAAGACCACGACGCACACCAGGTCGGTCAGCAGCGCCACCAGCGGGCGCGGACGTTCATTCATCGGCGTAGTCCATCACATCGGAAACCAGTGGGGCGCGCCCGGTTTCATCCCGCGGAGTCACACCGGGCTGCAGGGGCGCGGGCTTGCCTGCCAACACGGTGTCGACGGCGTCGCCGTCTGGGCCGACACCCGCCGAGGTCCGTGCGGTGAGCCGGAACGCGTCGATGACAAACGGCAGCCCGTCGGCCTTGAGCGGGTCCGGCCCGTCCATCACGTGGAAGTGCAGGTGTGGTGCGTCGGTGTTCCCGCTGTTGCCCAGCTGCCCGAGCACCTGCCCGGTGCTCAGCCGGTCGCCGGGTTTCACCGCGACCGAACCGGTCTTCAGGTGCGCATAGAACGCGTAGTTGCCGCCACCGATGTCCTGCACCACATGATTACCGCCGTACTCGTCCAGCCGCAGCCCGGTGGGGTTCACGCCGGGCACCTGCTCGGGCAGCCCGTCGAGGACGGCCACCACCGGGCCGTCGGCGACGGCGTGGATATCGGCGCCGAAATACGGATAGCCCGACAGGTCGTCGACCTTGCCGTCGAACAGCCGGCCGTCGGGCATCAGCTGCACGTAATCGATGGCGAAACGCTCGGCACCCCACAGTTCGCCGTCGATCGGGTTGATCGCCATCCGGTGCGGGGTCATCCCGCAGCAGCCGTTGGCATCCCACCACTGCGGCCCGCGCAGCGGTGCGGCGATGCTCACCGGTTCCCGTGTCTGCACGGTCACCGGCGCGACGATCTCGGTCACCTCGGCGGGCAGCAGCGGTGGCATCGGCTGGGTCAACGTCACCTTGACCTGGTGATCGAGTTCGGTTGGTGTCTGACCGTTCTCGGTGATGACGTCCAGCCAGACCAGCGCGGACTGCGAGGGCCCGAGTTCGGCGGTCGGGACTGTGGTGCCGAGCACCCGCGTACGGTCGGCGAGCTCGGCGCCGGCCAGTGTCAGCAGCGGATCGCCATCGCCCGGACGTACCACCACCGAGTCCACGGTGATGTCCTGATTCATCGAATTCGTCAGCAGCAGTTCGTAGACCAGGTGGGTGCGGCCATCGGTGGCGGGCACCGGTACCGGTGCGGCCAACACCCGGGCCAGCAGCGGGGTGGCCAGCGGAGCGGCTGCGGGTGGGGTGGGCGTGCTGGGCGTCGGCGTGGGAGCCGTTGTGGTCGCCGATGTCTGGGTGCTCGCCTGCTCGGTGCTGGGCGAACAGCCGGCCAGCGCTATTAAGGCAGTGAGAGTGACTGCGGTGAAAGGGATTCGGCGCTTCACGGGTCTCCTGCTTGCTGCGGCCGGTCATCCGGTGCGTCGGGGTCGACGTCCATCTCGGTGCGGAACATGAAGAAGAAGACCACCCAGCCGATCGCAGAGATGAAGATCCAGCTGACGAGCCGGTAGATGAGCATGGCCGAGATCGCCGAGGCGAGTGTCATCCCGCTGGACACCAGGCCGGGCACCAGCACCGCCTCCACCACCAGCAGCCCACCCGGCATCAACGGGATGGATCCCACCGCGCGGGCGGCGGCGTAGGCCACCGTCAGCGCCGCCAGCGACGGGTGCCCGCCCGCGGCGTACGCGGCGAAGGCCAGGCAGGCGACGTCGGCGATCCAGTTGAACAACGACCACCCGAAGGCGTTACCGAGCGCACGACGGCTCAGCTGCACCGATTCCAGCTGGCGCAGCAGCTCGCGCCACTTGTCCAGCCAGGTGTCGGTCGGTTTGCCGCGCAGCGAGTTGAACCAGGACAACAGCCGGACGCCGATACCGTCGAGCTGCTGGGGGTTCGACGCCACGGACTGGGCGAGCACGAGCAGCAGGAAGAAACCGCCGAGGGTGAAGATCAGCGAGAGGGGGTTCTTGCTGGCGCCCAGCAGGAAAGCCCCGCCGAGGCCCAGTAATGCCAGGCCGACCGCCTGCAGCACCCCCGACATCACCAGCTGCCAGGACGCCACCACGGGGGACGCACCCCAGATGCGCTGCTGGCGGTAGACGAAGGTGGCCGAGAGCACCGGTCCGCCGGGCAGCGTGGTGGACAACGCGTTCCCGGCGTAGAACGCCGCCTCGGACCGCCACTGCCGCACCGTGACACCCGCCGAGCGCAGCAGGGTGCGCTGGATCTGCGCGAAGCTGTGCATGGACGCCATCGCCGCGACGACCGCGGCCAGGACCCACCACCAGTTCGCCGACAGCAGACTGACCCAGGCCTTGGCCAGCTGATCCCACACCAGCACCAGTTCGACGGTCAGCACCAGCACGGCGACGGCGAGGACGGCCCACCGCACCCACCAGTACTTACCCCGGGGACGCGCGTCCTGGCCAGGGGCGTCGCTCATCGGCACGTCGTGCGACACGCCCTACAGGGTAACGGCGCGTGGACCGGGTACCCGCCGGTTCTCCGCGGCGCGCCGCGCACCGGACGAGAGTCGTCACCAGGTCGCCGCCGAGCTCGTGCCCGACGGCCCTACAGACGACCCTCCCGGCGCAACAGATCCGCCGCGCTGACACCACCGCCGCGGCGGGTCGGCGTCTCACCGGCATCGCGGGTGTCGATCTTCTCCGTCGACTCCGGATCCTGTTGGGCGGGGATGGCAGTCGTCGGTTCGCTACCGCCGGCGTCGGGGATGGCCCGGGTCGGGTCCGTGGACGGACGCGGTGCCGGAGTCGCGCTCGGGATGGCGGTCGTCGGCGTATTGGTGCCACGCAACTCGCCCAGCCACGACTCGATCTCGCGGCGTTCGCGACCGGGTGCCGGATCGGCCCGCGGGACACGCTCCGTCGGTGGTGCGTTCACGGCGTTGATCGCCGAGGTCGCAGCCGAATCCGGTTGCGCAGCAAAGCGAGTCGTCGGCGGTTCCGGTGCGGGTCCGGGCGGCGGGGTCGGTATGCGGGAGGTTCCCGCGGCCGACGGGCCCGACGGGCGGACCGGCGGCAACGCACCACGCGGGCCCGGCGCCGGGGGGATCACCGGATGACCCGGATCGTGTTGGGCCGGGTGCGCCGGGGCGCCGGCGCCGACCAGGGCTTCCTGGTCGGCGACCTCACCCTCGGGTTCGCGCAGGACGGGGCGCTTGCGCTCATCGGGAAGCTCGACCTCACCGAGACCGATGCGTTCCTGCATCCGCTTCATCCACTTCGGTGCCCACCAGCAGTCGTCGCCGAGCAGTTTCATGATGGCCGGCACCAGGAACATCCGGATGACGGTGGCATCGAGCAGCAGGGCGATCAGCAGGCCGAAGGCCAGGTACTTCATCATCACCAGATCGGAGAACGCGAACGCACCGACCACCACGGCCAGCACCAGTGCCGCACCGGTGATGAGGCGACCGGTGGTGGCGGTACCGATACGGATGGCCTCCGCGGTCGACAGCCCGCGCGCACGGGCCTCGACCATGCGGGACACCAGGAACACCTCGTAGTCCGTGGACAGACCCCAGATCACCGCGATGATGAGGCCGATCATCGGAGCCATCAGGGGTTGCGGCGTGTAGTTGAGTATTCCTGATCCGTGCCCGTCCTCGACGAACATCCAGGTCAGGATGCCCATCGTGGAGCCCAGGGTGAGCGCGGACATCAACGCCGCCTTGATCGGCAGTACCAGGGATCCAAACGCCAGGAACATCAACACCGTCGTGGTGAGCACCAGGAGTATGACCAGCAGGGGCAGATTGTCGAACAGGCTTTGAATGCTGTCCTGCGCCAACGCCTGAGTGCCGCCGACCAACACAGCTGTCCCGCGCGGCGGCGACAGCGCCCGTAGCTCCTCGATCTTGGCGGGCGCATCGGCACTGTTGACCAGTCCGTTCTGCAGCACCCGCACCGATGGATCCTCGGTGCCGCCCTCCTGGACTGCACGTTCTTGCCACATGGTGGACGGGTCGTCGGCACCGATGAAGCCGGGTACGGTCCGCGCCTCGGACCGCAGCTCAGCCAGTTGCTGATCGGTGATCGGCTCACCGTTGTCGCTGCGGATCACCAGAGTGAGCGGTTCGGTGCGGAAGCTGGGGAATTCTTTGTCGAAGTTCTCCTGCGCCATGCGCACCGCGTTGTCCGGCGGCAGGTATTTCTCGCTGTACCCGCCGAGCGCCAGCTGCCCCAATGGGATGACCAGCAGCGTCATGATGATCAGGATCGGTGCGGCGAAGCCGATGGGTCGCTTCATCACCTGGTTGACGAGCTTGCCCCAGAAGCCCTTCTCGACCTCTTCGCGGGTCATGGTCTTCTGGGTCTTCTCGATGAACCAATCGATGATCTTGCGGGAGAACGTCCAGTTCGCGAGGAACGGCACCCGCAGCAGCGTGCGCACCCCGAGCGCGTCGACATTCGGGCCGAGAATGGCCAGTACCGCGGGCAGCACGGTGATCGACAGGAACGCCGCGAGCAGCACCGACGCGATGATCGCGTAGGTGATCGATTTCAGGAAGCCGAGCGGAATGAGCAACAGCGGTAGCGAGGACGCCACGATGATCACCGCGGAGAAGGCGACGGTCCGGCCGGAGGTCATGACGGAGCGCCGGACGGCGGCCTCGACGTCGTAACCCTCGGCGAGTTCCTCCCGAAACCGGCTCACTATGAACAACCCGTAGTCGATGGCGATACCGAAGCCCATCATCGTGACGACCGGTTGCGCGAAGAAGTGCACGTCCATGAATTCCGCGGTGAACCGCAGGATGCCCAGCGCGCCGGCGATGGTCAGGCCACCGATGATGGCGGGCAGCGCCGCCGCGACGGCGCCGCCGAAGACGAAGAACAACACCACGGCCACGAGCGGCACGATGGCCAGTTCGGCGCGTTTCTGATCGGTGGCGATCGTGCCGGTCAGCTCGCTGGCGATGGGGTTGAGGCCCGCGAGCTGGATGTTGCCGTCGTTGATCCGTTCGAGGTCGGGCTGGACGGTCTGGTAGTTCTTCAGGATCGAATCGTCGTCATCGCCCTTGAGCGGGATGCTGACGAACGTGCTCCGCAGGTCGGCGGTCTTCATCGCGGCGACCGCGGGGGCGTCAGGCGCCTTCAGCCAGCCGACCCAGCTGACCACCTGGTCGGGGTGATCGGCGACCACCTGATCCAACTCGCCGGAGACCTTCTCCTGCCAGGCCCGGTCGGTGACCAACTTGTCATCGGGCGGCGTCAGGATGGCCACGACGTGGCTGCCACGGTCGCGGCCATAGACCTCGTCGCCCAGCAACGATGCCTGCACCGACTGGCTGCCCTCATCAAAGAAACCGCTCTGGGTGACGTGGGACCCCAAACTGGCCCCGTAAACGCCGCCACCAAGGCACAGTGCGACCATGACCCCGATCACTATGTATCGGAATTGGTACACCGTTCGACCCCACCAGGCGAACACGTCAGCTCCTTATTTGTTCTTGTCGATCTGAATCACGCTCCGCGCGCATTGTCACTTCAGTTCTTCACACGCGCGAGGTCAGCAACGCAGACAACGGCCGGAACGGCTGCAGCCAAGCGCCCTGCTCGGGCAGCGAATCAAGGCCGATTCGCGGTAGCGGCTCCCGGAAGACACCAGGGATGTCCTCCAGGTCGACGAACTCCAAGCTATCCGACGCTAACGCCCAACTGGCATGTTCGCGAAATCCGAGCACCTGCACCGGAACGCCCTCGTGGGCGATCTCTTCCAGCGGTATCCGGAACGCCTGACCGTCCGCGGATGCCACCACGACACCGGCCAGCCCCTCGCTGCGGCGCAGCGCGATGTGCTCCAGCATGTCGCTGTCCACGTCGCTGTCGTCGTCGATCTTGGGTTTGGCGAAGACAGCGAAGCCCACGTTACGCAACGCCTCCACCCAGGGCCGGACGACATCGGCGCTACCAGGGGCGATGTTGGTGAAAACGGTGGCCTCAGGTTCCAGCGTGGCCACCGCACCGGTCTCGGCGTCGCGGCGGCTGGACAGTTCGGCGGTGCGGCTCAGCAGCCAGCGGCCCAATGCGTCAAAACGCGGCCGGTGCGCGGCGGTCGGCCGGCCGCCCAGGATGGATCCGAGGCCCATGTCGAGATTGGGTGCGTCCCAGACCAGCAGTACACGCTGGGTGGGCGGTACCTCGGGAGCCGACGGTGGGATCTCGGGGATGGTGGGGTCGGTCGTGATCGTCACATGCGCTCCCAGAGCAGTTCGGTCACGACCGGACCCGCCAGGGCCTTGCGCTCGTACTTGGTCTCGGGCCTGGCGACCGACATCGGCAGGGCGTCGGAACCGTCGAATCTGGGCCTGACCCGGCGTAGCCGCGGTTCGGCATCCCCGACCTCGGCGATGTGCTCGGCGTAACCCTGGTGGTCGGTCGCCGCGTGCAGGATCCCGCCGGGCTTGAGCCGGTCGGCGATCAAGGCCATGGTCTCGGGCTGCAGCAGGCGCCGCTTGTGATGCCGGGCCTTGGGCCACGGGTCCGGGAAGAAGACCCGCACCCCGGTCAGCGATGCCGTGCTCAGCGAGTGCTCGAGCACGTCGACGCCGTCACCGCGGACCAGCCGGATGTTGGTGATGCCGTCGCGGTCGATCGCGCCGAGCAACTGGCCCAGCCCTTTCTTGTAGACCTCCACCGCAATGACGTCGAGGTCGGGTTCCTGCTGGGCCATGGCCGCCGTCGAGGTGCCGGTCCCGCAGCCGATCTCCAGGATCAGCGGGGCGTGGCGGCCGAACCACTGTGCGGTGTCGAGCACCGTCGGCCGGGCGTCACCGTCGCGGGCCTCGGTCCCGATCCGCGGCCACAGCCGTTCCCAGGTTTCCTGCTGCCCGCCGGACAGGGTGGAACGCCGCGACCGGAAGCTGGTGACGCGGCGCATGTGGTGGGGCGGGGAGGCATCCGCACCGGTGGCCTCCCCGGCCTCCTCGCGCTGGGCATACATCGGTCCATCGTCGCTCATCCAGACAGGTGTACCCGCATCGTGGTGAAGATTGATACCCAACAGTTGTCTTTGCGCCGATATGTCCGGAAAACACTGCTCACCGGGGTGTCATGGCGATGACACGATGTGATGTGTGGCTGTGCTGTGGGCCGTGGTGACAGTGCAACGGATGTGACAGGAGCGGCGATGTCTGTCGACGAATTCGTCTCGGAACTGTCCGCTCTGGCGGATGCCGACGGCCGGCGCGAGCTCCGTCCGATCATCGACGGGCTGTCCCGCCCGATCCGGGTCCGGACGGTGGGCAGGCCCGGGGTGGGCCTGCGCACCCTCACGGCGGGGCTGCGTGCGGCCGGGCTGGCGGTGGTCGACACCGGAGCCGATGTCGAGGTGCTGGTCATCGCCGAGACCGCCAAACCGGAGGATTGCCGGATCGCCGCCGCGGCGGACGGTCCGATCGTGGTCGCCCTGAACAAGGCCGATCTGCTCGGTGCCGCGGTGCCCGGCCACGTCGAGCCGGCCCGCCGGAGCACCGGTGTGCCGGTCATACCGGTGTCGGGTCTGCTGGCGATTGCGACGCTGGACGACGAACTGGTCGCCGCCATCGTGGCGCTGGCCACCGAACCGGCGGACCTCGGCTCCACCGATGCGTTCTGCGCCGCGGCGCATTCCGTGCCGGCAGAAACCCGCGCACGGCTGCTCGAGGTGACCGATCTGCCCGGGACCGCGGCGGCGATCGCGGCCGTCCGTGCGGGTGCCGACGGCCACGCGCTGACCGCATTACTGCGCCGGGCGAGCAATATCGACGCGCTGTCCGCCGGTATCCATGCCGCGGCCGCGCCGCTGCGGTATCGGAGACTGTGTGAGGCGATGACCCGGCTGCGGGCGCTGGCGGCCGGAACCGCCGACCCACGGTTGGACGCGGTGCTCACCGGCGACACCGCCGTGCGGGCCGCGATGGCCGCGGCCGCCGCGGTGCTGGGTGCCGACGGTATGGACACCGGCCCGGATGATCCGCTGCGCCGGGCGGTGCGCTGGCAGCGCTACAGCCGGGGCCCGGTCAACGCCCTGCACCGCCGTTGCGGCGCGGAAATCGCGCGGGGAGCGTTGCGCTCGGGGGTGTGGTGACCGGAGAGCCGCTCCGCGAAGACCCCCGCGACCTGGACGCCAGGGTGTCCGCCATGGCGCCCGGGCTGACACCGCCCCGACCGGTACCCGGTGCGGCCGTGCTGGTCATCGGTCCCGGGCTGGCCGGTGTGTCCAGCCTGACCGCGGCACTGCGGCGGCACCTGCCCGAGCAGATGTTCGTCGAATCCGAGGAACTCGCACCCGATATCGCGCCCGTCGCGGTCGTCTTCGCGGTGTCCGCCGTGGCCCCGCTCGCCGAATCGGACTGTGCGGTCCTGGATATCGCGGTGCGCCACACCGACCTCGTGCTCGGCGCGGTGACCAAGATCGATGTCCACCGGGACTGGCGGGCGGTGCGCAGTGCCGACGCCGACGCCGTCGCTGCGCACGTGCCGCGGCTGCGTGACATGCCGTGGGTGGGCGTGGCCGCCGCGCCGCCAGGGGGCAGACCGCACCTCGACGGTCTGGTCTCGATACTGCGGGAAAAGTTGTCCGATGACACGCTCGCACGACGAAACAGGTTGCGGGCGTGGGAAAACCACCTCACCGAGCAGATCGGCGCAGCATCTGCGGCGGCGGCGGATGCCGAATCCGCGGCATTGCACCGTCAGCGTGCGGACATCCTGCACGACGCGCGGTCGGCCCGCTCGCAGCGCACCATCGCCTTGCGTAGCCGAATCCAGCAGGCCCGCGTGCAACTGGGCTACTTCGCCCGAAACCGGTGTGCGTCGGTGCGCACCGAGCTCTCCGAGGACGCCGCGTCCTGGGGTGGACTGCCCTGGGTGGCGCGGCGCCGCGCCGAAGATTTCCGCAGCTATGTGGCCGGCCGGGCGGCCGAGGTCGTCACGGAGGTCGATTCCGGTGTCACCGAACAGTTCCGGGATATCGCCGCGGAGCTGGGGTTGTCCGCACCGCCGGTGCCACCGGCGCCGCCCGCCCCGGAGGTGGGCGGGCCCGGGCTGACATCGCGGCGTTTGGAGATGCAACTGATGATGCTGCTGGGTGCGGGCTTCGGGCTGGGTGTCGCGCTGGCGGCCAGCCGGCTGTTCACCGGGCTGGCGCCGGGTCTGACCGCGGTCGGTGCGGTCGCCGGTGGCCTGCTCGGGGTGCTGCTCACGGTGTGGGTGGTGGGGATTCGGGGCCTGCTGCACGACCGGGCGCTGCTGGATCGATGGGTCGGCCGCGTCACCGCGACGCTGCGCGAGGACGCCGAGGCGCTGGTCGCCACCCGGGTGCTGGCCGCCGAGGTCGACTTCACCGGTCAGGCGGCGGCCGCCGACGAGCGCACGGCCACGGAGACGGCCCGCCGGCTGGATGCCCTCGATGCGCGGCTGCGGGAGCGCGCGGTGGCCGCGGCGCGTGCCGCGTCGGCCGCCGAGCGCCGGCTACCGGCGCTGCGCGCGGCATTGGCCGCCGTCCGCGCCGATTTAATAATCAGATGAATTCGGTTACCGCTCAGTACGACTTTTCTGAATATCTTTCTGAATATCTTTCTGAATCGTTCCTGTGAGTGATCGGACATTGTCCCGATTCCTCAGACCAAAGTCACCCGCGTTAACCTCTTATTAGGGACGATCGTGACCAGTCGGTTATCGGCATGTTCACGGAAACTACGCAGGAGACTTTGATGACCTCAGCGACCATTCCCGGTCTGGACACCGCACCGACGACGCATCAGGGGCTGCTGGCCTGGGTCCGCGAGGTCGCGGAGCTGACACAACCCGACCGCGTCGCGTGGGCCGACGGCTCACAGGAGGAGTACGAGCGCCTGGCCGCTCAGTTGGTCGAGGCCGGCACCTTCCAGAAATTGAACGACGAGAAGCAGCCGAACTCCTACCTGGCGCTCTCCGACCCGTCCGACGTGGCGCGCGTGGAATCCCGCACCTACATCTGTTCCGAGCGCGAGGTCGACGCCGGCCCCACCAACAACTGGATGGATCCGGCCGAGATGCGGCCCTTGATGACCGAGCTGTACCGGGGCTCGATGCGCGGTCGCACCCTGTGGGTGGTGCCGTTCTGCATGGGCCCGCTGGACGCCGAGGACCCGAAGCTGGGCGTGGAACTCACCGACTCGGAGTATGTGGTCGTCTCGATGCGCACCATGACCCGGATGGGCCAGGCGGCGCTGGACAAGATCGGCGAGGACGGCTTCTTCGTCAAGGCGCTGCACTCGCTCGGCGCCCCGCTCGAGGACGGCCAGGCCGACGTTCCGTGGCCGTGCAACGACACCAAATACATCACGCATTTCCCGGAGACCCGCGAGATCTGGAGCTACGGCTCCGGGTACGGCGGTAACGCGCTGCTGGGCAAGAAGTGCTACTCGCTGCGCATCGCCTCGGCGATGGCCCACGACGAGGGCTGGCTCGCCGAGCACATGCTGATCGTCAAGCTCATCTCGCCGGAGAACAAGTCCTACTTCATCGCCGCGGCGTTCCCGTCGGCCTGCGGCAAGACCAACCTCGCGATGCTGCAGCCCACCATCCCGGGCTGGCGCGCCGAGACCGTCGGCGATGACATCGCCTGGATGCGCTTCGGCAAGGACGGCCAGCTCTACGCGGTGAACCCCGAGTTCGGTTTCTTCGGTGTCGCGCCAGGCACCAACTGGGACTCCAATCCCAACGCGATGAAGACGATCGCCGGTGGCAACACCGTCTTCACCAATGTCGCGAAGACCGATGACGGCGACGTGTGGTGGGAGGGCCTGGAGGGCGAGCCCGATCACCTCATCGACTGGAAGGGCGAGGACTGGGTTCTCCGCGAGACGGAGACCAAGGCCGCCCATCCCAATTCGCGCTACTGCACCCCGATTTCGCAGTGCCCGACGCTGGCGCCCGAATGGGACGATCCGCAGGGTGTGCCGATCTCGGCGATCCTGTTCGGCGGCCGCCGCAAGACGACGGTGCCGCTGATCACCGAGGCCCGCGACTGGCAGCACGGCGTCTTCATCGGTGCCACCCTGGGCTCCGAGCAGACCGCCGCCGCCGAGGGCAAGGTCGGCACCGTGCGGCGCGACCCGATGGCCATGCTGCCCTTCCTGGGCTACAACGTCGGCGACTACTTCCAGCACTGGATCAACATCGGCAAGCAGGCCGACGAGTCCAAGCTGCCCAAGGTGTTCTTCGTCAACTGGTTCCGCCGTGGCGCCGACGGTCGCTTCCTGTGGCCCGGATTCGGCGAGAACAGCCGCGTTCTGAAGTGGGCCATCGAGCGCATCGAGCACCAGGCCGAGGGCAAGAGCACCCCGATCGGCATCGTCCCGACCGCAGCCGATCTCGACCTGTCCGGGCTGGACGTGGACCCGGCCGATGTCGACGAGGCGCTGGCCGTGAACGCCGATGAGTGGCGTGCCGAACTGCCGCTGATCGAGGAGTGGTTCGAGTTCGTCGGCGAGAAGCTGCCGACCGGTATCAAGGACGAGTTCGACGCCCTGAAAACGCGTCTGGCCGAATCGGACTGATACCCGCGAACAGACACAAATGGCCCCGAAATCACCTGATTTCGGGGCCATTTGCGACTGCTCGGCACCCAACGTGTCCCGCGGTACCAACCGGACGCCCGTCGGCTCCGAATACCAGGTGATCGATTGACGGGAGCTGCTGAGAAATGTTGCGCGCGGTTCTGGACGGGGTGCTCGACCGGACGGTTGTGCCCGGATACACCCGCCTCGGGTTGGCGGTGCGTGAGCGGTTCTGGTCGCCGCTGGATCCCGACGCCCTGGCCGGATCCACCATCCTGGTGACCGGTGCGAACTCCGGTATCGGCAAGGCCATCGCCGCCGGGGTGGCCGGGCTGGGCGGCACCGTGCTGTTGATTGTGCGCGACCGGGCCCGCGGTGAATCGGCCCGCGAGGACATCCTCGACGCCACTCCCGGCGCGGATGTGCAGATCGAGCGGTGCGATGTGTCCGACCTGGCGGGGGTGCGGGCCTTCGCCGCCGACCTGGTGTCCCGGGTGCCCAGGCTCGATGCGGTGATCCACAACGCCGGGGTGATGCCGCCGGAGCGCTCCACGACCGACGAGGGCCATGAGCTTTCGCTCGCGACCCACGTGCTCGGCCCGCTGCTGCTCACCGAACTGCTGCTGCCGGCGCTGGTGGAATCGCCGGACCCGCGGGTGGTGCTGATGTCCTCCGGCGGCATGTACACCCAGCGCCTACCCGCCGATGACATCGAATACACCTGCGGCCACTACCGCGGGGCGGTCGCCTACGCGCGCAGCAAGCGGATCCAGGTGGCGTTGACGCCGCTGTTGGCGAACCGGTGGGCCGCCCAGTCGGTCATGGTCGCCGCCATGCATCCCGGCTGGGCCGACACCCCGGGTGTGGCGACCTCGCTGCCCGCGTTCCGCAAGCTGACCGGCCCGGTGCTGCGCACGGCGGAACAGGCCGCCGACACCGCGGTCTGGTTGACGGCGACCTCACCGACTCCGCCGTCGGGCCGGTTCTGGCATGACCGCGCGGTGCGGCCCACCCACTACCTGCCCAGCACCCACTACCTGCCCAGCACCCGCTACAGCGACGCGGAACTGCAGCGGGTGTGGACGTACTGTCTGGGCGCGGTCGGACTGTCCTGATTCAGAGGGTGGCGAGTTCGCGCCGGAGTCCCTCGACGCCCTTGTCCATGAGACGTGCGACCGGGATGCGGAGCAGCGGCTCGCCGAAACGCAGCAGGCCCTGGAACGCGAACTCGATGCGGTAGGTGACCTTCGAGCCACCCTGGTGCGGGGTGACGGTGATCGTGTCATGCGCGATCAGCGAATCATTATGTCCGCGTAGCTGAATGGATCGACCCGGCGTCACACCGATCACCTCGTACTCGAGGTCGCTGGTGCGGCCCGCGAACCGTGAGGTGTTGGCATACCGGGTCCCGACGCCGCCGTCGCCGCTGACGCGGGTGGTGCGCACGGTTCCCGGCTCCCACTGTTCGGTGGTGGTGAAATCGGACAGGTAGGCGAACACCACCTCCGGAGCGACGGTGGTGGTGACCTCTCGTTGCATCTCGATCATCTGCTCTCCTCGTTGATGAGCGTGCGCGCGTCCTCGCCGGAATCGTCGAAGGCCCGGCCGCGTTCCTCGGCTTCGACGCTCCCGGAGAACAGGCCCGATTCTTCTGGGGCAGTGGTGGTTTGCGGACGGGGGCCGGGTGGCACGGTATCGCCCGATGCCGGCTGGAACCTCCAGCGTGGCAGCGCGCCACGCTGGCTGCGCTGCAGCCAGCACACCATGCCCTCACGGACCGCGCACTGCAGGTCCCACAGCGCGCCGGCGTTGGGTGCGCTGACGGTGATCCGGACCCGCACCGTACCGTTCACCGCGTCGACGACCTGCAGGACCCCGGAGCGGCCGTCCCACAGCTCACTGCGGCTCAGCAGTCGGTCCAGCTCCTCGCGCATGGCATCGAGGGGCACGGTGAAGTCGACATCGATCATCACGGTGCCCAGGATCTCGGTCGCGCTGCGCGTCCAGTTCTGGAACGGCGTGGTGGTGAAGTAGGTGCACGGCAGCACCAGTCGGCGTTCGTCCCAGACCTGGACCACCACGTAGGTCATGGTGATCTCCTCGATGCGGCCCCATTCCTTCTCCAGCACCACGACATCGCCCACCCGGATCGCGTCGGTGAACGCGATCTGCAACCCGGCGAACACCGAGCCGAGCGAGGTCTGCGCGGCCAGGCCGGCGACCACCGACAGCACGCCCGCGGAGGCGAACAGTGTCTTGCCGATATCGGCGAAGGACGGGAAGGTCATGAGTGTTGCCGCCATCCCGAGCAGCACCACGACCGCGACCGCGAGCCTGCGCAGCACCGTCAACTGGGTACGCGCCTTCCGCCGTTGCAGATCGGCGTCGGTGAGTCCGGTGTCGCCGCCGCCGAAGCGGGCGATCATCCGGCGTTCCACCACCACGACCAGCGTGGCGATCAGCCAGGTGACGGTGGCGATGGTGAGGATCCGCATGCTGTGGTCCACCCAGGGCCGCCAGCTGTCCTGCGGGTGCGACGTTCGTTGCAGCGCCACCGACGCGGCGATGACCATCAGCCCGGTACGCACCGGCTTGCGGGTCAGCACGGCGATGTCGGTGAGCCAGTGGCTGCGCCGGCCGGCGCGCAGCACCGCCCAGGACAGCGCGACGCCGAGGAAATACGCGCAGGTGACGGCGCCGGCCACCCAGGCCAGGGTGACGGCGAGATTCGTGGCGGAGTCGAACTGGAACTGCTCAGGCATGGCTGCTTTCGGGTCGGGATCTGGGGAGGCCCGTGCGTCCTTGCACGCCTCGTTGGCTACCCGCCCAGCCCGCGGGTCAACCCCGGCCGGCGTTCGCAATCTTGACGGATGTCAAGTTTTTGGTGACTTGGCTGCCGGGGCGCGTTGGCGGCATCGTAAAGTCGGCTCATGCAGATCCGTGAAACGGCCGTCGCCACGCCCGATAAGCCCGCCGTCATCCTGTATCCGACCGGCACGGTGGTGACGTTCGGCGAGATGGAGGCCCGCGCCAATCAGTTGGCGCACTACTTCCGTGAGCACGGACTGGTCGAGGGTGACGCGGTCGCGATCCTCATCGAGAACAACGAGCACATGCACACCGTCATGTGGGCCGCGCGCCGCAGCGGGCTCTACTACGTGCCGATCAACACCCATCTCACCGCGGCCGAGGCGGCCTACATCGTCGACAACAGCGCGGCCAAGGCCATCGTCGGTTCGGAGGCGCTGCGCCCGGTGCTCGAGGGGCTGGCCGAGCATCTGCCCAACGGTCTGCCTGCGGTGCTGTTGACCACCGGCGATCTCGACGGCTGGGCGAAGTACCCGGACGCGGTCGCCGATCTGCCGACCACGCCCATCGCCGACGAATGGGACGGGGACCTGCTGCAGTACTCGTCGGGCACCACGGGGCGCCCCAAGGGCATCAAGCGCGACCTGCCGCATCTGCCGCCCTCGGAGACCCCGGGTCTGATGGCCGCGCTGGTGTCGTTCTGGATGAACCCCGAGGCGGTCTACCTGAGCCCGGCGCCGCTCTATCACACCGCCCCGTCGGTGTGGTCGATGCAGGCGCAGGCCGGCGGCATCACCACGGTGGTGCTGGAGAAGTTCGACGCCGAGGGCGCGTTGGATGCGATCCAGAAGTACGGGGTGACCCATGGCCAGTTCGTCCCGGTGATGTTCACCCGGATGCTGAAACTGCCTGAGCAGGTGCGCACGTCGTATGACGTGTCGAGCCTGCAGCGTGTCATGCACGCGGCGGCGCCGTGTCCGGTGGAGATCAAGAAGCAGATGATCGACTGGTGGGGACCGATCGTCGATGAGTACTACGCGTCCTCCGAGGCCATCGGCGCCACCCTGATCAGCGCCGACGAGTGGCTGGCGCACCCCGGCTCGGTCGGCAAGGCGATGACCGGTGTGGTGCACATCCTCGACGAGGACGGTAACGAGGTGCCCGCGGGGCAGCACGGCGAGATCTTCTTCGAGGGCGGCGCCGATTTCGAGTACCTCAACGACTCGGCGAAGACGGCGTCGTCCCGGGACTCGCACGGCTGGAAGACGGTGGGCGACATCGGATATCTCGATGAGGACGGCTACCTGTACCTGACCGACCGGCGCCACCACATGATCATCTCCGGCGGGGTGAACATCTACCCGCAGGAAGCCGAGAACATGCTCGTCATCCACCCGAAGGTGATGGACGCCGCGGTGTTCGGCATCCCCGACGAGGAGATGGGCCAGACCGTCAAGGGTGTCGTGCAGACCGTCGATCCCGCCGACGCCACCCCGGAGTTCGCCGAGGAACTGCTGTCCTGGCTGCGTGATCAGCTCTCGCACTACAAGTGCCCGCGCTCGATCTCCTTCGAAGCCCAGTTGCCGCGCACCGACACCGGCAAGCTGTACAAGCAGGAGCTGATCACACGGTACTCATGATGACTGCGGCCTCATGACCGTGCTGGAGTTGCCCGCCGGAATCCGCGTCGCCGTCGAGAAGCCGGTAGACGACGCGACCTTCACGCTGAGCGAGGCGGTTTCGGCCGACCGGCGGGTGGTCACGGTCGCCTCGGTGGATGCTGCCCTCGCAGATCTGACCCGGCGGTGCGGCCGGTGGCCGCAGGCCGCGGCGGTATGCGATGACGTGCTGCGCGCACATCAGCCGACCGCCCCGGTGTTCGCCGGCCTCATCACCGAATCGCTGGCCTACTCCACGCTGCAGTCCGGATCGGAATTCGCCCGCTGGCTCGACGAACGCGGACCCGTGCAGCTGCCGGTGCTGCCGGACCCGGTGCAGGCCGCACGCCGTGGGGAGGCCCTGTCGATCCGCTTCAACCGGGCCCGGCGGCACAACGCCTTCACCACCGATGCACGGGCCGCCCTGTTGGAGGCCCTCGAGGTGGCCCGGCTGGACGATTCGGTGACCGAGGTCGTGCTGGCCGGCAACGGCCCGTCCTTCTGCAGTGGCGGCGACCTCGCCGAGTTCGGCACGTTCACCGACCCGGCCAGCGCGCACCTGGCGCGCACCCGGCACAGCCCGGCCCTGGTGCTGGCCGAACTGACCGAGCGGTTGGGGCAGGCCTGCCGCGCGGAGGTACACGGCCAGGTACTGGGCAGTGGCCTGGAGATGGCCGCCTATTGCGGGCGCATCCGGTGTCACCCCGACGCCACGATCGGTCTGCCCGAACTCGCGCTGGGGCTGATCCCCGGTGCGGGCGGCACGGTCAGCATCACCCGGCGTATCGGGCGCTGGCGCACTGCGTATCTGGTGCTCTCCGGTGTGACGATCGAGGCGGTGACGGCGTTGTCCTGGGGACTGGTCGACGAGGTCAGCGCTGACGTGCCGGCCGGATCACCAGCTCGTTGACGTCGACGTCGGCGGGTTCGTCGATCGCATAGGCGATCGCCCTGGCGATGGCGTCCGGCGGAATGGAATCGGCCCGGTAGGTCTGCATGGCCGCCGCCGCCGTCGGATCGGTGATCGACTGGGCCAGTTCGGATTCCACGACACCGGGGGAGACGGTGGTGACCCGGATGGCCGGATCGAGCTCCTGGCGCAGTCCCTCGGTGATGGCCCAGGCGGCGTGTTTGGTCGCGCAGTACACCGCCGCGGTGGGCACCACCTCGTGTGCACCGACCGATGCGACTGTCACGAAATGCCCGTGGCCCTGTCGCTGGAACTGCGGCAGCGCGGCGGCGATGCCGTTGAGCAGACCTCGCACGTTGACGTCGATCATGGCGTCCCATTCGTCCACCAACAATGCGTCCAGCCGCGAAAGCGGCATCACGCCGGCGTTGTTGACGATCACGTCGATGCGGCCGTGGGCGGCGACCGCCCAATCGACGAACGACACCACGTCGGCACGATCGGTGACATCGAGGCGACGCACCTCGATGTTGTCACCCGCCAGTTCGGCGAGGCGGTCTTCGCGGCGGGCGCCGGCGAGCACCCGGTGGCCCTGGGCGGCGAGCCTGCGGGCCACCGCCGCGCCGATTCCGCTGGTGGCTCCGGTGACGAGGACGATCTTGTTATCTGTCATGGCCCCAGCGTCGGCCGGCCCCGGGCGGTCAGCCAGGACGCGGCGTGCCTGGGTGCAGCGCACCCAGGCAGTGCGACGCTGGCGCGTCCTACTGTGGCGGTATGTCGGATCTGGGGAACTACCTACGCAGCAGGCGTGCACTGGTCAGCCCGGGTGATGTGGGCCTGGTCAGCGCCGGGCACCGCCGGGTGCCCGGGCTGCGGCGCGAGGAGGTGGCGCTGCTGGCCGGGGTGAGCGTGGACTACTACATCCGGCTGGAGCAGGGCCGGGAACGGTCCCCGTCGGCACAGGTGCTCGACGCGCTCGGGGCGGCGCTGCGACTCGATGACGACGGCCGCCAGCACCTGTTCCGGGTCGCCGGGCTGGCGCCGCGGCCGCACACCGTCGTCGTCCCGGGTCGGGTCGACCCCGCGCTGCTGCGGCTGATGGACGCCTGGCCGGACAATCCGGCCCTGGTCTACAACCGGGCCTATGACGTGCTGGCCACCAACGCGATAGCCGATGCGCTGTTCGGGGACTTCGGCTCGCACGGCAACCTGCTGTCGCTGGTGTTCACCGAGGCGCGGGCCCGGGAGTTCTATGTGGACTGGCCCTCGATTGCGGCGAACTCCGTTGCGGGCTTCCGCCGCAACTACGCCGAAGCGCCGGGGGATCCGCGAGTGGCGGCCGTGCTGGCCGAGCTGCTGGCGCTCAGCGCCGACTTCGCCGGCCTGTGGGCCCGCCACGATGCCCGCGGAAAAACGCTGTCCACCAAAACGTTTCAGCATCCGACGGTGGGGCGGCTGACGTTGCAGATGCAGACGTTCGCGGTGCGCTCGGCGCCCGGCCAGGAACTGGTGGTCTATCAGGCCGAGCCGGGGTCGTCGAGCGCGGACGCGGTGGCCCTGCTCGGCAGTCTGGCGGCGACCGCCGAGATCTGAACCTGACATATATGTGCGCACGTGCGCACACAATGTCATGATGGTCGGGTGCGCAGAACTGGTGTCCTCGGCAATACGGTGTTCCGGCGACTGTTCGCGGCACAGATCGTGGCGCTCGGCGGGACCGGGCTGCTGACGGTCGCGCTCAGCCTGCTGGCCTACGACCTGGCCGGACCTGCCGCCGGAGCGGTGCTCGGCACCGTTCTCGCGATCAAGATGCTGGCCTATGTCTTCATCGCACCGGTCATGGCGACGGTGACGAATCGCCTGCCGCGCAAAGCCGTTCTGATCGGGGCGGACCTCACCCGCGCCGGGGTCGCGCTGCTGTTGCCGTTCGTCGGGCAGGTGTGGCAGATCTTCGTGCTGGTGTTCGTCCTGCAGGCGGCCTCGGCGACCTTCACCCCCGCCTTCCAGTCGGTGATCCCGGCAATCCTCACCGACGAACGGGACTACACCCGGGGATTGTCGCTGTCCCGGCTGGCATATGACCTGGAGGCGATGGTCTCCCCGATCCTGGCGGCCGCGCTGCTCATGGTGATGTCCTACGACAACCTGTTCGCCGGCACGGTGGCCGGATTCCTGCTGTCGGCCGTCCTGGTCCGGGCTGCAGCGGTGCCCGACACCGAACCCGACCGCGCGCCGTGGCGCCGACGGTTGACCTCGGGTATCCGAACCATGCTGACGCACCGGGAGTTACGCGCGCTGGTCGCGATGAATCTCGCCGTCGCGGCGGCCACCGCCCTGGTGATGGTGAACACCGTGGTGTACGTCCGTGACATGCTCGCCGGCAGCGAGGCCGAGGTGGCGATGATGTTCGCCGCCTACGGGGCGGGGTCGATGGTGGTCGCGTTGTCGGTGCCCAGGCTGCTCACCGTCGTCACCGACCGCGTGGTGATGCTGACCGGTGCGGCCGCCGCCGCGGGCGGTCTGCTGGTGGCCGCGACGGTGCTCGTGGTCGCGACCCCGACGTGGTCGCTGCTGGCGTCGACCTGGGTGCTGCTGGGCGCCGCGACGTCGATGGTCAACACCCCGGCGGGGCGCCTGCTGCGCCGGGCGAGCACCGAGACGAACCGCACCGCTCTGTTCACCGCCCAGTTTTCGCTGTCACACGCCGGGTTCCTGCTGACCTATCCGATCGCCGGTTGGGTGGGCGCGGCCGTCAATCAGGGGCTCGCCGCCGTCATACTCGCTATCCTCGGTTCATTCGCGGCGCTCGCTGCGGCATGGATCATGACGCGCGGGAGGGGTGCGGCCGATGAGCGGGACAGCGCCCGGGAAGCCCCGGCCCGAGTCGTCGCCGAGTCTCGTCCATGACGCCTCTCCGGACCGCGACCGCCTCGACGCCGCCAGCGACACCTTCCGGATGCTGGCAGATCCGACCCGGCTGCATCTGCTCTGGCTGCTGACCCAGGGCGAGGCCGATGTCAGCGCGCTGGCCGAGGTGACCGGCGGTTCCCGCACATCCGTCAGCCAGCACCTGGCCAAGCTGCGGTTCGCCCGGCTGGTGGACACCCGCAAGGACGGCCGACGGGTGTTCTACCGGCTGCGCGACGGGCATCTGGGCAGGCTGGTGCAGGAAGGCCTCAATCACGCCGATCACCGGGTGACCGGCGAGCCGCCGCACGCCTGAAACTAGAGTCCCCGCCGTGACTCCGATTGCAGCCGGTGGCCCCTATTTCGACGATTTGCAGGTCGGGCAGGTATTCGACACCGCACCGTCGATGACCCTGACCTCCGGTGCGGCCGCCACGCACCAGAGCATCCTCGGCGACCGGCTGCGGCTGGCACTGGATGCCGACCTGGCCACGGCGGTGACCGGCGACACCGGACCGCTGGCCCATCCCGCGCTGGTCTGCGACGTGGCGATCGGTCAATCGACCCTGGTGACCCAGCGTGTCAAGGCCAACCTGTTCTACCGCGGGCTGAACTTCCACCGCTTCCCGGTCATCGGCGACAGCCTGACGACCCGCACCGAGGTGGTGGCACTGCGGCAGAACTCGGCCAAGCCCGGGCGGACCGCCACCGGACTCGCCGCGCTGCGGATGACCACCGTGGACCAGGCCGGGCGATCGGTGCTGGACTTTCATCGCTGCGCGATGCTGCCGCTGTCCGCCGATGGCGTGCAGACCGGGCATGCCGACGACCTGGGTGCCGTCGGCGTCGGCCAACAGAGCCCGCCCGATCCGACGGCGGGATGGAATGCGCAGGCGTTCACCGGCTCCGGGTTCGATCATTCGCTGGTCGGGACCGTCCTGCACAGCACCGCCGATGTCGTGAGCAGTGCACCGGAACTGGCCAGGCTCTCGCTGAACATCGCTGCCACCCATCATGATTGGCGGTCCGGGGGGCAGCGGCTGGTGTACGGCGGGCACACCATCGGACTGGCCCTGGCCCAGGCGAGCCGGCTGCTGCCGAACCTGGCGACCGTGCTGGGTTGGGAATCCTGTGATCACACCGGACCCGTGTACGAGAACGACACGCTGCACAGCGAACTGCACATCGAGGCCGCCGAGCCCACCCCGGCGGGAACGCGACTGCGGCTGCGCTCGCTGGTCCACGCGGTCGGCGAGGACCGGGGCCCGGTTCTGGACTGGCGCTTCGCCGCACTTCACTTCTGAGACGGGGCAAGATGGCGGTGTGAGCACCGTCGGGGTCCCGGAAGCGCTGAGTGCGCGCGCCCAGGGGGTGGCCGACGCGTTCACCACGCACACCGGCGTCCGGGTCGACGCCACCGCGCTGCTCACCGGCAGGGCGGCGCTGCTGGGTCTGACCACCAACGGCCAGATCTCGGCAGGTGGTGCCACCCGCATCCTGCGCGGCGAGGACACCTGGTGCGCGGTCACGCTCTCCCGCCCCGATGACATCGCGGCGGTGCCTGCGCTGATCGAGACCGACGACGTCGGCGCCGACCCGTGGCCGCCCCTGCAACGCTGGGTGCGCACCCGATCCGCGACGGCCGCCGTGGCGCGGGCCCGGCTGCTGGACCTGCCGGCGGCGGTCCTCGGTGAGACCGCACCCGGCCCGCCGGTGACCCGGGCGCACGGACCCAGCGGCGAGCGGCCCGGCCGGCTGCTGGTCGTCGACATGTCCTCGATGTGGGCGGGACCGCTGTGCGGGCGCCTCCTCGGTGACGCGGGTGCCACCGTGATCAAGGTGGAAAGCCCGCGCCGTCCCGACGGCACCAGAGCGGGGCCGGTCGCCTTCTACGACTGGATGAACCGCGAGAAACTGTCCTACGCGGTCGATTTCGACGATGAACCGGCCATGAGACGGTTGCTGGAAGCGGCCGATGTGGTGATCGAGGGATCGCGGCCCGCGGCGCTGATCCGCCGGGGGCTCGGCCCCGCCGATATCGCGCCGAGGGCCGGGCGGATCTGGTTGCGTATCAGCGGATACGGCTCCGAGGGCGACGCCGGCATGCGGGTAGCCTTCGGCGACGACGCGGCGGTGGCCGGCGGGTTGGTCCGCTCTGGTCCGGGCGGACCGGTATTCGTCGGCGACGCGATCGCGGATCCGCTGACCGGTCTGCATGCCGCGGCCGCCGTGGTCGAGTCGCTGGCGCGTGGCGGGGGTGAGCTGATCGAAATGTCGATGTCGGCGACCGCCGCCTGCTACGCAGGGTTTGTCGGCGGACCCGTCCGGGAACCCACCGAACCTGAAACGGGCACGTCGGCATCCGCACTGGGCGCCGACAACGCTGCGGTGCACGCACTGCTGGACGAAAGGCATTCCGTGTCATGTTGATCCAACGGGCAGCGCTGCTCGACGGACGGGTGGTCGACATCCGGGTCGGCGCGCAGATCACCGAGATGGCCCCCCGCCTCACCCCGCACCCCGACGACCGGGTGCTCGACGCCGCGGGTGGCGCGGTGATCCCCGGGTTGCACGATCACCATGTGCACGTGCATTCGGCTGCGGCGGCGGCGGATTCGGTCCGGGTCGGTACCGCGGAGGTGAGTGATCGCGACGGCCTGGCCCGGGTACTGGCCGGCGCCGAACCCGGCGAGGACGGCTGGATCCGCGCGGTCGGCTACCACGAGGCGGTGGCCGGTCCGCTGGACCGGGACAGGCTCGATACGCTCGCTCGGCCGGTCCCGGTGCGCATCCAGCATCGCAGCGGCATCCTGTGGACCTTGAACTCGAAGGGCTTGGCCGCGGTGGGCCTGGCCGATCACCCCGATGGCAGGCTGCGCAGTGCCGACCGCACCTGGTCGGATGCACTGCAGCGCCGCGATACCGCCATCGATGACCTGAGCAATCGGCTGTCCGCCTTCGGGATCACCGGAATCACCGATGCCACACCGGATCTCGACATCGGCGACATCGTCAAGTTGGACGAGGTGCACCGGCACGGTGGAATGCGGCAGCGGCTGCACCATCTGGCACCCGGCAAGCGAATCCTGCATGACGACAGTCTGAATCTCGGCGAGCTCACCGACTGGGTGGCCCGGCGCCACCGCGACGGCGCTCCGGTCGCCGTGCACTGTGTGACCGCGGCCCAGCTCGTCATCACCATCGCCGCGTTGCGCGCCACCGGCGGCCACCCCGATGACCGCATCGAGCATGCCGCGGTGGTGCCCGACGACTGTCTCGGCGACCTCGCCGAGCTGGGCGTCACGGTGGTGACCCAACCCAACTTCGTGGCCGAACGCGGTGACCAGTACCTGACCGACGTCCCGGTCGACGAGCACCATCAGCTGTGGCGTCTCGCGTCGCTGCTGGACGCCGGCATCCCGGTGGCGCTGTCGACGGATATGCCCTTCGGTGACGGCGATCCCTGGGCCGCGATGCGGGCCGCGGTACATCGCCGCACGCCGAGCGGCGCGGTGCTGGGCGAGGCCGAACGGGTCAGCCCACGGACCGCGCTCGAGCTGTTCCTGGGCACCGCGGCCGCACCGACGGCGCCGCGTAGCGTGGCCCCCGGGCAGCCGGGTGATCTGTGCGTACTCGGCGTGCCGCCGGCGGAACTTCTCGACGACTTGGACGGCGGCGCCGTGGTGGCCACGTTGATCGAGGGTGAGCTCACCTATCGCAGGTGAGCTCAGTCCGGCGGTTCGGAGCCCGGTTCGGGCTTGTGCACATCCGGTGTCTGCTCATCGACATCGGATTCGTCCACCTTCGGCCGGGAGTCGTCACCGGAATCGTCGTCGACGTACATACCTTTACCGCGAGGCATCGGCTCCCTTCCTGACGTTGTGGCGAGTGCCTGCGTTGGCTACCCACCGGCAGCGCGCCGAAAACTCCGGCGCCGGGTCGGGTCGGCGGAGCAATCGGATAACAATCCGGTCACAGTGCGAGATCACGATCAATTAAGTGTTTGCCGGTTGACATAAGAATCCGCCCGAAATTTTGCGAACACATGGCCGATCCCGGCGTAATTGCGACCGAACTCACGTTCGGGTGATGTAACGCCCGCACCCACCGGCCGACGTTTGCCGTTCGGCCCGGCGGGGCATCAACAAGGCACGCGTACCGTTGTTTTCGGGTCTGGGACCGTAAGCCTGAGATGTCCAGAACGAGGCATACAGAAGTCAGAACACGAAGGACACCAATCGATCATGAAGCTGAAGAACACAAGCATGCGCCGGTTCGCGGCGGGCTCTCTGCTGGGTGCGGCCGCTGCCGCACTGATAGCTGCGCCGACCGCTTCGGCCGCGCCGAACTGCAATCCCGACGCCGTGGCCGGCACCGTCAGCTCGGTGACCGGCGCCGCCAGCGCCTACCTGAACGCCCATCCGGGTGCCAACCAGGTGGTTCAGGCGGCGCGCACGCAGCCGCGTGCCGAGGCATCGGCCAATATCCGGGCGTACTTCACCGCGAACTCGCAGGAGTACTACGAGCTGCGCGGGATCCTGGCGCCGATCGGGGAGACCCAGCGGCAGTGCAACGTGCAGCTGCTGTCGCCCGAATTGGCATCGGCCTACTCGGAATTCATGGCCGGCTAGCAGAACCGGAGCTCCCGTCATCCGCCTACGCGGGTGACGGGACCGGTTCGCCGCGCAGCGCCCTCCGCAGCGCGGCGCACTGGCTGTCGAAGAAGGCGCGCGAGACCGCGGTCTTCGGCGCGACGCCGTCGAATCCGTGGAAAGCTCCCTGGACGACCTCGACATCACACGGCACCCCCGCCGCGCGCAATCGCTGTGCGTAGGCGAGGTCCTCGTCGTGGAACAGATCCAGGGTGCCCACACCGATCCAGGCCGGGGGCAACCCGCTCAGATCGTCCCGGCGGGCGGGCACCGCGACCTCCGGGTCGGCCGCACCCAGATAGGCCGACCAGCCGAAACGGTTGCTCTCCTGCGTCCATAACCGATGTCCCGGGTCGTCGAGCTGCGGGCCCACCGACCGGTCGTCGAGCATCGGGTAGACCAACAGCTGCGCCGCCAGCGGCACCTCGCCCCGGTCACGGGCCAGCAGTGCGAGCGCGGCGGCCAGACCGCCACCGGCGCTGGCGCCCCCGATCGCGACCCGCCCCGGATCGACCGCGGGCAACCCGGCCAGCCAGGTCAGAGCCGCGTAGCAGTCCTCCAGACCGGCCGGATACGGGTGTCGGGGGGCCAGCCGGTATTCCACCGAGGCCACCGTGACGCCGAGCGTGGACGCGAAGCGACGGCAGAGCACGTCGTCCTGGGAGGCGCTGCCGATCACATATCCGCCGCCGTGAATCCACAGCAACGCCGGACCGGGAGAACTCACCCCGCTCGGCCGGTACAGCCGCACTCCGACACCGGAGGTCAGGGTGAGCACCTCGACACCGGGTGGGACCCGACGGTCGGTCAGCGCGGTCATTCGCTGCAGCAGAGCAAGATTCGTCGGAGTGACGATCTTGCGTGGCAGGAAGCGGGCGAAGCGGGCGAGGTCCCGGTGGAAGGCGGCGGTTGTCGACACCTCGACAGTATTGCTTACCGGTGGCCATCCGGATCGGTATCTCGGCTGATCGCCACCCGTCGCGCGATCTCCAGTACCTGCTCGACGTCGGCGCCGGTGGCACCGGGATCTTTGGCTGCGTCGTCGTAGTGCCTCAGCCGCAACGCATCCGGCCACCACGGATGATCGACGAAGGCGGGATCGACGACCGCACCGCCCTGACGTAGCAGCGACTGCTCCGAGGTGGTGCTGAGCTGGTAGCCGGGCACCGTGGCGGCCAGATAGCGTTTCGCGGCCACGTGGGCGCCGGCCAGCCAGCCCACCCGTTCCCCGTACCGCGGCGTCAGCCACTCCCGCGCCAGCAGGTCATGCGCCGCCCCCGCGGGCAGCAGCGGGCTGTGCGCGATGTCGTGCAGTGCGGCGGCCAGCACCAGCTCGTCGTCGGCCCCGTCATCCATCGCGCGGGCGGCTGACTGCAGCGCATGGTCGAGTTCGTCGACGGCGACCTCGTCCCACACGCCGCGCAGTGAGAGCAGGATATCGGCCAGGTCGGTGTGCTCGGACATGACGTCAGGTATAGGCATGACCGCAGCATTTCCGCTCGGGTCGGCACCGACTGTTCATCGAATGTTGTTATCCTGGGCGCTATTTGAGCAGCGGATCGCGCGGCAGCCCGAGGATTCGCTCCGCGATGGTGTTGCGGGTGATCTCCGAGGTCCCGCCGGCGATCGTCATGGCGCGGTTGCCCAGGTACGTCCGGGCCAGCGCGTCGTTGCCGCCGGTGACTGCCGACACCCCGGCCAGCGCCATGCCCAGTTCGGTCAGTCGCTGCGACTGCTCGGCCACCAGCAGTTTGGTCACATTGCCCTCCGGCCCCGGTTCGGCGCCCGCGATCGCCCTGCTGACCCGGCGCAGGTTGAGCATCGGCAGCGTCAGGGTCTCGGCGATCACCCGGCCGGCCTCGTGCACGTGAGCTGCTGCCACCGCGGGTGGCGCCTGATCCAGCAGGGCCACGACATCGGCGGCGGTGAAGCCGGTCGGCGCGCCCGATCCACCGCCGATCGAGATGCGCTCATTGCCCAGCGTCGCGCGGGCGACCAGCCAGCCCTTGTTCACGTCGCCGACCACATCGGCGTCGGGGACGAAGACGTCATCGAAGAACACCTCGTTGAAATGGGCGTCTCCGGTGAGGCCGCGCAGCGGGTTGACCTGCACGCCAGGTGCTTTCATATCGATCGCCATCATGGTGACACCGGCGTGCTTGGGTGCCTCGGGATCGGTGCGTACGGTCGCCAGGCCCCACTGACAGTGCTGAGCCAGGCTGGTCCACACCTTCTGGCCGGTCACCTTCCAGCCGCCGTCGACACGTTTGGCCGATGTCCGCACCGCGGCCGCATCCGAACCCGCCTCGGGCTCGGAGAACAGCTGACACCACATCGACTGCCCGCGCAGGACAGGCTCCACCCAGCGCGCGCGCTGATCGTCGGTGCCGGCCTGGACGATGGTCAGGGTCACCCACCCGGTGATGCCCATGTCCGGTATGTCTGTATCGCGGAACTCCTCCTCGATGACCAGCTGTTCCAGCACGTCCGCAGCCCGACCCCACGGCTTCGGCCAGTGCGCCACCAGATAGCCGGAGTCGACCAGGAAGTCCCGCCGCTCGGCCTCGGGCAGTGCACGGACCTTGGCGGCGGCCTCCGCGGCCGCCGCACGGTACCGCTCGGCCTCCGCCGGCACACTGAAGGCCACACCGTGGGTCTGCCCGGCACGCTGTGCGTGGACGAGATCGGCCAACGGGTCGTTGCCGTCTGCGAGCAGGGCGGACAGCGTCCGCGCCCGGCGCAGATACAGGTGGGCATCGTGCTCCCAGGTGAAGCCGATGCCGCCGTGCAGCTGAATATTGTTCTGCGCGTTGAAGACCTGCGCCCGAATGGCGTGAGCCGCGGCCGTCGCCGCCGGGAGCCACGCCGCGTCGAGGTCGTCGGCGCGCGCGGCCGCCCAGGTCGCCGCGGTGGTCTGTTCGGCGTCGACGAGCATGTTCGCGGCATGGTGCTTGACGGCCTGGAAGGTGCCGATGGTGCGGCCGAACTGCTCACGGACCTTCGCGTACTCGACCGCCATGTCCAGGCAGGCCCAGCTGATGCCGACGGATTCCGCGGCGGCCAGGATGCGGAAGACGGTGCGTGCGTGCCGGGCGGCTCCGCGCAGCACCCGGTCGGTGGGAATCGCGGCGCCGCGCATCGACACCGAGCCGATGGACCGGGTGGTGTCCAGCGACGGCAGTGCGGTGACGGTGACGCCGTCGGCGGCCGCGTCCACCACGAGGAGGTCTGCGCCGGCTGCCAGCACCAGTACGTCGGCATCCGGAGCGCCCGGGACCGCCGGCCACTGGGCGGTGGCGGTCAGATCGGACTCCATGTTCACCAGCCCGTTGAGCCCGAGCGCGGCCACGGTGCTGCCATCGGCAAGGCCCGGAAGTAGTTGGGCCCGCACAGAATCCGGGGCGCACCGGTCGATCACCAGCGCCGCCGCCACGGTCGGCAGGAACGGGCCCGGGGTCAGCTCGCGGCCGGTGATCTCGGCAATGATGGCCAACTCGGGCAATCCGAAACCCGATCCACCGAACTCCTCGGCGATCGCCAGCCCATTCCAGCCCAGTTCTGCTCCCGCGGACCAGATTTCGCGCGAATAGCTGCCGGGTTTATCGAGGGTGGCGCGGGCGGCGGCGCGGCTGCCGGACCGCTGGAGTCGCCCGATGGCCGAGGCCGCGAGATCCTGGTGTTCTTCGGTGATGGCCAGCGCAGACATGCTCATGATGAGAATGAAGTTACCGGCCTCACCGGTGCGGCCATAAGTGATGCGGATCACAATGTGACCACCATGTAGACAGATTGCCGAGAATGTCTGCTTAGGAATGGGCCTGCGCGGGTACGCTCGCGCCATGACGGCCACACCGGACACCCGGTACCCCGGACCGACGTTGATGAGCCGTGCACGATGGTTGCTGAAGGCCAATCACGCCGACCGTATGCTCGCATTATCGGTCGCCTCGGCTTCGCTGCCGGTGATCGGTAAGCAGCTTGAGCCACTCGGTGGCCTGGCCGCCATGGGGGTGTGGGGTTTCCGCCAGTTCCCCGAGATGATGTCGTCCACGGCCAAGGCCTGGTTCGCGCCCGGCAACGGCGCGGTGCGCAAGGCGGAGCGGGATCAGACGGTGACGGTCGCCAAGGACGGGTTACGCAGCGTGGTCACCGCCGCCGACCTGGCCGGGGACTGGCCGGCGCCCGAACAGCTCCCGCCGCTGTGGAACACGATGGAATACCGGCGCAACGTGCACCGCACCTCGGTGCGCTACGGCGACCACCCGATGCAACTGCTGGACGTGTGGCGCCCCGCCGAACTGCCCAGCGAGCCCGCGCCGGTGCTGCTGTTCGTCCCGGGCGGCGCCTGGGTGCACGGCAGCCGGATGCTGCAGGGCTATGCCATGCTCTCGCACCTGGCCGAACAGGGCTGGGTCTGCCTGTCCATCGACTACCGGGTGGCGCCGCATCACCGCTGGCCGCGCCACATGACCGACGTGAAAGCGGCGATCGCGTGGGCCCGGGCCAATGTCGACAAGTTCGGCGGGGACCGCAACTTCGTGGCCGTCGCGGGTTGCTCCGCGGGTGGCCACCTGGCCGCACTGGCCGGGCTGACGCCGAACGATCCCGAACTGCAGGGCGATCTGCCCGACGATGCGGACACCTCGGTGGACGCCGTCGTGGGCATCTACGGTCGTTACGACTGGGAGGACCGCTCCACCGTCGAACGGGACCGCTTCGTGGACTTCCTGGAACGCGTCGTCGTCGGCCGCACGATCACCCGCCATCCGGAGATCTTCCGGAAGGCCTCCCCGATCGCCAGGGTGCACCGCGACGCGCCGCCGTTCCTGGTCATCCACGGCTCCGGGGACACCGTGATCCCGGTCGCCCAGGCGCGCAGTTTCGTCGACCGCCTCGAAACCACCTCGGCCGGGCCGGTCAGCTACGTCGAGTTCCCCGGTGCGGGCCACGGATTCGACATGACCGACGGCGCGCGTACCGGCGCGATGGCGAAGGCAATCGGACTGTTCCTCAACCAGATCCACCGAAACTCGACAGCGCGCAAGGCCAAGGCGGTTATATAGACTCCTCCAGGCAGGGGAGGAATTAGCCGGTGAAAAGGCTCAGCGGTTGGGATGCGTTCCTGCTGTACACGGAAGCGCCCAACGTGCACATGCACACCTTGAAGATCGCGATCATCGACCTGCACGGGCTCGGTAACCGCACCTTCGGTGTGGAGGACTTCCGCACGGTGCTGCACGGCAGGCTGCACAAGCTGGATCCGTTCCGCTACCAGCTCGTCGACATCCCGTTCAAGTTCCACCACCCGATGTGGCGCGAGAACACCGATGTCGACCTGGAATACCACGTCCGGCCCTGGCGGGTCGCCGCCCCCGGTGGCCGCCGCGAACTCGACGAGGCCATCGGTGAGATCGCCAGCACCCCGCTGGATCGCAGCCGGCCGTTGTGGGAGATGTACTTCGTCGAGGGACTCGCCGACGACCGGATCGCCGTGGTCGGCAAGATCCACCACGCCCTGGCCGACGGCGTGGCATCGGCCAACCTGCTCGCCCGCGGGATGGACCTCTCACACGGGCCGCAACGGGAACGCGACTCCTACGCCACCGATCCCGACCCGTCGAAATCCGAGCTGGTCCGCTCCGCCTTCACCGACCACCTGCGCCAGATCGGCCGGATCCCGGGCCTGGTGAAGTACACCGCGGGCGGTGTCGCCCGGGTGCGTCGCAGCCAGCACAAGTTCGGCCCGGAACTGACCCGGCCGTTCACCCCGCCGCCGAGCTTCATGAACCATGTGCTCACCCCCGGACGCCGGTTCGCGACGGCCTCGCTCGCGCTGGCCGATGTGAAGTCGACCGGAAAACAGTTGGGCGCCACCATCAACGACATGGTGCTGGCGATGTCCTCCGGTGCGCTGCGCAAACTGCAACTGCACTACGAGGGCAAGGCCGACCATCCGCTGCTGGCCTCGGTGCCGATGAGCTTCGACTTCTCACCCGATCGCATCTCGGGTAACCGGTTCACCGGTGTGCTGATGGCGCTGCCGGTCGACGAACCCGACGTCCTGGAGCGGGTCCGGCAGGCCAGTGCGGCGGCATCGCTGGCCAAGGAGAGCAGCCAGCTGATCGGACCCGAGCTGGTGGCCCGCTGGGCTTCCTATATGCCCCCGGCCGCCGTCGAGGCGCTGTTCCGCCGATTGTCGGACAAGGACGGGCAGAACAAGGTGCTCAACCTGAACATCTCGAACGTGCCCGGCCCGCGGGAGCAGGGCAAGGTCGGCGGTGCCACGGTCACCGAGATCTACTCGGTCGGGCCGCTGACCGCGGCCAGCGGGTTGAACATCACCGTCTGGAGCTATGTGGACCAGCTCAACATCTCGGTCATCTCCGACACCGAGACGGTCAAGGACCCGCACGAGGTGACCGAGGCCATGGTCCAGGAGCTGCGCGAGATCCGGCATGCGGCAGGGATTTCCGAGGAGCTGACGGTCATCGAGGCCGCGCTGACGTGACACGCCTGCGCCGCGGCGCCGGGTATGGGCGAGAATGACGGCATGAAACTCCTGGGCGCTGTGGCCGCGGTCGTCGTGGCGGCCGGCTGCTCCTACGGGCCGGCTCCCCAATCGGCGAGCTCGTCGGACCCGGTGAGTTCCAGCGCCGAGCACTCCGAGGTGTCGATTCTTCCCGGTACGGCGCTGCTGGGGGCACCGCTGACGGCGAAGGGTGCCACCATCACACCGCGTGCGGACACCATGGCCCTGGTCCGTCAGAACACCGGAGACGAACTGGAGCTCGGCATCGAGGTCTCCTTCGCCGATGTGTCCGTCCCCATTGACGCGACGGGCCCGAACGGCGGCTTCCGGCTACTGGTCAGCGGCGGCGAACAGATCCCCCCGTCGCGTCCGGTCGTCCTCTCGTCGCGCCCGCTGCCCGCGCGGGTGATCGGCGACGTGACAGGCTGGGTGTTCTTTCACGTCAAGCCCGGTGTCTTGCCGACCCAGTTGCAACTCACGGCCGCTCCCGCGAACTACATGCTGGACCCGCAGCCGATCGCCATCTGGGCGATGTCCGCGCTGCCCTGGGCCACCGGTCCCGCGCCGCCGCCGTCCCAGTTGCCTCCGGCGCTGCCCCCGGCACCGGCGGAGCCGGCTCCGGCCCCACCTCCGGTGAGCGGCAATGGCGGGGACGGGGGCCAGCGCGGGCCGCGACTGCCACCGCCGCCCCGGCTCCCACCGCCACCGCAGCTTCCGCGCCCGCAGTTACCGCCGCCACCGGACGCCGTCTGCCGCCACACGCCGCTGTGCTGACGGACAGTGGCCAGTGGTGACACGCTGAAGTCGAAAATTCTTGTGACAACTGGCTATTCGGCAGGATAGGTCAGCCGCGCACCCAGTTCAGGAAGCGCTCCACGGCAGCGGCGGTGTTGTGCCCGTGTGCCGAGCCGAAGAAGTCGAACGCGTGCTGGGCGTGTGGAATCTCGGCGTAGATGACCGGTGCCTTCGAGACGCTCTTGAGCGCCTCGGCGAAATCGCGCCCCTCGCGCACCGGGATCACCGAATCATCCTCACCGTGCAGCACAAAGAACGGAGGTGCGTCGGCGTGCACGAGGGTGATCGGTGAGGCGTCCAGGTACTCCCGCCGGTGGTCGTCGAACGGCAGCTTGACGATGAACTTCTCCAGGATCTTGATGAATTCGGGCCTGCCGTTGCCGGTGTCGGTGAACCAGTCGTATCGGCCGTAGATCGGCACCGCCGCAGCCACCGAGGTGTCGGCGTCTTCGAAACCGGGCTGCCATTTCGGGTCGTTCGGGGTGAGCGCGGCCAGCGCCGTCAGGTGTCCGCCGGCCGAACCGCCGGTGAGATAGATGTTCTCGGCATCGCCGCCATAGTCCGCGATGTTTGCCTTCACCCAGGCGATCGCCTGTTTGACATCCACGATGTGGTCGGGCCAGGTGTATCTCGGACTGATCCGGTAGCCGATCGACACACAGATCCAGCCGCGCTCGGCCAGCCGGCTCAGCATCGGATAGGCCTGTGGGCGGCGCATCCCGATCATCCACGCGCCACCGGGGATCTGCAGCAGCACTGGCGCTTTCCCGTCGCGGGGCAGATCGGGCCGCATCCAGATGTCGGCCAGATTGGGACCGTGCGGGCCGTAGCGTGCCGTCTGGTGCACGTAGCGCCGCCGGGCCCATCCCGTTCCGAAGACACCACGCGGACGCCGTTCGGGTTCCTCGGCCTCCCGATAGTCTGCGCCGAGGGCCGCCTTCAGCGGGTCCTCGAAGTACCGCTTCGACTCCACCTCGCGGCGCTGCAACAACGCCAGCAGTGCCCAGGTGAGGCCCTTGAGCGCCAGGGAGATCCGGCCGTTGCGGGTGCGGTAGTGCCCCAGCAGCGCCCGCCGGATCACGTCCAGCACCGAGCCGGTGAACAGCAGCGGGGCGTTCTCCGATGTCGGCCAGCCGAACGCGAACGTCGCCACGGTGCTGTAGCCCTTACGGCCCAACGGGCGCACCGCGTTGGCGGCATTGGCCAGTTCGGCCAGCGCTGCCAGCAGCGGCCTGGGCTTACCCCGTGGTGCGTTGTGCGAGTTCACTGCGCAGGATCTTTCCGGTGCTGTTGCGCGGCAGTTCATCCAGGATGGTGATGTCTCGCGGCACCTTGTAGTTGGCCAGATTGTCCCGAACGTACTGCTTCAAAACATCGGCGGTCACGGGTTCTCCCGTGCCGCGCAGCACCACGAAGGCGACAAGTCGCTGACCGAACTGTTCGTCGTCGACCCCGATGACGGCGGCCTCGGCCACCGCGTCGTGGGTCACCAGCGTCTTTTCCACCTCGATGGGGTAGACGTTCTCTCCCCCGGAGACGATCATCTCGTCATCGCGGCCCACCACGAACAACCGGCCGTTGACGTCCAGGTAGCCGACGTCACCGGAGTTCATGAACCCGTCGTGGAAGTCCTTGGTCTTGCCCGAGGTGTACCCGTCGAACTGAGTGGAGTTGCGCACGTAGATGGTGCCCGTCTCGCCGGGCGGCAGCACCCGCAGCTCGGCGTCCAGGATCCGGATCTCGGTGCCCTCGGCCGGTTTTCCGGCCGTGTCGGGCGCGGCGCGCAGATCGGTCGGCGTCGCGGTGGCGATCATGCCGGCCTCGGTGGCGTTGTAGTTGTTGTAGATGACATCGCCGAACTGATCCATGAACTTGATGACGACATCGGGACGCATCCGGGACCCGGACGCTGCGGCGAACCGCAGGGTGCGCCCGCTGTAGCGGTTGCGGATCTCGTCGGGCAACTCGACGATGCGGTCGAACATCACCGGCACCACACACAATCCGGTGGCTCGGTGGGTGTCGACCAGCGCGAGTGTGGCCTCCGGGTCGAACTTGCGCCGGGTGATGATGGTGCACGCCATCGAGGCGGCGAAGGCCAGTTGGGAGAACCCCCAGGCGTGGAACATCGGCGCGGCCACGACCACCGGCTCCTCGGTATGCCACGGGGTGCGGTCCAGGATCGCCTTGAGGACCTCGGGTCCTCCGCCGGAATGCTTGGCGCCCTTCGGTGTTCCGGTGGTCCCCGAGGTCAGCAGGATGACCTTGGACTTTTCCTTGGCGCGCCGGGGCTGCTGCCCGGCGTGCTCGGTGATCAGGTGTGCGACGGTCAGTCCGGTCGGTGCGGTGTCGGTCCAGGCCACGATGCGGGCCACCCCGGGCGCGTCGGCCAGGGCGCGATCGAGGGTCGGGGTGAACTCCTCGTCGTAGATGACCGCACCGGTACGTCCGGCCGATTCCCGTTCCCACACCTCGGCCAGTGCCGGGCCGGCGAACGACGTGTTCAGCAACAGCACGTCGGCACCGATGCGGTTGGCCGCGATCAGCGCCTCGATGAAACCGCGATGGTTGCGGGCCATGATGCCCACCACCGGCGGAGCCGCCCCGGCGGCGACATGAGGGTGGTGCTCGCCGTCCGTCAGTTTTTGCAGCCCGGCGGCCAAAGCGTCGGCGCGCTGGTCGATCTCACGCCACGTCAGTGCCCCGAGCTCGTCGATGAGCCCGATCCGGTCACCACAGCGCTGGGCGGCGCCGGCGAATCCCGAAGTGATGCCCATGTTTTCGCGGGCCATCGCGGCCCCGATGCGCAGATACTTGTCGGGCCGCAGCGGCGCGATGACCCCGGCGCGCACCATGGTTCCGATCAGGCCGGCGGTATCGGTGACCTTGTCGAACAGCCCCATCAGCCGATCACCGGCAGGCGGCGTTCGGCGGCCAATTCGTCGAGAGCGCGCTGCATGACGCGCCGGACATGGGCATCGACCTCGTCGATATCGGGTGTCTCACCGAACTGGGCCTCGATGTCGACCGGCGGCAGTACCTGCATGACGATCTTGGCGGGCAGCGGCACGTTCATCGGCACCACGGCCGACAGCCCGAACGGGAAACCGAAGGACAGCGGGACGATCTTGGTGCGGGCCAGCCGGGCGATCGGGCCGAGCCGCTTGGCCAGCCAGGTGCCGCGGGACAGGTAGAGCTGGGTTTCCTGCCCGCCGATGCCGACCATCGGCACGATGGGCACCCCGGCGTTGATGGCCGCGCGCACATAGCCCTGCCGGCCGTCGAAGTCGATCGTGTTGGCCTCGCTGCTGGGACGGTAGACGTCGTAGTCACCGCCGGGGAACACCACCACGACTCCGCCGGAGCGCAGCGCTTCATCGGCGTTCTCGTGGCTGGCCAGGATGAAGCCGGTCTTCTTGAAGAAGTCGCCGGTGGGGCCGATCATCAGCATGGCGTGGCTCAACGTGTACACCGGGCGCCCGTAGCCGAACCGCTCGTAGAAGTCGGCCGCGAAAATGGGCACATCCATGGGGAACAGGCCGCCGGAGTGGTTGCACACCACCAGCGCGCCGCCGTTGGGGAAGTTCTCCAGGCCGCGGACCTCGGAGCGGTGATACGCCTTCAGGAACGGCCGCAGCAGCCCCATCACCCGCTCGGTGAGGCTGGGGTCGAACTTGGTGATCTCGGTGGGATCGATATCGGGCGAGCTCATGCGGTGCCTCCGATGTTGAAACTAGAACGTGTTCTAGTTTCGCACGGAACCGGGAGGCGGTCAAAAGTCCGTTGACCTGAACCGAGGTTGAGGACACAGGATGGGGGCATGACACCGGACATCGCGGCCTACCTCGCTCGGATCGGCTATCAGGGGCCGGCTCAGACTATCCCCGGGTCGCTCGGCTCCCGCCCGCCGGAGCCGACACTGGACACCCTGCACGCTCTGCACGCCGCGCACAACAGGTCCATCCCGTTCGAGACCCTGGATCCGGTGCTGGGCACGCCCGTCGTCGACCTCGGTGCCACCGCCCTGGCCGACAAGCTGGTGCACCGCCGACGCGGTGGTTACTGCTACGAACAGAACGGGCTGTTCGGCTACGTGCTGGAGGCCCTCGGATTCGGCGTGGACCGGCTGGCCGGGCGAGTCGTCTGGATGGGCGAGTTCGATGCATCACCGCCGGCGGCGTGGGATGCGCCGATGCCGGCCATGACGCACAACGTGCTGGCGGTCACCGTCCCCGGTGTCGACGGGCGGTTCCTGGCCGATGTCGGATTCGGCGGGCAGACGCTGTCCTCGCCGATCCGCCTGGAAGCCGGGCCGGTGCAGCAGACCCGCCATGAGCCGTACCGGATCGTCGACGCCGGTGCGGGCACCTTGCGACTGGAGGCGCAGATCCGCGATCGGTGGGAGCCGCTGTATCTGTTCACCGAAGAGCCGAGACGCCTCATCGATCTGGAGGTCGGCAGCTGGTACGTCTCGACCTACCCGAAGTCCGGCTTCGTCGTCGGGCTGTCCGTCGCCCTGGTCACCGACGACGCGCGCTGGAATCTGCGCGGCCGTCACCTCGCCATCCACGCCGCAGGCGGCACCGAGAAGATCCGGCTGAACTCCGCCGCCGACGTGCTCGATCAGCTCACCGGACGGTTCGGGATCGACCTGAGCGGGCTCGGTGACGTGGAAGCCCGGGTCAGCCAGGTGCTGGACGCGTGACCGTCACGGTGCGCTGATCAGCACGTCCCACGGGTCGGCGGCCGCCAGCGCCAGCCGGCCCAACCGGCGGGCGTAGGACGCGGTGCTGCCGAACTCGTCGGACCAGCTGCGCGCCCGCATGGTGGCCGACCACAACTGGTGCTCGATGGTGACGCCGATGGCGCCGTGCAATTGATGGGCGATGGTGGTGACCGGGGTGACGGCGCGGCCGACGGCGATCTTCGCGATCGTCACCGCGTAATCGGACCTGGCGTCGGCGAACCCGTGGTCGGCCACCGCGGCGGTGGCCAGGTCGGTTGCCGCCCTGGCCTGTTCGATCTCGCCCGCCATGGCGGCCAGCGAGTGCTGCACGGCCTGGAACTTGCTCAGCGCCCGGCCGAACTGCACCCGCTCGGACGTGTGCGCGACGGTCAGCTCCAGCGCAGAGTCGAAGGCACCGACGATCTGCACGCACCGCGCCCATGCACCGCGGCGCACCAACTCGTCACCGACGGCCGGATCCAGCCGGGTGAGCCCGTCGGTTCCATACCCGAGCGTGCCGCGGGGTTCGCCGGCCAGGTTGCACCCGAGGGTGACCTCGGGGTCATCGAGCAGCCCGACGTGCAGTCCGTCGGGTTCCCGGGCGGCCAGGACGACGGCGGCGTCCGACGGCCATGGCACCTCGCGGGCGGTACCGTCCGCACCGATCGCCACCGTGAGTGGGCCGGCCGGGACCTCCAGCCCCGCCTCGCCGGCCAGCCAGCCGGCCAGCAGATCGGTCTCGGCGATCGGCACGGCGGCACCGTGGCGGGCCAGCCCGGCGAGCACGATGGCGGCCTCACGCGGTCCCGCGCCCTGTTCGGTGGTGAGCCGGGTCAGGCCGGTCTCATCGAGAGTGGCCCACAGGTCGGCGTCGAAGACCTCGGGCAGCCGCCGCTTGCCGAACCGGGCGTCATAGGACCGCCGGCCGATGTCAGCGACCAGCTGCGTCAGCTCGTCCAACTCGCTCATCGCACTCCCAGACCGCGGGCGATCACACCGCGCAGCACCTCGTTGGTCCCGCCGCGCAGCGTGAACATCGGCGAGTGCCGGCGTGCGGTGTCGAGGATGGCACGCAGGTCCACATCGTCATCGACGTAGTCCAGCAGGTTCGCGCACAGCTCCACCGACTGCTGCTCGAAACGCGTCCCCAGGTCCTTCACCAGGGCGGCCCGTGTCGCCGCGTCCTGCCCGTCCGACAGTGTCCGGGCCACCGACACCGACAACTGCCGCAGCGCCGTCACCCGGCCCATCAGGTCGCCGACCTCCGCGGCGGTGCGGTCATCGACCTGCTGGGCGCCGAGCGCTCTGATCACCCCGAAGATCAGGATCGCGGTGGACAGGATGCGCTCCGGGCCGCTGCGCTCGAAACCGAGTTCGGCCGTCACCTGATGCCAGCCGTCGCCGACCTCGCCCAGCACGTCGGCGTCACCGACCGCGACATCGTCGAAGGTGACCTCGTTGAAGTGGTGGTGACCGTCGAGCGTGATGATCGGGCTGATGGTGATGCCGGGGGAATCCAGCGCGACGATGAACTGGCTGAAGCCGGCGTGCCGGTGTTCGGGATCCAGCGGGCTGGTGCGGGCCAGCACGATCGCGAAATGGGCGCGGTGCCCGCCGCTGGTCCACACCTTGGTGCCGTTGAGCACCCAGCCCCCGTCGGTGCGGGTGGCGCGGGTGGCGGTCGCGGCCAGGTCCGAGCCGGCGCCGTGTTCGCTCATCCCGATCGCCGAGTACAGCCTGCCGGTGGCGATCCCGGGCAGCAGCCGTCGGCGCTGCTCCTCGCTGCCGTAACTCAGCAGTGACGGCGCGACCTGACGGTCGGCGAACCAGTGCGCGGCCACCGGGGCACCCGCCCCGAGCAGTTCCTCGGTGACGACGTAGCGGTGCAGGAAACCCTGCCCGTGCCCGCCGTACTCGGTGGGAATGGTCAGCCCGACGAAACCGGCATCGGCCAGCCGCGCGCTGAAACCGGCGTCCCAGCTGGTCAGCCAGGAGTCGATCTCGGGCTGCCAGCCGAAGCTCTCCCGGTCGGCGTGCACGAACCGCCGAACCTCCAGGCGTAGGTCGGCCAAATCACCGTCGTTGGCGCACAGCGCATCGAATTCACTCACCGAGTCCGGAGTCTAGTTCCCACCGTCGAGCAGGAAATGTCATGTCGCCGGTCGGGGGTAGCCGCGATACTCGGAAGCTGTGAGTGTTCAGCCGAATGGGCCGCGCCGGGACCGGCTCCGTGAGCTGCTCGACTCGGTGGTGGACAGCGGCAACACCGACGTCGCCGGCATGGCGCGCAGCAGTTTCGCCTCGGAGTTTCACTTCTCCCGGGAGGTCAGCCGGCTCACCGGCGAACCGCCGGCCGCGCTGCGCCGCCGCGTGATGCTGGAGCGGGCGGCCTGGCGGTTGCAGCGCGGGGAAGGGGTGGCCGCGGTCGCCCTCGACGAGGGATGGTCGGCGCCGGAGGTGTTCTCCCGCGCGTTCCGGCGCGCCTTCGGGGTCCCGCCGTCCCAGGCCACCGACGTCGGGTTCCGGCTACCCGCCCCCAACGGGATGCATTTCCATCCTCCGGAATCGTTGTGGCTGGACAGCCCTGGGGATGCGCAGCGCCCCGATATCTCGCTGCTGATGATCGCGCACGATATCGCCGACACCGCAGCGCTCATCGGTGCAGCCGCCGGATTGTCGGAATCGCAATGGGAAGAACCGGTTTCACCGGGGCAGGTGATCCTGGAGTGGGACGGCGAAGAGCCCAGCGTCGCGGCGGTGCTCGGCGCGCTGGTGTGGACCAAGGAGGTCTGGCTGGCCAGCATCGAGGGGCGCGACCAGCCCGTCCGACCCGGTATCCGCGCGGCCCCGCGATTGGCCGCCGACCACGACGAGGTGTCGGCGCGCTGGACGGCGATGGTGCGCGATTACGGCGAGCAGGGCCGGCTGAGCGACACCGTGATCGACGCGCTGTGCGATCCGCCCGAGTCCTTCCAGCTGTATGGCATCATCGCGCACGTCCTCACCTACTCGGCGCATCGGCGAGAAGTGGTGCGCGCCATGCTGATCCGTCACGGTGTCCAGGTGCACCGCGGCGACCCACTCGAATGGATGCGAAGGGACTGACATGAAGACGATCTACTTCACCGCCTCCACGCTGGACGGGTTCATCGTCGATGAGGCGGACAGCCTGGACTGGCTGCTGACGCGGGATTTCGACCCGAACGGACCGTTCGGTTATGAGGCCTTCGTCGCCGACGTCGGCGCGCTGGTCATGGGGTCGTCCACCTACGAGTGGATCGCGAAAAACCAACCGGGGCAGTGGATGTACTCCCAGCCCAGCTGGGTCCTCACCAGTAGGCCCGACATCGTGCAGGACGGCCACCCGGTGCAGACCTTCGACGGCGACATCGCCGGCCTGCGCGCCGAGCTGCTGGCTGCCGCGGGAGACAGAGATGTGTGGGTGGTCGGCGGCGGTCAGACCGCGGCGCAGTTCGTGGCGGCCGGCCTCGTCGACGAGATGGTGGTCACCTACGCACCCTGCACGCTGGGCGCCGGGGCGCGGCTGCTGCCGATGCGCTCGGAATGGGTGCTGACCGACGTGGACCGCAATGGTGAATTCGTCTGCGTGCGCTGGAGCAAGGCCGCTTAAGCCGCGCGCGAGGACCGCAACTGCCGGTTGAGCCGGTTCAGCAGGACCACGGGGCGTGGGCGATCACCCAGCCGCCGGGTGAAGCGACGGCCGGCAACGTTGAGCTCGATGAGCAACATCGGTGCCCCTCCTAGTCTGTGGGTTCAAGCATAAGCAATGAACGTCGAGGTCGGCATCCGATATTCCGGCGTATCCGCAGGTCGCCGGTGAACAGGTGATGAACACCCGACGCGGCGCGGCACTGACAGCTATCCGAATCGGTGGAACCTCGGCCGGTTGCGGGATTATTCTCACCCGCATGGGGCACTACATTTCCAACGTCCGCGATGTCGAATTCAACCTGTTCGAGGCGCTGAACATCGACAAAGCGCTGGCAACCGGTGACTTCGGCGACCTCGATGGTGCTTCGGTACGCGAGATGCTCAGCGAAGCCGCCCGGCTGGCCGAAGGGCCGTTGGCCGATGCGTTCGCCGAAACCGACCGCAACCCACCCACATTCGATCCGTCGACGCACACCGTCAGCTACCCCGAACCGTTCAAGGCCGCGCTGCGGGCGTGGCAGGACGGGGAGTGGTTCCGGGTCGGTCTCGACGAGGCCGTCGGTGGTCTGCCGGCGCCGGCGATGCTCACCTGGGCGATCGCGGAGTTCGCGCTGGGCGCGCAGCCCGCGGCCTACATTTGCCACTCCGGGCCGGTGCTCGCCGACATCGTCTACGGCCTCGGCAACGAACAGCAGAAGCACTGGGCGTCGCTGATGGCCTAACGCAACTGGGGCGGCACCATGGTGCTGACCGAACCGGATGCCGGCTCCGATGTCGGTGCGGGACGGACCAAGGCCGTCGAGCAACCCGATGGCTCGTGGCACCTCGACGGCGTCAAGCGCTTCATTACCAACGGTGACACCGGCGACGTCTACGAGAACATCGTGCACGCGGTGCTCGCGCGGCCCGCCGGAGCGGGCCCGGGCACCAAGGGGTTGTCGCTGTTCTTCGTGCCGAAATTCCACTTCGATCCGCAGACCGGTGAGATCGGTGAGCGTAACGGGGTTTACGTCACCAACCTGGAACACAAGATGGGGCTCAAGGCGTCCGCCACCTGCGAGCTGACGTTCGGGCAGCACGGTAAACCCGCCGTCGGCTGGCTGGTCGGCGATGAGCACAGCGGTATCGCCCAGATGTTCAAGGTCATCGAGTACGCGCGAATGATGGTGGGCACCAAGGCAATCGCGACGCTGTCCACGGGTTACCTGAACGCCCTGGAGTACGCCAAGACCCGCGTACAGGGCGCGGACCTCACTCAGATGACCGACAAGACCGCGCCGCGGGTGACGATCCTGCACCACCCGGACGTGCGCCGTTCGCTGCTGACCCAGAAGGCGTACGCCGAGGGCCTGCGCGCGCTCTACCTGTACACCGCGGCTCATCAGGACCCGGGCGTCGCGGCCATCGTGTCCGGGGCGGACGCCCGGATGGCCGAACACGTCAATGATCTGTTGCTACCGATCGTCAAGGGTTTCGGGTCCGAACGGGCCTACCGCTACCTCACCGATTCGCTGCAGACGTTCGGCGGATCGGGTTACCTGCAGGACTATCCGATCGAGCAGTACATCCGCGACGCCAAGATCGACTCGCTGTATGAGGGCACCACCGCGATCCAGGCGCAGGACTTCTTCTTCCGCAAGATCGCCCGCGACCAGGGTGCGGCGTTGTCACACCTGCTCGGTCAGGTGCAGGCGTTCCTGGACAAGGACTCCGCGCGGGACGAGATCGCGGATGGCAGAGCGGCTTTGGCGGCGGCCGTGGCCGATGCGCAGGGCATGGCCGGTGCGATGATCGGCTACCTGCTCGCGTCCCAACAGGAGCCCCGCGAGCTCTACCGGGTGGGCCTGGCCTCGGTGCCCTTCCTGATGGCGATCGGTGACCTGCTGATCGGCTGGCTGTTGCTCGAGCACGCCGAGATCGCCCTCGATGCGCTCGACGAGGGCGCCCCGGATCGTGACCGCGCCTTCTACGAGGGCAAGGTCGGCGCGGCGGAGTTCTTCGCCCGGCACATCCTGCCGCGGCTGTCCTCGGATCGCGCCGTCATCGAGTCGATCCAGCTGGGTGCGATGGATCTGCCCGAGGATGCGTTCTAACTCTTCGCCCTAACTCTTCGCCGAAACTCGCGTACCCGGGGTGATCCGGGCCTGCGGAACCCCGGGTACGCGAGTTTCGCCGGGCCTCAGCGGATCGACACCAGCTGATCGATCGAATCCTGGGGCAGATCGCCGTCGACGACCGCGGTCACCGTCGCGTTGTTCAGGGTGATGGAACCCTTGTGGTTGTCCAGGAACGCGGTGTCGGCGGCGTCGCGTCCCGTGGCGATCCGCACCATGCTCTGCCGGGGGGCCAGGCAGGTCGCGTCGACCACGCGCCACTGCCCTTCGACGAAGGCCTCGGCGACGGCGTGGAAGTCCATCGGCGAGCACCCGGGCGCGTACACCGCGACCAAGCGCGCCGGCACGTTCACCGCGCGGAGCAACGCCACCACCAAGTGGGCGTAGTCGCGGCACACGCCCGCGCCGGCCAGCAGGGTGTCCGCGGCGCCGTCGATGGGGTCGCTGGAGCCGGGCACGTAACTCAGCCGGGTACCCACCCAGGAGGACACCTTCTCCAGCAAGGTGGCCGAGTCGGCGTACTGACCGAATTCGGTTGCGGCGAAACCGAAGAATTTGTCCGCTTCGGCGTACCTGCTGGGCCGCAGGTAGGTCGACAGGTCGACATCGGCCACCGGCGCGGGGTCGGCCTGACCGATCACCGTGGCCGAATAATCCACTGTGAGGTTGCCCTCGGGCGCATCGAAGATATGGATCCGGGTGCCATGCGCGCTGGACATCTCGCGGGCCTGGATCTCCTTGCCGTCCAACAGGAACGACAGCGATTCGGTGACCTCGGCACCAGGGTGCGGAGCCACGGCGATCTGGAATTCTAGGGTCGTCGGCGCGGTGATGTCCACGTCGAGTTCGGCTCTCACATCACGTTTCATTGCTGGTGCTTTCTCTTGTAAGTCTGACGGCCTGGTCTACCCGGCGCGCGCATCGGCGAAACTGTGATCCGCAGCGCACCGGCGCGGCGAATTAGCTGGTGAGAAGACACGAATGGCCCCCAAAACCGCAGTTTTGGGGGCCATTCGTGTCTGCTCGCGCAGAAAGGGTTGTGGCTACTCCGGGGTGTAGCCGAATGGCAGCAGCACGCTCTTGGATTCGCAGTAGCCCGAGATGCCTTCCGGGCCACACTCACGGCCGATGCCGGAGTTCTTGTACCCACCGAACGGCGCACCCGCATCGAAGGCGTACATGTTGATTCCGTATGTGCCGGTGCGGATCTGCTTGGCGATCTCGATGGCCTTGGCGTAGTCGGTGGTGTACACCGAACCGGCCAGCCCGTACACCGAGTCGTTGGCGATGCGCACCGCGTCCGCCTCGTCATCGAAGGGGATGACCACCAGAACGGGTCCGAAGATCTCCTCCTGGGCGATCGTCATCGAGTTGTCCACATCGGCGAACACGGTGGGCTGCACGAACCAGCCGCTGTCCAGGCCCTCGGGCCGGCCGCCGCCGGTGACGATGCGCGCGCCCTCGTCGAGGCCCTTCTTGATGTAGCCCTCGACGCGCTCACGCTGCTTCTCCGAGATCAGCGGGCCGATCATGGCGGCCGGGTCATCGGGCGTGCCGGCCTGCATCCCGGCTGCCGCGGCGGCGACCTTTTCGACGACCTCGTCGTAACGCGACCGCGGGGCCAGGATGCGGGTCTGGCCGACACAGGCCTGCCCGGAGTTCATCAGGCCCGAGAAGATCAGCATCGGCAGGGTCGAGTCCAGGTCGGCGTCCTCGAGGATGATCGCCGCGGACTTGCCGCCGAGTTCCAGCGTGCACGGCTTGAGCTTCTCGGCGGCGATCTTGCCGATCTCCTTGCCGACCGCGCTCGAGCCGGTGAAGGTGAACTTGTCCAGCGCTGGGTTGTCAGTCAGCGCGCGACCGGTCTCGACACCACCGGGAACCACGGAGAGCACGCCCTCGGGCAGACCGGCCTCGGCGAACACGTCGGCCATCAGGTTGGTGGTCAGCGGGGTCTCGGCGGCGGGCTTGAGCACCATGGTGCAGCCGGCCAGCAGGGCCGGGCCCAGCTTGTTGGCAGCCAGGAAGAAAGGCACGTTCCAGGCCACGACGGCGCCGACGACACCGATGGGCTCCTTGAGCACCAGGGTCTGGCCGTAGAGGCCGTCACGGATGTCCTGCCACGCGAACTTGTCGGCACCGGCGGCGTAGAACTGCAGCGTCGACATTGCCGCGCCGTACTGCATCATGTCGACGATGGTCTGCGGCTGGCCGGTCTCCAGCTTGAGCAGATGCTTGAACTCCTCGGCGCGGGCCTCGATCAGCTCGACGGCCTTGGCGAGGACGGCCTCGCGCTCCTTCGGGGACATCCGCGGCCACGGGCCTTCGTCGAATGCCTTGCGGGCTGCGGCGCACGCGGCGTCCACATCCGCCTTTGCGGCCAGCGGGACCTGCCCGACCTTCTGCTCGGTGGCGGGGGAGAAGACCTCGATGACCTCCGAGGTTGACGGTTCAACCCACTGGCCACCGATGAACAGCTTGTCCCACGTCGTCTTGAACGCTGTCTGTGTCATGGACGTCACACTACCCAGAAACCGGGGAAACGAGAACCTGTTGCAGTTCAGGGCTGCAGGACCAGCACCAGATTGCTCACCGTGAATTCCCGCAGCCCGGGCGTCGCCGTCAGCCACCAGGCCCATCGGGGGTGGTAGCGGGGAAAAGCGGCGACCAGCGCGCCGGTGCTGGCGGCCCAGCGCAACCCGTCGGCCGCCGACACCGCGAACAACGACGATCCGTAGTCGTTCTTGGGCCGGTGGCCGTGTTTGCGGGCGTACCGGTCGGCGGCCCTGGCCCCGCCCAGGTAGTGCGACAACCCCATCTCGTGCCCGCCGAACGGACCCAACCACACCGTGTAGGACAGCACCGCCAGCCCGCCGGGCCGGGTGACCCGCAACATCTCGTTGCCCAGCAGCCAGGGGTTGCGCACGTGCTCGGCGACATTGGAGGACAGGCAGATGTCCACGCTGTCGTCGGCGAACGGCAGCGCGGTACCCGAGGCCCGCACGAAGGAGCCTCCGCCCGGTTCGCCGGCGGGTCCCGCGTGCATCTCTGTCGGGTCCGGTTCGACGCCGATGTAGTGCATCCCGGCGGCGGTGAACGCGGATGCGAAATAGCCGGGACCGCCGCCGACGTCCAGCGCGGTGCGCCCGGCGGGGGTGGTGGCGTGCAGTCCGGTCCACAGCGCGCCGACCATGTCGACGGTGTCATCGGCCAGCGCGCCGTAGAACCGGGCGGGGTCGGATTGTTCGTACCGGAAGGCGCTGAGCAGGCGGACCGATCGACTCAGGGTGGCCCGGCGGGCGAAGTCACGGGTGGGCCGCACCCGGTCAGCGTAGGCGTTGCGCCGTGGCCTGCCGGCGCGCCCGGGCGTTGCCGGCGGGACGGTTAGGCTGGGCGACGTTATGCCCCGAGCTTCCCGTGACCCCCAGGTGCAGCGTGTGCTGTTGCTGGGCTGGCGCGACACCGGGCATCCGCAGGGCGGCGGCAGCGAGGCCTACCTGCAGCGCATCGGCGCCCAACTGGCCGCCTCGGGGGTGGCGGTCACCCTGCGTACCGCCCGCTACCCCGGCGCCCCGCGCCGCGACAGCCTCGACGGGGTGACGGTCAGCCGCGGCGGCGGGCCCTACTCGGTGTACGTCTGGGCGGGGCTGGCGATGGTGGCCGCGCGGGTCGGACTGGGTCCGCTGCGACGCGCCCGGCCGGACGTCGTCATCGACACCCAGAACGGGATCCCCTTCCTGGCCCGGCTCGCCTACGGCAGGCGCTCGGTGCTGCTGGTGCACCACTGTCACCGTGAGCAGTGGCCGGTGGCGGGCCGACGGACCGGCCGGTTCGGCTGGTTCGTCGAATCGCGGCTGTCGCCGGCCATGCACCGGCGCAATCAGTACGTCACCGTGTCGCTGCCCTCGGCGCGCGAACTCACCGACCTGGGTGTGGCCCCCGGGCAGATCGCGGTGGTGCGCAATGGCGTCGACGAGGCGCCGCAGGCTTCGCTGACCGCGCAACGGTCGGCCACCCCGCGGGTGGCGGTGCTCTCCCGGCTGGTGCCGCACAAGCAGATCGAGGACGCTCTGGACGCGGTAGCCGTGCTGCGCCGCCGGATTCCGGACCTGCACCTCGACATCGTCGGCGGCGGTTGGTGGGAGCAGCGGCTGGTCGACCACGCCGCGGCGCTCGGGATCGCCGATGCCGTCACCTTCCACGGCCACATCGACGACGAATTCAAACATCATGTGGTGCAAAAGAGTTGGGTGCACCTGATGCCGTCGCGCAAGGAAGGGTGGGGGCTGGCCGTCATCGAGGCCGCCCAGCACGGCGTACCGACGATCGGCTACCGCAGCTCCGGTGGGTTGACGGACTCTGTTGTCGACGGTGTCACCGGGTTGCTGGTGGACGGCCCCGACGACCTGGTGGACGGTCTGCGCCGGCTGCTCACCGACCGGGTGCTGCGCGACGAACTGGGCGCCAAGGCGCGGACCCGCAGTGCGGAATTCTCCTGGGTGCTCAGCGCGGACGCGATGCGCACCGTGTTGGAGTCGGTGCACGCGGGACGGTTCGTCAGCGGCGTGGTGTGACCAACCGGTGCGCCGAAACTGTATTCCAGACGGAGAATTGCGAGTAAACGCCTTCCGGAATGCAGTTTCGGTAATCGAAGTCAACGGCGGCGGGTGAGCAGCGCGCCGATCCCGCCGATCACCAGCATGCCCAGCCACACCAGATGCGCGGCGATCAGCAGACCCCGCCCCGAGGCCGCCGGTGCCGTGCCGCCGACGTCGTACAACATGATATCGCCGTCACGGTAGGCCACCGGTAAATCCAATGCGCCGGAACCTGATTCGACGACCACCCAGCCGATCCCGGCATCGGTCAGCGCACGTTGGGACGCCCCCTCGAGCAGCAGCCGGGTCGCCTCGCGGCCGCGCGCACCCTCGCCGGGCACCGTCTGCCCGCCGATCATCAGGTCGCCGCTGCCGAGCACCTCCGCGGACACCCAGCGCGGTAGCGGGTCGAGCACCGGAGCCTCACCCGCCCAGTCGAATTGGCGCATGCTGTCCGGCGGCAACACCGCCACCGGACGCGGGTCGGCATTGATCATCGCGGCAACCGTCGTCCAGCCCGCCGGGTAGGTCACCGAACGCATCTGCCCGGCCACACCCCAGGCCAGATCGGGCAGCACCGCGATCAGGGCCACACAGCCCACCACCGCCGCCGAACGGCCCAGCCGCGCCACCCCCGCGGCGGCCAGCGCATAGCCAGGGATGGCCAACGCCACCCACTTCTGCCCGTCGCGGAGCAACCCCAGCCCCGGCACGGCCCGCATCAGCGCTTCCAGCGCCGCCATCCCGGGTCCGGTGGCCATCGCCGCAGGCAGCGCCACCGCGAGGACGGCGAGCACCAGCAGCGGGCGGGCCTGCGGGCGGCGGATCGCCGCCGGTAGACCCGCGCACACCACGGCCAGCAGCACCACGGTGGCCAGCAACGCGAAAAGTGTGGTGCGTGAACCGGGTACGGCCTGCGCATTCCACATCCCGCCGAGCCCGGCGAGGCTGCCCAAGGTGCCCAGCCCGGGTTCGGCGCGGGCCGCGAACGCCGACACCCCGGCCCCGGCCGTCGAGGCGAGTGAGTCCGCCATCACCGCAGCCACCAGCCACGGCGATGCCGCGCCGGCCGCCACCGCCGAGGTGACCGCGATATCGCGCCACCCCCGGCAGCACACCAGTGCGACGACCGCCGCCAGCAACAACCCGGTCGGCGTCAGGCCCGCCAGCGCGATCCAGAACGCGAGCGGCCAGTACCGGCGTTGCAGCATCATCGTGGCCACCCAGGGCAGGCAGCCGTAGCCGACCAGCAGACTCCAGTGCCCCTGCAGCAGCCGTTCGGCCACATACGGATTCCAGATGGCCACTGTCGCCGCCACACACTGGCCCGCCACCCCGACATCGGGCAGCACGTGGGCGACCAGTCGCGCCGCGCCCCAGCCGGCCAGCCACAGCCCGCCGATCAGCAACAGCTTCACCAGCACGCCGCCGTCGATCACCCGCGAGAGCAGCGCGATCACAAAGTCCTGCGGCAGCGCACGCGGGGCCGCCTGGGTCAGACCGAGCGCGGCGTCGGAGAGGTGGGAGCGCGGCGTGGAGACCGCATCCCGCAACAGCAGATACCCCGGCGCCAACAGCGGTGCGGTGACGACCAGCGCCAGGGCGAGCGAATATGCAGGCCCGATCCACCGCCGGTGGGCGGTGGCCGGTGGTGCAGGGGCGGTCAGACCGGTCGGTCCGGCGGCAGGTCGGTGGGCCGTCGGGTGGGGATCTTCTCGGTCTGCGCCTCGGCGGCGGGCATCGGCCCGGATTCGTCGTCGCGCCGGCCGAAGAAGCCGCGGTCGGATCCGTCCAGACCGGGATCGATCAGCGCGGACTCGGCACGCAGTGCGAACGAGCCCAGCAGCACGCCGCCGACCAGGGTCACCAGACCCAGCGCGGTGAAGGTGATCGGCAGGATCCGGCTCCACAACGCCAGATGATCCGATTCGTCACGCGCGGCGGCGACCTGTGATTCGACCGTTTCCTCGGTCGAGGTCACCGTGTAATCGGCGAACGTCACCTCGGGCCTGAGCGCATCTCGCGCGTAGTAGTGGAATCCGTGTTCCTTGGCCCGCACGATGGTGCCGGTGACCGGGTCGACCCAGAAGGTGCGCTGCGCCGCGTAGTACCGCGTCATGGTGACCGGATCTTCGGGATTCTCGGCTTCCACGCCCCACAGCGACGCCCGCGCGGTCACTTCGGCGTCCTCGTCGTTGTCGTACAGCGACGCGTACTTGACCGGCTCGACCAGCTTGCCGTCGGCGTCGTAGCCGACATTCTGGGTGAACCGGAAGGCGGTCAGCCCGTTGACATCTTCCTCGCCGTCGTAGTTGGCGTCGAAGGCCTGCTGCGCGATCGGATCGAAGTACGGGTAGGTCTTCTTCTCGGTGTCGAACGGGAAGCGGTAGGACAGCCCCTCATGCGGCAGCGCGACGTTGGTCGGCGGGTTGTCGTCCTCGATGGAGCGCGGCTTCTGCACCGCACCGCCGGGATTGGTGTCGCTGGACACCGCGAGCGCGCTGGAGCGGTCCAGCGTGACGGTGTCGACCAGCGCCAGCAACAGACCCTCGTCCTGCTGTTTGTCGGTGCGGCGCAGCGAGCTGCCGACCTGCAGGGTCACCACGTCGGCGTTGGCCGGAGCCTCCACGCTCAGCTGTTGCTGAAGGGCCACCGGGACGTTCTCGTCGATGACGAACGCTTCCCCGGAGGACAGTGACGCCGGGTCGAGCGCGGTGCCGGTGCCCTCACTCATCAGGTCGGCGTCGAGATCGAGCGGGATCTTGGCGATCTTGCCTTGGGTGTACGTCGACAGCAGCAGGGCTGCGATCAACAGGGCAGCACCCAGCCCCAGAAGTCCACATGCGGCAATTCGCAGGGCGACGGCGCGGTTCAACCCGTGCTCCCTTCGGTCGCTGACGACCCTAACAGCACTCTGTAAGGGCGAGAACTGTGACGATCGAGTTCGGGCACACTGTTCGCATGACGGCACCCGGCGATCGCACCACCTCGGGTGCGGCGCGCAGCTTTTTGCCCGCCGTCGAGGGCATGCGGGCCTGCGCGGCCATCGGGGTCGTCATCACCCACGTGGCCTTCCAGACCGGCAACACCGGTGGGATCACCGGCAGGCTGCTGGGCCGCTTCGATCTGGCGGTCGCGGTGTTCTTCGCGCTCTCGGGCTTCCTGTTGTGGCGCGGACACGCCGCCGCCGAACGCGGGCTGCGGCACCGCCCGCCGACCGGGCACTACCTGCGCTCGCGGCTGGTCCGCATCATGCCCGGCTATCTGGTCGCCGTCATCGTCATCCTGACGCTGATGCCCGATGCCGGAGCCGGCTTCACGGTGTGGCTGGCCAATCTGACCCTCACCCAGATCTACGTCCCGCTGACGCTGACCTCAGGGTTGACCCAGATGTGGAGCCTGTCGGTGGAGGTCTGCTTCTACATCGCGTTGCCGGTGCTCGCGCTGCTGGCCCGGCGGCTGCCGGTGGGTGCGCGCATCCCGGCGGTCATCGCCCTGGCCGCGGCGAGCCTGGCGTGGGGCCTGATCCCGTTCGACCCGCCCTACGGGGTCAACCCGCTCAACTGGCCGCCGGCCTTCTTTTCCTGGTTCGCCGCGGGCATCGTGCTGGCCGAGTTGTCGGTGAGCCCGGTCGGCTGGGCGCACCGGCTGGCGCGGCGCCGGCTGCTGATGGCGGCGGTGGCCCTGGCGGCGTTCCTGGTGGCGGCCTCGCCGCTGGCCGGACCGGAGGGGCTGACGCCCGGGACCGTCGCCCAGTTCGTGGTGAAGACGACGATGGGCGCGATCGTGGCCGGGACACTGCTGGCGCCCCTGGTGCTCGATGCACCCGATACCGCGCACCGCCTACTGGGCAGCCCGGTGATGGTGACCCTGGGCCGCTGGTCCTACGGGCTGTTCATCTGGCATCTGGCCGCCCTGGCGATGGTGTTCCCGATCATGGGGTATTTCCCGTTCAACGGCCATATGCCGGTGGTGCTGGCGCTGACGCTGGTGTTCGGATTCGCGATCGCGGCGGTCAGCTACGCGCTGGTCGAGTCACCGTGCCGGGAGGCGCTGCTGCGCTGGGAGGCCCGGCACCGCCGTGCGGCACCGCGGGACAGCGCGGTGGCCGACCTCGCTCAGTAACCGCCGCCGTGGGAGAAGATCCGGCGCGGATTGTCCACCAGCATGGTCGTGAGCTGTTCGTCGGTCACCCCGCGCTGCTTCAGCGCCGGGATCACGTCGTTGTGGATGTGCAGGTAGTGCCAGTTCGGCATCGCCACCGACACCACCTCCTCGGGGAGCGCATCGAAGTAGCAGGACGCGTCGTGCGAGAGCACCATCTTCTCGGCGTGGCCGCGTTCGCACATCCGGGCCACGGTGTCCACGCGCTGCTCGAACGGCAGGATCGAGTCGATACCGAACCGGTCCATGCCCAGATAGGAGCCGCTCGCGATGAGCTCCTCCAGATAGTCCAGGTCGGTGCTGTCCCCGGAGTGCCCGATGACGACGCGGCTGAGGTCCACGCCCTCTTCGGCGAAGATCCGCTGCTGCTCCAGACCGCGCCGGCTGCCGGCATGGGTGTGGGTCGAGATCGGCACACCGGTCTCCCGGTGCGCGGCCGCCACGGCGCGCAGCACCCGTTCCACACCCGCCGTGACACCCGGTTCATCGGTGGCGCACTTGAGGATTGCCGCTTTGATGCCGGTGTCGGCGATGCCGTCGGTGATATCGCGGACGAACATCTCGGTCATGATCTCGGGCCCGTCGAGCAGAGTCCCTGGGCCCTGATAGTGGAACCGGAACGGCACGTCGTTGTAGGTGTAGAGGCCGGTGGCCACCACGATGTTGATCTCGGTGGCGGCCGCGATCTTCGCGATCCGCGGGATGTAGCGGCCCAGCCCGATCACCGTGAGGTCGACGACGGTGTCCACACCGCGGGATTTGAGTTCATTGAGACGCGCGATCGCGTCGGTGACGCGGCGATCCTCGTCGCCCCAGGCCTCCGGGTAGTTCTCGGCGATCTCGGTGGTCATGATGAACACGTGCTCGTGCATGAGTGTGACGCCGAGGTCAGCGGTATCGACCGGCCCGCGTGCGGTGTTCGTATCGGCCACCCCGCCGATGCTAGGAGCCGCCCGCGGCGGCCGAGGCGGTTCGCGCGTATCGACATCTACCCGGTACCAGGGGTACCGTTTCGCGGATGGAGAAGTTGGACACGGACACCCCGGACGGTGCGGCTATCGCGCTGCACGCACGCGCGGTGCACTTCGACCTCACCGACGTGCCCGCTCAGTGTGTGTACGACGACCCATACGCATCACACCTGTACAACGGGCTGAGCCTGCTGTTGCCCGCCGGCGAGGAGTGGTTCGTCGAGATCCTCAAAGAGGCGCTGCCGCACATCGAGGACGAGAAACTCCGCGAGGACGTCATCGGGTTCATGGGCCAGGAGGCCATGCACGCCAACGCCCACTCCGGCATCAACGAATACCTGCAGCGCCACGGTATCGACCCGACCCCGGTGCTCGACCGCGCGCACTGGGTGTTCGGCAGCCTGCTCGGGCCCCGTGACGCCACCGGGGCCAAGGCGCACAACTACCTGGTGGAACGGCTCGCCGTGATGGCCGCGCTGGAGCACATCTTCTCGTTCCTCGGCGACTGGGTGCTCAATGCCAAGCGGCTCAACGGCCAGACGGCGCACCCCACCATCGTCGACCTGCTGCGCTGGCACGGCGCCGAAGAGGTCGAGCACCGGATGGTGTCCCACGATGTGCTGCGCTACTTCGACCACAACTACGCGCGCCGGGCCTGGGCCCAGGTGGTCGCGGGCCCGATGCTGCTGTACTTGCTGTGGCAGGCCACCCGGTACCTGATGCGGGTCGACCCGAACCTCACGATGTCTGCGCGCAAGCGAAAAGCCATCTGGCGCGGCCTGATCCGCTCCGGGCGTCGCGGCGTCACCCCGTCCATCACGCACACCGCGTGGCGCGGTATGCAGTACTTCTCGCCGCGATATCACCCCGGCGATGTCGGGGACACCGCGCAGGCCGTCGCCTACCTCGCCTCCTCGCCCGCCGCGCGGGCCGCTGCGCGGTGAAGCGTTCCGCACCGCCGCTGGGTGCGCCGCTCGACGATCGGGCCACGAACTTCGTTGTCTCACTTCTGGACCGGTTCTGGCTGGGGCGTGTCACCCAGGCCGACTACGCCGACGAACGTGCCCTTCGCGGCGCTGACGCCGCGCTGACACTGCAGGTGACCGGACGCACCGTCGTCGCCCAGGACAACGACGTGGTCGCACTGACCTTTGCCGCGCCGGACGGCGCCACGCTGCCCGCGTGGCAGCCCGGCAGTCACCTCGATCTGCACCTGCCGTCCGGGCGGCGCCGCCAGTACTCGCTGTGCGGTGACCCGCAGGACCGGTCGCAGTACCGGATCGCGGTGCGCCGGATCCCCGGCGGTGGTGGTGGATCGCTGGAGATGCATGCGCTGTCGGTGGGAGAGTCGGTCAGCGTGCGCAGCCCGCGCAACGGCTTCCCGTTCATTCCCTACGAACGGGCGCTCTACATCGCCGGCGGTATCGGCATCACCCCGGTGCTGCCGATGGTGCTCGCCGCCCAACGACTGGGCACCGATTGGCATTTCGTCTACTGCGGACGCAGTGCGGCGACCATCCCGTTCCTCGACGAGATCGCATCCTGGGACCCGTCCCGGGTCAGCATCCGGTTCGATGACGAACACGGGTTGCCGACCGTCGATGATCTGCTGGGGCACGCACCTGCCGGGGGTGCGGTCTATGTGTGCGGGCCGCCACCGATGACCGAGACGGTGCGCCAGAACTTCGACCGATCCGGTGCCGCCGCACTGCATTTCGAGCGGTTCAGCGCTCCGCCGGTGCGGGACGGCACGGCGTTCGAGATCGAGCTGGCGCGCAGCGGGGAGGTGCTGCCGGTGGCCGCGGACGAAACGGTGCTCGATGCGTTGGTACGGCACCGGCCCGACACCGCCTACTCGTGCCGCCAGGGATTCTGCGGCACCTGCCGGGTGGGAGTGCTGGCCGGCACTGCCGAGCACCGCGAGAACAGGCTCACCGCCGAGGAGCGCGAGACGTCGATGCTGCCCTGCGTATCCCGTTCGCTCACGTCGCGTCTGACACTCGACATCTAGCCGCGAGGCGTCCGGGTAGGGTGGCCGGCGAACACGTACGGTTGCACAAGGAGTCGCAGTGTCGTTGCCCAGTAGGATCGCGCGCGCCGGTGCTGCCGACCTGGATGCTGCCGCGCAGACCCTGGCCGCCGCCTTCGAATCGTATGCGTGGACGCGCTGGTCCATCCCTGCCGATGACTACCCGGTCCGTCTGGAACGTCTGCAACGGCTCTATCTGGGCCATGCGCTCGAGCATGGCATCGTGCTCGTCGGCGGAATCGGTGCCGGCAATGTGGACGGGGTGATCGCGGTCCTATCGCCCTCTGCGCCTGCACCATCGGATGAACTACAAGCGCAGGCGGCCGAGTTGCACGGGGCCCGGCTGGCTGTCGTCGCGGCCGCCCAAACCCCGCCTCTTCCGGACGGGGTGTGGAACTTGGCCACGCTGGGCGTGCATCCCGAGGCCCAGGGCCATGGGCTGGGGGCCGCGCTGATCGGGGCCGCGCTCGCAGAAGTCGACGCATCGCGGGTGACCGCGGATACGGCGCTGGAAACCTCTGACGACCGCAATGTCCGGCTGTACGAACGAGCGGGATTCACCGTCACCGCCACGACGCAGATCCAGGACGGTCCGACGGTGTACACGATGCTGCGCGAGGCGGTTTCGGTGCCGCAGTGAGCGGCGCCGAGCCCGACTATCGCGCGTCGGTCTGGAAGCGGTGCATGCCGTCATCGACGCCTGTGTAGGTCCAGCCGATCGCCGAGAAGAAGGCGAAGGCGCCACGATTGTCATCGTCGACGAACGCCGTCCAGCAACGGGTTTCGGGGTGGCCCTGCCAGTGTTGTGCTAGGGCCAGTGCGTGTCGGCCGACCCCGCAACCGCGCAGTGCCGGTGCGACCGCCAGATCGGTGATGACCTGCCCAGAGCTTGAGGGATCCCACACACAGCCCACCAGTGCGACCGGCGTGCCCGTGTCGTCCTCGACCACCAGTTGCGCGCCGCTGTCGTCGGCAAGCACATGCTCCAGCCAGGATTCGTCCATGGGGCCGAGCCGCCGGTCCAGTTCGGGATCGCGGTACCACGACGCAATCCAGTCCCAGTCGCTTCTGGTGACGCGTCGCACCCGATGGGCGGTGTCACGATGCGGGTTGGTCATCGGTCTCCTCGCCACCGGATGGTGTTCGGGTGCCGGGCCGCCGCAGATCCACCGTCGACGCCGCGAGCATCGCCACCGACAGCAGGGCGAGGAACTGCACGCCGGCCGAATGGCCGAGGTAGCCGTCCACCGAGCGCCACGGGCCGCGGGACAGGACCGCACCGGCGGCGATCAGCCCGGCGGCGGCCACTCCGACGGTGATCCTCTCCGACCAGGCCCGCCCGGACAGCAGGTACCGCACGCCGATCGCCGCCGCCACCACCACGATCCCGGTGACCCCGCTGATCAGCGCGCCCACCGCCAGGACGGCGGCGCCGGTCAGCCACGGTGCGGGCATCCACGGCTGCACCGGCTCACCGGTGATCCTGCGCCGGATCGGCAGCAGCGCAAGCAGAGCCAGCACCGGCAGCAGCGCGAGCCCGCCGAAGAGTCCGATCCGGTAGGTCAGGTTGGCGGGGAAGGTCAGGGCCAGCGTGCCGTCGGTGCCCGCGGGGACCACCCAACCCTGCTGCCACCCATTGACGGTGATCGGCCGTAGCGCGGTGCCGTCCGCGCTGTGCGCGACCCACCCGGGATTCACGCTCTCGGGCACCACGACCACCCGGTCGTGGTCGGAGGCCGCCACCTCGACCTCGCGGTGATCGGCGGTCCACGTCCCGGTGTGCGCGTCGACGGTCGGTGCCGTGCGCAGTTCACCGGCGCGGGGGGTGGCCAGCTGGACACCGTCGACCACGAATGCCTCACCCGGGCTGACCACCAGCTCCTGCTGTCCCTCGGGCAGGGTGACGGGCTCGGACCGGCAGGGCCGCGCGGCGATGGGCTCGTTGTCCAGCAGCGCACGGACGGTGGTGGACACCGAGGTCTGGATGAACTGTCCGGCCACACCGATGATCGGTCCCTTGCCGCACGGCAACGTGATCGGGCGATCCCGGTCGGCCGGGTCGGGTGCCGCGATCGGCTCACCCGCGGTGTCGAGGACGGTCACCTCGGCCAGCCCGGTGGGTTTGAGCTGGTCGAAACCCAGTGCGGTGCGGTCGATCACGTCGGTCCAGTCCAGGATCGACAGCTGCACCGTGTCGGTGACCGTGGGGAACAGGTCGAACGTCTGCGGCCCGCCGCCGTCGAGGCGGCGCACCTGCGGTCCGGCGCCCAGGTCGATCGCGACCATCGTCGGATGGGCCGGCAGCACCGTGGCACTGGGCGTCAGGGTCAGGGCGGCGACCTCGGTGCGCTCGGGCAGTGTCACCGTCAGCGTCGGCGGCTTCTTGAGCGCCACGTTGTTCTGCGGCGCCGTCCACGCGGTGCGCACGTCGCCGTCGGTGGCGGCGTAGGCAGATCCGAGTACGTCGATCAGGTCGGAATCTCCGGTGGCCCGGATGGTTCCGGGCGCACTGATCAGATCGGCCAGCCGCGGGCCCTGGCGCGCCCGCACCCACACCGTCGGGGTCACCGCGGTGGCCTCCGGCACGGTCAAGGTGCGGCTCATGTTCACCGCCTCCTCGGGTGCGAGGGCCATGGTGGCCGCGCAGTGGACGCCGTCGGGGGCGTCGGCGCAGCCCGGCCGGCCCAGCAGTTCGGAGCCGAGGTCCCACTGCGCGACGGCGGATCCCGCCGGCGGGCCCGGCACGTCCACGGTGCGCCGCAGCGTGACCGGATGAGCGAATCCCGATGCGTCGTATTGGGTTACGGACAGATCGGTGATGCCGAACTGTACGCCCGGCGAGCCGTCGTCGGTGCCCACGGCGGTGATCCGCATCCACGGTGTCTCACCGAACGGCAGCGCCGCGGACAGCGGTTTGCCGGGCTCGTCGAAACGCAGGGTGGTGGTGCCGTTGATCGTCGCCACCTCGATGCGGCGGACCTGGGCGCCGACGGCGGTGGCACTCGGGGTGATGGTGACCGCGGCGTTGGTCACCGGATGGTCGAAGTCGACCTGCATCCACTGGCCCACGGCGGTCTGCAGTGAGTTGGACACCCAACTGGTCGACGAGTCCGCATCGATCGCCGCCGCAGGCCCGGAGGACGGCGAAACATTGGGCAGTGCAGTGGAATCCGCCGCCGAACTGGACACGCTGATGTTCCCGCCGGTCCACCGCGCGTACAGCGGGTCGGTGCCCGCCGGATAGTCCATCACCCGGTTGAAGGTCTGTCGGCGCTCGTCGGGGGTGCGCACCGCGGAGGAATGGTTGTCCACGCGGCCGTAGTCGGTTTCGCGGGCCAGCGGGGTGTCGGTCACCGTCACCAGCGGGGCGCCGACACCGGCGCGCTGCGCATCGGCGGTCAGCAGCATCGGGCCCAGCAGCTCCCGGCCGGCCAGCCGGCGTCGTTCAGCAAGGCGCAGCAGGGCTTCCGGGCCACCGTCGACCCGCGCCATCGCGTCCAGGTCGGTCAGGTACGGCCCGGGGCGTGCGTCGTCGACGCGGTAGATCTCCACCGCCGGGTAGCGCGGGCGCAGGCCGCTGTCGGTGACGAACCCCTCCAGGGTTCCCGGGCCGACGGGTTCGCCGAATTCGGCCACCCTGGTCAGGCCCGGCGACCCGTCGATGGCGCGGTGCACGAGGATGGGACGGGCCGACCGTGAGGTCTCCGGGTCCAGGTCATTGCGCACCACGACGAACGAAATGCCTTGCTGGGAAAGCGTATCCGCCAGTCCGGCGGAGGGCTGGCCGGCGGCGAAGAGCCGTTGTACCGCGTCGAGGGCCCGAATGGTCTCCGGTGGTGTCAGCGGGATCGAGTCGCGCACACCCCACGGGCTGTGGCCCAGTACCTGCAGCGGCTCGTCGTGACTGTTGCCCCACACCTGCGTCGCGAACGGGGCGCCCGGCGCGACAAGGACGCGTCCGCGGTCGGTGTTGTGCTCATCGAGCCAGGCCGCGGTGTCGTGCCAGTAGCCGGGGATCGCCGCGAAACTGCCCGGCGGTGTCAGTCGGCCGGTCCAGGCCAGCGAGGTGGCTGCGGCCAGTGCGGTCAGGATGACCAGCCCGACGGCGACCCGCTTGTCGCGTTCGGGGTAGGCCAACGCGCGCACCCAGGTGGGTCGGGAGACGGTGCCGGGCAGGGGGATCCGCCCCAACAGATGCGCCAATCCGAGCGCCAGCGGCAGCCGGATCAACGGTTCCAGCTTGTGCACGTTGCGCAGCGGGGTGCCGTCGGCGTCGAGGAACAACTGCACCTGCGTGGCCACCGGGGACCCCAGCCCGCCCGAGTAGCCGACGGCCAGCAGGGTGACCCCGACGAACAGGATCGTGATGAGCCGCCCGCGGGCCGGCATGGTGCGCATCGCCAGACCGGCCAGACCGGCCGCCGCCACCAGGGTGGTGGCCAGCACCGCGACCGAACCGGTGACCAGTGTCGAGCCTGCGGTCGCGGTGGGCGCGACGAACGGTGTCCAGCTGTCGGTGCCGCGCAACACCTCGGTCAGCGACAGCCAGCGGGTGGTGACGCCGGAGGACTCGATGTAGTCCAGGAACGGCGGGCTGATGCGGCCCAGCATGACCAACGCCACCGACCACCAGGTGATCGCCAGTGCGGTGCACAGCGCCCACCACGCGGTGAACCGCCACCACTGTCTGTTCGGGCGGTGCGCGGCCCACCAGATGACGGCGGCCAGGCAGCCGGTCAGGGTGGCGACGGCGTTGACCGCGCCCATCAGCGCGACGGCCGCCGCCGAGCGCGCCGCCAGCAGGCGGATCCGGTCGTCACCGCGCATCGCGTGGATGACGGGCAGCAGCACCCAGGGCGCCAGCATCATCGGCAGCGTCTCCGAGGAGATGGCGCCCAGAGTGGTCAGCACCCGCGGGGACAGCGCGAACGCGCATCCGGCGATGACCCGTGAGCTGGTGGTGCCGATGCCGAGCGCTTCGGCCACCCGCAGCAGGCCCCAGAACCCGACGGTGAGCAGCAGCGCCCACCACAACCGTTGGGTCACCCAGCCGGGCACGCCCAGCACATCACCGGCCAGGAAGAACGCGCCGTGCGGAAACAGGTAGCCGTAGGCCTGGTTCTGGGCCTGGCCGAAGGACAGGTCGCTGTTCCACAGATCGGCGGCGCGGGCCAGGAACCGCAGCGGATTGGCGGTGAGGTCGAGTTTGGTGTCAGGAGAGATGCGGCCCGGCGACTGGATGAACGCCAGGATCAGAAAAGCGGTGCCGACCAGCCACAGCCAACGCCGCGACAGTTGATTCCGAACTCCGGCTGCCGGCGCGCCCGGGTCAGGCCCGGTCGCCGTATTCAACGCGGTTGAGCACCGAGGACGCGGGATCTCCCGATTGCACCGGCGGCTTGGTGTCCTGCTGGACCATCAGCGTCACGCCGAAGATCGAGGCCGCGCCCAACAGCAGGCCGACCACGATGCTGGCCGCAGCGGGCACGACGAACCGTTCCATGCCCGCCAACCTAGCACGTCAGAATGGTGGGGTGACTTCGGCGGATCGGCAGGTCCGCGGTCGGCGGACTGCCCCGGAATGCAACCGCAAGTTACTGTGGGGACCCATGTCGATGTCGCGCGCACTCGGTGCCCTGACCGCGCTGTCCGGTCTCCTGCTGGCCTGCTCGCCCGCCGAACCGCAGGAGGCGGCCGCGCCGCCGGCCCCGGTGAGCAGCGGTCCGGTCGTCCCGACCAACGCCTCGTTCGACCAGCCGCTGCCCGCCGCACCGGCGCCCGGGTCCTGCGATATTGCCACCATGTCCACCCGCGACAAGCTCGCTCAGCTGCTGATGGTCGGTGTCAGTGACGCCGCCGACGCCCGCGCGGTGGTCGCCGACCAGCACGTCGGCGGCATCATGATCGGCAGCTGGACCGACAAGTCGATGCTCGGCGCGCCACTGGCCGACATTGCGGCGAACGCGGGGCCGCTGTCGCTGGCGGTCAGCGTCGACGAGGAGGGCGGCCGGGTGTCCCGGCTGGCCGGGGTGATCGGCAGCCAGCCCTCGGCGCGGGAGCTGGCCCAGACCAAGACCCCCGACGAGGTGTACGGGATCGCGCTGGAACGCGGCCGGGCGATGCGCGGCCTGGGCATCACCGTCGACTTCGCCCCCGTCGTGGACCTGACCCAGCAGAGCGCGGCGATCGGGGACCGGTCCTTCGGGGACGACCCGGAAACGGTGACCGAGTACGCCGGCGCCTACGCGCGCGGCCTGCGCGACGCCGGGGTGCTGCCGGTGCTCAAGCATTTCCCGGGTCACGGGCGCGCCGCCGGCGATTCGCACACCGGTGCGGTCTCCACCCCGCCACTGGCCGACCTGCAGAACGACGATCTGGTCCCGTACCGCACCCTCACCAAGCAGCCGCCGGTGGCGGTCATGGTGGGCCACATGCAGGTTCCCGGGCTGACGGGCGGCGAGCAGGCCAGCCTGAGTCCCGCGGCCTACAACCTGCTGCGCACCGAGTTCGGCTTCGGCGGACTCGTCTACACCGACGACCTGTCCAGCATGGCCGCGATCAACCAGCAGTACGGGGTCGCGGCGGCGGTGCTGAAATCCCTGCAGGCCGGGGCGGATGTCGCCCTGTGGATCACCACCGCCGAGGTGCCCGCCGTGCTCGACCGTCTCGAGCAGGCGGTCGCGGCGGGGGAGCTGTCACCGGGCGCGGTGGATGCGTCGGTGCAGCGGGTGGCGGCCGCCAAGGGGCCTAATCCCAACTGCGGCCGCTGATCACCCGTACTCTGAGCCGATGGCCGGTGGAACCAAGCGGTTGCCGCGTGCGGTGCGCGAGCAGCAGATGCTCGATGCTGCCGTGCAGATGTTCTCCATCAACGGTTATCACGAGACCTCGATGGACGCGATCGCCGCCGAGGCGCAGATCTCCAAGCCGATGCTCTACCTCTATTACGGCTCCAAGGAGGACCTCTTCGGGGCGTGCCTCGATCGCGAGCTGAACCGGTTCGTCGACGAGGTGCGCGGTCGAATCGACTTCACCCAGAGCCCAAAGGACATGCTCAGCAACGCCGTTGGCGCATTCCTCGGCTATATCGACAGCAACCGCGCCTCGTGGATCGTGCTCTACAGCCAGGCCACCAGCTCGCAGGCCTTCGCACACACCGTGCGCGAAGGCCGCGAACGGATCATCGAGCTGGTCGGCAGGCTGCTGCAGTCCGGTACCCGGAACCCGGAGCCGGACGCCGATTTCAACATGATGGCCGTCGCCCTGGTGGGTGCCGGCGAGGCCATCGCCGACCGGGTCAGCACCGGTGACGCCGGCGTGCACGACGCCACCGAGCTGATGATCAACCTGTTCTGGCGCGGCCTGAAAGGCAAGCCGACCGAGAAGGGTTAGTTCAGCCCGGTCACCGACGCCGTCAGATGCGGGTAGCCCTTCGACAGGTGCCGCAGCGCCAGTTCCCAACCGTTGTCTGTGGCGTCCACGTAGAGACCGGCGCGCGCCGGCAACAGCACCGGCTTGCCGAACCGCACTGAGTACTTCACGGCGTCGGGCAACCGGCCCTCGATATTGGCCAGCACCGCTGCCGCGCTGAACATTCCGTGCGCGATGGCGGTGGGGAAGCCGAACAACTTTGCACCGATCGAGCTGGTGTGGATCGGGTTGTGGTCACCGCCGATCGAGGCGTAGGACCGGATCTGGCCCGCCGAGATGCTCAGCACCGCATTGGGCGGCGGCAGCTTCTTCGGCCTGGGTGGCTCGGGGCGCGGCTCGCCGGACAGGCTGGTGCGCTGCTGGTGCAGGAACGTGGTGGTCTGCTCCCAGGCCAGTTCGTTGCCGATCTTGATGCTGGTCACCAGGTCCACCAGCAGGCCCTTGCGGTGCTCGCGCAGGTTCTCCGCATGCACCGACACATCCAGCGCATCGCTGACGGTGATCGGCCGGTACTGGGTGATGTGGTTCTCGGTGTGCACCGAACCCATTGCCGCGAAAGGGAAATCGAACGAGGTGGCCAGCGACATCATGGTCGGGAAGGTCAGCGCGAACGGATACGTCAGCGGTACGGCGTTGTCGAAGCGCAGTCCGGTGACGTTGGCGTACGCGGCGACGTTGGCCGGGTCGATCCGGAGTTCGGGGACATGGATCCGGCGATCGGGCAGGCCGCCGGCACGCGGCACGAACGGCAGCGCTCCGGCGACAGCGCGCGCCATGTTCAGCAGGCCGTTAGGTTGTGACATGCCGGTGTCCTCTGTTCTTCGCGTAGGCGCTCATCACGCCCCCAGCAGGGCTTGGCCGCAGACCCGAATCGTGTTGCCGGTGACCGCATTCGACGCCGGGCTGGCGAAGTAGGCGATGGTCTCGGCGACATCGACGGGCTGACCGCCCTGGAACAGCGAGTTCAGCCGGCGGCCTACCTCTCGGGTGGCCAGCGGAATGGCCTCGGTCATCTTGGTCTCGATGAAGCCGGGCGCGACGGCGTTGATGGTGATGCCCTTCTCGCCCAGCGTCGGGCCGAGTGCTTCGACGATGCCGATCATGCCGGCCTTGGTCGCCGCGTAGTTGGTCTGGCCGCGGTTACCCGCGATGCCGGCCATCGACGACAGGCCGATCACCCGGCCCCCCTCGCCGAGAGCGCCCGCGGCGACCAGGCCTTCGGTGAGGTTCAGCGGCGCAAGGAGATTCACCGCGACGACCGAGTCCCAGCGCGGCTCGTCCATGTTGGCCAGCAGCTTGTCGCGGGTGATGCCGGCGTTGTTGACCAGGACGTCGAGCTTGCCGCCGTGGTGTTCGGTGAGGTGCGCGACGATCTGGTCCACCGCGTCGGACGCGGTGACATCGAGTGCCAGTGCCGTCCCGCCCACCTTCTCGGCGGTCTCCTTCAGCGCCTCTTCGGCGGCCGGTACGTCGACCGCGACCACCGCGGCGCCGTCGCGGGCGAAGACCTCGGCGATGGTCGCGCCGATACCGCGGGCGGCGCCGGTCACCACGGCGACCTTGCCGGCCAGCGGCTTGTCCCAGTCCGCGGGCGCCTGCGAGGCGGCGGCCCCGACCCGGAACACCTGACCGTCGACGAAGGCGGACTTGCCGGACAGGATGAAGCGCAGCGTCGATTCCAGGCCGGAGGCACCCGGGTCGGCGTCGGCGGCCAGGTACACCAGCGACACGGTCGCGCCGCGGCGCAGTTCCTTGCCCAGCGATCGGGTGAAGCCCTCCAGGGCGCGCTGCACGATGTACTCATGCGCGGTGTTGGTGCCGGTCGGGGTAGTGCCGATGACGACGACCCGACCGGAGGCACCGAGGTTGCGCAGGACCGGGGTGAAGAACTTGTAGAGCTCCTTGAGCCCGGACGGTTCGGTGATGCCGGTCGCGTCGAAGACCAGCCCCCCGAAGGAGTCGGCCCAGCGCCCGCCGATGTTGTTCGAGACGACGTCGTAGTCCTCGGAGAGGGCGGCGCGCAGCGGTTCGACCACCCGGCCCTCCCCGCCGATCAGCAGCGATCCGGCCAGCGCGGGCTGGCCTGCGCGGTAGCGGCGCAGCTCTTCGGGCTGCGGGACGCCCAGTTGTTTGGCCAGGAATGAACCGGGCCCGGAATTGACCACTTGGGAGAACAAGTCGGAAGCCATGGGTACTAACTTACTCCAGAGTAAGGTTAGCGGGTAACCTTGGGCCATGCCTTCAGAAACCAATGACCGTCGCGTCGCCGTCCTCGGCGGAAACCGGATCCCGTTCGTCCGCTCCGACGGCGCCTACGCGAACGCCTCCAACCAGGACATGTTCACCGCCGTCCTCGACGGCCTCGCCGAACGGTTCAGCCTGCGCGGCGAGAAGCTCGACGCCGTGATCGGGGGCGCCGTGCTCAAGCACAGCCGCGATTTCAACCTGATGCGCGAGAGCGTGCTGGGCAGCTCACTGTCGCCCTACACCCCGGCCTTCGACCTGCAGCAGGCCTGCGGCACCGGCCTGCAAGCGGCGATCGCGGCCGCCGACGGTATCGCCCGCGGCCGCTATCAGGTGGCGGCCGCCGGTGGCGTGGACACCACCTCGGACGCGCCCATCGCCTTCGGCGATGATCTGCGCGGCGTGCTGCTCAGCGTGCGCCGCGCCAAGTCCAACCTCGACCGCCTCAAGCTGGTCGGCAAGCTGCCCGCGGCCCTCGGGGTGGAGATCCCCACCAACGGCGAACCCCGCACCGGGCTGTCGATGGGCGAGCACGCCGCCATCACCGCCAAGGAGATGGGCGTCAAGCGCGTCGACCAGGACGAGCTGGCCGCGGCCAGCCACCGCAACATGGCCGCCGCCTACGACCGCGGGTTCTTCGATGATCTGGTCACCCCGTTCCTCGGGGTCTACCGCGACAACAACCTGCGCCCCGACTCGTCGGCCGAGAAGCTGGCCAAGCTCAAGCCGGTCTTCGGGGTCCGCAACGGCGACGCGACCATGACGGCCGGCAATTCCACGCCGTTGACCGATGGCGCCTCGGTGGCCCTGCTGGCAAGCGAGGAGTGGGCCGCCGAGCGCAACCTGCCGGTGCTGGCCTACTTCGTCGACGGAGAGACCGCCGCGGTCGACTACGTCAACGGTCCCGACGGGCTGCTGATGGCGCCGACCTACGCGGTGCCCCGGCTGCTCGCCCGCAACGGCCTGACCCTGCAGGACTTCGACTTCTACGAGATCCACGAGGCCTTCGCCTCCGTGGTGCTGGCCACGCTGGCGGCCTGGGAGTCACCGGACTACTGCAAGGGCCGGCTCGGCCTGGACGCCCCGCTGGGCGCCATCGACCGCAGCAAGCTCAACGTGAACGGCTCCTCGCTGGCCGCCGGGCACCCGTTCGCCGCGACGGGCGGGCGCATCGTCGCCCAGCTGGCCAAGCAGCTGGCCGAGAAGAAGAAGGAAACCGGGCAGCCGGTGCGCGGCCTGATCTCGGTCTGCGCCGCCGGTGGCCAGGGTGTGACGGCCATCCTGGAGGCCTAGGCTCTCGCCGAAACTGTATTCCGGACGGTGTCCACTCGCATTTTCCCTGCTGGAATACAGTTTCGGCCCGGCTCGAAAAGTTGCATAAAAAGTTTTTCGGATTCGGTGTAACGCTCGCCGGAGCACCGTCGATACATGGGATAGCTCCGTGTTGCCGTCTGACCCCCCGACCCGACGGCAACACGGGGCTTCTCTATTTTTCGCGCACGTCCTTGGACGCGGTGACCGGTCCCGCTCCGGGCGGGGCGAACAGACTGCCGGCCAGGCTGCCGCGCGCAGTCCGGACCGCGACCAGCGCCCACGTGCACAACAGGCCGGCGTAGGCCGCCGAGGCGGCCACCTCGAAAGCCGGCAGTCCGGTGTGCACCGCCAACTGCGTGGTGCCGGTGACGAACGTGCCGACCGGAAACGTCAGACTCCACCAGGTCAGCGCGAACGGCATCCCGCGGCGCAGGGTGCGCACGGTCAGCGCGGCGGCCAGCCCGATCCACAGCACACAGAAACCCCACACCGGCACCCCGAACAGGATCGCGAAGATCTCCGTGCCGGCCGCGAGTTCCGGCGCGACGGCCAGGTGAGCATGGGCGGCGAGCAGCCCCGCCACCGTGATCGACTGGCCCAGCGGCCCGAGCACGATCCACAGGGTCGGGACCCGTGCGGTGCCGGAGGTCCCGTACAGCGCCAGCCGGCTCCAGATCATCGTGATGATGATCAGCGCCGCGATCAGGGACAACCCGAACATCGCGAGGCAGCCGTAGAACATGGTGGTGCGGCCGGTGCCCGCCGCCATGTGCGGGATCAGCATCGCCCCCGACGCCGCGGAGACCATCGGCGGCACGACCGGCATCAACCACCCGCCGAAGGCGGCGTCCGGGCCGACGTTGAGTTGGGTGAACATCAGGTACGGGATGGTCATCGCGGTGAACAGCCCGCCGATGGTGCCCGCCGTCCACAGCACCCAGTTGATGTCGACGGCCAGGCTCTCGCCGATCAGATCCTTGCCGACCAGCATGGTGCCGGACCCCACGGTCAGCAGCGCCATCGGCGCGGCACCGTAGAAATGCGCCATCTGCGGATTGCGCGCGTGCCCGCGGGCGACGGTGGGGTGGCGGAACCACTGCACGGTGACAGCAATGATGAGCGCCACCAGCAGCACCGCCGCGCACACCCAGACGATCTCGGTGAACACCCGCAGCCCGGGTGGTTGCGCCGGCAGCGTGGCACCGGCCACGACGAGGATCCCGGTACCCATCACCGACGAGAACCAGTTCGGGCCGAAGTTTCCCAGCCGACTCCCGGTTTCGGTCATCGCGCGGCGGGCATCATGAGGAGCATGCAGATAAGCATCCTCGGGTCACTGTCCGGATCGGGCGCCACATCCCTCGTCGACGGCGTCGTGTCGGAATTCGCCAAGCTGCGCGACGAGGGGTTCCGCCGGATCTGGATGACGCAGATGCCCTACGAGCCGGACCTGCTGACCGTCCTGGCGGTGGCCCTGCGCGAGGTCGACACCATCGAGGTCGGCACCGGTGTCGTGCCGATCCAGAATCAGCATCCGATGCAGTTGGCCCAGCGCGCCCTGACGCTGAATCTGATCGCCGGCGGCCGCTTCATCCTCGGCCTCGGAATGACCCACGCGGCCGTCACCGAAGGCATGTGGGGCATTCCGTGGGATCGGTCGGTGCGACGGCTCAACGAGTATTTGGATGGACTGCTGCCGCTGCTGGCCGGTGAGCCCGCCGACGCGCCCGGGGAGATCTACACGACCCGCGGTGCGCTGCAGATCCCGGGCGCCGCACAGCCCGATGTGTACATCGCCGCGCTCGGTCCGCAGCTGTTGAAGATCGCCGGGCGGCGCACCTCGGGGACCGTCACGTGGATGACCGGGCCGAAGACGCTGGCCGAGCATGTCGGGCCGGCGTTGCGAGCCGCGGCCGCACCCGAGGGGCGTTCGGTTCGGGTGGTGGCCGCGCTGCCGATCAGCGTCACCGACGATGTCGACGGCGCGCGGTCGCAGGCTGCCGAGCAGTTCGCGATGTACGGGCACCTGCCCTCCTACCGGGCCATGCTCGACCGGGAGGGCTACGCCGGCCCCGAAGATGCCGTCCTTATCGGGGACGAGGAGACGGTGACCGCCCGCATCGACGAGCTGCGCGCCGCCGGCGTGCACGAATATGTGGGCGTGGTCTACGACCGGTCACCCGAGGTCAGAGACCGGACGCGGGCCTTGTTGCGGGCGCTGGACGTCGATCTGCAAGGTGCCGAAAAACCCCTGGTGTGATCGTCGTCACAGGCGTACAGTCGACCGCACGACGGGTTCGGGAGAGACAGATCCAAAGAGCCGGAACGAGGTGAAACTCCGGCCGCGCGAGATACCGAAAGGTATGTGAGGACGCCCTCGAGGTCGAAAGACCGACAAGTCCTCCCGAACCCGCCCTCATGTCTTCTGCCCATGGTGAACAGCACGCCGCAGCCCGTCGAATGCGGTCATGATGCTGGCATGGGCGACATCATTCGCATCCACCCGGACCGCAGGCCGTCGCGCGAGCCCGAACCCCTGTGGCGCGAAGTCCTCGGCCGGCGCCTGCGCGACACCCGCCGACGCCGCGGTGCCCGCCTGGTCGACGTCGCCGCCCGCGCCGGGGTGTCACCGCAGTACCTCTCCGAGATCGAGCGGGGCCGCAAGGAGCCGTCGAGCGAGATGATCGCCGCGGTGTGCGGTGCGCTGAACATCGACCTCGGGCGGCTACTCGGCGGTATCTCGGCCGACCTGACTCGCGCGCCGGCCGGCCGGCCGGACGGCGGCGCGACCCTGCTGGCCGCTTAGACCCGCTGATCCAGCACCCGATCGGCCAGCCCGTAGGCCACCGCGCCCTCGGCATCGAACACCCGGTCCCGGTCGGTGTCGTGCCGGAGCTGTTCGACGCCGCGGCCGGTGTGCCGGGACAGGATCGATTCCAGCTGATTGCGCATCCGGACCACCTCATCGGCCTGCAGGATCAGATCCGGGATGGTGCCGCGACCCTGGGCGGCCGGCTGGTGCAGCACCACCCTGGTGTGCGGCAGCACCGAGCGCCGGCCGGGCTCACCGGCGGCCAGCAACACCGCCCCGGTCGCCACGGCCTGCCCGACGCAAGTGGTTGCCACCGGGGCCTTGATGAAGCGCATGGTGTCGTACACGGCGAGCATCGCCGACAGATCGCCGCCCTCGGAGTTGATGTAGAGCCCGATCTCCTGCTCCGGGTTGTCGGCCTCCAGGTGCAGCAGCTGAGCGATGAGGGCATTGGCGACACCGGAATCGATGGCGGTGCCGAGGTAGACGATGCGCTCGGTGAGCAGGTGCGAGTAGACGTCCATGATGCGTTCGCCGCCGGTGGTGCGGGCGATGACATTGGGGATGGTGTAGGTGCTCATGCGGCTCCCTCGCAGGCTCGGGTCCCGCATGCCATCTGTCGATTCGTTCGGCAAGCCTCACTCATGTCAGACTCCGATCCCGAAGTGCTGCTTACGGTTCGGGGTGATCTGGGAGAACTCGCCGACGATGTGATCGATGAAGCCGTAGGCGTGCGCCTGCTCGGCGGTGAACCAGCGGTCGTGCAGTGAGTCGGTGAAGATGCGCTCGACATCCTGGCCGGTGTCGGCGGCGATGATCGCCAGCACGGTGTCGCGGGTGTGCCGCAGATCATCGGCCTGCACCTCCACCTCGACCGCCGATCCGGCGATGCCCGCCGAGCCCTGGTGCATCAGGATGCGTGCGTGCGGCAGCGCGAAGCGCTTACCCGGCGTCCCGGATGAGAGCAGGAATTGGCCTGCACTGCAGGCCAGTCCGAGCGCCAGGGTGGACACGTCGGCGGGTATCAGCGCCATCACGTCGCGGATCGCCAGCATGGCGGGCACCGAGCCGCCGGGGGAGTGGATCCACAGCGCAACATCGTCATCGGAGTCGGAGGCCAGTGTCAGCAGCTGTGTCATCAGCACGGCGCCGTTGTCATCGTCGAGGGCGCCGTCGAGCACGAGCACCCGCTTGCGGTACAGGTCCTCGCGCAACTGATGGCCGAACAGTGGTGGTTTTTCGCTCATACTCAGACACTGCCGTGTCAGTCGTGGACTGCGCTCGCGGTGCTGCTGTGAGCAGAACGGGTCACGCCGCCCAGCGACCAGATGGTCAGATAGGCCAGCCCGAAGAATGCGGCCACCGCGATCGCCACACCGGTCGACTGGACCTCGGCCAGCGGTGAGCGCACCCACTCCAGGGTCTGCGCCACCACCGCATCAGGGCGCGTCACCAGATCCCAGGAGTTCCAGCGCTGGAACCGTCCGATCACCACGCCCACCGCACACAGCCCGACCGACACCACCACCACGACCCAGCCCGCGAGCATCCCGAACTGTCGCTCGATGCGGTTGTGCACCAGGCGAAGTGACACGATGCCCAGCACGGTCCCGGTCCACGCGGCGAACCCGTATTGCAGGATGTGGCGCCACAATTCGACACCGTTGCCCAGGTGCACCAGATCGGTGACGAGGTAGGGCGCGTTGGGCAGGAACGCCAGCCAGACCGCGCCGATCGGCAGCAGCCAGATGGGCCGCCGGACCGCGGCGAATGCCACCGCGGCGAACATCGGGATCCAGGCGAGCCACAAATTCCAGATGAGGAACCGGTACGGGTAGGACAGTGGCGCGGCGGGGTCGGTGACGCCGAGCGCGATGGTCAGGGCGGTGGTCGCCGCCAGCGAGGCGATCAGGACGATGCCGTGAGTCGTGGGCACTGCGGCGGGTTGAGGGTTGCGCACTCTTCCAGTGTGCCGAGCCGAGAAAGACAAGGACCCCCGGGATCGCCGGGGGTCCTTGGTCTTCGGGGAACTCAGAAACTCAGAAGGCTGCTTCGTCCAGTTCCATCACTTCGTTGTCGATCGCCTCGAGCACCGTGCGGGTGCTGCTCAGCAGCGGGAGGAAGTTCTTGGCGAAGAACGACGCGGCGCCGATCTTGCCCTCGTAGAACGCCTTGTCCGCACCGGTGGCACCGGCGTCGAGCTTCTCGATCGCCACCGCGGCCTGCTGCTGCAGGAGCCAGCCGATGACCAGGTCGCCGACGCTCATCAGGAAGCGCACCGAACCCAGGCCCACCTTGTAGATGGCGGCCGGATCCTCCTGCGAGGCCATCAGGTAGCCGGTCAGGGTGGCGGCCATGCCCTGCACGTCCTCCAGAGCGGTTGCCAGCAGTGCACGCTCGGCCTTCAGACGGCCGTTGCCGGTCGCGTTCTTCACGAAGTTGTCGATCTCACCGGACAGGTACGCCAGCGCCTGACCCTTGTCGCGGATGATCTTGCGGAAGAAGAAGTCCTGCGCCTGGATGGCGGTGGTGCCCTCGTACAGCGAGTCGATCTTGGCGTCGCGGATGTACTGCTCGACCGGGTAGTCCTGCAGGAAGCCCGATCCGCCGAAGGTCTGCAGGCTCTCGGTGAGCTTGGCGTAGGCGGTCTCCGAGCCGAAGCCCTTGACCACCGGCAGCAGCAGATCGTTGATCCGGACGGCCATGTCGGCGTCGACACCGTGCAGTGCCTGGGCGACCTCGTCGTCCTGGAAGGTGGCGGTGTACATGTACAGCGCGCGCATGCCCTCGGCGTAGGACTTCTGGGTCATCAGCGAGCGACGCACGTCCGGGTGATGGGTGATGGTCACCCGCGGTGCGGTCTTGTCGGTCATCTGGGTCAGATCGGCACCCTGGACGCGGTCCTTGGCATACTCGAGCGCGTTCAGGTAGCCGGTCGACAGTGTGGCGATGGCCTTGGTGCCCACCATCATCCGGGCCTGCTCGATGACGTCGAACATCTGGGCGATGCCGTTGTGCACCTCGCCGACGAGCCAGCCGACGGCCGGCTTGTCGTGCTGGCCGAAGGACAGCTCACAGGTGGCCGAAACCTTCAGGCCCATCTTGTGCTCGACGTTGGTGACGTAGACGCCGTTGCGCTCGCCGAGCTCGCCGGTCTCGAAGTCGAAGAGGAACTTCGGCACGAAGAACAGCGACAGACCCTTGGTGCCCGGGCCTGCGCCCTCGGGGCGGGCCAGCACCAGGTGCGCGATGTTGGGGAAGAGGTCGTCGGCATCGGCGGAGGTGATGAAGCGCTTCACACCGTCGATGTGCCAGGAGCCGTCCTCCTGCTTGACGGCCTTGGTGCGGCCGGCGCCCACATCGGAGCCCGCATCGGGCTCGGTGAGCACCATGGTGGCGCCCCAGTTGTTCTCCGAGGCGATGGCCGCCCACTTCTTCTGCTCATCGGTGCCGTTGTGCGCGAAGATCTGCGCGAAACCGGCTCCGCCGCTGTACATCCAGACCGCCGGGTTGGCGCCGAGAATGTGCTCGTTGAGCGCCCACAGCAGTGCCTTGGGGGCGGGCATGCCGCCGAGATCCTCGTCGAGGGCAACCTTGTTCCAGCCGCCGTCGATGGTGGCGTTGACCGACTTCTTGAACGACTCGGGCAGCGTGACGGTGTGCGTCGCGGGATCGAAGACCGGCGGGTTGCGGTCACCGTCGGCGAACGACTCGGCGATCGGGCCCTCGGCCAGGCGCGCCATCTCGCTGATCATCTCGCGGGCGGTGTCGGCGTCCAGGTCGGCGAAGCTGCCGGCGCCGAGTGCCTTGTCGAGACCGAGCACATCGAACAAGGCGAATACCTGGTCACGAACGTTGCTCTTGTAGTGACTCACAGTGTCTCCTCAATGAGATTGGGTCTAAGCAGGTGGTACTTGTGGCGGTTGGGTACTTGCGTCTGGACTGCACTAAGTTACCCACCAGTAACTGCTCAGAACTATACCGCCGAGTAACCTCCGCGCAAAGCGGTAGCGAGCAAATTTTCGGCCACTGACCAACCCGGTGGTTGATCGGGCGTTGTAACGTGCCCAAAAATGCCCCCTGAGCTGCACGTCTCGGCTCAATGTGATGCTGGCCACGATGGCTGCGGCGCGCCATCTAGAGTGAGGCGGATGAGGCGTGTGGTGGTATGGGGAACCGGAAATATGGGTGCGACCGCGATCCGGTCGACGGTGGCCTTTCCAGGGTTGAGCCTGACCGGATTGATCACCTCGTCGGCGGAGAAGACCGGCCGCGATGCCGCCTCCTTCGCAGGTCTGGACGCCGAGACGGGAGTCCGGGCGGTCAGTGACACCGCCGACGTGGACGCCGCACTCGCCGACGGCGACGCCGTCGCCTATATGGCCTCCGGTGACATCCGGCCCGAAGAGGCCATCGCCGATATCGAACGCGCGCTGCGCGCCGGGGCGCACGTGGTGACCCCGTCGTTGTACTCGCTCTACGACCCGCGCTCGGCACCACCGGAATGGGTGCAGCGCCTCACCGATGCCGCCCACGCCGGCGGCGCGAGTCTGCTGGTGTCCGGAGTCGACCCCGGCTGGGGCAATGACGCCCTGGCGGTGACGGCAGCCAGCCTGTGCACCCGCATCAAGACGATCACCTGTCAGGAGATCTTCGACTATTCCACCTACAACCAGCCGTTCGCGGTCAAGGTGTCGTGCGGCTTCGGGGGCGCCATGGACGAGACACCGATGATGCTGCTGCCATCCATCCCGACGATGGTGTGGGGTGGCAACGTCCGCCTGATCGGGCGCGGCCTGGGCATCGAGATCGACGAGATCACCGAGGAGGTCGAGCGGCTACCGCTGGAGGAGACCGTCGACACGGTGATGGGACCGTTCGAGAAGGGCACCCAGGGCGCGTTCTTCCTCAGGGTGATCGGCTGGTCCGCCGGCACGCAGCGCGTCATCATCGAGCACATCACCCGCATCCACCCGACCTGCGCCCCGGACTGGCCGCAGCCCGACGAGGGGGTCGGCGATCACCGCGTCATCGTCGACGGCGATCCGCAGCTCACCATCACCACTCGCGCCGACGTACCCGGCGGCACCCGCGCCGACGGCGGGAACACCACCGCCGCCAACCGACTGCTCGGCGCCATCGAGTGGCTGGCCACCCAGCCCGCCGGGATCTACGACGGGCTGGATGTGCCGTTGCGCTCGGCGCTACCCACCGAGGTGGAAGCGACGCGCTGGGCCTAGCCTTCGGTCTTCGGCTCCGCGGCCGGCTCGGGTTCAGCCGCCGGTGATTCGGCATCGGGCAGCTGCGAGACCAGGTGCTCGGCGAGTTCGCCGATGGTCGGATAGTCGAACACCGCCGTCGGGCTGATATCGAACTTGCCGCCGAACTGGCCGAACAACCTGTTGCGGAGTTCGACAGCCATCAGCGAGTCCGTGCCGAGGTCCAGGAACCTGCTCGTCGCCGCCGGTGGCTGCGCCAGCCGCAGGAAGCCCTGCACCTCGCGCTGCAGGAACTCGGTGATGAAACCGGCCCGCGCCGCGACCGGCAGCTCCTGCAATTGGCGGAGCAACTCGCTGTCCCCACCGGATGACGCGTCCCCGCTGGGCAGCACCTGATCCAGCAACGGCGGGCGGATACCGCCCAGCATTTTGGCGGTCCGCTGCCAGTTGGCCTTCAGCACCGTGGCCTGTGCCGTGCCGTGCCGGACGACCTCGCCGAGCGCGGCCAGCGCCGCCGACGGCTCCAGCGGCATCATGCCCTGGGCGCTGAGGTTGGCCATCGCCGCCTGCGAGCTGGCCATACCGCCGCTGCCCCACGGCCCGAAGTTGACTGCGGTCGCCGGCAACCCCTGCGCCCTGCGCTGCGCGACGAGCCCGTCGAGCAGGGCGTTCGCGGTCGCGTAGTTGGCCTGAGACGGCGAGCCCAACACGGCCGACGCCGACGAGTAGACGATGAAGAAATCCAGCTCGTCGGTCCTGGTCAGCTGATGCAGGTAGTGCGCGCCATAGGCCTTGGGCCCCAACGCCGCCTGGAACCGCTCCAGGCTCTGCTGCGGTAGCAGGGCGTCGTCGAGCACGCCCGCCAGATGAACCAGACCCGCCAACGGCGGCAGCTCGGCCCGGATCTTCTCCAGCAGCGTGGCCACCGCGGCCACCTCTCCGACGTCGGCGGAGAAGACGTGGATCCGGCAGTGGTAGCGCTCGGTGATGGCGTCGATGGCCTGCTGGGTCTCGGCATCGGGAGCGCGACGGCTGGTGAGCACGATGTCGCCGGCGCCGAGCTGAGCCAGGTAGGCCGCCGTGTGCAGACCCAGCGCACCCATACCGCCGGTCACCAGGTAGGTCCGATCACTGTGCGGCTGCAGCGGTTTCGGCATCTGCACCACGATCTTGCCGATATGGCGGGCCTGCTGCATGCGCCGGAACGCGGTCCTGGCCTCGGTCAGCGGGTAGACCTCGGCGGGCACCGGTGTCCACTCGCCGCTGGCCAGCCCGTCGGACACCTCGGACATCAGGCGCTGGATGTGGTCGGGATCGCTCATCATCGTCACGTCCAGAGCGACGATCTCGTAGTCGATATCGGGGCGCACCGCGGCCATCTGCGCGGTGGTCCAGATATCTCGCTTGGCGATCTCGGCGAACCGACCACCCTGCGCCGTCGCCCGCACCGTCGCCTCGATGAAGCCCTCATTGGTCAGGCTGTTGAGCACCACGTCGACACCCGTGCCGTCGGTGTCGGCGAGGATCTGATCCGCGAAATCGGTGCTGCGCGAGTCGTACACGTACTCCACGCCCATCGCGCGCAGCGTCGCCCGCTTGTAGGTACTGGCCGTGGCGAAGACGATCGCACCGTGGTGGCGTGCCATCTGCACCGCGGCCAGCCCGACACCGCCACTGGCGGCGTGGATGAGCACCTTGTCGCCGGGCCGCAGCTTCGCCCAGTCGAAGGCCAGACGGACCGTCAGCGCCGCAGCGGGAATGGTCGCGGCATCAACCGCGCCGATCCCGTCCGGCACCACAGCCAGCAGCTGCGCAGGCACGTTGAGCCGGCTGGCGAACGCGCCCTGCATGGAACCGAAGACCCGCTGGCCGACCTCGAATCCGGTGACCTCCGAGCCGATCTCGGTGACCACACCACAGAGGTCGCCGCCGATCGGACCCGGGTCGCCGGGGTAGAGGCCGAGCACATTGAGCACGTCACGGAAGTTGAGGCCCGCGGCCTCGATCCGCACCTGGAGCTCGTTGACGTCCGGCGCGGTCACCTCCGCCTCGGTCAGCCGCAGGTTGTCGATCGCGCCGCGCTCGGTGGGAGCCAGGGCGAAGTCGTCGGACCGGGGCATCGGCAGATGACCGGTGCGGGCCCAGTGCAGCAGCCGGGACACCAGGAAGCGTCCCTGCCGCACCGCCATCTCGGGTTCCACGACCGGTGTGCCGAGTGCATCGGCCAGCCAGCTCAGCGACTCGCCGGCGCCCGCCACGTCCAGCAGCCGGCAGCGCAGGGTCGGCTGCTCGGCGATCAGGGTGCGCCCGAATCCCCACAGCGCGGCCTGCACCGGGTCGACCGGCTCGCCCGGTTCGGTGGCCACCGCGCCTTCGGTGATGATCCACAGCCCGCCGGGCAGATTGCTCACCTGGCCGGCCAGCGCGGTCTGGGTGGCCGCGAGCAGGGCCGACACCTCGGACTCCAGCCGCATCGCGAGGTCCGCGGTGGGTCCGTCGCTGATTTTCCCCGTCGCTCCGCTCGCCCCAGCACCGGCCTGTCCCGCACTGCGCCAGACGATCCCGCTGACCGGTGTGCCGCGTTCGGCGGCCGCAGCGAACGCCTGCTTCCAGGCGTCCGGGTCGGCCGGTTCCTCGACGGACACGGCATGGGGGACGGCACCGGCCAAGGCGTCGTCGCCGGCGACCAACCAGGTGCCTGCGGCGATCTTGGCGGCTTCGTCTCCGGCGTCGACGACGCTGCCCGGGGCGGCGCCCTCGTGCCAGCCCACCGTGTACAGCAGCCGGGTCGAGTCACCGCCGAGCCCACGCAGCAACGCCTCGCGCGGCGCGCGCTTCACCGTGAACTCACGGATCCCGCCCAGCACCCGACCGTCGCGGTGCACGAAATCGAGGTCGAAGACCAGGGTTTCGCTGTTGAGCGGACCCTCATGCCAGCGTGCCCGGCAGTAGAACCGGTTCGGCATCTTCTCCAGCAGCTGCACTCGTCCGTACCACAGCGGCAGGAACAGGTCGTGCATGCCCTGCTCGGCGGCGAGTACCGCCGGGAAGGCCGGGAACGCGACACCCGTGCACAGATCGAGCAGCACGGGATGGATCGGCTCGCTGCCCAGATGCTCGGCGAGTTCCTCACCGACGGAGACATCGCCGATCGCCTCACCGTCGCCGACCCACAGCGATTTCAGCGATGTCGACCAGGTGGGTCCCCAGGCCAGTTCCAGGTCGTTGAAGATCTCGAAGAGCTCCTGCGGGCGGGTGCGGTTCATGTGCTCGACCGCTTCGTCCGGGCTGAGGGCCGGGGCGTCATCGGACGGAGCGTCGATGTCCGCGCCGGAACCGAGCGTGCCGTCCGCGTTCAGCGACCACTCGGCCTCGCGCACCCCGTAGGGGCGGCTGTGCACCTGGAACTTCCAGCCGTCGTCCTGCGGATGCAGGGTCAGCTGCACCTCACGGGACGCCTTGTCGGGCAGGATGATCGGCTCGTAGAAGTACACATCCTTCACGTGCGCCGGAGCTTCCGCGGCGGCCAGGGCCATCGCGGCGTACGTCGCACCCGGCACGACGACGGTGCCGTAGATGACGTGGTGCGCCAGCCACGGCTGGGTCTTGACCGACAGCACGTTGCTGTAGACGGTGTCGCCGGAGGCCAGATCCTTGGCGCTGCCCAGGAGCCCGGACACCGAAACCCCGCCGGAACCCATGCCGGCGACCGACGTCTTGGGCCAGAAGCGGCGACGCTGGAACGGGTAGGTGGGCAGTTCCAGCCGGTGCTGCTCGCCGTGATGCTTGGCGGCGAAATCGGGCCGGTGACCGCAGATGTAGGCGGTGGCGAGGGCCTCGGTGATCTGACGCTGCGCGTTGGCGCCCTTGCGCAGCGACACGATGGTCCGCGGCGTGGCCGAGGACTCCGGCCAGCTCTGCAGCGCGGCGGCGGTGAGGATCGGCTGCGGGCCGATCTCCATCAGCACCGAGCAACCCAGTGCCGCCACAGTGCGCACGCTCTCGGTGAACTGCACCGGCTGACGCGAATGCCGCCGCCAGTACTGCGCGTTGATCGGCGTCTCGGCCGTCAGTACCGCACCGGTCCGGTTGCAGACCAGCGGGCGGGTCGGCACGGCGTACTCGAATTGACCGGCGAAAGCCTCGAACTCGTCGAGCACCGGGTCCAGCAGTTCGGAGTGGAACGCGTGACTGGTCTCCAGCCAGGTGCAGCGCGCGCCGTCGGCACTGCAGTTGGCGACGATCTGTTCGAGATCCTCACCGGGCCCGGACAGCACGGTGTTGCGGCCGTTGTAGGCGCCGACCGACACCCGCGGGAACGCCTCGGCGGCGCCCTCGACGTACTCGGGGTCGGCGAACACGGCCACCATGCGGCCGCCGGCGGGCAGGCTGCCGAACAGCCGGCCACGCTCGGCGATCAGCCGGGCGCCGTCCTCGAGGCTGAAAACCCCGGCCACGCAGGCCGCCGCGTACTGCCCGACGCTGTGGCCGAGCACCACGTCGGGCTCGATACCCCAGGACTGCCACAGCCGGGCCAGGCCCATCTCGACGGCGAAGATCGCCGGCTGGGCGAACGAGGTGTGCCGCAGCGTCTCGGTGGCCTCCCGGCCGGTGTCGAAGATCGCGTCGAGCAGCGGGCGGGGCAGCATGCCGTCGACGGCTTTCGCGCACTGGCGCACGGTATCGGCGAAAACCGGCTCGGAGTCGAACAATTCGCGCGCCATGCCGGGGTACTGGCTGCCCTGGCCGGGGAAGAACCAGGCCGTCGTCGGCGGGTCGGTGCACTCGCCGCGCACCACGCCCGGGCGCAGCCGGTTGGCCACCAGATCGTCGAGCAGCATCTTGGCTTCGGGGACGGTGTTGGCGACCACCGCCGCCCGGTGCTCGAAGTGCGAGCGCCCCGCCCCGGCGGTGAACGCCACATCGGCGACCAAGGCCTCCGGGTGGGCGTCCAGCCAGCTGGAGTACCGCTGTGCCAGCGCCACCAGTCCCTGCGATGAGCGCGCGGACAGCGGCAACACGCTCAGCGGTTCCCGGGCGGGCGTCACCGTGTCCTCGACCGGTTCGGCCGGGGATTCGTCAACGGGTTGTGCCGGAAGAACTTCGGGGGCCTCTTCGATCAGGACGTGGGCGTTGGTGCCGGTGAATCCGAAGGCACTGACCCCGGCCCGCCGCGGCCGGCCGTTGGCATGCCACGGTGTGGGTCTGTCCACGACCTGCACCGGCAGGCTGTCCCACGGGATGTGCGGTGACGGGTTGTTGAAGTGCAGGGTCTGCGGCAGCAGGTCGTGCTGCAGCGACAGCACGACCTTGACCAGGCCTGCGACACCGGCCGCCGACTCCAGATGGCCGACATTGGTTTTCGCGGTACCGATCAGCAGCGGGCGGTCCGGGTCCCGGCCGGCGCCGTACACGGCCGCGGCCGCCTGCACCTCGATCGGGTCTCCCAGCGGGGTGCCCGTGCCGTGCGCTTCGAGGTAGTCGACGTCGTCGCCGGACAGGCCGGCCCGGGCCAGGGCCGAGCTGATGAGTCGTTGCTGGGCACCACCATTGGGCACCGTGAGACCGCTGGAGGCGCCGTCCTGGTTCACCGCGCTGCTACGGATGACGGCGCTGATCCGGTCGCCGTCGCGCTGGGCGTCGGACAGGCGCTTGAGCACCAGCACACCGCAGCCCTCGCTGCGGACGTAGCCGTCGGCGGCGGCGTCGAACGTCTTGCACCGGCCGTCGGGGGACAGCATCCGGGCCCGTGATGCCGCGACCACCGACGCCGGGCTCAGCAGCACATTCACCCCGCCGGCAATGGCCATGTCGCAGTCACCGGAGTGCAGGGCCTGCGCGGCCTGGTGAACGGCGACCAGCGAGGAACTGCACGCGGTGTCCACCGCCATCGCGGGGCCCTCGAGTCCGAGGGTGAAGGACACCCGGCCGGCGATGGCGTTGAGGGCGTTGCCGGTGATGAAGTGGGGCTGCAGGTTCTCCAGCGAATCTCCGGAGAGCAGGTGCGAGTACTCGTTGGCGCCGACACCGACGAACACGCCGGTGCGACTGCCGCGCAGGGACGCAGCGGAATAGCCTGCCCGCTCCAGACCCTCCCAGGAGAGTTCGAGCATGAGGCGCTGCTGCGGGTCGATCCAGACGGCTTCGCGGGGAGAGATACCGAAGAATTCCGGATCGAATCCGTCGACGCTCTCCAGGTATCCGCCGCTGCGGGTGTAGATCTTGCCCGGCATCTGCTGGTCCGGGTCGTAGAACTCGTCGACGTCGAAGCGGTCCTCCGGGATCTCCCGGATGGCGTCCACTCCGCCGGCCAGCAGATCCCAGTAGGCGTCCGGATCGGGCGAGCCCGGGAAGCGGCAGGCGACGGCGATGATGGCGATCGGCTCGTCGGCCGCCGTGGTGGTCAGCGAGACCGGCTGCGCAGCAGCCTTCTTGGCGCCCCGCTCGTTGAGCTTCAGCACATCGCCGAGCAGATAGTCCGCCATGTCGGTCAGTCGCGGGTGGTCCATTGCCAGTGTGGCGGGCAGTTCGGCGCCCACTGACTGTTCCAGTCGCCGTCGTAGTTCGACGGCCATCAGGGAATCGAGACCGAGATCGAAAAGGCCGGTCTCCTCCCGGATCTCGGCGGCATCGATCTGGGTCACCTCGGCGACCGCGTCGCGCAGTTCCTCCAGGACGAGCTTCTTGCGCTGCTGTATCGGAGCGGAGGTGAGGCGTTCCACGAACCGGGTCGTGCCGGCGGATCCCACCGGCGTGGAAGCGGTCTCGGGAACCTCACCGGCCACATCGGCCAGCAGGGCACGCCGGCCTGCCTGCAGATAGATGGGCAGGAAGCGGGCCCAGTCGATCCTGGCCACCACACCTTGACTGCCGGTGCCGACCATGACATCGGCCATCCCGGCCAGCGCGTCGGCCGGTGACAGCGTGCGCACACCGCGCTTGTCCAGCTGGGCGCGGGCCTCGCCGTCGGCCATACCCGCCGACCACGGCCCGAAGTTGACGCTGAACCCGGGCACACCCTGTTCGCGCAACCGCCAGGTCAGTCCGTCGAGGAAGGCGTTGGCCGCGCTGTAGGCGCTCTGGCCGTAGCTTCCCCACACCGAGGAGATCGAGGACGTCGACAGGAAGAAGTCCAACTGCAGATCGGCGATCGCCTCACTCAGATACCAGGCGCCCCAGACCTTTCCGGAGAACACCCGATCCAGTTCAGCGGGATCCAGGGTGCTCAGCGGTGTGGTGCTGTTCTCGCCGGCGGCGTGCACGATGCCGGCCAGCGGTGGCAGCTCGGCCGCGATGGTGGCCATCAGATGCGCGATGTCGTGCGGGTTGGCGACGTCGGAGGCGACGGCACGCACCTCACAGCCGTACTGCTGGCGCAGCGCGTCCATCCGCTGCTGGGCGGCGCTGCCGGGGGCGCGACGACTGGTCAATACCAGATGGCGGGCGCCGTGTGCGGCCAGGTAGCCCGCGATTTCCAGTCCCAGCGAACCCAGGCCTCCGGTGACCAGATACGTGGCATCGGACCGCAATTCGAGGGCGGTGGGGTTCGGCTGCCCGGTGCGCCTGCTCAGCCGGGGCACATGGATCAGCTGCCCGCGCAGCGCGATCTGGTCCTCCCCGCGAGCGCCACCGACGATCTGGCCGATCAGCCGTGACCATTCTTCGGCGTTGCCCGAGATATCGGCCAGCCCACCCCAGACCTGGGGGTACTCCAGGGCGACCGCCCGGCAGAAGCCCCACAGGCTGGCCTGCTCCGGTGACACCGGATCGGTGTCGAGCACGCGTTGTGCACCGCGGGTGACGACCCAGATCGGGGCGCGCAGATCCGCTGCGGCGGCGGCACGGAACAGTCGCTGGGTGCCGTCCAGGACGCGGTGCTGCATCCGCAGCAGCGTCCGCATAGTCGGCATGCTGTCCTTCTCCAGCGCCGCGACATGCAGGATGCGCAGCGTCGGTTCGTCTTCCACCGCGGCGCGCAGATCGGCGGAAAGGCGTTGCTCGTCGGCGTCGGATGCCGGCAGGCGCAGCGTCCGGTGCCGGTGGCCCTGCGCGGTCAGCGCGTCGAGAACCGGTGCGACGAGCATCGCGCAGCCCAGATCGGACAGCGTGGCCACACTCTTGGCGAACTCGACGGGCTGGCGGGCGTGGCGGCGCCCGCGTCGTCGGGCTGATGTCCGCGGTGCCGATGACGGCCAGCGCGGCCAGGTAGTCGACCGAGGGTAGCGCGATTCCGAGCCCGGCCGCCCCGGCGACCCACAGGGATTGACCGTCGAGCAGCCGGCTCAGCCAGGCCGGCGGTGTACGCGGGCGTCCGGTGGTGACCGCCAAGAACGCGGCCACCAGCAGGGCCAGCACGCCGATCCCGATCTGTACCCGCGGCAGAGTGAAATGGGCTGACTCCAAGCGCGTTTCGAGCAGAAACAGCACCACTGCGCCCACGGTCAGGCCCATCAGGAAGCCACCGCACAGGAAGGCGGTGAGTTGCAGCAGGGGCCGTGGGCGGTTGAGCATCAGCACCGACATCCCGATGCGGAACGGTTCGAGGCTGACGGCGACGGCCATGACCAGCAGGGTGATCCACATCGCGGGCGCTGGCTACGCGTCCAGCCGCACGAATTGCCCCTGTCGATACTGCTCGACACATGCCGAGCGACGGATCTTGCCGCTGGTGGTGGTGGGGATCGAGCCGGGCGGCACCAGCACGATATCGGCGACCTGCAGTCCGTGTGCACGCGAGATCGCGGCGGTCACATCGCTTTTCGCCTCGCCCAGTTCCTCGGTGTCATCGCGTTTCTTGAACTCGATGATGGTGACCAGTTTCTCGTCGTGCTCGTCCTGCTCATCGGTCACGGCGATCGCGGCCACCCTGCCCCGGGTGATCCCGCGCACCGTCTCCTCGATGTCCTCGGAGTAGTGATTGCGCCCGCGCACGATCAGCATGTCCTTGATCCGCCCGACGATGAACAGGTCGCCCTCGGAGATGAAGCCGCGGTCCCCGGTGCGCAGCCAGTCGGTCGTCGGCAGATCGGCAGGCCCGTCGATGAGTTCGGCACCGAATCCGGTGCCGGTCTGATCGGGTTTGCGCCAGTATCCCGCCGACACGTTCTCACCGTGCGTCCAGATCTCGCCGACGGCGCCGTCCGGGCAGGGCCTGCCGGTCTCGGCGTCGACGATCAGCAGCAACGGTGACGCGGCCACCCCGTAGCGGACCAGCGGAGTGCCCCCGGGCTGACGGATCGCGGTGCCCTCGGTCAATTCGTCGACGGCGAACTCGACGACCTCGGGGATCCGTCCCTGACCGCCACTGGCCACGAACACCGTCGCCTCGGCCAGGCCGTAGGACGGCATGAGCGCCTCGGGCCGAAAACCGCACGGCGCGAAGCGATCGAGGAAGCGGGTCACGGTGGGCGGCTGGACTCGCTCGGCGCCACAGATGATGCTTTCGACGACACTCAGGTCGAGGTCCGCGAGATCCTCGTCGCTGGTGCGCCGGGCGGCCAGATCCAGGGCGAAGTTGGGTCCGCCGGATACCGTCACCCGGTGCCGGGCCATGGTCTTCAGCCAGCGTGCCGGGTGGGTGAGGAACGCCAGCGGGCTCATCAGGTCGGCCTGCGTGCCGCCCAGAATAGGCGCCGCAACCCCCAGCATCAGGCCCATATCGTGGTAGAACGGCAGCCACGAGACCAGCGCACCGCCGTCGGGGAAGGTGCCGCCGTGCCGGCGCAGATAGTCCGGCATCAACTGATCGAAGTTCGCGATCAGATTGCGGTGGCTGATCATCACGCCGGCCGGAGCCCGCGTCGACCCCGAGGTGTACTGCAGGTAGGCGATGTCCGGGCCGTCCGGGGCATCGCCGGCGACCGGTTCGGGAGTGTCCAGGTCCAGGGTGTCCACCGAGATCACCGCGGTCATCGCGGCGCCGTCGTCGACATATTGGGCGGCGATGTCGAACAGGGCGGACGTGGTCAGCACCACCGCCGGCGAGGTGTCGGCCACCACCGCGCCGATGCGCTCATCGTGGGAGCCGGGCACCGGTGCCGACAACGGAACGGCGATGAACCCGGCCTGCATGGCACCCAGGAACGCCACGATGTAGGGCAGCCCCTGCGGCGCGATGATCAGCGCCCGGTCCCCGGGCGACCCGTACTGACCGGCTTCGGCGGCCATGTTGAGGGTGCGCCGGTACAGCTGGGCCCAGGTCAGGGTTTCGGCGATACCGCCGGGATCCCGGTCGTAGTCGGTATAGGTGAACGCGAGCTCGTCGGGTGTATCGCCAGCACGTTCCCGCAGCACGGTGAGGATGGACGCGTTGGGCATGGGGGTCAGGCTACTCAAGGTTGTGTTCAGGCTGAGCGTGAGCATGGCCGCCGTGGCCTTCGAGGGGCACGATGGACGGGTGGTTTCTGTGCGGACGGCGCCGGTGGGGCCGCAATGCGTGGAAGAGTCGGGTGGGCGCACACCCCGAGGTCGCCGCCGCGCACCATTACATGTGAAGATGGAAGTGTTATGAGCGACACAGAACTGAGCCCGGCTTCGCTGCGCGAGGCGTTCGGGCATTTCCCGACCGGAGTCATCGCCATCGCCGCCGAGGTCGACGGCGTCCGGGTCGGTCTGGCGGCCAGCACCTTCGTGCCGGTATCGCTGGACCCCCCGCTGGTCTCGTTCTGCGTGCAGAACTCATCGGAGACCTGGCCCAAACTCAAGGCCCTGCCCTCGCTGGGGATCAGCGTGCTGGGCGAATCGCATGACGCCGCGGCACGCACCCTGGCCGCCAAGACCGGCGACCGCTTCGCCGGTCTGGAGACCCAGTCCCGCGACAGCGGGGCGGTGTTCGTGCACGGCACCAGCGTGTGGCTGGAAAGCACGATCACCCAAGAAGTTCCCGCCGGCGATCACACCATCGTGGTGCTGCAGGTCAGTGAGATCACCGTGCACGACGTGCCGCCGATCGTGTTCCACCGCAGCGCGTTCCGCAAACTGGGTGGCTGAGCCGCACTTCTCGGCGCAGCGCGTACCTCGCTGCTAGATCGGCGTTCGCCTACGGCCGCGATCCCAGCTCGTCGCGGTACTCCGCGACCCGCTGCTCCAGTTCGGCGGCATCCGCCGGCCTGCCTTCCTTGCGGGCGAGTTCCGCGCGGGCGGTGAGCTCCCGGATCGCGGTGCGAATATCGTTGACGCTGATCGTTTCTCGTTGTGACATGCTGTGCCTCTTCAGGGTTGATTGGCCGCTGTCACAACCGTACGCCCGATGGCGCGCCACGCACAGGCGTTGACTCTGCGCTCTGGGCGCGAGCTACTCGTACTTCTGCACCGTGGGCGCAGAGTCAACGTCCCTACCGCCGGAAAAGCTTGTTTCCCAGCCAGACGATCGGGTCGTACTTGCGATCGGCGACGCGTTCCTTCATCGGGATCAGCGCATTGTCGGTGATCTTGATGTGTTCGGGGCACACCTCGGTGCAGCACTTGGTGATGTTGCACAGGCCCAGCCCGTGCTCCTCCTGGGCCATGTCCTTGCGGTCCACGGTGTCCAGCGGATGCATGTCCAGCTCGGCGATGCGCATGTGGAATCGCGGACCCGCGAAGCTCTCCTTGTTCTCCTCGTGATCACGCACCACGTGGCAGACGTTCTGGCACAGGAAGCACTCGATGCACTTGCGGAACTCCTGGCTGCGGTTCACATCCTCCTGCTGCATGCGGTACTCGCCCGGTTGCAGATCCTTGGGAGGGGTGAAGGACGGGATCTGGCGTGCCTTCTCGTAGTTGAAGGACACGTCGGTCACCAGGTCGCGCATCACCGGGAAGGTCCGCAACGGGGTGATGGTGACGGTCTCGTTCTCGTCGAACGTGGACATCCGCGTCATGCACAGCAGCCGCGGGCGGCCGTTGATCTCCGCCGAGCAGGAACCACACTTGCCGGCCTTGCAGTTCCAGCGCACCGCGAGATCGCCGGCCTGGGTGGCCTGCAGCCGATGGACGATGTCGAGCACCACTTCACCGTCGTTGACCTCGACCGTGTAGTCCTGCAGTTCGCCGCCGGACGGGTCGCCGCGCCAGACCCGTAGCTTCGCGTTGTAGGCAGCCATGGTCAGCCCTTCCGCTCGGGGTGTTCGGCCAGTTGGTCTTCGGTGTAGTACTTCTCCAGCTCGGACAGCTCGAAGGTGGCCAGCAGATCCGGCCGCATCACCGGCTGCTGTTCCGCCTCGACGGTGATGTCCGGGACCACCTGGTGGTCGCCCTCCACCGCCCGGCAGACCAGCAGCTTGTTGCGCCAGTGCGAGTCCATCTGCGGATGGTCATCGCGGGTGTGCCCGCCACGGCTCTCGGTGCGCTGCAGCGCCGCCTTGGCCACGCACTCGCTGACCAGCAGCATGTTGCGCATGTCGATGGCCAGGTGCCAGCCCGGGTTGAAGACGCGGCCGCCCTCGACGACGACGTTGGCGTAGCGCGCCTTGAGCTCGTCGATCTTGGCCAGCGCCTCCTGCAGTTCAGCCTCCTTGCGGATGATGCCCGCCAGGTCGTTCATCGACTGCTGCAGTTCGGCATGCAGGGTATAGGGGTTCTCGGCGTTGGCCTTCGGCGTGAACGGGTCCAGCGCCAGTTGGGTCGCCGCGGCGAGGGCGTCGTCGGTGACCGAGGGCCGGTCGGCCAGTGACCGCACGTAGTCCGAAGCTCCGAGCCCGGCCCGGCGACCGAACACCAGCAGATCCGACAGCGAGTTGCCGCCGAGCCGGTTGGAGCCGTGCATGCCGCCGGAGCACTCGCCCGCGGCGAACAGGCCGGGGGTGGCCGCGCCGCCGCTGTCGGGGTCGACCTCGATGCCGCCCATCACGTAGTGGCAGGTCGGACCGACCTCCATCTCGTCCTTGGTGATGTCGACCTCGGCCAGCTCGATGAACTGGTGATACATCGACGGCAGCCGTCGTTTGATCTCCTCGGCGGGCATCCGGGAGGCGATGTCGAGGTAGACCCCGCCGTGCGGGCTGCCGCGGCCGGCCTTCACCTCTTCGTTGATGGCGCGGGCCACCTCGTCGCGGGGCAGCAGATCAGGGGTGCGGCGCGCGGAGTCGTTGTCCTTGAGCCACTGGTCGGCTTCTTCCTCGGACTCGGCGTACTGGCCCTTGAAGACGTCGGGGATGTAGTCGAACATGAAGCGCTTGCCCTCGGAGTTCTTCAGGACTCCGCCGTCACCGCGCACACCCTCGGTGACGAGGATGCCCTTGACCGACAGCGGCCAGACCATGCCGGTCGGGTGGAACTGGATGAACTCCATGTTGATCAGGCCCGAACCGGCGCGCAGCGCCAGGGCGTGGCCGTCGCCGGTGTACTCCCACGAGTTCGACGACACCTTGAAGGATTTGCCGATTCCGCCGGTGGCCAGCACCACCGCAGGCGCCTCGAACAGGATGAACTCGCCGGTCTCGCGCCAGTATCCGAAGGCTCCCGCGACGGCCCCGTTGTCCAGGATCAGCTCGGTGATCGAGCACTCGTGGAAGACCCGGATGCGGGCTTCGTAGTCCCCGGTTTCCCGGAAGTCCTCCTGCTGCAGGGACACGATCTTCTGCTGCAGGGTGCGGATGATCTCCAGGCCGGTCCGGTCACCGACGTGAGCCAGCCGCGGGTAGGTGTGGCCGCCGAAGTTGCGTTGGCTGATCCGGCCGTCCTTGGTGCGATCGAACAGCGCCCCATAGGTTTCCAGTTCCCAGACCCGGTCCGGGGCCTCCTGGGCGTGCAGTTCGGCCATCCGCCAGTTGTTCAGGAACTTGCCGCCGCGCATGGTGTCACCGAAGTGCACCTGCCAGCTGTCCTTGGTGTTCACATTGCGCATCGCCGCCGCGCAGCCGCCCTCGGCCATCACGGTGTGCGCCTTGCCGAACAGCGATTTGGTCACCACCGCCACCCGCAGGCCGCGTTCGCGGGCCTCGATCACCGCGCGCAGCCCCGCCCCGCCGGCACCGATCACGACGACGTCGTAGGCGTGCCGTTCCAGGTCACCCATTCAAGATCCTCACTACTGTTGATTTGGGTCTGATGGCCTTGTCAGCCAATGAATCTCAGGTCGCTGATGGTTCCGCTGGCGACCAGCATGATGTAGAAGTCGGTGAACATCAGGGTGCCGAGGGTGATCCACGCGTACAGCTTGTGCCGCGTGTTCAGCTTGCTGATCTGTCCCCACATCCAGTACCGCACCGGGTGCTTGGAGAAGTGCTTGAGCCGTCCCCCGACGACGTGCCGGCAGGAATGACACGACAGCGTGTAGACCCACAGCATCACGACGTTCACGAGCAGCACGATGTTGCCCAGCCCGAAACCGAATCCGGTAGGCGAGCGGAACGCCAGGATGGCGTCGTAGGTGTTGATCACCGAGATGATGGCCGCGATGTAGAAGAAGTACCGGTGCGTGTTCTGGATGATCAGCGGCAGGCGGGTCTCACCGGTGTACGTGGCGTGCGGCTCGGCCACGGCGCAGGCGGTCGGCGACTGCCAGACCGACCGGTAGTAGGCGCCGCGGTAGTAGTAGCAGGTGAGCCGGAACAGCAGCAGGAACGGCAGCGAGAACGCGGCGTAGGGCAGCCACCACACGTCCGGCAGGATCTGGCCGAAGTGGCTGGCCTCCGGGATACAACCGGACTGGGTCGCCTCGTTCCACTTCACGACGCACGGTGAGTAGAACGGCGTCAGATAGTGGTAGTCGGCGACCCAGTAGTTGTTCTGCAGGAACGCCCGCACCGTCGCGTAGATGACGAACGCGGCAAAGCCGAGATCGGTCAGCAGCGGCGATTTCCACCACGCATCGGTACGCAGTGTGCGCTGCTTGATCTGCGCTCTTGTGGGTGAGAAGACGCCGTTACCTTGAGGTTTCGAGGTCGGTGCGCTCACTGAGTTCCTCTTCTTCTGTTGTATCGGGGTGGTGAACCCCGGGCGGTCTAGCGGCTGCCGCCGAGACCCTCGTCATCGACTCCCTGCCAGAAGTCTCTGGTGTAGTCGGTGTCGGGGATGGAGACCTTCTCGGTGGGGCGGGAGTGCGCTGGGGCTCCACGCATCTCCAGTTCCGCGGCATCGATGTCCAGCCGGTCGATATCGTTGAGCATGCGTTCGGCGTCGTTGACGATGCGGCGCATCGCCGGGGAGTCGCCGTAGCGGGCTCGCAGCGATGTGACGCAGCGGCGAAGGTTGCCGATCAGTTCGTGAAGTTCGGCAAGTTCGGTCGTGGTGGACAAGGGTGACCTCCTTGGGCTGAAGGGTGTCAGGGATCACATTACGCATTCGATGTTAGCCACATCCCGGACTTGAGAGTGAGACAGATCACGTCTACGTCGAGGAAAAGGATTCCGATGTCCAACCAAGATCTTCAGCAGAAGGCCTCCGCACTGCTCGCGCTGCACCGCCCCGGGGACCCGGCGATCCTGCCGACGGTGTGGGACGCATGGTCGGCGAAAACCGTGGTCGATACCGGTTTCACCGCGCTCACCGTGGGAAGTCACCCGGTGGCCGACTCGGTGGGCAAGCCCGACGGTGAGGGCATGAGCTATGACGATCTGCTGACCCGGGTCGCGCAGATCACCGGCGCGGTCGACGTGCCGATCTCGGTGGACATCGAGTCGGGTTACGGCGAGTCGGGGGCCCGGTTGATCGACGGACTGCTGTCGGCCGGCGCGGTTGGCCTCAACATCGAGGACACCGTGCACTCCGAGGGCGGCCGGATCCGCTCCGAGGAGGATCACGCCGCACTGGTCGGTGAGCTCCGCAGGGCCGCCGACGCCGCCGGCGTGCACGTGGTCATCAACGCCCGCACCGATCTCTTCCTGCGGGAGGTCGGCGACGAGTCCGACCGGTTCGAGCGCGCGGTGCGCAAGCTGAAGATGGCCGCCGACGCGGGCGCGGACAGCCTCTACCCGGTGGGCCGCCACGATGACGACACCTACCGCCGGCTCGTCGAGGAGCTGCCGCTGCCGATCAACGCGATCGCGCTGCCGGGCCAGGACGACCCGGCGCGCTTCGGTCCGCTCGGTGTCGGCCGGATCAGCTTCGGGCCGTTCCTGCAGTTCACCCTGACCGAGCGAATCAACGAACTGGTGGCGCCCTGGAAGTAGCGGCAGACGGGGTCGTTCGTCACGCCACGGCGGAATCTCCGGTAGTCGACCGCCATGACGTTACGAACGTAAGGCCCAGGCCCGGCGGATCTTTCGCACGGTGACCGCGGGTAGCCCGGGGATCGATATAGCGGGCACCATGCGGCGCGGCGGCCGGGTAACCGGCCCGCACCCCATGGCGGCGGGATCGGAGCCGGGCGGCCTTCGGCCAGTGCCTCGCTTCCGATGAACGGATCCCGCATGTCGGCAGTGTCCGCCGGTACACCGACAACCTCGGGGCGGTGAGGCAGCGGCACTCACACCGGCCGCCCGGCGAATGTGAGAACACCGTGACGGCCGCTTCACACGAGGCGACATTGCGGCAATATCGGCTCCCTACCGTCGCGGTATGCAATCAGCCAAGCAGATGGTCCCCAAGCATGTGGTGGTCGTCGGACACGGCATGGTCGGGCACCGCTTCGTCGAGGCGTTGCGGGCCCGCGACACCGAGGGTGCGTGGCGGATCACCGTGCTCTCCGAGGAGGCCGACGCGGCCTATGACCGGGTCGGCCTGACCGGATACACCGAGCACTGGGACCGGTCCAAGCTGGCACTGCCCGGCAATGACTATGCAGGCGACAACGGTGTCGTCCTGCATCTGGGCTTGGCGGCCCGGGATATCGACCGGGCCGCCAAGACCGTCACCTTGGCCGACGGCCGGTCCCTGGATTACGACGCCCTGGTCCTGGCCACCGGTTCCTACGCCTTCGTGCCGCCGGTGCCCGGCCGTGATCTGCCGCAGTGCCACGTCTACCGCACCCTCGACGACCTGGACGCCATCCGGGACGGCGCACTGGCCGCGGCCAAGACGAAGACGCCGGTCGGCGTGGTCATCGGTGGCGGGCTGCTCGGTCTGGAAGCCGCCAATGCGCTGCGTGGCTTCGGGTTGGACACCCACGTGCTGGAGATGTCACCGCATTTGATGGCGGCCCAGCTCGACGAGGCCGGCGGCGCCGTACTGACCCGGATGATCCGCGGCCTGGGCATCGAGGTGCACACCGGCGTGAGCACCGAGAGCATCCAGCCGGCCCAGAAGAACCAGCCGCTGCGCAAATCCCAGTCCAACGACGCGGTGCGGGTGACGCTCAACGACGGCACCAGCATCGAGGCCGGTGTCGTCATCTTCGCCGCCGGTGTGCGCCCCCGCGACGAACTGGCCCGCGACGTCGGGCTCGAGCTCGCCCAGCGCGGCGGCGTGATGACCGATCGGTCCTGTGTCACCAGCGATCCCGACATCTACGCGGTCGGCGAGGTGGCGGCCATCGAGGGCCGCTGCTACGGGCTGGTCGGCCCGGGCTACACCAGCGCCGAGGTGGTCGCCGACCGGTTGCTCGGCGGTGCGGCCGAATTCGGTGAGGCCGACATGTCCACCAAGCTCAAACTTCTGGGTGTGGACGTGGCCAGTTTCGGTGACGCCAAGGGACATACACCCAACAGCCTGGACGTCGTGGTCAACGACCCGGTCAAGCAGACCTACGCCAAACTGGTGCTCTCCGATGACGCCAAGACGCTGCTCGGCGGCATCCTGGTCGGTGACGCATCGGCCTACGGTGTGCTGCGCCCGATGGTGGCCAGTGAGCTGCCCGGCGATCCGCTCTCCCTCATCGCACCGGCCGGTGACGGTGCCAGCGCGCTGGGTGTCGGCGCACTGCCCGATATCGCGCAGATCTGCTCCTGTAATAACGTCACCAAAGGTGATCTGAAGGAAGCCATCTGCGGTGGCTGTACCGATGTGCCCGGCTTGAAGAAGTGCACGCTGGCCGGCACCTCCTGCGGATCGTGCGTCCCGCTGCTCAAACAGCTGTTGGAGGCCGAGGGCGTCGAGCAATCCACCTCGCTGTGTGAGCATTTCAGTCAGTCCCGCGCCGAGATGTTCGAGATCATCAGTGCCACCGAGATCCGCACCTTCTCCGGTCTGATCGAGAAGTTCGGCACCGGAAAGGGTTGCGATATATGCAAACCCACCGTCGCCTCGATCCTGGCCTCGACCAGCTCGGACCACGTCCTGGGCGGCGAGCAGGCCTCGCTGCAGGACTCCAACGACCATTTCCTGGCCAACATCCAGAAGAATGGCAGCTACTCGGTGGTGCCGCGGGTGCCCGGCGGTGACATCACCCCCGAGCAGCTGATCCTGATCGGGGAGATCGCACGGGATTTCGATCTCTACACCAAGATCACCGGCGGCCAGCGCATCGACATGTTCGGCGCCAGGGTTGATCAGCTGCCGGAGATCTGGCGTCGGCTGGTCGAGGGCGGCATGGAATCCGGTCAGGCCTACGGCAAATCGCTGCGCACCGTGAAGAGCTGCGTGGGTAGCGACTGGTGCCGCTACGGCCAGCAGGATTCGGTGCAGATGGCCATCAACCTGGAGCTGCGCTACCGCGGGCTGCGCGCACCCCACAAGATCAAGATGGGTGTGTCGGGCTGCGCCCGCGAATGTGCGGAAGCCCGCGGCAAGGACGTCGGTGTCATCGCCACCGAAACCGGCTGGAATCTCTACGTATCCGGCAACGGCGGGATGACCCCCAAGCACGCCCAACTGCTCGCCGGCGATCTCGATGACGAGACGCTGATCCGCTATATCGACCGCTACCTGATGTTCTACATCCGCACCGCGGACCGCTTGCAGCGCACCGCGCCGTGGCTGGACGCCCTCGAAGGCGGCCTGGACCATCTGCGCGATGTCGTCTGCAACGACTCGCTCGGGTTGGCAGCGGAATTCGAGGCAGCGGTGGCACGCCACGTCGACGGCTACGCCTGCGAATGGAAGGGCGTGCTGGATGACCCGGAGAAGCTGTCGCGCTTCGTCTCGTTCGTCAATGCTCCCGAGATCGCGGACCCGACCATCGAGTTCACCGAGTCGTTCGGCCGCAAGGTGCCGATCGGGATGCCGAAGATGCCAGCACAGGAGACCTCATGACCTTGCTCGATGATCGCAAAGACATGGATGCCCAGGGCAATTCGGAATGGACATCGGCGTGTGCGTATGACCGGCTGCTGCCGTGCCGCGGTGTCGCGGTGTTGTTGCCCGGTGGTGTGCAGGTCGCGCTGTTTCGGCTCGATGACGGTGCGCTGCATGCGGTGAGCAATATCGATCCGTTTTCCGGCGCCGCTGTGCTGTCACGGGGCATCGTCGGGGACCGCGCCGGCCGGGCCTGCGTGCAGTCACCGATCAAGAAGCAAGCGTTCTCACTGGAAGATGGTGTCTGCCTTGATGATCCGGATGTTTCGGTGCCGGTTTACCGGACCCGGATCACGCCGGACGGTTGCGTAGAGATCGCTGGGTAGCCTCCGTCGGACCCCAGAAGGCGTCCCGGCCTGGACCCGGTCGGCGCTCCACCTCATCGCGACGCTGGAGCACGGTGAGATTGCGGTAGACGGTCTCGATCACGACGCGTGACGCGCAGTGCGCGTGCAGGTGGTCGCGCAGTTCCGAGGTGGTCATCGGGCGGTCGGCGTCCTGCAATATCGTGAGCAGCTGCGCACGCAGCTGCTCACCTCCCCCCTGCGAAACCATTTGTGCGATATTAGCCGAGGAACGCCGGTGTCCCCGAATCGCCAGCTCAGCTCAGGCGGCGCGGGGCAGCTGCGCGGCCTGTGCGCGCCGGAACCGGCTCGCGATCAGCCGGATCATGCCCGGATGGATGCCCAGCGGCTCGCTGACGATATCGGCGCCCGCCGCGCGCAACCGGTCCTGGAACAGGCCGTCGGCGAGCAGGTAGGACGCTACGGCCACCCGTGCCCCGCCGGATCGGGCCCGCGCAGCCTCGACCGCGTCGGCGACCGTCGGGGCACCGGTGGCGGCATAGCCGAGTTCGACCCGGTCCCCGATCAGTGCGGACAACATCGCCGCGGTCTGCCGCAGATCGGACTGCGCGCTGCGATCCGACGTTCCGGCCGCCGCCAGGATGACGGAATCGCCCGGGCGCCAGCCCGATTCGAAGAGCCTGTCGGCGATCACGCGGACGGCGCCCGCGCACGGGCCCAGCGGCCTGGTCACCGTGACATCGGGGTGGGTGCTGGCCTGCACATGAGCGGGGACGTCGACACGGACGTGGTACCCCCCGGCCAGGAAGGCGGGCACCAGGACCGCGGGCCGGTGCGCGGGCAGGCGGTCGAGCACCTCGGTCGGGGTCGGTCCGAGCACGTCGACGAACGCGACGTGCACCTCGCGGTCGAGCACGTCGCCGACGCGGCGCGCGAGTTCCTCCACCATGGCGACGCCGCCCGGTTTGCGGGTGCCGTGGGCCACCAGCACGGCGGCGGCGCCCCGGTTCATGCCGCACCTGCCGGGAACTCGTCGACGGCCAGCCGGTACCCGCGTTTGACGACCGTCGACACGATGTTCTTGTCGCCCAACGCTGTTCGTAGACGCAGTACGGCGGTCTCGACGGCATGGGTGTCGGTCCCGCTGCCCGGCAGCGCGCTCAGCAGATCGGAGCGCGACACCACCGCGCCCGGGCGGTGGGCCAGTGCCCGGATGGTCGCCATCCCGGCCGGCGGCAGCTCCTTGACCACCTCGTCGACCATCACACAGGTGCCGCGGATCTCCAGCAGGTGCCCGGCGACCCGTATCCGGCGGGACTGCAGCAGCGGCAGCTCATCGGTGATGTGGCGGGCCAGCGCGCCCAGGCGCATCCGCTCCGGAGCCGAGGTGGGCACGCCGAGACGCACCAGCGGTCGGGCGGTGATCGGTCCGACGCACATGGCGTGCACATTGGTGCGCAGTGCGGTCAGGACGGCGGGTTCCACATCGAGGTCGCGGGCACGCAGCAGCAGGGCCGCGACGGCCGGCGCGGAGGTGAAGCTGACCGCATCGAAGCGTTGTTCGGCGATACCGAGGACCAGCTGATCGAACGGTCCGTTGCGCGGTGCCGGATTCCATCGGTAGACCCGGATCGGCACCACATCGGCGCCGGCGGCCCGCAGCTCGTCCAGGAACTCCGGGAACGGGTCCCAGTCGTCGTTGGTGCCGTGCAACTGGACGGCCACCCGCATTCCGACGATGCCGCCCTCCAGCAGGTAGTGCAGCAGCTCGCGGGAGGACTCCGACTCCGGGGACCATTCCTCGGGCAGGCCTGCGGCACGCAGTGCGCCGGTCGCCTTGGGTCCGCGGGAGACGATGCGCGCGTTGCCCAGCGCCGCGGTCAGTTCGTGGGCCAGCCCCCAGCCGTCGGCCGCGGCGATCCAGCCGCGCAGCCCGATGCCGGTGGTGGCGATGACGATGTCCGGGGGAGCGGCGATCAGGGCCTCGGTGTTGACCCGCAGTTCGTCGTCGTCGGGCAGCGGCACCATGGTGATGGCGGCCGCGCTGGTCACGGCGGCGCCGCGTCGGGTCAGCAGTGCGCTCAGCTCTTCGGCTCGCCGGGCGGAGGTCACGGCGACCCGGAACCCGGTGAGCGGAGCCCAGTCAGGTTCGGTCATGTCCCCTGTGTATTCAGTGCATGTTTCTCGGGTGTTACCTGGTGATTGCGTGGCGGTGTCGCACCGGGCTGCAGTGCATTGGGCATGAGGTCAGAGGCTAGAAGGGCAATGTTGCACAGTCGCTGCTCGCGATCACCCGGCAGTGAACTTCCGCTCACCGCCAACGGCGCCGGCCTGTGAGGTACCGGCCTACCAGACGTCACCGTCGCGCCAGTCGCAGGCGAGATCCGCGGAGGTGTCCAGGTCGACGTTGACCGGCAGGACGTAGACGCCGCCGTCATCGTCGGGGGTGCGGGTGACGCCGGACGGCGCCAGTACCGAGGTCGGCCCGGTCCACTGCTGCCAGCCGCGCGGCAGGTACAGCGCCAGCCCGGCCTCCGAGGATCCCAGGGCGCCCAGTTGGTACGCGCCGCGCAGCACCTGCTCAAGGGCATCCATGACGGCGGTGGCAAGCCCCTGCCCCCGCCAGTCCTCGCGCACCGCGACGGCTTCGATGTATCCGCAGCGCAGTGCCGTGCCCCGGTAGAGCAGCCTGCGCTGCACGACCGCGCCGTGCGCGATGATGGCGCCGCGGTGGCCGATGAGCGCATGCATGCCGCCCAGCGCGTGCTCCCAGTCGGAATCGTCGAACGCGCCGTCGGGATCGGCGCCCCCGTCCGCGTTGAAGGCGTCCACGACCATCCGGTGGGCGTCATCGCGCGTCTCGGCATCCAGGTCGGCGGTGTGGATCAGGCGGGCGGTGTGGACTTCCCGCACCGCACCCTGACCGAGGCTGTGACTGCGCACAAATGCGTTTCTACCACCAATCCGGGGGCAGTGATCAGAACGGCCGGCGCGGCCGCGACCAGTGCAGCCGCACCGTCTGCCCGGGCCGGGTCTGACCCAGCTTGTCGATGTCCTCTTCGGCCACCACCCCGATCACCGGATAGCCGCCGGTCACCGGGTGATCCGGCCCCAGAATCACCGGAAATCCGTTGGGCGGGACCTGGATAGCGCCGCGGGTGGCGCCCTCGCTGGGCAGCTGCCGGTCGGGCCAGCGGTACTCCAGCGGCATCCCGACCAGCCGCATCCCGACCCGGTCGCTGCGGTTGGTCACCTGCCAGTTGGTGCGGATCAGGATGTCCGGATCGACGAACCAGTCGTCGCGGGGGCCCGGCACCACCTGGAGCTCGAGGATGTCGGGTTCGATGGTGCCGACCGGCGCCTGATCCAGTTCGGGGAACTCGCTGGTGTGCTCACCGACGGGCAACACATCGCCCACCCGTAGCGGAGCGGGCCCGATGCTGGACATCACGTCATAGCTGCGCGACCCGAGCGCCGGCTCCACGTCGATCCCGCCGCGCACCGCCAGGTAGCTGCGCAGCCCGGAGTGCGGCGAGCCCAGCGAGATCACCTCACCGTCATGGGCGTAATGAATGCTGTTGGTGCCGAACGGAACTCCGTTGACGGCCGGGTCGGTGTCGGCGCCGGTCACGGCAATGGCGACCCCCTCTTTGCCGCCGCCGTGCACCCGCGCGGAGAATCCGCCGAAGGTGACCTCGACGGTGGCCCGCTCACCGGGATTGGCGACCAGGCGGTTGGCCAGCGTGTGGGCGCGGCGGTCGGCCGCTCCGGAGCGGGTCACCCCCATGTGGGCCAGGCCGGGACGACCCAGATCTTCGACGAGGGCCAGTGGCCCGGTGCGCAGAATCTCCAGCGTGATGCTCATGCGATTCCCTCGCAGGCTCGGGTCTCGCATGCCGGTTGTCGATTCGCTCCGCAAGCGTCGCTCATGAGACCTCCCGGAATGCGACGGTCATGCCCGGTGTCAGCAGGGCGGGCTGCTCCCGGGTGACGTCGAACAGTGCGGCGTCGGTGCGGCCGATCAGTTGCCAGCCGCCGGGGGATTCGCGGGGGTAGACGCCGCTGAACTCACCGGCCAGCCCGACCGATCCGGCCGGTACGCGGGTGCGCGGTTCGTCGCGGCGAGGTACCTGCAGGCGGGGATCGCCGCCGACGAGATACGCGAAACCCGGTGCGAAGCCGCCGAATCCGACCCGCCACAGGGTTCCGGTGTGGGCGGCGATCACCTCGGCGGTGCTCAGCCCGGTGAGCTCCGCTACCGCGTCCAGGTCGGCGCCGTCATAGGTCACCTCGATGACCGCGTCGGGTTCATCGGCCGTGCGGCCTTCGGTGACGGACTGTTCCGGGTGCAGCTTTCCGAGCCGTTGCCGGGTCGGCGCGAGGTAGCGCGGCCCGTCGAGCTTCATCAGTACGGTGCGGGAGGCGGGCACGATATCGACAACGCCCGGCAGACCGGCCCGTGTCAGGGTGTCGGTCCAGGCCAATACATCCGCGGTGCTGTCGAACTCGAGCAGCAGCGCCTGGTCGCCATAGTCGTGAACGGTGCCCAGTGCGCCGGGCGCCTTGATTTCCGTTGTCAGGCTCATCTACCGAAGCTACCGCCGAGTAAGTTATTTCTCGAGGGGTCTGCGAGCTTTGCCAGAGGAGCCTTAGGGCTTGCTCATACGCGATCCGCCTCCGGCTTCTCGCTGGGTCTCACGCCGCGGGCTGGTACGTCGGCTCGCGACGCTTGATCACCGCGATCACCCGGTAGGTCACCGGCAACATGACGATCTCGATGACGGTCTTGTACAGCCAGCCCAGCGCGGTGTAGACGACGAAGTCGTTGAAGCTGGTGATCCCGATGGCGTTGGCGGCGATGGCGCAGAACACCAGGGTGTCACCGAGCTGGCCGCCGAACGTGGAGCCGATCAACCGGGCCCACAGGTGCTTCTCCTTGGTGCGCTCCTTGATCTTCACCACCAGCCAGGCGTTGATGGTCTGGCCGACGAGGAAGCCGGCCAGCCCGGCCACGATCAGCTGGGTGTAGGCGTGCACGACGTTCTCGAAGTGCGGCTGGTTGACGTAGAAGTCGGCGGCCGGCAGATAGATGGTCACCCAGAAGGCCGCCGCGGCCAGCGCGTTCATCCCGAATCCGAGCAGGATCGCCTTGCGGGCGGCCTTGAAGCCGTACACCTCGGAGAGCACATCGCCGATGATGTAGGTGAGCGGGAAGACGATGAAACCGCCGTCGGTGATGATCGGGCCGAACGCCACCCCCTTGGTGGCGGTGACGTTGGAGATGATCACCAGGGCGGTGAAGACGGCGACGAGCACCGGATAGTAAGCCGAACCGACTTGGGCAAACGATGGTCGCTGTTCGGGGGAGTCGGTCAGGCTGCTCACCCGGATATCTTGTCAGGCCAGGGCGGCGCTCAGCATCGGCGGCAGCTGATCGGCCACCAGCGGCAGCGACAGCGGAGAGCAGAAGGCGATCGCCGCGGCCAGGTCGCGGCCGGTGAAGACATTGCGCCCGCCCTGCTCGGCGACGATCGGGTCGGCGGCCAGTATCGCGGTCTCCGCGTCGTCGGCGGCCCAGATCAGCACATCCGCGCCGCCCAGTACCTCGGCCATCCGGTCGCGCGGCACCGTCGCGTCGACCTCCGGTATCTCGAAACCCAGTTGGGTGAGGAACTCGGTGCGCCAGCCGGCCGGGGTGGTCACCAGCTCGCCGTCGTCCAGGCTTCCCTGCAGCAGCAGCGCCCGTTTGCCCTTGAACGCCGGAGTCTGCGTGCCCAGTGTGGTGAACCGGGTGTCGATATCGGCGATGAGTTGTTGCATCTGGTCGTGCTGGAACACCGCGGCCCCGATCGCCGTGGCCTGGTCCTTCCACGGCTCGAAGAACGCGTCCTGGCCGGCCTGGGCGATGGTCGGCGCGACGTTGGCCAGCCGGGTGTAGGTGTCCTGATCGAGCCCGGCGTTGGTGGCGACGATCAGATCCGGGTTCAGCGCGGTGATGGCCTCGAAGTTGATGCCGTTGTCGAGGGTGAGTACCGCCGGCTGGGCTTGGGCCAGCGCGGCGCCGAGATCAGGGCCGACCCACGGCCACACCGCGAACGGCTGTCCGCCGAACCATTCGGTGACCCCGATCGGGACCACTCCGACGGCGAGTAGACAGTCCTGCCCCGTCAGTCCGGCGCTGATCACCCGGGTGGGCGGCGCCGGAACCTTGGTCTCGCCGAACGCGTGGTCGACGGTGACGGAGCCGTCGTCGGCGACGGTGCCGGGCGGGTCCGATCTACATGCGGTCACCGCGGCGGCGGAACCGGCGGCAAGCGCCATCAGGAAACCTCGCCGGGACCAGGTTGTCGGCACGCCGTGAGCGTAACCGCTGATCGCACCGCCGCGGCGGTGCTACGGCCGGCTCACGCCGCGCAGCAGCACCTGCAGGCCGAACTCGAAGGCGTCGCCCGCGCGATCTGCCCGCCCGCCGCCGGTGGCCAGCGCGGCGGCCAGTTCCGGTCCGGCACCGCCACCGTCGCCCCAGGGGGCGGCGGGTGCGGCCACATCCAGGGCCGAGCCGAGCACGAAGCTGTCGATGAGCGTGATGATGCGCAGGGTGTCTGCGGCGGTGAAACCGGCGCCGGTGAGGGTGACGGCCAGCGCGTTGTACATCGCAACGGCCTGGTGGCTGCCGACCGGGTAGGCGGTCATCAGCGGTATCAGCCGGGGGTAGCGGGCGTAGCTGCGGTAGTAGGACCGCACGATGTCGCCGACGACGTCGATCCACGGTCCGGCGAGATCGGGCAGGCGGACCTCGCTCATGGCTTTCTCGCGGAGCAGTTCGATGATCTGCTCGCGCCCGGAGACGTGGTTGTACAGCGAGGACGGGCTGACCTTCAGGGTGCGGGCCAGTTCGGGAATGGTGAATCCGCCGGTCCGATTGACCAGATCCATTGCGGCCGTGGCGATCAGGCCGCTGGACAGGATCGCCACCCTCGGTCGTCCCATATGACTTTCTCCTCCAGCACTTGCGGAAACGTGGGTTGGGTCACACAATAAACGAATTCGATTCGTTTTAGGAGTATGGACATGCGCACCCTGATCGCCGGAGCCGCCGCACCGCTGTCACGTTCGAACGCCTCGCAGCGTCCGCCGCTGCGGGTGGGGCTGGTCCAGCACCGCTGGCGCGCGGACGCCGTGGAACTGGCCCGGGTCCTGCGCGACGGGATCGACCGGGCCGCCGGCGAGGGCGCCACCGCGGTGTTCCTGCCTGAGATCACCCTGCTGCGCTACCCCGCCGACACGCCCGCCGGGCCGAACCCGGGCGATGGCGCCGAGGACCTCACCGGCGGGCCCACCTTCGCGCTGGCCGCCGAGGCCGCCCGCGCCAACAAGGTCTTCGTGCACGCCTCGCTGTACGAGAAGGCGCCTGCGGCAGACGGTTTGGGCTTCAACACCGCCATCCTGGTCTCCCCGGCGGGCGATCTGGTGGGTCGCACCCGCAAGATGCATATCCCCATCTCGGCCGGTTATTACGAGGACACCTATTTTCGGGCGGGTCCGGGGTCGTCCTCCCCCGAGGACGCCTACCCGGTGTACGCGCCCGAGGGCCTGGACGCCCGCATCGGCCTGCCGACCTGCTGGGACGAATGGTTCCCGGAGGTGGCCCGCAACTACTCGCTCGGTGGCGCCGAGATCGTGGTCTACCCGACCGCGATCGGATCCGAGCCGGTGTTCCCGGACTTCGACACCCAGCCGCTGTGGCAGCAGGTCATCGTCGCCAACGGCATCAACAGCGGCCTGTTCATGGTGGTGCCCAACCGCACTGGCAATGAGGGCGCGCTGTCGTTCTACGGTTCGTCGTTCATCTCCGATCCGTACGGGCGGGTGCTGGTGCAGGCGCCGCGTGACGAGGAGGCGGTGCTGGTCGCCGATCTGGATCTGGATCAGCGCCGGGACTGGCTGGAGCTCTTCCCGTTCCTGCTGACCCGGCGCCCGGACAGCTATGGCGGGCTGACCGCGCCGGTGAATCCGTCCCAGCCATACGGCAACGGTCACGACGCCACGGCGGTCGTCAAATGACGACTTACTTGATGCCCGCCGAGGGCGCACCGCAGGACCGGGTGTGGATGGCCTACCCGTCCGCGGGGTACTCACTCGGCGACACCGATGCCGAACACCACGAGGCCCGCACCACCTGGGCCGCGGTGGCACACGCGATCGCCGAGTTCGAACCGGTCTCGCTGCTGGTCGATCCCGGTGAGATCAGCGCTGCCAAACGCTATGTCTCCCAAGACATCGATATCGTGGAAGCGCCGCTCAACGACGCCTGGATGCGGGACATCGGTCCGACGTTCGTGCATGCCGAGGACGGGTCGGTGGCCGCCGTGGACTGGGTGTTCAACGGATGGGGCGGGCAGGACTGGGCGCGCTGGGACCGGGACGCGAAGGTCGGCGCCCTGATCGCCGAGATCGCCGGGGTGCCGCTGGTGTCCTCACCACTTGTCAATGAGGGCGGCGGAATTCAGGTCGACGGGCGCGGCACCGTGCTCGTCACCGACACCGTTCAACTCGATCCGGGCCGCAACCCGGGTCTGAGCAGATCGGACGTCGAGGCAGAACTCGCCCGCACCATCGGCGCCGCCGAGGTGGTGTGGCTGCCGCGTGGACTGACCCGCGACTCGGAACGTTTCGGCACCCGCGGCCACGTCGACATCGTCGCCGCGTTCACCGCGCCGGGCCGCCTGCTGCTGCATACCCAGACCGCCGGCGCCCACCCCGACACCGCGGTGTGCCGCGAACTCCGGGAACAACTCGCCGACCGATTCGAGGTCATCGAGATGCCGGCACCGGATACCCTCACCGATGATGAGGGGTATGTCGACTACAGCTATATCAACCACCTCGTGGTCAACGGCGGCGTGATCGCCTGCAGTTTCGGTGATCCGCGCGATGCGGACGCCGCAGCCATTCTCGCCGAACAGTATCCGGGCCGCACGGTGGTCTCGGTCGATGCCCGCCCACTGTTCGCGCGCGGCGGCGGTGTCCACTGCATCACCCAGCACCAGCCGTCCCCGATGCGGGCGGCGCAGTGAGCACGCTGTTCACCGGCGGCACCATCTGGACCGGCACCGACATCACCGACGCACTACTCGTCAGCGACGGCATCGTGGTGGCGGTCGGTGCGCAGGCACAGGCATCGAATGCCGATGAGCGGGTCGATCTTGCGGGCGGATTCCTCATGCCGTCCTTTGGGGACGGACACGCCCATCCGCTCTACGGCGGCCTGGAGTCGGTGGGGCCGCAGGTGCGGCCTTGCGGTTCGGTCGACGAGATCGTCGCCGCGGTCAAGACCTACGCCGATGCCCACCCCGACCAGGAGTGGATCGTCGGCGCCTCCTACGACGGCAGCCTGGTCGAGGGCGGGCTCTTCGACGCGCGCTGGCTCGACGCGGCCGTCCCGGACCGGCCGGTCGTGCTGCGGGCCTGGGACTACCACACGTTCTGGGTGAATTCCGTTGCCCTGCAGCGGGCCGGCATCACGGCAGACACCCCGGATCCGGTGCTCGGCGAGATCCCCCGCCGTGCCGACGGATCGGTGCTCGGCACGCTGCGCGAGTGGGGTGCCACCGATCTGGTCGCCGCGGTGATGCCCGCGCGCGACGAGACCGTGCGGATCGCAGCCCTCGGCACCGCAGCGGACTACTACCTGGCGCGGGGCGTGACCTGGGTGCAGGATGCGTGGGTCGAGCCCGACGATGTGAACACCTACATCGCCGCGGCCGCCGCCGGTGCGCTGCGGATGCGCTTCAATCTGGCGCTCTATGCCGACCCGCGGCATTTCGACACGCAGGTCACGCATTTCGCGGACGCGCGCGACCGGGTCCGGGCCGCCGGCTCACCGTTGCTGTCGGCCGAGACGGTGAAGTTCTTCGCCGACGGCGTCGTCGAGAACGAGACCGGTGCGCTGCTGGCACCGTACTGCTCCGGGTTGCACAGCCACGGCATGCAACTCTGGGAGGGCGATGCGCTGGCCCGCGCCGCGCAGCGGGTCGACGATCTCGGGCTGCAGATCCACATCCATGCCATCGGGGATGCCGCGGTGCGCCAAGCCCTCGACGCCATCGAACACGTGGTCCGCTCCAACGGGCCCCGCGACCGTCGGCCGGTCATCGCGCACGCGCAGTTGGTCGACGACGCGGATCTGGGCCGGTTCGCCGAGCTGGGTGTCATCCCGAACATGCAGCCGCTGTGGGCGCAGCTGGATGCGTTGATGACGGTGCTGACCGTGCCGCGACTGGGTGCCGCACGCTCCGACAAGCAGTACCGCATCCGTTCCCTGGAAAAGTCGGGGGCCGCACTGGCTTTCGGATCCGATTGGCCGGTGTCCTCGGGAGCGCCGCTGGATGGCATCGCGGTCGCGGTGTCGCGCCAGACCGAGGACGGCACGCCCGCCGGTGGCTGGACCCCGCACGAGATTCTCCCGATCGAGGCCGCGCTGTCCGCCTACACGGCCGGCGTCGCGCATCAGGCGTTCGCCGAATCGGACTGGGGCCAGCTGATTCCCGGGGCCAATGCCGATCTGGTCTGGCTGGACTCCGACCCCACCACGACCGCGGCCCATGAGCTGCCGGCCGTCACCGTCCGGGCCACCTACCTGCACGGGCAACCGGTCTACACGAGGGAGGGCTGAATCCATGTCCGTTACCGACACCGAAACCGAAGGCTCGCTCAAACGGGTGCTCGGGCTGCCCTCGCTGGTGCTGTTCGGTCTGGTCTACATGGTGCCGCTCACCGTGTTCACCACCTACGGCATCGTCACCGAGACCAGCGGCGGCCGCCTGCCGTTGGCGTACGTGGTGACCCTGGTCGCGATGGTGTTCACCGCGCGGTCCTATGCCAGGATGGCCACCGCGTACCCGGTGGCGGGATCGGCCTATACATACGCGCAGAAGACGTTCGGCGCACCGGCCGGCTTCCTGGCCGGGTGGGCGCTGCTGCTGGATTACCTGTTCCTGCCGATGATCAACTATCTGGTCATCGGGATCTATCTGGAGGCGGCCATTCCGGCGCTGCCGGCCTGGGTGATCATCCTGGTCACGATCGCGATCGTCACGGTGCTCAACATCGTCGGCATCGTCTCGGTGGCACGCGCGAACTTCCTCATCATCGCGATCCAGGCCGTGTTCATCGTGGTGTTCGCGGTGCTGGTGATCGCATCCCTTTCCGGCAGCGGGACCGTGGATCTCGCGGCCCCGTTCACCGGTGACGGCACCGCCGACGGACTGGGCCCGGTCTTCGCGGGCGCGGCCATCCTCTGCCTGTCGTTCCTCGGCTTCGATGCGGTGTCCACCTTGTCCGAGGAGGCCAAGGACGCCAAACGCACTGTTCCGCGGGCCATCATGATCGCCACCGTGTCGGCTGGACTGATCTTCATCGTGCTGTCCTACCTGGGGCACCTGGTGTTCCCGTCCAACGAGTTCGCCGATGTCGACTCCGGATCGCTGGATGTGATGGCCGCTGCCGGCGGCGACTTCCTCGTCACGTTCTTCACCGCTGCCTATGTGGCGGGCGCGCTGGGATCGGCGATCACCTCGCAGGCCTCGGTGGCCCGGATCCTCTTCGCCATGGGTCGCGACGGGATCCTGCCCCGCACGGTGTTCGGGCATGTGTCGCGCCGGTTCGCCACACCCGTGTACGCGATCCTGGTGGTGTCTGCGGTGTCGTTGCTCGCCATCGTGATCGACCTCGCGACGCTGGCATCCTTGATCAGTTTCGGTGCGCTGGTGGCGTTCTCAGTGGTGAACCTGTCGGTGATCAAGCACTACTTCGTGGATCTGCGTGAGCGGTCCGGTGGCCAGGTCATCGGCAGCCTGATCCTGCCGTTCATCGGCTTCGCGCTCACGGTGTGGCTGTGGACCAGTCTGTCGGTGATGACGCTGGTGACCGGATTGATCTGGCTGGCAGTCGGTTTCGTCTGGCTGCTGGGTGTGACGCGGTTGTTCCGCCGGCCCACCCCCACATTGGATCTCAAGGAGTAAGCCGGCGGCCGACGCTCAGACCAGTGTGACGGTGACGTCGATTAGGGGCAGGTCTGATGCGCGGCGTCGACGATGGCCTGCGCCACTTCACGCTCCACGCCGGGCACGCTCACGTTCAGTCGGGCCGCCAGCCCGAACGCGCCGTCGTCGTTGCGCAGATCGACCTGGGCGTCGACCGCGGTGTCGACCGGCAGCTTGACCTTGTGCGAGGCGGCGGCGACGCCCATGGCACCGATGAAGCAGGCGGACCAGCCCGCAGCGAAGAGCTGTTCGGGGTTTGTGCCGTTGCCGGTGGCTCCCGGCGGGGTCAGCTGGATGTCCAGGTTGCCGTCCGAGCTGTAGGACTCACCTTGGCGACCACCGGTGGTGTGGGTCTCGGCGGTGTACAGAACGGTCATGGCTGGCTCCTCAGGTTCGGGTCGGTCCGGTCGATCCGGGCTGACTGCTGAGTAGAACTCCGGCATTTTTTGGTTCATTCCCGATTTAATCGGACACGCTATACTTTTCTCATGAAGCCCAGTGTCAGGAAGCCAGGCTCGCCCCAACTGTCCGATTTCCTGTGCTTCGCCGTGTACTCGGCCAACCTGGCCTATGGCAAGGCCTACAAGCCGATCCTGGACAAGCTCGGCGTCACCTATACCCAGTACCTGGCGATCGTCGCGCTCTGGGAGCAGGACCCCCAGACCGTCAGCGGACTGGGGGAGAAGCTGTTCCTGGAGTCGAACACTCTCACGCCGATCCTCAAGCGGCTCGAGGCGATGGGTTACCTGACCAGGCGACGTTCCGCCGACGACGAGCGTCAGGTGGTGGTCAGCCTGACCGAGGCCGGTCGGGCGCTGCGCGAGCAGGGGCTGGAAATGGATCTGGTCGCCGCGACCGGGCTGTCGCCGGAGGAATTCCGCGTCCTGCAGAAGGGGATCGCGAACCTGCGAGACAACCTGCGTGCCCATGTCCAGGAAAGTGCTCAGGGCAACTGAGGTTCGGGCATACTTTTCCGGTGACCGACACCGAGGTGCTGATTGCGGGCGCCGGCCCGATCGGTTTGACCGCCGCCATCGAACTCGCCCGCCGCGGGGTGGCGGTCCGGATCGTCGATCCGCTGCTCGAACCACCGCAGTATGCCAAAGCCGTTGGGGTGCAACCTCGTACGCTCGAAGTCTTCGAGCGGATGGGCATCCTGCGGCAGATTCTCGATGCGGCCGTGCCCTTCCGTGGGCAGATCGTCTACGTCAACGGTGAACCCGTTGGGCAGGTCGATTTCACCCTGCCCGCCGATGTGCCGTTCGGTTTCATCGGCCTGCCGCAGTACAGCACCGAGCGGGTGCTGCGCGAGGAGTTGGCGACTCGCGGCGTCCCCATCGGGCGGGGGATTCGGCTGGCGGGATTCGAGCAGGACGCCGACGGTGTCACCGCCACGCTGCAGGGCGAGGGCGGACAGCAGACGGTGCGGGCCCAGTATCTGGTCGGCGCCGACGGTGCCCATTCCGTGGTTCGCAAGACCCTGGGTCTGACCTTCGAGGGCGCGGCGTTCGACGAGCAGTACATGCTCGGCGATGTCGAGGTCGACTGGTCGCAGCCACCGGGCTACGCCATCCGCGCGATGCACCAGACCGATGGCACGATCGACGACCTATTGGTGTGCATCCCGCTGCCCGGCCGGGGCCGCTACCGGATGTCCATGTTGGTGCCTCCGGACCTGTCCACCGAGGCGACCGGTGGCGTGCAGCATGGCTTCGAGGGCGGCAATCCGCCGGAGCTGCACCATATTCAGGCGGTGCTCGACCGGCTCTCCCCGGAGCCGACGACGGCACGGAACATGCGCTGGTCCTCGGTCTTCCGGATCAGCCACCGCATCGTCGACGCCTACGGCAAGGGTCGGGTGTTCGTCGCGGGCGATGCCGCCCACATCCATCCGCCCACCGGCGCCCAGGGCATGAACACCGGCATCCAGGACGCCTACAACCTGGCCTGGAAGCTGGGTCTCGCGGTCAGCGGTGACGCCGCCGACGGGCTGCTCGACAGCTATGACGCCGAACGCCGGCCCATCGGGGAAGAGGTGGTCGGGCGCACCGTGCGTAGCGCCCGCGAGGGTATCGGCGCCGATTCCGACGATCCGTCCTTCGTGATCCGTCGCGAGGCACAGTTGCTGGTCAGTTATGCCGGCAGTCCGATCGTGACAGACGGCGCCGGTGGCCGGGCGCCCGATGCGCGCGGACTGACCCGCGCGGCCGGAACCGACCCGCTGCGGCTGTACACCTTGCTGGCCGGTACCCGGTACACGCTGGTGTTGTATGCCGGCGCCGCAGCGACTTTCGATGTTTTGGAGACTGCCGGCGCCGCCGCGCAGGACGCGGCCCACGGGCTGATCGACGTATACGTCGTCGCCCATCCCGATGCCGACGTGGATGCCACGGTGCTGCCGCTACTGAGGGACTCCGAGGGCTCGTTCGCCAAGGCCTACGGAGTCGACGCGACGACGGCGGTGGTGGTGCGCCCCGACGGGCATCTTGGCTATGTGGGCCCGGCGGCGGCCGATCCGCTGACGGGATACCTGAAGCGGACGTTCCGTTAGGGCACTACTGGCGAGACGCTAGGCCCGAGATCGAACTGAGGGTTGTAACTATCGCTGTTGATCCGATTTTTACCACCCTGGAGTCGATCTCGACGCTAGGGCACCAACTGCACCTTCAGGTGATCCCCGGCTCGCGACATCGCCGCGTCGTAACCCGCCGCGGCGTCGTCCAACGGCATTGTGGTGGTGAATATCCCATCGACATTCAATCGACCGGACTGCAGCAGCGGCACCAGCTCGGGCCAGGTCTGCTGCACCGGGGCGGTGGTCAGCCGGATGGTCAGGCTGCGGATCAGGCAGGCCAGCGCCGGCAGCGGGTAGGGCTGCAGATCGTGCACCCCGACAATGGACACCGTGCCGCCGGTGCGCACGGCGTCCAGGGCGTCGTTGATCGAGGCGTCGGTACCGACCGCGTCGATCACCGCGTCCACGCCGAGTCCGCCGGTGGCTTCCCGGATGGTGTTCACCGCCGGTGGTGACACCGGCACAGCGCCGCCAGCCTGCGCGCGGTCACGCCGTGTCTGCACCGGGTCCACGGCGTATACCGTTGCCGCGCCCAGAGTCAGTGCGCTACGCAGCGCGCACATGCCGACCGCGCCCAGGCCGATCACCGCGACCGATCCGCCCAACGGGATGTCGGCGCGTTTGGCCGCCGCCCACCCGGTGGCCAGATTGTCGGTGAGCAGCAGCGCCTGTTCGGTGCTGATCCCGTCGGGCAATGCGAGCAGCTGGAAGTCCGCGGCCGGCACCGCGAGCAGTTCGGACTGGGCGCCGCCCAGCGCGCCGGATCCGAAGATCTGTGGGCCGTGCACACAGCGGATCGGATCACGGGTGGCGCATCCCGCGCAGCGCCCGCAGCCGGCCACCGAGGACACCAGCACCCGGTCGCCCACCCTGAAACCGGTTACCGCCGGCCCGGTTTCGACCACTGTGCCGATGGCCTCATGCCCGAGCGCGACCGGCTCGAAGAGGGGATAGTGTCCTTCCAGGAAGGACAGGTCGGACCCGCAGATGGCGGCGGATTCCACCTCGATGATGGCGCCGTCGGCGCCGGGCATTTCCGGGTCGGGCCGGGTTTCCACACTGACCGCTCCACTGGAATCGACCACCACTGAACGCATGCTCATTCCTCCCGGAAATCCGACCAGACGGGTTCGTACACGGCGGCGTGATAGGTGCTCAGCCGCCACGGACTGACGGTATGGATCTCACCGTCGGCGTTCTTGAAGTAGGAGTGCTTGATCGAGGGATGCGCCCATACCGTCTTGCGGATCTCTTCCTGGGAACGCCGGTGCCACTGGGCGGTCGGCTCCGGGAGGGGCTCGAGCGTCCGTAGCTTCTCGGTGATGAGGTGCTGCAGGCAGGAGTTGATATAGCGCATCTGCAGCTCGGAGTTCAGGATCAGGCTGCCGCCGTGGGCGAGGTGCGCACCCGGGCCGTAGGTCATGAAGAAGTTCGGGAAACCGGGCACCGCGATGCTGCGGTAGGCGTAGGGCCGACTGCCCCACACCTCGTGCAGATCGGCGCCGTCGCGGCCAGTGACGGTGATCGGGAACAGTACCTCGGTGGCGCGGAAACCGGTGGCGTACACGATGATATCGGCTGCGTACTCGGTGCCGTCGGCGGTGATGACACCGCTGGGGGTGATGCGTTCGATCGGGGTGCGGATCAGGTCGACATTGTCGCGTTTGAGGGTGCTCAGCCAGCTGCCATTGTCCTGCAGGGTGCGCTTGCCCGTGGCCGGGTAGTCGGGTAGCACCTTGGACAGCAGGTCGGGGTCGTCGCCGACCTGGGTGGTGATCCAGTCGGTGAACATGATCCGGGCGATGGCGTTGATCTCGCTGACGGCGTTCGCTTGGTCGTTGTAGTCCGGGTCGACGATCGCGGCGTCCAGTCCCTTGTCCGCGCCGGGCCACAGCAGCAGGAAGCGGTACCAGCGGCCGTAATAGGGCAGGTGTTCCATGGCCCAGCGCACGCCGTCCGCGACGGGCTCGTGGTAGATCGGGTTGGGGAACATCCATTGCGCGGTGCGCTGGAACACCGTCAGGTGTTCCACCTTGTCCGCGATGGCCGGGGCGATCTGGAATCCGCTGGCGCCGGCCCCGACCAGCGCGACGCGCTTGCCGGTGACATCGACGCTGTGGTCCCACGCCGCGGAGTGAAAGGCCGGTCCGGCAAAGGTTTCCGCGCCCGGGAAGTCCGGGACGTTGGGCCGGTTGAGCTGGCCGACGGCGGTGATGACGGCGTTGGCGGTGAAGGTTTCGTTCCCGGTGTCGATCGTCCAGAGGTCGCCGTCCCAGCTGGCGGAACGCACCTCGGTGTTGAACCGGATGTGCGGGCCGAGGTCGTGGCGGGCGACGACGTCGGCGAAGTATCGGCGAAGCTCGGGCTGCTCGGCGAAGAAGTGGTCCCAGTGGTTGCTGGGTTCGAAGCTGTAGCAGTAGAAGTGGTTCGCGACGTCGACGCGGGCGCCGGGATAGCTGTTCTCCCACCAGGTTCCGCCGGGACCTGCGTTCTTCTCCAGGATGGTGAAGGCGATACCGGCCTGCTTGAGGCGCACGCCGGCCAGGACTCCGGATTCGCCGGCGCCGATCACGATGACGTGGAAGTCACCGGTGTCCTCGAGTCTGGCGGGCCGGCGCGGGTCGATGCCGTCGAGGTCCAGTTCCTCCAACACCAACGGCAGGTTGTCCTCGCCGACGTGTTCGCAGGCTGCCCAGTCGAGCATCTCCCGGACCAGTTCCGGGGACAGCGGTTCGGGGATCGGGCAGCCCTGGTCGCGGTAGGCGGCGATGATCGGCAGCGCCTCGGCGCGGGCGCGGGCCTTGTCCTCCTCGGACATGAAGCCCTGCACCTCGTTGAGGAACAGCCCGGCCTGCTTGTACTCGTGGATGAAGCGCGGGTCACCGGTGATGTGCACCAGCGACAGCAGCAGGGTGGGGATGCTGACCCCTTCGAGCGCCGCGGCAATGTCGGCGTCGGAGGTGTCAAACGGCTGTCCGGCGTGGAAGCTGCGGGTCACGGTGAGTTACGCTACGGCGCGTTGCGTTATAGGGCAAGGGTGGTGCCGGCCGCGCTGTCGATAGTCAAACTCGATGGCAATTCGTCATTTGAGATGGCAACCGATGGCAACGTTGCTATCTGGATGACAAGTTATGTAGCCGACCTTGGTGTCGTCAGACCGATAGGCTCGGTGGGGCAAATTCCCGCTGTCGATTGCCAAAGAAGTGATCGGCAATTTGCCATACCAGCCGCCCCCCCGCCGCTGCTGTCGATAGTCAAAGTGGATGTCATTTGGTCATTTGAGATGTCACCAGATGTCGCAGATGACACTTCGATGATGAAGGCCTTAGCCGCCCTCCGTATCGCCCCCAGGGGTGGTGGATGCGGAGGCGCCACGTTGTGATGGGCGTTGATTTAGACGCCACCTGTCTCAGTCGTCTATTGATCGATCATCAGACGCATAATCGGGGCTGTCGCGGTCGCTATTACATGGGCGTGCTCCCGTCCAGTTTCGGTCGACAGGCAGATGACAACCCATCGGTGGCGACCGTGCGGCGGTTAGACGGCCTTGTGGACGGATCTGGAGGCGTCCGCATGCAAGTCCGTGATTCGGGTGTCGGCGATGGTCTCTGCGAAGGTGGTGCCGAACAACCCTGCGGGAGTGTGAAATCCGGGATGATGTTCACCGCCGAGAACACGGCGTGCGGCCTCAGTGGCGGCCAGGGGGGTGAAGGTGTATCCGTTGACGGTGTCGAGGACCGAGCGCGCCACCGTGCCGTCCGCTCCAGTGACTTCCACGGCGGCGTGGTAGCGGTTGGCTGTCCGCTGCTGGGCTGAGGGGCCTTCGGGAAGGGCAGCGAGGTCGCCTTGGGGGAAGGCGTCTCCGGATACGTGCACGAAGGTCTCGATGTGGGGGATGGCTGTGGCCCACCAGATGGTCACCAGGTCGGGAAGTGTTGTCGCAGAGCAGGATGTCGGTCCGCGCCCGAAGTCGAAGTCGCGTCGATCGTCAGGGTTGCGGGCCATGAGGTGACCGTCGAGGCGTTGCAGGCAGTCTGTGGTGAGATTCTGGGCGGCGCTGATGGCTGATCCCCGTGACATCGATCCGGCCACGTGTAGCGCGATGTGCAGGTGCTGAGGATTGTTGACGCGTTGTGCGGCGTGGCCGGCGAGGCAGCCGAGCATGGCGACGCTGCCGCCACTTCCGGGAAGGAACATGACTCCGGCGTCGCGAGCGGTCGCGTCGAGTTCTTCGGCCATGTGGTATCCGTCGAGTTCGGCGGCGATGTCGAGGTAGTGGGTGTGTGTGCGGATCGAGGCTTCCATGAGTGGTCGCGCGGTTCGCATGAACGGTCCGGCGCAGTTGAGGATGACGGTGATGTCCGACAGTGCGGCGTCGATGGCGTCGTCGTTGTCGAGGTCAAACGTTCGATGGTCGGCCCCGAGTTCGTCGGCCAGTGCTGAGACGCAAGTGTGGTTCCGCCCGCCCAGGACGAGATCGAACCCGGCTGCGGCGGCGTGTTCGGCAGCCATGCGGCCGGTGTAGCCGGTGGCTCCGTAGATCATCAGTGTGGGCATGATCAGTGCTGCCAACTCTTGTAGACGAATTCGAGGCTGTAGCCGTCGGGATCCAGCACGTTGGCTGCGTAGTAGCGCGGGTCGTAGTGCATCCGCGCTCCGGGTTGTCCGTTGTCGGAGGCGCCGGCGGACATGGCGGCCACGTAGGCGGCGTCGACCTGCGCTGTGCTGTCGGCGACGAATCCCACGTGGGCGGCGTGGCCGTCGGCCGTTCCGCGGCGCAGCCAGAAGATCATCCGCCCATGGGCGCCGAAACCTTTCAGGTCGGGGTGCCCTGGTGGGCCGTCCTTTCCGTCGTAGTCCAAGCGGGTGGTGATGCCCAGTGGCGCAAGTGTTGCGGTGTAGAAGTCGATGGAGCGATTCAGATCGCTCACCGACAAGAAGATGTGATCCAGCATGTCCGTGGTCTCTTTCCCCGTTAGATGTTGAAGCCGCCGGCGACTTCAATGTTCTGGGCGTTGATCCAGCGGTTGTCGTCGGCCAGGAGACTGGCTACAGCGGTGCCCACCTCCTCCGGTTCGCCCACGCGTCCTAGTGCGGTCTGGGCGGCAAGCAGGTTCTCGGATTCGTCGTTGAGGCCGCCGCCGAGTTCGGTGCGGATGGCTCCCGGGGAGATGGAGTTGGCGCGGATGCGGCGGTCGCCGAGTTCCTTGGCCAGGTACCGGGTGAGCACTTCGAGTCCGCCTTTGAAGCTGGCGTAGGGCGCTACTCCGGCGGTGGCCACGCGGGTGGTGGCGCTGGTCATGTTCACGATGTGGCCGCCGTCTGCGATGAGTGGCAGCAGAGTCTGGGTGAGGAAGAACGGTCCTTTGAGGTGGACATTGAACAGTCCGTCGAACTGTGCTTCGGTGACGGTGGTGATCGGGTTGTAGAGGCCGCAGCCGGCGTTATTGACCAGGTAGTCGAATGTGGTTCGGCCCCAAGTGGTTTGAAGTGCAGCGCGGACGTCCTCACCGAATGCCGGGAACGACGTGTTGTCTGCGACGTCGAGTTTCAATGCGACCGCGGTGCCGCCGGCTTCGGTGATGCGGTCGACGACGCCGGCAGCGCCGTCGGGATTGCTGTTGTAGGTGAGGATGACGCCGATGCCGCGGCGGGTGCAGGCCAGTGCGGTCGCTGCGCCGATACCGCGGCTGCCTCCGGTGATCAGGACGATGCTCATGGTGTGCCTTTCTCAAGTGGTGGTGACGCTGAGTCAACCAGCGTCGCCACTGCTGGGGAAGGGTGCGTCTTCCTGGGTGCGCTGCACCTAGGAACCAATTCGGGCCGATTAGATGCGTTCGTGGCGGCGGGTGGCGTCGAGTGCTCCCAGCAGGGCCAACGCGTCGGCGCTCGGTGATCCGGGTGCCGCGGTGGCCACCGTCAGTTGCTGGCCGGGGCTGCTTCGGACATCGAAGGTCTGGTAGCTCAGATGGAGAAGGCCGACGTCGGGGTGGCGGATCGTTTTCTGCGTGACGGTGAGGCCGGCCACTGCGTGGTCGTCCCACAGCTGGCGGAAGTCGGCGCTGTCGCGGTGCAGCCGGGCGATGAGCGCGGCGACTTCTGGGTCGGCAGGAGCTGCGCCTTGGGACAGGCGCAGGGCGCTGACCGAGGCTTTGATCACATCACTCCAGTTGACATAGAAGTCCTGCGCGGCGGGGTCGAGGAACAGTGCCGCCAGGACGTTGGGGTCGCGTCGCTGCAGTGGGGCGATCAGGGCGGTGGCGGCCGGGTTGGCGGTGAGAACCCGGAAGGCCGGGTTGGTGACGTAGGCGGCCGCTCTGGGGAATGCGGCCATGGTCTGGAGCAGCTCCGGGCTGATGGTCTCGGTGGTGCGTTCTGCGGTGGGGGAGAGCTTGGCCAGTCGGAAGGCATGTTCGCGCGCATCCGCCCTGAGGTGTATTGCGCGGCAGATCGCATCGATGACTTGGGCAGAGGGCGTGCGTTCGCGGCCTTGTTCCAGGCGTGCGTAGTAGTCGGCGCTGACACCGGACAAGACGGCGACCTCTTCGCGCCGCAGGCCCAGGACCCGTCTGCCGCCGACGGCGGGTAGGCCGACCTCGTGAGGGCTGACGCGGGCTCGTTGCGCGCGTAAAAAGTCACCGAGCTGATTGCGTTCAGAGGGTGAATTGTCAGGGGCCACGGTTGATCTCCGCTCCGCTGCCGATCTCGAATTGGGCCATGGTGTCGCGCAGGATGTCGGCAATGGTCGTGGTGGCCAGCGAGTCGCGCAGCGCGGTGGTGGCGCGTTCGTAGACGCGGGTGAGGACCGGTTGAATCCCGTATCCCACATAGCATTCGGCGTCTGGTGGTGAGGCGTGCATGCCGAAGATCTCACCGCCGCCAACGGCGTTGTAGACATCGAGCAGAGTGATCTTCGACGCATCGCGGGTCAGCGTCCAACCGCGGCTGCGGCTCGATTCCACCAGACCGGCTTCGCGGAGGTCGATCAAAGATCGCCGGATCACCACCGGGTTGGTGTTTACGCTGGTCGCGATGCGTTGTGAGGTGCCGACCTCTTTATCAGAGCCCCGGCGATCGAACGCGATCCACGTCAGCACGTGCACCGCCAAACTCATCCTGTTGTTCGTGCTCATCCCCGAGGGCCCATTCCGCTCCTCGTCGGGTTGTCCCGACGCCTGACTTGACTGTAACCAACTCTGTTACGTATGTTACCTGTAACAAAGACAGTTACAGAGCTGTAGCGGTCGGCCGGTAGACCACTCCCGCGTTTTCATCCCGGTCGCAGGCAGTCGGCGATTGGCGTAGCTGGTGGTCGACAGGCCGACGCCTTGAAACAACGGACAAGACAGAGGATTTCAGGTCATGAAGCTAGGACTGTTCGCCGTCAATGTCGGTGCCGGAGCCAGCGCAGCGCACGCCCGCGCCACTGCCGCCCTGGCCGAGGAGCTGGAACTGGAGTCACTGTGGGCCATCGATCACGTCGTGATGCCGTCGGGCTACGAAACTGAATACCCGTACGACGAATCCGGCAAGATGATGGGCGGGGCTGAAGAGGTCGAGATCGCCGACCCGCTGACCTGGCTGGCCTTCGCCGCTGCGGTCACCCGCGATATCAAGCTCGGCACCGGCGTGATTGTTCTGCCGCAACGCAATCCGGTCGTACTGGCCAAGCAGGCCGCCACCCTTGATGTCCTCAGCGAAGGGCGCTTACTCCTGGGCGTCGGGGTGGGCTGGCTCGTCGAGGAGTTCGATGCAGTAGGTGTTCCGTTCGCCGACCGCGGCCGCCGGCACGACGACTACGTGGAGGCGATGCGCGCCCTGTGGCGCGACACCAAAGCCAGCGTGCACAACACCTACACCAACTTCGACAACGCCATCAGCCTGCCCCAACCGGCAGGCCGCGCCGTGCCGATCGTCATCGGTGGCCGTTCCAACCGATCGGCACGCCGAGCCGCCGAAATCGGAGACGGCTACTTCCCCAGCATCACCGACCCGCGTCAACTCAGCCCGCTGCTGGACATCATGAACGCCGAAGCCGAACGGTTACAACGTGATCCCGCGGACATCGAAGTAACCGCGCCCTACCCCGGTAATCCCGCCGAACTCACCGCCGCGGGTGCCGGCGACACCGCAGCCCTCGATCGGGTCGTCGCGCAATTGCAGCAGTTCGCCGAACGCGGGGTGGCGCGGACACTGCTGGCCGGCCTTGGCGAGGACACGTTGCGACCCCTGCTCAAGCAACTCGCCGACCACATCGACCTCAGCTGAGAGCCGGCACCCACGACCACCCTCGCACCACACTGAAGGAGAAACACCATGGGACAAATCGACGGCAAGGTCGCGCTCATCACCGGCGGAAGCTCCGGCATCGGCCTGGCGACCGCTCGCAGCTTCGCCGCGGAAGGCGCCCAGGTCTACCTGACCGGACGCCGCCCGGAGGTGGTCGACGCCGCGGCCGCCGACATCACGTCCGACACCGGCGGAGACATCACCGGCGTCGTCGGCGACGTCTCCGACTTGGCCTCCCTGGACGCTTTGTATGCAGTCATCGCCGAACGCAGCGGCCGTCTCGATGTGCTTGTCGCCAACGCCGGCAGCGGACGGCCCATCGGCCTGACCGACATCACCGAAGAGCACTACGACACCACCTTCGATGACAACGTCAAAGGCCTGGTGTTCACCGTTCAGAAAGCTCTACCGCTGCTCCCTGACGGTGCGTCGGTGGTGCTGATGTCCTCCATCGCCGGGATCAGCGGCCAGCCCGGGATGAGCGTGTACGCCGCGACGAAGGCGGCGATCCGCAACTTCGCCCGCTCGTGGGCACTTGAACTGGCGCCCCGGGGGATTCGCGTCTCGGCGCTGTGCCCCGGACCGGTATCCACTCCTGGCATGAGCAACGTATTGGCAGAACTCGGTGACGAGGGAGCCGCCGGCATCACCACGCCGTTCGGGCGACTGGGCGACGCCAAGGAGATCGCTGCCGGCGCAGTATTTCTGGCCTCCGATCAGTCGTCGTTTCTCACCGGATCCGACCTCATCATCGACGGCGGCGCCAACATCTGAAGCCTGCCTCTCTGGCGCGGGAACTCGAATCGCGGACTTGGTCTGGGCTCACCGAGCACACCGACACCACATCCAGATGGAGAATTCAATGCACAACGAAACTCTGACGCTCGACATCTCAATGGTTACCTTCGACTGCACCGAGCCCGAGCGGCTGGCGAGGTGGTGGGCGGACGCCGTCGCCGGCGAGATGACCATCGCGGCGCCCGGCGAGTTCGTGACGGTCGCCTCGCCGCAGGGACTGCGGCTGGGATTCCAGAATGTGCCCGACCCGACGCCAGGGAAGAACCGGTTGCACCTTGACCTGCACTCTCATGACAGGGTGCGCGATGTAGCCCGGCTCATCGCCGCCGGCGCCACCGAAGTGAGCCGCGGTGAGGCAAGCGCGGACTTCGGGTGGGTGGTCCTCGCTGATCCGGACGGCAATGTGTTCTGCGTGGCAGGAGCGCCGTAGGACGGTTCAGGCAAGGAGGCCAGTCACCGGCACAGTTTCGTGCCGGCGACACAAGTACCGACTCATAGGAGCAAGAAATCATGAATCCGTTGTTTATTGACCAACCACGTGCCAGTGATGCCTCCGGTATGCGACGGGTGCAGTTCACCCGACTCGGTGGACCCGAGGTACTGGAAATGGTGCCGTTGCAGCTCCCGGCACTGCCGCCCGGGCACGTTCGGGTTGAGATTCACACGATCGGGCTGAACCGCTTCGAGGCCCTGTTCCGCCGCGACCACTACGTCATCAAGCCCACCCTGCCGGCGACCCTCGGTGTCGAGGCAGTAGGAACAATCACTGAGACTGCACCAGGAATCGACGGTTTTCAGACAGGGGATCGGGTCGCGGTCCTACCGATCCAGTCACCGACAGTGGGCACCGGCACTTACGCGACACACGCCGACGTACCGGTCGACGCCCTCGTCCACGTCGCCGCCGACCGGTCCGACGAGGAGGAAACCGCGACGTGGATGGCCAGTCTGCAGGCCTACACCCTCGCTACCAAAGTGCCGATCACCCCGGGTGACACCGTGATCGTGACCGCCGGGACATCCTCGGTGGGCACCGCGCTGATCCAGATCGCACACGACTTCGGCGCCACGGTGGTCGCGACGACACGCACCACTGCGCGCAAGCCCGAGATCCTCGCGCTGGGTGCCGATCACGCAATCGCTACCGACGACGAAGACCTCGCAGGCGTGATATCCACACTCACGGGCGGGCGCGGCGCCAAGGTCGTCTACGACACCGTGGGCGGGTCACTGCTGGCTGCGTTGATCGACGCGACCGCGCAGTTCGGCCACGTGCTGTGCTACGGCGCTCAGACTTCGCCCGACATCCGTGCCGCTCGCGTTGACGTGCCCCTGGTGTCGTTGGACCGCAAGTCGGTGTCGTTCGTCGACCTCTTCGAACTCGTGGAATTCCCCGATCGTCTCGCGGCCGCCAAGACCTACATCGGTGACGCCCGCGACCGTGGCGCGCTGATAATCGGCATCGACCGCGTGCTCGCGTTCGATGACGTGCAAGAAGCGCACCGTATCCTCGAATCAGGCCGCCTGGCAGGAAAACTTCTCCTCCGCGTGACCTAGATCCGCCCACGCAGTCCCAATGGGAAAGTGAAGTGGATGTGGCCGTGCGGCTATTCGAGAGTGCTAAACGGATGGAGTTGATTCGTTACACGGGCAACCGAGCGAGATCTGCACTGTGATCCATCAGGTCGATTCGGCCGATCTTGTCACGGCCTCGAAGAACAACCCAGTTATGCACCACCGTACCGTTCCAACTTTTGCCACCTGGATGACCAAAGCCGCTTCGCCATCTCCGTGACTATCATGGAAAAGGCGCAGCTAGAAGCGGTGACGTTTGCCATCCAGTTTGACTATCGACACGCGCCGGAGTCGTTCACGGCGGGCTGTTGTCGATTGTCAAAGTGGTTGGCAATTTGTCATTTGAGATGGCAACCGATGGCAACGTTGCCATCTGGATGACAAGTTATGTAGCTGACCTTTGGGGTCGTCAGACCACCGACACGCTCGGTGGGCTCGGTTGCTGCGCCTTAGTGCTGCCAGCACCAACCGGTCGCCGCGCCTTCGTAGTGACTCTGATCGTCGCCGAATCCAAATATGTTGCTCTGCAGAGAACTTCAGTAGGAACCTTTCGTTCTTCTGGTGCGGCGTTTAAGGCGCGGCCACACGAACAGTGTGTTGACATGCACGCGGCCTGCATGGGATCCCCACGCCGCCGGCGGGTGGACGGGTCGAGTTGGTTCAGCGCGCGGCGGCGGTCAGTGACTGTGCGAAAGCGATCACGGCGGCGGCGCCGCACAGCGCCATCTCATCCCGAGGCCGACGGCCACCAAACTCAGGCTGTTCACGCTGCATCCAGACCGACAGGCTGACGACTCCGCCGGGAAATACCGATTGCAGCACGTCGAGTTCGGGCAGAACGCAGGAAGGGGAGTCGGGATCGAACTGCCACAGTGGCAGTCGCCATTCCCGCCCGACCTTGATGCCCACCAGTTTGTGTGCGCCCAGCTTGGCGGTAATCGTTTGGGGCGCCACGTCAAGTAACCGGGCGGCTTCTTCCCGACTGATGCTTGCGTCCGAGAGAACGCGGCGCGCCGCGAACTGATCCTGCAGGTCTGAGAATGCAGCATGGGCGACTGTGGCAGAGTCCGGCGCCAGCCCCCAGAACGTCGAGTCCAAATCGTCGTCGTTGGAGTCTGCCACCGCCGACCACAGCCTGTTTAGCTCGTCGTCGGTGGCAGCGTTGACCACCGCAGTTATCACCTCCCGTGAAGGCGGGCGATCGTCGACGGATGCCGATGGGGGGATGTGAGAGTCCACCGCCAGAATCGCTAGGCCGGCTTCGCGGAGGGCACGCTCCAACAGAGCGCGTTCGGGATCGTTCACCGGCAGGCTGTCAGGAATCCGGCCGCAGGCTTCATCGGGCGCCGCAGGCACCACGACATAGAGTTCGGTCATTCGCCCCATATCGCTGGAATCGTCCGCGGTCATGCGGAGTGCCAGTCGTAGCCTGCGGCCGCAGCGATAACGTGTTCAACCGGGCCTCCGCCGCGCAGCCACTCCACAGCTGTGACCGCGTGGTCGGTGAACAGGCTTAGCTGCGGCGTATGTAAAAACTCCGCTACGGCGACCGGATGAAGATCCCGAGGCAGCGTTGCGAACACCCGACTCAGCCCGTGTACTTGCCGACGCGGAACACCGTTCATGTCCACGTCGAACTGCAACGCCGGAAATCCCCATGTGCGCCCGCGAGGGACAGCCCAAAGCTCGCCAGTGCGCCGCTTGCGATGAACCTGCGTTGTACTTGCGCCAAGGCCGCGGGCCACCTCGTCGGTGGTAAACGATGCGGCGACAAGCTGGGCAAGCCGACCGGCGGTCCGGGTAACGGCGGTGACGAGCAGCACCGCACATCCTTCGGTGAAGTCTGAATCATCGAGCAGGTGTGCCTCTGTCTCGGTCAGAGCCGCGGCCCACGGCCGGAGCACCGGGAGCGCTTTCAGGGCTGCGATGAAATCGCTAGTTTCAATACCGAAGTGTTCATGCAGCAGCTGGTCCAGTTCATAGTCCACAATCACCCCTCGCTATCAGCCTCTGGCGCTCGTGCGACAACGTTGATCTTTCCTGCCGCGGCTAACCCGGAACACCGTTGTACACCCGCGTACTTGGCGCTGTTCTACGGATCGGAATTCCCTGCCGTCAGGTGACTTTCGCGTACGACGATTCAGTTGACGTGGGTTGTGAGTCGTGCGCGTGTGAAGGTCGATCACGTTGGATTGGTCGACGTGGATATCAGATTGATGGGGCAGGCCGTCAACTGGTGACTGACGCAGGTAGGGCTCCAGTACCGTACGCATCCACGACTGGACCGAGCGATGAACTTCGCGGTCTGCATGCCATTCGAGTGCACCCCCTTCGGAAGGAAGCAGACGAATCCCGACCAGCTCAGTGAGCCGACGTTTGTCGGATCCACTCCTGCTTTCAGCCATGGCACTCCTGGACACGAAATGGACGCGTCGTAGATGCTCACACTACTACTAGTAGGGCTGACTTCCTTTTCATGCAAGTGATGGGAGGCGGCGATGCGCCGGCCTCGATGCCAACCAGGATTGCGCGTGAAGGCACGATCAGCACCGCTGGAGGACGCTGGTGCCCGGGGTGTTGGTTCGACATGGGAATCGTGGGCCGCCGAGCTGCAGCACCGCGGTGCCGTGGACCCGAGGAGGGCCAAATTCCCACCACCGGGAACATGATCGCTTTGCGGCGAGTGCGCGCCTGCTCGGTAGGCGCAAAGCCGGTGCTGGATCAAACATGGCGTCGCTGGGTTTCTCTCTTGAGAATCACTCGCCATGCGAGCAAGATTGCATCTGAGCCTGCTTCGTGCAGGGAGCCCTGACATGGTGTGCGAGCCCGAGGTTGATGTCGGCTCTGCGGTCCTCACATTCAAGACCGCAGAGGGTAGCTTGCGTGCGGGCGCCGCTACATCGGCGCAACCCGTTGAGCTGTATGGCGGCCGGCCGGTGCGGATCTTCCGGTGGTATGCGGGTCAACGGCACTATTCCGGGGAGTATTGGTCAGCCACAGAGCGTGAGCTGGTGCCGCACGAGTCACGCTTGGAAAAGGCGACTCTGATGATCGCGGACTTCGATCCGCACGTGCACCGCATCGTGGCCCAACCCTTCCTGCTCGAGGTGTCGGTGAACGGCACGCTGGTTCGTCACACGCTCGACTATCTACTCGGCACCGATGAGGGCCCCGTCGTCGTCGATGTCATGCGTGCCGAGCGCTACGCCCAGGACAAGCACCAACTGTTGGCTGCGTGGACTCGACGGGTGGTGCAGTCGCTGGGCTGGTCGTATGTCGTGTCCACCGAACCTCCGCCGGGTGTCTTGGACAATGTGCGGTTCCTGTCCGGCTACCGCCGCGAGTGGCTGATAAACCACACCATTGTCGCTGAACTCCGCGTCTGTCGGGATGAACTGTCAGGGAAAGCGTTACGCGACATCGAAGGTCAGTTCGCGCACCGGAGCCGAGCGCTTGTGCGCAGTTCCCTACTACACCTGCTCTGGCGGCATGAGCTAACCTTCGACATCCAACAACCGCTGCAACCCAGCACGATCCTCAAGTTGCCAGCATGAGCTTCGCAGGCGTGCGGGTGGGTGCGGGCACGACCTTCCGGGACGGCAACGACCTGTTCCGGATCGTGAAAACGCATGGTGGTGACGGCCTTCCCGAGATCGCTGCAGAAGACCTACGAACGGGTGACCTGTGCAGGTTCGCGATGGAATACGTTCTTTTCGCGGCGAACGTGCGCATCCTTGGTGAGGATCTCCTACCGATCACGTGTGATCTCGGGGATCCGATCGATGTCCTGTGGGACGCCGCGTCAGAAGAATGCCGTCGTGAAGCGCGTGCCAAAGCCGCGCACATCCGGGAAGTGCTGACCGGGTACAAATCGGGTAGCCCAGAGTTTCCCGATCCTGGGGAGCCTCGGCCGCAGTATCGGCCGGAACGGCCCAAGGGGGAACGTGTCAGGGCTAAATGCAAGGAGATGAAGTGGCCTAAGCGGACGCTGGACCGTTGGATGAGCGAATACACCGCGCGAGGCGAACCCGGGCTGATCTCTATGCGCTCTGTCGCTCCGGGTCTAGGGAGCCGGCAGGACCCGCGATGGGTGCAGGCCGCACGGGAAGTGAAAGCAGAGTTCACGTTTCGATCGAAGCCCACGCAGTCTCTGATCATCGCGCACACCAACGCACGGCTTATCGCCCGGTACGGACCCGGCGGCATTTGTCTGCCCTCCGATGCAACAGCGCGCCGAATACTCAGACAGGAAGAGAAGCTGGCGCCGCTGTTTACCGGTTCGACCAAGCACACCCGTGACGTCGCCGGGCGGCCACAGAGTGTGTACGGCAAGCTGTTGCCGACTCGGCCGGGGGAGTACGTCCTGATGGACACCACCCGCCTGGACGTCTACGCCATGGATCCCCAAACCCTGAAGTACGTCGGCCTCGATCTGACAGTCGCGATGGACTGGTACAGCCGCTGCATCATCGGCCTGCGCTTGACCCCGACCACCCGCGCTATCGATGCCATGGCCGCCCTGTACGAGTGTTTCCGCCCCAAACCCGCAGGGCCGGACTGGCCCGCGAGGGCGGTGTGGCCAGCCCACGGTGTACCACGCAACGTCTGGGTGGACCGCGACACCCTCGATCCAGGCAGTGCCCTGGGTGCGGCGACACCGGCCATCGTGCCCGACAACCTGCTCGTCGATCACGGCAAAATCTTCGTCTCCTCGGCCATGCTCGGTGTGTGCCGAAGCATGGGCATCTCCCTGGCCCCGGCGCGGGTGAAAATCCCCTGGGACAAAGGACCGGTGGAACGCTTCTTCGGTACCGTCCGCACGCTGTTCTTACAAGAGCTGCCCGGCTACAAAGGCCCCGACATCTACTCGCGCGGTCTGCATCCCGAACACGACAGCTTCTACTTCATCTCCGAGATGGAAGCTCTCCTGCGCGAATGGATCGCCGACGTCTACCACAATCGCCCCCACAACGGCATCGGCGAACCGGAGCTCTGGAACCTGGGGTTGAGCCCGGCGCAGATGTTCGCTCGCGGAGTCCAGATGGCCGGCTACCTCGAAGCACCCCGCGACCCGCAACTGGCCTTGAACTTCCTGCCCCTGGTCTGGGTCAAACGCCGCCCAGAAGGGATCGTCATTCGACGCCGCGTCTACAAAGGCGAAGTCCTCGACGTCTACCCGCCCGGCGAAGCCAGCCCCTACACCCTCAAGAAGGGGCGCTGGCCGATCCGGGTCAACCCCGACGATGTCCGCACCGTCTACTTCTACGACCACAAGACCTCCGGGGAATGGAAACCGTTGACCTGGGACATGGGCCGGGCCTTAGACCTGCCCATGTCCGAGGAAGGCCTGGACTTCGTCCGCGAGATCCTGCGCACCGACACCCGCGCCGTCGATGACCGGCTGGCGGTCGCTGCAATGCTGGATCGCCGCTCACTCAGTCAATCGTTGGATACCGAGAAACGCAACGCCGCCCTTCGGCTTTCCCGCGAGCAGTCCTCCCTGGCCGCCGATCTGGACGCGCTGGCAGAAAACAGGCAGAAAGCCAACAAGCGTCGTCGACGTGCGCGGTCGGTACCGCGCAGCGATGCGATCGAAGCCTTCGTCGACGAGCTCGATGTGCACGAAGACGAAGAAGGTGATCTCGACGACGAGTTTGATGACACCGCGGCGACCTACCGGCTGATGGAGGACATGTGAGCACCCACGCGACGAAGCTGAACATGACCGGCCTGGACAACGTCACCCTCGCGGGCAAAGAAGGTTGGCTCGCTTACGTTAATGCCCCTAAACGTGAACAACCCGAACAGCTTTCGACCCGCGCACTCAACAGGCTCAGCGCAAGTGCCTCCGACGACTACCGAGTGCTGCGCAACACCTGGCACAACAATCTCGGCCCCTTCTTCACCCCACAAGCCAAAAAGATCCACGACCAACTCACCATCGTCATGGACGCTGACGCCACCAAAGACGGCTGGCAAGCCAAAGACGCCGTCGCCATCGACGGGCTACCCGGGCTGGGCAAGAGCACCACCGTCAACGCCTTCGCCAAAACATTTCACGAGCAGGAGGTCCGCCGCAACGGCCCCTTCACCGCCGCCGGCGACGAACGCCATCCCGTCATCCGGGTCGGGATGCGCGGCAACACCGGCATGACCGCTTTCAACAAAGCGATCTGTGATTTCTGCGGCCACCCCACCCGCCGCACCGGCAACGTCGACGAACTCGGCCGCCGAGCCCTCGACCTCGTCCGACTGTGTGAGACCCGGCTGCTGCTCGTCGATGACATCCATTTCCTGCACTGGCAGCGCGACGGAGGGATTGAGCTGAACAATCACTTCAAATTCATCGCTAACGAGTTCCCGCTGACGGTCATCATGATCGGCATCGGCATCTCCGAGCGCGGCCTCCTGCGCGCCGGTACCGCCCAGGAAGCGTTGGCCCAATTGGCGCGCAACACCACCGAATACGGCTTCGAAGGGTTCAAGAACACCCCCGGACGCGAGCAACGCGCGTGGCGGGAACTGCTGGCCAGCTTCGACCACCGCATCGTGCTGACCCGCCACCGCGAAGGCATCCTCGTTGAGCACGCCGACTACCTCTACCGGCGCACCGACGGCCACATCGGATCACTGTCGGCACTACTGCGGCGCGCCTGCGCAGCAGCGATCTACACCAAGACCGAAGCGCTATCGAAGAAACTGTTCGACAGCATCACCATCGACAGCGCCGCCGAACGCGCCAGAAAAGAACTCACCACCGCCTACAGCACCCGCCCCCACGCCACCCGCATCATGGAGAAATACGCCAGCTAGACCCGGGGTGCGACCGAGCAATCGATTTGCCCAACAGCGCGTCGCAGGACAGGACGCATTGCCTAAGCTGATCGCCGTGACACATCGAGCCGGCCCACGTCCGAAGCGTCGTGCACGGCGCATGCTGCTCCTGACGCCCATGATCGCGACGACAGGCTTCGCACTCTCAACTGGTGTTGCGGGCGCTGGCCCGTTTTGCTATGAGACGGGCCTGGGTACGAGAAATGCCTCACGAGCCCAAGTGGGGACTACTTCAATCCCATCTATCAGGGACCCAAGCTAGACCGTCCGTATATTCCGTCGTTATATTCCGTCGTTTCCGATCTTTAGTCCGCCACCTCCGGTCAGCATTCCGGCACCCCTGCCGTCCAACACCGGCAATGGGTTCGGTCCGGGTGCACCGGGTCGGTGCCCTGAAGGTATGTACGTCGATCCGAACAACTTGAGTACTTGCCTGGCTGCGACACCTGGAAATGACTACGTCGCGCTCGCCGCCTCACCGGGCCTCCCCACAGCCGGAGCGGCTTACGGCGGTGCAGCAAGCCAAGGTGAAGCTGACCGAATTGCTATGGCTCAATGCGTAGCCGGCACCAACAGCACGTGCGAGATTATCGCCAGGGCGTACCACGCGTGCGCAGCGATCGCGCTCGCGCCCGACGGCAGTATGGTCAGCGGCGTCGGCCCCGATCCGAACGCCGCCGCTACTGCAGCCATGAACGCTGCACCCCGGAGGGCAAGCGCTCGGCGGACGCTGCTCGGAGCCCCCTGGAAATTAGACGCGACCACGTCCCCAAGCTGTACGCGACCTTCAGCACCCCGACTCGGCACGCAAACGTGCGTCGATGATCTGTTCAGGCAAGCCGTTTGAAGGAAGCGTCGCCGGCCATCGAAGTGTCCGGCGCTCGCCCTCGGGGGAGACAGCATTGTCTGGCACCCGCAGTTTCAAACTCGTCGCCAGGATTGTCGACGTCGGTCAATCCTGCGGCATTCGCCACAGCGGCTCTTTCGGCGTGTGCTGACCACGGCCTCCCATTCGTGTCCGCGCGCACAGAGCCACCACGCGCGGGCGTTGCTCGCCGGCCGTAGTTGATTCAGAGTTAGCTCACCGTTGCGGGTGGGATGCCACTCCAGTGCAGCGTCCGGGAACAGGTCGGCGAAGGACGCGCCCGGCTGTGGCACCGACAGCTTGCGCGCCACCGTCCGGTAGCCGCATTTGGGACAGCCACTGCCTGTCGTGCGCAACTGCACCGTAGTCGACCACTCGTGGGAGCAGTCTGAACAGATCCACACGAACTTGGTATGACTTCCGGGATGTATGCGGTCGGCGGTGATGCCGTTGTTCTTGTCCGGGTGCAATTCGGCAGCGATAGTTGGGAACTCGCTCGCGAGGCTGTAGGTGCGATATCTATGGATCGCTTTATTGGCCTCGGCTTCGGCCCACAGCTGCGGGTCGCTGATGTAGTCGGCGAAACGCTCGGCGGTGTAGCCCATATTTGCAAGTGCGCGCAGCACTTTCACAGTCACCGATTTGATTTTCTCGGTCGGCTCTACGAACACCTCGTGCCCACCGAGCCCGTGCAAAGGCAACTCGCGCACCCGCAGCACGGTCCACCCGACTGCGTTCAAGGCAGCCGTCTGCTCTCGGTCGCGCCGGTCTAGCGTCGCGTGGAATCTCACACCGTCGTACTCAACGATGAGGCGCACCTCAGGCACCACAATGTCGGCACGGACCGCACGCCGGTGGGGAACGGGTATGGGCGGGTGGCCGTGGGCCACTGCCAAACCGGCCGCGGCCAGCTCGTACTGAAGGCGAAGCTGGCGAGCCGAGACACCGATCGTCGCGCATTGAGGGCATCCATCCCCACGGTCGACGCGCTTGTACGGCGGCGCGGACCAAACATGTCCGGCAGCCGCACACTGCCACCAATATTTCTTCCTGGCACCAGGATTGACGTCAGCGGCAGCCAGTGGCGCATTGAGCGTCGGGTGCCACTCCGCGGCGACGGCGGGACACAGGTCAGCCAGCGACCGGCCCGGTTTCGGTGTCGCCTTCGCGATCGCCCGCCGCGCCTCGTCGCAGTCCGGGCACTGTTCGCCGCGTTGGCGATTAGCTGGCGATACGTTCCACTCGTGACCGGCCGTGCACAGCCACCACACGCGTTTCTGGCTTGCCGGCCGCACGTCGAACGCTGTCAGCTCCCCGTTGAGGGTCGGGTGCCATTCGGCAGCCGGTTCGGGAAACTCGTGGGCGAAGCTGTGGCCGGGTTTAGGAGTAGAGCGCAGGGTTGCGCGGCGCGCGACCGCACATTTATGGCATCCGCTGCCGCCACGGCCACGCTTGTTGACTGCGGTCTGCCATTCGTAGCCGCATTGTGCGCATTTCCACCAGGCGAGCTTTCCGCTGCCGACGCGCACCTGGTCGGGTGTCAGTTCACCGTTGAGTGTCGGGTGCCATTCGGCAGCGATAGCAGGGGCGGCGTCAGTAAGTGACTCGCCGGGCCGGGGCTGGGCCTGTGCCGCTGTCCGCCGCGCTATGCCGCACGGCGGGCACCCGCGACCGGCAGTACCGCGCTTGTATACCTTGTTCGGCCACTCATGGCCGCACGTCGCGCACAGCCACCACACCTCGGCGTTGCAACCCACCCTCACGTCATAGGGCGTCATGTCACCGTTGAGCGTCGGGTGCCATTCCGCGGCCACCTCCGGGCACAGATCAGCCAGCGATTGCCCCGGACGCGGCTTCAGAATCGCGGTCATTGCACAGATTGTCGCCCTTCAGGGTCCAAAAATGTATGTGCCGGCTACTGCATAGGCCGGAAACGAACACCGTCTCACTCGCGTGTTCGCCGGTGCGCCGGCATTTCACACGCGTGCCTTCACGGACTCGAACCCGCGACGACCAGGTTTATACGCTGAGGTCGAGACCAGGACGTCGCTCAACGCTCATAGCCGTGCTGGTGTGAGTGCCTGGCTGCACGGCCGTCGGTGTGCCGGACGCAACGCGAGTCCGTACTCATGAGCAAGTGAGGCCACGACACTGCGCGACACTTGTGTGCGCGCCGCGATCTGCGCCAAGCTCAGTCCCTGGGCTTCGTAGAGTTTTTCGAGCACGTCGCAGGGGAGTGCGCGGCGCGCGCGGAACATCGAGGGAGTGCGGTCGGTACCCGTGCATCCCATCCCACGGAGTCTCGCGGTGGGGGATGGTCGCCAAGAACCGACCGGATGACACCAGCGGTGGTGTTCAGTGCGCCGGCTGCCACCGTCATCGACCGACCCTCGGTGACGATCATGCGATGCAGTCGGGCGATCGAGGCGGCGCTCCAGTGCACTGGTCCGCCGACCGCAGCTGGGAGGCTGGGCTGCCACGACACCGGCTCACGATGCAGACCCTGGTCGTCGAGGAACATCCTGCCGACCTCGACGAGCGTGGCTACAACGTCCGGGGGCAGTTCGCGCGGCAACACCGCCAACGCCGAGGCGAACTTCGGGGAGTTGATGGCGTGGAGACAGTGCCTTGCGGGGGAGCCAGTGAGGCGCTCGAACAACCAGCACCGGTGCAGCTGGACCTTTACACCACGCCCCGCCAATACTCCTTGCTGCCAACTGATGTCACGCCATGCCGCGTCGGGAAGTAACTCTTGATAGGAGAGTTGGCGTCGGCGGGCGTAGTCGATCGGTGGTGGCGTCCGATCAATGTCGTCGGCGAGGCGGGATAGGGTGGCGAGGCAGTACGACCACCCCGGGTGGGCGTGCAGGTGCTGCAGCGCACGTGTGACGCTGCGCGGCGGATACGGATTGCCTAGCCGTGCGCAGGTCTCCTCCAGGCTGATCGGGCTACCGACCAAGATCAGGGCGACGCTCAACGCATGCCGGAGCCGTTCAAAACCTAACCCCGGCAGGGCAAAACGATAAGCGACTGCTGGCCACACGAGCGCCGGGACGCCGTGATACCGATCCGATGAACACCGCCCCGCAGATTGGCTGCTGATGACGGCCCGGAGCTGCTGGACCGGACCACCCGCGCACTCCAGTCCGAGGCCGGCTGGTGTTAAGGCACCGCTAACCATATGGGTGCGCAGGTGGCGCGCAACAGCGTGATGGGCTTGCGGCACTAGCACTGTGCGCAGCAGCTGTGCCGCTTGATCCGGGCTGTCGCAGTCGAGGATCGGGACGGCCAGCGAAGCGCCGAGTGCGGTGGTGTCGGCACAGGTGCTGTCCCTGTTCAGTGCCCATGTCGGCGCGGCGTTCAGGTTGCCGGGTGAACTTGGGCTGCACGTGGCGTGTTGCAGTAGCTGTTCACCGAGGACGCGCAGATCCGTAACGTAGGTCAGCGCGCTTACCGAACCGTCACCGTAGATACCTCCAGAGGCAACTCCGGCCGCAATGACGTTCAGGATCCGACGTTGCGCACTCAGCACGGCGCTGTCAACCGGCGCATCGGCGGTTATGGCGTCGGACAGCAGGGCACCGCACCGCGGGGGAGTAGATCTGCGACGCCCGCCTAGTGCTGGGCGGTCACACCTGCCGGGTTGGGGGACGAGGTTCATCGGTGGCGCTTCGATGCGCTGCCGGCGTCGGCACGACGGGCAGCAATCGGTGAGCAGGCAGTGATGGGTGGGGCAGGCGAACGCCCACCGCAGACGCCACCACAACGGCCACCGACCGCCATTGTCTCGAAGGCATCGCGGGCAGAACCGTGAGCCCGGCATCAGCAGCGTTCGGATGGCGGCCATGGCGTATGGCACCGGCAGTTGGGATGCTGGGGTCATCGCCCACAGCGTCTGCGGGGTGATACCGGTCGTGTAGGCCAGGGCGGTCATTTGCGCGGCGGTGATTGTGGTGATCGGCTGGCGTGCCCCGGTAGCGCGGCCCGCCAGGTATCCGGTGGCCGTCCCGATGTCGCCCCAGGTGGCGTCACTGTGGTGGGCGAGGGCCTGCAGCCAAGAATCAAGCGCTTCACCGGGTACCGGCATGGTGCGCAGTGGCAATGTCCGCAGCGGCGGGGACTGTCCGCCACCGGCCGTGCGAAGGGCCCGTAATTCCGTCGGCGTCATGTGATCCACCTCGCATGCATCAGGCGTCTGCAAAGGTCACATCTCAGATTGCCCTACTTGTAGGGCTGACTTCTAGTAGTGGGCGTTGACTACTTGAAGGTGTGCCGACCCGCCCCCATCAGAACGACCCGAAACGGGTCGCGGCATGGGAGACACGGCGGCGCAGAATCGGTGTGCGCATCAACCGCCTGCGCGTCGAGAACGATTTCACCTTCGAAGAACTGGCCGAGCGCTCCGGGGTGTCGCGCAACGTGCTCATGGATGTTGTGCACGGCCGGCGCGGCATTCTGCATGAGCGCCTCTTCGACATCGCCCAAGCCCTCGATGTCACCGTGGTCGATCTCGTCGACGGCATCACCTAAAGGCCTCAGGCCGGACGGGCCATGAGCCCCACCGCCAGCACCCTTCCCCTGCGAGTCGCCCCGCTGCCCGGCGAGTCCCTGGAATCCTGGTTGCAGGCCCTGGCCCACCGTCACCGCGCGCAATGGGGCGAACTGCTCGACGTGCTGCTGCCCGCACCCGATCCTCGTGCAGGCAGAAAGCGGCCGCGCCGATTCACCTATCGCCTCACTCTGCGCGTGACCGATGAGGAAGCTGCATCGATAGCTCACGTCACCGGCGCTGCTGTTACCGACATTCACGCGATGACTTTGAGTCATTATGCCGGGCGCGCCACCGGGATCGAACCCGCCTCTGGCACCTACACACCGTTCCCGTGGGGACGCACGCACGGATCGCGGTACTGCCCGCAATGCCTGGCCGACACCTCAGGGCGGTGGCAACTGGCATGGCGGCTGGGATGGACGCTCCTGTGTCCACTCCATCGATGTCTACTACTTGATCGGTGTCCACAATGCCAGCAGGTGCAGCGCGTGCAACCGCTGCCGACGACACTGATACCGCAACCCGGGACCTGCCTGGGCTCAGCCCTGCCCAACGACACCCGCACCAAGCAGTACTGCACCGCCCCACTGGCCGACCAGCCAACGCGCGCGCTGCCGCACCAGCACCCCGCGGTCGAAGCGCAACACATCGTCAACGACATTATCGAGCACGACGTCGCTGACTTCGGGGTCTACCGCACCCACCCGCAGCCGGCACGGGCAGCGCTGGCCGATATTCGAAGCCTGGCCCGGCGTGTCCTCATCGAACCGGAATCGCCTGCGCTGACCGCACTCGTACCCGCCGATATCGTCGCTGCCCACCGACACGCCAAACGCCGCACACCCGGACCCGACTATCACACGGGCTCCCACGTCCCTGCCGATGCCGCCACCACCGCCGCCGGCATCATCGGCGCGCTGGCCGTCCTCACTTCCGACACCATCGACGCCGCCGGTGACCGATTCCTGATGCTGCTGTCGGCCAGTCGCGCCCGCGGCACAACTCTCGTCGCCGCCAACCTGTCGCTCGGAAAGAAAACACCGGTACTCAAAGCGGTCCAACTCACCGCGCTGGCACCGGAAATGGGTGTCGGCAAACAACTGAACTACCGCATCGGCACCGCCAAACCGCGTACACCGATCTCATCGACTGCCCAGTCTCAGAGCGCCATGGCGCGGCGGCTACCCACGATGCTCTGGGCAGACTGGAGCCTGCGCCTGACCCCGCCCCGCTACACCCAGAAAGTGGCACGCCAGGCGCTATCCGCGGCCGTCCTCATCACCGGAACGCACCAACAGCTCAGTCATGCGCTGACCGCACTGCACAGTTCCCAATCCAAACAATCGGCCCACGTTTTCGTCAACGACCTGAGCCGGCAACCCTGTTGGCCCGACGTTCGCTCAGCGATCATCGCGCTGCACGACCGTCTCGCCGATCACGAACCGCCCATCGACTACACCCGCCGGCGACAGCTGAACTACCGCAGGCTGCTCACCGAGGCACACTGGAGAACCGTCTGCACTACAGCAGGTATCTCGACGGGGGCGGTACGCATCGACACGGCGCGGTTCTACCTCTACGAGCGCATCAGCGGTATGCCCGGAGTCACTGCCGGACAACCCTGGTCGGCCGCCGTGGACACACAACTCCTCGTGCGATTGTGCCGCCAACTCACCCCTCAGCTGGCCGCAGCACTCGATGATTATGCCGGCGATTTCCTCGCCTCTCAGCACGTCACCGACGAACCCGTCACATGGACCCCCGACACGGCACTGATCGCCGACCTGACGCTACCCGGTACCGCAGCTCTAAACATCGACATGGCATTGCTGCACCACCTCGTTCGGGACGGACATCTGTCGGTAGCGGCCGCTGCCAAGCGACTCGGTACGCCTACCGGCTACGTCCGTCACGCCCTGGTCACCTCACCAGCCCCAGCGGCGAGAGCCTACGAACGCACGTACGGGCCTAAGGTGCAGGAAGTTCTTAACCGCGGCGAACTCTACCGACGCTACGTAATTGAGCACCAAAGCATGCGGGCCATCGCTGACGACCTGGGATACTCCAAGCGCACAATCTGGAAAGCATTGCAAGCCTACGGGATACGAGTTCACGACAAACACGGTCGTTAAGCCTGTCGCCGCGCGCCGATACATCGTCGTCGCCCAGAGTTGATGGGGCGGGCCCGGAAGGGCAGCTGGGACGACTAACGCAGACATGCTGCTCGTGCGTGGCCAACTCGACACCCATACGGTCGGCGCTTCCGATAAGCCACTTCCGGGCACGCCCCTGCAGAGTACTACTAGTAGTGTTGATGTGATATCTCGACACGTCGTTTCTGCCCGGCCGTACCTTGTCCTCACCAGCTGATTTCATCGCCCAGCTCACGAGTGGCTGGGCACGTACGCCAACCGGCGCACCCATGCGGTGACCACACGATTGGGCCGCGACTGTTACGTCAGCCTCGGCGGCAACGCGTATTCGATGCATCCTGAGGTGATCGGACGGATGGTCACCGTGCGTGCCGCTCTAGATGTACTCGGCCATCAGGTTGGTTGCAGTCGGCTGACTGGTGGTAGACCGTCGAGTGCGCTGTGGCGTCGTTGAGTGTTGTAGAACTCGACCCAGGGTGCAAGGGCTTGGGCGCGGTCGGTGTTGGATGCGAACACCCGCCGGTAGGACCATTCGCTTTGCAGGGTGCGGTTATAGCGCTCCACCTTGCCGTTCTGCCATGGGCAGTGCGGCTTGATGAAAAGATGTCTGGCGTTCAATTCATCGACGACCGCTGCGAACGCTGTTGAGCGTCGATAGCTCAGATGGTTGTCGGTGATCACCCGTTCAATGCGCGAAATACCATGGGATTGAAAGTATTGCGCCGCTCGCGTGAGAAACCCGGCGCACGTCGATCCCTTCTCGTCGGCGTGGATTTCTGAGTAGGCCAGCCGGCTGTGGTCATCGACCATCGAGTGCACGTAGTCGTATCCGATGCCGCGGGCGCGGACGTCTTCGCTACGCCCGTGCGCGCGCCAACCACCCCCGTCAGGGATGCGGCCGAGCTTTTTGACATCGACATGCACCAGTTCGCCTGGGCGCTCACGCTCATAGCGCCGGGCCGTCGCCTTGGACGCTTTGATCACCGCACCGGTCATCGGATCACAATCACGCAGGTAGGGCACATCGCGTCGGCGCAAAATCCGGGCAACAGTTCGGGCAGGAATGCCCAGCTCAGGGCCCAGCCAGTCCTGCCCGCGCCGATGCTTGCGGCGCGCAGCGACCACTTGGCGCTCGACCCGTGCAGGCGTCTTGGTCGGGCTGCGATGTGGTCGACAGGATCGGTCCTGCAGTCCGGCTTCGCCTTCGGCGGCGAAACGGCTGATCCAGGTGTGGACGCATTTGCGGGAGATGCCCATCGCCTCGGCGGTATGGGCTTGCTTCCAGCCCTGCTGATACCGCTCGACGATCAGCATTCGACCATGCATCGTGGTGCGGGCATTACGGTGGGACACGAGAACCTCCGGGTTGGTGCTGGGCCTTAGACAAGCCACACCTCACCCGGAGGTTCTCTTCACATCAAGCCAACACGCCCGCAACCAACGTCATGGCCGGATACATGGGTCTGCTGCACGAATAGGTGACATCTGAGTTGGCTTGCCCGGAACGGGTGAGCTGGAAGGATGTCAGTGTGCCCAGGCCCTACCCCCGAGAGTTCCGCGATGATGTCGTCCGTGTGGCCCGCAACCGCGACGACGGCGTGACGATCGAGCACATCGCCACTGATTTCGGTGTGCACCCGATGACGCTGCACAAGTGGATGCGCCAAGCCGATATCGATGAAGGTGCCAAGCCCGGCAAGAGCACCAGCGATTCGGCTGAGTTACGGGAGCTGCGCCGCCGGAATCGGTTGTTGGAGCAGGAGAACGAGGTCCTGCG
>JAUKNU010000001.1:1003903-1114095 GCA_030499155.1 Mycolicibacterium frederiksbergense | reverse complement strand
TGAATCGCCCCGGGTTCGATGCACACGTGGTTACTGGTGTGCAGCCGCGGATGGGGCTGTGATTGCAGCGTAGTGGTTGGCTTCGTATTCGATTGGTGGGATGCGACCCAGGCGGTGTATGAGGCGGTCGGTGTTGTACCAGCCGACCCAGTCGGCGGTGAGCAATTCGACGTCGGTCAGCCGGTGCAGCGGGCCGCGTCGAAATGGTGAGTCGTCGCGGACGGCTTCGTTCTTGTACAACCCGATCGTCGTCTCGGCCAGGGCGTTGTCGAAGGCGTCGCCCACCGAGCCGATCGAGGGCACCAGCCCCGACAAGGTCAGGGTTTCCCCAAGGCGTACAGACGTGTACTGCGAGCCGGCATCGCTGTGGTGAATAGTGTTGCCCGACAGTGGGTTACCTTCCCCGATGCGGAGTTGCGCGGCGTGGCGGATCGCCCGGCGCACGAACGCATCACTCTTGCCCGCCGAGCAGGTCCAGCCCACGATGCGACCAGCGTAGGCGTCGATCGCGAACGCGGTGTAGACGAACACCCCGCTGGCCAGCCGGACGTAGGTGAAGTCCGCGACGAGCAGCATGTTGGGTGCAGGCACCCGGAATTGACGCTTGACCAGATCGGCGGCACGCGCTGCGGCTGGATCGGCGATCGTAGTGCGGACCTTCTTGCGGCGGGTGACCCCGCGCCAGCCGTTGGCACGCATGAGGCGCTCCACGGTGCAACGGGCCACCATGATGCCCTGACGCTGCAGGTGAGCCCACATCTTGGTGGCCCCGTACAGCGACTCGGGTGTGCGGCGGCCGTGCTCGTCGGGCTCGTAATGGCCGGCCAGCACCTCGGTGATGACCGTATCCCACAGCGCCCGCGCTGATGGGGGTCTCGACAACCAGGCGTAGAACGTTCTCGGGGCGATCGTGACGCCGTGCTCGGTGAGCACGCGGCAGATCGGAGCGACCCCGAACCGAGCACGATGCTCGGCGATGAACGCACAGATCAACGGTGTCGCGGGTCGCTCTCCCGCGCGAAGAAAGTTGTTGCGGCTTTGAGGATTTCGATGGTTTCCTCGAGCTCGCGGTTCTTGCGTTTGAGTTCCCGGTTCTCCCGTGCGATCTCGGAGGGCACCCCGTCGCGGACCCCGGCATCAACCTCAATTTGAGTGATCCACCGGCGCAGCGTCTCCGGCGCGATACCCAGTCGCTTGGCGACCGCAGCCACGCAGGCCGTCCGGGTGTCGTACTCCTCGGCATGGTCGGTGACCAACCGCACCGCCCGGGTCTTGAAATCGTCGTCGTACTTCTTCGGCATGATGCGAACTACCTTCCCTCGAAAGAAGGTGTGCATCAAACACGGGGCGATTCAGCGCTAGTGGAGCTGCCGTCCGCGTTATGGTCCTCCGCGCCGGAACGAACAGACGGTGATGTAGGCGGCCACTCGGTCGGTCTGAGAGGTCTTGACAGGTGTCGTCGGCGACGAGGTGGCATGTGGCACCGTCGGCTGCAAGGTGTCGTTGGGGCGGGAGGCGGCTCGGGCGGTCCTTGAGGGCTAGGCGCCGCCGGTGCCTGCGGTGGCGCTGACGCCGCGCTCACGGCAGTGCCGGTCCCCCAAGCGGTGCGGCAACAGGTGAGTCGTCCGTTGGCGCGGAGGGACTACGACCGGGGAACGGGGACACACGTAGCGACCGCCGCCCTGGTGGCGGCGGTCGCTACGTCGCCTTTCCTACGAACGCAGCGCCTTGAACTGAGCTTTGTGCCGGATCGCGCCCTGCTCAATCTTCATCAGCCCCTGCCGTGCGGACACGACGTATCGCGCGGCAAGGTCTAGTTGAGCCTTTGCATGTAGACGCTGATCGACCGGCACGTCGCCATTAGGGAATTCAGACCAAATGGCGTTGATTGCCCTCAATTGCGCGCTGATCTTGCCGATATTGATCGGCGTCGGCGCAAGCAAAGGACGGGCTAGCTTGTCGAGTTCGCGTGCCTCAATGTCCAGGCGAGCCCCGAGGTCGCGTCCGGTCATCCGGTCTTCCATAACGCGTCGCGGCTTGTCGAGCATGTCCTCGATGTGTTCGAGCTTCGCGTCCAGTTCCGCCCTCAACGCTGCTTGGTTGCGACGGACCGGCTCACGCCGGGCATACCAGACGTTGTAGATGCTCAGACTAGTACCAATGCCACCCAGCACAGTGGCAATCAACGTGTAGACCCACATGACGTGCACACTAATCAGTATGGTCGCGGCCTGCGCTGATGACATCCTGCACCGATGTGACAGCACGCAGAATACCCAGACCGCGGCTCTAGTTCTGCTTCAATGTCAGAAACGTAGCGGCTCACTGGAGGAATCAAACGTGTCGGAATCGTCGACAGGGGGCGACACCGTCGTTCTCAGCATTACTAACAATGACGGCGAGGCACCGTTACTAATTCCGCAGCTTGCTTCTAATTTGATGGATCTTCACAGCTTGGTCTTTGTCTCGACCCTTGCGACCTTCTTCGAATGGGAGGAGCTCAAACTCGGTGAGCCCCGCAGTTTCAAGAGCGTCTACGAAGGCGCGTTATCTGCATCGCTAGGTTTCAACGTTGAGAAGCTTTCGTATAACTCACCGCTGGATGTCGTTGTCGCAGCCAAAACGGCGATACCAGTCGCGGTTGAGTCTGCGAGCAGGCTGGTCAAACTCGTAAGCGCTATCGAAGACCTCCGCGTGAAGCATGCTCGCACCAACAACGAAGTACTCGCGGAGAACATCATTCGAGACGAACTGAAGCTCGAACGATTCAGCAAGAAGCAAATTTCCAAGGCTGAACGGGACATGTTACAAAGCGCAATCGCGGGTGCGGCACGCGCAGCGGATAGAATCGCTTACATTCACGTACAGCTCTGAACGTCGAACTCTTGCAACTGTTTTGATCCTGGAGATCGCTGATAGCCTGCCCATCCAAGCTCCGAGCTGGTGATCGATCGCCCGATTTCTTTCGGTGATCCGGCCGACCGCAGCCTGACCACAAGGGGGCTCGCCGCATGAAAGGCTGCCTGGCATGAGGGTGGCTGCTTACCAGGGTCCGTATCTGCCGTTTGGGTTCGGCCAAGCCGTCGAGTTGATTCAACGACAACTTCAGCAGTGCGAGGGTGAAGGCGTCGAGCTGTTGTGCTGCCCGGAAAGCTTCCTCGGTGGGCTCGCGTACGAATCTGACGGCCAGTCTCCTGCAGAAGTCGCAGTGAGCGTACGAGAGTTGGCTCGTCTGCTCGCGCCAGTGGTGTCCTCGCCCGTCGCTTCGGTTATCGGCTTCACTGAGCGCGCAGAAACCGGAAAGCTCTACAGCTCAGTCGCGTTCGTCGCCGACGGCGCAATACAATTAGTGCAGCGCAAGGTGTACCCGGGCTATCGCACAGCGATCAGCGCCGGAACCGAACTACCGGTCATCGCGTTCCGCGACACCGTGTTCGGGATCCTCATCTGCAACGACATCTGGTACGCCGAACCAGCGCGGATACTCGCGAATAAGGGTGCGGAGCTGATTCTGGTGCCGACCAATAGCGGCCATCTCCGCCGAGACAGCACCTTGAAGAACAGGTTCCGCACCAGGGGTGAAACGTTGGCCGTCGCGCGCGCCGTCGATAACACGGTGTCGATCGTCCAGGCGGACGTCGCAGGGAGCAACAGGGGCGCTTCGCCCTGGGGTGTAGCCGCATCCTTGACCCCGACGGCGCGGTGCTCGCCGCCGCCGACTCCCAGACGGTCGGGCTCGTAATTGCCGACATCGAGTCGCACTCGCGGCCGTTCGATCCGCGCGGCTGGGACGCCCGCATGAACGCCGCGGTGAGTGGGGAATACGCCTCGATGTTCGGGCTGGGCGAGGCGTCGTCGCCGGCGCCGGGCACGAAGTAGCGTGTTGTCGATGGTGGCGCTCTGGTTTAGCACGCCGCACTGACGACTGGCACCACCGTACCGTTCTGACTTCCGCCACTTGGATGACTGAAACCGCCCCGCCACCTGTGTGACAATCGGAAAGAGGCGCAGTTAGGAGAGGTGAGGTTCGCCATCCAGTTTGACGATCGACAGCCACCACTGTCGATTGTCAAAGTCGATGTCATTTGGTCATTTGAGATGTCACCAAATGTCGCAGATGACACTTGAATGACGAAACCAGCTGCTCTCCGTATCGCCCACGGGTGGTCATTAGCTCCCGGCTTGAGCCATTGCCGCCGCGACGGCGCTCTTCCACGCTGGTGCGCGGCCGGGCAGAACCGAGCAGGGCGGGACGGGAGGAGCATCCGGTTCGCAGCGGCTACGCCGGGCGAGCTGACTACTCCGCGGCCCCCGTCATCGTCGACGTCTGGCTGTCAGTACTCGATCAAGCGCGTGACGTAGGGCGTCATGCCGGAGGTCCGCACAGGCGAGATCTTGACGACCGATCCCGTGTAGGGGGCTTCGATCATCATTCCGTCGCCGAGATACATGGCTTCGTGTTGGCTGGCGCTGGGGCCGTAGAAGATCAGGTCACCGCGCCGCATCTGCGATGACGGAATCTTGCGGCCGGCGTTGTATTGCGATCCGGAGTAGTGGTCGAGTTTGATGCCGACGCCGGCGAAGGCGTACAGCATCAGTCCTGAGCAGTCGAAGCCGACGGTGTTGGCTCCCTGATCGATGCCCCGCGAGGGTCCGTTGGCGTTGCCGCCACCCCACGAATAGGGAACTCCGAGTTGCGACGTGGCGCGTCGGATCACGAATTCGGAGGCCTGGCGGCCATACAGGCGGGGAATGCGTCCATTGGTGATGCCGGGGTCGGCGGCAGCGGTCGCCGGAGACAAAATGCCCAGATTGTTGGTGAGGAAGTTGCGGCCCATGTCGGCGGTCAGTTGGGCCGAGGTCGCCATGATTTTGAGAACGGCATTTATGACGGCGATCGGGTCGCCGGTCACGTTCGCGCTGGGCGCCATCGGCAGCGTGGTATCCCATTGTTCGGCGCCGGCGCGGTCCGCCGGAGACGGGCTGGGACGGTCCCACTGCCCGCTGGGCAGCGCTGGGACGCCAGAGGGCGCAGGAGTGAGGGTGTGGGCGGCACCGGGCAGCGGCCGGGCAGCAGTGAGTCGCCGTTGTGCGGCGTCGCGTTCGGCGGCCAGCCGTGCGAGGTCAGACTGTTGGTTTGTGAATACCTGCTGTACGGCGAGCAGTTCGGCGACGGCGCCGTCCTGTCGGCGTTGCGCCTTGGCCGCTGCGGCGTCCGCATCCAGCTGGGCCTGCTTGACGGCGGAGAGCCTGTTGGCCCGTTCGGTCTGGCTGCGGCGTAGGTCGTGTTTCACTCCGCTGAAAGCGATGAGATACATCTGCTGCGTCGAGGCCGCCGACAAGATGTCTTCAGGGCTTCGTGCCAGCGGCAGTGCGCCGGAAGGCTCGCTCATATAGGTGGAGGCGGCGAACTCGTCGAATCGCTGTTGGGCAGCGTCGATGTTGGTCTGGCTGTCGGCGAGTGCCTTCTCGCTTTCGGCGGTTCTGCGGTGCGCCCCGGAGAGCGCCTCGCGGGCACTGGCAACCTCGACCAGGGCCCGATTGACGCTCTCCTGCTGGTGTTGGATGTCAGCGCCGATATCGGCAACATGCTGGTTGGCTTCGGCAACGGCAGCGGTCAGAACCGCAAGCGTGTCGCCATCACCACTTTCGTGCCCGGCCACTGCGGTGCCCGAAGAGCCAACGACCAGCATCGAAGCAAGCAGCCCAGCGGTGAGAAATGAAGTGAGGTGCCGCATCGATTCTCCTGAGTGGGATGACTGACGTCGGCCACAAATGAAGCCAGGCGCGCTGAGACACTTGTGGTCGATGTCCTACTACTGCGATAAGTACGTAGTGCAATAGTGCGTAGCTGGAACGTACATCACTGCCGCATCAGGAGAAACGTCTGTCACAATCACGATGCAATAACACCTCGACCAGGCTTACCGATGCGGGGTCGGCATCGGAGGTGGAGAAGCCTTGCAGTAGGTCGCATCTCGCCTGGCGGCGGCTTCATTAGGAAGCTGCAGGAATCGGCCACCTCGTCAGATCCAGGCGGGGGTTACAGCGCACGGAACAGCGAAGATCCGGCGATCTCGAAGCGGTGATCATGAACTGAAGTGTGGACCACCAAGAGCTGATCACGGTTCGCGGCGTCTTAGAGGAGTTGTCCGATCGCCTGCGTCGCCGCGATGTCGACCATGGACAAGTCGACCATGGACAACCTGTATCGCAAGCGGCGGCGCGGGCGGCACAGCCTATCTCCACAGGGCGGCGATGAGTCGCGAACAGCGTTCAGCGCGTCTGATGACGGCCGCGTTCGATTCCGGAGGCGTACCACCACAGCGTTCACCGCCGAGCAGATGAATGCCGAGCAGTCAGCTCAAGTAAAGGCGGCGCTGCGTAAAGGCTGATGATCATGACCACTGCGCTATGGCTGGCCACCTCATGGAGGCGTCAGGTGCGCGTTTCGTAGAGGAGCGAAGGCAGCGCCTGCGCCTGCGCCTGCGCCTGCGCCTGCTGCAGAACATAATTCGAGCGGCTACATCTACGTAGTTGCTACAGATTTCTCGATCCAACGGCGTGTCATCCACTCAGGCGCGGGGTATCCGTGCGAAGGCGGGACCGGCACGCGCCTACAGATCCATTGCGAAGACAGTTTAGGAAAGGGAATATGAGTACCGTATCGCAAATGCTCGACGCCTACCCAAAAGACCTGGGAGGTATAAACGAGGTGAGTCTGGTGGCTTGTATCGAGGCATGCCAGTCGTGCTCTCAAAGCTGTTCAGCGTGCGCCGATTCGTGCCTGAGCGAGGATTCGGTTTCCGACCTCACCAGGTGCGTACGGACGAATCTCGATTGCGCGGACCTATGCGAAGTAACTGCACGTGTTCTGTCGCGCCATACCGGATATGACGCGAAGATAACTCGCTCCGTGCTCGAGACATGTGCGGCCATGTGCAAGGCCTGTGGCGACGAATGCACAAAGCATGCCGGGCATCACGAACACTGTCGGGTTTGCGCGGATGCTTGCCGCAGATGTGAACAAGCATGCCGAGAACTGATCGGCTCCCTGGGGTAGCCGACACCGCCTCGGCCGCAGCGGTCAATTGCAGGCCGACCGAGGAACGTCCCCGGTTCTCGCTAATTCGAGAACCCCTGATCCAAGGGTTGCCTCGTGCGGCTACGCAGCGTGTCGTTCAGCGGCGAAAGGTTCCAGCGGTTTCGTCCCGCCGGCGGCTTCAGCCGCCGACGCAAGCCTCATGAGCACTTTGCCGCGCAAACAATTCGCGCCATCGCTCACCTTGCCACGGTGTGATCTCAAAGTCTGTCTCAGACCGGTGCGCAAGGATCGAGTCGACCGACTGCGCAGTCTTCATGAGATCTTTATGGGAAGTGGAAGAGACCTATACTCGCGAGTCCGACGCTGAAGTGGCGGGCGCCTCCTGGTGGTGCCCTGTTGGCGCATGTTCGTCAGTTGAGTCGAGGAAAGGTGTGCGGATGCAGCGCAAACAGTATGGATATGGGTTCGTGGCGCTGGGGACGTCAGCCCTCGTTCTGAGTGCCTGTTCGGGTGGGGCCACCAGCGATGAGGCTGCCTCACTAACCTCTCCGGCATCGGTATCGAGCACGGTGAGCACGTCGGCCGCGGCCACAACGCACAATGACGCCGACGTGGCCTTCGCGCAGGGAATGATTCCGCATCATGAACAGGCGATCGAGATGAGTGACATGCTTCTCGGTAAGCAGGGTGTCGATCCTGCAGTGCTTTCCGTGGCCACCGACGTCAAGGCTGCGCAGGCACCCGAGATCGAAAAGATGCAAAGCTGGTTGCAGCAATGGGGCATTTCGTCTGCACCTGCCACGACCAGCACGGATATGCCTGGTCACGATATGTCCGGTGGTGACATGGGAGATATGCCCGGTATGGGCGATGGCGGCCACGGCATGATGTCCGAAGCTGACATGGCTGCGCTGCAGAACGCATCGGGCCCAGAAGCCGGCAGGCTGTTCCTGGAACAGATGATCGAGCACCACGAGGGTGCTATCACCATGGCCCAGCAGGAGATTGACAATGGTCAGTTCCCGGCAGCTATCGACATGGCGCGAAGCATTGTGACATCTCAGCAGGCCGAGATCGACGAGATGCGGGCACTGCTGGACAAATAGGGCAATTCAGCCATGCATCGCTAGTGGTCGGCGGTCATCCGAAGTCGCCTTGTTCTGCTGGTAATTCCACGGTGAAGGTGGTTCCGGCGCCTCACCCGCCGCTGGAAGCGGCGATGGTCCCGCCGTGTCGCTTCAACAAGACCTTTGGCGATGGCCAGTTCCAGGCCGGCTTCCGCGCGTGCCCTTATCGCGGGCCACCTCGGCTCGGTAGGACCGTTCAAAGATTCTCCGCCACACACACAGAAACTTCACAAGCACAGGACCGGGTCGATCGTGTTGTCAGCAACTATGGCCTCGAACTGCTCGCGTTCCAGGTAGCTGGCTACCATTTTCGCCAATCGTAGCTCGCCACCAACGACGCGCCCGGATAGCCCCTTGGTCGACGCCGATGACGCACGCGATGCTTGTTCCATGGTTCTCAGGTTGCCCCTCGCAGCGCGTTCGGGCCCACGTGATCAAACATGCGGCCAATCTTGAGCGGATCTTCACCCAGACATACCGAATCCTGAGTGTGGCTTCGAGAGCCTGAATATATGGCGGAAGCGGGGCCGACGGCCGGGCTTCGTCGCACCAATCATCAGTCTCAGCAAACTCTACTTCTGCGCAGGCTGCACGAGTCTCAACGGCGCATCTCCGGAGCGGAACCGTAGGTGACCTGGGTGTCTCAGTGTGGCGTAGCGTGTGTGACGCGCTGCGATTTCGATGAAAGGCACTGACCGGCAGTGGTTTCGAGGAACAGGATCAGTGTGATCTATGGCGTTCCCGCTGGCTCGAGTCGATGTCGCGGGCAGGTCACAACCCGATGTCGACTGTAGAGCCACGCTGGCTCCAGCGGATGCGCTGCTACAGTGGGCAACATTGTGAGCAACCTCGATACGACTTCGGTGCGGCGACGACGGGCATTCGCGGTCGCCATGATCGCGTTCTGGGTTGTGATAGTCGGCGCGGAGTCGGCGCTAGTGAGCAGACAGTCAGCGCCGCAGGCCCACAGCCCCCACGCACTGATTGCCCATGCTGCCGATGCCTCAGTGCTCGTGGCGATCGAGCACCCTCATGTTTCTCGTGGCGAGACCCCGCTCTCGCCGGACACCTTTGCCGAGGCGGTCCTTCCCCGCGGGACAGTTTCGCTGCTGATCGTCGCCATTCTGGCGTTCCTCGGGGGTGTTCCGCTGTTGTGGCGGAACCGAGTTGTGGCGGCCCCGCGCGGCCCGCCCCGGATTCGACCGCACACACTGTCCGGGCGCGAAGTACTTGCCCGGCTCTGCATCGCGCGACGCTGATCGGCCAGCGCCAGGCTGCGTCCCCTCCTTTCGGGGCGCAGTCGGTGACCGCTGCCCGTCATCAGTTGCCGCGCCCCGTCGCGGCGTCACAGAAGCGACATCACACGATGAATCATGTCCTGTCCATTCACGCTGCCCCTAATGCCCACTTGCCCGAGCTGCCCCACCTCGGCCGATACGAACGACCGGCCACCATGGTGGGTCAAACGCCGGTCCTGCGAATCACTGAGCCGTTCAGCAATGCCGGCCAGGGCTTTTGGGCGAAGCTCGAAGGATTCAACCCCGGGGGGATGAAGGACCGTCCAGCGCTGCACATGGTGGCCCGCGCTCGCGCTTGCGGCGCCCTCGTCCCAGGTGCCCGCATCGTCGAATCAACCAGCGGCACCCTGGGTCTGGGACTGGCTCTGGCCGGCACGGTCTATGGTCACCCGGTGACCCTTGTCACCGACCCTGGCTTGGAACCGATCATTCAGAACATGCTTGCCGCGTTCGGCGCACAAGTCGAGCTCGTCACCGAACCCCATCCGCACGGCGGCTGGCAGCAAGCCCGTAAGGATCGCGTGGCCGAGATCGTGCAATCCGATCCACACGCCTGGCATCCAGATCAGTACAACAATCCGCACAACGTCGAGGCCTACCGCGGATTGGCCCTCGAGCTGCACCAGCAATTGGGGCCGGTAGACGTACTGGTGTGCTCGGTGGGGACCGGAGGTCATTCGGCAGGCGTCGCACGCGTCTTGCGGGAGTTCAATCCAGGGATGAAACTGATCGGCGTCGATACCGTGGGCTCCACCATTTTTGGTCAAACGGCCAGCACCCGGCTGATGCGCGGACTGGGTTCGAGCATCTATCCCGGAAACGTCGATTACCGCGCCTTCGATGAAGTGCACTGGGTGGCTCCGCAGGAAGCCGTCTGGGCATGCCGCACGTTGGCCTCCACCTACTATGCCAGTGGCGGATGGAGTGTCGGAGCGGTCGCGCTGGTCGCGGGCTGGGCCGCGCGCACCGCAGCGGCCGGCCAGACGATCGCCGCGGTCTTCCCCGACGGTCCCCAGCGATATTTCGACACCGTGTACAACGATGATTACTGCCGGACACACGGGCTGCTCGATGTCACGCCGGCATCAGAGCCGGCCACCATCGATGACCCGATGTCGCAAGCGGTCACGTCCTGGACCCGGTGCGCGCACGTCGTGGATCCCACGAAGGCGGGCCGCTGATGGGTCTGGTCTCGCAATTCCGTAGTTTTGGTTGGCCGAGTCGGCTGCTCATGGTCAATCAGTTCGGGATCAATCTGGGTTTTTACATGCTGATGCCGTATCTGGCCACGTATCTGGCGGGTCCTCTGGGGCTGGCAGCGTGGGCGGTGGGCCTGGTTCTGGGCGTGCGCAACTTCTCCCAGCAGGGGATGTTCATCGTGGGCGGCACATTGGCCGATCGGCTTGGCTACAAGCCGCTCATCGTCGCGGGATGTGTGCTGCGTACTGCGGGATTCGGACTGCTGGTCGTCGCTGATTCTCTGCCCGCAGTGCTGATCGCTTCGGCCGCTACAGGATTCGCGGGTGCACTGTTCAATCCGGCTGTGCGGGCCTACCTCGCGGCGGACTCAGGTGCGCGACGGGTCGAGGCGTTCGCGCTGTTCAATGTCTTCTACCAAGCTGGCATCCTCGCAGGCCCCTTGGTCGGGCTGGCATTGATGATGCTGGACTTCCGTGTCACCGCAGCGGCTGCAGCCGTCGTCTTCGCCGTGCTCACCGTCGCGCAACTCTTCGCGCTACCTCAGCACAGCGGGGACGCGCCGACTGAAAAGACCTCGGTGCTTGCCGACTGGCGCACGGTGATCGCCAACCGCTCATTTCTGTTGTTCGCCTTGGCGATGACCGGCTCCTACGTACTGTCGTTTCAGGTGTACCTGGCGCTGCCGCTGCACGCGGGACTCATTGCTCCGCAGCAACAGTCGACGGTCGTGGCAGCGGTGTTCGTTGTGTCGGGGTTGGTGGCGGTCCTTGGGCAGCTGCGTATCACCCGGTGGTTCGCCGCCCGGTGGGCGCCGGGGCGCTCCCTGTCGGTGGGGTTAGTTGTCCTTGCGGCCGCGTTTGTGCCGCTGATCGTCATACCGGACACACAGCGTTTCGGTGTGGTCGCCGCCGGGGGCGCGCTCCTGGTTGCCGCGGCGGTGCTGGCCGTCGGTTCCGCGGCGGTGTTCCCGTTCGAGATGGATACGGTCGTCTCGTTGTCGGGTAACCGCCTGGTCGGCACTCACTATGGCTTTTACAACACCATCGTGGGCGTCGGTATCCTAGCGGGAAACCTAGCTACCGGAACGTTGATGCAAGTCGCGCGCGATGCCGGAACCGAGGAGCTGATCTGGGTGGCGTTGGCGGTGGTCGGACTGGTGTCAGCGGCTGCGCTGTACCACCTGGACCGCACTGGTCGTCTTGCACCGCCGCATATGGTCGCGCCGAGTTCAACAACCTGACCTCACGAGTTCCGGTCGCGTCGCGATTGCACGATGCACATGTCACCGTCGTCACCATCGAAGTTCGTCCTTGATGCTCGAAGACTGCTGAGACGTTGCTGGCTCACGGGGTAGGTGGGTCCACCGATCTCCCGGTGCCCTTGCCGTACGCGCTGATTGGGGCGGCATGGGCGATAGCTGCGACATTCGCGGTGGTGGCCGTTGCCTGGCGGACCCCGCGATTCGACGCGGGTAAGCCGGGTCGCGAGCTACCGGCTTGGGCGACTGCGGCAGTGGACTCCCCGGTTACCCGATGGGCAGCCGCCACGGCTGCCTTCCGTTTCACAGTCTGGATGGTTGTCGCTGCGATCTGGGGACCACAGGACAGCGATAACGCTTTGCCAGGCGTGTTCTATGTCCTGCTGTGGGTCGGGTTGGTTGCGGTATCGGTGGTGCTCGGACCCTTCTGGAGGGTCATCTCACCGGCGCGCACATTGTGGCGGCTCTGGCATATCGGGCGGACTGATAAGGCCGTTGCGCAAGGGCCGGTGCAGCATCGGCCGAGCTGGGGATACTGGCCTGCAGTGGTCGGACTGTTTGCGTTCGTATGGTTGGAGTTGGCAAGTGCAGACCCGGGCTCGCTCACCGCCATCAAAATCTGGTTGTTGCTGTACGCCGTCGCGATGATCGTCGGTGCGGCGCTATTCGGATCGACATGGTTCGCTCGCGCCGACCCGTTCGAGGTCTACAGCGTGACAGTGTCGCGGCTCGCCCCGTTTCGGCGCAACCGGGCCACCGGACGCATTGTCGTCGGGAACCCGCTGGACCATCTGCCCACGATGCCGGTACGTCCGGGCACCGTTGCGGTGATGGGCAGTGCTGCTCGGATCGACCGCATTCGACAGCTTCGGGCAATCCGCGGCCTTCAACGTTTTCCTCGATCGCTATGCCGACAGCGCCGTTCCATTCCTCGGCCCAGAAGCAGGCGCTACGACGCTGAGGACCCTCGGCCTGCTCCTGTTCATACTCGTTGTCGGCGTGACGTTTTCGGCTGCGGCGCGCGCGACGGGCGGGGTGGGGCGTGAACAACGGCGCGAGCTGCCGGGGCTGCTCGCGCATAGCCTAATTCCCATCGTCGTGGGCTACATCTTCGCCCACTACCTGTCCTACCTCATCGAGCGCGGCCAGGAAACGATCGTGCGCCTGGCGGACCCCTTCGGCCATGGTTGGCAGCTCCTCGGGCTAGACCCGGGAGACGTCCAGTATGTTCTCTCGATGAATCCGACCCTGCTGTGGACCATCAAGGTCGCCTGCGTGGTGATCGGACACATGCTCGCGGTGATCGCCGCACATGACAAGGCTTTACGCGTCATACCAGTCGGTCATCAACTGACCGGCCAGCTCGCCATGATGCTCACCATGGTCGGATACACCTTCGCAGGCTTGTTCCTTCTGTTCGGGGCTTAACTCCCGGTCGCAGCCGCTGTCAAGTTCGCCTCGGTCACTGCCCGACCCAACGCGAAGTGACCGGAGACCGGAACCTGAGACAGGCGCGGTTGCATACGTTTTGGTCGCTGAGAACGCTGACGCGGCCTCTCATCAGAACGACAGATCAGTGGACATGGAAGACCCGCTGTTCGCGCAGGTCACAGTCGTGTCCCACGCATGTGCTGCGGTTCGTAGCCGCATGTTGACTCGTCACCTGCGCGCGACTGATGTCGCCGCCCGTGGGTCTGGCCGCCGGGGACCGTGCTGCTGTAGAGATCGATGAAAGAACAACTCGCACAGTTGATAGCGCACGTTGACGTCCAGAGGCGCTGGCGTAACGGCGATTAGCGAGAGTTCCTCAGCCCAGCGAGGGTGATGTCGACCAGGCGATCGACCGCGGCGGGAGAGGCAAGGTCGTTGGCAGCGGCCAGGGCGTGCAGACAGTAGCTGGCGAGCTCGTCAGAGGAGGCATCGCCGCGCACCTCGCCGTCGGCGGCCGCTTCGGCCAGCAGGTCGCTGATCATCGTGTGGAGACGCCGGTGAGCTTCCGAGACATGATGGCCCCGATGCAATAGGGCTGCAACAGCGCTGTTGTCCCGGTGCTCGTGGGACTCGCGGGTGATGAGCGCGAAGGCCCGCAGCACGGCTTCGAGACGCTCGGCCGGAAGGCCGGCCTGGTCGCGGGCGTAGGCGAGTTGTTCGAGATGATTCGCGATCTGGCGTTCGTGCCACGCCTGAAGCGCGGCTTCGACGTCGGGGAAGTACTTGTAGAGCGTGGCCCGCCCCACGCCAGCCTTCGCGGCGATTTGCGACATCGTCACCGAAAGCAGTCCGTGCTGGGCAATCAGGTCTGCAGTGGCATCGATCGCCGCTTCCCGCACGGCGTGCCGGTGAGAGGTGATGGTGTCGTTCCACAACTTGGGCACAGACCGCAGTGTAGACAATCCGCCCGCTGCAATACATTATGACGGTAGTGCGACACGTTGTATCGTAAAAGTGTCCGGTGGACGTCTCAGGAGGGGCCTATATGCCAACCGTTGAAGCTCGGGTTGTGACAGACCGGGCCAGCCGCTACCTGACCCAACTATGCCGACATGCCAACCAGATGCGGGTGATGTCAGTCCATCCCAGCGACCGCGGCGGCCCAATGCCCCCGAGGATCGAGCGTGTCGACTACACCGACACCATGGGGTCGGTCTATTTCGCCGAAGGGACGTTGACCTTGCGGGCAGGTGCGGACGTGCTTGTTCTGCGGCTGGAAGCCGCAGACCACGAGCGCTTGCGCCAACTTGAGGACACCGTTGCCGCCCGACTGCAGACGATAGGTCGACCCGACTGTGTGACTGTGGACTGGCAGGGGCTGGGAGTTTTACCGATTGTGACTGATGGCGAGGCAGACCGTGTGGCGCTGTCGCGTGGGCTTGTCGTGAGGAGGCCGTGGTGGCGCTCGCGACTGGGATGGAGCGGGTTGGCTGCCGTCGGCGTCGCCGCGCATTTAGGGCTGGGTGGAACCGCTATAGCCGCCGTGACATGGACGGGTTGGGTGGGCAACACCGTGATGCTCATCATCCTGGCCACGATGGTGGTCCTAGTCGCGCACCTGGGGATGCGGCGCTATCGAGGCCTTGGGGGCGTAGCCATGCACGCCGGCCGGAGGAAACGGCACCAGCGCCCGGGTGCCACATCCGCGACCGACCCGGGCGAAGCGCCACCACCCTCCGCGGTACAGCGGCGTCCATGACTGTCCTGGACGCGCCTGGTGCCCAGCTGTATTTCGAGGTCCACGGCCAAGGTCCGCTGATGGTCATGATTCCCGGGGCCGGCGGCGCGGCCGACAGCTTCCGCATGGTCGCCGAACATCTTGCGGCCGACTACACCATCGTCCTCTACGACCGGCGTGGATTCTCTCGTAGCCGACTCGACGGGCCGCAGGACTATTCACACCGCCTGAACACCGACGCTGATGACGTGCGGAGGTTGATCGAGCATGTCGGCGGTGGACCGGCGACGGTATTCGGCGCCAGCTCAGGAGCGATCGTCGCCCTCGAACTGCAGACCCGTCACCCCGAGGTCGTGCACGCACTCGTACCGTTCGAACCGCCAGCCGTGCTACAGCTGCCCGACGGGGACAGCTGGGTGAAGTTCTTCCACCAGGTCTATGACCTCTACAAGCACGCCGGCACCGGGCCGGCCATGCAGAGGTTCCGCGCACAGACCTTCCCACACAGCGATCAGCAGGTCATGAATGCGGTTCCTCGCAACGAGGCCAACTCCATCTACTGGTTCGAACACGAACTCCGCCAATACCCTGCAGTGCAACTCGACCTAAATTCGCTTAGCCTCCATGCGGAACGAATCCTGCTGGCCGTCGGACGAGAAGCCCGTGGCTATCCCGCTCACGACGTAAACGTGGTGCTGGCGCGGAAATTTGGCCGCAACACCGTCGAACTGCCGGGCGGTCACGTCGGGGCCGTGTCCCACCCGGCCGAATTCGCACAGGAACTCACCACTGCTCTCAACCCAGGTTCAACCAACCGCCACCGACCGGCCTAACACCCGTGCGCCCCACCGTAGGTTGCTATAGACCGAGACCGCCACTCGCGCCAGGGAATTGGACCACTCATCCTGCAGGGGCGGCCCTCATCCGGCCCGAGTTCATTCAATCTGTGCCAGGATTCGGTCCCATTCTCGGCGCTGCCGGTGACCCAGCAGCGTCTTCCAGCGCCAACACAGTAGCCGCCGCGGCCGGCGACCGCAGTCGGTCGAGCATCGACGGTTCATCGGGACAGTCGTGTCTCTACTCGACAACGGTGAGGACGCTCACCGTGGCACCGTCGTCGGTGGAGCTGTAGATAGCGGTGTCTGTCGCGATGTAGACTCGGCCGTCGCCGGCGGCGAGAAGGGCTTGAGGTTCGGAGTTCAGGGCGTGTTGTGGCCGCCAAATCTGTCCGTTGTCAGTGCTGGTGTAGAGCCTTCCTTCAAGGTCGGCTCCGAGCAGAGGACCGCGTTCGGGCCAGCTGACGAACACCAAGGGCGGTGCACCGCTAATTGCACCAAACGTCGTCGCTCCGTCCGTGCTTCGGAGCAGCCCGTATTGGGTTGTCGCCAAAATCTCGTCGGCATCCTCGGGTGATACTGCAAGGTCGAAGGCGGCGATTTCTGCTCGCCGCTGCCAGGACTGCTCGTCGAGGCTGACCATTACAGTCCCGGACTGGCTGTCGTGACCATAGACCCGTCCGTGCCGGTACTCGAGCGCGTGGAAATCGGCGCTTCCGTGCAACGACACCGATTCCCAGGACTGGCCGGCGTCGCTGCTTTTGATCAGGCCCAGATGTGGCGGCTGTTGACGATCGGCCGGATCCGGGTGGCCGCTGGCCAAAAATTCGTCGGTCCCGGTGACAGTGAAGCCCATGAAGTCCTGCGCCAGATCGCTGACTCGCTGTGGCGCCTGACCGTCATCGACGGTATAGAGCCCGTAATGAGTTGCCACATAGAGAGCTTCGTCGGGCGGATTGAGACCGAGGCCGTGGATATGCACCATGCCCGGCACAATCGCGGGCGCGTCGTCGGGGGCGTTCGACGAACACGCCGCGGCCAGGACTCCGGTCACAATTACGGCAATGAATTTACGTAGCTGCACATCGACACCTTCTGGTCACGACTAATCTACGTGCTGCGATGGTAGCGAGCTGGCAACGCGGGCCTGTGGTCCGCCTCTATCGCGGGAGCGTCAGCCGTCGTCGATGTCGCACGGGTGTTGTATACCGCCGCCAGCGACACACTTTTGTGTGAAGGTTGATATCACCCAGGATTTCAGGGCGTGGGGGCAGGAAGGGGCGCCCCCGGCATCGAGGACATGCCTGGCATTGGCGACATCGAGGGCATGTCCATGGGTTGTTCCATCATTCTGTTGTTGCCCATGTTCATGGAGGCACAGCAACTGGGACGCGCAATCAAGAAATACAGGGCAACGGCGATGACAAAGAATCCGACCGCGATTCCTGTGATCGCCAAGGCTTGGTAGAGCCGTGGAGGCCGACCCGAGGTGGAGGGGGCGAGTTCTGTCATGATTATCCCTTCATGAGTGATCTGTCTCCAGATCAGACTTCGGTGCTATCTACGCGTGTATGTCGACACCCACGCAGCGGCTGCTCGTATGCACGGGTCGGTTGCGGCGCTCATTACTCTGCAGAGTTGACGGCGTTGGCTTAGATCTGCCAGTCCTGCCGACTGCGCCGAGCGCAGCCCATACGGTGGCTCGCAGGGTCATCACTCCTCCTGAGGTCAGATCATCGAAACCTATTAGGCGTGCCGCGGTTCCCGTGCACGTTCCTTGCAAAAGTCTACGCAGTAGATACGTAGATTGTAAGTAGCCAGTCAGTGATTGGCGCCCCTCGCCGTTGATTCCGCCGCTACACAGTGGTGTTTCCGGTTCGCCATTGTTCCCAGGGGACGTTCCAATCGCCAAGGCCATCCACCCCGGAGAGCGTCGACCCAACCGTATTGACTACTTCGACGATGTCACCGCGTTTGGTGTTGTCGTAGAACCACTTTGCATTATCAGGACTGACGTTCAGGCAGCCATGGCTGACGTTGGTCTTACCTTGGCTGCTCACCGACCAGGGGGCTGAGTGGACGTAGATGCCGCTGTAGGACATCTGGGTAGCCCAGTCGACGTCGAGACGGTAACCGTTGGGAGAGTTGACCGGGACGCCGTAAGTCGACGAGTCCATCACAAGGTTGGCGTATCGGTCGCCGATGATGTAAGCGCCGTTGTCGGTGGGGGTGCTGTTCTTGCCCATCGACATCGGCATGGTCTTGACCACCTCGCCGTTACGTCGCACGGTCAATGTCTTGGTGGCGTCGTCGGCGGTGGCGATGACCTGATCACCGATGCTGAACCGGGTGGTGATGTTGTCCTGTCCGAACAATCCCGCGCCGAGGTCGACACCGTAGGTGTTCACAGCCACTTCGACACTCGTGCCGGATGCCCAATATTCTGCTGGGCGCCAACGGACTTCGCGTGCGCTGAGCCAGTAGAACGCTCCCTCGACGCGGGGGGTGGTGGTAACGGCGATAGCCTGTTGTGCGGCCGCGCGGTCGGTGATGTCTTCGTCGAAGCGGATCGCTATCGGCTGGCCCACACCCACAACGTCACCGTCGTTGGGCATCACGTAGGGCATCGTGAGATTCGTCGGCGACTGGGTCTGGAAAGTCATCCGCCGAGTGAGCGCGCCGGCAATCCCGAGTGCCTCGGCGGTCAACGTGTATCGCTTGTTGTAACCTAAGGGTTCGGCGCTGGACCACGTAACACCATCCGTACCGACCTGTCCGGCCACGGTCTTGCCTTGCGCATTGACCAACTCCACCGCGCCGAGCACGCCGTCGCCGGCGGTTACCGTCACCGGTGCATCGACGGGCACGCCGACTGCGCCGTCTGTTACTGACGACTGCAGCCACGGCTCGAGCAGATCGGCGTAGGGCTCGCCTTTCGCGGTGATCGACGCCGGTGCCTCTGCTGTCGTGATGGTCGCCGGATTCGCGCACGCCGCCGCGGCGAGGGTTGAGGCCACAAGCACTGCGATCGCTGCAGCGAGACGCCGGCGCCCAGGTGCAGTGAATTCGCGACTTGAACGCAAGGTCCGTGACATGTGGTCGGTTGGCACGAGACACCCTCCTTCGAATTCTCGGGATAGCACTGCGCGGCGTCACTGCTTCACCTCTCAGTGTCACGGCTCCGAATATGGCTGGGTTGGTCCTTTGGTGAAGATTCGGTAAAGGCGGCCAATGCTCCATCCGCTTCCCGTAGACAACACCGTTGCCATTTCGTAACCTAGTCGCGACCTACGTAGTAGTTACAGACTTCAATCGCGACGCGAAGGATCATCTGTTTGACTGTCGAACGCGTTGCCAAGGCGGCACGTGCGTGCGCTGGTAAAGGGCTACGCACCGCGGTATCGGTGATCCTGCTGCTCGCATGGGCGTCGAGCGCTGGGAACGCCGACCCCGCCGCGGACGCGTTGGCACGACTCAACGAGCTGTCCCGGGCGGCAGAGCAGACCACCGAGGCGATGAACTCCGCGCAGTTGGACCTCGAGGCGAAGCTCGCTGACCAACGCGCAGCCGACCTGCGACAGTCTGCCGACCAGGGGGCACTAGACGAGGCCAGGGGAGAACTGGACCGCTACCAGAGTGCGATCGACGGGGTAGCCGCCGCGATGTACGTGGGCGGACGCTCCGATGGCCTTTCGGCGGTGGTGGCCGCGGACTCCCCCCAGCAGGTGATCGATGAGCTGTCCGTCCAGCGGGTCATCGCGGAGGAGATGGCCATCCGCATGCAGGGATTCCGGCAGGCGCGCACACGGGCGGACGCGGCGGCGCGCGCCTCCACGGATTCGGCGGCGGCAGCGCGCAGTGCCGCCAAACAAGCCGCCGTGGTGCGCGCCCGGCTCCAAGCCAGGCAGAGCGACTTGATGCTGCAGGTCGAGGCGGTCAAGGCGCAGTACTCGGTATTGACGCCGGAGCAGCGCGCTGTGCTGGCCGATCCCGGCCCGCCGCCACCGGCGCCCGATCCCGAGCGGCCCTCGGATCCGGCTGTCATCGCCGCGCCTGCACCCGCCGATGTACCGGGAGGGCAGAACGAAGTCGTCGTTCAGGCCGCCCTTACTCAGTTGGGTAAGCCGTACTCCTGGGGCGCGACGGGCCCGGATGCCTTTGACTGCTCGGGGCTGATCCAGTGGGCGTTCCTGCAGACCGGTCGCAAGTTGCCACGCTCCAGTCAAGCGTTGGCCGACGGCGGTACGCCGATCACGCAGACCGACCTGCGCCCCGGTGACATCGTGACGTTCTACTCTGATGTCTCCCACGCGGGCATCTATATCGGCGAGGGCATGATGGTGCACGCGTCGACCTTCGGAACTCCGGTGAAGGTGGCGCCGATCTCGTCATCCCCGTTTCACAACGCCCGCCGCTACTAGTCGAGGCCCCCGGCGTTGCAGAACCGCGGCGGTCCGTCTTTACCGTTTCTTCACCGAACGCCGCGGCGACTCTTAGACGGTGCGGTCAAGCTGGTGTGTCGTACGAGTGCCGATCACGCGAAGCGAGATCAGCTCCTCGACGTCGAAATGCGATGTCGAGAAACGGATTACGGAGGACTCGAATGAACAACGTCAAGAAGACCGGATTGTTGGCCGCCGCTGCTGTGGCGGGCATGTTGACGGTAAGCGCGTGTAGCAACACTTCAACGAATCACGACATGTCGTCGATGAGCGGTTCGCAGACCTCGGCTGCGGCGGCCTCCTCCCCGTCGGGCGGCCAGACGGGGCAGACGCACAATGACGCCGACGTGGCTTTCACGCAGGGGATGATTCCGCACCATCAACAGGCGGTCGAGATGAGCGACCTGCTGCTGGGCAAGCAGGGCATCGATCCTGAGGTGGTGAGGCTGGCCAACCAGATCAAGGAGGCCCAGGGGCCCGAGATCCAGAAGATGCAGGGTTGGCTGGCCGACTGGGGCGTATCGACGACCACGTCCGCGATGCCGGAAATGTCCGACATGCCCGGGCACGACATGGGCAGTATGGGCGGTGGCATGATGTCCGAACAGGACATGGCAGCACTGCAGGATGCCCAGGGCGCCGAGGCGAGCAGGCTGTTCTTGACTCAGATGATCGAGCACCACAAGGGAGCCATCGCCATGGCTAAGACCGAGGTGGACCGTGGCCAGTTTCCGGCGGCTACCGAGATGGCGCGTTCCATCATGAGCTCCCAGCAGCAGGAGATCGACACCATGGACACCATATTGGCCGCGAAGTGAGACCACGGTGGCGCTGAGGGGAGCGTTGAGGGGGTCGTTTCTGGATGAGTCGCGGTTTAGCGGGGTGGGGGCCGCGGCGGCGCCAGCAGGAGCGGCAAACCGACGGTGACGGTCGTGCCCGTCCCGGTACCTTTGCTGGCGGCGCCGATGTGACCGCCGTGCGCTTCGACGAGCGCCTTGGCGATGGCCAGTCCCAGACCTGAACCCCCGTGGTTACGATCGCGGGCGGCGTCGGCGCGGTAAAGGCGTTCGAAGACGTGCGGCAGGTGCGCGTCGGCGATGCCCTCACCGTCGTCGGTTACGCGGATGACGAGGTGGGTGCCCACGGTGTCGGTGCGTATGTTCACGTGGCCCCCCTTGGGGGTGTGCCGCAACGCGTTGTCCAAGATGTTGACCAGCACCTGTGTGAGACGCTGCGGGTCCCCCCACACACTATGTTCAGACGCCGACAGATGTGTCGATAGTGACACGGCCTTGGCATGGTAGCGGTCGGTGACAGCGGCGACGGTCCGAGTGACCACGTCGGCGACATCAAGTTCGGTAAAGGACATCGTGGCCGCACTCTCCTCGGCCTGAGCCAGCGCGCCCAGATCGCCGGCGAAGCGCACCAGGCGGCGTGACTGGTCACGCAACATCGCGATGGTGTCGGGAGTCAGCGATCGCAGGCCGTCCTCGACGGCTTCCAGACAGGCTTCGAGAACGGCCACCGGAGTGCGGATTTCGTGGGCCAGGTCACCGAAGAGTTGACGACGCGTGGTGTCGATGGACTCAAGCTGGGCGGCCATCCGGTTGAAAGCTTCCGACAGCGCGTCGAAGTCCTCGCCGAGATTCTGCGGGGCCACCCGGACGTCGTATCTTCCCTCCGAGACGGCGCTGGCAGCGGCCGCGACCGCGGTTACCGACCGCTGCAGCCGACGGCTGACGTAGAGCGTCACTGCGAACGCGGTGATTGCCGAGACCGCTACGGCGCCACCGACGGAGAATACCGTCGCGTACAGGTAGGCCTCTTCGGCGTGCAGCTGCTCAGCCGAGCCCGCCGACACGCCGGCCTGATGTAGGTGTTCGCGGAACAGAGGTGGTCCGACGACGGCGGCGACCACCCAGGTGGTGACCGCTCCCGCTAGTAGGACCGCCGTCTGGGCGATGAGCAACCGCATACCGATGCTCGGTCGCCGGCGAAGTGCAGTGGCGATCATCGAAGGCTGCCCATCCGATATCCGACACCGCGCACGGTAATGATGAAGCGCGGTGCGGCGGGGTCGTCGCCGAGTTTGCGGCGTACGTGTCCGACGTGGACATCGACGAGGTGGTCGTTGCCCACCCAGGGGCCGTCGCGCACGATTTCGAGCAGTTGGCGGCGGTTCATCACTGTGCCGGGCCGCGCCGACAGGGCGGCCAGCAAATCGAATTCGGTGCGGGTCAGGGGGATCGGCTCGTCTTCGAGGTACACCTCGCGCGCGGCCAGGTCGATGCGCAGCGGGCCAAAAGTCAGCGGCGCCGGGATGTCGGAGGCCACTGCGGTGGCGGCGGCGGGAGCCGAGCGTGGTCGGCGCAGCATTGCCCGGATCCGGGCGACCAGTTCGCCGGAGCTGAACGGTTTGGTGATGTAGTCGTCAGCGCCCACGCTGAGTCCGATAATTGTGTCCAGTTCGCTGTCGCGTGCGGTGAGCATCACGACGTAGGCGTCGGAGAACGTGCGGAGCTGACGGCACACCTCCAGTCCGTCCATGCCGGGCAGGCCCAAATCGAGGATCACGACATCGGGGTCGTGCTCACGCGCCAGGATTACCGCGGTGGCACCGTCGTAAGCCACGCGCGTGTCGAACTGCTCCCGGACGAGGTAACTGGCCACGATCTCGGCCAGGGCGGCTTCGTCGTCGACAACCAACGCCCGAAATCCCGGCGAGCGGTCGTCGCTGCGCGCTGAGGTATCTTTCATGCCGTTCATGGTGCCGGTTGCGACCGCGTTCGTGTCGTGCGGCGCGATCTTCAACGAACCTTCACACGACCAATACCGGTTTCGCCGATTACGTCACGCACCGTCGTCACATGAGCACGCTGACGATGGCCGGCCATGTGGCGCACGGGGTGTCCGGTGGTGACTGGCACAGCTGGCTGGTGATGCTCGGCGTACTCGTGGCCTGCTGGACGGTGGCACTCCTGGCGACGACGGCGTTGTTCGCCGGCCCCACCCACGCCCGTCGGCCGCACACGCGGGGTGGAACCGACCACGGCGTGGAGGATGTGGCGAGCATGCACGTGGTGCACGGCCGACGTCATGTCTGACACTTATCGGTTTACCCGACGGTCGTTTCTCGCTGCCGCAGCGACCGCGGCCGGCGGTGCCGCGCTTGCGTCATGCAGCACAAAGGGTAGCTCGGTGGGGCCCGACAACGCGATCGCCGCGGCCGAGGCGCGCCGTCCGCACAGCGGCCGGACAGTCTCGGCGACGCTGACTGCCGAGTCGACCCGTGTGGACCTCGGAGGCCGTGTCGCCCGATCGCTGGCCTACAACGGAACGGCGCCGGGACCCCTGCTGCGGGCTTCAGTGGGCGACGAGGTCGCGGTCACGGTGCGCAATCGGCTGCCGCGCACTACGTCGGTGCACTGGCACGGCATTGCGATGCGCAACGACATGGACGGCGCTGCCCCGGCGACGCCGGACATCGCCGCCGGCACCGACTTCACCTACCGCTTTTCGGTGCCACATCCGGGCACGTACTGGGCGCATCCACACACCGGACTGGACGCCGACACCGGACTGTACTTCCCCGTCATCGTCGACGATCCGAGGGATCCGGGAGATTACGACGCCGAGTGGATCGTGATGCTCGACGACTGGACCGATGGCGTCGGATCCAGTCCCGCGCAGATCTTCGACGGGTTGCGCACAGCAATGTCGCCGGGCCACGACATGTCGGGGTCCAATGACATGCCGGACATGGAAACGGGCACCGTCGAGGGTGTCGGCGGGACGTCCAAGAGTGCGCTTCTCGGCGGTGACTCCGGTGACGTGTCCTATCCGTACTATCTCGTCAACGGCCGAGTCGTCGATGCTCCCAGCGTGTTTCGGGCGAAACCGGGACAGCGGGTCAGGATCCGGATCATCAACGCGGCATCCGACACGGCGTTCCGGGTCGCCGTTGCAGGGCATCAGTTGACCGTGACCCACACCGACGGGTTCCCCGTGGAGCCCACTGATGTCGATGCAGTGCTGATCGGGATGGGGGAGCGTTACGACGTGCGGCTCACCGCCGGGGACGGGGCGTTCGCCCTGGTCGCCCTCGCCGAGGGCAAGAACGCCATGGCGCGCGCCCTGCTCGTCACCGGCGCAGGCGACCCGCCGCCGGCAGATTTGCAGCCGCCAGAATTGAAAGGTCGTGTCGCCACGGTCGGCGACTTCACCGCCACCACCGCCGCGGCGCTGGTCCCCGCGGCCGCCGACGTGCGACTACCCGTCGACCTGGCCGGTTCAATGTCGCCCTACGAGTGGACGATCAACGGGCTGCCGTTCTCCCGGACCGCTCCGTTGCAGGTGCGCTCAGGGCAGCGCGTCGAGATGACGTTTAACAACACGTCGACGATGTGGCATCCCATGCACTTGCACGGTCACACCTTCGAGGTTCTCACCGCCGACGGGAGGCCCGGCGCACGCAAAGACACCGCGATCGTGCTCCCCGCCCAGCGGCTTCGGGTGGCGTTTGTTGCCGACAACCCCGGTCAGTGGATGCTGCACTGCCACAACACCTATCACCAGGACGCCGGGATGATGACCCGGCTCGACTACACCGGCTGAACAGCGGTGCACAGCCGTCTTCGACGCGCCGAGTATTGATGTTTTTAGTGGATAGACAGTGGGTCCGCGTCCTTGCGGACACCACGTCGAGAGCGAGGGGTCGGATGTCGTCGCATCGCCGCAGGATCGGGGAGCTGGTCTTGACCGCTGCGTTGGTGATCATCGGCGTCTTTGAGGGCGTGCTCAGGGCGTGTCTCGTGCGCTGCCCGGGCTGCGTCGTGCCGACGGCGCGGTTGCGGCAATTGCCGTCATGACGGTGAAGGGCAACCTGCACAGGAAGGCTGGCTCAGCAGACAATTCGATGATCGAACCTATCGGTGTCGGAACCGCTGCGGCCGGCGGCACGCGGGCGTCGACGCGCTGCGAGACCTGCTGGCCGACAGTGACGATCCGGAGGCTGCTCTGCTGCAGTTCGCGCGTGCGGCCACCGACGCGGAGTCCCGCACGTTGAATCGTCGAGGGCTGAAGGAACGGCGGGCCACCCAATGACCGGCCTCATGTGGTGGTCGGTCGTGGGCGTGCTGATGGCGGCGGCATGGCCGCCAGCGCTGCGCTGGTTGACCCGCCGTGGCGCCGACGCGGGCATGCTGCTGCTGGCGTGGGCGGTGTCGGTGTGCCTCACGCTGTTCGCCATCGCGCTGCCGGGACTGGCTCAACTGAGAGATAGACACAGCTGTCGGGGTGATCAGTGGTGGACTCATCGCGTTCGCCGCGGCGCGCGGCGGATGGCTTCTCGCCATCGCGGGCCGGCACCGCCGGCGACTGCACGCCCTGCACGCCGAACTGGCGTGGATGCTGCACGGCAGTGCTCCGCGCGCCGACGGCGTGCTGTGGCTGCCCAACTCCGAGCAACACGCCTACAGCCTCGCCGGTGACCCGCCACTGGTGGTCTTGAGCACCGGGTGTGCTCGAGTGCCTCGACGACACCGCGGTGCGCGCGGTAGTGGCCCACGAACGAGCCCACCTGCAACGGCGCCACCATCTGCTGATCACGATGGCACATGCTGTCGCCGCTGGGCATCGCCGGTGACTGCGTGCAACTGAGGCTAGCGCGCCTGTCCGGCCAGCGTTCGCCGCGCGCCCGAGGATGCGCCGCCTCGGCCGCCGGGGGCACCGCGGCGCTACTGGCGGTGACGGCGGTGATCGTCGTGGCAGTTCTGACCACCGCGCTGGCGTTGTGCACCGTGCGGTGATCATCGCGGCACCCGTTGCGCCGCGAGCAGAACCGGAACACTGAAGATTGCGTCGGCAGCCGCGTGTGCGACGCACCGCACGCCGTGAGTCCCCATCAGCCGTGTGCGCCGCAGGACCCATTGCGGCATTGGGGGTTCCGATGAATGGCACCGGACCAAAACAGGTGCTGCTCGACGGAAGTCCGGGGCCGCGACCTTGGCCGGCGTCGCGTGTCGGGCTGAAAGGGCGGTCCCGGTCGCCACCGCACTGCCGGAGCTACTACGGTGATCGACGGTTTACCTGCGTACTGATGAGGTGCCGAGGCGCGCCGCTGACGGTGACGCGCGCTCATCGCCGCGCGTCACCACCTGTCGCGGTCGCGACGACGAGGTAGGCTGCCCGGCAACGACGGTGGAGGTGCGCGGTGAGAGTTCGAGGGTTCGGCGAGCTGGAAGCCGCGGTGATAGATCGGGTGTGGGATCACGATCCCTACACCGTCACGGTGCGCGAGATCTTCGAAGAGATGGCCGAACAGCGGCACATCGCCTACACCACGGTGATGTCGACGATGGACAACCTGCACACCAAGGGCTGGCTGGACCGCGAGCGCGACGGCCGCGCCTACCGCTACTGGGCAGTGATGACCCGCGAGGAGCACACCGCCCGATTGATGCGCGAAGCACTCGACGGCGGCGGCCGTTCTGAACTGGTGCTCAACCACTTCATTGAACAGATCGGGCCCGAGGAATCCGAAGGGTTGCGATCGGCCCTGCGCCGGTTGTCGAGACGCTCTACCAAAGCCAAGCGCCAGTGAGCCTGGCAGCCTGCCTTCTGCTCTACAGCGCAGCGGTACTGCTCGTGGGCCCGCCCGCGCTGCGCGCACTGACGCGGGCGGGACGCGCGCCCCGTCTGGGGGCCGCGGCATGGCTCACCGCCATGCTCAGTGTGCTGGCGACGTGGCTGATCTCGGCGGTTCTGATCGTGATCGACGAGGTCGCGCACTGGAGCCGGCGACACTCGTTCATCGACTCGTGCATCGAGATGCTGTGCCGGGTCCTGGCGGGCCGGTCGGGCGATGCACCACGCTGGGTCCTTCTGCTGAGTGCCGGAGCCATTATCGTCGCCGTCGTGTTCATCACAGCGCAGCTGATGCGCACCGCGAGCCGACTACGGAGGCAGGCTCACGGCCACGCTCACGGCATCCGCCTGGTAGGCCGACCGATCCTGGAACAGAACACCTTCGTCGTCGACGCCGAGGTGCGCGCCGCCTACTGCGTGGCCGGCAAGCCGTCGACGATCGTGGTCACCAGCGCCGCGGTTTCCGCCCTCGACGAGCGCGAGATGAGTGCGGTGCTCGCCCACGAGTGGGCGCACGTACGCGGACACCACTTGGAGGTGACCATCCTGGTGCGCGCGATCGCGTCGGTGCTGCCCCGGCTGGCACTGATGCGCGACGGCGCGCTCGAGGTGACGAGGCTGTTGGAGATGTGCGCCGATGACGCCGCAGCGAAACGGCACGGACGCCACGCCGTGCTGGACGGGCTGCTCACACTGGCCGGAGCGGCACCCGCGACGGCGCTAGGTGCCGCCGATGTCGCCGTGGTCAGTCGCGCGGAGCGCTTGACGTCGCCGCCCGCCGACGGCGTGCGGCGTCTCGACGCCATGCTGGCCGGCATCGCGGGTCTCATCGCCCTGGCACCCTTGGCCGCACTGTCAATGGCCGCCTCCGGCGTGCTGGTCTGCACCTGATGAAACCGAGGTGGTCGGCGACGCCGAGACCGTTGTGACGCAAGCTCACCGGGCCGTTTGGCTCGCCCGACGTGTCGGAGTCAGACGGACGCCGGGTTGGGTCACGCGGTGTCGAGGAGGTGGCGGCGAGGGGCGGCCGGGGCGTTCGGGCGGATGAACCTCCGACGGGGCGATCACACGACGTGGCTCGGTCTCTGACGGTGGCCGCGGGTGCTCAGCGCGCCGGCCGATCAGCCATTGGGGCACGAAATCAGTTAGCGGGCCGAGCATTTCCTCGACCAACGCGTCGTAAATGGGCGTTGCGGACTGCATGATCTCCTCGGTTGGGTGGCGATCAGGTCACTCGATGATGCGCGTCACATAGGGAGTCATTCCCGACAGGCGAACCGGAGAGATCTTGATCGGCACACCGGTCTGCTGAGCCTCCAGCATCTGACCGTTTCCGAGGTAGAGCGCCTCGTGCTGGCTGCCGCCGGGGCCCCAGAACAACAGGTCGCCGCGCCGCGCCTGTGACGGAGGAACCTTGCGGCCGGCGTTGTACTGATGACCGGACCACCGCGGCAGCAGAATGCCGACGCCGGCGAAGGCATAGCGGGTCAGTCCGGAACAGTCGAAACCGACCGTGCCGGCACCCTGGTCTATGCCGCGGCTGGGTCCGGTAAGGCTGCCGCCGCCCCAGGAGTAGGGCACTCCGAGTTGGGTGCCCGCGCGGCGGATCACGTACTCGATGGCCCGGCTTCCCGACACGCGGCCAGATGCCAGCGGACCGGCGGTGGGCTCAGCACCGCCCAACCCCAGACTGCGCAGGAAGTTGCGGCCGAGATCCATCGTGGTCTGGGTGGCTATCGCGGTGGCGCGCAGCGAGGCGTTGGCGATGGCGAGCGGATCACCCGGCGCGCCCGCACTCGCGATCTTGGGCAGGCTCGGATCCCAGGTTCCATCGGCGGGTTCGGCGGCTGCGGGCGCGGAGAAGGCCACGGTCAGCACCGCCGCGGCCGAACAGCTCAGCACCTTCCGCCGGGATAGTTTGGTGGACACGGTCCTCACCTTCTCGATCGTCGGCCAGTGCTGGGCACGGGCGGGATCCCGCGACGATCTGCGGCAACGCGCCAACGGACTCGCCGCATACCTACGTAATAGGGCAGTACGTACGTACCACGTTCTGGTATCAAACGCTAACATCGTTCACGGGGGATGACTTGCGCCTCTCGTCTCGCTTCCGTAACAAATTCGCCGTCGCCGGGTGCGTTGCGCGCGAGCGGTTCCGGACGGCTGCGGACCCCGGGTTCGTCCGTACCCAGCGGGTCGACGCGCGAGGTGGTGACCGGTGGCGATATGCGCGGTGAGCGACACACCATACTGTGAAGCACATATGTAGCTACGTAGTAGGGCAGTATGTAGGGATGCGTGACCGTTCAATGACGGCGATACCGGCCCCGACGATGCTGCTGATCGTTGGCGACCACCTCAGATGGATCGAGGCCGTCGCCGACCATTTCCGCGCCGATGAGGTGTCCCTGGTGGTGGCCGACGACGCCGGTGAGGCGGTCGGGGTCGCTCACCGCCTGCGGCCCGGATTCGTTGCCCTCGATGTGGATTCGCTGGGGGGGACGGTGATGCAGGTGTGCCGGGGAATCCGCGACGTCTGCGACGCCCACGTCACGATGCACTCGAGTGCCGACAACGAGAGCGTCGTCGTTGCGGGCCTGCGGGCAGGCGCCGACGACGTCCTCACCGGACCACGCAGTAGCCGTGAACTCGCGGCGCGGGTGCGGGCCGCGCTGCGACGTTGGACCGCCACCGAAGCGCGCGTTGAGCGTGGCGACGCTGCGCCGCCACGCTATTCGTACGGATCGCTGTCGATCGACGTTGGTCTACGTGAAGTGCGGGTCGCCGATGAGCGCATCGGGTTGACCCGCACTCAGTTCGACATCTTGGTCGAACTGGCCCGGCGTCGCGGTGCGGTGGTGACGCGCCGAGATCTCACGGAGGCCGTCTGGGGGCCGCGGTCGAACGCCACCGCCGACCGGGTCGGCGTGCACATCGGTGCGCTACGGCGTCGGCTGGGAGACGATCCTGACGATCCCGAACTGGTACTGAACGTGCGCGGCGTCGGATACCGCCTGGCCGTCGCGTAGCACGTAAGGTCGTCCAGCGCGGTCACCATCCAATGATGCAGGTGTGGCGCGATCATTGTGTGGCTGCGTGCGCTCGTCTCGACGGCGCCTGATACCGCCGAAATCCGGTGGGGAGTAGGGCGTTCTATCACGGCTGCAGGTGTGGTGGTTTCGCGCCGTCGCCAGCGGCCTCGACGTTCACCGTCCGCCTCGGGACGCGCGGCGCAGTGCGCGGCAGATGGTGTCGGACTCCTCGGTGCCGATCTGCTCCAAGAAGTACTTGAGCACGAGGTCGGGTCGCCCGCCACCGGCTAACGCGGCGCTCATGAGTTGCGCGCTGTGCTCCTCGCGGGTCAACCTCGCCCGGTACCGGTAAGCTCGCCCCTCGCGCTCCCTGGTCAGACACCCCTCGGTGTGGAGGTTGTCCACGGTCGACATGACCGTGGTGTAGGCGATGTCCCCGCTGGACCGCGCGGACCGACATCGAGTTCAAGTCCGCAGGTCGAGTGCTGACCCATTGTGAGATGACAACCCACGGGCTAGTATTTGCATACCACCGGGGGGTATAACAGTCGGCGGAAGGGTTGGATGCAAATGGGCGAGAAGGTGCGCCGGATGCTCCGTAGTGCGACGGCGCGGTCGGTCGCCAAGTGCATTGCTCTGTGTGCGCTGGGCGGCATCACCAGCGGGCGCCGTGCCATCGCGGCGGACAAGGGAAAGTCCTGCTGCGGCTGACGGCTGCGCGATGGGCGGCGGTCGCTAACAGAAGCGCCACAGCATCACCGGTGACAGGCGGACCATCAAATCGCCCTAGGTGGCTATTTGAGGTTGCTTCGCCGCTGCGTTTGGTGGGGCTGAGTTTCCGGGTCGGACGTGGTGGCGAGAAATTCCTCGATTTCCGAGGCGAAGGCATGTGCCATGTCGTCAGCGTTGACCAGCAGGTCGGACATGGTGGCCCGCGCCAAAAATTCCATCGGACGGACGTCGGCGAGCGAACGCGCCAAGTGCGTGGGATGACGTGTGTCATCGCCGGCAATGATGAGGGTCGGAGTGTCGATGCGCCGGAGTTCTTCGACTATCGCGACGGCGCGGTCATTGCCGATTGCCACTGCGGCAGCCGCGCTTTGGGCGTCAGCGCGCGGAATAGCCTCGGTGACGAGGTTAGTTATGAGCGGCTGGAGGTGAGGAATGAACAGCTCCCACGCGGCCTGTAAGCCGCGAGAGCGGGCGCGATCGGCGAACTGGCTCGTCAGCCTTTTGTCTGCGGCTTTTTTCCCTGTCGTCTTCAATAGCTTCAGCGCTGATGACGACTGCCGACCGGGCGATTCGGGGATGTTGGAGGCATGATCGCCTTGGTGTCCGTGACGTATTGATCCCACCGGTGCAACGCCGGGTCGGGGCAACGCGATGCTCCGTACCCTCGAATGTCTGGCAGCGCAACGCGATACCGACCAGCAAGGCGGCCAGCAAGCCGACACATGCTGTGGTGATCGGGCAGCCCACCGCCGTGCAACATGATGACCAGCTTGCCGTGGCCGACGACCTCGCCCATCAGTGGCCAGCCATCGTTCCCGACGTGCAACGTTCGCATCACCAACCGTCTCGCCCTTCGTAGGGATACCCCGATAAGCATTGACGGTCATCAAAGCCGCGGAGAACTGCCCCTTGTGCCGTACCCCGTGGGGGTATAGCCTAGGTACACATACCCGGTAGGGGTATAAACGGTAAGCGAAGTTAGGAGTTCAGTCATGGGTACGAGCAAGTACGCCGTCACGGGGATGAGCTGCGGGCATTGCGAGGCATCCGTACGCGAGGAGGTCGGCGGCGTCGCCGGGGTCCGAGATGTCGAGGTAAGCGCCAAGACCGGCGCGCTAACCGTGACATCTGACGGGTCTGTCGATGACGCGCAGGTTGTGGCTGCCGTAGCCGAGGCCGGCTACTCGGCGGTGCGGGTCGCATGAACGCCGCGGGACGACTGGCCGCCTTCTGCGTGGTAATGGTCGTAGCTTTCGGTGCCGCCTACGCCACCGCGGCGGCCGTCGTTCCCGCCCCCGCAGCCCAAGGGAACGCCAGCTCGACGGCAAAACCTCTCGCCAGCAACGAGCCGCCGGCGCCGGGCGCCATGCCGGTCGGGGACCCCGCAGGGTTGTCGCTCGCTCGGGACGGTTATCAGCTGCTGCCGGTGCGAGCGCCACGCACCGTCGATGCCCGAGGCATCCTGAGCTTTTCGATCCTGGACTCCTCGGGAGAGCCGCTGCGGGACTACGACACCGTTCACGACAAGCAGTTACACCTGATCGTCGTGCGTTCTGACGGAAGTCATTACGCCCATGTGCATCCGATCCTGGATCCCCGAAGCGGCACGTGGTCCATTCCGTGGACCTGGAAAGCCGCAGGCAGCTACCGGGTCTTCGCGGACTTCGCGCCCACGGGCGGGAGCCAGCGCACGCTCACTCGTACCGTTGAGGTGGCTGGAACATTTGCGCCCTTGCCGGCTTCAGACCCGCGCACGGTGGACCGGGTCGGCGGATACACCGTAGAGCTACAGGGAACCATGACCGCGGGGACATCAGCACAGCTCACCGCCCGCATCACCCGCGACGGCCAGCCCGTGACCGCGTTGCAACCGTATCTGGGTGCGTTCGGGCACCTTGTCGCGCTCCGTGAAGGCGACCTTGCCTACCTGCATGTACATCCCGAAGGCGCTGTGCCGTCACCGGGGGACCACGGTGGACCAACGGTGCCGTTCGCGGCCACCGCACCCACCGCCGGCCGTTACTTGCTTTATCTCGACTTCCAAATACAGGACACAGTGCACACCGCGACATTCGCTGTTGATGCCACCCGCAGCGGCCTCGGCGCTACCGCACCGACAGCAGATCCGGATCACAGCGCCGGCCACAGCGGGCACTGACCGCGATACCGGCCCCCAGAAAAAAGGAGCATCCATGACGACATCGACACCGGTGTCCGCCGCGAGCATCGAGCTGAAGATCGGCGGCATGACGTGCGCCTCCTGCGCGAACCGAATTGAGCGCAGACTCAACAAGATCGACGGCGTCACCGCCTCGGTCAACTACGCGACCGAAAAGGCCGCTGTGGCGGTGCCCGACGGGTATGACCCGACGCAGCTGATCACTGCGGTGGAAGCGACCGGCTACACCGCCACACTGGCCGGGAGCACAGTAGAGACCACCGATGACACCTCCGCGAGCGAAGCCGACCCCGAACTGCTCGCGCTGCGTCACCGCCTCATCGCGGCCACCGCGTTGTCGGTGCCGGTCATCGCGATGGCGATGATCCCGGCCCTGCAATTCACCTACTGGCAGTGGGCATCACTGACTTTGGCAGCCCCGGTCGTCCTGTGGGCAGCCTGGCCGTTTCACCGTGCGGCGTGGGCCAACCTGCGCCACGGCAGCGCCACGATGGACACGCTGATCTCGATGGGCACCCTAGCGGCGTTCCTGTGGTCGCTCTACGCGTTGTTCCTCGGAACCGCAGGCGCGGCCGGAATGACGCACCCCTTCACGCTGACCTTGGCCCCCTCCCATGGCGCAGCCAACATCTACCTCGAAGTAGCCGCGGGGGTGACGACCTTCATCCTGGCCGGTCGCTACTTCGAGAAAAGGTCCAAGCGCCAGGCCGGCGCCGCGCTGCGCGCACTGTTGGAGCTGGGCGCTAAAGAAGTCTCGGTACTGCGCGACGGCACCGAAACCAAAATCCCCGCCGACCAGCTTGCCGCCGGCGACGAATTCGTCGTACGACCGGGGGAAAAGATCGCCACGGACGGCGTGGTGGTGTCCGGCACCTCAGCAGTTGACGCGTCCATGCTGACCGGCGAATCCGTCCCGGTCGAAGTCGGCACCGGCGACAACGTGGTGGGCGCCACGGTCAACGCCGGTGGCCGCCTGGTCGTGCGCGCCAGCCGTGTCGGTTCCGACACCCAGCTGGCTCACATGGCGAAACTGGTCGAGAACGCCCAAACCGGCAAAGCGGAAGTGCAGCGCCTGGCCGACCGGATCTCCGGGGTCTTCGTGCCGATCGTGATCGCCGTCGCGGTGATCACCCTCGGCGCGTGGCTCGGGGCTGGTTTCCCCGTCGCCGCCGCGTTCACCGCGGCCGTCGCGGTCCTGGTGATCGCCTGCCCGTGCGCGCTCGGACTGGCCACCCCCACCGCGCTGCTCGTGGGAACCGGTCGGGGCGCACAACTGGGCATTCTGATCAAAGGACCCGAGGTGCTGGAGTCCACCCGCACCGTGGACACCGTGGTACTGGATAAGACGGGCACCGTCACCACCGGGAAAATGGCCCTCGTCGACGTGGTCACGGCGCCGGGAACCACCCGCGGCGACCTGCTACGGCTGGCCGGTGCCATCGAAGACGCCTCCGAACACCCCATTGCCCAAGCGATCGCTATCGCGGCAAGAGACGAGACCGGAACACTTCCCACGGTCGAGGAATTCGCGAACGTGCAAGGCAAGGGCGTGCAGGGCGTCGTTGACGGGCACGCCGTCGTCGTCGGCCGAGAGACCTTGCTGGCCGACTGGGCACAACACCTCGATCCCGACTTGGTGCGGGCCAAGGCTCACGCCGAAACTGAGGGAAAGACCGTCGTCGCTGTCGGCTGGGATGGACAGGCCCGCGGCATCCTGGTCATCGCCGACACCGTCAAACCCACCAGCGCGCAGGCCATTGCGCAACTGAAGCAACTCGGGCTGACCCCTGTGCTGCTGACCGGAGACAACGAGGCCGTCGCCCGCCGCATCGCCGAGGACGTCGGAATCGACACCGTCATCGCCGAGGTCATGCCCGAAGGGAAGGTGCAGGTGATCACCAGGCTGCAGGCCGAAGGCAAGACCGTCGCGATGATCGGCGACGGTGTCAACGACGCTGCGGCTCTGGCTCAGGCCGACCTCGGTCTGGCCATGGGTACCGGCACCGACGTGGCGATCGAGGCTTCCGACATCACCCTGGTTCGCGGCGATCTGCGCAGCGCCGTCGACGCAATCCGGCTATCCCGCAGGACATTGTCAACCATCAAGACCAACCTGTTCTGGGCGTTCGCCTACAACGTCGCTGCCATCCCCGTGGCCGCCCTGGGCATGCTCAACCCCATGCTCGCCGGCGCGGCGATGGCCTTCTCCAGTGTGTTCGTCGTCACCAACAGCCTGCGCTTACGCGGATTTGCCAGCACCTTCAACCAGACAGACAGCGATAGAAAGGACAGTCGTCGTGACTGAACAACTGCAACGGGCCGGCTGCTGCTGCGCCGATGGCGAGGACAAGGCTGCGGCAGTAGCAGACATCCCTACTGCACCGAACCTGCTGGATATCGACTGGAGCAGCGCCGCCGCACCTCGACCTTCGAGCGTGAAAGCGAGGAATCAATGACCACCACAGACGGTACGGGCCAGTGCGCGACGACCGATGTCGGCCACCACGGCTACATCACGGACAAAGAGCGGTATCTCGCACGGCTCAAGCGGATCGAGGGCCAAGCCCGCGGAATCAGCCGGATGATCGAGCAGGACCGCTACTGCATCGACATCCTCACCCAGGTCGACGCTCTGACCAAAGCCTTGCAAGGGGTAGCACTCGGACTGCTCGACGACCACCTGCGCCATTGCGTCGCAAACGCCGCCGCCGCGGGCGGCCCCGCGGCAGACGCGAAACTGACCGAAGCAACCGAGGCGATCGCGCGGCTGGTGCGCTCCTAGCGTTTGCGAACCGCCCCAATGCCGCCGCGATCTACTCAAGGACACACATGACACACCACCCCGACCCCTCCGAAGCGACCCCCCACGCTGATCGGCACGCCGAACATGGCGGTCACCACGACCACGAGGCACGCGCGGCAGCCGACACGGAACAACACCACCAAGGGCACGGGGGTCACGGCGGCCATGGTGACCATGTCGCTCAGTTCCGAAAGCTGTTCTGGGTCAACATGATCATCGCCGTTCCGGTCGTGGCGTTCTCATCGATGTTCGCCATGCTCGTCGGCTACGACATTCCGCGTTTCACAGGTGCACAGTGGGTCGCACCCGTATTCGGCACCGTCATGTTCATCGTGGGCGGGCGCCCCTTCCTCACCGGCGCCGTCAGCGAAATCCGCACCCGCAAACCGGGAATGATGCTGCTGATCGGATTGGCCATCACAGTCGCGTTCCTCGCGTCGTGGGGTGCGAGCTTGGGCTTGCTGCACCACGAACTTGAATTTTGGTGGGAACTGGCCCTGCTCATCGTCATCATGTTGCTGGGGCACTGGGTGGAAATGCGCTCACTGGCCCAGACAACATCGGCGCTAGACACTTTGGCTGCCCTGCTGCCCGACGAAGCAGAGAAGGTCGAAGGCGAGCACACAGTCACAGTGTCCCCGGCAGAGCTGCGGGTCGGCGATGTGGTGGTGATTCGCCCGGGTGGAAGCGTTCCCGCCGACGGGACCATCGTCGACGGGCGCGCGGACATCGACGAGTCGATGGTCACCGGTGAATCCCGACCGGTCAGTCGCAGCGTCGGCGATGGCGTCACCGCAGGCACGGTGGCCACCGATTCCGGTCTGCGCGTACAGATCACCGCGACCGGCGACGATACCGCCCTCGCCGGTATCCAACGCCTGGTGACCGAAGCGCAGAACTCATCCTCACGAGCCCAACGCCTGGCCGACCGCGCCGCCGGCTGGTTGTTCTGGTTCGCGGTCGCCACCGCGGCCCTCACCGCGCTCGTTTGGGCCATCGTCGGGGACCCAGACGCTTCGGTCGTTCGCGCCATCACCGTCCTCGTGATCGCCTGCCCCCACGCGCTGGGCCTGGCCATCCCACTAGTCGTGTCCATCGCCACCGAACGGGCCGCCCGCGGCGGCGTGCTCATCAAAGACCGGCTCGCATTAGAGGGCATGCGCACCGTGAACGCGGTGCTCTTCGACAAGACCGGCACCCTGACAAAAGGCGAGCCCATTGTCACAGCGGTGCAGACCGTCGCCGACCACGATGAAGCAACCGTCCTCGCGCTGGCCGCCGCGGCAGAAACAGACAGTGAACACCCACTGGCCAAAGCCATCGTCAAAGCCGCCACCGACCGAGGTCTCAATGTTCCACGCGCCAGCGGCTTCACATCCTCGCCGGCCGTCGGCGTCACCGCGTCCATCGACGGCCATCAAGTACGGGTGGGCGGCCCTCGACTGCTCGAAGAACTCGGTGAACCCGAAATCGAAGCAGCCGAGCAATGGCGCGCCCACGGCGCCATCATCCTGCACGTGGTCCGCGACGGGGTCGTCATCGGTGGTCTGAGCCTGGCCGACGAGGTACGCCCAGAATCTCGCGAGGCCGTCGATGCGCTGCACAAGCTCGGCGTCGAAGTCGTCATGATCACCGGCGACGCCGAAGCTGTCGCCAACACCGTCGGACAGGAACTAGGCGTCGACCGAGTCTTCGCCGGCGTCCGCCCAGAAGACAAAGCATCCAAAGTGGCGGCACTGCAGCACGAAGGCAAGAAAGTCGCCATGGTCGGCGACGGAGTCAACGACGCTCCCGCACTTGCGCAGGCCGACGTCGGCATCGCCATCGGCGCCGGAACCGATGTCGCGATCGCCTCCGCCGGAGTCATCCTCGCCAGCTCAGACCCGCGTTCGGTGCTCTCGGTGATCGAACTGTCCCGCGCCAGCTACCGCAAGATGAAACAGAACCTCTGGTGGGGCGCAGGCTACAACCTCATCTCGGTACCGCTGGCCGCCGGGATCCTGGCGCCCGTCGGCTTCGTACTGCCGATGTCAGTCGGCGCCATTCTCATGTCGCTGTCGACCATCGTCGTGGCGCTCAACGCACAGGTATTGCGGCGTCTGGACCTTCGACCCGAAGCCAGCGCCCAGGCCGTATTGCAGCGCTAGCCCCATCATGGTCCGCCAGCATCCCGAAGCCCCACAGCCCGAAGCAGGCTGCTGCGGTATCGCTAGTGTTCGTGGCTGGTGTCATCGTGCAGGGGCTGTGCCGGCGCTTCGATAATCGGCGGTGCCGCCGGCGAGACGGTGGCTTCGCCAGGCGGCGGGGCCTGCGGCGGCTCGACTGGCCTGACGTTCAGCGGAACGACCGGCGCCGGGCCGGGCTCGTGGCCGTGATGCCCCTCGGCGGAGCCGGCTTCGGTTCCGTGATGGCCGGCACCGGCCTCCGCAGGACCGTGATGATCGCCATGGCGCTGACCTGAAACGACGCCCACCGTCGACGCCAGCGCGACAACACTGACCGCTCCTAGTAACACCCCAGCACTCGTCAGCGCCGAAACCGGTTCGCCCTGCAACCCGCGATACCAGATCCAGCCAGCACCCATCACGATGTAGATCTGAAGCAACAAAGCACACAAATCAGCGCCCTGAACCAATTCCGGCTGACCGGCATGCGGACCGAACGGCGCGCCCACCGTGCGGGACAGAGCCCACAAGGCCACGGCCCCCACGTTGAGCAAGATCCCTGCAGCCAGTACCGGGGTGGTAGTCCTGACAAGCACCGCACGTGCCCAAACCAGCTGAAGCACAGCCAGTGCACCGAAAAACAGCCCCGACAGCGGCCATTGCTGCCAATGCGCCGGCACCACCGCAAAATGAACGATTGCGACCCCAAGAGAAGCTTGTTGACGACGGTTGAAAATCCGGCCAGTCGCGACGGTTGAAAAGTAGGCCACCCAATCAGATTGGATGGGTGATCTCCTTGGAAGACTGGGCCTTGATCCGGCATCTTCACCGCAGCGAAGGGTTGTCGCAGCGGGCTATCGCACGGCAGCTGAGCATCGCGCGAGACACGGTGGCCAGCGCGTTGGCCAGCGATGGTCCGCCGAAGTACGAGCGGGCGGCAGCTCCGTCGGCGATCACCGAGGTGGAGCCGCGGCTTCGGGCGTTGTTGTCGGACTATCCCCGGATGCCGGCGACGGTGCTCGCCGAGCGGGTCGGATGGACCGGCTCGATCTCCTGGTTCCGGGAGCGGGTCCGGGCGCTTCGCCCGGAGTATCTGCCTGCTGATCCGGTCGATCGCCTCGAGCATCCGCCGGGTCGGGTGATCCAGTGCGACCTGTGGTTCCCGGCACCGAGGATTGCGGTCGGGTTCGGTCAGGAGGCGATGCTGCCGGTGCTGGTGATGGTGGCCGCGTTCTCGCGGTTCGTCGCCGCGGTGATGCTGCCCTCGCGCCAAACGATGGACCTCGTGGCCGGGATGTGGCAGCTGCTCTCGCAGAACTTCACCACGGTGCCCCACGAGTTGTGGTGGGACAACGAAGCCGGGATCGGCCGTCGCGGCCGATTGACCGAGCCCGTGACGGCCTTGGTGGGCACGCTGGGGTCCCGACTGGTGCAGATGAAGCCTAACGACCCCGAATCCAAAGGAATGGTGGAGCGAGTCAACCGGTATCTGGAGACCTCGTTTCTGCCCGGTCGCAGCTTCAGCTCACCGCACGACTTCAATGATCAGCTCGGGCAGTGGCTTCCGCTTGCCAACAACCGACGGGTGCGGGTGTTGGATGGTCGTCCGGTCGACTTCCTCGATATCGATCGCGCGCACATGCTGGCGCTGCCACCGGTGCCGCCGACCGTCGAGACGGTGACCTCGGTGCGGCTGGGACGCGACTACTACGTGCGGGTGGCCGGCAATGACTACTCCGTGGACCCCCATGCGATCGGCCAACTCGTCGAGGTGAGCACCACCCTGAGCCGTGTGACGGTGACCCGGCCGGGGCGCTTGCTGGCGGCTCACGACCGCTGCTGGGCGGCGCGCCAAACCCTCACCGATCCCACCCACGTGCAGGCTGCCGCGGTGCTGCGCCACCAGTTCCAGGCCGGCCCGCCACCGGCCGCAGGTGATCAGCTCGTGCGCGACCTGGCTGACTACGACCGGGCATTCGGCGTCGACTTCACCACGGGCACATTCACTTCCGATGGCGAGGTGGCATGAGCATGGCCGAGGACCCGATGAAGGCCGTCCTGCACTACGCCCAAGCGCTCAAGGCGCCGCGCATCCGCGACTCGGCTGCCCGACTGGCCGAGCAAGCCCGCGACGCGGGCTGGACCCACGAGGAATACCTCGCCGCGGTCCTGTCACGGGAGGTCGCGGCCCGGGAAGCCTCCGGCGCGGCGACGCGTATCCGATCCGCCGGTTTCCCGACCCGCAAATCGTTGGAGGACTTCAACTTCGATCACCAGCCGGCGCTGAACCGGGACATGATCGCCCACCTAGGCACCGGCGCGTTCCTGGCCAAGGCCTCCAACGTGGTACTCCTCGGGCCACCCGGAACTGGCAAGACCCACCTCGCGATCGGATTGGCGGTCAAAGCTGCCCAGACCGGGCACCGCATCGCGTTCGCCACCGCCGTGGATTGGGTCGCCCGCCTCAAGGCCGCCCACAACGCCGGGCGGCTCCCGGCCGAGCTGGTCAAGCTGCGGCGCATCGGTCTGCTCGTCGTCGACGAGGTCGGCTACATCCCCTTCGAGCAGGACGCGGCGAACCTGTTTTTCCAACTGGTTTCCAGCCGCTACGAACACGCCTCACTGATCCTGACCTCGAACCTGCCCTTCGCCCGCTGGGGCGACGTGTTTGGTGACCAAGTGGTGGCTGCGGCGATGATCGACCGCATCGTGCACCACGCCGACGTCCTGACCCTCAAAGGCTCCAGCTATCGGCTCAAAGACACCGGAATCGACACCTTGCCCTCCGCCAGAGCCGACAACACGGCACAATAACCACGACCACGTGGCCTACTTTTCACCGTCGCTTCTGGCCTACTTTTCGACCGTCGTCAACAAAGCTAGTGCGGCGCAACGAGCAGCCAACCTGCTGTCGGTTCTGGGAGCCGCCTTGATAGCCACCGTCCGATGATGGCACCACCATCACGGCAACCCAGCTAGGCGACACCACATCTCAACCTGACCGAGATTCTTCTGTCACGGGGCTGACGTCTACCGTGCCTCGGTTCTCGGCGGCACAAACGCCAGCCGCGCAGCGGCACGTTACTTGTCGCCACCGCACGTCATCGTCTGTTGGCGTCGCTTACCTGGGGCCACATCTTCATCAGATCTTTATGAGAAGTCGGACCAACCCATACTCGGGTGACTAACGCTGGGGCAGTGAACTTCCGCAGCGTGCGGCCGTTCATACGCGCCAGGCTGGTGGCGATGCCTTATGAAGTCGGGACTGAAGGCTTCGGCTTGCCATTGGTGGTCACAGCGACTTACTGGTTGACGCGTTCTCACTCGTACGGAAGGACACTCACCATGCGGTTCCGCGCCTCCCTGTCAACATTCGTCTTCGCGACGATTTTCGCTGTGTCGGCCGCTCTCGCTCCACCGGCTGTTGCCGCGATGGCTTGCGATCATCAATTCGGCTCGCCTCACCAACTGACCGACGCTGGAGGCGCTGTCGTCCAGGAGTGGATCGTCAGTGATCTTCGGACATCCGCTGCCGTGCTGCCCGGGTACGCGGCTCGCGGTCAAGTGTGGGAAGCATCCGCCACCGTCCGAGCGGCAAGCGGCACGGTGACTCCAATAATTCCGAACCTTTATGCCGTCACCGCAGACGGGCAGCGCTACCCCGTTCTGTGGCAGATCGCCAGCCCCCAAGGACTTCCGGCCAGTACCCTTGGCCAGGGCCAATCCTCGACTGGTGCACTCTACTTCGATGTCACCGGCTCAGAGCCCATGGCGGTCATCTACGACAACGGCACGACCAAGCTGATGTGGTGCTGCAACGGGTCCATGACAATGTCGATGGACAACTGTCCTATGTGCGCTGACATGCAAGGCCCCTGCCCCGGCTGTCGCGGAAAGATGTAGCCCTGCGGTCCTACCGGGCTAGTTCACCGGTGATGGCCGAGCGTGGCGTCGATTCCGTCGCGGCGGAATTGAACGAGGAGCCGGAAGCCCTCGTAGTGGCCCCGAGTCGAGACGGCGGAACGCGCGTTCGCCGCTTTTTCTAGAGAAGCAAGCCGCCGTGTTTCGCGGACTTGCCAAGCGGTCGCACGGCTTGGATGTTTTCGGCGTCTTCGCCGCGCCCCTAGGAGGTTTCGTGTTAAAGCGCGAAGATCAGCGGGCATCGGCATAGGTGTCATGAGTCCGACGGGATGTGCGGCCGGTATTGCCGACGGGATAGCGAGCCTGGAGCGGCAACGATCAGCCGCAGCACCTGTCCGAGTGCCTCTCGGCGGTCGTGCTGGCGCAGCACAAGTTGAGCATCGCGGCGTGATTGCACGTATGCAGCCACGGATCCGGCTGGGACACGATATGGGCGCGCTCCAGGTGGCGCCGCCGCACTACTAGGTCGTCGGCAGTGGCGGCAGGGTTCATTTCGGCGCGATAGAGCCCGGGTCTGCTGCACGAATAGGTGACATCTGAGTTGGCTTGCCCGGAACGGGTGAGCTGGAAGGATGTCAGTGTGCCCAGGCCTTACCCCCGAGAGTTCCGCGACGACGTCGTGCGGGTCGCTCGCAACCGCGATGACGGTGTAACGATCGAGCAGATCGCCACCGATTTCGGTGTGCACCCGATGACGCTGCACAAGTGGATGCGCCGAGCCGATATCGACGAGGGCGCCAAGCCCGGCAAGAGCACCGGCGAGTCTGCGGAGCTTCGGGATGCGCGGCGGCGGATCAAGTTGCTGGAGCAGGAAAACGAGGTCCTGCGCCGGGCGACTGCCTATTTGTCGCAGGCCAATCTGCCGGGAAAAGGATCTACCCGCTCGTAAGTGAGCTCGCCGCCGACGGGATCCCCGTCACGGTGACGTGCCGGGTACTCAAGCTCGCCCGCCAGCCGTACTACCGCTGGCTGGCCCAGCCGATCACCGACGCCGAGATCATCGAGGCGTACCGCGCCAACGCCCTGTTCGACGCCCACCAGAACGACCCGGAGTTCGGGTACCGCTACCTGGTCGAAGAGGCCCGCGATGCCGGTGAGCCGATGGCCGAGCGCACCGCCTGGCGGATCTGCTCGCAGAATCGATTGTGGAGCGTGTTCGGCAAGAAACGCGGCAAGAACGGCAAAATCGGGCCGCCGGTGCACGATGATCTTGTCGAGCGCGACTTCACCGCTGACGGGCCAAATCAATTGTGGCTCAGCGATATCACCGAGCACCGCACCGGTGAAGGCAAGCTCTATCTCTGCGCGATCAAGGACGTGTTCTCCAACCGTATCGTCGGGTACTCGATCGACTCCCGGATGAAATCCCGGTTGGCGACCACCGCCCTTCATAGCGCGGCAGCCCGCCGCGGCGAAGTGGCCGGGTGCATAGTTCACTCCGATCGCGGATCTCAGTTCCGGTCAAGGAGATTCGTGCACGCGTTGGGTCACTATGAGATGGTTGGCTCGATGGGCCGCGTCGGTGCTGCTGGCGACAATGCGGCCATGGAGAGCTTCTTCAGTTTGTTGCAAAAGAACGTGCTCGATCGCCGCCGCTGGGACACCCGCGAAGAGTTACGGATCGCGATCGTCACCTGGATCGAACGGACCTACCATCGCCGCCGCCGGCAGTCCGGTCTCGGGCGGTTGACCCCGATCGAATTCGAAGCAATCATGACCACACAGGCCAGTCAGGCCGCGTGACCGAAACTGTCACCTGATCGTGCAGCAGACCCCCCTCGCACGCTGTCGCTGACTCTTGTCATCACACTCACTCCCTTCTGTTGAGTGACATCGTGTTCACAGCAAGTTGGGTCGTCGCCCAGGGAAGTCGGTCACTTCCCGGTGTGGCTGATCCTCGGCGGGGCGCAGCAGTCGCAACCGTGGTCCACAGATGCAACTGCGGGCGTCGGGTCGGGGATCATCGGCCCACAGCAGGTGTCAGCGACCTGCTTGGGTGGGCCGATGTTGACGCCGTGAACCTGAGAGCTTCGCGGCGGGACGTTCACACCGGGCAAAGCGCGGGTGCGGGCGGCGCGGATGGCGTTGAGGATCACGAGCACTTCGGCGGACTCGTGGATGAACACCACGGTGGCAAGGCCGAGCACACCGAATGAAGCCAGCGGTATCAGGATGGTGATGATCGCCAGTGAGAACGCGATGTTCTGGACCATGATTCGCCGGGCCCGCCGTGAGTGTGCCAGCACTTGAGGTAGGTGGCGCAGGTCTTCACCCATCAGGGCCACGTCGGCGGTTTCAATCGCGACATCGGTGCCCATCGCGCCCATGGCGATACCGACATCAGCGGTGGCCAGAGCCGGTGCGTCGTTGACGCCGTCGCCGACCATAGCGATCGGGCGGCCCTTTGCGATCGTCGGTAGCAGGGCGGATTTGTCCTCGGGGAGTAGTTCTGCATGCACGGTGGTGATGCCGGCTTGGGTAGCCAGTGCCTGCGCGGTGCGGGTGTTGTCGCCAGTGAGCATCGCCACGGTGATGCCGAGTCGCTGTAACAGGCCAACGGCTTCAGCCGCTTCGGGGCGAAGCTCGTCGCGTACCGCGATCGCCGCGAGCACATTGCCGTCGCACGCCAGGACCACCACCGTGGCGCCAGCGGCCTGCAGCCGCTCGATCTCCCCGGCCAGGATTCCTGGCGTGACCCACGAGGGTTTACCCAGGCGCAGGTGGTGCTCACCGAGGCGGCCGTGCAGTCCGTGACCCGGCACGGAAGTGACGTCGCTGGCCACCGGAGCATCGGGTGAAGCGGCCAGAATCGCCTGCGCCAGAGGGTGTTCGCTGCGTGCCTCAAGCGCTGCGGCAAGTTTCAGCGCGTCTGCGGCGCCAACGCCGTCCACGGTGACAACCTCGACCACCTGTGGTTGATTGCGGGTAAGGGTGCCGGTCTTATCCAGTGCGATGACTTTGATCCGGCCCAGCTCTTCGACTGCCGCACCGCCCTTGATCAGGGCGCCCTGACGACTGGCAGCGCCGATGGCCGCGACGACCGTCAGCGGCACCGCGATGGCCAGCGCACACGGCGACGCGGCGACAAGCACAACCAGCGCCCGCTCCAGCCAGAGCATCGGGTCGCCGAAGAGCGCACCGGCCGCAGCGATCAGCGCGGACAAAATCATGATCGCCGGAACCAGTGGGCGGGCGATGCGGTCGGCAATCCGCTGGCCTGCCCCCTTGCGTTCCTGGGCATCTTCGACGATATGGACGATGCGAGCAAGTGAGCTGTCCGCAGCCAGCGCGGTCACCTCGACCTCAATTGCGCCGCCGCCATTGATCGCACCGGCGTGGATCTCACTGCCAGGTCCGGCTTCCACCGGAACCGATTCGCCGGTGATGGCCGACAAATCAAGACTGGTCTGACCGGATCGGATGAACCCGTCTGTAGCAGCTCTCTCGCCGGGGCGGATCACCATGACATCGCCGACGACCAGATCATCGGGTGCCACGGTGATTTCGCTGCCGCCGCGAATAACCGATGCCTTCGGCGGCACCAACGCCAGCAGCGAACGCAGGCCCCGCCGTGTCCGGCTCACGGCATAATGTTCCAAACCTTCAGCGATCGAGAAAAGGATGCCAAGCAGCGCCGCCTCCGCGAACTGCCCCAGCGCGACGGCACCGATCGCGGCGATCATCATCAACGTGCCCACACCGATACGCCCATGGCGAAGGTTGCGTACTGCATCTGGGACGAAGGTCGAGGCCGCGGCACACACCGCGATCAACTCCACGGCAACTGCGGCATCGTCGTACCCGATCCGCCCCACGATCCAGCCCGCACCCAACAGAAGCGCGGCTAGCGTTGCCAGCTGCAGTTCCCGTACTTGCCAGAGCTCTTCGGGACCTGAGTCCAGTTCGGCGAGGTCCTGGGGGCCGCAGCACGCGTCAGACACGATCAGTCACCCTTTCCGCCGGGGCCGGCACGTTGCCCAGGACGGCAGCCGTCAGCTGGCGACCGCGCTCGGTCAGCCGGTACATGACCAATTTGCCCTGGCGGCGTGACGAGACCAAGGAGGCATTCTTGAGCTGGCGCAGATGGTGGGACACCAGTCCCTGCGACAACCCGACCACCCAGGCCACATCGCAAACACACAGCTCGTCGCCGGTAACGAGCGCCGCGGCGATGGCCAACCTGGTGGCGTCTCCCAGACCGCGCGAAGCCGCTGCGGCCGCTTGCACGGTTTCGGCGTCGGGCACGGTGGCGCGAATATGCTCCGCATGAGGCAGGTCTAGGCAGAGAAGTTCGCAAGTAGCCACCGGCTCAATCATACGAACATACTAAAGTATGTTGATATATGAAGCCACTCGTGGCTCGGCGCCCTAGGCGATGCGGCCCGATGACGGTCAACTAAACTACGTAGCATCTCAGTAGATAAGCCTGCAACGAGCACGCGAATGCTCGGCCCGGAAACTGCAGAAAGAGGTGCGTACCCGCATGCTTAGAACCGCCGGCCTCGCGGGACGCGCAGCGTCACCGACTCTGCCTCGACGGCGCACCCTAGGTGGTATAGCTACAGCCGGGCCGGTAGGTCGCACAGTAAGCGGGGTCGGCGATAACGTCGCCGGTAGTGCCGGTGCCGCTGGGACGACATGACACGAAGCCTTGTGGTGTACCTGCGCAGCGCTTGGCGCAAGCTGACCTCGATGGGCACTGCTTTGGTCTTGTTGTTCTTGCTGGCGTTGGCGGCAATACCGGGTGCGTTGTGGCCGCAGCGCGCCGTCAATCCGACGACGGTGGCAGGCTATATCGCGGACAATCCCAGAGTCGGACCGTGGTTGGACCGGTTTCAGGTGTTCGACGTGTTCTCCAGCATATGGTTCACATCGATCTACATCCTATTGTTCGTATCCTTGATTGGTTGTCTGACAGCACGTTTGGCCGATTATGGCCGAGGTTTGAGAGCGGTACCGGTCCCTGCTCCACGTAACCTCTCACGGCTGCCGAAGTATCGACGTGTCGTCGCCGAGGGCGATCCTTGGCAGCGTGCGCGCGAGGTTCGTGCCGGACTGCGGGGTTGGCGTGCGGTCACCCGTCGCGGCGCGGACGGCGTCGAGATCGCTGCTGAGCGCGGATACTTGCGAGAAGCCGGGAACCTGATATTTCACTTCTCACTGATCGGCCTGCTGATTTCGCTCGCAGCCGGCAAGCTCTACGCCTACGAAGGCAATGTCATTGTGATCGCCGATGGGGGGCCGGGATTTTGTTCTGCGTCGGCCGCGGCATTCGACGCATTCCGGCCAGGGACGACAGTCGACGGCACGGAGTTGTTCCCGATGTGTGTGCGTGTGAATGGTTTTGAGGCCGATTTCCTGCCCAACGGGCAGGCCGTGGGATTCGCTGCGGATATCGATTACCAAGCCGGTGATGACCTCACCTCCAACGTGTGGCAACCGTATCGATTGCAGGTCAATGATCCACTTCGGGTGGGCGGTGTGCGGTTGTACCTGCTGGGCCATGGCTATGCCCCGACGTTCACCGTCACGTTTCCCGACGGGCAGTCGCGTACTCAGACGCTGCAGTGGCAGCCTGAAGATCTGCAGACGTTGCTGTCATCGGGCGCGATGCGTTTCGATCCGCCGGCGCGCAGTTTTCCTGACGATGACGAGCGCCGCAAGAATCAGATCGCGATCGAAGGTTTGCTGGCTCCGACCGAGCAGCTCGACGGCAAGCTTCTTTCGTCAGCGTTCCCTGCCCCTAACGATCCCGCCGTGGCGGTGGACGTCTACAAGGGCGATACCGGAATGGACTCCGGGAGGCCGCAATCGATCTTCTCCCTGGACCAGCGCATGATCGGACAGGGGAGGCTTGAGCGGATGGAGCGGGTCAATCTGCGCCTCGGCGAGCAGGTCAGGCTCAAGGACAACACCGTGGTCCGCTTCGACGCGGTGACTGACTTTGTGAGCCTGCAGCTGTCCTATGACCCGGCCCAGATCTGGGTGCTGGTGTTCGCCATCACCATGATGGCCGGTCTTCTGGTGTCGCTCATTGTTCGACGCCGCAGAGTGTGGGTCAAAATCCGCCACTCGGCCACCTCCGGCCTGGTGTCCATCGAGTTCGGCGGGCTGGCGCGAACGGACAATGCCGGGTGGGGCGAGGAGTTCGACCGCTTGGTCACCCGCTTGGTGCCGGATGCGCACTCCGCCGGTGAAACTCGTGCCCGGCACCGTACGGACACGGTCCAATGAAAGCTGTGGCGAGTCGACAAGCTGCGGTGACAGCCACGCTGGTGACGGTGGCGGTATTGGCCGGCATGACCGCTGCCGCAATCGGGTCGTGGTCGCTGGACGAGGTGTTGACCGCGACGGGCCTGCCTGATTCGGGGCCGGTGACCACACTGGGCTTGCCGGCGGCCCGCGCTATCGGAGAGGTCGCCGCCGTGGTGGCTGTCGGCGCGTTCCTGTTTGCGGCGTTTCTTGTGCCCCCGCAGCCCAGCGGGGTGCTCGATGTGGCGGGCTACCGTGCGGTCCGGCTGGGCGCCGCTGCCTCTGGGGTGTGGGCGGCCAGCGCCATCCTGTTGGTTGCTTTGTCTGTTTCCGATGTTTCAGGCCGACCGGTCACCGCGCTCACGCCGGCGCAGATCTGGAGTGCCGCGGGCATGGTGGAAACGACGAACGCCTGGCGTTGGACTGCCGCACTGGCCGCGACGGTGGCGGCGCTCAGTAGCGTTGTGCTGCGCTGGAAATGGGTTCCCGTCTGCTTGGGTATCGCCTTGCTGACTTTGGTGCCCATCGGACTGTCGGGGCACTCTTCCTCCGGTGGTGCGCACGATATGGCCACGAACAGTCTGCTCATTCACCTGGGAACAGGGGCCGTCTGGATGGGTGGGCTACTGGCGGTACTCTGCTACGGCATCCGCCACGGCGAACACCTCGCCCTGGCTGTTCGCCGGTTTTCTTCGCTGGCCTTGTGGTGCTTCGTCGCAATAGGCTTCAGTGGCCTGATCAATGCCGGCATCCGGGTGGGGATCAGCGACCTCGACAGTCGGTACGGCCTGTTGGTTGCCGGAAAGTTGGCCGCGCTCGCAGCACTCGGTGTGTTCGGCTGGAGACAACGACGCTCAGGTATTGCTGCTTTGCGATCCGATCCAACTGCACGCGGCCCGATGATGCGCCTGGCGCTGGCAGAGGCGGTGATTTTTGGTGTTGCAGTAGGAATTGCGGTCGGACTCGGTCGGACGCCGCCACCACCGGTGGCGCAGTCGGAACCGGGCCCGACCGAGGCTGCGATCGGTTTCGTCCCGGCCGGGCCCCCGAATGTTTGGCGGATGATGGGGGACTGGCGTTTTGACCTGTTCTTCGGTACGGCCGCGGTCGTCATGGCCGCGGTGTATGTCATCGCCGCGTACCGCCTGCGCCGCCGTGGTCACGGGTGGCCATGGTCGCGTACCGGGTGCTGGGTGCTGGGCTGCGCGGTGTTGCTGTTGGCGACTTCGTCGGGACTCGGTACCTACATGCCGGTCGATTTCAGCATCCAGATGCTCGTCTTGATGTTGCTGTCCACCGTTGTGCCGGTCCTGCTGGTTACTGGTGCCCCCGGCAGGCTGGCGTTGCTGACGCTGCCGAGGGCCGACGCTGGGGCGCCGCCCGGGCGCCGGGAGTGGCTGGTGGCGGCGGCGGGGTCATCGCTGATGCGGTTCCTCCTCCGACCGGTCGTCGCTTCGCTGATTTTCGGCTCGAGCATTGCCGTGCTGTTGCTCGGCGGGCTGTTCGCCATCGCCGTCGGCAAGCACTCCACGCACCTGCTGATGAATGGCTATGTGCTGGGCAGCGGTTGGCTCTTCTTCGAATCGGTCCTCGGCCAGCGCGGCAGGCACCGACCAGCGTCGGCCGTGGTTGCGACGCTCGGCGCACTGGCCGTCTATCTGGGTGCTGGTCTGATGACGGCGCACCGAGCCGACATCATCGGAGAAGCCTATTATCGGTCACTGCAACTGCCCTGGCCGGTCGATCTTCTGCAGGACCAACGCCAAGGCGGATACGTCGTTGCGGCTGGTGCGACGATCACGGCAGCCGCATTGACACTCGCGCTGTGGCGGCGCGCGACCACGGCCGCGTCCGGGCGCACCCGGCCGGATCCCTCGGGTGCGGCGGCGAGCTCAGCCAAGTGATGAACACCTCGTTGGCGACTTCAACTACGGCGCATTCTATTGGGCGGCAGCATGTTCGACTTTGTCTGGTTATGAAGCGCTCTGTCGGCGTGGCCGCGCGCATGCGGACGAGGGCCTTGTAACAGCGCTGGCGTAGCTGAACGCAGGCCGCGATGACCTGTGTCGGCAAAAGTTGAGGTCATCGGGCTGTGTGCGCACGCCTGGTGGGTCAGGTTGGCGCTCAGTAGTCGATCAGCCGGACAACATGGGTCGTCATGCCACTGGATCGCACGGGAGCAATCCGCACCTGGGACCCGGTGAACGGCGATTCCAGCATCTGCCCTTGTCCGAGATAGATGGCAACGTGCTGGCTACCGCCGGGGCCCCAGAAGATGAGATCACCACGTCGCATTTGCGCGACGGGAACACGGCGCCCACGGTCGTATTGAGCTCCCGAGTATTTCGGGAGGTTGATACCGACGCCGGCGAAAGCAAACACCATCAGGCCTGAACAGTCGAAGCCGACTGTCCCTGCACCTTGATCGATTCCTCGTGTCGGTCCGGCGGCATTGCCGCCACCCCAGGAGTAGGGAACGCCCAACTGTGACATTCCTCTGCGGATGGCGAACTCCACCGCCTGTTGGCCATAGAGCCGTGGAATCCGGCCGGGTGTCGCTGCCGTCGACGGTGCCGGGCTCGGGATGAGACCCAATTTGGACAGGAACCGCCGGCCCAGATCCGCAGTGAGCTGCGCGGAGGCCGCGGAGACTTGCAAGACGGAGTTGACGATGGCTACCGGATCACTTAAATCGGCACGAGGCACAGCTGGTTTCGAGGTGTCCCAGCCGGTGTCGCTGTGGGGTGCGGGGTATTGGGTATCCCAGCTGCCAGGTTGCGGTGCCGACTGCCCGGTAGGCGAGGAGGCGGGCTCGTCCGCTGGTGCCGATGAGCGGCGGACCTGTTGCAGGCGTTGACGTGCGAGGCGAGCTGTGCTGGCTGCGGCGCCGATCTGTTCTTCTTTGGTGGTGAACGCCGCTTCGGTGGCGCGCAGGGCCTGGACGGCCTCGTCGTAGCGGGCCTGGGCATCGCGTGCGGCCTGATCGGCGCGTTCTTGGGCCAGGCGGGCCATTGACTGCGCATTGGTCTGGGTGACCCGCGTTCGCTGCAGGACTCCTCGCGCCTCGGAGAAGGCCAGCCCCATTGCCTGCTGGGCCGCTGCCGTGGACATCGCCTGCTCGGGACTTGATGGCACCAGCGGCCATTGGGCCGGTCCGCGTACGTACTGGGCGGCAGCGAAATCGTCGAACCGTTGCTGAGCGCGCTCGACGACATCGGTGGCACCCTGGGTTTCGCGCTGCGCGGAGTCGAGTGTGAGTTGCGCGGCGCCGGCGGCTTCACGCGCGCTTTGGACCTGATGGAGCGCTTTCATGACTGATTCTTGCTGGTTGTGGACCTCAGCCTGCAGCGTGGCCAATTGCTCGTCGGCTCGCGCGACATCGCCGACCAGTCTGGCGATGACGTCCGGTGGCGGGCTGTCGGGTTCGGCAATGGCAATCGCCTGACCACTGGCCACCAGCATCGAGACCAGAGGCGTCGCCACAGCGAGAAGCAGCGGTCTTCTCAGGAAGCCCATGGGCGCGCCTTCCACCGGTCGCCAGCAGCATCAACTACTGAGTAACTACGTATTACGGAGGAGCGTATAACACTGGCGCCTCACTGATCACATCTGTCACAGAGCTGTGACCTGACGCCGTAAAGCATTGGGTGGCAAAGGTATCGCCGCAAGTCAAAAGCGCCGCCTGTGCCATACAGGCGTCGCCTACCGGACATGCCGTTCGCGCGCAGGGATATCTGCGGGTGACACCGAATTATCTCGGCGGCAGCGTGAGGTGCGGAGATTCTCGTGGTTGTACGTTGCGCGAACAGCGCACTGGACTGCTGATAACGGCTGTCGTGCAACGGGGCTCACGCCATGTCGCCGGCGGCGGTAGGCAGAAGCTTCAGGCGTGGGGTTCCTCATGCGATGTAGGCGCATCCGTTGAGGAGCGTTGTTCGTTGAGTCTGGCACTGCGTCGCCGCTTGATTGCTCGCCACGCCGCAATGACGCCCCCTGCGGCGACGCCGGCCACGGCTGCCCGCAGTATCGCTGTCGAGGTGCCGGTATCCGCTTCGGCTGGCGAAGGTGCGGGCTGTGCCGGGGCAGCTGGCGCGGTAGCGGTAGTGGTGTTCGGGTTGGGCGCGGATTGATTGGTTACGGGTGCATCGAGGGTGAAGGTGTACGACCCTGATACAGGGTGGCCGTCGGCGGATAAGACGCGGTAACCAACCGTGTACACGCCGTTGGGGATTGGGTCTGGGCCCAGGGTGACACTCAGTTGCGGTCCCTGTACCTGCGGAGGGTTTGCCAGCCAGTTGCGTCCATCGGCGTCGTTGAGGACGACGTTGGCGAAGGTGGCGTTGATGTCCTCGTTGAAGGTCAAGGTGATGCGGTTCGGGACCGTGGCTTGTGTCGATCCCTCTGCCGGATTAGACGCGGTCATCGCCGTATGGGCTCCGGCTGTCCCGGAGCCCAGCGTCACAAATGCCAACGTGGTCAAGCACGTCACGAACAGGCGCATGATCGAGAGCATGGTGCTGACTCCATTCTGGTCGGCCGCCAAACCGGCTACTATACTACGTAGTAAATACGTAGAATCTGGCGTGTGGGGAGATCAATGACCAGGTATAGCGTGCCCGGCCATTGCGGCGACGCATGAATCGGTGGATCGCCGTGGCCGCGGTGTTGGGGCTCGTCGGCCTGATAACGGGTTGTTCAACAGGTGCGGGTGCGGTCGCGCAGGGTGGGAGTTTCGAGTTCGTTGCTCCCGGTGGGCAGGTCGACATCTACTATGACCCGCCCGAAAACCGGTCGCGTCCCGGGCCGATCAGCGGACCGGACCTTCTGGATGTGAATCGCACGGTGTCACTGTCTGATTTCGCCGGCAAGGTCGTGGTCATCAATGTGTGGGGTCAATGGTGTGCACCGTGCCGCACCGAGATGCCGGAGCTGCAGCAGGTGTATGCCGCAACCCGCGATGAGGGGGTGGCGTTTCTGGGTATCGATGTCCGTGACAACAATCGTCAGGCTGCAGTGGATTTCATCGTCGATCGTGATGTCACTTTCCCGTCGATCTATGACCCGTCGATGCGCACGATGATCGCCTTCGGCGGCCGGTATCCCACCACGGTGATTCCGTCGACGGTAGTGCTCGACCGTGACCACCGTGTGGCGGCGGTCTTCCTGCGCGCACTGTTGGCCTCAGATCTCGAACCCGTTGTCCGCCGCCTCGCCTCAGAACCGATGACCGGGGCCGGCGGACAGTAGATGGCGGGCGATGCAGGAAACGCACGGACATTAGCTCGGTCCCCATCGGTGCGCAGGAACGACAGTCGTGATCGGTGAGCTCACGCTGCCGACGGATCCGCCGTCGGTCTTGCGCATGTTCGACTGGTTACCGCCCCCGGTTCCGTTGCTTCCGCTGGTCGCGATCGGGGCGGCCAGTTGGTATCTGCTCGCCGTGTACAAAGTCAGAACAACTGGTCGGCGGTGGAGTTGGACGCGGACCGCCAGTTTTCTGTCGGGCTGTACCGTGCTGGCGGCGGTGACCGGTCTGGCCATCGACAGCTATGGCTATCGCTTATTCAGTGCTTTCATGTTCCAGCACCTGACGTTGTCAATCCTTGTGCCGCCGCTGTTGGTCCTGGGATCGCCTGGCCAGCTCCTGCTCAGGTCTACCGCCCATCGCGGTCTTGGGCGATACGTCCTGATCGTCGCACTAGCTGCGCTACGCTGCCGGGCGAGTCGGGTTGTACTGCATCCCGGTTTCACCATTCCGGTCTTCCTGTTGAGCTATTACGGGCTGTATCTTTCGGACCTGTTCGACGCGGCCGCGGCCAGTGTCGGCGGTCACCTGGCTCTGCAGGTGTTTTTCTTGGCCAGCGGTCTGTTGTTCATCGTGCCGATTCTTGCCACAGGTCCGTTGCCTGTGCGGCAGAGCAATCTCGGCAGGTTCTTCGATATCTTCGTCGAGATGCCGTTGCACGTCTTTATTGGGGTCATTCTGATGATGGCGCCCCGAGCGCTCACTGAGACCTTCGCGCAGCCTCCAGTTAATTGGAATGTCGATCCCGTCGCCGATCAGGCGGTGGCCGGCGCGTTGGCGTGGTCTTACGGCGAGCCCGTGGCGCTGTTGATCGTGCTCATCTTTGCCATTCGGTGGCGTCGTGATGAGCAGTCTCAGTCAGCGAAGTCGGAAGCCGACGTCGAGGGTCGCGACGCGGAGTTGGAGGCCTACAACGCCTTCCTCCGCAGGTTGCATGAACCCCCGGGTAGTGCGCCCGACTCGGCAGACCTACGAAACGGCGGGTAAGTACTTCGTGTGGATCATGCGAAGCACATCAGGGCGCCTGACACGGCGAGCAGCCCGATCGCTACAGGTGTGGCGGCAATGGCCGCAACGGCGCCGCTGAGCGTGATGCGATGGCGGATCTGCACCAGCGGTTTGGGTGGATCGGTGAGACGTTTGGCGCGAGCCAGGACCGCCACACTTGCCGCAGCCAGCCCGTGGGCCGGTACCACGGCCCCCGACAGGGTCAGCAGCCCGGCAAGGAGCGGTTGACGGCCGTGCCGGCGCGCGGCGGCGTCATCGGCACACATTTCCAGGAGGGCGCACACTTCGGTGGCAGCGACGGTGAAAAAGCTGATTCCAGGCAGTGCCGCGGCGATACCGCGCACCGCGGCGACCATGTAGCCGTGTCTGCCGGCCAAGTGCGCACGTTCGTGGGCGATGACGGCGGCCAGTTGCTGCTCATTGAGCGCTGCGATGGCTGCAGAGGTGACAACGATGGCGGCCGGGCGTCCGGCGACGCAATAGGCGGCGGGTTCGGGCGCCTCGATGACGACCAGCTCGCTGCCATCGGATCGGCCCACCAAGCGCACCGCGTCGGCGTGGTCGAGGGTGTGGGCGCGCATGCGGCGCAGCGCCCGCACCCCACGCAGACACACTGCACCCAGGCCGCTCAGCGCACCGACGACGGCGGCGGTGGCCACAACTTGTGCCGGCCACCCGGAGTGGCCGATCAGAATGGCGTGTAGGCGCTCGACGCACGAAGCAAGCAGAACATCGGGGCTGTCCCAGTGCCCCGCCGCCTCGACCAACGTCATCGCCACCGCCGCGATAGCGGATCCGATCACCGTCACGACAGCCGCCAGCCAGGCGGTGATCGCCAGACGGGGTGCAAACCCTTCGGCAGTGATTCGGCGCAGAAGTCGTGGCCCCGCGACAAGTACCGTCGCGACATAGAGGATCAATGCTGCCGCAACGGTCATCGCCGCCCCGCCTTGCGCGCCAGTCGGCGCAGTGCGGCGCGAAGATCGGCCGACTCGGTGGCGTCGATCTGCGCGACGAAATGGCTCAGCACGGCCTCTGAGCGGCCGCCGCCGCTCAGCGCATCGAGCATGAGGCGGGCGCTGTGCTCTTCGCGAGTCAGGGTGGGCCGGTAGCGATAGGCTCTGCCTTCGCGCTCGCGCGTGAGCCAGCCTTTGCCGTGCAGATTGTCCATCGTCGACATGACCGTGGTGTACGCGATATCGCGCGCGGTGAGCAGATCGTCCAAGATCTCACGGACCGTGGCACCCGAATCCGCGCTGCGGCTCCATAGACGATCCATGATCGTCGCCTCTAGTTCTCCGAAGCCGCGCACTCGCGCCATGATGGAACCTCCTGACTAAGTCCGTAGACAGCTTACGGTGTGAGCGCCAAGGAAGCCGATACAGCGAGGAGGCCGGCACGTGTTCGTGGCGGGGTGACTCCTGTTCAGTCGATGGCTACACCGCGGATCCGCAACCACGTCGAGGGGTCGACTTTTACCGATCCGTTCAGGTGAACTTCGAAATGCAGGTGGGGGCCGGTGGAGTTCCCTCGGTTACCCATCGTGGCGACTTGGTCACCGGCGACCACTCGATCGCCGACTTGCACCGTGGTGGTGTCGATGTGTCCGTAGAGCGTGACGGTGCCGTCGGCGCCGCGAATCTTGACCCACATGCCGTAACCGGGAGTGGGTCCCGACGCGATCACCACGCCGTCAGCGGCGGCATAGATGGGGGTACCGACCGCATTGGCGATATCCAATCCTGCATGCAGGGTGCCCCAGCGGGTTCCGAATGTCGATGTCAAAATTCCGTTGGTCGGATACACGAACTGTGGGCGCCGCAGCAGCGCCTCTCGCTGAGCGCGATCACGAGCGAAAGCCGCACCGCGGGCCACCTCTTCGGTATGGACCGCCGACTCGGACGCACTCTTCACCGCAACGATCTGAATACCCGAAGTAGCTACGGCCGGGCCGGCGGACGCCATCATCGCGGTCGACTGCGTGCCTGGCTGCGCAGTTTCGGCCGCCGCGTGGGCTGCGGCGGCGACCGCTCCGGCAGCAAGGCTGGTCATGATCAGTCTGCTGTGGGCCGGACCGACGGTTCGCCGAGTCTTGCGGTGGGAGCCGGGTTTGGGGCGACGCGCTGGAGGCGTCTTTCGCATCCGGTAAGCGGACGGTCTTGGGCGTTCGGAGCTTAGGCTGCTCGAACCGTCGCGAGCCGGGGACTGGTGCCCAACAACGACATCGGGCCGAGGTTTGAGAAGCGACCGGGGCGCTTGTTCGAACAGGTCGTTCGTGTCGTCGAGTTCGGGTGCCTGCAGGATTTCGATGTCTCTTGCGAACGGGCTGCGACCGACCAGTGGCGCTGCGGTGTTGTCCAAAGCGCAGACGGGAAGGACCTCGGTGGGGTCGGCAGACCGACGGTGTGCCCCGGGCGCACCCGGTCGCTGCAGCGCCAAATCCAACTTCCCTCACCGTTACCGTTTTGTTATGCGATGGCGAGACGCTAACTGAGCCAGAACGATTCAGCAAGCGCCAGAAGCTCCATATTCGCGGCAATCCGAGCACGGAGTGCGGGCTGCGTGCCGATGACCAGCGCGGACTACGATCTCGACCGCACGAACAACTACCTAGATTAGTACTGGGATACTCAGTAGGTTAATCTACTGATCTACCCAGTAGATGACACGGTCTACGGCGGACGTGCGGCAGCAGGAGGATTCTTTGACAGCCCAGGCGCCCCCCGTCGGAGAACTCGAGGCTCGGCGTCCGTTCCCGCAGCGGATGGGCCCCAAGGGCAACCTCATCTACAAGCTGATCACCACGACCGATCACAAGCTGATCGGCATGATGTACGTGGTCACGTGCTTTGGGTTCTTCATGGCCGGCGGATTGATGGCCCTGCTGATGCGCACCGAGTTGACGGTTCCCGGGCTGCAGTTCCTGTCCAACGAGCAATACAACCAGCTGTTCACCATGCACGGCACGGTGATGCTGCTGTTCTACGCAACCCCGATCGTGTTCGGTTTCGCGAACCTGGTGTTGCCGCTGCAGATCGGCGCCCCTGACGTTGCGTTCCCGCGTCTGAACGCGCTGTCCTACTGGCTGTTCCTGTTCGGCGCGCTGATCGCCATGGGTGGTTTCATCACCCCCGGTGGCGCCGCCGACTTCGGCTGGACCGCCTACACGCCGCTCTCAAATGTCATCCATAGCCCCGGTGCGGGGGCGGATCTATGGATCGTCGGTTTGATCGTCGGTGGTCTGGGCACCATCCTCGGCGGTGTCAACATGATCACCACCGTGGTCTGCATGCGCGCCCCCGGTATGACGATGTTCCGGATGCCGATCTTCACCTGGAACATCCTGGTGACCTCGATCCTGGTGCTGCTGGCCTTCCCGCTGCTGACCGCGGCGCTCTTTGCATTGCTCGCGGACCGACATCTCGGATCCCTCATCTATGACCCGGCCAACGGCGGTGTGCTGCTCTGGCAGCACCTGTTCTGGTTCTTCGGCCACCCCGAGGTGTACATCATCGCGCTGCCGTTCTTCGGCATCGTCAGTGAGATCTTCCCGGTGTTCAGCCGCAAGCCGATCTTCGGGTACACCACCTTGATCTACGCGACGCTGGGTATCGCGGCGCTGTCGGTGGCGGTGTGGGCACACCACATGTACGCCACCGGTGCGGTGCTGCTGCCGTTCTTCTCGTTCATGACGTTCCTGATCGCGGTGCCGACGGGCGTCAAGTTCTTCAACTGGATAGGCACGATGTGGAAGGGGCAGTTGACCTTCGAGACCCCGATGTTGTTCTCGGTGGGCTTCCTGATCACCTTCCTGCTCGGTGGCCTGTCGGGTGTGCTGCTGGCCAGCCCGCCGCTGGACTTCCAGGTCACCGACAGCTATTTCGTGATCGCGCACTTTCATTACGTGCTCTTCGGCACCATCGTGTTCGCCACCTATGCGGGCATCTACTTCTGGTTCCCGAAGATGACCGGACGGCTGCTCGACGAGCGTCTGGGCAAGTTGCACTTCTGGCTGACGTTCATCGGCTTCCATGCGACCTTCCTGGTTCAGCATTGGCTGGGCAATGATGGGATGCCGCGTCGCTACGCCGACTACCTGCCCAGTGACGGTTTCACGACGCTGAACGTGATCTCCACCGTCGGGGCACTGATCTTGGGCGTGTCGACGCTGCCGTTCGTCTGGAACGTGTTCAAGAGCTGGCGTTACGGCGAGCCCGTCGTGGTCGACGACCCGTGGGGTTACGGCAACTCTCTGGAGTGGGCCACCAGCTGCCCACCACCGCGGCACAACTTCACCGAACTGCCCCGGATCCGTTCGGAGCGGCCGGCATTCGAGCTGCACTACCCGCACATGGTGGAGCGGATGCGCGCCGAGGCGCACATCGGTCGGGCACACGGGCCGTCCGACGGGGATGTCACCCGGATCGACGATGTGGAAGTTCGCACCTAAGCATTGACGGCATCCATGCATACATGCGTATAGTTGCATGTATGACCGATCGAGACTGCGGTGCCACTGGCCGCAACGACACGCCGGCTATCAAAACTCTGGCGCTCGAACTTGCCGACCTACTCCCGAGCAGCGACGAGCGGTGCGCCGACCGACTGACCTACGGGCTCGCCGCCGATGTGATCATCAAGCAAGCTCACCTCGTCGCGGGCGAAACTCGCAAACCCCGCCTATGTGTGCACTATGACGCCAGCGCGGTGACGGCCAGCGATATTCAGCTGCGCGCGCGGCAGGCGGCGCAAACCATCACTTCGCAGTACGGTCACCTGAGTTGGTCGCCGACCGACGGGGTCGATGATGTCACCATCGGTATGGAGTTGGTCGAGCAACTGCAGACAATCCCGGGAGTGGTTGCCGCAGAAGCGACACCGACTGCTGTCGAGGTGGAGTTCGAGCGTGCGGTGGTGACCGCACAGGAAATCGTCGATGTCATCGGCGAGTGGAGCCGGTCTCAGGTCCCAGAGCGCGATATCGAGGACAGCCCCGCGCACGAAGACGGCCACGCCGATCATCAGCACAGCCACGGCGGAATCTTCGGGGAACGCAGCGAACTCATCTTTGCGGCACTATCCGGTGGATTGCTCCTGACCGGATGGCTGCTGGCGACATTCGCCGGCACGCCCCGGATCGTCGAGTTGGTGGTCTACTCCCTGGCGTTCTTCTTCGGCGCGTACTTCACCGTGCAGGAGGCCTATGCCAGTGTCCGGCATGGGAGGTTCGAGATTGACTTCCTCATGTTGGTGTCCGCAGCAGGTGCTGCGGCGCTGGGTGAAGTCGCCGAAGGCGCGCTGCTGCTGTTCCTGTTCAGCGTGGGTCACGCGCTGGAGGGGTACGCGATGGGTCGCGCCCGCAGGGCGATCGAAGCCCTTGCCGAACTGGCGCCCAAGACAGCTCTGGTCCGCCGCGGGGGCACCGGCGATACCGTCGAAATACCCGTTGCTGATCTGGGGATCGGCGACGTGGTCGTCGTACGGCCCAACATGCGTCTTGCCGCCGACGGCTTCGTCGTCGCGGGCACCAGCAGCATCGACCAGGCCCCCGTGACCGGCGAGAGCGTGCCCGTCGACAAGAGACCTGTCCCGGATGTCGCGGCAGCTACCGCCGCACCCGAACTCGTGGACGCCACGGCACGGGTCTTCGCCGGCACGATCAACGGTGCCGGCGCCATCGAGATCCAGGTAACCCGCCTTGCCGGTGACTCGACACTGGCCCGGGTTGTCCGATTGGTCGCCGAGGCGCAGACCAAGACAACATCGACCCAGCGGTTCACCGACAAGTTTCAACGCATATTTGTGCCGACCATCCTGGTCGGCGTGGCGTTGCTGCTGTTCGCCGGACTGGTGGTCGACGAGCCGTTCACCGCGACCGTCTACCGCGCCCTGGCGGTGCTGGTGGCCGCAAGTCCCTGTGCTTTGGCGATCGCAACGCCGAGCGCGGTGTTGTCGTCGGTGGCACGCGCGGCCAAGGCCGGAGTCCTGGTGAAGGGCGGCGCCGCGCTCGAAGAACTCGGCAGGGTGAAGGTACTGGCCTTCGACAAGACCGGCACGTTGACCGAGGGCCGCCCGCAGATCGCAGACGTCATCGCGACGACAAGCGGCGGCGACGAAGAACTGCTCAGCATCGCGGTGGCGGTCGAAGAGCAGAGTGATCACCCACTGGCGCGTGCCATTGTCCGCGACGGTCGTGCACGGCTTTCAGGTGCGGCAGTGCCGAAGGCGACCAACGTCCGTGCGCTGATCGGTCGCGGTATCTCAGCGTCGGTTGACGGCGTCGAGGTCCGCATCGGCAAGCGCGAACTGTTCACCGAAGCCGGCCAACACCCGCCGAGTCAGCTGGCCGCAGACGTCGACTTCCTGGAACAGTCGGGCCGCACCACCATGCTGGTGCGCGCGGGCGAGCACTGGTTGGGCGCTATCGGACTGATGGATGTGCCACGTCCCGAGGCCGCAGCCGTGATCGCACAGCTCGCAGAGCTCGGCATCGATGACACCGTGATGCTGTCGGGCGACAACCAGCGCGTGGCTGATGCCGTCGCGGCCCAAGTGGGCGTCGGGTTCGCCCGCGGCGACCTGATGCCCGAGGACAAGGTGTCCGAGATCGCGGCGCTTCGACTGCGCCACGGCCGGGTCGGCATGGTCGGAGACGGCGTCAACGACGCTCCCGCGATGGCCAGCGCGAGCGTCGGCATCGCGATGGGAGCGGCAGGCTCCGATGTCGCCCTGGAGACCGCCGACGTTGCTCTGATGGCCGATGACCTCACAGCGCTGCCGTTCGCGGTGGATCTCAGCAGGCGCTCCTCGCGCATCATCAAGCAGAACCTTTGGGCGAGCCTGGGAATCGTCGCGCTGCTGATTCCAGCGACAGTGCTGGGCCTGGGAATCGGCCCGGCGGTACTCATTCACGAAGGGTCGACGCTCATCGTTGTGGTCAACGCGCTCCGACTGCTCGCAACACCGATACGCCCGCTGGCGCCGTTGAATAACCCGCACGTGAGGTAGTCACAATCATGTCCAGCGTGGCAAGCGATTTCGAGCACACCGACGTCCATACCGTCGTCACATTCGTGGACATGTCAGGTTTCACTGCCTACACCGAAGTTCACGGCGATCATCGCGCCGCAGGACTGGCGGGCAACTTCGCCGAAATGTCTGAAGCGGTGCTCGGGCCCGATGACGAACTGATCAAGACTATTGGTGACGCCGTGATGGTCACCAGCCCGGATGCCCCAGCGGCTGTGGCGTTCCTGCAACGACTCACTGACGCGTCCCGCAGGATCGATGGTTTTCCGCTGCTGCGGGCGGGATTTGGTGTCGGCTCGGTGATCAAGCGCCACGGCGACATCTTCGGCGCGACGGTCAACACCGCGGCCAGACTTGCGGCCATAGCCGAACCAGGCCAGATCGTCATGGACCACGCTGCCGCGAAGGAGCTACGATCCTCCGGCGGTGTTGAATCAACATCGTTGGGTCCACTGCGCCTGCGCAATATAACTTCGCCGGTAGAGGTCTTCGTGCTCGATATGGGTGCCAGTCACCAAGATCATGTCGACCCGATATGCCGGATGCACGTCGGTGCACTCACTGCCGAGTTGACGATTTCTCGTGGGGGAGTGTCGTATCGGTTCTGTTCGACGACGTGCCTACGCCAGTTCCAAGAGCGGAGTCGTCCGCCTGAACCTGTCAGATCTGCCAATCCTGAGCGCCGTCATTCTCGGTGTATGTACCGACGGAGTTCTTCACGACCACCGGATCTCCACTACCGAAATTGTCGAAGAACCACTGGGCGTCCGCGGGGCTGAGGTTCGGGCAGCCGTGACTGACGTTGCGCTTGCCCTGATCGGCGACGGACCAGGGGGCGCCGTGGACGAAGATCCCGGCGTTGTTGATTCGCACCGCGTCCTTGACCTTGAGCCGGTAACCCTCTGGGGAATCGATCGGGACGCCATACGTGGAGGAGTCCATGACCATGTCGGCGAACTTCTCCAGGACGTAATAAGTGCCATTGGGGGTCTCGTATCCGGGCTTACCCAAGGACACCGGAATGGTTTTCACGAGCTCGCCGTTGCGCATGACCTCCATCTGGTGAGTGGCATCGTCGATGGTCGCCACCAGTGCATCGCCGGTGCGGAAACTCGATCTCGTGCCACTGGCGTCGACAGTGACCACGGTGTTGGCTGGCCAGAAGTCCAGAGGCCGCCAGCGCAGTTGGGTATCGCTCATCCAGTAGAACTTGCCGGGCACCGGGGGGTTGGATGAGATGTGCACCGCCTGTTCGGCCAGCGGGCGGTTGGCGATCGGGCGCTGAAAGTTGATGACGATGGGTTTGGCGACACCGACCAGCGAGCCGTTGACTGGGTTGAATGTCGGTGGCGCGAATACCGGCTCCCCGATGTAGGGCGCCGGATTCTGGCCCGCGGATGCTTCACCGACAGGCGTCGGCATCGCGAACGGCTCACCCGGGACAGTGGGTGGGGTCGGGTCCATCGGCTCAGCAGAGGCAGTCGCGCTCGTCGCTATCGCGATGACCGCTGACCCGGCTGCGATGATCGCGGTGAATGGTCTACGCGTGGAATGCACTGACTTCGTCGCTCTCTCGCTATTGGGCCAACGCTTGATCGACCGCCGCGGACAGATCTTCATACGTTCGGAAGTCCAGTTGCTGACCGCCGAGGAAAATGCTCGGAGTGCCCTTGACACCCAATGCTTCCCCGTCGGCGACATCGACATTGATGCGGTCAACGGTGGCTGGATCGTTGTAGGCGGCATCAAAGGCCAGCATGTCGATGCCGAGTTCAACGGCGAATCCGCGGAAGGTCGCGTCCGCCGGCACCTGCTGTTCACCCCACTGGCTCTGCGTCTCGAACATCTTCTTGTACATCGGTTCGAACTTGCCCTGCTGAGCGGCAGCTTCGACGGCACGTGCTGCGCGTTCGGCATTGAAATGCGATTGGATCGGAAAGTATCGGACGACGAAGTTGACTCGGTCTGCGTACTCGGTTCGCAGCTGCTCCACAAGGGGGAACGCGGCGCGGCACGCTTCACATTCGAAGTCCAGGAACTCAACGAAGTTGACGTCACTTCCGGGAGCTGTGTTGAGGCGACGGCTGTTCTCTCGAACAAGTTGTCCGGCATCTACGACCTCTTCCTGAGCGGTCGTCGTGGACGCGTCCCGTACTGACAGGTAGACACCAGCGCCGATGATCGCTGTGAACGCCACGAACGCGGTCAACAGAAGTCGTGTGAGAGGGGCCACCGGCGCACATCCTTTGTCTATGGCGACCGCTATCGCGCCACACATGGCTGGGCGAGCGGCCGCAAACCCCAGTATATACGTAGTAAGGCAGTAGGTCATGGTGGCCGGCCGGCTAGGCGTCCGTAAAACCCACGTCCGGAGTCGTTTACGTGGGCCGCTGATCAGGCGGGTGCGCACCGCGATCAAGATGAGTTCGAGCCGGCCGGCCCGCGCGCAACATGATCGTCGCGATGACCACCAGGCAGATCGCCGCGGCGCCAAGAATCCAGAAGGCGGGATTCGATCCGGGCGCTTGCTGGTCGGTGTGGGAATCGTCGTAGCTATGAGTCGTCGGGGTGGTGATCGTCGGAGAGGGCGCGGGCGACGTCGTTGCGTCGGCGTGAATCGGCACCGACAGCGCGGCGAAGAGAAGGACGGTTGCGGCGACGATCACGACAGGCATCGCAGCCGAGCGCGGCATCATCGCACGAAATAGATCACGGCAAACAATGCGATCCAGACGATGTCCACGAAGTGCCAGTAATACGAGACGACGATCGCTGCTGTTGCTTGGGCGGGGGTGAACTTACTCATTTTAGTGCGCGCCAACAACATCGCGAAGGCGACCAGTCCACCGATCACATGGAGCCCATGAAAACCGGTCGCCAAGTAAAAGACCGACCCGTAGGCGCTGCCGGAGATAGTCGTTCCCTCGCCGACAAGTTTCACGTACTCGTAGCCTTGGCCCAAAACGAAGAACAGCCCCATCAACAACGTGACGGCGTACCACCTGCGCAGACCGAAGACATCGCCGCGCTCGGCCGCGAAGACCCCCATCTGGCAGGTGAATGATGACGCGATCAATACCACCGTCACCGGCACGGCGAGCGCCAGATTGAGTTCTGTCGGCTCTGGCGGCCACGCGTCGGCCTGCGCACGCGCAGTGAAGTACATCGCGAACAGTCCAGCGAAGAACATCAGTTCACTCGACAGCCACACGATGGTGCCGACGGCGACCATGTTGGGTCGGTTCAGTGAGTGAACCTTCGCCGTGATGGCAGTTCCGGTTGTCATGGTGTTCCTCACGGCATGGCCGACTTCATGGTCTACGTATTAAGTACGTACTATGGCATAGAGTCGGCGGCTCGCCAACTGCGTCTCCCCGCGGTGGCGTGACAGCCGCCCATCGTGTCGCTATAACGTTGATCCTGCCAGGACGCTCTAGTGTCGAAGTGCTCCGCGAGGCCCTCGGGTGGGTGTTGACCGCCACGCGTGGACAGGTGGGCCAAACTTCCGTAACCTTCCTGTGATCTACGTAGTAAATACGTATATTCTAAGACTTTCAAGGAGGAGTCGACGTGCGGTACAGCTACGCGCAGCCGGCGTCTCGTACCATCTGGTTTCGGGTGGTCGTGTCTGCCCTGGTGGCCGCGGTGATGCTCGCCGGCGCAAGTTTGGTCAGCGCTGACCCCGCAGCCGACGCGCTTGCGCGTATGAACGAGCTCTCGCGGGAGGCTGAACGGCTGACCGAGCAGATGTACACCGCCGAGATCGACCTGGAATCGAAGACCGCCGCGCACCGCGCAGCCCAAGAGCGCCACCGTGTCGATCTGGCGGCCGCCAGTGCCGCCCAAGGCGAGCTGGCGGGCTATCAGGCCGCGGTCGATGAAGTGGCTGCGGCCGCCTACATGGCCGGATCTACAAGCACTCTAGGGGCAATTCTCGTCGCGCCGTCGCCGCAACGGATGATCGATGACCTCGCTCTGAAGTCTCTGATGGCCGGCCAGATGAGGGACCGAATGACCGCTCACCGCAATGCGATCCTGCGCTCAGATGCTGCTGTACGGGCATCAGAAGCGTCGGCTGTGCAAGCGCGCGCGGCTGCCGCTGAGGCGGCCGCGGTCCGGGCCGATGTGCAGGCTCAACAGAGTCGCCTCAAAGAAAAGATCACCTCAGTGGAGGCCCAATACCAGGCCCTGACTCCACAACAGCGAGTCGTGCTGGCCGACCCTGGGCCTGTTGCCGCGCCCCCCGCCCCTGGGCCTGATCCGGCAATCCTTGCGATGCCCGAGGCGGCCCAACCGCCAGCGTCTCCCGGCGGCGCAACCGTGGCGGTGCAGGCAGCCATGAGCCGCATCGGCTCTCCGTACTCCTGGGGCGCCACCGGGCCGGCAGCGTTCGACTGCTCCGGATTGATCAAATGGGCTTTCCTGCAAGAAGGTAAATCGCTTCCGCGTTCCAGTCAGGCTCTCGCAGCAGGTGGCCAGGACGTGGCGATTAACGCGTTGCAGCCCGGCGATATCGTGACCTTCTACGAAGATGCTTCTCATGCCGGCATCTACATTGGCGAGGGCAACATGGTGCACGCGTCCACCTACGGCACGCCGGTGAAGGTAGCGCCGATATCGTCGGCGCCCATCTACAACGCACGGCGCTACTAGGCCGCAGCTCTAGGGGACGATCAGCGTGCAGCTTGGGGGATTGGGCGAGTTGGAAGCCACGGTGATGGACCGTGTGTGGGCCAGTGTGGAGGGCGTCACGGTGCGTACAGTGTTCGAGGAACTGTCCACAACACGCCAAATTGCCTATACCACGGTACTTTCCACCCTCGACAATCTGCACCGCAAAGGCTGGGTCCGACGCGACCGCGAACACAAGGCATACCGCTACTGGGCGACCATGACTCGCGAGGAGCGCTCCGCGAATCTCATGCGGGCAGCGTTGGAAGCCGGGGGGGATCCGGACGCGGTCTTCGCCTCACTCTTCGCGCAAATGTCCGCCGACGAATCCGCGCAGATGCGCAAAGCGCTACGTCAGGTCGATTCGCGGTAGCGCTAAGCTGCGGCGTTACCCGCCTTCCACTGCTCCCAGGGGATGTTCCAGTCGCCGAGACCGTCGGTGCCGGGCAGCGTGGGCCCGACGGTGTTGATCACGTCGACGATGTCCCCGCGTTTGGTGTTGTCGTAGAACCACTTCGCGTTCTCGGTGCTGGCGTTGAGGCAGCCGTGGCTGACGTTCGTCCGCCCCTGACTGCCCACCGACCAGGGAGCCGCATGGACGAAGATCCCGCTGTAGGACATCCGGGTGGCCCACTTGACCTCGGTGCGGTACCCGTCGGGTGAGTTCACCGGCACGCCGTAGGTCGACGAATCCATCACCATGTCCGCAAGGCGCTCGGCGACGATATAGGTGCCGTTGTCGGTGGGTGAGGAATCCTTGCCCATCGAGATCGGCATCGTCTTGGCCACTTCACCGTTGACACGCACGGTCAGGGTCTTGGTGGCGTCATCGGCGGTGGCGATGACCTCATCGCCGATGGTGAATCGGCTGGTGACATCGTCCTGTCCGAACAGACCGTCGCCCAGATCCACCCCGTAGGTCTTCACCTGTACCTCCACCGTGGTGCCCGGCTTCCAATACTCGGCGGGCCGCCAACGCATCTCACGACCACTGAGCCAATAGAATGCGCCCTCCACCGCAGGAGTGGTGGTCACGGTGACCGCGCGTTGGGCGGCGAGGCGGTTAGGAATGGGCTCGTCGAAGGTCACCGAGATGGGCTGGCCCACGCCGACCACGGCACCGTCATCGGGCATGACGTAGGGCATCGTCAGGTTCTGCGGGGAGTGCGTCTCGAAGGTGGCACTGGTGTGGGTCACCCCGCCCAATCCATAGGCATCGGCGTTCAGTGTGTATTCCTTGTTGTAGCCCAGCGGCTCGGCCGAACGCCAAGAAACGCCGTCGGTGCTCAGCTCGCCCGCGACGACCCGTCCCTGCGCATTCACCAGGGTCACCTCGCCGAGCACGCCGGCCTCGACACTCACCGTCACTGGTTCCTCGACCGTGACCCCGATGTCGCCGTCGGTGACCGAAGCCTGCAATTTAGGGACGAGCAGGTCGCTGTATGGCGTGCCCTTCTCGATCGGCTGCGCCTGCGGGGTGCCTTGCGGCGAGCTGCAGGCGCTCAAACCCAAGACCAGCGCCACCAGCGTGAGGAGCGCGAATAGCGTGGTGAGCGCAGTGCCTCGCATGCGTATCGTGGAAATCGCCCGCCCCATCAAAGCCGTCCTGTCCGTCGCCGAGAATCCGTTGCGCTACCATCCTACGTAGTTGCTACGTATATGCACGTCAGCGGGGAACCATGCCGCTTTAGCGCCACCTAGGGAGTGAACTGTTGCTGACAACGCGCGCTGGCCGTGCCTGGCTGACCGCTTTGGCCGTCATCACCATCCTGGCGGTTGGCGTGGTCTTGCTCATGAACAGCGGTAGCAAGGGTGACGATGCTAACCGCAGTGAAGCAGCGCCCACCGCCGATGCCGGCGGGGTACAGGTTGTGCGCGACAGCAGCCACCGGCTCAACGACCTGCCGGATCCAAAGGTGACTCTCGTCGAGTTCCTGGATTTCGAGTGCGAAGGGTGCCGCGCCGCGTACCCCCTGGTAGAGGAATTGCGCAACCAGTACGGCGATCGTGTCGAGTTCGTGATCCGGTACTTCCCGTTGTCGGGGCATTTCAACGGTGAGCGTGCCGCACGCGCCGTGGAGGCCGCTGCACAACAGGGTCAACTCGAAGCGATGTACCGGAAAATGTACGAGACACAATCGGAGTGGGGCGAGCAGCGCGTGCCGGCTGATGACGTCTTCCGCGGTTTCGCCACCGACCTCAACCTGGACATGGCGGCGTTCGACGCGGCCTACAACGATCCGGCGACGCTGGAACGCATCCGCGTTGACCAGCAGGACGGAGAAAAGCTCGGTGTGATGGGCACACCCACTTTCTTCGTCAACGGCCAGCAGATTGCCCTGCGTCGTGCCGAGGATCTGCGTACCGCCGTCGAGGACGCGCTACAGAACACACCTTGATGACGAAGTGCGACACACGGCCATGTCATGCGGCCGACGGTTTACGGGCCCTGTTAGAGCTGAAACACATGAAAACACCTGTGCGCCGAGGGCTTCGCCTCCTGGTCGGCGCTGCGATGCTGTGGTCGTGGATGATCGCAGTACCGTCGGCCTCGGCAAGCTGCAGTGCTGCGGACCCGCAGTGCGGGCTGCAACAGCGCATCGCGGCCGCCGAGAAATACGTGGCCACCCGTCCGGGAACGGTCGGGTTCGTGCTGCGTGACCGGGTTACCGGCGCGCGCTACCGCAATGCCGCGGCCGGGACGCCGATCTGGACCGCATCGACGATCAAACTGGCGATGGTGGCTGACCTGCTGAGCCGCGAACAGGTCGGCACGCTGCGTCTGACCGCGGCTGACCGGGAACAGATGGCTGCGATGCTGCGCAATTCGGACAATGATGCGGCCGATTCGCTGTGGTCGCGGTACGGCGGGACCAGCAATGTGTTCAACGCGAACTTCGTTCGGTACGGGATGACAAGCGTGCAACCGCAACGCGGGTTCGGCGACGTCTACCCGTACTGGGGCTTTCAGAAGGGCACCGCCGATGACTTCGACGCCCTGATGAACTATGTGCTCACCGGTCTCACGCCGGCCAACGCGGCGGCAGTGGTGGCCGAGATGCAGCGGGTGGACAGCTCGCAGCAGTGGGGGGTGTGGGGCGCCGGGGCCGCGATGAGTCCCGGCAACAAGAACGGCTGGTCGCAGGAGCAGGGCGGGTGGGTGGTCAACTCCGTGGGCTTCGCCGGCCCGGGCCAGCGCTACACCCTGGCCATCATGAACGGCCTCGATGGTGAGGGCGGCTACGACGACGGTGTCGAAACGACCACCGAGCTGTCGCGAATCCTCTTAGGGCCATGACCTTTTGACTCGCAAATGCGGGAGCGCTCCTCTGCGGAAAGCAAGGTTCAGGCGGCGCCCTCGGGGTTCGCGTCCAGTACGACGAGCGTTGTGTGGCATTCTGCCGAGCGAGCGAAGCCATTGAGCTTTCAGGAGACGAGACCGCTAGCCAGGATGACGATGCCAAGACCAATCAGGACGATCGGAAAGAGTATGTGTTCCCAGCGTTCGAGGACTTCGGCGATCGGCCGGCGGGTGGCGACGTACCTGGCGGCAACGACGAGGACAGCGACGAGTACGAGGAACACGACGCAGTAGGCAACGACCGCAGCAGGCCCCACGCTGAGGAAGACAGGGACATAGACGCCGATATTGTCACCGCCATTGGCGAAAGTGACTGCAGCGACGGTCCACACGCCGACGCTTCTGCCTGTGGCGCTCGCATCATCATCGTCGTCACCGTTGCCACGCCACGCCTGCCATGCCCCCCGTAGACCTAGGGCCAGGGGGATCAGGCCGAAGTACGGGATGACCTGTGCGGGAAGAAACGCACCGGCACCCAGTGTCACCAGGACGGCCGCACCCAGAATGCCCGCAAAGCCCAGATACTGCCCAGCGGTAATCCGGACCGTGGTGCCGCGGTGCCCAGCGCCGCGGGCGAAGAACAGCGAGAGCACGATGATGTCGTCGATATTGGTGACAATGAACAGGCCGATGGCCGGCAAAACTGACGACAGGATCATGCCGGTGCGTCCGTGGCAGCGGTGCCTTCTCCTCGGGTCGGCGCATCGTTTTTTTGGTCGATGCGCGTATCGATCACAACGGCGCTATCGGTTCCGTACTGGGGGCACAACACAACGGTGTTCCCTGTCGCTGTTAGCAGCGTCTCTGCTGAGGCCAACAGGTCCATGACTTCGGGTCGGGCCAGTGAGTAGAACATCTGTCGACCTTCGGGACGTCCGATCACCAGGCCGCAGTCCCGCAGGCAGGCGACATGGGCTGAGACCGTGGATTGGGCTAAGCCCAGCTCGCCGGTCAGATCTACCACCCGTGCCTCACCGTCCGACAGGCGGCGGACGATGGCCAGCCGGGCCGTATCGGAGAGACTGCGAAACAACGCCACCGCAGCATCGACACTCGAAGTGTTTCCTGAGCCGCCGCTGCCGAACAGACAGGCACTCTCCTTATTCATCGTCATCTGGCGATGATAACCGGTTAATGGCGATGTATGGGCGGCGGGTTGGTGGCCATCGCGGCGACCCGCCGTCGACGTCGCGTCCTTTTCACCGGCGTCGGCGGCCTCATTTTTTGAACTGTGCGGGCGGTGGGCGGTCGGTGGAGGTTGCTAACCGGTGCTTCGCGTGCGGGACGGTTCGAGAAGCTGGTCGACGGGGGCGTAGTTGTCGGAGAGCGGTGTGGCGTCGCCCACCCACTGGCGCAGAGCTTCTCCTTGCATGACTTTCCATGGCGTTTCTCGAGCGTCGAGACCCGTTTGGATCGCGTCGGAGTCCAGGGCTCGATGGGAGGCGGCGACGACAAAGTTGCCGCCATCGGGTGCGGCCGTCAGATCCAGACCGAGGTCGCGGGGTTCGCCAGCCAGCAGGATGTGATCAAAGGCTTGACTGAGGGTGGCGATTTCGGCGCGCAGGAAAGACAACTCGCCATAGTCGATGAGGTTGGCGACGTATATCCCTGTGGTGTTGAGTGCCGTGCGCACATCAGCGATCGCCTCGGCGGTGGTGAGATGCCACGGCACGCTGACGCCTCCGAAGGCGTCTCCGACAATCAGGTCTTGGCCTCCTGCAGCAAGCCGGCCGACTCCGAGTCTGCCGTCTTCGACGCGGACATCGATGCCAGTATCGGATTTCAGGCCGAGCTCGTCGCGGTCGGCGCGCGCCACGCCCCCGTCGATCTCAGAGACAAGGCTGCGCGTCCCGGGCCGGGTGGCTGCGAGATACCGCGGAAAGGTGAGCCCGCCGCCTCCGAGGTGGTAGGCCGTCAGCGGCTCACCCGCAGGGAACGCGGCATCGACCACCGAGGCAAGCCCGCGTACATACATGAATTGCAGGTAAGTCGGGTCATCGAGATCGATGTAGGAGTGATTCAACCCGTCTAAGACCAGAGTTCGGCCAGTGTCGCGTTCGGGGTCGGCCACCACTCGCAAGCAGTGATATTGGGTTTCCGCATCGCAGCCTCCGGGAGCGACGTAGTCGGCGAGACCGCCGACGATGAGGACCAGCGCGAGCCCGGCAGTCCTGGCGCGGTTGCGGCGGCGCATTCGCCACTCGACGACGACTGCGCCCAGAACCAATAACGACCCGAGTCCGATCAGGATGGCACTGACCGGCAACCGCGAAATCAGGACAAACCCAGTGAGCACTGTGCCGGCGATAGCGCCCACAGTGCCGAGTCCGGAAAGCTGTCCGACGACCGTTCCGGTCTGATCCAGCGTGGTCAGGCGCAGCTTCGTCACCATCGGTGTCACCGCGGACAGCAGGGCGCCCGGAATCAGGATGGTCATCGCCGCCACAATGAGTAGCAGTGGCGGCGCCCACTCCGCCGCCATGCGCAGCACTGCGGGAGTGAGCGCGACGACGGCACCAGATGCGCCGAGCGCGGGTCCTATGAGCTGGCGCGGGTCAGTGCGGTCGGACATGCGTCCGCCTGCCCAGGATCCGAGAGCTATTGCTGCGAGCGCGATTCCGATGACGAGAGTGCTGGTTTCCAGTGTGAGGCCGAGGTAGGGGGCCAGCAGTCGCAGGGCGGTGATCTCGACCACCAACACTGCGGCCGACGAAATGACCACCAGCGCTGCCGCGGCGCGGGAACCCAGATTCGGTAGGGGCGCGGGCTCGGACTGCTCGTGGGGCAGAGCGTTCGGTCCGGTCACCAGTCCATCTTCGCAAACACGAGCCAGATCAAGGCCACGAGGTTGAACCCGCCTGAAGGCGAACGGCGAGGGTCAGCAGAGCGCCACGCCTGCCTGTCATTGCAGCTTGACACCGCGGAAAGCGCTGATGGGAGCGATACCGAACATCTCATGGAAGGCCCTGTTGGCATGCGAGCTGTCGCTGAACCCGGCCGCGTGAGCTGCATCGGTGATCGTGCCACCGTTCCGTGCTACCTCCATCGTGCGGATTAACCGAGCCCACCGCACATAGGCCGAAAGCGACAATCCGACATCGCGGGCGAACAGACGGCCCAACCGGTCGGGGGACAGGTACACGGCAGCGGCCATTCCAGTGAGTCGTATCGGTCCGGTGATCAGTTGTGGGATGAGTGCGACAACCTGCTGCACACCGGGGTGAACGAACTCATCCGGGGCCGCGCTGGTGCGGGTATGGCCGAGCAGTGTTCGCAACACGGCGTCGGCGGCGCCCGAAAGATGTTCTTGAACAGCACTATTCGGGCTCAGCGTTGCAGCGGCGGTGGTCCAGGACGAGCAGGACGCGCGCGTCTGCTTGTCGACGAGCGCGCTCACTGAGCGCCCAACGGAGGTGGTGGGTTCTAGATACACCATCAGGCCGGTTGTGTCTGCGGCATCGAGGGCGTGCGCCGTACCAGCGGGAATGATTCCAGCTAGGGCGCTCGCGCGCTGACCGCGGGCATCGGTGAAGAGAAGCGGAGTGGCGTCTGTGGCCACGGCGATCTGTACCGCCGCGTGGGCGTGATGATGCGCTGTGCCCAAGCGGCCACGATAGATCAGCCGACCCGGTTCGATCACAGCCTGACCGGACCATTGCATGCGGCTCAGTATGGCGTGTCGGATTCCGCTACGGCTAGCACGGGTTGCGCCGAGCTGAAGTCGACGGATCTGTACATGCGGGATAGTGGCTGTGGGCGAAACACTGCTTGCATGGTGAAATCTATTGTTCGGTACGGCTATCCGCCGCTGATGCTGTTGGGGGTCAACGGGGCCGCGATTGGTTTGGCGCAGGCCCCGTGGGCTGAGCTGTGGATGGCAGGTTTGATCTTGTTCGCGATTGCGGTGTCGTTCGCGGCTGAGCATCTCCTGCCCTACAACGAGCAGTGGAACGACACGGTCGGTGATGGCGGCCGCGACGTAGCACACGCGATGGTCAACGAAGTAGCGCTGCTTGCGACTGTGCTGGTGATTCCCGTGCTGACCGTGCTCTCGCCATTCAGTGTTGCGTGGCCGGCTGCGGTTTCCTTTCCTGTACAGGTGCTGCTCGCTGTCGTGGTTACCGACGTGGGGGTAACGCTGGTACATATGGCAAGCCACCGGGTGGGCTGGCTGTGGCGGTTCCACTCTGTGCATCACAGCGTCAAGCGGTTCTACGGGTTCAACGGTCTGATGAAACATCCGCTCCACGGAGCGCTCGAGTTGGCGGTCGCCACCACGCCGCTTCTCATACTGGGTATGCCCAAGGCGGTCGCCGAAGCACTTACGGTATGCATTGCTGTCCAACTGCTTTTGCAGCACTCCAATGCTGACTACCGGGTTGGGCCTCTACGAAAGGTCCTGGCGCTCAATGAGGGGCACCGCTTCCACCATCTGAAGTGGGCAGGGGTCGGCGATGTGAACTTCGGCTTGTTCACCCTGATGTGGGACCACTTGCTACACACGTTTTCATACGATCCGCGCCGCCTTTTCCGCGCCGACGATCTCGGTATCGCTGCCAAGCCGAAGTACCCGGTCGGTTACCTCGCGCAACTTGCCGAGCCTTTTCGTGCCAGCGGCGCGTGCCACTTCGTGGCTGACGCCGACGATCAATCGGCTCGACCTGCTGACGGCCGGTCGAGCGCCACACCTCAGTTGGGTAACTGAGGTGTGGGTGTGGACTCCTGCCCGCCGAACCCCTGGCAGATAAACCGCTGCCAAACCGGGGCCACCCGCGGTACTGCGTATCTTTCCTGCAAACCTCGCGGGTAGGTCATCGCTTTGCTGTGTAGTCGGTGGTAGACAAGTTCGACCGATAGTCGGTACCGACGAGATGGCACCGGCGCTGGCGGCGCGAACAGAGCGGAGGCCAATTCCATGGGAAGGGCCAGTTGGTGTAGCCCCGGTTGGGCGGTTCCACGCCGGCTCGTCGCCCGAGGACCACGATGAGCGCACCACCGGTCATTTTGATGGCCACCGACGTGGGTCTGTGGATGGCCTTGCCGGCCTTCGTCCCAGCATTTGTGGTCGCCGGCGTGGTTGCTTTCGTCATCCGTCGTGACCGCCGCCGTCCGCCGGATCCACTCGTGCCGGAAGCGCCGCCCTCAGCGGCGGAAGGACAGTGATGAACAATCGCCGACAGAAATTCCGCAGCTCTATCGCCGCGACGACATGCGCCTTCGTAATTGGTTGCGGCGCACCACCGGAAGCCTCTCAGACGACGGGCAGTCCGACCCCCGGCGAGACCACGGTCACGCAGTCGAGCCAGGGTCCCGCCACCGCTTCGGCAGCTGCAGAAGACACAGCTAGCACCGTGATCAATGTTGGCATTGCCGGCGGCGTCGTGACTCCGACGAATGGCCAGGCCCAAGCTGTTGCCGGTCGACCGATCGTGTTGATGATCGACAGCGACGTCGCAGATCAACTTCACGTGCATTCGGTGCCGGAGTACACCTTTGACATCCAGGCCGGTTCCGGACAGAAGTTCGAGTTCACCGTCGATGTTCCCGGCCGGGTAGATGTAGAACTCCACGATCTTGATCGCACGGTTTTGACGATCGAAGTCCGGCCATAACGGTGCGCCAAAGCGTTACCGTGCTCGCGCACGGCGTGGGCGGCTCCACCGATCTGCCGGTGCCACTGTCATTCGCCCTGATCGGCGCGGCCTGGGCCCTGACCGCAACTTTCGCCATCGTGGCGCTGGCATGGAGAAAACCTCGCTTTGACCCCGCCCATTCTGGACATGAGCTGCCTGCATGGGTGACCCGCGTCGTGGACTCCGCGGCAGTGCGCTGGACCGCGGCGACGGCGGCACTGTTGTTCACCATCTGGGTGGCCGCGTCGTCGGTATGGGGCCCCACAGGAAGCGGCAATCCACTCCCCGGTGTGTTCTACGTGCTTCTGTGGGTTGGGTTGGTCGCCATTTCGGTGTGCGTGGGACCTTTGTGGCGAATCATCTCGCCGGTACGCACCGTTTATCGTCTGGCCGGCATGGCGCGCCATGGAAACGGGGAGTCGTTGCCACGGCGAAAATACCCAGAATTATGGGGATTTTGGCCAGCGGTATTGGGGCTATTCGCGTTCGTCTGGCTAGAACTAGCCGCCCCCGATCCGGGGTCTACGTCGGCAATCAAAGCCTGGCTGTTGATTTACGCCCTAGTCATGGGTCTCGGGGCATGCGTGTACGGCTCGCAGTGGTTCTCGCGAGCAGATCCGTTCGAGGTGTACAGCGTTGCGGTCTCTCGGCTCGCACCTTTTGCCCGCAATGCCGGTACAGGACGGGTCTCGTTGATCAACCCCCTCGATCACCTGCCCACAATGCCCGTCCGGCCGGGGACAGTGGCGGTCCTAGCGGTGCTGCTCGGGTCGACTGCCTTCGACAGCTTCTCCCAATCACCGACCTTCAGGAACTTCGTCGATCGCCATGCTTCCTCGCTACCGGTACTCAGCGACAGCGCAGGGGCTTCGTTGGTGCGAACCGTAGGACTGCTCACCTTCGTTTCGGTTGTAGGAGTTACATTTTGCGGTGCCGCACGGGCTACAGGTGGGGTCGATCGGAAGCAGCGTCAGCAGTTGCCGGGACAACTGGCCCACTCACTGATCCCCATCGTTGTTGGCTACATTTTCGCCCACTATCTGTCGTACCTGGTCGAGCGCGGGCAGGAAACGGTGGTTCGGCTCGCTGACCCCTTGGGACGGGGATGGCATCTGTTTGGTCTCGACAGGACCGACGTCTGGTACGTGCTCTCTGAGCACCCCTCGGTGCTGTGGACCATCAAAGTGGCATGCGTGGTCGTCGGCCACATCGTGGCGGTCATCGCTGCACACGACAAGGCGCTGCAGGTCCTCCCTGTGCGGCATCAAATCAGCGGTCAACTCGCCATGATGCTCACTATGGTCGGCTACACCTTCGTGGGGCTCTACCTCTTATTCGGCGGCTAAGACAGCGACCGGGCACGAAGCAGTGGGGCAACGGCGCCTGCCTGCATGCGCAACTCAGACAGTCGTGGAACTTCGACCGAGTCCAGGGATGAAGCGTCCCACCCGGCTGGTGTATTCCGCGTAATGCAAGCCGTGCGTCCGCCGTAGATAGGGCTCTTCAACTATCCGCACCTGTAGCTCAATGGACGTGGCCAAGGTGGCGAAGGCGAGCAACGCCAACCCATTCGGAGCGAGGAGCGCTACACCGGCTCCGAAGATCAGCATGGCGGTAAAGATGGGGTTTCGAACCAGTTTGAAGACCCCATTGTCGATCAGTCGGGTAGTTTCGCTGGCGTCGACGCCGATGCGCCATGACTCGCCCATCGACTCCTGCGCTAACAGTGTCCCGGCGATGCCCAGGATCGCTGCGAAAGCTCCTAGCGTGTGCACCGCCCAATGATCAAGCCAGGCCACTGGCGACAGCACACCCAACCATTGCAGCAGGGGGGCCAGAGCGCCCAGCAAGATCGCCACCACGAATCCGGCGCCGGCGAGCCACTCCAACGATCCGGGGCGGCCGTGAAAACCCCGCATGCCTGTCGAACCCGTGAGGCGCCATTGGCGATAACTACGCCATCCGAAGCCCGAGACGATGAATATCCCGTAAAGAGCAAGTGCTGCGGTTGCCATATCGCGAGTTCCTCAGTGGTCGAGGCGGCGGTTCTGGAAGCCTGCGCCGGTCGCTGTGGTTCATCAGGCTTTCCGTGCTTCTTTCGTGGCTCCGCGGCCACGCTAAGGATACATAGCGATATGCGCATATGTCTATACTAATATGGGAATGCGCCCGGGCATCGGACTGAGTGGCCTGCAAACGCCAGACCGACGGCGGGCCCACGACTGGCACCACCGTACCGTTCCGACTTTTGCCACTTAGATGACCGAAATCGCTCCGCCATCTCGGTGACTATCATGGAAAAGGCGCCGCTAGAAGCGGTGACGTTCGCCATCCAGTTTGACAATCGACAGCTGTGCTGCTAACGTCGGTTCCGGTGCGCCGGGAAGTCTGGTCGGCAGGGTATTTGTCCTGCGACGGCAAGGTGTGCACGCGGTGGTAGCTGGTGATGAGGCGTTGTCCCGCCGGCCGCGCGCCGCGCTGGTCGACATCCTGTCCATTCCGGAGACCTTCGTCAGTCCGGGCCGTCGCATCCTGCGAAGGCTGGTCTACGCGCTGGGCGCACTGGCCGCGGTGACCGGCATCGTCTACCTCGACCGCGGGGGCTACACCGACTCCGCTGACGGCGAGGTGTCGTTCCTGGATTGCGTGTACTACGCGACGGTTTCGTTGTCGACGACAGGCTATGGCGATATCGCCCCCGTCACTCCCACGGCTCGATTCATCAATGTCGTCGCGGTGACACCCCTACGGGTGGTGTTCCTGATCATCCTGATCGGAACGACGGTCGAAACGCTGACCAACCAGTCGCGTCGGGTGCTGAAGATACAGCGGTGGCGACACCGAGTGCGCGACCACACCGTCGTCGTCGGTTACGGCACAAAGGGGCGAGCCGCGGTTGCGGCGATGGTCGGTGACGAGGTCGTCCCCGCGGACATCGTCGTCATCGACGAGAACAGTTCCGCGCTCGAGCGCGCCAGGGGCGCCGGGCTGGTCACCGTGCACGGGGACGCCACCAACGCCGATCTCCTGCGGATCGCCGGCGCCCAGCATGCGAAGGCGATCATCGTCGCCACCGACGACGATGCCACGGCCGTGCTGGTCACCCTCACCGCCCGTCAAATAGCCCCGAAAGCCAAGATCATCGCCGCCGCCCGGGAAACCGAGAATCAGCATCTGCTGCGGCAGTCGGGTGCGGATTCGACCGTGGTCTCTGCGGTGACGGCGGGCCGGCTATTGGGCGTCGCGATTCGCACCCCCAGTGTCGTCGAGATGATCGAGGACCTGCTGACACCCGATAGGGGATTCGCCATCTCAGAACGGGACGCGGCCGAGAACGAGGTGGGTTGCTCACCGAGGGATATCGACGACATCGTGCTGGGCGTGGTGCGCGCGGGCCAGTTGATCCGGGTGGACGCACCCGAGGTCGGTGCCCTGCAGGCCGGGGACCGGTTGCTGCTCATCCGCAACAACGGTGACTTCCGCTGACCGGATCACGGCGCGTCATAGTCGACCGCCACCGTCGGACTGGTCGGATGAGCCTGACACGTCAGCACATACCCGGCCTCCAGTTCGGCGGGACCGAGCGCGAAGTTCTGGTCCATCACCACCGTTCCGCGTACCAGCTTGGCGCGGCAGGTCCCGCAGGCCCCACCCATGCACGAATAGGGGGCGTCGCTGCGGCTTCGCAAGGCGCCTTCCAGGATCGAGTCCCCGGGCGCCAGCGCGACCGTCGCCCGCTGTCCGGAGAGCGTGAACGTCACTGTGGCCGAGTCATAGTCGCGATTCACCGTGCGGTTCTGCGGGTAGCCGGTGAACATCTCCAGATGGATGCGCGCCTCGGCGACACCGTGGCCGATCAGCACATCGCGGGCGACACTGCTCATGCCGATCGGGCCACATACGAACCATTCATCAACGGTGTCGGGCGACAGGCTGGTTGTCAGTAGTCGCTGCAGCCGCTCCCGGTCGATCCGGCCGCGCAGCGCCGGGGTGTGCCGCGGCTCCTCGGAGAGCACGTGGATGATCTCGAGCCGGTCGGCGTAGCGGGACTCCAGCCGGGCCAGATCGTGCCGGAACATGGTGGACTCCCTGGTGCGGTTGCCGTAGATCAGGGTGAACCGGCTCTCGGTTTCGATCTGCATCACGGTTTCCAGGATCGACAGCACCGGGGTGATACCGCTACCGGCCACCAGGCCCACGTAGTGCCGCTGTGCCAGCGGGTCCGGGCGGGTGCCGAAACGGCCGGTCGGGGTCATCAGCTCCAGCACGTCGCCGGCCCGGAGGTGATCGGCAACAAAGGTCGAGAAGGCGCCCCCGGGAATGTGTTTGACCGCGATCCGCAGTTGGGCGCGGGTCGCGGGCGCACAGATCGAATAGGTGCGCCGCACACCTTCCCCGCCGAGATCGGTGCGCACGGTGATGTGCTGACCGGGCTCGAACCGGAACTCATCACGAAGCGCCTCGGGCACCGCGAAGGTCACCAGGGTGCTGTCGGTGGTGATCGGATCCACCGAGGCCACCGGAATGCTGTGCAACACTGCGTGCGGGGCGCTGGACCGTGGCGGCATGTACACCGGCACCACCCGGCCGAGCTTGCTGTTCAACTGTTTCCAGGCGCGGTACTCGCCTGCATTGAGCTGCTGACCGAACACCGTGGTGATGGCTGCGTCCCGCTCCAGATAGGCCTCCTCGTTGCGGTGCCAGGCCTTTCGGTATCGATAGAACGGCACCGACGGGTGCAGATGGTGCACCAGGTGGTAGTTCTGCGACAGCATCAGCGGGGTGTACAGCCATTCCATCCCCACCCGGGCCCGGGTCGCGCCGTAGCGATTGCTGCGCTGGGTGTCGGCCAGCCCGTGATGCGGCAGCCAGTCGAACCACCACAACAGCACGATGAGTCCGATGCGCTGGGGAATCAGGAACACCACGGCCAGCGTCCAGAAGTGCCCGATGGCGATCGCGACACTCAACCCGGATATGCACAGGGTGAGCATGCCCAAGGTCTCGGCCACCTCGGGCTTCGGCCGGTTGCGCAACGTGCGCAGGATGAAGCCGGAGTACATCAGCTCAGGGAAGGGCCACCGTAGCGGCATCTGCCACCACCGTGAATGCGAGGCCCAGGCATCGGGATCGTTCACGTCGTCGTTGGCGTGCCGGTGGTGCTCGATATGGATGAACGCATAGGTCGGGAACGAGATCATCGGGACCACCAGCGCAAAGGCCAGGCGCCCGACGAGCCCGTTGACCCAACGGGTGCTGCTGATCGCGTAGTGGATCGCGTCGTGGCTCACGGTGAACATCACGAACGTCACCACCGCGTTGACCGCGATCGTCACCGCGGCGGGCACCGCACCCTGGATGTACCCGGCCGTCGACGCCACGAACGCCGTCCACCCGACCACCAGGATCGCCACCGTCGGCAGCGCCAGTCTGGGCACGGGTGCGCCCGGATCCGGCAGCGCGTGGCGGTCGGGCGACGCCGTGGCGGTGTCGTCCACTGCTGCAGTGAGGGACATGGGTTTCTCCGGGACTCTCGATGTCGGCCGCGGTAAGGAGAACCGCTCAGGACAACGCTATGAGCCGTACGAGTCGAAAACGACGTCCTCGGGACATCAACCGGCCGTCCATCTTTGTTCTGTGAAGACAAGTAAGGTGCCGAATGTGGACGAACAAACTGCAGGCGGCCCGGTCGCGCAATCCGCAGCGGCGGTGGTCAGTCGACTCGCCGACAGGCTCGATGAGGTCACCGCCCGCACGCAGGCCGTCCTGATGGATGAGGTCTCCGACCTACGTGGTGACGCGCAACTCGTGCAGTTGATGCGGGACAACGTGGCCGCGAACATCGACACGGTATTCTCGGCGATCCGTCACGGCATTCCGGTGGAGCATGTCGAGGCACCGACGGCCGCTCTGGAGTATGCGAGGCGGCTGGCGCAGCGGGATATAGCGGCCAACACCTTGGTGCGCGCCTACCGGATCGGCCACCAGGAGGTGCTCAAGATCCTGCTCGAGGAGATCCGGACCTCCGACCTCGATGCGCAGCACCGGCTGGACGTCTTCGATGAGATCCTCACGGTGACATTCCGCTATATCGATTGGATCAGTCAGCAGGTTCTCACCGTCCATCAGGATGAACACGGGCGCTGGCAACAGAGCCGAAACCACCTGCGGGTAGCAGAGATTCGTGCCGTCTTGGCCGGCGATGACGATATCGACATCGACGCGGTCTCCACCGTGCTGCGCTATCCGCTGCGGTGCAACCACCTGGCGCTGGTGCTGTGGTGTGAGGAATCCGCCGACCACGATGAACTGACCACCCTGGAACGCCATGTCCGTGATTACGCCACGGCAGTCGGCGCCCGCGACCGCGCCCTGTTCGTCTCGGCGGACCGGCTGACCGGGTGGGCCTGGATACCGCTGGAGAACGACCATTTCGTGCCGCCACTTGACACGTCGGGCACGCTGGTCAATATTGCTGCGGGCCAACTCCTTCCGGGGGTGGACGGGTTTCGCCGTTCGCACCGTCAGGCGCAGCTGGTGCGCGCGGTGATGACCGCCGCGGAGAATGCCCCCGGCCGGGTGGTCGGTGCCGGCGAGCCGGGACTCCTGCTGGCCGGTCTGGCCGGGGGGAATCTGGACGAGGCGCGGGTCTGGGTGCGCGAGGTCCTGGGGCCGCTGGCCACAGTCGACGACAGGGATGAGCGGCTCCGTGACACCCTGCGGGTGTTCTTACGTGCAGGATCGAGTTTCACGGCCGCCGCCGGGGAACTGCACCTGCACTTCAATTCGGTGAAGTATCGGGTGGCGCGGGCGATCGAGCGCCGGGGCCGACCCATCGCCGATGACGTGCTCGACGTGGAAGTCGCTCTGCTGCTGTGCCATTGGTACGGCAACGCGGTGCTGGCCCGCTGAACCGTCGGGGATCAACCACCCGCCGGCGGTACCTGCCGACCAACACCCACGATGATCCGCGGCGCGGCGGCCGGATCGAGCCACTGGAGCAGTGTGCGCATCTGGTCCCGATCGATCGCGACGCAACCCCATGTCGGTTCGCCGTCGGTGACGTGCACGAAGATGCCCGCCGAGCGCCCGGGGATCCGCTGCGGGTTGTGCTCGACGAGCACGGCGTAGTCGTAGATCTCGCCGGAGCGCCCCAGGTTCTCGGCATCCTCGGACGGCATCGTCGGCGACCGCACGAGGGTGTTGTAGGTGGGGGAGTCGACGTCCTCGTCCCACCAGTCCGAGTTGTCCACCCGGGTGTAGGGCATCGTGGTCCCCGGGTTGGGCTCCCGGCCGAAGGCCATCCCCAGCGGGAAGGTGCCGACCGGGGTGCGGAAGACATCGTCCTGGGGTTCGCCCACGCCCAGTTCGCCGAGATCGGCGTGGGTCGGTCCGAGCACCGTTCGCCACTCGCCGCCGGTCCGCTCATAGGCCGTGAGCGTGCCGATCGGTGAATCGGCCTGCGGCGCCTCCACGATGATGAGCTGTTCCCGCACGGGCTCGGCTCCCGCCGAGCCCGCGGACAGCACGCCGAGCAGCGCGGCAGCGGGCCCCGCGAGCAGGCGCACGAGCTTCGTCGGCATTCGCGAACATCCTTCCGGTCGTCCTCAACACTAGTGAGTGCTTGCCCGGATAACTTGTGAGCATGCCTGCGAACGCCGAAGCGATGACTGCTGCCGACCGCTGGTTCCTGCAGCGTGGGTTGCCATCCGCCGTACCGATCAAGGCGCGGTGCCGCGATGTCGTGCCGCGGTCGGCGCCGGCCCTGGCCGCGTTTGCGGTGCTCATGCTGCTCAGCCTGGTGGTGATGGTGGCATCCGGGGACAGCGACGTCGACGTCGATGCTGATCCGTCGGCATCGCAATGGCTGGCTTTGGTTGTGCTGGCGGCCATTCCGGCCGCGATGCTGCTGGCCGGCTATTGCGTTTCGTGGATATCCGGCAGACGCGGACGCTGGGTCGCCTCGGGGATTGCCGTCGTCGTCGCGTTGGCGTCGGACTGGTACGGCGACGGAGGTGCCAACCTGGTGCGGGACACGCTCGTCGATGCAGCGATCATCGCCGCGATCCTGGTCGCCACCGGTACCGGAATCGGATCGATCCTGGGGTGGTCCGCGCGCGTGACGTTTCGTCAGTTGCGGTCGGCCGGCCGGTTGATGGCCCGCGCGCTCCCGGTGGTCCTGCTGACGGTGCTCGTCTTCTTCAACACGCTCGTGTGGACCATCGCGACGGATCTCGACGTGCTCCGGATGGCCCTGCTGGTCGGGTTTCTGGGACTGATCGCGGTTTCCTTCCTGGTGTCCGGGATTCTCGACGCACTGAACACGGTCACCGCCGCGCCGCTACCCGGTCGCGCCGAAGCAGGTCTTGCCGGCACACCGTTCGCCGACTTGGTGGCCGGCGCTGACGCCGCACCGCTCCGGAATAGCGAGCGCGTGAATCTGCTACTGGTGCTGACGGTTTCGCAGGTGACCCAGATGCTGTTGCTCGCCATCGTCACCGGTGCGGTGTTCTTCACGATGGGCCTGATCGTGCTGAACCCGGCAGTATCGGACAAACTCACCAATGGCGCCTCGGCCCAAAGTGTCTGGTTCGACATCGCCTTGCCGGTCTCCGTGGCGCACCTGCACGTGACCGCACTCCTGGCGGCATTGACCTTCATGTACGTCAGCGTGCGTGCCGTCGGCGACGGTGAGTACCGCAAGGAGTTCCTCGACCCATTGCTCGCCGAGATGGAACTCGCCCTGGCCGCCCGGCATCGGTACCACGCCGCGGTCAGGTGATCGACCGCCCGGGCGCCTGCTGGGTGCGGATGAGTTCGATGAGCAGGCGGCGCAGTGCCGGTTCGTGGTCGCCGATCGCGGCGATCAGGGCCGGGTCGTTGCGTTCGCGTTCGAGCAGCGCCTCATACACGCGGCGACCGGTCGGTGTGCTCATCACCGATTTGCGTCGCTCATCGCGGGGGTCGGTCTGGCGGCGGACATAGCCCAGGCGTTCGAGTCGTTCGATGGTGCGGCTGGCGGTCTGATCGGTCACCCGGCAGGCCTGGGCGATCTCGCGTTGGGTCGCCGGCCCGGGCGCCACCACGTGCAGGACGATCAGGCCGGCGCTGGACAGGTCGTACTCGCGCAGCACGTGCTCCCAGGACTGCTCGACGAGTCGGGCCGCCATCGAGAGCAGCCGCCCCGTCGGCCATCCATCGATGCCGTCCATCAGCGATGTGTGCCTCTCGTCGGGTCGAGCCATTTGCAATTTATTCAGCAGGCTGAACAATATAGGAAGAGCCCCGACTCCAAGGATGGATGCAGATGACCACCGAGACATCGACCACAGGCCGCTCCCAACACATTCCCGCACTTGTCGTCTCGCTACTCGTCGTCGCCGTGGTCGCGGCGCTGGGCGGGTACGCGTCGGCCGATGCCGCATCCGAGTACGGACAGCTGGCACAACCCAGTTGGGCCCCACCGTCCTTCCTGTTCGGCCCGGTGTGGACCGTCCTGTATGTGCTGATGGCGGTGGCGGCCTGGCTGATCTGGCGGGCGAACCCGCGGTGGAGCAATCCGGCGATCATCGTCTACGGCGTGCAACTCGCCCTCAACCTGGCCTGGTCACCGTTGTTCTTCGGGCTCGGCTGGCGAGGCCTGGCCCTGGTGGACATCGTGGCACTCGACGTCGCGGTCGCCGCCACGATCGCACTGTTCTGGAGGGCGAACCGCCTCGCGGCCGTGATGCTGATTCCCTACCTCGGGTGGGTGCTGTTCGCGACGGCGCTGAACTACGCCGTGTGGTCGCTGAACGCCTGAGACGCGCCGAGGCGCCGGGTCACCAGGAACAGGACGGCGCCCACGGCGAGCAGGACGGCCGCGAACAGCCAGACCTTCGCGGACTGCTGGGTCAACAGCAGCAGGCACGATGCCACACCCAGCACCGGCACCGCCGTCCACACCCGGAAATGCGGATGATCCACGGTGTCTCGCCGCAGCACCAGGACCGCGACGTTGGTCGAGATGAACACGAACAACAGCAGCAGCACCACCGTCTCCGCCAAGGTCGACAGATCGCCGACCAGCGTGAGTAGCATCGCCACGACGGTCGTTCCCACGATCGCGACCCACGGTGTGCGGCGTTGCGGCAGAACGTAACCCAATTGTTTTGGCAGGAGACCGTGCTCTGCCATGCCGAATGCCAACCGGCTCGACATGATCATGGTCAGCAGGGCCCCGTTGGCCACCGCCACCAATGCGATGGCGCTGAACGCCCACGCGGGAACACCGAGTCCGGACACCGAGACGACGTCGAGCAGGGGACCGCTGGACCGGGACAATTCCTCGGGCGACAACACGGCGGCGCTCGCGAGGCCGACCAGGACGTAGACGACTCCTGCGGTGATCAGCGAGGCGAACAGCACCCGTGGGTAGACCTTGCTCGGATCACGGATCTCCTCAACGACATTGGCCGAGGTCTCGAATCCGACGAACGAGTAGTAGGCGATGATCGCTCCGCCCAGGATCGCCAGGGCCGGCGTCGTGTCCGCGGGGAACTCCACGACTCGCCCGAGGTCACCGCCGCCTCGGCCGACCATCACTGCACCCGCGACGATCACGATCAGCAGGCCGGTCAACTCGATGACCGTCAGGACCACGTTGCTTTTCAGCGATTCGCTGATCCCGCGGGCGTTGAGCGCCGCGACCAGCCCGAGAAACACTACGGCGGCCGGTATTGCCGGCACATCGATGAACGTGGCGAGGTAATCCCCGGCGAAGGCGAGTGACAGTCCCGCCGCGCTGGTCACGCCCGCCGCGAGCATGCAGAAGCCGACCAGGAACGACACCAGCGGACGACGGAAGGCCCGCTCCGCGAAGACCGCCGCACCACCGGCCTTCGGGTACTTGGTGACCAGTTCGGCGTACGAACCCGCGGTCAGCAGTGCCAACAGGAGCGCTGCCAGCAGCGGCACCCACAATGCCCCGCCGACCTCGCCGGCCAGTACCCCCATCAAGGCATAGATCCCCGCTCCGAGGACGTCGCCGAGGATGAACAGGAACAACAGCGGACCGGTGATCTTTCGGGCGAGCTTGCCCTCGGGAGGTGCGCCTTGCGGCGCATGCGCCATGGCCTCTGATGTCATCCCTGCCTCCGCGCGAGCCGTTGCCGTGATGATGCGGTGTACCCCGCGGAGGCCGATCGCACGCAGATCGCGGGGCGGGAGAATATTCAGTTTCGCGACCCACGGACTCGCGCCTACTCTGGGTAGCCGCGCTAACTATGTGCGGTCACCCAGGGAGTGTGCATGAGTACCCGAACAGCAGCGCAGCCGAAAGCACCGCCCAGCGCGGGCGTCATCATCGCGCTGCTGGTGTTCTCCGCGTTCGTCATGATCCTCAACGAGACGATCATGAGCGTCGCGCTTCCCGTGCTGATCGTCGATCTGGAGATCGCCGCCCGCACGGCGCAATGGCTGACCAGCGGCTTCCTGCTCACCATGGCCGTGGTGATCCCGATGTCGGGATCACTGTTGCAACGTTTTCCGGTTCGGGCCATCTTCGTGGCGTCGATGTCGCTGTTCTGCGCGGGCACCCTGGTCTGCGCACTGGCGCCGGGCTTCGCCGTCCTGCTGGCCGGACGCATCGTGCAGGCGTGCGGCACCGCGGTCATGGTGCCGCTGCTGATGACGACGGTCATGAAGTTGATCCTCGCCGAACGTCGCGGGCAGACCATGGGCACCATCTCGATCGTCATCGCCGTCGCACCCGCGGTGGGGCCCACCCTGTCCGGTTTCATCCTCGGATCGCTGAACTGGCGCTGGATGTTCTGGATCGTGTTGCCCATCGCCCTGCTCGGACTCGCCGCCGGGTGGATGTGGCTGCGCGTCGCAGATGAGCGAGAACAACCCACCCGCATCGATCCTGTCTCGGTGCCGCTTTCGGCGATCGCGTTCGCGGGCTTGGTGTTCGGGCTCTCGGAACTGGGCGCGCCCGGGCACGGCGGTCAGTCCGTACCGGCGTGGGTGCCGCTGGGCGCCGGTGCGGTCGCGATGGTGCTGTTCGGCGCGCGGCAGCTGCGGTTGCAACGCGATGATCGTGCGTTCCTGGATCTGCGGCCGTTCACCTACCGGCGGTTCTCGGTCTCGGTGGGTCTGGTGGTCATCGGCTTCACCGGGCTGTTCGGCGCGATCATCATGGTGCCGCTCTACGTACAGGACGTCCTGGGGAAGAGCGCCCTGGTGGCCGGGCTGACGAGCCTGCCGGGCGGACTGTTGATGGGCTTGGCGGGGCCGCTGGTCGGGCGAGTGTACGACCGGCACGGGGCGCGCCGGCTGGTCGTTCCCGGCTCGTTCCTGCTGTTCCTGTCGCTGTGTGGCTTCGCGCTGCTGTCGGCGGCCACGCCGGTCTGGGAACTCGTTGTCCTGCAGACGATCATGATGGTGGGACTGTCGATGATGTTCACTCCGCTGATGACCGATGCCCTCAGCGCCCTGCCCGACCGGCTGTACTCCCACGGCAGCGCCATCATGACGACCCTGCAACAGGTCGCGGGCGCGGCCGGCACTGCACTGTTCGTCACGGTCATGGCCAAGGCGTCCGCCTCGGGTGGCGCACCGGATATGCCCGGCGTGCACGCGGCCTTTGTGGCGGCGGCGATGATCGGCGCAGTCGCCGTGGTCCTGGCATTCTTCACCGCGACGCGTCCGCTTCCGGCCGGCGGCACACCGACTCATTAGCGGCCCGCTATGCGAGCAGGCGGTCGTCGTCCTGTTCGGCATCGGCGGCATCGGCGGGACGTGCCGCGATCTGGTCCCAGTGCAGCCGCACCTCGGTGCCGGTGGCCGTCGAGTCGACCGCGGCGCTGTCGGTGAGCGCTCGCATCAATATCAGCCCGCGGCCCCGCGCGGGGTTGGGCGCTGTCGCGGGCTCCTTCGCGCGCCAGCGGCCCTCGTCGGTGATCCACACCGTCAGCGTGGCCAGTTGCGGATCGTGGTCGGCGCGCACATGCATCGGTCCCGGGTCGGGGGAGTCCAGGTAGGCGTGTTCGGCCGCGTTCGCCAGCGCCTCGTTGACGGCGAGAACGATGTCGCTGGTCTTCTCCGCGTCCACGCTCAGAGACCGGGCAAGCCAGGCGGCGAAGTCGTCACGGATCTGCACGGCGTGCACCATCGTGGCAACGACTCCCGGGCGGGAGAATGCCGCGCGCTGCCGTCCTCGATCACCCATGACATGGGCACTTTACCCAGTTTGGGCGATGTTCATTCGTGACGGGGATAACAACTCAGCACAGCGTGGCAAACATATTGGGTACCAGCGGTATCGCCTGCCGGGCTGGCGCATGATGGACATATGGCAACTGATTCGCTGAGCGAGGACGTCATCACATTTCTGTCGGCGGGCACCCGGACCGGCAAGCTCGGCTACGTCGCGGCCGACGGCCGCCCCCTGATCGCTCCCGTCTGGTTTCTGGTGGAGGACGGCCGGCTGGTCTTCAACACCGGCGCGAACACCGCCAAAGGCCGTGCCCTGCAACGTGATCCTCGGGTGGTGCTCCTCGTCGACGACGAGCGCCCGCCGTTCTCCTTCGTCCAGGTGCAGGGCACGGCTGAGCTCAGCGAGAACGACCCGGATCTACGCGGTACCGCCACCCGCATCGCGGCGCGCTACATGGGCGAGCAGCGTGCCGACGAGTACGGCGAACGCAATGGCGTCCCCGGGGAACTGGTCGTGCGCATCACGCCGCGCAAGGTCATCGCCGCCTTCGACGTCGCCGACTGACCGGGGATCGGCAACTCTCTGTAGCGTTGGTCGTGCGGAAGTTTCCGTGCAAGGCATAACGGCAATAACACCGACGGCGGGGCTGCGGCTGCGCGAGACCTGGGAGGAGTCAGATGTCGACACACGCGGCCGAGCCGTCGGAACCTGCCGCCACATCATCGGACCCCAAACCCGAAGATCAGGCCAACGAGCCTGCGGAGATCACCTTCGACGAGCACCTGCATCCGGCGCGCCCGAAAGTCTTGCGGTTCCGCCCCAGGGTGCGCACCCCGTTCGTGCGGCGGTCGCTGGCCCAGGACGGCCCGCCGACCGGAGAAAACCAGGCCTATGTCTCGTGGCTGTTGTCGCAGTCGATGCTTGCCGACGCCAACGAGATCAGCCAGCAGTTCTCCGGACAGGGTTCGATGTGGCAGAACCCCTTCGCCCGGCCCAACCCGCGGACCGCGGTGGAGACCGCGTCGGTGTGGTTCACCGCCTACCCGCTGTCGCTGATCACCCGCTCCGACGAGTCGTTCCTCAAGGCGATGTCCGATGAATCACTGTGGAAGGCCTTCGCGGAGATCGGTATCCAGGCCGTGCACACCGGTCCGGTGAAACGGGCCGGCGGCATCTCGGGCTGGCAGCTCACTCCGAGTGTGGACGGCCACTTCGACCGCATCAGCACGCAGATCGACCCGGCCTTCGGATCCGAGGACGAGTTTCGGCAGATGTGCGGAACCGCCAACTGGTATGGCGGCACGATCATCGATGACATCGTGCCGGGTCACACCGGCAAGGGGGCAGACTTCCGGCTGGCCGAGATGAAGTACGCCGACTACCCGGGCATCTACCACATGGTGGATATCGATCCGCGTGACTGGGAGCATCTTCCCGACGTTCCCGAGGGTGCGGATTCGGTGAATTGCGATGCCGCGACCGAGGATTGGCTCGACAAGGCCGGCTACATCATCGGCCGCCTGCAGCGCGTCATCTTCTACGCCGAGGGCATCAAGGAGACCAACTGGAGCGTGACCCGCCCGATCGTCGGCGTGGACGGTGTCGAGCGGCGCTGGGTGTACCTGCACTACTTCAAGGACGGTCAGCCCTCCATCAACTGGCTTGATCCCAGCTTCGCGGGAATGCGGCTGGTGATCGGCGACGCGCTGCATTCACTGTCCGACCTGGGCACCGGCGGTCTGCGCCTGGACGCCAACGGGTTCCTCGGCGCCGAGAAGTCCTCAGAGGACGACGTCGGCTGGTCCGAGGGGCACCCGCTGTCGCAGGCGGCGAACCAGTTCATCGGCAGCATGGTGCGCAAGCTCGGTGGATTCACCTTCCAGGAGCTCAATCTCACCATCGACGACATCCGCGAGAACAGCATCGCCGGGCCGGACCTGTCCTATGACTTCATCAACCGGCCCGCCTACCAGCACGCGCTGGCCACCGCCGACACCGAGTTCCTCCGGCTGACCCTGCGCACCACGCTGGAGACGGACATCGATCCGGCCTCGCTGGTGCACGCCATGCAGAACCACGACGAACTGACCTACGAACTCGTGCACTGGTCGGCCGGGCATCGCGACGACATCTACACCTACAAGGGCCACGAGGTCACCGGCGAACAACTCGGGCACAGCGTGCGCACCGACCTGGTCGAGGCGCTCACCGGTCCCGACGCCCCGTACAACCTGGTGTTCACCACCAACGGCATCGCCTGCACGACGGCGACCGTGATCGCGGCGACGCTCGGTATATCCGACCTTGACGAGATCACCGATATCGATCCCATCCGGCGTGCGCATCTGCTGCTCGCGATGTTCAACGCCCTGCAGCCGGGCGTCTTCGCGCTCTCGGGGTGGGACCTGTGCGGCATGCTGACGCTCCCGCCCGGTGATGTGAGCGAACTGCTCCGTGGCGGGGACACCCGGTGGATCCATCGCGCCGCGCATGACCTCATGGGTGTGAACCCCGATGCCCGGCACTCCAGTGCCGGGATGCCGCGCGGCACCAGCCTCTACGGATCGATCCCGGATCAGATGGACAATGAGGCCAGCTTCCTGCGGCAGCTGCAGGCGATTCTGGCCGTGCGTACGCATTTCGGCATCGCCACCAGCACCCAGGTGGATATCCCGGAGGTGTCGCACCGCGGCATGCTGGTCATGGTGCATCAGCTGGCAGATCCGCACCAGCTGCAACTGACGGTGCTCAATTTCGCCAACGCCGATATCGCCGGGACGGTGCGTTCGGAGTTCCTGCCACCGGACGCGGTCGTCTCGGACATGTTCAGCGGCAAAGAGATCGCCCACGTCGATGACCTGCACAGCTTCACCGTGGAGATGCCGGCGCACCACGGGATGTCGCTGTTGGTCGAGCGGCCGGTCACCGAAGATCCTGCCGACTGACCGAACGATCAGGGCAGGGCGTAGTCCATCGGGGGGCCGTTGAGATCGGCGACATCGCGGTGCACGACGGTGGTGGCGACGTTGTGCCCGCCGCGGATCACCCCGATGATGGACACTTCGTCATTGAGTGTGAAACGTTCGGCAGTGCCGCCCAGTTGGCTTCCGGCTGCGGTGATGCCGTGCGTCTGATCGTCGACGCGATACGTTCGCGCCACCCCGTCGGGCCCCTGGGCGGTCAACGAATCGGGTGCGATGGCGATCACTCGGCCTTCCTGGGTGACGGGCTGCGTGACGGCAACGGGCGCGGGCTCGGGACGAGGCGCCGCGACGCCCGAGTCCATCAGGTGCATGAGGAGCGCGGTGACGACGGCGGCGAATGCGACTGCAAAGGAAATCGACAGGCTGAGCACGGTGGTGTGCGGTGTCCTGCGTGCGTGTCTTCCGGGTCCAGTGCCCATGTCCTGCCCTCTCGTCCGTTGCCGTGCGGTTACCCGGCGACTCGGGCGGAGTAAACGCACCGCAGACGGCGAGGTCGCCTTTTCGGCCGAGCATCGCCCGGAGTCAGGCGTTGTACGCCACCGCGGCGATATGCGTGGCGACCGCACGGGCGACGACCGCGGTGGCGGGGTCGTCGTCCGCTTCGTACCGGTCGGCGGCAGCGTCATAGCGCGCCCCGGCTATCGATCCATGGTCGGCGGCCACCTCGACGATCTCGACCGGCCACTCCAGCGCGCGCAGGCCTGCCGCGAAGTCGACGGCGGCTGATGCGGGCACCACATCGTCGCCCGCGCCGACAAGCAGGCTCAATGGCGTCCGCAAGCCGGTATCGGGGACAGCCCGCAGCACCGGACCACCGGAGATCGGATCATCCACCATGAACGCCCCGCCGAGGCAGACCGTGTGCGCGACAGCAACATCGAACTCTTGTGCACGGAGCGTCAACCCGGCCGCGGCAACACCGCCCAGCGACCAGCCGACGAGCACGAGATCGGCGCCGGCGCTGCGCGTGCGCGCAAATCGCGCCGAGTTCAGCAGGTCCGCACGCCCACCGTCGGCGGCGTGCGAATCCCAGTCCGGGGCGATCACCCCGACCCCGTGCTCGGCGACGGCTTCGGCGAGCACGCGGACCGCGGCCCGGGAATCTGTCTGCGTACCGTGCCACAGCAGCACGATGGGTCGCGACGGCTCTCCGAACAGATCGGCGGACCGCCCCGGCGCGTACTCGACAGTGTGCACAGTCACATCGAGTGCGGCGTGGGACTCTGCGCCGACTCCCACTTCGACTCCAGAGACCGCTTCACCGGCTCACCGGCGGCGATGGTGAGCTGGAATGTCTCGCCGTCGTCACCCTCGAAGGTGACCAGGAAACCGGATTCGCTCTCTTCCTTGTGGACCACTTTGTAGGCCAGCTCGCCGGCGCCACGATCGAGCGCGACCAGGTCGCCGGGGGCCACCGCGTCGATGCGACCGTCAACAGAAGATTCAGACATACCTGGGTCGGTAGCCACATCGGTGCCGCTGCAAACACGTCCCTGGTGAAGTGTGGGTCCCCATCGTGATGTATCGGGCGTACGGTCGTAGGTGCCGAGGGTGGAATGGTTGCTTCAGTACCCGGAGTTCAGGTGACGTGTCGGATGCAACCGTGAGGTTCAAAAACCAGCCTCGGCCTACGCGTCGCCGCTCCGCGGCACTCCGAAGGCGAGCACCGCGGCATCGTCCTCGACGCCGTCGCCCAGCGCGTCGAGCAGCCGCCGAATGGCGTCGACGACCTCGGAGGCACTGGCCGGCGCCTGCTCGCGGGCGAACCGCAGCAGCGCGCCATCGTCGTCGTAGCGTGCGGTGCCCGGGCCGACTCGCGCCTCGGTCAATCCGTCGGTGTAGAGCACCAGGGTGTCACCGGGCCCGAGATGCATTCGGCTGCTGAAGAAGTGCGGATCCTCGATCATGCCGACGGCCTGGCCGCCGATGGTGTCGGCGAAGTAGGCGCTCCCGTCCCCGCCGAGCAGCAGCGGGGGCGGGTGACCCGCGCTGGCGAGGTCGACGTCGAAACCGTCACCCCGCGCTGTGAGGTTTCCGTAGACCACGGTGCACAGCCGATGGCGTTCGATGCCCAACTGCTGGTGCAGCACCGCGTTGAGGTTGTGCAGCACCTGCTCGGGGGCGTCGTCGAACACCGCGGCCGAGCGCAGGACATAGCGGGTCAGCGTGGTGACGACGGCGGCGTCGACGCCCTTGCCCGCGACATCGCCGAGGAAGAAACCCCAGGTGTTCGGGGGCAGCGGGAACAGATCATAGAAGTCACCGCCCACATCGTCGGGTGAGGCGGTGTGGTAGTGGTCGGCGGCATCCAGACCCGGTGGCGGCGACAACAACGGCGGGTGCAGTGAGCGGCGCAGCGTGGCGGCGAACGCGCGCGCCCGCTCCTGCTCGGTCTCCGCGCGACGGCGCTGCTCCAGGAGTTCGCGTTCGTAGGCCCGGCGGTCCCCGGCATCGACCGCGGTGACGCGCCACAATTCGGGCGCTTCTGGGCTCGCCGCTTTGACATTGGCGGTCAGGAACATCGGGAGCCGCGCGCCGTCGGAGGTCAGCATGTCGACGGTGACACCTTCGAGCGTGCCCGTCATCCGCAGCAGCGGAACGAAGTGGGTTTCGTAGTGGATCTTTCCGCCGGTGGTCAGCAGATCTGAGAAGGACTTCTCGTGCAGCGCGCCCTTGGGGTAACGCAGCCGGTCGATGATGGTGGCGTTGGCGCTGACGATGCGACCGTCGGCAGTCAGGATCAGATGCCCGGACGGCGAATTGTCCCAGAAGTCCTCGAAATCGAGGCTGGTCATTGGGTGCCCGCGAACGCGGCGATGGCCGCCGCGGTGGCGTCCGGGTCACTCACGTGTGGGCAATGGCCCACCGCGTCGAGGGTGACCAATGTGCTGCCGGGGATCTGCTGCTGGACGAAGGTGCCGACGGTGCGCGGGGCGATGGCATCCTGTGTGCACTCCAGGACCAGCGTGGGCACCGGAACGTGCGGAAGATCAGATCGATTGTCGGACAAGAACGTTGTGCGGGCGAACACCCGGGCGCAGGCAGGGTCGGTCCGGCAGAACGTTTCCTCGAGCTCGGCGTGCAGGTCTGGGCGGTCCGGATTGCCCATGATCACTGGCGCCATCGCCCGCGACCAGCCCAGGTAGTTCGCGTCGATGGATTCCAGAAGTTCGTCGATATCGCTCTCGGAGAAGCCGCCGTGATAGTCGCCGTCGTCGATATAGCGCGGTGACGGCGTCACCATGACGAGTTTGGCGAAGCGGCTCGGGTCGGCGATGACCGCCAGGGCGCCGATCATCGCCGCCACCGAATGGCCGACGTACACCACGTCGTGCAGGTCGAGCTCGCGCACGATGTCCAGCACATCGGCCGCGTACCCGTGCAGCGTCGAGTATTTGTCCGCGTCCCACGCCGCGGGGTCGGCGCCACCGGCTCCCACGTGGTCCATCAGCATGATCCGGAAATCGGACCGGAGGCGTTCGACGATGGGCCGCCACAAGTTCTGGTCGCAGCCGAACCCATGGGCCAACAGCAGCAGGGGAGCGCCCTCGACGCCCACCATCTTGATGTTGTTCCTGGCCACCACACCCATGGTGAGCAGCATAGGACCAGCCGCTCACCCCGCCTGTTGGAACACCGTGACCGAGCGGCCCGCGACCTTGCGTGAGGCCCCCGCGGGGACGGTCTCGTCACCGGTACCGGCCGGCATCGCGGTATCGATGACGGTGTGCCAGGCCGGTCCGAACTCCTCGGGTGGCAGCGTGAACTCCAGGGGTTCGTGATGGCCGTTGAAGCACACGACGAACGAGTCGTCGGTGACCCGCTGGCCGCGGGCATCCAGATCCGGTATGCCGTTGCCGTTGAGGTAGACCGCGATCGACTTGCCGAACCCGGTGTCCCAATCCTCGTCGCTCATCTCCGAACCGTCGGGCCGGAACCAGGAGATGTCGGGCACGCCGGCGGATCCACGTTGGCGTACCGGCCGGCCGTTGAAGAACCGGCGCCTGCGGAAGACCGGGTGTTCGGCGCGCAGCGCCGAGACCAGGGCGGCGAAGTCCATCAACTCCTGGTCGGCGTTCGCCCAGTCGACCCAGGTGATCTCGTTGTCCTGGCAGTACCCGTTGTTGTTGCCGCCCTGGGTGCGGCCGAGTTCGTCACCGTGGCAGATCATCGGCACGCCCTGGGAGAGCAGCAGCGTGGTCAGGAAATTGCGCTCCTGCTGGGCGCGCAGGGCAGTGATCTCCGGATCGTCGGTGGGCCCTTCGACCCCGCAGTTCCACGACCTGTTGTGGCTCTCTCCGTCGTTGTTGTCCTCACCGTTGGCGTCATTGTGCTTCTCGTTGTAGGACACCAGGTCTCGCAACGTGAAGCCATCGTGGGCGATGACGAAGTTGATCGAGGCGACGGGGCGGCGTGCGCTCTGTTCGTAGAGGTCCGCCGAACCGGTGAGTCGGGATGCGAACTCGCCGAGGCTGCCTGCCTCACCGCGCCAGAAATCGCGCACCGTGTCGCGGTATTTGCCGTTCCATTCGGTCCACTGCGGTGGGAAGTTCCCCACCTGATATCCGCCGGGGCCGACGTCCCACGGCTCGGCGATGAGCTTCACCTGACTGACAGTCGGATCCTGTTGCACCAGTTCGAAGAACGTCGACAGCTTGTCGACATCGTAGAACTCGCGGGCCAGCGTCGATGCCAGGTCGAATCGGAAACCGTCGACGTGCATGTCGGTCACCCAGTACCGCAACGAATCCATGATGAGTTGCAGCGAATGCGGGTGTCCGACGTTGAGGCTGTTACCGGTTCCCGTGTAGTCCATGTAGTAACGGTTGTCGTCGTCGACAAGGCGGTAGTAGGCGGCGTTGTCGATCCCGCGCATCGACACCGTGGGGCCGAGATGGTTGCCCTCGGCGGTGTGGTTGTAGACCACATCCAGGATCACCTCGATACCGGCCTCGTGCAGGGTGCGCACCATCGCCTTGAACTCCTGCACCTGGCCGCCGGGGGTGCCGCTGCTGGAGTACTTCGCATCGGGGGCGAAGAACCCGATGGTGTTGTAACCCCAGTAGTTGGACAGGCCCTTGTCGATCAGCGTCGAGTCATTGGCGAAGTGGTGCACCGGCATCAGTTCGATGGCGGTGACACCGAGCGCCTTGAGGTGATCGACGATCGCCGGATGTCCGATCGCGGCGTAGGTGCCGCGCATCGCGTCGGGGATGTCCGGGTGTGTCTCGGTGAGGCCCTTGACATGCGCCTCGTAGATGAAGCTGTCGGCATACTCGCGCTGCGGCGGGCGGTCGATACCCCAGTCGAAGAACGGGCTGATCACCACAGACTTCGGCATGCTGGCCGCGGAGTCGTCATCGTTGCGGCTGTCGGGCTCCCCGAAGTTGTAGCCGAACAGCGACTGGTCCCACTGGAAGGTCCCGTCGATGGCCTTGGCGTAGGGGTCGAGCAGCAGTTTGTGGGGATTGCACCGATGACCGGCCGCAGGGTCGTGCGGGCCGTGCACCCGGTAGCCGTACCGCTGACCCGGTTCCACAGCCGGCAGGAAGCCGTGCCAGACGAAACCGTCCACCTCGGGCAACCGATATCTGGTCTCGGTACCGTCCTCGTCGAACAGGCAGAGTTCCACCCGTTCGGCGACCTCACTGAAGAGGGCGAAGTTGGTACCGGAACCGTCATAGGTCGCGCCGAGGGGGTAGGCCTTACCCGGCCACACCTCCTGCTCGGCCACCTGGCTGGTCGACGGTTTGGGAGATACCGACATGGACGTCCTCACTGCTCAACGGCGTACTTCAGACTGCGCGGCTCAGCGCTGAGCGACGGGAGTACTGGGTACCCCGCTTGTGTCGATCGTATTCTGCGAGGCCGGTCACGTCCTCGCGGGCCGCTCGTCTGCGGTCCCCGAATGGCCCGGATGGGGGTTCCCGGTGGGCGTTGGGCACAATCGGTGCATGGCAGAGCCGCTGATCATCGCCCTTCCGGACCGAACGCCGCGGTTGGCCGTCACCTCGTGGGTGGCGCCGAACGCGGCCGTGATCGGCAACGTCCTGCTCGGTGCGAACGCCAGCGTCTGGTACTCGGCGACATTGCGGGCGGAGTTCGAGCCGATCGAGGTGGGGCCGGGCTCCAACGTTCAGGACAGCGTCACCATCCACACGGATCCGGGCTTCCCCGTCAAGATCGGTGCGCGGGTCACGATCGGTCACAACGCGGTGCTGCACGGGTGCACGGTCGAGGACGACTGCCTGATCGGCATCGGCGCCGTCATCGGCAACGGCGCCGTCATCGGCGCCCAGTCGCTGATCGCCCCGGGCGCGGTGGTGCCGCAGCGGATGGTCATCCCGCCACGATCGATGGTGGCCGGTGTGCCGGCCAAGGTGCGCCGCGAGCTCAACGCGGAGGAGATCGAGGCCAACGTTGTGAATGCGTCCGCCTACGAGTACCTGTTGGGTGTGCACCGCGACGCGAACTCGTCCTGAACCGGCGCTAGGGGTGTGAGAACGCCGCGCGAGCACCGAGAGTCGCGCGGTCCTCGCCGCCTGGAGCCACCGCCTCCAGTCGCACCGCCACCCCGTTGAGCACCGACATGCCAGCAAGTGCCTCGAGGTCCTCGGGGCGGCTCGAGGTCAACTCGTTCACATTGACGCCGGGGTTGGCATTCGCCAACCGCCAGCCGCCGCCGCGGTGTCCCCAACCCTGGGGGATCGCGATGGTGCCGGGGCCGACCTCGTCGGTGATCGTCATCTCCAGTTCGATCGCTCCGGTCGCGGAGACCACCCGCGCGATGTCACCGTCGGTGATCCCGGCCGCCTCGGCGTCGGCGGCGTTGATCCGGGCGCGCTGCCGGCGGGTGCCCTTCATCAGGGTGGGGCTGTTGTGCATCCAGCTGTTCTGTGACCTCAACTCGCGAATGCCGATGGCCGACAAGGGAAATTGTGGACTCGTGCTGGGTGCGGTGCCGAGCCGGGCGACCTCGGTGACGATCTCGGCCGGGTCCAGGCACACCTTGCCGTCCCGGTGGACAACCACATCGCGCAGCACCCCGTGCGGCGCGTGTTCGGCCAGCACGATGCCGTGCGGATTGTCCTTGAGCTTCTGCGGATTCAGCCCACTCCGGCGCAGCCCGAACCGGTCCCCGTACGGCCCGATGCGCAGCAGCGTGTTCATCATCTTCTGCGGGGTGAGTCGCAGGCCTCGGCGTTCCAGCCAGCGCAGCACCGGGTTGAGTCGGACCAGCGGACCGGCGGCCAGCAGCGACACGTCCATCCGGGCGGCCAACTCCTCGAACACTTCCCATTCCGGTCGGGCCTGCCCGTACGGTTCCAGCACCGGCTCTGCGGCCTGCAGGAACACCGTCGGGCAGCAGCCGGCGAACGCCATCGGCATATCGTCGCGTTCCAGGAAGGTGGTGGCCGGCAGAATGTAGTCGGCGTGCCGATTGGTCTCGTTGACGTAGAGGTCCAGCGACACCAGCAGGTCCAGCTGTTGCAGCGCCGCGTCCAGGGCGGCGCTGTCGGGCACCGACAGCACCGGATTGCCGGCGAAGACGAACAGTGCGCGCAACTGGCCCGCGCCGGGCGTGGTGATCTCGTCGGCGATCAGCGCAGCCGGGAAGGAACCGAAAACATCGGGGAAGTCACCGATCCGGGACCGCTTGCTGTTGTAGCCGAACGCGCCCGATCGTTCGCCCATGTCCTCGACCGGAATCACCTGGTGTGACATCAGCGCCCCGCCGGGCCGGTCCATGTTCCCGGTCACCAGGTTGAGCGCGTCGATCAGGAAGCTGACCAGGGTGCCGTGATGCCCGAGGCAGGCGCCGGTGCGTCCATAGGCGACGGCCGTTCGGGCGGTGGCGAAGTCGTGGGCCAGCGCGCGTACGGTCGCTGCGGGGACCCCGGTGCGGATGGCGGTGTCCTCCGGTGGGAAGTCCGCGCACAGCGCACGCAGGGTGGCGGCACCGGTCGTCTGCGCCGCCATGGCCGCTCCGTCCTCCAGGCCGTCGGCGAACACGACGTGCAGCAGCGAGAGCATCAGCCAGGAATCCGAATCCGGGCGCACCGCCACATGTTCGTAGGCGGCCGCGGTTTCGGTGCGGCGCGGATCGACCACGATGATGCGGCCGCCGCGTTTGACGATCGCCGACAGGTCGTCCCTGACCCGGGGCACCCGAAGCGCGCTGCCATGTGACACCAGTGGATTGGCGCCGAGCATGAACAGGAAATCGGTGCGCGGCAGATCGGGGAACGGGATCTGGGTGGCGGCCCCATAGAGCAGTTTGCTCGCCACGTAGCGGCTGTTGATGTCCTGGGATCCGGCCGAGTACAGATGCCCGGCGCCGATCCGTTTCATGAACAGGCCCGACCACAGGCTCGCGGCGTACCCGAACGCCGACGGGTTGCCCAGGTACTCACCGACCGAGTCGCCGCCGTGGGTGTCGAGCACCCCCTGCAGCCTGCGCGCGATGTCGGCGAGCGCGTCATCCCAGCCGACCTCGGTGAAGCTGCCATCGGATTCCCGGCGCAACGGGTTGAGCACCCGGTCGGGGTCGTTCTGCACATCGGTGAACGCGATGCCCTTCGGGCATGCCCGGCCCTGGGATAGCGGATGGTCCTTGTCGGGGCGCAGCGACTGGAGGCGGCCGTCCTCGACGGTGGCGATCAGCCCGCACAGCGGCTCACAGATCCGGCAGTAGGTCACCTTCTGCTCGACACTCACGGGGCCTCCTCGATCACTGTGGTGCCGGTCACCGTAAGTCGGATGAGAGCCTGCGGGCAAGGATTTGCATAGTGCAAAACGCGCAGGTATCAGCGGCCGTGGAGGCGCGCGGTGATGGCGCCCGCCGCGGCGCTGACGCTCGCCCCGAGGTCCCGCAGCTCTCGGCCGGTTCTGGGCTCGGCCATCGTCAGCACTGACAGCGCGGCGACCGGATTGCCCCCGGGGTCGAAGCAGGCCGCGCTGACCGACAGCGGCGCGTAGACCGCGGCGTCGTCGATGTCCCCGAGCATCAGCTCCGGTGTCATGACCGGCCGCTGTCCACCGATCATGCGTGCGGCCCGGCGGGAGCCGTGCACCTCCCCGATCGCAAAATCCGTCAGCTCGCGCATCTCGGCCTGCGGCGCCGGCGAGAGCTCGACCGAGAATCGGCGCTCTCGGATCATCCGCAGGATCTGCCAGGTGCGCCCCGGGTCGTCGGGCCCCGGTTCGACGCGGCGCAGCCAGGTGTCGACGGTGTACTGGCCGGCCCACGCCGCCAGCACCGCGCCGAGCGGCGGCCCGAACTCGATGTGATCACCGGCCTGCAGCGGGAGATGCCCGCTGTCCTTGCCGTCCGGATACGTCAGGTCGGCGATCACCAGATCGTCGGAGGACGGGATGAACAGGCAGGCGGGCACACCGGTTTCCGCACTCACGCGGACCATCTCGGGGCGGGCGTAGGTGGCGATCTGCAGGGACGCCTGCGCCGAGGCGCCGACGGCGATGAGACGCGGCCCGAGCCGGTAGGTCTTGTGCACACGGTCCTTGACCAGCCAGCCCACCCGGGTGAGCTCGGTGAGCATCGGGTGACAGGTGGCGGCGTCGAGGTTGACCAGCCGCGCCAGCTCGGTGAGCTGGTACTCGCGGTGCGGGTCGGCCGCCAGGTACTCGACCATCTCGACGAGACGTTCGGTTTGCGGAGATCTGCGGGCCATTTGGCCCGATCCTAATCACGGTGATGTCCTGATCCGGTCCAGCCATGTTCACCAACGGCGTGATCGGGGGCCGGGGCGCGCGGTTCTGCAGGCTGTCACCGTCGCTGAGCCCGCGCGCCTTGGGTGCAGAAGTGTCACCGATGTCCTGATGCAGAACTGTCACCGATGTCTTGAGACATGACACTTGCACCATGCAATGGTGCGGCGTAGGATCGAACATAAGTTCGAATGCGACGTTGCTCCCATCGCCACTCGGTGAGCACAGACCGCGACTCCGGTCGCCGCGAGGTTCGATGGTCCCTGGGGGGGCTGTGTGGACCGTTGTGACTGATCGTGCCCGGTTGGGCACCTTCTGTGAAAGTCGGTATCCCTATGGACGCCACCCATTTCAATACGTTCATTGATGCGCTCATCGATGATCTTGCTGTTGCGCCGCCGCCCGAAGACGATGCCGATCGCACTCTGTTTCATCTGCTCGACAGTCCGCGGCGGATCGTTGATGAACAGCGGTTGCTGGCGGTGTTGGCGGCGGCGGTGACCGCGCGGAATCTGTTCGATCACGTGATCGCCCAGGCGGTTGCGGCCGCGGAGCGGGCCGGGATCCCGGCACGCAAACACCTGGGGTCGGGGGCCGACCTGCTGACCAGTCTGGGTGTGGCTCCCGGCGCCGCCTACCGGGCGGCGCGGGTGGGGCGTGCCGCGCACACCCTGCCGGCGTTGACCCGGGCTCAGCGCCTCGGCGGGGTCGGTATCGAGTTCGCCGACGCGGTTGGCAAGGGCGTCGCCCACATCAATGCGCGAGTCGCCTTGTCTGACGAGGGCCGGGCCGAGGTCGTGACGAAGCTGATGATCGAGACCACCCCGGCAGCAGTGCAGAAGAAGGCCCGCGGAATCGCCATCGCCACAGCCAAGTCCCGGCCGGTCGACGACGGGGCGGTGCCGGTCGCGGAGAACGCCGACCTCAACGACATGACCCTGGTGCAGGGCGAGGACGGGCGGGTCGCGGCCGGCCTGGACCTCGACATACTCACCGGGGAAGAACTACTCGCCGCCTTGGACCCGTTGTGCCGGCCCATCCCGCTGCCGGATGGATCCCCGGATCCCCGCCCGACCGGGCGGCGCCGCGCCGACGCGTTCGGACAGATCATCCGCGACTATCTTTCGGGGCCAACGGCGACCCACATCAGGGGGTGTCCTTCCGCATGTCACCCTCATCCGCCCCGCCGCATCAGTGGGGTCCGCAGCGGGGGCCGAGGGGGCTGTGGATTCACTGGGGTTCACCGGCCCGGTCAGCACCCGCACCGCGGACCTGATTGCCTGCGACAGCACCCTGACCACGGTGCTCGTCGACCACTCGGGCATACCGCTGGACGTCGGGCGCGCCGAGCGACTGTTCACCCCGGCGCTGCGCAAAGCCCTGGGCATCCGCGACCGTGGGTGCGCATTCCCCGGCTGCGGCCGACCCGTGTCCTGGTGCGACGCCCACCACATCACCCCGTGGAGCAGCGGCGGGCACACCAGCATCGACAACGGTGTGCTGCTGTGCCGACTGCACCACACCGCGATCCACCACGGCGGCTGGCAGGTCTACCTCGGCGCCGACCGCCACCCCTGGTTCATCCCACCCCACGACCCGACCGGTCCCGAACCCGCACACCTGAGATCACACGCCCGACGCACTATGACCGACCTCTCGGCAGCCGCATAACCCCAACTCTCGGCACCTTGAAAACTACACAGAGAAACCGCCGCCGCGGGAAGCCGCTGGATATTTCGGTACGCACTGCCGCGGACCGAAATATCCAGCGGGCGAAGCGGAATCACTCTTCCCGCGGTTCCTTCCGCGACGCGCGGAGTGAACCGGCATGCGCCTTGGCCGTCGGATCCTTGCGGGTCTTGGCCAGGCTGGCGACGGTGACGATCACCAGGATGCCGATGATCACGACGAGGCTCAGATAGGTGTTGATCTCGGGGATGCGCGCATCGATGTCGACATGCCCCCAGTGCAGGATGAGCTTCGCGCCTATGAAGGCCAGGATGATCGACAGCCCGGTCGACAGGTAGACCAGCCGGTCCAGTAGGCCCTTCACGAGGAAGAACAGCGCACGCAACCCGAGTAGCGCGAAAGCGTTTGCGGTGAAGACGATGTAGGGCTCGCTGGTGACGCCGAAGACCGCGGGGATCGAATCGAGCGCGAACAGCAGATCCACGCTGCCGATCGCGATGAGGACCGCCAGCAGCGGGGTCGCCATCCGCCGGCCCTCCCGGCGGGTGAGCAGCTTGCCGCCGTCGTAGTCATCGCTGATCGGCAGGATCTTGCGGGTCGCCCGGATCATGATGTTGTTCTCGACATCGGGATCCTCGTTGCGGTGCCGGAAGAGCTGGACCGCGGTGTAGATCAGCAGCAGACCGAATATCAGGAACATGAAGGAGAACAGGGACAGCAGAGTCGCACCGAGTGCGATGAAGATCGCCCGCATGATGAGCGCGAGGATGATGCCGAAGGTCAGCACCTTGTGCTGGTGCTCCTCGGGTACCGCGAAGGTCGTCATGATGATGACGAACACGAACAGGTTGTCGACCGACAGACTCTTCTCGACGATGTACCCCGCGAAGTACTGCGTGCCGAAGTCCCCGCCGTGGGCCATCGTGAACCACACCCCGAAGCCGACGGCCACCAGGATGTAGAACACCGACCACGCGGTGGCCTCGCGGAAGCTGACGCGGTGCGGCCGGACCGCCGCGAGGATGAGGTCGACGGCCAGCAGTCCGACGATCACGCCGATCGTCACACCCCATGTCACGCCGCTGATCTCGAGCATGCAGACATCACCTTTCGGGTCAGAGGGTCGCGGCGGGAAGCACGCTGCTCGCCGCCCTGCGCCCAACTATAACGACGCGAAAAGTTCGCTCTGCTAAACAACTATCTGCCCCGGTCAGGAGACCGCCATCCACACCCCGAGCGCCACCATCACCACCGCGATGATCCCGTCCAGGACGCGCCAGGTGGACGGATTCGCGAACAGCCCGGCGAGCTTGCGCGCGCCGAGGCCCAGTCCGGTGAACCACAGGGCGCTCGCCGCGACCGCTCCGGCGCCGAAAAGCCAACGCTGCTCTTGATGTTCGTTGGCCAGGGACCCGAGCAGGATGACGGTGTCGAGGTACACATGCGGGTTCAGCCAAGTGAGCGCCGCAGCGGTGAGCAGCACCTCGGCCAGGCGCGCGGGGGTCTCTTCGGAAGGGTTCAGCGCGCTCGGCCGAAGTGCCCGCCGCGCGGCCAGCAGTCCGTAGCCGATCAGGAAGGCGGCGCCGCCGATCTTGGCGACCGTCACCGCGGTCGGGTGCGCGGTTATCAGTGCGCCGACGCCGGCGATCCCGGCGGCGATCAGGATCAGGTCCGACACCGTGCACAGCGCGATCACCGGCACCACATGCTCGCCGCGGATGCCCTGGCGCAGCACGAAGGCGTTCTGTGCCCCGATCGCAGCGATCAACGCCATGGTGGTCAGGAATCCGATGAAGACGGGTTAAGCCATGGTGCTGACGGTAGGGCGCGTTCGGGCCCAAGTATAGCTAATGATTCTTACAGTAGATTAGCAATGCTAATGCGTGGTGGGATCGGTCTCCGGTAGTTCCGGCAGGTAGACGATGCGATGCTGGTGTCCGCCGTTCTTGCGCGCTGTGTCGGCCGGCCTCGCCGGCGATCTTCAGCAGCGCGGCGGTGACGTCGGTGGGCGCCATCGCAGACAGCGGGCCCAGCGGTGTGACGACGGCCCCCACACTTGCCGTGAGCTCGCGCGCGGTGGCCGGTACGCCAGCATTGATCCGTTCGCACAGCGGGTCGGGGTCGCGGGAGTTGAAGATGTCGGCCAGCACGAATTCGGAGTCGGCGGTGTGGGCCAGCACGGTGTCCCGGCGTGCGCTGTCCCGCAACATCTGCGCGATCAGCACCCGCAGCTGCCGGGCACGGCCCTCGCCGGCGAGATCGGCAACGGCGCCGAAACTGTCCAGGTCCACGACGACGATCACCAGGTAGCGATCATCGGTGCGGCCGCGCGCGGCAATGGTGATGGCCACGCCGTCGTCGAAACCCTCGCGGCTCAGCAGGCCGGTGATCGGCTCGATGGCGCCGGTGAACATGTCCGCATCGATGAGACCGATCAGAGCGCGCACCACGAAGGTCATGAACACGAGGCTCAGTGCGATCGTGAGGCTCAGACCGAGGGCGACCGCCGGGTCGGTGCGGCCGAGCCAGTACCCGGTGACGCCGATGACGGTGCCGCCCGCGGCGAGGACGTAGGCGACGAACGTCCCGGTATGGAACACGGTGGCGTAGGTCGCGATAGCGCAGAACAGCGCCGCGCCCATCAGCCCGAGCAGCGGGTGCGGCATCAACAGACAGGTGGCCACGCCCAGCGCCGTCCCGAGGATCACGCAGGCCGACGACTGGCGTTTGGTCGGCCAGACGCCGCGTATCCACAGCAATCCGAGCAGGGCGCTGGTGAGGCTGATGGCCACCCCGGCAGCGCGCAGCGGCCACTGCGAGGAGTTGGTGGAACCGAAGGTGACGAGCGCCGGCGCCAAACCCCCGATCATCATCCAGGCGGCGATGAATCGGGAGGTCGCGACGCGGGCGCCGCGCGCGTCGAGGCGCGAGGTCATCCAGTGGTAGTGGTCGGGATGGCGGGGGTCCTGCCAACTGGGTGCCGTCACGAGGACGGCCGAGATGAACCTGGCACAGAAACGAGTACCGCCCCCTCCGAGCTCAACCCCACCGAGCGCAGCCTAATCCAGCACCGAATGTCCGGACATGAATCGAAGTGTACGAGTCGGCCGCAGCTGACCCGATCAGTCCCGGCGTGGCAGCGGGCTGTCCCCGGGCGGGTGGCCGCTGCGCTCCGGCCCGTCCGGATCCTGGCCGCTGATTGACAATTCACGGTTACCGCGCGTCCAGAACGGGCACCACTGAGGAATCAGGTTCGGTGACCTGCGTCACACGGCGTGGGCTCGGTGCGGGGGAGCGGCCATGACCACAGAACACACGGCAAAGAAGACCGACGTCGACGGTGCCCTGATGGGGGGATCCACCTACCGCAGCCTCGGAGAACAGCGGCTCAGCCCGGGCGAGGAGCGCTTCGAGAAGGGGCGGCGCACGGTCGGGCTGTTCCTCGCGCCGGTGGTGGCCATCGTCTTCCTCGTGCTGCCCATGGGCATCCCGCCCCAGCAGCAGACACTGGCGGGGGTACTGCTGGGCGTCATCGTGCTCTGGGTGACCGAGGCTGTCCCCATCCCGATCGGCGGACTGCTGGGCGTCGCCGTCATCGTCTTCCTGGGCGTCGCGCCGGCCGACGATGTGCTCGGGCCGTTCGGTTCATCGACGGTCTTCACCTTCATCGGTGCGTTCATCCTCGCCCAGGCGATGCTCAAGCACGGACTGGCTCGTCGGTTTGCCTTCCGGATCCTCGCGCTTCCCCGGGTGGGGCAGTCGACCACCGGTGTGATCATCGCGTTCGGCGCCATCACCTGTCTGCTGTCGGCGTTCGTGTCCAACACCGCGACGGTCGCGATGCTGCTGCCCACCGCGATCGGGATCCTCGGCGTCATCGCGAAAATCCTTCAGGTGCAGGGGAAAGTCGCGGACGACTTCGACCCGCTGCGGCTGAAGGTCGGCGCCGCGCTGATGCTCATGCTCGCCTACTCGGCCAGTGTCGGTGGGCTCCTGACCCCCGTCGGAAGTCCGCCCAACCTGATCGGTCGCGGACTCATCGAAGAGGCCACCGGCGAGAAGATCAGTTTCGGGCAGTGGATGGTCATGGCCGCACCCATCTGCCTGGCGATGTTCCTGGTGCTGGCGATCGTGTTGATCTCGCTGAACAAGCCCGAGCTCAAACGGATCGAGGGGGTGTCGGAGTACATCGCCGAACAACGCGCCGAGATGGGGAATCTGACCCGGGCCGAGAAGAACACGTTGGTCGCGTTCGGTGTGACGGTGTCGCTGTGGATCCTGCCCGGTGTCTTCGCGCTGGTCTTCGGCAACGATTCCGACGTGTACACCGCCGTCAGCGACCGCCTGGACGAGGGGACGGTCGCGGTGTTCGGTGCGGCGCTGCTCTTCCTGCTCCCCACCGACTGGCAGCAGCGCGAGTTCACCCTGCGGTGGAAGGATGCCGCGGCCATCGATTGGGGCACGATCGTATTGTTCGGCACCGGCATCATCTTCGGGTCGCTGCTGGCCGACACCGGGCTCGCCGAGACCATCGGTAATTCGGTGGCCGATTCGCTGGGGCTCACCAGCGTCGTGGCCATCACGATCTTCGCGGTGCTGCTGGCCATCGTGGTCTCCGAGACGACGAGCAACACCGCGTCGGCCGCGGTCGTGGTGCCGATCATCATCCCGATCGCGGTCGCCGCCGGCGTCAACCCCTTCGTGCCCGCGCTGGCCGCCACCTTCGCGGCGTCCTTCGGGTTCATGCTGCCGGTCTCCACCCCGCAGAACGCGATCGTCTACGGGTCCGGAGCGGTACCCATCACGACGATGATCCGGTCCGGGGTGACCTTCGACATCGCCGGAGCGATCCTCATCGTGCTGCTCCTGCCGGCGATGGTCGCGGTGCTGGGACTCGGCGCATGAGCGCGCAGCGCATCGCGGTCATCCCGGGTGACGGCATCGGTGTCGAGGTGGTCGACGCTGCCCGCGCCGTGCTGGACGCGGTCTGCGCGCGGCACGGGATCACGTTGAGCTATCAGGGGTTCGACTGGTCCTGTCAACGCTTCGAGCGCGAGGGCACGATGATGCCCGACGACGGTATCGAGACGCTGCGCGAGTTCGACGCGATCTTCCTGGGCGCGGTCGGCTGGGCCGGTGTGCCCGACCATGTCTCGCTGTGGGGCTTGCTGATCCCGATCCGCCGGGCCTTTCGGCAGTACGTCAACCTGCGGCCGATCAAGGTCTTCGCCGGGGTGCGGAGCCCATTGCGCGACGCCGACGACGTCGACTTCGTCGTCGTCCGGGAAAACGTCGAGGGGGAGTACAGCGAGGTCGGTGGCCGGCTGAACCGCGGATTCCCCGACGAAATGGCCGTCCAGGAATCGGTTTTCACCCGGGTCGGGGTCAGCCGGATCGCGGACTTCGCGTTCGACCTCGCCATGTCGCGAGGCAAGTACGTCACGTCGGCGACGAAGTCCAACGGCATCGTGCACACTCTGCCGTTCTGGGATGAGGTCGTCGCCGAACGTGCGGCGCACTACCCCGAGGTGCGCCTGGACAGCGAGCACATCGACGCGTTGGCAGCGAAGTTCGTGTTGCAGCCGCAGCGTTTCGATGTGGTGGTGGCGTCGAACCTGTTCGGCGACATCCTCTCCGACCTGGCCGCCGCTGTGGCGGGCTCGATCGGCATAGCGCCCTCGGCCAACCTGGATCCGACGAAGGAGAACCCGTCGATGTTCGAGCCCGTCCACGGATCCGCGCCGGACATCGCCGGACGGGGTATCGCCAACCCGGTCGGCGCGGTCTGGTCGGCGGCGCTGATGCTCGACCATCTCGGTCACCCCGGCGCGGCCGAGGATGTGATGACCGCCGTGACCACCACCCTCGCCGACCCGACCACCCGCACCGGCGATCTCGGGGGGAAGGCATCGACCGCCGAGGTGACCGCGGCGCTCATCGCCGCGCTGCCGTGGCGTTTCCCTACTTGAGCATGCTCCCGGCGTCCACGGTCACGGGAAGGCCTGTCACGTAGCGAGATTCATCGGATGCCAGGAACAACACGGCATTGCTGATATCGACGGGCTCGACCCAGCCGACCGGCAGGACGTGCATGAACTGCGCTGCGACGGCGAGATCGTCGGGGCCCGGGTTCTCCAGATCGGGGCGGAACAGCTTCATCGTTCCTTCGTTCATGAACATGGGTGTATTCACGTTGGTGGGACAGACGGCGTTGACGCGGATGGAATGCTGGCCGAGTTCCACGGCGAAGGTACGCATGAGGCCGATGACACCGTGCTTGGCGGCGATGTAGTGCCCGGTGTGGGGGTAGGCCTTGAGACCACCGACCGAGCTGGTCAGCACGATCGAGCCACCGTGGCCGCCGGAGATCAGATGCGGGACGGTGGCTTTGACCGACTTCCACACCCCGGAGAGGTTGACGCCGATCATATCGTCCCAGTCTGCTTCGCTGGTCTTGTCCAGCGTCTGCCCGCCGTTGCCGATGCCGGCGTTGGCGACGATGATGTCGAGGCGGCCCAACTGTTCCACTCCGCTGTCCACCGCCGCCTGCAGGGCATCGAAGTCGCGGACGTCGACCTGGGCGGTGACGATCCGGCGATTCAGGCCCTTCACCAGGTCGGCGGTCTGCGCCAGATCGTCGGGGGTCGATGGTGCGATCTGGCTGTCGCCGCTGATCGGGCCGCAGACATCCACCGCGATGATGTCGGCGCCTTCCTCGGCCAGTCGTACCGCGTGACTGCGCCCCTGCCCGCGTGCGGCGCCGGTGATGAAGGCAACTTTGCCCTCGACTCGACCTGTACCCATGTGGCCACCTCGATTCTGTTCGGCCGATCGATCAATTTTATCGATCGATCAGGAACACTGGCATCGATCTGGAAGAGTGTCAACCGGCGCACGATGAGAGTCGATTCAGGCGTTGACCGACCGTTGTGCGCCGTGATAAGCATGGCGCACTTAGTTGACTGATCGATCGATCAAGGATGGTGGATCCCGGTGCAGGCAGGTGGCAGGACGTGACGGGGCGGAAACAACTATGGGTCGACCCGCGGCTGTGCGAGGGGCATGCGCTCTGCCTCGAATCGGCTCCCGAGGTCTTCGATCTCTCCGATGATGATGTCGCCGAATGCGTCCGACAGCCCGCCGACGCACTGTGGGAGCAGGTCACCGCAGCCATCGACGCCTGCCCACGCGGGGCGATCAGCCTCATCGACGACCCGAAAGGACAACCCGTCCCATGACCGATCTCGCAACCGTCAACTTCTTCGCCGACCCGGACGTCAGCCAGAACCCCTACGAATATTGGGATTATCTGCGTGAGCAAGGCCCGGTGACCCGCGAGCCGCACTTCGGTGTCTACGCAGTGACGGGCTATCAGGAAGTGATGGCGGCGTTCAAGGACCACGAATCGTTCTCGGCGGTCAATGCCATCGGCGGGCCGGGCCCCCCACCCCCGAGCTCCCCCCCGAGGGGCGGCAGCGCGG
>JAUKNU010000001.1:833128-1003893 GCA_030499155.1 Mycolicibacterium frederiksbergense | reverse complement strand
CCCCCCCCCCCCCCCCCCACCACCACCCCCCCACCCTCCATCTCCCCCCCCCCCCCGGACCGCACCCACACCCCCTACAATTAGGGTTTTTTCCGGTGCGAGCGAGCCCCGGCCCCCCGCGGCCCCCCCTTGGGTGTCTCCGCAGTGGCGGCCAATAGGGAGGGGAGGGGGGCGTCCACGCCCCCCGACCCCTCCTGGGCGCCCAATGCCTCCGGCGGGCCGTTCCCGCCGCTACCGTTCACACCCGAGGGTGACGACATCAGTGAACAGATCGAGGCGCACCGGCACCTGTTCCCGATCTATGAGCACATGGTGGTCATGGACCCGCCGGCTCACGAGAAGGCGCGCTCGCTGCTGAGCAAGCTGCTCACGCCTCGGCGGCTCAAAGAGAACGAAGAGTACATGTGGAAGTTGGTGGACAGCTCCATCGACGCCATCATCGACAAGGGTCGGTGCGAGTTCCTCACCGAGTACGCCAAGCCGTTCGCCACGTCGGCGATCATCGACCTGCTCGGGGTGCCCGCCGAGGACCGTCCCGAGTTCCTGGCCGCGCTCGGCGCCGAACGCCCCGAAGGTAATCGGGTGGGCGCGCTCGACGGCGAGCCGGTGGGTCTGGACCCGCTGCAATACCTCGACGACAAGTTCGTCGGGTACCTCGCCGAACGCCGCCGGGCGCCGCAGGATGACGTGCTGTCGGGAATGGCCACCGCGGTCTACCCGGACGGGTCGACGCCGGAACTGATCGAGGTGGCCAAACCGGCGACGTTCCTGTTCGCCGCCGGCCAGGAGACCGTGACCAAGCTGCTCAGCGCCGCGGTGCAGACCCTCGGCGACCGGCCGGAGTACCAGAAGATGCTTCGTGAGAACCCGGGGGGAATCCCGACGTTCATCGAGGAAGCGCTGCGGATGCATTCCCCGACCAAGATCGACTTCCGGCTGGTCCGCAAGACCACCACGCTCGGTGGTGTGCACCTGCCGGCCGGCACCATCGTCATGCTCTGCCTGGGCGCGGCCAACCGGGACCCCCGGAAGTTCGAAGACCCGCACGAGTTCCGACCCGACCGCAAGAACGTGCGTGAGCACATCGCGTTCGGCCGGGGAATCCACACCTGCGCCGGCGCCCCGCTGGCTCGGGTGGAGGGCCAGATCACCGTGCGCCGAATGTTGGACCGCATGAGCGACATCCGCATCGACGAATCGGTGCACGGACCGGCGGACCGGCGCGACTACACCTACGAACCCACCTTCCTGCTGCGCGGACTGACGCAGTTGCGCATCGAATACACGGCGTCGGCCTGACGAGCACGCCGCATACCAGGAGAGGGCCACGGATGACGTTGCAGGCAGTGCTCGACGAGCTACGCGAGCGACCGGGCGCGGGGGATCTGATCCCTGTGATCGACCCGGCCACCGAGGAGCAGATCGCCGAGTTCACCGACGGAGGCGCCGCGGCCGTGGACGACGCCGTCGCACGGGCCCGGGCGTCATTCGAAGCGGAAGTGTGGCGGGGCAAGCCGGGTAACGAGCGTGCCAAGGTGATGTGGCGGATCGCGGACCTGATCGACGAGCATGCCGAGGACCTCGCGCAGATCGACTCGCTCAACACCGGCATGCCCTACAACCAGGCGCACATGATCATGGCCACGGGTGCCGACATCTTCCGGTACTACGCCGGATGGTGCACCAAGGTCAACGGGATAGCGCACGATATCCAGATGACCGGTGGTATCACCGGCGCCCACTCGACGATGCACGGCTACACCCTCAAGGAACCCTACGGCGTCGTCGGGCTCATATTTCCCTGGAACGGACCGGTTTTCAACGCATGCACCAAACTGGCTCCCGCCCTGGCGGCCGGGTGCAGCAGCGTGGTCAAACCGGCCGAGGAGACGCCGCTGTCGGCACTGCTGCTGATGCGGATCCTCGGTGCGGCGGGAGTGCCCGACGGTGTGGTGAACCTGGTGACGGGTTACGGGCACACCGCCGGTGCGGCACTGACCGAGCACCCCGACGTCGAGAAGATCGCCTTCACCGGATCGACCGAGATCGGCAAGCGCATCGTCGCCGCGTCGACGGGCAACCTCAAGCGCGTCACCTTGGAACTGGGCGGCAAATCGCCGGTACTCATCTATGACGACGCCGATTTGAACATGGCGATCACCATGGCGGCGATGGGAATTTTCATCCACTCCGGGCAGGGGTGTATCTCGGGCTCCCGCGTTTTCGTGCAACGGGGTGTGTACGAACAGGTGGTGGAAGGGATTGCGGGCATAGCGAATTCGCTGCAGCTCGGCGGACCCAAGGACGAGAATGCGCTCATCGGCCCCCTGATCAGTGGCAAGCAGCTCAATCGGGTCATGGGATTCATCGACGAGGGTAAGCGGGACGGTGTCGAGATCGTCACGGGCGGTCACCGGTTGGACCGACGGGGATACTTCGTGCACCCCACCGTCCTGGCCGGCGTTGATCCGCAGATGCGGCTCTATCAGGAAGAGATCTTCGGGCCCGTCGTCACCGTCCTGCCGTTCGACGATGACGACGAGGCAGTGGCGCTGGCCAACAACTCCGACTACGGGCTGGCCGCGACCGTGTGGACACGGGAGATCGGCCGTGCCCATCGGCTGGCAAAGAGGTTGCAGTCCGGAACGGTGTCACTCAATTGCCAGATGGTCTTCGATCCCGCCATGCCCTTCGGCGGGTACAAGCAGTCCGGGTGGGGTTATGAGTGGGGCCGGGAAGGGATCGAGAGCTATCTGCACACCAAAGCCGTCTACACCCAGTTGTAGTGCGCTGTGTTGATGCTGCGCGGCGCCGATGAGGAATTTCACCCCGAACTCAGGCGGTACGCCAGGATGCTGCCCCGGACACTGGTGACGCCGTTGACGTTGCCGGTGTTCCAGCGGCTTCCCCCCATCCGGGTGCACCGACCTCCGCCCGGCGTGAGCACCGCGGTGATGGGCTCCGGTGTGACAGTGCGGGTGTTCCGGCCGCCATACGGCGACAACGGCAGCGCGCTGCTGTGGATTCACGGTGGCGGTTTCATGCTCGGTGACGCGAGGATGGACGACGCCTTGTGCGCCCGCCTGGCCGCCGAGACCGAGGCGACGGTGGCGGCGGTCGATTATCGGTTGGCTCCGGCCCACCCCTATCCGGCCGCTCTCGACGACTGCTACGAGGCGTTGGTCTGGCTGTCGGATCACCCCGATGTGGACCCGGTGAGACTGGCTGTGGGCGGTGCCAGCGCCGGCGGAGGACTTGCCGCTGCACTGGCTCTACTGGTCCGGGATCGTGGCGAGATCAGCTTGGCAGCACAACTTCTCGTGTATCCGATGCTGGATGACCGGACCGGCCTGCACGCAGATCCGGATCGCGCGGCGCGCCGGCTCTGGAACGCGACGAGTAACCGGCTGGCATGGTCTGCCTACCTCGGCGGCGTCGCCGCAGACACGGTGGCGCCGGCGCGGCGCGGTGATCTGAGCGGGCTGGCGCCGGCCTGGATCGGCGTGGGCACCCTCGATGTGCTCCACGACGAGGCGGTGCGCTACGGCGAGCGGCTGAGGGCCTCGGGTGTATGCGCCCAGGTGTGCACCGTGCCGGGGGCCTTCCACGGGTTCGACGCTGTCGCACCGAAGGCCCGTGTCGCCCGCAAGTTCGTTCACGCTCAGAGCATCTGGTTGCGCGAGCGGTTGGCGGTGTAGTCGCGCCGAAGCGCTGCGCATGCGTCGCGCCGGATCAGTTGCGCTGCGTGCGGATGTAGGTGTTGAGCACGTCGACCAGTGTTCGTCGATCCCTGCTGGTGTCGAGCGGCCGCGGGGAAACCATCTGGGCGAGCACTATTCCCCGTAGTGTCGCCCAGATGAGGTTTCCGATCTCGGTGGCCTGCGGCGCGTCGAGGTCTTCGCCGAGATGCCGGCCGAGTTCGGTGAATTGGCGCATGGTGTCGGACAGTTGAGCGTTGACCGCACTGTCGCGCGCCGCGCGGGTGGAGATGAGGATTTCGAGCGCGGCCATGGATGTCGGGCTGGAGAAGGCCCGCCACAGCGCGTCGACGACGACCTCGGTGCGGTGCTCGGTGGGCAGGTTTGCGGTTTCGTGGCGCAACCGTTCGAGTGCCTCGGTGAGTTCGGTGATGCCCTGGTCGACCACCGCCATGAGTAGTCCACCGAGGTCGCCGAAGTGGTACTGCACCACCCCCCAGGTGAGGCCCGCGCGCTCGGTGATGCGCCGCACGCTCGGTGCGGCGAAGCCTTCGTCGAGGATGTAGCGCACCGTTTCGTCGATGACGGCTCGGCGGGTGCGCTCGGCGCGTTCCTGGTTGCCACCGGGCGGCCGCCGGGGCGCTGGGGAGCCTGCCATGGGCCCTATGTCACCACATCGTGCCCGGTAGATGGTCGAGGGGGCGCAGCTCGTGGGCGGCGAGGATACCGGCGGGGGCGCGGCACACCGCATCGATGACGTTGACCGCGCGGGCAGCGGTGGCGACGACACCGCCGATATTGTGGTCGACTCCGGACCCGCCGACATGGGTGTCGATCCGGACGCCGGGATCACCCTCGACGGTGACGCGGTGTACGCCCGGTCTACCGTCCGGGGGATAGGCCCATTCCGGTGCATCGGCCGCTGTCAGTCGGTTGACATGCTCCATGGTGATGATGACCTCGCCGTCGCGCAGGCCTTCGACACCGAACCGGACCGCGGCCACCCGGCCGGGCGCGACGTCCATCATCGTGGTGGAGATCGGTACCGCAGTGACCCATTCTTCGTGCCGTTCGCGTATTTCGTCGAGTGTCACGCCGAGGTCGCGGGCCAGGCTGCGCACCTGGATTCCCCACATCGACGCCAGTACGCCGGGCGCGAAAAGGATCGGTTCGTGTTCGGGCTCGGTGCCGAAACCGAAGCTCACACCGGTGAATTCGGCGTCATCGTAGCTGCCGTACTCGCAGATTTCCTGCACGGTGATCGCGGTGGCCCGCCCGGCAAGGCTCAATGCCGCATACACCAGGGTGTCCCCGGAGAAGCCCGGATCGATACCGTTGACGTAGAGCGTCGAGTTGCCCTCCCGGCACGCCTGCTGCAGTGGTGCACGCAGCCATTCGTCGGTGAACTCTGGTGCGACCAGCCAGACGAAGGAGGTGCCGACGACGTTCGTCCCGGCACTCAGGAAGCGGATCAGATCGGCCATGGCCTCGTGTGGGCGTGTCTCCGCCTGGGAGGTGTAGACGACGCAGTCGGCCTGCAGCGCAATGAGTTCGTCGATGTCGGATGTCGAGATCACTCCGGTGGGCGTGGTGATACCGCAGAGATCTGCGGCATCGCGCCCGACTTTGTCCGGCGATGCGGCGTGCACCCCGACGAGTTCGAGATCCGGGCGCCCGATGATCGTCCGGAGCGCGTGGATTCCGACGTTACCGGTGGAGAATTGAATGACGCGGCGGGTCAATGTCTTTCCTTCAGAGTAGGTCGGTGATGGTCTTGAGGCCGGCATCGTAGAGAACGCCGGGGAGCATGCCGCCGTCCATCTCGATGGTGGTGCCGTTGATGTAGTCCGCGGCCCCGGAGGCGAGGAACACGCAGGTGCGGCCCACTTCGGCGGGTTGACCGCCACGCTTGAGCGGAATGGGGTCGAAGTACTGCTCGCCGTCCGGATCATCCTTGGGCAGTACGAAGGACTGGAAATTCTCGGTGACGGTGGGTCCGAGCGCGACACAGTTCACCCGCGTCGCCGGGCCCCACTCCTGGGCCAGTGATCGTGTCATCTGGTTGAGGCCTGCCTTGGCTGCGCCATAGGACACCAGGGTGGGCGAGCCTGCGGCGTGACCGGCCCCGCTGGAGATGTTGATGATGCAACCGGTCCCCTCCTGCGTCTTCATCTGCCGGTAGGCGCGGATGGCGAACCAGAGCGGGCTGATCAGGTTCATCTGCACGGCGAACGCGTGGAACAGCACGCTGCGCTCATAGTCGTCATCACTGGCGGGAGCGCCTTGGATGCGCGACACCAGGCTGGGCACGGCATCCACCGAGGGTGACGGGACGGTGCCTCCGGCATTGTTGACCAAGATGTCGATGCGGCCGTGGGTGTCGACGACCTGCGTGACGAAAGCATCGATGGCCCGGTAATCGGCTTGGTCGCAGACCATCTGCGCGGATCGCCCGGCCCAGGCCGAATCGTTCCCGGTGCCGGGTAATGCGTCCATGGGTGCCCGTGAGCAGCCGATCACCGTCGCCCCGGCCCGCAGGAGTTCGTGGGCGATGCCCACCCCGACGCCACGGCTGGTCCCGGTGACAATCGCGACTTTTCCGTCCAGTTCAGCCATGTGCGCACTCGTCTCTGTGTGTACCGAAGATCGGGCGGCAGCACGTGATGCACCGACACCGAAGCGGCCGGATCCGATATCTCAAAACATTACATCTGTTATTTTTATCTGCGCGCGGAATCGGTCACCGCGGCGTACGTCGAAAGGCACACGATGAGCAACACGCTGCGGGTGGCTCAGTGGACCACCGGTAACGTCGCCGGCGAAGCGGTGAAGGCCACGTTGGCGCGCCCCGACCTCACCCTCGTCGGCGCGTACGCGTACTCACCGGAGAAGGCCGGCATGGATGTCGGAACGTTGTGCGGGATCGGCCGCGAGCTCGGGGTCTACGCAACCGGTGAGGTGAGCGCACTCTTGGCGCTGGCGCCCGATTGCATCGTCTACACACCGCTGCACTTCGAGGTGGCAGAGGTGGCGCAGATCCTGCGCGCCGGAGTCAACATCGTCACCAGTGCCGAGTTTCTGACGGGTATCAATCTCGCCCCCGACGACCGAAGGCTGATCGAGACCTCGGCCCGCGAGGGTGGGGCGACCGTCTTCGGCAGCGGGATGAACCCCGGCTATGCCCAGATGATTGCCGCGGTATCGAGCGGCATCTCCACCAATGTGCGGCACGCCTCGATGACCGAATCCGTCGATGTCTCACAATTCATCGGCGACGCGAACTTTCAGTCCGTCGGCTGGGGTCGGCCCAAAGATGATCCGTCCCACACCGATGACGTGCGCCGGGGCACCGCGGTCTTCGCCGAAGCCGTCGACATGTTCGCCAAGCTGATGCGTATCGATCTCGACGAGATCTGCTGCGATGTCGCCTTTGCCCACACCACCGGAGACGTCGTCGCCGACGGGGTGTCGATACCGGCCGGCCACGTGGGCGGAATGGACGTCAAGTGGTACGGAACCTCTGGTGGCCGTGAGGTTTTGGCGGTGAACCAACGCTGGATAGCCACCCCGTTGCTGGAACCGGCGTGGACGGTCGAACACGGATACCGCATCGACATCGTCGGCGACCCCAGCGTGCACGTCAAGGTCGACCTGATGCCGACAGCCGAAGATCTCGCTGAGCTGACGCCCTCCCGGATGCGAGGCATCGGCCTGCGGATCACCGCCGCCCCGCTGATCAACGCGATTCCCGCGGTCTGTGCGGCCGCACCGGGAATCGCCACCTACGCCGACATTCCCGTGGTCGCGGCGCGCTTGCTCAGCGCGACAACCACCACACAGTAGCTATCCGTCGGCGCCGGGGTGTTGCGTGTCCTCGGCCGGCGGTGTCCTCGATGCAGCGGCGAACCCGGCGAGTTGGGCGTCGACGAAGGCACGCATCTCGTCATGCCCCAGTGTCACGCCGACCGCTTCCTCGTTGCACAGGCTGCGCGCGGTCTGGGCGATGAGCATCGACACGGCGACCGGGGGAAACCTGTCGAGATCAACGCCCCTGGCGCGTAACGCGACGGTGACGGCGGCGGTCTCGATATCGCGGACGCGTTCGGCGTAGGAGCGCAGCTCGGCACGGATTGTCTTGCGATGGTTGGCAAGTGCCATGAACTCGGTGTTGAGGCCGGTCAGCCGGGAGTCGCTGTTTATCTCCCACAGCATCCGCAACGGATCCGCGTCCATCAGAGCGGCCCGCATCCGTTCGAGCGAGGCGTCGGCGCCGGCGCGCAGGACCTCGACGAACAGGTCGTCCATGGTGGGGAAGTAGTAGTAGACCAGCGCCTGCTTGACGCCGGCTTCCGCAGCCACCCGACGAGACGTGGCGGCCGCGTATCCCTCGTCCCGCATGAGTTTCGCGGTGGCCTCGATGAGCCTGAATCGGGCTCCCGTATCGGGTGATTTGGGTGTGCGAGCGCTTGCCACTCAGCCGCCCCGCGACAAAGGGCCGCGCCGGCACCCGCTGCGACGCGTGTAGGGCATGGCGAATTGTAGCAGTGTGGTCGATCGATCGATCAGTCCTGCTCGGCGGGCTCAGCCCAGGCCGATCCGGACGTTCTTGATTTGCAGGAACTCCTGCAGGCCTTCCCAACCGCCGGTACGCCCGAAGCCGCTCTGCTTGTACCCGCCGTAGGGGCCTTGCGGCGAGATCCTGCTCGTCGAATTGATCCACACCGAGCCGGATTCCAGCGCCCGCGCCACCCGGTGCGCGCGCTGCAGGTTGCGGGTGTGGATGAATGCGTTCAGTCCGTAGGCGGTGTCGTTGGCGGTTCGCACGGCCTCGTCGTCATCGGTGAACCTGATGATCGACACGACCGGGCCGAAGGTCTCGGTCTGCGCCAGCGGTGACGAGTTGTCGACGTCGGCGAATACGGTGGGCTCGACGTAAAAGCCCTGCGCCAGTTCACCGCCCACCCGCTTGCCGCCGGTGAGGAGTTCGCCGGCGCCGGTGCGCACTGCGGTATCGACGGTGTCGAGGATGCGGGTGAGGGAGCCCTCGGAGATCACCGGACCGAACCTGACCGTCGGGTCAAACGGGTCGCCGATGGTGGCGGAGCTGACCACCGCGAGGAACTTCTCCACAAAGGTGTCATACACCGATGCGTGCACCAGCAGCCGGCTCGCGCACGCGCAGCTCTGGCCGGACTGCATCAGCGGTCCCTGATGTGCGGACAGCATCGCCGCCTGATCCAGATCGGCATCTTCGAAGACGATGTTGGCCGACTTCCCACCCAGCTCGGCGACCACGGGTGTCAGGTTGTCGGCCGCCGCGCGGATCACCGCGCGCGCGGTGGTTCCGCCACCGGTGAAGTGGACCTTGCGAATACCCGGATGCCGCACGAGGGCGTCGCCGCCTTCGGCGCCGGCGGGCAGGATGTTCACCAGACCGGGGGGAAGGCCGGCATCCAGACACAATTCACCGAAGCGCAACGCGGCCAGTGGCGCCAGTTCGGAGGGTTTGAAGATGACGGCGTTCCCGGCGGCCAGGGCCGGCGCGACACAGGAACCGGCAACGGCCAGTGACCCGTTCCACGGTGCGATCACCCCGACCACGCCGTACGGTTCCCGCTCGACGAGGTTGACGTCGAAGGATCCACTCACCGGCGTGCTCGACCCGATGATCTTGTCGGCGTATCCGGCGAAGTGGCGCAGAAAGGCCTCCAGCATGTGCGCCGTGCCGGCGTACGCCACCGGTACCGCGTAATCGTGCACATTCAGTACGGCCAACTCGTCGAGATGGTCGTGAACGACATCGGCGAGGCCGATCAGCCGGTCGCGACGGACATCGACGGTTTGCGCCGCCCACTCCCGCTGGGCCTCGCGTGCGGCACGACGGCGCGGTCGACGTCGGCCACGCCGGCCAACGCGACCGTCGCATTCGGCAGTCCGGTCGCGGGAAAGATGTGTTCGTGCGTGTCCGCCGTCGAGGTGATCCGGTCACCGCCGATCAACAGTCCTACCGGTCCGCCGGTCACTGTGCGGCCCATTCTTGGGTCACCCGTTGCTTCTGTTCACCGATCACCTGATTCAGGTGGGAACCCTTCGGCCAGCCGTAGTAGGCCGCGAACTGCAAAGCAAGCTCATCCATCTCGTCAAAGGACACCTCACGGCTCTTCAGCGCTGCGTAGACGTGGCTGAGGATGGGGTAGGGCGCGTCCTGAAAAGCCACACACGCGACCGTGATCAGGCGGCGTTCCTTCATGCCGAGCCCCGGCCGCAACCACATCTCGCCGAACACGAAGTTCAGAATTCCGGCGCCCTGGAACGGATTGTCCTGATTCGGCGCGAACTCCAGGCAGTTGATGTCCTTGAAGGATTGCGCGCCGACGGCCAGACGGGCCTCGGGATCACTGGGCGTGGGCAAGGGCAGCAGCGGCTCTGGCGGTGGGACCTGCTCTCCGCGTTCCCGGTGGATCCGGGCCCACTGTTCGTCGACGATCATGTTGAAGCGCGATGCTTTGGGCCATCCGGCGTACACCGCGAAATGCAGGACGGTCTCCTGCATCTCGCCGATACTGAGGTCTCCGCTGTTCAGCGCGGCGTACACGTGATCGCGCAGCGGAGTTTCGGCATCGGCATCCGCCACGCAGGCCAGCGTGACGAACCGGCGGTCGCGGCGGCTCAGGCCAGGCCGTTGCCACACCTCGGCGAACACGAAGTCGAGCATGCTCGTGGTGGCGGGTGCGGTGTCCTCGGGAGCCGGGACGGTCATCACCTCGGCGAAGGCCTGCCGGCCGCGCTCGCTCATCGGATGGTCACCCCCGCGTCGACCTTGAACTCCAGCCCGGTCACGTACCGCGCTTCGTCGGAGACCAGGAACAGCACCGCATTGCTGATGTCGATGGCCTCGGCCATCACGATGGGCAGGGCATTCTGGAAGATCGGCCCGAGGTCGGGCCGCTTCTCCCTCAACAGCGAGTGCAGCGATGCGGGCTGCATGCCGGTCTCGACACCGGTGGGATGCACGGTGTTGACCCGGACATTAACCGCCGCAAGTTCATTGGCCAGCGCCTTGCTCATCCCGACGACGCCGTGCTTGGACGCCGTGTAGGGCGTGTGCAGCGGGCTGCCCTTGACGCCTGCCGCCGAGCTGATGTTGATCAGGCTGCCACCGCGCTCGACCAGGTGCGGCAGGGCCGCGGCGCAGGTGTTCCAGGTGCCGATCAGATTGACGTCCACGACGGTGCGCCACTGTGCCGATGTGGTGGTGTCCCAGGTCCCGGCGGTCAGGACTCCGGCGTTGGCCACCGATGCGTCCAGGCCGCCGAGTTCGGTGACCCCGGCATCGACGGCGGCCGCGAGCGCCTCCGCATCCCGTACATCGACGACGTGGGTGACGGCCCGCCGGCCCAGTTCTCCTACCAGTCGGGCCGTTTCGGCCAGATCGTCCTGGGTGGACAGCGGGTACTCCACTTCGGGAAGCGAGGTGCAGATGTCGATCAGGATCAGATCGGCACCCTCCTGCGCCAGCCGTACCGCATGGCTGCGGCCCATCCCGCGGGCTGCACCGGTGATCAGGACGCGCTTGCCCTCGACCCGGCCGTTCTAAGCTTGTTGCAGAAGCCGGCGTCGACCGGGAACGTGACCCCGGTGACGTATTTGGCGGCGTCGGAGACCAGATAGCCGATCGCCGCGCTGATGTCTTCGGGTTCGAGCATGGACACCGGCATCGGGTTCTGCAGATGCGGCCCCGCGCCGGGATACTGCTCCAGGAAGGCGGTCATCGCCGGATTGTTCGCCATCATGGTGTTGACACCGGTCGGGTGCACGGTGTTGACCCGGATGCTGTGGGGGGCAAGGGCGTTGGCTAGTGTCCGCATCAGGCCGACGACACCGTGCTTGGATGCCGCGTAACCGAGGCCACCGCCCTGCGAGCCGCCGAAACCCTTGAGCCCGGCCGTCGAACTGGTGAACACGATGGCGCCGCCGCGCTCACCGGCGATCAGGTGCGGGATGGTGGCTTTCGCGGTGTGGAAGGAGCCGATGAGATTCACGTCGATGGCTGCGGACCACATGTCCAGGTCCTCTTCGATACTGACCTCGCGGAAAGCCGTCGGCGCGATTCCTGCATTGGCGCAGACGATGTCGAGTCGGCCGAAGTGCGCTACCCCGGCGTCGACCGCTGCCTGGACGGCATAGAAGTCGCGGACATCGGCTACCGTACCCAGCATCTTCGCCCCGGCGGCCTCCACCAGTGCGATCGTCTCGTCCAGTTCGTCGCGACTGGCCATCGGATAGCCGTTGGCCGGGATGTCGGCGCAGATATCGATCCCGATGATGTCGGCGCCCTCGCTTGCGAGCCTGATCGCGTGGCTGCGGCCCTGCCCGCGTGCCACGCCGGTGATGAAGGCGACCCTGCCGTCCAATGAGCCCATGAATCCTCGCTTCGTTGCGGGTGCCGCCTCGGCGTGCGGCGCTCCGGAGTAACCGGGTTACTGGGGGTACGGTAACCAAGTTACTGACAATGGGCAAGGGGGTGCGCGATGGCGGAGATCGATGACCGGCTCCTCGCCGTCGTGGTCGAGATCCTCGAAACCGAGGGCTATGACGCGGTGCAGTTACGCGAGGTGGCCCGCCGTGCCCGCTCGTCGTTGGCCACCATCTACAAGCGGTACACCACCCGTGAGGACCTGATCCTCGCGGCGCTCGAGGTATGGCTGGACGAGAACCGATATTCCGAGGTCACGCCGCATTGTCGGGCTGAGGGGGAGACTCTGCACGAGGCGATGATGTCGCTGTTTCGCACCATCTTCGAACCGTGGGAGCGCAATCCGGGAATGCTGACGGCCTACTTCCGGGCGCGGTCATCAGCCGGTGGGCAACGCCTCTTTCGGCGGGGTTTCGATATCGTCGGGCCGGCAGGTCTTGAGCTGATGGCCGATGTCGACGACGGCTTCGTCGCCGACCTGAACACGGTCCTCTCCAGCGTGGTCTACGGACTGCTGGGCCGGTTCGTGGCCGGTGAGATCGAGACCACCGAGATTCTGCCCGCGCTGGACCGCACGGTCTACTGGATCACCACGGGTTACGAACTGTCGAAAAGTGTTGCAGCAGAATAGCTCAGCGGCCGGAAAGCCTCTCGTCGAGCACCGACAGCGCCGCCAGCAGTGAACCCTCGGGCATCGGGGTGTTGTCCGACGCCGCCATCAGCACTCCCACGATCGCCCCGGCGATCACCCGGCGTGCGAGCGCGTCGGTGGGCGCATCGGGTCGTTCACAGAGCGCCTCGGTGATCAGGTCGATCACCCGGATGTATTCGGTGTAGAGCAGGCCGCGCGCTTCGGGCACCTGGTACATCAACCGCTGCCCGGTCGCGGCATCCTCGCGCTCCTCGGGTGTCATCGCACCGAACACCTGGGCGACCGCGTGCCGGTAGGCCGCGATGATGGACAGTTCCGGGGGCGCTTGTGCGAAGGCCGCCAGGATCGGCGCGGTCTGATCGTCGGAGAGCAGCACTGCTTCCTTGACCCCGAAGTAGCGATAGAACGTGCGGGGTGAGATGTCGGCGGCATCGGCGATCTGCTCGACGGTCGTGTCGGCGTACCCTCGCGCGGCGAACAGTTCGAAGGCGGCCCGGCGGATGGCGATGCGGGTACTGATCTTCTTGCGCTCCCGCAGGCTCTTCTCGACTTCAGGTGTCGCCACGAGCCCATTGTCCACCTACGGTGGACGTATTCAGCCGACCAGCGTGCTCGCCGCGCCCGCCATGTGTTCGGCGACGGTGGCCGCTGCCAGGGTTTCGTCCCCGGATTCGATGGCGTCGACGATGTCGTAATGCCGCTTGGCGTTCATGTTCTTGATGGCGCGGTCGACGCCGGCGAACATGATCGACATCCGGATGCTGCCCTCCAGCGATGTCCACTGGTGCAGCAACGTCTCGTTGCCGGTGAGTTGGCACATGGTGCGGTGGAAGCGCAGGTCGGCCTCGATCCGGTCCTCCAGGTTCGCCTCGGCCCAGCGGTCCATGTCGTCGACGGCGCTACGCAGGGTCGCGACGGCTTCGGTGCGGTCGGGCCGGGTGGCGAGCTCGCGGGCGGCCATCGACTCCAGCGCGGCGCGGACGTTGAAGATATCGCGAATCTCCTTGGCGTCCAGGTGTCGTACCGAGAGCCGACCGCGGGCCCCCGCCGAGATCAGGCCCTCCTGCTGGAGTTGGCGCATCGCCTCGCGCAGGGTGCCCCGGCTGATCTGCAGGGCGTCGGACAGATCCGTTTCCACCAGGTGGGTGCCCGGGGTGAGCTGGCCGGTGGTGATGGCGCGGCGCAGCGCGGTCAATGCCTGCTGGCGCAGGCTGGTTTTCTCCAGGCGCAGCAGAGATGTGGAATCCACGGACATCCTGCGCTCCTTGACTGTCAACATTCAGATGTCAACACTTTACAGCCGTTCCAGCACCGTGGCGACGAGACGCGCGGTCGCGAGCCCGTAGCGGTCGTGCAGGGTCGGCAGCGCGCCGGCGGCCAGGAACTCATCCGGCAGTGCGACGGGGGTGATCTGCTTGCCCAGCCCACGCTGCACGGCCGCCGAGGCGACCGTCTCGAACAGGCCGCCGATCACCGTGTGATTCTCACAGGTCACCACGAGGCGATCCGTATCCACCTGTGCCAGCACGGTTTCGGTGTCGAACGGCTTGATGGTCGGGGTGTGCACCACGGCCACGTCGACATGGTGGGCAGCCAGTTGTTCGGCGGCCTGCAGGGCCCGCATCGTCATCAGGCCCGACGAGATCAGCACCACGTCGGCCCCGCCGCGCAGCACCGTGGCCTTGCCGAGCTCGAATCGGTAGTCGTACTCGTCCAGCACGGTGGGCACGTTGCCGCGTAGCAGCCGCAGATAGGTGGGTCCGGCGTGTTCGGCGAGCTGCGGGACGGCCTGCTCGATATCCACCGAGTCGCAGGGATCGACGATGGTCAGGTTCGGCACCCCCCGGAAGATGGCGATGTCCTCGGTGGCCTGGTGCGACGGGCCGTAGCCGGTGGTCAGTCCGGGCAGGCCCCCGATGATGTTCACGTTGAGGTTCGGCTCGGCGATGTCCAGACAGATGAAGTCATACGCGCGCCGCGCCGCGAACACCGAATAGGTGGACGCGAAGGGGATCAGGCCGGTTTCGGCCATTCCCGCGGCGGCGCCGAAGAGCAACTGCTCGGCCATGCCCATCTGGAAGAACCGGTCCGGGAACTGGTTGGCGAAGATGTGCATATCGGTGTACTTGACCAGATCGGCGGTCAGGCCGACGATTCGGTCATCGGCCTGGGCGGCCTTGACCAGTGCGTGCCCGAACGGGGCCGGGGTGGTCTTCTGGCCCGGATCGGCGAACGAGGCGATCATTGCCGATGTCTTGAGCTTCGTAGGCGCGCTCATGCCGAGACTCCCTCGTGGTTCGCGGTCAGTTGGTCGCGGCAGATCTGCCACTCGTCGGAGTCGATGCGCATGAAGTGCGCCTTCTCCCGGTTCTCCAGCAGCTGCACACCGCGGCCGACCTTGGTGTCGCACAGGATGACCGACGGCGCACCGGTGCTGACGGCGTCGAAGGCGCCGAGCAGTGCGCCGACGTCGTTGCCGTCCACCCGTGCCACCTGCCAACCGCAGGCGGCCCATTTGTCGGCGATCGGCTCGGTGCGCAGCACGCCGGCGGTCGGCCCATCGGCCTGCAGTGCGTTGATATCCACCATCGCGATGAGGTTGCCCAGGCCGTGGTGCGCGGCGCCCATCGCGGCTTCCCAGGTCGAGCCCTCGTCGAGCTCACCGTCGGACAGGAAGTTGATGACGCGGGCATCCGAGCCCTGGTGCCGCAATCCCAGCGCCATCCCGACCGCCACCGTCAGACCGTGGCCCAGCGAACCGCCGGAGATCTCCATACCCGGTGTGTAGCTGGCCATTCCGGACATCGGCAGTCGGGAGTCATCGGATCCGTAGGTGTCGAGTTCGTCGACGTCGATGATGCCGGCCTCGGCCAGCGCGGCGTACAGCCCGATGGCGTAGTGACCCGTCGAGAGCAGGAACCGGTCCCGGCCCGCCCAGTGCGGATCGTCGGCGCGGTAGCGCAGCTGGTCGGCGTACACCGCGGCCAGCATGTCGGCGGCCCCGAGCGCCTGGCCGACATACCCCTGGCCCTGCGCCTCGCCCATGTTCAGGGCATGGTGGCGTATCCGGTAGGCGGCTTGTGCCACCTTCTCGCTGCGCACGTCGGCCGTTGTCTCGTTCACCGTGTGCATCAGACGCTCGCCCCGTGTGGCACGGGAGTGTCCATCGCGGCCTTGTCGGCGAGCATGCGCTCCCGCGGTCCCCAGGTTTCGCGGGTGAGAATCGCGGCGATCAGACCGATGGCCATGTAGGCGCCGAAGAGCAGGGCAGGGCCGGTCCAACCGTAGGCCTCATAGAGCAGGGTGGTGATGAAAGGTGTGAAGCCCGAGGCGATCGCCGAGATCTGGTAGGCCAGGGAGGCACCCGAGGAGCGGGTGTTCGCGTTGAACAGTTCAGGGAACCATCCGCCCTGCGAGCCGGCGAGCGCGTTCTGGAACACGCCGTAGGCGATGACGAACGTCGCCACGATGAGAATGAAGACACCGGTGTTGACCAGCATGAACATCAGGACGCCGAACGGTATGCCCAATGCGCACACCCAGAGGTAGAGCGGACGGCGGCCGATCTTGTCGGTGAGCTTCGCCCAGGCGAAGGTGGCGAAGATGCCGACCGCCGATGCGATGCACAGCGCGCCGATGGTCTGGGATCTGGTCGCCAGTTCGGCGTTCTTCAGGTAGGACAGCATGTAGGTGATGGACACTGCGTAGCCGGCCGTTTCGGCAATGCGAAGGCCGATGCCGCGCAGGATGTTTCGCCAGTCGGTCTTGACCACCTCGACGATGGGCGACTTGATGATGTTGCCTTCGTTCTTGACGTCCTCGAACACCGGGGATTCGGGCACCTTGGCCCGGATGATCAGCCCGACGATGACCAGGACGGCGCTTGCGAGGAACGGCACCCGCCACGCCCAGTCGCCACCGAGGTGGATGCTGAAGAAGAACACGAGGTTGGCGATCAGCAGTCCGACGGGGAATCCGGCCTGCACGATCCCGGTATAGCGGCCCTTCTTCTTCCACGGAGCGTGCTCGTAGCTCATCAGGATGGCGCCACCCCACTCGGCGCCGAACGCGAGACCTTGGATGATGCGCACGGTCACCAGCAGGATCGGGGCCAGCACGCCGACGGTCTCGTAGGTCGGGAGCAATCCGATGGCGAAGGTGGCCAGGCCCATGAGGATCAGCGAGGCGACCAGAACCGGCTTGCGGCCGACCTTGTCCCCGAGGTGGCCGCCGATGATGCCGCCGAGCGGGCGGGCGACGAACCCGACGCCGAGCGTCGCGAACGCCAGCAGAGTGCCCGTCACCGGGCTGGAGTTCGGGAAGAAGGCGGTACCGAAGTACAGCGCAGCCGCCGTGCCGAACCCGATGAAGTCATAGGTTTCGATGACGGCTCCGACGCCGGAGCCGATCGCTACCCGCTTGGCGTCCTTGGTGCCATGCACCGGACCCCGCATCTTGAGAGCGTCATCGCTCATGGTGGACATCCTTTCAAATCCAGTTCTACCTGGTGTTCCTACGGGCCGTTCCGGTCACTGTCGACGGTCAACAGTGCGTTGCGTCACCCAGTGTGAGCACGCCCACAGTGGTTGTCAACAGTCAACATAAAAGAAATGTCGTCCGTTGACTGTTAACAGTCAACTGGGTTACTGTGTCAGTCATCACAACGCGGGAGGTGACATGACAGGCCGTTTCAGCAGCAGGCTCGGGTGCTCGACCATCAGCTTTCGGCACCAGCATCTGGCTCAGGCGCTGGCGACGATCGCCGGGCTGGGCTTCACCGAGATCGATCTGGGCGCGCTGCCCGGCGTCTGCGATCACGTGCCGTACGTGCTCGACGAAGCCGCTGTCGACGAGGTGTCCGCGACCGTCGCGGCGTCCGGGCTCACGGTGCGCTCGATCAACGGCGATATCGGCGATCTGAATGCGCCGCTGGACGCCGAGCAGCAGCGCGCGCGTCTGCGCCACCTGAACATGCTGGTCGCCCTCGCATCGGCGACCGGCGCGCGGGCGCTGGTGCTGCCCTGCGGGGCGCTGTCCCACGAACCGCTGTCCACCCTGGATGAAGACCTGGACCTGGTCGCCGACGAACTCACCGCCGCCGCGCATATCGCCGCCGGTGCACGGGTCGAGCTCTGGACCGAGTCACTGCATTTCCACCGGCTGTGCGGTGACATCGACCGGGCTCAGGCCTTGCACGAGCGACTCGACGCACGGGTGGGCATCGTGATGGATTTCAGCCACATCGTGGCCTCCGGCGGCGACCCGGTGGACTACATCGGACGTATCGGAGCGCGCATCGCGCACGTCCACATCCGCGATGCCGTGCCCGGGAACATCAACCTCTCGGTGGGCAACGGGGCCGTCGACTTCGGCCGCGGACTCAAAGCCCTGGCCGACGCCGGCTACACCGGCCACTTCTCGCTGGAGCTGGAAACCCGAGATGTCACCCATGACGAACGACCGGCGGCGACTGTCGCTGCCGGCCAACTGATTTCCGAACTGATCTAGAAGGAGCATCCATGAGCATCGAGAAGACCGCCGTCATCACCGGCGCCACCTCCGACAAGGGCATCGGCGCGACCGTGGCCGCCCGCTACGCGCGCGAAGGCTGGGCCATCGTCATCCTCGACCTCGATGCCGAGTTGAGCGCCAAGGTCGCCGCCGAGATCGGCAACCAGTACGCGGTGCCGGCATTCGGTCACGGCATCGACGTCACCTCCGAGGAATCGGTCGCCGCCGCGTATGACGCCGTCGCCGCGGAGGTCACCGCGGGCAACCTGCCCCCGATCGGCGCACTGGCCAACATCGCGGGCATCACCTCCCCGGTGCCGTTCCTGGAGACCACCCTGGAACTGTGGAACACGGTGTTCGCCGTCAACTCCACCGGTACCTACCTGGTCACCCGCGCGTTCCTGCCGGCGATGATCGAGCAGGGCTGGGGCCGCATCGTCAACATGTCCTCGGTGTCCGCGCAGCGCGGTGGCGGGGTGTTCGGCAAGGTGCCCTACTCCGCGGCCAAGGCCGCCATCCTCGGCTTCACCAAGGCGCTGGCCCGCGAGGTCGCCGACAAGGGGGTCACCGTCAATGCCGTCACCCCGGGCGCGGTGGACACCAACATCCGCGTCGGGTCCACCGATGAGCAGGAGGCCGCACTGGCCGCCGCCATCCCGGTCGGCCGCACCGCCACCACCGAGGAGATCGCCGCGGTGATCACCTTCCTGTCCAGCGAGGACGCCAGCTACCTGACCGGTACCACCGTTGACATCAACGGCGGCAGCCACATTCATTAGTCGCTCTTCACCTAGATGAGGTCCGTGCCATGACACGTCTGTTCAACGACCCGGCCACCTTCGCCGAGGACATGCTCGCCGGCTTCCTGGACGCCAACTCGCACTATGTGGTGGGTGTGCCGGGCGGCGTGGTGCGCGCCACCGAGACACCGGCGGGCAAGGTGGCGGTCGTCGTCGGCGGCGGCTCGGGCCACTACCCCGCGTTCTGCGGGGTGGTCGGGCACGGCTTCGCCGACGGCGCGGTCGTCGGGAACATCTTCACCTCCCCGTCGGCGCAGGAGGCCGCCTCGGTGGCCCGTGCCGCGCACGGCGACGCGGGCGTGCTGCTGCTCACCGGCAACTACGCCGGCGATGTGATGAACTTCGGCCTCGCGGTCACCGCGCTGAGGGCCGAGGGCATCGACGCCCGCTACCTGGGCGTCACCGACGATATCGCCAGCGCCACAGCCGAAGACATCGGAAAGCGACGCGGGATCGCCGGAGATTTCACGGTATTCCGTTGTGCCGGCGCGGCCGCGCAAGAGGGCACCGATCTCGACGGGGTCGAACGGGTGGCCGTCAAGGCCAACGCGGCTACCCGCACCCTGGGCGTGGCGTTCGAGGGGTGCACCCTGCCCGGTGCGGACCGGCCGCTGTTCGTCGTTGCCGAGGGCCAGATGGATCTGGGCCTGGGCATCCACGGCGAGCCCGGAGTCTCCAGCCACGAGATGCCGACCGCCACCGAACTCGCCGACCTGCTGGTCGACGGGGTGCTGGCCGAGAAGCCGGCCGGGTCGTCCGGGCGAATCGCGGTGATCCTCAACGGTTTGGGTCGCACCAAGTACGAAGAGTTGTTCGTGGTGTGGAAGACGGTGGCGGCCAGGCTCGCCGAATCGGGCCATACCGTGGTGTCACCCGAGGTGGGCGAACTGGTCACCAGCCTGGACATGGCGGGCTGCTCGCTGACCGTGATGTGGCTCGATGACGAACTGGAGCGGTTGTGGACCGCACCGGCCGACACGCCCGCCTATCGCAAGGGCGCGGTGCCGGCCGGCGCTGGGACCCGGCGTGCCGATGACGTCGCCGGTGCTGTTGCGCAGCAGACCATCGCCGGCGACACGGCATCGCGACAGGTGGCCGCGGTTGTTGCCCAGGGGATTTCGTGTATCGCCGCGCAGATGGTGAAGGCCGAGCACGAACTCGGGCGCATCGACGCGGTCGCCGGGGACGGTGACCACGGACGCGGCATGGTCAAGGGCACCGCGGCGGCCGGCGCGGCCGCCGCCGACGCCGTGAACTCGGGTGGCGGCACCGCCTCGGTGCTGACCGCGGCCGGCGAGGCGTGGGCGGCCAAGGCCGGCGGCACCTCCGGCGTGCTGTGGGGAGCGGCGCTCTGTGCGGCCGCCGCGGCGCTGGGCAACCGTGGTGTACCCGGTGGACGGGAGATCGCCACGGCACTGCGGGCCGGGCATGACGCACTGGTGGCGCTGGGCCGCGCGCAGCGCGGCGACAAGACCATGCTCGATGTGCTGGGCCCCTTTGTCGATTCGTTCGAAGCCGCCGTCGGCGCCGGAACCGGCTGGCGCACAGCGTGGCTCGAATCCGTGGAGACCGCCCAGAAGGCGGCCGCCGAGACGGCCGACCTCCGACCCAAGGTCGGCCGGGCCCGTCCGCTGGCAGAACGCAGCGTCGGTACCCCCGACGCGGGCGCCATCTCACTGGCCATGTGTATCCACACCGTGGCCGAACTGATCGAGGAGAATTCATGACCCTGCGCGTGGTGATCGGCTGCGATGACGCCGGACTGCAGTACAAGGACATTCTGCGTGGCGACCTGGAGTCGGACCCGCGGGTGGACTCCGTGGTCGACGTGGGCGTCGGCCCCGATGAGCACACCGCCTACCCGCACGTGGCGGTCACCGCGGCCCGCATGGTGGCCGAGGGGCAGGCCGACCGGGCACTGCTGATCTGCGGGACCGGCCTCGGGGTGGCGATCGCCGCCAACAAGGTGCCCGGCGTGCGGGCGGTCACCGCCCACGACAGTTTCTCGGTGGAACGCGCGGTGCTCAGCAACAACGCCCAGGTGCTGTGCTTCGGTCAGCGGGTCGTCGGTGTCGAGCTGGCCCGCCGGCTGGCGGCCGAATGGCTGGGCTACCAGTTCGATCCGGCCTCCGCCTCGGCGGAGAAGGTCGCCGCCATCTGCGGGTACGAACCGCAGAACGTCTGACGGGGTGGCGGGTGTCCGGACACCCGGCACGGATAGGGTTGTGCCGTGCCCGATGACCTCTGGACGGCTGCCACCCGGCACCCATTCCTCGACGCGGTGCGTGACGGCACCATCACCGACGCGGCCTTCGACAAGTGGCTGCGCCAGGATGCGCTGTTTGTCGCCGACCTGCTGATCTTCCAAGCTCGGCTTCTCGCCCGGGCGCCCCGCGCCGCCCAGCAGGTGCTGGTCGGCGGATGCGCCGCATTGGTGGCCGAACTGGACTGGTTCGAGGAGCAGGCGATGCGACGCGGCATCGATCTGGACGCCGAGCCGCTGTCCGCCACGCTGGCCTATCGGGAGCTGCTGCGGCGTCTCGATGACGAGCCGTATGCCACTGCGATCACCGCCCTGTGGGTCATCGAGCGGGTCTACCTACTCGGTTGGACCTCCGCCGCTCCCGCCGCGGCCCCACTCGACGAGTTCGTCGAACACTGGACGACGCCCGATTTCGCCGGGTATGTCGAGGAGTTGGGTGCCCTCGCCGCGCCGGGCGAGCACACCGAACAGGTCAACGCGGTGCTCAAGCTCGAGGTGGCCTTCTGGGATATGGCGCTGGCATGACGCTGTCTGCCCAATTGTGGTCGGAGAACGCCGGTATCACCGCCGAGGTGTTGGCCAACCCGTTCGTCCGCGGGATCGGGGACGGAACCCTGGCGCGGGAACTGTTCGCCGGCTATATCGCCCAGGACGCGTTCTTTCTCGAATCCTTCGCCCGTGCATATGCTTTGGCGCTGGCTCGCAGCACCGACACCGAGACGCTGCTCACGTTCGCCGATCTGCTGGCCGGTGTGCGGGAGGAACTGGGCCTGCATGCCGGTTACGCGGCGTCCTGGGGTATCGACATGGCCGGGGTCACGCCGGCCGCCGCGACACTGGCCTACACCGAGTTCCTGCTGGCGACCGCGGCGACCGGAGGTCTGGGGGAGGTGTGCGCGGCGATGACGCCGTGCATGCGGCTCTACGCCCACATCGGGTCCCGACTGGATGCGGGTACCGCGGGGCCGTACGCGCAGTGGGTGCAGACCTACGCCGACCCCGGTTTCGAGGAGATCGCCGCGCTGCTGGAACGCCTCCTCGACCGGCACGGCTCCGACAGCCCGGCCATTCGGCAGGCGTACCGCCGCGCGATGCGGCTGGAACTGGAGTTCTTCACCGCGGCGCTGACGCCATAACCTCGCGGCGGCCCTACTGCCGCGCCATCGCGACCCGGAATCGTTCCTCGGCGCTGATGTAGTGATCGGCATCCGCGGCGTCTTCACCCAGGTCGATCTGCACCCAATTCACCGCGCCGTTGAAGACACTGGTGTGCGCGGTGTAGTCGGCGCTGACGGTGGTGCCGGTCTCGCGGCCGATATCGGTGGTCTCATCGGCAGAGAACACGACCGGCTGTGTCTGCTCCACGCGGCCGGTGCCGACCTCGGTGCCGTCGTAATAAAGGGTGACCGTGCCGCCCTTGCCCATACCTCCACCGTCGTAGTCGAACTCCATCCGGACCTGTGTGGTCCCGGCGGGAATGGCGGCGGTGCCGTCGACTGTGTAGGACTGGATGCCCAGCACGTTGTAGCAGAACTTCGCCCGGCCGTCCCTGGCGTAAAGACTCCAGCCGCCGAACCGCCCGCCCTGGGCGATGATCACGCCTTCGGCGCCGCTGGCCGGGATCTCCAGCTCGGACGTGACAGCAAAGGACTTGTTCTTGATGTCGACGACGCTGTTCTCGGTGAGCCGGCCCATCCCGCCGAGCAGCAGTTGGGTGTTGCCCTTGATCAGGGTGGGACGGCCTGCGATATCGGGGATCAACCGCTCGGCCTGGCGGTCATCGAGCGGAAGTACGTTGTACTTCACTGCTTCGATCAGCCAAAGTCGTTGCAGCTCATGCAATTTCTCCGGATGCTGTTTGGAGAGATCGGTGGACTGTGTCCAGTCGGTGGTCCCGTCATACAGCTCCCAGACGTCGTCGTCGAACGCGGGCATGACGGTCCCGCCCATTTCCCAGGGCGTCCGGTGTTTGGTCACCGCGCTCCAGCCCTTGTGGTAAATGCCGCGGTTGCAGAACATCTCGAAGTACTGCGTCTCGTGGCGCTCGGGTGCCTGGGCATCGCCGAAGCTGTACACCATGCTGGTGCCCTCGTACCGACTCTGCAACACGCCGTTCACCATTACCGGTTCCGGGATGCCGGCGGCCTCGAGCACCGTGGGGGCGACATCGATGACATGGCTGAATTGGTTTCGCACACTGCCGGTTTCGCTGATTCCGGCCGGCCAGGACACGATGGTGCCGTTGCGGGTACCGCCCCAGTGGGAGGCCACCTGCTTGGTCCACTGATACGGCGCGTCCATCGCCCACGCCCAACCCACCGCGTAGTGGCCGTATGACCCCTCGCCGCCGAACTCGCCGAGCTTGGACAGCATGAACTCCGGTGTCTCGATGGCCGCCATGCCGTTGAAGTTGGCCATCTCGTTGAAGGCACCTTGCAGGGTGCCCTCGGCGGAGGCGCCGTTGTCGCCGATGATCAGATAGATCAGGGTGTTGTCCCGGATCGGCTCGAGTGCATCGAGCAACCGGCCGACGTGGTGGTCGGTATGTTCCATGAACGCGGCGTAGACCTCCATCTCGCGTTCGAGCACCGGCTTCAGCGCGGGGTCCATCGCCTCCCACGCGGGGATCTCGGCGTGCCGGGGCGTAAGAACAGCGTCGGCCGGGATGACGCCGAGCTCCTTCTGCCGCTCGAAGGTGATCTCGCGCTGCCGGTCCCAGCCGTGCGCGAATCTACCTTTGTACTTCTCAATCCACTCCGGTGGAACCTGGTGTGGGGCATGGGTGGCACCGGGGGCGAAGTACATGAAGAACGGTTTGTCGGGCAACAATGCCTTCTGCTGGCGCGCCCACGCGATGGCCTTGTCGGTGAGGTCCTCGGTCAGGTGGTAGCCCTCGGCCGCGGTCTTCGGCGGCTCGATGGGGGTGGTGCCCTCGTAGAGTGCGGGATCCCACTGGTTGTTCTCACCGCCGATGAAGCCGTAGAAGTGTTCGAACCCGCCACCGCCGGTGGGCCAGCCGGTGAGCGGTCCGGCGGGGCTGGTCTGCCAGACCGGTACCTCATGGCATTTGCCGAACTGTGCTGTGGCGTAACCGTTGAGCTTCAAGGTCAACGGGAGTGGCGCCTTCGTGTTGGGTAGGACGGAGCTGTAGCCCGGCGCTGCTGTCGCGATCTCAGTGATCCCGCCCATCCCCACCGAGTGGTGATTACGTCCGGTGAGCAGTGCCTGGCGGGTCGGGGAGCACAACGCGGTGGTGTGGAACCGGGTGTACTTCAGGCCACGCTCGGCGAGCTGGTCGAAGTTGGGGGTGTGGCACGGTCCGCCGAAGGTACTGCTGGCGCCGTAGCCGACATCGTCGATGAGGATGACCACGACATTGGGTGCGCCATCGGGTGGGCGGATGTCCCTGATCGGAGGGTAGCTGGTGTCGGGATCCTTCGCGTCATAGGTGGTCAAACCCACGTGTACGACATCGGGAATGGGAAGGACCGTTCGGGCAATCTGATCAGCGGACATGACAAGTGCCTCCCAGCCGGCTGCGTCTCAACCGCTGACAGGATAGGACCAATGGCAGGTCCCCGCCGCGCTTCGACCGACTGGCCTCAGCGCGGCGATGGAACTGCGGCGGCCGCCTGCACCAAGGCGTCGCAGAACGCGGGTAGATCGTCGGGGGTGCGGCTGGTGATCAGATTCCCGTCGACCACGACCTCCTCGTCGACCGTCTTCGCTCCGGCATTGCGCAGGTCGATACGAAGGCTGGGATAGGAGGTGACGGTGCGGCCCTCGACCACGCCGGCGTCGATCAGCACCCACGGACCGTGACAGATGACCGCCACCGGTCGGCCGGACTCGACGAACCGGCGCACGAATGCCACGGCGGATTCGTCGGACCGCAGCTTGTCGGCGTTGACGGTGCCGCCCGGAATCACCAGCGCAGCGAATTCTTCGGCGGAGGCACCTTCGACCTGGCGATCCACCCGGAACGTGCCGGCGAGCTCCAAATCGTGGTCACGTGCCTCGATTTCACCGTCATGTAGGGACAGCAACTCGATCGCGCCGCCGGCGTCGACGATGGCATCGCGCGGTTCGGCGAGCTCGCGGCGCTCGACACCGTCGGTGGCCAGAATGGCGAATTTCATGCCCTGTAGGGCTGTGGACGTATCAGTCATGGAATAGGGCTGCCCGGCGATGCGCACAGCCAAACATGGCACACCTGCACCACGTGGATACTGCTGACTCAAGTCATTTCCCGCACCCACCTCGTCGAGTCGGCCGCGGCGAGCTGCCCAGGCGATATTGTCGGTGTCGGCGGCTCCGGACCACTCGGCGCCCCGGAGCGCGGACAGGGACGGAGCGAACATGGCGGTGGTGAACGGCCCCTCGGCGCGCGAGGCGAAGCGTCTGCAGACCCGCGAGCGGCTGATGGGCGCCGCAGTCGCCGAGTTCAAGCGGTCCGGGATGGCCGAGGCCGATGTCGCCGCCATCGTGGCGGCCGCCGGGGTGGCTCATGGCACCTTCTTCTTCCATTTCCCCACCAAGGAGCACGTTCTCCTGGAACTGGAGAAGCGCGAAGAAGACCGGATGGCCAAGCAGTTCGGCCGATACCTCGAAAAGGGCCACGACCTGGAGTCCGCGCTGTCCGAGGCGGTGCGGCTGGTGCTGGGGCTGGAGCGCCGGCTGGGCGAGGTCCTGTTCAAGGATTTCCTGGCGTTGCACTTCTCGCAGACGCGCCCGGAGTCCGAGGACGGCGGTGACCACTCGCTGGTGCTGCTGCTGGCCCAGCGCATCGAGCGGGCCCGGTCCGAGGGGCAGGTGGATCCCGAGGTCCAGTCGATGAACAGTGCGGTGTTCTTCCTGCTGTGCCTTTACGCGCTGGCGATCACCACCAATGACCCGATGCGCCAGGAGTTGCTCGACGACTTGGTGAAACGCACCATGCGGAGCGTCGCCGCCGCGGCATGAGCCGACGATATCCGGGAGGGCGATGCTTGTTCGTCGGCCATTTGCATGACTAGAGTCAGTCAACATGCGATCGTCAGCCGCTTCGGCGACCCTGTCTCTGGACGAACAGATGGAGGAATCGCGGCTGGCGCAGCGCCAGGCGGACCGGTGGTTGATCAGCGGCAGCATCCTGATCGGCACTGCCGCGCTCGGCATCTTCGGCCTGCCGCTGTTCCTGCGGGGCGTGTGGCTGCTGCGCCGGGCGCAGCAGAACGGATTGTCGGTGCGGCCGATGATGGTCACCCTGCTGGGGTACCTGGTCATCATCGACGCGGCGATCAACACCGTCGGGTGGGCGCTCGACCTCATCGGTAGCCACACGCTGCTGGCGAGGGTGCTGTTGAACGGTTGGGGCCACATGTTCGATGCCGGATACTTCTGGCATTTCAACGAACTCTGGGTCGGTGGTGCGTCCGGGCCGGGCGAGAAGGCGATGGAAGTGGGGATGATCCTCACCGTGTTCACCATGCGGATCGCGGCCGCGATCGGGTTCCTGCAGATGAAGCGTTGGGGTCAGCAGTGGATGATCGTCACCTGCTGGATGGGCGTGGTCATCTGGGTGCTCTATGTGTTCAACATGACGATGTTCGCCGACGTGCGGTTCGCGGGAACGATCTTCCCCGTCGTGGGCTGGTGGCTCTACGACATCTTCTACATCACCCCGTTTCTCGCGATCCCGTATCTGCACACCGTGAATCGCGAAATCTTCACTGACTGATATCACTCGGTTCGCCCGTTGGACGGGCCTATGAGGCCCATATCGCCGTAGTGGCGCGTTTCTATTGACTCAAGTCAGTCAGTCAAGTAGAACAGGAACATCATGTCGCCAAGGGTGCAGCCGTCGCCGCGTCACGTGCACAGGCTTCGGGCGCCGGGGCTCACGGCCATCGAAGCCGGCGGATCCCGAAACACCCGGCTCGACAAGGGTGTTCCCGTCGTGGCACGCGGGTGTGGAGATCCGATGAACCCGTCAACAAGGAGGTTCGACCGTGGACTATCTGTGGGAGGTCCTGCGCTACGTCGCAGCCTGGGGCGGCACCGGCCTGGTCATCTGGTTCTGGTACTGGATGTTCTCCAACATCGGCACCTTCTGAACCGCGCGCACGTGGGTCCTCCGGGCGCCGGCCATGGCTGATCTCGATGGCACCTCGGCGATGGCGCTGGAACGCAGCTGCTCGCTCACCGCGGTCGCACTGAGCGACGAGCAGCGCGCGGGGGTCCGCCTGGTCACCGGGGAACACCGCGGGTTCGGCCTGAACTCGTCGCGCACGTTCATCCACGTGCCCTACCCGCAGCTCGGCGCGGACTGGACGCGCCGTTCGCTGACATTCGGTATCGCCCTGCAATGTTCGTCATCCAAGGACCGGGTCGGCGAATACCGGATCGACGAACTGTCCGCCCGCGAGCTACGCGCGCTGGCCCTCGTCGAGGCGGGTGTCGCGCTGGGCTGGATCGCCGCGCGCTGGCCCGGGTTGATGCCCGAATGTCGCCGACTGCTGCCCGAACTGGAGCCGGGTGACCCCCAGCTGGATGCCCACACGATGATCAGCCGCGCGATCGAACTCGCCCGCAGCGCCGACGGGCTCACCGTCCACCCGCTGTTGGGGCGGTTGCCCGCGATCTACACGACACCGACAGGACTGGTCGACAAACTGCGGCGGCAGTTCGGCAGGATGCCGTGGACCACCACACAGCAACGGATGCCCCGGCCCTACTCGGTGCCGGTGGGCGGCGACGGCGGTGTACGCAACCCGAATCTGCCGCCACCGAGCCGGCCACAGGACAACGATATGGATGTCACCCCCGAGCACCGGCCCGGGATCCCGTACCCGGAGTGGAATGCCTGGACGAAACGCTTCTTGCCCGATCATGTGGCGGTTCTGGAACTGGCCCGAGACCGGCGTGTCGACCCCGCGAGAACGGATGCGGTCGATCTACGCACATGGTTCCAGGAGAACACCCACCGCGCCATGATCGGTCGCCTGGAGGACGGCTCGGACCTCGATATCGACCAGTACGTGCGCCATTTCGTCGACCTGCGCACCGGTGAAGCGGCCGAGCCGCGCCTGTTCCGGGAACTGCTGCCCAGCAACCGCGATGTCAGCACGGCGCTGCTGTTGGACGGCAGCTCATCGCTGGGGGTACACGGTGGCAGGGTGTTCCGGCTGGAACTGGCCTGCGCCGACGCGTTGTCCCGGGCGATGAACCGGGCCCGGGAACGTCACGGCATCTTCGTGTTCACCGGCAACACCCGCCATCGCGTGGAAGTGCGCTGCCTCAAGGACTTCCCGGAGGCACGGTTCGTCCCGCCCAGCGGACTGGGACTGTCCACCGGCGGCTACACCCGCCTCGGCGCGCCTATCCGTCACCTGACCGCCCGACTGCTCGCGCAACCCTCGGAGCGGCGGTTGCTCATCATCGTCGGGGACGGGATGATCTCCGACGGGGGCTACGAGGGCCGCTACGCATGGTCGGATGCCGCGCATGCGGTCGAGGAGGCCAACGACGCCGGCGTGAGCGTCTACTACGTCGGTGTGGGGCCGGCCCGGGTCGACCCGCTGCCCGAGGTGTTCGGAGCCAAACGCTCACAACGTATCCGGCGGATCGAAGAGCTGCCCCGCGTGCTCGCGCACGTCCACCGGGAGCTGGTCAGCGCATGACATCAGGAGCCAGATGAGCAGCGAGACATACTATTCCAGCGGCAACGAGGTGCGGCTCTTCGAGCAGGCCTTCACCCGCAAGATCCCGGTCATGCTCACCGGGCCGACCGGGTGCGGTAAGACCCGGCTCGTCGAACACATGGGCTCCCTGCTCGGCAGACCCGTCGTGACCATCAGCTGCCACGATGACCTGACCAGCTCGGATCTCGTCGGCCGCTTCATGGTCACCGGTGGTGACGTGATCTGGACCGACGGCCCCCTGACCAGAGCGGTCAAGACCGGGGCCATCTGCTACCTCGACGAGGTCGTCGAGGCGCGCCACGACTCGCTGGCCATCCTGCACTCGCTCACCGACCACCGCCGCACCCTGTATCTGGATCGCGCGGACGAAGTCGTATCGGCACCAGAGGAGTTCATGCTGGTGTGCTCCTACAACCCCGCCTACCGCAGCTCACTGAAGGAGCTCAAGCCGTCCTTCCGGCAGCGTTTCGCCACCCTGCCGATGAACTATCTGCCGCCGGAACGCGAGGCCGAAGCCGTCGTTTCCGAGACCGGTGTCGACGTGGCGGCTGCCCGGCGGCTGGTCAACTGCGCCAACGCCATCCGCACCGCCGATGAGGCCTTCCACTTCGAGCCGCCGTCGACGCGGGTGCTCGTCACCGCCGCCCAGCTGATCGCCGCGGGTGCCGGCGAGTTGGAAGCCGCCGAAGCGTGCATCCTCGCACCACTGAGCACCGACGGAGCCATCACTGAGGGGCTGCGGGAGATCGCGGCGGCCGGGCTACCGAACACCGACGCACTCTGAGAAGGGATTTCACCATGGTCGATCAGAAAGAGAAGAAGCGTAAGCGGGCACTCATCGTGTTCCAGGTCGCCATCTACGGCTACCTGCTCACGATGTTCCTCATCCAGCTCTACATGTCCTTCGAACGCGGCTGGTGGCATCTGTGAGCCTGGCCGTCGGCGGTTCGGTCAGCCTGGAGGGCCACGGCGAGGAGTCCCGGCTGGCCCAGCGGCGAGCCGACAAATGGATGATCGTCGGCGCCGCGCTCATGGGCATGTGGGTACCGGGGTTGATCGGCTTCCCGATCTTCATGCGTGGGGTGTGGCTGCAGCGGCAGGCGGCGCGCGCCGGACTGTCGGTGCGCCCGATGATCGTCACCCTGATCGGCTACCTGGTGCTGATCGACGGAATGCTCAACAGCCTGGGCTGGGCGCTGGACCTGGTGGCCAATCACACCCTGATCAACCGGGTCTTGATGGTCGGCTGGGGCCACATGTTCGACGCCGGATACTTCTGGCACTACAACGAACTGTGGATCGGCGGCGCCGCAGGGCCCGGTGAGAAGGCCATGGTCGCCGGCATGATCATCACGGTCTTCGCCATGCGGTGCGCCGCCGCCATCGGATTCCTGCAGATGAAGCGCTGGGGGCACCAGTGGATGATCGTCACCTGCTGGATGGGCGTGGTGATCTGGACCGTCTACGTCTTCAACATGACGATGTTCGCCGATGTCCGGTTCGCGGGCGTCATCTTCCCGGTCATCGGTTGGTGGCTCTACGACATCTTCTACATCACCCCGTTCCTCGCGATCCCGTACCTGCACACGGTGAATCGCGAAATCTTCACGGACTGAAGGAGTGACACCGTGACAACACCGCACGCCGAAGCGACCACCGAGGATCTGCCGCCGGGAACCACGCCCTATTACGCGCGGATGCACAAGTACATCAAGCGTGCCGTGCTCGTGTGTCTGATCGCGCTGGTCATCGAGGGGGCCTTCACGCTGCCGTTCATGGCGGTCTACTACGGCTACCCGACGCTGAGCCTCACCCAGATCTGCAGTGAACTGCTCAAGGTGCGCTACTCCGATGACGCCCTGGAGTGCAAGTTCCCCTACCCGCCGCTGGGGCCCCCGGAAGGCGCCGAGGGCAAGGACACCGCCCGCGATGTCTGGGGCATCCAACCCATCCCGCAGTACGACCGGCTCGGATTCCGGGAATTGGTCGACCGGTACGAGGCACGCCAGGCCCGGCTCGCCGAACAAGGCGGCTGAGATGGATTCAAAGCTGCGGGTGATCCAGTGGGCCACCGGCAATGTCGGCACCCACGCGGTGGCCGCGGTGCACGACCATCCCGACCTCGAACTCGTCGGCGTCCGGGTGTACAACGAGGCGAAGGCGGGACGCGATATCGGCGAACTGGCCGGAATGGGTGAGACCGGCATCCTGGCCACCACCGATGTCGACGAGATCCTCGCGCTCGACGCCGACTGCGTGCTCTACATGGCCGAGGGGGAGTGGAATCCACCCGCCGCGCTGGACGATATCTGCCGGCTGCTGGCATCGGGGAAGAACGTGGTGTCCACCGCGGTCACCGCCTGGATCTACCCGCTGAGCGCCGGCGACGACGTGGCGGAGCGGCTGGAGGCGGCCTGCCGAGAGGGGCAGTGTTCGTTTCACGGCACCGGAATTCAGCCCGGCTGGGCCGCGGAGGTGCTGCCGCTGACGATGTCCGGACTATTCCGCCACATCGACTCGCTGCTGGTGCAGGAGCTGATGGACTACTCCACCTACAACGTGCCGTTCGTATTGTTCGACGTGATGGGCTTCGGCAAGCCACCCGATGAGCGGGTGCCGATGGACGAGGCGGCGATCGGTGGGCTGTCCTTCAAGGCGCCGCTCATGCTGCTGGCGGAGGGTCTGGGTGCGACGATCGACGACTACATCTGGGAGCGCGAGGTGGCGGTCACCGACACGCCGATCGATATCAAGGCCGGCCGTATCGAGGCGGGAACCGTTTCGGCGCAGCGCTTCTCCTATACCGCCGTGATCGATGGACGACGGGCACTGACCGTCGAACACATCACCCGCCTCGGCGCCGACCAGGCACCGGGCTGGCCGAACGGACGAGGCTGGACGGTGACCGTTGAGGGCGCGCCCTCGATGGTGCTGGAATCCCGGATCGCCATCCACGACGAGGACGACACCGATCAGGGGTGCCTGGGCACCGCGATGCACGCCGTCCACGCGATCGCTCCGGTCTGCGCCGCCGCCCCCGGGATCCGCACCTTCCTGGACCTGCCCACCATCGTGGGCCGCGGCGTGTTGTCGAAAGGCTTGAGGCGATGAGCTATCGGGTGATCCAGTGGATGACCGGTGACGTCGGCCAGGTCGGCCTTCGGCATTTCGCCGACAACCCGGTGTTCGATCTCGTCGGCGTGCTGGTGCACTCCCCGGACAAAGTGGGCATGGATGCCGGACAGATCGCCGGGATCGCACCGACCGGGATCGTCGCCACCGACGACGCCGAAGCCGTCCTCGCCCTCGAAGCCGACTGCGTGTTCTACACCCCGATCATCATGGACGTCGCCACCGTCTGCCGAATACTGCGCTCCGGGAAGAACGTCGTCACGACCAGCGGGTTCTTCCATCCGTCAACGGATTTCGCGGATCCCGGTGAACAGATCCGCGCCGCCTGCGCCGACGGCGGCACCTCCTTCCACGGCGGTGGAATCCACCCGGGTTATGCCGGAGACGTCCTTCCGCTCACCCTGGCCCGGGTGATGAGCAGGATCGACACCATCCAGGTGTACGAGGTCGTGGACGTCATCAAGGATGCGCCGCTGGACCATATCGACTGGATGGGGTTCGGCAAGGACAAGGACACATTCCTCACCGAACCGACGATTCTCGGACTCGGACTGCCGTTCTTCGCACAATCTATGTACATGATCGCCGACGGCCTCGGCGTCACCATCGACGAGGTGACCGCCGCCGAGATCGACGTCGCGACAGCGCGGGAACCCATCGCGCACGACGAGGGAGCGATCGCGGTGGGCACGGTCGCCGCGCAGCGACACGAATGGACGGCATGGGTGGCCGGCCGGCCGTTGATCGTCTTCCACGCCATCTATGTCACCGCGGGACCGGACAAGCTGGATCCGCCGTGGGACTGGGGTGAGACCCGCTACGAGATCGTCATCGACGGAGATCCGCCGACCGAACTGACCCTCAAGGGGGTCACCAGGACCGACGGGACGATGACCCATCCGGGCTATGACTGGACGGCGATGGGCGCCATCAACACCATTCCCGCGGTGTGCGATGCCGCACCCGGCTGGGTCACGCATCTGGATCTGGGGCTGGTCCGGCCACGTGGGCTGGTCCGGCCGGAACGGCAGGCGTGACCCGCTGCCGTTTTCAGAACTGAACACCGCGGGTCAGGGCACCGTCGACAAGCAGATTCGTCCCGGTGATGAAGCTCGCCGCTCCACTGGACAGGAACACCACCGCGTTGGCCACTTCCTGCGGGGTGGCCATCCGGCCGGTCGGATTGAGCGCGAGGGCCGTGGCGAACAATTCCGGATTGTTCTCCTCGATCGACGGCCACACCCCACCGGGAAAGTAGGTGTTCCCCGGGCTGACGGTGTTGGCGCGCACACCCTTTCCGGCGAGCTGATACGCCAGCCCCTGCGTGTAGTGGATGATGGCGGCCTTCATCGTCCCGTACGGTCCGGCCGCAAAGTCCACCTCCCGTCCGGACACGCTGGAGATCGTCACGATCGATCCGGCGCCGGACGCCTCCAGATACGGCAGCGCGGCGTCCACCAGACCCACGGTGCCCATCAGGTCGACCTCGAAGGTGGTGCGCCAATTCTCCGCCGACTCCGGGATGGCGAGCGCGCTGACGTTGGCCACCACACCGTCCAGACCACCGAACGCGTCGGCGGTGGCATCCACCCACGCCCCCAGCGTCGCGGTGGCACCGACGTCGACCGCCGACCCCAGCGCATCGTCCCCGAGTTCCTTCTGTGCCTGCGCCACATCCTCGGAGGTGCGCGCGCAGAACGCGACCTTGGCGCCCTCGGCGATCAACCCTTCCACCACCGCCCGTCCGATGCCGCGGGTACCGCCGGTGACCGCGAAGCGTTTACCGGTGAGTCCGAGATCCATGATGAGCCTTCCCTAGTACGTAATGGTGCCGAAGGACCGTGCCGCGGAGCGCAGTTCGGTGTGCACGCCGCCGTATGCGACGGCGCTGGGCAGTAGCCGCTTGTCGATCTTGGTCACCGCGCTGTAATTGGTGTCCACCACGTTGGCGAGCGGTGCCAACGAGATCTGGGTGAGCAACTGATAGGCGTCCAGCCGGTCCAACCCGTACAACTCGCCCAGCCAGGTGATCATCTCGACCTGTCCGGCCCGCCAGGCCTCCTCCAGCGGGCGGCCGGACCCGATGCACATCAGGTGGGTGTCGGTCTCCAGCCGCGGCCAGGCGGGCCCACCGCCCTTGATCAGTTCGACGATCGCGGTCACGTTCATCGCACCCTCCACCGCGGTGCCGCATGACTCGCCCTCACCCTGCCGGTAGTGCCCGTCGCCGAGGGAAAACAGCGCGCCGGGCACATTCACCCGCAGATAACAGGTGGCGCCCACGGTCATCTCCGGGGTGTCCATGTTGCCGCCGAACACATCGGGTACCAGCGAGGTACGCACCTCCCGGCGAGCCGGCGCAACGCCGACGGTGCCGAGCATCGGATTGGCCGGCAGCGCCACCTCGAAATTGCTACCCTTCGCCGAGAACCCGACAGTCTTTGTCGCCGAATCATATTCGTAGATCCAGGTGCGCTCGGGCAGCGGATCCTGCAGCGTGGGGCTCGCAGGCACGCTGGTCAGTCCGCCGAAGAACGGGATCAGCGTCGACGCACCCCAGCTGCGCGCCGGCGTGAGGTCCACCAAGTGCACCGCCAGGGTGTCCCCGGGTTCGGCGCCCTCGATCCAGAACGGCCCGGTCTGCGGATTGAGGTCCTCGGTGTCCAGCGCGCTGCTGGCCACATCGTCTGCGCTGGTGATACGGCCACCGTAGGCGTCCTCGGCCCACAGGGTGAGCACCGTCGGCGCCTTGATGCGCAATACCGGATCGGCGCCCCCGAAGGTGAACGCGAATTGCTCGGGCGCCGGGACGAAGGTGACATGGTCCATCACGTCATCCTCGTCTCAACGCGCCGGCGTCGCCACCTCAACCCGCCAGCGTGAATCAGGTCTGCCGCGGCACCAGGCGCTGCAACTGCGTCACGTGCTCGGGGGCCAGCTCCTCGAGCGAGGCGACGCCGAGCAGTCGCATGGTCCGTGAGATCTGATCGGAGAGGATCTCGATCATCCGGTCGACCCCGGCTTCACCGGCGGCCATCAGGCCGTACAGATAGGCGCGTCCGACGAGGGTGAAACGTGCGCCCAGGGCGATGGAGGCGACGATGTCGGCGCCGGACATGATGCCGGTATCGAGGATGACCTCGGTGCGATCACCCACCGCCGGTACCACCCGCGGGAGCAGGTGGAACGGGATCGGGGCCCGATCGAGCTGGCGTCCACCATGATTGGACAGCACGATACCGTCCACACCGAGATCGGCCACGGCCTGCGCATCGGCCACCGTCTGAATGCCCTTGACCACCAGCTTGCCCGGCCACTGCGACTTGATCCAGGCCAGATCCTCGAACGTCACGGTCGGATCGAACATGGTGTCGAGCAGTTCGGCGACGGTGCCCGACCAGCGGTCCAGCGAGGCGAACGCCAGCGGCTCGGTGGTCAGGAAGTCGATCCACCACTGCGGCCGGGGGATCGCGTTGAGCACTGTCTTCGCGGTGAGCGCGGGCGGGATCGACATCCCGTTGCGTTTGTCGCGCAGCCGCGCCCCGGCCACCGGGACGTCGACGGTCACCAGCAGGGTGTCGTATCCGGCGGCGGCCGCACGCTCGACCAGGGCCATCGAGCGGTCCCGGTCCTTCCACATATAGAGCTGGAACCAGTTGCGGCCGTGGGGGTTGGCGACCTTCACATCTTCGATGGATGCGGTGCCCATGGTGGACAGCGAGAACGGGATGCCGGCGCGGGCAGCGGCCCGCGCGCCCGCGTACTCGCCTTCGGTCTGCATCATTCGGGTGAACCCGGTGGGCGCGATCCCGAACGGCAACTCCGAGCGGCCGCCCAGAATCGTGCAACTGGTGTCGACCTTGGACACGTCGCGCAGGATCGCCGGATGGAACTCGATGTCCTGAAACGCTTGCCGGGCCCGCGCCAGCGAGAGCTCGGCCTCCGCGGAACCATCCGTGTAGTCGAACGCGGCCCTGGGGGTGCGACGCTTGGCGATGGCGCGCAGATCCTCCACGGTCAGCGCCGCGGCCAGCCGGCGGGTGCGGGCATTGAGCTCGGGTTTCTTGAACTGCATCAGCGGGGCCAGATCGGCGACCTTGGGGATGCGACGTTTCATGACAGGACCTCTTTCACGCCGATGCGCTTTCCTGGCCCGACCGTACGCGGGATGCGGGTGCGCCGGGCGCGGGGTGTGTACTGCTGGGGTGGGAACCTGGCGGCAACGATATGGCGCAGCGCCTCGAGATCGCCATCGACCAGGTGGTGGGCGCGCGCGCTGATCAGCACATTGCCCAATGCGGTGGCTTCGACGGGCCCGGCCAGCACGGGCAGCCCGGCCCGGTCGGCGGTCAGCTGGCACAGCAGTCTGTTCTGCGACCCACCGCCCACGATGTGCACCGTGCGGACCGGAGTGCCGGACAGCTCGGCGGCCCGGCGGACCCCGTCGGCGAACGCCGCGGCCAGGCTTTCCACGATCGCCCGGACCACTTCGGGCCGGGTCATCGGGACCTGCAGACCCCGCTCGTCGTACCAGTGGCGGATCCGGCCGGGCATATCGCCGGGGGCGAGAAACCGTGGGTCCGCGGTATCGAAGACGTCGAAGGTGGCGCGCACCTCACCGGCCTGCGTCAGCAGCTCGGACAGGTCGGCGCGGTAACCCTCGCGCTGGTACTGCCGGACGGTCTCGCTGAGTAGCCAAAGTCCCATCACGTTGTGCAGGTAGCGGATCCGGCCGTCGGCGCCGACCTCGTTGGTGAAGTTCGCTTCCCGGCCGGCCTCGGTGACCACCGGAGAGTCGATCTCCACCCCGACCAATCCCCAGGTGCCGCAGGAGATGTAGGCCGCGCTGCCGGAATCCATCGGGACCGCGACGACCGCCGAGGCGGTGTCGTGCGAGGCGACGGTGGTGACCGTGGTGGCCGCTGTCAGGCCCAGCGGCTCCGATACCTCGCCGAGCAGCGGGCCCAGTTCGTGGCCGGGTTCGACCAGGCCGGGGAACAGATCCGGGCGCAGCCCCAACCGGGCGGCCAGGTCGTCGTCCCACTCACCGGTGGTGCGCAGCAGGCCGGTTGTCGAGGCGTTCGTGCGTTCGGTGACCTGGCGGCCGGTGAGCCAGTACCCGATCAGATCGGGTATCAGCAGCGCACGATCAGCGAGATCCAGGTGACCACGGGCCTTTTCGGCAGCCAGCTGATAGATCGTGGTGAACGGGAGAAACTGCAGGCCGTTGCGGGCGTAGAGCTCCGCGGGGCCGATCGTGCGGTGCACCGCGCGCACACCACCCTCGGTTCGAGAGTCGCGGTAGTGGTACGGCAACGAGGCCAGCGCCCCGCCCCGCAGCAGGCCATAGTCGACGGCCCACGAATCGACGCCCACGGTGACCAGGTTGTCCGACCGCCGACCCGCCTCGGCCAACCCCGCGCAAGCCTCCCGGAACAGCCCCGGGACATCCCAGTGCAGCGCGGTGCGATGGCCGTTCCACAGCTGCACCGGATCATTCGCGAAGCGGGCGACCTGTTCCAGTTCGAGCCGGCCCGGCCCGATGTCGGCGAGCATCACCCGGCCGCTGGTCGCGCCGAGGTCGACGGCGGCGACCTGACCGGACTTCCTCACCTGAGGAACGCTGCGGCGACGCCGGCGTCGACCGGTACGTGCAGCCCTGTGGTGTGCGAGAAGTCGCTGGTGCACAACGCGAATGCGGCATTGGCGATGTTCTCCGGCAGCACTTCGCGTTTGAGCAGGGTGCGCTGGGCGTAGTAGGCGCCGAGCTCTTCCTCGGGCACCCCGTACACCGCGGCACGTTTGGCGCCCCAGCCGCCGGCGAAGATCCCCGAGCCGCGCACCACGCCGTCGGGGTTGATGCCGTTGACCTTCACCCCGTGCTCGCCGAGTTCGGCGGCGAGCAGCCGGACCTGATGGGCCTGGTCGGCCTTGGTGGCCGAGTAGGCGATGTTGTTCGGTCCGGCGAACACCGAGTTCTTCGAGGAGATGTAGATGATGTCACCGCCCAGCTTCTGGTCGATCAGGGCGCGGGCGGCGGCCTTGGAGACCAGGAACGAGCCGCGGGCCATCACGTTGTGCTGCAGATCCCAGTCCGCTGCGGTGGTGTCCAGCAACGACTTCGACAGCGACAGCCCGGCGTTGTTGACCACGATGTCGATCCCGCCGAAGGCCAGTGCACTGGCATCGATGGCGGCCTGCACCGCGTCCTCGTCGGTGACGTCCGCGGCGATGCCGATGGCGATATCGGCGTTACCGATCTCGGCCGCGGCTTCGGCAGCTTTGCCGGCATCGAGGTCCGCGATGACCACGCAGGCGCCCTCGGCGGCGAGTCGGGTGGCGATGGCCTTACCGATCCCCGACGCGGCGCCGGTCACCAGTGCGATGCGGGTGGCCAGTGGCTTCGGCTTGGGCATGCGGGCCAACTTGGCCTCTTCCAGCGCCCAGTACTCGATGCGGAACTTCTCCGCCTCGTCGATGGGCGCGTAGCTGGAGATCGCCTCGGCGCCGCGCATCACGTTGATGGCGTTCAGGTAGAACTCGCCGGCGACCCGCGCGGTCTGCTTGTCCTTGCCGTAGCTGAACATTCCGACACCGGGGATCAGCACGATGGCCGGGTCGGCGCCGCGCATCGCGGGACTGTCGGCCGTGGCGTAACGCTCGTAGTAGGCCCGGTAGTCGGCGCGGTACTGTTCGTGCAGTTCGGTCAGCCGTGCCTTGGATTCCTCGATGCCGGCGTCGGCGGGCAGGTCGAGTACGAGCGGCTTGACCTTGGTGCGCAGGAAGTGATCGGGACAGCTGGTGCCGAGTCCGGCCAGGCGGGGATGTTCGGCGGCGCCTAGGAATTCGAGTACCGGTGCGGTATCGGTGAAGTGCCCGACCTGGGGGCGGTCGGTCGAGGCCAGCCCGCGGATGAACGGTGCCAGCGCGGCGGCCTTCGCGCGGCGCTGTGTCTCCGGCAGCGCGGCGTATCCGTCCAGCGGCGCGCCGAAGGGCTGCTCGGCACCGTTGGCGCGGATGTATTCCTCGGCGGCGCGGATGATCTCCAGCGAGTTGGCCTGCGCCTCGTCGGACGTCTCGCCCCACGCGGTGATCCCGTGCCCGCCGAGGATGCAGCCTATTGCCTGCGGGTTGGCCTTCTTGATCGCCGAGATGTCCAGGCCCAGCTGGAAGCCGGGGCGCCGCCACGGCACCCACGCCACCCGGTCACCGAAGATCTTGTTCGTCAGCGTCTCTCCGTCGGCTGCGGTGGCGATGGCGATACCGGAGTCGGGGTGCAGGTGGTCGACGTGTGCGGCGTCGACCAGCCCGTGCATGGCGGTGTCGATCGACGGCGCGGCGCCGCCCTTACCGTGCAGGCAGTAGTCGAATGCGGCGACCATCTCGTCCTCACGGTCCACGCCCGGATAGACGTCGACGAGGGCGCGCATGCGGTCCAGTCGCAGCACGGCCAGCCCGTTCTCGGTGAGGGTGCCGAGATCGCCACCGGATCCCTTGACCCACAGCAGGTCGATGTCCTCACCGGTGACCGGGTCGGTATCGGTGCCCTTGGCCGAGGTGTTGCCGCCGGCATAGTTGGTGTTCTTCGGGTCCGAGCCGAGCGCATTGGAGCGGGCGATCAGTTCGGCGACGGTGGTGTTGATGGCCATACCTATGCTCCCCACGAGGATTGGGTTCCGCCGACACGCTCGGCGTTGATGGTGTCCTGGTACCCGCTGTCGCGGAACGCGGCCATCGGGTCCGCAGGGAGCCCCTGCGCGGCGCGACGATCGGCGAGCATGGGACGGACGTCGGTGTAGAAGGCGTTCATGAAGATCTCGTTGGCGCCCAGCACATCTCCGCTCTCCTGCGCGGCGGCCAGAGCTTCGGCGTCCACCAACCCGGCGCGGGCCGTCATCTCCTGGACGTTGAGCACCGAGCGGATCTGTCCGGGGATCTTCTCTTCGACGTTGTGGCACTGATCGAGCATCAGGGCGAGATCCGATCCGGTTTCCAACCCGCCGCCGCGGATCACCTCGAACATGATCCGGAAGAGTTGGAACGGGTCGGCCGCTCCCACGATCAGGTCATCGTCGGCGTAGAAGCGCGAGTTGAAGTCGAAGGAGCCGAGCTTTCCCAACCGCAGCAACTGGGCGACGATGAACTCGATATTGGTGCCCGGCGCGTGATGTCCGGTGTCCAGGCAGACCTTGGCGCGCTCACCGAGTGCCGTGACGTGCGCGTAGGAGGTGCCCCAGTCCGGGACATCGGTGGCGTACATGGCGGGTTCGAAGAACTTGTACTCCAGCACGAGGCGCTGGTTCTCGCCGATGTGCTGATAGATGGCGGCCAGCGATTCGGCCAGCCGGTCCTGGCGACCGCGGATATCGCCCTGGCCGGGGTAGTTGGTGCCATCGGCCAGCCAGATCTTCAGATCGCGGGACCCGGTGTCGTTCATCACCTCGATGCAGGCCAGGTGATGGTCGATGGCCTTCTGGCGCACCGCCTTGTCGGTGTGGGTCAGGCTGCCGAACTTGTAGTCGTCGTCCTGAAAGGTGTTGGAGTTGATGGTGCCCAGCCGGACCCCGAGATCGCCGGCGTAGCGTCCGAGCGCGGCGTAGTCGTCGACGGTGTCCCACGGAATGTGCAGGGCGACAGTCGGTGCCAGCCCGGTCAGCCGATGCACGGTGGCCGCGTCGGCGAGCTTCTCCTCGATGGTGCGCGGGGTGCCGGGGGTGCCGAACACCTTGAAGCGGGTGCCGGAGTTCCCGAATGCCCAGGAGGGCAGTTCGATGGCGAGATTGTCCAGTGCGGTGGTCATCTGCGGGTTCCTCAGACTGCGGTGTAGGGAGTGTGGGCCGGAGCGCTGACCGGTGCCCCGTAGCGCTCGGATTCGATCTGCTGCAACGACTTGCCCTGGGTCTTGGGCGCCCAGACGGCGCCGATGATCAGGGCGACGGTGAGCAGCCCGACGAGCAGGATGCCGACGGTGGTCAGGCCGGTCGCGGCGAGCATGGTGGGGAAGAAGTAGCTGAGCAGGCCGGTGGCGGTGCGCACCACGAAGAACATGATGCCCTGGGCGCTGGCCCGGTACGGGGTCGCGAACAGCTCGCTGGCCCACAGACTGTAGAAGGCCTGGCAGCCGATGCCTGCCGAGATGCCCCACAGCACAGCGAAGATCAGCATGGTGGAGATGCCGCTGTCGGTGAAGGCGACCAGCACGATCCAGCCGACGATCCCGAGTGCGGCACCGAAGATGTAGAGGGCACGTTGCGAGACCCGGTCGGCGTAGCGCATGAAGCCGAAGTAGGTGGCGGCCACCGTGCAGCCCCACACCAGCACCTGCAGCAGGTTCTGCTGCACGGGGCTGTGCAGACCGGCGGTGTCATAGACGCGGGGCATGAAGATGCCGGCCTGGCCCGCCACGGTGTTCCAGAACAGGTAGATGCCGCCGAGGAACAGCAGGGCGGTGATGTTGACCTTACGGGAGAACAGGCCGCGCACACCACGTGCGCCCACCGAGGACTGCAGCTCGCGGCTCTCGTCGACGGCTTCCTCTTTCCAGATCTGCGATTCGGCCAGGCCCTGCCGGATCCACCAGACGATCGCGGCGACCACGAACAGGTGCACGAAGATGATGCGCGACCCGAGCAATTCCAGCGGGGCCAGCGCGGCGGCGAGCGCGAAGCCGATGAACGGCCCGACCGACCAGGCCAGCTGGGCGGTGCCCACGTGCTTGGCGCGCTCGCCCGAAGGCGCCTGTTCGGCGATATAGGTCCAGGAGGCGGGCACGCCGGCGCCGACGGCGATACCGGTGATGATGAACGCCGCCAGCAGCATGGTGAAGTTCATCGCGAACGCGGCCAGCAGCACGCCCGCCATGTACACCAGCAGGTCGTAGGTGTAGATCGCCTTGCGGCCGAAGCGGTCGCAGAGCGGCCCGCCGATCGCGGCACCGATGGCGGCACCGAAAGCGTTGGCGCTCAGGGCCGCCAGCAGCCCGACGGCGAAGTTGCTGATGCCGAACTCGGCCTGCCAGAACCCGAGGCTGGTGGCGATCGCGATGATCGATCCGGCCTCGATGTAGTTCGACATGGCGACCGAGATGGTTGCCCGCCAGCCGGTGGTGGAGCGCGCTCCGATTTTCATGGGTGTCCTAGTCGTGTGCAGAGGTGGGGTGATCAAGCCAGATGGAAGTACTCGGTGAGCAGCTCAAGGCTGCTGTCGGGGTGGGCCTCGGTGCGGAAGTACTGAGCCATCTGCTCCTGCCACGTGTCGTTGATCGCGGTCCGGCTCATCTCGGCGGTGGCGCGGGCGAAGTCGTCGGTCTCCAGATAACCCACCACCATGCCCTCGTCCCGGCGCAGGAACAACGAGTAGTTGCGCCAGCCGGCGGCACGCAGCGCGTCGAGCATCTCGGGCCAGACCTCGGTGTGTGCCTCGAGGTAGTCGTCGACGCGGTCGGGCTTCAGGTGCATCACAAAGCACACGCGTTGGATGTCGTCCATTCGCCACTCCCTGATTGAAACGTTTCAATTTGTGATGGGGGCAACAATAGGACGTGGCCGCCGACGCGTCAAGCGCCCCGTCGTGCGTGCTTCACGCCCGTGTCGAGAGCCGGGTCACCAGCTCGGGCTGGAACAGGACATGGCGAGGGTCGCGTCCGGCGTTGTCGGTCGCCTTGATCAGCAGATCGATTGCAGTGCTGCCGATTTCGATGCTGGGCTGGCGCACAGAGGTCAGCGGGACCACGGCGGAACGGGCGAACTCGATATCGTCGTAACCCACCAGCGCGATGTGTCCGGGCACCGTCACATCGCCCATCAGGGCGAGCGCCTGGAGCACGCCGATGGCCACCAGGTCGTTGGCGCAGAAGACACCGTCGGGCCGGCGCGATGCCGGTCGGTTGCGGATCTGCTCGCCCACCGCGCGGCCGGCCAGCACCGTCAGCGCCGGTGTCGAGATGACCTCCAGTTCGGCATCCGGCACCTGCGCCAGGGCGTTTCGGGCGCCCTGCAGGCGGTCGCGGACCTGGCGCAGTTCGGGTGGCCCGCCGACGAAGGCGATCCGCCGGCGCCCTATCCCGGCCAGATGCTCGGCGGCCAGCGCGCCGCCGGCAATATCGTCGACCGCGACCGAGTCGAAATCGGTGCCCGAACCGTCGCGGTCGACGAGGACGACGGGAGTGCCGCGCCGGCGCAGCGCGTCGAGGCGGTCGAAGTCGTCGCCGACGGGGGACACCAGCAACCCGAACACCCGCTGCTCGTCGAATGCGTCGATGTAGGAGCGCTCCCGCTGCGGGTCGTCGTCGGAGGTGCCCAACAGCAGGGTCAGATTGTGTTCGGTGGCCCGCGCCCCGGCGCCACGGGCGATATCGGTGAAGAACGGGTTGCCGACGTCCAGGACGACCAGTCCGACGCACCGGGATCGGCCGGCCTTGAGCTGGCGGGCGGCGTCGTTGCGGACGAAGCCGAGTTCGTCGATGGCGGCCTGCACCCGCGCCACGGTGGCCGGGGACACCTTGTCGGGTGAGTTGAGCACATTGGAGACGGTGCCGACCGACACTGCCGCCGCCGCGGCGACCTCTCGGATACTCACCATGTGCGCTCGCTCGCGTGGGCGCGGACCGCGGGGGCGATCCAGGAGTTCAGGAAGGCTCGCAGGTCGCGGCCGGTGCGTGCCGGGCGGCCCGGATCGAGGATGAAGGACTGCAGGGTACGCAGCATGAACTCGACCAGCTCGTCGAGTGTGTCGTCGGCGAAACCCGCTGCGGACCAGTCGATGTCAAAGCGCTCCAGGATCGACCTGCCGAAGCCGATCGCCAGATCCGAGGTGACCCCCGCGGTGAACGCGCTCGCCTTCCCGGGTGTCAGCACAAGGCTCAGGTACTTGTCGTGTGGAAGCTGTTCGAACGTGTAGGCCAGTCCCTCGACGACGGCCTCGGTCGGGTCGGTGATCGAGCCCAGCCGGTCGGCCAGCCGGTCCAGGAAGGCCGCCACCGAGGAGACCGCGGTGGCGGCGAGCAAGGTCTCCTGGGTGGGGAAGTAGCGGTAGATGGTCTGCCGGGTGACGCCGAGAGTCTGGGCCACCTCGGACACGCTCACCGTTCCACGGGCGTCGATGGCGGCGCGGCTCGTGGCGATGATGCGGTTCACCGCTTCGTCGTCATCGATCGGGATATCGCCCGACCAGCCGTGCCTGCGCATGGGTCGATCGTCGCACGATCCCCGTCGAAGTCTTGACAATACAATTAGTAGTGAATGTATGGTCTGAGTGTGATCACCAGCCCAGTGCAGAGCACCGACGAAGAGTTGACCCGCCGTGCGCTGCGCCACGCGCTGGACGGCACCACCGATATGGCCGACCGCGAACTCAAGGTGCCGCTGCACTACTACCGTGATCCGAAGATCACCGAGATCGAGGAATCGCAGATCCTGCGCCGGGTGCCGCTGGCCATCGTGCCGTCCGCGCAGATCCCGGAGCGCAACGATTACGTGGTCCGCACGGTCCTCGGCGATTCGCTGCTGGTCACCCGGGACCGGACCGGCACGAGTCACGTCCTGTTGAACTACTGCCGCCACCGGGGCGCCATGCCTGCCTGTGGCGCTGGTAATGCCGCCAGATTCGTCTGTCCGTACCACGCGTGGACGTACAAGAACACCGGCGAACTGTTCATGGTGCCGGGCAAGTCCGGTTTCGACTCGATGGACGTCAAGGACTACGGCCTGGTCGAACTGCCGTCCGAGGAACGCTACGGATTCATCTGGGCCGTGCTCACCGCCGACGCCACCATCGATCTGGACGCGCACCTGGGGCCATTGAAAGATGAACTCGCACTGTGGAACTACAGCTCCTACGGCTACCACACCGAACGGGAGTTCTCCTCGGAGGTGTCCTGGAAGGGCGCCTTGGAGGCGTTCGCCGAGGGTTACCACTTCCCGTTCGTGCACGGCGAGAGTCTCATCGGGCAGAACACCCTGCCCAATACGGGTGTCTACGACGAGTTCGGCAAGCACCACCGCATCGGATTTCCGTTCAGCTGGATCAAGAACCTCGCCACCGGGGCGAGCGGAGCGACGGGGAATGCGGGCACCGGGGCGAGCGGAGCGACGGGGAATGCGGACACCGGGGCGAGCGGAGCGACGGGGAATGCGGACACCGGGGCGAGCGGAGCGACGGGGAATGCGGAGGCTGATCCGTCTGCATCGTTCGATCCGTCGGCCAACATAGGCGTCATCTACTGGGTGTATCCCAATCTCATCCTTGCCAACAGCCCGGTCGGCGTGGAGATCATCGACATGCTGCCCGAGGGAGATCCGACGCACTGCACCGTCCGGCACAGCTGGATGGGACGCATCCCGGCGACCGATGACGATATGCGCGCGCTCTACGACACCGTCTACGAGGGGGTGCACGCCGCGGTCCGTGATGAGGATTTCGCGATGCTGCCGCAGTGTGGCCAGGGCGTCCGGCACGGCCAGCACGATCACATGATCATCGGCCGCAACGAGATTGCGGTGCAACACATGATCAAGGTCTTCGCCCAGGAACTCGGCGTTGCGCTGGGGTAGCCGCGGCGGCCGCCAGTAGCGTGTCCGCCAGCCGGGTGCCGGCCGGCGTCATTCGCACCGCCGGCGGTGAGGCCAGATAGACCTGCCACGTCACCTGTTGTGCCAATGGGTAGGAGCGCAGGTCGGGGAATCGGTCGGCCTCCGAGGCCGGCATGAACGTGGTGCCCAGGCCGTTGCGCACCAGTTCGGCGATCGCCGCGAATCCGGCGGGCACCTCGTACGGGGTGCGCGATTGCACACCGACGGCGTGGAACGCATCGTCCATCAGCCGGCGCAGGCCGAAATTCGGTGGGAAGCCGACCAGCTCGGCGGTCGCGAGATCTGTGAGATCGACCGGAGTGGCGGCAGTCGGCATATCCTGTGCCCGGCACACGTAGACCATCGGCTCCTCGAACAGCAATCGCATGTCCAGACTCGGTGGAAGGCGCTCCGGTACCGACACCAGCGCCAGATCCAGTGAGCCTTCGGTGAGCGCGGACAGGTAGGCCGACGCACCGCTCTGACTCAGGTGCAGGCGGAGCCGGACATGCGGGTTCTCGCGATGGAACTGTCCGAGAGCGGCCGCGACATCCAGCGGACCGAAGGCAATGAGCGAGCCGAATTCGACAGTACCCGAGAGGGTTCCGCGGAACTCCTGGACCGATTCTGCGGCGGCCCTGGCGGTGTGCAGCACGTCCAGGGCGTGGCTGCGGAACCGTTCACCGGCGGCGGTCAGGCTGATCTGCTGCCGGGACCGGTCGAACAACTGCACCTCGAGCTCGCGCTCGAGCTTGGCCACGGAGGTCGACAGTGCGGACTGCACGACATGGGCGCGCGTCGCGGCGCGGGAGAAGCTCATCTCGGCCGCCACCGCGACGAAGTACTCGAGTTGTCGTAGCTCCATCCGACCAGCGTATCGATAGCAGTGATGACAGGCATCGAAAGCAATCGTTGGACTTGATGGGCTGCCGGGGGTGTGATGATCGGGTGGACATCAGTAGACGGAACTTCGCCCGCATCACCACCGCGGCGGCGGGTGCGCTGATCCTCGCTGGGTGCACAACCGCGCCGCACGCCACCGGAGCGCCTCCGGTGGCGCCGCCCGCGCCCACCCACACCCTCGGCCCGGTCCGACAGATCAAGGCCGGCCTGCTCGACGTCGGTTATGTCGAGGCGGGACCGGCCGGTGGGCGGCCGGTCATCCTGCTGCACGGCTGGCCCTACGATATTCACAGCTACGCCGACGTCACCGCTGACCTTGCGGCCCAGGGCTTTCGGGTGATCGTCCCGTTCACCCGCGGATTCGGGTCCACCCGGTTCCTGTCCAGCGAGACCGTCCGCAACGGGCAGCAGGCAGCGATCGGTCACGACGTGATCGATCTGATGGACGCGCTGAACATTCCCAGCGCCATCCTCGGTGGGTACGATTGGGGCGGCCGGACAGCCAATGTGGTTGCCGCACTGTGGCCGCAACGCGTGAGCGGGCTGGTGGCGGTCAGTGGCTACATCGTCGTCAACCTTGCGGCGAACCTCGAACCGTTGTCACCGCAGGCCGAATACGGTTGGTGGTACCAGTACTATTTCGCCACTCCGCGAGGCGAACTCGGGTACCGGCGCAACACCAGGGACTTCAACCGGCTCATCTGGCAGAACGCCTCACCGCTGTGGCAGTTCACCGACTCCACCTACGAGCTGAGCGCCGCCGCCTTCGACAACCCCGATCACGCCGAGATCGTCGTGCACAACTACCGGTGGCGCCAGAGCCTGGCGCGCGGTGAAACCCGTTACGACGCCGACGAACAGCGGCTCGCGGGCGGACCCACGATCGAAGTGCCCACCATTACCATCAGCAGTGATTTCGATGGCCCGGCCAAGGACGGCCACGGCTATCGCGGGCAGTACACCGGACCGTACGAGCACCGGATCCTTGACGGTATCGGGCACAACGTGCCCCAGGAGGCGCCCGCTGACTTCACTGCGGCGGTGGTCGACGTCAGCCGGACGTGAGCGGATTTTTTGTCGGACCATCTCGTTAGAATCGTGGTATGCCGCCGCCGACAACACCTTTCGCCGCACACGCGCCTCGGGTGTCGCGGTTGGAGGTGTTGTTCGAGGAGATGGCGGAGTTGACCGGGCAGCGCAATGCGATCGATGGCCGGTTGGTGGAGATCGTCGCCGAGATTGACGGCAGGGGCACCGATGACGGGAACTCGTTGTGGGGTGCGACCGGCTGCCGGTCCATCGAGGCGCTGGTGGCGTGGAAGGCCGGTGTCTCTCCTCGCCGGGCCGAAACTATGGTCGCCGTCGCCCATCGCATCGACGACCTTCCCCGCTGCACCCAAGGGTTGCGGGAGGGCAGGGTGTCCCTGGATCAGCTCGGGGTGATCGCCGAAGGCGGCGGCCAGGGCTGCGATGAGCATTATGCCGAGTTGGTCAAGGTTGCCACTGTCAGCCAGCTGCGGACCGCGGTCAAACAGGAACCCCGCCCAGACTCTGATCCCGATCAGAAGCCGGAGCCTAAGCGCAGGATCACCAAGATCGAGGGTGAGGATTCCACGACGTGGCGGATCACCCTGCCCAAGGTGGAGGCCGCGAAGTTCGAGGCCGGCCTGCAATCCCACCGCGACAAGCTGGTCGCGGAGTGGAAACGCGACCACGATGCGCAGGACAGTATTGATCCCGAGGACGGCTGGGTACGCGACGGCGACGCCGAGACCACGGTTTCTGAGCAGGCGCCGCCGTTCCCCGACGCGGTGGATGCGTTCATGAGTTTGATCGAGGCCGGCTGGGACGCCGACGTGGCGGCCCGTCCGCACGGGCAGCACACCACCGTCGTCATGCACCTCGACCTCGAGAAACGGGTCGCGGCCCTGCATCTGGGGCCGGCACTGTCCGACGAGGATCGCCGCTACCTCACGTGTGATGCGACGTGTGAGGTGTGGTTTGAGCGCCACGGCCGCCCCATCGGGGTGGGCCGGGCCACCCGCACCATCAACCGCCGGCTCCGGCGGGCCCTGGAGCATCGTGACCAGACCTGCGTGGTGCCGGGTTGCGGCGCCACCCGCGGTCTGCATGCCCATCACCTGGTGCACTGGGAGGACGGCGGCCCCACCGAACTGTCCAACCTGGTGCTGCTGTGTCCGTTTCACCACCGCCTGCACCACAAGGGTGTCATCACCCTCACCGGGCCCGCCGAACAGCTGAAAGTGACCGACGAAAACGGTGAAACCCTCACCGACGCGTCGCTGGCCCGACCGCCCACCACACCACCACCGCAAGTGCCGGCGTGCCCCGGGCCAAAAGGCGAACGCGCCCAATGGTGGTGGTACACACCGTTCGCACCACCACCGCCGACGACGAACTAGGCGCCGGCTACTCCAGCACGAAAACCGGGATCAGCCGGTCGGTCTTGGTCTGGTACTCCGCGTACGGCGGGTAGGCCTCAACAGCGAGCTTCCACCAGTGTTCGCGTTCGGCGCCCTCGATCTCGCGGGCGGTCAACTCGACGACCTTGTCGCCGTCCTGCGCGGTGACCTGGGGATGGGCCTTGACGTTGTGGTACCAGGACGGGTGCTGCGGATCGCCACCCTTGGAGGCGACCATGGCGTACTTGCCGTTCTCCTCGACGCGCATCAGCGGCACATAACGCTTCTTCCCGGACTTGGCGCCGGTCGTGGTGAACAGCACGATCGGACGGTCCAGCACCTCGACCCCGTCGGTGGTGCCGTTCTCGATGATGCGTTTGGTCTGCTCGCGTACCCAGTCGGTGGGGCTCAGCTCGGGGTTGTCAGTCATAGGGCCAATAACAGCACGGCCGGCGCCGGCTATTCCGCATCTTGACCGGATCTGAGACCCTCGCCGGGTGACTGCACGTGGTGATGTCTTCATATCGGTGACCGAGCTCGCCCAGCGCCTCGATGCCGGCGACCCGACGACCATCCTCGATGTCCGCTGGCAGCTGGGTGCGCCCGACGGGCGTGACGCGTACGAAGCCGGGCACCTACCCGGGGCGGTGTACGTCGGGCTGGAGGATGAACTCAGCGACCACGGGGTGCCCGATCGCGGTAGGCATCCGCTGCCATCCGGGACGCATCTGCAGGAGGCCGCCCGGGGCTGGGGTGTGCGCCGCGGCGTGCCGGTGGTGGTCTATGACGACTGGAACCGAGCCGGGTCCGCCCGCGCCTGGTGGGTGCTGCGCGCCGCGGGCATCATCGATGTGCGAATCCTCGACGGCGGGCTGTCCGCGTGGCGGGCCGCCGGAGGCGCGATGCAGACCGGAGCGGTGACGCCACCTCCCGGGGACATCGTCGTCGAACGGCACGATCTCTACGCCGGCGCTCTGCCGACACTGACCGCTGAGGAGGCCGCCGAACACCCGAACCTGCTCGACGCCCGCGCCCCCGAACGGTTTCGCGGCGAGGTTGAACCAGTGGATCCGGTGGCCGGCCACATTCCCGGCGCCAAGAACCTGCCCAGCACCTCGGTGCTGACCGCCGACGGGACCCTGCTGTCCGAGGATGAGCTGTCGGCGCTGGCCTGGTCGTTCGGTGGTTCCGAGCAGGTCGGGGTGTACTGCGGGTCGGGTGTCACCGCCGCGGTGCTGGTGGCCGCATTGTCGGCCGCCGGCGTGGACGCGGCGCTGTTCCCCGGGTCGTGGTCGCAGTGGAGCGCGCAGGAGCGGCCGGTTCAGACCGGTGATCAGTGATGGGCAATCATCTTGACCGCCACGACCGCGGCACCGGCGCCGGCCAGCAGTAGTACCGCCACTACCTGCTGCCACCACACCAGCCCGGCCCGGTGCACCGCGGCGAAGGCGATGAGACCCATCTCCGCGACGAGGAACCACATGGCGATCCACACCGCGGTGGGAGTGTCCAACACGCCAAAACCGGCCAGCGCCAAGATCAACGCGGGCGCCGCCGCGGCCTGCAGGATCTGGCCGGAGGACGCGAGCATCGCCCAGGCCGCGCGGCCGCGCGGGGCCTTTCCCTCCACACTGAGCCGGGCGATGAACTCGGCCAGCAGCGCTGCCGCCCACAGGCCGCCCGCGGCGACCGCCACGTCGACCACCCGGAACCACGCATTCGTGTCCACGTTCGTGTAGCGGGCCAGCGCCGCGAGGGTGGCCAGACACGAGATGGCGCCGTACATCCGCTCCCGCAACGCGGCGACCACATGTTCGACGGCCGGGCCGTCGTGCACCTCGGTTGACGTCACGTCAGTCGCTCCAGCAGGAAGGCGCCGATCTCCCGGATCGAGGTGTCCATGACCTCGCGATTTCCCTGGGTGTTGAAGGCGTGATCGACCGGGTAGGCGGTGTGCGTGACATCGACGCCGCCCTCTCGCAGACGGCCGGCGATCTCCACCATCTCGGGCCCCAGTGTGTCGAGATCGCCCGTCTGGATCAGGGTGGGCGGCATCTTCTTCGGCAGCTCGGTGTCGTGATACGGCGATGCGACCGGGCTGTCGTGGCTGGCCGGATCCACGAAATAGAGACGGGCCGAAAGCTTCTGCAGCGTCGGCGAAATCGCCGCGTTGGCCTTGGGTGAGGTGCGGTCGGTACGCGTGCAGTCGGCGACGGCGTAGGACAGCACCGCCGCCCGCAGCGCGATCGCGGTGTCGTGTGCGTACTGCGCGAGGTTCATGCTGAGCTTGGCGCCGGCGCTGGCCCCGCCGACGCTGACCCGTTCGGCGTCCCAGCCCTGCTGGTCGGCATGGTCGAGCGCCCATTGCAGCACATCGATGCATTCCTCCTCTGCCACAGGGAAAGTCACCTGCGGTGCGGCGTGGTAGTCGATCGCGAGCACCACGCAGCCGATGTCAGAGGCCAGGTAGCGGCAGATATGGGCGTCCTCGTGGGTGTTGCGCAGCACGAAGCCGCCGCCGTGGATGTCGATGTGCAGCGGGGGACGGCGGGTGGCGGTGCCGCTCAGCGGTGACGCCGGATGCGGTCGGTAGACGAAGCACCGGACCGGACCGTGCCGGGTGGGCACCCGTACCACGGCGGGCGGGTCGAGGCGGTGCGCCGGTCTGGGGATGTTGGGGGGCCGGAACACCAGCGGGGCGGCCTGCTGAGCCAGGTACGCCAGTGCGTACTCCAGCGGCGCGATCCGGGGGTTCGGCATGGCAGATACGGTACCGGGAGCTGTTCGCGCGGCGGCGGTATCACCGACGAGCCGCGGCCTAGACTGCCGGGTATGGCCCGCAACTACGCAACCGCTGACCAGGTCTCACTCGAAGAATTACTGGCGTTCGTCCGTCCCCGTCACGCGATGGTGCTGACCACGTTCCGCGCCGACGGCTCGCTGCAGAGTTCGCCGGTCACCGGCGGGGTGGATGAGCAGGGACGCATCGTCGTCGCCAGCTATCCGCAGCGCGCCAAATCGGTGAACATCGGGCGCACCCCGCGGGCCAGCGTGACCGTGCTGTCCGAGGAGTTCCACGGTCCCTACGTCCAGGTCGACGGTGACGCCGAACGAGTGGACCTGCCGGAGGCGGTGGAGCCGCTGGTGGACTACTTCCGTGCGGTCGCCGGGGAGCACTCGGACTGGGACGAGTATCGCCAGGCCATGGTCGATCAGGGAAAGTGCCTGCTGCGCATCACACCTCGACGCTGGGGCCCGGTGGCCACCGGCGGCTTCCCGCCGCCACGCTAGTTCGGCCGCCGGTACTTGCCCTTCGGGTCGAAACCGGAATTGCTTATTGCGGTGGATAACCCGGTACCGATCGGTCCGAGGTGGTCGAACAGCCCGGTCGATCCGGTGGCGATCCCGTCGTCGCTGGTGTGGCTCAGTGCTGCCAGGCCGATGTACGGGCCATCGGGTAGACGGCTGAGCGCCAGGGTGTAGTCGGCATTGATAAAGGCCAGGCCCGCGGTGCTGAAGTTGGTCATCGAACTGGTGACGTCGACCGCCATCGCCGCCCGGATGAACGGTGTCGGTGCTTCGCCGGCCACCAGATCGCGGAACTCGCGGACCCAGGCATAACGCGGTCCCGCCTGCTGCCAAGGGAATTCCAGGCTGTTGGAGTCTGCTGTCGGCCCGTAGGCCCGGATGAACATCGGGACGTTGTCCCCGATATCGGTGGGTTCGGCCGGTATCGGGGGCAGGGTGAGCGCCGTGCTCCAGAAGTCGCCGGCGGGCTGGGTGCCACGGCGCAGGTAGAGCGCCGAGGCGCGGGCGACGAGGTGGCCGTCCTGGATCATCGCGGCGTCCACGGCGCGCATCCGGCCACCGGCACGCGCGACGGTGGCACTGACCCGGACCGGTTCGGTGGCCACCCGGCGCAGGATCTCGACCGTCAACCGGGCGGGGTGCAGGTCGGGGTCATCGACCTGGGCCTCGATGGCGCGGGCGAGCAACCCACCGACGACCTGGCCGCCCAGGGTGGGGCCCCAGCCGCCGTGGGCGATCGGGTTGGGCACCAACTCGTCGCCGCGCAGGGTGAGAAACGGCGTCGCCGTGGTGCTGGTCATACCGGCGATATTACAAACATGGTTACCGTTGAAACAACGGTAACTGTTCGCGGTAGAAGTCGAGGTGCGCACGGGCGGCGTCATCCCAGGTCAGGGTGCGGGCGAGGGCGCGCCCCGGGGCCGCATCCCCCGGATTGGTGAGTACTTGCGCCATCGTGGCGGCGAACCCTGCGGGATTATCGGCGTACCGCACGGTGTCGCCGAACACCTCACGTAGCACCGGCAGATTCCGGGCGACCACCGGGCGGCCCGCCGCCAGTGCCTCCAGCGCGGCCAAGCCGAATCCCTCCTTCGTCGACGGGAACGCGAACACCTCGCAGGCCGCGACCAGGCTGGGCAGCGCATCGTCGGCGATGGCGCCGAGGATCACCGGAGTGATGTCCAGGGCCGCACAGCGAGAATCGAATTCGGCGCGGTAGTCGCGGTAGTCGAAGAGCGTCTCGCCCCCGGCGATGACCAACTGCAGATCCGGGTGATCCCGGCGGAGCAGGTGAAAGGCCTCGACGAGATCCACGGTGCCCTTGCGGGGCTCGATACCGCCGACGGTCAGCACATAGCGGCCCAGCTCGTGGCGCCAGCGCCGACGGCCCTGCGTGTCCGAGGCGGCATCGATGAATCGTTGTGCATCCACACCATTGGGAATCACCTCCGGATCGAGGCCCCACCCGGACCGCACCTCGGCCGCCACCGCGGCCGACACGCAGATGCGGGCATACGGTTGCACGATCGCCTTCTCGTGGCACTCGGCCAGAATCGGGGTGGTGAACTCGTCGAGATGGTGGATGGTGCGGAGGCAGGCGCCGACGGCGTTCGCGCTGATGCAGTCCTGCGCGTGCACGATGTCATAGTCGTCCGGGGTGAAGGCCCTGGCCAGCACCTCGATCGAGCGCACGATCCGGTCGGTGACGGTGTCCCCGGGCAGATCGGTGAACTCGACCAGCCGGATGCCGACCGCGGGGTCCACGGCCCGGAAGAAGCCCCGATCGCCGGCCCTTGCCAGCGACCAAACGGTGACATCGGCACCCCGGCGGGCCAGCGCCTCGGCCAGGTTCACGGTGTGCACCACACCGCCGCGGGGCTTGGTCGAATAGGTCAGCAGCGCGATCCGCATCTCAGCCCTGCGATCCCGCGTGATAAACGTTCGGACGCAGCTCGGAAAGGTGATTCAACACCCTTCGGGCCCGGCTGATTTCGGCCTCTACATCGATCTCGGCCTTGGCCAGCCCACCCTTGGAGCGGGTGTTGGCCAGAATGTCCCCACCGGGCCCGACGATCTTCGCCTGGCCGAGGAACCGCAGGTTCCCCATCACGCCGGTCTGGTTCGACGACACCAGCACCACCTGGTTCTCGGCGGCGCGCGCACAGTCGTATAGATCGAACAGCCGCGACTGGCGGTCCGCGGGCAGTCGGGATGCGCGGTCGGTGATGCTCGCGGGCCAGGCGGACAACGCCGCGATGATGTGCGCACCGTCCAGGGCCAGCGCACGGGCGGACTCGGGGAAGGTCTTGTCGTAATCGATCAGCATGCCGACCGGCCCGACCGGGGTGTCGAACGTGTTGAACCGGTCACCGGCCAGATACGTCAACGCCTCGCCGGCCGGCTGGTGCACCTTGCGGTAACTACCGAGAACACCGTCGCCGGACACACAGATCGCGGCGTTGTACCGGCTGCCACCGGCGGCGGCCTCCGCGTACCCGACACACACCGTCATCGGCCCCGCTGCGGCGATCACCGCGCTGATCTCGGGGCCGTCCGGGTCGAGCGCGGGCGGCGGATCGTTGGGGTCGGGCGCCCGGAAGTCCCCGATGTACCCGCCCAGGCTGGCGTCGGGCAGGACCAGGAAGTCGACGCCCTCACGGGCCGCGGATTCCACGATGCCGACCACCTTGGACACACCACGGTCCACGTCGCGGCCGAAATGTGCCGCCACCGCGCCCAGGGTCACCGGTGCCATGCGCTCCCCTCAGGCCGGGCCGATGCCGGTGACCGGCGATGCCAAAGCGGTCGTCGTCACCCCGTCCGGCCAGCGTAGGCGTACACCTGGCGCTGCGGTCAGTGACCCGCAGTCCGCGGCCACCACCCCGTCGGGCAGTTCGGCCGGGCTGCGGTGCTCACCCGCGGTCAGCATGGCGAAACCCGGAAAGCAGGTCAGCCAGGGGCCCATGTCGGCGGCAGCCGGACGTGGCACCGCGGACATGTCGAGCTCGGCGCCGGTGCCCCCGGCCTCGGCCAGCATGCCCAGCGTGCCGACGATGCCGGCCATGCTCACGTCCTTGGCGGCGCGCGGCCGCGTCGCCGCCACCAGACCGGCCATGGCGGCCAGGTCGGCGGAACTGCGGGCGCTGGTCGAATCCCATTGCTTGCCGGTGTAGCCCGGCCGCCATCCGCCGGTCAGGTCGGCGGTGAGTCGAATCCGGTCACCCGCGTTCGCGCCACCGGCCGGCACCGGATCGGTCGTGCGGCCCAGCGCCGTCACCGCCAGCGCCGCGGGCACCCCGAGTTGGGTGTGCCCGCCGAGCACCGGAACCTGCCAGGCCACCGACGCCGCGGTGATACCGCGGATCACCCGGTCCAGGATGGAACGGGTCGGCGCACCGACGGCGTCGAGCAGGCCGGTCGGGCGGGCGCCCATCGCGGACAGATCGTTGACGTTCACCAGGACCGCGCACCAGCCGGCCCATTCCGGATCGCGTTCCACCATCGAGGGAATGATGGCATCGCAGGCGGCGACGAGGTCGGTCCCGGGAACCGGCGCACCGTCGTCACCGACGAACCCGGCCGGGCCGAGCCCGCCGCGCACCGCCCGCAGCGGGGCCAGCGTGTCGCCGAGGAACGATTTCGTGGCCTGGGCAAGGCGGTGAAACGGGTTGAGCGGCCAGCGCATCCGCTCATGGGGCTGCCCGGCGACCATGGTCTGGCCCAGACTTTCCCAGCCCAGGGCGGTGAATCGGGACCGGTACCGCCGCTGCACGGTGGCCTCGAACCGCAGGACTCCGGCCGACTCGACGTGGGCACACGCGGCCCGTATCAGTGCGGGTCCCACTCCGGCGGGACGGATCTCTGCGGCGGTGACCAGCCGGCTGCCCGTCCACCAGCCCAGATCCACCGAACCGACCGGCGCCAGCCGCACCCCGCCCAGCACCGTGCCCGCGGTGTCGGTGGCCACCAGCACCACGGTGCGGGGATCGTCGTCGGTGTCATCGCGGTCGCTGCCGGTGAACAACCCCTGCTCGTCGACGAACTCCCCCTTGCGCAACCGCCGGTAGCCGTCCAGGTCGGTCGCGCTCTCGGCGCGCCGGATGAGAAACGCTGCGGGTGCCGGTGTTCCGGCCAGGATGGACAGGTCGGGTGAGGAAATTGTTGTGCTGCTGTCGAACTGGATCATCAGGCACCGAGCCCCTGCAGCACCGAGCAGGCCCCGCAGGCCGCACACCCGGCGCGCTGGTCGGCTCCCGCCATCCCGGCAAAGGTGAGCAACGCGGCGACCTCGCGGGACACCTTTTCGACGACGGCGGCCTCGGGTGCGCCGGCCCGGTCGACATCGACGGCCAGCGAGCCCGGCTGGGGGCGGAACGGGACCACGAACGGGTACACGCCCATCTCGATGAGTTCGGCTGCGCCGTCGATGAGTTCGTCGGGATCCTCGCCGAGACCCACCAGCAGGTAGGTCGAGACCTGATTGCGCCCGAACACCCGCACCGCCTCGCGCCAGGCCAGGTGATACTGCTTGACGGGCACTGTTGCCTTGCCCGGCATCCAGCGCATACGGACCTCCTCGTCGAGGGATTCGATGTGGATGCCGATGGCGTCGGCGCCGGCGTCCCGCAGTTCGGTGAGGACGGCGAGGTCGGCGGGAGGCTCGCACTGCACCTGGATCGGTAGCGCCGGCACCGCGGCCTTGACCGCCCGCACGCACCGGGCCAGATGACGGGCACCGCGGTCGGTGCCGGCCGAGGTCCCGGTGGTCATCACCATCTGGGTGATGCCGTCCAGACGCACCGCCGCCTCGGCGACTTCGGCGAGTTCGGCCGGCCGTTTGACCGCCGTGGTGGCGCCGGCGCGCAACGACTCCTCGATGGTGCAGAACCGGCAGCGCTGATCCTCGGTGTACCGGATACAGGTCTGAACCACCGTGGTGGCGAGCACGTTCCGGCCGTGCAGCCGGGCCAGCTTCTCGTACGGCACACCGTCGGCGGTGTGCAGGTCGTAGAACCTCGGTCGTTCGACGACCTCGACGTCCAGTCCGGTGTCCTGGCCGTCCAGCAGCACCCGGGTGCCGTCGAACACGAACGGGCTGTCCGCATTGCGCGGGATCGCGGCGTTGAGACCGTCGATGACGAGGTGTCCGTCGGCGCTCGGGCCGGCACCGGCGGAGCGGCTGACGGGTGGCCGGCCACGGAAGCCGAGCAGGGCCAGATCGACTCTGGTGGAAACCGACATAGGTGACTCCTGGGTGACGGGTGCTGCGGTGGACTGAAAGGCGCTGCGGCGCACCTTGCCTGCCTGATTGCGCAGTCGACTGCGCGTGAGGTGGACGACGGCGGGAACCTCGGGGGCGGAGAGTCGGCTCCGGCTGAACTCGATGAGTGTCGAGGACTCGACCTCTGCACCACCGATGTCGACGGTCGCGGTGAGCCCGGATGCGCCATCCCCGGTCACCACCGCCTCCCGGACCGCGGGATGCTGGGTGAGTGCGTGTTCGACCCGGGTCGGGTACACCGGGGTGCCTCCGGCGTCGATGACGTCGGAGGCGCGTTCGACGACGGTCAGGTAGCCGTCGGCGTCCAGGCACCCGAGATCACCGAGGCTGTCCCAGCCGTCGGGGGTGCGTCGGGACCGCCCGCCCAGGTAACGGTAGGTGGGTTCGGCTCCCCGGCGCATCCAGATATGGCCGACCCCACCGGTGGGGACGGGCGTACCGTCGGCAGCCGAGATGCGAATCTCGGTGCCGCCGATGGGTTTTCCGACGCTCCCCGGTCGCTGCAGCCATTCGGGTCCGGTGATCATGGTGAGCCCGTTGGATTCGCTACCCGCATAGACCTCGACGACGCGGTCTGCGCCGAGCCAGTCGATGAGGGCGCGCTTGTCCGCGGGTGCGCACGGTGCGCCGAGATGCAGCACCGATGCCAACGACGGGAGATCCGCCGACGGACGCAGGCGCACCAGCTGGTGAATATCGTGGGGGGAGAGCATTGTCCAGCTGATGTCGTGCCGGTCGATCAGCGTGCAGAACCGGTGCTCGTCGAACGCCTCGGTGAGGACCAGCCGATGCCCGGTCAGCAGGCCACGGAACGCGTAGGTGAACTGGGCGGAGTGCCACAACGGCGCGGTCACCAGTTGGGTGGCCCGGTGCGGCAGGAACGGCGCCACCTGGCGTTCGGGGTCGATCAGCGCGGGCGCGGCCGCCAGCACGATCTTCGGCCGGCCGGTGCTTCCGGAGGACGCGGGTGCCTTCCAGCTGGACGCCCAGGTATCCGGGAGCGGCCCGGCCGCGCGACCGTTGTGATGACCGGCCCGCAGCCAGGGGATCGAGGGATCCTCCGGTGCCGAGCCCACCGCGAGTGCCGGTCGGGCCAGCGTCTCCAGGTGACGGCGGTCGGGTGCACCGACTGCCGGCGACCATGGGCTCGGGGTGGCGCCGGCCTTCCAGATCGCGACACACGCCACGATGAATTCGATGCTGTTCGGCAGGGCCACGGCGACCAGGTCGTCGCGGGACACGCCGTGGGCCAGATACTCTCGGGCCAACCGGTTGCTCGTCGCATCGAGCTCGGCCGCGGTGAGGCTACGCCCCTCGTGGTCACTGATGACCACGACCTGATGGGGGTCGGAGGCCGCGCGCGCCGCGATGACCCGGCCGAACGACTGTCGTCCCTGCATCGGTGGCCGGCCTCAATGCCCGACCGCGAGCCGCAGCACCGACTCGTGGTAGGTGCTGATGATGGTGGCGGCGATGTGCTGGGCGTCGCGGTCGATGCCGAGAAAGCGGCCCGATCCCCAGGTGTGCATCCACGGCAGGCCCACGAAGCTCAATCCGGGTACGCCGGTGATACCGCGGGTCTGCATGGGGCGGCCACCACCGTCGAAGGCGCTGGCCTCGATCCACCGGTAGTCGGGCCGGTAGCCGATGGCCCAGATGATGGCCGCCACGTTCTCGGTGCCGAGATCCAAGGTGGTGGTCTCGGTTTCGGGGACCCAGACCGGCTCGTACCGGGTGGCCGGGGGTGCGTCGATGCCGTGCGTGTCGATGTGGCGGTCGATATCGGCGCAGATCGAGTTGTAGACCGCATCGGCATGGTCGAGGGCCGCTGTGAGCGTCGGGTCGAAGCGCAGGATGGTGCCGGCGCCGTCGGCCAGCGCGCCGTAGAGCTTCATGCCCTCGGTGGCGAACTGTCGCAGGTCCACATCGCGGCCGCCGTCGCGGCCGGTGACGTAGTGGTTGGTCTTCTCGATGGCAGCCTTACCGCCGGGATACTGGGCGGCGGGCCTGTCATACAGTCCCATGTCCGACAGCCATGTCATGCAGTCGCGTCCGCGGTATGTCCGGGCGACCCGCGGTGCGCTGCCCACCGCGAGGTGTACCTGCCGCCCGGCCAGGTGCAGGTCCTCGGCGATCTGGGCACCGGATTGTCCGGTGCCGACCACCAGCACGGCCCCCTCGGGTAGCTGCCCGGCATTGCGGTACTGCTCCGAATGTAGCTGAACCACCGAATCTTCCAGCGAATCCGCGTACGACGGGATGACCGGTAGCGGGTATCCGCCCGTCGCGACGACGGCGTGGTCACAGGTGATGGTCTCCTCACCACTCTCGGAACGGATCGTCAGCTCGAATCCACCGGCGGCAGCGTTGGCCAGTCTGGTCACCCGGGTGTGCGTGCGCACCGGCGGGTCGAACGTGTCCAGCCAACCCGAGAGCCAGGTGACGACCTGGTCGCGGGTCATGAAGCCGTCCGGGTCGGGCCCGTCGTAGTGGTAGCCGGGCAGCCGGCAGTGCCAGTTGGGGGTCACCAGAGTGAAGTTGTCCCAACGGGTATCGGCCCAGGCGTGGACCGGAGTGGCGGCCTCCAGCACGACGTGCTCGACCCGGGCCCGGCTCAGATACCAGCTGACCGACAGTCCGGCCTGTCCTGCGCCGATGACGACGACGGGGACGTGGGTGGTGGTCATGATCGCTCCAGTGGAGGGTGCATGGCGGTGATCTCGATGAGCGCGTCGGTCGGGAATCCGGCTGCCGCACTGGAGATCCGGTCGTTGGTATCCGCCGCCGAGGTGCAGGCGAAGCCGAACTTGGCGCGGACCCGGTCACTGGCCTCGGTCAGTGCCCGCCCGGACAGGTCGACGAACTCGCCCACGGTGTATCGCCCGCCGGTGTCCAGGTAGTCGTGGATGACGAGGCTGGGGGAGTAGCAGCGCTGGGTGCTGCCGTCCGGCCAACGGACCTCGAAGGTCATCTCAGGCATGGGCGAGTTCCTGCCACTTCGCGGTGTGCGTGGTGTCGGTGGCGGTCAACGGGCCATAGACATCGGGCCTGCGATCGCGCAGGTGGAACATGCCGGCGCGCATCGTGCGGAACGTGGTGTCGAGGTCGACTTCTGCCACCGCCATGCCGCTGTCCAGAAGCGTTGTGGCGAGGATGTTTCCACCGGGGTCGACGACCTTGGCGTTGCCCACGTAGCGCAGGGACCCGAAGGTGCCGCTCTGATTCGACGCGATCCAGAACACCTGGTTGTCCAGGGCGCGTGCCATGTCGAACAGGTTGAACCGGTAGGTCCAGCGGTCGTCCTGCAGATTCTCCGCGGTCGCGGTGCGGGCCGCCGGCCATGCCGACAGGCTGGCGATGATCTGGGCGCCGTCGAGCGCCATCATGCGGGCCGCCTCCGGAAAGGCTTTGTCGTAGCAGATCTGCAATCCGACACGGCCGATCGGTGTATCGAAAACTCCGTAGCCGTCGCCCGCCGAGTAGGACATGCCCTCCCCGAGGGGTTGATGCACCTTTCGGTACGTTCCATAGATCCGATCGCCGTCCAGCACGGCTGCGGTGTTGTAGCGGGTTTGTCCGTCCTCGGCGAGTTCGCAGAACCCGATCGCGATGACGAGGTCGCCGATGAGCTGCTGAATCCGCGCGATCTCGGGCCCGTCGAGCCGGATGGCCGGGGGCAGTGAACGTTGGGTGGTCTTGACGGTGTCACCGTGATTGCCGAGCGAGGACAGGTAGCCGCCCACAGCGGCCTCCGGCAGCACCATGAAGTCGACGCCCCGTTCGCGGGCCTGCGCGGTCAGCGCGGCGATGAGTGCGTAGTTCTGTTCCAGATCTCGGGTGAAGTTGGCCGAGACGGCCGCGAGTGTGGTCATGACCGTCGGGCCTAAACCATGTAGGTGGAGTTGATGATCGCGCCCTTGCGGGCGTAGTAGATCAGCGCGTCCTGCACGTCGAGGGGGTGCGCGGGGATGACTCCCTCGATGAGGTCCTCTTCGCGTCCACCGTGCAGTCCCAGACCGAATCGGCAGCAGAACACGGTGCCGCCCTCCTTGATGAAGGTCGCGAGGGCGTCGTTGATGTTCTGCTCGCCGGGGAAACCGGAGTCGCCCGTCTTCGGGAAACCGCGGGTGGCCAGACAGTTGATGGCCCCGGGCCCGTAGAAGTACAGCGCCGACTCGAAGCCCTTGCGCAGCGCCCGGGTGGCCTGCAGCACCGCGACGAAGGCGACGGAGGATTCGTGGGCGATGCCGTGCACCAGCGTGAAGTAGCTCTCTCCCGCCTCGGCCTGATAGTCGGGGAAGATCTTGGTGCTGCCGTAGATGTTGGATCCCTTGGGCAGGGACGGGTGCGGGATCTCGGCCAGCGAGGTGGCGATGTTCTCGGCGATGGACGAATCAAAAGACATGGGGGTCTCCGTGTTTCACGTGTCTGTCGGTCGGCGACGGTGCCGGATGCCGGGGAGGTCGGCTGGTTCCATTACAGGCGCTGCCCATTGCCGGGTGGTTAGGGATGGAATACGTCTGCGTTGCGTGCGGCTCACACCGGAAACACCTGTGAAACATTGAATAGTGTTGTGCAGAAACCAAATTAGGACCCGGGCGGAGATCGCCGAGGTCCTGCTGGGGCCGCTGTGCCGGCGGCCATTTAGATACTACATTAATGATTAGTGGGCTATCTAATGAAGTGTTCGGTGCTGAATCTCGCTGAAGATTTTTCGGCTCGATTAGCCTGAGCGGATGAAGCTGGACGGACAACAGCTGGCCGCGTTCGCCGCGGTGATCGAACTCGGTAGCTTCGATGCCGCCGCCGAGCGGTTGCATGTCACCCCGTCCGCCGTCAGTCAGCGGATCAAGGCTCTCGAGCAGCGTGTCGGCCAGGTCCTGGTGGTCCGCGAAAAACCCTGTCGGGCAACCGCGGCCGGGGCCCCGCTACTGCGACTGGCCGCGCAGACCGCGATCCTGGAGGCCGAGGCGCTGGCCGAGACGGCGGGTGGCTCGACCGAACGCACCCGCATCGCGCTCGCGGTCAATGCCGATTCCATGGCCACCTGGTTCAGCGCGGTGTTCGCCGGGCTGCCCGGCGTGCTGTTCGATATCCGGATCGAGGATCAGGACCACTCGGCGAAGCTGCTGCGGGAGGGCGCGGTGATGGGCGCGGTGACCACCGAACGCACTGCGGTGCCGGGGTGCCGCGTGCAGTCGCTCGGGGTGATGCGCTACGTGCCGGTGGCGGTCGAGGAGTACGTCCGTGAGTACCTGCCCGGTGGATTCACCGCCGCCGCGGCTGCCGCGGCTCCGTCACTGGCATGGAATCGAGATGATGCTCTGCAGGACAACCTGATTCGGAAGGTCTTCCACAAGCCCATCGGCCGCCCGGTGCACCTGGTGCCGACCGCGGAGGGTTTCGGGGCTGCGGTGCGCGCCGGACTGGGCTGGGGCATGTACCCCGAGCAGCTCGTCAACACGGACTTCGTCCAGATCGCCGACGTGCACCTGGACGTACCGCTGTACTGGCAGAGCTGGAAGATGGACAGCGTGCTGGTCGGCACCGTCGGCGCTGCCGTGTTGAGCGCCGCCGCTGCGCTTCGGCGGCGTGGCGGCTAGACCGGCGCGCCGACCTTGCGGCGGGCGGCCTTCGCCTCGTAATAGCGGGCCCGTTCATCGACGGCATCCAGGAACTGGGCGAGTTCGGCGCGGGCCTGTTCGCCGGCCGGGCCGAAATCGCTGCGCTCGAAGACTCGCCAGAAGCGCAATACCGGTTGTAGCACCTCGTCGTGGTGGATGCGCAGGTCGTAGATGCCGGCCTTGGCGATGAGGATGGAGTTCTCGTGGAAGTCGGTCATGCCGGCACCGGGCATCGTGAACCCGACGACCTCATCGCGGATGGCGGCCATGGCGGCGTCCGGTGCGATGTCGAGGGCGGCCGCCATCAGGTTCCGGTAGAAGACCATGTGCAGGTTCTCGTCGGCCGCGATCCGGGCGAGCAGCTGATCGGCGATCGGGCAGCCCGAGGCCCGCCCCGTGTTGCGGTGCGATACGCGGGTGGCGAGTTCCTGGAATGACACGTAGGCCAGCGCCGCCAACGGTGTCTTGTCGCCCGAGTCGTACCCGGCGATGGTGTGTTCCATGCGGAGTGCCTCGAGTTTGGAGGGGTCGACGCCGCGGGTCACCACCAGATAGTCGCGCAGCGCGATGCTGTGGCGTCCCTCCTCGGCGGTCCACTGACCGACCCAGGTCCCCCAGGCGCCGTCGCGCCCGAACCGGGTGGCGATCTCTCGGTGATAGGACGGGAGGTTGTCCTCGGTCAGCAGGTTGACCGTCAGCGCCGCCTTGGCCACCGGGTCCAGCGGGGAGTCCTCGGGAGCCCAGTCCTCGCCCCCGAGAAAGGCGAAGTCGCGTCCCCGGCTCCACGGGACGTAGTCGTGCGGGTCCCACGGCTTGACCGTGCTGAGGTGGCGCTCGAGGTTCTGCTCGACGATCGGTTCCAACTCGTGCAAGACGCTGGTGTGATCCGTCATGGCTGACTCCGTTCCCTGCATACAACGAAACCTACGGTACCGTAACTTACGGTACCGTAGGTCGTCGCGGAGCGAAATGGATCACACGATCCTGTTCTGCTAACTGATGCCGACGATCTCCTGGGCGATGGCGCTCAGGCGCGACTGGGCGGCCGACACCACCCGCTGGCGGTTCTTGTGGAACTCCTCGTAGGCGATGACCACGCGGATGTCCGCAGGCGCATCGAGTTCCTTGACCGCCGCGACGGCATCGTTGACATTGAGCTCCTCATAGCCGGCGATCGGCAGTTCCGCCGCCTCCAGGACGCCGGTGTTGCCGCGTACGGTGTGCAGTGCATCGGCCACCTCGTCGGCGCCCTCGCGCCGGCTCACCTTCTCGGCCGCCGACAGGGCCGCGTCCCGCGATGCGGACAGCGTCTTGGCCGCGATCTCACCGGCGTGGCTGCCGCGGGTCAGGGCGTCGTCGACGGCCGGGCGGGCGGAGCGGACAGTGCTCAGCACCCGATCGAACGTGCGGGTGGCCAGCTGCCCCGGTAGGTTGGCCAGCTTGACCGCGGCGCCGGCCGCAGCCTGAATCGGGGTGCGGCGCAACGCCGCAGGGCCGCCGAGGGCATCCTCGGCGAGCACGGTGCTCAGCCAGACGACGGTCGCGCTGTGCGCCTCGATCAGCGAATCGGCGAGTTCCTGAACCTGCGAGTTGCCGGCCGCGACGGCGAGCGACTTGAGGTAGCGCGCGCGATCCACGAGCAGGTGCTCCAGGGCGAGATCGCCCAGCAGCGCCTCCGCGAACGGCTCGGCCTGCTCGGTCAGTGCCTTCACGAGTGCGGCTGCCCGCCCCACGAAGGGGCCGAAGAAGGTGGGCGTGCCGCCCAGTTCACGGATGGTCGCCTCGATCAGCGCAGCGCGGGTGCGGGCATTCTCGGCGTTCTTGGACAGTTCCTGATGCACCGCATCGGTGCGCGCCTGGCTGGTGCGGAACTCGGCAATCTGGATCTCGGTGCTGGTCAGTTCCAGCACGGTGCGCAAGTTCGTGATGAGAGTGGTGGTATCGGTCATGCTGTGGGCCCCCTGATGTGTTGGTGTCATCGGTCTTGGGTGACCGTGCGACGCGGATGCGCCCTGTCTGGTCGGCTACCCGGAGCCTCGGCGCTTGACACGGAAAGCCCGGGGGATGTGGCCCACATCTCGATTCGACGGTCCGGGTCGCCGACACCCGGCCTATGTCATCCGTAATAATGGCTCGTCAAGCTACTATATGACGGTTGTCATAGAGGGGTGGTGGTCGATGTGGGATCCGATCAGGAGGCGCGCAACCGCATGGTGACCGGTGCTGCCGACATGCTGGGGCGGCGCGGTCTGAGCGCCATGACCGTGCGGGAACTGGCCAGGCACGCCGGTGCTCCGCTGGGGTCGACCTACCACTATTTTCCCGGCGGGAAGGCGCAGTTGGCCGCCGAGGCGGTTCGCTGGGCTGATGCGCACACGACGGCCGAACTGCACCGCGCCGCGGGAGCCGGCCCGGCCGCGATGCTGGATGCGTTGCTGCGATCATGGCGGGAGTCTCTGGTGGAGAGCGACTTTCAGCGTGGTTGCGCCGTGTTGGCGGTCGCGGTGGCGAACTCGACCGATGACGATGACGCCGCCCCGCGGGATGCGGCGGTATTCGCGTTCAGCAATTGGACGACCCTCTTGGTCGCCTCGCTGCGCGAGGCCGGTGTGACCCACCCCGAGGCCGCCGATACGGCGACCCTGATCGTGGCCGCCGTCGAGGGGGCGGTGGCGATGAGTCGCGCCGAACGCAGCGCCGATCCGCTGGCCGCGGTCGGCCGCCGGCTACATGCGATGCTGGCCGCGCTCAGACCTTGATCTGCAGCACATCCTGAAGCGGCCGTCGCGGCGTGGGCGGTGGCACCTCGTCGAGTTCGGGAATCCGTCCGATACGCACCACCACCTGCGGGTATGGCCGGCCGACGAGCGCGCTGAGGATATCTCGGCTGACCGGCACCTCGGTCAAGTGACTCAGGGTGCACGACGCGAACCCCGTCATGGTGGCGTCGAGCAGCAGGGCCGAGAGCGCCTCGCCGCAGCGCAGCAGGTCGGCGCGGGTGTCGTCCAGTGCGGAGATCACCACCAGTTGGGCGGTGTCCTCGGCGACGTTCTGACGGCGTTCGCGGTGGTGCGTGACGGGAAAGGACCGCCCGACGTCGACGCGATCGGCCTCGGCGGCCGACACCAGCGAGCTGTGCGGGATTCCGTCGTTCACCTCAAAGGGTGATGTCCACCAGTCGATCTCGTGGTGATAGGCGGAATCGTAGAGCCGCAGTGCGTCGGTGAGCTGCGAGGCGTCCGCGACGGCGGGCCGATCGGCGGGTGCGATGACGTCCATGGCCACCTCGGGTCCGGCGGATTCGCGCAACAGCCGCTCGAAGGACTCCCAATCGGTGGGGGCCGCCATGGGGAGCCGGTCGGTGCGGCGCCGCAGGATGGCATCGGCACGGCGCCGATGCCCATCGGTGACGGTGGCCAGCTTGCCGAAGGTGATGGTGGCCAGGTGATGGTGATCGTTCGGATTCGGGTAGCGCTCCACATGGGCGTCCAATCCGGCCGCGGCCGCCGCCACCCTGAAATGGTCGAGCGCTGCGCCACAACTGATCACGGCCTGCCTGCCGCTGGCATCGGTGGCCACCAACCGGTCGGTGTCGACGAACAGCTGCACGCCCTCGGGCGAGATGACCCATCGCCAGGGCTGGCTGTTGTGATACGAGGGCGCGCGGCACGCGAGGTGGATGGCATCTTCGATGATCTTCACAGGGCCAAGGGTCGGCGATGTCGTTGCCATGGACCAAGTCTGCGGCGCTGCGTCGTCCCCGAGTAGGGCCGGAAGTCCCTAACCCTTGAGATAGGCGACGATCGCCTTGGACAGGCCGTGCCGGGCCTCGTCGAGATCGATATAGGAACCGAGTTGACGCTCGGAGGTGATGCCTCGCATCGCTCCGGGGATGAACAGCGCGACCTCACGCACCCGGGCCGGGTCGACGTCCAGGTCGGAGAAAGCGTTCTGGCAGTCGGTGATCCAGGCCTTCTGCCATGAGGCCAGCTCGGCTGCGGTCTGCGGATAGTGGTGTTCGAGTTCGGCCCGGTCGCGCGGGAGCGCGGCGCGCAGGTTCTCGATCGCGCGGGAATCGATGGCGCTGAGCCCGTCGTAGAGGATGTCCAGGATGCCGGTGACGCGCTGCGCCAGGGAACCGTGCGGCGCCGCGTGTGCCGGGATGGTGCCGCGGCGTTCGGCGGTGTGGCGCAGCACCGCGGCCCAGAGCCCGTCGATATCGCCGAACTGGTACTTGACCGTGCCCCAGGTGGCGCCGGCGTCCTTGGCGATGCGATTTCCCGATACCGATCCGGGAGTCCCGGACGCCAACGCCTGCAGCGCGGCATCGAGCATGCTCTCGCGGCTGGCCTGCCCCCGCCGGTTGGTACGTCGCGCACCGGAAATGGGCACGGCGGCTTCGGTCACCGGATGGATGCTACGCGACCCTTGACTTTAATAGAACCCTCTGTGATTCTTGGGCCCATGGCAAAACCACCACTGTCGATGAAGCCGACGGGTTGGTTCCAGGTGGCCTGGTCGGACGAGATCGGCATCGGTGACGTACACCGGATGACCTACTTCGACCAGGAGATGATCGCCTGGCGCGCGGAGTCCGGCCGGCTGACGGTGATGAACGCCTACTGCGAACACCTCGGCGCCCACCTCGGCTACGGCGGGCAGGTGAAAGGCGAAGTGCTGCAATGTCCTTTCCACGGCTGGCAGTGGAACGACGAGGGCCGCAACGTCTGCATCCCCTACCAGGAGCGGCCCAACCGGGGCAGGCGGATGCGGACCTATCCGGTGGTCGAACGCAATGCGTCGGTCTACATCTGGCATGACGTCGAGGGCCGGGAGCCCTTCTTCGATGCGCCGGACATCTTCGCCGACTTCGGCGATCGCACCGAGGCTGACTACTACCCGCAGCAGCGGTTGTTCCGGCAGGACCTGGAACTGCACCCGCAGTACGTCCTGGAGAATGGGGTGGACTTTGCCCACTTCAAGTACGTGCACCAGACGCCCATCGTGCCGGTGTTCACCCGCCACGACTTCGCCGAACCGGTGTCCTACGTCGATTTCACCATCACCTTCGAAGGTGACGACGGACAGCAGATCGAGGACGTCAACAGCGGCGTCGAGGCCATCAACGGTGGGCTCGGTATCGCCGTCACCAAGAGCTGGGGGATGGTCGACAATCGGACCATCTCGGCCGTCACCCCGGTCGACGATCGCACCTCCGATGTCCGTTTCATGGTCTACATCGGGCGCACGCCCGGGCGCGACGACCAACGCGCCGAGGACAAGGCCCGCGCCTTCGGCGAGGAAGTCATCCGCCAGTTCACCCAGGACATCCACATCTGGTCGCACCAGCGCTATTCGGATCCGCCCGCGCTGGCCACCGCCGAGTACGAGGGCTTCACCGCAATTCGCAAGTGGGCCATGCAGTTCTATCCAGACGGTCTCGGCGGATCCGCCGCGGACCTCGCTCGCGTACGGAAAGTAGACACACTATGACCGAGCAGATCCGCGTCTTCCAGGTCGCCACCGGCAATGTGGGCACCGAGATGATCAAACGGATTGCCGCGCATCCCGATCTGTCGCTCATCGGTCTGCACTGCTACACACCGGAGAAGGTCGGTCGCGACGCCGGTGAGATCGCCGGACTGGCGCCCAACGGCGTGATCGCCACCGGCTCGGTCGAGGAGATCATCGCCGCCCAACCCGATGTGGTGACCTTCCACGGGGTGTTCCCCGACGAAGACCTGTATGTGCAGGTGCTCGAGGCCGGGATCAACATCGTGACCACCGCCGACTGGATCACCGGATGGCACCGGGACACCAACCATCCGCATCGTTCCGGGCGCCCGGTCAGCGAGGTGTTGGCCGCGGCCGCCGCCAAGGGCGGCGCGACGTTCTACGGCACCGGGATGAACCCCGGTCTCAATCAGATTCTGGGCGTGGTGTGTTCGGCCGATGTCGCCGAGATCGAGAACGTGACCACCATCGAGTCCGTGGATGTGTCGTGCCACCATTCGGCCGATACCTGGAAAGAGGTCGGCTACGGACTTCCGGTCGATGATCCGCAACTGCCCGGCATGCTGGAGAAGTACACCCGTGTCTTCGCCGACAGTGTGCTGCTGATGGCCGACTGTTTCGACGTGCAACTCGACGAGGTGAAGTTCAGCTACGAGCTCGGGGCCTGCACGAAGGATGTCGATCTGGGCTGGTACCAGTTGCCGAAGGGATCGCTGGGTGGCAACTACATCAAGTATCAGGGCCTGGTCGGCGGCGTGCCGAAGATCGAGACCCATCTGGAATGGCAGATGACCCCGCACACCGATCCTAGCTGGGATATCAAGGGCTGCTACATCACTCAGATCATGGGTGATCCCTGCGTCTACAACAAGCACATGATCTTCCCCAAGCCGGGCGTCGACCTCTCCGACCCGACCAGCTTCGCGTCGATCGGGATGACCGTGACCGGGCTGCCCGCGCTCAACGCCATCGGATCGGTGGTCGCGGCGGCCCCCGGCCTGCTCACCAGCGCGGATCTGCCCTTGCGCGGTTTCGCCGGACGGTTCAAGTAGCGCACGAGCGGGGTGGCCGCGTGAGCCGTGCGGCGGCCCGCAGGTAACTTGGGTTGGCGGTCGGCAGCGCCGTCGACCGAGCGAACCGCCCGACCCTGGAGGAAGACCGTGACGGCCTTCGACAATGGCATCGCCCTGCAGCCCGCCGGTGAACGACTGGTGCGCGGTCGCACCGTGCCCGAATGGGCGAACATGGTCGGCCCGTTCGGTGGCATCACCGCCGCGGCGCTGCTGCGGGCCATCGAACTGCAGCCCGATGTGCACGGTCAACCGGTGGCGCTGACGGTGAACTACCTGGCCCCGATCGTCGAGGGTGACTTCGAGATCAGCACCCGCGCGGTGCGTACCAACCGGTCCAACCAGCATTGGTTCGTCGAGCTCCGCCAGGACGGTGACGTGAAGACCACCGCCACCGCGGTTTTCGGGGTCCGGCGCGACACCTGGAGTGACACCGAACCGGCCAGGCCGTCGGTGCCGGCACCCGCGGAGGTGCCTGTCGGTCCGGACAAGGGCCCGACCTGGATGCGCAACTACGACATGCGCTATGTCACCGGGGCCATCCCGGATGCCGGGGACGGCGAATCCGGGTCTTCGGAGACCACCCTGTGGGTCCGCGACAACCCGCCTCGGCCTTGGGATTTCGCCGCGCTGACCGCGGTGTGCGATATCTTCTACCCGCGTATCTACCTGCGGCTGGGGCGTCCGCTGCCCGCGGGCACCGTGTCGATCACCGTGTACTTCCACGCCGACAACGACACCTTGGCCGCCCAGGGTGATGATCACGTGCTGGCAACCGCACGTGCACAACAGTATTCGTCCGGTCATTTCGACCAGGCCGCCCAGATCTGGGGGGCCGATGGCAGGCTGCTGGCCACCAGCCATCAGATCGTCTACTTCAAGGGATGAGCGCTGGACTGCAATAGCCAGTCCTCGAACCGGATCCCGAACAGGGCCGCGCCGGCACCGGGAACCAGGGTGTCGTCCTGCAGCTCGGCGCCCCAGTACCGGGCACTGGGGTCGGCGACCACGGACCTGCGGTCGCCGTGCGCGGTGAGCGCGGTGCGGATCAGCTCGTCGAGCCGGTAGCGCTGCGGGCCCGCGACCTCGGTGATGCGGCCCGCCGGATCTCCGACGGCGGCGATGCCGACCGCCTCGGCCACATCGGCGGACGCGATCGGCTGGAAGGAAACCGGTGCCAGCCGCGCGGTGCCGGTCTCGGTCGCGGCGTCGGCGATGCCGGCGACGAATTCGAAGAACTGCGTGGCACGCACGATGGTGAATGGGACGCTGGATGCCCCGATGAGTGCTTCCTGCGCGAGTTTGGCCCGGAAGTAACCGCTCTGCGGCGCCAGTTTCTCGGTGCCCACCACCGACAGCGCCAGATGGTGGCCGACACCGGCGGCGGTCTCGGCCGCCAGCAGGTTGGTGGTCGCGGTGCGGAAGAACTCCATGGCCGGCCCGTCGTGCAAGGACGGCGAATCGGACACGTCGACGACGGTGTCGGCACCGGCGAGCGCCTCGGCGAGACCCTCGCCGGTGATGGTGTCCACCCCGGTGGACGGCGCGGCGGCGACCGCGTCGTGGCCGTGCTCGGTCAGCCCCTGCACCACCTGTGACCCGATCAGCCCGGTACCGCCGATCACAACGATTCTCATGGCGAATCCTCCAGTCGCTTGCGGGCGGTGTGACGCCCGACGACCAGAACGGCGGAAACGGCCCGGAGTCATCCGGGCTGACCACGGACCTGACCTACGGACCGGTGACTACGGGTTTCCAAGGGTCCGCCGGCGCGCGGATAGGGCAAGTCTGGGACTCGTGAAATTGATCAGCACCGTCGCCGAGTCCGATGCCGAACTGGCTGCGCGTTTCGAACGTGACACCGCGCCCCTGCGGCCCGTGTTGATGCGGGGTGCGCGCCGGCTGACCCGCAACGAAGCCGATGCAGAGGACCTGTTGCAGGACGCCTTCATGCACGCATTCATGGGTTTCCGCCGGTTCCAGCCCGGCACCAACCTCAACGCATGGCTGTTCCGCATCATGCACAACCGCTGGATCAGTGGCTACCGGATGAGGCAGCGCCGCCCGGCGGAGTACGCGGTCGAGTCGGTTGCCGATCTGGACCTGCCCACCGCCGTGATGCGCAGCGCCCCGTCCGCGGAAGCGACGGCGATGGACGTGTTCCCGGACGCGGACATCAAGGCCGCGCTGGACCAGCTTCCGGAGGGCTTCCGGATCGCCCTCTACTACGCCGACGTGCAGGGACTGACGTACGCCGAGACAGCCCGGGTGATGGGTACCCCCGTCGGCACCGTCATGTCACGGGTGTTCCGCGGGCGCGCCCAACTGCGCGACACCCTCGCCGGGGTCGCCCGCGAACGCGGTATGGGCCGCGTTCAGCTCGAACAGGTTTCCGCCTGAGACAAGGAGATTGAGTACATGACAGCGACACTGACCGGACAGACCGCCTTGGTGACCGGCGGTACCGCCGGGATCGGGATGGCCAGCGCTCGACTGCTGGCCGACGCGGGGGCCACGGTGCTGATCACCGGGCGCAATCGCGAGCGGGGGGAGTCCGCGGCGGCCGCCATCGGTGGAGACGTCCGCTTCATCCAGGCCGACATGTCCGACCTCGGGTCCGTTGCGGCGCTGATCGCACAGTGCCCGCCGGTCGACATCCTGGTGAACAACGCCGCCACCTTTCCCGGCGCCCTGACCGTGGAGCAGGACGTGGCGTCGTTCGAGTCGACCTTCGACACCAACGTCCGGGGAACGTACTTCCTGGTGGCCGGCCTGGTTCCGGGGATGCTGGACCGCGGTCACGGCAGCATCATCAACGTCACCTCCATGGTGGCGTCCAAGGGTGTGCCCGGCGCGTCGGTGTACAGCGCCTCGAAGGCCGCGGTCGAGTCGCTGACCCGCACCTGGGCCGCCGAGTTCGGCCCGCGCGGCGTGCGGGTCAACACCGTGGCGCCCGGCCCGACGAACACCGAAGGCGTGGTCGCCGAATGGGGGGATACCAATGACGAACTGGGTCGGGCACTGCCGCTGGGGCGCACCGCGGACCCCACCGAGATCGCGCAGGCCGTACTCTTCCTGGCTTCGGGTGCATCGAGTTTCGTCACCGGACTGACCCTGCACGCCGATGGCGGCGGGGCGGCAGCCTAGCGAAAACCGACGCGGCCGGCAACGAGATGAGCCCTCCCACCTGGTGGTGGGAGGGCTCATCTGTCGAGGTAGGGACCCTAGCGGGCAGGCTTGCGGTGACGGCCCATCAGAGCGGTCAGCCAGCGAACATCGATCAACATGTGTTCCGCCTTTCTGGTTATGCGGTCTTGTGCAGGAGTGGGAGCAACCGGCGCCGAGCGAGCGTGCCCTCGGCGAAGTGGTGCAGCGCCTCCGGGACGGAGACCGTGATGGGGAATGCGTCGTCGAGCATCCGCAGGACGTCCAGAACGGCGGGGCTCGCGATGAGCGCCCACTCGACTCCGGCGAGGTCGCACTCATCATCGAGGGCGTAGAGGAGAGACACACCGCGCGCGGAAAGGAACGTCACGTCACTCAGGTCGAGTGCGAACGGCTTTTCCGCGAGGACCAGTCGGCGGACCTTGTGGGTGAGTCGATCGAAGTTGTCGTCATCGATGACACCTGAGACGGTCACCACCATGGCGAGGTGGCGGCACTGTGCTCGCAGTTCGGCGCCGTCACACTTGACTGCCGGGTTCCCGTAACGGAATGCGATCGTCATGTTCTGCCTCCCTTCTGGTTCTGACCTGTCGTTCTCGATATCTCCGAAGTTATCGGCGGAATTTAAGGTACCGGGGAGTAGTGATTGAGACTTTGCTAAGAAGATAGTCTGAGAGCCGGGTAAGGGTTCGCTGAGCGAAATGTAAGCTGTTGTGCCACAACATATTTCGTTGACGAGTGTGATTACCCAAAATGATGGGTACACCTTACTGCCGAGTAGCCTAAACTTCGATCCACCGACGGACGTGGGTGTTGTCCGGGGTGTCGGAATGAGGAAAGTGCCCTCTGAACTGGGATGATTGTAGTTCTCACGCAGCAATCAGGTCCCGGTTCGGAAAGGCACTTCCAGTGCAAGTTTCGCATAGGTTGGCCGCGGAATCAGCGGTGTTCGATGAGGACAATCTCGTGTCGTCGGCGGGCCTAGTGCCGGTGATGACGTTGGCCCAGCAGACCGGGCTGACTCGGCTTCTCTCGGAGAAGGTCCAGATCGTCGCGCCCCGGATCAAGTCTGGGTCGGCGAACCTGGCGCCGAAGCTGGCCACCGTGGTGGCGGGCATGTGCGCGGGCGCGGACTGCATCGATGACATCGACCTGCTCCGCAGCGGCGGAATGAAGACGCTGTTCGACGGCGTATACGCACCCTCCACGGTCGGTACTTTGCTGCGGGAGTTCACTTTCGGTCACGCCCGCCAACTCGAATCGGTGTTGCGCGAACACCTCGTGGCGCTGTGCGGGAGCGTCGACCTGCTCCCCGAGGCCGCCACGCACCTGGTGTTCATCGACATCGACTCGCTGCTACGCCCGGTCTATGGGCACGCCAAACAGGGCGCCTCCTACGGACACACCAAGATCGCCGGCAAGCAGATCCTGCGCAAGGGACTCTCACCGCTGGCCACCACCATCAGCACCGCGGGGTCGGCACCGGTGATCGCCGGGATGCGGCTGCGCGCTGGCAAGACCGGCTCAGCCAAGGGTGCCGGGCGGATGGTCGCCCAAGCCGTCAGCACCGCCCGCGCCGCCGGAGCCAGCGGGCAGATCCTGGTGCGCGGCGACTCGGCCTACGGCAACCGGGCGGTGGTGCGGACCTGCCTGCGCGCGGGCGCCCGATTCTCGCTGGTGATGATCCGAAACCCCGCCGTCGAACGCGCGCTGGCCGCCATCGACGAGAGCGCGTGGACCCCGGTGTCTTACCCGGGTGCGGTCCGTGACCCCGACACCGGCGCCTGGATCTCCGATGCCGAGGTCGCCGAGATCCCCTACACCGCTTTTGCATCCACCCCCGATCGAATCACCGCCCGCCTCATCGTGCGCCGAGTCAAAGACGCCCGGTTTCCCGACGCGCTCTTCCCGATCTGGCGATATCACCCGTTCTTCACCAACACCGACCTGCCCGCCGATCAGGCCGACATCACCCACCGCCAGCACGCGATCATCGAGACCGTGTTCGCCGACCTGATCGACGGACCGCTGGCACACATTCCGTCGGGCCGCTTCGGGGCGAACTCCGCCTGGATCCTGTGCGCGGCGATCGCCCACAACCTGCTGCGCGCTGCCAGCGTGCTCGCCGGTGACCACCAGACCCGCGCACGCGGATCCACCCTCCGCCGCCGGATCATCAACATTCCCGCCCGACTCGCCAGACCGCAACGCCGACCGATCCTGCACCTACCCAGCCGCTGGCCCTGGTCGAAGGCCTGGCTTACGCTGTGGCACAACACCATCGGACACAGTCCACCACTGACCGCGACACCCTGACCACCCGCCGAAAGGCCCGACCGGAGCGCAGAGGAAAAGCTGGACAGACCAGCAGCTACCTCATGCCCACACACCCGACGATCAACAACAACAAGCCCGGCATCAGCCACCGCGGTCCGTCGGTGGATCCAGGCTAAATTTCGGGGTCAGCGGGTGAACTGTTTCCCCGAATATCCGTCCCACGGCGAATAGTCCGCGATCAACGTCTCCTGGGGTGGCCGGATCTCCTCCGGCACGTGCTGCAAATTGATCCGCACGCGGTACCAGATCGAACTCGGACCACGCATCCCGTCGACGAGAACGTCGACCGGCTCCAGCCGCGCAGCCGCCTCGGCGTGGCGGCCCCGCCACACCTCCAGTGCCGCCATCGCCTCATCGTGGGTCTTGGTCCGGGCGACCTCGATCAGTGGCATCTGCGAGACCCGGCGCCCGTCCGCGCCCTTCTTGCCGGGCGGCTTCTCCGCGGGACCCAGCCGCTCGGCGAGTTCCAGCAGTTCGGTCAGATCCCCTGGGTATGCGTCCATCTCCGCCCAGGGATCGCCGATCTCGGCGAAGCGGGCCGGCACGGTGGCCACGGTGAACACCTCGGGCCGGCAATCGGCGACCTCGTCCCAGTACAGCGGTGTGGACACCCGGGCGTCGGCCTTGGCGCGGACCGAATAGGCGGAGGCGACGGTGCGGTCCTTGGCGTTCTGGTTGAAGTCGACGAACACCCGCGCGCCGCGTTCTTCCTTCCACCACCTGGCCGTGGCCAGCTCGGGGGCCCGCCGTTCCACCTCGCGGGCCACCGTCTCGGCGGCCAGCCGGACCTGCTTGAACGGCCAGTTCGGCTGGATGCGCGCATAGATGTGGAACCCGCGGGAGCCGGAGGTCTTGGGCCACGGGGTCAGGCCGTGTTCCTGCAGCACATCGCGTGCCACGGCGGCGACCGCCAGGATCTGCGCCCACTCAACCCCGGGCATCGGGTCCAGATCGACCCGCAACTCGTCCGGATGCTCCAGATCCTGCGCCTGCACCGGGTGCGGGTTGAAGTCGATGCAGCCGAGGCCGACCGCCCAGACCAGGCCGGCGGCCTCGGTGATCACCGCTTCCTTGGCCGATGTCCCGGACGCGTACCTCAACTCGGCCACGTGGATGAAGTCCGGGCGTTTCTCGGGTGCCCGCTTCTGGAAGATCGCCTCTTCGTCGATGCCCTTGACGAAACGCTTCAGGATCATCGGCCGGTTGTGCACGCCGCGCAGCGCGCCGTCGGCCACGGCCAGGTAGTAGTCGACGAGCTCGCTCTTGGTGATATCGGCCCGCCCGTCGGCGCCGGGAAAGATCACCTTGCCGGGATTGCTGACGGAGACCTCGCGCCCACCGACCTCCAACGTCCTGCGACTGCCGGCCGAAGCGCCCATACGGCCATGGTAGTTATCTGCCGCGACTCGACACGCGTCACATATTGTGGCGTTCATGTCCAGTCTCACAGACCTGCCCGCTCAGGCAGCCGCCAAGGCCCAGCAGTACTTCAGCCGCGGCGCCGCAGAGTTGCATTACGCGCGCAAGATGTTCGAGGCGGGAGCCCTGCGGCTCGAGTCGCCGCAGGCGATGGCCGCCATGCTCGCCGATATCCGCCGCTGGGGTGAGTTCGGGATGATCCCGGCGCTCAACGCCCGCCGCCATCCCGACCGTGTCGCCATCATCGACGACGACGGCGAGATGACCTTCGGGGAGCTGGACCGTGCGGCGCACGCGGTGGCCAACGGGCTGCGCGCCAAGGGCGTCAAGGGTGGTGACGGTGTCGCGCTGTTGATCCGCAACCACCGCTGGTTCCTGGTCGGCGTGTACGGCGCCGCCCGGGTGGGCGCCCGCATCATCCTGCTCAACAGCGAGTTCTCCGGGCCGCAGATCAAAGAGGTCTCCGAGCGCGAGGGCGCGCAGGTCATCATCTACGACGACGAGTACACCGCAGCGGTGTCCCAGGCCGACCCGGCGCTGGGCAAATTCCGCGCACTGCCCACCAACCCGGACTCCGAGGAGCCCTCGGGTTCCACCGACGACACCCTGGCCGACCTGATCGCGCGCAGCAGCAAGCAGCCCGCCCCGAAGGTGACCAAGCATTCATCGGTCATCATCCTGACCAGCGGCACCACCGGCACCCCCAAGGGGGCCAACCGCAGCACGCCGCCGTCGCTCGCGCCCATCGGCGGGGTGCTGTCGCACGTCCCGTTCAAGGGCGGTGAGGTCACCTCCCTGCCCGCGCCGATGTTCCATGCGCTGGGTTTTCTGCACGCCACCATCGCGATGATGCTGGGGACCACACTGGTCCTGCGCCGACGGTTCAAACCGGCCACCGTGTTCGCCGATATCGAGAAGCACAAGGTGACCGCCATCGTGGTGGTCCCGGTGATGTTGTCGCGCATGCTCGACGAGCTCGACAAGATGTCACCCAAGCCGAACCTGTCCAGCCTGCGAATCGTCTTCGTCTCCGGGTCGCAGCTCGGCGCCGAGCTCGCCGGCCGGGCGCTGCGCGAGCTGGGGCCGATCATCTACAACCTGTACGGCTCCACCGAGATCGCGTTCGCGACGATCGCCCGGCCCAAGGATCTGTCCATCAACCCGGCGACCGTCGGCCCGCCGGTCAAGGGCATCACGGTGAAGATCCTCGACGACAACGGCGGTGAGGTCGCCCAAGGTGACGTCGGGCGCATCTTCGTGCGCAACACGTTCCCCTTCCAGGGCTACACCGGCGGTGGCGGCAAGCAGATCATCGACGGGATGCTGTCCTCCGGCGACGTGGGCTACTTCGATGAGCACGGGCTGCTCTACGTCTCCGGCCGCGATGACGAGATGATCGTGTGCGGTGGCGAGAACGTCTTTCCTGCCGAAGTCGAGGACCTCATCAGCGGCCACCCGGAGGTCATCGAGGCCACCGCCCTGGGGGTCGAGGACAAGGAGTGGGGTCACCGGCTGCGCGCCTTCGTCGTCAAGGTGGAGGGCGCCAGCGTCGACGAGGACGTCATCAAGGCCTACGTGAAGGACAACCTGGCCCGCTACAAGGTGCCGCGGGAGGTCATCTTCCTCGATGAGCTGCCGCGCAACCCGACCGGCAAGATCCTCAAGCGCGAGTTGCGCGAGATCTCCGTGGAGGAGTAGCCGGGGAATAGCGGTGGCGGCGCAGGGGTAGTACTACCTCGTGAACATCGATCTCGCCGGCAAGACCGCGCTCGTCACCGGCTCCACCCAGGGCATCGGCCTGGCCATCGCCCACGGGCTGGCTTCGGCCGGCGCGCGGGTCATCGTCAACGGCCGCACCCAGGCCCGGGTCGATGAGGCGGTGGCCACCATCGGTGGTGATGTCGTCGGGATTGCCGCCGACGTGGCCGACGCCGCCGGCGCGGACGCCGTCGTCGAGAAGTTCCCGGACGTCGATGTGCTGGTGAACAACCTCGGCGTCTTCGAGGCGGTCCCGGCCCGTGAGGTCAGTGACGAGCAGTGGCGGCGCTACTTCGACGTCAACGTGCTCTCTGCGGTCCGGTTGATCCGCGCCTACCTGCCCTCGATGACCGAAAAAGGTTGGGGCAGAGCCATTCAGATCGCCAGCGACTCGGCGATCGTCACCCCGGCCGAGATGATCCACTACGGGGTGTCCAAGACTGCGCTGCTCGCGGTGACGCGCGGGTTCGCCAAGGATGCCGCCGGTACCGGTGTGACAGTCAACTCGGTGATCGCCGGGCCGACGCACACCGCGGGTGTGGAGGACTTCGTCTACCAGTTGGTGGACAAGGACCTGCCGTGGGAGCAGGCGCAGCGCGAGTTCATGATCAAGCACCGGCCACAGTCGTTGTTGCAGCGGCTGATCGAGCCGGAGGAGATCGCCAACATGGTCACCTACCTGGCCTCGCCGCTGGCGTCGGCGACCACCGGTGGGGCGCTGCGCGTCGACGGCGGCTACGTGGACGCGATCCTGCCCTAGCCGCTCCGATACGCAGATGGCCGCCACATCATGCGATGTGGCGGCCATGTGCGGTACGTATGCGGTTTACGGGTCGCGGGGCAGGCCCAGCAGGCGCTCGGCGATGATGTTGAGCTGCACCTCGGTGGTGCCGCCGTAGATCGTGGTGGCGCGGCTGAACAGCAGCCGCTCCGCCCACTTGCCCGGGTCCTGCTCCTTGTCACCGATGGCGCCATCGGTGCCGAAGGAGGAGACGCCGAACTCCGCGTAGCCCTGACCGGTCTTCATGGACAGCAGCTTGGAAATCGCCGCGGCGGGCATTGGATCGCCACCGGCCAGCGTGAGCAGCGTCGAACGCAGGTTGAGCACCTTGGCCGCGTATCCCTCGGCGATCAACTTGCCCGCATGGTTCTGCTCGATCTGATCGAACTGACCGTCGCGCACGAACTCCACGAACTGGTCCAGGCTGGCCAGGAACGGCGGCTCGGCGCTGCCGATCGACACCCGCTCGTTGGTCAGGGTGTTGCGGCTGACCTCCCAGCCACGGTCCACCTCGCCGAGCACCATCGAGTCCGGCACGAAGACATCGTCGATGAAGACCGTGTTGAACATGGCGTCACCGGTGAGCTCTCGCAGCGGCTTCACCTCGACGCCGGGCGACTTCATGTCGATCAGAAAGTAGGTGATGCCATTGTGTTTCGGTGCGGACGGGTCCGTCCGGGCCAGCAGCGCACCCCACTGGGAGAACTGCGCGCCGGTGGTCCAGATCTTCTGGCCGGTGATTCGCCATCCGCCGTCGACCTTGGTGGCCTTGGTGGTCAGGCTGGCCAGGTCGGAACCCGCGCCGGGCTCGGAAAACAGCTGGCACCAGATCATCTCACCGCGGAAGGTCGGCGGCAGGAACTGCTGCTGCTGTTCATCGGTGCCGTAGGCGACGATGGACGGGATGATCCAGGCGGCGATGCCCATCTGGGGCCGGGCCACCCGCCCGCTGGAGAATTCCTGGGAGATGATGATCTGCTCGATCGGTGCTGCATTGCGGCCCCACGGCTTGGGCAGGTGCGGCTGCACCCAGCCGCCCTCGGCGATGGCCGCGTTGCGCTCTTCGCGGGCAATCGCTTTCAGGCCGGCCACCTCGGCGCGGATCTCTTCGCGGACCTTCTCGGTGTCGGGATCCAGGTCGATGTCCAGCTTGCGCAGACCGTTGGCGGTCGAGGTGTCGACCACCCGCTGCGGGTAGTCGGCGGCCCGCCCGAACGAGGCGGCCAGCACCAGGGCGCGGCGGTAGTAGACGTTCGTGTCGTGCTCCCAGGTGAAGCCGATGCCGCCGTGCACCTGGATGCATTCCTGGGCGGTGTGCTGAGCGGCGACCGGGGCCAGCGTGCCGGCCACCGCGGCGGCGAAGGCGTACTTGGAGTCCGCACTGCCGCCGTGGAATTCGTCGATCGCGCGGCTGGCATCCCAGACCGCGGCAGTGGCCCGCTCGGTCTCGGCGATCATGCCGGCGCACTTGTGCTTGATGGCCTGGAACTGGCCGATGGGTCGGCCGAACTGCTCGCGGATCTTGGCGTACTCGGTCGCGGTGTCGGTGGCCCAGCGGGCGACGCCGACGCATTCGGCCGACAGCAGCGTGCTGATGAGCGCCTTGGCGTGGTCGCGGCTGAGGTTGGACAGCACCCGGTCGGCGGCGACCTCGACCGCGTTGGCCCGCACGTGCGCGAGCGGACGCAGCGGATCGAGGCTCTTGACGTCTTCGATCTCGAGCGCGTCGGCGTCGAGCGCCACCCACTCCTCGCTGCTCTCGATGGACACCGGCAGCACCAGCAGCGATGCCTGCGCGGCGGACGGCACGGCCCGCACCTCACCGCGGATGACGAGCTTGTCGCCCTGGCGGGTCGCGGTCAGGCCGGAGTCGATCGCGTAGGCGGCGATGGTGTCACCGGACGCGAGGCCGCCCAGCAGGGCCGATTCGGCGTCGTGCGCGGAGATCAACGCGCCGGCGATGGCCGATGGGACGAAGGGTCCCGGCACCGCGCCGTAGCCGAATTCGGCCAGCGTGATGGCCAGTTCCAGAATGCCGAAACCCTGCCCGCCGACCGTCTCGGACAGGTGCACGCCCTGCAGGCCCTGCTCGGCGGCGGCCTTCCAGTACGGCGGGGGATTGGAGATCGGTGTCTCCAAGGCCTCGTGCAGGACATCTGACGGGGCGACTTTGGCTACCAGTGACCGGACCGAGTCGGCCAGGTCATTGTGTTCAGAGTTGATCGCGATGGGCACGCTTAACCTCCATGGGGCAACTTCCCTATTAACCGGTCGGTTGGTTTCCGAGGGTACCCCGTGGTGACAGTCGCCACACCAGCGGCCTATCTGACTTGGTTCACCACGTTGGCCAGATCCCGGCCGTCCCGCAGCCGGCGGCAGTTGTCCACCGCGACCTCCAGATAGCGGCGCATGGTGTCGACGGTGTACCAGGTGACATGGGGCGTGAGCACGACGTTGTCCAGGCCGAGCAGCGGATTGTCCGGCTCGACGGGTTCGGCGGCGAAGACGTCGAGCCCGGCGGCGGCCAGCCGGCCCTCCCGCAGCGCGGCGGCCAGGGCTTCTTCGTCCACGATCGGCCCGCGGGCGGTGTTGACCAGCACGGCATCGGGTTTCATGAGGCCCAGTGCCTCCTGGTCGATCAGATGCCGGGTCGCGGCTGTCAACGGCAGATGCAGCGAGACGATGTCGCTCTCGGAGAGCAGGGCCGGCAACGGCCGCCAGTCCGGGTGGCCGTCGTCGCGGGTGCTGGTGTGCAGCACCCGCGCGCCCAGCGTCGCCAGCACCGCCTCGACCTGTTTGGCGATGTTGCCGTAGCCGACCAACCCGACGGTGCACCCGCCGATATCGCGGACCGTCTCACCGAGACCCGGATCCGACGGCCAGCCCCGGCCCTCGCGGGTGGCACGGTCCAGGACGGGCAACCGGCGCAGCGCGGCCAGCATCAGCAGCAGGGTGCCCTCGGTGACCGACGGGGCATTCGCGCCCGGCATGTTCGCGACCGCGATGCCGCAGCGGCTCGCCGCGTCGACATCGATGGTGTTCACCCCGGCTCCCAGCTTGTGCACCAGCCGGCACTTCGCGGCGAGTTCCAGATCGGCGGCCGACAAGGGGCGCAGCACATGCCAGATCACGTCCGCACCGGGCAGCTCGCGGCGCAGGGTGGCGTCATCGTCCTCCGCGCACCACCGGACGTCCAGCCAATCCGATTCTGCGGCAACGAAATCGAGTACCCGCCGGCCCGGGGTGAAATGTGCGAGGACTGTCAGCGCCACCGTTTCGCGATCCACTTGGCGATGGTATCGGCCTGCTCGCTGCGGGCGCCCGGGGTGGTGAAGTAGTGGTCGGTGTCGATCGACACCTGCGCCTTGTCCGCACTGCCCAGGGCGTCGTGGATGCGCCGGGCGTCCGAGGGGTAGACGCCGGTGTCCTGTTCGGCGTTGATGACCAGCGCCGGACAGTCGATGAGCGCCAGATGAGGTTCGGCGCGGGTCTGGGCGTGCCGCAGGCTCCACATCCCGATCCAGTTGCGCAGCGTGCACGCGGCCGCGATGCCGTAGGCCGACCGGTTGGCCTTGACCGGCGGTCCGGCGTAACACATGTTGGGCTGGCGTTTCGTCGGTTCCAGGGTGGGATCGACCATCCGCGGATCTGCCCAGGTGCGCAGCACGGTGAACGGCCGGTCGGAGAACCCGGCCGCTTTCACGCGTCCGAGTTCGGCTTCCGCCCAGTCGGTGATGGCCTCGTTGCGGGCGATCTGCGCGGCGCGGTAGCGGGCGATGAAATCACTCGAGTACGGCCGGCCGTTGCGTTCGTCGAACAGATCGAGGTCGGGGTCGGTGCTCAGCGCGTCGTTCTCGTCGGTGACCGAGGCGTCCATCCACGCGGTGAGCACATCCGGCCGGCCGGGGTGAGCGGCGCTGGCGACGTAGCCGTCGGCCGGGGGCAGATCGGTGAGACCGGCCGCCGGTCGCATCCCGTCGAGCGGGGTGACGTGGTGGTGCACGGCCTGGGCCTGATAGGCCGCCATCAGCGAGCCGCCCCCGGAATTGCCCAGCAGCACCACGGTTTCGATGCCCTGGACCTCGCGCAACCAACGGACCCCGACGCCGATGTCGACGAGCGCGTGGTCGAGCAGGAAGGTGCTCTCGAAACCGCGGAATCGGGTGTTCCAGCCCAGGAACCCGATCCCGCGGGTCGCCAGGTAGTCGGCGAGATAGTGCTCGGAGAAATCGATCTGATAGTGCGTCGCGATCACCGCGACCTTGGGTTTGCGGCCGACCCCGCGGTGGTAGAGGCCCTGGCACGGGTGTCCGCCGGCGCCGGCGCGGCGCGCGGTCGGGGAGTCCATGCCGACGAATTCCCGGCTCACCCCCGGCGTCGGGCCCTTCGTCGTCATGGCTGCGCTGTCTCCTTGTGGTAGATCGTGCGGTGGAAGATCGCGGCCAGGGTGGCGACGCAGGCGTCATCGTCGGCGGTCTGTGCCCCGGTACCCGAGAGTTGGGTGTAGCAGAACTGGTTCAGCATGGACACCAGGGCGACGGCGATCAGGTGCGCGTCATCGCCGGCGCAGCAGCCCTCGCGCTGGGCCCGCTGGACCATCCTGGTGACCAGGGCGATCGGCAGGGCGCAGATATCAGCCCAGTACTGCGCGAAATCGTCGCTGACCGTGGCCAGTTGCGAGACCGCGATGATCTCGGCGAGCCGGTGCCGGTAGGTGTTCCAGTGAGCGGCCGCGGCGGCGTGCGCACGCTCGGCGTCGGTCAGGCCCGGTTCGGCGGCGGCCATGGCGCGTTCGCGCGCCTCGTCGCGGAAACGCACGGCCCACTCGCGGACCATCGCCTCCTTGGAGTCGTAGTAGTTGTAGTACGACGCGGTGGATCGGCCCGCCTCGGCGGCGATATCGGCGATGGTGGTGGCAAGAATTCCCTTGCGCGCGATCACCGTTCGCGCCGCGGCATCGATTGCCGCCTGTGTCTGGCGCCCGCGTGCGGTGGGCAGCTCTACCCGCGTGGTCACGGAACCCTTTCTCCGGAGTTCGTTGATCGAATCTGAATCTGATGTTAGATTCAGATTCGGATCTGCGCCAGAGGGAGCCGCCATGATCAAGCCCGACAACCCCAACTCCGAGTTCACGCTCGGAGGTATCAACCACGTCGCACTGGTGTGCTCGGACATGCAGCGCACCGTCGACTTCTACTCCGGCGTGCTCGGGATGCCGCTGATCAAATCGCTCGATCTCCCGGGTGGGATGGGGCAGCACTTCTTCTTCGACGCCGGAAACGGTGATTGCGTCGCCTTCTTCTGGTTCACCGACGCCCCGGACGGCATTCCCGGCATCTCCGCACCGGTCGCGCTGCCCGGCCTCGGGGAGATCACCAGCGCGGTGACCACCATGAATCACCTCGCCTTCCACGTGCCCGCCGAGAAGTTCGACGAGTACCGGGAGAAGCTGAAGGCCAAGGGCGTGCGCGTCGGGCCGGTGCTCAACCACGATGAGAGCGAATGGCAGGCCTCACGGACCCTGCATCCCGGTGTGTACGTCCGTTCCTTCTATTTCCAGGACCCGGACGGGATCACCCTGGAGTTCGCCTGCTGGATCAAGGAATTCACCGAGGCCGACACCACCACCGTGCCCAAGACCGCCGCCGACCGCAGGCCGCGCGCAGTCGTCTAGCCCCGCCGAGGGTCGGGGAAGGTGTTCAACAGGGCGGTCAGCAGCTCGATCAGCTCGTCACGGCTCAGCGCTATGGCGCCCGTGAGCCACCCGTTGATGGTCTGGTTGACCCCGCCGACGATGAAGTGCGCGATCGCCGTGATCTCGTCGCTGGCCTCCTGGCCCAGCACGGTCTGTGCGTGCTGGCCGGCCAGCACGGCGAAGAACCCACCCAACTCGGCCCGTTTGCGGACCAGGATGGCGTTGGACAGTCGTGGGTCGAACAGCAGCCTTCCGACCCGCGCGTCATCGCCGATGATCCGCACCAGATTGGTGATGCCCGCCCGGTTCTGTTCCGGTGCCGGGACGGCCGCGACCGCCGCCTGAGTCGTGCCGGCGATCTCGCCGATCACGGAGTCGAACACCGCCGCCACGAACTCGTCCTTGTCGGCGAACGCCTCGTAGAAGTGCCGGGTGGCAATACCGGACTGTCGGCAGATGGCACGGACCGTGAGTTCGTCATAGGTCTGGCCGAGCAGGTCCAGCCCGGCTTTCAGGAAGCGGCGGCGCCGCTCGGCCAATCGCTGCGGCGCCGCAACGCCACGGTAGGGCCGGACCTGGGTCACGAGACCCATCTTGACACCTGTCCATCGCGTTCGGCAATATCAGGAAACATTCGTTCTCACTTTCATCCGCAGAGGTGTCAATGACGATCACCGAACGTCCCATCAGCCAGACCGTCCGCGTGCCGGCCCGCCGGCGGCGCTGGGGCGCCACCGTCGATGACGGGCTGATGGGTGTTGCGCTGCTGGCGGGGCCGGCGAACGTGGTCATGCAGCTCGCCCGGCCCGGTGTCGGCTACGGCGTGCAGGAGAGCACGGTCGAGAGCGGCCGCGTCGACCGCCATCCCATCAAGCGCGCCCGCACCACCTTCACCTACCTGGCCGTCGCGGGCCGGGGCAGCGACGGCCAGAAGGCTGCCTTCCGGCGCGCGGTCAACGGGGCGCACGCCCAGGTGCGATCCACTCCGGAGAGCCCGGTGCAGTACAACGCCTTCGACAAGGACCTGCAGATGTGGGTGGCCGCCTGCCTGTACAAGGGGTCGGTCGACATCCAGCGGATGTTCGTCGGGGAGATGGACGACGCGACCGCCGACAAGCACTACCTGGACGGGATGACGCTGGGCACCACGCTGCAGGTGCCGGCCGAGATGTGGCCGGCCGATCGCGCCGCCTTCGATGCGTACTGGACCGAGCAGTTGGACAAGGTGCACATCGACGACACCATCCGCGAGTACCTGTATCCGATCGCGGTGGGCCGGCTGCGCGGGCTGCGGTTGCCCGGCCCCCTGCAGCGGCTGCACGAGGACACCGCCGGGCTGATCACCACCGGCTTCCTGCCCCAACGGTTCCGCGACGAGATGCGGCTGCCCTGGGATCCGCAGCGTCAGCGTCGCTTCGACCGGCTGATGGGTGCGCTGCGGGTGGTCAACGACGTGCTGCCCGGCGCGCTCCGGCAGTTCCCGTTCAACGTGTTGCTCAAGGATCTGGACTGGCGCATCCGCACCGGTCGTCCACTGGTCTGACCCTTCCGGGGTGAATTTGCTGAGAACCCCGTTGATCGAGGTCAATCCCGCCTGGGGCCGGTAACCGGCCGGCGCGGGCAGGAGGTGCCGCGCGGTGACGGCTGTCACGCGCCCTGGGGTGCCCGAACGTCTCGACAGGTTAGTTAATGCAATGCTAACTTCTGCGGAGTTAGCCTAGGCATACTTAAGGAGACGGCAGGGGGGCGTGCGCTTCTTTGCGAATGACATATGGATACGGTCAGTGACACGCTCACCTCGAGCGTAGGGGGAACACGCGTCGACCGCGACGTGGTGAACAGGTTTGCGACCTGTTGTCGATCGCTGGGCCTGTCGGTCAACGATCGGCAGCGGCCCGCGGACCTGACCGCGGCGCGGTCGGGATTCACCGAGCTGACCCGAATCGCCCGCGAACAGTGCGATGCCTGGATCGGCCTGGCGGCCGCCGGTGCCGGCGACAGCTCCGGACGTGTCATCGCCACCATCTGGCGCACCCTGGGCACCTTTGGCATGCTCACCCGCGAAATCGAGCTGGGCGCAGAGGATCTCGGTTTCACCTACGACACCGGCCTGTACCTGCAGTTCCGGGCGACCAGCCGCGACGATATCGCGCTGGCGTATGCGGCCACGCTCGGCGAGGCCGGCGAGTTCGCCGACGCCGATCAGCTTGTCGAGGAACTGATCTCACGTCGCCCGTCCTGGTTGCAGGCGCGCTGGGTGCGGGTCGCGCTCTATCACCGCAGCCGACGTTGGTCGGATGTGGTGCGCACCCTCACTCCGGTCGTCAACGATCCCAAACTCGACGAGCACTACGCCCACGCGGCCAGGGTGACCCTTGCCATCGCACTGGCAAACCTCGCAATGTTCGCTCCCGCGCTGTCGCACCTGGAGAATCCGGAAGGTCCGGTCGCGGTCGCCGCGGTCGACGGTGCTCTGGTGAAGGGTCTGTGCCTGCGGGCCCAAGGTGAGGACGACGAGGCCGCCGACGTGCTGGCCGAACTGTACGCCGCCAACCCGGAGCACATCGGGGTGCAAGAGGCGTTGTCGGACAAGTCCTTCGGGCTGGACACCACCACCGCCGCGCGGATCGAGGCACGCAGCAATCCGTGGGATCCCGCGACCGAACCGGGCGAGTCCGATTTCGTCGACCCGGGTGCCAAGGAACGTAAGGCGCACCTGCTGATCGAAGCCGAGGCCGAACTGGCCGAGTTCATCGGCCTCGAAGAGGTCAAGTATCAGGTGGCGCGCCTGAAAAGCTCGGTGGCGATGTCGATCCGGCGTCAGGAACGCGGGCTGGCCGTGGCTCAGCGCACCAACCATCTGGTCTTCGCCGGTCCGCCGGGGACCGGTAAGACCACCATTGCCCGGGTGGTTGCCAAGATCTACTGCGGGCTCGGCCTGCTGAAGAAGGAGACGGTGCGCGAGGTGCACCGCGCCGATCTCATCGGCCAGCACATCGGCGAGACCGAAGCCAAGACCAATGCCATCATCGACAGCGCGCTGGACGGCGTGCTGTTCCTCGATGAGGCGTACGCCCTGGTGTCCACCGGCGCCAAGAACGATTTCGGCCTCGTCGCCATCGACACCCTGCTGGCCAGGATGGAGAACGACCGCGACCGGCTGGTCGTCATCGTCGCCGGCTATCGCGCCGACCTCGACCGCTTCCTGGACACCAACGAAGGTCTGCGGTCCCGGTTCACCCGCAGCATCGACTTCCCGTCCTACAGCGCACCGGAACTCGTCGAGATGGCGACCCGGATGGCCGAGAAACGGGACAGCATCTTCGAACAGGTCGCCCACGACGAGATGGAGACGCTGTTCGCCCATCTGGCCGCCAGCACCACCCCGGATGCCACCGGCACCGCGCGGCGCAGCCTCGACATCGCCGGTAACGGCCGATTCGTCCGAAACCTCGTCGAACGTTCCGAAGAGGAACGCGAATACCGATTGGACCACTCAGATTCCGACGACTTCACCGACGAAGAACTGATGGCGATCACCGCTGAAGATGTGAGCCGCTCGGCGGCCCCGCTGCTGCGTGGTCTTGGACTGTCGGTGCCGCAGAAATGAGTGAGACGCCCGAGGACCGCCGCGAATTCACCTCGCGCACACCGGTCAACGAGAACCCCGAACGCGTCGTGTACCGGCGCGGCTTCGTCACCCGCCACCAGGTGTCGGGTTGGCGATTCGTCATGCGCCGCATCGCATCCGGCGTCGCGCTGCACGACACCCGGATGCTCGTCGATCCGCTGCGCACCCAGAACCGCGCCGTGCTCGTCGGCGCCCTGGTCTCGATCACGGTCGTCGCAGGCTGCTTCGTGTTCTCCCTGATCCGCCCCGGCGGTGACGCGGGAAGCTCGACCATCCTGGCCGACCGCGACACCTCCGCACTGTATGTGCGCATCGGTGACGTGGTGCACCCTGCGCTCAACCTCACCTCGGCCCGGCTGATCGCCGGTCAGGCCGACAACCCGACCACGGTCAAGAGCAGCGAGATCGACAAATTCTCCCGCGGCAACCTGATCGGTATCCCCGGTGCCCCGGAACGCATGGTGCAGAACACCTCCCGTGACGCCAACTGGACGGTGTGCGATGCCGTCTCCGGTGGCGCCACCGGGGTCACCCTGATCGCCGGTACGCCCGATCAGCAGGGGGAGCGGGCCGCCACGTTGCCCGGTGACCGCGCGGTCCTCGTGCAGAATGTCGGTGGCGTGCATGCGGGCACCTGGCTGTTGTGGAACGGCAAGCGCAGCCCGATCGACCTCGGCAACCGTGCCGTCACCGACGCCCTCGGGCTCGGCGCGGACATCCCCACGCCGCGGGTGATCGCGCCCGGGCTGTTCAACGCCATCCCGGAGTCCGCGCCGCTGGTCGCCCCGGCATTGCCCGGCGCCGGTGCGCCGCCGCGCTTCGCGCTGCCCGTCCCGGCCCCGGTCGGCGCGGTGGTCGCGGCCTACGAAGCCGACAACACCATCCGCTACTTCGCGGTGCACGCCGACGGCCTGCAGCAGGTGTCGCCGGTGCTGGCCGCGATCCTGCGCAATTCCAATTCCTATGGGCTGCAGCAGCCGCCGCGCCTGGGTGCCGACGATGTGGCGAAGCTGCCCGTCGTCGGGGGGATCGACACCAACGCCTACCCGGTTGACGAGGTCAGCCTGGTCGAGCCCGGTCCGGCCCCGGTCACCTGCGCCTACTGGTCCAAGCCGGCCGATGCGACCGAGAGCTCGCTGAGCCTGCTCTCCGGTGCCGCCCTGCCGCTGCCCGATGGGCTGCGGACCGTGGACCTGGTCGGCGCCGGCGGTGGATCGACCGCCAACCGGGTGGCGCTGACACCCGGCAGCGGCTATTTCGTGCAGGCAACCGGGTCCGACGCCGGCGCGCCACCGGCCGGATCGGCCTTCTGGGTCAGCGATACCGGCGTGCGGTACGGCGTGGACACCGCCGGTGACGCCAAAACTGTTGCCGCGCTCGGCCTGACGCCACCTCCCTTGGCGGTGCCGTGGTCTGTGCTCGCCCAGTTCGCGGCCGGTCCCACCCTTTCCAGGGCTGATGCGCTCGTCGCGCACGATGCCGTGTCGTCCGCGGTCGCGTCCGGCCGCGAGGGAGAAAACTGATGAGTCGCTTGATCTTCGAGGCTCGCCGCCGCCTGCCCGCACCGGAGGCGCGCAAGGGCACCATCACCATTGAGGCGCCGCCGTCGCTGCCCCGGCTGGTGCCGCCGTCGCTGCTGCGCCGGGTGCTGCCGTACCTGATCGTCATCCTGATCGTGGGCATGATCGTGGCGCTCTTCGCGACCGGTATGCGGATGATCTCACCGACGATGCTGTTCTTCCCGTTCGTGCTGCTGCTCGCCGCGACCGCGCTCTACCGCGGATCCGACAACAAGCTGCGCACCGAGGAGGTCGACGCCGAACGCGCCGACTACCTGCGCTACCTGTCGGTGGTCCGCGACAACGTCCGCGCGCAGGCCGCCGATCAGCGGGCGGCGCTGGAGTGGTCGCACCCCGAGCCGGATCTGCTCGCCGCGGTGCCCGGCACCCGCAGGCAGTGGGAGCGCGACCCCCGCGACGGTGATTTCCTGGTGGTGCGGACCGGCCTGACCGACGTGCCGTTGAACACGGCGCTGCGGGTCAAGGACGCCGCCGACGAGATCGACCTGGAACCGGTGGCGCACACCACCCTGCGCGGCCTGCTCGATGTGCACCGCACGGTACGCAACGCGCCGACCGGGATCGACCTGACCAAGGTTTCCCGCATCACCGTGCTGGGCGAGCCCGACGAGGTCCGGGACGCCCTGCGCGCCTGGGTCGCCCAGGCCGTCACCTGGCATGACCCGGCCGTGCTCGGCGTGGCGCTAAGCACCCCGGACCTGGAGGCGCCGAACTGGTCCTGGTTGAAGTGGCTGCCGCACACCGATGTCCCCGGCAAGGCCGACGGCGTCGGCCCGGCCCGCTACCTGGCGACCACCGCAGACGCCCTGCACGGCCTGCTGGCCCCGGTGCTGGACGAGCGCGACGCGTTCAGCGGCGCCGCACTGGCGTCGGGCAGGCACCTGCTGGTGCTGCTCGACGATCCCGACGCCGATCCCGACGCCGTCGTCGGACGCACCGGCGCGGCGGGCGTCACCCTGATCCACCGTTCGGCCAAGGCGCCGCACCGCGAGCAGTATTCGGACCCGGAGCGGCCCATCCTGAAGATCGCCGGCGGCACGATCGAGCGCTGGCAGACCGGGGGCTGGCAGCCCTACGTCGACACCGCGGACGCGTTCTCCGGCGCGCAGGCCGCGCATCTGGCCCGCCGACTGGCCCGCTGGGACACCAACCCGGAGCAGGCCCGCACCGCTGCCACCGGTGCCACGACCTTCACCACCCTGTTCGGCATCCAGGACGCCTCCGCGCTCGACGTGGCCGCGCTGTGGGCCCCGCGGCACCGCGACGAGGAGTTGCGGGTCCCCATCGGGGTCACCGCCACCGGCGAACCGCTGATCTTCGACCTCAAGGATGAGGCCGAGGGCGGGATGGGCCCGCACGGCCTGATGATCGGCATGACCGGCTCCGGCAAGTCCCAGACCCTGATGTCGATCCTGCTGTCGCTGCTCACCACGCACTCCGCGGAGCGGCTGATCGTCATCTACGCCGACTTCAAGGGTGAGGCCGGCGCCGATATCTTCCGGCACTTCCCGCAGGTCGTGGCCGTCATCTCGAACATGGCCGAGAAGCGTTCGCTGGCAGACCGTTTCGCAGACACGCTGCGTGGTGAGGTCGCCCGGCGTGAGCACCTGCTCAAGGAGGCCGGCCGCACCGTGCAGGGCAGCGCCTTCAACTCGGTCACCGAGTACGAAGCCGCCATCGCAGCGGGCCACGACCTGGCGCCGATCCCGACGCTGTTCGTGGTCGCCGACGAATTCACCCTGATGCTGGCCGAGCACCCCGAGTACGCGGAGCTGTTCGACTATGTCGCCCGTAAGGGACGCTCGTTCCGCATCCACATCCTGTTCGCGTCACAGACCCTGGATGTGGGCCGTATCAAGGACATCGACAAGAACACCTCGTACCGCATCGGCCTCAAGGTGGCCAGCCCGTCGATCAGCCGTCAGATCATCGGCACCGAGGACGCCTTCCAGATCGAGTCCGGCCGCGAACACAAGGGTGAGGGTTTCCTGGTGCCCGCGCCCGGCGCGAACCCGATCAAGTTCCGCAGCACCTACGTCGACGGGATCTACGACCCGCCGCGCACCGGCCACTCCGTGGTCGTGCATTCGGTGCCCGAACCGCAGCTGTTCACCGCGGGCTGGGTGGAGCCGGCACCGGACACCGTCATCCGCACCGGCGAGATCGAGGACGTCCCACCGCCGCGCAAGCTGATCGCCACCATCGGAGACCAGCTGGCGAACTACGGTCCGCGCGCACCGCAGCTGTGGCTGCCGCCGCTGGAGGAGGCCATCCCGCTCGCAGACCTGCTGGCGCGCAGCGAGATCGGTGAACGGCACTGGCGCTGGCCGCTCGGCGAGATCGACAAGCCCTTCGAGATGCGCCGCGACGCGCTGGTGTTCGACGCCGGCACCGCGGCGGGCAACCTGTTGATCCACGGCGGGCCGAAATCGGGCAAGTCGACCGCGCTGCAGACGTTCATGCTGTCGGCCGCCGCGCTGCACGCACCCGGGGACGTCAGCTTCTACTGCCTGGACTACGGCGGCGGCCAGCTGCGCGCGGTCGCCGACCTGGCCCACGTGGGCGCCGTCGCGACACCGCTGGAACCCGAACTGATCCGGCGTACCTTCGCCGAACTCGAGCAGCTGCTGCGCACCCGACAGGAGACCGGGGCACGATCCGGCTCGGGCGGCTACCAGGACGGCTATGGCGAAGTCTTCCTGCTGATCGACAACCTCTACGCGTTCAGCCGCGACAACATCGACACCTTCAGCACCCGCAACCCGTTGCTGGCCCGGGTGACCGAGCTGGTCAACGCCGGGCTGTCCTATGGCATCCACGTCGTGATCACCACCCCGAACTGGCTCGAGGTGCCGCTGGCCATGCGTGACGGCCTCGGGCTGCGACTTGAGCTCAAGCTCAACGACTCCCACGACAGCAATGTCCGGGTGGTCGGCGCGCTGACCCGGCCCGCCGATGGTGTGCCCGCCGATCAACCCGGACGCGGCCTGACGATGGCCGCCGAACACTTCCTGTTCGCGGCGCCGGATCTGCGCGATATCGCGGTCATCAACGCCCGCCACCCCGGGGAGCGCGCCCCGGCGATCCGGTTGCTGCCGACCCAACTCGGCCCGGCCGCCGTCGGCAGGATCTACGTGGGCCCGGAGCAGGTGGTCATCGGGCAGCGGGAGGAAGATCTGCGTCCGGTTGCGATCGACTTCGCGCGCAACCCGCTGATGATGGTGTTCGGCGACAGCAGGTCGGGCAAGACGACCCTGCTGCGGCATCTGATCCGCAGCATCCGGGACAACTCGACCGCGGATCAGGTCGCGTTCACGGTCATCGACCGGCGGCTGCACCTGGTGGAGGAGCCGATGTTCCCCGACAACGAGTACACGCCGAACATCGACCGGATCACCCCGGCGATGCTGGGCCTGTCCGCGCTCATCGAGAAGCGCCGCCCGCCGGCCGGGCTGTCCTCGGAAGACCTGCGCCACTGGAGCTTCGAGGGACAGACCCACTATCTGATCATCGACGACGTCGATCAGATCCCGGATGGTCCGGCGGTCAGCGGACCGTATGCGGGACAGCGGCCGTGGAGTCCGTTGCTGGGGCTGCTGGCCGAGGCCGGGGATCTCGGTCTGCGCGTCATCGTCACCGCCAGGGCCAGTGGGTCGGCGCACGCGGTGATGACGGCACCGTTGTTGCGCCGCCTCAACGACCTGCAGGCGACGACCGTGATGTTGTCGGGCAGTCCGGCCGACGGAGGCAAGCTCCGCGGCATGCGTTTCAGCAGGCTGCCGGCGGGCCGGGCGATGCTGCTCGGCGACAGCGAAGAGGCGACCTACGTCCAACTGGTGAATCCGCTCGTACCCGAGGGAGTTTCACCTGCCAGTACAAACGGAAAGGAATACAGCTGATGACTCTGCGCGTGGTTCCCGAAGGAATGGCCGCCGCCGGTTCGGCGGTGGAAGCGCTGACCGCGCGGCTGGCCGCCGCGCACGCCGCCGCGGCGCCGCTGGTGAACGTCGTGGTGCCGCCGGCCGCCGATCCGGTGTCCCTGCAGACGGCCGCCGGGTTCAGTGCCGCGGGTAACGAGCACAGCGCGGTCGCCGCGTTGGCCGTGGAGGAGCTGGGCCGCGCCGGGATGGGGGTCGCGCAGTCCGGCACCAGCTACGCCACCGGTGACGCGCAGGCCGCGTCGACGTACCTGATCGCGCGCGGCGGCTGAGATGACCGCTCCCGTCTGGATGGCGCTGCCACCCGAGGTTCATTCGGCGCTGCTCAGCAGCGGTCCGGGCCCCGGGTCGCTGCTCGCCGCCGCGGGAGCCTGGCAGTCGCTGAGCACCGAATACGCCGCCGCGGCAGCCGAACTGGTTGCCACCCTGGGTGGTGTGGCCGCCGGCGCCTGGGAGGGCCCGAGCTCCGAGCAGTACGTCGCCGCCCATCAGCCGTACCTGATCTGGCTGGCGCAGGCCAGCGCCAAGAGCGCGGTCGCCGCGGCCCAGCACGAGACGGCGGCGGCCGCGTACACCACCGCCCTGGCCACCATGCCGACACTCGCCGAGCTGGCCGCCAACCATGCCCTGCACGGTGCGCTGCTGGCGACGAACTTCTTCGGTATCAACACCATCCCGATCGCGGTCACCGAAGCCGACTACATCCGGATGTGGCTCCAGGCTGCCACCACGATGAGCACCTATCAGGCGGTGTCCGCGGCCACCGTCGCCGCGACGCCGGTGCTGGAGCCCGCGCCCATGCTGCTGACCCCGGGTGTCGGTGAGGCGGGCAGCGCCGGTGCGGCGTCCACACAGCTGCTTGCGCAGGCGCAGGCCGTCAACTCAGCTGCGGCACTCAATGATTCGAACGTCATCGCGCAGTTTCTGGAGCAGTACATCAAGTCGCTGCCCGGTGGTGACCTCATCCTGGAGTTCTTCCAGAATCCACTCGGCATCCTGCGCCAGATGCTGATCGACTTCGCGACGAATCCCTCGGCGGCACTGGTCACCTGGGGTCCGATGCTGTTCGCGCTCGCCTATCAGGCCATCCTGCAGCCGGTCGGCTGGGGCACCTGGATCGGTGTGTTCCTCTCGCCGTTGCTGATCCCGATCCTCGGCGGTATCGCGTTGGCGATGCTCGGCCTGCTGACACTGTTGCCGAAGTTCGACGACCTGCCGCCCCTGGATCTCGGTGCGGCTCCGGCCGCCCAGCGCCCCGACGCCACGCTGCCGCTGGCCAGCGTCGCCCCGGCGGGCACCCCGACCGCGGCGGCGCCCGCGGCAGGCACCCCCGCATCGGCACCCGCGAGCGCACCGGCCGCCGCACCCGCGGCCGCCGCGCCGGCGATGGCCTACGCCGTCTACGGTGGGCACCCCGGCGGTGGTTTCAGCCCGACCGTGCGCGACAGTACGTCGGCCAAGGCACCGGCATCGGGTTCGTCGGCGGCCGTCGCCTCGGCTGCGGCGCTGTCGGCCGCCGAGCGCCGGAAACGCCGTCGCACGAAGGGCGGCGAGATCAAGGACCGCGCCTATGCCGACGAATACATGGACTACGACGAGGATCCGGCACCGCGCGAGCCGCGACCCGAGCCGCGGGTCACGGCCTCCGAGAAGAACGCCGGACCGATCGGCTTCACCGGGGCCCTCACCAGGGACGGCACCGACGACGCCGCCGGAATGGCCGAGCTGACCGGGGACTCGTTCGGCAACGGGCCGACCAATCCCATGTTGCCGGGCTCCTGGAGTCCCGATCAACCCTCGGCAACGGAAGGGGGACAGCACAACTGAGCGCACCCCGGACACCCCAGATCCCATCGATCGCCCACCGCTTCACCCGAAAGGAAATGCCATGAGCATGCTCGACGCGCACATCCCCCAGCTGGTCGCCTCCGAGTCGGCGTTCGGCGCCAAGGCCGCGCTGATGCGCAGCACCATCGCCCAGGCCGAGCAGGCCGCTCAGGCCTCACAGGCCTTCCACATGGGCGAGTCCTCGGCCGCCTTCCAGGCCGCACACGCCCGCTTCATCGAGGTCTCGGCCCGGGTGAACGCCCTGCTCGACATCGCCCAGGCCAACCTGGCCGACGCCGCGGGCACCTACGTCGCGCAGGATGCGGCGGCCGCCAGCACCTACACCGCCATCTGACACCGCACGCCGACCAGGAGAATTCACATGTCGCAGATCATGTACAACTACCCGGCCATGCTCGCGCTGTCGGCCGAGATGAACGGTTTCGCAGGCGCTCTGAACGCCGTCGGTGCCGATATCGCCGCCGAGCAGGCCGCGCTGTCGGGCGCCTGGCAGGGCGACACCGGCATGACTTACCAGGCCTGGCAGGCCCAGTGGAACGCCAGCATGACCGAGCTGGTCCGTGCGTACCAGGCGATGGCGAGCACCCATGAGACCAACACCATGTCGATGAATGCCCGGGACCGGGCAGAAGGCGCCAAATGGGGATAGATGGCTGCTAATGCGGTCGAGCTGACCGTCGAGCAGGCGTGGTTCATTGCAGAAGAGTTGGGCTGCGGCTCGTTCCCGTGGGTGCTGGCTATCACGCCGCCTTACAGCGAGCCGGCGGCCGCCGGGCAGTTCGCGGCCGACCGCGCCGCCGAACTGACCGGGCTGGGAGTGATGTCCGGCAGCGGGGTCATCAACCCGGCTGTCGCCCAGTGGATTCAGCGGACCTGCCGGGCACGGCAGTGGCTCGAGTTACGGATCGTGGGGACCCGCGGCGATATGCTGCGCGGTCTGGTCGCGCGACACGACGAGACGTCGGTGGTCGTGCTGCGCAGCGGCGGGCTGGTGACCTTCACCGCGATGGAACTGCTGCACCCGAACGACCTGGTGCCGGTGCTGGTGGCCGGCCTGGCCGGGAGGCGCGCGGCGTCCTTCGACGATTTCACCGTACCGGTCCGCGCCGGGGCCCGTGCCGACGAGAAGCTGCGCGACGGGGCCGACCTGACCGAAGTGCTGGAATACCTGGCGATTCCGGCGTCGGCGCGGCCGGTGGTGGAGGCGGTGTTCACCGGCAGGCGGAGCTACGTGGAGATCGTCGCGGGCGAACACCGCGACGGTCACCGGGTGAGCACCGAGGTCGGCGTCAGCGTCGTCGACTCCGAGGCCGGCCGCATCCTGGTGAGCCCCTCGAAGGCCTTCGACGGCGAATGGGTGTCCACGTTCGCACCAGGAACCGCGGCGTCCATCGCCGCCGCGGTCGACAGACTTATCGCAACACTGCCGCACGGATCGTGGTTTCCCGGCGCGCTTCAGAACCGAGATTTCGACCAGAGAACGGAAGACCGATGCCCGACAACACTGTGATGCCGATCGTGCGGGTGGCCGTGCTGGCCGCCGGGGACGGTGCCGACGGCGCCGGGCGGCTCACCGAGATGGCGCTGCCCGCCGAACTGCCGCTGCGCGAGATCATCCCGGCCGTGCAGCGCACCGTGCTGCCGACCGCGGACGCCCCGGAGGGCGCCCCGGCGCGGCTGAGCCTGGCCCCGATCGGCGGCGCACCGTTCAGCCTGGACGCGACATTGGACACCGTCGGCGTCGTCGACGGCGATCTGCTGGCGCTGCAGGCCATCCCGAACGGCCCGGCCGCCCCGCGCATCATCGAGGACATCGCCGATGCCGCCGTCATCTTCTCCGCCGCTCGTGAACGGCCCTGGGGCCCGGCGCAGATCCAGCGTGCCGCCGCTGTCGCCGTGCTGGCCGTGATCCTGCTGGGCACCGCGCTCGCGGCGGCCGCCCGGGTCGTCACCGGGCACTCGGCCGGACTGTTCACCGTGGCCGGTATCGCCGCCGTGACCGTGATCGCCTCGTTCGCCACCCGCGCCAGGTTCCCGGGTCTGGGCACCGCGCTCGCACTCACCGCGCTGGTCCCGGTCGCCGCGGCCTTCGCGCTCGCTGTCCCCGGCGATTTCGGTGCCGCGCAGGTGCTCCTGGCCGCCGCCGGTGTGGCCGCGTGGTCGGTGATCAGCATCGTCGTCTTCGAACGCGCCATCGCCACCTTCACCGCGTCGACGGTGCTCGGACTCGGCGTGCTGCTGTTCGCCGTACTGGCCACCCTCTGGGACATGACCGATATCCGCACCGGATCCGGTCTCATCGTCTTCGCCCTGCTGGTGACCGTGCAGGCCGCGCGGCTGTCGGCGCTGTGGGCGCGGCTGCCCGTCCCGACCATTCCGGCCCCCGGCGATCCGACCCCGTCGGCGCAGCCGCTGCGTGTGCTCGAAGATCTGCCGCGCCGCATCCGCGTCACCGACGCGCACCAGACCGGCTTCCTGGCCGCCGGTGTCCTGCTGTCGGTGGCCGGCTCGCTGATCCTCGTCGGCTCCGCGGGTGCCTCCCCGTGGGCCTGGGTGCTGGTCATCGCCGCGGCGCTGGGCACCACTCTGCGTGCCCGGGTGTGGGATTCGACCCCGTGCAAGGCGTGGCTGCTGAGCCAGTCCTTCCTGCTGCCCGCCACGCTGCTGGTGACGTTCGCCCTCACCGAGCGCTATGCGGCGGCGTGGTGGGCGCTGGCGGCACTGGTGGCCGTGACCGTCGTCTGGATCGTGGTCGCGCTGAACCCGCGGATCGCCGCCCCGGACACCTACTCGCTGCCCGCGCGCCGGCTGTTCGGCTTCGCCAGTTCCGCGGTCGACGCCTCGGTCATCCCGGTGGCCGCCTATCTGGTCGGCCTGTTCGAATGGGTCTTGAACAGGTGACAGCACAGCTGCTGCGCCGGGGAACCGCCATGCTGGCGGCGGTTCTCGCGGTCGCAGCGCTCGCGAGCCCGGCCGCGGGCGCGATCACCCCGCCCGAGGTGGACCCCGACACCGCGCCCCCGTCCGGTGCCGCCGGACCCGTGCAGACCATGACCCAGCGCGGTGCCTGCACGGTCACCGGGGTCATCCCGGGCACCGATCCCGGTGCCGTCAGCCCGAATCAACTGACGTTGAACCTCACCGAGGCCTGGCGGCACAGCCGGGGTGACGGCCAGACCGTCGCCGTGATCGACACCGGCGTGCAACCGGGGCCGCGGCTGCCCAACGTCGAGCCCGGCGGCGATTTCGTGGCCGGCAGCGACGGACTGACCGACTGCGACGGACACGGGACCATGGTCGCCGGACTCATCGCCGGCCAGCCGGGTGCGGACGGCTTCTCCGGTGTCGCGCCGGGGGCTCAGCTGTTGGCCATCCGGCAGACCTCGGCTCGATATTCCCCGAACCAGCCGGGCCAGGACCCGGTTATCGTGGAGGCCAGCAACGATATCGCCACGCTGGCGCGGGCCGTGGTACGCGCCGCCGACCTCGGCGCCCGCATCATCAACATCTCGTCGGTGGCCTGCGTCCCGGCGAACACCTCGATCGATCAGAGCGCGCTCGGTGCCGCACTGCGCTATGCCGCCGTCGACAAGGACGTGGTGATCATTGCCGCGGCCGGCAACACCGGTGGCGGTATCGCCGGCGGAACCGCCTGTGCGGCAAACCCGTTGACCGATCCAGCCCGGCCCGACGATCCGCGCAACTGGGCCGGGGTCACCTCGGTGTCGACGCCGTCGTGGTGGCAGCCCTACGTGCTGTCGGTCGGGGCGCTGAACCCGGGCGGCCAGCCCGCACCGTTCAGCATGTCCGGGCCGTGGCTGGGTCTAGCTGCACCCGGGGAGAACATCACCTCGGTGAGCAACAACCCCGACGGCGGACTGGCCAACGGGCAACCCAACGAGCAGGGTGAGTTGGCGCCGGTCAGCGGCACCAGCTATGCGGCGGCGTATGTGTCCGGCGTTGCGGCTCTGGTGCGCAGCCGTTTCCCCGAACTGAGTGCCGAACAGGTGGTGCGCAGGCTCACCAGCACCGCGCGCGGCGCCGACCGCTCACCGTCCTCGCTGGTGGGCGCGGGCACCATCGACCCGGTCGCCGCCCTGACCTGGGATGTGCCCGGGCCGGGCAGCCCGGCCGAGCCCACCAGACCCGTTGCGGCGCCGCCGGAACCGGCACACCAGAACTCCACCCCACGGACCGTCGCATACATCGGCACCGGGGTGCTCGCATTGGCCGCCATCGTGACCGCGATCGCCGCACACCGACGGAAGGACACCGCCGCATGACGGCCCGACTCGCCCTGGCCCTGCTGTTCATCGTGCCCGCCGCACTGGCCTACCCGTACGAGACAGTGACCCAGCGCTGGATCCTCGGTGTCGCAGTCGCGGTGGTGATACTGCTGTTCGCCTGGTGGCGCGGTGATTTCGCGACCACCAAGCTGGCCCGCCGATGGTCCATCTGGCGTGGTAACCACTCCGAGGGCGGTACCGTCGAGGACGCAGGCGCCGCCACGGTGCTGCTGCGTCTCGACGAGCCGGCATCCGATGAGCTTCCGGTGGCGCTGATCGCCGGCTACACCGACCGGTACGGGTTGCGCTGTGACAAGGTCCGGATCACCAGCCGCGACCGTGCGGGGGAGCGCCGGACCTGGATCACCCTCACCCTCGTTGCCGCGCAGAATCTGTCCGCGCTGCAGGCCCGTTCGGCGCGGATCCCGCTGCAGGACACCGCCGACGTGCTCGGCCGGCGACTGGCCGACCATCTCCGGGAGAACGGGTGGACGGTCTCGGTCCTGGAGGTCGCCCCCCGTCCGGTCGCCGGGGAGGCCAAGGAAACCTGGCGCGCCATCACCGACGGCACCGGATTCCTGACCGCCTACCGGATGCCGACGGCCTCGCTACCGGAGGCGCTGGCCGCGGTCTGGGCGCATCCGTCGGAGGAGATCTGGACCGCAGTGGAATTCGGTCCCGGCACGGTGGCCGCGGTCTGCGCGGTGCGCACCGCAGAGCGACCCGGCTCTGGCGCGCCGATTTCCGGGCTGGGCACCCTCGGCGGCCGCCAGCGCACGGTGCTCGACGCGCTGAACCCGCTGTCGGCCCGGCGCATCGGCGAGCATCAGCCCGCCAGCCCCGCGCTGGCCGAGGAACTCCGCTGGCCGACGGGCGCGGGGGTCAGAACATGAACGGCCGCAGGAAGCGCGTCATCCGCCGCAGATAGTCCGGCTGGCTGACGTGCAGCACATGGTTGCCCGGGAACCAGTGGAACACGCACCGATCCCAGTGCCGCCACAGGATTTCGGCCTGCTGGGGTGGCGCCAGCTTGTCACCGAGCCCGGCGATGATCAGCCGACGGTCCTTGGGCACCAGCGCAGGATAGTTCAGCGGTGAGTGGAACAGCGTCGCCGCGTCGGACTTCGACTTGTCCACGCCGGTCAGCCGATTCCCCAGGCGCACCAGCATATTGGCCGGGAACCAGTCATCGAACGCCGCTTCCGGCGTGACCACCGGCACGTTCGGGATGACGGCCTGGATCCGGTCGTCGACCCCGGCGATCAGCGCGGCGGTGTAGCCGCCCAGCGACATCCCGGTCAGCGCGATGCGATCCACCCCGGTGGACTCCAGATAATCCACCACCGAACGGAAGTCGTGCACCGCCTGGGCCATCGCCTCGGCGAACCCGGCCATCCCGTCGGCGAAATAGCCGTACCCGCTGTAGGGCGAGTTCGCCTCGGCGCGCCTGCCGTGGAACGGCAACGTGTAGAGCAGCACGTCGTACCCGGACTTGAAGAACCACGGCAGCGAGAAGAACAACCCGTTGAACAGATACGCCGATCCCATGAATCCGTGGATCAGGCACAGCGTCGGACGCGGTCCGTCCCCGTGCACCCAGTGCTGGGCGTGCACGACGTTGTTGCGGGCGTAGGCGCCGCGTTGTTCGCGCAGTGCGGGATTGACGGCCCGGAAGCTGCTGGCGAACTCGATGTTGTACACCGATCCGTGCGCGATCCAGGACGCCAGCTGGTTGGCCGGTCGCGTCGAGACCCGGGGCGGGGCGGTCGGTGCGGGGAATGACAACAGTGGATCCTTGTGCGCGGCAAGGTCGATGTAGAAATCGAGTGCGGCGTCCGCATCGTGGACCCGGCTCGGGCGCAGTGCGGCGCCGGCCAGCCGTGGCAGCATCGCCGCGCCGACGATGCCGGCGACGGCGGTGCGCAGACCCAGATCGGCGACCGCCGAAGCGTCCACGACCATCCGCTGTACCACCGTGAGATCACTGCGCCGCGGCAGACCGCGCGCGGTGGCGTCGGCGCCGGGAACATCGGGGACCGGGATCGGTGGATCGACGGGTACAGACTCGGTTTCGGTCACGCGGTAACCCTTCTCAGTACGGCCCGCCGATGGTAGCCCGGCTCGGATGAAGGTGTCAGTCAGTCGGGTATCTGTAAAGCGAACAGTTCTGCGGCATTGCGCTGGAACACCCCGCGCAGCCAGTTGTCGTCGACCCCGGGCAGTTCGGTGAGCACCGTCATCGCGTGGGTGTAGCGGTACGGGATGTTCGGGAAATCGCTGCCGAACAGGATGCGGTCACCCAGATCACGCAGCCGCGGGTAGGCGCCGGCCGGGAACGGCATGGTCTCCTCGGCGAACGCGGTGAAGGCCATCGTGGTGTCCAGGTGGACACCGGCATGACGCTCGCAGATGTCCAGGAACGGCTCGTACTCCGGCATACCCATGTGCGCGACGATCAGCCGGAGCCGCGGATGGCGGGCCAGTACGGCCTCGATTGGCTCCGGGCCGGTGAACGTGCCGGGTGCGGGGCCCGAACCGCAGTGGATGACGACCGGTGTCCCGGCGTCGGCGAGCACGCCCCACACCTCGTCGAGCAGGGGATCGGTCGGGTCGTACCCGCCGACCTGGACGTGGGCCTTGAAGACCCGGGCACCGCCCTCGATCGCCGCGGTGACGTACCCGGCGGCCCCCGTTTCGGGGTAGAAGGTCGCGGTGGACAGACAGTCCGGAGTCGCTGCGGCGAACTGCGCGGCCCACTGGTTGAGCCAGGCCGCCATCTGCGGTTTGTGCGGATAGACCAGCGAGGTGAACGCCTGCACGCCGAACGCCCGCAGGGTGCGCAGCCGATCGTCCTCGTCGGCGCGATAGGTGATCGGCCATTCCCGCCCCACCAGCGGCCCGGCGCTGTCGAAATACCGCCAGACCTTGTCCATCACGTTCGCCGGCATGAAGTGGGTGTGTACGTCGATCATTCCCGGAAGCCCGAGTGATTCCCAGATGCGCCGAACCGTTGTTGCCTCATCCATCACCGTCGATGATGGCACCATGTGGAATCCCGACACCTACCTGGCCTTCGCCGACCACCGCGGCCGCCCGTTCTTCGATCTGGTGAACCGGGTGGCCGCCCGGCAGCCCCGCCGGGTGGCCGACCTGGGCTGCGGGCCCGGCAACCTGACCGAGACGCTGCGCGGGCGCTGGCCCGATGCGGTGGTGCAGGGCTGGGATTCCTCTCCGGAGATGGTCGCCGCGGCCACCGGGCGCGGTCTGGATGTGCGCCTCGGTGGGATCGCCGAGTGGTCACCGGAACCCGATACCGATGTCGTCATCTCCAACGCGGCACTGCAGTGGGTGCCCGAACACCGTGAGCTGGTGGTGCGCTGGGCCGGGCAATTGGCGCCCGGCTCATGGATCGCGTTCCAGGTGCCGGGAAACTTCGACGCGCCCTCGCACGTGGCGGTGCGCGCGGTGGCCCGCCGTGAACCGTTCGCCCAAGCGCTGCGCGAGATGCCCTGGCGGGATGCCGATGTGGTCGGCACAGCGTCGGAGTACGCCGGATTGCTGACCGATGCGGGCTGCGTCGTGGATGCCTGGGAAACCACCTATGTGCATGAGTTGCAGGGCGAGACGCCGGTTCTGGACTGGATCACCGGCACCGCGCTGACCCAGGTGAAGGAACGGCTGACCGAGCAGGCGTGGCAGCAGTACCGGCAGGCGATCATCCCGGAACTGGCGCAGGCCTACCCGGTGCGTGCCGACGGGCACACCTTCTTCCCGTTTCGGCGCATCTTCGTGGTCGCCCAGGTTCGGTGACGCGTCACTTCCAGGCGAACACCGGCTGCTCGAGTTCGTCGACGGCCTCGCCGTTGCCCTCCAGTCCGAGCCGGCGCAACTGCAGCAACACCGCGCCCGTCGGCGCGTGGATCAGGTCGTTGCCCAGCGGGATCTGCACCACCGGCCGCGGACTCTCCGGGATGGTGATGAAGCGCGGGGAATCCTCGCGCTGCAACTGGTGCAACCCGACCCGGTAGACGGCGACCACCTCATCGGGGGATGGGTGCAGATCCAGCCGGCCGCCGCCCCACAGCACCACCGGTGTGATGACGTAGCCGGAGCGGGTCGGGTAGTCGTCGAGCAGGCCCAGTACCGAGCTGCCGGGCAGATCGATGCCGACCTCTTCGTGCAGTTCGCGCAGCGCAGCATCGACGGAGGACTCGCCGGGATCGAGACGACCGCCCGGCAGTGCCCACTGTGCGGCGTGTGAGTTCAGCCGGGATGCCCTGCGGCACAACAGAAAAGCGGCGCCACCGGAGACGTCGACCATCCGGCCGTCCAGGGAGTCGGGCATGGGCCGCCCGGCCATCCAGTCCTCGACCGGCGCCGGATCCTCCCGGTCCTCGCCGAGGTGGGAGTCCACCAGTGTCACCGCGACGGCGGCGCGCCGCTTGGTGGGGTCGGTGAACGTGCGGCGGTCATGGCCGGTGAGGTTGGCCCGGATCCGTTCCCGCAGGTGTTCGTCGTAGCGGATGGTCACGGGTGGTACGGCACCCCGACGGCGCGGAAGATGAACTCCGGCGGCACGTCATAGGTCAGCGACCGGCGCGGCAGGCGGGCCAGCACATCGTCACTCAACGGCTCTTTGTAGTGCAGGGAAAGCTGGCCCGAGCACCGCGGGTCGACCTGGGCGACATCGAGGTTGATGACCAGGCCGGCCGAGGAGATGTCGGCGATCACCGGACCCGATTGCGGTGCGTCCCAGCGCAGGTCGATGGCGCGTCCGGCGAGCTTGGGGACGGTCGACAGCGTGCCGAGAACACGCTGGGAGGTGAACACCAGCGATCCGGAGAAGCTGGTGACGCTGCCGACGGAGCGCTTACCGGGCACCTTCCCGGTGAAGCGCCTGGTGACCGGCACGTACTCGGCGACGTGGATGACACCCTCGGCCTCGACGGCCGCGCGCAGCTCGCTGGGTAGTTTGCCGATGCGCAGCAGTTTGCGCAGGAACACCGCCATGTTTCGCACGATACCGGCAACCGTGCGGGCCGGTGGGACACCTATGCTCGGCCGCAGGCCGATCACCGTCGTAGGGAGCACCGTTGCCATCCAGAATTTCGCTGCGTCACCCGGCCCTGCTGGCCAGTGCCATGCCGGCCGCCGCGGTGTTCCTGTTCGCCATGGTCGCGGTGCTCGCGCGGTGGCAGTGGCTGGAGGACGCCGACTGGGCGGTGCTGGATCCGCTGTACCGCTACGGTGTCGCGCATCCGGGGTGGGTGACCGCGTGGGACGTGCTGTGCACGGTGTTCCACCCGGCGGTCTTCCGGCTCGTCGCCCTGATCTGGATCGTGTACCTGCTGATGGGACATCGCCCGGACAGATACCAGGTGGTGCTGTACCTGGCGTCGACGGTCGAGTTCTCTGCGTTGGTCGTGATGTTCACGAAAGCGGTTGTCTCACGGCCTCGTCCGGACACCGCGCTGGTGGCCGAACATTCCTCGGCCTTCCCGTCCGGCCACGCCCTCGGCACGGCGGTGGCGGTGACGGCGATGCTGTTCGCGGCGTCACCGTGGCTGCGCGGCCGATGGCGCGCCGTATCCATCGTGATCGGTGTGGCGATCGTCGTCGCGGTCGGCGCCGGACGGGTGGTGCTCAATGTGCATCACCCCTCCGATGTGCTGGCCGGCTGGGCGCTGGGCTATCTGTGGGCGTTGGTGTGCCTGCCGGTACTCACCAACCGGCGGCTCAGGGCAGCGGACGAAATACCGGCAGCGACCGATAACGGTTCTTGAAAGTCGCTTCCTGGCAGACGATTTCCACCTCGCCGTCGTGGGCGATCGGGGTGGGCCCGTCCACCGCGGTGAAGCTGAACTCGGGTACCCGCAGCTCGTGGTAGAGCGGACTGTGCACGAGCCTGCCCGTCGCCAGCGCGGTGAGGATGCGCACCGTGGCGAATTTGCGGCCCGTCTCCAGAATGCGGACGTCGATCAGGCCGTCATCCATCCGGACCCGGCGCGACGGGGCGAAACCCGACGGCGAGTACAGCGAATTGCCCAGGAAGAACAGCGATGTCTGCACGGTCTTGTTGTCGTACCGGATGCGCACCGTGGCATCGCTGCTCAGCGTGCGGTACAGCGCGTAGGCACCGGCCAGGGGTTTGCCCATCTTGTGTTCGAGCTTTTCCCGGATGCGGACGAACTTCGGGTAGGCGCCGATGCTGGCGGTGTTGACCACGGTGTCGGTGTCGTTGAACGCGATGGTGTCGGCGTAGGCGGCAGTTCCGCTGCGCAGCGCCTCCACGGTGGCGGCCACGGTGTCGCAGCCGATGTCCTTGGCGAAGTGGTTGAACGTGCCGCCGGGGAACACCGCCAGCGGAACCCCGGCCTCCAGCGCGATACCGGCCGCGCAGGACACGGTGCCGTCACCGCCGCCGACGGCCAGCACCTCGGCCCGATCGGCGGCCTCCCGCAGTTTCTCCTCGATGTCCTCGTCATCGCCGACCTCGATGATCTCGACCCGGGGCAGCGCCTCGCGGACCTCGTCGAGGATGCGGCCGCCGGTGCCGCTGCCGGAGTTCGGATTGACCACGAGGATCACACCTTCGCCCTCGGGCCGGGGCGCGGTGTCGTAGCGGTGCGGTTCGCCGGAGGTGATCGGGGGATCGACGATGGTGGGTACGACGCCGGCGCCGGCCAGCGCGATCGCCGTGCCGATCCCGAATCCGGCCAGCACATCGCCGGGATAGTGCGCGCCGGTGGCGACCCGGGACAGGCCGACCAGTCCGGCGAGCGCGCCGAGGCCGACACCCAGGGTGCGGTTCTCCAGGCCGACGCCGACGGCGAAGGCGGCCGCGCTGGCCGAATGCCCCGACGGCAGCGAATTGGACGTCGGCATCCGCCGCGACCGCCGAACGAAGGGCACCGTTGCGAAGTCCGGCCGGGCCCTCTTCCAGATGCGCTTGGCGCCCTGGTTGGTCACCAGGCTGGTCACCGACAGCGTGAGCAGCCCGCGCGCCGCGCCGCGCCGCATCGACGGGCTGCCTGCGGCGAGCAGCCCGGCACCGATCGCGAACCACAGCTTGGAATGGTCGGCGGCCGCGGTGAGCTTCGGCATCACGGTGTCGAGCACCTTGCTGTCGGATTCTGCAACGGCCAGGAAAACCCGCCGGTCGACCGTTCCAAGTCCCATGGCTACAAGGTACGCACAAAGCATCGTGTCCAAACCTTGACTTGACCTGGGCCACCTGTGGTGCCGACGATGGGCGGATGCGCCGACTACTCGTGGTGTTGAGCGCGCTCTGGCTGACGGTCGCGTCGGCACCGGTCGTCGCCGCCGCCGAGACACCCTGGTTCGTCAACTCTGTCGGCAACGCCACACAGGTCATTTCCGTTGTGGGCGTGGGGCCCACGACAGCGAAGATCGATGTCTGGGAACGCACCGCTGCCGGCTGGAATCCGGTCGGGGTGGGCATACCCGCGCACATTGGTTCCAGCGGTATGGCCCAGGAGATCCGCGAGGGTTCGATGAAGACGCCGATGGGGGTGTTCACCCTCGACTTCGCCTTCGGCACCGAGACGAACCCCGGGGGTGGTCTGCCCTACGTGCAGGTCGGGCCCGACCACTGGTGGGACGGCGATGTGAACAGTCCGACCTACAACACCATGCAGGTGTGTGAGAAGGCGCAGTGCCCGTTCGCGACGGAGGGCACTGGCACCGAGAATCTGGAGATTCCGCAGTACGCGCACGCGGTGGTGATGGGGGTGAACAAGGCCCGGGTACCCGGTGCCGGCAGTGCGTTCTTCCTGCACAGCACCGACGGCGGCGCGACCGCGGGATGCGTCGCGATCGATGACGCCGCCCTGGTGAAGATCATCCGGTGGCTGCGCCCCGGTGCCTTGATCGCCGTGTCCAAGTAGTCAGATATTAACGGCGCGACCGGCTTTCACCTTGAAGCCCAGGGTCTCGGTGGACAGCGAGGCATCGTAGGTCCGGTCGTAGCCGGTCTTGCTGATCTTCCAGCCGTCGGGGGTGCGCCGGTAGGTGTCGTGATAGAAGCCGGCGCCGAGGAGCATGAAGTGGAACTCGGGGGCGATGACCTTGTCCTGCAGGTACCAGATCCCAGTGGCCTCGTCACCGTCGATCGTGATCTCCGGATGTGTCACCTTGTGCTCGGTGATGATGCCGGCCGGCATGGAGGTGCGCATGAACTCGACGAGGGTCGCGCGATCGGTGAAGTGGTGTTCCTCGCCGAGGGACTCGCCGTAGTCGCCGATCACGTCCTCGGTGAGGGTGTCGGCGAAATCGTCCCAGTGCTTGGTGTCCAGTGCGCGCATGTAGCGGTACTTGACCTGTTTGATTGCTTCGATATCAGCGAGGTTGTCAACCATGCCCGACATCAGAACACAGGGTCGCCGCCGGTGTCTTAGGGTCCAGCCATGCGCTTTCTGGACGGCTTCGTCACATCTCCGTTCGCCGGGATCGCGCCGTGGATTCTGTTCGGGTTGGTCGCCGGTCCGGGCAGGTTCGAGGAGGCCGCGTCCGCTGCGCTCGGGCTGACGTTGCTGACGATGTGGGTGGGCTGGCGCCGCGGGGTGAAGGTGCATCTGCTGGAAGCCTTCGCCGCGGTGTTCTTCGGCATCCTCGCAGCCATCGGTCTGTTTGCCCCGGACCGCACTCTCGATTGGCTCCAGTTGTGGGCCGGGGAGCTGAGCAATGTCGCACTGGCCGTCTTCGCGTTGGGCACATTGCTGATCAGGCGGCCGTTCACGCTGGCCTACGCCAAGGACAGCACGCCGGCCGAACATTGGGACTCTCCGCTGTTCTCCCGGATCAACTACGTGATCTCCGCGATGTGGGCACTGGCGTTCACGGTGTCGGCGATCTCGGGTGCGATCGGTGGCGCGGTGCTGCACGACGCCGACAACTTCTGGACCGCCTGGATCGTGCCGATCGGGGCGATCATCTTCGCGGTGTCGTTCACCGAGTTCTATCCCGATTATGCGACCGCGAAGTTCGCACCCGAGGCGGGCGAGGCGGTGCCGTCGGCGCTCGGCGCTGTCGACTGGGTGCCGGTGTTCGTACTGGTGACCGGCATTTCGGGGCTGGTATCGGAATCGCTGTCCACGGCGGTGGGGGCGGTCCTGATCGTCATCGGCGGGGTGGGTTCTGCGGTCCTGCGACGGTTGGGTCGAACCGACAGCTGAACCAAACCGACGCTGGCCGAACATGATTCGAGCCGACGACGCCTTCGCGGAGTGTCCGTTCGCCGGAACGGTTCGCCGACCGTTATGGTGGGCCCAATGACCGACCCGTTGGGGTTGTCCGTCGGGACGACCAATCTGGTCGCGGCACGTGTCGGAGACCTTCCCGTGGCGCGGCGCGCTGTGCTGACACTTCCGGTACAGGGCGCGCCGGAAGTCGGGGTGCCGTCCGGTCGGCCGGGGCAGGTGCTGACCGGATTCGTCGACCGGGTGGGGGATCCGGTGCCGTTGGTGGCCTCGGACGGTTCGTCCTATCCCGCCGATGACCTGTTGGTCGAGGCGCTGGAGGCGATGGTCGGTGTCGTGGGCGGCGCCGTGCCGGCCCAGGCCGCGGTGGCGGTTCCCGCGCACTGGAACGCTGCGACGCTGCGGGCATTGCGCGCGACCCTGCGATCCAACCCGGTGCTTTCCCCGAACGGGACACCGCCGAGGCTGGTGTCCGATGCCGTCGCGGCGCTCACCTCGCTGCACGCCAACCCGGGGCTGAGTACCGGTGGTCCGGTGGTTCTGGTGGACCTGGGCGGCGGTGGGACAAGCGTCACGCTCGCCGATTCCGGCGCTGCCTTCGAACCGCTCGACGAGACGACCAGGGTGGCCGAGTTCTCCGGCGACCTGATCGACCAGGCGTTACTGGGCCACGTGTTGTCGGGTATCGAGGATGCCGACCCGGGAGCGACCGCCGCGGTCGGTCTGCTCGGCGCGCTGCGTGAAGAGTGCCGGCAGGCCAAGGAGCGGTTGTCGGCGGCCACGGCCACCGAGATCCCGGTGGAACTGCCCGGGTACCGGTCGGTGGTGCGGGTGACCCGCGCCGAATTGGATTCGCTGCTGGCCGAGCCGCTCCAGCAGGTTCTCGACGAGCTGGATAATCTGTTGCAGCGCAACAGGATCAGCTGGGCCGACGTATCGGTGATCGCCACCGCAGGCGGCGGCGCCAGCATTCCGTTGGTCACCCGGCAGTTGTCCGCGCACACCCAGAGGCCGGTGGTGAGCACCCCACAGCCCGCATTGGACGCGGCTGTCGGCGCGGCACTGTTCGCCGCCGGTGCGGCCGAGGCCGGCGCGCAGACCGGGCTGGCGCCGGCATTGGGCGCTGACGCCCCGACCAGCCTGGCACCGCCGATCGTGATTCCGGACCCGTCCGGGTCCTCGACGTTCCGGGCGCTGGCGTGGTCGCAGGATGACGACGGCGGTGGCGAACCGGTGCCCTACACCGGCCCCGAAGACTACCCCGAGGTCAGCGCGGCGAACCCGTACCTCGGCGATGAGTCGACCCGCATTGTCTCCCAACATGTTCCGGCCCAGTACGATCACGAGCCGCGCGGCGTACCACGGCTGCCGATGGCGGTGTTCGCTGCCGCGGGCATCCTGGCCGTCGTCGCGCTCGGTGGTGTGGCGATCGCGTTGACCGGTGTCTCGGAAACGGACACCCCGACCCCGTCGACCGCGCCGGTATCCGGGGTGTACACCCCACCGCCTGCCGAGCAGCCGCCGGCGATCGAGCCGCCGCCGCCCATCGTCACGGTGACCGAGGCGCCGCCGGCACCGCCTCCACCGCCCGAGCCCGTCGCCCCGCAGCCGGTGGCGCCGACCACCACCACCACGGTGCCTACGACGACCACCACCACGACCACGACCACGACGACCACCACCACGACCACGACGACGACAACGACGCCGTCCACGACCACCACCACGACCGCCACCACCACGACGACGACACCGCGGACGACCACCGCAACCACGCCGCCGAGCACGTTGCCGACCACCACCGCGGAGGTCACCACGGTGTCTCAGGCACCGGCGATGACGACGACGTATATCAACATTCCTTTGCTGCCCCCGATCCCCGTCCAGGTGCCCAACCCGGCGGCGCCGGCCGCTCCATAGCCGGACAGCCGTCGTTCGGCCTGCACATACCAATCTCACAAAGAGTTGAGCTGCTGCGACACGCCGGGTTATAGTCACCCGGGTTAAGTCACGGATAGGTAACGACCAGCAAACGGCCGGGTCTCGGCGGTTGCTGAACGTCAGCTCGGCGAACTCGAAGGTGTGGTGAATGCGGCGTCAAGGAATGGCTCACGGCCGACTGCGGTCGTCTGCCGCGCTCGCCGCCATCGTGGCGCCTGCCGCTGTGCTCATCTCCATCGGTGGCGATATCCAGTCGGGGACCGGCCCCGAGCAGGGGGCCAGGGTCGCTGCTCCGGCCGTGGTGGCGGCCGCCGAGGCCGCCCCGCTGGGCGTCGAGGTGATTGCCGCCCCCGCATCCTTCGGCTGGAACCCGACGGCCCTGGTGGCCGCCCCCGAGGTCGCCTCCGCGCAGCTCGTCTCTGCTTCGAGGTGGCGCGCGGACACCCGATCGCTGCTGCTGCCCAAGGGCGTGGCACCTGAACACGGTCTGCAGGTCAAGACCATTCTGGCCGCCCGCGCCATCAGCGCGGTGTTCCCGGAGATCCGCAGCATCGGCGGCGTGCGCCCGGACGCGCTGCGCTGGCATCCCAACGGCCTGGCGCTCGACGTGATGATCCCGAACCCCGGAACCGCACAAGGTGTCGCGCTGGGTAATCAGATCGTCGCGTACGTCATGAAGAACGCTGCCCGATTCGGCATGCAGGACGCCATCTGGCGCGGCACGTACTACACCCCGAGCGGCGCGGCGGGCTCCGGCGGCTACGGCCATTACGACCACGTGCACGTCACCACCACCGGTGGCGGCTACCCGTCCGGCGGCGAGCAGTACTTCCGCTGATCGGGTCCGGCACGGTCAGCCGACCAGCGCGGTGACCTCGCGGGCGCAGCCCCAGCACAATGTGATCCCCGAACCCCCGTGTCCGTAGTTGTGCACCACTCGTGCGCCTGATCGCAACCTCGCGCTCTCCTCGAGCCGGACCGTCGGACGCCCGGGTCGCAGCCCGACGGCCTGCCCGAGCACTCGGGCGTCGCGTAGCGCGGGCACCAGGTCGGCGCACCGCGCCAGGATCGCCGCGCCGACGGCCGGGTCGACCGTGGTGTCCCATTGCCCCTCGTCGAGGGTGCCGCCCACAATGCAGTCCTCGCTCCGTGGATGCACGTATGCGCGGCCGCCCGGATGCCCCTCGTCGCGGACCGACATCGTCAGGCCGGGATTGGTGACCCGCAGGATCTGACCCCGCACCGGGTACACCGAGGGATCGTCGACCAGTTCGCCCGCGCCGAGGCCGGCACAATTGATCACGACATCGGCGTCGTCGCCCACCTCGTCCAGTGACCGCAGCAGTCGCTCGGCCACCTGCCCACCGAGGTCGCGGAACCGGGCGCCCAGCCATGGCAGGTAACGGGGCATCTCCGCCAACGGCACCGTGTAGCGCAACCCGTACGGGTAGCCCGGCGGGAGCTCGTGTGTATCGGCGGGCCGGACCTTGCCGACGGCGGCCGTCCACGCGGGCTCGCCCGGCGGCTCCCGATAGAGGCTGAGCGACTCGCGCATGACCACCCCCGGGACGTGCGCCGCGGCCTGCTCGGCCAGCACATCGAAAGTGTGCGCGCCCCAGCCTGATACGCGCTCCCACGGTGCAACATGGGTCGGGAACCACACCGCCGCCGCCACCGCCGAGGTTGTGGACATGGCGCGTTCGGCGGCCACCATCCGGACCTCGTGGCCGGCCTCCAGCAGGGAGATGGCCGTGGTCAGCCCGCTGATCCCGGAGCCGACCACGACGGCCCGCAGCGATGTGGTCACGGTTCGAAGTTACCCGTTCGAATCGATCATGGCCTGGTGTTCTCACGAATCACGTTTGTCGTCAGTGACTTTCGTGATTCGCTCGAACTCCGCGACCACAAGTGCGGTTCGTGGTGGCGGGTCCGGCGGCGTGTTGCTCCCCGCCGGACCCGCCTGCGTGGGCGGTGTTCTCTGTTTAGTTGTCAAGGTGCCGTGCGAGTTTGGTTATGCGGCGGTGGGTAGATCGGTCATGGTGCGTCGGGCGTGGGAGCGCAGGTGCGCCGGTTCGGGTTCATCCGAGCGGTGCGGCGGGATGAACCAGGGGTGGCGGTCGGGGCCGAGGTAGACCTGCCAGCCGCCGTGGTGGATCGCGGTGTGGTGCAGTCGGCACAGCAGCACCCCGTTGTCGATGCTGGTGTGCCCGCCGCTGCTCCAGGGGTGGATGTGGTGGGCGTCGCACCAGGACACGGGTCGGCCGCAGCCGGGGAATGCGCAGCCCCGGTCGCGGATGCCCAGGGCTTTGCGCAGCGCCGGGGTGAACAGTCGCTCGGCGCGCCCGAGGTCCAGTGGTATGCCGGAGTGGTCGACGAGCACCGTGGTCAGGGTGCTGTCGCAGGCAATCAGGTCCGCGGTGGTGGTGCTGACCGGGCCGGTGAACCCCAGTGAATCCACAGCCCCCTCGGCCCCCGCTGCGGACCCCACTGGTGCGGCGGGGCGGATGAGGGTGACGTGCGGCAGCACGCCACCGCTCATCGGGCGCTGCGAGTTCGACAGATACGTCCGCATGATCTGACCGAAGGCATCGGCGCGACGCTTACCGACCGGGCGGGGTCCGGGGATCCGTCGGGCAGTGGGATGGGCCGGCACAGCGGGTCCAGCGCGGCGAGCAGTTCCTCTGCCGTGAGCGCGTCGAGATCCAGAGCGGCACTGACCCGCCCGTCCTCGGTCTGCACGACGGTCATGTCGTTGAGGTCAGCGTTTTCCACGCCCGGCACCACATCCTCAGCCTGCGGCGATACGGCGGCCTTCGCGATGGCGATCTCGCGGGCCTTCTTATCGACACCGGAGGGGGTGGTCTCGATCATCAGCGTCGTCACGACAGCGGCCCGGTCCTCATCAGACAACGCGACCCTGCCGGACACATGCGCGACGCCCTTGCCGACCGCGTCGGCGAACTCGATACCGATCCCACCCAGGCGCTGCAACTGCGTCAACGCCGGCAGCGTGTGCGCCCCCCGCCCGACCCGCGCAGCCCGGTACGCCGCACCCGGCGCCACACCCAGACTGGTGAGCAGATCGGCCCCCGTGCGCAGGTGTTTACGCGCCGGAATCCCGGCGCGCTCCGCGGCCGCAACCGCCTGAGCGATCACATGATCGAACAGATTGCGCAAGGTCACCGCCGCCGCCAACACCGACAGCAGGGGCTGTTCATCAACGATCCGGCGGGGACTGTCGAGCAGATGAAACAGAGTGCGATCTGCATCGTCATCGGGCGGCGGCGCAACAGCAAGATCATCGATGAGCGCATCAATGAACGTATTGAGATGGGCGGCGTCCATAGGGATACCGACTTTCACAGAAGGTGCCCACCAACAGGGGACACGATCAGGCACTACGATCCGCACAGCCCCACAGGGACCGTCGAACCTCGCGGCGACCGGAGTCGCGGTCTGTGCTCACCGGGTGGAGATGGGAGCAACGTCGCATTCGAACTTGTGTTCGATGCTACGCCGAATCAAGGAGCCGCGCAAGGGAAGTTTTCAAAAGCATCGGTGGCAGCTCGGTCGGCCACATGGACGCTCATGGTCGTCCATCGCAAGCTGGGCACGGCTGAAATGCCTCGCGGGACCTGAATCTCAGGTGGCACCAGGGGGCCGAAACTCCGAAACATGTTCAGGTGCAAAACTTCACATCGGCGGCTTACACGTGCTACTTGCTCACTCTGCAACGCCATTGTGTGATGAGTCGACCGGGCGACCGCGGACGCCATCGTCGACCACCTCCACCGGTCCAGACGACAGCGAGTGCCGGTTACTCCGAGTTCTTGGGGCCGGCGGGCTCCGACTTGGTGGATTCGCTCTTGTCGCTGCCCGACTGTGAGTCCGAGCGCGATGACGACCCGCCACCGGTGAGTTTCTTGACGGTACGGCCGACGTTGTCGCGAAAGTCCTTGATGCCCTGCCGGATTCCGGCGGCCGGGTCCTTTTTCGCGGGCTTGGCCGGCTTGGTGGTCTCCGTCTGGTCACTGACGACATCAGCCTCGGTGTCGGTGCCTTCGGTGTCGGCGGCGACAGGGGTGACGGTTTCGGCCGGCTCCGGCGTCTCGACGACCGTCTCGGTGTCGGGCGTGACGGTCTCGACGGCCGGTTCGACGGCGGTGTCCACGGGGTTTTCGTCGACGGTGTCGGTGGTGGTTTCGGTGACCGCGGTGTCGGTGCCGACGGCGCTCTCGTCGCGGCCGGTGGACAGGCTGACCAAGCTCGCGTTGGCGTCGGGGACCGTGGTGGTGACGATGTCGTTCGGCGTCTTGATATCGCGGACCCGTGGCGGCTGGCCCCACGGCGTGAGCAGGCCCGGCGCGGGGATGTACTGGCCTTCCGTGCCGGGCAGGATCGGGCCGAGGTCGCCGTAGCCACCGAAGAGCAGGCCGTCGATCACGTGGAACGGCGCCTTCACGATCGCCTCGATGAACGGCTCGATACGCCAGGTGGTCATCGAGTAGAAGATCTCGGAGTGGGCCTGGCCGGCGCCCCCGATGGCGCTCAGCAGGGGCCCGACAAGGCGGATGAAGGCGTATTCGATGAGCTCGGGGACCTGGCGAATCTGGTCGCCGAGCACCGGGAAGTTGCGGGCCACAGCCTCGGCGACCGCATCGTTGAGCGGCCCGATCAGCAGCGGCGTGATCGGCGCAAAGACCATGTTGGCGACCATGGCGTAGTTCCAGTGGGTCAGGTCGGCGTCGGGCCACTGCTCCTCGACGGTCCACCAGATGTCGGGGACCTTTCGCACCAGGCCGTCGATGCTCTGTTCGACCGCGGCGCGGGCGCCGTTGCCGATGAGCTGCAGGTCCTGGAACAGCCCAGCCGGCATCACATCGGTGCTGACGACGCGCGGCGTGTCGGCGACGGCACGAATCTGCGGAGTCACGGTCACGGGGGTCAGCGCGATGGCACCGGCGCCGGCAAGAACTACGCCCGTGGTGAGGGTCTGTCGAAACACCTTGTTGGCCATACCTTTAGTGACTCCTGCGTCGAATGCGATAGTTTGCCGTCGCAAACGCTAGCCGAGCCCGTGGTGAAAATGTGGGCTCCCTTTTCGTCCGCTGTGCGGTCGCTGTTCGCGTGGTTGTGAGCGAAACCTGTGCGACCTCGTTTATGGTTCGGCTGTGCCTGATTTTGATCGACGCAGCGCCTTGTTCATGTTGGGACTGGGTGCGGCTGCTGCCGCGCTGCCCTCTCCGGCGGCCCATGCCGAGCCCGTTCCCGGTGACTTCCCGCCAGGACCGGTTCCCGGGCCCGGGGCTCCGGTCCCCGAAGCGGCGGCCCCGGTGTTCCTTTTCCAGGACGAGTTCAACGGCCCGGCCGGTTCGCCACCGAACCCCGGGTCGTGGTTCATCGTTCCGCAGCGAGAGACCATCCGGAACCCGGTCGAATGGGACAAGCCTTTCAACATGGGTCGTTACGTCACCGACCAGGAGCATGTCTTCCAGGACGGCAACGGCAACCTCGTCATCCGCGCCACCCGCGGCGAGGGCGCGAACATCCAGGAGAAGTACGCCAGCGCGAAGATCATCGGTAACTGGCGTGGCGGGGTCGGGTCCACATGGGAGGCCCGCGTCAAACTCAACTGCCTGACCGATGGCGCCTGGCCCGCCTTCTGGCTGATCAACGACAACCCCGTGCGCGGCGGCGAGGTCGACCTCTTCGAGTGGTACGGGAACCGGGATTGGCCCTCTGGCACGACCGTGCACGCCAAGTTGGACGGCAGCCAGTTCCAGACCTTCAAGCATCCGGTGGACGGTGCGTGGCACACCTGGCGGATGACGTGGAAGCCCGAAGGCATGTACTTCTGGCAGGACTATCAGCCGGGGATGGAACCGTTCTACACGGTGGCGTCGAACTCGCTGCCGGACTGGCCGTTCAACGATCCCGGCTTCACCATGGCCCCGGTGTTCAACATCGCCATCGGCGGATCCGGTGGGCGCGAGCCCGCCGGCGGCAACTACCCGGCCGAGATGCTGGTCGACTGGATCCGGGTGTTCTGACCCGGCTCACCTCCCCGCACCGGCCGCTGCGGTCCTCGGGCCCTTTGCCGTCTTGACGGTCCGCGTCGTGGTGGTCTGTCGCGCACGCGGGGTGCCGGGTGCGGTCTCGGCATCCTCGGCGGGTGCCTGCTCGGCTTCGTCGGGTTCCGCGGTCTCGGTGCTCTCCGGCACGGTCACCTCGTGCTCGGTGACCTCAGCGTCGATCACCTCAGCGTCGGTCACCTCGGGTGCGAGGCCCTCAGGCTCGCCGGTCTCGGTGACCGCGGTTTCGACGCCTCCGACCTCGACGGCGTCAGCCTGGACAACGTCGGGCCCAGTCACGTCAGGTTCACTGGCGGTGAGTTCGGCGACGTCCGATTCGACCGGGTCGCTCGGCGCAGCCGGCCCGTCGGTCTCCGCCGCGACGTCGGTGACCACCGATGCCGCTGCAACGGGGATCACCCGGGTCGACTCCGGCGCGGTGGGTTCGATACCGAGGCAACTCCTGACCTTCTCGACCACCCAGTTCACCGAGTTGACGATGGCGTCGGCGATACCGTGCACCACCCTCGACGTCAGGTCGGCGATGCCCTCGACGACATTGATGGTCACTTCAGCGATGGTCTTGACCGCCCACACCGTCACGTCGATGAACGCCTCCACACCCCAGACGACGAAATCGACCACATCGTTGATCACCTCGCCGGTGATCTCGACGACTCGGTTGATGGCGTTCCTGATCGCATCGAGGATCGGGTTGTCGGGTTCGAGGTCCTCGAGGAAGTCCCGGATCACCTGGACCGCCGGCTTTTCGGTCCAGTCGGTGTACCAGATGCCGAAGTTGTCCTGATCGCTCGTGCTGCCGGAGTTTATGTCTCTGGTCGAATAGATGAAGATCGGGCCGGTGCCATCCTCCCGCTGCCAGCTCGCCAGGAAGTCCGCAAGGAACTCGGCCTGCTTCTCCGGGGAGTTGTACAGGAACGGGTGTAAGGGATCGAATGGTGTTGTGGGCAGACCGTATTCGCTGGCCCATACCTTCAGGTCACCATCGCCGTACTGCTCCATCAACTCCCTGATCGCGCGAAGCTGCAGAATCGGCGAGTCCGACTGCGTCTCACCCTCGGAGAACGGGATGTCGTAGTGGTACGGGTGGAAGGAGAACGCGTCGAAATGGCCTTGGGCGTCGGCGTCGTACATGCCTTGCAGGAAATCGATCGGGTTCATCGTGAAGTCGTCACCGAGGGTGCGGCCTGAGCCGAGCACGCCGGCAACGACGGTGATGTCATCTTCCGGGTCGTCAGGATCGTCGTGGGCTTTGATGGCGGCGTAAGCGGCCTTCACCATGCCGGTGTAGGCGGCGGGGTCGACCGGGTTGAGGAAGAAACGACCGTTCGGTTCGTTCCACACTTCGAGTGCGGAGATCTTGCCCTCATATCGTTCGGCGACCGCGCCGGCGAACCTGCCGAATGCATCCAGGTTCGGTGCCCCCGACAGCGGCGGACTGCCGGCCCAGGCCGGCGTCTCGTGGAGGACGCCCAGTACACCCATCCCGCGCCGATGGGCCTCATTGATCACGTAATCGGTGGCACCCCAGCAGAAACTGCCGTCCTGGTTGAACTGGGTGGAAATCCAGGAGATGCCGATGCGGACGTTCTGCACTCCCAGCGCTTGCATCATGTCGAGCTGCTGGTCGATGAGGTCCTCGTTGTCGAGGCGGACCAGGTTCGAATCGGCGAGGCCGATGGTGGTGGGCGACTCCTCGATGGCGGCAACCATGTCGATGGCATGGGACGACGCGTGCAGGTCGACGGTAAGCCGCTGTTCGGTGGTTGCGCACACCGTGGCAAGCACGAGGGCCGAGGAGACGGTGACGATGGTCCGTTGCTGGATGTTCCGAAGAGCTGGTCTGCCCATGACGACTCCCGACGGTGGCTACATCGGCCGGCGGCAGCTCAGCCAGTTCAGACATTAGTCCACCCGGGGCCTCCAGAAATAGGCAATGACGTGCTCAAATGGCCGAAATCTGGGGCAGGACGCAAGCCGTCGAACAGGAGAGCCGCGCGGCGGTTTGCGGGTAGCAGCCACCTGCACCAAAGATCGATCACCTCGCCCCTGCTTTCGATCGCAATCACTTAGCGGAGAAACATGTGTCAGCCGGGACAGGCGGATAGCCTGCCCCGGCTGATGGATCGTGCTATTCGTCCGAACTGCTGGAAGATCCGTCGCTGCCGGACTCGCTGGACGGGCTCTCGCTCTCGGGATCGTCGGACGAGCTCTCGCTCTCGGAAGCCGACCCGGACGCGGTGCCGCCAGCGGTCGAACCAGTGGTCGCCGAATCACTTTCGGTGCTATCCGACTCGGTATCGGTCGACTCGGTGGTATCGGACCCGGTCGCATCGGCCTCCGTGGCATCGGACTCTTCGGCGTCGGCCGCATCCGCCGCGGTCGACTCCGTTGTGCCCGACTCCGCGGTGTCCGCTTCCGAAGCGGGCTCCGCCTGGGTGGCTTCGACCAGCGCTGCGCGGGACGAGTCAGCGCTCTCCAGCGCGGGATCCGTTGCGGTGGCAGGCTGCCCGATCTGGGCATCGGCACCGGTATCGGTGGCCTCCGCAGCCCCGGTGTCTGTCTCCGGGTCGGTGTGCTGCGCCGGTACGTCCTCGGGCTCGGTGGCGGTCCGCGTCGACAGCGCCGTCGTGGTGGGCGCGGTGGTGGTGGCCTGGCCCCAGGCCGCCGCCCAGTTCGCGGCCGCCTCGGCCAGTGCGGCCTGCCAGTTCGCCACGGCCTCGGCGACCGGGTCTGTCGGTGTGGCCGGCTCTTCGGCGACCGGATCAGTGGGCGCAGTCGGCACCCCGATGTCGGGAATGTCGTCGATCGGCGGCAGGACCTCGGACGGTAGGGGGCCGTTCTCCTCGATCCAGTCCTCCACGATCGCGGCGGCCTGTTTCGGGGTGTAGTCGTCACGGAAGAGACCCCAGGTGTCTTCGACATCGGTCGACGCACTGTTCCGGTCGATCAACGAGTAGATGAACATCGGGCCCGTGCCCTCGTGCTCGGACCAGGTGTCCATGAAATCGTCGATGAATTCCGCCTGCTGAGCCTCCGATACGTAGGAGGTCGGCAGGCCGTATTCGCTTGTCCATACGTCTTTTTCGCCGTCGCCGTACTGATCCATGAGTGCCTGCATGGCCTCCAGCTGGCCGACTGCCGAGATGGCGTTGCCGGCACCGTCCCCGAACTTCCAGTCGTAGTTGTACGGGTGGTAGGACAGCGCGTCGAAGTACCCCGCCGCACCACTCTCGTACATCGTCTGGACGAACTCGACCGGGTTGATGTTGATGTCACCCCAGGTCAGCCCGGCAGTGACCACACCGCCGACGACGGTGCCGGTCGGGTCGACCTCCTTGATCGCGGTGTAGCCGGCTTTCAGCAGTTCGGTGTAGGCCGCGGGGTCGGGTCTCGGTGACCAGAAGACGAAACTCTGTGGCTCATTCCAGATTTCGTAGGCGGAAATGCGGGCGGATTCGGGATCGCCCTCGCCGGCGCCGTAGCGGCCGGCCAGCTCGCCCATGAAGCTGCCGAAGTCGTCGGGGTTGCGTGGCGCACCGTATGCGGAGTCCTGGACGTCCGATGCCCACGTGGGGGTGCTGGTCACCGCGCCCAGGACGGCCATGCCGCGCTCCTCGGCGGCGTCGATGACCTTGTCGACGTCCGCCCAGTTGTAGGCATCCGGCGTGGGCTCGACCGCACGCCAGGGGATGAACATACGGAATTGGGTCACGCCCATGGACTGCATGGTGTCCAAGGCCACGCCGACCTCTTCCGGGGTCATGAAGTACAACTCGGATTCGGCGATGCCAACGGCGTTCGACGACGTGTCGATGGCTGCGGCCAGTGACACGGCTGCCGATACCTGCCGCATCGCGTCCTGCTGTGGCGACGCGCTCAGCGGTGTCGTAGCACCCACGTGAACTGTGGCGCCGACCAGCGTGAACGCGAACAATGGTGCTGCGAATGCGCGAATCGGATTTGCTGTTCGCTGCTTTTGCCCCCACATGGTGTCCTCTCCCAACTTCCGCGAATTACCGGAACAACTGTTGTGATGCGAGTCACATCACCCGTATCTCGAGCTGTACCCGGAGGCGAAAAGATTTAATCAGTGCGGTGCGAAAATGGGCGAACAGAGAATGCTTCGACGTACTCGCTAAAAAAGATAATCCCAGTTGAAGTGCGTATTTGTAATTTGTGTGATGGTCAATTTCACGCGGAACTCCGGATTCGCCGCGCGAGCAGACTGCATATATTCCATCATCGTCAATTTAATGGTGGGCTCCGACTTTTCAATGCGTCAATCGGTCGAATCGACGACAGTCAAGATCGGTTGGCAAATTCAAGATCGAATTTGCCAACCTTCAATATCGGCGCGGATTTTGCTCGTTGTCGTCGACGTGGGTGGCTCTTGGCACTTCGCAACAGGTGGCACTCCTGCCACGTGCTCCGGGCGATTCAGACGGCAAGGAACTGCCGGACGGCTTCTGCTCCCGTGATCTCGATATCGGTGCGCCGGACGGTCAGCCGGGTTGTCGTGCCACGCGCGGGTGGTGGCCTGCCGCCCGCCCAGACCGGCGAACAACAGGTGCAGCGCGGCTTGACCCGCAAGGGATTACGCGCCCGAGCCGGCCCGCGCACACTGTCCATCTTGCGAGGTCTACGCGGTGCTGTTGTTTGGTCATCGCTGATCCAGGGCATCCAAGCGCGGCAATGGTGGCCCGTTGAACAGTTGCTGGCCCGTTGAACTCCTTGAGAGGCAGATGTGACCACCGCGTATCCATATGAACCCGATTCCCGTCTGCTCGGCGCCGTCACGGACGGGGTCTACGCGCCGCGCGAAGATTCGAAGCTACTCATCGACGTCATGGACACGACTGCGCTGGCGCTCGGCGCCAAGGTCGCCGACCTGTGTACCGGCAGCGGCGTGGTCGCCATCAACGCCGCCGCGCAGGGCGCGGCGCGGGTGGCCGCGTTCGATATCTGCCCCAAGGCCGTGCGCTGTGCCCGGGCCAACGCACAGATGCACGGGGCCGCCGTCGATGTGCACCTCGGTTCCTGGGCCCGCGCGGCCGAATTCGGACCGTTTGACCTGGTCGTAAGCAACCCCCCATACGTCCCGCACGATTCCGACGCTGCCTCGCTGCCGCCGAGTCTGGGCCCCGCGCGTGCCTGGGATGCCGGGTCTGACGGACGCTTGATTCTCGACCCGCTCTGCGCAGCAGCGCCTTCCCTGTTGGCCCCCGGCGGCAGCCTGCTGCTGGTGCAATCGGAGTTTGCGGACCCGCGCAAGACGCTGGAATCGCTGTCCGCAGGTGGCCTGGACGCCGATATCGTTGCGTGGGAATGGATACCGTTCGGCCCGGTGCTGAACTCGCGCGCGCAGTGGCTGGAGGACATCGGACTGCTGCAGCCGGGTCGGCGCGAGGAGGAACTCCTGGTGATCCGAGCTGACAAACCATGACACACCACGAGCGCCGGACGGTGCGCGTGGTGCGTGGAGGGCCGGTGATGGTGCAGGGCCCGGTCAATATCGAGATGCCCGACGGGACCTGCGTGGAGTCCGATCGCTTCATGGTGGCGATCTGTGCGTGCGGACGCAGCAAGAACTTCCCGTTGTGCGACACCAGCCATCGACGCCAGGCCCGCACCAAGAATGCGGATCGCGTTACGCCGCAATCGGCGTGACCGAGCCGGCTCAGTCGCGGGTGTCGATCACCCGTTGAGCGACCTCGACCAGCTTGGTGTTGCTGTCCTGCGATATCTGGCGGAGCATCTCGAAGGCCTGCACATCGTCCACCTTGTAGCGCTCCATCACGATTCCTTTGGCCTGGCCGATGCGGTCCCGGGTGGACAGCGCGGCTTCAAGCTGCTGACCTTCCTGGCTGGCAAGGATCGCCGCGGCCGCGTGCGCCGCGAGAATGGCACCGATGGTCTCGGCTTCTCCACGCCAGATGTTCGGCTGGAATCCGAACAGGTTCAGCGCGCCCGCGGTGCGGTCCGAGGTGTAGAGCTTGAATGACAAGCCGCTGAGGACGCCGATCTGCACGCATGCGGGCGCGTACTGGGGCCAGCGCGCCTCTTCGCGGAAGTCATCGGTGCGCACGATCAGGTCGCCCAGCGCGGCCTGCACACAGGGCCCCTCGTCGAACTGCATCTGGAGGCGGTGCAGTTCATTGGTCAAACTCGCGTCCTTCGGCACCGTCTCGAAAGTGTGTTCCTTGCCGATGAGCAGAACCCCTGCAGCGTCTACCCCAGGAATGAGGTCCAAGGCCGCGGAGGCAACCCCGGCGAGCACTTCGTCGAGGTTGCGTGGGCCGGCGAGGGTGCGAGCCAACTCGGCCATCCTCTCGGCCAGATCCCGCTTCTCCAAGTACGTCATGACGGCATTCTGCTCTACTCTCGAACCTCCGTACAAAGAGCCGTGGACGGGCTTGGTTTCGCGCCGGCCGATATCCCCTGAAGAGCCGCCCGGTGTTGCGCTGGGCAGTTCGTTTTCTGGACTGCCGCGTCGTTAGGGTGGTCTTAGTTGCCGAAGCCGTGCGCGCTGCCCACAATGATGAATTGTGACTCTGGTTGACGGTGATCCCACTGGCGAGCGGCGGCGTTTCTACGACGCCATGCAACGCGCCGTCGTTTTTCAGCAGCGGGGCGAGACCGACGTCGAACAGGCCCTACGCGAGCTGAACGAGGTGACGGTGGCGTCGATCCCCGGCGCCCGGTACGCCGGTATCACTCTTGTCGACGAGGACGGCAAGGTCACATCGGTGGGTGCGACGCACGAATTTGCCAGGACGCTCGACGAGCTGCAGAGCACGCTGGGTGAGGGGCCGTGCCTGTCGGCGGCATGGGAGAACCACTCCATGTTGATCGACGACCTGGTTGCCGAGCGCCGCTGGCCGTCCTACTGCAGGGAGGTCACCGAGCGAACTCCGGTGCGGTCGGTGTTGTCGGTGCAGCTCGACACGCCTTCCGCTGGAATCGCCGCGCTGAACTTCCAGGCTGAAGCCGCCGGATCGTTCGACGAGGATGCCGCCGAACTGGCCCGGGTCTTCGCGGCTCACACGACCCTGGTGTGGAATTCGTTGCACCGGGAGAGACAGTTCCAAACCGCTCTTGGCAGCCGTGACCTGATCGGACAGGCCAAAGGGATGCTGATGGAACGTTTCGACATCGATGGTGTCGCAGCCTTCGATGCACTCCGGCATCTGTCCCAGGACATGAACGTCAAACTGGTCGAGGTGGCGCAGAAGATCGTCTCAGCCGGCCCCGACCGTCCCTAGCGCCGGGTGTTTCGCGCCTCTTGTCGCGCAGAGGTTCTCGAGGAGCGTCAGTCGGCAGACAGGGCGGAAAGCGCCTCATCGAGGGTGGGGAAGATGTCGATGATGTCGGCAATCCCGATCAGTTTGAGCGGCCGGCTGGTGGCAGGCCCGTCGGCGACGAGAACAAATCGTGTCGCCGGCGTCAGATCCGAATGCGCTGTCACCAGCACCCCCATCCCGGATGAGCCCAAGAAGTCTACATCGCCGAGGTCGACGACCACGGCAGCGGGGGATGTTGCGGCCGTCGCCTTGATCCGGGTCTCGAGGTCCGAGGCGGAGAGCACATCGAGGGTGCCGGAGACTGCCAATACAGTGACCTGGCCGATCGCGCGGTCCTCGATGGTGCAGCCGGCAGCCACCTTGGGGTTACCGACGACCGATTCTGGTTCGCCCGCCATCGTCACCTCCGATTTCCATGCTCGCCCGACCCGATAATTGACCGAATACTAGCGGTGGTCGGGGCGTGCGGCGCTACCGGTGGCACTGGAAGGTCATACGACGCAAGCGTATCCAGGCAACGAAGTGGCTGGATCAGTCAAGTGGGCGGCGCAACGAGGAGGTGCCCTCGGCCCAGCATCGCATCATGTGGTCTGCGAGCAGATCCTCGACGAGCGCATGCGCCCGAATGCCGAACACCGCATCGCGATCGAGGTGCGGTTCGCGGGCGACCATGTCGCCGACGACATCGGTGCGTACCACCTGCTCGTGCACCGCGTCGGCCTCGACGTGCTCGGCGTAGAAGGCGATGCACGGCAGCGGGGCGTTCATCCGGCGCAATGCATCCACCAGCCGCTGAGAACCCGGTGGTGAGGTGATCTCGGTGGAGGCGAAGTGGCCGACTGCGGCTCCCCGCAGCCGTCGGTGCAGCCCGAACAGCGACATCAGGTTCACCGCCGCCAGCGCCTCGGCGGGGACGTGGTCGATGTAGCCGAGGTAGCGCGAATCCAGGTCGGCGGCATCGAGCAGGTCGGCGAACAGTTGCTGGTGCAGCCGTGCGCCGCGACCGGCGCCGAATTCGTCGAACTCGACCGCGACGAACGCGGCCTTGGCCTGCCCGATCAACCGCGGGATCGCCCACGCGTGCGGATCACCCTCCTTGAGGTGGTACAGCGAGCGGTGCACGAAATACTCGCGCATCTGTTCCCAGCTGCCCTTGTCGCGCAGGTGATACGACAGGCCTTCACCGTCGGCCGGTTCGATCGAAAGCCGCCGCATCTCGGCGGCCGCGGTTTCGTCGGCGCCGATCTCGCCGACCCGGTGTCGGACTTCGTCGAGGAACGAGGTTTCCAGTCGTCCGCGCAAGTGCAGCAGGCCGGCGTTCCACTCCCAGCCCGGGTCAACCTTCTCGAAGCCCCGGTAGTGCAGCTCGTAGCAGATGTACAGCGCCAGTTGAAGATCCAGCCCGAACGGATCGGCATCGCTGATGGATGCCTCGACCTGGGTGAGCCGGTTGACGGGCGCGCGTTCGGCGAGCAGCTCTGTCACCGCCAGGGACAGCGGGCCACGTGGGTCGGGCAATCGGGGTTCGACGCTGATGGAGGCAAGAGTCACGCGGTGTCGTATACCCGCACCCACCGAGCGGAAACGTTCATTCGCCGGGCCATTCGCCCGTCCAACGAGCGAATGCCTTTGCGCCTTGCCGGTCGATCACGGTCTTGACGACGGAGAAGATCAGTCCCTGCAGCGCGGCGGCAAGCACTATTTCCCTGAAGGAATAATCGCGGGCCAGTGGCGTCGGCGGGTCGGAATGTTCGCCGTCGGAGGCATGTTTCCAGATCTGCTTGAAGATCGCACCGGCGACCAACCCGCCGGCCAGCGAACTGGCAAGCCCGACGGGGCGATACATCAACTTGGCCGTCAGGGTCGGCTTGTAGGTCGTCATCGTGTACCTCCCTGTCGGCGGCGCCAGACGATGACACCCAGCAACACCACGCCAACGGCCAGTGCCGCGGCTACCGGCGCGGTGAGTGAACCCTTCTTGTCGGCGACCGCGTCGGTGACCCGTGCCTTGACATCCAGCTTGTCGGTCAAGGCCGCGACCGTCTCACCGACTTCCTGTCGGGTGCGTTCGATGTCATCGGTGATGTCATCGACACCGGCGCCACGTGCCGGCTGGGGCCGAGGTTCAGGTGCGGCCATGGCGGGCCTCCTTCACGGCGTGGACGTCTTCGGACACGCTGGCGGTCACTTCGTGGGCGGCGGCCGGCGCCTGCTCAACCTGCTTCTTGCCGAGGACGCCGGCGATGCCGGCGGCAGCGAAGAGCACTGCAGCGACGATGGCCGCGGCGGCCCAGACCGGCAGAGCCAGGGACAGCGCGGCGATGGCAGCGGCGACAACTGCCAACAAACCGGTGTATGCCAGCAGGCCAGCTGTGCTGAACAACCCCGCACCGATGCCGGTTCGCTTGGCAGCAATCCGAAATTCCTGTTGTGCCAGAGCCATTTCGTCGCGCACCAGACGCGAGGTCTGCTCCGTCAGGCGGTTGATCAGCTCCGGTATCGACGCTTGTTCTGGCGGTTTTGTCTCGACATTCGTCATGTGAAAATCCAATCGCTCGGTACTCGGCGGAATACGGTGAGCATTGCCTCGCGATACGGGGCCTAAACCTGTCCGAATGCATCCGGTGAGGATCCACCTCGATGACTTCTAAGTGGCAAGGAACCGCGCGGTACGACTTCAGGCCAAAGCCGCGAGGATGTCGCGGATTCCGGCGCGCACGGCGGTGACGGTGTCGGCACCCACCCGATCGGCGGCGCGCCGGTTGGCGGTCCGGGCGCGCCGGTCCATCGCCGCCAGTGACGCCCGCCCCGTGCTGGTCAGCTCGAGAATCGGCGACGTCCGGTGTTCGGGATTGGTGGTGAAGTCGGCAAATCCTTCGGCGACCAGATCGTTGGCCACCCGCTGCACCGCCTGGCGGGTGACGCCCAGCCGGCGTGCGGCGGCGGGCACGGGCAGGCCCTCCCCGGACACCGCGCTCAACAGCTGCCATCGCGCCTGCGTCTGACCTTCCATGGTGGCCAACGACTCTCCGGATTGCCGCAACGCACCGGCGAGTTGGTAGACGTCGGCCACCAGGAGCGCGAACTCATCACCACTTGACAACATGTTGTCATACTAGCCTAGGATGGTGGCCGTGACGATGGCACTCGAGAACCTGCGGCGCGCGTTCCAGGCGGCGACGGACGTGCGACCGGAGATCGGGGGATTCCCTTATCTGGCCGAGACTTTGCGTCGCGCCGGGGTTCGCCGCAACGAATGGCTGCTGCCGTCATTGCAGCGGATCTATCACACCGATGCGGGAGCGGTTGTCGAGCAGGGCACCCCGCTGCTGTACGGACTCGCCGAGATCCCATCGTTCGACTCCGGTGCGCTGATTCGCGCGCTGCGGGCCGACCAGGAGGGGCGGGCGTCCTTCGAGCAGTTCGTCGCGTCGGCATGGGCGGCCGGTGTGATGCGTTGGGCGGTCGATCTGGATGCCCGAACCTGCACGTACCACGGCAGCTCCGGTGAGACCTATGTGGAGAACTACCCCGCCGTCAGCCTCGGGTAGTGATCACAGCGTGTCGGGGAGGGTGGCCCCGGTGGCCAACCTGGCGTACTCGCGCATCAGGTGCAACGCCGTCGGGCGATCCAATGCCGGGTCGCGGGCCACGATGCGATAGCCGAGATAATCCTCCATCGACATCAACGTCATGGCGATATCGCGGGCGGGGGAGTTCAGCCGGAATGCGCCGCTCTCCGCGCCGTTGGTGAGCAGCTCACGGTAGAGATCGACCTGGCGGTGATAGATGGCCTGCACGTCGCGGCGCTGATCAAGTTCGAATCCGGCCGCCAGCACCGCACGCCAGATCGCGCGCCATTCGGCGTCCTCGGGACCGGACGGGAGGCCGGCCGCCATGGTCAATGCCAGCTGGGTGGCCGGGTCATCGGTCTGGGCGCCAATCTGCAGGCGCTCGTCGTAGAAGCGGACATCGGATCGAAGGGCGAGCTCGGACAGCAGTTCGGTCATGTCCTTGAAGTAATACCGCAGCGCATTGGTGGTGAGGCCGATCTCGGCGGCCACGTCGGCGAGCTTGAGCGAGGCCAGGTCGTGGCGCTCGATGACGGCGATGGCGGCATCCAGGATCTCGCCACGTCGCTCTTCTTGCCGGTTCGGTCGCGCCATCGTCCTATTTTGCCGTTCCTGTTGCGCGGGGGCGCAGGCGGGCGCATAGTTCTTTTCCAAATAGGAAAATAACTCCTGAACGAAAAGAAACCAATGCGTGCCAGAGATCTCGGCGTGGTCATCGGGAAACACCCCACCGGACCCCACAACGCCATCACCGACGTGCCAGGTGTGCGCGTCGGTCACACCACGCTGCAGGGCGACGGCGTCAACACCGGCGTGACCGTCGTCGTCCCGCACGACGACATCTGGACCGAGCCCCTTTTCGCCGGGTCGCACGTCCTCAACGGCAGCGGTGAGCTGACCGGGCTGGAGTGGATCCGCGAATCCGGAGAGCTCACCACCGCGATCGGACTGACCAACACCCACAGTGTCGGCGTGGTACGCGACAGCCTGGTGGCCGAGCAGGTGCGCGTGCGCGGCGACGGGATCTACTGGTCGCTGCCGGTGGTGGGGGAGACCTACGACGGATTCCTCAACGACATCAACGGTTTTCACGTCCGCCCCGAACACGTCCGCGCGGCACTGGAATCTGCCACCGACGGACCCGTCGCCGAGGGCAATGTCGGTGGCGGCACCGGGATGATCTGCCACCAGTTCAAGGGCGGCATCGGCACCGCCTCGCGGGCGCACGATTACACCGTCGGTGTGCTGGTACAGGCCAATCACGGTCGCCGCGAACGGCTTCGGATCAACGGAACATCGGTCACCCAGCCGAATGTGCCGCTGCCGGCCTACCCGCCCGGGTATGCGCCGGGTTCGGGGTCGATCATCGTCATCGTCGCCACCGATGCGCCGCTGCTGCCGCACCAGTGCCGGCGACTGGCCCAGCGCGCGGCGCTGGCCGTCGGCCGACTCGGTGGCACCGGTGAACAGTACAGCGGTGACCTGATGCTCGCGTTCACCACCGGCAACCGCGGCATCCCGTCCTACGGGGAGAACGGGGATGTCACCGGGATCCCGGCGGAGATCCCGGTGCGCATGGTGGGCCCACATCTGATGGACCTGCTGTTCGACCTCACCATCGAGGCCACCGAAGAGGCCATCGTCAACGCCATGGTGGCCGCCGAAACGGTCACCGGCCACCGGGGATACACCGTGCACGCCATCGACCACGACCTGCTCACGTCGGCTCTTCAGGAGAACTCATGACCACCACCGAAAGTAAGCGCCTGTCCGGGCATCTCGGCCCCGTCGGCATCGTCTTCATGGTCGTCGCGGCGGCGGCCCCGCTGACCGTCATCGGCGGGAACATGCCGCTGGCGATGGGCCTGGGCAACGGTGCGGGTGCCCCGGTCGGCTTTCTGACCGCCTCGCTGGTGCTGCTGGTCTTCAGCGTCGGGTTCGTGACCATGACACCGCACGTTCCCGAGGCCGGCGCCTTTTTCTCCTACGTCTCGGTCGGTCTCGGTGAGCGGATGGGCAAGGGGATCGCCGTGGTGGCGCTGATCGCCTACACCGCGATCCAGGTTGGCATCTACGGCTACATCGGCTGGGCCATCAGCGACACGGTCGCCTTCTACGACGGTCCGGTCATCCCGTGGCCGGTCTACTCCTTCGCCATTCTCGCGATCGTCGCGGTGCTGGGCTACCGGCACATCGGACTGAGCGCCAAGGTGCTCGGCGTGGCCCTGGCCCTGGAGATCGGCATCGTGGTGATCCTCGATCTGGCGATCTTCGCCGACCCCGGCCCGGCCGGCATCACCGTCGCCTCATTCACCCCGGATGTGTTCGGCCAGGGTGCCATCGGCATCGCCATCCTTTTCGCGCTCACCGGGTTCATCGGATTCGAGGCGACCGCGGTCTTCCGGGACGAGGCCCGTGACCCCGAACGGACGATCCCGCGCGCCACCTACGCCGCGGTCATCCTCATCGGCGCCTTCTACACGCTGACCGTGTGGGCCTTCGTGGTGGCGATCGGACCCGACCTGGTGGTGGCCACCGCCCAGCAGACCCTCGACGGAGAGGGCAACATGCTGCTCGACACCACCGACGCCGTGCTCGGCCGCATCGGCCGCGATATCGTCAACATCCTGCTGCTGACCAGCCTTTTCGCCTGTGTGCTGTCCTTCCACAATGTGATCGCGCGCTACCAGTTCGTACTGTCGCGCAAGGGTCTGCTACCGGCCCGCCTCGGTGCGGTGCACGACAGCCATGAGTCGCCGGCGTTCTCATCGGTGGTGCAGACCGTGACGGCGGCCGTCATCGTCGGAATCCTGGCCATCCTCGGAATCGATCCGCTGGTGGGGGTTTTCGGCTCCATGGCGGGTGTCGCCACCGTCGGCATGGTGCTGCTGATGCTGACCACGTCGGTGGCGGTGTTGGTCTTTTTTCTCAAGAACCGCGATCTCGGCGGCGGCGTGTGGAACAGCCGGATCGCTCCCGTGCTGGCCGTGCTGGGTCTGCTCGCCAGCCTGTGGCTGGTGCTGTCCAATTTCACCCTCGTCACCGGCGGCAGTGCCACGCTCAGCACCGTCCTGGCTGCGGTGCCGTTCGTCGGTCTGGTGATCGGCGCGTTGTTGTGGAAGCCGGCCGGCGCCACCTTCGACCTGATCGATCGTGTTCGCCGAGGATGCGGCGATCGTGACCCGGGTGTTTAGCGAAGGGCATCCACCGGGCATTAACCCCCGGTGCCCCGACCCGAACTGAGCCCACATGTCTTCGTGGTGTTCGGCGCCACCGGCGATCTGGCCCGGCGAAAGCTGTTTCCCGGTCTGTACCGACTAGCGGCGGCCCAGCGGCTGCCCACCGACTACGCCGTGATCGGATCGGGCCGGCATTCACCGGGCAGTGATGACGAGTTCCGCGACGACATCGGCACCGCACTGCGCGGTTCGTTCGACGGGCTGGACGAAGACGTTCTCTCGGATTTGTTATCCCGCATCACTTTTCAGACTTCTGACGCCGAAGACGGCGCCGACCTCTCTTCGGCGGTACGCGAGGCACGGGAAAAGCTCGGCAACGATGCGCGGGTGGTGATCTATCTGTCGGTACCGCCCGAGGCCATGCAGTCCATGATCGACATGCTCGGCCGTGAGGGGTTGGCGGAGGACGCTCGCATCGTGATCGAGAAGCCCTTCGGCACCGACCTGGCGTCCTCGCGTGATCTGGATGCGGCGCTCAAGCAGATCGCCGACGAGGACCGGGTGTATCGCATCGACCACTTCCTGGCAAAGGAAGCGGTGCAGAACATCCTGGCGCTGCGCTTCGCCAACGGTCTGATCGAGTCCGCCTGGAACCGTGAGCATCTGGAGTCGGTGCAGATCGACGTTCCCGAGGAACTCAGCATCGAGGGCCGCGGCAGCTTCTATGAATCGACCGGCTGCTTCCGCGACATGATCACCACCCACCTGTGTCAGGTGCTCGGTTTCGTCGCGATGGAGCCACCGACACACATCGACGCGGTGTCGCTGCGCGATGCGAAAGCCGCGGTGTTCGAGGCGTTGCGCCCCTTCGATCCCGACCGGGTGGTGTTCGGTCAGTACGACGGGTACCGCGACGAGGACGATGTCGCCGACGATTCGGCGGTTGAGACGTTCGTGGCATTGGAGGCGTTCGTCGACACCCCACGCTGGCAGGACGTTCCGTTCTATCTGCGGACCGGCAAGACGTTGGGTGACACCCGACGCACCGTCACGCTGACGTTCCGGGCGCCGAGCGCGGGTCCGTTCGGTGGCGACGGGCACGGTCCGAACAGGCTTGTTCTGGAGCTGACGGACGAACCGGCGATCGGTGCGCGGCTGCTTGCCAAGCGTCCCGGCCCGGACCTGGAGTTGATGCCGGTCGACCTGAACTTCGATCTCGGGGACACGGTGTCCGACAAGGCTCCGCTGGAGGCCTATGAGCGGCTGCTGCTCGACGTCATCCGCGGCGACCAGACGTTGTTCACCCGCTCCGACGAGGTGGATCGGCTGTGGCAGGTATGTCAGCCGGTGCTCGACGCGCCGCCGGCCCCACAGACCTACGCGCAAGGGTCCTGGGGCCCGAAAGACGCGCTGGCGCTGACCGACTGGTGGCTGCCCGATGAGTGAGCGCCCACTGGCGATCTCCGAACACGGTTTGATCGGTGATCTGCGTACCTGCGCGCTGGTCGGCACCGACGGGACCATCGACTGGTTCTGCGCACCGAGATTCGACTCGCCCAGCGTCTTCGGGTCGATCCTGGATCAAGACCGCGGCGGCAGTTGGCGTTTGACACCCACCACCGAGATCAGTCGCACGCAGCAGTTCTACTACCCGGACACCGCGGTGCTGATCACCCGTTTCCTCACCGACGACGGGGTGGCGGAGGTGCACGATTTCATGCCGGTGCTCTCGCCGGACGAACCGGAGCACCGGCAGCGGCTGGTACGGCGGGTCAGCGGGGTGCGAGGCCGTCTGCGGCTGCAGATGTGCCTCGATGCGCGGCCAGATTACGCCCGCCAGTCGTGCACCGCGAAGCGCTCCGGGGAGGGCGTGCTGGTCACCGGTGACGGTGTGCGGCTGGGGTTGTCAGCATCCACGGACTTGACGATCGATGACAGCGGCGAGAACAGCGTCGTGACAGCCGATTTCGAGCTCAGCACCGGTGAGACCGCGTTGTTCGTGTTGGAGATGCTCGACGACGGTGACGAGGTCACGGCCGATTCGATGGACCGCACCGACGCCCTGCTCGACGCGACAACGGCATTCTGGCGGGACTGGGTGTCCACCTCGACCTACACCGGACGCTGGCGGGAGACGGTGCATCGCTCGGCCATCACGCTCAAGCTGCTCACCCACGAGCCCAGCGGCGCGATCGTCGCCGCGCCGACCACCAGCCTGCCCGCACCGATCGGCGGCAGTCGCAACTGGGACTACCGCTATGTGTGGATTCGTGATGCAGGGTTCAGCATGTATGCGCTGTTGCGGCTCGGATTTCTCAACGAGGCAAAGGAATTCACGCGATGGCTGTCCGAGCGGATGGGGCAGCGCGATGGTGACGACGACAAGCGGCTGGGGCCGCTGCGGGTGCTCTACGACATCGACGGCAATCTGCCCGAGGAGCAGGAACTCGACCACCTGACGGGGCATCGAGATTCGCGGCCGGTGCGTATCGGCAACGCGGCCGCCACCCAGCTGCAGCTCGACATCTACGGCGAGATCATCGACTCGGTCTACCTGTTCAACAAGTACGGCCCGGGGATCAGCCACGATGCCTGGATGGATGTCTGCGACATCGTCGACTGGGTCGCCGCGAACTGGGATCGGCCCGATGCGGGTATGTGGGAGGTCCGCGATGAGGACATGCCGTACACGACATCACGGTTGATGTGCTGGGTGGCCATCGAGCGCGCCATCCGAATCGCCCGGGCACGCGGGCTGCCCGGCGATCTGGTGGCCTGGGGCACGGCCCGCGACGAAATCTATGACCGGGTCATGACCAAATCGTGGAACCCGGAACTGGAGGCGTTCACCCGAGTCGAGGGCGGTACCGACCTCGAAGCGGGGCTGCTGCTGATGCCGATGGTGAAGTTCCTGTCGCCGGCCGATCCGCGGTTCCTGTCGACGCTGCGGGCCATCGAAGAACATCTGGTCACCGACAGTCTGGTATTCCGGTACGAACCGGGGACAGACGGTCTCGACGGTAAGGAGGGCACCTTCTCGATCTGCTCATTCTGGTACGTCGAGGCGCTCACCCGGGCCGGCAGGCTCGACGACGCCCAGTTGGCGCTGGAGAAGATGTTCACCTACGCCAACCACGTCGGGCTCTATGCCGAGCAGGTCTCGGCGACCGGCGACCAGGTCGGGAACTTCCCGCAGGCGTTCACCCACCTGGCTTTGATCAGTGCCGCTCTCAACCTGGACCGGGCGTTGAACGCCTGATACGCGGGCCGATGGCCAAAACGGCCCTGCCGCCGCGCGCGGTCGCCTAGCCTCCACATGACATCGCATGTTGTCAGGGCCTAGGGGGTCGGCGTTGCAGGCTGCAGAGCGCGGGAAAGCCAGATCGTTGCGGTTCGTCGTGGCGGCGGTGCTGATGAGCGCGGGACTTGTCGTCGCACCCGTGCACGGCGTGGCGTGGGCCGACGACCCCGGGTCGCCGTCCTCGACCTCCACTGGCCCGGATGCTGCCGGCAAACCGGATCCGTCCGACGAGCCCAAAGACCGCTCCGAGCCGGACACGCCGGATACCGACACACCCGAAACCGGAGCCGACAAGCCGGGCATATCGCTCACCGAACCGAGGACAGCGCCCAAGCGCGCGGGCTCCGGAGCCACGCTGGACCGTGACCGGCCGCTCACCACCCGCCGGGTCGAACGGTCGGTCCGCACCCCGCGCGCCGTGAGCAGCGGCGCGGCCACTGCCGTGCGGACGATTGAAGCGCCGGCGCTGCAGCCGTCCGAGCCCGCGGTGACCGCCCAGACCGTGGCGCCCACGGTGGTCGGTGCTCTCGCCTCGTCCGCCGTCGAGGTGACCACACCCACGCCGCCGAAGCCGCTGTCCCCGATCGCCAGGGCGCTCGAGCTGCCCGGCCGCGTCATCAACGCCGTGCTGCAGTTCCTCGACTTCACCGCGAGCGCGAACGGCCCCCGCAGCCCCTTCAACATCGCGCCGATCAACGATCTGTTGTTCGCTGCGTTCCGCGAAGTGGAGCGATTGGTCGGGCTGCACCGCACGCCGGCCGTGCAGCCGGTGTTGCCCACCATGACCTACACCGGACCGACCGACCGACCAACCCCGACGGTGGCGCAGTTCCTCAACGCGTCGACAGCCGCGTACGGCTGGGGGACCACGCCCGGCGGACTGGTGCCGTTGACCGCCAACGGTTTCCAGATGCAGTCGACCAACATCTTCTCCGGTATGTCGGGCAAGGCGTGGGTGACCCCGGAGGGGCAGGTCATCATCGCCTACCAGGGCACCACCGGCGGGACGAACCTGTTGGTCAACCCGCTGATCACCCTGGCGCAAGTGGCCGCCGATATGCAGGTCATCCTCACCGGCACAACCCCGTTGGCGTTCTACGACGCGCTGCGCTTCGCTCGGCGGGTCCAGGAAGAGGCGGCCCTGCAGGGTTACGCGGCCGACGATGTGTTCGTCACCGGTCACTCACTGGGCGGCTGGGAGGCGCAGTTCGTGGCGCAGCGGACCGGCCTGGCCGGGATCGGATTCGAATCACCCGGACTGAACACCAAGGTCGCGGGCAACGGTGCCGACTCGAACTTCGTCAACATCGCCCAGTACGGCAGCCCCGCAGCGTTCATGGCCACCGATCTGCCGGGGTTGCAACCGTTCTTCCCCGCGTACGTGCCCGGTGGCGGCGCCAAACCGCACTACGGTCCGATCGTGTTGATCGGCGACCGCGAGGCGATGAATCCGATGGTCAACGCCGCGGCGATGTGGGGCAAGAGCCTGATCGGCAGCCTCGTCTTCGCGGTCGACTTCCTCGGCAACTTCTTTCAGTACCACCTGATGGGGGTGCAGGCGTATCACCTCGATGTCGATACCGACCCTGGCGTGGTTCCCTGGTTGGGGACGCGGCGGGGCACGGTGCACGTCGGGTACGGCGAGCTGACCATCCAGCAGTTGCTGAAAGCCGCCTCGGACGACGGAATTCTCGTCACGCCCTGACTCGACAGGCGCTTGCGGAGGCGTTAATTTCAGGAATGTTTCCTGTCAATTGCCTGAGAGACCAGAAAATTTACGGCCGTTGCGCTGCGTACTCGCAGTTTTACGTCCAAGATGGCTACCCGAATCGCCTTAGAGGCGTAAACGTGGACGGGACTCGCCCGAGCCGCGAACCTAGGGAGCCAGATGAGCAAGCTGCGCACAGCCCTGCGCAAGACCACCGTCCTGTCGTGTATCTCCGCCGTCGCCGTGTTCGGTGTCGCCGCATGCGGCACCGACGAAGCATCCGACGCATCGGGCGGGGGCGAAATCAACATCACGATGACGTCGTTCCCCGACTACATCGACCCGCAGCTGTCCTACACCCTCGAAGGGTGGGAAGTGCTCTACAACACCTACACCCCGCTGCTGACCTACAAGCATGCCAAGGGCGAAGAGGGCACAGCAGTGGTGCCCGGCCTGGCCGAGGGCATGCCCGAGATCTCCCCGGACGGCAAGACCTACAAGCTCAAGCTGCGGCAGGGGATGAAGTACTCAGACGGCACACCCATCAAGGCCTCGGACTTCACCTACGCCATTCAGCGGCTGTTCAAGGCCGACTCCGGCGGGTCGGTGTTCTACAGCGGCATCGTCGGCGCGCCCGAATACGCCGAGGGGACAGCCGACACCATCTCCGGCATCGTCACCGACGACGCCACCGGTGACATCACCATCACGCTGGACGGCCCGAACGGGACGTTCGAGAACGTACTGGGACTGCCGTTCGCGGCCCCCGTTCCGCCGAGCACCCCATTGTCCGATGACGCGACCAACAATCCGCCCGCGTCCAGCGGCCCGTTCATGATCACGAGTGTCGAAGCGCCGCAGACCCTGACGATGGAGCGCAACCCTAACTTCCAGAGCGTCCTGGATGCCGGCGCCACCGAGGTCGCCGACGCGAGCGTCGACAAGATCATCGTCACCCAGAACAAGAGCAACACCGCCCAGGTCACCGGCGTCGAGCAGAACACCATCGACTTCATGGTCGACCCACCGGATGCGGACCGCCTGCAGGAGGTGAAAACCCGCTTCGGCGAGCGATTCCGGATGGAAGAGTCGATCAACACCTACTACTTCTGGATGAACAACCAGACCGCACCCTTCAACGATGTGCGGGTACGCCAAGCCGTGAACTACGCCATCGACCCGGAGGCGCTCAACCGGGTGTTCGGCGGGCGGATGCATCCGACGCAGCAGGTCCTGCCGCCCGGCATGCCGGGCTACGAGGAGTACAAGCTCTATCCCGGGCCCGATATGAACAGGGCGAAAGCGCTTCTTGCCGAGGCCAATCCGGCCGACCGCGATATCACGGTGTGGACCAACGACGAGCCCGACCGCAAGCGTATCGGCGAGTACTACCACGATGTGCTCAACCAGTTGGGTTTCAACGCGACGCTGAAGGTGATCGCCGGTGACGTCTACTTCACCACGATCGGCAACCAGTCCACACCGGATCTGGACACCGGTTTCGGCAACTGGTTCCAGGACTTCCCGCACCCGGACGACTTCTTCCGGCCGCTGCTCAACAGCGACGCGATCCTGCCCACCAACGGCAACAACTTCTCCCGGGCGTCCTACCCGGAGCTGGACGCCAAGATGGACGAGCTCTTGACCAAGCAGCTCACCGAGGGCGACACCGAGGCGCAGTACGCGGCGCTGGACAAGGCGTACATGGAGCAGGCGGCCTGGGCGCCCTACGGCAACGAGCAGTTCACCACGTTCGTCTCCGACCGGATCGACTTCGACAAGGCCTACCACCATCTCCTGTTCAACCAGGACTGGTCGGCGCTGGCCCTGAAGTAGGGATGGCCACCCCCACTGACGCCGTCGAAGCGCCCGGGGACCCCGTACTCCCGGCGGGGGTCCCCGCGGCGCAGATCCGGGGCCGAAGCCCCTGGTATCTTGCGTGGCTTCGACTGCGGCGCAACAAAGTCAGCCTCGCCTTCGGCGGCCTGTTCATCCTGATCGTGCTGTTCTGCCTGGCCGCACCGCTGTGGGCAGACCAGGTGGCGCACACCGGGCCCAACAAGAACCACATCACCGACACGATGATGATCGACGGGCAGCAGGTCGACATCGTCTCACCCGACGGCACCCCGATCGGACCGGGCCTGCACGGCCGGTACCTGCTGGGTGCCGACCAGAACGGCCGAGATGTGATGGTGCGCCTGATGTACGGCGGCCGGACGTCCATCTACATCGGTGTGGCGGCCGCGGCCATCACCACGGTGCTGGCCGTTCTGGTCGGGCTGCTGTGCGGCTTCTACCGCGGGTGGATCGACGCCGCGCTGTCGCGGGTGATGGACGTGGTGTGGGCATTTCCGGTACTTCTGCTCGGCATCGCGCTGGGTACCGCGCTTGCCCTGGGCGGGTTGAAGATCGGCCCGCTGCAGGTGGCCGGCGACTCGTTGTGGATTCCGATCATGATCATCGGACTCGTCTACGTGCCCTATATGGCCCGCCCCATCCGCGGCGAGATCCTGGCGCTGCGGGAGAAGGAATTCGTGGAGGCGGCGGTGGCGCAGGGCAAGGGCCCGGTGCGGATCATGGTCAGCGAGTTGCTGCCCAACGTGGTGTCGACCATCATCGTGTTCTTCACCCTCAACATCGCCAACAACATGCTGCTGGAGTCGGCGCTGTCGTTTCTGGGTGCGGGCGTGCGGGCCCCGAACGCCTCGTGGGGCACCATGATCGCCGACGGCTACCAGACCATCTACACCGCTCCGCACCTGACCATCGTGCCGGGACTGATGATCGTGCTGACGGTGTTGTCGCTCAACGTGTTCGGTGATGGCCTGCGCGACGCGCTGGATCCGCGCGCCAAGATCCGGTTGGAGCACTGACATGCTGCGTTTCGTCATCCGACGCCTCGCCGGGATGGTCGGTGTGCTGTTCGCCATTTCGGTGCTGGTGTTCCTGATCTTCAACGTGATTCCCAACTCGGACCCGGCGGCGCGCATCGCGGGTAAGAACGCCGACCCGGAGCTGATCGCCAGGGTCAGTGCCGATCTGGGGCTCGATCAGCCGCTGTATGTGCAGTACCTGACGATGATGAAGCAGATCTTCACCGGTCAGCTGACGTCCTATGCCAGCTCGCAGAACGTCGTCGAGCAGATCTGGAAGGGCCTGCCGGCCACCCTGTCGCTGTGCATCGGCGCCGCCGTGCTGTGGATGGCGCTGGCCATCTGGTTCGGTTATCTCAGCGCCGTGCATGCCGGCAAGTTCACCGACCGTGCGCTGACCATCCTGTCGTTGGTGGGCATCTCGATGCCGGTGTTCTGGCTGGCCGCAATCCTGTTGTACTACTTGAGTTTCAAGGCCGAACTGTTTCCCACCAGTAGTTACGTGCCGCTCACCAAGGATCCACTGGACTGGGCGTATCACCTGATCCTGCCGTGGCTGACGTTGGCGGTGCTCTACGTCGGTTTCTACAGTCGGGTGCTGCGGTCCAACATGCTCGACGTGATGAACGACGACCACGTGCGGACGGCACGGGCCAAGGGCATCAGTGAGCGGCAGGTGCGCATCAAACATGTCCTGCGCAACTCGATGATCCCGATCGTCACCCTGTTCGGACTCGACTTCGGGGCCGTCGTGGGGGGCGGGGCGATCCTCACCGAGACGGTGTTCAACCTCAACGGTGTGGGTCTGTATGCGGGACAGGCGATCGGTTCGCTGGACCTGCCGCCGCTGATCGGGGTGACGATGTTCGGCGCGTTCTTCATCGTGCTGTTCAACACCCTGGTCGACGTGGCGTACGCATTCCTGGATCCACGGATCCGGCTCGGAGAGGCAGCACCGGTATGAGCCCCATTCTCGAAGTCGACAACCTGCGGGTCAGTTTCACCACCCAGGACGGGGTGGTGGGCGCCGTCGACGGCGTGTCGTTTGACCTGGCCGCCGGGGAGGTGCTGGCCATCGTCGGCGAGTCGGGGTCCGGCAAGAGCGTGACTGCGCAGACCGTGATCGGGCTGACCCGCGCCCCGAATGCGACCATCGGCGGCGCGGTGCGGTTCGGCGGCAAGGATCTGACCGAGCTCGACGACCGCGAATTGCAAAGCATCCGAGGCGAACACATCGCCATGGTGTTCCAGGATCCGATGACCTCGCTGAATCCGGTGTACCGGGTGGGCGACCAGATCACCGAGATGATCCGCGCCCATCGGGATGTCTCCCGCACCGAGGCACGCGACCGCGCCGTCGAATTATTGCGCACCGTGGGCATTCCCAATCCCGAACGCCGGGTGCGCGACTATCCGCACGAGTTCTCCGGCGGTATGCGGCAGCGGGTGATGATCGCCATGGCACTGTCCCTGGAACCGGAGGTGCTGATCGCCGATGAGCCCACCACCGCTCTCGACGTGACGATCCAGGCGCAGATCCTGCGCCTTTTGGCCGATCTCAACGAGCAGCGCGGTCTCGCGGTGGTACTGATCACCCATGACCTCGGCGTGGTCGCCGAGGTCGCCGACCGGGTTCTGGTCATGTACGCGGGGCAGGTGGTCGAAGACGCCGGCGTCGACGACATCTTTTACGACCCGCAACACCCCTACACCTGGGGGCTTTTCGGATCGCTCACACCGCTGGATGCGCCGCAGCACTCGCGGTTGCCGCAGATCGGGGGAGCGCCGCCGTCGCTGTTGTCCCTGCCACCGGGGTGCCGCTTCGCGCCGCGTTGCCCGCATGCGTTCGAGAACTGCACGCAGCCGCCACCTTTGGAGGCACGGTCAGCGGTCGGCCACCTGGACCGGTGCTGGCTGGACCCGGTGCAGAAGTCCACACTGCGTGACGTGGACGGCCGGATCGGCCTGCGCAAGCCGGTGAGCTCATGAGCACCGGCGAGCCGCTGCTGGAGGTCACCGACCTGGTCAAGCATTTCCCGATCAAGGCGGGCGCATTCATCGAGCGCGAGGTGGCCCGGGTGCGCGCCGTGGACGGGGTCAGCCTGACCTTGCACGAAGGCGAGACCCTGGGCCTGGTCGGTGAGTCCGGCTGCGGCAAGTCGACGCTGTGCCGGCTGATCCTGCAGCTGATGGCGCCCACGTCCGGGTCGGTGCGTTTTCAGGGCCAGGAACTGGTGGGCCGATCCCGCCGGGACCTGCGCCCGATCCGCCGCGACATCCAGATGGTGTTCCAAGATCCGTACGCGTCGCTCAACCCGCGCAAGCGGATCGGGCAGATCGTCGGTGACCCCATCGAACTGCACGGGCTGGCCAGCGGCGGCGAGGTGAAGCGCCAGGTGCAGGACCTGCTGGACCGGGTGGGCCTGCAGGCCGAGCACTACAACCGCTTCCCGCACGAATTCTCCGGCGGGCAGCGGCAGCGGATCGGGATCGCCCGGGCGCTCGCGTTGCGGCCCAAACTGATCATCGCCGACGAACCGGTATCGGCGCTGGACGTCTCGGTGCAGGCCCAGATCATCAACCTGTTCGAGGATCTGCAGCAGGAGTTCGGCCTGTCGTACCTCTTCGTCGCCCACGACCTCGGCGTGGTCCGGCACGTCTCGGACCGGGTGGCGGTGATGTACCTGGGCAAGATCGTCGAGACCGCCGCGGCGAACGAACTGTACGACAAGCCCTTCCATCCGTACTCGAATGCGCTGCTGTCCGCGGTCCCGATCCCCGATCCGCGGCGCAACGCGGCCCGCGAGCGGGTCATCCTCGAAGGCGATGTGCCCAGCCCGATCGATCCACCGTCGGGGTGCCGCTTCCACACCCGGTGCCGCTGGGCCACCGAGGTCTGTTCGGCCGAGGAGCCGGACATGGTCGAGCGGGAGCAGGCGCACCTGGCGGCCTGTCATCACCCGCGCAACCTGGAGGCGGCCACTCACGGGGCCGGAATCGTCTGATCGCACTACCCTTCGAAGATGAGCGAATCGGGACGAGGTAAACCGGCGAAGATGCAGAAGAAGCGCCGCCCGCCCAAGATCTCCAATAAGGTCTACGAGGCCGAGTTGTTTCGCCACCAGACCGAATTCGTGAAGCTGCAGGAGTGGGTGAAACACACCGGCGCGCGCGTCGTCGTGGTCTTCGAAGGCCGCGACGCGGCCGGCAAGGGCGGCACGATCAAGAGGATCACCGAATATCTGAGCCCACGCATCGCCAGGATCGAGGCGCTGCCCGCGCCCAGCGACCGGGAGCGCGGCCAGTGGTACTACCAGCGCTACATCTCGCAGTTGCCCGCCAAGGGTGAGATCGTGCTGTTCGACAGGTCCTGGTACAACCGCGCCGGGGTGGAGACGGTGATGGGTTTCTGTACCCCCGCCGAGCATGAGCTTTTTCTGCGCCAGACACCGGTGTTCGAGCAGATGCTGATCGAGGACGGGATCCTGCTGCGCAAGTACTGGTTCTCGGTGTCCGATGACGAGCAACTGCGGCGTTTCAAGTCCCGCATAAATGATCCTGTGCGGCAATGGAAGTTATCGCCGATGGACATGGAATCGGTGTACCGCTGGGAGGACTACTCGCGCGCCAAGGACCAGATGATGGTGCACACCGACACCCCGCTGAGCCCGTGGTACGTCGTGGAGTCAGACATCAAGAAGCATGCGCGACTGAACATGATGAACCATCTGCTGTCGACCATCGACTACCACGACGTGAAGAAGCCGAAGGTGAAACTTCCCAAGCGCGCGGCGCCCAGCGAGAGCTACCAGCGGCCGCCGCGGGAGCTGTCCACCTACGTCGATGACTACGTGGCGACGCTGATGGGTGATCCCGAGTAGGGCGACCTCGGTGCGGAACGGTCACGTGGCAGTGACCCCGGGAATCCGCCCCTCGCGAAACGCCTCGACGAAGTGCCGGTGGTCGTCGCGCACCCGGGCGGCGTAATCCAGTCCGAACGCGACGATGTCGGCGGTGAAGTCGAGCTCGTTGTCCCCGATGACGGTGACGATGGCCTCCTCGGTCTGAAAGTCGACCAGCGATTGGTCGCTGTCCGTGTCACTGACACAGTGCACCTTGGCGACCGCCTGCCCGAGCTGCGCGATGACCTCGGCGAGTTCGTCGGGCTCGGTCAACTCGCTCCAGTCCAGATCGGCCTCGTACGGTGAGATCTCGCTGACCACGAAACCCACCCCGTCGATGTCGGTGTAGCCGAGCAACGGATCCGCATGCGCCTGTAAAGCTCTTTGTGAGACCACCGTTCGGTGCCCGTGGTGCGTGAAGTAGTCGTGGACTTCCTTGTCGTCGACCACCCGTCCCGGCGCCGCCACATTGCCCTGCTTCATCGACAGCACGGCGTCGTTGTCGAGGGCCTGGTTGAAGCCCTCGATCAGCAGGGTGTAGGCGGGGAGGCCGGCGCTGCCGATACCGAAGCCCGTCTTGGCGATGACATCCTTGACGTCGTAGGCGATTCCGCGGAACCGCTGGGTCTCCGGGATGGTCTCGAGGTACCTCTGGAACGCCGCCACAACTTTGTCGCGTTCCTCGTCGTCGAGTGGCACCACACCGGGCAGCTCGCGAAAGCGACGGTCCCATTCGTCGACGACGGTGATGCGGTCGAGCATTCCGGCGCGGGTCGAGAGTCGGGCCGACTGCAACGCCGACAGCACGGCGCCGCGGGCGGTCTCAAGATTGAGGGAGAAGGCCGCGTCATCCTCGACCTCGACGAACCACCGAACCTGTTTCAGGTAGGACCGCACAAACGTCTCGATCAGCATGGTGATCGTCTGGTCCGAAAGTGCCTTCTGCCAACACATCAGCGCCACGCTCGCGGCGAACCGCTGCAGGTCCCACGTGAAATGCCCGACGTACGCCTCGTCGAAATCGTTGACGTCGAAGATCAGCACCCCGGCGCCATCCATGTAGGTGCCGAAGTTCTCCGCATGCAGATCACCCTGGATCCAGACCCGACTGGTGCGCTCGTCGGCCCACCTGTCCTCCAGGGCGAACACATCGGCATAGAAGAGGCAGGCGCTGCCGCGGAAGAATGCGAACGGGTCGGCGGCCATCTTGCGGAACTTGGTCCGGAAGGCGTCCGGGTCCGCCTCCATCAGATCGCTGAAGGCGTCGACGAGCGTCTCGACGATGAACGACTCCCGGTCGGCACCGTCCGCGGCTAACTCGGTCACCAGGCACCTGTGTTCATGGTTGTGTCCCTCCACGCGGCCGTCGGTAGAAACGCTACGCCTGGTTCATCGCTGCGCCAGCGGGTAACCGTGGGCCATGACGAGCATCGGATACTTCCTGTCGGCCGAGCAGTACAGCCCCAAAGAGTTGGTCGATCAGGCGCGACGCGCCGAGGCCGCCGGCTTCGACCGACTGTGGATATCGGATCACTTCCACCCGTGGAATGACGAGCAGGGCGAGAGCGCATTCGTATGGGGTGTCATCGGTGCGCTGTCCGAGGTGACATCGCTGCCGGTGTCCACCGCCGTGACCTGTCCTACCATCCGGATCCACCCGGCGATCCTCGCGCAGGCGGCCGCCACCGCGGCCGTCCAACTCGACGGGCGCTTCGTGTTCGGTGTCGGCAGCGGGGAGGCGCTGAACGAGCACATTCTCGGTGACCCGTGGCCGTCACCGGGCGTGCGACTGGAGATGCTCGAGGAGGCGGTGGAGCTCATTCGCCTCCTGCATACCGGGAACGTGATCAGCCATCACGGTCTGCATTACGAGGTCCAGGAGGCCCGGATCTACACCCTGCCCGAGCAGCCCGTGCCGATCTACGTGTCCGGATTCGGCCCCCAGTCCGCAGAACTCGCCGGCCGCATCGGCGACGGCTACTGCCTGACGATGGCCGACGCCGACTTGGTGAAGACCTTCCGCGCCGCGGGCGGCGGCGACAAGCCGGTGCAGGGCGGCATGAAGGTGAGTTGGGATCGTGACACCGACGCCGGCATCGACGCCGCGCACCGCCTGTGGGCCAACGACATGCTGCCCGGCCAACTCGCGCAGACCTTGCCGCGTCCACAAGATTTCGAGGACGCGATGTCGCTGGTCCCACGGGAGTCCATGACCGAGAGCATCACCTGCGGGCCGGATGTGGACAAGCATGTCGCGCAGGCACGTTCGTATGTGGACGCCGATATCGACGAGGTCTACGTCCAACAGATCGGACCCGACAAGGAGGGCTTCTTCGCCGCCTGGGAGAAGGACGTGCTGCCCCAGCTCAGGTGATCGGCTCCTGTGGCGGGCCCGGGGGCGCACCAATCCTGCGCCCGGAGCGTGCCGGCTGCGGGAGAGTTACCTCGATCTGCGGTCGGTGTACGTCGTGAGCACCAGCGCCGCCTCGTTGTAGGGGAAGAGGCGATAGAACACTCGCGACACAGGCGCGATGAGTCGGGCCGCTTCGCCCTTCCCCATCAGCCGCGGTCCCACCAACGTGACAGCCGTTCCGCGCCTGTACAACACTGTCCGCCCACCGGCCAAGACGTTCTTGAGCCAATCCGATTCGGGTCCGTATCCGATCAGGATGACGAAGCCATCTCGGGTCTTGAAGACCAGGAGGGGCGTTCGATAACGGGTGCCGGAGTTGCGTCCGACGTGTTCGAGCGTTCCCAGGCCCGGCAGCCACGGTGTGATCGAACGAGCCACTGGATTGGTGACACGGCGATTGAACGTGGCGATGGCACGCGGCATTCGCATGAGAGCCCCTTTGCGCACAATGTGATGGGTGGGAGCCGACAGATGTGGTGGCACTAGTCGGAGCCGGTGTCCGGCGCTCACGTCGACCAATGGCGCCCACGCCGGCGCCGCGGGAGCGCCCACTGGCGGCCTTGCCGTCCGGGACCCACGAATACCAAGGCGGCGGCGCCGACGAACAGTGCCGCGCACAGCGCGTACAGCGCCTGACCCATCGCGTGTACGAAGGCCGCCTCCGCGAATCTCGCCAGATCGGTGCCAGCCGGCCCGAGCTTTTCGGACACCGCAAGCGCGGAGGACAACGAGTCGGTTGCCGCGGCACGGGGGCCCGCGGGAAGGTCTGCAACCGCCGGGGCCAATGAGTCGCGGTACTGCGCGGCCAGTACCGACCCGGCGACGGCGATGCCGATGGCGGCGCCGAGCTCTCTTGTGGCGTCGTTGACCGCGGAGGCGACACCCTGCTTCTCGTCGGGCGCGGCGGTCATGATCGCCGAAGTAGCCGGAGACATGACGAATCCCAGGCCCAGCGAGCTCACCACCAACGGGCCGACGAGGTCGACGAAGGTGGTGTCCGGATCGAGAGTTGTCATCCACAACAACCCCACGGCCAGCAGGGACAGGCCGGTGGCCAACGCGAAGCGTAGGCCGATCTTCGGTAGGTACAGGTGGATGGTGCTGCTGATAGCAAGCATGGGGACTGCCAACGGCGCCAAAGCGAGTGCGGTCTGCAGTGCGGAATAGCCCATGACCAACTGCATGAACTGCATGACGAGATAGAAGAAGCCGAACATCGCGAAGAACAGGAAGGTGATGGCGAGGGCACCCGCGCCAAATCCCGGGTTGGCGAAGAGTCGGACGTCGAGAAGCGGATGGGGCGTGCGCAATTGCAGCCACGTAAATGCGACCGAGAACAGCATGCTGACGATCAGGCAACCGACGACCACCGCGTCGGTCCAGCCTCGCGTGGGGGCCTCCACGACGCCGAGGACGAACACCGCGATGGCGCTGCCGACCAGAACCGCTCCGCGCCAGTCGATCGGGGTGGCGGTCTCGTCCCGGGTGGACCCGACAGTCAAGGTGAGGCACAACAGCAGCAGGCCGGCGCCGGCGAATCCGTAGAAGATCGACTGCCAGGAGAAGAAGGACAGCAGTACGCCGGCACCCAAGAATCCGAAAATGGCGCCCGACCCGGCGACTCCTGCCCAGATGCCCACCGCCTTGTTGCGTTCCTCACGCGGATACGCAGAGGTGAGAAGCGACAGCGTTGCCGGCATCATCAATGCTGCGCCGACACCCGCGACCGCCCGTGCCGCCACGATCTCCCAGGGTGCGTCCCAGATGGTCGGAGCGGCGGAGGCAAGCGTGAATATCAGTAGGCCCACCAGCAGTGCGCCGCGGCGGCCGTAGCGGTCGCCGAGTGCGCCGGCGGGCAGTAGCAGGCACGCCAGCGCCACGGTGTAGCCGTCGACGATCCAGGTCAGTTGGATCTGCGTGGCCGACGTATCCAGGGCCACATCGCCCAGCGCCGCATTCAGCGCGACCATCGAGGCCATGACCAACAGGACGTTGAGGCTGGCGACGGTCAGCAACCACCGCCTGCGGCGGGGCGACAGGCAGGCTGATGCGTTGTCGACCCCCTCGTCCGACCGAGGGCGCTTCGTTGGCGCGTCGGCCATGTCAGGTGCCTCTCGGTGGGCGGACGTGCGGGACTGTCGGGTTCGGAGCGTCGGCTGAAGCTGACCGTAGCAGCCTCCGCAGACAGTGACGAGTCAGTTCCTATGATTCTGTCTCGTCAGACTGGGAGCTAACACGCGAGCTTGGAGTATGCGCTGATCCTGTGGTGAGCGACTCCGGGTGACATTGCACCAAATCCAGTGCTATTGGTCGGCGGTGGTCGTCACGTCGGGGACGCTCGCCATTGACGGTGGCAACGCGTGACGATACGGTCAATCTAAATGTGTCCAGTGTAGTCCGCATGGAAGTCGGTTGTGGGATGCGATATGCGTAGGCACGGGTGGGCGGGGAACACCCCGGCATCCGATGAGGAGGCGATCAATCGCATTCTCGATGTTGTGGATTTGCTTGCGGGGCAACATGGCCCGTCAATCGCGGTCGCGGAGGTGGCGCGCAGTCTCGGAGTGAGCCGACAAACGGTGTACCGGTACTTCCCTGGGTCGGAGGCCATGCTCGCCGCCAGTCGTATGCGATCGGCCGACGGGTTCCTGGAGCGACTGAGCGAGCACATGCGCGGACTGCATGACCCCGCCGCGGCGTTGGTGGAGGGGGTCGCGTTCACCTTGGAGTCCCTCAGCGGTGACCCTCAGCTCGAGCACGTGCTCAATGCGCGGGTCGACGGTGTGCAGGCGACGCCGTTCACCTCCGAGGTCGCGATGTCCTTCGGGCGAATCATGCTGCGACGCTACGATGTCGACTGGGCACATCACGGGTTCGACGGTGCGACCTTCGACGAAATCGTCGAACTCTGCATCCGCACGTTCCACTCGCTGTTCGTCGATCCCGGCCGACTCCTCGGCGACGGTGCCGCCCTGCGCCGCTTCGTGGCCGAGTGGCTGGGCCCGGCGGTCCACTATCGCCAGATGACACGAACCGCCGCCGGTTTCGGTGCGACCGCGGTGGCCGGTGGCCCGGTTCGCGGGGAGCACAAGACCGCATGAACGCCGTCCTGGGCGGTGGCAGACGATGCGCAGAACCCACAAGCTGATCCGCAGCCTGGTCGCAGCCAGCGTGGCGTGTGCCGTCGCGGGACTCGCGATGTGGCTACACAGCGCCACCCCTGACCGGGGCGCGGTTCACTATCGGGCCGTCTTCTACGACGCCGGCGGTGTGCGGCAGGGAGCAGACGTCGTCATGAACGGACGACCTGTCGGTGAGGTGTCGCGGGTCCAACTGCTCAACGGCGATGCTGTCATCACCTTCACGGTCGGCGACGGCGCACATCTCGGGGAGACGACAACCGCTGCTATTCAACCCGAGACGCGCCGTGCGCCTGCGGCGATGGAGCTGCGGTCCCACGGCACCGGCACGCTTCAGCCGGGAGAAACCATTCCGCTGGAACGCACCACGTCCTATTCACCGTCGGGCCACACCCCGGATCTGTCCACGATCGCGCGTGCCGCACAGCCCACGCTGTCCATAGGGCGGCACCTCGATCCTGCGGACCATCACTCGACGACCTGATCGACCTGTTGTCGGAAAGTATTTTCGCGCGCAACGGGTTGGCGGGTGGCATAGCCTCGATGATCTCTCGCCCTGTCGCAGGCCTGATGGGCAATCGAGCGCAGATAGAGAGGCCCCTGCAGGCTTTCGTGGAGCCGATGACGGGAATCGAACCCGCGTATTCAGCTTGGGAAGCTGATGTTCTGCCATTGAACTACATCGGCATGCTCGATCAGGAAGGCTAGCATCCAGGCCTTACCAGTTCACGAGATGGGGGATTGATGAAACGCCTCGCCGCCGCCCTGGCGACCTTGGCCGTCATCACGGCACCCACCGCGGCGGCCACCCCCGCCGAGGGCGATGTCGAACGCACCGACCTCGCCGAAGGCACCAGCTCCGAGCCCGTGCAGATCGACACCACCGGCCCGACCACGTTCTACGTCCAGGAATTGCTGCTGCATCCGCCGTCGAGCAGCGGCTGGCACACCCATCCCGGTCCGGAACACACCGTCATCACCGGTGGCACGGTGTCCATCCAGACCGCCCAGCAGTGCGCGTCGATGCCGTACCTGGCCGGTCAGGCCATCTTCATTCCGGCCGGGGTGCCGCATATCGTGCGCAACGACAGCCCGCACGACGCCAACGCCGTGGTCACCTACACAGTGCCCGCCGATGCACCGGTGCGCGCCGACGCGCCACCGGCATGTCCCTGACCTGAGCCGGTTACGCTCGTCGCGTGCTGCTCTCCGATCGCGATATCCGCGCCGAGATCGCCGCGGGCCGGCTGGCGCTGGACCCGCACGATGACTCCCTCGTTCAACCGTCGAGCATCGACGTGCGCCTGGACAGCCTGTTCCGGGTCTTCAACAACACCCGCTACACCCACATCGACCCGGCGCTGCGCCAGGACGACCTGACCACGCTGGTCGAGCCCAAGGAGGGGGAGCCGTTCGTACTGCACCCCGGTGAGTTCGTGCTCGGCTCCACGCTGGAGCGCTGTGCGCTGCCCGACGATCTGGCCGGCCGGCTGGAGGGCAAGTCCTCACTGGGACGGCTCGGGCTGCTGACGCACTCCACAGCTGGATTCATCGACCCGGGCTTCACCGGACACATCACCCTGGAGCTGTCCAACGTCGCCAATCTGCCGATCACGCTGTGGCCGGGCATGAAGATCGGGCAGCTGTGCCTGCTACGGCTGACCAGCCCAGCCGAGCATCCGTACGGCTCCTCGGCCGCCGGTTCCAAGTACCAGGGGCAGCGTGGGCCGACCCCGTCGAAGTCGTATCTGAACTTCGCCAAACCCTGAACCCGCGTAGGGTTTATTTCGTGCTCTAGCTAACGCCGCCGGCTGTAACGACGGCGCTGCTCACGGCGATGAACTATCTAGTTGCCGGTTTCTGTCGCCTGCTCGGCGTCGACGAAACGAGCCACGTAGCAAACACTTTGGAGGGGCAAGTGGACATCGTATTAGGTGTATCGATGACACCTACCACGGTGCGCATGGTGCTGGTCGAGGGCGAGAAGGGCGACGGCGCAACCGTCGACCACGATGTCTTCGAGGTCTCGGCATCGGGTGACTCAGCAACGCTCAGCGCGGCCGATCAGGTCGTCCAGGCGGTGCTCGGAACCCAGGAGAGCGCGCAGGCCGGCGGGCACCATCTGAAATCGATCGGGGTCACCTGGACCGATCACGCCGACGCCTCCGCGCTGCGCGACGCGCTCGACGCGCACGGCATCAACGACGTCATGTTGGTCTCCGAACTGCACGCCGCCGGCGCGCTGGCCCAGGCGGCCGGCCGGGCCGTCGGCTACGGCTCCACCGCCCTGCTGTTCCTCAACCGCGACACCGCCACCCTGTCGGTGGTGCGCGGCGACGACGGTTCCGTGGTCAAGGTGCTCAGCCGCAGCCTGCACAGCACCGACGCGATGGCCGTGCTGGCCGATATGGCCGCCGCGGTCGCCGGGCAGGACACCGCACCGGAGGGCATGTTCGTCGTCGGCTCCGGTGTCGACGTGGCGTCGGTGAAAGAGCATCTGAGCGATCTCGTCGACATCCCGGTCAGCGCTCCGGAGGAATCCGGGCTCGCACTGGCGCGCGGCGCGGCCCTGGCCTCCGCGAGCGCCCCCGCGTTCGAGGCCTCGACCGTGGGCCTGGCCTACTCGCTGGACCCCGACGGTCCCACCGCGGGATCCGTACTGGCCGCCGCCGATACCCAGCTGGCGCCCTCGTCGGTCCCGAACTACGTCGATGTCCCCGACGATCTCGCCGACCTGGACGCCGAACCCGCGCCGGAGGGGCACAAGCCCTTCCTGCTGGTCGGCAGCATGGCGTCGATATTCGTGATCGGCGTCGTCGCGCTCGCGATCTCGCTGGCCGTCAGCATCCGTCCGACCGCCGATGAGCGCCCCGCGCCGGCGCGCGCCGCGGTCGCACCGAGCGTGCAGGCCCCCGCTCCGAAGCCGGCGCCCGAAGCGCTGCCGGTGCAACCGGCCCCGGCTCCGCCCCCGACCGCGGCAGAGACCATCAAGGCGCCCATCCCCGTCGTGCAGCAGGCCCCGCAACAGGCGCCCCGGCAGGTGTTCGTCGAGCAGGCCCCCGCACCGCAGGCTCCCGCTCCGGCCCCGGCGCCGGTGGCCCCGCCGCCGGCTCCTGCCCCGGTCGCGCCGCCCGTGGTGCCGCCGGTGTGGACACCGCCCGTGGTGCTGCCGCCGCCGGTGATCGTGCTGCCGCGACCGCAGTGGCCGGTCTGGCGTCCGCCGTGGGAGCAGAAGCCGCGTCAGACGCAAGAGCCCGACTATCCGGACTACGACGATGACGACTATCCGAGTTACCCGCAGCAGCCGCAGCCTCAACAGCCGCAGCAGCCCACACCGCAACAACCGCAGCAGCCGCAGTGGCCCTGGCCGACCGGCGGCAACGGTGGAAACGGTTCGGGCGGAGGCAATTCCGAGGGTTCCCGGGGTGACTCCGGTTCGCGTGGCGACTACGGCCGCGGCGAGTCCGGTGGCCGCGGAGGCGGCCAGGGCGGCCAAGGCGGCCAAGGCGGCGGTGGCCAGGGTGGCAACTGCTTCCTGATCTTCTGCAACTGACCTTTCCTCACCGATCGGGCCGCGTCTTCGGGCGCGGCCCGATCTTTGACATCCCCCGCTTTACGATCGGCAAGTAGTCTGCTTTACGATCGGCAAGTACACCGGGAGTGGGAGAGAGTCATGGACGCAGCGGATACCCGCGCGCGGCTCATCGACGCCGCGATCGAACTCTTCGGCCGGCACAGCTTCGCAGGCACCTCGCTGCAGATGATCGCCGACGAACTCGGCCTCACCAAAGCGGCCATCTACTACCACTTTCGCTCTCGCGAGCAGCTGCTCACCGGCGTCCTCGAGCCGATCTTCCGGCAGCTGGAGACCGTCGTCGAGGACGCCGAGAGCCTGCGCGGCGTGTCAGCCCGGGCGGACGCCATGCTGTGCGGCTACGCCGAGATGGCGGTCCGTCACCGCGCGTTGGTCTCCGTGCTCGGCGGTGACCCCAGTGTCATCCGCCAGCTCAGCACCCAACCCGGCTGGGCCGAGCTCATCGAACGGCAGATGAGTCTGCTCGCCGACGTCGAACCCGGACCCGGCGGGCTGGTGAAGGCGGCCGTCGTGGTCGGTGGCATCGCCGGCGCCGTCGGGCCCGCCTGGATCACCATCGACGACCACGATCTGCTCGGACATCTGGTCGAGACCGGGCGACGGACCCTGGGGCTGCGTGCCCCACGGCGTTCGCCCGCAACCGATTTCACGAAGGGAACCAAATGAGGACAGCAGTGGTCACCGGCGGCGGATCTGGCATCGGGCAGGCCATCGCGCAACGGCTCGGGGCGGACGGCTACCACGTCGCCACCCTCGATCTGACGGCCTCCGAGGACAACTTCTCCTTCGCCGCCGACGTGACCGACCGTGCACAGGTCGACGCCGCTTTGGATCAGATCCGCGAAAAGCTAGGCCCCATAGCGATTCTGGTGAACTCGGCCGGCCTCGACGGCTTCAAGCAGTTCACCGACATCACGTTCGAGGAGTGGCAGCGGGTGATCAACGTGAACCTGCACGGTGTCTTCCACACCGTGCAGGCCGTGCTGCCCGACATGATCGAGGCGGGCTGGGGCCGCATCGTGAACATCTCCTCCTCCAGCACGCATTCGGGTGTGCCGTTCATGAGCCACTACGTCTCGGCCAAGTCCGCGGTGAACGGTCTGACGAAATCGTTGGCGCTGGAGTACGGCCAGTTCGGCATCACCGTCAACGCGGTGCCGCCGGGCTTCATCGACACCCCGATGCTGCGTGGCGCCGAAAGTCGGGGACTGCTGGGCGATATCAACGACACCATCGCCGCGACGCCGGTGCGGCGGATGGGCAGACCCGAGGACATCGCCGCGGCGTGCTCATTCCTGATCTCCGAGGAGGCCGGCTACATCACCGGCCAGCTGCTCGGCGTCAACGGCGGCCGCAACACCTAACGCGATGCCTGTTTGAGCAGCCCGTCGAAGCCCTGCCACAGCAGCATCGTCACCAGCTCCACCACCCGTTCCCGGGGCACCTCGCGGTTTTCGTACCACCAGGTGGCCACCCCGTGGCAGGCCGACTGGGTGGCGCGTGCCAGGATCCACGCCGAATCATCGAGGCTGATGCCCCGCACCGAGGTGGTGTCACCGGCCCCGAACCGGATCAGATCGGCGATCGCCGCGGTACCCCGGTCGGCGATTTCCTGAACCACCGCCGCGGTCTGCGGGTCGGCCGGCGGATCGCGGTGCAGGAACCTCCACATGAACGGATCGGCCTCGACGAACTCGAAGTAGTTGGAGATGCTCGCGCGCACCAGGTCTTCGGCGGTGGCGCCCTCGACCCGGCGCAGCGAACGCTCCCGCAGCTGCTCGGCGTGCAGCTCCAGGACGGCGATGTGCAGCTCGCGTTTGGAACCGAAATGGTCGTAGAGCACCGAGGGCACCACCCCCGCGAGCTTGGCGATGTCCTGCATCTTGGCCTCGGCGAACCCGTGCTCGGCGAAGGCTTCGACGGCCGCATCGAGGATGCGGGCACGCCGCTGTGCCGCCGGGATCCGGATCCTTGCCATACCGAATTGTAATTCGGTAGGCTGCCATCACAGTACCGAACCACGATTCGGTTCCGGTGGGTGGGACGTATCGACCCGGGGAATCGACACAGGGGAGAGTCATGACGCAGGGCCCGATCACACAACGCCTCCACTGGCTGGCCATGCACGGCGTCATCCGTGGCGTCTCCAAGCGGTTCGCCCGCCGCGGCGATCCCCAGGGCCGGCTGATCGCCGACCTCTCGGTGCGTGAGGACCCGGTTCCGTTCACCGAGGAACTGCGCGCCCAAGGCCCCCTCGTCAAGGCCCGCGTCGTCTACATGAGCGTCGACCACAAGATCTGCAGCGACGTGCTGCGCTCCGAGGACTTCCGCGTCCTCGAACTCGGATCGAACCTGCCCAAACCGCTGCAGTGGGTCATCGACCGCACCAAACCCGATGTGCTGCACCCCTTGCAGCCACCGTCGATGCTGTCGGTGGAGGCTCCGGCGCACACCCGCTACCGCAAGCTGGTGTCCTCGGTGTTCACCACCCGGGCCGTCGCCGCGCTGCGCGACAGGGTGCAGGACACTGCCAACCGGCTGCTCGACGATCTCGCCGACGAGACCGGCACCGTCGATATCGTCCAGCGCTACTGCGGGCAGCTGCCCGTCACCGTCATCGGCGACATCCTCGGGGTGCCCGAAGAGGCCCGCCCGCACATCCTGGAGTTCGGCGAGCACGGCGCGGCGAGCCTGGACATCGGACTGACCTGGCCGCAGTACAAGGTGGTCAGCGGCGCCGTGCAAGGCTTCAACGACTGGCTCTCGGCGCACCTGGAGGAGCTGCGACGCAACCCGGGCGACGATCTGATGAGCCAGATCATCCGCGCCTCGGAGGCGTCGGAGGAAGGGCCGCTGACGCACCGGGAACTGGTGGCCACCGCCGGACTGGTGCTTGCCGCCGGCTTCGAGACCACCGTCAACCTGCTGGGCAGCGGGATCCGGCTGCTGCTGGAACACCCCGAGCACCTGCAGACTCTCGCCGAACGCCCCGAGCTGTGGCCGACCGCCGTCGAGGAGATCCTGCGGCTGGAATCCCCGGTGCAGCTCAGCGCCCGCATCGCGGTCAAGGACGTCGAGCTGGGCGGCAAGCACGTGCCCGCGGGCTCCGGCATCCTCGTCTACATCTCCGGCGCCAACCGCGACCCGAACGTCTTCACCGATCCGCACCGCTTCCACATCGAGCGCGACAACGCCGGCCGGCACCTGTCGTTCTCCGGTGGGCGGCACTTCTGCCTGGGTGCGGCACTGGCCCGCGCCGAGGGTGAGGTGGGGCTGCGGACGTTCTTCGAGCGCTACCCGAACGCTCAGTTGGCCGGTGCCGGGACCCGTCGCGAGACCCGGGTGTTGCGCGGGTGGTCCAGCCTGCCAATCGCCCTCGGCGAGTCCCGTACCGCGCTACGGTCGTAAGTGTGGATTTCCGAGCCGCCCTGCTCGAGCAGACCAAGAGTTTCGGTGAACTGATTCGCGACGCCGACCCGTCGACACCGGTGCCGACCTGTGGCGAGTGGACGTTGAAACAGCTGTTCCGCCACGTTGGACGCGGGAACCGTTGGTGCACACAGATAATCGCCGATCGTCGCACCGAACCACTGGACCCGCGCGAGGTGCGCGACGGTAAACCGCCCGAGGACATCGACGAGGCGATCGACTGGCTCAACGACGGTGCGCAGGCGCTCATCGACACCGTGGAGCGCATCGGCCCGCACGTCAAGGTGTGGACCTTCGTCGGCCCACATATCCCGGGCTGGTGGATCCGGCGGCGGGTGCACGAGCAGGCCGTGCACCGCGCGGACGCCGCGCTGGCGTTGGGCAAGGAGTTTGATCTGCCCGCCGATCTGGCCGCCGACGGGGTCAGTGAGTGGATCGACCTGGCGACCGCACGGTATGTGCCCATCGAGCGCGGCCAGACGCTGCATCTGCATGCCACCGACGCGGGCCTGGGCCCGACCGGCGAGTGGATGATCGTGCACGACGAGGACGGGCTGTCCTGGTCGTACGCGCACGGCAAGGGGGACGCGGCGGTTCGCGGTTCGGCCGTCGACCTGCTGCTGGCGATCACCCGCAGGCGCACCGCCGACGAAGCGAGCCTGGACATCCTGGGCGACGCCTCGGTATGGGACGGCTGGCTGGCCAACTCGCCGTTCTAAGGTTGCAGCATGAGCACCTCGGAGATCGCCACCGTCCTTGCCTGGCACGACGCGCTGAACGCCGGCGACAATGACACCCTGCTGGCGCTGTGCAGCGAAGATGTCGAGGTCGGCGACTCCAACGGCGCGTTCCAGGGGCACCAGGCCCTGCTCGACTGGGTGCAGAACTCCGGCCGCGGCGTCGTCGAGGTCGGCAAGCTGTACGTGCACGACGGCGTCGTCGTCGCCGAACAGACCGCCACCGGCGCCGACGGAGTGGCCGACGCATCGGCGTTCCGGGTGGTGCACGACCACGTCACCTCGGTGTTCCGGCACGAGACGCTGGAGGCAGCGCTGGCCGCGACCGGCCTCACCGAACGGGACCTCGACACCTAGATGCGCGGCATCATCCTGGCCGGCGGATCTGGCACCCGGCTGCACCCGATTACCCGGGGGATCAGTAAGCAGCTGCTGCCGGTCTATGACAAGCCGCTGATCTACTACCCGCTGAGCACGCTGATGATGGCGGGCATCCGCGATATCCAGATCATCACCACCGGCCATGACGCCGCGGCGTTCCACCGCCTGCTCGGCGACGGTGCCGATCTCGGCATCAACCTGACCTACGCGGTGCAGGACGAACCGGACGGACTGGCGCAGGCCTTCGTGATCGGCGCCGACCACATCGGCAACGACTCGGTGGCACTGGTGCTGGGCGACAACATCTTCTACGGACCCGGCCTGGGTACCGGGCTGCGGCGCTTCCAGAATGTCAGCGGCGGAGCCATTTTCGCGTACTGGGTGGCCAACCCGTCGGCCTACGGCGTCGTCGAGTTCGACGCCGACGGTAAGGCGCTGTCGCTCGAGGAGAAACCCGCGACGCCGAAATCGCATTACGCGGTGCCCGGACTGTACTTCTACGACAACGACGTGGTCGAGATCGCCCGGTCGCTGCGCAAGTCCGCCCGCGGGGAGTACGAGATCACCGAGATCAATCAGATCTACCTGCGGCAGGGCAGGCTGTCGGTGGAGACGCTGGCCCGGGGCACCGCCTGGCTGGACACCGGGACCTTCGATTCCCTGCTGGATGCAAGCGATTTCGTGCGGACCATCGAGCAGCGCCAGGGCCTGAAGATCAGCGCCCCCGAGGAGGTGGCGTGGCGGCTGGGCTTCATCGATGACGAGCAGCTCGCCGCGCGCGCGCAGGGTCTGCTCAAGTCGGGTTACGGGGCGTATCTGTTGGAGTTGCTCCAGCGCTGATGTTGCGCGAGATTGCGGTTGACGACACCGCTACTCGCACTTGTGCGCGATAACCGCAATCTCGCGGGCCTGGCGTTGATTCAGCTGGTTGTGGCGCGTGATGCCGGCGTCGACAACACCGCGGCGATCGCCGTCGTCAACGGCACCGAGAGCGCCAGCGCGATTCCGCCGACCGCGGAACGGGCGATCTCGATGGCCACGCTTTCGCTGACCAACACATCACCCAGTGACCGGTTGGCCACGCTGAACAGCAGTAGCAGCGGCAGCGCGCTGCCGGCGTAGGCGAGCACCAGGGTGTAGACGGTGCTGGCGATGTGGTCGCGACCCACCCGCATGGCGCCGAAGAAGACCGCACGCCGGGAATCGCTGTGCTCGGCCAACTCGAAGGCCGTCGAGGCCTGCGTGACGGTGACATCGTTGAGCACACCGAGCGAGCCGATGATGAACCCGGCCAGCAGCAGACCGGTGATCGACACCCCGCCGAGATAGGTGGCGACGGCGTTGTTCTCCTCCTCGGACAACCCGGTCAGTTGGGTCAGTTCGATTGCCCCCCAGGACAACACGGTGGCCAGCACCAGCGAGGTCAGGGTGCCGAGCAGGGCGGCGCTGGTGCGCAGGCTCACGCCGTGCGCCAGATAGAGCACGGCGTAGAGGATCAGCGATGACGCGACCAGCGCCACCGGAATGGCACCGGCGCCGTCACGCAGCGCGGGCAGCATGAACACCACCAGCACCCCGAAGGCAACGACGATGCCGATCAGCGCCCGCAGCCCGCGCCAGCCGGCGATCGCCACGACCACCACCGCGAAGGCGGCGGCCAGTGCGGCCAGCGGCCAGGCCCGCTCGTAGTCATAGAACGAGTAGGCCGTGGTGCCGGTGGGATCGACCGCGCGGGTGATCCGGATGTCATCACCGACGACCAGCTGGGGCTGACCGGGACCGCCGCTGAACTCGAGCAGGGTGTAGGCCCCGGCGTTGGGCCCGGAGTCGATCGCGATGAACGCCTGGGTGCAGTGCGCGTCCGCACCGGCCGCCGCCGGCGGTGCGGCGGTGATCACCACCCCGACCGATGGACCGCCGCATGGTGCGGCGCTCAGGGACTGCACATGCCCGGCTTCGGTGCTGACGCTGCCGCCGGCGGAGCTCTGGAACGGCAGCGGGATGTCGACCTTCTGCTGGCTCGGCCACAACCAGGCCGCGCCGGCCAGCGTCGCCACGCCGAGCGCGATGAGCAGGCCGACCACGACCCGGGCCGCCAACGGACCCAGCGGTGCCGGACCGCTCAATGAGTGGGAATGCGAGTGTGCCACCGCAACAGCGTAGGCGGCGCCCCGACTACTGCCGGTAGCTCGCCAGGAAGTTGCCGAGGCGTTCGATGGCGTTGGCCAGGTCGCGCGACCACGGCAGCGTCACGATGCGCAGATGATCGGGTGTGGGCCAATTGAATCCGGTGCCCTGGGTGACCAGGATCTTCTCCTGCAGCAGCAGGTCGAGCACCAGTTGTTCGTCATCGTGGATGTCATAGACCTCGGGGTCCAGCCGGGGGAAGGCGTACAGCGCGCCCTCGGGCTTGACGCAGGACACGCCGGGGATCTCGTTGAGTTTGGTCCAGGCGGTGTCGCGCTGCTCCAGCAGCCGGCCGCCCGGCAGCACCAGGTCGTCGATGCTCTGGTGTCCGCCGAGGGCGACCTGAATCGCATGCTGGGCGGGCACATTCGGGCACAGCCGCATGTTGGCGAGCAGGTTGATGCCCTCCAGGAAGCTGCTCGCATGCTCCTTGGGGCCGGTGATGACCAGCCAGCCCGAGCGGTATCCCGCCACCCGGTAGGCCTTGGACAGGCCGTTGAACGTCAGGCACAGCATGTCGGGCGCCAGCGTGGCCAGGCTGATGTGCTTGGCGTCGTCGTAGAGGATCTTGTCGTAGATCTCGTCGGCCAGCAGCAGCAGTTGATGCTTGCGTGCGAGTTCGACCATCTGTTCCAGGATTTCGCGGCTGTACACCGCGCCGGTCGGGTTGTTCGGGTTGATCACGACCAGCGCCTTGGTGCGGTCGGTGATCTTGGATTCCAGGTCGGCGATATCGGGATTCCAGCCCTGGGTTTCGTCGCACATGTAGTGCACCGGGGTGCCGCCGGCCAGCGCCGTCGACGCCGTCCACAGCGGGTAGTCCGGCGCCGGGATCAGCACCTGGTCACCGTTGTCGAGCAGGGCCTGCAGGGTCATGGTGATGAGCTCGGAGACGCCGTTGCCGAGGAAGACATCGTCGACGTCGAACTTCGGGAAGCCCTCGACGAGCTCGTATCGGGTGAAGACCGCGCGGCGGGCCGGGATGATGCCCTTGGAGTCGGAGTAGCCCTGTGCGTGCGGCAGCGCACCGATGATGTCGCGCATGATCACATCGGGGGCCTCGAAGCCGAACGGCGCCGGGTTGCCGATGTTGAGCTTGAGGATGCGGTGCCCTTCGGCCTCCAGCCGCGAGGCGTGCTCGTGTACCGGGCCGCGGATCTCGTAGAGCACGTCCTGCAGCTTGGTGGACTGTGCGAACGTCCGCGGCCGAGGCTGGTGGCTGGAATGCCACGTCTTGTCGGGCAGCTGGTGGGTACTCACGGGGTCAAGTCTCCCACGGGGTCGCAAACCGATTTTCTGGGCGAAGTAACAATTCGGCACCCGCCATATAAATTGACGGGCATATCCGGTGCGTATCTGCGGTTTTTGGGTGGCGCGGTGCTATTTTCCGGATCATTATGACGTCGATAACACGTTCGCTGGGCGCGGCATTCGGGATCACTGTGGTGGTGGGGATGGCATTCGCCGTTCCCGCGCAGGCGGAGCCCCCGCTGCTCAATGGCAGCTTTTCCGGCGCGGAGGGTGACCCCGAGAACGTCTGGAACATCGCCAGTACCTGCGGGCCGGCCGGCTGCGCGGGAACCGTCGCGAGCAATCAGGGCTGGACGAGCCCGATGACCCTGACCAATGGCATCTGGTATTTCTCCGTCACCAAGCCCGACGGATTCATTTGTGCGGACGGCAGCTATCAGCCGGCGATCATCTCGATGGAGGTCGATCCGGCGTCGCTGCGCGGCATTTTGTCCGCCGACTCCAATGGCGCGTGCCCGGGCGGTATCACCAGCGCGACGCCATTCCAGTTGAAACAGGTCTCCTGAACGAAGTTGCGCACATTCCGTAGCGGCGAGCGTTACGGAATGTGCGCAAATCGCGGGCGGAGCTGAGCGTCAGCGCTTGCCCGGGCGGCGCGCACCCTTGGCGATGCCCAGACCCTTGACCGGTGCCTCGTCGCCGACCACGCGGTCACCGCCGCCGGAGCCGTTGGACGACGGCGCCGCGGGTGCTTCGGGTGTTTCGTCGACGGCCTCGGGCTCAGCTGCAGCGGCAGGCTCGGGCGCAGCTTCCGCGGGTGCGGCCGGAGCAGCAGCCTTGGGGGCCGCCTTCTTCGCACCCGGACGACGTGCGCCGGCGGCGATACCCAGACCCACCACCGGCGGCTCGGGGGTGGCCGGTTCCGCGGGCTCGGCCGCGGGGGCCTCGGCAACCGGGGCCTCCTCAGCCTTCGGGGCAGCAGGCGCCGCCGCAGCGGGAGCAGCCTTCTTCGCGCCCGGACGGCGCGCACCCGTGGCGATCCCGAGTCCCTTGACCTCGGGCTCGGGGGTGGCGGGCGCGGACTCGGCAGCAGCCTCGGCGGCGGGCGCCGGTGCGGCAGCCGGCGAAGCGGCCTTCTTGGCGCCGGGACGCTTTGCGCCGCCGGCCAATCCGAGTCCCTTGACCGGTGCCGCGGGTGCAGTTGCCTCTGCCGCGTCGGCGGCCGGTGCGGCGGCCTTCTTGGCGCCGGGACGCTTGGCGCCGCCGGCCAGTCCGAGTCCCTTGACCGGTGCGGCTGCCTCTGCCGCGGGGGCGGCGTCGGCGGCCGGTGCGGCGGCCTTCTTGGCACCCGGACGCTTGGCGCCACCGGCCATGCCGAGGCCGGTGACCGGAGCCGCCGCAGCCGGCGCGGCGGGCTTGTCGGCCTGCTCCTCGGCTTCGTCCTCGACGGCGGGAGCGGCGGCAGCTTCCTGCTCGGCTTCCAGCGCGGCGCGCGCCTCGGCGCGCTCCGCGGATGCCGCTGCGGCGGTGCCCTTTTCGGGCAGCGTGTACAGGCTGGTGTCCAGTGAGCTCAGCAGCAGCTGCGCGACGTCGAGCACCTCGACCTTCTCGATGTCGCGGGTGGCGGAGACGTCGTCGACGCCGTCGGTGATCATCACGCGGCAGAACGGGCAACCCGTCGCGATCGCGGAGGCCCCGGTATCGATGGCCTCCTCGGTGCGCTCGGTGTTGACGCGCTTACCGATGTGCTCTTCCATCCACATCCGGGCACCACCGGCGCCACAGCACAGGCCGCGGTCGGCGTGCCGGGGCATCTCGGTGAGCTTCGCGCCGGCCGCGCCGACCAGCTCACGTGGGGCCTCGTACTCCTTGTTGTGTCGGCCCAGGAAGCACGGATCGTGGTAGGTGACTTCCTGGTCGACCGAGGTCACCGGGATGAGCCGCTTGTCGCGCACCAGCCGGTTCAGCAGCTGGGTGTGGTGCACCACGGTGTAGTTGCTGCCGAGCTGCGGGTATTCGCGGTTGATGGTGTTGTAGCAGTGCGGGCAGGTGACGACGACCTTGCGGTCGACGGCCTCGACGCCCTCGAACAGCTCATTGATGGTCTCGACGTTCTGCGCCGCGAGCTGCTGGAACAGGAATTCATTGCCGGCACGCCGGGCGGAGTCGCCGGTGCAGGTCTCGCCGGTGCCGAGCACCAGGTACTTCACGCCCGCGGTGGCGAGCAGTTCGGCGACCGCCTTGGTGGTCTTCTTGGCGCGGTCCTCGTAGGCGCCCGCGCAGCCGACCCAGAACAGGTACTCGAAACCGTCGAACGAGTCCACGTCTTCGCCGTAGACCGGCACGTCGAAGTCGACCTCGTCGATCCAGTTGGTGCGATCCTTGGCGTTCTGGCCCCAGGGGTTGCCCTTGTTCTCCAGGTTCTTGAACAGCACGCCGAGTTCACCGGGGAATTCGGATTCGACCATGACCTGGTAGCGGCGCATGTCCACGATGTGGTCGATGTGCTCGATGTCGACCGGGCACTGCTCGACGCACGCACCGCAGTTGGTGCAGGACCACAGCACGTCGGGGTCGATGACGCCGCCCTGCTCAAGGGTGCCGACCAGGGGCCGGGTCGCCTGCAGCGGGGAATCGGCCGGGATGCGCTCGAAGCCGGACTCCGGCACGTGGTCGTGCGAGTGCTTCTCGTCGTGCTTCTCGCCCATCACCTCTGCGCCGACGCCACCCTCGGGGGTGTTCTCCAGCGGCGTCTCTTTGCCGTCGAGGAAGTACGGCGCCTTCGCGAACATGTGATCGCGCAGGTTCATGATCACGAGCTTGGGGGACAGCGGCTTGCCGGTGTTCCAGGCCGGGCACTGCGACTGGCAGCGGCCGCACTCGGTGCAGGTGGTGAAGTCGAGGTAACCCTTCCAGCTGAAGTCCTCGATCTTGCCGCGACCGAACACGGCATCCTCGGCGGGATCGTCGAAGTCGATCGGCTCGCCCTTGTGCTCCATGGGCAGCAAGGGGCCCAGGCCGTCCGGCAGCCGCTTGAAGGTGACGTTGATCGGTGCCAGGCCGATGTGCAGGTGCTTGGAGTGCAGCACGATCAGCAGGAACACCAGCATGACGCCGATGTGGCCCATCAGCGCCAACGTCTCGATCCACATGTTCGCGGTCGCGCCGAGCGGAGCCAGCAGCCACGCCATGCCATCGGAGAGGAACGCGCCCGACTGGTAGGGGAACTCTTCGCCGAGCACGTTGACCGCGGCACCGCGGAACAGCACGTAGGTGGCGATGACCAGGAAGATCATGAAGAGGATTTCCCACGCGCCGCCGGTGTGCGAGCCGTAGAAGCGGGATTCGCGCCCGATCTTCTTGGGCTCGCGGGTCACGCGGATGATCGCGAAGGTCAGGATGCCGAGCAGCACCATGAGGGCGAAGAAGTCCTGCAGGAAGCCCAGCACGGGCCAGCGGCCGACGAACGGGATGTGGAATTCGGGGTCGAACAGCACGCCGAACGCCTCGACGTACACCGTCGCGAGGACGAAGAAGCCCCACATGGTGAAGAAGTGCGCGATACCGGGGATCGACCATTTCAGGAGCTTCGACTGGGCGAAGACTTCCTTGTTCTGGTTCAGGAAACGCTTGACCAGATCGTTCTTGCGGCCGCGCTCGTCGCCCACCTTCTGGCCCGAGCTGATCAGCTTCGTCAGCCACAGCACGCGCTTGGCGGCGAACACCAAGACGACAGCGGTCATCAGCATTGCGAGGACCAACCTGCTCACTTCGAGCGTGTGCTGCACCGCGTGCCTCCCCGAGGTTTAAGTTACTTGCCGGTAACTTGAGTATAGTTACTGATCGGTAACTTAGGCTATTTGCCTGCTCATAGTTACATCACCGTTTGCCGCACCGCTAGCAAGGCTGACCTAACTCACTAGTTGGTCGCCCCCGCGCACGGGTGCCGGCGATCAGGCGGGCGTGCCCAGCAGGGCCCGCAACATGGACAGCATCTCCGAGCGGGACTCCGCTCCGAGGCGGCGCCGGATGCGTGCGACGTGATGTTCGACGGTCTTGGCCGAGATGAAAAGTTGGCTGCCAATATCGCGGTAGGGCATACCGAGCAACAGCAGTTCGGCAACCTCACGCTCGCGGTCCGACAGCCGCGATGACGGCGGCGCCGCCGGGCGTGCGGGGGTGCCGGGCGACGGGACCGCGTCGTCGGGGACCACCGGTCCCTCCGGGGCATCGGGGGCGGTGGACTTCAGGTCCCGCGCCAACTGCAGCATCACCCCGGACACCCGCGGATCGGGCGTCTGCAAGGCGGCCTGACTGGCCAGCCGGGTGGCATCCCACGTCAGCCCGAACTGCGCGAGTGCGCGCGCCGCCAGCGTCACGTCATCGACGTCGACCTGATTGGCGAGCACCCGCAACCACGACCGCCCGGCCGTCGCCAGCGCCCGTGCATAGCTGCTGTCGGCGGCCGCCGCGGTGAGCGCCTGACCGTGCGGGGCGACCGACTCCGGTGAATTGGCCAGGATCCCGGCGTGCACCCCGGCCCAGTGCAGCGGCACCGACCACAGCGGTGGGCGGCCCAGGGTGTCGAGCAGCCGGAGCGCGTCGTCGAGGTGGTGCTGCAGCCGGTCCACCTGACGCAGCCGGGCCGCCGCGACCCACAGCTCGCCCAGCGGCAGCAGTGCGAAGAGGTCCGTCGAATACTCGGCCAGCACTTCCATGGCGGCATACCAGTGCTGCTGCATCGCGCCGGTGTCGCCGGCGCGGCGCGCGATCGCGGTGCGCAGCGCCGCCGACCAGAGGGCGTCGCGGCGGTGCAAGGTTGCCGGGTCGACGGCCGCGGCGTCGGTGGCGGCCCGGTTGAGCTGACCGTCCAGCATCCGGGTCCAGCCCAGCAGCAGCCGGTGGCGGTGGGCGGTGAAGACCTCGCCGTGTCCGGGTGCGGCACCGGCGGCGCGTCCGATGACGCTGCGGGCGCGGACCGGGTCCCCGCCGTGCAACGCGGCCAGGGTGACCAGGGCGGCCGGGCTGTCCGGCGCGACCCGGGTGGACGACCACTCCGCGGTGATCGCCTGGCTCAACCGGCCGATTGCGGCGGGGAACGGACGATCCAGGGTGTCGAGCAGACCCTCGGCCAGGCTTCGGGCACCGCGCGCCGTTGAGGTCGGGGGTCCGGTGTCGGGTATATCGAGTGCGGCCCGGGCGGTGGCGACGTCACCGGTGGCGAGGGACACCACGGCCGCTGCCGAACCGATGAACGCATCCGGGTATGGGCCGAGCCAGCGGAACAGGTCGGCCGCGGCCGCGGCGCTGCCGTCATGCATGGACACACTCGCCGCGATCCGCACCGCCGCGGCCCGCTGCGCGGGGTCGGTGGAGCCGAGCAGTTCGTCGGCCAGGCGCGCCGCCGTCGCGCAGTCACCGGTCAGCGCCAGCGCGTCGCCGAGTTCGGCGCTCAGCTGGGTCGAGCCGGCATCGGACGCCGCGCGGTACAGCCGGGCCGCGTAGGCGGGATCGTCACGGTGTCGTGCCGCCAGGGCGGTCAGCGCCTCGGCGAGCCGGCCGTCCCGCAACCCGTGTTCTGCCATACCGAGCGCCAGATCGGCTGACAGCGTGCTCATGTCGAGCTGCGAATGCAGCAGTGCGATCTCGGTGTCATGGTGGCGTGCCGTGCCGATGATCTCGGCCACCGCCTGATGCAGGGTGCGCCGGAACGCCGGGTGCTGACCGGGTTCCAGTAGCCCACTGGCCCGGGCGCGATCCACAAGTGCTTGGGCCGCAACGGCGTCCACCCGCAGCGCGGCGGCGATGTCGTCGGGTCCCAGCCGCGGATCCAGTGAGCACAGCAGCAAGGTGTCGAGCACCGGTTGATCGAGGCGGCGCAACCGCTCCACGAGCGCGAACCGGGCGGCGTCGGCCGGTGCCGCGGCACCCTCGGCGGCCGCGAGCAGGAACGGTATCCCCGCTGTCGCTGCCAGCATCTCGTCCACCCGATCGATGCCCGACATGTCGGCGGACACCCGGGCGCCCAGGGTCACCGCCGGATTCTCCCGAGTCAGCGCCAGCGTCAGCGCACGAAGAGCGCCGTGGTGGGCCAGTGGCTCGGCGGCGACGACGACGGTGCGGCCCGGTTCGGCGGCCCGCTCGCAGAGCAACGCGAGTTCGTCATCGGCGAGCAGATGGGCGTCATCGACGATCAAGGCCCCGGGACTGTCGTCGGCGGGCCGGCCCAGCACCGGCACACCCGCGTCGCGCAACGCGGTGCGCACCGCGCTGAGCAGCGTCGTCTTGCCTGCGCCGATCCCCCCGGAGACCAGCACCTTCACCGGCTCGGAGGGAGCCGCGAGCAACGCCGCGATCGCGCCGGAGTCCGGGCCCACGACGACTAACCGCCTTCGATGATGGGCTCCACGGGATCGGGTTCCGGTATCGGCTCCGGCTCGGGTTCGGGCTGCGGGGCCACCGTGGTGGTCGTGACCGGCGGCTGGGTCGTGGTGGTGACCGGCCTCGTGGTGGTCGTCGTCGGCGGAGTCGTCGTGGTCGTCGTCGTGGTGGTCGTCGTGGTGGTCGTGGTCGTGGTGGTCGACGACGTCGTCGACGGCGTGGTGGTGGTCGTGGTGGTCGTCGACGGCGGGGGCGGCGGCGGAACCTCCGAGGTCGTCACGACACCGTCGTCACCGGTGACGGTCACCGTCTGGGGCTCGGTCACCACCGGTTCGCCGGGCTGCCCGGGCTCGGTGGAGAAGCTTGTCGCGGTCTCGGTGACCGGACCGCTGGGGCTGCTGGTCCCGGTCAGGGTGACGGCGAGACCGCCGACGGCCAGCAGCGCGGCTGCCGCGGCGGCACCGAACAGCAGCGGCGGACGTTTGTACCAGGGCAGCGGTTCGGGCTCGGCGGGGTAGTCATCCTCGCCGGGGGCGAAGGCTATCGGTGGGCGGGCATCGGTAGGCGTTGCGGCATAACCGGTTTCGTAGTCGGGGCCCTGGTATGGGACGGGCTCACCGGTCGGTGCGTCGTCGTCCTGGGACCACGCCAGCCCGCCGGGCGCCTCCGCGCCGGCACCGGCGGCGGCCGCGCCGGCTGCGGCGCCGGCCCAGCCCATCGTCGGCGCCATCCCGGTGGGTGCGGAATCCGGGCTCGCGGCCGGGGCCAGGCCCGTCGCCGCGCCGGCCTCGGAGGCGAGGTCGGCGACCAGGGAGGCGCCGGCCGCCGCGAGGGTGGCGGACTGCGGGGCGGTGACCACCGGAACCTGCAGACGCTCGGAGAGTCGTTGTGTGACAAGCGGAATGGCGGCACCGCCGCCAACCGTCGCGACCGCGCTCAATCGGCCGGGCGCAATGCCGCTGCGCTGTAACAGTTCTTCGATGGCGGCCAACAGTCCGCCGAGCGATGGGTCGATGAGCTGGTCGAGCTCGGCGCGGGTGACCCGCACATCCGAGCTGTAGCCGGGCAGTTCGGCGGGTATCACGGTGGCGGTGTCGGCGGACAGCCGTTCCTTGGCCCGGCGGCACTCATCGCGCAGCCGCCCCAGCGATCCGACGGCGGCGGTGCCCGCCGGGTCGGCGTCGCCGGCGTCGGCGATACCGGCGATGACATGGTTGAGCAGCGCCTGATCGATCTGCTCACCGGAGAAATCGGCGTACCGCAGGGTCGCACCGATCGGCGCGAGCTGCGCACCGGCGTCGGCCAGCGTGACACTGGTGCCGCTGCCGCCGAGATCGACGAGGGCGACGACGCCCTGGGCAGGCAGGCTGGCGCGCAGACCGGCCAGTGCGGCCACCGAGTCCGGCACCACCGCCGCGGCGGCCAGACCGGGCTTGTTGCGCAGCGCGGTCTGCAGGGCGGCCACCACCGCGGGCGCCCAGTGCGCGGGCAACGCAATGGTGATGGGGTTGCCGCCACCGACGGTGTGCGCCATGGCGTCGAGCGCCTCGGCGAGCACCTGATCCCCGCGGTGTGAGGAGCCGTCGGAGGCCACCAACGGCACCGGGTCTCCGACGCGGTCCACGAAACCGCCGAGTACCAGGCCGGGCTGGCCCAGGTTGGGGTTCTCGCTGGGGACGCCGACCTCGGGCGCGCGATCACTGAACAGGGTCAGCACCGACCGGCGCGTGACCGGTGGCCGCCCGTCGCGGGCCGCCACCAGATTGGTCATCCCGACGGACAATCCGAGCGAGTCGCTCATGCACTCTCCTTTGGCAAACCCTCACCTTAATGGCTGGGGAACCGCTCCCGCGGCAATCCCCCTAACGTGTCGCAGCCCCTAACGGCCGATCCCCTAATGGGCGTACTCGGCGGCTGGGTTCAACACCGATCTCACCGGCCCCCTCCGTCGATAACATCGGTGCACAGGCTTCAGATGTAACTCCAGGAAAGACGGGGCGGACCAACTCATGGCCAACTCACTGCTCGACTTCGTGATGTCGCTGGTGCGGGACTCCGACGCGGCAGCACGCTACGCCGCTGATCCCGCGGCGGCCATCGCCCATGCGAACCTGCCCGATGTCACGAGTGCCGATGTGGACCAGTTGATCCCGGTCGTCGCCGAATCGCTGTCGTCGGCGGCGCCCGGCCTCGACGCCACCAGCTGGGCGGCCACCGTGCCCGCGGTCGATGCCAATGTCTGGACCAGTGGCGCCGCCACCGCGGCCTTCGACGCGTTCGGTATCGACGATTCGGTGCCGGTGATCGGCCTGGACGACGTTCCCGGCCTGGATGACCTGCCCGTCCACGACGTGTCGACGATCACCGACGACGGCCTCGGCGTGATCCAGGGCCTCGACGATGAGTACGCCGACATCCCGGTCAACACCGTGGTCGAGGACCTCCCGGTGCACGACGGCATCCTCGACCACGAATGGAGCGCCGCCCCGGACGCGTCCGGCTTCGACGTCTTCGACTGACCACGCCCGATCCGGAGCCCGCTCCGTTGCGTATTTCGCGCAGCGGGGCGGGCTTTTTCGTGTGCCCGCGACCCCACCCCTGCACTACTTCCCGGGTCGCTGCGCTCCTGCCCTCCGCGACCCCCTAATCCCCTAATGGGGGCACCCCCCAAGCCCCGGTATGGGGGTGGTGGAGGAGGGGATTCCGCCCCGTTTCCGTGGCGTCGCCGCGCTCATAACGTTGTCCTCAGTTCGCCGGATCACCCAGCGACAGGAACTCACGAACATCCTGACCCCAGAATCGAGAAAGGCACCACAATGACCACCATCATCGACTACATCCTCGACCTCTTCCGTAGCCCCGACCTGGCCGGTGCCTTCGTTGCCGACCCGGAGCAGGCCCTGCGGGACGCCGGCCTGCCCAACGTCACCGCGGCCCAGCTGTCGGCCGTCGCGGCCACCGCGGCGCCGGCCGGTGTGGCCCTCGGCGGCGGGGACCCGGTCCTCGGCCTGCAGCGCGCGGTCGCCGATCACCACAGCCTGGCCAACTCGTTCGCGCCGATGTACGCCCCGCAGCGGACCTTCGCCCCGGAAACCGACATCGCCAGCCACAACCGGACCAACGCCGAGTTCCTGAGCCCGGATCAGAGCTCCGGTGCCAACTCGCAGGTCGGCGGATTCAACCTCGGCTTCGGCGACATCACCTTCGGCAACAAGACCTCCAACACCGCCACCGACGGCGGGGTCGTGGTCGACGGAGACAACGCGGGAACCGTCACCACCGGCAACGGCAACGTGGTCGGCGACGAGAACATCACCGGCGAGGACATCGTGGTCGGCGACGAGAACATCACCGGTGACGACAACGTGGTCGGCGATGACAACACCAAGGTCGACGTCGAAACCGGCAACCACTCACCGGTGGTCATCGGCGACGAGAACGAGGTGGAGGACAACTCCCAGACCGCCGGCGACGACATCATCTCCGACAACGACGGCCCCGTGCTCAACGATGTCGACACCAGCGGTGGCAACGGCGGGGGCTCGGTGGCCGGCGGCGGCCTCATCGGTGGCGGGCACTCCAGCGGTGGCGACGCCGGTAACGGCGGCGGTATCACCATCATCGACAACTCCGGCTCCCTGGACGCCAGCGATGACGACAGCGTGGTCACCACCGTCGTGGACACCGATATCGACAACTCGGTGGACAACTCCGTGAACAACACCCTCGACGTGGACAACACCATCGAGACGAACGTCGACGCCGGACTCTTCTAGCAAGACCCGACTGGCGGGGACCGCTTCCCGGTCCCCGC
>JAUKNU010000001.1:741218-833118 GCA_030499155.1 Mycolicibacterium frederiksbergense | reverse complement strand
CCCAGCCTGGGACAACACCGTCGAGACGAACGTGGCCCCCGGCCTCTTCTATCAACCCCCGCCGGGCGGGCCCCCCTTCCCGGCCCCCGCCAGTCGGCGCGCCTACGGTGGACTGCCAGGAGAGGACGAGATGACGCAACCGAAGTCCGGAGCCGATGCGCCGGCACGACCTGTCAAGGTGATCGTCGAGCTCATCGACCACACCACCAAGATCGCCGGTCTGTACGAACGCGCCGACCTGGCGGAACGGTTGCGCATCGCCAAGGAGCGGATCACCGACCCGCAGATCCGGGTGGTCATCGCCGGTCAGCTCAAGCAGGGCAAGAGCCAACTGCTCAACTCGCTGCTGAACATCCCGGTGGCCCGGGTCGGTGACGACGAGAGCACCGTGCTGGCCACCGTGGTCTACTACGCCGAGACACCGACCGCACGCCTGGTGGTGGTGACTCCCGACGGTGCCGATGCCGAGTTCGTCGACATCGACATGGCGGAGCTGAAGAACGATCTGCGCCGGGCGCCGGCGGCCGAAGGGCGCGAGGTGCTCCGGGTCGAGGTCGGCGTGCCCAGCCAGATGCTGAAGAACGGGCTGGCATTCGTGGACACCCCCGGCGTCGGCGGGCACGGCCAGCCCCACCTGTCGGCGACGCTGGGTCTGTTGCCGGACGCCGACGCGGTGCTGATGATCAGCGACACCAGCCAGGAATTCACCGAACCGGAGCTGACCTTCATCCGGCAGGCCGTCGAAATCTGCCCGACCGCAACCATTGTGGCCACCAAGACCGATCTGTACCCGCACTGGCGCGATATCGTCGCCGCCAATCAGGCGCACCTGCGCCGCGCCGCGATCAGCACCCCGGTGATCCCGGCGAGTTCGGTGCTGCGCAGCCACGCCGTCAGTCTCAACGACAAAGAGCTCAACGAGGAATCCAACTTCCCGGCCATGATCAAGTTCCTGTCCGAGAAGGTGATGTCACGGGAGAACGACCGGATCCGTGACCACGTTCTCGGCGAGATCCGCTCCGCCGCAGAGCATCTGACACTCACCGTGCACAGCGAGCTGTCGGTGCTCAACGATCCGGCCGCCCGTGAGCGGCTCACCGCGGATCTGGAGCGGCGCAAGGAGGAGGCCCAGGACGCATTGCAGCAGACCGCGCTGTGGCAGCAGACCCTCAACGACGGCATCGCCGACCTGACCGCCGATGTCGATCACGATCTGCGTAACAGGTTCCGGCTCATCACCGCCCACACCGAGAAGGTGATCGATGGCTGCGACCCGACCCAGCACTGGGCCGAGATCGGCGCCGAACTGGAGACCGCCGTCGCCACCGCCGTCGGCGACAACTTCGTCTGGGCCTACCAGCGGGCCGAGGCCCTGGCCGCCGAGGTCGCCCGGCTGTTCACCGAGGCGGGGCTCGACGTCGTCGAACTGCCCGAGGTCAGCGCCCGCGACATGGGCGCCGGTTTCGGGGAGTTCAAATCGGTCTCCCGGCTGGAGGCCAAACCGATCAAGGCCGGCCACAAGGTGGTCACCGGTATGCGCGGTTCCTACGGCGGCATCCTGATGTTCGGCATGCTCACCTCGTTCGCCGGGCTGGGCATGTTCAACCCGTTGTCGCTGGGGGCGGGATTCCTGTTGGGCCGCAAGGCCTACAAGGAGGACATGGAGAACCGGATGCTGCGCGTGCGCAATGAGGCGAAGACCAATGCGCGCCGGTTCGTCGATGACATCGCCTTCATCGTGAACAAGGAGTCCCGGGACCGGTTGCGCGCGGTGCAGCGGCAACTGCGCGACCATTACCGGGGTATCGCCAATCAGACCAGCCGCTCGCTCAACGAGTCGCTGCAGGCCACCCTCGCGTCGGCGAAGATGGAAGAGGACCAGCGCAACACCCGGATCAAGGAGCTCGAACGCCAGCTCAACATCCTCAAGCAGGTGGTCGACAACGTCGACAAACTCGTTGCCGCCGGTTGATTCCCCGTCGCTTCGCTCGCCCGCTGGGTCGGATTCCCCGTCGCTTCGCTCGCCCGCTGGGTTGGATTCCCCGTCGCTTCGCTCGCCCGCTGTACCGGATTCCCCGTCGCGCCCCTTTAAGCTGGGCCCGACATGAGCACCAGCGAACACGTCCGCGCAATTCTCGGCGGCACGATTGCGGCCTACCGGGCCGATCCGATGTATCGGCAGCGCCCCGATGTGCACGCCGAACTCGAACGGATCGAGCGCCGGCTGAACGAGCCGATGCGGATCGCGCTGGCCGGGACCCTGAAGGCCGGTAAGTCCACGCTGGTCAATGCGCTCGTCGGGGAGGACATCGCCCCGACCGATGCCACCGAGGCCACCCGCATCGTCACCCGGTTCCGGCATGGGCCGTCCCCGAAGGTGACGGCCAATCACCGCGCCGGCGGACGGTCGAACGTCCCGATCGCCCGCGCCGCCGGCGACCAGCAACGCAGCCTGACGTTCAGCTTCACCGGGCTGGATCCCGAGGACGTCGAGGATCTCGACGTGGAATGGCCCGCCGCCGAACTGATCGACACCACGATCATCGACACACCGGGCACCTCCTCGCTCTCGCGCGATGTGTCGCAGCGGACGCTGCGGCTACTGATTCCCCAGGACGGGGTGCCCCGGGTGGACGCCGTGGTGTTCCTGCTGCGCACCCTCAATGCCGCCGACATCGCGCTGCTCAAACAGATCGGCGAACTCGTCGGCGGGTCCTCGGGTGCGCTCGGCGTGATCGGGGTGGCGTCGCGCGCCGACGAGATCGGCGCCGGCCGCATCGACGCCATGCTCTCGGCCCGCGATGTCGCCACCCGCTTCACCGCCGAGATGGACAAGACCGGGATCTGCCAGGCCGTGGTGCCGGTCTCCGGGTTGCTCGCGCTGACCGCGCGCACGCTGCGCCAGAGCGAGTTCGTCGCGCTGGAGAAGCTGGCCGGGGTGCCGCCCGCGGAGCTGGCCAAGGCGATGCTGAGCGTGGACCGTTTCGTACGGGAGGACGCCGCGCTGCCGGTGGACGCCGCCACCCGCGCCGCCCTGCTGGAGCGGTTCGGGATGTTCGGCATCCGGATCTCCATCGCCGTGCTCAGCGCCGGGATCAACGATTCGGTGGCGCTGGCCGACGAACTGCTGGAGCGCAGCGGCCTGATCGCGCTGCGGGATGTCATCGACCAGCAGTTCGCGCAGCGCTCCGATTTGCTCAAGGCGCATACGGCGTTGCTGTCGCTGCGCCGCTTCGTCCAGGTCAATCCGATCTACGCCGGCCGGCAGATCCTCGCCGACATCGACCCGCTGCTCGCCGATGCGCACGCCTTCGAGGAGCTGCGCCTGCTGAGCCAATTACGTTCCCGGCCAACCACGTTGACCGAAGATGAGATGTCCTCACTGCGCCGTCTGATCGGCGGCTCGGGCACCGACGCGGCCAGCAGACTCGGCCTGGGCCCCGACGCACCGAACGACGGGCCGCGGGCCGCGTTCGCCGCCACCCAGCGATGGCGCCGCCGGGCCGACCATCCGCTCAACGATCCGTTCACCACCAGGGCCTGCCGGGCGGCCGTGCGCAGCGCCGAGGGGCTGGTCGCCGAGTTCCACGCCCGGGGCAGATAGTCGTCAGGGCTGCGGGTACAGCGTCCTGGTCTCGTTCTGACGCGCCCGCCGTCGGGTCGTGGTGGTCTCTTCGTCTTCGTCATCGTCGTCGTTCGCCCGCGATCGTGGGGTCCGGGTCGGCCGCTCGGAGGAGGACGAGGTCTCCGACGAGGACGACGGACCGATCACATCGCTGATATCGGTGGTCTCCACCGCACTGGTGGGGCTGGTGGTACCCGTGGTCGTCGTGCTGGTCGCGCTGCTGGAACTGTCCGAGAACGGTGTCACGTACTCCAGCGGTGCCGGCTCGGTGCCGCTGGCCTGGCGGACCACGAACATCGTCAACCACACGACCAGCCCGATGGCCGCGAGCGCGGCCACACTGGCGGCCAACAGGGTGGGCGTTCGCTCATGCCACTTGGGGTCGCCCGTCACGGCCACCGATAGTAGCCCCGGATCAATCCAGCTGCCGGATGACCTCCGAGGCGAAGAACGCCAGATGGTCGAGATCGGACATATCCAGAACCTGCAGGTAGACCCGCTGGACTCCGGCCCGGGTGAAGGCGCCCAGCTTGTCGACGATCTCTGCGGCGGAGCCCGCGAGCGGTGAGTTGCCGCGCATCTCGTCGAGTTCGCGCCCGATCGCCGCGGCCCGTCTGGTGAGCTCGGCCTCGTCGCTGCCCGCGCACAGCACGAAGCAGGCCGAGTACACCAGCGAATCCGGGGCGCGGCCGGCGTCGGCGACCGCGGTCGCCACCCGGTCGTATTGCGCCGTCAGGTCTTCCAGCGAGGCGAAGGGGATGTTGAACTCGTCGGCGAACTGCGCGGTGAGCGCCGGTGTCCGCTTGGGGCCGGCACCGCCGATGATGATCGGCGGACGCGGGGTCTGCGCGGGCTTGGGCAGCGCCGGCGAATCCTGCACGGTGTAATGCGTTCCGGCGTAATCGAAGGTGTCACCGACCGGGGTGCCCCACAGCCCGGTCAGGATGTGCAGCTGCTCGGTGAGACGGTCGAAACGTTCGCCCAGCGGCGGGAACGGGATGGCGTAGGCCAGGTGCTCGGACTCGAACCAGCCGGCGCCGATACCGAGTTCGACTCGGCCGCTGCTCATTTCGTCCACCTGCGCGACGGCGATGGCCAACGGTCCGGGGTGCCGGAAGGTGGCCGAGGTGACCATGGTGCCCAGCCGGATGGTGTTGGTCTCCCGGGCGATGCCGGCCAGGGTCACCCAGGAATCGGTGGGGCCGGGCAGGCCGTCACCGGCCATGGCCAGGTAGTGATCGGACCGGAAGAAGGCGGAGTACCCGAGTTGTTCGGCGGCTTGGGCAATGGCGAGCTGGTCGGCGTACGAGGCGCCCTGCTGGGGTTCGACGAAGACACGGAAGTCGAGGGAAGGCATGCCGACAACGATAGTTGGTTCACCCGGGCAGGGCGGCGACGGCGACGGTGAACGCGGACCGCTCGAAGAACTCGGGGGAACAGCTCACCCGGGTGATGCGCTCGGCCAATGTGAAGCCCGCTGCGGTCAGATCGCCACCGAGATCCCGCAGGTCACCGAGCGCATCGGGTTCGGCTCCGAGCCGCTCATCCGGGAACAACAGATCGACGTCGAGCAGCAGCCGGCCGTCACGCCACCAGTGGAAGCGGCTCACCGAGTTGATATTGCGGAAGTGCGAGACGATGGTCCGGCCCTCCGACAGTGGGCCGGTGACAGCCTCCGTCACGCCGAGGTAGCCGTTCAGCTCGGCGATCACCGCCCAGCCGGGGCCGGCGTCGGTGACCGCGATGATCGCCTCGTCGGGCCGGTAGCCGGTATCCCAGCGTTCGACGGTCCGCGACACCACGGCATCGATACCGTGGACCTGCGCCAGCGTGCTCGCCCCGAGCGCCGTGATGAGCGCGGCGGGAGTGATACCGCTGATCAGCGTGACGCAGTGCCCGTCGGCGGTCCAGGCCCAGTCGGCCATCACAGACCGCGGCGGCTGCCCTGCACCGCGGCGATGGCGTCGGCGTCCCCGTCGAAGCTGACCCGGGCCGGTTCGCGGCCCGCGGCGAACAACAACAATTCGCCCGGATCGCCACTGACGGTCACCGGTGATCCCTTGCCCGCGGTGGTCAGCACCTTGCCCTCCCGGGTGGTCAGCGATACCCGCGCCGGCGACTTCGACAGCGTCATGCGTCCGAACATGCCGACCTGGCCGGCCAGGGCATGTGTGGTCTCCTGATCGAGAACCCTTGGTTCCCAGTCGGTTCCGGCGCGACGGACATCCTCGTGATGGATGAACATCTCGGTGACGTTCGCGAACCGGTCAATCAGGATGAACGGGGAGTACAGCGGCGGGCCGGCGGCCACCTGAGCGAGCAGGTCGGACCAGTCGGTGGAGGCCGTGACCTGATCCTGCACGCGGGCGGTGTAACCGGCCAGCTGGGGCACCAGGATTCCGGGGGCGGCGTCGAGGCGGCGTTCCCGGACCACCAGATGCGCGGCCAGATCACGGGTGTTCCAGCCCTCGCACAGCGTGGGTGCGTCGGGGCCGGTGGCCCGCAGGGTCTCCACCAGCGCCGCACGTTCCTTGCGGGCAATGCTCATATCGCGACACGGTCCATCAGTACGTCTCCACCCCTTCGATTCGGACGAACATGCCATGCCCGGTGCCGTCGTTGGTGAAACGCGTGCCGGCCTCGGATGCTTCGATGGTCCAGCCCAGTGCGGTGTAGGTCCGGTAGTCCAGTGGCACGGTCGGGATGTCGCCGAGGTTGCCCGATACCCAGGTGACGGCGCCGTCGGCGTTGAGGTTGACGCCGTTGGCCGGGAATCCGTCGATGCTCGGCGACTTCTCGAACTCGGCCTCGCAGCTCACCGCCTCGACGTTGAGCTGGCAGCGGGTCAACCCCGATTTCGTCTCGAGGTAGACGTAGCCGTTTTGCGGTGCGAGAGCCTCGGCGGCCGGGGGCCGCGGTGTGGCCGATGACGGCGGAGGTGCCGGGGTCGCCGACGTGGTGCGACTGGGTCGCGTCGTCGGGAAGTCCGGCTCGGTGCCCGAGGGTGCCGAACCGACCGGGTTTCCGTCGGTGCTGTCACTGCATCCGGCGAGCACCACGGTGAGCGCGACGGCGCCGGCCCCGATGCACACTGCTGCCCGTTTCGCCCTGCCTGCCACGAGTTCGAGGCTACCGGGCAGAGCGCCGGATCCTGGCTAGGCCAATGCGCTGCCGCGTCGCCGCATCAGCTGGTGCATCGCCTGGTACGGGCTGCACGGTGGAACCAGCGATTTGTGGATCTTGGTCACCGCGCTGTAGTTGACATCCACCACGTTGGCCAGCGGCGACAGACAGAGCTGGGCACACAATTGGTAGGCGTCCATGGTGCCCAGCCCGTACAGCTCACTGAGCCAACGCACCATCTCGACCTGGCTGCAGCGCCACGCGTCCTCCAGCGGACGCGCCGATCCGACGGTCAGGATGGCGTCGTCGTGTTCCATGCGGGGCCACGCCGGGGCATGGCCCTTGATGAGATCCACGATCAGCGTGACATTCATGGCTCCTTCGAGAGCCGTGCCGCAGGTCTCGCCCTCGCCCTGCCGGTAATGGCCGTCGCCCACCGAGAACGCCGCACCCTCGACGTTGACCCCCAGATAGACGGTGGTGCCCGCCCGCAGTTCGGGGGTGTCCATGTTGCCGCCGAAGTAGTCGGGCACCAGCGTCGTGCGCACCTCCCGAAGGGCCGGTGCCACGCCGAGCGTGCCCAACATCGGGGCCAGCGGCAGCTCCCAGGTGAAGTCGCCTTCGTGGGCGACGAACGTCGCCGACGACGCCGCACGGTCGACCGCGTAGATCCAGGTCAGCTCCGGCAACGGCGCCTGCAGGCCCGCGGTGCGATCGGTGCCGGTGAGGGCGCCGAACAGCGGAATCGTCGTCGAAGCCGCCCAGTCGCGGGCGGGTTCCAGCGACACGATGTGCACCGCAAGGGTGTCACCGGGTTCGGCTCCGGTGACATGAAATGGCCCGGTCTGGGGATTGAGTTCCTTCGGATTGAGCACCTCGCTGGGCTTGTCGCCGGCGGAGGTGACCCGACCCGCGAAGGCATCCTCCGTCCACAGCCGCAGCGCGGTCCCGGGTTCGACCTCCATCACCGGGTCGGCGCCGCCGAACGTCCAGACATACTGGTCGGGGGTCGGTGTGAACTCAACGATGCGCATGCAGTTCACCTCCGGTCCGACCGGCCGGCAGGACACGGGGAAGCAGCACGGCATAACTGCCCGCGATGACGAACCACAACAGCGCCTGACAGATCAGTGCGTCGGTGCGGAAGTCGGCCAGCAGGTCGGCGGGGAAACCGGGGAACAGCAGTGCGCCGTCTGGATCGGTGATGGCCGAGGGCGTTTCGTGGAAAGAGGGCAGCGCGATGATCACCGCCGATATCGCTGCCAGGTATCCGACGCACCCCGTGACCGCTGCCGCCGAGCCGCCCAGGCGGGGCGCCAGCCGTATGGCGGCGGTACCCGCGACCGCCGCCAGTGCCACCGATGCGACGATCAACGCGAGGTAGGCGGTGGTGCGGTCGCCGGCTGACTCCGGTTGTCCCACACCGGGCAGATTGGCCGGATAGGCCACCCATGGCACCACCGCCACGGTGACGAACCCCGCCACCGCCACCAGGACCGCCACCAGCCGTGGGTCTGCGGTGATCCGGTGCCGCTGCAGGGTCGCCAACGCGATGCTCACCGCCACGGCGAACAGGGCGCCGGTGATGATCGCGAACATGACCGTGCCGACGCCCGCCCCGATGTTCTCCTGGACGGTACGGGTGAACACCTCGTGCTCATGGGCGTGCTCGCCACCGGCCGCGGCGTGCGACCGTGCCTCCTCGTAGGAGATGGCCTCGGCGATCAGCGGTGCAATCTGTGTGCGGGCGTAGAGAAATGAGGCACTGCCGGCCAACGCGCCGGCGAGCAGCCCGAGCCCGATGATCTTCTTTTCCATGCTGATTCCGATCAGTGGCAGGGGAAGCCGAGCAGGTGGCGGGCATCGTGGAGGAACTCGTGCACGTGGGTGTCGGATCCGAACACCGAGACCGCCCCCTGGTCGTAGCCGAGGAAGTAGTAGGCGATGAGCGCCAGCACGGTGGTGCTCGTGAGCCACAGTGCGGTGCTGGTCGTGGCGCTGTCCGGCAGCGCCACTCCGATGGACTTGGTTCCGGTATCTGCGGTCGACATCTGCGACCTTCCTCTCGTGGGTGCCAATTACTTCCAATTGACAATTATTTCTTGACGACCACAGTGTGCGAAGCGATGAATGATCGCGTCAACTCCTATGGGGCCTTGAGCTGGCTTGGAAACCCATATTTAACCTGCCGCGGCCCGAAGGTTAAGTGCGTGTAACAGCTGCGCCGACGGATTGCGCTGCGCCTCTTCGATGTTCATAGTTCCAAGTGGAAGTATTACAGATCCCAAGTAAAGAAACGGAGGTGCGATCGGCAATGCATGGTCCACACGATGTCGGTGGTCGGGACGGGCTCGGCCCCGTCGCCACCGAGTTCCTGGAACCGGGTATCCCGGATTGGCGCTACCCGTTCGAGGGGCGGATGCACGCGGTCACGGCAATGGCCCTGCAGCAGGGTGTGTTCAACCTCGACGAACAACGGCACGGAATCGAGTTGATGAAGTGGAGTGACTACACCGACTCCACCTACTACTCACACTGGTTGTTCTCGGTGGAGAAACTGCTCAACGACAAGGGGATCATCTCGCACGAGGAGGTTGATCAGCGGATGAAGGAGCTGGGCGCACCGGCGATGACGCCGCACCCGGACAAGCCCGAGACGCTTTCGCCGCTCGCCGAGAACATGATGGATTTCATCTGGAACGGCACCCCGCATGACCTCCCCGCGACCACCCCGCCGGTGTACGAGATCGGCGCCGCCGTGCGGGTGCTCAACCTCCACGAGTCCACCCACAACCGCCTGCCCGGCTATCTCAATCGCGCCACCGGCGAGGTGGTCAAGCAGTACGGGGCCTATCGCGATCCGGCCGCCAGCGCGCACCGGCAGGTCGAGGAGCCACACCAGCTCTACATGGTGCGCTTCAGCGCCACCGAACTGTGGGGCGACACCGTGACCGAAGAGTTCGATCTCTACGCAGACCTGTTCGAGGGATACCTCGAGCCGGCCGGCGCCTGACTACGAAGGAGTATTTCGAGATGGATTGGATTTCCATGGCCGACGTCGAGGCGCGGGTCAACGCGCTGGAGTCGCTGATGGTCGAAAAGGGTCTGGCCGAGCACGAGGCGGTCGATGCCGTGGTCGCCTCGTTCGAGAACGACATGGGCCCGGTCAACGGGGCCAAGGTGGTTGCTCGGGCCTGGACCGACCCGCAGTACCGCGAGTGGTTGCTGTCCGATGCCACCGCGGCGATCGCCGATATGGGCTTCACCGGACTGCAGACCGAGCACATGGTCGCCGTCGAGAACACCCCGGAGCGGCACAACGTCGTGGTGTGCACCCTGTGCTCCTGCTACCCGTGGACGCTGCTGGGCATTCCGCCGGCCTGGTTCAAGTACCCGCAATACCGCGCGCGGGTGGTGAAGGAGCCGCGCAGTGTCCTCTCGGAGTTCGGGGTGACGCTGGCCGATGACGTCAAGATCGACGTGTGGGACAGCAGCGCGGAGATCCGCTATCTGGTGATCCCGCAGCGGCCGGCGGGCACCGAGGGCCTCACCGCCGACGAGCTGGTTCCGCTGATCAGTCGGGACTCCATGGTGGGCACCGCGCTCGTCACCTCGTCTGCGGGGTCGTGATGACGGCGTCCACACTGGACTTCGCCGGCCTCGACGATCTGGGCGGGCCGGTCGCGCTGCCCAGATCCAACGGTGAGCTGATCTTCGATGCACCTTGGCAGGGAAGGCTTTTCGGACTCGTGGTGCACATGTGCGAGTCTGGCCGCTTCGAATGGAACGACTTCAAGAAGCACCTGATCGAGGTCATCGACGGCTCCGAGGTGGACGACGTCTGCGATCCGTCGATCTACTACCGCCAGTTCGGGGAGGCATTCACCCGTCTGGTCGCCGAGAAGGACTACGTCAGTGCCGATCTCATCGAGCAGCGCAGCCGGATCGAGTCCGAACGACTGTCGCACAACGACCACGACCACGACCACGACCATGACCACGACCACCACCACTGAGGGAAGGGATCGTTGATGTCCAAGCTCACCGCTCTGTCGCTGAGCGTCGGGGTGTTCGGCATGCTCTCGACGTTGATGACGGCGACCGTCTGGCCGCTACCGGTCTGGGTGTTGTTCCTGGCCTGGGCATCCTTCTTCTTCGTGGGATCCGGGTTGACGGGCTTCGCAAAGTCCGTCGCCTGCAACTGGACCGGAATCGTGATCGCCACGGCCACACTGCTCTCGGTACAGGCCACCGGCAGCGCCCTGTGGCTGTCGATCGCCGTCGGAGTCGGCAGTCTGGCCATGGTGCAGGCCTCACGCCTGCCGTGGATCTCGGCGACGCCGGCCATTGTGTTCGGATTCGCGATGACGGTCGGCACCATCGCCGCGACCGGAAACGGCATCACCACGGCGGGGATCGGGCATCCCGCGCTGGTCGCGGCCGTCACCGCGTTCGTCGGCGCGGGTTTCGGCGTGGCCTCCGAATGGGGTGGGTCGTTGATCGCCAAGGTATTCGGTTCAAGCGCGGCGCCGGTCGCGCAGCCCGCGTGACCGGCCACACCCCGATAAGCTGCACACCAACAACAGTTCGCGATGGAAGCGATCACGTCAGGAGCGGTAGTGCCGATCTCGACCAGCGTCGAAAGTGTCTCCGAAGTGTTCTTCCGGATCGGTCGCTGGTGGACCGAATCGCTGTCGCAGGGTCTGCTCGACAGCGAGGTCAGCACCATCGAGGGATGGCGGGTGCTCGGCGCACTACGCGGCGGTGAGGGCTTCACCATGAGTGAAATGTCAACGGCCATGGCTATTCCGCCGCCCACGCTGACACGCATCGTGGACAAGCTGGTCGATGGCGGGTTCGTGCTCCGGCGCGTCGACGCCACCGACCGCCGACGTGTGCTCATCTATCTGTCGGCCAGGGGCAAGTCGAAAGTACGCCGGCTGGCCCGGCAAGAGGCGGCGATGAAAGCCACCCTCGCCGAGGAGTTCGGCGAGGACAGCGCGGTTCAACTGATCAGGACGCTTGCCCGCGCCAGTGAGCTGCCGATCCCGGGACGCTGATCCCGCGGGTTTGCTGCCAGATCGCAACTTTTTCACCTCGTGAACAACGGCGCAATGTCACGGTAACGGGACGCCGTGACGATGACGCAGAGGCTCGGCACCACCGGGTGGATGGAGGCGACGATGGATATGTCATCGATGCCCGCGGGTGCGGCCAGACACCGATCCACCATCGACATCGCCCTGGTGGTGCCGAGAAGTGGGTCGGCCGGTATCTATGGCCCGTCGTGTGAGGCCTGCGCAGAACTGGCCATCGCCGATGTGAATGCGACCTCCGGGCTCATGGGCAAGCAGGTGCGCCTCCGGTTGGTGGACGGTAGCCGCGCGCCGTCCGTCGTCGCGGCGGAGATCCAGCGGCTGCTCCAGCGCGGAGCGATCGACGCGGTCACCGGATGGCACATCTCACCGGTCCGCCAAGCCATCGCCCGGGTCACCGCCAACCGGGTGCCCTACGTGTACGGACCGCTCTACGAGGGCGGCGAACGGACGCCGGGGCTCTTCCTCACCGGCGAGACGCCCTCGCGCCAGCTGCTGCCGGCGATGGACTGGATGAACGCCGAATACGGCATCGACCAGTGGGTGCTGATCGGTAACGACTACATATGGCCGCGTCAGACCGGTGTGGCCGCACGATTGCATGCCCGCTCGCAGGGCCGGCCGCTGCTGGACGAGATCTACGTTCCGCTCGGCACACAGGACTTCGGCGCGGCGATACGCCAGGTCGAGGCGACCGGTGCGGCCGGCGTGCTGCTGCTGCTGGTCGGCGGCGACGGGGTGGCGTTCAATCGCCAGTTCGCGGCTGCCGGACTGTGCCCCGCGGTTCCCCGACTGAGCCCACATGTCGAAGAGAACATGTTGCTGGCCAGCGGCAGCGACAGCAATGACGGGTTGTTCGCGGCCGCAGGATATTTCGAAGCACTCAACACCACGGCCAGCATGGACTTCGCGTCGCGCTACTACGGTCACTTCGGCTTGTCGGCGCCGGCCCTCAACAGCATCGGCGAATCCTGCTACGAAGCCCTCACCCTGTTGATCGCCCTGGTGTCGCGGGCCGGATCGCTGGGCATCGATGCCCTGACCGGCGCGGCGGATGGCCTTACCTACATCAGCCCCCGTGGTGAGGTCACGATGCGCGGCAACCAGATGGCGCAGGACATCTACGTGGCCGAGGCCAAAGGCCTGGACTTCGAGGTGAGGTCTCGGATCTCGGCTGCCTGAGCTACTGGTGCAGCACGATCCGGACGAGTTCCGGAATTGCGTTGACGGCGGGGGGTTCGTTGCCGAAGTTCTCGATCAGCACCACCTGAAGCTCGCCGACGACACCGCCGAGGATGGCGCCCACGGCGATCATGGTCGGCTCGTCGTCCTTGAACACCGGCCGCAGGATCGACTCGTACTCCTCGTTGGTGAGCTGGCCCATCTTGTCGATGATCGTGTTCTCCAGATCGAGCACGTTCATCGCGTAGTCCTGGGCCTCCAGCAGCGTGGTCGGCAGCTGCGCCAGGACCATCTGGACCAGGTTGTCCTTCAGCCCGTTGTAGCGCTGGGTGCCGACGGCCATCTTGACCAGGGGCTTGGCGATGCCGGTCTGGGCATCGATGGCCGCGCTGACCTCCTTGCCGACCAGGGCGAACAGTTTGTCCGCGCCCGGGCCGCGCAGCACCCCGTCGAACAGGATCTCGGGGGAGAACAGGTCCTCGGCCAGGATCCTGGCGTAATCGCGGGTGACCTTGTCCCGCTGTGCGTGCAGCAGACCCTGGAAGGGGATGAAGCCCAGGTATTTCTTGGGTTCGATGGGGCGGAACAGCATGTTCAACGCGATGTAGTCGCTGATGAAGCCGACGCCGAAACCGAAGGCCGGCATGATCCACGGATTCTGGAACAGCGCCCAGGCGAACATCTGCACGACGCCGATGACGAGCCCGAAATAGATGCCGCTGCGCCGGACGAACGCCATCGCGTCGTCACCCATACCGCGCATCAACTTGTTGAGCTTGTCCTTGTTGCGGACCAGGGTGGTCACGGCCAGGTACTGCACATCGACGAACCGCGGCAGATCGGAGCGCATCTCGTTCATCAGCGATTCGACGACGCGCGGTGTCTCGTCCTGGATCCGTTTCTGGATGGCGCGCCGCCCCGCTTCGGGCAGCGAGTCCCACAGGCCGGGGCGGATCTGTTCGGCGACCTCGCGGGATATCTCGTCGATGGCTTCGGTGAGCGGTTCGCGCAGCGCCTCGACCGCCTCCTTGGCATCGACGCGCTCGAGCAGTTCCTCGGGTTTGAGCAGATTCTGGGTGAGCAGCTCGATGGTCTTGGAGCCCACCTTGCCGGCCCGGCGCGGCACGATGCCCTGCCAGCCGAAGGGGCCGATGCCCTTGAACTCCATTGGGCGGTAGAGCATTTCGACCGCGACGATCTTGGTGCTCCACCCCACGAACGCCGCGATGAACGGCATGGACAGGTAGATGAACCAGTTGACGCTGAAATCGGCCCGAATCTCAGCCCACGACTCGATGGCGAGGATCGCCTCGCCCGTCATCCGTTCACGGACCGTCCTGCTGCACCGCTGCCGCCCACAGCCCCTTGCCCAGCTCCGAGAGGCTCAGCGACAACTTCTCGGTCCGGGCGATCAACGGCCCGCGCGATGCGCTCTTGATCGCCTTCAGCACCATCGGCTCCGCCATCAACACCTCGTAATCCGCTTTTCGTGACGGGTCCTCCGGACCGGTCTCAACAAGTCCAAGGGATAGCAGATGATCGACGTACTTCGGGACCATATGGGGAAGTGCGACGTTTGCGGTGCGCCCGATCAGGCACGCGTTCTGCAGCACGACCTGGTTGCGCGACCGGCTGTGCACGTTGACCAGCGGGGAGGCTGTGCCGTCCGACAGTGCGCCGACGATGCGGGCCTCGTCGGCGACGAGCTGGTCGAGCAGCCGGTGGTAGAGCTCCTGCTGGCTGCCGCTGGTGCTCTGGTCCAGGGCGCGGTCCAGCAGCCGGCCCAGCTTGGTGTGCAGCGAGTCCGTGGATTCGGGTGCGGCCTCGGCGGACTGCAGCGGGCGCGGCGCGGCATCCAGGGCCTCCAGCCGGTTCTTCACCAGGGTGGCCAGCTGCTCCTCGGTCCAGGTGGCGAGCTTGAGGCCGGTTTTGGCGGCGTCGAGGGCGCGGTCGGTGAGGCCCAGGGGGTCGAACCATTTCGGCACCACCGGTTGCTGCTTCGGGGTGCGGATCGCGATGGCGATATCGCCCAGCGGGGTGGCGAAACGGAATCCGCGGCGGTTGAAGCCGTTGCGCTTGACCGGTGTCCGGTCGGTGACGGTGGCCTCGACGGGTTCGTCGGTATCGGGGGATTCGACGGTTTCGGCGGAGCCGGCGATGACGTCCTCGAGCGGGACGTCGACAGGGACCTCGGCCGGGCCGTGATGAGGACTTTGCTCTGACACCTGTGATCGACCCCTATGTGCGCGACGGGTGAGCGGCTTACGGTCCACTATGACCGGATAAGGCACCGTACCGGCTAACGCGGTACCGGTGGTCCGGTGCCCTCGGTGTCGGTGGGATCGCCGTACTCGGCGGCGGGCTGCACATGTGCGCACAGCAGGGCGCTCAACGGCACCGAGAACAGGAGTAGCGCGAGCGTGGTGTCATCGGGCGAGAAATCTTTGTAGACGGTGACGATGCCGGCGGCGGCCGCCACCAGGAGCAGCTGGGCCGACACGGCGAGCACGACACCGGTGTGCGCCGTTCCGGATTCCGGTGGCATCGCCCAGAGCAATGCGAACAGCGCGGCGGTGACCGCGATGACCGGTGTCAGCGGGACGGCGAGGACGCTCGGCATCCACGCGGTGCCGACCGCGATGAGCAGCGGTATCAGCACCAGCCGGTTGATCAGCTCGGCCGGTAACGGTGCCGCGCGGCCTGAGACACCCAAAAATGTTGCCAAGCAACCGATGACGACGAGGCACATGACGATCTGGGTGGGTTTGGCCCAGAAAGCGATGGGAACGGTCACGCCCATCTGGCTCAGCGTGAGGTTCACGTACACAGGCAGCAGGTACAGCAGACCGACCCGGGCGACGAACTGCCCCACGGTTCCGCACCAACGTCTCCGAGCGGCGACCGGTACCAGCGTCAGCAGCGTCGACCACATGATGGCGAGCTCGAGTCCGGCCGGCGGCGCGATACCGGCCGAGGTCGGACCGGCGATCGCAAGCATGAAGAGGTTCCCGACCACCACGACGGCGATGACGATCTGGCTTGCCAGCGCGCTGATACCGACGGCAAGCGTGGTGCGCACATCGCCGCGCGGGAGCAGGGGCGACTGAAACGATCGACGGGCGCCGTACGCGATGGCAACAGCGACGAGAATCGCGTGCGGCCAGGTCCCGGGGCCGCCGGGCGTCCAGTAGTTCTCCTTGAAACCTGAGGAGATGCCACCGATCTCGGTGACCTCCAGTACGACGATGATCGCGGCCACCGCGCACAGCAGCGCCGTGTAGCCCCAGCCCTGGCGGCGCCGTGCGACGCTGTGTGCGAGCGCGGACCGGGAGTGCGCGGCCAGCGCCACACCGCCGGTGGCCATGGCTGCCACGAATGCCAGCGCGATACCGGGGACGTAGGTCTGGGTGCCGATATCGTCGAGCAACAGGTAGAGCAGTTCACTGGGATCCGCGGTGTCGAAGGAGTTCAGGGCCCGGCCGAATGCGATGTTCGCCCAGACCAGGGGAATCCAGGGCGCGGCCACCAGACCGGCCAACACGATCCCCCACCATGGTCCCGTCGGCCGGTGGCGGACATGCAGCGCGACGATCACCAGGCTTGCCGCGGCAAGCCACGCTATGACAGCCGGGATCGCCTGCCAGCTCCGGTCGATCGCCAGGATCAGGATCGGGATGATCGGTGTCCCGACGCCGGCGCACCAGGCCAGCAGCGCATGGTGTCGCGGGGCACCCGTGCTCGTCGCGGTGTGGACGTAGCCCACCGTTGCGACGCCCGAACCCGCCGCGAGGCCGCACAGCAACGGCCAGATCGGTGAGTAGTCGAAGACGAGTTCACCGCCGAACAGCGAGTACTCCTGCGGTGCGAAGAGGCCGGGCATGAACCCGAAGGCCAGCATGACCGCCGCACCCAGCCAGGTGATCACCGCCAAGGCGAGGAACGGGCCAGGTAGCGCGCGGGGCCGCAGATGGGTGGGCCGGCGGCGGGCCTCCTCCCAGAGCGGGGACAAAGCGCGTTGTACGGCGGGGCGCCGGCCTGATTCGGGTTGCACCGCAGAATTATGGCCGGGGGCGCTTGCAATCGACTTGGGATCGGTAGCCGTGACGATCGCGTCTCATCTAGCTCATGAACACATGGAAGGTACCGCTGCCGATCCTCGCGGCCGCACTACTGGCGGGCTGCGGCTCCGGTCCCGTCACCCCGGTCGCCGAGTCTACGACGCCGTTGTCGACCACCGTGCCGGTCACTTCGGCTCCGGTGACCGTCACCGTCACCGGCCCACCGTCCTCGACGTCGGCGGAGCCCGAGGACTCGACGCCCAAACCCTGCGCCGACACCGATCTGGTGGTCTACAACCAGCCGCTGGAATCGCAGGGTTCGGAGTACCGGCTACTGGTGTTGTTCGAGAACACCACGTCGAAAGCCTGCACGCTGCAGGGCTATCCGGGTGTGGACATCGTCAACGAGACCGGGCCCGCGGTGCACGTCGAGCGCCGGATGCAGAACGCGGCGCCGCTGTTGACCCTGCAGCCCGGTGAGATCGCCACCGCCGATCTGCAGTCCAGCGACACCCATCCCGAGACCGACGGTGCCTGCCCGCGCTGGGGACAGGTCATCGTCATCGCGCCGAACACTTTCCAGCAACGACCTCTCGATATCGGGATGCCGCTGTGCAAGGCGCTGGTCAGTTCGGTGACCTGAACTACGCTCGGAGGGCGATGCCCTCGGTTTTCGGATCTCCCACAAATCTGACCGTCTGCGGTGGACCGGTGCGGCTTTACCGCACAGGCGATTCCGGGCCACCTCTGCTCCTACTGCATGGTGCGATGCTCGACACCGGACAGGGCGTCTGGCATGACGTGGTCCCGGAGCTGGCGCGCGACCACCGCGTCCACGTCATCGATCTGCCCCGGCACGGGGGCAGCCGGCCGTGGGCGGGGACGCTCGACGACCGCTTCTTCCGCCGCTTCCTCCTTGAGTTGCTCGATACGCTCGGCCTGGATCGGGTGGCATTGATCGGACTGTCGATGGGCGGCGGTGTGGCAACCGGATTCGCGCTGGAACATCCGGACCGCGTGAGCGCTCTGGTGGCGATCGGACCGGGTGGCATCGGCGCCAAGCGCCCGTACCAATTCCTCACTTGGGCGACGATGCGTATGCCCGGCCTGCTGAGGCTGTGCAGCTGGCTCCTGGCTCGGTACCCCGGCTACGTCCGGTCATCGATGGCTTCCAGCCTGGCGGCCGGGGCCGACACCCCGGGATTCGAGCGCATCGTCGCGCAGTCCGTCACCGAGGCCCGGGAGAAGAACCGGCACGGGGAGAAGGCGCTCGACGATTGGCAGATCGAGGCGTACGGGCCCCGCGCCATGCGCCTGGACCTCACGCCCGCACTGCACACGCTGAGTGTCCCCACCCTGTGGATGCGCGGCGACAACGATCCCCTGGTCGGCGACTCGGAGTTGGCGACCGCGGATGCGCTGACGCCGGATTCCCGCCACGTCACCATCGCCGACGCCGGCCACATCGTCACCTACGACCAGCCCGAGCGGTTTCTGCGGGTAGTGCGCGAATTCCTGTCCGAGGTCCTCTGAGCGCGCTCGGCACCGGCCCCCGGGAACAAATCCGGGGAACACCCCGTTGACCAGACTGACAACTTGAGTGATACAGACTCAACTCTGGCTTGACAGGCGACCGTCTCCGGGTGCAGGCTTGAGCGAGGTTCACTCAGATCCCATGTAAAAGCTATTCAGGAGGAACTCACTATGGCTCGTGCGGTCGGTATCGACCTCGGGACCACCAACTCCGTCGTCGCAGTGCTGGAAGGTGGCGACCCCGTCGTCGTCGCCAACTCAGAGGGCTCCCGGACCACTCCGTCGGTTGTCGCGTTCGCGCGCAACGGCGAGGTGCTGGTCGGCCAGCCCGCCAAGAACCAGGCGGTGACCAACGTCGACCGGACCATCCGTTCGGTCAAGCGTCACATCGGCACCGACTGGACCGTCGCGATCGACGGCAAGGACTACAACCCCCAAGAGATCAGCGCGCGCATCCTGCAGAAGCTCAAGCGCGACGCCGAGGCCTACCTGGGTGAGGACATCGCCGACGCCGTCATCACGGTGCCCGCGTACTTCAACGACGCCCAGCGCCAGGCCACCAAGGAAGCCGGCCAGATCGCCGGCCTCAACGTCCTGCGGATCGTGAACGAGCCGACCGCGGCCGCGCTGGCCTACGGCCTGGACAAGGGCGAGAAGGAACAGACCATCCTGGTCTTCGACCTCGGTGGCGGCACCTTCGACGTGTCCCTGCTGGAGATCGGCGACGGTGTCGTCGAAGTCCGCGCCACCTCCGGTGACAACCACCTCGGTGGTGACGACTGGGATGACCGGATCGTCGAATGGCTCGTCGACAAGTTCAAGAGCACCAGCGGCATCGACCTGACCAAGGACAAGATGGCCATGCAGCGGCTGCGTGAAGCCGCCGAGAAGGCCAAGATCGAGCTGAGCTCCGGACAGAGCACCTCGATCAACCTGCCCTACATCACCGTCGACGCGGACAAGAACCCGCTGTTCCTCGACGAGCAGCTGACCCGCTCGGAGTTCCAGCGCATCACCCAGGACCTGCTCGACCGCACCCGTGCGCCGTTCCAGCAGGTGATCAAGGATGCCGGCATCTCCGTCGGCGAGATCGACCACGTGGTGCTCGTCGGTGGTTCCACCCGTATGCCCGCGGTCACCGATCTGGTCAAGGAACTGACCGGCGGCAAGGAGCCCAACAAGGGCGTCAACCCCGACGAGGTTGTCGCTGCGGGCGCCGCGCTGCAGGCCGGTGTGCTCAAGGGTGAGGTGAAAGACGTTCTGCTGCTTGACGTCACCCCGCTGTCCCTCGGTATCGAAACCAAGGGTGGCGTGATGACCAAGCTGATCGAGCGCAACACCACCATCCCGACCAAGCGCAGCGAGACCTTCACCACGGCCGATGACAATCAGCCCTCGGTGCAGATCCAGGTGTTCCAGGGTGAGCGCGAGATCGCCTCGCACAACAAGCTGCTCGGCTCCTTCGAGCTGACCGGCATCCCGCCGGCCCCCCGCGGCGTGCCGCAGATCGAGGTCACCTTCGACATCGACGCCAACGGCATCGTGCACGTCACCGCCAAGGACAAGGGCACCGGCAAGGAGAACACGATCAAGATCCAGGAGGGCTCCGGCCTTTCCAAGGAGGAGATCGACCGGATGATCAAGGACGCCGAGGCGCACGCCGACGAGGATCGTCAGCGTCGCGAAGAGGCCGACGTCCGCAACCAGGCCGAGTCGCTGGTCTACCAGACGGAGAAGATCGTCAAGGAGCAGCGCGAGGTCGAAGGCGGATCGAAGGTCCCCGCCGAGACCTTGGACAAGGTCGACTCCGCAGTCGCCGAAGCCAAGACGGCCCTGGCCGGCACCGATATCGCGGCCATCAAGACCGCGATGGAGAAGCTGGGCGTCGAAGCCCAGGCCGTCGGTCAGGCGCTCTACGAGGCCGCCCAGGCCGAGCAGGGTGCTGATGGCGCAGACGGTTCGGCCGCGGCCGACGACAACGTCGTCGACGCCGAGGTCGTCGAGGACGAGGACAACCGGGAGAACAAGTGAGCCAGGGCGATTCGCACGAAGAGCCGGTGACCATCACCGACAAACGGCGCATCGATCCGGAAACCGGCGACGTTCGTGACCCGAGCGCCGAGCCGTCCCCCAGCGGGGCGGCATCGGCGCCGGGCGCGGACCCCGCTCCTTCCGAGGAAGGCGACAAGATCGCCGAGCTCACCGCCGATCTGCAACGGGTACAGGCCGATTTCGCCAACTACCGCAAGCGGGCCCTGCGCGATCAGCAGGTGACCGGCGAGCGCGCGAAGGCGGCCGTCATCACCCAACTGCTCGGCGTGCTCGACGATCTCGATCGGGCCCGCACCCACGGTGACCTGGAATCCGGACCGCTCAAGGCGGTTTCGGAGAAGCTCGTCACCACCCTGGAGGGGCTCGGCCTGACCAGCTTCGGCGCCGAGGGCGAGGAGTTCGACCCTTCGCTGCACGAGGCCGTCCAGCACGAGGGCGACGGATCGTCGCCGGTGGTGGGCACGGTCATGCGCCGCGGCTACAAGGTGGGCGACGTGGTGGTCCGCCACGCCATGGTTGGTGTGGTCGACACGGTCGAGAATGCCGACGTGAACAGTGATCAACCCGCAGAATCAGAAGACTGACCCGGTGAGGAGGTGACGCATGGCTCAGCGTGAGTGGGTCGAGAAGGACTTCTACAAGGAGCTGGGCGTCACCTCTGATGCCGGCAAGGACGAGATCAAGCGCGCCGCGCGCAAGATCCTCGCCGAGAACCACCCGGACCGTAATCCGGGCAACTCCGTGGCAGAGGAGCGGTACAAGGCCGCCTCCGAAGCCAAAGAGGTGCTCACCGACGACGCCAAGCGCAAGGAGTACGACGAGACGCGGCGCCTGTTCGCCAACGGCGGCTTCGGTCGCCGCGGGCCCGGCGCGGGCGGCAACTTCGGTGGATTCTCCGGCGAGGGAGCCGAATTCAACCTCGGTGATCTGTTCGATCAGGCGGGTCAGGCCGGCGGCGCCAATATCGGTGACCTGTTCGGCGGCCTGTTCGGCCGCGGTGCCCAACAGCCGCGTCCGAGCCGTCCGCGGCGCGGCAACGACCTGGAAACCGAAACGGAACTGTCGTTCCTGGAGGCCACCAAGGGCGTCGCGATGCCGCTGCGGCTGACCAGTCCGGCACCGTGCACCAACTGCCATGGCAGCGGTGCGCGACCGGGCACCAGCCCGAAGGTGTGCCCGGGCTGCAACGGCGCGGGTGTCATCAACCGGAACCAGGGTGCGTTCGGCTTCTCCGAGCCGTGCACCGAATGCCGGGGTAGCGGCTCGATCATCGAGCACCCCTGCGATGAATGCCATGGCACCGGCGTCACGACCAGGACCCGCACCATCAATGTGCGGATCCCACCGGGTGTCGAGGACGGCCAGCGGATCAGGCTGGCCGGCCAGGGCGAAGCCGGGTTGCGGGGCGCCCCTTCGGGCGACCTGTACGTCACGGTTCATGTTCGCGCCGACAAGGTCTTCGGCCGCGACGGCGACGACCTGACCGTCACGGTCCCGGTGAGCTTCCACGAATTGGCCCTGGGCGCAACGCTTTCGGTGCCGACGCTGGAGGGCAAGGTCGGGGTCCGGGTGCCCAAGGGCACATCGGACGGCCGCATCCTGCGGGTGCGTGGGCGCGGTGTGCCCAAGCGTTCGGGTGGCCACGGCGACCTGCTCGTGACGGTGAAGGTGGCGGTGCCGCCGAACCTGGAAGGCGAGGTCGCCGAGGCGCTCGAGACCTACGCGAAAGCCGAACGGGCCAGCGGATTCGACCCGCGCGCCGGCTGGGCAGGAAACCTCTCGTGAGCCGCAGCGACGACGCCCGGACGTTCCTGATCTCGGTGGCCGCCGAACTGGCCGGTATGCATGCGCAGACCCTGCGCACCTACGACCGGCTCGGTCTGGTCAGCCCGCAGCGCAGCTCCGGAGGAGGTCGGCGTTATTCGCAACACGATGTCGACCTGCTCCGTGAGGTGCAGCGGCTGTCCCAGGACGAGGGTGTCAATCTTGCCGGCATCAAACGGATCATCGAGCTGACCAATCAGGTCGAGGCACTGCAGAACCGGGTTGCCGAACTGGCCGCCGAGGTCGAGCAGCTGCGCAAGCCCAGTACCGCGTTGGTGCTGTGGAAGCCCGGCGCACGTCGGGCGCGTTAGATCACCCGGATACTGAACCGCGCCGTCACCGGTTCTCCGGCGGCCACCCGGTAACCACCGCGGCGCAGCGCGTCGGTGGGCGCGGCCATCGGCTCGATCGCCACCAGGGCGTCACCGGCCGGCGCGAACAGCTGCGCGGCCGGATAGCCCTGTTCGAACGTGACCTCGATCCTGCGGTCGCCGCCGGAGAGCGCGAACACCGAACCCGTGGGCACCTCGTCGAAACCGTCGTCGAGCACCCGGTCGCCCAGCGGCGCCGACTGTGCGGCCCACGGGTCGTGTGCTCCGGTCGGGAGACCGCGGTCATCAACCGGGAGGTGGCGCATGGTCGGCGTGCTCAGTTCCCACTTGTCGCGTGGCACATCCGGAATCGTGAAATACGGGTGATACCCGAAACACAGCGGAACCCGACCGGCACCCGGATCGACTGTGGTGTCGATGGTCAGCGTCCGCTCGGCCAGTGTGAGCCGCTGTGTCAGCACATGCGGGAACGGAAACGCCGCCAGCAACTCCGGTGTGCGGTAATCCAGCGTGGCGACAACGGTATTGGCGGATTGCTCGGTGATCTGCCAGCCGGGGTAGGCGGCCAGCACCCCGTGCATCGGGGCGCCGTGTGGGTCCGTGCGTACCCGTGGCGCGCCCGTGAGGTCGACGAACGTTGCGTCGACGGTGTACTCGGTGCCGCTGAGCCGGTTGGCCCACGGATAGAGGATGGGGATGCCCATCGTCTTCCCGTCGGTGACGTAGGCGTCGAGGCCGCGCCGCTGGCCGAGGAACTCGACACCGTCATCGGCCAGCGAGGTGCCGATCATGCCCGCGCCGGGCACGAAGGTGGCCGTCAGGTGCGATGAGGGATCCCGCAGGGTGATGCGTTCGAGTTCGGCCATGGCTGTCACGCTAGCGGGTCGTGCTGGATACGCTCGGGCGGTGCGCCTTTCGCGATCAGCGCGGCCTTCGTCGCGGTGACCATGTCCGGGCCGCCGCAGATCAGGATCTGCCGGTCGCCCCAGCTGCCGTATCCGGTCACCACCTCGGGCAGTCGCCCGGTCTGGCGCACATGCAGCCCGCGCGGCGGCTGGTGATCGGGATACTCGCCGGCCCACGGTGGGTTGGTGGAGAACTCCGATACCGGCGTCACCGACAGCCACGGGTTGGTCGAGGCGATCTCCCACAGCGTGCGCAGGTCGTAGAGGTCACAGGGGTAGCGGCCGCCGAAGAAGAGATGCACCCGCGGATTCTCGGCGTAGCGGCTCAGGTCGGAGATCAGCGCCCGTAGCGGGGCCAGTCCGGTGCTGCCCGCCACCAGCAGCACATCCTCCCCGTCGCGGTCGATCTGCAGTCCGCCGTGCGGGGCGGACAGTCGCCACCGGTCCCCGGGTGCCGTCTCGCCGACGATCGCGGTGCTGACCATCCCGCCGCTGACGGACCGGATGTGGAACTCGATGGCACCGTTGTCGTCGGGCGGTATCGACGGACTGAGATAGCGCCACCGGCGGGGCCACTGCGGCACCTGCACGGTCACGTACTGCCCGGGGTGATAGAAGAGCGGCCGGTCCAGTTGCAGCCGGACGATCGAGACGTCCCGGGTGGCCCGGATGTGCTCCAGTACCGTGCCGTCGACGAATGGCGGGGTCTGCTCGGCGTCGGCCGCGCCCCGCATCACCCCGATCACGAGTTCGATGAAATCGGAGGTGGCCTCGGCGATCCGGCCGTCCCAAACGTCGGCGAGCTCACCGCGCAGGGTGGTCAGCAGCGCCTGGCCCAAAGTGTCGTAGTGCCTGGCGGTGACGCCGTACTTGCGGTGATCGCGGCCGAGCTGGGCCATGAACGCGACCGGCTCCTCGGCGCGCTGGGCGATCATCTCGGACAGCAGCCAGCTGAGCGCCTCGCCGAAGGACGCGCGCTGGCGGGTCAGATCGGGGGGAAACAGGTCACGGGCCGACATGTCGATGGCGAACCAGCGGGTGTAGATCCTGCCGATCACCTGATCGGCATCGACCGTGGCACGCAGGGTCTGCAGCGCGTCGCGGTCGTCGAGTCCCACGGGGTAGGAGTTTAGGCGCGGCGGATCGCGGCGGTCGCAATCAGCGCCGTGCCCGCGAGCGCCCAGCAGCTCAGCACCAGGATCGCCGAGGTGGAGCCGGCGCCGCCGAAGTAGGCCGTCGACCGCAACAGGGTGGCGGTGGCGCCCTGGGGCAGCAGCTGGCCCACCGTTCCCCAGCCGGCGGGCAACATCTCGGGGGCACTGGTCAGCCCCGACAGCGGGTTACCGACCAGCACCGCCAGCCCGGCTCCGATGGCCAACCCGGTCCGCCCGAACAGCGAACCCAGCCCGAGGACGAACAGCAGCGCGGCCGCGATGCCGAGTGCCAATCCGCCTGCCACACCCCAGAAGTTCTGCTCGATCGAGCCGAGCGGATAGCGCAGCAGCGCCGCGGCGGTCACACCCATCAGGCCGGCGAAGCCGATGACGGCGCCGAACCGCAGCCATGTCTGTTGCCGCAGCAGGAGGACCAGTGCCATCGCGGGCAGGATGCTGGCCAGTGTGATGGGCAGCGCCGATGCGGCCAGGCCGGCGCCGCGTGGATCGGCGGCACTCGGCGGGGCGAGGTCCTCGATGGTCATCTGTACGCCCTTGTGCTGAGCGATGCCCGAACCGACCTGGGTGAGCAGCTGTGCGATCGCGGGGCTGCCGCCGGTGGCGGTGATCAGTGTCGGTTGGCTCGCGTCGAACGCGATGCCGCCGTATACCTCCCGGTGCTCGATCGCGTCGCGCAGCGCCGCGGCGCCGGGGTAGTAGGTGATCGCGAAGGCGCCGGGGGCGCTCTGCTCGAGCACCCGGGCGGCCTGCCCGCCGGCGGCCTGTGGTCCGGCGATACCGATCGGCACCGCATGTGGTCTCGATTTCGCAGCGGGCAGCGCGAAAGCGAGCGCCAGGACCGCCAGCAGGGCGGTGAGCGTGACCACGATGGCCGTCGCGCGGGCCGCGGCAGAGGGCTGGTGCTCGGGGACGGCGTGCTGGGCGGACCTGGTGGGGGCGTGAGCGGTCATCGTGCGCTCTTTTCATCGGTCGTTGAATTAATGTCCGACGAGCATAACTCCCGCACCTCAGTATTTCAACGGCTATTGAAATGATAGGGTCGAAATATGCCCTCACCAGCGCAGAAAACCCCGAAGCGGGGAAGGAGGCAGGGTGAGCCGGTCTCCAGGGACGCGGTGCTGGCGTCGGCCAAGCAGCATTTCGCGGCGCACGGCTACGAGAAGACGACACTGCGCGCCATCGCCCGCGACGCCCATGTCGACCCGTCGATGGTGCTGTATCTGTTCGGCTCCAAGGCTGATCTTTTCCGCGAATCGCTGCGACTGCTCATCGATCCCACGCAGCTCGTCGAGGCGATGACCGCCGCCGAGGGCGATCTCGGCACCCGACTGGTCCGCAGGTACCTGAAGATATGGGAGGGTCCGGACACCGCCGAGAGCATGATCGCGATGCTGCAGTCGGCGACGTCCAATTCCGACGCGAACGAGGCACTGCGCTCGTTCCTCCAGACCTACGTGCTGACCGCGGTGTCCGGGGTGATCGGCGGTGACGAGCAGGCCCGGCTGCGGGCGATGCTGGCCGCCACCAATCTGTTGGGAACCGCGCTGCTGCGCTATGTGATGAAGGTGTCGCCGCTGGCAGATCTGGCGGCTGAGGACGTGGTGGCCCTGATCGCGCCGACGGTGAACCGCTACCTGACGGCGTCCTCCGCCGAGTTGGGTCTGCCCGAGTGATCGCGCCCGAGGTCACCGCGGTGCTGGTGTTCCATCCCGGCGGCAACGGTGAGTTCGCGGAATGGGCGAACACCCTGACCGCCACGGCTGTTGGTTGTGTCAGGGCCCGGGTGTCGGTGGCGGAGGGATCCTTGGAGCCCGCTGTCGCGGTGACCTTCACCGGCGCCACAGAGTTGGACGCGTGGCTGGACCGTGCCGACGCGCTGGGAAACGGGGGATGGCTGCCGGCGGCCCCGGCGATACTGCTCACGCCCGATGCGCCTCCGCCGGTAGGTGTCGCAGCCTTCCGGCACCAGCTCGTCGCCGGCAGAACCGCCGAATTCCTGCAGTCGCAGCGCGAACTCGCCACCGCCGCACACGGCTTCAGCGGGTATGAGGGCACCGTTGTTTTCGTCGATGAGGGAGAGGCCCTCTCGGTGCTGCGCTTTCGCACCGACCGGCATCTGACGGCGTGGATGTCCTCGCGTCAACGCGAGGATGCGCTGCCCGGCCTGCGATCGAGTCTGAGCGCGGAGTTCGCCCCGGTAACCGGCACCACCGCCTTCGGCACCACCGTACGCACCGACGGTGGCCGCATGCTCATGACGCCCAACTGGAAATCGGTCATGCTGGTGCTGCTGGTGTTGTACCCGACGGTGATGCTGCTGTCGCGTTTCCTGGGGCCGGTGCTGGATCGCCTCGGCGCCGAGCCCTGGCTGTCGCTGTGGCTCAGTCAGGTGATCAGCGTGACGGCGATGCAGTGGTGGCTGATGCCTTGGGCCTCAAGGCCGTTCCGGCGCTGGCTGGACCCGGTCGACGGTGCGGGCTGGCGTAGCAGCCTGGCCGGTGCGGCGGTGATCCTGCTGCTCTACACGGTGACGCTGCTGCTGTTCGGTTCGGTCACATGGCTGCAGTTCTGGGACTATGCGAGTCCGTGAATTCCCTTGTACAGCACCATGACACCGATAACGACCAGAATCGCGGCCATCAGGGTGGCATGCTGATGCTCCATCCACTCCTTCAGCCGTGTCAGTGGCGCCGCCAGCCGCTCTCCACTGACGACATAGGCGAGCACGGGCAGGATCACCGTGCTTCCTGCGATCGCCACGAAGTAGACCATCGCCAGCCAGGCCGGGGCCACGCCGATACCGGCGGTGCCGATCGCCAAACCCGCTGCGATACAGATGAACAACACCTTCGGGTTCACCACCGCCAGCGCCGCGGCGGTGATCACCGCCCGTCGCGGTGTCAGCCCGCTCAGCTTGCGCATCCACGCCGGTGAGTGCTCGGACTTCGTCCGGGTCAGCCATTTGTAGGCACCGAACACGATCAGTGCCGCGCCGACGGCTATGCGCACCCAGGACGCCCAGCCGGGCGGTTTGTCCAGCGAGCCCACCAATCCCGAGGCGACCACGAAGATCGACACCAGTGCCGCCAGCCCCAGTAGCCACCCGGCCAGGAAGGCCAGCCCGGTCGGGCGTGGTCGTTCGGTGTGCAGGGCCAGCACCGCGGGGATGATGGACAGCGGTGAGAGCGCGATGACGAGAGCCAGCGGCGCCAACTCGGTCAGGACCGAACCCCAGATGTCGTTCACAGTTCGCACCACTTCCACTGGCCGTTCTCGTAGGAGAACGTGATTTCGTCCGGGTCGGTGCCGCCGTTCTCGATGACGGTGTCGGCGGTTTTGCCGATGATCTCGATCGACGTGACGGTCAGATCGAGCTGGCCCAACCCGTCACGCATATCGGCGAAGTTGGCCCGGGAGAACTGTTCGTCGGCGCGCATCTCGGCGCACATCAGGTTGCGCAGGTTGTCGTATTCCTGCCCGTTCCAGGCCTGTTCGAATTGCGCGACGACGGTGATGACCGCGGCGACGGCGATGAGCAACACGGCGCCCACCGCGCCGAGGATGAGCCAGGTGCGGCCGCCGGATGTGCCCTCCGGCACCCACAGCGGCCAACCCTGCGGTGGCGGCGGCCAGGACGGATCGGGCTGCCATCCCGCAGGCGGCGTCCAACCCGGTGGAACGGGCGGCCAGTTCGGCGGTGGGTTGAAGCGCATGGCAACAGTGTCGCCGATGCCGGGCCATATTGACGTCAGTGACGCAAAGAGCGCGCAGCCAGCGCCGCTTCGGCGGTAGCGCTGCGATCAGCCGAAGGTATTGCGTCCCAGACTCTCCACGAACCGGGGCCCCAGCAATTCGAGCTCATCGAGGTAGCTGCCTGCCCAGCCGCCGAACGGTTGGTGCGCCAGATACTCGTTGCGGAAGCGGTCGTCCTCGGACACCTCGGTGGCGCAGAACTCGGGGATCACCAGATCGGTCACGGGACCGCCGCGTTCGACCTCGGCCATCACCAGGGGAGCGTTTCCGCTCAGGAACCGGTCGATGATCCAGCCGTCCTCGCCGAGCCAGGCCGAGTACCGGACCTTGATGACGACGTGCTCGGCGCGGGCCACGATCTGTCCGGCCACCAGCGGATCGAGATCGCGTTCGGCCTCATAGCGGGTGCCGCCGGCGGCGGGCCCCTTGGCGGTCATGGTGCCGATCGTGTCGTCGCCCAGAGCCTGCACCATTTCGGCGGGAGTCCCGTCGAGCGCGGCCGGCGCGGGCCCCTGCAGGCGGATGCGTACCGCGTAGCCGTCGGCGGCGAACAGGTAGGCCTGCACGATCAGCATCGGGGTGGGATCGGACGCCGCGACGGCGGGCATCTCGCGGACGAAGAACTTCCGTTCGAACTCGAAGTCGCCGGAACCGGAGTCGGACATGAGACGACGTTAGTCCCTAGTCATGCCGAAGCCGGGCGCGAAGAGTGTGTGTCAGTCGCTTCAAAAAAAGATAGAGTTGAGCGGAACAGACTCAACCTTGACTGCGTTGGACAACACGACAAGCATTTTTCCCAGCTGTAGAGAACCTTTGAAAGGTAGGTGTCGTGGACTCGTTCAATCCGACCACGAAGACCCAGGCGGCACTGACCTCGGCGCTGCAGGCGGCAACGTCCGCAGGCAACCCGCAGATCACCCCCGCCCATTTGTTGATGGCGCTACTGACGCAGAACGACGGTATCGCCGGGCCCCTGTTGGAGGCGGTCGGAGTCGAGCCCGCGAAGATCCGGTCCGAGGCCGAGCGCCTCGTCGGCCGACTGCCCAGCGCCTCCGGTTCCAGCTCGCAACCCCAGCTCAGCCCGGACGCGATCACCGCGATCACCACGGCGCAGCATCTGGCCACCGAGATGGACGACGAATATGTCTCCACCGAGCATCTGCTGGTCGGCCTGGCCAGCGGCAACGCGGACACCGCCAAGCTGCTCACCGGCGCCGGAGCAACGCCGGAAGCGCTGCGTGATGCGTTCACCAAGGTGCGCGGCAGCGCACGGGTCACCAGCCCCGACCCCGAGGGGACCTATCAGGCGTTGGAGAAGTACTCCACCGACCTGACCGCCGCCGCCCGGGAAGGCAAGCTCGACCCGGTCATCGGGCGTGACAACGAGATTCGTCGCGTCGTGCAGGTGCTGAGCCGCCGCACGAAGAACAATCCGGTGCTCATCGGTGAGCCCGGCGTCGGCAAGACCGCCATCGTGGAGGGCCTGGCCCAGCGCATCATCGCCGGTGACGTCCCGGAGTCCCTGCGCGACAAGACCCTGGTCTCCCTGGACCTGGGTGCGATGGTGGCCGGCGCGAAGTACCGCGGTGAGTTCGAGGAGCGCCTCAAGGCGGTCCTGGACGACATCAAGAACTCGGCGGGGCAGGTCGTCACGTTCATCGACGAGCTGCACACCATCGTCGGCGCCGGCGCCACCGGTGAGTCGGCAATGGACGCGGGCAACATGATCAAGCCCATGCTGGCCCGCGGTGAGCTGCGCCTGGTGGGTGCCACCACGCTCGACGAGTACCGCCAGTACATCGAGAAGGACGCCGCGCTGGAGCGCCGCTTCCAGCAGGTGCTGGTCGGTGAACCGTCGGTCGAGGACACCGTCGGCATCCTGCGTGGCCTCAAGGACCGCTACGAGGTGCACCACGGTGTGCGCATCACCGACTCCGCGCTGGTGGCCGCGGCCACGCTGAGCGACCGGTACATCACCAGCCGGTTCCTGCCCGACAAGGCCATCGACCTGGTCGACGAGGCCGGATCGCGGCTGCGCATGGAGATCGACTCCCGGCCGGTCGAGATCGACGAGGTCGAACGGCTGGTCCGGCGCCTGGAGATCGAGGAGATGGCGCTCGCCAAAGAATCGGACGACGCCTCGAAGGACCGCCTGGAGAAGCTGCGCGCCGAACTGGCCGACAAGAAGGAGCAGCTGTCCGAACTGACCACGAGGTGGCAGAACGAGAAGAGCGCCATCGACATCGTCCGCGATTTCACCGAGCAGCTGGACCGGCTGCGCGGTGAGGCCGACCGTGCCGAGCGCGACGGTGACCTGGCCAAGGCCGCCGAGCTGCGCTACGGCCGCATCCCGGAGATCGAGAAGAAGCTCGACGCGGCGCTGCCGGTCGCCGAGGCCCGCGAGAACGTGATGCTCAAGGAGGAGGTCGGGCCCGACGACATCGCCGAGGTGGTGGAGGCGTGGACCGGCATCCCGGCCGGGCGGATGCTCGAAGGGGAGACCGCCAAGCTGCTGCGCATGGAGGACGAGCTGGGGCGGCGGGTCATCGGTCAGAAGGATGCAGTCGCCGCGGTCTCGGATGCGGTGCGGCGTTCCCGCGCCGGTGTCGCCGATCCGAACCGGCCGACCGGATCGTTCATGTTCCTCGGGCCGACCGGTGTCGGTAAGACCGAGCTGGCCAAGGCGCTCGCCGAGTTCCTGTTCGACGACGAACGCGCGATGGTCCGCATCGACATGAGCGAGTACGGCGAGAAGCACTCCGTCGCGCGGCTGGTCGGTGCCCCTCCGGGCTACATCGGTTACGACCAAGGTGGACAGCTCACCGAGGCGGTGCGGCGCAGGCCGTACACCGTGGTGCTGTTCGACGAGGTCGAGAAGGCCCACCCGGACGTGTTCGACGTGCTGTTGCAGGTCCTCGACGAGGGCAGGCTGACCGACGGCCAGGGCCGCACGGTCGATTTCCGCAACACCATCCTCATCCTGACGTCCAACCTCGGGTCGGGCGGCAACGAGGAGCAGGTGATGGCGGCCGTGCGGGCGGCGTTCAAGCCGGAGTTCATCAACCGTCTCGACGACGTGCTGATCTTCGATGCGCTGAGTCCCGACCAGCTGGTGTCCATCGTCGATATCCAGCTGAACCAGCTGCAGAAGCGGCTGGCCCAGCGCAGGCTGGCCCTCGAGGTGTCCCTGGAGGCCAAGCAGTGGCTGGCCGATCGTGGATTCGACCCGCTCTACGGTGCGCGTCCACTGCGCCGGCTGGTGCAGCAGGCCATCGGTGACCAGCTGGCCCGGATGTTGCTGGCGGGCCAGGTGCACGACGGTGACACCGTCAAGGTCGATGTCAGCGCCGACGGTGAGGGCCTGATCCTGGCCTGATTGAGTGACTTCGGCGCGCTCACGTACGTTCTGCGCACGTGAGCGCGCCGAAATCGCGGTGGGGCGGGGATTGTGACCATCTCGAGTTCTGGCGAATCGGGCTCCAGCAAGTACTCTGAGGGCAATGGTTCCTCTCTGGTTCACGCTGTCCGCACTCTGCTTCGTGGGTGCGGCCGTCTTGCTGTACGTGGATATCGACCGCCGGCGCGGGTTGGGCCGGCGGCGTAAGTCGTGGGCGAAGTCGCACGGTTTCGACTATGAACACGAATCTGCCGACATTTTGAGCCGCTGGAAGCGCGGCGTGATGTCGACCGTCGGGGAGAGCGTCCAGGCCCGCAATGTGGTGCTGGGCCAGATCCGCGGCGAGGCCGTCTTCGTCTTCGATCTCGACGACGTCGCCACGGTGATCGCGCTGCATCGCAAAGTCGGCACCAATGTCGTGGTGGATCTTCGCCTGAAGGACATCAAGGAGCCCCGCGAGAGCGATATCTGGCTGCTCGGTGCCATCGGCCCGCGGATGGTCTACTCCACCAACCTGGACGCGGCCCGCCGGGCCTGCGACCGCCGGATGGTGACATTCGCCCACACCGCCCCCGACTGCGCCGAGATCATGTGGAACGAGCAGAACTGGACGCTGGTGGCCATGCCGATCACCAGCAGCCGCGCCCAGTGGGATGAGGGACTGCGCACCGTGCGCCAGTTCAACGACCTGCTGCGCGTCCTGCCGCCGGTCCCGCTGCCCGGCGGTGTCGGCGCCCGCAGCGGTCAGCCCGCGCTGGCCCGTCGCAGCGGCTCCCCGAGCCGCCCGTTGCTGCCGCGCCCCGCCGAACTCCCCGCCGGACGCGGCGACCTGCCGCCCGGTCGTGCTGACGTGGGTCGCTACGTCCAGCAGCGGCCGCCGGTGCACAACGGCACCCGGCAGTCACCGCACTACCAGCGGTAACCGCCTGTGCCGGTAGCGCTGATCACCGGGCCGACAGCCGGCCTGGGAGAGGGTTTCGCCCGCCGTTACGCCCAAGACGGGTACGACCTGGTGCTGGTCGCCCGGGACACGGCACGCCTGGACAAACTCGCCGCGGAATTGCGCGATGAGGCCGGAACCACCGTCGAGGTGCTGCCCGCCGACCTGGCCGTCGCCGCCGACCGTCAACGCGTGGCCGAGCGGCTGTCGGCCGGGGTGCACACCCTGATCAACAACGCCGGGTTCGGCACCTCGGGCGAATTCTGGGCCGCCGACTACGCGTTGTTGCAGTCCCAGCTCGACGTCAACGTCACCGCCGTCATGCAACTCACCCACGCCGCGCTGCCATCGATGCTGGCCGCCGGGGCGGGCACCGTGATCAACGTGGCCAGTGTGGCGGGCCTGCTGCCCGGCCGCGGTTCCACCTACTCGGCGTCGAAGTCCTGGGTCATCGCCTTCTCCGAGGGGCTGGCGAACGGCCTCGGCGGCACCGGAGTGGGCGTGCACGCACTGTGCCCGGGCTTCGTGCGCACCGAATTCCACGAGCGGGCCGGGATCGAGATGTCCGGCACGCCTTCCTGGTTCTGGCTGGAGGTCCCCGACGTGGTCCGGGACTGCCTGGCCGATGTCGCCAAGGGTGAGGTCGTGATCGTGCCGGGTCTGCAGTACAAGGCGCTCACCGCCGGCAGTCGGCTGGTGCCGCGAAACCTGTTGCGCGGCCTGACCAAACGGGTCGGTAAAGGCCGCGGGCGGACCTGAATGCGGTGGAAAAAAATGCTGGCGGCCACGCTGTCGGTGCTGATGCTCGCGGCGTGCTCCGGTAGCGACGACACCGCAGGCCCCTACGGTACCCAGCAGGCCAAGGTCGGCGAATCGCTGTCCATTGTGGGCTGGAATGTCTCGGTGGCCAATCTGCGCTTCGAGGGCGACCAGGTTCTCGTCGACGTCGACGCCGCGGTCGCCCAAGACGGCGCCGAGCACGCCCCGGCGGAGAGTCTGCGCTTCGGTCTGTACGGTGCGCTCGCGCACCCGATCGAGGGCAACGTCATCGGTGGCTGCGCGTCGGCGCCCGATCTGAGCCTGCAGCCCATCACCGCGCGCGATCCTCAACGACTCAGTGGCACAGCATGTCTGGGACCGATCCGGGATCAGAGCCAGGTGCGCGGGGTGTACCTGTACTCGCCGCAGGACCGGATGCCCAAGACGACGGTCGCCTACGCGGCGGCCTTCCCGGTCGGCCTGGCGCCCACCAGCACCACCGAGACCGGTCTGTCGATGCGCTCGACCAGCGTGGACGCCTTCAAGGCCGACGGCTCGCAGCTCGCGCCGACCGCCCTGGGCGACCCGGAGGCGTTCAGCGGCAACGGGTACATGCTGCTGGGCCTGTCGATCGACGGGCTGGCCGAGCGCTACGAGGACGACTCGAAGGCGCGCGGGGGTCCGCTGATGGTGCTGACCGGCCCGACGCTGCCCGGCAACGGTCTCTCCCATGCCTGTTCGTTGTACGGTTCGTCGCTGTTGGTGCTGCCCGATGCGGCGCGCGACGCGGTGGCGATCCGGGCGTCCATGTGCACCCAGGGTGAGATCAACGCCGCGTTGCTCTACCCGTCGGTGTCCTTGGTCGGCACCCATGCGGCGCTGTGGACCACGGAGTGAATTCGGGCCCGACCGAATGGGGTGAGACCCCGGGCGTCGGCCCCTGGGACGGCCCCGCGCCGGAGGACCCACGCTACGATCCCGACCTGCTGCGCGCCGGGGACACCCGCAATGTCGTTGACGCATACCGGTATTGGACGCGTGAGGCGATCATCGCCGATATCGACACCCGCAGGCACCCCCTGCACGTCGCCATCGAGAACTTCGGCAGCGATGCCAATATCGGCACCGTGGTGCGCACCGCCAACGCCTTCGCGGTGGACACCGTGCACATCGTCGGCCGGCGCCGCTGGAACCGGCGCGGCGCCATGGTGACCGACCGCTACCAGCGGCTGCGCCACCACGACACCACCGCGGAGTTGCTCGAATTCGCCGCCGGCGCGGGCCTGCACGTCGTGGCCGTCGACAATGTGCCGGGCTCGCAGCCCCTCGAACACGCCACCCTGCCGCGGGAGTGCCTGCTGGTGTTCGGGCAGGAGGGCCCGGGTATCACCCCGGAAGCCTCCGCCGGCGCCGAATTGACGGTGTCCATCGCCCAGTTCGGCTCGACCCGCAGCATCAACGCCGGGGTTGCCGCCGGCATCGCGATGCACGCGTGGATCCGCACGCATGCCGACACATCCCGGGCCTGGTAGGGCAGGATCTAAGCATGGTTCAGGTGTGGGCAAATCGTGCGGCCAGTTCGGAAGCCGCGGTCACCAAGCGACACCTCAGACGGTTGTGGGGGCTGCCCGGCACCCAGCTCGGCGTGGTGGCCTGGCCGGCCGCCCGCAAGCAGACCCTGTTCGGCACCTGGCACTACTGGTGGCAGGCCCATCTGCTGGACTGCCTGCTCGACGCGCAGCTGCGCGACCCGCAGCCGGGGCGCCTCACCCGCATCAACCGCCAGATCCGCGGGCACCGCATCCGCAACACCGGCCGCTGGACCAATGACTACTACGACGACATGGCGTGGCTGGCGCTGGCACTGGAGCGCTCCGGGCGGCTCTGCGACATCGGGCGGCCCAAGGCGCTGGACACACTGGCCGACCAGTTCCTGAACTCCTGGGTGCCCGAGGACGGCGGCGGTATCCCGTGGCGCAAACAGGACCAGTTCTTCAACGCGCCGGCCAACGGGCCCGCCGCGATCTTCCTGGCCCGGCACGATCGGGTGCGCCGCGCCCAGCAGATGGCGGACTGGATCGACGAGACGCTGATCGACCCCGAGACCCACCTGGTCTTCGACGGTGTGAAGGCCGGTTCGCTGGTGCGCGCCCAGTACACCTACTGCCAGGGCGTGGTGCTCGGGCTCGAGGTCGAACTGGCCAACCGCACCGACGACCCCGAACACGCCGAGCGGGTGCACCGGCTGGTGGCCGCGGTCGGCGAGCAGATGACCACCGACGGGGTGATCCGCGGCGCCGGGGGCGGTGACGGTGGCCTGTTCAACGCGATCCTGGCCCGCTATCTGGCGTTCGTCGCCACCGATCTGCCCGGCAGCACACCCGAGGACGAGCAGGCCCGCACCACCGCCCGGGACCTGGTGCTCACCTCGGCGAAGTCGGCGTGGGACTACCGGCAGACCGTGGACGGGCTCCCGCTGTTCGGGGCGTTCTGGGACCGCAATGCCGTGGTGCCGCAATCGGTGACCGGGGATGCCCAGTTCGTGGAGGGCGCGGTGAACGCCTCCGAGATCGCCGAGCGTGACCTCTCGGTGCAGCTGTCCGGCTGGATGCTGATGGAGGCCGCCCACACCCTCGACGACACCGCCGAGAGCGACGAAGACCCCGAGCAGTGACCGAGGCGACGTCCCAGCGGGGTTTCCCACTGCTTCCGTCGCGGTTCAGCCGTGGCAGCAAGGCCACCAGGACGACGGACAACACCGCGGCCGCTTTGCTGCTCGCGTTCACCGTCATCGCCATCGCGTGGGCGAACTCGCCCTGGGCGGAGAGCTATTCGACTTTGCTGGACACCCACCTGGGTTTCAGTGTCGGTGCGCACCACGTCGAGATGACGGTCAAACACTTCGTCAACGACGCGTTGATGACCTTCTTCTTCTTCATCGTCGGCCTCGAGGTGACCCGCGAATTCACCATCGGTGAGCTGACCGACCGGTCGCGCGCGGCGGTGCCGGTGATCGCGGCGGCGGCCGGTCTGGTGATCCCGGCCATGGTGTTCCTGGCATTCAACCCGACCGGAGAGAACGCCCAGGCGTGGGGCGTGGTGATATCCACCGACACCGCGTTCCTGGTCGGGGCGCTGGCCATCATCAAGCCCAAATTCCCTGCGCGCGTGCGGATCTTCCTGCTCACCCTGGCCGTGGTGGACGACGTCGGCGCGCTGTGCGCGATCGCGCTGTTCTACTCCGACAGCATCCAGGTCGGCCCCCTGCTGGTCTCGGTGGCGCTGACCGGCGCGCTGGCCCTCGTGCGGTTCCTGCCGCCGGGGATTTCTGGCCCCGCATACGCCGTCTTGGGGGTGGCGCTGTGGATCGCGCTGTACCTGGCCGGGGTCCATCCGACGCTGGCCGGCGTGGTGATCGCGCTGCTGATTCCGGTGTTCACGCCCGAGCGGCGCCCCGTGGAGCGGGCCGTCGACCAGATCCGTGCGTTTAGGCAGTCGCCGAACTCCGAGTACGCGCGAGCGGCCAGTCGCGCGCTGCGCGAATCGATCTCGATCAACGAACGGTTGCAGACGACCGTCGGGCCCGCCGTCTCGTTCGTCGTGCTGCCGCTGTTCGCGTTGGTCAACGCCGGCGTCAAACTCGACGCGCAGAGCCTGTCCACGGCGCTGCGGTCACCGCTGACGTGGGGCATCGTCGCCGGTCTGGTGATCGGCAAGTTCGTCGGCATCACCGGGGCCACCTGGCTGATCCGGCGCATCGGGCTCGGCGAGCTCGCCCCCGGGCTCACGCTGCGCCGGATCGCCGGGGGCGCAGCCCTGTCCGGCATCGGTTTCACCATCTCGTTGTTCATCGTGGACATCGCGATCACCGACCCCGGCCGCCAGGACCAGGCGCGCATCGGTGTGCTGGCGGCCTCGGTCGTCGCGTTCGCCCTCGGTTGGGCGATCTTCCGGCTCACCGACTGGCTCAGTCCACCGGAGCCGGTCGGACTGAAGCTGCTGCGTCCCGTCGACCCCGACCGCGACCACACCCGCGGCGACCATGCCGCGCCGCTGACCCTGGTCGAATACGGCGATTTCGAGTGCCCGTTCTGCAGCCGCGCCACCGGCGCCATCGACGAGGTGCGGGCCCACTTCGGCGACCAACTGCTCTACGTGTGGCGGCATTTCCCGCTGGAACGCGCCCACCCCCGGGCCTTCGATGCCGCGCGCGCCAGCGAGGCCGCCGCCCTGCAGGGCAGGTTCTGGGAGATGGCGCACGAACTGTTCGCCCACCAGGAGGATCTGGAGTGGTCGGACATCTACCGGTATGCCGTGACCGCCGGATGTGACATCGAGCAGTTCGACCAGGACGTGCGGGTGCACTCGTCGAAGGTGCTGCACCGGGTGACCGACGACGCCGAGGACGCGGAGGCGATGGATCTCAACGCCACGCCGACGCTGTTCGTCAACGGCACACGGCACAGGGGGCCGTGGGACGCGGCCAGCCTGATCCGGGCTCTGGAGACCTAGGCCTGTTCGGCGAGCGGGCCCTCACCGGCCTTCTTGGCGGCCTTGCGGCGCTTGTACCACTCGAGGGCGATCGGCAGCACCGACAGCAGCACGATCCCGATGACGATCGGCTCGAGCAGCTTCTGGATGATCTCGAAGCGGCCCAGCCAGTAGCCGAGCAGCGTCAGCCCGCAGCCCCACACGATGGCGCCGACGGCGTTGTACAGCGTGAACACGGCGTAGTTCATCTTCGCCGCGCCCGCGGTGATCGGGGCCAGAGTGCGCACGATGGGCACGAAGCGGGCGATCACGATGGCGAACGGCCCGCGCTGTTCGAAGAAGATGTGCGCCTCGTCGAGGTACTTCTGCTTGAGGAAACGCGCGTTGGGCTTGAACATGGCGGTCCCGACGTTGCGGCCTATCCAATAGCCCACCTGCGCACCGAGGATCGCGGCGATCGGGATGAAGACCAGCAGCTGCCAGAGCTGGAAATCCGTGCTGGCGACATTGCCCTCCGCCGACGCCGTCTGGATGCCGGCGGCCAGCATGCCCGCCACGAACAGCAGGGAATCACCCGGAAGGATGGGGAACAGCACGCCGGATTCGACGAAGACGACCACGAGCAGACCGACCAGGGCCCAGGTGCCGAAGTAACTCAGCAGGTTGATCGGATCCATGAAATCCGGCATCAGGGCCAGGTGGGTGGTGGTCATGAGGCCCCAAGATACCGGCTGCGGCTCACGGGCAGGCCACGGCGATCTGATAGCTGGAGGCGACGACCCGCGCCGGGTCCGAGGAATCGGTCCCGCTGCCGGACCCGGAGACGATGACCGTGGGGCCGTTGCGATAGGCGGTGGGCACCTCGCTCGCGGTGCCGGTGGCATAGCCCAGAGCGACGCCGCCGACGTCGCCGATGGTGACCGACCTCACCGTCGGCACGGCGTCATCGGTGACTATCACGCTGACGCCCAGCGAGCTCTCCCCGACGCTGATCGTGGTCAGCCCGTCGTCGGTGGAACAACTCACCGGACCGGTGGGCCCGGTGTCCCCGTTCACGATGACCTGGGCACGGCCCGGGGCGACGGACCTGGCCAACTCGGGTTCCGGCGGCGGCGCGGGTGCGGCGACGGGGGTGGATATCGGTGGGGAAGGCGCGGCGGGAGCGCATCCGACGGCGGCTGTCGATGCCACTGCCGCCAGCAGGATCAGGACCGGTATGGCGCGCACTTCGTCCACGGTAAACGGTCAAGGCGGCATCCGCCCTGCCGCTGTCGTCGCTTTATTGAGATACTGCCGGGGAAAGCGCTCGCGACCCAGGAGGAAGTCCATGCCCATCGCCACGCCCGAGGTATACGCCGAGATGCTGGGCCGTGCCAAGGAGCACTCGTTCGCCTTCCCGGCCATCAACTGTGTCGGGTCGGAGAGCATCAACGCCGCCATCAAGGGCTTCGCCGACGCGGGCAGCGACGGGATCATCCAGTTCTCCACCGGCGGTGCGGAATTCGGATCCGGCCTCGGCGTCAAGGACATGGTGACCGGTGCCACCGCGCTGGCCGAGTTCGCGCACGTCGTCGCCGCCAAGTACCCCATCACCGTGGCCCTGCACACCGACCACTGCCCCAAGGACAAGCTGGACACCTTCGTCCGGCCGCTGCTGGCGATCTCCGCCGAGCGGGTGGCCAAGGGCCAGAACCCGCTGTTCCAGTCGCACATGTGGGACGGCTCGGCGGTGCCCATCGACGAGAACCTGCAGATCGCGCAGGAACTGCTCAAGCTGTCGGCCGAAGCCAAGATCATCCTGGAGATCGAGATCGGCGTGGTCGGCGGCGAGGAGGACGGCGTCGAGGCCGAGATCAACGACAAGCTCTACACCACGCCCGAGGACTTCGAGAAGACCATCGACGCCCTCGGCGTCGGCGAGAACGGCAAGTACCTGCTGGCCGCGACGTTCGGCAATGTGCACGGCGTGTACAAGCCCGGCAACGTCAAGCTGCGCCCGGACATCCTGGAGCAGGGCCAGAAGGTCGCGGTGGCCAAGCTCGGTCTGGCCGAGGGCAGCAAGCCGTTCGACTTCGTCTTCCACGGCGGTTCGGGTTCGCTGAAGTCCGAGATCGAGGATTCGCTGAACTTCGGCGTGGTGAAGATGAACGTCGACACCGACACCCAGTACGCCTTCAGCCGGCCCATCGCCGGGCACTTCTTCACCAACTACGACGGTGTGCTGAAGGTCGACGGCGAGGTCGGCAACAAGAAGGTCTACGACCCGCGCAGCTACCTGAAGAAGGCCGAAGCCGGGATGACCGAGCGCGTCATCGAGGCCTGCAACGACCTGCACAGCGCGGGCCGTTCGGTGTCCGCCGGCTAGGTCTCCTCGTCCGGGCGCCAGCCGCCCGGCAGCATCGGGCTGACCGCCGAGCCGCCGAACTGATCGGTGTGCACGGTGGTCAGCCCTTTTGCGTCGATACCGCTGCGCTGTGAGGTGCCGATCCAGGATTCGGACCGCCGTTCGGGTTCGGGTTCATCGGGTTCATAGTCGGCGTAGGCGTCGGCATACGCGCGGTCCTCGACGACGGCCGCCTTCTTGCGGCGCCGTTTGCGTTGCGCCACCGAGGACGCCGCGATCCCGGCTGCCGCGGCCGGAATGCCCTCGGCCGGTGCCTGCGCGCTGTTGTGATCCCGCAGCGTCGGCGTGAACCCCTCGCCGGGATCGCTGCCGGCCACCGCGTAGGGAACCAGCGGTGCGGCCACGGTGGCCGCCGGTGCGGCGGGTGCCGCCGCCGTCGCGGAACCCGCCGGGGCGCCCGCGGCGGTCGTGGCCGGCGCACCGCCGCCCGGGAACGCCGCGGGGGCGAGCTGCTGCTGCTCGCCCCGGGGCTGCGCTGCGGGCTCGCCCAGATCCAGCGGCGGCAGGTCCTGGAACTTCATCAGCTCGTTGAACAGATACGCGCCGACCCCGACGAGAACGCCGAGCGCGGTGGCGGCCATCAGGGGCAGCAGCAAGATGGACGGATAGGTGACCGATGCGCCCACCCACGAAATCGCCTGATAGGCGACGGCCGCCAGGAACGGCCCATAGGCCTGCAGCGCCGCGGCCGGGTTGGTCAGGAAATCTCTGATCAATGCGATCGAGTTGCCCAGCGGGTCCTGCAGGAAATCCCAGATCAGGTCGCCGCCGGGCACCGAGTCCAGGTATCCGCGCAACGCGTCGGCGATGGCGTTCGACGAATTCAGTGCGGCGGCCGTGTCGGCCGCCTGGGGCTGGGCGCTCAGCGCGCCGGCCATCGCGGCGCCCATCTCACCGACGCCCGGGAGCAGCACCGGCGGCGGGGGAGCGGTGACCGGGCCGGCGGTCACCGCCGCGGTCGACACCGCCTGGTAGGTGCTCATGGTGGTGGCGGCCTGTACCCACATCCGCACGTAATCGGCCTCGTTCACCGCGATCGGGATGGTGTTGATACCGAAGAAGTTGGTGGCCACCAGCGCACCGCGGGTGGCGTGGTTGAGCGCCAGTTCGGGCAGCGTGGGCATGGTCGCCAAGGCCGTTGTGTAGGCGGCGGCCGCGGTCTCGTGCTGTGCCGCGGTGGCGGCACTGTTCGCGCTCGCCTGCGCCAGCCAGCCCAGGAACGGAGAGTGCGCGACGACATACTGCTGCGCGCTCGGCCCCTCCCACGCGCCGGCCTGCACGGTGCCCAGGGTGGCCGTCAGGTCGGCCGCGGCGGTGGCGTAGTCGATGCTCAGTTGATGCCAGGCCGCCGCGGCGGCAAGCAGTGGGCCCGCGCCGGGACCACTACTCAGCAGCGCTGAATGGACCTCGGGTGGCAATGCCATCCACATCATGGAAGCGACTATGACACAGGCAAACTCGCTATCAGTCGCCCAGGTCTTGGATTGGGCTGTGCGGCACTCAGTTTGCCGGGAACCCGAACTCTGGGTCGGGGGTCACCCGTTCTGGCAGATCTTCCACTGGTCGTCACGGAACTGGAGGTCGAAGCTCCGGGTGGAACGCGTCTGCGGCGCATTGGCCATGAAGGTGGTGACATTCGCCTCGGCATGGTCGTTCTCCACGACCACTTCGTCGATGCTGGCCACCACCGGGTACTGCTTGGCGGCCGCGACCCGCTTGTGGGTCTCGGCCCAGGAGCGATCGTCGTACTGGACGTAGCTCTCCCTGGTCGCCCCGCAGGTGATCCCGCGCAGCGCCGCCAGGTCGCCCTTCTGGATGGCGATGTCGAAGCTCTCGATGGTCGAGCGGACCTGGTCTTCCTGTGATGCGGCGTTGGCGCCACCACGGGTCAGCAGCACCGTGCCCAGCACCGCGAGCGCCACCAGCGCCGAGATCACCAGCACGACGGCGATCACCCAGCCCCAGCTGCGCCGGGCCCGTGGCGGCTTGGGTGCGTCCTCGCGCGGCGGGATCACCTGCGGTGCAGCCGCTTTGGAGCTGTCGGTGAACGCGGTGCTGTCGATCATCTCGGTGGGTTCGCCCGCGGCGAAGATTTCTGTCGGGGGCTCGGGCACCGACTGGATGATCTGGGTGGATCCGTCGAAACCCGACGGCGCGGTGAACCGGCGCTCCGACGAATCGTCGGATTCCGGTGCATCCGGGTCGGGTTCCTGCTTGCCGCCTTCGGGCTCTGTTGGGTTCGACATCCCTACTGCAGTCCTCCCTCGTGATGCTTGAGCGCAAGCCTAATCACAGCCGGCGTACGCCCGCACGGCACAATAGGCCTATGACGCGAATGGGCGACCTGCTGGGGCCGGATCCGGTGCTGCTGCCGGGCGATACGGAAGCTGAAGGCGAACTGGAGGCCGGCGAGCATGCTGCCATCGTCGCCGCGGCGCACCCGAGTGCCTCGGTGGCCTGGGCGACACTCGCCGAGCAGGCCTTGGCCGAGGAGCATCCGGTGGCCGCCTACGCGTATGCCCGCACCGGGTATCACCGCGGACTCGACCAGCTGCGTCGCAACGGCTGGAAGGGCTTCGGTCCGGTGCCCTATGCGCACGAGCCGAACCGGGGCTTCCTGCGTTGCGTGGCGGCGCTGGCCCGGGCCGCCCAGGAGATCGGTGAGACACCGGAGTACGCCCGGTGCCTGGATCTGCTCGACGACTGCGACCCGTCCGCGCGCGCCGCGCTCGGAGTGAACTAGCAGTTCTTCACGCCGCAATCGCCGATGCCGCCGGGCGGCTCGACCTGCACCGTGGCGTGTTCCAAGCCGCGTGCGGCCAGTACCGCCTGGGCGTCCACCAGGACTCGGGCGGCGTCGTCGGTGCTGGTCAGATGCGCGGTGGCCATGTCGCGGCCGGGCACCAGCGTCCACACGTGCAGGTCGTGCACCTCGGTGACGCCGGGGACGTCGCGCAACGCGGTGCGCAACTCATCGACATCGATGTGGGCGGGTGACGACTCGCTGAGGATCCGCAGTGCGGCCCTGGCGAGGGCGAAGGCGCGCGGCAGCACCCACAGGGCGACCAAAACGGCAACGACGACGTCGGCGTACGGCCAGCCGGTGGTGACGGTGACGATGCCGGCGATCAGCACGCCGATGCTGCCGACGGTGTCGGCGACGACCTCCATGTAGGCGCCCTTGACGGCCAGGCTGTGCTCGGAGTCCGAGCGCAGCAGCAGCACCACGACGGCGTTGGCGGCCAGGCCGGCCAGCGCGACGACGATCAGCGGCACGCCGGGGACGGCGGGTGCATCCCCGAGGCGTTCGAAGGCCTCGTACAGGATGAATCCGGCGACACCCAGCAGCAGCGCGGCGTTGGCGACGGCGGTGAACACCTCGGCCCGGTGCCAGCCGTAGGTCCGGGCGGCGGAGGTGGATCCGCGGCGGGCCAGCAGTACGGCGGTCAGGCCCATGAACATCGCGACCAGGTCGGTCAGCATGTGCCCGGCGTCGGCGAGCAGCGCGATCGAGTTGATCCACAGCGCGGTGACCAGTTCCAGCACGAAGAAAGCGGCGAGGATCGCCGCGCCGATGATCATCCGGCCGACGCGCGTGTCACCGCCGCCGTGGCTGTGGTCGTGTCCAGCTCCCATGCAGCCGAATATATGCGCAAAGTCGCATATGTTGCAAGACTCAGAGCCAGGCCGACCAGAACCGGGTGAGTCCGCCGCCGATCGACACCAGCGAGCCGTTGATCCCGGACAGGTCGACGAACCAGAACACCGCCGAGAAGAACACCTGGTTGAGCTGCGGCACCAGCAGCACGACGAGCAGGATCAGGAACCCCCAGCCCTTGACGGGTTCCAGCGCGCGCTGGGTGTCCGGCTTGAGATGCGGTTCCAACGCGCCGTAACCGTCCAGGCCCGGGATCGGGAGCAGGTTCAGCAGTACCGCGGTCACCTGCAGGAAGCCCAGGAAGGCGACACCGCCCCAGAACACCAGATGAGCCGGGTCGTAGAACACGCTCACCGCCGTCAGCAGCAGGACCGCCAGCACCACGTTGGCCAGCGGGCCGGCGAGGCTGACCTGGGTGCGCTGCCGTGCCGTCATCCAACCCGTGCGCACATAGACCGCACCGCCGGGCAGACCGATACCACCGAGGGCGATGAACAGCAGCGGCAAGCCGAGCGAGAGCATCGGGTTGGAGTACTTCAGCGGGTTCAGCGTCAGATAGCCGCGCACCGCGATGTCGTGGTCACCGAACTTCCACGCCGTGTAGGCGTGCCCGAACTCGTGCAGGCACAGCGACACCAGCCAGCCCGCGACCACCAGGACGAACACCGCGGCATAGGAGAGCGGCTCGATGGCGTCCCCGCAGAACCAGGCCAGCCCGCCGCCGGCGAGTGTGAGCACGACGATCCCGAGGAAGACCGGGCTGGGTCGAACCGACTGGTGCAGCGGACGGATGTTCACGTTTCGACGCTACCGGGTTGCGCGGCTCGTCACCGGACGGCCAGCCAGCCCTCCGTGTGCCGGTAGAACGTCGACCGCCGCACCGTGCGGGTGCTCAGGTCACCGTCGCGGACCACGAGCGCTCCGGTGGTCCCGAGCTGCGCGGCCCGCCCGGTCACCCACCGCCTGGGCCGCATACGCGGGGACAGCACCGCCGCACGCAGCCCGGGCATCGTCCCGATCGGCTCGATCCGCACGGCGGTGGCTTCGCCGTCGAACAGCACGGTGTCATCGACGACCGCCTCGCCGTGCAGCGTGGCCGGTGGCGTGCCCTTGTCGAGCCCGGTCTCACCGACCCACAGCCCGGCACCGACGAGCGCGCGCCCGGAGTCGTCGCGGATCAGCGGTACCCGGGTGGCGGCGTGAGCGAGGGCCGCGCGGACCGCGCGCCGACCGGTCGGCAGCCCGTGGGCGCGGGTGGCGGCCGTGCGCCAGCGGGGTACGTAGGCCACCTCGACACCCAGATTTTCGGCCTTCAACAGGGTGGTGAGCACCGCCGCGAGGTCGCAGTCGGCGCCGATCACGACGATGCGGCGGGTGGTCACAGCGGCCTTGATCTGACCGGCTTCCTGCACCGTCACCGCAGGTAGATGGCCTAATGCGCGGGGTGGTCGACGCCCGCCGAACAACAACACTGCGCAATCTGGCCGGCCGTTTGTGGTGGTCAAGGCCTCTCCTATGGCTCCGCTCGGATAGGGTGGGTCACCGGCTGCATCACTTTAAGCGGGAGAAATGCCATGCCGGCAATCGTGCTCATCGGCGCCCAGTGGGGCGACGAGGGCAAAGGTAAAGCCACCGATCTACTCGGTGGGCGTGTGCAATGGGTAGTTCGCTACCAGGGCGGTAACAACGCGGGTCATACCGTGGTGTTGCCAACCGGGGAGAACTTCGCGCTGCACCTCATCCCCTCGGGCATCCTCACCCCGGGTGTCACCAACGTCATCGGCAACGGTGTCGTGGTCGACCCGGGCGTGTTGCTCACCGAGCTCTCCGGGCTCGAGGACCGGGGCGTGGACACGTCGGGGCTGTTGATCTCCGCCGATGCACACCTGCTCATGCCGTATCACGTCGCCATCGACAAGGTGACCGAGCGCTACATGGGCAGCAAGAAGATCGGGACCACCGGTCGCGGCATCGGTCCCTGCTACCAGGACAAGGTCGCGCGCCTCGGAATCCGGGCGGCCGACGTTCTCGATCCCAGCCTGCTCGCCCAGAAGATCGAGGCGGCGCTGGAGCTCAAGAACCAGATTCTGGTCAAGATCTACAACCGCAAGGCGCTCGACGCCGACGAGGTGGTGACCACGCTGCTGGAGCAGGCCGATGGGTTCAAGCACCGCATCGCCGATGCCCGCCTGCTGCTCAACCAGGCGCTGGAGAACGGCGAGACGGTGCTGCTGGAGGGCTCGCAGGGCACCCTGCTCGACGTGGACCACGGCACCTATCCGTTCGTGACCTCGTCCAATCCGACCGCGGGCGGCGCGGCCGTGGGTTCGGGCATCGGGCCGACCCGCATCACCACGGTGTTGGGCATCCTGAAGGCCTACACCACCCGGGTGGGCTCGGGCCCGTTCCCGACGGAGCTGTTCGACGAGCACGGTGCGTACCTGGCCAAAACCGGTGGCGAGGTCGGTGTCACCACCGGCCGGCCGCGGCGCTGCGGCTGGTTCGACGCCGTCATCGCCCGCTACGCCACCCGCGTCAACGGCATCACCGACTACTTCCTGACCAAGCTCGACGTGCTCTCCAGCCTGGAAACGGTCCCGGTGTGCGTGGGTTACACCGTGAACGGCAAGCGCACCGACGAGATGCCGATGACCCAGGCCGATATCGCCCGCGCCGAGCCCATCTACGAGGAGCTGCCCGGCTGGTGGGAGGACATCTCCGGGGCGCGCGAGTTCGATGATCTGCCCGCCAAGGCGCGCGACTATGTGCTGCGGCTCGAAGAGCTTGCCGGAGCTCACGTTTCGTGCATCGGCGTGGGCCCGGGACGGGAGCAGACCATCGTGCGCCGGGACATCCTGGCGTGACCGATTTCGGCCTGGACCCGCGGCGCGTCGACCCGCAATACGACCGGCACGGCGGGTTTCCGCTGTTCGAGGCCGCCGACCCGGGACCGGGTTTCGAGCGGTTCCTGACCGCCATGCGCCGAGCGCAGGATCTGGCGGTGTCGGTGAACCCGGACGGCGACACCTGGGCCGCTGCTGCGGACCGCGCCGAGGAACTGGTGGCGCTGCTCGAACCGCATCAGGCCGCCGAGGGCGTCGGGCCGGCCAACCGGGTGCCTTCGTTGCCCGGTGCGGGCAGTCTGTTGATGCCGCCGTGGCGCGTCTCCACGTTCGAGGCCGACGGCGTGGAGTTGACGGTGCAGTTCAGCCGCTTTCACGTGGGTGGTAACCAGGCCGTGCACGGCGGTGTGCTGCCGCTGCTGTTCGATTCGGTGTTCGGCATGGTCATCCATGCGACGGGCCGGCCGATCAGTCGGACCGCGTTCCTGCATGTCGACTACCGCCGGGTGACGCCGATCGACACCCCGCTGACGGTGCGTGGCTGGCTGCGGGAAGCCGAGGGCCGCAAGGCGTTTGTCAACGCCGAATTGCTGGACGCCGAGGGCAATGTGCTCGCCGAGAGCAATGGCCTCATGATCAGATTGCTCCCCGGCCAGCCGTAGTCGTGTCACCATGACGGCGTGACCACACACCCGTCGGACCGGCACCTTCGCAAGCTCAGCACGCCGCGGGCGGCGGCGGTGGCCGGTGTGCTGTTCGCGTTGCTGTTCGGGACCGCGCTCGCGTTGATCCGGACTGCCCTGCCCGAGGGTGCCGAGCACGGATCGCAGTGGATCGCCGGGGCGAGCGGCCAGCTGAAGTTGGCTTCGGTGCTGATGCCGTTCGCAGGCATCACGTTCCTCTGGTTCATCGGCGTCATCCGTGACGGTTTCGGCAGCTATGAGGACAAGTTCTTCTCCACTGTGTTCATCGGCAGCGGATTGTTGTTCCTGGCAATGATGTTCGTGTCGTCGGCCGTCGGTGCGGGGCTGGTCGCCACCAGGGTCGGCTTGCCGGATGTGACCGTCCGCGATGAACTCGCGGTTTTCGGTCAGGGCATGCTCGAGAGTCTCACCACCACCTATGCACTGCGGATGGGGGCGGTGTTCATGATCTCGCTGGCCACCATCTGGCTTCGAACCGGCTTGATGCCGCGCTGGCTGGTCATCGTGACTTACCTTGTGGCGGTGAGCCTTCTGATCTCCGGTGGGGTGAGCATGTGGGTGGTGCTGGCCTTCCCGCTGTGGGTTCTGGTGGTCAGCACGCTTCTCCTGACGCGGGCCGGAGTGATCGACCTGCACCACGACGGCCCAGAGGAGCTCAGCCGCTAAAGAGCGCTAAAAGGGTGGGTCGCTGCCGCTTTCGGCGCGTTCGAGGGCGCGTTGGAGTTGGTTGCGTGCGCGTTCGGTGGTGATGCGTTGGGTGCGGTCTTGGGTGCGGGTGCGTTGTCGGACCGGCATCTTGGTGTCGCGGTCGGTGTCGTTGATCAGGGTGATGGCCCGTTTTCGTGGGATGGGTGTCTGGATGTTCCAGTGCGGGAACAGGATTGCCGCGCCGGGAGCCTTGGCGTAGGTGTGTCCGGTGGGTGCGCTCCAGTGGGTGGTGCCGTCGGGTTGGGCGGTGGGTGTCCAGCCGCCGAAGGTCTTGATCAAGTGGTGCAGACGGCACAGCGGCCCGAGATTGCCCGGATGCGTCGCCCCGGCCGGCCACGGGGTCAGATGATCCAAGTCGCAGCGATGCGCGGCGCGGTTGCAGCCGGGGAAGCTGCAGGTCATGGCGCGCATGCGGACGAACGCGGTCAGCGCAGTGGAGGGCCGGTATCGGGGTTCGGCGGGCAGGTCGGCGATCTCCGATAGCGGTTTGATGGTGGCGCCGGCGGCGATGAGTTCGGCGAGCATGGCGGCGGGAATGATGGCGCCATCGAGCATCACCCCGGGGCTGGGGTTGCAGGCCGCGGGAGCGGCGGGCTGGGTGGTGGCCGCGGGCGCGGGGGGCTCGGTGCTGGCAGCCGATTCGGTGCGGGCAGCCGGCGCGATGGGTTCTGACTCCGCGGCGGGTGTCTGCGTCTGGTGCTCGGGCGCGGCGGGTTCGGATTCCGCGGCCGGAGTCTGCGGCTCGTGCTCTCGCTCGTGCTCTTGCTCTGACGCAGCCTCGGTCGCGGCGGGCTCGGAGTCCGGGGTGCCCGCACTGCCCGGCCTGGTTTGGCGGGGGCGGTCTTCACCGGCGGCGGGCACTTGGTCGGTGAGCGCGTAGATGGTGAGTGCGCCCGCGCGTGGATCCTTCCCGCTGCCCGCACACTCAGCGTCCCCGCATTCGCAGGCCAGGCGCTCCAGGGCGGGCCCGACCACACCCAACGCCGCCAACGCGGCGGCACGCAGTTCCCCGCGCTTACGGGGATCGTTGGCGCAGACAGTGTCGGCCAGGTCGTTGAGGCGTTGCTCCAAGATCTTCTTGTCGGTGACCCGCAGCCGCCCCCAAAAGGAGGCCACCCCGTTGGGGTCATCCTTGTCGTCGAACTCGACATACAGGTCTTTCGCGGCGCGTTTGGAGCGCACCACGGCGTCAGGGTCGAATTTCTCCACCCACAGATCGACCGCGCCGATCAGCTGTTTCTCCGAATGCGCCCCGTATTCGCCCGCTTCCGCGGAGATGGCGGTGTCGATCAACCCCAGCGCGTCCTCGTCGACGACGAGGTGGGTGCGCCAGGTGATCGCATCGATCACCCTCGCCGAGATGAGCCCCTCGGCGAACAGGGCTGCGGTGCGGGGTAGACGGTCGCGCAGGGCTTGGGCGATGCGCATCTGCTTGGACGCCGCGTGAGAGTTCAGGTTGCAGGCCGCAGACACCGCGGCCTGCGCCCACGCCCACCCATCGATCACCTGATGGGCGACCACATCGTCTTCGTCATCGCACTGGCGGGCGATCACCTCGCCGATCAGGGCCAGTCGCTGCGCGGCCGCCACAGCCTCGGCCTGGGTCATGGTGGTGACCGCGGAGATGAGCGCCTCATCGCTCAGCTCGGCGAGTGCGCCACGATCCAAGACTTCGAACATATGTGCGATTCTACTGACCTGGTCGGACATTGGCAGCAGCATTTTTCAGGCTGTGGATAAGTCATTCGAGTAGGTTTCACCCGTGGTCACGTCGGCGAAGGTGCTTCTGATCGGTGCGTTGGCAGGCCCGGTCACTACTCGCTGAGCTTGGACAACTAATCCAGCAGCTTCAACGCCGACGCGGGGCACAGCTTGACGGCCTCGCGGGCATGTTCCTCTTCGCCGGCGGGCACCTCGTCGGTGAGTACCACCACCACGCCGTCGTCGTCCTGATCGAACACCGCATCGGCCACCATCACGCAGTTGCCGGCAGTGATACAGGAGTCCTGGTCAGCTTCAACTTTCATCGTCACCACCTCACTGGGAGTGACCGTAGTCCGTAGATGAAGTGGAAGTCCCGGAACTCGATATCTTCGAACGGTTCGGCCAGCGCCAGGCTGGGGAAGCGTTTGAACAGAGCGGGGAAGGCGATGCGCATCTCCATCCGGGCCAGCGGCGCACCCAGGCAGTGGTGCACTCCGTGGCCGAATGCGAGGTGCCCCGGCGCACCCCGGCGCACATCCAACTCGTCGGGCCGGTCGATGAACGCGGGGTCGCGATTGCCCGCGGGCAACGACGCGAAGACCAGTGAACCCGAGGGAATGGCCACGCCGGCCACCTCCACATCGGCGGTGGCGAACCGTGGAATGGCATGGTGCACCACCGACAGCCAACGCAACAGCTCCTCCATCGCGGGCCCGATGGCATCCGGATCATCGCGCACCAGAGCCAGCTGGTCGGGCCTGCGCAACAGCGCAAGAGTGCCCAGCCCCAGCATGTTCGACGTGGTCTCGTGCCCGGCGAGCAGCAGCAGCCCGGCGATGCCGACCAGCTCGTCATCGCTCAGCGAATCGCTGTGCTCGCGCACGAGCATGCCGAGGATGTCCTCACCGGGAGTCTTCCGGGCCCGCTGCACCAGGCTGTGCATGTAGCTGCGGCTCTGCTGTTGCAGCTGCATGCGCTCCGCGATCGGCAGCGACAGATCGAGCTGGCGGGCCGAGCGGTGTTGGAAGTCATCCCGGTCGCCGTAGGGCACACCGAGCAGCTCGCAGATCACCAATGACGGTACAGGCAAGGCGAATTCGGCCACCAGATCGGCGGGAGCGCCTCCGGCCGCCGTGGCGTCGAGGTGCTCGTCGACGATCTCGGTGATCCGGGGCTCCAGCCGCTTCATCCGGCGGATGGTGAACTCGGGGGTGAGCAGCCTGCGCAACCGCTGATGCTCGGGTGGATCCTGGCCGAGCAGATTCCCCGCACGCGTCCTGGCCAGTTCCTCCGTGGACATTTCCGGCGCCCCGGGCAGGGTGAAGCCCGGTGGCCGCGCATTGGAGAAATGCTCGTGATCGGCGAGAACGGCTTTGACGTCGTCGTGCCGGGTCACCAGGTACACGGTGTTGCCGAGGGCGCTGACGACCGATTGCACGCCGGTTCCGTCGCGGATCGCTCCGAGTTCGGGCACCGGGTCGAAGCCGTTGCGCCGCATGTGGACCGGCGGCAGAACTGCTGCTTCTGTCATGCACACACGCTACGCGTTGAACACAAAGTCCTTGATCAGCGCGTTGACGAGGCGCGGATTCTCCAGGGCGGCCAGATGCGCGACGCCGTCCAGCACCGCGGTTGCCGCACCGGGGATGGCGTCGGCCATCTCCAGCGTCTCGGCGACCGGGAAGGTCGCGTCCTCGGCACCCGCCACCACGAGCACCGGAGTGCGCACCGTCGCGAGCAGGGCGCGTTGATCCGGCCGCCGCGGCACCACACTGGTCACCGCCCAGGCGCTGGATTCCAGGTCCACGGCGCGCGCGGCGTCCCGCACGAATGCCACCACGTCGGGCCGGTCACGACACGTCGTCGGCCCGAGGAAGGCCTTGAGCACCTGTCCGGTCAACGGCCCGCGAATACCGCCGAGCAGCTTCGCCGTGCGCAACAGCAGCCCGTACTCGACACGCTGCCGCCGACCGGCCGGTGATGCGGTGCAGTTCATCAGGACCGCCCGCCCGATCCGGTCCGGGTACCGGGCGGCGAACGTGCCGCCGATCATGCCGCCCCAGGAATTGCCGATGACATGCGCCCGCTCGATGCCCAGTCCGTCCAGTACATCCCGTACTGTCTGCGCACAGTCGTCGAAAGTAAATGTGCCCGAGAGCTTCTCGCTGCCACCGTGCCCCGGGGGGTCCACCAGGATCACCCGGTGATCACCCTGAAACGCCGCGGCCTGCCCGCCCCACATATCGCCGGTCATCAACAGGCTCGGCCAGAACAGCATGGCCTCACCGGACCCGGCAGTCTGCACGCGCAGCCGACCCAGCCGCGTCGCAACGGTCCGTGACTCCACGGCCACCACGCTAGCGTTCGGCGTGCAACCCCGGAGCCCAGATGCGCGGACCGATCAGGGTGAACAGTGCCGGGATGATCACGGTGCGCACCAGGAAGGTGTCCAGCAGAATACCGAGGCCGACGATGATGCCGATCTGCGTCAGCACGATCAAAGGCAGCACGCCCAGCACGCAGAACACCGCGGCCAGCACGATGCCGGCACTGGTGATGACGGCGCCGGTCGCCGACACGGCGCGCACGATGCCCTCCCGGTTGCCGAATTCCGGTGTCTCCTCGCGTGCCCGCGTCACCAGGAAGATCGTGTAGTCCACCCCGAGTGCCACCAGGAACAGGAATGCGAACAGCGGAGTGCTGTTGTCCAGGGCGGGAAAACCGAACAGGTGCACACTGGCCCAGCCGCCGATCCCCAGCGCGGCCAGTGCGCTCAGCACCGTCACCGACACCAGGACCAGTGGGGCCAAGACGGAACGCAGCAGCACGAAGAGCACCGCGAGCACCACGGCCAGGATCGCGGGGATGACCACCATGCGATCGCGCTGAGCCGCCGACGCCGCATCCCGTGCCTTCGCGTCGGACCCGCCGACCAGGGCGTCGGGACTGACCGATTGCACCGAACTACGCAGCGCATCAACGGTTTCGAACGCCTCATCCGAGGCCGGCTCGGCCTGCAGGACCACCTGCCATTGGCTCAGGCCGGTGCTCGATTCTCCAGCCGGCCGGGCCGATGCCACCCCGGGCACCCCGGTGATGGCGGACGAGACCGCGGCGGCGTCGGCGGTGGGTGCGATCACCAGGGCGGGATCGGTCAGTCCGCTCGGAAAGTGTTGGGCCAGTGTGTCGTAGCCGCTGACCGATTCGGCCTGCACCCGGAACTGCTCGGTCTGCGACAACCCGACGGGTGTGCCCACCAGCCCGAAGCACAGTGCGACCAGCACGCCGAGTGCGCCGGCGGACACCCAGCCCGGACGGCCCGCCACCCAGGACGCGACCCGGTGCCAGAGCCCACTGTCGGTCAGGGCCTCGTCGCCCACCTGTGGGATGAACGGCCAGAACAGTTTCTTGCCGAACAACCCGAGGAAGGGCGGTAACACCAGGAGTACGAAGATGGCCGCCACCACCAGGCCCGCCGCGGCCTGTACGCCGAGGCTGCGGTTGGAGGGCGCCGTGGCGAAGGCCAGGGTGAGCAGCGCCAGCACGACCGTGGCATTGCTGGCGAGAATCGCGGGGCCGGCGGCGCGGGTGGCGACCCGCAGCGCCTCGCGGTGATCGGCCGACCGGCCCAACTCCTCGCGATAGCGCGAGATGAGCAGCAGCGCATAGTTGGTGCCCGCGCCGAACACCAGCACGCTGGTGATACCCCCCGTCGACCCGTCCGGGTTCAGGCCCAGACCGGAGGCCACCGCGGTGCCGACCACGGAGCCGACCCGGTCGGCGAATGCGATCACCAGCAGTGGCACCAGCCACAGGACCGGGGACCGGTAGGTGATGATCAGCAGCAGGGCCACCACCGCGGCCGTCACCGCGAGCAGGGTGATATTCGCTCCGGCAAAGGAATTCGCGATATCGGCACCGAAGGCCGGGCCGCCGGTCACCTGCGCCTGCAGGCCTTCCGGTAGCCGTTCGGCGGTCTGGGTGCGCAACTTCTGGACCGCGTCGTTGAGGGCGAACCCGGACAGGTCGGCCGACAGCGGGGAGACCGACACCGCGGCGAGTCCGTCCTGCGACACCTGCGCGCCGGGGCCTGCCGCGGCGATATCTGCCGGGCCCAATGGGCCGCCGTCGGTCCGGGTGAACACGATGATGGCGGGAGCGCGGTCGCCGCCGGGGAATTCGGCACGCAGGGCGTCGGCGCGGGCCGATTCCGCATCGGCGGGCACGGCCACCGGCGACTGTGAGGCGGAGTCCCCACCGCTGAGCAGGCCGAGGCCGGCGCCGGAGGCGACGATCACGAGTAACGCCACGAGCCAGGAGATGCGACTGGACATGAGCCAAATATTTCAGAAACTTAACGATTAATCAAGTGAACGATATGCTCGACGGATGGAGCGGGAAGAACTCGAGGGGTTCATCGCCGGCGACGTGCGCGCCCTCACGGCCGAATCGGATCAGATAGGGCGCGAGTTCGCGAGCCGCAATGATCTGGCCGCCAATGATTTTCGTGCCCTGCTGTACATCATGGTCGCCGAATCGTCCGGGTCTCCGCTGACCGCGGGTGACCTGCGCGCCTTGATGGGCACCTCGGCCGCGGCGATCACCTATCTGGTCGAGCGGATGATCTCGTCGGGGCATCTGCGCCGGGAGGTGCACCCCGATGACCGGCGCAAGGTGATCCTGCGCTACGCCGATCACGGTCTGGCGGTGGCCACCGATTTCTTCACCCCGCTGCAACGGATCAATTCCGAGGCGCTGGCCGGTCTGCCCGACGCCGATCTCGATGCCGCGCATCGCGTGTTCACCGCACTGATCGGGGCCATGCGCGAGTTCCGGGCAGCTAACGACGATTGAGGGTGGCCTCTTCGAGGTCCAGGCCGCGCAGGACCTCGCGCAGCACCTCATCATCGATGTTCCCGGCGTCGCGCTCGGCGATGAAGGTATCGCGTTCGGCGGCAAGCATTTCCAATCGCAACCGGCGGAACGCCGAGGCCGGGCTCTCGCCGATCTCGTCCTCGCCGCGGCCCAGCCGCTCCCACGCGGAGTTGCGGCGGGCGGTGTTCCACCTGCGCAACACCTCGGCGGCATCGTCGGTGACCGCGCCGGACTGGATGGCGGTCCCGTCGGGGCGATGCAGTTCGAGCAGTTCGTCGAGCCGGTCCGCCGCGGCACGGGCCGCCTTGTCCTGCGCCGCGGCCTGGGCCAACGCATCGCGCTGTGCGTCGTCACTGTGGATGCCGAACCGCCGGATCACCCACGGCAGCGTCAGCCCGTGCAGCAGCAGCGTGCCCACCACCACGACGAAGGTCAGGAACACCAGCTGCGGCCGGCCCGGGAACTGCGCACCGGACATCGTGGTCAACGGCACACCGAAGGCGGCGGCCAGCGACACCACCCCGCGCATCCCGGCCCATGCCACCACGAAGACCTCGCCGGCCGCCGGCCGTGGGTTGCGCAGATACGTGAACGCGAAGACCCAGGCGATCCGGACCACGATGACGGTGGCCAGCACCGCCACCGAGGAGAGCGCGATCGCCGCCGCGGACAGCCCGGACAGCTGGCGCACCACTCCGGGCAGTTGCAGTCCGATCAGCAGGAAGGCGAACGACTCCAGGATGAGTTGCAGGGCCTTCCACACCGCGTCGTCCTGCAGCCGGGTGGCATACCCGGCTCTCGTGGAACGCTGACCGAGCATGAGGGCGGCGACGACGACGGCCAGCACACCGGAGGCATGCGCCTCCTCGGCCAGCAGATAGATGACGAACGGGGCCACCAGGCCGATGGCACTCTCGACCAACGGGTCGTCGAGCCGGGACCGGATGAAGGTGATGGCCGTCCCGGCGAGCACGCCCACGATGACGCCCCCGGCGGCGGCCAGCACGAAGGTGCCCAGCCCTGACACCCAGCCGGCCGATGCCCCGATGGCGGCGGCCAGCGCCACCTTGTAGGCGGTCAGCGCGGTCGCGTCGTTGAGCAGGCTCTCCCCGCCGAGCAGCGTCATGATGCGCCGCGGCAGTCCGAGCCGGCGGCCCACCGCCGTCGCGGACACCGCGTCCGGTGGAGCCACGATCGCGCCCAGCACCAGCGCCGCGGCCAGCGTGAAATCGGGCACCACGTGATAGGCCACGACTCCGACGGCCAGCGTGGTGATCAGCGGCAGCCCGACCGCCAGCGACCCGATGGAGCGCACATGGCGACGCATGTTGAGATAGCTGCTCTCCAGCCCCGCCGACCACAGCAGTGGCGGCAGGATGACGAACAGCACCAGCTCGGGGTCGAGTTCCACCTCGTCGAGTCCGGGGATCGCGCTGGCCACCAGACCGGCGACCACCAGTGCCAGCGGCGCCGAGACATCGAGTCGGCGGCTCACCGCGGCCAGCAGGACCGCGCCCACCAGAACTGCCAGCAGTGTCGCTGCCACGGCTTCAACCTATCCTTGTTCCACATGCGCAAGAGTTCCCGACGCCGCTCGGCGGCAGCTGCGGCAGCCCCGGATTCCTGCGAGCATCTTCACCACGCAGTAGGCATCGTAGATCCGGAGCCGTTGACCCCGGGACGCTGCCAGGAATGCGCACGTGACGGCGCCGGCGCGTGGGCGCATCTGCGGATGTGCCTGTCCTGCGGGCACGTCGGATGCTGCGATTCCAGCCCGCATCAGCACGCGACCGAACACTTCCGGCAGACCGGTCACGCGGTGATGCGTTCGGCGGAGCCCGGCGAGTCCTGGCGATGGTGCTATGTCGACAGCCGGATCGGCTGAGGATCTGGCAGGCTGGGTGAGCGATGACCAGACATGCTGAAGAGCGCGCAAGACCGGTGGTGATGCTGCTCGGGTCCGGTGAGGTGAGTCGTGAACTGACACTGTCCTTCCAGCGTCTCGGCGCGACGGTCGTCGCGGTCGACCGCTACGACGGCGCACCCGCGCACCGGGTCGCCGATCGCAGCGCGGTGGTGCCGATGAACGATCCCGAGGCATTGGGCGCGGCGGTCGAGCGGGAGCACCCTGACTATGTCGTCGTCGAAGCGGGTGAGGTCGCCGCCGACGCGCTGATCGCCATCGCAGAGACCGCCGAGGTGTTCCCCACACCGCGCGCCACCCGGCTGAGCCTGGACCGCGAGGGCCTGCGCCGCCTGGCCGCCGATGAGCTCGGTCTGCCGACCGCGCCGTTCTGGTTCGCCGGCTCGGCCAAGGAACTTTCCGCGGTCGCCGAGCACGCCGGGTTCCCGCTGGCGGTCACCCCGGTGGCCGGTACCCCGGGCGAGGGCCGTTCGGTGCTGCTGCGACCCGAGGATGTCGAGCCGGCCTGGAACCGGGCCATCGCGGTGGGTCACCTCAGCACCCCCAACCGGGTGATGGCCGAGACGGTGGTCGACGTCGACGACGAGGTCACCCTGCTGACGGTGCGGACCACCGGCCCCACCGGGCCCGCCGTGCACTTCTGCGAGCCGATCGGGCACCGGGTCGCCGAGGACGGCACGCTGGCGACCTGGCAGCCGCACCGGCTCAGCCCGGCCGCGCTGGATGCCGCCAAGTCGATCGCGGCCCGCATCGTGAACTCGCTCGGCGGGCGCGGGGTGTTCGCGGTGGAACTGCTGGTGCGCGGCGACGAGGTGTACTTCTCGACGGTCCGGCCGCGGCCGGTCGACAACGCGTTCCTCACGGTGCGGACCCAGCGGCTCTCCGAGTTCGACCTGCACGCCCGGGCGATCCTGGGCCTGACGGCCGACACCATCATGATCTCGCCGGGTGCCGCCGAGATCGGCTATGCCGATGGCCGGACGCCCGTGCCGGCCGAGTCCGACGTCGTCGGCGTGCTCGCCGAGGCGCTGGCGGTGGCCGAGAGCGACGTGCTGCTGTTCGACCGGCTCGACGAGACCGATGGCAGGCACCGGTTGGGGGCCGCCGTCGCCACGGCTCCCGACGTCGTCGTGGCCAGGGACCGCGCGCAGCGCACCGCGGTGTCGCTGCGTAGGCTCTGGCAGTCGTGAGCGAGGAACCCGACGATCAGGACCGGCCCACCGCGACACCGTTCCTGCTGGCCCTGGTCATCATCGTGGTTGTGATCACCGGGATTTTTGTGGTCAACCGCAGTGACGGCGACGGCGATCCCGAACAGATCGGGCGGGCCGTGGTCGCTCAAAACGATGCGCTGCAACGGCAGGACTACGCGGCCTTTCTGGCGAGCACCTGCGCCGCACAGCACGGCTCCGAGGACGAGGTGCTCACCCGGCAACGGAATTCGGCGGCGCAGCGCGGGGAGCGCTACGTCGACGGTGCGAGCAATGTGACGGTCGACGGAGATACCGCCACCGCCACCGTCCGGTACCACTTCGGGGAGAACGAGGACACCGAGGCCACCGTGGACATGTCCTTCGTGCGCGAGGACGGCAGCTGGAAGGTGTGCTCGGTTGGACCGGCCTAGCCGTTACGGTATTGGGGTGTCCACATCCGAGAGTCCGGGCTACGCCGGAGACATCACGCCTGAGCAGGCATGGGAGCTGCTGTCCGCCAACCCCGAAGCCGTGCTCGTCGATTGTCGTACCGAAGCCGAATGGCGTTTCGTGGGCGTCCCCGACCTGAGCGCGTTGCGCCGCGACGTCGTCTATGTGGAGTGGACCAGGACCGACGGCTCCCACAACGACAACTTCGTCGACGACCTCGGCAAGGCCGGTATCGCCCCCGGACAGCGCGCAGTCGTGTTCCTGTGCAGGTCCGGCAACCGATCCATCGGTTCGGCCATCACCGCCACCGAGGCGGGCATCGGCCCGTCCTACAACGTGCTCGACGGATTCGAGGGCAACCTCGACGCCAACGGCCACCGCGGCACCACCGGGTGGAAAGCGGTCGGCCTGCCCTGGACGCAGTCATGAGCAGTCCCGAGGAAGACCAGGTGCCGTCGGTCCGGATCCCCGCACCGCTGCCCGACGGCGTCAGCCAGGCCACCATCGGGGTGCGCGGCGGCCTACTGAGGTCCGGTTTCGAGGAGACCTCCGAGGCGATGTACCTGACGTCGGGCTACGTCTACTCGTCGGCGGGCGACGCGGAGAAGGCGTTCACCGGCGAGATCGACCGGTACGTGTACTCACGCTATGGCAACCCGACCATCTCGATGTTCGAGGAACGTCTGCGTCTCATCGAGGACGCGCCCGCCGCATTCGCCACCGCCACCGGCATGGCCGCGGTGTTCACCGCACTGGGCGCGCTGCTGGGCGCCGGTGACCGGCTGGTCGCCGCCCGCAGCCTGTTCGGTTCGTGCTTCGTGGTGTGCAGCGAGATCCTGCCGCGCTGGGGGGTCGAGACCGTCTTCGTCGACGGCGACGACCTGTCCCAGTGGGAAGAGGCGCTCAGCACGCCCACCCAGGCGGTGTTCTTCGAGACACCCTCCAATCCCATGCAGTCGCTGGTCGATATCGCCGCGGTGTCCGAACTCGCGCATGCGGCCGGTGCAAAGGTGGTGCTGGACAACGTTTTTGCCACTCCGTTGCTGCAGCAGGGCATGCCACTCGGTGCCGACGTGGTGGTCTACTCGGGCACCAAGCACATCGACGGCCAGGGGCGCGTGCTGGGCGGGGCGATCCTCGGCGACAAGGAGTACATCGACGGGCCGGTGCAGAAGCTGATGCGCCACACCGGTCCGGCGATCAGTGCCTTCAATGCCTGGACCATGCTCAAAGGTCTTGAGACGCTGGCGGTCCGGGTGGACTACTCGAACCGTTCGGCGCACCGCGTCGCCGAGTTCCTGGAGCAGCAGGCCGGGGTGAACTGGGTGAAATATCCCTTCCTGGAATCACATCCGCAGTTCGATCTGGCCAAACGGCAGATGCGTGGCGGCGGCACGGTGGTCACGTTCGAGCTCGATGGCGGTAAGGACCGCGCCTTCCAGGTGCTCGACAAGCTGAACATCATCGACATCTCCAACAACCTCGGTGACGCCAAATCGTTGATCACCCATCCGGCCACCACCACTCACCGGGCGATGGGCCCGGAGGGGCGTGCGGCGATCGGTCTCGGCGATGGCGTGGTGCGGGTCTCGGTCGGCCTGGAGGGCACCGAGGACCTGATCGCCGACCTGGACCAGGCGCTGAGCTGAGCTGTGTCCAAGCGTGGAGATGCCAAGAAGGCGCGCCGTAAGAAGCGGCAGGGGGCCGCTCGGGTTCCTGCGGTGATCATGGACCAACTGGCCGCCATCCCGGACGGGATCGTCGCCGACCTGGCCGAGTTCGACGAACGAATCACCGCCCGCGACTGGACCTTCGACGAGGAACAGTCCGATGACGATTACGCGGTGTGGTTCTTCGAGCAGTCCGGCGCTGAGGTCGACGACGGCCTGCCGGTGACCTCGCTGTGGCTGGATGCCGCCGAGGACGGCGCGATCGTGCGGGTGGTGCTGGTCGGTACCACCACCCAGCATCCGTTCACGCATACCCAGCTGTTCGAGCACCTGCACACCATCGAGACGTACCGGAACGCTGACTCGGTCCCGGAGTTCGGCTAGCGCTGGCGTGAGTGACCTGACGCTGCGGCAGCTGCGCTACTTCGCCGTCCTCGGCGAGGAGCTGAACTACCGTCGCGCGGCCGAGCGGTTGTTCATCACCCAGCCGGCGCTGTCCACCGCGATCAAACAGCTCGAACAGGCCTTCGGCGTGGTGCTGCTCAACCGCAACACCCGCGAGGTCGCGCTCACCGATCTCGGTGCGGCGTGGTTGCCGCAGGTGCAGCAGGCGCTCTCCGGGATCGATGCGGTGGTGGCCAACCTGGTCACCCTGTCGGGAACCCGCCAGGGCAGGCTGCGGCTGGGTTATCTCATCGGCACCGGTGCCGATCTGCTGTTTCGCGTGGTCCGGCATTTCGAGGCCGCCTACCCGGATGTCAGTGTCGAACCCATCGAGTTCGATTTCGCCGACCCCACCGCCGGACTGGCCGGCGGCACCACCGAGGTCGCGCTGATCCGCCCGCCGGTGGACCTGCCCGAGCACCGCATGCTGGTGCTCGATTCCGAATCCTGGGTGGCCTGCCTGCCCCGGGATCATCCGCTGGCGGGCCGTCACGAGGTCGAGATCGCCGAGTTGCTCGACGACCCGATCGTCTGCGCGCCGCTGACCGCCGGACCGTGGCGGGACTACTGGATGGCGATGGACGCCCGCGGCAGTCGTCCGCCGACCATCGCGGCGGTCGCCGCCACCTACGAGGCCGAGACCACGTCCATCGCCCGCGGGCTGGGTATCAGCTTCACCACCTCGTCGGTGGCCCGGTTCTATGACCGACCCGGAATCGTCTACGTCCCGATCGTGGACCGCCCGCCCAGCCATGTTGCGCTGGTCTGGCATCCCGGCACCCTCAGCCCCCAAGCGGATGCCCTGATCAGGCATGTCCAGCAGAATTGGGGTTTCGAGGACGGCGACGAAACACCGCTGGACCAGCACTGATAAATATTGGTTATCAGAAGATCAAAAGATGGAACTTCCGGTGACGCCCCGGTGGCGATTGTCTGTCATCAGACCTCTCACCCCTGCTCCGACCTGGAGATCCCATGACCGACACCCCCGTACGACCCACTGAGTCCTCGGCGACCGCACTGAACGCCGAGGATTCCAAGCTCGCCGAGCTGGGCTACACCCAGAAGCTGGACCGCTCGGTCGGCACGCTGGCGTCCTTCGCCATCGGCTTCGCGACCATCAGTGCGACCACCGCGGTGTTCACCGGTTTCGGCGCCGGCTACTTCACCGCCGGGGCGCCGTTCGTGTGGACGCTGTTGCTCGCCGGCGCGGTGTTCGCGTTGTGGACCTTCATCGCCGCGGACCTGACCGCGAAACTGCCGCTGGCCGGCTACTCGTATCAGTGGATCAGCCGGATCAACGGGCCGAATCTGGCCTGGTTCACCGGATTCATCGCCCTGATGGGGTGGGTGTGCGGGATGACCGGCGTCGGGTTCATCCTGTCCGGCTATCTGGGCGGGCTGTTCGGCTGGAGCATGACGCAGACGACGCAGATCCTGCTGGCCATCGCCGTGGTGTTCGTCTGTGTGCTGATCAACATCTACGGCGTCCGGTTCGCGACCATGGTCAACAACATCGGCGTCAGCCTGGAACTGGTGATCACCGTCGGCGCCACCGCGCTCATCGCCGTGATCGCGTTCTCCGCACCCGAGAACCACCAACCGATCTCGGTGCTGTTCACCGGCGGCGAAGCGGGCGACAAGGACTCCTACATGCTGGCCTGGCTGGCCGCCGCGCTCGGCCCGTTCTTCGGGCTCATCGGGGTGGAGTCCGGCGCCGACGTCGCCGAGGAGACCAAGGACGCCCGCCGGGTCGTGCCCAAGACGATGTTCTACGCGTTGGTCACCTCGATCGTCATCGAGCTGCTGATGTACATCGTCTACGTGCTCGCCATCAAGGATCCCGCTGCGGTGGAAGCGAATTCGAGTGCGCCGATCGAGGAGATCATCACCCAGCAGGCCGGCCCCGTCGTCACCAAGATCATCGTCGCCATCGCGCTGACGAACATCCTGGCCTGCCTGTTGGCCAACATCCTGGTCGCCACCCGGCTGACCTACTCGATGGCCCGCGACAACATGCTGCCGTTCTCCCATGTGTGGCGCCACGTGTCACCCACCCGCAAGACGCCGACCTACTCGATCATCGGCCTGGGCTGCCTGTCGACGCTGCTGCTGCTGTCGGCGATCGTGAACGAGAAGGCATTCAACTACATCATCGGCATCGCGTCACTGCTGTTCTTCTTCGTCTACATCCTGCAGACCATCGGGCTGCTGGTCGGCTACCGCAAGGGCACCATCCCGGCCGGGGACCCCGGCACCTTCGACCTGGGCCGGTTCCGACTGCCGATCTACATCACCGCGCTGGTGGTCTTCCTCAGTGTCGCCGTGACACTGCTGTTCCTGCCGCAGTTCACCAACAACAAGTGGGTGTTCCTCGGCGTCGTGGTGATCGCCGCGATCTGGTGGGCCACCGGCCTGAAGGCCCGCCTCTCCCGAGGCGACGCCGGCGTCGCATACGCCAAGTCCCACAACTCCTGAAAGGACCATCAGAGATGACCATCGCAGACGCAGGCACCTCCAACCTGGTCGCCGTCGAGCCCGGCGCCGCCATCCGTGAAGCGACCCCGGAAGGCTCGGTGATCCAGTACAGCGACTACGAACTGGACACCTCCAGCCCCTTCGCCGGTGGGGTCGCGTGGATCGAGGGCGAGTACATGCCCGCCGAAGAGGCCAAGATCTCGATCTTCGACACCGGGTTCGGGCACTCCGACCTGACCTACACGGTGGCACATGTCTGGCACGGCAACATCTTCCGGCTGGGTGATCACCTCGACCGGCTGCTCGACGGTTCGCGCAAGCTCCGCCTCGACGCCGGCATGAGCAAGGACGAACTCGCCGAGATCACCAAGAAGTGCGTCTCGCTGTCCCAGCTGCGAGAGTCGTTCGTCAACCTCACCGTCACCCGCGGCTACGGAAAGCGCAAGGGCGAGAAGGACCTCTCCAAGCTGACCCACCAGGTGTACATCTACGCCATCCCCTATCTGTGGGCCTTCCCGCCCGCCGAGCAGATCTTCGGGACCACCGCGATCGTGCCGCGTCACGTCCGCCGGGCCGGGCGCAACACCGTCGACCCGACCATCAAGAACTACCAGTGGGGCGATCTGACCGCGGCGAGCTTCGAGGCCAAAGATCGCGGCGCCCGCACCGCGATCCTGCTGGACTCCGACAACTGCGTCGCCGAAGGCCCCGGATTCAACGTCTGCATCGTCAAGGACGGCAAGCTGGCGTCGCCGTCACGAAATGCGTTGCCGGGCATCACCCGTAAGACGGTGTTCGAGCTGGCCGACCAGATGGGCATCGAGGCCACGCTGCGCGATGTCACCAGCCACGAGCTCTACGACGCCGACGAGTTGATGGCGGTCACCACCGCCGGTGGTGTCACCCCGATCAACTCCCTGGACGGCGAGGCCATCGGCAACGGTGAGCCCGGCCCGATGACGGTCGCCATCCGGGACCGGTTCTGGGCGTTGATGGATGAGCCGTCACCGTTGATCGAAGCCATCCGGTACTGAGGCGGATCCGGCGCTGCTACTTACCGTCGGACTCGATGACACCCTGGGCGGCACGGGCGCGGTCCTCGTAGCTCTTGCGCTTGGCGGTGTCGACCTCGAGGAACACGGTGTCCAGGCCGAGTGCCTTGTTCATGGCGCGGCGGCCCTTGGGCGGCAGCATCTGGGCGGCCTGCGCGGTGAACCGCAGCGCCGGCGGCACCGACACGTGGGTCTTGGGCTTGTCGAGCGTCTTGACGATGGCGGCGGCGATGTCCTCGGGCTCGACGGGTTTGATCGCGCCGCCGGACTTGGTTCCCGAGATCAGCTCGGTGTTGGTGAACGGCGGCATGATCACCGAGACGTTGACGCCGTGCGGTGCCATCTCGTCGGCCAGCGCTGTGGACAGGCCCACCACCGCGTACTTGGCGCCGACGTAGACGACCTGGCCGGGCAGCGGGATGAGGCCGGACAACGAGGCGATGTTGATGATGTGGCCGCTGCGGCGCTTGACCATCTGCGGCAGCGCGAGCTGGCAACCGGTGAGCACGCCGTAGACGTTGACCTCCAGCGAGGACCGGACCGACTGCTCGGTCTCCTCCAGGAACGGGCCCACCGGCATCACGCCGGCATTGTTGATCAGCACGTCGATGTGGCCGCCGCCGTCGGTGCGGGCCTTGTCCAGGAAGGTCTCGAAGGACTCCCGGTCGGTGACATCGAGCGGGTAGCCGGACACCTGGCCGAGTTTGGTGAGTTCGACGACGGCGGATTCCTGCAACGCGACGTCACGGTCGCCGATCACGACGCGGGCGCCGCGGGCGAGTAGGGCCTTGGCGGTGGCATAGCCGATACCGCGGGCCGCGCCGGTGATCGCGATGGTCTTGCCGCTGATGTTGTCCATGGCGGCGAACTTTACACGTGTCAAGTTTTTCGCGAAAGTGGCCTCAGGGCGTGAGCCACAGGTCGACACCCTCGGCGCTGAACAGGTGCAGCAGGGTGTTCCACAGGTCATCTCCGACGGCGCCCTTGACCTGCCGGTAGGACGCCATGACGAAACGGAATCCGCCGTCCTCGGGAGTGCCGAAGCCGCCGCGCAGGCAGTCGGCCAACGCATCCAGGTTGGACCCGAAATAGCCACCGTCACCGTTGACCGCGCGACCGATCTCGGCATACAGGTCCGACGTCGAGGTGATCCGCGAGCCGTCGATCCGGTAGGTCTTCATGCGATTCCGATCAGGCAGAAGGATTCGTAGTGGTCGTCGGTGTAATAGAAATCCGGAGGTTCGCCGCCCGCGACGATGCGACGTGTCCCGCGGTGGTGCAGTCCGGGCGTCGGCACGGTGTACTCGCGGTAGTAGCCACGCTCGTGCTCGGGGAGTCGGCCCTCGTAGTTACCGAAGACGGCCCCGTCATTGCGCCGATGCGGGAAGGGCCCGCCGGCCTCGATGAGGTCCACGGTGGCCGCGACCTCCGGCGGCAGGCCGGCCAATGAGCATTCCCCCGCGGGTGTGCAGCCGGCGATCAGCCCACACATCAGTGCGGTCGCCATCACCATGCGCATGAGCCATGACGCTAGCAACCTGGGCCCATTTTCGATCATGCTGAGCTGATACCCCCGCCCGGAATGCGAGACGGCTGGGCACGTTGGACAGTGAAGTGATGGTAGGAGCATTGGTGGAATCTCTGCGCTTTGTCGCGGTCGAGCAGACCGACCCGTTGGCGGAGCCGCTGCTCGCCGAACTGACCGTCGAATACGCGCAGCGCTACGGCGGTACCGAAGCCGGCGTGGCGGCCTGGCTGCGTGGCCACCCGGCCGAGGAATTCGCCGCACCGCACGGCGCACTGCTGATCGGGCTGCTCGGTGGGCAGCCCGTGACCGGCGGGGCGTTCCAGCGCTTCGATGCCGAGACCGCCGAACTCAAACGGATCTGGACCGACAGTGGGTGCCGGCAGCGTGGCTACGCCAAGGCCCTGCTGGTGGCACTGGAGGCGGTGATCGCCGAGCGGGGCTACCGGCGCATCTATCTGACCACCGGTGACCGCCAGCCCGAGGCGGAGGCACTCTACGAATCGGCCGGCTACACCAGGCTGGCCGAACCGCTGCCCGCCGGTCAGGGCGAGCGCAGCGACGGGGAAAAAGCACGCGATATCTACCCGATCGCCTTCGAGAAGGTGCTGAGATGAGCGTTCCGTTGTCCGTGCTGGATCTCGCGCCGATCAGCGCCGGCAGTGACGCCCCGACCGCCTTGCGCAACACCGTCGATCTCGCCCGGCATGCCGAGCAGTGGGGGTACCGCCGCTTCTGGGTGGCCGAACATCACTATGTCGCGGTCGCCAGTGCGTCCCCGGCCGTGCTGATCGGCCAGATTGCGGCCGCCACCAACACCATTCGCGTCGGTGCGGCCGCGGTGCAGCTCGGCCACACCACCGCCATCGCGGTGGTGGAGAGTTTCGCGACCCTGGACGCCTTCCACCCCGGGCGTATCGACCTCGGGGTGGGCCGCTCCGGGCAGCGCCGCACCGCATCGCCGCGGCAGCAGCCCCGCGAGCCGAGACCGCCGCGGGAATGGCATGAGGTCGACGGTGTCGTGGTCCCCGCCCCGTTCGACGTCTCGGTCCTGATGCGCAACCCGCGCCTGCAGGCGACGATGGCGACGTTGCAGCAACCCGAAGCCGTCGCACCTGATTTCGCCGAGCAGGTCGCCGACATCCTGGCCCTGCTGAACGGCACGTACCAGGTGGGCGGGTTCGAGGCGCATGCCACGCCCGGGGAGGGCACCGGGCTGCGGCCATGGGTGTTCGGCAGCACCAGGGGGCAGAGTGCCCGGGTCGCCGGCGCGCAGGGATTACCCTTTGTCGCGGCCTATCACATCGCACCGGCCACCGCGCTGGAGGCGATCGAGGCCTACCGCAAGGCCTTTCAGCCATCCGAGGTGTTGGCAGAGCCCTATGTGGTGGTATCGGCGGACGTGCTGGCCGCCGACGACCATGCCACCGCGCGGCAGCTGGCCGGGAGTTTCGGGCACTGGGTGCATTCCGTCCGGGCCGCCGGCGGTGCCGCACCGTACCCAGATCCGGCTACCGTGCCGCCCTTGACCGACGAACAGCGCGAGCTCGTGAAGGATCGGCTCGCAACGCAATTCGTGGGAGACGCCGACGAGGTGGCCCAGCGGCTCTCGGATCTGCAGCGGGTCACCGGCGCCGACGAACTGGTGATCACCTCGGTGGCCTACCGGCACGAGGACCGGCTGCGCTCACACGAGCTGGTCGCCACGGCCTGGACGGGCTCGTAGGCTTGCCCCGTGTCACTCGCCACCGTGGGCCTTCTGATCCTGGCCGCTGCGCTGTTCACTGCGCTGCTGGGCATCGGCGTGCGCGCACTGGTCGGACGCAACAGCGAGGTGCCCGCGGTGCGGCGCACCGTGATCAGGCTGCGCGGGAATGCGGCAGGCCGGGTGCTGTTCGGCCCCTCGGAGAACGATGCCCTCGACAGCGAGGAACTCGACCAGATGATCCTGCTGCCCACCATCGTGGTGGTGTGCGGCCTGGTGGTGACCGCGGTCTTCCTGTTCGGCTACGTGCTCATCGGGTAGCCGTGCACAGGACGGTGAGCGCGTCGTTGGTGGCCTCCACACCGGCGTCACCGATGGTGGCCGCCAGTCGGCGGCGCAAGACATCCTGATCGGCCGCGGGCAGCCGTAACACCGCGGAGTAGGTGCTCACCATCTCCACCCATTCGGCGCCGTCGTAATGCGGGTGTTCGGTGTAGTGGCGACGCTCGGAGGTGAAGCCCGCCGCAGCCAACAACGGCTCCAGATCCTCGCCTTCGACGAGGACCGATGGGCGTTGCAGCTCGGCACCCACACCGGCATACACACCCGCGAGCTCGTCCGGACTGGGACGAACCGCGACGATCCGGTTCCACAGCAGTGCCAGTCGACCGCTCCTGGCCAGTACCGCGCCCACCTTGCGCAGCGCGGGCTCCGGGTCCACCCAGTGGAAGGACTGGGCGAACACGACGAGGTCAAAGGTGCGCCCGCACGGATCCCAGTCGGCGAACGTGGCCACCTCGACGGCCAGGCCCTTGCCGGTGGCGACCTCGGCCATCTGCGGATCGGGTTCCACCGCCAGCACGTCGGCACCGGCCGCACGCAGCTGCGCGGTCGCGATACCGGTCCCGGCACCCACGTCGAGCACCCGGATACCGGTGCGGGGCACCAGATCGTCGATCAGCGCGGCGGGATACCGGGGCCGGAAGCGGTCGTAACGCGCGGCCACCGATCCGAAGGACGTGGCCCGCGAGCGGTCGCGGTGCAACGGCCGGCGGCCGGTCATCGGCCGGCCGCGTCCGCGGCGTCGCGGATCGGGCCGCGCCAGACCGGGCCGTGCCCGGGCAGCAGGACCTCGGAATCCAGCATGCCCAGCGCGGCCAGGCTGCGCACACACCCGTCCTGATCGTGGTTGAACAGACCCGGGAGCAGCTGCGGCCCGCGGCGGGTGCTCACCGGGTGGCCGGTGATCAACGCGTCCCCGGCGACCAGCACCCCGTCGACCAGATAGGAACAGTGGCCACCGGTGTGCCCGGGCGTCGGTACCGCGATCGGGGTGCCGGGCAGCGCCGCGGCGATGCCCTCGTCGAACGCCTCGGCCGTCGGGATGCCCTCGTGGGTCAGTCCGCCCTTGCGGACCAGCGCCAGCGACCAGGCGAGGTAACGCGGATTCCACGCACGGGCCAGCACATCCACCGGGGACGCCTGCTCCAGGTACTGCCGCTTGGCGTGCCCGACCTCGGTGGCGTGCGTATACACCGGTGTGCCATGGGTTTTCGCGAACCAGATGGCCGATCCGAGGTGGTCCACATGGGCGTGGGTCAGCAGGATCGCCCGCACGTCCTCGGCCGCGAAGCCCAGCTCGCGCACCGAGTCGAGGACCTCCTCGCGGCTGCCCGGATACCCGGCGTCGATGAGCAGCACGCCGTCGTCGTCGGCCACCAGCGTCCAGTTCACCAGGTCGGTCTGGGCGAAGTAGACGGTGTCGGTGATACGGGTGAGGGCTGTCGGCATGCTGCCCAGGCTATCGGCGGAGGGCGGGAGCGAAGCGACAGGGGAAATCGAGACGGAGTAAAAAGGAACCGTGGCTGAACTCAAACTGGGATACAAGGCGTCGGCGGAACAGTTCGCCCCGCGTGAGCTCGTCGAACTGGCCGTGCAGGCCGAGGCGCACGGGATGGACAGTGCGACCGTCAGTGATCATTTCCAGCCGTGGCGCCATGAGGGCGGGCATGCGCCGTTCTCGTTGGCCTGGATGACCGCCGTCGGCGAGCGCACCGAGCGCCTGATCCTGGGCACCTCGGTACTGACCCCGACCTTCCGCTACAACCCGGCCGTGATCGCGCAGGCGTTCGCCACCATGGGCTGTCTGTACCCGGACCGGATCTTCCTGGGTGTGGGCACCGGCGAGGCGCTCAACGAGATCGCCACCGGGTACGAGGGAGAGTGGCCGGAATTCAAGGAGCGCTACGCGCGGCTACGTGAATCGGTGCGGCTGATGCGCGAGCTGTGGCTCGGTGACCGCGTCGACTTCGAGGGTGAGTACTACAAGACCAAGGGTGCCTCGATCTACGACGTGCCCGAGGGCGGCATCCCGATCTACATCGCCGCCGGCGGGCCGCAGGTCGCGAAGTATGCCGGCCGGGCCGGTGACGGGTTCATCTGCACCTCCGGCAAGGGGGAGGAGCTCTACAAGGAGAAGCTCATCCCGGCCATGCGGGAAGGTGCCGAGGCCGCGGGCAAGAACCCGGACGATGTCGACCGGATGATCGAGATCAAGATCTCCTACGACACCGATCCGGAGCTCGCGCTGGAGAACACCCGGTTCTGGGCGCCGTTATCGCTCACCGCCGAGCAGAAGCACTCGATCGACGACCCGATCGAGATGGAGAAGGCCGCCGACGCGCTGCCCATCGAGCAGGTCGCCAAGCGCTGGATCGTCGCCTCGGATCCCGATGAGGCCGTCTCGAAGGTCGCCGAATACGTGGGCTACGGCCTCAATCATCTGGTGTTCCACGCCCCCGGGCATGACCAGCGCCGCTTCCTGGAGCTGTTCAAGCGGGATCTGGAACCACGGTTGCGGAAACTGGGCTGACGCCGGCGATATTGCTGCTGGCGGTCAACCGGACCCGGTCGGCGCGGAACAGGTCGTAGGCGAACTCGAACGGGCGCCCGGCGCTGTCCCGCGTCACCCGGGTGATGGCCAGCAGCGGCTTGCGGTGCGCGATCTGCAGCCATTTGGCTTCCCGCGGGCTGGCGCTGACCACCTCGATGGTTTCAGTGGTGCCGGCGGGCTGCAGTCCGTACCGCTGCCGCAACAGCTCGTACAGCGATCCGCCGAGCGGCTGTTCCAGCAGGTCGGCGGCATGCGCCGCGACGAAACATGCCAGGTCGACCGACAGGGGCACCCCGTCTGCGTAGCGCAGTCTGCGGATGACGAAGACCTGGGTGTCCGGCGGGATCTCCAGGGCCACCGACTCGGCAAGGGTGGCCGGCCTGCTGTCGGTGGCGAGCACTTTGGTATCGCTGGTGTGGCCTCCGCTGTGCAGCCGCGCGGGCAGGCCCGACTGCTCGGCGGCGTTGCGCTGCACCACATCTGCGCGGATGAAGGTGCCCCCCGCGCGACCGGTGCGCCGTTCCAGCACCCCGGCCTGGCTCAGCGGCAACAGTGCGCTGCGCAGCGTCGCGCGGGATACGGCGAACTGTTCGGCCATCTCCCGCTCGGTGCCCAGCCGTGAACCTGGGCGCAGCGCACCGCTGGACAGCATGGACAGAATCCGCCGGCGTACATCCTCGGCGACCGCACCCCCCGGTGTTTCCTCCATGATCAGGTGCTGATCGCGTCCAGGGACTCGGGCAGCACCTGGCCACCGTCGACGGCGATCGCCTGGCCGGTGATGTAGGCGGCCTCGGTGGTGGCCAGGAACGCCGCGAGATGACCGATGTCCTCCGGGGTGCCCAGGGCGCCGGCCGGAATCGAGCGCGCCATGCCGGCGATGTAGTCCTCGCCATTCTCCAGCAGGCCCTCGGTGAGGATGTTGCCGGGCAGGATGGCGTTGACGGTGATTCCCTTGGGCGCCAGCTCGATTGCGGCCGTCCGCATGAAGCCAAGCTGGGCGGCCTTGGTGGCCCCATAGTGCGACCAGCCGGGGTAGCCGGTGATCGGGCCGGTGATCGAGGACGTCAGGATGACCCGACCGGTGCCGGATGCGATCAGCGCGTCCAGGCAGGCCTGCACCGCGTAGAACGTCCCGTTGACGTTGACGCCCATGATCTCGTTGAGCTGCTCGGGGGTCATGGTGGCCAACGGCGCGTCGGGAAAGATGCCGGCGTTGGCGCACAACACATCCAGCCCGCCGAAGGCGTCGACAGCTGCGGCCGCCATCTCCGTGCAGGATTGCCGGTCACTCACGTCGACGCGTACCCCGATGATCGTGCCGCCACCCAGTTCGTCGAGCGCGGCCACGGCGTCGTCGAGACCACCGGCCGATCGCGCCGCGATCGCGACATTCGCGCCGGCGCGGGCGAACACCGAAGCGATGCCCCGGCCGATTCCCTTGCTCCCGCCGGTCACCAGAACCGAACGTCCCGCTAGGTCGAACATATGTGATCCTCTCAGCTCATCCACGATGCGTCGGTAAGGTAGCGCTGTGCCAGTTCTGCTGTGCCACTGACAAATTCGGGTCCGAAGGTGGCAGCGGCGTCGGCGTCGGCGTGCGAGGCTATCCAGGCGGTCAGCTGGATGCGCCGCAGCATCACGAACGTCGGTATCAGCGCCAGGTGGTCGGCCGGCAGGGCGCGCACGTTCTGGTATCCGCGCAACCATTGTTCTACGATGGTCTCGGCCACCGTGGTGTCCTCGATGAACGAGACCACCGCTCCGAGGTCCGCCAGATGCCAGGACCAGCCGCAATCGTCGAAGTCGATCACGGTGATTCCGGAATCGGGAGCGCTCGGATCGACCATCAGGTTGGCCAGCCGCAGGTCGGCATGTACCAGCCCAAATCGGTCCGGACCGGTGCCGAACTCGCCGAGACGCTGCGCAATGACTGCCAGCGCCCGCTCGATCGAATCCTGGTCGGCCCGGGTCAAGCCCGTTGCCGCGCGCCAGTCTCCCCAGCGTCCGGCCGGCCCGACCATGGTGTCCACATCCCACCGGAAGCGGGTGAAGCCGCTCGGCTGCGGCCAGCTCAACGCATGCTCGTGCATCTGGGCGGCAAGTTCACCGAGGTCAGCGAACCCGACGATATCGGTGGCGTCCTCGGCGGTGCACCCGGCGATATAGCTGACAGCGTCGACATGCAGCATCCGGTGGCCGACCGCCGCGGCGACGACCTGCTCGCCGGACCGGGCGGTCACCAGCTGCGGGGTCCGGACCGAGGTGTGTTGGCGCAGGGCGGACATCCAGGCGAGCTCGGACTCGATCGCCTGTCGTGAGTGGTAGTCGGGCCGGTGCACCCGCAGTACGAAGGGCTCGCTACCGCCCACCAGGTAGGTGGCATTTTCCGACAGGCTCAGCAGCCGAAGCTCGCTGTCCGCGGCGTGACCGTAGGCGGGCAGCGCGGCGCGGGCGAAGCTCTCGTGGTCGGCAGGTAATCCCGGCATGGCGACCAGTGTGGACCAAAGAGAGAGCCAAAGCAGACCAAATGGCAGATTTTTACGGCGGTGTTGCAATACGCTCTGCTTCGAAACACGTCCGAAACACAGCGAGTTCACAGCTAAAATCTGCAGTTGACCAACGAATCTGAGCGGGGTAAGAATTGCCGGCGTCGCATTTCGTCACCGACACCGTGGCCGGTGACTCTTCGAAACCAGACCAAATAGATGTCTGGTTTGGCCCTCAGATTGGGATTCAATGAGCGAGATCAGCGATCCACCCGCCCCTACGGGCGCCCACCCCATCCAACGTCTCAAGCCGAACGCCGTCGGGCTGATGGGCGTGCTGTTCATGGCGGTCGCGACCGCCGCGCCCATCACCGCCATGGTCGGCAACGTCCCTATCGCGGTGGGTTTCGGTAACGGGGCCTATGCGCCCGCCGGATACTTCGTGGCCACCATCGTGCTCACGCTGTTCGCCATCGGCTATGCCGCCATGAGTAAGCACATCACGGCGACCGGGGCGTTCTACGGGTACATCTCACATGGCCTCGGACGCGTCGTGGGCCTGGGCGCGGGTCTGCTGACCGCGCTGGCGTACATGGTGTTCGAGGCTTCGCTGATCGGCATCTTCTCCTTCTTTGGCACAGATCTGTTCACGTCGCTGTTCGGCGTCGAGGTGCCGTGGATCGTGTTCGCGCTGGTGATGCTGGCCGTCAACACCCTGCTCACCTATTTCGACATCAACCTGGCCGCCAAGGTCCTCGGCGTCTTCCTGATCACCGAGATCGTGATGCTGGGGGCGCTGGCGGTCTCGGTACTGGTCGCCGGTGGCGGACCGCAGGGCTGGTCCTGGGGATCGTTGAACCCGCTCAATGGTTTTCAGAGCCTCTCGGGTGTCGTCGAGGGTGCAGACGGCTCGATGATCAGCGTCGTGGGTTCGGCCGGTGTGGGATTGTTCTTCGCCTTCTGGTCCTGGGTCGGTTTCGAGTCCAGCGCCATGTACGGCGAGGAGTCGCGCAACCCCAAGAAGATCATCCCCATCGCCGTGATCAGCTCGGTGATCGGCATCGGTGCCTTCTATGTGATCGTGTCCTGGCTCGCCATCGTCGGCACCGGCCCGGAGAATGCCGTTGCACTGGCCCAGGATTCGGCCACCGCGGGCAACATCTTCTTCAACCCGGTGCACGACAATCTGGGGCAGTGGGCTGTCGACCTGTTCAAGATTCTGCTGATGACCGGCTCGTTCGCGTGCGGGATGGCCTTTCACAACTGTGCGGCCCGCTACCTGTACGCCCTGGGCCGGGAGAACATCATCCCGGGAATGCGCAAGACCATCGGTGCCACCCACCGGGTGCACGGCTCCCCGCATATCGCCGGGTTCGTCCAGACCGGTTTCGCCACCCTTGTCGTGTTGTTCTTCCAGTTCACCGATCGTGACCCGTACACCGGCCTCTACGGTCTGATGGCATTGCTGGGCACCACCGCGATCATGATCGTGCAGGCGCTGGCCGCTTTCTCGGTGATCTCGTACTTCCATGTGCACAAACGACATCCGGAAACCGCCAACTGGTTCACCACCTTCCTGGCTCCGCTGCTGGGTGGGCTCGGCATGATCTACGTGGTCTACCTGCTCGCCAAGAACGCATCCTTTGCGGCGGGCACCGCATCGACGGACTGGATCTTCGCCGCTATCCCGTGGGTGGTGGGTATCGTCGGCATCGGGGGCCTGCTGCTGGCCCTGTTCCTGAAGTACAAAGATCCACAGCGGTACGCCGAACTCGGGCGCACCGTGCTGGAAGAAGCCCACGAGCGCTGACAGGAATCATGTCCTTCTCCAACATCATGGATTCCAACAGCTATCAGGGTGGTCAGCTGGACGACCCCCTGATAGCTGCGCGGAGCAGAGTCCTGGGGCCCGCCTACCGGTTGTTCTACGACAAGCCGGTGCACCTGGTCCGGGCCTCGGGTACGAAGCTGTTCGACGAGGCGGGTAACGACTACCTGGATGCCTACAACAACGTCGCCAGCGTGGGCCATTGTCATCCGCACGTAATCGACGCGGTGACACGGCAGTTGAGCACCCTCAACACCCACACCCGGTATCTGCACGAAGGCATCGTCGACTACTCGCAGCGACTGCTGGCCACCTTCCCGGATCTTGAGCAATCCGGCTCGTACCAGGTCATGTACGCGTGCACCGGATCCGAAGTGAACGACCTGGCGCTACGGGTGGCGGCGATGCACACCGGTGCCACCGGCATCATCGTCACCGAAGAGGCGTATCACGGCAATACCGCTGCGGTTAATGCCATTTCGCCGTCGATCGGAGGTCGATCCAGCCTGGGGCCGCATGTACGCACGGTGTCACCGAAGCTGAAGAGTGCCGAGATCGCCGCGGTCATCGCCGACCTGCAGGGCAGCGGCTTCGGGGTGAGCGCGCTGGTCGTGGACACCATCTTCTCGTCCGACGGCATCTTCCCCGACCCGTTGGTGTTGGCGCCGGCGGTGGCTGCGGTGCGGGCCGCAGGTGGCGTGCTGATCGCCGACGAGGTACAGCCGGGCTTCGGACGCACCGGCGCGGGAATGTGGGGTTTCTCCCGCCACGGTGTGCTGCCCGATCTGGTGACCATGGGTAAGCCGATGGCCAACGGTATGCCGGTCGCGGCCATGGTGGCCCGCGGCGACGTACTCGCCGCCTTCGCCACCGAGGTGCCCTATTTCAACACCTTCGGCGGGAACCCGGTGTCGATGGCCGCCGCCGCCGCCGTGCTCGACGTCATCGAGGGTGAACAACTGATCGCGAACGCGGCCACCGTGGGCGGTGACCTGCGCACCGAGGTGGCCCGGTTGGGCGCCGGTCACCCCCGCATCGGGCAGGTGCGCGGCGCCGGCCTGTACCTCGGGGTGGAGGTGCTCGACGATGCCGGGCTCCCCGATCGGGCGACCGCGCGCTGGATCGTCAACGCCATGCGTGAACGCCGGGTGCTGATATCGGTGTGTGGCCGGGACGGCAATGTCCTCAAGATCAGGCCGCCGATGGTGTTCTCGATGTCCGACGTCGACCGCTTCGTTGCCGAACTCGGTGAGGTGCTGGCAAGCTTGGCCGAGTGACCGCGCATGCTGCTTCGGCCATCTACATAGCGTCCCCCGAGGGGGACACCGGAAAATCCACCATCGCACTGGGCATTCTGCACAAGCTGGCCGCCACGGTGGCCAGGGTGGCGGTGTTCAGGCCCATCACCCGCCTGGAGCAAGGCGACCCCGCGGGCGAACGCGACTACATCCTGGAACTGCTGCTGTCGCGGGCGACCGCCGGACTGAGCTATGACGAGTGCGCCGGCGTCAGCTATCAGCAGTTGCACGAGGACCCCGAGGCGGCCATCGCCGATATCGTCGACCGCTTCCACCGGGTCGCCGAGCGCTCCGATGCGGTACTCATCGTCGGCAGCGACTACACCGATGTGGCGGCGCCGAGCGAACTGAGCATGAACGCCCGGATAGCGGTGAACCTCGGGGCGCCCGTGGTGCTCGCGGTGAAGGCCAAGGACCGCACCCCCGCCGAGGTCGCCCAGGTCGTCGAGGTGTGCCTGGTCGAACTGGCGGCCCAGCACGCACACACCGCCGCGGTGGTGGCGAACCGCTGCGATCCCGGACAGTTGGGCGCGGTGGCCGAGGCGCTGCGCGCGCTCGGCCCGAAGTGCTACGTCCTGCCCGAGGAACCCCTGCTGGTGGCGCCCTCGGTGGCAGAGCTGCGCACGGCGGTGCACGGCGAACTCACCGGCGGTGACGAGCATTCGCTGATCCGCGAGGCGATGAGCGTCCTGGTGGCGGGGATGACCGCCGAGCATGTGCTGGAAAGGCTGCGGGACGGGATGGCCGTCATCACCCCCGGAGACCGTTCCGATGTGGTGATGGCGGTGATGGGTGCCCATGCCGCAGCGGGGTTTCCGTCGCTGTCCTGCGTCATCCTCAACGGCGGCCTGCCGCTGCACCCGGAAGTCGCCCGACTGGTGTCGGGCCTGGGTGCCCGGCTGCCGATCATCAGCACCGAACTGGGCACCTATGACACGGCACGTGCGGTCGCCTCCACCCGCGGACGGGTCACGGTGGATTCACAGCGCAAGGTCGACACCGCGCTCGCCCTGATGGAGCGGCATGTCGACACCGCGGATCTCATTGACACACTGTCGATCCCGATCCCCACCGTGACCACACCGCAGATGTTCACCTACCAGCTGATCGACCAGGCCCGCGCCGACGTGCAGCGCATCGTGCTGCCCGAGGGTGATGACGACCGGATTCTGCGCGCGGCCGGACGCCTGCTCGCGCACCGGGTGGCCGACCTGACCATCCTGGGTGAGGAGAAGTCGGTCCGCGCGCGGGCTGCCGAAATCGGGGTGGACCTGTCGGCGGCCACCGTGCTCGATCCGCGCACCAGCGAACTGTGTGACCAGTTCGCCGAGCAGTACGCCCAGCTGCGCAGTCACAAGGGCGTGACGGTCGATCAGGCCCGCGAAACCATCTCCGACGTCTCCTATTTCGGTACCATGCTGGTGCACAACGACATGGTCGACGGCATGGTATCCGGCGCCAGGCACACCACCGCGCACACCGTCCGCCCGGCCTTCGAGATCATCAAGACGCTGCCCGGGGTCAACACGGTATCCAGCATCTTCCTGATGTGCCTGGCGGACCGGGTCCTCGCCTACGGCGACTGCGCGATCGTACCCGACCCGACCTCCGAACAACTCGCCGATATCGCCATCTCCTCCGCGCGCACCGCCGCGCAGTTCGGTATCGATCCCCGGGTCGCCATGCTGTCCTACTCCACGGGCAGCTCCGGCACCGGTGCCGATGTCGACAAGGTCAGGGCGGCAACCGAACTGGTGCGCCAGCGCGCCCCGGAGCTCTTGGTGGAGGGGCCGATCCAGTACGACGCCGCGGTGGATCCGTCCACCGCGAAAACCAAGATGCCCGAATCGGAGGTGGCCGGCCGTGCCACGGTGTTGATCTTCCCGGACCTCAACACCGGCAACAACACCTACAAGGCGGTACAGCGCAGCGCCGGAGCCATCGCGATAGGGCCGGTGCTGCAGGGCCTGAACAAGCCCGTCAACGATCTCTCCCGGGGTGCCCTGGTGGAGGACATCGTGAACACGGTGGCGATCACCGCGATCCAGGCGGCCCGGCAGTGACCACGGTGCTGGTGCTCAACAGTGGCTCGTCGTCGGTGAAATACGATCTGCTGGAACCTGACTCGGGTACGTCAGTGGTCAGTGGCGTGATAGAGCGGGTGACCGATTACCGGCAGGCGCTGACGGCGGTGTTCGCGGCGCTGCCCAGCCTGGACGGCCTGCTCGCGGTCGGGCACCGTGTCGTGCACGGCGGGAACGCGCTGTACCGGCCCACCCTGATCGACGATCAGACCATCGCGGACATCGAAGAACTGTCGCCGCTGGCCCCGTTGCACAACCCGCCGGCCGTGCTGGGGATCAAGGAAGCCCGCAAGGTGCTGCCCGACCTGCCGCATGTCGCGGTCTTCGATACCGCGTTCTTCCACGACCTGCCGCCGGCGGCCGCCGAGTACGCCATCGACCGGGATGTCGCCGACACCTGGAACATTCGTCGCTACGGATTCCACGGCACCTCCCACCGCTATGTCAGCGAGCAGGCCGCGGAGTTCCTGGACGCGCCGCTGGAATCGCTGAACCAGATCGTGCTGCACCTGGGCAACGGTGCCTCGGCCTCGGCGATCGCCGGCGGGCGTCCCATCGACACCTCCATGGGAATGACCCCGATGGAGGGGCTGGTGATGGGCACCCGGTCCGGCGATATCGATCCCGGCGTCATCACCTACCTGTGGCGCACGGCGAAGATGAGTGTCGAGGACATCGAGACCATGCTCAACCGGCGGTCCGGTGTGTTCGGGCTCGGTGGCGAGATCGATTTCCGGGCGCTGCACAAGCGGATCGAAACCGGCGATGAGGCAGCGCAATTGGCCTACGACGTGTACATCCACCGGCTGCGCAAGTACATCGGCGGCTACCTGGCATTGCTCGGCAACACAGATGTCATCACCTTCACCGCCGGGGTGGGGGAGAACGATGCCGCGGTGCGTCGCGATGCGCTGTCGGGCCTGACCAGCCTCGGCATCGACATCGATGAGCAGCTCAACGACGCGCCCGAGCGGGTTGCGCGGCGTATCTCGGCGGAACGGTCGCGGGTCACGGTGCTGGTCATCCCGACCGACGAAGAGCTGGCCATCGCCCGGGCGTGTGTGGCCGTGGTCTAGAACGTGCTCGTGGGCCGCACGCTGTTGGCCAGATCGACCAGCGCGTAGCGGTGCTCCTGTGTTGGGGCGACCCGTGCCAGCCCGCGCAGTGCTGCCTCCACACCGAGCTGCAGGCCGTGCTGGGTGAACGGGAACCCGAGAATGTGATTGGTGCTGGCGGTGTTGTCGGCCAGCCAGTCCATCGCGGTGCCCAGCACCAGCGCCCGGATCTGCAGCACCCGCGGCTCGCTCTCGGGCAGCGCCTCCACCCGCCGTGCGGCACTGCGAATCTGCTGTTCGGACACCTCGCTGATGGACCGTCCGGACAGCAGCGTCACCGAGCTGGTGAGCCGCGCGACGGTGAAATGCCTTGAGGTGGGCGGCACCTGGTCGAGGGTGCGGACCGCGTCATCGCGTTCACCCTCCGCGGACTGGGCCCGGGCCAGCCCGAATCCCGCTGAGATGACGCCGTTGTCGGTGCGCCACACGGTCTGGTAGAACCGGCGCTCATCGGAGCTGCCCGCGAGTTCGGCCGTGGCGGCCAGCGCCAGTTTGGGCGCCAACTCCCCGGGGAGCGTGTCCAGCACCTCGGTGAAATACTTTGTCGCGGTGTCATAATCGGCGGTCAGCAGGGCGGCCACGCCGCGGAACCAGACCAGCCGCCAGCGCCAGCCGACCCGCTCGTACAGATCGTCGAGCTTGCGGGTCGCCTTGGCGACATCGCCGAGGTCCAGCAGAGCCCGCGCCTCCATCAGCGGTAGCTCCACCGACTCGGACAGATCGATACCTTCGGAGTCCAGCGTGCCGTGTCGCGCCGCCCGCAGTGAATCGAGGGTCTGCACGGGCTGACTGAGCACGGTGGCGGACAGGATGGGAGCGCCGACATCGGCGGGGTCGACCAGCGGAACCTGGAGCGCCTTCACGATCTCGGGGGCGGTGAGCTTCTCCGAGTGCACCTGACCGTCCAGGTATACATCGGTGTGCGCGACCAGCAGGTCGACGCCGAAGGTGGATCGCGGTGGGCTGAAGACGGTGGACAGACCCGACCGGGCCACTCCGGTGTCCTGGGCCACGACCTCGCGCAGCACGCCCAGCAACTGGCTGGACATCTCGTCGGCACTGGCGAAGCGGCGGTGCGGATCCGGGTCGATCGCCCGGCGCAGCAGCCGGCCGAACGAGTCGTATTTGGCCAGCACCGGGTCGTCTTCAGGCAGGCCGTCCACATAGCGGCCCTTTCGGGTACGCAGCTTCAGGGTGAGCGCGGCCAGCGTGCGCCCCACGGTGTAGATGTCGGACTGGACCGTTGGCCCGGTACGCACGATCTCCGGTGCCTGGTAACCCGGTGTGCCGTACAGGTATCCGAACGAGTTGATCCGCGACACCGCGCCGAGGTCGATGAGTTTGAGCTGCTCGGCGGTGATCATGATGTTCTCGGGCTTCAGGTCGTTGTAGACCAGGCCGAGGGAGTGCAGGTATCCCAGCGCGGGCAGGATCTCCATCATGTAGGCGATCGCCTGCGCCACCGGCAGTTTGGCGTCCTTGGGCTGTTTGAGCGAGGTGCCGCCGACGTACTCCATCACGATATAGCCGACCGGCTCACCGTGTTTGTCGGCGTGCTCGACGAAGTTGAAGATCTTCACGATCGACGGATGGGTCACCTCGGCGAGGAACTGCCGCTCGGCCATGGCGGCGGTCTGCGCCTCGGCGTCGCCGGAGTGCACCAGGCCCTTGAGCACGACCGGCCGTCCGTTCACATTGGTGTCGAAGGCCAGATACACCCAGCCGAGACCGCCGTGCGCGATACAGCCCTTGATCCGGTACTGGTCGGCGACCATGTCTCCGGGACTGAGTTGCGGTAGGAACGAGAACGGGCTCCCGCAGCGCGGGCACACCCCTTCGGACCGGGCCGGGCCGTCCTTGGTGGCGCGCCCGACCGGCCGGTTGCAGTTCCAGCAGAACCGTTTCGCCTCGGCCACCACCGGATTGGTCATCAGCGCGGTCAGTGGGTCGCGCTCGTAGACACGGGGCACCTCGACCAGACCGCCGCCGAGACGGCGGATGGGCGAGCGCGGCCGGGTCAGCGACGTCATGCCCTCGGACGGCTCAGTGGACACCGTGGACGCGCGGTCGGTGTCGTCGAAGTCGGGTCGGTACACGGCCTGGGTGGCCATGGGCCGAATCGTCGCGACCGAATCCTCCTCATAGTCTTCGAGGTCGGACAGCGCGGCGGGCTGGGTGCCGGGGTCGTCGTCGTTCATCAGCAGCGGCTCATCAGTCGGAATACCTCGCCACCGGGGGTGCCGGAGTGGGCCCCAGCACCGTCAACCACTTGCGGTACAGCGTATTCCAGGTGCCGTCGCGGCGAATGCGTTCCAGTGTGCCGTTGACGAAGCGGACCAGGCCGGGGTTGTCCTTGTTGACGCCGATTCCGTAGGGCTCCTGGTTCATGCTGGGGCCGACGATGTGCAGATAGGGATCCTGGCTCACCAGACCGGCGAGGATCGAGTCGTCGGTGCTGACCGCGTCGACCTGCCGTTGCTGCAGCGCCACCAGGCAGTCCGCCCACGTCACCACGTCCACCAGGTTCACCGGCGGCTGGATCTGCTGGACGCGCGTGCGGGAGGTGGTGCCCTTCACCGCGCACACCCGCTTGCCGGACAGGTCGCCGGCCTGTCGGATCGGTGAGTCGCGCGGGGCCAGGATGCGCTGGTTCGCCGACAGGTACTCGGTGGAGAAGTCGACCTGCTCGCGGCGTTCGCAGGTGATGCTCATGGTCTTCACCACGATGTCGACCTGATTGTTCTCCAGCGCCTCGATCCGGTCCGCCGAGGACAGGATGCGGTACTCCACCTGAGAGGGCGTGCCGAAGATATCGCGGGCCACCTCGCCGGCGATGTCGACGTCGAACCCGGTGATCTCACCGGTGATGGGATCGCGGAAGGAGAACAGGTTGCTGCCGATGTCGAGCCCGACGATCAACCGGCCGCGGTTGCGGATGTTCTCCACTGCGTCATCGGCCTGGGCGCGGTTGGGGAAGGGGCGCAGGCTCGCGGTCCGGTCGCAGTCGTCGTTGTCGGGCAACTCGGGCGGACTCGTCTCCGGCGGGGACTCCTCCATCCCGGCCGGCGTGGGCGGGGCCAGCGTCACGGCGGGAATCGGGTCGATCGTGGAGGCCTGCTGGCAGCCGGTCAGCACCGCCGCGGTGATCAGAACGCCCAGGAATTTCTTCACTAGCGGTACTCGCTGAGTCGCGGCCACAGCCCGAGCGCCACGGCGAAGGCCGCGATCACGCTGAGCGCCGCGGCGCCGACCGTCGCCCCCGACAGCACCCGGCGGGCGTTGACGATATCGGAGCGCAACTGGCCGCGGCTCTCCTCGATGGCCTTGGCCAGCGCGGCGTCCAGACTGCTGAAGGCCGGGGTGGAGTTGTCCTCGCCGGTTCCCAGTGCCACCTGGGTGGCGGCCTGGTAGTCGCCGACGGAGATGTAGGCGTTGATCCGGTCGTTGGAGGCGCGCCACTTGCGCAGCAGATCTCCGGCGTCGGTCAGATCTTGTTTGTCGATGTCGTTGTTGGCGTTCAGGAACGTGTTCAGCTGCTGCTGCATGCTGTCGATGCGCTGGTAGTAGGACTGCTTGCGAACGTCCTCGTCACCGCGGCGCACCAGTGCCAGGGTCTCGTCGGCACGTGCCTGCTGTGCGGTGATGGCCATCGTTGTCACCGTCTTGAGCGACTGTGCCGCAGTGTTTTTGGCGCTGCGGCTGTCGGAGGTGGAGATGACGAGTGCGGTGCCCACCCACACCACCATAATCAGCACGGCCAGCCCGCCCGCCACAAAACCGATGTTGACCCGCCGTCGGGTCCGCTTGGTCAGCCACCTGTTGGCGAACAACCCGAACATGACGGTGGCGAGCACCACCAGGATGACCGGCGCGGGGATGCGGGTGGAGGCCGTCGTCTCGGCGTCCACCCGTGCCGAGGTCGACTCGTAGAGCCGCTGCGCGTCGGGCAGGATCTTGGACTGCATCAGGGCCGACGCCTCGGACAGGTAGGAGGAGCCCACCGGATTGCCCGCGCGGTTGTTGGTCCTGGCGGTCTCGACCAGGCCGGTGTAGACGGCCAACTCGGCGTTGACCCGGCCCAGCAGTTCGATCATGGGTTCGGTGGTCAGCCCGGCAGAGGCGCGGGTGACGGCGACCGAGGCATCGGTGATGGCCTGTTCATAGCGCTGCCGGACATCCTGAGGCTCGGCACCGGCGATGAAGGCGGTCGCGGCGGCCGCGTCGGCGACCGACAGCGTGGTGTACAGCTGGCCGGCGGCAAAGGCCAGCGGTTCGCTGTGGTCGAGCACCGTGGTGAGCGCTTCCTGGCGGTCGTTGATCGTCGTCGAGGTCGCGAACGCGCACGCGATGACGAGCGCGGACAGCACCACGCCGATGGTCAGGATGCGCCCGGGCGTGGTCCACAGAAACCACCAGCGCGGATGCACGGGGTTGGTCGGCGAACGTGAAGCCAGCGGTTCGGTCGACGGGTGCGCCAACTCCACGGTCACGTGTTAGCCGACCTCCTCGGTGTTTCTAAGAAGTCTAAGAGACATTGGAGTGACGTGTGGGAATTCACGTGCCCCTATTCTGATGTCGTGCACGGTGACGGTGACGGTTGGGTGGTATCGGACGGTGGCGGCCACTTCTGGGGACGTCACGGGGCGGCCGGACTGCTGCTGCGCGCGCCCGGTCCCGACGGTACCTTCGCCGTGCTGTTGCAGCATCGCGCCCCGTGGAGCCACCAGGGCGGCACCTGGGCGTTGCCCGGTGGAGCCCGCGACAGCCACGAGTCGGTGGAAGAGGCCGCGGTCCGGGAGGCGTTCGAGGAGGCCGGGGTCCGGGCCGCTCAGATGACGGTGCGGGTCTGCGTCGTCACCCACGAGGTGCCGGGCTGGAGCTACACCACCGTCATCGCCGACGCCGCCGAGCAGCTGCGCACCACCCCGAACCGGGAGAGTTCCGAGTTGCGCTGGGTGCCCGAACACGAGGTGGCAGAGCTGCCGCTGCATCCCGGTTTCGCCGCCAGCTGGGAGCGGCTGCGCACGGTTACGGCCGAGATCCCATTGATTTCTTGAGGGCCCTGGCCGCCGCCTGGGGATCCTCGGCTGCGGTGATGGCGCGCACCACGACGACGCGGCGCGCACCGGCTTCCAGGACCAGGGGCAGCCGCTGCTCGTCGATCCCGCCGATCGCGAACCACGGTTTGGCCGGCGTCAACGCGGCCACCTGCCGGATCAGCTCCAGCCCCGGCGCGCTGCGCCCGGGTTTGGTCGGGGTGGGCCAGCACGGTCCGACGCAGAAGTAGTCCACCGTCTCGTCGATCGCCGCGGCGACCTGACCGGCATCGTGGGTGGAGCGCCCGATCACCGGTGTGGGCCCGATGACGTCGCGCGCGATGTCCAGCGGCAGATCGTCCTGGCCGAGGTGCAACACGTCGGCGGTGGCCGCCCGCGCGATATCGGCGCGGTCGTTGACCGCGAACAGCGCGCCGTGGCGGCGGGCCGCGTCGGCGAGCACCGCCAGCGCATCGAGTTCCTGGCGGGCCTCCAGCGGACCGAACTGCTGCTCGCCCGCCGAGCCCTTGTCCCGCAGCTGGATGATGTCCACCCCGCCGGCCAGCGCCGCGTCCGCGAACTCGGCCAGGTCACCGCGTTCGCGCCGGGCATCGGTGCACAGGTACAGCGACGCGGTCGTGAGGCGTTCGAGGCGATCGGACACCCGAGTATCCTGACAGCTGAACACGGGAGTCCCGGGACCGGGGACTGAGAGTGGGCGCGCGACCGGCCCTGACCGTCGAACCTGATCCGGGTCATGCCGGCGAAGGGAGAGGACATGATGGCTGGATCTCTTGCCGTGATCGGCGGCGGTGTCATCGGTCTGTCGGTGGCCCGGCGGGCCGCGCAGGACGGCTGGTCGGTGCGCGTGCACCGGACCGAGGCGCGGGGCGCTTCCTGGGTGGCCGGCGGCATGCTGGCCCCGCACAGCGAGGGCTGGCCGGGGGAGGACGCGCTGCTGGCGATCGGCCTGGAATCCCTCAAGCTCTGGCATACCGGATTCCTGTACGGGCTGCCCCCCGAGGTGGTGACCGCCCACGAATCGCTGGTGGTGGCGGTCGACCGGGCCGATGTCGCGGACCTCAAGACGGTGGCCGACTGGCTGTCCGGGCAGGGGCATCCGGTCACGGTGACGACGGCCGCCCGTGATGTCGAACCGCTGCTGGCCCAGGGCATCCGGCACGGCTTTGTCGCCGAAACCGAACTGGCCGTGGACAATCGGGCGTTGGTCGCGGCCCTGGAGCGGGCCTGTGCGGAGCTCGGTGTGCAGTGGGCACCGCCGGTCGACGAGCTGGCCGCAGTGGACGCCGATCAGCGGGTGATCGCCAACGGAATCGACGCGCCGACCCTGTGGCCGGGTCTGGCGGTGCACCCGGTCAAGGGCGAGGTGCTGCGGCTACGCTGGCGCAAGGGCTGTATGCCGTTGCCGCAACGCGTTGTTCGGGCCCGCGTGCACGGCAGGGCGGTGTACCTGGTGCCGCGCGGCGACGGGGTGGTGGTGGGCGCCACCCAGTACGAGCACGGCCGCGACACCGCACCGGTGGTCCGCGGCGTGCGCGACCTGCTCGACGATGCCTGCGCGGTGATGCCCGCTCTGGGCGAGTACGAGCTCGCCGAGTGCGCGGCCGGATTGCGTCCGATGACACCGGACGGGTTGCCACTGGTCGGTAGGCTCGACGAGTGCACGCTGGCCGCCACCGGCCACGGACGCAACGGTTTTCTGCTGGCGCCGTGGACGGCGGAGCGGATTGCCACGGAACTGGTAGCACGCAGAGGGGCGACATGATCTTGCTGGTCAACGGTGAGCAAGCCGATGTGCCCGACGGCACCACGGTCGAGGAATTGGTGAACCAGTTGGGTTTTCCGGAGAAGGGCATCGCGGTGGCGGTGGACTGGGAGGTGCTGCCCCGGTCGTCGTGGCACACCGCGCTGGCCGGCGGCGCGCGGGTGGAAGTGGTGACGGCGGTGCAGGGTGGCTGAGACACTCACGATCGCGGGCCGGGAGTTCAACTCCCGGCTGATCATGGGTACCGGTGGCGCGGCGAACCTGGCCGTGCTCGAGGAGGCGCTGATCGCCTCGGGCACCGAACTCACCACCGTCGCCATGCGCCGTGTCGATGCCGAATCCGGTACCGGCGTCCTGGATCTGCTCAACAAACTGGGCATCACCCCCCTGCCCAACACCGCCGGCTGCCGGGGCGCGGCCGAGGCGGTGCTCACCGCGCAGCTGGGCCGCGAGGCACTGGGCACCGAATGGGTGAAGCTGGAGGTGATCGCCGACGAGCGCACCCTGCTGCCCGACGCGATCGAGTTGGTCAGGGCCGCAGAACAATTGGTGGACGACGGCTTCATCGTGCTGCCCTACACGAACGACGATCCGGTGCTGGCCCGGCGCCTGGAAGACACCGGCTGTGCTGCCGTCATGCCGCTGGGCTCACCCATCGGCACCGGCCTGGGCATCGCGAACCCGCACCACATCGAGATGATCGTCGATGCGGCGAACGTCCCGGTGATCCTGGACGCGGGCATCGGAACCGCCAGTGACGCCGCGCTGGCGATGGAACTGGGCTGCGACGCCGTGCTGCTGGCCACCGCGGTGACCCGCGCCGCCGATCCGGCCGCAATGGCCGCGGCGATGGCGGCCGCCGTCACCGCAGGACATCTGGCCCGGCACGCCGGGCGGATCCCGAAGCGTTTCTGGGCGCAGGCATCGAGCCCCGCCATCCTGTGACCCGATACGTGGCGCTGGGCTCGTCGATGGCGGCCGGGCCCGGCATCCCGCCGACGGCGCCCGGGTCGCCGCTGCTGGCGATGCGTTCGCAGCGCAACTATCCGCACCTCGTCGCGCAACGCCTGGACCTGGAACTGGTCGACGTGACCTATTCGGGCGCCACCACCGCCAACCTCCTGACCGAACGCCAGCACGGCGAACCTCCACAGGTCGATGCGCTCGACGGGACCGAGACACTGGTCACGGTCACCATCGGCGGTAACGACGTCGGGTACGTCCCGATGCTGTGCGCGGCGGCACTGCCCGCGCCGTTGCGGTGGCTGCCGCCGCTGCGCGGTATGCGCGATGCCGGCGCGCGCGAGCGGGCGCTGGCCGCGGTGGCCGACGAACTCATCGAGGTCGGCCGGGTTATCCGGCACCGCTGCCCACAGGCCCGGGTGATGTTCGTCGACTACCTGACCCTGCTTCCGCCGGACGGCGCGGCACCGCCGCTGTCGGCGGCCGACACGGCCCTGGGGCGCCGCGTCGCCGCGGAACTGGAACGGCTGACGGGTGCTGCTGCGGAGGCCACTGGCTGCGAGCTGGTCCGGGCCGCGCAGGCCAGCCGGGACCACCACCCGTGGTCGGCGCAGCCGTGGACGACCCTGCCGAGCAGATTCCCGGTGCCGATACCCGGTCACACCGCGCCGCTGCACCCCAACGCCGAGGGCATGCGTGCGGTGGCCGACCTGATCGTGGGAGAGTTCGCATCGTGATCGAACTGACCGGCCTGACAAAAACTTTCGGCTCGGTCAGGGCTGTCGACGAGTTGACCTGCACCATCGAGCCCGGTGTGGTGACCGGTTTTCTCGGGCCCAACGGTGCGGGCAAGTCGACCACGATGCGGATGATCGTCGGGCTGGACCGGCCCAGTGCCGGCACCGTCACCGTCGCCGGCCGGCCCTATCACGAACTCAAGCATCCGCTGCGCACCGTCGGTGCTCTGCTCGACGCTCGGCAGGTGCATCCGAACCGCACCGCGCGGTCGCACCTGCGGTGGATCGCGGCGACCAACCGGATCCCGGTCCGCAGGGTCGACGAGGTGCTCGCCGAGGTCGGCCTGACCGAGGCGGCCGGCAAACAGGCCGGCGCGTTCTCGCTGGGCATGCTGCAGCGCCTCGGCATCGCGGCGGCTCTGCTCGGCGACCCGCAGGTGCTGCTGTTCGACGAACCGGTCAACGGGCTGGATCCCGAAGGCATCCGCTGGATCCGGACACTGATGCGGGGCCTGGCCGCCGAGGGCCGGACCGTGTTCGTGTCCAGCCATCTGCTGGCCGAGATGGCCAACACCGCCGACCGGGTGCTGGTGATCGGGCGTGGCCGGTTGATCACCGCCACCACCATGGCCGAGTTCCTGAATCAGGCCGACACGGTCCGGGTGCGCAGCCCGCAGCTCGACCGGCTGGCCGCCCTGCTGCCGGGAGCCCGTCGTGACGGTGCGGCGCTGCTGGTCGACGGCAGCAGCACCGAACAGGTCGGTGACCTGGCCGCGGCACACGGCATCGTGCTGCACGAACTGACCGCGCAGGCCGCGTCCCTGGAGGAGGCCTATATGAATCTCACCGACGGGGCCGTCCAGTACCGGGCGGGTGGTGGGCAGCCGTGACGATCGCCGCAGAACGTATCAAGCTCACCAGCACCCGGTCGCCGCTGTGGCTGGCACTCACGGTGGTCGGGATCAGCCTGGCCCTGGCCGCCGTCCAGGCCGCGGCGGCGCTGCCCTACAGCGTGGTGGGCCCGGACCGGGCGGTGCTCGGGGTGGCGATGTTCGGCGTCCCGGTGCTGATGATCCTGTCCGCGCTGACCGTGACCGGGGAGTACCGGACCGGGATGATCCGCACGACGTTCATGGCGACGCCACGGCGATCCCGGGTTCTGATCGCGAAAGCCATTGTCACCATGGTGTTCTCCGGGGTGCTCGCCGCCGTCATGTCGCTGGGTTCGCTGCTGCTGGTGCGGGCGATGCTCGACGAGCGCCAGGGCGCGCAGCTGGCGCTCACCGCCTGGGCACCGTGGCGCACCGTCGGGGCGGTGACGCTTTATGCCGTGCTGGCCGCGCTGCTAGCGGTGGGGCTCGGCGCGTGCGTACGCCACAGCGCCGCGGTGATCGCGATCCTGCTGCTACTGCCGTTCGTGCTGGAGCCACTGCTGGGGGCCATCCCGGGTGTCGGAGGCAGAGTGGGCCCGCTGCTGCCATTCGCTAATGCCAACGCATTCACCGAAATTCCGTGGTTGCAGTCTTTCTCCATGTGGTGGGGTCCGCTGGGGTCGGCCGTGTACTTTGCCGGTGTTGCAACGGCGACGTTCTTGGTGGCGGCCGTCGTGGTGGCGCGCCGGGATCCGTAGTCCGGCAAACGCGGACGTTCGCTGTTTCAGTGCGCAACGCGCAGTTGCTGGACGAGCGGCGGGGCGTGCCTGGCAGCGCGGTGTCGCCGACGTCAATTTTTGTCGTGGTCAACTTCTTTATGCGCACTTCCTAGTGGCTTTCAACTGGTGTTATCGAGCAAGTCCGGAATTCCCTGTTGTCGATTTCCTTGATGATGCAAATAGCTGTAATTGACGTAGCCGAAAGTCAAGCGGGACCGATGTGCCGAGACTTACGTTGCTCGTCTGGACTGCCGATACCTGGGATCGGTAGAGACAACGCCGTCTCGGAGGCTGAACATGTGCGCAAATACACCTCGGCATCGTGTGGAGCGTCTCCGGATTGGAGCTGAGGTCGCGCCTGACGTCTGGCACGCCCGGCAGTTGCTCGTCGCGGCCGACGCGGCCGATGCTCTGCGGCGAGGGCGAAGTTCGCGTCATGTCCGCCCGATCGACACGAAGTACGCCAAGTTCGTCGGCCGAGTAGGGGCACTGGCTGTGTCGCTCGGGGTGGGCGTCGCCGTCGCAACGACTCCCGGAGTGGCTCACGCCACCACCGAGTCCGATACCGATGCGCAGTCTGGCACATCGAGCGAGAGTCCGTCGAACACCGGGACATCTCCCGGCGCGGACACGGACACCGACGCGGCGCCTGAAGACGACGAAGACGACAAAGAAGACGAAGACGACGAACCGACCGATTTCGAAACCATCGGATCGTCCACCGAGGACGACGGGGACGACGAGGAGCTCGAGGAGCCAGATGACGCCGACGACGAGGTGATCGTCGAGACTGAGTCACCGCCGGAGATCGAGCCGATCGTTCCTGACTCGGCCGAAACAGACCATGGTTCTGTCGTCCCAGCCGGTTCCGCGGAGGCCGAGGAGCATGACGTTCGTTCCGATTCTCGACCCGATCCGGCGTCAACCCTGGATTCGTCTGCGCCGCCCACGACCGCGGATGATGAAGGCGACAGTTTGCCCGTCAACCCGTTCGGGCTCGAAATACCCGATCCGGCAACGGATCGCGCGCCCGGAATCCAGGCGGCCACCTTCACCACGCCGATAGCACTGAGCACCACGTCGCTGAACCCCGTAGATGCGCTGCTCGCCGTTCCGCGGACCCTGGGTGGCATGCTCTCGGGTGCCATCTCGACCATCCTTGCGCCATTCCTGCTCACAGGCCCCAGTGCTCCGGTCCAGACGCCACTGCTGTGGACGGTCTTGGCCTGGGTGCGGCGCCAGATCGTCCACACGTTCTTCAACAGGACGCCACAGGTGAGCGTCGAACAAGTCTTACCGCCGGATGTACCCGGATTGGCCATCTTCGATCTGAATGCGACCGATCCGAACTGCGATCCCGTCACCACAACGATCACCGAGCAACCCGAATTCGGCACCGTCGTCAAGAATCTCGATGGGACGTTCACGTACACGGCCGATGTGGATCACCTTCTCACGGGCGTCACGGACAGTTTCACGGTTGTCGTCACCGACTCGGTGGGCACGCATCTGTCAGGTCCGTTCGGGCGCATCCAGAATTTCTTCCACCGGATCGCACAGTTCTTCGGGTTGGCGAAGCCGGACACCATCGCGGTGACTGTGCCGGTGGCCATTCCGGGTATCGGCGTGGACCTACCGCCAGTGCTGGTCGTTTCGCCTGCTGCAGCGGTAGTGGCGGGTGACTCTGTGGTGCTCTCGCCCGTCGTACTTCTGACCGATCCGGATTCTCAATTGCTGTCAGGTGCGACGGTCACGATCGCCGGGCAAGGATCCGATCCCTCTGATGACTTGACCTTCACGCCATCTGGCGGGATCACCGGCACCTATGCGAACGGTGTTCTCACGCTGACCGGTAGTGCGTCTGTGGCGGCGTACCAGACTGTTCTACAGACAGTGTCGTTCTCCACCAACGCCGGCGCCCTGGTCGGATTGCGCACGGTCACCTGGTCCGTGGTGGACGATGACGGAACAGCCAGCCTGCCGGGTCTGACCGAAGTCGTGGTCGTCGGGGTGCTGAATGCGCCGCCCACGGTTGTGGTGACTCCGGTGGGTGCGGTGACGGCGGGTCAGTCGACCACGGTGTCGCCGGTGGTCGTGATCGTGAACGAGCCCGGTGAGCTGCTCGACGGCGCCACGGTGACCATCACCTTGGGCGGCGATCCCAGCGATGAGCTGACGTTCACCCCATCGGGCGGGATCACCGGCACCTACGCGAATGGTGTGCTCACGCTGACCGGCTCTGCGACTGCTGTGGCGTATCAGACTGTGCTGCAGTCGGTGTCGTTTTCCACTGATGCCGCAGGGCTTGTTGGGGTGCGCACGATTGAGTTCTCCGTAACCGACGCCGTCGGTCAGGAGTCGCTGCTGCCCGGCATCACCGCGCTGACCGTGGTCGTCGGGGTGCTGAATGCGCCGCCCACGGTTGTGGTGACTCCGGT
>JAUKNU010000001.1:719222-739147 GCA_030499155.1 Mycolicibacterium frederiksbergense | reverse complement strand
CGGGCCCCTCGCTTGGAATCCCCAGTCTGGGAAATCCGGTCCTGATACATCCGTACCGCCCGCTCACGGGTCTCTGGGTCGAACTTCCTCGGCGCAGCCACAACAACATCCTCCTGGTGCGTTCACGATCTCCACCAGACCCAGGACGGTTCACCACGCTGGCCCGCACGCTGCGCTCGACCAACTGCATCGAGTCGATGATCTCGGTCTGCCGCGAACATGCCGGCAACGTCAAGCGCTGGCGCGACGGGCAGATGGCGCTGCGCTGGTGCGCCGCCGGGATGGTCGAGGCCGGCAAGCAATTCCGCCGGGTGAACGGCCACCTGCACCTGCCGGCACTGCGAGCAGCCCTCGAACGCGAGGTTGCCGAACATGTCGTACCCGTCGTGCACAATGATCAGGTGAGCGCAGCCTGATGCTCACCGGACCGCCACCGAAGTTCCACGGAACTTGGGACATCCTCTTCAAACGGTGTGCTCACCCTGACCGGCTCTGCAACCGCTTCGGCGTACCAGACTGTTCTGCAATCAGTCGCGTTCACCACCGACGCGGCCGGCTTGGTGGGTGTGCGGACGATCGAGTTCGCGGTAACCGACGCCGCAGGCCAGGAGTCGCTGCTACCGGGCATTACCGCGCTGACCGTGGTCGGGGTGTTGAATGGTGCACCGACGATTGTCACGACGCCGGTGGGTGCGGTGACCGCCGGTCAGTCCACGACAGTGTCGCCGGTGATCGTGATCGTGAACGAGCCCGGTGAGAACCTCACCGGTGCGACGGTGACGATCACCCTGGGTGCTGATCCGTCAGATGAGTTGACCTTCACCGCTTCGAACGGTGTCACCGGTTCGTATGCGGACGGTGTGCTCACGCTGACCGGCTCTGCGATCGCTTCGGCGTATCAGACTGTGCTGCAGTCGGTCTCGTTCGTCACCGACGCTGCAGGGTTGGTGGGTGTGCGCACGATTGAGTTTTCCGTTGTGGATGCTGCGGGTCAGGAGTCTCTGCTACCGGGTGTGACGGCGCTGACGGTGGTCGGGGTGTTGAATGGCGCCCCGACGATCGTGACCAGCCCGGTCGGGGTCGTGACTGCCGGTCAGTCGACCACGGTGTCGCCGGTGGTCGTGATCGTGAATGAGCCGGGTGAGCTGCTCGACGGCGCCACGGTGACCATCACCTTGGGTGGTGATCCCGGCGATGAGTTGACGTTCACCCCATCGGGCGGGATCACCGGCACCTACGCGAATGGTGTTCTCACGCTGACCGGCTCTGCGACCGCGGCGGCGTATCAGACTGTGCTGCAATCGGTCTCGTTCACCACCGACGCTGCAGGGTTGGTGGGTGTGCGGACGATCGAGTTCGCGGTAACCGACGCCGTCGGTCAGGAGTCGCTGCTGCCCGGCATTACCGCGCTGACCGTGGTCGGGGTGTTGAATGGTGCACCGACGATTGTCACGACGCCGGTGGGTGCGGTGACCGCCGGTCAGTCCACGACAGTGTCGCCGGTGATCGTGATCGTGAACGAGCCCGGTGAGAACCTCACCGGTGCGACGGTGACGATCACCCTGGGTGCTGATCCGTCAGATGAGTTGACCTTCACCGCTTCGAACGGTGTCACTGGTTCGTATGCGGACGGTGTGCTCACGCTGACCGGCTCCGCGACCGCGGCGGCGTATCAGACTGTGCTGCAATCGGTGTCTTTCTCCACTGACGCCGCCGGGCTTGTTGGGGTGCGCACCATCGAGTTCTCCGTTGTGGATGCTGCGGGTCAGGAGTCTCTGCTACCGGGTGTGACGGCGTTGACGGTGGTCGGGGTGTTGAATGGTGCACCCACGATTGTCACGACACCGGTCGGGGTCGTGACTGCCGGTCAGTCGACCACGGTGTCGCCGATCGTGGTGATTGTGAACGAGCCCGGCGAACTTCTGGATGGCGCCACGGTGACCATTACCTTGGGCGGCGATCCCAGCGATGAGCTGACGTTCACGCCGTCGAATGGAGTTTCTGGCTCGTATTCAAACGGTGTGCTCACCCTGACCGGCTCTGCAACAACTTCGGCGTACCAGACTGTTCTGCAATCAGTCGCGTTCACCACCGACGCGGCCGGCTTGGTGGGTGTGCGGACGATCGAGTTCGCGGTAACCGACGCCGTCGGTCAGGAGTCGCTGCTGCCGGGTGTGACGGCGTTGACGGTGGTCGGGGTGTTGAATGGCGCCCCGACGATCGTGACCAGCCCGGTCGGGGTCGTTACTGCCGGTCAGTCGACCACGGTGTCGCCGATCGTGGTGATTGTGAACGAGCCCGGCGAACTTCTGGATGGCGCCACGGTGACCATTACCTTGGGTGGTGATCCCGGCGATGAGTTGACGTTCACGCCATCGGGCGGGATCACCGGCACCTACGCGAATGGTGTGCTCACCCTGACCGGCTCTGCGACAACTTCGGCGTATCAGGCTGTGCTGCAGTCGGTCTCGTTCACCACCGATGCGGCAGGGTTGGTGGGTGTGCGGACGATCGAGTTCGCGGTAACCGACGCCGGCGGTCAGGAGTCGCTGCTGCCGGGTGTGACGGCGTTGACGGTGGTCGGGGTGTTGAATGGCGCCCCGACGATCGTGACCAGCCCGGTCGGGGTCGTTACTGCCGGTCAGTCGACCACGGTGTCGCCGGTGGTCGTGATCGTGAATGAGCCGGGTGAGCTGCTCGACGGCGCCACGGTGACCATCACCTTGGGTGGTGATCCCGGCGATGAGTTGACGTTCACCCCATCGGGCGGGATCACCGGCACCTACGCGAATGGTGTTCTCACGCTGACCGGCTCTGCGATCGCGGCGGCGTATCAGACTGTGCTGCAATCGGTCTCGTTCGTCACCGACGCTGCAGGGTTGGTGGGTGTGCGGACGATCGAGTTCTCCGTTGTGGATGCTGCGGGTCAGGAGTCGCTGCTGCCCGGCATTACCGCGTTGACTGTGGTCGGGGTGTTGAACGGCGCCCCGACGATTGTGGCGACGCCGGTGGGTGTGGTGACTGCCGGTCAGTCGACCACAGTGTCGCCGATCGTGGTGATTGTGAACGAGCCCGGCGAACTTCTGGATGGCGCCACGGTGACCATTACCTTGGGCGGCGATCCCAGCGATGAGCTGACGTTCACCCCATCGGGCGGGATCACCGGCACCTACGCGAATGGTGTGCTCACCCTGACCGGCTCTGCGACAAGTTCGGCGTATCAGACTGTTCTGCAATCGGTCTCGTTCACCACCGACGCCGCAGGCTTGGTGGGTGTGCGGACGATCGAGTTCGCGGTAACCGACGCCGTCGGTCAGGAGTCGCTGCTGCCGGGTGTGACGGCGTTGACGGTGGTCGGGGTGTTGAATGGCGCCCCGACGATCGTGACCAGCCCGGTCGGGGTCGTTACTGCCGGTCAGTCGACCACGGTGTCGCCGGTGGTCGTGATTGTGAACGAGACCGGTGAGAACCTGACCGGGGCGACGGTGACGATCACGTTGGGTGGTGATCCGTCAGACGAGTTGACCTACACGGAATCCGGCGGGATCACCGGCACCTACGCCGATGGGGTTCTCACCCTGACCGGCTCTGCGTCGGCGGCGGCGTATCAGACTGTGCTGCAGTCGGTGTCTTTCTCCACTGACGCCGCCGGGCTTGTTGGGGTGCGCACGATTGAGTTTTCCGTTGTGGATGCTGCGGGTCAGGAGTCGCTGCTGCCCGGCATTACGGCGTTGACGGTGGTCGGGGTGTTGAATGGGGCGCCCACGATTGTCACGACGCCGGTGGGTGCGGTGACGGCGGGTCAGTCGACCACGGTGTCGCCGGTGGTCGTGATTGTGAACGAGACCGGTGAGAACCTGACCGGGGCGACGGTGACGATCACGTTGGGTGGTGATCCGTCAGACGAGTTGACGTTCACCGCTTCGAACGGTGTCACTGGTTCGTATGCGGACGGTGTGCTCACCCTGACCGGCAGTGCGACTGCTGCGGCGTATCAGACTGTGCTGCAGTCGGTGTCTTTCTCCACTGACGCCGCCGGGCTTGTTGGGGTGCGCACGATTGAGTTCTCCGTTGTGGATGCTGCGGGTCAGGAGTCGCTGCTGCCCGGGGTGACCGCGCTGACTGTGGTCGGGGGGTTGAACGGTGCACCGACGATTGTCACGACGCCGGTGGGTGCGGTGACCGCCGGTCAGTCCACGACGGTGTCGCCGATCGTGGTGATCGTGAACGAGCCCGGCGAACTGCTCGACGGCGCCACGGTGACCATCACGCTGGGTGCCGATCCGTCAGACGAGTTGACCTTCACGCCGTCGAATGGCATTTCTGGGTCGTATTCAAACGGTGTGCTCACGCTGACCGGCAGCGCGACAGCTGCGGCGTACCAGACAGTCCTGCAGTCGGTCTCGTTCACCACCGATGTCGCAGGGTTGGTGGGCGTGCGCACCATCGAATTCGCGGTAACCGACGCCGTCGGCCAAGAGTCGCTGCTACCGGGCATCACCGCGCTGACCGTCGTGGAGGCGCTGAACACTGCGCCGACGGTGCTCACACTTCCTGCGGGAGTTGCCACAGCGGGTCAGTCGTCGGCGGTATCGCCCATCGTGACCATCGTCAATGACCCCGGCCAGAATCTCTCCGGCGCGACGGTGACGATCACCCTGGGTGCTGATCCCTCTGACGAGTTGACGTTCACCGCTTCGAACGGTGTCACTGGTTCGTATGCGGACGGTGTTCTCACCCTGACCGGATCCGCGTCGGTAGCGGCGTACCAGACAGTCCTACAGTCGGTCTCGCTCTCCACCGATCCTGCCGGCCTGGTAGGGGTGCGTACCATCGAGTTCTCCGTGACCGACGCGGCCGGGTTGGAGGCGCTGGTCCCCGGAGCTACGGCGATAACCGTGGTGGCTGCGGTCAATGTCGCGCCTACAGTCGTGGCACTGCCGGTGGGTGTGGTGACGGTCGGTCAGTCGACCACAGTGTCGCCCATCGTGACCATCGTCAATGACCCGGGGGAGGACATCACCGGGGCGACAGTCACGATCAGCTTGGGTGCAGATCCCGCAGATGAGTTGACGTTTACCGCTTCTGGTGGAATCAACGGCTCTTACAGCAATGGTGTCCTCACGCTGACGGGTGGAGCATCGTCGGCGGATTATCAGACTGTGCTGCAATCGGTCTCGTTCTCCACGGATGCCGCCGGCCTGATCGGGGTGCGTACCATCGAGTTCTCCGTGACCGACGCGGCCGGCCAGGAGGCGCTGCTGCCGGGTGTGACAGCGTTGACGGTGGTGGCGGTCGCCAACGCGGCGCCCACGATTCTGACCACCCCGGTCGGGGCGGTGACCGCAGGGCAGTCGATGACCGTATCGCCGGTGGTGACGATCGTGAACGACCCCGGGCAGAACCTGTCAGGGGCGACGGTCACGATCGCTCTGGGTGGCGACGCGACCGATGAGCTGACGTTCACACCCTCGGCCGGGATCACCGGCACGTACTCGAACGGGGTCCTCACCCTGACCGGTGACGCCTCTACGGCGGCCTACCAGACGGTGCTGCAGTCGGTGACATTCTCGACGGGCGCGGGCGCCCTGGTCGGGGTCCGCACCATCGAGTTCTCGGTGACCGATATACAGGGTGCGACGAGCCTGCTGCCGGGTGCGACCGCGGTGACGGTAGTGGGGATCAATCTGCCGCCTCTGGTGGTCACCTCCATCGTGGGCAACCTGATCTACAACTCCGGCAGTCCGGCCGTCACCGTCGACCCGCTGATCTCTGTGACCGACCCGACCTCGTCGACGTTGTCCAGCGTCACGCTGGCGATCACAGTCGGCCACGACACCGACGATGTGCTCAGCTACACCCAGCCGGCCAACAACCCGGTCACGGCCAACTTCAACTCGGCCTCCGGTGTCCTCACGCTTACCGGAGCCGGGACTCCGGCCCAGTATGAGGAGGCGTTGCGCGCCGTGAAGTTCTTTACACCGCAGGTCTTACTGTTGGGCGCCAGGACGTTCACCGTGCTCGCCACCGATAGTGGAGGACTCTCGAGTATCCCGCTGCTCATCGCCTTGGTGATTCTGCTCTAGGCGGTCCGCGACTGTCGGCTACCGTGGGGCTCATGCAGTTCACGTCACGGTCCCTGGTGGCCATGCTGTCGGTGGCCGCCCTCGCCGTGGGTGTCAGCGGCTGCGGCAACGATGCGCCGTCGGAGTCGCGGGTGGACGCGACGGCATACGCCGACGAGATCGGCCAGCGCCTGAGCGCCGACGCCATGATGGGGCACCTGACCCGACTGCAGGAGATCGCCGACCAGCACGACGGTAACCGGGCGATGGGCACCCCCGGCTATCAGGCCAGCGTCGACTACGTGCTGAACCTGCTGCGGGACAAGGGTTTCGACGCGAAGACCGAAGAGTTCGAGGTGCGGCTGCCGTTCGCCGAGGAACCGGATGTGACGGTGGCGGGCAGCAAGGTCGGCGCCATGGGCATGTCCTTCACGGTCGGCACCGGTCCGCAGGGCGTGTCCGGCCCGCTGGTCGCCGCGCCCGCCGACGACAGCCCGGGCTGCGCCGACGCCGACTACGAGGGCCTGCCGGTACAGGGGGCGGTGGTGCTGGTGGACCGCGGGACCTGTCAGTTCGGCGAGAAGGCCGGCATCGCCGCCAAACGGGGAGCGGTCGCACTGCTCATCGCCGACAACGAGGACCGCCCCGTCGAGGAGTTCGGCGGCACCCTCGGCAGCGGGACCACGGTCAAGATCCCGGTCCTGGCGATCACCGAGGCCGAGGGCGCCCGATTGCGCGCCAACCCCGGCGAGGCCACCGTGAAGCTCACGGCCGGTGTCAATGTCGAGAAGACCACTAACGTGATCGCCCAGACCACGACCGGATCCACCGAGAACGTCGTCATGGTGGGTGCCCACCTGGACAGCGTGCCCGAGGGGCCGGGGATCAACGACAACGGCTCGGGTGTGGCCGCGGTGCTGGAGACCGCGCTGCAGATGGGCAGCTCGCCGGATGTTCAGAACGCGGTCCGCTTCGGATTCTGGGGCGCCGAGGAACTCGGCCTGCGGGGTTCGGCGGACTACGTCGGCAGGCTGGATGCCGAGGCACTCAAGGACATCGCGCTCTACCTGAACTTCGACATGGTGGGTTCGCCGAATCCGGGCTACTTCACCTATGACGGAAACCAGTCCGCGCCACCGGCGGCCGACGGCAGCGTGCCCCGGGTACCGGAGGGCTCCGCCGGGATCGAACGCATGCTGGTCGGGTACCTCGACAGCGCGGGCAAGCCCGCTGAGGACACCAGCTTTGACGGGCGCTCGGATTACGACGCCTTCACCCAGGCCGGCATCCCCTCCGGTGGACTGTTCTCCGGCGCCGAGGGAAACATGACCGCCGAGCAGGCCGAGCGCTGGGGCGGAAACGCCGACCAGCCGTTCGATCCCAACTATCACAAGGCCACCGACACCCTCGATCACATCGACCGCACCGCCCTGGAGATCCTGGGTCGTGGAGTGGGCTACTCGACGGCCTTCTACGCACAGGACATCAGCGGCCGCAACGGAGTTCCGGTGCGCGAGGACCGCACCCGGCACGCGCAGTCTGCCTCATGAGACGAGCGCTGGCGGTGGCGGCCGCTGCGCTGATGATGGCATCGTGTTCGGCTGCACCGGAACCCGTGCCCGCCGACCCGGCCCGCGACCTCGCGGGAAAGGTGACCGCCGATGCGATCTTCGGCCACCTCGAGGAGCTCAACGGTATCGCCGGGGCGAACCGGGGAAACCGGGCGGTCGGCACACCCGGGTACGAGGCCACTGTCGACTATGTCGCCGGTGTGCTGCGCGACGGTGGATTCGAGGTCAGCACACCGGAATTCGAATGGCTCAAGATGGGTGATCCGGGGAAGCCGACCCTGCAGATCGGCGGTCGCAGCTACCCCGTCACGCAGGCATCCCCACTCGCGGGCACCCCGCGTGGCGGAGTCAGCGGCCCGTCCCTGCGGCCCCGCAAAGCTGCCGGGTGCGCCGCCGCGGACTACGGCGATGTGCGCGGTGCGCTGGCGATCGTCGACGACACCGGGTGTTCGGTGGTCGTCAAACAGAACGCGGCCGTCGCCAAGGGCGCGGTCGGCCTCCTGGTGGTGAGCGCCGGGGGTACCAAGGGGCTGTTCGAGCCCGGCTACTACCAGAAGCTCACGCTGCCGGTCGCCGTGATCGACCGCACCGCCGACGCCGCGTTGCGCCGCACCACCGCGCCGGTCCGGCTGACCCTCGACGCGCAGGCCTCCGTGGCGACATCACGCAATGTCATCGCCCAGACCACCACCGGCGACACCACCAATGTGGTGATGGCGGGCGCCAACCTGGACAGTGCGCCCCGCAGCCCCGGGATCAACGACAACGGCACCGGGGTGGCCGCGCTGTTGAGCATCGCCGCGGCGCTGGGGCCGGCGCCCGCGGCCGGCAACGCCGTCCGGTTCGCCTTCTGGGGTTCCGAGAGTCTGGGCGCAGCAGGCAAATACGTCGCCGGCCTGGACGCGGGCCAGCTCGACGATATCGCCGCCTACCTGGATGCGGACATGCTCGGCTCGCAGAACGCCGGCTTCTTCACCTATGACGGTGACCAGTCCGCCGCGGCCAACGAGGCACCCGAGGGTTCGGCCGGGATCGAGCGCACCCTGGCCGGCTACCTCAACCTTGCCGGTGTCCGGCCCGCCGACATCCCGCTCGACAACGCCGGCGACTACGGCCCGTTCCTGACCGCGGGCGTGCCCGTCGGTGGCCTGACCACCGGATCGAACCAGCGCAAGAGCGCCGTGCAGGCCCGGCTCTGGGGTGGGCGCGCCGGGACCGCCTTCGACCCCAATCACGGCACCGCCCGCGATGACATCGAGAACGTCGATCACCGCGCGCTGTCGATCACCGGACCGGCGCTGGCCTTCGCCATCGGCACCTATGCGCATTCGATCGAGGGCGTCAACGGTGTGCCGCCCCGGGACCGCCGACAACGCCGAGGATGAGGACACATGTATCTGCGCATCGATCCCCGCACCACACCGCCGCTCGTCGAGGTCGTCGAACCCGAGGATTTCACCTCCTTCAAGGTCGTGGTGGTCACCGCATCGCACTCCTGGGTGGATCCCGCTGACCTGACCGCACTCGCCGGGCGAGCCGGCGACCCCGACTGGCAGCAGACGCTGGCGGGCATGGTCTCCTATGCCGAGTCCAAGGGCTGGCTCGACGAGAAGGGCCGCATCCGCGCCCACGTGGAGACCCAGGACGGGTAGCCATCGGGCACCATGAGCCGGTGGAAAAACCCGGCGTTCTCGAACGCCTCGCCCGTCTTGCCCTCGCCGCGCCCCGACGGATCCTCGCCGTCGCCGCACTGCTCGCGGTCGCGGCGGCGATTTTCGGTGTCCCGGTCACCCAGAAGCTGACCGCCGGCGGATTCCAGGATCCCGGCGCGGAATCCAGCCAGGCGGCCGAACTGCTGACCGGCAGGTTCGACCAGGGCGACATGCAGTTGCTGATCGTGGTGTCGGACCCGTCGGGCGCCATGAGCCCCGAGGCCCGCCGGGTGGGGACCGAGATCGTGTCGGCGCTGCGGGACTCCGAGCAGGTGGCCGAGGTGAGTTCGGCGTGGACCGTGCCGCAACCCGCCGCCGCCGAACTGCTCAGCCGGGACGGCACCGCGGGACTGATCGTCGCCGGTATCACCGGGGGCGAGAAGTACGCCCAGAACCACGCCAAGGAGCTCGTCGACACCCTGGTCCACGATCGGGACGGGGTGCGCGTGCAGGCCGGTGGACTGGCCATGGTGAACACCCAGATCACCGAGCAGTCACAGCGCGACCTGCTGGTGATGGAGTCGATCGCCATCCCGTTCAGCTTCCTGGTCCTGGTGTGGGTGTTCGGTGGGCTGCTCGCCGCCGCGGTACCGGTGGTGGTCGGTGTGATGGCGATCCTCGGTTCGCTGGCGGTGCTACGGCTGATCACGATGGCCACCGATGTGTCGGTGTTCGCCCTGAATCTCTGCATGGCAATGGGTCTGGCGCTGGCCATCGATTACACGTTGCTGATGATCAGCCGCTACCGCGACGAACTGGCCGACGGGGCCGGGCCCGAGGACGCCCTGGTGCGGATGATGGTGACGGCGGGGCGCACCGTGGTGTTCTCGGCGACGACGGTGGCGTTGCCGATGTCCACGCTGGTGCTGTTCCCGATGTACTTCCTGAAGTCGTTCGCCTACGCCGGGGTCGCCACCGTGGTGTTCGCGGCGATCGCTGCGTTGGTGCTCACCCCGGCGGCCGTCGTGCTGCTCGGTGACCGGGTCAAGGGCCGGCGCGCGCGGGAGCCCAAACCCGTCGAGGAACAGTTCTGGTACCGCTCAACCACATTCGTGCTGCGCCGCGCCGTCTCGATCGGCGTGGCGGTGGTGGTGTTGCTGGTTTTGCTGGGGCTGCCGTTCACCGGGGTCAAATGGGGTTTCCCCGATGACCGGGTGCTGCCGGCCGGCGCGTCGGCGCATCAGGTCGGCAACCGTCTCAGACAGGATTTCGCACACAACTCGGCGACCGATATCAGCGTCGTCATCCCCGATTCGACCGGGCTGACACGCACTGACCTGGACCGCTATACGGCTGAATTGTCCGCAGTGCCCGAGGTTTCGGCGGTCTCACCGCCGGTGGAACGCGACGGCAGCATGTTCCTGCGGGTGTCCAGTTCGGCGCCGCTGTTCTCCGACGCCTCGGCGGCGCAGCTGGACCGGCTGCACGAGGTGGCCGGCCCGGCCGGCCGTCAGGTGTTGCTGGGCGGGGTCGCGCAGACCGACCGGGACAGTGTGGACGCGATCGGCGCGAAGCTGCCGCTGGTGCTCGGGCTGATCGCGGCCATCACGTTCTGTCTGCTGTTCCTGCTCACCGGCAGTGTGGTGCTCCCGGTGAAAGCGGTTGTGCTGAACATCTTGTCGCTGACTGCCACTTTCGGTGCGATGGTGTGGATCTTCCAGGACGGGCATCTCGGCGCGCTGGGCACCACACCCACCGGCACGCTGGTCGCCAACATCCCGGTGCTGCTGTTCTGTATCGCCTTCGGGTTGTCGATGGACTACGAGGTGTTCCTGCTCGCCCGGATCCGCGAGTACTGGCTGGCCTCGGGGCGCACCCCGGCCGATGTCGGGGAGAGCGTGGCACTCGGGCTGGCACGTACCGGTCGCGTGGTTACCGCTGCCGCACTTGTGATGTCGATCTCGTTTGCCGCACTGATCGCGGCAAATGTGTCATTCATGCGGATGTTCGGCCTGGGACTGACACTGGCGGTGTTGATGGACGCCACACTGGTGCGAATGGTCCTGGTACCGGCGTTCATGCAGTTGATGGGGCGCTGGAACTGGTGGGCGCCCAAGCCATTGGCCCGGCTGCATGACCGGATCGGACTGAATCACTGACGGATTGAACCCAACGGCGTAGCGCCCCGTAATCACGGTATGGCCACTAATCTCGCCGGAATGCCCAGTTACAGCACGATCGCCGGTGTGCACGGGGTGCTGCCCCCGCACCGGTACACCCAGGACGAGATCACCGAGGCGCTCCTTGCCCTGCCCGGATACGAGGGTCTCGAAGACGCCGTCCGCGGACTGCACAAGAGCGCCAAGGTGAACAGCAGGTATCTGGTCCGGCCGCTGGAAGAGTATGCGGCACTGACCGATTTCGGTGAGGCGAACAATCTTTTCATAGAGCACGCAACCGAACTGGGGTGTGCTGCGCTGGCCGGTGCGCTCGACGAGGCCGGCCTGCGGCCCGAGGACGTCGACCTGATCATCACCACCACGGTGACCGGCGCGGTGGTGCCGTCGCTGGATGCCCGGATCGCCGGCCGGCTCGGGCTGCGCGCCGATGTGCGCCGGATCCCGATCTTCGGGCTGGGTTGCGTGGCCGGCGCGGCCGGGATCGCGCGGTTGCACGACTACCTGCGCGGTGCGCCCGACAAGGTGGCGGTGCTGGTGTCGGTGGAGTTGTGTTCGCTGACGCGCAAACACCATCCGTCCATGCCGACGCTGGTGGCCGGTGCACTGTTCGGCGACGGCGCCTCGGCCGTGGTGGCCGTCGGTGCCGAGCGGGCCGAGCAGCTGAACCCGACCGGGCCCGATGTGCTGGACTCGCGCAGCCACCTGTACCCCGACTCGCTGCACGCGATGGGCTGGGACATCGGCACGCAGGGTTTCGAGATCGTGCTCAGCGCCGAGGTGCCGTCCTTCGTCGGGCGCTACCTCGGTGACGATGTCACCGGATTCCTTGGTGCACATGACCTCACCGTCCCCGATATCGGCACCTGGGTCAGCCATCCCGGTGGCCCGAAGGTGATCGAGGCCATCATCGACACGCTGGCGCTGCCCTCGGACGCCCTGGACCTGACCTGGCAGTCGCTTGCCGAGATCGGCAACCTGTCCTCCTCGTCGGTGCTGCACGTGCTGCGCGACACCATCCGCAAAAGACCGGCCGCGGGCACCCCCGGTGTGCTGATGGCGATGGGGCCGGGCTTCTGCTCCGAACTCGTGCTGCTGCGGTGGCGTTGATCCGATGAGGGCATTCGTCGCACTGATCCTGCTGGTCGCGGTGGAGCGGGTGGCCGAACTGGTGGTGTCCACGCGCAACCTCGAATGGAGCAGGGCCAACGGCGGCCGCGAGTTCGGGGCCGGGCACTACCCGGTGATGGTGGCGCTGCACACCGGCCTGCTGGCCGGGGCGGTGCTGGAGGCCCGCACGCGCAGGCGCTGGATCTGGCCGGCGTTCTGGGTGGTGGTGGCCGCCCAGGCGCTGCGCTGGTGGTGTATCACCACCCTCGGTAAGCAGTGGAACACCAGGGTGGTCGTGGTGCCGGGCGCGCCACGCATCGTCGGCGGGCCGTATCGCCTTGTGCCACATCCCAATTACGTGGCCGTGATCCTTGAGGGAGCCGCGCTGCCACTGGTGGGTGGGGCCTGGATCACCGCGGGGGTGTTCTCGGCGGCCAACGCACTGCTGCTGCGCACCCGGATCCGGGTGGAGAACGAAGCACTGCAGAGTCTGACATGAGGCCGTTGACGTGATCGATCTGCTGGTGGCCGGTGGCGGGCCCGCGGGCCTGGTGACCGCCGCGCACGCCGCCCGCGCGGGCCTGCAGGTCGTCGTCGTCGAGCACCGGCGCGGGCCGATCGACAAGGCCTGCGGTGAGGGTCTGATGCCGCACTCCCTGGCCCACCTGGACCGGCTCGGGGTGGATTTCGGCGGACACGCGTACCGGAATTTCTATGGCATCCGCTACCTCGACGGCCGCCGCACCGCCGAGGCCCGGTTCGCCAACGGTCCGGGCCGCGGGGTGCGCCGCACCGTGCTGCACGACGCGCTGTCCAAGGCCGTCGCCGACGCCGGGGTGCAGGTGGTGCACGGTGAGGTCGGCGAGGTCACCCAGGACGCAACCTCGGTGAGCGCCGCGGGATTGCGGGCCCGCTACCTGGCCGCGGCGGACGGCCTGCACTCACCGATCCGCCGTGCCCTGGGCCTGGCCGCACCCGAACCGCAGCGGCGGCGCTGGGGCATCAGACGCCATGTCCAGATCGCACCCTGGTCGGACTGCGTGGAGGTGTACTGGGGCCAGCGCCCGGAGGCCGGGGAAGTGTATGTGACCCCGGTCGGCGATGACTGCGTGGGCGTCGCGATCCTGAAGTCCGCCCGCGGCGGCTTCGAGGACCATCTTCGGCAGTTCCCGGCCCTGATGGATCGTCTGCACGGTCTGCCGCACGGGCAGGACCGGGCGGCCGGGCCGCTGCGCCAGAAGGTCCGGCACCGCAGGGCCGGGCGGGTGCTGCTGGTCGGTGATGCCGCCGGCTATGTGGACGCCCTCACCGGTGAGGGCATGGGTCTGGCATTCGGCGCGGCCGAACTGCTGGTGAACTGCATCGTGGACGACCACACGGCGGACTACGACCGCCGGTGGCGCACGCTCACCCGCCGGTACCGACTCCTGACCGCGGGCCTGCTGCACGCCACCGGGATCCGTCCGGTGCGGGCCGCCATCACTCCGGTGTCGGCGGCGCTTCCTGCGGTGTTCTCGACTGTGGTGAACGCGCTGGGCGAATAGCGCCCAGCCCGGTCATCCCGTGGTAGACGACCAGCGCCGCGATGGCTCCGAGCGAGATGCCGGTGAACGTCAACGAACCTGCCTGCCAGCTGAAGTCGGCGATGCCGATGATCAACGGGATGGCGGCGGTCATCTGGTTGACCGGCTTGGAGAAGTCCACCTGGTTGGTCAGCCAGATCCGGATGCCGAGCACCCCGACCAGGCCGTAGAGCACGATGGTCGCTCCGCCCAGCACGCCCGGCGGAATGGCCGAGATCGTCGCACCCACCTTGGGGCACAACGACAAGACGATGGCGACCACGGCGGCCACCCAGTAGGCGGCCGTCGAATAGATACGGGTGGCGGCCATGACGCCGATGTTCTCGGCGTAGGTGGTGGTGGCCGAGCCGCCGCCGGCGCCGGCGAGCACGGTGGCCACCCCGTCGGCGGCCAGCGCCTTGCCCATCAGCGGGTCCAGGTCGGTGCCCGTCATCTGGCCCACCGACTTCACGTGCCCGATGTTCTCGGCCACCAGCGCGATGACTGCGGGCAGGAACAGCGGCAGCACGGCGAGGCTGAATGTCGGTGTCTGGAACTCGGGCAGCCCGATCCAGGCCGCCTGCGCGATGCCCGACGTATCGACCTCACCGAGCGCCAGCGCCAACAGATAGCCGATCACCACCGCCAGGAAGATCGCGAGCCGCCCGATGAGGCCCTTGAAGAAGGCCAGCGCGCCGACCAGCAGCACCAGCGTCACCAGGCCGACCAGCGGGCCCTGCTCGAAGTTCGTCTTCGCCGCCGGCGCCAGGTTGAACCCGATCAAGGCGACGATCGCGCCGGTGACCACCGGGGGCAGAACCAGATCCAGCCAGCGGGTGCCGATCACGTGCACGACCCCGCCGATCAGGATGAGCAGCAGCCCCACCGCGATCAGGCCGCCCAGCGCGGAACCGGTGCCCTGCGCGGTGACCGCGGCGGTGACCGGGGCGATGACCGCGAAGCTCGACCCCAGATAGCTCGGTAGCCGGTTGCCGGTGATGAGCAGGAATGCAATGGTGCCGACACCGGAGAACAGCAGGGTGGTGGCGGGCGGGAAGCCGGTCAGCACCGGCACCAGGAACGTCGCCCCGAACATCGCGACGACGTGCTGGGCGCCGATCCCGAGGGTGCGCGGCCAGCTCAGCCGTTCATCGGGGGCGACGACATCGGCATCGGGTCCCACGTACTTCCAGCGCAGCATGGTCACGAGTGTCGACTACACACCAGCATCGTGCCCACCGCAATCACAGCGAGACCGATCAGCACCGAGGTCGCCGGCAGCGTGAAGGCGAGCAGCAGGCAGCCGGCCAGCCCCAGCGCGGGGATGATTCGGCGTCGTGGTTGCAGCGTCCAGGCACTGGCGTTGGCGATCGCGTAGTAGACCAGCACCGCGAATGACGAGAAACCGATCGCCCCGCGGATGTCGACGAAGGACACCAGCACGGCGACGATGACCCCCACGGCCACCTCCGCGCGGTGCGGGCCGCCGAAGCGCGGATGCACCACCGCCAGGGCGGCGGGCAGGTACCGGTCGCGGGCCATCGCCAGGGTGGTGCGCGAGACTCCGAGGATCAGGGCCAGCAGCGAGCCGAGCGCTGCCACGGCAGCCCCGACCCGGACCACCGGGGCGAGTTCGGGGTGCCCGGCCGCCGTCACCGCGTCGGCCAGCGGTGCGGTGGCCGAGGCCAGCCCGGTGCTGCCCAGTACCGACAGCACCGCAACGGCGACGGTCGCATAGACCAGCAGGGTGATGCCGAGCGCGATGGGGATGGCCCGGACGATGGTGCGTGCCGGGTCGCGAACCTCCTCGCCGAGGGTGGCGATCCGTGCGTAGCCGGCGAAGGCGAAGAACAACAGACCCGCGGCCTGCAGGACCCCCCACCCGTCGACATCCGCGGCGACGCTCAGCCGGGCCGCCTCACCCGCGCCGGCCAGCGCGACCACCACGGCGGCCAGCACCGCGAGCACCGTCGCGACGATGATCCTGGTGAGCAGCGCCGACTTCTGCACGCCGGCGTAGTTGACCGCGGTGAGGGCGATGACGGCGCCGACCGCGACGGCGTGCGCGGCCTCCGGCCAGGCGTAGACCCCGATGGTGAGTGCCATCGCCGCGCACGAGGCTGTCTTGCCGACGATGAAGCTCCAGCCGGCCATGTGGCCCCAGAACGCGCCGAGCCGTTCCCGGCCGTAGACATAGGTACCGCCGGACTGCGGATACAGTGCCGCGAGCCGGGCCGAAGAGGTCGCGTTGCAATAGGCGACTGCGGCCGCCAGTGCCAGACCGATGAGCAGCCCGGAGCCCGCGGCGGCCGCGGCAGGCCCGAGAGCCACGAAGATGCCCGCCCCGATCATCGAGCCCAATCCGATGACGACGGCGTCGAAAACGCCGAGAGTGCGCTTCAGCGGTCGCCTTTCGTCGCGCTCAGTCGGGCCATGCCGTTGACCGGTCCGTGGCCACGGCCGATCGGGTACGCCGCCCGGATGCACTCGGTGACCCACACCTTGGCGAAGCCGACGGCTTCGGGAGCGGTGTGGCCGTGCGCCAGAGCGGCGGCGATCGCCGCGGCGAGGGTATCACCGGCGCCGTGATCGTGCCGGGTGTCGACCCGGGCGGCGGCGAACCGATGAAAGTCCGCGCCGTCGAACAAAAGATCGGAGCTGACCGGGGAGTTGCGCAGGTGACCGCCCTTGACCAGTGCCCAGCGCGGGCCCAGCGCGTGCAGGGCCCGGGCGGCGTCGCGTTGCGTCGCATCGTCGACGACGTCGATGCCGACGAGCAGGCGCACCTCGTCGAGATTCGGTGTCACCAGCGTGGCCAGTGGGATCAGGTCATCGCGCATCGCGTCGAGCGCGCTGGGATGCAGCAGTGGTTCGCCGACGTTGGAGGCGCAGACCGGGTCGACCACCAGTGGGACGGCGCCGTCGAGCCGTTCGGCGCGCCAGGTCGCCACCACGGTCTCGATGATGGCGGTGGAGGCCAGCATGCCGGTCTTGGCCGCCTCGATGCCGATATCGGAGGCCACCGCGCTGATCTGGCCCGCCACCACATCGACCGGGATTTCGTGAAAGCCCTTGACGCCCAACGAATTCTGCACCGTGACAGCCGTCACCGCGGCGCATCCGTGCACGCCGAGCATGGCGAAGGCGCGCATATCGGCCTGCAGTCCGGCGCTGCCACCGGAGTCGGATCCGGCGATCGTCAGGATCCGCCTCGGCGTCTGCCCCGGTGCGGGCAGTGCAAGCTCGTCGAGGTCGGCCATGGTGCGGACCTGTGTCAGCGGTTGCGTACGGCGTTGGCGCCCAGATACGCGATGTACCCCAGTCCGCCGATCGCCGCCAGCTTGCGCGTCTTGGGAACCAACAGAGCCACACCCAGGGCTGTCTCGATGGTGCCGTTGATCTTGATGTACCGCGCGGTGTCGTTCGGGAAGGCGGGCTTGGTGAACGACTCGAACACCTGCGGGGCGGCGAAGTGCCCGAGACCCGCGCCGACCAGCGACAGGCCTGCCAGGGTGGTGGCCTTCGAACTCTTCTTCTCGCTCAAGGAAATGCCTCTCAGTGCAGGATGTAATCGCTCAGGGGGAACTCGGAGGCTTCCCTGATCGCGGTCTCGGTGGTGGTGGGGCGTAGCAGCGTCGGCTCACCGGCGGGGTTGTAGTAGTAGGACCGTGCGCTCGCGCAATTGCCGAGGGTGAACAGCGAATCGCCGAGCAGTTCGGTCATCCGGTCCAGGTAGCGGGTGTTGGCTTCCTCGGAGACCTCGAACGTGGTGGCGCCGCGACGCTGCACCTCACCGAACAGCCGGTCCATCAGCCGCATCTGGTACTCCATGGTGTTGAAGAAGTTCAGACCCAGGAAGGCATAGGGGCTGGCCAGGCTGAGGTAGTTCGGGAAGTACGGCATCGAGACGCCCTGATAGGCCTGGAAACGCGTTTCGCGCCACCACTTCCCGAGGTTGCGACCCTCACGTCCGATCACTTCGATGGCGGGGAAGTTCGCCTCCCACAGGTCGAAACCGGTGGCCAGCACCAGGGTGTCGATCTCGATCTTGGTGCCGTCCTTGCCGACGATGCCGTCGGACTGCACGTGATCGATGCCGGCATCCTGCAGGTGGACGTTGTCGCGGGTGAAGGCCCGGTAGTAGCCGTTGCTGAATGTCGGCCGCTTGCAACCGAAGTCGTAGTCCGGAGTGAGCCGGCGGCGCAGCTCCTTGTCGCGGATGGTGAGGAAGCGGTGCAGTTTGGACAGATCGGCGGCCGAGACGTTGCCGCGGCCGCGGAACGTCTTGAAGTGCACCACGCCGATCGACACCATGACCTCGTAGACCGAGTCGGTGAACCAGCGCAGCACCCGCTGCGTCGCGGGGATACGGGCGAAGATCTTCTTGGCCAGCGGCCCGAAGCGCAGGTCGATCTTGGGTACCACCCAGATCGGGGTGCGCTGGTAGACGGTGAGATCGGCGGCGGACTTGGCCAGTTCCGGGATGAGCTGCACCGCGGTGGCGCCGGTGCCGATGACGGCGATCCGCTTCCCGGTGGGGTCGTAGTCGTCCTGCCACTCGGTGGTGTGGATGACCCGCCCGTCGAAATTCTCGATGCCGGGGATGTCGGGGATCTTCGGCTGGGACAGGAAGCCGGTCGCGGTGATCAGGTAGCGGGTACTGAGCACCTCGCCGTCGGCGAGGCTCACCTGCCACAGGTCGGACTCCTCATCCCAGCGCGCACCGTCGACCGCGGCGCTGAACCGGATGTGGCGGCGCACGTCGTACTTGTCGGCGACATCGTCGGCGTACTGCTTGATCTCGTCGCCGGTGGAGAACAGCCGCGACCAGTTCGGATTCGGCTCGAAAAAGTAGGAGTAGGTGGTGGTGGGGACATCGACGGCAAGCCCGGGATAGTGGTTCACGTACCAGGTGCCGCCGAGATCGTCCTCGCGGTCCAGGATCACGAAGTTCTCGATCCCCGACCGTTTGAGCTGGATGGCAGCGCCGATACCGGCGAATCCAGCACCCACGATGACGGCGTCAAACATGGGTGAGACGGTACCTCAGGTATCGGGCTACTCCTGAAGCGAACCGGTGCGCGGCACGTCGGTGGTGGCGATGCATGTCACCGCGCGGTCGCCGCGCTTCCACGAGTCCGCGGTCGGGTAGAGCACGAACATCCCCACCTCGGGGTCCGCCATCGCCGACGGCGAGAACTCCTCCAGCGCGGGCTGGCACTGGTCCTGATAGTCGACGATCGCCGTCTCACCCGGGAACTCACCGTCGGGGACCGTGACGACGTGGTAGACCTCGCCCTTGTGCGGATCGGTGCACGCCACCGTTTTCACCGAGGCCACCAGGCTGGCATCCGATGGGATCTCCGACAGGCAGTCGCCGAGTCCGATATCGGCGGCGTTGACGGAATTCGGGTCGAAGATGTCGGCGAACTCACTGTTCGAGATTTCGTCCTTGTTGGCGACGATCAGCGCGACCACCGCGATTCCGACCAGCACCCACAGTCCCGACAGCACCAGACCGGCGATCGCCATGCCGCGTCCGCCCTGGCCCTGCTTGGCCTTCTTGAGCCCGACGAACCCGCAGATCACGCTGACCAGGACACCGCCGAGAACACCGAAGATCAGCGAGACGATCTTGAGCCCGACGAACCCGCAGATCACGCTGACCAGGACACCGCCGAGAACACCGAAGATCAGCGAGACGATGGCCCACCAGTTGGTGCCCGGGGGCGGCGGCGGGGGATAGGCCTGCCCGTAGGGATCGGAATAGGGGAGGGGTGGGGGCGGG
>JAUKNU010000001.1:587259-719212 GCA_030499155.1 Mycolicibacterium frederiksbergense | reverse complement strand
AGGGGTGGGGGCGGGGGGAAGTTTCCCGCCGGGGGTGGTGGGTAACTCCCGGGCGGCGGCGGGAAGCTCCCGGGCGGCGGCCCGTATCCGGGGGGCGGCGGCAGGGTCATGAAAGAAAGATAGCCGCGGCGGTCACCGCGAGCAGGGGGACGTCCAAAGTCTTGGACCCCAGATCGTGGCGCGCCCCGGTGACCTCGACAACCTCGGCCGGCCCGGTCACCAGTGCGGCCGCGGCGCGAATCTCGTCGATGGTGCCGAACGGATCGGCGGTGCCGTGGGTGAACACCGTCGGTGCGGTGATGCCGGGCAGGTGTTCGGTGCGTGCGCGTTCGGGCTTGCCGGGCGGGTGCAGGGGATAGGAGAACAGCGTCAGGACGTCGGGTACAGCGGTGTGGGCGGCCGTCACCATCGATGTCATGCGGCCCCCGTAGGAATGTCCGCCGGCGATGACCGGGCCGTGGCCTTGGGCGCGGGCCCAGGCGATCGCCTCGGCGATGCCCTCCTGATCGGAGTTCGCCGAGTTCGACGGAGGCCCTTTCGGTCGGCGGCGGCGGTAGGGCAGGTTGTAGCGGACCGCCAGGTAGCCGTGGCGGGCCCATTCGTCACAGATCCGGACCAGCATCGGGGAGTCACGGTTGCCACCTGCGCCGTGGGTGAGCACGACGGTGCCCTTGGGTTCACCGTCGGGCTCGTGCGCCACCCCGGCCAGGTCGTCAAGCGTCACTGCAGAAGCCTGAACAACGCGTTGACCGGTCCGTGTCCGTGCCCCAACGGGTATGCCGCGCGCAGGCATTCGGTCACCCAGCGCTTGCCGAACGCCACCGCGTCCGGGACGGTGTACCCGTGCGCCAGCGCGGTGGCGGTGGCGGCGGCCAAGGTGTCGCCGGCACCGTGGTCGTGGCCGGTGTCGATGCGCGGCCCGTCGAACTCGTGGAACTCGGTGCCGTCGAACAACAGGTCGGGGCTGGCACCCGAGGACCGCAGGTGTCCGCCCTTGACCAGTGCCCATTGCGGGCCCAGTGCGTGCAGCGCCCGGGCCGCCTCCCGCTGGCTGGCGGCGTCGACGACATCGACGTCGACGAGCAGTCGCACCTCGTCGAGGTTCGGGGTGACCAGGGTGGCGAGCGGAAACAGTTCGGTCCGAATCGAGTTCAGCGCCGACGGATGCAGCAGCGGATCGCCGTGCATGGACGCGCACACCGGATCCACCACCAGGGGCACCCCGGTGTCGAGGCCGCGCCAGGTCTCGGCAATCGTCGCGATGATCTCGGATGAGGCCAGCATGCCCGTCTTGGCGGCCTGCACACCGATGTCGTCGACGACGGCGGTGATCTGGCCGGCCACCACGTCCAGCGGTATCTCGTGGAACCCCTTGACACCCACCGAGTTCTGCACCGTGACGGCGGTGACCGCGACGCAGCCGTGCACGCCCAGCATGGCGAACGTGCGCATATCGGCCTGGATGCCCGCGCCGCCGCCGGAATCGGAGCCGGCGATGGTCATCACGCGGGTGGGGGTCTGCCCGAACGCGGGCAGCGGCAGGAACTCGGTCATGAGGTCAAGGGTAGATACACCCGGTTGCCCTGTTCCGCGAACTCCAGTGATTTCTCCGCCATGGCGTCCCGGATGTCCTGGGTGATGCGCATCGAGCAGAACTTCGGGCCGCACATCGAGCAGAAGTGTGCGGTCTTGGCGGGCTCGGCGGGCAGCGTCTCGTCGTGGTACTCGCGGGCGGTGTCCGGGTCGAGCGACAACGCGAACTGGTCGTGCCAGCGGAACTCGAAGCGGGCCAGCGACAATGCGTCATCACGCAACTGCGCGCGGGGATGCCCCTTGGCCAGATCGGCGGCATGCGCGGCGATGCGGTAGGCGATCACCCCGTCCTTGACGTCCTTGCGGTCGGGCAGGCCGAGGTGCTCCTTGGGCGTGACGTAGCAGAGCATCGCGGTACCGGCCTGGGCGATGATCGCCGCACCGATGGCGCTGGTGATGTGGTCATACGCCGGCGCGATATCGGTGGCCAGCGGACCGAGGGTGTAGAACGGCGCCTCCTCGCACCATTCCTCCTCCAGGCGCACGTTCTCCACGATCTTGTGCATCGGGACGTGGCCGGGGCCTTCGATCATCACCTGCACACCATGGGATTTGGCGATGGTGGTGAGTTCGCCGAGGGTGCGCAGTTCGGCGAACTGGGCCTCGTCGTTGGCGTCGGCGATCGATCCCGGGCGCAGTCCGTCGCCGAGGGAGAAGGTCACGTCGTAGCGGGCGAGGATCTCGCAGAGTTCCTCGAAGTTCTCGTACAGGAACGATTCCCGGTGATGGGCGAGCATCCAGGCGGCCATGATCGAACCGCCGCGTGAGACTATCCCGGTGACCCGGTCGGCGGTCAGCGGGATGTACGCCAGCTTCACCCCGGCGTGCACCGTCATGTAGTCGACGCCCTGCTCGCACTGCTCGATCACGGTGTCGCGGTAGGACTCCCACGTCATCTTGGTAGGGTCGCCGTTGACCTTCTCCAGCGCCTGGTACATCGGCACGGTGCCGACCGGGACCGGGGAGTTGCGCAGGATCCACTCCCGGGTGAGGTGGATGTCCTTACCGGTGGACAGGTCCATGATGGTGTCCGCGCCCCACCGGGTCGCCCACACCATCTTGTCGACCTCTTCGGCGATCGAGCTCGTGACGGCCGAATTACCGATGTTGGCATTGACTTTCACCCCGAAGGCCTTGCCGATGATCATCGGCTCACTCTCGGGATGGTGGTGGTTGGCCGGGATGACGGCGCGGCCGATCGCCACCTCGTCGCGCACCAACTCGGGGGAGACCCCTTCGCGTTCGGCGATGAAGGCCATCTCGGCGGTGATCTCACCGTTGCGGGCCCGCTGCAACTGGGTGCCTCTGTCGGAAACGATGCCGGCGCGCGGTGGCAGGCCCTTCTCCAAGTCGATCGTGGCGTGCTCATCGGTGTACGGCCCGGACGTGTCGTACAGGTCCAGATGGTCGCCGGTGCTCAGGTGCACGCGCCGGGACGGCACACCCGCCGGCGAGTAGAACTTGGAGCTGCCCGCAATCGGGCCCGTCGTGACGGTGGGGTTGACAGCAACGCTCATCTACACATCTCCCTACGCCGGCATTATCCGGTCAGGTTCGTACGGTCGACGGCCCTAGCCGTCCTCTCAGCACGCTGGCGCGTGCTCCCGTGTGGACGGGTTCAACGTAGCGCATCGCGCCCGGATTGCCGAGAGATCGTTTGTATAGCTAATATATGTTTTTTGTCGATTCGGAGATCGAGATCTGAGCTTGAACAGACGCGCGCCCGGCTGGATCACGACCACCCGCTCTACAAGTGGATCGTGCTGTCCAACACCACGTTGGGCAACCTGCTGGCCGCGATCAACGCCTCCATCGTGCTGATCTCGCTGCCCGCGATCTTCCGGGGCATCGGGCTGAACCCGCTCGCGCCGGGCAACGTCAGCTACCTGCTCTGGATGATCATGGGCTACCTGGTGGTGACGGCCGTGCTGGTCGTCCCGTTCGGCAGGCTCGGGGACATGTTCGGCCGGGTACGCATCTACAACCTGGGCTTCGTGGTCTTCACCGTGGCGGCCGTCGCACTGTCCTTCGACCCGTTCCACCTCGGCGGCGGCGCGGTGTGGCTGATCGCCTGGCGCGTCATCCAGGGCATCGGTGGCGCCATGCTGATGGCCTCGTCCTCGGCGATCCTCACCGACGCGTTCCCCGCCAATCAGCGCGGTATGGCGCTCGGGGTGAACATGGTGGCCGCGGTGGCCGGGTCGTTCCTGGGCCTGCTGATCGGTGGAGTGCTCTCCGAATGGCATTGGCAGGCCATCTTCTGGGTCGGGGTGCCGATCGGCGTGCTCGGCACGATCTGGAGCGTGCGGTCGCTGCGCGATCTCGGAGTACGCACCCCGGGCCGACTGGACTGGGCCGGCACGTTGACCTTCGGTGTCGGACTGACCGTGCTGCTGGTCGGGATCACCTACGGTATCCAGCCCTACGGCGGCGCCAGCACCGGGTGGACCAACCCCTGGGTGCTCGGATCGATCATGGCCGGGGTGGGGATCCTCGCGGCGTTCTGCCTCATCGAATTGCGGGTCGATCAGCCGATGGTCGACATCCGACTGTTCCGCTCTGCCGCATTCGGCATGGGGAACCTCGCCGGGCTGATGTCCTCGGTCGGCCGTGGTGGTCTGCAGTTCATGCTGATCATCTGGTTGCAAGGAATCTGGCTTCCGTTGCACGGCTACAGCTTCGAATCCACGCCGCTGTGGGCGGGCATCTACCTGCTGCCCATCACCGTCGGATTCCTGGTGGCCGCGCCGGTGGCAGGCACGCTGGCCGATCGGTTCGGTGCGCGGCCGTTGACGGTCGGGGGGATGCTGCTGATGGCGGCGTCCTTTGTTGCCCTGCTGATGATTCCGGTGAACTTCCACTACTGGGTGTTCGCGCTGTTGGTCTTCCTGAACGGTCTGGGTGGCGGTATCTTCACCGCGCCCAACACGGCGGCCATCATGTCCAGCGTCCCGGCCGCCCAGCGTGGTGCGGCCTCGGGAGTGCGGGCCACCTTCTTCAATGCGGGGTCGTCGCTGTCGATCGGCGTCTTCTTCTCGCTGATGATCGTCGGGCTGGCCAACTCGCTGCCCTCGGCATTGAGCAGCGCCCTTCAGGCGCAGGGAGTTTCGGCGTCCGTCGCCCACGAAGTGGCCAATACGCCCCCGGTGGGGAGTTTATTCGCGGCATTCCTGGGCTACAACCCGATCGGCGAATTGCTGGCGCCCTCAGGCGCGCTGGACGCACCGGGAGTCAACGCCGAGGTGCTGACCGGCAAGACGTTCTTCCCCGAGTTGATCACCGAACCATTCCATTCCGGGCTGACCGTGGTGTTCCTGGCGGCCGCAGCGATGATGCTCATCGGTGCGGTGGCGTCCATGTTCAGCGCCGGCCGCTACGGAGCAGACGCCCAGTAGGGTGCGGATTCGTCGCGGGCGGCGAGCCGGTGTGGTGGTCGCACCGGGACAGTTCCGGCAATCCACCTAGTTCCGCTAATCGACGCGGATGTTCGTCGGTCGAGATGTCCGATCGTGCCAGCTATTAGCTGGCATCGGTCCACCGGCCTGCGCGCGAGGAGCGGGCATTCTTGCTGTTCGGCGCGGAAAATGCCTTGTCATGCGATATCGGTAGGTGCACTGACTGTTGCCGAGGCAAAGGGTGGACGGGCAAACTTACGCAGACTTCAAGATCGCATCCTTGCGAATGCAAGTATTCGATCTTGAAGCACGACAAGAAACCTCGAAAATGCGCATTACCTGCGAATATCTTGGTGACTATTGGGGCGGCGGCTTGTACAGTCGAGGCAACAACTGAACGCATTCCAGGGGGAATAGCAAAATGTACAAGATCATCGTGGGGGCACTTGGAGCGGCGTTGGCCGCAGCGGCCATCGGGGTAGCTGCGCCGGCGCAGGCTGCTCCATTCGAATACACCGACAACCCGAGCCCGTTCACCGTGACGCTGCCCGACGGCACGGTGCTCGATACCAATCCCAGCCCGTTCGACTTCACCGGAGACACGATTGAACTGCCGCTTTTCGGCCGAATCACGTTCATCGGCAACGGCAACGTGTTCGGCCCGGGCTACCAGGGCGTCAAGGGTCCGCGCGGGGCGGATCTGACCGGCCCACGCAGCCAGGGCAACCCATCCGGCTAGGGCTCAGCTCGACTGATCGACGTGAACGTCGGCGCCTATACTCGGCTCGGTGACGACCATTCAGCGCAGGGCCTTCAACGACGCGATCACCCGGTTCTGGAGTTTTGCCGCCCCGGCCTATGACACCGCGTGCCTGCAGCGCTTTGTGTACAAGCCCGCCCAGGACGAAGTCATCGAGCAACTCCGCACGCACGGTTCCAAGCAGATCGCGGACGTGGCCTGCGGCACCGGCATCCTGGCCGCCCGCATCCAGCGGGATCTGCGTCCCGACGAGGTGTACGGCCTCGACATGTCCGACGGCATGCTCGCCCAGGCCCGTCAGCGCTCGGACCGGGTGCGCTGGATGTCCGCACCGGCCGAGCAGCTGCCCTTCGAGGACGGCTTCCTGGACGCGGTGGTGACCACCTCGGCCTTCCACTTCTTCGACCAGCCCGCGGCGCTCAAGGAATTCCACCGGGTGCTGACGCCGGGCGGCATCGTCGCCGTCACCACCATGAGCCCGCGTCAGGCATTCCCGCCGTTGCACGCCTTGTCGGCCGGCCTCGGCGCTCCCGCCCACGCACCGACCCCGGATGCGATGCGAGCGCTGTTCGAAGCGGCCGGCTTCCGAGTGGAGGAACAACATCGGGTGCGGCGGCCGGTGTGGACGCCGATCTCCGATCTGATCACCGTCGGCGTCAAGCCTTCGTGATCCAGTTTTCGGCGGCCTTGGCGGCGCGGTGCAGGGCGCCGTACTCGCCGAGGTAGGCCGCGACCGCCCCGACCACCGGGAGCATGCCGATATAGCGGAAGATTCGCCGCGGGTGCGGCCGCTTGCCGAGTTCGTCGCCGACGGAATTGAGAATGCCGGCGAGGTGCCACAGTTTCTGCACGATATTGTCCGGCCACGGCTCGTCGGTGTCGGGCAGCGGTGGATCGGGGATCTCGCGCCCGCACAGCACCGAGGCCAGCATCCGCACCTGGTCCTTGCGGTCGGTCAGCTCGTACTCGCGTGCCACCGCACACAGGATGAGCGTCTGGCCGGCGAAGCCCAGCAGATCCTGGATCGGCAGCCGGCTGGCCAGCGCCCCGAGGGCACCGGGCCAGGCCACCGCGACGGTGTCCAGTAGGCCGACCCGCCAGATCCACCAGCTGACCCGTTCGGCACGGCTCTTGGCCTCCCACGCCTCGGTGCCGGGCACCTCGAGGAACTCGAGATGCTGCCGGACGCCGAGCGGATCGAACTCCGCGAGTACATCCAGGATCAGTTCGGACAGCGCCGCGGCTCGCGCGAGCGCGTCGGCCACATCATTGTCCGAAAGCTCGACCTTCGGCAGCAGCTCCATCAGGACACCTCGATCAGGACGGGAGCATGATCGCTGGGCGACTTGCCTTTACGTTCCTCGCGGACAATCTCGGCGTGGGTCACCCGCTCGCCCAGCGCGGCGGATCCGAGGATGAAATCGATGCGCATGCCCTGTTTCTTCGGGAACCGCAACTGGGTGTAGTCCCAGTAGGTGTAGACGCCGGGCCCCGGAGTGAAAGGCCGCACCACATCGGTGAATCCGGCGTCGACCATGGCCTGGAAGGCTGCCCGCTCCGGCGCAGACACGTGGGTGGACCCCTCGAAGGCCGCCGGATCCCACACGTCCTCGTCGGTGGGGGCGATGTTCCAGTCACCCGTCAGCGCCACCGGCAGCGACGGATCGTCGGCGATCCACTTCGACGCGCTGTCGCGAAGAGCGGCAAGCCATTCCAGCTTGTACGGATAGTGCGGGTCGGCCAGGGTGCGGCCGTTGGGGACGTACAGGCTCCAGACCCGCACTCCGCCGCACGTCGCGCCGATGGCCCGGGCCTCGGCAAGCGCCTGCCATTCGGGCTGACCGTCGAAGCCGATCTCCACGTTGTCCAGTCCGGCCCGGGAGGCGATCGCCACCCCGTTCCACTGGTTGAGCCCCACGTGGGCGATCTCGTAACCGAGTGCGGCGAACGGCATCGCCGGGAACTGCGCATCGGTGCACTTGGTCTCCTGCATGGCCAGCACGTCGACATCGGCGCGGGACAACCAATCGGTCACCCGGTCCACCCGGGTGCGAATGGAGTTGACGTTCCAGGTGGCGATACGCATCAGACAGGCTCCGGGATCTTGAGTTCTTTACGCAGCGCGGTGAAATCGCTGATCGTCTTGGTGGCGACCGACGCGACGGGACGGGCATGCCGGCCGGCCGCCTCGGTCTTGGACACCATGACCACCCCATCGATATAGGGCTGGATGGTGGTGGCGTTCTGCACGGTCGCGACGATGACGAGCTGGAACCCGAACTTGCGGAATGCCTGCAGGGCCTGCTGGGCGAACTGCGGATCGGACTTGGAGAACGCCTCATCCAACATCAGCTGCGCGAAAACCGGTTTGTTGTCCCCGCTTTCGGGATTGGCCAGGTTGAAGCTCAGCGCGCCCGCGAGGCAGAACGCCATCAACTTCTCCTGCTCACCGCCGGAGTTGTCGCCGGCATTGCTGTGCGTCCGGATCAGTTCCTGGCTGCGCACATCCCACTCCGCGCAGTCGAAGGTGAACCGGTTGCGCACATCCAGAGCGTCCCGGGTCCAGGCCCGGTCCTCGGGACTGTTGCCGGCCAGGCGATTACGAAGCCGCAGAATATCTGCGTACTGGTCCAGGATCGCCTTCTTGTCGCCCAGGCCGACCTCGGCGATGCGGCGCGAGATGGACTTGACGATATCGGTGAGCTCGGCCACCGCGACCAGGCTGCGAGGGGTGGCGCGCAGCGTCAACCGGGTGCCGCGGTTGAACTCCACCGAGCCCAAACCGGTGTTGACCCGGTCGATCTGGTCGCTGATCCGCCGGGTCTCCTGCTCGGCCACCCGGTGCAGGGTCAGGATGGCATCGGGGGCCTGCTCGGTGATCAGGCGCATCATCCGGTCATAGGCGTCCGGAAGCTCGCGCTCATCGATGTGGCGGCAGACGGCGACGTAATCGTGGACCCGCTCGTCGAAATCCGTGGAGTCATTGGGTATGGCATCGGGGAACGACGTGTCGAAGGTGGCGATGATGCGCGCCAGTTCGTCGTGAGAGCGCCTGCGGCTTTCGGTGAGCTGATCACGCTCGCGGCGGATCGCGCCCAGGAGAGCCTCGCGGTGCGGCTCCGGGTTCAGCAGCTCCAGAGTGACCGGAACCTCGGCCGAATAGCGCCGCAGCAGGTCGGTGGCGGCATCCGAGATCGCCGCCGGCGCCAACCGGTCCTGCAGATCCATCAGCCGGGTGCGGCGCCCGTCGAGGTCGTCGCGCCGAGTCTGGACCGCTCCGCGGCGCGTCATCAGGGTCTGGATGTCGTTCCAGCACTCCTCGGCGCGGACGCTGAGCGCCTCCACATCGGGATTGTCGGCCATCAGCAGGTCGTACTGCTCGCGCAACCGGTCGGCATGTCCGTCGGCGGTCTCGGTGTCGATCTGGCTCCACTGCGGGAACTGCTCGCAGATCGCCTTGCAGGCCGCGGCACGGTCCCGCCACTGCTGGCGGCCGGCGGCGATATCATCGGCGGCCTGGCGTGCCTGCGTGAAAGCCTCTTCGGCTTCTGCCAATTCGGCGGTGAGTGCATCCAGCTTGGCGGTGATATCGCCCTGGTAGATGTATTCGGACGGTTTGAGGGCTCGGCGGTCGTCCTTGATGGCCAACCGATCGGAGTCCTTGTACAGACCGGCATCGGTGACCGCCCGGCGGAACCGGGTGAACAGGTCCGGGGTGTCCACGCAGATGTGGTCGCCTGCGGCACTGAGGACGTCGAGCGCCTCGGCCGCGCAGGGATGGTCCGGGTTGACGACGAACAACTTGCCCGCCAGCGTGTTCGGCTCGGGCGCGCGATCGGGGGCATTGATCCGCACATGGTGCAGCGCGAGCCGGCCACGCATGTTGGTCTCGTTGACGAAGCGCAGCACCTTGGCGTAGTGCTCATCGGGCACCAGCAGTCGCAGCCCGACCGAACGCAGTACCTTCTCGACCGCGGCGCGCCAGCGGTTCTCCTCGGGACGCAGGTCCATCAGCTCGGCGACATAGGGCAGCGCGGAGGGGTCGATACCCACTGCAGTGCAGATGTGTTCGCGCATGGTGACCGCGAACTCCGGCAGCGCCGAACCCACCTGCTCGACGCGTTTGAGCTCCTTGGCCGCGTGATCGCGCGCGATCCGGGCCGCCTTCTGGGCGTACTCGGCGTCGGTGGAGGCTTCCCGGCCGCGTTCCAGCTTCACCGCGAGCCCGGCGGCCTGCTTGCTGAGATCCTCACGCAGATTCCAGAATTCGTCCGCGGTTTCGGGGACCGGCAGGCCCTGAGCGGCGACCATCTCCTCGTAGGCGGCGTAGCGCCGGGTGATCTCCTCGGCCTGCGCCTCGGCGGCGGCCACCTGCGATTGCAGCGGGCCGACATTGGTGCTCGCACCGCTGATCTGGGCGTTGAGCGAATCACCCTCGGCCTTGGCCAGATTGAGCTGCCGGGTCAGGTCGCCGTACTCGTTCTCCAGCTGGTCGATGGTGCTGTCGAGGTTCTCGACCTGGGCGGGGCACTGCGCCAGCCGGACATGATCGGTGTAGGCGCGCACCATCTGCGTGTCGACGAGATCGATGATGCCGAGATCAGAGGACTCCGACGCGTAGCGGATCTGGATGGTCTCGATATCGCCGAGGATCTTGCGCTTGCGCTGGGCGACCGCCAGCAACTCACGGGCCTCCACCAGCGGGTCGATCTGCTTGAGTGCTTCGGGAAGCCGGGCCAGGCTGGCGGGTTCATCGAGCATGAAATCGCGGACGAACTGCTCAAGGCCGCCGACGCTCTTGAGCGACTTGGCCTTTCCGAGCAACTGCTGGGCGGCCTCGGAGGCGCGGATCCCGATGGAGGCATACAGCTGGGCCAGGTACTGGGACTCCACCTTGGTGGAGAACCGCCAGCCACCATATTCCCCGTCGCTTCGCTCGCCCCGGACCTTGAAGGCGCTACTGTCGAACCGGCCGGCCGCCCAGCGGTTACAGACCTCTTCGATGTCGATATCGCCGTCACCGAGCACGAACCTGCTCGACGAGTCCGAACGCGACTCGCCGGTCAGCCATTTGAGCACCAGTCCGGTGATCGAGCGGCCGGTGTTGCTGGTGTAGGTCACCGCGACCGCCGACCAGGTGGTGCCGTCGCCGCGCAGATAGATGACCTGGCTCACCCCGGCGTCGCTGCGCTGGCCCCAGGCCCCGCGCACGTACTTGTCCACGGTGCGTCGCCCGGCGCTGGAACCGGCGGCGGTGTTGTCACCCGAGGCGTTGAAGTTGCGCCGGTTGAACGGCAGGAAACCGAGCGAGATGGCGTCCAGCAGTGAGGATTTACCGCTGCCGGAAGCCCCGGCGATCAACGATCCTCCGGCGCTGATGGGCACCGAGTGGTAGCCGTCGAAGACACCCCAGTTGATGACCTGAAGCCGGGACAGGTGGAACTGCTCACTCATTCCGAACCGCCGCTGCGCAGTTGCTCGAACTGCTGCTGCAGTTCGGTGATGACCGAGGCCGTCATGATCGCGGTGATCACCGGGCTGACGGTGTAACTGTCCTCGTCATCACGGGTCTTGCGCAGGATGTCCAGCCCGGCGAGGCGAGCGATGGCCGCGTCGACCCGCGCGGTGAAGGTGACCGTGTCGCGGTCGGTGTCGTTGAGCACACCGGCGAACAGCCCGTGCACCTCATCGCGGGTGATGAGGAAGCTGGAATCGCCACCGGCGCGCATCATCTGGGCCAGGTGCAGCGCCAGGATGGAGTCGTAGGTGCCCAGCGGTTCGCGGCGCAGCAGCTTGGCGCCCCTGCTCGGTTCGTAGCGGGCCTGCTCGATGAAGGCGATGTCGACCTGTTCGGCGATCCGCAGCGCAAGGTCCAACTCGGACAACCGGACCGACAGATCGGTGCGGTACTCCAGGATCCAGCTGTAGATGTCCGGGTCGGACTCGCTGCTGACATAGCGCCGGGTCAGCAGGTGCTGCAGCGCCCAGCAGGCGCGGTCGGGCATCGCGCTGACATCGCCGTCGAAACGTGGACGCCGTTGCTGGGGCGCGCGGCCCGTCGTGTCGACGTCGGGCAGGGACGCGAAATCGATTTCCGGTTTTGCGGTGGCGGCATCGGTCATGAGGCGCCATCCAGGACGGGTTCGGTGAACATCAGGTGTGGAACCTCCATCTCGCGGTCGTGGCCGTCCAGCGAGTGGAATCGGACACGGGCGGGTGACTCGAAAGAAGAGGGGGCGGTGCTGGACGGTTGCTTGAGCGCCCACGACCAGAGCACGATCACGTGCCCCAGATACGGTGCGTCCAGCATGGCCAGCGCATCCGGAAGTGACACCGGCAGTGAAGAATTCAGCATCTGCGACAGCGCGGGTGCATCGACCTGGGTGGTCAGCGACGAGAACGTGCTCAGGTCCACCTCGCCGTCGGCCGCCTCGGCGGGCTTGGGTGCGGACAGGTCGTTGATGCGGAAGCTCAGCGCGCCGACCGAGCTGATCGTATGCCGGGCCAGCGGCACCTCGATGGGAAGGCGGGAGTCCGTCAACGATTCCTTGAGCAGGGCCCGCGCGGTGCCGATGGCCTCGTTGAGCTGACGGGCCACCCCACGGGTCTGCTCCAATGTGCCGAACGCGGTGAACCGCTTGACCCGCTGGGCGCACCGCTGCTGGATGCGCTCGACCTCGTCGATCTGTTGGCCGACCAGCTCGAAGAAGCCGGCCATGACCTTGCGCAGCGCCGGATCGAGTTCGGGAAGGGTGGCGGCCACGGTGGCGATATCGGCCTCGAGCTCGGCCCGCTGATCGGGGTCGTTGATCATCCGCAGGAACGCCCGGTGTGAGTCGCGGCCCGCGGAATCCCAGGCCGCCTGATAGTCGGCGTACATCTGGCGCTGCCGGTCGCGGTATTCGACGTTGGTGTCTATCGGGTCGTCCAGCGCCGAGGTGGCCTGCTCGATCATGGTGCCGTACAGCCCGATATCGGTGATCAGGCGTTCCATCTGCATCGCGATGGCGCGGGCCTCGTCGTACATGGCCGTGACATCGGGTTCGGGCCGCTGACCGGCGTCGAGCTCGTCGAGTTCGGCGTGCAGCACCGCGATCTCGGCCTCGATGCCCTGCCGGATCCGGTCCGGGTCGTCACCGACGCGGATGGCGACCTGCTTGAGCCGCGAGGCGATGCCGTTGATGGAGCCGCCGGTGGCGATGGTGTCGTTGCGGCGCATCCCGCGCACGAAGTCCAGGGCGCGGCGCGCATCCTGGGTCAGGTAGCAGACGTTGCGCTCCCCGCTCGCCACGCGATGCAGCCAGCCCTGGCTGGCCCACGTCTTGATCAGCGCGAGACCGGACTGTTCGCCGGTCTCATGGAGCCCCTCCAGATCGCGCTCCAACCGGACCACCAGCTCGGTCTCGCCGACCAGGCCCTCGAACAGGTGGCGTTCCATCAGCGTGGCGTACACCGCGAGGTTCGCGGTGGCCAGTAGCCGCAGTGCGCGCGAGCCCTGCACCTCGCGGTTGGCATCGAGTAACTCACGCATGGGCCACGAGGTTATCTGCGCGCACATAGCGGTGACGGTGATGCAGCCGGAACCCGGCGGACTCGTAGAGCGCCAGCGCCGGCCGGTTGTCGTCGAGGACCTGGACATAGGCGCGGGTCGCGCCCTGGTCGGCGCCCCAGGCCTGCAGCGCCGAGCAGATCGCGCGGGCCAGTCCGGTGCGCCGCGACGATTCCGCGACACGCACGGACGACACGCCGAGCCAGCGGGTGCCGTCCGGTGCGGTGGTGACCGCGCCCCGGCCGACCGCATCGGGCAGGGATGCGAACGTGACGGAGCCGTCGACGACGGCGGTCAGGATGTCAGCGGGGACATCGCGCTGGTAGGTCGCCAGCCACGCTGCGCTGGGCCGGTCGGCCAACTCGGTGCCCGCAGCCGGCGAGGGCGCGAGATTGCGGACCAGCACGCGGGTGGGTTTGATACCCGGATTCTTCAGGGGCAGCAAGCGCTCCGGCAGGGCCAGCCACGGCTCCAGCCGGCGCTCGGTGTACCAGGCGATGATGGCGGGCAGCGCTTCGGTGCTCGACGAGAACAACAACGGGACAGCAGAATTGGCCCGACTCGTGTGGCCGCCACCGGCGCGCAACAGCCAGCCGTCGCACCAGTGCTGTTCGGTACCGGGCCAGGCCAGGGCGGCCGCGTGTTCCACGGCCCGGATCTCGGAGTTGCGGACCGGCGCATGGGACAGCTCACGCACCGACACCACATCGGCGGGGTCGATCTCGACGGTCTCACCGGATTTGGTGCGCACCACCACGACGGGGTCCAGCGCCTCCAGGTGCCCGACCACGTCGGTCAGGGATTCAGGCAGGCGGTAACGCAGGGACACCCGGGCGCCGACGGACGGCATGGTCTAGTGGCCGAACGGGTCGGGATCCTCGCCGGGCGTCCAACTCAGCCCCGGAACCCCCCACCGGTTCGATTTCACCATCCGCTTGGCGGCTCGCGCATGCCTGCCGATCAGGCGATCCAGGTAGGTGAACCCGTCCAGATGGCCGGTCTCGTGCTGCAGCATCCGCGCGAACAGGCCGGTGCCCTCCAGCGTGATCTCGGTGCCGTCGGCGTCCAGGCCGGTCACCCGGGCCCAGTCCGCGCGGCCCGTCGGGAAGGATTCGCCGGGCACCGACAGGCAGCCCTCGTCATCGTCGTCGGGATCGGGCATCGTCTCGGGGACCTCGGAGGTCTCCAGCACCGGGTTGATGATCACGCCGCGCCGTCGCGCGGTCTTGCCGCGGTCCTCGGCGCAGTCGTAGACGAACACCCGCTCGGTGCGCCCGATCTGGTTGGCGGCCAGGCCGACACCGTTTGCTGCGTCCATGGTGTCGTACATGTCGGCGATCAGCGCGGCCAGTTCGGCCGGTAGCGTTCCGTCGGCGGCGACAGGCACGGGAGTGGTCGGGGTGTGCAGGACGGGATCTCCCACAATGCGGATCGGTACGACAGCCACGGTTGGCTAGCTTAAGTCAGCCGACGCGCGGGTAACGATCACGCCTCAACTACCGGGGCCGTGATTGAATGATCGCCGAACCACATGAATGTCATTTGCGAGTTATCGGAAGGGTCCTGAGAGCGATATGGATGGCGCCATCGCGCGGACCGGCCAATCCGGGGACGACTCCGAACCTGCGGACGGGCTGACCCGCCGCGAACACGACATCCTGGCGTTCGAACGCCAGTGGTGGAAGTACGCGGGGTCCAAGGAAGACGCCATCAAGGAGCTCTTCTCCATGTCGGCGACTCGGTACTACCAGGTGCTCAACGCTCTGGTGGACCGTCCCGAGGCCCTGGCCGCCGACCCGATGCTGGTCAAGCGGTTGCGACGGGTGCGTGCGAGCCGGCAGAAGGCGAAGGCGGCCCGGCGGCTCGGCTTCGACATCACCTGAGCCGTTAGGCTTGCCCCCGATGAACCAGCGAGACTCTTCCGGGCTGCCTCTGCGCGCCATGGTCATGGTGCTGCTCTTTCTCGGCGTGGTGTTCCTGCTGGTTGCGCTCCAGTACCTGGGTCCCGACGACGATGCCGACGGCGATGCCGCTGTCGTGAGCACCACCACCAGCAGCGCCACCTCCAGCGCCGAACCCTCCCCGGAGCCCGAGCAGGCCAGGACCGATGTCCGGGTGTTCAACATCTCCGAGGTGCCCGGCGCGGCCGAGGGGACGGCCACCCGGCTACGCGATGCCGAGTGGAATGTCACCGAGACCGGGAACCTGGTTCTCGACGGCGTACCGGTGACGACGGTGTACTTCGGTGAGGCACCGGGCGAGCGCGAGGCCGCCGAGGACGTCGGCAGGCTGCTGGAGGCGCCGGTCGAGCCGCGACGCCCCGAACTCGTCGAGCAACCACCGGGCGTCATCGTGGTGGTCACCGGCTAGGCTCTCGGACATGCCGATCTCAGCCACGATTCGCCTTCTCGCCGCTGCCGCCGTCATCGTCCCGATCGCCGCCGCGTGCTCGCCCAACGAGCCGGTCGCCACTGAGCCGGGCACCACTCCGCCGGTGTGGACCGGATCGCCGTCACCGACGCCGTCCGGCGAAGCCGCCCAGGGTTCCGGCGCAACCGGTGGCGAGACGCTCACCGCGAACCTGGCGGCCGCGGACGGCACCGAGGTGGCCACCGCCACGATCGAATTCACCGACGGCTTCGCGACCGTGACCGTCGAGACCACCACTGCGGGCGAACTGACGCCGGGCTTCCACGGCCTGCACATCCATCAGGTCGGCTCCTGTGAGGGCGATTTCACCAGTGCCGGTGGGCACTTCCAGGCCGAGGGACACTCCGGGCATCCCTCCAGCGGTGACCTCAGCTCGTTGCAGGTCCGCAGCGACGGCTCGGCGAAACTGGTGACCACCACCGATGCCTTCACCGCCGAGGAACTGCTCGCGGGCACCAAGACCGCGATCGTCATCCACGAGAAGGCCGACAACTTCGGCAACATTCCTGCCGAGAAGTACCAGCAGGTCAACGGCACCCCCGGTCCTGACCAGCAGACGCTGTCAACGGGTGACGCCGGCGGCCGGGTGGCCTGCGGTGTCATCTCCGCGGAATAGTCCCAGCCGAATCGATTTCGCCGGGTCACCCCGGCCGACGGTCGGTGTCGAATGGGAGTTCGCGCTGGTCGATGCGCACACCCGGGACCTGAGCAACGAGGCCGCCGCGGTGATCGCCGAGATCGGCGAAACCCCGCACGTGCACAAGGAATTGCTGCGCAATACCGTCGAGATCGTCACCGGGATCTGCGAGACCGTCCCGGAGGCGATGACCGACCTGCACGACACCCTGGTCCCGGTGCGCCGCATCGCGCGGGAACGCGGGATGGAGCTGTTCTGCGCGGGCACGCATCCGTTCGCGGAGTGGTCCACCCAGCAGCTCACCGAGGGACCGCGCTACGCGGAGCTGATCAAACGCACCCAGTGGTGGGGCCGGCAGATGCTGATCTGGGGTGTGCACGTGCACGTCGGAATCTCCTCGGCGCACAAGGTGATGCCCATCATCACCTCACTGCTCAACCAGTACCCGCATCTGCTCGCCCTGTCGGCGTCCTCGCCGTACTGGGACGGTGACGACACCGGCTACGCCAGCAACCGGGCGATGATGTTCCAGCAGCTGCCCACCGCCGGACTGCCGTTCCAATTCCAGGAGTGGTCGCAGTTCGAAGGCTTCGTTCACGATCAGAAGAAGACCGGCATCATCGACCACATGAACGAAATCCGCTGGGATATCCGGCCTTCGCCTCATCTGGGCACCATCGAGGTGCGGATCTTCGACGGGGTGTCCAATATCGCCGAACTCGGCGCGCTGGTCGCGCTGACCCATTGTCTGATCGTCGACCTGGACCGCCGGCTCGACGCCGGCGAACAGCTGCCGACCATGCCGCCCTGGCATGTACAGGAGAACAAGTGGCGCGCAGCGCGTTACGGACTGGACGCGGAGATCATCCTGGATGCCGACAGCAACGAGCGGCTGGTCACTGATGATCTCGACGAGCTGCTGAACCGGCTAGAGCCGGTGGCGGTGACGCTGGGCTGCGCGGACGAATTGTCGCGGGTGTCCGAAATCTACCGGGGCGGTGGGTCCTCTCAGCGGCAGCGCCGGGTGGCCGAGGAACACGACGGTGATCTGCGCGCCGTCGTCGACGCGCTGGTCGGGGAGCTGGAACTATGACACCGATGTTTCCGCTGGAGATGGCGATGCTTCCCGGTGAGGAGCTACCGTTGCGGATCTTCGAGCCGCGCTACACCGCAATGATTTCCGACTGCCTGGCCGGCGATCCGGTGTTCGGCGTGGTGATGATCGCGGCGGGCCGCGAAGTCGGTGGCGGTGATGTGCGCAGCGACGTGGGGGTGCTGGCCCGGATCGTCGAACATGCCGAACTGGGGGACGGACTGTATCGGTTGCGCTGCATGCTCGGCGAGCGGATCAAGGTGACCGAGTGGCTCGACGATGCACCGTATCCGCGGGCGACGACGGTGCCGTGGCCGGATGAGGCGGGCCCGTCGGTGTCCGGGGCGGATATCGCCACCATCGAGGACACCGTGATGGACCTGTTCGAGCGGATCGCGGAGTCCCGCAATGCGACGCTCCCGCCGCGGGAGTACCTGCTGGGTGGACCCGAACCCGGCCAGGAGGCCGGAGATCGGCTGTACGCGTTGGCCGCTCGCATCCCGATCGGCCAGGCCGACCGCTACGCCGTGCTGGCCGCGCCGGGTGCGCGGGCACGGCTGGAGGCGCTCAGCGAGGCCGTGGAGACCGTCGCGGCGATGGTGGAGTTCCAGCTCTCGGAGTGACTACTGCGGGTCGGGGTACGGGTTGTGCAACAGATCGTCGGCGACGACGTTCTCGCGGACATTCTGTTCGCGATATGCCAGCTGGCCGACGCGGTTGGCGACCACCGGTGCCGTGAAGATGGTGAACAGCCCGGCCAGGATGATCATGCCGACATCGGGATGGCCGCTGAGCCGGACCGCGGCCCCGGCCAGCACCAGCAGCAGTCCCAGCACTTGCGGCTTACTTGCAGCGTGCATGCGGGACAACGTGTCCGGGAAGCGCACCACCCCGATGGCCGCGGTCAGTGCCAACGTAGAACCGCTCAGCACGAGTACCGCGGTGATGATGTCGACGGCGGTCATCGGGCACTCCGATCGTTGTTCTCACGGTCGGGCACCCGGAACCGGGCCACGCTCACCGAACCGACGAAACTGATCAGCGCCAGCGCGGTCAGCGTATAGGTGACGGTGCTGTCCAGGCTGAACGCCGCCCAGGTCCCGATCCCGCACATCGACACCGCCACAAAGGCATCGAGGGCCACCAGCCGGTCGAGGGTGCTGGGCCCGGCCAGCAGCCGGTACATCGTGATCGCGGCGGCGGCCGACAGCATCACCGCCGCGGTGATCCACACAAGGTGCATCAGACGTCCTCCTTCTCGGCCGATGGTCGCCAGTCGGCGTCGCGCTCGAACGCGGCCACCATCAGTCGTTCCACCGTTTTGACCTGGCGGTAGAACCGCTCGACGTTCGCGTCGGATCCCACGTCGAGCACGTGCAGGTAGAGGAGTCGGCGCTTCTGGTCGATCTCCAACACCACCGATCCCGGAATCAGGGTCAACACGCCGGCCGCCAGCGCCAGCACCAGATCGGACTTGACCGAAAGGTGGGCGCGCAGCACCGCGGTGGCCGGCGGCGGCCCCGGCCTGATGGCCAGCCAGGCCACCTGGAACGACGACACCACCAGCTGGGCCGAGACATAGAGGATCAGCCGCACCAGCGCCAACGGACGGACCCTGCCCTCGACCGGCACCCGGGGCAGCGGCAGCAGCAGCGTGATCACCAACGCGACCATCAGACCGGAAGCGATGTTGGCGGCTGAAAACGTGCCCCACAACAGGATCCACACCAGCGTCAGCCAGCACAGTGTCCAGATCCGTAAGGTGGCTTTCCTCATGGCTGCAACACCGCCGAGATGTACTGACCGCGATCGAGTATCTCCGCGGCCGTCCGCTCGCTGTAGTGGTAGATCGGCCCGGCGAACACCGTCAGCGCCAGACCCACCGCGATGAGCGCCCCGGTGGGCAGCAGCATCCCGACCGGCATCCGGCCGACATCGTTGCGATCCGCGAAGGCGATGTCGTCGTCATCGTCGATCAGTGCCGCGGGCACGGTGTTGGACAGATCGCCCTCCGGGGCGTCCGCGCGGGCCCGCCAGAACGCCTTCGTCCATACCCGGGTCACCGCGTACAGGGTGAGCAGACTGGTGACGACGGCGCCACCGACCAGCACCCAGGCGAGCGCGGACCCGACCTCGGAGCCGGCTTCGAGGAGCGCGACCTTGCCGATGAAACCTGAGAACGGCGGTATGCCGCCCAGATTCAGCGCCGGGATGACGAACACGAACGCCAGTATCGGGCTGGCGGCGGCCAGTCCGCCGAGGCGTTGCAACGTCGACGCCCCGGCCTGCCGTTCGATCAGACCCACCACCAGGAACAGGGTGGTCTGCACGACGATGTGGTGCGCCACGTAGTAGACGGCGCCGGACATGCCGAGACTGTTTCCCAGTGCGATACCGAAGATCATGTAGCCGATGTGGCTGACCAGGGTGAAGGACAGTAGCCGTTTGATGTCGTTCTGCGCGATGGCGCCCAGGATGCCGACCACCATGGTCAGCAGTGCCGCCACCATCAGCACGTCATCGAGTCGGCCGCCCGGGAACAGCAGTGAGTGGGTGCGGATGATCGCGTACACACCGACCTTGGTCAACAGGCCGGCGAACACGGCCGTCACCGGTGCCGGCGCGGTCGGGTAGGAGTCCGGCAGCCAGGCCGACAGCGGGAATACCGCGGCCTTGATGCCGAACGCGACCAGCAGGACCGCGAACAACGCCGTGCGGGTGCCGTCGGGTACGTCGGCGAGGCGCACTGCCACCTCGGCCATGTTGAGGGTCCCGGTCGCCGCGTACACCATGGCGATACCGATCAGGAAGATCAGTGACGACACCATCGACACCATCACGTAGGAGATGCCGGCCCGGACCCGTTCGGCACTGCCGCCGATGGTCAGCAGGACGAAGCTGGCGGCGAGCAGCACCTCGAAACCGACGAACAGGTTGAACAGGTCGCCCGCCAGGAACGCGGTGCACACACCCGCGGACAGGATGAGGTAGGTGGGTTGGAAGATCGAGACCGGTTGGCGCTCATCGCCATCGCTGATGCCCTGGCCGATGGCGTAGAAGACCACGGCCAACAGCACGATCGAGGAGACGACCAGCATCATCACCGACAGCCGGTCGGCCACCAGCGTGATGCCGAGCGGGCCCATCCCGGGTTCACTCTGGCCCCAACCGCCGACCTGGACGGCGACCGTGCCGTCGCGGTCCACCAGGTAGAGCAGTGCCGCGCATACCGCCACCACGGCGGTCAGCGCGGTCAGCGAGATCAGTTGCTGCAAACGTGGACTGCGGCCGGCGACCATGGTGATGGCCGCCGCGATGGTCGGGATGAGCACGGGCAGGGGAGTGAGGATCGAGGCGAGGGTCATCAGCGTGAGCCCTCCGCACCCGGCAGCGCGTCGAGTTCGTCGGGTGCGTCGGTATCGCGTGAGGGCACCACATCCGGGATGTCGCGGTCGACGACATCGTCGTCGGCGCGCTCGGCCACCCTGGTGTCCTCGGGATCGTTGCCGACCTCTTCGAGAGTGGTCAGCTGATAGGACCGGTAGGCCAGCGCCAGCACGAAGGAGGCGATGCCCATCGCGATCACGATGGCGGTCAGGATCATGCCCTGGGCCAACGGGTCGGCATCGGTCTGCGCGCCGTTGCTGGTGCGGCCGTATACCGGCGGGTTGCCGGCCGGGCCACCGACATTGAGCAGCAGCAGGTTGACGGCGTTGCCGATGAGCAAGAGCCCCAACAACATCCGGGTCAGGGTGCGTTCCAGCAACAGGTAGACCCCGGCGCTGGTGAGGCCACCGATCAGGACGAGGGGCACGATGTACGTGATCATCGAGCCATCTCCACATCGACGCGGGCACCCAGGCTGCGCAGGATGTCGAGAACAAGACCGACCACGATCAGATACACGCCGAGGTCGAAGAACAGTGCGGTGACGAGCTTGATCGGGCCGAGCACCGGTATGTCGATGTGCAGTACCGCCGAGGACAGCACCGGAGCACCGAGCAGCAGCGAGGTCACCGCGGTTCCTGCGGCGAGCGCCAGACCGGCGCCCAGCACCTTTCCGGCGTCCAGCGGGAGCGTCTCGCCGAGTTCATAGCGGCCACCGGCGAGATACCTCAGCACCAGTGCGAGCCCGGCGGTCAGCCCGCCGGCGAAACCGCCACCGGGCGTGTTGTGGCCGGTGAAGAACAGGTACGCCGAGAGCACCATGATGAGCGGGAAGATGATGCGGGTGGCCACCTCGAGCACCAGCGAGCGGTGCCGCGGGTCGCGCAGTTCACTGCCGCGCAGCCAGGTGACATCGCCGGCCGCCGGGCTGTAGGCGCCCGCGAGGCCGATGTCGGGCTGGCCGATCGCACTCCGTTTGGCCTCGGGCACTCGGGGAGCCGAGCCGAAACGCCTGTTACGGAACACCATCGAGGCCACACCCGTCGCGGCGACCACCAGTACCGAGATCTCGCCCATGGTGTCCCAGGCGCGGATATCGACCAACAGGACGTTGACGGTGTTGGCGCCGTGCCCGCGGTAGTAGGCGGCCTCGGGCAGCAACTCGGCGATCGGGCGGGTGTTGCGGGCGGCCATCGCGAAGACCGCCAGGGTGGTGACGGCCGCGCCGGCCGCCAGCGACAACACGGCTCGGGGGAGCCGGCTGCGGTTGATGTTGGAGCGATCGGCCTCGGCGGGCAGGGTGCGCAGCACCAGCACGAAAATCACCAGCAGCAGGGTCTCGACCAGGAACTGGGTGAGCGCGAGGTCGGGGGCACCGTGGAAGGCGAAGATGGCGCCGCAGCCGTAGCCGGTGACGCCGACCAGCAGGACGGCGGCCAGCCGGTTGCGCATCACCGTGGCGCCCACGGCGGCGGCCAGGATCACCAGACCGACGATCACCTGCAGCGGTGAATCCCACAGGGCCAGTTCCGGCCGGTTGCGGGCACCCAGCACGAGCGCGGCGACCGGCAGCAGCACCAGCGTGCACAGGATCACCGATTGGGTGGCGGGCAGCGAACCGCGTTGGGTCTGCGCCGTCAACCGCACCGCCAGCACGTCCAGGCCCCGCATCACCTCGTCATAGATCCGGTCGGCGTTGCCCAGCGGGGTGAATCCGGACTTGCCCCGGGGCAACCGGTTACGGCCGAAGAACACCAGCGTGCCGACCGCCAGGATCAACACCGACAGCAGCAGTGGCACGCCGAACCCGTGCCACAGCGCGAGGTGATAGTCCGACGGGCCGGGGATGGTCCGGGCGTAGTCGCCGAGCACCGAGTCCAGCCCGGCCGGCCACAGCCCGAACGCCAGACCCGCAGCCGCGAGGACGGCCGGCGGCAGCAGGAAGGTCACCGGCGGGCGGTGCATCTGGGTGACGCGGACGCTGGGTGCGTCGAGTCCCTTGTCGGCGAAGGCGCCCCACAGGAACCGCAGGCTGTAGATGGTGGTGAAGACCGACCCGATGACGATGCCGGCGAGCACGAACGGGGCCGCGGCGGCCAGGGCCGGGCTGTGCAGCACGGTTTCCAGATCGGCTTCCTTGGCGACGAATCCGAAGAAGGGCGGCAGCGCGGCCATGCTTGCCGTGGCGCCGACGGCGATGATCAGCAGCGGCCGGTGCTGCCTGCCGAGCCCGGCCAGTTTGCGGATGTCGCGGGTGCCGGTGGCGTGGTCGATCACCCCGACCACCATGAACAGTGCGGCCTTGAACATGGCGTGCGCGCAGAGCATGGCCAGGCCGGCCAGCATCATGTCGGGCCCGCCGGCGCCGACCATGATGGTGATCAGACCGAGCTGGCTGACCGTGCCGAACGCCAGGATGAGTTTGAGGTCGTACTCGCGGACCGCACGCCAGCCTGCCATCAGCATGGTGAGTAGGCCCAGCCCCACCACCATGGGTCTCCACAGCGGGGTGTCGGCGAACCCCGGGGTCATGCGGGCGACCAGGTAGACGCCGGCCTTCACCATCGCGGCGGCGTGCAGGTAGGCGCTGACCGGGGTGGGTGCGGCCATCGCGCCGGGCAGCCAGAAATGCAGGGGCACGATGGCGGATTTGGACAGCGCGCCGACCAGGATGAGCGCGATACCGATGGTGGCGGCCGTCCCGGTCGGTGGTGCGGCGATGAGCTCGGAGAGCAGATAGGTGCCCGACAGGCTGCCGAGGACGATGATGCCGACCAGCATGGCGAGCCCGCCGAAGGTCGTCACCAGCAGCGCCTGGGTGGCGGCGCGGCGGCTGGTGGCGCGTTCGGCGTAGTGACCCACCAGCAGGAACGACAGCACCGTGGTGGTTTCCCAGAAGATGTAGAGCAACAGCATGTTGTCGCTGACCACCAGGCCGAACATCGCGCCGGAGAAGGCGACGAGCTCGGCGGCGAAGCTGGGCAGCCGCTTTTCGATGCGCCCCTCGTGGTGGTGGAAGTACTCGGCGCAATAGAAGAGGACGAGTGCGCCGATGGCCAGCACCAGCACGCTCATGATCGCGGCCAGCGAATCGAAGCGCAGCGTGATGTCCATGGACAGTTCCGGCACCCAGGGGATGTGAACCGTCGGGCTGTGACCCCCGCTGGGCCAGTTCGTCCCCACCCAGATCAGCGATCCCAGCGGCACCAGAGCCAAGGGGTAGAACGCCAGTCGGCCCCATCTGGCTACCAGAAGGGGCGCCAACGCGGTGGCGACCGCATGGGCGAGGAGAACGGTGAGCATGGCACTCCGATCGGATTGGGGTCGGGGTGTCAGCCGCTGGGGCTAATGCCATTCTACCTGGGCCGTTTTATGACCTGACGTGAGCCATGATCGGAATGGCGTGCGAAACGACGCCGATCCCCCAGCCCAAGATCGGCCATACCGGCCAGAAGTACCAGCCCCCTCCACCGAGGCCGACGGCCAGCCAGATGCCGAGCATGAGCAGCGCGCCGGCGAGGTAGGCGGCGACGTGGATGCGCACGCCGAGTCGGGCCGCCCGCAGCTGTGCGGCGCGCCGGCGGGGGTCGTTGTGGCGCAATCGCGCGACCGGGAGATCGGTGACCAGGGCGTCCAGTTCGCCTGCGCTGTGCGCGGCGAACGCCCGGCCCAACCGGTCCTCGTACTCCGCCATGGGCAGGTAGCCCTGGGCCAGGGCCTGGCCCAGATCGGTGGCGGTCCGGTCTCGCTCGCGGTCCCCGGCGCGGATATCGGACATGGCGGCCTCCCAAATCTTGTCAGTGACTAGTTCAACTATCCCCGGTGATCTAGTCATCGTCAAGATCGGTAGCCTGCTGTGGTGAGCCGGATTGTGAGCGCCAGGCGCGAGATCGCCGCAGCCCCCGACGTCATCTTCGAACTGATCGCCGACCCCGCCCAGCAGCCGCGCTGGGACGGCAACGGCAACCTCACCGAGGCCGCCGCGGGGCAACGCGTGCACGCGGTGGGCGATGTGTTCCGGATGTGGGTGAACTCCGGCACCGTGCGGGAGAACCACATCGTGGAATTCGAGGAAGGACGCCGCATCGCCTGGTTGCCTTCCGAGGAGGGCAAGGCGCCGCCCGGACACCTGTGGCGCTGGGAGATCGAACCGCGCGGGGACGGTCACTCGAGGGTGACCCACACCTATGACTGGACGAACCTCACCGAGGAGAAGCGCCTCAAGCGCGCCCAGGGCATCACCGCCGACAGTCTGGCCGCCTCGATCGAGCGCCTAGCGACCCTCAGCGAAGGCGCGTAGCGACTCGACCTGTGCGGGGTCCAGTGACGGGCGCACATTCTCGCGGGCCTTGGCGACATCCTCGGCGGTGACATCGGCGGCGTCGATGGAGCGCCGCATCGCCGTGAGCGCGGCCTCGCGCAGCAACGCCACGCAATCCGCGGCGCTGTAACCGTCCAGATCCTCGGCGAGCGCATCGAGATCGACATCCCCGGCGAGCGGGATCGACTTCCCCGAGGTGCGCAGGATGTCCTTGCGTGCCTGCGCATCCGGAGGTTCGACGAACACCAGCTTCTCCAGCCGGCCCGGCCGCAGCAGGGCCGGATCTATCAGGTCGGGGCGGTTGGTCGCGCCGAGTACCACCACATCACGCAGCGGGTCGATGCCGTCCAGTTCGGTCAGCAGCGCGGCCACCACCCGGTCGGTCACCCCGGAATCGTGACTCTGCCCGCGACGCGGGGCGAGTGCGTCGATCTCGTCGAGGAACACCAGTGACGGTGCCGAATCGCGTGCGCGGCGGAACAATTCGCGCACAGCCTTCTCCGAGGAGCCGACCCACTTGTCCATCAGTTCGGCGCCCTTGACGGCGTGCACGGACAGGCGCCCCGAACTCGCCAGGGCGCGCACCACGAACGTCTTACCGCAGCCCGGCGGTCCGTAGAGCAGCACACCACGCGGGGGCTGCACGCCGAGGCGGGCGAAGGTGTCCGGGTGCTGCAGCGGCCACAGCACCGCCTCGGTCAGTGCCTGCTTGGTCTGCACCATATCGCCGACGTCCTCGAGGGTGACCGATCCGACGGCGACCTCCTCGGTGGCGGACCGGGACAGCGGGCGGATCACCGACAATGCCCCGCCGAAGTCCTCCTGGGTCAGCGCCGGAGGCTGTCCGTCGGCGCTGGCCCGCGCTGCCGCGCGCAGGGCGGCCTCCCGGACCAGGGCGGCCAGGTCGGCGACCACGAAACCCGGTGTGCGTTCCCCGATCTCGTCGAGGTTGAGGTCGTGTGCGGGTACCCCGCGCAGCAGGACCTCCAGCAGGGCCTTACGGGTGGCACCGTCGGGCAGGCTGAGTCCGAGTTCGCGGTCACACAGATCCGGCGCCCGCAACCGGGCATCGACGTTGTCGGGCAGCGCCGAGGTGGCGATGAACGCGGCACCCTTGGTGGATACCGCTTGACGGAGTTCGGCCAGGATCAACGTGGCCACCGGTTCGGCGGTCGACGGCAGCAGCGCGTCGATATCGGTGATGAGCAGCACGCCGCCGGCCGAATCGGGGGAGCGGACCGAGGCGACCGCGGATGCCACAGTGGACAGCCGGTCCTCGGCGCGCAACGCTCCGACCTCGGGGCCGTCCAGCTCGATCAGGCGGCGTTCGGCGCAGACGGCCCGCACCAGGGTGGACTTGCCGACACCGGCGGGACCGCTGACCAGGATGCCGAGATGCGCTGTGGCGCCCAGGCTCTCCAGCAGTTGCGGCTCGTCGAGCGCCAGCTTGAGCCACTCCGCCAATTTGCCGGCCTGCACGTGGGCGCCCTTGAGATCGTCGAGCGGGATCGCCGGTGCGGCCGGCGCCTGACTGGGGGCGGCCGGAGCCGCGGCCGTGCTGCCGTCACCCCAGCAGACATTCGAATTGGGTTGCACGCTCACGGTTCCGGCCGGGTCGACGTCGGTCACCGTCAGCAGCTCCGAGGTCCAGGTGATACCCACCGAGGTGGTCAGGGCGGTGGTCGCCGCCGATGTGGAGGTGCCCGGACCGAGATCGCGGGGCAGCAACGAGACGGTGTCGCCGACGGACAGCACCTTGCCGAGCAGCGCCATGCGCAGGGTCGACGGCGATACCGACTGGGTGGCCAGCCGGGAACCGGTCAGCGTGACCGAGCGGGCACCGTTGACGGTCACCGGGGCCACCACCACCGCGGTGTTCTCCCGCAGGCCGGCGTTGGACAGCGTGACGTCGTCGAGCAGTGCCGTGCCGGCGGGAGTGCCCGCCGGCGCGATCCCGACCACGGCGGCGGTGGTGCGCGATCCCAGCAGCGACACCGCATCCCATTCGCGGAGGCCCAGTGCGGCGATGGCCTCCGGATGCAGACGCACCACGCCGCGGCGGCTGTCCATCGCGGAGGTGTTGAGCCGTGCCGTCAGCCGCAGGTGGTTCAGCGGTTTCTCGTCGGCGTACTCGGTCTGGCTCATTTGCGGCCCTGCGGCTTGCGCAGGCCCAGACGTGACACCGAGCGGCGGTGCGGCTGCGCGCGGCGGATCGCGCGGCGGGCCTGGCGGCGTTGGCCGGGCTTGTCGTTCCACGTCTCGGGCCGGGCCTTCGTCCAGCGTTCGCTGCGGACGGTGAACGGGATGATGCAGACGTAGCCGACGATGATGAGCAGCACCAGCACGTAGGGGAACAGCAACAGCGCCGCGGCCGCCGCGGCGATGGCGATCAGCAGGAACGGCGCCGCATTGGGCGGCATCGAGACCGATTTCAGCGCCAGTGTCGGAACCCGGCTGACCAACAGGGCGGCGTTCGCGGCGAACCACAGGCAGACGAACCACGGTGCGGTCCACCAGCCCTGGCCGAACTGCAACATCGCGGCGAGCGGGCCGATGACACCGACGGCACCACAGGGCGCGGGCATGCCGGTGAAGTACTGCCGCGTGTAGGCGGGTTTGGTGTCGTCGTCGAGCAGCGCGTTGAACCGCGCCAGCCGCAGCACGATGCACACGCAGTACAGCAGCGCGAAGATCCAGCCCACCGGGGACATCGGCAGCAGGGTCACGTAGACCACCAGCGCAGGGGCCACCCCGAAGTTCACCGCGTCGGCGAGCGAGTCGATCTCGGCGCCCATCCGCGACTGGGCGTCCAGCGCGCGGGCGATGCCGCCGTCGATACCGTCGAGGATCGCGGCGGCGCCGATCAGCGCGAGCGCGATGTCGGGCCGGCTGTCGAGCGCGAACTTGATGGAGGTCAGCCCCGCGCAGATCGCCAGCACCGTGGTGGCGCTGGGCAGAATGCGCATCGCCGCCGGACGAGGCTTGGTCCGCTGCATCAGGGCAGCTCGGCTAGCACGGTTTCCCCACCGATGGCGCGCTGACCGCTCTCCACGAGCACGCGGGCATCGGCCGGGAAATAGGTGTCCAGCCGGGAGCCGAACCGGATCAGCCCGTAGGTCTCGCCGAGGGCGAGCTTGTCGCCGGTGTGCGCGCTGCACACGATGCGCCGCGCGATGAGCCCGGCGATCTGTACGGCAACGATGTCGACGCCCTCGGGGGTGCGCAGCCACATGCTGTTGCGCTCGTTGTCCGCGCTGGCGGTGTCCTTGTCCGCGGACAGGAACTTGCCGGGGCGGTGCTGCACCGCGATGACCTCACCGGCCACCGGCGCGCGCTGCACGTGCGCGTCGAACACGGACAGGAAGATGCTGATCCGCTTCATCGGGGTGTCGCCGAGGCCGAGTTCGGCCGGCGGGACGGCGGTGTCCAGCAGGGTGACGAGTCCGTCCGCGGGTGCCACGACAACGCCGGGCCTGCTCGGTGGCACCCGGGGCGGGTGCCGGAAGAACAGCGCGCTGAAGCTCGCGGCGCCGAGACCGGCGTTGCGCAGCCAGCGGCGGTTGCGGCCGGCGGCCGCCAGACCCAGCCCACCCGCGATGAACGGCAGGCCGGCCGGGTGGAGGGGAGGGACGGTGGAGCGGACGAGTTCGATGAAGCGTTGCGCTTCTGAGCGGTCGTCATCGGGTGAACGCGCAGGTCTGGCCATATTGGCTCCCGATTCTACGTGGGGTCAGGAAGTCGACAGGTCCCACACATCGACCTGTGACCCGGCGGCCACCTTGTCGACGCCGCGGGGGATGTCCAGCAGGCAGTTCGACGATGCCAGCCAGCGCAGGTGATGCGAGGCGGGCGGACCGTAGCTGGTGACGACGGCCTGCCCCTTCTCGAAGGCGAGCACACCGCGGCGGAACTGCCGTTTGCCGGCCGGGGAGGTCAGGTCCTCGGCCAGCGTGGCGGTGATGCGGGGGCGATCGGCGGGCAGGCCCATCGCGGCGCGCAGCGGCGGCCGCAGGAACACCTCGAAGGACACCAGGGCGCTGACCGGGTTACCGGGCAGGGTGACGATCGGGACGCCGGCCACCCGCCCGCAGCCCTGCGGCATCCCCGGCTGCATGGCCACCTTCACGAACTCGACCTGTCCACCGAGGGCATCCTTGACCACTTCGTAGGCGCCCGCGCTCACCCCGCCGGTCGTGATGATCAGGTCGGCCTGCCCGGCGTGGGCCGCCAGCGCGGCCCGGAAGGTATCGACGTCGTCACCGACCATCGTCGAGGCGATCACCTCGGCGCCCACATCACGCACGGCGGCGGCCAGCATCACCGCATTGGACTCGTAGATCTGGCCGGGCAACAGCGGTGTGCCGGGCGCGACCAGCTCCGTTCCCGTGGACATCACCAGCACCCGGGGCCGCGGCAGCACGCTCACCTCGGCCAGGCCCAGCGCGGCGACCAGTCCCAGTGCGGCGGGGGTGAGCCGCTGACCGGCCCGCAGCACCGTGGTCCCGGCGGCGACGTCCTCACCGGCCCGCCGGATGTGCTGGCCGTCCTTGGTGGCGTCGCGGATCTGCACCTGCGCGGCACTGGCGGAGAAGTCCGCGTCCGTGGACTCGACGGGGACCACGGTGGTCGCCCCGGGCGGCAGCGGCGCCCCGGTCATGATGCGTTGTGCGGTGCCGGGTTTCAGCGGCTGGGTATCGGTGCGCCCGGCCGGGATGTCATCGGTGACCGGCAGGGTGACCGGGTTCTCGGCACTGGCCGCGGCGATATCGGTGGCCAGCACCGCGAAACCGTCCATCGCCGAATTGTCGAAACCGGGCAGCGACAGTTCGGCGACGACATCGCCGGCCAGCACCAGCCCGAGAGCGTCGCCCGGAGCCATCGTCACGGCCGCCCGGGCCCGCACCAGGCCGGCGACGACCTGCTGGTGTTCCTCGACCGAACGCATCAGAGCGGGAACGTCACGCCGGTCAGTTCCTCGGACACCGTCCACAGCCGCTGCTGGATGGTGGTGTCGTGGGACTGCGCGCTGGAGGTCACCAGCTGCGGATGGCCGACCAATCCCATGGCGGCGACCGGGAAGGCCGGCCCGTAGTACTGCCCGCCGCGGACATCCTTGGCGGTGGCGGCGCGCAGGGTCGCCAGCGCGCCGACCAACGGCGAGTTGGTGACCAGGCCGGCCAGGGTGTTGAACCCGGGCAGGGTGTTGCCGGGGGTGTGCCGCATCAGTTCGGTGTTGGAGACACCGGGGTGGGCGGCCACCGACAGGGTGTTCTTGCCGGCGAGGCGGCGGTTGAGGTCGTAGCTGAACATCAGGTTGGCCAGCTTGGCCTGCCCGTAGGCGGCGACCCGGTTGTACTTCTTGCGTTCCCACTGCAGATCGTCGAAGTCGATCTTGGCCTGATTGCGGTGGGCGATGCTGGCGACCGTGACCACCCGCGAATTCTCCACGGGCAGAATATTTTCCAGCAGCAGGCCGGTCAGGGCGAAGTGTCCGAGATGGTTGGTGCCGAACTGCAGTTCGAAACCGTCGGCGGTGGTCTGCTTGGGCGGGTACATGACGCCGGCGTTGTTGATCAGCAGATCGATACGCGGGTAGTCGGTCGCCAGCTGGGCGGCCGCGGTGCGCACCGACTGCAGCGAGCCCAGGTCGAGGGCCACCACCTTGAGATCGGCATCGGGCACGGCGGCCCGGATCGTGGCCGCCGCCTGGTCGCCCTTGGCGGTGTCGCGTACCGCGATGACGACGTGGGCGCCGCGGTCGGCGAGCACCCGGGCCGTCTCGTAGCCGAGGCCGGTATTGGAACCCGTGACGATCGCGACCCGTCCGGACTGGTCAGGGACATGTGCTTCGGTCCATTTCTGGCTCATGCCTAGAACATACGGTCCCGGACCGCCATGCTCGAGTGATGGGTGCACCTGTACTGATGGCCGAACCCGCCTATCCACCCAGTCGCAGCGCACCGCTGGTGTGGGCGCTGGGTGCGGCGATTCCGTGGCTGGCCATTGCGTTCGGCCAGGTCCTATGGTTCGTCCTGGACGGCCGGATGCCGTGGCTGCATGCGGGCGCGGCGGGCGCCACCGTGGTGGGTGCGCTGGTGTCGGTGGTGGTCGCGCCGATCTGGCGGTACCGGGTGCACCGCTGGGAGATCAGCCCGCAGGCGGTGTTCACCCGCAGCGGATGGCTGGTGCAGGAACGCCGTATCGCCCCGATATCGCGGGTGCAGACCGTCGACACCTACCGCGGCCCGCTGGACCGGTTGTTCGGTCTGTCCAACGTGACGGTGACGACGGCGTCCTCGGCGGGTGCGGTGCGCATCGTCGCCCTCGACGCCGCGGTCGCCGATCAGGTGGTCGCCCAGCTGACCGACATCGCAGCCCTGGGCGGCCACGATGCGACATGAGTGATACCGCCTGGCCTCCCAACATGCAGGAATGGCAACGTCTTTCACCCCGCATGTTGCTGGTTCACCCGGTTCACGAGGTGCTCAACCAGTTGCCGCTGCTGATCGGCGCGATCGTCCTGGGTTCGGCCACCCAGAATCCGGTGTGGTCGCTGGTCGGCGTGGGCTTGATCGTGGTGCTGGGCCTGGCCAGGTGGTTCACCACCAGCTACCGCATCGACGACCGGGATGTGACGCTGCGCACCGGCCTGCTGCAGCGCAACGAGTTGTCGGTGCCGCGCAACCGGATCCGTTCGGTGCAGACCGAGGCGCGGCTGTTGCACCGGTTGCTCGGGCTGACCGTGCTGCGGGTCAGCACCGGCCAGGAGGCCAAGGGCGACAACGCCTTCGAGCTCGACGCCGTGCGCTCCGATCAGGTCGTCGCGTTGCGTGCGCTCTTGTTGGGTGAGCACCGTGCCGATGCCCCCGAGGCGGAGCGGTTGGCGTCCTGGGAACCGTCCTGGTTGCGGTACAGCGCGTTGAGCTGGTCGGGTCTGCTGATGATCGGTGCCGCCCTGGGCGTGGCCTATCAGGCCGGCTTCGGTGATGTGCTGCACGAGTGGGTGCTGATGTTCGGCGGTGCCTGGCTGATCCTCGCAGCGGTGTCGGCCGGGGTGGTGTTGGCGGTCGGGCGGTCGCTGCTCACCTACGGAAACCTGGTCCTCACCCGCCGTGCCGACACGCTGCACCTGGTGCACGGCCTGCTGAAGATCCGGGAGCACACCTATGACCTGCGCCGGCTACGGGGTGGCACCCTGCGCGAGCCACTGCTGGTGCGCGCCCTCGGTGGGGCCCGCCTGGATGCGGTGATGACCGGGGTGGCGGGCGCGGGGGAGTCCTCGCTGCTGTTGCCGGCGTGCCCGGCCGGTACCGCGCGGCGGGTACTGACCGAACTGGTGGCCGAACCCGGTGTCGTGGACGCAGCGCTGGTGGCACACGGGCCGGCCGCGACGCGGCGGCGGTGGGTGCGGGCCATGGTCTTCCCGGTGGTGCTGGCCGCGGTGCTGGTGCTTGCGCCGCTTCCGGGCTGGGTGTGGGGGTTGTGGGTCGTCCTGGTCGGCTGCTGTGTGCTGCTGGCTCTCGATCGGGTGCGTGCGCTGGGGCATCGGGTCGACGGACGGTGGCTGGTGACCCGCGCCGGCAGCGTCGAACGTCGGCGCGATTGTGTGCAGACGGCGGGCATCATCGGGTGGACCGTGCGCCAGACCTGGTTTCAGCGTCGCGCCGGGGTGGCGACCCTGGTGGCGGCCACCGCCGCGGGCACCAAGCGCTATGTACTGATCGATGTGCCCGCCGAGTTGGCGTGGACGGTGGCGGCGACGGCCTCCCCGTGGGTCGCAGACAGCCAGTGGTACGCCTAGTCTCGCTGCATGGCAATCGGTGGAGTGCTTTTCGATATAGACGGGGTGCTGGTGACCTCGTGGCAGCCGATCGACGGTGCTGCCCGGACGCTGCAGGTGCTGGCGGACAACCAGATTGCCCGGTCCTATCTGACGAACACCACCACCCGCACCCGCACCCAGATCGCCGATCTGCTGACCGCGGCGGGGATGTCGGTGAGCCCCGACGAGGTGATCACCGCCGCCGCCCTGACCGCCGACTACGTCCGTGACCGGTATCCGGGGGCGCGATGTTTCCTGGTCAACAGCGGGCAGATCGCCGAAGACATGCCGGGCATCGACATCGTCTACTCCGGCGAGTGCAGCGGGCCGCGCGCGCCGGACACCCCGGACGTGGTGCTCCTCGGCGGCGCCGGCCCCGAATACAGTCATCTCACCCTGTCGTGGGTGTACGACTGGATGGCCCGGGGCGTGCCGGTGGTCGCCATGCACCGCAGCATGTCGTGGACCACCACCGACGGGCTGCGCATCGATACCGGGATGTACCTGCACGGCATGGAGGAGTGCTCGGGGCGCAAGGCGACCGCCGTCGGTAAGCCCGCACCCGAGGGGTTCCTGTCCGCCGCCGGACGGCTCGGGGTGGATGCCGACGAGATGTACATGGTCGGTGACGACCTGAACAACGATGTGCTGGCCGGGCAGGTGGTCGGCATGACGGGTGTACTGGTGCGCACCGGAAAGTTCCGGCAGGACACGTTGGACCGTTGGGCCGCAGACGAATTCGCCATGCAGCCCAGTCATGTCATCGAGTCGGTGGCCGACCTGCCGGAGTTGTTGGGGCTCTAACGCTGCGAGGCGCTCAGGCTGCGCACGGCATCGATACGGGCCTTGATCTGCTCGCCGCTGGCCGCCGCCAGCGGTGGGCCACCACAGATCTGGCGCAGCTCGTTGTGGATCTGCCCGTGGGTCTTGCCGGTGCGGTGATGGGCGATCGACACCAGCGTGTTCAGCTCACGCCGGAGTTCCTGGAGCTGGCCGTGCGTGGTGCGCGGTGCGGGCAGCCCGGCGGCGCCCGCTGCGGCGGTCCGCTTCTGCAGTTGCTCGTCCTGGCGGCGGCTCAGCAGATCACGCATCTGACCGGCGTCGAGCAGCCCGGGGATACCGAGATAGTCGGCCTCCTCGTCACTGCCGGCCGCGGCCGCGGTGCCGAACGATGATCCGTCGAAGATGACCTGGTCGAGTTCGGCGTCCGCGCCCAGGGATTCGTAGCCCCGGTCCTGGTCGGTGTTCTCGTCCTTGGTCTTGTTGGCGTCCTCGATCAGCTCGTCGTCGAGGCCGTCGGATTCGCGGTGCGGCTTGCCGAGCACGTGGTTGCGCTGGGCCTCCAGCTCGCTTGCCAGCTGCAGCAGGTTGGGCACCGAGGGCAGGAAGATGCTGGCGGTCTCGCCGGGCTGCCTGCTGCGCACGAAGCGCCCGATGGCCTGGGCGAAGAACAGCGGGGTCGACGCGCTGGTGGCGTACACACCGACCGCCAGCCGGGGCACGTCGACACCCTCGGACACCATGCGCACCGCGACCATCCAGGGCTCCGACGACTCGGAGAACTCCGAGATACGCCTCGACGCCGTCGGATCATCGGAGAGCACCACGGTCGGGGTGGTGCCGGTGATGGTGGTCAGCAGCTTCGCGTAGGCACGGGCAGTGGTCTGGTCGGTGGCGATGATCATGCCGCCCGCGTCGGGCACGTGCTCGCGCTTCTGCATCAGCCGTTTGTGGGCGGCGGCGATGACCGCCGGCATCCACTGGCCTTCGGGGTTGAGCGCCGTGCGCCAGGCCCGTGCGGTCTGTTCGGCATTCAGCGGTTCACCGAGCCGTGCGGCGTGTTCCTCGCCGGCACTGTCGCGCCAGCGCGCCTCGCCGGAGTAGGCCATGAACACGACGGGGCGCACCACGCTGTCGGCCAGTGCGTCGGCGTAGCCGTAGACGTGATCGGCTTTGGAGCGCTGGAAACCCGCGCCGTCGGTCTCGTAGGTGACGAACGGGATGGGGCTGTCGTCGGAGCGGAACGGCGTCCCGGTCAGCGCGAGACGCCGGGTCGCATCGTCGTAGGCCTCCCGGATGGCGTCGCCCCACGTCTTGGCGTCGCCGCCGTGGTGGATCTCGTCGAAGATGACCAGCGTCTTGTAGTTCTCGGTGCGCACCCGGTGCCGGGTCGGGTGGCTGGCCACCTGGGCGTAGGTGACGACGATGCCGTGATAGTCACTGGAGGTCTGCGCCGCAGAGTTGCTGAACTTGGGGTCCAGCGCCATCCCGAACCGGGCGGCCGCCTGCGCCCACTGGGTCTTGAGATGCTCGGTGGGCACCACCACCACGACCTGGGCCACCGTGCCGTCGCCCAGCAACTCCGCGGCGATGCGCAGCGCAAAGGTGGTCTTGCCGGCGCCCGGCGTCGCGACAGCCAGGAAGTCCTTCGGCCGGGCGGCGAGATACTTCACCAACGCCCGGCGCTGCCAGCCCCGCAAAGCCTGGGTGCTGGGCGCTTCGTATGCCCGCACCCGGACTCCTATCTGGTCGAAGGGCAGTCTAGGGCAAGGGGTTCCGTGTTCGCATATCCGCAGGAGACGTGTCGCCCATCCGGGCGGTCAGACGGCGAAATCGACGCCGGTGAGCTCCTCGGAGACCGCCCACAGCCGGCGCTGCAGGTCCAGATCGTAGGACTGCGCGCTGCTGGACACCACGACCGGGTTGCCCTTCTGTTGGGCGATGCCGTCGGGGCCGTAGTACTGGCCGCCCAGGGCGCCGGGGTCGGTGGCCGCTCGTAGTGACGGGAGCGCCCCGCCTGCCGGGCTCTGCGCGATCAGTGGCGCGACGAGCTGGAAGGCACGTTCCACCGGCTTGGGGACGTTGCGGGCCAGCTCGGTGGTGGAGGTACCCGGGTGTGCGGCCAGGGCGATGGTCTTGCCCCGCGGTGCCAGCCGGCGCTGGAGCTCGTAGGTGAACAGCAGGTTGGCCAGCTTGGACTGGGTGTAGGCGCCCATCCGGCTGTACGAGCGTTCCCACTGCAGATCGTCGAAGTGGATGGCGCCACCCATCTTGTGGCCGTTGCTGCTGACCGTGACGATGCGCGCGCCTTCGACATCGAGGATGGCGTCGAGCAGGAGACCGGTCAGTGCGAAGTGACCGAGGTGGTTGGTGCCGAACTGCAGCTCGAAGCCGTCCTTGGTGGTGCCCTTCGGGGTGGTCATGACGCCGGCGTTGTTGATCAACAGGTCGATCTTGTCGTGGTCGTTCTTCAGCTGGTCGGCGGCGACGCGGATGGACTCCAGGGAGGTGAGGTCGAGTTGCTGTACCGAGACCGCGCCGGAGATGCGGTCGGCGGCCTCGACGCCTTTGTCGGTGTTGCGCACCGCGATGACCACGTGGGCGCCCTTGGCGGCCAGTGCCTTGGCGGTCTCGAAGCCCAGCCCGGTGTTGGCGCCGGTGATGACGGCCGTGCGGCCGGTCTGGTCCGGAATGTCGGCGGTGGTCCATGCGGTCATGAGAGATATACTGTCAGAAGTGGAGGAGTCGTTCCGTATATGCGGAACGCACGCCCCGCTTTGTTTAGTTCCCGGGAGGTCGAAAAGATGCGCGCCGATGCGGCACGGAACCGCGCACGGGTGCTCGAGGTGGCCTACGACACCTTCGCCACCGACGGCCTCGGGGTGCCCATCGACGAGATCGCCCGGCGTGCCGGAGTCGGCGCGGGCACCGTCTACCGGCACTTTCCGGCCAAGGAAGATCTGTTCCGGGCGGTGATCGAGGACCGGATGCGAAACATCGTCGACGAGGGACGCGCGCTGCTCGACGCGGATCCGGCCGGTGGGATCTTCACCCTGATGAGGGCCATGGTGCTTGAGTGGGGCGCCACCGACCGCGGGCTGGTCGAGGCATTCGCCGGTGCCGGCGTCGACATCAACAGGGCGGTGCCCGAGGCCGAAGCCGAGTTTCTCGGCATGGTCGCGGACCTGCTGGCCGCCGGCCAGGCCGCCGGAACCGTGCGTGCCGATGTCTCGGTGCCGGAGGTCAAAGGTCTCGTCGTGGGTCTGCAAGCGATGCAGGCCTACAACTCCGCGGTCGCCGAAACGGGGCTTGCCGTGGTGTTCGACGGGCTACGCGCCAAGTGAACAGGCGCTGACCAACCTTGCACTCGCCATGGGCGAGTGCTAAAAATGACGTTGGCACTCGCGACTAGTGAGTGCTAGGTCGGGCCGGTGAGGCAGGGAGCACACCCACGCCGTCCGTCGCGGGCACTGAACCCGACCAATGAGACGTGCCATCCCCAATCCGGAGGAACACTTCGCAATGGCCAAGACAATTGCGTATGACGAAGAGGCCCGCCGTGGCCTCGAGCGGGGCCTCAATGCCCTCGCTGACGCCGTAAAGGTGACGTTGGGCCCCAAGGGCCGCAACGTCGTCCTGGAAAAGAAGTGGGGCGCCCCCACGATCACCAACGATGGTGTGTCCATCGCCAAGGAGATCGAGCTGGAGGACCCGTACGAGAAGATCGGCGCCGAGCTGGTCAAAGAGGTCGCCAAGAAGACCGATGACGTCGCAGGCGACGGCACCACCACCGCCACCGTGCTCGCCCAGGCACTGGTTCGCGAAGGCCTGCGCAACGTCGCAGCCGGCGCCAACCCCCTCGGCCTGAAGCGCGGCATCGAGAAGGCCGTCGCGGCTGTCACCGAGCGCCTGCTCTCGACCGCCAAAGAGGTCGAGACCAAGGAGCAGATCGCTGCCACCGCCGGCATCTCCGCCGGTGACCAGTCGATCGGTGACCTGATCGCCGAGGCGCTGGACAAGGTCGGCAACGAGGGTGTCATCACCGTCGAAGAGTCCAACACCTTCGGCCTGCAGCTCGAGCTCACCGAGGGCATGCGCTTCGACAAGGGCTACATCTCGGGTTACTTCGTGACCGACGCCGAGCGCCAGGAAGCCGTCCTGGAGGATCCCTACATCCTGCTGGTCAGCTCCAAGGTCTCGACCGTCAAGGACCTGCTGCCCCTGCTGGAGAAGGTCATCCAGTCCGGCAAGCCGTTGCTGATCATCGCCGAGGACGTCGAGGGCGAAGCCCTGTCGACCCTGGTGGTCAACAAGATCCGTGGCACCTTCAAGTCCGTCGCCGTCAAGGCACCGGGCTTCGGTGACCGCCGCAAGGCCATGCTGCAGGACATCGCGATCCTGACCGGTGGCCAGGTTGTCAGCGAAGAGGTCGGCCTCTCGCTGGAGACCGCGGACATCGCCCTGCTGGGTACCGCCCGCAAGGTCGTCATCACCAAGGACGAGACCACCATCGTCGAGGGCGCGGGCGACTCCGACGCCATCGCCGGTCGGGTGGCCCAGATCCGCGCCGAGATCGAGAACAGCGACTCCGATTACGACCGCGAGAAGCTGCAGGAGCGCCTGGCCAAGCTGGCCGGCGGCGTTGCAGTCATCAAGGCCGGAGCTGCCACCGAGGTGGAGCTCAAGGAGCGCAAGCACCGCATCGAGGACGCCGTCCGCAACGCGAAGGCTGCCGTGGAAGAGGGCATCGTCGCCGGTGGTGGCGTGGCTCTGCTGCAGTCGGCTCCGGCGCTCGACGAGCTGAAGCTCGAGGGTGACGAGGCCACCGGTGCCAACATCGTGCGCGTCGCGCTGTCGGCTCCGCTCAAGCAGATCGCCTTCAACGGTGGTCTGGAGCCCGGTGTCGTCGCCGAGAAGGTGTCGAACCTGCCCGACGGTCACGGCCTGAACGCCGCGACCAACGTGTACGAGGACCTGCTGGCCGCCGGCGTTGCCGACCCGGTCAAGGTCACCCGCTCGGCGCTGCAGAACGCGGCGTCCATCGCGGCGCTGTTCCTCACCACCGAGGCCGTCGTCGCCGACAAGCCGGAGAAGGCGTCCGCACCCGCGGGCGACCCGACCGGTGGCATGGGCGGTATGGACTTCTAAGTCCTGTTGGTCGGAAGAGCCCGGTCCCGTTCGCGGGGCCGGGCTTTTTCGTGTCCAGTGCTTACGCAATGTCGCTCTGGGAGCGGCGTCATGCATATATATCCATGGCGAGGCTGTCAGAGCGACATTGCGATTGGCCCGCGATGTGCGCGCCGGCGGATGACGGACAGAATGTCGGCGCAGACCACGTCCCAGCGATAGACAACATCCTCATAGGTCAGCCGAATCACCAAGAACCCCAAGCCGGTAGCCACTCTGTCCCGCGTCCGGTCGGATTGGTATCTGGGGAGGTGGTGCTCGCGGCTGTCGGCTTCGATGATGAGCCGATCGCCCACGAGGAAGTCGACCCGCCCGACTCCCTGAATGTCCACCTGGGACCGCAAGCGGATTCCCTGGGCGTGCAGTCGTAACCGGATGATCGTCTCGGTACCGGACTCGCTCTTGGCGTCGCACCGCTCGGCGAGGTTCAGGTGCGCATAGCGGGACGCGGCCACAATCGCTCGCGCATCCGCCATCTCGAGCATCTGCTTGTTCAGCATCGAGTCCAGAACAATGACGACGCCCTCGGTGCCGAGGCAGTTCGCCGCTGCCGCGACCGCGATGTCCACCGGGTCGACGGCGCCGACGATGGGTGGATCCAGACGATACGGATGGCAGGACCGAATTCCCGCACGCGACCGGCGTGCCCGCGACGAGTACCGGACGTGCAGCGCGGAGTCGGGAACCCAGACTCGGCGCAGGCGCAGCGCTGAGACGCAACTCAGCACACCGCCGGCTGAGACCGCGCGGACCACCAGTGGGTCGGCCGATTGCGCGGCATACCAGCCGCGCCGCACCTGCAGCCAACCCCGCGCCGACATCCCGGCGGCACGAAGCTGAGCGGTGGACACCACCCCGCCATTCGCCGCGAGCATGTGCGCAATTCCGGACACCCCTCAATTGCAGTCCACGAGATGTGGCCGACGACAGACCCGATCGCCAACCTGTGGATAACTCCGTGAGGTCCGGTCAGCCCTTCAGCGGGAGGCAGTCGTGCAGGCCGGCGGGGTCGGTGCCCGCACCCGGCTCGATGGCGCTGCGGTGCAGCACCGCGCGACTCGGGGTCAGGCGTACGCCGCCATCAGTGAGCTCGGCGGTGCCGTCGACGATCAGCGAGTAGCCGGTCGGCTCCCGCGGCGGCCACAGCACGGTGACGGCATCGTGTGCGGCGGCGTTGCGCGCGGTGGTCTTGCCGACCGGGCCGATGGTGAACGCACCACCCTCGAAGATCGGAGTCACCGCCACCGTGTGGGCCCGGAAATCGTCGCCGACGGTGATCAGATATCCCAAGGGGAAATCGGCCAGGGTCTGCCCGAGCTTGTCCAGATCCACCTTCACGCTCATGAAACGACACTATGCGAGTCGCGGGCGGCGGTGCAGTGCACAATCAAGTCCATGCAGCTGATCGGCTATGGAACGCCGCAGATCGATGTCGCGTCGGTGCCCGGGCTGGGGGAGGCCTTGCGCTGGACCGAGGTCACCGCCCGGCGAACCGCCCGCCGCGCCGCGGCGTTGGCATCGCTGATCGACCGGGCGGGTTCGACGCTCGACGATATCGCCGAGCTCCGCCGCGCGGCGCAGATCATTGCCGGTAGCTTGTCCGAGCTCGGCGACAGTGCTGCGGGCATCGACCGCAGTGCGAGCAAGATCGCCGACGAGATCGCGGGGCTCAGTACCGCGGCGCAGGGCATCGACACCCACGCCGAGAAGCTGGCGACCGGGATCGACGAACTCATGGCGATCCTGCCCACGCTGCGCCGGCTCACCGAGATCGTCGATCCGCTCGACAACACGGTGGTCCGCCTCGGCAAGTTCGTCGACCGGATACCGGGCTCCGGCCGCCGTCGCGCCCCCTGACGATCGGTTAGCGTGAGACATGCCCTTGCCCGCACCGTCTCCGACCACCACAGCCGTCATCACCGGGGCGTCGGCGGGTATCGGGGCCGATATCGCCCGTGAGCTCGTTTCCCGCGGATATGGGGTCACCTTGGTCGCGCGGCGCGAGGACAAGCTGCGCGAGCTGGCCGCCGAACTGTCCGGATCGGCCCGGGCGGAGGTCATCGCCTGCGATGTCTCCGATCCCGGGGCTCGCGCCGGACTGCTCGACGAGGTCGAGCGACGCGGACTGCAGGCCGACATCCTGGTCAACAATGCCGGCATCGGCACCATGGGCGCGGTCAAGGACGCGGACGTGGCCGACGAGATCGCCCAGATCCGGGTCAACGTGGAGGCCGTCATCGACCTGACGACGCGTGCGGTGCAGCGGATGGTCCCGCGCGGTCGCGGTGCCATCCTCAACGTCGGCTCGACCGCCGGTTTCCACCCCTTCCCCGGGCAGGCCGGCTACGCGGCGACCAAGGCGTTCGTCCGGTCCTACACCGACGGGCTGCGCGCCGAGTTGGCCGGCACCGGTGTCACCGTGGCGACACTGAACCCCGGCCCGGTGCGCACCGAGTTCATCGCGGCCGCCGGAATGGACGAACGTGAATTCGCGGACGCCTTTCCGAAATTCATGTGGATGCCCGCGCGCGACGTCGCCAGGACCGGCATCGACGCCCTGGCCGGCGACCGTGGCAGCGTCATCCCGGGACTGGCCAGCCAGCTGTCCACCCGGCTCTTCCAGCTGATCCCGAAGCGGCTGCTGCTGCCGGTGCTGGCCAAGCAGCATCCCGCGCTGAAGCGGGCGTCCTCAGCCGGCTGACGGCCAGGGCCGCATCCAGCCCTCGACGGGTAGATCCAGCCCGTTGCACAGGGTGCAGATGGTCCGGTACCAGCCCACCGCGATCAGCAGCTCGAGGCGTTGTTCGTCGGAGAGGCTGTCGCCCAACGCGTTCCAGGTTGCCGTCGACCACGAACCGGACCCTTCGAGCTCGTCGACGGCGGCGATCAGCACCCGCTCATCCGACGACCATTCGACGGCCGCCCCGGTGACCAATGCGTCGCACTCGGCGTCGGACACCCCGGCAATCGGGCCCCAGAACGCCGCCTGGCCGCCCCACTCGTACCCGCAACCGACCAGCGCGCAGATCCGCAGGATCGCAATGGTGCGCACCCGTGGCGGCAGCAACGCGTCGACGTACAGCGCCTCTCCGAGCGTGCGCAGCCTGGCCGCCAGCGTCGGATGGCGCTGCAGCACCCGCACCAGCAGCAACGGTTCATAAGTGCGGTCGGGATGGCCCCAGCTGGTGATGCCGGCGGTGTCCTCCTCGCTCCACGGGGGCGTGAGCGGTGCGACGCGGCTCACGAGGTGGGCGCGGCCTGGCGCCCGCGTACCAGCCGGCCCGGCCGTGCGTCGGTGGGCACCCCGTTCTCGGCGATGATCTCGCCGGACACGATGGTGGCGACATAGCCGTCGGCCCGCTGATCGAGCCGGCGGCCCCCGGCGGGCAGGTCGGCCTGCACCGTCGGCTGGTGCAGGCGCATCGCGGCGGCATCGATGATGTTGACGTCGGCCTTGTATCCCACGGTCAGCTGTCCGCGGTCGGCCATCCCGACGATCCGGGCCGGCACCGAGGTCAACTCCTTGATCACTCGCGGCAGCGGCAGCCGCCCCGCCGGGCGGTCGCGCACCCAGTGCGTCAGCATGTACGTGGGGAAGCTTGCGTCACAGATCATTCCGTAATGGGCACCACCATCGCCGAGGCCCAGTACGACGTCATCGCGCTGGATCAGCTCGGCCACCGTGTCCAGCGAGTGGTCGCGGAAATTGGCCAGCGTCACCAACAGCATGGCGTGACCGTCATCGTCGAGCAGGCGATCGTAGGCCTCCTCCAGTGGGCTGACATTGCGGGCCCGGGCGCGTGCACCGATCGAATGCTCCTCCGCCGGTTCGTAGTTCGGCGGATCGCCGAGCGGGTACATGTAGTCCCAGGCCTGAGCGGCGAACATCAGGGGGTGCCCGTCGGCAGCCGGCGTGTCGGTCAGGATGCGTTCCCGCACCTCGGGTTTTCGCATCTCGGCGACCCGCTCGGGGAGCGGCAGGTCGGCGATCTCGCGGTAGGACGGGTACATCACGAAGGGGTTGCCGGACAGATCGAGTCCGAGCACCAGCCCGATCGGCCGCGGGAAGATCTGGCCCGTCACAAATGGTCCGTCGGCGCCTGCCTGCGCGTTGGCCTTCTCCACCATCCGCAGCGCATCGAGATGGATGGGCGGGCCGGCGTTGCCGATGGCGAGGGTGAACGTGACGGGCAGGCCGACCTCGGCGGCGACGTCGAACACCGCCTTCAGCGCCCCCTCGTAATCGCCGGCCATCAGATCGGGCACGAACTGCAGCAGTCCACCGCCGGCGTCATCGACCCCGCGGGCGATCGCCTCGATCTCGGCGTACTCGGCCTCGTAGCTCGGGATCGGTTGTCCGCCCGCGGTTTTGTGCAACGTGAGCCTCGACGATGCGAAACCGACGGCACCGGCCCGGACGGCCTCCTCGGCGAGTTTGCGCATCAGCGCGAGGTCTTCGGCGGTGGGCAGTTCACGGTCCACGCCGCGCCGGCCCATGACGTACACCCGCAGCGGGGAATGCGGGAGGAAGGCGGCGACGTCGATATCGCGGCGGTGGCTGTCGAGGGCGTCGAGGAACTCCGGGAAGGTCTCCCACGTCCACGGCAGGCCGTCGACCATCACGACACCGGGGATGTCCTCGACACCGGCCATCACGTCGACCAGGGTGTCGTGGTCCTCGGGTCGGCACGGCGCGAAGCCGACGCCGCAGTTGCCCATCACGGCGGTGGTCACCCCGTGCGCCGATGACGGTGTCATGCGTTCGCTCCAGATGGCCTGACCGTCGTAGTGGGTGTGCAGGTCCACGAAGCCGGGCGTGACGAGCAGTCCGGTCGCGTCGATCTCCCGGTCGGCCGTGCCGTCGACGGTGCCCACCGCGGCGATCACCCCGTCGGAGATCGCGACGTCCCCGATGTACGGATCGCCACCGAGTCCGTCGACGATGGTGCCGCCCCGGATCACGAGCTCATATGTCATACCCCGAATGTACGGTCACGGTGTGATAGATCACTTCGGAATCAACTGTGCGGATTGGGAGAAGTCGAAGGCCTTCTACGACAAGGTCCTCGGCGTGCTGGGGTTCACCCGGCAGATGGATTTCCCGGTCGCCATCGGCTACGGCGTCGACGGCAAACCGGACTTCTGGATCGCGGATATGAGCGCGGGCGAGGCGGCCGGCCCGAACCGTGAGACGCATATCGCGTTCCACGCCGCGGACACCGACGCGGTGCGCGCGTTCTATGACGCCGCGCTGGAAGTGGGCGCGGAATCCCTGCACGCGCCGAGGCTGTGGCCCGAGTATCACCCGGGCTACTTCGGGGCGTTCGTCCGGGATCCGGATGGCAACAATGTGGAGGCGGTCTTCCACGCGGCGGCACCCGAGCACTAGAACGATCGTCCTAATCGTGGTTGGATGGGCGTCGTGAACCGATCAGGGCTGATGGCGGCGCTAGTCACGATGCTGGTGCTCGCAGCGTGCGCCCCGTCCGAGGACGGTGTGAGCGCGCCGAGCGAGGCATCGGGTGAGACGACGGCCCGACCCGCACCCGTGGCCGCGCCACCGGACACGCTGGACGGCCTCTACGTGATCGAGTGGACCGGGAGCGGCACCCGCAACGGAGTGCCTGTCGACGACCTGCGGCGCGAAAAGAACGGCTGGGCATTTCGCACCGCGTGCGATGACGACGGGTGCGTCGCCGCCGGTGGCGGCATCCCCGACCCCGCGAAACCCGGGACACCGCTGGCGGCCGTGCGTGTCGCCGACTACACCGACGGGCACTGGACGATGGTGTGGACCGTGGAGAACGGGCCGTCCTGCACGGGCGCCGACGGAGTGACCTACACCGCGCCGGCGTGGTCGATCTGGGATATCGCGGTCGATGCCGCGGGCACGCTGACTCCGACGGTGACGCTGGTGGGCGCCGGTGATTGCCCGTTCATCGAGGTGCACCGGCCGATCATGACCAAGGCCGACGACTCCCTCGGTGGCGTTCCGGTGCCGGATCCGGCGGACCAGCCGGCCCGGGCCGCCGCCGCGGCGGCGGGCTTCACCGGCGCGTATACGTTGACGCGCACGCCGCGGGGCCGCCCGGGTGCCGAGAGGGTGGCCAACCACGAAGTCGCCACGCATTGCCTGCGCGCCCAGCCCAGGTGTGTCACCACATCTGTCAACAGCGAAGCGCCCGAGGACTTCTCGGTGCTGCAGTTCGACGGCAACGGATTCGGCCGCCGGTCTGCGGGGATGAGCGAGCCGTGCGCGGCCGGGGGCACCGGTGTCGCCGAGGTCGTCGAGACGCTGAAACCCGGCGGGACCGCGGCACCGCTGCGCACGCTATCCGGCGAGCGGGTGGCGACCTTCAGCGCCGGCTGCCGCGGCACCGTCGCCGACGATGTCGAGTACGTGCTCGCCGCGCAGTGAGTACGTTGGCGAATATGAGTGATGCAGCCAGGGAACTGCTTCGGGACTCCTTCACCAGACTCGTCGAGCATGTCGACGAGCTGACCGACGGGTTGTCCGACGAGGGGTCGTGGTGGCAGCCGGTGGCCGGCGCGAACAGCGTTGCCTGGCTGATCTGGCACAGCGCCCGACAGCACGATATCCAGCTCGCCGATATCGCCGGCACCGAGCAGGTGTGGACCCGGGACGGGTGGCGGGAACGCTTCGGGCTGGACCTGCCGGGCAATGACATGGGTTACGGGCACACCCCGGATGAGGTCGCCAAGGTGCGCGCCCCGGCCGACCTGCTTGCCGGCTACTACCGGGCGGTGCACAAGGTGACCTTGGAGTACATCGCGTCGATCGACGACCCCGAGTTGACGCGCATCGTCGACGACAACTGGGATCCGCCGGTGACGGCGAGCGTGCGGCTGGTCAGCATCGTCGACGACAGCGCACAGCACCTCGGGCAGGCGGCCTACCTGAAGGGCACGCTGGCCCCGACTTGACAGGTGTCAACCCCGCTGCGAGCTACGTCACAGCCCGGGTTTAACATGACTCCATGACTGCCACAGCTGACCGTTCCGACGTGTCGACCATCCTCAACCCCGCCACTGGCGCGGTGGCCGGCGAGGTGCGCTGGACCAACCCCGCCGATGTCCCACAGATCGCCGCCGGGCTGCGCGAGGCGCAGCGCGAATGGGAGGCCCGCGGCGCCAAGGGCCGCGCCAAGGTGCTCGCCCGTTACGCCGTCTGGCTGGGAGACCACCGCGACGAGATCGAGCGGCTGCTGATCGCCGAGACCGGCAAGTCGGCCACCGACGCGGCCCAAGAGGTGCCGCTGCTGATCATGATCCTGTCGTACTACATCAAGACGGTCGAGAAGGCGATGGCACCGGACAGCCGCCCCGCCCCGCTGCCTTTCCTGTCCATCAAGAAGATCGCCGTGCACTACCGGCCGCGTGCGGTCGTCGGGATCATCGCGCCGTGGAATTACCCCGTCGCCAACGCGATGATGGACGCCATCGGCGCGTTGGCCGCCGGCGCCGCTGTGCTGCTCAAACCGTCCGAGCGCACCCCGCTGACCGCCGAGGTGCTGCTGCGCGGCTGGCTGGATTCCGGCGCCCCCGAGGTGCTGGCGCTGGCCCAGGGGGCGCGTGAGGTGTCCGAGGCCGTCATCGACAACTCCGATTACATCCAGTTCACCGGATCGTCGGCGACCGGCGTGAAGGTGATGGAGCGTGCCGCGCGCCGGCTCACCCCGGTCAGTCTCGAGCTGGGCGGCAAGGACCCGATGATCGTGCTCGACGACGCCGATGTCGAGCTTGCCGCGAATGCCGCCGTGTGGGGTGCGATGTTCAACGCGGGCCAGACCTGTGTGTCCGTCGAGCGGGTCTACGTGATGGAGCAGGTCTACGACCAGTTCGTCGCCGCGGTGGTCAACGCCGTGCAGAACCTGAAGGTGGGTTCGGGGGAGGGCTACGACTTCGGCGCCCTGATCGACGAGTCCCAGGTGGCCGTCACCGCCAGGCACGTCGACGATGCCCTGGCCAAGGGCGCCAAGGCGCTGACCGGCGGCAAGCGTTCCGAGGGAGCGGGCAGCTTCTACCCGCCCACGGTCCTCGTCGACGTCGACCACTCGATGGCGTGTATGACCGAGGAGACCTTCGGTCCCACGCTGCCCATCATGAAGGTGTCCTCCGTCGGTGAGGCCGTGCGGCTGGCCAACGACAGCCCGTACGGGCTGAGTGCGGCGGTGTTCTCCAAGGATATCGAGCGCGCCAAGGACATTGCGCTGCAGCTGGATTGCGGTGCCGTCAACGTCAACGACGTGATCTCCAACCTGATGTGCACCACCGCCCCGATGGGCGGCTGGAAGACCTCCGGGATCGGTGCGCGCTTCGGCGGCGTCGACGGCGTGCGCAAGTATTGCCGGCAGGAGACCGTGGTGGTGCCGCGGCTGAGTGTCGGTGCCGGTGGCAACTACTACAACAACTCGCTCAAGGCACTGGCCCGGATGAACAAGATGATGACCAAGATGGCGCTGTCGCGGCCCAGGCGCGAAGCGAAGTAAACCACCTGCTGTTCACCCGGACGTCACCGTCTCGTACGTCCGGGTGGATAGCTTCGGCCGGTGACCCTGGATCTCTCCGGCTATGCCGTCCGTGACGATGACGACGACGATCCCGAACTGCTGTTGATGCCCGGCGGCGATGTCGTCGACACCTGGCGGGAGAACTACCCGTACGGCGAGCGCATGAAGCGCATCGAGTACGAAGAGCAGAAGCGCCTGCTACAGATCGAACTGCTCAAACTGCAGAAGTGGAGCCAGGCCAACGGCCTGCGCCACGTCATTGTGTTCGAAGGTCGCGACGCCGCAGGCAAGGGTGGCACCATCAAGCGGTTCATGGAGCACCTCAACCCGCGTGGAGCCCGGGTGGTCGCCCTGGAGAAGCCGACCGAGAAGGAACGCACGCAGTGGTACTTCCAGCGTTATGTGGAGCACCTGCCCGCCGCCGGTGAGGTCGTGCTGTTCGACCGGTCCTGGTACAACCGGGCCGGTGTCGAACGGGTGATGGGTTACTGCACACCCAAGCAGCACGCCGAGTTCATCCGGCAGGCCCCGCTGTTCGAGCAGATGCTGGTCAACGACGGCATCAGCCTGACCAAGCTGTGGTTCTCGGTGACCCAGAACGAACAGCGCACCCGCTTCACCATCCGCCAGGTCGATCCGGTCCGGCAGTGGAAACTCTCGCCCACCGACCTGGCATCGCTGGACAAGTGGGACGACTACACCGCGGCCAAGGAAGACATGTTCGCCTGGACCGATACCGAGACCGCGCCGTGGACCGTGGTGAAAAGCAACGACAAGAAACGCGCCCGGATCAACGCGATGCGCCACGTGCTGAGTAAGTTCGACTACGACAACAAGGACTACGAGGTGATCGGCCAGCCCGATCCGATGATCGTGGGCCGCGCGCTTTCGGACTGATACAGAGAGGGGTGCCATGCGTTCGCTGCTGGCGCTCCTGCTCTGGGTGGTGACCACGGCGCTGCTGGCCGTCAGCGTGCCCGCGCTGTGGACGCAGCACAACATCGTCAGCGTGGACGGGTACTCGGACCTGGCGGCGGGCGCGGCCAGGAGTCCGGCCTTGCAGCAGCCGATGGCCGCCGAGCTGACCGCCCAGGTGTCCGAGGCCACCGGCGCCTCGGGTGTGCAGGCCACCCTGCTGGGTGCGGCCGCCAACTCCTACACCGGTAGCCCGGTCTTCCCGGGGCAGTTCGCCGCCGTGAACCGGGTGGCGCATCGCTGGCTGTTCACCAACGACGCACAGGGCCAGTGGGTGGTGGACCTGTCGCCGATGCTGGCCGACAGTTCCATCCGGCAGACGCTGGACGGGTTCGGCGTCCAGGTGCCGACGAGCCTGCAGGTTCCGGTGACCGAGAACGAATCCGGCGGTCTGCGGCCGGGCCAGTTGCGGCCCGTCGCGCTGTGGGGCCCGTGGGTCAGCGTCGGGGTGGCGGTACTTGCCGTCGTATTCGCCCTGCTGACCCTCACGGCGTCCCGCAAGCGCGGCAGAATGTTTGCCGCGCTGGGAGTTTCGGCACTGCTGGTCGGTGCGGCCGGCTGGGCCGGTATCGAGATCGGCCGCGGCCACGTCGACGATGCGCTGAACCGGACCACCGGCAACATTCACGCCATCGCCGATGTGATGGTCGCCCACGCGGTCAACAGCATGCACATGTGGCTGAACCTCACCCTGACCGTCGGCGGCGGCATGGTGATCATCGGGGTGATCGTGTCGCTGCTCAGCGGGCTCGGCGGGTCACGTCAGGAAGACGTCCCCGTCACCCGCAAGCGCTGAGGAGTTCAGCGCCGCCCGCGCGGCGGCACCCGTTTCACGTCGCTGACGGCCAGCCCCGCGGCCACCTCCAGGTCGAAGAGCGCGGGCTCGATCAGATCGGCCATCTTGTGGATGTCCGCCGCCACCTCGGGTGTGGTGATGAAGCCGAAATCCACCGAACCGCAATAGCTGAAGCACGTGACGTTGAGTGCCACATCGAACAGCAGCGGGCCGAGCGGCATCAGGCTCTCGACCTTCGCGCCGCCGAGATACAGCGGGAAGTCCGGGCCGGGCACATTGCTGATGACCACGTTCATCGGGGCGATCGAGCTGCCGATCCCGCTGGCCGCGTAGGCCCGCGACGCCAGCGCGAGCAGGCCCGGCGGCGTGGTCTCGGTGTACCCCATGATCTGGTTCGCGGTCAGCGCCTTGGCCATCTCCTTGGCGCCCTGGGTATAGGCGTAGATGGCCTTGATGCGGCGGGCCGGGTCGGCGATATCGCTGGCGAGCACGACCGTCATGGCCGAGACCTGGTTGCCCACACCGTTATCGGACTCCGACCGGGTGGACACCGGCACCTGGGACACCAGTGACTTCTCCGGCAACTCGTTGCGCTCCTTGAGGTATTCGCGCATGGCGCCGGACACCAGTGCGAGCACGACATCGTTGAGCTTGACCCCGAACGCCTCCTTCACCGCCTTGACCCGTTCCAGCGGGACCCGCGCCCCCGCCACCCTGCGGTGCGGCGAGATCGGGGCGTTGAATCGCACTGTCGGCCCGTCGAAATAGCGCGGCGGCTTGTTGTCGATCCCGCGGACCGCGATCTGCTGGCGCACCGTCTGCTCGATGAGCCGGGCGATCCGGTAGGGCGTCTTGACGCCGAGGTTGATCAGTCCGTTGACGAACCGGACCTCGGGCCGCGGCAGACCGACGCCGACGAGGGAGCGGTCGACGTCGACGGCGGGCGGGCGTGGCTCGCGGGTCACGTCGAAGAGGATCTCGGTGAGTCCGGCGCCGGAGACGCCGTCGACGACGGCGTGGTGCATCTTTGTGATGATCGCGACGCGGCCGTTCTTGAGGCCCTCGATCCACCACAGTTCCCACAGCGGTTTGGACCGGTCGAGTTTGTAGGACATCAGTCGGCCGGCCAGTTCGTCGAACTCCTTGCGGCCGCCGGGCGCCGGGACCGCGATCCGCCGGATGTGGAAGTCGATGTCGAGGTCGTCGTCCTCGACGAACCACGGCCGGTCCATCCCCATCGGGGCACCCGTCACGCGCCAGCGCAACTGGGGGAGTTCGGGCAATCGGCTGGCGACGAGTTCGCGGACGCGTTCGAAGCTGAAGTCGGGTGCATCGGTCGGGTCGCAGATGGCGCACGCCCCGATGTGCATGTGCCAGCCATCGGTTTCGGCGAACCAGAATGCTGCGTCCACGCTCGATAGCCGGCTCATGGGGGGAGCGTACGCGGGGGGTGGTGGCTATCGGCCGTGGTTGCGCATGCGGTGGCCAAATTTCTCCACCGAGTCGGCACGGGTGGTCACTGCGGACGTGATCGCCAGCGCGATCAGCACATCGGCGGCCGTGATGAACAGGCCGGCCCAGTACATCCATCTGATGGTGGGGTCCGGTTGGGCGGCGAAGTAGACGAACAGGAAGACTGGCCCGACGATCCCGCAGACCAGCGTCATGGCCTGGATGGTGAGATAGCGTTTGAACACCGAGAATCCGGACATCGGCGTCAGCATAACCGCGCCTCCGCACGTTCCTGGACCTGCCGATCACCGCCGGCCGGGGCGTGCCGGCCGGGTAACGCGCGTGAAATCGCGCCGACACCTGGGGGTAGTGCGCCCGAACTACTTTCGTGGCGATGAAGACTCTTTCCAGCCCCGCCGTGCAGATCGGGATCGCGGCCGTCGGCGGTATCGCATTCGGTCTGCTCGTCGGCGAGTGGGCGGCCAATCTGAAGTTCGTCGGGGACATGTTCATCCGGCTCATCCAGATGTCGATCGTGCCGCTGGTGGTGGCCTCGGTCATCGTGGCCACCGCGTCGATGACGGGTGCCGGCACCGGCCGGATCGCCTTCCGCACCTTCAAATGGATGCTCGGCTTCTCCTTCGTCGCCGCGGTGTTGGCGTGGCTGCTGAGCACCTGGATCCAGCCCGGCGCGGGCATGGTCTTCACCCAGGAACTCGATCCCGCTCTGCAGGAGTCCGCGGGGGAGGCGCTGGGCTGGCAGGAGACGCTGCTGAACTTCGTCTCGACCAACATCTTCAACGCGATGTCGACCGCCACGATGGTCCCCATCATCGTGTTCTCGCTGTTGTTCGGTATCGCGCTGCGCAGCCACATCAACTCCCGTGGCGACGATTCGGTGCTCGGCTTCATCGATCAGATCCAGCAGATCGTGCTGACCATGATCCGGTTGGTGATGTACATCGCGCCGGTCGGCGTCTTCTGCCTGCTCGCTGCGCTCGCCGGAGACGTGGGTTTCTCGGTGGTCACCACGGCGCTGAAATACCTCGGCACCACGCTGCTCGGGGTGCTCATCCTCTTCGCGCTGTTCGTGCTCGTCGTCACGGTGCGTACCCGGCTCAGCCCGTTGAAGCTGCCGGAGAAGCTCGCCGAGCAGACCGCCATCGCCATCACCACCACCAGTGCGGCGGTCACCTTCCCGACCGTGCTGCGCAACGCCGTCGAGAAGGTGGGGGTCAGCCAGAAGGTCGCCAACTTCACCCTGTCCATCGGGCTGACGATGGGCTCCTACGGGGCCGTCCTGAACTACATGATCGTGGTGATGTTCCTGGCCCAGGCCGGCGATATCAACCTCAGTTTCGGTCAGATCGCGCTCGGTATGGCCCTGGCGATCCTGCTCAACATGGGCACCATCACCGTCCCCGGCGGCTTCCCTGTCGTCGCGATGTTCCTGGCCACCTCGCTGGGGCTGCCATTCGAGGCCGTCGGACTGCTGATCGCCGTGGACTGGTTCGCCGGGATCTTCCGCACCTTCCTCAACGTCAACGGGGATACCTTCGTGGCGATGCTGGTCGCCAATGCCGACGACGAGATCGACCGCGACGTCTACAACGGCACCAAAGCGGTGACCGCCGAGGAACTCAACCTCGCCGAGTACAGCGACGCCCTGGCGCGCGCGGACCAGGCGGACTAACCGCCGAGGGTCCGCCACAGGTAGCGGTAGATCAGCGCCGCCCGGAACGCGGCCTGCGCGTTGTCCGCCGCGCCGCCGTGCCCACCCTCGATGTTCTCGTAGTAGCTCACCGGATGCCCGGCCTCCTCGAGGGCGGCGGTCATCTTTCGGGCATGCCCGGGGTGCACCCGGTCATCGCGGGTCGAGGTGGTGATCAGGATTGGCGGATAGCTGCGGTCGGGCGAAATATTTTGATACGGCGAGTATTTCGAGATGAACTCCCAGTCGTCGGGATCATCGGGGTTGCCGTACTCGGCCACCCAGGAGGCCCCGGCCAGCAGCAGGTGGAACCGTCTCATGTCCAGCAACGGCACACTGCACACCAGCGCGCCGAACAGGTCCGGGTAGCGCGTCAGCATGATGCCCATCAGCAGGCCGCCGTTGCTGCCGCCCTGGGCGCCCAGCCGCGCCACCGTGGTCACGCCGCGCGCCACCAGATCCCGTGCCACCGCGGCGAAATCCTCGTCCACCAGGTGGCGGCCCGCGCGCATCGCCTGGGTGTGCCAGCCCGGCCCGTACTCACCGCCGCCGCGGATGTTGGCCAGCACGTAGGTGCCGCCGCGGGCCAGCCACAGCCGGCCCAGCACCCCGTCATAGCCCGGTGTGCGTGACACCTCGAAGCCGCCGTACCCGCCCAGCAGTGTCGGCCCCGCCGCGCCGGGCCGGCCGACCACGAAGTACGGGATCCGGGTGCCGTCGGCCGACGTCGCGAAATGCTGTGCGACCTCGATACCGTCCGCGTCGAAGAAGCCGGGCGCCTGCTTGATCCGGGTGACCGGGCCATCCGCCGTGCCGTGCAGCAGCTGTGACGGCGTGACGAAACCGCTTGAATCCAAGAAGATCTCGTCACCGTGTGAGTCGGCGGCGGCGATCACCGTGTTGGTGTTCGGCGGCACCCCGGGCAGCTCGGCGGCCGTCCACGCGCCGGGAGCGAAGATCTGCACCCGGCTGGCGACATCGGCAAGTGTGACCACGACGAGTCTGTCCCGGGTCCACGAGTACTGGTGCAGGCTGGTGCGGGCATCCGGCTCGAACACCACGGTCAGATTCTTTGTGCCCGCGATGAACTCGGCATAGCTGGCCGCCAGCAGTGAGCCGGCGGCATACCCGTCCCAGTCGGTGCGCAGCTCGATGAGCAACCAGTCGTGGTGCACCGAGACGCTGGCGTCGGTGGGGGCATCGATGCGCAGCAGTTCTTCGCCGCGTAGCTCGTAGATCTCGTCGTTGAAGAAGTCGACCGCGCGGCTGATCATGGTCCGCTCGAAACCGGGGGTGCGGTCCACCGAGGCCGCGACGAGGACGTCGGCCTGCTCCCCGGAGTAGACCGTGACGGCGTCGGCCAGTGCGTCCCCGCGCCGCCAGCGTTTGACCAGCCGGGCATAGCCGGAATCGGTCAGCGAACCCGGGCCGAAGTCGGTGCCGACCAGCACGGTGTTCTCGTCCGCCCAGGTGATCTGGGTCTTGGCTTCGGGTAGTTCGAATCCGCCCTTCACGAATTCGCGTGTGCGCATGTCGAATTCCCGTACCACCACGGCGTCGGCCCCGCCGCGGGACAGGCTGATCAGCGCCAGCGCGTGGTCGGGTTCGATGACATCGGCGCCGGCCCACACCCAGTTCTCGCCGTCGGCGGCCGCCAGCGCGTCGACATCGATCACCACATCCCAGTCGGGGGTGTCGCTGCGGTAGCTCTCCAGCGTGGTGCGCTGCCACAGACCGCGCGGGTTGGCCTCGTCGCGCCAGAAGTTGTACAGGTACTCCCCGCGCCGGCGCACGTACGGAATGCGGGCGTCGGTGTCGAGCACCTGCAGCGCTTCGGTGCGCATGGCCTCGAACTCGTCGTCGCCGAGGTCGGCCAGGGTCGGTTCATTGTGCCGGCGCACCCAGTCCAGTGCGTCGTCGCCGGTGACGTCTTCGAGCCAGAGATAGGGGTCAGAACTCATTCCTCAATTCTTACCGTGCGCGTAGCCTGGGCACATGACCAGCCGAGCCCTGATCACCGCGGCCGCCGCAGACCTGCTGCGCACACTGCAGAACCGCCACGGGGCCTTGATGTTTCATCAGTCGGGCGGATGCTGCGACGGGTCCTCGCCGATGTGTTACCCGGAGGGGGACTTCATCGTCGGTGACCGCGACATCCTGCTGGCGGTGCTCGACGTCGGCGACGGCGTCCCGGTCTGGATCTCCGGCCCGCAGTTCGACGCCTGGAAGCACACCCAGCTGGTGATCGACGTCGTGCCGGGCCGCGGCGGTGGGTTCAGCCTGGAGTCCCCGGAGGGCATGCGATTCCTGAGTCGCGGCCGGGTGTTCACCGACGAGGAGACCGCCGGATTGGCCGCCCCGATCACCGGGGCGCAGTACGAGGCCGGCGCTCGGCCCGAGCATGAGGGCACCCGCATCGTGGCCGAGGCGCACGAGGCCTGCCCGGTGCCGCAACGCCTGGGCTGAACATATTCACTTCATGTGTTCAGATAGACACATGAAGACTCCGGCCGTCGCGCTGGCCGTCGTGCTGCTCGCGGGCTGCGCCGCGCCGTCCGGAGGCGAGCACCCCGACCAGATCGTGCTCTCCGACGGATACGAGCTCGGCGGCTACAACCCGGTCAACGGCTACGCGGAGACCGGTGTGTCCCCGATCTACGACGGGCTGTACCGGCCGGCCGCGACCACCGACACGTCGCTGCCCGAGCTCGTTCCGGCCCTGGCAGCCCAACCCCCGCAACCGGCCGGCCCCAATACCTGGCGGCTGCCGCTGCGTTCCGGGGTCAGGTTCTCCGACGGCAGCGCACTCGACTCGGCCGATATCGTCGCCACCTACGACGCGGTGCGCGATCCGGCGGTCGCCTCCGAGATCGCCACCTCCATCGCGCCGATCGTGCGGGTCAGCGCCGACGGTCCCGATGCCGTCACCGTCGAATTGAACACCGCCGCCGACCCGCGGCCCTACCTCCTGCTGGGCATCCTGCCGTCGGAGAAGGTCGAGGCCGCCCCGGCGGCCGACTGGGCGGTGAACACCGAACCGGTGGGCACCGGCCCGTACCGGCTGGAAAGCCTGCGCCCGGATCAGGCCGTGATGGTCGCCCGCGACGACTACTGGGGTGCGCCCGCCCAGATCAAGCGCGTCGTCTACACCTACACCCCCGACGACAATGCCCGCGCGCAGGCCATGGTCGCCGGCTCGGCGGACGGCACCAGCCTGCCGCCGCGGCTAATCGGCTCGATCACGCGCGACGGCATCGAGACGGTCGGCGTCGCATCGGCGGACTGGCGCGGGGTGTCGCTGCCCGCGGGCAACCCGTTCACCGCGGACCCGAAGGCGCGGCTGGCGATGAACATCGGGGTGGACCGCGAGGCGATGGTCCGCGACGTCCTCGTCGGCTACGGCCGGGCGGCCAGCACTCCGGTCGCCGCCGTGTACGGCGCCGCCCACAACCCGGACGCGGAGTACCGATTCGACTGGGAGCGGGCCACGGCGCTGCTCGAGGAGGCCGGCTGGCGCGCCGCAGGCAATCAGATCCGCGAAAAGGACGGCGTCGCAGCGTCGTTCGAATTGTTGTACAACGCGCAGGACACCCTGCGGCGCGATATCTCGGTGGCCTTCGCCGCGGCGATGAAACCGCTGGGCATCGACGTCCGGCCGCGGGGCAGCAGCTGGGATGAGATCGACACCCGCTTCGGCGACGCCGCGGTGCTGCTCGGTGGCGGCGCGACGCCCTACAGCATCGACTCGCAGGTCCATGACACCCTGCACACCCGGGTGCCGGATTCGTCGCCCTATGCGAACCCCGGGAACTTCACCGCGCCCGGGCTCGACGCGCTGCTGGAGCAGGCGAGCGCATCGGCCTCCGGTCCCGCCAAGGACGAGCTGTACCGCCGGATTCAGGCCACCTACGCAGCCGCTCCGTCCCAGGTCTTCCTGGTGTTTCTCGACCACGCCTACGGCTACCGGAACCTCGGCTGGCAGCAGAGCGCACCCATCCTGGAACCGCATTCGCACGGGGTCGGCTGGGGACCGTGGTGGGATCTGGCTGCATGGCAGCGGTGACATTCCCCTGGTCGCCGCGCTGCGGCCCGGCGCTGAAACTGCTCGGGATCCGCGTCGCCGTCGCGGTCCCGTTGACCCTGGCGATCTCGGCCGCCATGTTCTGGGTGGCCTCGCTGTCGCCGTTCGACCCGCTGGCCGCCTACCTGGGCTCCAACTACCAGTTCGCCACCGAGTCCCAGCGTGCGGCGATGCGGACCGCCTACGAGATCGATCTTCCGTGGTGGCGGGCATGGTGGCAGTGGGTGGGCGGGCTGGCGCACGGTGACCTCGGCTGGTCGTCCACCCAATCGCAGCCGGTGGCCACCGTGCTGGCCGAACGGATGCCGTTCACGCTGCTGCTCTCGGGTGCCGCGCTGCTGACCGCCGCGGTGGTGGCGATCGTGGCGGGCGCCGTCGCCGGGATGCGCCGCGGAGGGGTCGTCGACCGGCTCTGCACCGGCGTCGCGGTGGTCTCCGCCGCGGTGCCGCCCTTCGTCGTGTCCCTGGGGCTGGTGCTGGTGGTCGCGGTCGGACTGCGCTGGTTGCCGGCATCCGGGGCGGTGGCGCCGGGAGCGGACTACACGGTCGCCGGCGTGCTGCGGCACGCCGTCCTGCCGTGGATCGCGCTGACGATCTCCCAGATTCCGTGGCTGCTGCTCACCACCCGCGCCGCGGTGGTGGCGAGCACCCAGTCCGACGCCGTGCGCGGGGCGCGGGCCCGCGGTGTGCACGGTGGCGCGCTGCTGCGCGGCCACGTCGCGCCGGTGTCGGTGCTGCCCACGCTCGCGCTGCTGGGCACCCGGCTGCCCGAGCTGATCGCCGGCGCCGCGATCGTCGAGACCGTCTTCGGCTGGCCGGGTATGGCCGCAGTGCTGGTGGAATCTGCTGCAGCCCTTGACTTTCCGCTGCTTGCCGCGCTGACCGTCGGGGCTGCACTGGCGGTGCTCGCCGGTTCGGCGCTGTCGGACGCCGCGGCGGTGGCGATCGACCCGAGGGTGAGGGTCGCGGCATGAGCGAAGCGTGCGAGGTGGTCGCATGAGGTGGCCATGGATCGTGCTTGCGGTGATCGCCGCGGCCGCCGTCGGCATCCCGCTGGCTGCCGGGGAGCAGGTCGCCGATTTCGCGGCGGCGCTGCGGCCACCGGGCGCCGGGCATCTGGCGGGCACCGACCATTCCGGCTATGACCTGCTGGTCCGCACCGCCGCGGGGCTGCGGGTGTCGCTGCTGATCGCCGTGGTGTGCGCCGTGGCGGCCACCGTGCTGGGCCTGGCCGTCGGGGTGGCCGCCGCGCTGGCCGGCGGCTGGGTCGACGCCGTGGTGATGCGGCTGGTCGACGGGTTCAACGCGCTGCCGCACCTGGTGGTCGGCATCGTGATCGCGGCCATGTGGCGGGGTGCGCCGCTGGCCATCATCGCCTCGATCGCGCTGACGCACTGGCCCGCGGTGGCCCGGGTGGTCCGCGCCGAGCTGCTGGCGGTCACCGACTCCGGCTGGGTCCAGACCTCCCGGCTGGCCGGTGCGTCCCGCTGGTTCATCGCGCGCGGCCATCTGCTGCCCGCGGTCACCGGCCAGGCGCTGGTCGCCATGGTCATGGTGCTGCCGCACGCGGTGTGGCACGAATCCACCCTGTCCTTCCTCGGGGTCGGGCTCTCCCCGGACCGGGCCAGCCTCGGCACGCTGCTCAGCGACGCCCGCGGCGACGTGCTGACCGGCGCGTGGTGGACGCTGGTCGTCCCCGCCGCGGCACTCGTCGTGACCGCACTCGCCTTCGCGGCCGTCGGCACCCTGGTACGTGAGCGGCACCGCCCACCGGTGGGGCAGGTCTGGTGACCGGGCTCGACGGCTTGACCGTGGACATCGCGATCCGGCGCCGCGGCACGGAAACCGTGCGGGTGCTCGACGGGGTGGATCTGGATGTGCCCGCCGGCCGGGTCACCGCGCTGGTCGGCGAATCCGGCTGCGGCAAATCGCTGGTGGCCTCCGCGCTGAGCGGGCTGATGCCGCCCGGATCGCGGGTATCGGGGCGAATAGTGCTCGGCGACAGAGAAATCCGTCATGACGATGAGCCGGCATGGCGGCTGCTCCGGGGTGCTCACGTGGGGGTGGTGCCGCAGTCGGCGGCCACCTCGTTCACCCCGGTGCGCACCCTCGGCGCCCAGCTCGACGAGGTCTGCGCCCGGCTGGGTGCCGACCGGACACCCGCGCAGCTGTGCGCGGCCGTCGCGCTGCCCGTCGACGCGCTGGGCCGCTACCCGCACGAACTGTCCGGCGGTATGGCCCAGCGTGCGGCCATCGCCGCCGCGATCGCGGGACGCCCAGGCCTGCTACTGGCCGATGAACCGACCTCGGCGCTGGACCCGGAGAACGCGGCGGTCGTCTGGGCACTACTCGGCGCGGCCGCCGCCGCGGGCGCCGCGGTGCTGGCGATCACCCATGACGTGCCGTCCCTGCTGCGCGCCGGCGTCTGCTCCGATATCGCGGTGATGGCCGACGGTGCTGTGCGCCGTCAACTGCCGCTCGATGCGGCGCTGGCCGTCGATGATCCCCACACGCGGGCCCTGCTGCGGGCGGTGCCGGCGTGAGTCTGCGGGCAGCGGGGGTGACCGTGTCCTTCGGCGGCACGACGGTGCTCGACGCGATCGACCTGGAGGCGCCCGCCGCGGCGATCACCGGGATCACCGGGCCTTCGGGCAGCGGCAAGACCACCCTGCTGCGGGTGCTGGCCGGCCTGCAGACCCCGGACCGCGGCACCGTGCACTATGGGGGAGCGGCCGTGGCGCCCCCGGGGTCGATCGCGCTGCTGGGCCAGCATCCCCGCGCGGTCTGCAACCCGCGCTGGACGCTGCGGCGGATCATCGGCGAACCCGCCGCGATCCGCGGTGAACCCGACACCGTGGATGCGCTCGCCGCGCGGGTCGGCCTGGATTCTGGCCTGCTGCAACGGTATCCGGGGCAGGTCAGTGACGGGCAGTTGCAGCGGGCCTGCCTGGGCCGGGTGCTCGGTCAATCCGCGGGCACGGTGCTCTGCGACGAACCCACCGCGATGCTGGACCCCATCGCATCGGCCTCGGTGCGCGGATTGCTGCGGGAGATCTCGGCCGCCGGCGCCGTCGTCGTGGTGGTCAGTCACGACCCCGAGCTGATCGCGGCGCTCGCCGACCGGCAGCTCAGCCTTTCGCCAGGGTGAACTGCACGACATCGGTCTGGCGCGCGCGGAACAGCTTCGCGCACCCGGTGAGGTACTTCATGTAGCGCTCGTAGACCTCTTCGGACTGGATCGCGATCGCCTCGTCCTTGTGCTCCTGCAGCTTCTCGGCCCAGATATCGAGGGTCTTGGCGTAATGCAACTGCAGGGACTGTTCACGGGTCAGGGTGAAATTGCCCTCCGCGGCCTTCTCCTTGACCATCTCGACCGACGGCAAGCGGCCGCCCGGGAAGATCTCGGTGATGATGAACTTCACGAACCGGGCCAGCTCGAAGGTCACCGGGATGCCGGCTTCCTTGGCCTTCGCGGGGTTGAACGCGCAGATGGTGTGCAGCAGCATCACCCCGTCGTCGGGCAGCGCGTCATGGGCCATCCGGAAGAAATCCGGGTAGCGGTCGAAACCGAAATGCTCGAAGGCACCGATGGAGACGATCCGGTCGACCGGTTCGCTGAACTGCTCCCAGCCCTGCAGCAGCACCCGCCGGTCCCGGGAGCTGTCCATGGCGTCGAAGCTGCGCTGCACGTGGGCGGCCTGGTTCTTCGACAGCGTGAGCCCGACGACGTTGACGTCATACTTCTCCACCGCACGCCGCATCGTGGCACCCCAGCCGCAGCCGATGTCGAGCAACGTCATGCCCGGTTGCAGCCCCAGCTTGCCCAGCGCGAGGTCGATCTTGGCCAGCTGAGCCTTTTCCAGCGTCATGTCGTCACGCTCGAAGTAGGCGCAGCTGTAGGTCTGCGTCGGGTCGAGGAACAGCTGGAAGAATTCGTCGGACAGGTCGTAGTGGGCCTGGACGTCCTCGAAGTGCGGCGTCAATTTGTTCGGCATTGCGGTTCCCCCTCTTGGTCGCAGTGCGACACATCTCAAGGCATTCGACACCATCAATGTTTCGGATTGGTGAGAAGGCCCGTGTCGGGTTACCCAGACGGGTCCGCGACCAAACGCGCGCCCCGATAGGGTGGTACCCGTGACCCATTATGACGTCGTCGTACTCGGAGCCGGCCCCGGCGGATATGTGGCGGCCATCCGCGCTGCCCAACTCGGTCTGAACACCGCGATCGTCGAACCCAAATACTGGGGCGGCGTCTGCCTGAACGTCGGGTGTATCCCGTCCAAGGCGCTGCTGCGCAACGCGGAACTCGCCCACATTTTCCACAAGGAAGCCAAGACCTTCGGCATCAGCGGGGAGGCCACCTTCGATTTCGGTGCCGCCTTCGACCGCAGCCGCAAGGTCGCCGACGGCCGCGTCGCCGGTGTGCACTTCCTGATGAAGAAGAACAAGATCACCGAGATCCACGGCTACGGCAAGTTCACCGATGCCAACACCATCGAGGTCGACCTCAACGAGGGCGGCACCGAGTCGGTGACCTTCGACAACGCGATCATCGCGACCGGCTCGTCCACCCGCCTGGTGCCCGGCACGTCGTTGTCCGAGAACGTCGTCACCTACGAGAAGCAGATCATGTCGCGGGACCTGCCCGGGTCGATCATCATCGCCGGTGCCGGCGCCATCGGCATGGAGTTCGCCTACGTGCTGAAGAACTACGGCGTCGACGTCACCATCGTCGAGTTCCTGCCGCGCGCGCTGCCCAACGAGGATGCCGAGGTCTCCAAGGAGATCGAGAAGCAGTACAAGAAGCTGGGCGTGAAGATCCTCACCGGCACCAAGGTCGAGACGATCGAGGACGACGGGTCCACGGTCACGGTCACGGTGTCCAAGGACGGCAAGTCCGAGGAGCTCAAGGCCGACAAGGTCATGCAGGCCATCGGCTTTGCGCCCAATATCGAGGGCTTCGGCCTGGAGAACACCGGGGTGGCACTCACCGAGCGCAAGGCCATCGACATCGATGACCACATGCGCACCAACGTGCCGCACATCTACGCCATCGGCGATGTGACCAGCAAGCTGCAGCTCGCCCACGTGGCCGAGGCGCAGGGCGTGGTGGCCGCCGAGACGATCGCCGGCGCCGAGACGCTGACCCTGGGTGACTACCGGATGATGCCGCGCGCCACGTTCTGTCAGCCGCAGGTCGCCAGCTTCGGCCTCACCGAGGAGCAAGCTCGGACCGAGGCGCACGAGCGAGGATCTGACGTCAAGGTCGCCAAGTTCCCCTTCACGGCCAACGGCAAGGCCCATGGGCTGGCCGACCCCGTCGGCTTCGTCAAGCTGATCGCCGACACCAAATACGGCGAGCTGCTGGGCGGGCACCTGATCGGGCCCGACGTCTCCGAGCTGCTGCCCGAGCTGACGCTCGCCCAGAAGTGGGATCTGACCGTCAACGAGCTCACCCGCAATGTGCACACCCATCCGACCCTGTCCGAGGCGCTGCAGGAAGCCATTCACGGCCTGGCCGGCCACATGATCAACTTCTGACGGGGTCCGCCGTGCCGAGCAGGGCAGTGATCGTCGCCGCCATCGGTGGCCTGGTGATCGGGCACATGCTGTGGTTGCTCGCCATCACGCTGGCGATCAACACCGGCGAGGTGAGCTTCTGGGTGCTCATCGCCTCGGCGGTGATCACGGTGCTGTCCGCGATCGTCGCCTGGCTGGGCTGGCGCGCATACCAGCGCAAGGATCAGGTGTGGACGGCGTTCCTGTGGTCGGTGCCGGTGGCCCCGATGTTGTTCACGCTCGTCGTGCTCGGCGTGACCTACCTCTGAACCTCCAGCGTCTTGGCGTGGAACACTGATGGAGCAGCAGCGGCGCACCCAGAAGCAACGCGTGGAAGAGTCGGCCCGCCGCCTGGCTGACGCCGCCGTTGCGCTCATCGCCGAAAAAGGCTATGCGGCCACCACAGCTCAGGAGATCGGCCTTCGGGCCGGCTACAGCCGGGACATGGTCAGAGTGCGCTATGGCACCAAGGAAGCCCTGGTCGACTCTATTCTGTCCACCTTGTACGAGAGTCGGCTGCGGGGCCGCGATGAGGAGCGAGAGGCGTCAGGGCTGGACCGCGTCCTGGGCGTAGCGCGCCTGCTTCACACCTTCGCTGTCGAAGATTCCACGCTCCTACGTGCGATGTTCGCGCTCAACTTCGAGGCCGCCCAAGCAGACGATTTTCTGCGGCAACGAGTCAATCGGTGGCTTGACGACTCGCTGGCTGAGATCCGCGCTGCAGTCGAGACGGGCAGGCTGGATGGAACCGTTGCCTCACATGTCGACCCGATTGCGCAGAGTCGCGAGATGCTGGCCACCGTCATCGGGTACGCCTACCTCTGGACCATCAACCCGGACAATTTCGATCTGCCGGACACCTTGTTGGTATGGATGCGCAAGCTGGAAGCGACGCTGGCACCTTAATCCCGCGAATCACCGACAAGGTACGGACATCCTCCATATAGTTGGTCGTACACAAACAACTATATGGAGGTATCGATGCCGCGACGTCGCGTGATCGTGTGGGGTCCGGGTGAGGTCGGGGCGGCGGTGATAGCCGGAGTGCTCGCCGACCGAGACCTCGAGCTCGTCGGAGTCAAAGCCTTCAACCCGGCAAAAGAAGGCCGCGACGCCGGGGAGCTTGTCGGCGTCGGTCCGTGCGGTGTTCTCGTGACGTGCTCGAGTGAAGATCTGCTCACCATAGACGCGGATGTCGTCGTTCTGAGCTGTGCGGCCTCGGCGCTGGATCAAGATCTCGATGCCGACGTGATCGCGATGTTGCAGTCCGGAAAGAACGTGATCGCCACTGTCGGCTACCACCATGTCGCCAGATCGAATCCGATGTCGAAGAGACGGCAATCACCACAGCGGTTACAGCAGGCGGCATTGGCCGGAAACGCCTCACTGTATGGCGCCGGGGTGCACCCGTCCTACATGACCGAGCGGGTCGCGATGACCCTTGCTGCCGGTCTAGGTGATGTCGAGCACATCAGAACCATTGAGGCGCTGGACTTCTCGGGAGCGCCAGCCGACATGTGGGGCGGGCTGGCCGCTATCGGCTTCGGGAGCGACCCGGGCTCGATCTCGTCGGACAACATGTTGGCGCGGTATGGCGACATGTACTACGGAGACACCGTCGCCAACCTCGCGTTCTCGCTCACCGGCAGTGACAACGTACGGATCGAGAACCAGGTGTTCGGCCGACCAGCGACGTCGCGAATGGAACTGCCGACGATCACCATCGAAGAGGGCACGGTAGGCGCATTGCACCTGGTGACGAAGGCGTTCGTCGGCTCGGCATGTGTCGCGACCAACGAAGAGGTGTGGTTCCTGGGCGCACCCAATGCCTTCCGTGGCGACGACTTGCCTTTCGAGAACTGGAACCAGGGCTTGGTTGCCTACACGATCGAGGTCAGCAGCAAGGCGACGAAATTGCGGGCCCAGCTCGAATACGAACTCCTGCAGCTGCACAATCCGGTCACCCAGATGTCCGTGCGCGCCGTCATCGATGCGATCGGCCCAGTGTGCGACGCCGAACCGGGGGTTCTCATTGATGACGCGACGCCTCGCGTTCGGCGTGACCCACGCGTCGGAGTCAGTCCGGAAAGTCCAGGGGGATACGCAACGTAGCCATGGTGGCGGCCAGCGCGTCGTATTGTCCGGCGAGGGTGCAGAATTCGATGATCTGGGCGCGGTTGTAGAGCTTGGACAGCGCCGTCCAGGTCTCGGCCGACATGGACCGCGTGATGACGAACTCGTCGGTCGCGGTGATGAGCACCCGCTGATGCGGCGCCAGACCCGGCGCGTCGGGGCCCTCGAAGATTGCGGCCTGGACCTCGGCGTTCAGTCCGCGGCTGCGGGCCAGTCGGCGGTGCTGCTGCAGTTCGTACTCGCTGTTGCGCAGGTGACCGACCCGCAGGATCACCAGTTCGGCGTCCTTGCGGTCCAGCTTGCCGGCGTAGAGCAGGTAACCGGACAGCGGCAGCCAGGCCAGGAACATGAGCCGGTGCTGACCGAGCACGTTCATCAGGTGGAATTTCGGGGCCCGGATCCGGCGGGCGCCGGCCTTGGCGATGGCCCAGTTCAACGGGCCGAGTTCGCGCAGCCCGCCGGGCGGGATGCGGGCGGGGGAGTCCCCGGCGGGGGCCACTTCGGAATCGGTCATGTCGTCTGCTTCGTCAGGTATGGGGACACCGTGCTGCGGTGTTCATCGAGGTCAAGGGCCTTGCCGAGGGCCGGGAAGGCGCGCTGCGGGCAGTTGTCCCGTTCGCACACCCGGCAGCCGGCACCGATCGGTGTTGCGGTCGTAGCGTTTGGGCCACCGGACAGATCCAGCCCTTCCGAGTAGACCAGCCGGTGCGCATGTCGGAGCTCACAGCCCAGGCCGATCGCGAACGTCTTACCCGGCTGACCATAGCGCGACGCGCGGCGCTCGACGGTGCGCGCCACCCACATGTAGTCGCGGCCGTCGGGCATCTGGGCAATCTGGACCAGGATCTTGCCGGGGTTGGCGAACGTCTCGTAGACGTTCCACAGCGGGCAGGTACCGCCGGAGGAGGAGAAGTGAAATCCGGTGGCGGACTGGCGTTTGGACATGTTGCCGGCCCGGTCCACCCGGACGAAGGACAGCGGTACCCCCCGCATGGACGGGCGCTGCAGGGTGGACAGCCGGTGCGCGATGGTCTCGTAGGACACCGCGTAGAACGCGGAGAGTCGCTCGACGTCGTAGCGGAAGTTCTCGGCCACATCGTGGAACTGCCGGTAGGGCAGCACGGTGGCCGCGGCGACATAGTTGGCCAGTCCCATCCGGGCCAGCGTGCGTGACTCGTCGCTGGTGAATTTGCCCTCGTCGACCAGTGTGTCGATCAGATCCCCGAATTCCAGATAACCCAGTTCGGCGGCCAGCTTGAAGACGTATTGACCGCTGGCCAGGTGCCCGCCGATCTCCAGCGTGCGGGTCGCGGGGTCGAAGCGGTGCAGCACCGGGTCGCCGAGGTCGGTGCGCCGCACGATACGTACGCCGTGCACCCGGGTCAGCCGATCGGACAGTTCGCGGGTCAGTTCGGCGCGGTGCATCCGCATCGCGATGGTGAGATCTTCGGCGGCGGTGTCGAGCTCGTGCAGATAGTTCTGCCGCTGGTAGAAGTAGTCGCGCACCTCTTCGTGCGGCATGGTGATGGTGCCGGAACCCGCGCCGGACCCGGAGGTGAAGCGACCCTCGGAGAGGGCGGCCAGTTGGGTGCTGGTCAGCCGGTAGCGCTGGTGCAGGCTGACCATCGCCCGTGCGATCGCCGGGTGGGTGCTGACGATATCGGCGAGCTCGGCCGGGTCGATGGCGATGTCGAGGTCGCGGTCCAATGTCACCTCGCGCAACTCGGCCACCAGCCGGGTGTCGTCCTGGGAGGCGAAGAACGTCGCGTCCACCCCGAAGACCTCGGTGATGCGCAGCAGCACGGCGACGGTCAGCGGACGGACATCGTGTTCGATCTGGTTGAGGTAGCTCGGGGAGATGTCCAGCATCTGCGCCAGCGCGGCCTGGCTGAAGCCACGCTCCCGGCGGAGCTGGCGGACCCGCGATCCGACGTAGGTCTTGGACACCCCGAACAGCCTAGTCAAGGCTGCAAAGGTTGGCTTTGCATTCTTCGCAGGCCATATTGGGAACCATGACCCTGGCGAAGATCCTGATGCCCGTCCCCGACCCGCACCCGGATGTCTTCGATGTGCAGTGGCCGCTGCGGGTGGCCGATATCGACCGCGAGGGCCGCCTGAAGTTCGACGCCGCCACCCGGCACATCCAGGACATCGGCTCCGACCAGCTGCGCGAAATGGGCTATGAGGACACACATCCGGCGTGGATCGTCCGGCGCACGATGATCGATCTGATCGAGCCGATCATGTTCAAGGACACCCTGCGGCTGCGCCGCTGGTGCTCCGGGACGTCGAACCGGTGGTGTGAGATGCGGGTCCGCATCGAGGGCCGTCGGGCGGGCTTGATGGAGTCCGAGGCGTTCTGGATCAACTTCAGCCAGGAGACCCAGGCCCCGTCCCGGATCTCCGACGACTTCCTTGCCGGATTGCGGCGCACCACCGATGTGGACCGGCTGCGCTGGAAGTCCTACCTCAAGGCCGGCCCCCGCGAGGCCGCGGCGGCGGTGCGCAGGTACCCGGTCCGGGTGAGCGATATCGACCTCTTCGACCACATGAACAACTCGGTGTACTGGAGCGTGATCGAGGAGTACCTGCACGAGGCGCCGGAACTGCTGAAGGCGCCGCTGCGGGTGACCATCGAACACGACTCCGCGGTGGCGCTCGGTGACGACCTGGAGATCATCTCGCACGTGTATCCGGCCGGCTCGACCGACAAGTTCGGGCCGGAGCTCGAAGATCGCACTGTTACAACGCTCACATATGCCGTCGGGGACGAGACCAAAGCGGTCGCGTCACTGTTCGCGCTGTGACCCGGCACGTTTTAACAGTACGGGCGTACTGACCAGCAGAAACCACCTACCGGCCGGTAGCTTCTGAACCGGTAAAGCACGGAGTGGTCTTCGCAACCTTTGCAACATTCCTCCGTCAGTTGGACAAAATTGGCAATCGAAACGGGTGGACCTGCGGTAATGCGGTAGGGCATGCTCGGTATAGCAACGCAGCGAAGTCACTGCAGCGTTAACAAGAAACCGAATTGGCCTTATTGATGGGAGCCCTCATGTCGACCGTTGGCACGCCGAAGAGCCCGGAGCAGATCCAGCACGACTGGAACACCAACCCCCGCTGGAAGGGCATCGAGCGCACCTACACCGCAGAAGACGTCGTCGCCCTGCAGGGACACGTCGTCGAGGAGAGCACGCTGGCCCGCCGCGGCGCCGAGGTGCTGTGGGATCAGCTGCACACCATGGACTACGTCAACTCCCTCGGCGCGCTGACCGGCAACCAGGCCGTGCAGCAGGTGCGCGCGGGGCTGAAGGCCATCTACCTGTCCGGTTGGCAGGTCGCCGGTGACGCCAACCTTTCCGGCCACACCTACCCCGACCAGAGCCTGTACCCGGCCAACTCGGTGCCGCAGGTCATCCGCCGGATCAACAACGCGCTGTTGCGCGCCGACCAGATCGCCAAGGTCGAGGGTGACACCTCGGTGGAGAACTGGCTGGCCCCGATCGTCGCCGACGGTGAGGCCGGCTTCGGCGGCGCGCTCAACGTCTATGAGCTGCAGAAGGCCATGATCGCCGCCGGTGTCGCCGGGTCGCATTGGGAGGACCAGCTGGCCTCGGAGAAGAAGTGCGGCCACCTCGGTGGCAAGGTGCTGATCCCCACCCAGCAGCACATCCGCACCCTGACCTCGGCGCGCCTGGCCGCCGACGTCGCCGACGTGCCGACCCTGGTCATCGCCCGCACCGACGCCGAGGCCGCCACCCTGATCACCTCCGACGTCGACGAGCGCGATCAGCCGTTCATCACCGGCGACCGGACCAAGGAAGGCTTCTACCACGTCAAGAACGGTGTGGAGCCCTGCATCGCCCGCGCCAAGGCCTACGCCCCGTACTCCGACCTCATCTGGATGGAGACCGGCACCCCGGACCTGGAGCTGGCCAAGAAGTTCGCCGAGGCCGTCAAGGCGGACTTCCCCGACCAGATGCTCGCCTACAACTGCAGCCCGTCGTTCAACTGGAAGCAGCACCTGGACGATTCGACCATCGCCAAGTTCCAGAACGAGCTCGGCGCCATGGGCTTCAAGTTCCAGTTCATCACCCTGGCCGGCTTCCACGCCCTGAACTACTCGATGTTCGATCTGGCCCACGGCTACGCCCGCAACCAGATGAGCGCCTACGTCGAGCTGCAGGAGCGCGAGTTCGCCGCCGAGGAGCGCGGCTACACCGCGACGAAGCACCAGCGTGAGGTCGGCGCCGGTTACTTCGACCGGATCGCCACCACCGTGGATCCGACCAGCTCGACCACCGCGCTGGCGGGTTCGACCGAAGAGGGTCAGTTTCACTGAGCGAAGCGAAGTGAAACCGACGGCCTGAGCCACTGAGTCGTCGTGTTCGTGAGTTGATAGCGTCAGGCCTCGTCCGTGCATGCGGGCGGGGCCTGACGGCTGTTCGGAGTCCAAGGGAGTTGCAGTGAGTATTGAGCGGGTCGGCGTCATCGGGGCCGGACAGATGGGTGGCGGTATCGCCGAGGTGTGCGCGAAGGCCGGGGCGCACGTTCTGGTGTTCGAGCCGACCGACGATCTCATCGCCGCAGGCAATAAACGCATCACCGCCTCCCTGGACCGCGCGGCGGCCAAGGGCAAGCTCAGCGAGGCCGATCGGGATGCGGTGCTGGCTCGGCTGACGTTCACCACCAGCCTTGCCGACATGGCCGACCGCCAGCTCACCATCGAGGCGATCGTGGAGGACGACACCGTCAAGGCGGAGGTCTTCGCCGAACTCGACCGCGTCATCGAGGATCCGGACGCCGTGCTGGCGTCGAACACGTCGAGCATTCCGATCATGCGGATCGCGTCGGCCACCCAGAACCCGCAGCGGGTACTGGGTCTGCACTTCTTCAACCCGGTTCCGGTGCTGCCGCTGGTGGAGCTCATCTCCACCCTGGTCACCTCCGAGGGGGCCATCGCACGGACCGAGGATTTCGCGGCCAACGCCCTGGGCAAGCAGGTCGTGCGCTGCTCGGACCGGTCCGGCTTCGTCGTCAACGCCCTGCTGGTGCCCTACCTGCTCTCGGCGGTCCGGATGGTCGAGGCCGGCTTCGCCACCGTCGAGGATGTCGACAAGGCCGTGGTGGGCGGACTGTCGCATCCGATGGGTCCGCTGCGGCTGTCGGATCTGGTCGGACTCGACACGCTGAAGCTGATCGCCGACAAGATGTATGAGGAGTTCAAGGAGCCGTTGTACGGCCCGCCGCCGCTGTTGCTGCGCATGGTCGAGGCCGGTCAGCTGGGCAAGAAATCGGGTCAGGGCTTCTATTCGTACTGAGCCTGGCAGGTAGAGTCAGGCGATGCGGTGTGGGGGCACCCGAATCTGGGTACTCGTCCACAGTTGTTCAAGACGATCACAGAGGGTTGTTTCCGAATGTCAAAAGTTGAGTCCGAGCTCGAGCCGTACTACGAAGTGTCGCAGTCGATCTACGACATCTCCAACGACTTCTTCGCGCTTTTCCTCGGACCCACCATGGGCTACACCTGCGGGTACTACGAGCGCGAGGACATGAACCTCGAGGAGTCCCAGAACGCGAAGTTCGATCTGGCACTCGGCAAGCTCGGTCTCGAACCGGGGATGACGCTGCTCGACATCGGTTGCGGGTGGGGTGGGGCGCTGGAGCGGGCCATCGAGAAGTTCGATGTGAACGTCATCGGCATCACGCTGAGCAAGGCCCAGTCCGAATGGGCCCGCGCGCGGTTGGCGAAGCTCGACACGAAACGGTCCATCGAGATCCGGTTGCAGGGCTGGGAAGAGTTCAACGAGCCCGTCGACCGCATCGTGTCGATCGGCGCCTTCGAGGCGTTCAAGGCCGAGCGCTACCCGGTGTTCTTCGAGCGCGCCTACAGCATCCTGCCCGAGGGCGGCACCATGCTGCTGCACACGATCCTGGCGCACACCCAGGAGTTCTTCCGCACCAACGGCATCAAGGTCACCCTCAGCGATCTGAAGTTCATGAAGTTCATCGGTGAGGAGATCTTCCCCGGCGGGCAGCTGCCCGCCGTCGAGGACATCCAGAAACTGGCCGCGGACACCGGTTTCGACCTGCAGCGCATCCATCTGCTGCAGCCGCACTACGCGCGCACGCTGGACATGTGGGCGGCAAACTTGGAAGCGGCCAAGGACGAGGCCATCGCCATGCAGGGCCAGGTGGTCTACGACCGCTACATGAAGTACCTGACCGGTTGCGCGGACTTCTTCCGCCGGGGCATCACGAACATCGGCCAGTTCACGCTGGTCAAGCCCGCATAGTTCCGCCGACACTACGGTTTGTCGCGCCGAATAGCCTGAATGGCACCAACAACCGTAGTCTCAGCGGCGCTCGGCAACGCGGAGTGCGTTTCGAGCACGGCTGATCACCTGTTCCGGTCGATTCCTCAGCTGAGTGCTGCTGACGCGCACGATCGTCCAGCCACAGGCGGCGAGGAATTCCAGCCGTTCGATATCGGCGGCATACGCGAGCGGATCCCGCCAGTGCTGTTCGCCGTCGTATTCAACGCCGACCAGCGCGTCCTCCCAGCCCATGTCGATGCGGCGCCGTACGAAACCCGATTCATCGGTGACCGGAATCTGGGTGGCCGGCCGCGGTAGACCCGCGCGGACCAGTAGCAGGCGCAGTCTGGTCTCCTGTGGAGACTCGGCGCCCGGGTCCACGAAACTCAGCGCTTCCCGTAATCGACGGATGCGGCGCGCACCGGGATAGCGTGCGGCGATCGCGGCAACGTCGCGGACGTCGCCGCGAGTTTTGTTCAGCAGCGCGTCGATCCGGACGATCGCGGTGTCCAGGGGTTGCCTGCGTCCGATGTCATAGCAGGTCCGCGCCACGCTGGTGCAGTCCATGTCACCGATCGCGACCACTTCGTCGGCGGCAATGGCGCCGCTGTGGATGCGGATACCGGGTGGCGACGGATACCGGATGCGGGCCAGCTCGGCCGGAGCATCATCGGGTAGCCATTTGCTCCCCAGCGCGGCCGCCGCGGAGTACCCGGCCAAGGTCGCCTTGCGACCGGACCACAGCCACGCCGCTTCCGCCCGGTCACGCGCCGTCAGCGTGACATCGATTGGTACATAGACATTTTGGTGGAGCTTGCGGTACCGGGTCTGGAGCGCGTGCCGGGTGGCGAGCCCGGATGCCAGTGCTTCGCTACCGAGGACGATTGGACTCACACAGAATTGGACGCAGCCCTGCGTGATTCGGTTCCAGATCGGCCGGGACTACGCTTTATGGCCAGGAATCTGTCATTCCGGGCCAGAATCCGTAGTCTCGGCGGACTCAGGCGTTCTTGAGGCGCTGCTTTTCCGCCTCGACGTCGAAATCTGCTGGGGGCCACTGCAGATCGAGGCTCTTGAGGGCCTCGATCATCAGCTCCAGCACCGCGAGCCGGCTGTACCACTTCCGGTTGCACGGCACGATGTGCCACGGCGCGTATTCGGTCGAGGTCTTGTCCAGCATGGCTTGATAGGCCTCTTGGTAGAGCGGCCATTTCAGCCGCTCGTCGATATCGGCCGGGTTGTACTTCCAGTACTTGTCGGGCCGGTCCAGCCGCTCGGCGAGGCGCTTCTTCTGCTCTTCCAGCGACACGAACATCGCCACCTTGACGATGGTGGTGCCGGCGTCGACGAGCTCGCGCTCGAAGGTGTTGATCTCGTCATACCGCGGGCCCCATACGTCCGGTGGCACCAGATTGTGAACCCGCACGATCAGCACGTCCTCGTAATGCGATCGGTCGAAGACGCCGATGTGGCCGGCGGCCGGCAGCGCCTTGTTGATGCGCCACAGGTAATGGTGCGACAACTCCTCGGGCGTGGGCTTGCCGAAGCTGTGATACTGGATGCCTTGTGGATTACTCGCTCCGACAACATGTTTGACGATGCCGCCCTTGCCCGCGGTGTCCATTCCCTGTAGCACGAGCAACACCGAGCGCCGGTCACCACTGCGGCTGTTGGCGTAGAGCATCTCCTGCAGGCCGGCGAAGCGTTCATTGCGCTCGGCGTGCAGCGCCGGCGCGTCCGATTTGGCGCCGGTGAATCCGGGGGTGGCGTTCGCGTCGATCTCGGACACCAGGTCGCCGGGCTTGAACCGCAGATGGGTGTGCGGCTCATGGCTCCACAGCTTCGACAGTTCCGAGGTGTTGTCTTGGCTCACAACTGGCTAGTCAAGCAGGTGCGGCGGCAGATCGGGGGATGGATGGGGCTGCGAGTTGAACTTCTCCAGCGAGCCGCCGACCTCGACGATGCCGCACAGCGAGCTCCACGACAGCATCGTCAGATAGTCGATGAGGTCATCGGTGGACATCCGTGGATTCGACATCCAGGAGTGGGTGGCCAGCTGCACGCCGCCGACGATCATGAATGCCCACGGCTCGACACCGGAGGTGTCCATCTTCTCCGCCTGCATGCGCCGGCGCAGCATGACGGCGAGCATGCGGGCGATGATCTGCTCGGAGTCGTTGATGGCCTTGGTGCGGCTCGAGCTGCTGTTGGACATGACGAAGCGGTACGGCTCGGGTTCGGAGGCGACCGTGTCCACATAGACCCGGATGACCTCCCGCACCAGGGTGTAGCCGTCCAGGTTCGACGACAGCGCTGCGGCCATGTTGGGGATCAGCGTGACCTGAGCGAACCGCATCATGACGGCGGTGGTGAGGTCGTTCTTGTCCACGAAGTAGCGGTAGAGCACCGTCTTGGAGACACCGATCTCGGCGGCGATCTCGTCCATGCTGACATTGGCGCCGCGCTGTCGGATAGCCTCCAGCGTGCCGTCTACCAGCTCATTTCGTCGTTCGACTTTGTGCTGGTGCCAGCGTCGTTTCCGGCCATCGGTCTTCACCGCTGCCGCGCTCTGCTGTGCCACAGTCGTGATAATCCAATCACTAGGTCGACTCGATACTACGGTGGACGGGCCGCTGGTGCCGTAGCGGATGATGGGGGAGTGGTACACACGAGTTTCGCGGAGTCACTGGCCGGTGCCGACTCGGAGGCAGACCGGGAACGGCAGCGCGGGTTGCGGCGGATGAAGGTCGTCGCGCTGAGCTTCCTGCTCGGCGCGACGGTGATCTTCTTGCTGAGCACCTGGCTCCAATCCCGCGGCGCCGCACCGTGGGTGGGTTATGTGCGCGCCGCCGCCGAGGCGGGCATGATCGGCGCGCTCGCCGACTGGTTCGCGGTGACCGCGCTGTTCAAGCATCCGCTCGGCATCCCCATTCCGCACACCGCGATCATCAAACGCAAGAAGGATCAGCTCGGTGAAGGTCTGGGCACCTTCGTGCGGGAGAACTTCATGTCGCCCGATGTGGTCGCGACGAAGCTGCGCGACGCCGAGGTGGCGGGCCGGACCGGCAAATGGCTCGCGGATCGGCGCAATGCCGAGCGCGTGGCCGCCGAGGTGTCCACGGTGCTGCGCGTGCTCATCGAGATGCTGCGCGACGAAGACGTGCAGCAGGTGCTGGACCGGATGATCATCAAGCGCATCGCCGAGCCGCAGTGGGGCCCGCCGATCGGGCGGGTGCTGTCCAGCCTGCTGGAGGAGGGCCGCCAGGAGGCACTGCTCCAACTGCTGGCCGACCGCGCCTTCCAATGGTCGCTGAATTCCGGCGAGGTGATCGAGCGGGTGATCGAGCGCGATTCCCCGACCTGGTCGCCGCGCTGGGTGGATCACCTGGTCGGTGACCGGATCCACCGCGAGCTGATGGACTTCACCGACAAGGTGCGCCGCGACCCGAACCACGAGCTGCGTCGCTCGGCCACCAAGTTCCTGTTCGAGTTCGCCGATGACCTGCAGAACGACGGCGCCACGATTCAGCGTGCGGAGAACGTCAAGGAGCAGATCATGGCGCGCGATGAGGTCGCGCGGGCGGCGGAGACGGCGTGGGCCGCAGCCAAACGGATCGTGCTGGAATCCGTCGATGATCCGTCCTCGACCTTGCGGACCCGGGTGTCGGACTCGGTGGTGCGGATCGGCGAGTCGCTGTGCGATGACCCGGAGATGCGCGACAAGGTCGACAACTGGATCGTGCGGGCCGCTCAGCACCTCGTCGCGCAGTATGGGACGGAGATCACAGCGATCATCACCGAGACGATCGAGCGCTGGGACGCCGATGAGGCGAGCCGCCGGATTGAGCTCCACGTGGGCCGTGACCTGCAGTTCATCCGGATCAACGGCACGGTGGTGGGGTCACTGGCCGGGCTGGTCATCTACACGGTGGCGCAGCTGCTCTTCTAAAGTGCTAGCAGAGTGCTTGCAATAGTTAGCACTCGTGCCTACCGTGGGTTCCGTCAGCCAATAACCGACGGATCGGAGGTTCATCATGACGCAGGACGAAAATCTTGCCGTTGTGGTGAGCAACGCCGCGCACGACATCGGCGGCTATATCCGGGCACAACGCGAGGCGGCGCAGGTATCGGTGCGCCAACTCGCCGAGAAGGCCGGGGTCAGCAATCCCTACCTCAGCCAGATCGAGCGTGGGCTCCGTAAACCGTCGGCTGATGTGCTCAGCCAGATCGCCAAGGCATTGCGTGTCTCCGCCGAGGTGCTCTACGTCCAAGCCGGAATGCTCGAACCCAGCGATTCCAGCTTGGTGCGTGACGCGATAGTCACCGATACCGCGATCACCGAGCGGCAGAAGCAGGTGCTGCTCGACATCTACAACTCGTTCTGTCAGCAGAACGAGGCTGAGGCCGAAATAGAGGCTGCAGCAGCCGAATCCGAGCCTGAACCCGAACCACCCGCTGCACAACCGACCACCATCTGAGAGGAAGAACCATGAGCGAGAAGACCCAGCCCACTGTCGAAGACCTCAAGGCTCCGCTGCTGGCGGCTGTCGGCGCTGCCGATCTGGCCCTGGCCAAGGTCAACGAGATCGTCGAGACCCTGCGTGACCGTGCCGACGAGGCGCGCACCGACAGCAAGACCCGCGTCGAGGAGGGCCGAGCACGGCTGACCAAGCTGCAGGAGGATCTGCCCACCCAGTTCGACGAGCTGCGCGACAAGCTGACCTCCGAGGAGCTGCGCAAGGTCGCCGAGAAGTACGCCGATGAGGCGACCAGCCAGTACAACAAGCTCGTCGAGCGCGGCGAGGCCGCCCTGGAGCGCCTGCGCAACCAGCCGGCCCTCGAAGAGGCCGCCTCGCGCGTCGAAGAGGTCACCGATCAGGCCGTCGAGCTGACCCAGGATGCGCTGGGCACCGTCGCCAGCCAGACCCGCGCGGTCGGCGAGCGCGCCGCCAAGCTGGTCGGCGTCGAGCTGCCCAAGAAGGTCGAGAAGGCCACCCCGGCCACCCCGGCCAAGAAGGCTCCGGCCAAGAAGGCCGCCGCCACCCCGGCCGCCAAGAAGGCCGCCCCGGCCAAGAAGGCGACCCCGGCCAAGAAGGTCACCCAGAAGTAGGTTCGCGAACCGGATGGCACCCGCATAGGCTGCAGGCGTGATGCTTGCAAACCTGGCGGGTGCCATTCTGCTTGTCCTGGTCGGGATCGTGGTCCTGGTGGGCGTGTACGCCTTCGTCCACGCCGCGATGCAACGGCCCGACGCGTACACCGCCGCCGGAAAGCTCACCAAGCCGGTCTGGTTGCTGATCCTGGGCGCCGGCGTGCTGCTGGCGCTGTTGCTGCGCGATGCGTTCGGCGCCGCGATCTGTGCCTGCGCGACGGGTGTCTACCTGGTCGACGTGCGGCCGAAGATCCTGGAGATCCAGGGAAAGTCGCGCTGAGGCGATGCGTGTTCTGAGCGCCGCGCTGTGCGCGGCCGGTCTGCTGCTGAGCGCACCGACCGCTGCTGCCGAGCCCGCGGGCGCCTACATCGACCACACGTCATGGGTGCAGTGGGGCGACCTGAAGAGCCTGCGGGTGTACCCGACCCCGGCCGGCCGCGCACAGGCCGCAACTGCGGGCACCCAGCCGCAGCAGGATCAGGCCTGGGCCGAGGTGCTGGCCATCTCGCCGGAGGCCGATATCCCGGGGATGCAGGCGCAATTCAACTGCCACTGGCAGTTCGCCGAGTTCGTCGAGCCGGGTAAGACCAGCTGGAATCTGGAGCCGTGGCGGCCCGAGGTCAGCGATGCCGAACTGGTGGCCGCCGGCTGTAACCCCGGCGGCACCGAAGAGCCGTTCTGAACCTGATCACCGGACTCCTCGATGCGGCTCGTTGCTCGCCGCTCGATCGGTCGCCCGGCTACAGTCCCGCGAAGCAGGGATCCGAGCTCTGCCCGGTGCTGGGCGGCATGGCGGCATTGCGGCTGAAGAACTTCGCCACCACACCGGAATCGGTGACCTCCACGCTGTCGGCCTTGATGCCCAGCGGGTAATTCTCGGTCATCTGCTTGAGGAACGCGTCCAGCGCGGGCTGCACGGACTCCCGGGGCAGCACGAAGCCCAGGCCCGTCAGCGCCTCCACCGTCAGCGTCAGCTCGTTGTTCCGCACTTCGGGCTTGGTGACGATGCTGCCAAGCATGCCCTGCAGTTCGATGGTGCCGTCGCTGGGATTGGTCGTCACACCGTTGACGAAGCTACCGATCAGCGGGATCGCGTTCTGGATGGTCCGCTTGATGCCGTCGGCCGACCAGGTGATCTTGGCGTCCAGCGCCCCGACGGTGCCGGGTGCGGCCGGGTTGTTGGTGACCTGCACGTCGTTGATGACGATCTCGGCCTTCATCCCCTCGGCCTCACGGATGCGTTCCCCGCCGGTGGTCACGGTGATGTTGTTGTAGTTGTCGCTGAGGTATTGCAGCACGATCGGGCGCGGGCCGAACGACACGTCGACGCTGTCCTGCACCACGCAGGAGGTGATGCGGGTGACCGTCGAGTCGGCGATCCGCCGGGCCACCAACTCCGTGCCGACGATGCCGGCCACGGCCAGCGCCAACACGATCACCACCACCAGAACGATCGACAGCGGGTCACGGAAGAGCCGCTTGAGCCTGCTCTTCGGCTCGGCCTCCGGCGATGCCTCCTGGTCGTACTGCGGCGGCGGCTGCGGCACGGGCGGGGGCGGCGGTACCTCGTCGGCAGGGCGGGCCCAGGGATCGGTCACGCCGTCGATTGTGCCCTAAAGCGTGTCGAGCACCTTGGCTGAGTGCTCGGCACCGCCCTTCTCGGGCGCCGTTGGTTCAGGCCGCGGGTGCGGTGCGAACGTCGGTTCCCGTGTCTTTCGGGCTGGTTTCACCAACACGAGGGTGTTGGTCAGAGCCGTCCCGTCGACGGGCATTGGTGGCCCGGCCTCCTGCTTGGGGGTCCGGGGATCGATGGAGATTGTTGTGGGCGTGGCCCCAGAGTGCCAGATTCGCCGCGGCATTTGTGTCCCTGTCGGCGACGTGCCCGCAAGGACAGGTGAACATCCGATCCGCCAGCGTTATCGCTGCGTTGGCATTGCCGCATTCAAGACATCGGCGGGTCGACGGATACCAACGGTCAGCTTCGATGAGTTTGCCGCCCCGCCAGGCTTGCTTATAGGCGAGCATTCTGGCGAACTCCGACCAGCCGGCGTCGGAGATGGCTTTGGCAAGGCGGTGGTTCTTCAGCATCCCTGACACATTGAGGTTCTCGATGACAAGCCGGTCGTGGCTCTTGGCCAGCTCGCCCGATAATTTGTGCAGGAAATGGCGACGTACATTGGCGGTTCGCGCATGATGGCGTCTCAGTCGGGCAACGGCCTCCTTGTAGTTTTGTGATCCTTTCTGCTTGCGAGACAACGACTTCGATAGCAGTCGCTGCTTGGCAATTCCGGCGACCAGGGCCTTGGGTGCGGCAGCGACGCGGCTCACTTCGACGCCGTCGGCGGTAGCCGCTACCAGGAACGCCGACAGTCCCAGGTCCACGCCGACCCAAACGCCATCATCGTCAGGTCGGATCGGATGGTGGCGGTTGGCGTGTAAGTCGGCGGCGGCGACGTTCAGTGAAATCCACCATCGGCCGCCCCGGTAACTGACGGTCGCGAACAGGATTCGGGCTCGCTTCTTGTCGAGCATGCGGCGCAGTCGGCGCGTGTCGTCATGAACCCTGATCAATCCGATGCCAGGCAGCGTGATCGACCGCGGCTTGTTGCTCGCGCCGACACGTATCGCCGCTGGCTTGTTTTTGCAGTGTTTGTTGCGCAGTCGAAACGACGCAATCGTTGCAGTCTTCTTCTTGAACCGAGGGAAGCCGATTTGTTTGCCGCGGCGATTGCCCGAGCGTGAATCCGCCCACGATTTCAGGCCCTTGCCCACATCGACCGCGGCTTCCTCGAACACCTGCTGACACACATCACGTCGCCAGGGCAGCCCGGTCACCACGACCGCTGCAACACCGGCGGAATCGACAGCGAACGCCCGGCCGGCCGCTTCAGTCCTCTTCCACGCGTTGAACGCATTGATGAGATCGAAGCCCGTCCACGGAACCGTGGTGCTCGAATCCGATGCGCGCTCGGTGAGCGCGGTTTTCACGATGCGGAGGCACTGGTTGAACGCGAAGCGCGACGCCCCAGCATGCCGAGCCAGCACCTGCTCTTGCTCGTCTGTAGGTTCCAAGCAGAACCGAAATGTGGTGTACCGATCCATTGCCTAGAAGCGTCCCACAGCCCACCGACAGGGCCCTGGCCAGCGGCGATGTGTTGGACCTTTGATCGCCATCGACGGTGATATGACTCGGCACTCGGTTATCGCGCCTCGACGCCGTCCCTGCCTGGATCCGCCTTGGCGAAATGAGTGCGGTTACGCAGCACCGCGATCCTCTCGCGGGCCGTGGCCGCGGCGTCCAGGTCGATATCGGTCACCAGAAGCTGTTCGTCGGCGTCCGCGGCGGCGATGACATCACCGGTTGCCGAGGCCACGAGACTGCCTCCGACCCCGGTCGGACCGAGCGCGGCGATCTCGTCACCGGGGTAGGCCTGATCGACGGCGGCCACCACGGCGGTGGTGTCGATCGCGCGGGCCCGGGCCAGCAACGTCCACTGGTCGAGCTTGCCGGGGCCGGTGCCCCACGAGGCGTGCACCGTGATGAGGTGGGCGCCGCGATCGGCCAGATCGGTGTACAGCTCCGGGAAGCGGACGTCGTAGCAGAGGGTCAGCCCCACCCGCACCCCGCCGACATCGATCACCGTCGGCTGGGCTCCGGGCGCCACGGTCTTGGACTCGGCGAAACCGAACGCGTCGTAGAGGTGGATCTTGTCGTAGTGCGCGTCGGTGCCGGGGCCGGACGCGATCAGCGTGTTGGTCACCCGGCCGTCACCCGACGGGCAGAACATGCCCGCCACGACCGTGATCCCGGTGCGCTGCGCGACGGCGCGGACACCGTCGGCCCAGCGGCCGTCGAGCGGCTCGGCGACCGGGGCCAGCGGGACGCCGAACCGGCACATGGTGGCCTCGGGGAACAACACCAGCGTGGCGCCGGCGTCGGCGGCCTGCCGGCTGTACCGGTCGACGAGCTCCAGATTGGCCTCCGGGTCGGTGCCGGACCGGATCTGAGCCAGGGCAATCCGCATGACGACCAGCCTAGGTCGCGGGTGCGACGGCCGCCCATGGCACGGTCAGCACGCCGTCACGCAGCCGCCGGCGCGGCGGATCCACCGGAAAGCCGTCGGCGCCCAGCTGCTCCAGCATCGCCCGCCAGCGCACCCGCGGGCCGAACACGCCGTGCCCGGCTGCGGCCGCCCAGGCCCGGTCCGCGGCGTGTAGCAGGGTGTGGATCGGCCGGCCCTCGACGTTGTGGTGGATCAGCACCTTCGGCAGGCGCTCGGCCAGGTCCGAGGGCCGTTCGATGGCGAACGGATCGCAGGCCAGGGTCAGGCTCACCGGCCCGTCGGCATCCAGCAGCACCCAGCAGCAGAGCCGGCCCAACTCGTCACAGGTCCCGTCGACGACCAGCCCGCCGGGGGCCAGCCCCGCCCGCAACTGCGCCCAGGCGGCGTCCACCTCGGTGACCGGATACTGCCGCAGCACGTTGAACGCCCGCACCAGCACCGGTCGCAGCCCGGCCAGCTCGAAGCCGCCGAGCGCGAACTCGACACCGTCGGTGGCCGACGGTGCCGCGGTGCGGACCCGCTCCGGATGGATCTCCAGGCCGACCACCCGCACGTCCGGGCGCACCGCCTGCAGCCGTGATGCCAGTTCCAGGGTCGTGACGGGTAGCGCGCCGAAACCCAGATCGACGACCAGCGGGTCGGTGGCGGTCAGCAACGCCGCGCGCACCCGCGGCGAGTGCATCAGCCAGCGGTCGCTGCGGCGCAGCCGGTTGTAACCGGTGGTGCCGCGGGTCGGCAGGCCGAGCGGCTTCTTCAGACGTGCTCGTTGATCCATTGCGAGGTGAACTGTTCTTCCAGCCGGACCATCTCCGCAAGTTGGCCGCCGATGAAGCCCTCGACCTTGCCGCCCAGCAGCGGTATCCGGACCTCGACGGTGGCCCGCACGTCCACCCGGGCGCCGTCACCGATGCTGCTCATCGCGGCGGTGCCGCCGACCTTGACCGGCGCGCCCGGCACGGTGCCCTTGACGGTGCCGGTGGCCACGCCGTCGCGGACCGGACTCCAGATCTCCTCGCGTACCAGGGTGAGGTCCCCGGCGTGCAGTTGGCTGACGAAACCGGGCAGCCGGTGGAAGCGGACCGTCTGGGTGGTGGCGATGAGCAGGCCGCCGTCGTCGTCGATGGTCAGCGCGTCCAGGGTGGCGACATCGCAGCCGGACTTCTCCAGCCGCTCCAGCCAGTACGCCTCATCGGCGAACGCGCTGTGCACCTGTGTCACGCTGCACCGGTACTCCGCTGCCATGTCATAGGAACGCGGCATGCCGGTCACGCTACCGTTAGCGGCCGTGGCCGGAACGAATTTCGCGGGCGCGGCGGTCGCCGAGAACGTACCGCTCGCCGCGCGCACGACTGTGCGCATCGGCCCCGTCGCGCGGCGACTGATCACCTGCGACACCACCGACAGACTCGTCGCCGCGCTGTCGGCGCTGCCCGTGGGTGATGACGTGCTGGTGCTGGCCGGCGGCTCCAACGTGGTGCTGGCCGACGACCTGTCGGGATTGACGGTGGTGGCGGTCGCCAACACCGCGATCACCGTCGATGGTTCCGTGCTGCGCGCCGAGGCGGGGGCGGCCTGGGACGATGTCGTGGTGGCCGCGCTGGCCCACGGTCTCGGCGGGCTGGAATGCCTGTCCGGTATCCCGGGCTCGGCGGGTGCCACCCCGATCCAGAACGTCGGTGCCTACGGGGCCGAGGTCGCCGACACCATCTCGCGGGTCAGGCTGCTGGACCGCAGCACCGGGCTCGACGAATGGGTCGCGCCCGACCGGCTCGAATTCGGGTACCGGCACAGCGTGCTCAAGTACCAGTCCTCGATCGTCGTGTTGGAGGTCGAGTTCACCCTCGACCCGGCCGGTCGCAGCGCACCGCTGCGATACGGAGAACTGGCCACCACGCTGGGCGTCCCGGCCGGTCAGACGGCCGACCCAGGGCGGGTGCGCGAGGCGGTGCTGGCGTTGCGCGGCGCCAAGGGGATGGTGCTCGACGCCGCCGACCACGACACCTGGAGCGTCGGGTCCTTCTTCACCAACCCGGTGGTGAGCACCGAGGCCTTCGAACGACTGAGCGCCGACGTCGGCGTGCCGGTCCCGCACTATCCCGCGCCCGGCGGCGTGAAACTGGCGGCCGGTTGGCTGGTCGAACGGTCCGGTTTCGGCAAGGGATATCCCGGGCCCGACGAACCTGCCCGGCTGTCCACCAAACATGCGCTGGCGCTGACCAATCGCGGCTCCGCCACCACCGCGGATCTGATCGCCCTGGCCAGGACGGTGCGCGACGGGGTACGCAGCCGCTTCGGGATCGAACTCACACCCGAGCCGGTACTGATCGGGTGCAATCTCTAGGTACGCTGGGTCCACGTGAGACCTACCGGTGAATGTGAAGGCGCCCAGCTGAGTCGGCGTCGTGCGCTCACCATCCTGGGCCTCGGTGGCGCCGGCTTCCTGGCCGCCTGCTCGAGCACCTCCGGTACGGGCACCAGCGCACCCGAGCCCACCGAAGAGGCCTCGGCACCGACCATCACCCTGACCCCCGACGACGCGTCCGCCGATGTGGTGCCGACCACCGCAGCCGGGGTCACGGTCAGCGACGGCTGGTTCCAGCGCATCTCGCTGACCAATGCCGCGGGTGAACCGGTCGACGGAAAGCTCAACCGCGACCGCACCGAGTTCACCGTCACCGAGCCGCTGGGCTACGGCGGCGACTACACCTGGGCCGGTTCGGTGGTGGGCCGCGACGGCCAGGCGGTGCCCGTCACCGGCGGGTTCAGCACCGTCAATCCACAGACAACGGTGAGCGGCGTGTTCCAGCTCGCCGATCATCAGACCGTCGGGGTGGCCGCGCCGATCATCCTGCAATTCGACGCCGCCATCGCCGATGCGGACAAGGCCACCGTCGAGAAGGCGCTCACGGTCACCACCACCCCCGAGGTCGAGGGCAGCTGGGCCTGGCTGCCCGACGAGGTCGGCGGCTCCCGTGTGCACTGGCGCACCAAGGACTACTACCCGACCGGCACCACCGTGCACGTCGACGCGAATCTCTACGGGGTGTCCTTCGGCCCGGACGCCTACGGCGCCGCCGACTCCACGCTCGACTTCACCATCGGCAGACGTCAGGTGGTCAGGGCCGAGGCCTCCAGCCACCGCATCCAGGTGCTCGACGGCGCGGGCGCGGTCATCATGGACTTCCCGTGCAGCTACGGCGAAGGCGACCTGGACCGCAACGTCACCCGCAGCGGCATCCACGTGGTCACCGAGAAGTACGAGGACTTCTACATGACCAACCCGGCCGCCGGCTACGCCAACGTGCGGGAGCGGTTCGCGGTGCGCATCTCCAACAACGGCGAGTTCATCCACGCCAACCCGGCCAGTTCCGGTGCGCAGGGCAACACCAACGTCACCAACGGCTGCATCAACCTCTCGCTCACCGACGCCGAGCAGTACTTCAACACCGCCATGTACGGCGACCCGGTCGAGGTGACCGGCACCCGCATCGACCTGTCCTACGCGGACGGCGACATCTGGGACTGGGCCGTGCCGTGGAGCGAGTGGACGTCCATGTCGGCGCTCAGCAGCGATGACCCGCCGGCGAACATCCCCGTCACCGCGCCGGTCACCCCCAGCGATGCCCCGACGCTGTCGGGGACGCCCACCACGACGCCGGTTCCTACGCCCGGCGGTTGACGCGTGAGCCGGTGGCCCCGGTGACCTGATCACGTGGGCGAACCACGATCAGATCCAGGTCGACGTGCGACGGCCGGCTCGCGACGAATCCGATGACCTCGGCGATGTCCTCGGCCACCAGTGGTTCCACCCCGGCGTACACCTTCTCGGCGCGCTCGGCGTCCCCGTCGAACCGGTTCAGCGAGAAGTCGGTCTTGACCATTCCCGGCGCCACCTCGGTGAGCCGCACCGGCTTGCCGAACAGCTCGCTGCGCAGGGTGCGGTGCAGGACGCCCTGGGCGTGCTTGGCCGTGGTGTAGCCAGAACCGTTGTCGTAGGTCTCCAGTGCGGCGATCGAGGTGACGGTGACGATGAGTCCGTCACCGGAGTCGATCAGCTTGGGCAGCAGCGCTTTCGTGACGTGCAGGGTGCCCAGCACATTGGACTCCCACATCCAGCGCCAGTTCTCGACGTCGGCATCGGCCACCGACTCCAGCCCGCGGGCGCCACCGGCGTTGTTGACGAGCACATCCACCCGGTCCAGGCGTTCGGCCAGGGCCGCCACCGCGGCCGGATCGGTGACGTCCGCCACAATTGCGGTGCCGTCGATCTCGGCCGCCAGCGCCTCGATGGGGCCGGGCCGCCGTGCCACGCAGATCACATGAAATCCCTGTGCAGCAAGCGTTTTCGCGGTAGCTTCGCCGATTCCGGCACTGGCTCCGGTGACCACCGCGACGCGGCGCCGATCTGTTGAGGTCGTCATGGTGACAACCCTAATCCCGCGCATCCGACCATCGCGTGAGCGCCGGCAGGCGTGCTAGGTTGACGGCGTGTTCACGATGAGTCAGGCGAGCGTTCTCGCCGCGCGGTGTGCGTGTTGTTGTTGCGCACCCGCCGCGCCCTGCTGACCCCGAGGACCATTTCGTCCCGCTGAGTCGCCGGTGTGGCAGCAGCCCACCCCTTCCCGACTCGGACCCGAGGACTTCCCATGACCGCCATCGCTGCCTCTCCTGCCGCCGCCCGTCAGACCCCCGCCGCGCACGCCAAGCGCGCCCTGTTGGCCCGGCACCACATCGTCGCGCCGTCGCTGAAGGTGGCCGATGTGGCCGCCGCATCGGTGTTCGGCGCCGCCCGCGGGCGCGGCCCGATCGCCCGGGACGCCATCGCCCGGGTCACCGGGCTGAGCATCGCCACGGTGAATCGCCAGGTCACCGCCCTGCTCGAGGTCGGGGTGCTGCGTGAACGCGCGGATCTCGCGGTCTCGGGGGCCATCGGTCGCCCGCGCGTCCCCGTCGAGGTCAACCACGAGCCGTTCCTGACGCTGGGCCTGCACATCGGCGCCAAGACCACCAGCATCGTGGCCACCGATCTGTTCGGCCGGACCCTCGACGTCGTCGAGACCCCGACCCCGCGCGGCTCCCAGAACGCCGCGCTGGCCGCCCTGGCCGGCAGCGCGCGTCGCTACCTGAGCCGGTGGCACCGCCGCCGCCCCTTGTGGGTGGGTGTTGCCGCCGGCGGCGTCGTGGACAGCACCTCCGGATATCTGGACCACGCCCGGTTGGGCTGGACACAAGCGCCCGTCGGCCCGGTGCTGGCCGAGACGCTGGGGCTGCCGGTGTCGGTGGCTTCGCACGTCGATGCCATGGCCGGTGCCGAACTGCTGCTCGGCGCGCGCCGACCCAGCGCGCAGGCCGGTACCAGCCTCTATGTGTACGCCCGCGAGACGGTTGGCTACGCGCTGTCCATCGGCGGCCGCGTGCACTCGCCGTCGAGCGGTCCGGGCACCATCGCCGCGCTACCGGCGAGTTCCGAGTTGCTCGGTGGCACAGGTGCATTGGAGTCGACAGTCAGTGACGAAGCGGTGCTGACGGCGGCCAGGGCGCAGCGCATCGTGCCCTCGGAGGGCCCCGCGTCGACGCTGCCTGCCGTGCTGCGCGCCGCCCGCGCCGGCCACGAGGGCGCCCGCGCGCTGCTGGCCGAACGGGCCAGGGTGCTCGGTGAGGCGGTGGCGCTGCTGCGCGACATGCTCAACCCCGACGATCTGGTGGTCGGTGGTCAGGCCTTCACCGAGTACCCGGAGGGGATGGAGACGCTCGAGCGCGCGTTCGCGGCACGGACTGTGCTGGGACCCCGCGATATCCGGGTGACCGCGTTCGGGAACCGGGTGCAGGAGGCGGGCGCCGGTGTGGTCTCGCTCGGCGGTCTCTACGCCGATCCGATCGCCGCCATGCGCCGCGCCCAGCTGCGCCGCGGCGAAGCGGGTGTGCTGGGCGCATCCTGATACCTCGGGTGTGGCCGGCTCGGCGCAGGTGTAGACATGTCCTTGTGCGCGCCGTCCCAGAAACGCCCGGACTGAAGGACACTGCCCGTCGCGTTGCGGTGCTCTCGGTGCACACCTCGCCACTGGCCCAACCCGGAACCGGTGATGCCGGTGGCATGAACGTCTACGTGCTGCAGACCGCGCTGGAACTCGCCCGCCGTGGTGTCGAGGTGGAGATCTTCACCCGGGCCACCTCGTCGGCCGATGCGCCACTGGTCCAGGTCGCACCCGGAGTGCTGGTGCGCAACGTGGTGGCCGGCCCGTTCGAGGGGCTCGACAAGAACGATCTGCCCACCCAGTTGTGCGCGTTCACCGCGGGCGTCCTGCGCGCCGAGGCCACCCACGAGCCCGGCTACTACGACATCGTGCATTCGCACTACTGGCTGTCCGGGCAGGTCGGATGGCTCGCCTCCGACCGCTGGGCGGTGCCGCTGGTGCACACCGCGCACACTCTCGCCGCGGTGAAGAACGCCGCGCTCGCCGAGGGTGACGCCCCGGAGCCCGCGCTGCGCGCGGTGGGCGAGCAGCAGGTGGTCGACGAGGCCGACCGGCTGATCGTGAACACTGAAATCGAAGCGCAGCAACTGGTTTCGCTGCACAACGCGGACCGCCGGCATATCGACGTGGTGCATCCGGGGGTGGACCTGCAGGTGTTCACACCGGGTTCGAAACGGGACGCGCGGGCGGCGCTGGGCCTGGACCCGCACGAGAAGGTGGTGGCGTTCATCGGGCGCATCCAGCCGCTGAAGGCCCCCGACGTGCTGCTGCGGGCGGCGGCCAAGCTTCCCGACCTGCGGGTGGTGATCGCCGGCGGACCGTCGGGCAGCGGCCTCGCGACACCCGAAGGCCTCGTTCACCTCGCCGCCGAATTGGGTATCACCGATCGCGTGAGGTTCCTTCCTCCCCAGTCCCGCGACGATCTGGTTCGGGTGTACCGGGCCGCCGACATCGTCGCCGTCCCGAGCTACAACGAATCCTTCGGACTCGTCGCGGTCGAAGCACAGGCCTGCGGCACCCCGGTGGTGGCGGCCGCCGTCGGCGGACTACCCGTCGCCGTGCGGGACGGCGTCAGTGGTGCGCTGGTCGACGGCCATGATCCCGAAGCGTGGGCGAAGACACTCGACGAGGTGTTGGCGAAGGATCCGGTTGCGCTCAGCAAGGCGGCCGTCGAGCACGCCGCGACGTTCTCCTGGGCGCACACCGTCGACGGGCTGCTGGACAGCTACGCGCACGCCATCACCGACTACCGCGCCCGGCATCCGCGCCGCGAACCCGCCGGGCGTCGCAACGGTAGGCGCTTCGCGCTGCGCAGGGGGGTCCGGGCGTGAGCAACACGGTCCAGGCCATCATCGAGCAGACGCTGCAGACCAACGAACTCGAATACGAGCACCACAAGGGCGCGCACGGCGGGCTGCCCGGCATCGTGGTGGCGCTGCCGGGCGAGCGCAGGCTCAAGACCAACACCATCCTGAGCCTCGGCGAGCACTCGGTGCGGGTGGAGGCCTTCGTCTGCCGCCGCCCCGATGAGAACTTCGAGGCCGTCTACAAGTTCCTGCTCAAGCGCAACCGCAGGCTCTACGGGGTGGCCTACACGCTGGACAATCTCGGCGATATCTACCTGGTCGGCTGGATGTCGAACAGTTCGGTCGACGCCGATGAGCTCGACCGGATCCTCGGACAGGTACTCGAAGCCGTCGATAACGACTTCAACACGTTGCTGGAGTTGGGTTTTCGTTCGTCCATCCAGAAGGAGTGGGAGTGGCGGGTGGCCCGCGGTGAGTCGCTGAAGAACTTGGCCGCCTTTGCACATCTCATCGACGACCAGCCTTCGTGACAGAATGCCAGCCATGGCGAATCTGATCCTGCTGCGTCACGGCGAGAGCACGTGGAACGAGAAGAACCTGTTCACCGGTTGGGTCGATGTCGATCTGACCGACAAGGGCCGGGCCCAGGCGATCCGCGGGGGCGAACTGCTCGCCGAGCAAGGCGTGCTGCCGGATGTGCTGTACACCTCGCTGCTGCGCCGGGCGATCGTCACCGCCAACCTGGCGCTGGAGGCCGCCGACCGGTTGTGGATCCCGGTGCACCGGGACTGGCGCCTCAACGAGCGTCACTACGGCGCGCTGCAGGGCCTGGACAAGGCCGCCACCAAGGAGAAGTACGGTGACGAGCAGTTCATGGCCTGGCGCCGCAGCTACGACACCCCGCCGCCGCCCATCGAGAAGGGCAGCGAATTCAGTCAGGACACCGACCCGCGCTACGCCGATATCGACGGCGGCCCGCTGACCGAATGCCTCGCCGATGTGGTGGCCCGGTTCGTGCCCTACTTCGAGCAGACCATCGTTCCCGATCTCAAGGCCGGTAAGACGGTGCTCATCGCCGCGCACGGCAACTCGCTGCGTGCCCTGGTGAAGTACCTGGACGGCATGTCGGACGACGACATCGTCAGCCTGAACATCCCGACCGGTATCCCGCTGCTCTACGAACTGGACGACACCCTCAAGCCGGTGGTGGCCGGCGGCCGGTACCTGGACCCCGAGGCCGCCGCCGCGGGAGCCGCCGCCGTGGCCGCCCAGGGCGCCAAGTAAGCCAACAGCGGGTGAACGCGAGTAAACGGTGACCGAACTCCTGTCTTTGTTCGTGTGACTTGTCCCGATTTGGCCGCACGCTGCTGGGATGACGTTCACCCGATGCGTACGCTTTTCGCGTGAGTGTCGGTTCCGCGTTGCTGTTGGCGGCAGCGGTGGCATTGCTTGCGCTGGGGGGCGGCGTGGCAGCGGGGATGGTCGTGTCCTCGCGACTTGCCGAACGCCGGGCCCGCCGGCTGGCCGAACAGGGCCGCGGGATCACCATCTCGCAGATGCTCAGTCACATCGCGGCGATGTCACCCATGGGAATCGTGGTGGTCGACGCCTTCCGCGACGTGGTCTACATGAACGACCAGGCCGCCGAACTGGGTCTGGTGCGTGACCGGCTGCTCGACGATCGCGCCTGGCAGGCGGTGCAGCGGTGCCTGTCCACCGGCGCCGACGTCGACATCGATCTGTCGCCGCGCAAGAAGCAGAAGTCGGGCCGCTCGGGTCTTTCGGTGCGCGGACATGTGCGGCTGCTGGTCGAGGAGGACCACCAGTTCGCGGTGGTGTTCGTCGGAGATCAGTCCGAGCAGGCGCGGATGGAAGCGACCCGTCGCGATTTCGTCGCCAATGTCAGCCATGAGCTGAAGACGCCGGTCGGTGCCATGGGTGTACTGGCCGAAGCGCTCCTGGCCTCCACCGATGACCCCGACAACGTCCGCCGGTTCGGCGAGAAGATGGTGGTCGAATCCAACCGGCTGGCCAGCATGGTCGGCGAGCTGATCGAGTTGTCCCGGCTCCAGGGCGCCGAACCGCTGCCCCAACTGGACAGCGTCGATGTCGACACCGTGGTCGCCGAGGCGTTGTCGCGTTACAAGGTGGCCGCCGACAACGCCGATATCGCCATCACCACCGATGCCCCGACCGGCTACCGGGTGCTCGGCGACGAGCGGCTGCTCGTGACCGCCATCGCGAACCTGGTGTCCAACGCCATCGCGTACTCGCCGGACGGGTCGGCGGTGTCGATCAGCAGGCGCCGTCGCGGCAACGATGTCGAGATCGCGGTGACCGACCGCGGTATCGGCATCGCCCGGGCGGATCAGGAGCGGGTGTTCGAGCGGTTCTTCCGGGTCGACAAGGCCCGTTCGCGTGCCACCGGCGGTACCGGGCTCGGCCTGGCCATCGTCAAGCACGTGGCCGCCAATCACAACGGATCCATCCGGTTGTGGAGTCAGCCGGGTACCGGCTCGACGTTCACCCTCGCCATACCGGCCATTCCCGACGACCGATCGGGTGATGATGATTGAGAGAGGACCGTGTCACCCATGACGAGTGTGCTGATCGTTGAGGACGAGGAGTCCCTGGCCGACCCGCTGGCGTTCCTGCTGCGTAAGGAGGGGTTCGAGGCCACGGTTGTCGGGGACGGCCCGTCCGCGCTGGCCGAATTCGAGCGGGCCGGTGCCGATATCGTGCTGCTGGACCTGATGTTGCCCGGGATGAGCGGTACCGATGTCTGCAAGCAGCTGCGGTCACGGTCGAGTGTGCCGGTCATCATGGTGACCGCCCGCGACAGCGAGATCGACAAGGTCGTCGGGCTGGAGCTCGGCGCCGACGACTATGTGACCAAGCCGTATTCGGCGCGTGAGCTGATCGCCCGGATCCGCGCGGTGTTGCGGCGCGGCGCCGACAGCGAAGATGCCGGTGTCGCGGACGGTGTGCTGGAGGCCGGCCCGGTGCGGATGGATGTCGAACGGCATGTGGTGAGCGTCAACGGCGAGCCGATCACCCTGCCGCTCAAGGAGTTCGACCTACTGGAGTACCTGATGCGCAACAGCGGCCGGGTGCTGACCCGCGGTCAGCTGATCGACCGGGTGTGGGGCGCGGATTATGTGGGGGATACCAAGACCCTCGATGTGCACGTCAAGCGGCTGCGTTCGAAGATCGAAGCCGATCCGGCCAGTCCGGTGCACCTGGTGACGGTGCGCGGGCTGGGCTACAAGCTCGAGGGCTGAGACGGCCGGTGGGCGTTGAATTGGTCACAGTGCAACGCTCGGTCTCGTCGCCAAAATCACGCGGAGCTACCTGATTTTCTGCGCTTTCAGGCGCTTTTATGAGCAAAAATGCGATCGATGCTTCTTTCCGGCAAACGACGCTGAATTTGCTTCTCCGGGGTCCCTCCGTAGCATGAAGGCGAACTGGACCCAGGGGAGTCGAAAATGCAGAAGCGGTTGCGGGCCACTGTCTACACAGTGCTGACGCCGATATGGCCGGCCACCGCCGCGGGCATCGTCGTGGGGGCGATCATCGGCGCACTGGTCGCGATGTCGATGACCGCGAACGCCGCCACCGCCACCACCCAGGTGCGCATCGACCCGCCGATCGACCCCAACCAGATCATCACCAGCAGTCCGATGCCGGCCGACACGCTGCAGGGCTATCTGTCCGGTGAGGTCGCGTATCTGAGTTCGACCGGTTTCCATGACGCGGTCGCCGACGAACTCGGCACCGACCAGACTCTGACGCTGACCGCCACCCAGCAGGGTCAAGCCTCGATCATCGCCATCTCGGCCACCGAACCCGACGCCGCGTCCGCCCAGCAGGCAGTCGACGCCGCGCTGAAGGTGTACGGCGGGCATGTCTACGACCTGAACAAGGTGCGCGTGCAGTCGGCCCTCGACGCGGTGAACGGAGCCGTGGTGCGCCTGCGTGCGCAGGCCCTTGCCGACGCCGCCCGGGACGGCTTGCCCTACGACGAGGCCGTGTTCAACGACCGTACAAGGGATCTCGACGGCAAACGGGTGTCGCTGGAATCGCAGATCGACCGTGCCCCGGCCATCCAGACCATCGAATCCACCGTGTCGGAATCCGGTACCGGGGCGAGCATGCGACTGCTCGGTGGCATCGGCGGCGGACTGCTGGGCGGATTGCTCGCCCTTGCGGCGGCGCTGGCCTGGCGCGCCCGTTCCGGAGTGGTCTCCTCGTCGGCGCAGCTGCAGCGTGAGGTCGACCCGCTGCCGGTCATCGCACCGGAGGTCAGGATCGGGAAGTCGCGGCGCTCACTGGAATTGGCGCGCGCGCTCTACAGCCAGCTACCGCAACCGCGGTCGGGTGTGATCCTGGTGGTCGGCGCCTCCGACGGCTCGGGCAGCGCCGAGGTGGCCAGGTTGCTGCACGGCGCGGCCAGCGAGCACGGCGCCGCGAAATCGGTCGGTGTCGCCGACCTGGCCGGCAAGGATTCCGCCGCGGTGCGCACCGCGCTGAACGCGGCGATCTCCGTCGAGGGGCAGGGCAGCGTCATCGTCGACGGCGGGTCGCTGACCGGCTCGTCACAGGTGATCGATGTCGCCGAGCGGGCCGATCAGATCCTGGTGGTGGCCCGCATCGGGCACGACACCGTCCCCGAGGTCGCACTCGCCACCAACCTGAGCGAGGCTCCCGTCGCGGTGGCCTGCACCCGCGGCTGAGCTCGTCGGTCAGATCAGTTGCAGCGCAGCCAGAATGGTGCGCGCCGAATCGTCCCAGCGGTAGCGCTTCGCGTTCACCAGGCCGCGGTGGCGCAGGTCGTCGGCCAACCCGCTCTCGGAGTCCAGCCGGTTCAGCTCTGCCAGCAGCGACGAAGTGTCATCCGGGTCGAAGAACAGCGCTGCGTCCCCGGCGATCTCGGGCAGCGATGCGGCCCGGGAGCTCACCACCGGGCAGCCGAGTGACTGTGCCTCCAGCGGCGGCAGCCCGAAGCCCTCGTACTTGGACGGGAAGATGAGCGCGTTCGCGTGGCGGTACAGCCAGGCGAGTTCGGCATCGGACAGGTGCCCGGCGATCTCCGCTCCACCGGTGAGATCCGATGCGGCGGAGAACACCTGACTGTTGCCCGACGCGCCGACGACGATGACCTTGCGTCCGGATTCGACGACCGCCTGCACGGGGGCGAGGAGATTCTTGTGCACCGCGAGCGTGCCGACCACCAGATAGAACGGGCCCTCGACACCGTCGATCTCGGGGCGGACGGGCTCCAGCCCGGTCAGGGCATCGGCCGCGCAGCCGGCCACGACGAAGCGGTCGGCCGGGATGCCCAGGACATCGTCGAGTTCGCGTGCGCTGAAATGCGATACCGTCACCAGCTGCTGGGCGATCCGGCCGAGCAGGTAGTACACCACCAGATAGGACCGCACGAAGGATTTGGTGAAGGTCTGCGGGTAGCGGAACGGGGTGGCGTCGTGCATGGTGACCAGCTGGCGCCGCTTGAGCAGCGGCGCCGGTCCGGCGAAGTTGAGCAGCAGTTTCCCGGCGGTCGCCGCCGGCAGGTACACCTGTTCGAACAGTTGTCCCTTGACCCGCGCCTGCCGGATCTCCGCGCGTGGATGATGCAGGTAGGCAGGAACATTCACGCCGGCCGGAACGTGGATCACCACATCGACGGTGTCGGTGGCCAGAATGGCGCGCACGATCTCGGTGGCGTAGCGCTGCGTGCCCGTCAGCCGCTGCGCCAGCCACTTGCCGTTCACGTGCACCGGGGTGATCACCGTGCTCCGATCAGCGGGCCGTAGAGCTCCCGCAACGCCATCTGCTGGTCGCGGTCGGTGTTCTCGGCCAGCGCCTCCTGCGTGCGCCGGCGCAGTTTGTCCAGGGCGTCGCCCTCGCGCAGCTGAGCCACCGCCGAGGCGAAATCTCCCGGCTCGTCGATGATCACCGGTAGGTCGACACCCATCAGGTAGGGCCGGCGACGGGATACCACCGGCAGCCCCATCCCGGACGCCTCCATGATCGAGATCGGGAAGCCCTCCCAGCTCGCGGTGTGCAGGTACAGATCGGCCGAGGCCATCGCCGCCGGCGCAGCGGTGCGCGGCAGCCAGCCCGTCACCTCGACACCGCACGCACGCAGCTTCTCCTCGTACTGCTCGTCGCCGCCGCCGACCCACAGCGCCTCGATATCGGGATTTTCTGCCACCGCGGCGGCGAACGCCTCGGCGAAGAACCCGGGATCCTTTTGCGGGCCGAGCCTTCCGTTGCCGACGACCCGCAGCGGACGGTCCGATTCCTCGCGATCCGGCCCCGAGAGTCCGGGCGGGGTCACGTTCGGCACGCTCTGCACCCTGGTGGCCGTGCCCGGCCACCGGGACAGCTGCGCCTCCCGCGGCGAGCACGCCCCGAACGCGGAGGTGTTGAACGACAGGATCCATTCCAGCGCACGGAAGATCTGTCGCACCGGCCAGCTCAGGTCGAGCCGCTCGAACGCATAGCAGTGCGGGGTGTACACCAGCGGCAGCCGGTCGGAGGTGCGAACCGCCGCGCGCACATACGCCCCGGCCTTGCTGGAGTGGGCGTGGGCGATGACGTTGCCGGCGAAGCTCTTTCGGGCCTCCTGCAAGTAGCGGCGGGTGAAGCGTACCCGTGCCAGGGTGCCTGCGGGCATCGGCGTGGCCGAGGTGAACTGTTGGAGCTCGCGCGGATCCACCGGGGCCTCTGGGCGTGGGGTGTACACCAGGTGGTGCTCCGCCTCCGGAAAGTTGCGGACGAAATCGCCGATCGCCGAGGCAGTGCCGCTGGCAAAGGATTCCGTCACGTGGACGATCTTGGTGTCGGTCATCTCAACTCACCGCTATCGGTTTGCCGCCGGCCGTCCAGCCCGTCACTGCGAAGGATTCGGTATCGGCGTTGGTGAAAAATGCTGGGAGAGTGCTGTTGTCGAGCGATATCCGGCTGATCCGGACGTCCTGGAGCGTGCCGGTCTCGGTGTAGATGGCGACATTGCGTTCGGCCGACGGCGGTGTTGCGGCGATGCGGATGTCCGAGATCGACACATTGCGCACTGCGGTGCCGGGGTTCTCGACCGCAACCAGCACGGCGCCCTGCACGATGCCCGCATTGCGGTTTGCCCCGGTGACCGTGCCGTCGGAGATGCTGACGTTCTCCACGGTGCGGGTGAAGTACGGATCACCCTCGGTGGCGACGTAGACCCCGGCGGAATCGGTGTCGGCGACCGTGAATCCGCGCATGGTGATGTTCCTGCCGCCGACGACGGTCATCCCGCGGCCCCAGCGGGTACTGCCGACGTGCACGTCGCTGACCGTGATGTCGTGGCAGCTGCTCGCGTCGGCGCCGTAGGACACCACGGCCACACCGTCATCCCCGGTCTGGTCGGTGCGCACGCCCTCGACGACGCCGTTGCCGGCTCCGTTGGTCATGTGCAGGCCGTCGGCCCGGGTGCCGTGGACGGTCAGGTCGCGGATCGCGAAGTTCTGCGCACCGTCGACGAAAACGCCTGCGCCCGCAGAGCCGTCGATGTTGACGTGTGACACCGCGACGTTGTCGGCGCCGATCACCAGCTTGTGCTCGTCCGGTGACATGTAGCGCGGCCCCTGGGGCGGCGCGGTCAGCCGGATGTTGCTCAATTGCACTCCGTCGGCCAGGATCTGGACGGCCGAGGTCTCGTCGTTGGTGGCCTGCAGGGTGGCGCCGTTGCCGTCGATGCGCACGTCGGGCACCAGCACCTTGAGCACCGCGCCGTGCTCGTAGATCCTGGGCTCCAGGGTCAGGGTGTCGCCTGGCGCCAGGGCGTTGAGCATGCCCTGCAGGCTGGCGGTGCTGTCGCCGGTGGTCTCGCTGCCGGACGGGGTGGTCTGACAGGCGACCATCGAGATGGCCAACGCCGAAACCAGCAGTGCGCGTGCGGTCTTACTCATCGGTGGCCACCCTCCGGTGAACCGGGCTGACCCGGTTTCGGCGGCGGTGGACCAGCACCAGCACCACGAAGATGGCCAGCCAGGCGTAGGTGGCCCGGCCCTGGCCCCAGTAGACGTAGCGCGGCATCTCGACGAGACCGACGAAGAACACCGGGTAGACCAGCAGGCCGAGGGGGCGTCCGTGGCAGAACTGGCGGTACAGCAGCCCGGCGATCAGACCGATGGCGAACATGAAGATGAGCCCGCCGAACCAGCCGTAGTCGATGAAGGGGCCGACATAGCCGCTCTGGTTGTTGAACTCGGGATTGCCGAACTGGGCCAGGGTGTCGAAGTACGGGGAGACATTCCCGCGGGCATACGGCGGGCTGTATCCGCTGAGCCGTTCGTAGAGCCCGGACTGCTCGATGCCGGGGGCGCTCCAGAAGCCGTCGATGGTGTCGAACGGCCAGCGCCCCGGCCAGTTCAGATGATCCAGGATCAACTGCCCGTTGTTGAGGGCGGTCACGTAGTACCCGGCCAGCCGGCTCAGCGCGAACTCCACGAACGAGGTCTGCCCGTGGGCGCGGTAGTACGTCCAGGAGCGGTTGTATTCGAAGACGCTGAACACCACGACGACCAGCGCCAGACCCGCCAGCGGGAGCAGGCGGGCCGCGGTGCGCTGCCGGCGTCGCCCGACCGACAGGTGGGCGGCGACGATGACGCTGACCGGGATGACGAGCTCCAGGATCGCCAGTCGCTCGGCGTAGATGTAGGCGCGCGGGACCGCCAGCCCGGTGACGATGGCGACCTTGGCCAGTTCCACCCAGGAGAACTTCTGTACCGCAACCGTTGTCGCGATCACCACGGCGGCGACACCGAGCTGGGTCATCGTCGTGACGCCGGGGAGGGTGCCGATCGCATCCTTGGCCGGCATAGCCGTCCTCCTGGGAGCCGGCGAACAGCTGACCGAAGGTCAGCCCCGAGCGCAGGATCAGGAAGCAGAAGCCGATGTATCCGGTGACGGTCAGCGCGGTGAGCACGGTGGAGGCCGTGCGCAGCAGGGCCAGCGTCCCGTCGTCCAGGGCCGGCCATCGCATCGCCTGCGGGCGCGGCGCGGCGTACGCCGCGAACGCGACCAGCGCGCCGAAGGCCAATGCGACGGCACCGCAACCGAACAAGAACAGGGTTTCGGTGGTGATCGATTTCGGGGTGCGCCACAGGGTGCGGAACTTGTCATCGCCGACCAGCGCGGTCGGGATGATCGAGGCGGCGCCGATGATCAGGGCGATGGCGACCGGGGACAGCCACCACAGGGCAGGGCGGGGGGACAGCGATGCGCGAACCGGCGCGAGCATGCTCAACGTGGGCATCGGGTCACACCGCCGCGACCCTGGTCACCCCAACGACATCGCCGCGTTCGGTGACCAGTTCACGCCCGGCCCTCAGCACATTCCAGTGCGGCTTCGGCGACTCACCGAAGATGTGCCGGGCAGTGAGCCAGAGGCCGATGTAGAGCGAGGCCAGCCCGCACGCGGCGACGATCGCCAGGGCCAGGGCACCGCCGAACACCGCCGCTGCGATGGCCCCGGGCACGACGAGCGCGAGCACGATCAACGAGGTGCGGCGCACCGCGTCGAGGTGACCGGCGATGATCAGCAGCGAGGTGTTCACGCTCAGCGCGGCCTGCGGAATTCCGCCCACCGCCAGGATGACCAACAGGATGTTGGCCTCGCGCAACGCCGGTCCGTAGGCCAGTTCCAGGAAGAACCCGCCGAAGAACACCAGTACCAACACGATCGAGACGGTGATGAAGGTGTTGACCGTGGACAGGTTCGACAGCATCCGGATGACTTCGGGCTTCCGCCCGGCCACCCACATCCGGGCCGCAGGCGGTAGCACCGCGGTCGCGGCCAGGCTCTCCAGGATGGTGACCTGGATGGCGATGGTGGTGGCAACGGCGTAGAGCTTGGCGTCGTGGGGGATCAGCGTCGCGTTGGCAAGCCAGATGGTGCCGGCCACGATGAGGAATGCGGTGAGTTCCAGGGTGAACAACCGCGAGCCGGACGCTATCGCCGCGCGCAGTGCGGCCAGGCCGGGAGCATGCCGCAGGGCGATATCGGTGCGCCCGGCGATCAGCGCGATGAGTACCTGGCCACCGGAGACGGCCGCGTAGGCCACCAGCATCTCGACCAGAGTCGGTTGCGCGACCGTGAACGCGACGACAGCGACGACCGGCAGCACGATGACGCTGCGTACGTAGTGTGTGGTGGCCACCGAGGCGCTCACCCGGCCGACCGCCGAGAAGATGTCGCTGAGCATCATCCGGATGGACTCGATCAACACCATCAGCGTGGTGAGCAGCAGTGCCGGAACGAAGTTCGCCTGCCCGATCAGACCGACGGTCGCGCACAGCGCGATGACCGGCGCGGTGGGCAGGGTCATCATGAGGGTGGCCCGCAGATGGGTGCCCGCGATGATCCGTTTGAGCTGACGGTCCGGTTCGGACGGGATCAGCCGGACGACGTTGTTGCCCAACCCCATCCGGCCGACGATCGATCCGATGGGCAGCGCCGCCAGCACACCGAAGAAGGCGGCCGTGTCCCGGGTGTTCAGGAAGCGGACCACGATGACGGTCAGCAGGAAGGTGGCGACCATGCCGACCGCGGCCGCCGCAACGCGGGTGGAGAAGCTGCGGCGCAGTTCCGATTTGGCGCCGTGGTGATCCGCCGTCACGAGCCCAGCGCCAAACTCTGCCGGCAGGGCGGGCCGAGCAGCTCGTCCCGGATGCCGTCGAGCACGGCCTGGTGGTAGGCGGCGTGGTCACCCCCGTCCAGTTCGACGGTGTGCAACGGCAATCCGGCCCCTTGCAACCGCGCCACCGTGGCGAATCCGTCGAAACCGGCGAAGTGCTCGATATCGAAGGGGCACAGCATCAGCACGGTGCGGGTGTCGTTGCGCAGCAGCGGCGCCAGCAGGACCTCGGGCACCTGGGCCAGTCCGGCGCGGCCGAGCAGTGTGAGCAGGGGCCGGGGCAGGCGGGCGCGCAGTAACGCCTTGAGCTGGTCCCGGAGCGGCTTGAGTGACTCGATGATCCGCTTGCGCAACGGCCACGGCCGGCCGGGATCCGGCGCATCGTCTGTGGTCGCGAGGATGTCGCGCCGCACGTTCCATTGCCAGGCCCAGGCTCCGGACGGCCAGCTCCAGCTGCCGACATTGACCAGTAGCGCCGAGCCGACCGCCAACTCACGGGCGGTGTGGGCGGCGTACCAGGACCCCGAGCAGATCCCCACGACGCTGAGCTGACGGGTGTCCTGCGCGGCGTGCCGGCCTGCGGCGTGCCCGTCGGTGATGCGGCGGGCGTCGTAGATGGGCTGCCATTGATCGCGCACGATCTCCGGTGAGTTTCCCAGCCCCGCGCCGTCCCACCGGAACGCCTGAGCGCCATCCGCCGCGATCTGCCTGCCGAGTTCCACCCAGCCGCGGGCGGGACCGACATGCGGATCGTTGGATGTCGCGAAGAACAGCACGACGCGGCCCTGCCCGGGGGTGCTGCCCACCGGGCGCGTCCGGATTCCGAACAGGCCCTTGGGGCCGAAGGTTTCGATCGTCTCGAGCACCTTGACCGGACCGGAATCGGTGCTGACGGGCATCAGGGCGGAGGTGACCGCGCGCGGCTGCACCGGTACTCGTGGGCCGCCATCTGCTGCGGCGCCGAACCAGGCCACCAGGTCGACCAGCGCCGTCACCGGCATGGGGACGACGACATCGGCGGTCTGCGCGAACTCCGCCAGCCCGGGCGCGGCGCAGATGCGGGTTTTCTCGGTCGCGGTGAAACGGTCCGTGTCGCCGGTGCGCACGATGAAGAGCCGCTCGGCGCCGGTGGACTGCGGACCGCTGAGGGTGAGCGCGTTGAATGCCTTGGCGGCGGACTCGCTGAGTCGCGCGCCGATCATCGAGACCGTCCCGGCGGACGCGGCGTTGCCCGCGAACGCTTCGGGCCCGACGGTGAACCGATACAGCGCGGCCTGCTCACGCAGGTAGCGCCGCCCCGTCGCGGGCGGATCCAGATAGCCGACCCGGCCGATCGGTGCGCCCGCCGCGATGGCGTGATCGACCAGCAGGCCGCCGGCACGTAGGGCTATCGCCGACACCGATGGCGCGCCGATACCGGCGAGATGGTCGGCGGCGTGGCGGATGCTGGTCGACCACATTGCCACCGCGTCGTCACGGTGATGCCCGTGGGCCGAGTCGCCGGTGCCGTAGTAGTCGAAACGAAGTACCGCATAACCGATCTCGGCCAGTTCCGCGGCCAGGACCCGCTGAAACCGGATGCTGTCCATACCTTCTTTGTCGAGCGATCCGCAGATCAGCACCCCACCGCGCACGCGATTGTCGGCAGGCAGGTGGAGCACGCCGAACAGCGGAGATTCGTTGGGGCCGAAGAATGTCGGGGTCTCGCTCGGGACGCTCACGGGAGGGTCGCGGTGTCAGACCGCGATGGCGATGAGTTCGCCGACCGCGCGCTCGATGCTGGCGATCGTCGCGAAGGTGGTCTTGTTCAGGGCGTCGTCCGGGAACTCGATGTCGAATTCGTCCTCAAGGGCCAGCATCACGTTCACCGACGCGTGCGATGTCAGCCCGAGCTCGTACAGATCGGCGTCGACGGCGATGACGTGCGGGTCCGACGGCATCCGTCCTTGGCCGGCCAGTACTGCGCGAATGCGGTCCTGCATGATGACTGTCCCGTCCGTGGAGTCGTGGAAAACACGTTCGCTGACACTAACATGGCAACATTTTAAGCGGAACGTGCAGACATCGGACCGGATGCGCCTCGGGGGACATCGGTGGCCGTCATCGAGTGCGTCGGCGACGCTCCACTCGACGTATAAATGCATCTGAACTGCATATGCAGGGAAACGTTCGCGAACCGCTCTCGCCGGCGCGTGGATCGTGAGTGATGCGTCACATTCTCGACCGGCGGCAGAAAACTGACGCAAGAGTGCATTTTTAGCAAATTCAGATGGACTTGCGATTGCCGTCGATGGGGATCCGTCGGTGCGGTCCTTGATGCGATGGCAGGATGAGGCGATGACCACCCTTGAGGCCGAGCGCCTCCAGTTCAGGGACGATCTCGTGGCAGCGGGCCTGCTCATACCGATGGGCATCGACGGCTTGTACGGCCGCAGCGGCGTGTTCGAAGAGGTCATCGACGGGATCGATCGCGTGGTGCGGGCCAAGGGGCGCGCCGTGCACGGCGATCGCCCGGCGGTGCGGCGGTTCCCCCCGCTGTATCCGCGGGAGGCATTCGAGAAGACCGACTACATCGCGTCGTTCCCGAACCTGACCGGCGCAGTCTCCACCTTCACCGGGGACAACCGCGAACATCGGGCGCTGCTCGCCGACCGTGAGGCCGGCCGGCCGTGGGACGGGCACCTCCACCCCGCAGGAACGATGCTGGTGTCGGCCGCCTGTCATCCGAGTTATGCGACGCTGCCCGAGGTCATCGGTGCCGACGGCGTGCTGCTCGACGTGTACGGCTATTGCTTCCGGCACGAGCCTGCCGTCGACCCGGCGCGCATGCAGGCCTTCCGGATGCATGAGTACGTCGCGGTGGGAAGCCCCGAACAAGCTGGGCAGCACCGGGATTCGTGGGTGGGTCATGGTCTCGATGTGCTGGCATCACTGGGGCTGGATGCGGTTCCGGTCGCGGCCAACGATCCGTTCTTCGGCCGTGCCGGAAAGATGCTGGCGGCCAACCAACGGGACGATGAACTCAAGACCGAACTGACCGTCCGGCTCTACGGCGATCTCGACGACGGCACCGCGCTGGTGTCGGCGAACTGTCACCGCGACCATTTCGGTGAGACCTTCGGCCTGCGCACCGCCGACGGAGCGGTGGCACACAGTGCGTGTGTCGGATTCGGCATGGAGCGTATTGCGTTGGCGCTGATTCGAACTCACGGGTTCGAACCGGACTCCTGGAGTGCGGAGCTGCTCAGTACGCTCCGCTGCCCCTGAGCACAGTGGTGACCGTCTTGGCGATGATCACCACATCCTGCATGAGGGACCAGTTCTCGACATAGGACAGATCCAGGCGCACCGCGTCCTCGACCTCCAGATCCGAACGGCCGCTGACCTGCCACAGCCCGGTGAGGCCGGGCTTCACCGTCAGCCGGCGGCCCACCAGATCGTCATAGGAATCCACCTCACGGCGAACCTGTGGCCGCGGACCCACCACGGACATGTCACCGCGGAGCACGTCGAAGAACTGCGGGAGTTCGTCGATGCTGTACTTGCGCAGGAACTTTCCCGCCGGAGTGATCCGCGTTTCATCCTTGAGCTTGAAGAACAGGGCGCCGCCGCCGTTCTTGGCGAGCAGTTCGGCCATCATCGCGTCGGCACCGGTGACCATGCTGCGGAACTTCGTCATCTGGAACTCGGTTCCGTCGATCCCGATTCGCTCGGAGCGGTAGAAGATCGGGCCGGGTCCGGACCGTTTCACCGCGATCGCGGCGGTGACCAGCACCGGTGCGGCCAGCAGCAGCGCAGCGGCCGCGAACACGATGTCGAAGGTGCGCTTGAGCAGTGAGTTGGCGCGGCTGTACTGGGGTTTGGTCACCTCCAGCATGGCCATCCCGGCCACCGGGCTGCTGACCAGGCGCTGGTTGGCGACGTCGATGAGGCCCGGGGCGATCATCAGATCGACGCCGACTTCGTCCAGTTCCCACATCAGCCGTCGGATCTCGACGGGGCGTAGGTGATCGGTGGCCGCCAGGGCGACGGTCTCGGCACCGGTGCGGGCGACGGCGTCCAGGATGGCCTGGTCCATGCCCACGATCGGCACGAGACCGCCGTCGATGGTCATCGACGCCTTGGACGGGCTCGGGCCGGCCGGGGTGCAGACGCCGGCGATGCGGTAGCCCGCCCACGGATCCTTGGCGAACTCGGTGGCGATATCGCGGGCTGCGGGCTCGGAGCCGACGATCAGCAGCGGCGCCTGGTCCAGGCCCTGCCGGCGCCGGCGTGCGGCCGCCCGGCGCCACAGCCATCTGTTGATGACCAGCCCGACCAGCCCGAGCGGTAGCGCGATACCCAGGTAGCGGGCCGAGATGTCGATGGAGAGCAGCAGCGCCACCGCGGCGATCAGCCCGAACACCTGCAGGGTCACCAGGCCGAGCACGACGTACTCGTCGGCACCCCGTCCGGCCACCCGCGGCGTCCAGCTGCCCAGCGCCAGGAATCCCAACCAGACCAGCGCCAGGGCGACCGATACCCATGCGTAGCTGATGTCTCCGACGCCGGTGGCGCCCAGGTAGAGCTGGGTGCCGGTCCCGCCGAACATCGCAATGTGACTGAAAATCACAACACAGCAAATCAAAACCACATCGCTACAAATGATGGCCCTGGTGGTTTTCCTGCGACGTTGCCGACGCGGCGACACCGCGGGGCGCTGGGGGGTGGTGCCGCGTCGGCCGCTGCCGGCAATCAGGTCCCCCTTGACCGCCTTGAGCTGGCTCAAGCCGCTATCGGAGGGCTTGCTCAGGTCGATCGACGTCATCACTTGTACCTGTCTGGGTGCGCGGAACCGCTGGTGAATTGCCCCCGCGATACCTGGGACATTAGCGAGGTTAGGTTATCTTCACAACAGCGAGGGCTGTGACCCTGACCACCAATTTGTATTAACTATTGTGAAAATAGCAAAGCTAACATTGGTAGCTTAAACGGTTCGCGCGACGAGGCCCGAAGCCGATTTCGGCGGCGGGTCGTCGAATAGGTCTCCGGTTACTGGGCGGCGCGGGTGGCCGGGTGCACGGCGATCAGGCCGAGTTGGCCGCGGCGTTTACACATGGCCGCCAGCTCGGCGTAGGCCTTCTCGCCGAGCAGCGCGGTGAGCTCGGGCCGGTAGGACTCCCAGACCGGCCGTTCGCCCACATGGGCGGCGGGGTCACCGGTGCAGTACCAGTGCAGGTCGAGGCCGCCCTCGCCCCAACCGCGCCGGTCGTACTCGGTGATCACGGTCTGGAGCACATCGGAACCGTCCGGCCGGGTCACCCAGTCCTGGGTCCGGCGGACCGGCAGCTGCCAGCAGACCTCGGGTTTCATGGTCAGCGGTTCGACCCCGAGCTTGAGCGCCTTGGAGTGCAGTGCGCATCCGATACCGCCGGGGAATCCGGGCCGGTTCTGGAAGATGCAGGCACCCTTGTACTTGCGGGTGCGCAGATTCGGCTTGCCGTCGTACTCGTCCTCTTCCAGATAGCCCTTGCGGCCCAGACCCTTGGACCGGAACTGCCAGTCCTCGTCGGTCAGTGTCTTGACGGCGTCGTCGAGCAGGGCCCGATCGTCGTCGTCGGACAGGAAAGCGCCGTGCGAGCAGCAGCCGTCATCGGGGCGTCCCTCGACGGTGCCCTGGCACGCGGGCGTGCCGAACACACAGGTCCATCTGGACAGCAGCCACGTCATATCGGCCTTGATCAGATGCTTGGGATCCTCGGGGTCGTAGAACTCCACCCACTCCCGGGCGAAGTCCAATTCGACCTCGCCACCGATACCGCCGACATGTGATGTCCCCACAGATGTCAACGGTAAACCCACTAACGTGGGTCGCGTGCGATTGGGCGTGCTGGATGTGGGCAGCAATACGGTGCATCTGTTGGTTGTCGATGCGCGCCGGGGCGGCCATCCGACCCCGATGAGTTCCACCAAGGCCGCGCTGCGCTTGGCCGAGGCCATCGACTCGAGCGGAAAGCTGACCCGCAAGGGTTCGGACGCGCTGGTCGCCACCGTCGACGAATTCGCCAAGATCGCGACCAGTTCGGGGTGCGCGGAGATGATGGCCTTCGCGACCTCTGCGGTGCGCGATGCCAAGAACTCCGAGGCGGTGCTGGCCAGGGTGAAGGCCGAGACCGGGGTGTCGTTGCGGGTCCTCAGCGGTGTCGACGAATCCCGGCTCACCTTCCTCGCGGTGCGCCGCTGGTACGGCTGGAGTGCCGGGCGCATCATCAACATCGATATCGGCGGCGGTTCACTGGAGCTCTCCAGCGGTGTCGACGAGGAGCCCGAGGTCGCGATGTCGCTGCCGCTGGGCGCCGGCCGGATGACCAGGGAATGGTTGTCCGAGGATCCGCCGGGTCGCCGCCGGGTGGCGATGCTGCGGGACTGGCTGTCCACCGAGTTGTCCGAGGCGGGCGCGGTGATGCAGGCCGCGGGCACACCGGACCTGGCGGTCGCCACCTCGAAGACGTTCCGTTCGCTGGCCCGCCTCACCGGTGCGGCGCCCTCGGGCGCAGGCCCGCGAGTCAAGCGGACGCTCACCGCAGCCGGCCTACGGCAGCTCATCGCGTTCATCTCTAGGATGACTACGGCCGACAGAGCAGAGCTGGAAGGGGTGAGTGCCGAACGGGCGCCACAGATCGTGGCGGGCGCATTGGTAGCTGAGGCGAGCATGCGGGCGCTGGGTGTCGAAACGGTACAGATCTGTCCCTGGGCATTGCGGGAGGGACTGATTCTGCGGAAACTCGACAGTGAAGCGGACGGAACCGCCCTGGTCGAGACCACCCCAGCCACTCCCAAGGGCAACACACGATGACAGAACCGAGCGATACCACGTCCACCCGCCCGATATCGGTGGCGGAACTGCTCGCCAAGAACGGATCGATCGGATCCCCGGCGCCCGGCGGCCGCCGCCGGCGCCGCCGCGGCAATGCCGATGCGGTGACCGTCGCCGAGTTGACCGGCGAGATCCCGATCATCGCCCTCGAGGACGCACCCACGGCCGAGGAGTCCCCGGTCGCCGAGGAGGCGCCGACGGCCGAGGACACCCCCGTCGTCGAGGAGACCCCGGCGCAGGCCGATGCCGAACCGGATGCCGAACCCGAACCCGAACCGGAGGCCGAACCGGAGCCGGAGGCCGAACCGGAGCCGGAGGCAGAAGCCGAGGCCGAGCCCGACGCCGCCGAAACCGATTACGTCGAGCACCTGCAGCAGCGCGATGCGGAGCCCGAGCCGCTGGCCTTCGCCCCGCGCCGCCACGCGCACACCCTCGAGAAGCACGCGCCGCAGGCCCCGGCCGGTGGCGCCGAGGGGATGTCCTTCGACCCGTTGCACGAAGACGATGCCCATGACGACGATTCCGTCGACGACAGTGGCAGCGTCAAGCGGCGTCCGTCGTACCTGAGATCGCCCGCCGACACCCTGTTCGGCGGGGACTCCGTCGCCGATGATGTGGCCCGGCGTGGCCGCACCCCCGGCCCCGAGGACATCGACCTCGACGACGACCTCGTGGACACCCAGAAGGTGTCCATCGAGGTGGACGAGCCGCTGGCCGCGCTGGACCTGACCGAACCCGACGCCCCGTCGCCCTTCATGCGGGGGGTGTGGATCGTGGTGCAGAGCGTGCTCGCGGTCGCGCTCGGCGCCGGCCTGTTCATCGCCTTCGATCAGCTCTGGAAATGGAACAACATTGTGGCGCTGGCGCTCTCGGTGCTGGTGATCCTGGGCCTGGTGGTGGGTGTGCGGGTGGTGCGCAAGACCGAGGACATCGCCAGCACGCTGATCGCGGTGGCGGTGGGCGCCATGGTGACGCTCGGGCCGCTGGCCCTGCTGCAGTCCACCTAAGTGCGCCCCGCGATCAAGGTCGGCCTGTCGACGGCCTCGGTGTACCCGCTGCGGACCGAGGCGGCCTTCGACTACGCCGCCCGCCTGGGCTACGACGGTGTCGAGCTGATGGTCTGGGCCGAACCCGTCAGCCAGGACATCGAGGCCGTCCAAGCCCTGTCGCAGACCTACGGCATCCCGGTGCTCTCGGTGCACGCGCCGTGCCTGTTGATCTCACAACGCGTCTGGGGCGCGAACCCGATCGCCAAGCTGGAACGCAGCGTGCGGGCCGCCGAGCAGCTGGGCGCCCAGACCGTGGTGGTGCATCCGCCGTTCCGCTGGCAGCGCCGCTACGCCGAGGGCTTCAGCGCGCAGGTCGCCGACCTGGAGGCCGGTAGCGATGTCCTGGTCGCGGTGGAGAACATGTTTCCGTTCCGGGCGGACAGGTTCTGGGGCACCGGGCAGCCCTCGATCGAGCGGATGCGAAGACGCGGCGGTAACCCCGGCCCCGGCATCTCGGCGTTCGCGCCGTCCTTCGACCCGCTCGACGGTGGGCATGCGCACTACACCCTGGACCTGTCGCACAGCGCCACCGCGGGCACCGACGCGTTGGAGCTGGCGCGACGGATGGGGCAGGGCCTGGTTCATCTGCACCTGTGCGACGGCAGCGGGGCGTCCACCGACGAGCATCTGGTGCCGGGCCGGGGCACCCAGCCGGCCGCCGAGGTGTGCCGCCAGTTGGCCCTCAGTGATTTCACCGGCCACGTCATTCTCGAGGTCACCACCTCGGGAGCCCGCAACGCCGCCGAACGGGAGGCCCTGTTGACCGAGTCCCTGCAGTTCGCCCGGGAGCACCTGCTGCGATGAGCGTGTTGTTCAGCGAGGCCATGCGCCTCGAGTCGGCCGGTGACGGCGTGTACGACGGCGCGCTCGACGAGCACTGGACCATCGGGCCCAAGGTGCACGGCGGGGCGATGCTGGCGCTGTGCGCGAACGCGGCGCGCGCCGAGATCGGCCGGTCCTCCGGCGGGCAGGAGCGCAGCGACCGGGGGGTCGACTCCGGCGGGCAGGAGCGCAGCGACCGGGGGGTCGACTCCGGCGGGCAGGAGCGCAGCGACCGGGGGGTCGAATCCGTGGAACCCATTGCGGTGTCCGGGAACTTCCTGTGGGCGCCGGATCCCGGCGCACTGCGGGTCCTCACGACCGTGCGCAAGCGTGGTCGCCGGATCAGCCTGGTCGACGTCGAATTGATGCAGGGCGACCGGGTGGCGGTCCGCGCGGCGATCACCCTCGGCGTCCCCGAGCACGATGCGCCGCCGCTGCTGTCGACCAACCCCGTCGTGCCGTTGATGACGCCCGAGCCGCCGCCCGGGCTGGAGCCGATCGGTCCCGGACACCGGATGGCCGACATCGTGCATCTGGCCCACGGCTGCGATATCCGGCCGTCGCTGACGACCATGGCGCCGCGCTCGGATGGCGGACCACCGGTCATCGAGTACTGGCTGCGGCCCCGCGGCGAAGCCCCCGATGTGCTTTTCGCCCTGCTGTGTGGCGATGTGTCGGCCCCGGTGACGTTCGGGGTCAACCGGTTCGGCTGGGCCCCCACCGTCCAGCTGACGGCCTTCCTGCGGGCCCGCCCGGCCGACGGCTGGCTGCGGGTGCTGTGCACGACGACCCAGATCGGTCAGGAGTGGTTCGACGAGGACCATGTCGTGGTGGACTCGGCGGGCCGCATCGTGGTGCAGACCCGTCAGCTCGCGCTGGTGCCGACGTCCTAGCCGCGAACTTTCCCCGTCGCTGCGCTCGCCCTGGAGTTTTCCCCCGTCGCTTCGCTCGCCCGGGAGTTTTCCCCCGTCGCTTCGCTCGCCCGGGAGTTTCCCCCCGTCGCTTCGCTCGCCCTGGCACCCGCCGTGGGAAACTGCACCCGTGGCAAGAATTGCGATCATCGGCGGCGGAAGTATCGGCGAAGCACTGCTCTCGGGGTTGTTGAGGGCGGGCCGTCAGGTCAAGGACCTCGTTGTCGCCGAGAAGCATCCGGACCGGGCCAAGCAGCTGGCGGACACCTACTCGGTGCGGGTGACCTCGGTGGCCGATGCCGCCGACAGCGCCACCTACATCATCATCGCCGTCAAACCGGCCGATGTGGAGTCGGTGACCGGTCAGATCGCCGAGACGGTCGCCCGCGCCGAGGGCGAGAGCGAGGAGCAGGTCTTCGTCAGCGTCGCCGCGGGTGTGAACACGGCGTTCTTCGAGGCCAAACTGCCCGCGGGCACCCCGGTCATCCGGGTGATGCCGAACGCCCCGATGGTGGTCGGTGGCGGTGTCAGCGCGGTGGCCGCCGGCCGGTTCGCGACGCCCGAGCAGGTCAAGGAGGTCTCGGCGATCTTCGACACCGTCGGCGACGTGCTGACGGTGGCCGAATCGCAGCTGGACGCGGTGACGGCGGTGTCGGGTTCGGGGCCCGCCTACTTCTTCCTGATGGTCGAGGCCCTGGTCGACGCGGGCGTGGACGCCGGGCTGAGCCGGGAGGTCGCCACCGAACTCGTGGTGCACACCATGGCCGGATCGGCTGCCATGCTGCTGGATCGCCGGGACAGCGCGCAGGCCGGTGTCATGGACACCTCGGCGACCGCGCTGCGGGCGATCGTGACGTCTCCGGGCGGCACCACCGCGGCTGGTCTGCGGGAACTGGAGCGAGGTGGGCTCCGCAGTGCCGTCTCCGATGCCATCGCGGCGGCAAAAAGGCGCTCTGAGCAGCTCGGAATTACATCCGAGTAGTTCACCAATTTCGGACTGATTAGCCAACACCCGTCGCAATAACCCCAGTGGCCACGCTATTCTCCTCGTGTATGCACGCGTACGTGCCAGCGGTGGGGAAGCCGCTGGAACGGCCGTGCCTTATGGATTGGGTTGCGATGACGTCATTGAACGGGCCATCGGCGCGGGATTCCGCCGGCGACGGCCAGCCGAAGGCTCAATTTCTCACCGTCGCGGAAGTGGCAAGCCTGATGCGGGTGAGCAAGATGACCGTCTACCGGCTGGTGCACAACGGCGAACTGCCGGCGGTACGCGTCGGGCGGTCGTTCCGGGTGCATGCCAAGGCGGTCCACGATCTGTTGGAGACCTCGTACTTCGACGCCGGCTAGCACGCGTTTTCCACTTGGCCGGGCCACCCAGGTAAGGTGACGCGGTCAGTTCACTCATTGGTAGGTAGCGGAGTTCATGGGTTCAGTTATCAAGAAGCGGCGCAAGCGCATGTCGAAGAAGAAGCACCGGAAGCTGCTTCGTCGCACTCGGGTTCAGCGCAGAAAACTCGGTAAGTAGCTTTTCGGCTTCGGCCGATAGGCTGGCCCGATGGAGGAGCAGGCGACCGATCCGAAAGTGGTGCTGGTCACCGGTGCCTGCCGGTTCCTCGGCGGCTACCTGACCGCTCGGCTGGTGCAGAACCCGGCGATCGACCACGTCATCGCGGTCGACGCCATCGCGCCGAGCAAGGATCTCCTACGCAGGATGGGGCGCGCGGAATTCGTGCGCGCCGACATCCGCAACCCGTTCATCGCCAAGGTCATCCGAAACGGTGACGTCGACACCGTCGTGCACGCGGCGGCGGCGTCGTATGCGCCGCGGGCGGGCGGGCGGGCGACCCTCAAAGAGCTCAACGTGATGGGGGCCATCCAGCTCTTCGCGGCGTGCCAGAAGGCGCCGTCGGTGCGCAGGGTCATTCTCAAGTCCACCTCCGAGGTGTACGGGGCGAGCTCACGGGACCCGGTGATGTTCACCGAGGACGGCGGGGCCCGGCGGCCGCCCGCGGACGGTTTCGCCCGCGACAGCATCGACATCGAGGGCTACGTCCGCGGTTTGGCCCGCCGTCGTCCCGATATCGCGGTGACGATCCTGCGGCTGGCCAACATGATCGGCCCCGCGATGGACACCGCGCTGTCGCGGTACCTGGCCGGTCCGGTGGTGCCCTCGGTGCTGGGGCGCGATGCGCGGCTGCAGCTGCTGCACGAACAGGATGCGCTCGGTGCGCTTGAGCGTGCCACGGTCGCCGGTCGCGCCGGCACCTTCAACGTCGGAGCCGCGGGCATCATCATGATGAGTCAGGCGATCCGCCGATCCGGACGGGTCGCGCTGCCGGTGCCACGTTCGGCGCTGGCCGCCGTCGATTCCTTGAGGCGCGCAACGAGTTACACCGAACTCGATCGCGAGCAGCTGAACTATCTGAGCTACGGCCGGGTGATGGACACCGCGCGCATGCGTAACGTCCTAGGGTATAACCCTAAGTGGACGACAGCGGAGGCTTTTGACGATTACGTGCGGGGACGTGGTCTGACTCCGATCATCGACCCGAAATGGGTACGCTCAGTGGAGAGCCGTGCCGTGACGCTGGCGCAACGCGTCGGAGGCTAGTCGACCAGGTGATTCGGGCGGGGGAGAGGGTGACGCGTGGCGAGTGAACCCAGAGCGAAAGTGATTCCGCTGCACTCCAATTCGGGCCGTTCCTCGGCGCAGCGGCGGGCCTCGCAGCGGGCCGACAGCGCGCGCAGGCACCCGTCGCTGCTCGCCGATCCCGACGGTCGTGCCTCCGCCGAGCAGATGGCCGCCGTCGTCCGCGAGATCGATCAACACCGCAACGGTGCCGCCGAGACGGCTGCCGAGGACACGCCCAACGAGTTGGCCAGGGCCATCTCGGGTATCGCCGAGTTCGTCACCAAACGGATGACCGGTGACTACACCGTCGACGAGTTCGGGTTCGACGCACACCTCAACGACGCCGTCGTGCTGCCCATGCTGCGCGGGCTCTTCAACTCCTGGTTCCGGGTCGAGGTCAGCGGTATCGAGAACCTCCCGCTCGACGGAGCGGCGCTGGTGGTGGCCAACCACGCCGGCGTGCTGCCGTTCGACGGGCTGATGGCCGCGGTCGCCGTGCACGATCACCATCCGCGTCAGCGCGTGCTGCGCATGCTGGCCGCCGACCTGGTGTTCGACATGCCCGTCGTCGGGCAGGCCGCCCGCAAGGCCGGGCACACCGTCGCGTGCACCTCCGACGCGCACCGGTTACTCGCCGCGGGTGAGCTCACCGCGGTGTTCCCCGAGGGCTTCAAGGGCCTCGGCAAGCCGTTCAAGGACCGCTACAAGCTGCAGCGGTTCGGCCGCGGCGGGTTCGTCTCGGCCGCGCTGCGGGCCAGGGCGCCGATCGTGCCGTGCTCGATCGTGGGATCCGAGGAGATCTATCCCAAGATCGGCGACATCAAGCTGCTGGCGCGGGTGCTGGGCCTGCCGTACTTCCCGGTGACCCCGCTGTTCCCGCTGGCCGGGCCGCTCGGGCTGGTGCCGCTGCCGTCCAAATGGCATATCAAGTTCGGGGAACCGATCTCCACCGAGGGCTACGACGAGACGGCCGCCGACGATCCGATGGTCACCTTCGAACTGACCGACCAGGTCCGCGAGACCATCCAGCACACCCTGTATCAGCTGCTGGCCAACCGCCGGAACACCTTCCTGGGCTGATCCGCCGATGCCCTGCGCGCGAGTGTGAGTCCTCGTCGGCCCCGCGGGAGTTTCACCGACGACGATTCACATTCGGCCGCGACGCGCGGGCTCAGGCGTTCTGTCCGGCCACCATCTTGGCGATCGCGGCATCGCGTGCGGCGGCGATCTGCGCGGTGACCTCATCGGCCTCGCCCTCGTGTTCGGCTTCGCCGAGGATCGTCACGACCGTGGTCATCACCGGGTTGCCGTCGTCATCGGTGACCTCGCCGCGGACCTCGGTGAGGATGGCGCCGTGCGACTCGATGACCGAGTCCAGGTACGAGTCGAACCACAGCTTGTCGCCGACCTTGATGGGGCGGTGGAAGATCAGCTTCTGGTCGCGGTGCAGGACGCGCTCCATGTTGACCGGCACATCGAACTGGTTGAAGATCTCCAGCTGGACCCGCCGGCCGGCCACCGCGATGAACGTCAACGACGCGAGGATGGCGTCGTGGCCGTGCTCGGCGGCGCCCTCGTCGGAGTGGTGCGCGGGATGCTCGTCCTTGACGGCGTTCGCGAACTCGCGGACCTTCTCCCGCCCGACCTCAAAATAGTCGGGGTACCGGAAGTGGGTTCCGACGATCTCATCAGCGATTCCCATGGCGGGTCAGCCTATCAGCGCGAGGGTCAACGACCCGCGTCGCGGCGGGACGCCACCGCGGCGAGCGCTCCGCCCACCGCGCCCAGGGCCAGCGCCGACGGCACCCCGATCCGGGCCGCTTTGCGTGCGGTGCGGAAGTCGCGGATCTCCCATCCGCGCTCACGCGCGACATCGCGCAGCGCCGCGTCCGGGTTGATCGCCACCGCCGTGCCGACCAGGGACAGCATCGGCACATCGTTGAAACTGTCCGAGTACGCCGCGCATCGGCGCAGGTTGAGACCCTCGCGGATGGCCAGCGACCGGACCGCGTGCGCCTTGCCCGCCCCGTGCAGGATGTCGCCGACCAGCCGGCCGGTGAACACACCGTCGACCGATTCGGCGATGGTGCCCAGCGCCCCGGTCAGGCCCAGCCGGCGGGCGATGGTGTCCGCGAGTTCGAAGGGGGTGGCGGTCACCAGCCACACCTGCTGCCCGGCGTCGAGATGCATCTGGGCCAGCGCGCGGGTGCCCGGCCAGATCTTGTCGGCGATGATCTCGTCATAGATCTCCTCGCCGAGTTCGACCAGTTCCGCGGTCGAACGGCCCTCGATGAAGGCCAGCGCCTTCTGCTTGCCCTCGGCGACGTCGTCGCTGTTCTCCTTGCCGGTGAACTGGAATTTCGCCTGCGCATAGACGATTCCGAGGATGTCGCCGTAGGTGAAGTACTTGCGGGCGGCCAGCCCGCGGGCGAAGTGCACCAGCGACGAGCCGTGCACCAAGGTGTTGTCGACGTCGAAGAACGCGGCCGCGGTCAGGTCCGGCGGCGGCGGCGGGGGCGTCTCGGACACGTTTCAACCCTAAGTCACGCAGGGTCGATACTGGATGTGTGGACCATCAGGTGGTGTTGCTCACACGAGCCGGCTGCAGCATGTGCGAACGAGCGGCCGTGGCGCTGGCCGCGCTGGCCGAAGAACTGGGGTTCGCGCTGAGCTCCACCGATGTCGATGCGGCTGCTGCTGCGGGGGAGCCCGGCCTGCGTGCCGAATTCGGCGATCGGCTGCCGGTCGTGTTGCTCGACGGCGCCGAACACAGCTACTGGGAGGTCGACGAACCCCGGTTGCGCTCCGATGTCAGTTAATTTGGTGGCGCGCTGGTGAACGGCTACTTTGGACCCTGACCGGGCGAGCGAAGCGACGGAAATAGCTGTCCTGGGCGAGCGAAGCGACGGGAAGTGTCGAAGGTGATGATGCCGTGAGCGTGCTGCTATTCGGGGTTTCGCATCGCAGTGCGCCGGTATCCGTACTGGAGCAGTTGAGCACTGACGAATCCGATCAGGCCAAGATCATCGACGAGGTCCTGCAGTCCTCGCTGGTCACCGAGGCCATGGTGCTGTCGACCTGCAACAGGGTCGAGGTCTACGCCGTGGTCGAGGCCTTCCACGGCGGTTTGTCGGTGATCGGGCAGGTGCTTTCCGAGCATTCCGGTATGGGCCTGGGTGACCTCACCAAATACGCCTATGTGCGCTACGCGGAAGCCGCCGTCGAGCATCTGTTCTCCGTCACCAGCGGGCTCGATTCCGTCGTGATGGGCGAGCAGCAGGTCCTGGGTCAGGTCCGGCGGGCCTATGCCGCCGCCGAGTCCAACCACACCGTCGGGCGCACCCTGCACGAACTGGCCCAGCGCGCGCTGTCGGTCGGTAAGCGGGTGCACAACGAGACCGGAATCGACTCCGCGGGCGCCTCGGTGGTGTCGGTGTCCCTGGAGATGGCCGAGAAGCGTCTCAACGGCGGGCTGGGGGCACCTCCCGCTTGCGGGGGAGAGCGCAGCGACCAGGGGATCGGCACAGGCCTGGCGGGCCGCAGTGCCGTGGTGGTCGGCGCCGGCTCGATGGGCGCTTTGGCCGCCAAGCACCTGGTCCGCGCCGGGGTCGACCGCATCGACGTGGTCAACCGGTCGCTGCCGCGCGCCCGCAGGCTCGCCGAGAACATCTCCGCACTCGGCGTGCCCGCCGCCGCGTACACCCTCGATGACATCTCCTCCGTGCTGGCCACCGCCGATGTGGTGGTGAGCAGCACCGGCGCGGTCCGGCCGGTGATGTCGCTGGCCGACGTGCACCACGGCCTCACGGCGCGCGACGGTGACCGCCCGTTGGTGATGTGCGATCTGGGTATGCCCCGCGATATCGACCTCGCGGTGGCCGGCCTGCCCGGCGTGCACGTCATCGACATGGACCGCATCCAGCGCGAGCCCACCGCCCGCGCGGCCGCCTCCGACGCCGAAGCGGCCCGGGCCATCGTGGCCGCCGAGGTTGCCAACTACCTGGCCGGGCAGCGGATGGCCGAGGTGACCCCGACGGTGACAGCGCTGCGCCAGCGTGCCGCCGATGTGGTGGAGGCCGAATTGCTGCGGCTGGACAATCGGCTGCCCGGGCTGGACTCCACGCACCGCGACGAGGTGGCCCGCACGGTGCGCCGCGTCGTCGACAAGCTGCTGCACGCCCCCACGGTGCGGGTGAAGCAACTGGCTGGGGCCCCCGGCGGGGACAGCTACGCCGAGGCGCTGCGTGAGCTGTTCGAGCTCGATCCACAGGCTGTCGACGCCGTCTCCGGTGGCGAATTGCCTTTGATCGCAACAGATAACGACCAGCCCGAGTGATCCGGATCGGCACCCGGGGCAGCCTGCTCGCGACGACCCAGGCCGGCTTCATCCGTGATGCCCTGATCGCCAACGGCCACCCCGCCGAATTGGTGATCGTCGCCACGGCCGGGGACCAATCCAGTGCACCGATCGCCGAGATCGGTGTCGGCGTCTTCACCGCGGCGCTGCGCGAGGCCGTCGTCGACGGTGTGGTCGACATGGCGGTGCACTCCTACAAGGATTTGCCGACCGCGTCCGACCCCAGGTTCGACATCGCCGCCATCCCGCCCCGTGAGGACGCCAGGGACGCGCTGGTGGCCCGCGACGGCATGGTGCTGGGGGAGTTGCCGGCCGGCTCCACGATCGGCACCTCGAGCCCGCGACGGGCCGCGCAGCTTAGAGCACTGGGTCTCGGTTTGGAAATCCGCCCCCTACGAGGCAACCTAGACACCAGGTTGAACAGGGTAAGTAGCGGTGATCTCGACGGAGTCGTCGTCGCCCGGGCGGGTCTTGCACGCATCGGACGGCTCGACGCTGTGACCGAGTCGCTCGAACCGGTGCAGATGTTGCCGGCACCGGCTCAGGGGGCTCTCGCAGTGGAGTGTCGCGCCGGTGACAGTGAGCTTGTCGCGGTGCTGGCGGAGTTGGATGACGCCGACACTCGCGCCGCGGTCACCGCTGAACGTGCCCTGCTCGCCGAACTGGAGGCGGGCTGTTCCGCGCCGGTGGGTGCCATCGCTGAGGTGGTCGAGTCCATCGACGAGGACGGCCGGGTCTTCGAAGAGCTGTCGCTGCGGGCATGCGTGGCGGCGCTGGACGGATCCGACGTGATCCGTGCGTCCGGGATCGGTACTCCGGAGCGGGCACGGGAGCTTGGGCTCTCGGTGGCCGCGGAGCTGTTCGAACTGGGTGCACGTGACGTGTTGGCAGACGCTGGGAGTGACAGATGACTGGGCACGCAGGTAGCCGAGGCCGAAAGATCCGGCCCGGCCGCATCACGTTCGTTGGCTCAGGCCCGGGCGATCCAGGCCTGCTGACGACCCGTGCGCGGACGGTACTCGCCAACGCCGCGACGGTGTTCACCGACCCCGATGTACCCGAGGCGGTGCTGGCGCTGGTCGGCTCCGAGCTGCCGCCCACGTCCGGGCCGGCACCGGAGGCTCCCGCCTCGGATTCCGACGGCGCCGAGGTGGCAGCCGTGGTACCCGGTGGCCCCGATGTCCGTCCCGCGCTGGGTGACCCGGCCGAGGTCGCCAAGACCCTGGCTGCCGAGGCCCGGCACGGCGTGGACGTGGTCCGGCTGGTGGCCGGTGACCCGCTGTCGGTCGACGCGGTCATCACCGAGGTCAACACCCTGGCCCGCACTCACCTGAACTTCGAGATCGTGCCCGGCCTGCCGGACACCACCGCGGTGCCGACGTATGCCGGTCTGCCGCTGGGTTCCTCGCACACCGTGGCCGATGTCCGGGACCCCAACGTCGACTGGGCCGCGCTGGCCGCCGCCCCCGGTCCGCTGATCCTGCACGCCACCGCCTCGCATCTGGCCGATGCGGCGCGCACCCTCGTCGAGTTCGGCCTGGCCGAGAACACCCCGGCCGTGGTCACCGCCCATGGCACCACCTGCCAGCAGCATTCGGTGGAGACCACGCTGGCCGGCCTGGGGGACAAGGCGATCCTGACCGCCGCCGAGTCCACCGGCGGCACCCCGGGTCCGCTGGCCGGGCCGCTGGTGGTGACGATCGGCAAGACCGTCGCCAACCGCGCGAAGCTGAACTGGTGGGAGAGCCGGGCACTGTACGGCTGGACCGTACTGGTGCCGCGCACCAAGGATCAGGCCGGTGAGATGAGCGACCGCCTGGTCACCCATGGCGCACTGCCCGTCGAGGTGCCCACCATCGCCGTCGAGCCGCCGCGCAGCCCGGCCCAGATGGAAAGGGCCGTCAAGGGTTTGGTCGACGGCCGGTTCCAGTGGGTGGTGTTCACCTCCACCAATGCGGTCCGTGCGGTGTGGGAGAAGTTCAACGAGTTCGGTCTGGATGCGCGGGCGTTCTCCGGGGTGAAGATCGCCTGTGTCGGTCAGGCCACCGCTGATCGGGTTCGCGCCTTCGGTATCAACCCCGAGCTGGTGCCCTCCGGTGAGCAGTCCTCACTGGGTCTGCTCGACGAATTCCCGGACTACGACGAGATTTTCGATCCGGTGAACCGGGTGTTGCTGCCTCGCGCCGATATCGCCACCGAAACCCTGGCCGAGGGCCTGCGTGAACGTGGCTGGGAGATCGAGGATGTCACCGCCTACCGCACCGTGCGCGCGGCCCCGCCGCCGGCGCAGACCCGCGAGATGATCAAGACCGGCGGGTTCGACGCGGTGTGCTTCACCTCGAGCTCGACGGTGCGCAACCTGGTCGGCATCGCGGGCAAGCCGCACGCGCGGACCATTGTCGCCTGCATCGGCCCCAAGACCGCGGAAACGGCAGTCGAATTCGGACTGCGCGTCGATGTGCAGCCGGAGACGGCCGCGGTCGGTCCGCTGGTCGAGGCGCTCGCCGAGCACGCCGCCCGCCTGCGTGCCGAGGGTGCGCTGCCTCCGCCGCGCAAGAAGAGCCGCCGCCGGTAATGCGGGTCCGCCCCCGTAGGCTGCGGTCGACGCCGGCGATGCGCCGGCTGGTCGCGCAGACGTCGTTGGAGCCGCGCCATCTGGTGCTGCCGATGTTCGTCGCCGACGGACTGTCGGAGCCGCGTCCGATCACCTCGATGCCCGGAGTCGTGCAGCACACCCGGGATTCGTTGCGCCGGGCCGCCGCCGAGGCGGTGGCCGCCGGGGTGGGTGGGCTGATGCTCTTCGGTGTGCCGCGCGACGAGGACAAGGACGCCGTCGGCAGCGCAGGCCTGAACCCGGACGGCATCCTCAACGTGGCGCTGGGCGATCTTTCCGCCGATCTGGGTGACGCCACCGTTCTGATGGCCGATACCTGCCTCGACGAGTTCACCGATCACGGGCACTGCGGTGTGCTGGATGCGCACGGCCGGGTCGACAACGACGCCACCAACGATCAGTATGTGAAACTCGCTGTGGCTCAGGCTCATTCGGGAGCGCACATGGTCGGGCCGAGCGGCATGATGGACGGTCAGGTGGCGGCCATCCGGGACGGTCTCGACGACGCCGGGCACGAGGATGTCGCGATCGTGGCCTACGCCGCGAAGTTCGCCTCGGCCTTCTACGGCCCGTTCCGGGAAGCCGTCGGCTCCAGCCTTTCCGGCGATCGGCGCACCTACCAGCAGGATGCGGGCAATGCCCGTGAGGCCGTGCACGAGATCACGCTGGATATCGATGAGGGCGCCGATATCGTGATGGTCAAACCCGCGATGAGCTATCTCGACGTGGTGGCCGCCGCCGCGGACATCTCGCCGGTACCGGTGGCTGCATATCAGATCTCGGGGGAGTACGCGATGATCAGCGCCGCCGCGGCCAATGGCTGGATCGACCTGCAGGCTTCGGCGCTGGAATCGTTGATCGGTATCCGCCGTGCCGGCGCCGATATCGTGCTGACCTACTGGGCGGCCGAGGCCGCCGGATGGCTGGCGTGACCGAGGAACCGCCCGCCGCCGACCACGTGAGCCGCCCCGAGGATGTCGACACCGGGTTCTGGCTCTGGATGGCAGCCCTTCCCCTCATGGCGATCGGCTACATCATCGATCTGGCCACCGTGCGTATGCCCGATGCCGGTGCCTACGTCTACGGCGCATCGGGTCTCTTCCTCGTGGTGACCATCGCCGTGGTCGCGACGTTCGCGGTCCTGATGCGGCTGGGCTACCGCTGGCCGCGCACGCTGCTGACCGCGGGTGGCCTGACCGCGGTGGTCTATTCGGTCTCCAGCCTGTTCACCGTGGACCGCTCCGAGCTCGCCGCGTTCGGGTTCGCGGCGTGCACCATCTTCGGTTCGGTGCTGATCCTGGGCGGCGTGGTGTTGTTGCACCGCAAGGACGCTCACGACTACCTCACCCGTTAGGCTGGCGCGGATATGACCAAACCCACACCTGCGCCGCGTCCGGCCCTCGTCAACATCGCGTTCTGGCTGGTCCTGGCGGGATCGGTGCTGCTGCTGGCCGGTGGTCTGCTCGGGCTGAGCAGTGCGATCAGCACGCCGCGCAGCGCCTTCTCCGCCGAGCTGTCCGACAGCGAGGTCCGCAGCATCGTGGTGATGCGCGGGGGCATCAGTGGCCTGCTGCTGATCACGGGTGTGGTGCTGAGCTTCCTGGCCGGCCGTGCCCGCAGCGGGGACCTGCGCTTCCGCCGGGCGATGGTGTGGCTGGCGGTGGTGCTGGTGGCGCTGGTGTTCGTGCTGGCGCTGCTGGCGCCGTTCGCCATCGCGCCGCTGGCCCTGTTCGGGGTGGTGCCGGTGGCCATCGGGGCGACCCTGTTCATGCGGCCGGCCGCCTCCGACTGGTTTCTGGAGGTGCAATGACCGAGAGCACCCCGCCGGCCCCCGACACCACCGAGCAGGTGCTGTTCCACGAGCCGGGCGGCACCTGGTGGTGGTTGCTGGCGGGTCCGGCGGCCGGGGGCGCGATGATGTTCATCCAGCTCTCGGGGGGTGGCGGCGTGCAGTTCGGGGTGCCCGCAGCCTTCATGATCCTGGTCAGTGGCTTTCTCTGGATTCAGATCAAGGCCGCGCGGATCCACACGTCGGTGGAGCTGACACCCACCACGTTGCGCCAGGGCACCGAGTTCGTCACCATCGCCGACATCGTGAAGATCTACCCGGAACCCAAGCGTCACAAGAACGAGAAATGGCAGTCCTATCGCGCCTTCGGTGAGCTGAGCGGCATTCCGCGTGGGCGTACCGGCATCGGCATGAAACTGACCGACGGCCGTTCGGGCCAGGCCTGGGCGCGCAGGCATCGCACGCTGCGCGCGGCGTTGGAATCGCTGGTCGGGGAGCCGGCACCGTGAGGCGCACCGCGCTGGTGCAACTCGTGGTGGCAGCCCTGGCCCTGGCCGGTGCGGTGACGAGCTGGCTCGCCGCCGGATCCCGGGAGCAGGTGCCGCCGATCATGGACGGCCAACCCACGCTGTCGACGGTGGTCTACTCCCCGCCACTGATCGTGCTGGCGCTGTTCCTGCTGACCGTCGCGGGCGTGCTGGCGGTACTGGGCATCGCGCGGTGGCGCCGCTCGCGTCCGCCCGTGGGGCAGGCCACATTTGCGGCGGGATTCGACCGTCCGGATCGCGGGTAGTCGGGGCCTGCTGGTCGCGGGGGCAGCGGCGTCACCGCGGAGTCGGGAACGAGCTCTGGATGGAAACGATGACAAAGATCGATCGTTGGTTGGGGGCCGCGGCATCCGCGGCGTGCGTGGTGGCGGGGTCGCTGGCGATGGCGGGGCCTGCGGCGGCCGAGCCCGAGGCATGTCCGGATATCCAGGTGCTGTTCGCGCGGGGCACCTTCGAGGCGCCCGGGGTGGGCGGAACCGGACAGGCGTTCGTGGATGCGCTGCGCGCCAAGACCCCAGGCAAATCGGTGGATGTGTACCCGGTGAACTATCCCGCGTCGCTGGATTTCGCGACCGCCGCCGACGGTGTGGTGGACGCGAGTAACAAGGTGCGCGCCACGGCGGCGGCCTGCCCGGACACCAAGATGGTGCTCGGTGGGTTCTCGCAGGGGGCGGCGGTCGCCGCCTATCTCACCGCGGATGCGGTGCCCGAGGGTTTCGCCCTGCCGCCGGGTCTGACCGGTCCGCTGGAACCGTCGGTGGCCGATCACGTGGCCGCGGTGGCCTTGTTCGGTAAGCCGTCGAGCGGTTTCCTGCAGATGATCTACACCGGCGCGCCGCCGATCACCGTCGGCAGCGGTTACGCCGACAAGACGATGGACCTGTGCATCCCGACCGATCCGGTGTGCGCCCCGGGCGGTGGCGACGGGAATGCCCACAACATGTACGCGGCCAACGGCCTGGTCGACCAGGCCGCCGAATTCGCCGCGTCCCGGTCCGGCGCCGAAGACCCCGGAGACGCCGTCGTGGACCAGGCCTCCGGGTAGCGCTAATTCGCAGGGCGTATGACCCACACCACATCCGGTTGGAACAAAGTTCAAAATCTGTAACACTGTTCCGCATGACCGAACTGGCGGAGAACGCACCCGAGGCACTCGATGACGCATTGCCGCTCGGGCCCGGCTCCCTGGTGTGGAAGTACTTCGGTGAGAACCGGATGTACCTCATCGGGCCCCGCCCCGCGGTGCTGCAGAACATGCTCGCCGAACTCGGTCAGGGCGTGCTGGACCACTCGACGTTCTTCTCCGATACCGCCGAGCGGCTCAAGCGCACCATCCCGCCGATCTTCAAGACGGTGTACGGCTCCGAAGAGCAGAACGCGGGCACCCAGGTGCGCGACTTCCACACCGATATCAAGGGCGAAATGCCCGGCCCGGACGGCACGCCGGCCGGGCGCTACCACGCCCTGGATCCGGAGACCTACTACTGGGCGCACGCCACCTTCGTCGAGCAGGTCATCTACTTCGCCGACACCTTCGTCAAGCGCCTCAGCGAGGCCGAGAAGGAACAGATCTACCTGGAGTCCAAGACCTGGTACCGACGCTACGGGGTCAGTGATCGCCCGCAGCCGGCCACCTACGCCGAGTTCGTGCAGTACTGGGACCGGATGCTCGACGAGGTCGCCGTCGCGCACAAGTCCGCCAGGTACGGCGTCGGTTACGTCACCAAGGGATTCCCGTGCCCCAAGGGCGTGAATCCGGTGGCCTGGAAGATCGTCGCGACGGTGTTCGATCCGGTGGCCGCGTTCCTCACCACGGGCGGGCTGCCGCCACGGGCACGGGATCTGCTGAGCCTGCCATGGACCGAGCGGCAGGAACGTCGCTACCAGCGGTTCGCCGCGTTCTGCCGGTCGCGTCCGGTCAATTGGGCATGGGACCGGTTGCCGATGTCGGTGCGCTACAGCAAATTCGCCCAAGCCGGTTATGCCAGGGGCTGACGCCGGAGAGACCATCCTCGACGCGGCACTCGTCGAGTTGGAACGGCATGGCTTCCGAAAGGTCGCCCTCGACGATGTCGCGCGGCGGGCCGGCGTCAGCCGGACCACCATCTACCGGCGCTTCGCCAACCGCGACGAACTCGTCGGCGCCGTCATCGAACGCGAGAACGTGGCGCTGTTCGCCGACATCGCGAAGGAATTGAAAGAGGCCAAGCCGCAGGCGAACTACTACGTCGAGGCCTTCACGCTGTCGATCATGAGGTTCCGGCGCCACCGGGTGCTCAACCAGATGATCGTCGACGATCCCGCCCTGGCACAGGAGATGCTGCACCGGCACTACGGTGCCGCCGTCGAACGGATGGCCGCGGCGTTGCTGGTGATCTTCCCGGACGGTTTCGCCGAGCGGATCGGCGCCCCGGCCGTCAACGACCTGGCCGACACCATCCTGCGGTATGCCGCGATGGTGCTGTTGCTGCCCAGCGTGCAGCCGCTGCAGACCGCCGACGACGTGCGCGCCTTCGCGACCCGGCATTTCCTGCCCAGTCTCCCTGTGGCGCTGCGATCGGTTTCCGCCTGATTGTTTGGTGGATCACATATTCGGGCAGCCCGTGAGCCATGACCAGTGAAGAGAACCGCGGCACCTCCGCGACGCCGGAAGAGATCGGCGCCTATGTAGACAACCGTCCGACATCCGTGCTCCCGGGCAGCGATGGCACCGTATCGGGCACCGCGGTGACCGATTGGCTGGACGACGACGGGAACCCGAAATTCGACGAAAACTCCAAAGAAACCGAGACTCCGAAGAATTAGGCTGGCCGGGTGACACCGCTGCAACAGATCGCCCCCGCCTTCGTGGACATGGCCCATTCCATCGTGTGGGCCTCGGTGGCCACCGTGGACGCCGACAGCAAGCCACGCAGCAGAGTGCTGCACCCCATCTGGGAGTGGGACGGCACCGATCTGTTCGGTTGGGTGGCGACCGTGCCCTCGCCGGTCAAGCAGCAGCATCTCGCGGTGCACCCGTACATGTCGGTGAACTACTGGGCACCCAGCCACGACACCTGTAGCGCCGACTGCCTCGTCGAGTGGTACACCGATGACGACACCCGAACGGCGGTGTGGGACAAGTTCGTCCAGGCCCCGGAACCACTGGGGTACAACCCGACCATCATCCCGGGCTGGGACTCGCCCACCTCACCCGCGTTCGCCGTGCTGCGGCTCGCCCCGTACCGGCTGCGGGTGCAGCCCGGCACCGTGATGACCGCGGCGAGCGGGACGGTGCTCAGCTGGAACGCGTGAGCAGCAATGCGGATTGCACCGGGACAATGCGCAATACGTGCCGCCACGGCCCCTTCAGTACGCGCAGCGCCTCACTCAGCGGCACCACCCGGGGCGCCTCGACCAGCAGGCTGCGGCCGTCGATCTGCACCCGCCCGGACCCGGAGGCCTGCAGGTTGCGCACCCAATCGGTATCGGTGCCGTAGGGCAGCAGCACCGCCACGCCATCGGTGGTCGGGAAGGCCGTCACCGGTGTGCGGTAGTCCTTCCCGGACCTGCGGCCGACGTGGTCGACGGCCGACCACAGCGGCACATATCCGGCCAGCGGTTCCACCACCGGATTGACGAACCTGCGGTTGAGCTCGGCGCGTTGGCGGGCGAAAAGCATGACCAGATCCTAGAGCTCTGCGATGGCCACCGCGGGGTTGCTGCAGACATTGCGCAGCAGATTCTCGAACTGCGCCAGCAGATTCCGGATCAGTTCCGCGCTGTACAACGCCGTGCGGTAGCTCGCCTCAAGCACCATCGCGGAGCCGTTGTCGACCACGTTGATGAACAGTTCGAACGTCTCGGCCTGTCGCACCAGCGTCTCGTAGCCGACGGTCAGCCCGGTGTGCCGGATGTCGTCGTCGCGCACATCGATGTTGAACACCACGCTGACCAGGGGCGGGCGGTCACCGGAACGGGTCAGGTTCAGCTGCTCGGTCACGGTGCCCACGCTGACGCCCTGGTGATCGTAGGCGTCCAGCAGGGCGCCGCGGGTACCCCGCAGGGCTTCGGTGAAGCTGTCGGCGCCGTCGATCTGCAGTCGCAACGGCAGCAGGTTCACGCAGTGCCCCACCAGCTTGCCCTGGTCGTGGAAGGACTGACCGGCCGCGGCCAGCCCGATCACCAGATCGTCCTGGCCGGTGCGCTGCTGCAGCAGACCGGCGAACCCGGTCAGCATGGTGGCGACCAGGCTGGCGCCGTGCGCGCTGCCGACGGTGCGCAGCCGGCTGACCAGGCCGGCATCCAGCGCCAGGTCGATCCGGGCCGCGGACAGGTCGCTGTCGTCACCGCCGGGCCGGTCACCCGGGATCTGCGGCGGCGGCGGCACCTCGCGCAGCTGCTTGAGCCAGTAGTCCTGGTGTAGCCGGCCGGTACGGGACTGCAGGAAGTGATGCTCGACCGCACTGTAGTCGGCGTACCGCGGGGCGGGGGCCAACGCGGCGTCGCGTCCCTGCACCCGCGCCGAATACAGCGCGGCCAGTTCGCTCAGCACGACCGCAGCCGACCAGCCGTCGCACACCGCGTGATGGGTCACGAACAGCAGCTTGTGGTGCTCGGCCCCCAATCGCACCAGCCGGAAGCGCACCAGCGGTCCGCGGCGCAGATCGAAGCGTGCGCCCATCTCGTGGTCGCACAGCTGGGCCAGTGCGGCGGAACGCGTCGGCTCGTCGAGTCCGCTCAGCTCGTGCACGGGCAGGTCGAGTTCCATCGTCGTGTCGATGACCAGGGACCGGCCGTCGCGGGAGAAGCGGGCACGCAGCGACTCGTGGCGGTCCAGCAGGGTCTGCAGCGCGTGCCGCAGCGCCTGCTCGTCGAGGCGCCCGGCCAGATCCAGGCTCAGACCTTCGTTGTAGGCGACGCTGTTGTCGCCGACGAAGCGGGCGGCCAGCCAGACCTCACGCTGGGATTCGGTGCTGGGCAGCGTGATCGTCGTGCCGTCCGCGCTGGCGGTGGCGCCGAACAGTTCCGCCGTCGGCGTCACATCGTCGAGGAAGCCACCCTGCTTCATCTGGGCGATGGCGTAGGCGAAGGCGTCGATGATGAACTGCACCTCGGCCGCACCGTGCGCGGTGGTCAGATAGTTCGGCCGGGCATCCCAGGCGTTCACCCCGGCCTCCCGCAGGAAGTAGTAGAACAGCTCCCCGAAGGCGAGTTCCTGGGTCCACTCCGGCTTCATCAGCGACCCGAACCGGCCGATGTGCATCGGCACACCCTCGGACCGGAACAGCGCATTGAGGCGGTCCACCATGCCCGCCGCGGTGGCGTTCACCCGTTCCTGCAGGTCCGGGTTGTCCAACATGTGTTTGAGGGTGGCGTGCACGACGGCCATGGTCAGCGGGTGGCGCACGAAGGTACCCGCGAAGTAGGTGACCCCGACCTCGGGCATCGAGTCGTCCCCGAACTGCCAGCTGCCGCCGTCCAAGGCGTCCATGAACCGGGCGGTGCCCGCCAGCGCGCCGACCGGCAGTCCGGCTCCGAAAACCTTTCCGTAGCACCCGATATCGGCCTTCACGCCCCATACTCCCTGGGCGCCCGCCCAGTGCACCCGGAAACCGCACACCACCTCGTCCATGATGAGCGCGGTGCCGCTCTCGTCGCAGATCCTGCGGACCTCGCGCACGTAGTCGGCGGGCTGCAGATCGGGTTTACGGGACTGCACGGGTTCGATGAGCACGGCCGCCAGCTCGTGGGCCCGTTCCCGCAGCACCACAAGCGATTCCGCGGTGCCGTACTCCAGAACGATGGTGTTGGCCACGCTCTCCGGCGGGATACCGGGCGCGGCCGGCACGGTCCGGCCGCTGGGTGTGCTGCGCACCAGCACCTCATCGGTGATGCCGTGATAGTCACCCTCGTGCTGCACGATCAGGTTGCGTCCGGTGACGGTGCGGGCCAGCCGTATCGCGGCCAGCACGGCCTCGGAACCGGTGTTGCAGAACGCGACCCGCTCTTGACCGACCATCTGGCCGAACAGTCTGGCGGCCTCGCCGGCCACCGGGTTCTGCGGGCCGATGATGATATCGCGTTCCACCTGGGCGTGGACGGCGTCGACCAGGAAGTCGGGCCGGTGACCGAAGAACACCGAGCCGAAGCCGTTGGTGATGTCGACATAGTCGTTCCCGTCGATATCGGTGAAGCGCGGCCCCTTCGAGGTCTCCGAGACGATCGGGTAGACCAGGTCCTTCCACAGCGGACGGAACCCGGACACCGCACGCGGATCCGCCAGATGTGGACGGTGCTCATCGGCGTACGCCCGGCTGCGGGCGGTCCGCGCGGTGTAGCGGGCCACGAAGTCGTCCAGTGCTTCGCGTTGCCGGGGCGTCAGCGCCTCGTCGGCGGTCTTGCTGATCCGCGCGCCCGCACCGAAGACCTTGGGCTGCTGGCTGTCTGCGCCGCTGTCGAGGTGCAGCAGGTGTGTGGCCAGCCCGGCCGGGGTGGGGAACTCCTCCAGCAGCTGGCGGAACCGCAGCGACACCGACCGGCGCTGGTTGATCTGGGTGGTGATCTGGGTCAGCAGCAGCGAGTCGAACCCCATCTCCAGGAACGAGCGGTGGTCATCGTCGGGGCCGATGTCGACTCCGGCCACCTCGGCGAACAGCGTCCGGACGAAGGTCGTCATCCGATCGGTCGGATCGGCCTCGAAGATCTCTTCCGGCGCAGGCGCTTCCGGCGCGACGGCGGCGGCCGTCACCGGCAGGGCCGCGGTCGGGGTGAGCCAGTGCCGGGTCTTGGCGAAGGGGTAGGTCGGCAGGCTGACCCGGATCCGGGTCTCACCCGCGTGCACCCGGCGGGCGTCGGTATCCACCCCGGCCAGGAACAGCCGGGCCACCGCGGTGCCGACGTGCTCGGCATCGTCGGCGTCGGCGGCGCCGGCATGCGGAAGTGATGCCACCGCGGTGACCCCGCACTGGCGTGCGCTGGTGGTGAGGTTCTGGCCGGGCCCGCATTCCAACAGCACGCTGCCCGGTGTCTCGGCGGCGTGGCGCAGTGCCGGTGCGAAACGCACGGCGTGACGAAGCTGCTGTGCCCAGTAATTCGGGTCCTGAGCCTGCTCGCCGGTGATGGGCAGCCCGGTCAGGCTGGAGTAGAACGGCAGCGTCGGGGCGTTGCGCGGATACTGTGCGACCACCCGGGTGAACGCATCGACGATCGGATCCATCATCGGCGAGTGGAAGGCGTGGCTGGTGTGCAGTGCGGTGGTGGGCACCCCGTCGGCGTCCAGGCGTGCCTGCACTGCATCGAGTTCGGCGTGCGGGCCCGACAGCACGGTCAGCTGCGGGGAATTCACACCGGCCACCGTCACCGACCCGCTGAGGTACGGTCCGGCCTCCTGCTCGGACAGGCGTACCGCGAGCATGCCGCCCGACGGCATGGACTGCATCAGCCGGGCCCGTTCGGCGAGGATCAGCAGCGCGTGCTCGAGCTCGAACACCCCGGCCAGGGTGGCGGCCACGAACTCGCCGACACTGTGCCCGATCATGGTGTGCGGCTTGAGTCCCCAACTCATCCACAGCTTCGCGGTGGCATAGCTGATGGTGAAGATGGCCGGCTGGGCCAGCTGGGTGTCGCGCAGTGCGCCGGCGGTGTCGGCGTCGAAGAGCACCTCGCGCAGGTCCACATTCAGCGCGGGCGCCAGGATGTCGGCACACTGGTTGACCGCGCTGCGGAACACGCTCTCGGTCTCGTAGAGCCGTCGGCCCATGCCGGCGTGCTGGGCGCCCTGCCCGGGGAAGCCGAACACCAGGTGCGGGCGGGCCTGCGGATCGCGGCCGGTGACAACGCTTTCCGGGTCGGACAGGCGTGCGGCGGCCTGCTCGGGGCTCCGGGCGACCACCGCGGCCCGATACTGGTGGCGGTTTCGGCCCACGTCGAGGGTGTAGGCGATATCGGCGAGTGAGTCCGGGGACTGGGTCAAAGTTTGGCTCAGCGCCGCGATCTGGGTCTGCAACGCCTCGGCGCTGCGCGCCGAGAGCCGCAGCACCTGCCAACCGCGTCGGGCCGGAGTGGGCTGCTGGTCGGGACCCTGCTCGAGGATGGCGTGGAAGTTGGTGCCACCGAACCCGAACGAGGACAGCGCACCGCGGCGTGGGCCGTCGGCGCTCCAGGTGGTGCGGGTCTCGTTGACGAAGAACGGGGAGGACTCGAAGGCGCAGTCCGGGTTGGGCTTCGCGACGTTCAGCGTGGCCGGGCGTTCGCCGTGGCGCAGCATCAGCGCCAGCTTGATCGCGCCCGCCATGGCCGCCGCGGCGTCGAGGTGCCCGATGTTGGTCTTGACGCTGCCGATCGCGCAGAACCCGGTGTCGGCGGTGTCCTCGCGCCAGGACTGGGTGATGGCGGCGACCTCGATGGGGTCGCCGAGCGGGGTACCGGTGCCGTGTGCCTCCAGCACGCCGATGCTGCGGGCGTTGATACCGGCGCGGTCCAGTGCGGTGCGCACCACGGCCCGTTGCCCGGCGACGCTGGGCGCGGTGAAACTGGCCCGCTCACCGCCGTCGTTGTTCAGCGCGGTGGCGCGGATGACGGCGTGGATGGTGTGGCCGTCGGCGATCGCGTCGTCGAGGCGGCGCAGCACCACACACGCGCCGCCGCCGGTGAGCACCATCCCGCTGGCGTCGGCGTCGAAGGCGCGTACCCGGCCGTCGGCGCTGAGCGCGCCGCCGGGAAGGTGTTGGTGCCCATGGCGGTACTGCCAGGGCAGCGACGCGCCACCGGCGAGTGCCACATCGCAATCGTCGGCCAGCAGTGCCTGGCAGGCCAGATGCAGCGCGGCGCCACTGGACGAGCACGCCGTCTGCACGCTCAACGCCGGACCGGTCAGACCCAGCTTGTAGGCGATGCGGGTGGCGGCGTAGTCCTTGTCATTGCCGACCAGCGCGTAGCCCAGGCCGTAGTCGCCGGTCTGATCGTGCGGCAGCACGTTGCGGGTGAGGTAGCTGTTGGCGGCCACACCGGCGTAGATGCCGGCGCGCAGGGTGCTGGTGGCGGTGGCCAGTCCGGCATCCTCGAAGGCGGCCACCGCGGTCTGCAGCAGCAGCCGCTGCTGCGGGTCGATCCGCTCGGCCTCGTGCGGCGTGTAGCCGAAGAAGGTGTGGTCGAAGGTTTCCGAGTCGGCGACCCAGCCGCTGACCGGGATCTGGTCGGGCCGATCAGGGTCGACTTCGAGCACCTCCAGCGAGTCCACACCGCCGAGCAGATTGCGCCAGAATGTCGGCACATCGGCGGCGCCGGGCACCCGGGCCGCCATGCCGACGATCGCGATGAGCTCGCCGTCGCGGCGGCGCCGCGGGGTGCGCGGCGCGGGCGCGACGGCCGGGTCGGGCGGCGCCAGGCTGGCGGCCACCCCGGCGATCGTCGGTTTCTCGAAGAATTCGGTGATGGTCAGCGCCGCACCGATTTCGGCGTTGACGCGGTTCACCAGCCGGGTGGCCAGCAGCGAGTTGCCGCCCAGTTCGAAGAACGGGTCATCGACACCGGCGCAGGGGAATCCGAGCAGGTCCGCCCAGATCGCCGCCAGCCTGTGTTCCAGCGCATCGGCCGGCGGCCGGTACGCGCTGCCCAGTGCCGGACGACCCAGCACCGGTTCGGGGAGCGCCTTGCGGTCCACCTTGAAGCTGGCGTTGACCGGGAAGGCCTCCATGAAGGTGTAGCCGGCCGGCACCATGAAGTCCGGAAGGCTCTGTGCCAGGACAGCGTTGAGCGCGGTGGGGTCTCGCGCATCCTCGGTCGAGGTGCGCAGGTAGGCGGCCACGAAGCGTTCCCCGTCCGGCCGGGACGGTGCGGTCACCACGCTTTCCAACACACCCGGGATGCGGTTGAGGGCCTGTTCGATCTCGCCGAGTTCCACCCGGTGACCGCGGATCTTGACCTGATGGTCCATCCGGCCGTGGTAGAGCAACACCCCGTCGGCGCGCCGGCTGACCAGATCGCCGGTGCGGTAGAGCGTGTCACCGCCCAGTGGGTCGGCGACGAACGCGGCCGCGGTCTGCTCGGGCAGGTTGCGGTACCCGGCGCCGACGCAGACACCCTGCACGCACAACTCACCCTTCTCGCCGTGGGCGACCAGACGCAAATCAGCGTCGCGGACGGTGAGCACGATATTGGGCAGCGCGTCTCCCAGCGGGCAGTCCCCGCCGGTGCTGATATCGGCGTCGGTGACCTCGTGGGCGGCGATGGTGTCGGCGCATTCGGTGGGCCCATAGCCGTTGAACAGCGCCGGCCGGGTATCGGCGTGGGTCAGCCAGGCGCGGAGCCGGTCCAGGCGCAGCGCCTCACCCAGGATCAGCAGCCGTCGCACGCCCGCCATCTGCGCGTAGGTCGCCGCGCTGCCGTCCTCGATGAGCCCGAGCAGACCGGTCGGCGTGTGATTGAGGGTGTTGACGCCGAAGTCGACGATGGCGGCGCGGATACGCGGCGGGTCATAGACGGGCGAGTCGTAGAGCACCACGGTGCCCCCGGACAGCAGGGGTGAGCAGATCGCCTTGCTGGTGATGTCGAAACCGATGGAGGTCGCCACCAGCGCGCGGGTCTGCGGGCCGACACCGAAACCGTCGATCATCCAGCGGTTGACGTTGACCGCGCCACGCTGAAAGTTCAGGGTGCCCTTGGGTTTTCCGGTGGAGCCGGAGGTATAGATGGAGTACACCAGGTCATCGGGGCGCCCCGCCGGCGGGTTGGTGGCGTCGCGCGCATCGTCATCGCGCAGCTGTACCACCCGGGTGGCGGCCTGAATGCCCATGGCGCGCAGGCTCTCCGCGTCACGGTCGGTGACCAGTGCGAACGGTTGGGCGTCGGCCAGGATTCCGTCGATGCGGGCGGCGGGGTAGGTCGGGTCCAGCGGTATGTAGTAGCCGCGAGTCTTGAGGATGCCCATCAGCGCGATCGGCAGCAGCGGGGTGCGGTCGCACAGGAAGGCCACCCCGGTGCCCGGCGTCAGCCCGGCGTCGATCAGCCGGTGCGCCAGCCCGTTGGCCCGGGCATTGAGCTCGGCGTAGGTCAGGCTGCCGTCGCGGTGGGCGACCGCCTCGGCGTGCGGGGTGCGGGCGACCTGCTCGGCGAACAGGTCCTGGATCGTGCTCACGCGGTGCTCTTTCGGGCGGTGATGGTGAGGAATCGCATGCCCGCGACCTCGGTCTCGTACTGCTCGACGACATCCCAGCCGGCCCGGGCGAGCAGATGCGGGTGGTTGTGGCAGAAGCTGAACTCGTTGCCGTGCGGACGCGACCGGGTCTCGGTGTTCAGGTCGTAACCGGCGTAGACCGGTTCGGTGATCAGCCACCAGCCGCCCCGCTGCGCGGTGATCCGGTAGAGCTCGGTGACCTTGTCCTCGGGCAGGTACTCCAGCACCCCGGCGTTGGAGAAGTAGGCCCAGTCGTCGCCGGCGTAGGCGTCGATCCAGGACACCGCGTCGGCGGCGACGAATTCCAGCCGGCGCTCGTGCAGCCAACGGCGGGCGTTGGTGCGGGTGGCCTCGGCGTTGATGTCGACGCCGATGAAGCGGTCGATCCCGGGCAACTGCCGGCACAGGTACTCCAGGGCAAGACCGTTACCACTGCCGATCTCGCAGAGCACGGGGCACGACCGGGCGCTCAGCTCGTTGCGCAGGAACTCCAGCGGGCGGGCGTGCTCACGCAGGAACCAGTCTTCGAACCGATCGGCGATACCGGGGTCCGCGCTGAACCGGGCGCCCCCGGGGCCGGCCCAGAAGCGCTGGTGCAGGGCGCTCAGCGCCGGCCAGTCGGCGGCCTGACTGCATGCCGCGGAACATGCCGGCCGGAGCGTTCGAGGCGGCTGAGCGATAGGCCATCGCCACCTGCCGCAACCGGTTGGACAGCAGCTGGTTTTGAGCCTTGGTGGTGTTGATCTCGCGCTGCATCGCGGCCAGGCGGTCATCCATGCTGGTCACCAGCGTTTTCACACCGGCCGGGGTGCCCGTGGCCGGCGCGATCGCCGCCGCGGTGCTCGCCGCGTTCTGCCGAACCCCAGTAGCACTGCCCCGGCCGTTCTGGCCCGCGGTGTCGGCCGCCGCCGAGTTGCCATTGGTTTGCGCATCAAGGCCGGTCACGGTGCCCCAGGTGCGGCGATACCCGTCACCGGCCTTGTCCGCACCAGCGCCCAATGCCGAGTCCAGAGGTGCCGCCGGCACCCCCGGGCCCTGAGTGATCACCGAACCGGGCCCTGGACCCGCCGCGGGAAACACGCCCTGACCAGCGGCCAACTGGGGTTGACCCCTGGAGGTGGACATCTGATCGCGGGACTGCTGGTCCTGCGGGGAGGATGTTCCCGTGTCGGGAAACCGCAAGAAGTACACCCCGGAGTATCGCGAGCAGGCCGTGCGCCTGGTCGTCGATACTGGACGCCCGATCGCGCACGTCGCCGCGGAGATCGGCGTTGGAGAACAATTGCTCGGCCGGTGGGTCGCGGCGGCCAAAGCGCGCTCGGCAGCCGATAATCCCGAGGTGCTCGATGACGATGAACGCGCAGAGCTGCAACGCTTGCGCAAGGAGAATGCCGAATTACGTTTGGACAGGGCGTTTTTGAAAAAAGCCGCGGCCTTCTTTCCTGCTCCGCCACGCTAGCCTAGTCGGATGTACGTACATTCCTACACGTTGGCGTGGATCTGTTCCACCGTCGGAGCGCGCTCAGCGAG
>JAUKNU010000001.1:431571-585686 GCA_030499155.1 Mycolicibacterium frederiksbergense | reverse complement strand
GGGGGGGCCGCTGACTTCGGGTGGACGGCGTATGCGCCACTGAGCGACGCGATCCACTCGCCGGGCGCCGGTGGGGACCTGTGGATCATGGGACTGATCGTGTCCGGACTGGGCACCATCCTCGGTGCGGTCAACATGATTACCACGGTGGTCTGCATGCGCGCCCCGGGGATGACGATGTTCCGGATGCCGGTCTTCACGTGGGACATCTTCGTCACCAGCATCCTGGTGCTGGTGGCGTTTCCGATCTTGACCGCCGCGCTGTTCGGGCTGGCCGCTGACCGTCATCTCGGTGCCCACGTCTACGACCCGGCCAATGGCGGAGTGTTGCTGTGGCAGCACCTGTTCTGGTTTTTCGGCCATCCCGAGGTGTACATCGTGGCGCTGCCGTTTTTCGGGGTGATCACCGAGATCATCCCGGTGTTCTCCCGCAAACCTATCTTTGGCTACACCACGATCGTTTACGCGACCATCGGCATCGGTGCGCTGTCGATTGCTGTGTGGGCTCACCATATGTACGCCACCGGCGCGGTGCTGCTGCCGTTCTTCGCGTTCATGTCCTACCTGATCGCTGTGCCGACCGGCATCAAGTTCGTCAACTGGATCGGCACCATGTGGAAGGGTCAGATCACGTTCGAAACGCCGATGCTGTGGGCTGTCGGCTTTCTCTTCACGTTCCTGCTGGGCGGTCTGTCGGGAGTCATTCTGGCCAGCCCGCCGCTGGATTTTCACGTCACCGATTCGTACTTCCTCATCGCCCACTTCCACTACGTGCTGTTCGGCACCATTGTGTTCGCCATGTTCGGCGGCTTCTACTTCTGGTTCCCGAAGATCACCGGCCGGCTGATGGACGAGCGACTCGGCAAGCTGCACTTCTGGACGACCTTCATCGGATTTCACACCACTTTCCTGGTTCAGCACTGGCTCGGCGATGAGGGGATGCCGCGCCGTTACGCCGACTACCTGGCCTCCGACGGGTTCACCACACTGAACGTCATCTCCACCATCGGGTCGTTCATCCTCGGGATATCAACCCTGTTCTTCCTGTGGAACGCATTCAAAAGCTATCGCTATGGCGAACCCGTGACCGTGGATGATGCGTGGGGCTTTGGCAACTCCCTGGAATGGGCCACCAGCAGCCCTCCGCCGCGGCACAACTTCACCGAGCTGCCCCGCATCCGGTCCGAACGGCCCGCGTTCGAACTGCACTATCCGCACATGGTCGAGAGGATGCGGGCCGAGGCGCACATCGGTAAGCATGCCACCGCTTTTGAGTCGCCCGAGGGCTTCGGCCCCCGCACCGAGCCCGACCGCAGCTAGCTCGAGGAGCCTGCGGGCGGTCGGGCGTGATCCGCACGTTTGAGATAATACCCCCCTGGGTATAAGGCCTCCCAGGGGTTGAGAGAGAAGGGAGCCGGCGTTGGTTAACGACGAGGAGGCGATGGCGTTAGTGCTCAACAGGTTGCGACGCGCTCAAGGCCAACTGGCAGGCGTCGTGGCGATGATCGAAGCGGGCCGCGACTGCAAGGACGTGGTGACCCAACTCGCGGCGGTATCCAAGGCGCTCGATCGGGCTGGATTCAAGATCGTCGCCACCGGCATGCGGCAATGCCTGGCCGGTGAGGCTGCTGATGGTTCGCAGCCGATGACCGAAGCCGAGTTGGAGAAGTTGTTTTTGGCGTTGGCCTGACCCCGCCCCATTTGAGAGAACAGGAGAACATCATGGCACTGGCTATTTCGACCACACTGCACACGGGGTTCGACGACGCTGTGCGCCGAACCCGAGAAGCATTGTCCGAGCAAGGGTTCGGCGTCTTGACTGAGATCGATGTGAAGGCGACGTTGAAGAAGAAGCTGGATCATGACATGGAGGACTACCTGATTCTCGGAGCCTGCAACCCGCCGTTGGCACATCAGGCCATCGACGTCGATCGCCAGATCGGACTACTGCTTCCGTGCAACGTCGTCGTTCGCACAGACCGCAGCGCGCCCGGCACGGTGATCGTCGACGCGATGGACCCGCAGATCATGGTTCAGGTCGCCGACCACCCGGAGCTGCAACCGGTCGCCGACAGCGCCGCGGCCAAACTGCGCGACGCCATCGAATCGCTGACGTCGGCCGCTGACTGCGCCAGTTAGACGGTTGTCGGTGTTCCAGTGCAGTGACGACCCAGCATGACCGTGTCCATCGCTCTTGCGCTGGCATTCGGCGCCATCATCGGTGTGCTGCTCGGATTGCTCGGCGGTGGGGGCTCGATCCTTGCAGTGCCGGCACTCATCTACGCGGTCGGCCTGGACATGGACCAAGCGATCCCGGTGTCGCTCCTGGTGATCGGCGTGGCGTCCGCGGTGGGAGCGCTGCCCAAGATTCGAGCTCGCCAGGTGGAATGGCGTCTCGCCGGGGTGTTCTCGGCGGCGGGCATACCGGCGACCTTCGCCGGAGCCGCGATCGGGTCGCACCTGCCGCAGTCGGTGCTGCTGCTGGGCTTCGCCGCGGTGATGGTGCTGGCCGGCGCTCGGATGCTCAGCAGCAACGACCACACCGGCACCGCCTGCGACGCCGAGGGCGGCATCGACTGGCGGCGCTGCGCTCCGCGATCCATCCCTGCCGGGTTGGCCGTCGGGCTGTTGACGGGGTTATTCGGCGTCGGTGGCGGATTTCTGATCATCCCCGCCTTGGTGCTCATGCTGGGGGTGGAGATGCCGATCGCGATCGGCACGTCGTTGCTGGTCATCGTGGCGAACTCGGCCGCTGGGTTCTTGTCCCATCTGCAGGGATTGGACATCGATTGGGCGATCGCGGGGGCATTTGCCGCCACTGCGACTGTCGCCTCGCTCGTCGCGGGCCAGTTGGGCACCCGCATGAATACCGACCGGCTGCAGCGCTGGTTCGCCTACCTGGTCTTTGTGGTCGCGGCGTTCGTCGTCGTCGACACGATCTTTTTGCGCTGACACAACTTCATATCGCACGCAATTTCGGGAAAAAGAAGGAGAAAAGCCATGGACGTGACCATTATCGAAACCTCGGGACTGGGGGACCGTAGCTATCTGGTCAGCGACGGCGACGTCGCTACCGTGATCGACCCGCAGCGCGACATCGACCGGGTGCTCGATCTGGCGCGGGAGAAGAACGTGACCATCAGCCACGTGCTGGAGACCCACATCCACAACGACTACGTCACCGGCGGGCTGGAGCTGGCCCGCACCGTGGGCGCCCAATATGTCGTCGCGGCCGAAGACGACGTGGCCTTCGACCGCCATCCGGTAACTGACGGCGACATCATCGACACCGGGCCGTTCCGGTTTCAGGTGATGCACACCCCGGGACACACCCACACTCACGTCAGCTATGTCCTGCAGAACACCGCCGGCGAGCCGGTCGGCGTCTTCACCGGCGGATCGATGCTGCACGGCACCACCGGACGCACGGATCTGCTCGGCGATGACCACACCAAGGAGTTGACGCATGCGCAGTTCCACTCCGTGCGCCGGCTGGCCGCCGAGCTGCCCGACGACGTGCAGGTGTACCCCACCCATGGGTTCGGCAGCTTCTGCTCGGCGACCCCGTCCAGCGGCGACTCGTCGACCATCGCCGAGCAACGGTCCAATAACCCGGCACTGACCAACGACGAACAAACCTTCGTCGACGAACTCATTGCAGGCTTGTCGGCATATCCCGCCTACTACGCCCATATGGGGGTCATCAACGCTGAAGGCCCTCAACCGGTCGACTTGTCCATGCCCGCACCGGTCGACCCCGCCGAGATTCGCCGCCGTATCGACGCCGGCGAATGGGTGGTGGACCTGCGCAACCGAACCGCGTTCGCTGCCGGACACCTCTCGGGCAGCATGGGATTCGAACTGTCCGGGCAGTTCGTCACCTACCTCGGCTGGCTCTACGCCTGGGGTGCGCCGCTGACCCTGATCGCCGAGCAGCCCGATGACATCCTGGAGGCCCGCCGCGAACTCGCCAGGATCGGTGTCGACAACCTCACCGGATCAGCGGTCGGCGACGTCGACACCCTGGCCGAGGGCGCGCCGCTGAACTCCTACCGGGTCGCCGACTTCGCCGACCTGAGCGAGACGATCGGGGCTGACGGTCTCACGGTGCTCGACGTGCGCCAGGAAGGTGAGTTCGACGAAGCCCACATACCGGGCGCGGTCAACATCCCGCTGCACGAGTTGCTGTCGCGCCGCGACGAAGTCCCCGACGGCCAGGTGTGGGTGCACTGCGGGTCCGGGTATCGCGCCTCGATCGCGGCCTCGATGCTCGACAAGCCCAGCCGCACCGTCGTGCTGATCGACGATGCGTTCGACAACGCCAAAGAGCAGGAACTGGTCGGCGCCGCGTAAGCGGGACCACACGGCCTTCCCCGGCCATAGCACCGAACCACCATCGTGAGGAACCTAGTTGCCAGTCACTCGCCGCTCCCGCGCGCTCATCGCCGCTGCGGTCGCCATCGTCGTCGCTGCCGGAGGCGTCGGGGTCTGGGCGTGGACACGCGGCGACACCCCGGTGCCGGTCGCCACGCCCTCGCCGCCGTCGACCACACCGGCGACGGTCGCATTTCAGCCGGCGGCCAACGCCGCCGATATCGACCCCCTCGCCGACGTCAGAGTCAGCGCCAGCGACGGCACACTGACCAAAGTGTCGATGGTCAACGACGATAACGTCGCGGTTCCCGGCGTGATCACTCCCGACATGCTGCTGTGGAAACCCACTGTCCCGCTCGGTTACGGCCGCACCTACACAGTGAGCGTGCAGGCACGTGGCGTCGGTGGCACACCGGTGACCCGCACGTCGAGATTCAGCACGCTGACGCCGAGCAACCAGACCAAGGTCTCCCTGACCACCACCTCGGGCTCAGCGATCACCCCAGGAGGCACCTACGGGGTGGGAACCGTCGTGGTCGCGCATTTCGATGAGCCGATCACCGATCGCGCCGCGGCGCAGCGGCGCCTGTCGGTCACCACCACCCCGACGGTTGAGGGCTCCTGGTATTGGATCGACGACCAGAATGCCCACTGGCGACCCGAGAATTACTACAGTCCCGGCACCACCGTCGAGGTCGCCGCCAACGTTTACGGAGCCGCCCACGGTGAGGGCCTCTACGGTCAGGAGGACACCCGGGTGTCGTTCCGCATCGGTGACTCGCGCGTCTCGATCGCCGATGACGCCACCAAAGAAATCAGCGTCTACCAGAACGGTCAACTGGTGCGTACCATCCCGACCTCGATGGGTATGGGCGGCACCGAAACGTTGGCAGGGCAGGAGTTTTCGTTTTGGACCCAACCCGGGGTTTACACCGTGATGGACAAGGCCAATCCGGTGATCATGGATTCCTCGAGCTACGGGCTGCCGATCAACTCCCGCCTCGGCTACAAGGAGACCATCCCGTATGCCGTGCGGCTGTCCAACGACGGGATCTATGTCCACCAACTGGAGAGCACCGTGTGGGCCCAAGGGAACACCAACGTTTCCCACGGCTGCTTGAACGTCAACGCCGACAACGCCCAATGGTTCTACGATTTCGCCCAGCCCGGAGACGTCTTCGAGGTGCGCAACACCGGCGGACAACCGTTGCAGGTGTGGCAGAACGGCGACTGGAGCCTGTCCTGGGACCAATGGCTGGCCGGTAGTGCACTGACCTGATACCCGACAACGATGCAGCGACGGGAACTGATGGGATGGCAGCGATGACTTTCGGGATGATCCAGGCGGGTCGTCGTGTGGGGTAGTGAGGCGACGCTGTTGCTGTGGGCCGCGGCCGGCGAGCCGCCCGGTCTGCTGCCCGCACGTCAACAGATGGCGGTGTCGCTGGGCTGGCACATCGTGCTGGCCTGCTTTGGGGTGGCATTTCCGACCATCATCTACGTGATGCATCGGCGCGGCATCGTGCGCGAGGACGCGGTGGCGCTGGGCCTGGCGCGGCGATGGGCCAAAGTGTCGGCCGTACTGTTCGCGATCGGGGCGGTGTCGGGCACCGTGTTGAGCTTCGAGATGGGCCTGCTGTGGCCGGGCCTGATGGGCCGTTTCGGCGACGTCCTCGGTCTGCCGTTCGCCTTCGAAGGGTTGTCGTTCTTCGTCGAAGCGATCTTCCTCGGCATCTACCTCTACGGCTGGGACCGCATGCCACCGCGGCGACATCTGGCCATGCTCATCCCCATGGGCATCTCGGGGGTGGTGGGGACCTTCTGCGTCATCTCGGTCAACGCGTGGATGAACCACCCCGCCGGGTTCAGCATCCGCGACGGCCACGTCGTCGACGTCAACCCCTGGGCGGCGATGTTCAACAGTGGTGTGTGGCTGCAGTTCCTGCACATGTGGGTGGCCGCGTTCATGGTCGTCGGCCTCACGGTATCCGGGGTCTACGCGTTCGGGATGCTCCGCGGCCGGACCGACGCCCATCACAAACTGGGCTTCACCGTGCCGTTCGCGTTCGCCTCGGTCGCCGCGGTCGCCCAACCGTTCATCGGTCACGTGCTCGGCATGCGGATCCATGACACCCAGCCCGCCAAGCTCGCGGCATTCGAACTGGCTCAGACCACCGAAGGTCCCGCGCCGCTGCGCCTGGGGGGTGTGCTCATCGACGGCGAGGTGCGGTGGGCGCTAACCATCCCCCGACTGGGGTCGATCATCGCGCGCAACTCCTGGGACGCGCCCGTCCCAGGCCTGGAAGACATCCCCCGATCCGAATGGCCGCCGGTCAACACCACTCACCTGGCGTTCCAGTCGATGGTGGGCATCGGCACCCTATTGGCCGCGGTGGCGGTGGTGTACTGGCTGGCCCGTTGGCGCGGATACGACGTGCTCGGCAACCGGTGGTTCCTCCGCGGATCGGTCCTCACCGGGCCGCTGGCCATCGTGGCCGTTGAATCGGGGTGGATCGCCACCGAGGTCGGCCGCCAGCCCTGGACGGTGTGGCAGGTGCTGCGCACCGTCGACGCCGCCAGCCAGAGCAGCGGTCTGTGGAGTTACATCGCGGTTCTGGTCGTCTACCTCGGGATGACCGTCGGCGCGATCGTGGTACTCCGCTCGATGGCCAAACGGTGGCGGGCCGGCGACACCGACCTGCCCAGCCCGTACGGACCGCCGCGCACGGAGACGGTGCCGTGACGCTGGCCACCGGGGGTGGCGCGGCTGGTCCAGCCGGCCAGCACCAGTCGATCGGCCAGCGTGAAGGTGGCCGGATCGCCGCGATCGAGCAGCTCTCGCCCGTGGCGCGGGCGCAGCGCGAGCAGGGTGCGGCCCAGGCCGACCTTGACCGCTCTGCGCCAGCCCCGGTCCGGCAATCCGAACGGGTATCGGATCGCGGCCTGGGTCACAGGTAGCTGATCGGTCACAGGAATTTTCCTAACGATGCACACTCGGGATGATTATCCGGTAAATCGCCTATGCTGCCGGATTCATCGAGTTTGCGATAGTGGAGTGTGGGATTTGCCACGTGCGGGTTGGCCGCGTACCACTACACCCTGTAGTTGCTGAGTTGGCATTGACTGGAACACTGGGTGTCATGCGCAGTACCGGTTCGTCCGTTTCGGCATCCGCGAAGTTGTTCGCCGAGGCGTCCTCGGTGATCCCCGGCGGGGTGAACTCGCCGGTGCGGGCCTTCAGCGCCGTCGGCGGCACCCCGCGCTTCATCACCTCGGCCAACGGCTACTGGCTGACCGACGCCGACGGCAACCGCTATGTGGACCTGGTGTGCTCCTGGGGCCCGATGATCCTCGGGCACGCCCACCCCGACGTCGTCGAGGCTGTGCAACGCGTCGCCGCCGACGGACTGTCCTTCGGTGCCCCGACGCCGGCAGAGACCGAACTCGCCCGCGAGATCATCGACCGGGTGGCCCCCGTCGAGCGCATCCGCTTCGTCAACTCCGGCACCGAGGCCACCATGAGCGCCATCCGGTTGGCGCGCGGTTTCACCGGCCGCCCCAAGATCATCAAATTCTCCGGCTGCTATCACGGCCACAGCGACGCCCTGCTCGCCGACGCCGGGTCCGGAGTGGCCACGCTGGGGCTGCCGTCCTCACCCGGGGTGACCGGCGCCGCCGCCGCCGACACCATCGTGTTGCCCTACAACGATGTCGCCGCCGTCGAGGAGGCGTTCGCCGCCCACGGCGAACAGATCGCCTGTGTCATCACCGAGGCCAGCCCGGGCAATATGGGCACGGTCGCACCGCTGCCGGGGTACAACGCGGCGCTGCGCAGGATCACCGCCGAGCACGAAGCCCTGCTGATCATGGACGAGGTGATGACCGGGTTCCGGGTCAGCCGATCCGGTTGGTACGGCCTCGATCCCGTCGACGCCGATCTGTTCACCTTCGGCAAGGTGATGAGCGGCGGCCTGCCCGCCGCGGCGTTCGGCGGCCGCGCCGAGGTGATGGAGAAGCTCGCGCCGCTCGGCCCGGTGTATCAGGCGGGCACCCTGTCGGGGAATCCGGTGGCCATGGCGGCCGGTCTGGCCACGCTGCGCGCCGCCGACGCAGGCGTCTACGCGACCCTGGATGCCAATGCCGACCGGCTCGGCGCGCTGATCACCGGCGCCCTCACCGAGGCCTCGGTGCCGCACCGGGTCTCGCGTGCCGGGAACTTCCTGACGGTCTTCTTCGGGAACGGCGAGCCGACCAACTTCGCCACCGCCAAGGCCACCGAGACCTGGCGCTACCCCGCGTTCTTCCATGCGCTGCTCGACGCCGGGATCTATCCGCCGTGCAGTGCCTTCGAAACCTGGTTCGTCTCGGCCGCCCTCGACGATGACGCCTTCGACCGGATCGCCGCGGCCCTTCCGCACGCGGCCCGCGCCGCCGCCGAGGCCGAGCAGTGACGACACGTACGACGGTCCATGTCATGCGCCACGGTGAGGTGCACAACCCGGAGAAGGTGCTCTACGGCCGGCTGCCCGGATACAACCTGTCCGACCGCGGCCGGTTGCAAGCCCAGTCGGCGGCGGACTGGTTGGCGCCCAGGGACATCAGCTATGTGGTGGCGTCGCCGCTGGAGCGCGCGCAGCAGACCGCGGCACCGATCGCCGCGGTGCACGGACTGGACATCGACACCGACGACGACCTGATCGAATCGTGGAACGATTTCGAGGGTGAGCGCGTGGCACCCGGGGACGGCGCCCTGCGCGACCCGCGCAACTGGCCGCGGCTGCGTAACCCGCGCAAACCGTCCTGGGGCGAGCCGTACGACGAGATCGCCCCGCGGATGATGGCCGCGCTGCACCGCGCCCGGGAGAAGGCGGCCGGCCACGAGGCCGTCTGCGTCAGCCATCAGCTTCCGGTGGAGACGCTGCGCCGGGCGATGACGGGCCGCAAGCTGCCCCACCTCCCGCTCCCGCACAGCCGGTTGTGCAACCTGGCGTCCATCACCTCGTTCACCTTCGACGATGACCGCCTGATCCGCTGGGGTTACACGGAGCCCTGGGGCATCTAGTGAAGTGGTTTGTCGCCCTGGCGATGTCGCTGGCGGTCCTGGTGTCCGGTTGCAGTACCGGTGACGACGCCGTCGCCCAGGGCGGCACCTTCGAGTTCGTCGCGCCCGGCGGCAAGACCGACATCTTCTACGATCCGCCCGAGTCACGGGGTGTCCCAGGGAAATTGGCGGGACCGGACCTGATGGACCCGGAGAAAACGCTGGCGCTCTCGGACTTCGAGGGCAAGGTCGTGGTGATCAACGTATGGGGACAGTGGTGCGGCCCCTGCCGCGCCGAGATCGGCGAGCTGCAACGCGTCTACGAACAGACCAAAGATCTGGGCGTGCAATTCCTGGGCATCGACGTGCGCGACAACAACCGGGACGCCGCAGTCGATTTCATCACCGATCGCAAGGTCACCTTCCCCTCGATCTACGACCCGTCGATGCGCACCATGATCGCGTTCGGTGGCAAGTACCCGACCACCGTCATCCCCTCCACGCTGGTGCTGGATCGCCGGCACCGGGTGGCCGCGGTGTTCCTGCGCGAGCTACTGGCCACGGACCTCAAGCCCGTGGTCGAGCGGCTGGCATCGGAAAAGTGAAGGCACAGTGACCGATCTGATCACCGGCGGGCCGCTGCTGTTCGCGGTCGGGCTGAGCATGCTGGCCGGACTGGTGTCCTTCGCCTCACCGTGTGTGGTGCCGCTGGTGCCGGGTTACCTGTCGTATCTGGCGGCGATCTCCGGTGGCGACAGCCGCTTCCGGGTGGCCGGTGCGGCCGGTCTGTTCGTCGCGGGTTTCACCGTGGTGTTCGTGCTCGGCAGTGTCGCGGTACTCGGGATGACGACGGCGTTGATCACCAATCAGGAACTGCTGCAACGCATCGGCGGTGTGGTCACCATCGCGATGGGCCTGGTGTTCATCGGCTTCATCCCGCTGTTGCAGCGGGACGCCCGGTTCGCGCCGCGGCAACTCTCGACGCTGGGCGGTGCGCCCCTGCTGGGCGCGGTGTTCGCGCTGGGATGGACACCGTGCCTGGGCCCGACGCTGACCGCGGTGATCGCGGTGTCCTCGGCGACGGAAGGGTCGGCGGTGGCCCGCGGGATCACCCTGGTGATCGCCTACTGTCTGGGCCTGGGACTGCCGTTCGTGTTGCTGGCCTTCGGGTCGGCCCGGGCGGTGCGCGGGCTGGGCTGGCTGCGGGCACACACCCGCGGTATCCAGATCTTTGGTGGTGTGCTGATGATCGCGGTCGGAATCGCTCTGGTGACCGGACTCTGGGGTGATTTCGTGGCGTGGGTCCGCGATGCGTTCGTGTCCGACGTGAGGTTGCCGATATGAGGGCCATCCGGAACATATGGGCGCTGATCCGCAACACCTGGCGCACCCTGACCTCCATGGGCACCGCGCTGGTGTTGTTGTTCCTGCTCGCGCTGGCCGCCATACCCGGGGCCCTGCTGCCCCAGCGCAGCCTCAACGCCGCGAAGGTCGACGAGTATCTTCTCGAGCACCCGACCATCGGGCCGTGGCTGGACCGGGTGCAGGGCTTCGACGTCTTCTCCAGCTTCTGGTTCACCGCCATCTATGTGCTGTTGTTCATCTCGCTGGTCGGGTGTTTGACCCCGCGCCTGGCCGAGCACATCAAGAGCCTGCGGGCGGTGCCGGTTCCCGCGCCGCGCAACCTGTCCCGGCTGCCCAAACACCACGAGGCCGAGGTATCCGGGGAGCGCGCGCAACTGGCGGCCGCCATCGATGACCGGCTCAAGGGCTGGCGGCGCACCACCCGCACAACGGACGAGATGACCGAGATTTCCGCGGAGAAGGGTTACCTGCGCGAGTTCGGCAATATCGTCTTCCACTTCTCGCTGCTCGGCCTGCTGGTCGCCATCGCCGCCGGGAAGCTCTTCGGCTACGAGGGCAACGTCATCGTCATCGCCGACGGCGGCCCCGGGTTCTGCTCGGCCTCGCCGGCCGCCTTCGACTCGTTCCGGGCCGGTAATACCGTCGACGGGACCTCGCTGTACCCGATCTGCGTGAAGGTCAACGATTTCGACGCCGACTATCTGCCCAGCGGGCAGGCCGTCACCTTCGCCGCGAATATCGAATACCAGGCCGGCGCGGATCTGGAGAGCAATACCTGGAGGGACTACCGGCTGGAGGTCAATCACCCGCTGCGCGTCGGTGGGGACCGGGTGTACCTGCAGGGCCACGGGTATGCGCCGACGTTCACCGTCATCTTCCCCGACGGCCAGACCCGCACCAGCACGGTGCAGTGGCGCCCCGATGATCCGCTGACCCTGCTGTCCTCCGGGGTCATCCGGGTGGACCCGCCGGCGGGCACCTATCCCGATCCCGATGAGCGCCGCGAACAACAGATCGCGATCCAGGGGCTGTTCGCCCCGACCGAATTCCTGCAGGGCACCCTGCTGTCGTCCAGCTTCCCGGCAATGAACAAACCCGCGGTGGCGATCGACATCTACCGCGGCGATGCCGGGCTGGACACCGGGCGCCCGCAGTCCATCTTCGACCTGGACCCCCGGCTGATCGGGCAGGGCCGCCTCAACAAGGAGGCCAGGGTCAACCTCAATGTCGGCGAGGAGAAGCGGCTCGAGGACGGCACCACCATCCGTTTCGACGGAGCCGTCCCGTTCATCAACCTGCAGGTGTCCCATGATCCCGCCCAGATCTGGGTGCTGGTGTTCTCGCTGACCATGATGGCCGGTCTGGTGGTGTCGCTGGTGGTGCGCCGCCGCCGCATCTGGGTTCGGATGACCCCCGCACCTGCGGGTACCGTGAGCGTCGAGCTTGGCGGACTGGCCCGTACCGACAACTCCGGGTGGGGCGACGAGTTCGAGCGGCTGACGGACCGCCTGCTCAGTGACGGAGGTAAGCATTCATGAACAGCACCGACATCGATATCGAGCTGGCCAGGTACTCGGACTGGGCCTTCACCTCGGCGGTGGTGGTCCTGGTGCTGGCGCTGCTGATGCTGGCCGTCGAACTGGCCTATTCGCGCGGACGCAAGGTCGAGGCCCGTGAACTGGTCGGGGCCGCGGTGGGCACCGACAGCGCCACCCCCGGCATCGTCACCGATGCCCCGGCCCGCACCGCCGACGAGCGCATCGGGCGAGCGGGTGTCGCGCTGACCTACGTCGGCATCGCCCTGCTGGCGGCGTGCATCGTGTTGCGCGGTCTGGCGACCTCGCGGGTGCCGTGGGGCAACATGTACGAGTTCATCAACCTGACCTGCTTCTCCGGTCTGGTGGCCGCCGCCGTGGTGTTGCGTCGAGCGCAGTACCGCGGGCTGTGGGTCTTCGTGCTGCCGCCGGTGCTGGTCCTGCTGACGGTCTCGGGCAAGTGGCTCTACACCCACGCGGCGCCGGTGATGCCCGCGCTGCAGTCCTACTGGCTGCCGATCCACGTGTCGGTGGTCAGCCTGGGCTCGGGGGTCTTCCTGGTCGGCGGTGTGGCCAGCGTGCTGTTCCTGCTGAAAATGTCCCCGCTTGCCCAGCGGGACAATGGTTTCGGGCGGATGCTGGCGCGTCTTCCGGATGCGCAGCTGCTGGACCGGATCGCCTACCGCACCACCATCTTCGCCTTTCCAGTGTTCGGCTTCGGTGTCATCTTCGGTGCCATCTGGGCCGAGGAGGCCTGGGGCCGGTACTGGGGCTGGGATCCCAAGGAGACCGTCTCGTTCATCGCGTGGGTGGTCTACGCCGCCTACCTGCACGCCCGGTCGACGGCGGGCTGGCGGGACAAGAAGGCCGCCTGGATCAACGTCGTCGGGTTCATCGCGATGATCTTCAACCTGTTCTTCATCAACCTGGTCACGGTGGGTCTGCACTCGTACGCGGGGGTCTGAGCCGTGCCGAGCTTTCGGGAGCAGAACCGGTTTGTCGATCCCGCGCAGGAGGTGCCGCCGGAGTGGACGGCGCCGACACCGCCGCACGGGTTCCCGGCGCAACAGCAGGACCCGCCGCCGCAGACCAGCCCGGTCCCGCTGCCGGCGCCTTATCTCGATCTGTCCACGGTCGCGCTGCTCGGCCAGCCCAAGCAGGTGCCCACGAGCGGCTGGCGCCGCTGGGTGTATCTCGCGTCGTTCACGCTGCTCAACGTCGGTGAGAGCCCGAAGGTCACCAATCAGATCACCCTGCTCGAAGAGGTCGGCCGGCCGCTGCGGGGCTGCTACCGCATCGCCGTGCTGTCCCTCAAGGGCGGGGTCGGTAAGACGACGGTCACCGCGACACTGGGCGCCACCTTCGCGTCCAGCCGGGGTGACCGTGTCATCGCGGTCGACGCCAACCCTGACCGCGGCACCCTGAGCCAGAAGGTGCCGCTGGAAACCCCGGCCACCGTGCGGCACCTGCTGCGTGACGCCGAAGGCATCGCGTCCTACAGCGATGTCCGGCGCTACACCTCGCAGGGGCCCAGCCGGCTGGAGGTGCTGGCCTCGGAATCCGATCCGGCGGTCTCCGAGGCGTTCAGTTCGCAGGACTATGCGCGCACCGTCGAACTGCTGGAGCGCTATTACAGCCTGGTGCTCACCGATTGCGGTACCGGGATGCTGCACTCGGCGATGGCCGCGGTGCTGTCGAAGGCCGATGTGCTGATCGTCGTCAGCTCCGGTTCGGTGGACGGGGCGCGCTCGGCGTCGGCGACGCTGGACTGGCTGGACGCCCACGGCCATCAGGATCTGGTGCGCAATGCTGTCGCGGTGGTCAACGCGGTGCGCCCGCGCTCCGGCAAGGTCGATCTGGAGAAGGTCGTCGACCATTTCTCCCGGCGGTGCCGGGCGGTGCTTCAGGTGCCGTTCGACCCCCACCTCGAGGAGGGCGCCGAGATCAGCCTGGAGCGCCTGAAGCCGGCGACGCGGGACGCGTTGCTGCGGCTGGCAGCGGTGGTCGCCGCGGGGTTCCCGGCGGCGACCTGACTAACTGCGCGGGTTGTCGCCGTCGCGGAGCCTGCGCAGGAAATCGGGATCGTCATCCGGTCCGATCACGCGCGGCCTCGGACGATTGGCCGAGGCGCGCACCAATCGGTATGTCGCGTATGCGAGCCCGGCCAGGATCAGGGCCAGGAGTAAGTACTGCAAGCGAATAACCTCCTTGCTCCGAATATACGCGTTGCCTGGGTAGGCTCGGGCCGTGTCTGATTCTCGGCCGGGTCCCCGGATGCTGCGTGATGTCGGTGCCTACCTGTTCGCCCGGCTGGCGCTGGCCGCCGTCCTCACCGGGGTGATCATCGGCGCGGGCCATCTCGTCGGCCTGCGCGAGTTCCCGGTCGTGGTGGCGGTGCTGTTCGCACTGGTGCTGGCACTGCCGCTGGGCATCTGGATCTTCGCGCCGCTGCGCCGCCGTGCCACCATGAGCATCGCCGAGTTCGACGAGCGCCGCCGCAAGGACAAGGAGACCCTGCAGGCGCGGTTGCGCGGCGAGGACAGCTAGCGGACACCGCGCCGACCCTGAGCGGCAGGGTCACATCGAGTTTGACCATGCCGCTACGTCCGGGTGTTACATGACGGTGTGACACGAATCCTGACCGACTCCGACTACGCACGTGCCGAGCAGTTGCTTGCGCCCTACCGGGCACGCAAGGTGCCGGGCAGCACGCTGGCACCACAGTGGCTTTCCGGTGGCAGGCGGTTCTGGTACCAGGTCGGCCACCGCTACGTGATGGTCGATCCGGGCGCGGGTGGCCGCCGCGCCGCGTTCGACCATGACCGGTTGGCCGCGGCGCTCTCGGTGGCATCGGGGCATGCGGTGAACGGCGACGACCTGTCGATCTCCGCGGTGACGTTCCACGGTGATGCGATGCGCTTCAGCGCATTCGAGAAAACGTGGGAATGGTCCGACGAAGCCGGTCTGCGCGAGTCCGATCACGCGACACCCGTGCCCGGTGAGGTGCCGTCCCCGGATGAGCAGTGGGTGGCCTTCGGCCGGGACGGCAACATCTGGGTCCGGCCTTCGGATGGCGGCGAGGAGTTCGCGCTCACCGAGGACGCCGAACCGCATTTCGATTACGGGGGACTGCCCGAGACCACCGGGGCGAAGGCCTTGATGCGCATTCTCGGACTGCCGGCCCCCGTGTTCTTTCACTGGTCACCGGATTCCACGCGAATCCTGGTGCAGCGCATCGATCAACGCGATCTGCCGGAGCTGGTGCTCGTCGAATCCACGCCGCGCGACGGCGGCCGCCCGGTCGAGCACCGCACCCGCTACACGATGCCCGGCGAGGACGCGGTCGCGCAGATGACGTGGAACGTCCTCGACGTCGCCGATCGCCGCGTGGTCCGCCAGCAGGACCCGCCGACGCCGATCATGCACAACACCGCGCTGGTCTACGCCTGGTGGACGTCCGGCGCCGTGTATTTCCTGCACCACTCCCGCGATGCCCGCACCCTGCAGTTGCGCCGCCTCGACCCGGCGACGGGCGCCACCAGCACGCTCATCACCGAGACCGGTCAGACGCGCGTCGATCCCGCCGTGCAACTCGGGGACCCGCAGATGGTGCGCGTGCTGGAGTCCGGCGAGATCGTCTGGTGGTCGCAGCGCGACGGCTGGGGGCACCTGTATCTGTACTCGGCCGACACGCAGCACAGCACCCAGATCACCAAGGGGCCGTGGCTCGTTCGCTCGTTGCTGTGGGTCGACGAGGAACGCAGGCAGGTGTGGTTCGTCGCGGGCGGCCTCGTCGAGGACGATCCGTACATCCGGCAGATCTGCCGGATCGATCTCGACGGTTCCGGATTCGCCCGGCTCACCGACGACCATCTCGACCACGACGCCGTCAGCCCACCAGAGGGCGGCTACATCGTGGATCGGGCGTCCTCGTCGAGTCAGCCGCCCCGATCGGTCGTGCTCGACGCGGACGGAAAGGTGACCGTCGAGCTCGAGTCACCGGACACCGCGGCGCTGGAAGCGCTGGGCTGGAGTCCGCCCGAACGCTTCCGCACCACCGCGGCGGACGGCAAGACACCGATCTACGGTCTGCTGTGGCGCCCGCACGATTTCGACCCGGAGCAGCGCTACCCGGTCATCGAGCACATCTATCCGGGCCCGCAGGTCTACCGGGCCGGACCGTCGTTCGATCCGCCGCATCAGGGTGAACCGGAGGCCTTCGCGGCGCTCGGCTTCGCCGTCGTGGCGATCGACGGACGCGGTAGCGCGGCGCGCAGCAAGGCATTTCAGGACCATTCCTACGGCGACCTCGGCAACGGCGGTGCGCTGGATGACCACGTCGCGGCGATCCGGGAACTCGGGCACCGGTATCGGTGGCTGGACACCGGACGGGTCGGGATCACCGGCCAGTCCGCCGGCGCCTTCGCCGCCGCTCGTGCCGTGCTGATGTATCCCGAGGCCTATCACGTGGCGGTCGCGACATCGGGCAATCACGACAACAACATCAACCTCGCGATGTGGGCCGAGCACTACCACGGCGACCTCAGTGATGAAGGCAGGCGGGCCATCTCGAATGCCACGCTGGCCGCCAATCTCACCGGCAAGCTGCTGCTCATTCACGGTGAGCTCGATGACAACGCCCACCCGTACATGACGATGCGTCTCGTCGACGCACTGATCAAGGCCGACAAGGATGTCGACCTGATCATGATTCCCGGCACCGAGCACGCGCTGATCGGCGCGCAGCACTACTTCCTGCGTCGCACCTGGGACTATTTCGTCCGGCACCTGCACGGCACCGAACCGCCGAGTCACCGGCTGGCGCCGCTGCCGCTACCGGCCCTGGGCGGCTGAGGCGCGCAGAATGTCGCCGGCCCGGCGCAGCACGTCGAGCTGCGCCGGGTTGTAGAGATCGGCCATGGCCGCGTCGATCGCCTTCTCGGCGAAACGCGCCCCGCGCGGGGCGTCGGAACGGGCTTCGGTGAGTCCGGGATGGGCCTCACGGACCGCCCGGATGTGCGGGACCAGGCGCTCGGCGAGGTCCTTGCGGGTCGCCTCATCGGCATCGGCGGAAAGGTTGTCCAGTTCTGTGGCGGCCGGATCGTCCGGGGTGTCACGCATCATGTCCGCGTAGGCCTGCCGGCCGCGGGGGCCCAGCACCCGGCTGAGTACCACGATCAGCTTGCGATCCGCGTCGGTCATCTTGGCGACGGCGTCGGGTGCCGCGAAATCGGGCGGCAGATCGGTGGGCGCCGAGTTGGTCAGCAGGACGGCGAGTTCGTCCCGGGCCCGCTGCAGTCGTTGGATCGTCGCGGCCAGTTCCGCGTCCAGCTCACGGAGCGCCTGTTCGGGATGATCGTCCTCGTCGCCGAGCGCCGCAATCTGCGGCAGTGCGAATCCGAGATCGACGAGTCGTTTGATGCGCACCAACCGGACCAGGTCCGCAACCCCGTACTGCTTGTAGCCATTGGATCGCCGTTCGGGCTCGGGAAGGAGGCCGACCTGGTGGTAGTGCCGGACGGCCCGCAGGCTGGTGCCGGCGAGTTCGGCTATTTCACGGGTGCTCCACGCCACGGGTCCATTTTCGCCCAGGGTCCCGACTTGACTGTGCCGTTACGTCCGAGTGTCCGATGTGGATATGAACAAACCTGAGCCGACGATGCTGGAACGGGTGGGCGGTGTGTCCGGGCTGGTGCTCGCCGGCGTGCCCACCTTCGCCTATGTCATCGCGAATGCGATCGCGGGACTCGATGCTGCCGTGGTGATTGCCGTGGCGGTCAGCGCCGGACTGATCGTGTTCCGGCTGGTACGTAAACAACCCATTCAGCCCGCGGTCTCCGGATTGCTCGGTGTGGTCGTCGCGGCGCTGATCGCGTACTACACCGGTTCGGCCGAGAACTACTTCCTGCCGGGCATCTGGATCAGCCTGGCCATGGCCGCGGCCTTCACGGTGTCGGTGCTGGTGCGCCGGCCGCTGGTCGGGGTGACGTGGAATCTGCTGCGCGCCAGCGGGCCCGACCCGCGGTGGCGGGACGACAAGAGCGTGCTGCGCGGCTTCGACATCGCGACGCTGACCTTCGTGGCGCTCTTCGCGGCGAGATTCGTGGTCCAGCAGTGGCTGTACGACGGGGGCCACACCGGCTGGCTGGCCGTCGCGCGGGTCGGCATGGGGTATCCGCTGCTCGGGGTTGCGCTGCTGGTGGTCTTCTGGGCGGTCCGGCGGGCGAACCGGCGATCGGTCGTTGTGTTCGAGGAGCGCGAACCCGCCCCGCCGACCACGCTGGCCCCGGCGGCAGTGCGGTCGGAGTGCTCGGGCCGAGATTGATCCCACGGTCGTTATTCGGGGCAGTTCCGGCGAGATCACGACCCTCAGGTCGATCTCGCACCGAGGGTGCCGGGGCCGGTCAGCCCAACGCCAGGGCCGCCGCGACCGCGATCGCCCACACCAGCATGGTGAGGCCGGTGTCGCGCAGCACGGGAATGAGCTCGCGGCCGCCCAGTCCGCGCCGCACCGGTCCGGCCGCCCGCACCGCCAGTGGCAGCGCCACCAGTCCGGCTGCGGTCCACGGGGTGGCCGCCATCAGCACCAGCGTCAGCACGAAGGCCACCACCAGCAGACCGATATAGAGGACCCGGGTCTTCGCATCGCCGAGGCGGACGGCCAGCGTGATCTTGCCGGAGTCGGTGTCGGTGGGAATGTCTCGTAAGTTGTTGGCCACCAGCACGGCCGACGACAGCGAGCCCATCGCGACCGCCATGGCCAGGCCCACCCAGTCCACCCTTAGCGCCTGGGTGTACTGCGTGCCCAGCACCGCGACCAGCCCGAAGAACACGAACACGGCGACCTCGCCCAGCCCGCGGTAGCCGTACGGTTTGGCGCCGCCGGTGTAGAGCCAGGCCCCCGCAATGCAAGCGGCGCCGACGGCGATCAACCAGGGCTGGCTGACGATCGCCAGGGCCAGTCCAGCCCCGGCGCCCACCAGCAGGCTCACCAGCGCCGCGGTCAGCACCGCGCGCGGGGAGGCCACCTTGGAACCGACCAGTCGCAGCGGTCCACTGCGCACATCGTCGGTGCCCCGGATGCCGTCGGAGTAGTCGTTGGCGTAGTTCACCCCGACGATCAGGGCCAGCGACACCACCAGCGCGAGCAGCGCCTTCCACCACACGGATTCACCGAGCCATGCCGCCGCGCCGGTGCCGGCGATGACGGGCGCCACCGCGTTCGGGAGGGTGCGTGGACGGGCGCCCTCGATCCACTGCGCAAAGGTAGCCACGCGCGCCATCGTTGCATGTGTGCCTGAGCTGGCGTGATGCGGCGCACCTTGTCACATCGTGCGGTCCGCATGAGACTGAGCACATGACTGACCGACTCAGCAAGAGCGAAATCACCAAGGACGCCCTGCAGGAGGGTGTGGAGACCGTGGCATCGACGGTGGGCGAGGTCGCGACGATCATCACGACCGCGGTCAAGGATGTGGCCAACGCCATCGGCGGGCTGGCCACCGATGCCTTCGCCATCCGCGATGCCGCCCGCCAAGCCGCTGAACGGGCCGAACTGGACGGGCAGCCCGACGCCTGATGCTCGGCGTCATCGGAGGTAGCGGCTTCTACACCTTCTTCGGTCCGGACGCCCGAACCATCAACCTGGACACCCCCTACGGGGCGCCGAGTGCGGCCATCACCGTCGGCTCCGTGGCCGGCCACGATGTCGCGTTTCTGCCGAGGCACGGTCTCAACCACGAGTTCTCGCCGCACACGGTGCCGTACCGGGCGAACATGTGGGCGTTGCGGGCGCTCGGGGTGCGGCGCATCTTCGCCCCGTGCGCCGTCGGCAGCCTGACCCCGGCGCTGGGACCGGGCGCCATCGTGGTCCCCGACCAGCTCGTGGACCGGACCAGCGGGCGTGCGGACACCTACTTCGACTCCGGCGGCATCCACGTCGGGTTCGCCGACCCGTACTGCCCGACGCTGCGGGCCGCGGCATCGGAGCTGCCCTCGGTGGTCGACGGCGGCACCATGGTCGTCATCCAGGGCCCGCGGTTCTCGACCCGCGCCGAAAGCCAGTGGTGGGCCACTCAGGGCTTCGCGTTGGTGAACATGACCGGCTACCCGGAGTCAGTGCTCGCTCGTGAACTCGAAATGTGTTACGCCGCAATTGCTTTGGTGACCGATCTGGATGCCGGTGTGGAGGCGGGTGCGGGCGTGCGCGCGGTCGACGTGTTCGCCGAGTTCGAACGCAACATCGCAGGCTTCAAACAGCTGGTGCACGAGGCCATCGCGGGAGTCGCGCCCGAACGCACCTGTACGCACTGCCTGGCACACGAGGGCGTCACGCTGCCGTTCGAACTGCCGTGAGGGTGCTGCTCACCGGCGCCGCCGGTTTCATCGGCAGCCGGATCTGGGCGCGGCTGGCCGACGCGGGCCACGACGTGGTCGCGGTCGACGTCATGCTGCCCGCCGCGCATCGCGACGGTGCCGAGCCGCCCCCGCACTGCCGGCTGCTCGATATCCGCGACGCCGACGCCGTGGCGGGTCTGCTCGACGGTATCGACGTCGTCTGTCACCAGGCGGCGGTGGTCGGCGCCGGGGTCAACGCCGCGGATGCACCGTCCTACGGCAGCCACAACGACTACGGCACCACGGTGCTGCTCGCCGCGATGTTCGCCGCCGGCTGCTCGCGGCTGGTGCTGGCCTCCTCGATGGTGGTGTACGGGCAGGGCGGCTACGACTGCCCGGAACACGGACCGGTCGAACCGCTGCCGCGCAGCAAAGCCGATCTCGACGGTGGGGTCTTCGATCACCGCTGCCCGATCGGCGGTGAACCGCTGCAGTGGCGGCTGGTCGGCGAGGACGCGCCGTTGAAGCCCCGCAGCCTGTACGCGGCCAGCAAGACCGCCCAGGAGCACTACGCGCTGGCGTTCAACGATTCCGTGGGTGGTTCGGTCGTCGCGCTGCGCTACCACAATGTCTACGGCCCGGGGATGCCGCGCGACACCCCGTACTCGGGGGTGGCGGCGATCTTCCGCTCGCAGCTCGAGGCGGGCGGCGTGCCCAAGGTGTACGAGGACGGCGGGCAGATGCGCGATTTCGTGCACGTCGACGATGTGGCGGCCGCCAACGTCGCGGCGATCGAGGCGAACCTCGGCGGATTCACCGCGTTCAACGTCAGTTCGGGCCGGCCGGTCTCGATCCTCGACGTGGCCACCCGGCTCAGTGAGGCGCGCAACGCGCCGGCCCCGGTGGTCACCGGGCAGTACCGCAACGGGGATGTCCGCCACATCGTCGCCGATCCGGCGCGGGCCGCCGAGCTACTGGGCTTCCGCGCGGCGGTGGACCCGCGCGATGGCCTGGCCGAGTTCGCGTACGCGCCGCTGCGAGATTAACCCGACAGCGGCAGCCGTACCTCGAACCGGGCGCCGGAGTCCAGATTGCGGGCGGTCAGCGATCCGCCGTGCGCCTGAACCAGGCCCGCGGCGATCGCCAGACCCAGGCCCGAGCCGCTGGGTAGCGTCGAATCTGCCCGTGGCACACGGCCATTGGAGCCGCGGTACGCGACATCGAAGACCCGCGGCAGATCGTTCTCGTCGATGCCGACCCCGGTGTCGTCGACCCGGGCCCAGGCGTGCCCACCGTCGGAGCCGACCGCCAGCGTGACGCTGCCACCCTCCGGCGTGTGGGCGATGGCGTTGGCCACCAGATTCGACAGCACCCGTACCAGGGAACGGTCGCTGCCCACGATGCGCACCGGCTGTTCGGTCAGCTGGGCGCGCAGCATCACTCCGGCCCGCTGCGCGGGAATGCGGTGTGCGGCAAGGACATCGTCGACCACCTCGTCGAGGGCCACCGGTTCGTGCGTCGGGGCCACCGCGCCGGCATTGATCTTCGACATCTCGAACAGGTCATCGACCATATCGGCGAGCCGGATCGATTCCTGTTCGATGTGTTTGGCCTGGATGCGCACCTCGTCATCGGTGACGATGCCGTCGGCGATGGCCTCGGAGACGGCGCGGATCCCGGCCAGCGGTGTGCGCAGGTCATGGCTGACGAAGGCCACCAGCCGGCGCCTGGACTGTTCGGCAGCCCGCTCCGAATCGCGGATCTCCTGCTCCCACACGGTGCGCCGGGCCTGGTAGCGGGCCAGCATGACGGCGGCCGGAATCGTCACCACCGATACGATCACCAGCACGACGGCGATCTGGGCGAAGGTTTCGGTGATCATGAACCCGCTGGCGCCGAGCACACCGGTGAAGGTGGCCAGCGTGGGGATGAGCACCAGCGCCACCATGCTGACCGCCAGCGACCAGGACCGCGCGAGCCGGATCACGACCGCCCCGGCCGCCACCACCGGCAGCGAGCAGGCCAGTGCCCACCCGGCGATCTCCCAGAGGTCGGTCACCGGATACTCCGCTCGTCGCGCGGGCGCTCATCGCCGCTACTCCACAGGTAGCCGCGGCCCCACACCGTCTGCACCCGGTGCTGATCACCGAGTTTGGCACGCAACCGTTTGACGTGCACGGTCACCGTGGACATATCGCCGAAGTCCCAGCGCCACACCTGCTTGAGCAACTCCGCGCGGGAGAACACGGTGTCGGTGTGGGTCAGGAAGAACACCAGCAGGTCGAACTCGCGGTTGGTCAGGCTGAGGGGCCGCCCGGCCACGATGGCCGAGCGGGCCGTGGACGAGACGAACAGGTCGCCCACGGAAAGTTCCACCGGCGCAGGCGATATGGGTCCGTTCGTGCGCCGCAGCACCGATCGCACCCGCAGCGCCAGCTCGCGCGGGCTGAACGGTTTGGTCAGGTAGTCGTCGGCGCCGGCCTCCAGCCCGGCGATCCGGTCGTCCTGCTCACCCAGTGCGGTCAGCAGGATGACCGGAAGGCTGTAGTCACCGTCGCGGCGCAGGTCGCGGCACAGTGTCAGGCCGTCGGAGCCGGGCATCATCACATCCAGCACCGCCACGTCGATCTGCCCGGACTCCAGCAGACGCCGGGCCTGGGTGCCGTCGTGCGCGATCGCCACATCGAGTCCGTCGCGCTCCAGATATCGGCGCACGACATCACGCACGACGGTGTCGTCGTCGGCGATGAGTACCCGGGTCACAAGCTCTGAGGCTAGCCGTCCGGGCCCGGCCCAGCGGCGGTGTCATGGTTTCGTCACGGATCTGGCGTGGTGCGCGGCGCGGTGGCCGCCTAGCGTCGTAGCCATGGCCGACCCCGTCAGTTCGTCCGTCACGGTGGTGCTGCCCTGCCTGAACGAGGAGCAGTCACTGCCGGGAGTGTTGGCGGCGATCCCGACGGGGTATACCGCGCTGGTGGTGGACAACAACAGCACAGATGGCACCGCCGAGGTGGCCCGCGCGCACGGCGCGGTCGTGGTGGCCGAACCGCGGCCGGGCTACGGCTCGGCGGTACACGCCGGGGTGGTCGCGGCCAGGACGCCGATCGTGGCGGTCCTCGACGGCGACGGATCGCTGGATCCGCAGGAGCTGCCCGCCCTGGTCGCCGAACTCGGTGCCGGCGCCGATATGGCCATCGGCCGGCGCCGGGCCGCCCCCGGGCTGAGCTGGCCCTGGCACGCGCGGTGGGGCACCGCCGCGGTGTGCTGGCGACTCCGGCAGCGCTACCACCTTCCGGTGCACGACATCGCCCCGATGCGGGTGGCCCGCCGCGACGCGCTGCTGGGGCTCGGTGTGACCGACCGCCGGTCCGGCTACCCACTGGAGCTGCTGGTCCGAGCCGCGCAGGCGGATTGGCGGGTGGTGGAGCGCGACGTGGTCTACGGCCCGCGCACCGGCGGGACATCCAAGGTCAGCGGCTCGGTGCGCGGCAGCGCGACTGCCGCGCTGGATTTCTGGCGAGCGATCTGATGTGGCCCGGAACTGTGCTGGTGGTCGCGAAGGCCCCGGTGCCCGGGCTGGCCAAGACCAGGCTGGCCGCCGATGTCGGCGCCGAGGTCGCCGCCGACATCGCGGCGGCCGCGCTGCTGGACACGCTGGATGCGGTGGCTGCCGCACCGGTGTCCCGGCGGGTGGTGGCACTCACCGGCGACCTCTGGATGGCGTGTCGGTCCGACGAGATCGCGGACCGGCTGGCCGATTTCACCGTCATCGCGCAACGCGGTGACGGTTTTGCCGAGCGGCTGGCCTGTGCGCACGAAGACGCCGCGGCACCGGGATTGCCCGTGGTGCAGATCGGGATGGACACACCACAGGTGACCCCGGATCTGCTCGCCGAATGTGGGCGAGCACTGGTGGCAGATGCGGTGCTCGGCCTGGCCGCCGACGGTGGCTGGTGGGTGCTCGGTGTGCGGGACGCGGCGATGGCCGGCTGTCTGCGTGATGTGCCGATGTCGCAGCCCGACACCGGGGAGCTCACCCTGGCCGCGCTGCACGACGCCGGGCTGCGCGTGCACCTGGTCACCGAACTGGCCGATGTCGACACGGTGGCCGATATCGCCGAGGTGCGGCGAGGGTGCCCTCCCACCGGCCGGTTTGCTCGCGCCACCCGCATGGTCGGGGTCTGACATGCACGGAAATCTGTATGACCGGGCGCTGGACGGGGAGCGGTGCTGGATCCGGCACCAGGACGGCCGGTTGCAGCGGCTGCCGGTACGCGACTGGCTGGTCGGCGCGGAGTCCGATCGCCTCTTCGACCGCGCGATCGTCGACCTGTGCAACGGCCCCACCATCGATCTGGGGTGCGGCCCGGGGCGGTTGGTGGCCGGCCTGGTGCAGCGCGGGGTGCCGGCGCTCGGGGTCGACCAGTCCGTCGCCGCGGTGGCACTGGCCCGCGACAGCGGCGTGCCGGTGTTGTGCCGAGACCTGTTCGGCCCGTTGCCCGGAACCGGCCGCTGGCACACCGCACTGCTGGCCGACGGGAACGTCGGGTTGGGCGGCGATCCTTGGCGGGTGCTGCAGCGCGCCGGTGAGTTGCTGCGTCGCGGCGGCGAGTGCCTGGCCGAATTCGACACGGCCAAAAAGGGAGTCGAGTCGCAGTGGGTGCGACTGGAGTCGGCCGATGCCATCGGCCCGTGGTTCCGCTGGGCTTCGGTGGGGTTGGACGCGGCGGCACGCATCGCCGCGGACGTCGGACTGGTGATGCGTGCCGTGCACCCGATCGGTGACCGGGTGATCGCGAGCCTGGTGGCTCGGTGACCCCGCTGCGGAGCACCGGCGTCACCGCACGGGTGGGCATCGCCCTCGGGATCGCGGTCGCCGTGTGTTTCGCCACCGGGCTCCTCAGCCATTTCATCCAGCATCCACAGCCCTGGTTCGGCTGGCCCACCCGGCCGGTGTGGCTGTACCGGTTCACGCAGGGACTGCACGTCGCCTCCGGTATCGCCGCGATCCCGTTGGTGGTGGTGAAGCTGTGGTCGGTATGGCCCAAGCTGTTCGAGCGACCGGTCATCGGGGGACCGGTCCGGATGCTGGAGCGGGCATCGATCCTGGTGCTCGTGGCCGCCATCCTGTTCGAGCTGTCGACCGGCCTGCTCAACATCGCCCAGTGGTACGCGTTCGAGTTCTATTTTCCCACCGCGCATTACGCGATGGCCTATGTCGCGGCCGGGGCGGTGCTCGTGCATCTGGCGGTGAAGCTCCCGGTCATCCGGCGCGCGCTCGGTGAACCACTCGACGATCTCGCCGACGGTGGTCGTGTCGGTCCGAGTCGGCGCACCGTGCTGCGCGGGACGTGGCTGGCGGTGGCGGCGGCGACGGTGGTCACCGTGGGCCAGACGATCCCGGTGTTTCGCCCGGTATCGGTGCTCGCCCCGCGCACCGGGCAAGGGCCACAAGGGGTTCCGGTGAACCGCTCGGCCGCGGCGGCCGGGGTGGGCAGGGCCGCGTCATCGCCGCAGTACCGGTTGACCGTCGCCAACGGTGAGCGGACCCGGGAGTTCAGCCTCGATGACCTGCGGGCGATGCCGCAGGCCAGCTTCCGGTTGCCGATCGCCTGTGTGGAGGGCTGGAGCGCCGACGCCGAATGGACGGGTGTGGTGCTGTCCGAACTCGTTGCCACGGTGGGTGGTTCGCCGGATGCCGACGTACGCATGGTGTCCTTGGAGCCGCCCGGTCCATACTCGCGTACGGTGCTGCCCGCCCGGCACGCCCGGGACGCGCAGACGCTGATCGCCTTGCAGGTCAACGGCGAGACCCTCAATCTCGACCACGGCTTCCCGTGCCGGTTGATCGCCCCGAGCCGCCCCGGCGTCCTGCAGACCAAATGGCTGTCCCGTATCGAGGTGATGTCGTGACGCCGATGCGGATTCTGCTGGCCCTGGCGGGAATCGGTCTCGGCGGCTACGGTGCGCTGCTGGTGCTGGACAACCCGCCGGTGATCATCCTGCGCATCGTGGTGTGGGCGGTCGTCGCCGCGGTGGTGCACGATTTCGTGTTCGCGCCGCTGTGCGCGGCGGCAGGGTGGGGCGGGCGCCGACTGCTGCCGGCGCGCTGGCATTCGCCGGTCGCCGTGGCGGGACTGTGCACCGTGGTGCTGGCGCTGCTCGCGATTCCGGTCTACGGCCGGCCCGGGATGCGGCCCGACAACCCGACCGTGCTGGACCGCGACTATCCACTCGGGTTCTGGATCGCCATGGTCGTGGTGTGGGTGTGCGTGCCGGTGTACTACATCATCAGGCGCGTCGCAGACTCGCGGTCACCAGTTCGTCAGGATCAGGTGATTGAGCGCCAGGGCGCCGATGACGTTGAGCGCCAACCACCACCGGTGTGACCGCGGCGGCAGCAGCGCCGCGGCAGCGGTCAGCCACACCGTGAACGGCAGCCAGATGCGTTCGGTTTCGGCCTTGCTCAGCATGCTGAGATCGGCGAGCACGATCGACAGGAAGGCCCCGGTCAGCAGGACATGCACGCCGGAGCGCGCGCGTAGCGCCTTGATGTCGAAGACCCGGCCGAGTCCGGCCACGCTGCCCAGGCCGATCGCGCACACCGTCGAGGCCAGGTTCGCCCACACCCAGTACTGGAACGGGCGGTCGTTGGCGATGCCCTGCCAATAGCGTTCCTGGACAAGAAGGTAGCCGTCGAACCACCAGAAGCCGGCTGTGTAGAACACCGCCACCACCGCCAGTGCCGCGACGACGGCGGGCAGCAGGCCGCGCAGGGCGGCGCGCCAACCGGGGGCGGTGAGCAACACCGCCACCGCGGGGACGGCGATCAGGCCCAGTCCGTAGTTGAGGAAGATGCCCCAACCCAGCAGCAGCCCGGCACCGGCGGCGGCGGGAATCGACCAGCGCGTCGAGCCGTGCACGGCCAGCGCCAGCAGGGCGATGCCCCAGGCGGCCACCCCGGCGAAGTAACCGTCGGCCGATACCGCGATCCAGATGGCGGTCGGGGCCACCGCGACGAAGGGGGCCGCACGTCGCGCGGTCGCCTCGTCGGCGACGGCGCGGATGGCGATGATGATCGCCGCGGCGGCGCTGGAACCCACCAGCACGCACAGCAGTCCGGCCCACGCGCCGCCCCCCAGACCGATGCGGTCCAGCCAGACGAAGGTCAGCAGCGCCCCGGGCGGGTGGCCGGAGACGTGGGTGATCCACGAATCCGGTTGGAAATCCAGGATTCTGCTCGAGAACGTGCGTACCGCCTCGGGGATGTCGGTGATGGTCGGGACCTGGCGCAGGTATTCGTGGCGCGCAGCCAGCCGTCCGGCGAAACCGCGTTCCCAGCCGTCGATCATGGCCAGCGAGAACGCCCACAGGAACGACGTGGCCCAGGTCAGGCCCACCAGCGAACGCCAGCGCAGCGCGCCGGCCACGGCCGGGCCCCACCACACCACCGCCGCGGCGATCAGCAGCGCCGGCACCGTGCCCCAGCCGACATGGGCGTTCCACCACCCGAAGATCGGTGCGGTATCGGCGAACGCGCGCAAACGTTCGGGGGTGCTGTTGATCATCGGGGTGACGATGCCGAGGTCCAGGTGGGGTACCACGAACGCCGCGACCAGCAGTGTCACTCCTGCGGTCAGCGCCACTGCTTCTCGTCGACCGATGCGCATGCCATCCACACTATGGGTCGCCCACTGGAGCATTGCTGACGATTCGGTGACGGGGCCCGTTCACCGCGCAGTTGACACCTGTCGATAATGGGCGGATGGCACCTTCCTCTTCGTCGGACTTCTGCGCGAGTTACGGCATCGACTTCCCGCTCTTCGCGTTCAGTCACTGCCGGGATGTGGTGGCCGCGGTCAGCAACGCCGGTGGTTTCGGAGTCCTCGGCGGCGCCGCGTACTCACCGGAGCAACTGGACCGCGAGCTCAGCTGGATCGACCAGCACGTCAACGGCAAGCCCTACGGCATCGACATCATCGTGCCGGCCAAATTCGAAGGCAAGGGCGAAGCGCTGTCCGGCGCGGACCTGGCCTCCCGCATCCCGGACAGCTACCGGGAATTCGTCGACAAACTGCTGGCCGACCACGGCATCGAACCCGACACCAAGGTTCGCACCGGCAAGCCGGTGCTGTCCGGCGGCAACGGCGAGGAACTGCTCGAGGTCGCCATGAGCCACCCGATCACGATGATGGCCAATGCGCTCGGCGTGCCACCGGACTACATGATCGAGGCGGGCCGCGAGCGCGGCATCCCGGTCGCGGCGCTGGTCGGCGCCAAGGAACACGCGGTCAAGCAGGTCGCCGCGGGTGTGGACCTGATCGTCGCCCAGGGCACCGAGGCCGGCGGGCACTGCGGTGAGGTGTCCACGCTGGTGGTCGTCCCCGAGGTGATCGACGCCATCGACGATGCGGTGCCGGTGCTGGCGGCCGGCGGTATCGTCACCGGGCGGCAGATGGCCGCCGCGGTGGCGATGGGCGCCGCGGGCGCCTGGACGGGTTCGGTGTGGCTGACGACCGAAGAGGCCGAGACCGAGCCGCACACCGTCACCAAGATGCTGGCCGCCAGCTCGCGGGACACGGTGCGCTCGGCCGGGCGTACCGGTAAGCCGTCGCGCCAGCTGCGCTCGGACTGGACCGATGCCTGGGCTCCGAACCCCGGTGGCCGGCAGCCGCTCCCGTTGCCGCTGCAGAACATGCTGTCCGAGCCGGTGCTGCGCCGCATCGATGCGCTGGCCGATCAGGGTCACGAGGGGGCCCGGCTGTTGTCGACGTATTTCGTCGGTCAGGGCGTCGGCCTGATGAACAAGGTCAAGCCGGCCCGCGATGTGGTGCTCGAGTTCATCGAGGATTACCTGGCCGCCACCGAGCGTCTGAGCAACTCGCTTCCCGACTGAGCCGTCATACTCTGCGGGTGGCCGGCACCGAACTCATCCTGTTGGGCGCCGCCGGGCTTCTGCTCGCGGGACTGGTCACCTTTGTGGTGCTGTTCCTCGTCGCGCGCCGCCAACTCGGCAATGTCCGCCGCGAACTCAGCCGGCTGCTGGCCGAGCAGGACGTGCAGCGCCGGCGACGCCGCCGTGGCGTCGCCCCGCTGGCGCTCAAGACGGTGTTCCAGACCGCGGACATGCTGATCACCAAGGGTCTCGGTGCCACCGTGCGCAACTCGATCGAAGACCTCGCGGGCTGGGCCCAGATCGAACGGCCCGACCTGGCGCGGCTCACCGCCGACGGGCGGGTGGTCATCGTGTTCTCCGATATCGAGGGCTCCACGCAGTTCAACGAATCAATGGGTGACCGGGCCTGGGTGCGGGTGCTGGGCAAGCACAACACGCTGATCGAATCCCTGGTCGGCAAGCACGGCGGCCATGTGGTGAAGAACCAGGGCGACGGTTTCATGATGGCCTTCGCCGACCCCGAGAACGCGGTGCGCTGCAGTGCGGACGTGCAGGCCGCGTTGGAGCAGAACCCGCAGCGCTGGGAGTCCATCAAGGTGCGCATCGGGGTGCACATGGGCACCTCGGTGCGACGTGGCGAGGACCTGTTCGGGTTGGACGTCGCGATGGCGGCCCGGGTCGCCGGTCAGGCCGACGGCGGCGAGATCCTGCTCAGCGCACCGGTCGGCGAGGCCGTCGCCGGTCTCGACGACATCCTGCTCGGCGCCCCGCGTGAGGTCGAACTCAAGGGGCTGCGGGGCACCCACCTGCTGTACCCGGTGGACGGGTCAACGTGGCGTGGACGCTGACGTGCTCTGAACGGGTTTGGTGGTCTCGGGTTTCTTGTCCGCCGCCTTGATCAGCTTGGCGGTCCATTCCGCGCCGAGCTTGACCAGACCGGACTCCTGGTACTGGACGTGGGCGTCCCAGTCGCGTCCCAGTGAGCAGATGGGGTCGGCGGGTGCGCACAGGTCGGCCGTGCGGGACCCGAAAACCGTGCTCATCCGGGTCAGCGGGTTGCCGATGCGGGCCGACGGATTGCCGAACACCACCACCGAGGCGATGTGCGGGACGGCGGTCGCCGGCAGCGGTGCGGTGTAGCCGAGACCGGCGATGGGTGCGGTCGCGACGACGTCCACCACGGCGGCGCCCTGCGAGTAGCCGCCCAGCACGATCTTGGTCTTCGGGCACTGCGCGACGATGGTCTGGATGCGCTTGCTCATGTCGTTGGCCCCGATCGCCGCCTTCATGAAGTCCCAGGTGGCCGGGTACTTGACCGCATAGGTCTTGACCGAGGAGCCCTTGACCATCGGGCGCAGGGTGTCGACGAACGCCTTGCCGACCTTGCCGATACCGGGCGGCTCATCGGTGCCGCGCGCGAACACGACTTCGATATCGGAGCACTCCGGTGCCGCCGATGCGATGGGTGCGGTGAGCGGGCTCAGGGCAAGCACCAGCCCCGCAGTGATGAGCACGGCCAGTCTTCGGGCGGCCATTACGTGTTCTCCTCGAGGGTGTCTGGTCGGCTACGTGCCCCCTTCAATGCCCATCATCGTTGACAATATTCACTCTATTAACATCTGTGCCAATTCTGTGACCTAGTTGTGGCGTCGGAATCGCTGATCAGATCGGTATCTGACCGATTTCCGGGGTCCTTCCGGACGCCTGGAAAATCACCTTCCGGGCAATGTCCACGGCGTGGTCGGCGAAACGCTCGTAGAAACGGCCGAGCAGCGCCACATCGGTGGCCGCGGCCACCCCGTCGGACCAGCTGTCGTTGAGCACCGTGCCGAGCAGTCGCCGGTTCAGGGCGTTCATCGCCTCATCGCCCTGCTGGATGCGGACGGCCTCGACGGTATCGGCGGCGATCACCGCGCGCTGGGCCCGCTCGGCGAGATCGACGGCGTGGCGACCCATCTCCGCGAACAAGCCCAGTGTCGCCGCCGGCACGGCGACGCCGGTGCGCACGCGGGTGCCGATCCCGGCGATATTGGTGGCCAGCGCGCCCATCCGGTCGGCGTTGGCGGCGATGCCGAAGGCGGTCATGACCAGACGAAGGTCGTGGGCCACCGGGGCGTGCCGCGCCAACAGCGAAAACGCCCTGCGGTCCACCTGTACGTTCAGCTCGTCGAGGCTGCTCAGTTGGCTGCGCACGCGCCGGGCCGCGGCTGCGTCGCCGCCGAGCACGGCCGTGGTGGCGTCGGCGGCGGTGTCGGCGGCGATTCCACACATCTCACCGAGCTCGGCGGTGAGCCGGTCGAGTTGAGCGTGAAATTCGGTCCTCATGGTGTGCCGGTTAACCCGTGGAGGGCACTGTCAAACTGTCCTGATGTCCGTTCTCCGGCTGACGGCCCCGATCGGCCTGGCCTTCCTCCCGCTGGGCGCGGCGCTGGGATTCCTGGTGGTGCACGCCGGCTTGGCCTGGTGGTGGGCGCCGGTGTTCGCGGCGGTGATCTACGCCGGTTCGCTGGAGTTCCTGATGGTCGGGCTGGCGGCCGCCGGCTCGCCGATCGCGACGGTCGCGCTGACGACGTTGATCGTGAATTCCCGGCACGTGTTCTACGCCTTGTCCTTTCCGCTGCACCGGGTGCCACGGCTGCCCGGCAAGCTCTACAGCACCTACGTCATCTCGGATGAGGCCTACGCGGTCGGTGTCAGCCCCGCCGCCGGGGACTGGACCTCCCGCCAGATCCTGACCATGCAGGCGGGCCTGCACCTGACCTGGACGGTGTCGGCCGGCCTCGGCGGCCTGCTCGGCGCGGCACTGCCGATCGAGCGGCTGCACGGTCTGGAGTTCGCGCTCACCGCGCTGTTCATCGTGCTGGCCATCGATGCCTACCGCCAGCACCCGGACCGGCTGACCGCGCTGCTGGCGGTGGGCTGCGCCGTCGTCGCGTGGGTGCTGGCGCCGGGGCAGTTGCTGGTGTGGGCATTCGCGGCGTTCACCGTGCTGTTGCTGGCCCGGTACCGGTTCGCCGATGCCTGACACCGGCTACATCGCGCTGCTGGTCGCGGTCAGCGCCGCGGTCACCTGGGCGCTGCGGGCACTACCGTTCGTGGTGCTGGCACCGATGCGCCACAGCGCCGTGATCCGGTACCTGAGCCTGCACATGCCGCTGGGGGTGATGGTCATGCTGGCGCTCTACACCCTGCGGGATGTCCCCGAAGCGGGTGGGCGCCAACAAATCTGGCTGCTCATCGCGGTGCTGGTGACGGCCGGACTGCAGCTGTGGCGGCGGCACGCGCTGCTGTCCATCTTCTTCGGCACCGGAATTTATGTGGCGCTGATGTCCCTGTGGTGACAGAGTGTCCCGCCGTGAGCACCCTGTTCTGCGGTATCGAGCTGGGCCGGCGCATCGAGCACGCGGAAGCTGCGCTCATCGGCGCGGCGGTCGCCGCGGCCGGTCGGCGCGGCACCGACGGATTTGCGCTGCCGCTGGCCGGCGGGGTGGCCGCCTACGCCGAGCCGGGTGCGCCGTTCAACAAGGTGGTGGGACTGGGATTCGCGGGAGTACCCACCGAGGCGGCTATCGGCGCGGTCGAGCGCGCCTACGCCGATCACGGGTCACCGACGCCGATCGAACTGAGTACCCTCGCCGATCCGCGGATCGCCGAGCTGCTCGGTGCCCGCGGCTATCGGGTGGTGGCGTTCGAGGACGTGCTCGGCCGCGCCCTGGGCGCCGCACCCGAACCGCTGCCGGCGGGTATCGAGGTGCGTCCCGCTCGCGAACACGAACTCGACGCCTGGGTCGACGTGGTGGTGGAGGGGTTCGCGCACCCGGACGGCGAAGGGGTTCCCAGCCCCGAGGAGTTTCCGCGCGATGTGGTGGACCGCGCCGAACGCGATTTCGCCGAGGCCGGGGTGACCCCCTATGTGGCGGTGGTCGACGGGCGTATCGCCGGCGGCGGCAGCATGCGCGTCACCGATGGTGTGACGCAGCTGACCGGTGCGGCCACCGCCCCGAACCACCGCCGTCGTGGCGTGCAGGCCGCACTACTTGCCGCCCGCCTGCGCGATGCCGTGCACGCCGGTGCCGATATCGCCGTGGTCACGACGGCGCCCGGGTCGCTGTCGCAGCGCAATGTGCAACGACGCGGCTTCCACCTGCTCTACACCCGGGCCGTCTTCGTCAAGGGCGATCAGTAGAGCATCTTGCGGTAGTTCTCTTCGCTGTAGTACGCCTCGAGTGCTGCCATGCTCTCCTCGGCCTTGAACGATTTGGCCAGCGCGGCCGTGCTCGGCACCGAATCCGGTGTCCAGGTCTCCGGCTTCCACGCATCGGAGCGCAGGAACGCCTTCGAGCAGTGGAAGAACACCTCGTCGACGTGCACTTCCAGCGCCAGGATGGGCCGCTTTCCCTGCACCGCGAGATCGTCGAAATAGTCGGCGTCCGAGAGGATCCGGGCCCGGCCGTTGATCCGCACGGTGTCCCCGCGACCCGGTATGACGAAGATCGTGCCGACGTGCGGATTGGCCAGCACGTTGAGATAGCCGTCCACCCGTTTGTTGCCGGGGCGCTCCGGGATGGCGATGGTGGTGTCATCGATGATGTGCACGAATCCGGGCGGGTCACCCTTGGGGGAGACGTCCACCCGGCCGTCGGTGTCGGTGGTGGCCACGAAACACAGCGGCGAGTTGGCCACCCATTGTCGGTGTACATCGAGCAGACGGTCGGTCACCTTGTCGGCCACCGCGGGTGCAGGATGGCCGACGATCTCTCGCAAAGCGTCAACCGACGTGATCTCGACTGGTTCGGTGCTCACCCGATCCATCATGCCCCGAATCGTCGGATCAATGCGCGCCTGTCCAGCTTGCCGATGCCTCGGCGGGGGAGTTCGTCGATGACGTGCAGCTCCCGCGGTGCGGCGGTGGGGTCGAGTGTTCTGCTGATATGGGCCCGCAGCTCGGCGAGCGTCGGCTCGCGCTGCCCGGCCGCCAGCACGACCGCCGCGACGACGCGCTGGCCGAGGCGGGCGTCGGGGACCCCGAACACCGCGCACTCGGCGATGGCGGGGTGTCCCGCCAGCGCGTTCTCCACCAGCTGCGGCAGCACGGTCAGCCCACCGGTGCTGACCGCGTCGTCGGCACGGCCCAGGATGCTCAGCACGCCCGAATCATTCACTGCGCCAAGGTCATCGGTGCGGAACCAGCCCGGCTCGGCGAAGGGGTCCGGGTCGGCGGGGTTGCGGTACCCGGATGCCAGCACCGGCCCGCCGAGGGATACCCGCCCCGCGTCCAGACGTATCTGCACGCCGTCCAGCGGCACGCCGTCGTACACACAACCACCGCAGGTTTCGCTCATCCCGTAGGTCCGCACCACCCGGACGCCAGCGGCAGCGGCCCTCTCGCGCACCCCCGCCGGCATCGGGCCACCGCCGATCAGGACAGCGTCGAGTTCGGCCAGCGCCGCGGCGGCCGATGGGTCGGCCAGCGCCTTGTCGAGCTGGTTGGACACCAGCGAGGTGTAGCGCCGCCCGGTTCCCATCGCGGTCACCGCGGCGACCAGATCGGCCGGCTCGAAACTCGCGTCCAGTGCGACGGGGGCGCTCCCGCCGACAACGCTGCGCACCAGGACCTGCAGGCCGGCCACGTGATGGGCGGGCAGTGCCAGCAGCCAGCGGCCGGGACCGCCGAGGCGCCGGTGGGTCGCGGTGGCGCTGCAGATCAACGCGGCAGCGGAAAGCATGGCGCCCTTGGGGATTCCGGTGGTGCCCGAGGTCGACACCACGACCGCGATATCGTCGTCGATGAGTTCGCCGGCGCGCAGCGTGGCGGTCAGCAGGTCGCGCCGGCGGGTATCGGCGGCCGGCACCGGCAGACGCGCGCCGCCGCCGGCGAGCGCGGACTCGAGATCCGGCAGTATCGCCAGGGCCGCGGCGCCGGTGCCGACGGCGAGGGTTTTCAGGACGGTGATACCGGGCCCTCCGGATCCTGTTCTCTCGGGTCATCGAGCGGCCGGCCCGGGGTGGGCAGCCGGGCCCGCGCCCGTGCGGCGTCTTGCTCCAGCATTGCGTGCACTGCGCCAGCCTGCCAGATGGGTGTCACCAGCGCCGATGTTGCCGACAATCTCCAACGCGGGCCGGCGCGAACATGAACGCTCGAAGAACAAAGTCGGGCTCCACCTCAAACCCGCAGGTGGGACGCGACTCCCGACTTGGGTGAAATTACGCGAAATGCGAGGATGTCCCAAGTTCCGTGGAACTTCGGTGGCGGTCCGGTGAGCATCAGGCTGCGCTCACCTGATCATTGTGCACGACGGGTACGACATGTTCGGCAACCTCGCGTTCGAGGGCTGCTCGCAGTGCCGGCAGGTGCAGGTGGCCGTTCACCCGGCGGAATTGCTTGCCGGCCTCGACCATCCCGGCGGCGCACCAGCGCAGCGCCATCTGCCCGTCGCGCCAGCGCTTGACGTTGCCGGCATGTTCGCGGCAGACCGAGATCATCGACTCGATGCAGTTGGTCGAGCGCAGCGTGCGGGCCAGCGTGGGCGGTACCCCCAAACGCAAGACTGTGAGCGTCTCATCGAGGCCCTCGCGCAGACTCGCCGCCGCGCTGGGGTGGGTGCGGTCGAGTTCCTTGGCCAGGGCCAGCAGGGCGGCTTCGGCCTCAAGCGCCGATCCGGCATGGTAGGCATCAGTCATCCTGCGGCCTACAGTGGTTCGAAGGCGTTGGGGCAGATGATCTTTCACGTTCCGAACCTTGTGCATCTGACAGGGCTGAATGACCGGGTGATCGAGCACGTCGAGCACCGCTTTGCGCAGCGCCTTGGACCCGTCCAGGCCCACCAGCACCGGACGGGTGACGTCCAGACCCCGTTCCCGCAAATCCACCAGCAGCTCGGTGACCAGGGTGGCGTTCTCCGTCGAGCCCTCCACCAGCGCCAGCGGGTGCTTGGTGCCCTCGATGTCGATCCCCAGCGCCACGACGCAACACGATTCGGCGAAGTGCACCCCGTCGATCATCAACGCCACCAGATCCAGCCCGGACAGATCACGCGACAGCAGCTCAGCCAGCGCGGTCTCGGTCATCGCCACGAACCGCCGCGATACCGCTGATTTGCTTGTCGCCGTGGCCTTTTCCGTGATCTGGACGCCGACCGGCTCCAGCCCGACCGGGTAACGACGAGTGGACAGCCCGGCCAGCATCTTCTCCATCGCCAGCCGGCCCAGGATCTCCGTGGAACTGAACAGCTCATAGGACGCGACCGCCAACTCGCCCGTCCCGTCGGCGGCGCGCACCCGGGGCCGGGTCACCGGCACCCGTCGCCCACCCAAGGTCACCGAGCCGCGTTCACGACCGTGCCGCACCGCGGTCCTGGCCTGATCGTGGCGACCCTTCGGGCCAGCCAGCGCGGTGACGTCAGCCTCCATCAACGCCGCCATCACCTGCAGGCCCGCGCCGACAGCCAACGCCAGCAGGCCCTCGCTCATGTTTCCGGCGATCTCGCTCATCGCCACACTGACCCGTTCGGGAACCGCGGATGCACTCACATCGACGGACTGAATCTGGTTACTCTTCTTCATGGTGGTCCCCTTGCTGTAGGAGTTCTTGGCGGAACGCCCGATACCTACCACACGGCAGGTTTCGAGCAGGGGACCGCCACCTCAACTTCTACGAGACTCGGGACAACCTCCGAAATGCTGTGAGATGTCTCAGAATTGCGGCATGAGCGCTGAGCTGATCATTCTGGTGTTGCTGATTGCCACAGCACTGGCATTCGACTTCACCAACGGCTTCCACGACACCGGCAACGCGATGGCGACCTCCATCGCGACCGGGGCGCTCAAGCCGAAGACCGCGGTGGTGCTGGCCGGCGTGCTGAACCTGGTGGGTGCCTTCCTCTCGGTCGAGGTGGCCGTCACGGTCACCACCTCGGTGCTGAAGGTGCAGGACTCCGGCACCGGCTCGCTGTTGCCGGGGATCGATGCGTCCACGGGCCTGACCATCATCTTCGCCGGTCTGATCGGCGGCATTCTGTGGAATCTGCTCACCTGGCTGTTCGGCATCCCGTCGAGTTCCTCGCACGCGCTTTTCGGTGGGCTCATCGGCGCCGGCCTGGCCGCGCTGGGCACCGCGGGCGTCAACTGGTCCGGGGTCACCCAGAAGGTGCTGATCCCCGCGGTCGCCGCGCCCGTCATCGCCGGCCTGGTCGCCTGCTGCGGCACCTGGATGGTCTACCGGCTCACCCGCAACGTTGCCGAGAAGCAGCGCCGGGAGGGCTTCCGCTGGGGGCAGATCGCCACGGCCTCGCTGGTCGCGCTGGCACACGGCACCAACGATGCGCAGAAGACCATGGGTGTCATCGCGCTCGCCCTCATCACCACCGGCCACCTGACCGGTGATGTCAAGGAACAGGGCCTTCCGTTCTGGATCATCTTCAGTTGCGCGGTCGCCATCGGCCTCGGTACCTACCTGGGCGGCTGGCGGGTGATCCGCACGCTGGGTAAGGGCCTCGTCGAGATCGAGTCACCTCAGGGCTTCGCCGCCGAGGCCTCCTCTGCGGCAATCATTCTGAGCTCCAGCGCCGCCGGTATGGCGCTGTCGACCACGCATGTGGCCACTGGCTCGATCCTCGGTAGCGGCGTGGGCAAGCCCGGCGCCGAGGTCCGCTGGGCGGTCGCGGGCCGGATGGCCGTCGCCTGGCTGGTCACGCTGCCCGCCGCCGGGCTGGTCGGCGCGCTGTCGTACTGGCTGTCCAGCGGGGTGAAGTCGCTGACCGGCTCCGACCTGGTCGGCGATGGGCTGATCTTCCTCCTCCTCGTTGTGCTGTCGGCCTACATGTGGTGGCGCGCCCAGCAGCAGAAGGTCGACCACAGCAATGTCAACGCCGACTGGGATTCCTCGACCAACTCCGTCGTTCCGGCCGAGCTACGCGAAACCGGTTCGGACAGCAAGCCCGCCGCGTCGGTCTGACCGCACAAGCTAAGGAATTCTGATGGTGTACTTGGAGAGCATCCTGAAGGTGCTGGCGATCGGCCTGCTGCTCGGTGCCGGTCTGCCCGCCGTGTTCGCGCTCGGGCTGGTGGCCTACGCCCGTGGCGCCGACGGCGCGGATGCGGCCGCCGCTCCGGCGAACCCCGCGCTGAAGTTTCTCGGTATCGCACTGTTCGTCTTCGTCGGTTGGGTGATCTTGACCGCGGTGCTGTGGATCACCAGAGCCACGATCATTCACCACACCGGTGTGGACCTCTTCCCGTTCCTGCCCAAGAAGTGAGTACCTGGAATATGAGTGAGAACAAGAGCTTTCTGGACAGCGTCCTCGGCTGGCTGCACCAGGGTTACCCCGAGGGTGTTCCTCCGACGGACTACTTCGCGCTGCTGGCGCTGCTGAAGCGTTCGCTCACCGAGGACGAAGTGGTCAAGGCCGCCCAGGCGGTCCTGCGGTCCAGCAACGGTGACACGCCGGTGACCGAGGCCGAGATCAGCGGCGCGATCCAGATGATCATCGCCAAGGAGCCCAATCCCGAAGAGCTGCATCAGGTTGCGGCGCGGCTGGCCTCGGTGGGCTGGCCGCTGGCGGCCCCCGCTCGCTGAGCGGACACCAGGCACTGCTTGAAGTAGCTGCGCAACATCGTGCGCAGCCGCGGGGCAGAGATATCGTTGAGCATCGAATCCGTTGCGCAGTAGTAGCTTCCGGTGACGGCCACGGTCAGCGACACGCGTGTCGAGTGGTCGTGATCGGGCCCCAGCAGCAGCGCGTGCAAACGGTCGGCGATGGCCTGAAGTTCGGGGTGCCGGGCGACGAGGTGGTCGATGTAGCGGTCTCTGCGGAACGGGAACGCCGCGTTGCGTTGGCCGACCATCAGGTCGACGACTCCCTCGATCGCGGCATCACGTCGAGATTCGCTGTGCGGTAACGATTCAGCGGCCTCGATGAGGCGGGCGACATCGTCGAACACCGGCCGTAGCGCGGCCAGCACAATCTCGTCCTTGGACCGGAACTGGTAGTAGACCGCGGCTTTACCGACGCCGATCCGGTCGGCGATCATCTGCAGCGATGTGCCCTGCACCCCGTGTTCGGCGAACAGTTCGACGGCCACCTCGACCACGCGGTCGCGCGCTGCCCCGCGTGCTCTGACCATGGAGCCCTTTCCCTCGCTGCGGCACTCCAGCACGCCTACATCGTCCCTTTGGCTAGTCATTGTTACGTACTGTGATGAGCAACACTTAGCCGTATGGCTTGTACGAAGTAAGCCGATTGTATAACTTGAGTGCGACCGATGGCTGAGGGGTTCATCGGACCAGCCAATCGGCACGTCACTGCGGGAGGAAAGCGGACATGCAACTGCTCAAACGGGCTTGGCTGCCCCTGGTGATCGTCGTGGTGGTGGGGGTAGCCGGCTTCACGGTGGACCGCGTCCGCGGCATGTTCGCATCCGACCCGCCACTGGTCACGCCGATCGAGTTCGCCAACGACCCTGAGCCGTTCGATCCAAAAGTGGTGACCTACGAAATCTTTGGCCCGGAAGGGGCGGCGGTAGATGTGAACTACGTGGACCTGCAGGGCGAACCGCAGCGCGTCGACGGTGCGATCCTGCCGTGGTCGGTCACGCTGCAGACGACCGAACCCTCGGCCGCGGCCAACATCGTCGCCCAGGGCAAGACCAGCTTCCTGGGTTGTCGGGTGCTCGTCGACGGTGAGACCAAGGACGAGCGCAGCATCAGCGGCACCAACGTCCAGACCTTCTGCATCGTGAAGTCTGCGTGAGCGCGCACAGTTCGGATGCGCCCACCGGGCCCATCGCCGTCGTGCCCGCTGCACATGAAACCGCGCATTTCGGCCGGGTTGCGCGGCTGTTCCGAAAGTTGGCCATCCCCTTCATCCTCGGCTGGATCGCCATTGCGGTCCTACTGAACGTTGCCGTCCCGCAGTTGGAAGCGGTCGGTGAGATGCGGTCGGTCTCGATGAGCCCGAAAGAGGCGCCGGCCGTCATCGCCACCGAGCACATCGGCCGCGTCTTCGACGAATACGAGTCCAACAGCTCGGTGATGATCGTGCTGGAGGGCAAGGACAAGCTCGGTGACGATTCTCGTCGCTACTACTCAGAGCTGATCGAAAAGCTGCGCGCGGACACCAAACACGTTGAGCACGTTCAAGACTTGTGGAGCGATCCGCTTACCGCATCCGGTGTGCAGAGCGGGGACGGCAAGGCCGTCTACGTCTCGGCAAACCTGGCCGGCAACCAGGGTGAGGCGCTGTCGCTGGAGTCCATCGAAGCCGTCAAGAACATCGTGCACAGCGTGGCGGCGCCCCCGGGGGTCGAGGTCTTCGTCACCGGCTCCGCAGCGATGACGGCCGAGCAGACCGAGGCCAGCCACGGCAGTATGCGGTTGATCGAGGCGTTGACCTTCGTGGTCATCATCACCATGTTGCTCATCATCTACCGCTCGCTCATGACGATGGTGATGATGATCGTGATGGTCGCGGTCAGCCTACTGACCGTGCGAGGTGCGGTGGCCGCGCTCGGCTATTACGAGATCATCGGTCTCTCGACGTTTGCCACCGGGCTGCTGGTCACGCTCGCCATCGCGATATCGGTGGACTACGCGATCTTCCTCATCGGCCGATATCAGGAGGCCAGGAGCGCCGGCGAGGATCGAGAACAGGCGTACTACACCATGTTCGGTGGAACCGCGCACGTGATCGTCGGCTCCGGTCTGACCATCGCAAGCGCCACCTTCTGCCTGAGTTTTACCCGGTTGCCGTACTTTCAGACCCTCGGTGTGCCACTGGCCGTGGGCATGCTGGTGCTGATCGTCACGGCCATGACGTTCGGGCCGGCCATGGTCACCGTGGGCGCGCGTTTCCTGGATCCCAAACGTGCCGGGCGCGTGCGGGGTTGGCGCAAGGTCGGTGCCGCGGTGGTGCGCTGGCCGGGTGCGATCCTGATTTCCTCGATCGCCGTCTCGTTGATCGGTCTGCTGGCTCTGCCGGGTTATAAGACCAGCTACAACGACCGGCTGTACTTACCGGATGACATCAGCGCAAACCAGGGTTATGCAGCGGCCGAACGGCATTTCTCACCGGCCCGGCTGAACCCGGAGATCCTGATGATCGAGAGTGACCGGGATCTGCGGAACCCAGCCGACTTCCTGGTCATCGAGAAGATCGCCAAGGCCATCTTCCAGGTCGACGGTATCGGCCGGGTGCAGACCATCACCCGGCCAGACGGCACGCCGATCGAGAACACCTCGATCCCGTACATGATCAGTCAGAACAGCACGCTGCAGCGGTTGAACGAGAAGTACAACCAGGACCGCACTGCCGACATGACCAATCAGGTGGCGGACATGGACCGGACCATCGCAAGCATGGACAAGATGCAGACGATCACCGAGGAGATGGCCGACACCACGTCCAAGATGGTGTCGTCGATGGACCTCATGGTCGGTGACATCGAGGACATGCGGGACAGCATCGCCAATTTCGACGACTTCTTCCGGCCGATGCGCAACTACCTCTACTGGGAACCGCACTGCTACAACATCCCGATGTGCTGGTCCATTCGGTCCGTCTTCGACGTGCTCGACGGCATCGATGTGATGACCACCAATATGAACGACATGATGCCGCAGATGCATCGGCTCAACGAACTGATGCCGCAGATGATTGCGATCATGCCCGAGATGAAGCAGACCATGGTCAACATGAAAGAAATGATGCAGACCATGCAGCAGACCCAGCAGGGTATGCAGGAGCAGCAGCGCATCATGAGCGAGACGTCGACCGAGATGGGCAAGGCCTTCAACGACGCGATGAACGACGACTCGTTCTATCTGCCGGCCGAGGCGTTCGACAATCCCGATTTCGCAAAGGGATTGGAGCAGTTCTTGTCGCCGGACGGACACGCGGTGCGATTCATGATCAACCATGAGGGCGATCCGATGTCCGCCGAGGGCATCGAGCGGATCGATCCGGTCAAGACCGCGGCCAAGAACGCCATCAAGGGCACCCCGCTGGAGGGCTCGACGATCTACATGGGCGGTACCGCATCGACCTTCAAGGACATGGCCGACGGGACGCAGTACGACCTGATCATCGCCGGGATCGCCGCGATCGGTCTGATCTTCCTGATCATGCTGATTCTCACCAGGGCGATCGTCGCGGCGGCGGTGATCGTCGGCACGGTGGTGCTGTCGCTCGGTGCGTCCTTCGGTATCTCGGTGCTGCTCTGGCAGCACCTGCTCGGAATCGAGCTGCACTGGATGGTGCTACCGATGGCGGTGATCATCCTGCTTGCGGTGGGCGCGGACTACAACCTGCTGGTGGTCTCCCGCATGAAGGAAGAGATACATGCGGGGCTGAACACCGGCATGATCCGGGCCATGGGTGGCAGTGGTTCCACCGTCACCGCGGCAGGCATGGTGTTCGCCTTCACCATGATGGTGATGGCCGTCAGCGATCTGACGATCATGGGTCAGGTCGGTACCACGATCGGTCTCGGTCTGCTGTTCGACACCCTGGTGATCCGCTCGTTCATGACACCTTCTATCGCCGCCCTGCTCGGCAAGTGGTTCTGGTGGCCCCAACAGGTGCGCCAGCGGCCGAAACCGCAAGCCTGGCCGCCGATCCAGCGTCGACCACAGGATGCGTTGGTGTGATGAGGTTTTCGATGATGAAGTCCGCCCTAGCCGGGTGCGTCGCGGCGCTGGCCGTCGCGACGGCACCGGTGGCCCACGCCGACCGCGATGAAGCGTTCGCAGATCAGTTGCACACCTACGGGATCTATGGCCAGAAGGACTTCAACGCCTGGATAGCCAAGCTGATGTGCAAGCGTCTGAACAACGGGCACGACCCGGACGCCTTCGCCTCGGCGGAATTCGTCCACGACCAACTGAACCGGGGGTCCACGACGGATCAGGCCTGGCAGTTCGTCGGCGGAGCGATCCCGCTCTACTGCCCCGAACAGGCGCCCGCGTTGCAACGCGCCGCCGACCGACGTTGAAAGGACCGAACGTGATGCGCCGCAACCGATTCATCGCCGCCGCAGGTGCTGTCGCGGCACTGCTGGCCACGCCGGGCATCGCCGCCGCCGATGCCACCGACGAGTATCCGATCCCGAGCAACATGCTCAAGACCACCTGCACCGTGGACCAGTACATGGCCGCGGTCCGCGACACCAATCCGGTGTACTACGAGCGCTACATGATCGACTACAACAACAAGTCCCCCGACGTGCAGCGGTGGGCGCGGGATCGCATCACCTGGTTCTTCTCGATGGACTACGCGGGTCGGCGCCAGTACTCCGAGGACACCGCCACCAACGCGTTCTACGAACAGCTGGCCTGGAATTGGCCGAACTGGGCCAAGTTGTTCTTCAACAACAAGGGTGTCGTCGCGCACGGCACGAAGAACTGCGCGACCTACCCGCCCGCCGATCCCGGCGTCTGGACCTGGTAGGCCCTACGTGAGTTCAGCCGACTTGGGTCTGGGCTGTACTTGGCTGTAGTCAGGTAGCTCGCGGGCGCTCGATCTCTACACCGGTTCAGTCACGATGGCGGATGCTCCAGCTGACTGACACGTGGTAGGGCCGGCTCATTCGAAATAGGAAGTGGTGCGCGTCAACTGCTGCGCCACCTCCAACAGCGTCCGGTGCAGGACGTCGTCGCTGACATCGCCCAGCGATTTGTCGGTGACCGCGGCGAAGATGCCGCTGGTGACCATCGAGATCACGACCCGGCCCGCCGGGCCGTGTCCGCCGCCGAGCAACAGGTTCGTGAAGCGATCCTTGATATCGGTGAGATCCGGCCGGGACTGCACGAGGCTCTCCAGCACCGGGTCACCGGCCAGCACCGCGGCCAGCCTGCGGTGGCGCACGCTGAACTCGATGAAACCGCTGATGGTGATCTCGCGCCGGGTCTCGGGGTCGGGCACCGCCTCGGCGATCGTCACCACGCGCGCCATATCGTCGAACAACGGCTGCGCGGCGGCCGCCACGATCTCCTCTTTGGAGTGGAACTGGTAGTAGACCGACGCCTTACCCACACCGATGCTGTCGGCGATCATCTGCAGGGTGGTGCCGCTGACACCGTGCTCGGCGAACTGCGCCAGTGCGGCCTCCAGCACACGGGCACGGGCGGTCCCGCGCCCCAACACGGATTTGGCCATGCGTCAGGCCCTGGTGTCGCGGCGCAGCGGATGGGTGTCGGGGACCTGGACGAAGATCAGCGTGACACCGTCGGGATCGGCGACGTGCATCTCGTGCAGACCCCAGGGTTCTTCGGTGGCCGCCCGCGCGATCGGCACACCCCGGCCGGTCAGCTCGGTCTGGGCGGCGTAGACGTCGCGCACCTGCAGCCAGAGAATCCCGGCTGCGCTCGGCTCACCGTGCCCGGCCAGCTCGATCAGCGACTGCCCGGCGTAAAAGACGGTGCCACCGCCGTATTCGCGGGCGATGGCCAGCCCGATCCGGTCGCGGTAGAACTCGACGGACGCCGGGTAGTCGGCCGGCCGTATCAGCATTCGGCTGGCCAGGATCTCCATACGTCGTGTCTATCACGGGTCAGGCGGATTCGGCCGCGACACGGTAGCCGCGCACCGCGATGGGCCCGAACACCGCCAGCAACCCGATGACCCACGCCGCGGACTGCAGTACGGGCCACAGGATCGGCCCGCCGGCGGCCAGCCCGCGCATCGCTTCGATCGCCGGGGACATCGGCTGGGCCCGCACCACGGGTTCGAGCCAGTTCGGGAAGACGTCCACCGGCACCATGCCGGAGTTGAAGAACAACAGCAGGAAGCACACCGTGGACAGGCCGGTGATGATGTTCTTTCCGTTCGACTGGACGGCGACGGCCACGATGACGGTGGCGAACCCGATGACCATGAACATCGGGATCGCCACGAAAGCGATTGCGGCCGGCCAACCCTGGCCGAAGCGCAGGCCCATCGCGACGCCGACGGCGGTGATCACCAGGGTGCCGACGAAGGCCCGGGTTCCCTCGGCGAGCAGTCTGCCGGTGAGCGCGCTGGCCCGGTGCACGGGCAGCGCCCACAGTCTGCTGAGCAGGCCGGACTCACGTTCGTCGGGGATGGCCGCGCCGGTGCCCATCGCGCCGAACAGGGCGCCGGCGATCGCGCACATCGGTACCAGGCCGTACAGGCTGTTCCCGCCGGTCAGGTGCAGCACCGATTCGCCGATGACCTGCTTGTAGACGATCAGCAGGAAGGTGGGAAAGATGAGTGACTGGATCAGCACCACCGGGGCGCGTTGCCAGCCCAGCAGCAGCCGGCGGGCCTGCAGGCGGCTCTGGCGGACCAGGGTCATGAGACCCGCCTTTGCATCCGGACCGCGATCGCGCCGAACAGCACCAGCAGCCCGGCGCACCAGGTGAGGCTGAGTGCGAGGTCGCGGTACTCGCCGAGGGCCAGCCCGCGCAGCGTCTCGGCGATCACCGACACCGGCTGGTGCCGCACGAACGGTCCCAGCCAGGACGGGAACGCCTCTGCCGGAGCGATTCCGGTGGACAGCATCACCAGCAGCAGTTGCGGGACCAACAGGGTCTGGCCGGCCTCCTCGGCACTGCCGGCCAGTGATCCCAGGGCGTCCGCGCCCAGCGACAATGCCAGCGACAGCAGCAGCGCGAGTCCGACGAAGACGGCCACCGCGGCCACACCGCCGGAGAACCGGAAACCGAACAGATACCCGATGGCGATCGCGCCCACCATCGCCGCGCCCGCCCGCACCAGCGCGGAGAGCATCCGCGCGGTCACCGGTGCCAGCGCGGTGATCGGAAGTGAACGCATCCGAATTCCCATGCCGCTCAGGTTGTCTCGTGCCGCGCGGTCGGCGGTGGTTATGGCGGTGAAGATCATCGCCTGCACCACGATGACGGGCAGGATGTACTGGGCGTAGCTCATGGTGCCGGTGACGATGACATTACGAAGGGTGATGTCGAAGCACACGAAGAACGCGATCGGCCCGCCGACCGCGAACACCAGGTCACCGCCGCGCAGGGTGCCGAGCACCGACCGCCGGGTCAGCGCGCCGAGTGCGGTCACGGCGCCGGGGCCGTCAGGGTGAAGAACACCTCGTCCAGGGAGGGTTTGCGCAGCGCGATGTCACCGACCTCGATATCGAGGGCTTCGAGTCGGCGGAACACCTCGCTGAGCGTGCTCAGGCCGCCGGGCGCCGGAATCGACAGCGCCCCGGTGTCCGGGTCCGTGCTGACCTCCCCGAGTCCGGACAGTGCGTCGGCGATGCGCGGCCCATCGGCGGTGTGCACGGGTGTCACCTGGCAGAAGCTGCCGCCGACACGTTCCTTGAGTTCGTCGGCGGTGCCCTCGGCGATCACCCTGCCGTGATCGATGACGACGATCGAATCCGACAGCGCATCCGCCTCGTCGAGGTACTGGGTGGTCAGCAGCACGCTGGTGCCGCGCCCGGTCAGCGAGCTCACCAGGTCCCAGACCTCGCGCCGGCTGCGCGGGTCCAGCCCGGTCGTCGGCTCGTCGAGGAACACCACCGCAGGCTCGGCGACCAGCCCGCAGGCGATATCGGCGCGGCGGCGCATCCCGCCGGAGTAGGTGCCGACCCGGCGCCCCGCGGCGTCGGTCAGGCTGAACGCCCCGAGCAGTTCGTCGGCGCGGGCGCGGGCCTGCGCGCGGGTCAGCCCGTTGAGTTCACCGAACAGCACCAGGTTCTCCCGGCCGGTCAGCATCTCGTCGATCGCGGCGTACTGGCCGGTGAGCCCGATGCTCTTGCGCACCTGGGCTGCCTGGGTGACGACGTCGTAGCCGGCGACCTTCGCCGATCCGGAGGTCGGCCGGATCAGCGTGGACAGCACGTTGATGGTGGTGGTCTTGCCCGCCCCGTTGGGCCCGAGCACCCCGAGCACGGTGCCGGCCGGCATGCGGAACGTGACGCCGCTCAGGGCCTGTTTGTCCCCGTACTTCTTGGTGATGTCGTCGAGCTCGATCGCATTGTCCGGCACCGGCCGAGTATGGCATGCCTAACCTAAAGTCGATCCGCTGCCCGTAGCCCGATCGTGAAGGCCGCCTGGTCCTCGAAGTCGAGCGGATTGCGGCCGGTGATCTGGCCGATGCGGGCCAGCCGGTGCCGCACGGTATTGCTGTGCAGGAACAGCTCTCGGGCGGTGTCGATGAGGGATCCGTTGGCCGCCAAGAACACCCGCAGGGTGCGCACGTGCTGGGTGCCGCGATCCCGGTCGAGTTCTTCGAGCGGGTCGATCAGCTGCTGTTTGAACGGTGCCAGCCGGCTCGGCGGCAGGCCTTCGAGCAGGCTGCCGAAGGTGCTCAGCTGATCGGGTCCGATGCTGCCGCCGCGCTGGCGGGCCAGGTCCAGCGCGATGCGGGCCTGGCCGATCGATGAGCCCAATTCGGTCAGCGGACCGGCGGCGGCGTGACCGGAGGGCAGTGACAGGTCGGTGGCGATCTCGGCCAGTCGGTCAGCACCGGTGCTCAGCACCAGGCAGACCTCGGGGGCGTCGGCGACCAGCGCGTCGGGGAACGCCATCGACAGCAGCGCCCCGGCACCGGCCGGCCAGGCCGAACAATCGATCTCGCGGGCCGTCAGGCCGGGCCAGTCCAGCAGCTGGTGCAGCGCATCGGGCAGCAGCATCCGGCGTTCCACCAGGGACAGCAGTTGCCCGACGCGCTCGCGGGCCAGCGCCGCCTCGATATCGCGTTCCCCCTGCGATGCCGCGACGAACCGGGCGATGACCTCCAGCACGGCGGGCTCGGGCGGATCGCCGCGCCCGACCCACACCACGGTGCCCACCCCGTCGACCGGTACCGACGCCGCGGCGTCGGCACCCTGCCCGGGCGCTTCCAGCTGGTCCCGTGGTTCCAGGAGAAAGTAGCAACCCAGCACCTGGCCGGCGCGGTCCAGCAGCTGGCGCACCGACTCGCGCCGCCGTTGGGAGGACAGCAGTTCGGGCACCAGCGCATTGGTGGCCCGCGCGGTCGCGATCGCGCCACCGAACTGGAAGTCGGCGATATAGCGGCTGACGGTGGAGAACGGCACCGCCGGCGGTGCGATCAGCAGCGGCAAGCCGGTCCGGGCGCACGCGTCGACGAGGGCCTGCGGGGTGGTGTCGTGCACATCGCCGATGCCAAAGCAGATGCCGGCCACCCCGGACCGTGCCAGCGCATCGACGAAGGTGTCGCAGTCGGCCGCGCTGCGCAGGCTGATACCGACCGTGCACACCAGCTCCCCGCCGCGCAGATAGGGCGAGGGGTCGTGCAGCTCGGTGGTGTGTGACCAGGTGATCGGCGTGGCGAGCTGCTCGTTGTCGGTGGAGATCGCTTCCAGGCCGAGGCCGGACCGCGTCAGCAGGTCACGGAACGTCGGGGCGGCGCGGTCCTGGTCGGCCCCCGGCTCGCTCATGGGTCGATCGTAACGTCGGTGTCATATGAATGCCCCGATCCGTTGTGCGATCGCACAACGGCGCGATGGGGTAGCGGTGGATTCGCAGCGTCTTCGCCGCCAACGATGGCGCTCACCAGGCGTGCGCGTGATAGTTCGTCCATGACCGAGCCACAGGTACTGCGCCGCGAGTTCTCCCTCTGGTCGGCGTTCGCGTTCGCCTTCGCGTTCATCTCGCCGATCGTCGCGCTGTACGGCATCTTCGGGCTGGCCCTGTCCGCGGCCGGCCCCAGCTTCTGGTGGGGTTTCACGCTGGTGTTCGCCGGCCAGTTCCTGGTCGCGCTGGTCTTCGCGATGCTGGTGTCACGCTGGCCGCTGGAGGGCTCCATCTACCAGTGGTCGCGTCGCCTGCTCGGTACCACCTACGGCTGGTTCGCCGGCTGGGCGTACATGTGGACGTTGGTCATCGCGATGGCCACGGTCGCGCTCGGTGCGGCCGGGTTCGCCGCCAACATCGTCGGGATCGAAGAGCCCTCGGGCACCACGCTGGCGCTCATCGCCCTGGTGATCCTGCTCGCGGGCACGGCGGTCAACCTGGCCGGCCGGCAGGCGTTGAAGATCTTCATGATCGGCAGCATCATCGCCGAGGTGATCGGTTCGGTCGTGCTGGGCACCTGGCTGCTGCTGTTCCACCGGCAGAACTCGTTGTCGGTGCTCTTCTCCGGCGGTGGCGCCGACACCGACACCCTGGCCTACCTGACCGGGCCCTTCATGCTGGCGGTCGCCTTCATCGGCTGGTCCTTCGTCGGTTTCGAGAGCGCGGGCTCCATCGCCGAGGAGGTGCACGAACCGCGCCGGTACCTGCCCAAGGCGGTGCTGTTCTCGCTGGCGTTCATCTTCGTCGTGGTGGCCTATTCCAGCCTGGCGATCATCCTGGCCATCCCGGACCTGGATGCGGTCGCGCAGGGCGCCGTCGCGGACCCGGTGTACGAAACCCTCACCACCGCACTGGGTCACGGCGTCGCCCGGCCCGTCGAGGTGATGTTCGTGATCGGTTTCCTGGCCAGCTTCCTGGCGCTTCAGACCTCGGCATCTCGGGTCATCTGGGCCTATGCCCGCGACGGCGCCCTGCCCGCCGCCGGTGCGCTGGCTCAGCTGCGTGGCCCGGCACGGATCCCGGTGGTGGCCATCGGGGTCACCACGGTGGTCGGCGCGGCACTGTTCCTGCTGAGCATCGTTGCCGGTGACATCTATTCGCTGATGGTCAACTTCACCGCGGGCGGCTTCTATCTGGCCTTCCTGTTCCCGCTGATCGGATTCCTGGTGGTGCTGGTGCGTCGGGCTTGGACGCCGGCCAACTTCTCCCTGGGCCGGGCCACCCTGCCGGTCGCGGTGGTGGCCGTGGTGTGGGCGACGCTGCAGTTCCTCAACATCGCCTGGCCGCGAGTGGCTTTCGAGCAGCGTTACCTGGACTGGTCGGTGTGGATCGGTATCGCCGTGCTGCTGGTGCTCGGGACGGCGATCCTGGCCACGGTGCGGACCCGTATCGTCGAGGCCGCGGTGATCGAGGACGGCATCGTGGAAGAGGACTCGGCCCGTGCGTGACATCGGCCCGGTCGTGGTCGTCACCGGCGCCGCCAGCGGTATCGGTGCGGCCTGCGCGCAGACCCTGCGTCGTCGCGGTTACCGGATCGGCACGCTGGACCTCGCCCCCGGCGCCGAGGCGGATCATGCTGTGGCGGTGGATGTCTCCGACGGCGCCGCCGTCGCCGCGGCGATCTCCGAGATCCGCGACCGGCTGGGCCCGGTGAGCGCCCTGGTGACCTCGGCGGGCTACTACGAGATGGCGCCGGTCGATGAGATCGATGCCCGGTCCTGGCGGCGGATGCTGCGGGTGCACCTGGGCGGGTTGGTCAACGCGACCCGTGCCTGCCTGCCCGACATGCTGGCCGCCGGTTCGGGCGCGGTGGTCGCGGTGGCCAGTGAACTCGCCGTCGGCGGTGGGGACCGGGAGGCCCACTACGTCGCGGCCAAGGGCGCGATCCTCGGGTTCGTCCGCAGCCTGGCCGCCGAGGTCGCCGGTGCCGGGGTGCGTGTCAACGCCGTCGCGCCCGGACCGACCGACACGCCGCTGCTGCACGACGATTCGCCGTGGCGCGCCGAGGAGTACCTGTCGATGCTCCCGCTGCGCAGGCTGACCGCCCCGGCGGAGGTGGCGCGCTGCGTCGAATACCTGGTCTGCGAAGCGACTTTCAGTGTCGGCGACGTCGTCAACGTCAACTCCGGAGCGGTGATATGACGGCGCTGGACGGCAGGGTGGTGCTGGTGACCGGCGCCGCGCAGGGAATGGGTGCCGCCCACGCCCGCCGGTTGGCCGCGGACGGAGCCACGGTGGCGGTCAACGACATTCGGGGCGGCGCCGATCTGGAGGAGCTGGCCGCCGACATCGGCGGACTGGCCGTCGCCGGCGACGTCGCCGACCCGGCCGAGTGCGTGCGGATCGCCGACGCGGTGGCCGAGGCCACCGGCGGACTCGATGTGCTGGTCGCCAACCACGCCTATATGACGATGGCGCCGCTGCTGGAACACGATGAGCAGGACTGGTGGCGGATCGTGGACACCAACCTGGGCGGCACCTTCCACCTGGTGCAGGCGGTGCTACCGCACATGCGCCGGCGCGGCGCGGGCCGCATCGTGGTCATTGCCAGCGAGTGGGGCGTCACCGGCTGGCCGGAGGCCACCGCCTACGCCGCCGCCAAGGCCGGGCTGATCGCGTTGGTCAAGGCGCTGGGCCGCGAACTCGCACCCGAAGGCATCATCGTCAACGCGGTGGCGCCCGGGGTGACCGATACCCCGCAACTGCAGGTCGATGCCGACGCCGCCGGAATCGATGTGGCCGCCATGCATGCCCGCTACGCCGAGGCGATTCCGCTGGGCCGGATCGGTCGGCCCGATGAGATCGCCGCCGCGGTGGAACTGCTCGCCGATTTCGGGGTGGCCGCCATCGTCGGACAGGTGATCTCCTGCAACGGCGGATCCACCAGGACCAGAGCATGACAGGAGATGAGCAGGTGCACAGCCAGCCGTATGTGCGATCGGCGTCGGGAAACGTCGGTCAGGTCAATGCGATGGAGGTGCCCCGCTACGCCGGCCTGGCCACCTTCGCGCGGCTGCCGCAGCGCCACGAGGTCGACCGCTATGACATCGCGGTCGTCGGGGTGCCCTTCGACAGCGGCGTCACCTACCGGCCGGGTGCCCGGTTCGGCCCTGCCGCGATCCGCCAGGTGTCCCGGCTGCTCAAGCCGTACAACCCGGCGCTGGATGTCAGCCCGTTCGCGCAGGCGCAGGTGGTCGACGCCGGAGACATCGCGGCGAACCCGTTCGATATCGAGGCCGCGGTCGATCAGGTGCGCGAAGGCGTTGCCGGACTGCTGAACACGCCCGAGCAGCGGGTGATGATCTTCGGCGGGGACCACACCATCGCGCTGCCCGCCCTGCAGGCGATCAACCGGGTGCACGGACCGGTGGCGCTGGTGCATTTCGACGCGCACCTGGACACCTGGGACACCTATTTCGGCGCGCCCTGCACCCACGGCACCCCGTTCCGCCGGGCCGCCGAGCAGGGGCTGCTGGTCAAGGACCGCTCGGCGCACATCGGGATCCGCGGATCCCTGTATGACCGGGCCGATCTGCTCGACGACGCGTCCCTCGGCTTCACGGTGGTGCACTGCCGCGATATCGACCGCATCGGCGTGGACGGTGTGGTGCAACGGATCCGGGAGCGGGTGGGGGAGCACCCGGTGTACGTGTCCGTCGATATCGACGTGCTGGATCCGGCGTTCGCCCCCGGCACCGGCACCCCGGAGATCGGCGGGATGACCAGCCGGGAACTGGTGGCCATCCTGCGCGCCATGCGCGGTCTGCACATCGTCGGCGCCGACGTCGTCGAGGTCGCCCCGGCCTATGACAGCGGTGAGGTGACCGCGGTCGCGGCGGCGAACCTGGGCTACGAACTGATCACCCTGATGGCCGGCAATGTCTGAGGTGAGCTGGCCTGCAGGCAAAGTCGCGGCCGCATCGTTCACCTTCGATGTGGACGCCGAATCCGCGGTGCTGTGGGGCAATGAGGCGGCCGGTGCCCGGATGAGTGTGATGAGCCATCAGGCCTACGGGCCGCTGGTCGGCATCCCGCGCATCCTGGACCTGCTCGACCACCACCAGATTCGGTCCACCTTCTTCGTACCCGGGCATACCGCGCATCGTTATCCCGCCGCGGTGCGCTCCATCGTGGCGGCCGGTCATGAGATCGCCCACCACGGTTATCTGCACGAGCAGCCGACCGCCCTGACCCTGGACGGGGAGATCGAGGCGCTGGACCGTGGCCTGGAGGCGCTGGCCGAGGTGGCCGGGGTGCGACCGGCGGGCTACCGCGCGCCGATGTGGGATCTGTCTTGGCGCACACCGGGATTGCTCGCCGAACGCGGCTTTCTGTACGACTCCAGCCTGATGGACGCCGATATCCCGTACGAACTGCAGGTCGGGTCGCAGTCGCTGGTGGAGATCCCGATCCAGTGGGCGCTCGACGACTGGGAGCAGTACTGCTATCTGCCCGATATCGCCGGCAGCGGGCTGATCGAGAGCCCGCGCAAGGCGCGCGAACTGTGGCAGCTGGAGTTCGACGCGCTGCGCACCCTGGGCGCCTGCTGGGTGCTGACCAATCACCCGTTCCTGAGCGGACGAGCCTCCCGCGCCGCCGAACTCGGTGACCTGATGCGCTACGTCGTCGAGCACACCGATGTGTGGACCACCAGCCTCGGCGCGATCGCCGAACACGTGCGCTCGCTCGGCTTGCCGCCGCGCACCATCACCCGGCCCTGACTCATCTCCCGCGAGCGTGCGTGTCTGCGGGCCGACACGCCGCCTTGCAGAGTCCGCGCACGCTCGCCGGAATCAACCACCCGGGTACAGCAGTTCGAGTTCACCGAGGTGGGCCGCGACGGTGAGCAGCGGCAACGCCGCGGACACCGCGAGTGCGTCGGCCCCGGCCTCGGCGCGCAGCGCCAGCACGAAGTCGTCGCTGATCGGTTGTCCCGACGCACCTTGGGCACAGACCGCCTCGGCGTGCTGTTCCAGGAGTTCGCGTGCCCGCGGATACACCCCGAGCGGTGGGGGCACCACGTCGGCCACCAACTCGGCGGCGGCCCGCAGCCGCACCGCCCGGTTGGCCGCCCGCACGATCGGCGCCCGCACATCGCTGTGGCCACCGTTCTCCGAAAGATACTGTCGCACCGCATCATCGAGGCTCCGGCTGGCTTCCAGCGCGCTGCGGCTGAGCGAGAACACCTGGTTGTCGGCGGCCTCGGAGGATCCGCGGATGACGCGGCGCACCGCCGCCTTGAGCAGCGCCGCGCCCGCCGCGCGCGCCTTGTCGACCGCCAGCGATGTCGGGGCCGATGCGCCGCGGGGCCACAGCAACAGCGAGACCGCGACACCGACCAGCGCCCCCACCACGACGTCTTCGACGCGGATGAGTCCCACCGCCCACCCCGAGGGCTGGATGAGGTTGAAGATGATCAGCACCATCATCGTGAACGCTGCCTGCCCGGCGATGAACGATGCCACCTCGGGCACGAAGGCCGAGCCGAAGGCGACCACCGGCAGCAGAAGCCACATCACCACCGGGTCCACGCCGACCAACTCGATCACCGCGACACCCAGCGCGAACCCGAGTGCCGTACCGGCGACCGCGCGCAGCACCCGTGTCCCGGTGGTGAGCGCGCTGCTGCGCAGCACCGACAACGCGCCGAGCACGACCCAGAAACCGTGCTCCACCGGGAACAGGTGGGTGACCGCGACGGCCAGCGCCAGGCCCAGCCCGGTGCGCAGGCTGTTGCGCAGAACCAGCGCCCGGGTATCCAGGAAACCCTTGGTGATGGCCGCGACGGCGGTGGTCTCGGGCATCACCCAGTCCGCGGCACCGGTCTCCGGGAGTCCGCGCCCCAGCACCCGCGCCCAGACCGGCCGGGCATCGGCCAGCGCGGCGTTGCGGATGATCCGTCCGGTGACCCCGACGGTGGCCGAGAAGGTGCGGCGACCCAGCAGGACCCGGCCGACCTCGACGGCGGTCGCGTCATCGGGCACCGCGAGGATCTGCTCGATGTCCTCCCGGTAGCTGCCCTGGGCGACCGCCCGCAGATCGGTCAGCGCGGCGGTGAGCTCGGCCCCGCGGGTGGCGCGCAGCCGTGGGTCGGAGATGGACAGCACGGCCGCGCAGTCACGCAGCACGGCGACGATGGGTGGCAGCAGATCGCCGAGGGCCGCGCCGGTCCGGTCGGTGATCCGGTCGGACAGCCAGCCGAGATCGTCCACCACGCGGACCAACGCCCGGCTGCCCGCGGTCAGGGCGACCGGGCGGAAATCGGCGTTGACGAAGTTGGCCCACAACGCGTTCATGGCCCGGGTGACGTCCTTGGTCGACGCGACCCCCTCCAGGCAGTCCGTGAGCGCGCGGCACACGCTTGCCGCGTGCCTGCGGAGGTCGTCGTGGTGCCGCGGTGGAAGCAGGAACAGCGCCGCCGGTACGCACACGGCCAGCGCGATCAGCCAACCGGTCAGCCGCTCGTCGATGGGGCCGGGCGGCGTGCAGGCGGGCAGCACGAAGGTCAGCAGGGTGGCGCGCTGTCCGGCGGCGACGGTCTCGCTGAGCACCCCGGAGAACATCACCGTGACACCGAGGATGAACATCGACCCGACGCTGAGCCACGGGTAGGGCGCCACCAGGGTGCCGATGCTGATCAGCACCGCGCCGTTGAACCCGAGCCCGGCGTAGGCCAGCGCCCGGGCGGACCGGTTGCCGGGGAAGTCGGCGATGATCAGCAACGCCACCGAACCGAAGATGGCGAACATCGGCGCCTGGGTGCCGCCGGCGAGCAGGAAGCTGACCGCCGCCGCGACGGGGAGGACGATGGCGGCCCGGACGGCGCGGCGCAGCGCGTCGTACTCGGGGTCTCGCTGCCGGATCCAATCCAGGGTCAGCATGAGTGCCGATGGTAGGTGCTAGGAGGTTTCTACGACGCCGCGCTTCATGATCACGCCCAGCAGCCCGGGCGCCACACTGTCCAGCGCCTTGGCGGTGACCGCCATCCGCGGCGCGATCCGCACCGGGCGGGTGCGGGCCGCGGTCACCATCCAGTCGGCGGCCTCCTCGGCGGACAGCCCCGGCATCGCCACGAACGCCTTGGTCGGCTCGATCATCGGGGTCTTCACCAGCGGGTAGTACAGCGTGGTGGAATGCACACCCTTGCCCGACCATTCGGTCTCGGCGACCCGGCTCGCTGCGGTCAGCGCGGCCTTGGACGCCTGATACGCACCGAACAGGGGTGAGGATTCGTTCATGACGCCCCAGGTGGACACGTTGATGACGTGCCCGTCGCCGCGGGCGATCATGCCCGGCACCAGGGCGCGCATCAGGCGCAGCGGTGCGTAATAGTTCAGCGCCATGGTGCGTTCGATGTCATGCCAGCGTTCCAGCGAGTCGATCAACGGACGCCGGATCGAGCGGCCGGCGTTGTTGACCAGGATGTCCACGCCACCATGGCTTTCCGTAACCCGGGCGGCCAAGGCGTCGACGGCGTCGAGGTCGGACAGGTCGGCGGTGATCGCCTCGGCCATACCGCCGTTGTCGCGGATCCGGTCGGCCACCGCGCCGAGCAGATCCTCGCGCCGCGCCACCACGATCACGCTGGCGCCTAGCTTGGCCAGTTTCACCGCCGAGGCTTCGCCGATACCGGAGGACGCCCCGGTGATCAGGACGCGCTTACCGCGCAACTCGACCTCGGGGCCGCGGCCCAGGTACTCGGTCAGCGGGGGCCGCATGCTGGTCAGCAGCACGGCGTCGGACAGCCGGCGCAGCGGGTTTTTGCTCATGGCGCCCGAGTCTAAGTTGCAGTTCAGAACGACGTGGACAGCGCCCGGTCCCGCCACGGTTCGAGTTCGGCGGCGTCGCGGGCGGTGCGTTGCGTGTACAGCTCCACCGCGTCCGGTCCGATCGGCAGGCGGGCCGGTGGCTCGGGGCTGTTGGCCACGTCGTAGACCAACGCCGCCAGCTTCGCAGGGTCACCGTCCTGCGCGCCGTCGATGTCGTCGAGTTCGGCGAGCTGGTTGTGCGCAGGGGTCCCGTGGTAGTCGGCGATGTTTCCGGCGCGTTCGGCGCGCCAGACCGCCGACGGTGCGAGGAAGCCGGTGCGGAACATTCCGGGCTGAATCGCCAGCACCCGAATCCCCAACGGTTGCAGGTCGATTCGCAGCCCTTCGGTGAGTCCTTCCACGGCGAATTTCGACGAGTTGTACATGCTCGACGCCGGGAAGCCGACGATGCCGGCCGCGGAGCTGACGTTGATGATGGTGCCGCGGCGTTGTGCGCGCAGCGTCGGCAACGCCGCCCGGATGACGTTGACGACACCGAACAGGTTGAGGTCGATCTGATCGCGGATCTGCACGTCGGACATCTCTTCGAGTGCGCCGAGCAGTCCGCGGCCGGCGTTGTTGACCACGACGTCGATACCGCCGAAGGCCGCGACGCCGGTGGCCACCGCAGCGCGGGCCGCGTCGGGGTCGGTGACATCGAGGGTGACCGGCAGCAGTCGGTCGTGCGCGCCGAGTTCGGCAGCGACGGAACGGCCGTCGCGTGCGGTGCCGATGACGTGGTCGCCGTGCGACAGTGCGTGCCGGGCAAGTGCCGCGCCGAGTCCGCGTGATGCTCCGGTGATGAACCAGGTGGCCATGATGCTCCTATGTGAGTGGGTTCTTACATCTAAAGTAAGCAGGTTCTCACATCCGGTCAACTCCGACGGTGCTAAGACTGAACGGTGACCGAACGCGCGGCGCGCACCGCCTATCACCACGGCAACCTGCGCGCCGCCCTGATCGCCGCGGCGCTGGACATCGTGGCCGACAAGGGCGCCGACGCGCTGTCAGTGGCCGAAGCGGCCAAGCGCACCGGAGTCAGCGCCGGCGCACCCTACCGGCACTTTCCCAGCCGGTTGGCGCTGCTGACGGCGGTGGCCACCGAGGCGGCGCGGGAGTTCGACGAGCAGGTCCGCGCGGCGTTACCGCCGCAGGGTGGTGCGGCGCGGGACGCGGTGGCCAGTACGGCGGACAGCTACGTGCGGTTCGTGGTGCGCCGGCGCATCGGCTGGGATGTGCTGTTCGGGCAGGAGCTCGCCGGTGTCGACGATGCCGAGAAGAACGCCGCGACCCGGGCGCTCAGCGACACCTTCCTGGCGCCGGCGCTGGCCGCGACAGGCGGCGACGCCAAGACGGCGCTGACCCTGCTGGAGCGGGTGCTCGCGGCCGCGCACGGATATGCCGCGCTGTACCTGGCGGGCATGTACTCCACTCGCTATCCGGACGTCGGCCGGGCGGCCGCGCAGGCCGCGGCGATCGCCGTCGCGCTGGTGGCCGAGGCTCAGAAGTAGCGGGGGAACCCGCTCCAGTCCGGGTCGCGCTTCTCCAGGAACGCGTCCCGTCCCTCCACGGCCTCGTCGGTCATATAGGCCAGACGTGTTGCCTCACCGGCGAATACCTGCTGGCCCACCAGCCCGTCGTCGATCAGGTTGAAGCCGAACTTGAGCATCCGGATGGCCTGCGGGGACTTGCCGTTGATCTCGGAGGCCCATTGCAGACCCTCGGTCTCCAGGTCCGCGTGGTCGACGACGGCGTTCACCGCCCCCATCTGGTGCATCGTCTGCGCGTCGTAGGCCCGGCCGAGGAAGAAGATCTCGCGGGCGAACTTCTGCCCGGACTGCCGCGCCAGATAGGCGCTGCCGAACCCGCCGTCGAAGCTGCCGACATCAGCGTCGGTCTGCTTGAACCGGGCGTGCTCGCGGCTGGCCAGGGTCAGGTCGCAGGTGACGTGCAGGCTGTGCCCGCCGCCGGCCGCCCACCCGTTGACCAGGCAGATCACCACCTTGGGCATGAACCGGATGAGCCGTTGCACCTCCAGGATGTGCAGCCGCCCGGCCCGGGCCGGGTCCACGGTTTCGGCGGTCTCGCCCTCGGCGTACTGATAGCCGCTGCGGCCGCGGATGCGCTGGTCACCCCCGGAGCAGAACGCCCAGCCGCCGTCCTTGGCGGACGGGCCGTTGCCGGTCAGCAGGATGACGCCGACATCGGGGGACATCCGGGCGTGGTCGAGCACCCGGTAGAGCTCGTCGACGGTGTGCGGGCGGAACGCATTGCGCACGTCGGGCCGGTCGAAGGCGACACGCACGGTGGGCTGGCGCACTCCGTCGACGACGTGCCGGTGGTAGGTGATGTCGGTCAGCTCGAAGCCGTCGACGGGCTGCCAGCGGGACGGGTCGAAGGGGTTCGCAGTGGTCACGCATGAGACTTTAGGCGCGACCACGACGGCGACCACCGGCAGGTTTCGGCGGGTCGGGCATCGGGTACAAACGGTGCGACGATGCGTATGGGACGCACGAGGTTGGAGAGCACAGTGAAGCGTTCGGCAGGTCTATTGATGGCGGGGATGGCTGTGAGTGCCGCCCTGGTCGGATGCTCGCCTGCGGTCACCGGTGGCGACACCAAGTGTGAGGACTTCATCGGCCAGGACGAGAAGACGCAGAACGAAGCGGTGGCCAAGATGCTCAAGGACGAAAAAGGCACCGACGCAGCACAGTTGGAGGTCACCGGGACCCGGCTGGCCGTGCAGACCTGGTGTCAGACGGCCGGAACCCCGGACTCGACCATCAAGGAAGCTCCGCACCTGTAGCGGGTCAGGCCGCCCGGCGGGTCAGCACGAGGGGTGACCCGCCGGTGACGGCGATGGTGTGTTCGGAGTGGGCGGTGCGGGACCCGTCGGCCGATCGGATGGTCCATCCGTCCCGGTCGTAGACGATTTTGTTGGTGCCTTGGGCGAACCAGGGTTCCAGTGCGAGCGTCAGCCCGGGTCGCAGCACCAGCCCGCGTCCGGCGCGTCCCCGGTTGGAGACGTGCGGATCTTCATGCATGGTGCGGCCCAGACCGTGCCCGCCGAACTCGACGTTGACGGGGTACCCGTAGGCGTCGGCGACGGCACCGATGGCCGCGGAGATGTCGCCCAACCGCCCGCCCGGGAGCGCCGCGGCGATGCCGGCTTCCAGGGCCCGTTCGGTGGCCTCGATGACCCGCTGGTCCGCGGGCCGTGGGGTGCCGACGATCAGGCTGCGCGCCGAGTCGGCCACCCAGCCGTCGATCGAGACAGCGATGTCCATGCTCAACAGGTCACCGTCGCACAGCGCGTAGTCGTGCGGAAGCCCATGCAGCACAGCGTCATTGACCGATAGGCAGATGACGTTGCGAAATGGGCCGCGCCCGAAGGACGGCGCATAATCCCAGTAGCACGAGACCGCGCCCCGGTCTTCGATCAACTGGCGGGCCCGGTATTCGAGATCGAGCAGGTTGACCCCCACCGCCGCGCGCGAGTGCAGATCCTCCAGTAGGTCGGCGATGAAGGCACCCGTGGTGCGCATGGCCTCGACTTCGCGGGGTGTTTTGAGTTCCAGCATCCACATTCCTGTCCAATGAGCGGTATAGAAATACCAGCCTAGCGGAGCTGTCGGTATTTTCATACCAGGGTGGCGTATTCTCGTCGCATGGTCCGATCACCCCTGACGCCGCAACAACGTGCCGCCGGTCAACGCCTGGGCGCGTTCCTGCGTGAAAGCCGGGGAGACCGCAAGCCCGCCGAGGTGGCGCACGCCGCGTCGATCTCGCCGGAGACGTTGCGCAAGATCGAAACCGGACGCCTTGCCACACCGGCCTTCACGACCGTCGCGGCGCTGGCCACCGTGCTGGGGATCCCGTTGGACGAACTCGCCCGCATCTGCCTACCGGAGATGGATCTTTCCGATACCGGTTAATGCCCTCGTGAAAGCTGCTGTGAAGCGCACGGCATGGTCACCCACGTCCTCGAAATTTCCCTTGCGCGGGGCCTTGATTCGGCGTAGCATCGAACATAAGTTCGAATGCGACGTTGCTCCCATCCTCACCCGGTGAGCACAGACCGCGACTCCGGTCGCCGCGAGGTTCGATGGCCCCCTGGGGCTGTGCGAACCGTTGTGACTGATCGTGCCCCGTTGGGCACCTTCTGTGAAAGTCGGTATCCACGTGGACGCCACTGATCTCGACGCGTTTGTTGATGCATTGATCGATGACCTGGCCGAGGCGCCACCGCCCGAGGACGACGGTGATCGCACGTTGTTTCATCTGCTGGACTGCCCGCGGCGGGTGATCGATGAACAGCGGTTGCTGGGGGTGTTGGCGGCGGCGGTGACCTTGCGCAATCTGTTCGATCATGTGATCGCCCAGACAGTGGCCGCTGCTGAGCGCCTTGGGATTCCAGCACGTAAACACCTGGGGTCGGGGGCCGATCTGCTGACCAGTCTGGGGGTGGCGCCCGGCGCGGCGTACCGGGCGGCGCGGGTGGGGCGGGCGGCGCACACGATGCCGGCGCTGACCGCGCAGCAGCGCCTCGGCGGGGTCGGTATCGAGTTCGCCGACGCGGTCGGCAAGGGCGTCGCCCACATCAATGCGCGAGTCGCCTTGTCTGATGAGGACCGGGCCGAGGTCGTGACGAAGCTGATGATCGAGACCACCCCGGCAGCAGTGCAGAAGAAGGCACGCGAGATCGCCATCGCCACAGCCAAAACCCGGCCGGTCGAGGACGGGGCGGTGCCGGTGGCGGAGAACGCCGACCTCAACGACATGACCGTGGTGCAGACCGCGGACGGGCGGGTCGCGGCAAGCCTGGATCTCGACGCGCTCACGGCAGAGGAACTGTTGGCGGCGTTGGATCCGTTGTGCCGGCCGGTACCGCTGCCGGATGGATCCCCGGATCCCCGCCCGGTCGGGCGGCGCCGCGCGGATGCGTTCGGGCAGATCATGCGGACCTACCTGTCGAGTTCCCTGCGCCCGATGAGCGGTGGGGTGCTGCCGCATGTCACCCTCATCCGCCCCGCCGCACCGGTGGGGTCCACAGCGGGGGCCGAGGGGGCTGTGGATTCACTGGGGTTCACCGGCCCGGTCAGCACCCGCACCGCGGACCTGATTGCCTGCGACAGCACCCTGACCACGGTGCTCGTCGACCACTCGGGCATCCCCCTGGACCTCGGGCGCGCCGAGCGACTGTTCACCCCGGCGCTGCGCAAAGCCCTGGGCATCCGCGACCGGGGGTGCGCATTCCCCGGCTGCGGCCGACCCGTGTCCTGGTGCGACGCCCACCACATCACCCCCTGGAGCAGCGGCGGGCACACCAGCATCGACAACGGTGTGCTGCTGTGTCGACTGCACCACACCGCGATCCACCACGGCGGCTGGCAGGTCTACCTCGGCCCCGACCGCCACCCCTGGTTCACCCCACCCCATGACCCGGCCGGCCCCCAACCGGCACACCTGAGATCCCACGCCCGACGCACCATGACCACCCTGCCCAGCGCCGCATAACCACAACCCGCACGGCACCTTGAAAACTACACAGAGAAACCGCCCGCACAGCGGGTCCGGCGGCAGCAGCACGCCGCCGGACCCGCCACCACGGCTCGATCCCGGTTGAAGATCAACGCAGACAACACACTTCAACAGGTAGCCCGGAACCGGGACGGAACGCCAGGCTTCAGATTTCGTCGAACCGGAACACCGGCAGCCGGCCGGCCAGCGCCTCGAACTCGTCGGGGCTGCCCGTGTCGACCAGACCGGCATTGCGGATGAAGCCGACGCCGGTGGGCACCAGAGTGGGGAACTGGCGCAGCAGTGGGCGAGCCTGGTCGGCGGGAATCTCGGTCATCCGCACCTGCTGGGCCCGCCGGCCCTGATGCAGGGTGGCCGTCCCCGCCGCGCGGGCGTTGGCCACCCAGTCGGCTCCCGGCAGGCCACCGACCACGTAGCGGGCACCGTCGACCGTCATCGGCGTCACCGGTGTGGAACGCGGTTTACCGGTCTTGCGGCCCGCCACCGTCAGCACCAGTGGACCCATGTCGCCACCGACGCCGAGCTTGGACAGCCCGATGAACACCTTGTTGACGTACTTCAGCCACCATGGTGGCCGTACCCGCTGCTCAGCCATGGCCCAAGGGTAGGCTACCGCGCGAAGTTCGCGCTGATCCGTTGCTGCAGATAATCTTTCGCGCTGATCGGCGGGTATTTACCGCCGGGGCCGGCGATCATCACCTCGTGATTGGCCTGGGCGAAGAAGGCGATGCTGTAGCGCGCACCGCGGTGATCGTCCGGTCCCGGACTGCGGACCCGGTGGAAGTTCGACGGCAGCAGATCATCACTCCAGCGCATCAGCATGTCACCGATGTTGCAGGTGATGGCCTCCTCTGACGGATGTACCGACGTCCACTCCTGGGCCTCGCGCTCCTTGCCCGGGCACACCTGCAGACCGCCCTGGCCATCGCGCTGGAAAAGCAGTGTCAGGCAGTCGAAATCGGTGTGTGCGCCGGCGCGCCACACGCCGGTCAGGTCGGCATCGGCCGGTAGTGCAAAGTAGTGCAGCAGCCGCAGCGTGCTCTGGTAGGTCGGTGACGACGGGTCGTGCGCCCGGGTGAAGAACTCCCGGTCGAACCCGAGCTTGTCGGCGAACAGGGACAGCAGTTCCATGGCCAGCGCCCAGCACGTGTGCTCGAAATCGCGGATCGTCGTGGAGAACTGCGCGAGTTCCTGCTCGCTGGGCCACAATCCGTCCATGTTGGACAGGGTGACCTGATAGGACTCCTTCTGATCGGGCACCCCGACCGACGGCCGGATCTGGGTCAGCTGCTCCCAGCCGGAGTTGTACCGCTTGGGCCAGCGGGCCTTGGCCTCGTCGGGCAGCGCGAAGAACCGCTCCGACATGGCGAACGCGGCCCGCACGTCCGCCAGGTCGATACCGTGGTCGACCACCTGGAAGAAGCCGATATCGGTTGCCGCACTCCATAATTCGTCGGCGATCTGGTCGCGACGGGTGGGCAGATCGGCCAGTGAGATCCGCCTGACCTCCCGGTCGCTCTCGGTGCCCAGCGCGCCCATGGCACGTTCGCGCTGCAGTTCGGTCATCTCGACCATGTCGGGTCTCCTTGTCTGGTCAGTTCATCGCGATCGAGGGATCGCTGAACCGGTTGGTGAACAGGTCGTCGGCGGTCATCTCGGCGGGCACCACATTGCCGGTGGTGGCGAGCACACCCCGCAACTCCTCGACGTTGCGCGCGGTTCGGGTGATGTCGTACACGCCGAACGACCCGTCGTCCTCGGCGGCCAGCAGGCCGTTGTCCACCAGGGTCTGCGCCCCGAACGCGGCCTCGCCATCGGTGTAGGGGGAGTAGGTGCTGTCCTGCGAGATGATGTCGACGATGACGGAGTTCACCGGCTCGGGCGCGGCGGCGTAGTCGACGCCGGACTGCTGGATGATGGGCACCAGCTTCTCCAGGCACGGCGCGAGTTCGTCGACCCGGTCGGCGCGCACCGACATATTCGACGCATAGATGTCATAGCCGACATCCTTGACCAGCCCGTAGCCCACCGGCTTGTTCCACGCGGGGGTGTCGTGCTCGTAGACGTAGGGCTCGGAGTTGGCGAACCCCTGCTGCACGATGGCGGGATCGCCGACGAATCGCGCGGGCGATCCGTCGTAGCTGGGATCGATCTGCGACTGCTTGAGCATGCCCTTGGCGACCAGCCAGTCCGGGTAGATCTGGCCTTCGGAGGTCACCACGGTCGCATCGGTCTTGCCGATGTCGGCGACGGTGCTGAAGTCGGGGTGGGTGGCCGGATCCCACATCAGGATCGCCGGGCTGTACTTCAGCAGCGGGGTGACCCCGGTGACGGGCTGCTCCGCGGCGGCGGCGACCAGCATGTCGCCGTGCACGATGCCCAGGATCAGTGAGTCGTCCAGGTACAGCTGTGAGGGCACCGACTGGAAGCCGATGGCCGGTCCGCCGGATTTCAGGGTGATGTCGACGCCGGTGTCCAGGCCGCCGGCCACCAGCGGCCCGGTGACCGACTTGTCCTCGGTGTCGACCCGATACCCGGGGCCGAGCATGCCGAAGACCGCACCCATGTCCGACTGCGGTTGCCACTGCAGCTGGATCCCGACATCGGCCGGGCAGACATCGGCGAGCTGCTGTGCTTCGGGCGCCGGTGCCAGCGACGCCACCGCCTCGGAAGCAGCAGTGTCGCCGGGCGACTCGGAGGCCGACGAACAGGCGGTGAAGGTGAAGGAGGCGACGGCGCCGGCGGCGGCCGCCCGCCACAAAGCTGATCGGTTCATGGGTTCCTCGGTGACTTCGTCGGTAACGTGACGGGAAGGAGCGGTTGCGCTGCATCACTGGAGCGCAGGCAATTACATGCAATCATGATCTCTATTGCGGCTGTGTAAACGAATCCTCGCAGCCCAAGATCGGCCCGTGTTGCCTGGGCTTTCCGCGGGAATGCTTACCTGCGCTTTACGCTCAGAAACACCGACGTAATACATGTAATCGACGCTGAGAGCATCCGATCAGCAGTCATGCTGCATGTAAAGCCAATCTTCGGGAGTTCTAGTGGAACCGGACCGGACCCACCCGCCCGGCGGGGTCGCCCTCGCCGCTGCGCAGATCGAGTTCAGTGGCATCACCAAACGATTCGAGACCGGCACCGTGGCGCTCGACGGTATCGACCTGTCCATCCGACCCGGTGAGTTCGTCGCCGTGGTCGGTCCGTCCGGATGCGGCAAGTCGACGCTGCTGCGGATGGCCGCGCATCTGGAGGCCCCCACGTCGGGATCGGTGCGGCTGGCCACCTCCTCGGTGGGTTTCATCTTCCAGGAGCCCACCTTGTTGCCGTGGCGCAGCGTCCGGGCGAACGTCGAGCTGTGCGCAGAACTCAGCAAGGCTCGCCGGTCCGAGACGAAAAGGCTTGCGGCGGAATCTATCTCGGCGGTCGGGTTGGAGGCCTTCGCCGATCAGCTGCCCAAGTCGCTGTCCGGCGGTATGAAGATGCGGGTGTCGATGGCGCGTGCGCTGACGCTCTCGCCGGAGGTGCTCCTGCTCGACGAGCCGTTCGGCGCGCTGGATGAGATGACGCGACTGGAGATGCAGGTCGAGCTCCAGCGTCTGTACACCGAGCGGGGTTTCACCGCGATGTTCGTCACGCACTCGGTCTCGGAGGCGGTGTATCTGGCCGACCGTGTCGTGGTGATGACACCGCGGCCGGGTCGCATCGCGGGAATCGTCGACGTGGGGTTCGACTATCCGCGCTCTCCGGAGCTGCGTTTCGAATCGCGGTTCGTCGACCACGTCGCCGAGATCTCGGCGCTGCTGCACGGGAGGGTGTCATGACCGTTCTCGGGACCGCGCTGGACGCCCCGGGCAGGCTGTTGACCCGCAGGGCGGCGGCCGGCGACACCGCACCGACGGTGGCCAAGGGCAGGGGCCGAAAGCTCAGCGGCGCAGTCCTTTATCCGCTGCTGTCACTGGGATTCGGTCTGGCGTTGTGGTCGGCGGTCAGCTACCTGGTCCTCGAACCTCACCGCCGGTTCCTGCTGCCCCCGCCCATCGACGTCTTCCGCAACTCGCTGCTGGACTGGACGCGACTGAAGCCGATGCTGGATGCGTTGGCGGTCACCGCGGAGGTCACGCTCATCGGCTTCGCGGTGGCAGCGGTCGTCGGCGTCGGCACGGGAGTGCTGATGTGCCAGGCGAAGTGGCTGGAGAAGATCATCTACCCGTACGCGGTGGTCATCCAGGTCATCCCGATTCTGGCCATCGTGCCGCTGATCGGGCTGTGGATGGGGTACGGCATGGCCGCCCGCACCCTGGTCTGCATGCTGATCGCGGTGTTCCCCATCATCACCAACACGCATTTCGGCATCCGGTCGGTGGACCGCGGTATGCACGAGTTGTTCACCGTATCGGGCGCCTCCCGCTGGGACCGGATGGTCAAACTCGAACTGCGGGCCGCGCTTCCGGCCATCATGACCGGTATGCGCACCGGAGCCGGGCTGGTGGTGGTCGGCGCGATCATCGGTGACATGTTCTTCGCCAAAGGCCAACCCGGCATCGGCACCCTGCTCGACGTGTACCGGGCGCGGCTGCAGTCGGAGGACCTCGTCGCCGCGATCGTGCTGGCATCGGTCTTCGGCGTGCTGGTGTTCGCCGTGATGGGCGCGATCTCGCGGATCGCCGTGGGTCGTTGGCACGAGTCAGGGAGTCAGCTGTGAGCCGTTTCGTCGTTCCCGTTCTGGACGTCAGCCCGTACGTGGCGGGCGGTGACGCCGCGTCCGATCCCGAATGCGCGGCCGTGGCCGCCGCCTTCGACACCGCGTGCCGCGAGGTCGGCTTCATCCAGATCGTCGGTCACGGCATCGATCTCGACGCCGTCTCGGGTCTGACGGCGGCGCTGGACGAATTCTTCGGGCTGCCGCTGGCGGTCAAGCGGGCCTACCGGCGCGACCCGTCGACCAATCGCGGCTACTCGCCGCCCAAGAGCGAATCGCTGAGCATGAGCCTGGGCATCTCGGCGAACCAGATGAACGACTACTACGAGGCCTTCACCATCGGCACCGAGGTCACGTCCTTTCCCGGGCTGGATCTGCCCGAGACCAGTTACGCGCCGAACAACTGGCCCGACGCGGCCCCCGGGTTTCAGCCACGGGTGCGGCACTATTTCGGCCAGGTGCAGGCGCTGGCCCGGACACTGATGGTCGCCGTCACCGACGCACTGGCCCTGCCGCCCCGCTACTTCGACTCGATGATCGACCATTCCATCGAGGTACTGAAGATGAACAACTTCGCGCTCCCCGAAGGCGATGACCGCGTCGCCGGTGACCTGCAGGGCATGGGCGCGCACACCGATTTCGGCATCCTGACCATCTTGTGGGCCGATCAGGTGCCTGGCCTGCAGGTGCTGGACCGCGCCGGAACCTGGCACGATGTGCAACCCGCCGACGGCGCGCTGCTGATCAACCTCGGGGACGCAATGGCCCGGTGGACCAACGACCGCTGGCTGTCCACCGTGCACCGGGTGGACCCGCCGGTCCTCGACGGCCGGATTCAGCGTCGGCGGTCGGCGGCCTTCTTCTTCGACGGCAACCACGACGCGGTCCTGGCGCCGCTGCCGGGCACCGTGGCCGACGGCGAGACCGGGTACCCGCCGATCACCGTCGCGGAGAACATCGCGATGAAGGTCGCCGGTCTGCGTACCGGTGCCCCACCACCGATAGCGTTGCGGGAAGCCGCCCGGGTGTCCGCCGCGGCCGAGTAGGAGGGCACCACGATGACCAGTTCGGAGGGTGCGTTGCTGACCGAGTCGGTGCACAGCGCGTTGCAGGAGATGATCTTCAGCGGAGAGTTACAGCCCGGTGGCCCGCTGAGTGTGCCGGCGCTGGCGGCCCGCCTCAACGTCAGCCGCACGCCGGTGCGTGAGGCCGTACAACAACTGATCTATGAGGGGCTGGCCACCCACACCCGCAACGCCGGCGCCCGGGTTACGCTGCTGGACGAGGAGACGGTCAAGTCCGTCTTCGACGTGCGGGAGGTGCTCGACGGATTGGCGGCCCAGAACGCCACCCTCAACGCCAGCCGTGGCACCGTCGAACAGCTGCGCAAGATGGTTCAGGTGCAGCGCGAGATGCTCGACGAGGCACCGGACCGGTTCCGCGACGCGAAACTCGACCTCGAATTCCACACCCTGATCCGGGACACGGCGCGTAACCGTCCGCTCAGCGATGCGCTGGCGCGCCTGGACGGTCAGTCCCACCTGTACCGGTCCGATATGTGGACCGCGGAACTGAACCGCAGGCTGGCCGTCGGTGAGCACGAGCGCATCGTGGCGGCCATCGAGGCCGGTGACGCCGAGGGCGCCCGCGCCGCGGCGTGCGCCCACGTGTCCGGGCTGTATGTGCGAACGCGCCGAGGGTGACGATGCGTAAGGCGGGGCAACAGCTTTCGACGCTGGCCAACGCGACGCTGGCGGACGGTTCGGTGGTGGACCTGAGCCTGGGACGCGAGGCCGGACATACCGTCATCACCGCCGTGCGTCCGGCCTGCGGTGCCGGTGTGGGGGATGACACCGGCATGCTGGATCTCACCGGCTTCGTGCTGCTGACCGCGCCCGCCGAGCCGCACGCTCACCTGGACAAGGCGCTGTCCTGGGACGAGCTGCGGCCGGAGCCCGGCGATCTGCACCATGCCATCGCCACCTGGAAGGAGGGTTCGCTGCGGTTCGATGAGGAGTCGTTCCGGGCCCGGGGCCGAGCCGCGGCGTTGGCGTTGCTGCGCAACGGGACCACGGCCGTCCGCACGCACGTCGACGTGCTCTACGGCGACGACCCGTTGCGCGGTATCCGCGCCGTCGATGCGGTGCGCCGCGAACTGCGCGAGGTGATGGACATTCAGATCGTCGCGTTGATCAAGGCCTATTCGGACGTCGAATTGCTCCACGGTGCACTGGATGCCGGCGCCGACCTGGTGGGCGGCTCACCGCACAGCGCACCGGAACCGCTGGCCGAGCTGGATCGTCTGCTCGGGGTCGCCGAGGACCGCGGTGTCGGCACGGATCTGCACACCGACGAATTCCTGGTCGGCGAGCACCACACCCTGCCGGGTTACGCCGCCCGGGTGCGGGACTGGCCCGCCGATCGCAACCGCACCGCCAGCCATTGCACCCGGCTGTCGATGATGACGGCCGCCGAACTGGACGAGATACTGCCGCAGGTGGTTTCGGCGCGGCTGGGAGTGGTGGCGAATCCGCTGACCAACCTGTCCATCCACGGCCGCGATATCGAGACCGCGACACCGCGCGGGATCACCCCGATGGCGCGCCTGCGCGCCGCCGGCGTGCCGGTGGCCGCCGGCGCCGACAACGTCCGTGACCCCTTCAACCCGCTCGGCCGCAGTGACGCGCTGGAAACGGCGATGCTGGCTGTCGTCGCGGGGCACGTGGACCCCGACGTCGCCATCTCGCTGGTCACCGATGACGCGCGGGCCGTCCTCGGACTCCCGGCGGCGGGCCCCCGCGTCGGTGCCCGCGCCGAACTGCTGGCGGTGCGCGGCAGCGGGGTGACCGACGTGATCGCCAACGCGCCCGCCGATCGCATCGTCATCCACGACGGTGTGGTGGTGTCCCGCAGCGAGACCCACACCTGGATGGCTGTCTAGATCTCCAGGCCGTACGCCCGCAGGGCGGTGATCAGACCGTCGGGGCGCTGCGCGGTGGGCAGCGGATCGACCAGCGCGAAGGCGCACCCCACGGCGCGGGCCCCGCCGTCGGCCTCCTCGCTGTCCCCAACCATCAGTGCATCGGCGGGCTCGACACCCAGGCGCGTCAGCGCGGTCTCGAAGATGACCGGGTCCGGCTTGACCGCTCCCACCTCGAAGGACAGCACGTACTCGTCGGCCGCGGTATCGGCGGCGGCGAGTGCCGGCCGCAGATCGAAGGCGATGTTGGACAACACCGCCGTCTTGATCCCGGCGGCGCGCAGCCCGTTCAGGGTGGCGACCGTGTCCGGATACGGCGTCCAGGACGCCGGGTCGACCAGTTTGGGATACAGCGCGGCGGCGTCCGCGCCGGTGAGCCCCGACTCGCGCAACACGTGAAGATACGCCTCGCGGTGCAGGTGCGGTTCCAGATCGCGGTTGGCCCAATTGTGCTGCTGTTCTTCCGACATCGGTACCGAGCTGCCGGTGGGGGCGGTCACCCGGCGCATCAACTCGGCCTGCACGTGACCGTCGACCGACTTCTCGTCGACGGTGATCCCGTCGAACCAGCTGTCGTCTTCCTCGAGCCGGAACAGGGTGCCGGAGAAATCGAAGAGCACGGCGCGTATCAAGGTGCCATCCTTCCTAGAAGTGGTCGGGGATCGCGGGTGCGACGGGCCAGCCGAAGGCTACCGCGGCCCGCTGCGCGGACCCCGGTGTCGGTTCGTCGACGAGTCCCGCGGTGACCAGTTGCGCCACGCTCGTGCCGCCCAGATAGATGGCGCCGAGGTCACGTGCGGAGATGGCGATATCGGCTGGTGCGCCGGTCTTCTCGCATTCGGCACCGTCGAGCCCGCCGCCCAGTCGGTAGCGGCCGGTGTTCCACGGGCAGAATTCGTCACGCACGTCCAGCACGATATCGATCGGCGCGGCGTAGCGGCGCAGTGCGAGCGCACGGCCCACCTCGACCAGGCGTACGAATATGCCGTCGCTGACCGCGCATTGCAGTGCCCGCTGATCGGCGACGAGGTAACGCAACGGTTCGTCGACGGCGGCCCCGTCGTACCTGAGGGTGCGGATCAGGTCGATCTCCAGCAAGAAACGCCAAATACGGGCGTAGGCAGCTGGATTGGTGGCCCGTACCTCGTGGATGTGCAGTTCACCGGTGGGCCCGGTGGCCGACCAGTCCGACTTGGGCCGGTAGCTGGCGAACCCGCTGGGGGTGCCGTCGGCCTCGTGATGCAGCGCGAACCGGATGCTGCCGCTGTCCTTGCGCCGTTCGGCGTTGTCGTGGATCAGGTGCTCCCACCACCCCCGTGGTCGGTCCATCCGGCCGGGTAGGCGCGGGTACAGCCGGTCATAGATCGCCGGCCCGTGGGCCAGCAGCGTCTCGGCATCGGTCTCGGACACCGATCCGCGGCCCAGATCGACCTCCGGGCGGAAGCCCAGATCGCGCACCTGTCCGGTTAGCGTGGCGTTCTGGCTGGCCAGCCCGTACCCGAACCGTCCGTAGATCATGGTTTCCGAGGCGAACAGCATGGCCAGGGCCTCGGTTCCGCGGGCTCGGATGCCGTCGAGTTGGTACCGCATCATCTGTGTCAACAGACCCCGGCGGCGGTGCGCGGGTGACACGGTGACCGCGGTGACGGCCGCGACCGGGACCTGCGCCCCGCCGGGCAGGCTCACCTGCTTGCGGTAGTCGCCCGCGGTGGAGGCCCAGCGCTGGCCGTCGTGGAAACCGAACATGCGGTCGAAATCGGTGATCGTGCGTGCGAGTTCGGTCTCGTCGTCCTGCGGATCCTGCAGGAACACCGAGTACACTGCGGCATTGAAGGAGGTGAAGTCGTCATCGTCGCGGACGGTGCGCAGGGTCAGGTCAACCACATACTCATGTCTACCGTGCCGGACCCCGTCGGCGCGCGGCCTTTTCTGCGCGCTATATCGGGATGGCGACCTCGTTGCGGCGCCGGAACGGCAGCGTCCAGGGCGGATCGTAGAACCACGCGACCGCATCGCCCGCCGGTTCGATGCCGTTCGTGCGCAACGTCCGCACCAACTCCTCGGTCCGCCGGGTCACCGCCGACGGGCTGCGGTCGCCGGTGAACCGGACAACGGCCATGGTTTCCGGCGGCACCTCGACCAGTCGCACGTCCTCGTCGTCGGGTGCCGGCAGGGTCTGCATCGACCACTTCGACGGCATGAAGAATCGGATGGTCCAGCCGCGCTCGGCGCTGCCGGTCTGCGACACCGGAGCCGTCATGGCGATCTCTTCGGCGGACGACTGCCGGCTCACCGGTGCCGTCATCGCGATCTCGGTGTTTCGGTGATTTCCCCCGAAGATGTAGGCCGCCACCTTGCGGAAGCCTTCGTAGAGGGCGCGTTGCTTGTCGCCGGTGATGGTGGTCTCGGCGGCGATCCGGCGGCCGTATTGCCGGATCTCGACGTCGCCGGACAGCGGTCGACCGATGTAGTGCGGTTCCTCGACAGTCCGGACGCCGACGATCGACAGCACGGATTCCCCGGCCTGGCCTGCCAGCTTGATGACGCGGTTCATGGCGCTGCTCCTTTCCTTCACAGGGGTATTCGGCGTCGGAGGGGGTTCGGATCGGTCACACCCGCGGTGGCGCACCGGTTGCGCGCGCGGCCTTCCGCAGCAGCACGGCGCGTTCGGCCTGGTTGGCGGTCAGGGACGCCGCGGCGGTGAACTCCGCGGCGGCCTCCGCGTCGCGGCCCAGCCGCGCCAGCAGTTCACCGCGCACGCTGGGCAGCAGATAGCTGCCATCGAGCCCGTCGATGGCATCGACGATCCGCAGGGCCACCTCCGGCCCCTCGGACATGGCCACGGCCACCGCCCGGTTGAGTTCGACCACCGGGGATCCGGCGATCTGCAGCAACGCGTCGTAGAGGGCCACGATGCGGGACCAGTCGGTGTCGGCGGCCGTCGCCGCGACGGCGTGGCATTGCGCGAGCGCGGCCTGCAGTGCGTACGGTCCCCACCCGCGCTGCCCGCGGGCGCGCTCGGCGCGCCCCATGGCGGCGACGCCACGCTGGATCTGGGCCCTGTCCCAGCGGGTGCGGTCCTGATCCTCCAACAGGATCGGATTGCCGTCGGCGTCGGTGCGTGCGGCGAACCGACAGGACTGGAACTCCATCAGCGCCACCAGGGCGTGCACCTCCGGCTCGTCCGGGGTCAGCGCCTGCAGCACCCGACCCAGACGTAAAGCCTCACTGCACAATTCGTCGCGGATCCAGCGCTGCCCGACCGAAGCCGCATAGCCCTCGTTGTAGATCAGGTAGATCACCGCCAGCACCGCGGACAGGCGCGGGCCGAAGTCGGCACGCTCGGGCACCTCGAACGCCATGCCGGCCAGGGTCTTCTTGGCGCGGGTGATGCGCGCGGCCACCGTGGCCTTCGAGGTCAGGAAGGCCCGGGCGATCTCCTCGGTGGCCAGGCCGCCGACGACCCGCAGCGTCAGCGCGATCTGCGATTCGCGGGTCAGGGCGGGATGGGCGGCGATGAACACCAGACGCAGCACATCGTCATCGATGCGATCGGGATCCCACGCATCATCGACGCCGTCTTCGAGTTCGCGCGCCAGCACCGCGTACTTGGTGTCCAGGGTGTCCTGCCGGCGCCAGAGGTCGATGGCCTTGCGTTTGGCAACGGTGGTCAGCCAGGCCCCGGCATTGCGGGGGACACCGGTGGATGGCCACTGAGCCAGCGCGTCGACCAGGGCTTCCTGCGCCAGGTCCTCGGCAAGGCCCACATCGCCGACCGCGCGGGTCAGGGTGGCGACGATCCTGGCGGCTTCCATCCGCCAGACGGCGTCGACGGTGTCGCGCAGATCGTTGTCCGGCACCGGACCAAACTAGCGCCCGTCAGGCGTCGGGTGCGTCCTGCGCGTCGGCGTGGAAGAAGAACATGCTGGCCACGAAGCTGGTCAGGGACAGCAGACCGGCCCCCATCGACAGGGCGATGTTGTCGAACCCGAAGGTGCCGACGGACATCGCGAACCCGACGATGGCGATCATGCTCAGGAAGAGCGCCCAGGTGCTCAGGGCCTCGGACGTGCGGGCGGGTGCTGCGGCGACGGCGGTGCGGTCGTCCATCGGGCGGTCCTATCTGGGCGAAGCGACGGGGTCAGCGCTCCTGTACCCGCGTTGCTCGCCCGCTAACCCACCGAACGTCCCGCGCCCTCCCAGAACTGCGCGCGGACGGCCTTCTTGTCGGGCTTGCCGAGCGCGGTGATCGGCACCGAGTCGACGACGACGACCTGCTTGGGCACCTGCACCGATCCCTTGCGTTCCTTCACCGACGCCTGGATCTCGGCGATCATGGTCGCGACCGCATCCTCGGAGGTGTCGGCGTCGGGCCGCAACACCACCACCGCGGTCACCGCCTCGCCCCACTTCTCGTCGGGGGTGCCGATGACACACACCTGGGCGACCGAAGGATGTTCGGCCACAACGTCTTCAACTTCACGCGGGAAGACGTTGAAACCGCCGGTGACGATCATGTCCTTGGTGCGGTCGACGATGAAGTAGAAGCCGTCCTCGTCCTCGCGGGCCAGATCGCCGGTGTGCATCCAGCCGCCGGAGAAGGTGTCGGCGGTGGCCTCGGGCAGGTTCCAGTAGCCGCCGGACAGCAGCGGGCCTGCCACGCAGATCTCGCCGACCTCACCCTGGGGCACCGGTTGGCCGTCCTCGCCGAGCAGTGCCACCTTCGCGAACAGGGTGGGCCGCCCGCAGGAGGTCAGCCGCTTCTCGTCGTGGTCCTTCTTGGACAGGTAGGTGATGACCATCGGCGCCTCGGACTGCCCGTAGTACTGGGCGAAAATCGGCCCGAACCGCCGGATCGCCTCTTTGAGGCGTACCGGGTTCATCGCCGAGGCGCCGTAGTACACCGTCTCCAGTGAGGACAGGTCGCGGGTGTGGCTGTCGGGATGGTCCATCAGCGCGTAGATCATCGAGGGCACCAGCATGGTTGCGGTGATCTTCTGCTCCTCGATGACCCGCAACACCTCGGCCGGGTCGAACTTCGTGAGCACGATCAGCTCGCCGCCCTTGACGATGACCGGGGTGAAGAACGCGGCGCCGGCGTGCGATAGCGGCGTGCACATCAGGAAGCGGGGGTTCTCCGGCCACTCCCATTCGGCCAGCTGCACCGTCGTCATGGTGGTGATCGACTGGGTCGTGCCGATGACGCCCTTGGGTTTGCCGGTGGTGCCGCCGGTGTAGGTCAGCCCACCGATGTGATCGGCGGGCAGGTCGGCGGCGACCAGCGGCTGCGGCGCGTACTTGGCGGCCTCGGCGCTGAGATCGGTCGCAACATCGGCGAGCTCGGACGGCACCGGGCCGATGGTCAGGACCTGCTTGAGCGAAGGCACCTTCTCCAGCAGTCCCAGCGCCCGCTCGACGAACATCGGGTTGGGATCGATGATCAGCGAGGTGACCCCGGCGTCGGAGAGCACGTAGGCGTGATCATCCAGCGAGCCGAGAGGGTGTAGTGCGGTGCGCCGGAAGCCCTGGGTCTGGCCGGCGCCGATGATCATCAGCACCTCGGGCCGGTTCAGGGAGAGCAGGCCGACGGCCGCCCCGGTACCCGCGCCGAGTGCTTCGAAGGCCTGAATGTACTGGCTGATGCGGTCGGCGAGCTCGCCGCCGGTCAGCGTGGTGTCCCCGAGGAACAGCAGGGGGCGGTCCTTGTGGCGCTTCAGCGCGCCGACGGTGAGGTGGCCGGAGTGCAGGAAATGGCGGAGCTGCTCGTCACTCATAGAAACAGATTAGAACGTGTTACAGAATTGCTGGCAAGGCCCGCCCGATCGCCACGGCTGAGATCAGCGGCCGGCGGCCGCCCGTGCCGTCTCGGCGGCCTTCTCGGCGAGGTCGGCCTTCCACTGGATCTCCTTCTGGATCCACGGGTTGCCCGGGTCGAACTCCTCGGTCTCGCTGACGCGGCGCACCTCCAGCTTCACGCCCGGGCCGAGGGGGCATTTGCGGGCCCACTGCTTGGCCTCTTCGACCGAGGACGTCTCGATGATCCAGAACCCGTTGAACAGCTCCTTGGCCTCGGTGTACGGGCCGTCGGTCACCACCGGCGGGTCGGAGTCGAAGTCGACGACGAAGCCGTCCGCGGGCTCGCACAGACCCTCGCCGGCCAGCATGACGCCCGCCTTGATGAGCTCCTCGTTGTAGCGGCCCATCGACTCGATGATCTCGTCGAAGTCCATTCCGCCCATGGCGGCCTCGGCGGCGGCGGGATCGGCAACTCGCATGATCAGCATGTAGCGCGACATCTCGGTGTCTCCTTCTGTTCGGGAAGGGGCACGGCGATCGTGCCCTCATGGATACGTCGAACGGAACCCATACAGAATCGACACGCGCCGCGAACTTTTCTCATCGCATACCCCCGGCCGCCGGCAGCGAACTAGCCTTTGCGCCATGACCAGCCCAGAGCAGCCGGCCGATCTGATCCTCACCGGGACCATCCTCACCGTCGACGACGCCCTGCCGACCGCGCGGAATCTGGCCGTCTCGCACGGACGGATCGCGGCAGTGGACCTGCCCGAGGACGAGTTGCCGAACTGGATCGGGCCGCACACCACCGTGGTCTCGGTGGGCGAGGGCGCCGTGCTGCCCGGTTTCGTTGAGGCGCACGGCCATCCGCTGATGGAGGCGGTGGCCCTGTCGGACCGGATGGTGGATATCCGGCCGGTGACGCTGCCGGCGGCCGATGACGTGGTCGCGGCGGTGCACGCGGAAGTGGCCCGGCGCGGTGCCGACGGCGCCTACCTGAACGGCTGGGACCCGCTGCTGCAGCACGGATTACCGGACCCGACTCTGGACTGGCTCAACGGGGTGGCCGACACCCCGCTGGTGATCATCCACAATTCCGGGCACAAGGCCTTCTTCAACTCGGCGGCGGCCGGGGTCGCGGGGATCACCCGCGACACCCCGGATCCCAAGGGGGCCCGCTTCGGCCGCGATGCCAACGGAGACCTGGACGGCACGGCCGAGGAATCCGCCGCGGTGTTCCCGCTGATCGGTGGCGCCATCTCGGTGGCGGACTACCCGGCGATGCTGATGGCCGAGTGTGATCGGCTCAACCGGGCCGGCCTGACCACCTGCTCGGAGATGGCGTTCGACCCGATGTTCCGGCCGATGCTGGACGCCCTGCACGATCAGCTGACGGTCCGGTTGCGCACCTACGAGATGTCGACCGCCGACTTGCACACCGATGCCAGCCCGTTCGACGGGGACGATGTGGTGCGCCAGATCGGGATCAAGATCTGGGTGGACGGCTCACCGTGGGTCGGCAACATCGACCTGAGTTTCCCGTACCTGGACACCGACGCCACCCGCACCATCGGGGTGATCCCCGGTTCGTGCGGGCACGCCAACTACACCCGCGAGCAGCTCACCGAGATCGTCGGGACGTTCTACCCGCAGGGCTGGCAGCTCGCCTGTCACGTGCAGGGCGATGCCGGCGTGGACACCATCCTGGATGTGTACGAGGAGGCCCTGCGCGCCCACCCCCGCGACGACCACCGGCTGCGGCTGGAGCACGTCGGCGCCATCACCGATGCCCAGCTGGCCCGTGCCCACGCCCTCGGGGTGACCTGCAGCCTGTTCGTCGACCAGCTGCACTACTGGGGTGACGTCATCGTCGACGGACTCTTCGGTCCGGAGCGCGGTGAGCGGTGGATGCCGTGCGGGTCGGCGGTGGCGACCGGGATGCGCATCTCGCTGCACAACGACCCACCCGTCACGCCCGAGGAGCCGCTGCGCAATATCAGCGTGGCCGCGACGCGGCGGGCGCCCAGCGGGCGCGTGCTCGCGCCGCAGGAGCGCCTCACCGTGGATCAGGCCATCCGGGCGCAGACCCTCGACGCCGCCTACCAGTTGTTCGCCGATGACCGCATCGGCTCGATCGAGGTCGGCAAGTACGCCGATCTCGTTGTGCTGTCGGCTGATCCGCGCACCGTGGACCCCGAGGAGATCGCCGACCTGCAGGTCGAGGCCACCTATATGGCGGGTCGGCAGGTTCATCCGAAACCGGCCTGACGGGGTGGGCGTCGTGGCAGGCTGTCGGACATGCCTGAACTGACCGCCCCACGGTTCCTCGACGAGCGCGTCGCCCACTGGGCGGCCACCAAACCCGATGACGAGGCGATCACCTATCTGAGCCGGACCTGGACCTGGGCGCAGTTCGACGACCGCATCCGCCGGGTCGCGGGCGCGCTGACCGCCCGCGGCGTCGGCCGCGGTGATGTCGTCGCCTTCCTGGACAAGAACCACCCGGCGTGTGTGGAGGTGACGCTGGGCGCGGCCTCGCTGGGTGCGGCGACCGCGATCGTGAACTTCCGGCTGGCGGCCGATGAGATCGACTATGCGCTCAACGATTCCGGGGCCAAGGTGCTGTTCGTCGGGGAGGAACTGCTGCCGGCGGTGACCGCGATCCGGGACCGGTTGCCGGCGGTCACCGATGTCATCGAGGTCAAACCCGAGGGTGATGACGAATACGAGGCGCTGCTGGCCGCGGCGACCCCGGTGGACCGCGCACCCGAGGTGGATCCCGGCGACACGGTCGTGGTGATGTACTCCTCGGGCACCACCGGCCGGCCCAAGGGGGTGGCGCTCAGCCACGCCAACCTGATCGCCCACACCGTGAATGCGTTCGACGACTGGCCGTTCAACGAGGGCGACAAGAACCTGGTGGCGATGCCGTTGTTCCATGTCGGTGGCACCTCCTACATGCAGTTCGGCCTGCACAACGGCGCTCCGAGTTACATGACCCGCGATGTCGATGGGGCCGCGCTGGCCGGCGGCATCCTGGCCGGCGCCAACCGGACCTTCCTGGTGCCCGCGGTGCTGGCCAAGGTGTTGGAGACCGGACCCGATGCGGTCAAGCTGTTCGGCGCGCTGAAGACCTTCGCCTACGGCGCGTCGCCGATGCCGTTGCCGCTGCTGCGGGAGGCGCTCAAGGCGTGGCCGGACACCGATTTCATCCAGGTGTACGGGCTGACCGAGGTGTGCGGTGTGGCCACCCGGCTGGGCCCGGAGGATCATCGCGGTGGCAACGAGGAGCGCATGGTGAGTGCGGGCACCCCGATCCAGGGTGTCGAGGTGCGCATTGTGGACCCCGACAGCCTGCAGGACGCGCCGGCCGGCACCCAGGGTGAAATCTGGTTCCGCACACCGCAGTTGATGAAGGGATACTTGAACAAGCCGGAGGCCACCGCCGAGTCGATCACCGAGGACGGCTGGTTCCGCACCGGCGACATCGGCCGGCTGGACCCGGACGGCTACCTGTTCGTCGAGGACCGGATCAAGGACATGATCATCACCGGTGGCGAGAACGTCTACTCCATCGAGGTCGAGCGGATCCTGGCCGAGCATCCGCCGGTCGTCGAGGTCGCGGTGTTCGGTGTGCCCGACGAGAAGTGGGGTGAGGCGGTCAAGGCCGTGGTCGCGCTGGAGGGGGACGGTGTGCCCGAGGCCGAGCTGATCGCCTGGGCCCGTCAGCATCTGGCCGCCTACAAGTGCCCGAAGACCGTCGATATCATCGATGCCCTGCCGCGTAACCCCACCGGCAAGATCATGAAGAAGGACCTGAGACAACCGCATTGGGAGGGTCGCGATCGCGCCACCATCTGAGTGCCCGCCGTGCAGCGACCTGCTGGATCGTCTGCACGTGGTCGCGCTGCCCATGCGGGTGCGGTTCCGCGGTATCACCGTGCGGGAGGTGGCGCTGTTCGACGGCCCGGCAGGCTGGGGTGAGTTCGGGGCATTCGGTGAGTACGAGCCGCCCGAGGCGGCGCACTGGCTGGCCTCGGCCGTCGAGGCCGCCTACCGGAAGCCACCGGCACCGCTGCGTGATCGCATCCCGGTCAACGCCACCGTTCCCGCCGTCGAACCGGAGCGGGTGCCCGAGGTGCTGGCCCGCTTCCCGGGAGCGCAGACCGCGAAGGTGAAGGTCGCCGAGCCCGGGCAGACGCTGGCCGAGGACGTCGCGCGCGTCGAGGCGGTGCGGGCGGCGGTGCCGAAGGTGCGTGTGGACGCCAACGGCGGCTGGAGCGTTGCCGAGGCGGTGGCCGCGGCCGGCGCGCTGGGGGAGCTGGAGTACCTCGAACAGCCCTGTGCCACAGTCGAAGAGCTGGCTGCGCTGCGACGCCAGATCGATGTCCCGATCGCGGCGGACGAATCGATCCGCAAGGCGGCCGACCCCTTTCGGGTGGTCGCGCTGGGTGCCGCCGATATCGCGGTGGTGAAGGTCGCGCCGCTGGGCGGGGTGGAGCCGCTGCTGGGTATCGCCGCCCGCATCGGCATCCCGGTCGTGGTGTCGAGTGCCTTGGACAGCGCGGTCGGGATGTCCCGCGGGCTGCTGGCCGCGGCCTGCCTGCCCGAGTTGCCGTACGCGTGCGGGCTGGGTACCGGCGGGTTGTTCGTCGAGGACATCGTCGATGCGGTGGCGCCGGTCGATGGTGAGCTGCCGGTCGGACCGGTGGTCCCGGACCCGGCCCGGTTGGCCGCGCTGGCCGCGCCCGCGGACCGACGGCAGTGGTGGATCGACCGGATCCGCGACTGCTACCCGATGCTGGGCTGGGTCGGCGAGACAGAATCCCAGGGGACAAGCCTTTTCGAAACGTAGTACTACCCGCAGTACTGCTGGGCAGTAGTACTGCGGGTAGTACTGCATTTCGCAGGGTCTTATCGCCGCCGATTCGTCAGTCTCTGGAGCACCCAGTGGTTGAGGGAAACTCCTTGCTCCGCCGCTTCGACGGCCAGGTGCGCGTGCGACTCCGGCGACATGCGAAGCACGAACCTCCCGCTGTACTCGCGGTCGGTGAGCGATTCCGGGGGTGTCCAGCCGGTGCCCGCGGCCGCCGCCACGTCCTCGTTCACCAGCCGTTCGGCGGCGGCGATGGCTTCGCCGGCCGTCTGCCCTAGTCCCCGGAGTCCGGGGAACTCGATACAGGTGCCGATATAGGACCGATCGCCGGGCGACCACATCGCGCGGTAGGTGTATTCGGGCATACTCCAGCATCGCGCGCACCTCCGACATGTCCTGATCTGTGGGGTGCCCGGCGTAGACGCCATCGGACATTGCGATCACCATGGGAGGCGTGAAGCGATCAGTGGTGCTGCTCGGCTATCCGGGCGTGCAGGCACTCGATCTGGTCGGTCCGTTCGAGGTGTTCACCGGCGCGACCATGGCCCTGGCCGGTCAGGGCCGCCACGACGACGGCTACGACCTCATCATCGCCTCCCCGGACGGCCGCCCCGCCAGCACCTGGAACGGTCTGCAGATCGTCGCGCAACCACTGCCGCAGCACCCCGTCGACACCGTGCTGGTGCCCGGCGGCGCCGGGATCGACGATCTACGTGCCGACCCCGATGTCCTGGACTGGATCCGCCGCGCCGCCGACACCGCGCGGCGGGTCGTCAGCGTGTGCACCGGCGCCTTCCTGGTGGCCGAGGCCGGTCTGCTCGACGGGTGTCGGGCCACCACGCACTGGGCCTTCGCGGACCGGATGGCCGCCGAATTCCCTTCTGTGTCAGTCGATCCCGATCCCATCTTCGTGCGCAGCTCGGACACCGTGTGGACGGCGGCCGGTGTCACCGCGGGCATCGACCTGGCGCTGGCGCTGGTGGAGGATGACTACGGCACCGAGGTCGCGCAGACCGTGGCCCGCTGGATGGTGCTCTACCTGCGCCGCCCCGGCGGCCAGACCCAGTTCGCCGCGCCGGTGTGGGCGCCGCGCGCCAAACGGGCACCGATCCGCGAGGTCCAGGAATTCATCGAGACCGAACCCGGTGGCGCGCACAGCATCGGCGAACTGGCCCGCCGGGCGGCAATGAGCCCGCGGCACTTCACCCGGGTGTTCACCGACGAGGTCGGTGAGGCCCCCGGCAGCTATGTCGAACGGATCCGCACCGAGGCCGCCCGCCGTCTTCTGGAGGAAACCGACGACACCGTCACCGTCATCGCCGCGCGGTGCGGCTTCGGCACCGCAGAAACCATGCGGCGCAATTTCGTTCGACGCGTCGGCGTATCACCCGACCACTACCGCAAAACGTTCGCCTGAAGGAGAGATCATGCAGATCGCCATCGTGCTGTACCCGGGATTCACCGCCCTGGACTTCATCGGCCCCTACGAGTCGCTGCGTTGGCTGCCCGACGCAGAGGTCCGGTTCGTGTGGCATGAGCCGGGACCGATTGCCGCCGACTCGGGCGTGCTGGTCATCGGCGCCACGCACTCGTTCGACGAGACACCCGCCCCCGATGTCGTGCTGGTGCCCGGTGGGTTCACCACGATGGAGCATGCCCGCGACGAGAAGGTCCTGGACTGGGTCCGGCAGGTTCACCGAACGGCGACGTGGACGACGTCGGTGTGCTCGGGTTCGGTGATCCTGGCGGCGGCCGGTCTGCTCAGGGGCAAACGTGCGACCTCGCACTGGGCCGCGGTGCCGCTGCTGAAGGCGTTCGGGGTGGAACCGGTCAGCGATGAGCGGATCGTCGCGGCCGACGGTTCGGCCCAGAACAGCATCATGACCTGCGCCGGGGTGTCGGCCGGTATCGATCTCGGCCTGTGGCTGGCGGGCCGGATCGCCGGCGACGACCGCGCGAAGGCCATTCAGCTGTCGATGGAGTACGACCCGCAGCCGCCGTTCGACTCCGGCCACATGTCGAAGGCCTCGGCGGCGACCAAGGCGAGTGCGACCGCGCTGATGTCCAAGGAGCTGCTCAAGCCCACCCAGCTCAAGGCCACCACCCAGCTGCTGTGGGACCAGGCGATCCGCAAGGTCCGCGCCCGCACGTAGGCTCGAGCGGGTGAATCTGGCTTACGTCGACAAGGGCGGCACCGGCGAACCGGTGCTCTTCATCGCCGGCCGCGGGGGCGCCGGCCGCACCTGGCACCTGCATCAGGTCCCGGCCTTCCAGCGGGCCGGCTACCGCGTGATCACGTTCGACAATCGCGGTGTCGGGGCCACCGAGAACGCCAGCGGCTTCACCACCGAGCAGGTGGTGGCCGATACCGCATCCCTGATCGAGAAGGTGGTCGGCGGCCCGGTCCGGGTGGTCGGGGTGTCGATGGGCTCGTTCATCGCCCAGGAACTGATGGTGTCGCGGCCCGAGTTGGTCAGCCAGGCCGTGCTGATGGCGACCCGGGGCCGCCACGACGGTGCGCGGGACTTCTTCAACAAGGCCGAACGCGAGTTCCACGACGCGAACATCACGCTGCCACCCAGCTACGACGCGAAGATCCGGCTGATGGAGAACTTCTCGCCCAAGACCATGAACGACGACCGTGCGGTGCGGGACTGGGCCGAGATGTTCACCATGTGGCCCACGAAATACACCCCGGGGCTGCGCAGCCAGCTCGCGGTGTCCCCGGAGGGCAACCGGCTGCCCGCCTACGCGCACATCAAGGTGCCGGTGCTGGTCATCGGTTTCGCCGACGACGTGCTGATGGCCCCGCACCTGAGCCGCGAGGTGGCCGAGTCCATCCCGGGTGGGCGCTACCTGGAGATCCCGGATGCCGGTCACCTGGGCTTCATCGAGCACCCCGAGGCGGTCAACGAGGCGATCCTGGAATTCTTTGCTGAAGCCAAGCTCTAGGCTGTCGGAGTGAACCCCTCGACGACCCAGGCCCGCGTCGTCGTCGACGAACTGATCCGCGGCGGTGTCCGCGACGTGGTGCTGTGTCCCGGGTCGCGCAACGCCCCGCTGGCCTTCGCGCTGCACGACGCGGACCGGGCCGGCCGCATCCGTCTGCACGTGCGCATCGACGAACGCACCGCGGGTTTCCTGGCCATCGGGCTGGCGGTGTCCGGGCAGGCGCCGGTACCCGTCGCGATGACCTCGGGTACCGCGGTGGCCAATCTGGGCCCGGCCGTGGTCGAGGCCAACTATGCGCGGGTGCCGCTGATCGTGCTGAGCGCCAACCGGCCCTACGAGTTGCTGGGCACCGGGGCCAACCAGACCATGGAACAGCTCGGCTACTTCGGCAGCCAGGTGCGCGAGAGCATCAGCCTCGGACTGGCCGAGGACCGCGATCTTGCCGCGGCCAACGCGCAGTGGCGCTCGGCGACCTGCCGGGTATTGGTGGCGGCCAAGGGATCTCGCACCGCCAATGCGGGGCCGGTGCAGTTCGACATCCCGCTGCGCGAGCCGCTGGTCCCCGACGCCGACAGCGACGGCGCCACGCCGGATGGCCGCCCCGGCGGGCGGTCCTGGACCTACACCCCGCCGGTCAGCTTCGACCAGCCGCTGGACATCGACCTCACCCCGGACACCGTGGTCATCGCCGGCCACGGTGCGGGCGCACACCCCAACCTGGCCGGACTGCCCACCGTCGCCGAGCCGACGGCGCCGCCCGCGGTCAACCCGTTGCACCCGCTGGCGCTGTCGCTGTTGCACCCCGAGCAGGTCATCATGGCCGGTCGTCCGACCCTGCACCGCTCGGTGTCCGCGCTGCTGGCCGATTCCTCGGTGCCGGTGTTCGCGTTGACCACCGGGCCACGCTGGCCCGACGTGTCCGGCAACTCGCAGGCCACCGGTACCCGGGCGGTGACCTCCGGCGCACCGGATCCGGGGTGGCTGCAGCGCTGCGCCGCGCTCAACGAGCGCACCTGCGCGGCCGTGCGCACCCAGCTCGACGTGCATCCGCACACCACCGGCCTGCACGTCGCGGCGGCGGTGATCGCCGGCCTGCGTGACGGGGACCAGTTGGTGCTGGGCGCCTCCAACCCGGTGCGCGATATCGCGCTGGTCGGCCTGAGCGCTCCGGGGGTCAAGGTGCGGTCCAACCGCGGCGTCGCCGGCATCGACGGCACCGTGTCGACGGCGATCGGTGCCGCCCTGGCCCACGAACGTTCCGACGGTGGGGGCACCGTGGCGCTGATCGGCGACCTGACCTTCGTGCACGACAGCTCGGGGCTGCTGATCGGGCCGACCGAGCCGCGGCCGCGCAATCTGACCATCGTGGTGTCCAACGACAACGGCGGGGGCATCTTCGAACTGCTGGAGCAGGGCGACCCGCGGTTCTCGGATGTGTCCTCGCGCATCTTCGGCACCCCCCACGATGTGGACATCGCGGCGCTGTGCCGGGCCTATCACGTGGACAACCAGCAGATCGAGGTCGACGGCCTGGCCGAGGCGCTGCGCCAACCCTTCGACGGCATGCGGGTGCTGGAGGTGAAGGCCGACCGGTCATCGCTTCGTGCGCTGCACGCGTCCATCCGGGCGGCGCTCTAGTGCGGCTGTTCACCACGCTGAAAGACCGGTGGCTGCGGGTCCCGCGGATGTTCGGGGACGGCACCGAGACCAGGTCCCAGCGGGTCATCCGCCGGGTGCGGGTCGGCATCATCCTGGGGGCGTGCCTGGTGACGTTCCAGTCGGTGCTGCTGGTGCTCGGCGCCTGGGAGAACGACCGCCGGATCGAGGCCGACATGGGCGTGGCGGCCGCCGAGGTGCTCGACGCCGGCCCGCGGCGTTCGACCATCGAATTCGTCACCCCGGACCGGGTCACCTATCGGCCGGAACTCGGTGTGCTCTATCCCTCGGAACTGGACACCGGGATGCGGATCTATGTGGAGTACGACCGCTCGGATCCCGATCTGGTGCGGGTGCAGCACCGCAACGCGGCGCTGGCCATCATCCCGGCCGGGTCGATCGCGGTACTGGGCTGGCTGATCGCCGGGTCGGCCCTGCTGGTGGTGGCGGTGATCGCCCGCCGCATCGAGGACGAGGCAGGCGCGGATCAGGAAGACGCCATCAACGCGTCCAGCCAGTCCGCGTCGTAGATGTCGACCTTCTCGTCGTTCACCAGGTCATACACCGTCGGTGTTCCGGTGTTCACCGGGTCCACCAGGTAGAGGAACTCGTAGTTCGTCTCGTCCATCTCGGCGGCGTCCACCGCGGCCTCGCCGTCGGCGATGCGTTGGACCAGTTCGTCGGGTATCCCGGCGGCGCGGGCCTTCTCGGCCAACTCGTCATCGGTCGGTCCCTTGCCGGACGGGTCCTGGTCGGCCCACAGTTCCTCGACGAACTTCTGGAACGCCACCGCCGGTGTGCGGCCGTCCTGGGCCGCCACGAACAGCGCGTTGCTGACCCGCTCGGAGTAGTGGTGGTCCGACATCTCCAGGAACGTCATCGGGCGGTAGGTGACGGCAAGTCGGCCGGCGGCGATGTAGCGCCGGATGGATTCCCCGGCATCGTGCTGCAGGTCCGCGCAGTGCGTGCACTGCGGTTCGGCGAAGATCTCGATCTGTACGGGCGCGTCGTCGAATCCGGCGTGGATGCCGAAGCCGTCCTCACTCACCTGGGTCAACGGCTTGACGGGATCGGACAGGGCGCTGCCTTGGATCTGGTTTGTGCAGCCCACGGCGGTCAGCAGCGTCAAACCGGTGAGCAAGGCCAACATTCGGTGCACGAGGCCACCGTACCGCTGGGTTGGTGTTCGCACGCCATATGCCCGCCCGCAACCGTGCTGTCAACCTGCGGTGCCACAGTCCTCATGTGCGCGTTGCAATCGTTGCCGAATCCTTCCTCCCGAACGTCAACGGCGTCACCAACTCGGTGCTCCGGGTGATCGAGCACCTCCGGCGCACGGGTCACGAGGTTCTGGTCATCGCACCGGACACCCCGCGCGGCCAGCCGCCCGCCGATCGCGTGCATGACGGGGTCCGGGTGCACCGGGTGCCCTCGCACATGTTCCCGAAGGTGACCTCGCTGCCGCTCGGTGTGCCCATGCCCCGGATCGTCGGCGTACTGCGTGGTTTCGATCCCGATGTGGTGCATCTGGCCTCCCCGGCGCTGCTCGGCTGGGGCGGTGTGCACGCCGCCCGGCACCTCGGTGTCCCGGCGGTGGCGGTCTTCCAGACCGATGTCGCGGGTTTCGCCGAGAGCTACGGGGTCGGCGTCCTGTCGCGGGTGTCCTGGGCCTGGACCCGCCGGCTGCACAGCAAGGCCGACCGTACCCTGGCGCCGTCCACCTCGGCGATGGAAAATCTTGCCGCCCATGGTGTTCCGCGTCTGCACAAGTGGGGTCGCGGGGTCGATATCACCGGCTTCGTCCCGTCGGCGCGCGATGAGGCGCTGCGGGCCAGGTGGTCCCCGGACGGCAAACCGGTCATCGGTTTCGTCGGCAGGCTCGCCCCGGAGAAACACGTGGAGCGGTTGGCCACCCTCGCCGCCCGCGATGACCTGCAGGTCGTGGTCGTCGGAGCCGGTGTGGACCGGGGCAAGCTCGAATCATTGATGCCCGCAGCGGTTTTCACCGGTGAATTGCGCGGGGCGGAGCTGGCCGCGGCCTACGCCAGCATGGATGTCTTCGTGCACCCGGGCGAACACGAGACGTTCTGCCAGGCCGTCCAGGAAGCGATGGCCTCGGGTCTGCCGGTGATCGCCCCCGACGCCGGCGGACCGCGGGATCTGGTCACCCCGATGCACACCGGTCTGCTGCTGGGTGTCGACGAGTTCGAGACCCGGCTCTCGGGTGCGGTCGACCATCTGGTCGCCGAGCGGGCCCGGTACTCGGCCGCCGCCCGGCGCAGCGTGCTCGCCCGGACCTGGCCCGCGGTCTGCGAGGAACTGCTCGGGCATTACGAATCGGCTATCGGTCAGCGACGCCGCAAGGCTGCCTAGCGAATCTGCGGGTCCGCCCCTCTACAGTGGTCGCAACGACGGGGGGCGGGGGCAACGATGGCATCGGCACCGGCCACCTCCACCTGGGCGCCGCTGCGATCGCCGGTCTATCGCGCGCTGTGGATAGCGCAGCTGGTGTCCAACCTGGGCACCTGGATGCAGACCGTCGGCGCGCAGTGGATGCTGGTCGGCGACCCGCGCGCCGCGGTGCTGGTGCCGCTGGTGCAGACCGCGACCACGCTGCCGGTGATGCTGCTGGCGTTGCCGTCCGGGGTACTGGCCGATCTCATCGACCGGCGCCGTCTGCTCATCGCCACCCAGGGTGCGATGGCCGCCGGGGTGGGCCTGCTCGCGTCGCTGACCGGTGCCGGGCTGACGACGCCGGCGGTCCTGCTGATGCTGCTGTTCATGATCGGCTGCGGGCAGGCGCTGGTGGCGCCGGCCTGGCAGGCCATCCAGCCCGATCTCGTTCCCGCTCAGCAGATCCCGGCGGCCGCGGCGCTGGGGAGCATGAGCATCAACCTGGCCCGGGCCATCGGGCCCGCGATCGCCGGGGTGCTGGTGTCGCTGTCCGGTCCGACCCTGGTCTTTGCGCTCAACGCCGTGTCGTTCGCCGGGATCGTCATCGTGCTGTTCTGCTGGCACCCCGCCGTGGTGGAACGCCATGAACCGCCCGAGCGGGCCCTGGCCGCGCTCAGCGCGGGCGGGCGGTTCATCCGCAGCTCACCGATCGTGCGGCGAATCCTGCTGCGGGCGGCGCTGTTCGTCGCTCCCGCCAGCGCGCTGTGGGGGCTGTTACCGGTGATCGCGAGCAGCCGCCTCGGCCTGTCGTCATCGGGCTACGGGGTGCTGCTGGGCGCCCTGGGTGCCGGCGCGGTGCTGGGTGCCTTCCTGTTGTCGCGGTTGCGGTCCCGGTTCGGCCAGAACGCGTTGCTCACCACCGCGGCGGCCGGTTTCGCGCTGACCACGGTGGTGCTGGCCCTGGTACCGAACTTCGTCGCGGTGTTGCTGGCACTGCTGGTGGGCGGCGCCTCCTGGCTGCTGTCGCTGTCGACGCTCAATGCCTCGATGCAGCTGAGCCTGCCGGGGTGGGTGCGCGCCCGCGGGCTGTCGGTCTACCAGTTGGTGTTCATGGGCGGGCAGGCGGTCGGCTCGCTGGTCTGGGGGGTGGTCGCCGCGGCCACCACCAGTGTCACGAGCCTGCTGATCAGCGCCGGGTTCCTGGTGGTGTGCGGGCTGTCCTCGCTGTGGTGGCCGCTGCACGCCAAGACCGGTGACCTCGACCTGACGCCGTCCTCGCATTGGCCCGAGCCCAACCTGGTCTTCGATCCCGCCCCGCTGGACGGACCCGTCCTGGTGATCACCGCCTACCGCGTCACACCGGAGGACGAGCAGAACTTCCTCGCCGCGATGGACGTCCTCGGCCGGTCCCGGCAGCGCACCGGGGCCTCGCAGTGGCGACTGTTCCGCAGTGTCGAACACGAGTCGACGTTCGTCGAGACGTTCATCGTGCGGTCCTGGGGCGAGCACATGCACCAGCACCACACCCGGCTCACCGGACAGGACCTGCTCATCGAACAGGCCGTGGAGCGCTACACCGACGGTAGGCCGGTCTCCGAGCACTATCTCGCGGTGCGCGACCCCTAGCCCTGGGCCTGTACCGACACCGGCTGCCACTCCCGCCAGGTCGCCAACCGCTGCGCGTAGTCGGCCTCGGCCAGCTGCAGCGGGATCTCGCCGAAGAACACCCGCAGCGGCGGCTGCTCGGCGTCGACGATCGTGAGTACCGCGGCGGCCGAGGCCTGCGGGTCACCGGACTTCGCGGTGCGCTTGGCGCGGGCCTCCTGCGCCTCCTGGTGAGCCTCGGCGTAATCCGGCAGCGGCTCGGCGTGCCTGGCCGAGGAACCGGCCCAGTCGGTGTCGAAGCCGCCCGGTTCGATCAGCGTGACGTGGATGTTGAACCCGGCGACCTCCTGGGCCAGTGACTGCGAGAAGCCCTCCAGCGCCCACTTCGAGGCGTGATAGATGCCGACGTTCTGGAACGCGGTGATCCCGCCGATGGAGGACACCTGGATGATGTGCCCGCTGCGCTGTGCCCGCAGGAACGGCAGCGCCGCCTGGGTCACCCACAGCGCGCCGAACACGTTCGTCTCGATCTGATCGCGGGCCTCGGCTTCGGAGAGCTCCTCGATGAAGCCGAACTGTCCGTACCCGGCGTTGTTGACCACGATGTCGAGCCGGCCGAAATGCTCGTGGGCGGCCTTGACCGCCGCGAAGTCGGCGTCCCGGTCGGTGACGTCGAGCTGCAGCGGCAGGATCGCCTCGCCGTACTTGCTGACCAGGTCATCCAGCGATGACGTGTCGCGGGCGGTGGCGGCCACCTTGTCCCCGCGCTCCAGGGCCGCGATGGCCCACTCCCGGCCGAAGCCGCGCGATGTGCCGGTGATGAACCAGACCTTCTCAGCCATGTCGTGCTCCTCTTTCTCCTCGTCTGAGGCTTACCAACGCCGGCGGGCAATCCCCATTCCCGGAACCTCGAGACTCACAGGTAGTTTTGATCCGATGAGCAGGGCGTCGCTGGAGAAGGACCCGCACGAGGTCGCGTCGATGTTCGACGCCGTGGCCCGCCGCTACGACATCACCAACACGGTGATGTCGCTGGGGCAGGACCGGTACTGGCGCCGTCAGACCCGCTCCGCGCTGGCCATCGGGCCGGGGGAGCGGGTGCTCGACCTGGCGGCCGGCACCGCGGTCTCGACGGTCGAACTGGCGAATTCGGGTGCGTGGTGTGTGGCCGCGGACTTCTCGGTCGGCATGCTGGCCGCCGGCGCCTCCCGCAGCGTGCCGAAGGTGGCCGGGGATGCCACCCGGCTGCCGTTCGCCGACGGGGTGTTCGACGCGGTGACCATCAGCTTCGGGCTGCGCAATGTCGTCGACCACGTGGCGGGGCTGCGCGAGATGGCCCGGGTGACGCGCCCCGGTGGGCGGCTGGTGGTGTGCGAGTTCTCCACGCCGACCAACGGACTGTTCGCCACCGCCTACAAGGAGTACCTGATGCAGGCGCTGCCCATGATGGCGCGTGCGGTGTCGAGCAACCCGGATGCCTATGTGTATCTGGCCGAGTCGATCCGGGCCTGGCCGACGCAGCCGCAGCTGGCCGACCGCATCCGCGACGCCGGCTGGGACGCCGTGCGCTGGCGGAATCTGACCGGCGGGATCGTCGCGCTGCACGCCGCCGTCAAGCCGGGCTAGCCGCAGTGAGCGTCCCCGTCCTGGCCCTGGCCGGCTTCCTCGGCGCCGGCAAGACCACGCTGCTCAATCATCTGCTGCGCAACAGCCGCGGGGTGCGAATCGGGGCCCTGGTCAACGATTTCGGCGCGGTGAACATCGATGCGATGTTCGTCGCCGGCCAGGTCGACGCGATGGCCTCGCTGTCCAACGGGTGCATCTGCTGCGCGGTGGATGCCTCGGAGGCCGCCGAGATGCTGGGCCGCCTTGCCGCGGTGCGTCCCGCGCTGGACCTGATCGTGGTGGAGGCCAGCGGTATCGCCGAGCCGCCGGTGCTGGCACGCACCATCGCCACCGCCGGCGATGACCGGTTCCACTACGCCGGACTGGTGCTGGTGGTCGACGCCGCTCAGCCCGCCGAGTTGGGCCACGGGGTGCGGGTGGCCGATCTGGTGGTGCTCAACAAGGCCGCCGACGGTGACGCGGACGCCGTGGCGGCCGCGGTGCGCGCCGAGAATCCACGAGTTCCGTTGGTGTACACCGACTTCGCGCGGGTCGATCCTGCCCTGCTGATCGACGCGCCGGTGCAGCGGCGGGAGCGCCCGGCGCAGCTGTCGCTGGACGAACTGCTCCGCGATGACGATCACCACCACGAGCACCCGGAGTACCAGAGTGTGGAGTTCAGCGCCGAAACGCCGGTGAACCCGCGCCGCTTCCTGGCCGTTCTGCAGGACCGGCCCGCCGGGCTCTACCGCGCAAAGGGTTTCGTGGATTTCGTTGACGGTGGCCGGTATTCGGTGCAGCTGGTGGGCAGCTCCTTGCGTTTCGAGAAGCGTGGTGCGGCCGGACGGGGGACCACGCTGGTGCTGATCGGCACCGGCATCGATGAGTCGGCGTTGTCGGCAGCGCTGCAGGACTGTACCCGCGAACCCGCCGACGAGAACGCGATGCTCGGCGTGCACAAGTACGTGGTGTAGGCGGCCCGGGTGTGGGTCTACCTGGTTTCAGTCGGGTCAGCGATGGGATCGCCTTGGCTGAGCTGAGGTAGCTCCGGCGCGCGGTTCGCATACCTGGCTTCAGCCGAGCGGTCGCAGACGGTGACGTGGCTGAACTGAGGGAGGTGCACGACATTGGTGGGGGTGTGCTCGGTTATCCTGCGGCAATGTTCACGGTCAACGAGTACTTCGGCGGCGATGTCGCGTCGATCGCCTTCACGACGGCGCAAGGGCCGGCCACCGTCGGCGTCATGGCGGTCGGCGAATTCGAGTTCGGGACCTCCCAGCTGGAGATCATGAGCGTGGTGTCCGGTGCGCTGACGGTGCGACTGCCCGGTGCGGACGGCTGGGAAACCTACGCCGCGGGAACGCAATTCACGGTCCCCGCGAACAGCACGTTCACGGTGCGGGCCGACGTCGAGACGGCATACCTGTGCGAGTACAGCTAGATCAGCGCCTTTTTGCCGCGGATCCGGCGCCGGACATCGCCCATCAGCAACTGACTGGCGCCCTGGCGGATGAAACGCGGCAGGAACCGGTTGACGAACGAGACGAAGACGAACAGGTTCTCGAAGCGCCGTCGGTCGGCGTCGGAGAAATCCAGGCCCATGGCGTCACGGAACACCGGTGCCAGTGACCCGATGGTCAGGAACTTGAGCAGCGGGCCGAACGTCACCCGTAGCGGCCACCGGACCATCTTCAGATCCACCAGTGCCATCAGGTATTCGCGGATGTGATCGTCCATCGCGACCCGTTCGCACGCGGTGTTCCAATAGACGTCGAAATCTGCCCGGGCGGCCGGCCATTGGTCCGCGGTGACCTGCAGCGTGGTGCCCAGCGGCTGCGCGGTCCGGTAGAACTGCTCGGCCTGCTCGTCGGTCATCACTCCGTGCAGCAGCTCGAAGGTGTCCTCGAAGCCGACGAACAGACAGGCCGCCACCCACATCTGCAATTCGCGGTTGAAGGCGTTGTAGCGCACCGGGCTGGCTTCGGTGGAGAGCACCTGACGATGCGCGCCGTTGACCGCCTCCCGGTAGGCGGCGCGTTCCTCCGCGGTGCCGAGGATGGCGACGGCGAGGTACTGGGTCGTGGTGCGGGCCCGTTTCCAGGGATGTTCCATCAGACTGCCGGATTTCACCCGGCTCTCGGCCACCCCGTAGCCGACCTCCGGCCAGGACAGCTGCATGACGACGTTGGCGGCGGCGCCGGCGAAGGACCAGAAGTCCAGGGCGTCCGCGATGGCGACGTCGCCGCGGTGCCAGCGCGGGGTTCGCTGTTCGATGGTGATGCGGGTGTCGGCGTTGGTCAGCCGCGGGGGCGACCCGAAATCGAGGTAGCGCTTAGGCATCGGACCTCCCCCTCTCCGGAGCAGCAACGTCGGTTGCTGGACCGTTGTAGGGAGCCTGGCACATGGATCGACGTTCGCGCAAGGCTTTATGTGAATGACCATTCTTCAGCGTGACGCGACGGTTGTCGGTGAAATATGCGGCTGTGGAGGACGGTTTGCCATCGAGCATGAAGAGGCATTCCCGAAACCTGTAGGCACCCACCGAATGCGATACCGTGAGGGTATGTCTCCGGCCGGCCCTCCCGCGCAACCTCCTGTGCGGCGCCGGCCACGCGATCGCAAGGCCCACATCGTCAAGGCCTCCGCCGAGGCCTTCAGTGAGCTCGGCTACCACGCTGTCAGCATGGAGGAGATCGCCTCGCGGGTCGGCATCTCGGCCGCGGCGTTGTACCGGCATTCGCCCAACAAGTACGGGCTGTTCCGCGACGCCGTCTTCGGCCTGGGTCAGCAACTGGTGGACAGCACCGATATCGCCGACCCGGAACGCGATCCGGCGATCCTGCTGGCCGACCTCGTCGACGCCGTCGTGGAGACCGCGATTGCCAACCGCAGCTCCGGCGGGCTGTACCGCTGGGAGGGGCGCTATCTCAACGAGGACGACCAGGCCGTCCTGGGCGGTCAGATCGAGTTGGTGAACCGCCGGCTGCAGGAACCGCTGATCCGGCTGCGGCCGGAGCTGACCTCGCGCGAACGCTGGACCCTGTCCTCGGCCGCGCTGAGTGTGATCGGCAGCGTCACCGATCACCGGAACTCACTGCCCGTCGGCGAGGTGCGGGTGCTGCTGGCCGGCCTAGCCGCTGCCGTGCTGACGGCCACCCTGCCCGCCCCGTTCGAATCGCCCGAATCGAATCCGTTGGCGCCCAGCGGTTCCGGTGCCGGCGGTAAGTACGAGATGCTGTTGCACGAATCCCTGCTGCTGTTCCACAAGAAGGGATTCCGCGAGACCAGCATGGAGGACATCGCCGCGGCGGTGGGCATCCAGGCCTCCGGTATCTACCGGTACTTCCCGGGTAAGGCCGATCTGCTGGTCGCGTCCTACCGGCGCAGCGCGGACCGGGTGTCCGCGGATGTGTCGAGCGTTCTTGCCGCGGAATCGGATCCGGAGCAGGCACTGGCCCGCCTGATCGACCTCTACGTGGCCCGATCCTTCCGGGAACCCGAGATCGCCTACGTGTACTACGCCGAACGCGGCAATGTGCCCGAGGCCGACCGCGCCCCGATCCGCAATATCCAGCGCGCGACGGTGGACGAGTGGGCGCGGCTGCTCGCCGCCGCACGCCCCGAGTTCAGTCACGCGCAGGCCAAGTTCGCCGTGCACGCCGCCTTCGGTCTGGTGGTCGACCTCGGTCGGCTGGTGCAGTACCGGGACACCGAGCACTCCCGCGCCTGCGTCAAGCTGTTGATGGAGATGACGCTGTTGGGGCGCGAACCGCACCTTGTGTGAGGTTCTCAGTTGAAGGGTTGGCGTTCGTCGAACCTGCGCGACGCCAGGCCGGCAGATCGCCACACCCGGGCGATCCAGTCCTCGTCCTCTTCGGTGACCAGATTGCCCATCATCCGCACCGCCACCTTCATCAGGAAGTGCGAGCGCATCGCGATCGGGCCCACCGCGGGCAGGAACCTCGGCAGCGTGAGCAGCAGCGCCAGGCGCCGCGCCGCGGAGAACCCGCGCGCGTAGTGCTCGGTCAGCACGGCGGGCCACGCCGTGGTCAGATCGCCGGTCCCCAGCAGCTGCGCGGCCAGCCGTCCCGTCTCCAGGCCGTAGTCGATGCCCTCGCCGTTGAGGGGATTGACGCACGCCGCGGCGTCGCCGATCAGCATCCAGTTCGGACCGGCCACCCCGGACACCGCGCCGCCCATCGGGAGCAGGGCGGACAACCCGGCCCGGGGCTCGCCCTCGAAACCCCACTCCTCGCGGCGCAGATCGCAGTAGTAGGACATCAGCGGCCGCAGTGCGGCTTCCGACGGGCGCTTCGCGGTGGCCAGCGCACCCACACCGACGTTCACCTCACCGTTGCCCAACGGGAAGATCCAGCCGTAGCCGGGGAGCACCTTGCCCTCCGGGGAGCGCAATTCGAGGTGCGAGGTGATCCAGGGCTCGTCGGCGCGCGGCGACGCGATGTATCCGCGCACCGCCACGCCGTACACCGTCTCCTGATGCCAGGCGCGGCCCAGAACGCGCCCCAGCGTGGAGCGGGCGCCGTCGGCCACGATCAGCTCGCCGACCCCGATCACGGACCCGTCGTCCAGTATCAGTTCCGCGACACGTCCTGACGAATCATGGCTCACGTCAACGACTTTGGCGCCGAGCATCATCTTGGCGCCCTCGTCGTCGGCGACCATGCGAATCCGGTCGTCGAGCTCGGTGCGCGGGACTGCGCTGCTGGTGGCGGGGAAGGACGGGCCGGGCCACGGGATCTCCACGTCGGCGCCGAACCCGGACATCCGCAGGCCGTGATGGCTGATCCGGCCGTCCAGCCAGTCGGCGAGGCCGAGGCGCTGCAGCTCCGAAACCGCGCGCGGGGTCAATCCGTCACCGCAGGCCTTGTCCCTGGGAAACTGCGCGGAGTCGATGACGAGCACATCGCGACCGGCCCGGGCCGCCCACGCGGCGGCCGAGGAACCGGCGGGCCCGGCCCCCACGACAACCACATCGGCCTTGATCAAGTCGCTCCGCTCCTGCCCGCTGTGTCCCCGACACCTCACAGTATGTTGGACGCATGAGGACACCGGCGAGCGTGGTGGCGGGGGTGGACTTCGGGGATCCCGAATTCGCCGCGCAGGTGCGCGACGGAGTGGCGCGCGTCGAAGATCTGATGGCCACCGAGCTGGGCAAGGCAGATGAGCTGATGGCCGAGGCCGTCCAGCATCTGTTCCAGGCCGGCGGCAAGCGGTTCCGGCCGCTGTTCACCGTGTTGTCGGGTTCGCTGGGGCCACGCCCCGAGGACGACGACGTCACCATCGCCGGCGCCGTGATCGAGCTGGTGCACCTGGCCACGCTCTATCACGACGATGTGATGGACGAGGCTCAGGTGCGCCGCGGTGCGGACAGTGCCAACGCGCGTTGGGGCAACAACATCGCGATCCTGGCCGGCGATTACCTGTTCGCGACGGCGTCGCGGCTGGTGTCGCGGCTCGGCCCGGACGCCGTGCGGGTGATTGCGGACACATTCGCCCAGCTGGTGACGGGCCAGATGCGCGAGACGCGCGGCGCCGCCGGCGGTACCGACGAGATCGAGCACTACCTCAAGGTGGTCTACGAGAAGACGGCCTGCCTGATCTCCGCCTCGGGTCGTTTCGGTGCCACCTTCTCCGGTGCCGGCGAGGAGCAGATCGAGCGGCTGTCCCGCCTCGGCGGCATCGTCGGGACGGCGTTTCAGATCTCCGACGACATCATCGACATCGACAGCGATCCCGATGAGTCCGGCAAGGTTCCGGGCACTGACCTGCGCGAAGGCGTACACACCCTGCCGGTGTTGTACGCGCTGCGCGAGCCCGGCCCCGACGCCGAACGCCTGCGGGTGCTGCTGGCCCAGCCGATCGAGGACGATGCCGAGGTCGCCGAGGCGCTGACCCTGCTGCGCCGGTCCCCGGGCATGGCGCGCGCGAAGGAGACGGTGCGCGAATACGCGGTGCGGGCGCGCGAGGAGCTGGACAATCTGCCCGCGGGGCCCGGCCGGGCCGCGCTGGCCACCCTGGTGGACTACACCGTCAACCGGCACGGGTAGCCGGAACCTACGGGGGTCGATCGGCGTTAGATCAGCGAAGACTTCGTAGGAGGAACTCTGATGACCTGGCATCCTCATGCCAACCGGATGAAGACCTTCGTGCTGCTCGTCAGCATGTCTGCGCTGATCGTTTTCATCGGTTCGCTGTTCGGGAACCCGTCGATCCTGTGGCTGTCGGTGCTGTTCGCCGTCGGCATGAACGCATATGTGTACTTCAACAGCGACAAGATGGCGCTGCGGGCGATGCACGCCCAGCCCGTCACCGAGATGCAGGCACCGGCGATGTACCGGATCGTCCGCGAGCTCGCGACCACCGCCCGCCAACCCATGCCGCGGCTGTATATCAGCGACACCGCCGCACCCAACGCGTTCGCCACCGGCCGGAACCCGCGCAACGCCGCGGTGTGCTGCACCACCGGCATCCTGCAGATCCTCGATGAGCGCGAACTGCGTGCGGTGCTGGGCCACGAACTGTCCCATGTGTACAACCGCGACATCCTGATCTCCTGTGTCGCCGGCGCTCTCGCATCGGTCATCACCGCGCTGGCCAATATCGCCATGTTCGCCTCGATGTTCGGTGGCAATCGCGAGGGTGGTACGAATCCCTTTGCGCTGCTGCTCGTTTCGCTGCTCGGACCGATCGCGGCCACCGTGGTCAAGCTGGCCGTGTCGCGCTCGCGGGAGTACCAGGCCGACCAGTCCGGCGCCGAGTTGACCGGGGATCCGCTGGCGCTGGCCAGCGCGCTGCGCAAGATCGCCTACGGCGTGCAGGCCGCGCCGCTGCCGCCCGAGCCGCAACTGGCCGACCAGGCGCACCTGATGATCGCCAACCCGTTCCGGGCGGGGGAGAAGATCGGCAAACTGTTCTCCACCCACCCGCCCATCGAGGACCGCATCGCGCGTCTGGAGGCGATGGCCGGTCGCGGCCCGCTGTGATTTCGGAGCGGCTACGTACGTGTTTCGTACGCGAGCGCGCCGAAATCACCGAGGTTGGCTAGGGTGTCGCCATGCGTATGCGAGGTTTGCTCTTCGTCACGGCGGCGGCTGCCGCCTTGAGCGCCCCGGCGATCGCGGGTGCCGAACCCGCGCCGCCGCCCCCGCCGCCGCCGGGCCCGAACATCAATGCCTGGGAGCTGGTCAAGCCCTCCTCCTACGCCGTCAACGACGGCACCATGTACGCCTTCACCGTGCCCGGCGACATCACCTGCGTGATGAGTCGCGCCACCGGTGGCTACGGCTGCAGTGGGCCGTTCCCGGCCGCCCCCAACGGCGCCAACGTGGTCTCCGGCGGCCAGGTGGGAGCCCCCGGTTTCGCGAACGCCGCGAACGCGATCTACGTCGGGGATCAGCCGGCCCAGCCGCTGCCCGCCAACTCGCGCATCGGTTTCCAGAATGTCAGCTGTGGCACCGACGGCGTCGTGACCTCGTGCCAGAACTCCTTCGACCAGTCCGGGTTCGTGATCAGCCCGGCCGGCAGCTACATCCTCAATCCGAGCAACCCGCTGCTGGACCGTCCCGAGGGCACCAACCCCTACTTCAACTGACGCCGGGCGCTAGAAGCCCGCGCCGTGCACCTCGTGGCCGGGCTTCTCCAGCATCAGTCCGCGGTAGGCGTCCTCGACGGTGCAGCCGTGGTTGATCACCCCGTCGACCTCGCGGGCGATCGGCATCGGAATCCCGTACTGCTCGGAGAAATCCATGATGACCGATGACGCCTTCACGCCCTCGGCGACCTGGTTCATCGCCGCGATGATCTCCTCGACGGTCTTCCCGGACCCGAGCTGTTCGCCGACGTGGCGGTTGCGACTGCGCTGTGAGGTACAGGTGACGATCAGGTCACCCATCCCGGCCAGGCCGCCGAAGGTGTCGCGATGCCCGCCCATGGCCACGCCCAGCTTGGACATCTCGGCCACCGCGCGGGCCATCACCATGGCGCGGGTGTTCTCCCCGATGCCCAGCGAGTAGCCCATCCCGACGGCGATCGCGTACACGTTCTTCAGCGCTCCGGCCATCTCGACGCCCACCACGTCGTCTGAGGTGTAGGTGCGGAAGCGCCTGGTGCGGAACAGGTCTGCCAGGTTGGCGGCCAGATGCTGGTCGGGCATGGCCAACACGGCGGCGGCGGCGTAGCCCTCGGCGACCTCGCGGGCGATGTTCGGCCCGGCCAGGATTCCGGCGGGATGCCCGGGCAGCACCTCGTCGACGATCTGACTCATCCGCAGGTTGGTGCCCTGCTCCAGGCCCTTCACCAGGGAGACCACCGGAACCCACGGCCGCAGCTCCCGGGCGAGTTCCTCGAGCACGCCGCGGAACCCGTGTGACGGCACGCCCATCACGATCACGTCGGCGCTCTGCGCGGCCTCGCAGAAATCGGTGGTGGCCCGCAAGCCATCCGGCAGCGCCACCTCGTCGCCGAGGTAGCGCGAGTTGCGGTGGTTGTCGTTGATGTCCTTGGCGGTGTCCTCGGATCGCACCCACTGCAGGGTCGGCGTGCGTCGCGCGCAGATGGTGGCCACGGTGGTGCCCCAGGACCCTCCGCCCAGGACGACGACGTTCGGTTCGCGTTGTGCAGGTGCCATCGGGTCAGCGTATTGCCGCGATCGGGCCGGTGACCGCAAGTTGCTGAACTGGCTCGGATGCGCGCGGGTTGGACGGTGCGGGCGCCGGCCCGCTCCGACGAACCGCCTGTTCTGAATAAGTTAATGAGCCGTCCCGGGCGGCTGCGAGGCGGGAAAGGTGATGGCTCGGCTACCTCGGTGCAGCTTAAGCAACTGAAGATGCGCCGCTCGGTGCCGGTGCTACGCTGCACGCGCCAAATATGTGAATGAGAATTCTCAAAACGTTGACGCCGATGGAACCGCGGCGATACCGTGCCAAGCATTGCGAGTGATCGGGCCCGGGGGTGGTCGCGGCTCGCTACCGGGAGGGAAGCGCTTTGCCCATTCAGCGCGCGACCGACGGGCTGGCTGCGATCGAGCACTGGACCGACGGTTACGTCCGGCGCCATCCGGTGGCGTCGCTGCGCACGGTCGGTGATCAGTTCGTGCTCGGCGTCCGCACCCTGCAGCATCTGTTCGTCGACCTGTTCACCGGACAGTTCCAGTGGCAGGAGTTCATCCGGCAGGGCGCGTTCATGGCCGGCACCGCGGTGATCCCCACCGTGCTGGTGGCGCTGCCGATCGGGGTCACCCTCTCCATCCAGTTCGCGCTGTTGGCCGGGCAGGTCGGCGCGACGTCCCTGGCCGGCGCGGCCAGCGGTCTGGCCGTCATCCGCCAGGCCGCATCCCTGACCGCGGCCGTGCTCATGGCCGCGGCGGTGGGGTCGGCGATCACCGCCGACCTCGGCTCGCGGACCATGCGCGAGGAAACCGACGCGATGGAAGTCATGGGCGTCTCGGTCATCCGGCGCCTGGTGGTGCCGCGATTCGCCGCCGCCGTCATGATCGGCGTCGCGCTCACCGGGGTCGTGTGTTTCGTCGGCTTCCTGGCCAGCTTCCTGTTCAACGTGTACTTCCAGAACGGCGCCCCGGGCAGCTTCGTGGCGACCTTCGCCTCGTTCGCGACCACCGGTGACATGGTCATCGCGTTGGTGAAGGCGGTGATCTTCGGTGCCATCGTCGCCATCGTCTCGTGCCAGAAGGGGTTGTCCACGGCGGGCGGGCCGACCGGCGTGGCCAACTCGGTGAACGCGGCGGTGGTCGAATCGATCCTGCTGCTCATGGTGGTCAACGTCGCGGTGAGCCAGCTGTACATCATGCTGTTCCCGAGGGTGGGCCTGTGACCGCCTCGACCTTCACGGGCGCGTGGTCCCGAGGCCTGCGACGCGGCGCCGTACCGGTGATCCGGATCGGCCACATGCTGGTCTTCTTCGTGCGCGCGGTGGCCGGCGTCCCGGTGGCGCTGCGGCACTACCGCGGTGAGTTCGTCCGGCTGCTCTCCGATATCGCTTGGGGCAATGGGTCTCTGGTGGTCGGCGGCGGCACCGCCGGGGTGGCCGTGGTGCTGGGCATCACCGTCGGAGCGCTGGTGGGCATCGAGGGCTACAACTTTCTGGACCTGCTGGGGCTGGGGCCGGCCACCGGCATCATCTCCTCGCTGGTGAACACCCGCGAACTGGCGCCCATCGCGGCCTCGCTGGCCTTCGCGACCCAAGCCGGCTGCCGCTTCACCGCGCAACTGGGCTCGATGCGCATCGCCGAGGAGGTCGACGCGCTGGACGCCCTGGCGATCCGGCCGATCCCATATCTGGTGACCACCCGCCTGATGGCCGCGGTGATCGCGGTGATCCCGCTCTACGTCGTGGTGCTGGCGGTCAGCTACCTGACCACCCAGGTGGTGGTCTATTTGATCAGCGGCGGATCGACCGGCTCCTATCTGCACTACTTCAGCCTGATGCTGTCCGGCCAGGACATTCTCTACTCGGTGCTCAAGACCGTCATCTTCGTGTGGATCGCGTCAACCGTGCAGTGCTACTACGGTTTCTACGCCTCGGGCGGGCCGGTCGGGGTGGGCGTCGCCGCGGGCCACGCCATGCGAGCCAGTATCACCGTGGTGATCATCGTCAACATGCTGCTCACCATGGCTCTGTGGACGGTCGATTCCGGCGCCAGGTTCGGTGGGTAGATGCCGAACTCGATCGAGACCGACGGACGCGGGCTCTCCGACCGCCGGCTGCTCGCCACCGGCATCGCGATTCTGGTTGTGGCGGGGATGGTTTCGGCGACTCTACTGGTCAAGGCGACCGGCCGGCTGGACGCCCGGGTGCCGGTGGTGGCCGAGTTGATCAACGTCGGTGACGGCCTGCCGCAGCGCTCCGATGTGAAGTACCACGGGGTGCTGGTCGGCATGGTCGACGAGGTCACCCCGGCGGCCAACGGTGATCCGAACGTCGTGCGCATCGACCTCAAACCCGAATACGCGGCCTCGATCCCGAGCACCGTGACCGCCCGGGTGGTGCCCTCCAACGTCTTCGCGGTGTCCTCGGTGCAGCTCGTCGATCGTGGCCCCGGACCGGCGATCACCGCGGGCGCACACATCCCCGAGGACACCGAGCTGCCGACGGTGTTGTTCCAGACCACCATCAGCAAGCTGCGCGACATCCTGGCCGCCACCGGCCGCGGTCGTGAGGACAAGACCATCGGGGTGCTGGCCGCCATCAACGCGGCCACCGAGCACCGGCGCACCGAATTGCTGAACAGCGGAGCACAATTGAACCGATTGGTGGACCAGCTGGATGCGATCGTGGCGACCGAGCCTGGCCCCTCGACGGTATCGGCGCTGATAGACGCGACCACGGGCCTGCAGAGCACAGCACCCGAACTGCTCGACGCGCTACACGTCGCGGTGGCACCGATGCAGACCCTGGTGGAGCAGCGGGCGCAACTCACGTCGCTGGTCAACGGGGGGATCGACACCATGGGCACCACACACACCGCGCTGACCAACCACACCGACCGGCTGGTGCAGATCACCTCCGATCTCACCCCGGTGCTCGGCCAGCTCGCCGACACCTCCCATCACTGGGTGCCGGCGTTCGTGAAGCTGAATCAACTGTCGGACAAGTTCTTCGACCACGTGTGGATCTCCGATCTGGACACCGGCAACATGCGGGTGAACCTGTCGTTCACGCCGTCGTCCACCTACACCCGCGCCGACTGCCCGCAGTACGCCGGGCTCAAGGGGCCCAGCTGTTTCACCGCGCCCCTCGTGCCGACCCGACCCGAGCTGCCGGATGTTCTGCTGCCGCAGAACTATCGGCCGCCCGCGGATCTGCAGCCGCCGGCCGGGACCGTCCCGGGAGCCGACGGCAACCTCGCCGCGGTCGGGCCACCGCTGGTCGTGCCGAATCCGAGCCTCGCCGACCCGAATCCGCCGCTGCCGCCGTGGATGGCGCCCGCGGCGCCGGTGCCCGGAACCGCCAATCCGGCGCTGGCGCCGACCCCACCGCCGCCGGTGCCGCTGTCACCCCTGGCACCCGTCGCACCCCGTCCGGCGCCGCCGCTCGCCGCCGAGGCCGCACCCGCGTCGTTCGGGGGCAACGTGGGGCCGGTCGGAAGCCCGCAGGAACGCGACGTGCTGAGCGCGGCAATCGGCCAATCCGCGAGCCCGGCGACCCAACTGCTGCTGGGTCCGGTCGCCCGCGGCACCACCGTGTCAGTAGGAGGAGCCCGGTGACCTATCGCGGACCGATGATCGGCCTGTCCCTGTTCATGGCCGTGGCCATCACGTTGACGTGGCTGGTCTATGTCACGCTGCGTCGCGACGTCGCCGGCGACACCCTCGGCTACACCGCGGTGATCTCCGATGTGTTCGGGTTGCGCGAGGGCGATGACGTCCGGATGGCGGGCGTGCGGGTCGGCCGCGTCGAAAAGATCGAGCTGCAGGGCGATGTGGCCAAGGTGTCCTTCGTGGTGCAGAGCGATCAGCAACTGCTCGGCACCACCGTCGCGTCGGTCACTTACCAGAACATCGTCGGTCAGCGCTATCTCGGTCTGTCGCTCGGTGATGTCGGCGAGCCGCAGGTGCTGCCGCCGGGCAGTGAGATCCCGCTGGAGCGAACCGACCCGTCCTTCGATGTCGGGGCGCTGCTCAACGGGTACGAGCCACTGTTCAGCGCGCTCAACCCGACCGACGCCGACAACCTCACCAAAGGCGTCATCGAATCCCTGCAGGGTGACCGCGCCTCGGTCGTCACCCTTGTCGATGAGACTGCGCGACTGACCGAGTCGTTCGCCGGTCGCGACCAGCAGCTCGGGCAGGTGATCACCGACCTCAACGTCGTGGTGAACAATCTCGCCCAGCACAACGACAGCCTGGACGAGGTCATCACCCAGACCCGGGGCGTGGTGTCCACCTTCGAAGCGCGGCGCCCCGAACTCGTCGACTCGATGGGATCCATCACCAGCGTGGTGCGCCGGCTGTCCACCATCGCCGACGAGGTGTACCCCTCGCTGAACGAGTTGGTGGTCCGTGAGCCCGGGTTCGCCCAGCATCTGGTGAGCATCGAACCGCAGCTCGCCTTCACCGGCGCCAATCTGCCGTTGCTGCTCAAGGGCTTTGCGCGGATCACCAACGAGGGCGCCTACGCCAACAGCTACGCGTGCGACCTGAACGCCACCGGCTTCTTCCCGGGTCTCAACGACGTGACACCGATCATCGTCGACGCGGCGACCCCCGGCGATGGGGCCCACTACACACCGAGGTGCAGGAACATGGCCAATGGCTGACGCACAGAGATGGTGGCGGCGGCCGCTGCTCAGCTGGGACCGTACCTGGTTGGGCGTGACCGCCATCGCCGTGGTCACCGTGCTGATCGGCGCCATGCTGGCCGTCAAGGTCGCCGATATCGGCTACCGCAGCTACACCGCGCGCTTCCTGCAGGCCGCGGCGCTCAAGACCGGAAACCCGGTCACCGTGGCCGGTATCCCGGTCGGTGAGGTGACGGACATGACGCTCGCCGGTGACCATGTCGAAGTAAAGCTCAAGGTGCGCAACGACGTCGCCCTCGGGCAGGACTCCCGGGCGGTCATCAAGGTCACCACCATCCTCGGCTCCAGGTACCTGGCGCTGCAGCCCGCGGGTTCGGGATCGCTGCCGGAGAACACCTTCGAGCTCAGCCAGACCGAGGTGCCCTACGACCTGCAGGAGGCGCTGGCCGATGTCACCACCACCTACGAGCAGGTGGACACCGATCAGTTCGCCCGGACGCTGGGCATTCTCGGCGAGCAGATGCAAGGCCTGCCCGAGGTGGTGCCCCAGGCACTGACCAACACCCATACCCTGTCGACGATCATCGCCGACCGCCGCGACCAACTGGGTTCACTGCTCAAGACCACCGAACTGGTCAGCACCACGCTGCGGCGTCAGCAGAGCGCGATCGGAGCGCTGGTCACCCAGGGCAACGATCTGGTCGGCGAGTTCGTGGCCCGGCGGGCATCCTTCCGCGCACTGATGGCCTCGCTGACCAATCTGGTAGAGACACTGAGCGGCATCGTCATCGATGACCGGCCGGAACTGGAGAACCTGCTCGTCAACCTCCGCGAACTCTCCGACATGCTGGGAAAGCACGACGATCTGCTGCGCAGCACCCTGCAGGCCGGCCCGGTGGCGCTGCGCGGGCTGACCAATGCCACCGGCACCGGCAACGCGGTGGACCTCAATGTGTCCAACGGGCTGCTGATCGACTCATGGATGTGCGCGATCAGCGGCCGGGCCGAACAGTTCGGGATGATCGAGTACTTCCAGGACTGCAAATGAGGAGGCCATCGGTCCGGCTCGTCGCCGTCGGTGCGGCGGCGGCGATCGCGGCCGCGGTGGCTGTCGGCGTCGGCTGGTCCTACGTTCGCGACCAGGTCGACACCATCCGCGTCACCGCCCAGTTCGACAGTGCGGCCGGTCTCTACGAGGGCAATGTCGTTGCCGTGCTGGGGATGCCGGTCGGCAAGGTCGAGACGATCACCGCCAAGGGCGGCTACGTCGAGGTCGAGTTCAGCGTGGACAAGGACGTCGCGGTACCCGCCGATGTACAGGCCGTCACCATCTCGAACTCCATTCTCACCGACCGGCAGATCGAGCTCACCCCGCCCTACCGGGGCGGGCCGACCCTGCGCAACCACGACACCATCGGCCTGAACCGCACCAAGACGCCGGTCGAATTCGCCCGCGTACTCGATGTTCTGGACAAACTGTCGGCGTCGCTGCACGGTGACGGCGCGGGCAACGGACCGGTCGCCGATCTGGTCGACGCGTCGGCCGCCATCGCCGACGGCAACGGTCAGCAGATGAAGGACGCCCTCGGTGAGCTGTCGAACGCGTTGCGGCTCAGCGCCGATCGCGGCACTCTGACCCGCGATCAATTGACCACCAGCATCCGCAACCTGAGCTCACTGTTCGAGGCGACCGCCCGCAACGACGCGACCCTCCGGGAATTCGGCACGTCGGTGAACCAGCTCAGCCAGATCCTGGCCGACGAGCAGTTCGGTACCGGCAGCACCGGTAGGAAACTCAACGATGTCATCACCCAGGTCGGTGAGGTGCTGGCCACCCATCGTGATGCGGTCAAGCAGATCATCCTCAACGGCAACACGGCGGTGACCACCACCGTCGACCATCGGCGCGATCTCGCCGAGTTCCTCGATCTGACGCCCATGACCCTGGACAACCTGTACAACATCGTCGATCAGCGAAACGGCTCGGCACGGGTGCACGTCCTGGTGGACAAGGTGCTGTTCGACTCCCAGACGGTCAAAGAGATGTGCAACATGATGGGCCTGCGCCAATTGGGTTGCAGCACCGGCACGATGCAGGACTTCGGCCCCGACTTCGGGCTGTCCTACATGCTCGACGGCATGGCCGCGATGGGGCAGAAGTGAGCCCGCGGCTGCTCAGGTCCGTTCTGCCGCTGGCCGTCACCGCCTGCCTGACCGTCGCCGGCTGCGCGACGGAAGGGCTGGCCGGCCTGCCGCTTCCGGCGCCCGGGGTGGGTGCGGGCGGCTACGAGCTGACCGCCGTGTTCGGCAACGCGCTCAACCTGCCCGCCAATGCGAAGGTGAAGCTCGCCGGCGCCGATATCGGGCAGGTGGAGTCGATGGTGGCCCGCGACTACACCGCCGTCACCACCCTGCGGATTCTCGACGGGGTGCAGCTACCGCAGGGCAGCACCGCCGAATTACGCTCCGCGACACCGCTGGGCGACGTGTTCGTCGCGATCAAGCCGCCCACGCCCGGTGCGCCGAGCGCCGTGCTGCTGCGCGACGGTGACACCATCGGTCTGGATTCCACCACCGCGGCCGCGACGGTGGAGTCGCTGCTGAGTGCGGCGGCGGTCATGGTCAACGGTGGCGCGGTGCGCAACCTGACCAACATCATCAACGGCGCGGGCAAGGCAACCGGCGATCAGGGGCAGGCCTTCGGCGATCTGATCGCCAAGACGACCCGCACGCTGGGCACGCTGAATGCCCGCTCAGAGCAGATCTCCACGGCGCTGACCGAGACCTCGGGGTTGCTCAGCGAGATCGAGGCCAGGAACGACACCATCGGCGAACTGATGGACGCCGCGGGCCCGGCCACCGAGACGCTGGCCGCGCACACCAGCCAGATCACCGATCTCGTCCAGCTGATCGGTGACACGTCGGTGCAGCTGCAGAAGTTCCCGTCGATCGCGGGCACCGATACCAGCGGGCGCAGCGCCATCGCCGATATCAACAGCGTGGCTGGTGCGTGGAACGATGTCGCGCTGGCGCCCGATGCCAGCCTGTACTCGTTGAACCGGCTGATGCCGGCCCTGGTCAAAGCCACTGCCAGCAACGCGATCTCGACGAGGGCTAGCATCGACCGGCTGGTGCTGGGGTCGATACCGGATATCGGGTTCGCCGGTGACCCGGGGCTGCACGGTCCCAAGCGCTACAACTGGCACCAACTGGTCGGCTCCCTGCAGTACACCCTGCTCCGGTTGCAGGAACGCGTCGTCGGGCGCGGGCCGGGGGTGCCGCAGGTCCCGGTGATCCCGAGTCCGACCGAACCGGGTCAGATCATTCCGGCACCCGCACCACAGGCCCCCCGATGATCGCCGGGCTGGCCGACGTCCTGGTCGGTGTGGTGCGCGCCGGGCACCGCAAACGGGCGTGGCTGTCCGCGGGGGCCTTGATGATGACGTTCGTCGTCGCCACCGGCTATCTGTTGATCGGTGCGCTGCAGGTCAATCCGTTCGACGCGGACTACCGGGTCACCGTGCGGCTCCCCGAATCGGCGGGGCTGCTGCCCAACCAGGACGTCACGCTTCGCGGGGTGCCGGCGGGCAAGGTCGAGCGCCTCGACATCACCGCGGCCGGGGTGGACGCGGTCATCACCGTGACATCGTCGGTGCCCATCCCGATGTCGAGTGACGTGCGGGTGTCCGGGCTGTCGCCGGCCGGTGAGCAGTACATCGACTTCGTGGCCTCCGCGAACGACGGACCGTTCCTGGGCGACGGCAGCATCGTCGAGCAGGGGCGCGCGACGGTACCGGTGAGCCTGGCCGATCTGCTGGCACACGCGGACGGCGCACTGGCCCAGGTGGACACCGCGAAGCTGGACATCATCCGGCGGGAGCTGAGCCTCAGCGAGGACGGCCCGCAGAAGCTCGCCGACATCATCGACGGCGGAACCTTCCTGCTGTCCACCCTGGATTCGGTACTTCCGGAGACCACCAGCCTGCTGCGGACCAGCCAGTCGGTGTTCACCCTGGCCGCCGACAAGAATGCCGGGATCGATTCCGCAGCAGATAATCTGGCGTCCACCCTGGACGGGGTGGCCCGGATGCGGGAGGGCTACCGTCGGCTCACCGACCAGGCGCCGGGCGCGCTCACCGATATCGACAACCTGTTCGCCGACAACTCCGACACCATGGTGCAGCTTCTCGGCAACCTCACCACCACCACTCGACTGCTCTACCTGCGGGTGCCCGCGCTCAACGCACTGTTCCCGAGCCACCGCACCTCGGTGCTGGACGCGCTGGGCAGCGTCATGCACGACAACGGATTGTGGGCGACCGGCGACATCTACCCCCGGTATGCCTGCGATTACGGAACGCCGCGCCGCCCACCGTCCGCGGCGGACTACCCCGAGCCCTACCTGTACACCTACTGCCGAGATGACCATCCCGGCGTGCTGGTGCGGGGGGCCAAGAACGCACCGCGCCCGGCCGGGGACGACACCGCAGGCCCGCCGCCCGGTGCGGACCTCGGCCGCACCACGGACCCGACGCCCAAGGGCCGGTTCACCATTCCCACCCCGTACGGCGGCCCGGTGTTGCCGATCGAACCGCCCCGCTGAGATAGGAGCAACTGTGACTGTGACGACCGACGACAAGACCGAGGACGATCAGCCCGCGGCGCAGGACGTCAGCGACGATGCCGAGGCGGCCGTGCCCGAATCCCCGGCCCGGCGCCCGCGCGGCCTCGCCGCGGCCGTCCTCGCGGTCTTCGTTGTGCTGGTGGCGGTTTCGGGCTTTCTGGGCTGGCGGCTCTGGCAGGACCAGCAGGTGGCCGAGGCCGGGCAGCAGGCGCGTGACGCGGCGGTGTCGTATGCACAGGTGCTCACCAGCATCGACTCCGACAGGGTCGACGAGAACTTCGACCAGGTGCTCGCGGGTGCCACCGGTGAGTTCAAGGACATGTACTCGGAGTCCAGCGTGCAGTTGCGGCAGTTGCTGATCGACAACAAGGCCACCGCGCACGGTGTCGTGGTCGAGTCGGCCGTCCAGTCGGCGGCCAGGGGCAGGGTCGTGGTGCTGTTGTTCGTCGACCAGTCGGTGTCGAACGCGAGCGTGCCGGATCCGCGGCTCGATCGCAGCCGGATCAAGATGACCATGGAAAAGGTCGACGGGCAGTGGCGTGCGGCCACCGTCGAGCTGCCCTGATGCGGCGCCTCGCCGGTGCGCTTTGCGCGGCGGTCCTCGCGGCCGTCACCGCTCCGGGCGCGGCGGCATCGCCGGCGACGTTCTGCGATGAGCTGGCCGGCCGGTGGGACGGTCGGTACTGCCAGACTGCGGTGGCCTCGGAGCGTAAGGCGGTGCGCGATATCAAGGTCGCGGTGCCCGACGGGCTGATCGACGACCCTGTCGTCGGGCCGGTGCTGCGCGGATACCTGAGCACGCTGGTGGACAACTGGACCCGGGTCGGGCGCTCGATGGCGGCAAACAGCTTCGGCGAGGCCAACTATCAGGTGTTCCGCCACGGCGACACGGTCTCGGTGGTGTTCCGGGAGACCTATCACGCCGACGGACCCGACTTCAACAACGCCTACCGCACCTTCACCTTCGGCGGAGGCCGGCAGTTACAGCTGGCGGATCTGACCAGGCCCGGAGTCGATCCGCCGACGGCCATCGAACCGCTGGCGCGCCCGTTCGTCGAGCAGGCGCTGAATCAGGCTGCGCCGCAACATCAGCCGGGCAGCTACCCGTTCGTCGCGGACCGGTGGTCACCGGGCACGGTGTATTCGGGCGGCTACAGGGCGTGGGCGTTGACACCGGACGAGCTGATCCTCTACATGCCGGACTACCCGGTGGCGCGGGACAACCCGACCGATTTCACACCCGGTGTCATGCAATGGTCGATGGACGGCGGCACGGTGCAGGCGCGCATCCCGCTGTCGGCGCTGAGCCCGATCCTGCGGCCCGAATACGGCGGGAGTTAGCTCGGGGGAGGGCTCCCGGCCCCTAGGGGCGAGATCGACCTCAGGGTCGTGTTTCGGTGCCGTAGGGCACGAATCCACAGCCGTCAGGTCGATCTCGTCCCTAGCACGGCCACCGGGGTGCCGCCCCAGCATCCGCTACCGGTAGTTGACGAACTGCAACGCGACCTCGAGGTCGGCGCCGCGCAGCAGGGCCTGCACGGCCTGCAGGTCGTCGCGTTTCTTCGAGCTGACCCGGATCTCCTCGCCCTGGATCTGGGCCTTGACGCCCTTGGGGCCCTCGTCGCGGATCAGTTTGGTGATCTTCTTGGCGTTCTCGCTGTCGATGCCCTGCTTGATGCTGCCGATGACCTTGTAGGTCTTGCCGGAGGGCTGCGGTTCGCCCGCGTCGAACGCCTTCATCGAGATGTCGCGGCGGATCAACTTCTCCTTGAACACGTCGACGGCGGCCTTCACGCGCTCCTCGGTGGAGGAGACGAGAATGATGCCCTCTTCGCCCTGCCATTCGATGGTGGTGTCGGTGCCGCGGAAGTCGAACCGGGTGGACAACTCCTTGGCTGCCTGGTTGAGCGCGTTGTCGACCTCTTGCCGATCTGCCTTGCTGACGACGTCAAAGCTGGAATCCGCCACTGGAGCCTCCTCATGGTGCTGGCCGTTTTCGTCTTCAGTACATCCTCGTTGTACCCTGCTACTCGCACCAAATTCCGGCAGGTTGCCCGAGCGGCCAATGGGAGCGGACTGTAAATCCGTCGGCTTACGCCTACACAGGTTCGAATCCTGTACCTGCCACACTGGTCAGGCCCCCTCATCGAGGGGGCCTGACGTGTTTTTCCGGCACCGTGGGATCGCTATCCGAGGGTGAACGCGAGCCGCTCCGAGATCATGGTGGCGATCACGCGACCGTGGCCACGAAGACCCGATTGATGATGTAACTCACCGACCCCGAGGCATCCAGGGACACCGTGACGAAATCCGTTCCGCCACCGTTGGCCTTGATCGAGAAGCCGGACGCCCGTCCCGGCAGATTGAGGGTCACGGAGCGGTTGGCGGTGTTCACGATGGTGACGTTGACGCTGGTGCCGTCCACATCGGTCGGAAGGTAGATGACGCCGTCCGGTCCGACCTGCGCAGCGTTGCTGATCAAGCCGGGCGCGGGAACGATCAGATAGTCCCCGTTGGCACGCAGCACCGTGATGTAGCTGAGGTTCCTGTCCACGCGCGTGGAGATCACCACCGTGCCGTCACCGGTGATCGTGGGTTCTCCCCACGCGGAGCCGATCGTCGAGGCGGTCAGGGTGTTCTGGCCGGGACGCAACACGACGATCTGGCTGTATTGCTCTCCCGTGGGCGCGGCGACGCCAACAGTGAAGGCGACCGTCCCGTCGCTGCCGATCCGCGGGTCGATGCTGATGCCGTTGGGGTTGGTCACGATGATCGGTGCTTGACCCGGCCGGAACACCGCAATCGTCATCCCGTTGTTGCCCCACATCGAGGCCACGGTGCCGTCGGGCCCGATGGCCGGCCGGATCCGGTAGATCTGGCTGGTCGTCCTCGTGAGTGATTCGACGGTTCCATTCGGACGCATGATCGTCACCGTCATGTCGGTGACGAACGCGTTCGCCGGCCCCGCGTAGGTGTGGAACGCCACCGTGCCGTCGGCGCCGGCGACCACGCTGTAGACCAGCGTGCCGACGACGGTGGAGACCCGGTCGGGAGATCCCGGACGCAGCACGGTGACGGTCGTCGTGATGAGGTCGTCTTGCGTGCCGGTACCCGTGGTGGTCACGTACGCGACCGTCCCGCCACCGCCGGTGACCACCTGTACGAGAGTGCCCGCGGCGGTGTTCGCCACGGCCGCTTCCCCTGCGCGCCACACCCAGAGCGTCGTCGTCGCTGCCGCTCGGGCCGCGAAGCCCGCGACGCCGACCGTGGTGAAGACGATGGTGCCGTCGTCGGCGACCGTGACGGGACCCTGCAGGGCCGCGGGCAGGTCCAGGTATTCGGCGGCGGCTCCCGGTCGGAGCACGCCGATGGTCGCGCCGCCGGCGGCGTTGGCCGCGGCCAAGGCGATGGTGCCGTCCGCCCCGATGGCCGCCTGGTCCTGGGTGACGCCCGCGATGGTCAGGACGTCACGTCGCTGGCCGTCGCGAATGATCGTGACGGTGGTCTGCGTGTCATCGGCGGCACCGCCACCGATCGCCGTCGTCAACACGAAGTCTCCGGCACCGTTCAGGGTGGGTCCGCCGACGGGAGCACCGGTCACCGTCCACGCCACCGGCGATGCGCCGGGTCGCAGCGTGGTCACCGTGAATTCGGTGATGGTGGGGGCGCCCGCCGCATAGACCACCGTGGTCATGTGGACGGTGCCATCGCCCGCGATGAGCGGCGCACCGTAGTACACGAGACCCGCCGCGGTCGCCGTCACCGGCGGCCGTCCGGGTCCCTGCACGAGGATCTGTGTGGTGAACGGATCTTCCGGCGTGCCGGATCCGAACCGTTGGGTGATCGCCACGGTGCCGCCGGGCCCGACGATGGTGCGCGGGTTCGTCCAGCCCGGTGGTACGGCGACCGGAATGGTCTCGGTCACCCCGGCGATACCGCCGATGAGTTGGACCGTGACGACGCGACCGGTGACGTGTCCGGTCCCGAACAGGAGCCCGGCCAGCCCGTGAATGTGCAACCCCTTGTCGGCCGCCGACACCGTGAAGCTGTCGGTCAGGGCATCGGTGCCGTTCCAGCCTGCCGGCGCGACATAGGTGAAGGTGCCGGCACCGTCGACCGTGACGGTGCCACCTTTCTCGGTCACAGGTGTCACCGAGAAGGTGAGCGGGTCGCCGTCCGGGTCGGTGCCGACGATGGTGCCGGTGACGACGTCGTCGATCTGTTCGACGTCGACAGGTGCGGCGGCCAGACGCGGAGCGCGATTGAAGAAGGTCCGGTGCAGCTCCTGGCGGGTCCACGCGAGCAACGCCCACAGGGTGGTCGGCGCCGGCGTGCGCGGCCCGGCCGGCCCCAGCAGCGCGCTGACGATCGAATCGAAGATGCGCACCGGAGCGGCCAGCAGCACCTGCAGCGGACGCGGGCCCGGGCCGGCATCGACGGTGGTGACGGTGCGCAGGGTGGGTGCGGCGGGTGCGGCCTCGGGCGCGGTGGCCGCCGGGATGTCCTGCGGGTCCGGCGTCGTCATCGCAGAGGCGCCGCCCGTGCGAGCCGGGGCGCTGTCCGCCGCGTCGGCGGCCTCCTGCTCCATCACCCGCGAGGTGCGGGTGGACGACCCCGTCGCCTGCGGGCGACCCATGCCGGCAACGGATCTCGTCGTCATGACCGAAAGGGACTTCTTGACGTCCGAGTCGTCCTCGTCGGCAGGTTCCCGGTCCGGCTGTGGGCCCGACGCATCATCCCCGGTGGACGAGGCGCCGGGTGTGTCGGAGTCCCCGGCGCCGGCGCCGGCGCCGTCGGTGCTCGAACTCGTCGAGCCACCGCTGTCGGACGGCTCGGCGAGTGCGATGCCCGGCGCCCATACGAGGCCCGCTCCCACCCCGAGAGCGACTGCCAGTGCTCCGACGCGCCCCACGTACCGTGCGTGATCCATGCATATCCCATCCGTTGAGGCGGTGGGATTGCTGGTGTCACCGCCTGCTGAGTGTGCGGCATCGCGACGGCGGGCGCGGCACGAACGGGACAATTAATTATCGCGGGCGTTGATCTGTCCACTGTCCTGCGCAGATATTGCTTCCGTCGTCGGGGTGCAGTGCGCCATCGGTTTGGTCGGCCAGAGGGGAAGAATGACGCGCAGTGGTGGTGCGAAGCGTTGCTGGAATAGCCAGTGAACGCACACATCCGCTCGGTGCGTTCGCGCACCGGACGACGCACTGATACGCCGGCGGGCGGCCCGCGCACGGAGCGTCCGCCGTTCGGGTGAATTTTCCGGGGTCCGGTGCCACCCCTGTGCGGGTGCAGCAACGGCGGACCCGGGGTGCGGGTGCTCGAGCGCTGCGTGCGTCCGCTCGACGGCAGCGCCACCCCCGCTAACTCAACCGTCAATATCGTCGGCGGCTACGACGGCGGCTGGCAACGGCCGGTCCGCGCCGGGGCTGCGCGCCCGCACCGCGGTGAGCACAGCATCTACCCCGCGGAGTGCGGAATTCGTCAGCGCTGCGAGCGAACGCTTCTCGAACATCACTGCGCAGCGAGCCCGCTACCGGTCAGCCCGCCCTGGCGTAGCGGTGCGCGGCAGGTTCGCGCCGCCGCGGCAGCGAACGCGATGCTGCGATTCGGGCAAATTTTCTTGCCGGGAACAACAGCGGCACATGACGTAGGGTCACACCGAAAATGCCTGGCTGATTGGGTATGGCGTCGCGGGGGAACGCGAATCATCAACCCGTCTGGTCCCTTTCAGCGACGACAGAGCCCGAAGAGGAGCCGCCGTGAGTGCACGTCATCGCGCCAAGAAACACAGCCGAGCAGCCAGCGTCATCGCGGTGCCCGCCGTGGCGGCGCTGCTCGCCGCCGGGATCGTCGATCAGCCGGTGAGCCGGCCGGTGCCGACCGTGGTGCAGCAGCAACACCGGGTCGTCTCCGCCCAGGATGTCGCGTTGGCCGCGCTGGCGCTCTTCGCGGTGCCGGGTGCGGGGGTCCAGTTCCCGCCGGGTGCGCTCGACACCCAGGACGGCGGCATCTGGCGCCGTATCCAGGACCTCACGGTGCTCAACGATCCGACGCGCTACCCGGGAACCGTCACCGCGGCGTCGGTCGACGCGGGCGCCACCTGGCTCACCGAGCTGATCCTGGCGCGGGATCCGTCGACCATCGTCAGCGGAATCAACACCGGGTCCTTCGGTGGCCGCGTCGCCGCCGAGGCACTGACCCGGGTGGCGGCCACCGGCTACGACATGTCCAGTGTGTTCGGGGTCTTCTACGGCGACTCCAACACCCCCGGCACCGGCATCTTCGCCCGCTACGCTCCGGACGAGCCGACCTTCGGCTCGGATGTCCTCGGCGGTGCCATCCAGCTGCCCGACGGGACCTATCTGCGGGTCAATCGCGAGTACGACCCGATCGCCTATTTCCCCAAATACCTGTTCAACCCGATGAGCTGGGTTCAGCTGGCGGCCGGGTTCATCTTCGAGCACTCCCGGCTGGAGAACTTCGATTTCGAGGATCCCGAGAATGTCGTCACCGTCGACGGCAATGTCGTCACGGTGCGGGTGAACAGCCCGGTGATGCCGCTGCTCATGCCGCTGAAGATCCTCGGTGTGCCGACCCGGATCATCGATGCCTTCCAGGCGATCCTGCAGCCGATGGTCGAGAGCACCGGCATGTACGAGACCGGCAAGGTCGGGTTCCTGCCGTCCCCGCAGAAAATCTTCCAGCAGTTGCAGGCCGTCGCTGCAGGATTCGAGAAGGCAAGCCAGATCCTCGCGGGCAACTACCCCGATCCCGAGGAGCCGGGCGAACCGCCCGTCGTCACCGCGCCCGATACGACGACCGAGATCATCGACGCCATGGAGGATCGCGATGAGGAGCTCAACGGCGCGCCTGCGCTGAACGCGCGGGTCGCGACGGCGCAGGTCCCCCTCGACGAACCGGAAGCCGTCGACGAGTTGGCGACGGCCGCCGCCCTCGAGGCTGTCGAAGAAGAACCCGAGGTCGTCGAAGAAGAAGTGGAAGCGCCGCCCGTCCCGAGGGCGCGGCTGACGTCTCCGCGTTCGGCGAAGGTCGCCCCGAGGTCCGTCGCGGTCGCCGGTACGTCCTCGCCATCGGCCTCGTCTCCCAAGCCGTCCGCCGACAGCGACAAGGGTGCGGACACCGAGTAGGTATTTACGCACAAATCAGGCCTCCTCGTGCGAGGGGGCCTGATTTCTGTGGTCGGGTTCAGCCGACCTGCGCGGCCGCCTGCACGACCGGCGCGGCGGGAGCCGGCACACCCAGTCGGCCGGCCACGAAGTCCGCTGCCTGCACGGCCATCCCGTTGCTCTTGTAGGAGCTGTGCGCGGACCGGTCCAGCCCGCCCGGGTAGCAGATCGGATCGCCGACGGCGCACAGCTGCAGGGTCTTGCCGGCGTACAGGTCGCCGATGGCGATCGGCGGGGCGCCGCGGTCGGCGACGTTCAGCACCCAGTTGTTGGGAGTGCCGAACAGCACGACGGCCGACACGTGGGATGCCACCGATGCGGGCATCGGGCCGGCCAGACCGGCCGGCAGGATGAACCCGGCGGGCACGCTGCTGCTGGTGCTGTAGCCGGCGACGGCGGCGCCCTGCGAGTAGCCGCCCAGCACGATCTTGGTGTCGGGGCAATCGGCTGCGATCTGCTGAATCTTGTTGGTGGCGTCGGCAATTCCGTCGACGGCCCGCCCGAAGTCCAGCGAGGCGGGGTAGTTCACCCCGTACACGCTGACCGACTGGCCCGGCAGCCGCGCATTGAGCGCATCCACGAACGACTGGCCGGTGGCGCCCACGCCGGGCCCTTCGAAGGTGCCGCGGGCGAACACCACCGCGACATCCACACAGGAATCGTCGGCGGCGTTGGCGGTCGCGGCCGGGCCGGCAAACAGGCCGGCGACGACAGCGAAGGCCGCCAGCGCGGCGAAGATGGCCGACCGTACGGCCTTGATGCCCCAGCTCTGTGGCGATGTGCTCATGAGGTTCCCCGATCCGAAATCCGCTGTGCCATCGCTTCGGTGCAGAGGTGGCAGTTACCTGCTACAAGCCGGGATGGCCGGGCGGGATTCCTGGGGCATGCAGTGATCCATCTCACCGCCGGGCGGGGAATGGCCTGCGTGTGCCCGGGGGTTGTACCCCGATCCTCGCCGTCAGTCCAGGTCGGCGAGCACCTTGCGGGCGGCCTCGAGCTCGGCTTCGAGCGCAGAGACCTTGGCGGCCTGCTGAACTCGTGCCTCTTCGATGATCGAATCGATCGGCGTGGCGAGATCTTCGTGCAGTTCCCTGGCCGCGCGGGACACGGCGGCGGCTGCGACGGCGAGGTCACGGGCCAGGTAGCTGGCGCCCTGTTTGAGTTCGGCCCGCCACTCGCCGTCGGCGGTGCCGGTCACGGTCAGCACCAGTTCGATGGTCTTGGCCTTCCTGCCGGCCGTCTTCCGGGCCGCCGGCTTCTTGGGTGCCTCGTCGACGGGCGGTTGCACAGCATCGTCGGAGGTGGTGGGCAACGTCTCGGCAACCGGAGTGGTCAGTGTCATCGTCACGGCGAACTCCTTCGTCATATCGCCCGCACGGCGCGGGCTCACGGTTCGGGAGCCATTAGAACACACGTTCGACAGTTCGGGCCGGTTCTGCCCCGGCGTGTAGCCTGCACGGGAAGCAATTGGCTTGTACCGGTGTGACTTCGGTCGCGCCGGGGTGGCCGCGAAGGGGTGAACGGCAGGCATGGGCTACCCGAGTGTGGGGACCCGGTTCGGGCCGTACGAGCTGCGGTCGGTGATCGGTATCGGCGGGATGGGCGAGGTGTATCGCGCCTACGACACCCGGCGTGAGCGGATGGTGGCGCTCAAGGTGTTGCGCACCGATGTCGCGGCGGATCCGAGTTTTCAGGCCCGCTTCCGCCGGGAGTCGCGCATCGCGGCCCGGTTGCAGGAGCCGCACGTCATCCCGGTGCACGACTACGGCGATATCGCCGGTGTGCTCTACATCGACATGCGGTTGGTGGAGGGGCCCAGCCTGCGCGAGCTGGTGCGGATCCACGGGGTGCTCTCGCCGGCCCGTGCGGTCGCGATCATCGCGCAAATCGCTGCGGCACTGGACGCCGCGCACGCCGTCGGCCTGGTGCATCGCGATATCAAGCCCGAGAACGTGCTGCTCACCCGCGACGATTTCGCCTACCTGGTGGACTTCGGCATCGCCTATGGCGGCGGTGAGACGACCGTGACCAAAACCGGGCTGGTCATCGGTTCGTGCGCGTACATGTCTCCCGAACGGCTCAACGGCACGCCTGGTGGCCCGGCCTCGGACGTGTACTCGCTGACGTGTCTGCTCTTCGAGTGCCTGACCGGCCGCGCGCCGTTCGAGGCCGACGACATCCGGCAGGTGATGAGCGCGCACATGTTCGCGGCGCCACCTCGGCCCAGCGCCGAGCGGCACGGGATCAGCCCCGCGTTCGACGATGTCATCGCCCGGGGAATGGCGAAGAACCCCGCCGATCGGTACGGCAGCGCGGGCGAACTGGCCCGCGCCGCGGCCGCGGCGCTGCACGGCCCGCCCGCCCGCCAGACGCCGCCGCCGACCCGGCAACTGCAGGCTGCTGCGCCCAATCCCTATGTTCCGTCCCCGCCGGTCCCTGCCCGGAAGGCCCGCTTCAGCCGCTCGCAGACCGGACTGCTGCTGGGGGCGATCGGCACGCTCGCGGTGGCCGCGGGGCTTGCCGCGGCGATCGTGTTCACCGGTGGCGACGGTTCGCGGTCGCAGCGCCCGCCGGCGGTGCCGCCGTCATCCTCCGCGCCGCCCTCGACCACGACCACGACCACGACGAGCGCCACCGCCCTGGCCGGGGTGTCGGGCGCCGACGAGCAGGGCTTCGTCGGCCACGCGGCGCGCTGCGAGGCCGGGGATGCGCTGGTGGCCGCGATCAGAACCGCGTCATCGTTGGCGGTCATCTGCGAAGGGGCGTCCGGCGGTTACTACTACCACGGCGAACGGCTGCGCGACGGTGCCAACGTGCGGTTGGCGGACGCCGTCCCCGCCGACGGGGGATACGACGCGGTCAACCCGGCGGACGGCGCCCGGTACGAGGTCCGCCCGGACACGCTGACCATCCTGAGCAACGGGCGCGTCGATTCGGCCGAGCGGGCGCTGGAGTACGGGTCGCGGTAGTTCCTGTGAGCCCGCTGCGAGGTCGCTGTATTGCGTGACAGCGGTTAGCCAGAATCCTCACAGCGCGTCGCACTGGTATGTACAGGTCCGGGGATGTGACTCTGTGCGAATCGTCGGCCCTACAGCGCGGTAGCCGCGACAGACCAAGCCTATAACGGTGAACGTCGCTCAGCCTCAGATTATTTCGACCCCACTGGCATGGCCCCGGCTACCGCGGGCAACGACATCTAGGGACACACCATGTTGAAGAAACACTCCTTCGCGATCGGCGCGGCAACTTTGCTGCTGCCGGCCGTCATCGGTTTCGCCGCGCCGGCTCAGGCCGCGGCCGGATTCGTGATGCCCAGCATCGACGGGATGAACCTGCAGGAAGCCGAGGACGCGGTGACCGCGGCGGCGAACGGCATTCCGCTGCAGATGCACTCACACAACATCAAGGGCATGAAGCAGAAGCAGCTGAGCCTGGCCGACTGGCTGGTATGCGACCAGTCGCCCGCGGCCGGTGAAAAGATCACCAGCGCAGCGGATGTCGACTTCGGCGTGGTGCGCGAATACGACGCGGCCCGCAACACCTGGGACGATATGGTCGCCAACGCCTGCTCGTAGCCCGGACCCGGCGCCGAGTGTGGGTCCTGTGCGCGGCTTCCCCCGAAAAATTGTGCATAGTAACCACACTCGGCGCGGGCGGAGGTCACCACCACCCGGTGGCGTCGGCCAGCTGGCGGCCCAGCTCCCCGGTCATCGAGCGCACATACGTCCCCGACAGATGATGCGCGTCGTGATAGATCAGCACATTGCCCTCCACGGCCCGGCAGATGTTCGGCCGGCACACCGCGTCGCTGAGATCGAGTAGCTGCATCATCGGGAAGTCGGCCGCGTGATCCAGCGTCGGATTGCGCTCCTGCAGCGCCTCTTCGCGGGCCAGTCCGCAGGTGTCGGCGTCATCGCCGGCCGCCAGGCAGTCGACGGGGGAGAAGAACCGGCCCTCCCGCAGCATCCACGGGGTGTCCCGGATCCCCAGCATCGCAATGCCGTTGTCCGACAGCTCTTCCCAGATGCCCAGGTAGTAGTCCGGCACGTAGTCACCGGGGCCGTCGAGCACCGGCCGCGTGGTCGTGAAGAACACATGGTCGGGACGATCGGCAATGATCTGCGCCATCGCAATGTCCGACCAGGTGCGGCACGACGGATACGGCGTGAACGGTCCGGCGATGATCGGCACCTCCGCGGTCGTCAGTGGGCAGCCCATCTTCAGGTAGGTCGTCACCCGGAAACCGTGCTCGCGGCCCAGGGTGTGCAGCGCGGTCAGCCAGTGCTCGGAGTGTGAGCCGCCGGCCAGTGCGATCGTCCTGTCGGCGTGGGGGTCGCCGTACACACAGGTGACCACCTCCTCGCCGCCGAAATCGGCCAGGCATCTGTCGATGGTGGTCGGCGGGACGTCATCGGGCGCCTCCAGCCCGGTCGGGCGGACCGGGAGCCGGGCGGTCTTGCGGTTCTCGATCACCGCCCGCGCGCCCGGATAGTCGCGCACCGACAGCGCGGTCAGCTCGGAGCCGCTGTCGCGCACCCGCTGGACGTGGTCCCGCCATCCCGCCGAGGCCACCGCCAGTGCCACCACCAGACACGCGGTGACGCTGCCGGTCAGCACCGGGTGCCAGGACGGCCACCACCGGGTGTCCACGCAGCGCCACGTCAGGAACGCCGCCACCGCGGCCACCGCCAGGATTGCCGCGGACTCGCCGACGCCCACGGTGTCGTTGTTGGTGTGGGCCATCCAGAAGATCAGCAGCGGCCAGTGCCAGAGGTACACCGCGAACGCCCACCCGGCATACGGCACGGTTGCGGTCGGCCTGCCGCCGACGATGATCAGCACCGTGGCCAGCACGGGCACCAGGGCCCACGGCCCCGGGTGGTCGGCCAGACCGTCGGCCAGGAACCCGGACACCACGATCGCGATCACACCGGCCGCCACGGCCGGCCGGGTCAGCCCCCGCGGCCACGGCACGCGCCCGACCGCCATGGCGGCGAGCACACCGGCCAGCACCTCCCAGGCCCGGGTGAAGCTGCTGTAGTAGGCGACGGTCTGTTCGCCGGCGTTCTGCATGATCGCCCACACCAACGAGGCGAGGGCGGCCGCGGCCAGGACCGCCGCCAACGCGGCGCGGGGCCGGATCAGCGAGGCGATCAACAGGACGGCCAGCAGCACCTGGGCGGCCACCGAGACCGCCCACAGATGCTGCAGTGGGGTGACGGTCTCGCCGGCCTGCACGTAGTCGCCCGCGGTCGTCGCCAGTAGCCAGTTCTGAAAGAAGCCCAGGGTGGCCAGGGTCTGCTCGGCGAACGATTCCCAGCGGGTCTGCGGCTGCACCGCCAGTGTCAGCGCAGCGCACGCCGTCAGCGTCAGGACCAGGGCGGGGATCACCCGCCGCGCCCACCACCAGATCTCGGCCGGGACCGAGGGGCTGCGCAGCGCCCGGTTGCCGACGTAGTAGCCCGCCAGCACCAGCAGGACGTCGACGCCACCGGTGACCCGTCCCCACCAGAAATGGCCGAGGACGACGAGGGCGACGGCGAGCGTCGCGACGATGTCCAGGTCGCGCCGGGACCGCTGTGCGACGGGCGCAACGGCGACTGGGGTGTGCTGTGTTGTCTGCAAGGTGGAGGGTCCTGGCCTGTCGCCGGCCCGAACCCAGGCACGCGCGTATCCGCCGCACCGAGCATAACCGGGCTCGGTGCGCCCCGATCTACGAGCGGGGTGGTACTAGCACTTACCCGGTCGGTTGACCGCGACCGCCGTGTAGGACTTCGCGGCGATCTTGGCGCCGGCGCTGGGCGCCTGCTGGCAGACCTCCCACATGACCGGGGCGGCGATCGCGCCGGATGCCGCGGGCGCGTTGTTGATGATGTCCAGCCAGGGTCCCTCCGCGCCCACGGTCTCCTCGTAGAGAGCCTCGGCGTCGGCCAGATTCATGCCCTCCAGGGACGGCATCTCCCAGGTCGTCGCGGCCATTGCCGTCGGAGCGGCGACCACGGACATCAGAAGTGTTGCGGCACCGGCCACTACAAGCGTTTTCACCATTGGAACCCCCTGGGTTGTGTCATGCCACGATAGATGACCTATCTCAGTGGATCGGCGGGTATGGCCGTTTTGTTACGGCTGCGCGACGGCCAGCCGATTGCCGCCGTCACGTTTGGCCGCGTACATCGCGGTATCGGCCAGGTGCAGCAAGTGGTCGAAATCGGCGGCGCTGTCCAGGTTCCCGCAGACCACCCCGACGCTGGCCGTCACCTCGGGCGGCCCGGCGGCGGCCACGGCGGCGCGCAGGCGCTCGCCCAGTGCGGCCGCTTCTGCGGCCGGCAACCGGTCGATGACGACGAACTCCTCGCCGCCGGTCCGCGCGAGAAACGCCCGCCGGCCCAGCACGTCGCGCAGCCGGTGGGCCGTTCGTACCAGCACCCGGTCCCCGACGACGTGGCCGTGCCGGTCGTTGATCGCCTTGAACTTGTCGAGGTCGATGACGAGGACACACGCGGCGGGCAGCGGATCGGCCGATGCGGTCAGGCGCGACACGTAGTCCTGCAGTCCGCGCCGGTTGGCCAGCGAGGTCAGCTCGTCGACCAGCGACTCCACCGAACTGTTCCGGATGAGCCAGAAACCGAACTGGGCGAAGGGCAGGATGCCGACGGTGACAAGCAGTGACACCAGGCCCTTACAGACGGCGAGAATCACCGCGTGCGGTTCTCCGGAGGTGCCCAGCCACACTGCCACCCCCAGGACGGTGAGCGTGACGATCACCAGATGCACCGCCGCGGCGCGCGGGCCGTGGAAGAACACGATGTAGATCCCGGTCACCGCGAACAACGAGGTGGTGGCCATCGCGGACATCGGGTCGCCGTGCGTCGCGCAGGCCAGCGCGATGCCGATGTCGGTGAGGATGAACAGGATGATCGATGTGCGCGGCGACGGCCACGGACAACAGAACCAATAGATCGGCCACGCGAACGCGGCGATGGTCAGGACCGCGACCACGGTGCGCGAGACCGCCACCGGCTCCGTCAGCTCGGTGAACTGCACCAGCACCAGGGCGATACCCATCGCGACGCCGCCCAGGCCGACCAGCATCCGCAGCGGCCTCAGGAAGCCGCGTGGTTGCAGGAAGTTCAGCACCCAGTAGTGGTCGACGGGGTCGTTCCACCACTGGGCGAACGTGCTTCTGGCAGGGATGGAACCGGTCATGACGAACCGCGCAGCGCCGGGAGGACCGCGCTCAGCGTCGATTGAGCACCCAGATATGGCTGGACAGCGCGGTGGCGAAGGCGCACCACAGTGGGTACAGGCCCATCGGTGCCGCCTTGACGCCGCGGACCGCGGCGGCGCGGCGGGTCAGGTCGGCGCTGCTCACGGTGAGCAGTCCGGCGGCGACGGCAGAGGCGCCGAGCCGGCGCCGGTTGAAGAACAACCACGACCAACCGCCGTTGAGGATGAGGTTGACCACCAGCGCGCGGATGTAGGTGCGCCGTACCTCCGGCGGAGCGTCATCGAGGGTCTGCGCCGACACCACGGCGATATCGGTGTACAGCGACGTCCAGGCGATCGGGAACGCGACCGATGGCGGCTGATAGCTCGGCTTGCGCAAGGTGGCGTACCAGTCCGACTCCACGGCCGGTTTGCTGGCGAGACTGCCGACGGCGGCGGTGGCGGCCACCGCCAGCGCGGTCGGGATGAACGTGCGGATCTGCACAGCGGAACTCCAGGATCGTCAGGGTGGCGCGGGTCACCGTCAATTATCCAGACGGCGCGGCCGGCAAACGTCAGATCATGTCGTTTCGGGTCAGCCAGCGCATCACCGGCCAGCCCACGAACACCGGCAACCAGCAGGTCAGCACCCGGTACAGCAGCACCGAGGGCACCGCGACCGCCGCGGGCACACCGAACGCGGCCAGGCCACCGATCAGCGCGGCCTCCACCGCGCCGACACCGCCGGGGGTGGGCGCGGCCGAGGCCAGGGTGCCACCGATCATCGTCACCACCGTCACCGTGACGAACGAGGTGTCCCCACCGAACGCCTCGATGCTCGCCCACAGGGCGAGCGCGGAACCCAGAGTCGTTCCGGCGGCGCCCAGGACGATCAGCGCCAACCGTTTGGGCTCGCGGGACAACTCCCACAGGTCGGTCTTGACCTCCTGCAGCCTCGGGCGCACCGCCGAGGACAGCCAGTGCCGAAGCTTGGGCACCGCGAGGAACGCACCCACCAGGCCGAGCGCGACGCCGCCGACCAGATACAGCACGGTGGCGCTGGGCACGAAGTGCTGCAGGTTCGCCGAGGTACCCGCGACAGCGGTGAACAGGATGAGCAGCGTCACGTGCACCAGCACCTGCACGCTCTGCTGCAATGTCACGGCCGCGGTGGCGCGCATGGTGCTCAGCCCGCCCTTCTGCAGCACCCGGGTGCTCAGCGCGAGCCCGCCCACCCCGGCCGGGGTGGTGGTCGCGGCGAAGGTGTTGGCCACCTGCATGATCGCCAGGTGGCGGAAGCGCACCAGGCCGTCGGCGCACGCCCACAGTGCGCCCGCCGCACCCACGTAGCGCAGCGCCGACACCGCCAGCCCGAGCAGCGCCCACCACCAGTTGGCGTTGCTCAGCTCGTCGAAGAACGCGGGCACCGTGCTGATGAACGGGTAGGCCACGTAGACCAGCGCCACCAGCAGCACCAGCTGGATGAGTTGCACCCGGGTGAACCGGGTGATCGTCTCGGTGGTGATCTTGTCGGCGCCGGTCTGATGCTGGACCTGTTCGCGGGCCGCGGAGATGACGGTCTTGGCGTCGGTCACCGACTCGCGGATCCGGGCGGGTACCGCGGTGGTGGTGAGCCGACGCGACGCGGTCAGCACGGTGTCGCGGCCGAACGCGTCGATCGCGGCGGACACCGCGGAGGCCGGGTCGTACATCGCCGAGGTGGTCACCAGCAGCTGGGCGATATCGGATTGCAGCTGGGCGTCGGTGGCGCCGTATTCGGCATTGTCGAATCCACCGAACTGCACCTGCCCGTCGTGCACCGTGATCTCACCGCAGCACAGGTCGCCGTGCGAGATCTGGCTCTGGTGCAGCGTGTGCAGCGCCTGCCAGACATCGGCCACCGGGGCCGCGTCCGCGCTCAGCGGCGTCCCGCGTGCGGGCTTGCGGGCGTAGAGCGTCCAGCCGCGGTCCAGCGCGCTCACCGTCACCGACGAGATGTTGGACAGCCCCAGATCGTCGATCGCGATGGCCATCAGCGCGCGGTGCTCGACGGCGCGGCGCATCGAGGCCTGCAGCGGGGCCGTCTCATCGGTACGCAACCGGAACTTGCGCCACAACTGGCTCAGCGCACCGCCGCTGCGCTGGTTCGGCCCGTACAACTCGACGACGGCGGTGCTGTCCGGGCCGGTCGCGGCGAGCACCAACGGGCCCGGGCCGGGCGGCCGGATCACCGCCAGCGCCGAGACCACGAAACCGCGCCGGGTCAGCGCCCGCACCGCACCGTCGAGCGGCACCTCCAGGGCGGGCGTGCCGACCACCCACACCACCAGCGCGCCGACGAACCATCCGACGGCCAGACCCAGCAGTGAGCGGGCCGGGACGACGGCGCTGACGAACAGGTGGATCGGCACGAACGCCAGCAGCAGCGCCCACCAGTACCGGCGCAGCCGCCGCGACAGCCACGGCCCGGACACGGTGAGCACCGCGGCCAGCAGCGCGATCCAGCGGGGGTCGTCGAGGAACTGGGACAGTTGGGTGTCCAGGCGGTCACGCAGATCGAAATGCCACTGCGGCGCGGCGATGCCCCGGCCGCTGATGGACAGCGCCAGCACGGCCAGCACGCCGGCCGCGGCGTAGGCGGCCAGCAGCGTCCAGTGCCTGCCGAGGACCAGCTGGACGAGGATGACGAACGGCAGCGCCAGGATGGCCACGCCGTAGGCCAGGTACACCAGGTTGGACTGGGTCGGGGTGAGCACGCCGATGATCTCGGACACCGACCGCTCCAGGCTCACCCACTCGTTGCGGGTGATCAGTGAACTGGTGATGACGACGCCGAGGAACGCCGCCGACAGCACCACCCGCAGGATCTCGTTGGTGCGACGGGTGAGCGGTTGCAGCAGGCTGCCGGTGACGCTGATGTCACGACCGTCGACTCGCACGGGGACCAACGTAACCATGCCGGGCCCTTGTACGCGCGAAGCGCAACGTTCGGGGCTGTGAGATGATCCCGGTATTCGCAGCCGGCGTGAGGGATTCCGCATGGCGCACCGCACAGAACCCCACACTTTGGAGCCTCAATGCGTGCCGATCGAATCGTAGAAGTCCTGCTCGCGGCGGTGGCCGCGGTGGTTTTCGCGCTGGCGCTGGCCGCCTCGACGACGTGGCCGACGGTGGCCGTGATCGCGGGCGGCATCGTCGTCGGGGTGTTGGCCGGTGTGGTCGGACGTGCGGTGTCCGCCGGCCGCTCGGCGTTGCCGGCCCGGCTGGCCGTGGGGGTCGCGGTCGGGTTGGTGCTCGGTGAACTGGCGGCCGTCGTGGTCTTCAGCGGGTCCATCGACGCGGAGCTGGCCGGTCAGGCCTCCCCGCGCACCGAGCTGGCGGGCGCCTCGCTGGAGCAGGCCCGGCAGGCGCGTGCCGGATTGGACGACGCGGTCGTGCGGGCCGAGCAGCGCCGCGATGACGCACTGGTGGTGGCGCGCTGCGAGGTGAACCCGGCGGCGGACTGCCCGCAGCGCCGGATCACCGGGCTACCCGGAACCGGGCCCGGGGCCCGGACCGCCGACGACTTCCTCGGTGCGGCAGACCGTGCCCTGGACACGGCGATCGCCGAACGCGACAGCCGGGCCGCCGGCCTGGACGCCGAGGTGGCGGTGCGTGAGCAGGCGTTGGCGCAGGCCCGCGACGCGGCGCTGACCGGCGGTCTGGGTGCCCGGTGGCAGGGGATGAATGCGTACACGCTGGACCATCCGGGTCCGCTGGTGCTGCGAGCCCTGCTCGCCGCGTTCTTCGTGCTGTTGACGATCCTGCCGCTGCTGATGAAGCGGTGGCAGGGTGCCACCACCGTGGAGGCCGAGTCCGCGGCCGACACCGCGATCGCGGTGAAGCGGGCCGAGGTGCGCGCACAGGTCGATCAGCTGTGGGCCGAGCAGGAGCTTGCCAGCGCGCGGATGGCAATCGAGGCGCAGAACGCGATCGACGCCGAGCGGCAGCGCCGCCGGGTCGCCGAGGCCCTCGCCCCGGCGCAGGCCATCGAGCCGGCGCCGTCCGCGCTGCCCGTCGCCGCCGGCCGGGACCCCGAGGCGTCCAAGGAACTGGAGCCGCACCGGGGCGGCGGGGTGCCGCTGATTCCAGACGTCACCAGGGCCGCCGTCCGGTTCATCCGGCCCTTCGTGCCGCCGATCGTCGCCGGCGCGATCGACAACGCCACCAAGCCGATCCGCCAGGTGTTCGAGGAGACCGAGGAGTTCCACTTCACGATGCGCCGCACGCACCGGGTCACGGTGGAATCCGAGGGTGGCGAGCATCCCCAGCAGGTGACGACGGACCGCGAATGGGTGGATATTTCCCGCCCGCGGATCGAGTCGCGCCGCGGTGTCGTGCTCGACGGATCCGACGAGCAGCGCCAGATCGGCGAGCGGGTCGCGGACGACGCCCCACGTCAGCTGCCGCCCGCCTAACTGTCCCGTCATGACATTTTTGCCAACTGTGATGTAACTTCGATCGACATATCGCCGCCAGGGGGCCCGCGCCGAGAGGAAAACCGGTGGACGCGACACCTTTCGGTCACTATCGGCTCCAGGAGCTGATCGGCCGGGGCGGTATGGGCGAGGTTTACCGGGCCTACGACACCAAGACCGACCGCGTCGTCGCCCTGAAGGTACTGCCGCCCCAGCTCGCCCAGGACTCCGTGTTCCAGCAACGGTTCCGCCGGGAATCCCAGGCGGCCGCCGGCGTCAACGACCCGCATGTGGTGCCCATCCACGGTTACGGCGAGATCGACGGCCGGCTCTACCTGGACATGCGGCTCATCGAGGGCCGCACCCTGGGCGCCCTGCTCTCCGAGACCCACCGGCCGCTCGATCCGGCGCTCGCGGTGCAGATCATCGAGCAGGTGGCCTCGGCCCTGGATGCCGCGCATCGGCTGGGGCTGATCCACCGCGACGTGAAACCGTCCAACATCCTGCTGACGCGGTCGAACTTCGCCTACCTGATCGACTTCGGGTTGGCCCGCACCGCGGGTGAGTCCGGGATGACCACCGCGGGCAGCACGCTGGGCACGCTGGCCTATATGGCGCCGGAGCGTTTCGACGGCGGGTTCGCCGACGCCCGGGCGGACACCTATGCGCTGACCTGTGTGCTCTACGAATGCCTGACCGGCGCGCGGCCCTACCCCGCGGACAGCCTGGAGCAGCAGATCGCCGGGCATATGGTGTCGCCGGCGCCCAAGCCGTCGGAATCCCATCCGCGCCTCGGCGCCTTCGACGAGGTCATCGCGAAGGGCATGGCCAAGAAGCCGGAGAAGCGCTACCAGACCGGCGCGGAGCTGGCGGCCGCGGCCAGGCGGGCCCTGTCCGCGCCGGTGCGGATCACCGGTTCGGGGCGGCACACGGCGGCGCGCTCCGGCGGGGGACGCCGGCTCCCGCAGCGCGCGCTGGTGATGGCCGGGGTGCTGGTGCTCGTCGGGGCCGGCGCGGTCGGGGCGTGGAAGTGGTGGGACATGCGGTCCACGCAGGATTTCCCCGAGGGTGCGGTACCGGCCCTCGCGGCCGCCGTGCCCGCGGACATCCGCGCGGACGGCACGCTGACCATCGGGGTCAACGTCCCGTACGCCCCCAACGAGTTCACCAACTCCGAGGGCGAGATCGTGGGCTTCGATGTGGACCTGATGAATGCGGTCGCCCGGACGTTGGGGCTGGCCACGGAGTACCGCGAGAGCGAGTTCGACGCCATCATTCCCGCGGTGCGGGACGGCGCACTGGATGTCGGGATGTCGTCGTTCACCGACACCCTCGATCGCCAGCAGCTGGTCGACTTCGTCACCTACTTCGAGGCGGGCACGCTCTGGGCCCAGCAGCGGGACTCCTCGATCGACCCGGAGGCGGCGTGTGGGCTGCGGGTTGGCGTGGCGCACAGCGTGCTTCAGGAAACGGTGGAGATCCCGGCCAAGAGTGACGCGTGCGTGGCGGCCGGGCTGGCACCGATCGAGAAGGTGGTCTTCACCCGGCAGGACGATGTGACCGCCGCGCTGATCGCCGGGGAGATCGATGCCATGTCCGCGGACTCACCGGTCACCGGTTTCGCGATCAAGCTCAGCGGCGGGGCGCTGGTGCCCGCCGGTGAGGTGTTCGACTCGGCGCCCTACGGCTGGCCGGTCGCCAAGGGCTCACCGCTGGCGAGGCCCCTGTTGCGCGCGCTCGAGCACCTGATCGAGACGGGGGAGTACAAGACCATCGCGAACATGTGGGGTGTGGAACGCGGCATCATCACGGCGCCGCAGATCAACGGGGCCGCGCGGTGAGGCTCAGCGCTTCTTGTTGTTGAAGACGTCGTCGGTGGTGTTGGTGGACGAATCTCCGCGCTTGGCCGCGCGTTTCTCCTTGAGAGACTTACCGGATTTCTTCGTCATGCTCTGACGCGGAGACTTGTCGGCCATGGTGGCCCCTTCGATGAGGGGGCCTGAGATGGTCCCTGTAGCTCGACCATACACCTGCGCGACACGGATGGGACTGCGCGAATTTTCTTGTGAATTTGGGTTTTTCGTGTCTCAGTCCGCGCTGCGCAACCGCACCATCCGGGTCGTGGAACTCTCGTCGAGCTCGACGACATCGGTGCGCGAGCGCAGGAAATCACTGAAAGACCGGAATCCCAGCGACTTTTCGCTGAACGACGGATCCATCCTCTTCATCTGAGCCTTCAGCGCCGAGTTGTGCAGCCAGTCGACGTCATCCTTCTCCAGCCCGATCTGCAGCGCGCGGGTCAGCAGTGCGGTCGCCGCGGTCTGCGGGTCGGGCTCCTCGGGCTCGGCCTTCTTGCGCCGGGTGTTCTTCTGCGGCTCGGTGACCGGTTCGGGCTCGAACACCGGCACACCGGGCAGCGCGTCGTAGACCACGAACTCGTCACACGCGGCGGCCAGGGCACGACTGGAGGAGCCGGCGACGCCGATCCCCACCACATAGCGGCCCAGCCGTTTGCAGCGCTGCGCGAGGGCGATGTAGTCGGAGTCGCCGGCCACGATCACCACGTGGGTCAGGTCGGGCAGCCGGAACATGTCCTCGACGGCGTCGACGGCGAGCCGGATATCGGCGCCGTTCTTGCCGTACGCGGCGGCGGGGAACAGCTGCACCAGGTCCACCGCGCGGCCCACCACCTGCTGGCGGTACCCGGCGTTGACCTCGGCCGACCAGTCGGCGTACGCCCGGGTGAGGACCAGTGTGCCGAACGAGGACGTGAAGTCCAGGATCGCTCCGACGTCGACGGTGGCGCGGGTCAGCTTCTCGGTTTCCAGGCCCTTGGCCTTGTCCCGCTGAAACGAGTTGCGGCCGTTGACCTGGTCGTATCTCGAGATGACGATGTTGTCGAAGTCGAGGTAGACCGCGACGCGGGTGGCGGCGGTTTCTGTCATGGCTCCAGTCTTGCTCATCGGTGAACCGACTTGGCGCAGATCCCGGTCGACGCCTAGGCTGAGAGTGCTCCACAGGTGGTCCGGACCCTTGCCGCCGCCGCCCTCGATCGGACCAGGAACTCAGGTGGCAATCAGCGATATCGCGGCGTACGCGAACATGAGTAGTGCCGACGTCGAGGCGTTCGGGGCCGAACTGGACCGCATCCGCAGCGATGTGGAGGAAAGCCTGGGCGCCAAGGACGCGTCCTACATCCGGCGGGCCATCGTCTTCCAGCGGACCCTGGACCTGGCGGCCAGGCTGACGATCGCCGGAACCCGCTCCAAGGCCGGCTGGATCATCGGGACGTCCGCGCTGGCGTATGCGAAATCCGTTGAGAACATGGAGCTCGGACACAACATCAGCCATGGCCAATGGGACTGGATGAATGATCCGGAGATCCACTCCACCAGCTGGGAATGGGACATGGTGGGGCCCTCGTCGCAGTGGCGCTACTCGCACAACTACCGGCATCACGTGTTCAGCAACGTGCTCGGCGTCGACGACGATCTCGGATTCGGTGTGCTGCGGGTGACCCGCGACCAGCCCTGGAAGCGGGAACACCTGCTACAGCCGCTGCGAAACATGTTGCTGGCCCTCATCTTCGAATGGGGTATCGCGCGCCACGGCTACCACTCGGATCGCGAACGCGCCGATTCCGAGGAGGCCAAGGATGCGGTGTCGCAGGCGATGATGGCCAAGATCCGCCGCCAGGTCGTCAAGGACTACCTGGTGTGGCCCGCGCTCAGCGGCCGGCGCTGGCGACGCGCGCTGGGGGCCAACGTCGCCGTGAACCTGCTGCGCAACCTGTGGACCTATGTGGTGATCTTCTGCGGGCATTTCCCCGACGGCGTGCAGCAGTTCACCCCGGAGTCCATCGAGGACGAGACCAGGGCCGAATGGTATCTGCGCCAGATGCTGGGCGCGGCGAACTTCAAGGCCGGCCCGGTGCTGGCGTTCTCCAGCGGCAACCTCTGCTACCAGATCGAACACCACCTGTTCCCGGACCTGCCGAGCAATCACTACCCCCAGATCGGCGAGCGGGTGCGTGAGCTGTGCGGCAAATACGATCTCGCCTACACGACCGGGTCGCTGCCGCGGCAGTACCTGCAGACCCTGCGGACCATTTTCCGGCTGGCACTGCCCGACCGCCCCGACCCGTCACGGGTGTAGATGTCGACGATGGCGCAGTCCCCGGCGCCCGACGAGGGCAGCTCTGCCGCCGCCGACCTGCAGGCCGGGCTGACCCGGCTTGCCGGTCTGGTGGCCGACAGCCTCGGGCTGGCACAGGTGCTCGCTGAGGTGGCCGCCTCCGCGGTCCGCGCGATACCGGGTGCCGACGGCGTCGGGGTGACGCTGATGCAGGGTGCGCCCGGCGACGGGACCGTGGTGGAGTTGGCGGCCAGTGCGCCGTTCGTCACCGAGCTCGATGAGATCCAGTACCGGACGCTGCACGAGGGCCCGGGCGTCACGGCCGTCGGCGAGGGACGCACCGTCTGGTCGGGGTCGCTCGGCGGTGACCAGTCCTGGCCGCGGTTCGGCCCGCGGGCCGGGCGCCTGGGGGTGCACAGCACGCTGGCGTTACCGCTGGCCGTCTCCGGGCGGGTGGTCGGCGCGATCACCGCCTACGCCTACGGCAAGGACAGTTTCGACGAGCATGCCGCGCGGTTCGGGGAACTGTTCGCCAAGCCGGCGGCGGTCGCGGTGCACAACGCGCGCATCCTCGCCGACGCCTTGACGCTGACCGATCAGCTGCAGGCGGCATTGGTGACCCGGCCGGTCATCGACCAGGCGATCGGCATCATCCGTTCGCGTACCGGCCGCAGCGCCGCCGAGTCGTTCGACCAGTTGCGGGCGATGAGTCAGGCCGAGCACCGCAAGCTGGCCGCGGTGGCCGAACGCGTCGTCGAGGAGGCGGTCCGCCGGGCACGTGCCCGGCACACCTGATTCCCGGGTCGCTACGCTCCAGCCCGCCGCCGTTGATTCCCCAGGCACAGGTCACGGGGTGTAACGTGGGGGAAGTTGGGAACCCAGCCAGTCCGGGATGAGTCAGCCGTCCGCCGTTGAACTCGCCGAGCGTCAGCTTGCGCCGGACACTCAGGTGACATCCGTCTGTTTGGATCACCCTTGACCGCAGTTACCAGCGCACCCACCTTTCATTCCTCCGGCACCTCGGTGCTGGAGCGCCCGCGCGGCCGCACCCCGTCCGTCGGCCTGCTCAGCACCTATCCGCCGACACCGTGCGGCATCGCCAATTTCAGCGCGGCACTGGCCGACGGGCTGTCCGCCAACGGCTCGCGCGTGAACGTGGTGCGGGTGGCCGACGGACCGCCCAGCCCCAGTGGTCGCGTCGTCGGCGAACTCATCAACGGGTCCCCGGCATCGGTGGCCGCCTGTGCGGACCTGCTCAACGACAGTGATGTCGCCGTCATCCAGCACGAGTTCGGCATCTACGGCGGAGCCGACGGCGACGAAGTGGTGGATATCCTTGGCGGGCTGAATGTTCCGTCCATCGTGGTGCTGCACACCGTGCCCAGGAGCCCGACCCCGCATCAGCGCTCGGTGCTCGAATCGGTGATGCGGCTGGCCCACCACGTGGTCGTGATGTCCGACTCGGCCGGTGCGCTGCTGCGGGCCGGGTTCGACGTCGAACGACGCAAGATCTCCACGATCCCGCACGGATCGACGGCCCCGACCGTCGCCGCCAGCAAGCGGGCGGGCCGGCCGACCCTGTTGACCTGGGGATTGCTGGGGCCCGGCAAGGGCATCGAGCGGGTCATCGATGCGATGCCGTCGCTGCAGACGTTGCGGGGCAACCCGCGCTACCTCATCGCCGGCCGGACCCATCCCAAGGTGCTGGCACACGAGGGCGATGCCTACCGGGAGGCACGCGTCGAACAGGCGCAGCGCCTCGGGGTGGCGGGCTCGGTGTTCTTCGACGCCACCTACCGCAGCACGGCGGCGTTGTCGGCGCTGGCGCAGACCTCGGCCGTGGTGGTGCTGCCGTATGACTCCACCGAGCAGGTCACCTCCGGGGTGCTGGTGGACGCGATCGCCAGTGGACGTCCGGTGGTCGCGACCGCCTTCCCGCACGCGGTCGAATTGCTCGGCAGCGGCGCCGGGCTGATCGTCGCCCACGATGATCCCGACGCGATGACCGCGGCGCTGCGATCCGTGCTGTCGGACCCCCGGCTGGCCGGTGGCATGGCCGCCGAGGCGCGTCGGCTCGCGCCCACCATGGCGTGGTCCCTGGTCGCCAGGTCCTATCAGGCTGTGGCGCAGAGCATCTCGACGCCGCGGGAGCGCACGTGGTCGTTCTAGAACCCACGTTCGACCACCTGCTCGCGCTCTCGGACCACCGCGGCACCTTCGAGCACGCCTGCGGTGCGCAGCCCCGGCGCGAGCACGGCTACTGCACCGACGACATGGCCAGGGTGCTGGTGGTGACCACCCGCGAACCCGATGCCGGCGATGCCGTGCGCGGACTGGCGAAGGTCGCGGTGCGGTTCCTCGACGAGGCGCAGGCCTATCTCGGCGGCTGCCGAAACCGCATGGACCACACCGGGCGCTGGACCGACACGCACGCGTTCGACGACTGCTGGGGCCGCTGCCTGTGGGGTCTGGGCTCCGCCGCCGCGCACAGTGACAACGGGTTGATCCGCAGGCTGGCGGTGATCCAGTTCGAGCGGGCCGCGCACGGCCGTTCCACGTGGCCGCGGGCCATGGCCTTTGCGGCCATCGGTGCGGCTGAGCTGCTGAGCGTCGAACCCGGAAATGCCGCCGCGCGCAAGCTGATCGGTGACTACGCGGACGGTCTCGCCGAGGCGGGCGGCGATACTGGCTGGCCGTGGCCGGAGCCGCGCCTGAGCTACGCCAACGCGGTACTCGCCGAGGCGATGATCGCCGCCGGTGCCGCGCTCGACGACGAGGCGCTGTGCCAACGCGGGCTGGAACTGCTGGGCTGGCTGATCGAGCAGGAGACATCCGGGGGGCACCTGTCGCCGACCCCGGTCGGCGGCTGGGCCGCCGGTGAACCGCGGCCGGGGTTCGACCAACAACCCATCGAGGTGTCCTCGTTGGCCGATGCCTGCGCGCGCGCCGCATCGGTGGATGCCGCGGCCATCTGGCCCGACACGGTGCGGGCGGCGGCGGCCTGGTTCCAGGGGGACAACGATGCCGGGGCCGTCATGTGGAACACCGAGACCGGCGGTGGATTCGACGGTCTGCACGCAGACGGCGTGAACCTCAACCAGGGCGCGGAGTCGACACTGGCACTGTTGTCGACCTTCCAGCAGGCTCGGCGATTCGTCGGCGTGCCTCAGTGACGGCGGTGCGGGATGAGTTGATCACCCGGAGCCCGCAGCGGCTGGTGGCCGACAGGTCCCGCGTCATCACCAAACTGTTCGTGCCCGGGCAGGAAGGTTTCGAGGACCAGGAGTCCCGTGCCGGCGCGGCGCTACGGCGGGTACTGGCCTTGAGCGAGGACGAGGTGAGAGCCTCGATGGACGATGTGCTGACCAGATTCGGTGGGCGACACCGCGATCTGGTGGTGACCTTCGGCAAGCATGCGCGTGAGCTCACCGATCGACTGGACCCCGGTATCGGTCTGTCGGCGGACCGCATGCTGTTGCTGGGAGCGACGTTCACCAGCGAGGTGGCGATCGAGGGGGCCGCGCTGTGCAACCCGAGCATCGTCGCGCATCCCGATCAGAGCGGTCTATCCGACGGCAGCCTGCGATTCGTGATGAGCGTGCGGGGGATCGGGGAGGGGCACCGGTCGTCCATCGGTTTCCGCACCGGAACCGTCGACGCCGCGGGCAGCGCCCTCATCGATGAGCCGGCACCGTTCGCCACCGAAGGCACGGTCGCGTCGACGCTCCTGGACGCCACGATCTTCCGGCACGAGCTGTTCGGTGTGCATGCCGCCGAGGCGACCGAGTACGTCCTCGCCGGGCTCGGCGAGCGGTTCACCCGAGCCGATCTCGATGAGCGACTCGAACGGCTGTACCGGCACCGCGCCACCTGGATGCACGTGCCCGAGACGATCGAACTGATCCGGGAGATCGCGGACCGCACCTACACCGTCGAATTCCCCACCGACACCGAGCTGTCCGAGCGGGTGCTCTGGCCGGCGATGGCCGCCGAGGCCGTCGGTATGGAGGATGCGCGGCTGGTGCGGTTCGTCGAGGACGACGGATCGGTGATCTACCGCGCCACCTATACGGCCTACAACGGCTCGCATATCAGTCAGCAGATGTTGACCACCAACGATTTTCGATCGTTCACCTCCGCGCCGCTGGTGGGCGACGCCGCGGCGAACAAGGGTCTGGCATTGTTCCCCCGCCGGATCGGCGGGCGCTTCGCCGCCCTGTCGCGCTCGGACCGCGAATCGAACACCATCGCCTTCACCGATGACCTCTCGGTGTGGGAGACGACGCTGCCGTGCCAGCGCCCGTTGTTGGCATGGGAGACGTTGCAGCTGGGCAATTGCGGTCCGCCGATGGAGACCGAGGCGGGCTGGCTGGTCCTCACCCACGGGGTGGGTCCGATGCGGACCTACCGGATCGGGGCGATCCTGCTCGACCTGGATGACCCCACCCGAATCATCGGCCGGTTGCGCCGGCCGCTGCTGTCGCCCGCCGCGGACGAGCAGGACGGCTATGTGCCCAATGTCGTCTACTCCTGCGGTGGGCTGGTGCACGCCGACACCCTGGTGCTGCCGTACGGGATCGGCGATGCCCAGATCGGCATCGCCACCGTGCCGCTACCCGATCTGCTGGCGGTGCTGGCTTCCTCGTAGCGGCCCCGATCGCGGTCTCTGCATAGTCTGTCGGCATGCTCACCGAACTCGCCGCGCTCCCCGGCGGCACCTACCGCATGGGATCGCCGGACTTCTACCCCGAGGAGGCGCCGGTGCACGACGTCACCGTCGCAGCGTTCGCGATCGAGCGGCACCCGGTGACCAACGCCCAGTTCGCCGAGTTCGTGGCCGCCACCGGCCATGTCACCGTCGCCGAGCAGCAACTCGATCCGGCGGCATTTCCCGGTGTTCCCGCCGACGAGCTGGTACCGGGTTCGCTGGTCTTCCAACCCACCGCCGGTCCGGTCGACCTACGGGACTGGCGGCAGTGGTGGACCTGGGTGCCCGGGGCGTCCTGGAAACACCCGTTGGGCCCGGGCTCGACGTTCGAGGACCGGCCCGATCACCCGGTGGTGCAGGTTGCCTATCCCGACGCGGCCGCCTACGCGGCGTGGGCGGGCCGGCGACTGCCGACCGAGGAGCAGTGGGAGTACGCCGCCCGCGCGGGTGCGACATCGGCCTACGCGTGGGGCGACGACGTCCGTCCCGGCGGCGCGCTGATGGCCAACACCTGGCAGGGCGCGTTCCCCCACCGCAACGACGGCGCCCTCGGCTGGGCCGGCACCTCGCCGGTCGGTACCTTTCCCGCCAACGGATTCGGGCTGCTCGACATGATCGGCAACGTGTGGGAGTGGACGGCCACCCGCTACGCCCCGCGGCACCGCGCCCACCCCGAGGTGTCCGGGTGCTGCCCGGCCCCCGGCGGTGACCCGTCGGTCAATCAGGTGCTCAAGGGCGGCTCACACCTGTGCGCGCCCGAGTACTGCCACCGCTACCGGCCGGCGGCCAGGTCCTCGCAATCACAGGACAGTTCGACCACCCACATCGGCTTCCGGTGCGTCGCCGACAGCCCTGCGCCGGCGTAATCGGCGAGACGTACGCCCCGCAATCCGCGGTCTGACCCCGGGTGAGCGTCGAGAGTCGTTTCGTTCCATACGGCGCGCACTCGAATCGCGAGAATGTCAGGATGATGACAGTTGTCGCCTGTGATCACTGCCGCAGTGCCACCGTAGTGTCCCTTGGACAGGAGAACGATGACCGAGCATCCGTTCCGGCACGCCATTCGAGCCCTCACGGGCGGCGAAAGCCCTGAGGACGCTCAGATCAGGCATGCCGCCTGGGTGGCCCGGTGTGTCGGGCGCGGTGCCGCCGCTCCCTTGTCGGCCGCGGACGTTGCTGCCCTCGCCGAAACCCTTGTGCCAAAGGAGTTCACTGCCGGCACGGTGTTGTTCGCTGCCCAGCAACCGCCGTCTGGGGTGTGGATCGTGCGGCAGGGACAGATCGAACTCACCGTTGGTTCAGGGCGGCGGCGCGTCGTCGTGGACGTGCTGAGGGCAGGAGACGTCGATGGTGACATCGCGCTGCTGCTGGAGATGCCCCTGGCCTACACGGCCCGCGCGCTCGACGACAGCACCTGTTTGTGCCTGGATCGCAACGCCTTCGAGGCATTGCTCGCTGCGCATCCCAACATTGCGCGTCGCTGGTTGTCATCGGTGGCCCAACGCGTGTCGACCGGCCAGGGTCGACTCGTCGCGATGCTTGGCCGAACATTGCCGGCCCAGGTCGCGAAGCTGCTGCTCGACGAATCCGTCGATGGCTCAGTCGAACTCGCGCAGCGCACGCTGGCCGCCATGCTGGGTGTGCAAAGGCCGTCGTTGAACAAGATTCTGAAGGAACTCGAACGGGAACGACTCATTGCCATCCATTACGCCGGCATCGACATCGTCGATGCCGAAGGCCTCGGCGCCAAGGCCGGGTAGCCCCTGGAGCGGTGCGAAACTGTCATTTCGATGACAGATTGCTGGCGCCCGCATCGCTTGTGCTGCTTGGCTTGGCAGCATCTACCCCACAGATGAGAGGTTCCACGAGTGAAAATCAGGTACGCGCTGGCGCTGCTGGGCACGGTCGGTGTGGTCGCAGGGTGTGGTGGGCCGGGCGAAGATGCCGCTTCGGCAACATCGAGCGCTTCGGCAACATCGAGTGCTGCCCCCGCCGGACAGTCGGCTCCTTCGAGCGCCGCCGCGGTCCCGGCGCAATTGGACTTCACGGCAAAGACCGTCGGTGGGCCGGAGATCTCCGGGCAGTCACTGGCCGGCAAGCCCGTCGTGTTCTGGTTCTGGGCGCCGTGGTGCCCGACCTGCCAGCGCGAGGCACCCGATGTCGCCAAAGTCGCCCGGGCCACTCCCGACGCAACGTTCATCGGTGTGGCGGCACAGGATCAGGAGCCGGCAATGCAGGAGTTCGTCGACAAGTACGATCTCGGCTTCACCAACATCGCCGATGTCGACGGCGCGGTATGGCAGCGGTTCGGTGTCACGGCACAGCCGGCGTTTGCGTTCGTCGGCGCGGACGGTTCGGTCGACGTGGTGCGTGGCACGCTCGGCGAGCCGGCGCTGAGCACCCGCGTTTCGACGCTCGTCAACCCCGATGGATAGTGAGGCGTTCGCGTTCGCGATGGCCGCCGGTCTTGTCGCGGCATTGAACCCGTGCGGTTTCGCTTTGCTTCCAGGCTATCTCGCGCTGGTGGTCGCAGGCGAAGGCACTGCACCTGCTGGTCGCATCGCCGCGGTGGGTCGCGCGCTGACCGCGACGGCGATGATGGCGGCAGGGTTTCTGGTCGTCTTCGGGTCGTTCGCGCTGATCCTCGCGCCGTTCACGGCCATCATCCAGCAGTATCTACCGGCCCTCACCGTGGTGATCGGGGCGGCACTGGTCCTGCTCGGCGCGTGGATGCTGAGTGGGCGGGAGGTGACCCTGCTGCTCCCCAAGTCTGCAAGCGGTGCACCCACGGCCCGGCTGGGCTCGATGTTCGGCTACGGGGTGGCCTATGCCGTGGCCTCGCTGTCGTGCACGATCGGCCCGTTCCTCGCGGTCACCGGCTCGACTTTCCGGACCGGTTCGATCCTCGACGGTGTCGTCGCCTACCTGGCCTACGCCGCGGGCATGGCGTTGTTGGTCGGGGTGCTGGCCACCGCCATCGCGTTGGCCGCCTCTCCGGTCACGGCCTGGCTACGCGGCGCGACGAGCTATCTGACGCGAATCGGCGGCGTTCTGCTGCTCGCGGCTGGCGCCTACGTCGCGTACTACGGCTTCTACGAGCTGCGCGTGATCGGCGGCGGTGACGCCGCGGATCCGATCATCGAGGCGGCCGCGCGCGTGCAGCAGGCGCTGTCCACGGTGGTCGGTGCGGTCGGCATTCTGCCGATCGTGGCAATTCTCGGTGGCATCGTTGGCGCCGCAGCGGTTTTCGGTTGGCGACGGGTGACCGGTCGGCGTCGGCACCCGGCCGACGCCGAGCAGAGCTGAGCTGCGTGTCGGTGAAGGAGGATGATGTATGAACACCACGGGATATGTCGATGGCATCGAGGTGTTGTGGCGGCCGGGCTGCCCGTTCTGCAGCAGTCTTCGTCGAGGATTGCGGCGACGAGCGACTGGCACAGCATCTCACCGAAGACGTTGCGGCGCATGCCGCGTAGCGAGACGCTGGTCATGCTGGCCACCGTTGTGGTCACCGTGGCCACGCACAACTTGGCCTACGGTGTCATCGTCGGTTCGTTGACGGCGATGGTGCTCTTCGCCCGTCGGGTGGCCCACCTGGTCACCGTCGAGAAGATCGAGGAAACCGATGACGACCATGACGGCACCACCGACACGGTCGTGTACCGCGTGACCGGTGAGCTGTTCTTCGCCTCCAGCAATGACCTCGTGTACCAGTTCAACTACACCGAGGATCCGGTGAACATCGTGATCGACATGTCGGCCTCGCACATCTGGGACGCCTCCACAGTCGCCGCGCTGGATGCCGTGACGACCAAGTACCACGCCGGAGGCAAGAACGTCGAAATCGTCGGCCTGAACACCGATTCCGCCGACCGGCACGACAGGCTGTCCGGATCTCTGGGTGCGGGACATTGAGCGACGACGCGCACATGCAGATCGGGCAGGTCGCTGCCCGCACCGAATTGTCCATCGTCACCGTGCGCCACTACGACGAGGTCGGACTGGTCACTCCTTCCGCACGCTCGACCGGGGGGTTCCGGCTCTACACCGAGTCCGATGTCGAGCGACTGTTGGTGATCCGGCGGATGAAGCCGTTGGGATTCACTCTCGCCGAGATGAAAGACCTGCTGGACGCACTCGACACGCTCAACGGTGGCGGGGCTTCCGGAAAGCAACGCACCGCCGCGGCAGCGCACCTGCAGCAGTGCCACGCCAAGGCGCAGGAAAGCGCAGAGAAACTGCGCAAGCACCTCACCTACGCCGAGGAACTGACCGGGCTGCTCGGCGGGCTCGTGGGCCGCACCGACTCGGAGAGTGCGATTTGAGGAGTATTTGTCGGACTCATTCCGACCGCGACTCCACAAATCGCGCCGGGGAAATGAGTAGCTCATCTAACTGGACCAGCTAGAGATCGGTACTATGCCAAGCTAACAAAATATCTGCTCCGGGCCCGGCGAATCCGGCCGTGCGCTGCACAAATGCGCGTAAGTGATCGTGCCCAAATCGTCGCCGGGTTGAGTGTGATTCATCGCACGGTATGCGCTACATTGTGACGGCAGTCATACGAAAGGGTGCGATCATGAGCGGTGTACTTCTGGGCATAGTGATGGTCTTGCTGGGCGCCGGCTCCATCGCCGCCGTCGTGGCCGCCGCGATCCTCGGATACGGCACGATCGCCCTGGCGATCGGCATCATCTCCAGCGCGGCGTTCGCCGCCAAGACGGTCTAGACCTTCAGCCGCCGCCCGAGTCCGGTAGCGCGCACGGCCTGCCGGTCGATTGCCGCGCGCACCTCGGCTTCCGATCCCACCACCCGCACCCGGCTCTGCGCCCGCGTCACCGCGGTGTAGAACAGCTCTCTGGTCAACAGCTGGGAGTCCTCCGGCGGCAGCAGCACCGTCACCTCGGCGGACTGGCTGCCCTGGGATTTGTGGATGGTCATCGCGTGCATGGTGTCCACCTCCGCCAGCCGGCCCGGGGCGAACGTCGGTGTTCGCAACGACGGGCCTCCGACCGCCACCCGCAACCCGTCCGGTGTCGCCACCGTCACCCCGGTGTCCCCGTTGTACAGCTTGAGCCCATAGTCGTTGGCGGTCACCAGGATCGGGCGCCCGGCATACCACGTCGACCACAGTGGCTCGCCGGTCGCCTCGGTCAGCCACCGCTGCACCTGACGGTTCCAGTGCGCCACCTCGCGCCGGTGCGCACACAGCAGCCGGTGTTCCTCGAGCGTCCGCAGCGCCGTGGCGGTGTCACCGAGCACGCACGCCTCTCGTAACCGAAGTGCCTGCGGCAGCAGCACATCGCGCAGCGACTGCGCCGATTGCAGCCACTCGATATGCGCGCCGCCGGCCCGCAGCACCGCCAGGGCGGTGTCGGCGTCGCCGTCGCGCACGGCGGCGGCCAGGTCGCCGATGTCGGCACCGAACCGGTGCGAGGTCCTCAGCGACGCCACCCGCGCCGCGCCCAGTCCCTGCACCAGATCTGCAAGTACCGCACCGGCTTCCACCGAGGCCAACTGATCGGGATCGCCCACCAGCAGCAGCCGGGTATCCGGGCGCACCGCCTCCAACAACCGGGCCATCATGGTCAACGACACCATCGAGGTCTCGTCGACGACGATCACATCGTGGGGCAACCGGTTGCCGCGGTGATGCCGGAACCGTGACGAGGTGTCCGGCCGCGAGCCCAGCAGCCGGTGCAGCGTGGTGGCCTGCAACCCCGTCAGCCGTGACCGGTCCGCCGCATCGAGTGCGTCGACGGCGGCCTGCACGGCCTCCTGTAACCGGGCCGCCGCCTTGCCGGTGGGCGCGGCCAGCGCGATCCGCGGACACGGCCGGCCCTCCAGGGCCGCCTGCTCGGCCAGCAGGGCCAGCAGCCGCGCCACCGTCGTCGTCTTCCCGGTGCCGGGGCCGCCGGTCAGCACGGTGAGCCCTTGGGACAGCGCCATATTGGCCGCGGCCCGCTGCTCGGCGTAGTCGTCGTCGAACAGCCGCAGCACATCCGGGGCCCGCCCCGGCGGGACGGTGCCCACCAGGGTCAGCACGTCGGTGCACACCTGCTGCTCCTCCAGCCAGTACCGGTCCAGGTAGAGCAGATCGCCGAACAGCCGCAGCACCGGCGGGGTCTGGGCCAGCGGGCTCGCCGCCACCGCGGCCAGCCACTCGTCGGCGTCCAGTTCCACCTCCGGTGCGGCCGCCCGCAGATCCACGCAGACCGATCCGCCGCGCAGCGCGCGCACCACCAGGCGCACGGCCAGCGCCACGTCCGGAGAGGTCTCCCCGGCCAGCGCCGTCAACCGTTGCGCCACCTGGATATCGGCGGGCTCGAAGTCGAGGTCAGGCATCGAGCAGCCCTGACAGTGCGATGGTCAGCGCGGCCGGTGGGTCCCAGCTGAACACCCCGGCGGGGTGGCCGTCCTGCACCGGGGTGAGCGCGCCGCACATGCCGCGCACGAACAGATACATCACTCCGCCGAGATGGCGCTGCGGGTCATAGCCCGGCAGCCGCCATGACAGATACCGGTGCAGCACCACGCTGTACAGCAGCGCCTGCAGCGGATAGTCCGAGTGCAGCATGGCCTCGACCATGCGTTCGCGGCCGTAGTCGGCGGCGGTCAGCGGCGCATCGGCGACACCCAGCCAGTTGGTCTTGTAGTCCACGATCACGTATTTCGCGCCGAGCCCATCACCGATACGCAGCACCGCGTCCACCGACCCGGACAGATAACCCCGCAGCGGCTGCCGGCCCAGCGCGCCCGCCGCCAACCGGCCCGCGTAGGAGGCCAACGGGTCATCGGCGCTCAGATGCTCGGCCAGCAGCGCACCCACATCCGAGAGCCGGGCGAACGTCCCGGCCGCGGTATCGCCGCCGGCGAGCGGGAACTCGAAATCCAACTCCCGCAACCGGTCTGACAACCCGATCTGGCGCAGGGTGACCCCGGGCGCCAGCGGGCCGAGGTCGGTGTCGTGCATCGGGACCAGTGCGGCCGCCAGCTCCTCGGCGCTCACCGTCACCGGCCAGCGCGCGGCATGGCTGCGCACGTGCTCGGCCAGTTCGGCGCTCAGATCGTCGGCGAACGGATCGGCGGTCTCCAGCACCGCGTGCACCAGCGACCCGAACGCCGCACCGGACGGCAGATCCGCCATCGGCGAGGGCACATCCGCACCGGAAGCCGGCGCCACCAAGGGAATGTCGGCCACCTCGTCGTCGAGCTCGGCCACCTCCGGCTCGCTGGACACCGGGGATTCCTCGGCCGCCCGCAGCAGACCGGAGTAGGAGGTGCGCCGCCACGACGTGTCGATGGCACGGTGGAAATGCCGCACCGCCAACGCGGTGGGCGCGGGTGGCGCCGGGGCCGGGGCGAGCGGCTCGATCAGCGATTCCTCCAGCACCGGGCCGCCGGCCTGCTCCCACGCGCGCAGCCGGGCCAGCGCGTCCAGGTCCGAGATCTTGGCGGGGCTGCACACCGCGGGCACCTCGGCCTCGCCGGGCGCGCGGCCCCGCATCAGCCGCGACAGCCCGCCGTTGGGCTCGTCCCAGGACGGCGCCCACCACGCCACCACCTGCGAGCAGGCGCGCGTCATCGCCACGTAGGTCAGCCGGCTGTCATTGGCCGCGGCCTCGGCCTTGCCGGTGCGCAGCACCACCGGATCGGGCTCGCCGACATACAGGCAGCGGGCTCCGTCCTCGTGATAGAGCACCGGATTCGGGTCCGGCGAATACCGGTTGAACGCGAACGGCAGGTACACGATCGGATACTGCAGCCCCTTGGACACCCAGACCGTCATGATCTGCACCGCGGCGGCGTCGCTGTCGAGGCGCCGGTTGCGTTCGGCCGAGCCGGTCTCCTCGGTCGTCTGGGTGCGCAGCCAGTCCCGCAGCGCGGGCAGCCCGAAACCCGAACGGTGCGCGGTGTTCTGCAGCAGCTGGGTGACATGCGCCAGGTCGGTCATCAGCCGCTCACCTCCCTGCCAGGACAACACCTGCTTGCCCATGCCGGCCAGCTGGGCGGCCTCCAGCACCGCGGCCACCCCGCGTTCCCGGGCATGCCCGGCCCAGCTGCGCAGCTCCTCGGCGATCCGGTCGGTCAGTGAGTCACCGCCGTCGGCAAGGCTTTCCGCGGTCTCCCGGAAGAACACCGTCGACGCCGCCGCCCGGACCAGGCCGGGGCGGTGCGGCTGCTCGAATGCCTCCAACAGGCACAGCCAGTCCTGCGCGGCCGCCGACGCGAACACATTGGAGTCCCCGGTGTACACCGCCGGGATACCGGCCTCGGCGAGTGCGCTGTCGCAGGCCCGGGCATCCTTGTGGGTTTCCACGATGACTGCGATATCGCGGGCCTCCAGCGGCCGCCCGGCGAACGTGGCGCCACCGGCCAGCAGCGCGCCGATATCGGCGGCCAGGTCGCGGCCGATGTGCTCACGCAGGCGGTCGATGCCGATGGTCCGGGTGCCCTTGCCGCCGCGGGTCACCACCCGCAACCGGAACGGATCGTCGCGGGGCGCGCCGGCGAGCCGGTGGCCCTGATGATGTGCGGTGACGTCGTGCACGACGATGCCGGGCCCACCGAGCTGCGCGCCGCCCAGCACCACCTGCAGCCGGTTCACCAGGGCGGCGTCGCTGCGCCAGTTGATGCCGAGGGTCTGCTTGTCCCCGGCGGTTTCCGCGGCCCGCAGGTAGGTGTCGATATCGCCGCCGCGGAAGGCGTAGATGGCCTGTTTGGGGTCGCCGATCAGGATCAGCGTCGACTGCCCGGCGAAGGCCCGCTCGATGACCTGCCACTGCACCGGGTCGGTGTCCTGGAACTCGTCGACCATGACCACCGGCCAGCGCTGCGGCATCCGGACCCGGGCCGCCGAACCCGGGTCGGCCAGCGCGTCGGCCAGCCGGGTCAGCAGGTCGTCATAGCCCAGCACGCCGCGGCGGCGTTTACGGATCTCCAACTCTGCCAGCACGTCCCGCGCGAAGCTCAGGCACTCCGCGGTGAGCGAGTCCGGGTCGGGATCCAGCGGCCGCAGCTCGGTCGCCGGGTTGCGCACCACCTGGGTTGCGAGCTTCTGCGCGTCGCGGTAGCTCAGCCGGGGGGCGTCGGCGTCATTGCCGAACCGGGCCAGGTACAGGTCGTCGACGATCTCGGACACCAGCTCGTCGAGGCTTTCCACCAGGGTGACGCCGCTGTCGCTGTCACCGGCCACACCGAGGGATTTCAGCACGATATGGCAGAACTGATGCGTGGTCGCGATGGTGGCGGCGTCGAATCCGGCCAACGCGTCGCGCAGCCGCTGCTGCCGGGCCTCGCGGTCCGCGGCGATCAGATGCCGCAGCAGGTCGGTGTCCGCCGCCGACGGGTCCGCGAAAGCGGCCAGCGCACCGACGATCTGGCCGCGCACCCGCTCCCGCAGCTCCTGGCTGGCGGCCCGGCCGAAGGTGATGAGCAGCATTTCGTCGAGCGTGGCCCGGCCTTCGGCGACCATCCGGGTCACCAGCCCGGCCAGCGCGAAGGTCTTACCGGTGCCCGCACTGGCCTCCAGCACCGTGGTCGACGCCGGCGCGGGCAGCGGTCCGGTCAGGTCGAAGGTGCGCACGTCCCCGCTCACGCGGTGGCCTCGGCGTGCAGCAACGGCAGCCACAGCCGCTGCGCGTAGTCGTCCAGGCCGACCAGGTCGGCCAGGTCGGGGTCGCGGCCCCACACCCGTTCGATGGCCGGGTCGTCGCGCTCGTTGCGCCAGCGGTAGTTCGCCGCCTGCGCCGGGTCATCGCCGGCCTCGCGGGCACCGGCCCACGCGAAGGAGGTCTTGATCGGCAGCGGCAGCGGGCGGCGCCTGCCCTCGTCGTACATGGCCACCAGATCGCGCAGCAGGCCGACGGCGTCATTCGGGCCGTCGAGGCCCTGCACGCGGGGCGTGGTGCCGCGCGGCGGCCGCCCGATGCACACCGCCGACCACCGCTGGCCGCGTTGAGCGGTCAACGCCAGCAGCGGAATCCACGATGCCAGCAGGTGCTGACCGCCGAGCTTGGAATAGGTCGGCACGGGCACCAGACGATCGACGAAGACGGAGTTCACCGTCCCGGTCAGCCGCCGCCCCGACCCGAGGTCGATATCCACGTCGAACGCCTGGCCGTCGGCCCGCCGGTAGCGCAGGGCCTCGGCCGCCAGCAGGGATGCCTGGTCGCGCAGTTCGACGGCGCGCCGCCAGCCGAGCCTGCCCGGCGGCAGCGTGCCGCGCCGCCACTCGGCCTGCTGGGCGTCCTGCGGGGTCATCCCGCGCATGATGTCGTTGAGCATCCGGTCGCCGACGGTCCACTCCTGCAGCGCGTCGATCTCGACGGGCATCACATCGGATACCCCGTCCACATCCCACGGCAGGGTGTAGTCCAGCGCCCGGAAGAAGCCCTTGACCGGATTCTTGAAGAACGCGATCAGGTCGGCCAGCGACACATCACCGGTCGGCGGCGCCGGCAGCGGCCCGGACACGAAGGCCGGTTGCGGGGCCCGGGCACCCGCCATCGCGCGGGCGGTGTCGAGGACGGTCGGATCGAAGGTGAACGGCGAATCCGGGATCAGCCGGCCCGGTTGCACATTCTGGACGTCGAAGGGCTGCAACGGATGCCGGGTCAGCAGGTCGTCGACGGGACCGCCGGCGGTGGCCTTGAGCGTGTCCAGCAGTTCGGCGATCGGCACCGCGGGGGGCCGCGGTTGCCCGGTGTACTCGTTGGCGCCGGTGTAGGTGATCACCAGGGTCTGGGTGGCCGCACCGATCGCGTCGAGCAGCAGCTGGCGGTCCTCGGAGCGGATATCGCGCTCACCGGTCATCGGGTCGCGGGCCAGCACATCGTCACCATCGACGGCGCCGAGGCGCGGGAACACCCCGTCGTCCAGGCCGACCAGGCACACCACCCGGTGCGGCACCGAGCGCATCGGGACCATCGTGCACACCGTCAGGGTGCCGGTGCGGAAGTTGGCCCGGGTCGGTCGCCCGGCCAGGTGCCGGTCCAGTAGCGCACGAATATCGCTGAGCCGCAATGCTATCGCGGCATCCGAGCGCTCGGCGATGTCGGCGAACTCGCGCTGCACCTGGGCGGTGGGCCATTCCTCGTCGTCGAAGGCCAGCGCCTCGATACCGTCGGTCAATGCCTGCAGCCAGTCGGCAAGGGGGCGGGTGCCGCTGAGGGCACCGATGGTGTCGGTGAGCTTCTGCACGAAGTCGGCGAAGCGGCCGGCCAGTTCGACCCGGTTGCTGCTGACATCGTCGAGGGGCAGCGTGGTGCCCAGCCAGGCGCGGGAGTCATCCGACATCGCGACCCCGGCGAGCACCCGGTCGACGCCGAATCGCCAGGTATTGTGCAGGAATTCGACACCGTAGGGTGCCCGGTGCGGCTGGTCGAAACCCCACCGGATGTTGGCCTCGCGCACCCACCCGGTGATGGCGTCCAGATCATCGTCGGTGAAGGCGAACCGGGCCCGCACCGGGGTGGCCGCGGCGATGTTGAGGACCTCGCTGGCGCCGGCCCGGCCACCCGCGAGAATGAGCAGCTGCGCCGCCACCGACAGCAGCGGATTCGTCTGTACCAGAGCGCGATCGGCGAGCCGCACGCGCAGCCGGTGGGCCGGGTGGGCGTTGCGCACCACCTCGCCGAGCCCGAACCCGGCCGTGATCAGGGGTGCGTAGGTCTCGATGTCCGGGCACATCACCAGGATGTCGCGCGGTTCCAGGGTGGGGTCGTCGGCGAGCAGTCCCAGCAGCACCTCGCGCAGGACGTCGATTTGGCGGGCCGGGCCGTGGCAGGCGTGCACCTGGACGGAGCGGTCGGTTGCCCGGTGGGTCCGGCCCTCGGGGCGCACCGCGTCTGCGGCGATATCGGATTGCAGCCAGCCCAGCAGCGTGTCGGGATACGTGGCGGGGGAGAGGTATTCGTCGGTATCCGGTTTGGGCAGCGCACGCTGGAGCTCGCGCAGGTCGCGGCCCAGGGTGGCCAGCAGTGGGTGTCCGACGTCGCGGTGGCCGATATCGTCGCGGCGGGGGATGGGGCCGCGGCGGCCGGACAGTGCGCGCCAGAGGTTGTCACTGGGGTGCGGGAGCCACAGGTGCAGGTCGTGGTGGGCGGCCAGGGCGTCCAGCAGCTCGATCTCGGTGGAGGGCAGTCGGGTGTGCCCGAACAGCGAGATCCGCTCCGGCAGGTCCGTGCGCGCGTCGCGGAGCCGGGCCAGCGTGTCGGCACGCCGGATATGCGGGGCGGGGGCGTTGATGTGCTGGATCAGCTTGTCCCACAATGGCTGTTGCCAAGACAGGTCGTCGGGCAGGCCGTCCCAGTCGGTGAGCAGCGCCGGGCGTTGCCGTGCGTAGGAGGTGTAGAGGCCGGCGAGCCGTCGGGCCACGGCGTAGCGACGGCCCTGGCGGAGTTCGCGTTCTTCGCCGGCGGCGTGGTGGCCGAGGTGGGCGGCGAGCGTGGCGCACCAGGGTTCGTCGAGGCTGTCGTCGATGACGGCGAGCAGCGGCCAGACCATGGCGTCGGCGGCCCACGGGTCGCTGGTGGTGGTGCCGGTCAATTCGGCGATCAAGGACCGTGGGTTGCGGAACTGGACACCGGCGCAGATGCCGAGACGGTTGGACAGTCGTTGGCTGAGCCAGCGCTCGACGCCCTTGGCGGGCACCAGGACCAGCTCGGTGGCGAACGGGTCCGCCAGGGGCTGGGCCAGCATGGCGCCCAGACCGTCGGCGAGCTGATCCGTCCGCTCGGCGCGGTGTAGGTGCAGAGCCATCGAGGTCAGCGTAGTGGGCGGGTACGACAGCGGCGGGTACTCCAGGCCCAAACACTGCGGTGGGCGGTCTCACCCGTTGCTGCGTTGTCAGAAGTCCCTGTCGGCGGTGCCCGACTCGGTGGCCGACGTCGTCGTCATCACGTTCCCGGCCAGGTCTTCCGGCCTCGTACCCGTCGAGGGTGTCCAGACCATCGCACCGGTCCCCAGGGCGAACTGTCGGTACACGCCAAGCGCGGGGGAGTCATATGTGCCGAGCACGATGGTGAGTGTGTTGCCGGTCAAGGTCATCGTCGAGGCCGTTCCGGTCGCGCCGTAAGTGACGGGGGCGCTGCCACTCAAGCTGGCGAGATAGTCCTGGCGGCCGAGATAGACCGTACCCAGGGGCAGTATCGCGCTGTTCGTCGAGTCGTAGATCTGCAGGTAGTCGTCGAGGCCGTTCAAGAGGGTGCCGTTGTACCCGCGCACCACGATGTTCGTGGTCGAACCGTCCCATCCAGCCAGGATCGTTGTCGGATCGATCGCCTCGCTGAAGGTGTAGGTGAAGGTGTCTCCCTGTTCGATCAATCCGGCGGAGCCGCTGTTGGTGGATTGAACGTCGACTGCCGTCGGGGTGACGTTGTCGACGATCGTGATGCTGACGGTGGCGACGGTGCTGTTCGCCGTACCGTCGTTGGCCACGTAGGTGAAGCTGTCGGTGCCGTTGTAGTTCGTCGCGGGCGTGTAGGTGAACGAGCCGTTCGCATTCAGCGTCAGGGAGCCATGGGTGGGCCCGGCCACCACCGATGCGGTGAGGGTGTTGCCGTCGGCGTCGGTGTCGTTGCTCAGGACGTTGCCGTTGAGGGCGATTCCCTGGTTGGTGCTGTAGGTGTCGTCGGTGGCGGCGGGCGCATCGTTGACGGCGTTGACCGTCACCGTGACGGTGGCGGTGTTGCTGGTGATGGTGCCGTCGGTGGCGGTGTAGGTGAAGCTGTCGGTGCCGTTGTAGTTGGTGGTGGGGGTGTAGGTGAAGGTGCCGTCGGTGTTGAGGGTGAGGGTGCCGTGGGTGGGTCCGCTGACCAGCGTTGCCGTCAACGTGTCGCCGTCGACATCGGTGTCGTTGCTGAGCACGTTGCCGGCGAGCTGGACATCTTCGTTGGTGGTGAAGGAGTCGTTGGTCGCGACGGGGGCGTCGTTCACCGGGTTGACGGTGATCGACACGGTGGCGGTGTTGCTGGTGGCGGTGCCGTCGCCTGCCGTGTAGGTGAAGCTGTCGGTGCCGTTGAAGTTGGTGATCGGGGTGTAGGTGAACGTGCCATCCGGGTTGAGGCTCAGGGTGCCGTTTGTCGGCCCATTGACGAGGGTGGCGGTGAGTGTGTTGCCGTCGGCATCGGTGTCATTGCTCAAGACGTTGCCGTTGAGGGGGGATTCCTCGTTGGTGGTGTAGGTGTCGTTCACGGCGACGGGAGTGTCGTTGACCGCGGTGACGGTGATGCTGACCACCGCGGTGTTGCTGTTGACGGTGCCGTCGTTGGCTTTGTAGGTGAAGACGTCGGAGCCCGTGTAGTTGGCCGTCGGGGTGTAGGTGAAGGTGCCGTCGGTGTTGAGGGTCAGGGTCCCGTGGGTGGGTCCGGTGACCAGTGTTGCGGTGAGGGTGTTGCCGTCGGCGTCGGTGTCGTTGGTCAGCACGTTGCCGGTCAGTTGGGTGTCTTCGTTGGTGGTGTAGCTGTTGGAGACGGCGACGGGCGCATCGTTGACGGCGTTGACCGTCACCGTGACGGTGGCGGTGTTGCTGGTGGCGGTGCCGTCGGTGGCGGTGTAGGTGAAGCTGTCGGTGCCGTTGTAGTTGGTGGTGGGGGTGTAGGTGAAGCTGCCGTCGGTGTTCAGCGTCAGGGTGCCGTGGGTGGGTCCGCTGACCAGCGTTGCCGTCAACGTGTTGCCTTCTGCGTCAGTGTCGTTGGTGAGGACATTGCCGGTCAGTTGGGTGTCTTCGTTGGTGGTGTAGCTGTTGGAGACGGCGACGGGGGCGTCGTTGACGGCGTTGATGGTGATGGAGACGGTGGCGGTGTTGCTGGTGGCGGTGCCGTCGGTGGCGGTGTAGGTGAAGCTGTCGGTGCCGTTGTAGTTGGTGGTGGGGGTGTAGGTGAAGGTGCCATCCGGGTTGAGGGTCAGGGTGCCGTTTGTCGGCCCATTGACGAGGGTGGCGGTGAGGGTGTTTCCGTCGGCGTCGGTGTCATTGCTGAGTACGTTGCCCGTCAGGATGCTGTCCTCGTTGATGCTGAAGCTGTCCCCGGCGGCGACCGGAGTGTCATTGACGGACGTGATCGAGATTGTCACCAGGGCGTTGTCCGTCACGCTGCCGTCGCCGGCGGCGTAGGTGAAGCTGTCGGTGCCGTTGTAGTTGGCCGTCGGGGTGTAGGTGAAGGTGCCGTCGGTGTTGAGGGTCAGGGTGCCGTGGGTGGGTCCGCTGACCAGTGTCGCGGTGAGGGTGTTGCCGTCGGCATCGGTGTCATTGGTGAGCACATTGCCGCTGACCTGGGTGTCCTCGTTGGTGGTGAACGAGTCATCCACAGCGGCCGGGGCGTCGTTGACGGCCGTCACCGCGATTGTCACCAGGGCGGTATTGCTGGTCGCAGATCCATCCGATGTCCGATAGCTGAAGCTGTCGATGCCCGCGTAGTCGGCGGTCGGGGTGTAGGTGAAGCTGCCATCCGGGTTCAGGGTCAGGGTGCCGTGGGAAGGACCGTCGAGCAATGTGGCCGTGACGGTGTCGCCGTCGGCGTCAGTGTCGTTCGACATCACGTTTCCGGTCAGGGTGCTGTCTTCACCGATCGAGTAGGAATCGTTGTTGGCGACCGGTGCGTCGTTGACCGGGGTGACCGTGATTGACACGGCTGCAACAGAACTGGTGGTGGTTCCGTCGTTGACGGTGTAGGTGAAGCTGTCGGTGCCGTTGTAGTCGGCGTCCGGGGTGTAGGTGAAGGTGCCGTCGGTGTTGAGGGTCAGGGTGCCGTTTGTCGGTCCGTCGACCAGGGTGGCGGTGAGGGCGTCGCCGTCGATATCGCTGTCATTGGAGAGCACACTGGCCGACAAGCTGTTGTCCTCGTCGAACGTGAACGAATCGTCCTCGGCGACCGGGGCGTCGTTGACCGCGTTGATGGTGATCGAGACGGTGGCGGTGTTGCTGGTGGCGGTCCCGTCGCCCGCCGTGTAGGTGAAGCTGTCGGTGCCGTTGTAGTCGGCGGTGGGTGTGTAGGTGAAGGTGCCGTCGGCGTTGAGGGTGAGGGTGCCGTTGGTGGGGACGTCGACCAAAGTTGCTGTGATCGTGTCCGATTCGGTGTCGGTGTCGTTCGACAACACAGTGCCGGTAAGGATGCTGTCCTCGTCAGTGCTGAAGGAGTCGTCGACGGCGACGGGGGCGTCGTTGACCGCGTTGACGGTGATCGACACGGTGGCAACGGAACTCGTGGCAGCGCCGTCAGTCGCGGTGTAGGTGAACGAGTCGGCGCCGTTGTAGTTCGCTGCGGGTGTGTAGGTGAAGCTGCCGTCGGGGTTCAGGGTGAGGGTGCCGTTGGTGGGTCCGTCGACCAGGGTGGCGGTGAGGGTGTCGCCGTCGTTGTCGGTGTCGTTGGTCAGGACGTTTCCGGTCAGTGGGGTGTCTTCGTCGGTGCTCACCGTGTCACCCACTGCGACCGGGGTGTCGTTAACGGGATCAACCGTGATCGACACGGTGGAAACAGAACTGGTGGCCGTGCCGTCGCCGGCGGTGTAGGTGAACGAATCAGCGCCATTGTAGTCGGCTGCTGGTGTGTAGGTGAAGCTGCCGTCGGGGTTCAGCGTCAGGGTGCCGTTGGTCGGTCCGGTGACGAGGGTGGCGGTCAGCGTGTTGCCGTCAACATCGGAGTCGTTCGAGAGAACGTTGCCGTTGAGGACGGTGTCTTCGTCGGTGGTGAAGCTATCGGCGACGGTGACGGGGGTGTCGTTGACCGCGTTGACCGTGATCGAGACCGTGGCAGTCGAACTCGTCGCGGTGCCGTCGCCTGCCGTATAGGTGAACGAGTCAGCGCCGTTGAAGTCCGCATCCGGGGTGTAGGTGAAGGATCCGTCGGGGTTCAGCGTCAGGGTTCCGTTGGTCGGTCCGGTGACGAGGGTGGCGGTGAGTGTGTCGCCATCGACGTCGGAGTCGTTGGAGAGCACGTTTCCGGTGAGGGCGGTGTCTTCGTCGGTGCTTACCGTGTCACCCACCGTGACCGGGGTGTCGTTGACGGCGTTGACCGTGATCGACACCGTGGCAATCGAACTCGTGGTCGTGCCGTCGGTGGCGGTGTAGGTGAAGCTGTCGGCGCCGTTGTAGTTCGCTGCTGGTGTGTAGGTGAACGACCCATCGGGGTTCAGCGTCAGGGTGCCGTTGGTAGGCCCGTCGACCAGTGTCGCGGTCAGCGTGTCGCCATCGACATCCGAGTCGTTCGATAGGACGTTGCCGTTGAGGGTGGTGTCTTCGTCGGTGGTGAAGCTATCGGCGGCGGTGACGGGGGTGTCGTTGACGGCGTTGACCGTGATCGACACGGTAGCGACGGAGCTGGTGGTGGTGCCGTCGCCGGCGGTGTAGGTGAAGTTGTCGGTGCCGTTGTAGTTGGTGGTGGGGGTGTAGGTGAAGGTGCCGTCGGCATTGAGGGTGAGGGTGCCGTTTGTCGGCCCGTCAACCAGTGTCGCGGTGAGGGTATTGCCGTCCACGTCCGAGTCATTCGAGAGAACGTTTCCGGTCAGTGGGGTGTCTTCGTCGGTGCTCAC
>JAUKNU010000001.1:396750-431351 GCA_030499155.1 Mycolicibacterium frederiksbergense | reverse complement strand
ACATCGGAGTCGTTCGAGAGAACGTTGCCGTTGAGGACGGTGTCTTCGTCGGTGGTGAAGGTGTCGTTGGCGGTGACGGGCGTGTCGTTGACGGCGTTGACCGTGATCGTCACGGTGGCAATGGAGCTGGTCGCCGTGCCGTCGCTCGACGTATAGGTGAAGGAGTCGGCGCCGTTGTAGTTCGCATCCGGGGTGTAGGTGAAGCTGCCATCCGGGCTGAGGGTGAGGGTGCCGTTTGTGGGTCCGTCGACCAGTGTGGTGGTGAGCGTGTCGCCGTCGTTGTCGGTGTCGTTGGTCAGGACGTTTCCGGTGAGGACGGTGTCTTCATCGGTGGTGAAAGTGTCGTTGGCGGTGACAGGTGCATCGTTGACCGCATCGACGGTGATCGACACTGTGGCAACAGAACTGGTCGCCGTGCCGTCGCTCGCGCTGTAGGTGAAGCTGTCGGCCCCGTTGAAGTCGGTGCTCGGTGTGTAGGTGAACGATCCATCGGGGTTGAGGGTGAGGGTGCCGTTGGTCGGCCCGTCGACCAGGGTTGCCGTGAGCGTATTGCCGTCGGTATCGGAATCGTTGGTCAGCACGTTTCCGGTGAGGACGGTGTCTTCGTCGGTGCTCACGGTGTCACCCACTGCGACCGGGGCGTCGTTAACGGGATCAACCGTGATCGACATGGTGGCAATAGAACTGGTGGCCGTGCCGTCAGTCGCGGTGTAGGTGAAGCTGTCGGCGCCGTTGTAGTTGGCATCCGGGGTGTAGGTGAAAGTACCGTCGGGGTTCAACACCACCGACCCGTTTGTCGGCCCGGACACCAGTGTCGCGGTCAACGTGTCGCCGTCGACATCGGAATCGTTGGTCAGAACGTTGCCGGTGAGGGTGGTGTCTTCGTCGGTGGTGAAGGTGTCGTTGGCGGTGACGGGGGTGTCGTTGTCCGCGTTGACCGTGATCGAGACTGTGGCAGTCGAACTCGTCGCGGTGCCGTCGCCTGCCGTATAGGTGAACGAGTCAGCGCCGTTGAATTCGGCATCCGGGGTGTAGGTGAAAGACCCATCGGCGTTCAGCGTCAGGGTTCCGTTGGTGGGCCCGTCGACCAGGGTGGTGGTGAGGGTGTCGCCATCGACATCCGAGTCGTTGGTCAGCACGTTTCCGGTGAGGGCGGTGTCTTCGTCGGTGGTGAAGTTATCGGCGACGGTGACGGGGGTGTCGTTGACCGCGTTGACCGTGATCGAGACCGTGGCAACGGAACTGGTGGCGGCGCCGTCGCTCGAGGTGTAGGTGAACGAATCCGCCCCGGTGTAGTTGGTGGTGGGTGTGTAGGTGAAGCTGCCGTCGGGGTTGAGGGTGAGGGTGCCGTTGGTCGGCCCGTCGACCAGTGTCGCGGTAAGGGTATCGCCGTCCACATCCGAGTCGTTGGTCAGCACGTTTCCGGTGAGGGCGGTGTCCTCGTCGGTGGTGAAGTTATCGGCGACGGTGACGGGGGTGTCGTTGACCGCGTTGACGGTGATCGACACGGTGGCCACCGGACTGGTGGCCGTTCCGTCGCTCGCGGTGTAAGTGAACGAGTCAGCACCGTTGAAGTCGGCTGCTGGTGTGTAAGTGAAGCTGCCGTCCGCGTTCAGCGTCAAGGTGCCGTTGGCGGGCCCGGTGACGAGGGTGGCGGTGAGCGTATTGCCGTCGGCGTCGGTGTCGTTGGTCAGCACGTTTCCGGTGAGGGCGGTGTCCTCGTTGGTGGTGAAGCTATCGGCGACGGTGACGGGCGCGTCGTTGACCGCGTTAACCGTAATCGACACCGTGGCAGTCGAACTCGTCGCGGTGCCGTCGCCTGCCGTATAGGTGAACGAGTCAGCCCCGTTGAAGTCGGTATCCGGGGTGTAGGTGAACGACCCATCGGGGTTCAGCGTCAGGGTTCCGTTGGTGGGCCCGTCGACCAGGGTGGCGGTGAGGGTGTCGCCATCGACATCCGAGTCGTTGGTCAGCACGTTTCCGGTGAGGACGGTGTCTTCATCGGTGGTGACGCTATCGGCGACGGTGACGGGCGTGTCGTTGACCGCGTTGACCGTGATCGAGACCGTGGCCACCGAGCTGGTCGCGGTGCCGTCGCCTGCGGTGTAGGTGAACGAATCCGACCCGTTGAAGTCGGCTGCCGGGGTATAGGTGAAGCTGCCGTCCGGGTTGAGCGTCAGGATGCCGTTGGTGGGGCCGTCGACCAGGGTGGCGGTCAACGTATTGCCGTCCACGTCGGAGTCATTCGAGAGAACGTTTCCGGTGAGCGTGGTGTCTTCATCGGTGCTGACCGTGTCACCCGTCGCGACCGGGGCGTCGTTGACCGCGTTGACCGTGATCGAGACCGTGGCAGTCGAACTCGTAGCGGTGCCGTCGCTGGCGGTGTAGGTGAAGGAGTCGGCGCCGTTGTAGTTCGCTGCCGGTGTGTAGGTGAAGCTGCCGTCGGCATTCAGCGTCAAGGTGCCGTTGGCCGGCCCATCGACCAGTGTCGCGGTGAGGGTATCGCCGTCCACATCCGAATCGTTGGTCAGGACGTTTCCGGTGAGGACGGTGTCTTCGTCGGCGGTGAAGGTGTCGTTAGCGGTGACGGGCGTGTCGTTGACCGCAGCGACCGTGATCGACACCGTGGCAACCGAACTGGTGGCCGTGCCGTCGCTGGCGGTGTAGGTGAAGCTGTCGGCTCCGTTATAGTTGGCCGCCGGGGTGTAGGTGAAGCTGCCGTCGGCGTTGAGGGTGAGGGTGCCGTTGGTCGGTCCGGTGACGAGGGTGGCGGTGAGGGTGTCGCCATCGACATCCGAGTCGTTGGTCAGGACGTTGCCGGTGAGGGTGGTGTCTTCGTCGGTGGTGAACGTGTCACCTACCGCGACAGGGGCGTCGTTGACCGCGTTGACCGTAATCGAGACCGTGGCAACAGAACTCGTCGCGGTACCGTCGCCAGCCGTATAGGTGAACGAGTCAGCGCCGTTGAATTCGGTATCCGGGGTGTAGGTGAACGTCCCATCGGGGTTCAGCGTCAGGGTGCCGTTGGCCGGCCCATCGACCAGTGTCGCGGTAAGGGTATCGCCGTCCACATCCGAGTCGTTCGACAGGACATTGCCGCTCAGTGGGGTGTCTTCGTCGGTGCTGAACGAGTCATCAACAGTGGCGGGGGTGTCGTTGACCGCGTCGACCGTAATCGACACCGTGGCAACCGAGCTGGTAGCCGTGCCGTCGCTTGCGGTGTAGGTGAACGAGTCGGCCCCGTTGAAGTCGGCTGCCGGTGTGTAAGTGAAGCTGCCGTCGAGGTTGAGGGTGAGGGTGCCGTTGGCGGGTCCGTTGACGAGGGTGGCGGTGAGCGTGTTGCCCTCGGCGTCGGTGTCGTTGGTCAGCACGTTACCGGTGAGGGCCGTGTCCTCATCGGTAGTGAAGCTGTCGCCCACCGCGACAGGAACGTCATTGACCGCGCTGACCGTGATCGACACCGTGGCAACAGAACTGGTGGCAGTTCCGTCGCTCGCGGTATACGTGAAGGAATCAGCCCCGTTGTAGTTCAGCACTGGTGTGTAGGTGAAGGTGCCGTCCCCGTTCAGCGTCAAGGTGCCGTTGGCGGGTCCGTTGACGAGGGTCGCGGTGAGCGTGTTGCCGTCGGCATCCGTGTCGTTCGACAGCACGTTACCGGCGAGAGCGCTGTCCTCGTCCCCGGTGTAGCTGTCTGCATTCGCAACCGGCACCTTGTTGTCGGGAGCGACCGAGATCGAGACCACGGCAACTGAACTGATGGCGGTACCGTCAGATGCGGTGTAAGTGAAGGAGTCCGCTCCCTTGTAGTTCGGCGCCGGGGTGTAGGTGAACGAGCCGTTTGGATACAGGGTGAGGGTGCCGTGGGTCGGTCCGGACACCAATGTCGCGGTCAATGAGAGGGATTCAGCGTCACTATCGTTGGATAGGACATTGCCGGCCAGAGTGCTGTCTTCATTGACGGTGTAGCTGTCATTGCCGGCAACCGGGACATCGTTGACCGGGTCGACCAGCACCACCACGAGGGCCGGAGCGCTGGATAGCACCCCGTCCGAGACGGTGTAGCTGAACCAATCCACGCCGTTGAAGTTGGCGGTGGGGGTGTAGGTGAAGGTGCCGTCCGCATTGAACTCCAGGGTGCCGTTCCCTGGGCCTTCGGTCAGCGACGCCGTCAGTGAATCGCCCTCCACGTCGGTGTCGTTGGCGAGCAGGTTTCCGGTCAGGGAGCTGTCCTTGGCGTGTTCCCACTGACTGAGTCCAACCAGTTTTAGAGTCCTGTAGCCCGATGTCGGGCGAGAAGGGACGATGAACGTATGGCTGGTCGGAAGCGGAATTCCGCGGAGGACATCGTGCGCAAGTTGCGCCGCGCCGATGAGTTGGCTGCCGAAGGCAAGACCGGCGAGGAAATCGCCACCGAGCTGGAGGTGTCGCCGGCGACGTTGTACAACTGGCGCCGCTCCTACGGTGGCATGGACACCGACGCCGCCAAAGAGCTCAAGGAGCTGCGCGAGCAGAACGCCCGGCTCAAGCGCCTGCTCGCCGAGGCCGAGCTGGTCAAGGACGCTTTGCGGGAGGTCGCGAAGGGAAAATTCTGAGCCCAGCTGCCAAGCGCCGCGCCGTCGATATGCTCACCACCGCGTTGGGCATGTCGGAACGGTTGGCGTGCAAAGCCGTTGGGCTGGCCCGCTCCACCTGCCGACGTCTGCCGTTGTCGCAGACCCCCGCCGATCCTGACGCCGAGATGAGGGCCTGGCTGCGTTCCTACGCGGTCAAGCACCCGTGTCATGGGTTCCGGCGTGCCTGGGCGGCGTTGCGCTACGACGAGCGCCGTGAGGTCAACAAGAAGAAGGTCCACCGTCTGTGGCGTGAGGAGGGCCTGCAGGTGCGGGTCCGTAGTCCGCGTAAGCGGGCCGGGGTGTCCTCGATCCCGCCGATCGTGGCCGACGCCCCGAACGTGGTGTGGGCGATCGACTTCCAGTTCGACTCCACCATCGACGGCAAGGCCATCAAGATCGCGTCGATGATCGACGAACACACGAGGGTGTCGCTGCTCAACATCGTCGAGCGCTCGATCACTGCCGAGCGGCTTGTCGACGAGCTCCAGACGGTGTTCGCCGTGGCTGGCGGGCCGCCCAAGGTGCTGCGGATGGACAACGGTCCGGAGTTCATTTCTCAAGCACTGCAACAGTTCTGCGACGGGAGGTTCGGCATGTCGTATATCCCGCCGGGCACACCCTGGAACAACGGACATATCGAATCGTTCAACAACCGCCTACGCAAGGAGTGCCTCAACCGCAACCACTGGAACACCCTGCTCGAGGCCCGCGTGGTCATCGGCGACTTCAAGGCCGACCACAACCACCGACACCGACACTCGGCCCTGGGCTACCGCACACCGGCCGAGTACGCTGCGGTCTGCAGGTGCACCCACACCCCGATGGCCTGCAGCATCAACTGAATCTGGATCACACCAACCCGACTCTAGAAACGGGTGGACTCAGAGACGGGGACTCGCCATCCTCATTGATGCTGAAGATGTCGTCGCCGGCGACGGGTGCATCGTTGACCGGGCTGATGGTGATCGACACGGTGGCGACCGAACTTGTCGCGGTGCCGTCGCCGGCGATGTAGGCGAACGAATCCGCCCCGGAGTAGTCGGCGTCCGGCGTGTAGCTGAACGAGCCATCCGTGTTCAGCACAAGAGTTCCGTGGCTGGGTCCGATAACCGTCGTGGCCGTGAGGGTGTTTCCGTCGATATCGGTGTCGTTGCTGAGCACGCTTCCGGTCAGGACACTGTCCTCGTTGGCGGTGAATGTGTCGTTGACCGCGACGGGGGCGTCGTTGACCGGTGTCACCGTAATCGAGACTCTGGCAACAGAACTGGTACCCACACCGTCGGTGGCGGTGTAGGTGAACGAGTCTGTGCCGGTGTAGTTGGCTGCCGGCGTGTAGACAAACGCACCATTGCCGTCGAAGCTCAGGCTTCCGTGGGCGGGACCGTTGACCACGACGGAGGTCACGGAATCGCCATCGACGTCACTGACACTCACGGTGCCCGTGTAGCTGGCGTCCTCGTTGACACTGAACGAAGTGTCACTTGCTACAGGGGTGTCGTTGACGGCGTTGACCGTGATGATGGCGGTAGCTGAATTGCTGGTGGCCACGCCATCGGACACGGTGTAGGTGAAGCTGTCGGTCCCGTTATAGTTGGCGGCGGGTATGTAGGAGAACGACCCGTTGGGGTTCAATGTGAGGCTGCCGTGAGCCGGTCCCGCCCCTAGTGACACGGTCAGGGAGTCCCCGTCCGCGTCGGTGTCGTTCGGCAGCACACTCCCGGTCAGGATGCTGTCTTCATTGATGGTGTAGCTGTCGTTCTGGGCGACGGGTGGGTCGTTGACCGGTGTCACCGTGATGGTGACGAGTGTCGGTGCGCTGGAGAGTGTTCCGTCCGAAGCGACGTAGGAGAATCCGTCCGTGCCATCGAAGTTCGCGCCCGGCGTGTAGGTGAAGGACCCGTCGGCATTGAGCTGCACGTTGCCGTGACTTGCGGGCATCACGAGGCCGGCGATGATGGCGTCGCCATCGGTATCGGCGTCGTTGTCCAACACGTTCCCGGAGATCGCCGTGTCCTCCGTGGTGGTGTACAGATCGTCGCTGGTCTGCGGCGCTTTGTTGACCGGGGTGACCACGATCGCCACGGAGGCGCTGGCGCTGGCCATGAGGTTGGAGGCGCGGTAGGTGAATCCGTCCACGCCATTCCAGTCCGGATTCGGCGTGTAGTTGAAGACTCCGTTCTGTCCCATCGTCACGCTGCCGTTGGATGGTTCAGAAAGCACTGTTGTGGTTAGTGTTTCGTTGTTTGGGTCGCTGTCGTTGCTCAGCACGCTGCCCAGTACCGGTACATCTTCGTGGGTGGTGTAGAAGTCGTTGTTGACGATCGGCGGGGTTTCGGCGGCGACGACGTTGATGGTGATCGTGGCCGTATCGGTGTGACCCCAGGCTGGGCGCAGGAACCCGAGCAGCCCGTGCATGTGGAAACGATTGCCGGCATCGCTGGCTGTAACGGTGAATTGGTCGGGGCCGGTGTAGTCGTCGTCGCGGGTATAGGTGAACGTGCCCGTCAGTTCGTCGACGGTGACCCAACCGTGGCGGGGCCCACCGGGGACGCCCCGTGTCGGCACGATGTAGGTGAGCCGGTCGCCGTCGCCGTCATGGCCGTTGAATGCTGTTGGGCTGCTTGTTCCGTCTGGTTCAAGGACAAGGGTCAGTGCCTGGGGCAGCACAACGGGGGACCTGTTGAAGAACGTGCGCTGAAACTCCCGCACGACAGAGGCCAGCATCGCCCACAGCAGGGGTGGTTGGCAGGGGGCGGCCGGCCCCGGTGCCAGGAACGGGGACAGGAGCGTCGAGACGAATGCCTCCATGACGCTCACCCTCGCGGCCGGGGTCGCGGCGACTGGCGCGAGGGAAGTCGCCGACAGCGCTTCGGCACCCGCCGTCGAGGTGCTGTTGGCCCAGAATTCCCCTTGCACGGTAGGTGGTGTCAGCTCGGGCTCGGCCGTGTCGGTCCGGGACTGCAGCGCGATGGCGACCGGTGCGGCCGACGGATTCGATCCGGTGGCCAGTACGGGGGCTTCAGAATCGGCCGGCGTCGAGTCGGATGCCGACGCATCGGAGTACGCGCGCTCGGGCCCTGGAGACGGTGGCGCCGCGTCGAGGACCGATGTGTCCGCGTTGGTCGACGCTGGGGTGGTGACCGTGCCGTCGGGCTGGCTCGCCGGCTCCGTCGCAGCATCGACATCAGCGTGAGTGGGGGGCTCGGTGGTGACGTCCGGCCCGGTCTCGTCGACTGCATCCGCGGGAGCCTCGACGATCGGCGCGACAGTCGTCGACCCAGGCGTTTTCGCCGTCCGGGGAGCGGTTGTCGCCGGTCTCACCGACTTGGGTTCCTTTTTGCGCGGCGTAGTCGGTGATGAATCGTGCGAGGTGTTCTTCGACGTGTGGGGACCTGCGTGCGCAATCCCGGCGCCGAGTCCGGTGGTCAGCGCAGCGCCGACACCGAGTGCGATGGCCAGGCCGCCGACCCGGCCGATGTACTTGCTGTAACCGCCGTCGTCGGTGGTCGGTGCGGCCGACAAGCGACTGTCGCCGTCCAGTCGGAAGGTCGGGTACGTCGCCTGGGCGCGGGCGGGGTTCTTGTGTCGTTGGTGACGAGCCCGGTTTCTCCCCGAATCCCGACGCGCACCAGATGCCATAGTCGCACTCCCACCGCTCAGGGTCCCTCGTTGGACCGCGCCTCGCAGTAGCACGTTTCCCCGGGGGGAGCCCAGCGATCGGACTCCCGCGACATGCGCCCAGCAAAATTGACGTATTTGATAATAAGCATACTTGGGCGTCTGCCGTTGCCGAAATCGCGTCCGATCGAACAAAGCGATCACGCTTGCTGGGTCCACCCGGCCGGCGTCGGTGTGCGCCGCCGGCCATGTTTGCTAAGCCATACCTAAGTGGTTACGTCAGGCAGGGCTGCGCAGTGTCTGAACCATCTCGTTGATGACATCGGGCTTCGGGGAGGCGGTGGCGCCCTCCCGTAGCGAGATCAAGAAGACCACGGTCCCTTCCACGTTGGGCACCGTGGTGACGACCATGCTGTGCAACGCGTTCGGCCCGTTGCAGTCGTCTGCGGCGATGCCGGTCACCGTGGCCACCACCTGCACCGCGGGACGCGTCCCGATGGTGAAGTCACGAACTGTGCCCAACTCGACGTTCGGCACCGTCTCGCCCTGGGTGTATATCGGTGCCACCAGAGCCGATTCCTCGTCCAGGGCGGCCCTGATATCCGGATTCTTGGACCCGGCGACGCCCGACATCGCCAGGTTCTGCTTCGGGCATGCGGGGTTGGCGACGGTGGCCACCGCGCCGAGTTCCCGGATGACGCACTGACCTGCGGGGCAGGGCTTGGCCCAGCCCGATCGGACACCGCATTCCGCGACGGTCCAATCCGGCGGAGCGGCATAGGCCAAGCCGAACCGATTGATCGCCGCGTGCCATCCCGGCTGGGAACCCTCGTCGACTGATGCGGTGTAGCCGTCGCAGGTCATCGAGGAACTGACGACGCCGTCGTCCGGGCTCGATGGGACCGGCGGGGGTGCGGATTGAACCGTTGCCGACGCAGACGTCGACGATGCGGCCGGGCTGCCGGAGGTGTCGTTGCTGAACTGCTTGATCACGACCACCGACAGCACCACGATGACGACCACTGCAATCACCAGGGCGACCCACAGCAACGTCGTACGATGTGGCCGTGGTTGGCCAACTTCGGGGGGCCTGGAGCCTGGCGCGGGGTAGTTCAACGGGCCCTCTCCATCGGTGCGGTCGCGTGGGGCCTCACCATTTTGTGTGTCGGTGATTATTCAACGTCGATCGTTTTCTGGCTCGAGAGTTTGCGATTTGCTCCCGAACTGCCGACCGGGTCGGTGGAGGACGGCGGACCCGCCCGGCCCCAAAATCAGCTCAGCGACATCTTGAACTCGGCCGCCAGCCCGTCGATCCCGGCCTGGATCGCCTCCAGCGCCGACGAGCGGGCCTTCAGCTTGCTGGCCACGTGCGCCTTCAGGTGCAGCGTCCCGGCATATTCCGCGGCGACCTCCTGGGCCCGCGACAGCACCGCCTCGCGCTCCACGATCTCGTCGAGCCAGCCGGCGGAGATCGCCGCGTCCCCGGCGAACACCGCGGCCACCGACACCGCCCGCGAGAACGCCGCAGCCGTCAGCCGCGCCCCGCATGATCTCCAGCGCCGCCAGCGGCAGCGTCATCCCGATCGCGACCTCGTTGGCCTGGCAGCGCGAACGCTCCGACCCCACCCGATGGTCACCGCTGAGCAGCAGAAAGGACCCCATCGCGATTGCGGGCCCGGTCGCGGCCATCACCACCGGAGCCGGGAACGTCAGCGTCCGGATCGCCAATTCGAAACCGCCGGAGAGCATCCCGTGCCCGGCGTCCGCGTCACCGGAGGCGAACACGCTCAGGTCGAATCCGCCGCTGAACACCCGGTCGTTGCCGGCCAGCACCACGGCCTTGATCGTGCCCGCGGCGATATCGGTCTCGGCCTGATCCAGGGCGGCGTTGATGGAGGCCTGCATCGCCGGCGACAACGCGTTGACCTTGCCGTCGTCGAGCGTGATGGTCGCGACGGCTTCGTGAGCGGCGTAAGTGGCGGTCATGGGCCCGGATGTTACGGAGCGCGGTGCTTGATTCCGATGGCGGGGCTGGAGTGGTGCCGCCCGTTGGACGCTTCCTGCGCAACCTGTTCCTGGCCGATCCACGGGAACTCCAGCTCGGCGGTCTCATCGGATTGCCGCGTCCGCCAACGGTCCTGCGTTTCGCGCACCGCCCGGTTCATCCGGTCGATCTCGGCGCGGAACACCTCGGGCTGGGTCTCCTTGGAGGCGTAGTGGAAATAGGTCAGCACGCTGCGCAGCAGTTCCAGCTTCTGCTTCTCCCGCTTGGCCAGATCGTGGGTCGTCATCAGCTCGAGGCGCTGCACCGGCTGCAGTGTCGCCCAGTCCAGCACCACATCGGCATCGAACTCACGGCCCTTACCGCCGGCGGGCCGGTCCCCGTAACGCACCGTGCCCTCGAACCGGGCCCGGATCTGCCCGCCGAACTCCTCGCGGCTGATCGCCGAATCCCACACAGTTCGCCACTCCTGCCCCGGCGCGAGCTGAATGAGTTCGCTGGGCAACCGGAGTTCGGCGATCTCGGGCAGCCCGTCCTCGCGAGAGTCCTCGTAGCGGCCGACCGTCAGCGGATGGGTGAACTCGAACCTGATGTGGTGCGCCGCGGACTTCCCGAAGTTGCGCACCACGAGTTCGATGACATGCCAGTCCGCGGGATGCGGCTCCATGTAGACCACCACGTGTGGCCGCAGCTCATCGCTCTTGATCAGGCGATTCCGCTTGAGCGCACGCGCGGTGAACAGCAGTGCGCTCAGCCCGAGTGCCAGCCCCGCCCACGCTGCGATCGTCAGCCATCCGGCCGACCCCAGGCCGCTCAGATCGGCCCACCGATCCCTAAACCATTCCACCGCGACCTCACCTGATCATCCGATTGCGCCTCGGACATTAGCGCTTCGCTGGTGATCGCGTAAACCGCAACGCGCGGTTTAGCTGGTGAGCTCAGGACGCCGCGGCGAGCGCCCTCGGCCGCAGTGGCGGGGCCGAGGTGCCGGCCATCAAGCGCTCCCCGCGGTCCAGCCAGTCCTGATCGGCCCATTCGACCTGGGTCGGAAGCCGGCGCCAGTACCGCGGATGCGCCCGCACATGCATCTGGACGCTGGCGTGCACGACGGCATTGGCCGGCAACCGGCGCAGTCCCACGTTCAGCGCCGAGCTTTCCGGCTCGGCATGCACCGACGGAGTGCGGTCCAGCCGCAGCCCGGCCCGCTCGGCGCCGTCGAGCATCCACTCCAGCGTCAGCGGGCTGGAGACGATGTCGCGGTGCGATCCGCGGAACCACACCTCGTCCACGCCCTCGACGCGCTGCAGGTTCGGCGCGCCGTCGATGGCCACGGCGTGGCGGCCGGCGATGACGTTGACCGGCCCGGCCGTCCCGCGGATGCGGGTGGCATCCCACAACCCCAGGAAACGCACCGGCAGCGTGATGTCGTCGTGCTCGGCCAGGCCGGCGGCGACCTCGGTGACGTGCCGCCATTCCTGTGCGGTGCGCGCGGTCCGCGGCAGTGCGTAGGTGGCCAGCATGTAGCTGCGCAGATCGCCGTCGAGCACACCGATGGTGCCCAGCAGGCGGGTCAGCGCCTGAGCGCAGGCCGCGCCGCTACCGGCGCCGAAGACATAGACATCGTCACCGGGATGCCAGTGATCGACCAGGTGTGTGTAGGCGGCGGCGACCGATGCGCGGGCATCTTCGGGTCGGCTGTTGGTGTACTGCCGCCAGCCGAACTGTCCGCCCTGATCGACGAGCCGGAAGAGGGTGGTGGCGTTGCTTTCCCCGGAGTGGTCGAAACACAACACGATGTTCTTCATGGCCACCCCCCGCGCTACAACGCACACAAGCTCTAGCGAACAATTCTGCCAACATGCCTTGGTGCTACCAAGACGTAATCTCGCTGAAGGCGCCGCAGTTATCAACGAAATTCGGCGTGAAAAGGCTATCTAGCCGCGGAATCGGTTGTCTATCCGCCAAATGACGTACATCGTCAATTGTTTGCAGGCAACGGCGGCTCAGGAAAGCGGCAGAACCGCGCCCGGGCTGGCCAGGTCACCGTGGACCTCCAGGGACTCCGGAGCGGTCCCGGGCGGCACGTCGTAGGCGAAGGCGACATCGACCGGTTGGCCGGGGTACAGCACCGCCGAGATGCCGCCGAGATAGAAGGTGCTCTCGGTTTCGGTGTTGAAGGTCTGCCCGCCGGCAGTGAGTACCTGCTGGTCGGCGAGGAACGTGGCGGGCAGTTCACCGTTGTTGAGCAATGTCAGGCGTACGACGACGAACTCGCCGGAGGCCGTCTTGGTGAGCATCTCGTTGTCGGCGGCCGAGACCGTCGGGGTGATCTCCACGCCATTGCTGGTGATCGCGACGTCACCGTCGGAGACCTGTCCGCCGGCCCCGGTGACCTCGCCCGCGACGGTCCCGGTCGGGTCGGTGGAATCCGTTGCAGGCGCCGTCGTCCCAGCGGTCTCGGAGGTCTCGTCAGCCCCGGTGGCCTCAGTGGAATCGGTGCCGGGATCGGCGAAGGCGAACGCCCACACCAGCACCGCCACCAGGACGGCCAACAGCCCGCCGACACCGATGAGATAGCCCTTGAGCGGGCCGGAGGAACTGGTCTCGGTCTGCGGCGCGGGGGTCGCGAACGCGACGGGCTCGGTCGGGGGCATCGGCGCCGCCGCGGTCACCGGCTCGGGCAGCTGCACGACGGCGGTCGGCTGATCCTGCTCGACGAATTCGACGACGGTCGTGGGCTGATCCGTGGACACCTCCGGCTCATCGTCGGCGGCGGGTTCGACCTCGTCGACGACGGGCTCGTCGGCCTCCTCGGGTTCCGGTGCCGCGTCGGCCTCGGGAGTCTCGACCTCACTGACGGGCTCGGCCTTGCCCGCCTCGTCCCAGGACGGCATCGTCATGTCCTCGGGCCACGGCGGCAGTTCGCTCGGCCAGGCCGAGGTCTCTTCGGTGGACGCAGATGTCTCGGTGGCGTCAGGCCCGTGATCGCTCCACGCGGCACCGTCCCAATAGCGTTGACCTCCGGATCCATCGGGATCTGGATACCAGCCGGCCGTGGTCGGCGGTGTCGTCATGCGGGGTTTCCTCCCTATGTGCGCCACCGGGGCGCTGTGACCTCGCAGAATAGTCCAGGCGCAGGTATGCCGCGAGAGTATTGCGGGTCGAGCGGCGCGCTCAGCCGCCCATCAGCATGCGCCACTGGTCCAGATTGCTGGCGCGGTAGACGTAATTGGAGCGCTTCACATCCGAGAGCGGGGCGCTCGGTTCCGCGGAGTACCAGTGGCCTGGGAAGACCGTCGGATCGCCCGACAGCGTCGACAGCGCCTGCAGGCTGCGGAACATGTCGTCGACGTTGCCGCCCGGGAAATCGGTGCGTCCACAGCCCTCCAGGAACAGCGTGTCCCCGGCGACCAGCCGGCCGTCCAGCAGGAAGCACTGGCTGCCCGGGGTGTGCCCGGGGGTGTGCAGCAGCTCGATGTCGATATCGCCGACGCTGACCTTGTCGCCGTGCTCATGCGCGGTCAGATCGCTCATCGCGATCCCGGTGACCTGTGAAACCCATTCGGCTTCAAGTGAATTCACGTGCACCGGCACGCTCACCCGCTCCAGCAGTTCCGCGACGCCGGCCAGCGTGAAGCCCATCATGGTGCCGCCGACATGGTCGGGGTGGTGGTGGCTGACCAACACCCCGGACAGCCGCATGCCGTCGGCCTCGAGCGCGTCGACCAGTTCGCCGGCCGAATACGCCGGGTCGACCACCACCGCGTCACCGGTTTCCCGGTCACCGATCAGGTAGGCGAAATTGCGCATCTGCTGGGCAATCGGATCGGCGGCCGCGAAATCGCGACCCGAGAGCAGCTGGCGGAAGTACAGGCGATCTGCGTCGGAAGCCATGCGCAACACCTTATGGGTACGCGTCGTACCGCTCATAACCGCAGGTCTAAAAACCGCACGTCAGCGCGTGTTTGACGGCACAGGTGCCAAATCTGGTATTTCACATGCAGGATTACTAGCGTCACAACCATGCAACTCACCCGGTTCACCGATCTGGGGCTGCGCACCATGATGCTGCTGGCCGCGGGCGACGCGGCCGATCGCCGCATCACCACCCGCACCATCGCCGTCGGCGCCGACGCGTCCGAGCATCACATCGCCAAGGCCGTCGCGCGCCTGGCCGACCTCGGCATGGTCAACGCCCGGCGCGGACGGGTCGGCGGGCTTTCGCTGACCGAGGCCGGCCGCACCGTGTCGCTGGGCTGGCTGGTGCGCCGGCTCGAAGGCGACGCCGAGGTCATCGACTGCGACGGCGGCGCCACCCCGTGCCCGCTGATCGCCGGGTGCCGGCTGCGCCGCGTGCTGGCCGAGGCCAAAGAGGCCTTCTACCGCGAACTCGACCACCACACGCTCCAAGACCTGACCGGCAGCGGCTTGCTGCCGGTCGTGACTCTCCCGCTCGAAAGGACCACCCGATGACCCTCACCACCCCCGCGCAGGATCTCGAGCCCGCGCACGCCGACATGATCACGGCCACGCTGCCGTTGGTCGGGGCCAATATCGACGCGATCACCCGGGAGTTCTACCGGCGGCTCTTCGAGGCGCACCCGTCGCTGCTGCGCAATCTGTTCAACCGGGGCAATCAGGCCCAGGGCGCTCAGCAGCGCGCACTGGCCGCGTCCATCGCGACCTTCGCGACCCATCTGGTGAATCCGGACCTGCCGCATCCGGCCGAGCTGCTGTCGCGCATCGGGCACAAGCACGCGTCGCTGGGCATCACCGCCGACCAGTACCCGATCGTGCACGAGCACCTGTTCGCCGCGATCGTGCAGGTGCTGGGCGCCGACACCGTCACCGCCGAGGTCGCCGAGGCCTGGGACCGCGTCTACTGGATCATGGCGCAGACGCTGATCGACATGGAGCGTGCGCTCTACGAAGAGGCCGGGGTGGCCGCCGGTGATGTCTACCGGCGCGGACGGGTCACGGGCCGGGTCGACGATCCGTCCGGGGTGATCCTGGTGACCGTTGGCGGCCTCGATGCCGATTTCGAGCCGGGGCAGTACGTGTCGGTGGGGGTGACGCTGCCCGACGGCGCCCGCCAGTTGCGGCAATACAGCCTGGTCAATGCTCCCGGCGGGGGTGAGCTGACATTCGCGGTCAAGCCGGCCGGTGAGGTATCGGGCTGGATCCGGGACCACCTGCATGTCGGTGACCTGATCGACGTGACCGTCCCGTTCGGTGATCTGCCCGCTCCGCAGCCGGGTGTCCCGCTGGTGCTCATCTCGGCCGGCATCGGCATCACCCCGATGCTCGGCATCCTGGAAGCGCTGCCCGCCGACGCGCGGGTGCAGGTGCTGCACGCGGACCGCAGCGAGGCGACCCACCCGCTGCGGGAACGTCAGCGCGAACTCGTCGAGAAGCTGCCCAACGCCACACTCCAGCTCTGGTACGAGGACCTGATGTCGTTGGACGGGGTCGAGTTGCCCGCCGACGCCGAGGTCTACCTGTGCGGCAATGACGGCTTCGTGCGCGCGGTGCGCGACCAGCTGCTCGCGCGCGGGGTGACCCGGGTGCACTGCGAGCTGTTCAGCCCGAACGACTGGCTGCTGTAGTTCGGCTACGTGGCTTCAGCTTCGTGGCCATGGCTGTCGCGGAGCTGAAGCCACGTACGTCCGGGCGCCGATTTTCGTACCGGGGTTCAGCCGTGGCGGGGTTTCCTGCCCGAGACTGAAAGTACGTAGTCGGAAGTTATCCACAGGGGCCGAAACCTGGCATCGGATCTGTCGGCGAACCGTGCCAGCATCTGGCCATGGGGGTCGTGATCGGCAGTGCAGCGTTGGCAGCAGGCACAGTGACTCGGCACGAGTTGCGGACGCGCTATCGCCGCATGTTCCCCGATATCTACGGCCCGATCGAACCGTCGGTGTGGGACAGGGCTCGCGGGGCCTGGCTGTGGTCGAGGCGCCGCGGGGTGATCGCGGGCGTCGCGGCCTCGGCGCTGCATTACGCGAAGTGGATCGACGATGACGTGCCGATCGAGATGCTGTGGCGTAACACCCATCCGCCGACGGGCCTGGTCGTCCGCAACGAGGCGTGGGCCGACGGCGAGGTGATGACGGTCGCGAACGTCAGCGTCACGACACCGGCGCGCACCATCTTCGACCTGGGTCGGCATCTTGAGCGCGATGCGGCGGTGGCCCGGATCGATGCCCTGCTCAATCGCGGCAAGGTGACGATCGATGACGTGCTGCCGTTGATCACCCGTTATCCCTGTGCCCGTGGCATGCCTGGTCTGAAGACGGCGCTCGGTCTGGTCGACGCCGGCGCGGACTCACCCCGCGAGACCCGGCTCCGGCTGGCGTTGACGGATGCAGGTATGCGGCCGACTGGCACGCAGATCGTCGTCCGTGACACCCGGGGACGCATCATCGCCAAGGTCGACATGGGCTGGGAGGACCTCAAGATCGCCGTGCAGTACGACGGCGGACACCACCAGACCGATCGCGTGACCTATGTCCGCGACCAGAAGGTCAATCGGGATCTGGCGGCGACGGGATGGATCGTCATCCGGGTGATCGCCGAGGACTCCGATGCCGACGCCGTCGGCCGCGTCGCCGCCGCGTTGTACATCCGCGGGTGGCGTGCCGCGTGAGTACGCGGTTTCAGCCAGGAACGGGGAAGTCGGTGGTCGGCTGACGTCAGGTAGGCCAGACGGCCTAACTGCCTACCTGGCTTCAGGAAGGGTGCGGCCCGGCCTTGTTGACTGAACTGGCGGACGCTGATGCCACATTTGGGCGGGCAGGGTCGCGGCCACTGCCGAGAGCACCCAAAAATGAGCCACAGACCAGCCGTTTTGGAGCCGGGAACAGGGAGAATGTACCCTCTTTAAGGCCCTACGGCCGCAGGTAGTGCAAGGCCCCCTTAGCTCAGTCGGTAGAGCGTTTCCATGGTAAGGAAAAGGTCAACGGTTCGATTCCGTTAGGGGGCTCGGTAGACGCTCGGCGAAACACCGCCGCGTCGATCGGGGCGGTGTAGCTCAGCTGGTTAGAGCGCACGACTCATAATCGTGAGGTCGGGAGATCGAGCCTCCCCACCGCTACAGGTAGAACAACGAGAGGCAAGAGACGTGGCGTCGAGTACCGACGTACGGCCGAAGATCACTTTGGCCTGCGAGGTGTGCAAGCACCGTAACTACATCACCAAGAAGAACCGGCGGAACGATCCCGATCGCCTGGAGATCAAGAAGTTCTGCCCGAACTGCGGTCACCACCAGCCCCACAAAGAGTCGCGGTAGCCCTTCGTCGTGACTCTGTCGGAGAAAATCGTCGGGATGCACTTCCGCTATCCCGACGCCTACGAGGTTGGCCGCGAGAAGATCCGTGAGCACGCCATCGCCGTCAAGAACGATGATGCTTTTTACTTCGATGAGGCTGTCGCCGCCGAGCTCGGGCATGACTCGCTGCCGGCGCCGCTGACGTTCATCTGCATTTTCGGTTACACGGCGCAGTTGGCTTTCTTCGACAGCGCGAACATCGGTATTCACGACGCTCAGATCGTGCAGGTCGATCAGGAGCTGAAGTTCCAGCGGCCCATCCGGGCGGGGGACAAACTGTATTGCGATGTCTACGTGGACTCGGTCCGGCAGGCTTACGGTACCGACATCATCGTCACCAAGAACATCATCACCAACGACAGCGGTGACGTCGTTCAGGAGGCCTGGACGACCCTTGCGGGACGTTCCGGCGACGGAGAAGAGGGCTTTTCAGATGGCACTGCGTGAGTTCAGTTCGGTAAGCGTCGGCGACACCCTTCCGGAGAAGGTAATCCCGCTGACCCGTCAGGATCTGGTCAACTACGCCGGCGTCTCCGGCGATCTGAACCCGATTCACTGGGACGACGAGATCGCCAAGCAGGTCGGCCTCGACACCGCGATCGCGCACGGCATGCTGACCATGGGTCTCGGTGGCGGCTACGTCACCTCCTGGGTCGGCGACCCGGCCGCGGTCACCGAATACAACGTCCGCTTCACCGCCGTGGTGCCGGTGCCCAATGACGGCGTCGGCGCCGAGATCGTGTTCAACGGTCGCGTGAAATCGGTTGAGGCCGAAAGCAAGTCGGTGACGATCGCGATCTCTGCCACCACCGGTGGCAAGAAGATCTTCGGCCGCGCCATCGCGATCGCGAAGCTGGCCTGATATGGCATTGAGAGCAGACATCCTCGGGATGGTCTACACCTACCCCGAGGTCTTCGTGGTGGGCCGCGAGCAGGTCAAGCAGTTCGCGCTCGCGGTGAAGAGCCCCGATCCGGCGTCGCTGCACGAAGAGGCCGCCGCCGAACTGGGCCACGAGTCCCTGGTCGCCGGCCCGACGTTCGTGTCGATCCTGGCGCTGCTGGTGCAGCAGGACTTCTTCCGCAATGTCGACGTCGGCATGGAGACCATGCAGATCATCCAGGTCGACCAGCGCTTCGTGTACCACCGCCCGATCAAGGTCGGCGATCGTCTGCACGCCGAGCTGGAGATCAAGTCGGTCGAGAACCGTTTCAACGCCGACATCGTGGTGACCCGCAACGTGCTGACCGACGATGACGGCGGAATCATCATGGAGGCGTTCACCACGCTGATGGGTCACGAAGGCGACAACTCGGTGTCGGTGCGCTACGACCGCGAGACCGGACAGGTGCTCCGGGCGGCGGTGGGGGAGTAGCCAGCAGGGGATTAGTAACTCGCATGTGGGCCGATGTACACTCGGTCCTCGGGGTTTTCCCACTACAGCGCGCTGTCCGTCGGTTCGGAAATCGACCGATCGGAGAGCGCGCAGTTATGTGAAGCCTCGAACGAAGGGGCGTAGCTCAACTGGCAGAGCAGCGGTCTCCAAAACCGCAGGTTGCAGGTTCAAGTCCTGTCGCCCCTGCTCAACTGAATACTCGACAAGTGTGGACACTGGAAGGTGACCACACGTACACAGACGAAAGGCATGCGGTGAGCGACGATCAACCGCCTCTGGGGCCTTCGGCAGGCGAAGGGCCCGAGGACGGCCAGACGAGCGGTCCCGCCGCCGTTCCCGCCGGACCGCTGCGCCCCACCGGAAAGCGGTCGCGACGCACGGCAGCCGAACCGGCCGGAGGCGCCGTCGCGGTGTCCGACGCCGAGGACGCGGATGACGCCGGATCCGAGGACAAGCCGGCCAAGCGCACGAAACCGGCCAAGGCAGCCAAGACGGACGAGGGGCGGGGCAATCCGTTCCAGTTCGTCTGGAACTACCTGAAGCAGGTCATCGGAGAACTGCGCAAGGTCATCTGGCCGAACCGCAAGCAGATGGTCACCTACACCACCGTGGTCTTGGTGTTCCTGGCCTTCATGGTGACGCTGATCGGATTCACCGACCTCGGGCTGGCCAAGCTCGTGGCGATCATCTTCGGCTGACCCGGGAAGTATGAGAGAGGACTGACAACCGTGACTAGCTTCGACGGCGTCTCAGATTCAACTGAGAACTCTGACGCCGACACGCCTGAGGGTGAAGCCGTCGTCGACGTGATCGACGAAACCGCCGCAACTCCGGAAGCCGACGAGGCTCCCGCGGCCGAGGCTGCCGAGGCCGAGGCTGAGGACGAGGATCCCGCGGTCGCGCTGAAGAAGGACCTGCGCACCCGTCCGGGCAACTGGTACGTCATCCACTCGTACGCCGGTTACGAGAACAAGGTGAAGGCCAACCTCGAGACCCGCGTGCAGAACCTCGACGTCGGCGACTACATCTTCCAGGTCGAGGTGCCCACCGAAGAGGTCACCGAGATCAAGAACGGCCAGCGCAAGCAGGTCAACCGCAAGGTGCTGCCGGGCTACATCCTGGTGCGCATGGAACTCAACGACGAGTCGTGGGGCGCGGTGCGTAACACCCCGGGTGTCACCGGCTTCGTCGGTGCGACGTCCAAGCCGTCTCCGTTGTCGCTGGACGACGTGGTGAAGTTCCTGCTGCCGCCGGCGGCGGCCAAGAAGCCCGCCAAGAGCACCGCGGGTGCCGCGGCATCGTCGGAGGCGACGCTGGAGCGTCCCGAGATCCTGGTCGACTTCGAGGTGGGCGAGTCCGTCACCGTCATGGACGGCCCGTTCGCGACGCTGCCGGCCTCGATCAGCGAGGTCAACGCCGAGCAGCAGAAGCTCAAGGTGCTGGTGTCGATCTTCGGTCGCGAGACACCGGTCGAGCTGACGTTCACGCAGGTCGCCAAGATTTAGTTTTCGGGCCCGGATATCGGCCGGGCCCATCGAGAGAAGGAAAAACCAGAGCATGGCCCCGAAGAAGAAGGTCGTCGGGTTGATCAAGCTCCAGATCCAGGCCGGGCAGGCCAACCCTGCTCCGCCCGTGGGTCCGGCGCTCGGCCAGCACGGCGTCAACATCATGGAATTCTGCAAGGCGTACAACGCCGCGACCGAGTCGCAGCGCGGGAACGTCATCCCCGTGGAGATCAGTGTCTACGAGGATCGTTCGTTCACGTTCGCCCTGAAGACCCCGCCCGCCGCCAAGCTGCTGCTCAAGGCCGCAGGCGTGCAGAAGGGTTCCGGCACCCCGCACACCACCAAGGTCGCCTCGGTGACCTGGGACCAGGTGCGTGAGATCGCCGAGACCAAGAAGGAAGACCTCAACGCCAACGACATCGACGCTGCGGCGAAGATCATCGCCGGCACCGCCCGGTCCATGGGCATCACGGTCAAGTAGTCAGAACGCGTGGGAGAGCCGGCTCGGCTCGCTAACCACCGTCCAGTAACAGGATTGGATTCACAATGAGCAAGAACAGCAAGGCTTACCGCGAAGCCGCCGAAAAGGTGGACCGCGACAATCTGTACACCCCGCTTGAGGCCGCCAAGTTGGCCAAGGAGACCTCCTCGAAGAAGCAGGACGCCACCGTCGAGGTCGCGATCCGCTTGGGCGTGGATCCCCGCAAGGCAGACCAGATGGTGCGTGGCACCGTCAACCTGCCGCACGGCACCGGTAAGACGGCCCGTGTCGCGGTGTTCGCCGTGGGTGAGAAGGCCGAGCAGGCCGTCGCAGCAGGCGCCGATATCGTCGGCAGCGATGACCTGATCGAGAAAATCCAGGGCGGTTTCCTGGACTTCGACGCCGCGATCGCCACTCCCGACCAGATGGCCAAGGTCGGCCGCATCGCGCGTGTGCTGGGCCCGCGTGGTCTGATGCCGAACCCGAAGACGGGCACCGTGACCGCTGACGTCACCAAGGCCGTCAACGACATCAAGGGCGGCAAGATCAACTTCCGCGTCGACAAGCAGTCCAACCTGCACTTCGTGATCGGCAAGGCGTCCTTCGACGAGAAGGCGCTCGCCGAGAACTACGGTGCCGCGCTGGATGAGATCCTGCGGGCCAAGCCGTCGTCGTCCAAGGGGCGTTACGTCAAGAAGGTCACCGTCTCGACCACCACCGGCCCGGGCATCCCGGTCGACCCGGCGGTCACCCGTAACTTCACGGAGGATCAGGTCTAGCCTGACCCAGAGTTCATCCCGGAACCCCGCCCTATGTGGCGGGGTTTCGGCGTTTTACGACAGATTTCCGGTCGGCAGAATCAAGGGGACAGTTCGGCCGCGCGCCCGGCAGTTGTCCGAGGTCGAACGGGTCCGGCGATCCAGATTGCCCGACAGCAACGGTGATACTTAGCTATACCGCGCAGTAGTGCGCGCATGCGACCATTCAAAGTTCTCGCTACGCGCGCTGACTTGCTCCAAACGTGAATGCGCACTGAGGGATAGCCGTGCCGAGAGCTTCGGCACCGATCCTCGCCGGTGCTTTGAAGGCGCGGCGCCGCCATTTGCTTTGCCTTCGCGATATTGAAATTATCGGCAAGATCATCGATCTTGAAATAATTAGCTGTAAGCGTTCAAGATCTCATCAATAGTTCGGCTGAAATTCTCTACCCAAATCGCTAATGTGTTTTGCTGAAACTCGGCGTACCTTGGGTGGCATCACGCGATAACGCAGTGAAATCGCAGTTCAACCCGGGGTAGGTGCTATGTCGAGTTATGTGCATAAACAATTCTGTCCGATTGCCCTGAAGGCTGCTACAGCCTCTGTTGCAACCGTTTTATTCGTCGCTACGGCAGGACAAAATGTGTTGCCGATGGCAGTGCAGCGCTCGTACGAGATCATGCAGGTCGCAGAAATCGCGGAGGTCCCCAGCTCAATCGGCATCGCCGATTCGGAGATCTTCCTGCAGGGGACGATGGAGCAGATCAACGCCAGGCTCGATCTGATGCAATCGCTGGGCGTGACCAACGTCCGCATCCTGGTGCCGTGGGCCGCCGTGCAGCCTCTGCATCCGGATACACCGTTCGGGCTCGGTGCAGCGAGATGGGAACAGCTGGACCGGGTCGTCAACGCGGCCGCCGCCAGGGATATGGGCATCCTCGGAGTGATCAACTCGACTCCGGTGTGGGCCACCTCCAGCACTCCGCTCAACGGACAGCCGGCCAACTTCAACGAGTACGCGAACTTCGCGAAGTCCGTCGCGCTGCGCTACGGCGACAAGATCTCGGCGTACGAGGTGTGGAACGAGCCGAACTCGGTGCAGTTCTGGAACCCGTTGGATCCGGTGGCCTACACCGAGATGCTCAGGGTGACCTATACCGCCCTCAAGGAGGCTTCGGCGCAGACCGGTTCTGAGATCACTGTGATCGGCGGCGTGGTCGGTGCCGGGATGACGTGGGGCGACCTCACCATGAACCCCGTCGACTTCGTGCGGGAGATGTACGAGGCGGGCGCGGACGGCTACTTCGATGCGTTCTCGTTCCACCCCTACAACTACGATTGGAAGTTCTCGGTCGGGGACAGCCTCCCGTGGCGCGAAGGTATGCCGCTCTACCAGCTCGACAGGATTCGTGAGCTGATGGACTCATATCAGGATGTCGGCGAGGAGCAGGTCAAGATCTGGATCACCGAGTATGGGGTCCCGACCAACAAGGTTTCGGAAGCCACCCAGGCGGCGTTCATCCGCGATCTGATCGAATACTGGCAGACCGCCGAGGGCGCAGGCCCGGTCTTCATCTACACCATCCAGGACCGGCTGGACCTCGCCGGCACCGATGACGAAGCACACCTCGGCATCTTCCGTCCGGACGGCTCCATCAAGCCGGCAGCGGAAGTGCTCAGGGAGTTGATCGAGTACTACTCCGATCCGGCGAATCCCGGTCCGGTCCCGAGCCCCGTGACGCCCACGAATCCGATTGCCGCGCTGTTGCTGTCGTTGCAGCAGGCCGTGACCAGCTTGTTCAATCTGTTGCCGAACATGTTCAACGCGTTCAGCGTCTTGATCACCAACCTGGTCAGGGGGATCTTCGGCGGTGCCGCGCAGACGCCGGCGACGGCGATGGCGGCGCGCACCGCGGCGTTGGCCGACGAGGTCGACGTTGCCGAACCCGCTGCGACGGAAGGTGTTCAGACCGAAGCAGCCGTGGACGCGACCGCGACCGGGCAGAAGACCGCACCGAACAGCGTCACCGAAGGCGCGGCCGCGGTGCCGGTGGTGCAGGAGGCCGCCGAGGGACTCACCGAGCCGGCCTCCGAGGAGAGTCCGGTTGTCGACACCACCGAAACTCCGGAGCCGACCACCGAGACCGATGCGGTCGAGTCGAATGACAATGTCACTGACATCGCTGATGACTCGGACACCAAGGTGGCCGAGGACGATGCGGCTACCAGCCCGCAGAAGGATGACGCCACCATCGAGTCCGGAAAGCCGGATGTCGCTGAGGCTTTCGCGTCCGACGATGCAGAGTCTGTGACCCGCGAAACCGAGGCAGCCGACCCGAAGGCCGGCGTCGAGCAGAAGCCGGACCAATCGGGCGATGACGACGCAGCAGCGGCGTCCGGGAACGAATCAGCATCGAGCAGTCGGACCTCCGCAGGCACAACCGCAGGGGCCGAAGGTTAGACGAGTAGCTTCGGCACGCTGATCCCGGTAACGCAACACCCCACTCCTCTTCCAGGGGTGGGGTGTTGCGTTGTCAGGGGAGCCGCTCAGGGTGCAGTGGGGTCCTGGGGCACCGCGACGGTGGCCAGCAGCGCGCGATGGTCGGTGCCCGGGATGTCGACGGTGTGGATCGACTGCGCCGTCGAGTTGCGGGTCAGCACATGGTCGATGGTGATCAGCGGCGGGATCGCGGGGTGCGGTGAATAGGTGGGGGAGAAGCCTGCTCCGGTCTGGTTGACCGCGTCGCGGTAGCCGACGTCCAGGAGGTCGCGGAACTGGCGCATATCGGGTGTGGCGTTGAAGTCGCCGGCGATGATCACCGCGGCCGGGCCGGCGGTTTCGGCGTAGTCCGCGAATTCGGCTTTGGCGGCGGTGATCCGGTGGTTCCACTGCGCGAAGGTGTTGGCACCGCCGGCGAGCGGGGACATCAGGTGGACGCTGGCGACCACGGGATCGTCTCGGACGCCGGGGACGCGTACGCGTGCGGCGATGAAGTTGTTGCCGTACTCCGAGGGTGCCAGGGCAGTGAGTGGGTATCTGCTCCACAGACCCATGCCTTCGGCGCCCGGCCGGGGGGCCAGGATTGAATACGGGAACGTCTTGCGGATGCCACCCTTGCGGAACCGTGCCGCGGCTTCGGCGGTCAGCTCGGACATCGTGATGATGTCGGCGCTGCCCACGGCGAGGTTGATGAACGCCGTCGGGTCGACCTTGCCCTTTTGGATGTTGGAGGACAGCACCCTCAGTTCGGTGGTGCGGGGGTAAGGGTCGGACGTGCGACCGAGGTCGTGCCAGGGCACCTGGACGGCCACGGACAGCGCCAGCAGGACGATGCCGATCATGGAGAGCAGTTTCTTGCGGCATAGCGCGGCAAGAACCACCGCGCAGACGGCGAGCAGCGGGACGTAGGCGAAGCTCGCCGCGAGCACCAGGGCCGGCAGGTTGGCCAGCGGGACGGTGCGCGCGATGAGCGCGGCGACCACATAGAGCAGTGCGACGACCGCCAGCGTGACGGGAATCGAGATGCGCGGAGGACGCCGGGCGGCGCGTCGCGGAGGGCGCACGTCGTGGGTCACTCGGGACGGCAAAGTTCGAGCACCGGCGGCAGCAGATCGGCGATCTGTTGGCCGACGGCTGCGAAGACGTCCGCACCCTGGCCGATGGGATCAAGGACGTCCGGCACTTCGCCTGGTATGAGTTGGGGCCGCAGATTTGCGAGATCTGCAACGTTCCGGGCATGAAACCGACTCGCCAACATGGATACTTCGGCGAGGGTGTAGGTCCGGTGCAGCTTCGCGGGTGCCAGTTCCAAAACGGCGTCACGATGATCCCGCGTCATTGTCACGACGAGGTCGGCGGCGGTGGCAACCTTTGAAGTGAGCTGCGTGGCAGCAAAACTGGACGAATCGCCGCCCAGGCGTTCCAGGACCTCGGCTGCGCTCGCGTGGATCGGATGGCCAATGACGGCGCGGGTGCCGGCGCTGGATGCGGTAAAACCGGGGATCTGCTGGGCCGATGCATGGGCCGCGGCCAGTCGTTCGGCAGTAGGCGACCGGCAGATATTTCCAGTACACACAAACAATACGTGCACGTCGGTGCTCCTCGGTGTCGTCGTTGATGGCACGGCTGGTCCGGCCGCCGTCGGCTGTCGACCGTCGCGTTCAGTATCCGTGAGCGCTGCAGGTGCGCGCGCAGAGGTAATCGGTAGTCGCATAGCTGACGGAATGGCAAATTATGAACTTGAGTGTCCCCGCCACCCGGCTTCGGCCAGATCAGCGCGCGACGCATCGGTACCAGGGAGACGTGGACCTTGACGCGCCAAGGAGACGCGAACGGCCGCTGCGTAGCGGGCTGGGGTCAGCCTCGCGCGCCTCACCAAGGTCGATTCTTGCGGATCGCAATGTTTGCTATGGGGAGTAATTAGAAGTGGCTAGTGGTGTCCTGCTCGCCTGCCCGGACTCCGGGCTCCGGCCGTTGGGGGGTGTTCAACTCGGGGAGGTCGCAGGGTATCGACGTCGACAGCAAAGCTCACTGATGAGGCTTCTGGAACGGGCGTCCAAAATTACGTTGACGTCAACTAGATCCATTAGTACGTTCGGCCTACACCGGCCAGAATGCGCCTTCTACCTGCGAATTGATGCCTCGAACTAGGTAACAGCGGCTGACTTTGGGTTAAATCTGAGAAAAAACTGAGGTCCGACTGTCGGCGACGCCCTTTGGGCGCTAACATCCTGCTCAATGGTTATCGCGGTGGCAGTTGGCGGGCCGCGGCGGTATCTGAATACTGGCGCGATGTTGCGTACGGGAGCCGTAGTCTAAGCAAAGTCATGTCGGAGAATGACATGAGTCGGGGGTCAACGTGGTGGACTGTGAAGGTATTCGTACCAAGCCGGCGAGGCTCGCGGGCGAGCGCTCCGAACCGATAATGGCAGTCGCCGTCATAAATTTTCTAGCTGACGTGGATGTAAATAATTATGCACGTCAGGCGGGTTTCAAGGCATGACAGTCGTTGACCCTATTCCGCCGGCAGCGTTTCGGCACGGTGCACCAGATGAAGTTTCCGACCGGGTTGCGGCGGAGCATCACGCTGAACTCACCGGTCCATATGCTGTCGCGCAAGAGCTAGTAGGCGACCTATCGGCTACTCACGGCGCCGACGTATTGCCCGACGCAGGAAGCGATATCACCACTCGTAGCCTTACGCGCAGGCTCGGCCGCGTGCGGGCGTGGATGGTGGTACCGGTAGTCGATTTCTTGATGCTGCTGGCTCCGTTGGCGTGGCGGCCACCACAGCCGTTGACCATCCTGACATTGGCTGTGCTCGGCACCCTGCTGCTCAGTGGAGGCGGTCGATACGTCGCGCCACTGCACCTCAGCGTGATGGACGAGTTGCCGTCAATCCTCACCCGGCTACTGGCAGCTGTTGCGGCGGTCGCGGCCGTAGTTCTGAACCTGCACGAAAAGTCTAACGTTCAGACTTTCCTCGAAACAGCCAGCCAGGCTGTTGCGTTGGTCATCCTCGGGCGGCTCGCTACGACGCGTCTCGTCGGAATGGGACGCCGATGGGGGATTGCGAAACACCACACCGTCCTTATCGGAGGCGGTCGAACTGCAACGGAATTAGCCAGCACGTTGGCCAACCACGAGGACTACGGATTGGTTCCCGTCGGTTTTGTCGACGATGTCGACTACTCGCCAGCGGCTGAGGTCATGCCGCGGCTCGGGCGCCTCGCTGACTTGGACATGGCAGTGATCACGACTGGCGCAGACACCATTCTGGTCGCAGACGGCGACTTCGATGAGAGAGCTCTGATCGACGCGGTGCGGACAAAGGTCGGATTGACGGCGGAACTGCTCGTGGTGCCGCGTCTCCACCACTTTCACACCCTCACCGGTACTGCTGACCACATCGGCTCGATACCTATTATGCGCATACGCAATCCGAATCTCCGTGGGCCGGCGCGAGTGATCAAGCGAGCCTTCGACATCTGCGCCTCCGGGGCGGCGCTCGTGGTGCTGTCGCCCGTGCTGGCGGCGGCGTCGGTAGCCGTGCGGCTCGAGGGTGGGCCCGGCGTCATTTTCCGGCAGACCCGGGTGGGCCGTGACGGTCAGCAGTTCGAGCTCTTGAAGTTCCGGTCGATGCGACCGGCCAACGAGACCGAGTCTCAGACACATTGGAATGTTGCGTCAGATAATCGCGTCGGTCCGGTCGGAAAGTTCCTGAGGTGCACATCGATTGATGAGTTGCCGCAGCTGTGGAACATCTTCCGTGGTGACATGACGGTCGTTGGACCCCGTCCGGAACGTCCACACTTTGTTGAGCAGTTTTCGACACAGTTCGATCGATACGCACACCGTCACCGAGTTCAGGTGGGGCTCACCGGTTTTGCTCAGGTCAGTGGACTCAAAGGTGATACCTCGATCGCCGATCGCTGCCGCTATGACAACTTCTACATTGAGAACTGGTCGCTGTGGCTGGATATCAAGATCATTATCCGGACGTTCCGGGCGGTTGTGTTGTATCGCGAACGCTGAGTGCTTCGCTCCGACGCCGTCGGCCGGAGAGATGCTGCGTTCGCACAAGGTCAGTACTGTTCGGCACGAGACTAGTTCGATGAAGAACGACCCAACGAAAGATCGATCAGTCATAGCAGTTGGCTTGCTAGAGACACTGGACAGTTAGGGATGTGGACCGCTGACATGGCTGGATATCGAGTGCGGATACTCAGCATGCACTATCCACCAGAAACTTCAGGCAACGCTCCGTATGCTGGTGCGCTCGCCTCGGCCCTGAGCGCGCGTGGGCACGATGTCTCGGCTTACGTAGCGCATCCGCACTACCCCGAGTGGAAGCTCCGAGCCGGATACGGCCAGTGGGGCCGCACTGAAGTCGCGGATCGCGTCGTGATTCGCCGCATGCGGCACTACATTCCGAACCCTCCGCGGGGCGCTCGCAGGCTGCTTTCGGAGTTGACTTTTGGAATCCGGCTTGTATTCAATAAGTTTGGCACCAGATCGATAGTCATCGCGGTGTCACCGGCGCTCATATCGACCGCCCTCGTTGCGCTCCGTATCAGGTTGACACCAAGACGGCCCCGTCTCGTCGTCTGGGTGCAGGACATCTACACGCTCGGAATGCGTGAAACCAAAGAAGGCGCTGGCCTTGCGGTCAGAACTATGCAGTGGGTCGAGGGCCTGACTTTACGAGCCGCTGATCAGGTCATAGTGATTCATCCGACCTTCTGTGAGTTCTTGGTTGAGAATTTCCGGGTAAAACCGGAGCGGACGGCGGTCGTTCGGAATTGGACGCACTTGAAGCCCGTTCCGCCTATAACGAAGAATGCAGCCAGAATAGCGCTCGGTTGGGACACAGACTCAGTCCTCGCGGTCCATACCGGCAATATGGGTGCGAAACAAGGCTTGGAGAATGTAGTTGCAGCGGCGCGTTTGGCTGACGAGGAACTGTTGCCGATTAGGTTCGTGCTGGTAGGCGACGGTGGTGAGCGGTCCCGCTTGGAGCAACTTGCAGAAGGCATCAGTCGGATTCAGTTTGTGGATCCGCTGGACCCAGCCGACTATCAGTACGCGTTAGCAGCCGCTGACTGCCTAGTCGTGAACGAAATGCCCGGCGTCGCCAATATGGCTGTTCCAAGCAAGCTTACTTCCTACTTTCACGCGATGCGTCCCGTAGTTGCTGCAACGGACCCTGATGGAATCACCGCAAGTGAGGTTCAGCGCTCAGGCGCAGGATGCGTTGTGCCGGCGGGCGATCCGAGGGCACTTCTAGATATGGCGGTAGATCTATCGCTAGATCATTGCCACGCCGCCAAGCTGGGCGCTGCAGGTTACAGCTTCTGTCGTGAGTTCCTCAGCGAAGATGCTGCGATCGAGAGCTTCGAACGAGTGATAGAAGGAGTTATGAGACTAGACGGCATCCGACGACCCGACGGGGCCCGAGGACCCGGTTGCGTCAATGGAACCGTTCAAGCTAGTAGCAGTTCGGCGGACGGGCGCCGCGCGGGTTAGTGTGATGCTGTACAAGTCTGCAATAGAAAAGAATTCGGTGGGTTCTGATGCAGCATGACGCAGAGTCGGTGGCAGGAAGTGCCGCGGAGGACATTTGTCCGATTCCCGCATTTATCATCGGGTTGCCAGCTACCTATCGAGGAGACGCTCTTGAGGCACAGCTAAACGCACTTAATGTGTCGTGGAGTCGAGTGGACGGAGTGGTCTTCAAGAAGGAAAGTGGAGACGCTGGCTTAGTAGACCAGATGGCCGCGAAAGTCTTATTAAGACGTGAGCTAATCGGCAGCGAGATCGGCTGTGCGCTCGCTCATCGAAATGTATACCGTACCATTATTGAACTAGACCAACCATATGCTTTAGTGTTCGAGGACGACGCGCGAATTGTGGGTGAATCGCTCGAATATAGTCTAATTGAAGCCATGCTTCACACCGAGGTTCCTACCGTTGTGATGCTAAGTTATAAGAAAGAGACTGCCGTTACCTTCTGCGGCCCGCCCGCCATTTATCGCATTGGGCCCCAGTTCTTTCGAGCAATTGTTCCACCTACTACCACGACTGCCTACGCTCTTAATGCCGCTGCCGCTGGTCTTCTCTTGGACGCGGGTCAACCAATAAGTCATGTTGCGGATTGGCCCGTGAGGGCATCGGCAAGTGTTCACTTTTACTTGCCGCGTCAGACAATTGCCGTTCCAGATCCGAATGCTGGTAGCACCATCGGCGATCGAGGCGCATTGGTAGCTGGAGCGCAAACGAAATTCCGGCTGAACCGGTTCACGCGGCGATTGCGGGCGGCGTTGCACGTGACTTGGTTACAACATCGTGGATACTATGGTTCGTACGGCTCGTACGTACTACATGAGTTTATCCGCATGCCGATGTACACGCGCGCGGCGGCAGCTTCGGAAGCGTATACGGGGCGGGATCGCTCGTCTTTATTTGAAGGCGGCCGGCTTGTGAATCTGGTTGCGAGGCTGTGGAAGTGAACAAAGCCGCAATGAGAGTTAAGTCTGGGCAGGACGGACAGTGGCTGACAGGTTTATTAGTTGTAATGATGGTCAGCCTGCCGATCGCGAATTCCATGTCGACTCCCCGAGACTCTGGTGGCGTGTTGTTTGCGCCAGCAATCACTTACTTCAGGGTCATTTTTGTTCTCATTGTATGCGTGTTTGTGCTTAAGATCATTGCAGATTCTTCACGTACGAATAGCATGATTGTTTGGCCGCGTAGGACTGGAGAGGCGCTGTTTGTCACCCTGCTCCTGTGGCTCTTTCTTACGCACTTACGCGTTGAAGAATTTGGTGCAGCCAGAAATATACTTCTCATCGTCGTAGTGTTCGTAGTGTTGTGTATTTTAGCTGCCGAGGGTTACGACATCGGTGCCTCCTTCCGTCTGGGAGCTCGATTAGCCGGACTGCTCAGCGTGATCGCCTACATTGTCGATCCGACCTGGTACGTAAACTCTCGCGTATATTTTTCGGGAAAAATAGTCGAGAACTTTCCGAATGTAGAGGGCCTGCTGCATCACGGCAACATTACTGCGTTGTTTTTTGGCGCAGCGCTGGTAGTTGAAGTGAGTTTGTGGGGCTTCAGATCTCGACGACTAGTTTCCCTCGCTTTCGCGCTCCTGTTTTTCGTTCTCTTGATGACAACTCAGGGGCGTAACGCGATAGCCGCAACTATTTTGGCCGTAGGATGCGTATTACTATACCGACGCGGGAATAGTATATTTCCTTGGCTAGTCCTAGTCGCTGCTTTTATTGCCTCTTGGATCCCGCTGCTCCTTATGCTGCCGGTGTACTTCTTCGGCGGTACGCCAGATTACGATTGGATAGCTGCTCTAACGAATCGGGGTGGGCTTTGGGACGTCATCGTCGACTTGATTCCGCGGGGATTTGTGCTGGGCCACGGAACGCAGTGGGTTAACGAAGCTCACCCCCTGGTGACAGATCGTGATATCTCGGAGGTAACCCATGCGCACAATCAGATTCTCGACTTGATCCTGGTGGGCGGTCTTCCTGCGTTGGCCCTTTATGGAGCATTGTTTGTGGCGATCGCACATACGGTGAGGCGTCGGCGACCACCAGTAGAAGGGGTGGGACTTATGGTCATATTGGTATGCACCTCAATAACCGAAACGCCTTTAGCTCCATACATGACACACGCCGGTGTCGTGCTATCGCTGATAGCTATTGTGTTGGTATTCGCTGTTAATGACTCTGCTGCCAGGCCCCCCGCTGTGAAGCCACAATTGACACGTCGGACGAATCTAGGAGCGCTTCGCTAGGATGAATGAGTCAGGGTCGCTAACCGTCGAGTTGCAAGGGGGCCTTGCCAACCAGCTCTTCCAATGGGCGACGTTCAGCAACATGTGGGAAGTCTCATGGGGCCCACTCGTTTGGGACGAGCGTTTGGTTGTGCGGCCGGGCCGTCGGGGCAATGAACTCGTCCGCGCCGGACTCGCTACTAGAAACGATATCATCGGACAATCAGTTTTCGAACGGATGTTATGGCGGACCATCGGTCTCGCTCCCGCAAAGCTACGCGACTACGCAGCAAGTAACCTTACGATCTCTCCGCCGCGTTACACGTGCGAAACGATCGGCGAGCGTGACTGCGGACAGAGGCTTGAAGCGGGCAACCACTTGTGGGCTCGCGGCTATTTCCAGGATCCCACGACCTTCGAGTCCGACCGGGCCCGTATCCGTGAGGTATTGCGGACAGCACTGGAGGAGTCGACCCCAGTGAACTCGTGGAAACTTGGTTACGAGTATTCGGCGATTCATGTAAGGCGCGGTGATTACATCGCCGTGCAGAAAATCACCGAACGCCTAGGTGTGTGTACTCTCGACTACTTCATCGCAGCCGCGGAGGACCTTGACCCGTCGTTGCCAGTGAAAGTTGTTTCTGACGATCCGGATTGGTGTGCAGAGGTGCTTAGTCCTGCTGTAGCAGCTGAGACTACTACGATTTCTACCGGCTCCGACTTGGCTGATCTCTTAGTTCTCATGGGTGCGCGCGAGATGGTGTTGTCGAACAGCACCTTCTCGTGGTGGGGGGCGTTCGCCGGAGATGCGAAGCGTGTTATTGCGCCGAGTGTCTGGTTCGACGCTCCTGATGCTGGTGGCCTCGGCCTTACGGCTATTGCAGATGTCCTGCGCGACAAGGTAACAGGACGACTGGCAGGTCCCGGCTGATTGAGAAGATGGCTCGAGTTATTTCTCTTCGCAGCGCCACCACTGCTCGCGCTTGCAGTTGGGCCGATGCTGGCCCGTGGGCTCGGTCCCATCGGGCGCGGTGAGTTCGCGATCGCGTTGGCGGTGTTCTCGCTTGCGGCAACGCTGGGAAGCTTCGGTCAAGCCGAGCGGCTTTCTGCTGACTTGCGAGATGACGTCGCTATCAACTCGCGACCCCGCTATTTTATCGTAGGTTGCATCAGTGCAGTCGCTGCCATTGCTGCTTGGGTTTCGGTGCAGACACTTGGCGCGAACATCAGCACAGCAAATGCGGTAGCGGTGGCTGTTCCGATCGTAAGCTTTGGCCTCCTTTGGAGAGCGGTCGCGGTGTCCCAAGGCAAGAGTCTTGTCCTGGCAACACAAGCGGCGGCGCCCGCAATCGTCCGATTCCTTTTGATCACGTTAATCTTCGCTACAGGCGGTCTTTCTACTTTCTCGGCAACGGCGACGACGACGCTATGCACATCACTGGGTGTCCTCTACCTTTGGTTAACGCTACGGTCCGCTAGGCCTCAGCCGCCCGCTTCAGCAGGCGCGTTGAAGCCACGAGCATTTTTCGCAGACGTCAAGACTGGCGTCTTGCAGGGGCTGCCTGTCCTTGGCTTTGCCCTGTGCACCGCGGTGTCTTTGCGAGCGGATGTATTCCTACTCAATGCTCTGTCGACGCCCGAGCAAGTGGGCTATTACGCCGCCACCGTTGCGATAACGGAATCTGCCTTGGCCGTGTCGGCGGCCTTCAAAAATAGAATGCAGTCTGCAGCATATACGGACGATCCGATTCCAAGCGTGAGGCGTGAGCTGCTTGTAATGCTCGCAATCGTGCTGCCGATTGCGGCGCTCGGTGAAGCGATTGCGCATCCTTTTACTGTTGCAATGTTCGGCGTGCCGTTCGCACCCGCGGTACCCGCGCTGCGCGTGTTGATAGTTGCCGCGATTGCACTAATGCTTGTGGACAGCGGGCAAGGTCTACTTGCCGTTCTGGGGCGCCGTCGAGAGATGTTCATTACGAGCGCGATTGGAGCGATTGTGACTCTATTGGCACTGGGGCTGTTGGTGCCACACCTGGGCGCTGTAGGCGCGGGCATAGCCAGTCTCATCGCTTACAGTACTGTTGGCGTTGCGTCCTGGTTTATCGCGGTCCGGGCGCTGCGTAGCGAGCGTCAAGTTAGCAACGAATAGTGGTCCATTGATGCGCGAGGCATAGCATCGTTGGGCCTTACGTTGACTTCCGGTGCAGCGTTCCATGTGTGCTGTACCTGTGAACCTTCGGGTCTGCTGCACGAATAGGTGACATCTGAGTTGGCTTGCCCGGAACGGGTGAGCTGGAAGGATGTCAGTGTGCCCAGGCCCTACCCCCGAGAGTTCCGCGATGATGTCGTCCGTGTGGCCCGCAACCGCGACGACGGCGTGACGATCGAGCACATCGCCACTGATTTCGGTGTGCACCCGATGACGCTGCACAAGTGGATGCGCCAAGCCGATATCGATGAAGGTGCCAAGCCCGGCAAGAGCACCAGCGATTCGGCTGAGTTACGGGAGCTGCGCCGCCGGAATCGGTTGTTGGAGCAGGAGAACGAGGTCCTGCGCCGCGCGGCGGCCTATCTGTCGCAGGCCAACCTGCCGGGAAAAGGATCTACCCGCTC
>JAUKNU010000001.1:0-395462 GCA_030499155.1 Mycolicibacterium frederiksbergense | reverse complement strand
ACCAGATTCAGTCCGTCGATGTGAGTGCATCCGCGGTTCCCGAACGGGTCAGTGTGGCGATGAGCGAGATCGCCGGAAACATGAGCGAGGGCCTGCTGGCGTTGGCTGTCGGCGCGGGCCTGCAGGTGATGGCGGCGTTGATGGAGGCTGACGTCACCGCGCTGGCTGGCCCGAAGGGTCGCCACGATCAGGCCAGGACCGCGGTGCGGCACGGTCGTGAACGCGGCTCGGTGACCTTGGGTGGGCGACGGGTGCCGGTGACCCGGCCCCGGGTGCGCGCCGCCGACGGGACGGGCGAGTTGGCGGTCGCGTCCTATGAGCTGTTCAGTTCCACGGAGATCCTGGGCCGGCTGGCGATGGAGAAGATGCTGGCCGGGCTGTCCACTCGTCGTTACCCGGTCGGGCTGGAGCCGGTCGGCGTCCAGATCACGGAAAAGGCCACGGCGACAAGCAAATCAGCGGTATCGCGGCGGTTCGTGGCGATGACCGAGACCGCGCTGGCTGAGCTGCTGTCGCGTGATCTGTCCGGGCTGGATCTGGTGGCGTTGATGATCGACGGGGTGCACTTCGCCGAATCGTGTTGCGTCGTGGCGCTGGGGATCGACATCGAGGGCACCAAGCACCCGCTGGCGCTGGTGGAGGGCTCGACGGAGAACGCCACCCTGGTCACCGAGCTGCTGGTGGATTTGCGGGAACGGGGTCTGGACGTCACCCGTCCGGTGCTGGTGGGCCTGGACGGGTCCAAGGCGCTGCGCAAAGCGGTGCTCGACGTGCTCGATCACCCGGTCATTCAGCGCTGTCAGCTGCACAAGGTTCGGAACGTGAAAGATCATCTGCCCCAACGCCTTCGAACCACTGTAGGCCGCAGGATGACTGATGCCTACCATGCCGGATCGGCGCTTGAGGCCGAAGCCGCCCTGCTGGCCCTGGCCAAGGAACTCGACCGCACCCACCCCAGCGCGGCGGCGAGTCTGCGCGAGGGCCTCGATGAGACGCTCACAGTCTTGCGTTTGGGGGTACCGCCCACGCTGGCCCGCACGCTGCGCTCGACCAACTGCATCGAGTCGATGATCTCGGTCTGCCGCGAACATGCCGGCAACGTCAAGCGCTGGCGCGACGGGCAGATGGCGCTGCGCTGGTGCGCCGCCGGGATGGTCGAGGCCGGCAAGCAATTCCGCCGGGTGAACGGCCACCTGCACCTGCCGGCACTGCGAGCAGCCCTCGAACGCGAGGTTGCCGAACATGTCGTACCCGTCGTGCACAATGATCAGGTGAGCGCAGCCTGATGCTCACCGGACCGCCACCGAAGTTCCACGGAACTTGGGACATCCTCTCACCCGCCGACGGTTCGTCCGTGCGGCGCTCTTGAATCACGTGGCCGCGGGCACCGAGCACTTACCCGCGATTCGAATGTGTCAGGCAAATAGCTTGATCGACGCTGGAGCGAACAAGGGCCAGTTCAGCCTCGCGTTTCGTAGCGAACGTCCTACCGCACAAATAATTGCTTTCGAACCCTTGACCGGCGCTGCCGATACTTTCGAAGCAGTATTCGCTGGAGACGACCGGTTCCGGCTAGAGCGGTGCGCTCTTGCCGCATCTAAAGGATCGGCTACGTTCCATGTGGCTGACAGAGCAGACAGTTCGTCGCTACTTTCTCTTGGACCAAAGCAGGAAAGAGCATTCGGAGTACGGCAGGACACTACTATTGAAGTTTCGGTGCGGCGATTGGATGAGTGTGTAGCGGTATCTGAGCTATCGCGACCGGTCATGTTGAAAGTCGATGTTCAAGGCGGCGAGCTCGGGCTCTTCGAGGGGCTTAGTGAGATCGGCGATATTGACTTCATCTATGTTGAACTCAGCTACATCGAATTATATGTGGATCAACCCTTGTTTCACAATGTCACTTCTTACTTGGCCGCTCATGGATTTCGCGTAATCGGCGTCTTCAATCAGGTGTTCACGCCCGAGTTTGGGCCTACTCAAGCTGATGTGCTTTTTAGACGCGCCGTTGGTTAGCGTTAAGCGGTTTAGCAAGTATTGTTCGCGCCTTGGCCGCAAGCGAGTCGTGCAAACAACCATCATAAGGAGAACGACACGGGTGGTTAGGGAAGGGCGTCGAATGTGTGCACCAACAACAAGCGAGCAGTCGGGAAATAGATGAGTACTCACGGCACTGGCCTGGCACCTATCGCTATATTCGCCTACAACCGTCCAGATCGACTCCAGCGACTTTTCGAAAGCCTGTTGCGATGTCCAGAATTCCACGACACCACGGTGACCGTTTTCGTTGATGGGCCCAAGCGCGACATCGACCGGGTAGCGGTCGAGCAAGTCAGGTCGCTGGTGAAGAATCAACGTCTGCCAAACGTGGCCGCGGTGTATCGGGAGGAAAATCACGGACTCCGACGGTCAATTTATGCAGGAGTCACCGAGATGGTGGGTAAATACGGGCGCGTGATTGTGTTAGAAGATGACCTCGTAGTGTCGCCAGCCGCCCTGACGTATTTTAATAGTGCCTTACGTCACTATGATGAACATCAACGGGTCTGGAGCATCGTCGGCTACGTCTACGATGCGCCTTCCCTGCGTAACGCGAAAGAAGCACTTGTGCTGCCATTTACGCACCCTTGGGGCTGGGCCACTTGGTCGCGCGCCTGGGATCACTTCGCCCTCGATAATTATCCGGAAGGAAATGTAATTTCTTCGAGGTCGTTTAGATCCGCCTTTGACATGCAGGGACTCTATCCATTTACAAATCAATTGGGCAGTTCTATTCAGGGCCGCGTAAATAGCTGGTTCATTCATTGGTACTATGCGATGTTCATAAACGGCGGAGTGTCGATCTTTCCTCCGCGCAGACTTGTTGATAATTATGGGCTGAGTGCCGGCTCGCACGGAGGCTCATTAAACCCGTACGACAGATTGGTTACGAGGCCACCACTTCTTGATCGAGTCCCAGGATTCGGCAAGAGCATCGCGGTCGATTATCCTGCGTTGGACGCTCTTCGTAGATGTCATGAATTGCGAGTACACAGGTTTATAGCTCGTGCCGGAACGGCGAAAAGAACATTGCGTCCTGGTGGGTATCGCTGACGATGGGGATCGAATCTGCCTCTGGGCCATTCCGCACCTATCCTTGGCCATTAGAACTCGCGCGAACGTGCGTACGACGATGGCGGCTTCGCTGCGTCAAGTGGAGGGGGCCAGATCTTTTCGTTGCTGGAAAGCACGTGAGCTTTGCGCAAAATGCTGACGTACGCGCCCCGCACTTCGTCAAACTGGGCCATCATGTGTCTTTTGGCAAGAATTTCACGTGCGAGGCAAACCTCAAGGTCGGGAACTATGTTCTCATATCGAGCAATGTATCCATCGTCGGCCGGGACCACCCCTTCGAAGATCCAACAGTCACGGTCTACGAGCAAGCCCGGCGGGATGATTCCGTCGTGGAACTCGGCGATGATATTCTGATTGGCTTCGGCAGCGTGATTGTGGGGTCCGTCAGCATTTCAGACGGTTGTATTGTCGGGGCAGGATCAGTGGTTGTACATGATCTGCCGCCATATACAGTGTGCGCCGGTGTCCCCGCGAGACCAATTAGGCCACGCTTCCCAGATTTCGACCAGCATTAAGTATGGCTAGCCGTTTAGCGAAACCTCAAGCGCCCCGAAGGCTGTCAGCATGCTCACGATACCAGTCCACAGTTCGTTGCAACCCTTCTCGTAGGTCGATTCTAGATTGCCAACCGGCATTAGACAGCTTCGATACGTCGAGCAGTTTCTGGGGTGTCCCGTCAGGTTTCGATGTATCCCATCGTGTTTGGCCGCTGTAGCCAACCACGTCTGCGATGGTTTCGGCGACCTCTCGAATAGTGACGTCTCGTCCGCTTCCTACGTTAACCTGCTCCGGACCGTCGTAGTGCTCAAGCAGGTGTAGACATGCATCCGCCATGTCGTCAGAATGTAGGAATTCCCGGCGCGGCTCCCCGGAGCCCCAGTTGGTCACTGAAGCACTTTTATCTGAAGCCGCTTGATCGTAACGTCGAATTAGTGCGGGCAGTACATGTGACTCAGTCGGTGAGAAATTATCGTTCGGCCCATATAGGTTAGTTGGCATCGCAGATATCCATGGCAGCCCAAACTGTCGCCGGACGGCCTGAACTTGCAGGATTCCAGCTATCTTTGCAATTGCATAGGCATCGTTTGTAGGTTCCAAGTGACCCGTCAATAGAGATGCTTCTCGAATAGGCTGTTCCGCAAACTTCGGATAGATGCATGACGAGCCCAGGAACAACAGACGCTCAACGCGGACGTGGCGTGCAGCGTCCAGCACGTTTAACTGTATTCGTAGATTCTCGCTCAAAAAATCAACTGGGTATGTGCTATTCGCTAGTATCCCGCCGACTCTGGCCGCAGCTAGAACCACATAGCGTGGTTGAACGTCGGAGAAGAACCTAGCGACTTCTTCGCGATCCCTTAGGTCTAGCTCTGCTGAAGTCCTACCGACAATGTTCTTGAAGCCTGCCGTCTGCAGGCGGCGCACGATCGCCGAGCCGACTAGGCCACGGTGTCCGGCGACGTAGAACGTGGCTGTACGATCCAGCGTCGTTGGCGAGAACCCCATTCAGGCTAGCCGATTCTTAGGCGTGTAAATGGGAGAGGTACCCCAGGAATCCAAATGGACCTTGTCGATCCATGACCCTCCCGCATGTGAGAGGGCCTCGACATCGGCATCCACCATTAATGAGGCCAGTCGGCGTCCGTCGATGGTCGGGACCCAGCCCAGCTGCTCGGCTGCCCGGGACGGATCGCCAATCAACGCATCAACTTCGGTAGGGCGTAGGTAGCGCTCGTCAAACCGGACGTACTTCTCCCAGTCGAGATTCGCGCGTGCGAATGCAATCTCGAGGAATTCTTTCACAGTGATCCCAACGCCAGTCGCTAAGACATAGTCATCTGGGTCATCAGCTTGAAGCATTCGCCACATGCCCTCGACGTACTCGGGCGCGTAGCCCCAATCGCGGATGGCATCAAGATTCCCCATGTACAGCTCATGTTGAATACCTGCTTTGATTGCCGCCACAGCACGAGTGATCTTGCGAGTTACGAATGTTTCGCCGCGTCTAGGCGACTCATGATTGAATAGGATTCCGTTCACCGCGAACATGCCATAAGCCTCGCGGTAGTTTTTTGTAATCCAGTAGCTGTACAGCTTTGCTGCGGCGTATGGCGACCGCGGATAGAACGGAGTGCTTTCGTTCTGTGGCGGAGGCGTCGCTCCGTACAACTCCGATGATGATGCCTGATAGAAGCGCGTCGCGATACCCGATAGACGAACTGCCTCAAGCATACGAATAGTTCCCGTGCCGGTGGTATCGGCAGTGTGCTCAGGTTCGTCAAACGACACACGAACGTGCGATTGCGCTGCGAGATTATACACCTCGTCGGGGTCGATTCGCGCAAGAAGCGTTACGAGCCGCGCGCCGTCGCTGAGATCGCCGTAGTGGAGGAACAGGCGCGCATCGGCCGAATGGGGATCAACGTACAAGTGGTCTATGCGAGAGGTGTTGAAAGTGGATGCTCGTCGGATAAGTCCGTGTACCTCGTAGCCCTTTGCGAGAAGGAGTTCCGCCAGGTAAGAGCCATCTTGTCCTGTAATTCCGGTAATGAGAGCTCGTTTGGTCATCGGTGCCTTTGAATGTCGAAGCCATACCTGTGAAGTGGTTTCCCGGTTATTTAAGCGAGGCTAGCCGGGTTGTGGAATGACCGCCACGCGAACCGAAAAATATGCTAACCGGACGCTTTGCGTCTTTGAGACGCGCTTTGTTGACGTGGTGTCGGTTTGGTATCGGATAGTGTGGGGTTGATCGCCGTCGGAACTGCTATTCCGCTGTCCCGAGACTTCTTCGCAAGGTCTTCGCCATAGTACTTGTACGCGTAGTTGTACGACGTGCCACCTCGCGTTGGAGTCATAGTGAACACCGCTCCAAGTACGGACGCGGCTACGTCGTGAAGGCTTCCTACTGCGTGCGCGAGTTGTTCTCTTTTGGTGTGACCGTGCCTCGCGATCACAAGAACACCGTCGGCGCCCGCTGCGAGTATTGCCGCGTCGGTGACTGCAAGGAGGGGAGAGGAATCGACTACTACATAGTCGAATCGATTCCGAAGCTCCTGTAGTACGTTTCGCGCGGCCTGAGATCCCAGCAACTCGCTAGGGTTCGGGGGTACAGTCCCAGACGTTAGAACCGCCAAGCCCGGAAATTGCGATTGCTGCAATGAATCCTCGAGCAGAGTTGCGCCACTTAAAACAGTGCTAAACCCTACAGTCCCGATCAGGCCGAGGTAGTTGTGAAGACTTGGCCGTCGCATATCACCGTCAACCAGCACGACACTGTGCTCAGCTTCCGCTAGGGCAAGCGCAATGTTAATTGCTGTTGTTGACTTCCCCTCGGCAGGAACCGAGCTAGTAATCACGATGACACGCGGAGGGTTGTCGACTGCGAGAAACTGCAGGTTTGTGCGGAGTTTTCGGAATGCTTCTGCAATGAGGGATCTGTCGCTTTCGAAATGAATAGCAGCTTGCTTTCGGCGCTCCTTGTCCATAGGAATGCTCGCGACTAGTCCCGTTCCTGTGATCTCCTCAACGGTGTCTCTGTCTTTGACCGTGTTGTCAAGCAAGTCGCGAAGGACCGCCAGCCCGACACCCAACGCAAGACCGAAGACGACCCCCATGGCCACGTTGCGGGTTGTTTTTGGAATGACAGGAGTGCTGGGAATCGAAGCGCGCTGTTCCACTACGACGCGACCATCGGGGGTCGACTGTCCTTCTGGTGTCTCGAGTTCGCGAACCATGGCTACGAATTCGTCCGACAGCGTATTGGCAATGTCACGCGCCCTGACGGGTGACTCATCGAGAATAGACACGTTGAGGAGCACGGTATCGAGTTTGGCGTCAGCCGTGACCTTTTGCCTAAGCGTGTCTGCGCTCATGCCAAGCTGGAGCTTGTCTACAGTGCGCTGAGCCAGCGTTTGCCCCTTTAGCAGTTCAGCGTACGACTTGACTCGCTCCTGGGAGTAGCGATTGCCCTGATATGCATCGGCCAATGAACTACTTCCAGTAGTCGCCACAAACAGCCTTGTGGAGGCTTGGTAGAGCGGAGTGGTTAGCAAGGTAACCGCGATGGCTCCAAGTATTGCGACCAATGCCGCGGTGCAAACCGTTATCCATCGATTGCGCAGTAGCCTAACGAACTCTTGGAGATTCAATGCCGCCGCTCCTTCGCCCCTGTTGGCCCCGAACTGTGCGATCCGCTTGTTGAAAGGTTTTTCCGTTGTGTGACTTGACCAATCATCCGCATGAGGGTGCCGATACTACGGGAGACACACCGTCGACCAAGGGCTGAACGGGAACGTGGGGTTCGCCCGGCACCGTCGGTTCGGACAAGCGGAAGCTCAACTCGCCGGCCTGCCCGGGCGGAATCGCGACCTGAATCTCGAAGGTGGGATGGTTTCGTTCCGTGCCGGTCAGCACAGCCACTTTCTGTCCGTTAGACAGTGCGCTTTCCAGCCTGGCACCTGCAGTGGCGAGAAGGCGCACCGATGTCACCATGGACCCATTCGGTAGCTGGACGGGGATATTTGGATTCAGTCCACCCATACTTGTGACGTACTCAGGCAGCGGTGTGTCCGGTACAGCGTTCTTCAGGCGAACTGTGACGGTCGACATCCTGGTGTCGCCATCACATCCGTCGGCAACATACTCGATCTCGCGTTCCAGGTAGTAGTCCATCTTGTTGCCACCCAGGTTGTTGATGACCACCTCGGCATAAGGGGCGGAATCATCGGGAACAATGTGAGCCAGCGGCGTCTGCTCCAACAGTTCCTGCTCGGCAGGCACCGAGCTCCACACGGCGATACGGCCTTCGCCGACGGCCTTGCCGAGGGCGTCGAGCAACGCGCGTGGTGAGCCGACCGATGTGGTCATCTTGTTGACGACAGCAGTGGCGATGTCCTGCAAATACTGCTTGCGCGCTGCCTGGTCATCCGGGAATCGGCTGTATGCGGTGGACTCGGTCAGTTCGACAACATTCTCTTTCGTGATCTGTTCGCCGTCGGCCAAGCTGACCGGACCGACGGCGCCCAGCACGTAGCTGAGGGCGAACGGATCAAGGGCGATGACTCCGTCGACGTTCATGCCGGTCTGCTGCGCCCACATGGACCGCCAGATCTGGGCGGCGTACGGGAAGTGTGAACTCAAGTTGCTGTTCCGGAAATCACCGAAAGGGTTGGCATACCCATAGTTCCCCTGGAACTCGGTGCCCAGATCAATCGGCGTGAACGGTTTGTCTAACTCCGTGTTGGCGCCCAGCGTGTCGACAGTCCCGGTGCCGTTGTCGAAGCGCAGGACGCCAAATCCGCCGAGTAGACCCCCTGTGCCGCGCGCCTCGGCGTTGGTCTGGAACCCCATGAAGTACGAGCGCGGGCCGTCGGCGCCCATCATAGATGGCGCGAGACGCGCGGCGAGGGCCGTGTTCTCCAGCAGCCCGGCTATCCCGGCGGTCTGGTCCTGCAGCTGGGTACGAGCGTCTCGAAGAACCGAGACGTAGCGTGGATCGGTGATGGCTTGTGCCTGGGCGTCGAGGCGCGTCGCCGCCGCCGAGATCTCGCTGAGTTTGGGCTCTTCGGCGCGCAGGAGTTGGACATCAACCCGGCTACCATCGATCAGACGGTCCGGCGATAGTGCGGTTCCGGCTTCGGCGGCGGGCTTGAGTACGTCGTTCGCAAGGCCAAGAACAACATCGGAGATCTGCTGACCTGCCACGAACGGGCTGCCAAGCCAGGGAATGGTCGAAGCGACCACCCAGGGCAGCGAGTGCGTCGCGTCCCGGGCCTGCTGTGCGTGGAACTGCGCATGATCGGCAGAGCGCGAGGCTTCACCTGAATTGCCTTGCTGCAGGGCGTCTTTCGCCTGCTGCGCGTTGGTGCGCGCCTGTTCGAGGCTATCCTTCGCGTCGAGGCCGCTCTTGGCGAGCCACCCGACGAAGGCCGCCACCACAACCAGCGCGACCAGGCTCCCGATGAGAATTGAGCGGCGGTGCCGGCTTATAACCGTGCCCAGCTTGGCGAATCGTCCGACCTGGTCGTCGTCATCGACGGGTTCAGTGATTGGCACTCAGTGCGCTTTCCGAAGAGTTCGGCGCGGACCCAAAGAACGGATCCGCGCCGATGAAACTGGACTCTGAGCTGCAGTCAAGACTAGTTGCAGCCTCGGCCGACGGAGAGCGAGGTGGTGCCGTACGGTCCGACCTTCACTGAAGCCCCGAGGAAGCACACCTCTAAGTTCAGGTTCTGGGTGAACCAGCTGTACGCGGGCTTGAGGAATCCGGGAACCAGGCTGAGTGGGGTGAACACCAGAATTTCAGAACTGGCGGGGGGATTCGGGTTGGCCGGGCCGATCCACCAGAACTGGTTCTGGAAGATGTTGTTCGGGCTGGCAGTGGCCTGCACGACGGCCTGGGGGCAAATCCCGGTCGACGGGTCGCACGCGGGCTGCGAGAAACTACTGCCGACCACGCCCGTGGGTGACTCCGCGTGAGCGACGGAAGCGACCGTCACCGGAGTGAGTGTTGCTGCAGCCACCATGGCGCATGACGCAACACCGATACTCAGCTTCTGAGTGATTACTGACATTTGTCCCCCTCGAACGGACCCTAAGTTGGGGAAAGCATCGCAGACTGTGTGCTGCCTGTCAACACATCGCCGCAGCTAGCGCCGCATGTCGCCCAGGTTTCGCGATACCTCTCAGCGTTCATATTGACGTAACCGAATTCTGCAAAATTTTCGATCGCAACCGTCTTCGGAGTCGTAAAACGGCACTACCGATCCGGACATGGACGTTTGTGAAAGTTCGCTGGCTCATGCGTCGCGTACTATCGCCCAGCACTTAGCTGGGATGGCCGCCGCGGGCGATGTTCGGCGGCTGCCGGCTCGTTCTGCGAGGTGGTGGCACGTGGCGGGCGGGCTGTCGATCCGCCGGACCCCAGGGCCGCGGTTAGCACCTCCGGGCTGACAATCTGGACCGCGTGTAGTAATTGACGTAGCTGTAGATACGTGTTGGTGTTGGCTCTGCATTCGGAGCGCCGCAGCGTGAGTGCCGACGATGAGGCGTTTAGGCGCCGAACGCGCGGCAATTCGGAGCAGTCTGGCGGTCGCGGCGTAGATTTCAGTACGTGTCTAGCGGCGGATGTCAGTGCGGTCATGACCGAGCGGCGCACGAGCATTACCGCCCGGGGGCCGATTGCGCACTGTGCGGGCCTGGGCAGTGCCGCGCATACACGGGTCCGCGCTCATCATGGTGGCGGTCATTGATGACCATGGGCCGTCGCGCGCCGCGCAGTGCCGACGAATGATGTGTCGCTCGACGAGCGATATCGGGGCATTTACGGGCCAACAGTATTGGGCGGCAGGGTGACCCGCGACGGGGCTGCCGGCTAATTGCAGCCGCGACCGACGGAAACGGTCGTCGTCCCGTACGGCCCGAGCGTCGCCGTGAGGCCGAAGACGCAGACCTCCAGATCCCACGCCGCAGTGAACCAGCCATAGAGCGGCTTGAGGAAGCCGGGCACCAGGCTCATCGGTGTGAACTCCAGAATGGTGGACCGGGGCGGCGCATTCGGGTTCGCACGGCCCAGCCACCAGAAGTCATTCTGGATGAGGCTGTCCGGGAAGGTGGGGTCGGCGGCCGCCACCGCGGCAGCCGTGGGCAACCCGATGGGATCGCACGGCGTGGTCGCACTCGGCACGCACTGGGCGGACCCGACCTGCGAACCCAGCGTCCCTGCGCTCGCAATGCCGGTGTCCGCGTTGGCGGTAGTAACCGGCGAAAGAGTTGCTGCGGCACAGATGAGACCCGCAGCGACCCCGGAATTGATTTTCAGAGCGATGGCGACATGTTTCCCCCTAGGTGCACTGAAAGCTGAGGGGGACATTACAGGCTTTGAGCCTTTTATCTACATGTTTGCGCAGTACAGGGCGATTTCCTTAGACCATCCTTCGCCCGTGCACCTCCTGATCGGCGCGCACGGTAGGCGTTCGAATAGTGCGCGGAAAGTGCATCAATTCGCTGGAAATCGCGGGCCGGGGCAAGCTCGGGACTGTCGGTCTGTGTTCGCTGGCGGACGGCCGTAGCGCAGTCGGGTGACGCGAAGTTTGCTCGAATTGGCAGGTCCGTCGATTGAGGCTGTTACAGAGGTTGCGGAACGGACGAGCGGTTCCGCTCAAACCGGTCGTTGGTTACGTCGCGGCGGCCGCCGAAGTTGGCGGCAACGGTGCGCGGTCGTTCGTCACGGCGTCTCATATTGTCGTTGCTGTAGATACTCTTCGACGGTTGAACCTTTTTCGCCGCGGTGCCGACTACCCTGTCGGCCAACCTCATTCGTTGAACTCAGTGCAACACCACGGTCGCGGCCAGCGCCAGATGATCGGACCCGGCCACCTCCACGGTCCGCAGCGACGTCACGGACGCGTCGCGCGTGATGATGTGGTCGACGGCCAGTAGTGGCGGGATGATGACATTGCTCGGGTGGGTGCGGGTCAGGCCGGCCCCCGCCTGCCTCGCGCCGTCGCGGTAGCCGTCGCGCAGCAACTGGCGGAACTCACGGACGTCGGGCGTGGCGTTGAGGTCGCCCCCGACGACGACCGGGCCGCCGGGCGGCAAGTCGCGCAACACCGGCCCCAGTCGGACGATGTCGCTGCGCCAGGAATCGAAGGCCGAGCGCGGTGGCGGCATATGAGTGGAAACCACCGTCGTCGCGAAGTCGGTGTCGGGCACCTGGACCCCTGCGTAGATCAGCCCGCGGCTGAAACTCTCGTCGCTTCCGGACGAGATGATCGGGTACCGGCTCCACAGCCCGACACCGGCCGCCCGCTCCCGCGGTCGCAGCGCCGAGTAGGGGAAGTCTCGTGCCAGTGCGGGGGACAGGGCCGCGGCGAGTTCGGGGGTGAGTTCCTGTACGGCGAGGATGTCGGCCTCCTCGGCCGCCAGCCTGGCCACCGCCGCCGGCTCGGCCTGGCCGAGCAGCAGGTTGGCCGAGACGAACCGCAGCGTGGTCCCGGTATCGGGGTCGGGGCTGCCGATGTACCAGGGCAACTGCACCGCCAGGACAGCGACGGTCAGCACCGCGGCGACCGACACCAGCGTCCAGTGCCGCGACAGCGCGAACACCAGCACGGCCAGTGGCGCACCGAACATCAGATAGGGCGACAGTGCGGCCGTCGCCAACAACGCTCGGTTGGTTGTCGGCACGTACCGCGCCACCAGGGCCCCGGCCGCGAGCAGGAGCAGCAGCAAGCCGACGATGCGCATCAGCGCGTTTCACAACGAATGCGAATACTGCTGCCGCGCAACGGAAAAGCTATGGCTTGACGTACGCAACCAGGCTGACGTCGATTGCCTCGTCCACGAAGTAGAACTGGCAGCCGGTCAGGTAGCGCATGTAGTCGTTGTAGTGCTGCTCGCCGGCCGCGGCGATCGCCTGGTCCTTGTTGTGCTCCAAGCGGGCGGCCCAGATGCCGAGGGTCTTGATGTAGTGGTTGCGCAGCGAAATCACCTCGGGAACGGTGAAACCGGCCTTGACTCCGTGGTCGACCATCATCTGGGTGCTCGGGATGCGTCCGCCGGGAAAGATCGTGTCGACCATGAACTTGGCGAAACGCGCCAGCTCGAACGTCAGTTTCTTCCCACGGGCCGCCATCTCGTTCGGGTGGTAGCCGCAGCTGCTCTGAATGGTCATGCGACCGCCGGAGGGCAGGCTGTTGAAGCAGGTGTCGAAGAAAGCGTCGTAGCGCTCGAAGCCGAAGTGCTCGAACGCCTCGATGGAGACGATCGCGTCCACGGATCCGGTGAACTGCTCCCAACCCTCCAGCCGCACCTCGAACTTGCGATCGGTGTCGATCTTGCTCAAGAGCTGCTCGCAGTAGGCCTGCTGGTTCTTGCTCAGCGTCAGCCCGATGACGTTGACGTCGTACTTCTCCATCGCGCGCTGCAGGGTGAGTCCCCAGCCGCAACCCACCTCCAGCACCGTCATACCCGGCTTGAGATTGAGCTTGTCGAGGTGCTGGTCGACATTGGCGATCTGAGCCTCGGACAGCGTCACGTTGGGCCCGGTGAAGTAGGCGCAGCTGTACTTCCGGGTCGGATCCTGGAAGACACCGAAGAAGTCGTCCGACAAGTCGTAGTGAGCCTGGATGTCCTCGAAATGAGGCCGCATATCCGCAGTGCCGGTGGAGTTGTCAGACATGGAAGCGATTGCCCTTCTCGATGGTGCACTGCGGGGTCCACCGGGTTCGGGTGTCCACTCGGTGGAGACCCTACCCGTAGTGAGCCTGGTCACTCGGGACGCCTGCAGCGTGTCATAAATCCCAGCTCGGGCCACGTCTTGACCGTCGGTGGAGTCGAACCTTCAGTTGTCGTCTAGTACGTCGTCATCGTGAGCCGATCGTCGTCGATTCAGCCCCGGAAGCCCGTTCCCGGGCTTCACCCCTAAGAGACTGTAGCGCCTCGGCCCACAGGTCCAGCGTCCGCGCGTAGTGCCGGCTCCGGTCCCGGTGAACCCGGCCGGCGCCGCGTGCGCCTCGGCCTTCATGATCGCGGCAACGGGTGTCAGATGTCGTGGCTGCCGGCCGGTCCCGATCGGGGTCCATAGCGTTCGGCGTAGGCCTGGTGCACGTGCGCATTGCGTTCCCGCGAGAGCGCGTCGACGAGGTAGGGATTGAGTCCGTGCTTGGCCAGCATGTGCCGGCGCCACACCTTGTTCAGAGCGTGCGAGAAGAAGACGAACGGGATGAAGATCGGCAACGTCATGCTCACATGCAGGTACAGCGACATCGGGATGAACCAGATCGGAGCCAGGATCGCGATGGCCGGCACGGCGACCCGGCACATCATGCGAATGGTGGCTCCCGGGCCGGCCAGGTCGTTGGCCACCCATTGGCGCATCGAGTCGGGCAGGCGTTTGCCGTAGCAGTAGGTGATGTACTGCCACGGCCGTGGCGTCGTGGGGGAGCGCTGATCGGTCCGCATTTCGGCGAGCCTAGCTCTTGGTATGATGGATTGCGAATTGTTGCAATCCATCAAGTTGTGAGAGTGGTGACGGGTGATGGACATCTTGTCCGGTGGTCCCGAACAGCCGTTGTACGAGATCAAGGCCAATCTGTTCAAGGCGCTCGCGCACCCGGCGCGGATCCGGGTGCTGGAGATCCTGTCCACCAGCCCCACCCCGACACCGGTGAGTGCGATCCTGTCCGACAGCGATATCGAGCCGACGCAGCTTTCCCAGCACCTGGCCGTCCTGAAGCGCCACCACGTGGTCCGCGGACAGCGCGTCGGTAACGCGGTGTTCTACGAGCTCGCCCATCCCAAGATCGCCGAGCTGCTCGTCATCGCCCGGATCTTCCTGACCGACACGCTCTCCGCGCGACGCGACCAGCTCGATGTCATCGGATTGCTGCCCCCCATCGGCACCTCCCCGTGACACCCCGCGCCCTCCGCGACCGGGTGCTGCCGCTGCTGCCGCACCGCCGGGATTACGCCGGGCTGCAACGGTCTTGGAGACGTGACGTGCTCGCCGGTGTCACCGTCGGGGTGGTGGCGCTACCGCTGGCGCTGGCGTTCGGAATCAGCTCCGGCGTGGGTGCGGCGGCCGGTCTGGTGACCGCCGTGGTGGCCGGAGTGGTGGCCGCCGTCTTCGGCGGCTCACACGTCCAGGTTTCCGGGCCGACCGGCGCGATGGCGGTCGTGCTGGCCCCCATCGTCGCCCAGTACGGGGTGGCCAGTGTCGCGGTCGTGACGGCATTGGCGGGCGTCATCGTCGTCCTTGCCGGCATCAGTGGGCTGGGCCGAGCGGTGACCTTCATCCCGTGGCCCGTCATCGAGGGCTTCACCCTCGGTATCGCGGTCATCATCTTCCTGCAGCAGATCCCCTCGGCGATCGGACAATCCGTGCCGGAGGGGCAGCGCCCCCTGGTCGCCGCGGCGCAGGTGCTGATGGACGCCGACACCGCCACGATCCGCCCCGCCCTGGTGGTGGTGGCCGTCGTCGTCGTGGCGATGGTGATCCTGCCGCGTCTGCATCCGGCCATCCCGGCGTCGTTGGTGGCGGTCGTGGCCGTCACCGTCTTGGCATCGGTGGCGGGTTTGACGACCGCCCGCATCGGGGTGCTGCCCTCGCAGCTGCCGACCCCGGTATGGCCGCAGGCCGATATCGCCACGGTGCACGCCCTGTTGGGGGCGGCATTGGCCATCGCGGCCCTGGCGGCCATCGAATCGCTGCTGTCGGCGCGGGTCGCGGCCACGATGTCGGAGACCGGCAGTTATGACCCCAACCGCGAACTGGTGGGGCAGGGCCTTGCCTCGGTGGCCTCCGGGCTGTTCGGAGGCATGCCGGCGACCGGCGCGATCGCGCGCACCGCGGTGAACGTCAGATCCGGTGCGCGAACCCGGATGGCGGCGATCACGCATTCGATCCTGTTGCTCGGGGTGGTGTACCTCGTCAGCGGCCCGGTCGGTGCGATTCCGCTGGCGGCCTTGGCCGCGGTGCTGATGGTGACGGCGGTCCGGATGATCTCGTGGCGGGTCATCGTCAGGATCATCCGGTCCAGCCGCGCCGCCGCCGCCACGTTCACGATCACCGCGGTCGTCACGGTCTGCTTCGACCTTGTGCAGGCCGTCGAGATCGGGATCGTCGTGACGGCAGTCTTCGCGCTGACCGCCGTGGCGCGCCGCAGCGGTGTCCGCCGCGAGGACCTCCCGTTTCCCCGTCGGCCCGGCGATGAGCACATCGTGCTGCTACGGCTGGACGGCGCGATGTTCTTCGGTGCGGCCGAACGTATCTCGACCGAGATCCTCGATGCTTCCCACGCGGAGGCGAGGGTGGTGATCATTGCGCTGTCACAGCTCGGCATGCTCGACGCCACCGGAGCGCACACCCTGGCCTGCATCGCCGAGGAACTCGAAACGCGGGGAATCACCGTCATCATCAAGGGTGTCCGGCCCGAGCACCGGGACCTGCTCGCCAACATCGGCATCATCGCCTCGCTGCGCCACGAGAACCACCTCATCGAAACGCTGGAAGAGGCTGTCGCGCATGCCCGTCGGCACGCCACCGCCGATGTGCGGGGCACCCCGTGACCGAGAGCGGCAACTTCGCGGCGACCACGGATCAACTGGCGACCTGGCGTGCGCTGTACCGCGCGGATTCGCTGCTGTTCGCCGCGCTCAACGAGCACCTGCGCCTCGGCGTGGGCATCGTCTATGCCGAACGCGAGGTGCTGGATGCGTTGCATCGCGGGGGCGGACGGCTGCGGATGGGCACCTTGGCCGCCGAGCTGATGATCTCGCGCAGCGGCACCACACGGCTGGTGGACAGGATGGAGAAGTGCGGCTGGGTGCGCCGCGTTTCCGTGCCGGAGGACCGTAGGTCGACGTGGGCGGAGCTGACCGACGCGGGACGCGATGTGCTCCACCGGGCGCAGCCGGTCGTCGACGCGGTGGTGGCCACCTTCTTCGGCAGGCACGTGTCGTCGGTCGCCCTCAAGACCTGCGCGCTGGCGCTGACCACGCTCACCGACGCCAACTCCGGCCCGGGGTGAGGGCGCCTCAGGCCGAGAAGTTCGACTTGAGCTCGCCGATGATGTCATCCCAGAGCGGTTCTGGCAGTTCGTGTCCCATGCCGTCGAAGAGCACCAGCCGTGCCCCGGGAATGGCCCGGGCGATCGCGCGGCCACCGGACGGGCGCATCAGCTTGTCGGCCTTGCCGTGGATGACCACCGTCGGCGCACTGGTCTGACGGTTGTAGGGCAACAGGCTGCCGCTGCCCAGGATGGCTGCGAACTGCCTGCCCACTCCGGCCGGGCAGTAGCACCGCTCGTAGCTCTCGATGGCGTCGGCGCGCGCCTTGTCCTCGGGCACCGGGAAACCGGGGCTGCCGATGATGCGCGTCATCCGGATCGTGTTCGCGATCACCGCGTCCCGGCTGGTGTCGGAGGGCTTCTGCAGCAGCGCCAGCAGCTGACGGGGGCCCGGCGGTGGCAGCAGCGCCCGGTTGTTGGAGGAGAAGATCACCCCGAGAGACCGCGTCCTGGCGGCATGCCGGGCGGCGAACACCTGGGCGATCATCCCGCCCATCGAGCCGCCCACGACATGCGCCCGGTCGAGTCCGAGGTGGTCGAGCAGCGCGGCGGCGTCATCGGCCATGTCTTCCAGGGTGTAGGCGGCCGGGCTCTTCACGCCCACCAGTGAGCGCGCCATCCGGGGGATCAGCGGGGCGCCGCTGTGCGCGCCGGGCAGCTTCGAGGACAGGCCGACATCGCGGTTGTCGAAGCGGATGACCCGCAGCCCCTGGTTGACCAGCTTCTCGCAGAAATCCTTGCGCCACAACACGAGTTGCGCGCCCAGGCCCATGATCAGCAGGACCGCCGGATCGTCCTCGTTGCCGAAATCCTCGTAGACGATGTCCAGATCGCCGGACTTGGCGGTGCCGGTGCGGGCAATCACTCCTGGCCCGCCTTGTGCTCCCTGCTGACCTCGACCATGAAGTTGGCGAAGTATCCGGTCAGCTGCGGGTCGCTCATCATCTGCCAGCGCGGGGCGAGCAGCTTCATGTACCGCTCGACATAGAGGAACTGCTTGCCGATCAGCACCAGCTCGCGGGGCAGCTTGACGTCATAGGCGTCGGCCAGCGTGGAGAGCTGCTTGCCGATATCGGCGTAGCTCATCTCGCCCAACGACGACATGGTCAGCGGGGTGGCGAACTTCTCCAGGTCGCGGGCGGCCTCGGCCTCGGGCTTCACCGTGCCCACCGCGCCCATCATGACCACGATCTTCCCGGCCGCAGCATGGTCCTTCTTCACCAGCAGCGCGTGCACGAGTTCACGCAGCAGCCAACGGGTCCGCGGATCGATGCGGCCCATGATGCCGAAGTCGAAGAACACGATCTTGCCGTCGTCGTCGACATACAGATTGCCGGCGTGCAGGTCGCCGTGGAACAGGCCGTGCCGCAGCCCGCCCTCGAACACGCTGAACAGCAGCGCCTTCACCAGCTGCTCGCCGTCGAAGCCCTTTTTGCGGATGGCGGCGACGTCGTCGACCCGCACCCCCTGGATGCGCTCCATCGTCAGCACGCGCTCGCTGGTGAGGTCCCAATACACCTGGGGCACGCGGATATTGGTGCCCAGCGGGGATGCGTGCATATGCGCGACCCAGGCGTCCATGGACTGGGCCTCGAGGCGGAAGTCCAGTTCCTCGGCCAGGTTGTCGGCGAAGTCGGCGACCACGTCCTGGGCGGAGAGCCGCTGCCCGAGCTTCGCGAACTCGACCAGCCGCGCCCCGCGCTTGAGGATCTGTAGGTCCGCGGCCACCCGGCGGCGGATGCCCGGGCGCTGGATCTTGACCACGACCTCCTCGCCCGAATGCAACGTCGCATAATGCACCTGCGCGATGGAGGCCGAGGCGAACGGCTTCTCGTCGAACGATTTGAACAGGTTCTGCGGGGTGTCGCCCAGATCCTCTTTGAAGAGCTTGTGCACCTGTTGCAGATTGGCCGGCGGTACCCGGTCCAGCAGGCTGCGGAACTCCCGGCTCAGCGGCTCCCCGAAGGCGCCCGGGCTGGACGCGATGATCTGCCCGAACTTGACGTAGGTGGGTCCCAGATCGGCGAAGGTCTGCGGGATCTGCTTGGCGATCTTCTGCTGCAGCGAACCCTTGCCGATCAGGTTTCCGGCCACTCGGGCGCCGGTGCGGGTGATCTGCCAGCCCGTCGCGCCGATGCGGGCGGCCTCGACCGGCAGCGGCACCCGATCCAGCCTTGCGGGCTCACGGTGCTTGGTCTTCGGCGTAGAACTCATCCCTGCAGTGTCTCAAAACCCGCGGTACCACCCAAGAATGTGTCCCGCATCACACTCACGCGAAGCTGTGCTCGACGGCGTCCCGGCTCAGGGCGGGGTCGCTACCCAGCACGTATGCCGGTTCGGTGTGCTCGCAGGTGGTGCCGCCCGCCACCCGGGCCTGGGCCTGGCGGAACTCCGGGGTGGCTCCCGCCGCGGTGTGCAGACCGTTGATCACCGACCAGACCGTGGCACGCCGGGCCGCCCGCTCGATGGGATTGGGGTTGGTGTGCCCGATCAGCTGCTTGGCCCATGTGGGCATGGTGTCGCGGATGGCCCAGTCCACCGCGGCCTGCGGCATCGGCAGGTTGGGGCCGGTGGCCATCGCCGCCCCGTGGGTGAGTGCCAGGCGCGGCAGGTAGGAGTGCAGGCACTCCAGGGTCTCGGCCTTGGTGGTGGGCAGATCGGTGCCGCCAAGGGCGTGCCCGACGCGGATGAACTCGCCGTAGTAGCGGTCGAGCTTCTTACCGCGCAACGGGTTCGGGTGATAGATCTCGTGCGCGGTTGCGATGCCCCACACCACCGTGGCGTAGTTCCACCGCAGCCAGTCCGGATCGTCGGCGTCATAGACCGCGCCGTCGGGGCGGGTGCCCTTGATGGTGTGGTGCATCGAGCGCACGATCTTGGCCATCCGCTCGGCGGTCTCGGTGTTGCCGTACGCGGTGCCGATGAAGAACGCGATGGAATGCCCGAGCCGCACCGCGGCGCCCCTGGGGTCGATGACCGGGATGGCGTTGCCCTGGTCATCGCGCTTCACCAACCGCGAATGGTGCATGCCCATCCAGTAGATCGACGGGTCGAGGCGCTCGATGTAGGCCGCGCACTGCAGCCCGAAGATCAGCGCCTCGGTGTGGGAGTGCACGTGCCAGACCGCGCTGCCCGGCCCGAACCAGCCCGGATCGCCCGCCGGTTCGGCGAACTCCATGCCGCGGAAGTAGTGCTTGCGGATGTCCTGGTCGAACTTGCGCTGCAGCATCTGCTCGAGCGCCTGGTGCGGCATGTCCACGCCGAGCCCCTTTCTGGTCACATCTGTAGCCAGAATAGCCTTTGGCTACGGCCGTGACCAGAACTAGTCTGAGCGGATGACTCGGTGGGCTGGTGTCGCTCTGATCGACCGGCGCGCCGAGCGGCGTGGGCTCCTGATCGACGCCGCCTACGCGCTGTTCGGTGACGGTGGTGAGGCCGCGTTGACGGTGCGCTCGGTCTGTCGGGCCTGCGGCTTGAATACCCGCTACTTCTACGAGAGCTTCGCCGACACCGACGAGCTGCTGGGGGCCGTGTTCGACAAGGTGTCCGCCGAACTCGCGGTCGAGGTGGACGCCGCGATCACCGCGGCCGGCGAATCACCGACCGCGCGCACCCGGGCCGGGATGGCGGCGGTGCTCGGGTTCAGCTCCGCCGACCCCAGGCGGGGCCGGGTGCTGTTCACCGATGCCCGCGCGAACCCGGTTTTGACCGCGCGCCGGGCGGCGCTGCAGGACGCGTTGCTGGCCGCGGTGCTGGAGGAGGGTTCGCGGCTGCACCCGGGCTCGGATCCGGTCACGACGCGCATCGGCGCGGCGCTGTACACCGGGGCGATGGCCGAGCTGGCCCAGCAGTGGCTCTCCGGCGCCCTGGGCGACGACCTCGACGCCGTGGTGAGGGCGGCCCTGCACTTCTTCCGCCGCTGACCCCCTCGCTTTCTGCGGCGAAACTCGCGTACCCGGGGCTCGCGATGGGTCTTGAGGCCCGGGTACGCGAGTTTCGCCAACTTGAGTGGAGCCGATTTCGGCCCTGCTGCGTCCAACAAGACATGGCCATTCCCATTCTCGGAGCTGACGCGTTGGCCGGCGGCCTACTCACCCCGGACCAACTGCGCCACCGCTACAGGCCCGTCTTCCGCGGTGTCTACCTTCTGAAAGATCACCGGCCAACGCTGTTCGAACGGATCGCCGCGGCCCGTCTGATCGTGCCGAAGGCCGTGATCGCCGGGCCCGCGGCGGCCGCGCTGCACGGCGCGAAGTGGATCGATGATGACGTGACCATCGACGTCGTCGGCCGCTGTCGGCCTCAGCCGGGCCTCAAAGGCCGGGAGGAGACCTTGCGTGCGTGCGAGTCGATGACTGTGCGCGGAATTCCTGTGACCACCCCCGCCCGCACGGCATTCGATCTCGGTCGGCGACTCGAGCGGATCCCGGCCATCAAGCGGATGGACGCGCTGATGAACGCGTCACCGTTTGCGGTCGAAGACGTCATGCTGTTGACCAAGGTGCACCCGCGTGCGCGCGGTCTGGTCAACCTTCGAGAGGTTCTTCCTCATATCGATGGAGGGGCCGAGTCTCCCCAGGAGAGCTGGCTGCGCATGCTCTTCGTCGACGCCGGATTGCCCAGGCCGGCAACGCAGTTCGTCGTGTACACCGCCGACGGCCGCTACATCAAGCGTCTCGACATGGTGTGGGAGAAATACAAGGTCGGTGTCGAGTACGACGGGGAACAGCATCTGACCGATCGCACGGTGTATGCCCGTGATGTGTGGGTCGGTCGGGAACTGCAACGGATGCAGTGGAACCTCATCCGCGTCGTCAAGGAAGACCGCGGCGCGCAGATCGTCGCGCACGCCCATGCAGTGTTCCTCGCCCGCGGCTGGGATGGTCGTCCCTAGCGTGGCGAAACCCGCGTACCCGGGGTTGGTTGGGCCGTGAGAACGCCGGGTACGCGAGTTTCGCCACCAACAAGGCAAGTCTAGGAAACGGCTTCCGTGCCCCACGGCGTCAGCCACTCGGTCGCCGGCCAGCCCTCCAGGCCGGCCAGCAGTTCGTACAGCGTGGCACCGTCGATGCTCTCCCGGATGATGTCGCCCTGACCGGCGTGCCGGGCCAGCTCCTCGATCATGTGGAAGATCACCCAGCGCACCGACCACGCCGGCACATCCTTCGGGAACCACGGCACGTGCTGCGGAATCGGCACGGCCGCAGACAGATCCGCGGTCTCGATCAGCCGGATGGTCTCCGCGTTCTGCGCGGCGAACTTCTCCAGGATCTGCGCCAGCGTCTCGTCCTCGCCCATGACGAATTCGTCGCCGTAGTCGGCGGCCTGCTCCTCCATCGGCCGCTTGTCACCCTCGGTCATGTCCGGGGCGGCCGCCACCCGCTCCATCCACCCGGCCTGACATGACGTGACGTGTTTGATCAGCCCGCCGATCGACAGTGAGCTGACCGACGGCGCGGACCGCGCCTGCTCGTCGGTCAAAGTGAACGCCAAAGCGTGGAACGCGTACTGCTGGGCGGCGACGTACTCCTTGAGGCCGGCGCGCTCGTCAGCGATCGGAGGGGGCATTGCGGGCATATCAGTTCTCCTTCATATGGGTGTACAGATCTCGGAGCAGAGCGATTTCGGCGCCGTGATGGATGACCTCACGGTTGATGTGCAGCACCAGCACGGACATCGGTTCGTCGGCGTACGGGCCCTCGGCCGGTCCGCACGGGCGGTTCAGATCGTCATCGGAGAGCGCACGCACCCCGGCCGTCCACCGCTGGTATTCGGTGTCCAGCTGGGCCAGCGCGGTCGCGGCGTCGGTGGCGTAGGGCCAGCTCTCGTAGTCCGCGGCCGGGCCGCCGAAATGCGAGTGGTTGCGCATCGCGAACACGCCGATGATCACGTGCGCCAGCCGCCAGGCGATGGTGGTCAACGGGGTCGGCGTGGGCTCGGGGTAGACGAAGTCGACGCCGCCGTCGCGATGCACGGTCCAGCAGTCGGGCACCGGCTGCCAGAAGTACTCGTCATCGGAGAGTCCGTCCAGCCGGGGCCGCAGCTGGTGGGACCAGTGGAAGTCCAGTTGATCGGCGAGGAGGTCGGTGTTCATGAGTTCACTCTGACAGCCATCTAGGACAGTTTCTGTCCTAGAAGTTCGGCAGACTGTGGACATGTCCGAAACCACCGCACGCGTCCTGCAGCTCCTCGGCCTTCTGCAGTCCCGGCGGGTGTGGACCTCAGACGAACTGGCCGAGCGCCTGGCGGTCACCACCCGCAGCGTGCGCCGTGATGTCGAACGGCTGCGTGACCTGGGGTATCCGGTGCACGCCAGCACGGGACACGGCGGGGGCTACCAGCTGGGCGCCGGCGCGGCGCTGCCACCGCTGCTGCTGGATCCCGAGGAGGCCGTCGCGATGGCGGTCTGCCTGCGGCTGGCCGCCGGCGGCAGCGTCGCCGGGGTGGGCGAATCGGCGTTGCGCGCGCTGTCCAAGCTGGACCAGGTGATGCCGGCGCGGCTGCGTTCACAGGTGGCCGCCGTGCACGAGACCACGGTGACGCTGACCCCGACCAGCAAGGACGTGCCGGTGGACCCCGAGGTGCTGATGACCCTGGCCCGGGCCTGCCGCGACCACGAGCACGTCAACACCGGCTACACCGATATCCGGGGCAACGTCACCGCACGCCGGTTGGAGCCCTATCAGCTGGTCACCACCGGCCGGCGCTGGTACCTGCTGTCCTATGACCGCGACAAGCAGGACTGGCGCAGCCTGCGCCTGGACCGGATGGCCGACGTCCGGGCGCTGGGCAGCACCTTCACCCCCCGCGACGCCCCCGACGCGGCGCAGTACGTGCAGCGCGCCATCACCAGTTCGCCGTACCGGTATGTGGCGCGCGTGCGGTACTTCGCCGCACGTGATGTTGTGGCGCAGACCTTCTCGTCGGCGTCGGTGCACATCGAAGCGGACGGACCCGACACCTGCATCCTGACCACCGGTGCCGACGACCCGGACGTGATGGCGCTCTACCTGGCCATGCCGGGCTGTGAGTTCGAGGTGCTCGAGCCCGTCGAGGTGGCCGACGCGGTGCGAACCGCCGCCGAACGGCTCCGGAGGGCGGGCGCCCGAACGTAGGGTGCCAGGATGCGCGTCACGGGAGCGGAGTCGACGGACCTGTTCGTCGGACCACCCGACGCACCGGTGCAACTGGTTCGTATCACCTACACCGACTGCGCGGCGCCCACCCCGGTGCGGGTGACCGGCACCGGCATCGAGGGCGAGGCCGTCGCCCGCCCGGATGCGACCACGGTCGAAGTGCCGATGACTGTCACCGATCCCGAGCCCGGCCGGCGACGCGAGGCGGCCATCGGCAACACGGCCTTCACGTTCACCGACGCCGAACCCGGCTGGACGATGCACATGATCAGCCACTTCCACTACGACCCGGTGTGGTGGAACACCCAGGCCGCCTACACCAGTGTCTGGACCGAGGACCCGCCCGGCGCCTGCCGGCAGACCAACGCGTTCGACCTCGTCACCGCCCACCTGGAAATGGCGCGCCGCGACCCCGACTACAAGTTCGTGCTCGCCGAGGTCGACTACCTCAAACCGTTCTGGGACACCCACCCCGAGGAACGCGCCGACCTGCGCCGGCTGATCGGCGAGGGCCGCATCGAGATCATGGGCGGCACCTACAACGAGCCCAACACCAACCTCACCAGCCCCGAGACGGCGATCCGGAACTTTCTGCACGGCATCGGATTTCAGCGAGATGTACTGGGTGGCGACCCGGCCACCGCCTGGCAGCTCGACGTGTTCGGGCACGACCCGCAGTTTCCCGGGATGGCCGCCGACGCGGGCCTGACCTCCAGCTCGTGGGCGCGCGGGCCGCACCACCAATGGGGCCCGATGGCCGGCGACGGCGACCCGACCCGCATGCAGTTCGCCAGCGAGTTCGAGTGGACCGCACCGTCGGGCCGGGGACTGCTGACCCATTACATGCCCGCGCACTACGCGGGCGGCTGGTGGATGGATGCGGCGGCGTCGCTGGCCGATGCGGAGGCCGAGACCTACAAGCTGTTCGCCGGGCTGAAGCAGGTGGCGCTGACCCGTAACGTGCTGCTGCCCGTCGGCACCGATTACACCCCGCCCAACAAGTGGGTCACCGAGATTCACCGCGACTGGAACAGCCGCTACACCTGGCCGCGGTTCGTCTGCGCGCTGCCCAAGGAGTTCTTCGCCGCGGTGCGCGCCGAGTTGGACACCCGCGGGACCCGGGCGTCGGTGCAGACCCGCGACATGAACCCGATCTACACCGGCAAGGACGTCTCCTACATCGACACCAAGCAGGCCAACCGGGCCGCCGAGAACGCGGTGCTGGAGGCCGAACGGTTCGCCGTGTTCGCCGGATTGCTGGGCGGCGCAACCTATCCGCAGGCGGCGCTGGCCAAGGCCTGGGTGCAGCTGGCCTACGGCGCCCACCATGACGCCATCACCGGCTCGGAATCCGACCAGGTGTACCTGGATCTGCTGACCGGCTGGCGCGACGCCTGGGAGATCGGCCGCACCGCCCGCGACAATGCGCTGCGCCTGCTCACCGGAGCCGTGGATTCCGCTGTGGTGGTGTGGAATCCGTTGGCGCACGGCCGCACCGACATGGTGACCGCGCACCTGGACGAACCGTTCTCCGGGGTGGTGCGCGATATGAACGGCACCGCCCTGCCCACGCTGATCGAGGACCACACCGTCACGTGGCGGGTCGACGCTATCGGTTCACTGGGTTGGCAGGGCTACCAGTGGGACGACGATACCGACGGCTCACGCTGGCAGCAGGTCGACGGCGCGACCATCGCGAACGCGCACTACACGCTGACCGTCGACCCGGCCCGCGGCGGCGGGGTCAGCTCCCTGGTCGCCGACGGCCGCGAGCTCATCGCCGACGGGCGGGTCGGCAACGAACTGGCCGTCTACGACGAGTATCCGGCGCACCCGCAGGCCGGCGAAGGCCCCTGGCATCTGCTGCCCAAGGGGCCGGTGATCGGCTCGTCGGGATTCCCGGCGACGGTGCAGGCCCAGCGCAGCGCGCTGGGGGAGCGGCTGGTGATCACCGGGCGGATCGCCGACGTGTTGCGCTACACCCAGACCCTCACTCTGTGGGACGGCATCGACCGCGTCGAATGCCGCACCACCATCGACGAATTCACCGGCGCCGACAAGTTGTTGCGGCTGCGCTGGCCGTGCCCGGTACCCGGTGCCATGCCGGTCAGCGAGGTCGGTGACGCCGTCATCGGACGCGGCTTCGGGCTGCTGCACCGGCGCGGTTCCCCGGACGCCGTGGACTCGGCGGAGCACCCGCACACCCTGGACAACCCGGCCTACGGCTGGTTCGGGCTGTCCTCCATGTTGCGCGTGCGGATCGGGGCCGGGGTGCGCGCGGTCTCGGTCGCCGAGGTTGTCACCCCCGACGCATCGTTCGACGAGCGCGCGCTGATGGTCGCGCTGGTGCGCGCCGGGGTCACCGCCACCTGCAGCGTCGCCGGGCACCCGCGCTACGGCGACCTCGCGGTGGACTCGAACCTGCCCGATGTGCGCATCGTGATCGGCCATCCCGACGAGAATGATTTTGCCGCAACGGTATTGGATACCACACCGGAGTACCGCGCCGAACTGGACCGCCAGATCGGCGCCACCGGCGCCGCACGGGTGTGGGTGCCCGCGGCGGCCACGCTGGCCCACGAGTGGGTTCCCGGCGCCGATCTGAAGGGGTCGCGGGCGCTGCCGGTGCTCATCGTCGTCGGCGGTGTCGAGGCACTCATCGACGAGATCGGCGACGCGGAGATCTCGGTGCGTCAGCACCCCGATGGCGGCGTGGAACCATTCGAGCCGGCCACGGTCGCGCTGCTGAACCGGGGGGTGCCCGGCTTCGCCGTGGAACCCGACGGCACCTTGCACACCTCGCTGATGCGGTCCTGTACCGGTTGGCCGTCGGGCACCTGGATCGACCCGCCGCGGCGCACCACCCCTGACGGCTCGAATTTCCAACTCCAGCACTGGACACACACCTTCGACTACGCCATCGTCGCCGACGAGGGCGACTGGCGCGACAGCGAAATCCCCAGTCGCAGTGCGGCATTCTCGCACCCGCTGCTCGCGGTGCTCAATCGGCGGGCCGGAACCGACGGGTTGCCCTCGCATGGGGCGCTGCTCGATGTCGACTCCGAAGGCGGGGGAGTGCAACTCGGTGCGCTCAAGGCCGCGGGCAACCCCATCGCGGCGGGCAGCGTCGACACCGTCGACCCCGCCTCGGTGGCCCTGCGCATCGTCGAAACACACGGGCGGACCACGCAGTTCGTGGTCCGCTCCGGCCTGAGCGCGGTCGCCCCGCTGGTTCCGGCCGATCTGCTGGAACGCCGCCTGGACCGCAGCGCCGGATTCACCCTGCATGGCTATCAGATCGCCACCATGCTGACCCACCTGGATGCGGTGAAGATCCTCAACGCCGACAATGAGCAGCTCGCACCGGAAGCCGAAGCGGCACAACCGTTGTACGCCCGCTACTGGCTGCACAACCGCGGCCCCGCGCCGCTGGGCGGGCTGCCGGCGGTCGCCCACCTGCATCCGCACCAGCTGCAGACCGAAGCCGGCGAGCAGGTGCGCCTGCGGCTGACCGTCGCCAGCGACTGCACCGATGCCCCGGTCCACGGCGTGGTCAGGCTGATCTGCCCGCCCGGCTGGAACGCCGCGACCGCGGAGCTGCCGTTCGTGCTGCCGCCGGGGGACTACCTGGACACCGACGCCACCGTCGCGATACCGCCCGGGCAGCCGCCGGGGCTGTACCCGATCCGGGTGGAACTGGCTCTCAACGGGCGCGGCGGGCTGCCGCCGTCCTGGCGCCAGGTCGTCGAGGATGTCTGCATCGTCCGGGTGGGCGACGCCGAGCATGCCGAGCTGCTGCGGCTGGTGGCCGGCCCGTCCGAGGTGCGGGTGCGCGCGGGCCAGACGGCCCGCCTCGGTGTCACCGTCGGCACCGATGCCCGCGCCGACCTGGCGGCCGAAGCCCACCTGATCAGCCCGTGGGGGACCTGGGAGTGGTTGGGCCCGGCGGCAACCGGGGCCGACCTACCCGCCGGCGGGACCGCGCGGATCGACTTCGAGGTCGCGCCGCCGCCGTGGGTGCAGCCGGGAACGTGGTGGGCGCTGATCCGGGTGGCGTGCGCCGGGACGCTCGTCTACTCGCCGGCGGTGCCGGTGGTGGTCACGTGACCGCGGCAGTGGTGGCCGGCCAGGTGGTGACCGTTGCCGAGATCGACGAACGGGAACGCATGCTGCGGGCCGGCAACATGGCCTCGGCACTGCCGCGCCCGGGCACCAGTGAGGGCCGTCAGCTGCGGCGCTGGCTCACCCAACTGGTGACCGCGGAACGGGTGGTGACGCTGGAAAGCGTTGGTGACGAACAGGTTCCGGATCTCGAGCATGTGCTGCCGGACATGGCCGCGCGGCTGGAGATCGGCAGCATCGCCGCGGCGGTGCTGACCACCGAGGCGGGCCGGGCCGCGTTCGCCCGCGTCACCGCCGGGGTGGGCGTCACCGATATCGACATCGTCGCCTACCACCGGCGCAACCCCGGCCGGTTCGCGCCGCGGCGGACCGGCGTCGTGGACTTCGCCCGGGCCCGGCCACTGATCGCGGCACACCTCGGGGCCGCGGCGCGGCGCCGGGCCTTCCGGCTGTGGCTCGACGCGCGGTGCGCCGCACTCGTCGAACTCGCGCCCGGCTATGAGCATCCCGGTGATCCACGCCAGCCCGACAACACCCACACCCACTGATGAGCGCCGTATTGGCCATCGACATCGGCGGCACCAAGATCGCCGTCGGCATCGTCGACGATGAGGGCACCGTGCTGCAGCGGTTCCAGCAGCCCACCCCGCGCGACTCCGCCGAAGCCGCGTGGCGGGTTACCGCGGATCTGATCGGGCAGGCACGGTCGGTGGCGCCGGTGCGGGCGGTGGGCATCGCGTCGGCCGGGCCGGTGGCGGTTCATGCCGGCACCATCAGTCCGGTCAATATCGCTGTCTGGCAGGACTTTCCGATCGTCGCGCGGGTCGCGGAGCTGACCGGCCTGCCGGTGCGGCTCGGCGGTGACGGGCTGTGCATGGCGCTCGGCGAACACCGGCGCGGGGCCGGCCGGGGGGCGCAGTTCCTGCTCGGCATGGTGGTGTCCACCGGGATCGGCGGCGGACTGGTGCTCGACGGCGTCCCCTACGACGGGCGCACCGGCAACGCCGGGCACGTCGGTCACATGGTCGCCGACGCCGACGGAGAGCCCTGCGTGTGCGGCGGGCACGGCTGCGTGGAGACGCTCGCCTCGGGTCCGCGGATGACGCGGTGGGCGCAGCAGCAGGGCTGGACCGGTGCGGACGCCAAGGACCTGGCGGCGTCGGCCACGGCCGGCGATGCGGTCGCGCTGGCGGCATTCCGGCGGGGGACCAGGGCGCTGGCCGCGGTGATCGCCTCGACGGCGGCGGTCTGCGATCTCGATCTGGTGGTGATCGGCGGCGGGGTCGCCAACGCCGGCGACGTGTTGTTCGGCCCGCTGCGGGAGGCGCTGACGCGCCACACCGGGTTGTCGTTCATCCGCGATCTGCGGGTGGTGCCCGCCGACCTCGGGGGCGACGCCGGACTCGTCGGCGCCGCCGCCCTGGTGCGGTGACCTACTTGGCGATGCGGATGAGCTTCTTGTTCACGAACTCGTCGATGCCGAAGCGGCCGAGTTCGCGGCCGAAACCGGAACGCTTCACGCCGCCGAAGGGCAGTTCCGCGCCCTCGGCGCCGACGGCGTTGACGAACACCATGCCGGCCTCGATCCTGTCGGCGACGCGCTTGGCCTGCTCGGGGTCGGTGGTGAAGACGTAGGAGCCCAGCCCGAACGGGGTGTCGTTGGCCAGCTCTACCGCGGCCTCCTCGTCGGCGACCTTGTAGACGGTGGCCACCGGTCCGAACAGTTCCTCCTTGGCCGCCGGCGAATCCGGGGACAACCCGGTCAGCACCCCGGGCGGGAAGAACGCCCCGTTGCGCTCGCCTTCGGAGGTCAGCGCGGCACCGGCGGCCACGGCACGCTGGACCTGCTCCTCGAGCCGCTCGGCGGCGGCCACCGAGGACAGCGGGGCCAGCCCGTCGGCCTTGGCCAGCACCTTGGCGGTGAACTTGTCGAGGAACTCGTCATAGACGCCCTCGGCGACGATGATCCGCTTGGCCGCGTTGCAGGCCTGCCCGGTGTTCTCGAAGCGCCCGTCCACGGCCGCCTCGATGGTGGCGTCCAGGTCGTCGGAGGACAGCAGGATGAACGGGTCGGAGCCGCCGAGTTCCAGGACGACCTTCTTCAGGTTGCGTCCGGCGATCTCGGCGACCGCGGCGCCGGCGCGCTCGGAACCGGTCAGCGACACCCCCTGGATGCGGGGGTCGGCGATGGCCTCGGCGATCTGCTCATTGGTGGCGTAGACGTTGACGTAGGCGCCCTCGGGGTAGCCGGCGTCGGTGAAGATCTGCTGCAGGGCCGCCGCGGATTCGGGGCACTGCGGTGCGTGTTTGAGCACGATGGTGTTGCCCAGCACCAGGTTCGGGCCGGCGAAGCGGGCCACCTGGTAGTAGGGGTAGTTCCACGGCATGATGCCCAGCAGCACCCCGACCGGGCCGCGCCGGATCAGTGCGCTGCCCTCACCGTCGAGCAGGTCGATCGGCTCATCGGCGAGGAATTTCTCGGCGTTGTCGGCGTAGAACTCATAGATCGAGGCGCTGAACTCGACCTCGCCGACCGACTGGTCCAGCGGCTTGCCCATCTCGCGCTGGATGATCTTGGCCAGCTCGTCCTTGCGCTCGTTGTGCAGGGCGGCCACCTTGCGGATCAACTCGGCGCGCTGGGCGACCGTGGTGGTCTTCGACCACTCCTTGAACGCGGTGGCCGCCGCCGACACCGCCGCCTCGATCTGGTCGTCGGTCGCGGTGGGATATTCCTTCACCACATCGCCGGTCGCCGGATCAACTACCGCGTACAGACTCATCGATTTCGCTCCTCAACCAAGGTCAGTGGGTGTCACCGTCGAACCTACGCGGTTCCGCGCGCGCCGCCTCGTTTTGGCCGATCGGGCTGCGGCAGGCTATTCTTTCCCGGTTCCACCGAAGACCGTCGGTCACCGAGTAATCGGTTGAAGGTCCCGGGATCACCCGGGCGGCCCACGCAGGAGGACGAGGTAGAGCATTCTTGCGCGCCCCGACCTGTCTGTGTCGGGGCGTTCGTGTTTTCTCGGCCCTTTGCCCCCGATGGTTGGTGGACGTCCCAACCATTACGAGGAGGCAAGCATGGCCAAGGCTGAAAAGGCCACCGCGGTCGCCGACATCGCCGAGAAGTTCAAGGAGGCGACGGCCACCGTCGTCACCGAGTACCGCGGCCTGAAGGTGTCCAACCTTGCCGAGCTGCGCAGGTCGCTGGGTGACGATGTGACCTACACCGTCGCCAAGAACACCCTGGTGAAGCGTGCAGCGGCCGAGGCCGGCGTGGAGGGTCTCGACGACCTGTTCACCGGTCCGACCGCCATCGCGTTCATCAGCGGTGAGCCCGTCGACGCCGCCAAGGCGATCAAGAAGTTCGCCAAGGACAACAAGGCGTTGGTCGTCAAGGGCGGCTACATGGACGGCCGCGCGCTGTCCGTGGGCGAAGTCGAACGCATCGCCGATCTGGAATCGCGTGAGGTCCTGCTGTCCAAGCTGGCCGGCGCGATGAAGGCGAAGCAGTCCCAGGCCGCAGCGCTGTTCGTGGCGCCCGCGTCGCAGATCGCCCGCCTGGCTGCAGCTCTGCAAGAGAAGAAGGCCGGCGAAGACGCCGCCTGACCAAAACCACCACCACCCATAAGAGATAAGGAATCACCATGGCAAAGCTGTCCACTGACGAACTGCTCGACGCGTTCAAGGAAATGACCCTGCTCGAGCTCTCTGAGTTCGTGAAGCAGTTCGAAGAGACCTTCGACGTCACCGCCGCCGCTCCCGTCGCCGTTGCCGCCGGCCCCGCCGCCGGTGGCGCGCCTGCCGAGGCCGCCGAAGAGCAGAGCGAATTCGACGTCATCCTGGAAGGTGCCGGCGAGAAGAAGATCGGCGTCATCAAGGTCGTCCGCGAGATCGTTTCCGGCCTGGGCCTCAAGGAAGCCAAGGACCTCGTCGACAGCGCTCCCAAGCCGCTGCTGGAGAAGGTCAACAAGGAGGCCGCTGAGGACGCCAAGGCCAAGCTCGAGGCTGCCGGCGCATCGGTCACCGTCAAGTAGTTCTCTGCGCATTGTGGGCCGGGTCGAATTCGACCCGGCCCACAGTCGTCTGCGGGGCCATCCGGTGTGCGGTTCGTCGTTGCTGAAAATCTGTGTAGGTTACAGTGACTCAAGCCACAGGCGGGTGCAGCAGGTGGCGCGGTGGTGCTGTGAGCGGAAGGAACCTGTATGGGCGTCCAAATCGACGTGACCGGACTGAGTAAGTCGTTCGGGTCGTCGAAGATCTGGGAAGACGTCACGTTGACGGTTCCCGAGGGTGAAGTCAGCGTGTTGCTGGGCCCGTCGGGTACCGGTAAGTCGGTGTTCCTGAAGTCGCTGATCGGCCTGTTGCGGCCTGAGCGCGGCTCGATCGTCATCGACGGCACCAACATCCTGGAGTGTTCGGCCAAGGAGCTCTACGAGATCCGCACCCTGTTCGGTGTGCTGTTCCAGGACGGCGCCCTGTTCGGGTCGATGAACATCTACGACAACACGGCCTTCCCGCTGCGCGAGCACACCAAGAAGTCCGAGTCCGAGATCCGCAACATCGTGATGGAAAAGCTCGAGCTCGTCGGTATGCCCAATGATGGGCACAAGTTCCCCGGTGAGATCTCCGGCGGTATGCGCAAGCGTGCCGGCCTGGCCCGCGCCCTGGTGCTCGACCCCAAGATCATCCTGTGCGACGAGCCGGACTCCGGTCTGGATCCCGTGCGTACCGCGTACCTGTCGCAGCTGTTGATCGATATCAACGCTCAGATCGACGCGACCGTGCTGATCGTGACGCACAACATCAACATCGCCCGCACCGTGCCGGACAACATCGGCATGCTGTTCCGCAAGAAGCTGGTCATGTTCGGGCCCCGCGAGGTGCTGCTGACCAGCGAAGAGCCCGTCGTGAAGCAGTTCCTCAACGGTCGGCGTATCGGGCCGATCGGTATGTCGGAGGAGAAGGACGAGGCCACCGCCGCGGCCGAGCAGGCCATGATGGAGGCCGGTCAGCATGACGGCGGCGTCGAGGAGATCGAGGGTGTGCCGCCGCAGCTGATGGCCACTCCCGGTATGCCCGAGCGCAAGGCCGTCGGACGCCGGCAGGCCCGGGTGCGCGAGATCCTGCACACCCTGCCCCCGGCCGCCCAGGAAGCCATCCGCGATGACCTGGAGGGCACGCACAAGTACCAGGCGCACGAGCCCGGTCACGTCTCGCGCCCGCACCACGAGGACGACACCCCGACGACGTCCATCCCCGTCGCCAAGGAATAGCACTTCCAGCCCGCGAGAAACCGCCCGAGCCTCGGCTCGGGCGGTTTTTTGTTGCCTGCGGGCTGCCGAGCGATCGCAATGTCGCTCCGACAGCGCCGCCGTGCCCATATATCCATGGCGGCGCCGACAGGGTGACATTGCGTAGCCGCCGAGCGGATAGGACCCCTAATAGCGCTGGATCACTGCTCGTGGACGGAAAATCCACAGCCGACACGGCTCTATCTCTTGACGGAAGGCGGCAAACGGGCCAGTCTGTTTTTCAGCAATGTAGGAGGGGTTGAACAAGATCGAGTCGCCAGCCAGCGCCCGGTTCACCTCCCACATGCGGTGGTTGAGGAATGCGCCGTCTTGCGCTAGTATCGGACGTTGCGCTGGCTGCATCCTGCCCACCCTTCACTGCACCTGACATCGTGACCTAGCCTGAGCCCTGCTCAGCGATCTAGACGCGTGCCGTGGTTCTTCGAAGACTCGGGCTTGAGAGCCAGCCAAACCGATGCAGATATAGCTGGAAGGGTGCATCTTGGCAGTCTCGAGCCAGAGCAAGTCAGATTCCACTAATAGCTCCGTTCCGGGAGCGCCGAACCGAATTTCCTTCGCCAAGCTCCGTGAGCCTCTCGAGGTTCCGGGGCTCCTTGACGTTCAGACCGACTCTTTCGAGTGGCTGGTCGGTTCGGACCGGTGGCGGACGAAGGCGGTCGACCGCGGCGACGTGAACCCGGTCGGAGGCTTGGAGGAAGTACTCGCCGAACTGTCTCCGATCGAGGATTTCTCCGGCTCGATGTCGCTGAGCTTCTCGGACCCGCGCTTCGACGAAGTCAAGGCGCCGGTGGACGAGTGCAAAGACAAGGACATGACGTACGCGGCCCCGCTGTTCGTCACGGCCGAGTTCATCAACAACAACACCGGTGAGATCAAGAGCCAGACGGTCTTCATGGGTGACTTCCCGATGATGACCGAAAAGGGCACCTTCATCATCAACGGCACCGAGCGTGTCGTGGTGTCCCAGCTGGTCCGTTCGCCGGGCGTGTACTTCGACTCGTCGATCGACAAGGCCACCGAGAAGGACCTGCACAGCGTCAAGGTCATCCCGGGCCGCGGTGCGTGGCTGGAGTTCGACGTCGACAAGCGCGACACCGTCGGCGTCCGCATCGACCGCAAGCGCCGCCAGCCGGTCACCGTGCTGCTGAAGGCGCTCGGCTGGACCAACGAGCAGATCACCGAGCGCTTCGGCTTCTCCGAGATCATGATGGGCACGCTGGAGAAGGACAACACCGCCGGTACCGATGAGGCGCTGCTGGACATCTACCGGAAGCTGCGCCCGGGCGAGCCGCCGACCAAGGAGTCCGCGCAGACCCTGCTGGAGAACCTGTTCTTCAAGGAGAAGCGCTACGACCTGGCTCGCGTCGGCCGCTACAAGGTCAACAAGAAGCTGGGCCTGAACGCCGGCCAGCCGATCACCAACTCGACGCTGACCGAAGAGGACGTCGTCGCGACGATCGAGTACCTGGTGCGTCTGCACGAGGGCCAGACCTCGATGACCGCCCCCGGTGGCGTCGAGGTGCCCGTCGAGGTCGACGACATCGACCACTTCGGCAACCGTCGTCTGCGTACCGTGGGCGAGCTGATCCAGAACCAGATCCGGGTCGGCCTGTCGCGTATGGAGCGTGTCGTGCGTGAGCGCATGACCACCCAGGACGTCGAGGCGATCACGCCGCAGACCCTGATCAACATCCGTCCCGTCGTGGCGGCGATCAAGGAGTTCTTCGGCACCAGCCAGCTGTCGCAGTTCATGGACCAGAACAACCCGCTGTCGGGTCTGACCCACAAGCGCCGCCTGTCGGCGCTGGGCCCCGGCGGTCTGTCCCGTGAGCGTGCCGGCCTTGAGGTCCGCGACGTGCACTCCAGCCACTACGGCCGGATGTGCCCGATCGAGACCCCCGAGGGCCCGAACATCGGCCTGATCGGGTCGCTGTCGGTGTACGCACGGGTCAACCCGTTCGGTTTCATCGAGACGCCGTACCGCAAGGTGGTCGACGGTCAGGTCACCGACCAGATCGACTACCTGACCGCCGACGAGGAGGACCGCCACATCGTGGCGCAGGCCAACTCGCCGCTGGATGGCGATGGCCGGTTCACCGACGAGAAGATCCTGGTCCGCCGTAAGGGCGGCGAGGTCGAGTTCGTCTCGGCCACCGACGTGGACTACATGGACGTCTCGCCGCGCCAGATGGTGTCGGTCGCGACGGCGATGATCCCGTTCCTCGAGCACGACGACGCCAACCGTGCCCTGATGGGTGCCAACATGCAGCGCCAGGCGGTTCCGCTGGTCCGCAGCGAGGCCCCGTTGGTCGGTACCGGTATGGAGCTGCGTGCCGCCATCGATGCCGGTGACGTGGTTGTCGCCGACAAGACCGGTGTGATCGAAGAGGTTTCGGCCGACTACATCACCGTGATGGCCGACGACGGTTCGCGCCAGACCTACCGGATGCGCAAGTTCGCCCGGTCCAACCACGGCACGTGCGCCAACCAGCGCCCGATCGTGGACACCGGACAGCGTGTCGAGGCCGGCCAGGTGCTGGCCGATGGTCCGTGCACCGAGAACGGTGAGATGGCGCTGGGCAAGAACCTGCTCGTCGCCGTCATGCCGTGGGAGGGTCACAACTACGAAGACGCGATCATCCTCTCCAGCCGTCTGGTCGAAGAGGACGTGCTCACCTCGATTCACATCGAGGAGCACGAGATCGATGCCCGCGACACCAAGCTGGGCGCCGAGGAGATCACCCGGGACATCCCGAACGTCTCCGATGAGGTGCTGGCCGATCTCGACGAGCGCGGCATCATCCGCATCGGCGCCGAGGTCCGCGACGGCGACATCCTGGTCGGCAAGGTCACCCCGAAGGGCGAGACCGAGCTGACCCCGGAGGAGCGCCTGCTGCGTGCCATCTTCGGTGAGAAGGCCCGCGAGGTCCGCGACACGTCGCTCAAGGTGCCCCACGGTGAGTCGGGCAAGGTCATCGGCATCCGCGTGTTCTCCCGCGAGGATGACGACGAGCTGCCCGCCGGCGTCAACGAACTGGTCCGCGTCTACGTGGCCCAGAAGCGCAAGATCTCCGACGGTGACAAGCTCGCCGGACGCCACGGCAACAAGGGCGTCATCGGCAAGATCCTGCCGATCGAGGACATGCCGTTCATGCCCGATGGCACCCCGGTGGACATCATCCTGAACACCCACGGTGTGCCGCGTCGTATGAACATCGGCCAGATCCTGGAAACCCACCTCGGGTGGGTGGCCAAGGCCGGCTGGAACATCGAGGGCTCGCCCGAGTGGGCAGGCAAACTGCCCGAGGGCATGCTGTCCGCTCCGGCCGACAGCATCGTGGCCACCCCGGTGTTCGACGGTGCCCAGGAAGGGGAGCTGGAGGGCCTGCTCGGCTCGACGCTGCCCAACCGCGACGGTGACGTCATGGTCAACGCGCAGGGCAAGGCCGAGCTGTTCGACGGTCGTTCCGGCGAGCCGTTCCCGTACCCGGTGACGGTCGGCTACATGTACATCCTGAAGCTGCACCACCTGGTGGACGACAAGATCCACGCCCGCTCGACCGGTCCGTACTCGATGATCACCCAGCAGCCGCTCGGTGGTAAGGCGCAGTTCGGTGGTCAGCGGTTCGGCGAGATGGAGTGCTGGGCCATGCAGGCCTACGGTGCGGCGTACACGCTGCAGGAGCTGCTCACCATCAAGTCCGACGACACGGTGGGCCGCGTCAAGGTGTACGAGGCCATCGTCAAGGGCGAGAACATCCCCGAACCCGGTATCCCGGAGTCGTTCAAGGTGCTTCTCAAGGAGCTGCAGTCGCTCTGCCTGAACGTCGAGGTGCTGTCTTCGGACGGCGCGGCGATCGAGATGCGAGACGGAGACGACGAGGACCTGGAGCGCGCTGCTGCCAACCTCGGAATCAACCTGTCGCGCAACGAATCTGCCTCTGTCGAAGATCTCGCTTAAATATCTAGTCCCGCAAGGGGAAAGGGAGTTACGTGCTAGACGTCAACTTCTTCGATGAACTCCGCATCGGTCTCGCGACCGCGGACGACATCCGTAACTGGTCCTTCGGCGAGGTCAAGAAGCCGGAGACCATCAACTACCGCACGCTCAAGCCAGAGAAGGACGGCCTGTTCTGCGAGAAGATCTTCGGACCGACTCGCGACTGGGAGTGCTACTGCGGCAAGTACAAGCGCGTGCGCTTCAAGGGCATCATCTGTGAGCGCTGCGGCGTCGAGGTGACCCGTGCCAAGGTGCGCCGTGAGCGGATGGGCCACATCGAACTGGCCGCACCCGTCACGCACATCTGGTACTTCAAGGGCGTTCCGTCGCGCTTGGGCTACCTGCTGGACCTGGCCCCGAAGGATCTGGAAAAGATCATCTACTTCGCGGCCTACGTCATCACCGCGGTCGACACCGAGATGCGCCACAACGAGCTCTCGACCCTCGAGGCCGAGATGGTCGTCGAGAAGAAGGCCGTCGAGGATCAGCGTGACGCCGACCTGGAGGCCCGGGCCCAGAAGCTCGAAGCCGACCTGGCCGAGCTGGAGCGCGACGGTGCCAAGTCCGACGTGCGCCGCAAGGTCCGCGACGGCGGCGAGCGCGAGATGCGTCAGCTGCGCGACCGTGCCGGCCGTGAGCTGGAGCGTCTCGACGAGATCTGGACCACCTTCACCAAGCTGGCTCCCAAGCAGCTCATCGTCGACGAGGTGCTCTACCGCGAGCTCATCGATCGCTACGGCGAGTATTTCCAGGGCGCCATGGGCGCGGAGTCGATCAAGAAGCTCATCGAGACCTTCGACATCGACGCCGAGGCCGAGAGCCTGCGCGACACCATCAAGAACGGCAAGGGCCAGAAGAAGCTGCGTGCGCTGAAGCGGCTCAAGGTCGTCGCGGCGTTCCAGATGAACCGCAACTCGCCGATGGGCATGGTGCTCGACGCCGTGCCGGTGATCCCGCCGGAGCTTCGCCCGATGGTGCAGCTGGACGGTGGCCGCTTCGCGACCTCCGACCTCAACGACCTGTACCGCCGCGTGATCAACCGCAACAACCGCCTCAAGCGACTGATCGATCTGGGTGCGCCCGAGATCATCGTCAACAACGAGAAGCGGATGCTGCAGGAGTCGGTGGACGCGCTGTTCGACAACGGCCGTCGTGGACGTCCGGTCACCGGGCCGGGCAACCGTCCGCTGAAGTCGCTGTCCGATCTGCTCAAGGGCAAGCAGGGCCGGTTCCGTCAGAACCTGCTCGGTAAGCGCGTCGACTACTCGGGCCGTTCGGTCATCGTGGTCGGCCCGCAGCTCAAGCTGCACCAGTGCGGTCTGCCCAAGCTGATGGCACTCGAGCTGTTCAAGCCGTTCGTGATGAAGCGTCTGGTGGACCTGAACCACGCGCAGAACATCAAGAGCGCCAAGCGCATGGTGGAACGTCAGCGTCCCCAGGTGTGGGATGTCCTCGAAGAGGTCATCGCCGAGCACCCGGTGCTGCTGAACCGTGCACCCACGCTGCACCGCCTCGGTATCCAGGCCTTCGAGCCGCAGCTGGTCGAGGGCAAGGCCATCCAGCTGCACCCGCTGGTGTGTGAGGCCTTCAACGCCGACTTCGACGGTGACCAGATGGCCGTGCACCTTCCGCTGTCCGCGGAGGCGCAGGCCGAGGCCCGCATCCTGATGCTGTCGTCGAACAACATCCTGTCTCCCGCGTCGGGCCGCCCGCTGGCCATGCCGCGTCTGGACATGGTGACCGGTCTGTACTTCCTGACCACCGAGATCCCCGGTGACATCGGCGAGTACACCCCGGCGGCGACGGATACCCCGGAGACCGGCGTGTACAGCTCCCCGGCCGAGGCCATCATGGCCCTGGACCGCGGTGCGCTGTCGGTGCGCGCCAAGATCAAGGTGCGGCTGACCAACCAGCGTCCGCCCGCCGACGTCGAGGCACAGCTGTTCCCCGAGGGCTGGAACCACGGCGACGCCTGGATTGCCGACACCACGCTGGGTCGCGTGCTCTTCAACGAGCTGCTGCCCAAGGGCTACCCGTTCGTCAACGCGCAGATGTTCAAGAAGGCGCAGGCCGCGATCATCAACGATCTCGCCGAGCGTTACCCGATGATCGTCGTCGCGCAGACGGTGGACAAGCTCAAGGACGCCGGTTTCCACTGGGCGACGCGTTCGGGTGTGACGGTCTCGATGGCCGACGTGCTCGTTCCGCCGCAGAAGGCGGAGATCCTGGAGCGCTACGAGGGCGAAGCCGACTCGATCGAGAAGCAGTACCAGCGCGGCAAGCTCAACCATGTCGAGCGCAACGGCGAACTGGTCAAGATCTGGCAGCAGGCCACCGAAGAGGTCGGTAAGGCCCTGGAGGCCTACTACCCCGAGGACAACCCGATCATCACGATCGTGAAGTCCGGCGCCACGGGCAACCTGACCCAGACCCGCACGCTCGCGGGCATGAAGGGTCTGGTGACCAACCCGAAGGGTGAGTACATCCCGCGTCCGATCAAGTCCTCGTTCCGCGAGGGCCTGACCGTGCTGGAGTACTTCATCAACACCCACGGTGCCCGTAAGGGTCTGGCCGACACCGCCCTGCGTACCGCCGACTCGGGTTACCTGACCCGCCGTCTGGTGGACGTGAGCCAGGACGTCATCGTGCGTGAGACCGACTGCCAGACCGAGCGCGGTATCAACGTCACCCTCGCCGAGAAGCAGGAAGACGGCTCGCTGGTTCGCGATCAGCACATCGAGACGTCGGCGTACGCCCGCACGCTGGCCACCGACGCGGTGGACGCAAACGGCAACGTCGTCATCGAGCGCGGACATGACCTGGGTGACCCGGCCATCGAAGCGCTGCTGGCCGCCGGCATCACCGAGGTGAAGGTCCGCTCCGTGCTGACCTGCACCACGGGCACCGGCGTCTGCGCCATGTGCTACGGCCGCTCGATGGCCACCGGCAAGCTCGTCGACATCGGCGAGGCCGTCGGCATCGTCGCCGCGCAGTCCATCGGTGAGCCCGGTACGCAGCTGACCATGCGTACCTTCCACCAGGGTGGTGTCACCGGTGGCGCCGACATCGTCGGTGGTCTGCCGCGTGTGCAGGAACTGTTCGAGGCCCGCGTGCCGAAGAACCGTGCCCCGATCGCCGATGTCACCGGCCGGGTGCAGCTGGAGGAGACCGACAAGTTCTACAAGATCACCATCGTCCCCGACGATGGTGGCGAGGAAGTCGTCTACGACAAGCTGACCCGTCGCCAGCGCCTGAAGGTGTTCAAGCACGACGACGGCTCCGAGCGTCTGCTCTCCGACGGTGACCATGTCACCGTGGGTCAGCAGCTCATGGAAGGTGCTGCCGACCCGCACGAGGTGCTGCGTGTGCAGGGCCCGCGTGAGGTGCAGATCCACCTGGTCCGCGAGGTCCAGGAGGTCTACCGGGCCCAGGGCGTGTCGATCCACGACAAGCACATCGAGGTCATCGTGCGGCAGATGCTGCGCCGCGTGACGATCATCGATTCCGGTGCCACGGAGTTCCTGCCCGGATCGCTGACCGAGCGCAGCGAGTTCGAGTCGGAGAACCGTCGGGTCGTCGCCGAGGGCAACGAGCCCGCGGCCGGCCGTCCGGTGCTGATGGGTATCACGAAGGCATCGCTGGCCACGGATTCGTGGCTGTCGGCGGCGTCGTTCCAGGAGACCACTCGCGTGCTGACCGATGCGGCGATCAACTGCCGCAGCGACAAGCTGATGGGTCTGAAGGAGAACGTGATCATCGGCAAGCTGATCCCGGCCGGTACCGGTATCGCCCGTTACCGCGACATCCAGGTGCAGCCGACCGAAGAGGCCCGCGCTGCGGCGTACACGATCCCGTCCTACGAGGATCAGTACTACAGCCCGGACTTCGGCCAGAGCACCGGCGCCGCGGTGCCGCTGGACGATTACGGATACAGCGACTACCGCTAACTGAGTACGAGAGAGCCCCCGGGATTCGTCCCGGGGGCTTTTTCGTGTCAGTCGGCGAGCAGGTTGTTGCGCCCCGAGCAGGCCAGCAGCAATTCGAGTGCGGTGCCGCAGATTTCGGGCCCGGTGCCGATGATCAGATCTGTGTCGGTGGCCACGAGCCGTACCCCGGCGACGAGTTCCTTGGCCCCGCCGAACCGCGTCGAGGTGCGGATCTGGTGGCGCAATGCTCTTTCGACGGCTGCTGCGGGATACCCGCGGTGCAGGCCCAGCGGGCCGCGGATGTCCTCGCCGTGCACGACCTCCTCGACGATGCGGGTGTCCATCGGGGCGAGCGGTGTCGTCGTGCGGGCGGCGGCCTTCTTCAGGCGCTCCAGCGTCTGGGCGGGCGTCGCGCCCTTGGCCCGCCCGATGCCGCGTTCGTTCTGGCGGTCGAAGTCGAAGCGCGCCGTGAGCATGTCGCGGGCGAAGCCGAGCCGAGTGGACTCGGCGACGTCGACGAGATGAGCGACGACGTCGTGCACGGTCCATCCCGCGCACCGCGACGGCTGCACCCACTGCTCGGGAGTGAGGCCTTGCAGGTCGGCGATGAGGGCGTGGCGCTCGGCGTGCACGAGGGGCCAGATGCTGTTCATGCCGTGTTGACCAGCGGCGCCGCGCGATCTCATCGCGTGTGCGTCCTCGTCGGCGCCGGAGCGGATTTCCCGACGAGGATTCACATTCGACGGCGCCAGGCGTCGGCGAGTCGGATCAGGGCACTGTCCTCGGTATCCGCGGCCGTGACGCGCAGGATGATCCAGCCCAATCCCGACAATTCATCCAGGCGCCGGATGTCGCGCTCGTACGTGAACCGGTCGGTCTGGTGATGTTTGCCCTCGTACTCCAGACCGATCTTCCGGTCTTCCCAGCCCAGGTCGATGCGCGCGAACTCGTAGTGGTGCCGGTCGCGGACGCGGATCTGAGTGCGTGGACGTGGATACCCGGCCCGCATGACGAGCAGGCGCAGCCAGGTCTCACGGGGCGATTCCGCGCCGCCGTCGACGAGCGGCAATGCCTTGCGTGCTATCAGGGTGCCGCGCCGGGCCGGGTGGCCGCTCATCAGCTTCTCCACGGCGGGCAAGTCGAGTCGAGTGGCATTGACCAGCGCGTCGATGGCGGCCACCGCCCGGTCCAAGGGGTACCGACGGGCCAGATCGAATGCGGCCCGGGCGGGCGTGCAGACGCGCATACCGCCGATGTCGACGATCTCGTCGTCCTCGATATCGTCGGACCACACGTCAATGCCGGCGGGTGGTCTGCGGTTGTGGTGGATCAACTCGGCCGCACAGCGCGCGTCGACCCATTTCGCGCCGTGCAGCGCGGCGGCCGAATTACCGGCGACGACGGCACGCTTCTTCGACCACAACCAGGCCGCCTCGGCCCGAAGCGCCGCCGTGAGCTCGATGTCGCGCCGCAGATAGATGCTCGGGTAGACGGCCCGGTACCGAGTGCGAAGCGCGTGCCCGGTCAGCGTCCCCGCCGCGACGGCGTCCCAACCGATGAACCGACCTTGCATGACAACAAGTCTCACGCCGCGCAGTGTGTGGGACCTCTGAGACTTTCCGCCGCGGGTTCTGTGCGTCCTCGTCGGGAACCGGGCCCAAACTCCGGCGAGGATTCACACTCGGCGGGGGTCCAGCGCGTCGGAGCCCGCGCCTAGACTGGGTCCGTGCTCATCGGTTCGCATGTGAATCCCGAAGACCCGATCGCCGCGGCTGCCGCCGAAGGCGCCGACGTGGTCCAATTCTTCCTCGGAAACCCGCAGAGCTGGAAGAAACCCACGCCGCGCGGGGACGCCGAGGTGCTCAAGGCCTCCAGCGTGCCGCTGTACGTGCATGCGCCGTACCTGATCAACGTCGCCTCGGCGAACAACCGGGTGCGGATCCCGTCGCGCAAGATCCTGCAGGACACCTGCGATGCGGCCGCCGAGATCGGCGCCACCGCGGTCATCGTGCACGGCGGTCACGCCGACGACAACGATATGGACGCCGGTTTCGAGCGTTGGGTGAAGGCGCTGGCCAGCCTGAACACCGAGGTGCCGGTGTACCTGGAGAACACCGCCGGTGGTGACCACGCCATGGCCCGGCATTTCGACACCATCGCCCGGCTGTGGGATCACATCGGTGACAAGGGGATCGGCTTCTGCCTGGACACCTGCCATGCCTGGGCGGCCGGTGAGGCGTTGATCGACGCCGTCGACCGGATCAAGTCCATCACCGGCCGCATCGACCTGGTGCACTGCAACGACTCGCGGGATGCCGCGGGCTCGGGTGCGGACCGGCACGCCAACTTCGGCACCGGGCAGATCGACCCCGACCTGCTGGTGGCCGTGGTCAAGGCCGCCGGCGCCCCGGTGATCTGCGAGACCTCCGAAGAGGGTCGCAAGGACGACATCGCCTTCCTGCGCGACAACCTCTGACGCCACACCGGACTGTTGGGCGAACGGCAGGCGACGCACAGGTGAACTAGGCTCACCTCTCGTGGCGACGATTGACGAGGAACAGTCGATCGTCGTCAACCGCGTCGCGGCACCCGACCGTCGCGCCCGCCGCCTGCGCTATCTGCGCTACACCGCGATCACGATCTGGGCTGCCGTCGTGCTGTGGCGCACCGTGACCGATGGTTTCGCCTTCAACCGCGAACTGGTGCTGGTCTACATCAGCACCGGGCTGATCGCTGCCAGCATCGGCCAGGGCAAGCGGATGTTCTACGTCCTGCGCGACTGGTTGCCGTTCGCGCTGCTGCTGATCGCCTACGACCTCAGCCGGGGAGCGGCCGATTTCGTCGGTCGCCCGACGCTGTGGCACTGGCAGGCCGACGCCGACCGCTGGCTGTTCGGCGGCACCATGCCGACCGTCTGGCTGCAGGAACGCCTGAAGCTGCCGCATCCGCCTTGGTGGGAAGTCGGGATCAGCACCGTCTACATGTCGTTCTTCGTGCTCCCGTACGTCATCGCCGGGGTGCTGTGGCTGCGCGACCGCGAGGAGTGGAAGCGGTTCGTCAAGCTCTTCGTCGGATTGAACTTCGCCGGGCTGGTGATCTACGCGCTGGTACCCGCCGCGCCGCCGTGGGCGGCCGCGCGCTGCACCGCCGAGGATGTCGCCGGTGGACCGTCGGGTCCGCGCTGCATGTTCAGGTCCGCGCGCGACGTCCCCGACGGCGGTGTGCTCGGCGGTATGGAAAGCGTGCGGGACGGCGCCAACGACTGGATCGAGCGCATCGTGACGCGGGGCTGGGGAAATCTGAACCTGCACACCGCGACCGCCCTGCTGGACCAGGGCCAGGCCAGCGTCAACCTGGTGGCCGCCATCCCGTCCCTGCACGCGGGGATGTCGGCGGCGCTCGCGGCGTTCCTGTGGAACCGGCTGCACCGCGGGTGGCGTCCGGTGCTGGTGGCCTACCCGCTGGTCATGGCGTTCACGCTGGTGTACACCGCCGAGCATTACGTCATCGACATCCTGCTGGGCTGGGCGCTGGCCGCGGCGGTGATCTACGCCGGGCACGCCTACGAGTCGCGGCGCAAGGCCTCGGCGACCTCTCGCGCAGCCCGCTCCCCGGATTCGATCGCGCCCTCCAGATAGCCGGGGTGCTCGGTGGCCGTCTCGGTGCCCGCCCAGTGGATAGGTCCGACGGGTGCCGACGGCATCGGGAGGAACCCGTCGGTGGTCCCGGGAATCGGCAGCGCGAGGTAACCGCCGCCGACGTATTCGTCGCGATGCCAGGACTTCTCATGCCAGTCCACCGGGTCGAGCACCTCGGCGCCGATGTGGGGGACCAGTGGCCCGAGGAGGGCGCGGCGGCGGGCGGCGGCGTCCAGCCCGTCGAGGGTGTGCGCGGCCCGCCCTCCGACCAGCACGCACAGGTGCCCGGGGCCCCCGGGGGCGGTGGTGTCGAAGACGGCGCTGCCGGGGTCGCCGAGCACCAGGAATTCGCCGCCTCGACGGTCCCGCCAGAACGGTCGCTCGTAGATCGCGATCGCCTTGTAGACCGACCCCATGAAGGTGTTCTGCTGCAGTGCAACACGATCCGCGGGCAGCGGCGGGTCGTGGGTGATGGGGGAGGGCGCCGGCGGCGCGACGGTGACGATGGCCTTCGCCGCGCGCAGCGGCCCCGACGAGCTCTGCACGGTGACGCCGTCCTCGTCGCGGGTGATCGCCGTGACCCGGTGCCCGGTGCGCACCCGTCCGTCGAGATCGGCGGCCATCCGGTCGGTCAGCATCCCGATGCCTTCGACGAGCAGGCTGTCCTGCGCACCGTTCGTGGTGGACAGCATGGTCCGAAGTCCGCCCTGGCTTCCTATCATCTCGGTGGCGTAATGCACCGAGATCCGGTCCGCGTCGGCGGTCCAGGAGATGGCCGTGATGACGTCGAGCAGCCGGCGGGCGGTGGCATTCGGGACCCGACGCAGCAGGGCGTCCAGGGTGATCGCGTTGAAGCGCGGCGCCGTGCCGATGCGGCTGAGCGCACCGAGGCCCGCCAGGGCGAGCACGGTGCACAGCATGGCCGGCGCGGCGAGCGACACCCGGCGGGTCCCGTCGATGATCCCGGGCAAGGTGCCGCTGTGCATCCGGAATGTGGTGGCGCCCAGCTCGGTGGCCAGTGCGGTGAGCCGGTGATGGTCGTGCCCGAGCCACTGCCCGCCCAGGTCGACCCGTGACCCGAGGGTGGTGGTCGCACTCATCGCCCGGCCGCCGGTCCGGTCGGCGGCCTCCAACACCAGCACGTCGATGCCGCGTGCGTGCAGTTCACGGGCGGCGACCAGTCCCGACATCCCGGCACCGACCACGATCACCTCGGCGTCGCGCATGGAACCCTCCTCAACTCAGTCAGTCGTATGACTGAGTTGGACGGTAGCGGTCTACCGACGGCCTTGGCAAGGTCCGGTCAGACCTTGGCCAGTGCGATGACCATGTCGATGACGGTGTCCAGGTCGGCGCGGGCGCGCCGTTCGTCGGGGTCGCACGCGTATTGCATCATCAGCCCGTCCACGCCGGCCAGGATGATCCGCGCCAGCCGGTCGAAGGGCACCGCGCTCACCTCGCCGGCGTTGTCGGCCGCCGTCTCGCACCAGCGCGCCACCACATCGCCGTAGCGCTGGTACTGCCACCGCGCCATCTCCTCCAGGCCCGGCCGGCGCAGCGCGTAGTTGAGCAGTTCGAACTGCATCATCTGCAGGTTGATCTGATCGGTGACCAACTGTGCCCAGAAGACGGTCAAGCCCTGCCTGATCGCGTGCGCCAGACCGTGATTGATCTCGACGGTCTCGCCGAGCACGGTGGCGATCTCCTCGATGACGTCCTCGATGACCGCTCGCAACAGCAGTTCCTTGGAGGGGAAGACGTACTGCAGCGTGCCCAGCGGCACCTCGGCCTCGGCGGCGACGGCACGCAGGGCGGTGCCGGCCACGCCCTGGCGCGACATGACCCTGCGGGCTGCGGCGACGAATTGCCGGCTGCGGACGGACGCCTCGACGTAGGGCATGCTCAGGTCAGGTAGATCTTGCGCAGGGTGTCGGTGACCGTCCAGGTGGTCTGCGCTCCGGCGGCCAGCCGCCCGATATCGCCGGCGCGCAGTTGCAGTGCGGGTGTGCCGTCGGCGAATTCGACGGTGGCGGCGCCGGAGAGCACGACGAACACCTCGTCGGCCTCGACATCGGTCATGGTGCCGACCGACATCTCCCAGACGCCGATTTCCAGACCGCCGAACCGCGCGAGCGCTGCGGCGGCGGTGCTGGGGGCGCCCGCGACGGACTGCTCGGCGGGCACCGGCTCGTGGGTGAGCGTCAGCGAGGCGGCGTGGACGGCGGTATTGGGCTGCACCGCACGAGTATGCACTGTGTTACGTATCTTGTGCAGCTGTCGAGAAAATGTAACAGTGGAGTCATGGCCACTCACGTCGTCACCAATCAGGTTCCTCCGCTGCTCGACCACAATCCGGCCGCCTCGCCGGTGCTCATGGAGGCCCTGGTCCGCGAGGGCGGCGGTTGGGGAGCCGACGAGGTCACCGAACTCGGCGCCCTGAGCGGGTCGGAGCAGGCGCAGCGCTGGGGCGAACTCGCCGACCGCCACCGCCCGGTGTTGCACACCCACGATCGCTACGGCCACCGCGTCGACGAGGTCGAATTCGACCCGGCCTATCACCAGCTGATGAATGTGGCCGTCACGCACGGACTGCACGGCGCACCGTGGGCCGATGACCGCACCGGATCCCATGTGGTCCGGGCCGCCAAGACCTCGGTCTGGACGCCCGAGCCGGGCCACATCTGCCCGATCTCGATGACCTATGCGGTGGTTCCCGCGCTGCGTTTCAACCCCGAACTGGCGGCGGCCTACGAACCGCTGCTGACCAGCCGGGTCTATGACCCGGAGCTCAAGGTGCCCACCACCAAAGCCGGTCTCACCGCGGGTATGTCGATGACCGAGAAACAGGGCGGCTCCGATGTACGGGCCGGCACCACCGAGGCCGTGCCCCATGCCGACGGCACCTACACGCTGACCGGGCACAAGTGGTTCACCTCGGCGCCGATGTGTGACGTGTTTTTGGTCCTCGCCCAAGCATCCGGCGGACTGAGCTGCTTCTTCCTGCCCCGGGTGCTGCCCGACGGCACCCGCAACCGGATGTTCTTGCAGCGCCTCAAGGACAAGCTCGGCAACCACGCCAATGCCTCCAGTGAGGTCGAATACGACGGGGCGACGGCCTGGCTGGTCGGCGAGGAGGGCCGCGGGGTGAAGACCATCATCGAGATGGTCAACCTGACCCGGCTGGACTGCACGCTGGGCAGCGCCACCAGTATGCGCACCGGGCTCAGCCGTGCCGTGCACCATGCCCAGCACCGAAAGGCGTTCGGCGCCTACCTGATCGACCAGCCGCTGATGCGCAATGTGCTGGCCGACCTGGCCGTCGAGTCCGAGGCAGCGACCATGCTGGCCATGCGGATGGCCGGGGCGACCGATCGCGCAGTGCGCGGTGACGAACGCGAGTCGCTGCTACGCCGGATCGGTCTGGCGGCCGGGAAGTACTGGGTGTGCAAGCGGGCGACACCGCATGCCGCCGAGGCGATGGAGTGTCTGGGTGGCAACGGTTATGTCGAGGACTCCGGGATGCCGCGGCTGTACCGCGAGGCGCCGCTGATGGGTATATGGGAGGGGTCGGGCAACGTCAGTGCGCTGGATACGTTGCGCGCCATGGCAACCCGACCGGAATGCGTGGACGTGCTGTTCGACGAACTCGCGCAGGCCCAGGACCCGCGGCTGGACACGCACGTGGCCGCGCTGAAGGCGTCGCTGAGCAGCCTCGGCGATATCGAGTACCGCGGACGGCAGGTCGCCGAGGACATCTCGCTGGCGCTGCAGGGTGCGCTGCTGGTGCGCCACGGGCATCCCGCGGTCGCCGAGGCGTTCCTGGCCAGCCGGCTCGGCGGGCAGTGGGGTGGTGCGTTCGGCACGCTGCCGACCGGGCTGGACCTGGCGCCCATCATCGAGCGCGCGTTGGTCAAGGGATGAGCATCGACACGCTGAAGACCATGACCTACGAGGTGACCGGCCGCATTGCCCGGATCACCTTCAACCGCCCCGACAAGGGCAATGCCATCATCGCCGACACCCCCGTCGAACTGGCCGAACTGGTGGAGCGCGCCGATCTGGACCCGGGCGTCCACGTCATCCTGGTTTCCGGTGCCGGAGAGGGCTTCTGCGCGGGCTTCGATCTCGGGGCCTATGCCGATGGCAGCTCCTCGGCCGGTGCGGATCGCCGTGGCACCGTGCTCGACGGCCGCACCCAGGCCGTCAACCACCTGCCCGATCAGCCGTGGGACCCGATGATCGACTACCAGATGATGAGCCGGTTCGTGCGCGGCTTCTCCAGCCTGATGCACTGCGACAAGCCCACGGTCGTCAAGATCCACGGCTATTGCATCGCCGGTGGCACCGATATCGCGCTGCACGCCGACCAGGTCATCACCGCCTCGGACGCCAAGATCGGCTACCCGCCGATGCGGGTGTGGGGTGTGCCCGCGGCCGGCCTGTGGGCACACCGGCTGGGTGATCAACGCGCGAAACGCCTACTGCTGACCGGTGATTGCCTCACCGGCGCGCAGGCCGCGGAATGGGGTCTGGCCGTGGAAGCCCCCGAACCGCAGGACCTGGACGAGCGCACCGAGCGGCTGGTGGCCCGCATCGCCGCGATGCCGGTGAACCAGCTGATCATGGCCAAGCTGGCCTGCAACACCGCACTGCTGCAACAGGGCGTGGCCACCAGTCGCATGGTCAGCACTGTCTTCGACGGTATCGCCCGGCACACCCCGGAGGGGCACGCGTTCGTCGCCGACGCGCGCGAGCACGGTTTCCGGGAGGCCGTCCGGCACCGCGACGAACCGCTGGGCGATCACGGTCGCCGCGCTTCCGGGGTCTGACCGGTGCGCCTGACCGCCCGTTCGGTGGTGCTGAGCGTCCTGCTCGGTGCGCATCCCGCCTGGGCGTCGGCGGCTGAACTCGTGCTGTTGACAAGTGATTTCGGTATCCGGGAGTCGACGCTGCGGGTGGCGCTGACCCGGATGGTGGGTGCGGGTGATCTGGTGCGTTCGGCGGACGGTTATCGGCTGTCGGACCGGCTGCTGGCCCGGCAGCGCCGCCAGGATGGCGCCATCGAACCGCACGAACAACCGTGGGACGGCATGTGGACGACGCTGCTGATCACCAGCGTCGGCGCCGACGCCCGTACCCGTGCCGAGTTGCGGAACACCCTGCTGCAGGGCCGGTTCGGCGAGCTCCGCGAAGGTGCATGGTTACGTCCGGACAACCTCGCGGTGGAATTGCCCGAGGACATCCGGACCAAGGTGCGGGTGCTGCACAGCCGCGACGACGACCCCGCCGGCCTGGTGGGGCAGTTGTGGGATCTGCCGGCCTGGGCCCGCGAAGGCGAGCGGTTGCTCGCCGAGATGGCCGAAGCCGCCGATGTGCCAGGGCGTTTCGTGGTGGCCGCCGCGATCGTGCGGCACCTGTTGACCGATCCGGTGCTGCCGGCCGAACTGTTGCCGCCGCGTTGGCCCGGCGAACGGCTGCGGCTGGCCTACCGGGATTTCGCCGCGGAACTGGTCGCGCGGCGCGACGACCGAGTGGAGGCAGTATGAGTGACTCGGCAGGTGTGCGGGTGGAGCGCAACGGTGCGGTGACGACCGTCATCATGAACCGGCCGGAGGCCCGCAATGCGGTCAACGGCCCCGCCGCCGCGGAGCTGTACGCGGCCTTCGACGAGTTCGATCGTGACGACGGGGCATCGGTCGCGGTGCTCTGCGGTGACAACGGAACCTTCTGCGCCGGTGCGGATCTCAAGGCGATGGGCACCGCCGAGGGCAATCGGGTGCGTGCCGACGGTCCGGGACCGATGGGTCCGTCGCGGATGATCCTGTCCAAACCGGTGATCGCCGCGGTGAGCGGTTACGCGGTGGCCGGTGGTCTGGAACTCGCGCTGTGGTGTGATCTGCGGGTGGTCGAGGAGGACGCCACCTTCGGGGTGTTCTGCCGGCGCTGGGGTGTCCCGCTGATCGACGGCGGCACGGTGCGGCTGCCGCGCCTGATCGGGCACAGCCGCGCGATGGACCTGATCCTCACCGGCCGGGCCGTCGGGGCGCAGGAGGCCATGCAGATCGGGCTGGCCAACCGGGTGGTGCCGACGGGGCAGGCCCGTGCCGCCGCCGAGGTACTGGCCGCGCAGCTGGCCGCGCTACCGCAGCTGTGCCTGCGCGCCGACCGGCTCTCCGCCCTGCATCAGTGGGGCGAAACCGAAGAGGCGGCAATGGACTTCGAGTTCGGCAGCCTGGCCAAGGTGTCCTCGGAACTGTTGGCGGGCGCCCAACGGTTCGTCGACGGGGCCGGACGGCACGGCGCCGGCAGCTAGCCCTTGCTGACCTTGTTGCCGCTGCCGAGGTCCTCGACCTTCGGCTCACCGCCCTTGTACACCACGGTGTTGTCGATGCCGACCACGCTGATCTCGGTCTCGACGTTGTCGAGGGTCACCGTGTTGTCGGCGCCACCGATGTTGACGCTGGAGCAGGTGCCCTTGATGGTGAGCGTGTTGTTCGATCCACCCACGTTGAGCGCCTTGCCCTGCGCGCAATCGATATCGGCGGTGGTGCCGAACGACCCGTAGTTGATGGTGTTGCCGATCTCGACCTGTGCGCCGGAGGTGCCGGCGGTGACGGTCGGGGCGTCGGAATCCCCACTCGATCCGCATCCGGCCAGACCGAACGCGAGCGCCGCGGCGGCGACGGTTCCTGCGATATGAGTGCGCATGCTTCCTCGATTCGTAGCCGGTCTTCCCAGCCTAGGTGAGCGGGACGTTGATGATGGGCCGCCGCTCACCGGCGCCCGGGCCGTCGAAATGCCACCACTCGCCGGAGTAGACGCTCAGCCCGCCGGCCGCCATGGCCTCGCGCAGCACGGCGCGGTTGTATTGCGCGGCGGCGCTCACCCCGTCGGTGGCGTAGGCGTGCGAGGCGGCGGTGAAATCGTCGAAACCGGTGCCCATCTCCGAGAGGCTGGTCGCCCCGGCGGTGGTGACATCCACCGACCGGCCCGACTCGTGGCTCTTCGAGTACGGGCCGGGTTGGGCCACCCAGGCCGGGTTGGACACCACCTCGAACATCGCGACCTGTACATCGTGCGGCCGGTAGCAGTCCCAGAACACCAGCCGCAGACCCCGGGCGCGCAACTGCGCGGCCGCGGTGGCCAGCCCCGTCGCCAGCGATTCGTGGACCAGGCAGCGCGCACCAGTCGGGTATAGCGGTGTCCCGACGAAGTTGTCGGCGGTGGCGTAGCGCAGGTCGATGATGGCGTCGGGTACCGCGGTGCGGACGTCGATGAACCCCACCGCCCGGGCCGCGGCCGACACCGGGGCGATCGACGGCTCACCGTTGGCCACCGTGGGAGTCATTGCGGCGCCGCCGATTCCGCCCAGCAGGGCGAACAGTGCGATGAGCCGGCGCACAGGGTCAGGCCGGGGCCCAGTTGACGCGGTTGGTCATACCGAGTTCACGGCCGCGGTCGATCACCGCGGGCGCACCGTTGTGATAGATCACCGTCTGGTCGTAGCCGTACACGGTGACATCGTTGATGATGTTGTCGGCGATGACGATGTTCGACGAACCCTGCAGCGTCACCGCCCAGCAGGTGCCCTTGGCGTTGATCGTGTTGCTGGTCCCGTTGACGAGCAGCGTGGCGTTGTTGCAGTCCAGCGTCTGCACGACGCCCTGACCGGTGATGTGGGTGTCGCCGTTCTTGGCTTGTGCCGACGGTGCGGCCATGCTCGCCAGCAGCAGTGGGGTGACCAGCGCGCCCGCCGCGATGGACCGGCTCCGACTTTTCACACTCAGGGTCGCCATGGGTCAACAGAGTACGGTGCCGGACCCCTCCGGTGGCACCGCTTGGCCGGGTTTCCCGTCCGGTCGCCGACTGCGTTGCCGCTGGGTAGCGTGGGCACCGATGTATGGGCGTGGCTTCCGGACGATTCTCCGGACTCTTGCCGTGGCAGCCACCGTCATGGCCGCTGCGGGCTGCGTGCAGCAGGTCGACGGCGTCGCGCAATCGGCCCAATCCGCGGACGCCGACGCCGAGCACAGTTACGGCTACGCCGACAACCGCTGCGGGCTGCTGTCGGACAGTTCGGTGCAGTCGGTGTTGGCCGCAGAGGATGTGGTCCGGCCCTACAGCGGTGCGGTCTGCCAGTACGTGCTGACCCGCGACGGTGACATGCTCGACGCGACGTTCGCCTGGTTCGACACCGGCGACCTGGACCGCGAACGCGCGCTCGCGGTGGAGCGTGGCGCCGAGGTCAGCGACACCGTGATCGAGCGCAGAACCGCGTTCCTGGCCCGCCGCGACACCACGGGTTCGGGCTGCGCGGCGACCGCGGCCGCGGGCGGTGGCGTGCTGAGTTGGTGGGTCCAGGTCCGGGGCGAGCGCAGCGACGGGGAAAACTCGCGCGACCCCGCCGGTGCCGACGCCTGCCCGGACGCCCAGAAACTGCTGTCGGCGACGCTGAGATCGGATATGTGACATGCGTCGTCCCGTGCTGATCGCCGCATTCGCCGCGGTGCTGGCCGCGCTGCCCGGCTGTGGTGCCGAGGCGACCGAGCGGGCGGCCCCGGCCACCGGAGAGCAGCGCGCCGGCGGCGGGTTCGACGGCGGGGACTGCCACGGCATCACCGACGCCGATATCGCCCGGGTCACCGGCGCCGCGATGTTCACCAAGGTCCTCGTCAACGACACCGGGTGTTTTTGGCAGGAGAACACCGTGATCGGCACGTTCGGTGCGGGCATGGGCATCTCGACCTGGTGGTACCGGGGCAGCGATATGGACGTCGAGCGCGAACTGGAGAAGAAGGCCGGCCGCACCCTCACCGAGATCTCGATGGACGGCAACAAGGGTTTCAAGGCCTACGACGCGAATGCCTGCAGCATCTACATCGCGAAAGGCGATGACCTCATCACCTGGTCGATCCAGACGATGAACCCGGCCACCCTGCCCGCGCTGTGCGGCATCACCGACGAACTGGCCAAACTCAGCCAGGACCGGGTGAACTAGAGTCATTAGTCAACCCGGCTTCGGGGGATCTCGACGAACCGGAGGGTGGGCGAATGGCAGCGCGGGCGACCAAACTGAGCCGCGACGCAATCGTGAACGCCGCACTGGCCTTCCTCGATCGCGAGGGCTGGGACGCGCTCACCATCAACGCGCTGGCCACCCAACTGGGCACCAAGGGCCCGTCGCTCTACAACCACGTCCAGAGCCTGGAAGACCTGCGCCGAACGGTGCGGATGCGGGTCATCCGGGACATCATCGGCATGCTGAACGCGGTCGGCGACGGGCGGACCCGCGACGATGCGGTGGTCACCATGGCCAGCGCCTACCGCAGCTACGCCCACCACCATCCGGGCCGGTACTCCGCCTTCACCCGGATGCCGTTGGGCGGGGACGACCCGGAATACACCGCGGCTGCGCGGGAGGCCGCCGGGCCGGTGTTGGCGGCGCTGGCCTCCTACGGACTGGTCGGCGACAACGCGTTCTACGCGGCCCTGGAGTTCTGGTCCGCGCTGCACGGGTTCGTGTTGCTGGAAATGACCGGGGTGATGGACGACGTCGAGACCGACGCGGTGTTCACCGACATGGTGCTGCGGTTGGCCGCCGGCATGGAGCGCAGATAGCGCCGTCTGTAGCCTGCTGGTAGGCGCCTCAGTACGGCTGTAGCGTCTGACCTGCGATAAGGGCCCTACAGACGGGTTTGGTTCGGCGCGCCCACCCCTGGTATCGTGGAGCCTCGTGCCTGGCTGTCAGGGGCGTATGCGGCTGTTGTAAATGGCCCGTACGCTTGCAGGTCGGGCGAATTCGTGTGTCTTCGTGTCCCCGAATGCATCGGAAGGTTCGGTGTCGGGCGCGTGCGACACGCCCGGTCGCGGGGTAGGCGATCAGGCGAAAACAGCAGTACAGAGACTTAAAAGTTCGACTGAGTTACCACCGAGCCACCAGAAGTAGAAGTAGCAACACAGAAAGCCGGTACATGCCAACCATCAACCAGCTGGTCCGCAAGGGTCGCCGCGACAAGGTCGCGAAGGTCAAGACCGCGGCCCTCAAGGGCAGCCCGCAGCGCCGCGGCGTGTGCACTCGCGTGTACACCACCACCCCGAAGAAGCCGAACTCGGCGCTTCGGAAGGTCGCTCGCGTGAAGCTGACCACCGGAGTTGAGGTCACCGCCTACATCCCGGGCGAAGGCCACAACCTGCAGGAGCACTCGATGGTGCTGGTGCGCGGCGGTCGTGTGAAGGACCTTCCCGGTGTGCGCTACAAGATCATCCGCGGCTCGCTGGACACCCAGGGTGTCAAGAACCGCAAGCAGGCACGCAGCCGTTACGGCGCGAAGAAGGAGAAGAGCTAATGCCGCGCAAGGGTCCCGCGCCGAAGCGCCCGTTGGTCAACGACCCGGTCTACGGGTCGCAGCTGGTCACCCAGCTGGTCAACAAGGTGCTGCTGGACGGCAAGAAGTCACTGGCCGAGCGCATCGTCTACGGCGCGCTGGAGCAGGCCCGTGACAAGACCGGCACCGATCCCGTCGTCACCCTCAAGCGCGCGCTGGACAACGTCAAGCCCGCCCTCGAGGTGCGCAGCCGCCGTGTCGGTGGCGCCACCTACCAGGTGCCGGTCGAGGTCCGTCCCGAGCGGTCGACCACACTGGCACTGCGCTGGCTGGTCAGCTTCTCCAAGGCCCGCCGCGAGAAGACCATGGTCGAGCGTCTCGCCAACGAGATCCTCGACGCCAGCAATGGACTCGGCGCCGCTGTGAAGCGTCGCGAGGACACGCACAAGATGGCCGAGGCAAACCGGGCCTTCGCGCACTACCGCTGGTGATTTCGGCCCCTCGGGGCTTTACACCGGACAGCAATCAAGCAAGCGAAAGAGTGGGAATCTAGCCGTGGCACAGGACGTGCTGACCGACCTCACGAAGGTCCGCAACATCGGCATCATGGCGCACATCGACGCCGGCAAGACGACGACGACCGAGCGCATCCTCTTCTACACCGGTATCTCGTACAAGATCGGTGAGGTGCACGACGGCGCCGCGACGATGGACTGGATGGAGCAGGAGCAGGAGCGGGGTATCACCATCACCTCGGCTGCCACCACCTGCTTCTGGAACGACAACCAGATCAACATCATCGACACCCCCGGCCACGTCGACTTCACCGTCGAGGTGGAGCGTTCGCTGCGCGTGCTCGACGGCGCCGTTGCCGTCTTCGACGGCAAGGAAGGCGTGGAGCCGCAGTCCGAGCAGGTGTGGCGTCAGGCCGACAAGTACGACGTGCCGCGTATCTGCTTCGTCAACAAGATGGACAAGCTGGGCGCCGATTTCTACTTCTCGGTGCAGACGATGAAGGACCGCCTCGGCGCCAACGTCATCCCGATCCAGCTGCCGATCGGCTCCGAAGGCGACTTCGAGGGCATCGTCGACCTGGTCGAGATGAAGGCCAAGGTGTGGCGCGGCGAGACGAAGCTGGGCGAAACCTACGAGACCATCGACATCCCGGCGGACCTGCAGGACAAGGCCACCGAGTACCGCACCGCCATGATCGAGGCCGTCGCCGAGACCGACGACGACCTGATGGAGAAGTACCTGGGCGGCGAAGATCTCACGATCGAGGAGATCAAGGCCGGTCTGCGCAAGCTGACCGTGTCCAGCGCGGCATACCCGGTGCTGTGCGGTAGCGCGTTCAAGAACAAGGGCGTGCAGCCCATGCTCGACGCAGTCATCGACTACCTGCCGACCCCGCTGGACGTCGCGGCGGCCGAGGGCCACCCGCCGAACAAGGAAGACGAGATCATCTCTCGTAAGCCTTCGGCAGATGAGCCCTTCTCCGGGCTGGCGTTCAAGGTCGCGACCCACCCGTTCTTCGGCAAGCTGACCTACGTCCGGGTGTACTCGGGCAAGGTCGACTCCGGTGCTCAGGTCATCAACTCGACCAAGGGCAAGAAGGAGCGTCTGGGCAAGCTGTTCCAGATGCACTCCAACAAGGAGAACCCGGTCGAGACGGCCAGCGCCGGCCACATCTACGCGGTCATCGGCCTCAAGGACACCACCACCGGTGACACCCTGAGTGACCCGAACAACCAGATCGTGCTCGAGTCGATGACGTTCCCGGATCCGGTCATCGAGGTCGCCATCGAGCCCAAGACCAAGAGTGACCAGGAAAAGCTGGGCACCGCGATCCAGAAGCTCGCCGAAGAGGACCCGACCTTCAAGGTCCATCAGGACGACGAGACCGGCCAGACCGTCATCGGCGGCATGGGCGAGCTGCACCTGGACATCCTCGTGGACCGTATGCGTCGCGAGTTCAAGGTCGAGGCCAACGTCGGCAAGCCGCAGGTTGCCTACCGCGAGACCATCCGGCGCACCGTCGAAAAGGTCGAGTACACCCACAAGAAGCAGACGGGTGGCTCCGGCCAGTTCGCGAAGGTCATCATCAGCCTGGAGCCGTTCAGCGGCGAGGACGGTGCGACCTACGAGTTCGAGAACAAGGTCACCGGTGGCCGCATCCCGCGCGAGTACATCCCGTCGGTGGATGCCGGTGCGCAGGACGCCATGCGGTACGGCGTGCTCGCCGGCTACCCGCTGGTGAACGTGAAGGTCACGCTGCTCGACGGCGCCTACCACGACGTCGACTCGTCGGAAATGGCCTTCAAGGTGGCCGGCTCCCAGGCGCTGAAGAAGGCTGCCCAGGCAGCCCAGCCGGCGATCCTGGAACCGATCATGGCCGTCGAGGTCACCACGCCCGAGGATTACATGGGCGATGTGATCGGCGACCTGAACTCCCGCCGTGGTCAGATCCAGGCCATGGAGGAGCGCAGCGGTGCGCGCGTCGTCAAGGCGCAGGTTCCGCTGTCGGAGATGTTCGGCTACGTCGGCGACCTGCGGTCGAAGACCCAGGGCCGGGCCAACTACTCCATGGTGTTCGATTCGTACGCTGAAGTTCCGGCGAACGTCTCGAAGGAGATCATCGCGAAGGCCACCGGGCAGTAGTCCGGTACCTTGCAGACCACACAACTGAACACATCAACACACCTGCTTTACGTAAAAGCACCAACAAGTCCAGGAGGACACCACAGTGGCGAAGGCGAAGTTCGAGCGGACGAAGCCGCACGTCAACATCGGGACCATCGGTCACGTTGACCACGGCAAGACCACGCTGACCGCAGCGATCACCAAGGTTCTGCACGATCAGTACCCCGATTTGAACGAGTCGCGCGCATTCGACCAGATCGACAATGCGCCCGAAGAGCGTCAGCGCGGTATCACGATCAACATCTCGCATGTTGAGTACCAGACCGAGAAGCGTCACTACGCGCACGTCGACGCCCCCGGCCACGCTGACTACATCAAGAACATGATCACCGGTGCGGCCCAGATGGACGGCGCCATCCTCGTGGTCGCCGCCACCGACGGCCCGATGCCGCAGACGCGTGAGCACGTGCTGCTCGCCCGCCAGGTCGGCGTGCCCTACATCCTGGTCGCGCTGAACAAGTCGGACATGGTCGACGACGAAGAACTGCTGGAGCTCGTCGAGCTCGAGGTCCGCGAACTGCTGGCCGCCCAGGACTTCGACGAGGACGCCCCCGTCGTTCAGGTCTCGGCGCTCAAGGCACTCGAGGGTGACCCGAAGTGGGTCGAGTCGGTTCAGAAGCTGATGGCCGCCGTCGACGAGTCCATCCCGGACCCGGTGCGTGAGACCGACAAGCCCTTCCTGATGCCCGTCGAGGACGTCTTCACCATCACCGGTCGTGGCACCGTGGTGACCGGTCGCGTCGAGCGTGGCGTGATCAACGTCAACGAGGACGTCGAAATCGTCGGCATCAAGCCGACCACCACCAAGACCACCGTCACCGGTGTCGAGATGTTCCGCAAGCTGCTCGACCAGGGCCAGGCCGGCGACAACGTCGGTCTGCTGGTTCGTGGCATCAAGCGCGAAGATGTCGAGCGTGGCCAGGTCGTCGTCAAGCCCGGCACCACCACCCCGCACACCGAGTTCGAGGGCAGCGTCTACATCCTGTCCAAGGACGAGGGTGGCCGCCACACGCCGTTCTTCAACAACTATCGTCCGCAGTTCTACTTCCGCACCACGGACGTGACCGGCGTTGTGACCCTGCCCGAGGGCACCGAGATGGTGATGCCCGGTGACAACACCGACATCTCCGTCAAGCTGATCCAGCCCGTCGCCATGGACGAGGGTCTGCGGTTCGCCATCCGTGAGGGTGGACGTACCGTCGGCGCCGGCCGCGTGACCAAGATCAACAAGTAAGTTCGCTTCAAACAGAGCGGCGCTCACCCGAAAGGGTGGGCGCCGCTTTGCATTTCCCGGGCCACCGCTGCGGCGAAACTCGCGTACCCGGGGTTGCAAAGCCCCGCTGAACCCCGGGTACGCGAGTTTCGCCGCGGTTGGGAGCTAGAGGTCTTCGATGCTGAGGATGCCGTCCTGCACGGCGCGGGCGATCAGCGCCGCCTTGGTGGGCGCCGGCCTGCCGACGGCGGCGTACTTGGCGCGGGCCCGCTGCAGATGGGTGCGCACCGTCGACGGCTCGATGAACAGCCGCTTGGCGACGAACTCTTTGTTCTCGGTCTGGAACCAGGCGATGAGCACCTCGCGTTCGCGGGTGCTCAACCCGGGCCGCCCGACCGTGCGGTCGTTGAACAGCGCCTTGGCCATCCGCGGCCCGACGTACGGGGTGTTGGCATGCGCGGCATACACGGCGTCGAACAGATGCTGCTTGTCCTCGCCCTTGGCCAGGAAGGTGGTCGCGCCGGCGTCCAGGCTGGACAGGATCACCTCGTCGGTGTCCATGTGTGAGTAGACGATGACGCGGTGCCCGGCTTCGCAGACCTGCCGCAGCGTCTCGAACTCGGGCTGAAAGCGGTCGTACTGCAGATCGAACATGACCACCTTGATGTCCTCGCCGCCCTTGGGGTGGTCGGCGAGGAAGGAGGTCGGGTTGGGGTAATCGGCGACCAGGTCGATGGGCGGATCGCAACCCGCAAACCAGGCGCGGACGCCGGCGTGGATCACATCGTGATCGTCGATCAGTGCGACCGTGATGGCGTCCGTCGTTTTGTCCACCCCGCGATTCACGGTCCTAGTCATGGGTTTCACCCGACAATGAGAAGGTCATCGGTGAGCCCCCAGCACATTGCAGTACACAAACTGTACCCCCAGCAAACTCCATATGAAGCCCCAACTTCACATCTTGGCTAACAGAATTGTCGCCGAGGTAGATTTTAGGCGATATCGGCGCATTCCTCGGCATCAATGGCGGTATCCGGCAGCGCGTGATGCACGCTGATCCATACCGTGCCACCGATCTCGGTGACCTCGACGCGCGGATGCTCGGCGGTGCCGGGTCGTGGCTCGACACCCGAACCGTCGTCGTCGCAGAGGATGCTGGCGATCAGCTCCCCGGGTACCACGGTCAACCCCAGCCGGGCATGCTCGACCGCGCGGGCGAGGGCCGTTTCGATCGGCTCGAGCAACCGGCGGCGCTGTTCGCGGTCCAGCCGCGGCAGGTCGTTGTCGGCGTTCAGTGACACCACCACCCCACGGGCGTCGGCCTCCTCGATGGCCGCACGCAACTCGGCGACCAGCGGATGGCCGAAGGTGCGGGCCTGGAAGATGTAGAGCCGCAGCCGCCGTGATTCGATGCGGGCCCGCCACCGGATGTCGGCGTCCATGGCGCCGGTGCTCAGGGTCTGCAGTAGCGGGAACACCCCGCGGATCAGTTTCGAGGTGCGCCGCACATAGTCATCGTGCAGCGCCTCGGTGATCCGCCGCTGTGCGTCATTTGCCCACCGGTCCCGGATCTCCTCGGCGGCAGTGGCATTGGCGTTGCGCAGCAGTACCGGAAATGACAGCGCGAAGATCTGCACCACGAAGATGCCGGCGGTGTACAGCGCCAGGTTGTAGGCCGTGGCCATGCCCGGGTAGCGGACGAAGTTCAGGATGGCGGTGCCCAGCCAGAACGTGATCATGACGGCCGCGGCGTGAGCCAGCCGCAACCGCAACAGGTAGGGCAGCACGCACAGCGTGGTCGCCAGCAGCGGCCACTGGGCCGGCCCGCCGAGCATGTCGACGGGCAGCAGGCTGGCCTGCAGGTAGACCACCGCCGCCATCAGGATCAGCGCCGGCACGGTGAGATTCGGGCGCCTGTCCAGCACCCGGGGGATCGCCGCGACCGCCACCAGTGCCGCGAGCCCGCCCAGGGCGAACTGCGCCGCGGGGTGGTCGGTACTGGTCGCCGCGTACGGCACCGCGAGCGCCAGTTGCACGAACGCGAACGCCACGATGCCCAGGCCGAACCGCACGAGGATGCGCTCGGTGAGCTGATCGACGTCCTCGACCTGTGGCGCACCCGGTGTGGTGCGCTGCAATTGATGCCAGTTGACGGTGACGACCGTGCCGGCACCGGGAGTGGAACGCACCGAGGCGGTGCCGTTGGCGCGCCGCATCCGGGCCACGATCGATTCGGCCACACCGTGTCCGAGCGTGGTGGTGATCGGGTCGAACCCGATGCCGTCGTCGGTGACGGTCACCGTCGTCGGCGAGATGTCGATGACGATGCGCTGGGCCCGCGCATGCCGATTGGCGTTGTTGATCGCCTCGCGCACCACCGCGACGATGGCGTTGGCGGTGCGGCCGTCCAGCACCAGCCTGCTCAGTCCGGTCATCTCGACCGGGGTGGTCGAGTGCTTGACCTCGACGCCGATCGCGGCGGCGACATCGGTGGCCGACCCGTCGCCGAGGCCGATCGGCTCACCGGCCAGCAGCGCGAGATCTCGGGTGGCCTGCGCGGCGATGCGTTCCGGCGACACGTCGGCACCCTCGCCGACGAGATGCAGGGTGGAGGCGGCGGTGTCGTGCACCAGCGCCATGTGCTCGAGTTCGTGATCGCGCACCGCCGCGGCGATGGCATCACGCAGCGCGGCATCGTGGTTGGCGGCCCGCGTCTGGTCGACGCGGCGGGCCACGGTTCGAGCGGTCAGCACCAGGACGGTGGTGATGGCCCACTCGACGGCCAGCATGTAGTAGAGCATCGGGATGTGCAGGACCTGATCCCACCCGACGACCTGCGCGCTCCCGGCCGAATACGCCGCCGTGATCGCCAGTGCCGCAGGAAAACTGATCTTCGGGGGCTGGGCGATGGCGCAGGTGATCACCGCAACACCCGCGATCACCTGGGGTACCGAGTTGGTGTAGAGCAGCTGGGAGTCGGTACCGAAGACGGGGACCGACGCCGACACCACCAGCACGTAGCACAGGTCGAGGATCTGGAACGTCGTCGACCGCGACCGGGTGATCAACCGGTAGACCGACCAGCACACCAGCAGCGCCAGGGCGATCAGGCCGAGATTCGATTCCGGGGTGTTCGGCAGCAGCAGCGCACTGGTCGACGCCACGAGCGTGACGCTGTTCAGCAGAATGACGGCGAGGTGCTGTGCGTGGGCGATCACCTGCTGCTCGGATACATGGACCGCCGGGTCGTGGCCGCGCTCGAGCACAGGACATTATGTACCGAATGTCAGTGTCGAGGTCAGTCAATTGACGGACATTGCCAGACGGACCGCCGGCGGCCCGTCGACCGGACCGCGGCCCCGGCCGAGTGCAGCTAATCTGAGCGCGACGAGGCGTCCGGATCCGCCGTCGCTTCATTCGCCCCGAGGAGCGTGGCCGATGTTGTGGCGTTACGTAAAAGCGCAGGGCATGGTGCTGCTGTGCGGCGGACTGGTCGGCCCGATCTTTCTGGGCGTGTACTTCGCGACGGGCCAGAGCGACCTGATGAGGTGGATGTTCTGGGTGGGGCTGCTGGTGACTGCCGTCGACGTGCTCGCCGCGCTGGCCATCGCCGGCTACGGGGCAAAGGCGCAGGCCAAATCCGATCAGCTGGAGGCCCACGGCGTGCTCGGACTCGCGCAGATCATCGGGATGGCCGAGACGAACACCCGGATCAACGATCGTCCGGTGGTGAAACTCAACTTGCGTATAGCCGGGCCCGGAATCGCGACATTCGACGTCGAGGACCGGGTGATCGCCGATGTGACCCGGTTGACCATGCTCACCGCCCGGCGGTTGGCGGTGCTCGTCGATCCCGCCACCAGCGAGTTCCAGATCGACTGGGAGCGCAGCGCGTTGATCAACGGGCAAGTGCCCGCGACGTTTTCGATCACCGAGGACAACACGACCTACGACCTGTCCGGACAGGCGGAGCCGCTGATGGAGATACTGCAGATCCTCAAGGCCAACGGTATCGGGATGAACAGCATGGTCGACCTGCGCAACAACCCCGGCGCGCGCGCCCAGGTGCAGGCGGTGGTGCGCCGGGCCGCGGCCCAGCAGCCGGCCCCGCAGGCTCCGCCCGCCGCGGCGTACCCGCCCGCGCCGGCCGGGGCGTACCCGCCGCCGATCCCCGAACCCAGCACCGCGCAACGGTTGCAGGAACTGGAGACCTTGCGAGCCACCGGGGCGATCTCCGATGGCGAGTACGCCGACAAGCGGCGGCAGATCATCGCGGAGCTGTGAACGGTTCCTGATTGGCCAGCCATGCCAGTTCGTGTGCGGTAGCGTCCGACCCAGTGACCTAGGTCCCGGGGAGGACGGTGGGGTGCCATGACCGCAGCGGAAGTCGACGTCAGGGACAACAAGGTCAGTCTGCCCACCCTGACCGCCATGGTCATCGGTTCGATGATCGGGTCGGGTGTTTTCCTGCTACCGCGCCGCTTCGGCGTGGAGACCGGTGTCGCGGGCGCCCTGATCGCCTGGACGATCGCCGGCGCCGGAATGCTCATGCTGGCCTTCGTCTTTCAGCGGCTGGCCACCCGCAAACCCGACCTGGATGCCGGCATCTACGCCTACGCCCGGGCCGGATTCGGCGACTATGTCGGTTTCAACTCCGCGTTCGGATTCTGGGCATCGGCGTGTGCGGGCAACACCTCGTACTGGGTGTTGATCATGGCCACCCTCGGGTCACTGTTCCCGGCGTTGTTCCCCACTCTCGGTGACGGTTCCACCGTCATCGCCGTGGTCATCTCGTCGGTCGGGGTGTGGCTGTTCTTCTATCTGATCCTGCGCGGCGTCAAAGAGGCCGCCATCATCAACCGCATCGCGACGTTTGCCAAAATCATCCCGATCCTGATGTTCATCGTGATCGTGGCCATCGCGTTCGAGGCCGATGTGTTCACCGGGAACTTCTGGGGTGGCGACGGAAACTACTCCTGGTCCTCGCTTTTCGAGCAGGCCAAGGGCACGATGCTCATCACGGTTTTCGTGTTCATGGGGATCGAGGGCGCCAGCGTCTACTCCCGCTTCGCCAAGAAGCGCGAGGACGTCGGCAAGGCGACGGTGATCGGTTTCCTGGCCGTGCTGTCGGTCTTCATGCTCGTGACGCTGTCCTCTTACGGTGTGATGGCCCAGCCGGAACTGGCGGGCGCGTCCCAGCCGTCGATGGCCGCGGTACTGGAATCGGTTGTCGGGCCGTGGGGTTCGGTACTCATCCGGGTGGGTGTCATCATCTCGGTGCTGGGTGCCTACCTGGCCTGGACGTTGATGGCTGCCGAGATCCTGTATCTGCCCGCCAAATCCGACGATATGCCGAGGTTTCTGGCCCGGGAGAACTCGAATGGGGCCCCGGTCAACGCGCTGGTCATGGCCGCCGGGCTGGTGCAACTGCTGCTGATCCTGCTGGTGTTCTCGGACAATGCGCTGGACTTCATGCTGGATCTGACAGCGGCGCTGGCATTGATCCCCTACCTACTTGCCGCCGGTTACGCGTTGAAGCTGACCATCACCCGCGAAACCTACTCCGACGGAAAATCCTTGGTCCCGGACATGGCGATCGCCGCGGTGGCGACGTTCTACACGCTGTTCTTGGTGTATGCCGCGGGTTGGGATCACCTCTTGCTGTCCTGCATCCTCTACGCCCCGGGCGCGCTGCTGTATTGGATGGCCCGCAGGCAGAGCGGACTGCGGGTGTTCAAGCCCGCCGAGGCGGTGTTGTTCGGCATCATCGTGTTGGGTGCGATCGGCGGGATCTCCGGCCTGATCACCGGTGCGATCCAGATCTGATCTCGACCAGAGCTGCTAAGGAGAACGTATGACCGCCAAGCCATCCGACGCCTACGGGGTGCACTCCGAAGTGGGCAAGCTGCGCAAGGTGCTGGTGTGCTCGCCGGGCCTTGCCCATGAGCGGTTGACGCCCACGAACTGCGATGACCTGCTGTTCGACGATGTGCTGTGGGTGCAGAACGCGCGGCGCGATCACTTCGACTTCATGGACAAGATGCGCGACCGTGACGTCGAGGTCGTCGAGCTGCACGAGCTGCTCACCGAGACCATGGAGAACGCAGAGGCGAAGGCCTGGTTGCTCGACCGCAAGATCACGGCCAACGAGGTGGGCCTCGGGCTCGTCGAGGACACTCGTGGCTTCCTGGACTCCCTGCAGCCCCGCCGGCTCGCCGAACTGCTGATCGGTGGCATGTCGACCCTTGACCTGCCATCGGACATCCAGTCCGGGTACCGCGCGCTGACCCGGGAGGACACCCGGGTCGCCGAGTATCTGATGCCGCCGCTGCCCAACACGCTCTACACCCGCGACACCACCTGCTGGATCTACGGCGGGGTGACGCTCAACCCGCTGTACTGGCCGGCTCGACAGGACGAGACGCTGCTGATGAAGGCGATCTACGAGTTCCACCCGGATTACGTGGGATCCCGGGTGTGGTGGGGCGATCCCGAGAAACAGTGGGGACTGGCCACCATCGAGGGCGGTGACGTCATGATCCCCGGCAATGGGGTCGTGCTCATCGGGATGAGTGAACGGACCTCGCGGCAGGCCATCACCCAGGTGGCCGCCGAGCTGTTCGCCAACGGCGGTGCCGAGAAAGTGATCGTGGCCGGGATGCCCAAGCTGCGCGCCGCCATGCACCTGGACACGGTCTTCACCTTCGCCGACCGTGATGTGGTGACGATCTATCCCGACATCGTGGACAACATTGCCCCGTTCACGCTGCTGCCCAGCGACCGTGATCCCGGCGTCGAGGTGATCGAGGAGACCAAGCCGTTCACCGAAGTGGTGGCCGCCGCGCTGGGCCTGCCGGAACTGCGGATCGTCGAGACCGGGGGCACCCAGTACGACTCGGAACGCCAGCAGTGGGACAGCGGCAACAACCTCGTCGCGGTCGAACCCGGGGTGGTCTTCGCCTACGACCGCAACACCCACACCAATTCGTTGCTGCGTAAGGCGGGCGTCGAGGTCATCACCATCGTCGGCGCCGAACTGGGCCGGGGCCGGGGCGGCGGACACTGTATGACCTGCCCCATCATCCGCGATCCCGTCGTGTTCTAGATACCGGTGCAATCACTAGAACACGTTTCAGTTCTACTGCTAGCCTGACGCGGGGTTGACGGGTTACTTGGGAAGGACCGGCTCATGACGGCGGCACGCGAACCACTCGAAGGTCGGGTGGCCTTTATCACCGGCGCCGCGCGCGGCCAGGGACGGGCGCATGCCATCCGGCTGGCCAACGAGGGCGCCGACATCATCGCCTCCGATATCTGCGCGCCGGTCTCCAGTTCGGTCACCTACCCGGCGGCCACCGCCGAGGACCTGGCCGAGACGGTGCGTGCGGTAGAGGCCACCGGGCGCAAGGTGCTGGCCCGTGCCGTCGACATCCGGGATCTGGAAGCCCAGGAGCAACTGGTGGCCGACGCGAAAGAGCAGTTCGGCCGGCTCGACATCGTGGTCGCCAATGCGGGCGTGCTCAGCTGGGGCCGGCTCTGGGAGCTCACCCCGGAACAGTGGGACACCGTCATCGACGTGAACCTCAACGGAACCTGGCGGACCATCCGGGCCACCGTGCCGGCCATGATCGAGGCCGGTAACGGCGGGTCGATCATCATCGTCAGCTCCTCGGCCGGGGTGAAAGCCACGCCGGGCAACGGGCATTACGCGGCGTCCAAGCACGGCCTGACCGCGTTGACCAACTCGCTGGCGCTGGAGGTCGGTGAGTTCGGCATCCGGGTGAACTCCATCCACCCGTACTCCATCGATACCCCGATGATCGAGCCGGAGGCGATGGGCGCGCTGTTCGGCAAGCACCCGAGCTTCCTGCACAGCTTTGCGCCGATGCCCTATCACCGGGTGACCGATGGCAAGAGCGAGGGCCTGGCGGCGTTCATGCCGCCCGAAGAGGTCGCCAATGTGGTGGCCTGGTTGGCCAGTGATGCGTCATCGACCCTGTCGGGCAGCCAGATCGCCGTCGACCGCGGCGTGATGAAGTACTAGACGTCGGCCATTGCGTCGGCGAATCGGTGCACCGCCCAGTCGATCTCGTCTTTGCTGATGACCAGCGGCGGGGCGAAGCGCAGGGTGTGACCGTGGGTGTCCTTGACGAGCACACCACGTTCGGCCAACCGCAGGCTCACCTCTTTGCCGGTGCCGAACCGTGCGTCGATGTCGACGCCCGCCCACAAACCCATGCCGCGCACCGCGGTGACACCGGGCATGCCGGCCAGCCGGGTGTGCAGGTGAGTGCCCAGTTTAGTTGAGCGGGACTGGTATTCGCCGCTCTCCAGGATGCCGATGACGGTGGATCCGATGGCTGCGGCCAGCGGGTTGCCGCCGAAGGTGGAGCCGTGTTCACCGGGGTGCAGCACGCCCAGCACATCACGGTCGGCCACCACCGCCGACAGCGGGACCACGCCGCCGCCGAGCGCCTTGCCCAGTAGATAGACATCGGGCACCACACCCCAGTGGTCGCAGGCGAAGGTCCGGCCGGTGCGGGCCAGGCCGGACTGGATCTCGTCGGCGATCATCAAGGCGTTGTGCTCGGTGCACAGCCGGCGCACCCCGGGCAGGAAATCCGCGGGCGGCACGATGATGCCGGCCTCACCCTGGATGGGCTCCAACAGGACGGCGACGGTGTGTTCGTCGATGGCGGCCGCCACGGCATCGGCATCGCCGAAGGGCACCGCCCGGAAGCCGGGAGTGAACGGTCCGAACCCGCCGCGGGCCGTCTCGTCGTCGGAGAAGCTGATGATGGTGGTGGTGCGGCCGTGAAAATTGTTGCGGGCCACGATGATATTGGCGTGTCCGGCCGGAACGCCCTTGACGTCGGCGCCCCATTTGCGGGCCACCTTGATCGCGCTCTCGACGGCCTCGGCGCCACTGTTCATCGGCAGCACCATGTCCTTACCGCACAACCGGGCCAGCGCCTCGCAGAACGGTCCGAGCCGGTCGGAGTGAAATGCCCGGCTCACCAGTGTGACGGCGTCGAGTTGGGCGTGTGCGGCCGCGGTGATCACGGGGTTTCGGTGCCCGAAGTTCACCGCCGAGTAGGCGGCCAGGCAGTCCAGATAACGGTGCCCGTCCACGTCGGTGATCCAGGCGCCCTCGGCCGATGCCGCGACGACCGGCAGCGGGGAGTAGTTGTGCGCGGCGTAGCGGTCGTCGAGGGCGATGGCTGCGCGCGTCCGGCTGCTGATGGCATCCACGACGGTCACGGGTGAACTTCCAGTGTGCAACATTTGATCGATCCGCCGCCCTTGAGCAGCTCGGAAAGGTCCACGCCGATCGGTTCGAATCCGGCCTCGCGCAGTTGGTCGGCGAATCCGGTCGCGCCGGCCGGCAGGATGACGTGGCGGCCATCGGAGACCGCGTTGAGGCCGAGCACGAAGGCGTCCGCGGAGGCGACCTCGATGGCGGTGGGGAACAGTTCACGCACACGGGCCAGAGCCTCCGCCGAGAACGCCGGAGGGTAGTAGGCGACGGTGACGTCGGGCCCATCGCTGAGCACCGTGAGGGCGGTATCGAGGTGGTAGAACCGCGGGTCGACGAGCTCCAGGCTGATCACCGGCAGTCCGGTGATCGCGGCCACCTCGTCGTGGGCCCGCCTATCCGTGCGAAAACCGTAGCCGGCCAACACCGTCGACCCGGCCACCAGCAGATCGCCCTGTCCTTCGTTGTGGTGCCGGGTGCGCTCGGGGCGATGTCCCGATGCGGTCATCCACGCGGCGTACGCCTCGGCCTCGGCGGCGCGCTGCGGGAAGGTGAAGTTCGCGACCACCGCGCGGCCGTTGACCACGAGTCCACCGTTGGCGGCATAGACCATGTCCGGCAACCCGGCGACCGGGTCCACCAGGTCGACGACATGGCCCAGCTGGGTGTAGGTGTCACGCAGGGTGTCCCACTGGCGCAGCGCGCGATCCACATCGACGGCGACGCTGGTGTCCATCCAGGGGTTGATGGCGTATTCGACGGCGAAGTGGCGCGGTGCCGTCATCACGAAGTGGCGGGTGCGGGCCTGGCGGAGAGGCGTACGGGCGGGTTCGGGGTCGGGAGAAGCAACAGTGGCGGTGAGATCGGAGACCGTCATGAATATGACGGTATTCGCCTTATCTGAAGCAATCAATCGCCGTATATTGCGTCTGTAGTATCGATTCATTGTGTTGAAGCGCTATAGGCAGCGATTTGTTGTTCACGGGAGGTGATGGGCGGTGGACGAGACCGATGAACGCATTCTCGCCGAGTTGACCGACGATGCGCGCGCGACCTTCGCCGAGATCGGGCAGCGGGTGAACCTGTCGGCGCCCGCGGTGAAAAGACGGGTCGACCGCATGCTCGACACCGGAGTGATCCGCGGGTTCACCGCGGTGGTGGATCGCAATGCGCTCGGCTGGACCACCGAGGCCTATGTGCAGGTGTACTGCCACGGCACCATCGCACCCAGCGAGTTGCGCCAGGCCTGGGTGGACATCCCGGAGGTGGTCAGCGCGGCCACCGTGACGGGTACCGCGGATGCCATCCTGCACGTATTGGCTCGCGACATGCGCCACCTCGAGGACGCCTTGGAGCGCATCCGGGCCAGCGCCGATATCGAGCGCAGCGAGAGCATCGTGGTGCTCTCGAACATCATCGAGCGCACTCGGTCCTGACCGGTACCGCCGGGGTGGTGGACTACAGAAGCGCGCCATCGTGTAAGAAACACCACGTGGCAACCAATGGGGGCATCGTCATTGTCGGTGGTGGGCTGGCTGCAGCCCGCACGGCCGAACAATTGCGCCGCGCCGAATACACCGGACCGATCACCATCGTCAGCGACGAGCAGCACCTGCCGTACGACCGGCCGCCGCTGTCCAAAGAAGTCCTGCGCAACCCCGAGCACGATGTGGTGCTCAAGCCGCAGGAGTTCTACGACGAGGGCAACATCACGCTGCGCCTCGGCGCGGCCGCGCAGTCGGTGGACACCGAAGCGAAGGTGCTGACCCTGGCCGATGGCTCGACGCTCGGATACGACGAGCTGGTCATCGCCACAGGCCTTGCGCCCAAGCGTATTCCGTCCTTCCCGGACCTTCACGGCATCCGGGTGCTGCGCTCCATCGGTGAGAGCGCCGAACTGCGTGAGCACGCCGCGACCGCCCGGCGCGCCGTCATCATCGGTGCCGGCTTCATCGGGTGTGAGGTCGCCGCCAGCCTGCGTCAGCTCGGTGTCGACGTGGTGATCGTGGAACCGCAGCCGACCCCGCTGGCCTCGGTGCTCGGCGAGAAGATCGGGTCGCTGGTGACCCGGCTGCACGAGGCCGAGGGCGTGGATGTGCGCTGCGGTGTCGGGGTGGCCTCGGTGGCCGGCACCGACAAGGTCGAGAAGGTCGTGCTCTCCGACGGCACCGAACTGGACGCCGACGTCGTGGTGGTCGGCATCGGTTCGCATCCGGTGACCGGGTGGCTCGACGGCAGCGGTATCGCGGTGGACAACGGCGTGGTGTGCGATGCCGCCGGCCGGACCAGCGCCGAAAATGTCTGGGCCATCGGCGATGTGGCGTCCTGGCGCTCCGAGGTGGGCCACCAGGTGCGCGTCGAGCACTGGAGCAACGTGGCCGAACAGGCCCGGGTGCTGGTGCCGGCGATCCTGGGTCAGGAGCCGGGCAACGCGGCGATCTCGGTGCCGTACTTCTGGAGCGACCAGTACGACGTCAAGATCCAGTGCCTCGGTGAGCCCGCGGCCGATGACGTGGTGCACATCGTCGAGGACGACGGCCGCAAGTTCCTGGCCTACTACGAGCGCGACGGTGTCGTCACCGCGGTGGTCGGAGGCGGGATGCCGGGCAAGGTGATGAAGGCCCGCGGCAAGATCGCCGCGGGTGCCCCCATCGCCGACGTGCTTCCCGCCTAGAGCTCGCCCAGGTAGAACCGGGCGCCCTGGTCGTCCGTGCACAGCGCGGACCTGCCGTACGACTGCGTCGAGGGTTCCTCGATGACGGTGCCGCCGGCCGCCCGGACCCGCTCGACCGCGGCGTCGATGTCCTCGACCGTCCACATCGGCACGGTCGACGGCCGCGCAGGCCTGCCCGTGGTCGCGGTACCGGCCATGCCTGCCATCGGATGTGACCCCTGGACCGCCCAACCGTCCTCGACCCGCCCGGACTCGAAGGTCCAGTGCAACACCCGGGAGTAGAACGCCCGGAAATCTGCGGAGTTCTCGGCGAAGTACGTGATGTACGAAAGTTCGCCCGGCCCAGTGCCGTTGAGCGCCGGTCGTGGGGTGCCCGGCGCGGGCTTGAATACCGCGAACGCGGCGCCCGCTGGGTCGACGGCATCGAGGACGGTGCCGAAGTCGAACTCGATCTCCCCGCCGGGCTCGCCACCGCCGTCGGTGATGGCCCGCCGGGCGCCGTCCAGGTCGTCGACGGCATAGCAGCACAGCATGGTCTGCGGACCGTCGACCTGGAAGATTCCGGTCGGCAGTGTGGTGTTGGTGACCTGGTTGGTCTGCCGGTCGTAGGTCCAGCCCAGCACGTGACCGTAGAACGCGGCGGCCCGTTCGGCATCCGGGGTCCACAGCGACACGTAGCCGACATCGCCGTGCTTGATCTGCACCCGCGCGCCGGTCATCGGACCCGACAGCATCCAGCGGTGGCCGGCGGGGTCGACGATGGTGGCCCCACGCGAGCCGTGGTCCTCGTAGACGTCGCGCAGCACGGTGGCACCGTGGTCGCGGGCCCGCTGCAGTGCGGCGTCGGTGTCGTCCACCGGCAGCATCAAGCTCACCGAAACGGCCTGCGGAGCAGGTGCTTTGAGACCCATCTCGGGGAATTCGTCGGCCAGGTAGAGCACCCCGGCGCCGATGGCGAGCTCGGCATGACCGACCCGGCCGTCGCCCATCAGGATCGGTTCGCCGATGACGGTGGCGCCCAGCGCCTCGACGTACCAGGCGATGGCGGCCTTGGCATCCGGCACCGCGAGGTAGGGGATCGCCGCCGGCCGCGGCGGAGCGGTGGTGGTGGGCGAATTCAGTTCTGCGATAGCGGTATCGGTGCCGCTCATGACAACTCCTGATGTGTTGGCGGGCAGGGCGAGGGCCGATTCCAATCGCGCCCGCAGTCGTGCCGCGAACGCCGGATCGGGTGCCACCGGGAGTTCGTCGCCGTGCAGCACGGCCAAAGGATCTCTGTTGTTGTTCACGACGGCCCTCCTTCCGGTGACGGGTACTGCGATCTGAAGGCGCGGCGGGCCCGCACCAGCAGGGTTTCGGTGGCGTGCACGGTGCGCCCGATCAGTTCGGCGCATTCACCCACCGAGCGGTCGTCGAGATAACGCAGCGCCAACACGGTGCGGTGCTGCTCGGGTAGCCGTGCCAACACCGCCTCGGCGACGATGCGGTCCAGCTCGACATCCCAGACGTCGACGGGATCGACCGGTTCGGGCAGTTCGGCCACCGGCACGCTCAAGTGAGCGTGCCGTCGGCGATAGTGGTCGGCGAGTTTGTGCCGAGCCACCCCGATCAGCCAGGGCACCGTCATCGGCGGCGGCGCCGGTTTGCGCGCCGCATCCATGGCCGCGAGAAAGGTGTCCGAGGTCAGATCCTCGGCGGCCGCGCGGTCACCGCAGCGCCGGGTGAAGTACCCGTACACGACCGGCAATGCCTCGTCGTAGAGCTCCAACAGCTCCCGAGGGGCATCGCGGTGACCCGATTCGACGCTCACATCTCTATCGTCGCCGTCCGAGGCCGAACTCCGACACCCCAGTTTCCAGCGATTTGTGGAGTTCTTGTCGGAATGGTTCCGATGTGCTGTTCGGAGACATCGCTGACACTGATATGTCTCGGGACATCGCTGACACCTGAGTAGGGCGTGGACCAGCATGGTTCATGGCCCAGAAGGTGACGGCGATGGACATTCGTATGGCTGCGGCGCTGGCCGGGCAGATAGAAAACGTGGCGCAGTTCTGCCGCCAGGAGCAGATCAGTCGACAGACGTTCTACAAGTATCGTCAGCGCTTCCAGGACGAAGGGGTTGACGGGCTACGCGATCGTTCGCGTCGCCCGTTGACCTCACCGGGTCAGACTTCTCCCGAGATCGAAGATCTTGTGCTGCGGCGGCGCAAACAATTGCTCGAAGCGGGCAAAGATCATGGTGCCCAGTCGATTGTGTGGGCGCTGCAACGCGACGGAATACACTCAGTGCCCTCGCCATCGACGGTCTGGCAGATCTTGACCCGCCGTGGAGCGATCACCCCGCAGCCCCAGAAGCGTCCCAAGTCGGCGACCAAACGGTTCACCTTCGCCCGGCCCAACGAATGTTGGCAGTCCGATTGGACCCAATGGTCACTGGCGGATGGCAGCGCGGTGGCCATCGCGGGCACCCTCGATGATCACTCCCGCTACCTGGTGGGATTGCGCGCAGCTCGCGGTGACGCCGACGGTGACCTCGTCTGGTCGGTCATCATCGCTGGCATAGCCGAGTGTGGTGTGCCGTCGATGTCATTGTCGGACAACGGAATCGTCTACACCGGAAGATTCCACGCGCATGAATCCGCGTTCGAGCGCAACCTACGAGCCCTTGGTGTGCGCACCATCAACTCCGCGCCCTTTCATCCGCAGACCTGCGGCAAGATCGAACGGTTCTGGCAGACACTGAAAAAGTGGCTCAACGCGCGCGACCCAGCAGCCACCATCGATGACCTCAACGATCTACTCGAGCAGTTCCGCGGCTTCTACAACCACCACCGGCCCCACCGCGCGCTCAAAGGAGCGACCCCGGCTGAGGCCTTTCACGCCACAGCCGCAGCCCGTCCCATCGACCGACCACTGCCTGCACCGGTATTCGTGTCCCGACACACCGTCGACCGTAAAACCGGACGGCTCTTCGTGGCGCCCTACGACGTCAACGTCGGCTTACGGTGGGCCGGCCACACGTGCGACAGCATCCGCGACGGCGAGCACATCATCATCTTCAGCGGCAACCGCCTGGTCCGGACACTCACTGTCGACCCCACCCGCAAGTACCAACCTGGCGACAAGAACACCAGAAGCTATCGCACCCGAGAACCCCAACCGGCACCATAGGTGTCAGCGATGTCCCGAGACATAAGTGTCAACGATGTCCCGAGACACCACATCGGAATGGTTCCGACGAGGGCTCCACAAATCACAGCGAGGTGAGGCCGCGGCCGACGACGTCGAAGGAATCGCCGAGTAGTTGTTCCAGGGAGACCGACTCGTCGGCCAGCCACTGCTCGTAGGCGGTCAGGGCGACTCCGAGCAGCGTCCAGGCGGCGGTCTGGGGGACCAGGCCGTCCGCTTTCTCGCCGCGGCGGCGGGCCACATACTCGGCAACCACGGTCCGCCAGCCGGCGTACATGGTCATCGAATGCGCCTGCAGCGCATCGGTTCCCAGGATCAGGCGCATGCGCTGTCGGTGCCGCTCCTCGTCGTCGAAGCGGTTGAACGCCAGCAGTGCGGTGCGCAGGGCCACGGCGATGTCGCCGCGCTGGTCACCCTCGGCGAGCAGCTCGCGCATGAGGTTCAGGTGCGCGTCGAAGTCGCCCCAGGGGATGGCGTTCTTGGACGGGTAGTAGCGGAACAGGGTGCGACGGGCGATTCCGGCCGCCCGCGCGACATCGTCGACGCTGACCTCATCGAAGCCGTGGCTGGCGAACAGATCCAGCGCGACGGAGGTGATGTGGTCCTGGGTGGTCGACGGCCGGCGACCGACACGAGGTCCGGACGACTTGGCCATGAAACCCACCCTTCCATTTCTGCACTCGATGCCATATTCTTGCGACCCAGGTCACAAAAGTCGATGACCTAGACGTATCACAGCCAAGAAAGGTGCGATCCCCCATGGACCAGAATCAGCAGGTTGAGACCGAAGCGCAGCTCGTCACCGAGTCCCTCGTCGAAGAGGTCTCGATCGACGGTATGTGCGGGGTTTACTGATCGTGAGCGCACCCACTGCTGATGCAGTGGCGTTCGACCCCGATCGCGGCTGGCGGCTGCACCACCAGGTGGCGGTGCGGCCGGAGCCGTTCGGGGCGCTGCTGTACCACTTCGGTACCCGCAAGCTGTCGTTCCTGAAGAACCGGACGATCGTCGCGGTGGTCAACTCGCTCGACGAGCATCCCGACATCCGATCCGCTTGTCGCGCCGCCGGAATCGACGACGCCGCCCAAGGCCCGTACCTACATGCGCTGAGTGTGCTGGTGAAATCCAACATGCTCGTGGCGAAGGAGACCGTATGACTGCAGTGCTGCCCGAGGCGCCTGCCCGCGTCCCCCGGCTTGTCGAGCAGTTCGAGCACGGGCTCGATGCCCCCATCTGCCTGACCTGGGAACTGACCTACGCCTGCAACCTGTCCTGCGTGCACTGCCTGTCCTCGTCGGGCAAGCGGGATCCCCGCGAACTGAGCACTCAACAGTGCAAGGACATCATCGACGAGCTCGAGCGCATGCAGGTGTTCTACGTGAACATCGGCGGTGGGGAACCGACTGTGCGGTCGGACTTCTGGGAGCTCGTCGACTACGCGACCGAGCATCATGTCGGGGTCAAATTCTCCACCAACGGCGTGCGCATCAACCGCGAGGTGGCGGCCAAGCTCGCCGCCAGTGACTACGTGGATGTGCAGATCTCGCTGGACGGTGCCACCGCCGAGGTCAATGACGAGGTGCGTGGTCCCGGTTCGTTCGCGATGGCGATCCGGGCCCTGGAGAACCTCAAGGACGCCGGCTTCAAGGACGCCAAGATCTCGGTCGTGGTGACCCGCCAGAACGTGGATCAACTCGACGATTTCAAGGCACTGGCAGACACTTACGGCGCCACCCTGCGCATCACCCGGCTGCGGCCGTCCGGTCGCGGCGCCGACGTCTGGGACGACCTGCACCCCACGCCGGTGCAGCAGGTCCAGCTCTACGAATGGCTCGTCGCCCACGGCGAAGGAGTCCTGACCGGTGACTCCTTCTTCCACCTGTCGGGTCTCGGTGAGCCGGGTGCGCTGGCCGGGCTCAACCTGTGCGGCGCCGGCCGGGTGGTGTGTCTGATCGATCCGATCGGTGATGTGTACGCCTGCCCGTTCGCCATCCACGACAAGTTCCACGCCGGAAACATCCTGCAGGACAACGGTTTCGGCACCGGATTCAAGAACGTCTGGCAGAAATCGCCGTTGTTCCAGGAACTGCGCGAACCGCAGTCCGCCGGTGCGTGCAGCGGCTGCGCGCACTACGACTCCTGCCGGGGTGGCTGCATGGCGGCCAAGTTCTTCACCGGCCTGCCCATGGATGGGCCCGACCCCGAATGTGTGCAGGGGTACGGCGAACCCGCCCTGGCTGCCGAGCGGGACAAGCCCAAGTCCTCGGTCGACCACTCCCGCGCAGGCGGGAGAAAGGGCCCCATCCCGCTCAAACTGCTCACCGTCCCGCCCAAGAAGTTCTGTAACGAAAGTCCTGTGTAGAGATCATGGCTCGCGATACCTGGTTCGAGACCGTTGCCATCGCCCAACAGCGTGCGAAGAAACGGCTGCCCCGCTCCGCCTATTCCTCGCTGATCTCGGCGAGCGAGAAGGGGGTTTCGGTCTCCGACAACGTCGAGGCGTTCTCTCAGCTCGGTTTCGCCCCTCATGTCATCGGTGCCACCGAGAAGCGTGAGATGGCGACAACGGTGATGGGACAGGACATCTCGATGCCTGTGGTCATCTCGCCGACCGGTGTGCAGGCGGTAGACCCCGACGGTGAGGTGGCCGTGGCACGCGCGGCGGCCGCTCGCGGCACCGCGATGGGGTTGTCGTCGTTCGCGAGCAAGCCGATGGAGGAAGTGACCGCCGTCAACGGCAAGATCTTCTTCCAGATCTACTGGCTGGGCAGCCGGGACGAGATCCTGGCCCGCATGGTGCGGGCCCGCGAGGCCGGTGCGGTCGGTCTGATCCTGACCACCGACTGGAGCTTCAGCCACGGCCGGGACTGGGGCAGCCCCAAGATCCCGGAGCGGATGGACCTCAAGACCATGGTGAAGATGGCGCCCGAGGTCATCACCAAGCCGCGCTGGTTCTACAGCTTCGCCAAGACGCTGCAACCGCCGGACCTGCGGGTTCCCAATCAGGGCCGGCGCGGTGAGGCGGGCCCGACGTTCTTCGAGGCCTACGGCCAGTGGATGGGCACCCCACCGCCCACCTGGGAGGACGTGGCCTGGCTGCGCGAACAGTGGGGCGGGCCGTTCCTGCTCAAGGGCATGGTCCGCGTCGACGACGCCAAACGTGCTGTGGATGCCGGGGTTTCGGCCATCACCGTGTCCAACCACGGCGGCAACAACCTGGACGGCACCCCGGCGGCGATCCGCTGCCTGCCGGCCATCGCCGACGCGGTCGGCGATCAGGTCGAAGTTTTGCTGGACGGCGGCGTGCGCCGAGGCAGCGATGTCGTCAAGGCCGTCGCGCTCGGCGCCCGCGCAGTCATGATCGGCCGGGCCTACCTGTGGGGTCTGGCGGCCAATGGACAGGCCGGTGTGGAGAACGTGCTCGACATCCTGTCCGGAGGCATCGACTCGGCGTTGCGTGGTCTGGGCAAGTCGTCGATCCACGACCTGACCCGTGAGGACATCCTGATCCCCGAGGGCTTCACCCGCACGCTCGGAGTGCCGCAGTCCTGACACGCCGGTAGCCTGATACGGGCGTGACTGACGTGACTGACGTGACCGGATGTCCGCCGAGTGGCCGACAGCCGTGGAAATCAATTGCAGCGCATGCGCCAACAATCGGTGCATACCAGGTGAATTCGGCCTACCATCACCGGGTGGCTGTACCCGGGGAGCTCGGCGGTGTGACGTCGAGCGGACTGCTTTCCACCTCGCGCCATCAGCAATCCGACGGGTATCCGGCGCTCATCGTGCCGCTCGGCTCCACCGAACAGCACGGGCCGCACCTGCCGCTGGACACCGACACCCGCATAGCCTCCGCCGTCGCGCGCGCTGCGGCCGCCCGACTCGGCGGCGGATGGCTGCTGGCGCCGGCGCTGAGCTACGGCGCGAGCGGCGAGCACGAGGGTTTTGCCGGCACGGTCTCGATCGGCACGGAGGCGCTACGGCTGCTGCTGGTCGAGTTCGGCCGGTCTGCCTGCATCTGGGCCTCCCGGTTGGTCTTCGTCAACGGCCACGGCGGCAATGTCGAGGCGCTGGCCGGGGCGGTGGGCCTGCTGCGCGCCGAGGGGCGCGATGTCACCTGGAGCTCATGCATGGTGCCCGGTGCGGACGCGCACGCCGGGCACACCGAAACATCTGTATTGCTACATATTTCGCCCGAGGCGGTACACACCGAGAACGTGGTGGCGGGGAACAGCGCACCGCTGTCGGAGTTGATGCCCGCCATGCGCGCCGGTGGCGTGGCTGCGGTCAGTGCGGTCGGGGTGCTCGGGGATCCGACCACCGCCACCGCGGTCGAGGGGGAGCGGTACTTTGCCGATATGGTCGACGGGTGCGCCCGCAAAATCCTGGCCTGGACACCGAACGGGCACGGGATGCTGACATGACGGGCCCGCGCCTGCCCGACGGGTTCGCCGTCCAGGTGGACCGCCGGGTCAAGGTGCTCGGTGCGGGGTCGGCGTTGCTGGGCGGCTCGCCCACGCGTTTGCTGCGGCTGGCTCCAGTAGCCCAGACGATGATCGACGACGGTCGCCTGGAGGTCCACGACGCGCTGTCCGCGCAGCTGGCTCGCACTCTGCTCGACGCCACCGTCGCACACCCGCGTCCGCCCAGTGGACCGTCGCACCACGATGTGACGGTGGTTATTCCGGTGCGTGACAATATATTCGGGGTCAGCAGGCTGGTCCGGGCGCTGCGCGGGATGAACGTCGTGGTGGTCGACGACGGATCCGCCGAACCGCTGAAGGACACCGATTTCGACGGCGCGCGCTGTGAGGTGCGGGTGCTGCGGCATGCGCGCAGTCGCGGCCCGGCGGCGGCCCGCAACACCGGCCTGCGCGCCTGCAATACCGACTTCGTGGCGTTCCTGGACTCCGACGTGGTGCCGCGGCGCGGCTGGATGGAAGCGCTGCTCGGTCATTTCTGCGACCCGGCGGTGGCTCTGGTGGCCCCCCGGATCGTCAGCCTGAACGAGCCGGACAATGTGGTGGCCCGCTACGAGGCCGTGCGCTCTTCGTTGGATCTGGGCATGCGGGAGGCGCCGGTGGTGCCCTACGGCACGGTGTCCTATGTACCCAGCGCCGCCATCATCTGCCGGCGCAGTGCGCTGACCGAGGTGGGTGGCTTCGACGAGACCATGGAGTCGGGCGAGGATGTCGACCTCTGCTGGAGGTTCATCGAGGCCGGTGCCCGGTTGCGGTACGAACCCATCGCGCTGGTCGGTCACGAACACCGCACCCAACTGCGGGAATGGTTCCAGCGCAAGGCTTTCTACGGGCAGTCCGCAGCGCCGTTGGCGGTCCGGCATCCGGGTAAGACGGCACCGATGGTGGTGTCGCGGTGGATGCTGGTGCTCTGGCTGCTGGTGGCGACCCGGTCCTGCTCGGGCTATCTCGTCGCCGCGGTGGTCGCGGCGTTCTTCGGCAGGCGTATCTCTGCCTCACTGGAGGCGGTCGAGACCGGGCCCAAGGACGTGGCCGCGGTCGCGGCCGGTGGAATGTGGGGCGCATGCCTGCAGGTGGCATCGGCCATCTGCAGGCACTACTGGCCGGTGGCCCTGCTGGCCGCGGTGTTCTTTCGGCGGTGCCGGCACCTCGTGCTCGCCGCCGCCGTCGTCGATGGGTTGGCCGACTGGGCCGACCGTCGCAACAGCGTCGCCGAGGACACCCACCGGGTGGGCCTGCTGAGCTACCTGGTGCTCAAGCGTCTCGATGATGTCGCCTACGGGCTCGGGCTGTGGACCGGCGTGGTCCGCGAACGGCACGTCGGCGCACTCAAGCCGCAGATCCGAACCTGAAGTGCGCCGCGTTGCAGACTGATGTCCTGATCGTCGGTGCCGGCAGCGCCGGTTCGATTCTTGCCGAACGGCTTTCATCCGATCCCGGTTGCCGCGTCGCGGTCCTGGAGGCGGGTCCGCCGGCCGTCCCCCCGAGGGCCGGCGATGCGTACCTGGTGCCGATAGGGCCCGGTAGTCCGGTGATCAGCCGCTACCCGGCAACGCTGACCGACACCCCGCGCCGGGAGGTCGACCTGGTGCGCGGCGCCGTCGTCGGAGGGTCCGGTGCGATCAACGGCGGGTACTTCTGCCGGGGCGTGCCCGCGGACTTCGCGGGCTGGCAGACGGCCGGCTGGTCCTGGGACGACGTGCTGCCACACTTCCGGGCGATCGAGACAGACCTGGACTTCGCCGGCCCGCTACACGGTGACTCCGGGCCGATACCGGTGCGCAGGACCCGCGAATTCAGTTCGGGCACCGAGCTTTTTGTGCAGTCGGTGCTGGCAATGGGATTCCGCTGGATCGATGACCTGAACGGTGACGGAGCCGCGGACGGGGTGGGTGCGCTGCCGCTCAACGTGCGCGACGGCACCAGGGTCGGACCGGGCGCGGCCTTCCTGGGGACGGTTGCGCGGCGGCCGAACCTGGTCGTACACCCGGCGACCAGGGCGCAACGGATCCGGTTCTCCGGAACCCGGGCGGTCGGGGTCGATGCGCTCGGACCATCCGGGCCGGTGCACTACCCCGCGGACCGGGTCGTGCTCTGCGCGGGGGCGATCGGCACCGCACAACTGCTGCAGGTGTCCGGTTGTGGGCCCGCCGATGTCCTTGGCGCCGCCGGGATCCCGGTGCTGGCGAATCTGCCCGTCGGAGCGCGGTTCCACGATCACCCGGAGTGGGTGCTGCCCGTCGACTGGCCGGCGTCCGGCGGCCGCACCCCGATCGAGGCGGCGCTGTCGGTCGACGGGTTGGAGATCCGTTTGTACACATCGGGTTTCGCGCAGATGACCGGCGAGCAGCCGTCGGATCCGCCGCATATCGGGGTGGCGCTCATGCGTCCCGTGGCTCGGGGCCGGCTGACGGTTTCCTCGCCGGATATCGCGGTGGCGCCGGTGATCGAGCACCACTACGACTCCGTCGCCGAGGATGTCGAGGCGCTGCGGCGCGGCGCCGAGCTGGCTCGTGAGATCGCCGGAGTCGTCGACCGCGAGGCGAACTGGTCCACCACGCAACATCTGTGCGGTACCGCCCCGTTGGGCACGGTGCTCGATCAGCGGTGCCGGGTGCTCGGTGTCGACGGGCTCTGGGTGGCCGACGGATCGATCATGCCGACGGCCACGTCGCGCGGGCCACATGCCACGATCGCGATGATCGGGCACCGGGCCGCGGAGCTGATCGCAGACTAGGCGCGGTGCCTGCCGGCGCCGCGCAGGCTGCGCACGACCCGCAATTGCCGATCATCGCGGCCGGGGGCCCACAGGCCGATGACGACGGCGCTGATGCCCACGATGATCGCGAGTCCCAGCAGCGAGGCACTCATCGACTCGACGAACGCCGCCCTGCCGAGCGTGGCGATGGGGGCACCTGCCGGTCCCAGTGTCGCCGAGACCTCCAGGGCCTGACCGAGGGACCCCAGTGCGGCGTCGCGGGCCGGGGGTGGCAGGTCGGCCGGGAGCCTGGGTGCCAGCAGGTCGGTGTACTGCGCGGCCAGCAGCGACCCGGCCAGGGCGATACCCAGGGCGGCGCCGACCTCGCGGGTGGTGTCGTTGACGGCCGAGGCCACCCCCTGTTTATCGTCGGGAGCGGTGTTCATGATCGCGGAAGTGGTTGGTGCGGTGAGTAATCCGATGCCGATACTCATCACCAGCAGCGGCCAGCCCACGGCCGCATAGCCGTCGTCGACGGTGATGGTGCTCAGCAGCAGAAAGCCCACGGCAATCAAGGCCAGCCCGGTGAAGACCACCAGTCGAAGCCCGGCCCTCGGCAGGTACCAGAACGACGTCGCGGACAGCAGCAGGACGGGGCCCATCAGCGGGGTGAGCGCGAACGCGGTCTTGATGGGGCTGTAGCCCAGGATGAGCTGCATGTGCTGCATGACCACGTAGAAGAAGCCGAACATGGCGAGAAAGAACACCGTGATGGCCGCGGCGCCCGTCGCGAAAGTGGGATTGGCGAACAGGCGGACGTCGAGCAGGGGGTGCTCCCGGCGAAGTTCGATGACGCCGAACGCCAGCATCGTCAGCGCGCCGACGGCAATGCAACCGATGACCAGCGCATCGGACCAGCCGCGGGCAGGTGCCTCGAGGATGCCGAACACCAGCGCCGCCAGCCCGCCGCCGATGACGACGGCGCCGAGCCAGTCCAGCGGCTTGGTGATCGACTCCTTGGATGTCGCGATGGTGAAGGTCAGCAGGAACAGCAGCACGCCGGCACCCGCGAATCCCCAGAAGATCGCCTGCCATCCGAAGAAGTGCAGCAGCCCACCCGAGCCCAGCATGCCGGCCACCGCGCCGCAGCCCGCGGTTCCCGCCCAGATGCCAACCGCCTTGTTGCGCTGGTCTTTCGGGTATGCGGAGGTCAACAGCGACAGCGTCGCGGGCATGACGAAGGCGGCGCCCGCGCCCGCCGCCCCGCGTGCGATGATCAGGTGCATCGGGTCCGACCAGATGACCGGGGCGATCGACGCCACGGCGAACACCGCCAGGCCCAGCAGCAGGGCGCCGCGACGGCCGTAGCGGTCACCCAGTGCACCTGCGGGCAGCAGCAGGCAGGCCAGCACCAGGGTGTAGCTGTCGATGATCCAGGTGAGTTCGGTCTGGGTGGCCGAGGTGGCCTTGGCGAGATCGGGGAGCGCGGTGTTCAGCGCGACCATCGAGGAGATCACCAGCAGCACACCGAGACACGCGATGAGCAACGTCCAGACGCGGGCCCTCGTCGACAGGCCGGCCAGGGTCGGGTCCGTGGGCCGGTTCGACCCGGTGAGTGTGTCGACCATTGCCCCTCTTTCGACGCGTACGTTATTTTTGATACTGACCGTCTTGTTTCGAGACTAACAGTCTCGTTCGTCGATGGGGAAGGGAGCGGCGACGATGACGACACACACCGACCCGCGGCCGGCGCGTTCGCGGGCGCGGTTATTGGAGGCCGCGACGGCGCTGCTACGCGCGGGCGGACCGAGCGCGGTGACGGTGGACGCCGTCATCCGCGCCTCCAATGTCGCGCGCGCGACGCTGTACCGGCACTTTCCGAGCGGGAATGACCTGCTGGCGGCGGCCCTTCACGCACTGATCCCGCCCGCGCCGCTGCCGCCGGAGGGCGGCACCCTGCGCGATCGGCTGATCGCCGCACTGGACGGGTTCGCCGATCTGATCGCCGAGACTCCCGTGAGCCTGGCCGCGACCTCCTGGTTGGCCCTGGGCGGTGGGCTGAATCAGGCCGGGTGGAGCAGGACCGATCTGCACGCCGAGAGCGACGCGGTGCGCACCCTGCGTGAGCGGGTCGCCGATCAGTACGCGGCGCCGTTCGACGCTGTTTTCGACAGTCCCGACGCCGTGGCGGGCCTGGTTCGCGTCGATCGGGTGCAGGCGGTGGCGCTGCTACTCGGTCCGATCGTGCTCGGCAAGTTGAGCACGTTCGCCGACTTCGACTACCGTGCCGCCGCCAGGGCAGCGGTCGACGGCTTCCTGGCCACCCATCAGACGTCCGGTGGAACTACCGCAGCGAGTACCTGACCGGCAGGTGCTTGAGACCGCCGACGAAGGTGGTCGCGGACAGCTCGGGCTCACCGGCGAGCTCTATCGAGTCCAGGCGCGGAATCAGTTCGGAGAACAGGCTGTTCATCTCCATCCGGGCCAGGGCGGCGCCGAGGCAGAAGTGCACGCCATAACCGAACGCGACGTGCTTGTTGGGGTCCCGGCTGACATCGAAGCGGAACGGCTCGTCGAAGACCTCCTCGTCGCGATTGCCCGAAACATAAGCCAGGTAGACCGATTCGCCCGCGGCGATCGGCACACCACGCACCTCGGTGTCGGACGCGGCGGTCCGCATGAACTCCTTAACCGGTGTCGTCCAGCGGATCATCTCCTCGACGGCGGTGCCCATCAGTGCCGGATCCTTGCGCAACCGCGCCAGCTCATCGGGATTCTCGATGAGAGCCAGCAGCCCGCCGGAGATCGCGTCCTTGGTGGTGTCATGGCCGGCGCTGGCGACGATCACGTAGTAGGACGCGGTGTCCACATCGCTCAGCGGCTCACCGTCAATGCGCCCGTTGGCGATCGCGGAGGCCAGATCGTCGGTCGGGTTCTCCCGACGGGACGCGGTGAGTTGGGAGAAGTAGGCGAAGAAGTCGAGCAGCACCTGGAGCTGATCCTCCAGCGTCCCGCCCTCGCGCTTGTACTCGTCATCGTCACCGCCGAACATCTCCTGGGTCAGCATGTGCATGCGCTCGTAGTCGTCCTCGGGCAGCCCGAGCAGCGACATGATGACGTAGAGCGGGAAGTGCACCGCGATCTCGGTGACGAAATCGCATTCCGGTCCGATATCGCGCATCCGGTCGACATACCGTTTGGCGAGTTCGTCAACCCGGACCTTCAGGTCGCGCATCGCCTTGGGGCGGAACCAGTCGGCGCCGATGATGCGGACCTTGCGATGGTGCGGGTCGTCCATGTGGATCAGCGTGCGCAGGCCCATCCCCGCTTCCAGCTGTTCCTTGGCCAGATCGTCGGCAGCCGCGGTGGCCAGCAGCGGGCGGGGTTCGCTGAGGAACAGGTCGTTCTCGCGCTCGATGGCCATGATGTCTGCGTGTTTGGTGATCGCCCAGAACGGGCGGTACAGCTTGGACTCGACGCGCACGACCGGTTCATGAGCGCGCAGGTAGGCCAGCGCCTCGTGCAGGCGCGCGTCGTCCGCGTAGGCCTTCGGCTCGACGAACACGTTGGCGTACTGGCTGGCCCGGCCATCCTTGGTCGGAGTGCTCATCAATCGGCTCCTCACACTGTCTTGACGGGTGTCAAGTTGCAGTCTAGGTGGGCGCCCCGGCTCGCACGCCCGGAATGCGGGAATCGTCGTCAGTAGGCTCGGGCGGTGCCTTCCACGTCCCGACTCGTCCGCTGCGCGTTGGCATTACTGACCGTCGGGGCGCTCACGCTCGGCTGCGCCGGCAATGACGCGGACGCCCCGGCCTCCCTTCCGCCCGACCCGTCCGTGGTGAAGACGACGGCGGGCCTGGTGCAGGGCGTCGCCACCCTGGACAAACGACACTTTGCCGGGATTCCGTATGCGGCGCCGCCGGTCGGGCCCCTGCGCTGGCGGCCGCCGCAGCCGGTGGCGCCCTGGGCCGGGGTGCGCGATGCGACCAAGGTCGGCCCGCGCTGCCTGCAGGACGAGGGCAGCGACTTGGAGATGGGCAGGCAGACCGATGAGGACTGCCTGACGCTGAACGTCTGGACGCCACCGCCCTCCGGCGATCCACGGCCGGTGATGGTGTGGATCCATGGCGGCGCCTTCATCAACGGAAACGGCGGGATGTACGACTCGCGCTGGCTGGTCGACCGGGGCGACATCGTCGTCGTCACGCTGAACTACCGACTCGGGGCGCTCGGCTTCCTGGCGCACCCGGCGCTCGGCCCGAAGGGCGCCGTCGGTAACTACGGATTGCAGGACCAGCAGGCGGCTCTGCGCTGGGTGCACGACAACATCTCGGCGTTCGGAGGCGATCCGGACAAGGTGACCATCGCCGGCGAATCGGCGGGCGGGATGTCGGTATGCGATCACATGGTCGCGCCCGAGTCGAAGGGGCTGTTCCGGGCCGCGATCATCCAGAGCGGACCGTGTCAGGCCCAGCTGGCGCTGCCGGCGGCCGAGCGCATCAGCGAGGACTACGCGCGGGACGCGGGCTGCGGTGATCCGGCGACCGTCGCCGCCTGCCTGCGCGCACTGCCGGAATCCGCCCTGCGAAAGCCGGTGTGGTTCGCCCGGATCGGCGAGGACACCCTCAGTGGGCCGGTGCACGGGACCACTGTGCTGCCCGAAGATCCGATGGTCGCGTTCCGCGACGGCCGGGCGACCGATGTGCCCGTGCTGATCGGCAGCAACAGGGACGAGTTCACCCTCTTCGTCGCGCTGCAGTACCTGCGCGGGAGCAGGCAGTACGCGGCGGGCGAGTATCCCGGTCTACTCGACAACACCTTCGGGTCGCAGGCGGCGGCGGTCGGTGCGCGGTACCCGTTGGACCGGTACGGCGGCAGCGCGGCCCGCGCGTACTCGGCGGCGGTCACCGACGGTGTGTTTGCGTGCGTCGCCGAGCGGATGGCCGACGAACTGTCCGGCGACGGCCAGGTGTACGCGTACGAGTTCAACGATCCGAACCCGCCGACGCCGGAACCCATGCGCACCTTGCCGTTTCCGGTCGGCGCCAGTCACTCGCTGGAACTGCGTTACCTGTTCGACGTCGGTGGCGCCCCGCCGCTGAACCCGGCCCAACAGGAGCTGTCGAATCAGATGATCGACTACTGGGCCGAGTTCATCAGGACCGGTGTACCTGCGGCCGACGCCGCGCCGGACTGGCCGGCGGTCGCCGGGGACGGGCCGTGGATGTCGCTGCAACCCGATGGTCCGCGGGTGGTCACCGACTTCGACGACATCCACCAGTGCGACTTCTGGGCCGGCCTCACCGGCTGAGCGGTGTCACCCAAGTGGTGATGTCGGCGTGCACGACCTCGGTGCCGTCGCGGTCGGTGATGCGCACCGGCACCACCACCTCGACTCCGTCGGTGATGGCGCCGAAATCGGGCGGGGTGAACTCGGCCCGCGCCCGCAGCGAGGTGGTGGCCTTGGCCAGGTACTGCACCGTCATCGCCTTGGGGATCCAGCGGTGCGTGCCGGGCACGGTGGCCTCCATCGCCATACCCATGGCGACCTCGGCGGCATTGCACGAGGCGATGGCATGCACCGTGTGCAGATGGTTGTAGACGTAGAACCACTTCGGGATCAGCACCTCGGCACAACCGGGTTCCATCCGGACGATGTGGGGGAGCACGCTGGCGAAGTAGGGCACCCGGACCATCGCGGCCGCCGAGAACAGCCGGCTGCCCAGCGGTTTGTTCGACAGCTGTTGCCAGGCGCGGTAGGTGGGACTGTCTGTCATCCGGCTACCTTACTCTGGAGTAAGATAGCCGCGCGGCGTGCTCCGGCCTGCGGTCTCGCGCGGGGTCTCGGCTACCTGATTTCAGCGAGGACCGAAGGCGACCGCGGCCGGCTGACACGAGGTAGGAGATAGGGCCGTCCTGTCTACCTGGTGTCAGCGAAGTAGAGGCCGACGTGCGGCTGGCTGACGTGAGGTAGGCGGTCGAGCGGTTTGTGTACCTCCACAGCGTCTCGACGAGCCTCCAAGCTGCTCAAATGGGGATTTGGAGGACGCCGGGATCTGAGGCATACTGTTCGGGTTGCCTTCTGCCGGGTTCGCCTGGCTGAGAGCAGCCGACCCGCGTCCTACACGGACGCACCCGGTCCCCACCTCGATTGCGACAGATTATCGACGCGAAAGAGTGTGCGTAAGGGCGACACACCCGAGCGCGGGGGTCGGTGAACCAGAGACAGGTAAACAGCGGCGGCATAGCCAGCGCGCTGTCGTGCGGGGACACCCGACCGGCAGAGCGCACGAAGACAGAGTTTTTCGCGCCCGAAGCGCGAAAGCCCTTAATAGTGAGGTAGGAAAGCGTGGCGGGACAGAAGATCCGCATCAGGCTGAAGGCCTACGACCACGAGGCGATTGACGCCTCGGCGCGCAAGATCGTCGAGACGGTCACCCGTACGGGAGCAAGCGTGGTCGGCCCGGTGCCGCTGCCGACCGAGAAGAACGTGTACTGCGTCATCCGGTCCCCCCATAAGTACAAGGACTCGCGGGAGCATTTCGAAATGCGTACCCACAAGCGCCTTATCGACATCCTCGACCCCACGCCGAAGACCGTTGACGCCTTGATGCGCATCGATCTGCCGGCCAGTGTCGACGTCAACATCCAGTAGGAGAACCCAGAAAAATGGCTAGAAAAGGCATTTTGGGCACCAAGCTGGGCATGACGCAGGTGTTCGACGAGAACAACAAGGTCGTCCCGGTCACGGTCGTCAAGGCCGGCCCGAACGTCGTGACGCGCATCCGCACCCCGGAGCGCGACGGCTACAGCGCAGTGCAGTTGGCGTACGGCGAGATCAGCCCGCGCAAGGTGAACAAGCCGGTCACCGGTCAGTTCGCCGCCGCAGGTGTGAACCCGCGTCGTCACCTCGCCGAGCTGCGGCTCGAGAACGAGGCCGCCGCCGCCGATTACGAGGTCGGCCAGGAGCTGACCGCCGAGATCTTCGCCGACGGCGCGTACGTCGACGTGACCGGCACCAGCAAGGGCAAGGGCTTCGCCGGCACCATGAAGCGCCACGGTTTCTCGGGCCAGGGTGCCTCGCACGGCGCCCAGGCCGTGCACCGCCGCCCCGGCTCGATCGGTGGCTGTGCCACCCCGGGCCGCGTCTTCAAGGGCACCCGCATGTCGGGCCGCATGGGCAGTGACCGCGTCACCACCCAGAACCTGAAGGTGCACAAGGTCGATGCCGAGAACGGTGTGCTGCTGATCAAGGGCGCCGTCCCCGGGCGCAACGGTGGACTCGTCGTGGTCCGCACCGCGATCAAACGAGGTGAGAAGTAATGAGTCTCAAAATTGACGTCCACACCCCGGACGGCAAGAAGGACGGCTCCGTCGAGCTGCCTGCCGCACTGTTCGATGTCGAGCCCAACATCGCGCTGCTGCACCAGGTCGTGACCGCGCAGCTGGCCGCCAAGCGTCAGGGCACGCACTCGGCGAAGACTCGTGCCGAGGTGTCCGGCGGTGGCAAGAAGCCGTACCGCCAGAAGGGCACCGGCCGCGCCCGCCAGGGTTCGACCCGCGCACCGCAGTTCACCGGTGGTGGCGTGGTGCACGGCCCGAAGCCGCGTGACTACAGCCAGCGCACCCCGAAGAAGATGATCGCCGCCGCCACCCGCGGGGCGCTCTCGGACCGGGCCCGCAACGAGCGCATCCATGCGATCACCGAACTGATCAGCGGGCAGACCCCGTCGACCAAGGCGGCCAAGGCTTTCCTGGAGAGCCTGACCACCAACAAGAAGGTTCTGATCGTCATCGGTCGCAGCGACGAGGTCGGCGCCAAGAGCGTGCGCAACCTGCCGAACGTCCACGTGATCTCGGCAGACCAGCTCAACGCGTACGACGTGCTGCACGCCGACGACGTGATCTTCAGCGTCGAAGCGCTGGATGCCTACATCAGCTCCAACACGAAGCAGGAGGCGTCGGTCTGATGGCAACGATCACTGACCCCCGCGACATCATCCTGGCCCCGGTCATCTCGGAGAAGTCGTACTCGCTGATCGAGGACAACGTGTACACGTTCGTCGTGCACCCGGACTCGAACAAGACGCAGATCAAGATCGCGATCGAGAAGATCTTCTCCGTCAAGGTCGATTCGGTGAACACGTTGAACCGCAACGGCAAGCGCAAGCGGACCCGCAGTGGCTACGGACAGCGCAAGAGCACCAAGCGCGCCATCGTGACCCTGGCCGCGGGCAGCAAGCCGATCGACTTGTTCGGAGCGCCGGCCTAGCGGCGGGCAGAGAGACTCAGGAACTAAGAAATGGCAATTCGCAAGTACAAGCCGACGACCCCGGGTCGTCGCGGTGCCAGCGTCTCCGATTTCGCCGAGATCACTCGCGACCATCCGGAGAAGTCGCTGGTTCGTCCGCTGCACGGCAAGGGTGGACGTAACGCACACGGCCGCATCACCACTCGGCACAAGGGCGGTGGCCACAAGCGTGCCTACCGCGTGATCGATTTCCGTCGCCACGACAAGGACGGCGTCGACGCCAAGGTCGCTCACATCGAGTACGACCCCAACCGCACCGCGAACATCGCGCTGCTGCACTACCTGGACGGCGAGAAGCGCTACATCATCGCGCCGCAGGGACTGAAGCAGGGCACCGTCGTGGAGTCGGGCGCCAACGCCGACATCAAGCCGGGTAACAACCTGCCGCTGCGCAACATCCCGGCCGGCACGGTCATCCACGCTGTGGAGATGCGTCCCGGTGGCGGCGCGAAGCTGGCTCGTTCGGCCGGTGTGAGCGTCCAGTTGCTCGGTAAGGAAGGCGCCTACGCCACGCTGCGTATGCCCTCCGGTGAGATCCGTCGCGTCGACGTGCGCTGCCGCGCCACCGTCGGCGAGGTCGGTAACGCCGAGCAGGCCAACATCAACTGGGGTAAAGCCGGCCGCATGCGGTGGAAGGGCAAGCGCCCCACCGTCCGTGGTGTCGTGATGAACCCGGTCGACCACCCGCACGGCGGTGGTGAGGGTAAGACCTCAGGTGGCCGCCACCCGGTGAGCCCGTGGGGCAAGCCCGAGGGCCGTACCCGCAAGCCGAACAAGGCGAGCGACAAGCTCATCGTCCGTCGCCGGCGCACCGGCAAGAATAAGCGCTAGGGAGTAAAGCGATGCCACGCAGCCTGAAGAAGGGCCCGTTCGTCGACGACCATCTCTTGAAGAAGGTCGACGTCCAGAACGAGAAGAACAGCAAGCAGGTCATCAAGACCTGGTCGCGTCGTTCGACGATCATTCCTGACTTCATCGGTCACACCTTCGCCGTCCACGACGGTCGCAAGCACGTGCCGGTGTTCGTCTCCGAGGCGATGGTCGGGCACAAGCTCGGCGAGTTCGCCCCCACCCGCACGTTCAAGGGTCACATCAAGGATGACCGGAAAGCGAAGCGCCGGTAATGACTACTGCAATTGAGTATCCGTCCGCGACGGCGGTTGCGCGCTTCGTGCCGTTCTCGCCGACCAAGGCGCGCCGGGTCATCGACCTGGTCCGCGGCAAGTCGGTGGCCGAGGCCCTCGACATCCTGCGATGGGCACCCCAGGACGCCAGCACCACGGTCGCCAAGGTGATCGCCAGTGCGGCCGCCAACGCGCAGAACAACAACGGACTGGATCCGTCGACCCTCGTGGTCGCGACCATCCACGCCGACGGTGGCCCGACCGCCAAGCGCATCCGGCCGCGCGCCCAGGGGCGTGCGTTCCGTATCCGCAAGCGCACCAGCCACATCACCGTGATCGTCGAGAGCCGTCCGCCCAAGAAGAGTGGACAGCAGGGCGCCTCGGCGGGTGCGGCACGCGCACGTCGTGCGCAGGGCAGCAAGGCAGCAGCTTCGACCAAAACCAAGGCTTCCGCAGAAGCGAAGGAGGGCTCGGAGTAGTGGGCCAGAAGATCAATCCGCACGGCTTCCGGCTCGGTATCACCACCGACTGGAAGTCCCGGTGGTATGCCGACAAGCAGTACGCGGACTACGTGAAGGAAGACGTCGCGATCCGCCGTCTGCTGGCCACCGGCCTGGAGCGGGCCGGTATCGCCGATGTGGAGATCGAGCGCACCCGTGACCGGGTGCGCGTGGACATCCACACCGCGCGTCCCGGCATCGTCATCGGTCGCCGCGGCACCGAGGCCGACCGCATCCGGACCGACCTGGAGAAGCTGACCAAGAAGCAGGTTCAGCTCAACATCCTCGAGGTCAAAAACCCCGAGTCTGTTGCGCAGTTGGTCGCCCAGGGCGTCGCCGAGCAGCTGTCCAACCGGGTGGCGTTCCGCCGCGCGATGCGCAAGGCCATCCAGTCGGCCATGCGCCAGCCCAACGTCAAGGGGATCCGGGTGCAGTGCTCGGGCCGCCTCGGCGGTGCTGAGATGAGCCGCTCGGAGTTCTACCGCGAAGGTCGAGTCCCGCTGCACACGCTGCGTGCCGACATCGACTACGGCCTCTACGAGGCCAAGACCACCTTCGGCCGGATCGGTGTGAAGGTCTGGATCTACAAGGGCGACATCGTCGGTGGCAAGCGTGAGCTGACCGCCGCGGCGCCGGCCGCCGACCGTCCGCGTCGTGAGCGTCCGTCCGGTGCCACCCGTCCGCGCCGCAGTGGCGCGTCGGGTACCACCGCGACGAGCACCGAGGCCGGCCGTGCCGCCACCGGAGAAGAGTCGGCCGCACCGACCGCTGACGCGGCTGTCGAGGCGTCTGCCGAGAGCACTACAGAAAATTCAGGGAGCTGAAATGCTTATCCCCCGCAGGGTCAAGCACCGCAAGCAGCACCACCCGAGGCAGCGTGGTACCGCCAGCGGTGGCACCACGGTGAGCTTCGGCGATTACGGCATCCAGGCTCTGGAGCACGCCTACATCACCAACCGGCAGATCGAGTCCGCTCGTATCGCCATCAACCGGCACATCAAGCGTGGCGGCAAGGTGTGGATCAACATCTTCCCGGACCGCCCGCTGACCAAGAAGCCCGCCGAGACCCGCATGGGTTCCGGTAAGGGTTCGCCCGAGTGGTGGGTGGCCAACGTCAAGCCCGGCCGCGTGCTGTTCGAGCTCAGCTACCCGGATGAGAAGATCGCCCGCGATGCTCTCACCCGCGCTATCCACAAGCTGCCGATCAAGGCACGCATCGTGACACGAGAGGAGCAGTTCTGATGGCAGTGGGAGTTACGCCTGGCGAACTGCGTGAGCTCACCGAAGAGGAGCTCACCACTCGCCTGCGCGAATCGAAGGAAGAGCTGTTCAACCTGCGCTTCCAGATGGCGACCGGTCAGCTGACCAATAACCGGCGCCTCCGTGTGGTGCGCCACGAGATTGCACGGGTGTACACCGTGCTGCGTGAACGTGAACTGGGTCTGGCCTCCGGACCCGTTGGTGAGGATTCGTAACAATGGCAGAGACCAAAGGCCCCAACCACACGCCGACCACTGAGAAAGTGCGCGGTCGTCGCAAGACGGCCATCGGCTACGTGGTGAGCGACAAGATGCAGAAGACCATCGTGGTCGAGCTGGAATCCCGGAAGAGCCACCCGCTCTACGGCAAGATCATCCGGACCACCACGAAGGTCAAGGCGCACGACGAGAACGGCGACGCCGGTATCGGCGACCGCGTCTCGCTGATGGAGACCCGTCCGACCTCGGCGACCAAGCGCTGGCGTCTGGTCGAGATCCTCGAAAAGGCGAAGTAGAGCACTCCTTCGGGAACAGCTTCCCAGACCCCCGGTACCGCTTGCGCGGGCCGGGGGTCTTTGCGTTATGTGGCCGATTCGGGTTTGTCGGCTCCCATGATTAGCCGGCGTTGGGTCCACGGCACACATCTCCCGCCACGCTGCTCATATGACGCCGACCTGTCGGCTTTGCTGAAACCCATCGACATCGACCATTGCTTGCCGGTTCAAGGATTACGCACGTGCTCCCTCCTGCGGTGACCTAGCATCGCGCAGATGGGGCCGGGAATTGTAGTGCGAGACCGGCAGGTTCGTGCACGGTGCGGCCGTCGTCGTCTTCCGTCGGTACGCGCGCCGCTGCCACCACCCGTGTGACTGCTCACATGGCCACCGCAACGACAGCAGACCCGCCGGCGCGGACGCCGATCCTTGAGCGGTACTACGGCGTGCACCCGCTCTACCGGCTGGGCATCCGCTGGTTACTGATCATCGCGCTGACGGCGATCGCCTTCGGCAACACCTTCGTCAGTCTGGCCAACACCACCCGCGAGGGTGGTCTCGGCGGATACGTGTGGACGGTGCCGTTGGTGGCGATCCTGGTGTCGATCGGCGTCGCGCGACGCAAGCGCACCGAACTGCCGATTCATGACCGGCAAACCGACATCATCGTCGGCGGTATGGGTTTCGGTCTCGCGGTCCTGATCCAGGCCGAGTTGCTGGAGCGCTACACGCTGTACTTCCACCTCCTGCGGCTGGACGTGATCGCCGCCTGGCTGTTCGTGTTGAGTTGTTGCATCGTGCTCTTCGGGCTTCGGCCGGTGATCCGCTTCACCTGGGTGTGGGCGATGGCGATGATGGCCTTCTCCTTGCCCTACTACCTCACCGTGGTGTTGTTGGGCGGCGGCGCGTTCGCCGCCGGTGCCGCCACGCTGCTGATCGCCGCGGTGGGGACGGGCACCGCGGTGGGCCGGACCTTCAAGCGCGGGGTCTACGGTTCGCTGGGGTCCTGGGTCGTCGGGTTCGCCGCGCTGATCACCATCTCCACGGTCTTCCCCGACGCGCCGATGGTGGTCTACCAGCAGGTGCCCGCGGTGACGGCGATCAGCGTCGTCGGTCTCTTCATGTTCTTCCAGGCCCGTCGGGGTGCCCCCAAGCGGATACTCGACCGCAAGGTCGAACCACTTGCCTCCAAACAGGTTTGGGCCGGATTGCCGCTCGTGTTCGTGATCACCGTCGTGCTCGCGCTGTGCAGCCTGCCGACCCAGACCAGCACGGCCCCGATCAGCAGACCCAGCCCGGACCGGCTGACGCAAGGGCGTCCGCTGGACGCGCCCATCGGGTGGATGGTGACCGAGCAGCGTGAGTACCCGCAGGTGCACCGCCTCTACGGTGACGGCGCCGTGCTGGTCCGCCAGTACATGCTCGCCACGTCGGGAAATCCGGACTGGGACAAACTGTCCCGACCGCGCACCATCGTCGTGGACAGCATCGTCAGCCGCCGCCCTTTCTCCTTCGGGGTCTACCCCTCGCGTGTGCTCTACGGCCTGACCGACGCCCGCATCAGCCCGCAACGTCAGATCGATCTCGACATGGGGGTTCACGGCCGAATGACGTCGGTGGTCGATGACCGCCTGCTGGTCACCTGGAACTCGATGCAATTCGCCTGGGGCGACAACACACTCGCGCAACGGGTGACGATCTTCGCCGTCGACAACCATGACCCCAACGCGCCCTTCCCGGCGCCGTCGGTCAGCCTGGCCTCCAACTTCCGTACCTTGATCACGTTGCTGTTCCGCGGCAACGCGGTACTCGACGACCGCACGCCGGTCTTCAAGGACGAGGACATGTTGCGGACGTTCAGCCGGGCGCTGGTGGCGGCGCAGTTCCGATGAGACAGGACAGGATGACGATTCCGGTGAACGAAGGTCTGGCTCGAACCCGGCGACGTACTCTCGCTGGAGTGACATCACGCGTACTTGCTGTGATCGCGGCCGCGGTGGTCGCCGGCGGGACCGCGTTGCCCGGCGTCGCCGTGGCTGAGCCCGAAGGCGATATGTCACTGGCGAATTCACCCACTCTGAGTCTGCGGACGGTCGGCATCGATTCCACGATCTCGCTGTACGGCATCGAAGGCCAGCAGACGTTGTCGATCCCGGTGCAGCCCGGGCTGGTGCCCACCGAACTCGTCGCGACCCTGGCGCTGCCCGTGAACGCACTGGGCGGGACGCTGGAGGTCAGTCAGGATGAGCGCATCATCTCGAGGGTCCCGTTGCCCCCGGACCAGGCGCCGATCACGATCCCGCTGGCCGGGGCGCGGATCGTGGACAACGCCGTCACCGTGCTGCTGCGCAGTTATCTGACGCTGCCCGAGGGGTATTGCGTGTTCGACGCGTCGAATCCGTTGCGGCTGGCGGGAACCGAGGTCAGGTACACCGGTCAGGAACTGGCCCCCGCAACCGTCGCCGACTTCCTGCCTCCGGTGCTGCAGCGGCTGACACTGGCCGTCCCGCCGAACCCGTCGCGTGCCGAATCCGATGCCGCGGTGCGCCTGGCCACCGCGACGGTCGCGCGCTACGGCCCGCAGCGCACCGAGATCGACCTCATCTCGACCGACGGCGCGCTGCGGCCACCGGTTCCACTGGAGCGTCAGATCGTGATCCGCGAAGGTGAGGCGCCCGGTGTCAGGCTGGAGGGTCCCAATGCGGTACCGGCTCTGCTGGTGACCGGATCGCCGGCGGATCTGGAGAACCAGGCCCGGCTGCTGTCCAGCGACCTGTCGAAGCTGGCTGTCGCGTCGAGCGCTGTCGCGGGTCCACTGGCGACGGCACCGCAGCTGCCCAGCGACCGCACCACCATCCGCAAGCTGGGCCAGCCGGGAGTGAACGCCACCAGTCTGGTCAACCCGCGGGTCACCGTCCCGCTCGACCAGACCCGGATCGGACGGCCCGTGAAGGACGTCAGGGTGCACCTGCAGGGGTCCTACACACCGTTGCCGGAGGGCCTCGCCGGGCAGGTGACGGTGAGTGTGGCGGGTGAGATGCTGGCCCGCTGGGCAACCGAACCGAGCGGCCTGATCGACCGCTGGATCGACGTGCCCGAACGGGTGCTGGAGCGCTACACCAACCTCGATATCGCGGTCGACGTCGCGGGGAACACCGGTCGATGCGGGGAGTTCCAGCCGATCACCCTGACCATCGACGGTGAGTCCGCGGTCGAGACCACACTGGCCGGGCCGCCCGCCCCGGCCGGCTTCCAGTCCTTGCCGCAGGCGCTGATGCCGCGCGTCGAGGTCGGTATCGACGAGGGCCTGGACAATCTGCGCCGCGCGGTCCGTATCGTCACCGGTCTGCAGCGGCTGAGCGGTCTGCCGTTCGACACCGTGGTGGTGTCCCCGGGGGACGCCATCGCGTCCGCGGAACCGGCGATCGTGGTGAGCCCCGAAGGCTGGAACGACGACCGTATCGCGCTGCCCGTCACGGTCGACGCCGACGGCGTCATCACCGTCGAAAGTGTGGACGGCAGTGGGAATTCCAGCACGCTGGCGCTGGACCCGGAGGTCGGCTTCGGTTCGCTGCAGACCGTGTACACCGGGGGCCGGACGGTGCTGGTCGCCACGTCCAGCAATGCACCCGCCGAACTGGACCGGTTGCTCACCTGGCTGGACTCCGATGTCAATCGGTGGTCGGGGCTCACCGGTAACGCGGTGGTCTCCATGCCGGGACGCGAACCCATCCAGCTGACGACGCCGGCCGCCGAGGCGCCGACGGCGGCCTCCGCCGACCGCACACGCCTGTACCTGGCCCTCGGGGTGGGAGCCTTGGCGCTGGCGGTGCTCGGTGCGGCACTGATCGTTCTGCGCGGCAGGCGGTCCCGGGGCCAGCAGTGAGCACACGAGAGATCTTCGACGCCCACACCGTGACGGCCGCGCAGCAGGAGTACGCGCTGGACCGGGCCATCAACGGGCTGCGTGACGACGATCCCAGAAGGTCGGCCTCCAAACCGCTGCTGGGTTGGCAGAAACCGGTGCTGCTGAGTCTGCTGGCCATCGTGATCGCCGTCGCGGTCTGGCAGCCGATGGCGACGGCTATAGCGCTCATCGGATTGTGCACCCTGGCATACCTGCTGACCCTGGGAGACCGGGTCCTGATCTTCCGTCGCGGACTCGCCTCGCGGCCCATCGTCATCCCCGACGAGGTGGCCAGGTCCATCCCGGATGACGAGCTGCCGGCGTACACGATCCTCGTTCCGGCCTACAACGAGCCCGAAGTGGTGGCCGACCTCATCGGCGCGATGGATTCCCTGGAGTACCCCCGGGAGCGGCTGCAGGTGCTGCTGCTGCTGGAAGCCGACGATCAGGGCACCATCGACGCGGCGAGGGCCTGCGGCGAATCCGACGTGATCACCATCCTGCTGGTGCCGCCGGCCGAGCCGCGGACGAAACCCAAGGCGTGCAACTACGGTCTGCACTTTGCCACCGGGGAGATCGTCACCATCTTCGATGCCGAGGATCTGCCCGAACCGCTGCAGCTGCGCCGGGTGGTGGCCGCGTTCCGGGACCTCCCCGACGACGTGGCATGTGTGCAGGCCAAACTCGTCTACCACAACGGGCATCAGAACCTGCTGACCGCGTGGTTCACCGCGGAGTACGGACTCTGGTTCGGTTTCCTGCTGCCCGGGATGATGGTCAGCACCTCACCGATCCCGTTGGGCGGCACCTCGAACCATCTGCGCCGGGACATGCTGCAGGGGATCGGCGGATGGGATCCGTTCAACGTCACCGAGGATGCCGATCTCGGATTGCGGATCGCCGCCAGCGGCTACCACACGGCCGTCATCGACTCCTACACGCTGGAAGAGGCCAACAGCGACCCGATCAACTGGATCCGTCAGCGCTCCCGTTGGTACAAGGGCTATCTGCAGACCTGGCTCGTCCACATCCGGCGGCCGGTGAAGTTGTACCGCACTCTCGGTCTGCGCAGCTTCATCCGGTTCACCCTGGTTCTGGCGGGTACGCCGATCATCGCCGTACTCAACCTGTTGTTCTGGTTCATCACGTTGCTGTGGTTTCTGGGCCAGCCCGCGGTGGTGGGCGAGGTGTTCCCGGACTACATCTACTTTCCCGCGCTGGTCGCCATGATCATCGGCAACTTCACGGTGATGTACATGAACATGATCGCGCTGCGCGAGGACGACAGGTCCGACCTGCTGGTGGCCGGGCTGACGGTCGCGCTGTTCTGGCTGATGATGAGTGTCGCCGCGGCCAAGGGCTGCTACCAGATGATCCGCCAGCCATCGTTCTGGGAGAAGACGTTTCACGGACTGGCCGAGCGGCCCGATGACAGCACCGTGCACCAGTCGGCCGGCCAGCCATGACGGTGGCGCTGGGCGGGTCGGACCGCAGGCTCAAGTTCTCGATCTTCTTCCTGGGCCTGGTGGTGTACATCGCCGTCGGCTACTGGCTGCAGATCCAGAACGGGTTCATCATGGGCGACACCCTGTCCCGGGTGTCGTCCACCCGGTCGGTGCTGTTCAGCCGCGATCCGCATCTCGCCGCCCTCGGGTTCATCTTCACACCGGTTGCGGCGATGGTGCAGATCCCGGCGGTCTGGCTCAGCCCGCTTTTTCCCGAGATCACCGCCCGCGCGTTCTCGGGCACGCTGATGTCGGCGCTGTTCATGTCCGGTGCGGCCGTGCAGATCTTCAGCATGGGCGCCGATCGTGGGCTGCCCCGCAGCTATTCGCTGACGATCACCGCACTGTTCGCGCTGAACCCGATGATCGTCTTCTACGGCTCCAACGGTATGAGCGAGGCCCCGTTCATCTTCTTCATGACCTGGGCGGTGCGCCGGCTCATCATGTGGATGGTCGACGATGACGTGCATCACCTGGTCGCAGCCGGTGGCGTGGCCATGGGGCTGGCGTACCTGACCCGCTATGACGCCCTGGCGACGGTCGGGGCGGCCGGTTTGGTCGTCGGCATCACCACCTACCTGCGGGCCAGGCCGGCGCCCAGAGTGCACCGGGCGGTGATGGACATGCTGATCGTGAGCGGGCCGGGGATCGCGGCCTTCCTGGGCTGGGCGGCCGCGGGATGGTTGATCACCGGGGAAGCGTTTGCGCAGTTCACATCCCAGTACGGGAATGCCGCGATCCTGGAGCAGTCGGGGATGATGGCACCGAGCACCGTCGAGGCGGTCAGCTTCGCCGCGGCGTGCATCATGTTTCTCGCGCCGACACTGCTTCCGTTGACGCTGTGGGCGCTGATGCAGCGCTGGGGCCGGCCGAACTGGCAGATGCTGGTGGTCCCGCTGGCGATGTTCGGTGCGGTGCTGGCCTTCCAGGCGCTCAGTTACGCGCAGGGGTCGACCTTTCCGTTCCTGCGGTTCTTCATCATCGCGATACCGATGGCGGCCACACTGGCGCTGCTGGGGGTGCCCGACGGTGTCTTCGCCCGCCCCAAACGTCGTGGCAAGTTCGCGCCCGCGGTCGCCGAACCGGCGCCGCAACGCCGTTCGGCGGCCCCCTATGTGGCGGTCGCCTCGACACTTGCGATCGGGATTCCGGTCACCGTGCTGGGTATGTCGTTGCCCGACTATGCCCCGCAGGAATACGGACTTGCCGCGGTGCTGGCCCCAGACCCCGACGATGTCACCGAGCGCGCCGCCACCGAACAGCGCATCGCACGGACCTTCGGCACCGAGCGCAGGATCGCCGACTATCTGGAAACCCTGGACCTGCCGGACAGTTCGGTCATCACCGACACCGTGTACGGGTTCGGCATCATCGCCGCCTCACCACGGCCCAGGGTCTTCGTGATCCCGTCCGATCCGGACTTCACCGAGTTGCTCAACGATCCCGCAGGCAACGGCATCCGCTACCTGCTGTCGGTGCCGCCCACGGGCCGAGGCAGCTCTGATGCGCTCAACCTGCGGTATCCGACGCTGTACGACACGGGCGCCGAAATCGCCTCCCTGGAGTTGGAGATTCCCAACGACGGTGACGGCCAACCGGATTGGCGCCTGTACCGGATCGCGGAACCCAGCGAGTCCGGTTAGCCGAAGCGGGTTTGCCATGTCGATGTCGCAGGCGGTTCGGGTGCGCGCCGGTGCGGTATGGCTGCTGTTCGTGCTGGGTGCCCTCCTCGGATGCTCGTCGTCGTAAGAGGGCGGTGATGCCGAAGAGACCGAACCGGGTGCCGGGACCGTCGTCTCCGACGCTGCGGTGACAACACTCGAACCGCCGCTGCGCGATGCGGCGGCGTGGACGAGGCTGATGACCTACCGGTCGCGTTCGGGTATCGACGACGCGAGCACCGAGGTCACGGGTTCGGTGTTCGTGCCGAAGGGAACGCCGCCCGCAGCGGGATTTCCCATCGTGGTGGTGGCCCCGCAGGTGCCGGGTACCGGCGCCGACTGCGCCGCCTCGCAATCACCGGACCTGCTGGGAAACGTCGCGGCCGTGACAGCATTGCTGGACGCCGGGAACGTCGTGGTCGTGCCCGACTACCAGGGTCTGGGTGTGTTGCCCGCAGGCCGCACCGGGTATCACCCCTACGCGGACTCGACCACCGCCGGCTATGCCGTCATCGACGGTGTCCGGGCCGCCCGGGAGTTGCTCTCCGTGCCGACATCCACGTCCTGGGCCGCGGTGGGCAGTTTCGAGGGCGGGCAGGCGGTGTGGGCGGCCAACGAATTGGTGGACAACTACGGCGCGGGTCTGGATCTCGTCGCCACCGCCAGCCTGTCCCCGCTCGCGGACTTCCACGGCCTGGTCGACGCGGCCGCGGCGGGCACGCTGTCCCCGGAGCAGAAGCTGGTCTACATCGGGTACCTGGCCGCGCTGTACGCCGAGCACGAATACGACCTCGACCTCGATGACTACCGTCGCGGTGCGGCGCAGGAGAACTGGAACGCGCTGCTGTCCTGTCGGACGACCGGGCGGCTGGACCTGGCCGGGCAGGTGCCGCCGCAGGATCTGATGCCGTCGGGGCCCGAGGCGCTGTCGGCGCTGCGCGGCTACCTGCAGAAGACCACGCTGCCGCAGGGGCCGACATCGGCGCCGATGTACGTCATCTACGGGGGGCGTGATCCGGTGGTGCCCGCGTCATGGACCGAGCAGGCCCTGGACGACGCCTGCCGGATGGGTGATGTCATCCAGATCGCCTTCTGGCCCGATGCCGGTCACCGGGAGATCGACCCGGTCGCGGCGGTGGGCTGGCTCGTCGATCGGCTGGCGTCGCATCCTTCTGCCGATGATTGTCAGTCGTTCCTGGCGGGCAGGAATCTGCCGATACCCGATGCCGGGATTCCGCAACCGTCACCGGATCGGTCGGCCGTCAGCGATTCCGATGACCAGGGGGTGCCGGCCACCGCGTCGGGGGTGCCGCTGACCAGGGGATGGGTACCGGCCCTGGCGCAGGTGATCGCCGCGGCCGCCGTGCTGTTCGCGGTCGGGCGCCGCTCCCGGCAATGGAACATGCACTGGATCCCGGCCGCGTTGATGGTGGGTTTCGCGCTGGCCGCCGCGGTGCGACTGTTCGTGCAGTTCCAGGGTTGGACCGACCGGGCCGCGTCGTGGCAGACGGTGTTCTGGGTGACGGCAACCGGATTCGCCCTCGCGGTGGCGATCTTCGGGTGGCCCGGCCGCCACTGGTGGCAACGGGCGGTGTCGGTGTCGGCGGTACTGCTCTGCGCGCTGACAGCCATGCTCGCACTCAACACCGCGACCGGGTACTTCCCGACCGTGGCGTCGTTGTGGCGGCAGGTCAGCGGTGTCCAGCCCGATGATTGGATCGACGAATCCGTTGTCGCACAGATGGTGGCCGACGGAGCCAGGCCAGGCGTGGGCACCATGGTGTGGCTGGACATCCCCAATGCTGCTTCCGGTTTCGACCATCGCGATGAGCTGGTATATCTGCCGCCGGCCTGGTTCGCCTCCGATCCGCCGCCGCGGTTACCCGTGGTGGTCATGCTGGGTGGTGAGTTCAGCCAACCCTCGGACTGGCCGGTATCGGCCGGCGCCGTGCAGACACTCGACCGCTTCGCCGCCGCGCACGGCGGGAATGCCCCGGTGGTCGTGTTCCCGGACACCACCGGCAGTTTCAGCAATGACACCGAGTGCGTGAACGGTCCGCGGGGACAGGCCGCCGATCATCTGATGAACGATGTCGTTCCCTACATCAAGGCCGAGTTCGGCGTCAGCGCCGACCCCGACCAGTGGGGTCTGGTGGGCTGGTCGTCCGGGGGAACATGTGCGCTGACGACAGCGGTGCGGCACCCGGAGACGTTCCGCGCGTTCGTCGACCTCGACGGTCAGCTCGGCCCGAACATGGGGACCAGGCGCCAGACCGTCGCCCGGCTCTTCGGGGGAGACGAAGAAGCCTGGGCGGCTTTCGATCCGCGGACCGTCATCGAGAGGCGCGGCCGCTTTCCCGGTATGGCGGCGTGGCTGGGCGTCTCGGAGGAGATCCCCACCGAGTACCGGCCGGCCGGTGACACCGCACCGTCGCCGGAGGCCATCGGAGACTGGGTGCCCTACTCCGAGGAGCACGCCGACAATGCGCGCAAGCTGTGTCTGCTGCTGAGCGGGCACGGGGTGGAATGTGCCGTGGTGGGCTACGGCGGCTCGCATGACTTCGACTCGGCGGCAACAGCGTTCAGTGCGGCGCTACCGTGGCTGGCGGGCCGGCTCGGCACACCGGACGTGCCCAGGCGGGACTTGCCGGGACACCCCTGAGGCCGAATGGACGTTGATGGCGGCGTCAATTTACCCGGTGCTCATCGGGTCGCGGGTGTAATGTCCGGGCGTCCGTCAAACCGGGAGGTCCGATGACCGCAGAGTTCCAGGGCAAGATCGCGCTCGACATCCGTGATTCCGAACCGGACTGGGCGCCCTATGCCGCTCCGGTGGCGCCGGCCGATGCGCCCAATGTGCTCTACCTGGTCTGGGACGACATCGGGATCGCCACCTGGGACTGCTTCGGTGGGCTCGTCGAGATGCCGGCCATGAGCCGCATTGCGGAAAAGGGTGTGCGGCTCTCGCAGTTCCACACCACCGCGCTGTGCTCACCGACGCGGGCCGCGCTGCTCACCGGCCGCAACCCCACCACCGTCGGAATGGCGACCATCGAGGAGTTCACCGACGGATTCCCGAACAGCAACGGACGGATTCCCTACGACACCGCGCTGCTGCCCGAGGTGCTGGCCGAACACGGTTACAACACCTACTGCATCGGCAAATGGCACCTGACGCCGCTGGAGGAGTCCAGCCTGGCGGCCACCAAACGGCACTGGCCGCTGGGCCGCGGCTTCGAACGGTTCTACGGCTTCCTGGGCGGGGAGACCGACCAGTGGTACCCCGACCTCGTCTACGACAACCATCCGGTGGCGCCGCCGGCCACCCCGGAGGACGGCTACCACCTGTCGAAGGATCTGGCGGACAAGACAATCGAGTTCATCAGGGACTCGAAGGTGATCGCGCCGGACAAGCCGTGGTTCTCCTACCTGTGTCCGGGTGCCGGGCACGCGCCCCATCACGTGTTCAAGGAATGGGCCGACCGGTACGCGGGCACCTTCGATATGGGCTACGAGCGTTACCGGGAGATCGTGCTGGACAACCAGAAACGTCTGGGCATCGTGCCGGCCGACACCGAGCTGTCGCCGATCAACCCGTACCTGGACGTCACGGGCCCGGCCGGGGAGCCCTGGCCGGCCCAGGACACGGTCCGGCCGTGGGACACCCTCGACGACGAGGAGAAGAAGCTGTTCACCCGGATGGCCGAGGTGTTCGCCGGGTTCCTGTCCTACACCGACGCCCAGATCGGGCGCGTCCTGGACTACCTCGAGGAGTCTGGTCAGCTGGACAACACCGTCATCGTGGTCATCTCCGACAACGGGGCCAGTGGCGAGGGCGGGCCCAACGGTTCGGTCAACGAGAGCAAATTCTTCAACGGCTACATCGACACCGTGGAAGACAGCATGCGCTACTTCGACGTGCTCGGCTCGCCGCAGACCTTCAACCACTACCCGATCGGGTGGGCCATGGCGTTCAACACGCCGTACAAGCTGTTCAAGCGCTACGCCTCGCACGAGGGCGGTATCGCCGACAGCGCGATCATCTCCTGGCCCGGCGGGATCGACGCGCACGGGGAGGTCCGGGACCACTACGTCAACGTCGCCGACATCACCCCGACGGTGTACGACCTGCTCGGCATCACCCCGCCCGGCGAGGTTCGTGGCATCACCCAGAAGCCCTTGGATGGAACAAGTTTCGCGGCCACCCTGAAGGACGCGCAGGTGCCGTCGGACAAGCAGACCCAGTACTACGCGATGCTCGGCACCCGGGGCATCTGGCACGACGGCTGGTTCGCCAACACCGTGCACGCGGCGTCGCCGGCGGGCTGGGGTCATTTCGATGCCGATCGATGGGAGCTGTTCCACATCGAATCCGACCGCAGTCAATGCCACGACCTGGCCGCCGAGAACCCGCAGAAGCTGGAGGAGCTCAAGGCGCTGTGGTTCGCCGAGGCGGGCAGATACAACGGGTTGCCGTTGGCCGACCTCAACATCTTCGAGACACTCGGCCGGTGGCGGCCCTACCTGAGCGGGGAGCGCACCAGCTACACCTACTACCCCGACAACGCCGAAGTCGGCAGTGGTGCAACGCCGGAGATGCGGGGCCGGACGTTCTCGGTGTTCGTCGAGGTGGACGTGGAGGCGGCCGGCGCCGAAGGAGTGCTGTACAAACACGGCGCGGGTCACGGCGGGCATGTGCTGTTCATCCAGGACGGGCGCTTGCATCACGTCTACAACTTCATGGGCGAGGACGAGCAGTGGGTGTCCTCGGACGCCACGGTGCCACCGGGCCACCACATCCTCGGTGTCCGGTATGAGCGCACCGGAACCGTCGAGAACAGCCACACCCCGCTCGGTGACGTGTCGCTGTACGTGGACGGCACCGTGGTCGGGACCCGCAGCGGGGTGCGCGCCCACCCGGGCAGCTTCGGTCTGGCCGGCGCGGGCATCAAGGTGGGCAGCAATCCCGGCCAGGCGGTGTGCAGTTCCTACCGGGCGCCGTTCCCGTTCACCGGTGGAACAATCGCGCAGGGGGTCGTCGACATCTCCGGCACGGCCTACCTTGACACAGAGCGTGAACTGGCACGGGCATTCGCGAAGGACTGATGACTGGTATCCGAGGGACGGCCGCCGCGGCGGCGGTGACGCTGTGTCTGGCTGCGCCGATGATGGTCGCGTGCACCACGTCGAGTGACGGCGCGGCGGTGGCCGACGACGCCGCCCCGGTGACGACCGGCGAGACCACGTCGGCGACCGTCAGTCCCACCACCGATCCCGGCGGGCCGGGCACCGATAGCGGGCATCCCGATTTCGGTGTCGTCCCGACCAGCACCACGCCGGTCCCGGCGGGCACGGTGACCTGCGAACCCGAGCAGCGCCCGCCGGTCGGCATGGTGGCCCAGGTCGCCGACTCGGTGGCCCCGGTGATCACCATCGCGGTCCCCGAAGGCTGGTCGATGCAGGGCGGGACGGGTGACGTGGGCGCCCAACTGACGGGCCCGGACGGGATGTCGGCAACCGTGACGATCATGCCGACGACGCTGGATCCGCAGGCGGCGTTCGCCGAGTACGCGCAGGAGTTGACCGCCGACGCCGCGGTGAGCTCGCTGAGCGTGCTGCCCGCCGAACTGTGCGATTACAGCGGGCAGAAACTGCTCGGCGCGGTGTCCGACACCCCCGAGGAGGCGATCGAGTTCGTCGACCGCGTCGTGCACGTGTGGACCAACAGTCGTGACTACCTGGTGTCGGTGCACACCGAGGCGCCCACCGGGACCGGTGGATTCGACCCGGCCGCAACACAATTGACCGAAGACTTCGAGGTGCGGATTCCCTGACCGCGGTCGGGAGCGCTGCGGCTAGGTCGCGCCGGCCATTGCGGTGCGCCGCGGAGACAACCGCAGGTGCCCGAGCATCGCGACCCCGGCGGTGAGGACCGCGGACAGCGCGAACGGCACGGCGATGTGCCACCGCAGCAGCAGCGCCCCGACGACCGCACCGGCGAAGATCATCGCGATGGCGCCGAACCGGCGGTTGAGCAGCACACCGCCACCCTTGCGGGTCCAGGTTTCACCCGCCAGCGACGCCAGCGTCGAGGTCACCACGACGGTGGTCATATCGGCGACCGCCACGGCCCGGGCGACCATCGCCTGCGAACCCATCACCGCGGCCGTCGCGGCGGCCATCACGACCTGGATGGCCGGCCCGGAGTGATCACCGACCACGGCGGCGACCACGGTCAGGGCGGCCAATGTCAGCGCACCGAGCGTCAACAGGACGGTGATCCGGTGCTGCCACCCCTTGGCGCCCGCGCGCAACACCAGTCCGGCAACGAAAGCCGCCGCGGTGAACGCGGCCAGCGCGACCGCCGGGCCCAGCACCGGCAACTCGTCGGCGCCGGCCACGCCCATGCCGAGGATCACGATGTTGCCGGTCATGTTGCCGGTGAACACCCGGTCCAGGGCCAGGAAGCCGACCGCGTCGACGACTCCGGTGACGAAGGTCAACGTGACCGTCGCGGCCAGGGCGAGCTTCTGCTCGGTGTCGGTCAGCGCCATCAGAAGACGAGAATGGCGAAGACCGTGGACAGCACCAGACCGGCCATCACCGGCACGAAGCACTTCCGGGCCAGGGTGAGCACCGGGATCCGGGCGAAGCCCGCGACGGCGATCAGTGATGACCACGCCACCAGCGTGCCGCCGCCGGACCAGATGTTGCCCATCTGACCGATGGCGGCCAGGGTGGCGGGATCCATGTTGGCGGCGGGCCCGAGCGCACCGGCCAGCGAGCCCGTGAGCGGCAGGCCGCTGAACCCCGAACCATCGAGTCCGGCAACGATGCCCACGAAGAGCACACCGAAACCGAGGATGAACGGGCTCGGTGTCACATGGGCCATGGCGGCGCTGATCAGATCGAAGAGGAAGGCGGGCCCGGTCGCATCGGCACCCATTCCGAGCACCCGCGCCGAGAAATCCCCGCTGCCGATGAAGAAGAACCCGGCGATGGGCAACACGACGCCCATGGCCTTGAAGGCGAAGACCAGGCCGTCGATGATGTGCGTGGACGAGCTCTCCAGGAAGTCGCGTTTGTCGTTGGTCAGACAGGCCGCGAACAGCAGGATCGCCGCGATGCCGCCGACGATGCCCGCCGCGTCACCGCCCTGCAACGGCGGGACCAGCGCGGTGAACTTGCCCAGCAACAGATAGACGATGAACGCCAGGTAGGCGGTGGGCACCAACCCGGCAAATATTTTGGCGGCCAATGATTTCGGCAACTCCGGCTCGGTCACCGTGCCGGCGGGGGCCAGCGTCGCGGTGGCCGAGGTGCCACCGGAGCCGGCCGGGACCGGGGTCCGCGGATCCGATCCCTGCGGAGCCGCTGCGCCGCCGGCGGCGCCGTCGCTCGTGCCACCTTCGGGCAGACCGAACTTGTCGGCCTTGTTCTCCCAGGCGACCAGCAGATCCGGTGATGGCTTCTGCCACGTCCGGCGCTGCATGACGTAGGTGATGAGCAGCGCGGCGATGCCGGTGATCAGCGACAGGACCAGCGCCTTGTCGGCCACGCTGTCGGCGCCGACCCCGGCCGAGGTCGCCGAGATGCCGGGCGCGACCTTGATGGTGTAGTCCGAGGACAGGGCCATGCCCTGCCCGGCGATGGCGATCACCATGCCCACCGACAGCGGGCTCAGGCCGGCACGGATGGCCACCGGGATGAGCACCGCGCCGACCAGCGGGACGGCGGGTGTGGGCCAGAAGAACAGCGAGATCACGTACGTGACGATCGCGAGGGTGATGAAGCTGCTGGTGCCGGCGCGCATGACCCGCCGGAACGGGGCCACCATCAGTTTGTCGGCGCCCATCTCACGCAGGGCGCCCAGCATCGCGGTGATGAAGGCGATGATCAGGAAGATGTTGAACAGCTCCTGGGCGGCGACCAGGCTGGCATTGAAGATCGACGAGAGACCGGTCACGATGCTGCCCGAAAACACCCACGCGGTAAGCAATGTCGCGACGACCGCGGGCACCACGATGTTCTTGCGCAACGCCATCGTGATGAGGATGACGATGATTCCGGCCAGATAGATCCAGTGGGCCGCGCTGAGTTGTATATCCATCGACGGGTCTTTTCACTCACAACTGCTCGTGGGCTGTGCAGTCTGATGGGGGAATGCTCGGCCCGTTGCCCGAACGGGTCAACGCACACTGTGCACAACGCTGTGCGCACGGCGCTGTGCAACGTGTTCCGACCTTGTCATCCTGATGTCGCGGTGTTTCGCAAACGTTAAAATCCGCGCCGGCGTGCGTGTTGTCCCGATACAGGCGCCCGCGCGGGCTGTGCACAATGACCGATTTCGCGGGTCTGGTCTGTGCGCCTTGGCCCACCCGGGCGGCGCCTTCGCCGCGCCCGGGGTGAGACAGTGGCTGTGCGGGTGTGATCGCAGCCCGCGCAGACATCACCGCACATCGGCCACGGAAGTCCCCGCCATGACTGACACAGACAGCCACGCCCCCGCGGGCCCGGCGGCCCCCGACGGCGCAGGCACGCCCCTGGCGCTCGCCGCGTTGCTGTCCGGCACCTTGGTCGGCACGGTGAGCAACAACGTGGTGAACGTGCCGATGCCGGCCATCCTCGCCGAATTCGGCGCGCCGCTGAGCAGCGGCGTATTCGTGGTGGTCGGCTTCCTGATGACCTTCACCGCCACGATGCCGCTCGTCGGCTGGATCGGTGACCGGTTCGGCAGACGCCGGATGTACTGCACATCGATGATCGCCACCGCGGTGTGCGCCGTCGGTGCGGCGACCGCGCCCTCGCTGGAACTGCTGATCCTGTGGCGCTGCCTGGGCGGCGCGGCCGCCTCCGCCCTCGGGCCCGCCGTCCTCGGTCTGCTGACCTGGCTGTTCGCCGGGGAACGCCGGGGCAGAGCGGTGGGTCTGTGGGCCTCGGTGAACGGGATCGGTCAGGCCATCGGCCCCACCATGGGTGGATTCATCGCCGACGGCTGGGGGTGGCGCTGGGTATTCGTGCCGCTGGTGCCGGTCGCGCTGGCCGGTCTGATCGGCACCCTGCTGCACATCCCGCGCCATCCCGGCACCGCGATGCGGTTCGACACCATCGGCGCCACCGCACTGACGTTCGGGTCGGGGCTGCTGATCCTCGGCATCGCACTCGTCCCACAGCAAGGTCTGTCGGCGGTCGTCGTCATCTCGGTGACGGTGGCCGTGGCCATCCTGCTCTTCTTCGTCCGGCACTGCCTGCGGGTGCCGGAACCGTTCGTCGATGTGCGGCTGGTGGCGGAGGCGCGGTTCGTGCGCAGCACCCTGGGCGCTTTCGCGTTCATGTTCAGCCTCGGGGCCACGCTGCTGGCGGTGCCGCTCTACCTCGTGGGCAGCGGCCGGACCGGGTCGCTGGCCGGTGTGGTGCTGCTGGCGATCCCGGCCTCGATGGTGATCCTGGGCCCACTGGTCGGGCGCTACCTGGACCGGATCGGGGCCCGCCGGGTGCTGCGCACCGGGTTGTCGCTGCTGATCGTCGGTCAGGGGATGCTGGCCGCGGCCGTCGGCGCGCATCTCGTCGAGAAGAGCGGGGGACTGGCCGCTTTCGTGGCGATCCTGGTCCTGATCGGGATCGGTACGGCCTTCGTGCAGACGCCGGCGGCCACCGGCGCCACCCGCTCGCCCGCCGGGGAGCAGGGCACCGGGCTCGGGTTGTTCAACCTGGTGCGGTTCGGCGGCTCGGCGATGGGCGCCGCGTGGGTCGCGATCGCGCTGGGCTTCGGCGCCACCATCGGCTTCACGCTCGCGTTCGCGATGGTCTCCGGTGTCGCGGTGCTCGGTCTGCTGGGCTCGTTCATCGGGCCCGATCCGACCCCGGTTCGGTAGCGGCGCCGCCCCTCAGCGGAAGCTGGCCTCCCGGTCGACGGCGGCGTGTACCTCACTGAGCAGGTCCAGCCGGATCGCCAGCCACACGGTGAACTGGTTGTCGGGCAACCGGATATCGAGACCGATCGCGCGCGACACCCGATCCAGCTTGGTCAGCATGGTGTTGCGGTGCACATTGAGCACCCTGGCGGTGGCGTTGACGTTCCCGCCGTTGGCCAGGTATCCGGTCAGGAAGTCGCGCAGATCGGGAGTGCCGCGCAGGGGTCCGAGGACGTCGTTGACCAGTGATTTGCTCTGGTCGGTCTCGGCGATCTCGGCGAGCACGGTGAAACTCCGCAGATCCTGATACGACACCGCGCCGGTGAGGCCGAGCCTGCGCGCGATGCCCAGGGCGATGCGGGCTTCGCGGTAGCTCGCCGAGACGGCTTGTGCACCACTGGCCGGCCTGCTGTAGGACACCGCGACCGCGGCACCGCGGCGGTTCTCCAGTTCGCCCGCCATGGCCTCGGCGTAGTGCACCATCTCGCGGTGCCGTGCGGTGTCGTCGGCGCCACAGAGTGAGCGGACCACCACCAGGACGTCACCGAGCACGGTGACGTAGGAGCGGACGGCGGGGTCCGGTGCCACATTGGCGGCGTACCGGGCCAGCCGGACCATGCTCGCCGCGGGGTTGTCCACACCATGGGGAATCGCGCCCGGCGCGACGAAAACACCGAACTGCGAATCGATGTCGACATCGTGGTACTCGGCCCGCGCACGCATATCGTGCTCGCTGGAGAAATGTCCGTGCACCAGGGCCTGGACGAAATCACCGCGGGCGCGTTCCTCGGCCTCGTCGACGCAGTGCTGCCGCAACATCTCCGAACCGATGATGGCGGTCGCCTGTTCGGTGACGACGATGTGCCGCGCCAGATCGTGGGCACCGGGTTCGGAACTCGGCACCAGGACCAGGACCCAGCCCTCGAACGCCTTGCCCAGGCGGATGGCCGTGGAGATGGCGGTCCAGGTGCTGCCGTGCGGGTCCGCGAGATGCTCGACGCGGGTGTCGTGATGCCCCGGGAGCCTGGCGCCGGCCGGGAGGTCGACGGTCAGCTTCGGGACGATGACCTCGGTGAGGGCTCCCGCCGCCTCGGCGGCCAGGCCGTTGTGGGCCACGATCTGGCCGCGGGCATCCAGTGCCACCGCCGGGTTTCGGGCCAGGTTGGACACCTCGCGGATCAGTATCTGCAGCCCGGCCCCGCGGTGGAAGAGTCCCGCCAAGGACGCGTGCACATGCGTGGCATACCGCATCACGTGCACTTCCTGGCTCAGCGCGCGCTCGGCCAGCAGCCGGTTCAGTGCGGTGAACCCGACCGGGAACGCCATCTCGATGACCACCAGCCCGGCGGGCAGTGTCGTCGGGAAATCGGCGGGGACCGCCCCGTCGACGACCAGCGTGGTGGCACCGCGCGCGGCGAGCGCGGCCAGCGCGCCCGCGGTGCCCAGCAGTGCCTCCGGGCGGGCGTAGACCGCGACGCCGTCGAGCGGCTCATGACGGGACAACACCTCGGAAAGTGGCAGCACCCAATGCAATTCGCGACCGGTGTGATCCTGGCCGGCGATCACCCGGGCGCCCGACATGAGGGATTCGTCGAGCAGTCCGGCGACCGTCATCCGGTCACCGTGCGGGTGCTCTGCTGCCATGTGCTCACCTGCTCTGTGCGGCGCGTTCGTCGATGCGGTGGCGGATCGAACCACCACGATCACACTGTCGAGTGCCCACAGCCTATGTGCAGTTTGACCATGATGCGGCCGATAAAGCGGACATTGTGACCAAGGCGGGCGTCGGCTTGCCCCGGTAGACATTCACCAGGCGAACAGCCCGGGGCGGAATTGCCGCCCCGCACGAACCCCGCAATTCTCAGGAGGTCAGCAGATATGCACCAGATCTACCGGATCACCCTCGACGACGCCCTGCCACTGCTCGCCGCCGGCCGGGCCAAGGCCGAGGAGATCGGCGTCAAGCAGACGCTGTGCATCTGCGATGACGGCGGCAATGTTCTTGCCCTGCATCGTCTTCCGGGCGCCCGGTTGACCGGCGTCGACATCTCCATCGCCAAGGCCTTCACCGCTGCAGGTCACGAGCGGGCCACCCACCTGTTCAACGAGGCGCCGGACGGGCCGGCGCTGCCGGGCAACGAGGCCTTCGGGATCAGCCACATGCTGCCGGGCAAGTTCGCGGTCTTCGTCGGCGGATTCCCGCTCGTGTTCAACGGCCAGATCATCGGCGGCGTCGGGATCAGTGGCGGCAACGGCGCTCAGGACAAGGCGGTCGGTGCGGCGATCCTGGCCGAGTTCGAGGCGCTGACCGCTGCGGTCGGCAGTCACTGAGTCGGTGTGCACCATGCCGCGTCGCCGCGGGTATCCGGGGTGATGTTGTCCATGTCGCAACGCCGGTTTGCTGGCTAACGTCGCTGGTGCAGAGGCGACTTCGCAAAGCCGCGTCGTCTCGCAGCCCCCATCAATTGCGAAACATCCTCTGTTGCTCATCGTTTCGCGACATCAACTGATCGAAGGAATCTGATCCATGACTGAACTACTGGGCCGTGACGAGTTCCGCGCCGAACTGGAGAATGCCATCAAGGGTCGTGAGGCCAAGAACGCATCGTTCTCCAAGGCGTGGGCCGAGGGGCAGCTGGAGCGCCATCACTTCGCCCGCTGGGCCGAGAACCACTTCCACTACGTCGGGCCGTTCGCCGACTACCTGGCCAACATCTACGCCAACACCCCCGACGAGTTCACCGGCGCGAAGGATTTCACGCTGCAGAACATGTACGAGGAAGAGCTCGCCGACATCCGGCACACCGACCTGCTGATCAAGTTCGGCGAGGCCTGCGGGACCACCAAGGAACGCATCGAGGACCCGAACAACATGAACGCCATCACCCGCGGTCTGCAGTCCTGGTGCTACGCGGTGTCACAGCGCGAGCACTTCGTGGTGGCCACCGCCGCACTGGTGGTGGGTCTGGAGTCGCAGGTGCCCAGCATCTACACCAAGCAGATCGTGCCCCTGCGCGAGGTCTACAAATTCACCGAGGACGAGATCGAGTTCTTCGATCTGCACATCACCTCCGATGTGGTGCACGGCGAACGCGGCTACCAGATCGTGCTGGACCACGCCGACACCGTGGCGTTGCAGCAGCGTTGCCTGCAGATGGTGCGCTGGGGAGCCGAGATGCGGTTCTCCTACACCAAGGGGCTGTATGACACCTATGTCGCACCCGAGCTGGAGACCGCCGGCGTCTGAGTGACTTCGGCGCGCCCACAACCGCTGCGCGGGCGTGGGCGCGCCGAAATCGGACAGGAGAATCATGGAGTGGACCGCGGTCGCCACCGCACGAGAACTGGGCAGACGCCGCAAGCTGCGGGTCGAGATCGACGGCACCGCCATCGCCCTGTTCCAGACCGACGGGCGGGTGTATGCCTTCGCCGATCTCTGTGTGCACCAGGATCGTTCGCTGTTCAAGGGGACGCTGCTGCACGGCAAGGTGATCTGTCCGGGCCACCAGTGGCAGTTCGATCTGGAGACCGGCTACGAGGCCGATCAGGATCTGTGCCAGCCCACCTACCCGGTGCGTGTCGACGACGACGGCACCATCTATGTCAACCTCGCGCCGGAAAGCCGTGTGCCGGCCCGCACCGAAGAGGAGGCGCGGACATGACACCGCGCACCATCGTCACCGTCGGCGCCGGCCAGGCCGCCGCCGTGGCCGCCCGCAACCTGCGCAGACAGGGGTTCGACGGCCGCATCATGCTCATCGGGGACGAACCCCATGCGCCCTATCAGCGTCCGCCGCTGTCCAAGGAATTCCTGGCAGGTACCGACAGCGAGGCCGCCCTCTGGATTCTGCGTCCCAGCTGGATCGCCGACAACGATGTGGAGATCGTCACCGGAACCGGCGTGCTGCGGGTGGATCCGGTCGCGCAGACCGTCGCGCTGGACAACGGTTCCGAGATCGGCGCCGACGTAGTGCTTTTTGCCACCGGTGGCTCACCGCGAACGCTGCCCGTGCCCGTGCCCGGCCCGCGACCCGATCTCGTGCACTACCTGCGCACCCTCGACGATGCCCTGCGGCTGGCCCCGGTACTGGCCCCCGGTCGGCGGCTGGCCATCATCGGCGCGGGATTCATCGGCCTGGAGATCGCGGCCACCGCGGCCGCCGCGGGGGTGGCGGTCACCGTGTTCGAAACGGTTCCGGTGCCGCTGGCCCCCATCCTCGGAGCGCAGATGGGGCAGGCCGTCAGCCAGCTGCACCGTGACAACGGCGTGGATCTGCGCACCGGAGTCCGGTTGGCCGGCATCCGGACCACCGCCGACGGTGTGCTGATCGACATGACTGACGCCGCAGCACCTTTCGAGGCCGACGCCGTCGTGATCGGCATCGGCATCACGCCGAATACCGCCGCCGCCGAGGCTTCCGGGCTGCGCATCGAGGACGGGATCGTGGTGGATGCGCTGGGGCGCAGCACCATCCCGAACATCTACGCCGCCGGAGATGTGGCGCGCCGGTACTCCGAGCGGGCCGGCCGCCACGTTCGCCTGGAACACTTCGACAACGCCAGCAGGCAGGGTGTCGCGGTGTCCAACGCGATGCTGGGCCGCGACGCACCCTCGGATGACGCGCCCTGGTTCTGGTCGGACCAGCACGGGCGCAACCTCCAATTCGTCGGTGCGGCAACCGGAGAACCGGTGATCCGCGGTGATCTCGGTGCGCTGGACTTCACCGGCTTCTACCTCGAAGGCGCGACCGTGCGGGGCGCCTTCACCATCGACCGCGGCGAGGACATCATGGCCGTGCGGGAGCTGCTGGGCCGCGAGGTCGACAGTGCCGCCCTGTGCGATGAGCACACCGATCTGTGGGACCTCGCCTACGCAGACATCGACGAAGAATCGCAGGTACAGCAATGACCACCGGAGGAAACTTCATCGGCGGGGCCTGGGTGCCCGCCCTGTCCGGCGCCACCTTCACCCGGACCAACCCGGCCGACCCGGCCGACCTCATCGGAACCTTCCCCGCCTCGGGGCCCGCCGACGTCGCCAACGCCGTGGAGGGGCTGAGCAAGTCCGCGCCGGAATGGGCGGCGACCGCACCCGAGCGCCGCGCGGCGATCCTGGAATCGGCTGCCGCCGAACTGCAGAAGCGCGGTCCCGAACTGATCGCGGAGTTGGTCCGCGAAGAAGGCAAGACCCTCGCCGAGGCGACCATGGAGGTCAGTCGCACACCGGCGAATCTGCGGTTCTACGCCGCCGAGGCAACCCGCGGCGGGGGAGTGACGCTGCCCGCGGCCGGCGACACCCTGCTGTACACGCTGCGTGAACCGGTGGGTGTCGTCGGTGCGATCACCCCGTGGAACTTCCCGCTCAACATTCCCTCGCGCAAGCTCGGGCCGGCCCTGGCGGTCGGAAACCCGGTGCTGTTCAAGCCCTCCGAGATCACCCCGCTGATGGGGCAACGCCTCGTCGGGGCGCTGCTGGCCGGCGGGCTGCCGCCCTCGGTGATCGCGCTCGTCCAGGGCGACGGGGTGGCCGGTGCCGCGGTGGCCGCCGACGAGCGGATCGCGGCCATCACCTTCACCGGTTCCACCGAGGTCGGCCGCGCCATCCACGCCCGGGTCGGGCCGCACCGGCGGGTCCAGCTCGAAATGGGTGGCAAGAACCCGGTGCTCGTCGCCGACGACGCCGACCTGGACCGCGCGGCGGCGCTGATCGTCAAGGGCGCCTTCGGTTTGTCCGGTCAGGCGTGCACCGGCACCAGTCGGGTGATCGCCACCGATGCGGTGCACGACGAACTGGTCGAGCGGGTCATCCGGCGCACCGAGGCCCTGGTGGTCGGTCCCGGCGCCGGTGACGGTGTGGACATGGGCGCGCTGGCCAGCGCGCAGCAACTCGACAAGTTCGCGCACTATGTGGCGGTCGGGGTCGCCGAGGGCGCCCGGTTGCGGTGCGGCGGAACCACCGTGGACGTGGCGGCAAGCCCGGGTGGCCATTTCGTGCGGCCCGCCGTGTTCACCGATACCGAACCCACGATGCGCATCGTCACCGAAGAGGTGTTCGGCCCACTGCTGGCCTTCCAGCGGGCGGGCTCGCTGAACGAGGGTATCGAGCTGGCCAATGCCACCGAGTTCGGGCTGTCGGCGGCGATCGTCACCTCGGACCTGGCCACCGCCCAGCGGTTCGCCCGCGAGTCGCGGACCGGTCTGGTCAAGATCAACCAACCGACCACCGGGATGGCGATGAACGCGCCGTTCGGCGGATACAAGGCATCGTCGACCGCCACCTTCAAGGAACAGGCCGGGCCGTCCATGATGGAGTTCTACCTGGCCGAGAAGACCGTCTACCTCAACGCCTGACACCCCACACAGAAACACGGAGCACAACAATGGATTTCGTTCGGGTAGCACGATCAGGGCAGGTGCCCGAGGGCATCGTGAGGCGGTTCTACTCCGGCGATCACGAGTTTGCGGTGGCGCGGCTCAACGGTAAGGCCTACGCCACCTCCAACTACTGCACGCACCTGGACTGCCTGCTGTCCTCGGGCAAGCTGCGCGACGACGGCATCGGCTGCTCCTGCCACGGCAGCGCGTTCGACCTGGAGACCGGTGAGCCGATCAGCCCGCCGGCCACCGAACCCATCAAGACCTTCCCGTGCCAGGAACGTGACGGTGAGATCTTCGTCGGTGTGGAGCCCGGCGAGATCCCCGCAGGCCCGACCCGCCGGGCCCGCCGGGGCGCCTGATGAACGCGGCGCAACGACCACCGGCGCTGTCGGCAGGCGGCATGGTCAGCAGCAGTCACCCGGCGGCCAGCCTGGCCGGTGCGCGGGTGCTGGCCGACGGCGGTAACGCCATCGACGCCACGCTGGCGATGGCCGGCCTGACCTGGCTGACCCTGCCCGGGCAGTGCGGGATCGGCGGCGACGCCTTCGCGGTGGTGCGCGAACCCGACGGGCGGGTGTGGACCGTCAACGGATCCGGCTTCGGGCCCGATGGCGGAACGCCCGATTTCTACGCCGCCCAAGGCCTCAGCGCGATACCGATGGACGGGCCGCTGGCGGTGGCGGTGCCCGGTGCACCCGCCGCGCTGCTGGCACTGCATGGCGGCGGCGCCACCAGGCCGCTGCCCGAACTGTGGGAGCCCGCCGCCCGCATCGCCGAGAACGGGCTGCCCTGCTCGGCACGCACCGCAGGTGACGTCGGTGTGGCGGCAGCGGCGGTCGCGGCCGATCCTGGGCTCGCCGAGATCTATGCGCCCCAAGGTGTTCCGCCGGTCGTCGGGCGCAGACTCCCGCAGCCCGCGCTGGCGGCCACCATCCGGATGCTGGCGCACAACCCCGGCGGCTTCTACACCGGCGAGTTCGCCGAACGTGCCGTGGCGGCGTTGCAGGCCGGCGGCGCACCGTTCAGCGGCGACGAATGGGCCGCGGGGGCGCAGGTGAGCGCCGAGTCCGCGCTCACCGGGCGCTATGCCGGTGCGGTGCTGCACCAGACGCCGCTGCCGACGCCCGGATGGATGGTGCTGCAGCAGGCGGCCCTGTGCGACGGCGTCCTCGGCGCCACCGAATGGCTCTCGGCGGCCGCCATCGACCGGCTGGCCCGAGCCGCCCGGCTGTCGTTCGCGGACCGATTTGCGTTGTGCGGCAGTGATAATCGTCGCGACGGTGCGGACTACATCCTGACCGCCGAACGCCTGGACGCGCAACGCCGCGATCTCGACGGCCGCATCGAAGTCCGCGGCCCGATGGCGGTCGCGGCGGGGGACACCACCTCGACGGTGGCGGTGGACGCCGACGGCCGCGCGGTCAGCTTCATCCACTCGCTGGCGTTCACCTTCGGCGCGAAGTTCACCGTGCCCGGCACCGGAGTGGTGCTCAACAACCGGCTGGGCCGGGGGGCCTACCTGCTGCCCGGACACCCCAACGAGGTCGCACCACGCCGTAAGCCACTGCACACCCTCAACGCCTGGATCGTCACCGACGAGCGCGGGGCGCTGCGGCACGTCGGCAACACCCCGGGCGGTGACGGGCAGGTGCAGTGGAACATGCAGCTGATCTCCCATGTCCTGGACCACGGCCGCGATGCCGCCGACGCGGTGGCGGCATCGCGATTCACCGTGTTCCCGGGTTCGGACGCCGACGTCATCGGCGCACCCGACGAACTGCGCGTCGAACCCAGCCTGCCCGGCGCCGTGCGCGACGAACTGGCCGCTCTCGGGCACCGCATCGTCGTGCAACCCGACCTCGGTGCCGGCGGGAGCGCCCAGCTGATCTCCGTCGACGACCGGGGTGTGCTGACCGGTGCCGCCGACCCCCGGCAGGAGGGCGTGGCGCTCGGTGTCGACTGACTGGGCGGCACCCGCGCCACAGGGCGACTATGTGCCGGCGGTCTGCCACGACGGCGTCATCTACACCGCAGGCATGACGCCCAGACGCGCCGGTGCGCTCGTCTGGACCGGTGTCGTCGGGGACACCCTGACCGCCGAGCAGGCGCGCTCGGCAGCCGGCCTTGCCGCGCTCAACGCACTCAGCGCGGCCCGCGCGGTCATGCCGGCACATGGGGCTTTGCGCTGTCTGCGGATGACCGTCTTCATCGCCTGCGCACCCGGATTCACCGCGCTGAGCGCCGTCGCCGACGGCGCCTCGGCGGTGCTGGCCGCCGAACTCGGCGGCGCCGCGCTGCCCGCGCGCAGTGCCATCGGCGTCCGTGCGCTACCGTCCGGGGCGCCCGTCGAAGTGGAGCTGACCGCCGCGGTCCGATAGACCCGTGCCGCCCCCGATGAGCTGGGATTTGGCTCTGCGCAGGTCGTCCCCTAGACTCTAGGGGTTGCCTGGGGCAGACCTCGGTTCTCTTCATGTGAGAAAACCCTGCGTGCTCTCGGGGCAACAAAGACCGCGCACGTCAGGTCGGTATCTGCCGTGCACACATAACCAGGTCAGGAGATCGAGTGATTCAGCAGGAATCGCGCGTGAAGGTGGCCGACAACACGGGTGCCAAGGAAATCTTGTGCATCCGCGTTCTCGGTGGCTCGGCGCGACGTTATGCCGGCATCGGCGACATCATCGTGGCGACCGTCAAGGACGCCATCCCCGGCGGCAACGTCAAGAAGGGCGACGTCGTCAAGGCCGTGATCGTGCGCACCGTGAAGGAACGTCGCCGCGCCGACGGCAGCTACATCCGATTCGACGAGAACGCCGCCGTCATCATCAAGGCGGACAACGATCCGCGCGGCACCCGCATCTTCGGCCCGGTGGGCCGCGAGCTGCGTGAGAAGAAGTTCATGAAGATCGTTTCGCTCGCCCCGGAGGTGCTGTAAATGAAGGTGCACAAGGGTGACACCGTGCTCGTGATCTCCGGTAAGGACAAGGGCGCCAAGGGCAAGGTCATCGAGGCCTACCCGACCCGCGAGAAGGTCCTCGTCGAGGGCGTCAACCGGATCAAGAAGCACACCGCGCAGTCGCAGAACGAGCGCGGCGCCTCCTCCGGCGGCATCGTCACGCAGGAGGCTGCCATCCACGTCTCCAACGTGATGGTCATCGACTCCGACGGCAACCCCACCCGCATCGGCTACCGCGTCGACGAGGAGTCGGGCAAGAAGGTCCGGGTCTCCAAGCGCAACGGCAAGGACATCTGAGAATGACCACAGTAGAGAACGGCGCCAAGGTGCAGCCGCGGCTGAAGCAGCGCTACCGCGAGGAAATCAAGGACGCGCTCAACAAAGAGTTCAACTACGCCAACGTGATGCAGATCCCGGGCGTGGTGAAGGTCGTCGTCAACATGGGTGTCGGTGACGCCGCCCGCGACGCGAAGCTGATCAACGGTGCGGTCAACGACCTCGCCCTGATCACCGGCCAGAAGCCCGAGATCCGCAAGGCGCGCAAGTCCATCGCCCAGTTCAAGCTTCGCGAGGGCATGCCGATCGGCGCCCGGGTGACGCTGCGCGGCGACCGCATGTGGGAGTTCCTGGACCGCCTGGTCTCGATCGCGCTTCCCCGTATCCGCGACTTCCGTGGCCTGAGCCCCAAGCAGTTCGACGGCAGCGGTAACTACACCTTCGGGCTCTCCGAGCAGTCGGTGTTCCACGAGATCGACGTGGATTCCATCGATCGCCCCCGCGGCATGGACATCACCGTCGTCACCACGGCGACCAACGACGACGAAGGACGAGTGCTGCTGCGGGCCCTCGGCTTTCCGTTCAAGGAGAACTGAGCATGGCAAAGAAGGCTCTGGTCAACAAGGCCAACAAGAAGCCGAAGTTCGCGGTTCGCGGCTACACCCGGTGCAACCGGTGCGGCCGTCCGCACGCGGTGTTCCGCAAGTTCGGCCTGTGCCGGATCTGCTTGCGCGAAATGGCGCACGCGGGCGAACTGCCCGGTGTCCAGAAGTCCAGCTGGTAACCAGCATTCATTCGAATTCAAATTTCGGAAGGCCCAGAGTGTCGATTGACCGAATGGGAACCGCCGCAAGGAAGGTGAACCGGCTGTCATGACGATGACCGATCCCATCGCAGACTTCTTGACGCGTCTGCGTAACGCCAACTCGGCGTACCACGATGAGGTGACCCTGCCCCACTCGAAGATCAAGGCGAACATCGCCGAGATCCTCAAGAAAGAGGGCTACATCTCCGATTACCGCACCGAGGACGCCCGCGTGGGCAAAGCCCTTGTGGTGCAGCTGAAGTACGGCCCCAGCCGTGAGCGCAGCATCGCCGGCCTGCGCCGGGTGAGCAAGCCCGGACTGCGGGTCTACGCAAAGTCCACCAATCTGCCTCGGGTGCTCGGCGGCCTGGGCGTGGCGATCATCTCCACGTCCTCCGGTCTGCTCACCGATCGCCAGGCAACTCGACAAGGCGTGGGCGGCGAAGTCCTCGCCTACGTCTGGTAGGGGAACGAAAAACATGTCGCGTATTGGAAAGCAGCCGGTCCTGGTTCCTGCCGGGGTCGATGTGGCCATCGATGGCCAGAACGTGTCGGTCAAGGGCCCCAAAGGCACCCTGACCCTGGATGTCGCCGAGCCGATCGTGGTCTCGCGCAACGACGAAGGCGCCATCGTGGTGAGCCGTCCGGACGACGAGCGGCGTAGCCGCTCGCTGCACGGGCTCTCACGCACCCTGGTGGCCAACCTGGTCACCGGTGTCACCGAGGGCTACACCACCAAGATGGAGATCTTCGGCGTCGGTTACCGCGTCGCGCTCAAGGGTGCAAACCTGGAGTTCGCGCTCGGCTACAGCCACCCGGTCCTCATCGAAGCGCCCGAGGGCATCACGTTCGCGGTCGAGACACCCACGAAGTTCTCGATCACGGGCATCGACAAGCAGAAGGTCGGCCAGATCGCTGCGGTCATCCGCCGCCTGCGCCGCCCCGACCCGTACAAGGGCAAGGGCGTGCGGTACGAGGGTGAGCAGATCCGCCGCAAGGTCGGAAAGACAGGTAAGTAACCATGGCTTCCACGAAAACTGATGCAGCCGCCGGCACCAAGCACAAGCCGGTGGGGCAGAACATCTCCGAGACCCGTCGGGTCGCGCGGATCCGTCGTCACGCCCGGTTGCGCAAGAAGGTCTCCGGCACCGCCGACGCTCCGCGTCTGATGGTCAACCGGTCGTCCCGGCACATCCACGTCCAGCTCATCGACGATCTCGCCGGCGTCACCGTCGCCGCGGCGTCGTCCATCGAGCCCGATGTGCGTGCCGTCGACGGCGACAAGAAGGCACAGAGCGTGCGGGTCGGTCAGCTGATCGCCGAGCGCGCCAAGGCAGCCGGTGTCGAGACGGTCGTGTTCGACCGTGGCGGCTACACCTACGGCGGCCGGATCGCCGCGCTGGCCGATGCCGCGCGCGAGGGCGGGCTGAAATTCTGATGACTGACAACGAGAGGACTGCATGATGGCCGACCAGGCTGGCGCCGGTTCGGCGCAGGACAATCGCGGCGGCCGCGGAGATCGCGGCGGCCGAGGCCGTGACGATCGTGGCGGCCGTGGCCGCGGCGACGACCGCGGTGAGAAGAGCAACTACATCGAGCGCGTCGTCACCATCAACCGCGTCTCCAAGGTGGTCAAGGGTGGTCGGCGTTTCAGCTTCACCGCTCTGGTCATCGTCGGTGACGGCAACGGTATGGTCGGCGTCGGCTACGGCAAGGCCAAGGAAGTTCCGGCCGCCATCGCCAAGGGCGTCGAGGAAGCTCGCAAGAACTTCTTCCGCGTGCCGCTGATCGGGAGCACCATCGTGCACCCGGTTCAGGGTGAGGCTGCAGCCGGTGTCGTGATGCTGCGTCCGGCCAGCCCCGGTACCGGTGTCATCGCCGGCGGTGCCTGCCGCGCCGTGCTCGAATGCGCTGGGGTGCACGATGTCCTGGCCAAGTCGCTGGGTAGCGATAACGCGATCAACGTGGTGCACGCCACCGTCGCCGCACTCAAGATGATCCAGCGGCCCGAAGAGGTGGCGGCCCGACGTGGGCTCGCCATCGAGGATGTGGCGCCGGCCGGCATGCTCAAGGCCCGGCGCGAAAGCGAGGCGCTGGCCGCCAGTGCCGCGCGTGAGGGGTCGGCATAGTCATGGCAGAGCTCAAGATCACCCAGGTGCGCGGAACCATCGGCGCACGCTGGAAGCAGCGCGAAAGCCTGCGCACGCTGGGGCTGCGGAAGATCCGCCAGTCCGTGGTCCGTGAGGACAACGCTCAGACCCGTGGTCTGATCAAGACCGTGCATCACCTCATCACGGTCGAGGAGGTCTAGGAATCATGAGTGTCATCAAGCTTCACGACCTGAAGCCGGCCCCCGGGTCGAAGACGAAGAAGACCCGCGTCGGTCGCGGCGAGGGCTCCAAGGGTAAGACCGCGGGTCGCGGCACCAAGGGCACCAAGGCCCGCAAGAACGTTCCCTCGACGTTCGAGGGTGGCCAGATGCCGATCCACATGCGGCTCCCGAAGCTCAAGGGCTTCAGGAACCGCTTCCGGGTGGCCTATGAGGTCGTCAACGTCGGCGATATCGCCAAGGCGTTCCCGGAGGGCGGCACCATCGGTGTCGACGAACTGGTGGGCAAGGGTCTGGTTCGCAAGAACAGCCTGGTGAAGGTCCTCGGCGACGGCAAGCTTGCCGTCAAGGTCGACGTCACCGCCAACAAGTTCAGCGGCAGCGCGCGCGAGGCCATCACGGCCGCGGGCGGTTCGGCCACCGAACTGTAAAAGTCTCTGACCGCGAAGGCCCCTGCTCCGGCAGGGGCCTTTTGCGTTGCCGGGCCGTGTCCGACTACGCGAGTTCAGTTTCGAGGGCCAGCGGGCGGTGAAGACTGCAGCCAGGTAGGAAAACGCGTCGATCCAGCTACGTGAGCGCAGCTTCGCCGACCAGTCAGCCCCCTGGCTGAATCCAGGTAGATCGGGCGTCGGGGATGGCTGCGCTGCCCCAGCAGTTCGGCGAACTCGCCCGCAACGACCTGGTCGATCAGTTCTCACCAGGGGGTCGTGCTCCGATCTGCGGCCGGGCGCGACGTTCACGATCGGCGAAAGGGCCTGCCGCGGCGGCGCCGGTAGGCTCGGAAGATGTTCGGATTCCTCCCCAGCCTGCCCGGTCCCGACGACCTGAAGTCACTGGTGCGCAAGGTCGACACGGCCCGCCACAACGGTGTGCCCGACGGCTGTGTTCTCGAACTCGATCTGCAGTCCGCACCACCGGAATCGCTCGGGTTCGACCCCTTCGCGCTCATCTCGCTCGGCGGCCGGCCGTTGACGCTGCGCCAGGCTGTCGATGCGCTGCACCGCGGCGCCGAGGATGACCGGGTCGCCGGGCTGATCGCCAGGATTCAGCTGCCGGCCGCCGCGCCGGGCCCGGTGCAGGAACTGCGGGACGCCATCGCCGCCTTCGGCACGAACAAGCCCACACTGGCCTGGGCGGAAACCTACCCGGGCACCCTGTCCTACTACCTGGCGTCGGCATTCCGCGAGGTCTGGATGCAACCGTCGGGCACGGTCGGGCTGATCGGGTTCGCCACCAGTGCGCTGTTCTTGCGCGGCGCCCTGGACAAGGCCGGTATCGAGGCGCAGTTCGTGGCACGCGGCGAATACAAGTCCGCGGCAAACCTTTTCACCCAGGACAGCTACACCGACGCTCACCGGGAGGCCGACACCGCGCTGATCGGCAGCCTGCACACCCAGGTGCTGGCCGCGGTGGCGCAATCCCGCCACCTCGATGCCGCCGAGCTGGACGCACTGGCAGACAAGGCGCCGCTGCTGCGCGATGCCGCGGTGTCCGCAAAGTTGGTCGATCGCATCGGTTTCCGCGATGAGGCTTACGCCCGGATCGCCGAACTCACCGGCGCCCCGGCGGCTGCCGACGGCGAGGATGCCCCGCCGCGACTGTTCCTGTCGCGGTACGCGAAGGCGCAAGCGTTGCGGCCCGCGCCGTCGATGCCGGGCCGCAAGTCCAAACCCGGGATCGCCGTGGTCACCCTGGACGGGCCGATCGTCAGCGGGCGTGGCGGCCCGCAGATGCTGCCGTTCGGGAACTCCAACGCCGGCGGTGACACCATCGCGGCGGCGCTGCGGGAGGCCGTCGCCGATGACGAGGTGGCGGCCATCGTCCTTCGGGTCAACAGCCCGGGCGGATCGGTTACCGGATCGGAAACCATTTGGCGTGAGGTGGTTCGGGCCACCGAGGCCGGAAAGCCGGTGATCGCCTCGATGGGCGCGGTGGCGGCATCCGGCGGGTACTACGTGTCGATGGCCGCCGACGAGATCATCGCCAACGCGGGCACCATCACCGGCTCGATCGGCGTGGTGACCGGAAAGCTGGTGTCCCGCCAACTCAAGGACAAGCTCGGTGTCGGCGCGGATTCGGTGCGCACCAACGCAAATGCCGATGCCTGGTCCAGCAACGAGCGCTTCACCGACGAACAGCAGGCGCACGTGGAGGCCGAGGCCGACCTGTTCTACGCCGATTTCGTGGAACGGGTCGCCGACGGGCGCAATCTCACGGTGGCCGCGGTCGAAGAGGTCGCGCGTGGCCGGGTGTGGACGGGCTCGGATGCCAAGGATCGTGGTCTGGTCGACGAACTCGGCGGATTGCGCGCCGCGATCGGCCGGGCCAAGGTGCGCGCCGGCTACGCGCCGGATACCGAGGTGCGGATCGTCAACTACCCGGGTTCGTCCATGCTGGACGTGCTGCGGCCCAAGGCCTCGTCGCAGCCCGCGGCGGCGTCGCTGCCGCAGGCCGTCGGTGCGCTGCTGGGCAGCTCGGTCGCGGGCGTGTTCGAGCAGCTGGAGCGCTCGGTCAGCGGTGCTCACGCACTATGGCTGGGAGACTTCAGGTTCTGATGTCGGCGCGTCGCCCCCCGCGGTGACGGTTGCGTCTATCGTGGGCGGGTCGGTGCAGGTCGAGCGGAAGGCGGGCTCCATGCGCGGTTCGCCCGTGAGCCTGGCGATCGTGAACGACTACGAACTGATCGTCGCGGGGCTGGCCGCATTGTTGCAGCCCTACCGGGACCGGCTGCGCATCGTCGAACTCGATTCCAGGACCGATGTGCAGAGCCCGGTCGACATCGCGATCTGGGACACCTTTGCCGCCGCCCAGGGGGACCGTACCGATGTCAGTGACCTGGTCGGCCAGCCTCATATCGGCCGGGTTGCGGTGTACTCCTGGAATATCGACCAGCTGCTGATCGACCGCTCGCTGGCCGGCGGGGTGAGCGGCTATCTGGCCAAATCGCTGCCGGTCGACACGTTGGTCGACTGCCTGGAGCGTATCCATGCCGGCGAGACGGTGGTGGAACGCGGCGACGGCAGCATGTCCATGCCGATGGAGTGGCCCGGCCGCGACGCGGGCCTGTCTGCCCGGGAAGCCGAGGTCCTGGCGCTGATCACCCAGGGCCGGACCAACAGCGAGATCGCCGAACGCTGCTATCTGTCCATCAACACGGTCAAGTCCGTGGTGCGGTCCACCTATCGCAAGCTCGGCGTCACCCGCCGCGCGCAGGCGGTGGCCTGGGGGATGGAACATGACTTCCGGCCCGACGTGTCCCGACTGCACCCCTGAGCGCCGCGATCACACCCCAAAGGGTGTAGTTCGGCGGGCCGATCAGGCGTTGACTGGTCAGGGTGCAGATACTCATCGATCAGGAACTGCGGTCTCGGCTGCCCGCTGACGGGCCCGTCGACGTCGCGGCGGCCCTCGATGTCGCCACCCGGTGTTCCGACCAGCAGTGCCGTCCCGGTGCGGGGCGTACCCAGGAGTACCTGCAGACCCTTGCGACCCTCGGACTGGTCGACGCCTCGCTGGCTCGGATCGTCGAACCGCATCTGGATGCGCATGCGATCCTGGCGCAGGCCGGCATGAGCGCGGACATCCCGGCGATCGGCGCGGATTCCGGTTCCACCTGGGGCGTCTACGCGGCGCACGCGTCGGGACTGACACTGGCGGCAACGCCGGGCCCGGACGGCTGGACCCTGTCGGGTCGCAAGCCGTGGTGTTCGCTGGCCGGGCGGCTGTCGCACGCGGTGATCACCGCCGAGGTCGAGGGACGAGGACAGCAGGCGTTCGCGGTTCGGCTCGATCCGCGGCATGTGCGCGTCGCCCCGACGACGTGGGTGTCCCGTGGGCTGGCCGCCATACCCAGTGGACCCATCGACATCCAAGACTTGCCCGCCGTCGCACTGGAAGGCCCGGGTTGGTACGTGCAACGGCCGGGATTCGCCTGGGGCGGAATAGGTGTGGCCGCGGTCTGGTACGGCATCGCCCTGGCCTTCCGGGAACGGATCGTGCAGCATCTCGCGGATCGCGCGCCGGACCCGATAGCGCTCGCCCAGTTCGGTGCCGTCGACGAGGGCCTGTTCGCCGCCGGAACCTGCCTGGAGCACGCGGCGGCCTCCATAGATGCCGGTCACGATGACCCCATGCTGCTCGCACAACGGGTACGGGCCGCGGTCGCCAGGGTGAGCGAAAAGATCTTGCGCATCGCAGGTTACGTGCTCGGCCCGGGCCCGCTGGTGGCGGAGGAGGAGTACGCCCGACGGGTGGCCGATCTGGGTGTGTATCTACGGCAGCATCACGGACACCGTGATCTGGCCTATCTGGGCGAACTCGCCCTCGCGGCCGAGGAGTGTCGTCATGGATGAACCTCGTCCCTTCACACACCGGGAGCCCGGTACCGACGAAGCGACCTGGTTGCTCGACTCCGGATGGAACGGAGTGCCCAGGCTGGACCTGGACGCGATTGTCGCGCGGTGCCCGCGCATCGTTGTGGTGGCCCCCCACCCCGACGACGAGACACTTTCGCTCGGGGCGACGCTGTCGGACCTGAGCGCCCGGAACGCCGACATCACCATCGCCTTCGTCACGCACGGCGGTGCCGGACCCGGATCGACACCGCGGCGCATCGAAGGCGACAAAGCCACTGCGGCACTCGGTGACCGGATCTCGGCGTTGTGGTGGGACCTGCCCGACGGCGGCCTGGATTCGCACGAGGACGAACTGGACCGGCGACTGGCCGAACTGATCGATGAGCGCACCGTGGTGTTCGCGCCGGTGGAATGTGATGGGCATGCCGACCATGACGCCGTCGCACGCGCAGCCGAGTCGGCAGTCCGTCGGCGATCCGCGGTACTGATCAACTATCCGATCTGGTTGTGGCACTGGGCGACACCGAAAGACATGGATTGGTCGCGAGTCCGGACCCTGGCGCCCTCGCTGAAGGGCCTGGACGCCAAGAGATCGGCGATCGGCTGTTACCTCAGCCAGCTGCACTCCGATGACGACCTGCCGATCGTCGGTTCGTCGGTGCGCAGCCGCGCCGATCGCGTCTTCGAAACCGTCTTGATGCCCGCCGCGGCGGATCTCGCGGATCGGGTCGGTGCCGCCGTGGGTGGCGGGCGGGCCCGGGCTGCCGTCGCCGAACCGTTCGACGCGATGATGGCGACCGGTGAGGACGATCCGTGGCACCTCGATGACTTCGCCTATGAGCGGCGCCGACTCGAGCTGGTGCTGGCCTGTCTGGGGCGTGAGCGCTACCAGCGGATCCTGGAGGTCGGTTGCGCCACCGGGCAGCTCGCCGAACACCTGACGGGCCGGGCCGACACCGTGGTGGCGATCGATGCGAGCGAACGCGCGCTTGCGGTCGCCCGGAACAGAACCGGCGCGGTGCGATGGATCTGCGGGGCCGCCCCCGACGATCTGCCCGACGAGTCATTCGACGCCATCATCCTTTCCGAGATCGGCTACTTCCTGGACGGTCCCGACCTGATCGCGACGCTGCGCGCCGTCCGCAAGCGGCTCACCGCCCGCGGGGAGATCGTGCTGGCGCACTGGCGAGGGCCGACGGCCGACATCCCGCTCGATGGCGCCTCCGTGCATGCCCAGGCCGCGGCGCTGTTGGATCTCCCGCTGCGCGCCCGCTACGCCGATGTCGACCTGATCGTCGAGGTATGGGGCGAACCCGTCTCGGTCTACCGTGAATACCGCGGCGCCTCATGACCACCATCCGTCATGTCGAGGTCGTGGTGCCGGCCCGCAACGAGCAGGCGCATATCGGGGCCTGCCTGCACAGCCTGCGCGGCAGCATCGCCGTTCTGAACGCCGAGAACCCCCTTGTCACGGGCGGAATCACGGTGGTGCTGAACGACTGCGCCGACGGCACGCTCGATGTTGTCGGCGAGTTCGGGGTGCGCATCCTCACCAGCGGCGCCGACAGCGTCGGCGCCGTGCGGCAGCTGGGCACGGCGGACGCGATCAATCGGGCCCGGCACGCCGGGGTCGACACCGCCGAGCTGTGGATAGCGTGCACCGATGCCGACACCGTGGTGCCGGATGACTGGCTGCACAGGCAGATCGAGTTCGCGGACTCGGGCCTCGACGCGGTGATCGGAACCGTGACACCGGGTGATGTCAGCCCGGCGATCTACGAAAGCTGGCTGCGGCATCACGATCTCACCGAGGGGCACGACCATGTGCACGGTGCCAATCTCGGCTTCCGTGCCGATATCTATCTGCGTGCCGGGGGCTTTCGGGATGCCGAGAGCCGGGAGGATGTCGGTCTCGTCGAGCGTATCCGCGCCCACACGCAGAGGTGGGTCGCCACGCACCAGACCAGTGTGCTCACCTCCGGGCGCACCGAGTCGCGGGTGAACGGCGGGTTCGGCACCTACATCGCGGGCCTGGAAGCCGAGGCGAACTGATGAGGATCGCCGTGATCGGGCCGGCGCGCCACCCGGTGGCCGAACCCTATGCGGGGGGACAGGAGCGCTTCACCGCGATCCTCGTTCGCGGACTGCGCGAACGTGGTCACCATGTCGAATTGTGGGCCCGCGCCGGCACCACCCCGGCGCTCGCCGATGACCTGCACGTCATGCCGGGTACCCCGCAGCTCTCGGCGGTCGCATCCGGCGACCCGAACATGCCCGAGCCGCACTTCCTCAGCGATCAGGTGGCCTATCTGGCGGTGATGCGGGATCTTCTGCACCGCAACGATATCGACGCCGTCCTCAATCAGAGTCTGCATCAGCTGCCGCTGGCGCTGAGCTCCACGCTGCGGGTGCCGATGGTCACGACACTGCACACCCCGCCGTTCCCCTGGATGGAGATCGGTGCGTGGCTGGCGGGCCCGGCGTCGTATCTGGTGGCGGTCAGCGCGGCGCTGCGCCGACAGTGGGCGACGCTGCGCGACGTCCGGGTCATTCACAACGGTGTCGAGCCCGCCGGATTCCCGATGGGGCCCGGTGGTGACGACCTGGCCTGGGCCGGGCGCCTCACCCCGGAGAAGGGCGCCGATATCGCCATCGAGGCGGCGGCCCGCTACGGCCGGCGGCTGCGACTGGCCGGACCGGTCGGTGACATCGGCTGGTTCGAGGACGTGATTCGGCCGGCCCTCGGGCCGCGCGTCGAATATGTCGGCGCGCTACGCGATGACGATCTCGCCGATTTCTACGGCCAGAGCGCGGCAACGTTGGTGACACCGCGGTGGGAGGAGCCGTTCTGCCTGGTGGCCGCGGAATCCCAGATGTGTGGGACGCCGGTGGTGGGGCTGCGCCGTGGTGGGCTGGCCGAGGTGGTGATGCTGCCCGGCGGTGTCCTGGTGACCGCCGGTGATGGTGAATCCGCCCGCCTGGCCGCGGCACTGGATGCCGTGGTGCGGACGGACCGGGAACGCGTCGCCCTGTCGGCGCGGGTCCGACTGAGCAGCGATCGCACGGTCGACGGCTACGAGCAACTGCTGACGCTGGCGCGGCGCACGAACGGACTGGAGGTTTCCCGACAGTGATCGACAAAGACATGAAGGAGCAGGTGAGCATGACCAGCCAACCGTCCGGCTGCACCATCGAAGAACGCCGAATCGACGGTGTCGTCGTGGTGGTGGTCAGCGGAACGGTCGATGCCCTGACCGCGCCGAAATTGGAGGAGGCCATCGAAACCGCCGCGGCCGCCGCCCCGGCGGCGATCGTGGTGGATCTGGGTGCGGTGGAGTTCCTGGCATCGTCGGGGATGGGCGTGCTGGTGGCCGCGCACGCCGACCTCGCGCCCGAGGTGCGCTTGGTGATCGTGGCCGACGGTCCGGCGACCAGCCGCCCGCTGACGCTGATCGGCATCGCCGATATCGTGGGGTTGTTCGCCGACCTGGACGCGGCCTTGGCGGCGGTCCGGGACTGACCGGCCGCGATATTCGGTTACGCCAATGTGCCGCTGACGTAGACGATCTCGCCCAGCACATCCCGGTCACCGAACTCCGGTGTGGGCAGACCGTACCTGGCGAACAGCTCGGTACGGGGAACACCGGTCATCTGCCAGCCCTTGGCGGCGAGATAGTCAGCGGCAGAGGTGCGTTCGCCGTGATAGATCAGCGACGGCATGTCCATCTCCAGCCCCAGCCGGGAGAAGGTGTCGGCGGCGGCGCGCGCCTTCTCCGGGTCGAAATCACGCATGCCGGGCACGAATTCGGTGGCCACGGTGCTGCCGGGCGCGCTGAGTTCGTGGATGTTGTCGAACAGCCGGTCCTGCGCCTCCTGCGGAAGGTAGATCAGCAGTCCCTCCGCACACCAGGCCGTGGGGCGGTCGGGGTCCAGGCCGGCGGCGCGCATGGCCGCCGGCCAGTCCTCACGCAGGTCGATCGCCACGGTGCGGCGTTCGGCGGTGGGGGTGGCGCCCAGATCCGCCAGTGTCCGGGTCTTGAATTCGATGACATCGGGCTGGTCGACCTCGTAGACGACGGTGCCGTCCGCCCACGGCAACCGGTAGGCGCGGGAATCCAGGCCCGCGGCCAGGATGACGGCCTGACGGACCCCGGATTCGCCTGCGTCGACGAAATAGTCGTCGAAGAACTTGGTCCGCACCGCCATCTCGTCGATATTGGACTTGACCTGGGCCGCGGTCTCGGGCGCGACGTCGGCGATGTCGAGGGTGCCGTCGACCATCATCGTGAAGGCCTCGATGCCCACGGCGCGCACCAGCGGGGCGGCCCACGGGTCATCGATCAGGCCGTGTTCGTCGGTGCTGGCTATGGCGCGCCCCACCGCGACCATCGTCGCCGTCGCACCCACGCTGGACGCCAGATCCCAGCTGTCACCCTCGGAACGCGCCATCAGGCGTCCTCACTTCTTTGTCGCGGACAGGTAACCCGAGTCTCTCACCATCGCCGCGAGGCTGTCGTCGGGACGTTCGAAGCCCTGGGCGGCGTAGGCCTTGTCGTTGGGCAGCACCGTCACCTGCCAGCCGGCCGCGCTCAGGTGATCGCCGGCCGCCGCACGGGGCCCGCTGTAGAACAACTCGTTCAGATCGATATCGCTGCCGTACCGGCGGCCGCGTGCGCTGAGCTCCTTGGCCCAGTCCCCGGTGAGGGCCTTGGCGTCCATGTGCTCGGTGGCCAGTGCGCTGCCGGGGGCGCTGAGTGCAGTGATGTTGTCCAACAGCCGGTCCTGCGCGTCCGGAGGCAGATAGATCAGTAGCCCTTCGGCGATCCACGCCGTCGGTGCCGACGGATCGAAGCCCGCGTCCCGTAGCGCGGCCGGCCAGTCCTCGCGCAGGTCGATGCCGATGGTGCGGCGGTCCGCGCCGGGGGTGGCGCCGGTGTCGGCGAGCACCCGGGTCTTGAACTCGATGACTTCCGGTTGGTCGATCTCGAACACGACGGTCCCGGCGGGCCAGCCCAGGCGGTAGGCGCGGGTGTCGAGCCCGGAGGCGAGGATGACCGCTTGACGTACGCCTGCCGCTGCCGCGGTCGCGAAGAAGTCGTCGAAAAACCGGGTGCGCACCGCGATGTGCGCGCGCATCTGGTCCCGTCCGAAGAGCGGATCGTGGCTGTCGTCGAACTCCCCGTTGGCCATGCGGATGAAGTGCGGGACGCCGACGGCCTCGACGAGCGTCGCAGCGTAGGGGTCGTCGATCAGCGGGTCGGGCCCACGGCTGGCCAGCGCGCGCGAGGCGGCCACCGACGTGGCGGTGGCGCCCACGCTGGAAGCCAGGTCCCAGCTGTCGCCCTCGGACCGCGCCATCACTTGACCGCGGTCAGGTAGGACGCCTGCCCGAACTGTTGATCTTCTTCGATGAGGGGCAGTCCGTACTGCGCCAGCAGGCCGTTGGTCGGGATCGCCGAGGTCTGCCAGCCGAGTTCGGTGAGGTGCGTCGTCGCTTCCGTGCGATCACCGAGATAGATCAGCTCGCTGAAGTCCAGATCGAACCCGTGCGAGGACCACTTCCAGGTCACCGTCTGCATCCGTTCCCGGACCGCCTCCGGATCGACATCCATGGTGGCGGGCACCGCCTCGGCGGCGACCCGGCTGCCGGGCGCGCTGTTCTCGGTGATCAGGCTGAGCAGCCGGTCCTGCGCCTCGGGTGGTAGGTAGCCGAACAGTCCCTCGGCGATCCAGGCGGTCGGCGCTGCCGGATCGAAGCCTGCCGACCGCAGTGCCGACACCCAGTCGTCGCGCAGGTCGGCCGCGACGGCACGGCGCACCGCGGTGGGCTGGGCGCCCAGTTCGGCAAGCGTCCGGGATTTGAAGGCGATCACCTCGGATTGGTCGATCTCGTACACCACGGTGCCGGCGGGCCAGGCCAGCCGGTAGGCGCGCGAGTCAAGGCCGGCGGCCAGGATGACGGCCTGCCGCACGCCTGCCGCACCGGCGTCGTCGAAGAAGTCGTCGAAGAACCGGGTGCGTGCGGCCATCCCATCGGCGAAGCGTGCGATGTTGAGCTGCGGATCGTCGCCCAGATCGGCCTCGGTGAGCTCGCCGTCGACGAGCTTGGTGAAGAAGTCGACGCCCACCGCGCGTACCAGGGGGGCGGCGAACTGGTCGTTGATCACGGGGTCGGGGGCGGCGCTCGCCATCGCGCGGGCCGCCGCGACCATCGTCGCGGTGGCGCCCACGCTGGACGCCAGGTCCCAGGTGTCTCCGTCGGTGCGTGCCATGGCGATCTCTCCTCCGCACAATTTAATTAGCTGATGTAATGAACACCACCGACTGTACGCTTCGATCCTGTTGGACCTCGCCGTCGCGCTCGCGTCGTGGACAAGGGCGGTGCGGGGCACAGCTGTTACTCTCGTAGACTGTTTGACGCGCGACTATGCGGGCGGTGAACCTGCAGCTAGAGCGCATGAGACTTTAACCAGACGCTGGATTTTCCAGCCCCATTGCACGCCGCGCGATTGAAGTCGGCTGCGCAGGAGGAAGAGTGCTTTCGGCTTTCATCTCGTCGATGCGGACTGCCGACCTCAGGCGCAAGATCCTGTTCACCCTCGGGTTGGTCATTCTGTACCGCGTCGGCGCGACCATTCCGTCGCCGGGCGTCAACTACCCGAACGTGCAGCAGTGCATCGAGCAGGTCAGCGGCGGTGACTCGGCGCAGATCTACTCGCTGATCAACCTGTTCTCCGGTGGCGCGCTGCTGCAGCTGTCGGTGTTCGCGGTCGGCGTCATGCCCTACATCACCGCCAGCATCATCGTGCAGCTGCTGACCGTGGTCATCCCGCGCTTCGAGCAGCTCAAGAAGGAGGGTCAGGCCGGTCAGGCCAAGATGACCCAGTACACCCGGTACCTGTCGATCGCACTGGCGATCCTGCAGGCCACCAGCATCGTGGCGCTGGCCGCCAACGGTGGCCTGATGCAGGGTTGCAGCCTGGACATCATCGAGGACTCGTCGATCTTCGGCCTGGTCATCATCGTGCTGGTCATGACCGCCGGCGCCGCCCTGGTCATGTGGATGGGCGAGCTGGTCACCGAGCGCGGCGTCGGCAACGGCATGTCGCTGCTGATCTTCGCGGGCATCGCGGCCCGCATCCCGGCCGAGGGCAAGGCCATCCTGGACGCCCGCGGCGGCATGGTCTTCACCTTCGTCTGCATCGGCGCGCTGGCCGTGCTGGTCGGCGTGGTGTTCGTCGAGCAGGGGCAGCGCCGCATCCCGGTGCAGTACGCCAAGCGCATGGTGGGCCGGCGCATGTACGGCGGCACCTCGACCTACCTGCCGCTCAAGGTCAACCAGGCCGGCGTCATCCCGGTGATCTTCGCGTCCTCGCTGATCTACATCCCGCAGCTGGTCACCCAGCTCATCGACAGTGGCCGCGACAACCCGGGCACCGGGTGGTGGAGCTCGTTCGTGGCCAACCACCTGTCCAACCCGACCGCACCGGTCCATATCGCCTTCTACTTCGGCCTGATCATCTTCTTCACGTACTTCTATGTGTCCATCACGTTCAACCCGGAGGAACGGGCCGACGAGATGAAGAAGTTCGGTGGGTTCATCCCCGGTATCCGACCGGGCAAGCCCACCGCTGACTATCTGCGTTTCGTACTGAGCCGCATCACCCTGCCGGGCTCGATCTACCTCGGCGTGATCGCGGTGCTCCCGAACGTCGTTCTGCAGGCCGGCAGTGGCGGCGCTACCCTGCAGAACCTGCCCTTCGGCGGCGTTGCGGTGCTGATCATGATCGGCGTGGGGTTGGATACCGTGAAGCAGATCGAGAGCCAGCTCATGCAGCGCAACTACGAAGGTTTCTTGAAGTGAGAGAGGGTTCCTGAAGTGAGAATCGTATTGCTCGGACCTCCCGGTGCCGGAAAAGGAACCCAGGCGGAGAAGCTCGCCGCCCAGCTGGGCATCCCGCAGATCTCCACCGGAGACCTGTTCCGCCACAACATCGGCGCCGGCACCCCGCTCGGCGTGGAAGCCAAGAAGTACCTCGACGCCGGTGACCTGGTGCCCGCCACGCTCACCAACGCGCTCGTCGACGACCGCATCGACCACGATGACGCGGCCGCCGGGTTCATCCTCGACGGATACCCGCGCTCGGTCGAGCAGGCCGAGGCGCTCAAGGAGATGCTGGCCAAGCGCGGCCTGAAGCTGGACGCGGTGCTGGAGTTCCGGGTGTCCGAGGACGAGTTGCTCGAGCGCCTCAAGGGTCGCGGCCGCGCCGACGACACCGAAGAGGTCATCCGCAACCGGATGGCGGTCTACAACGCCGAGACCGCACCGCTGCTGGACTACTACGCAGACGAACTGAAGACCGTCGAGGCCGTCGGCACCCTGGACGAGGTGTTCGCCCGCGCGTTGCAGGCGCTCGGCCAGTAATCAGGAGCACCCCTTGATCGGCCAATCATGATCAACGTGCCCGGCCTGCGTCGCAAGGTCGTGCCCCAGCGCAGCCCCGGCGAACTCGACGCGATGGCCGCCGCGGGCGCACTGGTGGCCGCGGCGCTCAAAGCCGTCCGCCATGCCGCCGCCCCCGGCGTGTCCACCGGTGAACTGGACCGGATCGCCGAATCGGTGATCCGCGACGGCGGCGGTGTGCCGTCGTTCCTCGGCTATCACGGGTTCCCGGCCACCGTCTGCGCATCGGTCAACGATCGCGTCGTGCACGGCATCCCCTCGGATGCCGAGAAACTCGTCGCCGGTGACCTGGTGTCGATCGACTGCGGGGCCATCCTCGACGACTGGCACGGCGATTCCGCCGTCACCTTCGGCGTCGGGGCACTCATCCCGGCCGACGAACTGCTGTCCGAGGCCACCAGGGCGTCGATGGAGGCGGGTATTGCCGCGATGGTGCCCGGCAACCGGTTGACCGATGTCTCCCATGCCATCGAGGTCGGCACGCACGCCGCCGAGGCACGCGACGACCGCAAGTACGGCATCGTCGCCGGCTACGGCGGGCACGGCATCGGGCGCGAAATGCACATGGACCCGTTCCTGCCCAATGAGGGCGCGCCCGGAAAGGGCCCGTACCTCGAGGTCGGATCGGTGCTGGCGATCGAGCCGATGCTGACACTGGGCACGGCGAACACCAAGGTGCTCGACGACGACTGGACCGTGGTGACCACCGACGGTTCACGCGCCGCGCATTGGGAGCACACCGTGGCCGTCACCGCGGACGGACCGCGCATCCTGACGCTCTGACCCGGCGGGGTCTAATGCAGATCCTGGTCACTGGCCAGGAGGGTGAGGGTCTCCCAGTTCTGTTGCGTCGCGGCCGCTGCAGCATCGGCATCGCCGTGGCGGCAGAGTTCGATGATCCGTTCGTGTTGCGCGATCGACTGGCGCCCGGACAACGACGAGAAGCGCTGGTACTCCAACCGCCTGAGGACCGGGGTCACCGACTCCAGGGCCACCGCGATGGCCTGGTTCTCGCTCGCCGCCACGGCGACGTGGTGAAACCGGTCGTCCGCGGCCAACGCCGCCGCGGGGTCGCCCGCGGTGAGTGCGTCCGCGAACTCCGTGTTGGCCTCCGCCATGGCGGCATACTCACCGGTGCCCATCAGCGGGACCGCGATGCGGACGGCGAGCGCGTGCATGGCCGCGGCGACGGCCTGCGCGTCGAGCACGGCCTTGCGTTCGATGGTGGACACGACGGTGGACCGGCCGGGCATGGTGTGCACCAGGCCGGCCGTCTCCAGGCGGGCCATGGCCTCCCGGATCGGTGTGCGACTGATGCCGAGCCACTTCTCCAGCTCCGGGTCGCGCAGTTTCTCGCCGGGAGCCAACGTGCCGTTGACGATGGCGTCCCGCAGTGACAGGTAGGCCTGCTCGCGCAGCAGCGACCGCTTGTGTTTGCCCTGCTCACCCGGTACCGGCATGCAGACGATCTTAGGTTGCGTGCTGATGGACACCGACTCCTGCAACGCCGGCCAGACCGCGGTAGACCGTGGGCAATCTCCCAGGTACCGGCGTTAGGTTGAACTCGGCGGCCACCCACGTCGTGTCAGAGACGGAGGTTGGGAGTGGACGATCCGGAGGCCGCGATGATGCGGGTCTTGTACGACGAGCACGCAGCGGCGCTGTGGCGTTACGCCCTGCGCTTGACCGGCGATGCCGGCAGGGCGGAGGACGTGGTGCAGGAGACGCTGTTGCGGGCCTGGCGCCATCCCGAAGTCAGCGCCGACCCCGATCGGCCCGCTCGGGCCTGGCTGTACACCGTGGCGCGTAATCTCGTGATCGACGAACGGCGCAGTGCGCGGTTCCGCAACGAGGCAGGAACGCCCGATGTCGAAACGGTCGCCGGTAACACCGCCGCCGCCGGCCCCGACGAAGTGGACACCGCGTTGGACCGACTGCTGATCAGCACCGCGTTGAGTGAACTCTCCGAGGATCACCGCGCGGTCATCCGGCGGGCCTACTACCAAGGCTGGAGTACCGCGCAGATCGCCGCCGACCTCGGCATCGCCGAAGGGACGGTGAAATCCCGGCTGCATTACGCGGTGCGGGCGCTGAGACTGAACCTGCAGGAAATGGGGGTGACCCGATGACCGACTTCACCCAGACCGCCGCGGGCGACCCGTACTTCACCTGGGACGCCAGTTACGTGCTCGGCGCGCTGACTCCCGGCGAGCGCCGAGACTTCGAGGCGCACCTGCAGACGTGTGCACGCTGCCGCGACGCGGTCGCCGAGCTGACCGGGATGCCTGCGCTGCTGGCGATGGTGGACCTCGACGAGGTGACGGCGCTGGACCACCGGCTGCCCGACCCGCCGCTGCGGCCGGAACTTCGCGAGCACGTGTTGGACCGGGTGCGAGCCCGGCGCCGCAGGTCCCGGTGGCTGACCACGGTCGCGGTGGGTGTGGCGGCAGCGCTGCTCGCCGTCGGTCTGGTCGTGGTCATCGCACCGGAAACCGTGGGTCTGCAACAGGGTTCACCGGCCGTCGCGATGCTGGAGATGGACAAGGTCAACGAGACGCCGATCAATGCGAGTATCGCCCTGTCCAGCTACAGCTGGGGCACTCGCATCGACATGGCGTGCAGCTACGGGGACTGGGGTCAACGCGACGGCGCGGCGCAGAATCTCGGAATGGTCGTCGTGGGACGCGACGGCAGCCGGACCCAGGTCGCGACCTGGCTCGGCCTGTCCGGCGCCACTGCGCTGCCCAGCGGCAACGTCGCGCTGCCGCAGAGCGGAATCGCCGCTGTGCAACTGGTTTCCGCCGACGATGGCACGGTGCTGCTGGAGCGGAATCTGTGAGGTCCAGGTGATCCGTCGGCGCCTCGATACGGGAAAAGCCCCGCCGGTGCGGTAAGAAAGGTCATGCCCTCACCTCCCGGCAAACGTGACCCGATCACGCTGGCGCGTGCGAACTGGGAACGGGCCGGCTGGGGTGAGGTCGCCGACGGCATGGTGGCGGTGACCTCGGTGATGCGGGCCCATCAGATCCTGCTGGCCCGGGTCGAGACCGCGCTGCGGCCCTATGACCTCAGTTTCTCCCGGTTCGAACTGCTGCGTCTGCTGGCTTTCAGCCGCAACGGTGAGCTGCCCATCACCAAAGCCTCTGACCGCCTGCAGGTTCACGTCACCAGCGTCACGCACGCCATCCGGCGGTTGGAGAGCGACGGGCTGGTGGAACGTCTGCCACACCCGACAGACGGGCGCACCACCCTGGTGCGGCTGACCGAACTGGGCCGCTCCACCGTCGAGGACGCGACCGAGACGCTCAACAAGGATGTCTTCGCCGATATCGGTATCTCGACCGACGAGTCCAGGTCGCTGGCGACCTCGATTGAGACGCTGCGCCGGCACGCCGGCGATTTCTGAGGCGGCTACGCCGACGGCAGCGGGATGGTGGCGGTGACGGTGGTGCCCACGTCCGGCCGGGACCGGATGTGCAGCCTGCCACCCACGATCTCGGCGCGTTCGGCCATCGACAGCAACCCGTAGCCGCCCATCTCGTCGCTGCCCAGCGGATGCTCGAACGTATCGAATCCGACTCCGTCATCGACGATTTCGAGACGTGCCAGGTCGTCCTTCACGCTGTAGGTCAGCTTCGCGCGGGTGGCGTGGGCGTGCTTGACCACGTTCTGCAGGCATTCCTGGGCGATCCGGTACAGCGCCAGTTCGATGTGATCGGGCAGCCGGTCCTGTGCCAGGTCGACGTCGATGGCGGGTTGCGGTATCGAACGGGCCAGGCTGGCAAGTCCGCCGGCCAGCCCGAGATCGTCGAGCACCGGCGGGCGCAATCCACCGATCGCGGCGCGGGCCTCCTGCAGCGTCAGGTCCACCAGTTCGCGGGCCTTGGCGAGATGATCGGCGGCGACATTCGAGGGTGCACCCGCCTCGTCGGCGACCGCTCGGGTTGCCGCGTCCAGCCAGTAGGACAGCGTCACGAGGCGCTGGGAGATGCCGTCGTGGATATCGCCGGCCAGGCGCCGCCGTTCCAGTTCCTGGGCCTGGATGACCTGCTCGACGAAGTTCTCGTGGGCCCGCTCACGGGCCACGAGCTGGCGGTGCAGCCGGGCCTGATGCAGCGCGCCTGCGATCAACCGTCCGATCACCAGCAGCAGTTCGACGTCACGTGCGGTGAACTCGCGCCGGTGCACGGTGTGCACGTTGAGCACCCCGACCAGTCCACCCGGGTCGGTCTCCATCGGTACCGACACCATCGAGGTGAAGTCCGAGCCGCGCAGCGACTCGAACGGCAGATAGCGCGGGTCGGATTCCTTGTCGTGGCTGATCACCACCGGCTGCCGGTTGCTGGCCACCCAGCCGGAGATCCCGCTGCCCAGCGGCAACCGGATCTTGCCGACCTCGCTGTCGAAGGGCGGGGTCGCTCCGGTGAGGGTCAGCGAACGGTCGGTGTCGTCGAGGACGTGCACGAAGCAGACGTCTGTCGCGGTGGCATCGGTGATCATCCGGGCGGCGGCCGCGGCCAGCGGCTCCACGCCCGGACCGCTGGAGGTCGCCTGGATCAGCTCGCGCAACAGCGCCAGCTCTCGGTCGGCGGTCAGCACCGGGTAGGTCACTGATAGATCCCCTCACGCAGCGCGGTGGCCACCGCACCGGTGCGGTCGCTCACGCCGAGCTTGCGGTAGATCGAGCTCAGGTGGGTTTTGACGGTCTCCTCGCCGATCACCAGCTTGCCGGCGATACCGCGGTTCGACAGCCCGCTGACCACGTAGGACAGGATCTCGCTCTCCCGCTGCGTCAGCCCCTGCCGGACGCCGGGCCAGAACTCGTCGCGCTGCAGGCGGGCCGCGGTGTCGGCGGCTCGGGCGGCCATGGTCGGGTCGATCGCGGTCTGGCCGCGGTGCGCGAACTCCAGCTGGCGCACCAGCTCGTCGCTGCTGATGCTCTTGAGCAGATAACCCGACGCCCCGACCCGCAGCGCCTGGAACAGGTACTGCTCGTCGTCGTAGACCGACAGCATCACCACCTTGCGTGCCGGATCGCGCTCGCGCAGCGTCAGGCACAGATCCAGACCGCTGGAACCCTGCATGCGGACATCGCACAACACGATGTCGGGCTGCAGTTCGTGCACCACGCTGACGGCCTGCTCGGCGCCGATGGCCTGACCGACCACCTGGACCCGGTCGCCGAAGGTGGTCAGCATGGCCTTGAGACCCTCGATGACCATCTCGTGGTCATCGACCAGCACGAGACGCAGCGGGCTGGGGGGCGCCATGGCAACACCTTAGGCGTGGCGACCCGCACTTCTTCCCAACTTGGCCTGCCCAATCCCCCTTATGGGGGACGCGGTGGGTATGTGATGTGGGCCACTGTTGGGGGCATGTCCACGCGTGAGGGAAAAGCATGGCCCGCGACCGGTCAGTTCTGGTGGCATGGCGACGAGCCCGACGACCCGGCTGCCTACCCGCTGCATGCGGTGGTGTTCGACCTCGACGCCCTGTCCGATCTGGACCTCGACGGTCACCGCGTGGTCTACAACGCCGCATTCGCCTCGCTGGGGCTGGACCTGCAGTGGAGCGTCGGGCGCTATCAGCGGCTGATGGCGCTGCCGGACGAACGCCAGCGGGTCGCCGCCGAACTGCGCAAACGGTGCGTCGGCACGGAATGCGATGTGCTGGTCAAGCTGCTCGTCGACGAGATATGCGCGGCCAAGGACATGATGTTCGAGGAGATGATCCTCGACGCCGGCCTGACGCCGCGCCCAGGCCTGGTGGACCTGGTGATGGACGCCTTCGTGGCGCACATCCCGGTCAGCGTCGTCACCACCGGCCGGCGCAGCTGGGCCGAGCCACTGGTGCGTCAGCTGGTCGGTGAGGGTCTCGTCGAATCCGTCGTGACCGCCGACGACGTGAGCGGGCCGAACCTGTTCGCGCACGCGCTCGCCGAACTCGGGGTCGCGCCCCACGATGCGCTGGCCGTGGCCGGCTCACCCGCCGCGTTGCGCAGCGCGAATGCGGCCGGTGTGGCCACCGTGCTCATCGATGCCGACGCCGGACGAGGACGGGCGGCCGCTGCGGTGCGTGCCGGCTACAACGGCACCGGAGATGCGTTGCGGCTGGCCAACTGTCGCCGGCTGCACGCCCGGTGGTGGGATCAGCACAGCCCGTCGGCGGCCTAGCGGATCCGGCTATCCGTTGCGGATGTACTCGATGACCGCGCTGAAGTCCTTGTCGGCGTGGTCGCGGGCAAAGTTGGCGTAGATCTCGGCGGCGTGGCTGCCCAGCGGCGCCGCGGACCCGGTCGAGGTGACGGCGTCCATGGCCAGACCGAGGTCCTTGTTCATCAGCGCCGTCGCGAAGCCCGGTTTGAAATCGTGGTTGGCCGGCGAGGTGGGAACGGGCCCGGGCACCGGGCAGTTCGTGTGGACCGACCAGCAGTTGCCGGTGGCACCGGTGATCACGTCGAAAAGGGACTGCTTGTCCAGTCCGAGCTTCTCGGCGAGCACGAATGCCTCCCCGACGGCGATCTGCTGGACCGCCAGCACCATGTTGTTGCACACCTTGGCCGCCTGGCCGGCGCCGGAGTCGCCGCAGTGAATGATCTTGCCCGCCATGGCCTCCAGCACGGGGCGACCGCGCTCGACTGCCTCGGTGTCGCCACCGACCATGAACGCCAGCGTGCCGGCCACCGCGCCCTTGACACCGCCGGACACCGGTGCGTCGAGCTGGGCGAAACCATGGTCGGCGGCCAGCTTGTGCACTTCCCGGGCGTCATCGACGGAGATGGTGGAGCTGTCGATGAACAGGGCGCCCGCGGCGGCCTTGGGCAGGATGTCCGCATAGCAGTTCTTCACCAGCGCACCGCTGGGCAACATGGTGAACACGATGTCGGCACCGGCAACGGCTTCGGCGCCGCTGTCGAAAACGCTGGCGCCGTTGGCCTTTGCGGCATCTTTGGCTGCGGTGACGGGATCGAAGCCCTGCACGGCATGTCCGGCCGCCAGCAGGTTGGCGGCCATCGGGCCGCCCATGTTGCCCAGTCCCAGAAAAGCAACGGTGCTCATCTTCTGCCTTACCTCTCGTTAGCCGGCGGCCCTGGCCCGGGCGGATTCCGCCCGGCCGATGACCACGCGCATGATCTCGTTGGTGCCCTCCAGGATGCGGTGTACCCGCAGATCCCGGACGATTTTCTCCAAGCCGTATTCCTTGAGGTAGCCGTAGCCGCCGTGCAGCTGCAGGGCCTGGTCGGCGACCTCGTAACAGGTGTCGGTGACGTAGCGCTTGGCCATCGCGCACAGGGTCACCTTGTCGGGGTGGTCGCTGTCGAGGGCGGATGCCGCTCGCCACAACATGTTCCGCGAGGTCTCCAGGCCGGTGGCCATATCGGCGAGCGTAAAACGGATGGTCGGCTCGTCGAGCAATGCTCCACCGAACGCCTGCCGGTCGGCCAGATAGCTCACCGTCTTGTCGTAGGCGGACTGCGCGCCACCCAGCGAGCACGCCGCGATATTGATGCGGCCGCCGTTGAGCCCGTTCATCGCGATCCCGAAACCGGTGCCCTCGGTGCCGCCCAGCAGCGCGTCGGCCGGCACCCGGGCACCCTCGAACACGACCTGAGCGGTGGGCTGGGCATTCCAGCCCATCTTCTGCTCATCGGCGCCGAAACTCACGCCCGGGGTGTCCTTCTCGACGACGAACGCCGAGATGCCGCGCGGTCCGTCGGCGCCGGTGCGGGCCATCACCACATACAGGTCCGAGACACCCGCCCCGGAGATGAACTGCTTCACCCCGTCCAGGACGTAGTGGTCACCGTCCCGAACGGCCTTGGTGCGCAACGCCGCCGCGTCCGACCCTGCTCCTGGCTCGGTGAGGCAGTAGCTGGCGATGGACTCCATGGACGCGAGTTTGGGCACCAGCGTCTTGCGCTGCTCGTCGGTGCCGAAGCTGTCCACCATCCAGGCACACATGTTGTGGATGGACAGGAACGCGGCGATCGTGGGGTCGGCGGCCGCGAGCGCTTCGAAGATGCGCACCGCATCCAGTCGGCGTAGTCCGCTGCCGCCGGCATCCTCGGCACAGTAGATGCCCGCCATGCCCAGCTCGGCGGCCGCGCGCAGCACGTCGGTCGGGAAGTGATGGGACTCATCCCAAACCAGTGCGAACGGCGCGATGCGTTTCTCGGCGAAGGCGGCTGCCGTCTCGGTGATGACGCGCTCGTCGTCATCCAACTCGAACACCGGCACCTACTTCATGGTGGGGATGACGAACTCGGCGCCATCCTTGATGCCGGAGGGCCAGCGCTCGGTGACGGTCTTCACCTTGGTGTAGAACTGGATCGAGGCGGGGCCGTGCTGGTTGAGATCGCCGAAACCGGACCGCTTCCAGCCGCCGAAGGTGTGATAGGCCACCGGAACCGGGATCGGCACGTTGACCCCGACCATGCCGACCTGCACCCGGGAGACGAAGTCGCGGGCGGCATCACCGTCGCGGGTGAAGATCGCCACGCCATTGCCGTATTCGTGCTTGGTGGGCAGTTCGAGTGCGGCTTCGTAGTCCTCGGCGCGCACGATGCACAGCACGGGCCCGAAGATCTCGTCGGTGTAGATGGACATGTCGGTGGTGACGTGGTCGAACAGGGTGGGCCCGATGAAGTAGCCGCCTTCGAGGCTCTGGTCGTCGAAGGTGAGTTCGTCGGTGGCGCGTTCGCGGCCGTCGATCACGATTTCGGCGCCGGCCTCCACACCCTGGCCGATGTAGTCGCGGACCCGCTCCAGCGCGGCGCCGGTGACCAGCGGGCCGTAGTCGGCCTTGGGGTCCAGGCTGTGCCCGACGCGTAGCTGGTTGACGCGCTCGACCAGCTTGGCGCGCAGGCGGTTTGCGGTTTCCTCGCCGACGGGTACCGCGACGCTGATCGCCATGCAGCGCTCACCGGCGCTGCCGTAGCCGGCGCCGATCAGGGCGTCGACGGCCTGGTCGAGATCGGCGTCGGGCAGCACGATCATGTGGTTCTTGGCGCCGCCGAAGCACTGTGAACGCTTGCCGTGTGCGGCCGCGGTGGAGTAGATGTACTGCGCGATGTCGGAGGACCCGACGAAACCGACCGCCTGGACGTCGGGGTGGGTCAGGATGGCGTCGACGGCCTCCTTGTCGCCCTGGACCACCTGGAACACGCCCGGGGGCAGACCGGCCTCGATGAACAGCTCGGCCAGCCGCAGCGGGACCGAGGGGTCGCGCTCGGAGGGCTTGAGGATGAACGCGTTTCCGCACGCGAGCGCCGGTCCGGCCTTCCACAACGGAATCATCGCCGGGAAGTTGAACGGGGTGATACCGGCGACGACGCCGAGCGGCTGGCGGATCGAGTAGACATCGATACCGGTGCCCGCGCCCTCGGTGAACTCACCCTTGAGCAGGTGGGGGATGCCGATCGCGAACTCGATGACCTCGATACCGCGCTGGATGTCGCCCAGCGAGTCCGCGACGGTCTTGCCGTGCTCGATGGACAGCAGCCGGGCGAGCTCGTCGGCGTTCTGGTTGACCAGGTCGACGAAGCGCATGAAGACCCGCGCGCGGCGCTGCGGGTTGAAGGCGGCCCACACCTTCTGCGCCTCGACGGCGTTGGCGACGGCGGTGCCGACGTCGGCGGTCGAGGCGAGCAAGACCTGGGCCTGGACCTCGCCGGTGCTGGGGTTGAGCACATCGGCGGTACGGGTGGATGCGAGGGCGCTGCGCTCGCCGTTGATGAAGTGCGGAATCTGTGTGGTCATGACGTCCGTCCAAAGGGGTGAGCAGAATTCAGAGGCCCGGCGCACGGCCGAGATACTTGCATATCCTAGTAATTCGCCACAGGGTTTGGCAAGGGTCGAGGCGGGACTCCTTTTATTTACGTTACGGTGCCGTTAAGGTATTCGGATGACTGCGCCCGATGTCGACGTCGACGTGCTGGTGGTGGGCGCCGGGCCCACCGGTCTGACACTGGCGTGCGCGCTGCGTCTGCACGGATTGTCGGTGCGGATCATCGATCGCGCCGGCGGTCCGGCGACGACGTCGCGGGCGAACTTCCTGCACGCCCGCGGTTCGGAGGTGCTGGGCCGCCTCGGCGGCCTCGGGACCCTTCCCGAAGAGTCGTTGCGCGCCATGCGGATCACCAGCTACCTGGGTGGGCATCCGCTGATGACCTTGGAGTTCGGTGACCCGGGTCTGGGCACCGCCGCCCCGCCGATGGTGGTGTCGCAGGCCAGGGTCGAGGGTGCGCTGCGGGACCGGTTGGCCGATCTCGGTCTCGTGCCGGAGTGGGCTACGGCCCTGATCGGCCTGCGGCAGGAACCCGGGTGTGCGCTGGCGGAACTCTACGGCGGCGAGACGGTCCGGGCCCGTTGGGTCGTCGGGTGCGACGGTACCTCCAGCAGCACAAGGCAATTGGCGGGTATCGGGTTTCCCGGGGTGAAGCTCACCGAGCGCTTCCTGCTGGCGGACGTGCATCTGGATTGGGACGTCGACAGGGCAGGCACGTCCGGGTGGATACATCCCGATGGTGTGATCGGTGTGATGCCGATGCCCGATCCGCAGGGCGGCGACGATCTCTGGCGGGTCTTCGCCTATGACCCGGGGCAGGGTCAAAAGCCCAATGACGGTGAGATTCTCGAGCGAATCCGAACGGTGCTTCCCGAGCGCACCGGGCTCGATGTCCAGGTCGGTGATCCGCGATGGCTGTCGGTGTTCACGGTGCACCGCCGGCTTGCCGACACCTACCGGCGCGGCCGGATCCTGATCGCCGGCGATGCCGCCCATGCCCATTCGCCGTTCGGTGGGCAGGGGATGCTCACCGGTATCGGTGATGCCGAGAATCTGGCGTTCAAACTCGCGTTGGTGGTGCGCGGGTTGGCCGCCGACGCGCTGCTCGACACCTACGAGGCCGAACGGCGGCCCTTGGCCGAGGGGGTGTTGCGGGGTACCAGCGCGGTGACCAGAGTCAACGTCGCGAGCAACCCGGTCGGGCGCTTCCTGCGGGATCGGGTGGCCCCGCGCGTCTTCAGCATCGGTGCCGTGCAGCGCTGGACGACCTTCACCGCGTCACAACTGTGGGTGAGTTATCGCAAGGGGCCGCTCGGCGGGCGCGGACCCAAGCCGCGGCCGGGGGACCGGATCGCCGACGTTGCCTGCACGCTGGCCGACGGCACACCCACGCGGCTGCACCGCGAGCTCGGCGGCCGGTGGGCATTGTTGCGTCCATCCGGCACCGCGCTCGGAGCGGACGCGACCGCGGCGCTGCGCAGGCTCGGCGATTTCGTCGGCTGTCTCGGCCACGACGGTGCTGAGTTGATGCTCATCCGACCGGACGGGCACCTGGCGTGGCGCGGTAGCCCCGGCGAGGAGGCCGAGCTGAACCGCTGGCTCGCTTCGGCTCTGGAGACCGGCACCGCCCGATGAATCGGCCGGTGGGCCGGGGTCGACCGCGTGCTGCCGCCACCGATCTGGCCATCCTGCAGGCCGCCCTGGCACTGTTCATCGACAGGGGCGTCGAGGGGGCCAGCATGGAGCAGATCGCCAAGCGGGCGGGCGTCGGCAAGCCGACGATCTATCGCCGTTGGTCGAGCAAGGAAGAGGTGATCGCTGCGGCCATGGAGACCCTGGTGGCCGAGGAGGTCGGGTGGGCGGCATCGGATGTCATCGAGACACAGTCCCCGTATGCGTTGGTGGAGGCGGTGATCGACGGTGCGGCGGCCATGGCGGCCACCCCGCAGTACCGCGCCCTGGTGGCCAGGGTGTTCGGCTCGGCGGTCAGTCACCCGGAGTTGATGGCCCGCTACTGGGAGCGCTATATCCTGCCGCGTCGTCAACTGGCCGCGCGACTGTTGGAGCGGGCCCGCCAGGAAGGAACGGTGGCCGCCGACACCGACGTCGACGTCACCATCGACATGATGGTCGGTGCGATCACCTACCGTGTGCTGCAACCGAATCCACCCGATGCCACCGAGATGCGGCGATACCTAAGGCAGATCTACCGCCAGGTCGGGTTGCTGCCGACTCGGGGGGATCGAGACTAGGCCCGGCGTTCTTGATGCCACCGGTCCAGCAGGGCCGGGATCTCCGCCATCAGGAAGGCGTAGAAGTCGCGCATCTGACTCAGCCGCGCACGCGCCGCACTGTCGTCCTCGGTGGCCGCGATGCCGGCATCGGCCGCGGCCTGCATGGCCGAGAGTGTCTCATTCTGGTTGGTGAACAGGACGGCCCAGGCGTCATCGCGCAGTCGGAAGTGGTCGCGCCTGCTGGCCGGTGCCGGAACGCGTTCGGCAAGGCCGACGGAGGTGAGCATCTTGAGTGCGCCCGAGATCGAACCCGCACTCGCCTGCAGGTCATCGGCGAGCTCGCCCATGGTCATGCTGGCGCGCTCGGTGAACAACAGTGCTGCGAGCACCCGCGCCGTCATGCGCTGCAGGCCGTGGCTGGAGAGCACCAGCGCGAGTTTTTCGGCGGCGTGTTGCCGTTCTGCCGACGTGGACACCTGAAAACCCGCTCCTCACAGAAACCTTCAAAAATTACTGAAAGTTCAGTATAGTGATCCGCGGTGTTCCGGGAAGTCTGGTCGGAGTTGGTATTCAGCTGCGTTCTGCCGGCCCGCGGCGGTACGCCCGATTGAAGGGTGACCGTGTCTCCCACTCCCGCCACTCCGGCTGCCGCGCCGGAAGTCATCCGTGTCCACGATCTGACCTTCACGTATCCCAAGGCCACCGAACCCGCCATCCGCGGAATGGATTTCGCCGTCGGGCAGGGCGAGATCTTCGGGTTTCTCGGCCCCAGCGGCGCCGGGAAGTCGACCACCCAGAAGCTGTTGATCGGACTGCTCCGCGGCCACGGCGGCCAGGCCACAGTGTTCGGCCGAGACCCGCTCGACTGGGGTCCGGACTACTACCAGCGGGTGGGCGTCTCCTTCGAGCTGCCCAACCACTATCACAAGCTCACCGGCCTGGAGAACCTCCGGTTCTTCGCCTCCTTGTACGACGGACCCACCGCCGATCCGATGGAACTGCTCGACTCCGTCGATCTGGCCGACGCGGCCAAGGTCCGGGTCGGCAAGTACTCCAAGGGAATGCAGATGCGGCTGACCTTCGCCCGGTCGCTGATCAACATCCCCGAACTGCTGTTCCTCGACGAGCCGACATCCGGGCTGGACCCGGTCAACGCGCGCAAGGTCAAGGACATCATCCTGGGACTCAAGGCGCGCGGTGCGACGATATTCCTCACCACCCACGACATGTCGACGGCCGACGAACTGTGCGACCGCGTCGCGTTCGTGGTCGATGGAAAGATCGTGGCGCTCGACACCCCGGCGGAGCTCAAGATCGCACGCAGTCAACGCCGGATACGGGTGCAGTACCGCCGCGGGGAGGTGCTCGAATCCGCCGAGTTCGGGCTGGACGGCCTGGCCGATGACGTGGAATTCCATGCCGTGCTGCGTGATCACCACATCGAGACCGTGCACAGTCGGGAGGCCAGCCTCGATGACGTGTTCGTCGAGGTGACCGGCAGGCGTCTGACATGACCCGGCTGCTGACCGCGACGCGGCTCGAATTGACGTTGCAGTACCGGCAGAAGTTCCTGCACGCGGGGGTGTTCTCCGGGATCGTCTGGCTCGCTGTGCTGCTACCGATGCCCCATGATCTGCGTCCGGTCGTCGAGCCCTACGTGCTGGCCGGCGATATCGCGATCATCGGGTTCTTCTTCATCGGCGGTTCGGTGTTCTTCGACAAACAGGAGCGCACACTGGGCGCACTGCTGTCGACGCCGTTACGGTTCTGGGAGTATCTGGCAGCCAAACTCGCTGTGCTGAGTGCGATCTCGCTGCTGGTGGCGGTGATCGTGGTGATCGCCGCAGACGGGTTCGCCTTTCGGCCGGTGCCGTTGGTCGCCGGCGTGCTGCTCGGCACCCTGCTGATGCTGATCGTCGGGTTCATCACCGCGCTGCCCTTCGCTGCGGTCACCGACTGGTTCCTGGCCGCCACCATCCCGCTGGCGATCATGCTGGTGCCGCCGGTCATCCACTATTCGGGTCTGTGGCCGAACCCGGTGCTCTACCTGTTCCCGATGCAGGGGCCGATGCTGCTGCTGGGCGCCGCGTTCGATCAGGTGGACCTGACCGGCTGGCAGGTGCTCTATGCGGTCACCTATCCCGTGCTGTGTCTGGCCGTGCTGTGGCGTGCCGCCCACACGTTGTTCGACCGCTACGTCACGGAAAGGGCGGGTGCGCTGTGACGTTTCCCTCTGCTCGTGCGCTTGCGGCGTTCGGCCGCAACGATCTTCGCGGTACCTATCGCGATCCGCTGCTGGTCATGCTGGTGCTCGCGCCGGTCATCTGGACGACCGGTGTCGCGGTGCTCACGCCGATGTTCACCGATATGCTGGCCACCCGCCAGCAGTTCGACCTGGTGCCCTATTACCCCTTGGTGCTCACCGCCTTTCTGCTGCTCACCAGCATCATCATCGCCGGCGGGCTGGCAGCCTTCCTGGTGCTCGACGAGGTGGACGCCGGCACGCTGGCCGCACTGCGGGTGACTCCGGTGCCGTTGTCGACCTTCTTCGGATATCGCGCGGCCACCGTCATGGTGGTCACCACCGTCTATGTGGTGGCCACGATGTCCATGAGCGGAATTCTGGAACCCGGCCTGGTCCCGGCGCTGATACCGATCGGGATGCTCGCCGGATTGTCCGCCGTGGTGACGTTGCTGCTCATCGTCGCGGTGGCAGGCAACAAGATCCAGGGCATCGCGATGATGCGGGCGCTGGGAATGCTGATCGCCGGGCTGCCGTGCCTGCCCTGGTTCATCGACTCGGCCTGGAACCTGGCTTTCGGTGTGCTGCCACCGTACTGGGCCGCCAAAGCGTTCTGGGCCGCCGCCGAGCAGGGCACCTGGTGGCCGTACCTGGTCCTCGGGGCGTTGTACAACCTTGCCATCGCCTGGCCGTTGTTCCGCCGTTTCGTGGCCAAGAACACCTGACAGCAAGGGCAATCAGCGCATGCCGGCGCGTAAACCCTCGACGAAAGCCTGGGTGTCCGCCCACGACGGCAGTAACCCGGCGGCCTGCACCTCGTCCAGCGTGGGCGCGGCGGCATCGCGCTCGGAGAGGTTCAGTGGGTGGTCTTCGGGCCAGTCGATGCCCAGCGAGGTGGCCAGGATGGTGTGCTCTCGCTGCGGTGCGTAGCCCGCCGAGCACAGGTACATCACCGTCGAATCATCTTCCAGCGCAAGGAAAGCGTGGCCCAGACCCTCGGAGAGGTAGGCCGACCTGCGTTCGCGGTCATCGAGCAGGACGGCATCCCACTGCCCGAAGGTGGGGGAGCCGACCCGGATGTCGACCACCACGTCGTACACCGCACCGCGCACACATGTCACGTATTTGGCCTGACTCGGCGGCAGCTCGGAGAAATGCACCCCGCGCAGCACGCCGGCCGCCGATACCGAGCAGTTGGCCTGGGCCAGGTCGAAGTGATGCCCGGTCATCGCGGTGAACGCGGGATCGGTGAACCACTCGAAGAACAGGCCGCGCCCGTCTGCGTGCAGCGCCGGCGTGATCTCCCAGGCGCCCGGGATCTTGAGTTCCCGCGCGGTCACTGGCCGCGCTCCGCGTACCGGGCTTCGACGGCGGCTTTCACCGGGCCCCACCACGACTCGTTGTTGCGGTACCAGTCCACGGTGGCGGCCAATCCGGCCTCGAAATCGGTGTGCTCCGGGCGCCAGCCGAGTTCGTCGCGCAGGGCCGAGGCGTCGATGGCGTAGCGCAGGTCGTGGCCGGCGCGGTCGGTGACCCGGTCGAAATCGTCGGGGTCGTGGTCGAGCAGCCGCAACAGCGTGCGCAGCACCGACAGATTGTCGCGTTCCCCGTCGGCGCCGATCAGGTAGGTGCGCCCGATTTCGCCGTCGCGCAGGATCGACCACACCGCCGCGTTGTGGTCGTCGACGTGGATCCAGTCACGCACGTTGGCCCCGGCGCCGTACAGCTTGGCGCGCTGCCCGGTCAGCAGGTTCGTGATCTGGCGCGGGATGAACTTCTCCACGTGCTGGTAGGGCCCATAGTTGTTGGAGCAGTTGGAGATCGTGGCGCGCACACCGTACGAACGCACCCAGGCGCGCACCAGCAGGTCGGCCGACGCCTTGGTCGCCGAATACGGGCTCGACGGGTTGTAGGGCGTGGCCTCGGTGAACCGCGCCGGGTCGTCGAGCTCGAGATCGCCGTACACCTCGTCGGTCGACACGTGGTGCAGGCGCACCCCGTGCCGGCGCACGGCCTCCAGCACCGTGAAGGTGCCGATCACATTGGAGCGCAGGAACGGGGCCGGGTCGGCCAGGCCGTTGTCGACGTGGGTCTCCGCCGCGAAATGCACGACGGCATCGGTCTGGGCGACCAGACCGGTGACCAACTCGGCGTCGGTGATGTCACCTTCGACGAGACGGATCCGGTCGGCCACCGGTGCCAGCGATTCCCGGCTGCCGGCGTAGGTGAGCGCGTCGAGCACCGTCACCTCGGCGTCCGGGTTCTCGCGCAGCGTCAGGTGCACGAAGTTGGCGCCGATGAACCCGGCGCCACCGGTGACCAGCAGGCGCATGGGTCAAACCCTATCGGGCTACTGCTTGAGGCCCAGCGGACCCGCCAGTTCGGTCAGCGTCGGGATCAGCTTGTCCCAGCCGCCCAGCACCTGGATGGCCACATGATCCGCGCCGGCCTCCAGATGCTGGTGCAGTCGCGCCGCGACGGCTTCGGCGTCGCCGTGCGCCACCACGGCATCGATCAGCCGGTCGCTGCCCGGCTTGGCGATGTCGTCCTCGGTGAAACCGAGCCGGCGCCAGTTGTTCAGGTAGTTGCTCAGGTTCAGGTAGAAGTCGACCGCGCCGCGTCCGACCTCGCGGGCCTCGTCGGCATCGGTGGTGAGCACCACCTTGTGCTCGGGTGCCAGGAAGACGGTGTTGCCGATCAGGTTGTGGGCCTGGCCGGTGTGCTGCGGGGTGGTCAGGTAGGGATGGGCACCCGCGCTGCGGGCGGCCGCCAGCTCGAGCACCTTGGGTCCGAGCGCGGCGATGACCCGGCGGCTGGTCGGCACCTTCTGCGCGTCGAGCGCATCGAGGTAGGAGACCAGCACGTCATAGGGCTTGCGGTACTCCTCGGTGTGCTCGGGGTGCCCTATTCCGATGCCGAGCAGGAACCGGCCGGGGAACGCCTTCTCCACCCGGTGATAGGCCTGCGCGACCTCCTCGGCATCGGCCGTCCACACGTTGATGATCCCGGTGGCCACCTGCAGGTTCTCGGTGGCCTCCAGCAGCGGTTCGACATAGTTCAGGTCGCCCTTCGGCGAGCCGCCGATCCACAGCGCGCCGTAGCCGAGCTTCTCGATCTCGGCCGCCTGATCGGGTTTGGGAACGCCGAAGGTCCAGACGCCGTAGCGGCCGAGGTCGGGCTTGAGCGTGACAGCGTCGGTCATGTGTTGTCCTTCGTTCCGGGTCTCGTTACTGCAGGCCGAGCGGGCCGGCCAGTTCTGCGAGCGCAGGCACCAGCTTGTCAGTACCCGTCAACACCTGAACCGGAACGTGGTCGGCGCCGGCGTCGAGATGTTCGCGCAGGCGTGCGGCGACGGCTTCGGTGGTGCCGTGGGCGACGACGGCGTCGACCAGCGCATCGCTGCCGGGCTTGGCGACATCGGCATCGGTGAAGCCGAGCCGCTTCCAGTTGTTGAGGTAATTCGCGAGATTGAGATAGACCTCGAGCGCGTTGCGCCCCACCGCGCGCGCCTTGGCGGCGTCGGTCGTGAGAACCACCTTGTGTTCCGGGGCGAGGAAGGCGTCGGGTCCGATGAGTTCGCGGGCTCCGCGGGTGTGCTCGGGGGTGGTGAGGTAGGGGTGAGCGCCGGCGCTGCGCCGCGCCGCGAGTTTGAGCACCTGCGGGCCCAGCGCCGCCACCACCACACGGTCCTTGGGCACACCGTGCTGATCCAGCTCGCGGAGGTAGTCGTCGAGTGCGTCGTAGGGCTTCTTGTACTCGGTGTGCGCCTCGGGGTGGCCGACGCCGATGCCGAGCAGGAACCGGCCCGGGTACTCCCTCTCGATGCGGTGGAAGGACTCGGCCACCGGTGCGGCCGCCGCGGTCCAGATGTTGACGATGCCGGTCGCCAGCTGGAGGGAATCGGTGGCGCCGAGGATCGGCTCGACCCACTCCAGCGCGGCCGGCGGTGAGCCGCCGGCCCAGATCGCGCCGTAGCCCAGGCCTTCGATATCGCGGAGTTGCTCCCGCGAAAGCTGCTGCCACTGGCTGTAGTGACCGAATACGCCGAACGTGCCCAAGTCTGGTTTGCTCATGGTCGGGTCAACCGCGGTCGAACCCGTGCGCATTCCGATCCGCGCAGATTGATCGCAGACTATTCGGTGCCGGCCGCCGAGAGTTCACCCGGAGTTGGCGTGACCGGTGCCGGCGCCACCAGGGGAAGGCACACGGCGAACCGGGTGTCACCGGGCTTGCTCTGCACCGAGATGTTGCCGCCGTGCTTTTCCACCACGATGCGCCAGGCCAGGTCGAGGCCGAGGCCGGTGCCCTCACCGAAGGGCTTGGTGGTGAAGAACGGGGTGAAGATGCGCTCGATGACATCTTCGGGGATACCCGGGCCGTCATCGCAGATCTCCACCCGGATCATCTGCTCGTTCTCCCGCGCGGTGCGGATGGTCAGCGTCCCCTGCCCCTGCATCGCCTGGATCGCGTTGTCGATGATGTTGGTCCACACTTGGTTGAGATCGCCTGGGTAGCATTGCAATTCGGGCAACGTCTTGTCCAGGTCCTTGACGATGGACACCGGCCTGCCCTTGCCGGGCCCGCCGATCTTGTCGCCGAACATCATGATGGTGCTGCGCAGCAGCTCGTGCACGTCGGCGCTGCCGTAGGCGCCACGGTCCATCTGCGAATACTGCTTGGCGCCGGCCAGCAGCGCCGAGATCCGCTTACTGGCCTCGGCGATCTCGTTCATCCGCAGCTCGTTGTCGATGGTGTATTTCAGCCAGCCGATGGCACCTTGCAGCGACGCGGTGGCGTCGACATCGTCGACGGAGGTGAGGACCTTTTCCAGCCAGTCGGTGTCCAGGCCCGCCTCGACGAAGGTCGGCGCGTAATCCCAGGCGCCGATGATGTCGTGGTCCTCCAGCCAATCGCCGATCGCGTCCTCGCGGTCCGAGGCCTCCAGCGCGGAGAGCTCGACGTCCCGGTTCTTGGCGACCTGCTCGGCCACGTCGTCCTGGATGCGGACCAGGACCCGCAGCGCCTCGGGGCTGAATTTTCCGTCCGCGAGCATCGACAGCTTGTGCCGCATCTTGCCGACCGTCTCGCGCAGATCCGAGACGGCGCGCGCCGTCGCGGCGGCCGGGTTGTTGAGCTGGTGGGTAAGGCCCGCCGTGATGGTGCCCAGCGCCAGCAACTTCTCGCGCTGCCCGATGATCTGGCTCTGGCGCCGGCCGCCGACCAGCTGGCCCTCCATCAGGTGCACCGCCATCGGGAACTGTTGGCGCATGAACTCGGCGAAGGTGTCGGCCTGCAGCACGAACACCCGTGACTTGGTGACCAGCCGCACCGAGGCCTGGTAGAGCTGTTCCTCGCCGGGGATGTAGGCCGACCACGCACCGAAGTACACGCCGCGCTGGGAGGTGCGGTTGGTCTGGATGTCCACGCCGCCGGAGCGCTTCGACATGACCAGCTCACCGTCGATCAACACGTAGAAGCAGGTCGCCGATTCGCCCTCGACCACGAGCGGACCCGCGGGGAAATACTGGATATGGCCGGCCTCGCACAGGATGTCCAGCTGCTCGTCGGAGAGATGCTCGAAGAGGAACAGGGTGCGCAACTCGTCGCGCACACACTCTTCGCCGTTCTGTGCGCCCATTGCTCGCGTCCTCTCAGGCTTCCGCCAGATACCTGTGCACCAACATCACTGCCATCGAACCCTCACCGACCGCGGCGGCCACCCGCTTGGCGGACTCCGAACGCACGTCACCGGCGACGAATACGCCGGGGACGCTCGTCTCCAGGTGATGCGGCGGCCGGTCCAGCGTCCAGCCGACCTTGTCGCGGAGATCGGGCCCCGACAATATGAAGCCGTTATCGTCGCGGGCTATTCCCGCTTCCTCCAGCCATTCCGTGCGGGGCGTGGCCCCGATGAAACAACACATCCGGTTGCACGGAACGGGTTCGGTTTCGCCGGTCCGCTTGTCGAGGAGGACCAGCCCGGAGAGGAAACCGTCGCCCGGGGTGATGTCGACCACCTCGGTACACGTCCTGACCGTGATGTTGTCGGTCCGGTTGATGCGATCGACGAGGTACTGCGACATCCCGGCCTCCAGCGATGAGCCGCGGATCAGCATGGTGACCGACTTGGCCGTCTGCGACATGTACATCGCGGCCTGACCCGCCGAGTTGGCGCCGCCGACGATGTAGACATCCTCGCCCGCACATTCGTTGTTGTCCGCGACGGACGCGCCGTAGTAGACGCCACGGCCGATGTAGTTGTCCCCGGGGGCGTCGGGATTTTCCCAGCATCCGGTGATTTCCAGCTGGCGGTAGTCGACGCCGGTGGCCAGGATCACCGCGCGGGCGCCGATGGTCTGGTCATCGTTGAGGTGGACGGTGTGGGCCGCACCGATACCGCCGGTCTTGAGCCGGCCGGCCTCCTGCGTCGTGATGACCTCGGCGCCGAAGCGCTCGGCCTGTCGCCGGGCGGTCGTCGTCAGCACGGCGCCCGCCACGCCGTTCTCGAAGCCGAGGTAGTTCTCGATCTTCGAGCTGCGGCCCGCCTGGCCACCGGTGGTGGCCTTCTCGATGAGGACGGTCTTGAGGCCTTCGGAAGCGCCGTATACCGCGGCGGCCAGACCGGCGGGACCGCCGCCGATCACCGCGAGGTCGTACATGTCCAGCTGCGGACTGGTGGACAACCCGAGCAGCGCGGCCAGTTCCGCGTCGCTGGGCGCGACCATCGTGTGGCCCTTCTCGGTGATGACCACCGGAAGAACGCTGTCGTCGAGGCCGGCGGCCTGGAGCAGTTGCTGGCCCTTGGGCTCGTCGGCGTTCACGCTGCGGAACGAGTACTCGTTGCGGGCCAGGAACTGGCGCACCTCCCAGGACCGGTCGTTGTACCGGTGACCGATGACCTTGGTGTACGGCATGCCGCGGTCTCCGACCGAGCGCCACTCCTCGAGCAGTCCGTCGATGACCGGATAGAGCTTCTCCTCCGGCGGGTCCCACGGTTTGAGCAGATAGTGGTCGAGGTCGACGACGTTGATCGCGTCGATTGCGGCGTGGGTATCGGCGTAGGCCGTGAGCAGCACCCGGCGGGCCATCGGGAAGAACTCCATCGCCTTTTCGAGGAATTCGATACCGCTCATCTGCGGCATCCGGTAGTCGGCGACGAACACGGCGACGGTGTCGCCGCGCAACTTCAGTTCCTTGAGGGCCTCCAGGGCGTCGGCGCCGGATTCCGCACGGATGATGCGGTAGCGCTCGCCATAGTGGCGGCGCAGGTCGCGGGCCACCGCACGGGAGACGGCCGGGTCGTCATCGACCGTCAGGATTGCGGGTAAACGGGGTTGGTTCTCAGATCCGGGCATTGCCTATAAGTATGCGCCGCTGGTCTGACGAATTTCTGCCCGGATGTCCGGTTCGGGGACGGCATCGCCGAGGGCGAACACGGCATCCGTCCCGGGGTTCCTAGACTCCGGGAATGACCGTCCTCGAATTCTCCGACTCCGTTGCCGTCGCGCTCGCCCCGGATGCGGTCTACGCGCTGGTCTCCGATGTCACCCGGATCGGGGAGTGGAGTCCGGTGTGCAAGGCCTGCTGGTGGGACGAACCCGGCGCCGGTGCCGTGGTGGGGGCGTGGTTCACCGGCCGGAATGTCCTTCCCGAAAGAACGTGGGAGACGCGCAGCCAGGTGGTCGTTGCCGAACCCGGACGCGAGTTCGCGTGGGAGGTGAACAACGGCTGGGTGCGCTGGGGTTTCAGTGTCGAGCCGCAGGACGCCGGATCGCGACTCACCCAGTACTGGCGATTCCTGCCCAAGGGTCTCGAGGGTTTTCGCGAGAAGTTCGGTGACGACGCCGACGCGCAGATCGCTCAGCGCTCCGCGTTGGCGCTCAGCGGTATTCCGGCCACGCTCGCCGCGATCAAAGCCGCCGCCGAAGCGCAGCAGTAGATCCCCGGGTCAGGAGGAGCGCGCCACGATGACGGGGGTGCGGGCGGCCTGCGCGACCGCGGCCCCGACCGATCCGAGCAACATCCCGGCGAACCCGCCGCGGCCGTGGCTTCCGACGACCACCAGTTGCGCCGTCTTCGCGTGCACGAGCAGCTGGTGGGCGGGATGGTCACGGACCACCACCCGTCTGACCGCGACGTCGGGATAGCGCTCTTGCCAGCCGGCCAGCCGCTCGGCCAGGATTTCTTCGGCCTGCGGCTGTAGCGTCATCCACTCTTCGTTGGGGTACGCGTACACGGTCAGGTCGCTCCATGCGTGCACCGCGATCAGCTCGACCCCGCGCAGCGAGGCCTCCTCGAAGGCCACCGCGACCGCCGTCTCCGAGGCGGGTGAGCCGTCGATACCCACCACGATGGGGGCCCGCCCGGACTGCACCTGCGCATCGGCGGTGGCGTGAATCACCGCGACCGGGCAGTGTGCGTGCCGGAGCAGCCCGGCGCTCACCGAGCCGAGCAGAGCGCGCCCGGCGCGGCCGAGCCCCCGACTGCCCACCACCACCAGTTGCGCGCCCTTGGAAAGGTCGGACATCGTCGACACGGCATTGCCCTCGACGACGTGTTCGGTGATCGTGAGCGGACCGGAGGCGGCGACAGCCTGCTCCGCGATCGCCGCCGCCCCGGACAGGATCTCGCGACTGCGCTGGGTGGCGATCCGCTCCAGTTGGTCGGCGATCGACATCTCGTACCAGGTGCGTAACCGATCGTCGGGCAGAACGTGTGCCAGGGTGAGCCCGACGTTGTGCAGCGCAGCCTCCCGCGCGGCCCAGTCGACAGCCGATCGGCTCTCCTTCGAACCGTCGACTCCCACCACGATCCCTCGGTGTGACGTCATCTCGAACTCCTCGAATCGGCGAGCCGGCGTGGCACGGACCACACCGGTGCGGGCCCCGAATCGAACGTAGAGCGCGTCGTGGCCCGCCGGACGGAGGCTTTGGTCACCGCCTGCAGGGGACAATGGCCCCTGCAGGCGCAGGGATATGCGTGACGGACCCGGTGCCCGAGCCTGCCCGCCGAGCGATACCGCGCAGCATCTTCTGTTCCATCACGAAATGCGGGATGTCGAACCAGAAGTGGCCGGCCGCGCCGCCGTTGCCGCGTGCCAGCAATCGGGTAGCGCCGATTTCCTGCCGGAGGACGAACGCCCAGGATCCCGAGGCCTTTTGGCCGCGTCGAACACGCTCGAAGTCGGCAGGGGACATCAGTACCAGATGCGAGTGACGCTGCACCGCGGCCACCATCTGGCGGGCCGCCGGACCATAACGGCGGGCCAGCCAGATCGTGTCCCCGACGTGCACGTGTTGCCATTCGGGATGGATGGCATCGGCGTTGTGGACGTCGGCGCCGACCGCGCGCTCCAGCAGCGAGTAGCTGTAGAACCCGCCCCGGTCCTCGCCGATCTGGGCCAACCACGGCCAGATGTCGGCGCTGGAAGCGTCCACGCTCACCGCGCGGGTCGTTCGCGGGCCGGCTGTGTGGACCAGTTCGTCTCCCGGCAGCGTGGCCGCAACCTCGTCGGCGCGTGCTCCCCAGGTGTAGAGCCACGGCCGCAGGTGTAGGCGATAGCACGCGGCGAGGCCCACCACGGCCGAGAGCGCTGCCAGCGCGGGGCGCTGCTTTCCCACCATGACCTCCGTAGGGCGGTTGCTGTGGTGCGGGGCGAAATGCTCCCGGGAGCCGCCGGCTCCCGGTGAGTCACTGGCTATCTGATCACCGCCCGCCGTCGCAGGCTAGGGACCGAAGTCCCTTCCGCCGGGGTCGTTCGTCCGGGGGAGGGTACGCGGCAGGCCACGTGTGGATGCGGCGCGGGCAGCCGATGACTTTGGGCCCTTACCGACCGAACCCCGCGGGGGTACCAAGAGAGACATGCCCCACGGAGTAGATGCGGTACCGGCCTTCGACCTCGATATCACGATTCGCGGAGTCTTCCCCGGCGCCGTCGACTACGCGCGGATCAAGATCGGTGGACTCGGGCGATTCACCCGGCACCCGATCACCCACGCTCGCCTGCGGCTGACCCGCGGCCGCCGAGATGTCGATGCGTATGCGGTGATCGCGCAGGCCAATATGGATGTGCGGGGACGTCCGGTTCGCGCCCAGGTTGAGGCCGCCACCGCCCATGAAGCGATCGACAAGCTGGAGGCGCTGATGCGGCGGCGTCTCGAGCACGTGTGCGAGTTGTGGGAGCCGCGCCGCGGACCAGATGCGGCGCCGCCCTGGCGTCACGCTGCGGAGTCCGGCGCGGTGCGTCCGCCGGTCACCGGCGAAGCCCGGATCAGTCGGCGCAAAAGTTATGCCATGGCCCCGTGCACCGTCGACGACGCCGTCGCCGAAATGGAGATGTTGGGCTATGACTTCCATCTTTTCCACGAGATCGGCTGTGCTGCAGCGGCTGTCGTGTACCGCGTTGCGCCGACGGGGCTGCGCCTGGCCCTGGTGGCCCCCGCGCTCGCCGACCAGGTGGCACCCTTCCAGTTGCCGGTCAGCATCAGCGGCCAGCCGGTGCCCTGTCTGCGCGAGGAGGCAGCGGTGGAGCGCATGGGCCTGATGAATCTGCCCTTCCTGTTCTACATCGACGCGGCCGCCGGGCGTGCCGGCGTGCTCTACCGGCGCCTTGACGGCGACCTCGCGGTGATCACGCCCGCTGGGTAGGGCGGGCTGCTCAGGCGCGGACCACCGCCACCGGCGCCGACGCGGATTCGGCGACAGCGGTGCTGACCGAACCCAGCAACATTCCGGAAATCCCGCCCCGGCCCGGCTTCCGACCACCACCAGTTGGGCATGTCTGGACTCGTCGATCAGCCAGCGCGCCGGCTTGTCACACACGATGCGCCGGTGGACCGTGACGTCCGGATACTGCTCCTGCCACCCGGCCAGCCGTTCTGCGAGAATCTCGTGGCCTTGGTCTTCGAACTTGTGCCAATCCATGCCCAGAAACGGAAACAGCGCGACGTCGCTCCAAGCGTGCAACGCGACAAGGTCGACTCCGCGGCGTGACGCTTCGGCGAAGGCGAACCCGATCGCTGCCTCCGACGACGGTGAACCATCGATGCCGAGCAAGACCGGCAGATCTTGGTCGGTGCTTCTGACCACGCCGTCTTTGGCAACGACCAGCGGACACCGTGCGTGGTGCAGCAGCCCCCGACTCACCGAGCCCAGTACGGCTCCACCGACCGGGCCGAGTCCGCGACTGCCGATGACGATCAGATCGGCGCTGCCCGAGGCTTCGGTGAGCTCCGTCATCACACCGTCGTGCCGACGTTCGACCAGGATCTCCGGTGCAGTCGAACCGTCCACTGCAGCAGACAGAGTCTCTCTCGCGAGCTTGATGACGTTGTCGGCGTTGTCTTCCTGCCAACCTTGATAGTCCGACAGCACAGCCTCTATCGACCAGCTGACAATGATCGGCGAAACGACGTGCATCAGGGTGACGGGGCGGTGACGCAGAACCGCTTCACGGGACGCCCAGCGCACCGCCGCCAGTGATTCAGGGGAGCCGTCGATGCCGACGAGTATCCCGAATCGAGTTGATGATTGCGACATTTGGTACTCCTGGGAACGGGTTGATCTGACGTTAGGGCAACGTCGGCGCCCGCTCAGGAGTCCTTGGTGTGTCGAACAAGGGACTTTGGACCTCAGACGGGGAGGGGGTGAGCTGCCTACAGTCGATACATGACCGACGATGACCACTCGATGACGATCCTGTCCGTGACCGAGTGCTGGAATCTACTGGCGGGCGCAGCGCTTGGCCGGTTGGTGACCGCTGTCGACGGCAACCCGGCGATCTTCCCGGTGAACTACGCCGTGCAGGATCGGACGATCGTGTTCCGTACGGCACCGGGCACCAAGCTGGTCAGTGCGGCGATCAACAACAATGTCCTGTTCGAAGCGGACGGGCACGGTCTGAGCGAAGGCTGGAGCGTCATCGTGGCGGGAGTTGCACGCTCGATACGCAGCGATGAGGACATCGCCGAGGCCGAACGGGCCGGGGTGGCTCCCTGGACAGGTTCGGAGAAGCCGCATTTCGTCCGGATCCGCCCGCGCAACGTCACGGGGAGGCGATTTCGGTTCAGTGTCACCCCAGAGTCGGCTCTGCCCGTCGAAGATCCGGTACTGGGATGACGAAGAACCTTGCCAAGCAACGCAGCATGGGCATCGGTATCGCCCACCGGGGCCTCGGCGGATCGTGACACCGCCGTCGATCATCACCGTCACGATGAACCCGGCGCTCGACATCACCGTCGATGCCGACGAGGTGCTGCCCACCGAGAAAATTCGTTGTCGGGGTGAGAGATACGACGCCGGCGGCGGGGGCGTCAACGTGGCGCGCTTCGCGCGGGTACTCGGGGCGTCGGTGTCGGCGGTCTTCACCGCGGGCGGCCACACCGGGGCGCGCCTCGCCGACCTCGTAACGGCTTCCGGTGTCGACTCCAGCCCGGTCGGTATCCGGGGCACGACCCGGGAGAGCTTCACCGTCAACGACCGTGGCTCGGGCACGCAGTTCCGGTTCGTGCTGCCCGGGCCCTCGGTCGATGACGACGAGCAGGACCGCTGCCTCGACATCCTGCAACGCAAAGCCGCGTCGGCTCTGTTCGTGGTCGCCAGTGGTAGCTTGCCGCTCGGCGCGCCGCCGGACTTCTATCAGCGGGTGGCGAGCGTCTGCGCGCACGCCGGTGTGCCGCTGATCCTGGACACCTCCGGGGGCGGGCTGACACACGTCACGTCGGGTGTGTTTCTGCTGAAACCGAGTGTGCGTGAGCTTCGTGAGTGCAGTGGCCGGACGCTGGACACCGAGCCCGAACAGACGCTCGCCGCCCGTGAGCTGATCGACAACGGTGTCGCAGCAGCCGTTCTGGTCTCCCTCGGCGCGCAGGGCTCGCTGCTGGTGACACCGTCGGAGTGCGCCCGGTTCCCGGCGATCCCGGTGGTGGCCGCCAGTGGTGTCGGAGCCGGAGACGCAATGGTTGCCGGCCTCACCGTCGGTCTGGTGCGCGGCTGGACGTTGGGCCGGTCGGTGCGCTACGGCGTGGCCGCCGCGACCGCAAAGCTGCAGACGCCGGGGACCTCGGTGTTCGACCGCGGGCAGGTGGAGCGATTTTTCGAGTCCGTGCCAATGCAGTCGGCGTCCGACGTCAGGAGCTGACGCCGGGGCCGTGGGCCACTGGAGCCTGGACAGCGGCCGGCGTCGCGGGCCGGCCGGAGTCGGTATGCGCCACGACGACAGCGAGCTCCGCGCGAGTCGCATGACCGATCCGGTTGACGACCGAGGGCACGTCCGGGGCGTTGTCACCGTCGACCATCACCACTCCGCCGAGTTCCGGACTGGCACCGAGGAACTCCGCCAATCCGGCGCCGGTCGCCACGGGGTAGATGTGCACATCCGGGAACCGTTGCCGGCAGCGCGATGTCAGTTGGTTGACCGCGTCCACACGGCTCTCGTCGTCTCCGGAGTCGGTCCACACCGCCAGTACCGGCCATCCCCGGTGTCGCGACTCGGCAACGGCTTCAGCGATCGCCGAGCCGTCGTCGCGGGAGCTCGCGCCGACCGGCACGATGACCCACCTCGGCGGGGTTTCGCCGCTGGCGGCGTCGGACGGGGTGCGCACGATTGCCACCGGACACGTTGCCCCGGCGGCGACCGACGTCGCCGTCGAACCCATCAGGGCCGCGGCCATCCGGTTCGTGCCCGACCATCCGACGCAGACCATCTCGGCAGCACCGGACTCGGCGAGCAGAACTCCCGCCGGTGAGCCCTGGGCGATCTTCGTGCCGACCGTCACCGCGCTGTCGCGTTCGGCTATGCGTTCCCGTGCGGAGCCGAGGGCGTGCTTTGCAGAGGCGACGGCGGTCACGTACTCAGCGGCCGTCAACGTGCCCGACAGGTCGGTCCGCAGGACGTAGATCAGCCGCAGCGTGGCATTGCGGGAGACCGCTTCGTCGATCGCCCACAACGCCGCCCGCACGGCTTGTTCGGATCCGTCGATCCCGACGATGATCTCCTTGATCGCGGCACCAGACATGGTGGCATCCTCCCTGATTGATGGGATATGCGACTCATGGTAGGGAGCCGCGCACATGGGCCGGCGGAGCCGAAAGTCACCACCACGGCGGCAAAGGTCCATCTCGTGTATCCCGGGCCGGGTGGGCGGCCGTCAACGCGAACAGCCACTGCATCAGCGACTTTCGGCCCTAGTGTGAGCCCACTTGTCCTGGATAGCGTCTGGGCGGGATTACCGAGGCAAGGAGCGCGACGATGGACGGTATGGAGGAGGGCGCGCCGGCAACACCGGTCGATGAGCCCGACGAACACGTATCGATTCCGGGCTGAATCATGAACGCACCGGACCAAAAACGTCGCCCTCGGGCGTTGGCCGCCGTACTGGTGCTCATGGTCACCTTCGCGCTACTCGTCGTTTCGGTGATACTCATGACCGACCGGGCGGACGAGACCGCCGGCGTGCTGGATGTCGAGGACAGCCGGCGTGCCGCGTTCTCCCAATGGTGGAACGCGGCAGAGCCGGACGTCGCGGCGCTGCAGGCTGTGCTCGACGAGACGCAAAGGGCGTTGCGCCGCAGGGAACCCGTCGCGCTCGCCTCGGCATGTCAGGTGATGCACGATGTTGCCGCAGTGCAGGTCCCGGCGCATTTGCCGGCACCTGTCGGGGATCTGAGCGCAGAGTTGGGTGCCGCGGCGGCGGATGCGCATGCTGCTGCGCACATGTGCCTGTCGGTCATCGAGCAGACCCCGAACAACTATGACGCGGAGTTCCTGTCCAATCTCGAACAGGCGGGCCGCCAGGTGCAGGCGGCGATGGCGACAGCCAACACGTACTTGGCGGGGTCCGCCACCGTGCCCGCGGCACCGTGAATCCGAAGGGTCTTTGTGCCCTGGAGAGCGAGGACCATTGCTACCCGGCCGGGGACGCTCGGCCGTTTCCGGCGCCGTCGGCCGGAAACGACGATGGGGGTATGAATGCAGCGCCCGATCGGCTCGCGGAGACCGTCGAGCCGTTCGGCCCGGCCGAGATCCGAGAAACCCACACCGGTCTGGTCGCACTCGTCGGTGATCGCGCGTACAAGGTCAAGAAGCCGGTGGTCACCGACTTTCTGGACTTCAGCGCCCCCGAAGACCGAGAACGTGTCTGCCGGCGCGAGGTGAGCCTGAATCGGCGCCTGGCGCCCGCGAGTTATCTCGGCGTGGCCCACCTGGTGGGATTGTCCGACGATCCTGGCGAACCGGTCATCGTGATGCGCCGCCACCCGGACTCACGCTGCCTGGCGACGTTGGTCACCGATGGCAGATCTGTCGAGACCGAGCTGGAACAGATCGCCACCCTGTTGGCCCAGTTCCATCGGACCGCCGATCGCAGTCACCTCATCGACACCTGCGCGACGGTGGACGCCGTCACCGCCCGCTGGCGGGAGAACCTGGCCGAACTGCGCAGCTACGCGCCCGACATCGTGCCGGTCGACGGGGTCGCCGAACTGGAACGGCTGTTCACCACATTCGTCTCCAGCAGGCGGGCGCTGTTCGGGCGGCGCATCGAGGAACACCGGATCATCGACGGTCATGGTGACCTGTTGGCCGCCGACATCTACTGCCTGCCGGAGGGCCCCGCGCTACTGGACTGTCTGGAGTTCGACGATCACCTGCGCCATGTCGACGGTGTGGATGACGCTGCGTTCCTCGCGATGGACCTGGAGTTCCTGGGCCACAAGGACCTCGGTGCGTACTTCCTGGATCAGTACATGCGACGGGCCGACGATCAGGCCCCACCGGCACTGGTCCACTTCTACATTTCCTACCGCGCGGTGGTCCGCGCCAAGGTCGACTGCATCCGGGTGCGGCAGGGGCGCACCGAAGCCCGCGACGATGCCCGCAGGCACCTCGGCATCGCACTCGAACATCTCAGGATGGGAGCGATCACGCTGATCATCGTCGGAGGCGGCCCCGGCACCGGGAAATCGACGTTGTCCCGATCATTGGCCGCCGATATCGGGGCACAGGTGATTTCGACCGATGACACCCGGCGCGAGTTGCGGCAGGGCGGTCGAATCAGCGGGTCCGCCGGTAGGTTGCGGGCAGGCCTGTACACCGCGGAGAACGTAGATCTCGTCTATGGCGAGGTCTGTCGTCGGGCGCAGCGGCTACTGGCCGGCGGCCAGACGGTCATCGTGGACGGGACCTGGCGTGATCCCCGGCACCGCCGGATGGCACATGCGATCGCCGGTGAACTCTCGGTGCCGGTCATCGAGTTCGTGTGCACCACAGCACTCGACGATGCCAAGGCGCGCATCGCGACACGGGTTGACACGTCCTCCGATGCGACGGTGGAGATGGCCGCCCCGCTCACGCCCGACCTCGACGACTGGGTGAGTGCCCATCGGGTGGACACCAGCCGCCCGCTGCACGAGAGCACCGCCGAAGCGCGGCAGATCTGTTGCACCGGAATCTGATCGACCGCCGGCCTGCGTAGCACACTCAAGAAAGAAGGGACCCGTTGTGAAAGCTCTCGTCTACCAAGGACCCGGACGGCGATCGTGGCAGGAGGTGCCCGACCCTGCGCTCCAGCATCCCGGTGACGCCATCGTCCGGGTCGACGCGGTCACGATTTGCGGTACCGATCTGCATATCCTGAAAGGTGACGTGCCCGAGGTGGCTTCGGGACGCATCTTGGGCCACGAGGCCGTCGGCACCGTGACGGCCGTCGGAGCCGCGGTCGAGACTCTCGACATCGGGGACCGCGTCCTCGTCTCCTGTATCAGCGCGTGCGGGAGATGCCGCTACTGCCGAGAGGCGCAGTACGGGCAGTGCCTGGGCGGTGGCGGGTGGATTCTCGGGCACCTCATCGACGGGACACAGGCCGAGTACGTGCGAGTGCCGTTCGCCGACAACTCGACCCACAAGGTGCCCGAGGGTGTCAGCGATGAACAGATGGTCATGCTGGCCGATATCCTGCCCACCTCGTACGAGGTGGGTGTGCTCAACGGCGCGGTGCGGCCGGGGGATGTGGTGGCCATCGTCGGCGCCGGACCGATCGGGCTGGCAGCGATACTCACCGCCCGGCTGTACAGCCCGAGAACCATCGTGGCCATCGACGTGGCCGACTCCCGGCTGGAGGCCGCGCGTAAGTTCGGCGCCGACGTGGTGGTCAATCCCGGCGCCGAGTCGGCGCGGACGGTGATCGACCGGTTGACCGGTGGTCTGGGTGCGGACTGCGTCATGGAGGCCGTCGGGACACCGGGCACCTTCGAGGACGCCGTTCGGCTGACCCGCGCCGGGGGTCACGTCGCCAATATCGGGGTACACGGAGCGCCGGCGACACTGCACCTGGAAGACATCTGGATCAAGAATCTCACCATCACCACCGGGTTGGTCGACACGTATTCCACCCCGACACTGGTCGATCTGATGGCCGCCGGCCGTCTGGACACCGCGGCGATGATCACGCACCGCTTCACCTTCGACGATTTCGAGGCCGCGTACGACGTCTTCAGCCGGCCCGCCGAGACGGGGGCCCTGAAGGTCCTGTTGACGGTGCCGAAATGACCAGTGTGGCAACACCGGTGCTGCGCAGCCTTGCCGATATCCGGGTGGGCGACGCCGACAGCGTGGGGGGTAAAGGCGCGAATCTGGGCGAGCTCATCGCAGCCGGCTTACCGGTCCCGCCCGGCTTCGTACTGTCCTGCGGCGCCTACCGCGACTCGATGCGCTCCGGTGGCGTCGACTCGAACCTCGCCGCGCTGCATCGCGAAGCACTCGCACACGTCGAGGACAACGCGCGTCTCGACGAACTCTGCACACGCATGCGCCACCTCGTGCTGTCTGCGGGTATCACCGACGATCTGCGGGACGAAGTACTGGCGGCCTACCGCGAACTCGGCGCGGATCCGGTGGTGGCCGTGCGATCTTCCGCAGCAGGAGAAGATGGCAGCGACGCCTCCTTTGCGGGCATGAACCGCACCATCACCAACATCACCGGTGAATCAGAGCTGCTGGAAGCCGCCGTGGCCTGTTGGGCGTCACTGTTCACGCCGCGGGTGCTCACCTATCGGGCCAGCCGCGGGTTCACCGGCGACCCAGAGATGGCCGTGGTGGTTCAGCGGATGGTCCCCGCGGACCGCGCGGGCGTCGCGTTCACCGCCGACCCCAGCACCGGCGACCGCGGCCACCTCGTGGTCGAGGCCGCGTACGGACAGGGGGAGGTGGTGGTGTCCGGCAAGGTCCAACCGGATACTTATGTCATCGACAAGGCTTCCGGTCGAGTGATCGACGTCAACATCGGGACCAAACCGTTCAAGATCGTTCGCGGCGCCGACGGACGCGACGCGATCGTCGAGCTGGAGGACGCACAAGCCACCGCGCGGGTGCTGTCCGATACGGACCTCGCCGGCCTCACCGAACTGGCACTGGCCGTCGAGCGGCACTATGCAGAACCTCAGGACATCGAATGGGCCATCGAGGGCGATACCTCGTGGCTGGTGCAGGCCAGGCCGATCACCACTCTCGGCGTCGAGGTGGCACCGGACTCCGGCTCCGATCAGGCCGGGGCCGGGGTGCTACTGCGTGGACTGGCCGCCGCTCCCGGCACCGCGACCGGCCGCGTGCGGGTCCTGCAGAATCCGCGCGAGGGACATCGGTTGCGCGACGGCGAGATCCTGGTGGCACCGATGACCAACCCGGACTGGCTGCCGACGATCCGAAGGGCCGGTGCGCTGGTCACCGAGAGCGGCGGCATGACGTGCCACGCCGCCATCGTCGCACGTGAACTCGCGGTCCCCTGTGTGGTGGGTGCCCGCTCGGCCACCACCGTCCTGCGGCCCGGCTCCATGGTCACCGTGGACGGCACGCGAGGCCAGATCTGCACCGCAGCAACGGTATCCGCGTCGGACCCGGTACCCGAGGTGTTCCCCGGCGCCACCGCGCGGCCCGCCGGTCCGGTCACCGCGACCCGGATCTATGTGAACATGGCGCTGCCGGACACCGCAGAGGCGGTCGCCGCGACCGATGTCGACGGTGTGGGGCTGCTGCGTGCCGAACTCATGCTCACCGATGCGTTGGACGGACAACATCCACACGCCATGATCGGGCGCGGCGAACAGCGCGCCATCGTCGCGGCGATGGTCACGGCCATCAGCCGCATCGCCGCGGCCTTCCACCCGCGACCGGTCATCTACCGGGCCACCGATTTCCGCAGCAACGAGTTTCGTGATCTCGTCGGCGGACCCGACTACGAACCGGTCGAACACAATCCGATGATCGGGTATCGCGGGTGCTACCGCTACATCAAGGACCCGGCCCTGTTCGCGCTGGAACTGGCGGCGCTGGCCGAGGTGCGCGACCAGTATCCGAATGTGCACCTGATGGTTCCGTTCGTGCGCACCCGGTCGGAACTCGAAGAGTGTCTGGCACTCGTGGACGCCAGCCGGCTCGGCGGGCAACGCGGGCTGCACCGTTGGGTCATGGCCGAGGTGCCATCGGTGGTGCACTGGCTGCCGGCGTATATCGCCATGGGTATCGACGGTGTGTCGATCGGCAGCAACGACCTCACCCAGCTGATGCTCGGGGTGGACCGCGACTCGGAGATCTGCGCCGAGGTCTTCGACGAGTCCGACGCCGCCGTCCTGGACGCCATCGGGAACATCATCGCGACGGCCCGCCGACACGGTGTGCCGTCCTCACTGTGCGGGCAGGCGCCCTCGGCGAACCCGGCCTTCGCCGAAGAGCTTGTCCGAATGGGCATCTCATCGATCTCGGTGAACCCCGATGCCGCCGCCACCACCCGCCGGGTGGTGGCCGCCGCCGAACAGCGGCTGCTCTTGCAGGCCCTCAATCACCCGTCGAGGATCACGGAAGGACCGTCACACCATGAATGACAACGCGGCGCCGATCATTGTCGGCGTGGACGGCACGATCGTCGCGCACCACGCCGCCCGCTGGGCGGGTGCGCTGGCACACCACCTGGGGGCGCCACTGCAGATCGTGCATGCGATGTCGCACGGCGGACTGCAGTTCAGTGATGTGATGGCCGCGGTCGCCGCGGCCAGTGTCAGCGCCCAGCGTGAGGCGGCACCGATGATCCTCAAGACTGCGGAAGAGGCGGTCCGGCGTGACCACCCGGACCTCGACATCAGCACCGTGGCCCTCGATGAGCCCGTCGACGGTGCATTGAAGGCACTCAGTCGGAACGCGCGGCTGCTGGTACTCGGCTGCGACGACGTATCACCCGGTGCGGCACTGCTGGTCGGATCGCTGACGCTCGACCTGTGCGGCCATGCGGATTGCCCGGTGATCGCCTGGCGTGGCGAACTCCTGCGGCCGACAACACAACCCATCGTGGTCGGAGTGGATGGCTCCAGCGACGCCGCGCTGGATCTTGCCTTCGAATTGGCTGCCGCGCTGGGGGCTCCGGTGCAGGCGGTCCACGCATGGTCGATGCGGGTTCCCGCCGGTGACGTCTCGATTCCCTTCTTGATCGACTGGGGGGCTGTCGAATTGGAGCAGGTGAACGCCCTGAATCGGGCCGTCGAGCCCTACCGCCGGACACACCCGGAGGTCAGCGTCGATGTGCTCGTCGACGCCCTGGGGCCCCGTCGCGCACTGCTGCAACAGTTGTCCGACGCGCAGATGGTGATCGTCGGCAACCGCGGGCGTGCGCCGCTGACGGCGACCGTCCTGGGGTCGACGAGCCTGAACATGCTGCATCATTCGCCGGTGCCCGTCGTGGTGTGTCGCTCGAAGCGCAGCCCGGGGTGAGCGCGCCGATGATCGGCGCGCTACCGGCGCGCGACGATCACCGGCACCGTTGCGGCCTGCACGACCGCGCTGCTCACCGACCCCAGCAGCGCGCTGCCCACTGCGCCGTGCCCGTGACTTCCCACGACGATCAGCTGGCACGAGTTCGAATGCTCGACGATCCGTGCGGCGGGCTGGTCGGCGACCACGACGCGTTCCACGGGCACGTCGGGGAAGCGCTGCTGCCAGGCCGCCAGCATTTCCCGGATGTGCCGGTTCACCTCTGGACGCAGTGTCTCCCAATCGAAGCCGGGCATCTCGAAGGCGCCGGGAGACCACCATGCATGCATGGCGACCAACCCCACCCGGCGCCGGGACGCCTCGTCGAAAGCCAACGCGATCGCCGACTGTGAGGAGGGCGACCCGTCGAACCCGAGCAGGACCGGTGCGTCGGGGACGGGCGTAGGGCCCTCACCGTGAACCACGACGACCGGGCATTGTGCGCGGTGCAGCAGGCCCGCGCTGACGCTGCCCAACACCAGCCGTGAAAGTGCGCCCTTGCCTCGCGATCCCACGACGACCATGCCGGCCGTGCGGGAGGCATCGACCAGCGCTGCGGTCGGAGTGGCCACGATCAGATCGGTCGTCACCGAGACGGCGCCGCCGGTGGTCTGCGCCACCAGGCCGGCGGCGTCACCGAGAAGTTCTCGCCCGACCTTCATCTGCCATTCCAGGTAGCCCGCCGGTACCGGTGCGACCGGCCACGCCCCGATGGGCAGCGTGCACGCGTGGAGCAGGACCAAGGGAACCTGACGGAGCCCGGCCTCCCTGGCGGCCCATGCGACGGCCGCTCGCGACGACGGTGAATCAGCCACTGCGGCAACGATCTTCTCGATCTCGACCTCGATGGGCTCCGTCATCGTCATCCTTTCACCGCTGCTCGTTTGTCATCTGATCCGTCGATCGTCCTGGGTTCGAGCAGCGCCAACGCGGGCCGCCCCGGGCGTGGGTGCCGTGCGACGGCGGTGAGGTGGGCGATGGCCCGGCCGATACCGCCGGCGAGGTCGTCGACATCGGGAAACGCATCGAAATCGGTGGTGACACCGAAGTACAGGTCCTCGCCGTAGCTCAGGATGGCCACTGCGGCGCGAAGGCGCAGCGCCACGGGCGGAACAGGAAGCATGCGAACAACTTCGCGCCCCAACACCTGAAGATGGCGCTGTGGCCCGGGCACGTTGGTCGCCAGCGTGACGACGCCGCGTTGCGGCAGTGCGGTCAGCATTCGGATGGCCCGCGACGCGACGGCGAACGGCAGCAGGTTCAATGCGGACACCGCGGAGCTGCCGGCCTGGCGTTGACCGCCGGATTTGGCTCGCGCCATCCGCCGGTGCACGGTGTGCAGCTGTTCCACCAGGTCGGGTTCGTCGACGGGTAGGTAGGGCAACATGACCGAAACCCGGTTGTCGACGTGACCCATCGCCTCGCTGGATCGCACCGAGACGGGTACCAGGGTGCGCAGCGCGCGGTGATGGGGCACCTCGCCGCGACGCTGCAACGCGGATCGGAAGCTGTCGGTGATGGCGGACAGGGCTACATCGTTGAGCGTGACGTCGAATGCCTGGCTGACCGATGCCACGTCGACCAGGGGCACCTGGACGGCGCTGTAGTGCCGCATCGTCGTCACGGGACCGTTCAGTGTGGACCTGGGTCCGGCGCGCAGCAGACTGTCGATGATCTGCACCGTGCCGCCGACGGTCAGTGCTGCTGCCGCGGTCACCGCCGAGGCGGTGTCCCAAGCGCTGCGTGCCCATCGGAGCGGATCGAGCGTGAGGGCAGGTGGTGTGTGCGCCACGGGGGTGTCCGCGTGGGCGGCCCGGATCGCACTGACGAACGTCTCGCCTTCACCGCCGTCGCTCAGCCCGGCGAGCATGTGCATGGTCGCGATGCCGTCGCCGATGCAGTGATGCACCTTCATCAACATCGCCCAGCGGCCGTCGGCGAGGCCCTCGATGATCCAGCACTGCCAGAGCGGTCGTTCCCGGTCGAGACGGGGTTCCATCGCCTCCGCGGTGAACCGGAACAGGGCCGCGTCGTCACCAGGGTGCGGCAGGGCGGCGCGGCGGATGTGGTGCGCCGGGTCGGGTGCCGGGTCGTCCACCCACTCCGGCGCCAGCAGATCGAGCGGTTGCCTGCGTACGACTTGGCGCAGCCGAGGGATTGCGGAGATCCGGTCACTGATGGCAGCCACGAGTTGGTCATGGTCAGGTATCGGCCCGTCGAGCACGGATACCGCCCCGACCGCCAGACTGACATGGGGATCGGCGTCCTCGGCGTCCAGGAAACCGGCATCGAGCGTGTTGAGGCGGGCCACCCCTATGACTATCGGCGCGGGGGCGGCCCAAGGTCAGAGTCACAGGTCCCTGCTCAGCGGGACCTGCGGCCCTTCCTCGCCGAGAGCACGGTTACGACATTGCGCGGATCCGGGCTGGTGCGCTGTCCAGTGTCATCCCCGTGGGTTAATCGCCATCGCCGGCGGTCGGATCCGGCGATCGGTTCAGGAGGGCGGCCAGGTCGATTCCGGACGTTTTCAGGGCCTCGACGATCTTGGCGACGGCCAGCGGACTCACGCCGAGCAGGCCGCCTACGGCGTCCTGGGCATCGGCGGATCCGCCGATGATGGACAACCGCTCGATCTCGGCCAGCGGCATGGCGGCCGCCTCGGTCGCCTTCACCACCGAGGCCAGCACGTCGGGCAGCATGAGCAGCCGGGCTCACTCGGCGTTGTAGCTGTTCAGCGCCGCGGCGATCTCCTTCTTGCCGGTCGCCTCGGCGACCAGCTTGGCCTCGATGCCGGCGGCCTCGGCCTGCTGCTCGACACGCAGGGCGTCGGCGGCGGCCTTGCGGGCGTCGGCCTCGGCTTCACCGGCCTGCCGCGCCGCCTCGGCTTTGGCCTGAGCGGCCAGGATCGCGGCCTGCCGCTGTCCTTCGGCGAGCGCGATATCGGCCTGGCGCTGGGCTTCCGCCGGGGCGATGACATCGGCTTGCAGTGCCGCCTGCGCCTGTTCGGCGCGACGCTGCTCCACCTCGATGCGGGCCTGCACCCGCGCGGCCTCGGCCTGCTCGGTGGCGATGCCGACATCCTTCTGCGCGCGGGCGTTGGCCAGCGGCCCGGCCTGGTCGGCCTGGGCATTCTCGGCCTCGGTCTGCGCGCGCAACCGCGCCAGTTCGACATCACGGCGCTGGTTGGCCGTCGCGATCGCGGTGTCGGCCTCGGCCTGGGCCACCGAGCCCTCCTGGCGGGCCTTGGCGGACCGGATCTGGGCGTCACGTTCGGCCTCGGCGGTACCGACCGCGGCATCGCGTTTCACCTCGGCGATGCGGCGCTGACCGAGGGACTTGAGGTAGTCGTTGGCATCGGAGATACCGGCGATCTTGAGGACATCGACCTCCATGCCGATGCGGGCGAGGTCGCTGCCGGCCTCCTCGACGACGCTGCGGGCCAGGGTGTCGCGGTTGGAGTTGAGGTCCTCGACGGTCATGGTGGCGGTGATACCGCGCAGGCTGCCGGCCAGGATCTCGTTGATCTGACGCTGCAACTCGTTGAGATCGGAGGTGAGGAAGCGTTGCACCGCGGTCTGCACGGCCTCATCGGCCGAACCGATCCGGACCAGCCCCACCGCCTCGACGTTGACCGGCACCCCGTTGTTGGACAGGGCGTTCTGCAGGTTGATGCTGACGTTGAACGGTTCCAGGCTCATGATGTCGACGCGTTCGATACCGGGCATCCGGAACCGGGCGCCGCCCCGCACGACCTTCGGAGTGCCGCGGCCGGTGAACACCGCCACCTCGTTCGGCGGCACCTTGATGTAGTTCTTGACGTACACGAGTGGCAGCACCACCAGGATCAGGATGGCGGCGACGGCGGCCAGGATGACGACGAGCAGCGGGGACACGTGAGGCCTCTCTCAGGGTTATCAGTGCTCGGGAACTGCCAGGTCTGGCGGAACTGCGACGACGTGGACGAAATCGGCGTCGACATCGGAGATGTAGATCTGGGTCGCCTTGGGCAGGGCGTCCGTTTCGTCGCTCTTGGCGCGGGAGAACACCCGGTTGCCCTCGGCGTCGAGGAAGGACACCTCACCCCAGCCGCCGGCCGGAACTTCGAGGCTGACAGTGCCCAGCAGGCCGATGTAGGACGAGCGTCCGCGGTGGGAGTTGGCCTGTTGGCGACGCAGGTAGGGCAACAGCAGCCCGTGTGACACCGCGATCAGCACGACGGCGGTGCCCACCGCGCCCAGTGCGGCGACCGCCGGTCCGACGCCGATCCAGGTGGCCGCCAGACCGCCGGTTCCGGCACCCAGTAGCGCCACCGACAGGCCGGTCAGACTCAGGAATGGCATGCCGTCGCCGGATCCGACATCGGCCAGCAGCAGCGCGGCGATCACCGCGACGGCACCGACGATGAAGGCCGCGAGGTACACAGCGGTCACTGACGGACCTCCGTATTGGTTCGGCGGGCAGAAGCGACCCGGGGTCGGGGTTCGGCGGGCAGGATCCCGCGTCCATTGTCGTACGGATGGACCCCGGCGGGAGCACTGGTTTCGCGATTTTGAAGCACACCCGACAGCGGGTATCGTGGAACAACGGTGCGGCTTCCGCGCCGACTCTTTGCGTGCCTGTCTTGGAACCTTAACGATTTCGGTGATCCGGCCCACGTTCTCAGTCGGTGCTGCTGGCGTGCCAAGCCGAGGGTGCACAAGATACGAAAACGAAGGCAAGGATCGCTAACACAGTATGGCCAAGAAAGACGGTGCCATCGAGGTCGAGGGCCGTGTCGTCGAACCTCTGCCCAATGCGATGTTCCGCATTGAGCTGGAGAACGGACACAAGGTTCTGGCCCACATCAGCGGCAAGATGCGGCAGCACTACATCCGCATCCTGCCCGAGGACCGCGTAGTGGTGGAGCTTTCGCCCTACGACCTGTCCCGGGGCCGCATCGTGTACCGGTACAAGTAACACGCCCCTCAACTGCAACAACCACTACCTGTGGTGGGCACTCCGGTGTCTGCCGCAACCGACCTAGAAGGATCGCGAAGCCGTGAAGGTGAACCCGAGCGTCAAGCCGATCTGCGACAAGTGCAGGGTGATCCGCCGGCATGGGCGGGTCATGGTGATCTGCTCGGATCCGCGGCACAAGCAGCGGCAGGGTTAGTCCCAGTCCAAGCACGCAGAACCACCCACAACTGAATGCAGACCTCCCAGTACCAGTGAGCGGATTCGCTGCTCACTACACGCCCGGCACGGAGGCCGGGCCCCGCCAAGACGGGGAACGGACTGGGAACAGACCTCCGCATAGAGAAGGAATCACTGCCTGATGGCACGTCTCATGGGCGTCGATCTCCCGCGTGACAAGCGCATGGAGATCGCGCTGACCTATATCTACGGCATCGGCCGTACCCGCTCCCAGGAAATCCTGGAAGGCACCGGCATCAGCCGGGACCTGCGCACCAAGGACCTCACCGACGATCAGGTGAGCCAGCTGCGCGAATACATCGAAGGCAACCTCAAGGTCGAGGGTGACCTGCGCCGCGAGGTCCAGGCCGATATCCGTCGCAAGATCGAGATCGGCTGCTACCAGGGACTGCGCCACCGTCGTGGCCTGCCCGTGCGTGGACAGCGCACCAAGACCAACGCGCGCACCCGCAAGGGCCCGAAGCGCACCATCGCCGGCAAGAAGAAGGCCAGGTAACCCCGGATGGCACAGGCAAAGAAGGGCGGCACCGCCGCCAAGAAGGGTCAGAAGACCCGCCGCAGGGAAAAGAAGAACGTCCCGCACGGCGCTGCTCACATCAAGAGCACCTTCAACAACACCATCGTCTCGATCACCGATCCCCAGGGCAACGTCATCGCCTGGGCCTCGTCGGGTCACGTCGGCTTCAAGGGTTCGCGTAAGTCGACCCCGTTCGCCGCGCAGCTCGCCGCCGAGAACGCTGCCCGTAAGGCGCAGGAGCACGGTGTCAAGAAGGTCGATGTCTTCGTGAAGGGCCCGGGTTCGGGCCGCGAGACCGCGATCCGTTCGCTTCAGGCCGCAGGCCTCGAAGTCGGTGCGATCTCCGACGTCACTCCGCAGCCGCACAACGGCTGCCGTCCGCCCAAGCGGCGCCGGGTCTAGGGAAGAGGATTTAGACAATGGCTCGTTATACCGGCCCCGCGACCCGCAAGTCGCGTCGCCTCGGCGTCGACCTCGTCGGCGGCGATCAGTCGTTCGAAAAGCGCCCCTACCCGCCCGGCCAGCACGGTCGCGCGCGGATCAAGGAGAGCGAATACCGCACCCAGCTGCAGGAGAAGCAGAAGGCTCGCTTCACCTACGGCGTCATGGAGAAGCAGTTCCGCCGCTACTACGAAGAGGCCAACCGCCTCTCGGGTAAGACCGGCGAGAACCTGCTGCGCATCCTGGAAAGCCGCCTGGACAACGTCGTGTACCGCGCCGGCCTGGCGCGTACCCGCCGGATGGCTCGCCAGCTGGTCAGCCACGGCCACTTCACCGTCAACGGTGTGAAGGTCGACATCCCCAGCTACCGCGTATCGCAGTACGACATCATCGATGTCAAGGACAAGTCGATCAACACCCTGCCGTTCGAAGCAGCACGGCAGGCCGCGGGCGAACGCCCGATCCCGGGTTGGCTGCAGGTCGTCGGCGAGCGTCAGCGCATCCTGGTTCACCAGTTGCCCGAGCGGGCACAGATCCAGGTGCCGCTCACCGAGCAGCTCATCGTCGAGTTCTACTCGAAGTAAACGGTTAGATGTCCCGGGTCGCCGCCCATTTTCCGGCGGCCTGGGACACCCAGACGGCATCAAATAGCGGGTGTCGAGAAGGAGATAGAGAAACATGCTGATTTCACAGCGACCCACACTGTCCGAAGAGACGTTGGCCGACAACCGGTCCCGGTTCACCATCGAACCGCTGGAGCCCGGATTCGGTTACACGCTCGGCAACTCGCTGCGGCGCACGCTGCTGTCGTCCATCCCGGGCGCGGCGGTCACCAGCATCCGCATCGACGGTGTGCTGCACGAGTTCACCACCGTCCCCGGTGTGAAGGAAGATGTCACCGACATCATCCTGAACCTCAAGGGTCTGGTCGTGTCCTCGGAAGAGGACGAGCCGGTCACCATGTACCTGCGCAAGCAGGGCCCGGGTGCGGTCACCGCCGGCGACATCGTGCCGCCGGCCGGTGTGACGGTGCACAACCCGGATCTGCACATCGCGGCCCTGAACGACAAGGGCAAGCTCGAGGTCGAGCTGGTCGTCGAGCGTGGCCGCGGCTATGTGCCCGCCGTGCAGAACAAGGCCTCGGGTGCCGAGATCGGCCGTATCCCGGTCGATTCCATCTACTCGCCCGTGCTCAAGGTGACCTACAAGGTGGAGGCCACCCGCGTCGAGCAGCGCACCGACTTCGACAAGCTGATCCTCGATGTCGAGACCAAGAACTCGATCACCCCCCGTGACGCGCTGGCGTCGGCCGGCAAGACCCTGGTCGAACTCTTCGGTCTGGCACGGGAACTCAACGTCGAGGCCGAGGGCATCGAGATCGGGCCGTCGCCGGCCGAGGCCGACCACATCGCCAGCTTCGCGCTGCCGATCGACGACCTCGACCTGACGGTGCGCTCGTACAACTGCCTCAAGCGCGAGGGTGTGCACACCGTCGGCGAGCTGGTGTCGCGCACCGAGTCCGATCTGCTCGACATCCGTAACTTCGGCCAGAAGTCTATCGACGAGGTGAAGATCAAGCTGCATCAGCTGGGTCTCTCGCTCAAGGACAGCCCGGCCACCTTCGATCCGTCCGAGGTTGCCGGCTACGACGTGGCCACCGGCACCTGGACCGGTGACGCAGGCTACGACCTGGACACCGACCAGGACTTTGCCGAAACCGAACAGCTCTAGGCGCGAAACCGAACAGCTCTAAACCCAGCAGAACCGTCCCGGTCCTACCTGATACGGGGATCGGCCACATTAGGAGATAGTCGCAATGCCCAAGCCCACCAAGGGTCCTCGCCTCGGCGGGTCGTCCTCGCACCAGGCCGCGCTGTTGGCCAACCTGGCCACCTCGCTCTTCGAGCACGGCCGGATCAAGACGACCGAGCCGAAAGCACGGGCGTTGCGTCCGTACGCGGAGAAGCTGATCACCCACGCCAAGAAGGGCACGCTGCACAACCGGCGTGAGGTGATGAAGAAGATCCGCGACAAGGATGTGGTGCACACCCTGTTCGCCGAGATCGGTCCGTTCTTCGCCGACCGCGAGGGTGGCTACACCCGGATCATCAAGGTGGAGGCACGCAAGGGCGACAACGCCCCGATGGCCGTCATCGAACTGGTCCGGGAGAAGACCGCGACCTCCGAGGCCAACCGCGCTCGCCGCGCGGACGCGTCGCAGAAGGTCGCGGCCGCTGCCGCCCCGCAGGCCGCTGTCGAGCCCGAGGCCACCGAAGGCCCGACGGCCGACGAGGCCTCGGCGGAGGAGACCGTCGACGAGGTGACGACTCAGGACAACCTCATCGAGGTCTCCGATGCTTCTGAAGCCGAGGCTGTGGCGACCGAAGAGGCTGCCACCGCCGCCGACGAGGCCGACGACGCCAAGTAGCAATGCAGTGAACAGGCCCGCCATCGACTCCGGTGGCGGGACTGCTCATGTTCCCGCCCCGGTTCGCCTACGGCTCGATGTCGCCTACGACGGCACCGACTTCGCCGGCTGGGCCACCCAGGAAGGGCAGCGCACCGTCGCCGGCGTCCTGGAGGACGCGCTGTCGACGGTGTTCCGCACCCCGGTCATCCTGAGGGCGGCCGGACGCACCGATGCCGGTGTGCACGCCAGCGGCCAGGTGGTGCACGTCGATGTGCCCGCAGATGCACTCGGACACGCGTACCCGCGCAGCGCGCGACCGGTCGGGGAGCCCGAATTCCTGCCGCTGACAAGGCGTCTCGCGCGGTTCGTACCCGAAGATGTCCGGGTGCTCGGTATCGTGCGCGCCCCGGACGGTTTCGACGCGCGGTTCTCCGCGCTGCGCAGGCATTACGAATACCGGCTCGCCACGGCACCATACGGCGCCACTCCGCAGCAGACCCGGTTCGTGACGCCGTGGCCACGCCCGCTCGACGTGGCCGCCATGGCGGATGCGTCGCGCCACCTGATCGGACTGCACGATTTCGCCGCCTTCTGTAAGCATCGCGACGGGGCCACCACGATCCGCGAGATGCAACGCCTGGACTGGACGCGGGACGGCGACCTGATCACCGCCCACGTCAGTGCCGACGCGTTCTGCTGGTCGATGGTGCGGTCACTGGTGGGCGCCCTGCTGGCCGTGGGGGAGGGCCGCCGGGAGCCGGCGTGGTGCGCGTCGCTGCTCGGTGCGTCGAAACGCTCCAGTGATTTCGCCGCGGCGCCGGCCCGTGGGCTGACGCTGGTGGGGGTGGACTACCCGGCCGATGATCAGCTGGCGGCGCGCATCGACGTGACGAGGGATCTACGCACCCTCTGAGGCGGCCTCAGAGGCGCGGCGCGACGAAATCGGCGGCCTGGTTCACCATGCCCGCCTTGATGTAGGCCGGCGCCAGGTGGTCGGCCCAATAGGATTCCCAGTTCTCCGGATCGGTCGGATTGCAGATCGGGTCGTCGCCGTGGCACAGTTCGATGGTGCGTTCCTGGTAGACCGGGCTGAAGTTCGAGAGCGGGCCCACCCAGGCGATCCCGTTGCCGAACAGCGCCACCGCGGCAACCTTCTGATCGATGCCGGGCGGAAGCGGATTCTTGAAGCCGAAGGCGGCGAAGGGGACCGCGAGCACCACATCGGTCACCGCCGCACCGAGTGAATAGCCCCCGAGGACGAGCCGGGTGTCCGGGCAGTTGGCCGACATGTACTGCGCCCGGGCGCTCATATCGTTGGCGCCGATGTCGATCTGGGTGTCCGCGGGGTATTTGACCGCATACAGGGTGACGTTCTTGCCCGTCTTGGAGCGCAGGGCGCTCACGAGGGCATTGCCGATCGGACCGGCACCGGCGGATTCCATGCGCCCGCGCGCGAAGATCAGCTCGGCGTCGGGACATGACACCGCCCCGGCGGTCGGCAGCAGGGCGGGCGCAGTCAGCGTGGGTGCGGTCAGTGCGGCCAGCACGACGAGCACCGCAGACGCCAGCGCGGTGAAGCGGCGGACCGGACCTCTCGGCGTCAAGATCACCGGACCGAGTGTAGCGGCCGGAATTGACGTCTGCGCTGCGAAGTGAGCCGGCTACCGCACCCGGGCGGCGGCGAAGTCGGCGGCCTGGTCGATCAGGCCGGAACCGATGTAGCCGTCCTGTAGGTGATCTCCCCAGACCCGCTGCAGATCGTTGAGGTCGTTGGGCAGGCCGCCCGAACAGACCGGGTCCTCTGCGTTGCAGACGTCGATGGTCCGGTCGACATACTGCCCGGCAATCTGGTGGCCGGGAATCTGCTTGGAGAAGTTGCCGACCAGGACGACGGCGGCCACGTGGCGGTCCATCCCGGGCGGCAGCGGGCGGTTGAAGCCCATGCCCGGCTGGGTGGCCGACAGCGCCAGCGCGGCCGATGCGGCGCCCAGCGAGTAGCCGCCCACGATCAGCCGGGTGTCCGGGCAGGCACCCGCCATGTACTGGATGCGGTTGCTGATGTCGTTGGCGCCCTGCGGGATCTCGGTGTTGGCCGGATAGTTCACGCCATAGACACCGATCGGCTGCGGCAGCCGGGCGTTCAGCGCTGCCACGAGCGCATTGCCGAGCCTGCCGACGCCGGGGGCCTCGTTGCGGCCCCGCGCGAAGATGAGCTCCACGGGTGCGCACGGTTCGGCCGACGCGGTGGGCACCTGAGCGGCCGGGCCGGCTGTCGTGGTGGCCATGAACCCGCCGGCGATGGCCGCTACCGCGGCGACGGTGGCGGCGAACTTACGCGCGCGGCGCTTTGCTGGGAGCGTTCGGAAGGACACCCGATGAAGTGTACCGGGGTGCTCAGAGCAGCCCGGCCGCGAAGCTTGCCGCCCGATCGGCCTGGCCGCCGTCGTAGGCGCGGTGGGCGGCCACGTCATCACCGGGGCCGCACACCGGGTCACCGACGTTGCACAGATCGATGGACCGGCCGCCCCAGACCGGGCTCACGGTCAGCGGCAGACCCACCTTTGCCGACGGGTTGCCGAAGACCGCGAGCGCGGCGACGTGCTCGGGGGTGTTCGGCGGCAACGGGGCGTTGAACCCGATCCCGGGCACCGGCACCGCGGCGATGACGTCGATGACGGCCGCGCCCTGTGAGTAGCCGCCCAGCACGAGCCGGGTGTTCGGGCAGTTGTTGATCATCCACTGGATGTGCCCGCTGGCGTCGTTGGCGCCCCCGGCGGCGGCCAGGAAGTCGAAGCTTGCCGGGTAGTTCACCGCGTAGGCGCCCACCGAACGTCCGCCCACCTTGTTGCGCAGCGAGTTGACGAAGGCGTTCCCGATCCGGCCGAGGCCCGGATCCTCATTGGTGCCGCGGGCGAACACGACTTCGATGTCGGGGCATCCCTCGGCCTGTGCCGGTGACGCCGGCGTCAGGATCAGCGCGCCGGCTGCGGTGGCAGCGGCGGCGAGGATTACGGAGCAACGGCGAACAAGATCAATGGCCACGCCAAAGCATAACGCGGAGACCGGCTAAACAAGTCCCGGATCAGACGCGGCCGGCGATGAACCCGGCGGCCTGCGGGATGAATCCCGAGGATTCGTAGTGGGTGTGCGCGAAGGGGTTGCGCCCGCGCGAGCAGATCGGATCGCCGTCGGCGCACAGGTCGATACCGCGGCCGCTGAACGGCGGTGGGGCCACCGACACCGGATTGCTGAACTTGGCGCCGGGGTTGCCGAAGACCGCCATCGCTGCGACATTTCCGGCCAGGTTGCCGGGCAGCGGCGGCGCCGAACCGAATTCGCCGATCCGTTCGCCGACCGGCGGCAGACCGACCAGCATCGACACGATGGCCGCGCCCTGCGAGTACCCGCCGAGCACGACCTGCGTGCCCGGGCAGTTCTGTGCCAGGTAGGAGATGCGGCCGGTCGCGTCGTACGCGCCGTCGGCGGCGGTGAAGAAGTCGTAGGTGGCGGGATAGTTGATCCCGTAGGTGCTCAGGGTGCGGCCGCCGAGTTGCGGGCGCAACGAATCCGCGAGTGCCTGTCCGACGCGGCCGATGCCGGGGGGCTCGCTGGTGCCGCGGGCGAAGATCAGTTCGACATCGGAGCAGGGCTCGGCGGACGCGACCGGTGCGGGACCGGCCAGAACGGCGATTGCGGATACCAGGGCGGATCCCAGTGCGGCCGACCGGGCAGCCATCGTGCGCAGCTTCACGATCAACATCTTCACATTCAAAGGTTAACTACGGCTAATCGGTTGCCCGGCCGACGGTTGCACGGGCGGGACGTCGGGCCAATTGGCCTGCGCCACCTGTTCGGTGCGGTCGCCCTGACGGGCCAGTGCCAGGCCGAGCAGCACGACCGCGCCGCCGACGGTCTGGGTGACGGTGATCGCCTCACCGAGCAGCGCCCAAGCGGCGAGCACCGCGAACAACACCTCGGAGAGGCCCACCAGGGAGGCGAACCGCGGTCGCAGCCGGGCCACGCCCATGATGCCCAGCGTGTAGGCGATGGCGGTCGGGATGACGGCGAGTGCGATGACGGGGACGAACCAGGGCAGGGTCAGGCCGGCGACCGCGGCGTTCTCGGTGCTGAAGCGCATCGGCATCACACCGGAGACGCCGAGTGCGGCGACGGCGACGGCGCCGACGATCAGACCCGCCGCGGCCAGGGTGATGGGACTCAGCCCGGTGCCGTCGGAACTGGCCTTCTCCGACATCATGAAGTAGCAGGCCGCGCAGACCGCCGCGGCGAGTCCCCACAGCACTCCGGTCGAGTTGATGTGCGCGCCCGAGAACACGTCGAGCACCAGCGTGATGCCGGTGATCGCGATGGCGACGCCGGCCAGGGTGAGGTGGCCCGGCCGGCGCCGGGTCCGTGCCCACAGCCAGCCCACCACCAGGATGGGGGCGGTGTATTCGAGCAGCAGTGCCACGCCCACCGAGAGATGGGAGACGGCGTTGTAGTAGCAGAACTGGGCACCCGCGACGGGGACGACGCCGTACGCGATGATCGTGCGGCGATGCTCCAGTGCCTCACGGAACCACCCCGGTTTGGCGAAGCTGGCGAATACGGCCATGGCCAGCGCCCCGCCGGCCAGTCGTGCGGTCACCGCGGCGGTCGGGGTCCAGCCCGCCTCCATGAGCGATTTCGCCAGCGGGCCGGAGAGGCCGAACGCGAAGGCGGACGTGATCGCGAACATCAGGCCGAGCCGGAACCGGTTCGTGGACCGCGCGTCGGTCATCGTCATGAGGCGCTCCAAGGTGTAATGAGTAAAATGAATGTTGCTCATGACAATATCGGTGACGGGAGTCATGCGTCAAATGATTTTCACTCATGACACGGAGCTCACGCTGCGGGCCGCGTGCGTGCTGATCAACAGCGACCGCGGGTCATCGGACGACACCGTCGACACGATCGGCGATATCGCCGGACTCGACGACTACCTCGCCGAGTTCGGCTGGACCGGGCGCCGTGACCGGGACGCCGCCGAACTCGCCGACGTGCACCGGTTGCGGGAGCGCATCGGGCGGCTCTGGGAGGCCGCCGACGACGAGGAACGCGCCGTCGGTCAGGTGAACGCGCTGCTCTCCGACACCAAGGCCTCGCCCTGGCTGACCCGGCACGCCGAGATGCCGGAATGGCATCTGCATCTGGCCTCGATCCACGACCCGTTGGCGCAGCGGATGGGCGCCGAGATGGCGATGGCGCTGGCCGACCTCATCCGCGGCGGTGAACTGCGCCGGCTCAAGACGTGCGCAGCCCCGGATTGTGGCGCGGTGCTCTTCGATGTGTCCCGCAACCGCTCGAAGATCTTCTGCGACACCGGAAACTGCGGCAACAGGCAACACGTGGCGGCCTACCGGCAACGGCGCGGCAAGGAGTAGCGGCGGTCCGGAAAGTGGTGCGTGGAACCGTGTGTCCGGCCGGTTAGGGTCGAAGCCGGGGGGGCACATGGTTCGGCGTTCGGTGACACGGCTTCAGGTCAGCGGTTACCGCTTCCTGTCGCGCAGAATGGAATACGCGTTGGTGTACCGGGATGTCCGGATGCTCGACGACCCGATCCGCAGCCAGTCCATGGCCCTGGGCGCCGGCATGGTGCTGGCCGCGATCGTGGTGGCGGTATGTGCGGTGCTCGCGCTGCTGCGGCCGCACGGAAGTCTGGGCACCGATCCCATCGTCATGGTGCGGGAGTCCGGTGCGATGTACGTCCGCGTCGGCGACGTCATGCACCCGGTGCCGAATCTGGCGTCCGCGCGGCTGATCGCCGGAATCCCCGCGGTGCCGCGGCTGGTGAGCGCGGCCATGATCGCCGCCGCCGAGCGCGGTCCGCTGATGGGCATCCCGGGCGCGCCGGGCGATCTCGCGCCGGCACTCGCGGACGACCGGCCGGCCTGGACGGTGTGCGATGACAGCGACGACTCGACCACCACGATGATCATCGGCCCACCCGCGCAGGATCCGATCGCGCCGCCGGTCCTGGTCACCGCGGTGCAGGAACGCGCCCGGGGAACCTTCGTGTTGCACGACGGACGGCGCGCCGCAGTGGACCTACGCGACCGGGCAGCGATACGCGCGCTGCACCTCGACGACCTTGTCCCGCTGAGGGTTTCGGCCGCACTACTGGATCCGCTCCCGGAGGCGACGCCGATCGCGGCTCCGCGGGTGCCCGGTGCCGGAGGCCCCGGACCGGCAGGGCTCGCCGATTTCCGGGTCGGCGAGGTGCTGCGGGTGCCGCGGGCCGGTGACGCCGCCGACCACTACGTGGTGCTCGCCGACGGAGTGCAGCGGGTGGGGCGGGTGGCGGCCGACCTGATCCGCTTCACGGACTCACACGGAACCGGCGAGATACCCGACGTGCCGGCCGACCGGATCACCGCGGTGCCGGTGCTGGACACCGTGGCGGTGACCGATCTGGCCGATCCGGTGCTCGCCGGTGCGGAGCGCGGTGGCGTGCTGTGCACACGTTGGCAGTGGCGGCGGTCCGCACCGGCAGCGGACACCGCCGTGCTGGCACCGGGCACCCGGCCGGAACCAGAACACGCCATCGACCTGGTGCAGGCCGATGGCGCCGGCCCCGGGATCGACGCCGTCGCGGTCCCGGCCGGCCACAGCATCTACGCCCGGGCGGCGGGCGTCGCCGGGGATGGCCTGTCGACCGGCCCGCGGTACCTGGTCACCGGGTCCGGGGTGGCATTCGGTGTCGGTGACACCGAAGCGGCCCAAGCCCTCGGGCTGCCGCCGACACCGGGCGCCGCGCCGTGGCCGCTGCTCGCGCTGCTACCGCGCGGAGCTGAACTCACTGTCGCCGGCGCCACCGTCGTGCGGGACAGCGTCGGCGCCTCGTCGTGATCTCAGCGCCGCCGATGCCACCGCGAGCACCGCGCACACCGCGGCACCGACCAGGGCGAACCGTCGCGGCTCGGCCTCGGCGAGCACGGCGGGCGGCCGCGCCAATGGGCGCGCCGCGCTCGCCGGTGCCGGAGCGGCGATACCGCGCATCACGGCCAGCGCATCCACCACGCCGTTGCCCACCAACGGATTCCAGCCCGACCCGGGATGCCGCGCCGTGCTCTCGATGCGGTGCATCACCTGCCGGGCGGTCAGCTGCGGGGCCGCCGCGCGTAGCAGTGCCGCCACGCCCGACACCATCGGGGCCGCGTAACTGGTCCCCGAGATCGGCTGTGGTTCAGCATGTCCCGGCATGGTATCGGTCAGTCCCTCCCCGGCCGGGTTCAGCGATATCACGGCCTCGGCGGGGGCGGCGACGTCCACCCACGGACCTGCCAAGGTGAAGTCGGACGGTGCCCCGTCGGCATCCACCGACCCGACGGTCAGGACAAGGTCGTCATACCAACTGGGGCTGGCCACCACCTCGACACGATCCCAGTCCGGCCCGCCGGCAGCAGCGGGCAGCGGATTCTGTTTCGGGCACGTGCCCTGTCCGCCCACGTTCCCGGCCGCGGCAACGACCACCACATTGCGGGTGTCGACCGCGTACGCCAGGGCCGCGCCCAGCGCGCGGTCATCGAGTGCGTCGGCGACCGCGAGGCAGGCCACCGATGAGATGTTGATGACCGTCGCCCCCTGGTCGGCGGCGGCCCGCACCGCGGCCGCGAGCGATTCGACATCGCCGACACCGTCTCCGCCGTCGGCGTGCTCGGAGGCGCGGAACTTGGTGCTGGACTGCCGGATTGCCAGAATGGCGGCATCCGGGGCGATACCGCTGAACCCGCCGGCCGGGTCGGGAGCCGCACCGATGATCCCGGCGACGATGGTGCCGTGGCCGTCACAGTCTGCGGTGCCGTCACCGTCGGCGACATAATCCCCACCCGGCACCAGATGTGGTAGCAGTCGGTGCCGCGCCACGCCGGTGTCGATGACCGCCACCGTCTGCCCGGCGCCGCGGGTGCGAGCCCACGCGGCGCGTAGTTCGGGCCTGTCCCGTCGCACCCCGGCCGCCACCACCGGTGCGGTGGCGCAGGTCGCGAATTGCTCGGTGGGAAAACGCGAAGCCGCCGGTCCGGCGGGCGGCAACAACCGATCCTCGATCGGCGGCGGACCGACAGCGGCGGCAGGCGCCGCAGTGAGGACCGGTGCGGCCGTCAGGAGCACGGTCGCGATCATCGGCGCTGTCCGGCAGGTCATCCGACACTCATCGATCGCACCACCTCGTACACGCCGGCGACCCAACATGCCAGCGGCACCACCCCGGCAAGCAGGATGTATTCGGCCACATCGGCGCCGCGTGCCCATGACGCCGCGCGCGTGCCCCGGCCTGCCCGACACCAGGCCGCCAGCGCCACGGTCAGCACCACCGCCGGACCCGCGTACCGCGGCGCCGATACCGTCGCCAGCGCGACCGCTGTCGCGGCGCAGATGAGCCCACACCAACCCAGCGCGGTGCGGCACCGTCGGTCGGCGTAGCACCGGGTCCGCAACAGCAGCAGGGCCGCCAGTGCCGCGGCCAACGCGAATCCCGGAAGCCACGTCGTGGTGCCCAGGCAGCCGGTGGTGATCGCGCCGACGGCCAGGGTGATCGCCGCGGCGCTTCCGGTCACCAGCCCGGCGAAGACTTCGCGCGCACCGGCCGCGGACGCGGCCGACACCGGGTCGGCGATGCCCTCGCCGGGAAACGGCGGCCGAAGACCGTTGAGCACCAAGGTGACCCGTCCCGCCGCACCGAGCACCGCCAGGGACAGCGCACCGAGCACCGCACCCCATGCCGCCAGGTCCACGGACACCACGAGTGAGAACGCCGCCACCACCGCCACCGCCGCGGATGCGGTCGCCGCCGCGGTGAGCGAACAGACATCGCCGCCTGCCGTGCGCAGCAACCACAACGCGGCGACACAGCCGGCGGCCGCGCCGAACGTCACCCCCGGTGCGCCGCCGGCACCGGGTACCGCCAGAAATCCCGCAATGCAGACGAAACCGACCGACAGGCCGTGCAGGGTCGAGCGCATGGCGTCCCGTCGCCAGGCGACGATCAGGCACACGGCCGCGCTGAGCGAGGCGGTCCCCGCGGCCGGCATCGGCGCACCACCGTGGATGCCCGAGTAACCGAGCGCGATCACGGCGGCCAGACCGGCGCACGTCCAGAACCCGGCAGACATCGCGGGGCGGGATTCGGGACCGGCTTCGGCCCCGGACACGGTGTGGAAGGGATTTTCGGGTAGCGGGCCGGGTGCCGGGGCGTCGACGAGCGAGAGCACCATGACGTCGCCGTCGGATACTCCGCTCTCGTGCAGGGTCATCGACTCATCACAGTGCCCGCCGCGCAGACGGTCCAGTCGCCAGCCCTGTGGAGCGACATCGGTCGCCTCGTCGCCGACGACGAGGCCGACGATATCGGGCAGCAGCAGGCCCAGCTCGGCATGCCGCGGTAGCGCGAGGTCGACCAGGTGCGGCCGCCTGGCGTCCTGAATCGACACCCGGCACAACGGATCATCCATCGCCCATCCCCCCTGAACACTCCCCGATGTCACGGTAGCCGTGCGCCGAGCATCCACCGCGCACCAAAATTCGGGGGAACCGGCGGGGCGCGCGCTGCGTCGAAACAGGAATGGAGTTCCTCAGGGAGAAGCGGCTGCCCGCTCCGCCCGTGCCGGACGCGGAGGTGGCGCTGCGGCAACCACCGGAGGTGCCTGCCGTGGAGCCGGCGAGTCCGATGGCGCGCCTGTTGCCGGTGCTGATGCTCGTCGCGGTCGGTGGCATGGTGGTGCTGTATCTGAACGCGTCGGGCGGGCCCGGTGCGGCGGCGCCGCGCAACCCGATGTACCTGATCTTCCCGGTCATGATGGTGCTGTCGGTGCTCGGCACACTGGCCCACACCGCCCGAGGGCGGACGGCCGAACTGAACGCGGGCCGGCGGGATTATCTGCGCTACTTGGACACCGTGGCGGCGACGACCCGTGAAACCGCTCAGCAACAGCATGTTTCGGACCATTGGAGACAACCCGATCCCGCGGTGCTGTGGACGCTGGCCGGCGGCCGGCGAATGTGGGAGCGCAGGCCCGCCGACCCGGACTTCTGCCGGATCAGGGTCGGTCTGGGCACCGGAGCGCTGGCGACTCCGCTGATCGCCGGCCCGGCCGACCCGGTCGCCGAACCGGACCCCGTGACCACGGCCGCGCTGGCGGAGCTGCTCGCCGGCCGATCCGCGGTGACGGACCTGCCCGTCACGCTCGACATCGCCGGGCACATCGGTTTCGACGGGGAGCCGGCCGCAGCGCGAGCCCTGGTGCGTGCCATCGTCTGCCAACTTGCGGTGTTGCACAGCCCGGGGGATGTCTGCGTGACGGGACCCGTTGGTCCGCAGTGGGACTGGCTGAAATGGCTGCCACACCACGGGGCGCGTGGCACGTCCCGCGCCGTGGCGATCCTGGACGGGGACGTGCCGACCCGGACCGGCCCCGATGTCACGGTGCTCGATCTCAACGGAGGCGGTGACATCGTCATCGACCTCGCCGGCCTCGACCACGTGGACGGTCTGTCGCGCGCGCAGGCACACATGTGTGCGCGCCGGCTGGCCCGGTGGCGCACCGGACCGGATGCCGGAGCGGTGCGCACGACATGGACGAGCCTGATCGGCGTCGGCACCGCAGCGGATGTCGATCCGGCCGTGCTGTGGCGCCCCCGTGCGGGTCCGGACCGGCTGCGGGTGCCCATCGGTATCGCCGATGGCGTGGATGCTCGGGGCGAACCGGTGCTCCTCGACATCAAGGAGGCCGCCGAGGGTGGGATGGGCCCGCACGGGCTGTGCGTCGGGGCCACCGGATCGGGGAAGTCCGAGTTCCTGCGCACACTGATCCTCGGTTTGGTGGCCGTGCACTCGCCCGACGATCTCAATCTGGCCCTCATCGACTTCAAGGGCGGCGCCACCTTTCTCGGCTTCGAGAAGCTCGCCCACGTGTCGGCGGTCATCACCAATCTGGACGACGAGGCCTACCTGGTCAGCAGGATGCACGATGCGCTCTCCGGGGAGATGAACCGCCGGCAGCAGGTGCTGCGAGCGGCGGGCAATCTCGCGAACATCGCCGAGTACCGGCGGGCGCGGTCGTCCGGCGCCGATCTGCCCGTGCTGCCCGCGCTGTTCATCGTCATCGACGAGTTCTCCGAGTTGCTCAGCCAGCGACCCGAACTCGCCGAGCTGTTCGTGGCGATCGGTCGGCTGGGTAGGTCGCTGGGGATGCACCTGTTGCTGGCCAGCCAGCGCCTCGATGAGGGCAGACTGCGCGGCCTGGAGACCCACCTGTCCTACCGGGTGTGTCTGAAGACGTTCTCGGCCGGCGAATCCCGGGCAGTTCTCGGTGTTCCCGACGCCTACGAGCTGCCGGCCGCGCCGGGTGCGGCCTATCTGAAGACCACCGACGGCCGGTTGGTGCGGCTGCGGAGCGCGTATGTGTCCGGACGCGATGAGTCCCGGGCCGCGCCGGAGCTGCGTCCACGCCCGTTCACCGCGGCGCCCGATGACGGGGCCGGGCAGGCTGCGGTGCCTCTGCACACCGGCGCCACGGTGCTGGAGACCGCGCTGCACCGGCTGGCCGGCCGGGGCAGCCCGGCGCACAAGCTGTGGCTGCCCGCCCTACCGGCGTGCCCGGCCGTGGAAGAACTGCTCACCCGGCACGACGGCACCCGGCTGACCGCACCGATCGGCCTGGTGGACAACGCCTTCGCGCAACGTCGCGATCTGCTCACCGCCGACCTGAACGGGGCCGGAGGACACGTCGCCGTGGTGGGTGCGACGCGGTCCGGTAAGTCCACCTCGTTGTGCACGCTGCTGCTGGCGCTGGCTGCCACGCACAGCCCCGCCGAAGTCCAGTTCTACTGCCTGGACTTCGGTGGCGGCACATTGGCTGCGCTACAGCACCTTCCGCACACCGGCGTCATCGCCGGACCCGGCGAGGGCGAGCTGGTGAAGCGGACCGTGGCACAGCTGCAGGCGCTGATCCGACGGCGGGCGGAGACCGGTCGTGCCGCGGGACCCGACGGCTACGGCGAGGTGTTCCTGGTCGTGGACGGGTGGGGTGCACTCCGGGACAGCGACGACGCCCTGCTGGAGGCCATCACCGCGATGGCCGCCCAGGGTCTCGCACACGGAATCCACGTCGTCATCACGGCCTCCCGCTGGGCGGAACTGCGGCCCGCGCTCAAGGACCAACTCGGCACCCGGATCGAACTGCGCCTGGGTGAGCCCGCGGAATCCGAGATGGACCGCAAGGCGGCCCGCCATCTCATCGACAGTCCGCCGGGCACCGGGATCACCCGCGACGGCCGGGTCGCGGTCATCGCGCAGGCTCGACCGGACACCATCGAGACCATCGTGCAGGAGCTGCGCGGGCGTCACGCCGGCCGCTCGGCGGTCCCGGTCCGGCTGTTGCCCGCCGTGGTGGAGCACCACTCGGTGCCCGCCCGCAACGCGGGCCCGACGAACGTCACCATCGGCATCGGGGAATCCGAATGGAAACCCATGGCTGTCGATTTCACCGAGACCGCTCATCTGATCGTGCTGGGCGACAACGGTTGCGGTAAGACCGCGGCACTGCGGACGGTGTGCACCCAACTCACCCGGACCTGTACGCCGGAACAGGTGCAGATCCATCTCGTCGATGTGCGCAGGACACAGCTCGGTGTGGTGGACACCGGGCACCTGGCCGGCTACCTGATGTCCACCGGGATGCTGCAGACACACCTCGCCGAGCTGACCGAAGAGCTGCGTGGGCGGCTGCCCGGTGCCGCGGCCACCCCACAGCAACTGCGCGACCGGTCGTGGTGGTCGGGACCGGAAATGTATGTCGTCGTCGACGACTACGAGTTGATCACGGGCGCCGGCACGGATCCACTGGCGCCGCTGCTGGAATTCCTCCCGCACGCCCGTGACATCGGACTGCACCTGGTGATCGCGCGCCGCGCCGGCGGTGCGGCGCGGGCGATGTTCAACCCGGTGCCCGCCACCATGCGTGAGCTCGGCTGCGCCGGGCTACTGATGAGCGCGGGCGCGGACGAGGGCGCCCTGCTCGGTATCGCGCGGCCCGCACCGTTGCCCCCTGGGCGGGCCATGCTCATTCGCAGGGGGCATGCCGACGAGCGGGTGCAGATCGCGTGGACCCCCGAACCGTGAGTGCCACGGCACTGGTCATCGGACCGGGAACGGTCAGCGGGCCGAACCCGCTGCCGGCCGACATCGTCGCTGCGGCAATCGATGCCATCGACGACGATCATGTGCTCGTCGATGAACGGCCGGTCGCCCTCGACGAGCTGTGGGCGCGGGTCATCGCCGTGGCGGCCGGCGAACCGGCGGGCGGACTGCTGCTCGTGTGTCCCGGCTGGTGGAGCGAGGCCCGGGTGAATCGCATCCGGCGCGCCGCGGGTGAGCACTGCGCGGAGCCGGTCATCCTGCGCCGGCACGACACGCTGCGATCACCGGCCGCGAGTGTCGTCGAGATCGCACCGGAGTTCGTGATCTGCCGTGGCCCGGTCCTGCCCATCGCGGTGACGCCCCGCCTTGGCGCGACGGCCCGGGTCGCCGAGACCGTCGCGCACGGCGTCCTGGGAGCAGGACCGGTGGTGATCGACGCGCCGGTGGGTGTGGCCGGCGCCGCGGACTTCGCGAGCGCCCTCGCCGAGATGCTGCGTGGCCGCGACGTGCAGATCGTCGACGACGCCTTTGTTGTCGCCGCGCTCGGGGAACGCCGACTGCCAGTGCCGGTGCCGCACCGGCGCATGACGGGGTGGGCGGTATCGGCGGGACTGCTGCTGGCCCTCGGGATGCTGCTCGGTCTGCGCGGGGCGGGCGAGCCCGCCGAGCGGCCCGTGACGCTGCTCACCGAGGGTCGCGTGACGGTCGAGATCCCCGCCGGCTGGGTGGTCCGCCGGATCACCGAGGGCGCGGGTTCGCCCCGGGTACAGGCATTTTCGCCGACCGAGGAAGTCGCCGCGATCCTGCTCACGCAGTCGGTGGCCGGACCGAATACGGCCCACACCGCCGCGGTCCTGGAGGCTGCGCTGGCACTGCAGCCGCCGGGGGTCTTCACCGGTTTGCGCGTCGACGACCACCGGGGTGGCCGTGCCGTGCTCAGTTATGTCGAGACGCGCCCGGACCGCGAGATCGCCTGGGCTGTCTTCCTCGACGGACAGGTGCGGATCGCGATCGGATGCCAGCAGCCGTCCTCCGGGGCCGAGATCCGGCAGCACTGCGATGCGGCCATCCGGTCGGCACACGCGGCACCGTGAAACGAATTCGGATCACACGGAACCGAATCGGGTGCCGCTGCGTCCTATTCACAACAGCATTTCCGCAAGGGAAGTCATTCACCGGGGGAGGACCACCATGCCCGCACTCAACACCGACCTGGACCTGATGCACTCGGTCTCCGGTCAGATCGATGCCCGCAATCAGGAGATCCGGGCCATGCTCGGCACCTTCATCGGACGGATGTGCAGTGTGCCGGCATCGGTGTGGGGTGGTGCGGCGGCCGTCCGCTTCCGGGAGGTCGTCGACCGTTGGAACGCCGAGTCGCTGGCGCTGCACCACGCGCTGGAGCGCATCGCGGAGACCATCCGGCTCAACGAACGCACGCTGCGCGAGGCCGCCGACGGCCACTCGCACCGTATCGCCGCCGTCAGCAATCAGCTGTAGAGACACCCGAGCGGCAGAAACCAGGAGACAGGCACATGGACATGATGCTGACGTACAACTTCGACGAGATCGAGTACACGGTGCGCCAGGAGATCCACAGCACCTCGGCCCGATTCAATGCGGCGCTGGAGGAGTTGCGGGCCCAGATCGCGCCGCTGCAGCAGACCTGGACCGCCGAGGCCGCCGAGGCCTACCGCACCGAACAGCTGCGCTGGAACCAGTCGGCCGCCGCGCTCAACGACATCCTGTTCCGGCTGGGCAACGCGGTGCGCGACGGGGCCGACGATGTCTCGGCGACCGACCGCCGCGCCGCCGGCGCCTGGGGCCGCTGACCGGCCGCGGACACCCATGACCCTGTGCGGTCCCGCGTCGGGGGGAGAGACCGGCGGGACCGCACAGTCATGGCGTAGCGCCCCCAGGAGGACGAATTCGATTCAGACTGTCGACCGTCAACTATCCTGGTGTGATGCGCTGGTGTCGGCTCTTCGGCTGTGCGCGGGGAGTGTGAGCTTGGTGGCGATATCGAGGACAACCGGTGGGCGCGTGCCCCCGGCACAGGTACGCGCCGTCCATGACCTCTTCGTCGCAGGTGAGGTCGACGCGTCCTATCTCGATTCGGTGCCGCTGCGCAGGGTCGTCGCCGAGAGCTGGCAGCGCAGTCTGGCCACCGGCGTCGATCCCGACAGCATGGGCCGCACGGCGGAAGCGGTGAACGCGCTCGACGAACTGCGCAAGACCCATCCGCTGGCGCCGACGCTGCCGCTGATCCGTCGCCTCCTCGTCGAGGATGCCGTGGATGCGGGCGTCGTCGTCGCCGTCACCGCCGCCGATGGCACCCTGCTCTGGGTCGAGGGCGACCGGCTCGCCATCCGCAAGGCCGAGGCGATGAACTTCGTACCCGGCACCGACTGGAGCGAGAACATCGCGGGGACGAACGCGCCCGGCACCGCGCTCGCCCTGGATCGGGAGGTGCAGATCCGCGGATCCGAGCACTACTCCCGCATCGTGCATCCCTGGAACTGCACCGCGGTACCGGTGCACGACCCGGCCACCGGGGTGCTGCTGGGTGCCATCGACCTCACCGGCGGATCCCGCGTCGCCGCGCCGGAGACGTTGGCGCTGGTCCGGGCCACCGCCGTCGCGGTGGAAAATCAGCTCGCGTTGCTGCGCCTGACCACCCCGGCGCCCAACCCCCCGGCGCCCGCGGCGAGTGCGGCCCCCAGGCTGTCCGTGCTCGGTGCCGACCGGCCGAAATGGCAGGCGGGCTCCGGTTCCGCCACGCTGACCGGCAGGCATGCCGACATCCTGGTGTTGCTGATCCGTCACCCGGAGGGCCTGAGCGCCGACCATCTGGCGATGCTGCTCGATGACAAGGACCTCGACGTGGTGACCATCCGCGCCGAGATGTCCCGGTTGCGCCGGGTGATCGGGACCAGCTACATCGCGTCCCGGCCGTACCGGCTGCTCGGTCCGGTGGCCAGCGATATGGGCGACGTGCTCGACGCATTGGCGGCCGGTGACGTCTCGGCCGCGCTCACGGCGTACTCCGGTGCGCTGCTGCCGCAGTCGGTGTCCCCGGCGATCGGGCGGTTGCGCACCGAACTGATGACCAGCCTGCGCGGTGCGGTGCTGGCCGGCGCGGATCTCGGCCTGCTGCGGCGCTGGCTGGAACTGCCCGACGGCCGCGATGACCGGCGCGGGTGGACGCTGCTGCATGACCACGCCGAGACCGATCCGGTGGCGCGGGCCGGGGCCCGCGGTCACCTGGCCGGCCTCGATTCCGAACTCGGCTGACCGCAGAAGCTGAGCAGTATCCGCTGCGGCGGCACTGACCTGCGCCGATGGCGCCCTGGTAAGCGAGTTGTCAGCCGCGGTGCGGCAGCCGACGATCGATACATGGACATCGATCGCTATGCGGCGTTCCTGCCCGCCGACCGTCGTGGCCGCATCGCCGGGCCACGGCAGACCTGGATGGACTGGCGCGGCCGCCGCGTCCACATCGCGCGCGGCGGTGACCCGAACACGGCGAAAGCCCGCGGGATCCTGGTGCACGGCGGCGGCGGGTACTCCGGGGCCTTATGGCCGCTGGCCGGACTGGTCGCCGGCAACCGGGACGGCATCGGCGTGGAGATCCTGGCGCCGGATATGCCGCTGTACGGGTACACGGAGGAACCCGACCCGGGCCGGGTGCGCTACCCCGACTGGATCGACCTGCTGTGCGACATCATCGCCGCCGAGCGGGCGCGCGACGACCGGCCGATCATCCTGTTCGGCGCGAGCATGGGCGGCATGATCGCCTACGAGGCGGCGCACCGCACCGGCGCCGTCGATGCGGTGCTGGCGACCTGCCTGCTCGACCTGACCGACCCGGCCGCGCTGGCGGCGGTATCCCGGATCAAGATCGCGGGTCCGCTCACGGGGCCGATCCTGCGCGTGGCCGGATCGCTACTGGGCTCGGTGCGCGTGCCCATCCGTCTGCTCGCCGACATGTCGGCGATGAGCCGAGATCCGGGTCTGTCCACGCTGTGCGCCACCGACCCACGCGGTGGTGGGGTCAGTGTGCCGCTCGGTTTCCTGTCGAGCTGGCTGACCTACGGGCACACCCCGCCGGAGCGCTATCGCGGCGCGCCGGTCACCCTCGTCGCGCCCGCAGCCGACACCTGGACGCCCCCGGAACTCAGCGTGCGGTTTCTGGAGCGGATCGCCGGCCCGACGCGCGTGGAACTGCTGGAGAACTGCGGGCACTATCCGATCGAGGAGCCGGGCCTGAGCCGGCTGGAGGCCGTCGGCCGGGAGGTGCTGCGCGCGGTCGTGACCTGAGCGCGCGTTGCAACCGTGATGCAACCTCTGCGCGCCTAAGTTGAGTGACGACCGACACACCTCGGTGTCACAACGCAGGAGAAGCCATGACTGTTTATGCACGTCCGGGCGCCGACGGCGCCCTGATGTCGTTCGACGCGCGATATGACAACTTCATCGGCGGCCAGTGGGTCGCACCGACCGCCGGTCGCTACTTCGAGAACCCCACCCCGATCACCGGTCAGGTGTTCTGCGAGATCGCCCGATCCGACGAGTCCGATATCGACAAGGCGCTGGACGCCGCGCATGCCGCCGCACCGGCCTGGGGCAAGACCTCGGCCGCCGAGCGTGCGTTGATCCTGAACAAGATCGCCGACCGCATCGAGGAGAATCTCGAGTCCATTGCGCTCGCCGAGTCCTGGGACAACGGCAAGCCGATCCGCGAGACGCTGAACGCCGACATCCCGCTGGCCGTCGACCACTTCCGGTACTTCGCCGGCTGCATTCGTGCGCAGGAGGGTTCGCTCTCGGAGGTCGACGAGGACACCGTCGCCTACCACTTCCACGAACCGCTCGGCGTCGTCGGCCAGATCATCCCGTGGAACTTCCCGATCCTGATGGCGGTCTGGAAGCTGGCACCGGCGCTGGCCGCCGGCAATGCGGTGGTGCTCAAGCCGGCCGAGCAGACCCCGGCCTCGATCCTGTACCTGGTGTCGCTGATCGGCGACCTGCTGCCCGCGGGCGTGCTCAACGTGGTCAACGGGTTCGGAGTCGAGGCCGGTAAGCCGTTGGCGTCGAGCAACCGGATCGCCAAGATCGCCTTCACCGGTGAGACCACCACCGGCCGGCTGATCATGCAGTACGCCTCGCAGAACCTCATCCCGGTCACCCTCGAACTCGGTGGCAAGAGCCCCAACATCTTCTTCAACGATGTGCTGGCCGCCAACGACGCCTACCAGGACAAGGCGCTCGAAGGCTTCACCATGTTCGCCCTCAACCAGGGCGAGGTGTGCACCTGCCCGTCGCGCAGCCTGGTGCAGGCCGACATCTATGACGAGTTCCTGGCGATGGCCGCGATCCGCACCAAGGCCGTGCGCCAGGGCGACCCGCTGGACACCGACACGATGATCGGCGCGCAGGCCTCCAACGATCAGTTGGAGAAGATCCTGTCCTACATCGAGATCGGCAAGAACGAGGGCGCACAGGTGGTCACCGGCGGTGAGCGTGCAGAGCTCGGCGGGGATCTCAACGGCGGCTTCTACGTCGCACCGACCATCTTCACCGGCCACAACAAGATGCGGGTGTTCCAGGAGGAGATCTTCGGTCCGGTGGTGGCGGTGACCTCGTTCTCCGACTACGACGAGGCCATCAGCATCGCCAACGACACCCTGTACGGGCTGGGGGCCGGTGTGTGGTCGCGTAACGGCAACACCGCCTACCGCGCCGGGCGTGACATCAAGGCCGGCCGGGTGTGGACCAACTGCTATCACCAGTACCCGGCGCACGCCGCGTTCGGTGGGTACAAGCAGTCCGGGATCGGACGCGAGAACCACAAGATGATGCTGGATCACTACCAGCAGACCAAGAACCTGCTCGTCAGCTACAGCGACAACGCGCAGGGATTCTTCTGATGAGCGCTCGCATGAAGAGCGGGCGACTCTGATGGACTCCCCGGCAGCCCGGGTGTTGATCACCCGGGCTGCTGCAGGGCTGGTGGTGCATCTCCAGAACCGGAACGGCGCGTTGATGTTTCGCCAGTCTGGCGGCTTCGGTGTGAGCGCCACGCTCATGTGTCACCCCGTCGGCGAGTTCTCGATCGAGGACAGCGATGTCCTGCTCGGCATGCTCGACGTCGTCTCGGATCGCCAGCCATACGGCGTGCCGGTGTGGGTCTCTGGCCCACAGGTGCCGGTATGGGAGCACAGTCAATTGGTGATCGATGTGGAACCCGGCCGCGGTACCGGGTTCAGCCTCGAGGAATCAGAAGGTTTGCGGTTCGTATCGCTGGCCCGGGTGGTCCCGGCGCACGCCACATCGATGCGCTCCGCCCAGCTACCGTAGAACCCACCCGGTACCACCCTTTCGACGTCAGGAGCAGCGTTGCCCGATTTCGTCGCAGCCATCGATCAGGGCACCACCAGCACCCGAGCCATGATCTTCGATCATGCCGGTGCCGAGGTGGGCCGTCACCAGCTCGAACACGAACAGATCATGCCGCAGCCCGGCTGGGTGGAGCACAACCCGGTGGAGATCTGGGAGCGCACCGCCTCGGTGCTGACCTCCGTGCTCAACAACACCAACCTGCAGCCCGAAGACATTGCCGCGCTGGGGATCACCAATCAGCGTGAGACCACCCTGGTGTGGAACCGCAAGACCGGGCGCCCGTACTACAACGCCATCGTCTGGCAGGACACCCGCACCGACCGGATCGCCACGGCGCTGGACCGGGACGGCCGCGGTGATGTGATCCGGCGCAAGGCCGGCCTGCCGCCCGCCACCTACTTCTCCGGCGGAAAGATCCAGTGGATCCTGGAAAACGTCGCCGGGGTGCGGGAAGCCGCGGAGAGCGGTGACGCGATCTTCGGCAACAGCGACAGCTGGGTGGTGTGGAATCTGACCGGGGGGACGCGCGGCGGGGTGCACGTCACCGATGTGACCAATGCCAGCCGCACCATGCTGATGAATCTGGAAACCCTGGACTGGGACGATGAGTTGTTGTCGTTCTTCGGAATTCCGCGCCAGATGCTGCCGGAGATCCGGCCGTCGTCCTCACCGGAGCCCTACGGGGTGACCCTGAGCGCCGGACCCATGGGTGGCGAGGTCCCGGTGACGGGGATTCTGGGTGACCAGCAGGCCGCGATGGTGGGCCAGGTGTGTCTGAAGGCGGGCGAAGCCAAGAACACCTACGGCACGGGTAACTTCCTGCTGCTGAACACCGGTGAGAAGATCGTCCGGTCCACCAACGGCCTGTTGACCACGGTGTGTTACCAGTTCGGGGACGCGAAACCGGTGTACGCGCTGGAGGGTTCCATCGCGGTGACGGGTTCGGCGGTGCAGTGGTTGCGAGATCAGCTGGGCATCATCAGTGGCGCGGCGCAGAGCGAGTCGCTGGCCAAACAGGTCGAGGACAACGGCGGGGTCTACTTCGTGCCGGCCTTCTCCGGGCTGTTCGCGCCGTACTGGCGTTCGGATGCCCGTGGCGCGATCGTCGGGTTGAGCCGTTTCAACACCAATGCCCACGTGGCGCGGGCGACGCTGGAGGCGATCTGCTACCAGAGCCGCGACGTGGTGGACGCGATGGAGGCCGATTCCGGTGTGCACCTTGAGGTTCTGAAGGTCGACGGCGGTATCACCGCGAACAGCCTGTGCATGCAGATCCAGGCCGATGTGATCGGCGTGGACGTGGTGAAGCCGGTCGTCGCCGAGACCACGGCGCTGGGTGCGGCGTACGCGGCCGGGCTGGCCGTCGGCTTCTGGGCGAACCCGGACGATCTGCGTGCCAACTGGCAGGAGGGTCAGCGCTGGAGCCCGCACTGGTCGGAGGAGCAGCGCAGCTCCGGGTACGCGGGCTGGCAGAAGGCCGTGCAGCGCACCCTGGACTGGGTGGACGTGTCCTGACCCGTGCCGATCGGTGTCATCTGCGCGATACCCCAAGAGCTGACGCATCTGCTTGATCAGCTCGACGCCGAGCGTCGGGTCCGGATCGCCGGCACCGAGTTCGCCTGCGGACGGATCGACGACGTACCGGTGGTACTTGTCGGGGCCGGTATGGGAAAGGTGAACGCCGCGCTGGTCACCTCGTTGCTGGTGGACCGCTTTGGCTGTTCGTCGGTCTTGTTCTCCGGTGTCGCAGGCGGCTTGGATCCGGGACTGGCGATCGGTGACATCGTGATCGCCGACCGGGTGGTGCAGATCGACGCGGGCACGATCGCCGGTGAGAGGCTGTCGCTGTATCAGGCCGGTCACGTCGAGTCGATCAATCCCACCGCAGAACTCGGGTACTCCGTGGATGCGGCGTTGATGGAGCGCGTGCGGATGACGTTCTCCGGATTCGCCTTACCGGGGGCGGCACGACTGGTGTACGGGTTGATCCTCACCGGGGATCAGTACCTGCACTGCGAGGTCACCAGGGAGCGCCTGTACCGCGAACATGGCGGTCGGGCCATCGAGATGGAAGGTGGGGCGGTCGCGCAGGTGTGCGAGCGCTTCTCGGTGCCGTGGTTGATCGTGCGGGCGCTGTCCGATCTGGCCGGAAGCGACGCACTGGAGGATTTCGCGGCCTTCGCCGAGCAGGTCGCCGGATCGTCGGCCGCGGTGGTGCGCCGGTTGTTGCCCCAGCTGAATCGGTGAAAGCCGGGCGGGTGCCGGCTACAGCGCCGCGACGCCCGCCTCGGCCACCGCGACATCCTGCTCGACGCTGCCTGCACTGACCCCGATGGCGCCGACGACCACGCCGTCCTGTTCCAGCAGCAGTCCGCCGCCGAAGATGACCAAGCCTCCGGAGAGTTGTTCGAGGCCATAGAGTTCGGCACCGGGCTGGACGAGCCCCATCAATGCGCTCGTCGGCGCGTTCATCAGGATCGACGTCCGCGCCTTGCGCGTCGAGATGTCGATGCTGGCCTTGATCGCCCCGTCCATCCGGGCGAACGCCACCAGATGGCCGCCGTCGTCGACCACGGCGATGTTCATCGGCTGGCCGATCTCACCGGCCTTGACGATCGCGGCGTCGACGACGGCCTGCGCCTTGGTCAGGGGGAGCGATGTCATGGAGGACCCTTTCGGCTGGATGCAGCGGCATGTGCTTCGGCCACGTCTGCGGTGGCCCCGAGTGCAGGCGCGATGTTAATGCCTCGGGGCCGTGTGTCGCGGCGATTCGTCGGGGTGGCCGCCGGACCCTAGCCAAAAGCACAGCCCAATGGACAGTAAAGCGGTTGGGACGCAGCAATAGTGATCACAAAATGGGTCGCCGGCGCCGCAGACTTCAGTGGTCAGTATCGGTGCAGTGCACACGTCAGGAGGATCGCGGCCAGTGTCGAACATCGACATCTTCGTCTGGGAGTTCATCGGGACGGCGATTCTCTGCCTCATCGGAAACGGGGCGGTCGCGGCCGTCGTGCTGAAGAACTCGTTCTCGCACGGTGGTGGCGGTGATTGGGTGGTCATCGTGCTCGGCTGGGGTTTCGGGGTGTTCACCGCGGCCAGCATCGCCGACCCCTCCGGCGGCCACATCAATCCCGCGGTCACCCTCGCGGTCGCCATGTCGGGTGACATCGCGTGGTCGACGGTGCCGGTCTACTGGGCCGCGCAGCTGTCCGGTGGGTTCATCGGCGCCGTACTGGGTTGGGCCGCCTTCAAACTCCAGTACGACAACAATGACGACAACAGCGGGACTCGCGGCATCTTCTGCACCTCACCGGCCATCCGCGGGATTCCGTGGAACCTCGTCACCGAGGTCATCGCGACGTTCGTGCTGATCTTCTGGATCATGACCAACCCGGACATCAACAGCGGCCTCGGGTACGGGGCGGTGACCTTCGTGATCATGGCGATCGGGTTCGGCCTCGGTGGCCCGACCGGCTATGCGATCAACCCGGCCCGCGACCTCGGCCCCCGACTGGCCTACGCGATCCTGCCGATCAAGGGCAAGGCCGACGCCGGGTGGGGGTACGCCTGGGTGCCGATCGTCGGACCGCTTCTCGGCTCCGCTGCCGCCGCCGGCTTGGCGCTCGCACTCATCTAGACGGGTTGGATCGCAGACAATGGCAGTGCATTTGACACGCATCTACACCAGAACCGGTGATGCCGGCACGACCGCGCTGGGCGATATGTCGCGAGTGCCCAAGGCCGATGCGCGTGTCGGCGCCTACGCCGACTGTGACGAGACGAATGCCGTCATCGGGGTCGCCATCGCCTGCGGCGGCGCAAGCGAACGCACGAGCGCAGTCCTGCAACACATCCAGAACGATCTGTTCGATGTGGGGGCGGACCTGTGTACCCCCATCGTCGACGACCCGGAGTACCCGCCGCTGCGGGTCACCGACGAGCAGGTGAGTCGGCTGGAGGCGTGGTGCGATGAGTTCAATGCGGACCTGCCCAAACTCGCCAGCTTCATCCTGCCGGGCGGCAGCACGGCGTCGGCGTACCTGCATCAGGCCCGCACGGTGGCTCGGCGCGCGGAGCGCAGCGGGTGGATTCTGGCCGGGTCCGCCCCGATCAACGAGTGCGCGCTGCGCTATCTGAACAGGCTCTCGGATCTGCTCTTCATTCTGGCCAGGGTCGAGAATCCGGGAGGGGACGTGCTGTGGCGCCCCGGCGGCGATCGCGGTTGACAGCGAAATCCGCTGGGATTCAGGGCTGAGCGCCTCCACCCGCGCTGCGCAGGTGCGCTATCGGCATCGGTACCACCGCGCCGTTGGGCACCGACAGGCCGTCGCCCCAGAGCGCGGTCTCGGCGTTGCGGGCAGACAACATATCCAGCAGCGCGCACACGATATCGCCGTGCGTCACCACGGCTGAGTCGGCCCCGAAGCCGGCCAGTGCGGTGAGCGCCTCGGCCACCCGCCGCCGGGGATCCTCGAGCCTTTGCGGTGGGCAGGAGCCGGCCGGGGCGGGCCCGGGGGCGCCGAGCCAATCGCGCTCGCGCAACCGGGGATCGACGATGACCGGTACCTCCAGGACGGTGGCCATTGCCGCGGCGGTCTGACGGGCACGGACCGCATCCGAGGTCACGACCTGACCGATGCCGCGGTGTTGCAAGGAAAAGCCGGCGGCATAAGCCTGTTCGATGCCTTTGGCCGTCAACGGCGGGTGGGCGACCTGTCGCTGCATGAGGCCCCTTGCGTTCCAGGTGGACTCGCCGTGGCGGACCACCCAGATCCGGCGCCCGGGTGTGCGTGCCGAACCGAGCAGTCGCATCAGACGCCCGATCGTTGCGCCTGCCGCAGCGTGGAGGTGCCGGGCACGAAGCCCGCGACCGCGCCGATCACCGTCGTGGCCGGCGGTCCGATCCCGGCGTCGCGCGCGAGGTCGGCGATGGTGCACACCGTGCCGCGGATCTCGAATTGGCTGGACAGGCTGCCGTCTGCGATGACGGCGGCCGGGGTGTCCGGATGCAGTCCGGCGTCGGCGAGCGTCCGGGTGATGGCCCCGAGGTTGGCGACCGCCATCATCAACACCAGCGTGGTGTTGGCACGCGCCAGCGCCGCGTAATCGATGGTGCATTCCGGATGTCCGGGTGGGACGTGGCCGGACACCACGGTGAATCCCTGGGTCAGACCCCGATGGGTGACCGGGATCAGCGCGGATGCCGGAGCCGCTATCGCGGAGCTGACGCCGGGAATCACCTCCACGGGCACACCGGCCCGCACGCAGCAGTCCAGCTCCTCGCCGCCGCGCCCGAACACGAATCCGTCACCGCCCTTGAGCCGCACCACGACCTGACCGGCCTGTGCGCGAGAGATCAAGGCGCAGTTGATCTCGCTCTGTTCGGTGCGGCGGCCACCGGGAATCTTGGAAACGTCGACGATATCGGCGTACGGTGCCAGCTGGCGCAGCACTCCGACGGGGGCGAGACGGTCGGTGACGACGACATCCGCGCCCACGATCGCGTCGCGGCCGGCGATGGTGAGCAGGCGAGGGTCACCGGGCCCGCCGCCGACCAAGATGACGCGCCCGCCCGCGCGGTGACCGCTCTGCGGACTCGGCGGATCGGGGTCCACCGAACACAGCACCGCGCGCCGCTGGGCTTCCTCGGCGATCCTGCGATTCTGCAGGTGGTCACCGGTGAGAGCGAAAACCAATGTGGCGGAGTCGAAGTCCTCGGACTGAACTCCGCGGTGGGCAACGGTGGCCAATCCGCGGGCCGCCAGGTCGCACAGGTAGGCGGTGGGTTGCTCGCTGATGACCGTCACGATCGCACCGGCGTCGAGCATGGCCGCGGCGGTGGCCATCGCGCGCGGTGTCGCACCGGCAATGGTGACCCGCTGACCGCGCACTGCCAGATCGACGGAGACGGCCGGTGGCTGGCCGACAGGGGTTGGGTGAGTGGACATTCCGTGCTTTCCGTGGTCTGCGGTCATGACGTGTTTCCGTAGAGCTCGCGGTGGACGACCGTCGACAGCGGTCGGCGGTCCTGCCAGCCGTGTCGTTCCAGGTCGGGGATCTGCTGCAGCGCCGTCACCGGTCCGAGGCACAACCACGCGATCGGCCGGACGGGATCCGGGATGCCGAGGAGCTCGCGCAGGTACTCCTCGCGGAAGAAGGACACCCATCCGACGCCTAGTCCTTCGGCAGTGGCGGCCAACCAGAGGTTCTCGATGGCCAGACACACCGAGTACAGACCGGCATCCGGGCTGGCATGCCTGCCGAGCACGGCGGCCCCGCCGCGGCTGTCATCGTAGGTGACCACGATGCTGACGGTGGACTCGCGGATACCCTCGATCTTGATCCGGTCGAACGTCGCGGCCCGCTCGGGCGGCAGGCTGTCGTGGAAGCGTTGGCGCTCACCCATCACGTGGGTGTGGAATGCCGTCTTGGTCAGGGGGTTCTCGATGACCACGAAGTCCCACGGCTGGCTCATTCCGACGCTGGGCGCGGTATGGGCGGCCTGCAGTATCCGGGTCAGCACCGCGTCTCCGACGGCCGCTCCGGTGAACTCCGCGCGAACATCGCGCCGACGGCGGATCACCTCATACAGTTCGGTCGCGGGCACCGTGGTCACGGGTGCATCTGCCGGCTCTGTCCGCGCAGCGCGACCGAGATCAGCGCCGCGCGTTTGTGCACTCCGAGCTTCTTCATGATGTTCTGCAGGTGAAACTTGACGGTGGCTTCCGAAACGAACAGCTGGGCGGCGATCGTGCGGTTGTCGAGGCCTTCGACGAGCAGGTCGAGGACTTCGCGTTCGCGGGCGGTGAGTACGGCAACGAGATTGTCGCGAAAATCCCTACGGGGACAACGTAGTTCGGCGATCACTGCGTTAACGCTGTGACTGTCGAGCGCGGATTGTCCGTTGATGACGCGATTGAAGGTATGGCGCAACTCGGTGGCGGTCGAACGCCGATCCACCAGGGCGTCGGCGCCGGCTCGCAACAGGTCCAACGTGTTGGCCCCCTCGTCCTGGCTGTCCATCACGACGACGACCCGCGGCGTGACATCCAGCGCCGCCAGCAAATCCGACAACACCAACGTGCGGTCCATTCCGAGCACCAGCAGTTCCGGACGCAGCTCCCTGACGCGCTCGGCAAGTCCTTCGCCGTAGCGCAGGTCGCCGACGAACCGGATTCGATCGATCCGTGAGACCACGTGCACGAGTCCGTGGCGGAGAAGTTCGTCGTTGGCGACGATCGTGGTGCGGAGGCTGGATGGGTATCCCAAAAATGGCTGCTGGTAGTCGATTTGGGGCATCCGGGCAATCTCGGGGCGAGGCCTGGTGGTTGGCGTCTGGGCGTATCCGGTTGGTGACAAACTCATGGTTGACTCCGTCCTGCCGTATGGCGGGCGAATGGTAGCTCCGGCACCGTTGCACCAAGGTTGCAATATGACCGACCAGTCATCGGGCAGGGTGGTGTGATCAGCGCTACCGGGAGATCACGCAGTCGCCACAGAGCCCCGCGCCGGGCACTTTGTAGAAGAGGCAGCAACTGTGTCTGGTGAAGTTGCCGCGGTCGAGGCGGCCCGTATCGGTCAATGGCGTGCCGGCCAGCAGCGCCTCGATCAAGGCGCGACCGGCGTGCTCAAGCTCGGGGTGCGTCAGCGCCAGTACGGTCACCGCGCCGTTTGCTGCAGATGCCACGTTGCCGGTACTGACCAGCGGTGACAGCCCCGCAACGCCCCGCAGGGTCAGATTCAGCGGCTCGAACAATGTCGGTACTGATGCCGAAATTCCGCGTGCCGCGGATTCGATATCGGGTGCATCCCGAATTCCGACATCGTGCACCGAGAACACCGGCGCGTGATTCTGGGCGCTGAAGAACAGATTATCCGGAGTCAGCACCGGGATCGCCTGACGGCACAGCGCCCCCGCGATCATCGGCGACAGCAGTCGGGCGGCCACCCCGAGCTGGAATGACGACGCGGCCACCCGAACCTCGACGGTGGGGGCGGGAACCCGCACCGATGTGGCGATGGCCGTTCGGGTGGCTTCGACGAACCGGGTCACCACCTCCGGGGTCGCCAGTTGGGGGTACCGCACCGCACCGGGTCCAGCCGGGGGCAGCCCGAAGTAGCCGCCCAGGCGGGACAGCTCCTCCAGGACATCGGCGGCGGTACTCATCACCGTCTGACGGTAGTCACCGGGCCCGGTCGGAACTGCCTGACTTTCCGGCGGGTCAGGCCGAAAACTGGCCAGATGGATAGGTGCGCCGGCCGCTGCTGCTGACCACACCGACGTCGGCGAACCTGCCCGTCCGGCGGCCGGAGCGGCGATCAACGGCCAGCTCCGCGGGGTGGAGGTGGTGCGCGGCGGGTGAGCGTGACCGCCCGCGGTGCCGCCGACGTGCTGTTACGCCGCCGCGGAGCGTGCAACGTCGGTGCAACGTGACGACCGCCACAATGTGAACACGTGACGGCGCCCCGTCACGCGGATGACATCCCCGGGCGGGCTGTGCCCGCCCCGAATCTCTGGAGCAGTGCATGACGGAACCGAATCTCGACCCGGCGGTGGACTACCCGCTGAGCGTGCATCGCAGGGACCTGCTGTTCACTCCGACCGGAAAGTCGATCGACGCCATCACCATGGATGCGGTGATGGCCGGGGACGTGGAGGCCGCCGATCTGCGCATCACCCCGGAGGCGCTGCGGTTGCAGGCGCAGATCGCCGAGAAGTCCGGCCGGACCCAGATCGGCGACAACCTCCGACGCGCCGCGGAGATGACCGTGATCTCCGATGAGCGGGTCCTGGAGATCTACAACGCGTTGCGTCCCAATGCGTCCACGAAAGCGGAATTGGACGCGATTGCCGACGAATTGTCGACTCAGTACCAGGCCGAACACCTCGCGCAATTGGTGCGAGAAGCGGCTGATGTCTATGAACGTCGCGATGTGCTCGCGACCGGCGAATAGGAGACCGGACAAGTGACAGCTTCGGCAGTTCCGCAGAATCACGCGCTGGACAAAGACGGCGTCCGCCATTCCCACCGCACCATGTTGCTGGAGGACCGCCCGATCAACCTCGACGGTTTCGTCGAGGAGTGGCCGGAAGTCGGCATGGTCGCGATGGACAGTGCCTACGATCCCGCGCCGAGCGTCCGCGTCGAGAATGGTCAGATCGTCGAGATGGACGGCACAGTCCGGGCCGACTTCGACTTCATCGACCAGTTCATCGCCGACAAGGCGATCGACGTGGAGACCACCGAGGCATCGATGGCGATCCCGGCCGCCGAGATCGCCACAATGCTGGTGGATCCCAAGGTGACTCGCGCTGAGGTCATCGCGGTGACCAAGGGTCTGACCCCGGCCAAGCTGCTCGCGGTGGCCAAGACGATGAACATCGTCGAGATCATGATGGCGATGCAGAAGATGCGTGCCCGGCGCACCCCGGCCAACCAGGCACACTGCACCAGTGCGCGGGACAATCCGGTGCAGGTGGTCTGTGAGGCAGCCGAAGCCTCGATCCGTGGATTCGCGGAGGTCGAAACCACACTGGGCGTGGTGCGTTACGCGCCGCTGGTGGCGATGGCCCAGCAGATCGGCAGCCAGGTCGGCACCGGTGGACCGCTGACCCAGTGCGCGCTGGAGGAGGCCACCGAGCTGGATCTGGGTATGCGCGGGATCACCGGCTACGCCGAGACCATCTCGGTCTACGGCACCGAACCGGTGTTCGTCGACGGTGACGACACCCCGTATTCCAAGGCGTTCCTGGCGTCGGCCTACGCGTCGCGCGGTATCAAGATGCGCTTCACCTCGGGCACCGGATCGGAGGTGCAGATGGGCAACGCGCAGGGTAAGTCCATGCTGTACTTGGAGATTCGTTGCATTCTGATCGCCAAGGGCGCCGGTGTGCAGGGCCTGCAGAACGGCTCGATCTCGTGCATCGGTGTGCCAGGCGCGGTACCGGCGGGTATCCGTGCGGTGGCGGCGGAGAACCTGATCGCCTCCGCGGTGGACCTGGAGTGTGCCTCCGGTAACGACCAGTCCTTCTCGCACTCGGCCATGCGGCGCACCGCGCGGTTGATGCCGCAGATGATGCCCGGTACCGACTTCGTCTGTTCGGGCTACTCGGCGGTGCCCAACTACGACAACATGTTCGCCGGGTCCAACGTGGACAGCGATGACTTCGACGACTTCAACACGATCCAGCGGGATCTGCAGATCGACGGCGGGCTGCGCCATGTCAAGGAGTCCGAGATTCTGGAGGTGCGGACGCGCGCTGCCAAGGCGCTGCAGGCGGTCTTCGCGCACCTCGACCTGCCGCCCATCAGCGATGCCGAGATCGACGCGGCCGTCTACGCCAACGGGAGCCGGGAGTGCATCCCGCGGGATGTGCTGGAGGATCTCAAGGGTGCCCAGCAGGTGATGGATCGCAACGTGACCGGACTGGACCTGGTCAAGGCGCTGGAGGCCACCGGATTCTCCGATATCGCATCCAACCTGCTGGCCGTTCTGCGGCAACGTGTTTCGGGTGACCTCCTGCAGACATCGGCGATCATGACCCGTGACCTGGAGCCCTTGTCGGCGGTCAACGACGCCAATGACTACAACGGTCCCGACACCGGTTACCGGCCGTCGGGCGCGCGCTGGGAAGAGATGAAACGGCTGCGCCACGTCACCAGCGCATCGAACCCCGAATTGGAGGTGGAATGACCATGTCGCCCACACTGAACGACGCGCAGCGCACACTGACCTTCGAGGAGATCGGTCCGGCACAGCGCGGCACGCGCAGCGATGAGGTGGTGCTGGCCATCTCACCGGCCTTCGCCGACTTCTTCAGCCAGACCATCGTGGACATCCCGCACGCGGAGGTGGTGCGCCAGATCTTGGCGGGCATCGAGGAGCAGGAGGTTTCCGCTCGCTGTATCCGTGTCACCCACAGCGCCGATCTGGCCGTGCTCGCGCACACCGCGGCCAAGCTGTCGGGGTCGGGCATCGGGATCGGGATCCTGTCCCGCGGCACCTCGATGATTCACCAGCGTGATCTGCCGAGGCTGTCGAGCCTGGAGCTGTTTCCGCAGTGTCCGCTGCTCACCTTGGAGACCTATCGCAATATCGGCGCCAACGCCGCTCAGTACGCGAAAGGGGAGTCCCCGGAGCCGGTTCCGACGCTCAACGATCAGATGGCGCGGCCGCGGTGGCAGGCCAAGGCGGCGCTGTTGCACCTCAAGGAAACCGAACAGATCCGCAAGGGCGCCAAGCCCGTCGAGGTGGCCGCCACGTTCTCCGTCGCCGGCTGACGGACGACGAAAATCGATGTGAGACAAGCATAACGGGACTGGGAAAGAGGTTCGATCGGTGAGTGTGACGGTGGTCGGGGTCGATATCGGCAACTCCACGACCGAGGCCAGCGTCGCCCTCATCGACCGGGACGGGGCGGTGCGCTACGTCGGCGTCGCCCTGACCCGGACGACCGGGATCAAGGGCACCGTCAAGAACGTCGACGGTGTGGTCAAGGCGGTGACCCGCGCCGCACAGGACGCCGGGATCCGGTTGGCCGACCTGGATCTGATCCTGCTCAATGAGGCAACACCGGTGATCAGCGGATTGGCGATGGAGACCATCACCGAGACGATCATCACCGAGTCGACCATGATCGGCCACGATCCCCGCACACCGGGAGGCCGGGGGCTCGGCGTCGGCACCATCGTCGACTTCGGGGCCCTTCCCGAGGTGGAGCCCGGGGATCGGGTGATCGTGGTGGTACCACGGGGTGTCGACTTCGATCTCACTGCGAGCACTCTCAACGCCGCGGTGGAACGCGGGGTCGATGTCACCGCGGCGATTCTGGGTAACGACGATGCGGTGCTGGTGGCCAACCGGCTCGACAGCCCGATCCCGATCATCGACGAGGTGTCGCGAGTCGACGCGGTGCCGGTGGGCATGTTGGCGGCGGTGGAGGTGGCCGGACCGGGTCAGTCGATTCGTACCTTGTCCAATGCCTATGGCTTGGCGACCATTTTCGAGCTCGACCCCGATCAGACCCGGGTGGTCTCGCCGGTGGCGCGGGCGCTGACCGGTAATCGTTCGGCCGTCGTGATCCGCACGCCCTCCGGTGACGTCGAGGACCGGACGATACCGGCCGGGTCCCTGGAGCTCGTCGGTGCCGCCAGACGCGGGAGCATCGATGTCTCGCGTGGCGCAGCGGAGATCATGGCCGAGGTGGAGAGGGTCAGCCCGCTGCGCGATGTGCTGGGGGAGTCCGGGACCAACACCGGCGGCATGATCTCCAACGTCCGCCAGAGCATGGCCGATCTGTCCAAGCACGCATTGGCCGATGTGCACATCCAGGACCTGCTGGCCATCGACACCCTGGTGCCGCAGGAGGTTCGCGGCGGGGTGGCCGGCGAGGTCGCGCTGGAGAATGCGGTGGCGCTGGCGGCGATGGTGCGCACCAAGGAGAGCGGTATGCAGGCGGTGGCCGACGCGGTGGCGGCGGCGCTCGCCGACGCCGGTTGCGAGCGGATCTCCGCGGTGGTGGGAGGGGTGGAGGCCGAGATGGCGGTGCTCGGTGCGCTCACCACGCCGGGTACCGACAAGCCACTCGTCGTGCTGGACATGGGCGGCGGCTCCACCGATGCCGCGGTGATCGACAGCGACGGTGCCACCCAGGCGGTGCATCTGGCCGGCGCCGGAGATCTGGTGACCAAACTGATCGACGCCGAGTTGGGTCTGGACAACCTCGAACTGGCCGAGGAGATCAAACAGTTCCCGCTCGGTAAGGCGGAGAGCTTCTTTCATGTGAGGCTGGAGAACGGTACCGTTCAGTTCTTCGAGAAGCCGTTGTCGCCCACAGCATTTGCGCGCGTCGTGACGTTGACGGAAACGGGGATGAATCCGATCCCGACCCGGCATTCACTGGACCGGATCCGCGCGGTGCGCCGCACGGCCAAGGAGCGGGTGTTCGTCGTCAACGCGCTGCGTGCGCTGCGCGGTATCGCGCCGCACGGTGATCTGCGCCGGATCGGCTTCGTCGTGCTGCTGGGGGGCTGCGCACTGGATTTCGAGATTCCGGACCTCATCGCAGATGCCGTCGCCCCCTATGGAATCGTCTGCGGCACAGGAAATGTGCGTGGTACCGAAGGGCCGCGAAACGCGGTCGCCTCGGGCCTGGTCGCCGCGTATGCGGCGACCCACGGTGCTCAGGACAGGATCTCGGTCGATGCTTGAGGGCGGCCAGCCGGAGAAGCCCGCCATCTTGGTGATCAGCGCCGCTGGATCGGCCACCGAGATCGAGGTGCTGGCCGGGATCGAGGAGGAGGGGGTGCCCTACGTCCTGGAGCGGACGACCGGCGATCGTTCTGCCGTCGACCTGGCGCGCCGCGCCGCGGAGAGGTCCTCCTTGGAGGTCGGTGTCGGGGCCGACCGCACGGGCCGGGTGGCCATCATGCATGCCAAACTGCCGGAATCGGTGGCCGGATTGTTCAGCGAGGCCCCCGCGACGGCTGCGGTGGCTCGGGTTGCGGGTCACAATGCCGCACGCATCGTCGTCGGAATCCCGCTGCGGTCGGCTCCCCGGTGACCGTCGCCCCGGTCGACAACCCGCAACTGCGGGCGCAGATCCTGGACTCGCTGCGCACCATCGATGATTCGGTCAAGGCGCAGAGCGCCCTGCTGAACGGCTGTTGCGACGCCGAATGGCTCGATGACGATTCCCGGACCTCGGTGCGCTGGCTGCTGTCGGCGCTGCGCGAGCATCGCCGAAACCTGCGCAAGATGTCGCGGGTGTGGCGTGCGCTGGGCGTCGACGACCACATCGACGGCGAGCTCGTCGCGGCCACCGCGGACCTGCTCGACGAGCATCGTTCCTTCCGGCCCCATATCGAGCACTGGCGTGCGGCCGCGGTGGCGGGTATCCGTTCGGACCGGTCGCGGTTCTGGCGCGACATGCTCGATCTCGCCGAGTCGAATCTGCGCAGCGCGAGCTGATCCCGCGTTTCTGACCATCGGATTCGGGTCCGGTGAATCGCTTCGGAACGGCCGGCGAGGTGCGTCGAATCGTGCTGCCGGCGTTCGCGGCCACCCTCCGGGCGGAAATGGACATTCTGGGGTGGACACGGCAGCGATTACGGACGATACTGCTGTATCAAAGGTTGGGAATCCGACCTTTAGGTTGCGTCGCGGTGAGCAGCCGGACGCGTGAACGTATGACGCCGGTTTCGCGACCGGGTCCAGATCGGCGCACAAGCGCACCGAATGTCAAGAGCCCCACCAGAATCTGATTGCACTGTGAACGAAGGAGTTCCAAGTGGCCGGTGTTGAAGAACACCTCGAGAGTGCGGACTATCTGCAAAAGCGTCAGCTCAAGTCGGGCACCGCGGGCTGGGTGCTGTTGGCCGGTCTCGGCATCAGCTATGTCATCTCCGGCGATTACTCGGGCTGGAACTTCGGCCTCGCGGAGGGTGGTTTCGGCGGGCTGGCCATCGCGGCCGTCATCATCGCCGGCATGTACCTGGCGCTGGTGCTGGGCATGGCAGAGCTGTCCTCGGCGCTGCCGGCCGCCGGCGGCGGCTACACCTTCGCGCGGCGGGCGCTCGGTCCTTGGGGTGGTTTCGCCACCGGCACAGCCATTCTCATCGAGTACGCCATCGCTCCGGCGGCCATCGCCACCTTCATCGGGGCCTACGTCGAGTCGCTGGGGCTGTTCGGCATCACCGACGGCTGGTGGGTGTACCTGGCCGCGTATCTGATCTTCATCGGTATCCACCTCGCGGGTGTGGGTGAAGCGCTCAAGGTGATGTTCGTGATCACCGCGATCGCGCTGGTCGGCCTGCTGGTGTTCGCCATTGCCGCCATCGGGCACTTCGACGTCGCCAACCTCACCGACATGGCCGTCGACGAGACCGCCGCCGGCGCCTCCAGTTGGCTACCCAACGGCTACATGGGCATCTGGGCGGCCTTCCCGTTCGCCATCTGGTTCTTCCTCGCGATCGAAGGCGTGCCGCTGGCGGCCGAGGAGACCGCCAACCCCGAGCGGAACGTGCCGCGCGGCATCATCGCCGGCATGGCCGTGCTGCTGGTCACCTGCGCGACGGTGCTGATCCTCACCACCGGCGCCGGCGGAGCCGACGCGATGTCGAGCTCGGGTAACCCGCTCGTGGAGGCGCTGGGCGACGGGACAGCCGCCAAGGTCGTCAACTACATCGGCCTGGCCGGCCTGATCGCCAGTTTCTTCTCCATCATCTACGCCTATTCGCGGCAGCTGTTCGCCCTGTCGCGGGCCGGCTACCTGCCCAAGACGCTGTCGGTGACCAACGCGCGCAAGGCGCCCTTCCTCGCCTTGCTGGTGCCCGGGCTCATCGGGTTCGTGCTGTCCCTGACGGGCCAGGGCGCGATGCTGCTGAACATGGCGGTCTTCGGGGCGGCACTGAGCTATGTGCTGATGATGATCAGCCATATCGTGCTGCGCCGCCGCGAACCGGAGATGCCGCGCCCCTACCGCACCCCGGGCGGCGTGGTGACCACCGGCTTCGCCCTCGTCATCGGCGTGTTCGCCGTCATCGCGACCTTCCTGGTCGACCCCGTCGCCGCAGGGTGGTGCCTGGGTGTGTTCGCCGCGTTCATGCTCTATTTCGCGGTGTACAGCCGCCACAAGCTGGTGTCGAATTCCCCCGATGAGGAATTCGCGATGCTCGCGAGAGCGGAGAGCGAGCTCAAGTGATCTACCGGCAGCAGGTCTCGGGCGTCAGCTACGCCTTCGACGGACTCGTGGAGGTGATGGCCAAGGCCACACCGCTGCGCTCGGGTGACCAACTCGCCGGATGCGCCGCCGAACACGACGCGGAACGCGCGGCCGCCGCGTGGGTGCTCGCAGACCTGCCGCTGGACACCTTCCTGAATCAGGACGTTGTCGACTACGACACCGACGAGGTGACCCGGCTGATCATGGACACCCATGACCAGCAAGCCTTTTCGCACGTTTCGGGACTGACGGTGGGCGGCCTGCGGGACTGGCTGCTGGAGACCTCCTCGCATGATGACAGCGCCATGCGGATCGCGTCCATCGCCCCGGGGCTGACCCCCGAGATGGTGGCCGCGGTCAGCAAGATCATGCGTAACCAGGACCTCATCGCGGTCGCGGCGGCCACCACCGTCACCGCGTCGTTCCGCACCACCATCGGCCTGCCCGGCACGCTGGCGACCCGGCTGCAGCCCAATCATCCGACCGATGACCCGCGCGGCATCGCCGCGGCCGTGCTCGACGGGCTGCTGCTGGGCTGCGGGGACGCGGTGATCGGCATCAATCCGGCCACCGATTCCCCGCAGGCCACCGCCGACCTGCTGGTCCTGCTGGACTCGATCCGAACCCGCTACGACATCCCGGTGCAGTCCTGCGTGCTGTCACACATCACCACGACGATCGGGCTGATCGAGAGCGGAGCGCCCGTCGACCTGGTGTTCCAGTCCATCGCCGGGACCGAGGGCGCCAACTCCGCGTTCGGCGTGAACATCGCGCTGCTGCGGGAGGGCCGCGACGCGGCCACGAGCATGGGACGCGGCACCGTCGGTGACAACGTCATGTACCTGGAGACCGGGCAGGGATCGGCGCTCAGTTCCCACACCCACCTGGGTGTGGGCGGCAAACCGGTCGACCAGCAGACCCTGGAGACGCGGGCCTACGCCGTCGCGCGCGATCTGAATCCCTTGCTGGTCAACACCGTCGTCGGCTTCATCGGTCCGGAGTACCTGTACGACGGCAAGCAGATCATCCGCGCCGGGCTCGAGGACCACTTCTGCGGCAAGCTGCTCGGGCTGCCGATGGGCGTCGACGTCTGCTACACCAACCACGCCGAGGCCGACCAGAACGATATGGACACCCTGCTGACGCTGCTGGCGGCGGCCGGGGCGGCGTTCGTGATCACCGTCCCGGGAGCCGATGACGTGATGCTCGGCTATCAGAGCCTGTCCTTCCACGATGTGCTGACCACCCGCCGGACCCTGGGGCTGCGGCCGGCGCCGGAGTTCGAGGGCTGGCTGCGCAAGGTCGGGATGGTCGACGAGACCGGCCGCCTGACACCGTTCGATCTGACGCACTCGCCGTTGCGTGCGCTCACCTCCGCCACCTGAGGAGCGCCGTGACATCTGATCCCGCGGTCCAGGAGTTCTGGGCCGAACTGCGCAAGACCACCCAGGCCAGGATCGGGCTGGGCCGGGCGGGTACCGCCCTGCCCACCCGTGAGGTCCTGGAACTGGCGGCCGCGCACGCCGCGGCCCGCGATGCCGTCCACATCCCGCTGGACGCCGATGCGCTGGCCGAAATGGTGCGCGAGGTGGGCATCGGCGATCCGGTGGTGGTGACCAGCCGGGCCACCACCCGCGATGAATACCTGCGCCGCCCCGACCTGGGCCGGATGCCTGCCGAGGACATGGACGTGCCGCCGAGTCCGGCCGATATCGGCTTCGTGCTGGCCGACGGACTGTCGCCCACCGCACTGAGCCATCACGGGGCCGCGCTGTTGAAGGCCCTGGTGGATCGGTTGGGTGATCGGTACACCCTGGCGCCGCCGGTGATCGCCACCCAGGCCCGGGTGGCGCTCGGCGATCACATCGCGGCCGCGCAGGGGGTGCGCACGCTGGTGCTGATCATCGGGGAACGACCCGGCCTGAGCGTCGCCGACAGCCTCGGCATCTACCTGACGCATCTGCCGCGGCCCGGCCGCACCGACGCGGATCGCAACTGCATCTCCAACATCCACCCGCCCGACGGGCTGGGATACACCGAGGCGGCGCGGGTGGCCACCGGCCTGATCGGTGGTGCGGTGGCGCTCGGGCGTTCCGGCGTCGACCTCAAGGACACCTCCCGGTCCCTGGAATCCCTCGAACGTGAAGTCGATCGCGAGATCTCCTAGATTTCGCGCCATCGTCTTCACGTTGGGCTCCGGTTTGGGCGTTTTGACCTGGGGTGACGGCGGCCGGTAAGCTGCTGCGTTGGCGTGTGCTGCCCCACCGGGCATACGGGTCCCGGGTCAACGTCGGTCGCCGGGTAACCCTGAGCGCGTCCGCCTGACCGGCACCGTAACCCGAGAGTAGAAGGTAAGCACTGTGCCTACTTACACGCCGAAGGCGGGTGACACCACGCGGTCGTGGTACGTCATCGACGCCCAAGACGTGGTGCTCGGCCGTCTCGCCGTCGAAGCAGCAAAGCTGCTGCGCGGCAAGCACAAGCCGACATTCACGCCCAACGTTGACGGCGGCGACTTCGTCATCGTCATCAACGCCGAGAAGATCGCCGTCAGCGGCGACAAGCTCACCAACAAGTTCGCTTACAGCCACTCGGGTTACCCGGGCGGTCTGCGCAAGCGCACCATCGGCGAGCTGCTGGAGAAGCACCCCACCCGTGTCGTGGAGAACGCCATCATCGGGATGTTGCCGCACAACAAGCTGAGTCGCCAGGTGCAGAAGAAGCTGAAGGTGTACGCCGGCCCGGAGCATCCCCATGCCGCGCAGCAGCCGATTCCGTTCGAGATCAAGCAGGTGGCCCAGTGACCGAAGTGAACGAGACCGAGGTTGTCGAGGTGGACGTGACCGAAGACGCCGCGCAGGCGCCTGAGGCGACCGACACCGTCGACGAGACCGTTGTCGTGGAATCCGCAGTCGAAGAAGCCGCTCCGCGCGAGCCGATCTACATCGACCGCCCCATCCAGACCGTCGGCCGCCGCAAGGAAGCCGTCGTCCGGGTGCGCCTGGTGCCCGGCACCGGCAAGTTCCACCTCGACGGCCGCACCCTGGAGGCCTACTTCCCGAACAAGGTCCACCAGCAGCTGATCAAGGCTCCGCTGGTGACCGTGGATCGGGTGGACAGCTTCGACATCTACGCCCACCTCGACGGTGGCGGCCCGTCCGGGCAGGCCGGCGCACTGCGTCTGGCCATCGCGCGTGCACTGATCATCGTGCAGCCCGAGGACCGTCCGGCCCTGAAGAAGGCCGGCTTCCTCACGCGTGACCCGCGCGCCATCGAGCGCAAGAAGTACGGCCTCAAGAAGGCCCGTAAGGCTCCGCAGTACAGCAAGCGCTGATCTGTTCAGTCTGGACACCGCCGGGTGTGGATTCCGATCCACACCCGGCGGTTTCTTTTTATCGTGACCTTGTTTGCTGATCTCTCGGCACTCGGGCGTGGGTAACGAGGTCGCGGGTATCGCCATGCCCGGCACCAGCACTGTTCATCACGGCGTTTCGGTGCGCAAAGCCGTCGCCGACAGCGAATTACTGGGACCCGGCGACATGTTGGCCCTGGCAGCGATGTTTGCGGGTCGGGTTTGACACCGCGCGCGACGGTGAACCACCGTGGGTGTGGAAGCGGGGGCGCCGCAGCATGCGCCCAGGCAGACAATCTGCCGTCGGTACGAGTCAGTCAGCTCGTGGGGGATCGGCACCGCTTCTCTGACTGAAAGGATGAAAATGAAGAAAATGACCATGACGCGAGTGACCGCCGGTGCCGCCCTTGGTAGCGCCCTTCTCCTGTTCGGAGGGGCCGCAGCGGCCAACGCCGAGCCCGGCGACGGCCGCGTGGACCTGGCCATCGGCACGGCCGGCGTGCTCACCGGCGTGCCGATCGAGACGGCCACCCAGATCGCCGCAGGCGTCTGCGACACCGACGCCATGACGATCTCTTCAGTCGCCGAGAGCGTGGACGCCAGCGGCTCGCAGCAGAGCGTGTGCAACAACGACATCGGCGCCGTCGACTTCCGGCAGAACACCGCGACCGTCGAGGACGGCACCTCCGGTGTGATCGATGCGCCGGGTACCGCCGAGGGCGCGTCCTTCTCCGAGGAGCCCGTGACGGAGACCGAGGTGCCCGCACCGGATGACGTCACCGGCGACGAGGAGCCCACCACCACGACCACGACCCCTGTTCCCGCGCCCGCCGGGTAACCAGATCAGGTCGAACAGCAGCACCCCACCGCCCGCACCCACCAGGGTGCGGGCGGTGGCCCGTTCGGGGCACGATCGGGTGTCGGTTGGGCGCCGAGACGGCCACCGGGGTTGTCAGTTGGCTCTTTGGGCGTCTCGTGTGAGAAATTTGTGGGCATGGCTCGACTGTTCGGCACCGATGGCGTGCGCGGAGTCGCCAACCTCGACCTGACCGCCGAGTTGGCGCTCGCGCTGGGCGCGGCCGCTGCGCGGCGGCTGGGCTCGTCGGGCGGAGCCCGGCGCAGGTTCGCCGTGGTGGGCCGCGATCCACGCGCCAGCGGCGAGATGCTGGAGGCCGCGGTCATCGCCGGACTGACCAGTGAGGGCATCGATGCGCTGCGCGTCGGAGTGCTTCCCACTCCCGCAGTGGCGTACTTGACCAGCGCCTATGACGCCGATTTCGGCATCATGATCTCGGCGTCACACAATCCGATGCCCGATAACGGCATCAAGATCTTCGGCCCGGGCGGGCACAAGCTCGACGACGCCACCGAGGACCGCATCGATGAGTTGTTGACCTCGGGTCCGGGTGTCCGTCCCCTCGGCGGCGGCATCGGGCGGGTCGTCGATGCCGAGGATGCCCTGGACCGTTATCTGCGCCATGTCGCCAAGGCCGTCACCGCCCGGCTGGACGGCATCAAGGTGGTGGTCGACTGCGCCAACGGCGCGGCCTACACCGCCGCGCCGCTGGCCTACCGCGCGGCGGGCGCCGAGGTCATCACCCTGAACGCCGAGCCCAACGGCCTCAACATCAACGACGGCTGCGGATCCACCCATATGGAGCAGTTGCAGCAGGCCGTGCTCGCTCATGGCGCCGACCTGGGTCTGGCCCACGACGGTGACGCCGACCGGTGCCTGGCCGTGGATGCGCGCGGTGAGCTCATCGACGGGGACGCCATCATGGTGATGATGGCGCTGGCCATGCAGGAAGCCGGCGAACTGGCGTCGAACACCCTGGTCGCCACCGTGATGAGCAATCTGGGGCTGCACCTGGCGATGCGGGCGGCCGGTATCGAGGTCCGCACCACTGCGGTCGGCGACCGGTATGTGCTCGAGGAACTGCGGGCCGGCGAGTTCTCGCTGGGTGGCGAGCAGTCCGGTCATATCGTGCTGCCGAGCTTCGGCACCACCGGCGACGGGATCGTGACCGGACTGCGGCTGATGTCGCGGATGGCGCACACCGGTTCGACGCTGGCCCAGCTGTGTGAGCCGATGAAGACGTTGCCGCAGGTCCTGATCAATGTCGCGGTGGCGGACAAGACGACCGTCGCCCAAGCGCCCACGGTGCGGACCGCGGTCGCCGCGGCCGAGGCCGAGCTCGGCGATACCGGCCGGATCCTGCTGCGCCCCTCGGGAACCGAGCAGGTGGTTCGGGTCATGGTGGAAGCCGCCGACGCGGACACCGCCCGTCAGCTCGCGGTGCGGGTCGCCGAATCGGTCAGCCGGCAGAACTAGTTTCGCCGGGAGGGAACCGAACGGGGCGCCGCTGCGTCCAATCTGGGTATGGGACTCACCGATTCAGCCCGGATGGATGTCGCCGCGGTACTCGATATCGCGCACCGCTTCGACAACGCCGCCGATCAGGTCGACGGCGCGTGGCAACGCTGTCAGGCAGCGCTGGCCTTCACCGGTGCGCGGGCCGGCCGGGAGTACACCGACGAGGGAGCCCAGGTGCGCCGGTCTGTCGAGCACACGATCGGCGCACTGCGTGGCTGGTCGCGCCGCTCTCGTGAGATCGCTTCGCAACTCCGGGTTTCCGCCGAGGATTATGCGCAGATCGATGACCGCGCGGCCCGCCGGATCGGATGAACGGCATGCTTGCCGCGGGAGCGCCGGCGGCCGAGGTGATGACCGAGTATGTACGGGCCTGCCGCCGGCTCGGACATTCGGTGCCGGAGCCTGCCCACCTGCACGCCGCGTACACCGCTGAGGAGGGTCTGGACCTCCAAGCGCTCGACGACGACCACCGCACTTTGTCGGAAGCGCACGCCGCGGCCGAGGCGGCACTGGTGCTGCAGGAACAGGCCCACCGTGCACTGGCCGCGGCGTGGCGGGGCGCCGGAGCTGTCGCGGCGGTCGATCATCTTGTGCGCCATACCGAAACGGCGGCTACCGTCGTCGACGGGCTGCACGGAAGCGTGGCCGCGCTCGGTGAGTTGCGAAACCGCCTGTGGCAGTTGGTTGACACCAAGGTCGACAGCACCCAGGGCATCGAGGCGCGCGGAACGCGAGCCGAGTGGCTGAGCGCGGCCCGCACCGTCACGACCGGTGCCGGGGATCGGGCCGCCGCCAGTGAGATGGTGGACCTGCAGGTCGCGCCGTTCGTGGCCAACGATATCGCCCTCGACTGGGCTTCCGCGATGCGCGACACCGAGTCGGCGATCCGGCAGGCGTACCGCGATGCGGCCGCCGTGATCGGATCGCAGGCAACGGTTGTCTTTGACCGTCCCGGTCTGCCCGGGCCCATCCCCGTTGCCGCCGAACCGGATTCCGCGCCTGCGGCCCCTGCCTCGGTGGCGCCGGCCGGCTTCGTTGCAGGTCCGGCACCTGCGGATGCTGCGCCCGCTCAGATCCCGGTCGGGCCGGCCGTTGCCCCGGCCGCGGCGCCCGTGGCCGCTACCGCCGCGCCGCCGCCCGCTCTGCCCCCGCCGACGGCGGATCCGATGGCTGCGGCACCCATGGCGTCGGGCGCGACGCCGCTCGGTTCGGGCTTGTCGGACATGTCGGGATTGTCCGGTCTCGGTCAGTCCTTCGCCGACATGCTGGGTGGACTGTTGGGTTCCGGTGGTGACGGACTCGGCGAAAGTCTGCGCGCTGCCACTGATTTGGAATCCCTGGCGGACAATGGGCCGGCAGACGACGAACGGGACGGCCTGACCGAGCAGGACCCGGACGAGGAGGACCCGGACGAGGAGGACGACGGGGACGAGGAGGACGACGGGGAACCGCCTGCGGAAGAGGGGGCTGCCGAAGAGCCGGTCGAGCAGGCAGGGCTGGAGGCGCCGGCGGAACTCGTTGCACCCGTTGCGGCGCCGCCGGAACCGCCGGTGTCGACACCGGTCCCCGAGCCGTTGGCCGATCCGGCGGTGGCGGCGCCCTCCGAGCCGGCACCGGCCGACACGCCGTGTGAGATCGCGGCCGACGAGCTGCCGCAGGCCGGTCCCTGAGTCAGGGGCTGCGGGTGATCAGATCCCAGCCGTCCGTCGGGTTGCCGCGGATGACGAAGTACCCGGTGTTCTGCAGCGGGGCGGTCGCCAAGGAGGCGACGTCCACGCCGCGCACATTCATCGCGACCCAGACCATGATCGCGGCACCATGTGAGTAGGCGATCACGTCGGGATCGGGCTCGCCGACGGTGTCCGCGTAGATGGTCGCGACGGCGTCGTCGTAGCGGGCATCGAATTCGTTGCCGTCGATGGAACCCGGTATCCGCGCGCCGCGATCACCGCTGAGCCATCGCAGCGGGGCCTGGAAATAGGTGGTGGCCGCCTCGGCCTCGGGGAAGCCCTCGTAGTCGCCGGCTTCGATCTCGCGAATCCCCGGCAGGACCACGACCGGCTCCTGCAGGGCCGTTGCCATCGGTTGGGCGGTCTGTTGGGTCCGGACCATGGTCGATGCGTAGAGGGCGTCATAGGTTCGGCCCTTGCCGCGCAGTGTCTGCGTGACGGACTCCGCTTGGCGCAGGCCGAGTTCGGTGAGCACCGGCCCGGGGGTGGTGCTGTCGATGAGCCCGGAGGCGTTGCCCGCGGATTGCGCGTGACGGACCAGGGTCAGGGTGATATCACGAAGCTGCGCCAGTGCCGCCGGCGCTGCACTGATCGCCAAGGTCAGTACGACCACCAGCACGATCGCTGCTGCGCGTGGGGTTCTGCTGAACCGGGCCACCAGAGATCCTCTCTGCCGCAGATGACGAAATGGTCGTGGCTGAACGTTCAGCCACGACCATCTCGTCGATCTCATTGCACAGGCTAGCGCGAGCCGGTGCGCGCCGTTCCGGAACCGCTGCGGCGCTGTCCGCCGCGACCGCCACTGGAGCGACCGCCACCGGTGTGGCCCGAACCCGCCGAACCGGTACCGCCGGCACCGTTGTGGCGCTGCGGCCGGCGGCGTCGTCCGGGCTGCTGCGCGGTGCGCGCCGGGGCTTCCGGGGTGTCGATCACGAGACCGCCGGTGAAGGAACGCTCACCGGGGGCGATCTCCAGCAGCACCGGGTGCGACGCGCCGCTGAACTTGGTGATGGTCGGCTTGACGCCGGCCTTGCGGGTCAGCACCCGCACATCGGCGACCTGGTCGTCGACCATGAGGGTCACCACGGTGCCGTCATTGCCGGCCCGCGCGGTACGCCCGGACCGGTGCAGGTAAGCCTTGTGCTCGACCGGCGGGTCGGCGTGCACCACCAGGTTGACGTCGTCGACGTGGATACCGCGCGCGGCAATATCGGTGGCGACGAGCACCGAGGCGGAGCCATCGGAGAACGCCCCGAGATTGCGGGTACGGGCGTTCTGGGAAAGGTTGCCGTGCAGTTCGACTGCCGGCACGCCGCGTGAATTCAGCTTGCGGGCAAGGCCTTTGGCGCCGTACTTGGTGCGGGCGAACACGATGGTGCGCCCGGGTGAGGCGGCCAGGTCAGCCAGCACGTCGAATCGCGCTGCGCCGTCGACGTGCAGGACGTGGTGGACCAGTGTGGAGACCGGTGAGTTCTCGGAGTCCACGCTGTGCACGATCGGGTTGCGCAGGTAGCGCTGGACCAGTACGTCGACGCCGCCGTCGAGGGTGGCCGAGAACAGCAGACGCTGGCAGTCGCGCGGGGTGCGGTCGAGCAGGCGCTTCACCGGGGGCAGGAAGCCGAGGTCGGCCATGTGGTCGGCCTCGTCGAGCACGGTGATCTGCACTGCGGACAGGTCTGCATGACCGGACTTCACGTGGTCTTCCAGGCGGCCGGGGCAGGCGATGACGATGTCGACACCGTCACGCAGCTTCTGGATCTGCGGCCCGGCGCTGACGCCACCGAAGACGGTCACCGAACGCAGGCCGGTGGCCTTGGCCAACGGTGCGAGCGACGCGTCGATCTGGGTGGCCAGTTCGCGGGTCGGGGCCAGGATCAGCGCGCGCGGCTGACCGGAACGCCGCGGGGTGGCCGAGGCGGCCAGGCGGGCGACGACCGGAAGCAGGAATGCGTAGGTCTTGCCGGATCCGGTGCGACCGCGGCCGAGCACATCGCGGCCGGCCAGCGAATCGGGAAGTGTCGCGGACTGGATGGGGAAGGGGGACTCGATGCCAGCGGCAGTGAGTGTGGTGACAACGGCTTCGGGCAGGCCGAAGTCGGCAAACGTAGACAAGAATGCTCCATGGATAGGAATGGTCGTCCTGCCCGGCGCGGATGGTTCCCGCGGCTCTCGGTGTGACGATCGAGCAGGGCTCAAGAAATGGCCCTGGCGAAGCGGCAAAAGGCAGAACAGACGATGCCGCTGGGGTCCACGATACCCAAGGAAGCCGTTTGGCCCTAACTATGAGGTGAGCGTCACCAATTCCTCGGTGAATCGCACGGCCTCGGCGTCGTCGGTGGCCAGCGGATGGACCAGCATCGTCGTCACGCCGGCCTCCTTGTAGGCGGCCAGGCGTTCCTTGACGAATCCGCGTGGGCCGACCAGCGACACGTGCCGCACCAGGTCGTCGGGCACCGCGGCGATCGCCTCGTCCTTCTTGCCCGCCAGGAACAGCTCCTGGATATGGTCGGCCACCTCACCGAACCCGTACCGGGTGGCCAGATTGTGGTAGAAGTTCTTGCCCTTGGCTCCCATGCCGCCGATGTACAGCGCCAGTTGGGGTTTGGCCCAGGCCAGCCGGTCCTCGACGTCATCGCCGATCGCCAGGCTGGCACTGACCATGATGTCCAGCGGGCCACGGGCGGGATCGCGCTTGGCGTAGCCGGCCCGCAGTGCGTCGCCCCACACCTCGTCGGCCTTCTCCGGGTAGAAGAACACCGGCTGCCAGCCTTCGGCGATCTCTGCGGTCAGCTCAACGTTTTTGGGTCCCAGTGCCGCGATGGTGATCGGGATATTCTCCCGCACAGGGTGATTGATGAGCCGCAGCGGTTTGCCAAGGCCGGTGCCACGTCCTTCGGGCAGCGGGATCTGATAGTGCTTGCCGTCGTAGTTCACCTTCTCGCGGCGCCAGACCTGGCGGCAGATGTCGACAACCTCGCGGGTGCGGCCCATCGGGGCGTCGAACGGGACACCGTGGAAGCCCTCCATGACCTGGGGGCCCGAGGTGCCGATGCCGAGCCGGAAACGTCCGTCGGAGACGTAGTCCAGGCCGGCCGCGGTCATCGCCAGCAGGGTCGGGGTGCGCACATAGATCGGAACGACGCCGGATCCGAGTTCGATCGTCGAGGTCTTGGCGGCCAGGTACCCGAGCTGGCTGATGGCGTCATAGGAATACGCCTCGGCCACCAGCGCGATGTCGACGCCGACCTTTTCCAGTTCGACGACCTGCTCGACAGCTTGTTTGAAGCCACCCGCGTAGCTGAGGAAGATTCCTGTGCGCATCCCAGAGTTATATCACCAACCGGTTGGTTGGGATTACTGCGAGCGGGTCAGCCCTTCAGCAGCGCGACGACCTTGTCCTCCAACGACGGCTGCACGGCTTCGGGGTCGGGCGCGACCGTCTTGGGCAGCACCGCCTCCGGATCGGCGAAATCGCGATAGTCCTTGTCGCCGGTCAGGACGTACAACAGATAGCCGGTCAGCAGCGCGCGGGTCGCCTTCTGGGTGCCCTTGTCGGCACCGGGCAGGCCGACCGCCTTGGCCAACCGGCGTCCCTCGATGAGCCCGCCGGCCTCGGCCTTGGCCACAGTGCGCAGAATCGCGCCCGGCCAGGCGCGTGCCAGCGCGTCGGCGTTGGATTTCAGCGCCGTGGTGTCGGCCGGCGCCCGCAGGATCAGGCCGGGCAGCGTCAGTGCGGCGGCCGGCTGCTCGGCGGGCGGGCTGGTGACCGCGGGATAGAGCGCCGCAGCGGCCCTCAGCCGGGACCCCAGGCCGGCGGCGGTGAACACCGCGGCCGATCCGCCGAAGCCGTGACCGACGACGCCCAGCTTGGCGGGATGCACGCTGATCTTGCCGGGCCCCAGCCGCACCCCAGAGATGATGTCCAAGGTGGTGCCCAGGTCGACGGCCAGATTGAGCGCCGACGGCGCCAGCGAGCGTTCGGTGTCGGGTGCCGCCGCGACGATGCCCCAGGACGCCAGGTGCTCCAGGGTGCCCGCATAACGGTCGGCGGCGGCCAGCCAGTCGTGGCCGAATGCCACGCCGGGCAGGCTCAGGCCCGAATCGGGGGTGTAGACGACGCCGGGCTGGCCGGCGAAAGCGAGGTCTCCGCGCAGGACGCGGTGCGGTCCGCGCCGGGTCAGAGCAGCGAAGAGTTTCTTCGTCTTGGCCACGGATAGGACCCTAGTCGACGCCGGCCGCCCGGCGCGCCGACCGGGTGGTTCGGCGCCCTCGACTGTGTCGGTGAGCACGGTGCCTTCGCGCGAAGCGGGGCTCGGACGGCCGCTGCACTACCCTGGGACCCTATGTGTGGAATCGTCGGCTATGTCGGGCAGCGCCCCGCCTGCGAGGTTGTCGTCGATGCGCTGCGGCGGATGGAATACCGCGGTTACGACTCTTCCGGAGTGGCCTTGCTCGACGGCGCCGGCGGGCTCACCGTGCAGCGGCGGGCGGGCCGGTTGGCCAATCTGGAAGAGGCACTTACCGACGCCGGTCCCGGTGACCTGGGCGGGACGACCGGTATGGGGCACACCCGGTGGGCCACGCACGGACGCCCCACCGATCGCAATGCGCACCCGCACCGCGATGCCAGCGGCAAGTTCGCCGTCGTGCACAACGGCATCATCGAGAACTTCGCGGTCCTGCGCGGTGAGTTGGAGACCGCGGGCGTCGAGTTCGCCAGCGACACCGACTCCGAGGTTGCGGTGCACCTCGTCGCGCAGGCCTACCGCGCCGGGGACACCGCCGGAGACTTCGTCGGCTCAGTGCTGTCGGTGCTGCGACGGTTGGAGGGCCATTTCACCCTGGTGTTCGCCTTCGCCGACGAACCGGGCACCATCGTGGCCGCGCGTCGCTCCACCCCGCTGGTGGTCGGTGTCGGGGACGGCGAGATGTTCATCGGCTCCGATGTGGCGGCGTTCATCGAATACACCCGCGAGGCAGTCGAACTCGGCCAGGACCAGGCCGTGGTCATCACCTCCGGCGGGTACGAGATCTACAACTTCGCCGGCGACCGTGACGAGGTGCATGCCCGGCCTTTTCATATCGACTGGGACCTCTCGGCCGCCGAAAAGGGTGGCTACGAGTACTTCATGCTCAAGGAGATCGCCGAGCAGCCCGCCGCCGTGGCGGACACCCTGCTCGGCCATTTCGTGGACGGCCGGATCGTGCTCGACGAACAGCGGCTCTCCGATCAGGAACTCCGCGAGGTCGACAAGGTCTTCATCGTCGCCTGCGGCACCGCCTACCACTCCGGCATGCTGGCCAAGTACGCGATCGAGCACTGGACGCGGCTGCCCGTCGAGGTGGAGCTCGCCAGCGAATTCCGGTACCGCGACCCGGTTCTGGACCGCAGCACGCTGGTGATCGCCATCTCGCAGTCCGGGGAGACCGCCGACACCCTGGAGGCCGTGCGGCACGCCAAGGAACAGAAGGCCAAGGTGTTGGCCATCTGCAACACCAACGGCAGCCAGATCCCCCGTGAGGCCGACGCGGTGCTCTATACCCGCGCCGGACCGGAGATCGGCGTGGCGTCGACCAAGACGTTCCTGGCGCAGCTGACCGCGAACTATCTGGTCGGGCTGGCGCTGGCGCAGGCCCGCGGCACAAAGTACGCCGATGAGGTGGCCCGCGAATACCACGACCTCGAGGCCATGGCCGATCAGGTGGCACGCGTGCTGACCTGCATGGAGCCGGTGACCGCGCTGGCGCAGCGTTTCGCGCACGCCTCCGCGGTGCTGTTCCTGGGCCGCCACGTCGGCTACCCGGTGGCGCTGGAGGGTGCGCTCAAGCTCAAGGAACTCGCCTACATGCACGCCGAGGGGTTCGCCGCCGGTGAGCTCAAGCACGGGCCGATCGCGCTGATCGAGGATGACCTGCCGGTCATCGTGGTGATGCCCTCGCCCAAGAGTGCGGCGATGTTGCATTCGAAGCTGCTGAGCAACATCCGCGAGATCCAGGCGCGTGGCGCGATCACGATCGTCATCGCCGAGGAGGGCGACGACACCGTGGCGCCCTACGCCGATCACCTGATCGAGATCCCCGCGGTGTCAACGCTTTTCCAGCCGTTGCTCTCGACCATCCCCATGCAGGTGTTCGCCGCCGGCGTGGCGCAGGCACGCGGCTACGACGTGGACAAGCCGCGCAACCTGGCCAAGTCGGTCACCGTCGAGTAGCCGCTCAGCCGGCCCGCCTGGCCCATTCGCTCGGCGGCACCCCGAACTGACGTCGGAAGGCGCGGTTGAAGGTGCCCGGGTCGGCGAAGCCGCTGGCGCGGGCGGCGTGGCTCACCGAGGAGCCCTGGGAGATCAGCGCGCTCGCGAGTTCCAGTCGCTGCGTGCGGATCTCCATCGCCGGCGAGCGACCGTCCGCTGCCAACACCTGTTGGACGGTGCGCAACGAGAGGTGGAATTCGGCGGCCAGCCTGGCCGCCGTGAAATCAGGGTCACGGAATCGGTTTCGGACATGTGCGAGCAGTCGTGCCCGTAACTCGGTGCGCGCGGGCTCGTTGCCGATGCCGGACGGGCGGGCCGCCAGTCGTTCCGTCGCATCGGCGAACGCGAGCAGTCGGGTGCCGTCGGTCCCCAGTGGTTTCGCCGACCAGGTGACCGGGATGGGTTGCCCGGCCCGGGAGATGAACCATTCGTGTGCCGTCACGCCAGGAGAACCGCAACCATCGAGGATCGGACAGGTTTGCGACGGGTAGCGGGAGCCGTCGGGGTGCCACTCGTGCAGGGTGTCGTGGCTGGGTGCGCCGATCACGTCATCGTCGGACCGATAGCCGAGCATGCTCAGCGCTGCCTGATTCGCCAGCGCCACTGTGCCGTCGGGGCCGATCACCCACAGCGGGGTCGGCGCGATATCGAGAGCCGCCGACAGTGTTCCGACATCGAGCGGCCGCGCGCTGAGATTCGTCTTGTTGACCATGCTCCCACCTGGCTTCCGATGATGAGCCGAGGCTAGGAGCAAGGCGTTTCGAGGTGTTTCTCCGTTCGTTACGGCGCGGTTAAACGACGGCCGTTCGGGGCCGCCCTGCGCAAAACGCCGGATTCCGTGCGTCTTCTGCCATGGGCACGACGCCGTCGACACGGTGATATGGAGCCACAGCACAATCCACCGCCGCATGCCACGGAAGGAACCCGCGCATGGTCTATGACCCCGCCTCACCCGTCATCACCGAGATCGAACAACGTCGTTCGGCCACTGGGATCAGCTGGCAGAAGCTGGCCGACCACATCGACCGACCGCTGGTGTGGACGGTGGCGGCCCTGCTGGGCAGCCACCCGATGCCGGCGAAGGAAGCCGCCGCGGCCGGCGAACTGCTCGACCTCAGCCCGGAAACCGTTGCCGCACTGCAGCGGCAGCCCTACCGGACAGCCGACCCGGCGCTGCAGACCGACCCGACGATCTACCGGTTCGTGGAGCTCATCAACGTCTACGGACCGGCCTTCAAGGCGTTGATCCATGAGGAGTTCGGCGACGGCATCATGAGCGCGATCAACTGCAACGTCTCGTTCGAGCGGCGCGCGGATCCCGGGGGAGACCGCGTCGTCGTGACCATCGACGGCAAGTTCCTGCCCTACCAGTGGTGACTCCGACCGAAAGGAATCAGCCCATGTCGTATGTCAAACCCGCCGAGCTCGCCGTTCGGATCATCGATGCCGGCGAGTCCAAGGTGTTCATGTCCACCCGTGACACGCTCATCCGGTCCTTCATGGCGGGGGCGATCCTCGCCCTCGCTGCGGCCTTCGCGGTGACGATCTCGGTCAAGACGGGGGAGCCGCTGCTGGGCGCGGTGCTCTTCCCGGTCGGTTTCTGCATGCTGCACCTGCTCGGATTCGACCTCTTGACAGCGGTTTTCACGCTGGTGCCGCTGGCTTGGCTGGACAAGCGCCCGGGTGTGACACTCAAGCCGATGCTGCGCAACTGGGGCCTGGTATTCGTCGGTAACCTGCTCGGTGCGCTCACCGTCGCGGTGTTCATGGCGGTCTACTTCACCTACGGGTTCAGCGTCGAACCGGATGCCGTCGGTCAGGCGATCGGGGACATCGGCGCGGGGCGGACGGTCGGCTACGCCGAGCACGGCGCCGCCGGGATGCTGACGTTGTTCCTGCGCGGCGTCATGTGCAACTGGATGGTGTCGATGGGTGTGGTCGGAGCGATGATGTCGGACAGCCTGCCCGGCAAGGTGATCGCGATGTGGATGCCCATCATGGTGTTCTTCTATCTCGGTTTCGAGCACTCGATCGTGAACATGTTCCTGTTCCCGTCGGGGCTGCTGCTCGGCGGTGAGTTCACCGTCGTCGACTATCTGGTGTGGAACGAGATCCCGACCGTGCTGGGCAATCTGGTGGGCGGGCTGGCGTTCGTCGGGCTGGTCATCTACGCGACGCACGGGCGGACCGGGCCGTCGCGGCCGCGACCGGGCGATCTTGTCTCGGTGGACCAGGTACCGGTGCCGAGCAAGATCTGATCGCCGGCGGACTCGCGGTCGTGGCCATACCGACCGCGAGTCCGACCGTGCCCGATCTGGTGGCGGCGGCGTTGCAGGCGTTCTTCGATTCACGTGTCAGAACTTGTCGGTGGTCGAATGTATGTTCGAAGAATGAAGGCGGCGACGGAGGCGGTGACGGCACTGGACGCCGCACGCGAGCAGCTGCGCGCCGAACGCACCGCGGTGGCCGCGAAAATACTGGCCGCGGGCACCTTCGCGGTCGCCCGGATGGCGGAGCTGGGCAATGCGTTCGAGGACCTGATCGTCGATGACTGGGAACTGGCCGCCGCCGAACTGGGTGCCGAACTCGGGATCAGCCGCGGCCGGGCCTGCACCCTGATCACCCAGGGCCGCGACCTGCTCACCCGGTTGCCGAGATTGGCCGAGGTCTTCGCCACCGGCACCGTGGACCTTCGCGTGATGCGGGTCATCCTGCACCGCACCGCGCTGATCACCGATCCCGACGTGATGTCGGTCCTCGACGCGCAGCTGGCCGCGGCGGCACCGGCATGGAATGCGCGCTCAGATGAGCGCATCACCGAACTGGTGGACTGGATGATCATCGAGGTGGACCCCGAGGCCGTACGGCGGGCGCGGCAGGCGCGCCGGCAGCGTGGGATCACCGTCGAACCGATCGGCGACGGGATGGTCGAGATCCACGGCCGCGTCGATGCCGCCAAGGGCGCAGTCTTCGATCGGCGCCTCGATGAACTGGCCCGCACCACCTGCCCCGATGATCCCCGCACCGTCGATGAGCGCCGTGCCGATGCCATCGATCTGCCGGCCCTGGGTGCGACCGCGTTGCCGTGTGAATGCGGCAAGGACACCTGCCCCGCCGCCGGTACCGAGGCGCCCACCGGCCATATCGTGGTTCACCTGCTTGGTGACCGCGACACTGTCGAGGGCCGCTCGGATCGCCCGGCCCTGCTGCCCGGGTACGGGCCGATTCCGGCCGAGCAGGTCCGCAGAATGGTCGCGCGGGCCACGGTCCGGCCCGTGCCGGGGGCGCCCGATCTGGGAACCGAGGGCGGCTACCAGCCATCGCGCACGCTCACCGAGTTCATCAGGTGCCGCGATCTGACGTGTCGCTGGCCGGGCTGCAACGTCGCGGCCGAGCGCTGCGATATCGACCACACGGTGCCCTGGCCCTACGGGCCCACGCACCCCTCGAACACCAAGTTGTACTGCCGAATCCACCATCTGATCAAGACATTTCACTGCGGCCCGCAGGGTTGGCGCGATCAGCAACACCCGGACGGCACCATGACGATCACCGCACCCAACGGCCGGGTGTACACCACCAGACCCGACGGCGCGCTGTTCTTCTCCGCACTCGATACCCCCACCGCGACGCTGGTGCTGCCACCAGCGCCACCGCCGAGCCGACACCGCGACCTGGCCGCCCCCACACGCACCCGCACCCGGGCACAGAACCTCGCCTACCGAATAGCCCACGAACGCGCACTCAACCGCGCCGATATCGACGCCAACCCACCGCCTTTCTGACAGCCGGTCAGGCTCGAATGACGTTGGGCCCCAGTGCTTCATAGCGGTGTGCCTGCGCGATCGGGAACTCGGTGCCGGTCACGACGGTCTGAAAATCGGACACCTCGGCGAACCGGCAGAAGCTGGTCTGCCCGAACTTGGAATGCGCGGCGACCAGCACCCGGCGGGTGGCCACCCGCACCGCGGTGCGCTTGACCGCCGCCACCGCCGGGTCGGGGGTGGTGAGGCCGTGCACGAGGTCGATGCCATTGGTGCCCAGGAATGCCACGTCGATGACCAGTGAGCGCAGCCGTTCCAGCGCCCACTCATCGACGGTGGCAAGGGTTCTGCCCCGCATCCGTCCGCCCAGCAGCAGCACCGTGACGGTACCGCTGTGGGCCAGTGCCTCGGCGGCCAGCAGCGAGGCGGTCACGACCGTCAGGTTCTGCTCGGCGAGCAGTTCGGCGATCAGACGGGGCGTGAAACCCTCATCGAGATAGACGGTTTCGGCGCCGTGGAGTTCATTGGCGGCCGCCCCGGCGATGCGGTGCTTCTGCGCCAGGTCGACCTGGCTGCGGTACTCGACGCCGGACTCGAACGCCACCGTCTCCAGCGGCACCGCTCCGCCGTGCACCCGTTTGAGCAGCCGGCGGCCGGCCAGCACCTTCAGGTCGCGACGGATGGTCTCCGTCGCGACCTGAAGCTCCTCGGCCAGAGCGGGAACCTCGACGCGCCCCCGATGGCGGGCGAACTCGACGATCTGGCGCTGGCGGCTGTCCGAATCCACGGTCACATTCTGGTCGGTGTCATTCCCCGGCGTTCAGCACGGCCTGGATTTCCTCGGCCGTGGTCGCCGCGCGGAGTTGGGCGACGCGGTCCTTGTCGAGGAACACGTGCGCGATCCGGGTCAGCAGCGCCATGTGGTCGTCTCCGGCTCCGGCGATGCCGACGACGAATTCGGCGGGTTTGCCGTTCCAGTCGATGGGCTCGGGGTAGCGGACGAACGAGATCCCGGTGCGGCGGATCGCGGTCTTGGCCTCGTTGGTGCCGTGCGGGATGGCCAGGCCGTTGCCCATATAGGTGGACACCGACTTCTCCCGTTCGTGCATGGCGCCGATATAGGACGGCTCGACCGCTCCGGCGGCGACCAGCAGGGCGCCTGCCTCGTCGATGGCCTGCGCGGCGCTGGTGCCGTTGCCGTTCAGCACGATCGAACCCACCGGCAGCGCGTCACCGCCGGCCGCGGGAGTCTGTTCGACGGCCGGGGCTGCGGCGTCGCTGGTGGCGCCGCCGTTGGACTGCCGCAGTTGTTCGACGATCTCGTCGTAGCGCGGGCTGCTCATGAAATCGTCGACGGACACGTGCACCGCAGACCCGGTCTTCTGGGTGGCCCGGTCGGTCAGGTTGCGGTGGCTCACCACCAGGTCATAGGTGTCGGTCAGATTGGAGATCGCCGAGTTGGTGACCTTGACGTCACCGAACCCCGCCTGCTGGATCTTCTTGCGCAGCACCGAGGCGCCCATCGCCGAGGAGCCCATGCCTGCGTCACAGGCGAACACGATGGTCTTGATCGGGCCGTTGCCCGCGCGGACCAGGGCCGAGGCGACGCTGGACTTCTTGCCCTTCATCGACTCCATGGACGCGGTGGCCGCGGCCAGGTCCGGCTCATCGGTCGCCTTGTCGGTTTTGAGCAGGAAGGCCGCCACCAGGAAGGACACCGCGGCCGCTCCGAAGACCGACAGCGTGACGCCCAGGAAGCTGCCGCTGGCGGTCTGCGCGTAGACCGCGATGATGGAGCCCGGTGCCGCGGGTGCGCGCAATCCGGATCCGAACAGCACGTTGATGAACACGCCGGTCATGCCGCCGAGGATGGTCGCGATGATCAGTTTCGGCTTCATCAACACGTAGGGGAAGTAGATCTCGTGGATGCCCCCGAAGAATTGGATGATCGCCGCGCCGGGCGCCGAGGCGCGGGCGATACCACGGCCGAAGAACGTGTAGGCCATCAGCAGGCCGAGTCCGGGGCCGGGATTGGCTTCGAGCAGGAACAGGACGGACTTGCCCGTCTCCAGCGCCTGCGTGGTGCCCAGCGGGGTGAGCACGCCGTGGTTGATGGCGTTGTTGAGGAACAGCACCTTGGCGGGCTCGATGAGGATCGAGGTCAGCGGCAGCAGGTTGTTCTCGACCAGGAAATCGACCGCGTTGCCGGCCAGTCGGGTGAAGGAGGACACGATCGGGCCGATGCCGAAGAAGCCGAAGATCGCCAGGAACATCCCGAGGATGCCCGCCGAGAAGTTGTCCACCAACATCTCGAAGCCGGGTCGGATCTTGCCCTCCCACAGCGCGTCTGCCTTCTTCATCAGCCAGCCGCCCAGCGGACCCATGATCATGGCGCCCATGAACATCGGGACATCGGCACCGGTGACCACGCCGATGGTGGCGATCGCGCCGACCACCGCGCCGCGGTTGCCGTGGATCATCCGGCCGCCGGTGTAGCCGATCAGGATGGGCAACAGGTAGGTGATCATCGGGCCGACGATCCCGGCGCCGTCGTAGGCGCCCCAGCCGCCGAGCTTGGCGACCCAGCCGTCGGGATCGCGCAACCCCGAGAAGATGGCCTGCAGCCAGCCCTGCTCGATGAACAGGGCGGTGATCAGGCCCCAGGCGATGAATGCGCCGATATTGGGCATCACCATGTTCGACAGCGCGGTGCCCAGTTTCTGCACCCGCACCCGTGCGCCGGTCCGCGGGGCGGCAGACGCTTCGACAGTGGACATCCATTGACCTCCGGTTTTGGCGCCGGCCGCTTGGGTGATGCCGGTCACATGCACATCTAGTAATACGCACACTTGGGCAGAAATGCAAGCGATTCGGGCAAAAACGGGCAGTCAATTTTGTGGTTTTATGACCGTATTGCGATTAGAGTGCTGACTCAGCAGCTCCCTGGGACTGGCCGACGACCGAAAGGACCGCCCATGAAAGCCCTGCGTTTCTACGCCCCCGAGGATGTCCGGCTCGAAGACGTCCCGGAGCCGCAATGCGGCCCCGATGAGGTCAAACTGCGGGTGCGCAACTGTTCCACCTGCGGCACCGACGTCAAGATCTTCCACAACGGGCACCAGAACCTGACCCCGCCGCGCACCATCGGCCACGAGATCGCCGGCGAGATCGTCGAGGTCGGCTCGGACGTGAACGCGGCCTACGGCAGCGACTGGACCATCGGTGACCGCGTCCAGGTGATCGCCGCGGTGCCGTGCGGTGAGTGCCATGAGTGCCGCAAGGGCTGGATGGCGGTCTGCCAGAACCAGACCTCGATGGGCTACCAGTACGACGGCGGCTTCGCCGAGTTCATGATCGTGCCCAGGCAGGTGCTCAAGGTGGACGGGCTCAACAAGATCCCGGACAACGTCGGTTTCGACGAGGCCTCGGCCGCAGAGCCGTTCGCCTGCGCCATCAACGCCCAGGAGCTGCTCGGTATCGAGGAGGGCGACACCGTCGTGGTCTTCGGTGCGGGCCCCATCGGTTGCATGCACATCCGCATCGCGCGCGGCGTCCACAAGTGCGGCCCGATCTACCTCGTCGACGTCAACGACGCCCGGCTCAAGATGTCGGCCGACGCGGTCAACCCCGACGGTGTCATCAACGCCGCCGATGTCGACGTGGTGGAGAAGGTCATGGAACTCACCGGCGGTCGCGGCGCGGACATCGTGATCACCGCAACTGCAGCCAATGTCGCCCAGGAGCAGGCCATCGCGATGGCCGCCCGCAACGGCCGCATCTCGTTCTTCGGCGGGCTGCCCAAGACCGATCCCACCATCACCTGCGACTCCAACGTCGTGCACTATCGCCAGTTGCACATCCACGGCGCCAACGGATCCGCGCCCGAGCACAACAAGCGCGCCCTGCAGTACATCTCCACCGGACAGGTTCCGGTCAAGGACCTCATCACCCGCCGCATCCCGCTGGAGAACGTGCTCGACGCCTTCGACATCGTCAAGAAGGGCGAGGCCATCAAGGTGACCGTCGAGCCCTGATCCCCGGCCCGCGATCGGGCGGAGATCCGCGTGCTACCCGCCGACGGCGACGAGGTATCCGCCGATGCCGGCGACGCACGCCGCCGCGCACAGCACCAGCGTGCCGATCGCGAACATCCATGCGGTGCAACGCCGTATCAGCCGCATGATGGTCAGCACCGTGCCGGTGATCCACAGCAGCGCGGCGGCGCTGAAGCCGGTGAACATGGCGGTCACGCCGGCGTCGATATGACAGCTCTCGGGTGGACAGTGATCGGTGAACGCCATGAAGAAGATCCCGAAGAAGCCCGCCACGGCACCGCCGACGACGGTGAGCACCAGCGCCGTGATCGACACCGCGAGGTCGACGCCGGAGATCGGGCGCTTGGCGGGCGGCGGCGCAGGGTAGCCGTAGGTCATGGACGGCCACTCTAACCAGGGCGAGCCCCCCGAGCTGTCCGGTGGCGAACTTGTCGTGCCCGCGGTGAACATCGCGTCCCGACAGCGCGTCGGACATTTCGTCAGCCGAACCGGGTTCGCCCGCTACCTGGACGCCTACCGTGCCGCCGCACCGGCCTTCGCCGCCCAGTTCGATGTGCCCACCGGTCTGGGTGCCGTCCGCGCATACCGGTACGACGGCCCGGCAGACCGGACCCCGGTGCTGTTGCTGCCCGGTCGCGGCTCGGGCAGCCCGATGTGGCGCACCAACCTCGCCTCGCTGGTCGCGCAGCGAACCGTGTTCAGCCTGGACCTGCTCGGCGACGCCGGGCTGTCGGTGCAGTCCGGGCCGATCGCCGATGCGGCTGACCAGGCTCGCTGGCTGGATGAGGTGATCGCGGGGCTGGGGTTGGCGCGGGTGCATCTGCTCGGGGTGTCGATGGGTGGGTGGCTGGCCGTCAATGCTGCGGTACGTACGCCGGACCGAATCGCCTCGATCATGGTGTTGGACCCCGCGATGACCTTCGGGCGCATCCCCGCGAAAGCGGTGATCGCATCGATCGCACTGGTGGTGCCGAGGTTTCCGGGCGGGCTGCGCCGTCGCGTGATGAGCTGGCTGGCCGGCGGCCCCCCGGTCGACGAGACGCTGCCCGAGGCCGAGCTGTTGGACGCCGCAGCAACGGGATTCGTGGTGCGCCAGCCGGCGCCACGGGTGTTCGCTGACGACGCGCTGCGCGCGCTCTCGCTCCCGGTGCTGGCGATCATTGCCGGCCGCAGCGTGATTCATCACCCCGCCCGGGCGGCGGACAGGGCTCGACGGCTGCTGGCGACGGGACAGGTCGAGCTGTGGCCGGACGCCTCCCATGCCGTCAGCGGCGAGTTCCCGGACCGCATCGCCGAGCGCTCACGCCGTTTCTTCGGCGATGTCGAGTTGCGCTGACAGGTGCCGTTGCAGGAACGGCCGGATCAGCGCCACTGTTTCGGCCAGACGGCTCTCCAGCAGGAAGTGGCCGCCGTCGAGCAGGTTGATATCGGCCTGCGGCAGGTCACGGCTGAACGCGAGCGCCCCGGCGGGGCCGAAGATCTGATCGTTGCGGCCCCAGACGGCAAGCAGCGGCACCCCGCTGGTCCGGAAGTACTCGTGCACGGCGGGGTAGAGCTCGACATTGCTCTGGTAGTCGGCGAACAGCTGAAGCTGGGCATCGATGCGTTCTTCGGACGAGGCGACCGCGGTGTACGCGTTGATCCAGACGTCGGGATCGACCACACCGGGATCTGAAACACCATGGGTGTATTGCCATTTGAGTCCATCCAGGGTGAGCAGCTCACGTAGCGCGGCCGCATTCGCCGCCGACCGGTCCCGGCCGTAGGCGAACAGCGGCTCCATCGCATCGCCCACGAAGCCCTCGACGTAGGCGTTGCCGTTCTGGGTGATCACCGCTGCGATCCGCGCCGGGTGGCGCAATGCGAGCCGCCAGCCGACCGGGGCGCCGTAGTCCTGGACATAGATCGCGTAGCGGTTCACCCCGAGATGGTTGAGCAGGGCGTCGACGTGGTCGGCGAGCGCGTCGAAGGTGTAGTCGAACGCGTCGACACCGGCAACCTCGGAATGGCCGAAGCCGGGATAGTCGGGGGCGATCACGTGATAACGGTCGGCCAGCGCGGGGATCAGATTGCGGTACATGTGCGAGCTGGCCGGCGTGCCGTGCAGCAGCACGACGGTGGGCGCGCCGGTCGGCCCGGCTTCCCGGTAGAACAGCTGTCGTCCGGCGATCTGGGCGTATCGATGGTGGGTGACCATGTCTAACCTTTCTAAGCTGTTTAACGGTTATTCTGAGTCAACTCCAGATTGTATAACCTGTCAAATCAATTAGAACGGTTAGTTTGATCTCGACACCGGCGATCGACCCCGCGGATCTGCGGGTGCGCGTAACCTGTTGGCGCGCGCGCACATCGAATCGGAATGGGAGCTGATGCGGCACTACCACACCGCCGACGCGATCCGTGCCGCCGAAGCCCCGCTGCTGGCGTCCCAGCCCGACGGAGCATTGATGCGCCGGGCCGCCTACGGGCTCGCCACCGTCATCGCCCGTGAACTCGGCACCGTCACCGGGCGGCGGATCTGCGCGGTGGTCGGCTCCGGGGACAACGGCGGCGACGCGCTGTGGGCGGCGACCCTCCTGCGTCGCCGCGGCGTGCACGCCACCGCGGTGCTGCTCTCCCCGGATCGCACCCATCCTGCGGCGCTGGCCGCGTTCGGAAAAGCCGGTGGCCGACTGGTGCAGAACATCCCGCAGGCAACCGATCTGGTGATCGACGGTGTCGTCGGCATCTCCGGACGGGGCGGGTTGCGTCCCGATGCCGCGGCCGTCTTCGAGGGCTGTGGAGCGCCTGTCGTCGCCGTCGACGTTCCGAGCGGTATCGACGTGCACACCGGCGCCGAAGACGGTCCGCATGTGCAGGCGGGGGTCACCGTGACCTTTGGCGGGTTGAAACCTGTACACGCACTGGCAGATTGCGGGCGGATCGAACTCATCGACATCGGCCTGAATCTCGCGCCGTCGGATCTGCGCGGGTTCGAGGCCGCCGATGTGGCCGCCCGCTGGCCCATCCCCGGACCGCGCGACGACAAGTACACCCAGGGTGTCACCGGTGTGCTGGCCGGTTCGGCGATCTATCCCGGTGCCGCCATCCTCAGCACCGGCGCCGCGGTCGCCGCCACCTCGGGCATGGTCCGCTACGCCGGCAGCGCCGCACATGACGTGGTGAACCACTGGCCCGAGGTCATCGCCACCCCCGACACCGACACGGTGGGCCGGGTGCAGGCCTGGGTGGTCGGACCCGGGCTCGGAACCGACGAAAGCGCCTCTGCGACATTGCGTTTCGCGCTGTCCTCGGACCTCCCGGTGATCGTCGACGCCGATGCGCTGACCCTGCTGGCCGCCGCGCCCGAGCTGCTGGCTGGCCGGTCCGCGCCGACGGTGCTGACCCCGCACGCGGGCGAGTACAAGCGGTTGGCCGGAGCAGCTGTCGGAGCCGACCGGGTCGGCGCCGCCCGCACCCTGGCCCGCACCCTCGGCGCCACCGTGCTGCTCAAGGGCAACGTCACCGTCGTCGCTTCCCCGACCGGACCGGTGTACCTGAACCCCGCCGGACAGTCCTGGGCCGCCACCGCCGGATCCGGTGACGTCCTGTCCGGGGTCATCGGGGCGCTGCTGGCCGCGGGTGTCCCGGCCGCCGAGGCCGCCGCGATGGCCGCGTTCGTGCACGCCCGGGCGGCCGCGCTGGCCGCCGCAGATCCCGGACCGAACCCCGCCCCGACATCCGCGGGGGGCATTCTGGCCCACCTGCGCGCCGCCATCGCATCAACGATCGGAAAAGGATGAACACATGAGCCGCAGGCACCACCCGCGCCCGCCGCATATCGCCCCCGCCTACACCGGACGGCTCTCGACCGACCCGGTGCCCGCGCTGCGACTGCCGGGCGAATCGATGGACCCGCAGGCGGCCTACCGTTACATCCACGACGAGCTGATGCTCGACGGCAGCTCACGGCTGAACCTCGCCACCTTCGTCACGACGTGGATGGACCCCGAGGCCGAGAAGCTGATGGCCGAGACCTTCGACAAGAACATGATCGACAAGGACGAGTACCCGGCGACCGCCGCCATCGAGGCGCGCTGCGTGGCGATGGTGGCGGACCTGTTCCACGCCGAGGACCTGGTCGACGATGACGCCGCCACCGCGGTCGGGGTGTCCGCCATCGGGTCCAGCGAGGCCGTGATGCTGGCCGGGCTGGCGCTGAAATGGCGGTGGCGCGCGAAGGTGGGCGACGGCTGGAAGGGCCGCACGCCCAACCTGGTGATGGGCTCCAACGTGCAGGTGGTGTGGGAGAAGTTCACCCGCTACTTCGACGTCGAGCCGCGCTATCTGCCGATGGCGGAGGGCCGCTACGTGATCACCCCCGAGCAGGTGCTCGACGCGGTCGACGAGGACACCATCGGCGTGGTCGGCATCCTGGGGACCACCTTCACCGGGGAGCTGGAGCCGATCGCCGAGATCTGCGCCGCGCTGGACAAGCTGGCCGCCGACGGCGGCGTGGACGTGCCGGTGCATGTGGACGCGGCCAGCGGCGGGTTCGTCGTCCCGTTCCTGCATCCGGACCTGCAGTGGGACTTCCGGCTGCCGCGGGTGGTGTCCATCAACGTCAGCGGCCACAAATACGGGCTCACCTACCCGGGCATCGGGTTCGTGGTGTGGCGCAGCGCCGAGCATCTGCCCGAGGAGCTGGTGTTCCGGGTCAACTACCTGGGCGGCGACATGCCGACCTTCACGCTCAACTTCTCCCGGCCGGGCAACCAGGTGATCGGGCAGTACTACAACTTCCTGCGGCTGGGCCGGGCCGGATACTCCCAGGTCATGCACTGTCTCTCGGACACCGCGCGCTGGCTCGGTGACCAGCTGCGCGACAGCGAGCACTTCGAGCTGATCACCGACGGTTCGGCCATCCCGGTGGTCAGCTTCCGGCTCAAGGGCGATCCGGGCTACACCGAGTTCGACGTCTCCCAGGCTCTGCGCGCCTCCGGCTGGCAGGTACCCGCCTACACGATGCCCGAGGGCGCCGAGGACGTCACGGTGCTGCGGGTGGTGGTCCGCGAGGGTTTCTCCGCCGATCTGGCGCGGGCGTTGCGGGATGACACCATCACCGCGCTTGAGCACCTTGACCAGCTCAAACCGGGTGGTCACTTCGACACGGTGCAGCCCTTCGCGCACTGATCGCAGACTCGGCGCGAACAGGTCGGCGGCACCGGCATGACAAAATCGAGTCAATGCACCCCACCGACCTGCCCGCCCCGCCCGGCCCCACGGCCGAGGTGGATCTCGGCGCCATCGCCCACAACGTGCGCGTCCTGCGTGAGCGCGCGGGCGCGGCGGCGGTCATGGCGGTGGTCAAGGCCGACGGGTACGGCCACGGCGCCACCCCCGTCGCGCGCACCGCGCTGGCCGCCGGCGCCGCCGAGGTGGGCGTGGCGACCGTCGGTGAGGCCCTGTCCTTACGCAGGGACGGCATCACCGCACCGGTGCTGGCGTGGCTGCACCCTCCGGGCACCGACTTCTCCCCGGCATTGGCCGCCGACGTGCAGATCGCGGTGTCCTCCGCCCAACAGCTCGACGACCTGGTCGATGCGTCCCGGCGCACCGGGGTCACCGCTGTCGCGACCCTCAAGGTCGACACCGGCCTGAGCCGTAACGGGGTGGCCGCCGCCGACCTGCCCAAGGTGCTGGTCGGCCTGGCACACGCGGTAGCCGAGGGGACGGTGCACGCCCGGGGCATCATGAGCCACCTGGCGTGCGGCGACGATCCGGGCAACCCGATGAACGATCGTCAGGCCGCCCGTCTGCAGCAGATGCGTGAGCTCGCCCGCGAATACGACGTCGACTTCGAGATCGCGCACCTGAGCAACTCACCCGCGGCGATGACCCGCCAAGACCTGGCCTTCGACATGGTCCGTCCCGGGATCGCGATCTACGGTCAGACCCCGATTCCCGCCCTGGGCAACATGGGCCTGCGCCCGGCGATGACGCTGAAAGCTCCGGTGGCGATGGTCCGCTCGATCAAGGCCGGGGACGGAGTCTCCTACGGGCACACCTGGATTGCCGAGCGGGACACCACGGTGGCGCTGATCCCGCTCGGCTACGCGGACGGGATCTTCCGCACGCTGAGCGGTCGGCTGCAGGTGTCCATCAACGGCCGCCGCCATCCCGGCGTGGGCCGCATCTGCATGGACCAGTTCGTGGTGGACCTCGGGCCGGGGTCCGTCGATGTCGGCGTCGGCGATGAGGCAATCCTGTTCGGCCCCGGCGCTTCCGGTGAGCCGACCACCCAGGACTGGGCCGATCTGGTCGGCACGATCAACTACGAGGTGGTCACCGCGGTGCGGGGCCGGATCACCCGTGTCTACCGCGGCGAGATGGGCTGACACCGTTGGCCGACGACGATATCCGCCCGCCCGAGCGCTGGGCCGTGGCGCGCTGGCTGGCCGGGCTGGCCGGGCTCAGCGCCGTCGGTTCGGTCGCCGGGGTCTCGGTGGCCCGTTCCCTGGCCCGTCGGGTCAGCGTGGAGGATCCCTACGCGCACGAGGATTTCGAACTGCTGCACGACGACCGCAGTGTGGTCGTCACCGCGGGCGACGGGGTGCCGCTGGCGGTCCGCGAGTGTGGACCGGAGAACGCACCGCTGACCGTGGTCTTTGCGCACGGGTTCTGTCTGCGGATGGGCGCCTTCCACTTTCAGCGGGCTCGCCTTGCCGAGCAGTGGGGACCCCAGGTCCGGATGGTGTTCTACGACCAGCGGGGGCACGGTCTGTCCGGAGACGCCTCGCCGGACACCTTCACCGTGCCCCAGCTCGGTCAGGATCTGGAGTCGGTGCTCGCGGTGATGGCGCCGCGCGGCCCGGTCGTGCTGGTCGGGCACTCCATGGGCGGGATGACCGTGTTGTCCCACGCCCGCCAGTACCCGCAGCGCTATCCCACCCGAATCGTCGGTGCCGCACTGATATCCTCTGCCGCCGAAGGGATCTCGCGGTCCCCGCTGGGGGAGATACTGCGCAACCCGGCGCTGGAGGCGGCCCGGTTCGTCGTCCGCTATGCGCCCGGATTGGTGCACCGCGGTCGCGGTGTGGCCCGCTCGATCATCGGACCGGTGCTGCGGGCGGCCTCCTACGGTGACGAGAGCGTCAGCCCCAGCGTGGTCGCCTTCAGCGAGCGGATGATGCACGACACCCCGGTGCACACCCTGGTCGGGTTCCTGCACGCACTGGAGGTGCACGACGAAACCGAGGGGCTCACGGCGCTGGCGAAGATCCCGACCCTGATCGCGTGTGGCGACCGTGACCTGCTCACGCCGCTGGAGTACTCACAGGACATGGCGGCGGCGCTGCCGAAGTCCGAATTGGTGATCGCCCAGGGGGCGGGACATCTCGTGCAGCTGGAGCAGCCGGAACTGATCGACGATGCGCTGGTACGCCTGGTCGAACGAGCCACCCCGTCCAAGCTGGTGGCGCTCACCCGCAGGCTCAGGGAACGGGCCCGCAACCATGGCTGAGCGCACCGGCGGCACCGCCGAGCTTCCCACCCCGCAGGACACCGTTGCGCTCGGTGCACGCCTGGGCGCCGACCTGCGTGCCGGTGACGTGGTGGTGCTGTCCGGCCCGCTCGGGGCCGGTAAGACCATGTTCACCAAGGGTATTGCGGTGGCCATGGATGTCGAAGGCCCGGTCACCTCGCCCACCTACGTGCTGGCGCGGGTGCACCCTGCCCGTCGTGCCGGGGCGCCCGCCCTGGTGCACGTGGACATCTACCGACTGCTCGATCACGGCGGTGACCTGCTCGGCGAACTCGACTCGCTGGACCTCGACACCGACCTCGACGACGCCGTCGTCGTCGTCGAGTGGGGAGAGGGCCTGGCCGAGCGGCTCTCGGAGAACCATCTGGACATCCACCTCGACCGTGCCGCCGACTCCGAGATGCGCACCGCGACATGGCAATGGAGCAGCTCATGATCGTACTGGCGCTCGACACCGCCACCCCCGCCGTCACGGCCGGCATCGTCGAGGTGGGTGCGACGATCGTCACCCTGGCCGAGCGAACCGTCGTCGACGCCCGCGCCCATGCCGAGCGTCTGACACCGAATGTCGTTGCCGCACTTGCCGACAGTGGGAAGACCATGGCGGATCTGGAGGCCGTCGTGGTCGGTTGCGGGCCTGGCCCGTTCACCGGTCTGCGGGTCGGCATGGCCACCGCCGCCGCCTACGGCCAGGCGCTGGGGATCCCGGTGCACGGGGTGTGCACGCTCGACGCCATCGCCCGCGCCACCCGCGGCGAGGTTCTCGTCATCACCGACGCGCGCCGCCGCGAGGTGTACTGGGCGCGCTACCGCGATGGGGTCCGGGTCGCCGGGCCGGCGGTCGACGCCGCGGCCGAGGTGAACGCCGACGGTGTGCAGGCGGTGGCCGGGTCGCCGGCGCTCGCCGCGTCGTTCGGGCTTCCCGTCATCGGACCGGAGTACCCGACCGCCGCGGAACTCGTGGCGGCCGTGCCGGATTGGCGCCAGGAGCCCGAGCCCCTGGTCCCGCTGTACCTGCGGCGCCCGGATGCCAAGACGCTGGTAGAACGAGGCCTGGCGTGACCGCGCCCGACAACACCGTGATCGACGCGCTGACCCGCGCCGATGCGGCCCGCTGTGCCGAGTTGGAGTCCCAGCTGTTCGCCGGTGACGACCCCTGGCCGCCGGCGGCGTTCCTGCACGCCCTGGACGGTAAGCACAACCACTATGTGGCGGCCCGCGAGGAGGGCAGGCTGATCGGCTATGCCGGCATCTCGCGGCTGGGCCGGATCCCACCGTATGAATACGAGGTGCACACCATCGGCGTCGACCCGGCCTACCAGGGCCGCGGTATCGGCCGCCGGTTGCTCGATGACCTGCTGGGATTCGCCACCCGCGGTGAGGTGTTCCTGGAGGTCCGCACCGACAACGAGGCGGCCATCAACCTGTACAAGAGCGTCGGCTTCGCCACGGTGGGCGTGCGCAAGCGGTACTACAAGGTCAGCGGTGCCGACGCCTACACCATGAAGCGAGACCCGGCATGATCATCCTGGCCATCGAAAGTTCCTGTGACGAAACCGGAGTCGGTATCGCACGGCTCGACGACGACGGGACCGTCACCCTGCTGGCCGACGAGGTGGCCTCCAGCGTCGATGAGCACGCGCGCTTCGGCGGCGTGGTGCCCGAGATCGCGTCCCGGGCCCACCTGGAGGCACTCGGTCCGACCATGCGCCGGGCCCTGGACACCGCGGGCATCGCCCGCCCCGATGTCGTCGCCGCCACCATCGGGCCCGGACTGGCGGGTGCTCTGCTGGTGGGAGTTGCTGCCGCCAAGGCGTATTCGGCCGCCTGGGAAGTGCCGTTCTACGCGGTCAACCATCTCGGCGGGCACCTGGCCGCCGATGTCTACGACCACGGCCCGCTGCCCGAATGTGTCGGGTTGCTGGTATCCGGTGGCCACACCAACCTGCTGCATGTGCGCTCACTCGGTGAGCCCATCGTCGAACTGGGCAGCACCGTCGACGACGCGGCGGGGGAGGCCTACGACAAGGTGGCCCGGCTGCTCGGCCTCGGCTATCCCGGTGGTAAGCCGCTGGACGACCTGGCCCGCACCGGTGATCGCGAGGCGATCGTGTTCCCGCGCGGGATGACCGGCCCGCGCGATGCGCCGTATGTGTTCAGCTTCTCCGGACTCAAGACCGCCGTGGCCCGCCATCTGGAGCGCCACCCCGATGCGGCGCGCGCCGATGTGGCCGCCGGGTTCCAGGAGGCCGTCGCCGATGTGCTGACCGCCAAGGCGGTGCGTGCCGCCACCGATCTGGGGGTGTCGACCCTGCTGATCGCCGGCGGGGTGGCGGCCAACTCGCGGGTGCGTGAACTCGCCGAGCAGCGCTGCGCCGCTGCGGGGTTGACGCTGCGGGTGCCGCGGCCGCGGTTGTGTACCGACAACGGCGCGATGATCGCGTCGTTCGCGGCGCACCTGATCGCCGCCGGTGCGCCGGCCTCAGGGCTGGATTCGGCCACCGATCCGGGGCTGCCGGTGGTCACCGGGCAGGTGGCATGAACAGCAACGGCCCGTCGGCGCTCAGTCGGGTGGCCCGGAGCCGTTGCGCGCCTGGTTGATCTGGTGCACGCGCACACTCACCTCCAGCTGGAAGCGATCCGCGGGATTCTTCAGCGACAACCCGGTGAGATCCTCGATCAGCTTGATCCGGTACAGCAGTGAATGCCGATTGAGGAACAGCGCCCGCGCGGCAGCACTGGTGTTGATGGCCTCGTTGAGCAGGATCTCCAGGGTGTGCACGAGCTGGCCGCGGCGGGTCTTGTCGTAATCGATCAGCGGCTGCAGCGTCTTGAGGATCGTCGACATGCTGTGGGGATGCTGGCGCAACACCTCGGCGAACTGCTGGGGACCGACCGGGCCGTCTGGAACGGGCGCGACGGTGACGGATCGATTGTGCTCCGGCGGTAGCAGCACCCAGCTGGCCAGACCATCGGGCAGGCCGCTGGGCCGCCGGGCGGACTCGACCAGCTCGGAACCCACCGACGCGGGCAGTGGTGCGGACAGGTGGATCATCACCAGGTCGTCGGTGATCGAGGTCCTGGTGGTGATCCCGTAGGGATGCGCCAGCTGGGCCAGTGTCTGGGCAAGGGAGTTGGCGTGGTCGGCCCATCGTGGGTCGTGGTGCTCGCGCCGGCCGATGACCATCTGGATCAAGGCGTCCACGGGTGCGGCGTTCAGCAGCGGCAACAGCTGGCGCTGGATATCGGCGAAGGGGACCTCCCACGGCAGCATCACCAGCGGGAACTCGTGTTTGTCGGCCAGCGGAACCAGCGTGGCCAGCAGTTCGCGGGTGTCGATATCCGGTGGCCCGCCCAGCGCCACCCCGGCAGCCGGCGACGACATCAGGAAGGTGAGGAACTCACGTACTCCAGGCTGGCGGACATCGGTACCGGTAGTCAGGACGAAATCGCCGGGCCGCACGAAGTCCTCGGCGGGCGCGTGCATGATGTCGACCCACAACACCGCACGGGTGAGCCCCCGATGCCCGGCCAGGACCGAGCCCTGATCGAGCGGCGGGATGGTCAAGGCCGTCGCCACGGTCAGTGGCGCACCCGCAGACATGTCGCCCGTTTCCTCTCGAAATCGGCGGGTCGCTGACGCCGCCGGAGTCCGACGGTATCAGCGACCCGCGACGTGCCGAGGGCACTGCCGGCGATCAGGGCGCCGGGGTCGACAGATCGTCCGGGGCCCGTCCGCTCAGCGCGGCGCCGATCGCCAGGAACACCACCGGCGCAATGCCGAAGACGATGGCCAGCGTCGTGGAGCCGCCGACGACCAGCGTCAGGTTCGCGATGATGAGCGCCACGGCCGCCGCCAGAACGATCGTGGCCACCGCGGCGAGGACGATGATGTTCACCGGTCCGCCGCGCCGCTTGAAGAACAACCCGACGGAGATCGTCGTGAGCAGCCACAGGATCGACAGCCCCCAGATGCCCAGCCCACCGAGCGGGCCGAAGATCTGCAGCACGGGATCGAGCCCGATCGCCACGAACACGCCCATGATCACGATCGACAGCACGGAGACCACGACCGAGGCGTTGGCCGGGGACCCCAGGGTGGGGTGGACCTCGCCGAGCCGCTTCGGGAGCACGTTGTCGCGACCGAGCACGAACGTGTACCGCGAGCAGATGTTGTGAAAGGCCAGCGCGCAGGCGAATACGCTGACGAACCAGAACAGCGTGGTGAGGTCCTTGCCCAGCATGCCGAGGTACTTCTCGGCGGTGTTCACCATGAAGTTGTCCGGGTCGTCCTTGGCGACCTGGATGGCGTCGTTGCCGCCGTTGCCCTCGACGAGTGCCCAGCTGGAGAATGCGTAGAAGCTGGCCACGATGCCGACGGCCCAGTACGTGGCGCGGGGGACCGTGCGGTCCGGGTCGCGCGCCTCGTCCCGGAAGACGGCCGTCGCCTCGACACCGACGAAGCCCCACAGCGCGTAGAGCAGCGCGATACCGAATGCCCCGCTGATGCCGGACGGGGTGAATGAATCGCCGGTGATGCCCTTCTCGCCGCCCTGGAGCACGATGACCAGATCGAGGACGACCAGGATGGCAACCTCGGAGACCAGGAAGATGCCCAGCACCTTGGCGCTGAGTTCGATGTCGCGGTAGCCGAGGAACGCGATGATCAGCAGTACCAGCCCGGTCAGCACCCACCACGGCACCGCCGGGGCGCCGATGATCTCCAGCAGGCCGGCCAGGATGACACCGTCGTAGGCGGCCACCGCCAGCAGTGTCGCCATGTAGGCGGGTAGCGCGAGCACCGCGGCGCCGGTACCGGCCGCTTTGCCGAGGCCCTTCTGGATGTAGGCGTAGAAGGCACCGGTGTCGGTGACGTACTTCGACATGGCCACAAAGCTGGCGGCGAACAGCAGGAAGATGACGCCGGCGACCAGGAACGCCACCGGAATGCCCGTGGAGTCGCCGAGCACCATGGCGATGGGGACGTTCCCGCCGACGGTCGACAGCGGTGCCGCGGCGGCCACCACCATCAGGACGATGGCGGGCACGCCGAGGTTGCCACGCAGGCGACCGCGCGTATCCGGCGGCGTGGCGCCATCCGGCTTGCCGCCCGTATTGAGCACTTCGGACATGGGTTCCTCCTCTGGCCACGGCACAACGGTTCGTCGGCGCCGAGTTCGGGAAAGTCTGCGAGACGGGCGCGCCGTCTGCCAGAGGTCTGCGTCACTTTCCAACATTCTGTTGTAATCCGGTCACAGATACGGAGGGCATATTGTGCTCTTCTCACACATGTTGTTGGAAGGTCGACTCTCACCGTTGTCCGTCCCGGGTGCCTGGCCGATGCTGTGTGAACACGCGACGAGAGAGGTCCACCGTGATCAGCCCCGAACCCCAACCGGACCATCGGCTCGGCCGCATTCGCCTGCTCGACGAGCAACGCGTCAACCTCGACGGCTTTGCCGAACCGAACCCCGCGCTGGGCATGATCTCGCACCTCTCTCCGCACGATCCGGAACCTTCCTGGGTGGTGGACGATGACGGCACGGTGCTGGAGATGGACTCCACCCCGGCCGCGGACTTCGACGCCATCGATGAGTTCGTCGTGCGCTACGCCGTCGATCACGCCCAGGCGCCTGCCTCGATGGCGATGTCGGAGGTCGACGTGGCTCGGCTCATCGTCGATTCGAGCGTGCCGCGCGCGGATGTGCTGAAGGTCTGTGCGGGGCTCACTCCGGCCAAGATGGCCCGGGTGGTGGCGAGCCTGCATCCCGTCGAGATCCAGATGGCCATGATGAAAATGCGTGCGCGGCGCACCCCTGCCAACCAGGCCCACGTCACCAACCGTCTCGACGATCCGCTGCTCATCGCGGCGGACGCGGCAACCGCTGTCGTATATGGGTTTCGGGAGCTCGAGGCGACTGTTCCCGTGCTCGACGACGCGCCCGCGGTGGCCGTCGGGTTGCTGATCGGCTCTCAGGTTCCCGCGCCGGGGGCATTGACGCAATGTTCGGTCGAGGAGGCCCGTGAGTTGGAACTCGGTGTGCGCGGGCTGGTCTCGTACGCCGAAACGGTATCGGTGTACGGCACCGAGCAGGTCTTCACCGACGGTGACGACACACCGTGGTCCAAGGCCTTCCTGACATCGTCGTATGCGTCCCGCGGTATCAAGATGCGACTGTCCAGCGGTGCGGGCTCCGAGGTGCTGATGGGTGCCGCCGAGGGCAAGTCGATGAACTATCTGGAGGCTCGATGTGTGGCGCTGGCCAAGGGCATCGGAGCTCAAGGTGTGCAGAACGGTGGGGTCGACGGCGCGGCGATCACCGCCTCGGTGCCCGGCGGAGTCAAGGAACTCCATGCCGAGAACCTGATGGTCATGTTGCGTGGGCTCGAATCCTGTAGCGGGAACGACTCGTTGATGAGCGAATCGACGATGCGTCGCACCAGTCGCACCCTGCCGACGCTGCTGTCGGGATCGGACTTCATCTTCTCCGGCTTCGGGTCGGTCGTCTCCTACGACAACATGTTCGGGCCGTCCAACTTCAATGCCGACGACCTGGACGACTACCTGGTGATGCAGCGTGACTGGGGGGTCGATGGCGGGCTGCGGTCCTGCGATCCGACGACTCTGGAGGCGATGCGCAGACAGGCCGCCGAAGCCACCCGCGCGGTCTTCGAGTATCTGGGCCTGGCCGACTTCGATGACGACCATGTGGAAGCCGTTGTGGGGGCGGGAGGTTCGAAGGACTTGCCCGAGAACGACGGGGTGAAGATCCTCAGCGCGGCCCGGATGATCGACCAGTCGGGCCTGACGGTGCTCGATGTCGTCACCGCGCTTGCCGAGACCGGATTCGCCGATCTGGCCGACCGGGTGCTGGGGATGTCGCGGGCGCGCGTGATCGGCGGCTACCTGCAGACGGCCGCGATCTTCGACGAGGAGATGAACGTGCTCTCCGCGTTGGAGGATCCGAACGATTACCGCGGCCCGGGAACGGGGTACCGGCCCACGCCCGAGCGGCAGGCCCAGATCGACGCCGTGCGGCAGGCCCGTTCGGTGACCGACCTCGTTCGCGAGCAGGCGACGTTCGCGGAGCCGGACCGTCTCCGGGGGCTCGGTCCGGCCCAGGTCGGTGCGGATCCGCGCGAGGTCGTCGTCGGTGTGTCGCCCGCGTTCGGCACCAAGCTGTTCCGCACGCTGTCGGGCATGACGATCTATGACGCCCTCGAACAGATCCTGGCCGGACTGGAGGAGGAGAAGTGCGTTCCGCGGCTGGTCCGCATCGCCGACAGCATCGATCTCGGCATGATCGGCAAGTCGGCCGCGGGGCTGTCCGGCTCCGGCATCGGAGTGGGACTACAGGCCAAGGGCACCACGTTGATTCATCGTCGCGACCTGCCGCCGTTGGCCAACCTGGAACTGCTCAGCGTGGCGCCGCTGATCACGCCCGACATGTACCGCACCATCGGGATCAACGCGGGCCGGCACGCCAAGGGGACGACACCGTCTCCTATGCGCAACGCCTACACCGACGAGGCAATCACGGCGCGCTACCACACCAGGGTCGTGTCGATGGTCGCGATCGAACGGGCCGAATGCCATTCTCTGCCAGGCAATGAGCGCCCACAACACATGGACATGGAGTTCACCCGATGACCACTTTTTCGCACTCGGGCCGCAGCGTCACCGATGTGACCGTCGAGGCTGCCTGCAACGGGGAACTCGTCCTGGACGATATCCGCATCAGCCGCCAGACCCTGCTGAAGCAGGCCGAGAAGGCCGAGCGCAGCGGATCGGCGCAGCTGGGCCTGAACCTGCGTCGCGCCGCGGAGATGACCGCGCTGAGTGCCGAGGAGATGCTGGCGGCCTACGAGGCGCTGCGTCCCGGTCGCTCGTCGTTCGACGAACTGGAGGAGTTGGCGGGGCGTCTCGACGGCCATGACGCTCCCACCTGCGCCGCGCTGGTCCGCGAGGCAGCGGTCGTGTATCGGCGGCGCGGCCTGCTCCGATGACCGTGTGGGCCGGTGTCGATATCGGCAACGCGACCACCGAGGTGGTGCTGTGCCGCGCAGCGGTGCCGAATGCCGACGCTTCGCGCGCCCCGACCGACCTCGAGATGGTGGCGAGCGCGCGCACCCCGACGCGTGGCGGCAAGGGCTCGGTGCGGGCCGTTCAGGTGGCCGCCCAGCTCGTCCGGCGGCTGGCGGACAAGCACGGGCTCACCATCGACCGGGCGGCCTTCGCGCCGACCCGTCCGGTGCACTCGAGCGTCGAGCGTGTCCGGCTGCAGGCGCAGCGCACCGGCAGGCTCGGCATCGTCACACGATCGGCGGCGACAACCGCCGGCGACGCCGCAGGATTCGGCGTCCCGGTCGCGGTCGCGCGTCTCGGCACGGCCGATAGGGGCCAACCCGTCGTCGCCTGCGCGGGCGCCGAAACCGGTTACGCCGAGGTTGCCGACCTGGTGAATGCCGCTGTCGCAGATGGACACAACGTCACGGCAGTGCTGACCGCCAACGATGAGGCCGTGCTGGTGTCCAACCGGTTGGGCACCGGTGTGCCGGTCGTCGATGACGTCGATGTCGAGCAGGTGTTGGCGGCGAAGCTGGTTGCCGTCGAAGTGCGGGAGGGAGTGTCGCCGCTGCGTCAGCTCACCGATCCGTTCTGGCTGGCCGACGTATTCGGCCTGCGCGACGACGAGCGCAGCGACGCCCGCATCGTGGCCGACCGGCTCTTCGACAGCGTGTGCGCGGTGGTGATGCTGCGCGACGCGCCCGTCGTGGATGAGCCGGCGCCGGCACTCGTGCTGCCGTCCGGTGAGGCGCACATCGTCCACCTTTCCGACATTGCCGCACAGGCAAATTCGCGCCGCGGAGCGGTGTCCGTAGACAGCCTGGTCATGGCGGTGATGGGGGGTGACGGAGGACCGCCGGCGGATGCCGAGGTGCTCTCCGAGGCCCTGGGCGTACCCGTCACCCGCATCGAGTCGGAAGCCGACGCGGCGCGGGCAGGGGCTCTCACCACCCCCGGCCTGCCGGCGGACGTCGTGGTGGTGGACGTCGGCGGCGGCACCGTCGACGTCGTGGCCGACGGCGACCGGGTGGTCCTCCCGGGTGCCGGGCAACTCCTGACGACGGCGACGGCGGCGGCGCTGGACATCTCGACCAGCGCTGCCGAGTACGCCAAACGTGCGGAAGCGGTCACCGCGGTCACGGTGCAACTCGTCGAGGACGAACACGGCCGACGCCGGTTCCTGGACACCCCGATCGACGGCCGTTGTACGGGCTGGTTGTTGACGCCGGCGCCGAGCGGGCTGCTGCCGTTCACCGCTGCGCTCTCTGGTGCGGAGTGGCGCAGCTGGCGGTTGGCGGCGAAGCGACTGGTGATCGGCGGCAACGTGACACGAGGTGTGCAGCGGGTGGCCTCGGGAGCGACAGCGCTGCTGCTTGTCGGTGGGGGAGCCGGCGATGATGAACTGGTCCGGGCACTGGCCGAGCGACTCGGTCATGACGTCACCGTGGGGCGGGGGAATGTCCGCGGTGAGCTGGGCCACCGCTTTGCGGTCGCGTACGGGCTCGTCGTCCTGGCGGCCGCGGACACCGCATCTGCACAACCCAACCTTGAGTGCTAGCACTCTCATGTATAGAGTGCTAGGTGGCACGCGACCAACCGCAGCACCGGCACCCGCGACGACGGAGCGAAGGTACGGACGCAGGCCGAACACCTGAAAACCATGAGGACCCGGATCCGATCCGGACTCCTATACCCAACAAAGTGGAGGGCTCCCATCGTGGCAGTCAACATCAAGCCACTCGAGGACAAGATCCTCGTACAGGCCAACGAGGCCGAGACCACGACCGCTTCCGGTCTGGTCATCCCCGACACCGCCAAGGAAAAGCCGCAGGAAGGCACCGTCGTCGCAGTTGGCCCCGGCCGCTGGGATGAGGATGGCGAGAAGCGGATCCCCCTGGACGTTGCCGAAGGCGACACCGTCATCTACAGCAAGTACGGCGGCACCGAGATCAAGTACGGCGGCGAGGAGTACCTGATCCTCTCCGCGCGTGACGTGCTGGCTGTCGTCAACAAGTAAGCACTCGTGTACCGCCCCGGATGTCCCCGCCTTTGAGCGGGTGACGTCCGGGGCGGTATGCATTGCCCCCCGGCGCACGGGGGTTCGGCACATCAAAGGACATTTATGAGCAAGCAGATCGAATTCAATGAAACTGCGCGTCGCGCCCTGGAGGCCGGCGTCGACAAGCTCGCCGATGCCGTCCGCGTCACGCTCGGCCCGCGTGGCCGCCATGTGGTGCTGGCCAAGGCCTTCGGCGGCCCCGTGGTGACCAACGACGGTGTCACCATCGCCCGCGAGATCGACCTGGAGGACCCGTTCGAGAACATGGGTGCCCAGCTGGTCAAGTCGGTGGCCACCAAGACCAACGACGTCGCCGGTGACGGCACCACCACCGCCACCGTGCTCGCCCAGGCCATCGTGAAGGCCGGCCTGCGCAACGTGGCGGCCGGGGCCAACCCGATCGCCCTGGGCGCCGGTATCAGCAAGGCCGCCGACGCCGTGTCGGAGGCGCTGTTGGCCGCCGCCACGCCGGTCAGCGACAAGAAGGCCATCGCTCAGGTCGCCACCGTGTCCTCGCGTGACGAGGTCGTCGGCGATCTGGTCGGTGAGGCCATGACCAAGGTCGGCGCCGACGGCGTCGTCACGGTCGAGGAGTCCTCCACGCTGGAGACCGCACTCGAGGTCACCGAGGGTGTCGGCTTCGACAAGGGCTTCACCTCGGCGTACTTCATCACCGACTTCGATTCGCAGGAAGCGGTGCTCGAGGACGCGCTGGTGCTGCTGCACCGCGACAAGATCAGCTCCCTGCCGGACCTGCTGCCGCTGCTGGAGAAGGTCGCCGAGTCGGGTAAGCCGCTGCTGATCATCGCCGAGGATGTCGAGGGCGAGGCGCTGTCCACGCTCGTGGTCAACGCCATCCGCAAGACGCTCAAGGCCGTCGCCGTCAAGGCGCCGTTCTTCGGTGATCGGCGCAAGGCGTTCCTGGACGACCTCGCCGTCGTCACCGCCGCGCAGGTCGTCAACCCCGACGTGGGTCTGGTGCTGCGTGAGGCCGGACTCGAGGTGCTGGGCTCGGCGCGACGGGTGGTGGTGACCAAGGACAGCACCGTCATCGTCGACGGCGCAGGCACCGCGGAGGCCATCGAGGGTCGCAAGTCGCAGCTGCGCTCGGAGATCGAGGCCACCGATTCGGATTGGGACCGCGAGAAGCTCGAAGAGCGCCTCGCCAAGCTGTCCGGCGGCGTCGCGGTCATCAAGGTCGGCGCGGCCACCGAGACCGACCTGAAGAAGCGCAAGGAAGCCGTCGAGGACGCCGTATCGGCGGCCAAGGCTGCTGTTGAAGAGGGCATCGTCACCGGTGGTGGCGCGGCACTCGTGCAGGCCCGCAAGGAACTGGACACGCTGCGCGGATCGCTGACCGGCGACGAGCTGCTCGGCCTCGAGGTGTTCTCCTCGGCGCTGTCGGCCCCGCTGTTCTGGATCGCCACCAACGCCGGGCTCGATGGCGCTGTCGTGGTGAACAATGTCGGCGAACTGCCCAACGGGCAGGGCTTCAACGCCGCCACGTTGACCTACGGCGATCTGCTCGCCGAGGGCATCGTGGACCCGGTCAAGGTCACCCGCTCGGCGGTTCTGAACGCCGCGTCGGTGGCGCGGATGATCCTCACCACCGAGACGGCTGTCGTCGAGAAGCCGGTCGAGGAAGAAGATCACGGCCACGGGCATCACGGTCACGCCCACTAGGTAGCACTACGAGACACCCCCGGTCCTGTTGGGCCGGGGGTGTTTTCGTTGCCGGGGCCGGCAGCGCTCCCATCACATGACCGCGGCGGCCAGCCGACAGCCCGCGTGCACATCGCGCCAGGCGGCGGTCACCGGGTCCGAGGCGTCGAGTGCATGCCGGCTGCTGGCCATCAGGCGGTCCGCCGCGCTACGGGCCCGGGCGATCGCCTGTACGTACGGTGCGGTGCCGCCCGCGAATCCCGCCGTCGTGATCTGCAGCCGTGACGCATCGAGATCCGATGCGGTGCGGGCGATCTGGGCAGCGGCCTCATCGGTGATCTCATCACCGCCGTAGGAGATCGCCAGCCGGGCCCGCACCTGATCGACGTGCCGGCGCCACCCACCCAGGGCGGAACCCACCACGACCGAGGCCGCGGCTGCCGCGGCCACCACCAGGTCGGCCACAGCGGTGTCGCAGTCGTCGATCGCGACGTCGGTGACCGTCACGTCGCCGATCCCCGCACCGGGAAGGGCGGTGGGCCCGGCGTGCACCGCGACATCCACGCGCCTGCGGGGGAGCAGTACATACCTGCCATCGCAGCAGAGCAGAAACCAATCCGCATGCTCGGCGCCGACGATCGATCCCCAGCGACCGGTCAGCCGGCCCTGCGCCGCGGTGGCCGACCCGCGGTGCCCGACGGTCACCACCGCGTCCGGGTGGGCTCCCCACACGTCGTCGGCCACCGCGGGCGCCAGCGCCAGCGCGGCGATACCGTGGCTGCCGGCCAGCCAGCCCAGCGATCCATCGGTGACGGCGATTTCACCTATTGCCCGGATGAATTCGTCGGGGGCCAGCCCGAGGCCGTCGTGCACCGAGGGTTGCGTCAGGCGGTGTGCGCGCGCACCGTCGACGCTGTCGCGAACGGCCGATTGCGACATACCCACCTCCAGCGGTGACGGTGACTGATATACACACGATCGTTGCACGCCGGCACAAGGACGAGGGGGAGTACGTCGCAGTCTGTACTCAGTTCCGTCCGGGATCTGCTCCCCGAGGTCGCCGCGGCCGCCGCTGAGGTCGACCGCACGGGGGTGATCGACCGTACGGTGATCACCCGGTTGCACGACGCCGGGTACTTTGCGCTGCTGCAGCCGCCGGACTTCGGTGGCCTGGACGCCGATCCCGATATCTACCTGACCGCGACCCGGGAGCTGTCCTCGGCGTGCATGTCCACGGGCTGGCTGGCAGGTTGGCTTGCCGTCAACAACTGGGGGTTGTCGGTGCGGGACGCGCGGGTGCTCCGCGAGATCTGGGGCGCGGATCCGCGGGCCCTGCTGTGCTCGTCCTATGCGCCCACCGGACGGTTGGAGCGGGTGCCGGGGGGCTTTCGGCTCAGCGGCCGCTGGGCACGGTGTACGGGAGCGCCCTACGCGTCCTGGCCGAGTGTGGCGGCGCTGAAGGTCGGCGCCGACGGCGCGGCACAGGATTTCATGGCGGTACTGGTCCCGCGCGGTGACTACACCGTACAGAATACCTGGAATGGACTGGGGCTGAGAGGAATCGGCGCCGATGATGTCATCGTGACCGATGCCTTCGTGCCGGAGTATCGGGCGTTCAGTTGGCTCGACATGGTGCCCGACGCGGCGCTGCCCGCGCTGCAGCGATTGCCTCAACCGACGCTCTATACGCTGGCCGGGACGATGCCGTTGCTCGGTGCGGCCCACCGCCTGCTCCGCGGCAAGCCGGACGCGCATGTGGCGGAACGCGCCGATGTCGAACTGTCGATGATGCAGATCCGGCGCAATGTTGCCGAACAGCTCGATTGTGTTCGCGGCGAACGGTATCCAGATGCCGAGCTGATGCTGCGGACCAGGCGCGATCAGGTGATGGCCGCCGATCGCGCGGTGCGCGCCGTCGCGGTGGTGGTCGACGACCCCGGTCCCGGCCCCGACGAGCCACTGCTGGAAAGGATCTGGCGGGACGTCCAGACCGCGCGCATGCACGTGGCCAGCAACGTCGAGCAGGTGCTGACGGTGGTGGGCCGGCACTCGGTGGGCATCGCCGTCGACGATCTGATCTGGTGAGCGCCGCTCACACCCACGCGTCGGAGGCCAGCGTGCGCAACACCCGCGACAACATGTCGTCGGTCACGGTTTCGATATCGACGTTTTCGGCGGCGGCACTGCCGAGCCGCCCGGAGATGCCGTTGGCCGAGCGGGACAGAAACGGCGCGACCCGCGCCAGATGCTGCGCGGGCACCGCGCCGGTGAGGGAGAGCCCGGCGACCTCGGTGCCAGACATCGTGATCGGGGCGGCGACGCTGGACAGGCCCACCGCGAGTTCCTGGTCGTCGTAGGCGATTCCGCGCCGCGACCGGATCCTGGCCAGTTCCTGGTGCAGGGTGGGCAGGTCGGCAATCGTCGACGGGGTGCACTTACGCAGCTGCTTGCCCAGGGTTTTGTCGATGTCCTCGGCGCGCACGTGTGCAAGCATCGTCTTGCCCAGCGCGCTGGCGTGCGCGGGTGTCCGTCCGCCGACCCGGGTCGGTACCGCGGCACCGCCGCCGCCGGCCACCTTGTCGAGATAGACCACATCGGCGCCGGCCAGCACCCCGAGGTGCACGATGAGCGCGGTATCGGCATGCAGGCGTTCCAGCACCGGTGAGGCGATGCTGCGCAGCTGTGCATGGTCGATGGCTCCCGCGGCAGGCAACGCCGATGCGGCCAAGGAGTATCCGTCGGGGGTGTGCTGCAGCAGGCCGGCGTCGTGCAGCTGGTTGAGGATGCGGTGCGTGGAGGAGCGCGGCAGACCGGTGCGGTCGGCCACCTGGTCCAGCCGCAGCACGGCGCCCGCCCGGTCGAAAGCGTTCACGATCAGTGCGACCCGCGCGACCATGGAGGCGGGAGCGCTGGTCGTACTGTCACCCCGCGGCACGGTGTCACTGTAACGAGCCGCCCCGTTCTGACACGCAGATTCCCTGCCGTCGACGTCGGCGGCAGGGAATCTCATCGCGGCGGGGAAGGGTCAGCCGGCGCTGTTCGCGCCCGCCTTGGCCCGCGGGTTGCCGGCCTTCTTGGCGGTGGTCGCACCGCTCGACGCCGACTTGGCCGTCCGCGGTGCCTTGGCCGCTGTGGTCGTCACGGGCGCCTCGAGCTCTTCGATCTCCGGGGCTTCGGGTGCGACGGCCTCGACCGGGGTCTCCGAATCGGTGCCGGGCGTGACCTCCTCGGTGACCGACTCCGTGGCGACGGCCGCTACCTTGGGGGCCGGCTCGACCGACGCGGAACTATCCTTCGGGACAGTGGTTTTCGACGTCTGCCGATCCGCCGCGACCGTCTCGGCCTCGCTCGCAGGAGCGGCCTGCTCGGCCGCAGGTGCGAGGGCGGCCGTCGCGACACTCTGCACCGTCGGGCTCAGCTCGGTCCTGTCGGCCCACTGGGTGGCGAGCTTGTCGTTCACTGCGCCGGCGAACTTGGCGAGGGAGACGACGGTGTCGGAGAAACTCGCGGCGATCGCGGCGAGCACCTTTGCCGGGTTCAGCGTCGCGAACGACGCCACCACCTGGGTCAAGGCACCGGACAGCTGGCGCTGCAGGGTCCGCAGCTGCAGGCGCACCTCGGCGGCCAGCGTGGCCTCGGGCGCGAACTTCTGTCCGTTCCAGTCCACCAGCTTCCATCCGTCTACCGGATTACCCTCGACGACAACGTAATTCGTGTTGCTCAGCGGGGCGTAGCGCAGCAGGTCCAGCTTCTGTTCCATCGTCAGATTCGTCGCGTTCATCATGGTCCAGAACATGATGGCCCCACCGTGGGAGAAGACGACGGCGTTGCGGTCGCCGTTGTCGTAGATCTCCTGCAGCGAACCGTCCATGCGGGCGTCGAACTCGTTGCCGTCGATGGAACCGGGGATACGCAGATCACGATTGCCCTGCAACGCCCATGCCAGCGGATAGCGGCCGTATCCGTTGGCGGCCTCGCTCTCCGGGGTGCCCTCGAAGACGCCCGCCTCGATCTCGTGGACGCCGGGCAGCACCCGGATCGGCAGATGCAGGTACTTCGAGAGCGGCCCGGCGGTGAGCTGGGTTCGCTGCATCGTCGAGGCGTAGACGCCGTCGTAGTTGCGGACGCCGAGCCTGCCGACCACGGCCTCGGACTGGGTCTGGCCGGTCGGCGTGAGAACGGGGCCGGGGGTGGAGGTGTCGATCAGGCCGGAGGCATTACCCGCGGACTGCCCGTGGCGCACGAACGTCACCCGCATCAGCTCGGCGGCCGCCGCCGGGATCGCGGCGCCGATGAGCATGGCCGACGAGAGCAGGGCGATGCCGAGCAGTGTGCCGAGGCGTGACCAGTAACCGCGGGCGGTGACTGGTCCGGACGCATCCTTCATGGAGTACTTCTTCCTGCCGGTGGAGTAGACAGCACACGGTGGCCCGCCGGGCGGACGGCCAACAAGGTGTGATCTCACTCACCGAGACCGCAGGAGCGATTACCTGCGCATCGGCTGGATGGACACCAACTGGAACGCGCCGGGCTGCGCCTCGTCGGCGGTGAACCGGACGAGCAGGCTCTCAGGTGGGAAGTGTGTGGCCAGATCGTTGAGGGTCCTGGGCAGGAACACCCTGGCCTTGGCGTTGCCGTACCAATTGGGGTCGGCGGGGGAGACGTCGAGACCGCTCACCTGCGCGAGCGTGGAGTCCCAGTTCGCAACGGGTTCCGGCGGGGCGTCACCGAAACCGTCGGACGCCAGGTACGCATCGGCCTGTCCGGTGAGGGTGACCGCCTCGGTGCCGCCGACCGGTGTGCCGGTGATCGTCCCGTTGACGACGTCGGCGGTCACCGAGGTCAACCGCGTGGTGCAGATACCGTCGACGACGACGTCCGGTGCGCAAAAACCGGGCAGTGGTGCACCGTGGGCCGGGGCCGCGGTCAGGACGGCGCCGGCCGCCAACGCGGCGGAGCCTGCGAGCCGGAAGTAGTTCACGTGGGTGTGATCGGCGCCGGGTGCGCGTGAGTTACACGAGCAGACACAGATGGCCCCTCAAACGGGTGTCTGAGGGGCCATCTGTGTCTGCTCGCGCAGCGGAGAATCAGGCGCTGCGGCGCATCCCGCGCTTGAGCAGCAGTTCGCGTTCGGACTCGGACAGGCCGCCCCAGATGCCGTAGGGCTCGCCGACCGAGAGGGCGTGCGAGCGGCACTGGGTGATCACCGGGCAGGACCGGCACAGCTCCTTGGCGCGCATCTCGCGTTGGGCGCGAGCGCGGCCGCGTTCGCCGTCGGGATGGAAGAACATCGACGAATCGACGCCCCGGCAGTGACCCGCCATTTGCCAATCCCAGATGTCGGCGTTGGGTCCGGGCAGTTGCTGCGGCTGTGGCATGTGAAAACCCCTCTCGTCGCACCCATTTCGCGAAACGCGTGAAATGCGTGAGTCGCGGAACTGAACCGAGCACATGTCGCCGGTGACATCTCGTGCACACAACGTAGAAGGGCTACCGAAAAGCCGTCAATACCCAGGTTCACCGGGAAAAGGCATCAATGCAGGCCATGAATTTACGTCACGTTCATCGTGTTCACGTGCGGGCAATGCGACGAGTGGTGTGCACCGCGTCGGGGATGCTCTCCGGGGCGCATTTCCCCTGCTCGCGCCGATTCGGCAATTTCGCCGATCGGCAGCCCGTTGATCCATTCGTAACGTGCCGACCATCAATTGTTAACCGAGGTCGAATTGGTCACTTTTTTCAGACCGGTACCCCGGCATTGATAGCGTCCGGTGCGATGGCCAGCCCGAAATCCACCGTGAACGCCCGCCTGGCCGATGCCGCATTCGGCGCGCACCCGCAGCTCTGGCCGCTGCCGCCGGCCACCACCCCGCGCGAGCGCTGGCAGCGCGCCGTCGCCGCCGGCGGTCAGGGGCGCTACGCCTGCGCACTGCACGAACTCGACCAGATCATCCGCGCCGGGGCCAGCGGATCGGCACTCTCGCTGGCCCACAGCACCCGGGCTTCGTTTCTGCGTCAACTCGGCGGGCACGATCTGGCGCGCGGCTGGGACGGCCGGGCCTGGGTGGTCGCCGCCGATCCCGAAGCCGGTGTGGATGCGCTCGTCGGTCTTGCCGCCGACGCTCTGGGGGTGGGGCGGCTGGCGGCCTCGGCCCGGCTGCTGGCGCGGGCGCGCGGAGTGCTCGACTCCGCCGCCCCGCCGCGGCTGCCGGTGCGGCTGGGCTGGGTGGCCGCGGAACTTGCGATGGCCGGCGGTGACGGCGCCGCCGCCGTCGAGCACGCCGAACGTGCCGTCGAGGCGGCCGACACGCTCGGCTCGGCGCGTCACACCGTCAAATCTCAGGTGGTGCTGTCGGCCGCCCTCTGTTGTGCCGGCCGCCTCGATGCCGCGCGCGAGGTTGCCGACGCGGCGTTCGCTGAGACGGACCGATTCGGCCTGATCCCGCTGCGCTGGGCGCTGGGATGCTTGCTCGCCGATATCGGCAGTACCTCGCATTCTGCCTCGCAGGTCGTCGCCATCCGCGACGCCGCCGCCGATACAGTGCGACGCGGAGGCGGCGTGTGGTCGCGTCGCTGAGCCGATTCACCCCATCTCGATCGTTAGTGTTTATCTGACGCAAACGTCCGCGCACGCCCCCATCCGTAACGCTGGAGAGATCAACCACGATGACAATTTCGGGAGAACGTCTCGATGCTGTCGTCGCCGATGCTGTGGCGGGGGATCGTGAAGCTCTCCGGGTGGTCTTGGAGACCATCCGCCCGATCATCGTCCGGTACTGCCGGGCGCGGATCGGGTCAGCTGAACGAAGTGGTCTGTCCGCAGACGACATTGCGCAGGAGGTGTGCTTGGCCGCCATCACGGCGTTGCCGCGCTACAAGGATCAGGGGCGTCCGTTCCTGGCCTTTGTGTACGGCATTGCTGCGCACAAGCTTGCCGATGCCCACCGGGCATCGGCGCGCAACCGTGCCGAGCCCACCGACAACGTGCCGGAGCGGTTCTCCGGCGAGGCCGGCCCCGAACAGCTGGCCATCGACGCCGACGCGTCGGCCCGGATGGAAAGACTGCTGTCGATCCTTCCGGACAAACAGCGCGAAATTCTCATCCTGCGCGTCGTCGTGGGGATGAGTGCAGAGGAAACCGCGGAAGCGGTCGGAAGTACGCCAGGTGCGGTGCGGGTCGCCCAGCACCGGGCGCTGGCCCGGCTCAAGTCGCAGATCACAACGGGAGGTGAACATGCCTGATTTCGGTCGCTGGACCGCCAACGGCGGTGACCCCTCCCTCAACGACATCAACCGCGCCGACAAGTTCCTGGACGCGCTGGCCTCCGAACAGCCGCCGTTCTCCACCGACCGCGGCGACGCCGACCTCGCGTTCCTGCTCTCGGGCTGGCGCGACGAAGTCCGCCAGGTCCCGATGGATCATGTCGTGACTCCCGCCGAGGCGACCGCGGCACTGGTCGACGCCACCGCCGGGCCATCCCGGCGCAACCGGCTCTCGCTGGCTGTCGTCGGTTCGGCGGCCGCCGCCGTGCTCTGCCTCGGCGGCTTCGGGACCGCCGTCTTCGCCGCCGCCCCCGGTGACGGGCTCTACGGCGTGCGCAGCATGCTCTTCGGCGACGAGCGGGCCACCCGCGATGACGCGGTGGTGCTGGCCGCACAGACCGAGCTCGCCCAGGTGCAGCAACTGGTGGACGACGGCCAGTGGGGCCAGGCGCAGGACAAGCTGGCCGCGCTGTCGGCGACGGTGCAGAGCGTCGACCGGGTCGAACAGAAGCAAGAACTGATCCAGCAGTGGAATGCGTTGACCTACAAGGTCGTCGAGCAGGATCCGGCTGCGACGTTGCCCCCCGCGGGTGAGCCGCTGCCGGAGATGCCGGCCTCCCCGCTGACGCTGCTGCCCATGCCGGTGATCGAGGATTCCGTCACGGTCACCACGACCCCGGGCCCCGAGGTGCTCTCGACGACGGGACCGTCGGAGACCACCGCATCCGAGACGACCACATCCGTGGCCACGACCTCGGAGACGACCGGCTCGCAGACCTCCACGTCGACCAGTCCGGTCACCGAGACCTCGACATCGCCGACCACGACATCGCAGACCACGACATCGCCGACCACGAGTTCGCAGACGTCGACGTCGGAAACGACGACCACCCAGCCGAGCACCACCACGACGGCACCGACGACCACGACCACGACGACGGTGACCACCACCGCGCCGACCACCACGACCACCACGACGGTGACGCAGTCGACATCAGTGGCTCCGCCGCCGCGGGCCGGCGCGCCGTCCTCGGCACCGGCCGTGCCGCCGAGTACTCAGGCGCCGGTCGTGCAGGAGGCTCCGGTGGTGGAACAGCCGGTCCTCGAGGAGCCGGTGCAGACCGACGAAGAGCCGGCGGTGACGGTCACCACGACGACGACACCGCCGTCAAGCGGAGAATGAGCGCAGGTCAGCGGTAGCCGTCGGGCTCCGACGCGGCCTCATTGAGGGAGGCGTCGGCGTACCCGCGGCAGTAATCCCAGGTCACGTAGGCATCGGGCTCGGGATCGTAGGCCGGCTCATGCGGGCGGACGGTCCCGTCGACGAGCAGCTGCAGCAGGTTCGCGCGCAGCATGTCCCAGTCGTGATAGTGGTCCTGCTGGCATTCGTCACAGCACACCACGAGGCCGCGGATTCCCCTGTGCGCCAACAATGCCTCGTATACCGCCAGGTCAGCCAGGTCCGCTTCCACGGCACTGCGTTCCTGCGCATCCAGTGGCAGGCCAGGCGGGAGGTCATCTCGCACGGATCTAGCCTACGCAGCCCCGCCGCTTTCGCGCCACCGGTTCACCCCGCGCGCCGCCCGCACGTACAGAACTCCGGACCCACCTCGCGGCGTGGCCGCGAGCGCCGAGGTCAGTGCCGATAGAATGGCCTCTTAGATTCGCGACTGTTGCTAGTGGAGGCTCCACCCATGTCGATCGCTGAAAGCAGCGTCCCGCTCGCCATCCCGGTACCCACCGGCGGTGATGATCCGACCAAGATCGCGATGCTCGGGCTGACCTTCGACGATGTCCTGCTGCTGCCGGCCGCGTCGGACGTGGTGCCCGCCAACGTCGACACGTCCAGTCAGCTCACCAAACGGATCCGGCTGCGGGTGCCGCTGGTCAGTTCGGCCATGGACACCGTCACCGAGTCACGGATGGCCATCGCGATGGCCCGGGCCGGCGGGATGGGCGTGCTGCACCGCAACCTGTCGGTCGCCGAGCAGGCCGGTCAGGTCGAGACCGTGAAGCGGTCCGAGGCCGGTATGGTCACCGACCCGGTGACCTGCTCGCCGGAGAACACGCTGGCCGAGGTCGACGCCATGTGCGCGCGGTTCCGGATCTCCGGGCTGCCCGTGGTGGACGCGGCCGGTGCGCTGGTGGGCATCATCACCAACCGCGACATGCGCTTCGAGGTGGACCAGTCCAGGCCGGTCTCCGAGGTGATGACCAAGGCCCCGCTGATCACCGCGCAGGCCGGCGTCTCGGCCGAAGCGGCGCTGGGCCTGCTGCGCAGGCACAAGATCGAGAAGCTGCCCATCGTCGACGGTCACGGCAAGCTCACCGGCCTGATCACGGTCAAGGATTTCGTCAAGACCGAGCAGTTCCCGTTGTCCACCAAGGACAGCGACGGACGGCTGTTGGTCGGTGCCGCCGTCGGTATCGGCGATGACGCCTGGACCCGGGCGATGACGTTGGCGGACGCCGGGGTGGACGTGCTCATCGTCGACACCGCACACGCCCACAACCGGCTGGTGCTCGACATGGTGAGCCGGCTGAAGGCCGCCGTCGGCGATCGCGTCGACGTGGTGGGCGGCAACGTCGCCACCCGGGCGGCCGCCGCAGCGCTCGTCGATGCGGGCGCCGACGCCGTCAAGGTCGGCGTGGGCCCCGGTTCCATCTGCACCACCCGCGTCGTCGCCGGTGTCGGCGCCCCGCAGATCACCGCCATCCTGGAGGCCGTCGCCGCCTGCTCGCGCAAGGGGGTCCCGGTGATCGCCGATGGTGGCCTGCAGTACTCCGGCGATATCGCCAAGGCGCTGGCCGCCGGCGCTTCGACCGCCATGCTCGGCTCGCTGCTGGCCGGCACCGCCGAATCGCCCGGCGAACTGATCTTCGTCAACGGCAAGCAGTTCAAGAGCTACCGCGGCATGGGGTCGCTGGGTGCCATGCAGGGCCGCGGCGCCGCCAAGAGCTACTCCAAGGACCGCTACTTCCAGGACGATGTGCTCTCCGAGGACAAGCTGGTGCCCGAGGGCATCGAGGGCCGGGTGCCGTTCCGCGGGCCGCTGTCGACGGTGATCCACCAGCTGACCGGCGGTCTGCGCGCCGCGATGGGCTACACCGGCTCGGACACCATCGAGCATCTGCAGCAGGCGCAGTTCGTCCAGATCACCGCCGCGGGCTTGAAGGAAAGCCACCCGCACGACGTCGCGATGACCGTCGAAGCCCCGAACTACTACGCCCGATAGGGGCCCACACCACGATGCGTGACATGGTTGAAATCGGCATGGGCAGAACAGCTCGCCGCACCTATGAGCTCGACGACATCAACATCGTCCCGGCCCGCCGGACCCGGTCCTCGAAGGATGTCTCGACGGCCTGGCAGCTGGATGCCTACCGCTTCGAGATCCCGGTGCTCGCGCATCCGACCGACGCCCTGGTGTCGGTGGAGTTCGCCATCGAGATGGGCAGGCTCGGCGGTCTCGGTGTGCTCAACGGTGAAGGACTGATCGGCAGGCACGCCGATGTCGAGTCCAAGATCGCCGCAGTCATCGATACCGCCGCGAACTCCGATGACGAGTCCGCGCCGATCCGGATGCTGCAGCAGCTGCACGCCGCGCCGCTGGACCCCGAACTGCTCGGTGCCGCCGTCGCGCGGATCCGGGAAGCCGGTGTCACCACCGCCGTGCGGGTGAGCCCGCAGAACGCCGCGGCGCTGACCCCGGCGCTGGTCGCCGCCGGGATCGACCTGCTGGTCATCCAGGGCACGCTGATCTCCGCCGAGCGGGTGGCCAACGACGGTGAACCGCTCAACCTGAAAACCTTCATCTCCGAACTGGACGTCCCGGTGGTGGCCGGCGGCGTGCTCGATCACCGCACCGCCCTGCACCTGATGCGCACCGGCGCGGCCGGCGTCATCGTCGGCTACGGCTCCACCTCCGGGGTGACCACCTCCGACGAGGTGCTGGGCATCAGCGTGCCGATGGCCACCGCCATCGCCGACGCGGCCGCCGCGCGGCGGGAGTATCTCGACGAGACCGGCGGCCGGTACGTGCATGTGCTCGCCGACGGCGATATCCAGACCTCCGGTGACCTGGCCAAGGCGATCGCCTGCGGGGCCGACGCCGTGGTGTTGGGCCCGCCGCTGTCGGTGGCCGCCGAGGCTCAGGGCGACGGCTGGTTCTGGCCGTCGGCCGCGGCGCATCCGTCGTTGCCCCGCGGTGCGCTGCTGCAGGTGGCGCTCGGTGAGCGTCCGCCGTTGGAGCAGGTGCTCAACGGCCCGTCCGACGATCCGTTCGGGTCGCTGAACCTGGTGGGCGGCCTGCGCCGATCGATGGCCAAGGCCGGCTACTGCGACCTCAAGGAATTCCAGAAGGTCGGGCTGACCGTCGGGTCGTGATCAGCTGATCTTTACAAGTTAGGCCCTCCTGTCTAGAAAGTTACCTGCCGGTAGGGCCATACTGTTCTGATGCAGCCTGACTATGACGTCTTGATCATCGGCTCGGGATTCGGCGGCAGTGTCAGCGCCCTGCGGCTCACCGAAAAGGGCTACCGCGTGGGAGTGCTGGAGGCCGGCCGGAGGTTTGCCGACGAGGAGTTCGCGAAGACCTCCTGGAACCTGCGCAAGTTCCTGTGGGCCCCGCAATTCGGGATGTACGGCATCCAGCGCATCCACCTGCTGCGCAATTGCATGATCCTGGCCGGTGCCGGGGTCGGCGGCGGTTCGCTGAACTACGCCAACACCCTCTACGTGCCGCCGGAGCCGTTCTTCGCCGACGCACAGTGGAAGGACATCACCGACTGGCGTGAAGAGCTCATGCCGCACTACGACCAGGCCAAGCGGATGCTCGGTGTCGTCACCAACCCCACCTTCACCGATGCCGACCGGATCATGAAAGAGGTCGCCGAGGACATGGGCGTGGGACACACCTTCGTTCCCACTCCCGTCGGCGTGTTCTTCGGCGAGGACGGCCAAAAGACGCCCGGCAAGACCGTCCCCGACCCGTACTTCGGCGGCGCAGGCCCGGCGCGCACCGGATGCATCGAATGCGGTGAGTGCATGACGGGCTGCCGGCACGGCGCCAAGAACACCCTGCTGAAGAACTATCTGGGTCTGGCGGAATCGGCCGGTGCACATGTTCATCCGCTCACCTCCGTGCGGGAGTTCGAGCAGCGCCCCGACGGGGTGTGGGAAGTGCACACGGTGCGCACCGGCGGCAAACTGCGCCGCCGCAAGAAGACCTTCACCGCCAACCACCTGATCCTGGCCGCCGGCACCTACGGCACCCAGAAGTTGCTGTTCCGGATGCGGGATCACGGCAAGCTGCCCGGCCTGTCCGACCGCCTCGGTGTGCTGACCCGCACCAACTCCGAATCCATCGTCGGTGCCGGACGGCTCACCGTCGGCGACGATCTCAACCTCACCCAGGGTGTGGCGATCACCTCGTCGATCCACCCGACCAGTGACACCCACGTCGAACCGTGCCGCTACGGCAAGGGCTCCAACGCGATGGGCCTGCTACAGACCCTGATGACCGACGGCACCGGGCCCGAGGGCACCGACGTACCGCGCTGGAAGCAACTCGTGCAGACCGCCAGGGCCGATCGGCGCGGCACGCTACGGCTGCTCAACCCGCGCCGCTGGAGCGAGCGCACCATGATCGCGCTCGTCATGCAGCACCTGGACAACTCGATCACCACGTTCACCCGCAAGACCTGGTTCGGCTACCGGATGCTGGACAGCAAGCAGGGCCACGGTCTGCCCAACCCGTCCTGGATCCCGGCCGGTAACGAGGTCACCCGCCGCATCGCGGAGAAGATCGACGGGGTGGCCGGCGGCACCTGGGGCGAACTGTTCAACATCCCCCTCACCGCACACTTCCTGGGCGGCGCGGCCATCGGCGACAGCGTGGAGAGCGGTGTCATCGACGCCTACCAGCGGGTGTATCGCTACCCGACGCTGTATGTGGCTGACGGAGCGGCGATCTCGGCCAATCTCGGGGTCAACCCGTCGCTGTCGATCACCGCGCAGGCGGAGCGGGCCGCGGCGCTGTGGCCGAACAAGGGCGAGGCGGATCTGCGTCCGGCCCAGGGCGAGCCCTACCGCCGGTTGGACCCGATCGCGCCGGTCCGCCCGGTGGTACCCGCCGAGGCGCCCGCCGCGCTGCGCAGGCTGCCGATCGAGCCGGTCAGCGCGCCCCGGGTGAGCTGACCCGCGACGGTGCACCCAGAGCGCGTCATCGGCGATTTTCGCGATCTGAGTGCACCACCGGGTGCGAGCTAGGTGACCTCGGCGGCGACTCTGTCGCCGAGATCCTTGTCCACGTTGCGCCAATACTCGAACGCGCGCTGCAACACCGCATCGGACACCCCATCGGAGAGGTGACCGGCGATGTTGGAGACCAGCCGGTCACGTGCCGCGTCATCGAGCACGTCGCGCACCAGCGTGCCCGCCTGACCCCAGTCGTCATCCTCGGCGTGCAGCGAATACGCCGACCGCACCATCTCGCCGTCGGCATGCCACAGCGGTTCGCCGGTACGCGCCGGGTCGGCCTTCGGCCCGCCGTAGGAGTTCGGTGCGTACACCGGGTCCGTGACGTTGTTGACGCGCATCGCCCCGTCCTTCGAGTAGCTGTTCACCTCGGTCTTCGGGGTGTTCACCGGGATCTGGCGATAGTTCACCCCGAGCCGGGCGCGGTGCGCGTCGGCGTAGGCGAAGTCGCGGGCCAGCAGCATCTTGTCCGGGCTCAGCCCGGTACCGGGCACCGCATTGTTCGGCTCGAACGCCGCCTGCTCGATCTCGGTGTGATAGTCGGTGACATTGCGGTTCAGGGTCAGCCTGCCGACGTCGATCAGCGGGTAATCGCTGTGCGGCCACACCTTGGTCAGGTCGAACGGGTTGAACCGGTAGGTCTTGGCGTCCTCGAAAGGCATGATCTGCATCTTCAGCGTCCAACTCGGGAACTCGCCACGTTCGATGGTGTCGAACAGGTCGCGCTGGTGCGCGTCGCCGTCCTGGCCGGCCATCTGATCGCCCTCGTCCTGGGTGAGGAATTCGATGCCCTGGTCGGACTTGAAGTGGTACTTCACCCAGAAGATCTCGCCGGCGGCGTTGATCCAGCTGTAGGTGTGGCTGGAGTAGCCGTTCATGTGCCGCCAGGTGCGCGGGATCCCGCGATCGCCCATCAGCCACGTCACCTGGTGCGCGGACTCCGGTGACAACGTCCAGAAATCCCACTGCATGTCGTGATCACGCAGGTTGTTGGCGGCCCGGCGTTTCTGGGACCGGATGAAATGCTGGAACTTCATCGGATCGCGGATGAAGAACACCGGGGTGTTGTTGCCGACCATGTCGAAGTTGCCGTCGGGGGTGTAGAACTTGATGGCGAAACCGCGGGGGTCGCGCCAGGTGTCCGGGCTGCCGCGCTCCCCGGCGACGGTGGAGAACCTGGCCAGCGTCTCGGTCTTGGCCCCCGGCTGCAGAAAAGCGGCCTTGGTGTAGGCGCTGACATCGTGTGTCACCTCGAACTGGCCGAACGCACCGCCGCCCTTGGCGTGCGGTTGCCGCTCGGGGATCCGTTCCCGGTTGAAGTTGGCCATCTGCTCGATCAGATAGTGATCCTGCAGCAGGATGGGGCCGTCGGGGCCGACGGTCAGGGAATGCTCGTCGCTGTAGACCGGGATACCGGTGTCGGTGGTGGTCGGTTTGGGCTGGATGTTGGTCACGCTGTGCTCCTCTCGCGCCTGCGGGCAGGCTGCGTATGCCCGTATACCCGGGCGCGCAAGGTTCGACACCTCGGTTCGAAAAGTGTTCTGACACTTCGCTATTCGTACGTCCGGTGCGGTGCGGACCACGCTGATACGATGCGGGTGACAATGCAGTCGTCCGAGGTGTTGCGCGATCGTCTGTGAGGAGGGCCGGCGTGGGAACTGGTACAGATCGCACCGGCGCGCGTCATATCCGGCTCACATCGCACAGCGCGGGCGCCACCGCGCCGGCCATCCGGTGGGGCGCGGCCACTCCGGCCGAGCGTGCCCCGGTGGTCGGCACCACCGGCACCCGGGCGCACCGCAACGTGATCGGCACCCACAGTGGCTCCTACGGCGTCTACCGGGCGCTGGCGGTGGCGGCCGGGGCGCTGTCGCCCCAGCACCGTGCCGACCTGACCAACACCGCACCCACCGATGTCATCGGACCGCACCCGCAATGGCAGGACCCGAGCGCCATCGTCAGCCTCGACCCGTGGGGTGCCGCGGTGGCCGATGTCTTCGCGGCCGAACTCCAGGCCGGCCAGGACATCCGGCCGACCATCGCCGTCACCAAGGCGCACGTGATGTTGCCGGAGGTCGCGGTGGCGATCCAGCAGGGCCGGCTGCAGCCCGACGGCCGGGTGTTGCTGACAAACGGGGCCGCGGTGGTGACCAAGGTGGCCGTCGAACCGGTCTGGTATCTACCGGGCGTCGCCGCACGGTTCGGCTGCACCGAATCCGCCCTGCGCCGGGCGCTGTTCGAAGAGACCGGCGGCATGTACCCCGAACTCGTCACCCGCGGCGACCTCGAGGTGTTCCTGCCGCCGATCGGTGGTCAGACCGTCTACATCTTCGGCGACCCACGGGATCTCGCCGACCCGGCGGTGGAGCTGACCGCGCGCGTGCACGACGAGTGCAACGGCTCGGACGTGTTCGGCTCCGATATCTGCACGTGCCGCCCGTATCTGACCCACGCGATCGAGGAGTGCATCGCCGGCACCCAGCGCGGCGGTGTCGGATTGGTGTCCTACTCCCGCAAGGAGGGCCGTGCGCTCGGTGAGGTCACCAAGTTCCTGGTGTACAACGCGCGCAAGCGCCAGATTGGCGGCGACACCGCCGATCAGTACTTCGCACGCACCGAATGCGTTGCCGGCGTGCAGGATATGCGTTTCCAGGAACTGATGCCCGATGTGCTGCACTGGCTGGGCATCACCCGCATCCACCGATTGGTGTCGATGAGCAACATGAAATACGACGCCATCACCGGATCGGGTATCACCGTGGGCGAGCGGGTCAACATCCCCGATGAGCTCATTCCCGCGGACGCCCGGGTCGAGATGGACGCCAAGATGGCCGCCGGCTACTTCACCCCGGGACCGGTCCCCGACGCCGACGACCTGAAGAACACGGTGGGCCGGGGTCTGGTGTGAACCCCGCGGCGACACTGCGCAGCACCGCCGAGATCCGCACCCGTTCGCAGTTCCTGCTGAGCAGGGCGCGGGCCGGCGACTCGGCGTGGTTCACGGTCCACGACGACGCCGTGGGCACCGCGGCCGCCGAGGTCGCCGACCTCACCGCGGCGCGGTTTCCCGATCTCGTCATCCCGTTCCACAGCCGGTGGCGGCATTTCGAGGCCGGCGGCGTGGACCGCGCGCTGGACCTCGGCGGACTGGACGGTCCGGAGCGTGCCCGCGCGATGATCGACCTGACGGTGGTCAGTGTGCTGCTGGACGCCGGTGCCGGTCCGGACTGGAGCTACCGGGAAGCCGATACCGGCCTGGAACTCAGCCGCTCCGAGGGGCTGGGGGTGGCGAGTTGGCACGCGTTCACCGCGGGCACCTTCTCCTCGGACCCCGGGCGCCCGCTGCAGGCCGATGCCGCGGGGCTGCGCGGCCTGGACGCCGACACCCTGGCGGCGGCATTTCAGCTCGGCCCGGACAACCCGCTGGTCGGCTTCGGCGGCCGGGTCGACCTGCTGCGCCGGCTCGGTGCCGCCCTGGCCGATCAGCCGGGCGCTTTCGGTACCCCGGGCCGACCGGGGGGATTGTTCGATCTTCTGGTTCCCGATCCGGCAGCGCCGGCGGTGGCCGCGCACGACATCCTGTCCGCACTGCTGTCGACGATGTCGCGCATCTGGCTTGCCGACAATGTGTTGGACGGTGCACCCCTCGGTGACTGCTGGCGGCACGGTGCGGTGCCGGGCGCCGGCGCCACCGCGGGCTGGGTGCCCTTCCACAAGCTCTCCCAGTGGCTGACGTATTCGCTGCTGGAGCCGTTCGGCTGGGCCGGCGCGCCGGTGACCGGGCTCGACGCGCTGACCGGGCTCCCCGAATATCGGAACGGCGGGCTGTTCCTGGACACCGGGGTGCTGGCGCTGCGCGATCCCGGCTGGACCGACCGCGGGTGGACCCCCGCCGACGAGCTGGTGGTGGAGTGGCGCGCGCTCACCGTCGCGTTGCTCGACGAGCTCGCCGTTCTGGTCCGGGATCGCCTCGGCGTCAGCGCCGAGCAACTTCCGCTGGCCTGCGTCCTCGAAGGCGGCAGCTGGGCCGCCGGGCGAGCCCTTGCCCAGCGATTGCGCGGCGGACTGCCACCGCTCACCGTCATCAGCGACGGCACCGTCTTCTGAGGAGAGGAACTTCTGTGGCCCCATCGTCTGCGGTGCATGTGATCGAGCACCCGCTGGTCACCCACAAGCTGAACACGCTGCGGCGCAAGGACGTATCCACCAACAGTTTCCGGCGTCTGGTCAGCGAGGTGTCGGCCTTGATGGCCTACGAGGTGCTGCGCGATATCCCGCTGCACGAAGAACAGATCGAGACGCCGCTGGAGACCATGACCGCCAAGGTCATCGACGGCAAGAAGCTGGTCTTCGTGTCCATCCTGCGGGCCGGCGGCGGCATTCTCGACGGCATGCTGAGCCTGGTGCCCAGCGCCCGGGTCGGGCACATCGGGCTGTATCGCGACCCGAAGACGCATATCGCGGTCGAGTACTACTTCAAGGTGCCCGACGATCTGCGCGAACGCGATGTCGTGGTGGTGGATCCGATGCTGGCCACCGGCCACACCGCGATCGCCGCCATCGACCGGCTCAAGGAGCACCATCCGCGGTCCATCAAGTTCGTCTGCCTGCTGAGCTGTCCGGAAGGGCTGGCGACCCTGCACGAGGCGCACCCCGACATCCCGGTCTACACCGCCGCCATCGACCGCCAACTCGACGAACACGGCTATATCGTGCCCGGTCTCGGCGATGCCGGGGACCGGCTGTTCGGCACCTGACCACTACACTGTCCGGGTGGAAGCAGCCCCGACCCGCCCCGTTCTCGTCATCGATTTCGGCGCGCAGTACGCCCAGCTGATCGCGCGCCGCGTCCGCGAGGCGCGGGTGTTCTCCGAGGTCATCCCGCACACCGCGACGGTCGAGGAGATCAAGGCCCGGGATCCGCAGGCCATCGTGCTCTCCGGCGGCCCGGCCAGCGTGTACGCCGACGGAGCGCCGCGGCTGGATCCGGCGCTGTTCGACCTCGACGTCCCGGTGTTCGGTATCTGCTACGGCTTCCAGGCGATGGCGCAGGCGCTCGGCGGCACCGTCGCCCGCACCGGCACCAGTGAGTATGGCCGCACCGAACTGAACGTCACTGGCGGACAATTACATTCGGATCTCCCCGACACTCAGCCGGTGTGGATGAGCCACGGTGACGCGGTCACCGAAGCCCCCGAGGGCTTTGATGTGGTCGCCGTCAGCTCCGGCGCGCCGGTCGCGGCCTTCGAGAACCGGGCCCGTCGCCTCGCCGGGGTGCAGTACCACCCCGAGGTGTTGCACTCCCCGCACGGCCAGCAGGTGCTGAGCCGCTTCCTGCACGAGTTCGCCGGGATCGGCCCGGCCTGGACGCCCGCCAATATCGCCGAACAGCTGATCGCGCAGGTCCGCGACCAGATCGGCGACGGACAGGCGATCTGTGGGCTGTCCGGCGGCGTGGACTCCGCGGTCGCCGCGGCGCTGGTACAGCGGGCCATCGGCGACCGGCTGACCTGTGTGTTCGTCGACCACGGGCTGTTGCGGGCCGGCGAACGCGCCCAGGTCCAGCGGGACTTCGTCGCGGCCACCGGCGCCAAGCTGATCACCGTCGACGTGGCCGACCGCTTCCTGGAGGCGCTGTCGGGGGTCACCAACCCGGAGGGTAAACGCAAGATCATCGGGCGGGAGTTCATCCGTGCCTTCGAGGGTGCCGTCCGGGATGTGGTCGAGGGCGGAGGGCCCGAGGTCGACTTCCTGGTGCAGGGCACCCTGTACCCGGATGTCGTGGAGTCCGGGGGCGGTGCGGGGACCGCGAACATCAAGAGCCACCACAATGTGGGCGGCCTGCCCGACGACCTGAAGTTCAAGCTCGTCGAACCGCTGCGCCTGCTGTTCAAGGACGAGGTGCGCGCGGTCGGTCGCGAACTCGGCCTGCCCGAGGAAATCGTTGGCCGCCAACCCTTCCCGGGCCCCGGGCTGGGTATCCGCATCGTCGGCGAGGTGACCGCGTCCCGGCTGGACACGCTGCGACGTGCCGATTCGATCGCCCGTGAGGAACTCACGTCGGCGGGGCTCGATCAGCAGATCTGGCAGTGCCCGGTGGTGTTGCTGGCCGATGTGCGTTCGGTGGGCGTGCAGGGCGACGGGCGAACCTATGGACACCCGATCGTGCTGCGTCCGGTGTCCAGCGAGGACGCCATGACCGCGGACTGGACCCGGGTGCCTTATGAAGTCCTGGAACGGATCTCGACCCGGATCACCAATGAGGTGCCCGAGGTCAACCGGGTCGTGCTGGACGTGACGAGCAAGCCGCCGGGCACCATCGAGTGGGAGTGAGCCGCCTGCGCTGGACCCGTTTCTACCTGGCTTCAGTCTCGTGAGGCGGACCGTCACGAGACTGAGGCCAGGTACGTCATCGGGCCGTAGGGCGTACGTCAGTACAGCCGCGGGCCGCTGGGGGCGTCCCGGCTGAAGTCACGTAGATCCGATCGTCGACCGAAGGCACGCCTGGAGCTCCGGCGACCATGAGCTGCCGGTCACGCGCTGAATCAGGCCTCTGGCTCGGTTTCCTTGTCGATGAGTTCGCCGAGAATCTGACCGACCGCCGACTCGATGGTGGACTCGATCGAGAACGCCAGCGTCGAGGAGACCGCCGAGACGGCCTGGGTGCGGAAACGCACCAGCATCGTGAGCAGTTCGGCGATCTCGGTGTCGGGCGGCAGCGCGGCACCCGGATTGATGCGGTGCAGCGCCTCCTCGATTCCCGCCTGCACCAGCAGGCCGCTGATCTGATCGACCAGCGGCGCGATCTGCTCGTGCAGGCCGATGAGCTTGTCGGTGGCGACCCCGTACTGCCGGATCTCGTTGAACGCCTCGATCAGCTTGGGGCGCACGACGATCGCTTCACCGTCTTCGAGCTTGATCACCCCGAGGGTGAGCATTCGCTCGAACCCCGGGTCGTCGTCCACCAGTCGCTTGGCGTCGGCGACGCTCATCCGTTCGGGCTTCTCGGTCGACCAGCTTCCGGCGATTGCGGATTCCAGACCGAGCAGCTCACCGACACCCTTGCCCTGTTCCCAGGCCGAGAGCATCTCGTGCACGTGGGCGATGTTGTAACTGCGATCCAGCAGTGAGGTGATCAGCCGCAGCCGGGTGAGGTGGGTGTCGTTGAACAACGCGATACGGCCCACCCGCAGCGGGGGGTGCAACAGACCTCGGTCCCGGTAGACCCGGATGTTGCGGGTGGTGGTGCCGGCCAGCTGCGCCAGCTCGTCGATCCGGTACTCGCCCGAGGCGGCGACCCCGTGCGGCTGCACCGCCGCATCGAAGAGCTGGGTGACCGCGTTCTCGATGACGTCACGCGAGCTGCGCCGGATCTGCCGCGGTGCCCGGCGCAGTCCGGTGAGGATCGTCGAGATCGCGCCGGCGGACTGCCGGGGCTGCTTGGGCGTTCCCATCAGATCTCAGCCATCAGGTGGCCGCCATCAGGCCGACGACAACGCCGTCACACGTGCGTCGTGCGCCACCGCCGTGTAGTCACCGAATCGGAACTCCCGCATCTGTCGAAGATACTGGGTGGCGAACCCGGGGTACATGGACGCGTTGAATCCGTCCGCGGTCAGGTACCAGCTGGTGCACCCACTCATCCAGGTGGTCTTACGCAGCCGGCGCTGCAGAGCGGCATTGTGGCGTTGTTGGACATCGGCGCGTACGTCGAGATACCGCAGGTCATCGCGCAGGATCGCGCCGATCGCAGTCACGGCGTAGTCGATCTGTCCCTCGGAGTAGACCAGCAGCGAGTTGTGGCCCGGCCCGGAATTGGGACCCGTCATCAGGAACAGGTTCGGGTAGCCGTGGGCCTGGATGCTCTTGTAGGCCTGGGCGCCGCCGGACCATTCATCGGCCAGCACCCGGCCGTCCAGGCCGGTGACCGGGAACGGCGGTCCGGACAGGTGGACGTCGAACCCGGTGGCGAACACGATGGCATCGAGGTGGTGCTCGATACCGTCGCTGGTGCGGATGCCGACCGGGCTGATGGTCGCGATGGGCCAGTCGATGAGCTTGCAGTTGTCCTTCTGCAGCGCAGGGTAGTAATCGCTGGAGACCAGCATCCGCTTGCAGCCGGGGGTGAAGTCCGGGGTCAACTGTCGGCGCAGCCACGGATCCTTCACCTGCCGGTGCAGATGCGCCTTGCCGAGCCGCGAGACCAGACCGGTCAACGGGGTGTCCCAGACCAGTGCGGTGGCGGTGACCTCGTGGCCCCAGTACAGCACTTGGCGCGCCATCTCCTGGGCGGCGGGCACCTTGGCGAACAGCGTCTTGGCGGCCTCCGGGGTGGCGATGTCCATCCTCGGCACCACCCAGCCCGGGGTGCGCTGGAACACCTTCACGAAATCGGCCTGCTTGACCAACTCGGGCACGATCTGCACGGCGCTGGCTCCGGTGCCGATCACCGCGACCCGCTTGCCGGTGAAATCGTAGTCGTGATCCCAACGGGCACTGTGGATCTTGTGTCCCTGGTAGCTGTCCAACCCGCGGATGTCGGGGAACTTGTGGTCGGTCAGCGGCCCGGAGGCCAGCACCACGGTGCGCGCCTGTAGCTTCTTGCGTCCGTTGGTGGCCACCGTCCAGACGCCGGCCTCCTCGTCGAAGGACAGTCCGGTGACCTCGACGCCGAACTGGATCCGGCGGCGCAGATCGAAGTCGTCGACCATCGCCTCGATGTGCGCACAGATCTCACCGGCCGGCGAGTAGGCCCGTGACCAGTCCGGGTTCTTGGCGAACGAATACGAGTAGAGCAGCGACGGGATATCGCAGGCGGCGCCCGGATAGGTGTTGTCGCGCCAGGTGCCGCCGACGCGGTCCCCACGTTCGACGATGACGAAGTCCTCGACGCCGGACTCGGCGAGCTTGATCGCGGTGCCGATACCGCTGAACCCGGCGCCGACGATGATGGTGTCGTGAATCTGCGCGGCCATGTCAGGCCGCCGGCTTGTAGGTGAGTTCCTTGAACCAGGACGGGATCGGCTTCAGGATCGCCTTGGGTAGGTAGTCCGAGGCGGCCACCATCGGGTTGGCCACCCAGTGGTAGGGATTGCGGTCGTTGACCACCATGCGGGCATGCAGCTTGAGGATCTGGTAAGTCGGTACCCGCCAGGTGTTCTCGGCACGCCCGCCGATGTCCTTGAAGCGCATCATCGCCTTGTAGAGACGCTCGGGCTCCAGGCCCATGTCGACGATGTTGTTGCGCATCCGGTTGAGCAATGGCACGTAGATGATCATGCCGATGATCAGTCCGGGGGAGGCGACGCTGCCCACGAAATCGATGGCCAGCTTGCGTGCCTTGGCGTTCCCGATCATGTTGAGCACCTCGAAATCGACGGCGATATGCCGTGATTCGTCGCTGTTGATCTTCTCGAAGACCTGGTGGCAGACCGGGTCGTCGACCTCGTCGAGCAGGAACTTCAGCAGCGCGCCGTCCAAGGCGACCTCGAGCATCGGGATGACGGTGCCCAGCACCGACAGCGACATGTCGTCGGCGTAGGTGTCCAGCCAGTCGATGGCCAACCGGATGTTGACGTTGGGTTCGGGCATCTCACCGTCTTCGAGCATGCCCCAGCGCTTCATCAGCGCCAGTTCGGCATTGGCGTGCCGCTGTTCCTCGGCGTGGAAGTAGCGGTAGATCTCGGCCAGCGTCGGGGTGGGGGCCTTCTTGGCGAGTGCCGCGAACCCGCGTGCGCCGACATTCTCGATCCAGCACAGATCGGCCATGAAGGCCTTGAGCTTGGGCCGGAACTCGTCGCTGATGGTTTCCGCACCCGGTGCGTCCCAGTCGATATCGGCCAGTGCCCATTGCCGATCCTTGATCTTCGCGAGCATGACGTCCATGTCGACAGCCATTGTCCAGACCTCCTACGGTGCGGTGATGCGAGTGGTGAGACCGACGGCACGGGTGTAGACCGTCGGTGTGAAACGTTTGATGCCCCAGCCGATCCGGGCGTCAGGCTGGGGCATGCAGTACAGCCCGCCGCGGTCATTGGTGTCCAGGCACATCCGCGCGACCTTCTGCGGGGAGAACCCGGTCCAGCGCATCAGGGTGTCGGCCAGCTGGCTGGACCCGGCGGTGATGCGGTCGGTGTCGAGGATATTCGTCTTGACGAAGGTGGGGCACAGCGCGGTGACATTGATGCCGGTGCCGGCGAGCTCTGCGGCGAGGGTCTCCGAAAGAGACAGCGTCCCAGCCTTGCTCACGTTGTAGGCAGCCATACCGGGTGCTGCGCCGAACGCCGCCGCCGAGGCGACGTTGATGATGCCGCGCGGCTGATCGGTCTGGGCGGCACGCAGCAGCGGGGTGAACACGTGGCAGCCGTGGATCGGCCCCCACAGGTTCACACCGAGCACCCAATGCCAGTCATCCAGAGTGACCTCGCCGATCGGGGTACCCCCGGCGCCGACCCCGGCGTTGTTGATCACCAGCGTCGGTGCGCCGCCGAACCAGGTCTGCGCGGCGTCGGCCAGGGCCTGCACATCCTCGATCTTGGAGACATCGCAACGCAGCGCCATGGCATCACCGCCCGCGGCGGTGATCTCTGCGGCGGTGGCGTGGGCGGCGTTCTCGTTGATATCGCTGCACACCACCCGGCCGCCGCGCGCGGCGAGTTCCAATGCGAAGGCGGCGCCGATCCCGCTGCCGGCCCCGGTCACGACGGCGTCGGCATGGCGGCTGCGTTTGGCGCCACCAAGGATTCCGAAGAGGTTCATCCGGCAACCCGGGCGCTGCCCCGCTGCAGCGAGTCCGTGATGAAGGTGGTGACGATGCGCATGGCCGGTGCGGCCTCGGGGGTGAGCCGGGGCAGTGCTTGGAAGACATGGACCTGATCCGGCCAGACCTGCAACTCGCTGGTGCCGCCGGCGGCGCGGATGTCCGCGTTCAGGGTGCGGGCGTCGGCCTGCAGCATTTCCGCGCCACCGGCCTGGATCAGGGTGGGCGGCATGCGTCGGCCGCCGGCGATATCGAGGGTGAGCCGGTGGTGGCGAGGATCTGTTCCGGTGCAATACAACCCGATGAGGCGGGCGGCATCCGAGGCGCGGATCGCCGGATCATCGCGCAGCGCTTCGCGGGCACGGGCCAGCCCGAAGGTGAGATCCACGAGCGGAGAGAACAGGGCCATCGCGGCGGGATGCGGGACACCGGGCTGCAGCAGCAGGTCGACCGCCAGGTGGCCGCCCGCGGAATCGCCGGCGATGACCAGGCGTTCGGGGTCGAAGCCGGTTTCGGTGTGCAGATAGTCCCAGCCCGCGCGGACATCGTCGGCGGCGGTGGGGAAGCGGTACTTCGGGGCCAGCCGGTAATCGACGCAGAACACCGGGAGTCCGGTCAGCCGGGACAGCCACGCGGTCAGCCTGCGGTGGGTGCGGGGCGAACAGAGCGCGTATCCGCTGCCGTGCACGTAGTAGAGGGCCGCTGTCCGGTCGGTCACCCGACTGCTGCACACCCACTCGCCGACGACCCGGCGGCCGTCGGGCAGGCGGACGTCCACCGACTCGACCTCGGTGCCCGCCAGCGAGGGCCCGAAGGTATCCATGACCCGCGCGATGATCTGTCGGGAGGCCCACAGGCCCCAGGCTCGTTCGGGCGGTAACACCGCGCTGATCTGCCGCAAGGTCACGCTGCTGACCGTGGCGGCGCCGCGGGAACGCCACGATCCGCGGGTGGGAAGGGACTGCTCGGGCATTCGGACCTCCGTCAATCGAGCGTCCGACGAGTACACCTGCAATTGGTGACATTTGTCAATGTCACCATTTGGCATTGTGTGACCCAGGTCCCTGGCGAGCGCCTGACTACCGGCGTGGGTCGCCGCGCCAGCTGAAACTGTTGACGTACTTACCCATGTCCAGCGCCAGCTGCAGGTTCGCCGCTGACGGCTTACCGGAACCGAAGTCCGGCCCGAAGGCACGGTACGGCCCGACCGCGCCGGCGATCAGGGCCAGATCGTTCTTCACGGCGACCATCACGATGATCCGCATCCGGCTGGAACTGCTCATCGCGCCCTGCGGCCACATATCGGCGGCCATCCCGTATCCGTGCTGGTAACCGACCATGGTGTTGGGGATCTCGTAGGCCGTCTTGGTATCGGGGAACGTCTCGTTCACCAGGTCGACCGCGATCTGCTTCGGGGTGCGCCCGGCTGCGGGCCGACTGAACAGCTGCATGGTGCCGCCGTCGCCGGCCTGCAGCACCGCGGTGATCCCGTTGTCCTGCTTGGAGACCTCATAGGCCGCACCCTCCACCGGATAGGACACCGAGAACGACCCGTCCGCGGAGGTGAATCGGGGGTTGATCTCCACCGCGCGATTCATCGGCGGGCTCCCGCAATCCGGCGGGCAGACGTACTTGGCAGCGGGTTTGGTGATCAGCCCGGACAGCCCGACCAGGCCGCCGGCCACCACGACGACCGCGATTCCCAGCACCAGCGCCACGTTGCGGAATGACGTCTTCGGCGGTTGAAGCGTTTCGAAGGTGCCGGAGTGCAGCGAATAGCCGGGTTTCAAGCCGACCACGAGTTCCCCGGCCGCGGGTTCCTCGGCGAGCCGGATCGGGCGGTCGTCGCGCCGGGTCCGACGCGACCGGCGCGAGGATGCGTGCATGGCCGCCCCGCAGTTCGCGCAGAACGGCGCATCGGGCACGACGTGATCGCACTCGACGCACAGGATCGGTTCGTCGGTGCGGATCTCGTCCTGTGCCTCGTGCAGCAGGGCCAGGTGCAGACCGACCCGCAGTGCGAACAGCGCGAGCGCCGTGAGGGTCAGGTGTCCGGCCAGTTGCAACCACTGCGGGAAGCGGGCCACGTCGAGCAGGCCCAGTCCGGCGTAGACGGAGATCACCACCAACGCGATGGCGACGAGGGTGCCGCGGACGAAGCCACGGTTCTTGGTGACCTTGGTGGGTGGCCGGGTGAACCAGAGCGCGGTGCCGATCAGACCGCCGACGGCGGCGGCGGTGAGCGGCATGGCGATGCCGCGGATGCCGGCCTCGACGAGCAACCCGTCCAGCGGGCGGACCCGGTTGATCATCCCGGTGGTGAACTGAGGCGCCAGCCGGGTCAGGGTGGCCGCCGCGGTGAACGTCAGTGCCCCCAACGCCCCGATGGCGTAGCCGTCCAGGGATTCCCGGTTGCCGCGCCACCCGACCCGGGCCACCAGCGCGGGCACCAGCATGAGCAGCATGCTGCCCACCGGAACCCCGATCCCGTCACGCAGAATCCGGCCGCCGGCGATACCCGCGCCCAAGGGGACGCCGTAGGCGCGGGCCAGCGCGACTCCGGTCAACAGCACCCAGCCGACGCCGAGCACGATTCCCAGGGTCGCGGTCAGTATCAGCGTGCTGCGTGGGATATCGCGGGACACACCGGATTCGCGAAGGTAGAGGGCGAACAGCAGGGGGATGCCCAGTGACGCGACGGCGATCAGAGCGGCGGGCATGCGCAGCACGGTGCCGACGGTCAGCGCCACCGCCAGCAGCACCAGGCCCATCAGGAACACCTTGCGTGACCGCGGTGACAGGTGCGGGAACAGCGAACTGGTCAGCGACGGTGTGAGCAGACGCTGTCCGGGCGCGGCGCTGAAGGCGCGGGCGCGCAGCCAGTGCGGGCCGTCACCGCGTTTGTGATCGGCCAGTGGAACGCCACAGAGCCCGCAGTAGACGCCAGCGGGAACATCGATCTGGCAGACCTGGCATTCGACCATGCCGGGAGCGCTCATCAGGCACCCACCCGCTGCGCGATCTGCAGGTTGCGCACGAGGTTGTCGATATCGGGCGTGCCCAGTCCGGTGACCAGGTCATAGCCGGGACCGGCATTGTCGACGGCGTTGCCGCCCAGGGTCACATCGCGGAAGGCGGGCCGTGGAGCACCCTGGGCGATGCGGTACAGCAACGGGTTGATGTCACCGATCAGGGAGCCGTTGTTCTCCAGCAGCCACTGGTTCATCACCGCGGTGAGGCCGGCCCAGATGGGGGCGGACTGTGACGTGCCGCCACCGACGACGGTCTGACCGTTGATCACGATCTTCACACCGGTGAACGGGTCGGCGACCGCGGCGATATCCGGTGTCATGCGCCTGCCGTTGTGGCGATCGGGTGCGACCGCGTCCGCGGCGTCGCGCTGCCAGGGCGGCATGTCGAACAGCGCCGATACGCCGCCGCCGGTGCCCTGGGACAGCGGAACGTCGAACCAGGTCTGCTCGGATACCCACCTGCCGTCGGCATCGGTGGACAGGGTGGTGCCGCCGACGCTGGTCATCTCGGGCAACGAGGCGATCGAGTCGAGGCCGACATCCTGTTCACTCGGGGGCGACGACCAGTCTTGTCCCCCACGGCATTCCATCCCGGCGAGGTCGCCGCTCGCGTTGTAGGCGGTGGTGCCGTGGGACTGGGCGGTGCGCAGCGCGGACCGGACGGGAGCAAGGTCGGCGGCGGTGATCAGTTTGTCGCAGCCCCAGCCGATCGAGAAACTCCATACCGCACCGGGGAACTGGCGATCGGTCTCCTCGAGCATCTCGCCGATCTTGCGGTACCCGCCGCCGCCTTCGACGGTGGGGCGGGCATTCACCACGACCTTGCGCGCATCGGGCGCAATGGCATGTGCCACTTGAAGATCCATCGACAGTTCGCCGCGTGGCTCGCCGGGCGATCCGCCGACGACCTCGGGGATCAACTGCGGCAGGCCGAACGTGCTGGTGTAGGTGTCCAGGTCGGATTGGTGGAATCCGTCGAAGGCGAAAATCACGATGGTGATGCCTCTGCCGGTGAAACCGCCCCTGTTCAGGTCGTCGGCGTTGTAGGTGTTCAGCAGCGCTTGGGGTGCCAGCCCCTGATCGGGCACATCGAGGGGGATGTGATCGGGGCGAGACATGTGATGTGGTGTGTAGCTGAGGATTCGGCCGATCTCGGACACTTCGTCGCGCAGGTGTTCGGGGACAGCGGGCTGGTGTGGTGAGGCGTAGAAGAGCTGTCCTCGCCTGCCGCGGTAGTCGCGCACAGAGACGTCGAAAGCCTGCTCGACGGCGGCGGGGGGTCCCTCGACGATCACCCAGTCATCACCGGGGCGCCACTGCACCGACAGGGATCGGTCGCGGGCCCAGTCCATCAGCGCGGTGGGCTGGGATTCGTCGGTGAGGGTGGCGGTGAGTTCGATGCTGTCCTCGCGGGCCGGTCCGAGGTCGATCGACGCGTCCAGCAGGGACGCGTAGGGGCCCTCGATGCGCAAGGCATCGGGGCGTTCCCTGCCGACGTACAGATCGACAGCCACCACCAGGGCTCCGATGAGCAGCAGGGCGGTCAGTGAGCGAGCGAGCACCGTTCTCATGGTTCCAGAAGAACTGAGGGCGGGTCCGAAAATTCCGGACCCGCCCCGTTCAGAGTTGTCGCTCAGTCGTTCTGCTGCGGGTCGAAGGTCGGCTGTGGGGCCGTCACCGGGGGAGTGAACACGCCACCGCCGGGGTTGAGGGACTTCTCGGTCGGGGTGACCGAGGGCTCGGTGGTGGTGGTCGTGGTGGTCGACTCTTCGGGCGTATCGCTGTCACTGCTGCACGCCGCGGTGAAGCCGATCATCGCGATGATGGCGGCACCGCCAACCGCTGCCGAAATCCGACGACGAGCCAGACGATTTGATGCCATGTTCGGTCCTTTACTTGTTTCTCGGTGTGGTGAATCGTTGGTCGGCGCGATGGTCCGCGAAAACCAGGTGCAGCAGTCCCGCTCAAGGGCCGGGATCTGGTGTCAGAAACTGTAACGCAGGGCCTGTATCAGTGCATTCCCTTACTCGGGCGTTGTCGATGACCGTTCCGTGACGTTGATCTGGGCGTCCATTCCACCGCTTGACTGTCACACCCGACGAGTGTTTACTCGAGATATCGAACATGTGTTCGAACAACACCCGTTTCGGATGATGCTGGAGGTGCTGCTGTGACGGTGGCGATGGACCTGGAGCAGCACCGAAAAGAGCGTGCTGAACAGGTAGAACAGTTACGGCACAGGATAGCCGAAGTCTCCGGGAGGATGGGAATCCAGGGGGCGCGGAGGGCCGCCGGCGATGACCTGAATTCTGTCCCGGAAACTTTGCTGAAAGCACCGGATCCGCCGATCGGGCCGTCTGACGATGCGTTGCCGGGGCCACCGGCGCCCGGGCCGCTACCTCAGCTGCTGCCCAGGGGGACGGTGGCGGTGCTGTCCGGGGCCAGATCGCTGGCCCTGCGGATGGTGGCCGCGGCCACCGCGGCGGGCGGGCATGCGGCCATCGTCGGGCAGCCCGATGTCGGTCTGTTGGCGGCCGTGGAGATGGGCGCCGACCTGAGCCGGGTCGCGGTGATTCCTTACCCCGGCAGCGATCCGGTGGAGGTGGCCGCGGTCCTGCTGGATGGTCTGGATCTGGTGGTGTTGGCGCTGGCCGGGCGATCGGTGTCGATGAGCAGAGCGCGCGCGGTGACCGCGCGCGCCCGGCAGAAGGGGTGCACGCTGCTGGTCACCGGGGGTGATTGGCACGGTGCCTCGGCTCGGCTGGATGCCAGGGTCTGCGGCTACGAGATGGTCGGTTCCGGTGGTGCCGCGATTCCCGGCCGGGGACGGATCGGGCGGGTGCGGTTGGACACCCGGACCAGGAGCCGGATTCCTGGGCAACCGCGCCTCGCGGTCGGTGGCTGACGGTGCCGCGGGTTCTCGCGCTCTGGTGCATGGATTGGCCTGCGGTGGCCGCTGCCGCCGCGGCCGGGCTCGCCGCCACCGACCCGGTGGCGGTCACCCTGGCCAACCGGGTCATCGCCTGTTCGGCCGCGGCCCGGGCGGTCGGGGTGCGGCGCGGGCTGCGCCGCCGTGAGGCGCAGTCCCGGTGCCCGCAGCTGCACGTCGTCACCGCAGACCCGGCGCGCGATGCCCGTCACTTCGAGGCCGTGACGGCGGCGGTCGACGAGGTGGTTCCCCGGGCCGAGGTGCTGCGGCCCGGTCTGCTGGTGCTGTCGGTCCGGGGCGCCTCCCGCTATTTCGGATCGGAACAGGAGGCCGCCGAACGGCTGGTCGACGCGGTGGCCGCGGCGGGCGCGGAATGTCAGACCGGTATCGCCGATCAGTTGTCCACCGCGGTGTTCGCGGCCAGGGCGGGGCGCATCGTCGAGCCGGGCCGGGATGCGGCATTCCTGTCCGGGCTGTCGATCCGGCAGTTGGCCACCGAACCGAGCCTCTCCGGCGCGGGCCGGGAAGACCTGGCGGATCTGCTGTGGCGGATGGGAATCCGCACCATCGGTCAGTTCGCCGAGTTGTCGCGTACCGATGTGGCCTCCCGGTTCGGCGCGGACGCTCTTCTGGCCCACCGATTCGCCTGCGGGGAGTCCGACCGCGGACCGTCGGGGCGTGATCTTCCCGCGGAGCTCGATGCGGTGATGAACTGCGATCCACCCATCGACCGGGTGGACGCGGCGGCCTTCGCCGGCCGATCGCTGGCCGGCGAATTGCACCGCAGCCTGGAAGGCGCCGGGGTGGGCTGCACCCGGCTTGCCATCCAGGCCGTCACCGCCAATGGTGAAGAGCTGAACCGGGTTTGGCGCTGCGCGGAACCGCTGACCGAGGATGCCACCGCGGATCGGGTGCGGTGGCAACTGGATGGCTGGCTGGCTCGGCGCCGTGATGACCGGCCGACCGCCCCGGTGGTGATGCTGCGGTTGCATCCGGTGGAGGTGGTCTCGGCCGGGGCGCTGCAGCTCCCGCTGTGGGGGTCATCCGGTGACGACGACCGGTTACGTGCCCGGCGGGCGCTGGTGCGGGTGCAGGGTCTGCTGGGGCTCGAAGCGGTACAGGTGCCGGTGCTCAGCGGTGGCCGTGGGCCGGCCGAACGCATCACTTTCACCCCGTTGGGCGACGAGCCCGTTCCGCGGGCCGACCCGACTCAGCCCTGGCCGGGCCAGCTACCCGAGCCCTCGCCGGCGGTGTTGCTCGATGATCCGGTGGAAGTGCTTGATGCAGAAGGCAAACCGGTACGGGTGACGAGTCGGGGATTGTTCTCCTCGGATCCGGTACGGCTGGAGTCCACGGGCCGCGGCGGGGACCCGAGGGGCGAGCGAAGCGACGGGAGAGACATCAGCTGGTGGACCGGGCCTTGGCCGGTCGACGAACGCTGGTGGGATCCCGAGCGCACACCGGTGGGCCGGACCGCGCGGGCACAGGTGGTGGTGTCCGGCCGCGGTGGACAGAATGATGCCGGCGTCGGGGTGGCGATGCTGCTCTGCTACCGCCAACGGCAGTGGCATGTGGAGGGCATCTATGAATAGCTAAGCCTGGCCCAACCCACGCGCAAACGGGCCGACCCGCTCGATGAAACGGTCGAAGAACGCGGCGGGATCCACCTCGACACCGATGTGCGCGTTGTGCTCCCGCCCCCAGTGACCACGCCAGTCGGCCACCGTCATCCCGCGGGTCAGGGTGCCGGTCAGTTCCACGTCGACCGTCGCGGACTGGTAGCGCACCAGGTCGGGGTCCAGCGCGACCGCGGCGGCCAGCGGATCGTGCAGGTGCGCCAGGTAGCCCTCGCCCTGGTCGAAGTGGAACTCGAAGTAGAAGCGCATGGCATCTTCGAGCACCCGGATCAGCGGATTGGCCGCCGCCGACCGGGTGCCCCGATCATCGAGCACACTGAGTTGCGCCGATGGCGAACCGGCGGCGATGGCCAACCGGCCCAGGACGGACGGCGTCATCGCCACGTTCTCGGTGAGGTTGAGGCCCAAGACAATCGGAAGATGTGTGGGTGTGCTCAGGCCCCACGCCGCGCCCCATACCGCGAACACCTCGGCGGCGGCCTCCGGGTCCACGCTGATGTTCCACTCCGAGACGGGGGTGGTGTTGCCGCGGTAGTCGAACGCACCGCCCATGATCACCAGCCGGCGCAGCAGCCGGGGCAGGGCGGGCTCCAGGCGTAGCGCCAGCGCGAGGTTGGTCAGCGGGCCGGTGACCAATCCGAGGAGTTCGCCGGGGTATTCGCGCGCCGCGGTGACCCAGGCCTGGGCGGCGTCGTACGGGGTGAGTGATCGGTCGGTTTCCGGCAGACGCGCATAGCCGAGCCCTTCGGGACCGTGGGTGTCCTCGGCGGTGCGCAGCGGAATGCTCAGCGGCGCCGGGGCGCCTTCAGAGACGGGGACGTCGTCGATCCCGAACAGTTCGAGCAGCCCGAGATTGTTGACCGACACCTGCGCGACGGGCACATTGCCCGCCGTCGACGCGATACCCACCACCTGCGCGTCCGGGCTGGCGAACAGATAGGCCAGCGCCATTGCATCGTCTACTCCGGTGTCGACATCGGCGAACACCGGTAGCGGCGCATCGGTTTCAGGCCCGGTCACGCTCCCACGATAGGTGGGGGCCGCTACCAGTGCACACCCGGAATGGCCCGCACCGCGCGCTTGACCGGTCGGGGCACCCGCACGGGCCGCGCCGCGCGGGACGGCTTTCTGGGCCGGCGCTGCGGGGTGGGCTCGTCGCCGGACTGACCGCGGGCGGCGGGGGAGTCCGGATAGCCCAGGTAGAGCTGGTGCAGTACCCGTCGCGACAACCGCGGCGTGAAGTAGGTACCCAGGTCGGCCAGTGTGCCCAGCGGGGTGTCGATGCGCGCCGGCTTCTCGATCAGCCCGCGCACCACCATCGCCGCGGCATGCTCGGCGGTGATCGGAGGTACCGGGTTCAGCCGGCGCGACGGTGCGATCATCGGGGTGCTCACCAGTGGCATGTGGATATTGGTGAAGGTGATGTGGTCCGAGAGGGTCTCGGTGCCGACCACCTCGGAGAACGCGTCCAGCGCCGCCTTGGTGGGCAGGTACGCGCTGTACTTGGGGCTGTTGGCCTGCACACCGGCACTCGACACGTTCACCACGTGACCGAACCGGCGCTCGCGCCAGTGCGGCAGCAGGGCGAGCACCATCCGCACCGCGCCGAAGTAGTTGACGGCCATCACCCGTTCGTAGTCGTGCAGCCGGTCGGTGGAGGCCGACACCGACCGGCGAATGGACCGGCCGGCGTTGTTGACCAGATAGTCGACGTGACCGAAGCGCCCCAGGATGTCCTTCACCGTGTGGTCGACGGAACCGGAATCGGTGACGTCACAGGTGAATGCGTGCGCATCGCCACCCTCGGCGCGGATCTCGGCAATCAGATCATCGAGGGCGTCGGCGTTGCGGGCCAACGCGAACACCGTGGCTCCGCGTTGGGCGGCTGCGATGGCCGAGGCGCGACCGATACCGCTGGAGGCGCCGGTGATGATGACGTGCCTGCCCACCAGCGCGCCGGAGGGATCATCGCGGCGGGCCCGGTCCGGGTCCAGATGCTCGGCCCAGTACCGCCACAATTTTCCTGCGTAGGAACCGAATTCGGGCACCTCGATTCCGGTTCCGGCCAGCGCCGCAGTGGTCCGGTCGGCGGTGAACGTCGGCGCCAGGTCGACGACGTCGAGGATCTCGGCGGGCATACCCAGCTGGGTGGCGGCCATGTTGCGCAGCACCCGGGCCCGGCCGGTGGCCTTGAGCACCGGTGCGACGGCCGCGCCGGGCAACCCGAAGCGTAGCGCCGGAAGCCCGGCCTCCTTGGCCACGCCCCGGTAAATGCTGCGCAGGCCAATCGCTTTCGGTGCCGTCAGGTGGAAGGTCTGTCCGTCGGCACCGTCGATGTGCATCAGGTGGACCAACGCGTCGACCACGAAATCGACCGGCACGATGTTGGTGCGGCCGGCGTCGGGCAGCGCCATCGGCGTGATGCTGGGCAGCACCGCCAACTTGGACAGAACGCCGAAGAAGTAATAGGGCCCGTCGATCTTGTCCATCTCACCGGTCCGCGAATCGCCGACGACGACGGCCGGCCGGTAGATCCTCATACGCGGCCCGGCGTCGGAGCGCACCAGTTGTTCGGCCTCGAACTTGGTGCGGTGATACGGGGTCGGCAGGTTCTGCGCGACGTCGAAATCGTCCTCGGTGTACTCGCCGTGGAAGTCTCCGGCCACCGCAATCGAGGACAGATGGTGCAGCGTCGCACCCAGGCGCCGGGTCAGGCCGATGACGGCGCGGGTGCCCTCCACGTTGGCGGCGCGCTGGAGGTCCTCGGCGGCGGTCATGTCGTAGATGGCGGCGCTGTGCACCACGTGGTCGATGGTGCCGAGCTCGGCGATGGCGTCATCGGTGAGCCCGAGGTCCTCGGCGGTGAGGTCACCGACCAGGGGTTTCGCGCGCGGGCCCCACGTGCCGGCGAGTCGCTCGAAGCGTTCCAGCGAGGCGCGCCGCACCAGCACGTGCACCTGGGCGTCCGGGTCGCGGGCCAGTAGCCGGGCCACCACGCGACTGCCAATAAACCCAGTACCGCCGGTAACGATATAATGCATGCGGTCATGGTCGTCCTCGAAGCGACAAAGGTCAACTATGGTCCCGGTCACACCCCGTACTCCGCCATGAAGGGATACCCACCCATGCCGATCGACCCGAATGCCGTCGGTGCCAAGACCGAGTCCCAGACCTTCAGCTGGACCGACCGCGAGACATTGCTCTATGCGCTCGGGGTCGGCGCCGGCACCGACGACCTGGCCTTCACCACCGAGAACAGTCACGACATCGAGCAACAGGTGCTGCCCACCTTCGCCGTGATCGCCTGTTCGCCGTTCGCTGCGGCGCTGCAGATCGGTTCCTTCAACTTCAGCCTGCTGCTGCACGGGTCGCAGGCGATCCGCTTGTTCAAGCCGCTGCCGCCGGCGGGCGCGCTCACCGTGCACTCCGAGGTCGCCGACATCCAGGACAAGGGTGAAGGCAAGAACGCGGTGGTGATGCTCAAGGGGGTGGGCGCCGACCCGGACAGCGGCGAGGTGCTGGTGGAAACCCTGACCACCGTGGTGATCCGCGGAGAGGGCGGATTCGGCGGACAGCCCGGCCAGCGGCCGGCGGCACCCGAGTTCCCCGACCGGGCCCCCGATGCCCAGGTCGCCCTGCCGACCCGTACCGATCAGGCGCTGCTGTACCGGCTCTCCGGCGACCGCAATCCCTTGCACAGCGATCCCTGGTTCGCCCAGACGCTGGCGGGCTTCCCCAAGCCGATCCTGCACGGCCTGTGCACCTACGGCGTGGCCGGCCGGGCCCTGGTCGCCGAACTCGGCGGCGGCGATGCCACCAAGGTCACCGCGGTGGCCTCGCGGTTCAGTTCGCCGGTCTTCCCCGGCGAGACCCTGACCACCTCGATCTGGCGCACCGAATCGGGCCGCGCGGTGTTCCGCACCGAGGCTGCCCAGCCGGACGGGTCCGATGCCCGCGTCGTGCTCGATGACGGGACCGCCGAATACAACTGATTTCGTAGGGCCAATCGCCAGTGCGTACCGCCGCGCGTTGACAGGATGGCCCGATGAGACTGGCTGTCGGATATCTCGCCACCCCGGGTGGAGCGGACGCTGTGGCGCTGGGCGTCCGGCTCGCCCGGAGTCTGGGCGCCGAGCTCGACGTGTGCATGGTGCTGCCCCCGGACCGTGGGGTGCCGGCGATGGTTCCCACCGGGGGCTACGAGGAACTGCTCGCGGAGCAGGCCGGCGAATGGCTCAACGAGGCGCTGGCCGGGGTGCCCGATGACGTGGTGGCGCACTCGCATGTCAGCGTCAGCGACTCCACCGCCGACGGACTCATCAACGAGGTCAAACGCCTCGGAGCCCAGGCCGTCGTCGTGGGCGGGTCGGGCGGCGGACTGGCCGGCAGTTACTCACTGGGGTCGGTGGTCAACGAGCTGCTGCACTCCGCGCTTGTCCCGGTGGCGGTGGCGCCGAAAGGAACTCGGCTGTCCGCGGTGGAGCGGGTGCGTGAGGTGACGTGTGCGATCGGCGAGCGCGCCGGCGCGGGCACGCTGCTGAACGCGGCGGTTCGGGCCTGTAAGGCCGCCGACGTCCCGTTGCGTCTGGTGTCGCTGGTGGCTCTGGACCCGATGTTCGGCTCCCTGCGCGGTGACGCCGATGCGCTGCGGGAGCGAGCGATGGATCATGCGCGGCGCGCCCTGGAGGAAGCAAAAGAGTCACTGCCCGAGGGGTTTTCGGTCACGGCCACCGTTGCTGAGGGTGTCTCGGTGGAGGACGCGGTGAGCAGACTGCCCTGGCACGACGGCGATGTGATCATGGTCGGATCCAGCAGGCTCGCCGCACCGCGCCGGCTGTTCCTCGGATCCACGGCGGCCAAGATGCTGCGCGTGCTCGACGTACCGATGGTCGTCGTACCCAGAACCACCGACGAGGAGACAGCATGACTGCGCAGGATGCCGGCACTGTCTCCAAGGGTCTGGCCGAAGGTAAGGTCGGCACACTGTCGGGCGCCATGCTCGGGATCTCCTGCGTGGCACCCGGCTACACGCTGACCGCCAGTATCGGCGTGATCGTCGCGGCGGTCGGGTTGAAGATGCCGGCGATCTTCATCGCCGGTTTCATCCCGATGTTCCTCACCGCCTACGCCTATCGAGAACTCAATTCCCGGACCCCGGACTGCGGGGCGTCGTTCACGTGGTCCACCAAGGCATTCGGGCCATATGTGGGCTGGATGTGCGGCTGGGGCATGGTGGTCGCCTCGATCATCGTGCTGTCCAACCTGGCCGCCATCGCCGTCGAGTTCTTCTATCTGCTCATCGCCCGGGTCGTCAACCAACCGGGCATCGCCGATCTGGCGGGCAACAAACTCGTCAACATCATCACCACACTGGTTTTCATCGCGCTGGCCACGTTGATCGCCAGTCGCGGCATCACCACCAGCGAGCGTGTGCAGTACGTGCTGGTGGGTTTCCAGCTGGTGGTGCTAATGGCCTTCGCCATCACGGCGTTCGTCCATGTGGGGCGCGGGGATGCACCGGCCGGGTTGAGCTTCGACCTGGACTGGTTCAATCCGTTCACCGGGCTGACGATGGCGGTGTTCGCCATCGGTCTCACCGGTTCCATCTTCGCGTTCTGGGGCTGGGACACCTGCCTGACCCTGGGCGAGGAGTCCAAGGACCCGACCAAGGTGCCGGGCCGGGCCGGGTTGCTCTGTGTGACATCGATTCTGATCACCTATCTGTTGATCGCCGTCGCGGTGATGATGTACGCCGGCGTCGGCGAAGAGGGTCTCGGGCTGGGCAATCCGGAGAACTCGGAGAACGTGTTCGGGGCGCTGGCCGACCCGGTGCTGGGGCACTGGTTCGGGCCGCTGCTGTATCTGGCGGTGTTCGCCTCGTCGGTGGCCAGCCTGCAGACCACCTTCCTGCCCGCGGCGAGGGCCATGCTCGCGATGGGGGCCTACAAGGCGTTTCCGACCCGCTTCGCCGAGGTGAGCCCGCGCTTCCTGACGCCGGTCTATTCCACCGTGGTCGCCGGTGTGGTCACCGGTGGGTTCTATACCGTCGTGACGCTGTTGTCCGACAACGCGCTGTGGGACACCATTGCCGCGCTGGGCATCATGATCTGCTGGTACTACGGCATCACGGCGTTCGCCTGCGTCTGGTTCTTCCGCCGGGAGCTGTTCGCCGACGTCCACAACATCGTGTTCAAATTCCTCTTTCCGCTCGTGGGCGGACTGATACTGGCGGCCGTCTTCGTCATCTCGATCGTCGAGAGCATGAACCCGGAGAACGGCAGCGGTGCCGAGATCGGCGGTATCGGCCTGGTGTTCTTCATCGGGTTCGGGATTCTCGCGCTGGGTGCGGTGCTGATGCTGGTGATGCGCGCGCAGTGGCCGGACTTTTTCACCGGCCAGACATTGCGGCGGGAGACGCCTGCGCTGAAGGAATAGCGGCGTCAGGGCATGAGCACGGCCTGCACCGCGAGGCCGTGTGCGTCGCGGGCGGTGACGATGACCTCTTCGACCGCGGTACGCAGATGTAATCCGTTGTAGACCAGCCAGATCGGCAACCCGGTGGCATCGACCTCGCGCAGCCGTACAGCGAGGTCGGAGATGAGCGCGACGGTGCCAGCGCGGCCGGCATACTCAAGCACGAGGCAGGGCGACACGCCTGCACCGGTGAACGAGGACAACCCGCTGAGCACGTAGCCGCTCTCGAGCTCGGTGGCGCCGATCCGCATCGGCAGCAGGTGGTTGGTGCCTGGCACCGGTTCGATGGGCGCAGGTGTATCCACGGTGAGGCGGTCAACGTGGAACTTGTCGATCTTGTCGAACAGGTCGGCGCGTGAGCCGACGTTCTTCAACGTGATGGGCGTTATCGAAAGCCGTGGTGAATCCGCCGGTGACGCGACGCGGCGGCGGTGCTCCTGCACGAGAGCGAACGTGGCCTCCGTGGTGACGGGTTCGAGGTCGTTATCGCGCTGTACCTCTGCGCGATAAGTGGAACGGTATTCGGCGGGCGTCTGCTTGAACCAGTCGACGAAGCACCGGGTGAAGTACTTGACGTCGGAGAACCCGCACTGTGCTGAGATGTCACGCATCGTGAGTGGGGTTGTGAGCAAGAGTATCTCGGCGCGCATGACGCGAACGGCCATCACCGCGCTGCTGAAGCTGATGGCTGCGACATCCTTCACGAAGTGCGAGACGTAGGACTTCGAGTAGTGATGCTCACGGGCAACCTCGTCCAGTAGATCGCGAGTGCCAGGATGGTGTTGGATATATGCCATCATGCTCAGGAAGCGATCCCGCTGGGCGCCGATGAGCGGGCGGTCCCGTTGGTAGTAGTCGGCCAACGAGTATCCGCTGCACAGCGTACGGAAGAGGCTCGCGGCATGGACGTCCAACTGTGCAGCGTCGGTGGGTGCGGCTTCGATGACATCGAGAACCAGCCCGCGCAGTAGCGACTCCTGTTTGCGGTATCGGGGCAGATCGAAAGACTCGCACGCGAACATGATGTCCTCGGCGAACGGGTCGACATCGCGGAATTCTTCCAGCTTCAGGTGCAGAACGGCGGTCACGTTGTCCGCGGTACCGCTCAACGTGTGTGGATCCATGCGATTGACGACCACGTAATCGCCGGCCTCCAGATCGAATTTCTCGCTGCTGACCCGCACATGCAGGCCGCCGCGCAGAACGTAGACGATCTCCACCGCGTTGGAATGCGCGTGCAGGTTGGTGCGACCGATGATCTGGACATCGGTGCGCACTCTGGTGCCGGGTGGGAAACCGACCTGCACGTCGAACACCCATCTACGTTAGGCCCACCGGCGGGTGCAGAGGCTACCGACAGCGTTCTGCGCAGAAACCTCTCACCGACCTAGCGGTTCGAGGGTTCCGGCGTTTCCCGCGTGGGCGGCCCATCCTCGGACAGTTCGATCTCGATCGGGACCGCTCGGAATCCTCGGGTGGAAAAGGCCAGATAGATCACGCCCAGCCCAAGCCATATCGCACCGAGGATCTTCGCCGAGGCGTCCACGTTGTAGAGGAGCACCGCGCAGACCAGCATGCCGATTCCCGGCACGACGAGGTACCTCAGGATGTCGCCACAGGTGCGTCGACGGCCGCGGATGAAGTGGTGATTGATCACCGAGTAGTTCACCAGGATGAAGCCGCTGAGTGCGCCGAACGCCACCAGTGAGGCCGCGCCGACCAGATTGTCTGCATAGAAAATGGCGCTCAAGGCGATTGCGGTCATCAACAAGATGTTGTTGACCGGGGTCTGGAAGCGCTGATTGAGGGCACCGAAGAACCGCTTGGGCAGAACACCGTCGCGGCCCATGCCGTAGAGGATGCGGGATGCTGCGGCCAGTCCCGCGATCGCGCAGATCATGCTGGCGAGGTTGTCCGTCACCAGGAAAACAGTCGAGAGGGTGTCGCCCCCGAGTCGCACCAGCAGTTCGAATATCCCACTGTCGGGATCTTCGAGCTCGGTGGCCGCAGCGGGCCATGCGAGGTGCAGGAAATAGGAGATCACCGAGAAGCCGATACCGGCCGCGATCGGTACGATCAGGACAGCTTTCGGCACGGTCTTGGCCGGCTCCACCGTCTCCTCTGCCATGGTGGACACTGCGTCGAAGCCGAGGAAAGACGCGGCCAGAATCGAAGCGGCCCAGAGGATGTCCGGCGCATTGAAGGTCTCCGGATTGAACAAGGCGTCGGCGCTGAACAGCGACCCGGCTGCATCGGGGTCACCGACACGCGCGGCGATGATGCCGATCAGCACGACCGTGAAGAGAATCTGCGCCCCGATGACGACGGTATACACGCGGCCGGCCAGCTTCACGCCGAACACATTGGTTGCCGCACCGATCGCCGCCGCGACAACCACCCAGAGCCAGACCGGAGTCGCCGGAAAGAACTCGTTCATGTAGATGCCGATCAGCAGGTAACACACCATCGGCAGCAGCAGATAGTCCAGCAGCATCACCCATCCGGTCAGGAAGCCCAGATGTGGGTGCACGGCCTTGCATACATAGGTGTAGGCGGACCCGGCGACCGGGAAGGCCTTCACCATGATCGCGTAGCTGTACGCGGTGAAGAACATGACGACCGTGGTGGCGATGTAGGCCAGCGCCATCATGCCGCCGGTCAGCGTCGTGGCCACGCCGTAGTAGTTGAACACCACTGTGGGGGCAAGGTATGCCAGACCGAACACCACGAGGTAACGCAGTGTCAGCACACGTTTGAGATCGGTCATGCGGCCAATGTAGAGCGCGTGCACCCCGCGACGACATGGCTTTCACGCTGACTCGACATGACGATTGTGCTGACCATGGGTCGGGGCGAAGTCGATCGATGCGCCTGCGTCCTGCACAGAAAGCGGTAGGCAACCACTTTGGTGCAGCAGCAACGTCGTGTGATGACAGCAGAATCGTCATGTCGAGGCCCGTGGTGCCGAGGTTACCGTCGGGAAGAGGAAGGGAGTCGACCGTGGGAATGGTGCTGACCAACGCGAAGGTTCACACCGGCGACCGGGATAGACCGGTGGCCGGCACTGTGGTGATCGAGGACGGCGTGATCACCCACGTGGGCGATCCGAACACCTGGCACAACGAAAAGTACTTGCCGACATACGATCTGGCAGGACGTACCGTGCTGCCCGGGTTCATCGATTCTCACGCTCACCCGACCATGGTGTCGAAGAGTTTCTGGCATGTCCGGTTGCCGTGGACAACCGACGTCGAGGAAATCTTGACGTTCATCCGGGAGTACGCCGGGGCACATCCGGTCGAGGAAGCGCCCTTCCTGTACTTCGAGTACTACCCGAGCGCTACCTTCAGGGACCTTCCGCCGACCAAGGAACTGCTCGACACCGCGGTCTCGGACCGGCCCTGCCTGTGCCAGGACTTCAGCGAGCACGAGCATTGGGTCAACAGCAAGATGCTCGAACTTATGGAGATCACCAAGGACACCCCGGATCCGGTGCCGGGCCTGGAAATGTTCGTTCGTGACGAGTTCGGGGAGCCGACCGGACTGCTGCGCGAACTGGTGCACATGCACTTCATCGAGAAGATGTACGAAAAGATCGGCTGGACCCCGCCACAGGAACTCACCCCCGAACGCGTCGGGCGGTTCTTCCGATTCCTGACCGAACACGGTGTGACCGCGGTATTCGAGGCCCTCGTGGAGGACGACGAGATTCTGCAGGCCATCACCGAACTCGACCGTCGAGACGAACTCAACGTGTACTACGAAGGAGCGCTGCGCTTTCGGGGCATGTCCGATCTTCCTGGCGTCATCGAGCAGCTCAAGGGTTACCACGCGAAGTACGCCGGCAAGCACATCAGGATGAACACCCTGAAACTGTTCCTCGACGGAACCAACGAGAGCGGCAACAGCGCCGTCATCGCCCCGCTGTGCGGCCATTCCGGCAGCGGCCATGGCGACCTCGGATTGGAAGTCGACGAACTCACCCGCTGCTTCCTGCTGTGCAATGCCGAGGACGTCGACGTGCACATCCACCTGGTGGGCGACCGTGCGTTCCGGGTGGCCTGCGACGCGGTCGAGGCGGCGCAGGGCGAACTGGCGACCAACGGCGGTGACTGGCAAATTCAGGTCACCCTCGCCCATTGCGAGCTGGTCGACCCCGACGATATGCGCCGACCGCGTGACCTCGGCATCATCATCAACTGGACGCCGCACTGGTCCGGCGCCTACTTCGGCGAGGAAGCCAAGGAACACCTGGGCGAGGAACGCTGGAACCGGATGTACCGCTTCAACGAGATCGCCGAGAGCGGTGCAGTGGTGACGTTCTGCAGCGATGTGGTCACCGGTTACGAACTGCACCGGGGCAATCCGTTGTTCGGCATGCAGGTGGCCGCCACCCGGATCGATCCCGAGTATCCGTTGGACCCCGCCGTCTATCCGGACAGCGTGCGGCCGAAACCGGATGCACGGCTGTCGCGGGAGCTGCTGGTGGACGGCTACACCATCAACGGAGCGAAGCAACTGCGGCGGGCGGACAAGATCGGCTCCCTGGAGGCCGGCAAGGTAGCGAACGTGATCGTGCTCAGTGCCGACGTCTTCGACGTCGACGCCGGCGCGATCGGCGATATCAAGGTGGACGCGGTGTTGTTCGAGGGACGGCTGGTGTCCGGCGCGTTGTGAGCCCCCGCGTCGCACCCACGGACCGCCCACGATCCGCAGCCTCATATCGCGAAAAGCGGACCTGACATATCGAACAAATGTTCGATATACTTTCGGGATGGGTTGGCACAACGGGCCGCCGAGCTGGACCGAGATGGAGCGGGTGCTCAACAGCAGGCCGCGCGGTAAGCCACGCCGGTCCGGCCTGCCGCTGGAGCCGCCCGGTGACGGCGGGGACAGTCCTGCCTGGTCCCGCAAGCGCGGCGCCTACCAGGCCGAAGGGGTGCAACGCGCCGGCTCGTCGGTGCCCTACGCCGAACTGCACGCGCACTCGGCCTACAGCTTCCTCGACGGGGCCAGCACCCCGGAGGAACTGGTGGAGGAGGCCGCTCGGCTGGATCTGCGGGCCATCGCGCTGACCGATCACGACGGTCTCTACGGGGTGGTGCGGTTCGCCGAAGCCGCCCGCGAACTCGACATGTCCACCGTGTTCGGTGCCGAACTGTCGCTGGGTAATGTGCCGCGCACCGAGCGGCCCGACCCACCCGGACCGCATCTGCTGGTGCTGGCCCGCGGCCCGGAGGGTTACCGGCGGCTGTCGCGCCAGATCTCGGCGGCACACCTGGCCGGTGGCGAGAAGGGTAAGCCACGGTATGACTTCGACACGCTGACCGAGGCCGCTGGCGGGCATTGGCACATCCTCACCGGCTGCCGGAAAGGCCATGTCCAACAGGCATTCACAGACGGCGGCCCGGAGGCCGCCGAGCGGGCGCTGGCCGATCTGGTGGACAGGTTCGGCGCCGGCCGGGTCAGCATCGAACTCACCCATCACGGGCACCCGCTCGATGACGAACGTAATGCCGCACTGGCCGCGCTGGCGCCACGGTTCGGCCTGAACGTGGTCGCCACCACCGGCGCCCATTTCGCGGCGCCGTCGCGGGGGCGGCTGGCCATGGCGATGGCGGCCATCCGGGCCCGCAATTCGATGGACGACGCGGCCGGGTACCTGGCGCCGCTGGGCGGAGCGCATCTACGGTCGGGGGAGGAGATGGCCCGGCTGTTCGGCCCCGGAATCGTCATGGCGGCAGCAGAACTGGGTGAACAGTGTGCGTTCGGGCTGACGCTGATCGCCCCGAAACTCCCGCCGTTCGACGTGCCGGACGGGCACACCGAATCCAGCTGGCTACGCAAACTGGTGCGCGACGGCGCCCGGGATCGCTACGGCCCACCGGACCGGGCGCCCAAGGCGTACGCGCAGATCGAACATGAACTGGCCATCATCGACAAGCTGGACTTCCCGGGCTACTTCCTGGTGGTGCACGACATCACCCGGTTCTGCCGGGAGCGCGACATCCTGTGCCAGGGCCGGGGCTCGGCGGCCAATTCGGCGGTCTGCTACGCGCTCAAGGTCACCAACGTCGATCCGATCGCCAACGAGTTGCTCTTCGAACGGTTCCTGTCACCGGCGCGGGACGGCCCACCCGATATCGACATCGACATCGAATCGGACCTGCGCGAGAACGTCATCCAATACGTCTATGACAAGTACGGCCGGGACTACGCCGCCCAGGTCGCCAACGTCATCACCTACCGGGGGCGCAGCGCGGTCCGGGACATGGCCCGCGCGCTGGGCTTCTCGCAGGGGCAGCAGGACGCCTGGAGCAAGCAGATCAGCCGGTGGAACGGCCTGGCCGACTCGCCCGATGTCGAGGACATCCCGGAACAGGTGGTCGACCTGGCCACCCAGATCTCCAACCTGCCCCGGCACATGGGCATCCACTCCGGGGGCATGGTGATCTGTGACCGCCCGATCGCCGATGTCTGTCCGGTGGAATGGGCCCGCATGGAGAACCGCAGTGTGCTGCAGTGGGACAAAGATGACTGTGCGGCAATCGGGTTGGTCAAGTTCGATCTACTCGGTCTCGGCATGCTGTCGGCCCTGCACTATGCCATCGACCTGGCGCGCGAACACAAGGGCCTCGAGGTGGATCTGTCCCGGCTGGACCTGTCCGAACCCGCGGTCTACGAGATGCTGCAGCGCGCCGACTCGGTCGGGGTGTTCCAGGTCGAATCCCGCGCGCAGATGGCCACCCTGCCCCGGCTCAAGCCGCGGATGTTCTACGACCTGGTGGTCGAGGTCGCGTTGATCCGGCCCGGTCCCATCCAGGGCGGATCGGTGCACCCGTATATCAAGCGGCGCAACGGCGAAGAGAAGGTCGTCTACGACCACCCGTCGATGGAGCCGGCGCTGCGCAAGACCCTCGGTGTGCCGTTGTTCCAGGAGCAGCTGATGCAGCTGGCGGTGGACTGTGCCGGTTTCAGCCCGGCCGAGGCCGACCAGCTGCGCCGGGCGATGGGCTCGAAACGGTCCACCGAGAAGATGCGGCGGCTCCGCGACCGGTTCTACGACGGGATGCGGGAACGTCACGGCATCACCGGGGCGGTGGCCGAGCGGATCTACGAGAAGCTGGAGGCATTCGCCAATTTCGGTTTCCCGGAGAGCCATTCGCTGAGCTTCGCATCGCTGGTGTTCTACTCGTCCTGGTTCAAGCTGCACCACCCCGCGGTGTTCTGCGCGGCGCTGCTGCGGGCCCAGCCGATGGGCTTCTACTCACCGCAGTCGCTGGTCGCCGATGCGCGCCGGCACGGCGTGCTGGTGCATGGTCCGGACGTCAACGCCGGGCTGGCGCACGCCACCTGTGAGAACCGCGGCCTGGATGTGCGGATGGGGATGGGCAGCGTCCGTCATATCGGCGATGAACTGGCACAACGGATCGTCGACGAGCGCACGGCCAACGGACCGTTCACGTCGTTGCTGGATCTAACCGCCCGGGTGCAGCTTTCGGTCTCGCAGACCGAGGCGCTGGCCACCGCGGGTGCGCTCGGGTGTTTCGGGATCACCCGCCGCGAAGGGTTGTGGGCGGCGGGGGCGGCCGCCGCCGAACGACCGGACCGGTTGCCGGGGGTGGGGTCGTCCTCGCATATCCCGCCGTTGCCCGGGATGAGCGCGCTGGAACTGGCCGCCGCCGACGTGTGGGCCACCGGCGTGTCCCCGGACAGCTATCCCACCCAATTCCTGCGCGAGACGCTCGACGAGATGGGGATCGTGCCTGCCGATCAGCTGCTGTCCGTACCCGACGGCACCCGCGTGCTGGTGGCGGGAGCGGTGACGCACCGCCAGCGGCCCGCGACGGCCCAGGGCGTGACGTTCATGAACCTCGAAGACGAGACGGGCATGGTGAACGTGATGTGCTCCCGCGGGGTGTGGGCGCGTCATCGCAAGCTGGCGCAGACGGCGTCGGCGCTGGTCATCCGGGGCATCGTGCAGAACGCCACCGGTGCGGTGACGGTGGCCGCGGACCGGATGAGCCCCATCGATCTGAAGGTGCGTTCGCGGTCGCGGGACTTCCAGTGACGTTCAGCCCTCGGTGGGCGTCGTCCACACCTTCTCGATGGTGATCCGTAGCCGGGTGCTGAAGTTGCCCATCGAGTCGGTCAGCCCGAACTGATCGGAGGCCGCCTGGTACTTCGCCCAGTACGGCGCGTCCGTGCGCAGATCGACGCCCTCGGCGTCCACCCGTGCCGGACCTCCGATCACGATGATTCCGCCACCGTTACCGTCGGAGTCCAGGTTCAGGCTCACGTGCGGATGGTTGCGGACATGGCGCACCTTGGCCGCGCCGGGCTCGGTGTACACCACGATGTCGGTGCCGTCGAAGAAGAACCACACCAGTTTGGGCACCGGTTGCGCGGACTTCGCGACGGTGGTCAGCCATCCGTAGTCGTCCGATCTCAGACGCTCGATGATTTCCGGTGTCAGGTCTGCAGTCATGCACGCGAATGTAGTCTCGCGGTATGACACTCAACCTGACCGCGGATGAAGTTCTGACCACCACGCGTTCGGTGCGCAAACGGCTCGATTTCGACAAACCGGTGTCGCGCGAAGTGCTCCTGGAATGTCTGGATCTGGCGCTGCAGGCTCCCACCGGCTCCAATGCTCAAGGCTGGCAATGGGTTTTCGTCGAGGATCCGGCCAAGAAGAAGGCGCTGGCCGATATCTACCGGACGAACGCCAACCCGTATCTCGATCTGCCCAAGCCGGAGCGCGGCGACATTCGCGACGAGCAGATCGTCCGGGTGACCGACTCCGCGAAGTACCTCAACGAGAACTTCGAGAAGGCCCCGGTGCTGATGATCCCGTGCCTGGAGGGCCGCCCCGACGGCGCACCGGCCGGGATGAGCGCGTCCTACTGGGGCTCACTGCTGCCTGCGGTGTGGAGTTTCATGCTGGCGCTGCGGTCCCGCGGGCTGGGCTCGGCGTGGACGACGCTGCACCTGCTCGGTGACGGTGAGAAGCAGGCCGCCGAGGTGCTCGGCATCCCGTTCGATCAGTACGCCCAGGGCGGGCTGTTCCCGATCGCCTACACCAAGGGCACCGATTTCAAGAAGGCCGGACGGTTGCCCGCCGAGAACTTCGCGCACTGGGACACCTGGTAGGCCGGCCGCTCACACCGCACCGGTGAACCCCTGCTGGCGCCACGCCTCATAGGCGGCGACGGCCGCGGCGTTGGACAGATTCAGCGACCGACGGCCGGCCAGCATGGGGATCCGCACCTGCGCGGTGACATGCGGATCGGCCAGCGTGTGCTCGTCCAGGCCGGTCGGTTCCGGGCCGAACATGAGCACATCGCCGGGCCGGTAGGCGACGTCGGCAAACGACGTGTCGGCGTGCGCAGTGAACGCGTACACCCGTGTCGGCCCGATCGCGTCCCAGGCCGCGGGCAGGTCCGGGTGCACCGTCACCGATGCCAGGTCGTGGTAATCCAGGCCGGCCCGGCGCAGCTTGGGTTCGGACAGGTCGAAGCCGAGCGGTTCGACGAGGTGCAGCTCGCACCCGGTCGCGGCCACCATCCGGATCGCGTTGCCGGTATTGGGCGCGATGCGCGGGGAGAAGAACAGCACCTTGAACACCAGGTCATCTTGCCCCGGGATAATGGGCTCATGGTCGAACAGAGCATCTGGATGCAGAAAGTCGCGGCCGACCCGGGCCATTCACAGTGGTACATCGACCGCTTCCGGGCGATGGAGCGCGCGGGCAAAGATCTGGCGGGCGAGGCTCGCTTCATCGACGCGATGGCCGAACGTGGTGCCCGCATTCTCGACGCGGGCTGCGGTCCGGGCCGGGTGGGCGGCTACCTAGCCGCCGCCGGACACGACGTCGTCGGCGTCGACGTCGACCCGGCGCTCATCGCCGCCGCCGAACAGGACCACCCGGGCCCGCGCTGGCTGGTCGGCGACCTCGCCGAATTGGACCTGCCCGCCCGCGGAATCGCCGAGCCGTTCGACCTCATCGTGTCGGCGGGCAATGTGATGACCTTCCTCGCGCCGAGCACCCGCATCCAGGTGCTGAGCAGGCTGCGCGCCCATCTCGGCACCGGTGGCCGCGCGGTGATCGGGTTCGGCGCCGGCCGCGAGTACGAGCACACCGAGTTCCTCGACGACGCGGCCCGCGCCGGGTTGGTGCCCGATCTGCTGTTGTCCACCTGGGATGTGCGGCCGTTCACCGAGGGCTCCGACTTCCTGGTCGCGATCCTGCGGCCCGCGTAGACATTCCACGCCGGCGAAGTGACGCGCACGTCAGACCTGTTTGCCCGCATCACCACGACTGCGCAACGTAACGGTCACGAACTGTGTCCGTTCGATATCGAGGTATGGAAACCGCTGTCGGTGACTGCCATACTCGACAAATTGCCAGGCGTGCCACGCCGGCCCCGATGGTGGGCAAAAGCAGGAAGCATATGACACGAACGTTGTGCGGATTCCGATGACGGCCCATGCCGCGCCGCCGGTTACGTCGGCGCGCGACGAATTCGACAGTGCGGCAGCGCAAGCCGTGAAAAGGCCGTCGCGCTGGGCGTTGAGCAACTGGCCCGTCGGCTGGAAAGTGTTTGCCATCGTACTGGTTCCGCTGGCGCTGGCCGCGACATTCGGTGGGCTGCGCATCTACTCCGGTTTCACCGACGCCGCCGATCTGCGGCTGGCGGCCGACCGCGCCGACATGGTGCCCGCCGTCGTCGAGTACATGGCCGCACTCGACGCCGCCGTCCTGGCCGGCAGCGCCGGCGGCGACGCCCAGGCCGCGTTGAGCGAGTTCGACACCGCCCGCCAGGCACTGCAACGCCAACTCGACGAAACCGACGTGCTGCCCGACGTGGACAGCGGTGTCACCGCGATTCTCCAGGACGGCCAGGACCTGGTGAACAAGGTGGGCTCCAACTCGATCGGCCTGCGCGACAGGGTCACCACCTACGCACCCATCCTGCTGACCGCCGAGGACGCCATCAACGGATCGGTGCGCGTCGATGACGCGCAGATCCGCAGCGAGACGCTCGGGCTGTCCCGGGCAGTCGGTGCCCGCGGGCAGATGATGATGCAGCAGCTGCTGGTCAATCTCGGTGGCGAAGTACCCGAACCCGAACTGCGCACCTCGATGAACACCGTCGCCGGTACCGAACCGTCCACGCTGTTCGGCATGAGCCAGATTCTCGGCGTCGGCTCGGACGAGGCCAAGGAACTGCAGGAGCAGTTCATCCGGCGGATGGCGATCATGGCCAATCCGACAGCGGTTCTGGTGAACAATCCGGAGCTCAGCCAGTCCATCGCGGCCACCAACGACATCGCCGACGCCGTCATCTCCGAGGCCACGACGTCGGTGACCACGACCGTGGGTGCGCAGGCCGACGCGCAACGCAGCACCGCCATCCGGGACGCCGTGATCGTCCTGGCGGTGATCCTGATCGCGCTGCTGATCGTGGCGCTGGTCGCGCGCTCACTGGTCCGGCCGCTGCGTCGGCTGCGGGACAGTGCGCTCAAGGTCGCCCACACCGAACTCGTCCGCGAACTCGAACAGGTGCGCACCGGGGGAGACCCCGGCCCGATCCGTCCGATCCCGGTGCACACCACCGAGGAGGTCGGGCAGGTCGCGCACGCGGTCGACGAACTGCATGAGCAGGCCGTCCTGCTGGCCGGCGAGCAAGCCCGGTTGCAGGTGCAGGTCAGCGATATGTTCGAGACGCTGTCGCGGCGTAGCCGATCCTTGGTGGATCAGCAGCTGACGCTCATCGACCAGCTCGAACGCGATGAGGAAGACCCGCAACGCCTGGACAGTCTGTTCCGGCTGGACCACCTGGCCGCCCGGATGCGCCGCAACGGCGCCAATCTGCTGGTGCTCGCCGGAACCAAGGTCACCCGCGAGCACGCTGAGCCGGTGCCGGTCGCCGCGGTGGTCAACGCCGCGGCCTCCGAGGTCGAGGAGTACACCCGGGTGGTCACCGACGTCGTCGCCGACTGCGATATCAGCGGCACGGTGGCCGCCGACCTGGTGCACGTGCTTGCCGAACTGATGGACAACGCGCTGCGCTATTCGCCACCGGACGCGCAGGTGCGGGTGTCGGCGGTGCGCACCGGCAACGGCGCACTCGTCATCGAGGTCGCCGACTCGGGCCTGGGCATGGCCGAACCCGATCTGCGGGTGGCCAACACCCGGCTGCAGTCCGGTGGCGAGGTCACCCCGTACACGGCACGGCACATGGGCCTGTTCGTGGTCGGGCGGCTGGCCGCCCAGCACGGACTGGTGGTGCGGTTGCGCAGTACCATTGCCGGAGAGTCGAATTCGGGCACCACGGCCGGAGTGTACGTACCCGAGGAGCTGCTGGCCGGCGTGCTGCCGACGCCGGTCTTCACCGGCTTCCAGCCGGCCCCGGTGACCGAGGTGCTGCAGTTCGCACCGGCGCAACCCGAACCTTCCTATGTGGAGCCGGTTGCCGAGTTCCGCGAGCAGACCCCGGTATCCGGCTTGCCGCAACGCAATCCGGGTGCCAGCGGATTCCGTGTCGAGCCGCACGAGGCGGAATCGGAGCATTGGCCCACCGAGCCGACACCGGTGCAGACGCATCCGGAGTTGCCGAGCCGGGCCCCCGCACCGGCAGACACCTCCGCGTACTTCGCCGCGCGTCCCCAGCGGCAGGCCGAGCCGGCCTCGGGATCCTCCGATGACGCCATCTACCAGAAGATGTTGTCGGAGTGGCTGGTCGACCCGACCGATCTGGGCGCCAGCACCGACCTCGACTGGAAATCGGTGTGGGATCACGGCTGGTCGGCGGCGGCCTCCGCCGAGGATGCGCCGGTCACCGAACACACCGCCGACGGCCTGCCGGTCCGCCGGCCCGGGGAACGGCTCGTACCCGGGGCGGGTGACGACGTCGCCCCGGTACCATCGGAGCCTGCCGACCCCGGCCCGCGGCCGGATCCCGCCGCCGTACGAGCCAGCCTCAGCAGCCATTTCGGTGGGGTGCATGCCGGTCGGTCGCACACCCGCGACACCGGAGGATCATGAGCACAACCCGCGAATCACTGGACTGGCTGGTCGCCAAGTTCGCCCGCGAGGTTTCCGGAGTCTCGCACGCCGTGCTGGTCTCGGCCGACGGCCTGCTGATGGCCGCCAGTGAACACATGCCGACCGAACGCGCCGATCAACTTGCCGCGGTCGCCTCGGGGCTGGCCAGCCTGTCGACGGGAGCGGCCCAGCTCTTCGAGGGTGGCCACGTCATGCAGTCCGTCGTCGAGATGGAGAACGGCTATCTGTTGTTGATGCGCGTGGGTGACGGATCCAACCTCGCGACCCTGGCGACCAGGTCCTGCGATATCGGCCAGATCGGCTACGAGATGGCCATTCTGGTGGAGCGGGTGGGCAACGTCATCCAGTCCGCGCGGCGTAGCCGCCAACGCACCTGAGGCTGCGATGGAGCCGCCGCCAGATGCCTGGGAATCCGCCGACCCGGTGGATGTGCCGAGCATGGTGCGGCCCTACCGGCTGACCGCCGGACGCACCGATTCCGGCGTGCACCTGCCGCTGGAGGCGCCGATCAGAACGCTGGACACCGCACCGGCACCCGGGTGGCCGGGTGGTGATGTGCGGGCCCGCATCCTGCTCCTGGGCAGGGGCAGTCCGTCGGTCGCGGAGATCGCGGCACATTTGTCCCTGCCGCTCGGTGTGGCGCGTGTGCTGATCGGTGACCTCGTCTCCGAGGGGTATCTTCGGGTACACACGACGCTGGGCGATACGGCCTCCGCCGAGGAACGTCGTGAACTGATCGGGAGGACTCTGCGTGGCCTTCGGGCACTTTGAGACGCCTTCGGCGTCGGCTGGGCACTCTGAGACGGCTGGGCACTCCGAGCGGCCGGGAGCGACGAAGATCGTCATCTCCGGTGGGTTCGGCTCCGGCAAGACCACATTCGTCGGCGCGGTCTCGGAGATCATGCCGCTGCGCACCGAGGCGCTGGTGACCACCGCATCGGCCGGTGTCGACGGGCTGGATGCCACCCCGCACAAGAACACCACCACGGTGGCGATGGACTTCGGACGCATCACCCTGGCCGAGGATCTGGTGCTCTACCTGTTCGGCACTCCCGGTCAGCGCCGCTTCTGGTTCATGTGGGACGACCTGATCCGCGGCGCGATCGGCGCCGTCATCCTCGTCGACATCCGGCGCCTGCAGGACAGTTTCGCCGCGGTCGACTTCTTCGAGGCCCGCAAACTTCCGTTCCTCATCGCGATCAACGAGTTCGACGGGGCGCCAAGACATCCGGAGGCCGCCGTGCGGGAGGCGTTGGCGCTGCGCGAGGATATCCCGATCGTCACCGTCGACGCACGCGACCGGCACTCCGCACGCGCAGCGCTGATCGCGGTCGCCGAGTACGCCCTGGCCGCGGTGTGAGCGAAGACCAGGTCTGGGTGGACCGCGAGTTCACCGGACACGACTTCCGCGATGACGACCTGAGCCGGCTGCGCACCGAGCGGGTGGTGTTCGATGAATGCGATTTCAGCGGTGTCGATCTGACCGAATCCGAGCATCTCGGGTCGGCCTTCCGCAACTGCACCTTCCGCCGGGCCGCACTGCTGCACAGCACGTTCCGCCAATGCAGCCTGCTGGGTTCGGTCTTCACCGAGACCCGGCTGCGGCCGCTTCGGTTTGTCGAGGTCGACCTGTCGCTCAGTGTGCTCGGTGGGTGCGACCTACGCACCGTCGACCTGTCGGACTGCCGGTTGCGTGAGGCGAACCTGGTCGGCGCGGACCTGCGCAAGGCGGTGTTGCAGCGCGCGGACCTGAGCGGCGCACGGGTGCAGGACGCCAAGTTCGACGAGGCCGATCTGCGGGGCGCGCGGACCGACCCGACTTTCTGGACGACCGCCAAGGTGCGGGGCGCACGCATCAACATCGAGCAGGGCCTCGCTTACGCCGCCGCGTACGGGCTGGACGTGCACGGCGAGTAACACCAGCGATTTGTGGAGCGTTCGTCGGAATGACTCCGACAAAAACTCCACAAATCGCAGTGGTCAGCCGGCCTTGAGGCGGATCTTGAAGCGCACGAAGGTCAGGTAGCCCACGCTCAGCAGCGCCAGCATGCCCATGTCGAACCACCATGCCGATGCGGTGTGCTCCCAGTGCGAGTCCTTGGGCGTCAGCGGGCCGGGCACCAGCTTGATGAGGTCTACCGTCGACGCCGACGCCGCGAAGCCCCAGCGCGCCGGGGTGAACCAGGACAGCTGGTCGAGCACCAGACGGTCGGTCACCGGGATCATGCCGCCGGAGAACACCAGCTGACTCATCACGGCCACCACCAGCAGCGGCATGATCTGCTCGCTGGACTTGGCCAGCGCCGAGAGCGCCAGGCCGACCATCGCCGCGGTCACCGTGGTCGCCGCCATCACCAGGAACAGCTCGGCCGTCGGCGGCAGGAAGGACACCGACCCCTGGGTCGGGCCGCCCTTGCCGGCAACCGCGATGGCGGTGACGATCGAGGACTGGATGATGGCGAACACCGCGTATATGCACACCTTGGCCATCAGGTACGCCGTCGTCGACAACCCGACGGCCTGTTCGCGGCGGAAGATGGCGCGCTCACCGATCAGGTCGCGGACCGTCAGCGCGGTGCCCATGAAGATGGCACCGACGTTGAGCAGCACCAGCATCTGGCCGGGTTCGTTGGGGGCGTCGCCCATCGGGTCCGGGATGCCGAAGCCGACGGTGCCGGGCACCGACAGCGACAACACACCCATGATGAACGGCAGCACCGACAGGAACGCGAAGTAGCCGCGATCGGAGATGATCAGCCGCATCTGGCGGCGCGCGATGGTGGAGAACTGCCGCCGCACACTGGTTTTCGCGGGCTTGCCGAGGTCGGCGGGCTGTGAGGAGGCCTCGGCCTGCGGCGGCGGGCCGCTGCGGGACAGGTAGCGCTGATGTGAGGAGTCGGGGTCACCGGCGACCGAGGAGAAGATATCGGCCCAGTTGGTGGTGCCCAGTTCCGGGCCGATCTGGCTCGGCGGCCCGTAGAACGCCGTCTTGCCGCCCGGCGCCAGCAGCAGCACCTGATCGCAGACGTCGAGGTAGGTCAGCGAGTGCGTGACCACCAGCACCACGCGGCCGGCATCGGCGAGCTGGCGCAGCATCGTCATCACCTGGCGGTCCAGCGCCGGGTCCAGGCCCGAGGTCGGCTCGTCCAGGATCAGCAGCGACGGGCCGGTCAGCAGCTCGAGGGCCACCGAGGCCCGCTTGCGCTGACCGCCGGAGAGCTTGTCCACCCGGGTCTCCAGGTGCTGGGTCATCTCGAGTTCCTCGAGGACCTGCAGGACCACCCGCTCGCGGTCCTCGTTGGTGGTATCCGGCGGCAGCCGCAACTCGGCGGCGTACATCAGCGCCTGCTTGACGGTCAGCTGGCCGTGCACCACATCGTCCTGGGGGACCATGCCGATCCGGGAGCGCAGCGAGGCGTACTCGGCGTGGATGTCATGGCCCTCGAAGGACACCCGGCCGTCGGTCGGATGGGTCAGGCCGGCGACCTGCTTGGCGAATGTCGACTTGCCGGCGCCCGACGGGCCGATGATCGCGGTCAGCGTGCCCGGCCGCGCGTCGATGGAGATGTTGTTCAGCAGCGTCTTGTTGCCCTCGATGGTCCACGTGAGGCCGCGGACCTCGAGGCCACCGGTGCGGGTGGCGGCCTGGGTCTCCGAGCCGCGGACCAGCGTCCCGCCGGTGAACACCAGGTCGACGTTGCCGATGGTGACCACATCGCCCTCGCGCAGCAACGCGTCGTCGACGCGGGCACCGTTGACGAAGGTGCCGTTGATGCTGCGGTTGTCCAGGATCTCGGTGCCGCCGGGCCCGGAGACCAGGGTGGCGTGGTGCCGGGAGGCCAGGACGTCGGGGATGACGATGTCGTTGTCGGTGGCGCGACCGATCTTGATCCCGCCCGGGGGCACCTCGGGTGCCTTCCCCGGACGCAGGATCTTGAGCATGCTCGTCGCGAGATTGTTCTCCGACGGGCGCGGCACGGCGGTCGGACCCATCGCGGTCTGCGACGGGTCGGCCGGCGGGATGTAGGCGGGCTGGGGACGCGCGGCCGGCGGCGGGGCGTAGGACTGCGGCGCGCTGGGCTGATATCGCGCGCTTGGTTGAGAGTCCTGCCCGGTCGGCTGGTACGGCTGCGGTCCGGACGGATAGCGCGGCGGGTTCTGCGCCGGTGCGCCGCCGGTCGGCCACGCCGGCGGGGCGGGCGGGATCGGTGCCTGGGTCGGCCAGGAGGCGCTGGGCCTGGGTCCGGTGGGTGTCGGGACCGCGGCGGTCGGCGGGGGACTGCCCACCGAGCCCTGATGGCGCCCGACCTCGAAGGCCAGTTGCGGGCCGTCCGGGTTACCGATGTTGAGGAGTTGGCCGTCGACGATGTCGAGGGTCGGCACCCGCTGGCCGTTGAGGTACATGCCGTTGAGGCTGCCGTTGTCGATGGCGATCCACCGGCCCTGATCGAAACGCAGCACCAGGTGCGCGCGGGAGATCAGCGGGTGGGCGATACGGACATCGGCACGCAGATCGCGGCCGACGACGACGTCGTTGCCTGCGGAGAAGGTGCGTGCGGACCCCTCGTATCGAACGGTCAGCGCGGGCGTTCCGGGGCGGCTCATCGGGAACAACTGTATCGGTTGGGCTCAGCGGTGTGCCGGGCTGCAACGGCGTTGTTGCCGATCTGAGGCGTACTCGGCGCAGGATCGTCAGACGGTGAGCGTGTCCGGAGCGCCGGTGACCACGCAATGGGTGTGGCTGTAGATCGTCGGCATGCATTTGTTGCAGTGCGTGCACAGCGCCTTGACCGTATGGGCGTCGCCGTCGGCCTTGATGCGGTTGATCAGGTCGGGTTCGGCCAGCAGCGCGCGGCCCATCGCCACGAACTCGAATCCCTCGGCCATCGCCAGATCCATGGTCTCGCGGTTGGTGATACCGCCCAGCAGGATCAGGGGCAGCGACAGCTCGGCCCGGAACTGGCGGGCGTGCCGCAACAGGTAGGCCTCCCGGTACGGGTATTCGCGCAGGAACTTCTTGCCGGTCATCCGCATGCCCCAGCTGATGGGGGGTTTGAATGCGCCGGCGAACTCCTTGAGCGGCGCGTCACCGTGGAACAGGTACATCGGGTTGACCAGGGAACTGCCCGCCGTCAGCTCGATGGCGTCGAGCCCGCCGTCATCCTGCAGCCACCTGGCGGTCTGCAGGGATTCGTCGATCGGGATGCCGCCGCGTACCCCGTCGGTCATCGTCAGCTTGGCGGTGACCGCGATCTTCTTGGCCCCGTGCGTGTCGACGGCGTCGCGCACGGCCCGCACCAGCCCGCGCGCGACCTTGGCGCGGTTCTCCAGCGAGCCGCCGAACTCATCGGTGCGCCGGTTGAGCATCGGGCTGAGGAAAGAACTGGCCAGATAGTTGTGCCCGAGGTGGATCTCCACGGCGTCGAATCCGGCGTCGATGGCCAGCCGCGCGGCGTCGGCATGTGCCGCGGTGACCGCGCGGATGTCCTCGAGGGTGGCCTTGCGGGCGAACCGCATGGAGAGCGGATTGAAGAACCGCACCGGGGCCAGGGCCGGGGCCTTGTTGGTCTTGGCATTGGCGACCGGGCCGGCGTGGCCGATCTGGGCGCTGATCGCCGCGCCCTCGGCGTGCACGGCGTCGGTGAGCCGGCGCAGCCCGGGCAGCGCCTCCGGCCGCATCCACAATTGCCAGCCGTCGGTCCGCCCGCCGGGGGTGACGGCACAGTAGGCGACCGTCGTCATCCCCACCCCGCCCGCGGCCGGGAGCCGGTGGTACTTGATCAGATCGTCGGTGACCAGCGCATTCGGCGTCGACGCCTCGAAGGTGGCGGCCTTGATGATGCGGTTGCGCAGTGTCACCGGACCGAGTTTGGCTTCGCCGAACACGTCAGTGAACACTCCGGGCTGGATGTTCATACCGGGCGAGCCTGCCACAATGACCTACGTGGCAGCGACGACTTTGGACGGTAAGTCCACCCGCGACGAAATTCTCGACGATCTCAAGGGACGGGTGGCCACCCTGACGGCCGCCGGCCGCACCCCGGGACTGGGCACCATCCTGGTCGGCGACGACCCGGGGTCGCAGGCCTACGTGCGCGGCAAGCACGCCGACTGCGCGAAGGTGGGCATCACCTCGATCCGTCGTGACCTGCCCGCCGATATCAGCCAGGCCACCCTGGACGAAACGATCGACGAACTCAACGCCAACCCCGAATGCACCGGCTACATCGTGCAACTGCCGCTGCCCAAGCACCTCGATGAGAACGCGGCCCTGGAGCGCATCGACCCGGACAAGGACGCCGACGGTCTGCACCCCACCAACCTGGGCCGGCTGGTTCTCGGCAAAGAAGCGCCGCTGCCCTGCACGCCGCGCGGCATCGTGCACCTGCTGCGTCGTTTCGACGTGCCGATCGCCGGGGCGCACGTGGTGGTGATCGGCCGCGGAGTCACCGTCGGCCGCCCGCTCGGTCTGCTGCTCACCCGTCGCTCGGAGAACGCGACGGTGACGTTGTGCCACACCGGAACCCGTGATCTGGCTGAGCTGACCCGGCAGGCGGACATCATCGTCGCCGCGGTCGGGGTGCCCTATATGGTCACCGCCGACATGGTGAAACCCGGCGCTGCCGTGGTGGATGTGGGCGTCAGTCGGGTCGAGGGCAAGCTCACCGGTGACGTGGCGCCCGATGTCTGGGATATCGCCGGGCACGTGTCACCGAACCCCGGCGGGGTGGGCCCGTTGACGCGGGCCTTCCTGCTGACCAACGTGGTGGAGCGCGCGGAGCGCGCCTAGTGACCGCAAAGGAGTTCGCCCGCAAGGTCTTTGCCGGCCAGTGGCCGATCCTGCTGGTCGGCCTGATACTCCTGGCCGCACTGGGGCTGGTGATCACCGGGTACTGGCGCCGCGGCGCGCTCGTCATCGGGATCGCCGTCGGGGTGGCGGCCGCCCTGCGGCTGGCACTCTCTGACGACCGCGCCGGCCTGCTGGTGATCCGTTCCCGCACCATCGATTTTGCGACCACCGCCACCGTCAGTGCGACGATGCTCTACATCGCGTGGACCATCGACCCGCTGGGCACGTCCTGACTCAGGGTTGCTCCGGCTGAATCGCCATGCGCCCCAGCAGCACGCCCGAGCCGATCATGGTGATCGCCAAACCGAGGTGCAGCCAGTTGTCGGCAGCGTTGACCGGCACGACGTTGCTCGGGCCGTGGTGATCGATCGCCAGCCCGTAGAGCCACAGCGCCGCGTACACGGCGCCGCCCCAGAGCAGATACGCCCTGGCCGACGCCGCGGTCCGGGCCAGGATCAGGCCGGCGACCCCGAACGCCAGGTGCATGACGTTGTGCAGGATCGACACCGCGAAAACTCCGAGCAGCAGCGCGCGGGACTGGTGGCCGGCCCAGCTCAGTTCGTCGAAGTGACTGGTGATACCCGGGATGAAACCCGCGACCCCGAACACCAGGAACACCGCTCCGACCACCATGGCGGCGATCTGCACCACGGGGGCGGTGTCTCCGGCTGCGGCAAGACGGTCTCGGTCACGCTTGGACATCGCCGGCCTCTCGTCGTTCACCGTCTACTACCCATTCGGCGGAACGAATATTCCGGCCGCCGGCGTCAGTGACGCCGGCTCACGGCAGCGTCGCCCGGATTCCGACCGTGATGTAGGGCAGCGCCAAACCGGTGCTGTTGGCCAGTGCCGGATGGGTGGCCAGCAGTTCGCGGACCTTCTCCAGGGTGCGGGTGCGCACCGCGGTGGGTGAGGTGATGCAGTAGCTGCGGGACGCCACCAGGTCGATGAGGGCCTGCGGGGTCAGGTAGCTGGTCCACTCCACCCGGTTGCGCTCCACATCGGTGAACGGCGTATCCAGGGTCACCTCGTCGCTGAGCGGATCGTGCTCGTGACCGATGATGGTGCCGAGATCCTTGACCCAGCCCATCCGCTCGTCGCGGGTGTTCCACACCAGCCCGAGCCGGCCGCCGGGGCGTAGCACCCGGGCGATCTCCTGCGCGGCGCGTTTCGGATCGAACCAGTGCCAGGCCTGGGCCACCAGCACGGAGTCAACGCTGTTGTCCGGCAACGGAATCTCCTCGGCCGTACCCAGCAGCGCCGGGGTCTGCGGCAGAGAGTGACTGAGGACTTCCAGCATCTCGGGAATCGGATCCACGGCCACCACGTCCAGGCCGCGCTCGACGAGCCGGACGGTCAACTTGCCGGTCCCCGCACCGAGGTCCAGCACCCGTTGCGCGCCGGTCGGCAACAGCCAGTCGATGGCCTCGGGCGGGTAGGACGGCCGCCCGCGTTCGTAGGCGGCGGCCTCCTCGCCGAACGACAGGGATCCCTGCTTGTTCGACGGGCTCACCGGGACGCGATCTCCAGGGTCTGCCGGATCAGCGGAGCCACCGCCTCGGTCTCCACCAGGAACCCGTCGTGGCCGTAGATCGAATCGACGACCTTCAGTTCGGCGCATCCGGGCAGCAGGTCGGCCAGTTCCTGCTGCTGGCGCAGCGGGTAGAGCCGGTCGGAGGTGATGCCCGCGACGAGCACGGGCACCGGGCAGCCGGCCAGCGCAGCCTCCACGCCGCCGCGGTCGCGGCCGACATCGTGGCTGCTCAGAGCGTCGGTGAGCGCGACGTAGGTGCCGGCGTCGAACCGGGACACCAGCTTGCCGCCCTGATGCTCCAGGTAGCTCTGCACGGCGTAGCGGCCACCGTTGGTCGGGTCCTCCTCGCCCTGGGCGAGGTTGGCGAACCGGGAGTCCAGCTCGGCCTCGCCGCGGTAGGTGAGGTGCGCGATGCGGCGCGCGATCTCCAGACCCGCGGCCGGGCCGCGGCCGGTGTCGTAGTAGTCGCCGCCGTTCCAGTCCGGATCGGCCTTGATCGCGGCGACCTGGGTGCTCTGGGTGCCGATCTGATCGGCGGTGGCGCGTGCGCCGACCGCCAGGATCAGGCCGGCGCGCACGGTGTCGGGGTGCCCGACGATCCACTCCAGTGCCCGTGCACCACCCATCGACCCGCCGATCACCGCGGCCACCTGGGTGACCCCGATCGCGGCCAGCGCGGCGAGGTCGGCATTGACCTGATCGCGGATGGTGATCGCCGGGAACCTTGAGCCCCAAGGCTTTCCGTCGGGTGCGATCGAGCTGGGCCCGGTCGAGCCGCGGCAGCCGCCGAGCGCGTTGGTGGCAATGGCGCACCAGCGATCGGTATCGATCGTCGCGCCGGGCCCGGCGACGCCGTCCCACCAGCCCGGTGTCGGATGATCGGGGCCCGCCGGCCCGGTGATGTGCGAATCGCCGGTGAGTGCGTGCAGCACCATGACGACGTTGTCGCGTTCGCGGTTCAGCTCGCCCCAGCGTTGCACCGCGATGGATACATCGTCGAGGACCACGCCGCTTTCCAGCGTCAGGGCGCCGATCTTGACGACCCCGAGCTCACCTTCTGCGGGCAGAGTCGGCACGTCGCTCCGTATGTCGAAGATGGTCATCGGGCCGCCTCACACCGACGCGACACTCTGGCCGGCACCGGCGAAGGCCTGGGCCGCGGCGAAACCCCGGTCCAGGTCGGCCAGGATGTCGGCGATTCCCTCGATGCCCACCGCGAGGCGCACCAGCCCGGGCGTGACGCCGGTGGTGAGCTGTTCCTCGGGAGTGAGCTGCTGATGGGTGGTGGAGGCCGGGTGGATGACGAGTGAGCGCACATCACCGATGTTGGCGACATGGCTGTGCAGGGTCAGCGCGTTGACGAAGGCCTTGCCGGCTTCGATACCCCCGGCCAGTTCGAACGCCAGCACCGCGCCGGTGCCCCTGGGGGCAATGGTGCGGCCCAGCTCGTACCAGGGTGAGGTGGGCAGGCCGGCGTAGTTCACCGAGATGACGTCGTCGCGCCCGGACAGATATTCGGCCACCCGCTGTGCGTTGGCGACGTGCCGTTCGATGCGCAACGACAACGTTTCCAGGCCCTGGGCGATGAGGAAGGCATTGAACGGTGCCAGCGCCGATCCCAGATCGCGCAGCAGCTGCACACGCGCCTTGAGCGCGTACGCGGGCGGGCCGAGCTCGGAGAACACCACACCGTGATAGCTCGGGTCCGGCTCGGTGAAACCGGGGTGGCGGCCCTGGGTCCAGTCGAAGGTGCCGCTGTCGACGATGACGCCCGCGATCGCGGTGCCGTGACCGCCCAGATACTTGGTCGCCGAGTGCACCACGATGTCGGCACCGTGGGCGATCGGCTGAATCAGGTACGGGGTGGCGATGGTGTTGTCGACGATCAGCGGGATGCCCTGCTCATGGGCCACGCCCGAGACGCCGGGGATGTCGAGGATGTCGATCTGGGGGTTGGAGATGGTTTCGGCGAAGAATGCCTTGGTGTTGGGCTGGATCGCGGCGCGCCAGGATTCCAGATCATCGGGGTTCTCGACGAAGCTGACCTCGATACCGAGCTTGGGCAGCGTGTAGTGGAACAGGTTGTAGGTGCCGCCATAGAGTCGCGGGCTCGACACGATGTGATCGCCGGCGGCGGCCAGGTTGAGGATGGCGAACGTCTCGGCGGCCTGCCCCGAGGACAGGAACAGCGCCGCGACACCGCCTTCGAGGGCCGCCACTCGCTGCTCGATGACATCGGTGGTCGGATTCATGATCCGGGTGTAGATGTTGCCGGGTTCGGCCAGTCCGAACAGCGCGGCCGCATGGTCGGTGTCGCGGAACGTATAGGACGTGGTCTGGTAGATCGGCAGTGCCCGGGCGTTGGTCGCCGTGTCGGGGGTCTGGCCGGCGTGCACCTGCTTGGTCTCGAAGGACCACGTGGCGGCGGGATCTTCTGGCGTGCTCACGGGAACGAACCTCCATCTGTGTCTGGGGGCCCGTCGGTGCGGACCCGCGCTTGCCGGCAGTCGCCATTCGACTGCTCAACCTGGTCTTCACCCGGAGCACCCCACCGCGGTTGGAGGGTTGCCGGCCAGCAAGCCGGGGCTAGATGCTGGCACTCATGACCGATATGAAGCCTAACTCACGACGTTGACCCGATGCCACCTGGTTGTCGGAGGTGTCGCGCGGCCACAAAATAGCTACTGGCCGGTAGTCAAAGCTGACCCCTCGCCGGTTCGTCGGCCCTTGTAGTGTTGCCGGTGAGGGCAGCCCGGGACCATCGACAGATCGGCCGCGGGCGGCCCGCTGGTGCGAGAGCGCCTCTGCTCAATGAATCACGGCAGAAACGACTTTCGCTGCATCTGACACGACAGTGACGCCGGGAGTACACATGAGCGCCGAGCATCCGACCATCATCTACACGTTGACCGACGAGGCGCCGCTGCTGGCGACCTATGCCTTCCTGCCGATCATCCGGACCTTCGCCGACGCCGCCGGGATCGACGTCAAGACCAGTGACATCTCCGTGGCGGCGCGCATCCTCGCCGAGTTCAGTGACCGCCTGACCGATGAGCAGAAGGTGCCGGACAACCTCGCCGAGCTCGGTGCGCTGACCCAGGATCCGGCCGCCAACATCATCAAGCTGCCCAACATCAGTGCTTCGGTGCCCCAGTTGCTGGCCGCCATCAAGGAACTCAAGGAGAAGGGGTACGACCTCCCCGACTTCCCCGGTGACCCGAAGACCGACGAAGAAAAGCAGATCAAGGAGCGGTACTCGAAGATCCTCGGCAGCGCGGTCAACCCGGTGCTGCGCGAGGGCAACTCCGACCGCCGCGCCCCCAAGGCCGTCAAGGAGTACGCCCGCAAGCATCCGCACAGCATGGGCAAGTGGTCGCAGGCGTCACGCACCCACGTCGCGACCATGAAGGACGGCGACTTCTACCACGGCGAAAAGTCGCTGACGGTGGACAAGGATCGCAAGGTCAAGATGGTGCTGGAGACCTCCGCGGGCGAAACCGTGCTCAAGCCCGAGGTGAAGCTCGACGCCGGCGATGTGATCGACAGCATGTACATGAGCAAGAAGGCGCTCATCGAGTTCTACGAGGAGCAGATCGAGGACGCCTACAAGACGGGCGTGATGTTCTCGCTGCACGTCAAGGCGACCATGATGAAGGTCAGCCACCCCATCGTGTTCGGTCACGCGGTGAAGGTGTTCTACAAGGACGCGTTCGCCAAGCACGAGAAGCTGTTCGACGAGCTGGGGGTGAACGTCAACAACGGTCTTTCGGATCTGTACGGCAAGATCGAGTCGTTGCCGGCCTCGCAGCGTGAAGAGATCATCAACGACCTGCACGCGTGTCACGAGCATCGCCCCGAACTGGCGATGGTCGATTCGGCGAAGGGCATCTCCAACTTCCATTCGCCGTCCGATGTCATCGTGGATGCGTCGATGCCCGCGATGATCCGCCTCGGCGGCAAGATGTACGGCGCCGACGGACGCACCAAGGACACCAAGGCGGTGAACCCGGAGTCGACCTTCTCGCGGATGTATCAGGAGATGATCAACTTCTGCAAGACGCACGGCCAGTTCGATCCCACCACCATGGGCACCGTGCCGAACGTCGGGCTGATGGCGCAGAAGGCCGAGGAATACGGCAGCCATGACAAGACCTTCGAGATCGCCGAGGCCGGTGTCGCCAAGATCGTCGACATCGATTCCGGTGAGGTGCTGCTGAGCCAGGAGGTCGAAGAAGGCGATATCTGGCGCATGCCGATCGTCAAGGACGCCGCGATCCGCGACTGGGTGAAGCTTGCGGTCAACCGCGCCCGGCAGTCCGGCATGACGACGGTGTTCTGGCTCGACGACGAGCGTCCGCACGAGAACGAGCTGCGCAAGAAGGTCAAGGAGTACCTCAAGGACGAGGACACCGAGGGTCTGGACATCACGATCCTGCCGCAGGTGTGGGCCATGCGGTACACGCTGGAGCGGGTGATCCGCGGGCAGGACACCATCGCCGCGACCGGCAACATCCTGCGCGACTACCTCACCGACCTGTTCCCCATCCTGGAGTTGGGCACCAGCGCCAAGATGCTCTCGGTCGTGCCGCTGATGGCCGGCGGCGGACTGTACGAGACCGGAGCCGGCGGCTCGGCGCCCAAGCATGTCAGCCAGCTGGTCGAGGAGAACCACCTGCGCTGGGATTCGCTGGGCGAGTTCCTCGCCATCGGCGCCAGCCTGGAGGATCTCGGCAGCAAGACCGCCAATGCCAAGGCCAAGCTGCTCGGCGAGACGCTGGACACCGCTGTCGGAAAGCTGTTGGACGAGAACAAGTCTCCGTCGCGCAAGGCCGGCGAGCTGGACAACCGTGGCAGCCAGTTCTACCTGTCGCTGTACTGGGCGCAGGCGCTGGCCGAGCAGACCGAGGACAAGGAACTCGCCGAGCACTTCGCGCCGCTGGCCAAGACTCTCGCCGAGAACGAGGACGCCATCATCGCCGAGCTCAACGAAGTGCAGGGCGGGCACGCCGATATCGGTGGCTACTACTACCCGGACCCGGAGAAGACCGCCGCGGTCATGCGACCGTCGGCGACGTTCAACGCCGCGCTGGAGTCCGCCAAGAGCTGACCATTCGCCCGCGCCGGTATCGGCGTCAGCCCGCCGGCGGCGCCTTGCGCTCGGGCTCGGTGTGCTGATCGGCGAAATCGGCGATCAGTTCGGTGATCTGGCCGGGCGCCTCCAGCATCGGGATGTGGCCCAGCCCCGGCAGGCGGGTCACCGTCGCGTCGGTCGGAAGGTTCTCGATGAAGTACTTCGTTCCGCGCGGGCTCGGGAACACCCGGTCCTTCTCGCACAGCACCAGATGTGTCGGCACGCCCACCTGGGCCAGTTCCAGCAGACCCGGCAGGCGCAACGTCTTGATGAGCAACTGGATGTAGGCCGTGCAGTGCGTCGCATCCTCGACGAGGGCGACCAGGTCCGCGCGGCTGGGTCCGTCGGCGGGCCCGCTGACGGGCAGGGTCGCGATCCGGGTACCGAACGGCAGGTCCAGGATGCGCGGCCCGAGCAGTCGGGCGGCGATCAGGGCCGGGCCGCCGGCCAGGAATTTCAGCACCGTCTCGTACTTGGTGGGGGAGTGTTGGCCCCACCCGCCGGCCGGTGCGATGGCGGTCAGGGTGCGTGCCCGGCCGCGCCGCTCCAGTTCGAAGGCCACCCAGCCGCCCAGCGAGTTGCCCACGACATGGGCTGTCTCCCAGCCGATCTGGTCCATCCGGCGTTCGACGTCGTCGACCAGCGCGGCGGTGTCCAGGAGCCATGTGCCCGCGCGGGAGCCGCCGTGGTGACCGACCATGGTGGGGGCCAGCACCTCGAAGCGGCCGGTGTCGGCGAGCTGGTCGGCCACCGTGCGCCAGACGTTCTGCGAGCACAGGAACGGGTGCAGCATGAGGATCGGTTCACCCGCTCCGCGATGGATGGGTGTGCGTTGGGTCATAGCGCCCGACAGTATGGCGGTACCGCTGGTACCGCAAGGGTTCGTCGGATGGGCTGCGTAGCGACCCGGGCAGCGGCGGCTGTCGGAGGCGTCCACTAGGGTCGTCCACCGTGATCGTCACCACCGTCAACGTCAACGGCATCCGCGCAGCGGTCAAACAGCGATCCACGGAGAACCTCGGCCTGCTGCCGTGGCTGAAGGAAAGCACCGCCGACGTCGTCTGCCTGCAGGAGACCCGCGCCGATGACGAGCAGCTGGCCGACGCGCTGGCGCCGGCGCTGGCCGACGGCTGGCATCTCGCCGCGGCCGAGCCGCACGTCAAGGGCCGCAACGGTGTTGCCGTCCTGTCGCGCACACCCTTCGACGCGGTGCGCATCGGCCCGGGCTCCGAGGAGTTCGCCGAGCACGGCCGCTATATCGAGGTCGACACGGCAGGGGCCACGGTGGCCAGCGTGTACCTGCCCACCGGCGAAGCCGAGACCGAGCGCCAGCGCGAGAAGGAACGTTTCATGTCCGCGGTCGAGACCCGGATGGCCGCGCTGCTCGCGCAGGGTGATGATGCGGTGCTCTGTGGTGACTGGAACATCGCGCACACCGAGAGCGATATCAAGGCGTGGAAGGCCAATGTCAAGAAGGCGGGCTTCCTGCCCGCCGAGCGGCAGTGGCTGACCGATCTGATGTCGACCGGCTGGGTGGACGTGGTGCGCCGGCTACATCCCGATGTGGCGGGCCCATACAGTTGGTGGTCATGGCGCGGTAAGGCTTTCGACAATGACGCGGGCTGGCGCATCGACTATCACCTGGCCAGCCCGGCGCTGGCCGCTCGCGCGGTGTCGGCGCGGGTGGAGCGGGCCGAGTTGTACGCGCTGCGCTGGTCCGATCACGCCCCGGTGACCGTCGAGTTCTCCTGAGCCGACCAGTCCGGCCGCCTGCCCAGGTGCGCCAGTAGCCGGCCGAGATCCGTTGTGCCGGCCTCCTCGACGGCGTGCCCGAACGGTGAGTTCGCGGCCTCTCGGGACCTGTCATCAGGGATGCCCAGCACGATCGGCAGCGCCGCGGCGACCACCGCGTCGGGCAGCTGGAACGGCAGGCCCAGGGCGGCGGCGACGTCCCAGCCGTGCACGACATAGTCCACGAAATGCATGGCCATCGCGATCGCGCCGGGAACAGTTGCGTCCGGACCGAATTCGGGCAGGGCGCAGACGGCGTCATCGATTCCGTCCGCGCTGAAGGCGTCGAGCACATCGCGGGCGGCGGCAGCGTAACTGCCCGCCGGGTCGACCCGCACCTGCGCGCTGACCGTCTCGGGATCCCAGATTCCGGCGTCGGCGCCGCGGCCCCGCACCGACGCGGCGAACCCGCGGTGCTGAACGGTCATGTGCGCGAGCAGGTCGGCCACCGTCCACCCCGCGCACGGTGTCGGCCGATCCAGGTCGGATGCGGTGACGGCCTCGACGACGGCAACGGAGTGCAGGACGGCGGTTCGGTGGGAGGGCGCGATACCGGCAGAAGTCATATGCATCAGCTTATGATAAGCGAAAGCATATGATCGAGCAACGCTTAGCATGTTGCGGTGTCGCGTCGTCCCGATCTCGCGGCCATGCTCGCCCCGTTGCTGCGCGACATGGCCGCCGCCGAGCTGCCCGTGCTGGAGGCGCACGATCTCACCATGTGGGGCTACGTCGTGCTGTGCGCGCTGGACGGCGGGCCGGTGCGCTCCCAGGCCGCCCTGGCCGAGGCGATCGGCGCCGACAAGACGCGCATCATCCGTACCCTCGATGACCTACAGGACCGTGGCCATATCGAGCGTCAGGTCGATCCCGAGGACCGGCGGGTTCGCCTGCTGGCGATCACCGCGAAGGGGCAGAAGGTCAAGGATGCCGCCCAGTCGGAGATCCAACGTGGCGAGGAACGGTGGCTGGGAGTCCTGAGCGCCGACGAGCGCCGCATCTTCCTTCGGGTGCTCGACCTGTGGACCCGCGCGGGAAACGGTTGACCTCAGGAGTCCTTGATGGCGGCGTTCACCGCCTCCAGTGCCCGGGGATCCCAGGTCAACCCGGTCTCCCAGGGCAGCCCGTTGGCGTCGGAGACGAAGATGCTGTGGGTGTCGTCGAAGGTGACTGTCCGGCGCTGCGGTAGCACCCGGTCGCTGATATCGGTGGCCAGCGCGCTGGAGGTCGCGACGAGGCCGTCGTTGGGCCACACGGCCGGATTCGGCGTGGCGGAGGCCGTCGGCGCGGCGAAGCGGTTGCCGCCGATCAGGGTGACCGGGATCTGGTCGAGCACGCCGGCCTGGTATTCGTTCCAGCCGTCGGGACCCATCAGATAGGCCTGGTTGACCTCGCGCCCCGACCCGGCCATCAGCCGCTCGACCTCGGTCTTCATTCCGTCCATCGCCGCCGCGCAGAAGGCGTCACCGAGGCAGTCCGATCTCGGGATGATGCCATTGGCGTAGTCGGAGAGATACGAGCCCTGCCACGGGGTGCCGAGGGTGGTCAGCGACCGGATCCGGATCGGGGAGCCGAGGCTCTGCAGCACCCTGATCGCCGCGCGCGAGTACAACCCGCCCATGGAATGGCCGACGATGTCGATCTCGTCCACCCCGTATGCGGTGTGCAGGTGGTCGAAGAAGCGGGCCAGGTGCTCACCGGCGGTATCGATACTGCCGGTGGAGTTGACGGTCATGTTCTCGGGCAGCGTGATCGGGCAATCGCCGAAGGCGCCGAACCCGTCCTGGTCCACGACCGGGCCGCGGCCGGCCATCGCGGGTGAGGTGTAGACGCGATGGCCCCGCTCGAGCAGGTACTGGCGCAGCGCGGTATCGGTGTTGCCGGCCGCCAAACCCGACGCGCACGCCGACGATGGGGTGGTGAACGGGCTCGTGGCGTCGCCGCCGGACACGATGACGACCGCACGCCTATCGGGTTCCGTTGCGGCAGTGGCAGTTCCGAAGCTCGGCAAAGCGGCAACGATAAGGGTCAGCAGGGCTGGGGCAAAGCGGCGCACGACGCCTCCGATTAATTGACGAATGCGTAAACCATAGCGGGCGCGGCGCAAAATACGCGCATGACAAAATCGGGTCATCATGAGTGACTCCAGCAGTGCCGGTCGCCAGGTCGTGTTCTCCGGCGCACAGCCCACCTCGGATTCCCTGCATCTCGGTAACGCCCTCGGTGCGGTCAACCAGTGGGTCAGCCTGCAGAACGACTACGACGCGTACTTCTGTGTCGTGGACCTGCACGCCATCACCGTCCCGCAGGATCCGGAGGTGCTGCGCAAGCGCACCCTGGTGACCGCCGCACAGTATCTCGCACTGGGCGTCGACCCGGCGAAGGCAACGGTGTTCGTCCAGAGTCACGTACCCGCCCACACCCAACTGGCTTGGGTGCTGGGATGTTTCACCGGTTTCGGGCAGGCCTCGCGGATGACGCAGTTCAAGGACAAGTCGCAGAAGCAGGGGGCCGAGGCGACCACGGTCGGGCTCTTCACCTATCCGGTGCTGATGGCGGCCGATGTGCTGCTCTACGACACCGCGCTGGTGCCGGTCGGGGAGGACCAGCGCCAGCACCTGGAACTGGCCCGCGATATCGCCGAACGCATCAACGTCCGCCTCCCGGGCACCTTCGTCGTTCCCGAGGCGATCATCCCCAAGGCCACCGCCAAGATCTACGACCTGCAGGACCCGACGGCCAAGATGAGCAAGTCCGCAGCCACCGACGCCGGCCTGATCAGCCTGCTCGACGATCCGAAGAAGACCGCCAAGAAGATCCGGTCTGCGGTGACCGACAGCGAGCGCGAGATCCGATTCGACCGCGAGGCCAAGCCCGGGGTGTCCAACCTGCTCACCATCCAGTCCGCGGTGACCGGCACCGACATCGACACGCTGGTCGCCGGCTACGCCGGACGCGGGTACGGCGATCTCAAAATCGAAACCGCGGATGCCGTGGTCGAATTCGTCACGCCGATCAAGGCACGTGTCGACGAACTGCTCGATGACCCGACCGAACTACAGGCCGTGCTGGCCAGCGGCGCCGCGCGCGCCGACCGGGTCGCTTCAGCGACGCTGCAGCGGGTATATGACCGAATGGGATTCTTGTCGCCGACACGTTGACAGCCCGGAAAGGGATCACCGATGGCCGACCGCGAAGCGGTACCGACAGACCCGTCCGAGCCGGACAAACCAGGTGTGATGGACCGGTTGCGCCGCCGCTTCGCCTGGTTCAACCGCATCATGGTGGCGCAGGACCGGTACAACGACTGCAAGGGCGACTTCTACGCCGCCGGCATCACCTACTTCACCATCTTCGCGCTGTTCCCACTGCTCATGGTCGGGTTCTCCATCGGCGGGTTCGTGCTGGCCAACCAGCCCGAGCTGATGACCGAGGTCGAGGAGCGCATCCGCTCCAGCGTCTCGGGCGATCTCGGATCGCAACTGGTGGAGTTGATGGATTCGGCGATCGACTCGCGCGGCACGGTCGGTGTCATCGGGCTGTTCACCGCAGCGTGGGCCGGCCTCGGCTGGATGGCCAACCTGCGTGAAGCGCTGAGCCAGATGTGGAAGCAGCGGCAGGAGCCCGGCGGTTTCGTCGCGACCAAGCTGTCGGATCTGTTGGCACTCGTCTCGGCCTTCGTGGCGCTGGCGCTGACCATCGGCCTGACCGCACTGAGCAAAGAGTCACCGATGACGACGGTGCTGAGCTGGTTCGGGCTGCAGGATGTGCCGGGTCTCAGCGTCGGGCTGCAGGTGGCGTCCTGGGTGTTCTCGCTGGGGATCTCGTGGTTGTTGTTCACCTGGATCATTGCCCGGCTGCCGCGCGAGTCGGTGAGCTTCCGGAGTTCGCTGCGGGCCGGCCTGATCGCGGCCGTGGCATTCGAGGTGTTCAAGCAGGTGGCCTCGATCTACCTGCGCTCGGTGGTGACCGGGCCGGCCGGCGCCACCTTCGGTCCGGTGCTGGGCCTGATGGTGTTCGCCTACATCACCGCGCGACTGATCCTGTTCGCGACGGCCTGGGCGGCGACCGCTCCGGAGAACCTGGAGGCGGTGCCGATCGAGCCGCCGGGGCCGGTCCGGATCAGTCCGCGGATCGAGGTGCGGGAAGGAGTCGGGATGTCGGGTGCCGCCGCAAGTTTCGCGGTCGGTGCGATCGGCGCACTCGGGCTGTCCCGACTGTTGCGCTCACGTCGCTAGTGGCCGATCAGTTTGAGGCCGACGACGCAGCCGATGATGCCGAGAATCAGCGCCACCTTGATGACTGAGGCGCCCTCGGAGCCGGTGAACATCGCGTAGCCGACGGTGAGCGCGGCGCCGATACCCACCCAGATCGCGTAGCTGGTGCCGATGGGCAGCGAGCGCATGGCGAAGGCCAGCCCGGCCATCGAGAACACCAGCGCCACACCGAACACCACCGACGGACCCACTTTGGTGAAGCCCTCGGACCTACCGAGCGCGGTGGCCCACACGGCCTCCAACACACCCGAGATCATCAGAATCAACCACGCCATGGCACACCCTCCGTGGCTCCGTCTTGTCGCTGGCCGGGTACGGTGCCGCCTCGTCCGGTGTCACATGGTGACATTTCCACGGTAGCAAACTCCGGTAGCGTCCCGGTGGTGTCATTGCTCACCACCTGGTCTGCCGCAATGGGTCTCACGTACCCCGTGGTGAACGCGCCGATGGGCGGTGCGGCCGGTGGACGGCTGGCCGCCGCGGTGTCGCGGGCCGGGGGGCTGGGCATGATCGGCATGGGCAGCGCGGCGACCCCGGCGGTGTTGCGCCGCGAACTGGCCGAACTGGGTGGCGATATCGGTCCGTTCGGTATCGGCTTGGTGCACTGGGTGCTCAGCGAGCAACCGGACCTGCTGGAGGTGGCGTTGTCCGCCCGGCCGGCGCTGCTGAGCGTGAGCTTCGGCGAGGACACCGGGGCGAGCGCAGCGACGGGAAAGGGCCCGGCCTGGGTGCAGGACGCGCATGACGCCGGGGTGATCACCGCGACGCAGGTCGCCACGGTCGAGGAGGCCGTCCGTGCGGTGGAATCCGGGGTGGACGTGCTGGTGGCCCGCGGCGCCGAGGGGGGCGGGCACGGCAAACCCGTGCTGGGCACCCTGCCGCTGCTGACCGCGGTGCTCGACACCGTCGACGTTCCGGTGCTGGCCGCCGGTGGCATCGCCTCGCCCCGCGGGGTGGCCGCCGTGCTGGCGGCCGGAGCCGCCGGGGCCTGGATCGGGACCGCGTTCGCCGCGTGTACCGAGGCACTGACCTCCGATGATGCCCGCGCCGAACTGCTCGCGGGATCGCAGACCGAGCTGACCTCCGAGTACGACATCGCGGCCGGATACCGTTGGCCGGCCGGCATTCCGGAGCGGGTGCTGCGCGGGTCGCCGGTCAACGCCGGCCAAGGTGTGGGACAACTGCGTGGTCACGCCGACGCCGGCGAACTCGTTGTCCGGCTGGGTACGGGCGCAGCAGCGTTGTTGGGGCGCTGGGGCTCTCAGGCGCGCTGACGGTTCATCGACCGCGCAGCCATGATGAGCGCGAAAACGATGATGACGCCGACGAATCCGACACCGACCCGCACCGGTAGCGCGTCGGCACTCGGCAGTGCGGTCGCGGCCACCGCGGTGGGGTCGGGAGCCTTCTCCGGCTCCGGAGTGCTCAACGAGGGGTCGGGTTCGATCAGGGAGCCGATCTTGGTGCCCGGCGCCGTCGCGAAGCCGTAGTCGAGCAGGCGGGCCGTCTGCTCCCACGGGGCGATCGGCACCCGGGTGCCCTTGAGCAGGACCGCCACCAGCCGTCGGCCGTCCCGCTCGGCGGCACCGACGAACGTCTGCCCGGCGTCGTCGGTATAGCCGGTCTTGCCGCCGAGCGCGCCCGGGTAGTTCGACAGCAGCTTGACGTCGTTCTCCAACTCGTAGGTCGGCCACTGATATTTCTGGGTGGCCACGATCTTCGCGAAAGTGTCGTTCTGCCAGGCGTACCGGTAGAACAGGCCGATGTCGTAGGCCGAGGTGCTCATCCCCGGGCCGTCCAGGCCCGACGGTGTCGCCGCACGGGTGTCGCGGGCGCCGAGCCGGCGGGCCAGGTTGTTGATCTTCTGCAGCGCGGTGTCCATCCCGCCGAGCTGGGCGGCCAGCGCGTGCGCGGCGTCGTTGCCGGAGACCATCAGCAGGCCGTGCAGCAGGTCGCTGACGGTGTAGCGCTCGCCGTTCTTCACGCCGACGCTGCTGCCCTCGGCGTTCTCGTCGGCCTCGCTGCCGGTGACCACTCGGTTGATCGGCAGTTCCTGGATCGACGCCATCGCGGTGAGCACCTTGATCACACTGGCGGGGCGGTGCCGTCCGTGCGGATCCTTGGCGGCGATGATGTCGCCGGTGTCCAGGTCGGCGACCAGCCATGCCTCGGCCGACACGTCACCGGGCACCGGCGGGGTGTCGGGCGCGGTGATCAGCCCGCAACCGCCGAGTGCGTCACCGCCGAGCGGGGTGGCGGGCACCGGTAGCGGCTGCGGTGGCGGACCGGCCTTGGGCACCTCCGAGTCGTCCACCGCGGGCGGCGTGGTCACCTTGTACGGGCAGGGATCCGGGCCCGGGTCTGCGCCGGCCAGCGGCGCTCCGACCAGCGCGGAGCCGGTCAGCATCAAGGTCGCGGTGACCGCACAAGCCACTCTGCGCAGCGAAACTTTGGAAGCCATCGTCTGTGCAGACTAGGAGATTCCCGCCAGATTCCTGGGCCGCCACGCTGTGGCTGATGTGACTTGTGTGGTTTATGTGGCGAACCGGATCACATCCGGCGGGAGGCCTCCGACAGCACGTTGTGCAGGATGTCGTAGATGGCGTCGAACTCGGCCTGCCCGCTGATCAGCGGGGGAGCCAGCTGCACCACCGGGTCGCCACGGTCGTCGGCGCGGCAGTACAGCCCGGCCTCCCACAGTGCCGGCGTGAGGTATCCGCGCAGCAGCCGCTCGGATTCGTCGTCGTCGAAGGTCTCCTTGGTCGCCTTGTCCTTGACCAGTTCGATGCCGTAGAAGAAGCCCTCACCGCGGACGTCACCGACGATCGGCAGGTCGTAGAGCTTCTCCAGGGTGGCGCGGAAAGCGGGGGCGTTCTCCTTGACGTGGGCGTTGATGCCCTCGCGTTCGAAGATGTCGAGGTTGGCCAGCGCGACGGCGGAGGACACCGGGTGCCCACCGAAGGTGTAGCCGTGCCCGAACACGGTCTGTCCGTCGTTGAACGGTTCGAAGAGCCGGTCGCTGGCGATCATGGCGCCGAGCGGGGAGTAACCCGACGTCAAACCCTTTGCGCTGGTGATGATGTCGGGAACGTACCCGAAATCGTCGCAGGCGAACATCGAGCCGATCCGGCCGTAGGCGCAGATCACCTCGTCGGAGACCAGCAGGACGTCGTACTCGTCGCAGATCTCGCGGACCCGCTCGAAGTATCCGGGCGGCGGCGGGAAGCAGCCGCCCGCGTTCTGCACGGGCTCCAGGAAGACCGCGGCGACGGTGTCGGGGCCCTCGAACTCGATGGCCTCGGCGATGCGGTCGGCGCAGTAGCGGCCCCATGCCTTGGGGTCGCTACTGAACTGCTCGGGAGCGCGGTAGAAGTTGGTGTTGGGCACCCGGAAACCGCCGGGGGTCGGCGGATCGAACGGCGCCTTGAACGCCGGGATGCCGGTGATGGCCAGCGCACCCTGCGGGGTGCCGTGATAGGCGATGGACCGCGAGATCACCTTGTACTTGCCCGGCTTGCCGGTCAGCTTGAAGAACTGCTTGGCCAGCTTCCAGGCACTCTCAACGGCCTCGCCGCCACCGGTGGTGAAGAAGACCCGATTCAGGTCGCCGGGCGCGTAATTGGCCACCCGCTCGGCCAGTTCGATCGCCGACGGGGTGGCGTAGGACCACAGCGGGAAGAACGCCAGCTGCTCGGCCTGTTTGGCGGCTGCGGCGGCGAGTTCCTCACGGCCGTGCCCGACCTGGACCACGAACAGCCCGCTCAGGCCGTCGATGTAGCTGTTGCCCTTGTCGTCGAAGATTCGGGTGCCCTCGCCGCGGGTGATGATCGGCGGGGTGATGCCTTCACCGTGGCGGGCGAAATGCCCCCACAGGTGCCGGTTGGCCTTGGCGGCCAGATCGCTTGTCGCGCTTGAACTTACTTCGGTAATTGTCATCTCGTGCCCCAGTTGTATTGCTGTTTGACTAGTTTCAGGTAAACCAACGTTTCGGTGGCTATCACTCCTGGGACGGCGCGGATCTTGGTGTTGAGCAGGTCGAGCAGGTCGCCGTCGTCCTCGCAGACGACCTCGACGATCGCGTCGAAGGTTCCGGCGGTGAGCACCACGTAGTCGACGGACTCCAGCGCGGCCAGCTTCTCGGCGACCTTGGTGGTGTCACCGGTGCATCGGATGCCGATCATGGCCTGCCGGGCGAAACCGAGTTGCATGGGATCGGTGACCGCCACGATCTGCATGACTCCGGCGTCGACCATCCGCTGGACCCGTTGACGGACCGCGGCCTCGGACAGGCCGACGGCCTTGCCGATCCCCGCGTAGGAACGTCGACCGTCCTGCTGCAGCTTCTCGATGATGGCCTTCGAGAGCTCGTCCAGCTGGAACGCGGCGCCGGGGCGAGAATGGTTGATTCGCAGGGACACGGCGGACGCGCCGGGCTGGGAATCCGGGTTGGGCATGACACGATTGTGCACGGAATCCGTCGTTACAAGCAACTATTTCCATGAAATCAGCCGTTCGATGTGCCGCAGATTGCGGTAATGCGTAGGCTAGAGCTCTGTGAGTGCAACGCAAATCCCCGGCAGCTGGATCAACGGAGCAGCGGTGCGCACCGGTGGTGCGCCCTTCGAGATCATCAACCCCGCGACCGGTGCGGTGGCCGCGACCTACGCGCTGGCAACCCCCGTCGATGTCGACGCCGCCGTGGCCGCGGCGCGCGCCGCTCAGCCAGGATGGGCCGCCGCGACGCCGGCCGACCGCGCCGCCGTGCTGTTCAAGCTGGCCGAGCTGATGGAAGCGGAGGCGGCCACCTTCATCGCCGAGGAAGTGGCCCAGTGCGGTAAGCCGGTGCGCTTGGCGACCGAGTTCGACGTGCCCGGCAGCATCGACAACGTGTCGTTCTTCGCCGGTGCGGCACGGCATTTGGAAGGCAAGGCCACCGCCGAGTACTCGGCCGATCACACCTCGAGCATCCGGCGCGAAGCCGTCGGTGTCGTCGCGACCATCACGCCGTGGAACTATCCGCTGCAGATGGCGGTGTGGAAGGTCATCCCGGCGCTGGCCGCCGGCTGCGCGGTCGTCATCAAACCGGCCGAGATCACCCCACTGACCACGCTGACCCTGGCGCGGGTCGCCACGGCGGCCGGGCTGCCCGACGGTGTGCTCAACGTGGTGACCGGCTCGGGTGCCGATGTGGGTACCGCGCTGGCCGGGCACCGCGACGTCGACGTCGTCACCTTCACCGGATCGACCGGGGTGGGCCGCAAGGTGATGGCCGCGGCCGCCGTGCACGGTCACCGCACCCAGCTCGAACTCGGCGGTAAGGCGCCCTTCGTGGTCTTCGATGACGCCGATCTCGACGCGGCCATCCAGGGTGCCGTCGCGGGTGCGTTGATCAACTCCGGGCAGGACTGCACGGCGGCGACCCGGGCGATCGTGTCGCGGGATCTGTACGACGATTTCGTCGCCGGGGTCGGCGATGTGATGGGCAAAATCGTCGTCGGCGACCCGAACGATCCGGATACCGATCTCGGGCCGCTGATCTCGTTCGCGCACCGCGACAAGGTCGCGGCCATGGTGTCCCGCGCACCCGGACAGGGTGGCCGGATCGTGACCGGTGGCGTCAGCCCGGACCTGCCGGGTGCGTTCTACCGGCCCACGCTGATCGCCGATGTGGCAGAGGATTCCGAGATCTACCGCGACGAGGTGTTCGGTGCGGTGCTCACGGTGCGCGCGTTCACCGACGATGACGACGCGCTGCGCCAAGCCAATGACACCGTCTACGGACTGGCCGCCTCGGCGTGGACCCGCGATGTCTACCGCGCGCAGCGGGCGTCGCGCGAGATCAACGCCGGCTGCGTGTGGATCAACGACCACATCCCGATCATCTCCGAGATGCCACACGGCGGTGTCGGGGCATCCGGATTCGGCAAGGACATGAGTGACTACTCCTTCGAGGAGTACCTCACCATCAAGCACGTGATGAGCGATATCACCGGTGTGGCCGAAAAGGACTGGCACCGGACCATCTTCACGAAGCGCTAGCGGAGCTGAAGCATCGGAATCAGCACGAAGCGCTAGCGGAGCTGAAGCATCGGAATCAGCACGAAGCGCTAGCGGAGCTGAAGCATCGGAATCAGCACGAAGCGCTAGACGACGGCGGGCTGCGCAGCGGTGAACGTCAGCGTGATCGCCGCGGTGCGGTAGTGCCCTCCCGAGTAGTCCCACAGCGCGAAGTTGTGGAAGTGGTTGCCACTGTCCACGGCCGTCACCCACGTCTGCGTCGTCCCGGTGAACCCGGACTCGGCGAAGTAGGTGAAGGTGCCGTCCGGGTTCTGATCCAAGTTGGGGACCCCTGACTCGAAGACGGTGAACGGATCGCCGTCGTAATCGCTGACGTCGAATCCGAGTTGCACCGCGACCCGGCCGTCGTCGGCGATGCTCGTGCCGAGTACGTGGACGGCGGTGAAGTCGGGAGGAATGTTGGAGATGTAGGACTCGGTCTGACGGTAGGTGTTCCAGATTCCCTGCAGCACCGGGTTGTTGGTGCGGTTCGGATTGAACCCGAAGATGCCCAGCACACCGAGAACGAGCGTCCGGATCAGTGAGGACGGTCGAGTCGCCGCCGGACTGCGACTGCTGATCGCGGCGGTGACCGAGGGCAGCGCGGCGACCGTTGCCGACGCAGTGAGTGCCGGGGCGGGGGCACCGTCGAACGTGCTGCCGGACGCCGTGTTGGCCGGGGCCGATTCGCCGCGGTCAGCGCCCCAAGCGGCTTCCGAGACGCGGTTGCCGGTCCTACCCGGCTCCGGGCTGAATCCGAAGGCCCCCAACATGTTCAGAACGACCGCACGGATGCCCGACACCGCCGGACCCTGCGACGGCGTCACCGAGACAGCCGGCGTCGGCACCGCGACCGGCCCGGCCGCGGCCGTGGTGACCGCGGGCCGCTCCGGTTCGAGTGGGGCATCGGCTGGTTGAACTTCGGTCCGTGCCGCGCGGGCAATCGCCAGCGCAGATTGGTGTGCCGTCCGCGCCGATATTGCGCTGGGGCTGCCGAGGTCCACTTTCCTGAGCCCGACCGGCGTCGGCTCGGGATCGTCCCCGGCCGCGAACGCGGCGGAGGTCTTTGTGGCCGACCGGGTGTGATCGGCGAGCCCGTCGGCGTGATCATCGATACCCCGAGCGGGCTCAGTGCCGTGCTTCTCGGTATCGGCGGCTGCATCCGTATCGGACGGACCCGCCGTGGAATCCGCCGACGCCGCCGTGGGATCGCTGGTTGCTCCCACGTCGGCCCAGGCGATCTGCGGTGCCGCGATCGCGCTGCCGATCCCGAGGGCGACTGCCAACATGCCCACCCGGCCGATGAATATCGAGTACCTGCCTGCTGACGACATCGTGTGCCCCTGTTCGAAGGCAGGCGCGGGCCTGCACCACCGAGATTACGACAGCGTCAATTATGGAGGCCGTCTGTCCGTCGAGGGTGGGAACGGCCGAAATGCCGCTATTCCCCGCGCGGGATGACGATCACCGGCGCATCGGTGCCGGCCAGGATCCGTGATGCGGTGGAGCCCAGGAATATCCGCTTGGGTGCGGCGAACCTGCTGGAGCCGACCACCAGCACGTCGGTGTCGTCCCAGTTGAGCTTCTTGAGCGCGGACTCCAGCGTCATGCCCTCGGCCACCAGCGATTCGATATCTGGAGACTCGGGGAGTGCGCGGGCGGCCACAGCAAGGTTCTCCTGCGCGGCATCGATCTGAATCTGCCGCAGTTCCTTGAGATCGGCGGCCTCGGCCAGGTTCTCGGCCGATACCAGGGACACCATCCGGATCGAAAGGTTGGCCGCGCTGGCCAAGGTGATGGCGAAGGGCAGGGGGTTGTCGTCCCCGGCGCGGCTGGGCACCGCGGCGGTGATGGCTTCGATGCGGTCGGGCGCATCGTCGGCATAGCCGCGCGGCGCCAGTGCGACGGGAATCGTCGAACTGTGCAGGAGCGCGCTGGACACCGGCCCGATGACATGCCCGCCGAAGAAGCCGTCGCGCGCCCCGCCGACCACGATGAGGTCCGATTCGTGGTCCTCGGCGAACTGCAGCAATGTCTCGGCGAACGATTCACCCACCAGGACATTGGCCTTGACCGACGTGGCGGCGCCGGTCAGGGTCGACACCGCCTTGGCGATCCACTGCTCACCCCGTTCGATGAGCAGCTCCTGATACTGGGCGCGCCCCGGATGCCCGTCGGGCAGTTCCTCGCGTACCACCAGCACGACGTCCACGTCTGCCCCGAAGGTGCGGGCCAGCGCGGCCGCCAGTGCGACACCGTCGTCGCCGGTCGGTGTCGCGAGATATCCGACAGTCAGATGCATGGTGCTGCCTGTTCTTTCTTGTCAGTACACATCGGGGACTTTGACTTCGGTGGCGGCGGTGAGTGTCTCGCCGCGGAAGAAGCGTTTGGTGCCGAAGGCGAAGCACGCCAGCATCAGCGGAACGCCGAGGACCAGCATGCCGACGCCGAGCACGAAAACGCCGCCGATGGGCCCGAAGGCGGTGTAGCCGTAGTCCGGAGCGATCATGTCCTTGGCGCTGATCCCGAAGGCCACCGCCATCGCGCTACCGCCGAGCAGTGGGAAAATGCCGCGGAAGAACAGGTTTCGGGCCGAGGTGAACAGCGTCCGGCGGAAGTACCAGACGCAGGCGAACGCGGTGATGCCGTAGTAGAACGCCACCGCCAGGCCCAGTGAGGCCACCGAGTCGGCCAGCGCGTTCTCGGACAGGAATGTCAGCACGAGGTAGAAGAACAGCGCCATGCAACCCATCACGATGGTGCCGAAGGCGGGTGTCATGTACTTGGGGTGGACGCTGGCGAAGCGCTTGGGCAGTGCCTCGTAGACGGCCATCGACAGGGTGCCGCGGGCGGTCGGCAGGATGGTGGTCTGAGTGGACGACAGCGCCGACACCGACACGGTGAGCAGCAGCAGCGAGGCCAGGATGGGGCCGCCGACCGGGCCACCGAGCACGGTCAGCACGTCATCGGTGTTGTTGGGGTTGTTGAGGCCGATTCCCACGACGCTGAAGCCGGAGAACGACTGCACCGCGTAGGCCACCAACACGTAGGTGCAGACCAGGATCAAGGTGGTGATGACCGCGGCGATACCGGGCGTCTTGCCGGGGTTCTTGGTCTCCTCGCCGACGGCCAGGCACGCGTCCCAGCCCCAGTAGATGAAGATGCAGAGGATGATCGCCGCCGCGATGGACGACACGTCGAGGCCGGACGGCCACAGCCAGGACAGCTGCGGGCTGACGGCCTGGGCGCCCGCGGTGCCGCTGAACACCCGGATCAACGCCCAGATGCTGGCGATGACCAACACGCCGAACTGGATGGAGATCAGGACGTTCTGCATGCGCTCGGACACCACGACGCCGCGCGCGCTCACCAGCGTCATCGAGATGATGAAGAACGAACCGAGCGCCACCTTGGCGAACAGATTCTCCGCGAGCGCGTCCTGACCGAGGAATTTGAACAGGTAGATGGCCGCCACCTCGGCGACGTTGGCCAGCACGATGATCGCCGACACGGCCAGACCCCAGCCGCCGATCCAGCCCACCCAGGGGCCGAAAGCCTTGGTGCCCCAGGTGAATGTCGTCCCGCAGTCCGGGGTGTCCTGCGACAACTCCTTGTATGCGAAGGCGACCAGCAGCATCGGGATGAAGGCCAACACGAACATCGCCGGCGCCTTGTCGCCGACGTTGAGGACCACGTACCCCAACGTGGCGGCCAGGCTGTACGCGGGAGCCACCGCGGCGAGTCCGATCACCACATTGCCGACCAGACCGAGCGCGCCGGCTTGCAGACCCTTGTCGGTGGTCACTGGTGCCGGCTGTTCCGCGATTGCCATTTGCAGGAATATACGGTTTCCGTTGTTGTTGCGTGCAGATACGACGAAAAGGTTTTCTTTGAGGTAACACAACGACGGATTCGCTTCTTTTAGGCGTGTTTGCGGCGGTCCTAGACTCGCGGTATGACCGCGAGTGCCCGGGCCGAGGAATTCGAGGCGCTGCGACCGCACCTGCTGGCCGTCGGCTACCGGCTCACCGGGACCTACGCCGATGCCGAGGACATCGTGCAGGACGCCTGGCTGCGGTGGCGCGGTTCCGGTGACGACATCGTGGATCTGCGTGCCTGGCTGACCACCGTGGTGAGCCGACTGGGCCTGGACCGGCTCCGTTCGGCCGGCCGGCGCCGCGAAACCTACGTCGGGCAGTGGCTGCCCGAGCCGGTGGTGACCGGCTTCGACCGCGACGACCCGCTGGCCGCCGTCGTCGCCGACGAGGACGCCCGCTTCGCGGCGATGGTGGTGCTGGAACGGCTCACCCCGGACCAGCGGGTCGCCTTCGTGCTGCACGACGGCTTCGGCGTCCCGTTCGCTGACATCGCCGGCGTGCTCGGCGTCAGCGCCGCTGCAGCCCGGCAGTTGGCCTCGCGGGCCCGGCGCGCCGTGGAGCACGCCGCACCCGCGGCCTCCGATGACACCCACGACGAAACGGCCGGACTGCTGATGGCCGCCCTGGCCGAGGGGAATCTGGATGCCGTCGTCCGGTTGCTGCACCCCGAGGTGACCTTCACCGGGGACTCCAACCGTCGGGCCCCGACCGCGGCGCGCGTCATCCACGGACCGGAGAAGGTGGCCCGGTTCCTGTTCGGGCTGGCCGAGCGGTACGGGCCGAACTGGCTCGCGGGCAATCAGCTGGCGCTGATCAACGGCCGGCTCGGCGCCTACACACCCGGCGCGGCCGCCGTCGACGGATATCCCGAGCTGATGCCGCGCATCTCGGCGATGTCGATCCGGGACGGAATGGTCTGTGCGCTATGGGATATCGCGAATCCGGACAAGTTCACCGCTTCTCCGCTTCGTCAGCGGTAGCCCACGGCACCCGGCAGGCGTCGCCCGAGCTGAAGCCCTGTTCGGTGATGCCCAGCGCCGAGTACATCCGGGCCCGCATGTTCTCCACGCCGATCTGATAGGTCAGCTCGATGACACCGTCGTCGCCGAACCGCTGCCGCAGATCGGCCACCTGCTCGTCGGTCACGGTGTGTGGGTCGGTGGTCATGGCGTCGGCGTAGGCGATCGCGGCGCGCTCGTCCGCGCTGAACGACGGCGACGTCGCGTAGTCGTCGATGTGTGTGAGCCGGTCGACGTCCCGGCCGTCGAGGCGCTCCAGCATCGCACCGAAGTCCACGCACCATGAGCAGCCCACGGTGCGCGCGGTCCAGAACACCGCGAGCTCGCGGACGTCGGCCGGTAGTTTCTTCGACCCGGCCGCCAGCAGCGCCTCGTGCACACCATTGGCGATCAGCAGGCGTGGGTGGTGTGCCGCCACTGCGAACGGCTCGGGTACTTCACCGAACCGCCGTTTGGCGTAGCGGTACATCATCCGGGTCAGCGGGCCGGCCTCGTTGGGGGTCAGTGCAGCGATTCTCGTCGTCATATGTATCAGACGAGGCGGCACGCGAGATTGTGACACCAGAAGTCGTCTGAATCGGCCGTCGGAGGGTAGAGAGGAAGCGTGAAGGACATATTGCCGAGCCGGGGCTCGGTATTCGGGACGCATCTTCGATCCGCGGCCGTGGTGTCCGTGCAGATCGTCGCGGTGTCGGCGCTGCTGTGGATCCTTGCCTGGGTCGTCGGCGAGATGTGGGTGATCATCCTGCCCGTCGCGCTGGCGGTGGTGCTGTGCACGGTGCTGTGGCCACCGGTGCGGTGGATGCGGGCCAAGGGGCTCCCGCCGGCCGCGGCGGCCCTGACCATGCTGCTGGTGGCGCTGGCCGTGATCGGCGGCCTGATCGCCGCGGTGGCTCCCGCCATCGTGGAGCAGTCCACCGAACTGGCCGAGCAGGCGTCCGCCGGTGTGGTGCAGGTGCGTGACTGGCTCGGTGGTCCACCGCTGAACATCAGTCAGGCGCAACTCGATTCGGCGGTCACCGCGATCAACGACCAGCTGAACTCCAGCAGCTCCCAGATCGCCTCGGGAGTGTTCACCGGGGTGGGGGCCGCGACGTCGGCGCTGGTGACGGTGTTCACGACCATCGTCGTGGTGTTCTTTCTGCTCAAGGACGGGCCGCAGTTCATCCCGTGGTTGCGGCGCTCGGTCGGGCATCCCTCCGCGCCGCACCTGGCCGAGGTGCTGCAACGCATCTGGTCGACGCTCGGCGGCTTCATCAGGACCCAGGCGCTGGTCAGTTTCGTCGATGCCGTGCTGATCGGGATCGGCCTGGTGATCCTCGGGGTGCCGCTGGCCTACGCGCTGGCCATCGTCACCTTCATCGGTGGCTTCGTACCGATCGTCGGCGCGTTCGTCGCGGGCGGCCTGGCCGTGTTGATCGCGCTGGTCGCCAACGGCCCCATCGTCGCGCTGATCGTGCTGGGCATCATCGTCGCGGTGCAGCAGCTGGAGGGCAACGTGCTGCAGCCCTGGCTGCAGTCCAAGTCGATGAAGCTGCACGCGGTGATCGTGCTGCTGGCCGTGACGCTGGGCGCGTCGACGTTCGGCGTCATCGGGGCCTTCCTGGCGGTCCCGGTGGCCGCGGCGCTGGCGGTCATCATCCGGTACTACGACGAGCAGGTCGCCGAGCGGACGGGGGAGAACGAGCCCGAATCCCAGCCTGAGCTTGATCTGCAATTCGAATCAGAACCCGAACCCGAAGATGACGCCGCACCCGCCGAGGACGCGTCGAACGTGAAGTAGATCGCGCGCTTTCGCCGAGATCTCGCCATCGACTTCACGTTCGAACCGGATGGAACCCGACGCCGCTGGGCTGCGTCCAAGTTCACATGCTCTTGTTGGGAAGCGCGGCGCTGGCCGCGGGTACGGTGACCCGTCACCAATTGAGCACCCGCTACGACATGCTGCACCGCGATGTCTACGTCCTGCGGGGCGCCGTGCTGACCCCGACCGACAAAGCGAAAGCCGCATGGCTGTGGTCGGGCGGGCGCGGTGTCGTGGCCGGGCTGTCAGCGGCCGCGTTGCACGGGGCGAAATGGATCGACCCGGCACTGCCCGCCGAGATCAACCAAGCCAGTCGACACAAGGCCTCGGGAATTCTGCTGCACAGTGACTCGCTACTCGAGACCGAAATCTGCACTGTCGACGGAATCCGGACATCTACGCCGGCGCGGACCGCATTCGACCTCGGACGCCGGCGCGGAATCATCCGAGCGGTGATACGGGTCGACGCGCTGCTGGAGGCAACGGATCTGAAGATTGACGATGTGCAGGAGCTTGCCGCCGGCCATCGCGGACTGCGCGGACTGGTGCAGTTGCGTCATGTGCTGGAGCTGGCCGAGTACGGCGCCGAATCGCCGCAGGAGACGCGGCTTCGCCTGGTGCTGACCAATGCCGCTATGCGGCCGTCGCACACCCAGATCAGGGTCTTCGACGAGGAGTGCATCGTCGGGCGGCTCGATATGGGCTGGCCGCAGTGGAAGGTCGGGGTGCAGTACGACGGCTTCCAGCACTGGACCGATCCTCGACAGCGCACCCTCGATATCGAACAGGATGCGATCTATCGGGAACTGGGCTGGCGGATTGTCCGGGTCGGCGCCGACCTGTTGAGGTATCGGCAGCCAACGGTCATCCAGCGGGTTCGGGCAGAACTCGACGCGGCAGGCGCACCGCATCCCCTGCCCAACGTGAACAAGATCGCGAGAAATCTACGAAGTCTCGCGATCTAGTTCACGTTCGGCAGAAGAAAGATCTAGCGCGCGAACATCAGGGCGCGCTTGACCTCTTGGATCGCCTGGGTCACCTGGATGCCACGCGGGCAGGCCTCGGTGCAGTTGAAGGTGGTGCGGCAGCGCCACACGCCGTCGACCTCGTTGAGGATGTCCAGGCGCTCGGCGGCGCCCTCGTCACGCGAATCGAAGATGAACCGGTGCGCGTTGACGATCGCGGCCGGGCCGAAGTACGACCCTTCGCTCCAGTAGACGGGGCACGAGGTGGTGCAGCAGGCGCACAGGATGCACTTGGTGGTGTCGTCGTAGCGGGCCCGGTCGGTGGCGCTCTGGATGCGCTCCTTGGTGGGGGCGTTACCGCTGGCGATCAGGAACGGCTTCACCGCGCGGTACGCGTCGAAGAACGGCTCCATGTTCACCACGAGATCCTTTTCCACGGGCAGCCCGCGGATCGGCTCGATGGTGATGGTCAGCGCCTTGGAGGCCTTCTTGGGCAGCAGGTCGCGCATCAGCACCTTGCACGCCAGCCGGTTCACGCCGTTGATGCGCATGGCATCCGAACCGCACACCCCGTGCGCGCAGGACCGGCGGAACGTCAGGGTGCCGTCCAGGTACCACTTCGCGTAATGCAGCAGGTTGAGCAGACGGTCCGACGGCAGACACGGCACCCGGTAGCTCTGGTAGCCGGCGTCGTCGGGGCTGTCCGGGTTGAACCGGGCGATCTTGAGGGTGACCATGACCGCGCCGTCGGGCACCGGAGGAAGGTCCGGACCGCCGGTCTCTGGCTTGTCGATGACCGAAGACGTCATGTCAGTACTTCCGTTCCATCGGCTCGTAGCGGGTCTGCACCACCGGCTTGTAGTCCAGCCGGATGTCCGAGATCAGATCCGGTCCATCCTTGTAGGCCATGGTGTGACGCATGTAGTTGGTGTCGTCGCGGTTGGGGTAGTCCTCGCGGGCGTGCCCGCCGCGGGACTCCTTGCGGTTCAGCGCGCCGACGACGGTGACCTCGGCCAGCTCCAGCAGGAAGCCGAGCTCGATGGCCTCCAGGAGATCACTGTTGTAACGCTTGCCCTTGTCCTGCACGGTGATCCGTGCGTACCGCTCCTTGAGGGCGTGGATGTCGGTGAGCGCCTGCTTGAGGGTCTCCTCGGTGCGGAACACCGCGGCGTTGTTGTCCATCGACTGCTGCAGCGACGTCCGGATGTCGGCGACCCGCTCGTTGCCGTGCTCGGAGAGGATGTCGCCGACCCACTCGACCACCATGCCGGCCGGGTTCTCCGGCAGGTCGACGTGGTTGTGGTTCAGCGCGTACTCGGCGGCGGCGATCCCAGCCCGGCGGCCGAAGACGTTGATGTCCAGCAGCGAGTTGGTGCCCAGCCGGTTGGAGCCGTGCACGGACACGCACGCACACTCGCCGGCGGCGTACAGGCCCGGGATGATGTTGTTGTTGTCGCGCAGCACCTGACCGTTGACGTTGGTCGGGATGCCGCCCATCACGTAGTGGCATGTCGGGTAGACGGGCACCAGTTCGGTGACGGGGTCCACGCCCAGGTAGGTCCGGGCGAACTCGGTGATGTCGGGCAGCTTGGCTTCCAGGACGTCGGCACCGAGGTGACGCACGTCGATGTAGACGTAGTCCTTGTTCGGACCGGCGCCGCGGCCTTCGAGCACCTCGAGCACCATCGAGCGGGCCACGATGTCGCGGGGGGCCAGGTCGACGATGGTCGGCGCGTAACGCTCCATGAAGCGCTCACCCTCGCCGTTGAGCAGCCGGCCGCCCTCACCGCGCACCGCCTCGGAGATCAGGATCCCCAGCCCCGCCAGGCCTGTCGGGTGGAACTGGTGGAATTCCATGTCTTCCAAGGGAAGTCCCTTGCGGAAGATGATGCCCAGGCCGTCGCCGGTCAGGGTGTGCGCGTTGGAGGTGGTCTTGTACATCCGGCCCGAACCGCCGGTGGCGAAGACGATCGACTTGGCGTGGAAGATGTGGATGTCACCGGTGGCGAGCTCGTAGGCGATGACGCCGGTGGCCACCGGGCCGCCGGGGGTGTCGGTCAGCGCGATGTCGAGGGCGTAGAACTCGTTGAAGAACTCCACGTCGTGTTTGACGCAGTTTTGATACAGCGTCTGCAGGATCATGTGACCGGTGCGGTCGGCGGCGTAGCAGGCCCGGCGCACCGGGGCCTTGCCGTGGTCACGGGTGTGCCCGCCGAAGCGGCGCTGGTCGATACGGCCCTCGGGGGTGCGGTTGAACGGCATCCCCATCTTCTCCAGGTCGTAGACCGCGTCGATGGCTTCCTTGCACATGATCTCGACGGCGTCCTGGTCGGCGAGGTAGTCGCCGCCCTTGACGGTGTCGAAGGTGTGCCACTCCCAGTTGTCCTCTTCGACGTTGGCCAGTGCGGCGCACATGCCGCCCTGGGCCGCGCCGGTGTGGCTACGGGTCGGGTACAGCTTGGTCAGCACCGCGGTGCGTGCCCGCGGCCCAGCCTCGACGGCTGCGCGCATCCCGGCGCCGCCGGCGCCGACGATGACGACGTCGTAACGATGTTCCTGAATCATCCTGCGTCCTTACTCTTCCCCGTCGCTTCGCTCGACCGGGGCTATATGTTGGCGTCGAAGGTGACCAGCACGTAGCTGCCCAGCACCAGGGTGAATCCGGTCGCCAGCAGCAGCAGTGAGTTCAGATAGAACTTGGTGGTGTCCTTGCGGGCGTAGTCGCCGATGATGGTGCGCATGCCGTTGGCGCCGTGCAGCATCGCCAGCCACAGCAGGGCCATGTCCCAGATCTGCCAGAACGGTGAGGCCCACCGCTCGGCGACGTAGTTGAAGTCGATCCGGTACACGCCGTCCTCCCACATCAGCATGATGAAGAGGTGGCCGAGCGCCAGGAAGACCAGCGCCACACCGGAGAAGCGCATGAACAACCAGGCGTACTTCTCGAAGTACGGGATGCCACGCGGCTTGCGGGGGGCGCGCGGGTGATCCAGGCTCGCCGGGCGGTCGTGTTCCTTCTCCTGCACCGGGGCGATGCGCCCCTCCTTGTGGTGCGGAGTCCAGGCCTCGGTCACAGGAAACGCTCCGCCATGTGCATGCCGATCACTCCTAGTGCGGGGATCATCACGGCCAGCCACACGCCGGCGATGACCCACAGCATCGTGCGCTGATACTTGGGACCCTTCTGCCAGAAGTCGATCAGGATGACCCGGATGCCGTTGAGTGCGTGATACAGCACCGCGGCAACCAGGCCGATCTCCATCAGGCCGATGATCGGGGTCTTGTACGTCTCGATGATCGAGTTGTAGGCCTCGGGGCTCACCCGGACCAGTGCCGTGTCGAGCACGTGCACCAAGAGAAAGAAAAAGATCGTGGCACCGGTGATCCGGTGCAATACCCAGGACCACATGCCTGGGTCGCCGCGGTACAAACTGCGGCGACGCGCCGGTTTTGATCGCGGTGCCGGTATGGCGGAATCCGCGGCCACCTGGGTCATGTCAACGGCCCCATTTCGTACCTCCAACGCCTTCGGTGGACGGCGGGGACAAGGCTGAATCCGTCCCCAAACCTCGGGGGCGACTCTAATCCCAAAACGGGTGCTTGAAGAACTAGCGTTGGGGTGAAAGCGGGTCCAATACCACAAAGTTAGGGTGACCTATGTTGGTTCCCTGCTTCGGGAGTCGGGTTTTCGGAATGCATTCAGATGGCGGTGAACAGGGGTCCAATGACGGTTGAAATCGATTGGAAGTCATTGCGGGACAGTGCAATCGGCGTGTCGACGCAGGCATACGCGCCGTATTCCGGGTTCCCGGTCGGTGCCGCCGCGATGGTCGACGATGGCCGAATCATCCTCGGATGCAATGTGGAGAATGTCTCATATGGCCTAGGTCTCTGTGCCGAGTGCGCTGTGGTCTGCGCCCTGCATTCCAGCGGTGGCGGGCGGCTGGTGGCGCTCAGTTGTGTGGCCGCCGACGGCGCCCCGCTGATGCCCTGCGGACGGTGCCGGCAGGTGCTGTTGGAGCATGGCGGCCCCGAGTTGTTGATCGATCATCCCGACGGCCCCCGCACCCTCGCCGACCTGCTGCCGGATGCCTTCGGGCCGGCCGATCTGGCGCGCGCATGAGCGGGGCCGGCTTCGATGCGCCCTCGGTGATCAGGACCAAACGCGATGGCGGCGCGCTCTCCGATGCCGCGATCGACTGGGTGATCGCCGCCTACACCGACGGTCGGGTCGCCGATGAGCAGATGTCGGCCCTGCTGATGGCGATCTTCCTGCGCGGCATGACCGGCGCCGAGATCACCCGGTGGACGACGGCCATGATCGCTTCGGGGGAACGGTTCGACTTCGGCGATCTGGGTCGGCCGCTGGTGGACAAACACTCCACCGGGGGTGTCGGAGACAAGATCACCATCCCACTGGTACCGGTGGTACTGGCGTGCGGCGCTGCGGTTCCGCAGGCCGCCGGGCGCGGCCTCGGCCACACCGGCGGCACGCTCGACAAGCTTGAGGCGATCCCCGGTTTCACCGCCGAACTGTCCAAAAACCGCATCCGCCAACAACTGTCCGAGGTCGGCGCCGCCATCTTCGCCGCCGGGGACCTGGCACCCGCCGACCGCAAGATCTACGCCCTGCGTGATGTCACCGCGACCACCGAGTCGCTACCGCTGATCGCCAGTTCGGTGATGAGCAAGAAGCTGGCCGAGGGCGCCCGATCGCTGGTGCTGGACGTGAAGGTGGGCAAGGGTGCGTTCCTCAAGACCGAGGCCGAATCGCGGGAGCTGGCCGCCACGATGGTGGCGCTCGGCAACGACTCCGGGGTGCCGACGCGCGCGTTGCTCACCGACATGAACCGGCCGCTGGGCCGCGCGGTCGGCAATGCCATCGAGGTCGCGGAGTCCCTGGAGGTGCTGGCCGGCGGCGGCCCGGACGACGTGGTGGAGCTGACGCTGGCGCTGGCCGCCGAGATGCTCGACGCCGCCGGTCTGGACGGGGTGGATCCGGCGCAGACGCTGCGGGACGGCACCGCGATGGACCGATTCCGCGCGCTGGTCGCCGCGCAGGGCGGTGATCTGTCCGCGCCGTTGCCGATCGGGGCCCATGCGGAGTCGGTGCGGGCCCCCACCGGTGGTGTGATGGGCGATATCGATGCGATGGCCGTCGCGATGGCGGCCTGGCGCCTCGGGGCCGGCCGGGCCGCGCCGGGCCACCCGGTGCAGTTCGGCGCCGGCGTGCAGATTCATCGTCGGCCCGGCGAGCCCGTCGCCGCCGGGGACGCCCTGTTCACGCTGTACACCGACACCCCCGAGCGGCTGGCCCCCGCATTCGCCGAGCTCGACGGTGGCTGGACGGTCGGGCCGCAGCACCCGGTGATCGGACCACTGATCATGGACCGCATCGGTTAGCGGTCGGGTCGGCGACGGTTGGGTGAACTGGCCTGCCGGATGGTGGCGCCGCGGGCAAGATGGATAGATGAGTACGCCATTGACGCTGGATCTCATCCGACAAGCCCCCAAGGCACTGCTGCACGACCACCTCGACGGTGGCCTGCGGCCGGGCACCGTCGTCGAACTCGCCGAGCAGTTCGGCTACGACGGGCTGCCGACCACCGATGTCGACGAACTGGCCAACTGGTTCCGTACCCAGGCTCACAGCGGTTCCCTGGTGCGCTACCTCGAGCCGTTCGCGCACACCGTCGGCGTGATGCAGACACCGGAGGCGCTGTATCGGGTCGCCCGGGAAGCTGTCGAGGACCTGTCCGCCGACAACGTCGTGTACGCCGAGATCCGCTTCGCGCCGGAACTGCACATCGACCGCGGGCTGTCCCTGGACCAGGTGACCGAGGCCGTGCTGGCCGGGTTCGTCGACGGTGAGAAGGCGGCCGAGGCCGAAGGGCACCCGATCGTGGTGCGGTGCCTGGTGACGGCGATGCGGCACGCGGCCCGCTCGCGGGAGATCGCCGAACTGGCCATCCGCTTCCGCGACAAGGGTGTCGTCGGGTTCGACATCGCCGGAGCCGAAGCCGGCTACCCGCCCTCGCGGCACCTCGATGCGTTCGAGTGCATGCGGAACAACAACGCGCGTTTCACGATTCATGCGGGGGAGGCGTTCGGACTGCCCTCCATCCACGAGGCGATCGCGTTCTGTGGAGCTGACCGGCTGGGGCACGGAGTGCGGATCGTCGACGATATCGACGTGCATTCCGACGATGATGCGACGCTGGGTCGCCTCGCATCGCTGTTGCGGGACAAGCGGATTCCGCTGGAGCTGTGCCCGTCGTCGAACGTGCAGACCGGAGCGGTGCCCAGCATCGCCGAACACCCGTTCGCGCTGCTGGCCCGGCTGCGCTTCCGGGTGACGGTCAACACCGACAACAGGTTGATGAGCGACACCACGATGAGCCAGGAGATGCTGCGGCTGGTCGAGGCGTTCGGCTATGGATGGAGCGATCTGGAGCGGTTCACCATCAACGCGATGAAATCGGCGTTCGTGCCGTTCCGGGAACGGCTGGCGATCATCGACGGGGTGATCAAACCGCGGTATGCGGTGCTGATCGGCTGAGTTCCCCCGCGGCGTGGGGCGTCTGAGCCGTCATGGTGGCGGCTCAGACACCACGGATCACTCGGTGCGCAGCCGGGATTCGACGAAGCGCTCCAGCTCTTCCCACTGCTCGACGGCCTCGACCGAGGAGCCCTTGGGTCGGGGCTTCTTGGGGTCGAGCACATGGTCGACGAAGGCGCCCAACGGCTGATCGGATTCCAGCGCCTTCGACACGCTCGGGTCCTCGGCGTAATCGCCGACGTCCCTGAGGAATTCCAGTGCGAGATCGAGCTGATCACGGTCCACGGCGTCGGGGCCGTCGGCGATGTCGTCGGCCAGACCGGACAGCACGTAGATGTTCTCGTCGGTCACCTCGACGCGCAGCGATCCGTCGGTCGCGGCGGTGCGGATGATCTCGTAGGAGCTGAACCCGGACAGATCGCTCTCGTGTTCGTCGGCCAGGTAACGGGCCAGGGCACGCTCGGAGCTGAACACGCTGATGCGGCCGTTGCGGCCCAGGAAACGCGGCTCGTCGCCGAAGTAGCAGCGCAGCGTGTACAGGGTGCCGCTGCTGGTCATGATCCGGATCGGGTCGATTCCGACCTGGGTCCAGAAGTCCTCGTCGCTGCCGAGGACCTGGCGTTCGGCCTCGGCCTCCAGCGCGTCGCTCTCCTCTTCGGTGTCCACCACGCCCTCGATGACGACGTCATCGTCGTCGTCATCATCGACGAGGATGTCGTCGATCTCGGGGGCGGGCTCGGCCAGTTCGGCTTCGGCCTTCGCCGACTCCGCCTCGGGGACGTCCGGGGTCTTCACCAGGGCGTCGATGGCGTCGACGACACCGTCCCAGGCGCGGCCGATCACCGCCTCGATCTCGGCCCAGCGTTTGCGTCCGGCGCGGCCGCTGAAGGCGTCCAGGCCGCCGCCGATCGTGCCCAGCACCGGGTTGCCGTTGAACATCTTGGTGACCGTCGGCAGGTCGCACACCGATCCGATCGCCGAGACGAAGCCCAGGGTGCCGCGCAGCGTCGTGATGGACTCCTCGGTGGGCTTCTCGGCGACGAGTTCCGGCACCCCGATCAGGTCGTGCTGCTGGTCCTCGGCGGGATCCAACCGGTGCGCGTTGGCCTGGGTGAGCTTCTCCCACGCCGGGTGATCGGTGAGGTCGTTATCGCTGTCGGTGCGCACGAACGCCGCCAGGTCGGCAACCGACTCGAACGCGAAGATGTCCTCGTCCTTGCCGAGGAACGCCTCCCATTCGTCGCCGGCGTCGCGCCAGCGCGGTGCCCACAGGGTGTACAGGTCGCCGTTGGTCAGCCCGATCCGGACCGGGACGATGTCAGCCGCCATGGCGCACAGCGTAGCGATGTCACCTGGGGTCTTCGGAGGGTCATCCACCCAAACGGTCCAGTCGTCCGGTTCATCTGCCGGCTCGAGCCACACCGCGGCGCGTCGATGGTCACGCGGTGGGCCGCCAGAAACCCTGGAACCCCTGTCCGGCATTGGCCGTTCGGATGGGGGACAGCTGCACGGGGTCGCCGGCCTCGATCATGGTGCCGTTCCCCACGATCATCGCGACGTGGCCGTCCCATACCGCCAGGTCGCCGGGTCGCAGGGAGCCACTGTCGACGGCCGCGCCGATGTCCTGTTCCTGTGCCAGCCGCGGGATGTTCAGCCCGGCCTCGCGGTAGGCCCACTGGGTCAGCCCGCTGCAGTCCAGTCCCACACCGGCGGCGGTGCCGCCCCACTGATAGGGCACACCGAGCTGGGTGAGCGCATGCCGCACGGCGCCGGCGGCCACCGCGTTGGGTGCCATGGCGGTGCTGCCGTCCGGCAGCGTGACCGCCTCGCCGGCGCCGAATTGTGCGGCCTCGGGCAGGTCGCCGCGATGGGCGGCGAGCATTGCCTCGGTGGGCCCGGAACCGGAGATCGACGACAGGCCGGGGGCCGGCCCGGATGCCGATCCGGAGCCGAGGCCGCCCGCCGGCGCGAACCCGCCCGGGCCGGGCATGGCCGGCGAGAATCCGGCCGGACTGGTGGCGGCGGGCGGCGACGGCGACGCGGTGACGCTCTGGGCGCCGCCGGCGAGTTCGGAGCGCAGGTCGTCGACCATCAGCTCGGCCGCCGCCAGGGCGCGACGCGCTTCCTCGGCGAGCTGCTCGGCCGCGCCCGGTGTGTCCAGCTCCGCCTCCAGGGCGGCCGCCCTGGCCTCGAAGTCGGCGATGAGGCGCTCCAATTCGGCACGCACCCGGGTCACCGCATCCGCGGCGGCGCGCGCATCCTCGCCGAGTGCACCGAGGCGGGCGGCGAACGCGCGGGTGCTCGCGACGGCGCGTTCCAGGCGGTCTTCGGCCGATGCTGCACCGGTTCCGGTCCACGACCCCAGCAGGTGCCCGGCGGTGCGACCGAGAGCGGCCGCCTCGTCCTCGAGGCGCTGCTGTGCAACGGCCAATGCGGCCGACGCCTGGGCGCCGTGTCCGGGGCCGACCAGCGCGAGCAGCCGGTGCAGCGGCGCGCTGAGCGCGGCAGTAACGGCGCCCGGCATCGTCACCCGCCGAGCACGACGACCGAGCGCCGTTCGGTGTCGACGTAGGACGCGGCGGTCTGGGCGGCGGTGCCGGCCGCCCCGGTGAGGTCTGCGCCCAGCCGGGCCAGCTCCCGCGCCGACTCGCTCAACGCGGACGCCAGCGCGGCCAGAAAATCCGCGCCGACCGGACCGAGAGCCTCAGCGCACGGATCGGCGGCGGCGGGCAGCGCGGCGGCGATGGCCTCGAACTCGGTGGCCGTGCGGTGCAGGCCGGCGCCGGCGGCTCGGATGGCCGCGGTATCAGCGAACATGTGGTTATGACGCGCGCCGGCGCCGTTCGGTTCCATTAATCTTCGCCGTATGGACTGTCGCGTCGTTGACCACCCGCTCGCCGCTGCCCGGCTCACCACCCTGCGTGACGAGCGCACCGACAACGCGGGCTTCCGTGCGGCTCTTCGTGACCTGACGCTGATGCTGATCTATGAGGCGACCCGCGATGCCGCGACCGAACCGGTGCAGGTGCGCACCCCACTCACCGAGACCACGGGCACCCGGCTGGCCAATCCGCCGCTGCTGGTGCCGGTGCTGCGGGCCGGCCTCGGCATGGTGGACCAGGCGCATGCGCTGATCCCGGAGGCGCAGGTCGGTTTCGTCGGGATGGCGCGTAACGAAGAGACACATCAACCCACCCCGTATCTCGCGTCACTGCCCGATGATCTCAGTGCGCGTGCGGTTTTCGTCCTCGATCCCATGCTGGCCACCGGCGGGTCGATGGTGCACACCGTCGATCTGCTCCGCGAGCGCGGCGCGGTCGACATCACCGCGGTGTGTGTGGTGTGCGCCCCCGAAGGCATCGCCGCGCTGGAGAAGGCGGCTCCCGGGATCAGGCTGGTGACCGCGACCGTCGACGACGGACTCAACGAGATCGCCTATATCGTGCCGGGTCTCGGGGATGCCGGGGACCGCCAGTTCGGGCCCCGCTGATCACCACATCGAGACGGCGGCCACCAGTTCGGTGCGCAGCTGCTCGGCCTGTGCGCGTGCGGTCACCAGGTCGTCGGTCGGTGGGCGGCGCACCTCGATGTAGGACTTCAGTTTCGGCTCGGTGCCCGACGGCCGCACCACCACCCGGATTCCGTCGCCGGTGAACACCAGCGCATCGGTGCGTTGCAGGCCGCGGCGCTGCTCGAGGTCGTCCAGGTGTACCGCGATACCGGCAAGGCGGGCAGGGGGATCGGCGCGCAGCGCCGCCATCGCCACGCTCGCATCCGACACCCGGCGCGAGACCGGCGACGTCAGGTACACACCGTGCCGCCGGGCCAGGTCGTCCAATGCGCCGGTCAGCGTGCGACCCTGTGATCGCAGCGCCGCGACCAGATCGCAGATCAGCACGGCAGCGCCGATGCCGTCCTTGTCCCGCACGGCATCCGGGTCGACGCAGTGCCCGATCGCTTCCTCGTAGGCGTAGATCAGTGCCGCACCGGGCGCGGTGGCGCGGGCCAGCCACTTGAACCCGGTGAGCGTCTCGGCGTGCTGAGCCCCGTACCCCGCGGCGATGGCGGCCAGCATCCGGGAGGACACCACCGTGCTGGCCACCAGAGCCGATGACGGATCGTTGCGCAGTGATAGCAGGTAATCACCGAGCAGCCAACCTGTTTCGTCACCGGTCAGCATGCGCCAGCCGAGCGTTCCCCCGTTGGGTACGGCGACCGCGCAGCGGTCCGCGTCGGGATCCAACGCGATCGCCACCTCGGCGCCCACTTCGGCGGCCAGCGTCAGCAGCAGGTCGGTGGCGCCGGGCTCCTCGGGGTTTGGGAAGGCGACGGTGGGGAAGTCCGGGTCGGGGGCGAACTGTGCGTCGACGATGTGCACATCGTCGATTCCCGCCAATGCCAGTGCATCCAGTGCGAACTCACCACCGACCCCGTGCATCGGGGTGAGTGCCACCCGGACGTTTCCGGCCGTGCGGCGCAGGGTCGCGACGCGCTCCAGGTAGGCCGCGACGAGGTCGGCGCCCGCGGGTTCCACCGGGGTGCGGGCGATTTCGTCGGCATGCGGGGCCCGGGTGATCGCCGATTCGATCTCGCGGTCGGTGGGGGAGACGATCTGCAGGCCGCCATCGACGAAGACCTTGTAGCCGTTGTCGGCCGGCGGATTGTGCGATGCGGTGATCTGCACCCCGGCCGCCGCGCCGAGGTGCCGCACGGCGAACGCCAGCACCGGCGTCGGTGCCGGGGTGTAGAGATAGGTGACAGGAAAGCCCTCGGCGGCAAGAACTTCCGCCGCCGCCCTGCCGAACTGATCCGAACCGTGCCGGGCGTCGCGGCCGACGACCACCGGAGAGCCGCCCAGGCAGCTGTCCTTGAGTACCTGGGCCAGCGCCCAGGTGGTGCGCATGACGACGGCCACGTTCATACCGTCCGGGCCGCCGCGCAGCGGACCGCGCAATCCGGCGGTGCCGAATGTCAGCGGGTGCGCGAACCGCCGGGCGATCTCGTCGGCATCGCAGGACGCCAGTTCCGCGGCGGTGACCGGGTCGGGGTCGTGCGCGATCCAGTCCTGAGCCGAGGTCATGTCCCGATTGTGCCTGTCTCGGCGTCGGCCAGCTTGCGCAACACCGGCGCCACCAGCAGCAGCAGTCCGAACTCGAGCTCGGTGAGGCGCTCCCGCATCGCGGTATCCAGCCACGCGTCCCGCTCGGCGCGGTCGGCGGCCAGCAATGCGCTGCCCTTGTCGGTGAGTTCGACGAGCTGGCGTCGCCGATCGCCGGCGTCGGCGCGGCGCGACACCAGCCCGGCCGCGGCGAGCCCGTTGATGCTGTCGGTCAGAGACTGCACGCGGACCTGCATCCGGGCCGCCAGTTCGGCAGGGGTGGCGGCGCCGGTACGGGTCACCTCGGCCAGTACCTGCATCTGGTTCAGGGTCAGGCCGTGATCGGGTCGGTGTCGTCGCAGTTGGCGGGCGACCGCCATCATCGATTCCCGCAGTTCGGTCGCTGTCGAGGTGTCGGGTCGTGCCATATACCAAGTTATACCTTACTAATAATTCGAGACAGCCCAGTTTGTGGCTGGATAAAGGCAAGGGCATACTTGCCATCAAGGAGGTCGTGTCGATGGGGAAGTGGCGCGCGTTGGCCAAGTGGGTGCTGCTGGCGGCGGTCAGTGTCGCCGCCACGATTCCGCTCACCGCACTCGGCGTGCCCTCGGCGGGCCTGTTCGCCGCCCTCGTGGTCGGCATCGTCCTCGCGCTGGCGAACCTGGCCCCCGCGGCGGTGCCGCGCACGGTGGGCATCGCCGCCCAAGGGGTGCTCGGTGTCTACATCGGCACCATGGTCTCGCGCGACGCGGTGGGCGCCCTGGGGCCGCACTGGCTGATCGTGCTCGGCGTGGCCGTGGCGACCCTGCTCATCAGCGTGGTGTCCGGCGCGCTGCTCGGCCTGCGCCGCGATGTGAGTCCGCTGACCGGTTCGTTGGCCATGGTCGCAGGCGGGGCCTCCGGGCTGGTGGCCATCGCCCGCGAACTCGGCGCCGACGACCGCGTGGTCGCCGTCGTGCAGTATCTGCGGGTGGCGCTGGTGACGGCCTCCATGCCGATCGCGGTCACGGTGATCTATCGCGCCGAGCGCACCCATCACGCCGCGGTGGTGGATCAATCCACCGCGGCGCCTTGGTATCTCAGCGTGCTGGTGCTCATCGGTCTGGTCTTGGTCGGAGCCACCGCCGGTAAATTGGTCCGGTTGCCCGGCGCCGGGCTGCTCGGGCCGCTTGCGCTGACGGTGGTGCTGCAACTGAGCGGGGTGCCCTTCGACTTGACCGCGCCCGCCGCGCTGGTTCAGGTCGGCTACCTGGTGATCGGATGGCAGGCCGGCGTGGCGTTCACCCGTGATTCGCTGCGTGCGGTCGGACGCACGCTCCCGGCGGCGCTCGCGCTGATCGTGGTGCTGACCGTCGCCACCGCCGGCCTCGGTGTACTGCTGGCCCGCTTCGCTGGGTTGACCCCGCTCGAAGGGTATCTGGCCACCAGCCCGGGTGGGGTGTATGCGGTCCTGGCCACCGCCGTCGAGACCGGGTCCAACGTCACCTTCGTCATCGCCGCGCAGGTGGTGCGCATCCTGTTGATGCTGTTCGCTGCGCCGTTTTTGGCCAAGGCGATCGTGCGGATCAGCGACCGGTTCCGGCCCCGAGCAGAACTCGTCGGTAGATGATCGGCTGTGCGGCAACGCCATTGGCCTTGAAGTTCGCGAGCACGAAGCTCCGGAACGTCCGGCTGAACAGCAGGGCGGGCAAGAATGACCGCAGCCTCGGCCAGCTCGCGTGATTGACGATGCCGACATCACTGTGCTCGCCGGGAAGCGGCCGCAGCAACGTCGAGTTCGGCAGGGCGGTGTGTCGCTGGAACCATCCGGCCGTGTACCGCCAGACGGCGAACACGGTCGCGGCGTCATCGCAGTGAAAGTAGTTGAACAGGAACCAGTGGTCGCTGCGATGATCGACATCGGCGATGCGTGCCGCGTTCCCGGCGGCAACCCGGTAGGAATACCGTGCGGTGCCGGTCAATTCGGCGCTCAGCGCGCGATAGGCGGCATCGCCGCGAACCGCGTCCAGGTCATGCTCGCCGCGGGTGAGGATGAGTACCACCACGTCGAATCGGGCGGGCCGCGCGCCGGCCGCGGCCAGGATTTCGGCACCCTCGCCGGGTGGGCGCAGTGCGCCACGGAACACGACGGCCTCGAGCACGTCATCGCGGTCGGCCAGGGTTGCGCACAGGCCCGCCGCGCGGGTGAGCGCGCGTTCGCGGGATCGGCTCGGCAGCGCGAAAGGGCCTGCCCAGCGGCCGATCTCGGCGGCGATCACCAGGTATCCGCCGGTGCTCGGTTCGGTGAGCGTGACGGGTTGTGCCAACTGGCCGTTGACGATCTTCATGGGTTCCTCCCCGTTCACCGGCGGTCCAGGCCGGACAGCCGGAGCGCGAGGCGGCGGCGCACCGCCGGTAGCTTCCCGGCCACCCGCATCACTGCGTTGCGTAGGGGGCGTCTGCGTGCGGACAGCGTGGCCAAGCCGGTGAGCCGGTCGGCCAGTTGCACGACTCGGCCGGCGACGTCACGACGCCGGCTGGCGTAGTCGTCGAGCAGCGTCTCCGAGTCGCCGCGCAGCACTCGGGACAGGCATTCGCCGGCGGCGACGGCATCCTCGATGCCCAGATTCATGCCCTGCCCGCCGGCGGGCGAATGGACATGAGCGGCATCGCCGGCCAGTAGAACCCGGTCACTGCGCAACGCGTCGGCGATGCGGTGGTGGACCCGGAAGCGTGAGCCCCACAGCACCTCGTCGACGACGACGGGCCGGGATTGCGGGCCGCGCTCATCGAGTAGCCGCTGCACGAACGCGACGGCGGGCACCGCCGGGGCGTCATCGACGGTGGCCACGATGCGGTGCAGGCCATCGGGCAGCGGAGCGAGCACCACGAGCCCGGCCGGGGAGAAGTAGAGAATCACCTCGTCGGCGGGCACGCCGCCGGACAGGCGTACGTCGGCCAGTACGAACGATTCCGGGTAGGTGGCGCCCGTGAAGGCGATCCCGGTCTGTTCGCGGATCGTGCTGTGCACGCCGTCGGCGCCGATCAGATAGCGGGACCGGAGCCGTCGGCCGTCCGAGAAGGTCGACACGACCCCGTCAGAACCCTGCTCGACGACCGTCACGGTGGCGGGCCGCACCACGCGTCCGCCGAGGTTCTCCAGCCGCTTGCGCAGCAGGGCCTCGGTGTCGGCCTGCGAGATCATCAACGTGTAGGGGTAGGGCGTCGGCAGGGTGTCGAACGGAATCGCCATGAGCAGGGCATCCCGGTCGCGGATCGCGAACGTCGGGGTATGCACGCCCCGCCTGACGAGGTCCGGTGTGACGCCATAGGGCTCCAGCAGTTCCAGGGTGCGCGAGTGCACCACCGCTGCCCGTGAGGTGTGGGCACCCTCGGGCTGACTGTCGACCACCGTCACCGTGTGCCCGCGTTGGGTGAGCACGATCGCGGCGGTCAGCCCGACCGGCCCGGCACCGACCACCAGCACATCTGTCGTGGGCACGTTCATCTCGACTCCTTTGTCAACAGTTGTTGGCCAACGTCTGTTGACAACGCTAGATCCGGGTTGCGGGCTTTGTCAACACTCGTTGGCCTACAATCGTTGGCATGAGACGACCGGCCACCGAGACCAAGGCGATGATCCTGGCCGCGGCCAGGGAACGCTTCGCCGCGGACGGCTACGAGCGCGCCACCATCCGGGCCATCGCGGCCGACGCCGGCATCGATCCGTCGATGGTGATGCGGTACTACGGCAACAAGGAAGGCCTGTTCGCCGCGGCGGCCGAATTCGATCTCGAACTACCCGACCTGTCCCAGGTGCCCGTCGAGGGCATCGGCGCCGCGCTGGCCGACCATTTCGTGGAACGCTGGGAACGCGACGAAGCGCTGCTCATCCTGCTGCGGGCCGGCGTCACCAATGAGGCTGTCGCCGAACGGATGCGCACCATCTTCGCCGCCCAGCTGGCGCCGGTGATCATGAAGACCGTTGCCGACGCGGAGCAGGCGCCGAAGCGGGCCAGCCTGGCCGCCTCACAGGTGCTCGGGATGGCGCTGTGCCGCTATGTGCTGGCGTTCCCGCCGCTGCGTGAGATGACACGCCACGAGGTGGTCGAGTGGATCGGGCCGACCCTGCAGCGCTATCTGACCGGATAGCTCAGAGCCGCGTGATCACCCCGGCCAGCAGCGCGCCCATCCGGGCCGCCGACTGACGGCCGGCCTCCAGCACCTCGTCATGACTGAGCGGCTGACCCGTCATGCCCGCGGCCAGGTTCGTCACCAGCGACACCCCGAGCACCTCGGCACCGGCGGCGCGGGCGGCGATCGTCTCGTGCACCGTGGACATGCCGACCAGATCGGCGCCCAGGGTGCGCAACATCCGGATCTCCGCCGGCGTCTCGTAGTGCGGCCCGGGCAGTCCGGCGTAGACACCCTCGGCCAGCGCGGGGTCGATCTCACGGGCGATCGCGCGCAGGCGGGGCGCGTACGCGTCGACCAGGTCGACGAACTGGGCGCCTACCAGTGGTGAGCGGGCCGTCAAGTTGAGGTGATCGCTGATCAACACCGGCTGGCCGACGCTGTGGTCGGGGCACAATCCGCCCGCCGCGTTGGTGAGGATGACGATGCCGGCCCCGGATGCGCACGCCGTGCGCACCGGATGCACCACGTGCCGCAGGTCATGGCCCTCGTAGGCGTGGATACGCCCGACGAGCACCAGCACCCGGTGCGTGCCGATGGTGACCGAATGCACCTGGCCGCCGTGCCCGGCCGCGGTGGGCGGGGTGAATCCGGGCAGGTCGGCCATCGGCACGGACGCCGACGGCTCGCCCAGCGCGCTCAGCGCCGGCGCCCAGCCCGACCCGAGCACCACGGCGATGTCGTGGGTGGGCACCCCGGTTTGTTCGCTGATCGCGGTGGCGGCGTCATTGGCGGCCGCTTGTGGATCTGACACGAGTGAGATACTGCCAGCATGTCCACGGGTAGCGCGTCGTCGATCGTCGAGGACACCGTGAACCGCCGCCGCGCTGATCTCGTCGCGCTGTCGCACGACATCCACGCCGAACCGGAACTCGCGTTCGACGAGCACCGCAGCTGCGCCAAGACTCAGGCGCTGGTCGCCGAACGGGGGTTCGCCATCCAGGCCGCGCCCGGCGGGCTCGACACCGCGTTTCGGGCCGAGTACGGCAGCGGCGCCCTGGTGATCGGCATCTGCGCGGAATACGACGCGCTGCCCGAGATGGGGCACGCCTGCGGGCACAACATCATCGCCGCCTCGGCGGTGGGCACCGCGCTGGCACTCGCCGAGGTGGCCGACGAACTGGATCTGACGGTCGTCCTCATCGGCACTCCTGCCGAGGAGGCCGGCGGCGGAAAGGTGTTGCTGCTCAACGCCGGGACGTTCGATGACATCGCCACGGCGGTCATGCTGCACCCGGGGCCCGCCGATATGGCCGCGGCGCGTTCGCTGGCGCTCTCCGAGGTCGCGGTCAGCTACACCGGGCGGGAGTCGCACGCCGCGGTCGCGCCCTACCTGGGTGTCAACGCCGCCGACGCCGTCACCGTCGCCCAGGTGGCCGTCGGACTGCTGCGTCAGCAGCTCGCGCCCGGGCAGATGATGCACGGCATCGTCACCAACGGTGGTCAGGCCACCAATGTCATTCCCGCACATGCCGAAATGAAATACACGATGCGCGCCACCGACATGGATTCGCTCCGTCTGCTGGAGGCGAAGATGGCCGGTTGTTTCGCCTCCGGCGCGGTGGCCACCGGTTGTGAACACGGTGTCCGGGAGACTGCGCCACCCTATGACGCGCTGGCGCCGGACCCGTTCCTGGCCGAGGTGTTCCGCGCCGAGATGATCCGCAACGGCCGGCATCCGCTGCCGGTGGAATTGGAGGCGGCCTTGCCGTTGGGAAGTACCGATATGGGCAATGTCACCCAGGTGCTGCCGGGCATCCACCCGGTGGTCGGCATCGACGCCGGCGGTGCGTCGCTGCACCAGCCGCAGTTCGCGGCCGCGGCCGCCGGGCCCAGCGCGGACAAGGCGGTCATCGACGGGTCGATCATGTTGGCGCGCACCGTCGTTGCGTTGGCGCAGAACGACACCGAACGCGAACGGGTGTTGGAGGCGCAGGCCCGGCGGAGGGCGTCATGACCCTGCGTGCACACACCGACGCGTGGCTGGCCGCCCACCACGATGATCTGGTGGCCTGGCGCCGCCACATCCATGCGCATCCCGAACTCGGCCGGCAGGAGTTCGCGACCACCGGCTTCGTCGCGACCCGACTGGCCGATGCCGGGCTGAATCCGAAGGTGCTGCCCGGGGGAACCGGCCTGACCTGTGATTTCGGGCCGGAGGACCGTCCGCGTGTCGCGTTGCGCGCCGATATGGATGCACTGCCGATGGCGGAGCGCACCGGCCTGGCGTTCTCTTCGACCGTTCCCGGCGTGGCCCACGCCTGCGGGCACGACGGGCACACCGCCGTGCTGCTCGGCGCCGGACTGGCGATGGCGTCGGCTCCCGAACTGCCGGTCGGGGTGCGGCTGATCTTCCAGCCGGCCGAGGAGCTGATGCCCGGCGGCGCGATCGACGCCGTCGCGGCCGGGGCGGTGGCCGGTGTGGCGCGGATCTTCGCGCTGCATTGCGACCCCCGCCTGGAGGTGGGCAAGGTCGCGGTGCGGCTGGGCCCGATCACCTCGGCGGCCGACTCGATCGAGATCACCCTGCATTCGCCCGGTGGGCATACCTCCCGGCCGCATCTGACCGGCGACCTGGTGTACGCGCTGGGCACCCTGATCACCGGTGTGCCCGGGGTGCTGTCACGGCGTATCGACCCCCGTAAGAGCACCGTCATGGTGTGGGGCGCGGTCAACGCCGGCGTGGCGGCCAATGCGATCCCGCAGACCGGGACGTTGGCGGGCACCATCCGGACCTCCAGCCGCGAAACCTGGCTGACGTTGGAATCGCTTGTCGGCGATATTGTTTCGTCCCTGCTGGCGCCGCTGGCCGTGGAGTACAGCGTGAACTACCGCCGTGGGGTGCCGCCGGTGGTCAACGAAGAGGTGTCCACCCGCATCCTCACCCATGCGATCGAGGCGCTCGGGCCGACCGCGCTGGCCGACACCCATCAGTCCGGGGGCGGCGAGGACTTCTCCTGGTATCTGGAGGAGGTGCCCGGTGCGATGGCACGCCTGGGCGTGTGGTCGGGGCGGGGCGCCCAGCTGGACCTGCATCAGCCGACCTTCGATCTGGACGAGCGTGCACTCGCGGTGGGTGTGCGCACGATGGTCAACCTGGTCGAGCAGTCCGGCCTCGTCTAGTGCGACTCTGTCGAGTGGTCTAGGTGCCGGGCCCGACGTTGCCCGCGGGACGGATACGAAGTTCGTGCACGTACTCCGCGGGGGCGCCGGCGATCTCCGCGGCGTCGGCCATCACCCCGAGGTAGCGCGCCGACGGCACACCGCCCTCCCAGGCGTCCACGACGTACAGCCAGGCCAGCACCGGGTCGGTGGTGGTGTCGGAGGTCAAGCGGTCCACCCGGCAGCGGATCTTCTTGTGGAAGCCGAGTTCGGAGCCTTCCCAGCGGTCCAGGTTCTCCTCGTCCTCGGGGGTCACGTCATAGAGCACGACGAACACCCGGGACAACGGGTCCTCGACCAGGGTCGCCAGTGCGCCCTCCCAGCTGAGGTCCTCACCGCCGAAGGTCAGCCGCCAGCCATACAGCCAGCCGGTCCCCGCCATCGGTGAATGCGGAGCCCGCTGCAGCATCTGTTCCGGATGCATGTTCGATCCGTAAGCGGCGTAGAGCGGCACGGGCCCAACTTTAAGGGGTACGGCGGGCAGGAGCGCAGCGACCCGGGAGATAGGTACGGCGGGCAGGAGCGCAGCGACCCGGGAGATAGGTACGGCGGGGGAGAGCGCAGCGACCCGGGAGATAGGTACGGCGGGCGACTCGGCGGATCAGTCATGTGGGCTCCAGCGCAGCGACCCACTACGTTTATCACCGTGCCCACCCGCATCGTGATCATCGGCGGCGGTCCCGCCGGATATGAGGCAGCCCTCGTCGCCGCGGCCCGCGGACCGGCCGTCCAGGTGACCGTCGTCGACTCCGACGGCATCGGCGGCGCCTGCGTGCTGTTCGACTGCGTCCCGTCCAAGACATTCATCGCGTCCACCGGTGTGCGCACCGAACTGCGCCGCGCCAACGGCCTGGGCTTCGACATCGCCATCGACGACGCCAAGATCTCCCTCGCAGACATCCACAACCGGGTCAAGACGCTGGCCAGGTCACAGTCCGCGGACATCGGCTCCCAGCTGCTGAGCCACGGGGTCTCGGTCGTGCGCGGCCGTGGCGAGCTCGTCGACGACGTCCCCGGCATGGCGCATCACCGGGTCAAGGTGACCGCCACCGACGGCAAGAGCGGTGTGCTCAAGGCCGACGTCGTCCTCATCGCCACCGGCGCCACCCCGCGGGTACTTCCCAACGCCCGGCCCGATGGTGAGCGCATCCTGAACTGGCGCCAGCTCTACGACCTGACCGAGCTGCCCGATCACCTGGTGATCGTGGGTTCGGGGGTGACCGGCGCGGAGTTCTGCAGTGCCTACACCGAGCTCGGGGTGAAGGTGACGGTGGTGGCCAGCCGGGACCAGATCCTGCCGCACGAGGATTCCGACGCCGCCGCCGTGCTGGAGGAGGCCTTCGCCGAACGCGGCGTGAAACTGGTGAAGAACGCCCGCGCCGATTCGGTGACGCGCACCGAGAACGGCATCAAGGTCGCGATGGCCGACGGGCGCGTGGTCGAGGGCAGCCATGCCCTGATGACGGTCGGTTCGGTGCCCAACACCGGCGGCCTGGGCCTGGACCGGGTCGGCATCGAGCTCGGACCGGGCAACTACCTGAGTGTGGACCGGGTATCGCGCACCACCGCGCCGGGGATCTACGCCGCCGGCGACTGCACCGGCCTGCTGCCGCTGGCCTCGGTCGCCGCGATGCAGGGCCGGATCGCGATGTACCACGCCCTCGGTGAGGGCGTGTCGCCGATCCGGCTGCGCACGGTGGCCGCCGCGGTGTTCACCCGCCCGGAGATCGCCGCCGTCGGCGTCCCGCAGACCGCGATCGACAGCGGGGCGGTACCCGCGCGCACCTTGATGCTGCCGCTGACCACCAATGCCCGCGCCAAGATGTCGCTGCTGCGGCGCGGGTTCGTCAAGATCTTCTGCCGGCCGGCCACCGGCGTGGTGATCGGCGGCGTGGTGGTGGCGCCGATCGCCTCCGAGCTCATCCTGCCCATCGCGTTGGCCGTGCAGAACAACCTGACCGTGACGGACCTGGCCCAGACCCTGTCGGTGTACCCGTCGCTGTCCGGCTCGACGGTGGAAGCCGCGCGCCGTCTGATGGCCCACGACGACCTCGACTAAAGGCGAGGACTGGTCCCTGACGGCCCACATCGTCCGGTTGTGCCACGTAGGCTCGATGGCGTGACCGACCCGATCTCAGGCACTGCGCAAGCCCAGCTCGGGCCCACCCAGCGAGCGGCAGCCTGGGAACGGCTCGGCAGCGAACAGTTCGACGTCGTCGTCATCGGCGGTGGTGTGGTCGGGGCCGGTGCGGCCCTGGACGCGGCCACCCGCGGACTGAAGGTCGCTCTCGTCGAGGCCCGCGACTTCGCGTCGGGTACGTCCAGCCGGAGCTCCAAGATGTTCCACGGCGGCCTGCGCTACCTGGAGCAGCTGGAGTTCGGGCTGGTGCGCGAGGCGCTGCATGAACGCGAGTTGTCGCTCACGACGCTGGCCCCGCACCTGGTGAAGCCGCTGCCGTTCCTGTTCCCGCTGACCAAGCGGGTGTGGGAACGCCCCTACATCGCGGCCGGCATCTTCCTCTATGACCAGCTGGGTGGCGCGAAATCCGTTCCGGCGCAGAAGCATCTGCTCCGGGCGGGCGCGCTGAGGCTGGCGCCGGGGCTCAAGCGCAGTTCGCTCATCGGCGGAATCCGCTATTACGACACGGTGGTCGACGACGCCCGGCACACCATGATGGTGGCCCGGACCGCAGCGCACTACGGTGCCGTGGTGCGGACCTCCACGCAGGTGGTGGCGCTGCTGCGCGAGGGTGACCGGGTGACCGGGGTGAAGGTGCGTGACTCCGAGAACGGCGCGGTGACCGACGTTCGCGGACATGTCGTGGTGAACGCCACGGGTGTGTGGACCGATGAGATTCAGGCATTGTCCAAGGAGCGCGGCCGGTTCCGGGTGCGCGCCTCCAAGGGGGTGCACATCGTGGTCCCGCGTGATCGCGTCGTCAGCGAGGTCGCGATCATCCTGCGCACCGAGAAGTCGGTGCTGTTCGTCATCCCCTGGGGCACCCACTGGATCATCGGCACCACCGACACCGACTGGAATCTCGACCTCGCCCATCCGGCGGCGACCAAGGCCGATATCGACTACATCCTCGGCCACGTCAACACGGTGCTGGCCACCCCGCTGACCCACGACGACATCGACGGTGTGTATGCCGGTCTGCGTCCGCTGCTGGCCGGGGAGAGCGAGTCGACGTCGAAGCTCTCGCGCGAACACGCCGTCGCGGTGCCCTCTCCCGGGTTGGTCGCGATCGCCGGCGGGAAATACACCACCTACCGGGTGATGGGGCAGGACGCGATCGACGCGGCGGCCGAGTTCGTGCCCACCCGGGTGGCGCCGTCCATCACCGAGAAGGTGCCACTGGTCGGTGCCGACGGGTATTTCGCGCTGGTGAATCAGACCGAGCACGTCGGCACACATTACGGCCTGCACCCGTACCGGGTGCGCCACCTTCTGGACCGTTACGGTTCGCTGATCAGCGAGGTGCTCTCGACGGCCGAAGGCAAACCCGAACTGCTGGAACCGATCACCGACGCCCCGGTGTATCTGAAGGTGGAGGCCGTGTATGCCGCGGCCGCCGAGGGGGCGCTGCACCTGGAGGATGTCCTGGCCAGGCGGATGCGGATCTCCATCGAATACCCGCACCGCGGCGTGGACTGTGCGCGCGAGGTGGCCGAAACGATAGCGCCCGTGCTGGGATGGACCGCCGAGGACGTCGACCGCGAGGTGGCGACGTACCTGGCCCGCGTCGAGGCCGAGGTGATGTCGCAGACGCAGCCCGATGACGAATCTGCGGATGCCCTGCGGGCGGCGGCACCCGAGGCACGCGCGGAGATTCTGGAACCGGTTCCGCTGAATTGAGCGCCCCGCTGCCCGACCGTGACGGGCTGGGACCGACGCGGATACGCCTGCGCGGTGGTGCGGTGCTCGTCGAACTCGCCGACCGGTTCGGCGAGGGCGCAGCCACCAAAGTTCTTGCCGGGGAAGTGGTGTGCGCGAACGGTGCGGTGGTCGAGGCGTCGACGGTGCTGCCACCCGGTGCCGTCGTCTATCTCTATCGTGACCTGCCCGACGAGGTTGCGGTCCCGTTCGAGATGCCGATCCTGCACCGCGACAACGACATTGTGGTGGTCGACAAGCCACATTTCCTTGCCACCATGCCCCGCGGCGGGCACGTCGTGCAGACCGCGGTGGTGCGCCTGCGGCGCGAACTCGGTCTGCCGGAATTGAGCCCTGCGCACCGGTTGGACCGGCTGACGGCCGGGGTGCTGCTGTTCACGGTGCGGCGCGAGGTGCGTGGCGCGTACCAGACCATATTCGCCGAGCAGAAAACTCGCAAGACCTATCTGGCCCGTGCCACCGGCACACCCACAGTCGAGCTTCCGGCGGTGGTGAGCAGCCGGATCATCAAGGTGCGCGGCCGATTACAGGCCTACGAGGAGCCCGGCGACCCGAACGCCGAAACCTATGTCGAACGCCTCCCCGGCGGTTTGTACCGGCTGACACCGCGCACCGGCCGCACCCACCAACTGCGGGTGCACATGGCCTCGCTCGGTGTGCCGATCGACAACGACTCGCTGTACCCACACGTGATCGAGGTGGCCGCCGACGATTTCACCCGGCCGTTGCAGCTGCTGGCGCAGACGCTGGAGTTCGAGGACCCGCTCAGCGGCGAGTCGCGGCGATTCATTAGCGGCAGGGCCTTGCTCGCCGGGACGTAGGTCTTGCCGGGCGGCCTCCGACGTGGTCTGGTGTGCCACGGGTCGGCTCAATTGTTTTCGGAAAGGTTCGTTCATGCGTGCTGCGGTGGCTGCGTTGTCGGTGTTGGCTGTGGGGGCCATGGGTGGGACGGGTGTGGCGTGGGCTGCGCCCGCGGCCCCGAGTGCGCAGGAGCTGACCGCGGAGTTGCAGCAGGTGCTGAACACCGGAGCCCCGGCCGCCGTCCGCGCCGCCAAGCTGGCCGGCGGGGACGCCGCGGTACCGACCGCGGACAACATCGCCAACCGGCTGAATGCCTACAGCGGCATGGTCAACTGGCAGGTGCAGAATCCGGTGCTCAACGGCGAACAGGTGGACGCGCAGATTGCGGTGACGATCCCGCTGTTCGGCACCAAGACCCACAACATCTACTGGATCAACCAGGACGGTGCGTGGAAGTTGTCCAATCCGTCGGCGTGCGTCATCGCGCGTGACGTCGCCGGGGTGGACTGCACTGTCTGAGGCGGTCAGCTCTCCTTGAGCGTGAACTGGGCGATACCGCCCCAGTGCTGCAATGTGTGTGTCTGTGCCAGCGGGTTCTCGGCGAAGAGCCATTCGACGTAGAGCTTTTTGATATTGCGCGCCAAATCGACCGGAATATTGCCGATGACGGCCGCTTCCAATCCTTCGATATCGATTTTCAGGATGTCGATATGGCCGTGCTTCTCCACGACATCGCGCAATATCTGCTGAGAATTGACACATGTCACGGTCAGTGAATTGCCGAGTTCGGCGTTCACGCCGCCATAGCGGCCGGTTTCCTCGAAGCCGAATTCGACCTCGCCCGCAACGGCGCCGACCGCCACTTCCTGCAGCGCGTAGCGATCCTCGAACGGGCGCAGGTTGTTCTGCAGGCGGGCGACGTTGCGTGGCAGCGGTTCGAAGAGGTAGGTGAACGCCTCCGGGTTTCGGGACAGGAAGTACGCCGCCGAAATGCCGATGTTGGAGCCGAAATCGACGATGACGCGGTCGGTGGCGTCGGCGTGGTAGTCGGATCGGCAGAAGATCTCGTTCACCGTCAGCACGTCGTGCGCGGTGTACAACTGCAGCGACACCCAGCCCAGCGGGGTGCGGACGCGGATGATGGTGGGATACGTGCCAGAGCCGGTGAGATAGCGCCGGAAGATCTCCCCGGGATGCTCGTAAACCCGCAGCATGTTGCGTGCAGCAAGGTAGTTCCGGCGATGCAGAACAGAACCGGCAATTTTGCCGAACCCGCGCCCAGCGATCTGCATTCCACCTCCAGAGTGACGGGATCAACCTTGCGGTAGGTATGCCCGGTTCCGACTGAGATTAGTCGCAAGCGCGGTGTTTCACAGCGGAGGGCCACCCATGTGTGACGTACCGGTGACCTTGCCACGGCTGGGATCGTCGTTCGCCGATGGTTGCTGAACGGCGGTTCACTGCCCCTGACAGCAATGATCTGATCTACTGACCGGCGTGGATCGCACCGGATTTGACCAACTGTTCGACATGTCGGATCGCACGGTGATTGTGACCGGCGGCACTCGCGGCATCGGTCTGGCGCTGGCGCAGGGATTCATCTTGGCCGGTGCGCGGGTGGTGGTGGCAAGTCGGAAGGCCGACGCGTGCGAGGCGGCCGCCGATCAGTTGCGTGAGCTGGGTGGGCAGGCTCTGGGCGTCCCGACACACGTCGGTGATCCGGACTCGCTTGCCGCGTTGGTCTCGGCCACCGTCGCGGAGTTCGGCGGTGTCGACGTGGTGGTCAACAACGCCGCCAACGCCCTCGCTCAGCCGCTGGGTGAGATGACGCCCGAAGCGTGGACCAAGTCGTATTCCGTCAATCTGCAGGGCCCGGTATTTCTCGTGCAGCACGCATTACCGCACCTCACACAGAGTTCGTCGGCCGCGGTGCTGAACATGGTGTCCGTGGGCGCTTTCAATTTCGCACCGTCATTGGCGATATACGCGTCCGGCAAGGCGGCGTTGATGTCGGTGACCCGGTCGATGGCGGCCGAACTCGCGCCGTCGGGAATCCGGGTCAATGCGATTGCGCCCGGGCCCGTCGACACCGACATGATGCGCAACAACCCCCAGCAGGCCATCGACGCGATGACGGCGGGCACCCTGATGAGGCGGCTCGCCTCACCCGACGAGATGGTCGGTGCGGCGCTGCTGCTGTGTTCGGGTGCCGGCAGTTATATGACCGGTCAGGTCGTCATCGTCGATGGTGGCGGGACGCCCCGCTAGTCCTTTTTGCGGTTGGCGAAGGCCTCGGCGAAGGCCCGCATCTCCCCGCTGGTCGACGACAGGATCTGGCTGCGGTTCTCGACGTGCAGCGCGGTCTCCAGGCTGCCGGCATCGAGGTTGGCCCACAACACCTGCTTGGTGGACTCCAGCCCGAAGTTGCCGTAACCGCAGAGTGTTTCGGCGATGTCGAGGGCGTCCTGCACTACGCCGTCATCCGGGGAGATCCGGGACACCATGCCCAGGCGCAGGGCCTCGTCGGCCTCCACGGTGCGTGCGGTGAGGATCAGGTCGAAGGCGGGGCCGGCGCCGATGATGCGCGGCAGGGTGTAGCTGACGCCGATATCGCAGCCCCCGAGGCCCAGCTTGATGAACTGCGTACAGAATCGTGCCGACCGGGCGGCGATGCGGATATCGGCGGCCATGGCCAGCGCGAAGCCGCCGCCGTAGGCGGGGCCGTTCACCGCGGCGATCACCGGCTGGCGCAACCGATGCAGTTTCACGGTCAGCTCGGCGATACGTTCCTGCCAGCGCATCCCGGCGCGGGGTGCCTCCAGACCTGCCGAGACGGCCGGCCGGTCGGGGTCGGTGAGGTCCAGGCCGGCGCAGAATCCGCGACCGGCACCGGTCAGCACCACCACCCGGCAGTCGTTGTCGGCCTTGATGGTGTCGAGGGTGCTGTGCAGCTCTTCCACCAGCGTCGAGGACAGCGCGTTGAGTTTCTCCGGGCGGTTGAGCGTGATGACGGCGATCTCGGGCCGCGGATGGGTCAGCTCCAGTTGTGACATGTGCGACACACTATGTGTCGTCGCTGCGCCATCCCCGTACACCGACGGCGATCATCAGCATCTGTTTGATGGCGGTCTGTTTGATCGCCTCGAGGGCGGCCGGGTCGGCGACATCCTCGACCAGTTCGGCGATGGAGATCATCGCGTTGACGAACAGGTTGGCCAGGATGTTGAGATCCTCGCTGCTCCAGTTCTTCAGCCCGGGGAAGCGGGCCAGGTCGATCGCGAGTTCGGACGTGAGCAGCCGTATTTCGGTACGGATCGCGTACCGCAGCGAGGCGGTGCCGCTGGACCGTTCGCGGGTGATGAAGCGCCAGTGCTCGCGGCGCTCGCTGATACCGGCGATCAGGATCTCGGCGGACGAGTCGATGACGTGGTTGGGGTCGAGCTTGCCGGCCCGTGCGCCGCGGAGCATGTCCCGCAGTGAGCGGAACGATTCGTCGATGAGAACGAGGCCGAGCGACTCCATGGAATCGAAGTGCCGGTAGAACGCGGCGGGCACGATGCCCGCTTCCCGGGTGACCTCGCGCAGGCTCAGGCCGGTGAAGCTGCCTTCCTCCAACAGATGCAGGGCGGCGGCGACGATCGCGCGGCGGGTGACTTCCTTGCGTTCCTCACGCGACAGCGTGTCGCGCGAGCGTGACTTGCTTGAGCGGTCGGATCGACCCGCTCGAGATCTCGAAACGTCACTTGCCACAACCATAGAGCCTACCGGCGTATACCCCGGCTGAGCTCCGTCGACGTCGTTATCGGTTGTTTGTGATTCAAGAGTACGAGTGTTCACTATGTTGCGCCCATCACAGCCTGCGGATTTTCCTTGACCAACAACCTCTGGCACGATCATAGTGTACATATGTTCACCGAAACATTGACGCGGCGGATGTCCCGGTCCTCGCTGCTGAACCTGCTCACCGGACCCCACGGTGTCGACCGCTACACCGAGATCGTCGACCCGACCTGGACGCAAGGGGAGGCCCGCGCACGCATCGTGGCCGTCCGCCGCCAGACGTCGCGCAGCGTAACGCTGACGCTGCAGCCCAACCGCGTATTCGCCGGCTTTCGTGCCGGCCAGCACATCAACCTGTCCGTCGAGATCGACGGCCGGCGCCGCACCCGCTGCTACTCACCGGCAAGCGCCGAGGGCAGCCCGCTGATCGAACTGACCATCGGCCGCCATGACGACGGGCTGGTCTCCACCTACCTCTGCGATCACGCCCGGCCCGGCATGGTCGTGGGCCTGGACTCCGTCGGCGGCGACTTCGTGATGCCGGCCGTTCGGCCGCGGCGCATCCTGTTCGTCTCCGGCGGCAGCGGCATCACCCCGGTGTTGTCCATGGTGCGCACGCTTCGCACCGAGGGATTCTCCGGCGAGATCGCCTTCATTCACTACGCGCGCTCCGCCTCGGAGGCCTGCTACCGGCAGGAACTCGACGCGCTGCCCGGCGTCCGGGTGCTGCACGGCTACACCCGCGACACCGCCGGCTCCGAACTGGACGGCCGGTTCGGGCCCGAGCACCTGGCGGCCGCGATGCCCGACCCGGATGCCGTGTTCGTGTGCGGTCCCGCCGTGCTCATCGAGGCCGTTCGCGAGCTCTTCCCGCAGGCCTACTCGGAGAGCTTCGTGCCCCCCGAATTCGCGCTACCCACCGAAACCAGCGGCGGCACCATCACCTTCGCCGACAGCGGTGTGGAGGTCGTCGACGACGGACAGCCGCTGCTGGCCCAGGCCGAGGCCGCCGGGCTCAACCCGGAGAGCGGCTGTCGAATGGGCATCTGCCACAGCTGCACCCGCTTCAAGAAGAGCGGTGCCGTGCGAAACCTCATCACCGGAGCGGTGTCCACCGCTGATGGTGAAGACATCCAGATATGCGTCACCGCCGCCGTCGGTGACGTCGCCATCGATCTCTGAGCCGGAAGGAACAGCAATGACTGACACAATTTCCGTTCGCCCCGAGCACATTTCCCGGGACACCATCCGCAACCGTGCGGTGCGCTCCGACAAGTACTCCCTGACCGCCGAGCAGGCCGACGCGTTCGGCGCCGAACTCGACGCGATCCGTGAGCGCGTGGTCGCCGATCTCGGCGAGCGGGACACCACCTATATCCGCAAGGTCATCAAGGCTCAGCGCACTCTCGAGGTCGGTGGGCGCGCCCTGCTGTTCGGTGGCATCTTCCCGCCGTTCTGGCTGGCCGGCACCGCCATGCTCGGGGTCGCCAAGATCCTCGACAACATGGAGATCGGCCACAACATCATGCACGGCCAGTACGACTGGACCGGCGATCCGGCCTTGTCCAGCAAGGCCTTCGAGTGGGACAACGCATGCCCGTCCGATCAGTGGCGGCACTCGCACAACTACATGCACCACACCTACACCAACATCGTCGACATGGACCGTGACATCGGCTACGGCATCCTGCGGATGAGCGAGGACCAGCGGTGGTCGCCGTACTACCTCGGCAACCCCGTGTACGCGTTCCTGCTGATGGTGCTGTTCCAGTACGGCGTCGCGCTGCACGAGCTGGAGACCGAACGCATCCGCTCCGGCGAGATCAGCGTCGCCGACAAGCGAGATGTGATCCGCGGCATCTGGCAGAAGACCAAGAAGCAGACGCTGAAGGATTATGTGGCCTTCCCGCTGCTGGCCGGCCCGTTCGCACCATGGGTCTTCACCGGCAACCTGACCGCGAATCTGATGCGCAACGTGTGGTCCTACATGATCATCTTCTGCGGGCACTTCCCGGAAGGGACGCAGGAGTTCTCCATCGAGGAGACCAAGAGCGAATCACGCGGGCAGTGGTACTTCCGTCAGTTGCTCGGCTCGGCGAACCTGACCGGCGGCAAGTGGTTCCACATCCTGAGCGGCAATCTGTCCTTCCAGATCGAGCACCATCTGTTCCCGGACATCCCGGCCCATCGTCATGCCGAGATCTCGAAGGAAGTTCGGGAGATCTGCGAGCGCTACGGTCTGCCCTACAACTCCGGGTCTCTTCCCCGGCAGTTCGGTAACGTGGTCAAGAAGATCCTGCGGTTGGCTCTGCCGACCCGCACGCCGGCTGCTCCGAAGCCCGAGGCGGCTCAGGCCGCCTGACAGTTCGGGCACCAATACCTGATCCGGTCGCCGCTGTCGTCCCTCCTGATGGGGGTGCGGCAGCGGCGACACGGCTCTCCGGCCCGGCCGTACACCCAGAACTGCTGACCGCGGCGGGTATTGCCGGTGATGATGCGATTCGTCCGGTTCCGGTTCGCCCACAACATTTCCCGCGCGCGCTGCACGACTCGTAGGGGATCGGCAAGGGAGCTCACGGGTGCATCTGGGCCGCGGCCCAACACGAAACACAGTTCGTTGGCGAAGACGTTGCCGACACCGGCCATCACCCGCTGATCCAGCAGGGCGTCGGCGAGTTGGCGATCCGGCCCGGAGATCAGGTTCGCCGCCGCACGCTGCGGGTCCCAGTCCGGGCCGAGCAGGTCGGGCCCGAGATGGGCGACCACGTCCTGATCATGGTCGCGTGCCAGGACGTCCAAGATGCCCAGATCGATCCCGAACGCCGCGGTGTCGGCGGTACCCAGCACGATCCGGACCCGGTGCTGGGGGCCGCGGAACCCGCCGATCACCCAGCTGCCGTCCATCTTGAGATGCGAATGGATGCTGGCCTCGCCCACCCGGATGAACAGGTGTTTGCCGCGGCTGAGGACCTCGTCGACGACCTGCCCGGTCAGGTCCACCGTGGCGTGGCGGGGGACCCGGATGTCGCAGCGGGTCAGCGTGTTCCCGACCAGCGCCTCGCGCAGCTTGGCGGCGGTACGGAACACGGTGTCACCTTCGGGCATAACCCATTGAACATGCTCACGCCTTCGCGAACGGATTCAGACGGTCGTGAGCGTCTTCTGCTGCCGGTGCACCCGGTCCAGGGTGGCGAAGTAGAACGCGTAGGCGAACGCACAACTGGTGAACAGGCTGGACACGAAGTACAGCCACGGGCGTTTGATGCCGCGCCGGTGGCCGTCGATGATCGTGAACAGCGGCAGCAGGATGACGTTGATGATGGTGTAGTCCTGACTGGCCGATGCGGCAGCCGGGTTGGCGTAACCGAGCACGATGAACTGTTGCCAGCTGCCGGGGCCCCAGATCGGGTTGCCGCCCTCGACCGCATAGGTCGCGACGAACTGATGGTTGAAGTAGTAACCGAGAGCGACCGATGCCACCCCGATGACATAGAACAGGATTTCCAGCGGTGCGAACATCGCGCCGCCATCGCCTGGTCGGGCGAAAACGCGTGGGTTGGCGCGCACGATCCAGGCGATGACGCCGATACCCAGAACGAGGTGAACGATGAGCGAGACCATGCTCGGAGTATCGGCCAGCCGCGCCCTAAGTTTTGTCACTTTTGACAAGTTCAGCGCAGGCGAAGGCCCCGCGGGGTCCGGGCGAAACCGGCGGTGACGAGCGCCTCCACCACGGTGGCATGTTCCGCACCGGCGCCGGGATCGAGCACGGTCACCGCATTGATGCGTTCCACCAGCAGGGACGGGATCCGCCCCGAAGCGACCAGGTTCGCCAGGGCGGCTGCGGCGGCGGCCTGGACTTCGGGCTCGGCACCGAAACTGAGCAGCGACTTACCGCCGCGCTCCAGGAACCACACCAACTGCCCGTCGACCAGCGCCACCAGCGCACCGGCCTTGCGTCCCGGGCGGTGCGTCACCTCGGTGCCCTCCGGCCACGGCAGGGCCATGCCGTACGGATTGGCGGGGTCGGTGGCTGCCAGCACCACGGCATGCAACTCCGGGCGCTGCGGGTCGATACCGTCCAGATACGACCGCAGCCGGTCGACGGTGGACGCCGCGGCGAACTGGGCGCCGCCGAGCGATTCCACGAAATAGCCGCGCTGGCAGCGTCCGGCGTCCTCGAAAGCGGTGAGCACCTTGTACAGCATCGCAAAACCGCCGGGCACGCCGTCGGCGGCACCGCGGGTGAGCACGCCGAAGCGATTCAGCAGCAGCTCGGCCTGGAAGTGTGCGCGCACCGTGGAATCCGGGGTGGCGGCGGGCAGCGCCGACCAGCGGCCGGCCACCGTCGGGTCGGCGCGCGGCTGCCCCTGGGCCAGGCTGTAGCGGCTCAGCCGCGGGGGGCGCTGGCGTTGACGGTGCGACGGGGCGCCGGTGCGGCGCGGGCCCGACAGCAGGGCGCGCACCGGGGCGAACGTGTCACCGGTCACCCATCCTGCCCAGATCAGTTCCCACAGCGCTGTTTTGAGGTCACCCTCGGATAATCCGTCGGCCAGTTGGCGGAAGAAGTAGGCGCCACCGTGGTTGAGTGACGCCATGATGGCGCGGTGGTGGTCGTTGAACTCGATCTCGGCGGGCGGGGCGAGCGTCATCGGCGCCGTGTCGCCGAGGTGGAAGGAGATCCAGCCGTCGGACCCGCCGATCTGACCCGAACCCGACCACGTCACCTCACCGGAGGCCAACAGCTCGTCGAGCATGGCGGGTTGGTAGTCGGCCACTCGCTGGGGGAGCACCAGCGTCTCGATCGCCGATGCCGGCAGTGCCTGGCCGGCCAGCTGCTCGATCACGACGGCCAGGCCGTCCACCCCACGGTTGCGGGTGGAGCCGACATGCTGCCACGCGGGCAGGAACCGGCCGTAGGCCGCGGTGCTGACCGGCTCCACCGCGGCGCGCAGGGCCGCCAGTGACCGCCGCCGCAGAATCTTGAGAACCGTGGTGTCACACCATTGCCCGGAGGACCCGGCGATCGCCTCGGTGAACTCGCCGCGGATCAACCGGCCGTCACCGGCCAGCCGGCCCAGCACGTCGGCGGTCACCCGGATACCCAGCCCGAACCGGGCGGCAGCGTCCTCGGTGCTGAAGGGTCCGCGGGTGCGGGCGTAGCGCCCGAGCAGATCGCCCAGTGGATCGGTGACGGTGTCGGTGAGGCTGGCCGGCACCCAGACCGGTACCGCCACTCCGACGCCGTCGCGCAGCAGCGCGACGTCTTCGACGGTCACCCACCACGTCGATCCCGCGTAGGACACCGTCAGTGCCCGGCGGGCTGCCCGCAGCCCTTCCAGCCAACCGCCGATATCGTCCTGCGCGCAGCGCTCGACGACCTCGGTCTCGGTGAGCGGCCCGAGCAGGCGCAGCAGATCGGCGACCCCCTCCGCGTCACGGACGGCCTGATCGGCATCGAGATGCTGCAGTTGCCTGGTCGTCGCGGTGACGACATCGGGGTCGAGCAGGTCGCGCAGTTCCACCCGACCCAGCAGCTCGGCCAGCAGCACGGTGTCCAACGACAGTGCGGCGGCGCGCCTTTCGGCCAGCGGGCTGTCGCCCTCATACATGAATGCGCCGACGTACCCGAACAGTGCGGCGGCGGCGAACGGTGAGGGTGTGGCGGTCTCGACCTCCAACAGCCGGATCTTGCGCTGGGCGACCCTGCTCATCACCTCCGTCAGCGCGGGCACATCGTAGACATCCTGCAGGCATTCCCGGACGGTCTCGAGCACGATGGGGAATTCGGGATACTTGCGGGCCACGTCGAGCAGCTGCGCGGCGCGCTGGCGTTGGTGCCACAGCGGGGACCGCTTGCCGGGGTGGCGGCGCGGCAGCAGCAGTGCCCGGGCGGCACATTCGCGGAAGCGGGATGCGAACAGCGCCGAGCCGCCGACCTCGTCGGTGATGATCGGTTCCAGCTCGTCGGCATCGAACACGAAGAGCTCAGCCCCGGGCGGATCGTCGCCGCCATCGGGCAGGCGCACGATGATGCCGTCGTCGGAGGCGGTCGGTTTCTCATCGATGCCGTAGCGTTCCCGCAGCCGCCGCGCGACCGCCAGCGCCAGCGGGCCGTGCACGCGTAAGCCGTAGGGGGAGTGCAGGATCACCCGCCAGTCGCCCAGCTCGTCGTGGAAGCGCTCCACGATCAAGGTGGTATCGCTGGGGACGGCGCCGGTGGCCTGGCGCTGTTCGTCGAGCAGCTGCCACAGGTTGTCGGTGGCGAACTCGTCGAATCCGGTCTCCTGGCAGCGCTTGCGGAAGTCGTCGGAGCCCAGCTGGGCGAGTTCGCCGGTGAACGCCCCGACCGCCGCGCCGAGTTCGGCGGGACGTCCGACACTGTCACCGCGCCAGAACGGCAGCCGGGCGGGCAGGCCCGGTGCGGGCACGACCAGCACCCGGTCGTGGGTGATCTCGGTGATGCGCCAACTGGTGGCACCCAGCGAGATCACGTCGCCGGGCCGCGATTCGTAGACCATCTCTTCATCGAGTTCGCCTACGCGTGAGGGCTTTTCGGACTCGGACGCGAGGTAGACGGTGAACATGCCGCGGTCGGGGATGGCGCCACCGGAGGTGACCGCCAGCCGCTGGGCGCCCGGCCGTGCGTTCAGGGTTCCGGCGTCGCGGTCATAGACCAGTCGGGGGCGTAGCTCGGCGAACTCGGTCGAGGGGTACTTGCCGGACAGCAGGTCCAGCGTGGCCTCGAAGGCGCTGCGCGGCAGGCTCGCAAAGGGGGCGCTGCGGCGCACCGTATCGAACCAGGCATCGGCGTCCAGTGGCTCGAGTGCCGCGGCGGCAACGGTGTGCTGGGCGAGCACGTCCAGCGGGTTCGCCGGAACCCGCATGGTCTCGATCTGGCCGGCCCGCATCCGTTCCACCGTGACGGCGCAATCGATCAGATCGGTGCGATGCTTGGGGAAGAGCACACCTTGGGATATCTCGCCGACCTGGTGCCCGGCCCGGCCGACCCGCTGCAGGCCGCTGGCCACCGACGGCGGCGCCGACACCTGGATGACCAGGTCCACCGCGCCCATGTCGATACCGAGTTCCAGGCTGGAGGTGGCGACGACTGCCTTGAGCCGACCACTCTTGAGGTCATCTTCGACCAGTGCGCGCTGCTCCTTGCTCACCGAGCCGTGGTGGGCCTTGGCCAGCACGGTCGGTGCGCCGAAGCTCTGCCCGCTGGCCATGACGTGTGCTGGCGCGCCGGCGGCCACCTTCGTGTTGTGCCCGCCCGGCAGTTCCACACCGGTGCGTTCGGCGTGAATCTCGTTGAGCCGGGACGTGAGACGTTCCGCGAGGCGGCGCGAATTGGCGAACACGATCGACGAGTGATGCGCCTCGACCAGGTCGACGATGCGTTCCTCGACATCGGGCCAGATCGAGCCTTCGGTCAGATTCGTCATGTCCGGCACCGGAACCTGGACCTGCAATTCGAAGGTCTTGTCCGCGGGCGGGGCGATGATGGTGGTCGGAGCCGTCCCGGCCAGGAACCGGGCGACCTCCTCGGCGGGGCGCACCGTCGCTGACAACCCGATCCGCTGCGCCGGCCGTTCCAACATGGCGTCCAGCCGTTCCAGCGAAACGGCAAGGTGCGCACCGCGTTTGGTGGCGGCGACGGCGTGCACCTCGTCGATGATCACGGTGCGAACACCGGCCAGGGTGTCGCGCGCCGCCGAGGTGAGCATCAGGAACAGTGATTCGGGGGTGGTGATCAGGATGTCGGGGGGCCGGGAAATCAGGTCACGGCGGTCCTTGGGGGTGGTGTCCCCGGAGCGCACGCCGACCGTGATGGTCGGTGCAGCCACCTCGGCGCGTTCGGCCACCCGGGCCAGCCCGGTCAGCGGGGTGCGCAGATTGCGTTCGACATCGACGGCCAATGCCTTGAGCGGCGAGACGTAGAGGACCCGGGTGCCGGCAGCCGGCTCGCCGGGATGCTGGGCCAGGTCGTCGATCGCCCAGAGGAAGGCGGCCAGTGTCTTGCCGGAGCCGGTGGGCGCGATGACCAGCGTGTTGTCCCCGTCTGCGATCGCCGACCAGGCCTGTTCCTGGGCCGCGGTGGGCGCCGGGAAGGTGCCACGGAACCAGTCCCGGGTCAGCGGACTGAACCGGGCCAGCGGATCGATCTGGGCGGGCACGTCCTCCATGGTGCACCTCCGTACCGACAAGTGATGATGACCTGCGCAAACACCTGTTCACAGCGCTCCGACAGGCATATGCTCCTTACGAAGCCGTCAGTTTCGCTCACGACGACGACTGAAGGAGTCAGTGATGCGACTGTTCAAGATGCTCGCCGTGCCCGTGCTGATCGGCGCGGGCCTCACCGCAACCCCCACCCCCCTCGCCGTCGCCGACTGCACCAGCACCGGTGGCACGACCATCTGCTCGCAGGGCGATGTCCGCGGCTCGAACACCGGCGACGGGCCGAGCGGTTCGTCGGGGCCTTACGTGCCGTACCCGTGCGACTACGACTGGACGGACTGCAACGACGCCTGGGGATGGGAGATCGACGTCAATCTCGACCCGGACTTCGGCGGGCCGGGCGGTCCAGGTGGACCGAATGTCGGACTGCCCGGAGGCGGTGGCCGGCCCAGCGCCGGCGGTGGCCGCGGTGGTCGCGGACGATGAACGCACAGAACCCGATCGAGGAGAATGCCGTGCTGTCGAAACCCATTTCGTCCCGCCGGGTACTGGCGGGGGCGTTCGCCGCGCTCGCCGTGTTCGGTTCCGTCGCAACGGCATCCGCGGAGCCGCTGCCTCCGCCTCCGCCGCCGCCCAACTGCACCGCCGCGGATCTGGCCGGGGTGATCGCCGGTGTCACCGCGGCGACATCGGCCTATCTGTTCACCCACCCTCCGGTGAACGATTTCTTCACCGGTCTGAAGGGAAAGACACAGGAGGAGCGTCGGGCCGAACTCGGCACCTACCTGGACGCCAATCCGCAAGTCCGCGATGAACTTCGGGGTATCCGGCAACCCACCAGGGACTTCCGCGCCCGCTGCGGCGGCTAACGGTTCGGCGCCGACACCGCCGCGGCGAGGGGTGCCGGGATACCCGGCACCCGCCCGACGGCGTCGAGCAGGCTGTGTGCGCAGGTGTCGGCGACGACATCGGCGTCCAGGGTGGGGTCGAGCACACGCTGGCGGCACAGCTCGAAGGTGAACGCCAGCCAGCCGTACACGGTGGCCCGCAGGTCGCGGGCCGTGGTGCCGTCCGGCGGGCGGCCCGCAGCGGCCCACAGACGCTCGATGATCCGGTCGGCCTGTTTGGCATTGGCCGTCTCGACCAGATCGTCGACGCCGCCCAGCACCGGATCGGTACGCCCCATCCCCAGGTATGCCGCCCACGCGCCGTGCGGATGCTGCTCGTCATAGTGCAGATAGGCCAGGACCCCGGCGCGGACCTGGCCGAACAGCGACTGCCCGGGATCGGCCGGGGCGTTGGTGGCGTCGAACAACCGCTCGCCCTCGGCGCGGACCACTGCGGCGAAGAAGGCGCGTTTGTCCGGGAAGTAGTGATACATCAGGGCGCGGGACACCCCGGCACGTTCCGCGATCTCGTCGATCCGGACTTCGTCATAGGGGCGTTGACCGAAGACCTCGGCACCCAGGATCAGCAGTTCGCTGCGTTGATCGCCGGGGGAGAGCCGGCGCCGGGTTTCGCCCACGCAGGCATCGTAGTGCGCACGTAGTCTCTCGCTGAACATGCGTGGCCGGCCGTCCGTTCTGTCACACTGCCCTCATGATCCAGGGCTTCTCGCATATCGGCATCGGCGTCACCGACCTCGACCGTTCGATCCGCTTCTACACCGCGGTATTCGGGTTCGCGCAGCTCTATCAGCTCGACTTCGACAACAACGAGGTCGCCGCCACCATGGAGCAAGAGGGCCGCTTCCGTTCCGCGATGCTGATCCGCGATGACATCCGGATCGAACTGTTGCAGTGGGTCGACGTCCCGATCACCGGATCGGGGGAGCGCAAGCCGATGACCGAGCTCGGTTTCACCCATCTCTCGTTCCGGGTCGAGGACGTCGACGGCCTCACCGAGGCGATCCTCGCCGCGGGCGGGGCTCTGGTGGAGTCGACGCGCACCGTGCTGGGTGATGCCGCAGACCCGACCTCGGGCCGGTTCATCTACCTGACCGACCCCGACGGCACCCGCATCGAACTCATGCAGAACGTGCCCGATCTCTCCGGGATCAGCGCCGCCGACATCGCGGCCGCGGCCGGCGGCTAGATCGTGCCGCCCGGGAACATCGTCTTGACGGCCTGGGTGATGTCCTGGCGGGCGGCCGACTCACTGGTGGGGTCCAGGGAGCTGATCGCCATCACGTAGCGCCGGTCGGCGCCGATCACGCCGGTGGACACGTGTAGCTGGTTGGGGCCGCTCCAGCAGCAGAACCAGCCCTGCTTGACCGCCACCGGTTCGGCGTAGAGCCCCTCGGGGATGCCGAACCGCTGTGGGTAGCCGTCGTTGCCGGTGGGGGTGGACTGCGCGAGGTTGCTCATGATGATGCTCGCCTGTTGGGGCGGCAGCCCGCCGCTGCCGTTCAGCAGCATGTCGTAGTAACGGACCAGATCGCCCGCGGTGCTTGTGGTCACGTCCCAGTGCCCGTTGTAGGGCGCTGTCGTGCCGGCCAACCCGTACCGCGCCTTGATGCGGGCGATGACGGCGTTGCCGCCGTTGCGATCCCAGAAGTTCTGGGCCGCGCTGTCATCCGAGGAGCGCAGCATGGCGTCGAGTGATGTGCGGTCGGCAGCCGAGAGTGTGGTCTTTCCTTCCGCTTCCTGCAGCAGCAGGTCGTCGGCGATGAACAGCTTCACCACGGACGCGATCGGGAAGGACTGATTCGCTCCGGTCGAAGCGGTCTGACCCGTGTTGCGGTCCAGCACCACCGCGGTGATGTCGGCACCGGACCTGGCCGCATCCGCGGCGGCCTGCTGTACGCGCGCCTCGAGCCCATCGAACGGTGCCAGCGGCTGGGCAGGCGGCGCCGCGGGTAGTGCAAAAGTGTCGACCGGAGCCTGCGGGGCGCTCCCGGTGCCCGGAGGCGCACCCCAGGACTGCGCCGTGCCACCGTTGACGAGCAACGCCACACCGACGATTGCCGTCACCGTCATTGTGCGATGACCAAGCCGCCGACGCATATGTCTCCTTCGAGCAGATTGTGAACCGGGGAGCGGTTTTATCCCTGTACCCACCCGTCACCACCCTAAACGGCGAGCCCGGCGGTGGCTCATCGGCGATATCGACACCCGTCCTGCACCGGTAGGCCCGGGGCTGTGTGTGCATTCGATATGAGTTGTCCCCGCGGATCCCATCGCCTGCCTAGCGTGAGATAGGACCCGCCACCGGAGTCGGTCCGCCGATTACCTCGTCCCGGTCAACGCCGACGTCGTCGAGTTGGATGCGGCCTTCCTTCCGGACGAGGACGCGATCGCCGACCCGCTGGGTGTGAAGGGACTCGCCGAACTGCCGGTCACGGCCGACAAGGTGCTCTGAGCGCTCTCGCGTATTCCGCGCAGCGCATGCGTTTCGTGAGGCTTTGACCGGCTATCGTGCTGAAGCCGTTGATTCGTGCTCTCCGACCGGGCGTGCCGGTGCCGAAAACTCCTTCGCCGGAGAAGTATTGGTAGTTCCTATGAGTCCCATGACAGCGACGGTGCGCGCTCATACCGTTGAAGGTATGAGAAGGTCTGGCTTCGCGAACTGCGAACCGTAGAGATCACATCATCTGAGAAACAACGGAATATCTCGTCGACATCAACGCTCTGCGCCGTCCGGCGCACACTCACCCGGATCACTCCCGCTGACGCAGTGACACATCAGCAGGGATGGCCGAATCAGAAGGAGAATTCGACATGCAGAAGACACTCATCACCGCGGCGACCTTTGTCACGTTGGCACTCGGTGCATTTGGGCTGGCGAGTACCGCCTCGGCGGCGCCGTCGGGGGCGTCGGCCACCGAGACCGTGGAGGAACTGCGGGCCCAGGGGTACAGCGTCCAGGTGAACGGCACCCGCAACGGCCCGATGTCCAATTGTTCGGTGGACGCGGTGCGCGGAGCGTCCAATGACGCCCCAGGCGCCACGGTGTATGTGGATCTGTCCTGTTCCACCGAGTACCTGGACTGAGCGTGACTGCTTGGCGGCGCGCCGTGTTGTTTCGCGCTCAGTCGCCCAATGCCCGCTGGTAGCGCCGCATCCCGGAGATCCAGCGATCGTAATCGGTGCCCTTACCGCGGTACATGTCGAGGACCGACGCATGCGGCAGCACCAGGAAGCGGTCTTCGCGGATGCCGTCCAGGGTCGCCGCCGCCACGTCCTGGGCGCTCAATACGTCGCCGGCGGTGGTGATCGATGTGGCGGCGACTCGCGCGGTGGCGTCCTCGGAGTCGGTGATGGCGTCCAGTAACGGTGTGGCGACCCCCATCGGGCACACGCACGTCACGCCGATCCCGTTGTCGCCGTGTGTGATCGACAGCCATTCGGCGAATCCGACCGCGGCGTGTTTGGACACCGCGTAACCGGCGGCGCCGACCTGGGTGAGCAGCCCGGCCGCCGAGGCGATGCTCACGAAGTAGCCCCTGCCGCGGGAGATCCAGTCCGGCAGCAGCGCATCGGCGGCCCGGATGTGCGCGCGCAGGTTCACCTCCAACACCCGGTCCCAGTCGTCGTCGGCACCCAGCCCCGACGCGCCGATGACACCGGCGTTCGCGACGTAGATGTCGACAGGACCGAATGCGTTCCGCGCGGCATCGAGCAGGGTGGCGATACCGGCGACGGAGGCGGCGTCCGCACCGACACCCACCGCGCGCTCGCCGATCCCGGCAGCGGTCGCTGAAGCGCCGACGGCGTCGATATCGCCGGCCACCACTGACGCTCCGGCGTCGGCGAATTGCTGCGCCAGGGCACGCCCGATTCCCGAACCCGCCCCGGTGATGACAACGACCTTGCCTTCGATCTGCATGGAACGTGTCTACCGCATCGATCCTCGTCGCTCCGCTCGCCCCGTCGCCAGTTCGCGCAACTCCCGCTTGAGTACCTTGCCGTAACTGTTCTTCGGCAGTTCGTCCACATAGACGTAGCGTTTCGGGCGCTTGAACCGGGCAATCCGCTCCAGCAGATGGGCATCGAGGGCATCCTCGGCGGCCGTGCCCACGATGAAGGCCACCACCACCTCGCCCCACTCCTCATCGGGTGCCCCGACGACGCAGGCTTCCACGACACCCGCGTGCTCGATGAGCACCTCCTCGACCTCGCGCGGATAGATATTGCTGCCGCCGCTGATCACCACGTCCTTGCTGCGGTCGCGCAGGGTCAGGTAGCCGCGCGCATCGAACGATCCCATGTCCCCGGTGTGCAGCCAGCCGCCGACCAGCGTGGTCGACGTCGCCGCCGGGTTGTTCCAGTACCCGGACATCACGACATCGCCGCGGCAGGCGATCTCGCCGATCTCATCGATGGCGGCCGGCTTGCCGGTCGCGTCGAGCACCGCGACCTCGACACCCGAGCGCGGGTAGCCGACGGAGCCGAGCACCGCGTCATCGGCATCCAGGTGATCCTGCTTGCGCAACCCGGTGATGGTCATGGGGGCCTCGCCTTGGCCGTAGAGCTGGACGAAGATCGGGCCGAACGCCGTCATCGCCTTCTTGAGACTGTCCACGTACATCGGGCCGCCACCGTAGACGACGGTCGTGAGATTCGCCGGGCGTGGCCGGCCGGTGGCGACCAGCCGCTGCACCATGGTGGGCGCCAGAAAGCAACTGACGCCGGGGTGATGGTCACACAGGTCGAGGAACTCCTCGGGTTCGAAGCCGGCCGAGGCCGGAATGACCTGCCGGGCACCGCGCAGGATGTACGGCGCGATGTAGAGACCCGAGCCGTGCGACATGGGTGCGCCGTGCACCAGGCTGGACTTCTCGTCCGGGCAGTCGAAGTCGGCCAGATGCGACACCGTCATCGCCATCAGATTGCGGTGCGAGAGCATCGCGCCCTTGGATTTGCCGGTGGTACCGCTGGTGTAGAACAGCCAGGCCAGGGCGCCTGAATCGGTACCGGCCGGGACCGCGGGGTCGGATACCAGGCGGGCGGTGTAGGCGGGGGAGTCGATGTCCTCGACCGCCACCTCGGTGACCGCCGCGAGCCCGGCGGCGATCTTCGGTGATGCGAACACCACCGCGGCGCCGGAATCATCGAGGATCTGCGCCATTTCGAGCGGGTGCAGTTTGAAGTTGATCGGGACGACGGCGCAGCCGGCGGCCCACACGGCGAACATCAGCTCGATGATCTCGGGCCGGTTCTCGCTGGCAATGGCGATCCGGGCGCCGGTGTCACGTTCGGGGCCCACCGAGGCAGCAAGTCGCAGCGCGCGGTCCCGGAGTTCGGCGAAGCTGTGCAACTGTTCGGTGCCGCGGTACACCGCGCCGCGCTCCCCGAAGCGTGCCGCGGCCTGGTCGAGCACCGCAAACAGATTCACCGGGCGACCCACTCGGAGGTGAGCGCGAAGTCAGACAGGTACTTCGTCGAGCTCCAGCCGCCGTCGACGACGATGGTCTGGCCGTTGATGAAAGCGCCTCCGGGAGAACACAGGAACGCCACGGTGCTGGCGATATCGTCGACGGTGCCGAGGCGGGTGTGCGGTGTCATCTCGGTGTTGATCTTGCGGAAGCGCTCGTCCTCCAACCGGGTGGCGACCATCGGGGTCAGGGTCACACCGGGCGCCACCGCGTTGCAGCGGATGCCCTCGGCACCGTACTGACAGGCGATGTGGCCGGTCAGCGCGGTGAGACCGCCCTTGGCCGCGGAGTAGGCGCCGCCACGCATCCCGCCGACGACGGCAAAGGTGGAGGTCACGTTGATGATCGCCGAGCCGGGCCCCATGTGCGGGAGCACATCACGGGCCAACCGGAACGGTGCCCGCAGCATCAGGCCCAGAAAGTAATCCAGGGACTCGTCATCGGTCTCGTGCAGCGGTTTGGGACTGCCCACGCCGGCGTTGTTGACCAGGAAATCGATGTGACCCCAGCGGGATACCGCAGCGTCGACGATCTGCGCCGGCGCGTCGTCGGCGGTGAGGTCCACGGCCAGCGTCGCGATCCGATCCGGATCGCCGATCGCGGTCTCGAGGTCGGTCAGTCGGGCTCGGTCCCGGCCGGCGCCGAGCACCGCCATGCCCGCCTCGGCGAGTTTGACGGCGCACCCGAAGCCGATCCCGCTGCTGGCGCCGGTCACGATCGCTACCTGCATGTCAGTTGAGCCCCTTCGTCAGCGTCGCCCGGATCTGGTGTTTGAGGACTTTCCCGGCATCGTTCTTGGGCAGCGAGTCCCAGACCGCCACCTGCTCCGGTGCTTTGAACGTGGCCAGGCCGTGCGTCTTCAGCAGATCCCGCAGATCGCCGACGTCCGGCACGTCGGGACCGCTGGCGACGACGACCGCGCAGGCCCGCTCACCGGTGCGGGGGTCGGGGAGCCCGACGACGGCGATGTCGGCGATACCGGGATGGCCGATCAGGATGTCCTCGACTTCCTTCGGGGAGATGTTCTCGCCATTGCGGATGATGATGTCCTTGGCGCGTCCGGTCACCACCAGATGTCCGTCCGCGGTGAGGTGCCCGAGATCGCCGGTGCGGAAGTAGCCCTCGTCGTCAAAGGCCTCCACGGCGTCCTCGTCGTGCAGGTAACCCGTGAGCATCTGCGGTCCGCGGACCCTGATCTCGCCGTCGACGATCGTGATATCGGCGACCCCGGCATGGCCGTCGGTGTGCGCCGCGCGGTCCGCGTCCTCGGGGGAGCCGACGGTGGACACCGGGACCTCGGTGGAGCCGTACACCCGGGTGACGATGGCCTTCTCGAAATAACCGGTGGCCCTGCGGATGAGCGAGGGCGGCACCGACGCGCCTCCACAGATGAACACCTTGAGATCGGGCAACCGGCTGCCGGCGCGTTCGGCGGCGCCGAGCAGCCCCACCAGAAACGGGGTGGCGCCGGCCATGTGGGTGCAGCGGCGGGCCTGCATCAGTGCGACGGCCTCGTCGGGCTCCCACTTCTCCATCAGGACGGCGACCGAGCCGAGCAGCAGCGGACACTCGAAGGCGTAGATCGAGCCGCCGATATGGGCGATGGGGGAGGGCACGAGGAAGGTGTCACCGGCATCGATGCGCCAGTGCTCGCCGATCTGCCGGATCAGCGCATGGATCGAATCATGGCTGTGCAGTACACCCTTGGCTCGTCCGGTGGTGCCGGAGGTGTACATGATCATCCGCACCGCGGCTGGGTCCAGGTCCACGGGATCGGCGGGCGGTGCGGCGAGAAGCTCCGGCATCGGTGTCTGCCCCGGATGTTTTCCCCGGACCACGACGACCTCCGGCGGCGAGGACATGGCGGCCGTCACCCGCGACAGCATGGCGGCGTAGTCGAATCCGCGGAACTGCTGCGGGATGAAGATCATTCGGACATCGGCGTCGGTGAGGATGAACTGCAGCTCGCTGTCGCGCAGTGATGGCAGGATCGGGTTGACCACCATGCCCGCCATGGTCGCGCCCAGGTAGACGATCGCGGCCTCATGCCAGTTGGGCAGCATGAAGGACACCACGCTGCCGGCCGGCATCCGTCGCGACATCTCGGTGGCCAACGCCCCGGCCTGCCGGTACAACGCCGCGGCCGTCACGTCGATATCGCCGTCGACGATGAGGACACGGTCCGGAGTATCTTGCGCCGCAACGCGAAGCGCGTCGGCGAGGGTGCTCACGGTCGGCCCTTGACGCGGCGCATCGTCATCGAATGGCGGTACCGGGCCGCCGGGTGGGTGTTCACGGTGACCTGGGCAACCTCGCCGTCGGAGGTGGTGTAGCTGCGCTGCATCTGCAGCGCGGGGGCGCCCGCCGCGATCTGGAGCAGGTGGGCCAGATCGGCCGAAAGCGCAATGGCGGTGATCTCCTGGTGGACTTCGGTGATGCTGACGCCGTAGAGATCCTCGATCAGCGGGAAGATCGGTCCCGAATGACGGTGCAGCATCCGCCCGACCGCGGCGAACGCCCGGTTGATGTAGTACTCGGTGCGGCAGATCGGGGTGTTGGTCGCGGCATCCCGCCGGTGTCCCCGCACGGCCAGCCATTGCTCGCCGAGCCCGAGCCCGGTGCGGTCGGCCAGTTCGGCGTCGATGGTGACCATCGCGTTGGAGTCGATCTCGAACTGTGCACCCGCCGCGAACGCCAAAAGGTCGTCGATCGACATGACGTCCTGGGCATAGGAACTCGACGACGGACGCGGCACGACCAGGGTGCCGGTCCGCGGCCGCGAGGACACCAGGTTGTCCTCGCGCAGCCGGCGCAGCGCCTCGCGCACCGTGTAGCGGCTGACCTCGAAGCGATCACACAGTTCGTGCTCGGTGGGCAGCTGGGAGCCGACGGGGTAGACCCCGTCGACGATCTCCTTGCGCAGGGTCCGCGCCACCTGCAGGTAGCGGTGCTCGGTCGCCTCGGTTGTCATGTCATGACCGCCGCAACGCGTACACGCTGCCCTCGCCGTCGGCCGAAACGTACAGCGTGCCATCTGATCTGGCCGCGATACCGGCGAACGGGCCCTGCGGACCGGAGAACGGCGGCATGCCTCGCAAGGGCTTGACGGTCATCCCGGGTGGCGCGCCGACCGGCAATCCGGCGGCGACGGTGTGGCGGGCGCCGGTGGACAGGTCGACCTCGATGACGGCCTTGCTGCCGGCGTCCACGATGTAGAGCAGACCGTCGCGCACCAGGATGCCCTGCGGGGTGATCAGCCCGTCGACCACGGTGTCGGTGCCCGACGGCGTCACCCGCAACACTTTCTCGTTCACCGAGACCAGCACGCTGCCGTCGGCGTCGGCGGCCACCCCGACCGGGGTGTCCAGGTCGGCTGCCAGTACCTCGGTGCCGGTGCCGGTGACGGCCAGCACCCGCCCGGTGCCCTGTTCGGCGACGACCGGGGTGCCATCGGGCATCAGGGTGACACCGTAGAGCTGATCCAGACCATCTGCCAGATAGTCGGTTTCGCTGTCGGCGGGGCGGTAGCGCGCCACTTGTCCGCCCGAGGTCGTGACCACGAACTCGCCGGGCCCGCCGGGAGTCAGGCCGCGCACGAAGCCCGGATAGCCGGGGCTGAACAACATGCCCACGGTCTGCAGCGTGCCGTCAGTGCCCACGGTGTAGAGGTAGGTGCCGTCGGCGATGTAGAGCAGACCGTCGGCGCCGACGGTGACATCCAGCGGCCAGTTCAGCCCGCCCGGCAGCAACTCACGGGTGTCTCCGCCGCCGAGGATCTCGGTGATGGCGCCGGTGAAGTGGGAGACGAACAGCCGTCCGTCGACGAACGCGCAGTTGTCCAGCCCCGGCGTCAGGGCGGCCAGCACGGTCTGGGTGCCGGTGCGCGGATCGATGCGCAGCACCTGGCCGCTGGCGACCTGGGTGGAGACGATGCTGCCGTCGGCGTCGAACTTGACCGAATCCGGCACGCCCAGGTCACCGGCCACCACCTCGGGCTCACCGCCCTCGGGGTGCACCCGCCAGATCTGATTGGCGTTCATCACCGGGAAGTAGAGCAACCCGTCCGGCCCGACCTCCATGGCATTGGGGGACGGCAGGTCGGCCAGGATCAGCCGCGGCTCGCCGCCGGCAAGGCCCATCTCGAACAGCCGGCCACCTTCGCGGCACTCGTTGACGAACAACCGGTCCTGATGGACGGTGATGCCGTTGGCCGACGGCATGTCGTCGCGCAGCACCCGGGTGGTGCCGGACGTATCGCGCGCGCTGACCCGGCCGTCCATCACCTCGGTGGCGAAGAGGCTGCCGTCGGCTCCGAAGGCCAGATCGTCGGGGGCGATGATGTCGCCGCCCTTGGCGCTGACCGTCTCGATCTCGCCGGTGATCACGTCCAGCGCACTGATCTGGCTGCCGGTCACCTGCGCGATATAGAGCCGGCCGTCGGGGCCGGTGCGCAGGCCGTTGGCGCCGAACAGTCGGCTGGGCTGTGTGAGGCGGGTCAGGGTCCAGCCGGTGGCGGCTTCCGGTGACGACGCGACCGGGGACCGGCCGGCCTGCGGGGTGCTCATGGGCTGGACGCTATCAAGGCCTGGTTAGTCCAGACAATAGTTCGACAGTTGCGGCGAGCGGGCCTTGACGGGCAGATAAGTGCTGCGGAATAGTGTTCTCCGTTGTGCAGAGTGACATATGTTGTACGGACAATTAGCGGCACGGACCGAAGGCGGTTATGACTGATCTCCTGAGCCTCGAAGGCCGCATCGTGGTGGTCTCCGGCGCCGGTGGTGGTGGAATCGGCACCACGGTGACCCGGCTGGCGGCGGAGGCCGGCGCGACCGTGATCGCGGTGAGTCGTTCCAAGGACAACCTCGATGCCCACGTTGCGCCGCTGGCCGATCGCGGGCTACCGGTGATCGCGGTGGCCGCCGACGCGTCGACCGATGAGGGCATCGAAACGGTGCTCGAAGCGGTGCGCACGGCCGACGGCACGCCCTACGGGCTGGTGAACATCGCCGGTGGCGCCGCACCGGGAACCTGGATGCCGGCCACCCGCGTCTCCCGCTCGGACTGGCGTGAGCTGTTCACCGCGAACCTGGAGACCATGTTCTTCATGAGCCAGGCGATGGCCGCCGAGATCCGCGCCGCCGGTGACCCCGGCTCCATCGTGTCGGTGTCCTCGATCAGCGGGATGAACAGCGCGCCGTTCCACATCGCGTACGGCACCGCGAAAGCCGCGATCGTCGCGGCCACCCGAACCCTGGCCGTCGAGCTGGCCCCCCACGACATCCGCGTCAATGCGGTCGCGCCCGGAGTCACCGCGACCGCGGCATCGGCCACCTACGTCGACGCCGACCCGGACCGCGATCGGCGGGCCATCGCCATGGGCCGCCGGGGCACACCCGAGGAGCAGGCCGGAGCGATTCTGTTCCTGCTGTCCGATCTTTCCGGCTACGTCACCGGACAGACGCTGCTGGTCGACGGTGGACTCAATCTGCGGTGGACACATCTGGGAGCGGACAACACCTCGTTGTTCTTGAAAGACGAGAACTTCCGCGAAGCGATCAGTCGGATCTGAGAGGACAGGCAGATGACCCACACCGAATCCGATCTCGACGCCGCGATCGAGATCGACGCCGAACCCGATGATTCCACCGGTGAGATCGCCGAGGATCTGTCGACGGCGATGACCATCCCGGTCGATGCCTACATCTCTCCGGAGTATGCGCGCAACGAACGAGACAGATTGTGGCGCAAGGTCTGGCAGCAGGTCGGACGGGTCGAGGAGATCCCCGAGGTGGGCAGCTACCTGACCTACGACATTCTCGACGACTCGATCATCGTGGTGCGCACCGGAGCAGACACGTTCGCCGCCCACCACAACGTCTGCATGCACCGCGGCCGCAAACTGATCGACAACCCCGAGGGCGCCAAGAACGCGACCGGCCGGGCCCGCAAGTCCTTCGTCTGCGGTTTTCACGGCTGGACCTACGGTCTGGACGGTGCCTGCACCCATATCCGCGAACAGGACGACTGGCAGGGCACGCTCACCCCGGCCAGCACCCATCTGGCCCCGGTGCAGGTGGACACCTGGGGCGGATGGCTTTTCGTCAACATGGACCCGCACTGCGAGTCCCTGGTCGATTACCTGCATCCGGCAGCCAAGATCCTCGACCCGTTCGGCCTGGAGAACATGCGCTACAAGTGGCGCAAATGGCTGTACTTCGACTGCAACTGGAAAGTCGCGATGGAGGCCTTCAACGAGACCTACCACGTGTTCACCACCCATCCGGAGTTCAACAAGTTCGGTGAATTCAAGGGCTGGGCCAAGGCACAGGGCAAGCACAGCAACATCGGCTACGACGCACCGAAGGGGATGGACGAGACCAAGTCGAAAATCCGCCTGGGCACCGGCGATCCGCGTATCTCCACCGCCGAGATGCAGGTCTACACCATGGAAGAGACCAACGCCACGACGACCAAGACGCTGGTCAACGCCGCCAAGCGGCTCGTGGACGAACTGCCCGAAGGCACCCCGGCCGATCAGGTGCTGCAGCACTGGCTGGCCTCCGCACGCCGCGACGACGAAGCCAGAGGCGTCATCTGGCCGACCATTCCGCCCGATATCCTCGGCCAGAGCGGCACCGCGTGGCAGATCTTCCCGAATTTCCAGGTGGGACAGGGCCTGACCAGCGCCCTGTGCTATTCCGCACGCCCCGATCCGAGCTATGACCCGAACAAGTGCATCTTCGAGGTCGCGGTGTTCGAGCTGTACCCCAAGGGCGAAGAGCCCGCGACGGAGTGGGCCTACACCCCCAAGGATTCACCGAACTGGCTGTCGGTGCTACCGCAGGACTTCTCCAATATGGCTGCGGTGCAACAGGGCATGAAGTCGGCGGGATTCCCCGGCACGTTGCCCAATCCATACCGCGAGCGCAGCACCGTGAATCTGCACCTGCAGCTGTCCAAGTACATGGGCAGCGGCGAACCCCAAGACATCTAGCGATTTCGGCATGATCGGACGCGTCCAGCGCAGCGAATCACGCCGAAATCACGAGAAGGAGAGACAATATGAAGGTCAATCTCGGTACCGGTGCGCAGAACTCGCACGACTGGGAACGGGTCATGGCGGGCGATTTCAGCAGTCCGCCCGCCACGCCGGACCACACGTGTGTGCAGGCTGCGCTGGCATTGGGTGACCTGGCCGAGCCGCTCGGCTATGACGGCATCTGGTTCCCCGAACATCAGGGCACCCCGTACGGCATGACGCCCAACCCGATTCAGGCGCTCACCTACTTCGCGGGCCGCACCGAGCGGGTCAGCCTGGGTACCTTCGTCGCCGTCGCGCCGTGGTGGAACCCGGTGCGGCTGGCCCACCAGATCGCGTACCTCGACATCGTCTCCGACGGCCGCTACAACACCATCGGTATCGGCCGCGGGGTGTCCAAGACCGAGTTCGACGCCGTCGGTGTGCCCCGTGAGCAGAGCCGGCAGCGGTTCAACGAGACGCTGGACATCCTCGAACTGGCGTTCTCCGGTGAGCGGTTCTCCTACGACGGTGAGATCTTCAGCTTCCCCGAGATGTCGCTGCGCCCCGAACCGCTCAGCAAGGACCTGTTCTCCCGCATCTTCAGTTCCTCCTCGACGGCCGAATCGCTGGAGATCCTGTCCCGGCGCGGCATGGTGCCGCTGTTCGTCGGCAACAAGCCGATCTGGGATGCCGGCGAGGAGGTCCGCAAGGTCAACACCTTCCGCGCCGAGGAGGGCTTCGAGCCCTGTCAGCCCAAGAACGTGATGTTCATGTACGTCACGGAGAAGGAGGACGACACCCTCGCCGCACTCACCGAGCAGTGGATCTGGACCGCCAATCGCGACGTCAATGTCCACTACGGCTTCGCCGACGCGTCGAACTTCAAGGGCGTCAGCGGCTATGAGGCCTACGCGGCCCGCGAGGCGACCGCCACCGCGGTGCTCGCGTCCTCGGTCACCGGCGACCAGAAGAAGGGCGGCCCGCCCGGATATCACGCCTCCAACCTGCTCATCGGAACCCCCGAGGTGGTCTTCGAGAAGCTCAAGGCCGCCCAGGAGGCGTGCTCGTTCTCCGAGGTGACCATCGTCCCGCAGTTCGGCACCATGCCCTACGAGGATGCCTTCGAGAGCACCAAGCTGTTCGCCAAGGAGGTGCTGCCGGCCGTACACGAACTCGCGGCCCCGCTGCACCCCGCTGCCCTGCCGGAGAACGCCACCGTATGACCGACCAGCAGACCTGCGGACCCACCGACACCCCGACCGATATCGACATCCCGGCGATCCGGGAGAAGTACGCCGCGGAGCGGGCGAAGCGATTGCGTTCCGAGGGCGCCGACCAATACCTGGAACTGGAAGGCGATTTCGCCGACTTCTACGAAATCGACCCGTACACGACGGTCACCGAACGGGACCCGGTCACCGAAGACGTCGACGTGGTGATCCTCGGCGGTGGCTTTGCCGGACTGCTGGCCGGTGCGCACCTCAAGAAGGCCGGCGTCGAGGGTATCCGCGTCATCGAGATGGCCGGGGATTTCGGCGGTGTCTGGTATTGGAACCGTTTCCCGGGTATCCAGTGCGACAACGACGCCTACTGCTACGTCCCGCTGCTCGAGGAACTCGGCTTCATGCCGTCGAAGAAGTTCGCCGACGGCGCCGAGATCTTCCAGCACTGCCGCAATATCGGCAAGCACTTCGGGTTGTATGACGGTGCGTTGTTCTCCACCCAGGTACGCGATCTGCGCTGGGAGGATTCCACGCAGCGCTGGCAGATCAGCACCGATCGCGGCGACGATATCCGGGCCCGGTTCGTGGTGATGGCGCAGGGATCCTATAACCGCCCCAAGCTGCCCGGAATCCCCGGGATCAAGGATTATCAGGGTCACGTGTTCCATTCCGCCCGATGGGATTACGACTACACCGGCGGTGACGCCAACGGCGGGTTGGACAAGCTGGCCGACAAACGTGTCGCGCTGGTGGGTACCGGTGCGACCGGAATCCAGCTGGTGCCGCATCTGGGCCGGGACGCCAAGGAGCTCTTCGTGTTCCAGCGGACACCGTCCTCGGTCGATGCGCGGTCCAATCCACCCACCGATCCGCAGTGGGCGGCGTCCCTGCAACCGGGCTGGCAGGCGGAGCGCAAGCGCAACTTCCACAACTGGTCACCCTTCGTCGGCGTGGTGTTCGGTGAACCGGACCTGGTCTGCGATTTCTGGACCGAGCTCGGGCGCAACCTGACCGCCCGGATCGCGGCCAGCGATGATCCCGCCTCGGTGACCATCGAACAGATCATGGCGTTCCGGGAGGAAGAGGACTTCAAGATCATGGAGCGGCTGCGCCGCCGCGTCGCCGAGATCGTCGAGGATCCCGAGACCGCCGAGGCGCTGAAGCCGTACTACCGTTTCATGTGCAAGCGGCCGACCTCCAGCGAGCAGTACCTGGCGTCCTTCAACCGGCCGAATGTGACACTCGTCGACGTGTCGGCGTCCAAGGGCGTGGAACGGCTGACCGCCAACGGCGTCGTCGCCGACGGTGTCGAATACGAGGTCGACTGCGTGATCTTCGCCAGCGGTTTCGAGATCTCCACCGAGATCAGCCGGCGTTTCGCGATCGACAGCATCGTCGGCCGGGATGGCATGTCGCTCTTCGACTATTGGCAGAACGACTACAAGACGTTGCACGGCATGACCACCCGCGGGTTCCCGAACCAGTTCTTCATGGGCTTCATCCAGGGCGGCGTGTCGGCCAACACCACCGCGATGTTCGAGCAGCAGGCCGAGCACATCGCCTACATCATCGCCGAAGCCCAGAACCGCGGTGCGAGGACCGTCGAACCCAGCCAGCAGGGCCAGGACGCGTGGGTCGCCACGGTGCGCGAACTGTCGATCGACAACTCGGCATTCGAATTGTCCTGTACACCTGGGTATTACAACAACGAGGGACGCGGTGGCGCGGAGCGCAACGGCTCCTTCCTCGGTGACTTCTACTCGCCGGGTTTCTACGCCTTCGACGACGTGATCGCGCAGTGGCGGGCCGCGGGCGATCTCGACGGACTGGAGCTCACCCCATGACGACTGCCACTGAGGCATTGCCGACACGGGCTATCAAGGCGCGCATCGGGTCCGAGGTGCTCGCGGACAAAGACACCTTGCTGTCGGGCGAATACGCCGGTGAGATCCGGGAACTGCTGGAGCAGCGGGGCGTGCTGGTGTTCCCGCAGATCGGATTCAGCGATGAGGAGCAGATCGCGTTCACCGAGACGCTCGGCACCTTCGCCCCGGAGGCTCGCGGTGAGAAGCTGTACAAGGTGTCGTTGGATACCGAGGTCAACAAGCAGGCAGATTATCTGAAGGGGTCGCTGTACTGGCACCTGGACGGCACCATGAACGAGGTGCCGATCCTCGCCTCGCTGCTGCAGAGCGTGGCCCTGGGGAATCCGGATGAAGGCGACACCGAATTCTGCAACACCTACGCCGCCTATGATGACCTGCCCGATGAGGACAAGGCCGAGATCGCGGATCTGCGGGTGATGCACTCGGCGTGGAACACATTGTTCTACTACGACCCGGAGCCGTCGGCGAGGACCCTCAAGCAGATGATGGCGATCGGTGACCGGGAGCTGCCGTTGGTGTGGACCCACAAGTCGGGTCGCAAGTCGCTGGTACTGGGGGCGACCGCGCGCCACATCACCGACATCGACTACACCCGGAGTGCGGAACTGCTGGTGCACCTGCGCGATTGGGCGACCCAACCGCAGTTCACCTACCGGCACAAGTGGACCGTCGGGGACCTGGTGATCTGGGACAACACCGGCACCATGCACCGGGCCACACCGTATGACCCCAGCTCGGGACGGCTGTTGCAGCGCACCAAGCTCGAGGGCGAGGAACCATTCGCTTGACGAGTCAACTCAACTTCGACGATCGCGTCGCCGTCATCACCGGCGGCGGACGGGGCCTGGGCCGGGAGTACGCGCTGCTGCTGGCATCGCGGGGCGCCCGGATCGTCGTCAACGATCCGGGCGGCACCCTGACCGGCGACGGGTCGGATGAGGGCCCGGCCCACGACGTGGTGCGCGAGATCATCGCTGCCGGTGGGCAAGCCGTTGCCAGCACCGACTCCGTCGCGACGGCCGGGGGTGGCAAGGCCATCATCGACACCGCCATGGCGAACTTCGGGCGCATCGACATCCTCATCCACAATGCGGGCATCGTGCGGCGCGGCTCACTCAAGGAATTGAGCTATCAGGATTTCGAGTCCGTACTTGATGTGCACCTGCGCGGCGCCTTCCATGTGGTGCGCCCGGCGTTCCCGCTCATGTGTGCCGCCGGCTATGGGCGGATCGTGCTGACCTCCTCGATCGGCGGACTGTACGGCAACCACGGTGTCGCGAACTACGCTGCCGCCAAGGCCGGGATCATCGGACTCACCAACGTGGCCGCACTCGAAGGCGCTGCCGAGGGTGTGACCTGCAATGCGATCATCCCGGGCGCGGTCACGAGAATGGCTGAGGGACTGGACACCTCGGCCTATCCGCCGATGGGATCGGAGCTGGTGGCGCCCGCCGTCGGCTGGCTGGCACACGAATCGTGTTCGGTGAGTGGCGAACTGTTCGTCGCAATCGCCGGCCGGGTCGCGCGCGCGTTCATCGCGGAGACGCCCGGGGTGTATCAGCCGTCCTGGTCCATCGAGGACGTCGCGACCAACATCGACGCCATCCGCGATGACACCGCACCGCTGGTGTTCGCGCCGGTGCCCGACGGACACACCGACCACATCCGCTTCTCGTTCGGGATGGCCGCCCAATGACCGAATTCCAGGGGCCGCTCAAAGGGGTGCGGGTCATCGACCTCACCGCCATGGTGATGGGGCCGTACTGCACCCAGATCATGGCCGATATGGGCGCCGACGTGATCAAGGTCGAGCCACCCGCTGGGGACAACACCCGCTATATCTCGGTCGGCCCCGTCGCCGGGTTGAGCGGTGTCTTCATCAACGTGAACCGCGGCAAGCGGGGCGTGATGCTGGACCTGCAGACCGATGCGGGCAAGGCTGCGTTGCGGTCGTTGATCGAAACCGCCGACGTGTTCATCCACTCGATGCGGGCCAAGGCGATCGCCAAGCTGGGGTTCGCCTATGAGGACGTCGCCGCGCTGAACCCATCCATCGTCTATACGAACTGCTACGGGTACGGCAGGCGGGGCCCGGACGCCGACCGCCCGGCCTACGACGACACCATCCAGGCAGAATGCGGATTGCCTGCGGTGCAAGAACAATTGACCGGCGAGGCCAGCTATGTCGGCACCATCATGGCCGACAAGGTGGCGGGTCTGACGGCCCTGTACGCCACCACGATGGCACTGTTCCACCGCGAGCGCACCGGTGAGGGACAGGAGGTGGAGGTCAGCATGTTCGAGACTATGGCATCGTTCATGTTGGTCGAACATGCCAACGGCGCCATGTTCGACCCCGCGCTCGGCCCGGCCGTGTATCCCCGCGCGGTGGCGCCCAACCGCAAGCCGTACGAGACCAAGGATGGTCAGATCGCGGCGCTGATCTACAACGACAAGCACTGGCACGCCTTCATCGAGCGGGTGCAGCCCGTCTGGAACAGCGTCGAGTTCGCCACGCTTGAGCAGCGCGCCAAACAGATCGACACCGTGTACGGGCTGGTGGCGCAGACGCTCAAGGAGCGCACCACCGAAGAGTGGCTGCAACTGTTCCGCGAACTGGAGATCCCGGCCGCCGCCGTCAACACCCCGGACGCCCTGTTCGACAACGAGCATCTCAATGCGGTCGGACTGTTCGAGACCATCGAGACCGAGCACGGGACGATGCGTCTGCCGGGCGTGCCGACCTGGTTCTCCAGGACACCCGGCCGGGTGCACGGACCGGCACCGGAGCTGGGCGCCGACACCGAGAAGGTGCTGGCCGAACTTCGGGCGCTGTCGCAGAACTAGCAGGTGTCTGTCCTACGGGAATGGCGTTGCCCTTGAAGTAGGAGTATCACCGCCAACCCGGCCGGACTGTCACCCATACCGCCAAAATTTCCCTTGCGCGGGTCCTTGATTCGGCGTAGCATCGAACACAAGTTCGAATGCGACGTTGCTCCCATCTCCACCCGGTGAGCACAGACCGCGACTCCGGTCGCCGCGAGGTTCGACGGCCCCTGTGGGGACTGTGCGAGCCGTATTGACTGATCGTGCCCTTTGGGCACCTTCTGTGAAAGTCGGTATCCCTATGGACGCCACCCATCTCGATTCCATCATTGATGCGCTGATCGATGATCTTGCTGTTGCGCCGCCGCCCGATGACGATGCCGATCGCCGGTTGTGT